>CAWFBL010000011.1:0-1508563 GCA_963814065.1 uncultured Pseudomonadota bacterium | reverse complement strand
CGGGTCGATCGCGCGATCTAGGTCGACGAGGGAGCCGCCGCCGCCCTGGACAAATCGATGTCATTCAAACCGACGTAAGTTACTGTGAGAGTTCTTCTAGCACATCCGCGTATTGGAAGCGGCGGGTCGGAAGTGGTCTTAGCTTGGATAGCTCAAAGCTTGGCGGCTCAGCATGAGGTTTCCGTGGTTACGATGGGAACGGTCACGCTGTTCGAACTTGACTCTCATGCTGGAACCGAACTTGAGCGGGCAGGAGTTGAGTTGCGGATCCTTAAGGCCCCGACGTTGCTCATTAATCGGCGTGGTCTGTCGGCTATTAGAGGTTCTTGGTTTGCTCGCCAAGTAAAGACCATCGCTGATGAGTACGACTTGTTAATTTCCGGTTACGAATACCTTCCCTTTGGACGCCCGGGTCTTCATTACATAAACGGTGACTCTGCTGAATTTAGAGGTGTAACTGAGCAGGACGGATACCAGGGACTCGCGGCTTTGGTTCATCGTCCCGGCTTTCTTCGCGTCGTGTATTTAAAATTATGCGCATTAATAGCCCGCAATCAAAGGCCCGAGCCCTTGACAGACGACGTGTTGGTAGCGGTCTCATCCTTTACAGCTAGAAATGTGCTTCGTGTTTGGAATAAGGCGGCAATAGTAATCCATCCGCCTATTCCTCCGACACATACTAGTAAGAACTGGATGGAGCGAGATAAGTCAATCATTATGCTCGGGAGGATCGACAGAAGTAAGCGGATACATGAAGGCATCGAAATTGTGCGAGCGCTGAGGGCTATAGGGCATCCTGTTAATCTGCGCATCGTAGGTTCCATCAGTGATACTCGATACCTTAATGAATTGAATGATCTAAAGAGGGGATGTGGTAGTTGGTTGACGATTGATGGCCCGGTGGCGGCTTCGGAAAAGCGAGCATTGCTTGCCAATAGCAGGTACTTGTTGCACTGTAAAAGAGCTGAACCATTCGGGATAGTGCTCGTTGAAGCGGCGAGATCGGGATGTATTTGTGTGGCGCCGAAGGGAGGTGGATACGAAGACTTTATCCATGATGATGATTTGTTGTTTAATAGTCTTGACGACGCAATTCTTAAGTTCGACAAGCTGCTTCGCGAGCCGGATTCGATGCAATATGAGAGACAACAGTCTCTTAAGAAGGATGCGGATCGCGTTGGAACAGATTTCGAGCACCAGTTTCGCGCTGTTGCAGAGTCTTTTTGTGAGCGTCGAAAATAGCAATTATCTGAGATAGCCTCCGGAGACGGTTTGAACCGCCCCGGGTTCTTCGGAGGCCGTTTGGTTTGAGTCACGCCGCCATGGCTTGTTGTTCTAGAATGGCGTAGTAGCGCTCCTCGGCTTCGGCCGGCGAGATGTTGCCGATAGGCTCCAAGAGCCGCCGGTTATTGAACCAGTCGACCCATTCAAGGGTCGCGAACTCGACCGCTTCGAACAACCGCCAGGGGCCGCGTCGATGGATGACCTCGGCCTTGCAGAGCCCATTGATCGTCTCGGCGAGTGCGTTGTCATAGGAGTCGCTGACGCTGCCGACCGAGGGTTCGACGCCGGCGTCCGACAGCCGCTCGATATATTGGATCGACAGGTACTGCCTCGGTCGCTGTGATGCACGAGCCCGCCGCGATGGATGGGCCGCCGATCATGGGGGCCTGCTCCAGCGCATCGAGCACGAAGCTCGCATGCACCGTACGGGAGGAAGGGAAGAAGGCCGGAGCCGTCCAGGGCCTTGCCGAAACCCTTGAGTCCCGCCGCACGCTCGCCAGGGCCGCCCAGATCCCAGATCGAGGAGACGCTCGCCAGAAGGCTGCTTCAATGATAGGCGTCAACCAAAGTTGTGGAGGCGGGACTTCGTCGACAGACCGTGCTTCATTGGAGCGGCATTGAAAGCTGCCAGGGCTCAGCGGAGGCGGCGGACGGCGTTCCCGCCATCGTAAGGGGAGATGAGGGCTGCCACGGCATGGATGCGGCTGAATGCAACCGAGGCGCCCTCGGTACCGATCACCTGACGCAGGATCTCGGCGCGCGCACCGCGCGCGGCAGCATCACCGCGATGGCTGCTCAGGTTACGCGCATCGTCGTACAGCTCGGCGTCATGGCGGTGATGGCGCGGCTTCTGGCGCCGAAGGATTTCGGCCTTGTCGCGATGGCAACCACGCTGACGGCTTTTGTGGGGATGTTCACCAACCTTGGCCTTTCGGAGGCCACGGTCCAGCGCAAGGACATCGATCAGGCGACCGTCTCGGTGCTGTTTTATATCAACCTCGCGATGGGCGCCGCGGTCATGCTGCTGTGCATGGCAGCGGCCCCCGTTGCTGCGTGGCTGTTCGGCGACCCGCGCGTGCTTCTTCTCGTTATTGCGTTGAGTTTTTCGATCCCCGTTTCCGCCGCCGGCGCCCAGCACAACGCGCTGCTTCAGCGCGGCATGCGCTGGGGACAATTGCAATGGACGCCGATCCTTGCCCAGGCCGTGGGCGGCGCGGCCGCAATCGTGCTCGCCTGGAAAACCGGTATCGGCTATTGGGCGCTCGTTGTGCAGCTTTGGGCGGCGGCTGTCGTGTCGACGGGATTGCTGTGGTGGTTCTGCCCTTGGCGGCCCGGGGGAATCACGCACTGGAGCCGCGCCGGATCGGCCTTGCATTTCGGCCTCAATCTTACCGGCTTCAATTTCGTGAACTATTTTCACCGCCAGTTCGACAACGTACTGATCGGCTGGCGCTGGGGCGCGGCCGATCTCGGCTATTACACGCGCGCCTACTCGCTACTGACGCTGCCGCTGACGCTGGTGAGCGCGCCGATGGCCTCGGCCGTGGTCCCTGCGCTCAGCCGCTTGCAGGACGATCCCGAACGCTGGCGCCGCGCCTTTCTCAAGGCATTCGGGGCACTCAATCTGATATCGGCCGGCCTGACGGCCATCGTCATCGCCTCGGCGGAGCCGCTGGTCCGGCTTGTCTATGGTCCGGGCTGGACCGAGGCCGGACACATCTTCCTGCTTCTGGCGATCTCGATGTTCGCCTCCACACCGCTGAACGCAACCGGCTGGATTTACCTGTCGCTAAATCAGACACGCCGGATGTTTCACTGGTCGTTGATCGCGGTTCCGTTCTATGTTTTTGCATTTTTGGCCGGCTTGCCGTTCGGAGCGCGTGGAGTCGCTCTATGTTATAGCCTTGCTATCTGCGCTGCGGCGCTTCCCGGTTTGGTATTCTGCGTAGCCATCTCTCCCCTGAAAATCGGCGAAGTTCTTCGATCGTTGGCCGCGCCCACGATCCTTGGGATCGCTGCAACCGCTTTCGGCCGGCTGCTTCGCGCCTATCTGAACATGAATACGTCCGCGATTGGCTTGCTCGAAGTTGCTGCGGTGACGGCTGCGTTCTACGTAGCCGGTGTGGCGGCGATACTTGCCCTCGATCCGGCCCAGCATGCCGTCCGCCAGCAACTGTCGACTTGGTTGATGCGGCCCAGCCGCTATAATCTCTTTTCTCGTCTCTGGGCCGGGAACAAACATAGCGTCGACTGACGGGGTTCAGTGCGGGGAAACTCTCCCCGGTACCGTCGAAGATGGGAGCAACCTAAAAATCTTATCTTTTCAAATAAGGCGCTGAACGATGCTTGCACCATCTCAATTGCCTCAAGAATACGAAGAGTGGAATTCCCGGTATGGCGCGCCCTTCGGCTTCCGTAACGCACCTGGTTTGCGCAACGCATTGTATCGAAAATCTGGACTCAGCAATCTTGTCTACAGATGGGACCCCTTTGCCTATCAGGCGAATAATACAACGAGGTGTTTTGAATACCCTTGGGTGTATTTTTCGCTCCCAGAAAAGAAAGAAATGAAACTTCTCGAAATTGGCGGTGGGTTAAGCGGTTTGCAATTCCTGCTCGATTGCGATGGTCACAATGTGGTCAATATCGATCCGGGACAAGAGAATTTGCGCAAGGGGTGGCAATATGCCGATAGCAAATTCAGCACTTTGAACAGACAGCTTGGTACAAACGTACATCGCATCTCCACGACGATCGGTAAGGCTGATCTAGAAGCCGACGAATTTGACGGAGCTTATTCCGTAAGCGTGCTTGAACATCTTAGCGAAGAGGCCGTGAGCGAAGTGATGGTCGGTGTCTGGCGATGTTTGAAACCGGGGGGAATGTTTCTTCTAACAACGGACCTTTTTTTAGATGTTGAGCCGTTTACGGACCTGAAGCAGAATAAATACGGAAGGAATTTTAACATGAAATGGCTCGTGGAACGCGCGCCTTTTCAATTCACCTCGGGCAACCGGCAAGAGCTTTATGGTTTTGAAGAATTCGACTACCTTACCGTGTTACGGAATTTGGAAACCTATATGATCGGGAAGAATTATCCTGCGCTTACTCAATGTGTGATCCTGCAAAAGCCTGTATGACCTTGAGCCGAGAAGTGGCCAGATAATGCCGATGCGGGTCTTACTTCCGTCCGACGATCCTGCGCTCTTGCCGTCGCTAGTCGAAGCCTATGTCGCGCTTGGGTACGACGTCGCAACGGGCGTAACCAGTTTATTCAGTCATACCGGCAACTACGACCTCGTTCATTTGCATTGGCCGGAAGAGCTTGTGGGCTGGACCCCGCCCACTAGCGATTCAATCGACAGGCTGGAGGCAGCCCTGCGTTGGTGGCGGCAACGCACGCGGCTTGTCGCGACCGTGCACAATTATCTACCCCATCGTGCCCAAGAGCATCCGCTCGACCGCCAGCTATACAGTACCGTTTACGAGGCGGTCGATACGCTTGGGCATTTTTCGCGATATTCGCGTGAAATGATACGGGCCGGTTTTCCGAACGTGACACCATCGAAGCAGATCATCCACCCGCCATCCCTGTATACGCATATACGGGCGCATGCAGTTGGTCGCCGCGAAGCCCGGAAGCGGCTCAAACTGAACGACGATGTGTTTGCGGCTCTTGTCTTCGGTACGCTGCGGAAACCGATGGAGTTCGAACTTGTGAAAGGGGCACTAGCCCAATGCGGTCTTGCGAACTTGCAAATACTCTTCGCTGGCCGCTTCGGTTTGACGACGAGATTCAAGCGGGCGGCGTATCGCGCGCGCTTGCAATTATGGCGGCGAACAGCGCCAGTACAGGTTCTCAATGGTTTTCGTAACGGTTTTCTTTCCGATGCCGAAACGGCGCTTCTTTTTGAAGCGGCAGATGCTGTATTGGTTCCGCGTTATGGAGAGCATCTCAACTCCGGCGTGGTATCGCTAGCGATGACAATGGGTACACCAATCATAGCACCGGACTATGGCGCCTATTCTGAATACTTGCGAGAAACGTTGAATGTGTTGTACGCACCCGGCGATAGCCGCGGGATGGCGGAAGCGCTCGGTGTTATCGCGCGGCGCGACAGAGGTGATATTTCCGCCGCGAATGCAGCGATAGCCGCCGGATGGGGGTGGAATAAGGCCATTTCGGCCTACACGGAGCGGCTCGATCACGCTGTTGCGCGCCAATGAAGGAGGTGTAGTCGTCATTCCATGTTTCGACATCGAAAGAGGGCGGGGCGACAAACCGCAGGAAATCCGGAACGGGCATCGCACACGGCGAACGATGTTCGGCTCTACCGGATGGCCCCGGCGAGCGCGCCGCACTTCATGAAGCGGAAGCGTCATTGCCGGAGCGGAAGTCGAATATCTGTCGACTGAGAGGGGCATGGCCGTGGTGAAGAAGGCATGTTGACAAAATATCCCAGCGCGCCTTCCGATTCCCCTAGGAAACGGCCAGCTTGGCTCCCATGAGCTGGATGCCGGAAGAATATATACCGGGCCTCGTTTCGGTCATTGTGCCGACATTCAACCGCGCCCACATGATTCTCCGCGCGCTGGATTCGGTGTTTGCCCAGACTTACCGGCCGATCGAACTGATCGTGGTTGACGATGGCTCAACGGACGATACTCAACCTGTCCTGAGCGCGTGGTCGAAGACGCATGAAAGCGCGGCTTTCAACGTAAAACTCATCCTTCAATCCAATCAGGGCGCGCAGGTCGCGCGCAATCGCGGGCTTTCGGAATCCTCCGGCGAATACATTCAATTCCTGGACTCAGACGACGAACTGCTGGAGTACAAGATCGCGGCCCAGACCGAACTCCTGAAGCGGACTGGAGCGGATTACTGTTATGGGCGCACTGAAATAGTTGGGAAAGACGGGAAAGTGGCATCACTCCAAGGCAAGCCGAGGCAGGATGGTGGTCCATGGATTGCCGAACATGCTTGGCACACAAACAGCCCATTGTTTCTCCGTCGCGTATGCACGGCGATTGGCCCATGGGACATATCGCTTTCCGGGTGTCAGGAATATGAATACGCAGCACGCGTCAAAGCAGCGGAATTCCTCGGCCGATTTGTTCCTGAGGTACTGGATCGTGTTCGCCATCATGGTGAAGATTCCATATCGGGGCAAGCATCGGAAAGATATGCCCAAACCATGGAGCTTGCCGCTCAACGGGTACTGGCACTTCTGCCGCGAGGCGGCGCTGCGTCGGATATCGAGCGGAGCCGAGTGCGCGATAATTTGATCGCAATCGCGCTAAGGTATGCGCGTTGTGGCAACGCGACAGCAACGCGAAGATGTCTCTCCACCGCTGCTGGTTTGTCTGTCCCAGAGCGCCTCAATCATGCGAAGATCATTCTGGCGGTCACGCGGCTTGCGCCGCCGCGTGCCGTGCTTGAGATTGTTCGCCTGCTAGCAAACGTCACGGGTTCGGCTCAACGCTTGCACGCCGAGAGCCCCATTCCAAACTGGCGGCCATGAATATATCTCCAGCCGCTCGGAGTGCCGCGAAGCGCGTATGCATCGCATATCCCGGCCTGGGATGACCCCAATGCTCAACGGAGGACGGCAGCTCTCATGGGCTCTCTCTTTAGGGCGCCGGGAATAGTGCGCCGGTTTTACCGGCAAGTCGATACGCGAGAAGGCCGGTCCATTCCTTAACAGCGGTGTCAAACAAGCCAATCTGGTTCAGATTAATATCAAATAGAGTTAGTGCTGTCCGATTAGTCTTGAAGTCGATTGGATACGCGTCTACGTGAAAGCCCACGCGTCGAAAACATCCTACAGTGCGCGGCATGTGCATAGCGGACGTAATTAGAACCCAACGTTCGTCTTTTCGCGGTTTGATTATTTTTTGCGAGTAAAGTGCATTTTCAGCCGTTGTTAGTGACCGATCCTCGAAATTGAGACGCGTTGGATTGCCCCCTAGGCGCGCAAATTTGTCTCTCAGAAGCCTGTCGCCACTTGCAGAATGGGTCACGCCACTGAGAAGTAGGCGGGCTTTAGAAAAGCGATGGCTTAGTTTCATAAAAGCTGCCCATTCTTCGTCCCAATTAGCGCCACCTACGAGGATAATCCCGTTTGGGGCGGGATGGGTCTTTCCGTCCCATTGTGGGAATTGGCTTTCGAGCGGGACCATCAGCCAATATCCCGCCGGCGTTGCGCTAGCTAGAACGAGACCCACTACGCCTGCTGAAGCGAACCATACTGCCCATCTTAGCTTTTGTAAGGTCGTCAAAACGATAGCGATGACAATAAGTAGTTTGAGAGAGGTCGATGGGACCCCTACAGCCCAAAAAACCTTTGAAACAGTATAGAACATTTGTGCGACCAATGTGCTTCATATGGCCTGCCCCCCGGGTTTGGGTGGCACGCAGTTAAGCGAATCCCGCCCTCTGCTCGAACTCCATAGGGTTTAGATAACCGATCGTCGAGTGCCTAACCTGGCGGCACCGAGAACTTCATCATCTTGCTCACCGTCCGCGGATCAATCCCGAACCGGCGGGCCGCCGCCCGCTCGCTCAGACCCTCAATCTGCACCGCATAGCGAACTCGTCCATATAGCTCCACGTTCTTCATCCCCCGCCCTTCGCCGATTCGAGCAAAGGGGAATCGCTGCCGGATTATCAGCCCGGCGCAACCGGAAGGCCGGGCCGCTCCAGTGACGGATTTTGTCTCCGGCGCTTACATGCCTTCCGGGCGTCCGAAAATTGTGATGCCTTCATCGTTCTCCGCTCCTCCCAGCCTGGGAATTCCCGCGGAAGACTCTAGCCAAAAATGATCTAGTTTGCCGGCCTCAGAGTTTATCCGGACACTTTAAGCGAGATTGCATAGCTTTCGGAGCATGAGGCGGATCGAAGCGAGGCGCAGGAAGGCGAGCGCCTTGTGGTTGAAGTTTTCCCAATCGCGCGCGAGCCTGCGACAACGGCCCAACCACGCGAAGGTGCGCTCAACGATCCAGCGCTTGGGCAACACGACCAACTGCTTTGCGGTGTCGGATCGCTTCACGATTTCGACGTTCACCCTCGACATGACCTTCTTCAACGCACGCCGGAATATCGGTCCCTGATAGCCGCCATCGGCGTAGAGTTTCAGCAAGAAGGGAAACATGCCGAACAAGGTCGCCATCACCAGCCCGCCGCCGTCGCGGTCCTGAATGTCGGCGGCGTGCACGATGGCGTGCATCAACAGGCCTTGCGTATCGACGAGGATGTGACGTTTCTTGCCTTTGATCTTCTTGCCGGCATCATACCCCGGCGGGTCATGGAGCCCCCTTTTTCGGCGCTTTTGACGCTCTGGCTGTCGTTGATCGCTGCGGTGGGGCTGGCCTCGCGAGCGGCTTGTTCGCGACACGCCACGTAAAGCGCGTGATGAATGTGGTCGAGCGTGCCGTCCCAACTCCACAGGTCGAAATAATCATACACCGTGCTCTTGGGCGGAAGGTCTTTTGGAAGCGCGACCCACTGGCAGCCCGTGCTCAAAATATACATCAGCCCGTTGACCACCTCGCGCATGACGACCCTGCGCTTGCCACCACCGGGCTTGCCCGGAGGGATCAATGGCTCAACGAGATTCCATTCTTCATCTGTCAAATCGCTGGGATAGCGCAGCCGGCTGCGATCATAACGCTCGCGATTTTCCGTCGTCCACATCGGCGATCCCTCCACGAATCAGACCACCTTCCTTGAATCACAAACGATTCTAACAATTCAAGAACTCTCCGGATGGGCTCTCAGACCAACCAAGAATTGATGCTTGTCGAGCTGGTCCGGCAGCCTGGACGTTTGATCAGTCTGTTGAGTATAATGTTGTTGCGAGCGCCGGTGAGGGAATTCAGTCAAGTGGAGAGTGCTTATGAGTGAGTCAGCCGTGAAGAATGCGCTGGTCTGCGGTGCAGGTGGTTTCATCGACGGCCACTTAGTCAAGCGTCTAAAGCAGGAAGGATTTTGGGTTCGCGGAGTCGATCTCAAATACCCTCGTTTCAGCGAAACCGTTGCGGACGACTTTATCGTCGGTGACTTGCGTGATCCCTACGTTGCGCGACAGGCGGTAGACTTGCGTTTCGAGGAAGTCTACCAACTCGCAGCGGATATGGGAGGGGCTGGTTATATTTTTACTGGCGAGAACGATGCGGCGGTTATGCACAATTCGGCGTTGGTGAATTTGAATATTTTGGAAGCTTGCCAACGTCGCAACGTCAAGCGGATATTTTATTCTTCGTCGGCCTGTATTTATCCCGAGCATCGGCAGCTGGATCCGTCTAATGTATCCCTCACGGAAGATACTGCTTATCCGGCCGCGCCCGATAGCGAATACGGTTGGGAAAAGCTATTCAGCGAGCGCCTCTATCTCGCCTTTCATCGAAACCACGGAATTGAATCGCGCATCGCGCGCTATCACAACATTTTTGGGCCGGAAGGCGCGTGGAATGATGGCAAGGAAAAGTCCCCTGCCGCACTCTGCCGCAAGGTCGCTATGGCGGAAGATGGTAGCTCGATAGATATTTGGGGTGACGGCAACCAGACGCGTTCATTTCTATACATTGAAGAATGTTTGGAGGGGACGCTTCGTCTTATGCGGTCAAACTGTACGGGGCCGTTGAACATCGGCTCCGATGAAATGATAAGCATTAATGGCCTTGCAAAAATGATTATGGGTATCGCCAGGAAAAAGCTGACCGTGCGCCACGTGCCCGGCCCGCTGGGTGTCCGCGGAAGGAATTCGGACAATACACTCATCGAAAAGAGTTCTGAGCTGGCGGCCGAGGCAGCCGCTGGTGGAAGGTATCAAGAAGACATACGAATGGATCAACGGGCGGGTGCAGGCGTTGCGCCAACACGTTGCCTGATTGGACGACTTGTGTGACCCGACGTTTTTGCGACTTTTGAGTTTTAGTATTTGAAATTGCGACGTTTGATCTTTTGGCGAGCTCGCCGACGTTTCTGAACGAAATTGAATATCATACGATTACGCCGGCTTTCGTGTCGTGACCGTCTTAAGATCGGACTCAGCTGTCCCGATTTTGGATGTTGGCCAATTTCGAATACAGTCAACGCAAAATTCGAGCCAGCATATCGGTCGCCAAAACCCGAATTAGGTCTTGCGAACTTTAATTCTCCGTACCACGGATACTTAATACCTGTTGTTGGTATAGGGGCTGTTCCCAATGACGCTCAGATTGGAAACATCGAACAGAGTGCGGGGGGCCTTGGTGGGACTGACCATAAGCCCTTTTTTAATGGCGACCGGGGTCTGGCGTGATGGCGGAATGTTTGTCGATACGGGAACATGGGCTGACTAAATGACAGTTTCTCAAATCAGCAACGGAGAAATAGGTTCGAGCGTTCGCACGAAGCTTAACAGCGTTGTTGCGATTGCAAACGCTCTAGCGCTTGGAGTGACGCGGGAGGAAATGGCTTCGCTAGACGCCTCCATTCAGACAGTTGCGTTCCTCGATGAAGATAATAGGCAAGGTCTGTTCAAATGGGATAGCAGCGATCTCTCAACCGAGGTTTCAGTAGATACGCTACAAGGAATTTACGTTGCGCCATTGTCGGACGAGACGGGAGCTTCTGGCGCCTGGGTCCGCATCCTTGATGGCTATGTGACGCCAGAAATGTTTGGTGCCGTCGGTAATATTATCGATGAGACCTATGTTCCTGCTGCGGCTGACGATGGTCCCAGCATTCGAGCTGCGCAGGCGTTCATTGAGTCGCAGACAATCATTAGAGAGCTTTATTTTCCATCAACCTACGCAGTGAAGTCGCTCAATCCAGCATCGTCGTCGCCAAACATAAATGCGGTCCAAAGTGATGCCACGAACTGTGTGTGGCGTTCGATTCAGGGACGAAATGGCGTTACATTTTGGGTCTATTTGCTGAGCAATACGACGGTCTTAGATTGCTCTGTTCGCGTCAATGGTTCTGGCACAAGATGGGAGAACGTTACTGTTATCAACTATACGATAGGAACGCCTGCGACGCCCCCGACCGCTGTTGTTCGCGCTGCTACCGGCAGCCCTTATCCTTATCTCATGTCGTTTATAAATTGCGGGTTCAAAGCCAAAGATGGATACTTGCAACCAGACTATGCTTGGAGAGGATACACATGGGGTCTTCTCCTAGATACTTGCGAATTTGTAGGTGGCACGAATGCCTGTTGTGGGTTGGATGCGAGCACGTCGTGCTTGCTCATCCATTGCTATGCGAACGGAAAGCCTATTACCCAGTCCTTTTCAAGCGAGGGATACACTAAGTACGGATTCGCGCTAAGTTCATTCTATGGGACGGTAATTGATTGCTCTGCGGATAACATATCCGGTGGAATTGCTTATCACTTTGCAGATCGTCAATGGTCTTGCATGGGGTTGGCGGCGGAACAGTTTGGGTCGTTCCTGGACTCTACTGCAACGACGCTGTCGGTCAGTGGTGCGCATCCCTTCTCAGCATACACCAACACGACGCCTTGGCAGGCTAGTCACGCTTATTCGCTTGGAAACGTTGCCTATCCGACGACTGGTGGAAATTATTTCTATGTCTGCACGGCGGCGGGAACGAGTGATGCGTCTGAACCTGTGTGGCCGACAACTATTGGAGATACCGTTACTGATGGCGGCGTCACTTGGAAGCTGACTCCACAGCAACCGTCCTATAGCATTGTTGGAGGGCAAGCAATTGTTGTCGGGACAAACCAAAGTTCGAATGGATGGAATGGAAAGATTGCGCAAGTTAGCGGGCACGGTAAGCTCATCTTAGAGAGCCCACGATTTGGGTATGAGCATTGCATCTATGTTGACAGTTCCGGGAATGATTTGGGTTATACGCCAGATTATTTCAATGCGATAATTTGCAAGGGTCGGACGTGCACGTCTGGACTTCCGTACGTGGCATTTCCGCTTGCAAGTCTTTCGACATTGGGAATCGCCGGAGAGGTCCAATATCCAATTAGCGTGGGCGCTGTTGCTTCTCAAAAGTGGACTGCCAGCAAAGCCTACGTGGTTGGCAGTTACGCTTTCCCTACTGGTTATTTCGTTTCGTCGCCGCTGTATTCTGGCGCCCCATACGTTTATCAATGTACGACGGCAGGAACCTCTGATTCCAGCGAGCCAACTTGGCCAACAAGTGGCACTGTCACGGACGGAACTGTTGTCTGGACAACAGTCGACTACACCTCAAACTCTCTCGGCCCGTTTGTCAGTCTCACAGGCAGTTCTCCGATAATCTTCGACGGTCATTCTTCTGTCGGCCGCGCGCCAATGAGATTTATCGAGACGCTGAAATTTATAAATTGTACGGCGCCGATTATTTTTAAGAAGATCACTTTTGATTTTGACTTAAACGACGCGACGGCCTTTGGGATTTCAATGAGCGCGGCTAATTTGAAATTCGCAGCCTGCGACTTCGTAGCGTCGAGTCCTTTGAAATCTATTTTCGGGCCGCGACAAAATGCCAATTTATATCTAGCTAAAGGTAGCGTTACGATTGATCCTGACTGCCGCTTGATCAGCAACGGCAATATCGTTGGCGATACGCGAAATGGGCACGTGTACTATTGGCGTTCAAATGTCGCATCACCAATGTGTAATGTCGGGAGCAGCCATACGGCGCCTATTGAATTGTACACCGTGCGAAATAATACACCGCAGGTTCCATTAAATACGATTTGGGACGGTGACATCGATCCGACTTTTGAGGTTGCAGACTCAAACCGATATCTCGCAATGAAGTGTACGCGCTCCGGCTGGTCAACGATCCCATGGGTGGCCAACACTGCGTATGCCCTTGGCGATACGGTTGTTCCGACCGTTGACAACACCTACTACTACGAATGCACGACAGCCGGAACAAGCGATGCCAGCACAGAGCCGATATGGCCGACGGGGACGGGCGCGACTGTCACGGACGGAACGGTTGTTTGGACTAGGAAATCAACAGCGGCCTTGTTCAAGGGCTATAATCAGATAGAAGCTTAGATAGATAAGATTGACAAGTTCAGGAAATTACAGCTTCTCGGCCTCCAACGCTGACATCGTTTTCGGCGCGTTTTCGCCATGTCCAGATGCGACGAATGGGAGCAATTCCGGGCGGCTCGATCTAGGCCGCTGAAGCAGATGACGGCCAATCCTGTGTTGGTCGGACTGGGCGACATCTATCCGCCCGAAAAGATTGTCCGCCACGGCTTCGTCTACGAGAGCGTGGGGGGAGAAGGACGGCTGCTCGCGGCAGTGATGGCGTCGAGCCCGAGTCTGGCTTGCCAGCTAGAGACGTAGGCTCGCCCGAATTGGCGCGGTAGTCAAAACGAAGCGATGTGTGTGTTTTCCGGCAAAGATGCCGGAGCTCACCCACACAGTAATCGCCCCGCGCCGGATACGGTCGCGGGGCGATTTGCGTTCGGTCGAAGTTGGAAAAAGCGTGCCAGCAGACGTTGAATGCTCTCTATCTGTGATTCGCGAGGGGCTTGCTGTCTTGAGTGGGGGCTGTCTCATCGGGGGAGCGAGTATGCGGTCGCGTTTGTTCCCAAAGCCCCCTCGCAATTTCCAGGGCGTTAATGTGGAGGTCTTCCCACCAGGAGATCTCGTTGCCAGCCTGATGCAGCTGGCGGTGGTGGCCGCGGCAAAGTGGAACAGTGAATTCGTCGCTGACTTTCAAGCCGATTGCTCTGGGCTGGGCAAACCGTAGATGATGCGGGTCACAGGGCTGTCGGCCACAGACAACACAGGGCTGCGAAGCGACGAACTTTAAATGCTCCTTGTCGCGCAACCGCTTGGGCTCGCCGATAGTGAGCTGGCTCTTGTCGATCTGAGGTGATCCATCCAAAGGTGCCAGCGGTGGGGCCTTGCGCTCCGCCTCCTGTCGTTCTTCCCGAAGGTGCTCGTGGACCGGGGCGTCATGGCGCCGGCCGTAATAGCGGGACGGCCGCGGGATAGGGGTCGTGTCGTCGGGGTGAAAACCCACACGTCCCTCCGACGCCGCTGGTTTGGCCGGGGAGGGCAGGGGCTTTTGGGCTTTGCCGTTCCGGTAGAGCTCAAGCCCAAACGGTCTTCCGAAGGTGGCCAATGCCCGCTTGGTGGCGTCGGTTTCGGCGGCCTTGAGGGCAATCTCGTGAACGTCGCCTGGCGAGGTGCCACGCCCTTCGCCAGTTCCATGTCCCTCGCGGACCACGGCGGTCCCGCCGGCCCGCACGGTGATGCGCACTCGGGCGATATAGATCGCCAGGAACGTGCCGCGGGTCTCGCGGGCGACGACGCACCGGGTCTCGACGGTCTCCCAACTCCAGCCGTCAAAGCCAAAGATACGATTGGCTTCGGAGACGGCGTACCAGCCCTCGAGGTAGGACAATTCTCGGCCATTGACCTCCCGGGTGCGGATATGGCGATCAGCCGGATTACGGCGCAACGCCTGAACCTGTCTTGTTGAGAAGGCCATCACCGAGTCCTCACGCTCAGGGTGGGCTCGGGATTGGACAGGGTCACTCCGGCGACGTCGACACCCTGCTTGAGTTCTGCGGTCAGGCCTTGCCGGTTGAGCCTGGGCTCCCGGGGCTCCCAAAAGATGCTGGGAATGGAGGCTTCGTCGAGAACCAAGAGGGAAGGCATTCCAGCCCGTACCGAGGCTGTGAAGTCCGGGGCCGACAACTTCTTCAGGTCGAGCTCAATCATCACATCCTTGGCGATCTGACGGCGTTTGGAGGCTCGGTCCCGGAGCCGGCTTAGCCGGTCTTCCATTTC
Organism: uncultured Pseudomonadota bacterium; assembly: GCA_963814065.1. Classification (GTDB taxonomy): domain Bacteria; phylum Pseudomonadota; class Alphaproteobacteria; order Rhizobiales; family Xanthobacteraceae; genus Pseudolabrys. Next base: position 1,493,512 of record CAWFBL010000011.1, on the reverse strand, counting down.
GGTGATCCGGCCCTTGAGGCCGGTCGCCAAGGCCTCATCCTCCAGGGCGGAGCGGATGATGGCGGCCAAGATTTCGTGCAGGTCGGTCAACCCCTCGACGGTGTCGGCGAGGGTTTGGTCGTCAATCTCGGGGTCCTGGGCGCGGATGCGATCGCGAACGGCGCGGAAGTGGGTAGCGGAAAAGCTGAGTTGGTCCATTGGTTTACTCCTCATTACACTCGATAATGAGCGACCGTCGCTCGATAATTAGTGCTTGTCAACCGGGACCGAATCCGGAACAATCGTCACATGATGCAGGCTTCACAATTACGGGCGGCTCGCGCCCTGCTCGGCTGGCGCCAGGAGGATCTCGCCAACGCCGCTAAGGTGGGGTTGGCGACCGTGGCCCGGATCGAGCAGGGGGAGGGGATGGTGCAAGGCAACTTTTCCACCATCATGAAGCTGCAAGCTGCGCTCGAACGGAAGGGAATCAGCTTTTTTAGCGACGCGGAGGGGTTCGGGGTGAAATTGGCGCGGAAGTAACGGGGACCAGAGCCAAGGGCTAGGTGCTAACGGCATGCTCGGCGGAAACCGAGCTCAAGACTCCCTGATCCCTGGAGAGGGAAGTAACTGCGGGGTGAACGAGGGTGATGGAGTAGACCTCGACGAGAGGTGCTTGGGACTAGAGAAGGCGTTTGTATGTGTGCCCGTGCGGTCGTTCTTATCGGCGTTCAGGCCCTGGTGTTCGCGGCCATCGGCAGCCTGTTTGGTCCGGTCTGGTCTGCAGCTGCTTTAGCCGCTGGCGTCTTCGTCTCGTTTTGGTCCTTCTGGTCGGCGGGCCCGCGGCTGCTTCAGCAACTTGATGCCGTACTCTGCAGGCGGGAGGAACTGACCAAAGCCACGGCCGAGCTGGCCGATCGCGCCGGCATCCCGCCACCCAGACTCTTCGAGGTCGAAGACGATGAGCTCAACGCCCTGGCGATCGGCCCTACACCTGAATCCTCCGTCATCATTTTGACGTCGGGCCTGTTAGCGCGTTTGAGTGTGCCGGAGCTGCGCGGGGTTCTGGCCCATGAAATTGCCCACATCCGCAATCGCGATATTCTTGCCTGTACCATCGCCGCCACGCTGGTGAATGCAATCGCGTCTCTTGCCACAGCATTAGCGCTCGTCGGGCTTGGTATGCGGCGCCGGGGAGGTGGCGTGATTATCGCATTGGCAATCATCGCGCCGTTGATCGCCCTTATCGTCAGGCTTGCCATCTCACGATCGATTGAATACCGCGCTGATCGGGATGGTGCGATCTTATGTGACGGGCCCGAAGGCATAATTGGAGCGCTACAAAAGATACAAAACGATACGGATGCGAAGCAGAGTACTCAAGGCGTTTTGTGTCCAGAGCTAACGCCCTTGCTATTCGTCGATTCCTCATCGCAGTCCTGGCTGGCAGCGCTTCGTAGTGCTCATCCACCAACTCACAAACGGATTGCAAAGCTCCAAGCGTCAGTTGCTAGGTTTCGCGGAGCCTACGATTTGCTATCGATACGCTATCATCATGACGACACGGTTTAGCGGACCGCGAGCCACCGGCCTTAGCCGGTGGGGCGTTAGCCTATCGGTCAGAGACCAGCAGCTCGAGTCGCCCAAGCAGCCTCTCCGAATACGCCAGCGTCAGCAGGGCACGTGCCCCGTTGCGCAAACTCTCGGTGAGCGAATCGGTGAAAGTTCCTGGCTGAGCGAGCTTGATCACGTTAGTGTCGGTCACGGCGTATCACTCCTTCGGTGGACAAGTGGAGGCGTTGAACACCTCCACGATACGCCGCCTTATCCCCTCATGCCGTCACCAACTTTCGCGCATAGCTCGTCCATTCGAGCGCCAGGGCATATAATCGACTAGCCCCGCGACCGCTGTTCGGCCTAACGGAGGCGCTGGTAGCCGTCCGCATTCCGCTTTTGACTTGTAGCAGTGCCGGAAAAAAGCAAATATACATTTGGAATCCCAGATAACCTCGACAACTTGCGAACGATCAATGAGCGAAGCACGTTCTGATCTGATATATGATGTCGGCCTCTTCGATGGCGACGATACGGCGTACTATCTCTTCCGCGGCTACAATGTGGTTGCGATTGACGCAAATCCGTTGATGATTGAAAAGGCCAAATCGCGATTCTCCAAAGAGATCCTCGCTAAACAACTCACCCTGCTCAATGTTGGGATATCCGGTACGCTCGGTACGGCGACTTTTTGGATTTCTGATGTTCCCGAATGGAGTTCCTTCGACCGGACTATCGCATCGCGAGATGGCACTGCACACAGATCCCTCTCCGTGCCTACGGTGCCATTCTCACAACTTCTTGCGGAGCATGGCGTACCCCATTATCTAAAAATTGATATCGAGGGAAATGACAGACTCTGTGTCGATGCCCTCAGAGGGACCAAGATTCCCAAGTATATTTCCGTGGAGTCGGAATGTGTCGGAGACACTGCAGTGCTCTCTGACGAAGAGGCTGTAGCGATGCTGGAATTGCTTCGGGACGTTGGTTATAAGCGATTCAAGCTGGTAAACCAACGGGGGTTGACTCCAGTACGGACAAACGGTGCAGCGTTCTTCATGCGCCTTGTCAACAGCGCAGCTCATGGTCGGCTTCGAGCAACAGGCTTTTCCGAAATTGCAGTCAAGTTTACAGATTCCGAACGAATAAAAAAAATAGGATTTCCCTTTTCGTTGGGTTCTAGCGGCCCCTGGGGCGATGATATCCCCGGCAGTTGGATGGCGTTCGAAAAAGCAAAGTCCACGTATTTGCGATTAAGGCGTTCTTTTTTTCTCAAGAGCAACCGCCTTTATTCGTTCTGGTACGATTGGCACGCAACCTACTGATTGCTGCTATATCAATCGTTCGCTGCCAGGGTCGAGAGCACGCAGGCGGGTGGAATCCCATTCCGGTAAACCCAAAACGACCCGATCATGGTCAAGCGATGGGCGAGGATCGTCATACGAAGGAGATGATGCAAGAGGTCGCGGGAACAACAAGAATACTGCCGTAGAATCTCCTCGATGTTGCTGCGGTGAAGGAGTCCGTTCTTGTGCAGGTTTCTCGGACGCCGGAATGCTGTAGTCATCCACGTGTCGTGCCGGCATTCCCCAACCGACAGACCGCCACGTCAGCAACCTTGAGACGCTCCTAAGTTTGCCCGGGGTGCATTCCAATCTCGTGCCCGATGCGCATTTGGCAGCGCTGGCAATTGAGCATGGGCTTATCCTCTGATGACGGCGACTTTGGGCGCTTTGCTGAACTGCGTTGGGTGAACTCCCCCGCATAGGATTTCTATGCCATGTCGCTGGTCTTGCCATGGTGTGGATCGCAGCGACAAACCGCCTGACCCACATTCGCCGCATGTTATGATGCGGGTCCTGGAGGGTCGCATGTTCGCCCAGAAGCTCACCGATGAGATTGCCGTCGACAGCGTCGATCTTGAAGCGCTCGACGATTTCCTGATGTCGGACCGTGCGCCGTCGGAGAGAATGATGCTGTCCGATCTCGACGGCTTCCTCACTGGCATCGCCGTCGGGCCGGAACTCGTCCTGCCCAGCGAGTGGCTGCCATTGATCTGGGGCGGCGAGGCTCCCGAGTTCACCGACGAGGCCGAAGCCAAAACGATCCTTGGCACCATCATGGGACGCTACAACGAGATTCTCCGACGGGTCGAGGACGAGGCACTCGACCCCGTGTTCTGGGCCGACCATGACGGCTTGCTCATTGCGGCCGACTGGGCCGAGGGATTCCTGCAGGCGATCATGTTGCGCGCGGATGCCTGGAAACGGCTGTTCAAGTCCAAGCGGGACAGCCAGTTGCTGTTCCCGATCCTGGCTCTATGTGGCGATGAACGCGGCCACTCTCTGCTCGGTCTGGCGCCCGACGAAGAAGACACCGTCATGGAGGAAGCCGCCGAGTTCATTCCCGCCTGCGTCATCGCCATCGCCGCCTACTGGCGTGCCAAGGGGCCACGGGAAGTCTCCATGCCGCTCACCCCCGGTCTGTCGCCCGAGCCAGAACATGCTTCAACGAAGGTCGGTCGCAATGATCCCTGTCCTTGCGGCTCCGGAAAGAAGTTCAAGAAATGCTGCGGTAACACAGCATGAGCCTCCGGCCTTCACCGGATGCATACCTTTCCCTGCCTTGAAGGGCCGGCCATTTGGCGTTTGAGCGGTCTTGCTCCGTATCGCGGCCGGGTGTATCTTTAATGGGTCAAGTGCCTCTTTTGGGGAGAGGTTGCCCCGCGCACGGACCGCAGCATCCGTGCGCGGGGCTCGAAATTTACCGGTGCCCTCTGCAGGCACGACCAGATTTTTTTCCACGTGAAATATTTCTCGCCCTCGGGGCTAACTTTGTTTCGATACCGCTGGCGTTCGGACTGTAGCGCAAAGTCGGCATCGGCAAGCTGCCGCTTCTTCTGCTTAGCCTAATAAGTTTTCAACGTGAGCGTCTGTCGCTTCGCGTTGCGCCTTCGCGGGCTTTGTCACCGCAATGACGCCGTCGTTCGAACCTAGTCCTGAAGATTCGATATGGGTCGAGCAATGCTGATGGAGGAGCAAAATGTGCGCGCGGTGGCTAAACACCATAGGACTAGTGTTCGGCATGCTGGCGTCGTAGTAATTTTCCTTTGGGGATGGCGGCGTGATTTGCAGGAAGGGCCGGCTCATCTGATTTTGGTTTAAGCGGCTTTTTTTGATGCTGCAAGCGTCGATTTCGGATGGTGCTTCGTTTTATCCTTTGCTCTTTCCAGCAAGATTGTTTGACCGCGCTTGCTCGCCCGGTAGAGCGTTGTCACTCCATCATTCACCAACGTTCCCGTCGTGGTCAGCATCTTGCCGCCGGAGCAATAGAAGTCGCCGGCATGGGCGTAGATGAAGTCGTCGCGCGAGAAGGTGGCGCCATCGACCGCGAGGTCTGTCGCTGATCAACTCAAGAACCGACACCCAAATTCAGATCAGTCCACCCAATCGACGGCCTTCAGATCGGAGTAGCGATTAATCGGGCGACCCGGGCTGCATCAACCTTAATTCGTGTTCTCCGTTTAACAAAGCTGTGAAGAATGACAGCATCTGTTCGAAACACAGTCCAGAGTACGGCCTGGTACTCGCGCCACGCATTAAGCGATTTCGCCCTGCGTGGAAGCCGCGAGGAACGCGCGATGAAACGGTGTCATCGGTGTTGTGGGACTTTCGGGCTCTCCCGACGCCATTATAAAGGTCACGTTTTTTGCTCTGTCTGGTGTGAGGCATGGTGGTGGCGTGATTTGGAAGAGCAGCTGCGAAATAGACGTGCAGGCGTGAACCTGGTGCGACTATGTCGCAGAGGCTCCTTCCCATCGGGCGATCGTCTGGACGTTCGTATCAGGAGCGCCTCTTTTGTGCGCAACGTGAGAAGAATTGGGCCTAAGGCGGTACTTCGGCAATTCGTTTTCACGCGCAAAGAGCCAATCGACGAGCGCTAGGTGAGGCAGAAATCAGACTTGAGATTGGCCGTCTAGCGCTTCACCGTCGCGGAAAGGTCTGGCCGTTTCATAAGAAAGCTGTCGCAAGGCCTAAAATCAAGGCCAATACCGGGCGTAACCGGCTCCAATTCGGGGCGAAGGGCGTCGATACTTGACACCCCCCTGGGGTTCGCCGCTCAAAGCATCACAAATTCCGTATCTTTGCCCGTTTCCGAGCTCAGCGCTTCGTCTGAAATGATGAGGGATGACCGCGGCGATACTCTCTCTGCGACGAAATCAAGGGTGTCCTGACGAATTTTGATCCGGTCAGCCTAACAAGTTTTCAACGTGAGCGTCTGTCTCTTCGCGTTTCGCCTTCGCGGGCTTTGTCACCTCAATGACCCCGTCGTTCGAACCCAGTCCAGAAGATTCGATAGCCTGGATAATCTCGAGCCTGACCTTTTCAAGCTCTTTGCGAAGGGACTCCGCCGACTGTGCAATCCTGACGCAACGGTCCATAGCTACTTTCGCACAGATCGGATATGCAAAGTGCGCGGGATCGAAGTTCCGCTCACGCCATTCTTCTAGTTCGATCTGATGCTTCAGATTGATACATTCCTTTTCCAATTCAGTGATCATTGTCTCGATTTGGCGAGCTCGTCGACGTTTCTGAACGAAATTGAATATCATACGATTACGCCGGCTTTCGTGTCGTGACCGTCTCAAGATCGGACTCCTCAGTTGTCCCGATTTGGGATGTTGGCCAATTTCGAATACAGTCAACGCAAATTTCGAGCCAGCATATCGGTCGCCCGTATCGAGCAGGGAGTAAATGATTCTGGTGGATGCCAATCTCCTCGTTTACGTCCATTACGCGCACTACCTGCATCACGAGAATCATCTGGACGACCCCGGCTACCGCCGCTTCCTCTCGAAGCTGGCCGATCCACTGCTCGCGCGACTGCCCGCAGGATCGAAGGGACTCGACTATGGCTGCGGACCGGGGCCGGCGCTGGCCGCCATGCTGCGCGAGGCCGGCCACCAGGTAGCGTTATACGATCCCTTCTTTCATCCGGATTTGACGCCGCTGGAACGGTCCTACGACTTTGAGACCTGCACAGTGTGTTTCGGCTCCGAATATTGGCGCCGATAGGGGGTCAATGCCAAACCGATTCACACGCATAGGCCATTAAGTGCATCCAGGGGACGGATTGCCCTGTTCAAAACTGCACCGCCGACCAGTATCTCGCCCCGTCGCACTTCCCGAACGACCATTGGCTGGCCAGCAGCGCCCTCCAGAAATCTATCAGGCGTAGCGATACAGATATCGCTACCGTCGCGGCCGCAACGTTGTTCAGCGGAGACACAGGATGTCCGTGATCGGCTGTTGTGTATCATTGAGGCAATCCCTGTCCTCGCTGAGGGGACACCGATTGACCCCGCGCAAGACACTTCAGATCTCTCCGCATGCACGAAAATGCTTCGCTGAACTACGAACCAGCTATCCCTCTTACCACTCGAAGAATTCCCTGTTCGTTGTCGTAGGGAATTTAGTTCTAAGCTTTTGATTCGAAAAACAGATCGGGCTGCAAAACCGCTGACGAGGGCCCCAAGCAACGATTTTCCCAGGTATATTCCCTGCTAGCAGGGAAATTCCAACACCGAGGGGTGACCAGCGGTGGGACGACGGCGCCTGCCGGGTCCAACTGGGACGGCAGAAGTGGCTTTCGCGTCGGTGTACATGCTACAAGAGGGTGGCTGTCACGCCCCCGCGGCAGCCTATAATGGGCCCCGCCGCACACCCCCCGGCGCCGCGGCGGGGCTTCCAATTTTATACCGCGCGATTTGGCGCCATGAATCTCGGCAGTGAGCATTCTGCCTTTACCGGGGCCCGCCCATTCGATGTGTCAATCGACTTGCAATATTGCCCCCTGATCGGCGTCCAATATTTGCACCCCGAAACACAGCAAAGTGCTGGGACATGGGAATCCCACCAAGGCGCTAATTCTTGCCGACCGACTTCGCAAGCAGTTCACGCAGGTAGTCGGTAATCGGCGCGAGACTTGAATGTGTTGCGGAGAGACCGATCAACGTCAACTTGTTATTCCCATTTGCATCGAAGACATACATTGCCGCGCTATGAGTCACCTCGTAAGGATGCCCCCGCCTTGCCGGATTTACCGAATAGGAAGCATGATAACGCTTGGCCAGTGCAGCAATTTGTGTCGGTGTGCCGCGCAGCCCAACGACCTGTGACGCGAAGGCCGCGGTATAGCGCTTTAAGACTGCCAGCGTATCGCGATTAGGGTCTACTGTGACGAACAGGATGCGGAAATGTTCCGCCTCTTTACCCATCGCTTTGAGTATGGTCGTCATATTGAGCAATGTAGTCGGGCAAATATCCGGGCAAAAAGTGTAGCCAAAATATAACAATACAATCTTGCCCCGATAGTTAGTAGCGGTGACCACCTTCCCATCGGATGCCCGCGTCATAGTAAACGCTAAAGGAGGCAAGCCGTCCGTTGCGGCGGCCGGCTGCGGGACCAACAATTTTCCATTTGTAAGAAGCAGGCCCACAAGAACGCTCGCGCGTAACAAGGAGTGGGTCGGGGGGAAATTTATCATTTTCTAGCCCGTAAGTCGCTTTAGGGTGTGGCTCGTCATCACCGATCAGCAGCGCGCAAATTTCGGTTTTAGGTGATGCGCTGGCTCTCAGCGGCGATTTAGATCGAATCTAGCATCATTTCGGTAGGGGCGGGGGCCATTAACCAAGGTCCAAATTCGCGGCGCAGATTGTCATCCAATTCCTAAATTTTGTGGTAAAGAAAAAGTTAAGCCAAGGGTGTAACTGGCTCAAATAAGCATCTGAGGAAGTTCGATGAACCGGCCGCTGAGTACGTTGCGGCTTCCGGCAGCGATTCCGCTCGCGCTTGTGGTTAATGCGGTTTGCTGCGGCAGCGCAAGCGCCCATATAAAATGGTTCGCGCACTATGATGTGGCTCAGCAACCGATTGTCCTTAAACAAGTCTTCGTCGCCCAATTTGGATACCTAACCCTCGTTTCCATTGTCGGCTTGCTGGTCGGCGGCGTGCTTGAGTCGACCCCTGTGGGCGAGAGCATGCTGCGCGCCCTGGACCGGGTCACAGCCGTGCTTGAGCGCAACACCGAGCTCATGTTCCGCGCGGGCTGCGGATTTTTCTTCATCGCGATCTGGAGTGCCGGCAACATCATTCTGACGCCGGAACTGCACAGCCGGTCGGTTGTGATCGGCGCCATCCAACTCGCGATCGCTCTTGGCGTACTGTGGCGGCGGACGATGCCCCTGTCAGGGGTCGGAATTGCCGTACTCTACGCAATCGGTGTCTGGAAGTACGGTATCTTTCACATGGCGGATTACCCGATATTCCTCGGGATCGCCGTTTATATCGCCATGACCGGCCTGCAACGAGATTTCTTCGGGATCCGTGCGGTCGATATTGTGCGCTGGAGCGCCGGCGTCACACTAATGTGGGCCTCGATCGAGAAATGGGCCTATCCAGAGTGGTCATATTCGCTTCTTTCCCACCACCCGCAGCTGGACATGGGGTTTTCGCCGGAATTCTTCATGCGCGCGGCAGGTGCTGTCGAATTCACGCTTGCCTTCGCACTCATGTGGACACCGCTGGTGCGACGGGTCGCAGCGATCATGTTGACGTCGATGTTTGTCAGCGCGGTCTTTGACTTCGGGAAAATCGACCTGATAGGTCACTCGATGATTGTCGTCGTTCTGGTAGCGATCGCAGCCGACAGCAATCGGAAGTCAGACGTCGTGCAGTACCCGTGGCTATTGCCATTAGGCTATTCCAGTGCGCTAACCGTGGTCATGGGCGCCTACTACATTACCCATGCCTTCATTTATGGCACTTCAGTCGTTGATGGGCCAAAGCCCATGGCGATGGCAATGGTCATGTGCGACACGCCAGCCCATTTTAGCCCCACACTTTCAACCTATACCACCAATCACAAGTTCTTTGTGAAGCTCGTCAAAGTACCTGACCCGATCCCCTATCAGAAATATTTCGCGCTCCGCTTAGCCATCTACGATGGCCATGATCCGAGCCGACTGCTGCAGCAAGCACGTATGAGCATATTTGCTGGAATGCGTCACGGTCTCAAACATGGTTTTGCGCACGGAATGCAATCATCGCCCAAGCTCGTCAACCGAAACGGAAGGATAGATGTCGAAGGCATGTATTTTCACATGCAAGGAAGATGGACTCTGCGCGCGACGGTGACCGACGGAAACGAGCAAGGAGTAGCTTCCTTTGATTTGCCGTGTTGTGGCACTATCTTCAACGCAGCGCGTTAAATATGCGTCAATTTTTGCTAGGCGCCCCAGCTGGCTTTGTTTCGATAAGATGTTCTGGTCGGTGATCACGGATTCGCAAGCCTCGGCCGTGCTCGAAGAGTTCCTGAAGAAGTATTTGGCTAGCTCGCTGGCCAAACACGGCCAAAGGCAAGTCAAATCATCGCCGCGAAGGCGGGTTATAGCTCGTACCTAATGGCTGTCCGCACGGCCGTTGCGTGATCAGCTAATATCATTCGCCGAATTGCCGGAACGAGCGTATTCCGATCGGCTCGTGGCCGACGATGGTCTTTACCCAGCGATCTACCCGAAAACGGGCCGCGCTTATTGCTTGGTAGTGATGCTTCTCAGTTGTTGCCGTAAACTTGGCCATCGCCGAAGCCCTCGCTAAGCTCAATGCTGATGTTCCGCGAAAATGGCCCGCCCGTTGTAGACCGCGTGACCTGTCGGTCGTCCGATGGGGTGGCATGGTGCTGCTCATGGACCCATTTCTATGTTTGCAAAACGTTTCAGCGCGGAATCAAGCGCTCACTTTTGCGCGCGGTTCCTGGCGAGCTTTGCGATCTCGCGCGTGGACGGCAGCTGCCTAGTCGAAACGCTTCGGTCTAGCGCGAGATTTTCGATCATCGCCAACAGGACGGTGCGCGTGATCGCCACGTGCTCTTCTAGGACACCATCGATCGCAATCCGGTTGACCTCTTCGGCAAGCGGGACCAACCGCTTTTCCAGCAAACGTCCTTTCGGCGTCAGATGAATGTAGACCTTTTTTCGATCGCCCTCGTGCCGGCGGCGAACGACATAGCCGAGCCGTTCCATAGTCTTTATGGCCGAGAAGGTGGTCGGATCCATGACTCCGGCGCGCTCGCTCAACTCGCGCTGGGTGATTCCATCACCGACCCACAGCACACGTAAAAAGGACCAGTGTCCGAATGCAACCTGGTATTCGGCCAGGCGGATGCTAAGCGAGCGGACGAGCGCGCGCGCCACGTCGCGCACGAGATGCGCGAGCCGATCGTTCGGAACGGCCTCCCGCCAGTGCCGCAATATGTTCTCGGTTTCAGAACCGCCGGTGTCGGACATCACACACCCACTTGGTGTTGCAATGAAACTTCGCAGCCCTCGCGCGCCGAGCGCAGCATGGCAAGACAGACCTCCAACGTGGCCATTGCCCAGGCGCCATCGTGCAGGGGCGGGTGGCCCTCTATCAAGGCGGCATAAAGTTCGTCGATCACCTCGGCGCGCGGCACGGCCGGAGCGGGCAGGGGATCGAGTCTTCCGACGCCGTTCTCGTAGATCATAACACCCGTGGGCAGCGGTCTGAGATCTGCATGATCGCAACTCACGAGAATTGTGCCGAAATGCTGATGCAAAAAGTCGTGCGGCTGCGGCGGCTCCCAGCCGGCACCGCCGTAACTACGTGCGGCTTTTGCCGCGGCTTCCTGCGCCTGAGTGCCAAAATGATGGGTTGGCATTGCCGCGAGGGGGTGCTTCTTCTGTCCCATCTCGCCGATCCAGCTCATGAATTCGTCTGAGTCGAAATGGCCGTAGCCGTTATACGCGAGCGATGCAAAAGCTCCACCCTCGAAGGAAAGCAAGGCGGCATAGGCGCCCTCAGTCGGCCGCGCCAAGTCCCAGTTGCCTGTCATTGACCGCACGCTTGTCACCCGGCCGCCACCGAGCAGCCGGACCATGTCGACCTGATGTGGCGCTTGATTAAACAACGCGCCGCCGCCTTGCGCGGTGTCGAGTTCTTCGGCGCGGCGCGGCCGGTAGAGAAAGTCCGTATATTTGAAAGCCGTGATCATGCGCACCGCGCCGTAGCTACCGCCCGCGATCAATTCGCGGGCGCGCAGAATGGGTGCGTCGAAGGAATGGCTGTGACCGACGATCAGATAAACGCCTGCCTTCTGTGCCCTAGCCACCATGGCTTCCGCGTCTTCGAGCGTCAGGGCGATCGGTTTCTCAACCAGCAGGTGCTTGTGGTGTGCCGCGGCGAGCCGCGCGTGCTCGGCATGGTGTTGATGCGGACTCGCCACATAGATGGCGTCGACCCGCGGATCGGCGCAAAGCGCGGCGACAGTCTCATAAGCCGTGCCGGCGAAGTCTTCCGCGAAACGCTGCCGCGCCTCCGGCCGTGGATCAGCGGCCGCGACCACTGCGACACGCGGGTCCCCCTGCAGCGTCGGCAGCATGAGAGAGAAGGCCCGGCCAAGGCCGGCCACGCCCAAGTGTATGCGGCGGGAATCTTTGGATGCCACGGTCGTTCTCCGGCTCGCATGCCTAACCGCTTCGTTTGACTTCATTAGATATCTAAGATAAATTTGGGCGAAACACAAAGAAGAATAAGCGTGTAGGGAGCGATAGAGATGACACCCGAGGAAAATGATCTGTTGTGCCGAGTCGAAGGACCGGCCCCGATGGGGCAGATCATGCGCCGGCATTGGATTGGTGCCTGCTTGTCGGAGGAGGTTGCAGAGCCGGACGGTGCTCCTGTGCGTGTGCGCCTGCTTGGCGAGAACTTGGTTGTCTTCCGCGACAGCAAAGGCCGTCTCGGCGTGCTCGACGAATTGTGCGCGCATCGCCGCGCGTCGCTCGTTTATGCTCGGAACGAGGATTGCGGCTTGCGCTGTCTCTATCACGGCTGGAAGTTTGACGTGGAAGGCAACGTTGTCGACCTCGCGTCCGAGCCGCCCGGCACCAGCGTGCCGCAGCGCATCAAACAGAAGGCCTACCCGGCGCGCGAGGCGGGCGGTTTTGTCTGGACCTATCTCGGGCCGCCGGAGGAAATGCGCGAGTTCGAACCGCCAGCCTTCGCGCCGACATCGGATGCGCGTGTCAGTGCCACCAAGGTGCGCGTGCGCTGTAACTGGGCCCAGATTCTCGAAGGCCAAATCGATTCCGCTCATTCCTCGACCCTGCATTCGTCCGACATGGTGCCGGCGCAGGTCGACGGCGCCAAGGCGACCGATGTCAATTGGCTGCGGCCTTCGACCGACAAGGCGCCGCGCTTCCAGATCGAGCGCACCAGCTACGGCTTCCGCTATGCGGCAATCCGCCGGCCGATCAAGAACGACTCGACGCACGACTACGTCCGCACGACCGTCTACATCGCGCCGTTTACCGCGCTCATCCCGCCGAACAATGCATACAATGTCGCGACCCTGCTCACGCCGGAAGATGACAACAACACGATCTTCTATTTCATCGCTTGGAACGGCCCCGACAAGCCGGGCATCCCCGCGGATCAGTGGCGTAAGTTCAACGTGCTCGAGTGGGGCGTCGACGTCGATACGAATTTTAACAGTGTGCGGACATCTGACAATCGTTATTGTCAGGACCGAGCGGCGATGAAGGCCGGCAACTTTACCGGCATCTTGGGCATTCCCAATCAGGATATTGCGATGTGGGAGTCCATGGGCCCGATCGGCGACCGCACTCAGGAGCGTGTCGGCCACAGCGACTTTGCTGTTGTCGCCTTTCGCCGGCTGATGGTGGAGGCGGCGCGGGCGATGCACGATGGCGGTCCGGCAATCGGTGCCACGGAGCCCTATATGCCGCACGCCAGGATCAGCTCATTCGAGGGCGTCGTGCCGAAGACTGCCAACTGGCGCGCACTCGGGGGAGGTAGCGAAAGCGTGGGCGAGCAAGAGGACCAGATTGCTGCGGCGGAATGAACACGACGGCACAATAGTCCGGAATGATTTGAGGTTGCTGCGTGAAAGGGACTCGCCAGCCGATTGATCGCGGGCCAACGGCCAAATCTTAAAACTCTTGAAAGACAAAGCAGAAGATGCAGAAGGTCCGATAAAGGGCCGCGCATAAGGGAGGAAGAAATGAGCATGATGAAGAACGTGATGTTTGCTGCGACCTTCGCCGTTCTGCTCGGCGGAATTGCGCAGGCGCAATCGCTTCAGTTGACGCTCGCGGGCGCGAGCCCGGGCGGTTTGTGGTCGACCATCGGCGCTGGCGTCGACAAGTCGTTAGCCAAGGCCTATCCGGGGTCCACGGTGACCTATCAGACTGGATCCGGCGGCCTCGCCAACTCGAAGCTCGTCTCCGACGGCAAGGTTCCCATGGGGATTGCTGCCGACATGGAACTCGCCGCGGCTTATCGCGGCACCGGGCCGTTCAAGGGGCATCCCCTCCAAAATCTCCGGACCCTGTTCCGCGCCTATTCGGCGCAGAGTCGATTCCAATACGACTACGTGCTGGTGAACGGCGACGTCGCCAAGAAATACGGCATCGAAACCATGGCCGACCTCAAGAAGCATGCGGGCGATATTCGTATCGCCTTCAACCGGCCCGGCAACATGGACGGTGACATCGGCATCGCGATCATGCAGGACAGCGGCATCCCCATCAAAAGCTTCAAGCAGGTCGTGCGCGCTGCTTCCAAAGAAATGACATCACTGATGCTCGACCGCCGTGTCGACGCCATCGTGCTCGGCATCGCCTTCAACCATCCGGCTATCCGCGAGATGGCGAACGGCATCCGGCTCAAGATGCTGGACGTCGGCAAGGACGTCTCGGACAAGGTGGCCGACGACTTCGGCGGGCAGGCCTGCACGATTAAGGCCAAGGAACACACGTTCATCTCTCACGACAAGACCTCGGTGTGCGTCGGCGCGGTGGTCGTCGTGAATAAGACCATGCCGGATGAGGAGGCCTACAAGATTGTCAAAGGCCTGCTGTCGCACCTCGACGACTTCAAGAGCGCGCATCGCCTGCTAAAGAAGGAGGTGACGCCGAAGACAGTTGCGGAAGCCGCGATTGCGCCGCAACATCCGGGCGCCCTCAAGGCCTTCAAAGAGGCCGGGCTGCGCTAAGTAGCCTCTTCGCCTAGGCGGGTGGCGGGCGGACTGGCGGCATGAGCTGGGTCCGCCCGCACCGTATTCATGCTCCGAGGACATCCATGGCGCGTAACATCCTGCTCGATCCTGGCCTCTGGTTCTCGGTCGGCTGCCGGCGCCGGCCCAGCGGGTGGATCGGCCGGCTGATTCCGCCGTTTGCTGTCGCGGTTGCCATCTATGTGATCCTTGCGGCGACCTACATCATCATCGACCCGTGGGTGCTCACCGCTGTGTTCCTGGCGGGCATGATGACCCTCGCCTTTCTGACGGTAGGCGCCAGCGCAAAATCTCACACCGCACGTGTGCCCTGGCACGATCTCGTGCTGTCCCTCTTGAGCTTCGTCTCGGGGGCCTATTTCATCTTGATCGCGGACAGCGAAGTGCAGCGTATCAGTCTGCTGTTCCCGCTCGACGCTTGGCATCTTGTGTTCGGAGCGATCATCTGCGTCTTAACCATCGAGCTCACGCGCCGCACGACTGGACTGGGACTCACGGTAATCGTCCTTATTTTTGTGGCCTACAATTTATTCGGTCATTTGTTCAGCGGCGTCCTTGGCCACGGTTACATCGACTCCAATCATTTCCTGGACATTATGGTCTTTACGACCGACGGCATTATGGGGCTGCCTGCACGGGTGGCGGCGACTTACGCCTTCATGTTCGTGATGTTCGGGACATTCCTCTACTACGCCAAGGGCTCTGATTTTTTTTATGACTTTGCGGCCGCGATCTCCGGCCGCCAAGTCGGCGGTCCAGCTAAGATCGCGGTGGTCTCGTCGGGCCTGTACGGGATGATTTCGGGCAGTCCGACATCCGATGTGGTAACCACCGGCGCCATCACCATTCCGATGATGAAGCGGCTGGGCTACCGCGCCTCGGTCGCGGCGGGCATCGAGGTCGCGGCCTCGACCGGCGGCAGTCTGATGCCGCCGGTGATGGGTTCGGCTGCGTTCATCATGGCGGAATATACCGGCATTGACTACGTCGACATCGCCAAGGCCGCGCTGCTGCCGGCGCTGCTCTACTACATCGGCGTGTTCTCCCAGGTTCATTTCCGCGCCTACCGGCTCGGGCTCGGCGCACTTAGCAACGACCAGATCCCAAGGCTCACGGCTACCTTGCGCAAGGGCGGGCTATTCATCATACCCATGGGCGTGCTCGTTTGGGCGTTGCTGGCCGGCTACACGCCGACCATGGTCGCGGTGTTCGGCACACTATCGGTGATTGCGGTCGCGATGTTGCGAGCTGACACCCGCATCGGTGTTGTCGTGGCGTATCGGGTATTGGCAGAAACCGCTATGCGCATGGTGCCGGTGGCGGGCGCGTGCGCGGCGGCCGGCCTTGTGATTGCAGGCATCACCATGACCGGTCTTTCGGGCAAGTTCGCGCACCTGGTCTATATGGTCACCGGCGCGCATGTGTTCGCAACGCTGCTGCTGGCGGCCGCGCTGACCATCTTGCTCGGTATGGGTATGCCGACGCCGTCGGCGTACATCCTGGCGGCCGTGTTGATCGGACCGCTGCTGGGGCCGATGCATGTCGGCCTGCTGCCTGGCCACATGTTCCTGCTCTATTTCGCCGTGATGAGCGCGCTGACGCCGCCGGTCGCGGTCGCGGCCTACGCCGCCTCGTCGATCGCCGAGGACAATCCGCTGGCGATTGCCGGCCATGCGGTCAAGTTCGCACTGGCCGCCTTGGTTGTGCCGTTCACTTTCGTTTACGGCCCCGAACTTCTATGGCAGGGACCCCTTTGGCAGACGGCAATCACATTTGCCACTGGGGCCGCAGGATTGATCCTGCTCGCCATGGCGATCGAGGCGTACGAGCCGGTCTGTGCCGAATGGTGGAGCCGGGCTTTGCTGGGCCTCGCAGGGCTCTGCATGATCACGCCGTTCTTCGTAACGACCTTTGCCGGGCTCGTTATCGCAGCGGCGACCGTGGCCGTCAATCGCCTAAGGCTCAGGGCCCGCCCGCACGGCCAGCGGCGCGTTGCGTAGGACATGTCACAGCGCGTCTAAACGGTCTTGCTCCGCTCGTGACCCTTCGCGGCATTTCTCGCCGAACCGCCGGTTTTCAAAATCGCATTGCACAAAACAGTTTCTGCGGCCCGCGGTCCATTCGAGCATCGGGGCTCTCGTTGGAATGCCCGGTGTACAAATAAATCGAAGAAGATAAGGAAGCGATGCGGAATGCGTTTGTGGTCTATCAAGACGGTATAAAGAAGCCGGCGGCTGCTCTGATGGGGCTATCGCGACGTGCGGGAAGGAGCGGCAGCTTGAGACCGATTTTGTTGAAAAAGTCGGCGGTTGCGACGCATGAGGTTTGCTGATTCAGTCACGGCTATAGCCAGGACTGAAGATCATGATGGGACACCGGCAAGTCGAGCAGGCTGCGTTGTTCTATGAGTTCTCGCTCGAAAAGCACGTTCCGCTGGATCACCTTTTGAGGTCCATCGATAGGTTTGTAGAGCTGGGAGCGTTAAGGCGCGATCTGGCCAATTTTTACAGTAGCATAGGCAGACCCTCGATCGATCCGGAGCTAATGATCCGGATGCTGATCGTGGGTTATTGCTTCGGCATCCGCTCGGAGCGGCGGCTCTGTGAGGAGGTTCACCTCAATCTGGCGTATCGGTGGTTCTGCCGGCTCGGGCTCGATGGCCAAGTGCCGGACCACTCCACCTTCTCTAAGAATCGGCATGGGCGTTTCCGGGAGAGTGATCTCCTACGCCGAGTGTTCGAGACGGTCCTGCGGCGATGCCTCCGGGAGGGCTTGGTCGCCGGCGAAGGCTTCGCGGTCGATGCCAGCCTGATCAAGGCGGATGCGAACCGGCAGAAGGGCGTTGAGGGGGATAAGGGGCTGCCGCCGGAGGCCTCTAGCCGAGCGATCGATGAGTATCTGACCGTGCTGGACGATGCGGCCTTCGGCGCTGCAACCGAGGTCACGCCCAAGTTCGTGTCGCCAGCAGATCCGGCGGCGCGCTGGACCGGTGCCCATGGCGGACAAGCCTTCTTCGCCTATTCGACCAACTATCTGATCGACGTCGAGCACGCGATCATCGTCGATGTGGAGGCGACGACCGCCATCCGGCAGGCCGAGGTTCTCGCGGCCAAGCGCATGATTGAGCGCTCGATGGACCGCTTCGGACTCTATCCTGCACGGCTTATGGGCGACAGCGCCTATGGCTCGGCCGAGATGCTCGGCTGGCTGGTCTATAACCAGGGTATCGAGCCTCATGTGACGGTGTTCGATAAATCGACCCGCAAAGACGGTACCTTCTCACGTGACGACTTCACCTACGATCACCAGCACGACGTCTACCGCTGTCCCGGCGGCACGGCACTGCGCACGACCGGAACGCTCGTCAACGACGGGACGACGATGCTCTACACTGCGCTTCAACGCGAATGCGCGGGATGTGCGCTCAAGTCCAGATGCTGCCCGAACACCCCTGCACGCAAAGTGCCGCGCTCGATCCATGAAGGGGCGCGCGACATGGCCCGCCAGATCTCGAGGTCGCAGGAAGGGTCCACATCTCGGCGGCTGCGTAAGAAGGTGGAGATGCTGTTCGCCCACCTGAAACGTATTCTGAAGATCGATCGGCTACGATTGAGAGGGCCGACCGGCGCTCACGACGAGTTCCTGCTCGCAGCCATCGCCCAGAACCTCAGGAAACTGGCGAAGCTAATCCCGCTACCAAACCTCAAGCCAGCATGACGGCACGCCATAACCAATGCTGAGGCTACGCCGAACGGATTGCCTCGATCTACTCAATCTACTTGCCAACTAAATCAACAGAATCGGTCAAAAGCGGAAGTTAAAGCAATTTCGCTTGTGATGCTGGTGGACGGCTCCTCCACCGGCACGCGAGTGCAATGAATACGGGGTGCTGTAGAGCCCCGATGATTCAGAAGAGCCAATCATGCAAGCGAATACGACAATCGGTCTAGACATTGCGAAGTCGGTCATTCAGCTTCATGGCGTTGATGCCAAAGGTCAATGCCTGGTGGTTCATCGCACGCGGCACCTGTTCATTCGCCAGCGGACCTCGGTGATCAATGCGATCCGAGCACATTTGGCCGAGTTCGGGATCGTGGCGTCGGTCGGCCGCATTGGCGTCGATCAACTCATCAATATTGTCCTGACACAGCTGACAAACGGATCCCCGAAGTGGCACGCGCCTGCCTCAGCACTCTCGGCGCTCAATTGCAAGCGCTCAAGGCGCAGATGCTGCAGTTCGATCGGCAGATTAGGGCGTTGCACCGCTCCAATGAGACGAGCAAAGGGCTAGATGACATTCCCGACGCAGGCCAATCGCTGGCGCCCCGGTCGCCAGTGTTGCCGATCCCAAAGCATTCCGACCGGGGCGGGACTTCGCGGCCTGATCGGGCTGGTGCCGAAGCTTCATTTCGCTGTGCCGTGAAATTTGGTCGCTATTGGGGCATAGCGGACCTTAGCAGGCCGTCGGCCCAGTAGACTTGTGGATTCACGGCCTAGTTCTAAGTTCTAGATTCGAGAAATGGAGGGGCTGCAAAATTAATCGCGAAGGACCCGAGCAACAATTTCAAGGTAATTCCAAGACTGGGGGGTGATCTGCCATGGGACGACGCACCTGCCGCGTCCGACTGGGAAGGCAGCAGTAGCTACCCGCCCGGCTACATGCTACGATTAGGTGGCTGTCACGCCCCGCGGCAGCCTGTAATGAGCCCCGCCGCACACCACCCCCGGCGCCGCGGCGGGGCTTCCAATTTTGTGCCACGCGATTTGGTGCGTTAAATTTCGGCCTTGAGCATTCCACCTTTATCGCGGCACGCGCATTTGATGCGGCCGACAGAGGCACTTTTTGATCATCGCCAATCGCTCGCCATTCGGCGTCTCCTGGAAGCGGCTGCCGTCGAGTTCATCGACGAGAATGGCGGGGGCCAGCGTGCGCTTATGCAAGCGCCAGCAGAAATAGTCACGGCTTGGGCGATGGGTCAGAAGCTTAAAAAGCGATTGTATTTTGTAGCCGCTTGCCGGCTACCACCCCGTGGGCGTCACGGGACGACTCGATGCAGTGTTTGAACGCGTTGATAACGCCCCGGTACGGTGCGGGAGGGAGCCTCGAAGAAGACCTTTCAGACCAGATGGACGCGGGCGCGGTGCAATAGCTTGGTCATGGGCAGAATCTTCCGCTCCGCTTCGGGGGGCGCTGCCACTTACGCAGCGGACCCACCTTGCTATGGCACAGAACAAAATTTCAATCTTAGTCCATCAAATCGCCACGTCCTGCATCGTCACGAAGACTACCGACTTGACCTATCTTTGTTCAAGATAGGAGTCCCGACGGGCTCTGGCGATGCCATGCCTACGTTCCATTTTCGCTCGCGCCACCTTGTGAACAGCATTGCCAAAGCAACGGCAGCGGCCAGCACACTCGCCCATTGGGCCAAGACGATCATCCCGGCAATAGTCAGCGGTGGCCAAGGCGTCTGCCACAGCACCTGGACGCGATCCACCATCCATTGCCAGGCCAGAAGCCCAACTGCTGCCGACAGAATCGAAACCCCCATCTGTCCTTGCATTCGGCCGCGTAGGACCAGAGCCAGACATGGAATAAAAATCGACAGCGCGATCAATTGCCCGATCTCGATGCCGAGGTTGAACGAGAACAGAGCGGTGAGAAGATTTGAACCGGCAAACTGTAGTTGCTCGCGCAGAGTGTCGGCGAAGCCAAACCCGTGGACAAGCCCAAAGAGCCCAGCGACGATCCAACGTCTCTTCAGATTAGGCCCGACGATATTTTCCACCGCCATGTAGACGATCGAGACCGCAATCGCCATCTCTATAAATGGCGGAAACCAACGTGCGTGCGGCGCCAGTCCAAAAGCTGTTCCGATCAAAGTCACCGAGTGGCCCAAGGTAAACGCGGTGACGACGGGAACAAGGCTTCTGATCCGGCGGAACGGGATCACAAGGCACAACAAGAATAGGAGATGGTCGAAGCCAGTCAAAATATGCTGGACGCCCATGGCAACAAAGCCCAATCCCGCTTCGTACCACGGCGGATCGAGCTTCACGAGACCGGATGAGCCATTAAGCATCATCATGCGGGCATCTTCGCCCAGCGGCAAAATCCTAAGCACTAGTTTTGTGTAGTCGCCGTAATTTGATCCGATTTCGTTTTTGATTGAAAAAATCGAGCTTGAAGACTGAATCTGATAAACAAACTCGGCATCGAAATAGCCTAGGCCGAATCCGATTACGGCGTTCGAACTGGATTGCCGCAGATTGGAGGCGGCTGTCTCAAAACGCTCGAACGAAGGATCCGAAAGAGGGCTGAGCCTACCACTGCTCCGGAGCGGGACTAGCCGCTTATACCCCTCCCATAACGTTAGTTGGGCAGTTATCGCTTGCAGCGCCATCCTGACGGCGGCGCCGGAGCGGGCCGTGTCGTAGTGGTCCCGGACCACCGGGAACGGCACCGCATTGAGAAAGTCCAAAGGGATGCGGACGACCAGATCCGCTTGATGCTCCTCGATCTTCACAAATGCATTTATGGTTCGATCCAAAGGCAGATCGTGCGCCTGGGCCACGACGGCCCAACCGAAAATTGTAAAGATCGATATGCAAATGGCAGAGGCGTGCTCGTATCGACCGCGAATACCAAACATGCCAACTCCCTGCTACCCACTGGGACGGCCAAATGCTTTTATTGACCGTCCCCGTCTTCGCTGCGCCTCGCTCAGATGTTGCTAGCGCCGGCCGTCGTGTTCCCTTCTCAACACAGGAACGAACTTCTGGATGCGCCGACCGGTGATCGTTTCGGCGACGTAGATGTTACCGTCGGAGTCGACCGATGCCGTGTGGCCGAAGGCGAAATGGCCACCATTGTGGCCGGGACACGGCATGATCCCGCAAACCCCCAACGCTCCAAAGACTTTGGCGGTTGCTTTGTCGATCAGCCATGTGTTGTCGTTGCCCAAGTCGACATTGACGATCACATGCTGACTTGTCGGACTCCGTGAGGCAAGGGCATCAATATTCGGCCAAAAATCCATGTCGTCGCCGCGCGTGCCGGCGAGCTGGATCGCATTTGCGGCGGCCGCATTCACGGATTGGAACGCATTGTTTCCATCCGACCCCGACGGAGGTGTTACTCCAGCGGTCAGGCCGATATTGATAATGCGCCTTGGTAAGCAAATCGGCTGATAGCTCGGCGTTGATGGCGCGCCGCAATTCTTGTCGAAGACCTGAATGCGACTGTTGGCTCGATCGCACACGTAGATCAGCCCGTCATTGCCGAGAACGACGCAGTGCGGGTGACCGCCGCCGGTCTTGCCGAAAGAGCCGGCAGGACAGTCTTGGCCGACGTGGTCGCAAGCAACGCCCCATTGCCGGTTATACTGATAGGTTTGACCACCATCGCTGGTCGTATAAACGACGACGCGCCAATTGCCGTATCCGTCGGCAATATAGACGCTGCCGCGTGTGCCTGTGACAGGATCGGGATTGGGGTCGACGGCGATGTCGGCCGGCTCATTAAGAAGCGTATGGCTCGTGTTGTAGGCACTGGTGTTGCCGCATGAGCTATAGGCGGTTGAGCCGGTCTGTGGTCCGTCGCAGTGTCCTTTGACGCCAATCTGTGTGACCCATTGCGCATTCGCACCGGCTGAAGCAGCCGCGTGCGGATTGTATTTCTGGACGACGCCGTCTCCGTTTCCGCCGACCCAGATATAGCCCTGATAGTCAACGAAGCAGCCATGCGCACCATGCGGCAAATATGTCGGATAGCCGTAGTTGATGTCCGGCGGTTGGATGAGCGTGGGATTGCCCCATCCGGCGATCGTGTCGCCATCGCGGTTGAATACAACAACTGGCGGAGAAGCTATCGCGGAGGCCGTGGAATCTTGCCCGACCAGCGCACCGGATTCGCTGCCTTGCACCCCGTTCGGACCATCAAGGCCGCTCTCCCAACCTCGATTGAAGGTATAAACGTTGTCGTGCAGATCGATGCAGCTACCGGCCACTTCGCCTTGCACCCAGGTATGGGCAACGCCGCTGATAATGGTGGACGGCAACGGCTTGGGCCAGCTGGGATCCAAGACGAAGGAAGGGTGCCGCACGTGGTCCAACGCGTGCGGGTCCCCCGCATGTGCGGCTGAGATCCACCCCGCCATTGCCAATAAACTGGCTGCAACCGCCAAGCCGCGAACACAAAGTCGATAGTCAACAGACATGACTTCTCCTCCCGGCGGCCCCTGCGAAAGTGGCTGCCTGATGATCACATGCATTGTTTATCGTGGTCTTGTTTTCCGCGCGCCCTCCCAAAGCCCATTGAGAGCACAATTAAAAATGTTATGCGGCAATATAGCGCGGGTCAAGATGGTTGCACGGTCAAGCGTCACGCGACGACCAGGGAATGAAAATCGGAAAATATCGAAACTGAATCCGATGTTTACGCCAAGGTCGACTGCCCGTGGGCATGCACCTTGATGTTCGCACCCATTATCGGTGCCTCGCTCTTCAAGCAACTATTCGGAGGCGAGTAGGATGCGCACGCTTCATTGCGCGCTCACGATACGCCGCAAGTGTCGCTTCCTTTTCGAGCGTTGCAGCGTTCTTCTGGCCCTTGGGGCGGCCACCTCTCTTGCCGGTTGCTCTGGAAATGTCGCCTGCAGTACACGGGTTCAAAAACCCAATAAACTATGGTTACGCCAAGGAATTATACCAAACCAAATGTGTTTGCAGCCAGGATGGAACCGAGTAGCAGGGTAATCGTTGAAGATCTGCCAAGCTCATAGGGGAGCAAAGTGACGAGGTCTTCTTTAGTCGTCCTGCTCGCTATTTTCCTTGCGGCAGCCGCTGCCGCTAGCAGCCCGAGCCGGTCATTTGCTGCGGACGGTCGCTGTCGGCAGCTCGAAGCGCTTCGTGCTCAATATGCGGGGGTTATGCTGACGCGCAAGCAAAAGGAGATGCGGCGAAAGATGGTGAGATGGTATCAACGCCATTGCTCGCGTCATCATCATCATGTTACTCGCCGCTAGGCCGCATACCTCATCTTTCATGTCCTCTTTAAGTCGGTGAATCGCGCAGAGTCGAACTGCGACCGCCCCCGATCCGTCACCAGACTATGAGTGCCGGACTTTCCCCGGCTGTGGGAGCGAACTCGCGATATTTGTTGCCATGGAGATTGAAATGGTGGCAGGCGACGAGTGGCGGTGACGAGATTCCCAACGCTGATCTACTTTTCAACGCTCTGATGACACTCGCCTCAGGGCAAACCTTTCTACAAAATCGAGAAAGAGCTACAGATTGGCACGAAAGGCGGCAAACCATACGAGATCAGCGGGCCGAAGCTCGTCACCAACCGGGCCGAGATTGAAACTACCTCGAAGGCTTGTTTGAAGTGGGCGACCCGGACGACGAAAGTGACCGGCACGCTACTTATTATTTCCTCACGACCGAAGAGTCGGATAACCGCGCCATCGGCTCAATGCTTGATAGGACGTTCGGACGCGCAACACAGCCGTCATCGCCTCGAAGCTGTGCACGACGATGAAGGCGCGCATGACGTCACGGAGACGCTGGACATGGCCCGAATCAGCGCTCGCTTAGCGATAGCGGTCCAGCGCCGTCTCGGCAGGTCAAGCTGAATGGCTCGAAGCCCAGAACATGGGGCGCGTTCGCGTGTGCTGATGCCGGACACGACAATTCGGCGTTCAAGCGCTGGACCCCTTGTAAGACGTTCAAAAATGCCCTGTGCACAACGTGTGGGGCTTTTTTGATGCCCACAACTATTGGCCACCTTGGTTAGGAGCCGCTATAATTGCCAAATCTGGACGGGAGGGATGCCATGCTCGAACAGATCCAAAAGGATATCGACGACGCACGCAATCTTGCCGCAGAAATTGAAAGAATACTCAATGACGTTCTCAACCGAGAGGGCAAAGAGTTGGCGCTAGCGGTCGTTGCGTATTTTATCAGTCCAGAAAATAAGACACTCTCCCAGCAGTTCATGGCCTATATGGCGCTTAGGTGCTTTTCAGACGAGCGTATCATTTCCATGCTCCCCAAAGACATTCGACCAGGCAATATGGCCTCAATTCCGATTGAGGAGGCCGCTCATCGATATGAACAAGAGTCCCTCCGAGAGCGCGCCGAAAAGGAAGAGAGCCCCGAAGCTCGGGCCGAATTGCTCCGCCAGGCCGAGAGCTACGCCGTCACGCAAAAAACATCGAACGTCCCGGCAGATGATGGATTTGAAGAGCTCTTTGATATTGAGTGATGCAGCATAAGCGCTGGCAAAGATCAGGAAATCATAAGTGTTTATCGGACGGGCCGATCTGAGGCCGCGGTGGTGGAGGCCAGGCGCCCGGCGCCCAATTCAAATATTAACTAATCATTAACCATAAGGTTGGAGGTTGATAAAGACCGAACCAGATATGGGAAAGCGTCGTGTCGACCATCAGCCATCGCGCGATAAGGCTCATTGGACGCTCCTATCTCGCCTTCGCAATCACGCCTGAACCGCCGATAGTCGAATGGCTCGCGGCGCTCGATGAATGGCTCGCGCGTTGTCCCGGGTTTCTTGCTGACAGGTCGATCGTGCTCGATTTGAACAAAGTCAAGCTGAGCAGGGCGGGTATCACACATCTTGTCGCGAACCTCGACGAACGAAAAATTCGTGTGGTTGGCCTTGAAGGTGGTGACCTGACGCAACTTGGGCCCGAACTGCCACCTCTGCTACGCGGAGGCCGTTCGACGGAATCTGCCGAAATTGCACCGCCCTCACAATCTGACCGAGAAGCGGTGGCTGAACCGAAAAGGCCCGCATCATTGATCCTCGATCGGCCTGTGCGATCAGGTCAGTCAATCGTGTTTCCCGAAGGCGATGTGAGCGTGCTCGGATCGGTAGGATCAGGCGCGGAAATCGTGGCAGGCGGGTCCATCCACGTCTATGGAACTCTCCGCGGCCGCGTGATGGCGGGCAGCACGGGCGACGCACATGCGCGCATCTTCTGCCAGAAAATTGACGCGGAACTCCTGGCGATCAACGGATACTACAGGACGGCAGAGGAAATCGATCGAACGGTTCGTGGCCAGCCAACACAAGCGTGGCTTGATGGAAATACCATCATGATAACGGCGCTGAACTAGCGCAATAAAGGAAAATGGCAATGGCAAAAGTTTTGGTCGTCACGTCCGGAAAAGGTGGCGTCGGAAAAACCACATCGACTGCCGCGCTTGGTGCTGCGTTGGCGCAAACTGGCGATAAAGTAGTCGTTGTCGATTTTGACGTCGGCCTGCGCAACCTTGACCTGGTGCTGGGCGCTGAGCGCCGCGTCGTATTCGATCTGATCAACGTGGTTCAGGGCTTGGCCAAACTTCCGCAGGCGCTCATCCGTGACAAACGGCTCGAGACGCTTTGGTTGCTCCCGGCTTCGCAGACCCGCGACAAGGACGCTCTGACAGAGGAAGGCGTTTCGCAAATTATCGCGGAGTTGCGAGAGAAATTCGACTGGGTCATTTGCGACAGCCCGGCTGGTATCGAGCGAGGCGCTATTCTCGCCATGCGACACGCCGATGAAGCCATCATCGTTACCAATCCCGAAGTGTCTTCTGTTCGCGACTCTGACCGGATTATTGGAATGCTCGACTCTAAAACTGTCCGAGCAGAAAAGGGCGAGCGTATAGAAAAGCACCTTCTAATTACGCGATACGATTGCGCTCGGGCGGCGCGCGGGGAGATGCTATCGATCGAGGATGTCCTTGAAATTCTCTCGATCCCGCTTCTCGGCATCGTCCCGGAGAGCGAAGATGTATTGCGAGCCTCAAATGTCGGGTCTCCGGTGACGCTCAGCAACAACCTGAGTGCGCCCGCGCAGGCCTATATTGAGGCGGCGAAAAAACTCAAAGGCGAGGCAATCACGGTGTCCATCCCAACCCCGAAAGTAAGACTGCTCGGGAAGTTGTTCGGACGGAGGGCCGCATGAACGTGTTTAAGTTTCTAAGGAGAGGTGGCTCGGCCCCGATAGCGCGGGAACGGCTTCAAATCCTGCTCGCCCATGAACGCAGAGCAATGGGTCAGTCCGACTTGCTCAATATTCTTCGCGATGAAATCCTTGCTGTCGTCGAAAAGCATATATCTCTCGAACCGGACAAGATTCAGGTCAAGATGGAGCGAGGGGAGCCGGTGTCGACGCTCCAGGTTGACATCGAAATCCCGAACCAGTTCGATCTGATTGCTGCTGGAGCCGCCTAGGCTTCTGGTTGACGCCTCTCAGACAATTGCCCACATATGCGTCGGACACTTCATGCTGTGCCGTATCGTCGGGCTCACAGGGCGCGCTATCTGCTGGCCTCCTATTCCGAAGCTCTCGTCTACGCTGCCGGGATCCGAGCGTTGGGGGCTGCGGGCGAGGTCCCCGGCAAACTCTTTGTTGAGGTCTGCCTGTAGAGCGCGCTATTTGCGAGGCCGTTTCGTTTGGGACGCGTGCGGCGTCATCTAGCATTGGGCGCCCCGCAGTTATAAAAAGCAGTACAGCAGGCTGAATACTGCGCGCTCATTCGTGATTTCTTGTATATGGTGTGTACAAGCCAGTGATAATTTGACTGCTTCGTGTCTTGTTTTCAGCAGTAAAGTGCACTATTCGACAATCTACGAAGTGTGGTGGTTATGCCGCCAAGCACTTTATTCCAACAATGAATCAGGAGTAGTTAGATGGCAAAGAAAGCCGGGAAGGTAAAGCGCGCGCCATGGACTAAGGCGGATGACCGTACGCTGCGCGCCCACTCGAAGCGCAGAACGCCGGTGGTGAAAGTCTCCAAGGAGATGAAGCGCACCGCCGGCGCCCTGCGCCAGCGGGCATTGGCGCTCGGGGTGGGCCTGGGTCATCAGCGGTAATATCCACAGGCCTGCAACCGATCGTGCTGTCACGGCCCGAATCAGCATACTTTTGTTGTGTTCACTTGGCTGCCTTCTCGCTGGCTCGCTTCGAGCCGGACATCACTATGTACCGCGCGAAGCGAGTCAGCGTAGGGCGACTACAGAGAGGGGTGCTATGGCGAAAAAAAAGAAGGCTGCGAAGAAGGCGGCAAAGAAAGCCGTAAAAAAAAAAAGCGACGGTAGCCAACGCAATACTTAAGCCGATATTCGGGCGGGAGCCATTGCTGCTGCCCGAATATCTTGTCGGCAGAACCCGGGGGGATAATCAAGGTACTACGGCCCGGTTTCACGGGAACAAAGGATACCTATAATCTTGCTCTCCGGAGCCCCAACATAGCCGCACGTCCACCGACTCCGGTGATGCAGTTGCTGCAGGTGTTCTCAAGCCAAGCGTTTTCACACCTTTTATCCGAAAGCACAAACGCACACAGTGCTCCGGCTACATTGGCGCGCCGTTGAAATTCATTTTGTTCTGGCGACACTTAGGTCCTGGGTCGAATCCACCTCAAGGTCTCGCTGCTGAGCCTATTGCCGAAAATTGCGGGTCGGTTCTATTATTTTAGTCAGTTGCTTTTGAGCGGGATCGGCCGAGGTTGCCGCACGGGCGAATAAGCAGCAAGGGTGCCGTCGGCAGGCAGACCACTTCCACGATTTGATTTGTCGGGACGAGCTTGCAAGTCCGGTCGTGCCACGTCGGTGCCGGCTGACGATGCGGCTCCATTGAAATCAAAATTGGAGGAGGACACCATGATATTCGACATATCAAGGGCAGTGTGCACGCTTCAACACGAAGCGCGAAGTCGACTTAGCTTTGCTGGGATTGTTGTTTTCGCGATCATCATAGCGCTGGCCATAATGTGGGTTGCTATGAATATGTTCTAACCTATGACGGTCATGAAAAGCTGCTGGATGGTGCCTCAGCCCCTTTGGGCCAGCGTCCTTGTGGGAGCCCCGGCCGTGCCAGGTTGATCCCCGCGCGCCGGGGTTTCCGTTTTACAATGCAATCGGTCTTGAATGTAGACTATCACTTTAGCTCGCTCCGATGTTCCACGACGCTGCAAATCTTAGACGCGTGAGATGGCGATATGTGGCCATGGGGGAGCAGCGAGGCACCGCCGCGGGCGAGGCGCGAACTACGCGGCGTTCGCAAATGCGTGCGAAAATGCTGGGCTTCGGTCTCTTTGGCCAACCGTGGTTCGGAGGCGTAGAGCGTTGTGGCGGTGCAAGCTATAATCGTCTGATTGGCAATATCCGCGCATTGCCCGAAGAGTTACTTGGGCGATACTCGGCCGATTGGTGTTCTCGCTGTCCGACCTGCCAAGTGACCTTAGTAGGTGAACCTCATGTGAGCTTTCACTGTCTATGATCAATTTTCGATCATTCCGCTATGCCGGAATTCGGGATTCTGGAGTCCATTGAACGCTTCGAACGCTTCAGCATTCGGCTGCGTCAGCCGTCTTCATTTCGTGCAGCTTACTTACAGTCTTGGCGTCCGCGAGTGCGAATTCTTGTCGATAGGGGAATATCAGAGACTGCCACCTGCTTCTCCAAATCCGAAAGCTCTGACTGCAGATGAATGAGCACCTTCTCCAGCTGGAAAAGAGATGCGCGAAGATGAGGCACTTTCTGGTGATCTTCGTCCTGAATGAGCTTCTGAATCGTCGCGTATTTATCACCGATGCGGCGCTCTTGTTCGGCGATACGTGATTTCAAAACGCCTATCAGGGCCTTCTTGCTCATCACACCCTCGCAGCAAAAGTCGATGGCCGTCTCGGTGCGGTCTGTGTGATCGACGCCCCCAGATGCAGCCAAATCCATTTCGGCTCCCGACATTGAACGACGGGATCGTCCTTGACCGCGCGGCAATGATTTTCGAACTCAGCCGCTACGCTAATATACCGAAGGCATATGTGGAATGAAATAATTTTTGTGAGTGATCACTTGGGGTGTGACTCAGACGCGAGTAGGAAGATATGCCGTCGCGCGACGTCTAAAGCGCTGCTTGGCAACAAAAACCCGGAGTTTCTTGATGGGTAGTCCATAAGTCATTGAAGCTGCTGTGTGGGGACGCTACACACTTGTGCTCACCAGCAGCATCATGGGCGTCTGACTGCGTTGCCCGTCAATGCTTAATGTCGTTGCCCCGATGATGCAGAATTGTGTGGTACCTACATTTTGCCTTGCTCGGTTTACCTCGCGGGCCACCCGTTGCCAAAGGCATTTGGGAGAAATAATCGGGCTTGGAGTCAAATACAAATATCAATGGTAGTTTAAGATCAAAAACAGAGCGACAAAAAGGAGCGGGATAAAACTCGCCGCCGCAGCAACTGCCAAGACTTCGAAAACCGGATACATCGCCCAGTGCTCCGCACAACCCACGTCTTTGAATATTCTGCCTGGGCGGTCATCGAATCAACTCGATCAATGCATTACATCCAAAAATTGCATGTCCTGTGGTGTTTCAGTGACAGTGATCCCGCGCTGCGCCCGAGCTTCGTCTCGCAAACTGACGCTGAGAACCAGCTTTTGGGCCTCAAATCAGATGTATGCAAGTAATTCCAATTGTCAGATCGCTGGCCAAATTGATCTATCGATCATTACCAAACCAATTTTAACATTGCCGTCTCCTGAACAGCAGCACGGGAATTGAAACAGGCGGTGTAGCATTTCTCTCACGGGCGGCGGGGCGAAGGGCGCTCACCAAGGTTGGTGCATCCGATCCGCTCGATCAAACGTACAATTGCGAGACGAGTGCCATCGTCTTGAATGCATGCCAAAGCCTTAAGCATCCGTAAGGCATGCGTTTGGTTCATCAGGTCTGCAAACATTTCGTTAGAAATATTGGTCGCTTCCTCGACGCCGGTACCGTCGAAAAACTGATTGACAGACACATCAAGCAATTTTGAAAGCTGTGCCAGGCGACTCGACGCGACGCGATTTCGACCCTTCTCATACTTTTGAACTTGCTGAAACGTTATGCCCAACGCCTCGGCCAGCGCCACCTGCGAGAGCCCCTTTGAAAGGCGGAACATCCGAATGTTTTTACCGACCAACACATCCACATGATCTGTTCGTTTCGCCATTATTCGCAGTGCCCCATCCAGAAGTCCCGATTATTATTGAAGGATACCATTTCTGCGCAGCGAGGCCAGCCGTCGATATGGGGGGCCGAACAATGCGCGCGATACGCCTTGGCCATCAAGATCGCCTTCGTTGATAAGTTGGTGACCTGTCCAGAAAGCGGCGTCAGCTTGCCTAAGGGGTCAGGCCAACGAGCGCGCCTTCGTGATTTCTAGCTGAGCCTGGCCTTGCCGGTCGTACCGGCTGGCGAACTCCGAAAATACTCGAATTTCTCAAATTAGACGAATGACATAACCATTCCAGGCGCACCAAACTTAAAGACTTCAAAGCGCAGAGAAGGCATGCAAATCAAATATGGGCGCTCCATGCGAAGAAAGCCCGTCCACCACCCAACCGAAGTACTGCTTCCTCTTGTATCAAAACAGTGCTTAAAAGAGTTTGCTGCTATGCGACAGGCAGCATTAAACGGCGATCACCTAGCCCCGTTAGGCGACTCATAATCGCTGCGGTGTATTGTTTGTGTGGGGCAGCCCTTTACGGCTTGCGTATTGCGAATTCCAAGAATTGTCGGAAAAAGCCCGGATCGATTTGCGGCTCTATCGCTTCGAGCAACCGTTCATATTTTCGTGCGCGTGATATGGCTGAGTATGCGAGCAATATCGGATTTCGTCGCCGCAAAAAGTCTTGCTTATTGCTAACGACATCAAGCTTTCGCGAATCCCCGAGAGCTAAATCAAATTCATGAAAGCTTGCGCCACGGCCCCATCTGGCAAATTCCAACTCGCTCATCCCCCTCTCGGGCGCGAGTGCCGCTGAAAACGACTGGCGGCGGCTCCGCGTACCCCAAAGCCTAGCAAGATCATCGGGCAGCCAATGATAAAAATTCTCAAATGACGTGTGGCCATCGTAGTACCAGAGCCGATTTGGCGTATCCACTATGCACCAGATCCCACCACTACGCGTCATCTCCCAGGTGTTCTTGATCGCAGCAAGCCGCTCATCCAGCGTCATGTGCTCGAGAACCGCAAAAAATATGACAATATCGAAGGACCTATTTGCAAAAAAGCTATGAACCTCACCTCCATTAACACAATGGAATTCCGCCGAGAGTTGGTAAGCGTCGCAACGTGCCCGCGCTGCCTTCAACGCGGTTGCATTGACATCAACACCCGTGACGCGAGCTCCCTGCTCCGCCAGGGCAACGGCCGATATGCCCGTGCCGCTTCCGATCTCGAGGACCTCGGCTCCATCGAGGCGATAGGCCTCATCGAGCCAGGGAACGACGGTGTATCGGTCATCGTGCAGGCGACCAGTCAACTGCTCATGAAGATCAACCGCGTCACCTGGATGGACGATCTCGGCCACGAGCAATTCATGCAGCTTTCGCCAAGCGTCGGAGCTTGGGTCGCGAAAGTGATTTCGATATCGCGACCGTAAGTTCCAGCCGAGCCTGAAAATCATTCGGCGTCTCGCTTGCCGTCGCAATCGAGCGCGAAGATCACTATCTGCCGACATGCCGTGTCCGTTCAGTAGTCGCCATTTGCCAACGGCTCGTCTGGTGCTAAGTGTGCAAAGTGCGCGCTGCTACTATTAGATAGCCCATGTCCTTTTCTTTGGCCATTTAATCCGATCGGTAAGCTGACTAAGTAAAGTTAAAAGCGGGCAAGCTTCATCAGCCGTCCGTGAACACTCCAGTTCCACGCCATTCTATCGATCCGACGCGTTCGCGGAGGCTGGTTGGCTATCCGTCACTATTGCAGCTGCGATCACGAGATGTCGCGCGTGAAAATCCGAAAAAAGCGCGCGCCCGAGCCACTGCCGATTCGGCGTCGATGGCCTTTGCTTCGCGCGCTGGTGGACACCGCCCCCCCAATTCCTAGGCTGGTGCGCGGCCTCGGCGCGATGTCAACGGGTGGTGTATGCACCGAGGCCGCGACTCGCATTGCGTGGGCAATTGCTCGGGACGCAATGCTTGAGAGAAGTTATTCAGGCAGCTTGTTATTCGCAACAGCAGGTTGTTGTCATACTTAACGGCACACGCCGCGCGCACCGCGACCAAAGCTAGGGATGTGGAATTCTGTAAATTAAGCGCGTTGATGGGCGAATGACCGCCAGAAGCGGTCGGACCAGTCGAAACCGTAATTGTGGCTACCGAGTTACGTTCTGACTACGTGGTGGTCTGAGTATGATGTTATCAAATTGCGCCACATCATCCGCCGATGTCCGCGCGATAATTGAGCGTTCAGAAGCGAGTACTCTGCATCCGAAGCCTTCTGGGTTGTTGATTGGATCGGTTGCTGGCGGCCAGACATTGGCTAATGTTTGAAGCGCTTCAGTTCGGCGCTGGCTGCAGCATATTCTCCAAAGGATTTTGGGCAAATATTGACGGCGACCCGAAACCGTGAGCGCGCCGTCGCGTCGTTGTGGTGGATGAAGTACCATTCACCAACATAAAAAGTTGCTTCGCATTTCTGATCTGGAGAAACGGCAAAGGCGAGTGTTGTCTTTGTCGATTGCTTTCCAAGCAAGAGCTCGATGACCGGATAAGGCCAACTGCGGGTTTGGAGCTTTTCGGCATTGGCTGCTAGCTCGGCGGCGCCGTTCTGTCCCATGTGTGCTTGGGTAACAAAGCGATAGATCATCGCATAAACATCTTCTGAATGCTGCGTTGAGCGAAGAAAATCCGCGGCGGCCGCTTGTAAATCACCCAAAGAAAATAGCGTGACGCCTCGTTCTCGGTAGGGATAGCCATCCTCGGGATTTAGAGTGATTGCCTGATCAAGGTCGGTGATGGCACGTTTGAAATCACCCGTTCCGCGCAAAATTCGAGCGCGAGCTGCATAGGCCTCTGCGTCTTTTGGGTTAAGGCGGATGGCCTCGCTATAATCAGCCAATGCGCGGCGCAAGTCATTCTTGTCCGCGTAGGCGTCTCCGCGATTTCTATAAGAAACGGCATCATTCGGATCGAGACGAATCGCCTGGTTGCAATCTTCTAATGCGAGGTCCGATTCTCGGTTGGCGTTGTGCGCATCGCATCGGTTCCTGAATGCCCAGGCGGAGGCGCTTGATCGCCGTCGGGCCGACCAAATTACTGCGGTGCACCCACTGATTTGCATGCCTGAGGTAAAGGCACCGTCTTTGTTCAAACACTGATCGATCTGTTGCTGCGTTTGCGCGCCCACCGAGATTGGCCATACCAAAAATGCCAGAGCGGCGGCCGAAATAATCGTACGTGTGCGCATGATGTGCCTCAGAAGTCTCCGTGAACAATTCTAGCATCAGTTAGATATTCGGAGTAGTCGATGCGGTGCAGGCTAGGCCGTGCTGGCGGTCTACAGGAGCTCGCCGAAGTGCGGGCAGCGTCGATCCGGCGATTGCTCGTTATTGTGATTTTGGCGGATATGCCAGGAAAGGACGACCGGCGGATTTGCTATGAAGATAGTCCGAGACGCGCAAGAATTAGGCAAAGTAGGCTGCGCACCGGAGCTGCCGTCAGAATTTAGATGGCAACAAGCTGCCAAATTCCACAAGAAGATGACTGGTTTTCGCGTGCCCGGTCCCAATGACGCTTGCCCGAATTAAGCATAACTCTTGCCGACGGTAGTAGCGAGGGCTCGCAAAGGATTTACTTTTCGTCAATTTATCCATAATCTTGATATTACTTGTCGGTAGGGGGTATGTGATGGAGTCCCAGGGTCCCGTGCGTCGGTCCCTTTTGTGGTGGATCGCGGGCGCTGACGAAAAAATACTGGCTGAATGCCCAAGAGGAGACCAAGTCTTCATTCAGCACTTGGGCATTTCGTTGATCGGCGCTTTTGTCTTTGTTTTTCTAATCACCGGGATCTCCATTCGAATCGCATTTCCCGATTTGGCCGACGGCCTAGTCGGTGCGCTGCTCGCGTCCACGCTCGCCTTTCTTGTCGCTTCAATGGTGTTCCTTGTTGACCGCCTTTTTATTCAGTCGGATTGGGATTGGCAGGCCGCGAAACAAAGACGCGAGTTGGCGCGAATCTGGTGGGAGCAGCGCGCTGTCCGAAAAGGTGCTCCATCAGTCAAATGGAGTGAACTTCGTTGGGGCAGAAGGGCCGGTCGGTTTGTTGGACGGCTCGTGGTTATCTCTTTTCGGATTTTGCTTTCGTTGGCGATTGGGTTGACGATTGCCTCGTTTCTGGAGCTGGTAATCTACAAAAGTGAAATAAAATCGATTATTCACGAGCGCGATTACGCAAGCAATCGAACGACCTATGACCAGATCTCGAAATACGCCAATCAGCTTGATCGGGAGATCGAGCAGGCGAGGCACGAGCGCGATCGGCTGGCCACTCTAAAGGCCCAGGCGGAAGCTGAAGTTAACAAGGTTGACTTGGCGCAGCCCATAGTTCGGCACGTCCCATCCACTGCTGATATCGACCGTCAGATCGCAGCTCTGCGAGCGAATGTTGCTGCGGAAGATGCGAACTCAACGCGCTACGCGGCAGACATGGTGGCCGAACTTCGCGGGACGAAACTCCATTCGGAAAACTCCGGCATCGCGGGCCCCGGCAAAAAATATGAAACCGCCAAAGAGCTGAAAGAAGTAAGCGACATGGCCGTCGCTAGCTATCAAGCGAGAATCACTTCGTTAGAAGCAGATCGAAAGCGGCATCTGGCTACGGCTGCTGTTGAGTACGACAATACGCTGAAACAATCCAAGGCTCGGGCCAATGCGATTCACAAGCATTTGTCCGAGATTTCCGATGCGTTCTCTCAAGCGCAAAATCGTCTTTCGAGACTTGAAGGGACCCGGCAGACTTCGATCGAAGAGTTTGTGACTCACCTGCAAAAAGAGCCGAGCTTTGTCCCTATTTCACTCGGCGTTGCGAGCCAATTCCGGGCTTTACGCACGCTCTATGCGAGAAGTGGAAGCACGTTCGAAATGGTCATGATCAAGCTTATTATCATAATGCTTGAGATGACGCCGGTGCTGCAGAAAGTATTCTTTTCGCCGGCAACCCTTTATGCGGTGAAGCTCGACGCTGCGAGACGCAAAGGCGCATACGAACGGTTCAACGAAGAAGTGCGGTTGCGACAGGAACTGACCGGAAGCAAGCTTGGCGCTGTAATTGGCGAGGCATTTGACGAAGAGGAGATCCGGCAACGCCACACTGGCGCGGTTACGCCGATCTTTGAGTCAGATCAGATCAGTACGGTCCCCGCAAACGGTGGTTGACGTACAGATGCGACCGAGCGTGCGGTCAAATCTGCGTTCGAAGATGGGTAGGTGCCGATTGGCACTGCCTATCCGAGCAGCCCCAAATCCCGCAAAGAGTTGGCATCGCCTAACGCACAGCAGCGAGCACTTTAAATCTTCAACGTGATTTTTTGCGTTCGTTAGAGCAGGACTGGGAGCGATGATCCGGCCATAAGAAGTCCGCCAATCAGAAGGACGCCGGCGCCAAGTTCTAGCGCGTCATGATTGACGGTTGCGCGCTGCGCAATTGCGGCAATTGACATTGCCAAAATGACACTGGTCAGACTGATTATGGTCAACATGGTGCGCTGGGACACTCGTTGGCTATGCCGTGCTTGATAGCCGCGAATGATTAACAACCAGCAATTTCTGTTCGCGATCGCGCAAGTTCTCCGACGCCCGTTGGCGGCGCGGTTAACTAAGATTTAAAGTTGCTGCACGGAACATTACTCAATTCCTAAAATTTGTGGTAAAAAATCAATAATACCAGCGGGCTAGGGGCAACAGCTCAGCCGTTACGTAAATAGCGCTTTGTTAGGAGGGTTCGATGAACCGGCCGCCGGGATGCTTGCGGCTTGCGGCAGCGATTCCGCTCGCGCTTATAGTTAACGCAGGGCTCGCCAGTAGCGCGAGCGCTCACGTAAAGTGGTTCGCATCCTATAACGTTGCCGGCCAGCCGATTGGCCTGGAGCACGTCCTTTGCCATGATTTAGAATTCTTGGCCGGCGTCTCTGTGCTAGCGCTCATGGCCGGTTGTTTGATGGAAAGAACGAGCTTGGGTTTCGGTTCGTTGCGCGCCATGGATCGCGTCACCACCGCCATCGAAAACAATATCGAGCTGATATTCCGCGCTGGCTGCGGATTTTTCTTTATTGCAATTTGGGGCGTCGGCGGCATGATTCTGACGCCGGAGTTGAAAACCACTTCTGCGGCAGTGGGCGCCATCCAGCTTATGATCGCGGCCGGCATGCTGTCGCGCCGAACAATGCCCGTCTCCGCCTTCGGCATTGTCATTCTCTATGCTATTGCTTTGTGGAATTACGGGTTGTTCCACATGGCGGACTATCCGGTCTTCCTGGGCATTGCCGCTTATGTCGCATTGATCGGACTGCAACGCGATTTCTTCGGCATCCGACCCATCGACATCGTGCGATGGAGCGCGGGCATAACTTTGATGTGGGCCTCGGTCGAGAAATGGGCCTACCCCGAATGGTCATTCCCGCTGTTTGCGCACCATCCACAGCTGGCCATGGGGTTCCAGCCTGCGTTCTTCATGCGAGCAGCTGGAGCGGTCGAGTTTGCCTTGGCTTTTGCGTTGATGTGGACCCCGTTGGTGCGTCGTGTAGCGGCGGTGATGTTGATATCGATGTTTGTCGGTGCAGTGCTAGACTTTGGTAAAGTGGACCTGATCGGTCACACGCTGATCGTTGTGGCTCTGTTGGGAATCGTGTCAGATCGAGGCAGGACGTCGGACGTAGTGCGGTACCCGTGGCTGCTACCGGTCGGCTATACTGGCGCGCTAACCACGTTTTTGACAGCGTATTATCTCGTGCATGCGGTCATATATGGCACAACACTCACATGACGATCGCGGCTGGGGCTATTGCCAGAGCGTCCCGCGAATATGACCTGGCAGATGCTTCCGGACGCTCACGCCTCCGGGCGCCGACCGCGCCGTAGGTCTTGACTCGATTGGTCCGTAAGTCCTGCGGGCGGTAGTCCTCGTGATCCTCGCGGGCGGTCGCGTGATCTAGCGGCAGAGCCCACCGTAGCGGAGAAGTGCAGCCACACGAAGATCAGCTTTGCAAACACGTTTGCGGTTCCGTCCGCGCCAAATCATGTGCTGCATTGTGCTCGAGAGTGAAGCTGCCGCGATCTTCACCTCCAGACGAAGCGCGCGGTTGATATCTGTTGCGTCAGCGAGCTAACGAACATGATGTCTTGACGGCTATGACCAACTGCCAATCTCAGCCATGGACAAGGACGACCGCTTAGCAATCATTCTAGGTGTCGTTGGACTCGCGGCGATCGCGATCGCTATCTATTTTGTTTTCATGCGATAGCGGCGGGATATCGCTCAACGATCGATTGCGAATGCGACGCCACAACGCTTGCGATCGAAAATCAATTGCACAAGACTAAAGGCACGAAGGCGTGAAGGCCGGCTTAGATCACATGTGATCGTTTGCGATCTCAGCACCTCCAGACCAAGCAGCAGCAATAGTGCTGCGCGGAACTATGGACCACGGTCCGTCCGTCTTTCCATGGCGAGTTGAGGGCGGCCCGGCGCGTTCTCTTTTTTGCGATGCTGATGGCTTACCTAAGGGAGGGGGGAATGCGGATCGCTGGCTGCGAAAGGGGCAGGGGAGTGGCAACCAAGGCCACCGGGGTGAATAGGCCGCCCGGCTGACCGTCGGCGCCTCGTCCCGGTTGATAAAAAATCAAGGCGCTTTTCCTCGACCAATGAGCCCGCGGCAGCCGGCGCGATCCCCTGGCAGCCATGTTTTGCGTTCCGAAATTAACCGTCTGGGTCACTGGTGAGGCCGATGGACCTGCGGACGTCGCCGTTGGCTTTCAAAAATCGAAAAATCCAAATATCCTGCCAACCACAATGCAGAAGTGCGAGGTTGCCGAACGGCGGGCCCTCGCACGATTAGGTTCGTCAGGTAGCTTTGCCAAGTCACGCTGCGATGAATGCAAAGATAAACATGCTGACCTCGATGCGCTTTTTTGCGGCGTTCGCGGTGGTCATCTATCACATGCGCGACTACTCACTCGTAAGTTTGCGCGGGGGTCCTCTCGAGAAGGCGCATTTGGCAGTCGATTTGTTTTTCGTCTTGTCGGGCTTCATACTTGCCCATGTCTATGGGGCCGCCTTCGCGGAAAAGAAAGCTAACGTGCGAGCGTTTTTCGTCGCACGTCTGGCCCGCATCTACCCGGCCCATTTGGCAATGATGGTCGTGTTCTTGCTCTATGTGGCAATTCTCGGTTGGATGGGTTTTGCCTACAATGCCGAGCGTTATCGCCCTGAATCGTTTATTTGGCATATTACCCTGCTTGACGCCACGGGTGTCGACAAAGGCCTTACTTGGAATTTTCCGGCCTGGTCAATCAGTGCAGAGTTTTTCGCCTACCTATTGTTTCCCTTCATAGCGCGTCCTGTGATGCGATTGTCGCCGCGAACTGCGTGGTATTCGCTCTTGGTGCTGATTGTCGCATTCATGCTACTGAATGGCCCATTGCATATGACTGAGCGGACGGTCAATTTTTCGATCATCCGTATTGTTCCGGAATTTCTCATGGGCATGCTGGTTTATCGAGCGCGTAATTATCTGGGGCTCGGTAGCGGCAATTGGAACGGTGCATTCGTCTTCGCTGTGTTGATCCTTGTTGTGTCGGTATGGGCAATGGCGCCCGACGCGATTATTGTGGCTGACGTTGTCGCGATCATCGCGCTCGGTGCTGCGGTGACGGGTTTGCCGGCAGCACTGCTGTCTTGGCGCCCGCTCGTTTATCTTGGCGAAGCAAGCTACAGTCTTTATCTCGTCCATGCCTTCGTGCTGAGCGCTGTCTACAACGCGTACAAAATTCCGAGAATTGCGACCGTTGTGCCGGCGACTTTTCGTGACTTTCTTGTGTTGATTGTCGTGCTGCCAGCTGCAAGCGTTCTTTACCATCTGGTGGAGAAGCCGAGTCGTAATTTCATCCGTCGTGTGTTCGCCGATGCCGAGCCGATTCCACCAGGAAAACGGGTGTTTCCTTGATGCGCATCGTTTTGACATTGCTGTTTGTAATCTCCGCGCTATTGCAGGTGGCCCGGGCCGAAACGCTAGACATTTATGTGTTGGCCGGGCAGTCGAACATGTCAGGCCGGGCATCTCTCGAAGGCTTGCCTGCGTTCAAGAATGCTGCGCATGTTTTGGCGTATCGTGCCGGAAAATGGCGGCCGGCACGCGAGCCCGTGTCAGATGATCCGGCGGCTAAGCTCGGACCATCCCTGTCGTTTGCGGATGCCCTGTACGATTTGCGTCCGCGTCCGATCGGGTTGGTCAATTGCGCGTTGGGCGCAACCAAGATCAGTCAATGGCGACCTAGCGAGAATCCAAAATCGCTCTTTGGCGCATGCGTGTTGCGAGCGCAAGAAGCGAGCACGCGTGGCATGATCAAAGGTTTTCTATGGTATCAGGGCGAGTTTGATGCCTGGAGCACGAAGGCGGCAGAGCGTTGGCCGGGCCGATTTTTGACGATGATCAAGGGGTTTCGCCGGGCATTCAAAGACAAAGATCTTCCAGTGGTATTTACGCAGATCGGTCCTCGACCTTCCAGCCCCAATCGAAATCGACCATTGGCACGTCTTATTCAGCTACAAGGTCAATTACGACTGCGAGACGCAAAGATGGTGTCGGCGGCCGATCTCTCATATAAAAGCGATCATCTTCACTTGAATCAGGCGTCGCAATTGAGACTGGGGCGGATGTATGCCCGGGCCATGAATGCGTTGCTAGCACAACGGTGAGCGTGGATGACGCAGCGCCACGATTGACAGCCGACTATCGAAATTTCCACGTATGTGGCCAGCGCCTGACGTTAATGCACGAGTTGATGCGTGCTCTCAGCCCGCCCAGACTGACGCGAAAGCAGCGAACGGTCCTGCCGGCATGATGTCAGCGATGAAGCGATAGGGGTGAGAGCCCGGCGCAGCCTGAGCCCCGGCGAAACCGACAGGCCGGTCCCGCTGGGGGAGACGGCTGCCCAGATACGATAGGGCGAGAGTGCGGAACCTATCGGGTCAGGCGGCTGTCGATCGAGACGGCTAGCTGCGCTTCGAACCAGCGGGCTCAGTTCGCCGCGACCGAAGCCTATGGGGACTGGCATTAACGATTGGCCGCAAGCGACGATCCGTGGTTGGTGGTGACGTGGTTTAAATGGGATCAGGTGTATGAAGGACCCTTATGAGATCCTCGGCGTCAATCGATCTGCGACTGACAAGGAGATCAAGGACGCGTTCAAGAAACTGGCACGCAAATTCCATCCTGACCTTGTCCTTTCCAAAAATTCCATCCGGCCTAGATTCGCATAGTAGGGTAGAATCATCGCATCATTGATGGCGATGTTTGCAATCCTGTGCGCACTCGGCGTGTTCGTCGCCGACCAGTTCAAGTCGCGGAACCGGCTTGAAGCCGAGAACCCTTTTCTTCGGCAGCTCGATGAGCCGCTCGGGTAATGTCTGGGATAACGCGGCGATGGAGAGCTTCTTCTCCTCGCTCAAGACCGAACGAATAGCGCGCAAAATGTACCGAACCAGAGACGAAGCCAGAGCTGATGTGTTCGACTATATTGAGCGCTTCTACATTCCCAAACGCCGACACTCGACGATCGGTTATATGAGCCCGATGGAGTTCGAACGGCAGGCGGGATTAGCTTAGGCGGGTGTCAACAAAATCGGGTGCAGGCCACCCCACCGGAATTTTCGGTGGGGCCTCGGCTTTCTACACTCCCGCCGCAGTGAGCTTCTTCATGATCCGTTTCACATACACGAGGTCATCAAGCAGGACCGGATCATTAGGCTCTTCTCTGAGCATCGCCTCAATTTGAGCGAGGTTGTCCTCGAAAGTCTTTTTCATCTCAGAGAGACACTGATGTTCCTTCTTCGCCTCGCGAGTCAGCGGACCGCGAGCGCAAACCGTCCCATTTTCGAGGTCGATCTCGATTTGATCGGGATCGATAACGAATTCCGGCGCAGGCTTGCCTTCAGCAGCACATTTTTCGCGCTCGCGGCGAGTGTGCTCTTTGTACTCGAAAGCTCCCTTCAAGTGCTTGAGCTGCTCGCTGCGTCGCTGGCCTTCGATCTCCGCCAATAGGTCGAAGAACTTGCAGAGCAGCTTTGCATTGCCCTGCAACCCCTTCATCAGCATGGTCCGCGTCGCCGCTTGGATTGCAGGCATTCGCACCGTGCGATCCCCCTCGCGGACATTAACCATTCTATACGCCTCGGCGTGGGCCAGACGTTTGATCTGCTCTTCGAAGAGAGTTTCGTTGCTTGCTTTTTTCGAGCGTCCCTTTGGGTTGCCGGATTGGCCCTTTTTGAACTGATGCTCCTTGGGAGGACAGCGATAGCCAACGTTGTACTCCGCGGCCGGCGTTTCGTTCAGAGTGGTTTCGGTCGAATTGTTCATGGTCTTGTTCCTTCGTGTTTTATTGTGCGTTCAGACGACCGCGAGCAACTTCGGCGAAAGTTGCTCCCGTTTCGGCGAGTACCGCATCATTTCGCGAGATGGACTCGTAGCGTCGAATGGCAACGTCGACGTATCGTGGCTCGAGCTCGATAAGTCTCGCGCGACGGGCTGTTCGCTCAGCTGCGATTAAGGTCGTGCCGCTACCTCCGAAGACGTCCAACACGATGTTGCCGCGCTTGGTGACGTCTTTGATCGCATCCGCGACCAGGGCAACTGGCTTAACGGTTGGATGCGAGGCCAGGTGCGAATTGCGGTCCGTGCCAAACGAATTTATGCCAGCGTAATGCCAGACATTCGTCCGGTTGCGCCCGTGCCGACCCAGCTCGACGTTGTTGATGTGGTCGCCGGTGCCGACCTTGAACACCGCAATCATCTCGTGGGCCGAGCGGTAGAGGCTGCCCTGGCCACCGTTGGTCTTGGCCCACACGCAGATGTTCTTGAGTTCGCCGTAAAGGCGATCCCCAGCGAGGAGCAAGTCAGAGATGTGGCGCCAATCCATGCACACATAGTGCATGGCACCGTCACGGCTGACCTGCACGGCATTTCCAAGGACCTCCTTGAGGAAACGCACGAACTCTTCCGTGGTCATCTCTCCCGACGCCATGGCGAACTCCGCATGCTGGATGTTGCCGCGTCCGATGATGTCGCGAACCCGCACATTGTACGGTGGATCGGTGAACACCATGCCGGCACGGTCGTCGCCCATCACCGCGCATAGAGTGGAAATATCGCGGGCGTCACCACAGACGATCCGATGACGGCCGAGCAGCCACACGTCGCCCGGACGCGACACAGCCGTCGCAGGCGGCGGGACAATCTCGTCGGCCGCATCCTGAGCCTTTTCTTCCTCGATGTCAGTGAGGAGAACGTCGACTTCACCGGTCTCAAACCCGGTGAGCTCGATGCTGAAGCCGCATTCCGGCAGCAGGGTCGACAGCTCGCCCAGCTCGACTGCGAGCGTTTCACGGTCCCAGCCGGCGCGTTCGGCGAGCTTGTTGTCGGCCAGCACGAACGCACGCTTCTGCGCCTCCGACATGCCGGCGTGTCGAATTACCGGCACGTCGTGCAGTCCAAGCAGCTTCGCGGCTTCGAGCCGGCCGTGGCCTGCCAATACGACCCCAGCTTCGTCGACGAGAACTGGGACCCTGAAGCCGAGGGCCTGGATGGCGTCGGCGAGGGCGCGCACCTGTCCCC
Source organism: uncultured Pseudomonadota bacterium (assembly GCA_963814065.1). GTDB lineage: Bacteria > Pseudomonadota > Alphaproteobacteria > Rhizobiales > Xanthobacteraceae > Pseudolabrys. The sequence goes on along the minus strand of CAWFBL010000011.1, from coordinate 1,450,196 downwards.
GGGAATGCGCGCGGGCATTCCTCGGCCTCGGCTTCAGCTCGCTAAGGGGCCGAATCTCAACGTTCATCTCATCCATTTCAGTCATACTCCTCATTGCATCTGGTCTTTTTTGGACGACGAGCCGCACGCCCGCCGGGAGGCGGGACGCCGCTCATGGTCAAATTGTCATGACGGGTTTGACGCCGGGCGCGTGGCCGCCCCGGCTTGGCTGGCGTGGAGACCAGCTAAGAAACATTATATGATGCTTCAAACGCTAAGTCAATATCCCTACATACTCGCGGCCCGGCCGCGCTTCATTCGCGGGGAGATCTCGAGAAAATAGGCAAGTGAGGCCGCAGCATTGGCGAACTCGAGAACTAGAAACCGACCATCTGAGCGAGTGTAAGTCTTTAAGATATCGAGCAATTCGCCTGCGCTACAAATCTGGGAAATCTTTGAGGCGCTGCGGTGAGCACTCGCGACTTGGTCTGACGCAGAGCTACTCACGACGTACATGAGTTCATTTTCGGGCAGCAGCCTCCGGGTCTTGAGCGCTTCGGCATCTAGGCCCCCTTCTCGGACCGCCACGGTGATTCGCGCCTGCAAATCGGTGCGGATACCGTTAGCTCTCTTGTCTATGGAAGGCTTAAGTGTTCGCAGAAACTGGATCGTATCGGTCTGCGACAGACCCAGGGCAAAACACTGCAGCGCCAACCATAGCATCAGCGTCTCTTCGAGCCGATAGTGGTTCTCACCACCGCGGCCTTGGGGGATGCCTTCAATAAAGGCAAACCGGTGCTCCCATTCCTGGCTGGCACGAGTATTGACCCACAGCTTACGGTCCACGTCGATCAGGCGGCGGAGTGTGTTGTGGACGGAGATTGGTATCTCGTCCGAACTGAGACGTCCGCGGTCGAGGGCCTGCCAAATTGCCCATTCGACCTGATTTCGCTGGTACATTATCGAATTCCGTTGAAGCATCTTCAAATGTTTTACAAAAAAAATGCGATTGCTCCAACCGCAAAGGCGCAGAGCGTCCGGCGAGAAGGAATTCGCAGAGAGACAGGTTACGGAACGGCGGCGACGAACCACCCCTTTATTCCAGATGATGGCACCCGATCAGCCCAAAGCGGTCAGCCGTTTCTTCGCGACAGGGCCTCTGGGCGGCGGAAAGCCGTTGTAGCCGGCATCAAAACCAGTGATTGATGCAGGCGCTGATATTGATGCGTAAGTTTGATGGGAGTGCGCGTCCCCCCGTGGGATTGCGCTCCGGGTTACCTCATCCGAGATAACGATCAAATCTATGGACACGTCGCTTAGCGCCGCAGGAATATAATTTGATTCATGACTATACTCCGAAATTTACCGAAGAACTCGAGAAGGCAGTCAACCAAGATCGGCGATGTCGATCAGAATTTTGCCAATCGTTCGGCCATCCTCTTGCATTTCGTGAGCTTCGACGATCTGGTCGAGCGGAAAACGCGCAGCAATCTGATGCTTGAGGCGGCCTTCCGCGAGTTGGCTGTTGATGTCCGCCGCGGCCTTCGCCAGCAACAGTTGCGGTATTTGGTAGAGGATCGCGGCTCGGATCAGAACGTCTTTTTGCATAAATGTGTAGAAGGGAATGCGCGGCGTTGCATCCGCGTCCGATCCGTAGGCGACCAGCGAGCCGTTGTCGGCGATCAGAGCGGCATCGAGTGTGGCATTGGCCCCGAAATTGACCTCGACGATGTGATGCACCGCGTTTGTCCCGCCGGCAGCGGCCTCAATCTGTTTCTGCACGTCTGCTGACTTGTAATTGACGACCGCGTCGGCGCCGCCGTCGCGCGCTTTGGCGGCCTGTTCTTCTCGGCTAACGGTGGCTATGACCTTGCGAGCCCCACCCCATTTGGCAAGCTGCACCGCGTAAAAGCCGACGGCGCCTGCTCCCCCATGAACGAGGACCGTCTTACCCTTGATTGGCTCGTCTCTGAAGAGGGCGCAATAGGCGGTGAGCGCAGGAATGGGGATCGCAGCCCCTTCCGCGAAGCTCGCGCGCTCGGGCAGTTTCCATGCAAGGTTGGCTGGGATAGTGGTGTACTCGGCAGCAGTTCCGAACGGTCGAGCACGATCCAGCACTGAGAGCCACACGCGTTCTCCGATACGAGCCGGGTCGACGCCGTCGCCGATCTTGTCGATAGTGCCGGCACCGTCGCGATGGGGCGTGACCAGTGGAGATGGCATTGTTGTCTGCCCAAGCCACACGCTGCGTGCTTTGATGTCGGTCGGATTGAGCGCAGAAACTGCAATCTTGACCCGCACCTCGCCTGCGGCCGGTTCCGGGACCGGTCGGTCGACGATCCTCAGCACCTCACGGGCCGGGCCGCGGTGCTCGTAGACGGCAGCTCGCATACAGCGTCTCCCTACCTGACCCTGACAAGAACTTTGTAAGATGTAGTCTCAAGACAAAACACTCGACAAGTGGGGCGTGCCTTTTCAACTAAATCCCTGCGCTTGCCGAAAGCGTGGACAGACAGTCGCTCAGCGCCATCCCCGGTTCAAATTCGCTGCTTTCGTCCAAAGATTCCCTGTTCTTTCCAAAAAATTCCCTGTTCGGTTGAGTAGGGAATCTTACTCCAACGCATTGAATTTGTTGGACGACTAGGCGCTTACATTCGCCGCGGTAGCCGGCTTCTTCGAGATTCGCTGTAAATTTCCCTGTTAGCAGGGAATTGGCGAGTGGAGACGGGTTCGACTAGGACTGCGTCCGCCACCATCTTTCAATCGAGACTCCTCGAACAATCGGCGCCATCGATGCCGCTGGCGCATATGATCGCGGGGGCGCCCGGCGCCGACTACGCGATCTTGCTGATGACCCGCCGCACGATGTCGACGATTTTGCCGATGTGCTCGTCTTCCACGATGAGCGGCGGCGACATGGCGATGGTGTCGCCGGCGGTGCGGAAGTAGAGGCCCTCGTTGAACGCCGATACAAGCGCCTCGTAGCCGCGCGCGCCCGGCGCGTCGGGCCGGCTCGCCAGCTCGATCGCGCCCATCAGGCCGATGTTGCGGATGTCGATGACGTTCGGGCAATCGCGCAGCGAGTGCAGGGCATCGGCCCATTTGTCCGCGACCTGTCCGGCGCGCGTCAGCAGGCCTTCGCGCTCGTAGATGTCCATGGTGGCAAGGCCGGCGGCGCAGGCGATCGGGTGGCCCGAATAGGTGTAGCCGTGAAAGATCTCCATGACTGCCTCGTCGCCTTGCATGAAGGCGTCGTGGACTTCGTCGCGCACCAGCACGGCGCCCATGGGGATCGTGCCGTTGGTGACGCCCTTGGCGGAGGCAATGATGTCCGGCGTCACGCCGAAGTATTGCGCGGCGAACGGCGCGCCCAGGCGCCCATAGCCGGTGATGACTTCGTCGAAGATCAGCAGAATGCCGTGCTTGTCGCAGATCTCGCGTAGCTTCTGCAGATAGCCGACCGGCGGAATCAGGACGCCGGCCGAACCGGCAACCGGCTCGACGATCACCGCGGCGATGGTGTCGCCGCCGTGCAGGGCGACCAGTTCGGACAGGCTGTCGGCGAAATGCGCGCCCGTCGCCGGACAACCGCGTGAGAACGCGTTGTTCTTGAGGTCGTGCGTGTGGCGCAGGTGATCGACGCCTGGCAGCAGCGTGGTGAAGGCGCGCCGGTTATTGACCAGGCCGCCGACCGAGGTGCCGCCGAAGCCGACGCCGTGGTAGCCGCGCTCCCGTCCGATCAGCCGCGTGCGTTGTCCCTGGCCGCGCGCGCGATGGTAACCGAGCGCGATCTTGAGCGCGGTGTCGACCGACTCGGAGCCCGAATTGGTGAAGAAGACGTGGCCGAATCCTTCCGGCGCGATCTGCCGCAGGCGCGCGGCGAAATTGAACGCCGCCGGATGGCCCGTTTGGAAGGAGGGCGCGTAATCGAGCTCGGCAAGCTGGCGGTTGACCGCGTCGGCGATTTCCTTGCGGCCGTGCCCGGCATTGACGCACCAGAGCCCGGCCGATCCGTCGATGACGTCGCGGCCGTCGACGGTGCGGTAGTACATGCCGCTGGCGCCGCTGAACAGTCGTGGCGCCGCCTTGAACTGCCGGTTCGCGGTGAACGGCATCCAATAGGCGGAGAGGTCGATTTCGTTGCGCAGGGGAGCGTTCATGATCGTATTCACATTCGCTGTGGCGGGCCGGAGAATCGACCATCGCACGCGGGATTGGCGCTGCACAGGGGCTTTCTTGGCACGCCTAAGCGCTTGATTTGCTTCAAGACCGATTCGATAATGTTAACGATCGTGAACAAGTGAAAAGGCCGATTCATGACCGTCGATGTGGGCACGCGCCTTCGGCTCCTCCGCACGCAGAAGGGCTTGTCGCAGCGCGAACTCGCGCGGCGCGCGGGCGTCACCAACGCGACGATCTCGTTGATCGAATCGAACCGCATGAACCCGTCCGTCGGTGCGCTCAAGCGCGTGCTCGACGGGCTGCCGATCGGCATGTCGGAATTCTTTTCGTCGTCGCCGTCGAACGCGGGCAAGGTCTTCTGGCGCAGCGACGAGCTGGTCGAGATCGGCAAGGGCCCGGTGTCGTTCCGGCAGGTGGGTGGAAACCTGTTCGGCCGCAAGCTGCAGATGCTGAAGGAGCGCTACGAGCCCGGCGCCGATACCGGCCGCGTCTCGCTCAAGCACGACGGCGAGGAAGGCGGCATCGTGGTGCGCGGGCGCATCGAGGTGACGGTCGGTACCCAGCGCCGGGTGCTGTCGGCGGGCGATGCCTATTTCTTCGACAGCCGCCTGCCGCATCGGTTCCGCAATGTCGGCGACGGCCCTTGCGAGCTGATCAGCGCCTGCACGCCGCCGACGTTTTGAGCCGCTCGTGGTCGAGCGCCCGGCGTGTCCCCAGGCTGACGACCAGATGCAAACCGCGCGGCGGCTGCTACGGGAAGTTGGTCATGCTTGGCGGCGCAACGTGGAGCGCATCGTCCTCGACGTCGCCGGTAAATTCGTCTACGGCATCCTGCGCCTTCCGCCCGAGCGCAAGGTGCCTTTCGTATTGGCGCCGCCGCGCTTCAAGGCTAACTTCATATACATGGTGAGGATTACCGACGAAAAGGCGTTCGAATGCATGACGGCAACCGCGGGTCTATCCGGTGTCGGCGTGCGGATGATCGCCCCGATCCAAGTTGAAATAATTTGCACTGACGAGGCGCGGACGTGACGATCAAGACGTTGGACCTGAGCGGCGATCCTTTCTCATGCGGCCTTGCCCATGGCCGCGCCTTGCCGCGCGAGATTGCAGACAACGTTGAGACCTATCTGCGCCGCTTTGCCGTCAGCGGGCTTGCACGCGATGACGCGCTCGCCGAAGGCGAGCGCTGGGTCGCGGCGATCACCGCCAGCAGCCCGGACTACGCCGAAGAAATGCGCGGCGTTGCCGAAGGCGCCGGCATATCGCCGGCCGCGGTCGGCATGCTCAATGCGCGCTATGAGATCGCGTTCACCCTCTTCGGCAAGGACGCCCGCTCGCTCGACCGCGCCGCGGGCGAAGCCTCCGGCTGCACGACCTTCGGCGCGCTGCCGGAAGCGACCGCGGACGGCGGCACCTGGATCGGACAGAACTGGGACTGGCTCGCCGGCATCCACGGCCGCGCCGTGGTCGTGCGCCAGAAAATCCCCGGCAAGCCGGCCGTCATCTTCCTGACCGAGGCCGGCATCGTCGGCGGCAAGATGGCGCTCAACGAGCACGGCATCGGCCTGGTGGAAAACGGGCTGGCGAGCGACCGCGACGGCGCCAACCCGTACGAAAAGCCGTTCCACGTCCGCTGCCGTGAGGTTATCGAAAACCGCGTCTTCGATCAGGCGCTGCTGCCGATCACGCGCACCAAACGGGTCGCGTCGGCGAACTTCGTGATCGGCGATGCCGGTGGCGAGATCGTCGATCTGGAAACGAGCCCCAACCACGTGGCTGCGCTCTATCCGCGCGACGGCATCATCACCCATTCCAACCATTTCCTGGCGACGGGGCACGGCGCCGCCTCGCTGATGGAGCGCATCGGTCCGAACACGCTGTTCCGGGTCGCGCGGCTCGATCGCATCCTGCGGCGCGACCGCGGCCACCTCGATCTGGCGAAGTTCGAAGCCGCCTTCGCCGACCATTTCTCGGCGCCCAACGCCATTTGCCGTCACCCCGACGAGCGGCAGCCGGAAGCGAACCGCACCATGACGGTCGCCAGCGTCATTCTCGATCTGCGCCAACGGGTCATGCACGTGGCCGACGGCCCACCGTGCGAGAACGCCTACGTCGCCTTTTCATTGAACGGGCCGCTGCGGGCGGCGGCCTGACCCCGGAAGCAGGAGCAAGTCGAACATGGCGGAGCGTCGGCTCGGCATCATCGTGCACGGCGCGACCGGGCGCATGGGCATGCGCCAACATCTCGCCAACTCGCTCGTCGCCATCCGCCGCGAAGGCGGGCTCGCGCTCGCAAACGGCGACCGGCTGATGCCCGATCCGGTGCTGATCGGCCGCAATGCGGACAAGCTTGAACGGGCCGCGCGCCAGTTCGGCATCGAGCGCTGGGGCACCGACCTCGACGTGGCGCTCGCCGATCCTTCCAACGACGTCTTCTTCGATTGCGCGTCGAGCGGCGTGCGCCCTGAGCTGGTGCGGCGCGCGATCGCGGCCGGCAAGCACATCTATGTCGAGAAGCCGATTGCGCCGACGTTCGACGAGGCGATGGAGATCGCGCGTCTTGCCACGCGCGCCGGGCTCAAGAACGCCGTCATCCAGGACAAGCTGTTCCTGCCCGGGCTGCAGAAGCTGCAGCGCATCAAGGATCACGGCTTCTTCGGCCGCATCCTCTCGATGCGGCTCGACTTCGGCTGGTGGATTTTCGACGGCGAGGTCGAGCCGGGACAGCGCTCGAGCTGGAACTACAAGAAGGCCGAGGGCGGCGGCCTGGTGCTCGATATGTATGCCCATTGGCGCTACATCATCGACCGTCTGGTGGCGCCGATCCGCAGCGTGAGCAGCCGATCCGTCACCCTTGTACCGGTTCGCCGCGATGAGCGGGGCGAGCCCTATGACGTCGACGTGGAAGACGCGGCCTATGCGACGATGGAGCTCGATGGCGGCATCATCGCCGCCGTGAGCAACTCCTGGTGCACACGCGCGCGCGCCGACGATCTGCTCACGATCCAGATCGACGGCACGCAAGGATCGGCTATCGCCGGCCTGCACCGCTGCTGGACGCAGTCCATCGCCAACACGCCGAAGCCGGTGTGGGACGTGAATGCGCCGCAGGCCATGGACCTGCGGCAGCAGTGGCAGGAAGTCCCGGACAATCAGCCCTTCCAGAATAGCTTCCGAAGCTGCTGGGAAGGTTTCCTGCGCCATGTCGCCGAGGACGCCCCCTTCTGGCCGACCTTGCTGGAAGGCGCCAAGGGCGTGCAACTGGCCGAGCTTTCATACCTCAGCAGCCGCGAGCGGCGTTGGGTGGACGTTCCCGAATTGACGCTTTGAGGAAAGGCAACAGGCATCTCCCATGGCACGCCACATCGTTTGTCTGACGTTCGACTTCGACGTCATGTCCGGCTTCATCTCACGCGGGCTCACGACACCGACGCCGATTTCGCGCGGCGAGTTCGGCGTGGTTGCCGCCGGGCGCATTCTCGATCTGTTGAAGCGCTATGATATCCGCGCGACCTGGTACATTCCCGGACACACCATCGAGACCTATCCGGATCGCTGCCGCGACGTGCATGAGGCCGGGCACGAGATTGCCCATCATGGCTGGACGCATGTGCCACCTGCCGACCTTTCACGCGAAGCCGAGGAAGCCGGGCTCGTGCGCGCCAACGACGCAATCCGCGGCATCACCGGGCAGATGGCGCGCGGCTACCGCTCGCCTTCTTGGGACTTGAGCCCGCATACCCTCGAGCTTCTGATTAAGCACGGCTTCCTCTACGACAGCAGCCTGATGGGCCACGATTATCTGCCCTACTGGGCGCGTGTCGGCGACGTCATCACGCTGGAAGAACCGGCGGTGCTCGGCAAGGAGACGAAGCTGGTCGAACTGCCGATCAGCTGGTCGGCGGACGATCATCCGCATTTCGAATATTTCCGCTTCGGGCAGATCCTGATGCCGGGCCTGCGCAACGCGAACGACGTTCTCGAGAACTGGTACGACGATTTCGAGTACATGGCGCGCATCCTCGACTGGGGCGTGATGACCTACACCTGTCATCCTTATGTGATCGGTCGGGGCCATCGTATGCTGATGCTGGAGCGGCTGATCGAGCGGCTGAAGGCGCGTGGCGCAGTCTTCTGCACCATGGAAGAGGTGGCGCGCGAGTGGCTCGCGCGCTCGTAAGGCGGCGGCGCGCGTTAGACCTTCAGCGCCGTCGTTTGCTTGACGGCGCGCAGCACCAGTGACGATTGCGTTCGAATGACGCCCGGCAATTGCATCAGGATGTCGGTGTGGATGCGTTCGAGGTCCGACGAGTTGCGATAGGCGATGCGCAGCAGGTAGTCGTTCGAGCCCGCGATCAGGAAGCACTCCAGGATTTCCGGCGGCGTCCGGACCGCTTTTTCGAACGCCTCCATATCCTTTTTGGTCATCCGTTCGATGCGAACGAAGACGAAGGCGACGCCGGTGAGATCGAGCGCCAGCGGGTCGAGCAGGGCGACGTAGCGGGAGATGGCGCCGGCCTGCTCGAGCAGTTGGACCCGGCGCAGGCAGGCGGACGGAGACAAATGAACCCGGGCGGCCAGATCGACGTTGGATAGACGGCCATCCTGCTGGAGCGCCCGCATGATGGCCCGGTCGGTGGCGTCGAATTCGGTCGTCATGGATCTCGTACAAAATTCGTTAAATTCAATCCTTCGCTAATAGAGTTGCGAAGGTTGTCCAAATCTACCGCATATTTCGCATGATGTTGCAACGATTATGGTGATTGATTGCGCCGCCGGACTGGCAATGCAAGCGGAAGGTCGAGGGTCATGCGCGTCGGTGTTCCCAAGGAGATCAAGGTCCACGAGTATCGTGTGGGGCTCACGCCGGGCGCGGTGCGCGAATACGTCGCCGCCGGCCACACCGTCGTCGTCGAAAGCGGGGCCGGTGTAGGCATCGGTGCCGACGACAATGCCTATCGCAAGGTCGGTGCCGAGATCGCCAAGACCGCCGCCGAGGTGTTCGCCGGTTGCGAACTGATCGTGAAGGTGAAGGAGCCGCAGCCGGGCGAGTGGCGCCAGTTGAGCGAGCGCCACATCCTGTTCACTTACCTGCATCTCGCCGCCGATCCGGCGCAGGTGGAAGGCCTGTTGCGGTCGGGCTGCACGGCGGTCGCCTACGAGACGATTACCGACGAGCATGGCGGATTGCCCTTGCTCGCGCCCATGAGCGAGGTCGCCGGCCGGCTGTCGATCGAGGCGGCGGGCGCCGCGTTGCAACGGCACAACGGCGGCCGCGGGCTGCTGCTCGGCGGCGTCCCCGGCGTGCCGCCGGCCGAGATCGCCGTCCTCGGCGGCGGCGTCGTCGGCACCAACGCGGCGCGCATGGCGGTCGGTCTCGGTGCCAGTGTCGTCATCGTCGACCGGTCGCTGCCGCGCCTGCGCGAACTGGACGCCCTGTTCGGCGGACGGGTGCGGACCCGGTTCTCGACGCTGCAGGCGGTCGAGGAGGAGGTGTTCGCGGCCGACGTGGTGATCGGCGCCGTGCTGGTGGCGGGCGCGCGCGCGCCGAAACTCGTCACCCGCGCGATGTTGTCCGGGATGCGTCCGGGTGCGGTGCTGGTGGACGTCGCGATCGACCAGGGCGGCTGCTTCGAGACCTCGCGTCCCACCACCCACGACGACCCGCGCTATGTCGTTGACGGCGTCGTGCATTATTGCGTCGCCAACATGCCGGGCGCGGTGCCGCTGACCGCCAGCAACGCGCTCAACAACGCGACTTTGCCCTACGGCCTGATGCTTGCCCGCGATGGCCTCGCCGCTGTCGCGCGCGATCCGGGATTGCGGGCAGGGCTCAACATCCATCGCGGACGCATCATCCATCCCGCGGTCGCCGACAGCGTCGGCGCGACCGCGCAGCCGCTCGAACAGGCGATGGCGAGTTGAGAGCGCGCGGTCACGGCTGCGCCTCAAGCGTCAGCCGTGACCCCTCCGATGGCTGCGTAATGCGTTTCGAAGCCCGTTACTTCGGGGCGGCTTCGATACGCTTCTTGGCTTCCTCGATGAAGCTCAGATCGACGTATTTGGGCGCGACCTTCAGATCCTCCGGCACCACTTTCAACTTGGCGGCTGCGTCGATGGCACGCTGCAGATTGGGGATGTTGGGGATCAGATAGGGGTCGCGGTAATAGTCGATGTCCGAGAACAGGTAGCTCATCTGTTTCAGCGGGCGGACGCTGGCCTTGGCGATGATCGGCAGCGCCGCGGCACGGTTGGCGGGATCCGAAATCCAGCGGAAACCGCGCACGTGGTCCTCCATGAAGTCCATCGCCGCGTCATGGTGCTTCTTGAGGAAGTCGGTGCGGGCGACCAGGAACACGAACTGGGTCGGCCCGATGGCGTCGGCCGAACTGAACAGCACCTTGTACTTGCCCGCCTTCACCATTTGCGAGGCCAGCGGCTGCACGATCGGGCCGGCGTCGATCTTGTCGTCCTCGAGCATCGGCAACATGCTGGAGAAGCTGGTCTCGAGCTCGCGGTAGTCCTTGTTCGGCGCGAGCCCGTACTTTGCCAGTTCGGTCCTGACCGCCATGTCGACCGCCGAGCCGGCGGCGTTGATGCCGACGATATGGCCTTTCAGATCGGCCGGCTTGTTGATGCCGGATTTGGTCTTGACATAGATCGTCTGCGAGTAGTGTCCGGGCATGCCGTCCTGGATGATGTCGGCGACCACTTTGACGTCGAGATTAGCGTTCAACACGCCAAGAACGAGCGCGGTCGGCGACAGCGCCGCGAAATCGATGTCGCCCGCCGCCAGCGCGGTGAGCTGCGGTGTCGAGCCGTGGAAGCGGGTCGCCTTGACGGTGTAGCTCTTGCCGTAGTGCTTCAGCGCCTCCTTATGCGCGTAGAACGTCGGGATCAGGTGAGCCGGCATCGACGAATAGCCAACGCGGATATTCACCGGGTCCGCGCTGGCGGTGCCGGCGGCGAATGCCGTGGCGACCAGCGCCGCCGCGAGGGCGGTCTTGATGCAGCGTAGTGACTTCATTCTCTACTTTCCTTTCCTTGTTGGTCGGGGGCGAGATCGGTTCAGTCCGTCACGACCTTCGTCTCCTGATGCCAGTGCAACAGCCGGCGTCGAAGCACACGCATACCGTTGACGACGATCGCGCCTGCGATCGCGATTTCGACGATCGAGGCGAAGACTCCGGGGGAATTGGCAAAGCGGGAGGCGGCCAAGAGCTTGGCGCCCAGCCCGTCGCCGCCCATGATCATCTCCGTGACCAGCGCGACGATCATCGAGATCGGCAGTGCGATCTGGTAACCGGTCAAGATCTGCGGCGTTGCCGCCGGCAGCATCACATCGAGCAGGACTTCGCGCGGGCTGGCGCCCAGCATCTGTGCCGACCAGATGAGCTGGCGCTCGGCGCCGCGGCCGCCGGCGTAGGTATTGGCGATGATCACGAAGATGCAGTCCACCGCGATCATCACGATCTTCGATCCGTTCTCGATCCCGAACCAGAGAATGAAGATCGGCAGCAGCGAGATCTTCGGCATCGGGAAGCCGACCGAAACCATGGGATCGAAGAACCACTGCATGCGCGGCGAGACGACCATCAGGAGGCCGATGGTGGTGCCGATCACCGCCGCCAGCAGAAAGCCGAGGAGCGCGCGGAAGAGCGTGGAGGCAATGGCCGTGAACAGCGTGCCCGACGCAATGTCGCGCCAGATATGCTCGACCACGATCGAGGGCGCGGGCAGCAGGAACGGATTGACGTGCCCAAAATTGGCCACTGCCGCCCAAATGGCGATCACCGCCAGGATCGGAAGAAGCCGCAGGCCGTAGGTCGCCGCGCTCATTCTCGCCACCTCAGGACGTAGTTGGTGAAGGCCAGGATCAGCCGATCGCTCAAGAAGCCGATCGTCGCGACGGTCAGGATCACCGCAAACATCGCCGGATACTCACCGCCGTCGCCGAGCATGCGGATCAGAAAGCCCAGCCCCTCGTTCGACATCACCAGTTCCGAGCTGACGAGCAGGACGAAGGACAGAGCGAGCGCCGTGCGCAGCCCGGCGAGAATCGACGGCAGCGCCGCCATCACGGAAATGTCCAGAATCCGCGCCACGCGGCCGGCGCCGAGACTGGCGCCCGACCACAACAGAACGCGGTCGACGCCCTGCACGCCGTTGAAGCTCGCCACGGTGATGGGCAGCAGGCAGCCGAGGAAGATCAGAAAGACCTTGGAGAGATCGCCCAAGCCAAACCACATGATGGCGAGGGGGATCAGCGCCGACTTCGGCATCGGGTAGAGCGTCTGCACCAGCGGCCCGATGGTCGCGTTCACGCTGCGGAACGAAGCCATCAGCGTGCCGACGACGGTCCCGACCGTGACGGCAAGGCCGAGACCGGTGGCGGCGCGCTGCAGCGAGCTTGCCGCGTGGTAGAAGAAGTCGGTCTGCGTGAACAGCCAGTGGAAGCTACCGAGCACATCGGAGAGCGGCGGCAGGGCGTAGGCCGACACCAGCCCTGTCATCGACACCAGTTGCCACGCCACCGCAACAATCAGGAGCGGGACGTATTTGCGGAACGTCGCCGCGGCGACGGCAAGCGGGCCGCGCGTCGGGACCGCGGGGTTCGCGGCGGAGGTTGAGGCGGCGTCAGTGCGCATTGTCGGGCATGTATTCGGAGCGGACCCGGTTCCAGATCCGGCTGACGGTGGTGTTGAATCCCTCGTCGGCTTCGATGTCGCCGGATTTGTCGAAGCCGGTCTGCACGATTTCCGCGATGGTGCCGGGGCGCCGCGACATGATGACGACGCGCTGCGACAGATAGACGGCCTCGCGCACGTCATGGGTGACAAAGATCACGGTCTTGCCGGTCGCTTCCCATATTCTCAGAAGCTGCGTCTGCATCGACCCGCGCGTCTGCGCGTCGAGTGCGCCGAACGGCTCGTCCATCAGCAGGATGTCCGGGTCGACCGCGAGCGTGCGCGCGATCGCCGCGCGCTGGCGCATGCCGCCCGAGAGCTGCGAAGGGAAGCTGTTCTCGAATCCCGTCAGCCCGACTTCCTTGATGAGCGCGCGGGCGCGCTCCAGCCGCTGGGCTTTCGGCATGCCCTGCTTTTCGAGTCCGTAGGTGACGTTGCGCAGCACCGTGCGCCAGGGGAAGAGCGCGAACTGCTGGAAGACGATGCCGCGGTCGGGACCGGGACCGCGCACGCGCTCGCCGTTGCACAGGATTTGCCCGACGTCATGCCCGTAGAAGCCGCCGATCAGATAAAGAAGCGTGCTCTTGCCGCAACCGGAGGGCCCGAGGATCGAGACGAACTCGCCCTTCGCCACCGAGAGATCGATGTTGGTCAGGGCCAGGACGCGCGTGCCGTTCGCCCCGGCATAGCTGAAGTCGAGCCCGCGTACCTCGATCGCATTCGCCATCCGTCCTTCCCTGCCTTCCGTTCCTTCCATCACGCGGTCGCGTCCATCTCGATCCAGTTTCGCGCGCGCGCGCTTTCCACGCAGGCCGCCGCGAATTGCACGTCGCGCAGTCCCGCCTCGAACCCGGCCGCTGCCGGCGTGCCCTCGACCAGATGGCGCAGGAAAGACTCCCAGCCCATGCGATAGGGATTGCGATACGGCTCGAGATCCGCGACCTCTCCCCACCCGGCACGGTAGTCGGCACCGATATCGGCATTCACATTGAAGCCCGGGATTTTCGGCGTCTGCGCCAGTGGCTGCACATAGCAGCGGTGCAGCGTCGCCACCGCCGAGCCCAGGGTGCCATCGATCTGCAGCGTCATCAGGTCGTCGCGCCGGACCCGGGTGGCCCAGGAGGATTGGATGGTGCCGAGGGCGCCCGACTCCATTTCCAGGAGCGTGGCCGTCGTATCGTCGACGTCCACCGCAAAGCGCTCACCTGCCTCGTCCACACGCATCGGCTGGGCCGTTGCGGTCAGGCTGGTCAGCCGGTGAACCGGACCGAGGATCGCTTCGATCAGGTATCGCCAGTGCGGATACATATCGAGGGTCAGTCCGCCGCCTCCCGTGCTGCGATAGTTCCAGCTCGGTCGTTGCGATGCCGTGAGGTTGCCGTCGAACACCCACCAACCGAACTCCAACCGGAAGGCAATTACCTTGCCGAAGAAGCCGAGGTCGCGAAGCCAGGCGAGCTTGCGAAATCCGGGCAGCCACAGCTTGTCCTCGACGCAGCCGTGCCGCAGGCCGGCGGCGCGGATCAGCGCGAGAATTTCCCGTCCCTCGGCGAGGGTGGGGGCGACCGGCTTTTCCGTATAGATGTGTTTGCCGGCCGCGATCGCCCGGCGCAGCGCGGTTGGGCGCTGCTGGGTCGAGGCGGCGTCGAAGAAAACTTCGAATGCCGGGTCCGACAGCGCCGCGTCGAAGTCGGTGGTGTAGTCCGGCACGTCGTATTCCGCGGCGACGCGGGCCAACGCCTCGGCATTACGGCCGAGCAGCAGCGGCCGCGGCATGACGCGCTCGCCGCCAATCTCGATGCCGCCCTCGGCGCGGATCGCGGCCAGGCCGTTTTGAAGGTGCTGGGTCGAGCAAATGCGACCCGTTGCGCCATTCATGATGATGCCGATGGTCCGCAACCCGGTCGCTCTCCGCACTTCTACTGCGCGACTTCAGGCCAGGCCGTCGCGATATTTCCTGGATTGAGGTTCCGGAATCGACAGAATGCTGTCAAGGAATTAATTTAGTCGAATGACTGAATTCTTTACCAGCGTTGGGATGATGCCTAAAATGTGGACCGCGGAAGCGCGAAAGCCGAGGCGACTGCAGCCTTGAGGACTGCGACATTTGGGCCGAGAAAGAAAGTTCCAACCCCCGGGAAGTGGCCGGGACATTGGGCAGCGACGGTCGGCAAGGAGGGAACGCTGGTGAGAAAAAATAGGACCGGGAGCACGGCACCGGTGCTCTCTGGAAACCGTCCAAGTCCGGCGGACCGCGCGGCCGGCAGTGCCGCCCCCGCCGAAATCATGGACCGGCGCCGGCTGAGCGGGCAGGAGACCAAGCAGCGCATCACAGAGACAGCCGAACGGCTCTTCGCGCAGCACGGCTACGAGGCTGTGGGACTGCGCGAGATCATCCGCGAGGCGGGCGTGCATTCCGCCGCGGTCTTTTATCATTTCGGGTCGAAACAGGCGTTGTTGTTCCACGTTCTGCACAACCGCGCCGAGCCGATCGCGTCCAAGCGCCTGCACTATTTGATGCGCCTGCGTGAGCGCGGCGTAATCACGCTCGAAGGCGTGCTCGAGGCCTTCCTGCGCCCGGCCGTGGTCGAGGAGCGCGCCGGGCGCGGCATGCGCTCCAATTACGCCGACATCCGCCTGGGCCTGTCGATCAATCATCAGGAGGCTGTCCGCGCGATCCAGGCCGAAATATTTGACATCTCGACCCGGGAATATCTCGTCGCCTTTCGCGAATGCCTGCCGCACCTCAGCGAGCGCGACATCTATTTCCGCTTCGACTTCCTGCTGGGACTGATGATCCACGCCATGTCGAACAACGGCCGCGTGACGGAACTCAGCTCGGGCAAGGCCGACCCGACCGACCCGGAGGAGGTGCTGGCCCAGATGATCCCCTTCATCGCCGCGGGGATGCGGGCCGCGCCGGTCGGCGGCTGACGTTGGGGTCTGCGCGCGGCCGGACGGACTTTCCGGGGCCGCCGGTTGGACATGCCATCGCTTGGCAAGCCACCCCCGTCCGGGTATCAGATGACCACCTGGTCAACATGCGGAGCGAGGATGGCGGCGCGGGTACGAACGGTATTCATCGGCTGGGGCGCCATCAACGCGCGTGTCGGTGCGCTGTTGGCGCAGCGCGGGGCGGCTGTCGATATCGTCGGGGTGGCGACCCGCTCGGCGACGCCCGGCAATGCGCTGCCTCCCGGCGCGCGCCACCTGACGGCGCCCGAGGAACTCGCGACGCTGAAACCGGAGCTGGTTGTGGAGGCGGCCGGCCGCGCGTCTGTCGGGCAATGGGCGCCGGCGGCCTTGGCGGCGGCGCAGGAGGTGATCATCGCCTCGACCAGCGCCTTCACCGACGACGATCTCCTCGCGCGGCTTGTCGCCATCGCCGAGCGGCACCAAAGTCGCATCCGGGTGCCATCCGGGGCCATCGGTGGCATCGACGCTCTAGCCGGCGCCGCGACGCTGGCCTTGGAGGACGTGCTGCATCAGGTCGTCAAGCCGCCGCGGCGCCTGGAAGAATACCCCGGCCGAAAAGCTGATCGATCTCGATGGGCTCGACGCGCGCGCGGTCTTCTTTTCCGGCAGCGCGCGCGAGGCGGCTGCCGAATATCCGCAAAACGCCAATGCCACGGTGGTGACATCGCTCGCCGGTGTCGGGCTGGACAAGACCCGCGTCGAAATGGTGGCCGATCCAGCCTCACGCACAAACGGTCACCGTATCGTCGCGCAAGGCGCTTTCGGGCGCATGGAGATCGTACTTGAGAATAATCCGCTCGCGACCAATCCCAAGTCCTCCGAGCTCACGGCGCTCAGCCTGGTGCGGCTGATCGAGCAGCGCACCCGATCCATTTCGATTTAACCGACGGTAATCAGAAGTCATGCCCAAGAGCCCTCCTGAAATCCCCGCGGAACTGCGCGCCCTGATGGCCGAGATCGGACCCAAATGGGCGGGCGCCGAGCACATCAAGCTGATGGTCGACGGCTTCAGCGAGGTGCTGAAAGACGCGCCAAATGAGGGCATCACGGTAAGGCGCGACGTGGCCTATGGCGAGCATCCGCGTCAGAAGCTTGAAGTCTATTTGCCTGACGATGGCGGTCGCGGGCGCGCGGCGGTGCTGTTCGCGCACGGCGGCGCCTTCGTCAACGGCAATCGCAATCGTACCGATGCGATCTATTCCAATGTCGCCTATTACTTTGCGCGGCACGGGGTCGTCGGCATCAACATCGGTTATCGTCTGGCGAACGACACGCAGTATCCCGGCGCGAGCGAGGACATCGCCGCGGTGGTCAAATGGGCCCATGACCACGCCGACGAAATCGGCGTCGATCCGGCGCGCGTCTTTCTGATGGGTCATTCGGCCGGCTGCGCGCATGTCGGCAGCTACGCCTACGATAAACGACGCCATCCCGCCTCCGGGCCCGGCCTTGCCGGCTTGATTATCGTGAGCGGCCGCGTCCGCGCCGAAACGATGCCCGAGAACTGGAACGCGCCGAAAGTGGTCGCTTATTACGGCACGTCAGACCCGGCGGTGCTCGATGACGTTTCGCCGGTCAGCCATGTCGGGCCCGACAGCGCGCCGACGCTCGTCGCCTGGAGCGAATTCGAAAACCCGCTGATCGATGTGCATTGCGCGGAACTGGTGTTTCTCCTCGGCCAGGCAAAGCGGCGCACGCCGCCGGTGGTCTGGCTGCGCGGGCATAACCACACGTCCATCATCGGACACATCAACACCGCCGAGGATACGCTCGGCCAAGCCATGCTCGCCTTCATCGCAGATCCGCGCTGACGGCGCGGACGAGGCGCAAGATCGTAAGAGACAACAAAGGTGAATGATCCCGTGACACGTTCCAGCTTGCCGGTTTACGCGGACTTTATCGATGGACGCATGACGGAGGGCGGTGCCGAGGCCTTCGATCTGGTCACGCCGCATGACGGCAAGGTCATCGGCCGCATTTCGGAATCCGGAACGGCCGGCGTCGATCGCGCGGTGAAGGCGGCGGGCGCCGCATTTGCCGCCAATCGCAAGCAGCCGACCCATAAGCGCATCGCTTGGCTTAAGGCCGCCGCTGCGGCGCTGACCGCCGCGGGCGAGGAGATCGCCGCCATCATCTGCGCCGATGTCGGCAAGCCGATCCGCATGGCAAGCTTCGAGGTGCGGCGCGGCGCCGAGTTCTTCGAGGCCACGGCGGCCGCGCTGACCCAGTTCGGCGGCGAGACGTTGCCGCTCGACATCACCGTGCCGGGCACGGGACACTTCGGCTTCGTGCGTCACGTTCCCTATGGCGTAGTCGCCGGCATCACGCCGTTCAACGCGCCGGTCAATCTGCTGGTGCAGAAGGTGGCGCCGGCGATCGCTGCCGGCAATGCCATCGTGGTCAAGCCGGCACCGGCCGGCACGCGCACCGCGCTCAAGCTCGCGCAGATCTTTCAGGAGGCGGGCTTTCCCGAAAACCTTTTCACGGTCGTGACCGGCGACAAGATAACGGCGACGGCGCTGGCGTCCCATGACGACGTGCGCGCCGTCTCCTTCACCGGCAGTACCGTGGGCGGCGACGCACTGGCGCGCGCCGCCGGCGCCAAGAAATTCGTGGCCGAGCTCGGATCGAATGCCGCCAATATCGTGTTGGCCGACGCCGACATCGATACGGCGGCCAAGAAGATTGCCGCCGCCGCCTTCGAGGCGAGCGGGCAACAGTGCATTTCGGCGCAGCGTATCCTCGTCGACCGCGCGCGGATCGAGCCCTTCGTCGAGGCCTTCGTCGCCGCCGCCAGGAAGCTCAAGGTCGGTCCCGCCGCCGACCCTGCGACCGATGTCGGGCCGATGGTGAGCCTCACGGCCGCCGAGCGCGTCATGACCGTGTGTCAGGACGCCATCTCGAAGGGCGCCCGTTACGGACTGGAGCCGAAGCGCGACGCCGCCGTGGTCTCGCCGGGCGTCTTGGTCGATGTCTCGAAAGCGGGCGCGGCTATGGCAAGAAGAGGTCTTTGGGCCGATCGCGCTGGTCGCTGGTTTTGAGAATCTCGATGAGGCGCTGCAGCTCGCCAACGACTCGCCTTTCGGATTGCAGGGCTCGGTTTTCACGCGCGACCTGGCCGCGGCCATGCGCCTTTCCGAGGACTTCGAGGTCGGCGCGTCTCTGGATCAACGAAGCGACGCGCTTTCGCCTCGACGTTTATCCGTTCGGTGGCGTGAAGCGCAGCGGCGTCGGCCGCGAAGGCGTTCGCTATGCGATCGAGGAGTTCTCTCAGCTCAAGTTTACCGGCATTGCAATTTGATCGGTGCGTTATCGGTGGGTTGCACGCCGGATCAGTCGTCCAGGATTGCGACCGCGCGTGTCCAGCCGGCAGAGGCACCGCGGATCTTTACTGGGAAGCACGAAACCATGAATCCTTTCGACGGCAAGGCTTCGAGGTTATGGAGCTTTTCCAGATGGCAGTAGCCGATCTCCCGGCCGGCCTTGTGGCCTTCCCAGATCAGGCTGGCATCGCCGGTTTCGGCGTATCGCTTTGCCGTGTAAACGAAGGGCGCGTCCCAGCTCCAGGCGTCGGTACCGGTCACGCGCACGCCGCGCTCGAGCAGATAGAGCGTCGCCTCGCGCCCCATGCCGCAGCCCGTGTTCACGTAGTCCAACTGCCCGTAGGTCGCCCCCGCGCGCGTGTTGACCAGCACGATCTCAAGGGCCGATAGCGTATGATCAATGCGCTTCAACTCGGCCTCGACGTCCGCCGCCGTCGCGACATAGCCGTCGGGGAAGCGCCGGAAATCCAGTTTGATGGCCGGCTGGAAGCACCATTCCAGCGGCACTTCGTCGATGGTGATCGCCCGCTTGCCCTTGTCCATGGTCGACGCGTAATGCCACGGCGCGTCCAGATGCGTTCCCGCATGGGTCGGCAATCGCACCCGGTCGAAAGCCCAGCCTTCCCCATCGGGCAGATCGCTCTCGCGCAGCCCGGGAAAGAAGTTGACCACATCGGCGGCCGTTTCCTTGTGGGTGGAGTATTCGATCTTCGGGCGGCCTGCCGGGTCGGGCGCGCCTCCGTTTTCGAGCACGACCGAAAGATCAATTATCTTACGCGGCATTTGACCGTCTCCTCCATGCGTGGCGTGACTTGTAGATTGGCGAAGGATGCCGGTTCAAGCCCTCGTAACAGGATGGCCGCCGCGATATGCGGCGCGGCAGTTCGCCATATGGTCGCAGCCATTGTGAAGGACGGGCGGCTTCGTTACAGAACTGCGCCTCGGCGCATCCGGAGCACGTGAATGTCGACCGTCTTGAGCTTGTTGAGCGCAGGCGAGATTAAGCGCCATTACGCCAGCGAATATTGGCGAGATGAGACGATCTACGCAGTCGTCCTCTCTTTTGCTCGCCGGGCGCCCGACAGGATCGCGGTCCGGGATAGGTTCGAGTATATCAGCTACGGAGATTTGATCGCCGCCGCCGACCGTCTGGCCGATGCCCTGTCGGCCAGGGGGATTCGAGCGGGCCAGCGAGTTCTGCTCTGGTGTCCGACGCGCATCGAGTCCGTGATCCTGTGGCTCGCTTGTTCGCGCAACGGCTATGTCTGGTGTCCGTCTCCTCATCGCAATCACACGGTGGCGGAGGTTGTTGCCCTCCTCAATCGGAGCCGCGCGGCCGCGTTCGTTTATCAGGAGGGTTTCGGTGCCGATGCAGGCCGCAACAGCATCGATCAAGAACTGTCGAGCCTGCCGTCCTTGCGCTGGGTGCAACGGCTCGCACCGCCGGGTCAGGCGAAAGCGACAGACTTCCTGGCTGACATGGCGGTCCCGACGGTAACGACACCTGCGCCACAGGTGGGCGATCCGAATGCCGTCAGCTATCTCGCCTTCACGTCGGGCACGACCGGAAATCCCAAAGGCGTCATGCACAGCGACAATACGCTTCTGGCTGCGCCGCGCGCCATCGTGGCCGATTGGAAGCTTGACGATTCATCGGTCGTGTATTCGATGAGTCCTCTCAGTCATAACCTTGGGGTTGGAACGCTACTGACCGCTTTTCTCGCGGGCGCTGAATTCATCATCCACGATATAAAGCGCGGCGAAAGCCTGCTCGATCGCTTGGTCGAGATTGATCCCACCTATCTGGTTGGGGTGCCGACCCATGCCATCGATTTGCTCGTCGAATTGCGGGCGCGTGGCTCATCGCCGCTGTCGCGGCTGAAGGGATTCAGGATTTCGGGCGCGGCCGTCCCCAATCCGGTTGTCGCCGAACTGCTCGAATTCGGTGTCCTGCCGCAAAAGGGCTACGGCATGACGGAGACCTGCGCGCACCAATACACGATGCCGGACGACGATCCTCATCTCATCATCGAGACGTCGGGTCGTTGCTTTCCTGGTTATGAGCTGCGTGTTTGGGATGCCGAGGATCCGGACCACGAAGCCGAACCGGGTGAAATCGGCCAGATCGGTGGCCGTGGCGCGAGCTTGATGCTTGGCTACTACGACGATCAAACCAGCACGGAAAGCGCCTTCAACGCGCATGGCTGGTTCATGACCGGCGATCTCGGCACCATCGACGAGAAAGGATATTTGCGCCTGACCGGCCGCAAGAAGGACGTTATCATTCGGGGGGGACACAACATCAATCCGGCGCGCATCGAAGACCTGACGCTCCGTCATGAAGCGGTCGAACGCGCGGCGGCGGTGGGGATGGCGGATGAGCGGCTGGGGGAGAAAATATGTCTCGCGGTCATGTTTCGTCCCGGCCAGCGGGCGACCGTCGACCAGATCCTGAGCCATCTTAGCCGCGCCGGGCTGACCAAATACGAAATGCCCGAATTCTTCGTCGAAATGCCCGAAATTCCCCTGATGCCGAACGGCAAGATCCAGAAACTCGACGTCGTGCGATCGATCCGCGACGGACAGGTCGTGCCAAGCCCGGTGCAATGGCGGCCGTGACCCGCGAACAAGCCACCCGGACAAACCGAAAGGTTCAGGTCACATGCGTGCCGTAGTCGTTGAACGGTTCGGCTCCTTCGAAGAGGCCAAGCTGCGCGACGTGCCGGAACCCGGTCCCGGGCCGGACGACGTCCTGATCGATGTGCACGCGGTCGCCGCGAATTTCGCCGATACGCTGCTGGTCGGCGGCACGTATCAGTTCCGCCCGACGCCTCCGTTTATCCCCGGCAAGCTCCCGGTCGGTGTCGTGCGGGCGACCGGCACCAATGTATCCACGCTTGCGCCCGGAAACCGTGTGCTCGCGCTCGTCGAATACGGCGGTTACGGCGAATGCGTCGTTGCGCCGGCGGCAAGCTGCCTGCCGCTTCCCGCGTCGATGTCGTTCGTCGAGGCCGCCGCCATGTCGTCGGTCTACGACACGGCGTTGATGGCGCTGCGCGACCGCGCGCAATACCGGCCCGGCGACAGCGTTCTGGTCGTCGGCGCCAGCGGCGGCGTCGGCCTGGCGGGCGTGCAACTGGCCAAGGCATTGGGAAGCCGCGTTCTGGCCGGCATCACAAATCCGCAAAAAGCGCATCTTGCGCGCGAGGCCGGCGCCGATGCCGTCATCGACCTTTCAATGGACGGGCTGAAGGAAAATCTGCGGCAACAGGTCTATGCCGCCAATGACGGCAAGCCGGTCGACATCGTGCTCGACATGCTCGGCGGCGATTATTTCGACGCCGCCATCCGCGCCTTGGCCTGGCGCGGCCGTCTGGTCGTGATCGGGTTTGCCGCCGGACGTGTCGCCGATCTGCGGACGAACTATCTCCTTTTGAAGAACATCTCCGTCTCCGGCATTCAGATCAGCGACTATCGCCGGAAGACGCCCGACCTGGCCGCGGCCTGTTATGCCGAGCTGTTCGCGCTGCATGCGGCGAAAAAGATCAAACCGGGACCGATCGAAACCATGCCGATCGGGCGCGTGGCCGATGCGCTCAGCGCGTTGCGCGACCGCACGGCGCAGGGCCGTCTCGTGCTGTTGCCCCGTGATTGAATCGAGGTTCCGTCAGTCTTGCCAAGCCGGCCGCATCGGGGCAGAAAACGCCAGTAAAGGCGGCCTCATTCGCCGTGACGCGGTGGAAATGGCGCGGTCCGCGCCGCGTTCACGATGCGCGGCGAAATCGCGAGCGATTGACTGGTTAGTCAATACAATTATGATCTGGCATCGGCGGCGGTCGGGGCCATCATTCGTGCGACGGCTTTGAAAGCTATTTGTCGTACAGGTTGGAAGGGAAGGGCGTCTCGCCTTTCGGGACGGATCGTCTCGGGATATTGGTGGGGCAATTCCAGATGCTCAAAAAGGCCGGCATGCCAAACCGGCCACAAACGTGGGAGACGTATTAATGATTAAGCGCTCGCTCTTGTTGGCTGCGGCCGTTATTGCCGCTTCGATCGGCACCGCCGGTGCCCAACAATATCCCGACAAGGGCCTCAATTTTATCGTGCCGTATCCGCCCGGCGGACCGAGCAATCTCATGGGGCGCGCCATTGCCAAGGGCATGGAGCAGGACCTCGGCAAGCCGATCACGGTCATCAATCGCTCGGGCGGTGGCGGAACGGTCGGCGTTGCTGAAATCGCGCGCTCGGCGGCGGACGGCTACACCATCGGCATGGCGCCCTCGACGCCGCTGCTGATGAAACCGCACACCACCAAGCTGCCCTATGACATTTCGAGCTTCGATCTGATCTGCCGCGCTTTCGATAATCCGCTCATCCTGACGGTGAGTGCGAAGTCGTCGATCAAGAACCTGGACGACTTCCTGAAGACCGCGAAGGCGAAGAACGGCCTGCTCAAGTTCTATTCCGAGGGTCCGGGCTCGCTGCAGGACATCGCCATGAGCGAGCTGCAGGCCAAGGCCGGCTTCAAGGCCATCGGCGTGCCGATGAAGGGCAACCAGGCGGCGATCCAGAACCTGCTCTCCGGCGTCATCGACGTGGCCCCGATCACGTCCGGCATCGTACTCAGCAATCCGGATCTGCTGCGCCCGATCGCCAGCATGTCGGCGGAAAAGCTGCAGAAGCCTGACGTGCCCACCCTGTCTTCGCGCGGCTACAACGTGGTGTACAGCCTGATGGGCGCCGTGGTCGCCCCAAAGGGCCTGGGCAAGGCGAAGTACGATCGGCTCGTCAAAGCCTGCGCCTCGGCGCAGAAGTCGGCCGACTTCCTCACCATGATGGATAAGTTCCACATGCCGCACGTTACGGAGACCGGCGAAGGGTTCGCCAAAGCGGTTACGGCGCAGTACAACGCCATCGGCGATTACATGAAAGCCCATGGCATGAGCCCAAAATAGGCCGTGCAACCGGACCTTCCGCTTCGAGCTTGACGAATGTCACTCAATAAGAGGTCGATATGGGCCGGCGCGCTTTTCCTGCTGTTCTGGAGCGCGCTGGCCGCCTACACGGTGCTGTTTCCGCCGCCGGCGGGACCGCCCCAGCTCGCCTATAACCCGGTATTCTTTCCGGCGATCCTGATGGCGCTGGGCGCCATCCTTGCGCTCGTCATTATCGTACAAGGCATGGTCGCCCAAAGACGCGAGGGTGCGGGGCGCGAGGGCGCCGAGGACAAACACGACATCGGCCGCGTCCTCACACTGGTCGTCCTGATCGGTCTTTATTTCGCTGGCATGCCGATCGTCGGCTTCATCCCGTCCAGCGTGCTGTTCATCGTCATATTCACGATCGCGATGCGCTACCGAAATTGGCCCGCCGTCATCGCGCTCGCGGTGGTCGGTCCGCTGGCGGTCTGGTACCTCTTCACTCACGGTCTGCAGGCGCCCCTGCCTGCATTCGGCGGCCTGCCGTAAGGCCGCTTCCAAGGGACGCTATGGAGACGCTTCTTTCCGCTTCGGCGCTGGTGCTCACGATTCCGACGGCGCTCGCGCTTTTCGGCGGGACGGTCCTTGGAGTCATCATCGGTGTATTGCCCGGTCTCGGGCCGGCCGTGGGCGTCTCTCTCGTGCTGCCGCTGACCATCGGGATGGGGCAAATCCCCGCCATCTCCATGTTGCTCGGCATCTATGCCGGCTCGATTTACGGCGGATCGGTCACGGCCATTCTGATCAACACGCCGGGCACGCCCGCTTCCGCCGCGAGTTGCCTCGACGGCTATCAGATGACCAAGCAGGGGCAGGCCGGGCGGGCGCTCGGCATCGCTCTCGCCGCGTCCATCTTCGGCGGCGTTTTTTCCGTCATCGTGCTGGCGCTGTTCGCGCCGCAGCTTGCGAGCTGGGCGCTCAAGTTCGGCCCGGCTGAAATGTTCGCGCTCGCCATTTTCTCGTTGACCTGCATCGCCTCGGTTTCCGAGGGCAGTGTCGTGAAAGGCCTGATCGGCGGCGCGCTCGGCCTGTTTCTTTCGGTCATCGGGCAGGACACGTTCACGGGCCAGGCGCGGTTCACGTTTGGAATCTTCGAGCTTTCCGGCGGCCTGTCGCTGGTGCCGGTGCTGGTCGGCCTGTTCGCGCTGTCCGAAGTCTTCGACCGGCTGGCCGGTTCCTACGGCGGGACCGACCTGCAGGGGACGCCGACCAAATTCCAGCTCCCGACCTGGCGCGAAAACCGCAGCCTGCTGCCGGTCTATGTGAAGGGCAGCATCATCGGGACGATCCTCGGCATCCTGCCCGGCGTTGGACCGACCACCGCCTCCTTCGTCAGCTATGTCGAGGCGCGCCGCGGTTCGAAGCACCCGGAAACTTTCGGAAAGGGCAATCCGGAAGGCCTGGCCGCGAGCGAGAGCGCCAACAACGCGGTGACCGGTGGCGCGCTCGTTCCCACATTGGCGCTCGGCGTGCCGGGCGACCCGATCACGGCCATTCTGCTCGGCGCGCTCGTCATCAAGGACATCGCGCCCGGTCCGCGCCTGTTCCTGCAGCACGCCGATCTCGTGACCGCGATCTTCATCGTCCTGCTGGTGGTCAATCTGATGTTGCTGCCGATCGCCCTAAGCCTTTCCGGCCTCTGGCGCCGGCTGCTGATGATGCCCGAGGCGCTGCTGATGGCGATGGTGGTCATGCTGGTCACCGTGGGCATCTACACGCTGAACAACTCGCAACTCGACCTGCTCACGACGTTCATCGCCGGCGTGGTCGGATATCTGCTGCGCCGGGCCGGGTTTCCGCTGGCGCCGATCATCATCGGGTTCGTGCTCGGCGACATGGTCGAAACGAATTTGCGGATGGGCCTGATCGTCTACGCCAATCACCTCAGCAACTTCGTCACGCACCCGATCGCCGCCACGCTCCTCGTCCTCTCCGCCGTCGTGCTGGCGCGGCCGCTCTACAGCCGCTTGCGTCTGCGCAAGCGGAAGGCGCCGGCGGCCGGGCACGGGTGAGCCTCGCACGCGGCGGGACGATGCCGTGCATCGAGCACGACTGCCTCTTCAGCCCAAACGATCGTGCTCTCGTGTTGAGCTAGGGCCTTCAGCCGGCGACGACTTGAAGCTCGGCCTTGCCGGTGTCGAGCAGGCTTGGATCGCTGACGCAATAACGCAGCACGACGTTGATGACGTGGTCCAACCAGGCCTCACGCGCCTGCTCGGAAACGAAATCGCGGTCGAAGGCGATCTGCAGCGTGTATTGGTTGGAAAGGTAATGATAGCACAACGAGGAAAAGGTCAGATAAACCAGCACGGGGTCGAGGTCCGGCCGGAAGAGACCGGCCTTGCCGCCGCGCTCCAGAATGAAGCTGATGGTCTCCACCAGCGGATTGTATAGATCGCGCATCCGCGTGGACTTGCGGATGTATTTGGCGCGGTGCTTGTTCTCCTCGTTCATCAGGCGGATCGCGTTCGGGTTCGCCTGCAAGGCGTGAAAGGTATATTCGATCAGCTGCCGCATGGCGCCGATCGGATCGCCCGCCCGCAGCGACAGATCCTTTTGCTGCTCGCGCAGGTCGCCGTACATGCGCTCGAGGACGGCGACGAAGAGCTGCTCCTTCGAATGAAAATAATAATAGAGCATGTTCTTGCTCAGCCGGCAGCGTTCGGCGATGCGATCGACGCGCGCGCCGGCAAAGCCGGTCAGGGCGAACTCCTCGGTCGCCTTGTTCAGGATTTTCTCGCGCGTCCGAGCCGGATCGTTGCTTCGGCGTGCCACGATGCCCCCTTTCCGCAATGCCCCTCAGGCCGCCGCGCGGCCAACAGCAATTCTCACCCGATTCAGCCGACGTTCTCAACCGCCAATCGCACATTAGCGGCTCAAACGTGCCGCCGGATCAGGCCGCCCGGGAGGCGGCGGCCTTGGCGGCCTCGACCAGCGACCAGACGCGCGGCGGCGACAGCGGCAGGTCCTTCGGCTGAACATCGAGGTGGGACAGGGCGTCCGCCACCGCATTGGCGATGATGCCACCGACCGGAATGATGCCGCCTTCTCCGGCGCCCTTGGCGCCGAGCGGATTGTTCGGGCAGGGCTTCAATTCGAGGGTGACCGATTGAATGTGCGGCACGTCGGAGGCGGTCGGCAGCAGATAGTCGGCGAAGGAGCCGGTGAGAAGCTGGCCCTCCTCGTCGTAGATGAAGTGCTCGAACAAGGCGCCGCCGATTCCTTGCACGATGGCGCCGATGGCCTGGCCGTGCAGGGTCGCGGGATTGATCATGCGGCCGACATCCTCGACCGACATATAGTCGAGCACCTTGACGTGGCCGGTGCCCGGATCGACCGCGACATGGGCCGCATGGGTGCCGTAGGACCACGTGTACTTCTTGTTGAAGAACGAGCCTTCGGCCTCGAGCGGCGCGTCGCTCAATTCCGACAAGGGGATCTGCTTGCCGGCGTGTGACACCCGATCGCCGTCGAGCAGCACTTCCGCGGCCGCGCAGCCGAGCTTAGGGGCCGCCACCTCGCGGATGCGTTCCTTCAGCTTTTCGGCCGCGATCAGGATCGAGTTGCCGC
Source organism: uncultured Pseudomonadota bacterium (assembly GCA_963814065.1). Lineage (GTDB taxonomy): Bacteria > Pseudomonadota > Alphaproteobacteria > Rhizobiales > Xanthobacteraceae > Pseudolabrys. The sequence goes on along the minus strand of CAWFBL010000011.1, from coordinate 1,422,497 downwards.
CCATCACCGTCGAGCGGGAATGGTAGGCGCCGTAGCCGTCCTTCACGTAGCTGGTCGAGCCGTGCAGCACCGTGATCCGCTCATAGGGCATTTCGGTCGCGTCGGCGGCGATCTGCGCCATGATGGTCTCGAGCCCCTGACCGACCGACGACGAGCCGATATAGACCTTGAGCGAACCGTCGGTCTCCAGCACGAGGCGCGCGTCTTCCTTGGGACCGGCGGCGCCGCCCTCGATGAAGCAGCCGACCGAAACGCCGTGGTAATAGCCGTCGATCAGCTTGCCGCTGAGCTTGCTCTTTTCGGCCCAGCCGAACTCTTCCATGCAGCGCGCGAGAACGGCGTGGTTGTCGCCGCTGTCGAGCTCGGTCGAGCTGTCGAACGGGGTGATCGACGGCAGCGGGTAGGGCATCTGGGCGTCGGCGACCAGATTGCGCCGGCGGATCTCGACGCGGTCGATGCCGAGGTCCTTGGCGACGAGATCGATCAGGCGCTCGCGCGCGAAGTCGGTCTCGAAGCGGCCGGGCCCGCGGTAGGTGCCGCTCGGGGTCTTGTTGGTCAGCAGCATGTCCGTCTTGAGATCGATGTTCTCGATGGCGTAGGGCCCATTCATGTACTGCGCGACGTTGCGCGGACCGACGCTGCCATTGGTGCGGATATAGGCGCCGATGTCGCCCCACACCTGGCCGCGCAGCGCGAGCAGCCGGCCATCGCGCGTCGCCGCCACCTCGACGTCGATTTCGACGTCGCGGGCGTGGTTGGCGGTGATCATGTGCTCGCGCCGGTCCTCGATCCACTTCACCGGCTTGCCGGCGAGCTTGGCGGCGGCGGGAATGAGATAGTCCTCCGGATAGAATTCGCCGCGCGAGCCGAAGCCGCCGCCGACGTCCACCTCGATGAGATCGACGGCCTCCACCTCGAGGCCGAGCGAGGCGGCCAGCAGGCGCCGATTGTACCAGGCGGTCTTGGCCGCGCCCCAGACGGTGAGCTTGCCGGCATCGGCGTCCCACTCGGCGACGAAGCCGCGCGGCTCCATGAACATGGCGGCGTGGCGCTGGATGGTGAAGCGCTCGCGGCGGACATAGTCGGCGCTCTTGAAGGCCGCGTCGGCATCGCCCCGGAAGGCCTTCCAGGTGATCGCGGTGTTGGAGCCGTGGTCTTCGTAGAGCAGCGCCGCGGCGGCGTCGGCCTGCGTGCGGTTGGTGATCGCGGGCAGGGGTTCGATGTCGACGTCGATGGCATCGAGCGCGTCCTCGGCGAGACCGGCGGTGTCCGCCAGCACGACGGCGATCGGCTCGCCGACATAGCGCACCTTGTCGGCGGCGATCATCGGCTGCTGGAAGGGCTCGAGCTGCGGCAAGGGCTGCAGGCGCAGCGTGATGGTCGGGACGGTCTCGGCGAAGTCGTGCGCGGCGAGCACGTGGCGCACGCCGGGCAGCGCCAGCGCGCGGCTGGCGTCGATAGCGCGCAGGCGGCCGTGCGCGACGGAACTGCGCAGGATGACCGCATGGAGCTGGCCGGGGCGGTTGACGTCGGCGACATAGGTGCCCTTGCCGCGCAGGAAGCGCAGGTCTTCCACCCGCTCCATCGGCCGCCCGATATAGGAATTGGCGACTTTCATCACTTGTCCTCGCTGCGGCTGTAGGCGGCGCGGGCTTCCAGGACCGCTTCGATGATGGGCACGTAGCCGGTGCAGCGGCAGAGATTGCCGGACAGCACTTCCTTGATGCGCTCTTCGTCGGCGTCCGGCTCGTGGGTGAGCAGCGCATGCGCGGTGGTGATCATGCCGGGCGTGCAGAAGCCGCATTGCAGCGCGTGATGCTTGCGGAAGGCGGCCTGCAAGGGGCTGAGCTTCTCATCGTCCGAGAGGCCTTCGACGGTCACCACGCTTTCGCCGTCGGCCTGCGCGGCAAGCATCAGGCAGGCGCGCACGGCCTCGCCGTTGACCAGCACGGTGCAGGCGCCGCAGACGCCGTGCTCGCAGCCCAGATGGGTGCCGGTGTAGCCGAGCCCGTCGCGCAGGCAATCGGCCAGCGTCGTACGCGGCTCGACCTCCGTTTTGACGGGTTTGCCATTCAGTTCGAACCGAACCTGCATTCGCATGTTCTCCAAGATTACGCCGCCGACTTGCGCAGCGCCCGCGTCAGCAGGGTCGCCAGCAGAGCCCGGCGATAGTCCGCGGGGGCGTGGATATCCGAGGGCGGATCGATCGCCGTCGCGCGCGGCATCGGCGGCGGCCTCGAAGGTGTCCTCGTCGGGCACGCGGCCGTTGAGCACGGCCTCGACCGTGCCGAGGCGAACCGGCGCGTCGGCAACCCCGATGGCGCCGACATGCGCGCCGCCCATGCGGCCTTGATCGTCGAGATCGTAGAACAGCGCGACGCCGGCCATGGCAAAATCGCCGCGGCGGCGGGCGAACTCGAGAAAGGCCGAACGCCGCCCGGCCGGCCATGCCGGCAGGTGAATCTCGGTGAGGACTTCGTCGGGCGCCAGGCTGGTCGTGAGCGAGCCCTCGAAGAAATCGGCGGCCTTCTCGATCCGGCTGCCGGCGCTGCCGACGATGGTCAGTTCTGCGTCGCAGGTGAGGGCAATGCCTGGCATTTCGGCCGAGGGATCGGCGTGGGCGAGCGAACCGCCGACGGTGCCGCGGTTGCGCACCTGGTAATGCGCAACGTTGCTGATGGCCTCGACCAGCAGCGGATGCGCCGCGCGCAGGCGCGCGTCGTTCTCGATGTCGCACCAGCGGACCCGGGCGCCCAGATGAACGCCCTCATCGTCGATGCGGATCGCGTCGAGCCCCTGCACGTGCTTCAGGTCGACGAGCAGTTCCGGCGCGGCCAGCCGGAACGCCAGCATCGGCATCAGACTTTGCCCGCCCGAAATGATCTTGGCATTGCCGTCGCGGGAGGCGAGCAGTTTCACCGCTTCCGCCACCGTGGCCGGCGACGCATAGTCAAACGCAGGCAGCTTCATCTTGCCTCCTGTTGAGCAAGTCTTCCACTGGTGGTACGTGAGTGGGTGACACCGGGGCAGCGGGCGCATACCGCGTTCCGCTCATTGTCGTCTAGTCTAGCGCACACCCCCGCTTTTCTCGAACGATTATTATGTTTCGCATTGACCAAGCAGTCAACACGACCGTCGGCCGGCGCGGCGGGCCGCACCCGGGTCTATTTTGACGAGGAATTGACGAGAGCCGGCTTTTCGGGTCGTCGGAAGCGCATCGCCGCCAACGCTTCATTGACTGGATGGTCAATGCGAATATGATTAAGGCCGCTGTTGGCAATCGAATTCAAGGAGCGGCTCATGGGCGTCGCGAGACATCCTCTTCCCAAAGAACTGGTCGGCGTTCCCCTGGAAGAAATCATGGAGCGCTACACGGCGCGTTTCGCCGACCGCAAGGCCGATTGGGCCGCCTTCGAGGACGCCAAGATCGAGGGCTACAAGCGGGCCCAGCATCGCTTCATCGGCGCCGGCGGTTCCGGCAAGCACGGCGACAACAACGCCATCCCGGCCGGCAATTTCACCCTGTCGATCATGTTCGTGCCGCCCGGTCAGGGCAACGCCCCGCACACGCATGAAGTCGAGGAATGCTTCTTCGTGTTGCAGGGCCACCTCGACGTCTTTGTCGAGGACGAGCAAGGCAACCGCGTCACCAAGCGGCTTGGCCCCTGGGAGTGCGTCTCCTGCCCGGCCGGCGTCATCCACGGCTATCAGAACGACAGCCTGGAGCCGGTCTACTTCCAGGTCATGCTCGGGCGCGGCAAGCCGGAGACCATGGGCTATGCCGACGACGAGCTCTACAAGCGCCGCGATGCGCATTTGAAAGCCGTGTGATCCGGCGACGACGAGGCGCACGGTTCGACCGTGCGATCCAATCCAGCACGATGCGCTTACGTGCGGGCAGTTGAGGCTGCCCGCATAGCATGCGCTTGTCTTCGAGTAAGACGGCGTGTGCATCGCCAAGGGGCGGTGTGATTAGGCGTTCGTCGCCCGAGCCGATTTCGTTTCAGATTGCTGACGTACCGCAGACGCACTTAACCTCTCCCGCCGAAGGCGGATGTTTCCGACTTCGACCGCATCAAGTGCCGAACCCGGGTGAACCCGAGTTCGGATGGGGAGAGGGAGCGCGCTCTATTCGCCGCCGCGTCAGTTCAAAACGATCCCTGTCTCGGTCACCGGAACAGCAGTTGCGGCAACGCCAGGCTGAGCTCCGGCACATAGGTCGCGATCAGCAGCCCGACGATCAGGATCGCGACCGTCGGTAGTGAGGCGCGCACGATCCGTGACAGCGGCAGCCCCGTGATCATCTTGGCCACGATCAGGTTGAGGCCGACCGGCGGCGTGACCATGCCGACTTCCATGTTCATGGTGAAGACGACGCCGAAGTGAATGAGGTTGATGCCGAGCCTCTGGGCGATCGGCATGATGATCGGCATCAGAATGACGATCGCCGAAGCGCTTTCGATGATGCAGCCCATCACGAGCAGGACGACGTTCAGCAACAGGAGAACCGCATACTTGTTGTCGGTCCAGCTCAAGACGTGGGCGGTTACGTCCTGCGGCACGTTCTGGCTGGTCACGAGCCAAGAAAAGGCCGACGCGCCGGCGATGATCAGCAGCAGCACACCCGACAACAGACCGCTGCGCGCGAACAGTGCCGGCAAATCGCGCCACGACAGGCTGCGATAGACGGCGACCGCCAGCACGATGCTGTAGGCGGCCGCGACGGCGGACGCTTCGGTCGGCGTGAACAGGCCGCCATAGATGCCGCCGAGCACCACGACCGGCAGCAACATGACCCAGAACGATTCCCTGAGCCCGGTGAGGATCTGGCGGACGCTCGGCACCGGATCGGGCGCGATGCCGTGTCGTCGCGCATAGATCGCGCAATAGACCATGAACATGGCGCTGATGACCAAGGCCGGGACCACGCCGGCGGCAAACAGTGCACCGACCGACGTGCCGGTCGCCACGCCATAGATGATGAAAGTGATGCTGGGTGGAATGAGGATGCCGAGCGAGCCGGCGGTGGTGATGAGACCGATAGCGAAGTCGGCGCTGTAGCCCGCCTTCTTGAGCGCGGGATAGAGCACCGAGCCGACGGCGATCACCGTCGCCGGGCTCGAACCCGAAATGCAGGCAAACATCATGCAGGCAACGACGGTCGCGATGCCAAGCCCGCCGGGCAGGAAGCCGGTGCCGAGCCGGGCGAGCCCGATCAGCCGATCGGACAGCTTGCCGGCGCGCATCACTTCGGCCGCCAGATTGAAGAAGGGGATGGCGACAAGCGTGAAATTGTCGATGCCGGCGAACATGCGCTGCGGCAGGATGGTGAGCGGAATATCCGAGAACGCGCCCAGATAGACCAGCATCGTCGAGGCCAACGCCAGGAAGATGGGAATGCCGAGGACGAGCAGCGCGGCGAGAATAAAGAGAATGACTAGGGGCATGCGCCATTCTCGGCCGCGGGGAGGCCGTCGGTGGAGGGTGTCAGACCGAACAGCCGCTGCGCGAAGCGGATGGTCATCAGAACGCCGGCAAGCGGAATGACCAGATAGACGATCCACATCGGGATCTGCAGGGCAGGGGAGAGTTGGCCGAATTCATGGGCGACCATGACGAAGCCCGTCCCGAAGACGGCGAGCGAGGCGGAAGCGACCACGCCGACGACCGCAATGGTGCGCGCGACAACCGCCTGCGACATGCGTCCGCGCGCCAGCAGATTGATGATCTCGACAGACAGGTGCTCGCCGCTGCGGATGGCGGCGCTGGCGGCGAGAAAGGCCGTCCACACGATGGTGTAGACGACCAGTTCCTCGGCCCAGAAGAAGCCTGTGCCGAAGAAATAGCGCAAGAAGACCTGGATCGTGGCGATGCTCACCGCCACCGCCGTGCCGGCGGCCAGGCAGACGGTTTCGAACGCCGTCAGCCAGCGATCCAGGGTCTTCAGCATCGGCCGTTTATTTCTCGTACGGCTTAGTGACGGCGTAGGTCTCTTCAAGCAGCGCGCGGGTCACCTTGCTTTCGAACTTCTTGTGCAGTTCGCGGCTGAGCTTGATGAACTCGCGGCGGCCCTCCGGCGACAGCTTCTCCACCTTCATGTGCTGGGAGAGCTTCTTCAGCAGCGTGGCGTCGAGTTCCTCGCTCGCCTTGCGCTCCGAATCGCGGGCCGCGACCACGGCCTCGTCGAGCGCCTTGCGATAGCTCGCCGGCAGCGCGTCATAGGCCTTCTTGTTGGCCATGACGGCAAAGCCGATATAGCCGTGGTTGGTGAGCGTCAGATACTTCTGCACCTCGTAGAAACGCATGGCGTTGATCGACACCAGCGGGTTCTCCTGGGCATCCGCCACGCCCTGCTGCAGGGCGTTGTAGGTTTCCGAGAAGCTGATGGCGACCGGGTTGGCGCCCCAATCGCGGTATTGCTCGAGCAGCATCGGGCTCTGCATGGTACGCACCTTCTGGCCCTTGAGATCGGCGGGCGAGAGGATGGGCCGCATCGAGCTGGTCATCTGCTTGAAGCCGCTCTCCCAGAAGGCCAGCCCCTTGATGCCGCGCTTGCTGAGGCCATCGAGCAGCGTCTTGCCGACTTTGCCGTCGAGCACGGCATAGGCGGCCGCCCGCGACGGGAAGATGAAGGGCAGATCGATCAACTGCATGCGCGGCTCGAAGTTGCTGAGCGGCGCGGTCGGCGTGAACGTCATCTGCACGGTGCCGAGCTGAAGCTGCTCGACGAGCTGCGCTTCCTTGCCGAGCTGGCCGGCCGGATAGACCTGGATCTTGAAATGGCCGCCGGTCTTCTGCGACACGAGGTCGGCGACCATGTGGGCGGCCTTCGCCGCCGGCACGGTCTCGCGATTCTCGTGGGCGAACTTCCAGGTGATGTCCTGCGCGGCCGCGGGGCCCACGCTGGCCATGGCCAAGCTGAAGCCCGCCACGGCGAGCAGGCAAAGGCGGTCGACTCTCATTTACGGTTCTCCGTGCTGATGAATGGGCTGGGCCAACCCGCGCGATTTCGCTGGGCGATTGGGATCAGCCGTTTTCGCGGGCCGGTCGTCTGCGCGAAAGCTAGTATTTTATTGACTATCCAGTCAACATAGCCGCTGCCCGTTTGTTATTCAGGCGCTGCGCAATTACGCGGCGAATAGCGCGCGCGGTTCCCGCCGGCGAGTTCCAGGACAATCGAGGTGGTTGAGCGCTGCCCGGTTGGAGGCCGGCGGAACTTTCGCGTGGGGGTTGCCGGCCAGAGCCGGTGATGCGGCCGGTGGCAATGGAAATGGCGGCAACCCGCATTCACGGATCGCCGCCGCATCCCGCCTGGCAGTGTCGAGCCGGCCAACCAAGACCAACTTGGCGATCGATGGCCGGCCCGAGCAATCGCCGAAATCAGACCACCTTCAAATGCGCGTCACGGCGCTTGTAGAGTTCGTCGTCGGCATAGCCCATGGTCTCCGGCTTGCCGCGTCCGAGCATGACCTGGAAGTACACCGGCTCCAGGCTGTCGTTCTGATAGCCGTGGATCACGCCGGCCGGACAGGAGACGCACTCCCAGGGGCCAAGCCGCTTGGTGACGCGATTGCCCTGCTCGTCCTCGACAAAGACGTCGAGATGGCCCTGCAACACGAAGAAGCATTCCTCGACTTCATGCGTGTGCGGGGCGTTGCCCTGGCCGGGCGGCACGAACATGATCGACAGGGTGAAATTGCCGGCCGGGATGGCGTTGTTGTCGCCGTGCTTGCCGGAACCGCCGGCGCCGATGAAGCGATGCTGGGCCCGCTTGTAGCCCTCGATCTTGGCGTCCTCGAAGGCGGCCCAATCGGCTTTGCGGTCGGCGAAACGCGCCGTGTAGCGCTCCATGATTTCTTCCAGGGGAACGCCGACCAGTTCTTTGGGAAGAGGATGTCTCGCGACGCCCATGGCTTGTTCCTTTGCGTGTCCGGTGTTGGGATTGTCGCGGATCATAATTCTCTTGACCGGTTAGTCAACATAAATCGGGGACCGGGTGGATATGCGTGGGAGAGGCGCGGAACCGGCCGCCTCGCACGAACCGTATCCCTTGATGGAAAAGAGGGGCTCAAGCCGGCGTCTGCTGTGCCGCTCCAGACAAGACGAACATCGGTCAAGCCGCGACATTGCCGAGGGCAAGCCCCGAGGCACCGCTCGTTGCAGCATTCGCAAAGGCGCTTACCCACAAGCTGATACCGAGGTCTTCGAACCGGACGACGAATTCGGTGAGCGGCACGACAAGGTGATGGAAGCGGGAACCGGATTTCGGCGCGGGCCGCAGGCGGCCGATTGGTGCGCCAACGATCGTACGGATGGGTGGCACGCGGCTTGCTTGCAATCTCTATGCGGTGTGACAGCGCGTTCGCGCGCTTCTTGCGCCCCGCATCGCCCAATGGCGGGCCATAGCCGGTGAAGCTGCCGGTGCCAGCGCTTGCTGACCGAAACCCCACGGGTCGGCGGCAAGCATCGCCTTGGATCGATGCCATGACGATCGACGCCACCCCAACCCAATCGTATCGCGCCGGCTCCGGTGCCTGTCTTGGCGCCGTCCGCCAGTCCGCATCGCCCATTTGGTGGGCGCTGCCTGCAATCGACCGGCTCAACTAGCTTGGAGAGGACAAGATGGCTCCCGAACACATCGCGCTGGTCCAGGAAAGCTTCAAGCAGGTCGTCCCCATCGCCGATACCGCGGCTGACCTGTTCTACGACCGCCTTTTCATCATCGCCCCCGATGTGCGGTCGCTGTTTCCCGACGATCTGAGCGAACAGAAGAAGAAGCTGATCGGGATGTTGGCCACCGCGGTGACCAATCTCCACCAAGTCGAGACCATTCTGCCTGCCGTGCAGGATCTTGGCCGGCGGCATCAGGGCTACGGCGTCACCCCGGCGCATTATGAGCCGGTCGGCGCCGCGCTTTTGTGGACGCTGGAACAAGGGCTTGGCGACGGCTTCACCGCCGACACCAAGGCGGCCTGGACCGAGGCCTACACCACGCTCGCGGGCGTAATGCAGGCGGCGGCCGCGGCGGCGCCTGCCCGTTCGACGGCGGGGTAGGCATCGTTCATGGCCGGTCGGGATTGCAAGGGAGCGAACGTCCAGCCAGCGCGGGATTTGCACGGGTCTTGCATTGAAGTCGGAGATCGACTGCAAGACCGCGCCGCCTTGGGCGGTGCGGACGTGTCAACGCCGGCAGGGACAGGGATCTTGGCGGAGATGCGGAAGGGCTCCGAGCCTCCGAGCGCTGGCGCGCCATCGCCGGGCGCGCAGCGGGATTCGACCCTCAAGATCGCCATTGTCGACGAAAGTCCAATCCGGGCGGCCATCCTCGCCGACGGTCTGCGCGAAGCCGGCTTCACCCAGGTCGAGCGCATCGCCGAGACCCATAACCTGCTGGCGCGCATCTACGCGCTCGACCCCGACGTCATCCTGATCGATCTGGAGAGCCCGAGCCGCGACATGCTCGAGCAGATGTTCCAGATGAGCCGCGCGGTGAAGCGGCCGGTGGCCATGTTCGTCGACCAGAGCGACGCCGCCTCGATCCAGGCCGCGGTCGATGCCGGCGTCTCCGCCTATATCGTCGACGGGCTGAAGAAGGAGCGCATCACCAGCATCCTCGACCTGTGCATTTCGCGCTTCAACGCCTTCGCCCGCCTGCAGGACGAGCTCGATCACGCCAAGGGCGCATTGCAGGAGCGCAAGGTCATCGACCGCGCCAAGGGCGTGCTGATGAAGGCGAAGAATTTGAGCGAAGAGCAGGCCTACGCGCTTCTGCGCCGGACCGCGATGAACGAGAACAAGAAGATCGTCGACATCGCGCAGTCGGTGGTCACCGCAGCGGAGCTTTTCAAATGAGCGAGACCAGACTCCGTATCGGTTATATCCCGCTGGTCGATGCCGCAGCGCTGGTGGTCGCGGTCGATGGCGGCTTTGCCGCCGCCGAAGGTCTCGACATCGAGTTGGTGCGCGAGGTGTCGTGGTCGAACGTGCGCGACAAGCTCAATATCGGCCTGTTCGACGGGGCGCATCTGTTGTCGCCGATGGCCATCGCCTCCAGCCTCGGCATCGGCCACGTGCGGGTGCCGCTCATCGCGCCTTTCAATCTGGGCCTCAACGGCAATGCCATTACAGTCTCGCCGCGGCTCCATACCGCGCTGTCGGAACTGGCCGACGGAGACGTGACGGATCCGCAGGTGTCGGCGCACGCCTTGATGCGGGCGGTGCAGGCGCGCAGGGCCGGCGGCGCCGACCCGCTCACCTTCGGCATGACCTTTCCGTTCTCCAACCACAACTACCAGCTCCGCTTCTGGATGGCGGCGGGCGGCATCGATCCCGACCAGGACGTGCGGCTCGTCGTGCTGCCGCCGCCCTATATGGTCGAAAGCCTGGTGAGCGGACACGTCGACGGCTTCTGCGTCGGGGCGCCGTGGAATTCTGTTGCCGTGGAATCCGGCATTGGCCGCATCCTGCATTTCGGCTGCGAGATCATCGCGCGCATGTCGGAAAAAGTGCTGGCGGTGCGCGAGGAATGGGGGCGCGACCGCAGCGAGACGCTCGGCCGTCTCATTCGCGCGCTCGCGCGCGCCGCCGAATTCGTCGACGACGCCGGCAATCGCGACAGCGTCGCGGCCATGGTGGCGCGGCGCATCGAGGTCGAGCCTGACATGGTCGTCCGCACGCTCGCCGGCAATCTCAAGATCGCGCCCGACGGCACGACGCGTGTCGACGAGCACTACATCCAGATCGGCGGCGGCGACGCCAGCCGGCCCGATCCGGTCGAGGCCGCCTGGCTCTATGCGCAGATCGCGCGCTGGGGCCAAGCGCCGGTGTCGGAAGAATTGTGCGCCATCGCCGAAGGCGTGTTCCGTCCGGCGCTCTACGACGCGGCGCTCGGGCTCGCGCCGTCGGCAAGCCGCGGCGGTCCGCCCGATCGTATCGGTGCGTTCGCCGGTCCGGATTTCGTCGCCGACGACATCGAAGGTCATCTCGCGGCCTGGCGCGCCAAGCGCGCCGGCAAGCCGCGGCTCTCGATCGTGCGCTGACGCGTGCGATGCACAAGTTGTTTGCACGGCTGCGCCCGCAATGAGCACGTGCACCGTTTGGTGCGCATGCGCGCAATCGGCGCCAACGCGCTAACAGGCTGAAATCACCCGAGTTCTCCCAAAGAGCCTGAGTTGGCACGACACTTGTATTGATTAAGGCCGAGAGGCGCCGTGCGACCGGCGCCCAGGGTCCAACGAGGGGCCAACAAGCAAAGCCGCTGTCCTGCCTTCGCGCGTCGTCGCGCGGCCGGACTGCGGCTTTTTTATTGGCTCGAAGGGACACGGATGACGGCCGGGCAAACAGCGAGCCTCACGTCAAACGTCACCTAACGTCAAAGGACCAAGGGAATGACCGATAAGACCGACAAGAAGCGCCTGCGTCGCGCGCTCGACCGCCGCGCTTTCCTCAAGAGCGGCGTCAGCGTGGCGGCATTTGCGGGCACCGTGCCGGCCGCCACCCTGTTTGCGCCCTCGATCGCGCACGCGGCGCTGCAGCCGGAGAAGGAAGACCTCAAGTTCGGCTTCATCAAGCTGACCGACATGGCGCCGATCGCGATCGCCAAGGAGAACGGCTATTTCGAGGACGAGGGGCTCTACGTCTCGGTCGAAGCGCAGGCCAATTGGAAAGTCCTGCTCGACCGCGTGATCACCGGCGAACTCGACGGCGCCCACATGCTCGGGCCGCAACCGCTCGGCGCCACTATCGGCTTCGGCACCAAGGCGCACGTCATCACGCCGTTCTCCATGGATCTGAACGGCAACGGTATTACCGTCGCCAAATCGGTCTGGGCGGAGATGAAGAAGTCCATCCCCATGGGGGCGGACGGCAAGCCGGTGCATCCGATCACGGCGGCGTCGCTGAAGAAAGTGGTCGATCAGTACAAGGCGCAGGGCAAGCCCTTCAACATGGGCATGGTGTTTCCGCTCTCCACGCACAACTACTATCTGCGCTATTGGCTCGCCGCCGCCGGCATCAATCCCGGCTTCTATTCGCCGACCAATATCTCCGGCCAGATCATGGCCGACGTGCTGCTGTCGGTGACGCCGCCGCCGCAGATGCCGTCGACGCTCGAGGCGGGCACCATCCTCGGCTACTGCGTCGGCGAGCCGTGGAACCAGCAGGCGGTGTTCAAGGGCATCGGCGTGCCGGTGATCACCGACTACGAGATCTGGAATAACAATCCGGAAAAGGTGTTCGGCTTCACCGCCGATTTCCAGAAGAAACACCCGCAGACCGTGCTCGCCGCCACCAAGGCGCTGATCCGCGCAGGCCAGTGGCTCGACGCCAATAACAACGCCAACCGCATGAAGGCGGTGAAGATCCTGTCGCGGCCGGAATATGTCGGCGCCGACGCCAAGGTGATCGCCAATTCGATGACCGGCACCTTCGAATACGAGAAGGGCGACAAGCGCAGCGTCCCCGACTTCAACGTCTTCTTCCGCTACTTCGCGAGCTACCCCTATTACTCCGACGCGGTCTGGTTCCTCAGCCAGATGCGGCGCTGGGGCCAGATTTCCGACGCCAAGCCCGATAGCTGGTACGCGCAAGTCGCCAAGGACGTCTATCGGCCGGACATCTATTTGCAGGCCGCCAAGATGCTGGTCGCCGAAGGCAAGGCGAAGAAGGAAGACTTCCCCTGGGACACGGACGGCTATCACAAGCCGACGGCCAGTTTCATCGACAAGATCGAATACGACGGCCGCAAGCCCAACGATTACCTGAACAAACTCATGATCGGGCTCAAGGGCGACCAGCACGTCGCCGGCACCAAGGTGGTCGCCAACTGAGCGGCCGGCCGGGCGTGTCCCCGACGCCCGGCCGCCGTCTCTCGTCCCCGACGCCCTCGAATTCGACAAGGAAGTGCGAATGTCTTCGGCAAGCGAAGTCTTCACCGGCCCGGACCTCGGTCTCGACGGCACCCGCGCGGCGCGGCGCGAGCGCTGGCAAATGCGCATCGCTCGCGTCTCGGGCTTTCTGAATATCCTCGGCATCGGCTGGGTGGCGCCGATCCTGCGCATCGCCACCGGCGAGCGCGCGCAGCCGCAGCTCAAGGAACTGTGGCGCACGCTCGGAATCCCGCTCACGGCGATCCTGCTGTTTCTCGCGGCCTGGGGCTGGGTGGCGCCCAAGGTGCACACCAGCCTTGGGGCGGTGCCCGGCCCGGTGCAGGTGTGGAAGCAGGCCGGCAACCTGTGGGCCGATCATCTCGCCGCGCGCGCCAAGGCCCACGCCTTTTACGAGCGGCAGGTCAAGCGCAACGCCGCTTTGCTCGCGGAAAACCCGAACGCCAAGGTCAAGATCAGGGCCTGGACCGGCGCGCCGACCTATATCGACCAGATTTTCACCAGCCTGGAGACGGTGTTCACCGGCTTCCTGCTCGCCGCGCTGATCGCGGTGCCGCTCGGCGTCTTGTGCGGCCTGTCGGAGACGGTCAACACCGCGGTCAATCCGCTGGTGCAGATCTTCAAGCCGGTGTCGCCGCTCGCCTGGCTGCCGATCGTCACCATGGTGGTGAGCGCGCTCTACGTCTCCAACGATCCGCTGTTTCCGAAATCCTTCGTCAATTCCGCGATCACGGTGACGCTGTGCTCGCTATGGCCGGCGCTGATCAACACCGCGCTCGGCGTCGCCTCGATCGACAAGGATCTGATCAATGTCGGCCGCGTGCTGCGGCTGCCCTGGACCACCAAGGTCGCCAAGATCGTGCTGCCGTCGTCGCTGCCGCTGATCTTTACCGGTTTGCGGCTGTCGCTGGGCGTCGGCTGGATGGTGCTGATCGCCGCCGAGATGCTGGCGCAGAACCCGGGTCTCGGCAAATTCGTCTGGGACGAATTCCAGAACGGCTCCTCGGCGTCGCTCTCCAAGATCATGGTGGCGGTGTTCACCATCGGCATCATCGGCTTCCTGCTCGATCGCATCATGCTGGCGCTGCAGGCCGCCTTCACCCACGGCGCGACGCGGTGAGGCGCGCATGATCCAGAAAAGTGGGAACCGGTTTTCGGAAAAGATCATGCGCAGAGGAAAATAGCTATGGCCATTCTCGAATTGAAATCGGTGTCGAAGTCGTTCGGCGACGAGCCGAACTGCACCCGCGTGCTCAAGAACGCGACGCTCACCGTGGAGGAGGGCGAGTTCATCGCCATCGTCGGCTTCTCGGGCTCCGGCAAGACCACGCTGATCAATCTGATGGCGGGGCTCGATAAGCCGGATGCCGGCGAGGTGCTGTTCAAGGGCGCGCCGGTGAAGGCGCCCGGCCCCGAGCGCGGCGTCGTGTTCCAGAGCTATTCCCTGATGCCGTGGCTGTCGGTGCGCGGCAATATCGCGCTGGCGGTCGATGCCACCTTTGCCGGCAGGCCTGCGACCGAACGCCGGGCGCGTGTCGAGCGCTACACCAAGATGGTGGGGCTGAGCCACGCCGCCGAGCGCAAGCCGGTCGAGCTTTCCGGCGGCATGCGCCAACGCGTGGCGGTGGCGCGCGCGCTCGCCATGGACCCGGAAGTGTTGCTGCTCGACGAGCCGCTATCGGCGCTCGATGCGCTCACCCGCGCCAAGCTGCAGGGCGAGATCGAGGATATCTGGTCGCAGGAAAAGAAGACGGTGGTGATGATCACCAACGATGTGGACGAGGCGATCCTGCTCGCCGACCGCATCGTGCCGCTCGATCCCGGGCCGGAGGCCGCTTTCGGTCCGGAATTCCGCGTGCCGTTCGAACGTCCGCGCGATCGCGCGGCGATGAACTCGAACCCGGCCTACAAGAAACTGCGCGCCGCGATTACCCAGTATCTGATCGATGCCGGCACGCGCCGCGTCACCGTCGCCCGCGAGGAGCGCCAACCGCCCACCATCGTCCCCGTGCAATTCAATCATGGGCCGCCGCGCGCCTATCGCGCCGCCGCCGATACGCCGTTCGAGAACCGCTATGTCGAGTTCTACGACGTGCGCAAGGTGTACCCGACGCCGAACGGCCCGCTCACCGTGGTGGACGGTTTCGACCTCTTGATGCGCAAGGGCGAGTTCGTCTCGCTGATCGGCCATTCCGGCTGCGGAAAGTCGACGGTGCTGTCGATGGTCGCCGGCCTCAACGACGTGAGCGGCGGCGGCATCGTGCTCGACAACAAGGAGGTGACCGCGGCCGGGCCCGACCGCGCGGTGGTGTTCCAGAGTCCGTCGCTGCTGCCGTGGATGACCGCGCGCGCGAACGTCGCGCTCGGCGTCGACCGCGTCTATCCGCACGCCAGCAGAGCCGAGCGCGGCGACATCGTCAGCTACTACCTCGAACGCGTCGGTCTCGCCGACGCCATGGACAAGCGCGCCGCCGAACTCTCCAACGGCATGAAGCAGCGTGTCGGTATCGCACGCGCCTTCGCGCTGTCGCCCAAGCTGCTGCTGCTCGACGAGCCGTTCGGCATGCTCAACTCGCTGACGCGCTGGGAATTGCAGGAAGTGCTGATGGAAGTGTGGTCGCGCACGCAAGTGACGGCCATTTGCGTCACCCACGACGTCGACGAGGCGATCCTGCTCGCCGACCGCGTGGTGATGATGACCAATGGGCCAAAGGCGCGCATCGGCCGCGTGATGGACGTCGACATCGCGCGCCCCCGCACCCGGCGCGGGCTGCTCGAGCACGCGCGCTATTACGAATACCGGCAGGAATTGCTGAGTTTCCTCGATGAATTCGAGCAGGGCGCCGGCGGCCGTGCGGCGGCAGAGGAGGCTGCCTGATGAGCGAGCCGCTCGTCATCGTCGGCAATGGGATGGCCGCCATGCGGCTGGTGGAAGAGCTGAGTGCGCGCGCGCTCGGCCGCTACGCCATTGCGGTGATCGGCGAAGAGCCGCGGCTCGCCTATAATCGGGTGCTGCTGTCGTCGGTGCTGGCGCAGGAGGTCTCACACGGCGACATCGAGTTGAAGCCGGCGCAGTGGTGGCGCGCGCGCGGCGTCACCTTGCTCTACGGGCACGGCGCGACGGCGATCGATGCCGACATCCGGCGGGTGCGGCTCGCCAATGGCGCGACGCTGCCGTTCGCCAAGCTGGTGCTGGCGACCGGCTCGCGGCCGATCCGGCTCAATGTGCCGGGCATGCGGCTGCCCGGCGTGATGACTTTTCGCGATCTCGGCGATGTGAAGGCCATCGCCGCCGCCGGCGCGAAAGGCGCCAAGGCTGTCGTCATCGGCGGCGGTTTACTCGGGCTGGAAGCCGCCTACGGGCTCGCCAAGACCGGCGCGAAGGTGTCGGTCATCCACCTGATGGATCGGCTGATGGAGCGCCAGCTCGATGAACGAGCCTCGGTGATGCTCCGGCGCGCGGTCGAGGCGCGCGGCATCGACGTGCATCTCAACGCCGAGACGATTGGCATTCGCGGCGATACGCGGGCCGCGGCGGTGGCGCTCCAGGACGGACGCGAGATCGCCGCCGATCTGGTGGTGGTCGCGGCTGGCATTCGGCCCAATGTCGATCTTGCGCAAAGCGCCAATCTTTCCGTCAACCGCGGCATCGTCGTCGACGAACGCCTGCAGACCAGCAAGGCCGGCATTCATGCGATCGGCGAATGCGCCGAGCATCGCGGCCTTTGTTACGGGCTGGTGGAGCCGGCCTACGAGCAGGCACGCGTGCTCGCCGCGCATCTTACCGGCGAGGACGTCCGTTACGAAGGCAGCGTGCTCGCCACCAATCTCAAGGTTTCCGGCGTCAACGTGTTCTCCGCCGGCGATTTCCTCGGCTGTCCCGGCACCGAGCAGATCGTGCTCTCGGATGCCGGGCTCGGTTTCTACAAGAAGCTGGTGATTGCGGAGGGGCGGCTCACCGGCGCCGTGCTGTTCGGCGATACCGCCGACGGTCTCTGGTATCTCGATCTCATCCGCTCCGGCGCCTCCATCGAGGCGTTTCGCGACGACATCGCGTTCGGCCGCGCCTTGGCCGAGCGCGTCACGCTGCCGGACTGCTCTCGCGAACAACCTATGCGGCGGACAACGACGTCCGTCCGGCCGGTCACACCCGCAACAACGGAGTTGGAAGATGGATTACGCCAAGCCTGCTGACGTCGTGCAATCGATGATCGATGCCAGCCGCGCGAAGCTGGCACTTTCGCCGCGCGATCTCCTGATCCGGGGCGCCTTGTCGGGCGCGCTGCTCGGAACGGCAACGAGCTTTGCATTGACGGGCGCCGTCAGCACCGGCCAGCCGATTGTCGGCGCGCTGATCTTCCCGGTCGGCTTCGCCATCATCGTCGTGCTCGGGCTCGAGCTCGTCACCGGCAGCTTCGCGCTTATTCCGCTCGCCACGCTGGAGGGCCGCGCTTCGCCCGGCCACGTCATCATCAACTGGGCCTGGGTGTTCCTCGGCAATCTGCTCGGCAGTCTCGCCTACGGCATCCTGCTTGCGATCGTGCTCACCAAAGGCGGCACGGCGGCGCCGACCGGGGTGGGCACGGCCATCGTCAAGATCGCGCAGGCCAAGACGGTTGCCTACGAAGCGGCCGGCTTTGCCGGCATGACCACCGCCTTCGTCAAGGCGATCCTGTGCAACTGGCTGGTCTGCCTCGGCGTGGTGATGGCGATGACCTCGACCGCAACCGTCGGCAAGATCGCCGCCGCCTGGCTGCCGATCACCATCTTCTTCGCGCAAGGCTTCGAGCACACCGTCGTCAACATGTTCGTCATCCCGACCGGCATGCTGATGGGCGCCAAGGTCAGCATCTATCAGTGGTGGGTGTGGAACCAGATCCCGGTGACGCTCGGCAATATCGTCGGCGGCTTCATCTTCACCGGTCTTGCGCTCTACGCCACGCACAAGCCCACGCCGGCGCTGAAATCGGCGGCGCCGAGCGTGCCGGTGCAGACCCCGGCGGAATAAGCGGCATTTCCCAAGGAGGGCGGCCATGACGGATGGCAACGCCGATTTCAGCGGCGAACAAAAACGCTACCTCGAAGGCTTCATGTCCGGCATCAATGTGGGCCGCGCGGCGCAGTCGATTGCTGTGCAACGCGGCGCCGCGCCGGCCAAGCCCGCCGAACCGACCGGGCCCGATGCGGCCGCGCTCAAGGCGCAGGATCGGGTGCTGGCGGGCGGCGGCAAGCTGTCCGATCCGGAGAAGTTCAAGCGCGAGCTCAATCCGCTCGACGGCTATGCGCGCCTGGAGCAGCAGGCGCGCGACAACGAGGCGCCCAAGCCGGCGGATAATTTCCGCTGGCGCTTCTTCGGCCTGTTCTATGTGGCGCCCAACCAGACCTCCTATATGTGCCGGCTGCGCATTCCCAACGGCATCCTCAAGCACTGGCAGTTCGCGGGGCTTGCCGATCTCGCCGGGCGCTTCGGCGGCGGCTACGCCCACGTCACCACGCGCGCCAACCTGCAGATCCGCGAGATCGAGCCGAAGAACGGCGTGCACATGTTGGAGGAAGTGCAGTTGCTCGGCCTGTGCTCGCGCGGCTCCGGCGCCGACAACATCCGCAACGTCACCGGCACGCCCACCGCCGGTATCGACCCGCAGGAACTGATCGACACGCGTCCCTATGCGCGCGCCTGGCACTTCCACATTCTCAATGAGCGCGGGCTCTACGGACTGCCGCGCAAGTTCAACGTTGCCTTCGACGGCGCCGGCCTGGTGCCGGTGCTGGAGGACACCAACGACATCGGCTTCCAGGCGGTCGCGGTGAAGGAGGGCTTCGGCCCCGAGGCCGGCGTCTGGTTCCGCCTGACGCTCGGCGGCATCACCGGCCATCACGATTTCGGGCGCGAGACCGGCGTCATCGTCAAGCCCGACGAGTCGGCCGAAGTCGCCGACGCCATCGTGCGCGTCTACATCGAGAACGGTAACCGCTCCGACCGCACCAAGGCGCGGCTCAAATACGTGCTCGATGCCTGGGGCATGGAGAAGTTCATCGCCGCGGTGGAGGAAAGGCTCGGCCGCAAGCTCACCAAGGTGCCGGCCGACGCACTGGCGCCGCGCCCGGCTTTCGACCGCTTCGCCCATATCGGCGTGCATCGGCAGAAGCAGGAAGGCCTGAACTGGATCGGCGTCACGGTGCCGGTCGGGCGCATGACGGTCGAACAGATGCGCGGGCTCGCCGCGGTCGCGCGCGATTTCGGCGACGGCGATCTGCGGTTGACGGTGTGGCAGAACCTGCTGGTCTCGGGCGTTGTCGATGCGAACATCGCCGACGCCGAAGCGGCGATCGCGGCGCTCGGCCTGTCGACGCAAGCGAATTCGATCCGCGCCGGCCTCGTCGCCTGCACCGGCAATGTCGGCTGCAAGTTCGCGGCTTCCGACACCAAGCGCCACGCCGAGGAGATCGCGCGCTGGTGCGAGGCGCGCGTCACGCTCGACACGCCGGTCAACATCCATCTCACCGGGTGCCATCACTCCTGCGCGCAGCACTACATCAGCGAGATCGGCTTGCTCGCCTGCAAGGTGGAGGAGGGCGACGGCGACGATATCGAGCAGATCGAAGGCTATCACGTCTATGTCGGCGGCGGCTTCGGCCCCGATGCCGCGCTCGGCCGTGAGATCTACCGCGACGTGAAGGCCGACGAACTGCCGCCGGTCATCGAGCGCATGCTGCAGGGCTATCTCGCCCATCGTGCTGACGACGAGAGCTTCCTCGACTTCACGCGTCGGCACGAGGTCGACGTGCTGAAGCAGATGTTCGACGCGGAGCTGGTGGCATGAGAGCGCTTGCAGATTGTTGTGACGGCTTGCAGCGCGCACAGGCGCGCTCCCTCCCCCCTTGCGGGGGAGGGTTGGGGAGGGGGGTGCGACGCGGGCACAGCGTTTGCCGCTTACCCCTCTCCTTGTCCCTCCCCCTCAAGGGGGGAGGGGACGAAAGCGGAGAGGCATTGCCATGACCCAGACGGTGCCGCAGCCGATCCTCGACATCGTGCCCGAAAGCGCGCCGTTCACACCCGAGCAGCGCGAATGGCTCAACGGCTTTTTTGCCGGGATGTTGTCCCTCGATGGCGTGACGGCGTTGACGAACGAGCAGGCGACCGCGTTGATGGCGGGCGCGCCCACGCAAGCGCCCGGCGAGGACGACGACGGCGGCGCGCCCTGGCACGATCAGACCTTGCCGATCGACGAGCGCATGACGCTCGCCGACGGCAAGCCGCTGCGCTGGCGCCTGATGGCGGCGATGGCGCAACAGGACTGTGGCCAGTGCGGCTACGATTGCCGCAACTATTCCGGCGCTATCTTCGACGGCAAGGAGGAGCGGCTGAACCTGTGCGTGCCGGGCGGCAAGCAGACCGCCCGCATGGTCAAGACGCTCTACGGCGAAATGGGCGGCGCGCCGGCAAAGCCCGCCGCGGCGCCGGCGACCGAGGCCGCGCCGGCTCCCGCCAGCAAGCCCGTCGGCACGCGCGACAATCCGGTCACGGCCAAATTCCTTTCACGCACGCTGCTCAACAAGCAGGGCTCGGAGAAGGAGACCTGGCATATCGAATTCGATATCGGCAACGCCGCGCTCGACTTTACCGTCGGCGATTCCTTCGGCCTGTTCCCGACCAACGAGCCGGCATTGGTCGAGGCCGTGCTCGCCGCACTCGAAGCGCCGGCGGATTTTCCGATCGGCGGGCGCACCCTGCGCGAGGTGCTGCACGACGGCGTGTCGCTGTCGCCGGCGCCCGACATGCTGTTCGAGCTCTATTCCTACATCACCGGCGGCGAGCGCCGGCGCAAGGCGCGCGCGCTCTCCAGGGGCGAGGATCCTGATGGCGACGCCGAGACCGTCGACGTGCTGGCGGCGATCGAGAAGTTCCCGGGCGTGCGGCCCGATCCGGAAGCCTTCATCGAGGCGCTCGATCCGCTGCAGCCGCGGCTTTATTCGATTGCCTGCTCACCCAAGGTGGCGTCCGGCCGTATGGCGTTGACCGTCGACACCGTACGTTACGACGTCGGCGACCGCCGTCGCCACGGTGTTGCTTCCACCTTCCTGGCCGAGCGCATTTCGCCCGGCGATGAAATCAGGGTCTACGTGCAGAAGGCGAACGACTTCGCGTTGCCGGCCGATCATTCCAAACCAATCGTCATGATCGGGCCCGGCACCGGCGTCGCGCCGTTTCGCGCCTTCCTGCAGGAGCGCCAGGCCATCAAGGCGCCCGGGCGCAATTGGCTGTTCTTCGGCCATCAGCGCAGCAATTGCGATTTCTTCTACGAGGATGAGTTCAAGGCGATGAAGGCGTGCGGCCTGCTCACGCGGCTGTCGCTCGCCTGGTCGCGCGACGGCGATGAGAAGGTCTACGTGCAGCACCGCATGCGCGAGGTCGGCCGCGATCTGTGGGCGTGGCTCAATGATGGGGCGCACGTCTATGTCTGCGGCGACGGCCAGCGCATGGCGAAGGACGTCGAGACGGCGCTGATCGACGTCGTCGCCCAGCATGGTGGACACGCGCCGGAACAGGCGGCTGCGTTCGTGGCCGATCTCAAGAAGCAGGGCCGCTATCAGCAGGATGTCTATTGAGGCAGCCGGATGAGCCCTTGCCGCACCCATCGTTCCATGATTTCGGCCGGCGCCCGGCGTGGCCGGCATTCTCCGGCGCTCGCCGCGCCTCGGATGGTTTGCCACGGAATCCGTCATAATCAGGAAGAATTTTCTTATTTTGGCCAGTCTATTGCGGCTAGACAGAATGATATTCTATTTGAGGGCTCCTGTTCATCGGACCGGAGTTCCCTCCATGCGCAATCCCAGCCTCATCGACCAGCCGCGCCGAGCCGCCGCCGCGGCGCGCGTGCCCGAACGGGGCCGGCGATGAACGCCAACATCACCACCATTCCGAAGACCGCGCCCTTCGCCGACGCGGAAATCGAACTGCTCAACCGCGTCGTCGCTCGCGCCAGCAATACGCAACGGGCCTGGCTCGCCGGTTTTCTTGCGGGTCTCGAAGCCTCGGTCGCGAACGTGCAGCCGGCGGCGCCGACGCGAGCGGCCGAGCCGATCACCATCGTGTTCGCCAGCGAGTCCGGCAACAGCGAGCGGCTGGCCAACGATCTCGCCAAGACGGCGCGCAAGAACGGCCTGAAGCCGGCGCTCGTCGATATGGCCGAACTCGACTTGGCGAGCCTCGCGTCGGCGCGGCGGCTGGTCGTCATCGCGGCGACCTGGGGCGAGGGCGATCCACCCGCCCGCGCCGTGCGCGCTTACGGCGAATTGATGAGCGATGCGGCGCCGCGGCTCGATGGCGTGGAATTCGGCGTGCTCGCGCTCGGCGACAGCGCTTATGTCGACTTCTGCGGCGTCGGCAAGGCGATCGATGCGCGGCTTGAGGGCCTCGGCGGCAAACGCGTGGTTGACCGCGTCGATTGCGATCTTGATTTCGTGGAGCCGGCGCGCCGATGGATCGGCGCGGCCTTGGAGAAATTCGCGCCGGCGGAGCCCGGCTCAGCCCAGGTGATCGCGGTCGATTTCGGCAACGCCGCGACTTCGGCCGACAATGAGATCGTCGAAGCCGAGATCATCGAGCACATCGATCTGAATTCCTCGCGTTCGGACAAGCACACCATCCACCTCGAACTGGCTTTCGACGGCGCGGTGCCGGCTTACGAGCCCGGCGACTCGCTCGATCTCTATGCCGAGAACGACCCGGCCTATGTCGATGCGCTGCTCATGGCCATGGACCTGGCGTCGGACGGTGACCTGCGATCGGAGTTGCTGAAGTTGCGCGACGTGACCACGCTGTCGCTCAAGTCGCTGGAAGCTTACGCCGCCGCCACCAACCATCCCGATGTCAAGGCCATGATCGCCGACGGATCGGCGCGCGAATGGATCGCGGGGCGGCAGCTCATCGATCTGATCGAGGCGTTCCCGGCCGCGCTCAACGCCGATCATCTGCGTTCGGTGACCCGGCCGCTGGCGCCGCGCGCCTATTCGATCGCATCCTCGCGCCGGGAAGTCGGCGAGGAAGCGCATCTGCTGATCTCGCCCGTGCGCTATCGCAGCCACGAACGCGATCGCAAGGGCGTCGCTTCGACCTTCGTCGGCGAGCGGCTCAAGCGCGGCGACCGCGTGCGCGTAAAGCTGCGGCGCAACCGGCATTTCGCGCTGCCCAAACCCGACCGCGACATCGTCATGGTGGGGCCGGGGACCGGCATCGCGCCTTTCCGCGCCTTCGTGCAGGAACGGCGCGCCGAGCAGGCGACGGGGCGGAACTGGCTGTTCTTCGGCGACCGCCGCTACACCCACGATTTCCTCTACCAGACCGAATGGCAGCAGGCGCTGAAGGACGGCGCGCTCACCCGCATCAACTTCGCCTTCTCGCGCGACCAGCCCGACAAGCTCTATGTGCAGGACCGCCTATGGGAGCAGCGGCGCGAACTGGTCGCGTGGCTCGACAACGGCGCCTACTTCTATGTCTGCGGCGACGCCAAGGCGATGGCCAAGGACGTGCGCGCGACGCTCACGCGCGCCTATGCCGACGTGAAATCGTTGCCGCAGGATGCGGCGGAGCAGGCGGTCGACGCGCTCGAACGCGAGCGGCGCTACCTGCAAGACACTTATTGATGGACGCCATGACCACGGAAACGACCGCCGAACTGTCGCGTAACGAATACATCAAGGAGGCGAGCGACTACCTGCGCGGGACGCTGAGCGAAGGCCTGCGCGAGGAAGTCACCGGGTCGATCGTCGAGGACGATGCGCAACTGGTGAAATTCCACGGCATGTACCTGCAGGACGATCGCGATCTGCGCCCCGAGCGCATGCGCAAGAAGATGGAGAAGGCGTTCGCCTTCATGATCCGCGCGCGCATTCCGGGCGGGGTGCTCAACCCGGGGCAATGGCTCGCGTTCGATCGCGTCGCGCGCACCTACGGCAACGGCAGCGTGCGGCTGACCACGCGGCAATCGGTTCAGCTGCACGGCATCATCAAGTCGAATCTGAAGCGTACCCTGAAAGCGATCGACGATGAGGTGCTCAGCACGCTGTCGGCCTGCGGCGACGTCAACCGCAACGTGATGTGCAACCCCAATCCCTATCTGTCGCGGGCGCATGCTGACGCCATCGATCTGGCGCGCGTCATTGCCGATCATCTGACCCCGCAGACGCACGCCTATCGTGAGATCTGGCTGGATGGCGAGCGCATTGCCGGCGGCGAAGAGGAAGTCGTCGAGCCGATCTACGGCAAGACCTATCTGCCGCGCAAGTTCAAGGTCGCGGTGGCGGTGCCGCCGTCGAACGACGTCGACGTGTTCGCGCACGATCTTGGTTTCATCGCTGTCCTCGATGCGAACGGATCGGTGGCGGGCTGGAATGTCACCGTCGGCGGCGGCATGGGCATGACCCATGGCGAGCCGGCGACCTATCCGCGCACCGCCGATCTCTTGGGCTTCTGCACGACGCGGGACGCAGTCGCGATCGCGGAAGCGGTGGTCACCGTGCAGCGCGATTGGGGCGACCGGGTCAACCGCAAGCACGCGCGGCTGAAATACACCATCGACGAGCGCGGGCTCGATGCGTTCCGCGCCGAGGTCGAACGCCGCGCCGGCGTCGCCTTCGCGCCGGCAAGGCCGTTTTCCTTCACCTCGACCGGCGATCGTTACGGCTGGAGCGAGGGCGAGGACGGCCGCGCCCACCTCACGCTGTTCGTCGAAAACGGTCGCCTGCGCGACAGCGATGGCGCCGCGCAACTGTCGAGTTTGCGCCGCATCGCCGAAATCCACGGCGGCGACTTCCGCATCACGGCCAATCAGAACCTGATCATTGCCGACGTCGCGCCGGAGCAGCGCGACGCTATCGAGACGATCGCGCACGAAGCCGGTCTGCTGGCGCCGGGCTCGGGCCTGCGGCGCAACGCCATGGCCTGCGTCGCGCTGCCGACCTGCGGCTTGGCGCTGGCCGAGAGCGAACGATACCTGCCCGACCTGTTGTCGGCGCTGGACGAGCGCCTGGAAGCACGCGGCCTCTCGGTCGACGACATCGTGCTGCGCATGACCGGCTGCCCGAACGGCTGCGCGCGGCCTTATCTCGCCGAGATCGGTTTGGTGGGGAAGGGGCCCGGCCGCTACAATCTCTATCTCGGCGCCGCGTTCGACGGCTCGCGGCTGTCCAAGCTCTATGCCGAGGATCTCGACCACGCCGGCATCATCGCCGCGCTCGATCCTTTGTTCGCCGCCTACGTTGCGGAGCGCGAAGAAGGCGAGCATTTCGGCGATTACGTCGTGCGCGCGGGCTTCGTGGCGGCCACGACCAACGGCCGCGACTTCCACGCCAACACCGGCCGGGGCCGCGCCGCATGAACGCACCGTCAAAACACCCGCCGGCGGTGCGCACCACCTGCCCCTATTGCGGCGTCGGTTGCGGCGTGTTGGCCAAGCCCGACGGACGCGGCGGCGCGGTGATCGCGGGCGATCCGGCGCATCCGGCGAATTTCGGCAGGCTCTGCTCCAAGGGCTCGGCGCTCGGCGAGACGCTGGGGCTGGCGACGCGGCTGCTGCATCCCATGCAGCGCCAGGCCGACGGCGCGCTGCAACGGGTGTCGTGGGACAGCGCGCTTGACGTTATGGCGGAAGGCTTCGCCCGCACGGTCGCGCAGCACGGGCCGGACGCGGTCGCCGTCTATCTCTCCGGCCAGTTGCTGACCGAGGACTATTACGTCGCCAACAAGCTGATGAAGGGCTTCATCGGCTCGGCCAATGTCGACACCAATTCACGGCTGTGCATGGCCTCGTCGGTTGCCGGCCATCGCCGCGCCTTCGGCACCGACACCGTGCCCGGCTGCTACGCGGATCTCGATTGCGCCGATCTCATCGTGCTGGTCGGCTCCAACGCCGCTTGGTGCCACCCGGTGCTCTATCAGCGCATGGTGGCGAACAAGCGTGCGCGCGGCGCCAAGATTGTCGTCATCGATCCACGCCGCACGGCGACCGCCGAGGATGCCGACCTGTTCCTCTCGGTCGCGCCCGGCATGGACAGCGCGCTGTTCTGCGGATTGCTGGTGCACCTCGCCGATACGCTGTCGCTCGACTACGGCTATATCGATGCGCACACCACCGGCATCGTCGAGGCGCTGGCGCGGGCGCGAGAGATCGCGCCCGACGTCATGGCGACCGCGGCCTTGACCGGGCTCTCGCCGGCGGAAGTCTCGCGCTTCTTCGCCTTGTTCCGCGCGACGCCGAATGTGGTGACTTGCTTCTCGCAAGGGGTGAACCAGTCGGCGCAGGGCACCGACAAAGTCAACATCATCATCAATTGCCATCTCGCCACCGGCCGCATCGGCAAGCCCGGCGCGGGGCCGTTCTCGCTGACCGGCCAGCCCAACGCCATGGGCGGGCGCGAGGTCGGCGGTCTCGCCAACCAGCTCGCCGCGCATATGGGCTTCGGCGCCGCCGAGGTGGAGCGGGTCGCGCGCTTCTGGCGTGCGCCCAACATGGTGCGGCGCGAGGGCCTCAAGGCCGTGCAGATGTTCGAGGCGATCGAGCGCGGCGAGATCAAGGCGCTGTGGGTGATGGCGACCAACCCGGCGGTGTCGCTGCCGCGCGCCGGCGCCATGCGTGAGGCGCTGCGCAAGCTAGACCTGTTCGTCGTTTCCGAGAACGTGGTGTCAAATGACACCATCAACGCCGGCGCGCATCTGCTGTTGCCGGCGGCCGCCTGGGGTGAGAAGGACGGCACCGTCACCAATTCGGAGCGGCGCGTCTCGCGGCAGCGGCCGTTCCTGCCGGCGGCCGGCGAGGCCAGGCCCGACTGGTGGATCGTGGCCGAGCTCGCGCATCGCATGGGCTTCGGCGAGGCTTTCGACTATGCGAGCGCGGCGGATATCTTTCGCGAGCATGCGGCGCTGTCGGCTTTCGAGAACGACGGCAGCCGCGATTTCGATCTCGGCGCCCTGGCGCAACTTTCCGATGACGAGTTCAACGCGCTCGATCCGGTGCAATGGCCGGCTCGCGCCGGCGGACAGCGTGATGAAGCGCGGTTCTTCTCGCAAGGCGGCTTCTTCACGGCCGATCGCAAGGCGCGGCTGATCGCGCCCGAGCGGCCGCGCCCGCATGCCAGCCTGTCGCGGCGCTTTCCGTTGCGGCTCAACAGCGGCCGCGTGCGCGACCAATGGCATAGCATGACCCGCTCGGGCCTGAGCCCGCGGCTCGGCAACCACACGCCGGAACCGTTCGTCGAGGTCCATCCCGACGATGCGGCGGCGTTCGGTCTGGACGATGGCGGTTTTGCGCGCCTGCGCTCGCGTCACGGAGACTGTGTGCTCAAGATCGCGGTGAGCGATCGCCAGCAGCGCGGCTCGCTGTTTGCGCCGATCCATTGGAGCGAGGAGACCGCCTCATCCGCGCGCATCGGCGATCTGGTGATGCCAGCGAGCGATCCCTATTCCGGTCAACCGGAGGCGAAAGCGACGCCGGTCGCCATCGAACCGGTGAGCTTCCGGGTGCGCGGCTTCGCGCTGACGCGCGCACCGCTGGCGCCGTCGGCGGAATGCTGGTGGGCACGGGTGACGGTGACGAACGGCCACGGCCTGCTGCTCGCGAGCAACGAGCCGCCTTCGCGCTGGCGCGCGCTTGCGCAGGGCTGGTTTGCCGGCGCCGAGTTCGCCGAATTCATCGACCAGCCGCGCGGCCTCTATCGCTTGGCGGCTTTCGTCGAGGGCGTGCTCGTCGGCTGCTTGTTCATCGGGCCGAGCGAGGCCGCGCCGCAATGGGACGCGGTGAAGGCGCTGTTCGAGGCCGAAATGTTGGGCGAAACGGAGCGCCGCGTCGTGCTGTCGGGCAAGTCGAGCGATGGGCTGCCTGATCCCGGCCCGGTGATCTGCGCCTGCTTCGGCGTCGGGCTCAATGTCATTCGCGCGGCCATCGAAAGCGGCGGCGCAACCGATGTCGACGCGATCGGCGCCGCGCTGCGCGCGGGGACGAATTGCGGCTCCTGCCTGCCGGAACTGAAAAGGATCCTCGGTCATGAACGTGTCGCGCAAACCGCGTGAGGCGGCGTCTCCGCGCATGGCGCCGCTGGCGCGCCTGCCGGTATTCTTTGCGCTCGAGGGCAAGCGGGCGCTGCTGGCCGGCGGCGGGCAGGGCGCGGCCTGGAAAGCCGAGTTGTTGTCGGCGGCCGGCGCCCATGTCGAGGTTTTTGCCGAAGACGTCTCGGACGAGATGGCGGCGCTGGTCGAGACGTCGCCCGGCGCCATCGTGCTGAACGAACGGGCGTGGCGTGCGGACGATCTGGCAGGTGCAGCGATCGCGGTCGGAGCCTTCGAAGACGATGAGGCGGCCGCCGCCTTCGCCAATGCCGCGCGCACCGCCGGCGTGCCGGTGAACGTGATCGACAAGCCGGCCTTCTGCGATTTTTCCTTCGGCTCCATCGTCAATCGGTCTCCATTGGTCATTGGCATTTCAACCGACGGTGCCGCGCCCGTTTTCGCGCAGGCGATCCGCGCCCGGTTGGAGGCGCTGCTGCCGCAAGGCTTCGCCACCTGGGCCAGGCTTGCTTCGCGTTGGCGTGCGGCGCTGAAGCAGACTGGGCTGTCGTTCGCGGGGCGGCGCAAGTTTTGGCAATTGTTCACCGCCTGGGCCGTGACCGATCCGGCGCATGAGCCGGTGGAGGCCGATTTCGAACGGCTCGTTGCCGAGGTCAAAGGCATCGGCAGCGCGGTCGAGGACGGCTCGGTCACTTTGGTGGGCGCCGGACCCGGCGACCCGGAGCTCCTGACCTTGCGCGCGGTGCGCGCGCTGCAGTCAGCCGACGTGATCCTGTTCGACGATCTGGTCTCGCGCGACGTGCTCGATTTCGCACGCCGCGAGGCACGCAAGATGCTGGTCGGCAAGACCGGCCACGGTCCGTCCTGCAAGCAGGACGACATCAACCGGCTGATGGTCAGTCTCGCCAAGCAGGGCAAGCGCGTGGTGCGGCTGAAGGGCGGCGATCCGCTCATCTTCGGTCGGGCCGGCGAGGAGATGGAAGCCTGCGCGCAGGCGGGCATTGCGGTTGAAGTGGTGCCCGGCATCACCGCGGCGCAAGGCGCGGCGGCACGGCTCGGCCTGCCGCTGACCGATCGCGCCCGGGCGCGGCGCGTGCAGTATATCACCGGTCACGCCAAGAACGGCGAATTGCCGGACGACACCGATTGGAGAAGCTTGGCCGATCCGACCGCGACCACAGCGATCTACATGCCGGTGAAGACGCTTTCGGCGTTGGTGACGCGCGCTTGCGCAGCCGGGCTCGATCCGGCAACGCCGGCGCTCGCCGTTGCGCAGGCAACGCGACCCGACCAAGAGGTCGTTGCAGCGCCGATTGGCAAGCTTGCGCAGCGCTTGTCGCAAGCTGCCCTCACGGGACCGGTGGTCGTGCTGGTCGGGCGCGTGTGCGCGCGGTCATCCGATGCGCTGTCGGCCGCGGATGAACGGCAAGTGGCGCAAGCGGTCTGACGCTTAACGCAGCCACCTATTTCTTCCTGCACCGCAACCGTTGCAGCGCGATGTCCGTTGCGTGAGTCGCGTGACCGGCTCTCACCGCGCCCGGCTGACCGACTTTACCGTTCGCATTGCGGACTCAAAAAAAATGGCATCACCGTCGGTAGCGGTGCATAGTTGTATCGGCAGGGAGACGCGAGATTTCCCATGGCGGTGAACGGCTACCCGGCGCGCACGCCGGTCGAGCGGGTGCTGCTGCTGGCGGCGTCCTACGGCCTGATCAATCCGTCGCTATGGCTGGACGCCGCCGGTGTTGCCATAGCGGCGGTGGTGCTGGGCCTGCGTTACACCACCGCGCGCCGCGCGCTGGCCTGAGTTCCCCGCTTGCCGCGTGCATGGGGTGTGAGCCACTTTCCCCCATGCAGCGCCACCTATGACGGCGGCGCTGCCGCGCATGTCTCTCAGCTTTTCCGCCATTGCCGCGGATGTGCCGGCCTTGCCGGCATGGCGCCGTCCCGGTAAACCGTGGCAAGGTGGAGCAATGGTCATGAAACATGAGCCAGGGGCGTCGCCCAAACCGCGCCTCATCGTCGGCATCAGCGGCGCATCGGGAACGATCTACGGCGTGCGCCTGCTCGAATTGTTGCAGGGCACCGGGATCGAGACCCATCTCGTCATGTCGCGCGCGGCGCAGGTCACGCTCGCCCACGAGACCGACATGAAGGTCGCCGACGTCGAAAAGCTCGCGACCGTCGTTCACGCCAACAGCGATATTGGTGCTGCCTGCTCCAGCGGATCGTTCCGCACCCTCGGCATGGTGATCGCGCCGTGCTCGATCAAGACCATGGCGGAGATCGCGACCGGCGCCACCGCCAATCTGCTGTCGCGCGCAGCCGACGTCCAACTGAAGGAGCGCCGCCGCGTCGTGTTGATGCTGCGTGAGACTCCGCTTCATCTCGGCCATATCCGCAGCATGGCGGCGGTGACCGAAGCCGGCGCCGTCGTCTATCCGCCGGTGCCGGCGTTCTATGCGCGGCCGAAGTCGCTGACCGAGATGGTGGACCACACGCTCGGCCGCGTGCTCGACCTGTTCGATATCGACATGGGTCTGGTGCGGCGCTGGACCGGTGACAAGGCGCGGCCGAAGGAACCCGTCCGCGAGCAAGATTAGCGCCCCATGGCCGCTCCCGTCGCCGATCGCGACAATGCCTTCTGGAAATTCTCGCTGGCCGTCTACGCGTCGTCCGGCGTTCCCGACGAATGCCTGGCGGTACAGGAGCGCTATGGCGTCGACGTCAATGTGCTGCTGTTTTGCGCCTGGCTTGCCTTCGCGCGCAAAGTCGCGCTGGCGCCGGAAGATATCGGCGCCATCGGCGCGGCGGTCGGGCCCTGGCACGAGGGCGCCGTCAAACCCTTACGTAAAGTCCGGCGCAACATGAAGAGCGTGCCGGGCGCGGATGTCGCCGCGCTGCGCACGCGCGTCAAAGCCGCCGAGCTCGATGCCGAGCAATACGAGCAGGCGATGCTGTTTGCCTATGCCGAGGAGCGTTGGCCGCGGGCGGGCGGGGCGGCTTCGCCCGCCGCGCTGTGGTCGAACCTGGAAACCTTCCTGCGCGCGCAAGGCTATGACGGTCCAGGCGGCGAAGCGCTGCCGTTGCGCCAACTGGGCGCCGCCGTTCTCGGTTTGCCTACCGGGTGATTTTCACCGTCCCCGCCGCTACCATGACGGGCGCCGTCACGCGGCGACAAAGTCCGTCAACAGCAAGGGGAAACGTCCGATGTCCACCGACTCAGCCATGTGGGAAAAAGGGCTCAAGCTGCGCCGGGAGGTTCTCGGCGCCGACTATGTCGACAATTCCGTCGCCAATGCCAACGATTTCACGCAAGCCTTCCAGGAGATCACCACCGAGTGGTGCTGGGGCTATGCCTGGTCGCGCCCCGGGCTCGACAAGAAGACGCGCTCGATGCTCAACCTCGCCAT
This sequence comes from uncultured Pseudomonadota bacterium, assembly GCA_963814065.1. Lineage (GTDB taxonomy): Bacteria > Pseudomonadota > Alphaproteobacteria > Rhizobiales > Xanthobacteraceae > Pseudolabrys. The sequence continues at coordinate 1,391,139 of CAWFBL010000011.1, read as the reverse complement.
GCTCACCGCGCTCAACCGCGCGCCGGAATTGAAGCTGCACGTACGCGGCGCGATCACCAACGGCGTGACGGTCGAGGAGATCAAGGAAATCCTGGTGCAGGCCACCATCTATTGCGGCGTGCCGGCCGGTCTCGACGCCTTCAAGGCGGCGAACGAAGTGCTCAAAGAGCTGGGCAAGGTGAAAGCGAAGAGCTGAGCCGCGGGTTCTTTCCACGCCCTAACAAAGCGCCCGCCCCGGATCGCTCCGGGGCGGGCGGTTTCGACTTGGGTCCGGGTGCTGGGCTTACTTTCCGGTCAGATCCTTCACCAGTTGGGCATAGCTCGCGCTCTGCTTCTTGCGCATGGGCTCGTACTTGGCGCCGTCCATGAAGTCGTCGTTCTCGCCGAGCTTCTTGAGCAGCACTTTGTAGGTCTTGTCCTTCGACATCTTGGCGAAGGCCTCGCGCAGCTTGGCGAGGCGATCGGGCGCAATGCCGGCCGGCGCCAGCACCACGCGGTGCATGGTGGCAGTGTCGGCAACGTCCGGATAGCCGGCCTCGGCCGAGGTCGGCACGTCCTTGAACGCGCGCTTGTCGGCAAGCGTCACCAGCGTGCGCACCTTGTCGCCCTGGCTGGTGATCACCGACGGCAGCGCCACGGTGAAGTCGACGTCGCCCGAGAGCAGGCCGCGCATGGCCGGCCCGCCGCCCTTGTAGGGCACCAGCGTCGTCTTGACCTTGGCGGCCTGCAGCAGCACCACGCCCGGCACCATGGTGGCGCCCCAGTTGCCGCTGTGGCCGAACTTGAGCTTGCCCGGGTTCTTCTTGGCCGCGTCGATCAGGTCCTTCAGCGTCTTGTACGGGCTGTCGGCGCGCACGACCACCGACGGCGGCGCGGTGTTGGTGCGCGCGACGGTGACGAAATCTTTGTTCGGGTCGTAGGGCAGCTTGGTGACGTGCTGCTGCAACTCGTCGATGAAGTTATGGGTGAACAGCAGGGTGTAGCCGTCGGGCTTGGCGTTGGCGGCGGCGGCCGTGCCGATGCGGCCGCTGGCGCCCGGCATCAACTGCACCACCACCGGCTGGCCGAGATAGGTCGGCAGCACCGAGGTCATCACGCGCGCGTTGAGATCGTGCGATCCGCCGGCGCCGAGCGGAATGATCATGGTGATCGGCTTGCTCGGATAGTCGTCGGCCGAAGCCGGGCCGCTCGCGACCGCAAAGCCGGCGGCGACGGCCGCCGCCAGAAAAACGCGCTTGGAAATCTGTGACATCATCGTTCCTCCATTTTTCACTGCGTTCGTATTTCAATTTTGCCGTGGGTGTTTGAATCCCGCGTTCTGTTTTCGTTGCAATCAGGACTCGCTTTCCGTCGCGACCGGCACGTGGCTCCTCGGAGGCGCCGGTTCGCGCAGCCGGCGCGTCCGGTACCACATCAGCCAGGTGATCAGCGGCGTCGCCAGCACGATGCCGAGCGCGAACGGCCGTTCGACAACGATGTAATGGAATAGATTTCCCTGCGACAGCAGCAGCGATTGGCCGAGCGAATATTCCAGCACCGGCGTCAGGATGAAGGCCATGACCAGCGGTGTGACGTCGAAGCTCAGTTTGCGCGCGGCATAGCCGAGCAGGCCGAAGAAAATCAGGAAGTAGAGGTCGAGAACGTTGGAGCGATAGACGTATGTGCCGACAAAGGCGAACACGACCGTCAGTGGCACCAGGTACGCCTTGCGGATCATCACCACCTTGGAAAACAGCGGGATGAGAAGATAGCCGAAGATGTACATCAAGACGCAGCAGATCACCATGCTGAACAGGATAGCGTAGATGAGCGTGGCCTGCTGCGCGAAGAGCTGCGGGCCGGGCCGCAGGCCCTGCACCACGAAAGCCCCGAGCAGAATGGCGGTGATGTTGTCGCCGGGAATCCCAAGCGTGAGCAGCGGCACCATGGTGGGGCCGTTCACCGCGTTGTTGGCCGCTTCCGGCGCCGCAACGCCTTCGAGGACGCCGGTACCGAAGGTCTCCGGATGCGGCGAGGACGATTTGGCGGCGGCATAAGCCATCAGTGCGGCCACCACCTGACCGACACCTGGCACCATGCCGATAATGCCACCGAGCACGGTCGAACGCGCGATGGTGCGCCCACTGGCGCGCAGTTCGGCGAAGGTCAGCCGGTCACCTTCCGGCCGCACGGACTTGTCGACGAACGGCTTGGTCTTGTCCTCGATGGCGAACAGTACTTCAGGGATCGCGAACAGCCCGATCAGCATCGGCAGCAGATTGATCCCCAACTCGAGCGGGAAGAAGCCGAAGGTGAAGCGGCTCAGCGCGCCGATCGGATCCTGGCCGATCATCGCGAAGAACATGCCGAGCAGCAGCATCATCAGGCTCTTCACCACCATGGTGGTGCCGGAGAAGGCGATCACCAGCATGCTCAGGATCATCACCGCGGCGAGCTCGGGGGGGCCGAACTTCATCGCGACCAGCGCGATCGGGCCGATCAGGAACACTGTCGCGAGGCTCGCGGCGAAGTCGCCGATGGCGGAAGCCGCGAGCGCCATGTCCAGCGCCTTGCGCGACTGGCCCTTCTTGGTCAGCGGCAAGCCGTCATAGGTCGTCGCCACCGAGGCGCCGGTGCCCGGAATACCGACCAGAATGGCCGGGATGCTGCCGCCGTAGATGCCGCCTTTGTAGACGCCGATCAGGAAGGGGATGCCGACCACCGGCGTCAGGAAAAAGGAGATCGGCAACAGCACCGCCATCGCCATGGTGGTAGTGAACCCGGGCAACGCGCCGATGAAGATGCCGAGCACGAGGCCCAGGCTCATCATCGCCATGGTGTCGACCCGCATGAGCATTTCGATACTGGCAAGCGCGGTGTGCAGCACGGCTCAGAAATCCGGAAATTCGGGGAGCGCGACCGTCAGGACGCGGCGGAAAACGACGTAGACGATGCCGGGAACGCCGATGGCAACCAACACCACCACCGGCCAATTGCGGGCGCCGTAGAAGACGCTCAGCACGCCCACCACCAATGCGCTCGACACCACGAAGCCGAGCGGCAGCAGGATTTGGGCGTAGACGACGAACATCGCCACGGTGAAACCGACGCTGATGTAGTTGTCGCGCGTCAGCCCACGAAAATCATTGGTGTCGTTGAGGCGGAAGCTCGTGGCCAGATACCAAAGCCCGACCAGCATGAAGCAGGTTGCAACCACATGCGGGAAGAACGCGGGGTCGAGCCCCGACGACGATTGGCCGAACAGCACCGGCGGCCGTTCGATCTCGCTTGGGATGACCACGAACAGGAAGATGGAAAACAGAACGCAGGCGGCGGCGAGGACCGTATTGAAATTGATCTTGCCACGAGGCTGCGGCGGCTGATCCGCCTCGGCGCGCACGATTGGCTCACTCCCTTCTCAACCGGCCGGCTTCGGTTCGGCGTTGGCGCCTTCCATCGAGCCTGCTCTTTAGCGTCTGCATCGGATGCCGGCACGGCAGCCGAGGCAGCGCTTGTTTCAATTGCCGGCCTCTTCATACATGATTTTGCGGCCGCGTCAGCGCGCAAATTTTGCGCAGCACGCCCGCGAGTTCCGCGTACGTGTGCCGGGCGAGTCTATTTCCAGAACTGCTTGCTCGCGAGCGCCGCGCCTTCCGCCATCGCCTTGAGCTTGGCGAACACCACGTCGGGATCGACCGCTGCCTGGCCCACCCAGGTGCCGAAGCCGCAGTCGGAGCCGGCGATCACGTTCTCGCGCCCGACCAGATTGGCATAATGTGAAATGCGCTGCGCGATCAGCTCCGGATGCTCGATGAAGTTGGACTTCGATTCGATCACGCCGGGGATCAACATCTTGCCCTCGGGCAGCTTTCACCGTCTCGAACACCGTCCACTCATGGGCGTGGCGCGGGTTGGCCGCCTCGAATGAGATCGCGCAAGGGCGCGCCTTGAATACGATGTCGATCACCTTGGCGAGCGGCACGTCGCGGTGGTGCGGGCCTTCGTAGTTGCCCCAGCACAGATGCATGCGCAGCTGCTTGACCGGGATATTCGCGAGCGCATGATTGAGTGCTTCCACGTGCAGCTCGGCACGCTTGCGGAATTCGTCGAGGCTCAAGTCGGCATATTGGATGTGCCGGCCCATGCCGAGGTCGGGGCAGTCGATCTGCAGCACCAGGCCCGCTTTGGCCACGGTCTCGTATTCGTGGCGCATGGCGTCTGCGATCGCATAAATGTAGGTCTCGAAATCCTTGTAATAGTCGTTGCGGAAGAACAGCGACACCACGCCGGGCGAGGCCGCGCTCATGAAGCCGCCGATCGCCTTCACGTCCTTCAGCGCCGCGGTCAGGTTGTCGGCATCGACCTGCGGCGCATCCTTATCGCGCACGCTGATCGGCCCGTTGCAGGCCGGCGTCTTGCGCCGGGAGCGGCCGGGGTCGCCGAACACCCGCTTTTCCAGCATCGGGAATTCGTGGATGTCCTGGTAGACGAAGGTGTTGCCGGTGCCGCCGAAGCCGTTGAGCCGGTCCTTGATGTAGGTCGCGTAGCTCGGCTTCGACATTTCCCCGTCGTTGATCAGATCGACGCCGGCGTCGGCCTGCTTCCTGACCACCTCGGCCACGGCAGCCCTGATCCGGGCCGTCGAGCGCCGTGGCGTCGACCGGCACGCCTTCTTCCTTGGCGTACATCATGCGGATGAGGTCGTCCGGCCGCGGCAAGCTGCCGGTGTGGGTGGTCAAGAATTGTTCGGTGCTTTTTTGCATGGCTCCCCCGGGCTTTTTCGGCCGGGACTTTAGAACAGCCCATCCCGGGCGACCAATGGGTGGGCGGCTTCGCGTTGACAGGGGAGGGTGGGGTGCTTAGAACCGCGCCGAACAGAGCGCTCAGAGAACGTCATGAAAGTCCGTAACTCATTGAAAACCCTGCGGACCCGCCACCGCAATAATCGGCTGGTGCGGCGCAAGGGCAGACTCTATGTGATCAATAAGACCAACCGCCGCTTCAAGGCCCGTCAGGGTTAGAGGCGCGTTGGCTGCCCGAATGCGCTTATCCCGGCCCTGGCCGGCGCCGCTTTCGGATAATGATCATTCATAACAAGGATTTAGCCGGGTGGCGCGCGCCGCCCGGGCGCTGACGGTTGCGCAGGAGCAGGGCGCCCATGCCTTGCCGCATATTGGCCGCAACCGGCCGCGATATTATGCTTCGATGATGCGCGCACGATTCCTTCGCCTGCTGCCCGCCGCTCTGATGGCCACGGCCATGGTCGTGCAGCCCGCCGCGGCGCAGCCGAAGCCGGCGCCGGGCACGGGCGACTGGGTCAAGCCGCCGGCCAAGCTGCCGCTTGTGCGCAAGGGCGACCATTCCAGCCGGCTCGATCTCCTGTTCAAGGCGCTCAAAGTCGCACCCGACGAGGAGACGGCCAAGGCGATCGAGACCCGCATCTGGGCGATGTGGATGGTGTCGAAGAGCGACACCACCAATCTGCTGATGACCCGGGTGCGCGAAGCGATCGAGGGCAAGGACCTCAAGCTCGCGACCCGCCTGCTCGATGCCATCATCAAGATCAAGCCGAGCTACGTGGAAGCCTGGAACCAGCGCGCCACCCTCGAATACAAGGAACGGCAATACGGCCGCGCCATTTCCGACATCCGCCAGGTGCTGCGGCGCGAGCCGCGCCATTTCGGCGCGCTGTCCGGCCTCGGCATGATCTATCAGGACATCGGCGACGACAAGGAAGCGCTGGAAGTCTACCGCCGCGCGCTCAACATCTATCCCAAGCTGCCGCGCATCCCCGACCTCGTGAAGAAGCTCTCCGAGAAGGTCGAGGGAAGGGATATCTAGCGTCACCTCGAATCTGATCCGCGGAGATTGAAGCATCCTCCGCGGCGCTTCTCACCTGAGAAGCTTCACAGCGCGTTCCTGCGCGGAGGTATAGACCGCTTCCTCCGCCGCCAAATTGTTCAGGTATTCGCGCCCGGTATTGGCGACCGGGCGGCCAACACGCAGCGCCTCGACGACGTGCTGCTGTAGCCGCCACACGCTGTCGCCGCCGAACCCCGTCTTGCTCCAGTCATAGCGGATCTCGCTCTCGACGTTCGAGCCATGCGCGCGCTGGAAGAGGCGGCCGTCGCCGTCCAGCCTGATGACGCCGGCCGAGCCTTCGACCAGCAATTCCCCCATGGTCAGCCGGCGGTTCTCCGCCGCGTGATCGACCAAGCGGTTGCCGTCGAACATCGATCTGACGCCGCCTGCATGTTCGAACAGGACCAGTCCGGCATCCTCGCCCGTAATCACGGGATTGAGCCGGCGCAGATCGGCGAACACGCTGCGAATGTCGCCGAACAGAAAGCGGAACGTGTCGATGAAATGAATTGCCGTCTCGTGAATGAGAAAGCGCTCCATGGTCTGGAAGTAGGGCTGCCGATCGAGATAGGCGCGCGGGCTCTGGCCGTCGCCCGGCCGCAGCCGGAAGCTTGCCTGGTACAATTCGCCCAGCGCGCCGTTATCGAGCTGGCGCTTGATCTCGCCATACCAGGGCTGGAAGCGGAAATTCTCGTGCACCACCAGCAGAATGCCGGCGCGTTCGGCATCCTCGACCGCTGCTTTCGCCTCCGCGAAATTCCCGCAGAACGGCTTCTGGCATATCACATTGATCCCGCGTTGCGCGGCCAGTCGAATGAGAGGCAGATGCGATGGCGGCGGACTGATGATGTCGAGAAGATCGGGTCGTTCCGCGTCGAGCATCGCAGCGGCATCGTCATAAACGCGCGGGATGGCGAACCGCTCGGCGAAGCCTTCCGCCTTTTCCCGCTCCGTATCGCAGACGGCGGCGAGCGAAACGCCCTCGATCTGCGTCCACGCGTCATGATGAAACCGGCTGAAATAGCCCGCCCCAATCGTCGCGATCCGCAGCTTGGTCATGGCGCCGTCGGCAGGTCTTGCAGTTGGTCCGGCGTCAATCTTCCGCCGTTTCCTTGCCCACATAGGCAATCCGCAACATGTTGGTCGCGCCCGGTGTCCCGAACGGCACGCCGGCAACGGTGATGACGCGCTGGCCGGGTGTGGCGAAGCCTTCCCTGAAGGCGATGCGACAGGCGCGGTCGACCATGTCGTCCTGGTCGTGGGCGTCCTCGGTGATCACCGCGTGCACGCCCCACACCACCGCCAGCCGCCGGCCGGTGGAAATATTGGGCGAGATGGCGACGATCGGCGGCCGCGGCCGCTCGCGCGCGACCCGGAGCGCGGTCGAGCCCGACGAGGTCCAGCACACCATCGCGGCAAGATCGAGCGTGTCGGCGATGTGGCGCGCGGCGTCGGCGATGGCGTCGGCGCCGGTCGCCTCCGGCTCGGCGCGCTGGGCGTCGAGAATGCCGCGATAGACCTGTTCGCTTTCCACCTCTTCGGCGATGCGGTTCATGGTGGAGACCGCTTCCACCGGATATTTGCCGGCCGCCGATTCCGCCGACAGCATCACCGCATCGGCGCCTTCGAAGATCGCGGTGGCGACGTCGGAGACTTCCGCGCGCGTCGGCACCGGCGCATTGATCATCGATTCCAGCATTTGGGTCGCCACCACCACCGGCTTGCCGGTGGTGCGGCCCATACGCGTCATCTGCTTCTGCACGCCGGGCACCTTTTCCAGCGGCATCTCCACGCCGAGATCGCCGCGCGCCACCATCAGCGCGTCGGCGATATCCATGATCTCCGACAGCCGGCTGACCGCCTGCGGCTTCTCGATCTTGGCCATCACGGCGGCGCGGCCGCGCGTGATCTTCTTGGCTTCCGCGATGTCCTCGGGGCGCTGGACGAAGGAGAGCGCCACCCAGTCGATGCCGGCCTCGAGCGCGGCGTCGAGATCGGAATGATCCTTCTCGGTCAGCGCGGAGAAGGGAATGGTGGTGTGCGGCAGGCTGATGCCTTTGCGGTCGGACATCCTGCCGCCCACCTCGACCCGCGTGGTGATCCGCTCGGGCTGTGCCGCGGTCACCGTCAGCCGGATTTTTCCGTCGTCGATGAGCAGTGTGTGGCCGGGCTCGACGCCGCTGAAGATTTCCGGATGCGGCAGATAGACCCGGCTGGCATCGCCCGGCGCCGGATTGCAGTCGAGCACGAAGCTTGCGCCGTTCGCCACCATTACCGCGCCGCCGGCGAAGGTGCCGAGGCGCAGCTTCGGTCCCTGCAGATCGACCAGCACGCCGATCGGACGGCCGGTATCGCGCTCGACCCCGCGGATCGCGGCGATCAATTCGCGCATGCGATCCTGGCTGGTGTGACTCATATTGATGCGGAACACGTCGACCCCGGCCGCGAACAGCCGTGCCATCATCGCGGGGTCGGACGACGCGGGTCCGAGTGTGGCGACGATCTTGGCGCGGCGCATACGTCTCATGGCTTGCTGCCTCTGGGGCCGGGTGGCGGCGGGGGCATCGGGGGCGGCGGCCGCCCGGTGATCGACGGAAGCGGTGGCGGTCCGAGCGGCAGCAATGGCCGTTCCGGCGCCGACTCGGCGTTATCGGTCAGTTGCACCGTCCACGAGCGCTGCTGGCCGGTGTCGACCTCGAAATAACCGGTGCGGTCATAGCCGCGCGCCAGGCAATTCTTGGTGCCGCGAATGGTGAATTCCTTCTCGCGCGAGCACATGTAGGCGTGGCCCGACCATTCGCCCCCACGGTCGTAATCCACCGCGTAGATATAGTAGTAGCGCGCGACCAGGGAACCGCGCAGCAGCGTTTCGCAGGTGCGCGCAGCCACGTTCCACCATCCTTCGGTCACCCAGCTTTCGGTATCTTTGTAGCCGATTGCGACACCGACGCGACTGCCGGTGTTGTTGCACAGACGAAAATCCGCCAGCGCCGGATAGGCCGAGGCCGTCAGCAGCACGACCGCAACCGCCATGGCGCGCGCAATGCGAGTGAAGATGCAGCGCCTGGCAGCGATCGAAGGCAATGCGGTCACGAGCACCGTGGGTTGCGATTAGGCGTTTTGGCGTGGTCTGTCATGGGCTGTCAACGACGATGGCCCGAAAGTCGTTCACGTTGGTATAGGTCGGCCCCGGCAGCAGGAGATCGCCCAGGGCGGCAAAGAATCCGGTCGAATTATTGTCGGCGAGAAAGGCGGCGGGATCGAGGCCAAGTGCCTCCGCGTGCGCCACGGTTTCGCTGGTAACGATTGCCCCTGCCGGGTCGCTGGCCTCGCCGGAGCCGCCGTCGGTGCCGTCGGTGTCGGCGGCGAGCGCCGCCACCGCCGGCATGTCGGCAAGCGCGATGGCCAGCGCCAGGGCATATTCCTGATTGGGACCGCCGTGGCCCTGGCCGCGGATGGTGACGGTCAATTCGCCGCCGGAAATGATGATGGCGCGCTGCCCTTGCGCCTGCAGGTCGTGGGCAAGCCGGGCGTGCTGTTCCGCCACCAGGCGCGCCTCGCCCTCGACGCGGTCGCCGAGCGTGACGCAGGTGTAGCCGGCCGCACTCACTGCCGCCTCCGCCGCGTGCAGGGAATCTGCCGGCCGGGCTGCGATCGCCAGCTCGTTGCCGGTGAACACCGCATCGCCGGGTTTGGGCGTTTCATTGGTGGGATCGGCCAGCGCACGGATGACGCTGTCGGGGACTTCGAGCTTGTATTTGGCGACGATCGCGCGCGCCTCGGCGAGCGTGCTCGGATCGGGCACCGTCGGTCCCGAGCCGATCACGGCGGGATCGTCGCCTGGCACGTCGGAGATGGCGATGGTGACGAGCTTGGCCGGATAGGCGTGGCGCGCCAGCCGCCCGCCCTTGATGTGCGAGAGATGCTTGCGCACCGTGTTGATCTCGCCGATGCCGGCGCCCGAGCGCAGCAGCGCGCGCGTCACCGCCTGTTTGTCGGCAAAGGACACGCCGTTGACGGGCGCGATCCAGTTGGCGGAAGCCCCGCCCGACATCAGCACCAGCACCAGGTCGTCCGCGCCCGCTGCATCGGCGAGCGCCAACGCGCGCTCGGCCGCCTGCAATCCGGCCGCGTCCGGCACCGGATGGCCTGCTTCGATCATGCTGACGACGCGCGTCGGCCGGCCGTAGCCGTGGCGTGCGACCGCAACGCCGGTCAGTCGCTCCGGCGCGAGCTTGCAGCGGTCGAGATAGAAGGCCTCCGCGACCTCGGTCATCGAGCCGGCAGCCTTGCCGGCGGCGAGCACGATCAGCCGGCCCTTCGGCGCCGGCGGCAACAGCGGCGGCAGGCAGGTCGCCGGATGGGCGGCGGCTACCGCAGTGCGGAATAGATCGATCAGAAGGTTGCGGTGTAGTGGATTCATTGCGTGGTCATGACTGCCCAAGCGGCAAAAAAGCTGTTTATACTCACTTCAGGTTGCACGTGCCCGTCTCGGCGTCGAACGATGATGCCGAGCGGAAGACCTCGCCGCCGGCGCAGACGTGCGTTCGGCGGCCAAGATGAAGCGGGCCAACCGCGCGTCAATAACAAACACTCTCGAGGGAGAGAAACGCATGGCGATATCATTCACAATCAACGGAAAACCGGCGCATGTCGAGGCCGAGCCCGACACGCCGCTGCTCTGGGTCGTGCGCGACCATCTGCAGATGACCGGCACCAAATTCGGTTGCGGTGCCGGCTTGTGCGGGGCCTGCACGGTCCACATCGACGGCAAAGCGACGCGCTCCTGCCAGACCGTGGTCGCCGACGTCGCGGGCAAGAAGGTCACCACCATCGAAGGCCTGTCGGCGGATGGCATGAGCCACCCGCTGCAGAAGGCCTGGGTTGAAGAGCAGGTGCCGCAATGCGGCTACTGCCAGTCCGGCCAGATCATGCAGGCGGCCGAGCTGCTGGCGACCAAGAAGAAGCCGACGCGCGAGGAGATCGTCGCCCACATGAACGGCAACATCTGCCGCTGCGGTACCTACACCCGCATCATCGCGGCCATCCAGAAAGCGGCGGAGGCTTGATCATGACTACGCACATCCAAGCGCTTTCACGCCGCAGCTTCCTGGTTTCCTCCGGCGCTGCCGGCATCGCTGTCACCTTCGGGTCGCTCGACACCATCCTGCCGGCCGAAGCCGCCGCCGATTTCATGGCCAATGCCTGGGTTTCCATCGGTAGCGACGGCGTCGCCACCATCATGTCGCCGGCGGTCGAAATGGGCCAGGGCACCATGACCGCCCTGCCGGCCTGTCTTGCCGAGGATCTCGATGCCGACTGGGCCAAGGTTCATTGTCAGACGGCACCCGACAACGAGAAGCTCTACGGCAATCCGAAATTCCGCGGCCACATGGTCACGGTGGCGAGCAAGGCCGTGGACGGCTATTTCGAGGTCATGCGGCTGGCGGGCGCGCAGGCGCGCATGATCCTGGTCGCCAATGCCGCGCGCATGCTGAAGGTGCCGGAATCGGAGTTGACGACCGAGATGAGCACGGTCGTGCACAAGAAGTCCGGCCGCAAGCTCGGGTACGGCGAGATCGCCAAGTCTGCGCAGCTGCCGAACCCGATGCCGAAGGCCACCAAGGCCGACCTGAAGCCGGTCGACCAGTTCCGCTTGATCGGCAAGGAGCTGGCGCGGGTGGACATCCCGCTCAAGGTCAACGGCACGGCCAAATACGGCATCGATACGCAGTTGCCGGGCATGGTCTATGCCTCGGTGCTGCACGCTCCCGTGCAGGGCGAGAAGGCCGAGAAGATCGACGACAGCGCCGCCAAGAAGGTGAAGGGCGTGATCGCGGTCCATCCGCTGCCGAGTGGCGTGGCCGTGGTCGGCAAGACGCTGGAAGCCACGATGAAGGGCAAGGCGGCGCTCAAGGTCACCTGGACGCACACCTCGAAAGCCCGCAAGTGGAGCAACGACACGCTGGCAACCGAATACAAGAAGATCGCCGGCGACTGGTCGCACCCTTCGGTCAACATGCTCAAGAACGGTGATGCGGTCGCTGCCATCGGCAAGGCCAAGAAGGTGCTGGCGGCCGACTTCGTCAACGATCACGTGGCGCACTGCGCCATGGAGCCGTTGAATGCGACCGCCCTGGTCGAGGGCGACAAGGTCCACCTGTGGACATCGAACCAGTCGGTCATCGACATGGAGCTGGCCGGCTCGATCGCCGCCGGCACCAAGCCGAACAAGGTGAAGGTCGAACGGCCGTTCCTCGGCGGCGGTTTCGGCCGGCGCACCGATTGGGATGCGGCGTTCGAAGCGACCTTGCTCGCCAAGCAGATGCCGGGCACGCCGGTCAAAGTGGTATGGAGCCGCGAAGACGACGTCACCCGCGACATGTACCGTCCGTTCGCGGCCCAACGCATCGAAGTCGGTCTCGACGACAAGAACGAGATCGTCGGCTGGCGTCACCGCGTCGTGGCGGCCTCGTACCTCGCGCGCGCCATCCCGCCGCTGTTCAAGGCGATCGGCGGCAAGGACCCGGTGTCGGCCTCGGGCGGTGAGTTCCGCTATGCGGTGCCGGCGCAGCACGTGGACTATGTCCGCGCCCAGAACGGCTTCGAGGTCGGCGCCTGGCGCGGCATCGCCTCGGGCTACACCAAGTTCGCGGTCGAGAGCATGATCGATGAGGTCGCCGAGACCAAGGGCGTCGATCCGCTCGAACTGCGCATCGCGATGCTGCAGAAGCATCCGCGGGCGATCGCCGTGCTCAAGGCGGTCGCCGCGATGGCGGACTGGACGAAGAAGCGGCCGGAGGACCGGGCGCTCGGGCTCGCCTATTCCGACGCGCTCGACACCCACACCGCGGCGGTGGCCGAGGTCTCGCTCGACAAGACGAGCGGACAAATCCACGTCCATCATGTCTGGGCGGTGGTCGATCCCGGCATCGCGGTGCAGCCGAAGAACGTCATGGCGCAGATGGAGGGCGCCATCCTGTTCGGGCTCGGCGCCGCGCTCAAGGAGCAGATCCACCTGAAGGACGGCGTCCCGCAGGAGTCGAACTTCGACGGTTATCACGTCAACCGCATGGCTGACGTGCCGGCGATCGAGGTCAAGGTGATCTCCACCGACAACCCGCCGACTGGCATTGGCGAAGCGGGCGTGCCGGTGGTGGCGCCGGCGATCTCCAACGCGGTGGCCCGGCTCACCGGCGGCAAGCGGCTGCGGCACCTGCCGATGACGCCCGAGCGGGTGAAGTCGACCCTCGGCGGCGCCTGAGCGCCGTCCGCGCGTATCGCGAGGCCCCGCCGGCGCTGGCCGGCGGGGTTTTTCGTCGGCCTATGGCAAGCCCGCCCGGCCGGCATTATGTTGCGGGCGACAAAAAGCGGAGTTTGGAACGATGGACGACAAGACCCGCACCGAGCTGGAAGCCGCCGTCTACCGGCGCCTGGTCGAGCACCTGCGTACGCGCACCGACGTGCAGAACATCGACCTGATGAATCTCGCCGGCTTCTGCCGCAATTGCCTGTCGAACTGGATGAAGGACGCCGCCGAAGAAAAAGGCCTGTCCATGAGCAAGGACGAGAGCCGTCAGATCGTCTACGGCATGCCCTATGACGAATGGCGGGCGAAATACCAGAAAGAAGCATCGGCCGGCCAGAAGGCGTCGTTCGAAAAGTCCAGGCCCCAGCATTAGTGGAGCGAATTTGACATTTGATACCCATCCGCGGCGAGTTTCTCATCAAATGTCAAATTCAAAGCTCCACTAGAATCAAATATTTGCCAGTGGTCCTGTGCTTCCGACATTTGCTCGGGAACTCTCAGCAACGGGATGCAAATGTCGAAATCGGACCACTAGCTTGTTGTGAACAGCGTGGAATGCGTGGCCTCGCGGCTTGACCCGGGGCCGCGCAACTCCGAAAGCTCCTTGGCAAGATGGCGGCGGCTCGTCCGCCGCCTAACAAGGAGACGTCGATGCCTGCCACCGCTGCGGCCGAAAAAGACACAGAACAAGCCACGACCCGCTTCGCCAAGGACCAGCTCAAGGCCTTCATCGAGCGCATCGAAAAGCTCGAGGAAGAGAAGAAGGCGACATCCGACGACATCCGCGACGTCTATGCCGAGGCCAAGGGCAACGGCTTCGACGTCAAGGCGCTGCGCACCATCGTGCGCCTGCGCAAGATGGATAGCGACGAACGCCGCGAGCAGGAAGCCGTTCTGGAAACCTACCTGCACGCGCTGGGCATGTTGAACTGACGCGCGCTTTGCGCAACGCGCGCCGCTTTCGCGGGCGATGCGACGATCTCTGGAATTGAAGGCTGGTATTGGAACCCCGGCTCACGCGGGGGAGGGACGCCGACCTTTTGGCGCTGGTCAGCGGATTATTGCAGCGAAGCGGTCCACTGCGGGGTGAACGAAGTCGTCGCCAGGAACACCACGGCGTTGCCGCTGAAACGGTCGGCGCTCATGCCCTGATTGGGATCGGCCGCGAAGCTCATCGCGATCGAGCGCGCCGGCTTGTAGAGCAGATCCTGCAACAGGCGCGGATCGTTCTCGCTCAGCCGGCTGACCACCATGGTCTCGGCGACGCTCGGGGTCAGCATGGCGGCGCGCATCCAGGGGCTGTCGAGCCGCTGGCCGCCGATCGCCATCGGCGTGCCCAGGAGCGACGTCGCGGTGGCGAGGATCGGCTGCGACAGCGTCGTATCTGCGCGCGCCGTTCCGACCAGCCGCGGCAGCCGGGCGTGCAGGTGCGTTCCCATCGGCCGCCGTTGGACGCGCGTCTCGTCTGGCATCGCGGTGGTCGAGGCATAGGCGAGGGGCTGTTCGCCCATGCTGCCGGTGACGGCCGGATCGATGCTGGCGATGTTAAACGGCGAGGAATCGGCCTTGGCGGTCGTGGCGTCGATCGAGCGCTGCCAGAAGCCGCGCCTGTCGAACAGATTCTCCGCCGATGCGGTCTTGACCGGCTCGGCGGCGGGTTTCGAGCGTGCCGAGGCGAGCGTCATCAACTGCGGGCGGACGTGCGGCATCGGCACCGCGCTGGCGACCTTTATTGGCACTTCCTCCGGCGCCTTCTTGGCGGGCATCAGGCTCGCCACGGCGGTCGGAACCGGTGCCTCGTGTCCCTTGGCGACGCCGTTGTCGCGCCCCGACTTGACCAGCGCCACCAGCGTCTTCAGGCGGCCCTGGCCGAACAGTTCCGCCACCCGCTCTTCTTTGGCGGTGATCAGCCCGGCCACGCGCGCGGCCCGCAGCGAGCGTCCGTTCGGCACGTTGCCGTGACGCTCGATCTCGGCCAGCGCCTCGGCATAGCCGCGAAGCGGGCGGCCATCGCTGGGAACGTGCACGGTACGGCCGTGCGGGAAAATCTTCACCAGTTGCTGGCGCGGGATACCCGGCCAATGGCGCACGTTGTCGACGTCCATGTGCACGAAGGGCGAACCGGAGCGGGGGTAGAAGCCGACGCCGCCGCGCTGCAATTTCAAACCGACGGCACGGAGCTTCGCAAGGTGGACACCGGGAATGTAGTAATCGATCGCCCTGCCGAGAATGTGCTGGCTGAGACGGGCGACGCCGCCGGAACGCGCGCGCAACATCTTGTTGGTGCGCGGCGAGCGGTAGCCACAGATGATCTCGATCGGCTTGGTGGCGTCGCTCTCGCGATAGACCTGCCACAAAATGTCGAACAAACGCGGGTCCATGCGCGTTTCTTCATTGCGGCGCCAGTCGCGCAGGAACCAGTCGAGCTTCTTCAACGCGGAGGGAACGTATTTGCCGTCGCGCTTGTAGGTGATGGTGATGCTCTCGCCGGTGTGGACGTGATGCATCGTCAGCGTGCGGGTATCGCCGTCGGCGATGGCGCTTTGCAGCGAATTGCTGGCGACGAACATGACAAAGCCGGCCAAGCCAAGCTGCATGCCGGCGCGCGCCAGATGTCGGAGCATGAATCGTCCGCGCGCGGAACTCACCGCCGCCCCCGTCTCTTTTGAGAAGAGCCGTCCCACTATCGCTGCTACGCCCCAGATTCGGCCGTCGGACAACGACCTTAGCAGTGTTGTCGGGATTGGTTAACGCACGCTTAGTGGCGATATCCCCCCGGTGACAGGTAACAGACTGCGGGGCGAAAATGGCAGAAAATGGCCAAAATGACGGAGACCGATGCCGGGCGCGACATTAAATGCCTCTTGTTCTTCTTATGTTCGGATGTAAAGGGATTCAGTGGGCGCTTCAGCGTTGTCTCCGGCCATTTCCGACCGAAATAACCGCGCGCAATTTGTGAATTGTCGGTGCGTCGCGCCGTTCGATTTGGCGGCTGCTTCGGCGTCAGTCGTTGCCGATGCGCTGCTTGCGCACGCCGCCGGCATCATCGAGCCCGAGGCCTTCCAGCTTGCGATAAAGCGTCGAGCGGCCGATCTTGAGACGACGCGCCACTTCCGACATCTGCCCGCGATAATGCGCGATGGCGAAGCGGATCGCGTCGGCTTCGACTTCCTCGAGCGGCCGGACCTCGCCTTCGGCATTGACGAGCGGCAATGAATGCGCCGCCGATGCGGGCATCTCGCGCGCAGCAATGTCACTGCCCGGCTCGGGCCAATCGGCGGCGATCGCCGGCGATGGCTCGATCATGGGCGGCATGATCGCCTCATCCGCCTCGCTGCCGAACTGCGCCAACACCTGCGGAAATTCCCCGACGCCGACCTCCTCGCTGTCGGCCAGCACCACGGCGCGGAAGATCGCGTTCTCGAGCTGGCGGACATTGCCCGGCCATTTGAAGGCGCAGAGCAGGGCCATCGCATCGGGGCTCAGCGCGCGCACGCGCTTGCCTTCCTCGGCCGCGATGCGGGCGAGGAAATGGCGCGCGAGTTCGGGGATGTCCTCCCGGCGACGGCGCAAGGGCGGCACCGAAATCGGGAAGACGTGCAGCCGATAGAACAGATCTTCGCGGAAGCGGCCCGCTTTCACGTCGGCGATCAGATCGCGGTTGGTGGCCGAGATGATGCGCACATCCACTTTGACGTTTTTGCGTCCGCCAACCGGCTCGACTTCGCCTTCCTGCAAGGCGCGCAGCAGCTTGACTTGCGCGGCGAGCGGCAATTCGCCGACCTCATCGAGAAACAGCGTGCCGCCGTCGGCTTCGACGAATTTCCCGGTGTGCTTTTCGGTGGCGCCGGTGAAGGCGCCTTTCTCGTGGCCGAACAGAATCGACTCGACCAGGTTTTCCGGCATGGCGCCGCAGTTGACGGCGACGAACGGTTTGGCGCGGCGCTCGCTCGAGCCGTGGATGGCGCGTGCAATCAGTTCCTTGCCGACACCGGATTCGCCTTCGACCAGCACGGGGATGGCGGAGGCCGCCGCCTTTTCGGCCGCGCGCAGCACCGGCTGCATGGCTTCGGCGCGGGTGATCACGTCGGCGATCGCGAGCGTGCCCTCGCGGCTGCGCTTCAGGCGCTGCAATTCGCCGGCCAGCGCCCGGGCCGCGAGCGCATTGTGCAGCGATACCTGCAGTCGCTCCGCGCTCACCGGCTTGACCACGAAATCGGCGGCGCCCGCGCGCATCGCCGACACCACATTGTCGATGCCGCCGTGGGCGGTCTGCACGATGACGGGGACCGTGAGGCCACTTTCGCGCAAGCGGGCCAGCACGCCGAGTCCGTCGAGGTCCGGCATCACCAGGTCGAGCACCACACAATCGACGCCCGGCGCGTCGGGATCGGTCAGCCGCTTGAGCGCCGCGTCGCCGCCGTCGGCGGTCTCAGCCTGGTAGCCGAAGCGCTGCACCATGGCTTCGAGCAGGCGGCGCTGGACCGGATCGTCGTCGACGATGAGAATCGTTTCGGGCATGGGAGCTCCATCCGGCGGCTGTGCCGAATTGAGGCAATCTGGGCCAACACCATGAACGTGTCGTTAACCTGAAAGCTCAAATGCCGTGCCATTCGGCGCGTGGCCGGGGCTCTTCGGCGGTGGTGAGGCCACGCCTCGCGCCGCCGCCATCGGTGACAATGGCGACCGATCATCCGGCCGAAAGCGTCCGATTGCGGATCCGACCCGGGCGAGGAGGGCAGGCGCGGGGGCCAGCCGTACCCAGAGCGTGCCAAAATTTCGCCTGCCGCGACCGCGAAGGTGGCCGATGCCCGGTTGATCCGGCTTCCGCCGCGCCCGATATAGTTCAGGCGATTCCTGTTGTTCGTTCTTAAAGCCCGCACGGGCGTATCGCGTGCGCGGCGTCAGCCACGGAAAATCCATGCCTACTGCCGCCAAACGCGCCAAAGCCGCGCCCAAATCCACGACCAAGCTCGCGACCAAAAAGACCGTCAAATCGGCCGCCAAGCCGCGTCCGGACGCGCGCTTCGGCCAGCTTCCGGAGTGGAATCTGAACGACCTCTACCCGGGCCTCGATAGCCCGGAGCTCAAATGGGACCTGGAGAACGCCGAAAATCGGTGCGTCGAGTTCGAGCAGAAATACAAGGGCCGGTTGGCGGCGCTCGCCGTCGAGCCGCAGGCGCCCGGCCTGCTCGAGGCGGTCAAGCGCTATGAGGGCCTCAGCGATCTGCTCGGCCGTCTCGGCTCCTATGCGGGGCTGCTTTACGCCTCGGACACCAGCAGCCCGGTCCACGCGAAATTCTACGGCGACATGAACGAGCGGATCACCGCCGCCTATACGCATCTCCTGTTCTTCGATCTGGAACTCAACCGCATCGACGACGCTGTGCTCGATGGCGCCATGAATGACGGCCCGCTCGGCCACTACCGGCCGTGGATCGAGGACGTGCGTAAGGAGAAGCCTTACCAACTCGAGGACCGGGTGGAGCTGCTCTTCCACGAGAAATCGATCACCGGCTATTCCGCCTGGAACCGGCAATTTGACGAGACCATCAACGCGTTGCGCTTCAAGGTCGGCGGCAAGGAGCTGGCGATCGAGTCGACGCTCAATCTGCTGCAGGACGTCGACGGCAAGAAGCGAAAAGCGGCCTCCGAGGCGCTGGCCCAGACCTTCAAGGCAAATCTGCGCGGCTTCACGCTGATCACCAATACGCTCGCCAAGGACAAGGAGATTTCCGACCGCTGGCGCGGCTTCCAGGACGTCGCCGACGCGCGCCACCTGTCGAACCGTGTCGAGCGCGAGGTGGTGGACGCGCTGGTCGACGCGGTGCGCAATGCTTACCCGAAGCTGTCGCACCGCTATTACGCGCTGAAGGCGAAATGGTTCGGCAAGAAGACGCTGCCGCATTGGGATCGCAACGCGCCGCTGCCCAAAGTCGCGCAGCGCACGATTTCGTGGGAGGATGCGCGCGGCACCGTCCTCACCGCCTATGGCGCGTTCTCGCCCAGGATGGCGGAGGTTGCCGACAACTTCTTCCAGAAGCGCTGGATCGATGCGCCGGTACGGCCGGGCAAGCAGCCGGGCGCCTTCGCGCATCCGACGGTGCCGTCGGCGCACCCTTATGTGATGCTCAACTACCAGGGTAAGCCGCGCGATGTCATGACGCTCGCGCACGAGCTCGGCCACGGCGTGCACCAGGTGCTGGCCGCGCCCAACGGCCCGCTGATGGCGCCGACGCCGCTGACGCTGGCCGAGACCGCGTCCGTGTTCGGCGAGATGCTCACCTTCCGCAAGCTCTTGGCGCAGACCACCGACGCCAAGCAGCGCAAGGCCATGCTCGCCGCCAAGGTCGAGGACATGATCAACACGGTGGTGCGGCAGATCGCGTTCTATTCGTTCGAGCGCAAGGTGCACCTGGAGCGGCGCAACGGTGAGCTGACGAGCGACAAGCTCTGCGAGCTATGGATGTCGGTGCAGGCGGAGAGCCTCGGCCCCGCGATCGAACTCAAGCCGGGCTATGAGAGCTTCTGGGTCTACATCCCGCACTTCATCCATTCGCCGTTTTACGTCTATGCCTATGCGTTCGGCGACTGCCTGGTGAACTCGCTCTACGCGGTCTACGAGCAATCGGACGAGGGCTTTGCCGAGCGTTATCTCGCCATGCTCGCGGCCGGGGGCACCAAGCACCATTCCGAGCTGCTGGCGCCCTTCGGGCTCGATGCCCGCGATCCCAAGTTCTGGGACGGCGGCCTCAACGTCATCGCCAATCTGATTACGGAGTTGGAGGGGCTGGGGTAGGGCTGAGGAGGCGAAAGTCCCCTCTGGCGCCGTTGAACGGGTGTATTACATATGTTATACAGCCGTATAACCATTTCGGAGCTTCGGCGATGAAGATCGAGATCAAGAAGATCGGCAATTCGGACGGCGTGATCCTCCCGCGCGAACTGATGCAGCGCCTAGACCTGAAGCGCGGCCAGCAATTGCATGTCGTCGAACTCGCCGGCGGCGGATTTCAAGCCATGCCTTATGATCCGGATTTCGAGCGGACGATGGAAATCGCCGACGAAATCATGGACGAGTACAGGGATACGTTGGCGGCTCTGGCGAAATAGTCGGCGATGAATACCCACGCCGAACCGAAGTGGGTCACCTACGAGCAGGTCATTGCCATGCATAGCCGGCAGTTGCGCCGGTACGGCGGCGCGCCGGGGCTGCGCGATGAGGGAATGCTTCGCTCCGCACTCGAACGGCCAATCAACAAATGGCATTACGAAAATGCCGAATTGCCGGTGCTCGCGGCGGCCTATGCATTCGGATTGGCAAAAAACCACGCCTTCGTTGACGGGAACAAGCGAATTGCCTTCATGACGATGGTTGCATTCCTGCGCAAGAATGAGGTGCGCTTTGCACCTGAACAGGCAGTTGCCACCCGAATGTTCTTTGCTCTAGCCGCCGGCGAAGTGAGCGAGGAAAGTCTTTCCCGCTGGATCAGCGATAACTTGCCCTGATGCCGGACCGCGCGGCTTCCCTTTCGGTCGCGCGATCCTATGTAACTGGGTGAGTTCATCCATGCCCCCCACCGACGACCGCGAAAAGAACCGCTTCTCCGCCCGTGCCCGGCGCTATGCCAATGTCGGCACCCGGGTCGGCGGCGTCGCCGCGCGCATGGCCGGCGAGCGGGTCCTTGGCCGCAAGCCCAACCGCGCCGGCAACGCCATCGCGCTCACCGCCGCGCTCGGCGGCCTGAAAGGGCCGATCATGAAGGTGGCGCAACTGCTCGCCACCATCCCCGACGCGCTGCCGCCGGAATACGCCAACGAGCTGATCAAGCTGCAGAGCCAGGCGCCGCCCATGGGCTGGGCCTTCGTCAAGCGCCGCATGAGCGCCGAGCTTGGTGCCGGCTGGGAAGCGAAGTTTTCCGAGTTCGAGCACCAGCCGGCGGCGGCCGCTTCGCTCGGCCAGGTGCACAAGGCGCGCGCGCTCTCCGGTGAGCCGCTGGCCTGCAAGCTGCAATATTCCGACATGCAGTCGGCCGTCGAAGCCGACTTGCAGCAGTTGAAGCTGCTGCTCACGCTGCGCAAGCGCTTCGACCCGACGATCGACACCAGCCAGATCGGCATCGAGATCGCCGCCCGTCTGCGCGAGGAGCTCGACTATTTCCGCGAGGCCAAGCACGTCGCGCTTTACGACGCCATGCTGAAGGACGAGCACGCCATCCGCGTACCCAAGGTCTGGCCGGAATTGTCGACGAGCCGGCTGCTCACCCTCGACTGGCTCGAGGGCACGCGCATGCTTGCGCACAAGGACGAGCCGCTCGCGCTACGCAATCGTCTGGCCAAGGCAATGTTCACGGCCTGGTGGCTGCCGTTTTCCCACTACGCCGTCATCCACGGCGATCCGCATCTCGGCAACTACTCGGTGTTCGACGACGGCAAGGGCAAGCCGGCCGGCATCAACCTGCTCGATTATGGCTGCATCCGCATCTTCCCCCCGAGCTTCGCCGGCGGCGTGGTCGACCTCTATCATGGCCTCTTGCACGGCGACGACGACCTTGTGGTGCACGCCTACGAGACCTGGGGCTTTAAGCGTCTCAGTCGCGACATCATTGATGCGCTCAATATCTGGGCGCGCTTCATCTATGGCCCTCTGCTCGACGACCGGGTCCGCACGATTGCCGACGGGGTGAAGCCGGCCGAGTACGGCCGCCGGGAGGCGTTCCGGGTGCACCAGGCGCTCAAGGCCAGGGGGCCGGTCACCGTGCCGCGCGAGTTCGTGTTCATGGACCGCGCCGCGGTCGGGCTCGGCGCGGTATTTCTGCATCTCGCCGCCGAACTGAATTTCCACAAGCTATTCAACGACGCGATCGCGGATTTCTCGGTGAAAACGGTGGCGGCGCGACAAGGCGCCGCGTTACGCAAGGCCGGATTGGAACCGGCCTCCGCCGGCTGACGGCTGGTCCCGGTTCCCGTTCGCCCCTCGAAAAGCGGGGGCCCTAGGCTCGCAAGTTTCCCTCTGAAAACATGGCTGGATTTCCGCCTGCGCGGGACTGAGCGGAAAATGGCTGCGGCCGTTGCCCTTCCGCGCCAATTGCGGTAATCGCTGCCACGGCCCCGCCTTTTTGAGAGCCTTCGGAGACCTTCCCCCATGGCCGACCACGGCACCGTCGAATACGCCACCGCGACCGGCAACGACTATCCGGCGCATGAGCAGAGCTACGAGCAGTTCGTCCAATTCGCCTTTGTCGGCCTCATTCTTGTGGTGAATATCGTGTTCGGCCTGGCCGTTGGCGGGGTCATGGGGCACTGGTTCATGGCGCTGGTGATCTGGATCATCGCGGCGGCCGGCGCCGTGCCAAGCATGGTGACGGGTGGCAAGACCACGAGCTATGCATCCTTTGTGATCTGCTTCATCATCTTCGCCTTCCTGGGCGTGGCCTAGCTCTGACGCTTGCGGCCTGTACGGAACGGGAGGCGACCATGAAGATAGCCGTTGCCCGTGAAGGGGAGGCGAACGAGC
The DNA here is from genome assembly GCA_963814065.1 of uncultured Pseudomonadota bacterium. GTDB lineage: Bacteria > Pseudomonadota > Alphaproteobacteria > Rhizobiales > Xanthobacteraceae > Pseudolabrys. The sequence continues at coordinate 1,368,472 of CAWFBL010000011.1, read as the reverse complement.
CGCGGGTCGCCGCTACGCCGGACACCGTCAAGAAGCTTGTCGGCTACGGCGCCGAAGTCGCGGTCGCGCGCGGCGCCGGCATCGCTTCCGGCATTCCCGACGCCGAGTTCGAGGCGGCGGGCGCGACTATCGGCGACAATGTCATCAAGGATGCCGACATTGTGCTGAAGGTGCGGCGGCCGTCGCCCAACGAAATCGCCGATTACAAAAAAGGCGCGTTGGTCATCGCCATCATGGATCCATACGGCAACGAGGCCGTGCTCAAGCAGATGGCCGATGCCGGGCTTGACGCCTTCGCCATGGAATTGATGCCGCGCATCACCCGCGCGCAGTCGATGGACGTGCTGTCGAGCCAGGCCAACCTTGCCGGCTATCGCGCGGTGATCGACGCGGCGGAGGAATACGGCCGCGCGCTGCCGATGATGATGACCGCGGCCGGCACCGTGCCGGCGGCGAAGGTCTTTATCATGGGCGTCGGCGTCGCCGGCCTACAGGCCATCGCCACCGCGCGCCGGCTCGGCGCGATCGTCACCGCCACCGACGTGCGCCCCGCCACCAAGGAGCAGGTGGAAAGCCTTGGCGCCAAGTTCATCGCGGTCGAGGACGAGGAATTCAAGAACGCGCAGACCGCCGGCGGCTACGCCAAGGAAATGTCGAAAGAGTATCAGGCCAAGCAGGCCGCGCTCACCGCCGAGCACATCAAGAAGCAGGACATCGTCATCACCACCGCGCTGATCCCCGGCCGTCCGGCGCCGCGGTTGATCTCGGCGGAGATGGTCGCGTCGATGCGGCCCGGCTCGGTGATCGTCGATCTTGCGGTCGAGCGCGGCGGCAATGTCGAGGGCGCCAAGCCCGGCGAGGTGGCGCAGGCCGGCCCCGCCAAGATCGTCGGCTATCTCAACATGGCAGGGCGTATCGCGGCGTCGGCTTCGGCGCTCTATGCCAAGAACCTGCTCACCTTCCTCGATCTGATGATCGACAAGAAGGAAAAGAAGCTCGCCGTTCCGTGGGACGACGAGATCGTGAAGGCAACCCTGCTCACCCGCGACGGCGCGGTGGTGCATCCGAATTTCCAGCCCAAGACGGCGGCGTGATGGTGATACGGGCCCTAACCGCGCCGCGCACTCTCTTCACCTCTCCCCGCGTGCGGGGAGAGGTCGACCCGCCGAAGCGTAGCGAAGGCGGGTCGGGTGAGGGGGCGTCAAGGTTGTTTACGGCAGCAAGGCCCCCTGGCCCGGCTCGCTTCGCTCGCCACCCTCTCCCCGCAAGCGGGGAGAGGGAACGCGCCGCGCCGTAGGAGAATCCCATGGACCACATCGCCAGTGCGGTCGATCCCTTCGTGTTCCGCTTCTCGATCTTCGTGCTGGCGGTGTTCGTCGGCTATTTCGTGGTGTGGTCGGTGACGCCGGCGCTGCACACCCCGCTGATGTCGGTGACCAACGCCATCTCGTCGGTGATCGTGGTCGGTGCGCTGCTCGCGGTCGGCGTCGCATTGGTCGGCAACGACTCGGGGCCGGTGTGGGCGCGTGCGCTCGGCTTCGTGGCGCTGGTCTTCGCCTCGATCAACATCTTCGGCGGCTTCCTGGTCACCCAGCGCATGCTGGCGATGTATCAGAAGAAAAAGAAGTGATGGTGGCGATGGGGGAGCATTCATATCGGCTGTCATGCCCCGCGAAAGCGGGGCATCCAGTACGCCGCGCGTTTGCGCCTGACCTGAAGCGCTTGCGATTACTGGGTCGCCCGCCTGCGCGGGTGACGACCGGCGTGGGGAGCCGCTCATGAGCGCCAATCTCGTCGCGCTGCTCTATCTCGTCGCCGGCGTTCTCTTCATCCTGGCCTTGCGCGGGCTGTCGAGCCCGGAATTGAGCCGGCGCGGCAATCTGTTCGGCATCATCGGCATGACGATCGCGGTCGTCACCACGCTGGCCGCGCATCCGCCGTCCGACGGCTTCTCCTGGGGCCTGGTGATCGCCGGCATCGCGCTCGGCGGCGGCATCGGCGCGGTGATCGCCCGCAAGGTGCCGATGACCTCGATGCCGGAATTGGTCGCCGCCTTCCATTCGCTGGTCGGCATGGCCGCGGTGCTGGTGGCCGCCGGCGCTTTCTACGCCCCGGCCGCCTTCGGCATCGGCACTGAGGCCCACATTCATCAGCAAAGCCTGATCGAGATGTCGCTCGGCGTCGCCATTGGCGCCATCACCTTCACCGGCTCGATCATTGCCTTCCTCAAGCTGTCGGGCCGCATGAGCGGCAAGCCGATCACGCTGCCGGGCCGCCACGTCATCAATCTGGCGCTCGCCGTCGCGCTGATCTTCTTCATCGTCAGCTTCTATCTGCACCAGGCGACGTTCGAGTTCTGGGTGATCGTTGCGCTGTCGCTCGCCCTCGGCATTCTCATCATCGTCCCCATCGGCGGCGCCGACATGCCGGTGGTGATCTCGATGCTCAACTCCTATTCGGGGTGGGCGGCCGCCGGCATCGGCTTCACGCTCGGCAACACCGCGCTGATCATCACCGGCGCGCTTGTCGGCTCCTCGGGCGCGATCCTGTCCTACATCATGTGCAAGGGCATGAACCGCTCGTTCATCTCGGTCATCCTCGGCGGCTTCGGCGGCGAGGTGGCGGGGCCGAGCGGCGCGCAGGAACAGCGGCCGGTCAAGCTCGGCTCGGCCGAGGACGCCGCCTACATCCTGAAGAATTCCTCCAAGGTCATCATCGTGCCCGGTTACGGCATGGCGGTGGCGCAGGCGCAGCATGCGCTGCGCGAGATGGCCGATAAACTGAAAGCGGAAGGCGTCGAGGTCAAATACGCCATTCATCCGGTCGCCGGCCGCATGCCCGGCCACATGAATGTGCTCTTGGCCGAAGCGAACGTGCCCTATGACGAGGTGTTCGAGCTCGAAGATATCAACTCCGAGTTCGCGCAAGCCGATGTCGCCTTCGTCATCGGCGCCAACGACGTGACCAACCCGGCGGCGGAAGACGACAAGACCTCGCCGATCTACGGCATGCCGGTGCTGCAGGTGTGGAAGGCCGGCACCGTGATGTTCATCAAGCGCAGCTTGGCGTCCGGCTATGCCGGCATCGACAATCCGCTGTTCTACCGCGACAACACCATGATGCTGCTCGGCGACGCCAAGAAGATGACCGAGAGCATCGTCAAGGCGATGTAAGCGGCGGCCTCCTTCCGGCTTTACGCCGAAACGGCCGCGACCGGTTGCAGCTCGACGCTGGTCCTTGTTTCGATCGCGGCGATCGGCTCCGCAGCGGCGTAGCGGAATTGAGAAGCACCAAGCGTGATCGTCGGCACGACACCGAGGCGCCCATCGCCGAAGGCGGCCACGCGCCGTTCCAGTTCGTCACTCGATATTCCGATCGGAACGTCACACAGCTCCGCGCAGCGGCGCCGGGTGCTCTTGCAGCCGCTCCAGCGGATTGGCAGCGCCGGTAGCGGCTGCGGCGAGCTCGCCAAATGCTGCGCCAAGTCCCAGAACAGGCGCGCAAGCCGCGCGAAGGCCATGGCCTCCAGCGCTTCGGCCGAAATCTGCGGTGGAATGGCGAACAGGTCGACGGCGACGATCGGGCCGCTGTCCACCTTTTCGGCCATGACGTGGGCGGTGGCGCCGAACTCGGTGGCGCCTTCGTAGATGGCCAATTGCGACGGCGCCCAGCCGGGAAAATGCGGCGGGCCCGGGTGGAAATTATAGGCGCCGTAGCCGAGTCCCTGCAGGATGCGCGCCGGCACCACGATCGGGCTGACGAAACCGATCAGCCGGGCACGGCGCAGCTTACGCGGCTCGATCGCTTCGAGCTCGGCGTGCGTCTTGGCCGCGCAGACATTGAGCTGCGGATTGTACCGGCGTAGCGCGACGGCGAGGATCTGCTCTTCGATGGGGCCGGTCATCAGGATGACGGTATCGAACATGGAACGTATTGGATGCGCGCGGCTGCCTTTGCGCATCCCTCCGAATGGGTTGCCGAGGTTTCAGGCGGTCATATCGACCTGATTGGACGAAGACGTTGGATCGGTGCCGCCGGCGATGCTGTTTGCTTTTGACGAGTTGTTGTCGCCGTCGGCGTCACCATGATGGTGATGCGCGCCGTGGGCGTTCTGCATCTGCTGCTGTAGCGAGGCGAGCGCCTGCTGGGCGCCGCCGAGATCACCCGCCTGCAAAGCGTTGCCGATCTGGTCGAGCGCTTGCGCGAACGGGCTGTTGTTGCCGGGCGTGCCGTTCTGCGTCAGCGCGGAATAGGCGCTTTGCGCGGCCTGCAGGTTGCCGGCCTGGAGCGCGGTGGCGAGTTGGCCGAATTGTTGCCGAGGCGCGCCGGGCGGCGGGGCAAAGTCGGCTGAGGGCGAGGAAACTGGAGCTAATCCCATCGCACGCCTCCGGCAGGCTCGATGATACCTGCATGGGTCGCGCCGCCCCAAGACAAGGTGGTAAACAAAGCTCCTGTCCAAAGGGTTAACAGACGGTTCTTGGTCGGCGGAGCGCTTGCCTCGCAGCGCCCGAGTGACCGGCCGAAATCCTTGCGCCAGCGGGATTTTTGCGATGCGTGCCGCTCGCGCGGCGCAAACTCCGGGCGACGCAGCAGTCAATTTTTGACGCAAATTTTATGCGGCGTGCTGACAGTCTGCCGGCAGCGGCACCGTGTAATGCACGCGCACGCCCTCCGGCGCGTAGTCGATATGGGTCTGCGCGCGGATCTGCCCCGGTAGCACCAGCTCCAGCAGCCGCGTGCCGAATCCCTCGCGGTCGGGGAGGGTCACCGGCGGGCCGCCGTTTTCAACCCAGTCGAAGTCGAGCGTGCAGCCGGTGGCTTCGATGGTGAGGCGCCAGGTCGCTTCCACCTTGCCGCCATGAACCGAGAGCGCGCCGTGTTTGGCGGCGTTGGTGACGAGCTCGTGTAAGGCCATGCCGAGCGACACCGCGAGGCGCGTCGTCAATTCGACTCGCGGACCACTCACGATGGCGCGGCCGTCGGTCCCGTCGTCAAAGGCGTCGAGCTCCTTGTGCAGCAGGTCGGCGAAAGTCACCGCATGCGGCTCCTCGGCGAGCAGCAGGTGGGTCTTGGCCAACGAGCCGATGCGTCCGACCAGCGCGTCCTTGAAGTCCTCGATGTTGTCGGCCGTGCGCGCGGTCGAGTTCATGATCGCCTGCACGGTGGCGAGCGTGTTCTTTACCCGGTGATGTAGTTCGCGGATCAGCAGCGCCTGCTCGTCCTCGGCTCGCTTGCGCTCGGTGATATCGATCAGCATGTTGACCGCGCCCGTGAGCCGGCCCGCACCGTCAAAGAGTGGGGTGGGGCAGGCCAGGAACGGCACCCGCGCGCCATCGGGCCGCTCGGCGATGGCTTCCACGCCGCGCACAGCCTGCTTCCGCTTGAGCGCGATGGCCATCGGGCATTCGTCATGGGCCATCGGGGTGCCGTCGGGCCAGAACAGCTTCCACGAGCCGCACCATTCGCTCGCGCCGAGCGGAGGCCGGTGGCCCCACAGTTCGGCCGCGGCGTCGTTGTAATAGGTGATGCTGCCCTCGGTATCGGTGGTGTAGACCGCCGCCGGCAGCGCATCGAGCAGGTGATGCAGGTGATGGACGTGCAGGTTGTGCCCATGCTCAGCGGTCTGGAGCCGTAGCGCATCGGCAATGCGGACCACGGTTTGCTCGTTCTTGTCGGCCGCGGTGCGTCCGAATGCGCTGTCCAGAAAACCGATGGGTCGTTCCATTCCCATCCCCCGTGCTGGAGGCCGACTAGGCCGGCGACCGCGAGCGTTCCACCCGGGGTATAATGCGTCGAATTACATATCGTTCATGGGAACCCGAAATTTCTGCAAGGACACGCTGGATGCTTAACGGAATACTACCGCACTCGCTGTTCAGAGAGTCCGGAACATGACGTAAGCGTCGACCGGGCCGCGGCTGGGATGGACGAAAGCGCCGGGCAGGGTGCCGACGATGGCAAAACCCAAGCGCGGCCACAGCTTCACCGCCCGCTCGTTGCTGGCGATGACGAAGTTGAACTGCATGGCCGTGAAGCCGCGCGCCCGCGCCTCGTCGAGGGAGTGGCCGCACATGGCGCGCGCCACGCCGCCGCCCATGGCCCCGGGCGCGACCATGTAGCCGCAATTCGCCACATGGGCGCCGCCGCCGCGGTTATTGGCGCGTAGGTAATAGGTGCCGACGATCGCACCCTCACGCTCGGCGACGAACACCGAATGCCCGGGCGTGCGCCAATAGGCCAGCCCATCGGCGCGGCTGACATCGCGCGGGATCGGGTAGGTCTCGCCGGCGCGGAAGGTCGGCTCCAGGATCGCCCAGATGGCGTCGTCGTCGGCTGGGGTGGCGGGGCGGATGGTGAGGCTCGGCATGACGGCGCCGCGTCTAGCACGTCTGGCGCCGGTCAGGCAGAGCCCGGCCGGGCCTGTGTTATGACGGGCCATGGTTCTTCTGAGATGGCTGCTGATCGCCGTTGCCGGCTATGCCTGCCTGCTGGCGTTGATGTACGTCTTTCAGCGCAAGCTGATGTACTTCCCCGATCCCCGGCGCACGCCACCGGCTGCCGCTGGGCTGCCGCAGGCCGAGGAAGTGCGGCTCAAGACCTCGGACGGCGAGACCCTGGTCGCCTGGCACGTGCCGCCGCGCGCGGGCAAACCGGTGGTGCTTTATTTCCACGGCAATGCCGGCGCGCTCGACCTGCGTGTCGGGCGCTTCAAATGGCTGACCGCCGACGGCAGCGGGCTCGTCGCGCTGTCCTATCGCGGCTATGGCGGCTCGACCGGCCGGCCGAGCGAAGCCGGGCTGATCCGCGACGCGGTCGCCGCCTATGCATTCGCGGTCGCACGCTATGAACCCGCGCGTCTCGTGCCGTGGGGCGAGTCGCTCGGCACCGCCGTCGCCACCGCGCTCGCTGCCGACCATGCGGTGGGTGGATTGGTCCTCGATGCGCCGTTCACCAGCGCCGCCGATGTCGGCGCCGCCGCCTATCCGTTTGCCCCGGTGCGCTGGCTGATCAAGGATTCGTTCCGCTCCGACCGCCGCATCGGCAAGGTGAAAGCGCCGATCCTGATATTGCATGGCGAGCGCGACCGCGTTGTGCCGATCCGTTTCGGCGAGCGGCTGTTTGCGCTCGCGCCCGAACCCAAGCGCATGGTTCGATTTCCGCATGGCAACCACGTCGATCTCGACGATCACGGCGCCGCCGACGTGGTGCGCAAATTTCTGGCGGAAATCCACTAGCCGGCCGCGCCGGCGAGCGCGGGGCATGACACCGCGCGATGGGACGCATATGATCCCTTGAATTTGTTTGCCGGGGGAAATTGATGCTGTTCAATCTCTGTAATTGCGTGTCGCCGTCCGCGCTCGGCGCCGCCGGCCATCTCTGCGCCGGCGGCGCCGGCTTCGTCACCGCCATGATGGCCGCGCTCGCCGCCAATAACCGCACGCAAGCCGCCAAGACCCTGGGCGGCGAGGTGCCGGTGGTGGACTGGCTCGGCGTGCGTATCGTCACCGACACCACGGTCGTGCAATTCGTCCCGCAGGAGACGCGCGGCAGCTTCAAGATCGAGCGCCGGGTCGGCGGCAACACCCACCCCGACAAGCCGCCGCGCGCCACGCTGCAAGGCGAGTGGGGCCTCGCCATGCATTGCGAATCCAAGGCCGGCGACGAAACCCGTCACGTCATGATCGACTTCGGCTATACGCCGGCGGCGCTGCTCAACAACATGGACATCATCGGGGTCGATCCGGCGCTGTTCGACGCCATGGTGCTGAGCCACGGCCATTACGATCATTTCGGCGGCATGGTCGGTTTCCTCAATGCACACGGCAAGGCGCTCAAGGCCAAGCTGCCGTTTTACGTCGGCGGCGAGGACACTTTTTGCATGCGCCGCAACGCCGGCGGCCAGTTCGGCGCGCTCGACCGCAAGGCCATTCTCGATGCCGACCTGTCGCTGATGATGGCGGCCGAGCCGGCCGTGGTCGCCGACCATGCCTTCACCACCGGCCGCATCGGGCAGACCTCGTTCGAGACGCCGTTGCGCGCGACCAGCGAGATCGTCGGCATCTTCGACGGGTTCGGCTGCTATCCCGACGAGATGCCGGCGAAGAAAAAAACCGGCGACTATATTCCCGACGATTTCGACCACGAGATCGCCACCAACTACCTGGTCAAGGACAAGGGCCTGGTGGTGCTCACCTCATGCAGTCATCGCGGCGTCATCAACACCGTGCGGCAGGCGATGCAGGCCTCGGGCGTGGACAAAGTGCACGCGGTGATCGGCGGCTTCCATATCGTGCCGCCGCTCGACGACGCCTACATCCATAGCACCATCGCGGAATTCGAGAAGATCGATCCTGACTATCTCATCGTTGGCCATTGCACGGGCGATCGCTTCTACGATCTCGCGCGGGACGCGCTCGGCGACAAGGTGATTCACTCGGCGGTCGGCACACGCTTTGTGTTTTCTTCTTGACGGCGCGGAAGCGGCGGCAGGGCGATATTCTCACGATCGCGTGAGTGCCGTGATGACGCACGACGCTGCGGCAACGTGCAATGGAACGCCATTGCCGCTTGACCATCTGCGCTGCGATCCGGATAGTGCGCGCAAAGCCATTTGATGCAGCAGAAGTCGCCATGCCGCGCGAACCCAATGCCGTCGACTTCTGGCGTGGTTTTGCGCTGATCACCATCTTCATCGATCACATCCCGGGCATTGTTTACGCCAAATATACGCTCGTAAACTTCTCCATCGCCGATGCCGCCGACCTGTTCGTTTTCCTGGCCGGCTGGTCGTTGCGGCTGATGGCGGAAGGCGGCAGTCGGCGGCGAACGACGCGCGAAGTGGTGATGCGTCTGCTCGGCCGCGCTTTCGAGATCTATACCGCGCAGATCCTCATTACCGTGCTCGCCATCGCCATCCTGGCGGCGAGCGCGATTGCCTTGCAGAATCCGCTGCTGCTGCAGTGGCACAACGCGGCCGCCGTGTTCGACGATCCGGTTTCGTCGCATATCGGGCTCGCGCTGCTCACGCACCAACTCGGCTATTTCAACATCCTGCCGCTCTACGTGGTGTTGATGACCATGGCGCCCGTCTTTGCGGTTATCGACCGCTTGAGGCCCGCGCTGCTGCTGCCGTTGTCGCTGACGCTTTATCTGTGCGTGCTCGCCTTCCGCATCCAACTGCCGAGCTGGCCGTCGACCAACTCCTGGTTCTTCAACCCGCTCGCCTGGCAGCTCCTCTTCGTGTTGGGCTTCTCGCTTGCGCGGCCCGACCGCGGCATCGGCGCGTTCGCGCGCCGCGCCATCGTGCCGTTGCGCCTGATCGGGCTACCGATCGTCATCGCCGGCCTACTCATGCACGTCTTCAATTGGTGGCCCGACCCGACCAAAGTGCCGGACCCGAAGCTGTTCTTTATCGTGGACAAGGCCTACGTCACGCCGATACGGCTGATCCAATTCCTCGCGCTGATCGCGGTATTTTCGCTGGCCTACCGCTATATCCGCATGGCGACCCAGCTGCCGGTGGTCGGCGCGGCGACCAGCGGCCTGATCGGGCTGTTTGCCATGCTGGGCCGCAACTCGCTCTATGTCTTCTGTGTCGGCTCTCTGTTAAGCCTGTCGGCACAGGTGGTCCGCTACGTCTATCACGGCTCTGTCTTGAGTGACACGGCCGTGGTAATCATAGGTATCGTCGTGATGGCTTTCACCGCATGGCTCGCCGAATTGAAAGATCGCGCTCGACCGCCCGCGCCGGCAGTATCGGCGCCGCGCTCATAACGGCGCTCCTCCTGTTGGCGCCGGCGCGCGCGGAGCCGCTGCCGGCGGCGGGACGCGTTGGCGTGCCGTCGCCCTTTTCGCCGAACTGCCGCAATGGCGCGGCCGCGCTGACCGTTGGTTCGCCGCTGCCCAATGTCGCCGCCGTGCTGAAGAAGCGTAAAACCCTGCGTATCCTGTCCATGGGCGCGGCGCCCGGTCATCTTGGCGGCGGCGGCGATTACGGCGATCTGATCGAGGGCATGCTGGAAGGCGCGCTCAAGGGCATCGACGTCACCATGATCAACCATGGCGTTTCCGGCGAGCTTGCCGCCGACGCCGCCGTGCGCATGAAGAACGAAGTTGCGCTGGAAGAGCCCGATCTTGTGCTCTGGCAGGTCGGCACCAACGATGCCCTTGCCTATGTGTCGGCCGAAGATTTCGCGGCAACGGTCAAGGATCAGGTCGACTGGCTGAAGGCGCACAAGGTCGATGTGGTGCTGGTCGGCCTGCAGTTTGCGCCGGAGATGCTGCGCGACGCGCACTATAAGCTGATCCGCGACACGCTGCGCCAGGTGGCGGCGCGCGAGAACGTGATTGTCGTGCGCTTCTATGAGGCGATGGAAATCCTCAACAAAGCGGCGGAAACCGGCCTGCCGGTGGCCGATCAGTTCGAGCGCAGCGAGGAAGGTTACGATTGCCTGGCGCAATACGTCGCCAACGCCATCACGCTCGGCGCCTTTGCCAAGACCATGCCTAAGCCCAAGCGCGCGCCGCCGAAATAGGAAATCGCGTGCCAGCTACGGCTGGGCGACCTTCGCGGCGGCGGCCGACATCACCGGCCGGGTCGCGGCGTCCGCGATGGCTGCCGCCAAGCCCTTGGCCATGCAGGCATAGCTCCAGTCGTTCATGTGCAGCCCGTCGGGCGCCACGAAGGTGGTGAACTCCAAGTGCGCCTTGTCGTGCCAGCGCTTCATGACGGCGAAGCGGCGGAACAAATCGACGTTCTCCTGCTTGGCGATCAGGGAGATGAGCGCCAGCATGGGCTCGGCTTGCGGCTTGTTGATCACCTTGGGCGCAAATTGTGGATTGATCAGCACGACGTCGGCGCCGGTTGAGCGGAGCTTGGCCAGGCCTGCGCGGATCGCGGCGCCTTCGTTGACCGGCTCATGGCGGCGCATTACCGAATTGGTGCCGAGCTGCCAAAGCACCAGATCGGGCTTGGCGGCGACCACGGCCTTATCGAAACGCTTGAGCATGTCGCCGATCACCTCGCCGCCGATGCCGCGGTTGATGACCTTGATCGGCTGCTCGGGAAAACGCCGCTTCAATTCGGCTTCGAGCCGGCTGGGATAGTTCTTCGCCTTCGAACTGGCGCCGGCTCCGGCGGTCGAGGACGAGCCGATGGCGACGATGACGATCGGATCGTGGCTGGCCAACTTGCCGGCGAGGCGCGCGAGTGGCTTGGCGAGACGAACCAGCTTGAGCGGCGCGTCGCAATCCGGCTGCGCCTGCGCGTGAACGGGCGGCAGGGCGCACGCAGCAACCAAAGCGGCAAAAGCCAGCGCTTTTGCCGCCCCATGAATTCGCGGCCGATTTTTCACCAGGATGCCCCTGAGTCCATTCTTGGTTCTCGATCTTATTCGATTCCAATCGCGGCGCTCAAAAAAAGCAAGCTTTTGGTAACCAAGTGGGGGGCCCGAAGGGCCATTTCCGCACTGTTTCCCGCAAAAACCGGCCGGCGCCGCAAGTTTTGCGGGCAATTTTTGCCATTCTCAGCCTCTGGTCACAGAGGCGGTACCTGGGAGCCGCGAGAGCTCATTTGTGGGCCTTGGCCCCCTAAAACAAGAACCCCGCCTCAGGGGCGGGGTTTTTGGAATTTCTCCGCCGGTGCGGGCAGGGCACGGGCTCAGGCTGGAATGCGCTCTTCGCTCTCCGACGGCTCGCGCAGCACGTAGCCGCGGCCCCATACGGTCTCGATGTAGTTTTTGCCGGAGGAGGCGTTGGCGAGCTTCTTGCGCAGCTTGCAGATGAAGACGTCGATGATCTTGAGTTCCGGCTCGTCCATGCCGCCGTAGAGATGGTTGAGGAACATCTCCTTGGTGAGCGTCGTCCCTTTGCGCAGGGAGAGCAGCTCGAGCATCTGATATTCCTTGCCGGTCAGGTGCACGCGCTGGCCGCCGACCTCCACCGTCTTGGTGTCGAGGTTGACCACCAGGTCGCCGGTGTTGATGACCGATTGGGCGTGGCCCTTTGACCGACGCACGATGGCGTGGATGCGGGCGATCAGCTCGTCCTTGTGGAACGGCTTGGTCATGTAGTCGTCGGCGCCGAAGCCGAGGCCGCGCACCTTGTCCTCGATGCCGGCGAGGCCGGAGAGGATGAGGATGGGGGTCTTGACCTTGGAGACGCGCAAGGAGCGCAGCACCTCGAAACCCGACATGTCTGGCAGGTTCAGGTCGAGCAGGATGATGTCGTAGTCGTAGAGCTTGCCGAGATCGACACCTTCTTCGCCAAGATCGGTGGTGTAGACGTTGAAGCTCTCCGATTTGAGCATCAGCTCGATCGACTGAGCGGTCGCGCTGTCGTCTTCAATAAGTAGAACGCGCATGCCAGTCCCCTTCTCGCCGCAACCGGGCCCGTAAGGTCAGCGCCGCGCTGGCGGCGAAGGTCAAAAAACGCTTTTGGGACAAACTGATTCGACACTATCCAGCCATGGTTAACAAAACCTGATTCTCTTCGGCAAGCACGCCGTATGCAGAGTCACCCGAATCGGCGTAAATAATTGCTGGAGAGTGGTTTTTTTGCCCAGGCTGCGTTCATGCTCCAGTTCAAGGATCGGCGGTAACCGACCCTTCGCAAACCGCCTCACCGTCCGACTGGGCGATTCTGGCGGCCGCGTTCCCACGGACGATGACCCAATGATTAATGACGCGGGTAAACATCCGGTTAAAGCGATCGATCAGCCGGTAAGCCTAAGCGCTGGTTTATCGCTATCGACGGGGATTTTCGCGCCCTGGCGGTATCCCAGTGGCGTACGGTTTTCCGCGTATTTCATGTTCGACGTTAGGAAGCATGGCACTCGCGCTCTTGCAGGTTTCCCTCAAGGCGGGAGGAAGCAGGCCGCAATCGGGCCTGAATTGGTGGCCAAGCGCTCGCGGCTCGACGCATGATCAAAGCTCTCGCCGAGCAGATCGCCGATCTCGATGCGGTGGAGACCTATGGCCGCGTGGTGGCGGTGCGTGGGCTGATGGTGGAGGTGGCGGGGCCCGTCCATGCCATGTCGGTCGGCGCCCGTCTCACGCTTGAGGCCGGCACCACCCGCGCCATCCCCTGCGAGATCGTCGGCTTTGCCCGTGGCCATGCGCTGGCCATGCCCTTTGCCGCGCTCGAGGGCGTGCGGCGCGGCTGCCGGGCGGTGGTGCAGACGGCGGCCGGCAGCGTGCGGCCATCGGAAGCCTGGCTCGGCCGCGTGGTCAATGCCATGGGCGAGCCGATCGACGGGCTTGGGCCCTTGCCGCCGGGGCCGACACCCTATGCCTTTCGCGCCTCGCCGCCGCCGGCTCATGCCCGCCAGCGGGTGGGGGAGCCGCTCGATCTCGGCGTGCGCGCGCTCAACACCTTCCTCACCTCCTGCCGCGGCCAGCGCATGGGCATCTTCTCGGGCTCCGGCGTCGGCAAATCGGTGCTGCTGTCGATGCTGGCGCGCAACGTGCAGGCCGACGTATCGGTCATTGGCCTGGTCGGCGAGCGGGGCCGCGAGGTGCAGGAGTTCCTGCAGGACGATCTCGGCCCTGCCGGCCTTGCCCGCTCGGTCGTGGTGGTGTCGACCTCCGACGAGCCGGCGCTGATGCGCCGCCAGGCGGCCTACCTGACCTTGACCATCGCGGAGTTCTTCCGCGACCTGCACAAGGACGTGCTGGTGCTGATGGATTCGGTCACCCGCTTCGCCATGGCGCAGCGCGAGATCGGGCTTTCCGCCGGCGAGCCGCCGACGGCCAAGGGCTATACGCCGACCGTATTCACCGAGCTGCCGCGGCTGTTGGAGCGCGCCGGCCCCGGCACCGATGCCGGCACCATCACCGGCATCTTCACGGTCCTGGTCGACGGCGACGACCACAACGAGCCGGTGGCCGATGCCGTGCGCGGCATTCTCGACGGCCACATCGTGATGGAGCGGGCGATCGCCGAGCGCGGGCGCTATCCGGCCATCAATGTCCTCAAGTCGATCTCGCGCACCATGCCGCGGGCGGCCGACCCGGAATTCCTGCCGGTGTTGAACCGGGCGAAGGCCGTGATGGCGACCTATGCCGACATGGAGGAGCTGATCCGGCTCGGCGCCTACCGGCCGGGTTCCAGCGCCGAGGTGGACGAAGCCATCCGTCTCCACCCCGCCCTCGAAGCGTTTTTGGGCCAAAACAAGGACGAAGCCTCGACATTGGCCGAGGGATACCGCCAATTGGCCGAGATTTTGCAGGGCTCGGAAACCGAAAACTAACGTTATTGCGCCAGTCTGCGTCGGCTGAACGGTCCGCATCGTCTGCGCGGGACCAGGCGCTTGAGCGTGCGCGGGCGACGATCCGGGACTTCGGGGAGTAATGAGTTGATGAAGTCACGCGAAACTCTCATCCGCCTGAAGAAGTTTCAGGTCGACGAACGGCGGCGCAAGGTCGCCCAGATCGAGGCGATGATCGCCGAGTTCGAGCGCATCGCGACCGAGCTCAACCGCGAGATCGCGATTGAACAGGACCGTGCCGGTATCCACGATCCCGCTCATTTCGCCTATCCGACCTACGCCAAGGCCGCCATCACCCGGCGCGAGAACTTGGTGCGCTCGGCCGGCGAGCTGAAGACGCAGCTCGACGATGCCCAGGCCGCTCTCGGCGAGGCCTTCGAGGAATTAAAGAAGGTCGAGATGCTGGACGAGCGCGATCAGGCCCGCGAACGCGCCGAGGTCAATGCCCGCGAGCAGACCGAACTCGATCGCATCGGCGCGCTGAGGTTCAATACCGGCGGGGTCGGGGTTTAAGCGATCGCTGCGGTCAGCCGCCGCCAGGTCCATTGATCCAGACAAAGCCGGCACCGCCCGACTGCGGGTTCTGCGCCCAGGTCGCCTTGTCGGAATCGATCACAATGTAATCGCCGGGGGGAAGCGTCACATTGGGCGCCACCACCCAATAGGCGTTGGGGACGCCACCCTGGCCCGGCTGGCCGGTCGCCTGCCACGGACCGTAGAGTTCGCCGGTTTTGTCGCTCATCAGCGCGATGGTGCCGGGCGTTGCGCCTTGGCCGTTGTTCCAATGATAGGTCTTCACCTGCGTGACAGTCGTTTGCCCGGATAGGGTGACGACCGTCGCCTGCGGCGGGTCGTTCTGCACGGCATAGACGTTGCCATTGTAGAAGATGGTGGTGGTCTGCGCGAGCGTGATGCCCGGCGCCGCTAGCGCGCAGAGCACCGCCGCCACAACGAGTTGACGATGATTGACTGAACGGAAGACGATGGATGGATGGGCGAGCATGGTTTCTCTCATTGATGTTACGCCTCGTTGGCGCCGGCCGCGATTTCAGGACTTGGACGCCTGCCACTTGCCGGTGACGGAAACTGGTTGCTTCCGTTTGTCGACCGAGCCGACTTGAAAGGACCCGCCCGCACTGTTGCCGACAACGGTGCCTGTGAGCATTCCGCGGAACGGGAAGTTGAGCAGTGCGCCGACCAGGATGCCGGCGATGCCCGAATTCCCGGCGGCCGTAGCGGACTTGCCCGCGACCTTTGCGGTAATGCGGCCGCCCGCGCCGACTTCGCCCGTAATCGCGGCCTTTCTGACCGCGCCCTTGTCGATAACGGTGATCTCGCCGGAAACTTGCTGGCCAGTGACGATCAGCTTAATCGATCCGCCGAGCTCGCGTGTCAGGTTGTTCTGTCGCCAGGTGACCTTGCCCACGTAAGTTGCCTGACTTGCGGTGCCGCTCTGGCTGAGCGCCGCAAAGGCCGCGCTCAGCGGCTCCAGCTCCATGCGGCGCTGTTTCAGATCTGTCATGTTCTTGAGCAGTTGCGTGATGTATTCGCGCGTGACCTTGATTGCCTGCTTCTGCGTTTTGAGGCGTGCGAAATCCTGACGGATGACGTCGGCATCGCGGGTGCGCGCCGCGTTCAACAGCGTCGTGCCGCCTGGCACTGGCTTCATCAGAAACCTGATCATCGCACCGCCGACATCGCGGATCGCCTGTTGGCTCGCGCTTTCGCTGAGCCGTTGCAGGCGGACGACGGTCCCCTCCAGATACGTGAGCCATTCACGGCGCTCTTGCCACAGCGCATCGAGTTTGGCCTTGAAGGCAGCAACCGGATTGGCGTGGATCTTGCCGCCGTATCGCAACACTTTCGCGAGATCCTCGATGTTGCGGGCAGCCTGCGCGTAGTTCCGCCGCCAGTCGGCAGTCTCCAGCGACGTGCCGACGGCCTTGTCGATACGCGTGATCAGGTCGTCGACGTTTTTTTGCCTGAATTGCTCGTCGCTTTGCGCCCATGCCGTTGGCGCGAAGGCGAGGGCGACTGCGCCCGCGCCCATGATGACGACGGACCGCCGATCGGACCGAATAACAATGTTTGGCAAGCCGTCCTCCTAGCCTGCGCGCTGTTGCGCGCAGAACCCCCGCGGGCGCGCGGATGACAAGGTATGTTAGGGGGCGGTCGAACGGCGGGGTTGACCCACGTCAATGCCTTGAAGCGGCCGGATGTCGCCGCCCGCGTCCGCCTTTTTCGCGTGGGGATCGTCCTCGGCACCGGCTTTGAAGCAAGCGCCACGCTGCCGAAAACGATGAGCGTCGCTGTCAGGGCTAGCGCGCGGCGGCCCATCGCGGGTTTCTTCATCGGACGATACGGCTCTCTTGTCGCCGGTCCTGACGAGGCCCGCAGGTCTCTATTTCGAGCGCGCCGCCGATGGGGCCGCCCGTTCTTTCGCCCGCGGGCGCGGCTTGAGGTGATGAGCGGCTAGCAACTGCTGCGCGACAGTGCGCGCAAGCTCTCCCTGCGCTTCCGGTACCGGCAGGAGAATGTTGGTGACCTGTCGGCCCATGCGCGTGGTCGTGCTGTAGGTGATCGCGAGGATGTCCGGCCGGCCGGGAACGAATTCGGCCGCGTCCAGGGATGACATGAAGCCGTCCCACACATGCAGCACGTCGTCTGCGATAAGGCCGCCGGGACCGACGATGATATCGCCGCTGCGGAATTCGAGTTGTTTACGGCGTGCGCGGTTGCCGATCATAAACGCCAGGCTCACGATCACGATGACGCCGCCGGCGACGGCCAGCATGAACGGCGCAACCTTCGGGTCGAACAGCGCGAAGCCGCCGAAAATGACCGCCACAAAACAGAAGATCAGAAGCAACGCGCCGCGCTTGTCGTCGCGATCCGCTGCCTCGCTGATGAGGCCAACCGCGTCGAAACTGTCGCGGTCGGCGCGCCAGCGGGCGATGACATGGCGTCCGGCCAGCAGGTCGGTCCGGACGCGCGCGTAGCGGCGGAAAATGAGCAGGCCGACCATCAAGGCCGACAGGCCGACGAAAATCGCCAAGAACGTGATCGGGTAAACGTTGCTGCCCATGAGGCGGTAGAGCGCGTCGCCCGCGATTACGTTCGCGAGCAGCCATATTGCCGCGGTGCCGGCAAGTGCATAACAGACGATGAGGCCGGTGCGGGGATCGCTGCGCATGATGACTGCCGTGCCTAACGAGGATCGCCTCGGCGCCTTCGATCACCGCATCGCGGTCGGCCGATGGCGCCTCGCATCTTTTGGCTCTGGCGGGGAATAGGTAGGCGGCGCCGGCGGTCGCGGCATTGATCGGCGTCAATGTGACGGAGACGCCGGCGGCTGCGGAGCCAGGGTCTCGAAAAGAACGGCAACGGTCGGTTGAGCGCCGAGGAATTGGCGGCGCGCTGCAGGGCGGGCTGCCGGCCTAGCCGCTAACCCGCGCTTAAAACGCCGCCGCCAGCTCGCGCGCGCCCTCGTTCTGCTCGGCGCGGGCAATGTGGTTCTGGATCTCGTTGATCAGGCCGGCCACCGTGCCGGAGCGGCGCGCGATCGGATTGCGGTAATAGCCGACCGCCACGAAGAAGTTCGCGGTCGGCACCTTCTCGCGCAAGGCTTGCGGCATCATCACCATGTCGATGCCGTTGCCGTCGCCGGTCAAATTCATCAGCTCCAATTCGGCCGCGCTCAGCGGCCCCTCGTAGCCTTTGACGCGCGCAAAGTGCACCGAATTTGCGAGGTTCAGCACCTGCAGCAGCGGGCCGATATCGACATCGAGCAGGACGGCGTGGATGCCCATGCCCTTGGCCGTCCGCTTGGCCAGCCGGTCGTAGGCGCTCCAGCGGTGCGGCACCGAGCGCGCGACGGCAATCATGCGCCGCAGCACCGCGATCTTGTGGGACATCCGCGCGCGCGCGTCACCGGAAAGCTGCCGCTCCTTCTGCCGCAGCTCGGCGATGATCTGGTTGCCGTGTTCGGCAAGCAGCGAGATGGTCAACGTCGACAGCAGTTGATTGTAGCCGAGCGCCGGCGAGATCGCGTGCGCGCCGGGGCGATCGAAAAGCAGGCCGGCCTGGGTGTCATAGGCGCCGTGCCCGCCGGTCTCGAAGGCGTAGATGCCGACCACCTGGCTCTTGTCGAGGCCGGCGGCGCGTGCGGCGGCGGCATAGGCGCGCTTGAACGCGAGCTCGTTGCGCGGGCGGTCCGGCACGAAGCCGTATTGCTCGCGCGCGGCCTGCAGGAAATCGGCGACCACCGGAATTTCCTTCCGCTCGCGCGGCGGCGTCGTCGGCGCGAAGGGATTCTTCGGCCGCGGCGGACCGGCGTAGACCGGCGGCTGGGTGAGCACGTAGTCGGCAAGCCGGAGCGGCTCGCGCTTGCGAAGCTTGGCGTGGCGCAGCTTGCGCTTCGCGCTGACCGCATTCCAATAGGCCGAGGCTTCCGCCTCATAGGCGCCGTGTACTTGTTCGTAGCGGGCGAGCTTGGCTTGGTAGTCGCTCGCGGCGGGATCGGCGGCGTAGGCTTCGGTGGCGGGATCGGCCGCCTGGCCGAGTGAAGTTCCGGCGCAGCCGGAGACGCTGAGCGCCATCAACGCGATGGCAAATCCCCTTGCCCCGGCGCGGGCACAATGAGATCTGCGCAGGTCGAGAGAATGGCGATGCATGTTCCGCCCTTGTCGGGCCTCTGATTCGATCATCGATACGCCACGCATCATTTCTTGCGAAATACCCCCAGCCGGTCAACCGAGCGGGATGTCGCACGCAAGCCCTTAAAGCGACGCTTAAGATTCGAAATAAAAAACACGCCGCAAATGCGGCGTGTCAGGGGGGAGGTAGATGAAACGATGGCTCAAAGCCGGCGATGCCGGCCTAACGGTTAACGGATCGTAATACCGTCACGCGCGGTGAAGGCGGTGTTCTTCTGGGCCTGGATCACGGTCGGCGCCTGCGCCGTCATGATGTCGGTCCCGAGATTGAACTCGTGGGCGGAAATCCCGATGACGGCGACCAACAGCGCAAACGTCAGCCCCACCACCACGATCTTGAGGTGGGTGCCGCGATCGGCGGAATACATCGACCAGTTCATGGCGTCCTCCAAGGTCCTCACCCGTTAGTCGGCCCGGCCTTGCGAAAGGTTCAAAGCGTTCTCGGCGGGTTAACGTGGGGGTGGCCGGGAGCGTTCCCAAGCCGGCATCACGCGAGCTTGAAAACGGGGTGAAAACTCGGTGAAAGGCGGCGAGAAAATGGCACCTAATCGGGAACCGCGCCGGCGCCGGGCGCGTTTTCCCTCTTTAATCAGTGACCATTTGGGGTCGACTGCGGAAATCGCGCCGGAAAAGCCGCGATTTGACTTGGATCATTCACCGCGGTCGCAATCCGGCGCATTTGAGAATAGCGGGAGGCGCGACGGCTATTGCCCGCCGGCGCGCGCTCCATTACATAAATAAGTAGTTGAAAGCCCTACAGTTTTTAACAGTTCTAAACAGGGTGGCCGACGGTGATCATCTGCTCGTGCAACGTATTGTCGGAAGCGCAGATTCTCGAGATCCTGCAGCGCGACCCCGATGGCGGCCGGCCGCGGTCGGCGGGCGAGGCCTATCGTTGCCTCGGCTGCGCCCCCCGTTGCGGACGATGCATCGAGACGGTGCGCGCACTGGTGGCGGATGCCCATCTGCAGAACTGCAACGTCGGCTGTCCGACGTGTCCGGCTGCCGAGGGCCATCAAGAAAGTCCTGCCGTATCGCCTGACAGCGAGATCGAGCCGATCATCCTGATCGCTGCTGAATAAGCCGCCAATGATCGACAAATTCGGTGGGCGCCGAGGGCGTTTGTGTTTTCTCGAGGAGGCCCTTTTAGCTATTCTAATCCGATCAACAGAGTTTTCCGGATCATTCGCGCAGGGAGCAGGCCATGAAAGGCGACGCCAAGGTCATTGAATATCTCAACAAGGGCCTGCGCAGCGAGCTCACTGCCATCAACCAGTACTGGCTGCACTACCGTATTCTCGACAATTGGGGTCTCAACGGGCTCGCCAAGAAGTGGCGCGAGGAGTCCATCGAGGAGATGCGTCATGCCGACCGTTTCGTCGACCGCATCCTCTTCCTCGAAGGCTTTCCCAACATGCAGACGCTCGATCCGCTGCGGATCGGGGAGAACGTCAAGGAGATCATCGATGCGGATCTCGCCGCCGAGGTCGGCGCGCGCGCGCTCTATCAGGAGGCGGCGCAGCACTGCCTGCAGGTCAGGGACTATCCGTCACGCGATCTGTTCGAACTGTTGATGGCCGACGAGGAAGGTCACATCGATTTTCTCGAGACCCAACTTGACCTGATCGGCCGCATCGGGCTCGAGCGCTACACGCAGTCGCACATCGACGGTCTCGGCGAAGGCGGCACACCCGGCCTGCGCGAGGAAAAGTAGCCGCGCGGACGCGGCTTGGGTGGCTGTCGGGTCTTCGGTTGAAGGAAGCGCACGGCCGGCGTCGCCAGCCGAGAGGCGGCGGTGATTACGCCGCTTCCTTGGCGCGCTTCTTAAGCGGGTACTCGACGCTGTTGTACAAGGTGCGAATATCCTGGTGGCCGAGCCGGCCGCCTTCCACTTCGATATAGGCGCCGAGCAACTGCTGCTCCGGCAGTTCCTCGACCGCGAAACGGATGGCATCGGCGGCGCGATCGAAGCGGCGATACTTCACCTTGCTGGGCCCGCGGCGATTGCGTGACGGAAACAACTCCGCCGGGGCGGAATAATCGAACTTGTCCATGGCTGCTCCACTACCTCAACTTGGGCACAAACCCTTGAATTAACACTACGTTATATGGCAATGCGGAGGCGGTTTTTCTAGCCCTGAGGGCACCGGCAAAGAAAACGTCCAAAGCCTTGGTAAATCGGCAGAACTGACAAAAGTCTCGACTTTTTGCGTGAAAAATCGTTACGTTTCGAGCTGAACGGACGCAGCGTAGGAGCGACATGGTTAAATCCGTCCCCGACCAAAGTCCGGCCTTGTTCCACTTCGTGATGATCAAGCCGACGCATTATGACGACGACGGCTATCCGATCCAGTGGTTCCGCTCGGCAATTCCCTCCAACACGCTCGCCTGCCTGAACGCGCTTGCCGAGGATGCGAGCCGGCGCGAGGTGCTGGGGCCGGGCGTCGAGATCCGGCTGGACACCTATGACGAGACCAATCGCCGGGTGCGGCCGGACAAGATCATCAAGATGATCCGCCGCGCCGGCGGCCGCGCGATGATCGCGCTGGTCGGCGTGCAGTCGAACCAGTTTCCGCGCGCGGTCGATCTGGCGCGGCCGTTTCTTGCCGCCGGAATACCGGTCGGCATCGGCGGCTTCCACGTCTCGGGCTGCATCGCCATGCTGCCGGAGCTGCCGGCCGACATCAAAGCCGCGCAAGCCATGGGCATCTCGTTCTTCGCCGGCGAAGCGGAAGAGCACAGGCTCGACGAGGTGCTGCGCGATGGCTACGCCGGAGCGTTGAAGCCGCTCTACAATCACATGGATGCGCTTCCGGCGCTCGCCGGCGAGCCGGCGCCGATCCTGCCGCGCAAGCACGTGGTGCGCACCTCCGGCTCGCTGTCCTCGGTCGATCTCGGCCGCGGCTGCCCTTACCAGTGCTCGTTCTGCACCATCATCAACGTGCAAGGGCGCAAGAGCCGCATCCGCTCCGCCGAGGATCTGGAAAAGATCGTGCGCGAGAACTACGCGCAAGGCATCAAGCGCTTCTTCATCACCGATGACAATTTCGCCCGCAACAAGGACTGGGAGCCGCTGTTCGACCGCATGATCGCCATGCGCGAAGGCGAGGGGATGAAGATCGGCTTCACCATCCAGGTCGATACGCTCTGCCACAAGATCCCCGGCTTCATCGAGAAGGCGTCGCACGCGGGCGTGCGCCGCGTGTTCATCGGGCTGGAGAACATCAACCCGGACAATCTGATCGCCGCCAAGAAACGGCAGAACAAGATCACCGAATACCGCGACATGCTGCAGATGTGGCGCAACCACGGCGCCATCACCTATGCCGGCTATATCCTCGGCTTTCCCGCCGACACCAAAGAGTCGATCCTGCGCGACATCGAGATCATCAAGCGCGAACTGCCGATCGACATTCTCGAGTTCTTCTTCCTGACGCCGCTGCCCGGCTCCGAGGACCACAAGACGCTTTCGGCCAAGGGCGTCTGGATGGACCCGGACGTGAACAAATACGACCTCAACCACCGGGTGGCGCATCATAGCGGCGCGATGTCGGACACCGAATGGGAGGAGGCCTATCGCGCGGCGTGGCACACCTTCTATACGCCGGAGCACATCAACACGATTATCCGCCGCACCTGCGCGGCTAAGAATTTGCGGCCCGGTACCACGCTCGGGACCATCCTGTGGTTCTATCTGATGATCCTCTACGAGGGCGTGCATCCGCTGGAAGGCGGCGCCGTGCGCCTGAAGTTCCGGCGCGACCGGCGCCACGGCATGCCGCTGGAAAACCCGCTCGTGTTCTGGGGCCGCCAGGTGTTCGGCGGCGCGGTGAAATACTGGGGTTATTTCTGGGTCTGGCGCCGTTGCAAGAAGATGCTCGATGCCGCGCTCAAGGCGCCTGATCGTTGGACCTATAGCGATCTCGCCATCGCGCCGCCGAAGGCCGATGAGTTCGAGGCGCTTGCGCTCTATCACGAGACGACCGGCGGCGAGGCGGCGCTCAAGCGCAAGTATCGCGATGACGCCATCCGCGGCCGGACGCATGACGAGCCCGCCGCGCCGGTCGAAGCGGCGGAATGATCCGGCGACCAACCGTGCAACGATTTCAGCTGTCATCGTCCGCGAAAGCGGACGATCTCGTAATCATGGCGGTCGGCGTCTACCCGGTCTCTCGCGTCCGCGGGGGACGACGTCTGAGGTTTCCGTGAGCGCGGCGGCAACGACGTTCTCGCGCACCAGAGCGATGAATTCGGTGAGCTTGAAAGCCGGCGCCCCAACATCCGCTTCGGACTAACAAGCGAGCATTCGATCCGAATTCGGGCAAGTCCGATTTGGGTCGTTGGGCGAAATGTCCGCGCGTCGCTGCCGGACTGGTTCCCTCACGAACGACGTTGCCGCAGGTCTCCCCCGATTGGGGGACGCCGCGATCGCGCCCGCATGAATAATGCGAGGGGCGTTGAACTGATGCCGCTGTGGTCGCGACCCATGGAGGTCAGGCTTTGAACACATCCGGACGAGGTTCGCTATGACCCCATCATCTGCCAGGCCCATCTTGCGCCTCGTGACGGGATGCAGCCGGCATCCTTCATTTGTCGCGTTCATCCGTTCTCGCGCGTTCGGGACGAAGCGGTGGCCGATCGCCTTGGCGGCGCTGATTGCCGCCTCGTTCGTTTGCGGCACGCAGCCGGCGCTGGCAGTGTATCTCCAGCAGGGGCCGAAGCTGGTCTACACCGGCGAACCCGGCGAGGTCACTCAGGGCCACTCGGTTGCCGTGGCGTCCGCCAGCCCGACCATTCTGGTCGGAGCGCCCTTTGCCGAGAATGCCGGCGGTTTCGCAGTGGTGTTCGTCCGCAGCAACGGGGTCTGGACGCGGCAGGGCAGCGAGATAAGGCCCACCGATGAAATCGGCCAGGGCTTTTTCGGCTGGTCCGTCGCGCTTTCCGCTGACGGTAATACCGCGCTCATTGGCGGCCAGGGCGACCACGGCAATACCGGCGCGGCATGGGTGTTCGTGCGGACCAACGGGGCCTGGCACCAGCAGGCGAAGCTGGTCGGGAGCGCCACGGACTATTTCAATCAGGGCATGTCGGTTGCGCTCTCCGCAGACGGCAACACGGCGATCGTTGGCGGTCCGTTCGGCAGCAATAACGGGACGACGGACGACGCCGGAGCGGCGTGGGTGTTTACCCGCACGAACGGCACGTGGACCCAACAGGCGAAGCTGGTCGGCATCGGCGTCTCCAGCAATGGCCACTTTGGCTATTCGGTTGCGCTTTCGACATACGGCGACACCGCAATCATCGGCGCGCAGCAGCAGACCGCGCCCGGCGCGGCATGGGTGTTCAGCCGATCCGGCGGCGTCTGGAGCCAGAAGGCGATGTTGGTCGGCGGCGCGGCAATCGGCAATTCCGGCCAGGGCTTGTCGGTCGCGATATCCGGCGAGGGTGACACGGCGCTGGTTGGCGGACCCTATGACAACAACTATGCCGGCGCGACATGGGTCTTCGCCCGCAGCGGCAACGGCTGGGTGCAGCAAGCCAAGCTAGTTGGCAGCGGCGCGATTGGAAATGCCAGGCAAGGCAGCTCGGTCGCACTTCCATTCAGCGATACCGGGCCCGCCCTGATAGGCGGCCCTGGCGACAATGGGATTGGGGCGGCGTGGCTCTTTACCCGTAGCAGCGGGCTTTGGACCCAGCGGCAGAAGCTGGTCGGCAGCGGGGCTGTCGGCACAGCCGCATATGATCCCGGCGAGGGCCAATCCGTTGCGCTCTCACAGCTGGATGCGACCGGCGCTGATGCAACGATTGCCGTCTTAGGAGGCAGCGGAGACACCAACCTCCTTGGAGCGACGTGGGTATTCGCCGCCCACGGCGCGGCGGTCAGTCACGACTTCCAGGGCGACGGCAAGAGCGACATCCTCTGGCGCCACAGCGACGGCGAAGTCGCGATGTGGCTGATGAACGGCACGACGCCAACCTCCCAAGCGAACGTCGGGCTTGTCTCCACGGCCTGGCAGATCGCGGGCACGGCGAGCCTCGTTCAGTCGACGGGCGATTTCGATCACGATGGCAATGCCGATATTCTCTGGCGCCACAGCAATGGCGATGTGGCGATCTGGCTGATGAATGGCACGACGCCCGCTAAACAAACGGATATTGGCAACATTCCAACCGATTGGCAGTTCGCCGGCGTGGCCGACTTCGACGGCGACGGCAAGGCCGACATTCTTTGGCGTCACACGGGCGGCGACGTGGCGATCTGGTTGATGGACGGCACCGACGTCAAGATAGGGCCACCCGACATCGGTAACGTGCCCTCGGCGTGGCAGATCGCCGGCGTGGCCGACTTCGATGGCGACGGCAAGGCCGACATCCTCTGGCGCAACACCAACGGCGACGTCGCGATCTGGCTGATGAACGGCACGTCACCAAAATCGCAGGTGGACATCGGCAATGTTCCCACGGCCTGGCAGATCGCCGGCGCGAGCGACTTCGACGGCGACGGCAAGGCCGATATTCTTTGGCGCAACACCAACGGCGATGTCGCGATCTGGGAAATGAATGGGACGACAGCCAAATTGCAGGTGGATATCGGCAGTGTTCCCACGGCTTGGCAGATCGTCTCAACCGGCGACTATGACGGCGACGGCAAGGCCGACATTCTTTGGCGTCACAGCAACGGCGATGTGGCGATCTGGGAGATGAACGGCACGACGTCGAAGCTCCAAGCGGTGATCGGCAACATATCGACCGCCTGGAGCGTGGTCGAATAAGCCGCGGCTGACGCAACGCCTGCTTTATCCCCTGACGGCGGCGTAGGCCTGTTCACACCGGACGATGCCGGCCGTTTGATGGCGTCGCCCCTCAAATACTCCCCACCGTCTTCAGCCTTGCGCGCGGGTGGATTTCGCTTTGCGACATCACCGGTGTCTGCGCGCGGAAGCGTTCGACGATGCCGCGCACGAACGGGCGGACATGCGCGGAGGTCACCAGCACCGGCGCTTCGCCTTCGCGCGCGGCGGCTTCGAACCTCTCGCGCACCAGGGTGATGAATTCGGTGAGCTTCGACGGCTGCATGGCGAGCGAGCGTTCGTCGCCCTGGCCGACCAGCGATTCCGCAA
This sequence comes from uncultured Pseudomonadota bacterium, assembly GCA_963814065.1. Classification (GTDB taxonomy): domain Bacteria; phylum Pseudomonadota; class Alphaproteobacteria; order Rhizobiales; family Xanthobacteraceae; genus Pseudolabrys. The sequence continues at coordinate 1,342,370 of CAWFBL010000011.1, read as the reverse complement.
ACGACTGCTCCCAGGGCGCCGACAGCGCGATGATCGGCAGATAGCCGGAGGGGCTGGTGTGTTGGGCGCAAATCTGGCGAGCCAGGCGCGCGCGCACATGCTCGGCGAGAATGGTCGGGTTGCGCGTGCCGGAAATGCCGTCGGCGATGCCTTCCAGGATGGTGGAGAGATCGCGGATGGAAACGCGCTCGCCCAGCAGGATCTGCAGCACGCGCTGGATGCCCGAGACGTTGATCGCGCTCGGCACCAGGTCCTTGAGCAAGTCGGCCTGCTCCTTGGGCAGCTCCTTCAAGAGTTTCTGCACCTCGCCGTAGGACAACAGCTCGGCCATGTTGCCTTTGAGCAGCTCGGTGAGATGAGTCGACAGGACGGTGGCGGCATCGACCACCGTGTAGCCCTTCATCGAGGCGTCTTCCTTCAGCGACGCGTCGATCCACGTCGCCGGCAGGCCGAAGGTCGGCTCGGTTGTGTGGGTGCCCGGCAGGTCGATCTGGCCGCCGCCCGGATCCATGACCATGTATTGGCCGGCCCAGATATTGCCGCGGCCGGCTTCCACTTCCTTGATCTTGATGATGTAGGCGTTGGCCTCGAGCTGTACATTGTCGAGGATGCGTACCGCCGGCATGACGAAGCCCATCTCCATGGCGAGCGAACGGCGCAGCGCCTTGATCTGCTCGGTGAGGCGGTCGTTACCGTCGGGCGCGTTGACCAGCGAGATCAGCGCATAGCCGAGCTCGACCTTGAGGTCGTCGATCTTGAGCGCCGAGGTGATCGGCTCCTCGGCTTCTTCCTTCTTGGCTTCGGCGTCGGCCGCTTTGGCCTCGGTGGCGGCGGTGGTCTTTGTGCGCCTGTCGAAGACGAATGCGAGCGCGGCGGCCCCACTGCCGAGCGCAAGGAAGGGCAGCATCGGGATGCCGGGCAACAGCGACATCACCATCATGACGCCGCCCGACATGGCGAGCGCCTGCGGATAGCCCGAAAGCTGCTTGAGCAGTGCCTTGTCGGCGGCGCCGGCGACGCCTGCCTTGGCCACCAGCAGACCGGCGGCGGTGGAGACGATGAGCGCCGGGATTTGGGTGACCAGGCCGTCACCGACGGTGAGGATGGTGTAGGAATGCGCGGCTTCGCTGAATGACAGGCCCTGCTGGGCGATGCCGATGATCATGCCGCCGATGATGTTGATGCCGGTGACCAGCAGGCCGGCGATGGCATCGCCGCGCACGAATTTGGAGGCGCCGTCCATGGCGCCGAAGAAGCCGCCTTCTTCTTCCAGCGTCTTGCGGCGGCGGCGGGCTTCCTTTTCGTCGATCATGCCGGCGGACAGGTCGGCGTCGATCGCCATCTGCTTGCCCGGCATGGCGTCGAGGTGGAAGCGGGCTGCCACTTCCGCGATGCGGCCGGAGCCCTTGGTGATGACCACGAAGTTCACGATCACCAGGATGATGAAGACGATGATCCCGATGACGAAGTTGCCGCTCATCACGAAATTGCCGAAGGCCTGGATGACGTGGCCGGCGGCGCCGGTGCCTTCGTGACCGCGCGAGAGGATCAATCGCGTGGATGCCAGGTTGAGTGACAACCGCAGCATGGTCGAGATCAGCAGCACGGTGGGGAAGGCGGAGAATTCGAGCGGCGTATGGATGAACAGCGCCGTCATCAGGATCAGTACCGAAAAGATGATCGAGACGGCGAGCGCGAAGTCGAGCAGCAGCGGCGGCAGCGGCAGGATCAGCACCACCAGAATGGTGAGCACGCCGAGCGCGAGCGCGATGTCGCCGCGCTTCATCAGCGCGCCGAGGTTGCCGACGCCGGGCAGGGTGATGCCGCTGATGCCGGATTTCGGTGCGGCGCTGCTGATGTCGCTCATGCCTGCCTGATGCCGCCACGCTGCCCGGCGGCTGGGACGATGAAGTCAGGACGGCAGCCGGGCACCGGCGCCGGTGCTCCCGTAGCGAGCCGCGGTGGATTGATACTCCCCCGGCAATATTTGCCCAGTTTATGGTTAGCGGCAGGTTAACGATTTGGACGGCAAAGCGGGTCCTCTCCCCGGGGACGGGAGAGGACCGCTCGGGCGCCCGGAGGGCGCCTTTTGCCGGGGTCACGAGAGGAGGATCAGCCCGGCAGCAGCACGTGGTTGATCACCTGGATGACGCCGTTCGACTGCATCACGTTGCTGACCGTGATGCGGGCCTTGTCGCCCTTGCCGTCGACGATCCAAAGATGGCCGTCCTTGTCTTCGACGGTCAGGTCATCGCCCTCGACGGTCTTGAGCATGGCCTTGCCGTTGCCGGCCTTCACCTTCGCCATGAGATCGTGGGTCGTGAGGCGGCCCGGCACCACGTGATAGGTGAGAATGCTCTTGAGCTTGTCCTTATTCTCCGGCTTGAGCAGGCTCTTCACCGTGCCTTTCGGCAGCTTGTCGAAAGCCTTGTTGGTCGGGGCGAACACCGTGAACGGGCCGGGCGATTCCAAGGTCTCGACCAGGCCCGCCGCCTTCACCGCCGCGACCAGGGTTGTGTGATCCTTGGAATGGACGGCGTTCTGCACGATGTTCTTCGACGGGTACATCGCCGCGCCGCCGACCATCTTGGTCATCTCCTTGGCGAAGGACGGCCCGCCCGCTGCCAGTCCGGCGACCAGCGCGGTGGCCGCAAATCCGGCCAGGACGAGATTACAAATGCGTTTCATGGTTTGAACTCCGTTGCTCTCGTTTGACGTCCCCGTGGTGGAGACGGTTGGAGCTACGGAAGCGACAGCTGGGCGGATGCGCCGGTGGGGGTCACAGGTTTGTGAGCTTGCCGGTGGCGATGACCGGGCCGGTCGGCTGACCGGTCGGCGAGCCGCCGGGCGGTTCCAGCGAGACCGCGAGCACGGCGTTGCGGGTGGTTTCGGCGACGAGCGCGCGCGGGATGGCGATGGTGACGGTGCGTTCGGCGCTCAGCAAGCCGAGCGGTTGCGGCTTGCCGCCAGGCGGGATCAACCACAGTTCGGGCACCCGGCCGGCATTGCCGCTGTAGGCCGCCGGTACGACGGCAATCGTCGTGCGTTTGGGATCGACGGTGGCGACGAAATGATGGTGGCCGCCGCCGTCGATGGCCGCGACCAGCGGCATCGAGGGGGCGAGCGTGCCCAGATAGATGAGAGCGGCAATGGAGGCCGCGGCCAGGACGCCGCTGGCGAGCGCCAGACCGCGCCAGAACACGAGGCTCTGCCACAAGCCCCCACGCGCCGGCGAAGGCGCGGCGAGGGCGGCGGCAATGCCTTCCCAGACTTCGGGCGGCGGCGCGACTTCGTCGAGTTCGCCGGCCCAAGGCGCCAGCCGCTCTTCCCAGGCCGAAACCAACGCCGCAAAGCCCGGATCGCGCGCGACGCGGCGGGCGGCGCCCGCGCGTTCCTCGCCGGCCAAGACGCCGAGCGCAAATTCGGCCGCCAGCAGCTCGTCCTCCGGCAAGCCGGTATGGTCGTGTGCGTCGCTCATTGCTCGAGACAGGCCTTGAGTTTGATCATTGCCCGCCGGATCCAGCTTTTCATGGTGCCGAGCGGCACTTTCATGCGCGCGGCCAGTTCCTCGTAAGTATTGCCGTCGAAAAAGGCCGCCCGCAGGGCATCGCGCTCGTGTTCGGCAAGGCCGCCGAGGCAATGGTGAAGGCGCGCATTCTCCTGAGCTTGTTCGAGTTTGCTGTCCGCCGTCGGCGCGGCATCGGCGAGGTCGCCGGCGGTCTCGATCGGTTCCATGCGGCGGCTCGCGCGGGTCGCGCGCAGGCGGTCGATGGCGCGGTTGCGCGTGATGGCGATCAGCCAGGTCATCGGGCTTGCCCGGCTGCCGTCGAAATCCGCAGCCTTTCGCCAGACCGTCACATAGACCTCCTGCAGCACGTCCTCGGCCTCGCCGCGTTCGCCCAAGATACGCAAGGCGACGGCAAAAAGCTTCGCGGCGGTGAGGCGGTAGACGGTCTGCAAGGCGGCGCGGTCGCCGCCCGGGACCCGCGCTAACGCGGCGACGAGCAGGGCGCGGTTGCCGTCGAGGTCCATAAGCCTAGCCGGCGGTCTTTATGGATTGATCGGGAATTCGACCCGCCAACGCCTAAAGGCGGCAGCGCGAAACGTGCTGGCGAACCGCAAGGCGTTGGGTCGATGAGGCATCTTGCTCCCTGACATGCGGTGCGCCCTTGGGCGCCCGCAGTCTAGGGCTCCGCGGAGGCGGCGACAATCGGCTCCGCCTCGTAGTCCTGTGTCAGCAGGTGAATTTCCCCGCAGGAGGGGCAGCGCACCCGGGCGCGCGGCCGGTTGAGCCGCGAAAGCGTCTCATCGTCGGTGACGCAGATGAAACTGTCGGTCACCGGGCATTGATAGCGCAACGCACCGTGCGGACGCGGCGTGGCCTCGACCCAACGCAGCGGGGCCGCGGCATGGCTGTAGACGCTCGGGTGAATGAACTCCGGCTCTTCGCTGGCGATTGTCATTGGTTCCTGCGCGTTTCGGGTGAGGTACCGGGCCGTTAACAGCATGGACCCGCTTCCGGTTCCGCAGAGCAGCATTGCGCGGGAGGACTCAGCCGACCAGCGTGGAAAACCTGTGGCGTCCATCGGGCCCGATCGGCAGCGGTTCCACGCGTATCACCGCCGACAGCGGCAGGTCGCCGTAAAGATGTGGGAAAAGGGCGCCGCCGCGCGAGGGTTCCCACTTCAGCGCGCCGCCGAGCCGCTCGGCGTCGACCGCGATCAACAGCAGGTCGCTCTGGCCGGCAAAGTGCTTGGCCGCGGTTTCGGCCGCCTGTCCGGCGGTGGAGAAATGGATGAACCCGTCGCTGAGGTCGATGGGTGCGCCCTTGAAGACGCCGGCGGCAACGGCTGCGCGCCACAGCGAGACGGGGCAGATTTTGTAGATCGTGGGCATCGTCGCGTTTGGGCTAAGGGATTGGGACATCAACGATCTAGCGTTGCGTCAATTGCACATGAGGTGATCCGCAATTCAACATTGAATAACCGCAATTGCTATGCAAGGCCGCTGCAAATCGTTCACGGAGACCTTATGCTGAAGACTGAGGAGTACCTAATCGAAACGGCCGACCGGTGCATTCGGCTGGCGCGCGAGGGACGCGCGCTGATCGAGCGCCTGGAGGCCATCGGCAACGAACTCATGGCGAAAGCGGTCGAGCTCGATACCGCGCGTGACAAGACGGATAACGGCGCCGGCGAAAAGGCCGCGTTCTGAGTTCACGATGTTGCGGCAATGAAAACGAAAAAGCCCGGCGATCTGCCGGGCTTTCTTTTTGCGGCGGTGGCTACGCCGCTCCGCGCATTTCGCCGCCGCCGGCCGGCGGAATTGGCGCGCCGTTGGCGGCGTATTCGTTGAGCTTGTTGCGCAGCGTGCGGATCGAGATGCCGAGGATATTGGCCGCGTGGGTGCGGTTGCCGAGGCAATGTTTGAGCGTCTCCAGGATCAGGTCGCGCTCGACCTCGGCGACGGTGCGGCCGACCAGGTTGCGCGTGACTTGCTCGGCGGCCATGGCGGCGTGCGCGGCAGCGTCCGGCCCACGCGCCTGGTCGAGCCGGCTGCCGTCTGGCGTGAGGATGCCGTCGATGCCGATCTCCGGCCCGCTCGAAAGCAGCACGGCGCGATGCAGCGTGTTCTCCAGTTCGCGCACGTTGCCGGGCCAGCGATGCAAGGAAAGCGCGCGGCGTGCTTCCGCCGACAGCGGACGCACGGGCAGACCGTTTACGTCGGCGTACTTCTTGACGAAGTAATCCGCCAGCTCGCTGATGTCGGCGGGCCGCTGGCGCAGCGGCGGGATCTTCAGGTTCACCACGTTGAGGCGGAACAGCAGATCCTCGCGGAATTTGCCCTCGCGCACCGCTTCCGTGAGGTTGCGGTTGGAGGTGGCGATGATGCGGATGTCGACCGGCACCGGCCTGTTGCCGCCGACACGGTCGATCACGCGCTCCTGGATCGCGCGCAACAGCTTCGCCTGCAGGCGCACGTCCATCTCGGAAATTTCGTCGAGCAGCAGGGTGCCGCCGTTCGCTTCCTCGAACTTGCCGATGCGGCGGCCGAGCGCGCCGGTGAAGGCGCCCTTTTCGTGGCCAAATAATTCCGACTCCAGCAGGTTCTCGGGAATGGCGGCGCAATTGACGCTGATGAACGGCTTCCTGGCGCGCTGCGAGCGCGCGTGCACGTAGCGCGCGAGCACCTCCTTGCCGGTGCCGCTCTCGCCGGTGATCAGCACCGACGCATCCGAACCGGCGATCTGCGTCGCGAGCTTGACCACCTGCGCCATGGAGTTGTCGCGATAGACCATTTCGCGCGTGTCGTCGGACACGGCGGCGAGCACGGCCGCGATCAGGTCGGGATCCGGCGGCAGCGGGATGTACTCCTTGGCGCCGGCATGGATCGCGGCGACAGCCGCGCGGGCATCGTTGCTCACACCGCAGGCGGCGATCGGCACATGAATGCGCTCGGCTTCGAGCCGGCTGACCAGATCGCGGATGTCGAGGGCGACGTCGACCAGCAGCAGGTCGGCGCCGCGGCCCGAGCGCAGCACGGCGAGCGCCTGCACATTGCTTTCGGCGTGGGTGACGCTCGCGCCCTTGTCCATGGCGAGCTTGGTGGCGGTGGTGAGCTGGCCTCCGAGCGAGCCGACGATCAGGAGTCGCATGGGTTCAGTCCTTATTGCGCGCGGAGCGACGGCGAGGGTGAATGGTGAGCAGCGAATAGCGAATAGAAAGGGGGGCAATCCCCCTATTCGCCATCCGCCATTCGCTATTCGCTCGCTTCGTCATCAATTCTTCTCGGCCTTGATGATTTCGGTCATGGTCACGCCGAGCTTGTCTTCGACCAGCACGACCTCGCCGCGCGCCACCAGCCGGTTGTTGACGTAGATGTCGATCGCCTCGCCGACCTTGCGGTCGAGCTCGATCACGGCGCCGGGCCCGAGATTGAGCAGGTCGCCCACCTCCATGCGCGAGCGGCCGAGCACGGCGGAAACCTGCACCGGCACGTCGAACACCGCTTCCAGATCGGCGGCGCCATGGCTGCCGTGCTCGTTGTCGTCGGAAGCCAGCATCGCGCTTTCGTCGACATTGGCGAGGCCCCCGCTTTCCAGATCGGGCAGCGGGACTTCCCTGTTGTCGGTATCACTCATGGCGTGGCTCTCCGGTTTTCATTGTTCTCGTTGTCTCAAGCGTTGTCGGTTACGGCGGCGGTGCGGGCGGCGACGTAGCGGCCCACCGCCTCGTCGATCGCCGCGCGGGTGGCGGCTTCGTCGCGGTTGATGCCGCCGTCGGCCCATTCGATGCGGCAGTCGCCGGACGCAAGCTGGGCGTCCGCGTGTACCTGCAGCCGCCCTTCGAAGCCGCGCGCCTGCGCGATTTGGGTGAGCTTGTCCTTGGCGGCGTCGTAGACGTCGGGGCCGACCCGCACCACCACGTGCGGCGCGCTGACCAGGTGGCGAAAGCAGTCGGTGGCGAGCGCGGAAATCTCGGCCAGCGGCTCGTGCGCGATCAGTTCCGGGGCAAGCTTGGAGGCCACCGCCACCGCCACGTCGACCGCCTCGATTTCGAGCCGTGCCTCGATGCCCTTGAGCGCCCGGTCGAGCCGTTCCAGCCCGTCGGCGATCACGTCGAGACTGGTGGCGATGTGCTGGCTTGCCTCCTGCTCGGCCTGCGCCTTGCCGGCTGCAAAGCCGTCGCGATGGGCGACCGACTCGGCATCGGCGCGCCGGCGCTCGTGCTCGACCAGCGTGATGGTGGGCTTCTCGCTGGCACCGAAGTCGTCGTCGAACAGGTATTTGGCGGTCGCTTTCATGATTTCCTTAGTAGATCAGTTCTTCGTCGCCGCGGCTCTTGGCGATCAGGATCTCGCCCTTGCCGGCCATGTCCTTGGCGATGTTGACCAGGAGCGCCTGCGCCTCGTCGACGTCGCGCAACCGCACGGGCCCCAGCGCCTGCATGTCGTCCACCATCATCTTGGCCGCGCGCGACGACATGTTGGTGAAGAAGAACTGCCGGACGGTGTCGTTGGCACCCTTGAGCGCGATCGCCAATTTTTCCTTGTCGATGTTGCGCAGCAGTGTCTGCGCCGAACCGGCGTCGAGCTTGACCAGATCGTCGAAGGTGAACATCAACGCCTTGATGCGTTCGGCGGCGTCGCGGTTCCCCGTTTCCAGCGCGCTGATGAAGCGCGTTTCGGTCTGCCGGTCGAAATTGTTGAAAATCTCGGCCATCACCTCATGGGCGTCTCGCCGGCGCGTTTGCGACAGGTTGGACATGAATTCGGTGCGCAGCGTCTGCTCGACGCGCTCGATCACTTCCTTCTGCACCGCCTCCATGCGCAGCATGCGGTTGACGACGTCGAGCGAAAGGTCCTCCGGCAGGATGGCGAGCACGCGCGCGGAGTGTTCGGGACGCAGCTTGGACAGCACCACCGCCACGGTCTGCGGGTATTCGTTCTTGAGATAGTTCGCCAGCACCTCTTCCTGCACGTTGGCGAGCTTCTCCCACATGTTGCGGCCGGCCGGCCCGCGGATGTCGTCCATGATGCCGTGCACGCGCTCCTGCGGCAGGTATTGCAGCAGCAGGCGCTCGGTGGCGTCGTAATTGCCGAGCAGGGCGCCGGACGCAGACAGGCGCGAGACGAATTCCAGCAGCAGCTTTTCGACCGAGCTCGACTCGATGACGCCGAGCGACGACATCACGATTGAGATTTCGCGCAGCTCATCATCGTCGAGCATGCCGAAGATCTTGGCGCCGTATTGCTCGCCGAGCGCCAGCATCAGGATGGCGGCGCGTTCGGGGCCCGTGAGCTTGCGGCCGCCGTCGCCGGGCTGGCGGCTGGCGAGCTCGGCCATCAGCGCGCCGATCTCCTTCGGCACTTCCTTGGATTGATCTTTGGCGACGGCTGCCATGGCTTAGGCTGCGTCCTCGTGGAGCCAGCCGCGGATGATGGCCACCGTCTCGTGCGGATTTTGGTCGGCGAGCTCGCCGACCTTCTGCACGGACTGGGCGTGCACCTGGCCCTGCACCTGGGCGATGTCGATCATGGCCGAGGTGCGGTTGGAGATGGCGACCTGTTCGTCGCCGCCGACGAAGGAGACGTTGGGGCCGCCGCTGGCGGTTGGAGCGCTCGCCGTTTCGCCCGGATCGGCGACGCCGAGCGCGCCGGCAATGCCGGCCACGCCCGCGCGCCCCGCCTTGCCGCCGGCCGGGCCTTCGGGCGTAACGATGCGGCGCACCAGCGGCCGCACGACGATCAGCACCACGAGCAGGCCGAGCAGCGCCATCACGCCGAGGTCGGCGCTGCGCATGATGTCATCCTTGGTGAAGTTCAGTTTGCCCAGCCAGCCGGTCGGCTGGTCGATCGGCATCGGCGTGGGTTCGGCGAATTGCAGGTTGACCACCTCGACCTGGTCGCCGCGCTTGCCGTTAAAGCCGATTGCCGAACGCACCAGCGCCGCGATGCGATCGACTTCTTCTTTGGAACGCGGCTTGTAGACGAGCTGACCCTTGGCGTCCTTGCTGTAGAGGCCGTCCACCAGCACAGCCGCCGAGATGCGCTTGACGCGGCCAGCCTCGCTGACCTCGGTCTTGGTGGTGTGCGAGATTTCGTAGTTGACGACCTCCTCGGTCTTGCGGGTCTGCTCGCCCTGGCCGGAGCCCGAGCGCGCGCTGGCTCCGCCCGGCAACTCGTTGCTGACCGAGACGGCGCCGCCGCTGCGGCCGCGGCCGTCGGACGCCTCCTCCTCGCGCGTCTGGCTCGAGCGCACCACGCGGCCGTCCGGATCGTATTTGTCCGAGGTCTCGGTGACGCGGTTGAAATCGAAATCGGCGGTGACCTGGACGCGTGCGTGGCCCGGCCCGACGATCGATTCGACGATATTCTTGACCTCTTTGCGCAGGCGTTTCTCAAAGGCGATCTTACGATCGTCCGCGCCCGCGGCGGTGAGCGCATCGTCGCTGCCGGAGCCGTCGGCGAGCAGCTTGCCGGTCTCGTCGACCACCGAAATGCGCTCGGGCTTCAAGCCGTTGACCGCGCTCGCCACCAGGTGGCGGATGGCACGCACCTGCTGGGCCTGCAGCGTGCCGCGCACCTTGAGTACGATCGAAGCGGAGGCCTCGCCCTGCTCGCGCGAGAACAGTTGGCGCTCGGGCAGCACCAGGTGCACGCGCGCCGCTTCGACCTGGTCGAGGCTGCGGATGGTGCGCGCCAGCTCGCCTTCCAGGGCGCGCAGGTGATTGATGTTCTGAACGAAACTGGTGGCGCCGAGGGTGTCTGACTTGTCGAAGATCTCGTAGCCGACGCCGCCGCCTTTGGGCAGGCCTTCGCCGGCGAGCGTCATGCGCAGGCGGGCGACCCGCTCCTGCGGCACCATGATGACCGCGCCGCTGTTCTTGAGCGTGTAGGTAATGCCCTGCCGGTCCAGTTCCTTGACGATGGAGGCTGAGTTGTCGAGCGCCAGATCGGTGAAGAGCGGCACCATCGAGGGTGTCGTCATGCGCACCATCAGGAAGGCGAAGAAGCCGATAAGGGCCAGCGTCACCGCGCCCATGGCGGCCAATCGCGCAGCACCGAGCGACTTCACAAAGCCGAAGAAAGCTTGCACCGGTTATCAACCCCACCCCGCGCGACATCTGTCAGCGCCTTACCCGGCAAGATTTGCCCAGTTTATGGTTAGCGTTGGGTTAATAAGCCGTAGAAGGGCACCGCCCGCGGTCGGCCGCCCGGCCCGCGACCGCGTGCACGCAATAGAGACCGCCGGCTCCGAAGGGCCGGCGCTCGTCGTCAAGCGATGATGATGATGCGGCTTATTGCCGGTATTGCTGAATGCGGGTCGTGCGCAGGCCGGCCAGACCATGCTGGTCGATCGAATACTGCCAGGAGAGGAACTCCTCGACCGTCAGCGTATAACGCGCGCAGGCCTCTTCCAGCGACAGCAATCCGCCGCGGACGGCTGCGACGACCTCAGCCTTGCGGCGGATCACCCAGCGTTTGGTGGTCGGTGGCGGCAGGTCCGCAATGGTGAGCGGACTGCCATCAGGCCCGATGACGTACTTAACCCTCGGGCGATGGGGCTCGGTCATAGGAGGTTACTCACAACTCGACTGACAAGTACTGAATGGAAGCTAGCCGCCCCGGCTTAAAATTTACCTAAGCGCAACACGGGAAGAGGTGGACGTTTGCTGCCTTTTCGCTAACTTTTCGGTTACGGATTGACTGTGCTGGCGCAGAATGGGTCACATCGGTTCGCTGTCCGACGGCGCTGCTTGGTATCGAGATGCTGGCCCGGCCGTAATTACGAGCGCACGATGCGTTTTATCTTGTCGAGGGTGTAGTCCTGCCCGTTGATGGACAGCACCGCCGGCGACTGGGTGAGGTCGACGGAATCGACGACACCCTGCGCCTCGGTGGAGACAGCGACCGATTGCTGGTTGGCGTCCACCGCGGTCACGGTGATCTTGTAATTGCCGTCCGCCCACTGCCTGCCGTCATTACCGTGCCCATCCCAAGTGAAGGCCTGATTTCCCGGGCTGAGCGCAAGCGTGCCGGAATAGGCGGTCTGGCCGGTTGAATCCGTAATCAGGACGTTCGCGGTTGCCGGCTTGCTGACATTCAGGTTCCAGCTGGCACTGCTGTTGGCGAGGTTGGTCGTGGAGCCGTCCACCACCACCGTCTGACCGATGAAACTGAGCGCCGTGGAGGCCTGCTGCGTTTGCTGCAGTGCAACCAGGGTGTTGAGTTCGGAATTCGACTTCATCTGCTGCTCGACCTGCGCGAACTGCACCAACTGCTGGGTGAACTGGTTGGTATCGAGCGGGTCGAGCGGATTCTGGTTCTGCAATTGCGTGGTGAGCAGCGTCAGGAAGGTGTTGAAGTTGTTGGCGATCATCGAGGTGTCGACGACGTCCGAGCTCGAGGACGAGCTGCTGCTGGACGCGGTCGACGATGCGGCTGATGCGGCTGCTACGGTGGTCATGGCTGATCCTCAGACACGAATGTCGACGCCGCCGACGCGGCCGAGATAGCGGCCGTAGCCGCTGGATTGCACTTCGGCGACCGGCAACGTGTCGTCGTTGACGATGAGATGGCCGCTGTTGCCGCCGTTCGACTGCTGCTGCTGCTGTTGCTGCTCCTGGCCGGCAAAAGAATTGCGCAGCGAGAATTGCATCCCGTTGTCGGCGGTCTTCAGGCCGGCGTCCTGCAAGGCGCGCTGCAGGCCGGAAGCGTCGTTTTGCAGGAGAGCGAGCGTGTCCTTGCGGTCGGCGACCAGATGCGAGGTGATGCGGCCGTCCTTGTCGATGTCGAGGCGGACATCGATGCGGCCGAGCTCGGGCGGGTCGAGACGGATGGCGAAGTGGCTGTTGCCGGCGTTCGCGCGCGCGGCGATCGCGACGGCAACGCCGGCAAGTGGCACCGGCGCCGCCGTTGGCGATTGTGGGGTCGCGGTGGGTGAGGGCGCTTGTGTCGACGCTTGGGTGGTCGGCGAAGGTACGCTGAGCGGCTGCCCGCCACCGGTCATCGACGACGTGGTTGCACGCTCGGCGATGGAATGCGCTGTGGATGACGGATCGCTGTGCGTGAGGCGATCGATGGCCGGTTGTTCACCGCGGGCGGTGGCGACGCGTTTTTGCGCCGCGGCGTTCTGATCGTCGTCCGGCGCGGCGGCTTGCGCGTTACCGCCCGCCGGCGGAGCCGGGTTCTGCGCTGCATCGGATTGCGGCGCCTGGCCTTGCTGTGGCGATGGCGTCGTGTCGTGTGCCGAGGCCCCCTGCGCCGCGGGGTTCTGCGCCTTTTGCGCTGTTTGGCCTGGCTGCTTTGAGGACGGCGCCTCCGGCGTATCGGATGACTTCGTCGTATCGGATGTCTTCGCGCCGTCGGACAATGCTTTGCCGGCGGCAGCCGCGGCTTGTACCGGCGCCTCGGCGGTCTGCTGGGCTCCTGCCTTTGGCGGTTGCGCGGCGCCATCCGAGACGGCGAAGCCGGGAGCAGTGACGTCGCGACCGGTGGCGGCCGTCACCGGTGATGTAGTCGCCGCGGAGACGCCATCCACGCCGGTCTGCGTCTTCTCGGAAGTGGCGGCGGCATCAGGCGTCGGCGGAACGGGCACGCCCGTCACGGCGACGGTTGGGGCGTTGCTTTGAGCGTTGGGCTGGGCAACGCCGGCCGGCGCGGCAGTATTGGTGTTCGCTTGCGCGTCGGCGCTTCCCGCGTCGGATGTCTTGTCGGTCTCGGTTTTCGCGTCGGTCTTGGCTGTCTTGACCTTGGTCTTGCCGGTCTTCTTCAGGTCACCGGACTTCGCGTCGGCTGTCTCCGTGACGCCGCCGGCCGTTTCCGCCACCACGGCGGTCTCCTGGCTGCCGTCCGGCACCACGCCGTTGCCGGTTAGAGAGCCCTTTTGTGTCGTTGACGTCTTGCCGGCGTCGGTTTCGTTGCCCGCTTGAGCATTCGCAGCCGCTTTTGCCGTCTTGCCGCCGGTCTTAGCGCCCGCCTGCGGCGGCGTCTTGGCGCTGGCCTCCGCCTGAGCCGGCTTGTCGGCCTGGCTTTTTGCCGCGGACATGGTTGTGGGCGCGCTCTTGTTCACTTTGGAATGCGATCGCTGCGGCCGGGCGGGTGATGGTTCCGTAGTGGACTGGCTGGATTGATCGAGCAGACTGGCAAACGCCGACCCGTCCCCCTGGCTGGGCCGGGCTGAGGCGGAGCGGGCAGGGGGCAAGGCATGGCTGTGGGGCTTCGCCTCGGACGCGACTTGCGGCACTAGGAACCTCCGGATATCCACCGCGCCATCTGCAATCGCCAGGCCAGCCGGGCTCTGGAGGTATGTCATTTAAGTTCAATGGCTTAGGTATATGCTGGCGGCGGTGGAGGTTCCCACCCGGCAGTGCCTGCAGGCCACGGTCGGCAAGATTTGCCGCCGGCCCCACGCTTCGGGCGCCGGCCGCATTGCGCCACCCCTGGCGCCACCTATAGTAAGAAGCACCATGCTCAATAGCCTCGAACTGGCCGGCCGCCCCGAAGCCACCCGTGTCGTCGTCGCCATGTCCGGCGGCGTCGATTCGTCCGTGACGGCTGCCTTGCTCAAGGCCGAGGGCTATGACGTCGTCGGGGTGACCCTGCAGCTTTACGATCATGGCGCCGCCACCCACCGCAAGGGCGCCTGCTGCGCCGGGCAGGACATCTATGACGCGCGCAGCGTCGCCGAGCGGCTCGGCATTCCCCATTACGTGCTGGACTACGAGAGTCGCTTCAAGGAGGCGGTGATCGACCGCTTCGCCGAGAGCTACATCCAGGGCGAGACGCCGGTGCCCTGCGTCGACTGCAACATGGCGATCAAATTTCACGACCTGCTCGACACCGCGCGCGAACTCGGGGCGCAAGCGCTCGCCACCGGTCACTACGTCGCTTCGCGGCGGCTGCCGTCCGGCGGCCGCGGGCTCTATCGCGCACGCGAGGCCGAGCGCGACCAGAGCTACTTCCTGTTCGCCACCACGCGCGAGCAACTCGAACTACTCCGCTTTCCGCTCGGCGAGCGCACCAAGGCGGAGACGCGCGCGCTTGCCCGCAAGTTCGGCCTGGTGGTCGCCGACAAGCACGACAGCCAGGACATCTGCTTCGTGCCGTCCGGCCATTATGCCGAGGTGATCGAACGGCTGAAGCCGGGCGCCGCCGAAGCCGGCCCCATCGTCGATCTCGACGGCAAGGTGCTGGGCGCGCATTCGGGCATCATTCATTTCACCGTCGGCCAGCGTCGCGGATTGGGGCTTTCTACCGGCACGCCGCTCTACGTGGTGCGGCTCGATGCCGACCATCGTCAGGTCGTGGTGGGTCCGCGCGAGGCGCTGCGCATGAGCCGCATTGTGCTGCGCAACATCAATTGGATCGGCGACGACACGATCGACGAGGCCTTGGTCGACGACCGGCGCGAGGTTTTCGTGAAGGTGCGTTCGACGCGGCCGCCGCGGGCCGCTTGGTTGCACCGCGTCGGTGACCACTACGAGGTCGATCTTGTGGACGGCGAGCATGGTGTCTCGCCGGGCCAAGCCTGTGTATTCTACGATGCGGGTGAGGGGCAGGCGCGCGTGCTTGGCGGCGGCTTCATCCGAAGTGCGCTGCCGGCGACCGACGGGTTGCCGGTCTTGGATCAGACGATGGCGGCGGCCGAGTTTCCGGGCTGAATTTCATGAGTGCGAAAAGAGCCGGTTTCACGGAACGAATGGCCTTGGGACAGCTTCTGATTCAGGAGTGATGGATCGGAGCGTGATGGCTACGGGGGCGGACATCAACCGGACCAGCGTCGAGCGCGCTTATGCGCGCTGGGCGCCCGTATACGATTTAGTCTTTGGCGCTGTATTCGATGCCGGCCGGCGGGCTGCCATTGCCGCCGCTGAGGAGATCTGCGGTCCCACGGGCGGACGTATCCTCGAAGTCGGCGTCGGCACCGGTATTTCACTGCCCGATTATGCCTGCAGCAACCGGCTGGTCGGCATCGACCTGTCGGAACCGATGTTGCGCAAGGCACGCGGCCGCGTCGCCGAACACAAGCTCACGAACGTTGAGGCGCTGGCGGTGATGGATGCGCAGCATCTGGCATTGCCCGACCAGGCCTTCGACGTGGTGGTGGCGCAATATGTCATCACCACCGTGCCGAACCCGGAAGCCACCATGGACGAATTCGTCCGCGTCATTCGGCCCGGCGGCGAAATCATCCTGGTCAATCATATCGGCGCCGAGGCCGGCCCGCGCCGGCTGTTCGAGCAGGGCGTTGCGCCGATCGCGCGCTGGCTCGGCTGGCGGGCGGAATTTCCTTTCGCGCGGCTTGCCAATTGGGCCAGACGTCACGGCGGCGTGCGCGTGGTCGAACGCCGGCCGATGCCGCCCTTCAATCATTTCTCGCTGATCCGCTTCGAGCGCCTGGCCGACCCGAACGTCGCCGTCGCGGCGGAGTAGGGCGGCCGGAACCATCCCATCAGCCTGGCGGTTAGTCTTTGTCGAAGCGCTTGAGCGACGACGGAGGGACGGCGATGGGGGCTCATATACGCATTTTTGGATTGGCGGTGATGGCGGGTGCGCTGCTGGCGCCGTCGCTGGCCGTGGGGCAGGCGCCACCGCATCCGAAGCCGAACCTTGCGCCCAGGCAGGAACAGAGCAACCCGAAGGATTGCGTGCAGTCGCGCGCAACGGTGGGGGACGGGGTCGATGTCACGCACCCGCAGGGGCGCGACCTCAGCCAGCAACTCGCCCAGTCAGGCGGCGTCATTTGTCCACCGCCGCGGACGGACCCGGCGATGAAGAAGCCGGCGCCGGGCGGCGGCACCATGCCGGTCATCCCGCCGCCGGGCAGCCCCGGCGGCCCGCACAGCGTCGAGCCGAAATGACCGGTTTTCCGCCCTGAGATCGCGGGTTCCGGGCCGTGGGCGCCCGCTTGCTTGACAGCGTTTGCCCCGGCTCCCTATATCGCGCCATTCCGGCGCTCGCGCCGGATGCGTGGCGGGGTAGCTCAGCTGGTTAGAGCAGCGGAATCATAATCCGCGTGTCGGGGGTTCGAGTCCCTCCCCCGCTACCACTTCAAGCTAAGCAATTGATATTATTACCGTATTTGCGTTTTAGGGGCCTAATTATCGGGTCCTTCCCGCTACCAAACCCCCGCTACTGCTGTACGGCCGCTCCACGCCAATTCTGGCGCGGGGAACCACGACTATGGCTAAGCGGGGCCGACCTACAAAACAGGAAGCAGAGGAACGTAAGAAGCTCGACGGGTTCGTAAGAGCCTTGGCTGTTCAGGCCGCCAGAGAGGATCACAAGGCTTGGGTGGAAGGGCGCGGCGACGAAGAGCCCACACCTAAGACACGCAAACGGGTTCTTCGGCCGCCTAGAAAATAGGCCTGCCTCTGCTACCATTCCTTGAGTTGTGAAGATTTCAGCTCCAGCAGGTGGTCCCGCGCTATGTCTCTGCTTGCCGACTTTTCTTGGAAAGCGATCGACCCACAAACGCGGGCCACCATCGGCACGGCCATAATCTCGGTCATCGGGTTCTTCGTCCGCTGGCTCACCACACCGAGAAGTCGAGTCGCCTGGGGTGTGCCGCATCAGTTTATTTTCCAGCTGCCCAACGAAAACGGGCCGAGTATCCCTGTTCGTACGAGGGAGGTATGGGTCCAGAACATCGGCTCAGCTACGGCCAACAACATCACCATCTGTCTGAACCATGGCACGCAGCACATCGAGGTGTGGCCTCCAGGCGAGCATGAAATAGCGGTTACTGATGACGGTAGAATTCTGGTCAAAATACCGAGGATGGTGCGGAGAGACTTTTCCAGAGTAATGCTGTTTGATGCACGCAACCTCGAACTACCTGACGTCCTGTACATCAAATGGGACGAGGGCGAAGCGAAGCGTCGTCCTATGGGGCCGAGCCAAGTGCTGCCTCGCTGGATGCTCGAATGCCTGAGGGTGCTGATTATTATTGGCGCTATTGCGTCGGTCTACTTGTGCCTTCGAGGCATCCAGCTTTTAGCTGTATAAAGTCTAGACCTTCGGGGGCCTAGGGTCCGGCACCCAATGCCATCCACGACCCTGCGCGTCGCTGAAATGTACATGGTCATCCCACACGCTCATAACCCACTTCTCCCCGGTCTGCTGAACGAACACCCAGGACGTGTCATCTGTGCAGCTGTTCATGCTGCTCTCGGCTTCGGGCGAGGGGGTCCGGATGTCACCCTTTAGTTCGACCATCTTCTCCAGTCGGTCCGCCGCCTCCTCGAACACGGGATCGCCAGCAACGGGTCCTGCACGCAGGGCGGCTATTATCTTTGCTGTATCCCACATGAAACCTCCACTACGTCGGCTCGCAGGTCGTAACGAGACGACCCGTTCTGCACGCCTCCCATCAGGTCGTAGAAAGCCTGGGCCGCCGCGCGCGCTTCGTCTCGCGTAGCGTATTTGCAGTATGGGCCTCCCACACTATGGCGCTGGAAAAACGGGGCGTGGGGGTCCTTATTCTTGTAAGAGGAACCGACCTTCGGGTAGCCCTCGGGGTGCAAGGGTGTGAACTGGACTCGGAACATAATTACCTCCTGGAAAATGAATTAAGTCCTAGTTCTTACGTTTAGCTTTTGAGCGGGAGGGATCAATGAAAAAGCGTAGTGCACGCAATTAATTGCACGGCTCTCGGCAGTTGCGGCTCGTGGGTCAGGCAGTCAGCTCCAACAAAAACCTTATTGTTTCTGGGGGGTTTCGTGTCAGTGGGAGTGACCAGAACGGACCCCCGTTACCAATAAAAAATACGATCATCGAGCGCCCGGCCGGGCGCTTTTTTGATGCTGTCGGTCCTTGGACAGGGACCGTTCCCCCGCGCTTGACCTCCGAAGCCCCGCCTTATTCAGTCTGTAACGACGCGACGCAAAGCCGCGCGCGGCTTTTCCGACAACGAAAAAAGGGAGGCACGGCCGGTGTTCACAGCGACCAAGGACAAGGCATTGCTTACAACGACCACCGGCGCCCTGCCGCGGCCGAGCTGGTACACCGAAAACCTGCGCGGCCTGCCGTTGTCGCAGGGCTTTTCGCGTCTGGCCTATCGCGAGCAGCATTTCGATTGCCTCGCCTGCCAGGTTGCCGCGCAGCACCGCGCCGGCATCGACATCATGGTGGACGGTGACACGCGGCTCGACGATGACGTCGCCGGGCGCGCCTGGGTCTCCTACGTCACCGAACGCGTCGAAGGCATCGGCGCCCCGCGCGTCGAGGTGCCGCCGGCGGGCTTCATGCAGGACAAGGGTCCCGGCGACCTCATGTGGGAGGTGATCGAGACCCGCATGACGCCGCCGGTGATGCGCAAGATCGGCGCCGCCGACTTGCAGCTCGACCGCGCCTACAAGGCGATCGCGCCGATGACCGACAAGCCGGTGAAGCTCGGCTCGATCTCGGCGCAGATCCTGGCGCTGATGTTGACCGACGAGCATTACGGCGACCGGCTCGAGCTGCTGTTCGATCTGTCGGCGGCGCTCAACAAGGAATATCACGCGCTCGCCGATGCCGGCGCGCCGATCGTGCAGGTCGAGGAGCCGGCGATCCACCAGGTGATCGCCGACCGCAGCCAGAAGATTAAACCCGAGAAATGGGTCGAGGCCTTCAACAAGGAAGTCTCAGGGCTACGCGCCCAATGCGAGGTCTGGTGCCACACCTGCTGGGGCTCGCCGGCGGCGCAACGGGTGGCCAGCAAGGATCAGTCCTATAAGGACGCGCTTCCCTATTTTGAACGAGCTGGATGTCGATGTGCTGACGGTGGAGGCCGCCTTCAACCAGGGGCTCGATCTCGAGCACTTCGGCAAGCTCATCGGCAAGGACAAGAAGGTCGCGCTCGGCGTCATCAGCCATCGCACCCTGCAGGTCGAACGGCCGGAGGAGATCGCCGCGCTCATCCGCAAGGCGCTCAAATACATCGAGCCGGAGCGGCTGATCCTGACCAGCGACTGCGGCTTCGGCCGCCAGGGCATGAGCCGGATGCACGCCTTCTACAAGATGGTGGCGCTGACGCGCGGCACCAACATGGTGCGCAAAGAACTGGGCATCGAGGAAGCCGATATCCCCGCCACCGACCTGAAGCTGTCGATGGTACCGACAGTCCGATGAATGCCGCAATCCTTCGCTAAGCTCGTGTTGCGATGAAGAGAGCTTTCGGATCGATCCTTGTGTTGGCGGCGGCGCTGGTCGCGCTCGCGCTGCCCGCCCACGCGCAAGGCGGCGCAGCGAGCGATGCCACGCCGGTCATCGATTTTCCGAACAGTGGCGCCGCCGCCGCGCAGCCGGATTTTCTCCGCGGCATGGTGGCGCTGCATAATTTCGCCTTCCACGCGGCGGTCGTGGATTTCCGCAAGGCCGAGAAGATCGATCCGAAATTCGCGCTGGCCTATTGGGGCGAGGCGATGTCTCACGCTCAGTTCGTGTGGGGCAACGAGGATGTCGAGGCCGGCCGCCGCGTGCTGAGCGCGGAGCGAGCGGCCGTCGATGAACAGGCGATCACGCCGCGGGAACGGGGATATCTCGATGCGGCGCGCGCGTTGTTCGGTCCGGGCTACCGTGTCAGCCGGGAGGGCGCCTTCGAGAACAAGATGCGCGCGCTGCACGAGCGCTACCCCGACGATTTCGAGGCGGCGGTCTTCTACGCGCTCGCGCTCGTCCGTCGCGGCCCGCAACTCGGCCCGGCTCCTGTGGCCAAACGCCTGCAGGCGGCGGCGGTCCTGAAACCGCTGTACGAGCGCAATCCGCGCCATCCCGGCGTGCTGCACTATCTGATCCACGCCTACGACGATCCGGTGCACGCTCGCCTGGCGCTGCCCTATGCGCGCGCCTATGAGCGGATCGCGATGCGCTCGCCACACGCCCTGCACATGCCGTCGCATATCTATGTGCGGCTGGGCCTCTGGGATGGCGTCGCGCGCGCCAATGAAAACGCCTACGTAGCTTCGCTCGAACCGCAGAACGCAGCCGACGGCCCGGACCTGCACTCCCTGGAGTGGCTGCATTTTGCGCGCCTGCAGCAGGGCCGATTGAAAGATGCGGCGCGTCTTTTGCTGACCATGCAAAAATACGCCAACAAGGGTAGCGCGCTGCCGGTCCTGCCGATGTGTCCACCGGATGCCGGCGACAGTAAAGACCCTGCCGTCCGGGCCGCTACCCGCATGAACGTGCGGACCATCGTGGCCGGTCGAGCCTGGAATCAGGCGCGCATGCCGCAAGGAAAGTCCTATCTCGACCTGTTCCTGAGTTATCCCAATGCCGTCTTCGTCGCTGGCATCGGTGCCGCCGAACGCGGCGATTTCATCGCCGCCAACCGGGCGGTGCAGGAGATTGCCAGTCTGCGTCAGCCGGCGGTCAATGCGAAGCTGCCCACCTGGGCGCAGCGGATGGATGCCATGAGCGAAGCGCTCAACGGCGTGATCTCTTGGCGCAGCGACAAACCGGACGAGGCGAGCCGGCACTTCGAGAATGCGGTCCACGCCAGCGATGCGCTCGAGCAAGATCTCGCCAATGCCGACCAGAGCCTGCCCGATCCGGTCAAGCCGGTGCGCGAGCTTTACGGCGAGATGCTGCTGAATACGGGCAAGACTGCCGCCGCCATCGCCGAGTTTTCCGCGGTGCTGCGCCGTTATCCGCGACGACCCGTGGCTATGCTCGATCTAGCACGCGCTTTGCGCGCGAGCGGCGACACGAAGGCTGCCGCCTGCCGCTACGCCGAACTGGCCGGGATTTGGCACACCGCCGATGCCGATCTGCCCGCGCTTGCCGAAGCGCGCCGCGAGTCGCTCGGCGCCGCAGATTGCGCGAAGAGCGACTCTCCCTAGCCGCAAGCACCTTCCAGGATGATCGCGGGGCCGCCCGGTCCTTTACCGGCCGGCGGTCCACCCGGGCCCTTTCCTCCGGCGGCCGGTCCACCCGCGGGCGGCTGCACGGCTGCCGGCGCTTGCCCCGTGGAGGCCGGCTGCAGCGGCGGGATGGTCGCTTCCGGCATGAGCGGACAATTGTTCAGCGCGCGGATGACGGCGGCACGCTTCGCCGCATTCTCCGTCTCACCGCCGGCCGCGGCCTTCGGATTCAATGTGTGTTCGGTCCAGCCGTCGAAGCCGCCGAGCAGCGCCGCCGCCCGCACGTCGGCCGTGCGCAGCAGCACGGCCGCCTGCGCCGCGTAGTCGGTGGTGTTGGAATAGAGCACGACGTTCGGCGCCTTGCGCAGCCGCTGCAGTTCATCGCCGGTGAACAGCTTGGCCAGCGGTACGTTGATCGCGCCCTTGATGTGGCCGGCCTGGTAGTCGCTCGCCGAGCGCACGTCCACCAGCGTGAAATTGTGCTGATCCTTGACGATCATGTCATTGAGCGCGGCCGGTTCGATGCGGTTCTCGCCGCGGGCGATCGATTGGCCCATCGCCTGCAGCTTGGTGAGATCGACGTCGGCGGCGTGCGATACCGCCGGCAGCGCAGCACCGATCAGCAGCGCGGCGGCGAGCGGAGCAAGGAAGGATCTATTCGGCATGGGAGGATCCGCTTCTGGAGGTGAGCAGCTTGAGCAGGTCGGGATTGAACTGGTTCTCGACGTGGGTCCAGCTCGTCTCCTGGCCCACGTGCAGCATGATGTGGCGCAAGAGATAGCCGCCGCCGAGGATGAGCAAGGGCGTGACGACCGCCACCACGGCGATGCGCCAGCGCATGCTGAACAGCTCGAAGAGCAGGGGGACGACGAGGCCGAAGCCGATGAAGCCGATCCAGAACAGCGTCGTGTAGTCGCCGCCGAGCAGGTGCTGGATGGCCTGATGCTGGATGGCGGTGCCGTTCAGCATGTTGAAGAACAGGACCCCGATAAGCCCCAGTTCCAGGATGACCAGGCCGAAGTCGATGCGGGTGAACAGGTGGCGCTCGCCGGACTCGCGCGCGAGCAGGATCACCAGGGCGGCCGCGGTCGAGAGGCCCGACGTTAGGAAAAGCGGGCCGAGGACGGCGGTGTGCCAGAACGGCCGTGCGTTGAAATTCGACAGCAGGATGCCGGTGTAGACGCCGAGGGTGACACCGAACAGAAAGGCGACGAAGGCGACCGGCCGGCGCCATGCATAAGAGAGATCGATAACCCAGGCGATCAGCGGGCGTCCGATGTAGGGAATCTTTTCGAGCAATCGCGCCAGCGGCGGATAGCTCTCGCGCAGATAAGCGAGCGCCTGCAGCGCGATCACGAAGAAGCCAAGGAACAGGACCCAGGAGCCCCAGGACAGCGCCGACTTGACCTCGAAGGTGGTGAAGAAGCGCCAGGCCATCATTTTGCGCTCGACATCGAGCGATACCATGATGATGCCGACCATCAGCAGACCGAGCCCGATCAGCGGCAGGCGCTTGGCGGTGAAGGGGGCCGCGTCTTCGCGCCGTGAGAGCACCGTGACCGCGGCGAAGACCATGATGCCGGCGACCAGCCCGCCGACGAACAGATAGGTGGCGATCTGCCAGCCCCAGATCGACATCAGCGGCTCGACGAGCGGATTGGCCTTGACGCTGACGATAATCTTTTCGGTCATGGGTGCTTCTCCGGCACGCGCTCAGGTCAGGAAGTAGACGTTGGGTTCGTTGCCGGTTTCCGGCTTGATCCGATAGTGCTTGCGGCTCGCGAGCAGGCGGCTGATGTCACTGTCGGGATCGTCCAGCATGCCGAAATGCATGGCATGGGTCGGGCACACAGACACGCAGGCCGGATCTTCGCCGTATTGCACCCGGTGGACGCAGAAGGTGCATTTCCCGACGTAGCCGTCGGGATGCATGATCACGCGCGCGTCGTAAGGGCAGGCTGCGATGCAGGCCTTGCAGCCGGTGCACTTCTGCGCATCGACGACGACGATGTTGCTGTCGTTCCAATAGTGGCTGGCGCCGGTCGGGCAGGCGGTGACGCAGGTGGCGTTGGAGCACTGGTTGCAGCGCTCGGAACGGTACTCGGTGCTCAGCGATGGATAGGTGCCGCGGGTGACTTCTTCCACCCAGTCCCAGCACAGGCCATCCGGCACGCTGTTTTCCGTCTTGCAGGCAACGACGCAGTCGCAGCAGCCGATGCACGCAAGCGTATCGATGGCCATCGCATAGTGGGGCATCAGGCAACCTCCTTGCGCAACCGGACGAAGTTGCCGCGCATGCCGGTGGCACCCATGATCGGATCGATCAGGATGCGGGTCATCAGCGCGGCATCGTCGGCGCCGCGCCCGCGCGCGAGATGCAAGCCCGGCGCGGTATGGCCGAAGCCGTGCGGCAGATAGAGCGAGTCGGGCCGAATGCGCTCGGTGACGCGTACCCGCACAGCGTTGCTCACCACACCGTCCTGATTTTCAAGCCGGACATATTCGCCGTTCTTTATGCCGGATTGTTTGGCCACCACCGGATTGATCCAGGCAACGTTCTCCGGGGTGATTTGGAACAAGAGCGGATTGTTCTGGGTGCGGCTGAAGGTGTGCGCCGGCGTGCGCCCATAGTTGAGATGCAGAAAGCCCTTGGGCGGCGCTAGCGGCGGCGTGTAACGCGGCAGTGCATCGAAACCGAACTGTGCCAGCAGCTCGGAATAGAGTTCGATCTTGCCGGTCTGGGTCTTGAATTTGATCGAGGCATCGTCGGTGAAGTAGAGCGGCGTCTTGCGCGGGAATTTCTTGACGCCGATCTTTTCCATTTCGGCAAGAGAACTGCCGACCTGCTTGAGCTGCCAGTTGAGCACTTCCTTGTAGTCTTTCCACGGGAAATACTTGTCGAGTCCGAGCCGATGGCCGAGCTCCTTGGCCATCCACCAAGCCGGCTTGGAATCACCGAGCGGCTCGAAGGCGGGCGCGCGCAGAGCCAGCGATGGCTCACGCTCGCCGGCGTTGCGCAAGGGATCGTAGCGCTCGAGGTAAGTGCACTCGGGCAGCACCACGTCGGCGTAGCCGGTGATCTCCGCCGGCATGGTGTCGACGGCGACGAACAGGTCGAGTTGCTGCGCCGCCGCCTTGAGCTGATCGCGCACCGCCGGCATTGTCAGCGGCAAGTTGGTGCCGTAGACGATCCAGCCCTTGTAATGCGCATCCTTGCCTTGCGAGGCCCCCACGATCACATTGGTGACACCTTGCCCGGCGAGTGGAAAACGCGCCGAGGTGATGTCGCGCCAAGTGCTCTTCGGCTTCGGATAGGCGGGCGTCGGAAATTCCGGCAGCGAGACGGCTTCGGGCAGGTAATAGCCGCCCTTGCGGCCCCATGTGCCGAGCAGCCCGGCCAGGATCGCCATGGCGCGGGCACGCTGGGTGTCGTCGCCGTACCAGGTAACGTGGCGGCCGGGATGGATCATCGTCGCCGGCGCGGCCGCCGCCATGGCGCGTGCCGTGGTTCGGATGAGCTCCGGATCGAGGCCGGTTTCGGCATAGGCCCATTCCGGCGTGAATGGCGCGATGTATTTGGCCAGCGCCTCGAAGCCGATGGTGTGACGCTGAATGTAATCGGCGTCGTATCGGCGCTCGGCCATGATCACGTTGATCCAGGCGAGCAGCAGCGCGATGTCGGTGCCGGGCTTGATCGGCAGCCAGTATTTCGACTTGCTCGCCGCCACCGAGAAGCGCGGGTCGACGGTGATGACCGTGGCGCCGCGGCGCAGGGCTTCCGAGAAGGTGTGGACCTGGCTGTTGTGTAGGTTCTCGCCGATATGGCTGCCGATCAGCACGATGCAGTCGGCGTTGGCCATGTCGGTCTGCTCGGGCGAGGTAAAACCTTCCCCGAAGGTGAGGAAATAGCCGGTGTCGCGCGGGCCACGGCATTGCGCAAATGACGGATAGGCGATGCTGCCGCTACCGTAGGCGCGCAACAGATGCCCGAACAGGGTAGAGCCGCTGCCATGGGTCATCAAGGCCACGCGGTCGGGCCCGTGTTCCTGCGCGATCTTCTTGAGCTTGCCGGCGATGTAATCGAGCGCCTCGTCCCAGCTCACCGCCTTGAAGCTCTGCTTGCCGTTCTGCGTCACCCGCATGAGCGGTTTCACGAGACGATCGCGATCGATATAGGCGCCGATGCCGCCGGTACCGCGGGTGCACAGCCGGCCATTCGAGTGCAGATCGTCCTCATTGCCGGTGATCTTCCAGGGCTTGCCGTCGCGCTGATGCACCATGCCGGCGCAGGCCCAGAAGCAGATATTGCAGACCGTCGGTGTGACCTTGGCCGGTCCAGTTGTCATCAGCTTCTGCCATTCGGCCTCGCGCGTGAAGATGCTCGGTATCCAGGGACCGAGCAGCGCACTGGCACTCACGGCCGCGCTTAAGCTGAGAAAATCGCGACGTCTCATTGTCACAAAAGCCTCCGGACGCGCCCCGCCGGGATCGTCGATCAATCGATGAATAAAGCTGCCGGAGACAAATTGGCTATTCTCGGCAACGCCTCCTTGATCTGCGTCAATCGTTTCGTCGCCCAAGTATTAAATATTGTTTCGGAATTCACAGGAGTGCTTCCCATGACCTGCAAAATTCGCCTGCTGCTTCCGGCCCTCGCCGCGTTGGTGTTGTCGGCTATGGCTGGTCATGTGTCGGCTGCCCCGCTGGTCGATCCGGCGTGGTTGCGCCAACACCTTCACGACAGCAACCTCGTGGTGATCGACGTCTACGATAGCCCCAGCCAGCGTGCGGTATTCGAATCCGGTCATATTCCGGGCGCCTTGTTCACCGCTTTCCTCAAGGACGGTTGGCGAACGGAAGTCAACGGAATACCGGAGGTGTTGCCGCCGATTAAGGACATCGAGAAAGTCATCGGGGGCTTCGGCGTCGACAACAACAGCGAGGTCGTCCTGGTACCGGGCGGCCGTCAAAGCGCTGACTTCAACGCCACCGCCCGCGTCTATTGGACCTTCAAGGTGCTCGGCCACGATAAGGTCTCGATCCTGAATGGCGGCGACAAGGCGTGGATTGCCGACGAGCGCGATCCGGTGGCATCCGGAGCGACCAAGGCGCAGCCCAAGACTTTCGTTGCGCACTTCCGCCGCGAGCTCCTGGCCACGCGGGAAGATGTCGAGAAGGTGGTGAAGACGCACGACGCCGTGCTGGTCGACGCGCGACCGCCGGAACAATATGAGGGCAAGAAGAAATCGTCGGTGGTGCTCACGGCCGGCACATTGCCAGGCGCGGTGAATGTGCCCGCGGTCCAAATTGTTGCGTCCGATGGCACCCGGCTTGCCGATACGGCGACCATCGACGCGGTGCTCGCCAAGGCGGGCGTGAAATCGACCGGCAAGCAAATTTCATTCTGCAACACCGGCCATCTCGCTTCCGGTCCCTGGTTCCTGCTGCACGAGGTCAAGGGCAACAAGAACGTGTCGCTCTACGACGGTTCGATGGCGGACTGGACCCGCGACAGCAAATTGCCGATGGAGAACAAGCCGCGCAGCTAGATCAACAGCGGCGAGATGCGGGCGCGCTTGTCGGCGCGCTCGCGTCGATGTGAAGTTCGGCATCTTGAAGAGCGGCGGCAAGATGGCGTGAATTGCGGTGGGGCGAAATCGACCAGGAGCCAGTGTCATGACTCGTATGTTGCGGATTGTCGTCGTTCTCGTGGGCGCGCTCATCGTGTCGGCGCCGGTATTCGCGGCCGCCAATTGGCCCGATAGCCTCAATCAGTATGTCCTGCAGGTCCGCAAGACCATCAAAACGACCGACATGGCCGGCTATCTGGCGGTGGTCAAGAATCCGAACGGAGCCTTGCTGCTCGATGTGCGCGAGCCGGCCGAGTACCAGGCGGGCCACGTGCCGGGGGCGGTCAGTATGCCGCGCGGCACGCTCGAGTTCGCCATATGGAAGCAGCTCGGCTATCCCAACAAGGTCGACATGAGCAAGAAGATCTACGTGCAATGTCTGACCGGTGGGCGCGCCACCCTTGCCGCTAAGCAATTGCAGGACATTGGCTTCACCGATGTCATCGCGGTGGTCATGGATTTGCGCGATTGGGCCAAGAGTGGCTATCCGCTGGTGAAGTAGCGCTTCACTCCAGCCCGCGGCGAAATAGCCAGGCCGCCGTCGACAGCGTGACCGCCGCGATCACCGCCATCGGCCATAGGTCGGGCATCAGCAGGCCGATTCCGGCGCCTTCCAAGTATACGCGATGCGCGATGTCGATGGCGTAGCGCAGCGGATTGAGCAGCGTCAGGTATTGGAAGACTTCCGGCATGTTGCTGAGTGGGGTCGTCAGGCCCGACAGCAGCGCAAACGGCATCATCAGCACGAAGGCGAACAGCACCGCCTGCTGCATCGTGGCGACGACGGCCGACAGCGCCAGGCCCATGCCGACCGCGGCCAGCAGGAAAAGGAAGAGGCCTGCATAGAGGGTCAGGTAGGAGCCGACGAACGGGATGCGGAACCAGAGCTGCGCGACCAGCAGGATCAGTGTCGCCTGGATCATGCCGATCAGCACCGAGGGCAGGGCCTTGCCCATCATGATCTCCGGTGGCCGGAACGGCGTAACCAGCAGCTGATCGAAGGTGCCTTGCTCGCGCTCGCGCGCGACCGACATGGCGGTCAAGAGCAGCGTCTGCAGAAAGGTCAGCGTGCCGATCAGGGCGGGCACCATGTACCAGCGCGTTTCCAGATTGGCGTTGTACCAGGCGCGCATGGTCACGCTGATCGGTGCGCCCGTGCCGCCATGTGCGGTGGCCCATTCGGCGTTGAAGCTGCTCACGATCGCGTTGACATAGCTGAGCGCGACGCCGGCGGTGTTGGAGTTGCGCCCGTCGGCGATCACCTGCACGTCGGTCGGCTGGCCTGCCTCCAACTGGCGCTGGAAATTCTGCCCGATCTGGATCACCAGCAAGGCGCGCTGGTCGTTGATCACGGTCTTGATGTCGGCCGCGCGATGGAGCTGAGCAACGCGGTGAAACACCCCGGAGCCGTCCATGGCCGCCAGCAACTCGTGCGATGCCGCGCTGCGGTCCTGGTTCAGCACGGCGTAGGGCACGCGGCTGAGATCGTAGGTCGCCGCATACCCGAAGATCAGGCATTGCAGGATCGGCGGCAGAAACAGGCTGACACGGCTGCGCGGGTCCTTGAGGATGGCGAGCAGCTCTTTGCGGATGAGCGCGAGCGTGCGCAGGATGGCGTCAAGCATCGCTCACCTCACACCAGCCTTTTCTTGGTGACCGCCCGCGTCAGCGCGAGCAGCACCGCGGCCATCACCGCCAGCACGGCGGCGTTGGGCAAGATGACGCCCCAGATGTTGCCGGCAAGGAAGATGGTTTGCAGCAGGGAGACGTAGTAGCGGGCCGGCAGCACGTAGCTGAGGGCGTAGACCGCCGCCGGCATGCTGCGCAGGTCGAACAGGAAGCCTGACAGGAATACGGCCGGCAGGAAGGTGACCAGCATGGCGACCGTGCTGGAAATGAACTGGCTCTTGGTGAGCGAGGAAATCATCAGTCCGGTCGCCAGCGCCACCAACAGGTAAAGCGTCGAGACGCCGACCAGAAGCAAGATCGAGCCGCGGAACGGAACGTCGAAGAGGAATTTTGCGGCAAAGATGCAGAGGGCGAGCCCGACCATACCCAAGCCGAAATAGGGGATCATCTTGGCGATGACGATTTCGCCGGCGCGCACCGGCGTGACGAACAGCGCTTCGAGCGTGCCGCGCTCCCATTCGCGCGCCATCACCAGCGCGGTGAGCAGAGCGCCGATGAGCGTCATGATCAGGACGATCAGGCCGGGCACCAGGAAGTAATGGCTGTCGTCCGCCTCGTTGAACCAGAGTCGGCTTTGCACCACGACCGAGCCGACGCTGGCAACGGGATGGCCGGCGGCGGCGCGCCGCGCCGCCCATTGTCCGATCGCGCCCTGCGCATAGGCTTCGATGATGCGGGCGCGGTTGGCGTCGGTGCCGTAGACCACCACCTGCGTTTCGCCGTTGCCGCCGGCGAGCCGCCGGGCAAAATCCGAGCGGATGCGGATGATGCCGTCGACCTTTTGCTTGAGCAGCAACTCCTCGGCGCGCGGCATCGACGTCAAGAGTTGCGTGTCGAAATAGGGCGAGAGGGTGAAGCCGGCGGCAAGCTCAGTCGCCGCCGGGGAGGGCGCTTCCAGGACGACGGCGACGGGAACGTTTTTCACGTCGAGCGAGAGCGCGAAGCCGAACAGCAGAATGAGCAGAACCGGCATGACTACGCCGATGGCGATACTGCTGGGATCGCGGAAGAGCTGAAAGGTCTCCTTGCGCACCAGCGCCGCGATGCGGCGCAGCTTGGCCGACCAGTTGTTCGGCGCTGCGCTCATTTATGCCGCTCCTGCCGCCGCAGCATTGTGATTGCGCGCTTTTTCGACGACGGCGATGAAGGCATCCTCCATGGTGGCCGCCTTGCCCTCACGCGTCGAGGCCTGGCGGCGCACGTCCGCCGGCGTGCCCTCGGCCAGCATGCGGCCGGCATCGAGGATGGCGATGCGGTCGCAATATTCGGCCTCTTCCATGAAATGGGTGGTGACCACCACGGTGACGCCTTGCTCGGCCAGCGTCGTGATGCGCTGCCAGAACTCGCGCCGCGCCAGCGGATCGGCGCCGCTGGTCGGCTCGTCGAGAAACAGGATCTCCGGCTCGTGCAACAGCGCGGTCGCCATCGCCAGCCGCTGCTTGTAGCCGCCCGGCAATTGGCCGCTCGGCAGACGCATCAGCGGCTTGAGCTCGAACTGATTGAGCGCCCATTCGATGCGGTCATGCTTGCGCCGGCCACGCAGCCCGTAGGCGCTGGCGAAGAAGTCGAGGTTTTCGGTGACGGTGAGCTGTCCGTAGAGGGAGAATTTTTGCGCGACATAGCCGATGTGCTGTCGCGCCGACGCCCGCGCATAGCGCAGATCGAGGCCGGCCACCCGTAACGTGCCCGCCGTGACCGACAATAAGCCGCACAGCATGCGGAAGGTGGTGGTCTTGCCGGCGCCGTTGGGGCCGAGCAGGCCGAAGATCTCGCCGCGATGAACGTCGAAGCTGAGGCGGTCGACGGCGGTGAAGGCGCCGAATTTGCGCACGAGGTCGTGCACCTGGATGACGGTGTCGCCGCCTTGAGGCGCGTCGGCGCGGGCGAGCGGCATGGCCGATATCTTGGCGGGTGTCTTGGTGTCGGAGCCGGCCTGCTGGCGCAGCAGCACCATGAAGCCGTCCTCGAAACGCGGCTCGACCGCAGTGATCGCAATCCCTTTCAGCAACGGATCGGTCTCGCCCAAGCCTTCCGCGGAGCCGGCCTCGGCGCGGACCAGACGCACGCGGCCCGCCTCGGGCACGGCATCGATGATCGCCGGGTCGCCGAGCAGATGCGATTGCAGGATGCGCGCCGGCTCACCCGCCGCCGGTTCGGCCTCGAAGGTGCGGCCATCGGCGATCTTGCTCACCTCGCTTGGCGGGCCGCTCGCCAGCAGCTTGCCTTCGCGCAGCACGAACACCTGGTCGCAGTGCTCGGCTTCATCGAGATAGGAGGTGCTCATCAGGACGGTGAGTTCCTGCTCGCGCACCAGCCGCACGATGATCTCCCAAAGCTCGCGGCGCGAGAGCGGGTCGACGCCGACGGTCGGCTCATCGAGCAGCAACAGCCGCGGCGAACCGATCAAGGTGCAGGCGAGCCCGAGCTTCTGCTTCATGCCGCCCGACAACTGGCCGGCGAGGCGGCGCGTGAACGGACCGAGCGCCGTCATCTCCATGAGCTGCGGATAGCGGTGCGCGCGCTCCTGGCGCGATATCCCGTGCAGGTCGGCGTAGAGGTCGAGGTTTTCTTGGACGGTCAGGTCTTCGTAGAGGCCGAAGCGCTGCGGCATGTAGGCGATGCGGTCCTGCACTTGCTGCGACTCATCGGCGACATCGATGCCGAGCACCGTGAGCTTGCCGGCATCGGCCGGCATCAGCCCCGCGATCAGCCGGATGAGGGTGGTCTTGCCGGCGCCGTCGGGCCCGACCAGGGCCGCGAGCGCGCCGTGATTGACGTCGAACGACACGTCGTCGAGCGCCTTGACCGTCTCGCCGTTCTCGCGGCGGAAGGCCTTGTGGACCTCCCGGCCGCGCACGGCGACATCGTCGTCGGCCGCTGCGGTCACGGCTGCTTCCCGGCGGCAGGCGAGGGCGCACCGGTCGCGCTTTCCGCGGACGGCAGATGCACGGTTGCCGGCATGCCGAGGCGCAGTTGATCGTCGGGGTCCTTCACGAAGACGCGGACTTCGTAGACCAGGCTCGTGCGCAGCTCCTGCGTCTGCACGGCCTTGGGCGTGAACTCGGCGGTAGGCGAGATGAACCCGATCCAGCCCTCGAAGCGGCGGTTGGGAAACGCGTCCACCATCACAAAGGCCTTCATGCCCGGCCGGATCCGGCCGAGATCGGGTTCGGAGATATAGGCGCGCACCCATTTCGGGTTGATGATCGCGAGCGAAAACGCCGGTCGCTGCGGCGAGGCCATCTCGCCCGGCTCCAGCAAACGGGAGCGCACCACCGCATCGATGGGCGCGACCAGGTTCGCGTCCTTGAGCTGCTGGCGCACGAGCGCCAGTTGCGCCTTGTTCGCCCGCAACTGTGCCTCGGCTTGCGCGATGTCCTCCGGGCGCGGGCCGGCGACCGCGAGGTCGAGCGCCTTCTGGTTCACCTCGACCTTGGCATTGGCGACATCGAGTGCCGCCCTGGCGGCGTCGAGGTCCTGCCGTGTGCCGGCCGCCGTCGCCACCAATGCCGTCTTGCGCTTGTATTGCTGGCGCGCATTGACGGCGTCGGCTTTTGCCGAGACGAGATTGGCGCGTGCCTGCGCGATTTCTTCCGGCCGGCTGCCGTGACGCAACCGCTCGACCACGGCCTGCTGCGCCGCCACCTGTGCCTCGGCTTGGGCGACCTGCGGCGCCAGGCGGTCGGTTTCGAGCTTGGCCAGCACCTGACCTTTGTGGACGTGGTCGCCTTCCTGCACCAGCACGGTCATGATGCGTTGGTTGTCATTGAAGGCGAGGTCGACCTGTCGCAGGTCGACATTGCCGTAAATGATCAGTTCGTGCGGTTGGCTGTTGCGATGGGTGTACCAATAGGCGAGGCCCGCTCCGGCGCCGACCACCAGAAGCGCGACGACAATGAGGGCGATCCGGCGGTTCATGCTTTCCTCCCGCGCTTGGTTGTCTGCGCTCCGCCGAGCCCTTCCGTAATCTGTTTGTGGAGGGCGGCCTTCACAAGCTGCAGGCGCTCGCCCTCGAAATTCGGCCACCCCAGCAGGCGTAGCGCCGATTCCCGCCCCGTGCGGAAGAAGATGAACTGGCCGACAAGGGACAGCGTTCGAATGCGCACCTCGGGATCGTCCTCCGGTCGCTCGAGCAGCCGCGCGACCAGCGCAAAGCAAGCCGCTGCGACCCGGCGCATCACCCGGTCGAAGATGATGTCGAACGCCTCGGTCGGGTGCGCCTGTTCACGAATGATGAACATGACCCATTTCTCTAATTCGTGTTCGCGCAGGAAGAGGTCGGCCAAGCCGTCGAGAAAGTCCTGCAGCATCTGAAGCAGCCGCTCGCGCGAGGGCTGCTGGTGGGCGAGCGTTTCCGCGATGGCGGCCGCGGCGGACCCGAGCAGGACCTGCATCCGGTCGGCGATATGGTCGGCGCAGGCGAGGTAAACGCCCTGCTTGCCGTTGAAGTAGTACTGTAGCGCGGGAAGGTTGACGCCCGCTTGATCGGCGATCATCCGCGTCGTCGCGCCGCCGAAGCCGTGAATGCCGAACACCTCGAGCGCGGCGGTGATGATCTTGAGCCGCGTCTCGTCGCCCCGCGGGTAGCCGCCGTGCGGCGGGCGCCGACGCTGTCTCGCGGGTGCAGCTTTGGTCTTGGCGGAAGCTTTGGGCATGAATGTATATCGGTCGATAGATTTATTTCGGGCGATATACATTTGGCGAGGCAGCCCGTCAAGCCCGCGTAGAGCGGGCGGCGAAAACACGGTTAAATCTTTGAATTATATCGGAAAGGGGATCAGATCGGCCGCTCGGCGGTGGCCGGCGCTTGGGCCTGCCCGCTCTCATGGCGGAAGCTGGCGACCGCTGCCACCACCGACAGCGCCAGGATGGCGAGCGTGATCGGCTCGTGCAGCAGAAAGCCCGGATTGCCGTCGTTGATGGCGAGCCCGCGCGCCAGGTTACGCTCGATGATCGGCCCCATCACGAAGGCGAGCACGATCGGCACCATGGGGAAGTCGAGCTTCTCGAGGAAATAGGCGATGGCGCCGAGCACCAGCACGATCAGCATGTCCGCCACCTGCGCCTGGTACGAATAGGCGCCGACCATGATGATGAGGAACACGAACGGCCCGAGAATGGCGGGCGGTATGGCCGCGATCGGTGCGAACACACGCACGCCGCAGAGCCCGACCAGCAGCAGCGCGATGTTACAGGCGATGAGGCCGCCGAACACGATCATGATGTAGCCCGGCTCCTCGCTGAACAATAGCGGACCCGGAACGA
Organism: uncultured Pseudomonadota bacterium; assembly: GCA_963814065.1. GTDB lineage: Bacteria > Pseudomonadota > Alphaproteobacteria > Rhizobiales > Xanthobacteraceae > Pseudolabrys. Next base: position 1,308,436 of record CAWFBL010000011.1, on the reverse strand, counting down.
TACCCTTGCCGACCAAGAGCCCGAGCAGAATGGCGATGGCGCCGGAGCCCGGAATGCCGAGCGCCAGCGATGGCACCAGCGCGCCGGCGACCACGGCGTTGTTGGAGGCCTCGACCGCGACAATGCCTTCTTCCGATCCTTTGCCGAACAGCTCCGGACGTTTGGCCATGCGCTTTTCGAAGTTGTAGGCGAGCACCGAGCCGATGGTCGCGCCGCTGCCGGGCAGGCTGCCGTTGCCGGTGCCGATCAGGCAGCCGCGGATCAGGCTGGGACCGAGGTTGATCATGTCGCGCAGGCTGACGTGCTGGCGCCCGTCGCGGCTGGAAAGCTGGGCGAGTTTTTCTGCCTTGGTCTCGTGGCGGCGCTCGACCAGCAGCCGGAACGCCTCCGGCATGGCGAAGAAGGCGACGATCACAATGACCAGCGGCAGGCCATCGGAGAGATAAGCTTGATCGAAGGTGAAGCGCAGACCGCCGAAGCCGGAACTGCCGACCGTCGACAGCAGCAGGCCGAGGCCCGTGGCCAGGAAGCCTTTGGTCGGCGTGCCGCCGACGAAGCTGCCGATGATCGACAGACCGAGGATGCCGACCGCGAACATTTCGCCCGGTCCGAACCACAACCCGATCCAGGCGAGCGAGGTCGCAAAGAAAATGAAGATGATCGTGCTGGAGAGGCCGCCGATGACGCCGGAATAGAGCGAAAGGCGCAAGGCGCGTCCCGCCAGGCCTTTCTGCGCCATGGGATAGCCCTCGAGCACCGTCATGGCGGAGGAGGAGGTGCCAGGCGTGCGGATCAGGATGGCGGGTATCGAGCCGCCATATTCGGCCGAACCGTAGATCGCCACCATGAACAAGGTCGCGGTTCCGACGTTCATGCCGTAGGTGAACGGAAACATCAGCGCCAGCGCCTGCGCCGCGCCGAAGCCCGGCAGCACGCCCATGACAATGCCGACGACGACGCCGAACAGGATGACCGCCAGGTTGATCGGCTGCAGGACCGTCAAGAATGCCGGCAGAAGATGGTTTAACAGCTCGATCATGGCCTACCAGAGCGGCACATAGGCGGGCAGGAACAGCAGCGGCAGGTCGACCTCCAGCAGCAGCGCGAACACCGCGTAGATGACCAGCGTCGTCAGCGCCGAAACCCACACCGTGTGCACCAGCTTCATGCGGCGACCGAGCAGGATCACCATCAGCACGAAGGTGCAGATCTCGAAGCCGACGGGCTGGAGAAGAAGCGCATAGGCGAGCGCGATCACGACCGTTGGAACGAGACCGACAATATCGAGGTCGATTTCAGTCGTATCGGCGGCCCGGCCGCGCCATCGCTCCAGCAGGTATCCCGCCAACATCTTGCCGGAGCACAGGATCAGCAGGCCGAGCGCGATTTGCGGAAACAGCGCGGCGCCGGCATAGCCGGCCTTGGTCGCATGCGTGAACTGGAACGTCAGTTTCAGGAGGTAGAGCGAGCCGAGCAGGACGGCAAACGCCGTCGCTGCTTCGGCCGTTATGTAGGAAAGCCGAAGATGACGATGCCATCCCGGTCCCGGATTCATCAGATCAACCCGTTCGCCTTCATGAACGCGCGGGTCGCCTTGATGTTCTCGTCCAGGTCCTTGTTCAACTCCGATTCGTCGGTGATGAGGTTCTCGACCACGCCGGGCGATTTCTTCAAATAGGCCTTGAAGGCCTGCGAATGGACGGCCGTCGTTATGGCGGCGATGAGCTTCTTCTTGACCGCCGGCGGCGTGCCGGCCTTCACGAAGAAACCCTGCCATTGCACCGGCAGCTTGTAGTGCAGGTCGAGGTCGCTCGGGATCGGCGTGTCGGCCATTTCCGGCAGCCGCTTGGTGTCGAGCAGCACCAAGGCACGGATTTTGCCGGCCTTGATGTGCGGGATCACCAGCTGCGGATTGCTCAGCCCCAACATGATGTGATGGCCGAGCAGATCTTTCAGCGATTTGCCGGTGCCGCGATAGGGGATGTGGTTCACCGTCACACCGGCGGCGTTGAACAGCGAGATGACCTGCTGGTGCGCGTTGGAGCCGAGCTTGTTGCCGGCGACCGGCAGCTTGCCGGGCTCGGCCTTGGCGGCCTTAACGACATCGGCGAAGGTCTTGTATTTGCTGTCGGCCGGCGTCACCAGCACGTAAAGGGTCTTCACGACGCGGGCGATCAGCGTGAGGTCGGCGCGCTTCACGCTGAAGGTCGGCAGGTTCATGTAACCGGAATAGCTGCCGTTGGCGTGCATCAGCGTGTAGCCGTCGGCGGGCTTGTTGTCGGCGTAGACCGCCGACTCGTTGCCCGAGCCGCCTGGCTTGAATACGACGCGCACCGGCACGCCGAGCGCATCCTTCTTGGCGAGCTCTTGCGCCATGATCTGGCACCAGCGCGCCGCGCCCGAGCCGGGCGAGGTGCCGCAGCTGATGGTGACCGGTTTGTCGGGGTATTGCGCCCATGCCGGCGACGCGAAAAGCGCCACGGCAATGAGCACGAGCAGCTTCCTCATGGCGTTCCTCCCTATTCTGATGGCGCATCTTCGCCGACGGTTCGTCCGTCGATCACGCGCTATTCGGGCGCCCCGCGAGGCGCTCTTCGTCCGACGTCGATCGGTCCTCTTAGCCTTTGCCTTTCGGCCCGAAGCCGGGCTCGAAATGCGGGCCGCTGTTGATGCCGTCGGCGGGGATGCCGGCGATGCCGTGCGAAAGGTCCTTGGCGACGTAGAAGATCACGTCTTCTTCGGGCGTCGCGATCATCGAATGCACGGTGTTGGCCGGCACGAAAATCGCGGTTCCCGCCGGGCACAGCGTTTCGGGCGAATCCCCGACCGTTACCCGCAGCGTGCCCTGCAGAACGTAGTTGAACTGCTCGTTGGGATGACTGTGCGGCCGCGAACCGGTGCCGCGCGCCTTATGAATGAGACCGATCTGCATGCGCTCGCCCTCGACGACCCCGCCGCGCGAAGTCGAATAGGTTGGGCCGGCGTCGATCGGCCTGACGTCATCCATCTTGAAGAAATAGCCCTCGCGCCCGGCCTTGACGGCCCCTTCGTTCTTCGTGTCTTCGTCCGCCATGGTTGGCTCCTGCAATTCCTGCCCGATGCCGCCGCTCGCGCCGCAAACGGCGCGGTTCGACGTGCGCGTGTTTGTTGATTGGATGCTTTGCGCCGATGACGAATTAGAGCGCTGGCGCTCGTCGTCTGTCAACTAGGAAGCAATTCAGCGTCATCAATCGCTGCCATTGATAGCGGTACTGACGCCGGAGGGAACCGGTCCCCCTCTCGCTTTCGGCAATGCACTCGAGCGGTCGCGCGGACCCATACCCAGCGATGATCGGCTGCATTGACTTTGCCGCGTGCGCGCGGTCCTTTAGCGCCGATCCGAAACCGGACGATGCGCTGTCCGATTGTTTGCAAAGTATGGTTTGGCAATGAGTGAGCCCGCAGAACTGCCACCCTCCACGCCGGTGAGTGTGATCACCGGCTTTCTCGGCAGCGGCAAGACCACCTTGCTGTCGCGGCTGCTGGCCGATCCGCGCATGAACAAGGCTGCCGTCATCATCAACGAGTTCGGCGAGGTCGGTCTCGACCACGTACTCGTCACAGCGCCGCGCGAGGATGTCGTGCTGCTCTCCTCCGGCTGCCTGTGCTGCAGCCTGCGCGGCGATCTCGTCAACACGCTGACCAGCCTGTTCAACGAACGGGCGCGCGGCGAGATTCCCGAATTCGACCGGGTGCTGGTGGAAACAACCGGGCTCGCCGATCCGGCGCCGGTGCTGCTTACGGTGAGCGCCGACGAGCGATTGTCCGAGGTGTTTCATATCGAGCGGGTGATCACCACGGTCGATGCCGTGCATGGCCTCGGCCAGATCGACAGCCAGCCGGAGGCGGTCAAGCAGGCCTGCGTCGCTGACGTCATCCTGGTGACCAAGACCGATGTCGCCGATCCGGAGACTGTCGCGGCGCTGCGCGCACGGCTTGATCGGCTCAATCCGATCGCGCTCATCCGCGATGTCCTGCAGGGCGAGATCGATCCGGATATCTTGTTCAATTTCGCCGACCCGGGCGCCGCGCGCACGCGCGATTTTCACGATCTCGCCGGCATGACGGAGGGTGCGCACGATTCGCATCATCATGACCATGATCACGATCACGACGCCCATGAGACGCACGCCGGCGTCCGCACCTTTTCGGTGATCCGCGACGAACCGGTGACCTATTCCGGTCTGGAAGTGTGGACCGGCCTGCTGCGCGACGTGAAAGGCCCGAGCCTGTTGCGCATCAAGGGTATCGTCAACATCGACGGCCGCCCGATCGTGATCCAGGCGGTGCAGCACATGTTCCACGCGCCGAGCGAATTGCCGGAATGGCCGGATGAGGACCGCCGCTCGCGCATCGTGTTCATCACCCGGGATGTCTCGCGTGCCGAGATCGAACGCACGCTCGATGCGCTCTCGGTGACCATTGCGCCGCGCGCGGACACCGCCATCGATCCCGAGGCGTTCCGCCAGTTCGTCGCCGCCGCCAGCAAGTTCCGCTGAAAGGGAAGGCTAGGGCGCGGTCACCACCAGCGCATCGGCAGCCGCCACGCCCTTGCCGCGCGGGCGCACGAACAGCGGATTGATGTCGAGTTCGACGATGCGCCCTTCCTGCGCGGCCAGTACGGAAACGCGGGCGATCGCCTCAGCCAACGCATCGACGTCGAGTTCGCCGCGGCCACGGAAAGGGCCGAACAACGGGGCGGAGCGCAGCTCGCCGGTCATGGCGCGGGCCTGATCGACGCCGAACGGCGCCACCCGATAGGACACGTCCTTCAGCACTTCGGTGGCGATGCCGCCGAGGCCGAACGCCACGACCGGCCCGAAGCTCGGATCGCGCAGCACGCCAACAATCGTTTCCAGTCCGTCGGTGATCATCTCGGCAACGATGAAGCCGTCGATAGTCGCATCGGGCCGGTGTTTCTTGACGTTGGCGCGGATGATACGGATGGCCTCGGCGAGTTCGTCCAGATTGGCGATGTTGAGCCGCACCCCGCCGACCTCGCTCTTGTGCGCGATGTCGCGCGACAGCACCTTCACCGCGACCGGAAACGGCACGTCGAGCTTCGACGGCTTGTCGGTATCGGCCGGCAACACGATTTCCCGCGCGATCGGGATGCCGATTTGCGTGAGCAGCGCCTTGCTGCGGGCTTCGTCGAGCGTGCCGTCGTCCGCCGGCAGATCGATGTGGCCAATCGTCGGCGGCGCCTGCGGGACTGGCGCCGCGCGTGAGGCGGCAAAATTCGCAAGCCACGCGGAGGCCTCCGCCACCCGCACCGGCGATTCATAGATCGGCACATGGCCCTCTTCGAGCAGGGCGTAGGCGGCCTCGGCGCGGTTGCGGCGCGCCGACCAGGCCAGCATGACCGGCTTGTGATGCTGGCCGATGGCCGCGCGCACGGCTTTGGCGGTGCGCAGCGCCGCTTCGCCGGGGATAGATGCGAGCAATAGCGCCAATTGATCGACTTGCGGGTCGCCGAGCACGCCGCCGATCACATCGGTCAGGATCTTGCTGTCGTTGAACACCCCGGCGGTGACGTCGACCGGGTTGGAGATGGAGCCGAAAGACGGAATAACGCCGCGCAGCAGCGTGTTGGTGTCCTCGCTCAAACGCGACAGCCGCAAGCCGCGCGTGGTCGCACGGTCGGCGAACAGGATGCCGGCGCCGCCGGAAATGCCGATGGAGGCCACGCGCGGGCCGGTCGGCAATTCGCCGCCGAGAAAGGCGCGGCAGGCGTCGGCGAGATCGTCGATGTCGAAAATCTCGATGATGCCGGATTGGCGGAAGGCGGCACGGTAGACATCGTAGCGCCCGGTCATGCTGCCGGTATGTGAGGCCGCGGCGCGGGCGCCATCGGCGCTGTTGCCGGACTTCCATACCAGGAGCGGCTTGCCGGCGGCGACCGCACGCTGCGCAGCCGCCTGCAAGCGGCGGCCGTCGGTGACGCTTTCGATATAGGCGCAGATGATGCGGGTGCCGGGATCCTCGACCAGCGCCTCGATCACCTCCGGCGTGGTGATGTCGACCTCGTTGCCGGTTGAAAGCGCGATGCGGAAGCCGATGCCGCGCTGCGTGCAGCTCATCAGCACGGCAAAGCCGAAGCCGCCACTTTGCGTCACCAACGACACGGAGCCGGCGAGCAGGTCGGGCTCGAGGAACGGCGAACCGAACCCGGCGTAGAGCCGCGTGGTGAGATTGAGCAGGCCCTGGCAGTTCGGGCCGACCAGGCGAATGCCGCTTTCGGCCGCTGCTTTTCTCAGATCGTCTTCGAGGGCAGCCCCCTCGGCGCCGGTTTCGCCGTAACCGGCGCTGAGCACGATGCCGAACGGAATCCCGGCCGCCCCGCAGGCGCGCACCGCCTCCGCCGTCGCCTTCGCCGGCACCGCGATCAACGCCAGGTCGCAAGGCGCCTCGATCTCATCGACGCTCGCATAACAACGCAGGCCGTCGATTTCGGGATATTTCGGATTGACCGGAAAGACTTGGCCACGAAAGCCGAACCGATGCAGCGCCCGCACCGGCTGTCCACCGATGCGTGTGACATCGGCGGAGGCGCCGATCACCGCGACGCCGCGGGGCTCGAACAACGGCGATAAAGCGTGCAAGCATTTCCCCCGAAACGATGACGGCGGCTCATCCAGTGAGACGCCACAGGTTTTCGCTTGAGTTCTTAGTTCGAAACCGCTTGTTGTATGCTACAGCCGGGTTCGGCTTGTAAACGGCAGGGAGGCCGGGGCGTAACGGACATGACGGCACAAGAAGGACAATCGCCCGCCGAACGGGTGACACTGATCACCGGCGCGACCCGCGGCATTGGACGCGCCATTGCCGAAAAGCTGGCGGCGCAAAATCACCGTATCGTCGGCATCGCACGTTCCGCCGCCGACACCGGTTTCCCCGGCGAAGTCTTTACCGCTGATCTCACCGATGCTGCTTCGGTCGATCGTGCGCTCACCGCCATCGTTCAACGCTACACGGTCACCGGGCTGGTCAACAACGCGGGCCTCAATCACATTCAGAAGCTCGGCGAAATCGATCTCGCCAAGTTCGAGGAAGTCATCAACGTCAATTTGCGCGCCTCCATTCAGTGCGCGCAGGCGGTGCTGCCCGCCATGTTGGCTGCCGGCTATGGGCGCATCGTCAACATCACCAGCCGGGCCTTGCTCGGCCGGCCGCGGACGTCGTCCTATTCAGGCGCCAAGGCGGCATTGGTCGCCATCACGCGGAGCTGGGCGCTGGAACTCGCCGACAAGGGTATCACCGTCAACGCGGTCGGGCCTGGGCCGACCGAAACCGAAATGTGGAACAAGAACAATCCGCCCGACAGCCCGTCGACAAAGGCGCATATCGCGGCCATTCCCATGGGGCGGGTGGCAAAGCCGCACGAGATCGCCGGGGCGGTCGCGTACTTCATGTCGGACGATGCGGCCTTTACCACCGGCCAGCACATGTTCGTTTGCGGCGGTCTCAGCCTCGGCTCGCCGATGATAATGTGATTGCCTTCCGCCATGACGCTGGGACACTAGACGATGACCGAGCCGGATCCGCTGCTGGTTGAACATCCTGCCGACGACATCGTCGTCCTTCGGCTCAATCGGCCGCAGGTGCGCAACGCCCTCAATCTTACTGTTCGTCAGCGGCTCTCCGACGAGGTCATCCGCTATGGCGCCGATCCCGCCATCCGCTGCCTGATCGTCACCGGCTCGGACGCGGCCTTTGCGGCCGGCGCCGACATCAAGGAGATGGCGGAGGTCGGGCCGGTCGAGGTGATGGCGCGCAATGTGCAGAAGTACTGGCGCACTCTCATGGATTGCCCAAAGCCGCTGATCGCCGCGGTCGAAGGATTCGCACTGGGCGGCGGGCTCGAGCTTGCGCTGTGCGCGGACATCATCATTGCCGGCGAGGGCGCCAAGCTCGGGCTGCCCGAGGTCAAGGTCGGCATCCTGCCGGGCGGCGGCGGCACGCAGAAGCTGGCGCGCCTGGTCGGCCGTCAGCGCGCCATGCTGCTGTTGATGACCGGCAGGATATTCGGCGCGGCGGAAGCCCTCGGCATGGGCGTCGTCAGCGACGTGGCGCCGGCCGGGCAGGCCTTGCCGCGCGCCATCGAGATCGCGCGCGAGATCGCGGCCATGCCGCCGATCTCGGTCATGCAGATCAAGGAAATCGTCAATGCCGGCCTCAATGCGCCGCTCGACACCGCGCTGATGCTCGAGCGCAAGGCGTTTCAGCTGCAGTTCGCGACGCAGGATCAGAAGGAAGGCATGCGCGCCTTCATCGAGAAACGAAAAGCGAAGTTCGAAGGGAAGTAACGTGGCAAGGGATCTAACATCGGCCGATCTCGTGGTGACGGTGATCGGCACCGGCACCATGGGGCGCGGCATCGCCCAGGTGTGCGCACAGGCCGGGCTGAAGACGCTGATGTTCGATGCGCGCGAAGGCGCGGTGGATGAGGCGCTGGCCGCCATCAACAAGGGGCTCGACGGCCAGGTCGCCAAGGGCCGCATGACGGCGGAGGCCAAGCAAGGCGTTGTCGATCATTTGAAGCCGATCGGCTCGCTCGACGAGGCCGCCGCCTCGGGCATCGTGATCGAAGCCATTGTCGAAAAGCTCGAGGTCAAGCGCGACTTGTTCCGCGCGCTGGAAAAGCTTCTTGCCCCTGATGCGGTGATTGCCACCAACACTTCTTCGCTGTCGGTGACCGAAGTCGCCGCCGGCTGCGACAAGCCCGCGCGGGTCGCCGGCCTGCATTTCTTCAATCCGCCGCCGGTCATGCGACTGGTCGAGGTGATCGGGGGCCTGCGCACCGAGCCCGCTTTGGTCGAGGCGCTGGTCGGCTTCGCGCGCCGGATCAAGAAGCATCCGGTGGTCGCCACGGACACGCCGGGTTTTGTGGTCAACCATGCCGGCCGCGCCTATGGGCCGGAGGCGCTGCGCATCATGGCGCAGGGCATCGCGTCGCCGCGCGAGGTCGATCTCTTGATGAAGGAAGCCGCTGGCTTCCGCATGGGGCCGTTCGAACTGCTCGACCTGGTTGGTGGTGACGTCACCCACGCGGTGATGGTGAGCATCTATAACCAGTATTTCAACGAGCCGATGTACCAGCCGTCCGCCGAGATGGCGGTACGCGTGGCCGGCGGCCTGCTCGGACGCAAGAGCAAGCAGGGCTTCTACGATTATTCCGGCCCGCCGGCGGCAAGCCCGCCGAGCGTAGCGGTTGTCGAACAGCCGAAGCCTGCGTCCGCCTGGGTTGCCGATGAAGATGGCGGCAAGGAGCTTGCCGAAGTGCTCGACGGCGCCGGCGTCAAGACGCAACTCGGCGGTGCGCCGGGCGCGCATCCGGTCTGCTTCGTGACGCCGCTCGGCGAGGATTGCTCCGGCGCCGCCGTGCGCTTGCAGCTCGATCCGGCAAAGACGGTCGCGGTCGATATGCTCGGGCGTTTCCAGGGCCGACGCACGCTGATGAAGAACCCGCTCACCGCGCCTGAAGTGCTGGGCGCCGCCTATGCCGCGCTCGCGGCCACCAACGCGCCGGTGACCGTGATCAAGGACAGCCCCGGCTTCGTGATCCAGCGGCTGCTGGCGATGATCGTCAATATCGGCACGCGCATCGCCGAATTGCGCATCGCCTCGCCCGCCGACATCGACATCGCGGTCGAGCTCGGCCTCAATTACCCCAAGGGCCCGCTCGCTTTCGGCGATGCGCTTGGTGTCGCCCGTGTGCTCGCCGTGCTCGACGGCATGCACGCCATCACGCTTGATCCCAAATACCGCGCCACCGCTTGGCTGCGCCGCCGCGCCCGGCTCGGCGCGTCCCTGCTGACGCCCGATTGAGACAAAGTCGAAAGACGCGTCCATGCCGCTCGACACCGACACCATGGCCCAGTTGCGCGAGACCGTGCGCCGGTTCGTGCGCGAACGGCTCATTCCTAACGAGCGCAAAGTCGAAGAAAGCGACGCCATTCCGCCCGATGTTCTGGCCGAGATGCGCGAGCTTGGGCTGTTCGGGCTGACCATCCCCGAGGAATATGGCGGGCTCGGCCTCAACACCGAGGAAGAGGTGCAGATCGTCTATGAGGTCTCGCACGCGTCGCCCGCCTACCGCTCCTGCTTTGCCTCCACCATCGGCATCGGCTCGCAGGGGATCGTCATCGACGGCACACCCGAGCAACGCGCGAAATATCTGCCGCGCATGGCCGCCGGCGAACTGATCGGCTCCTTCGCCTTGACCGAGCCGGATATCGGCTCCGACGCCGCCCATCTGAAATTGTCGGCGCGCCGCGACGGCGACGACTTCGTGCTCAACGGCACCAAGCGCTTCATCACCAATGCGCCGGAAGCGGGCGTGTTCACCGTCATGGCGCGCAGCGATCCGAGCGAGAGCGGCGCCAAGGGCGTCACCGCCTTCCTGGTCGAAGCCGGCACGCCGGGGCTGCGCATCGGCAAGACCGACCGCAAGCTCGGCCATCACGGTTCGCATACCGCGGACGTTATCTTCGAGGACGTGCGCGTGCCGCGCGTCAATATCATCGGCGGTGAGGAGGGCAAGGGTTTTGCCACCGCCATGAAGGTGCTCGACCGCGGCCGCCTGCACATCGCCGCGGCCTGCTGCGGCGCTGCCGAGCGGCTGATCGAAATGATGCTCGATTACGCGACCGAGCGCGTGCAGTTCGGCAAGCCGATCGCGGAACATCAACTGGTGCAGGGTCTGATCGCCGACTCAAAGCGCGATTCCTATGTCGCCTGGTGTGCGCTGCTCGATGCCTGCCGCCGGCGCGACGCCGGCGAGCGCATCACGATGCTGGCGGCCTGCGCGAAGTATTTCGCCAGCGAGATGGTCTGGCGCGTCGCCGACGCCGCGGTGCAGGTGCACGGCGGCAACGGCTACATGCAGGATTACCGCGTCGAGCAGTTCTTGCGCGATGTGCGGCTCTACCGCCTCTACGAGGGCACGTCGCAGATCCAGCAACTCATCATCGCGCGCGATCTCATCAAGGAGCATCGCGGCTAAGCCATAACAAGAAGACGGGAGTGAAACATGGCGAGTGAAGAAGGAGGGCCGGACGCGGTCTTCCGCGCGCATCTCAAGGACGGCCGCTTCATGATTCAAAAATGCGGCCATTGCGGCGCGTTCGTTTTCTATCCGCGCGTCTTATGCACCGGCTGCGGCGCGTCCGATCTCGCCTGGCAGGCCGCCGACGGCGGCGGCACCGTCTATTCCACCACCGTGGTGCGACGCAAAGCCGATCGCGGCGGCGACTACAACGTCGCCATTGTCGAGCTCAAGGAAGGTCCGCGGCTGATGAGCCGCGTCATCGACATGCCGCCGACCGAGGTCGCTATCGGAATGCCGGTGCGCGCCGACATCGACCGGGGCGAGGGCGGACCGCTCCTGGTCTTCCGCAAGGTGTGAGAAGGAAAAAGAACATGGCCACATCGTTGCGAGGATCGGTCGCCATTGTCGGGGTCGGTACCGCCGGCGTCGGGCAGGCGCCGGGCTATACCCATCTCGAACTGCTGGCGCAGGCGACCAACCAGGCGCTCACCGAAGCCGGCTTGTCGCTGAAGGATGTCGACGGGCTGTTCACCGCGACGCTGGTGAATTTCTTTCCGACGCTCACCATCGGCGAATATCTTGGCATCCGTCCCAAGGTCGCCGGCGGCACCAATCTCGGCGGCTCGTCCTTTGTCGACCATGTGATATCGGCGACGCAGGCGCTCAATGCCGGGCTTTGCGACGTGGCGCTGATCTGCTACGGCAGCAATGCGCGCTCCGGCTCCGGCAAGCACACCACCATGGCCGACCAGCCGCCCTACGAGCAGCCTTACGAGCCGCGCATGCCGGTCTCCGCTTATGCGCTCGCGGCCGCGCGCCACATGCACCAATACGGCACCACGCGTCGCCATCTGGCGGAAGTCGCGGTAGCGGCGCGGAAATGGGCGCAACTGACGCCGGAAGCCTCCGAACGTGGCCCGCTCACCATCGACGAGGTGCTGGCCGCGCGCATGATCTCGGACCCGCTTACCCTGCGCGACTGCTGCCTGGTCAGCGACGGTGCCGGCGCGGTGGTGATGGTGCGCGCCGATCGCGCGCGCGATCTGCCGCAGAAGCCGGTCTATTTCCTTGGCGGCGCCGCGGCGCAATGGCACCGGCAGATTTCTGCGATGCCCGATCTCACGGTCAGTGCCGCCGCCGAGTCCGGCCCGCGCGCTTTCGCCATGGCAAAGCTCGCGCCGAAGGACGTCGACGTGGTGCAGCTCTACGACGCCTTCACCATCAATGTGCTGCTGTTTCTCGAAGACCTCGGCTTCTGCGAGAAAGGCGAGGGCGGCCCATTCGTCTCGGACGGTGGCATCGCGCCGGGTGGAACACTGCCGGTCAACACCAATGGCGGAGGGCTGTCGTACTGCCATCCCGGCATGTACGGCATCTTCCTGCTCACCGAAGCGACGCGGCAATTGCGTGGCGAGGGCGGCGAACGTCAGGTGGCCGGCGCCGAGGTCGCGCTCTGTCACGGCAATGGCGGAACGCTTTCGAGTCAGGTGACCGCCATCTTCGGCACCGCCGCCACATTGTGATGCGCGCCATCGAATTCCTGTACGGCGAGACTTCGCTTTCGTGCGTTGCGCGCGCTAACGCATAGCGGTTTCTATTGACCCTTTGCCAAGCCGGCGACTAGGTTCCAGCGATCAAAGGTTTGTCGATATCCACGCCGTTCGCCGGCGATTGGATTTGCGGGAGAAGCTCCTCACATGACAACAACAAGACAAGTCGCGATCAAGGGAAAGACGCTCATCGATGGCAACGGCGGCCCGGTGGTCGCCGATCCGGTCATTCTGCTCGACGGCGGCCGCATTGCGGCGGTGGGTGGCAAGGACAAGGTCAAGATTCCGAACGGCGCGGAAGTGATCGACGCCAGCCATTGCACGCTGATGCCGGGAATGATGGATCTGCACATCCATCTTTCCATGTTCAATAACCGCACCTTCAAGAACTATCGCGTCGCGCAATGGGAGGTCACGCCGCATCTGCAGCAGATGTACGCGTTCTTCCACGCGCAGCTCTGTTTCGAAATGGGCTTCACGACCTTGCGCGATCTCGGCTTGCAGAGCACGCGCGGCCTGTTGACTCAGGAAATGTGCGCGGTGCGCGACGCCATCGAGGCCGGCATTCTCTCCGGCCCGCGGTTGTTGGTGGCCGGCTTCACCTACATGACCGGCTCGCATCTGGAATTGATCTTCCCGCGCGCGGCCGAGCGGCACGGTTTCCAGAACGCCGACGGCCCTTGGGAGCTGCGCAAGATGGCGCGGCTCAACCTTCGCCACGGCGTCGACGTGATCAAGACCTGCGCTTCCGGCGGCGGCGGCACCGACAGGGAAGAGCCGGACGTGCGCAACCTTACGCAGGAAGAGCTGGATGCCATCGTTGACGAGTTGCACGCGCTGCACAAACCTTGCGCGGTGCACTGCTTCACGCCGGGCGCCCATCGCATGGCGATCAAATCCGGCTGTGACACCATCGAGCACATGGTGTTCCACGACGAGGATTTGCTGGAGAAGATCCTCGAAGCGAAAACGTGGATGACGCCGACGCTGTCGCACCGTACCGACCACGCCATCGAAATCCGCCGCGACATCGGCACGCCGGAATTCACCCTCAAGAAGATGAAGACCATCCAGCCGTCCTGCTTCGACACGTTCCAGAAGTTCTACAAGGCCGGCGTCAACATCGCGATGGGCACCGACATGGGCTTCGAGCCGGGCATGGGCTCGAATGCCTTCGAGCTAGAGACCTATGTCGGACTCGGCATGAAGCCGATGGAGGCGATCCAGACCGCGACGCGCAACGCGGCCAAGGCGATCAGGATGGACAAGGACCTCGGTACGCTCGAAGCCGGTAAGCTCGCCGACATAGTCGCGGTCGACGGCGATCCGCTCGCCGATATCCGCATCCTACAGGAGCGCAAGCGCATCCAGATGGTCCTGAAGGAAGGCGAGATCTACATCGATCGCCGGCCCGGCCAATCGCGCGAAGTGGTGCACGCCGAGCCGGACACCTGGCGCAAGATCGACGCCTGAGCACCCGCGCTACCGCCTCGGGCGCGGTTGGCCGGCGGCCGGTCGCGTCCCAGCGGTTGCGCGGTGGGAAAGCATATCCGCTGGATAGAACACAAACATTCCATTTCCCGGTCCAATAGAACATGTCTATTATGGTGGATGCCGCGTCGCGCCCCGGCTTCATAATGCGCGTGCGGCCCAGGGAGACTTGGATGGAGCTGCGGCACGTCCGCTATTTCCTCGCCATCGCCGCGACGCGCAGCTTTACCCGCGCGGCGGAGCGTCTGCATGTCACCCAGCCCACGCTTTCCCATCAGATAAAGCAGCTCGAGCAGCAGATCGGCACCGTGCTGTTCGAGCGCGGCGCCAAGGAAATCGAGCTTACCCCCGCGGGCCAGCTGTTCCGGCCTTATTGCGAGCGCATCCTCAAGGAGATCGACGCGGGCGTGCTCGCAATCTCCGAGTTGGAAGGGCTGATGCGCGGCGCGCTGCACGTCGGCGTGTTCCATTCCTTCTCGCATTCGGTGTTGCCGCCGATCCTGGCCGAGTTCGCGCTGCGCTATCCGGGCGTGCGCGTCACCGCGCAACTGGTCCCGCGCCTCGAATTGGAACGCCATCTCATCGACGGTCGGATCGACTTCGCCGTCTCCTACATGTCCGATACCAACGAGCAGATCGTCGCCGAGCGCATGTTCGACGAGGAACTGGTGCTTATCGTCGGCTCCATGCATTCGCACGCCGGGCGCAAGTCGATGCCGATGCGCGAGCTCGCGACTCTGCCGCTGGTGCTGCTGACGCCGGAATTCGGTGCGCGCCAGTTCGTGGACGATTATCTCGCCGCCAATGGTTTGTCGGCGCATGTGGTGCTGGACATGAATGCGGTGGAGCCGATTCTCGCCACCATCCGCAATTCGCGCCTCGCCAGCGTGTTGGCGCCGGGCGTCATCGTCGACCCGGCCGGATTGCACGTGGTGCGGCTGACCGATCCGGTGCCCAAGCGCAGCGTCGGCATCCTGTGGCGGCGCAACGGGCATCGCTCGGCGGCGGCCCTGCGCATGGCCGAAATGATCCGCGCCGCTCACGACGGGACGCCGAGCGGCGATCAGCATCTCCGCCGTGCGGCCCTGCGAAAGCGGGAACCCAGCAAGGAAATCGGCTAATCGAGAGGCCGCAATTTCCGCGCGCGCGGGAACGGGGCTAGCCTCACAACACGATCTCCATGCCGTCTTCGGCAACTTCGATGCCCGCCGCCTCGACTTGCCGGCGTTCGGGCGAGCCGTCGACCAGGATCGGATTGGTGTTGTTGATGTGGATGTAGATGCGGCGGGCGGTCAGCCCGGAAAGCGCGGCGAGCGAGCCGTCGGCGCCGTCGACCGGCATGTGGCCCATGCGGCGGCCGGTCTTCTTGCCGCTGCCGTTGCGGATCATTTCGTCGTCGGTGAACAGCGTGCCGTCGAACATCACGACGTCCGCCTTGGCGAGCCGCGCCATCAATGGATCGTTAAGCTGGGCGGTGCCGGGCATGAAGACGAGGCGGGCGCCGCCGGCGCGCAATTCGACGCCGACATTGGCTTCGCCTTCTTCCGCCGTCGCGGGCTCGCCGCTTTCGAGATAAAGCGGCACCTTGCCCGGCACGGCAAACAGTTCGACCTCGATGCCGGCGACCGTGAATGGCCGCGCCAGCGTGACCGCATGCCGTTCGACAACGTCTGCCGCCAACACGGCAAATATCGAGTTGTCCGCAATGGTTTTTAGCGTCGTCGCGCTGCCGTAGATCGCGAAAGGATTGGCGCTCGCGTAAATTCAGCAAGCCTGCGATCTGGTCGACCTCGGCGCCGGTCAGCACCGCCGCTGCGATCGGACTCTCGCGCACCGCCGTGTCTGGCGTTGCCGCATGTGCAAGGCTGCGCGGGTGCAGGGCAGGGGTGGCGGCGATCTGGGCGCGCAGGTCCGGCGCCGCATTGAGCAGGAGCCAATGTTTGTCGTCGGCGGTTACGGCAAGGCTCGCTTGTGTGCGGGGACGCACTCGCTCATCGCCCTGCCACGCCAGACGGCAAACAGGGCAGCGGCAGTTCCATTGCGGATAACCGCCGCCGGCGGCGGAGCCGAGGACGATGATCCTCAGCCGGGCCATGCGGCGGCACGTTCGCGCATCAGAACTCGGCCGGCAGGTAGCCGTTGATCTCGAGGCCGATGCAGATTTCGACGAGGGTCGGGGTGGTCCAGTTCATGATCCAAGTCCTCCCAAAGAGGTGCCCGTGCGCTCACGGGGTTGAGCGACGATAGCGCAGGAAACTTCGCCACGCCAGAGTCGGGCTGCGGTCTTATGCGATCTGCCTGCGTTGTTGATTCGCGCAGCGTATGTTTGCAGCGCACAACGTAATGGC
The DNA here is from genome assembly GCA_963814065.1 of uncultured Pseudomonadota bacterium. GTDB lineage: Bacteria > Pseudomonadota > Alphaproteobacteria > Rhizobiales > Xanthobacteraceae > Pseudolabrys. The sequence continues at coordinate 1,291,958 of CAWFBL010000011.1, read as the reverse complement.
TCCAAATTTGCCTGATACCGGCTCGTGCGCTGTCGGCATTAAACGTGGCCGCGCGCCTGCGGACGCTGAGTTCGACGCTGAGAAGAAGACGCATCGACGGCTGCTCTCAATATCGTCCGCAATGGTCTCCGCACTTGTCGCATGCGGGAAAATCGAGGCGATCTGCCAGGCGGTTACAAATGTAACCGAGAGGACAATTGGTTTCATCGGCGTGATGCAGCAAAAGCCGGGTAACGACTATCGCTAAAGCTTGCGCATAATTGAGAGCAAGCCCAACACGTTCACCTGCAAACCAGCATTCGCACGACGATTAGCACGATCGTCGGCTGTGGATTTCGCAAGCGCGATAACGTTGCCTCATCGTCATTGTCATCGGTGTCACGCGCTTTCATCTTTTGCGACGCAACACGTTGCGGATCTCGTGCAGGCGAATGCGTGTGGTAGCGCGTTGTCACACAAACAAGCCTTCAACGTTGGAGTCGTGGCGGACGCTTCCTGCAATCTGCCTTGACAGCCGACAGAACGCGGGGGCACGCTGATGGTGCCTGGCTATAACAGACCCAAGATTTCTGCCGGACATAATTCGCCAGCTTGGGGGGGAACCCACAGATGACTAGACATCACGTGACCATCGCAGCCGCGGTGGCGTTTGCGTTCGTTATCATCGGAATGGGGACTGCTTCCGCCGATGAGACCAAGTCCGCCACGCTCTATGGCGACATGCATACCGTTTCGCAGGACATGCTCAATCGGGCCGCTTCGGACGGCAACAACTTCCTGCAAACCAACGGCAACTACGATCAGACGCGGTACTTTCCGAACCGTCAGATCAACCGCATCAACGTTTCACATCTTCGTCCGGCCTGGATCTTCCAGACCGATATGATGGAGTTGATGGAGACCTCGCCGATCGTGGTGAACGGCGTCATGTACGCCACCACTTCGTTCGATCACGTCTACGCGCTCAATGCGCGCACCGGCGAAGAGCTCTGGGAGTTCAAGCCGCAGCTCGGCCCGATCACCACCTATTGCTGCGGACCGAACAACCGTGGTGTCGCCGTCTATGACAACATGGTCTATGTGGCGACCCTCGATGCCAAGCTCTACGGGCTCGACGCCAAGACCGGCGCGATGAAGTGGAGCGCCACCATCGCCGACCCGGAAAAGGGCTACAGCGAGACCATGGCGCCGACCGCGGTGAAGGGCAAAATCCTCATCGGCACCAACGGCGGCGAATACGGCATCCGCGGCTTCGTCAAGGCGTTCGACGCCAAGACCGGCAAGCTGCTGTGGACGTTCCACACCATCCCGGAGAACTCGGTCGGTGTGTGGGCGCCCAATGACGCCACCGGCCGCAACGAGCACCGCGACATCGCTGCGGAGAAGACCGCGCTTGCCGCGCACGGCGATCCCTACAAGACGCTGGGCGGCGGCGTTTGGCAGAATCCGTCGGTCGATCTCGCCACCAACCGCATCTATTTCGTGGTCGGCAATCCCTCGCCCGACCTCGATGGCTCGGCGCGTCCGGGCGACAACCTCTATACCGACTCGCTGGTTTCGGTCGATCTCGATACCGGCAAATACGTCTGTCACTTCCAATACATTCCCCACGACCTGTGGGACCTGGATGCGGTCAGCCCGACGGTCCTCATCAACGCGAAGGACAAGGACGGCAACATGGTTCCGGCCGTGATGCACGCCGGCAAGACCGGTCATGTCTATGTCAACAGCCGCAAGGACTGCAGCCTGATCCGCTTCTCCGAGGCCATGGTGCCGCAGGAGAATATGTGGACGCTGCCGACGGCCAAGGGCGCGCGCATGCTGCCCGGCGCCAATGGCGGCGTGGAATGGTCGCCGATGGCGGTCAATCCTTGGCTGCATCTCACCTATGCGATCAACCTGCACCAGCCGATGACCTACCAGGTGCAGAGTTCCGCCTATCCGGGCGGCAAGCTGTGGCTCGGTGGCGCCTTTGCGGTCATCCCGTCGGAGGAACAGTGGGGCAACGTCACCGCGGTCGACTACAACACCGGCAAGATCCGCTGGCAGGTTAAAACGCCTGAGCCGATGATCGGCGGCATCCTGGCGACCGCCGGCGGGCTGGTTTTCACCGGCGAAGGCAACGGCCAGTTCAAGGCCTATGACGCGGCCAACGGTGCCGTGCTGTGGAAGTTCCAAGCGGGCGCCGGCGTCAACGCGCCGCCGTCCTCCTATACCGTGGACGGCAAGCAATACGTGGCGGTTGCGGCGGGCGGCAACGTCCAACTCAACTACAAGCGCGGCAACAGCATCATCGCGTTTACGTTGCCGTAACAAGCTGGGGTACCGGCGCCGCTTGAAGCGGTGCCTGCCGGGGGTTAAGTGAGGCGGGGCTTCTGCAGAGGAGCCCCGTCTCATGTTGTGCTTTGTAGGATGTGATTAAGATGTTTGCCGCCCCGGGCCGTCTTGTGAAAGCTCTTTGCGTCGCCGCTCTGTTGGCCGCGCCGCTCGCGCGGGCCTCCGCACAAGCTGCGGCGCAAGGCGTCGAAACAAAGGCGCAGGTCTGTACCGCTTGTCACGGCGATCACGGCGTGCCGGTCGACAAGACCATTCCGGTGATATGGGGACAGCAGCCCGGCTATCTCTATCTGCAATTGCGCGACTTCAAGAGTGGCGCGCGCAAGAACCCGCTGATGGCGCCGATCGTCAAGGACCTCAGTCGCGACGACATGATGGCGTTGGCCGAGTATTTCTCGAAGAAGACGTGGCCGTCGCTTGGCCAGCCACGTGCGCCGGCCAATATCGTCACCGAGGCGGAGCGTACCAACGGCTCGATCGGCTGCACCGGCTGCCACCAAGGCAATTACCAGGGCGCCGGCACGCAGCCGCGGCTGGCCGGACAGCGGCGCGAATATCTCGAGAGCCAGATGCTGGCCTTCCGCGATCACTCGCGCGGCAACAATCCCGGCATGTCCGACCTGATGAAGGCGGCGACCAAAGCGCAACTCGCCGTCATGGCGCAATTTCTGGCGGGGCAATAACAGGCGCCGCCGCGCAGGTGACAAGCGTGCGCCGCTCTGAGTGCCACAATCTCCGTTCCTTGCCGCGCAAGCGGGAATCCAGATTTTCTTTTGGAGAGCTTGTGTCTTATCGCTCCTGGGTTCCCGCCTTCGCGGGGACGGGCGGAAAACAAAGCGCTACTGCGCCATCAACCTTTTCCTCACCGCTTCGTTGGCGGCGAGGTCGAGCGCGCGCTTGCCGCCTTTGTCGCGCAAGTCGCGCTTGGCGCCGCGCTTGAGCAAGAGGTCGGCCATCTCCGCATGTCCTGTTTCTGCCGCGATCATCAGCGCGGTGCGGCCTCGGTTATCGGCGGCATCGAGCCGGGCGCCGTGATCGAGCAGCAGCTTGGCGACATTTAGCGCGTCCTCTTCGCCGGCACCGTCGGCATAGCCGGCCGCCCACATCAACGCGGTGAGCTGATTGCCATAGGTCGCCTTGGGATCGACGCCGGCATTGAGCAGCCGCTGCACCACCGGTGTGAAGCCTTTTGCCGCGGCATAAAGGATTGCCGTCTTCTCGGTCTTGTCGGTCGCATTGGGGTCGGCGTGATGGGCGAGTAGGTCGGCGACAATGCCATCACTGCCGTTGTAGGCCGCGGCGGTGAGGGGGGTGAGGCCGTTGTTACGGCTCAGGTTCGGATTGGCCCCCTTTTGCAGCAATGCGTGCACCACTCTGCCGCGGTCGCTCTCCGCCGCGATGAAGAGCGGGGTCGCACCGCCGACATTGTGCGCATTGATATTGGCGCCATGGGCGAGCAGCAACTCCACCATGTCGAGATGGCCGCCGCGCGCCGCCTGACCGAGTGCGGTGGTGCCGAAGCGGTTGGCCGCCTCGACCGAGGCGCCCGCCGCCAGCATCGATTTTGCCACCGCCAGGCAGTCCTTATCCGCGGCGGCAAACAGCGCAATGTTGCGTTGCAACTGGGTTTCCGTCTTGGCATCCGCCAGCTTCGTTGCCATCGCGATGCAAGCATTCTTTTCGGACGCGGCGGCCGGCGAGGCGAAGCCCACCCCCACCACGAGCGAAGAAACGAGCAACAAGGAAATGCGAGATACCCTGGCGGTCATGGCGAAACCCTTGCAGTAATGCGGCACAGCCGAACGATCTTACAACTCGGCCTTCGGCTGTCGAGACAGTCAACGCACGATGCCGCGCGCCTTGAGCTGATCGATGCGCTCGGCGGCAAATCCGGCCTCGGCTAATAATTCGACGGTTTGTTCGCCGAGCCTCGGCGCGGCGTTCGTTACCGGCGCATCGCCGGTGCGCAGCGGCGAGCGCAACACGCGCAAGCTCGCGCCGCTTTCACTCGCTACGTCGGCGATCATGGCGCGCTCGGCGGTGAACGCCGAGGCGAGGGCCTCGTTGACGCTGGCGACCGGCGCCGCCGGCACCTTGCCGGCGAGGCGCCTGGTCCATTCGGCGGTTGGTTGCTTGCGAAACAATTCATCCAGCAGATCGGACAATTCCTGCCGGTTCTTCAGCCGGTCGGGAAAGCGCCGGAAGCGCTCGTCCTCAGCCAGTTCCGGCTGGCCCAGTTCGGCGCACAGCAGCGGAAAGAACTTCTCCTTGTTGGCCATGATGTAGATCCAGCCGTCGGCAGTCTGGAATAGCTGGCACGGCACGACCGTCGGATGCGCGGAGCGGGCGAGGCGCCGCGGCGCGTAGCCGGCGTTCATCGCCCACACCGCCAGATAGTTGAGATTGGCGAGCGCCACGTCGTAGAGGCTGACGTCGATATCGCGCCCACGCCCCGAGCCGCGCGCGTTGAGCACGCCGGAAACGATCGACAGCGCCAAGCAATAGCCGGCCATGTAATCGACGATGGAGAGCCCGAAGCGCGAGGGCGCGGCATCCGGCTCGCCGTTGAGGCTGAAATAGCCGGTCTCCGCTTGCACGATGTAGTCGTAGGCCGGCCAGGCGGCACGCGTGCCTTCACGCCCGTAAGCGGTCAGATGCGCGCAAACGATCTGCGGCTTGATGGCGCCAAGCGTCTCATAGGTGAGGCCGAGGCGTCCGGGTACGTCGCCGCGCAGGTTGCAGGTCACAGCATCTGCGGTGCGCACAAGCGCGTGGAATACCTCTTGCCCTTCCGGCGCGGCGAGATCGAGCGCGATGCTCTTCTTGCTGCGGTTGAGCGCCTGAAAGAAAAGACTTTCCGCGCTCTCGCCCAGGCCTTCATCGAAGAAGGGACCGAGCGAGCGGGTGACGTCGCCGCCATCGCGCGGGTTCTCGATCTTGATGACTTCGGCGCCGAGATCGACCAGCGCCTGGGTCCCGAATGGACCGGCACCATATTGCTCGACCGCGAGCACTCTCAATCCATCGAGCAGCATTTTTTCGCTCCCTCAAAGACGGAGACTTCTGTGGTCGGCCGATCGCGCCGCCGGTCCCCTGTCTCTTGCAATTGTTCCTGCTGCCGGCAGACTTGGCAATCTCAGCGTATGAGATTTCGTCGCCAATGGTTGCGAACGGTAGAATCCTTGCGCGTTGAAGCCAAAAACGCCATAGGATCGCCAAGCAAATCGGAGAGGAAATGCGAATGAGTGCGCAACCAGTCAAACTCGGGATTGTCGGCCTTGGCCGCTGGGCCAAGGTGCTGGCCCGGGCCGTGGCGAAATCGGACAAGCTCAATATCGTCGCAGGCTACAGCCGTACCGAGGAGAAGCGCCGGGCCTTCGAGCAGGAATTCGGCGCCAAGGCCATGCCGGACATGAAGTCGCTTCTGTCCGATCCCGAGATCCGCGGCGTCATCATCACGGTTCCCAACGAGCAGCATCTGGCGGTCGCGACCGAAATCGCCAAGGCCGGCAAGCACGTCTATACCGAGAAGCCGATCGCGGCGACGCTGGAAGACGGCATCGAGATCGCCGCGCTGGAGCAGAAATACGGCGTTACCGTCACCGTCGGCCACAGCGCGCGCCTGCAAGGCAGCATCCGCCGTATCCGCGAGGCGATCGATGCCGGCGAGCTCGGCCGCGTCGCCTTCATGGAAGCGAATTTCTCCAACGAGCGTGCGCTCGAGCTGACCCCCAACACCTGGCGCTGGTACAAGGCCAAGGCGCCGGGCGGGCCGCTGTCGCAGCTCGCCATCCATCAGTTCGACATTCTCCATTATCTCGGCGGCGAGATCGCGGAAGCCTCGTCGATGGCCTCCAAGCTGTCGCCGGTTGGCGCCGAGGTCGACGACCAGTCGATGACGCTGTTGCGTTTCGCCGACGGCAAGGTCGGCTATGTCGGCTCGTGCTGGACCTCACCCGGCATCTTCTCGGTGCGGGTGTTCGGCTCCAAGGGCCTGATGCACAGCGAGACGGACTTCTCCACCTGGGACACGCCCGACAAGCTGCATCTTTCCTCCGCGCTCTACATCCAGCGCGGCAAGGACGGCTACGGCAAGCGCGAGGACCTGAAGGTTCCGCCGAGCGACATGTTCAGCGCCGAGCTGGAGCTGTTCGCGGAAAGCTGCCGCACCGGCAAGGCCAACGAGCTCACCGCGCATAACGGCAATGTCGCGGTCGCGGTCGTTAACGCTGCACTGCGCTCGATCGACGAGAGCGGGCAATATGTTCGCATCGGCGACATCCTCGACGAGGCGCGCCAGCGCGCCGAGGCGAGGAAGATCAATGTGGCCTAGCCGCTTCCCGCGGCTTGCGATATCACTATAGGCGCTTCCGCCTTCCGGAGGAGGGCGGAGCGTTGCGCCGTCACAAGCGGCGCCAAGAACAAGCTCGTTAACGAGCGCAATTTTGGAAGTCGTCTGGGAGGACGAAGTGGTTCTGACGAATAAGCGGCTTAGTGCGGCGCCCGGTTCGGCGCAGGCACCGGCGCCGGCCCGCGGTGCGCCGGTCATCGTCTCTGAAGGTCTGACGATCGGCTATACGTTGCATCGCGAGCGCAAGAGACTGACCGCGCTGCGCGACATCAGCCTGACCATCAATCGCGGCGAGTTCGTCGTGCTGGTGGGCCCGTCCGGTTGCGGCAAGACCACCTTCATCAACGCCATCTCGGGGCTGGTCGAGCCCTGGGAAGGCACCATCGAGGTGAACGGAAAGCCGGTGACCGGCCCCGGGCCCGACCGCGCCATGGTCTTCCAGGACTATGCGCTGATGCCTTGGCGCACGGTGGAATCGAACGTGCGCATGCCGTTCGAGTTCCAGAAACTCGGCCTTTCGAAGGCGGAGATGGACGAGCGCGTCGACCGCTTCCTGGAGTTGGTCGGCCTGTCCGGCTTCAAGAAATCCTATCCTTATGAGCTGTCCGGCGGCATGAAGCAGCGCGTCGGTATCGCCCGCGCGCTGGTCACCGAGCCGGACATCCTGCTCGCCGACGAGCCTTTCGCGGCGATCGACGCCATGACGCGCGAGGCGATGCAGAGCGAATTGGAGCGCATCGTCTCCAAGACCGGTCAGACGGTCGTCTTCATCACCCATTCGATCGACGAGGCGATCACGCTCGCCGACCGGGTGGCGGTGATCTCGTTCCGGCCCGGCCGCATCAAGGAGATCGTCGACATCAATCTGCCGCGGCCGCGCTTCGATCAGGACCTTAAAATTCTACCCGAATACGGCGCGCTCTATGACCACATCTGGCGGCTTGTGAAGGATGAGGCATTCCAGGCCGCACGCGGAGAAAATCGATGACTGCCCTGGAGCGAAGCGAAAAGGCCGTCGCGACGGAAGATTCCGATCGCATCGAATACACGGGATGGACGCTGGCCGAGATCTGGCGGCGCGTCAGCCCCTTCCTGGTGACGGTCGTCAATATCAGCACCTTCTTCGTGATCTGGGAGCTGTTCGCCCGCTCAGGCGCCATCAGTCCGCTGTTCTTTCCGAAGGCGTCCAGCATGTTCGAAGCGCTTTGGCACGGGCTGACCACGACCGCGCCGCCGGGCGCGGTTATTTCGGGCAGCATCCGTGACCATTTGTTCTACAGCCTGTCCAACCTCGGCCTCGGGCTCATTATCGCCTGCGTGATCGGTATCCCGGCCGGCTTGTTGATGGGCGGCAACAAATACGTCGAGAAGATCCTCAGTCCTTACGTCTGGGCGCTCGCCTCCGTGCCGCGCATTGCGCTGGTGCCGCTGTTCATCTTGTTCCTCGGCTTCTCGGTCAAGATGCAGGTCACCATCATCACGCTGTCGGCGGTGTTTCCGATCATCATCAATTCCTGGGCGGGGGTGAAGACGACCGACAAGTCGCTGCTTGCCGCCGCCAAGGTGTTCGGCGCCAACCGGCGCGAGCTCTACATGAAGGTGGTGCTGCCCTACACACTGCCGTTCATCATTTCAGGCATTCAACAGGGCATCGGGCGCGGTCTGGTCGCCGTGATTATTGCCGAGATTTTCGGCGGCTCGCGCGGCCTCGGCTATCTGGTGAGCCGCTCGGCCGACACCTTCGATTCCGCACTTATGTATGCGGTGCTGCTCCTGCTGGTGATTGTGTCGCTGTCGCTGGTGCAGCTCACCCGCTGGCTCGAGGCATACGTCGCCCCGTGGCGACGCTTGGAGGGACTGTGAACGACGAGGGGCCGTTTATGGTCGACAATACAAAACACATGACGGGAGGATAAGAACATGACGAAACATTTCATTTTGCCGCGCCGCGATGTCTTGAAGATGGGGGGCGCCGGCCTGCTGGGAACGTTCATCGCGGCGGCGACCCTGAAGGATGCCGGCGCTACCCAGATGGCGAGCATCAAGAACATCAAGGCCAACCTGCATAGCCTGCGGATCGGCGAGTTCAATCCGAACTATGCCTCCGCCCTCGGTTACCGGATGGCGCAGGCGCTCGGCTATTTCAAGGAACACGGCATCGACGACATCCAGGTCACGCTGTCGGACCAGTACATCGCCGGCCTGATCGGCGGCAGCCTGGATGTCACCCGTACCGACACCGACGCGATCATGGCTGCGGCCGCGCGCAGCGGTAAGCCGTTCAAGATGATCTCCTGCTATCGCGACAAGGAATGGTGGATCATGGGTGTCCGCAAGGGCATCAACACGCCGGCGGACCTCAAGGGCAAGAAGATTACCGGTGGGCCGATCGACGGGCACAACACCTGGGTCATGCGGCAGGTCGTCAAGAAGCTGGGCCTCGATCCGAACAAGGACGTGGAATTCGTTCCGACGTCGGGCGGTTCGGACAAGCGGCTGCTGGCCTTGATCAACGGCACGGTCGACGCCGCCAGCGTATTCCCGCGCCACGAGGCGGGGCTGAAGGCCGCCGGCGGCAAGTTCATCTACCACAAGGCGCACGCGGCGCCGCAGGAAGGCTACGGCGCCCTGGGCGAGTGGTTGGGCAAGAACGAAGACACCGCCTATGCCTTCATCCTGGCGGACATCAAGGCCCGTCAGTGGGTGTTCAAGCCGGAGAACAAGGAAAAGACGTTCGAGACCATGGAGAAGCTCGGCTACAAGATTACGAAGGCCTTCAAGGCGAGCTACAAAGAATTGCTCGCGCAGATGAGCCCCGACGGCGGTTTCGAGAACGCCGCTTCCATGGACGAGTTCCTGTCTCCTGAGGTGGAAACGGGCAAGATCCCGAAGAACTTCGACTGGCACAAGGTCGTCGACATGAAATACGTCTGGGCGGCGCAGAAGGAACTCGGTCTGCCGCAGCGTCCGGCCAAGCTCTGATCCGGCCAACAGACCGGATGTGTTGACATCTCCCGGCGGCGTGAGCCGCCGGGAAATTGCGTGAGGGCGCGGGGTGCTGACGCTCTATCATTACGACCGCTCGACCGCCGCCCAGCGCGTTCGCCTGCTGCTGGAAGAAAAGGCGATTCCGTGGAAGAGCGTGATTGTCGATACCGCGCGCGGCGATGTCGACCAGCTTCCCGACGACTACCATCGGCTCAACCCCAAGGGACTGGTGCCGGTCGTGATCCATAACGGCGTGGCGACGCCGGAATCCCTGATCATCCTCGAATATCTCGAAGACAGCTTTCCGGAGCCGGCGTTCCGGCCGGTGTCGCCGGAAGCGCGCGCCCGCATGCGGCTATGGATGCGCAAGATCGATGACGGCGTGCATGTGGCGAGCCGCACCATCGGCGTCTGTCTGGTCAACCGGCACATCTACAAGGCCAAGGGCGCCGACAAGATCGACAAGTATTACGCCGAGATGCGCGACACGGTGCGCAAGACCAACGACCAGGTCAACATTGCCGGCGGGCTCGACTCGCCTCTTTTGCCCGACGCGGTGGCGACCTTCCGGCGGCTGTTCGAAGAGATGGATGAGACGCTCAAGAAAAGCGACTGGCTCGCGGGCGAGGCCTATTCGCTCGCCGACGTTGCGCTGGTAGTCTATGTGCGGCGGCTGGAATCCTTCATGATGGCGCCGCTGTGGGCCAAGCTTGCCCACCTCAACGACTGGTACGCGCGCATCGCCGCGCGGCCGGCCTATGAAAAAGCCATCGTTGCCTGGGGCGACGTCACCAGCAGCGAACGTACCGAGCACGGGCAGGAGGCGTTTCCGCGCCTGGCCGCACTGTGGGGAGGAGTGTGAATAGCCATGACCGACATCACGCTGGAAGCGATGGGCTTGCCGATAATCTCCAAAGTTGCCAACGCCGCAGCGGCCGGCTTCGCGCCGCCCGTCGACCGGCACGGCCAGACGGTGCGCACCTGGGTGCGTTCGCTCGATGGCATCCAAAAGGAAGCGCTGGCGACCTCGGCGCTGACCGGCCTGTCGTGGCGGTTTGCCTCCGACGAGGGGCCGCATCTGAAGGGCCGTGATTACGCGCCGAATCCGCTCAGCTTCCTGAGCGTCGGCATGGTGGCCTCGTTCATGAACGAGATCATGGCGCTGGCGGCGCAACGCGGTGTCACGCTCAGCGACATCGAGCTCACGCTCGACAACTACTATTATCGCGACGGCTCGTTCCGTAGCGGCAACATGATCTCGGGCGCGCTGGGGCCGGAATTGGCGCTCACCTGCGAGGCGAGTTGCGACGACCAGGCCATGACGCAATTGCTCTATGAAGCGGTGTCGGCGTCCCCGCTGAACGGGCTGATGGTCGGCGCGCACAACAGCAAGTTCACGCTCACGCACAATGGCCGCGTGCTGACGCCGCGGGACGTGGCGCCGCTTGACGCACAACCCGATCCCGACCCGGGCGATCATTTCGGCGCGCTGGTGGAGGACAACGAACCGCGGGTGCGTCAGCCGCTGGCGGAGAAGCTCGCCGAGGTCGAGGCGGTTATGGCGCAGTTCAAGAATGCGCCGCCGCCGCTGCCGCAGCTTGGCGAAGGCAAGTACGTCTTGCATCTCAAGAGCCGCTGCCGGCTGCTGCCCAACGGCGTGAAGGAAATCGTCCGCGAGCAATATGCGAGCCCGAGCCCGACCTGGCGGTTCCTGTCGGATGAGGCGCCGGGCTTCGGCGGCGAGGGCAGGGCGCCGGATGCCGCCAGCTACATCGCGGTCGGCGTTGCCTTCTGCTTCATGACCCAGTTCGGGCGCTACAGCGACATGGCCAAGATTCCGCTCGAGGCCTATCGCATCATCCAGGACATGCATTTCTCGCTCGGCGGCGCTTCGGCCAGGACCGGCAAGGCCGGCTTTACCGATCCGGTCGAGACCCATGTCTATTTCGACAGCGGGGCCGACGATGCCACCGCGCAGGACGTGCTGCGGGTCGGCGAGCGCACCTGCTTCCTGCACGCGCTCTGCCGCGATCCGGTGAAACCGCGCGCCGCCTATCGCCGCCGGCGCCTGGAGGCAGCGGAGTAGGTCGCGCTTCACCTCCCCCTCCAAGGGGAGGTGAAGATCACTTTGCCGCCGCGCTCGTCGTCTCACTTCGCTCCAGCACATCCCGGTGCGAGCCGCGACCAAGCGGCAGTTCGGGATATTGGTCCGACAGCCGGCTGCCGCGGTAATAGGCTTGGCCATAAGCCGGACGCGCCTGCATGCGCTTCAGCCAGTCGTCGACGCGCGGATATTTTTCGAGCCAGAGCGCTTCCAGCCCCAGGTCCTCGGTGCGGTCGATGAGCGGGGCCACCGCGATGTCGGCGAGGCCGTAGTCGCCGAGCAGCCACGGCCCGCCGTTCTCATCGAACATCCGGTCCATGCGCGCGGCGGTGTTGCGCAGCGCCTTATAGGCTTCTTCAAGTGCCACATCACCGAAGCCGGTCTGCCGGTTCATGTTCTTGTAGAAGCTGGACTTGACCGGCCGCTTGCCGACCTGCTCGTTGAATTCATCCTCGCTCATAGCTTGGAATTTGTGCAGCAAGCCACCGAACTGGAACGAAGGGTAGCGCACCGCCGGCGTCGGCACCGCGTCGACAAAGGCGAGCCAGGCGCGAAGCTTGGCCTGCTCGTAAGCGTCGGCCGGCATCAGCGGGACATCCGGAAACACCTGGTCGAGGTATTGCAGGATGACGGAGGATTCGTAGACCGGGCGCCCATCGTGGAGCAGGGTCGGCACCACCCCATTGGGATTGAGCTTGAGGTACCAGTCCGACAGGTGGTCGTGGTTCTTGGAGACGAGCCGGCGGTCGACCCAGTCGAGCGCCTTCTCGTGCAGGCACATGCGCACCTTGAGGCTGCAGGTCGACTGGGAGAAATTGTAAAGTTCGAGCATGGGAAGAGGCGACCTTCAGCTTCTCGGAGAATGTTATGTTCTCAGCCTATAAGACTGAAAGGACAGCTCTTTTTCCCGCTCGGGCCGGGCTGGCTTTCGTGCCGATAACAGCATAAGAACCTGAAAAAATCACGTGGCGGGAGGAGGCCCATGCTGGCGAGCCGCTATTTCATCGAACTGACCCAGCCGGAGATTGCCGCCCAGTTCGCGCGCAATCCGCTGGTGCTGATGCCTGCCGGCAGCGTCGAGCAGCACGGGCCGCATCTGCCGACCGGCACTGACACCTTCGCCGCCAATGTCATTTCGGCGGCGGTCGCCGAGCGCATGGACGGGCTGGTGCTGCCGGCGACGCCCTTCGGCGTCACCCCCATGCACATGCCGTTCGAGGGCACCATCACCTTAACGCCCGACACCTACATGCGGGTGGTGACCGAGACCTGCGTCTCCACCGCCAAGCATGGCGCCAGGCGGCTGCTCATCCTCAACTGGCACGAGGGGAACATTCCCTCGCTTGCGATTGCCGCCGAGTCGCTGCACCGCGACCACGGCATGAGCGTGCTCACCGTGCAGGCCTGCTACGTGGCGGAAGAACTCTACGGCCATTCCTGCAACGGGCTGACCCACGGCGGCGAGATCGAGGCGCTGGCTGTGCTCGCCTATCGCTCCGACCTCGTCCACCTCGACCGCATCGACTATTCCTCCGACCACAGCCACGGCCACAAATGGGACAAGCTGCGCCGCACGCGCAGCTATCAGCCGGTGCTGACCGACATCCGCACCATCGCGGCCACCGGCTGGTTCGGCAGCCCGCAGCATGCGACCGCCGAGAAGGGCCTGCGCATGCTGGGCGATATCGCCGACGCCATCGCCAAGGAAGCGACCGAGATCTTCACCCAACTCGAGGCGGTGCAGGGCGGCACGGCCGAGATCAAGCATCTCCGGCAGGCAGGCTGATGGCACGCAAGATCGCTCAAGGCGAAGGCAAGAGCATGGGCCTGCCCGGCCGCGCGGCGCTCGAAGTGGTGTCGGGCGAGATCGGGTCGAAAGTCACCTTCCGTGTCGTCGAGATTCCGGTGCCGACGCCCGGCGAAACCTTGCGCGGGCCGCACCTGCATCACGGCTACGAGGAATGCATCTACGTGCTGAGGGGCGCCGGCCTCACTCAGTACGATGGCGGCGGCGAACTCGCGGTGAAGGCCGGCGACGTGGTGCTGGTGCCGCCGGAGGAAAAGCACGTCACCCGCAATACCGGTTCCGAGCCGCTGGTGCTGCTCTGCTTCTTCCCGACGCCCGACATCGCCCCCACCACCGAGAACTTCCCGTCCTTCTGAGCGCACCGCGCAAGCCTTCGAGATCTTCCATGACCATCAATGTCCTTTGCCTGCGGCCCGAGGCCGACTTCCTGCGCGTCGATGCGCCGGCGCCGTCCACTTTGCATGTCACGTACCGCAAGCCGGACGACGCCGACGTGCCGGCGCTGATGAAGGCGAGCGACGCGCTCATCATCCCGGCGGTCGGGCCCAAGCTCGCGCCGGCTCTGTTCGAAGGCGGCAAGATCAAGCTGGTGCAGGTCACCGGCGCCGGCCTCGACCGCCTCGATCGCGAGGCGATGACAAAGCTCGGCATTCCGGTCGCCAATGTGGCGGGCGGCAGCAACGGCGCGGTGGCCGAATACGCCGTGACCTGCGCTTCGCTGCTGCTGCGCCGCTTCGCCTGGGCCGATGCCGAGATCAAGGCCGGCAACTATGCCGCCTTCCGCGCCCGCATGGTGGCCGACAATCTCGCCGGGCTCGACGGCCTGCTGGTGGGCGTGGTCGGCTTCGGCACCATCGGCTTGGCGGTGGCGCAAGCCTTTCATCGCATGGGCTGCCGCATCGGCTTCTACGATCCGGCGCCGCGTGACCCGGCAGCGGCGAAAGCAATCGGCGCCGAATCCATGACGCTCGATGCGTTGCTCAAGGCGGCCGATGTGGTCAGCCTGCACGTGCCGCTTATCAAGGAGACGACCGGGCTGATCGGCGAACGCGAATTGTCGCTGATGAAACCCACCGCGGTGCTGGTACAGGCCGCGCGCGGCGGCGTGGTGGACGAAGCGGCGCTCGCGGCGCACCTGAGCGCCGGCAGGATCGCCGGCGCCGCGGTCGACGTTTATTCGAGCGAGCCGCCGGCTCCGGACAATCCCTTGTTCAAGCTCACGGGCGAGGGCGCCAGGCGCGTGCTGTTCACGCCGCACATTGCCGGCGTCACGCGCCAGTCCTGGACCTATCTCTTCCGCTCGTCGTGGGAGAACATCGAGCGCGTGGTATCGCGCAACGAAGCCCCGCTCAACCGCGCTTATTGATCGCGCGTTAGCCCAGCCACACCCGCTGCGCCTGTTCGACGATCTGGGCGACGCGGCGCGGCGACTTCCTCCGCGGTGATCGACGATACCGGATGGTCGATTACGACCGGTTTCAAGGCCGGCATGCCGATGGCGGCGAGCGTCAGTTCCGTCTCGCGCGCGAACTCGGTGGTGATGATGGCCGCCGCCGGCGTGCCCATTCGCTCCAGCGCCACCGCGTCGCGGATGCAGCAGGAACAGCAGGAGCCGCAGTCGCCGATCGCCGTCAGCACGATGTCGTTTTCGCGCGCGATCTGCTCCAAGAGGTCCGGCGCGGCGTCCTTGGAGAAATTGTGCTTCACGTAATAGTTCACCGCGCCGAACTTGACCGCGTCGGCAAAGGCCGCGGCGCTGCCACGCAACAGCTTGTTGGCGTTCCATTTGGAATTATCGAGGATGCCGAGCCGCAGGCCTTCCAGCGTCCGCACGCGCGGCGCGATCGGGTCCAACTCGCCACCCACCCTGCCGCGCGGATCGAAGATGATGGCGGTGTTGCTGAGATCGCGCTGGACGTTCATCTTCAGCCTCCGTTTTATCGGCCCGTGATCTTATTCAAGAGCCGGTTCCCGCTTTTCGGGATCATGCACTAAAGCTTGCAGGTGCCGTCGACGCAATTTTCGTCGACGGTCGCGCCGTCGATGGCGCGCAGGACCGGTGTGCTCATGTGGCCCCAGCCCGGAATGAAGGCCGAGAACCGCCCCGCGTGGCCGCCCATGACGAACAGATGGATGAGATCGGGCGTGGCCACGATCGGGATGAAGCTGTCCGGTTCGCGCTTGTACCATTTCGGCAGGTTGCGATTATAGACCTTGCCGTAGCGGTCCTGGCGCGAATGCTTCACGAACAGATTGCCGGCATGCATGGCCAGATAACTCTTCACGTCGGCGCGGCTCCAGCCGTATTTCGCGATCGTGCGGGCATGCTCCAGCCCCAGCACCGCCGCGCAATGCCCGCTCAGCACTGCGGTGTTGGAGGCGATGGTGCTCATCGCCGAGCACATGGTGTCGAGAATGCCTTCCGGGTCGTTGCAGACGTGGTCGGTGACGCTGTGCGGCGCCTCCGCTGCCAGCACGAACACGGTCGAGTCGTCCGGCTTGTAGCCTTGCTCCACGTGATAGGGCGCGAGCGGCGAGTCCGTTTCGTTCTCGCAGACGCAATAGGTGTATTTCGTGGGGTTGCCCAGCGTGCTCTTGTCGAGATCGGGCGCGAAGGCGCCGCCGACATTGAGCATGATCAGCCGGATAGCGCGGCCGATGGTGGCGTTGGCGCGGTTGCCGGAGCCGAAGCAGTTGGCGCCGCCGTTCATGCCGATGGCGCGCGCGATCGGGCCGTTCACCACCACCAGCGGCGATGCCATGTGCGTGGTTGCCTGCACGCCGTTGAGATTGAAGGCGCGGTCGGTGAGCGCCAGCATGGCCGCGCGCACAACCGGCGCATAGGCCGGTTTGCAGCCGGCCATCACCATGTTGATCGCCAGCACCTCGCGGGTGAGCTCGCCCCAGCGCGGCGCCACCTTGCATTCGACGGTGTCCGGCCCGCCGCCGAGCGCCACGACGGTGGCAGCCACCTTTTCCGGTGTGGGCGGCACCACCGGCAGGCCGTCGGTCCAGCCGCGCTCGTAATAGAGCTCGACCAGGTCGGTCCCCGCCTGTGCCACCTCGTGACCGTCGGCCGCCAGCGTGTCGATATCCTGCAAGGCCATCTTCATTCTCCCACGTTCGGAGCAGGATAAAGCAGCCCTCGAATTTGCCAACCGACCGTGAATAGGATTGGGAGGGCCGTTCTATTGCACTGCAACGCGCGCGACGCACCCCAGGTTGTGCCGCGAAGTGCCGCTGACCATAATTCGCGTCCCAACTTTCCCAGATCTGGAAAGCGAGCGGGCAAGGTGGGAGCTAGTTCACAAGCATAATATTGGGAGGATCATCCAATGCGTTGCTCCATTCTGATGTCCGCGCTGCTGTGCGCGGGCTTTGCTATGGCCGTGCCTGCTCATGCGCAGCAGAAAGGCCCACCGCCTTACGGAACCCCGATCACCCTTGCCCAGGCCCAGAAGGTTGCCGCTGCGGCGCGCGCCGAGGCGGCGAAGAACAAGTGGGAGGAGGCGATTGCCATCGTCGAACCGAACGGTCAGCTCGTCTACTACTCTAAGATGGACGACACCCAGTACGGCTCGATGAAGGTGGCGCTCAACAAAGCCACCTCGGCGGCTTTGTTCCGGCGGCCGACCAAGGTCTTCCATGACCTGCTCGCCAAAGGCGCGACCTTCACCTATCTGCTGGAGCTGGAAGGCGCCAATGCGGTGCCCGGCGGCATTCCGATTGTTGTCGATGGCAAGCTCATCGGCGGTATCGGCTGCAGCGGCGTGACCGGCGCCCAGGACATTCAGATTTGTGAAGCCGGGCTTGCAGCCTTGAAATAAAATTCGGCTTGCGGCGTTTGCCCCGCAATATTTGCGCCAAGATGATGGGGGCCGGACGGATTTTACGCCCGGCCCCTTGACTTGAAATTTAAATTAACGATTTGAAGGCGCTAAGCGCTAACCCGGTACGCCTTCAGGCGCTCATCACAAACCCGTCACTCCACAGCCACCCGCCAGTTCAGTGTTGCTCCGGCTTGCCGAGGATGGAACAATCCGCCCGATCGTTCGTAATGTACGGACGCCGACCGCCATTTCCCTGAAAAAGCAATGGAGGCTGTGAATGGTGCGCACCGCAGCTTCATCCCTTCCGCGAGAGGCCGCCGGTTCTGCGGCCGCATCGTCGCCGCAGGCGCCCGATGAGGCGCCCGACCATTGGCGCGCTGCCTTTCGTCGCGTGCGCGACGAAACCGAAGCGCGCGCCGCACATCTGTCGGTGGAAGACCAGATCGTGCAGTCGATGGCGGACGCCAGTCCCACCAAGTGGCATCGCGCGCACGTCACCTGGTTTTTCGAGCAGTTCCTGCTGGTGCCGAACGCGCCCGGCTACACGATCTTCGACGAGCGCTTTCCGTTCCTGTTCAACTCCTATTACGTCGCCGCCGGCCCGCGCCACGCGCGGCCGCAGCGAGGCTTGATCACGCGGCCGAACGGCGCCGACGTCACCGCCTATCGTGCCCATGTCGATGCCGCGGTCGAGAAATTGATCGAGAGCGTGCCGGTGGCGAATGCCGATGAGGTGTTCAGGATCCTGGAAATCGGGCTGCACCACGAACAGCAACACCAGGAACTGCTGCTCACCGATATCCTGCACGCCTTCGCCCAGAACCCGACCGACCCGGTTTACGATCCAAACTGGCAGCCGCCGCGCGCAACGCCTGGTCCGCGCGGGTTCGTCGAAGTGCCGGCCGGCATTCACCCGGTCGGCTTTGACGGTGAAGGTTATTCCTTCGACAACGAAACGCCGCGCCATGATGAGCTGATTCCGCCCATGCGCATCGCGCGTCATCTGGTCACCAACGGCGAGTGGCTTGAATTCATCGATGCGGGCGGCTATGCGACGCCCTCGTTGTGGCTGTCGGACGGCTGGGCCACCGTGCAGGCGGAAGGCTGGCAGGCGCCCGGCTATTGGCGGCAGAACGATGGTGCTTGGTTTTCGATGACGCTCGCCGGCCTCAAACCCATCGATCCAGCCGCGCCAGTCATGCACGTCAGTTATTACGAGGCCGACGCTTTCGCGCGCTTTGCCGGAAAATGCCTGCCGAGCGAATCGGAATGGGAGATTTCGGCGCGTTCGGGCCTGATGGTGGACGCTCTTGGCATCACTTGGCAATGGACACGCAGCGCCTATCTACCCTATCCGGGCTACCGCGCGGTGGAAGGGGCGCTCGGCGAATACAACGGCAAGTTCATGGTCAATCAAATGGTGCTGCGCGGCTCATCGCTGGCGACACCGGAGGGTCACGAGCGCGTGAGCTACCGCAACTTCTTCCATCCCTCGTCGCGTTGGCAGTTCAGCGGCGTCAGGCTCGCCGAAATCAACCCCTGAGCGGCTTGGCCCGAGGGCGCAAACCAGTTCGCACAAGATCACCCATCGTTCATATTGAGGAAGGCCTATGGTCGCTCTTGCACGTTCACCCCGCTCGCAACCTCCGGACACGGAAAATTCGGCATTTGCCGACGACGTCCTGCGCGGCCTGAGCGCCAGCCCTAAGCGCATTCCCGCCAAGTATTTCTACGACGACGCCGGCTCGCTGCTGTTCGACCGCATCACCGATCTGCCGGAGTATTATCCGACCCGCTGCGAGATGGGCATTTTGCACGCGCATGCGGCCGATATCGCCGAACTCATTCCGGATGGCGCGGCGCTGGTCGAACTCGGCGCCGGCTCCAATAAGAAGGCGCGCATTCTGCTCGCTGCGGCGCCTACGCTCGGGCTCTACGTGCCGGTCGATATCTGCGGCGAAATGATCGAGCGCGAAGCAATCGAGCTGCGCCGTGATTTTCCGAATCTCAACGTGATGCCGGTAACGGCTGACTTCACTAAGCCGTTCGAACTGCCGCCGGAGGCGAAGCAGGCGCCGGCACGAGTCGGCTTCTTTCCCGGCTCCACCATCGGCAATTTCGAGCCGCATGAGGCGGCGGCGTTCCTGCGCAATGTGGCGCAGATCCTCGGCCCCGACGCACTGCTCATCATCGGTGTCGATCTGGTCAAGCCGGTCGACGTGTTGAAGGCCGCCTATAATGACAAGGCCGGCGTTACCGCCAAGTTTAATCTCAATCTGCTCAAGCGCATCAATCGCGAGCTTGGCGGCACCTTCAATCTCGACTGCTTCGAGCACCACGCGATCTACAATCGCGAGCGCAACCGCATCGAGATGCACCTCGCCAGTCTCAAGCGGCAGAAGGTGAAGGTGGCGGGCGAAACCATCGACTTCCGCGCCGGCGAGACCATCCACACTGAGAACAGCTACAAATACAGCGTGGAATCGCTGTCCGCACTCGCCCGCGGCGTCAACTGGCTGCCGGTGAAGGCATGGACCGACGCCAATAAGTACTTTTCCATCCAGGCCTTCAAGTTCAGCCCCGAGGACGCCGGCGGCAAGGGTTGAGCCGGCTGCTTAGCCACGTTCATCCCTGCGCATACGACGTTTCTCACCCCATGACATTCGCGTGGCAAGGCGGCTGGATTCCAGCGCCCCGCCGCGCTAAGCCTTGCCGCCCTCGGTTGGCCGCCCGGCCGGTCGTGGGCGGGTCACCATCGGGGCAGGTAGGAAGAGGCTTATGAAAATCGTCAGTTTTGAAGATAGCGGCCCGCGGCTCGGCGTCGTCGAAGGCGACAACGTCATCGACCTGCAGGCGACGGACGGCGACGCGCCCACGGGGCTCGGCGACTGGCTGCGGCGCAGCAATGGCGATCTCAAGGCGCTGGCCGATCTCGCCGCCAAGGCGCCGGCCTCCGCCCGCCGCCCGCTGGCGGGGCTGAAATTCTCTTTACCCGTGCGGACCCCGGGCAAGGTCATCTGCCTCGGCCTCAATTACCTTGACCACGTCAAGGAAGGCCCGATGCGCGACAACATTCCGAAATTTCAGTCGATCTTTTTCCGCGTACTCACCTCGCTGACGCCGCATCTGCAGCCGCTAATCCGGCCGCAGAAGTCGATCCAGTTCGACTATGAAGGCGAACTTGTTGTCATCATCGGCAAGCGGGCCAAGCATCTCACCATGGAGAACGCGGTCGACTGTGTCGCCGGCTACTGCTGCGGCAATGAGGGCTCCATTCGCGAGTATCAGCGCCACACCACGCAGTGGGGCATGGGCAAGAATTTCGACCGCACCGGCAGCGTTGGCCCCTGGATGGTGACCGCCGACGAATTGCCGCCCGGCGGCAAGGGTCTCAAGATCGAAACCCGGCTCAACGGCAATACCATGCAGTCTTCCAACACCGACCATTTCATGTTTCCGGTGGCGGAATCGCTGGTCTATCTCACCGAGGGCATGACGCTGGAGCCGGGCGATATCCTGTTCACCGGCACGCCGTCCGGTGTCGGCCACGCGCGCAAGCCTAATCCGGTGTGGATGAAGGCCGGCGACAAGGTCGAAGTCGAGATCGAAGGCGTCGGCACGCTGGTCAATCCGATCGAGGACGAGAAGGTCTGAAGCGCCGGGAGGCGCCGCGCCGAGGCCTTTGGGCCTCGGCCAGATACACTTGGCGCCTGGGAGCGGCGCCATCGCCAATTAATTTGAAGGGGTTGAACGATGGCCGATCAGCTCAACGTGCTCGTCATTAGCGGCTCGCTGCGCAAGAAATCGTACAATGCCGCGCTGGCCCGGACCTTGCCGGAGTTGGCTCCGCCGGAGATGAAGATCATACCGGCGCCTTCTTATGCCGGCTTCCCGCTCTACAACGACGACGTCCGCGTCGAGTCCGGCCCGCCCGCTGATGTTGAGGCCTGGGCGGCGGCCATCCGCGCCGCCGACGGCATCATCATCGTCACGCCGGAATTCAATTGGTCGATGCCGGGCCCCTTGAAGAACGCGATCGACTGGGTCTCGAAGCTCAAGGACCAGCCGTTCAAGGACAAGCCGGTAGCGATTCAGTCGGCGTCGACCGGCCAGATGGGCGGCGGCCGCATGCAGTACCATCTGCGCATGGCGCTGGGCACGCTCGATGCGCAAGTGCTCGGCAAGCCGGAGATCTTCGTCAACTTCGCCGCCAAGAAGTTCGACGAGAAGACGCTCGAGCTCACCGATCAGGCGGTCAAGGACATCGTCAAGATGCAGCTCGAAGCCTTCGCCAAGTTCATCGTGCGGATGCGGGCTTAGGGCTGAATTGCGCGTCCGGGCGCAGCGCGGGTTAGAGCTCGCCGCCCTTCAGCCAGGCCGCGCCTTGCGCATAGAGCGCTTCCAGCGCCGGACCGTCGCCGGTGGGCAGGTCGCGTTTGACCGTCTGGCCGAGCTTGCTTTGCAGATAGGCGAGATGGCGATAGCCTTCGGGAAACTGCGCCAGCAGCGCTTGATCGAGCACGATGCTTGCGCTGGGATCGACGGGATCGAGGCGGTCGGTCTCGTAGATGTTCCGGCGCAGCACGATGCCCCAGCGGCCGTCGCGCTTTTCCAGGAAATCGTAGGCGCGGCCGATGCAGGTCGCGTCGCACAGCACGCCGTCGATGGTGGCGCGCTGCAGGATGGTCAGCTTGCTCTGCGCGACGGCGCGATTGCCTTCGATGTCGATGGTGATGCCGCCGATCCGGTGCACGACGCGGGCGCCGCGCTCGTAGCCCTGCTGGCTGGCCGTAATGAATTCCTCATAGCCGCCGTGAAAAAAGGTCGCGGTCATCTCGCCTTCCGGATGCCAGAGCGTGCGAAAGCGCTGCCACATCCGCGCGTCGCGCCACAGCACCCAGTTCTCGACGATGTCGCGGATGGCGAGGCGGTCTTCCGTGTCGGTCATGAGGGAAGGGCTCTCCGTCGTCATCGCCGGACTTGACCCGGCGATCGCGCTTGGGCGAGCAATGTGCCTACCGAAGCGCAATGGCCGGGACAAGCCTTGTGCTCGGGCCGGCCGAAGGCCGGACCCGAGTGCCGGCGATGACAAAGGGGAAGGAAATGCCAAGACTTGCAGGGAAGGTCGCCATCGTCACCGGCGGTGCCAAGGGCATCGGCCGCCACTATTCGCAGGTGCTGGCCGCGGAAGGCGCGCGGGTGATGATTGCCGACATCGCCGACGGCAAGGCCGTGGCGGACGAGATCGCCGGCCGCCATGGTGCCGATGCGGTGGCGAGCGTCACCGTCGACGTCAGCGACGAAGAGGCGGTCAAGGCGCTGGTGGCGGAGACGGTTCGGCGCTTTGGGCAGATCGACGTGCTGGTCAACAATGCCGCGGTCTATGCGACGCTCACCCCGCGCGACTTCAATGAATGGGACATGGCGACCTGGGACAAGGTGATGTCGGTGAACGTGCGCGGCCCCTTCCTCATGGTCAAGCACGTCGCCCCGCACATGATGGAGCGGCGCAGTGGCAAGATCATCAACATCGCCTCCGGCGCCGCCTATAAGGGCGTGCCGCGCATGCTGCCTTACGTCACCTCCAAGGGTGCCATGCTCGCCTTCACGCGTTCGCTGTCGCGCGAGCTCGGCCAATACGGCATCGCGGTCAACTCGCTGTCGCCCGGCTATATCCTGAGCGATACCGGGTTGGAGAACGCCACCCATGTGGAGGAGGAGCGTCTGCCCGTACGCAATTCGCGCGCCTTCAAGCGCGACGCCTTTCCGGAGGACCTGCTCGGCACGCTGATCTACCTTGCCTCGAGCGACAGCGATTTCGTCACCGGCCAGTCGATCGTCGTCGACGGCGGCTCGGTGAACAACTGACCCACGTCTTGCCGGCCTTGCATTTTTGCAGGAGACTTGTGCCCAACAAACATAAAGCAAGGGGAGGGTTCGCCATGAACGTCGTTCCTCTGGGCTCGGGCTTTGGCGCCGAATTGCGCGGCGTCACGCTGACCGATGTGGCCAATGACGCTGCCGTTTACGACGCCGTGCGCGGCGCCTTCGAGGCGCATTCGGTGCTGGTCTTTCGCGATCAAGCGGTGACCGACGATATTCAACTCGCCTTCTCGCGCCGCTTCGACCCGCTCGAAGTCACCAAGGTCGGCACGCTCGGTCACGGCACCAATCTGGTCATCCTTTCGACCATCGACGAGAACGGCAAGGTGGTGCCGGCCGACCATCGTCTTGCGCTGCGCAACAAGGCCAACCAGCTCTGGCACACGGACTCGACCTTCAAGGCGGTGCCGGCGCTCGCCTCGGTCTTGTCGGCGCGCATCATTCCGGCCGAAGGCGGCGAGACCGAATACGTCTCCACCCGGCTGTTCTGGCAGAAGCTCGACCCGGCCCTGCGCGCGCGGCTGGAGAATTCCTTCGCCTGGCACGACTATGCCCATTCGCGCGGCCAGATCACGCCCGACCTCGCCAGCCCCGAGGAACGCGCGGCATTGCCGGCGCAGCGCTGGCGCATGGTGTGGAAAAATCCGGTCAACGGCCACTCGGCGCTTTATCTCGCTTCGCACGCCTACGCGATCGAGGGCATGGAGCCGGGCGAGGCGCAGAAGCTGCTCGGCGAGCTGATGGCGGCCGCCACCGCGCCCGGCTCAAGTTACGTGCACGTCTGGCGCCCCGGCGACGTGGTGATGTGGGACAACCGCGCCACCATGCACCGCGGCCGTCCATGGCCGGCGCAGGAGGCCCGCTATATGGTACGCAGCACGATTTCGGCGACCGCCGCCGACGGCCTTGAGACCATGCGCTATCCTTCGCCGCAGGCCGCCGAGTGAAGGTGGCGGTGGACGGCGGGACGGCGAAACACTAGCTATCCGGCATGCGCCGCCGCCTGCTATTTCCCGTCGCGCGCCGATTGGGTTATACTGGTTGCAAATTCAACTAATCCCTCGGAACGGAGGAAGCCATGGCGGTTGCCGAAGCTCACGCCGACAAGAAGCACAACATCCAAACGGCCCGGCAGGCCTATTACGACAAGATTTCGGAACACCATCTGACCCCGCTGTGGGAGGTGCTCAAAGGCCTGGTCACGCCCGAGCCGAAGACCCAGATGGTGCCGGCCTTGTGGAAATTCCCTGAGGTCGAGCGATTCATGCTCGAAGCCGGCGACGTCATCACCGCCGAAGAGGCCGAGCGCCGGGTGCTGGTGCTGGAGAACCCCGGCGATCGCGGCAAGTCGCGCATCACCAACTCACTGTTCGCCGGCATCCAGCTCATCATGCCGGGCGAAATCGCCGACGCGCATCAGCACGTCGCTTCCGCCATCCGCTTCGTGCTCAAGGGCAAGGGCGCCTACACCGCGGTGGAAGGCGAGAAGGCGATGATGGAGCACGGCGACTTCATCATCACCGCCAACTGGGCGCCGCACGACCACGGCAATCCCGGCAAGGAGCCGGTGATGTGGCTCGACGTGCTCGACATGCCGACCATCAATCACTTCCAGACGTCGTTCGCGCACCATTTCGACGAGAAGATGCAGAACGTCAATCACGAGGACGGCGACTCGTTCGAACGTTACGCCATGGGCGTGCTGCCGGACGGCATGCCGGCGGTGACGAACCGCACGCCGGTGATCAACTATCCCTATAAGAAGATGAAGCCGATCCTCGAACGCCTGAAGAAGACCGGCGACGTCGACAAGCGCCACGGCGCGCGCGTGCATTATGCCAACCCGATCAACGGCGGCCCGGTGCTGCCGACCATGGGCGCTTGGCTCTCGCTGTTGCCCAAGGGCTTCAAAGGCGCGCCCTACCGCTCGACCGACGGCATGGTGTTCGCGGTGGCCGAAGGCAAGGGCCGCACCGTGATCGACGGCAAGCCGTTCGACTGGGCCGTCAACGACGTGTTCGTGGTGCCGCCGTGGAAGCGCTACCACCACGAGATCGACGACGAGGCCGTGCTGTTTTCGATCTCCGACAAGCCCGCGCAGGAAGCGCTCGGCATCTGGCGGGAAGGGGAGTGAGGTTCTGTCTCGTGTCTCGGCCGCGGCGCAGCACGTCAGTGGTGCGCCGCAGACTCGGGACCCGGCTTTCTTCGTAATCGGGGCTCCGGATCAGCAGCGCAGCATTTCGCGGCGCTGCACGCTGCGCAGCATCCCGGGCACGAGGCCCACGTCGCCGGCCGCGCCGCCCATTCGGTGCGGCCATTTGTTTTGCACCACGCGAGTCGATTTGGCGTCGCCGGACGTTATAGATTGGCGTGCTGAGGATGGCGGCAGGGCGTGCGTCGAGGTTGCCGCGGGGAGGAGATTTCTGATGCAATTCGAACAACTCACCGCCGGCCACGGCGCGCTCACCGCCGTGCGCGTCGGCGCGGGTCCCGATCTGGTGATCCTGCATTCGCTGCTCGCCGACCGGCACGCCTTCGATCCGGTGCTGCCGGCTCTCGCTGCCAAGTTCCGCGTCACGCTGATTAATCTGCCGGGGTTCCACGGCTCGCAGCCGACCGTGCTGGCGCTGATGGACGCCTATGTGGCGACGGTCGAAGACGGCTTCAACGAGTTCGGCATCGACAAGGACGCGGTGCTGATCGGCAACGGCTTCGGCGGCAGCGTCGCGCTCGCCTTCGCCATCGCGCACCCCGAGCGCATTGCCAAGCTGGTGCTGAGCGATGCCGCCGCCTGCTTTCCGCCGGAAGGCCGCCAGGCCTTCGCGGTGATGGCGCAGAAGGTCGCCGCCGGCGGGCTCGGCGCGGTGGCGGAAATCGCAGCCAAGCGCGTGCATTCGCCGGCTTATCTCGATGCGCACCCTGAAGCGGTGGACGTGCGCAAGAAGGTACTGCTCGACATCCACCCCGACGCCTTCCAGGCCGCTTGCCGCATCCTGCAGGAGACCGACCTTACGCCGCTGCTGCACCACCTGCGGGTGCCGACACTCGTCGTCTGCGGCGAGATGGACCAGGCGACGCCGCCGGCGCTCAATAAGCAGATCGTCGATCACGTCGCCGGCGCGCGCTACATCGAGCTGCCCGGCTGCGGCCACTGCCCGCCGCTCGAGCAGCCGGAGAAATTTCTGGCGACGATTGGCGAGTTCATCGAGCGGGGCGCTTGAGGGCATGTCCCGGACGCAGTGCAGCACGAAGTGGTACGCTGCAAAACCGGGCCCCGCTTTCTTTTTGCACCGAGATGAACCGAACCGGGGTCGCGGGTCTGCGTCGCAACATTGCGCCGCGCCCGGGAAAAGCTCACCCCACGCGCTTTTCGAAGCGGCGGATTTCCACCTGGCTCCACACCGCTTGCAAAGGGTCTGCGCGGTTGAATTTCTCCACCGCCGCGCGGTCGGGCGCCTCGATCAGCATGAGGCTGCCGATGCCACCGGCATTGGCGTCGTCGGCCAGCGGCCCGCCGAGGGTCAGTGCGACGCCGTAGTCGGCGGCTTTGTTCAGATGGGCGACGTGCTCGGCGTGCACCGCCTTGCGTACGTCGCCGGTGTTCGGTTTATCGAGCGCGAATACCGCAAACAGCATGATTTTCCTCCCTTTGTTTTTCGCCTGCGTTGACCTGTCCTTCGCTCATTCCCGCGCAAGCGGGAATCCAGGATGGAAGATGCAGCGTCAGCAGTTTTTCGCTGGATCCCCGCTTGCGCGGGGATGAGCGGGTATGCGGTCTGTCCATTCTAATCAAGCGCCGTCATCACCGCTTTCGGAATCGCCGCCGTGCCGTCAGTACCGCCGAATTCCATCGGCTTGATGCCGGCTGCAAACGCCTTATCGACCGCGCACTCGATGCGTTGTGCGGCCTCCGCCGCCGGCGGATGATCGTGCTTGTCGGCCAGCCAATCGAGCATCATCGCGGCCGACAGAATCATCGCGCTCGGATTGGCCTTGCCTTGCCCCATGATGTCGGGCGCGGTGCCGTGACAGGGCTGGAACACCGCGTGCTTGTCACCGATGTCGGCTGACGGCGCCATCCCCAAGCCGCCGATCAATCCGGCGGCGAGATCGGAGAGGATGTCTCCGAACATGTTCTCCATCACCATGACGTCGAAGTCCCATGGGCGACGCACCATCATGGCGGCGCAGGCGTCGACGTAAAGCAGGTCGGTCTTGACGTCCGGGAATTTTGCCGCGCGTTCAGCAAAGATATCGCGCTGCCAGTTGAAGGCCTTGAATACGTTGGCCTTGTCGACCAGCGTCAGCCGTCCAGGTTTGCCGCGCGCTTTTCGGCGTTCGGCCAGATGCAGAGAGAAGTCGAAGAGACGCTCGGTCTTGTCGCGCGTCACCACCAGCGTCTCGCGCGCCTCATCGTTCGTCACCACGCCCTTGCCCATGGAGGCGAACAGGCCTTCGGTCGATTCCCGGATCAGCACGAAGTCGATGCCATGCTCTTGCGCGCCGACGATCGGGCTTGGCACGCCGGGCACCAGCCGCGCCGGGCGAACGCCGGCATAGAGATCGAAGATGAAGCGCAGCTCCACCTGCGGCATGATCTCGGTGTTGTCGGGATAGCGCACGCTCGGCAGCCCGCAGGCGCCGAGCAGGATGGCGTCGGCCTCTTCGCAGAGCTTGATGGTGCTCTCCGGCATCGATTTGCCGGTCGCCTTGTAATGGATCGCGCCGGCGGCGCCTTCGCTGAAGCGGAATTTGAGGTTCGGCGTCGATGCTTCGACGCGACGCAATATTTCCAGCGCCGGCGCCATCACTTCGGGGCCGATGCCGTCGCCCGGCAATACGGCGATGTGAAAAGCGGTGCTGGCAGCCATGGATGCTTCCCGGGGATGGCGTCAGTCGGCGTGGGCCGCTAATCAATACGTCCGCGCGCCTTCGCGCAAGGGAGCAAGCGATGCCTCGATTTTCGGTCCACCTCGATTATCTTTTCACCGACCGCCCGCTGTTGCAGCGCATCGATGCCGCGGCCGCGGCCGGCTTTACGGCGGTCGAGGGCCGCTTTCCGGACGGCGTTGCGGCCGATGATTTCAGGCGTGCGCTCGAGCGCAACAATTTGAGTGCGCTCGGCATCAATACGCCGACGGGCGGCGAGGGTGACTTCGGCTTTGGCGCCGTTCCCGGCCGCCAGGATGACTGGCGAAAATCCTTCGCCGACGCGCTCGATTTCGTCACCGCCGTCGGTGCCAGCGCCATTCACTGTCTGGCCGGCAAGGTCGATCCGGCTCAGCGTGTCGAGGCCGAGGCCGTGTTCGTCGAAAACTTGAAGCGCGCCGCCGATTTGGCGGCGGACGCCAACATCAAGCTCTATATCGAGCCCATCAACCCGCGCGACCAGCCGGGCTATTTCCTCAACGACGTCGAGCACGCCGCCGATATCATCGCCAAGGTCGAGCGGCGTAATGTGTGGCTGCAATACGATCTCTATCACGTCCAAATCGTCAGCGGCGACCTGATCAGTCGCTTTCAGAAGCACCAGAAGATCATCGGCCACGTCCAGTGCTCGCAGGTGCCGCTGCGACACGAGCCCGATGAGCACGGCGAGATCAACTATCCCTTCGTGTTCGCGGAGATCGACCGGCTCGGTTACACGGGCTGGATCGGCGCCGAATATCGCCCGCGCGGTCGCACCGAGGACGGCCTCGCCTGGGCCGCGCCTTATGGCGTCGTCCCGCGCTGACCGATCAACGTCAGCCGCTTCTGCTCGCTGATCTCGCCGTTCGCCGAGATGCCGCGCGCGATCATCTCGCAGGTCCAGGCGCCGGGCGAACCGTCGATTCGATAGAGGTTATAGGCGGCAGACTCTCTGCTGTATTCCGGCGCCGCCGAGGCCGAGGGCACGCCGACCGCCGGCACGCCGTTGCCGTCAGGATCGGCCAGCCAGTTGAGCATGGCGAGATGATCGTGGCCATGCAGCAGAAGCTCGGCGCCGTGCGTGGCAATTACGTCTTTCAGCGCGGCGGCATCGATCAGCCGCCGGTGCCGCTTCGACCGGCTGACCGGCGGATGATGCACCATCACCACGCGGAAGCGGCCTTCCTGTTTCATCGCATCGAGCAGCGGACCGAGCCTTGCCAGTTGCGCCGCGCCGATCCGGCCGGTCGCCATGAACGGCGCAGTCGCCACCGCGCTGGACAGGCCGATCAGCGCCAGCGGCCCGCGCCGGCGCAGATAAGGGAACTCGCCGACGCCGTCATCGCCGCGCATATGGCCGCCCCAATGGCCGGTGCGGTGGTGGGCGGCGGAGCGCACATAGGCGTCGTGGTTGCCCGGAACGAGGCTCACATCCTGCGGGCTGCCCAACGTGTCGAGCCAGGCCCGCCCGAACGGGAATTCGGCCGCGCTCGCGATATTGGCGATGTCGCCGGTGACCGCGATGTGATCGGGATGCTGCGCCAGCATGTCGGCGACGATCGCCGCCAGCACCTCTGGATCGTGCACGCGATGGCGGCCGCGCCGCCAGTTGATGTAGCCGGTGATGCGCTTGCTCAAGAGCTCGCGCCAGCGCACCGCCGGCAGCGGCGCGAGGTGCGGGTCGGACAGATGGGCGAGGGTGAAGGGCATCGACGCGTCATACACGCACTGTCATGCCCCGCGAAGGCGGGGCATCGAGTATCCACCTGCCGGGCGATGGAAGCGAGATCGTCGCCCCAAGTAATGCGGGGGTTACTGGGTCGCCCGCCGCAGCCTGTCCTCGCGCGGGCGGGGACGGGCGACGACAAGCAGTGGATTACGAACTCCCGATCAAGATGCCGGCGATAAAGACCAGGGCGCCGCCGAAGGCGATCTGGAAGGTAGCGGCCACGAATGGCGTATCCATGTAGCGGTAGCGGATGTAGGAAATCCCGCCGAGCTCGATCACGACCACGATGGCCGAGATCACCGTTGCGGTCCAGAAGTGCGGAATGAGATAGGGAAGGGTATGGCCGAGCCCGCCGACCATGGTCATCAGGCCGCACACGGCGCCTCGCAGCCAGGGCGCGCCGCGCCCGGTGAGTGAGCCGTCGTCCGACAGCGCCTCGGCAAAGCCCATGGAAATGCCGGCGCCGACACTAGCCGCGAGGCCGACCAGGAAGGTGGCCCAGGTGTTGTGGGTGGCAAAGGCGGCGGCAAACAGCGGCGCCAGCGTCGACACCGAGCCGTCCATCAGCCCGACCAGCCCCGGCTGCACGTATTGCAGCACGAACATGCGGCGCGCGGTCTCGTCCTCGGCTTCGCGCGCGGTCTTGGTGAGGATGGCCTGGCTGAGCTTGTGCGCCAGCGTCTCATGGCCCGCCTCCGCCTCGGCGAGCTCGATCAGCAATTGCCGCACCGAAGCGTCGCGCGCGCTTTCCGCCGCCTTGCGGTAGAAGCGCTCGGCCTCGAATTCCATGTCTTCGGCGAATTTGCGCACTTCCTCCAGCCCGAGCGGCCGCATCAGCCAGAGCGAGGATTTGTGCTGGATGAAGCCCTTCACGTCCTGGCGGCGGATCAGCGGCAGATATTCGCCGAATTTCTCCCGGTATAAGTCATAGAGCCGGGTGCGGTGGGTGACCTCCTCATCCGCCATCTCGTCGAATACCTTGGCGGAGGCGGGGAATTGGTCGCGCAGGCCCTCGGAAAAGCCGCGATAAATGCGGCTGTCCTCTTCCTCGTTGGTGATGGCGAGAGCCAGCACTTCCTGTTCGGTCAGGTCGGAAAATCGCTTCACGGGAACCTCGGGATGAGGACAATTGACAGATTGGAACTATTCTAAACGAATATAGGCGTCATTTGATAGCTTGCACGGCTGGGATTAGGGCTTTTATCCGCATACGCCAACAGAGGAGCCTAGGTTTGCTTCGCCGCGTCCGCCGCCTGTTCGACCCGGTCATCCGTCCATTGCTCCATGCCTACTGGCGGTGGTCGCGGCCGCTGACGCTCGGCGCGCGCGCCATGGTGCTCGACGGCTCGGGCCGCATTTTCCTGATCAAGCACAGCTACATCGACGGCTGGCACCTGCCCGGCGGCGGGGTGGAGAAGGGTGAGACCTTGCTGGCGGCGCTCGCCCGCGAGCTCGCCGAGGAGGGCAACATCAAGTTGACCGCCACGCCCGAACTGCACGGGGTGTTCTTCAACAAGCGGGTCTCGCGCCGCGACCACGTGGCACTCTACATCGTGCGCGACTTCCATCAGGAGGCGCCGCCCAAGCCCAACCGCGAGATCGTCGACCACGCCTTCTTTCCGCTCGATGCGCTGCCGGCCGACGTCGGGCGGGCCACCCGTGCGCGCATCGCCGAGGTGTTCAGGGGCGTGACGGTGAGCGAGCTGTGGTGAGCGGCTTCGCTGAAGGGAGGACCACGCCATGCCCGTCAACGATTGGCTGCCGGCGGCGGTGCGCGAACGCGCGAGCGAACGCAGGCTGAAAGCGGGCGAGACGCTGTTTCGGCTCGGCGACAAGAGCGCCGGCCTTGTCGAAGTCGTCAGCGGCCGCGTGCGGCTTTCGCGCGTCGATCGCTCGGGGCACGAAATCGTTCTCTACGTCGCCGCGCCCGGCGACACCATCGCGGAAGCCTCGCTGTTCTCGCCGCGCTATCACTGCGATGCGATCGCCTCGACCAACGCAGTGGTGCGCATCTATCCCAAAGCTGCTTTGCTTTCCGCCTTTGCGCAGGATCCGAAAGCCGCGCAGGCGTTTGCCGCCACGCTGGCGCGCCAGGTGATGACGCTGCGCACGCGGCTGGAGCAGCGCAATATCCGCTCGGCGCGCGAGCGCCTGCGCCATTTCCTCGCGCTTCATGTCGGTGACGATGGCCGCACCGTCGACCTCGGCGGCGCCACGCTGAAGGAAGTCGCCATGGAACTCGGCCTTTCGCACGAGGCGCTCTACCGCACGCTCGCGGCGCTCGAGCGCGCAGGCGAGATCAGACGCGCGGCCGGCAAGATCACATTATCGCGAGCACGCCCGGCGGTGTGACCGCGGTCATATGGCGCAGACCGAAATCCCTGAAACGTTGGCTACGAGGAACTACGTAGCCGTCTGATTGCTTGACTTCGATCAAGGAGGCCGGTGCGCGGGCGACTAAAGCTGAATGGGTGAATTCCCCGTTTTTGGAGCTTTGCCATGCGCAAGTTTCTCATGATTACAGCGGCGTTCGCCGCCATCGGCGCGGCGGTTGCTTTCATCGGCACGGCCGCTCAGGCGCAGCCTTACGGCCCCGGCATGATGGGTGGTTACGGCGGCTACGGCTACGGCATGATGGGCGGCTACGGTCCCGGCGATGGTCCCGGTTATATGATGGGTCCGGGCTACGGCCCCGGTTACATGATG
Source organism: uncultured Pseudomonadota bacterium (assembly GCA_963814065.1). Lineage (GTDB taxonomy): Bacteria > Pseudomonadota > Alphaproteobacteria > Rhizobiales > Xanthobacteraceae > Pseudolabrys. Next base: position 1,259,315 of record CAWFBL010000011.1, on the reverse strand, counting down.
GGCCCGGGTTACGGTCGCGGCTATGGACGCGGCTACCGCCGTGGCAATGCCTATCGCGGCCGGCGCTTGTGCTGGAACGAGACCGATGCCGATCGCGGCACTGGCTACTACGCGCCGTGCCGGAGGTAAGTTCAGGCTTTCGAACCGGATCGTCGAATTAGGTTCGCAGTCGCAATTCAAAGTGGGGCGGTTACGTCGCGCGTGATCCCGAAAAGTGGAAACGACTTTTCGGAGAGAATCATGCGCAACCAATCAAGGAGCAAAGCTATGCGTGCACTTCGTTACGGTGCTTTCGCTGTTGCCCTCGCGGCGATCAGCGTCGCCGGTCCGGCCGGCGCCCAGCCTTACGGCGGGGGCTACGGGCCCGGCTGGGGCATGATGGGTTACGGGCCCGGCTACGGCATGATGGGCGGCTATGGCCCCGGCTACGGCATGAGGGGTGGTTACGGTCCGGGCTATGGCATGATGGGCGGCTACGGACCCGGCTACGGGATGATGGGTGGCTACGGTCCCGGCTACGGTCGCGGCTATGGTCCGGGCATGATGGGTTATGGGCCCGGCTACGGTCCTGGTTATGGTGCTCGACCTGGTTATGGTGCGGGTCCCGGCTACGGCCACGACCTCAATCTGTCGGTCGACGACGTGAAGAAAAATCTCGAGCAGATGATCCGCAATCCCAATCTCAAGGTTGGTGACGTCAAGGAGCAGGGCAGCGACGAAATCGTCGCCACCATCGTCACCAAGGATAAGGACGCGCTCGTGCAGAAGCTCGTGGTCAACCGCCACACCGGCCTCTTCCAGCCGGAGAACCAGTGATGTGGGGCTATGGGCCGGGCTCCGGCTACGGCATGATGGGCTACGGCTACGGTGCCGGACCCTTTGGCATGATCATCTGGGTGTTGGTGCTTATCGCGGTGGTGGCCGCCGTGGTCTGGCTGGTGCGCTCGCTCGGCACCGCCGGCCACCATCCGCCAGCGCCGCCGCGGCGCTCCGCCGGCCTCGACGTGCTGGAGGAACGCTACGCCAAGGGCGAGATCAACCGCGATGAATATCTCGAGAAGAAGCGGGATATCACCGGGTAGCGCGGCGCGCCAGCGTCGCACCGACCGTTCGTCATCGCCGGGCCTTTGCCCGGCGATTTCGTTTGGTCATGAAATTCCGGAGCTTGGGTGGCAGACGGCTCCGTCATTCGTTCGTCATTGCAACGAAAACGCTGACAGCTTGCTACGATTTTATCAAATTCCGCCGAATTAAATCAGCAACTGTTCAACCACTGCTAATTAAACCTACCGGAGACGGGGTGTGGATCGGGATCAGAATCCACATGCCTCCTGCCGAGTCGCCGGAATCGTCTGTGAGCGCGCCGCGTCCTCACTCGGGCGAGGACGTTCGCGCCAAAACATGGCGGTGGCGTCCCTACATCCTGGCAAGTATTGCCGCCGCCGTCATCGGCGGGGCGCTATCGAGTTACGCTTGGCTCGCCATTTCGCATCAGGAGGAACGGCTGGCCGCGATGGAGTTCAAAGACCGCGCCAACAACACGGCCTTCATTCTGCAAACCGGGATCGACGAATACATCGGCAAGATCGTGGGGCTGCGCGCGATGTTTCAATCCCTGGGCGACAAGGTCACCCGCGACGAATTCGACGGCTTCACCAAATATCTTCTGCGCGGCCAGACCGCCATGCTGGGGGCCACCTGGGCGCCGCGCATCCCGCAATCGCAACGCGCCGCGCACGAGCAAGCTGCCGCCCGGGGAGGCCTAACCGGCTATCGCATCCATTGGGACACGCCCGATGGCAGAAGCCGGCCGGCGCCAATGCGCAGCGAATATTTCCCGTTGTTTTACACGTCGAACGAGAAGCCCACTTCTCCCGTCTATGGCTTCGACCTCAACGATGACGGCGCCCGGCAGCGGGCACTCAAACGCGCGCGGGACAACGACCGCTTCGCCACTAGCGCAAACGTCATCCTGAAGGGCGGTATCGGCGATCGAACCGGCTTTATCGTCACGCTGCCGATTTACAAGCCGGGGCTGCCGCATGATTCCGTGCAAGAACGGCGCAACAATCTCGCCGGATTCGTCCAAGGCGCATTCCAGATCAGCCTCTTGATCGACACGGTTCTTGCCAAGACGAAGGCGGACAGGAAGCTCAACTTCTTTTTGTTCGACGCCGAGGCGGGCAATGCCGCGCTTCCCTTCTACTTCGATGCTCCGGATATCTTGGCCGCTCCGCTTGCGGCGCGGCGGCGTGCCGCGCTCGTCTCCGGCCTGTACTGGTCGCAGACGATCAACGTCGGCGACAGGAAATGGGCTTACGTCGCAACCCCGATGCCCGGCGGCGTGGGTACTCCGAACCATGTCGGGTCCTGGGGCCTGCTGGCCGCCGGCCTGTTCACCACTGCGGCTGCCGTGGCCTATATCCTGGCGTCGGGCCGGCAATCGATCGGCGCGCTCAAATCCGCCAACGAATTGTTGCGGACGCAAAACCTGCGTTTCGACGCGGCGCTCAACAACATGTTGCAAGGCCTGCTCATGTTCGATTCGAAGGAGCGGGTGGCGGTCTGCAACGATCGTTACATTGAAATGTATCACCTGTCGCGCGAGATCGTGAAGCCGGGCTGCTCGCTGCGTGAGCTCTTGCAGCATCGGCTCGACACCGGCCTCTTGACCCGCGACCCGGAACAATATCGTGCTGAATTGCTGTCCGGGATCAGGCCTGAAAAAGGCTCGAATTGGATCATGCCGACCGCGGATGGCCGCGAAATCGCGGTCGTGCACAATCCGATTGCCGACGGCGGATGGATTGTCACCCATGAAGACATCACTGCGCGCCGAAAAGCCGAAGCCAAGATCGAGCACCTGACGCTGTACGACGCACTGACGAATCTGCCGAACCGGCTGTCGTTTCATCGGGACTTGGAACGCCGCCTGGCGCACCGCGGCCGCGACGAGAAGTTCGCTATCCTTTATCTCGACCTCGACAATTTCAAGAATGTCAACGACACCGTGGGGCACGCGTTCGGCGACGACCTGCTGTGCCAGGCCGCCGAACGGCTGCGCAATTGCGTGCGCGAATGCGACGGCCTCGCCCGTTTCGGCGGCGACGAGTTCGTCATCCTGCAAACCCAGTTGGCGCAACCGACCGATACGGTGGCGCTGGCGGAGCGCCTCATCGAGGTCATCGGCGCACCGTTCGACCTTGCCGGCCAGCACTTCGAGATCGGCGTCAGCATCGGTATCACCATCGCGCCGGGCGACGCGGCCGATGCCGACCTGCTTCTCAAGAATGCCGACCTCGCACTTTATCGCGCCAAGTCGGACGACCGCGGCTCCTACCGGTTCTTCGAACCCGAAATGGACGCGCATATGCAGGCGCGGCGCGCGCTTGAGATCGATCTGCGCAAGGCCATCGAAAGGGAGGAGTTCGAAGTCTACTATCAGCCGCTGGTCGACCTGAAGACAGAGCAGATCAGTGGGTTCGAGGCGCTCATCCGCTGGAACCACCCGGAGCGTGGCCTCGTGTCGCCGATCGACTTCGTGCCATTTGCGGAAGAAACGGGGCTTATTGTGCCGATCGGAGAATGGGTTCTTCGGCAGGCCTGCAAGGAAGCCGCTCGATGGCCCGACGATATTGGCGTCGCGGTCAACCTGTCGCCGGCGCAATTCAAGACGTCGACGCTCTTTCTCGTGGTTTCCAGTGCGCTGGCGCGATCGGGTTTTGCGGCCAATCGCCTGCAGTTGGAAATCACCGAATCCATCCTTCTGACCAACAGCGAATCGACGCTTGCCATGCTGCGCCAGTTGCGAGACCTCGGCGTGCGAATCGCGATGGACGATTTCGGCACCGGTTATTCGTCGCTCAGCTATTTGCAGCGCTTCCCCTTCGACAAGATCAAGATCGACCAGTCGTTCGTGCGCGATCTCTCCGCTAATCCGGATTCTATGGCGATCGTCCGCGCCATTTCCGCCTTGGGTAAAAGTCTTGGGATGTCGACGACGGGTGAAGGGATCGAGACGCGTGCGGATCTCGATCTCCTGAAGCGCGAAGGATGCACCGAGGGGCAGGGGTATTTCTTCAGCAAGCCGAGGCCGGCCAAGGATGTGCATGCGCTGCTGGCAGCGCGGAAAGCCAATCCAGGCGCGGTCGCATGAGCGGGCAAGGCTGAGCGACAAGCACGGCCATAACGGTCGAAAGGTCTACTTGAACTGCCCGCGATCGTGCGGCGCGGAGAAATCGAGCTGCGGGCCCACCGGCACGATACCCGTCGGGTTCACCTGCCGCTGGCTGAAATAATAGTGCCGCTTGATCTGCTCGATGCTCACGGTCTCGGCCACGCCCGGCACCTGGTAGAGATCGCGCAGATAATTCGACAGGTTGGGATATTCGTAGATGTGGCGCCAGTTGCACTTGAAGTGCCCGTAATAGACGGCGTCGAAACGGATCAGCGTGCAGAACAGCCGCCAGTCGGCCTCGGTGGTGGCGTTGCCGACGAGATAGCGCCGCTGCGACAGGATCTGCTCCAGCTCGTCGAGCGTATCGAACACGTTGCGGAACGCCTGCTCGTAGGCGCCTTGCGAGGTGGCAAAGCCGGTGCGATAGACGCCGTTGTTGATGTTGGGGTAGACCATGTCGTTGATGCGATCGATCTCCGCGCGCTTGTCCGCCGGATAGTAATCGGTGTGCTCGTTGGTGAAGGCATCGAACGACGAATTGAGCATGCGGATGATTTCCGACGACTCGTTGTTGACGATCGTCTTGCGTTCCTTGTCCCACAGCACCGGCACGCTGACGCGGCCGCTGTATTTGGCGTCGGCCATGACGTAGATTTCCGAAAGCTTGGCCTTGCCGTTGACGGCGTCGCCGGTCGAGCCCTCGGCGGTGTTGAAGGTCCAGCCGTCCTGCAGCATGTCGGGCGAGACGACCGACAGGCCGATCACGTTCTCCAGCGCCTTCAGCTTGCGGAAGATCACGGTGCGGTGCGCCCACGGGCAGGCGAGCGAGACGTAGAGGTGGTAGCGGCCGCTTTCGGCCTTGTAGCCGGATGTGCCGGAGGGGCCGGCGCTGCCGTCGGGCGTGATCCAGTTGCGGAAGCTGGTGGTCGGCCGGACAAAGTGGCCGTCCTTGGTGCGTGATGCATCCGCCTGCCAGACGCCATCGACCAGAAGTCCCATGCCGCGATCCTCCGTTCATGCTGTTCGCAGCTTCATTTAACCGCTTGCCGCGCGCATTGCCACGGCCGATGGACCGAAATCCGGCGAGGTGCTAAGCGCTTGCGCCCAGGGCGGTAATGGCGCCCCACGCGAACCCGAACGAGCCATGAGCGAGCTGTCGCTGACCATCCTGCCGGAAACGGCCGCCGACGCCGACGTCATCGAGCGGCTGCACGAGCGCACCTTCGGCCCGGGCCGCTACGCCCGCAGCGCCTACCGCATCCGCGAGGGCCGCGGGCACGATCTGGCGCTGTCGTTCATCGCGCGCATCGGCACGCTGATGGTCGGCTCGGTTCGGTTGACGCCGGTCCGCATCGGCGAGACGCCGGCGTTGCTGCTCGGGCCGCTCACGGTCGAGCCGCCGTTCCGCGAGCGCGGCATCGGCATGGCGCTGATCGCGCGCGCCCTGCAGGAGGCCAAGGCCAGGGGGCACAAATTGGTGCTGCTGGTCGGCGACGAGCCCTACTACGGCCGCGCCGGCTTCAAGCGCATCGAGAAGGGTCGCGTGAAGATGCCGGGCCCGGTCGATCCGGCGCGCCTCCTGGTCTGCGAGCTTGTCGCCAACGCCTTCGACGGCGTCTCCGGTCTGATGCTGCCGGACTGGGAAGAAGCGGCGGATATCTAATCCATAAATAACGACGGCCCCGTTACCGGCGGCCTTGCTGGCAACAGCAACTATCACCAAGCTTGCCCGATCGCGCGCGCGACGCGCGTCACCATGCGAGTGCCCTCCATGAAATCCCTGTTGATGTTGGCTGTGGCTGCCACGGTCTGCGTGACCGTTCCGGCGCAGGCGCAGAAGCTCGATCTGTCGACCATCAAGTGCAAGGAATTCGTCACCACCGACAAGCAGACCATCTCGCTCATCCTGATGTGGCTGACGGGCTATTACAGCGACGAGAAAGCGCCGCCGGTCGTTGACTTCGAGAAAATGAAGTCGGACGGCGGCAAGCTCGGCGAATATTGCGGGAAGAATCCCGAGGAAGGGCTGATCACCGCGGCCGATGCCGTGCTCGGCAAATAGCCGTCAGCGCCCTTCGCGCGCCCAAGTGGCGGCCAGCGAACCGACCAGCAGCAGCAGACCGATCAGGCCGGCGAAGATCGGCAGCACGCCGATGCCGCGCACCACGCTGACGTCGCGCATGCGCAGGCCGATCCAGTCGTCGCCGGCAAAACGCGTGCCGCTGCGCACCGGCACCACGCGCGGGATGTCGAGCGCGTTGCCGCGCAGTAGCCGCCGCGCCGAGCCGCCGGTCGCATGCAGCGATCTTTTGCAGCACGTTGGTGGTCGAGGTCACCTCCTGGAACTCGCGCGGATTGGCCGGGCCGACATTGGCGAGTGCGGTGAGCTTGCCGTCGGTCGCGCGCCACAGGCCGAGTTCCTTGGCATTGATGGAGGCCTGCCACAGGCCGGGCTTGTCGGCCTTGAGCGTCAGCGTCTCGTTCTTGCCGGTCGGCGAGGTGAGCGTCACTTGGTTGACGCTGTCGGCCATGGTCTGCCGCTGCACCGTGAGGTTATGGCCCTGCACGCTGAGCCGCAGCGCTTCTTCTTCCAGGTCCGGCTGCTTCATCAGCCAGTGCGACAGCCGCCGCAGCAGGTCGAGCTGCGGGCCGCCGCCCTCGAAGCCGCGCGCCCACAGCCAGATCTGGTCGGAGAGCAGCATGGCGACGCGGCCCTTGCCTTCGCGCGCAAGCTCCAGCAGCGGCTTCTGATCGGGGCCCTGCATCAACGTGGTGCCGGTATTGCGGCGGGTGTCGATGATGCGGAACCACTGGCTCCAGTGCGGCGGATTGCTCTGCGCCCCTTGCAGGCCGCGTGTCACGGGATGGCGGTCGCCGAGCTTGGTCAGCGTCGGGCGGAACGGCTTCACGGTGACGTCGCCGCTCGGCTCCGCCGGCAGGATGACGTCGAGCGGCGTGCGCCAGATGCTGGTGGGGCTGGCGTAATCCGGCCCGGCGGCCACCAGAAGCGCGCCGCCGTCGCGTACGTAACGGGCGATGTTGTCGAAATAGATGGTCGGCAGCACGCCCTGGCGGGCGTAGCGGTCGAAGATGATGAGCTGGAACTGCGAAATCTTCTGCTGGAACAGTTCGCGCGTCGGAAAGGCGATCAGCGACAGCTCGTTGATCGGCGTGCCGTCCTGTTTCTCCGGCGGACGCAGGATGGTGAAATGCACGAGGTCGACCGAGGCGTCGGACTTGAGCAGGTTGCGCCAGGTGCGCTCGCCGGGCGACGGCTCGCCGGAGACCAAGAGCACGCGCAGCTTGTCGCGCACGCCGTCGATCGAGACCACCGCGCGGTTGTTGACTTGCGTGAGCTCGTTGTCGAGCGGCGCGGCCTCGATCTCGACGATGTTGGGGCCGGCATGCGGGATCGGGATGTCGACCTTCACGTCGGTATGAACGGTCACCACCCGCTGTTCGAGCACCTGGCCGTCGCGCCGCACGGTCACCTGCGCGGCGCCGACGTTGGCGCCATGGTCCTCGATACGGAAGCCGATGGTTTGCGATTGCCCGACGATGCCGAAGCGCGGCGTTTCGGTCAGCACCACGCGCCGGTCGATTTCGTTGGCGTGGCCGGTGATCAGCGCCTGCACCGGCGCGGCAAAGCCGAGTGCCTTGGCATTGGCAGGCACGTCGTGCACGCGCCCGTCGGTGATCATGATGGCGCCGGCGACGCGGTCGGGCGGCACGTCGGCAAGTGTCGACGACAGCGCCGAGAACAGGCGGGTGCCGTCGTTCTCGCCGTCCGCCTCGCTGGCATTGGCGACGCGCACTTCCAGGCCGGGAATGCGCTTGAGTTCCTTTTCGATCGCGGCGCTCGCCTCCGCAGTCTGCTTTTCGCGGTCGCCGAAGCCCTGGCTCGGGCTCTTGTCGATAATGACCGCGGCGACCGATGGGATCGGATCGCGATCCTCGCGGGTGAGCGAAGGATTGGCCAGCGCCAGGATCATCAGACCCATGGCAATCGCGCGTATCACGGCGCCGCGCCCGCGCGAGAGCAGCAGCAGCACCGAGATCAGGATCGCCGCGCCGAAGGCCGACCACACTACATAGGCCGGCACCAGAGGAGCGAATGAAACGCCGAGGTTCAATTGCAACTCCTGCATCCGGCCTCATGGTTTGAGACGCGCGGCTGTGCCGCGCTCCTCACCATGAGGCTCAAATCTTTCTCCTCATCCTGAGGAGCCCGCGCAGCGGGCGTCTCGAAGGATGACCCCACGTCATTGCCCCAGTCGTTCGAGCAGGGCGGGAATGTGCACCTGGTCGGCCTTGTAGTTGCCGGTCAGCGCGTACATCACGATGTTGACGCCGGCGCGGAAGGCAAATTCGCGCTGGCGCGAGTCGCCCGGCACCAGCGGCAACATGGCCTGGCCGTCCGGCCGGATCGCCCAAGCGCCGGCGAGATCGTTGGAGGTGATCAGGATCGACGACACGCCGTCGCCGGCGCGCACCGGCCGCTCGGCTTGTTGCGCCGTCTCCCGCGGCAGGGCCTGCACCCACATCTGGCCGTTTTCGAAACGGCCCGGGAAGTCGCTCAAGAGATAGAAGGTCTTGGTCAGCACGTGGTCGTGCGGCACCGGCTCGAGCTCGGGGACATCGAGCGAGGACAGGATCGAGCGCAGCGCCAGCATGCCGGGCGAGCGGCTATCGCCGCCGGGTCCGGGCGGCGCGTCGATCGCATCGCGGGTATCGAACAGCACGGTGCCGCCGCGCTTCATGTAACTGTCGATGCGTTCGAGCGCGGCTGCCGACGGCTTCGGCGCTTTGAGCGAGATCGGCCAGTAGATCAGCGGGAAGAAGGCGAGCTCGTCACGCGCCGGATCGAGCCCCATGGGCGCGCCGGGCTCGAGCGCGGTGCGCTGCGCGAGGAACAGCGTGAGGCCCTCCAGGCCGGCTTTGGTCACGTCGTCCACTTCCGGATCGCCGGTGACGACGTAGGCAAGATGGGTCTTCTGCGTTGCCTTCAGCGCGAAGGCTTCCTGCTGCGCGGTCAGCGTCAGCGACGGCGCGGCGGGTTTGGTCTGGGCATGGACCGGCTGCGGCACGCTGACCGCAACGGCAAAGCCGAGCGCCAGCAGCGCGGCGGTGGCGCGCCGGCGCGGCCGCAAGGCGCCGAAGCCGCCGGACAGCCAGAACACCAACAACCCGTCGAGCATCAGCAGCGCGAGGCCGGCTACGAACACCGGGCCGCGCAGATCGAGCGGCTCGCCATGGCGATAGACGTCGAAGGTCGCGTTCAGTCCAGCGAAATCGAGCGGCGCCGGACGATCGCTGGGCGCCAGCGTATTGACCGCGACCAGACCTTCCGGCGGTCCATAAAAGCCGGGCGGATGATCGGCGGTGCCGTGACCGGTGAAATTGGCCGGCAGCGGCCGCGCGTCGGGCGGCGGCGGGGAGAAAGCACCGAAGCCGTCGAGGATGCGGGTCGGCGGCACCACCTGGATCGTATGATCTTCCGCAACGCCCGCGGCCTCCGTCGTCGCCGTCTGCGTCACCGCGGTCGAGCCGGCCAGCGAGACCAGCCGCTTGAGCATCTCCACGAACGAGCCTGACAGCGGCAGGTCCGACCAGCGCGTGTCGGCGGTCACGTGGAACAGCACGATCATGCCCTTGCCGCGGCGTTGCGCCGTGACCAGCGGCGTGCCGTCGGTGAGCGTCGCCCAGGTGCGGTCGGTCAGCGTCGCATCGGGCTCCGCCAGCACCTGGCGGCGCACGGTCACATCGTTCGGTACGGCCATGCCCTTGAACGGGCCGTCTTGCGAAAAACCGGCAAGATGCTGCGGCTTGTCCCAGCTGAGCGTGCCGCCGAGGATGCGGCCGCCGCGGCGCAGCTTGACCGGGATGAGATCGTCATCTTCCTGGCCGGCGAGATGCGGGCCGGCGAAGCGCACCAGCACGCCGCCGTCGTTGATCCATTTGGCGAGCGCGGCGTGCGCCTCCGCGACATTGCCGACGTCGGCGAGGATCAGCATCGGCAGATGCTGGTCGAGGAAACGCGTGATCCCTTCCGCCGGCGCCACCGGACCGGCGGCGCGCACATCGGCGAACGGATTGAGCGCGCGCGTCAGATAATAGGTGGCGCCGAGCAGCGGTTGCGACTGGTCGGAGTCGGAGCCGGAAACGATACCAACGGTGCGGCGGCGCCAGCGCTTGTCGAGCAGTTGAACCGCGCCCGCGGAGCGCTCGCCGACGATTTCCAGGCGTGCCACCTGGTTGCGGATCTCGACCGGCAGATTGATCGAGGCCTGCGCCTCGCGCTCGCTTGCCTTGAAGGCAAAGGGCGCGTCGCCGAGCGGCAGGCCTTTCAGATCGATGGCCCGGACCATGCCGTTCTCGGCCAAGCCGGTCTGCGCGCGCAGTACCTTCACCGTCAAAGCGCCGGCGGCATTGTCGGCGGCGGCGAGCGCGTGCGGAATCGTGATGCCGCCATTGATGACGGTGAGCGGATGATCGCCGATCACCTGCTTCAGGCCGTTTATGAAGGCCGAGCCCTTGCCCATGTCGACGCCGTCCGAGAGCCAGACGACCGCGACCTTCGGCGAGGCGGCGAGGAAACGCTTGAGCACCGGCAGCGCCTCGCTGCGCTCGAGGGTGTAGGGCTTCGGCTTGAGCTGTTTGACTTCGACGCGGGCCGCATCGGCAACCTGCAGCGAAATATCGCGCGCGGTCCGCGACAGCGGCAGCAGCGCGACGCCGCGATTGTCGGCCGCCGCGCGCGCGATCAATTCGTCCGCCGTGCGCAGCCGTTCCGGCCAGGCGGCCGCCGCCGACCAGCCGTCGTCGATCATGACCAGCAACGGCGCATTGCGGTCGCTGGCCGCGAGCGGCGGATTCCACATGGGACCGGCGGCGGCGATGATGACAATGGCCGCCAACGTCAGCCGCAGCAGCGTGAGCCACCACGGCGTGCGCGCCGGCGTCTCTTCCTTGGGCGCGATCTCGAACAAAAGCCGGGTCGGCGGGAAACTGATGGTGCGCGGGCGCGGCGGCACCAGCCGCAAGAGCCACCACAGCGCCGGCAGGGTGATGAGACCGAGCAGGACCAGCGGCTGCGCGAAGGCGAGCGGCAGGGAGGGGATCATGGCGTGGCTTCCGCGCCGGCACGCGCGGGCTTGCGCTTATTCTCGATCGCGTACGCGCCGGCGCCCATGCGGCCATGGATCGCGAACAACAGCTCGGTCGGGCCGCGGTCGGTGCGATGAACGGTGAAGCTCCAGCCGAACTGATCGCATTCGGCACGGAGGGCGGCGCGGTGATTGGCCAGCAGTTTCTGGTAGTCGGCGCGCCAAGCCTCGGCGCGGCCGGCGGTGACGCTGCCCAATCCTTCGGGGTCGATGAATTCGACCCGGCCGCCATAGGGGAACGCTTCTTCCGCCGGATCGACCACCTGCACCACGTGACCACGCGCGCCGTTGGCGGCCAATTGACCGACGACGCGCCGGAAGTCGGCGATCGGGCTCCAGAAGTCGGACAGCAGCAGGATTTCCGAGAACGGCGCCGGCGCGAAGTCCGGCGGCAGACTGGGACGATCGCCAGTGTCGTGCACGATCGCCTCGGCCATCTTCTCGATGACGTTGCGGTTGGCGGTCGGCCGCAACAGTTGCGGGATGCCGACGCGCTCACCGCCTTGCACCAGCACCTCGGCGAGCGCGAACGACACCACGAGCGCGCGGTCGAGCTTGCTCCATTCCGACATGCTGGAGGTGAATTCCATCGAGGGCGAGCGGTCGGCCCAAAGCCAGATCGTGTGCGAGGCTTCCCATTCGCGCTCGCGCACATAGAGATGGTCGTCACGCGCGGAGCGCCGCCAATCGACGCTCTGCGCCGGCTCGCCCGAGATGTAATGGCGATACTGCCAGAAATTCTCGCCCGGGCCGGCGCGGCGCCGGCCATGCAGACCGTGGATGACGGTGCTGGCGACGCGGCGCGCCTCCAGGATCAGTCGCGGCACCCGTCCGGCGAGCTTACGGCTCTTGCCGACGGCTGCTTGGACCGCCTTCTCAGTGTCGCTGCGTTGCGGCTCCGCCATTCCGCTTTATCCGATGCGCGCCTTGAGCTGGCTGATGACGTTGGGGATCGTCTCGCCTTCCGCGCGGGCGGCGAAGGTCAACGCCATGCGGTGCTTGAGCACCGGCTCGGCCAGTTCCAGCACGTCGTCGATCGACGGCGCGAAGCGGCCGTCGAGCAGGGCGCGCGCACGGACCGCCAGCATCAAGGCCTGGCTCGCGCGCGGACCGGGGCCCCAGGCGATGTGCTTGCCGAGATCGCTGCCTTCGGCATCCGGGCGCGCCGAGCGCACCAGTTTCAGGATCGCTTCGACGACCGATTCGCCGACCGGCAGGCGGCGCACCAGCCGCTGCGCGGCGATCAGCTCGTCGGCGGTCATCGCCGCGGTGGCTTTGCTGTCTTCGGCGCCGGTGGTGTCGAACAGGATCTTCCGCTCGGCTTCGAGGTCGGGATAATCGACGTCGACTTCCATCAGGAAGCGGTCGAGCTGCGCCTCGGGCAGGGGATAGGTGCCTTCCTGTTCGAGCGGGTTTTGCGTCGCCAGCACATGGAACGGCTTGGGCAGGTCGTGGCGCGCGCCGGCAACCGTGACATGCTGTTCCTGCATGGCCTGCAGCAGCGCCGATTGCGTGCGCGGGCTGGCGCGGTTGATCTCGTCGGCCATCAGCAACTGCGCGAATACCGGGCCGGCGATGAAGCGGAAACTGCGCTTGCCGCCGGCGCTTTCCTCCAGCACCTCGGAGCCGAGGATATCGGAGGGCATCAGGTCGGGGGTGAACTGCACGCGCCGCGCGTCGAGGCCGAGAACGATGCCCATGGTCTCGACCAGCTTGGTCTTGGCGAGGCCGGGCACGCCGACCAGCAGCGCATGGCCGCCGGAAAGGACGGTCACCAGGGCCCGTTCGACCACGATGTCCTGGCCGAAGATCACTTCGCCGATGGCCGCTTTGGCGGCGCGCACATGGGCGGCCGTCGATTCCGCCGCGCGGACGATCATATCTTCCAGTTTTTCGAGGCTTTCACCGCTTGCCGACGCCATGACGTCCATCATCCTTTCATCGCGCGAGACTGAGGCTCCACCTGCGATCGCCGCACACCCATTTGGGGTCCGCGCAGGGCCATGCAACAAATGCACCAGCCCGATTTTTGTGTCAGTTGGCGGGCCGAATCTGCCTCAATTAACGGATGAGCTTACGCTATCCTTTGCCGTCAGTCGGGGCCATTTACGACCCTGTGAACAGCCGCGAGGCAGCGTCCATATCGTAGGCAGACAATGGCGAATGCAGGGCAGGGAACACTGGAGGCGATCACCGCATCGCTGCCGCGCGAAAAGCGGGGCCCGCCGCCGGTCGAGCGTTGGAATCCTCCGTTTTGCGGGGATATAGACATGCGAATCGCGGTCGACGGTACCTGGTTCTATCAACAGACCCCGATCGGCCGGCAGGCCTTGGTCAAGCTGTTCGCCTCGGTGCTCAAACGCGAAGGGGATAAGTATTTTCTCGTTACCCCGGTGGAAAAGGTCGGGCTAATCGTCGAAGACGTACCGTTCCTTGCTGTCGAGATGCGCCGGAACGGCGGAAACATCAGTTTCAGGACCAATATGGACGAATGGATCGATGCCGGCCCCGCGCACGCCTTGCGCTTCGAACCGGAAGCCGAGACCGGCGGCTTGAAGCCTTACCTCCATGTCCGCCGCGACCTGTGGGCCAAAGTGACGCGGGCCTTGTTCTACGACCTGGTCGAGGCCGGCGAGGAGCGTGTCATCGACGGCAAGCCCATGTTCGGCGTTGCCTCCGGCGGTGAATTCTTCGTGATGGCGGAAGCCGATGCGCTCCGGGAGCTCGCCTGATGGAGCAGGCGACGGAGACGGCGCTTTCCGCCGTGGAATTCTTCGCCCGCGCGCGGGCGCGGCTCGACCTCGATGTTCCGCCAGGGCTGACCGACGCGAGCATCATCCCCAAGCGCGGCGACCACGACGCCGACCCGGTGATGCAAAAGATCGCCGAGGTGCGGCCGATCCGCCCGGCCGCCGTGCTCGTGCCGGTCATCGATCACCCCGACGAGCCGACGGTATTATTGACCCAGCGCGCGCAGCACCTGCCGCAGCATCCGGGGCAAGTCTCCTTTCCCGGCGGCAAGATCGAGGCGAGCGATGCCAGCCCGCTCGATTCGGCGCAGCGCGAGGCCGAAGAAGAGATCGGCCTCGACCGTGCGCGGGTCGAGCCGCTCGGCTATCTCGATCTCTATATGACCACGCTCGGCTATCGCATCGTGCCGGTGGTGGCGCGCGTCGCGCCCGGCTTTGCGCTCACGCTCAATACCGGCGAAGTGGACGCCACTTTCGAAGTACCGCTCTCCTTCCTCATGGATATCAATAATGTCGAGCGTCATTCGCGCGACTGGCAGGGCATGATCCGGCACTACTACGCGATCACCTTCGGCGAGCGATACATCTGGGGCGTGACGGCGGGAATTCTGCGCAATTTGCACGATCGGATCTATCGGGGTTGAGGGAATGAGCCGGGACGTTTTGCTTTCTTATCCTTCCCCCGCAGGGGGAGGGACCGGGTGGGGTCGCTTGCAAGCGCCGCAGGCAAACGACGCGGCCCGCCCGCTCGCTGTGCTCGCCGCCATCGTCCCCTTGCAGGGCAGCGGTGGAGCAAGAGCATGATCCGCGTCGGCTTCACCGAGATCATCCTGTTCCTTACGCCGTTCGTGCTCTACGGCGTGTTCCTGTGGGCGACGCGCGCCGGCGTGATGGACCCGAAATTGTGGCCGCTGTCGCGGGTGATCTGGCTCGCCATCTGTGCCTTTGCGCTGGTGACCGGCAGCTTCATCTATTTCGCCAATGTCACCGGCGCGCCGCCGGGTTCGACCTACGTGCCCGCGCACATGGAGAACGGCAAGTTCGTGCCGGGCAGGACGATCGAGAAATGACGCGCGACGGGCAAACCACGCGCAAGCTGACCGGCGTGCCCTGGCTTGCCGGCGGCGCGCTGCCGAAGCTGCTCGCGGTGCTCGACCGCGACGGCGAAGAAGCGCGCGTGGTCGGCGGCGCGGTGCGCAACGCGCTGCTCGACCTGCCGAGCGACGAAATCGATGTCGCCACCACCGCGCTGCCGGAGGAGGTGGCGCGACGGGTGCAGGCCGCCGGCTACAAGGCGGTGCCGACCGGCATCGAGCACGGCACCATCACGGTCGTGCTGGGCAACGCGCCGTTCGAGGTGACCACGCTGCGCCAGGACGTGGAGACCGATGGCCGCCACGCCAAGGTCGCGTTCGGCCGCGATTGGCGGACCGATGCCGAGCGGCGCGATTTCACCATCAATGCCTTGTCCGTCACGCGCGATGGCACCGTGTTCGACTATTGCGGCGGTCTTGACGATCTGGCCGTCCGCCGCGTGCGCTTCATCGGCGATCCGAAGAAGCGCATCGAGGAAGACTATCTGCGCATTCTGCGTTTCTTTCGTTTCGACGCCGCTTACGGCACCAGCGACCATCCCTATGCCGAAGGTATTGCCGCCTGCATCGCCGGCCGCGACGGCCTCGACCGGCTCTCGCGCGAACGCGTGCGCCAGGAACTGAGGAAGCTCTTGGTGGCGCCGCACGCGCTGCCGTCGCTGATTTCCATGAGCGATGGCGGACTGCTGCTGCGCGTCACCGGCGGCGTGACCTATCT
Source organism: uncultured Pseudomonadota bacterium (assembly GCA_963814065.1). Classification (GTDB taxonomy): domain Bacteria; phylum Pseudomonadota; class Alphaproteobacteria; order Rhizobiales; family Xanthobacteraceae; genus Pseudolabrys. The sequence goes on along the minus strand of CAWFBL010000011.1, from coordinate 1,243,410 downwards.
CGGCTCGTTCGAGATGATGGCGAAGGTCGAGGCGGCGGTGGGCTTGCCGCCCGATCCGGTGCGCCGGCTGGGCGCCATCGGCGTTGCCGTCATCGAGGACGCCGAACGGCTGTGGCAGAAATTACGTCTGAGCAACGTCGAGCAGGCGCGGCTGATGTCGATGGGCGAGGGCTGGCGGCTGATGTCGCCTTCAATCGGCGAAGCCGAGCAGCGCGCGCTGGTCTATCGTCTGAAGCCGCAGGCTTATACCGACCGTGCGCTGCTCGCCTGGTCGCGTGCCGATGCCGGCGCGCACAATGAATCGTGGCGCGCGTTTGCCACGCTGCCGCAGCGCTGGACCGCGCCGGCCTTTCCGATCAAGGCGGCGGATTTCATCGCGCGCGGCATCGAGAAAGGCCCGGCGCTCGGCGCCGCCATGCGCGACGCGGAAGAGGCCTGGATCAAGGCGGATTTCCCGCTGGATGCGGCGGCGCTGGCGGCCATTGTGGAAGCGACACTCAAGCGATCGCCGGATTAGGCGAGCTTGGCCGCTTGGCAGTCGCCGACGCAAAAAAGCCCCGAGGCGAACAACGCCCCGGGGCCAGGTGTGGACCGAAAGTAACGCTCAGAATTTGTAGCCGATACCGCCCTTGATCACCGAGGCGGTCAAGCTGTGATCGAAGGTATAGGACACGCCATTCGATCCGAGCGCGGTGTGGCTGGCGGTACCGAAATCGTAATAGTCGTATTCGAGCCGTGCGAGCCAATTGCCGGCAAACATGAATTCGACGCCGCCACCGACGGTCCAGCCGTCGCGATCGCCGGTGTCCGTTCCGGACACCAGCGTGATGCCGGTCGGATCGGTGTCGGTATAGGAATTGGTCATGCCGGTTATCGCGTAGCCACCCTTGGCGAAGACCAGGAAGTCCTGGAAGGCCACGCCGACACGTCCGGTGAAGGCGCCGTACCAGCCGGAATTGGTGTGGGCGATGCTGTCGGCCGCGGTGCGCACGCCGACATAAGGCGGATATTGCGCGCTGCCGTCGAGCCCGAAATAGCCGACCTCGGCTTCGACGCCGACCACGAACGGATCGAACTCGAAGTTATAGCCGACATAGAGATTGCCGACGCCGCCGTTCGGATTGTAGGAAAAGTCGCCGACCGGCGAGACCGCATTGTAGCCGGAGATGTCCGAGACGTTCGAATGGCCCCACGCGTAGCCGCCCTCGATGCCGGCGTAGAAACCGGCCCAATTGGTATGCACGATCGGTGGCGGAATGAGCGGGGGGGCCTTGATCGGCAGATCCGCGGCCTGGGCTGCAGCGACGCCAACAAACGTCGTGCCCAGCAGTGCAACGATGAAACGACGCATGATCGACTCCCGAAGAGCGCGCGCGTCCGCGCACGATTGTGAACATTCCAAACGTCAATTCGGGAAGGTGTCGCCCCTTCCACCAGTCTTCTACGGGCGTCTCAAGGCTAACAACCGAGATTTGTAAGTCAAATCACTAATACGATCTGGGGAATTATGGCGCATCGAAGTGTTGCGTACACCACAGTTTGGTAATTAGGCACCATTACGAGCAGGCCGCCAAACGACGGCATCCTGCGCTGGAGCGATTGCGAGCTCTTGCGCCAGGCGCCAAAGCAAAAGCCCCGGGCGTTGTGCCCGGGGCTTTGATCCTCATGCGGAAGAGCCGACTTAGAAGTGATAGTTGATGCCGGCCCTGGCGATGTGCATCGTCTCGTTGACCGAGCTGGTCAGCGTGCTCGTGTTGGCGCCGTAGGTATAGGTGATGGTGGAGTCGTGGTTGCCGAGATCAACATAAAGGTACTCGGCTTTGACGCTCCAATTTGGCGCGAACATCCATTCGAGGCCGGCGCCGACCGTCCAACCGGCTGACGTATCGGTCGTCGTGTTGGCCGTCGTCGCCTCGGTCGACGCTGCCGGCACGCAGGTCGGACAGATGAACGAGTTGCCGATCTTGGTTTGGCCCACCGCAAGACCGCCGGTCGCGTAGAGCAGCAGGTCGGGCGTGGCCGTGAAGCCGACGCGCCCGCGGACCGTTGCCAGCCAGTCCAACTCGCGGCTGTAGGTCGTGGTTTGCGGCACGAATCCGGGAATCGTGATCGGGCCGATGGTTGAATTAGCCTTGGCGGACGCGCCGTCAAAGTCACCTTCCAGGCCGAAGACCCAATTGTTTATTTGCCAGTTGTAGCCGATCTGGCCGCCGCCGATGAAACCGTCATAGCCAAGGTTCGTCGACGTCGGGATGGCTCCGCTCGTGATGCCGGTTCCCAGACCGCCAGCACCGGTATCGGTGCCGGTGTTGTTGATCGTGTCGGAGGCCGATCCAACCCAACCGGCGTTGGCGCCGATGTACCAGCCGGTCCAATTGCTCGGTGCAGCCATCGGCGGGAAATATGGCGGCGCTTTCATGGGGAGGTCGGCCGCATTTGCAACACCGACGCTCAAGGCCGTCGCCCCCAGCAGCGCAACGACGATACGACGCATTCTTAGTCTCCTTAAAGTCAGACGCATCCATTGCGGTCTGACAGGTTGGAACCTCAGTCTTGCGACAAGAGCTTTGCTCGTCCGCGACTGTCGGCTCATTGCGTTAAGTCAAAGCTAGTTGAGCCGCATGCACCAACACAAGACGTAACGTGTTGAGTGTTATGACAATTTTACACGAAAAATTTCGCGGCGTGGCGAACAGGCAACGCTTATGGTATGTAACTGCTTAACGCATGGCGGCCGCTGGTAAGATGTTGCGGTAGCAAACCCGGCCGCTGGTATCGGGATAGCGGTGCCGATGTTTGGTTGGGCACGAATGCAATGATGCAGCGTGACGATCGTCCCAAGGATCTGGTGCGGCGCGTGGCGCGGACGAGCGCCCGCCGCAAGCTCGCACGCGACTCATTCCGGCGCGAGACATTCGCGTTGCCGCGCGAAGCCGCCCGCGCCAAGGCGCGCGAGATGTTCACGCGCTTTCCCAAAGCGGCCTACATGACCGAGATCGAAAGCTGGCGTGAGCTGCCGGGCGACCGCATCGAGTTCACCATGCGGCGACTGCCGAGCGCGGATTGAGGCGTTCGTCATCCCGGGCCCGGCATCAGCGCGCCGGGCCGGAATGAGCGCGGACTTGAATCTGAGCAACCGAGACGCGCCTTTTCAATTTATTCGATTCACCGCGCTGAAACCTGTTCCCATTACCTTTCCGGCAGCCCCGAAACCGAGAGCCGCCGCCGAAATGCTGATGACCACGCCTGCCTTGGAAACGCGCGATTTGTGCAAGCGCTTCGAGCGCCCCGCCGTCGATCATCTCGATCTCACCGTACGCAAGGGCGAGTTCTACGCGCTGCTCGGCCCCAACGGCGCCGGCAAGACCACCACGCTACGTATGGTTACCGGATTGTTGCGGCCGGACGCCGGCGCCATCACGGTCGAGGGCATCGACGCGCTCGCCGATCCGGTCGCCGCCAAGCGGGTGATGGCCTGGGTTTCCGACGAGCCGATGATCTATGACAAGTTGACGCCGTTCGAATATCTGGAATTCGTCGCGCGGCTGTGGAGCGTCGGCACGGTCACGGCACAGATGCGCGCCTACACGCTGATCGAATGGCTGGGCCTTGGCGCGCATGCGCATGAGCGCTGCGAGAGTTTGTCGAAGGGCATGCGGCAGAAGGTGGCGCTTGCCGGTGCGCTGGTGCATGAGCCGAAGCTGCTCATTCTCGATGAGCCGCTGACCGGCCTCGATGCGGCCTCCGCGCGGCAGGTGAAGAGCGTGCTGCGCGAGCGCGTCGAAGCCGGCGGCACCGTGATCATGACCACGCATATTCTCGAGATCGCCGAGCGCATGGCCGACCGCATCGGCGTCATCGCCGAAGGGCGCCTGATCGCGGAAGGCACGCTCGACGAATTGCGTCACAAGGTCGGTGTGCAGGGCGGCATGCAAGGCACATCGCTGGAAGACACGTTCCTCGCGCTGGTCGCGCAGCAGGACACCGCCGAGGCGGCGGCGGCGTGAGGCACGCACTCTTCACTGTCATTCGGGACGCCGCGAAGCGGCGATCCGGAATCCAGAGCGACGCGCTCGTGCTTGACCCTGGATTCCGGGCCCGCTCGCTTTGCTCGCATCCCGGAATGACAAAGTAAGATGACCACGCAAACCGCAACGCTCACCTGGTTCGCCGGCCACGAATTCCGGCTGGCCTGGCGCGACTGGCTCTCGATGATGACCGCGGGCAAGCGCGGGCGTGAGCGCGCGGTCGCCATCGTGCTCGTCGTCTTCATCGCGCTGATGCATCTGTTCGCCTGGTCGATGGTGTGGCGGGTGGCGAAGATCGCAATCGATCCCGACAAGGCCGCGCTGGTCGGCATCACCGGCAGTCTATTACTGTCGTTCTCGCTGATGCTGTCGCAGGCAATGGAGTTTGTGACGCGTGCCTTCTATGCGCGTTCCGACCTGGAACTGATCCTGACCTCGCCGGTGGAGACCGCCCGCGTATTCGCGGTGCGCATCGGCGCGCTCGCGGTCTCGACCTCGCTGCTCGGCCTGGTGCTGGCGGCGCCCTTCATCAACGTGCTGGCATTTATCGGCGGCATCCACTGGCTCGCCGCCTACGGCGTGGTGCTGGCGATGGGGCTGATCGCCTCGGCCCTGGCGGTGGCGATGACGGTCGCGCTGTTCCGCATGATCGGCCCCAAGCGCACGCGGCTGGTGGCGCAGATCGTCGCCGCGGTGATCGGCGCCGCCTTCGTCATCGGCCTGCAGGTGGCCGCCATTCTCTCCTACGGCACCATCTCGCGCTTTTCGGTGCTGGAGTCCGCCGGCCTCGTCAGCCATGCGCCGGCGATTGGCAGCTGGTTCTGGTGGCCGGCGCGCGCGGCGCTCGGCGACGTGGGCGAGCTCGCGGTCGTTCTCGGCGCGGGCTTCGTGCTGATGGGCGGGGCGGTGGCGGTGTTCTCGCGGCGCTTTGGCGACCACGTGGTGGCCGCCTCGAGCGTTGCCTTCACCCGCACCCGCCAGCGCGAGATCGTCGGTTTCCGCAGCGGCTCGCCCTTGCGCGCGTTGCGCCAGAAGGAATGGACCTTGCTCCGCCGCGACCCCTGGCTGGTGTCGCAGACGCTGATGCAGCTTCTGTATCTGCTGCCGCCGGCGCTGTTGCTGTGGAAGAGCTTTTCGAGCGGAAACGGCGCGCTGTTGCTGCTGGTGCCGGTGCTGGTGATGGCGGCAGGTCAGCTTTCCGGCGGTCTCGCCTGGCTCGCGATCTCCGGCGAAGACGCGCCCGACTTGGTCGCGACCGCGCCGGTCCAGCCAAGCGCCGTTATCCGCGCCAAGGTGGAAGCGGTGATGGCCGTGATCGCGCTCCTGTTTGCGACGTTCCTGCTGCCGCTCGCCTGGGCTTCGCCTTATCTGGCGCTGGTCGCGGGTCTGGGGATCATGGTGTCGGCGGCCTCGGCGACCGCCATCCAGCTCTGGTTCAGGACGCAAGCCAAACGCAGCCAGTTCCGCCGCCGGCAGACCTCCTCGCGCATGGCGACCTTTGCCGAAGCCTTTTCCTCGATCACCTGGGCGGCGACGGCAGCGCTTGCAGCCGCCGGCACCTGGCTTGCCATCATCACCGGACTGATCGCCTTGTTGGTGGTCGTCGGCACACGGGCGCTGGCGCCGCGCCCGGCCTGAGTGGTTCGCCCGCTGGCGATCTGGTGCGAGCGCTTCGGAGTGCTAATGTCACCCGCCGTTTTGAAATCGGCGGGAGGCGCAATCTAGTCCGTGTCATCGGTCTTTGCTGATATTTCTTTTGCGCAGCTCGTGCTCATTGCCGGTTGCGCCATCGTGGCCTCTCTCATCGGCGGTGTGGCGGGCTATGGCTCCGGCGCGCTGATGCCTCTGGTGCTGGTGCCGATTGTGGGGCCCGCGCCGGTGGTGCCCATCATCGCGCTGGCCGCGGTGTTCACCAATACCAGCCGCATGGCGGCGTTCCGCGTCCATGTCGACTGGCGCAAGGCGCTGATCGTGCTGCTCTGCGCGTTCCCGACCTGCATGCTCGGTGCCTGGGGCTATTCGCGCCTCACCGGACGCGGCGCGCTCATTGTCATTGGCTGCATGATGGTCGCGAGCGTGCCGCTGCGGCGTCTGCTGAAGCGGCGTGGCTTCAGCATGGGAGCGCGCGGGCTCGCCGTCTCGTCGTTCGGCTGGGGTGTCGTGGTCGGCGGCACCACGGGGTCGGGGGTGATCCTTCTGTCGATGCTCATGGCGACCGGTGTGACGGGGGCGGCGGTGATCGCGACCGACGCGGCGATCTCGATCGCCATCGGCGTGGTCAAGGTTTCCGTCTTCGGCGTTACGGGCGTCGTCGACGCCCGGGTCATCGCCGTCGCGCTGCTGATCGGGCTCGCGACGTTTCCGGGCGCCTTCGTCGCCAAATGGCTGGTCGAGCGCCTGCCGATCCATATTCACACGGCGATCCTCGACGTCGTGGTGCTGGGCGGCGGGGCAGTGATGCTCGCGCGCGCTATCAAAGGATAACGGCGATCACGGCCACTTCACCACCGGCGGCATCGACGACAGGATCGAGTTGACGTTGCCGCCGGTCTTGAGGCCGAAAATGGTGCCGCGGTCATAGAGCAAGTTGAACTCGACATAGCGGCCGCGGCGGATCAATTGCTCCTCGCGCTCGGCGTCGGTCCAGGCTTTGGCGAAGTTGTTGCGCACCAGTTCCGGATAGACGTCGCGCAAGGCGCGGCCGACGTCCTGGGTGAAGGCGAAGTCGGCCTCCCAGTCGCCCGAGTCGTGCCAGTCGTAGAAAATGCCGCCGATGCCGCGCGGCTCGTTGCGGTGCTTGAGGAAGAAGTAGTCGTCGCACCACTTCTTGTACTTGTCGTACGGCGCGACCGCATGCGCGTCGCAGGCCGCCTTCAGGGCGGCGTGGAAGGCGAGGCTGTCGGGGTCTTCCTGCGTGCGGCGGCGATCGAGCACCGGCGTCAGGTCGGCTCCGCCGCCGAACCAGGCCTTGGTGGTGACGACATGACGGGTGTTCATGTGTACGGCCGGCACGTGCGGGTTCTGCGGGTGGGCGATTAGCGAAATGCCCGAGGCCCAGAAGCGCGGATCGTCGGCGGCGCCGGGAATCTGTTCGCGGAATTCCGGCGCGAACTCGCCGTGGACGCTCGAGCAGTGCACGCCGACCTTCTCGAACACGCGCCCGCGCATCATGGCCATGACGCCGCCGCCACCGGGTTGACCGGTGTGGTCGGTGCGGCTCCATGGCGTGCGCACGAAGCGGCCGGCCGCGCGGCCGGCAAGCGGTGCGTCGGCGGGGAGGGTGTCTTCCAGCCGTTCGAAGGCCGCGCAGATTTCATCGCGCAGGCTTTCGAACCAGCCGCGCGCGCGGGTCTTGCGGGTTTCGATGTCGCTTGCGTCCATGGCGCCCAGGCTTATTGCTTCAGACGGTCGAAAGCTATTGCGGAAATCCCCCCGTCTGCCGCAGGGCTTCGCCGGCCACGATGGCAACGGCCATGGCGACATTGAGCGAGCGCATCCCGGTCCGCATCGGCACCCGCAGCCGCACGTCGGCCGTTCCCTGCACGGCCTCCGGCACGCCGGCGCTTTCGCGGCCGAACAGCAGGACCTGGTCGGACGCGAAGGCGTGGTCGAGGTAGCGGTCGGTCGCGCCAGTGGTGAATAGCACCAAGGTGAGTCGCTCGCGCCGCCGCCAGTCCTCGAAGGCGGCGAATGAGCCGTGGCGGGTGAGGGCGACCTGGTCGAGATAGTCCATACCGGCCCGGCGGAAGGCGCGGTCGCTGACCGGGAAGCCGGCGGGCTCGATAATATGGGCTTTGAGCCCCAGGCAGGCGCAAAGCCGCAGGATAGTCCCCGTGTTCTGCGGGATGTCCGGCTCGTAAAGGGCAATTTGCATGGTACCGATGCCGTTTCCCCGTCGGGCGGGCCGCCAAAGGGCTGTAACTAACCGATTTTATGCGACCCTTTGGCGCGGATTTTCCCGCGCGTTTCGGGGCGCCTAGCAAAACCGGCCGGCCGTTGCCGGGCCGCTCGCCCCTTTATCAACAAATGCCCTTTATCACGCAAAACCGGCTACTCCCTTGGGCGGATCGACCGTCGTTGGGCTTGCACTCGCTCCACAAGGGTGCCAATAGAACGCCACCGATCCGCCATCCTGTGAGGATTACCGCTGGTCGGTCCGCCCCGCCGTCCCGTAGGACTTGTCCTGCCGGTCCCAGCCGCGGGCGGGATGACCAAGCCAGTCGGGGGGAGAGGGCTAAAGACGTGACGACCGTGTCTTCGGCGGCACACACGCGCCGCGACTTTCTCTATATTGCCACGGGCGCCGTCGGTGCCGTTGGCGTTGCGGCTGCGTTGACTCCGCTGATTTCCCAGATGAACCCCGATGCCTCGACCATCGCCGCGGGAGCTCCGGTCGAAATCGACCTTGCTCCCATCGCCGATGGCCAGATCGTCAAGGTGTTCTGGCGCTCGAAGCCGATCTTCATCTTCCATCGTACCAAGAAGGAGATCGCCGAGGCGCGGAACGTGCAGGTCGCCGATCTGCCCGATCCGCAGCCCGATGCAGAGCGCGTCAAGGCCGGCCACGAGCAGTGGCTGGTCGTCATCGGCATCTGCACCCATCTCGGCTGCATCCCGCTCGCTCACCAGGGCGAGTACGACGGCTGGTTCTGCCCCTGCCACGGTTCGCAATACGATACCGCCGGCCGTATTCGCAAAGGCCCGGCGCCGCAAAACCTGCATTTGCCGCCTTACGCTTTCCTCTCCGACACCAAGATCCGGATCGGCTGATCCGCAACCGACTGTTCTCAAAGGTTCGAACATGAGCGGACACGCGACCTACCAGCCAAAAAACAAGGCTCTGCAATGGCTGGAGAAGCGGCTGCCGATCGGCGGCTTGATGTATGACTCCTTTGTCTCTTATCCGACGCCGCGGAACCTGAATTACTGGTGGACCTTCGGCGGCATCCTCACCTTCATGCTGGGCGTGCAGATCATCACCGGCGTTGTGCTGGCGATGCATTACACGCCGAGTACCCTGCTGGCCTTCGACTCGGTCGAGCACATCATGCGCGATGTGAACTACGGCTGGCTGATCCGCTATGTGCACGCCAACGGCGCCTCGATGTTCTTCCTGGCGGCCTATATCCACATGTTCCGCGGCATGTACTACGGCTCCTACAAGGAGCCGCGCGAGGTGCTGTGGATCCTCGGCGTCATCCTGCTGCTGTTGATGATCGCCACCGGCTTCATGGGTTACGTGCTGGTCTGGGGCCAGATGAGCTTCTGGGCGGCAACCGTGATCACCAACCTGTTCTCCGCGCTTCCCGGCATCGGCGGTGCCATCGTCAGTTGGCTGTGGGGCGGCTACGCGGTCGGCGATCCGACCCTCAACCGCTTCTTCTCGCTGCATTACCTGCTGCCGTTCGTGATCGCCGGCGTGGTGGTGCTGCACATCTGGGCACTGCACGTGACCGGCCAGAACAATCCGGCCGGCATCGAGCCCAAGTCCGACAAGGACACCCTGCCGTTCACGCCATACGCCACGGTCAAGGACGCTTTCGGCATGATGGTGTTCTGCTTGGTGTTCGCCTGGTTCGTGTTCTACATCCCGAACTATCTCGGCCACGCCGACAACTACATCCCGGCCAATCCGGCGGTGACCCCGGCGGAGATCGTGCCGGAATGGTACTACCTGCCGTTCTACGCCATCCTGCGTTCGATCCCGGACAAGCTCCTGGGCGTGTGTGCGCTGTTCGCGGCGATCGCGATCCTCGCCTTCATGCCGTGGCTCGACACCTCGCGGGTGCGCTCGGCGCGCTACCGGCCGCTCTACCGCCAGTTCTTCTGGCTGTTCGTGATCACCTGCCTGATGCTCGGCTGGCTCGGCTCCAAGCCGCCGACCGGCACCTACGTGATCTTGGCGCGCCTGTTCACCGCCTATTACTTCCTGTTCTTCCTCGTGATCTTGCCGTTGCTCGGCATATTCGAAAAGACCAAACCGTTACCGAATTCGATTTCGGAATTGGTGCTGGCGAAAGCCTAGGCGGAGGACGATCATGAGATTGCAGTCCAGTATTTTCGCCCTTGTGCTCGCCGGCTCGCTGGTCGCGCTGGCGGCACCTGCCTCGGCGCAGGTCACCGAGGAGATGACCCCGCCGCGCGAGTCGTGGTCGTTTGCCGGTCCGTTCGGCAAATACGATCCGGCGCAGTTGCAGCGCGGCTTCAAGATTTATCGCGAGGTCTGCTCCGCCTGCCATTCGCTGAATTTGCTCTCGTTCCGCAACCTCGCCGAGCCGGGCGGCCCCGGCTACACCGAGGCGCAGGTCAAGCAGATCGCTTCCGAATACAAGATCAAGGACCTCGACGATAAGGGCAATCCGATCGAACGGCCGGGCCTGCCGGCCGATCATTTTCCGGCGCCGTTCCCCAATGAGTTGGCGGCGAAGGCAAGCTTCGGCGTCGCGCCGCCCGACATGTCGACGCTGGCCAAGGCGCGCACCTTCCAGCGCGGCTTCCCCTGGTTCCTCCTCGACATCTTCACGCAATACCAGGAAGAGGGCCCCGACTACATCGCGGCCATCCTGCAGGGCTACAAGGATCCGCCGAAGGGGTTCAGCATGCCGCCGGGCGGCCACTACAACGAATATTTCCCCGGCCACAACATCGCCATGCCGCAGCCGATCACGGCCGGCCAGGTGAAATACGAAGACGGCACGCCGGAAACGCTGCCGCAGTACTCCAAGGACGTCGCCGCGTTCCTGATGTGGGCTTCCGAGCCGCACATGATCGCGCGCAAGCGCCTCGGTTTCCAGGTGATGATCTTCCTCATCGTCTTCTCGGGCCTGTTGTACTTCACCAAGAAGAAGGTGTGGCATGACGTGCACCATGAGGATGAGCACGGCACATCGAAAACGGCCTGAGGCGCAGCGATCAGGCTCATCGAGATGACAAGGGCCCCGCGACGGGGCCCTTTGTCTTTGGGCTGTCATGCCTTACGAAAGCGGGGCATCCGGGGAACGGTCGGCGCGATCGACGACCACGGGGCATGAATGGAAACGTCCGCGCGCGCGGATCGCGGCGGTAGAGAGTGGGACCAATCATGACCAAGGCGGTGCTCGGCATCATCGGCGGCAGCGGCATCTACGATCTGCCCGGTCTGCAGAACGTGCGCGAGGAGCGGATCAAGAGCCCGTGGGGCGAGCCGTCGGGCGCGCTGCGCATCGGCGAGATCGCCGGTCTGCCGGTGGTGTTCCTGTCGCGCCACGATGCCGGCCACCGTCTGTCGCCATCCGACATCAACTACCGCGCCAATATCGACGTGCTGAAACGCGCCGGCGTCACCGATCTGGTGTCGCTGTCGGCCTGCGGCTCGTTCAAGGAAGACCTGCCGCCCGGCACCTTCGTGCTGGTGGACCAGTTCGTCGACCGAACTTACAACCGCGCGAGCTCGTTCTTCGGCAAGGGCTGCGTGGCGCACGTGTCGATGGCGCATCCGGTGTCGCCACGCCTGCGCATTCATCTGGCGGAAGCCGCGCGCGCGGAAGGCATCGACGCCGTGCGCGACGGCACCTACCTGTGCATGGAGGGCCCGCAATTCTCCACGCTCGCCGAGAGCCTGACCTATAAGCAGCTCGGCTATTCGGTGATCGGCATGACCAACATGCCGGAGGCCAAGCTCGCGCGCGAGGCGGAGATTTGCTACGCCACCGTCGCCATGGTCACCGATTTCGACTGTTGGCATCCCGACCATGACGCGGTGACCGTGCAGGACATCATTAAGGTGCTGACGGAGAATGCCGAGCGCGCCAAGACGCTGGTGGCGCGGCTCGCCGCCGATTTCCCCCGTGAACATGAGCCTTGCCCGATCGGCTCCGACCGCGCGCTCGACACCGCACTGATCACCGCGCCCAACGCGCGCGATCCCGAGCTGCTCAAGAAGCTCGACGCGGTGGCGGGAAGGGTCTTGAACGGGTAAAAAGAGAGCCGCGCGCGACCGCGTTCAGTGAAGGCCTACTTTTTACCGGCATAGTCGTGCGCGAGCATTGAAGAGAAAGTCACGATGACCTCCACCGACCTCGAATCCGACCTGCGCGACGCCATCCGCTCGATCCCCGACTATCCGAAGCCGGGCATCATCTTTCGCGACATCACCACGCTGCTCGGCAATGCGCGCGCCTTCCGCCGCGCGGTCGACGAACTGGTGCAGCCGTGGGCGGGCATGAAGATCGACAAGGTCGCCGGCATCGAGGCGCGCGGCTTCATCCTCGGCGGCGCGGTGGCGCATCAGGTGTCGGCGGGTTTCGTGCCGATCCGCAAGAAGGGCAAGCTGCCGCACAAGCGGGTGAGCATGGCCTATGCGCTGGAATACGGCGAGGACGTCATCGAGATGCACGCCGACGCGCTGGTCGAAGGCGAGCGGGTGGTGCTGGTCGACGACCTGATCGCGACCGGCGGCACCGCGGAGGGCGCGGTCAAGCTGCTGCGTCAGCTCGGCGCCAATGTGCTGGCGGCCTGTTTCGTCATCGATCTTCCCGAACTTGGCGGCGCCGCCAAGCTGCGCGCGCTCGACGTGCCGGTGCGCACGCTGATTTCGTTCGAGGGGCATTGAGGCGTTCTTCGCTCTCCCCGTTTGCGGGGAGAGGGGAAGCTAGTTCTTATGCGGGCCCCAGGGACCGGTACCGTCGGGCGATTGCGGCACTTCGGGCACCGAGCCCCCTTCGCCAGCGGTCTGACCGCCGCCGACGCCGGCCGGCGGATGACCGGATGAAAGCGGCGGAATGCCGGGAATGGCGGGAATTCCGGGCAACGGGCCCCACGGTCCGCTTTGGGCGGGCGCGGGCGCACCGGTGCCGCTGTCAGCCGGCTCGCCCCACGGGCCTTCGGTTTGCTCGTCCTGGCCGATCTGCGCGTGTTCGTCGGGTTCCGGCAGCGCCAGCGGGCCGGGATCGTGGCCGCCGGCAAATTTGACCAGCGCCGCCACCCGCGCATCGACCGACGGATGGGTGGCGAAAATATCGGAAAAGCCCTCGCGCGGATTGTCGATGCACATCTCCATCACCGCCGAGGTGGCGTGGGTCAGCTCGCCGCGATTCTCGATCTTGCGCAGCGCCCAGATCATGGCGTCGGGGTCCTTGGTCAGCTCCACCGAGCCGGCGTCGGCCAGGAATTCGCGCTGCCGCGACAGCGCGAAGCGGATCACCATCGACAACACCCACGAGACCACGATCAAGGCGATCGCAATGACGATGGCGATGGCCGCGCCGCCGCCGCCTCCTTCGCCATCGCCGCGTCGGCGGCGGCCGAAGCCGCCAAAGAAGCTCGCCTGGAAGAACAGGCGGAATACCAGTTCGCCGAAAAAGGAGATCGCGCCGGCGATGACCACCGCGATCACCATCATGCGCACGTCGCCGTTGCGGATGTGGGTGAGCTCGTGGCCGAGCACGGCCTCGAGCTCGCGGTCGTTGAGCTTCTCCATCAGGCCGCGCGTCACGGTGATGGAATACTGCTTCTCGTTGAGCCCGGTGGCGAAGGCGTTGAGCGCCTCGTCGTCGGCGATGCGCAGCGTCGGCATGGTGATGCCGCGCGAGATGCAGAGATTCTCCAGCAGATTATAAAGCCGCGGCTCCTCGCGGCGGGTGACGGGTGTGGCGCCGGTGACCGCATCGATCATCGACTGATGGAATTGGTAGGCGATCCAGATCCAGACCAGGGTACCGACGGTCGCAAAGGGTGCGGCCTTCACCCAGTCGTAGATGGCCGCGCGCATCAGGTAGTCGAGCGGTGCGTTGACCGAGAGCGCTTCGGCCAGCAGCGCGCCGGCGAACACCAGCACATAGACCAGCAGGAACAGGCCGATCAGCAGGGCGATCGACCGCCGTCTGTTGGATTGAATGTGGGTATAGAGACCGTAGGCGGCCATGGCTGCTTTCCGTCATTCCGGGACGGCGCGAAGCGCCGGACCCGGAATCCAGAGATCAAGTCCGGCATTTGTGTTCTGGATTCCGGGTTCGCTCGCTGCGCTCGCGCCCCGGAATGACAGTGGTTAAAACTTCACCGCCGGCGCCTGTTCCAGCGTGGTGCGCTGTTCGCCGAGATCGAAGAACGTGTGCGGGTGGAAGCCGAAGGTCGCGGCGAACAGAGCGGCCGGCATCTGCTGGATGCCGGTATTGTATTCCTGTACCGCGTTGTTGAAGAAGCGGCGCGAGGCGGCGAGCTTGTTCTCGATGTCCGAAAGATCGGACTGCAACTGCTGGAAGTTCGCGTTGGCCTTCAGGTTCGGATAGCTCTCCGACAACGCGAACAACTGGCGCAGCGCGCCGCTCAGCATGTTTTCCGCCGCCACCTTTTGCTCCACGCCGGGCGCGGCGATGGCGGCGTTGCGCGCCTGGATCACAGCCTCCAGGGTGCCGCGCTCGTGCGCGGCATAGCCTTTGACGGTCTCCACCAGGTTGGGGATCAGGTCGTGGCGTTGCTTGAGCTGAACGTCGATGTCAGCAAAGGCCTGATCGACCCGCTGCCGCATGGCGACCAGGCCGTTGTAGATAGACACTGCCCAGATCGCGAGCAGCACAATGACGCCGATGACAATCCAGGCAGTGGTGGACATGCGGGAAGGTCTCCTCACCAGGACGATTCTCAATGAATCGAGCCTATCCTAGATGGGTGTCCGGCAAAAAACGGGCAACGCCAGGGCCGGCGTTTGTGGCGCCATCCACCCCGTGACCGTTTTTTCTATGGTACCGCTCCTTAAGCTGCTGGAAGCACGCAAAAAAAGACCCCAAGCCGAAGCTTGGGGTCTTTCGCCAGACGGCTATTCGGGGGGTAAGGGGGGAGCCGCCCGACTGAAAAAGTCACGCGGCTTTAACGTCACCCTTGGATTTTGGTTCCGGGGCAGGGTGCCGATCGGCTAAATTTTTTTGTCTGGGAAGCCGGGGCATGTCTCAAGGCGGCCACGTTCCGGGAGTTCCGTGAGGGTACGGGGACGATCAAACCGTTCGGAGGGCTCGCCATGAGCTCTGTGATGATCCGATGCCCCACCACCGGTCGCGCGGTCTCCACCGCGATCGAGATGGAGCCAAGTGTTTTCCGTAAATTGCCCGATGTCTCCGGGCGGATGCTCTGTCCGGTCTGCGGAGAAGAGCATATCTGGACCGCGCGCGCCGCATGGCTCGCCGGCGAACCGCATCCGGCTGACGACGGCGCAACCGTAATCGCGATGACGCGGGCCGGCAGCGAGGCGGCTTAGCTCGCCTCTCTGAACTGCATGGCGGCTTCGAGATCCACAGACACCAGCTGTGAGACGCCCCGTTCGGCCATGGTCACCCCATAGAGCCGGTTCATCCGCGCCATGGTGATCGGGTTGTGGGTGATGATCACAAACCGGGTGTCGGTCGAGCGGGTCATTTCGGCGAGCAGATCGCAGAAGCGCTCCACGTTGTGATCGTCGAGCGGCGCGTCCACCTCGTCCAGCACGCAGATCGGCGCCGGATTGGTCAGGAACACGGCGAAGATCAGCGCCAGCGCGGTCAGCGCCTGCTCGCCGCCGGACAGGAGCGACAGCGTCGCCGGCTTCTTGCCCGGGGGCTTTGCGAGGATTTCCAGGCCCGCTTCCAGCGGATCGTCGCTTTCGATGAGCTGCAATTCGGCGGTGCCGCCGCCGAATAACTGAGCGAACAGGTGCTGGAAGTGCTTGTTGACCTGTTCGAATGAACTCAGCAGCCGCTCGCGAGCCTCGCGGTTGAGGCTCTGGATGCCGAGCCGCAGCTTCTTGATCGCTTCCACCAGATCGTCGCGCTCTGCGGTGAGCGAGGTGTGCTGCGCCTCGACCTCCTGCAATTCCTCGTCGGCGCGCAGATTGACGGCACCGAGCCGCTCGCGCTCGCGCCGCAGTCGCTCCAGCGTCGCTTCGGTCTCGGCGACGTCCGGCAGCGCCTGCTCGGGCTTGAGCTCGGCAAGCTCCGCCACCGCCGAAGGCTCGACCTCCAGCATCTCGCGGATTTCGTGCTCGATGTCCGAGAGGCGGCGCTTGGCGCCCTCGGAGCGCTCCTCGGCGCGCGCCAGGTCCTCGCGCGCGGCGCTGGCCGCTTCCAGCGCGGTGCGGGCATCGCGGTCGGCTTCGGCGAGCGCATTCTCGGCTTCCTGCAGCCGGTCGGCGCAGGCGCGGCGGTCGGCTTCGGCCTTCTCGACCTCGCTGATCAGCCCATTGCGCTTGTCGGCGAAGAGTTGCGGGGCGTTCTCCAGCTCCGCGCGGTTGCGCTCGGCTTCCTCGGTGCGCTGCGCCAGGGTCGCGATCTGGTTGGCCGCGCTTTCCTGCCGCTGCTGCCATCCCGTCTTGTCGTTGGCGAGGGTAGCGAGCCGACGGTCGGCCAATTCGGCCTCGCGCACGATCGCCTGCTGCTCGGCGCGCACTTCGGCAAGTGCGCTGCGCTTTCCGGTGATGTCATCGCGCACACCGGCAAGCTCGTTCTCCAGCGTGTCGGCGGGCGCGAATTCGCTCAGCATGCGCTCGGCCTCGGCCTTGCCCGCCAGCGCTTCATCGCGGCTGGCGGTCAGCCGCACGCGCGCTTCCGTCAGCGCGGAAACGCGCGCGGCATGGCGGTTGCTCTCGCGCTCGGCGGCGTCATGGCGGTCGCGCGCGGCATTCGCCTCGCGCTGGCGCTCGCGTGCGGCATTGCGTGCTTCGCTTTCCGCGCTGCCTGCGGCCTGCAGGGCGCTTTGCGCGGCTTCGACGGTGCCGCGTGTGGTTTCCGCATCGGCGCGCGCCTGCTGCAGTTCGGCCTCGATGTCGGCCAGGCGAGCGCGCTCGGCCAGACGGCGCGCGGCGCCGGTCGGGGCATGCGCGGCGGCGGCAAAGCCGTCCCAGCGCCAGAGGTCGCCTTCGCGCGAAACCAGTCGCTGGCCGGGCTGGAGGCGGCCGACCAGGCGGTTGCCGGCCTCGCGGTCGACCACGCCGACCTGCTGCAGGCGGCGGGAGAGCTCCGCCGGCGCCTCCACGTAGGTGCGCAGCGGCACGATCCCTTCCGGCAGC
Organism: uncultured Pseudomonadota bacterium; assembly: GCA_963814065.1. Lineage (GTDB taxonomy): Bacteria > Pseudomonadota > Alphaproteobacteria > Rhizobiales > Xanthobacteraceae > Pseudolabrys. Next base: position 1,226,373 of record CAWFBL010000011.1, on the reverse strand, counting down.
GTCGGGTCCTCGGGTTCGATGGCCGCGCCCATCCAGCGCATGGGCGCGGAAGGATCGATCGGCGCATCGAGATCATCGCCAAGCGCGGCACCCAGCGCCTTCTCGTAGCCCTTCTCGACCGTGATGTTGTCCATCACCGGCGGCCACATATTCTTGGTCTCGACCGCCAGCACCTTGCTGAGCGTCTTGGCCTCGGTCTCCAGCCGCTGCACGCGGCGCTCGGCTTCGGCGAGGGGCCCGCGCGCGGCCTCAAGCTGCTGGCGCGCCGCCGCGTGAGCGGCTTCGGCGTCGACCGCGGCGGTCTCGGCGGCGGCGACGGCGGCCTGCGCTTCGTCGACCGCGGCCGTCAGCGCGGCAAGATCGGGCCCACCGGCAGCCTGCAGTTCACCAAGTTCGTGCTCGATCCCTTCGAGCTCGCCATTCAGCTTGCCGGCACGCTCGCTGTGCTGGCGCGCGGCGCTTTCCAACTGGCTGCGGCGCGCGCTGAGGTCGGCGAGCTTGGCGGTCAATTCGGAAAAGATTTTCTCGGCGGCATTGAGCTCACCGTCGGCCTGCGCGACCTTGGCGTCGACACCGCTGCGGCGGCTGGCGCTCTCCTGCGCCTCGCGCCGAATGGTCTCTTCTTCCTCGGCAAGACGCGCGAGCGCCGCTTCCGCGTCGGCGGCGAGTTGCTGCTCGCGTTCGCGGTCGGCGGTGAACTGCTTGAGCCGCAGATCGAGTTCGGCCAGCCGATCGCGCGCGCGCTGTTCTTCGCGCTCAAGCTCGGTCATGGCGACGTTAAGCCGGTGCAGCGCGGCACCGGCACTTGCTTCCGCCTCGCGCAATTCGGGCAGGGCGGCTTGTGCGATCGCTTGGCGCTTGGAAGCCTCGGCTTGCGCGCCGGTGCGCTCGGCGACCGTGCGCTCGCCAAGCTGTTTGGCGTGCTCGGCTTCAGCGACTTCGATGCTCGCCGCGTTCCAGCGCAGATGATAGAGCGTCGCCTCGTTCTTGCGCACCTGCGCCGAGACGGTGCGATAGCGCACCGCTTGACGGGCCTGCTTCTTGAGACCGTCCATTTGGGACGCGAGTTGGCCGATCACGTCTTCGAGCCGCAGCAGATTGCTTTCCGCCGCTTTCAGACGCAGTTCGGCTTCGTGCCGGCGCGCATGCAGGCCGGCGACGCCGGCGGCTTCCTCCAGCACGCGGCGGCGCTGTTCGGGCTTTGCCTGGATGATCTCGCCGATGCGGCCCTGGTGCACCAGTGCCGGCGAACGGGCGCCTGTCGACGCGTCGGCGAACAGAATTTGCACATCGCGGGCGCGTACTTCGCGGCCATTGATGCGATAGGTCGAGCCCGACTCGCGCTCGATGCGGCGCGCGATGTCAATCGACTCCTGGTCGTTGAAGGCGGCCGGCGCCGAGCGGTCGGTGTTGTCGATCGCGATCCCGACCTCGGCATTGTTGCGCGCCGGCCGGGTGTTGTTGCCGGAGAAGATGACGTCGTCCATCGACGAGGCACGCATGGATTTATAGGAGGATTCCCCCATCACCCAGCGCAGTGCTTCGACCAGATTGGATTTGCCGCAGCCGTTGGGTCCGACGACGCCGGTCAGTCCCGGCTCGATCAGAAAGTCCGTCGGCTCGACAAACGACTTGAAGCCAAGCAGGCGCAGTCGTGTGAGCTTCATATTTCAGGCCTCGTCCCGGCGGGGTATTTCCGCCCCATTCCACCACCCTTGCATAGCCGATTCGCTGGCCGTTTCCGGGACTTGGCCCCGAAAATGGTGGTTATGTACCGCATCGGGCGGACAATGAATTGCCGCTTGCGCGGGGGCAATAACGAAGCACCGGACGGCGGCGGTTTTCCAAATCTTTCAGTGCCGGACGGCCAAATGAGGGCGGAACCGGCGCGGTTCCGCCCGGCCTCATGCCGAAAACCCGCTATTTCTTCTTGAGATCGGCGTCGAGCAGCTTGGACATCTCTTCGTAGGAGAGTGCCCCTTCGTGCGAGGTGCCGTTGATGAAGAAGGTCGGCGTCGCCTGCACCTTGAATTGGTCGATGGCGCGTTGGCGCTCGGCCTGGACCGCATCGAACTGCTTCTGGTCCGCGAGACAGGTCTTGAAGCTGTCTTCAGTCATCCCAGCCTGCTTGGCGATGGCGAGCAGCGGGGGGAGCGGTTTTTCGATCGCCCACGTGTCCTGCTGGTGAAACAGGGTGTTGATGAGGGCGTAATATTTCTCCGGGCTCTTGTCTGCCGCGCAGCGGGCGACCATGAAGGCGGCCGCCGCGAGCTGATCGAGCGGGAACTCGCGCAGGATCCAGCGCACCTTGCCGGTGTCGATATAATTCTTCTTGATCTGCGGGTAGGTGACTTCGTCAAAGTGAGCGCAGTGCGGGCAGGTCATCGAGGCATATTCGACGACGATGACCGGCGCGGTCTTGGACCCGAGCACCATGTCGGGCAGCGGCTGCGGCGCCATCATTTCGGTCATGGGGACCGTATCGGCCAGCGCCGGGGTCGACAGCAGGGCGAGCAGGGAGCTTCCGACAATGGGGGTGATGAGCGCCGCGGTGGCGGCGGTTTGGCAAAATTCGCGGCGGGTGATCGGCAATGGAAGCTCCTTGCAAAACGGTCGGGGTGAAGCCTGCCTAGCTGGACAGCACAATTGTGGCAATGCCGGGCCGCCCGGCCAAGGGGGGCACCGGATCACCTTCGTTTGATGGCGGCGCCGAGGCGACCGAGCGCCTGGCGCAGGTCATCGTCTTCGATTTGCGGCAGGCCATCGGCGACACGCGCGATCGCCGCCGGATCGGGCGCAGGCGGGGCGGTTTCCGCCTTGCGGCGTCGCAGCGGGGCCTGGCGCAGCGCCAGGCGGCCGACGGCGCGCCAGCCGAAGAAGCGGTTGACGCGTTCGAGGATCAATGACGACAGGTGCTGGATTTCGATTGCCGCTGGGCCCTCGACCCGCAGCACCAGGGTGGCCGGTTCCGGGGTCTGCTCGCTGTCGACCCGCGGCCAGTTGATCTTGAGCGGCTCGCTATGGGCGGCGACCTCGGTGCCGACGATGTCGGCCCAGCGGGCAACGATCTCGGTCGAGGCGAAGCCCTGGGCCTTGAGCGCATCGCTCAAGGTCGGGCCGGTGAGTGCCGACAGCGGCCGGGGAAAACCGCGCCTGGGCGTGTTCATCTGAGCGGGCTCTCATGCCATCGTCGCGGCCATGACCGTAGCAGTCCGCGTCGCTTCGCGAAAGAAAGCATCCTCCCTGCCGGATTCGGCCGCGCTGCTCGCCTGGTACGACCGCCACGCCCGCGTGCTGCCGTGGCGGGCGCGGCCCGGTGTGGCGTCCGACCCCTATCGGGTCTGGCTGTCGGAGATCATGCTGCAGCAGACCACGGTGAAGACGGTCGCGCCCTATTACGCGCGTTTCCTGTCGCTGTGGCCGACGGTTTCCGCGCTGGCGGACGCCAGCCTCGACGACGTGCTGCGGGCCTGGGCGGGCCTCGGCTATTACGCCCGCGCCCGCAATCTGCATGCCTGCGCGCGCGCCGTGGTCGCGCGCCACGGCGGCGAATTTCCCGATGAACTGGAAGCCTTGCGCGCGCTGCCCGGCATCGGCGACTACACTGCTGCTGCTGTTGCTGCGATTGCATTCGATGCTGCGGCTGTGCCGGTCGACGGAAATATTGAGCGGGTGGTGACCCGCCTCTTCGCGGTTGAAGAGGAACTGCCGGCCGCCAAGCCCAGGATCAAGCAGCTTGCGAGTTCGCTGCTGCCGCCGCATCGCGCCGGCGATTTCGCGCAAAGCCTGATGGACCTCGGCGCGACGCTGTGCTCGCCGAAGCGGCCGGCCTGCGCGCTCTGTCCCTGGAGCGACGCGTGCCTTGCCCGCATGCGCGGCGATCAGGAGACATTCCCGCGCAAGGCGCCGAAGCGCGCGGGCCGCTTGCGCCGGGGCGCCGCCTTCGTGGCCTTGCGCGCGGACGGTCGCGTGCTGCTACGCCGGCGCCCGGACAAAGGCCTGCTGGCATCCATGATGGAAGTGCCGGGTAGTGAATGGAGCCATGACTTCGATGTCACCCAGGCGCGCAAAGTCGCGCCGCGTCTGACTGCGAGCGTCAAATGGCGCCGCCTGCCCGGCGTGGTGAACCACGTCTTTACCCATTTCCCGCTCGAACTGACGGTATTTCTCGCCGAGGTATCACGCGGCACGCGTGCGCCCAAAGGTGCGCACTGGGTCAAGCGCGCCGATCTCGCCGGCGAAGCTCTGCCCAATGTCATGCGCAAAGTGCTTGCGCATGTGGGCGCATGATCCTCGAAAAAGCTTGTCCCCGACCAGATCGGGGATGGGAACCGGTTTTCGGATAAGATCATGCGCAAATAAAATGCAAAGAGCATAATACTAGGGAGCAGTTATGTCATCCGACAGCAAATCGGCCGTCATGTCCGGGCAATGGGCGCCGAGCTTGCGCTATCCCGATCCGCTGATCACCGCGCTCGATCCGCGCTTCAAGCAATATCAATTGCCGCTGGCCAGCGTCGAGCGGCTTTATACTGGTACACGCTGGTCGGAGGGTCCGGTCTGGTTCGGCGACACCCGCTCGCTGATCTGGAGCGACGTGCCGGGCGATTGCATGTATCGCTGGGACGAGGAGACCGGCGACGTCGCGCCGTTCCGCAAGCCGTCGAACAACGGCAACGGCAATACCCGCGACCGCCAGGGAAGGCTCGTCACCTGCGAGCATCTCACCCGCCGCGTCACACGCACCGAATATGACGGCACCATAACCGTGATCTGCAACAGTTTCGAGGGCAAGCGGCTGAACTCGCCGAATGACTTGGTGGTCAAATCGGACGGCTCCATCTGGTTCACCGACCCGCAATTCGGCATTCTCGGCGATTACGAAGGCAGCAAGGCCGAGCCGGAATTGCCTATGAACGTCTATCGCGTCGACGGTAAGACCGGGGCGGTGACGGTGGTGGCCGACGGCATCAACGCGCCGAACGGGCTCGCCTTCTCGCCCGACGAGAAGAAGATCTACATCGTCGAGTCGCGCGGTGAGCCGCGCAAAATTCTCGTCTACGACGTGGCAGCGAGCGGCGACAAAATCTCAAACGGCAAAGTCCTGATCGATGCGGGCCCGGACGGCACGCCTGACGGTTTCCGTGTCGACATCGACGGCAATCTGTGGTGCGGCTGGGGCATGACGCCGGAACTCGACGGCGTACGCGTATTTTCGCCGCAGGGCGAAGCGCTCGGGCATATTTCATTGCCGGAGCGCTGCGCCAATGTCTGTTTCGGCGGCAAGAAGCGCAACCGCTTGTTCATGGCCGCCGCGCATTCCCTGTATTCGCTTTACGTCAACACGCAGGGCGTGGCAGGTGGATGATCGTCGAACGCAACGCGGCACAAGAGGAAACGTCATGACCATCGAACGCCACCATACCGGCCCGCGCATGAGCCAGATCGTCGTGCACGGCGATACCGTCTATCTCGCCGGCATCGTCGCGCAGGCCAACAAGGGCAAGAGCGTCACCGAGCAGACGCGCGAGATTCTGTCGACCATCGACGCCTATCTGGCGCAGGTCGACAGCGACAAGAGCAAGATTCTCTCGGCCACGATCTACATCACCGACATGGCCAATTTCGCCGAGATGAACGCGGTGTGGGACGCCTGGGTCGTGCAGGGCGCGACGCCCGCGCGCGCGACCGTCGAGGCCAGGCTCGCCGCGCCCGACTACAAGGTCGAGATCATGGTGACGGCGGCCAAGTAGCGCGGCGGAGGAGGCGTCATGGCGTTCGATTTCGAGCCGCTCGTTCCCGCGGACGCGCCGACGCCGGCCGCGAAATGGACCGGCTTGGCGCGCTACAGCTTCATCGGCGGCAACAACGATCCCGATGGTGTCCCGGTCGAAGGCCTGACCGCAGCCGCGCAGGCCGTGCTCGCGCGCGAGGGGCGTGCGTTGGCGACTTACGGTCTCAACAGCGGCCCGCAAGGCTACAAGCCGTTGCGCGAGTTCCTGGCCGGCAAGCTCATGCGCGATGCCGGCATGACGTGCACCTTCGACGATATCCTGATCGTCTCGGGTTCGTTGCAGGCGCTCGACCTGGTGCACGGCGCGCTGCTGGCCCGCGGTGACACCGTCATCTGCGAGCGCGACTGCTACGAAGGCACGCTCAACCGCTACAAGCGGCTCGGCGTCAATGTCATCGGCATTCCGCTCGATCAGGACGGGATGAAGATCGATGCACTGGAAGCCGCGCTCGCCGACCTCAAGGCCAAGGGTGTGCGGCCGAAATTCATCTACACTATTCCGACCGTGCAGAACCCGACCGGGACGATCCTCAGCCTTGAACGCCGCAAGCAGATGTTGGCGCTGGCCGAGGCATACCGCGTGCCGATTTTCGAGGACGATTGCTATGCCGATCTGACCTGGAGCGGCGCGCGGCCACCTGCGCTTCACGCAATGAGCAAGTCGCAAGACGTCATCCATATCGGCTCGTTTTCGAAGTCGATTGCGCCGGCGCTGCGCGTCGGGTTCATCGTCGCGCCGTGGCAGATCATGTCGCGGATGCTGGCGCTCAAGACCGATGCCGGTTCCGGCGCGCTGGAGCAGATGGTGCTCGCTGAATACTGTATGGCGCATTTCGAAACCCATGTGTCGGAGCTGCGTAAGCGCCTGCGGAAGAAGCTCGACACGCTGGTCGATGCGCTCGGCGAACATTTCGGCACGGCGGCGGAATTCGACTATCCGCCCGGCGGGATTTTTCTCTGGGTCAAGCTGTCGGACAATGTCGACACGATGAAGCTCTATGCTGCGGCGCTCGCCGCGGGTGTTGCCATCAACCCGGGGCCGAACTGGTCGGCGGACAGCGTCTGGAGCAAGAGCCGGATGCGGCTGTGCTTCGCCAGCCCCTCGCACGACGATATCCGCGCCGGGATCGCGGTGCTGGCCGATGTCTGCAACAAGGAGTTCGGCGTTCCGGTTCGTGGCGCCAATGTGGAGCGGCGCGGAAAGGTGTGAAACATGGCTGAGCAGGGCATTCTGGCGATCTGGAATGATTGCGTCGCCGGTCGCGAGGCCGAGTTCGAAGCCTGGTTCCAGGGCGAGCACCTGTTGGAACGGCTGGCGGTGTCCGGTTTCCTGTTCGGCCGGCGGCATGAGGCGATTTCGGGTTCGAACGGCTATTTCAATTTCTATCTCACCGAATCCCCGGACGTGCTGACTTCGCAAGCCTATCTGGAGCGGCTCGACAATCCGACGCCGATGACGCGGACGATCATGTCGGAGGTCTTCATCAACATGAACCGTACCGTCTGCCATCGGACGCTGCGGCGTAGTGCCTTCCGTGGCGCTTATGCCGTAACGGTGCGATTCAACGATCTACCGGATGAGACTACGCTCACGGCAGAAATCGACCGGCTTATTGCCGATCCGGGGAGGGTCGCCGGCGGCGAGATCTGGGTGGCGACCGATCCCGCGGGACAGCCGGTGTCGATGGAAGAGCAACTGCGCGGTGGCGACAAGAAGATCGCCGGCTGCCTGATGGTCGACACGCTGCGTCAGGCGGATGCCGAAAAGATCGGTGCGGCATTTGCCAAGACTTTCTTGGGCGCCGATGTCGGCGTCTTCCGCGTTCTCTGCCAACTCGGACGCGGCGATTTATAGGACTTGGACATGGAAACCTTGTTGCCTTTGGCCGAGAAGATCGCGGCCCTGCTGAAGCAGCGCGGTGAGACAGTTGCCGTGGCGGAATCCTCAACCGGCGGGCTGATCTCGGCCGCGCTGCTGGCGGTCCCTGGCGCGTCCGCCTATTTCGTCGGCGGCGCGGTGGTCTATACCCGCGCATCGCGCGCGGCGCTGCTTGGCATCGGCGATGCGGAAATGGCGGGCATGCGCGCCTCGACCGAAGCGTACGCGTTGCTGGTCGCGCGGCGCATGCGCGAACGGCACGAAACGATGTGGGGCATCGGCGAAACAGGTGCCGCGGGACCGACCGGCAATCGCTATGGCGACGCCGCCGGCCATAGTTGCATCGCGGTCGTCGGGCCCGGCATCGAATGCGCGGTCACGTTGGAGACGGCTTCAGGCGACCGTCAGGACAATATGCGCGCCTTTGCGCTGCGCGCGCTCGAGCTCTTCTCGGAACTGGCGGCGAAATAGCCGGTCTGGATGCGTCGGCATTTGACGCGTCTCGTTAAGGCACTATTCATGCTGTCTATGCTGGCGCGGCCTTCGGTAACATTCACGATACACGCTCGGTCTAGACCATGGATCGCGATTGAAACGGGGCGAGTTCATCATGATCAGGGCGATTGCTGTCGCGGTCTTGGCAATTCTTATGGCGCCGATAACGGCGCGGGCACAGACACAGGCGCCAGCGCAGGCACAAACCCCCGTGCCGCAGGATCCCAAGGCCAATGCTTATCTGCTCGGCCGGTTGGTTGGTGGTTCGACTCTCGATCGCTTTCTGGAGACCATGCGGCGCGAGTTCGCCCGCCTCGATGCGGATGGTGACGGCACGCTCGATGCCGCCGACGTCGACCTGCACAACGCGGTCAGGGCGGCGCAAATGCGCGTTTCCCAGGCGACGCGGATCATGGCTGCCGATCTCGACGATGACGGCGCGGTGACCGCCGACGAATTGCGCAAGAAGCTGCGCTACGACCGCCGCCTCTATAGCCCGCCGAACAACGGCATGACCGCCGAGCAGCGCATCGAGCAGGAGGTCGCCAACCTGATGAAGGCCGACGCCAATGGCGATGGTCGCGTCACCTGGAAAGAGGCAGCCGATTCCGCCAAGCTTCCGCCCGCTTATCAGCGGGCCGCGATGTGGGGCTACGGCACGCCGGGCCAGCAATTGCTGGCGCTGGCGCCGGACGGCAAGGCGCTCACCCTGGCGCAGCTTGAAGGGATCGCGACGGCGTTCTTTCAGGCAACCGACACCGACCACAACGGCACCATCTCGCTCGACGAGCGGGAGGCGTTGCGCAAGCGCATCAACCAGGCGAACATGGCGGCGCGGCCGCAGGACCAGCGTCCGCTTGCCGTCTGCGACATGCCGAAGGCGTCGGACGCCGCCAAGGTCGTGCTGCTGAGCAGCTACGAGACCGAGGCGCTGTCGTCGGTCGCGCTCGGCTCGCAGGACGACGTCACCGGCGTCGGCGACATCAAGATCGCAACCGGCAAAGAGCCGCTCTATATCGTCATCGCCTCCTACCGCCCGATCATCTGGCGCTTCTCCGGCGCGACCGGGCGGATTGAGCGGGTGGTGGTCAGCGCCAGCCGGTTGCTGGTCACCAAGAACATCCATGAGCGCCAGAACGCCGCCGGCGTCGTCGGCGTGCCGGCCGACAAGGTGCGCTTTCCGGTGCGCCCCGGCTGCCTGCGCTATTTCACCGAAGCGCCCTCGATCGCGGCTGCGCGTATTGCCGGTGCGGTGAAAGCCGCAACCGGCAAGGCACCGGAAGTGATTTCGGCCGGCTACAAGGTGAGCGGCTTCGAACTGCCGTCCGGCAAGATCGACTCGACGACGGACGGCCGCCGACCCGGTCCGGCGCTGAGCGGCAGCCTGGAGCAGAAGTTTCGTTCCTTCCAGCCGGGCGGCGTCATCGAGGTCGATGCCAAGAAGGTCGTCGCCAACGTCACCGCCGCGCCATATGAGGTGCTGCCGCAGGAGGCGGGGCTCCTTCAGCTCATCAAGTCAGGCGCCCTGGCCGAGAACCACGCCGGCGAATTCATCATCAACAAGAAGATCAGGCTGCCGGCCGGGCTCGCGGGCGCGCATATGGTGCGGTTCCTGCTGCGCCATGGGGCGCCGAAACCGGAGGGCGACTTCGGCCATTCCATCGTGATCTCGGAAGACACCGGGCTGCCGGTGCGCCCGCACTGAAGCTCAAGTTCAGGCTGAGGCGGAATGCGCTGCTTAAGCTGGGCGACAGTCCGGTCTTCAAGTTGCGCTTGAGCTTGCGGAAAGCCGGCTATTCCGCGGCTTCCGCCATCTCTTCCCGCACCTGCGCGCGGAAGGTGTCGATGGGCTTGAGGCCTTTCTTGGTCTCCACGTGCCAGAAGGTCCACCCGTTGCAGGCCTCCAGCCCTTGCGCCAGCGCGCCGATCTTGTGGATCGAGCCGACCTTGTCGCCGATGGAAACCGCGCCGTCGGCACGCACCAGCGCCTTGTGGCGCTTCTTTGAGTCGGTGAGGATCGCGCCCGGCGTCACCAGCCCGCGCTCGACCAGCGACGCGAAGGCCACCCGCGGTGCCTCGCGCGCGGTGACGAAGGGCGCCAGCGTCGGCGCTTCCAAAAGCTCGGTTTCGGCGATGCGCTTTTCCGCCGCCTTGGCGTAGGCGGGGTCGCGCTCGCAGCCGACAAATTTCCGGCTCAGCCGCTTGGCCACCGCGCCGGTGGTGCCGGTGCCGCAGAACGGGTCGAGCACCAGGTCGTCGAGCCGCGATGAGGACAGCAGCACGCGGGTGAGCAGCGCCTCCGGTTTCTGGGTCGGATGCAGCTTCTTGCCGTCCGTGCCCTTGAGCCGTTCTTCGCCGGTGCAAAGCGGGATGGTCCAGTCGGAGCGGACCTGGATGTCCTCGTTGCCGGCTTTGAGCAGCTCGTAATTGAAGGTGTAGCCCTTGGCTGCGGGTTCGCGCGCGGCCCAGATCAAGGTCTCGTGCGCGTTGGTGAAGCGGCGGCCGCGGAAATTCGGCATCGGGTTGGTCTTGCGCCAGACCACGTCATTGAGGATCCAGAAGCCGAGGTCCTGCATGATGGCCCCGACGCGGAAGATGTTGTGGTAGGAGCCGATGACCCAGATGGTGGCGGCGGGCTTCATCACCCGGCGGCAGGCCGCGAGCCATTCCTTCGTGAAATCGTCATAGGCCGAGAAGCTGGCGAATTGGTCCCAGTCGTCGTCGACGGCATCGACGCGCGAATTATCGGGCCGCTTGAGGTCATTCTGCAGCTGGAGATTGTAAGGCGGGTCGGCGAATACCAGATCGACGCTCGCCGCCGGCAGTCTGGCCATCTCGGCGACGCAGTCGCCGTTCAGAATGCGGTACGATGGGACGGGGTCTGAAACTCTACGGGGCGCCCGTGAGGGCGCCCCGCGACGCGAACCAACCATGACTCAGTACTCTGACTCAGGGAACGACGCGGTCGGCGACGCGGGACCTACAACCGACTGATCGGCATCATGGCCAAGCAAGGTAAAAAAGCGGTTTATGAATATTGCAAAATGATGGGCAATTTCTGCCTATTGCACAGACGTTTAGGGGGCTTGGACGTGCCGAAATGGGACTCCGACGAGGCCGAAGACGGCGCCGCGCCGTCGCTGCTCGCGATCCTTCCGGGCGCGCCGAAGCTGATGCCGGCGCCTCGGAATGTCGATATGGTGGCGCAAAAACCTGGAGAAGACTGCAATGCGCTGGGATGACTTTCGCCGCAGCGACAATATTGAAGACGACCGCGACAGCACCGGCGGGTCCGGCGGCGGCATCGGCTTTCGTGGCGGCGGGCTCGGGATCGGCGCGGTCGTCGTGCTGGGCCTGGTCGGGTGGGCACTCGGCATCGATCCGGGTGTGCTCATCGGCGGCGCCGAGCTGCTCAACAATACGACGAGCCACTACCAGCAGCCTTCCTCGCAGACCGCGCCGCACACCAGCAAGCCGACCGACCGCACGGGCGACTTCGTCGCCGCCATTGTCGGCAATACCGAGGACGTCTGGACCGACATCTTCGCCAAGAGCGGTCACCGCTACGAGGCGTCGCGCATGGTGCTCTACCGCGGCGTCAAACGCGACGGCGGATGCGGCTTCGCCAGCGCAGCCATGGGTCCGTTTTATTGTCCGCGCGATAAGCGCATCTATCTCGACACCTCGTTCTTCCAAGACATGCAGGTGCGCTTCCACGGCTGCAGCGGCAAAGCCTGCGAGTTCGCGGAAGCCTATGTGATCGCGCATGAGGTCGGCCACCACGTGCAGGATCTGCTGGGCGTGCTGCCGAAGGTAACGGTGGCGCAACGCTCCGCCGGCAGCAAGGCGGCCGCCAATCGGCTGCAGGTGCGCGTCGAATTGCAGGCAGATTGTCTGGCCGGGGTGTGGGCGCATCATTCCAACCAACGCTGGAACAGCCTCGAGCCGGGCGACATCGCTGCCGCGCTGCAGACGGCGTCGGCGATCGGCGACGACCGACTGCAGAAGCAGGCGCAAGGGTACGTGGTGCCGGACGCCTTCACCCACGGCACTTCGGAGCAGCGGCAACGCTGGTTCACCCGCGGATTCAAGGACGGCACGCTCTCGTCGTGCAATACGTTCTCCGCTGCGCAACTGTGATTGTTCTTTATCCCTCCCCCTGAAAGGGGGAAGGACAAGAAAGGAAAGCCGATGCCCGGCATCGACGAAAGCAAGCAATTCGTGCCGTTGCGGATCGCGGTGCTGACGGTGTCCGACACGCGCGCGTTGGCTGATGACAAGTCCGGCCAGACGCTCGTCGACCGCCTGCAGGCGGCGGGTCATACGCTCGCCGACCGCGCCATCGTCAGGGATGAGGTCGAGGCCATCCGCGCGCAGGTGAAGAAGTGGATCGACGACAAATCGATTGACGTCGTCGTTTCGACCGGCGGCACCGGTTTCACTGGCCGTGACGTGACGCCGGAGGCGGTGGAGCCCCTGTTCGAGAAGCGCATGGAAGGCTTCGCGATGCTCTTCCTGCTGGTGAGCCACGCCAAGATCGGCACCTCGGCGATCCAGACCCGCGCTACCGCCGGCGTCGCCAGCGCCACCTACGTTTTTTGCCTGCCCGGCTCGCCCGGCGCCTGCAAGGACGCCTGGGACGAAATCCTGGTGCACCAGCTCGACTATCGTTATCGACCGTGCAATTTCGTCGAGATCTTGCCGCGGCTCGACGAGCATCTACGGCGCGAGAAGGCGAAAGGGCGCGACGGTTAGGCTGCGTGATGCGTGCGGCAATTCTCTGACTGTCATCGTCCGCGAAGGCGGGCGATCCAGTAACACTGTCGGGAGCGCGCGTGATTACTGAATCCCCCGCCTACGCGGGCCATGACGGCCGAAATTGTCGGGGCGTTACAATTCCAGATCCCAGAACTCCGCCACCACGTCCTGGCTCCAGCTATGGCGCGGCTCGCTGGCCGTGAGCGTGAAGCCCGCCTTCTCGTAGATATGGCGCGCGGGCGTCAGAACGCTGTGGGTCCACAGCGTGATCTTCTTGTAGCCGGCCGCGCGCGCGAACTTGACGCATGCGTCGACCAGCCGCGTGCCCAGCCCCAACCCGCGCGCCTTCGGGTCGACCAGCAGCAGGCGGATGCGGGCGACTTCGTCCGAATCCTTCACCAGCATGATGCCGCCGACGTTCTCGCCGTTCATCTCGGCGATCCAACAGCGCTCGCGCGCGGCATCGAACTTGTTGGCGAAGTCGGCGACGATCTGCGCGCACAGGCCCTCGAACGGCTCGATCCAGTTGTACTCCTCGGCGTAGAGCTTGGCGTGGGCGCTCACCATCCAGCCGAAGTCGCCGTGGCGCGGCGCGCGCAGGGTGTAACTGCGCGTCTCTGCGCTGCCGCTCTTTTCGCCGAGCAGCGTCTCGATCGCTTCCATGGCATTCACCAGTCGTATCTGTTCGTCGGGCTTGAGCGTGGCGAGCATCTCGGCGACGTCTTCGTCGGAACGCCGCTCGACGGGCGCGAAAGTCTTGCGGCCCTTGGCGGTGAGCATGAGATGGCTCTGGCGCGCGTCTTCCTTGGAGGTTTTGCGCGCGATCAGCCCGCGCTTTTCGAAGTTACGCAGCACGCGGCTCAGATAGCCGGCGTCGAGTTCGAGCGCGCGGGCGACATCGCTGGCGGTCGGCGCATCGCCATGCGCGACCTCATAGAGCACCCGCATCTCGCCGAGCGAGTAGGGTGTGTCGAGATAGGTCTTGCGCAGGACGCCGATCTGCCGCGTGTAAAAGCGGTTGAAGCGGCGCACGGCGGCGATGCGTTGGCGGTTCGGCCGGGCACTCATGATGCAGACAGGTTCGGCCGATTAGTTGACTAAGTCAAGTATAGGGGGCTGTCGTTCCTCGCGCGCACGGGGGACCTAGTAAGCCTCTTAGGGTGCGCCCTGATTATTGGATTGCCCGCCTTCGCGGGCAATGACAGCCGGGAGTTGGCCGGGCGTCTCTTTTTACCTCGGCGCGCTGGCCACCGTCGGCAGTACCGCGATGCGTCGGCGGCCGAGCTTGCGCAGCAGGGCTTGGTCCGCGCCGGCGCCTTCCGGGTGGCAGCCGAGCGCGAGATAGAAGCGCCTGGCGATCAGCAGGCCTTGCTCGGGGCTGGCACGCCCGCCGAAGATGACACGCAGCAGGCTCATGATCTCGCTCAGGCCCGGCCGCAGCAGGTCGGCGGGACCCGGCGGGCGGAACACCGCGGCGCGTTCCGTTCCGCCATCGAGATCGGCCGTCTGCATGAACCGCTCGCTGGCGGCGATCCAGCCCGGCTCCGGCACGGTTCCGGCGCGCAGGAACATCAGCCACGGGGTGCGCGTCGATTCGGCCGCCGCCTTCAGCCGCGCGCCCTGCGGCGCGCCGGAGCTCTGGAAGCGGCAGCCGGCGATGTCGGCGATTTCCTCGGTGTCGTCGCCCGAGCCGGCATCGGCCACGATCACCTCCGATATCAGGCCATGGGTGGCGCCCGGCACGAGCGCCGCCAGCGTGCGCACCAGCGCACGGTCCGATTCGTGGCAGTCGATGATGGCGCTCAACATGGAACAGGCGGCCCCCCGCATATCATTGCACCATATCATGTGTGAACTGGCGAGCGGCCCACGAGATCGGGGCGAAAACTGATGAAATTGTGGGCGCTTACGATTGTTCTTGTTATGTTCAAATTTGGTGACTAGGTTGCCGCCATGGCTCGATCAAACGAGGCCCACAAGCGCCCGCTGGCGGCGCGCCGTCAGGATGAATGGGAACCGGTCAGCCGCCCGGACGGCGCGCCCGATCTAAGGGGCGCGCGGTCTGGCGCAGGACCGGGACCCGCTTCTGCTGACCGCGCGCAGGAGCTGCCCTCCGCGCCGGCGGGCGCCCAGGGCTCGTCCCCTTACGAGGACGTCAGCCAACTGCTCGGCGTGGCGGTGGAGTTCGAGCGCCGCCGCGGCCGCGGCGCGCAGTCGAACGCCTCCGGCCGCTACGAGCCGCTGGCGCGGATCGCCTTCGACGACGGCTGGCGCAGCCTCGACGATCTGCCTCCGTTCAAGACGACGGTGACCGTCGACTCGACGCGCAAGATCATCGCCCGCAACGACTCGCCCGACATCGGCTTCGACCGCTCGATCAATCCCTACCGCGGCTGTGAACACGGCTGCATCTACTGCTTCGCGCGTCCGACCCATGCCTATCTCGGCCTGTCGCCGGGGCTCGACTTCGAATCCAAGCTGCTGGTGAAGCCGGAGGCTGGCGAACTGCTGAAGCGCGAGCTTTCGGCACCGAGCTATCAGCCGAAGGTGATCGCCATCGGCACCAACACCGATCCCTACCAGCCGATCGAGCGCCGCTATGAGGTCATGCGCCGCATCCTGGAAGTGCTCGACAGCGCTAATCATCCGGTCGGCATCGTCACCAAGTCGGCGCTGGTCTTGCGCGACATCGACATTCTCGCGCGCATGGCCGAGCGCAATCTGGTGAAAGTCGCGCTGTCGGTGACCACGCTCGATGCCGCGCTCGCCCGCACCATGGAGCCGCGGGCGGCGACGCCGATGCGGCGGCTGGAAGCGCTGCGGCAACTGTCGGCGGCCGGTGTGCCGACCTCGGTGATGGTGGCGCCGGTGATCCCCGCGCTCAACGACATGGAGATCGAGCGTATCCTTGATGCGGCGGCCGCCGCCGGCGTCAAGGAAGCCGGCTACGTGCTGCTGCGTCTGCCGCTCGAATTGCGCGATCTGTTCCGCGAATGGCTGAAGGCGAACTACCCGCACCGCGAGGAGCACGTGTTCAAGCTGATCCGCGACATGCGCGGTGGCAAGGATTACGACTCGGCGTGGGGCAAGCGCATGAAGGGCTCAGGGCCCTATGCCTGGATGATCGGCCGCCGCTTCGAGGTGGCCTGCGAGAAGTTCGGTTTGAACCGGGAGAAACGCAAGCTGACCGTCGAGCACTTCCGCTCGCCCAAGCGCAAGGATGCGCAACTGAGCCTGTTCGACTGATGAGCGGACCCGATGCGGTTCTGACTCTTGTCACGCTTGGCGTCGCCGAGCTTGAGCGCAGCATCGCCTTTTATGAAGCCCTCGGATTCGACCGCAAGGCGCGGGCCGCGGAGGGGGTCGGCTTCTTTCAAGCGGGTGCCTGCGCCTTTGCTATATTTCCGCTGACCGATCTCGTCAGGGATGTCGGCGTCGTTGTTGGCGGCGGGCCGCCGGTGTTTCGCGGCATGGCGCTCGCCTGGAATTGCCGCTCGGAGGCGGACGTCGATGCGGCGATCGAGCGTGCCCGTGCCGCCGGCGCCACATTGCCAAAGCCACCACAGAAAACCTTCTGGGGCGGCTATGCCGGCTATTTCGCCGATCCCGACGGTCACGTCTGGGAGGTCGCGCACAATCCGGGCTTTCCCTTGAGCGATGACGGCCGGCTGTTGTTGCCGGACTAGACGCTCACATCTTCTCCTTGATGCCCGCCTTGATCAGCCACCAGTTCACCGGATAGGCGGTGACGAAGCCGGCGAGCATCGCGATCTGCATGGTGAACCAGAATTCCGGCGTGTTGACCTCGATCGGTTTGCCGAGCAGCGGACGGAAATAGAGAAACTGCGCCAGCGCCATGAAACCATACATGCCGACCTGCCAAGCGGTGAGCGACAGCGTGTCGGCCTTCACGGCGGCGACGATGCCGTCCCAAAACCCGAGGCCGCGCATGGGCGCGATGGTGAAATACTGGAAGACGATGCCGAAGCCGAAGGCGAAGATGAAGTCGACGATCCACACCGCAAACATCTTGTCGGCAAAGACCGTCCGATAGCCGAACCACACGGCAATAGCGGGGACCAGGAACGCCAGCCATTCAGCCACGATGTCGCCGAGCGTGCAGCCCGAGCCGCAATGCGCAGCGCCTTTGCCGACCATCACCGGAAACGGCGTCAGTTTCTTGCTAGGCGGCGTCTCGCCTTTTTCCATCGCCGGCTTGGCCATCTCGTGCGTCGCCAGCCGGCCGTAGCTGAAGTAGCCCCATAGGGCGAGCGGGCCGGCAAACAACGCCACCACCGGCCAGACCACGTTCATGATGCCCATGTGCTGCGGGTTGCGCGTCACGTCGATCGCCAAGATGATCGCGCAGACGAAGCCGACGGCGAGCGCAATAATCGATAGCGTATGCAGCCAAAACGGGACCATCCCCAGCCCTTTTCGAATCAAAGGTCTAATGGGGAACGCAGGCGCCCAGGCCGGGTTCCATCGCCCCGATGGCCGCACATGTCCCGTAATCCCCGGTTTTCACCGGGCTTCTGCCCTCGCCGTTGACAAGCGCACTCGGTGCGGGCCCATGATCCCGCCATGGCCGAGAAGCTCCGCAAAGCCCCAGCGAAATCAACGCAGCGCCTGCGGCTCGCCGAGCCAAGCTTGCGCCCAAGCTTCCGGCGTGAGCGGCGCGCGCTTAACAAGGGCATCTGGCCGGTGGCCGGTTGCGACGAGGCGGGCAGGGGACCGCTCGCCGGGCCGGTGGTGGCCGCTGCCGTGGTGCTCGATCCCGAGCGCATCCCGCGTGGTCTCAACGATTCAAAGAAGCTCGACGCTACCGAACGCGAAAAGCTCTACGCGAAGATTTGCGCCAGCGCGCAAGTGGCGGTGGCCTTCGGCTCGACAGCGCGCATCGACCGCGACAACATCCTGCGCGCCTCGCTCTGGGCGCTGGCGCGTGCGGTGAAGGCGCTGCCGGTCAAGCCGCAACTCGTCTATGTCGACGGCAACATGAAGATCGAGTGCGGCTGCGACTGCGAGGCGGTGGTCTCCGGCGACGCGCTGGTGCTCTCGGTCGCCGCGGCCTCCATCGTCGCGAAGGTAACCCGCGACCGGCTTATGATGCGGCTCGGGCTTGCCCATCCCGGCTATGGCTTCGAGCGCCACATGGGCTACAGCGTGCCCGAGCATTTCGCGGCGCTGGAGAAGCTCGGGCCGACCATCCACCATCGTAGGTCGTTCGCGCCGGTCGCGGCCAAGCTCGCCGAGCTCGACGGCGCCTCCGACGAGGTGGTTTCCGCCTTGTTGCCTCTTTAGGCGCGGTTCTCTATTCCTGACCGCCGCTCTTCATTCCTCCTGACAAGCGGGAGGGATCACAAGAGGCGCTGCGCGCGATCCGATGCATTACGTCTCCCTCATTGTCGAATCCCTGCGCGGGCGGCCGCGCCTGGTCTTCTGGATCGCGGCGCTGACGCAAGCGCTGCTGTGGATCGTCATCCCTTCATTGTTTTATAGTGCGCCGCCGGGCGACGTGCCCCTAAACCTGGCCGTCGGTCATGAATTCGAGCTCGGCAGCTATCTCGGGCCGCCACTGGCCTTCTGGCTGGGCGAAATCGCCTTTCGCATCGCCGGCGTATTCGGCGTCTACGTGCTGGCGCAAGTCTGCATCGTCGTCACCTATTGGGCGGTGTTCACGCTCGGCCGCGCCATCGTCGGCATCCGCCACGCGGTGCTCGGCGTGCTGCTGATGGTGGGCGTTGCCGCCTTCACGGTGCCGAGCCCGGACTTCGGACCGGCGGTGCTGGCGGCACCGTTGTGGGCGCTGGCGCTGATGCATTACTGGCGCGGCATCAACGGGGACCGACGCGGCGTCTGGTTCCTGCTGGCGGTCGATCTCGGCCTGCTGCTGCTGACGAGCTATGCCGGCCTGATCCTGGTCGCGCTGCTCGCGCTGTTCACCGTGCTCAGCGCGCGCGGGCGCCACGCGCTCACGCTTGCCGAGCCGTGGCTCTGCGCCGCGCTGGTGGTCATCATGATCGTGCCGCACGTCTGGTGGCTGGTGAACCAACGCGACGTCGTCATCGCCGCCTGGCAGGACGGCGCGACCAGCGTCGGCCTACTGCCGTCCTGGGCCTGGCTGTGCAGCACGCTCGCGGTTTCCCATCTCGGCCTGCTGCTGTTGATCGCCATGGCCGCCGGCGGGCCGCGCGACCGCGCCCATGCCGCGGAGATCGACCGCGAGCCGGCGCCGGCGCTCGGCCGCGCCTACATCTATGTGTTCGCGCTGGCGCCGGCGGCGATCGCGATTGTCATCGCGGTCGCGACCGGGCGGCTCGGTCCGCTCGATCACATCACGCCGCTGGTGGTGTTGTCGGGGCTTGCGGTCATCACCGCAGCCGGCGACCGCGTGCTGCTTTATCGCGACCGGCTGGTCTCATCGGCCTGGGTCGGCATTCTGGTGGTGCCGCCGGTGGTGGCGGTGGCCGGCATCGCGGTGATGCCATGGGTCGCGCCCGTCAATCCGAAGGTGGCACAGCCGGCCGAGGCCGAAGCGCGCTTCTTTGCCGACACCTTCCAGCGTCGCACCGGCAAGCCCTTGCCATTCGTGAGCGGCGATGCGCGCCTGGCGGCGCTGATCGCGCTGGACGCGCCGAGCCGGCCGCGGGTTTATTTCGACTGGGCGCCGGCGTTCAGCCCGTGGGCGACGCCCGCCGATCTGCGCAAGGCCGGCGCCATGCTGGTGTGGCCGGCGAGCGAGACGACGACCGCGCCGCCGGCGACGTTGCAGCAGCAATTCCCGGCGCTGGTGCCGGAAGTGCCGCATACTTTCGCGCGTCCGGTGCAGGGCATGCTGCCGTCCATCCGCGTCGGCTGGGCGATGTTGCGGCCGCAGGCGCCTTAGGCCACCGACTCACAACCAAGCGGTCATGAGGGCTAAGTTTTATCGGAATGGCGGGGGCCGCTCCGACCTGTGTAAGCCCACTTACAATGGGATCAGATTATCGGACAGTAGAGGGCCTCTCGTGCCCACCGGATATCTTTGGCGCTGTCCTCGACCGACAGAATGTCCGTGACCTTATACGCGGGTCGGGGTTTTTCAGTTATCGAGGGAATACGGCAGTAAAAATCGTACCATCCTTTTTACGAAGACATTACGCCAATCGTACCCGTGCAGGCGGTCGATAAAATCGACGAGGAATCCTGCGTCCGATGCGAGGTGTGCTGGTTTCGACCCTTCTATCGTATAAAGGACGTGAAGACGCTCGAGCGGTAAGAACTCGTCCAGGGAAAATAGCGGACCGATCGGGGACGCGGCTGCATCCCTGCTTGTGATGGATCGACGGCAGTCTAAGGCGTCTGCTATGTTTCTTTATCTACAGTTCGTGGGGAGCAGATGCCGGAGTTTGTCTGGAGCGCGGTCGGGGAGGACGCCAGTGAGCCGCTACCCGACATTCTGATCCGTAAAGAAGCAGAACGCGTGGTCGGGAATGGTGAGTTTTGGTGGGGCTTAAGCACTGCCCTAGGGGACGTGGCGTCTGTGGCGATGGCCGCTGGCGGATTGTTGCCCGTCGTCTTTTCTGCTCGGCGACCTGATACTTATGCAAAAGATTTTTCTGCCCAAGTCTGGAGCGGTTGGGAAAGCACCGGAGACGGCAAGAGCGGTGCCCTTCCCAAGCACGTCCTGATCACAAGCACTTATGATCCGCGCAAGGAGGGCAGCGCGCATTATGCATTGGCCTGCCGTTGCTCCTCTCAACTTCTTCTCCACGACTACGTTTTTAATCCCGCGCAATGTCGTAGGGTAAAGGTTGGTACTCCACCTGCATACTCTCAACGGGCGGCTTTGCTCAAAGGCGAACTCGCCCATGCGCGCGGGAGCTATACTAAAGGCTTCGCTGCTGAATTGGTCGCTCCTTGGTACGTGAAACTCACTGACAGCAGGCTCCTTACCTCGAATGAGCTTGCCGTCATTCGCCACTTCGAGCCTGGCGACGATTGGCTTGGGCTGGTTCAATGGCTACGCAGATCGTAGTTTTTCATTGCACCGCGAGTGCTCCGACGCAAACACAATGGGACGGTCTGCAACGAGTGCAAAAGGATGCCACTCAACCGGCATTTCCGAGATTGCCGGCACACGCTCGCGCGGAAGATCCTTTGCGGTGAGCCGGTCCACGCAGAGGAACGCCGAGCAGGCGCGACGCTGCCGAGCGCGCTGATCGGACGGTTCACGCCGGCTGGATTTGTGCGCTCCGCTGCGCCAGAAGCTCGTCGGCGATTTCGCCGTTCAGCACGTCCTCGAGGCGGCGCAAGGCGCGGGTCGCAACCACGCCGTCGTAAATGCGATGGTCCCAGTGCAGCAGCAATTCCATCCTGTGGTCCGTATGAACCAGACCGTAGCTGATCAGGCTTGGCCCCGGCGTGCGTGCGGATACGGTCTCCGAGCCGAGCGAGGCAAGCGACGTAATCCAGAGCGTGCCAAAATGATTCGAGCGCATGCGCCCGCCGTTTAGCGCGACGGTCCAGATCAGCCTGCGGATCGGCAGCGGGAGTCGGGCAATGCGTGCTACGCGCGAGAGCGAGGGCAATTCGGCTACCGGCGCGGTCTTTGCGCGCTGCATTTCGCTTTCCAGGCTCTTCAAGGACCGCTCTTCGGCGGGCCCAAGTTTCATCATAAGGGGGACGCCGTCTTCGAAGTCGTCACGCACGATCGCGATCAACACAACGCTTTTCGGCAATTCGTAGAAGCGCGGCCACGGCCACCGAAGATACAGGGTGCGCAACAACGGTTCGTCGCGCGCCACAATGGCGAAGGCCTTGGCCATGATCGCCGACCAGCCGGGGCGCACCGCCAGCGACGACCGAGCCTCCACGAGCCGCCTCAGGTTGAACGTGCGCTTGACCGCAACGAGCGGCACCGAAGTCTGGATCACATCGATAACAAGCTTGCGCGCCAGCGAAATACTTTTGGTTTTGCCTCGCATACGTCCCGAATGCCAACTGGTGCTGATGCCCCGCTTGCGCCCCGGTGGATGGCTCTTCCTATATGGTTTGGCTAGTCCCCAGTCGGGGCCGCAAGCCGCGACGCGGAGTACGCCGGGAAATGCCCGCTGCCGGGACGAAACCGGCCTCCTCACCTCTGCCCTACCCAGTCAAGAATTGGCCCTTCTGCGAAGCGGCGTTATGGCGAGGACGAGTTGGGTTGCGGGTGATAACCGGCCGTTGAGGAGGCACGTTCTTTTGGACCGGAATTGACCCGAAGCTGTCTAGCCCGCTTGAAGCCGTCGATGGCCGCGTCTCGGGGAGAACCACCGCAGCTTGCCCCCACGCCAAACGTGCAATGATACCTCAGTGCATCCTCGTGGCCAGATTCGCCAGAATCCAGATGGTGCCCCCAGCCATGATGGCCAGGACGAGCGTGGTAAACAGGATGAGGTGAAGGTCGTCTACTTTCTGTCGTGGCGGATCGATGTGCAGAAAGAAGCGCAAGTGTACGACGATCTGAATAAGGGCGAATGCACCGATTGCGATGGAAAGCCAAAGACCTGAGATCACCGACCAGTAAACCAGGGCAAAGGGTATGCAGGTCAGGCCGAATGCGAGAATAATGCCATAAATGTAGGAGCGAAATTCCCGTCGGTATTCCGCCATTCCGTTGTCAGGCGGGCCGTCCGCGGTCTGCGCAACGCCAAGCAAGCGACTCAAAGCCAGAGAGATGATGGTCATCAGGAGGATCAAGGCGAGGTCCACAAGATGTTTCCTCGTGCCCGATTCGAGAGTCATTTGACCGCGGCGCTTCTCGGGCGTCATGACAGCCCTCCCAGATACACGACCGAGAAAATGGCGACCCACACGATGTCGAGGAAGTGCCAGAACAGCCCGAGCCGCAACAGCCCGAGCTTGACGTGTTTGTCGACGCCGTAGATCGTCATCTGCGCCATCATGGCAACGATCCAAATGCAACCGCTGGCGACGTGCAGCCCATGCAGCGGCACCAGCGCGAAAAATGCCGAGAGGAAGCCGCTGCGGTCCGGCCCGGCACCCTTGTGGAACATCGAGACGAAGTCGTGGACCTCGAAGCCGAGAAAGAAGATCCCCAGCGCAAGCGTTACGCAGAGCCATGAAAGCAGCGGTCCGCGGCGGCGCCCATATTTGAGCGACAGCGATGCCATGCCGTAGGTGAAGCTGCTGGCCAGAAGCGCCGCAGTCTCCATGAAGGCGCTCTTGATGTCGAACAACTCGTGCGGCCCCGGGCCGCCGGCCGTCGAATCGCGCATCGCGGCATAAGTGGCGAACAGCAATCCGAAGAGGATCGCGTCGGTCATCAAGAAGACCCAAAACCCGAACAGCAGCTCTTCGGCGCTCTCGTTCGAGTCGGCATGCGCGGCGCCGAGCCTTATTCCGGGGTGGAAGACGGTTGTCATTCGGCGGCCTCCGAAAGGGTGTGCGCCGCCAGCCCCACGTTCAGAGCGTCAGCTTCATGCAGGCGGGAGACCGGGCAGGCCGCGGCAACCACCGCCAGCCAGCGCATGTGTGAGCGCTCGACCTCGCTGGCGCGTATGATCTTTTCGGTATCGCGGACAAAACCGCGCGCAACGATCGCGGCGGCGGCGGCGATTGCGGCGATAACCACAAGCCACCAGAGGTACCAGACGAGACCGAAGCCGATAAGCCCACCCGCGACGCACAGGATCATGCCCATGGCGCTGTTATTCGGCATCTTGATATCGGTGAACTTCTTTGGCGTTCGATAAGCCGCGCCGTTCTGCTTGGCGCGCATGAAGGCGTCGCGGCCGTCCACTTTGGGAATGACTGCGAAGTTGTATTCCGGCGGCGGCGCAGGTGTCGCCCATTCCAGGCTCCGCCCATCCCACGGATCGCCGGCGGGGACGCGGTAGGCGTCTTTGTTCCGGACCGACACGCGAAGCTGGATGACGAGGCTGGCAAGTGCGGCAAAGATGACGCCGGCGCCGATGAGCGCGACGATCGTGTAAGGGAGATAGATCGGGTCGGTGTAGGACAGCGTCCTGCGCGGAAATCCGAGCAGGCCGAGCGCATAGAGCGGAAAGAAGGCGAGTACGAAGCCGACGATCCAGCATAGCGCCGAGATCATGCCCCAGCGCTCGTCGAGCCTGAAGCCGAACGCCTTCGGAAACCAGAGATGATAGGCCGCCAGCATGCCGAACAGCGTGCCCGGAATCAGCATGTTGTGGAAATGCGCGACCAGAAACAGGCTGTTGTGGACCTGGTAGTCGACACTCGGATTGGCCAGAATGATTCCTGACAAGCCGCCAATGACGAACAGCATCATGAAGGCGAGCGCATAGACCATCGGTACCGAGAATCGAACGCGCCCGCGGTACATGGTCAACAGCCAATCGTAGACCTTCACGCCGGTGGGAATGCCGATCAACATGGTGGCGATGCCGAAGGCGCCGTTGATATCGGCGCTCTGCCCCATGGTGAAGAAATGGTGCAGCCAGACCGTGAATGACAACACGGCGATGGCCATCGTCGCCAGCACGAGGGACTTGTAGCCGTAAAGCACCTTTCCCGAGAAGGTGGAGAAGACTTCCGAGTAAACGCCGAACGACGGGAGGATGAGGATGTAGACCTCGGGGTGACCGAACAGCCAAAAGAGATTGGCGTAGTTCATCATGTTGCCGCCGTGGCCATTGGTGAAGAAATGGAATCCGAGATAGCGATCAAGGGCCAAAAGGCCCGTGGCGACTGTCAGCGGCGGCATGGCGAAGATCATGAGGATGCTTGTGCAGAGCGCCGTCCAGGTGAAAAGCGGCATGCGGAAGAAGCCCATGCCCGGCGCGCGTCGCTTGTAGATGGTCACCGCGAAGTTGATGCCGGTCATCATGGTGCCGAGCGACGAGAGCGAGACCGCCCAGATCCAGTAATCCGGTCCGACGCCGGCGTTGAACGCGGTCTCGGTGTAGGGCGGATAACCGCTCCAGCCGCCGGTCGAGAACTTGCCGATGCACAGCGAAACCATGACCAGGGTGGCACCGGCCGCGGTCAACCCGAGGCTGATCGAGTTCATGACCGGAAAGGAGACGTCGCGTGCGCCGATCTGCAGCGGCATCACGTAATTGATGACGCCGGTCAGGAACGGCATCGCCATGAAAAAGATCATGATCGTGCCGTGCGTGCTGAAGAGCTGGCCGAAATGGTCCGGCGAGAGAAAGCCGCCATCGAGGCCGTAAGCCTGCTGGGTTCGCAGAATGACGGCCTCGACGACCGCACGCGCCAGCATCACGAATGACAGCGCGATGTACATGATGCCGATGCGCTTGTGATCGACGCTGGTCAGCCATTCGGACCACAGCACGCGCCATTTGCCGTACCAGGTGATCAGGGCAACGGTGACAACCGCACCGATCACGACCAGCCCCGCGGCGGCCGTCGCGATGACGCCATTGACGATGTTCGCGTGGGTCGGATGCTGCAGCATCTCCCAAAACGGCAGGGCGTGGGGGCTGAGCCGACCAAAAATGAAATGGGCTAACGACACGGCTATCGCTCTCCACCGACCGGATGCGGGCGGATGGCCGCTCCATTTGAATCGTTCATTGCCGCTTTGATGTCGCTGCCGAGCAAGGCCGCGGCATCGGATGGCCCCCCATGAAAAGAGCGGACGATGTTGCCGAATAGCTTTGGCGGGACACCGGTGAAGAGTAGAACGCCGGGTGGCATGCGTTCGGCTGTGCAGTGCCTCGCGCGTTGCCCTTCACGGCTGCTTTGCTTGCGAAGCGTGGCGTAAGCGGCCGGCGTCAAGGCGATGCCGTCAGCGGCGACACGTTTGACCCAGGCATTGAAGTCGGCCGCGCTCATCGCGTGGGCGGTGAATTTCTGTTTGTCGAATCCGTTTCCGTTGAATTGGGTATTTTCACCGAGGAAGCGCCCGGGCGCGTCGGCTTGGAGGTGCAAGTGCGTGACCATGCCGGCCATGGCGTAGATCTGGCTTCCCAGCGCCGGAATGAAAAAGGACTGCATGACGGTATCGGAGGTGAGGTCGAGCGTGAGGGGCCGGTCCGCGGGAAACGCGAGTTCTCCCATGCTGGCGATCTTGAGGTCCGGATAGACGAACAGCCATTTCCAGTCGTAGCCGATGACCTGAACCCTGAGCGGCGGCTTTTCGGATGAAATCGGCGCGTAGGGGTCGAGCGCATGGGTGCTCTGCCAGAGCCAAACGGCAAGCACGACAACGATGGCAACCGGGATTCCCCAGATGGCGAATTCGAGCGGCCAGGAGAACGACCACTTGGGCGTATAGGGCGCGGACGTGTTGCGATAGCGATAGCGCCAGGCAAACAGCGGCGTCAGGATCAGGACGGGCAGGACGACAATCAGCACGAGCAGGACGACACCGATGAAGTGCGTGCGCTGTGCGGCAGCCACCGGGCCCTGCGGATCGAGGAAGGTGAGATGGATGGCGGAAGACTTGCAGCCACCGAGCAGCAGCAGCGCGACGAGCGCGCCGGTCGTCCGTGCGGATTTGCCGGTCGGTCGGAGCCGTTGCTTTCGGGCGTATTCCATCGTTCAGCCCGGACCTAACGCGGCGCCAAATCCCAGCCCAAAAATCGTGCCGAAGAGTGTCTGCGCGAGCACGGTCGCGAGGGGGGTGGCCCAGCCGTAGTTGAGCCCGAAGGGGCCGGGTGGCTCGATGAGCGAGAGCGCGCCGGGGCCGTCGTAATCGGTTGCGAGGCGAGGGTGGATATAGGGCAGCAACGGAAGAAAAACGGCGACCAGAAATCCGCCATGCGCGAGGCCGAGAAGAAAACCGATGAGCCCGCCTTCCACCGCCGAGTGCACGTGCAGTGTTTGCAGGCACAGCGCGTAGAGCAGCGCGAATCCCCAGCCGCCGAGCAGATAAAGGAAATAGCCCGATATGACGGCCGATCGCCGCTTGCCGCTGAGGAACGCGCCGAACAGGAACGGCAGGCTCATGCGCGTGCGACCGGAGAGCTGTGCCGTCTCTAGCAGCGTCGCCATCACCGCGCTCGCCATGAAGCCCCAGAGGACCAGCGCAATCGCATGCCTGCCGATTTCGTGAACCACGGTCATGAAGGCCGCCCTTTGCGTTCGGCTTCACGCACGGCGAGCAGCGCCCCGATGAGGCCCGCGTGCGAAAGGCCCTGCGGAAAATTGCCGAGTTGCTCGCCGCTGTCGGGGTCGATCTCCTCCGAGATCAACAGCTGGTCGTTGGCGTGCGCGAGCAGCGCGGCGATGCGGCTCCTCGCCGCCTTCGTGTCGCCGCGCCGCGCGAGGTAGTCGGCCGCCCAGAATCCGCAGGCGGTGAATGTGCCCTCGGTCGAGGGGAAGCCGTCGATGCCGTCGGCATATCGGCGCACCTGAGCGCCGTGGCCGAGTTCCCGTTCGATGGCCTCATAGGTGCCGACCATGCGGGGATCGTCGGCGGAAAGAAAACCAAGCCGTGGCAGCAGAAGCAGGCTGGCGTCGAGAAAGTCGTGGCCGAAAGCACCGGTGAGAGCCCGCCGGGCCGGGTCCCAGGCCTCGTTCAGGATCGTCTCTTTGATGACATCCCGGTCGTGCCGGTACGCAGCAGGGTCGTCATCGATAGCGCCCCGCTCGCAAAGACGCACCATGGCGTCGAGGGCGGCCCAGCACATGACCTTTGAATGGGTCATGTGCTTGCGGGGGCCCGGCATTTCCCACAGCCCATTGTCGGGCAATGTCCACTCGCGTCGCGCAACCTCCGCGAAACCGCGCAGACGCCGCTGCGCGCTGACGTCGATGGTGCCGCCGTGCTCGTCGAGGATGAGGGCGCAAACCAGCACGGCACCGTAAGCATCGAGTTGAAGCTGACTTTCGGCGGCATTGCCGCGATGCACGGGACCGGAGCGGCGGTATCCTTCAAGCGATTTGATGGGGTGGGAAGCGACGTCGGTACGCCCGAAAACAGTGTAGAGCACCTGCAGATGGGGCGCGCTCAGTTGCGTTGCCTGCATCAACCAACGAAAGAATCCCGTTCCTTCCTCGGTGAGGCCCAAGGCGAGGAAGCCGTGGAGGACGAAGAAGGAGTCGCGCAGCCAGCAGAACCGGTAGTCCCAATTGCGGTTGCCGCCGATCGCTTCGGGCAATGACGTGGTCGGCGCGGCGACGACGGCACCGGATTGGCTGAAGCACAGCAGCCGCAACGTGACCAGGCTGCGGATGAGGGCGTCGCGGAAAGGACCGTCGTATTCGATTTTCTGGCAAAACCCCTGCCAGAATCGCGCCGTGTCGTCGCGCTCGCGGTCGCATGCCGCGCCGGACGGCGGGATGACACCGGGCGCATTGCGGCAGAAGGACAGCGCGAACCGGCACTTCTGTCCGGCATTCAAACGGGCCTCGCCGGTCAGCGCGCTATCGGTTGCGGGCTCAAGCGGAACGTCCGACTGGAGCAGGAGAAAATCGCGACCGTCGGCGGCGACCCAGCTCTTGCGTCCGCTCGGACGTAGGCTGGGCATCGTTCGGCCGTAGTCCGGGCGGGGCGCGAAGTTGACCGCGATGCGCGGGCTGCCCTCGATCGCTTCCGCTATCCGAATAATCCGGCGCGCCGGCTCGATGGGCCCGTCGGCGTTGTTCAGGGAAAGCGGCATGAAGTCGGTGAGTTCGAAGATGCCGTCTGGTGTCGTGAATCGCGTTGTCAGGATGGCCGAACCGGGGGCGTAACGACGCGTGATCTTCGCGTCCCCCGGCGCACCGACGAAGAAATGGCCGCCACGGTCCCGATCGAGGATCTCCGCGAATACCGAGGCGCCATCGATATTGGGCAGGCAAAGCCAGTCGATCGAGCCGTCGCGGGCGACCAGCGCCGCGGTGCGCGTGTCGCCGATGATGGTGTAGTCGCCGATCGGCAAATACCGGTTCGGCCTGTCCGGCAGGCGGAGCGCTGCCGGCGGTTCGGATGCGACCGGGTCGATTGCTGGTTGGGCGCGGGCAAGTGTTTGCATCGGAAATATCCTGTGCCACGCGTTCGCCGAAACGACGCGCACGGCAGACAAAGAGGTGCTCTATCCTTCGGCGTAACCGATCGTGGACAACAGCGCGATATTGGGATGCCGCGAATCGAGGCGGGTGTGTTGCACCACGATCGGCACGTTCGATTCGATCACCGAGGCGTAGCTGGTGTCCCGCGGCACCGGGGCAGGATCCTCGAGATCGTTGAAACGCAGATGCAGCGTACGCCGCGCGCCGAGCGCCACCTTGTAAGGGCCCACCGGATCGCGGTCGGTGAAATAGAGCGTGATCTCGATATCGGCTTCTTCGCTGCCTGCGTTGAGCAGGCAGCACGCCTCATGCGAGACGAGCGCGTGGTCTTGGGTGACGCTGCCGCTCGGAATGTAGCCCTCCGCGATGGCCCAGCGGCGATGACCGATCTCAGGCATGGATCGGCTCCTTCGGGCTGATCAATGCCAGCCCGGTCTCGGGGTCGTGCACCTTCTGTAGATAAGACGGCTGCTCCTCGACGATCACCTCGAGCGTCGGCCGCACATGCGCCTCGCCAAGATGGCCGGCCATGGCGCTACCGTCCTTCTTTCCGACGACCAGATGGATATGGATCGCCGGCTTGCCGTCGGGCGCGCGCGCCACGTCGCCGTTGAGCGACGCCACCTCCACCTGTTCGCGCACGGGAATGTCGCGATAATCCTTCGCGTCCCAGTCGAAATAGCGCAGTACCACGTCGCTGAGCGCGCCGATCGCGGTAATCTGCGCCGCGCGCACATTTTCCTTGGTTGCGAAAGTTTTGATCGTGGAAAGCACCTCATCGCCCTTGTCCATGATCAAGGCGAAGGTCCGCTGACCTTCGTACTCGTGCAACAGCTTGCTCTGCATTGCCGTTTCTCCCGCGAATGTCGGAAGGAAAACAGGCGTGACGCGGTCATGGTTCCATCCGCCTTGTTCTCTTCGGCATGGAACAGCGGCGGGCGTCGTTTGTTGACACCGTGACTTCACAATCTAGCGCAGCGGTCGGGGGCGAATGTGCCGCTCGCGCGGATGCTTTCGCCGAGGAGTGCGCCATGGCCAACCCGACCGCCGCCGATGTCATGATCGAAACGCTGATCGATTGGGGGGTCGATACGATCTTCGGCATCCCCGGCGACGGTATCAATGGCATCATCGAGGCGTTGCGCCAGAAGCAGGACAAGATCCGCTTCATTCAGGTGCGTCACGAGGAAGCCGCCGCCTTCAACGCCTGCGCCTACGCGAAATGGACCGGCAGGCTCGGCGTATGTCTGGCCACGTCGGGGCCGGGCGGCATTCATCTGCTCAACGGACTTTACGATGCCAAGCTCGACGGCCAGTCGGTGCTGGCGATCACCGGCATGCAATTCCACGACCTGCTGCACACCTTCACCCAGCAGGATGTGGAGCTCGACAAGCTGTTCCAGGACGTCTGCGTCTACAACACCCGCATCATGGGGCCGATGCACGTCGAGAATACGGTCGAACTCGCCTGCCGCACGGCCCTTGCCTATCACGGCGTCGCCCATGTCACGATCCCGACCGACATGCAGTCCCAGCCGGTGAGCAAGGGCTCGCGCTCCAAGCGCAACGTCGCCAACCATGTCTCCAACGCGATGGCGCGCGGCGGCCAAGCGCCGAACGAGCAACAGCTCGCCGAAGCGGTCGATATTCTCAACGCCGGCAAGAAAATCGTGATCATGGCCGGGCGCGGCGCGCTCGACGCCCGCTATGCGCTCACCGAAGTGGCGGAACGGCTGAAGGCGCCGATTGTGAAACCGCTGCTCGGCAAGGGCGCGGTTGCCGACGATAACCCGTATTGCATCGGCGGCACGGGGCTGCTCGGCACCCGGCCGGCGCAGGAAGCACTGGAAGAATGCGACACGTTGCTGATCGCAGGTTCGAGCTTCCCCTATATCGAATTTTATCCGCGCCCGGGCCAGGCCAAGGTGGTGCAGATCGAGCTCGACCCCATGCGGGTGGGCCTGCGCTGTCCGGTCGAGGCGGCGCTGGTCGGCGACGCGGGGCAGGTGCTGAAGGCTCTGTTGCCGAAACTTTCCGAGCACGACGACCGCTCGTTCCTCGACAAGGCGCAGGCCGGCATGAAGCAATGGAACGCGCTGATGGAGGAGCGCGGGACGCGCACCGACAAGCCGATGAAGCCGCAGGTGGTTGCCTACGAGCTCAACAAGCTGGTCAGCGATAACGCCATCGTCGCTACCGACTCCGGCACCATCACCACCTGGATCGCGCGTTATCTTTCGATCCGCGGCGATATGAAGTTCTCGTGCTCGGGCAACCTTGCCACCATGGCCTGCGGCCTGCCTTACGCCGTTGCGGCGGCGGTGGCCTATCCCAAGCGCCAGGTGATCGCCTTCGTCGGCGACGGCGGCCTGTCGATGCTGATGAGCGAGCTTGCCACGCTGCGCAAATACGACCTCGACGTGAAGGTCATCGTCATCAAGAACAATGCGCTTGGCCAGATTAAATGGGAGCAGATGGTGTTCTTGGGCAACCCCGAATACGTCTGCGATTTGCAGCCCATCGATTTTGCGACCGTGGCCAAAGGTTTCGGCGTGCAGTCCTTCGTCATCGACGACCCGAAGCAGTGTGCCGAGACGTTGCGCACGGCGCTCGCGACGCCCGGGCCGGTATTGATCGAGGCGGTGGTCGATCCGCACGAACCGCCGATGCCGCCGAAGATCAAGGTCGCTCAGGCCGAGAAATTCGCCGAGGCGCTGGCGCGCGGCACGCCGGCCGGCGGCAAGATCGCGCTCACCGTGGCTTCCGACAAAGTCCGCGAGCTCATTTGAGGAGCGGACAATGGCGCATGGAACACCGGCGATCGATGACGTCGCGGTGCGGGTGCTTCGCATCCCCACCGACGCGCCTGAGGCGGACGGCACCCTGTCCTGGGACGAGACCACCATGGTGCTGGTGGAGCTTTCCGCGGGCGGCCGACGCGGCCTTGGCTACAGCTACAGCGCGGCAGCGGCGGCGGAGATCGTCAAGGACAAGCTGGCCGGGGTCGTCCGTGGCAGGGATGCGATGGACATTCCCGGTCTGTGGCAGGCGATGGTTGGCGCCGTGCGCAATATCGGCTGGCGCGGCGTCGCCGCCAACGCCATTTCCGCGGTCGACATCGCGCTATGGGACCTGAAGGGCAAGCTGGTCGGCCTGCCGCTCTACAAGTTGCTCGGCGCCGTCCGCGAGCGGGTGCCGATCTACGGCAGCGGCGGCTTCACCTCTTATTCCGATGACCGATTGCAGGAGCAACTGGCCGGTTGGGTGAATGACGATGGCTGCCGCTGGGTGAAGATGAAGGTCGGCAGCGAGCCCGAGCGCGACTTGCAGCGGGTCGAGGCCGCCCGCCGCGCGATCGGGTCGGCGACGTTGTTCGTCGATGCCAACGGCGCCTATTCGCGCAAGCAGGCACTGGACTTCGCGCACAAGTTCGCCGGCGTCGGCTGGTTCGAGGAGCCGGTGTCGAGCGACGATCTGGACGGCCTGCGCCTCATCCGCGATCGCGCGCCGGCCGGCATGGAGGTCGCCGCCGGCGAATACGGCTACGATCCTTTCTATTTCCGCCGCATGGTCGAGGCCGGCGCGGTCGACGTCCTGCAGGCCGACGCCACGCGCTGCTGCGGCATTACCGGTTTCCTGCAGGCGGCGGCCATTGCGGATTCATTTTCGGTGCCGCTGTCCGCCCATACCGCGCCGGCGGTGCATCTGCACGTCTGCTGCGCGGTGCCGCATCTGCGTCATCTGGAATGGTTTCACGATCACGTCCGCATCGAGCAGGGCATTTTTGACGGCGCGCCGCGTCCGCGCGCCGGTTTCATTGCGCCCGACCCGCAGCGCCCGGGGCTGGGCCTCGAATTCAAGCCGGCCGACGCCGAGCGGCTGGCCGCCTGAGGAAGCATTATTGCCATGAGTCATACGATCGAGATCAATCACAAAGCCCGCAAGGCCGAGGCGCGGCCATTCAACGTCAGCCACGCGCCCAACGGCCGCATCGTCAATGCGGAATCCGTTACCGATCTCAAGCCGTTCCGCGCGCTTGGCGATACCCTGGCAAAAAAGCTGGAAGGCGAGGTGCGTTTCGATGACGGCAGCCGCGCGCTCTATGCCACCGATGCCTCCAACTACCGGCAGGTGCCGATCGGGGTGGTGATCCCCCGCACTATTCAGGACGTCCTCACCGCCTTCGAACTGTGCCGCGGCTTCGGTGCGCCGATCGTACCGCGCGGCGGCGGCACCAGCCTGGCGGGGCAGGGCTGCAACGTGGCGGTGCTGATCGATTATTCGAAATATCTTCATCGCATCGTTTCGATCGACGCCGTCAACAAGCTCGCGCGTGTCGAGCCCGGCTGCGTGCTCGACCATCTGCGCGACACCGCCGAGCAACACGGGCTCACCTTCGGGCCCGATCCGGCGACCCACGACCACAACACGCTGGGTGGCATGCTCGGCAACAATTCCTGCGGCGTGCATTCGGTCATGGCCGGGCGCACGTCCGACAATGTCGAGTTGCTCGACATCCTCACCTATGACGGCGAGCGCATGACGGTCGGGCGGACCAGCGACGATGAATTGCGTGATATCCTGGCGGGCGGCGGCCGCCGCGCCGAGATTTACCGGGCGCTCGACCGGTTCCGGAACAAGTATGCCGATCTGATCCGCGCGCGCTTTCCGAATATCCCGCGTCGCGTCTCCGGTTACGAGAACCTCGATCAGCTGCTGCCGGAAAACGGCTTCAACGTCGCCCGTGCGCTGGTCGGCACCGAGGCGACCTGCGTCAACATCCTTGAGGCCGAGCTCAACCTGGTGCACAGCCCGCCCGCGCGCGTGCTCGCCATCATCGGCTTCAAGGACGTGTTCGCCGCCGCCGATGCCGTGCCGGAAATCCTCAAGTTCGAGCCGATCGCCGTCGAAGGCATGGATGACCTGTTGGTCGACTTCATCACCCGCAAGCACCTGCACCCCGATGACCTGAAGATACTGCCCAAGGGTTGCGGCTGGCTGGTGGTCGAGTTCGGCGCCGATACCGCCGACGAGGCCGCCGAGCGCGCGCAGAAGGCGGTCGATGAATTCAAGGACCGCGGCAACGATGCGCATGTCATGCGCGAGATGGCGCAGCAGAAGAAGATCTGGGAGGTGCGCGAAGCCGCGCTTGCCGCCACGGCCCATGTGCCGGACTGGCCGGAGGCCCATCCCGGCTGGGAGGATAGCGCGGTCGCCCGTGAGAGCCTCGGCGACTACCTGCGCGACTTCAAGAAGCTGTTGCGCCACCACGGCTACGACGCCTCGCTCTACGGACATTTCGGCGACGGCCTGGTGCATTGCCGCATCGATTTCGATCTCGCGACCGAAAAGGGCCTGGTCAACTGGCGGCATTTCCTCGACCAAGCCGCCGATCTGGTCGTGCGCCATGGCGGTACGCTGTCCGGCGAGCACGGCGACGGTCAGGCGCGCGCCGAATTGCTCGGGAAGATGTACGGCGCGGAACTGGTGCAGGCCTTTCGCGAGTTCAAGGCGATCTGGGATCCCGACAACAAGATGAACCCGGGCAAGATCGTCGATCCCTATCCGATCACCTCGAACCTGCGGCTCGGGCCCGAATACACGCCGATCAAATACGGCGGTCATTTCGCCTATGCCGACGACGGCGGCAGCTTCACCCAGGCGACGCGCCGCTGTGTGGGCGTCGGAAAATGCCGTCGGCGCGACAGCGACGAAGGTGTCATGTGTCCGAGCTACATGGCGACGGGCGAGGAGAAATATTCGACCCGCGGCCGCGCGCGTTTGCTGTTCGAGATGATGCGCGGCGAGGCGCTCGATGACGTCTGGAAGAGCGCCGCGGTCGAGGACGCGCTCGATCTTTGCCTTGCCTGCAAGGGCTGCAAGAGCGACTGCCCGGTGCAGGTCGACATGGCGACCTACAAGGCCGAATTCCGCGCCCAGCATTACCGCGGACGTCTGCGCCCGCGCGCGGCCTATTCCATGGGGCTGATCCACCGCTGGGCGCGCTACGCCGCATGGATGCCGGGCCTCGCCAATCTCGGCGCCAACAATTCGCTGGCGAAGTGGGTGGCGGGCATCGCGCCGCAACGCGACATGCCGCCCTTCGCCAAGCACACCTTCCGCAATTGGTTTCGCAAGCATAAGCCCAGTGCGGGCAGGGGCCAGCGGGTGATGCTGTGGCCGGACACCTTCAACAATTATTTCCGCCCGGATACGGCCATCGCCGCGACGCGGGTGCTGGAGCGCCTCGGGTACGAGGTGGCGATCCCGCAGAAGGTTCTGTGCTGCGGCCGGCCGCTCTACGATTGGGGCCGCCTCGACCAGGCCAAGGCGCTCTGGCGGGAGACGCTTGAGACGCTGAAGAGCGAGATCGAGGCCGGCACGCCATTGATCGGGCTGGAGCCGGCCTGTACCAGCGCGTTCCGCGACGAACTTGTCGATCTCTTCCCGGACAATGATCTGGCCAAGCGTCTGAGCGAGCAGACGCTGTTCTTCACCGAATTCCTCGACCGGCACGATACCGCGGCATTGCCGCGCATCGGCGGTAAGGCGTTGGTGCAGGTGCACTGCCACCATCACGCCGTCATCACGCCGAAGGCCGAACGCAGCGTGCTCGAGCGCCTCGGCATCGATCACGAGATCATGGCCTCGGGCTGCTGCGGCATGGCTGGCGCCTTCGGCTTCGAAAGCGACAAATACGAGGTGTCGCAGACGCTCGCCGAACGCGTGCTGCTGCCGAAGGTGCGCCGGGCATCGGAGGAAACGGTCATCCTCGCCAACGGCTTCAGTTGTCGCGAGCAGATCGAGCAAGGCAGCGCGCGCCGCACGGCGCACATCGCCGAAGTCATCGCGCACCATATCGATAACCATCAACAGAAGAGCTGATCCAATGTCACCGCTCGCACCGACCCAACCCGAAACCGTTATCGTCACCGGCGCCAGCGCCGGCGTTGGCCGTGCCACCGCCTTGCGTTTCGGCCGGGCCGGGGCCCGTGTCGGCCTGATCGCGCGCGACGGCAAGGCGCTCAACGAGGTCAAGCGCGAGATCGAGCGGTTAGGCGGGAAAGCGGCGGTCGCGGCCGTCGACGTCGCCGATTCGGATGCATTGCTCGAGGCCGCGAAAAAGCTCGAGACCGAGCTAGGTCCCGTCGACGTCTGGGTCAACGACGCCATGGTCACCGTGTTTGCGCCGGTCGCCGAAATCACACCGGCAGAGTTCAAGCGCGTCACCGAGGTCAGCTATCTCGGCTTCGTGTACGGCACCATGGCCGCGCTGTGGCTGATGCGGCCGCGCAACCGCGGCACCATCGTGCAGGTCGGCTCTGCGCTCGCCTATCGCGGCATCCCGCTGCAGGCCGCCTATTGCGGCGCCAAGTTCGCCATTCGCGGATTCACCAATTCGCTGCGCACCGAATTGATGCATGAGAAAAGCGGTATCCATGTCACGATGGTGCATCTGCCGGCGGTCAACACACCGCAGTTCGACTGGGCGCGCACGCACATGGCAAAGCAGCCGCGGCCGGTGGCGCCGGTGTTCCAGCCGGAAGTGGTGGCCGACACCATCTACAAGGCCGCGCATGAGCAGAAGCGCGAATATTGGCTCGGCCGCAGCACGATCGAAATCGTGCTCGGCAATTTCTTGGCACCGGGGCTGCTCGACCGTTATCTCGCGCGCACCGCGGTCAAGGGCCAGACCACCGGGCGCAAGGTCGCCGCCAACCGCCGCGACAATCTGGTGCGGCCGGTGCACGACTTGCACCGCACGCGCGGCTCGTTCGGGCGCGAAGCGGAACGGCACGCGGTCGCCGTGCCCGGGCCGGCAACCCGCGTGGCGGTAACCGCCGCAGGCGTCTTGGCCGCTGGCGTTATCGGCGCGTTCGTTGGGCGTCTGGCGAGACGGTAGCGCTCTTCTTCAGACTTTGCTCGCCGATCGCGATCGGCGCATGGGCGGCTGGCCAGGACCGGCGGCACCTCGCGGCCATGGTCCAGCCAACGCCAAGCATGACGCGACCATCGAACGGCCATAATTCGACACCCAGTTCCCGTTCACAACAAAGTCAGTTGCTCCGGCCAGCGCGAATGCCTAACCAAATCGCCGGTTGGTTAGAGCAAATGGCAATGAGCCGAACGCAGGCTTGGCTGCTGCAGCGATTGCGTAGCATCACCGCGGTTCTGATGATCGTCGTCGCAGGCACCGTCTCATTCGCCGGCGTTTCGGCCTGCGCCGCGCACGCATCAGTTGCCGAAGTTCGAGCCATCGTCGCCCCGTCTCGCACGGCCAATGGGCCCGCCGGTATCTGTCACCGCATGCTGTCGCCCGGTGCGGCAAACCCTTGCCCGCTTGCGGGCTTCAGTTTCGGCGCGATTGTCGGGGATGCGCAGCGGGTCTCGTTCTTTCCCCGTTGCAATGCCGCGGTGTGGCGGTTGTTCGACGCCTCGCTTCCCGCGCAATGCAGCGCACTCGGCCTTTATCGGCCGCCGCGCCTTCCGGCCTGACACGGCACGCCCAGGCTTCGGCTTCGCACAACGACGCTGAGTTCGGACGCGTGCCCGACGTCACTGGACGCCTCACGCTGCCCAACCCGATCGGCCGGCCATATTGCCCCGTACGGCAGGCTTAACCGATCTCTCGTCCGGCCTTGCATGCGGGACGGACGCGCTGCCGATGGTGTCGGGGACTGGCGCCTTGTATCCGCCTGAACCGCTTTCTATTCAAAAGGACAAGAACGATCATGATCAAAAGAACGACCATCTTTGCCGCGCTGCTCGCCCTGATCGGATTAGCGGCGCCGCTTCAGCCGATCATGGCTGCGCCGCAACCGCCGGCCCCCTTGAGCCGCGAGAGCATCCTGCGCGACCCGGCGGCGCCGACCATCGGCAATCTGAAAGGCGACCTCACCATCGTCGAATGGTTCGACTACCAATGTCCCTACTGCAAGAAGATGAACCCGGATCTGCTCAAGACGGTCAAGGACGACGGCCATATCCGTCTCGTCTTCAAGGATTGGCCGGTGTTCGGCGAGGCTTCCGTCTTCGCCGCTCAACTCGTCCTCGCCGCGCGCTATCAAGGCAAATACATGCAGGCGCATGACGCGCTGATGGCGACGACCGGCAAGCTCAGCGACGCCAGGGTGACGGATGTGCTGAGCCAAGCCGGCATCGACATGGAGCGGGCGAAGCGCGACCTGGCCGAGCATCATGATGCCGTCACCGGCCTGCTCGCGCGCAATCACGAACAGGCTGTCGCACTCGGATTCCAGGGCACGCCAGGCCTCATCATCGGGCACTTCCGGGTGCCCGGCGCGCTCGATCCCGCTACGCTCAAGGTGGCGATCAAGGACGCGCGTGCAGCGCTCGCAGGCGGAAAGAAGAAAAAATGAAGACGGACGCCGGCGAGTTTGAAGGAGCAATTCCCCTGCGCTGATGCCGGAAGTGCCGCATGCCTCCGCGCGTCCGGGTGCAGGGCATTTTGCCGTCCATTCGCGTCGGCTGGGCCGTGCTGCGGCCGCAGGGCGAGAGCAAATTCTGATGATTCGCCGATCGCGCTCAGGCCGCCAGCCATCGCGCAAGATCGTCCGGCTTGGGCAGGCCGCCGGCGTGCACGACCTTGCCGTCGATGACCAGGCCCGGCGTCGCGGCGATGCCGTAGCCGGCAATCGCCGCGTAGTCGGTCACCTTCTCGATCGTGACCGGAACGCCGAGCTTGTCGGCCTCGCTCTGCACCATCTCGGCGGTGGCGACGCAACGCTTGCAGCCGGGACCGAGGACTTTGACGTCTTTCATGGTTCGTCTCCGTTACCAGAGCATGATTCCGAAGAAGCCTGTCCCCGACGTGATCGGGGATGGGTACCGGTTTTCGGAAAAGATCATGCTCAAACAAGAACCTAAAGCGGGATGGCAGTTCGAAGAAAAGTCACCCCGCGTTAGAACAGCATGTTGAACAGGAAGCCGACGGCGAGGATGCCGCAACCGACGACGCCGACGAACACCGCGATCAGGCGGATGCTCAGCACCTTGCGCAGGATGATCATCTCCGGCAGCGACAGCGCGATCACCGACATCATGAAGGCGAGCACGGTGCCGATCGCGGCGCCCTTGGTGATGAGCGCCTCGACCACCGGGATGATGCCGGCGGCGTTCGAATACATCGGAATGCCGAGCAGCACCGCGGCCGGTACCGACCACCAGTCGCCGCGTCCCATGATCGTGGCCAGGAGATCCGAGGGCACGAAACCGTGGATGAAGGCGCCGACGGCGATGCCGGCGATGATCCATGGCCACACCTTGCCGACGATCTCGTGAACGGCCTCGATGCCGGCCTTGATGCGATCGACGGCAGTGAGTTGCTCCGGCGCAAGATCGGTCGGCGTGGTGCGAAGATTGCGCACCCAGTCTTCCAGCCAGTTTTCGAGATGCAGCCGGCCGATGACCCAGCCGGAGACGATGGCGACGCCCAAACCGAAAGCGAGATAAGTGACCGCCACTTTCCAGCCGACCAGGGCGAACAGAAGCCCGAGCGCGACCTCGTTCACCATCGGGGCGGCGATCAGGAACGAGAACGTGACGCCGAGCGGCACGCCGGCGCTGACGAAGCCGATGAACAGCGGCACCGCCGAGCAGGAACAGAACGGCGTGAGGATGCCGAGGCCGGCGGACAAAACATTGCCGACGCCCTCGCGCTTTCCCGCCAGCAGCGCACGCGTCTTTTCAGGCGAGAAAAAGCTACGCACGAGGCCCATGGCGAACACCACCAGCATGAGCAGCATCAGCACCTTGGGCGTGTCGTAGACGAAGAAAGCGATCGCTGCGCCGAGATGACTGTCGGCCTTGACCGGCAGCGAGGCGACGATCCAGTTCGAGAAGGGGCTCAACTGGCTGTAGACCAAGCCCCATAAAATCAGTGCCGCAAACGTCGACGCGAGCCATTTTGCGGTTGAGGAATCCTTTGAGCTCGGCACGATCGGCGCTGGAACAGGCGTTGGCGTGCATTTGGCGCAGGACACGGTGCTCATGCGGCTTGCCTTTCCTGATCGGCCGGCAGGGCCAGCGCGGCATCGACGAGCGCGACCACTTCTTGCGGAAGATCGGGGGCGCGGCGGTAGCGCACCCATTGCGCATCGCGCCGGTCGGTCACCAGGCCGGCGAGCTTGAGCGTCGCCATGTGGCGCGACATGCGGGACTGGGTCGCGCCCAGCACCTGCATCAATTCGCAGACGCAGTGTTCTTTGCCGTCCCACACCAGGCGGAGGGCCTCCAGGCGGGTCGGCTCGGCGAGGGCAGACAGAAGGGCGGTCGCGTCCATGATTATTTACCTAATCTGCTTATGCGCATTAGCGCATATATGGATCGCTTCCAGCCTGCGCGCAAGGGCCACGGGCAAACCCGGCTATTCGTTAGTGGCGCGAATTTGACATTTGATACCCATTTGCGGCGCGCGCCTTATCAAATGTCAAATTCAAAGCGCCATTAGAATCAAATAGTTGCCAGTGGTGCTTTGATTTCGGCATTTGCTCGGGAGCTTGCAGCGGCGGGATGCAAATGCCGGAATCGGACCCCTAGTGATAGCTCTCGCCCTCGGCGACCTTGCCGCGGAATAGCCAGTACACGAAGGCGACATAGCCGAGGATCAGCGGCAGCAGCACCAGCGTGCCGAGCAGCATGAAAATCTGGCTCGCCGGCGCCGCGGCCGTCTGCCACACCGTCAGCGAGGGCGGCACCAGATAGGGGAAGTTGGAAATCACCAGCCCGAGATAGCCGAGCAGGAACAGCGCGATCGCCGCCAGGAACGGCGGCACCTCGCGGTCCCTCTCCAGCCAGCGCCAAGCAGAAGAAGGCGACCAGCACAGTCACCACCGGCACCGGCCACAGGATACAGGATGTTCGGCAGCGAGAACCAGCGCGAGGCAACGCGCGGCTTCCATCAGCGGCGTCCACAATGCTCACCGCCGCCCATGAATATCAGCACGACGCCGAAGCAGCATCTTGGCCTGCCGCGCGGCTGCGGCAGGCCACCGGGCCCTCGGTCTTCATGGCGAGCCAGGTGGCGCCGAGCAGGCCGTAGCCGACAATCATCGCCAGCCCGCAGATGAAGGCGAACGGCGTCGCCCACTCGAACGGGCCGCCGGAGAAGGCGCCGTTGGTGACCTTCATGCCCTGGATCAGGCCGCCGAGGATGACGCCTTGCGCGAAGGCGGCGAGGCCCGAGCCGACGGTGAAGGCGATGTTGAGCCAGGTCTTGCTGCGCGACACCGTGCGGAATTCGAAGGCGACGCCGCGAAACACCAGCGCCAGCAGCATGACGATCACCGGAATGTAGAGCGCCGGCATGATCACCGCGTAGGCCTGCGGGAACGCCACCCACAGTCCGCCGCCGCCGAGCACCAGCCAGGTCTCGTTGCCGTCCCAGAACGGCGCCACCGAGCGCATCATCTGGTCGCGCTCGCGTTCGCTTGCCGCGAAGGGAAACAGGATGCCGACGCCGAGATCGAAGCCGTCGAGGATGACATACATCGCGACGGCTGTGCCGATCAGGCCGGCCCAGATCACGGGAAGATACCAGTCCATGATGCGGTCCTCTGCAGCCGTCAGGAGTGACGCGGGAACGATTCGGCGGTCGTCTGATGGGCGGCCGCCATCGCCGCGCCGCCAAGAGCTTACCGGGCAGTTCCGACGGTGTTTCCGGCCCCCGGTTGATCAGGCGGTTGATGTAGTAGATGCCGAACGAGAACACGGTGCCGTAGGCGAGCACGAACAGGATCAGCGTTGTCAGGATGCTGCCGGCCGGCACCGGCGATTTGGCGTCGGCGGTGCGCAGCACGCCTTCCACGATCCATGGCTGGCGTCCGACCTCGGTGGTGATCCAGCCGGCGATCACCGAGATGAAGCCGACCCACCAGAACTTCGACACCAGCCAGAGATACCAGCGCGTCTCGAACACCGTGCCGCGCCACCACAGGAAGGCGCCGATGAAGGCGGCCGCGATCATCAGCAGGCCGAGCCCGACCATGACGCGGAAGGCGAAGAACACGATCGGCACCGGCGGACGGTCCTTGCGGCGGCACGCTCTTCAGTCCTTCGAACTTGCCGTCCCAGCTATGGGTGAGGATGAGCGAGGAGGCGTGCGGGATCGCGATCGAATAATCGTTGCTTTCGGTTTTCTCGTTGGGCCAGGCGAATATCTCGAACGGCACGCCGGCCTGGTTGCTGTCCCAGTGCCCCTCCATCGCCGCCACCTTGATCGGCTGATGCTCGAGCGTGTTCAGGCCGTGCAGGTCGCCGATGACGAGTTGCAGCGGCGCCAGGATGACGGTGAGGCCGATCGCCATGCGCAGCATGGTGCGGCTTTGCTCGACATGCGCGCCGGCGAGCAGGTAGCGCGCGCCCACGCCAAGCACCACGAAGCCAGTGGTCAGATAAGCGGCGTTGACCATGTGCGCGAAGCGGTAGGGGAAGCTCGGGTTGAAGATCGCCGCCAGCCAGTCGGTGGGGTAGGCGATGCCGTTCTGCATGACGAAGCCGGCCGGCGTCTGCATCCAGCTATTGGCCGACAGAATCCAGAAGGCCGAGAAGGCGGTGCCGCCCGCGACAAAAAAGCCGGACAGCACGTAGAGCCAGGGCGGCACGCGGTTGAAGCCGAACAGCAGCACGCCGAGGAAGGTCGCCTCCAGGAAGAAGGCGGTGAGCACTTCATAGCCGATCAGCGGACCGACCACGTTGCCGACGACCTGCGAGAAATGGCTCCAGTTGAGTGCCGAACTGTAGGACATCACGATGCCGGAGACCACACCCATGGCAAAGGACACCGCGAAGATGCGGGTCCAGAAGCGCATCAGGCT
Source organism: uncultured Pseudomonadota bacterium (assembly GCA_963814065.1). Lineage (GTDB taxonomy): Bacteria > Pseudomonadota > Alphaproteobacteria > Rhizobiales > Xanthobacteraceae > Pseudolabrys. The sequence goes on along the minus strand of CAWFBL010000011.1, from coordinate 1,183,622 downwards.
GTGGAAGCGCTCGCGCCCGGTGCGCACCCAGAGCAGGCCGAGCACCGCGATGTAGGCCGACAGCCCGATCGTGAAAGTCGGGAAGATGATGTGGAAAGTGACGACGAACGCAAACTGCAGTCGGGCAATATGACAGGATCTAAACCCATTGCCGAACTCCCGCCGGTCTCGCCCAGCCATAATAGCGCCGCCGGAAAAACGTCTAAGGGCGATTTGTACGGCGTCCATGAGATAGATCAATGCTTTCGACGATTGTCCGGTACCCAAGTGCTGCATCGCTCGGCCTAAACAAGTGGATTGCGCATGCGATGGCGTACCGATCGTCGCACGCTCAGGCGCCGAGCGCCTTCTTGATCGCCAGAAAATCGCGCCAGGCGAATCGCTTCTGCAGCGGGCTGCGCAGCAGAAAGGCCGGGTGAAAGGTCGGCATGGCGCGGATTTCGCGCTTTCCGGTGTCGAAGGAAAACCAGCGGCCGCGGATGCGCGTGATGCCGTCCTTGATGCCGAGCAGCGTGTGCGCCGATGGTCCGCCAAGGCAGACCAGAACGTCAGGATCGCATAGCTCGATCTGGCGCAGGACGAAGGGCAGGCAGATCTGCAACTCCTGCGGCGTCGGCGTGCGGTTGCCGGGCGGTCGCCAGGGCACGATGTTGGCGATGTAGGCTTCCTTGCGGTCGAGGCCGATGGCCGACAACATGAGGTCGAGCAATTTGCCGGAGCGGCCGACGAAGGGCAGGCCTTCGATGTCTTCGTCGCGGCCGGGCGCTTCGCCGACGAACATCAGCCGCGCCTCCGGGTTGCCGTCGGCGAACACCAGTTGCGTAGCGGTGGCCTTCAGCGCGCAGCCCTCGAAGCCTTCCAGCATGGCGCGCAATTCGTCGAGCGACTTGGCGCTTTTCGCCGCCTCGCGCGCGGCCATGACCGCCTGCTCTGGCGCCGGCGGGGCGGCCGCCATGCCGCTTGCCCGCGAGCGGAAGTTGGGTCGCACGCGGCGCGGCACCGGTTGCCGGCCGGTTGGGCGGCGCAGGCGGCGCGACCGCGATCTCTTCCGCCGCGAAACGGTCGACCGGCGTCTCGCTCAGCAGCGCGTCGACGCCCGCCTCGACATAGAAGTCGAGCAGGTCGGCGGCGGCGTTGCGGTCGGGGCTCATGGTTTGGCGTTCAGACGCTCGGCGAGGAATTTGCGCGTCCGCTCGATGGCGTCGGCGGCCGCCTGGGGATCGTAAGCCAGATGATGGCCAAAGTAGACCCGGCTCTTCCGGTTGGCATCGAAGCGGTGGGTCGCCCCCGGATACACCTTCAGGACGGGGCGATGGGGCGCGTCGGCGCCGTATCTGTCCACATAGGCCTCGCACTTTGCCGCGCTCGACCAGTCGTCGGCGTCGCCGATCAGGATCAGGAGGTCGTTGGCAAGCGGCGGCGTGCCCCTGGGGCAGATGGGATAGAAGGCGACGGCCGCACGGAACGGCGGCGCATCGGCGCGCTTCTCGATTGCCTGCCAGGACGCCGCTACCGTCGTCCAGCCGCCGTGCGAAAAGCCGAGGAGACCGATGCGCCGGCCGTCGATATCGGGGCGCGAGCGTAGATAGGCGGCGGCCGCATAGGCATCCATGGCGCGGCGCGGACCCCGCAGCACGCGGCTATTGTGACAGACTTGGCGCAAGCCGCGCGGGGTGAAGCTGTCGACGATGAGCGCCGCATAGCCCCAACCCGCCAGCCGCCGCGCCCAGAGCCGTGTCTGGTTCGACACGCCGCTGCAGCCCGACAAGACGATCACGGCCGCAAACGGCGGCTTGCCGGCCGGCAGGATGATCGCGCCGGCCTGGTGCTGGCGCAGGATGCCGATCGTCTCGTTGTTGATGACGAGCGGCGCTATGGCGCGCTTGGGGGCGGCATTCTGCGCCGTCGCCAGCGCGGGCCAGGCGATCAGCGCGAGTGCGGCAAGCGCAAACTTGGTTGTCATCTTGATTGTCATCGAGCCATACTAGTGCCGCGATTTCGAATTCGGGATACTCCGCTAGCGCTCTCTGGCACGGCTTTCGAAATGTCAAATTCGAACGTGGCCCGCTTTGATGAAGCGGCACGGCTCCGATGACAATGCTTTGCCGGCGTTACTCCGCCGCCTGCGCCAGCGTCACCACCTCGCCGCGCGCCGGGTAATTACGGTCGGCGATGAAGTCGAGCGCGGCCAAGACATCGGCGAGTTGCGGGCGCGCGAACGGCATGGTCTGCACGCTGGCGCAGTAGAGCGTGCGGTCCGGCTTGATCAGGAACAGTCCCGGCTCGTTGAACTGGCTGGGCTCCTGGAGGCCGGCCGAGGTCGGTCCGCGGCCGTTCGAAATCCACAGCCCGAAATCGCGCGCGGTGCCCAGGCTCAAGCCGTAGCCGATGCGCAGCTTCGGCAGCGCCCATTCGCTCTTGGTGCGTTCGGCGCGTTCGGCGCCGTCGACCGAGATCGCGACCGGCGCGACGCCGCGCTTTTCGAATTCGTCGAGCTTGGCTTCCAGGTCGACGAGCTGGCGCTTGCACTGCGGGCAGTGCAGGCCGCGATAGAACACGACGCATGGTGAACTTTTCCGGCGTCTCGGTGTCGAGATCGAATTTGCCGCCGCCGACCAGCGGCACCGCGAGCGTCGGCACCGGCTGGCGGGGAATGAGCGGTGAAATATCGGACATTGTGAATATCTCCCTGTGAACCTCAAAAGCCGCGGCGAGAATAGCCAGATGCGCTGCCGCGCCTAGGGGCCTGTCTTCACGCTTCGGTGAGACCGTCTCGGTCCTGCCATGCGCCGCCGATTGTCACGCGGGCGAAATCGTGAAACAGATCGGGCCGCGCATGGATTGCCGGGTTCGAACGCGCAAACGCTTATCAGCTTTGCGCGGACCGCAGTAGGGGAGCGTATGAGCACGCAGGAGCGACCCGCCCGCGAGGCGATGGAATTTGACGTGGTGATCGTCGGCGCTGGGCCTCGCGGGGCTCGCCAGCGCGATCCGTCTCAAGCAGCTCAATACCGATATCAATGTCGTGGTGGTGGAGAAGGGCTCCGAGGTCGGCGCCCATATTCTATCCGGCGCGGTGATCGATCCGGTCGGCCTCGACAAGCTGCTGCCGGAATGGCGCGACGAAGACACGCCGATCAAGACCGCGGTCACCGACGACCGCTTCTACTATCTCGGCGCCAGCGGCGCCGCGCGGCTGCCCAATCTCATGATGCCGCCGCTGATGAGCAACCACGGCAACTTCGTCGTCTCGCTCGGCAATGTCTGCCGCTGGCTGGCGGGCAAGGCGGAGGCGCTCGGCGTCGAGATCTATCCGGGCTTCGCGGCCGCCGAGGTGCTCTACGACGACAACGGCGCGGTGGTCGGCGTTGCCACCGGCGACATGGGCGTGGCTAAGGACGGCGCGGCCAAGGATTCGTTCACCGCCGGCATGGAGCTGCGCGCCAAGTACACGCTGTTCGCCGAGGGCGCGCGCGGCAATCTCGGCAAGCAGCTCATCGCCAAGTACGGTCTCGGCAACGGGCGCGAGCCGCAGAAGTTCGGCATCGGGCTGAAGGAGCTGTGGCAGGTCGCGCCCGACAAGCACCGCAAGGGAATGGTGCAGCATTCCTTCGGCTGGCCGCTCGACGGTTCGACCGGCGGCGGTTCGTTCCTCTATCACTTCGACGACAACCTGGTCTCGGTCGGCTTCGTCGTCCATCTCAACTACAGCAATCCCTATCTCTCGCCGTTCGAGGAATTCCAGCGCTTCAAGACCCACCCGCTGGTGCGCGACACGTTTGCCGGCGGCAAGCGGCTCGCCTATGGCGCGCGCGCCTTGACCGAGGGCGGCTACCAGTCGGTGCCGAAGCTGATCTTCCCCGGCGGCGCGCTCGTCGGCTGCAATGCCGGCTTCATGAACGTGCCGCGCATCAAGGGCAGCCACAACGCCATGCTGTCCGGCGTGCTGGCGGCGGAAGCGGTCGCCGCGGCACTTTCAGCCGGCCGCGGCAACGACGAGCTTGCCGACTACGATGCGGCCTGGCGTGGTTCTCCCATCGGCAAGGACCTCTGGCGCGTGCGCAACGCCAAGCCGCTGTGGTCGAAGCTTGGCACGCTCGCCGGCATCGCGCTCGGCGGGCTCGACATGTGGACCAACACGCTCGGCTTCTCGGTCTTCGGCACCCTCAAGCACGGCAAGCCGGACTACGCCACGCTCAAGCCGGCGGCCGAATGCACGCCCATCGCCTATCCGAAGACCGGACGGCACGCTCACCTTCGACCGGCTCTCCTCGGTTTTCCTTTCCAACACCAATCACGAGGAAGACCAGCCGGTGCATTTGCAGGTCAAGGACATGGACCTGCAGAAGCGTTCCGAGCACGACATCTACGCCGGGCCGTCGGGACGCTACTGCCCGGCGGGCGTCTATGAGTGGGTGGAAGAGGGCGGCGCCGAGAAGTACGTCATCAACGCGCAGAATTGCGTCCACTGCAAAACCTGCGACATCAAGGACCCGAATCAGAACATCAATTGGGTTCCGCCCGAAGGCGGCGGCGGTCCGAATTATTCCGAACATGTGATCGGCGTCGGGCGTTGCCGGCCACGATGCTGCCCACATCCAGGTTTTCAAGCAAAGTACGGCGGCTCCCGGGCGCCGTTCTTGCGGGGGCGGCGCAAAAAGGCCATTCTCGGCCGAAACTCGGCGGCATAGCGGGGTCCCGCCGTCATCCGCCCCATTGGAGCATGCCAGTGATCTCTTCGAGCCTCGCCCGGTGCATCGCCGGCACCGCGCTTGCCGCGATTCTCGCGGCGGCGCCGATCGAGCTTTACGCCCAGCCCCATCCGGCCGCCGACCAGCCCGAGATGACGGGTGCCGGCAGTTATCTCGCCGCCCGACATGCCAGCCAGATGCGCGACGCCGTGGCGGCCGCCAACTATTACCGCGACGCGCTCAAGCACGACCCCAAGAACGCCAACCTGCTCAATAGCGCCTTTCTCTCGCTGGTCATCGGCGGCGAGATCAAGGAATCGGTGAAGTTCGCCGACCGCGTGCTGCGCGCCGACAAGAACGACCGCGTGGGCCGGCTGGTGCTGGGCGTGCACGGGATCAAGGAGAAGCATTACCGCACGGCGCGCCGCGAGCTCGATCAGTCCGTGCACGGGCCGATCACCGATCTGACCGCCGCGCTGCTTACGGCCTGGAGCATGCAGGGCGAGGGGAATGTCAGGAACGCCGTCAGCAAGATCGACCATCTCGGCGGGCCGGAATGGTACGCGATCTTCAAGGACCTGCATGCCGGCATGATCCTGGATGCCGCCGGCCATGAGAAGGATGCCGGCAAGCGTTTCGCGCAGGCCTACAAGCTCGAACTCGTCGGCGCTGCGCGTGGTCGAGGCCTATGGCAGCTGGCTCTCGCGCAACAAGTCGCCCGCCGAGGCGCTCAAAATTTTCGAGGCCTTCGACAAGACGCTGCCGCGCCACCCGCTGGTGCTGGCGGCGATGGACAAGCTCAAGGCCGGCAAGAAGCTGCCGCTGCTGGTGAAGTCGGCGCAAGGCGGCGCCGCGGAGGCGCTTTACGGTCTCGGCGCCTCGCTCGGCCGCCGTGGCGGCGAGGACCTGGGCCTCGTCTATCTGCAGCTTGCGCTCTACCTCGAGCCGCATCATTCGCTAGCGCTGCTTTCGCTCGCCGATCTTTATGAGGCGATCAAGAAGCCGGAACTGGCGCTCAAGGTCTACGAGCGCATCCCGGAAAGCTCGCCGCTGCACCGCAATGCCACCATCCAGCGCGCCGGCGATCTCGATGCGCTCGATCGGGCCAAGGAGGCGCAAACGCTGCTCGAGGGGCTGCTCAAGAAGCATCCGGGCGACGTCGAAGCCATCATGGCGCTGGGCAATGTGCTGCGCGGGCACAAGAAGTTCAGCGAATGCGGCGACGTCTATTCGAAGGCGATCGCCACGCTCAAGCAGCCGGTGAAGGCGAACTGGGTGATGTTTTACTTCCGCGGCATCTGCTACGAGCGCTCGCATCAGTGGCCGAAGGCGGAAGCCGATCTGCAGGAGGCGCTCAAGCTCTACCCCGAGCAGGCGCACGTGCTGAACTACCTCGGCTATTCCTGGATCGACAAGGGCATGCACCTGGACGAAGGCATGGCGATGATCAAGCGCGCCGTGCAGCAGCGCCCGGACGACGGCTACATCGTCGACTCGCTGGGCTGGGCCTATTACAAGCTCGGTAAGTACGATGATGCGGTCACTCAGCTCGAGCACGCCATCGAGCTCAAGCCGGAAGACCCGACCATCAACGACCATCTCGGCGACGCTTATTGGCGGGTCGGGCGCAAGCTGGAAGCCCGCTTCCAGTGGATGCATGCGCGCGACATGAAGCCGGACCCCGATGAGCTGGTTAAGATCCAGGCCAAGCTGAAGAGCGGCCTGGCCGAGGAGCACTCCTCGCAAGCCAAGACGCAGAAGAAAGCCGGCGACGGCGGCTGAGCCGTCGCCCGGGCCGGCGTCCTTTCCGCGGGTCTGGTCTTCATGCGGCCGAGCGCAAGACTTGTCCCGGGCATCCGCGTCTTTTATGCAGCACGGCAGGACGTGGATGGCTGGGTTAGGTCATAACCGGCGATCGGTTCACGTCGATCGGAGATCAGCTCCCACGTGAATCCGCCGCTTACCGAACGGGCTCCCGCCAAGATCAACCTGACCCTGCGCGTCGTCGGCCGCCGCGCCGACGGCTATCACGAATTGGAAAGTCTGGTTGCCTTTGCCGGCATCGCCGACACGCTCACGCTGCAGCCTGGCGAGCACACCGCGCTCGACATCGACGGCCCCTTCGGGCCGGCTTGCGGGACCGCCGGGGACAATCTGGTGCTGAAGGCCGCGGCCGCCTTGCGCGAGGCGCTCGGCACTCCCAAGGGCGGGCATTTCCGGCTCACCAAGAACCTGCCCGTTGCCGCCGGCATCGGCGGTGGCTCGGCCGATGCGGCGGCGACGTTACGCCTGATGGCGCGCGCCAGCGGCTTGCCGGCCGATCACCCCGCGCTCGCCGCCGCAGCCCTTGCCACCGGCGCCGACGTGCCGGTCTGTCTTGCTTCGAAGGCCCGCGTCATGCGCGGGGTAGGCGAGATCCTGTCGCCCACGATTTCGATGGAGCCGCTGCCGGCGCTGCTGGTCAATCCCGGCGTCGCGCTCTCGACCCGCGACGTGTTCGTTGCTTTCGCCGGCATGACCGGCGGCAGCGAGCCGCTACCCGAGGTGCCGGAAACGCGCGAGGCGATGTTCGATTTCCTCATCGGCCACGGCAATGACCTCACCGCGCCGGCGGTTCATTGCGCGCCGGTGATCGGCGAGGTGCTCGATACGCTTGCCCGCTTGCCGGGCGTGCGGCTCGCGCGCATGTCTGGTTCGGGGCCGACCTGCTTCGCGCTGTTCACGAGCACCGAGCAGGCCGAGCATGCGGCCGGCCAACTCAGCGGCGCCTATCCGAATTGGTGGGTGCAGGCGACGCAACTCGGCTAGCCGGAACGCGAGATTCCATTGACGGCGAGAAAGGCCGCGGCCGCCTGCGTCAGCTTGCTGCGGCGGTGAATCAGGTAAATCCGGTATGGCTGGTCCTCCTTCAGGCGCACCACCTGCGCGCCCTGCGCGAGCGCGATCTGTTTCATCGTTTCCGGCACCAAGGCGGCGCCGACGCCGGCGACGACCAGCGGAATGACCGCCTCGCGATGGGGCGTCTCGACCGCGATGCGCAGATCGAGGCCCTGCGCCATAGCCTTATCCAGCATCTGCCGCGCGCGAGTTCCGTGCTCGCCGGCGATGAACGGCAGCTTCTGCAGATCCGCGATCGCATAGCGCCGGTTGCGATGCATGAGCCGGCCTGGCGGTACGATCGCCACCATCCGGGTTTCGCTAAGCGGATTTGTCTCCAGGAGCCTTACATCCACTTCGTGGTTGACCATCGCGAGTTCTGAGCGGCCGTCGAGCGTGGCCTGCATCGCCTGGGCGCTGGTCGCGCAAGTGTTCATGCGCACGACGACTTTCGGATAGCGCGCGCGGAAACGCGCGATCATGTCGGCGAGCGGACTGACGCTCAGCGCCGGCGGCGTGGCGATGTCCACCGCGCCGGCTTCCATGCCGCGCACCGCGGCCACCGCCTCGTGCGCGATCGACATGCTCCGCAGGGTGTCGCGCGCCGGGCCAATCAAAGCGCGGCCCACCTCCGTCAGCAGGACCTTATGGCCGACGCGATGAAACAGCGCCGCCCCGCAATCCTCTTCCAGTCGGCGGATCGCCTGCGACAACGCCGATTGGGTGATGTGCAGCGCCCGCGCTGCCTTGCCGAATCCGTCATTGTCGACGACCGCCATGAAGTGACCGAGTGCGCGCGAATCCATGGCGCTTCCTTTCGACCGTTTCAGAGCATTAGAGAGCCTAATGAATAACAGAAAAATAAGTCGTTTGACGAATGTTTTGGCGTGCCGGTAACTGAAAAACGTGACATCGCCGCGCCGACGCGTTCCGACCGCCGACGGGTCGGCGCGCCGTTAGCCAATTCCGCGAGCCGTGCCGTGATCTACACAGACCGCTTTTCGACGGCCGAGACCCGGCGCATTTTCAGCGACGAGACGCTGGTGCGCCTGGCCGCGAAGGTGGAAGCCGCCATCGCCGTTTCGCAGGCGGACCTGGGCATGATTCCCGCCGATGCGGCACGCGCGATCGAAGCCATGGCGGAGCGACCGCAAGCGATCGACCTCGAATGGATCGTGGCCGAGACCGAACGCACGACCCACACCTTCATCGGCATCCTGCGTGGTCTGCAACGCGCCTGTGCCGGTGACGCGGGGCAATACCTGCACATTGGCGTCACCACCCAGGATGTGCAGGACACGGTGCTGGTCCTGCAATTGCACGAGGTACTTGGGGTCGTGCAGACGCAGCTTGGCGCGCTGATTGCGGCGCTTGCGGCGCGGGTCGATGAATGCGCGGCTCTTCCCGTGCTTGGGCGTACCCAGGGGCAGCCGGCCTTGCCAATGACGTTTGGTCTGCGCATCGCCGGATGGCTCGACGAATTGCTGCGTCAGGCGGAACGCCTGCGGCAGTTGGAGCCCCGCCTTATGGTCATCGAACTGTTCGGCGCCGTCGGCAGCTTGGCCGGTTTCGGAGAGAACGCACTCAAGCTCGTCGAAGCGGTGGCGGTAAAGCTGGGCCTCGCTGTTCCGCGTACCGCTTGGCACACCGCGCGCGATCGCGTCAGCGAATACATCACGGTCATGACCTGGCTGGCGGCGACATGCGCGCGCATCGCCAACGAACTGCGCTTCCTCGCCAGCCTGCCCAAGCCCGAGATCGCGTTCAGTTGGCACGCCGGCGTCGTCGGCAGCTCGACCATGCCACAAAAGCGCAATCCCGAGGACGCCAACCAAATCGTCGTGCTGGCCCGGCTCGCCGCTGCCAATCTTGGTCTGTCCATTTCCGCCATGGGTGGCGAAGGCGAACGAGACACAAGGGCGCATCGGCTCGAATGGGTTGCGGTGCCTGAGGTGTCGCATCACGTCGTCACCGCGCTGGCGCTGACCCTCGATCTCGTTGCCGGTATCGAAGTGAACGAAACCAATATGCGTGCCAATCTGGCCGCGGTTCCCGACGTGTCGAGCGAACGGCTGATGCTGGCGCTGACGCCCCGACTGGGGCGCCAAGCCGCGCATGAGCATGTCTATGGGATCGCGCAACGTGCCAAGGAAGAAGGTCTCGCATTCAGCGACGAGGCCGCGGCCGACCCGGTGGTTCGCGCGACGCTCGGAGCTGATCAGCTGAGCCTCATCTTCGACAACACGACTTATCTCGGCCAGTCGGTTTGGCTGGCTCGGGCGGTCGCCAAGGCGGCACGACAAGCCGTCGATAATGGGACGATCCCGACCAACGGACCAATGGGGAAGGAAGCGAGAGACCATGACGCACATTCAGATATTCGCCATCGTCTGGCTGGTGGCGATCTTCGCGCTTAGTATCTGGCGCCATCTCAATCTCGGCCTGGTGGCGCTTCCCGGCGCCTTCATTCTCGCTGAAATCGCCGACATCGGCGCCAAGAAGCTCGTTGCCGGCTTCCCCGCGCATCTTGTCGTTCTCATTCTCGGCGTCACGTTCCTGTGGAATCATCTGCGCAACAGCGGTGCCGCCGACCTGCTGGTGCAGAAGACGGTCGATCTAACGCGCCACCGGCTCTGGCTGTTGCCATGGGCCATGTGTGGCCTGACGGCGCTTATTTGCGCCGTCGGCGCGTTGCCTGCCGCGGCGCTGGTGATCACTTTGCCGGCGGCGATCCAGATCGCCCAACGTGAGAATATCCGCCCCGCGCTGATGGGCATCGTCACAATTCAGGGGGCGGGCGTCGGAGGCTTTTCGCCGATCAGCCCGTGGGGGAATCTCATTGCGACGCAGGTCGCCCGCGGCCACATGGCGTTCTCACCCGGGCATTTCTTCGCCACCCAGATCGTGCTCAACATCGCCATCGCGCTCGCCGCGTTCCTTATCTTCGGCGGTCTGGAACTGTTTCGCCGCAAGCCTGCCCCCGAGGTCGAGGCAGGCGCACCGACCGCGGACGGCAATTTTAAGCTCAGCCCTTATCAACTGGCCTCGCTGCTGGCGTTCTGCGCATTCATTGTGCTGGCGCTGATGCGATACGATGTCGGCCTGACCGCCTTCGCCATGGGGACCCTGCTGCATATTGGTTTTTCGGCGACAACGACTTCCAGGAAAGAGATCGCCGAGCTCCCTTGGAACATCGTCGTCATGATCGCGGGCCTGCTCATGTACGTGAGCATCCTCGACCAGATCGGCGTCCTACATGCGATCGGCACGCTGCTCGAAGGCGTGCACCAGCCGTCACTGGTTCTGATGGCGGTCGGTTATGTCGGCACGATTTTCGCCAATTTCGAATCGTCGTCGGTCGCGGTGCTCGGCTTGGTCATGCCGTTGGCGATCAAGTCCCTCATCGCCGGAGCCTCGGTCATCCACAACAGCATCGTCCTGGCTTTACTCGCCGGCAGCATCGCCGTCATCGGCGCGAGTCCTTTCCATCTCGGCGGTGGGCTGTTGCTGGCGGAGGCTGGTGGCGACGAACGAACCTACAAGGATCTGCTGGCCTGGGCCATCGGCGCTGCCGCCATCCTGCCGCCCTTCGTGCTCCTGCTGTAGGCTGACGGCGCGTCCCAGTGGGCGCGCGATCAATAAGCCCGGCCGATGCAGAAATCGACCGTCTCTTCCAGCGCGGTCTTGACTTCCGAGGGCGGCACCAGCGCCAACGCATCGGTGGCGATGGCGCCATAGTGGCGGGCGCGGCCAACGGTGTCGTCGATGGCGTGATGCTTGGCCATCAGCCCAATCGCGGTGTCGAGATCGTCGTCGTTGATTTCGCCGCGGCCGAGCGTGCGATTCCAGAACTCCCGCTCTTCGTCGTTGCCGCGGCGGAACGACAGCACCACCGGCAGCGTGATCTTGCCTTCGCGGAAATCGTCGCCGACGTTCTTGCCGAGCTTGGCCGACTTGCCGCCGTAGTCGAGCGCGTCGTCGATGAGCTGGAAAGCGACGCCGAGATTCATGCCGTACGAGCGGCAGGCGGCGCGCTCGGCCTTCTCCTTGGCGGCGAGCGCCGGCCCGACCTCGCAAGCCGCGGCGAACAGTTCGGCGGTCTTGGCGCGGATCACCGCCAGATATTCGTCTTCGTTGGTGGCGGTGTTCTTGGCGGCGCCGAGCTGCATCACCTCTCCCTCGGCGATCACCGCGGCGGCCGACGACAAGATGTCGAGCGCGGGCAGGCTGCCGACCTCGACCATCATCTTGAAGGCCTGGCCGAGCAGAAAGTCGCCGACCAGCACGCTTGCTTCGTTGCCCCACAGCATGCGGGCGGCGAGCTTGCCGCGGCGCATGTCGCTTTCGTCGACCACGTCGTCGTGGAGGAGCGTCGCGGTGTGCATGAATTCGACGGCGGCGGCGAGCTTGATGTGGCCATCGCCGCGATAACCGGAGAGTTTGGCCATCGCCAGCGTGAGCATGGGCCGGAGCCGCTTGCCGCCGGAGGAGATGAGGTGGTTGGCCACCTCCGGGATCATGGTGACCTCGGAGCCGGTGCGCGACAGAATGGTCCCGTTGACGCGCTCCAGGTCGGCGGCCACCAATTCACTGAGGCGTTCGAGCGATCCGGCGCCCGGACTTTCAAAAGGAACGATGACGGCCAAATTGCTTCTCCGGCGCCCGAACACGCAACAATAGAAACGCTACCTTAACGCCGCAAGTGCGGTAGTGTGCCATATATCATCTTTTCGATGCGCCGACTGGGCAAGGGGGATCCGAGTGGCGACAGCAAGCTCGATATCGGCAGATACGGACCTCGCCCGCTGCGCCCCCTACAAGATCGCCGTCTTGGTCCCTTGCTACAACGAGGAGGCGGCGATTGCCAAGGTGGTCGCGGATTTCCGCGCCGCGCTGCCGGACGCCATCGTCTTCGTTTATGACAACAATTCCACCGACAATACCGCAGCCGTCGCCCGCGCCGCCGGCGCCGAGGTCTTCCAGGAGAAGCACCAGGGCAAGGGCTTCGTGGTGCGCCGCATGTTCAGCGACGTGGAAGCGGACATCTACGTGCTGGTGGACGGCGATGCAACCTATGATGCCGCCAGCGCGCCGCGCATGATCGGGCGCCTGATCGACGAGCGGCTCGACATGGTGGTGGGCAGCCGCGTCGATCGCGAGCAGGCGGCCTATCGCGCCGGCCATCGCACCGGCAACAAGCTGCTCACCGGCTTCGTCGCAGCCGTGTTCGGCCCCGCCGTCAAGGACATGCTGTCGGGTTACCGGGTATTTTCCCGCCGCTTCGTGAAGTCGTTTCCGGTGCTGTCACGCGGCTTCGAGATCGAGACCGAGCTCACCATTCACGCGCTCGGATTGGGGCTGGCGGTCGAGGAGATCGGCACGCCCTATTACGCGCGGCCGGAAGGCTCGGCCTCCAAGCTCAACACCTGGCGCGACGGCTTTCGCATCCTGCGCACCATCGTCAATCTCTACCGCGCCGAACGTCCGCTCGCTTTCTTCAGCGCCATCGGCATCGCGCTCGCCATCGTGGCGATCGGCATGGCCATTCCGATCCTGATCACCTTCGCGCAGACCGGCCTTGTGCCGCGCTTTCCGACGGCCATCTTGTCGACAGGGCTGATGCTGATCGCCTGCCTCTCGGTCGCGGTCGGCTTGGTGCTCGACACGGTGACGCGCGGACGGCAGGAGACAAAGCTGCTCGCCTATCTGTCGCATCGCGCGCCCGGCGAGGAGCGCCGCAAGCGCTGAGTCCATCCCCGATCGTTCGCGTCGATCAGGAAGGCGACGGGTTTCCGGACCTGCAGATCGGCAGCAGCGGCGCCTGCTTGGCGTTCTTGTGCAGTCCGCACAACACCTCCGGCCCCTCGCTCTTGAAGACGTGCTTGACCGGCTCGGCCTGGCTGATGACGACATGCACGACGATCAGCGCCATGCCGACCGGATAAGTCCAGCGGTGGTGCTGCAAATCCGTGAGCTTGGCGATCAGCAAGGCGGCGGCGATGATGGCGAGGGGATCGGTCAGCAGGAAATACTCCTGCTTCAGTCCGCGGCTCATGCCGAGCGTGTCGACGCCCCAGTCGGTCAGCATGAGCACCGCGACCTGCAGGACGAGGCGCCACTCTCTTCGTCGGATTGCGATGACCGTGGCGGCGATGACGAACCACTCAAGGAAGATCGTCGGGCGCGGCGACGTGGCCAGCACAAATGTCCGTCGCGCGACGACGCCGACCATGGCGTCCAGTAGAAATCGAAGATGGTCGGCGCTTAGCAGCGATTCGTGCGTGAACTGCGACACCGACATCGCCGCCCACGCATAGAGCTGTTCGAAGGGATGGAAGACGACTACGACGTTATTCGGATTGTAGCGCGCGTAGAGCGCTAGCAGCGCGATCGTGCAGCCGGCGATCGCGGTCAGCACCGCCGTCAGGGCTTCCAGCGTCGGCACCTTCCACAGCACGCAGTAGGCAGCCATGCCGACGGCGAACCAGGCCGCAATCAAGCTCCAATAGGTGGGGGCGCGGAGCGCGATTGCGGGCAAGTTCAGCGTGGCCGTTGTCCGGGTCGATAGCCCAAAGGATAAAAGGTCATAGGCGTGGTAGGCGCCGAACGTCGCGAGAAACGCGGCCGCGGCAGTGCCGGCAACGCGCGGCTTGCGCTATCCCAGAATCCGCGCTTGTGCGCGGCCAAAGGACCGAATGGCAGTACGATCACGGGCAAGGCGCAAATGAGAAACACAACTTGAATCTTGTTCAGCATTGCAAGCGTCATCAAAAAACTTGCCAGCCCAACGGCCGCCGGTCGCCAGGGCGCTGGTCCCCGTCGGGCGGCGATGAGCAGCATCAGCAGTGCGGTCGTAAAAAATCCGGCGGCGAGCAGTTCCGTGCGCAGGATGCGCATCTGCATCGCCATGCCGCCGGAGAAGGCGAGGAAAAAGCCGCCCAGCGCCGCAATGCGCCAGTCGCGAACCAGCAGGCGCAGCAAATATGAAAACGCGAACACGAACGACAGGGCGTAGAAAAGCGAGAGCACGCGTCCGGCCTGGGTCGCCACCGTCCAGGCCCGGGTGAAGGCGGTCATGTCGCTCACCGGCGGCAGCGCCGTCAGCGATATCACCTGGACCAAGTGGAGCTCGTGCAGCGCGCGCAGCCCATAGCTCAGGAACAGGATCGACAGATAGCCGGGGTGATCGAAATACTCCTGCGGCAGGTGGGCGTTGAGCAGGAACGCGTTGTAGACGACCCAGTAGTCCATGTCGGCGACGCGCCAATACGGATACCAGAAGCCGGCGACGAGAAACGAGGCGACCATGCCGGCGCAGACGAACAGCAGTTGTCCTCGCCAGTTGAAGGGAACCAGCCTGTCGAATGGCTGAGAGCGTTGCGGATTGCGGTTTGCGCCGACCCTGCCGAATGCACGCAAAAGGGAATCTCCCAACGTCATCGGCGGGGCCGGATCTTTGCGTAAGCCTGGGTGTGCGCAAGACCGGAAATGTCTATAACATAAGTTATCGGCCCGCGCGGTCAGCGGCAACGACCTTAGTTTACCGCAGACCTGCTTGATACCGGCCGCAACAAGAGATGACAGCCGCGGCCGGGAGTGAAACCGCTTTGCGCGAACTCGTTCGCACCAACAATATCGTGCTGGTTTCGGCGGTCGGGGCGCTGCTCGATGGCGCCAAGATTCCGCATTTCGTACTCGACCAGAACATGAGCGTGCTGGAAGGCTCGCTCGGCATCCTGCCGCGCCGCATGCTGGTGGCCGACGAGGACTTCGCCGCGGCCCGCCGGCTGCTGACCGACGCCGGCCTCGGCCACGAGCTGCGGCCCGATGAGTGATGAACGCGAGCCGCTTGCCACCAGCATCGACGGCGTGCTGGGGGGCCGGCTGCGCCTGCGGCAGCCGCTCAAGGGCCATCGCGTTGGCCACGATGCCATCCTGCTCGCCGCCGCGACCGGCGCATTGAGCGGCGAGCATGCCGTCGATCTCGGCGCCGGCGTCGGCGCCGCCGGCCTGGCGTTGGCCGCGCGGGTTGCCGGCTTGCGGGTGACCCTGGTCGAAATCGATCCCCAACTCGCCGCGCTCGCCGAAGGCAATGCGCGGCTCAACGGGCTGGAAGCGCGCGTTCACGCGCTCTCCTGCGATGCCGAGGACGTTGGAGCGCTGGCGGCGGGCGGGCTCGGCCAAGGCACCGTCGACCGCGTGCTGATGAACCCGCCTTTCCACGACGTGCGGCGGCAGAACCTGTCGCCCGATGCGCGCCGTCGGCTCGCGCACGCGGCAGCGCCCGGCCTGCTGGCGCGCTGGGTCGCCAGCGCCGCCGTTCTGCTCAAGGGCGGCGGCGTGCTCACCCTGATCTGGCGGGCCGACGGGCTCGACGAGGTGTTGGCGACTTTCGCGGGTGGTTTCGGTACCGTTACGGTGCTGCCGATACTGCCGCGCCCTGAGCGGCCGGCAATCCGAGTGCTGGTGCGCGCGGTTCACGGAGGGCAGGGGGCGCCCGTGCGTTTGCCGCCGCTTGCTCTCAATGACGCCGAAGGGCGGCCCTCGGCGGCCGCCGAGGCGGTCCTGCGCGGCGGCGAGACGCTCCCGCTTGCCGAATGAGGGCCCGCGCCGAGGGAACCATGGGGCTTTGACTCGGGTTGCCATGGCTGACTAAGTGATTGCCATGGCCACCGCCGCGTCAGGACCAATGCCCGACATTTTGCAGCCCGTGCTCAATTTCTTGCGTCCGGTGATCCCCGCGCGCTTCCGCCCCGACATTCCGGTGGTGCCGGTGGTGCGCCTGTCGGGCGTCATTGGTGTGGTGACACCATTGCGGCCCGGCATGATGCTGTCGACGCTCGCCCGCTCGCTGGAGCGCGCCTTTTCCGTGCGCCGTGCGCGCGCGGTCGCGCTGATCATCAATTCGCCCGGCGGCTCGCCATCGCAATCGCACCTGATCCTGCGCCGCATCCGCCAACTGGCGGAGGAAAAGAACATCCCGGTGCTCGCCTTCATCGAGGACGTCGGCGCCTCGGGCGGCTATATGCTGGCCTGTGCCGCCGACGAGATCATCTGCGATCAATATTCGATTGTCGGCTCGATCGGCGTCGTCGGCGGCTCGTTCGGCTTTCCCAAGGCGATGGAGAAGCTCGGCATCGAGCGCCGGCTTTACACCTCCGGCGACCGCAAAGTGACGCTCGATCCGTTTCTGCCGGAGAAGCCGGAGGACGTCGAACGCCTGAAAGCGGTCCAGCAGGAAATCCACGAGCACTTCATCGCGCTGGTCAAGGAGCGCCGCGGCGCGCGTCTGAACGGCGCCGACGAGACGCTGTTTTCCGGCGAGTTCTGGACCGCGCAACGCGCCATCGAACTGGGGCTGGCCGACCGCATCGGCGACTTGCGTTCGATCCTGCGCGAGCGCTTCGGCGACAAGGTGCGCATGCCGCTGATTTCGGCCGAGCGCAACCTGTTCGGCCGCCGGCTGCCCGGCATCGGGCTGGCGGATGCGCTGAACCGGTATACCGGCCTTGGCGACGACCTGGTTTCGACGCTGGAAGCGCGCGCATTGTGGTCCCGCTACGGCCTATGATATCACGAAAAGCGGCCGCGAATCCGCCGCGATTGAATGGCTGGATTCCATGTGCTGGTGA
The DNA here is from genome assembly GCA_963814065.1 of uncultured Pseudomonadota bacterium. Taxonomy (GTDB): domain Bacteria; phylum Pseudomonadota; class Alphaproteobacteria; order Rhizobiales; family Xanthobacteraceae; genus Pseudolabrys. Next base: position 1,166,422 of record CAWFBL010000011.1, on the reverse strand, counting down.
GAAGGCCGATACCAAGGAGCCGTCATGCCGCCGATTTGGATGTCACCGCTGGTGAAATGGACCCTGGTCGCCGTGGGCGGCGCCATGGCGGTGCAATGGGTGGTGCGTGAAGTCCGCCGCGTCAACGAGGAGCTCGACGCCCAGCGGGCGAGGGTGCGCATCCGCGATCAGGAGCGCCGGCCGACGCTGCGCCGCGATCCGATGACCGGCGAATATCGCCCCTAAACCCTAAGACGAACTGAGGTTGCCAGCGCTGCCGCTCAGCGGCCGCTGGGATGCTTGCCGGAGACCATGGCGCCGAAGAACAAAGTGAGCAGCGCCATTCCGATCAGATCGAATGCCAGCATGAGGTGGCCCTCCACTGCGACCATCGCTTGTTATTATTGTTTGGTCGTTTGCCTATCCTGTTCGGTTCAAAATTCGGTAATTCTTCGCGTGACTTGACCATGCATAAGGCCGCCGATAGGGTCCAACGCCTTCCCGTACTTAACAAGCCGTCTTTGCACTATGACCGAAGCGAATCTTCTCGCCCGGGACCGTTCGCGTCAAGTCAGTCTTGAGCCGACGCGCTCGTTCCAGGGGCTGATCCTGACGCTGCAGCAGTACTGGGCATCCCATGGCTGCGTCATATTGCAGCCTTATGACATGGAGGTGGGGGCGGGCACCTTCCACCCGGCAACGACCCTGCGCGCGCTCGGCCCCAAGCCGTGGAAGGCGGCCTATGTGCAGCCCTCGCGGCGGCCGAAGGACGGGCGCTACGGCGAGAACCCGAACCGGCTGCAGCACTACTACCAATTTCAAGTCATCCTGAAGCCATCGCCACTCGACATCCAAGACCTTTATCTCAATTCGTTGAAAGTGATCGGCATCGATCCCCGGATCCACGACATCCGTTTTGTCGAGGACGACTGGGAGAGCCCGACGCTGGGCGCCTGGGGGCTCGGCTGGGAATGCTGGTGCGACGGCATGGAAGTGTCGCAGTTCACCTACTTCCAGCAGGTTGCCGGCTTCGAGTGCGCGCCGGTTTCCGGCGAGCTTACCTACGGGTTGGAGCGCCTCGCCATGTATGTGCAGGGCGTCGACCGCGTCTACGATCTCAACTTCAACGGTGGCGAGGGCGACGCCAAGGTAACCTATGGCGACGTCTTCCTACAGGCCGAGCGGGAATATTCGCGGCACAACTTCGAATACGCCGACACCGCCATGCTGTTCGAGCAGTTCAAGATGGCGGAGACGGCTTGCCACAAATACCTCGCCGACGGCTGGGCCGATGCCGAGCACAGCCATCACCTCATGGCGCTGCCGGCCTACGATCAGTGCATCAAGGCGAGCCACGTCTTCAATCTGCTCGACGCGCGCGGGGTCATCTCGGTGACCGAGCGGCAGAGCTATATCTTGCGCGTGCGCGAATTGGCGAAAGCCTGCGGCGAAGCCTGGCTCAAGACCGAAGGCGGCGGGGCGGGCTAGGGCGCTTCCGGCCGAGCGCTTCGGTGCTACCCTCTCGCCTAGTGCAGGCGGGCTTCCTTCCCGCCGCTTGGAGGGTGGGAACGCAAGCGGCGATGACACGGAAAACTCGCTCAGGATACGATGGCTGCCGACCCTCCAGGGGAGGGTGAAAGCGAAGAGGTTCAACGCTATGATTTGAACCTTCTCAGGCCGGGGGGCGACAAACCGACATGCTGACCTGGATCATCCTCATCGTCGTCGCGGTGGTGGCGCTCTATATCGCCATCGTCTTCAATCAGCTGGTGCGCAAGCGCCAGATGACGAACGAAGCCTGGAGCGGCATCGACGTGCAGCTCAAGCGGCGCTCCGACCTCATCCCCAACCTGGTCGAGATCGTGAAGGGCTATGCCGCCCACGAGCGCAACACGCTGGAGGAAGTCACGCAATTGCGCGGCGCTGCCCGTGCGCTGCCGAGCGGCGATGTCGCGGCCCGTGCCCAGGCCGAAGGCGCCTTGTCGGCGGCGCTCGGCCGGCTCATGGCGGTCGCCGAGAGCTATCCCGACCTCAAGGCCAGCAACAATTTCCTCGACCTGCAGCAGCAGCTGAGCGCGGTCGAAAACGACCTGCAGATGGCGCGCCGCTATTACAACGGCACGGTGCGCAACCTGAACACGCTGGTGCAGTCGTTCCCCAGTAATCTGGTCGCGCATGGCTTCGGCTTTTCCGAGCGCGATTTCTTCGAGCTCGCGGACGAGGGCGACCGCGCCGTGCCGCAGGTGACGCTGGTCCCGCAATGATCGCCGCCCGCATGACATGGATGCATCGGTTCGCGCTGGCGTTCATCGGCCTCGCGTTGACGGCGTCCGTTGCGCGCGCCGCCGAGGTCATCCAGTCCTTCGATTCCAACGTGCAGCTTGCCAAGGACGGCGAGCTCACCGTCGACGAGACCGTCCGCGTCAATGCCGAAGGACGCGAGATCAGGCACGGCATTTATCGCGACTTCCCGCTCACCTTCCAGGATGCCAAGGGCACCGTGCACGAGGTGACCTTCAAGGTGCTCGGCGTCACGCGCGACGGCAAGCCCGACCCCTGGTTCACCAAGCGCATCGGCAACGCCATCCGTATCTACGCCGGCAACAAGGACACCTATGTCCGCCACGGTGAGCACACCTATGTCTTCCGCTATCGCACCGGACGGCAGGTGCGCTGGTTCGACGGCAAGGCGGAACTGAACTGGAACGTCACCGGCAATTTCTGGCACTTCCCGATTCTCGCCGCCACCTATCACCTGCATCTCGTCGATCAGGCGCGGCCGGAGCGTTTCATCGCCTTCACCGGCCGTATGGGCGCGCGCGGCCACGACTGGCAGGGCACGGTCAGTGACAATGGTGTGTTGACGGTCTCGACCACCAAGCGGCTCGCGCCCGGCGAAGGCCTCACCGTGGTGGCGGCGCTGACGGCGGACGCCGTCGACCCGCCCAGCCAGTCGACGCTGCTGTGGTGGTCGATCCTCGATAACCGCCGCTGGATCTTCGGCGGCATCGGCTTCGTGCTGGTGCTCGGCTATTACCTGGCCGCCTGGCGCGCGGTCGGCCGCGATCCCGCGGGCGGTGCCATCATTCCGCGCTTTCATCCGCCCGATGGCGTTTCGCCGGCGCTCGCCAATTACATCTACCGCTGGGGCTTCGGGCGCGAGAAATGGCGCGCCTTCACCGCCGCTGCGCTGTCGCTGGCGGTCCGCGGGCTCATTCGCTTCGACGACAGCGACGGCAAGCTGACGCTGCAGAGCACGCACCGCCGGCTGCAAGGCGGCTTCCAAGCGCTGCCGCACGGCGAAGGCGTCATCCTCGCCTGGGTGAACAGGCAGGGGGGCACCGCCAAGATCGACCGCGCCCACGGCAGCGAGGTCGCAACCGTCGGCTCCGAATTCACCGCCAGCATCGAGGGCGAGAACCGCAATCGCTTCTTCCGCCGCAATTTCGGTTACGTCATCGTCGGGCTCGTCCTGACCGTCGGCGCAGTTATTACGGTTGTCGTGTTCGGGGGCTTGCAAGACTTCGACATGGCGATCATCTTCGGCACAGCCTTCGGCGGCTTCTGGCTCGGCGCCTTCCTGGTGCCGCTGCTGTCCGCCCTGTTCGGTGCCGTGCGGTTCGCGTCCGTGGTGCGTTCGGTGCTGACGTTGATCGCGCTCGGCATCTTCGTCTCGTTTGCGCTCAACATCGTGCGCGGCTTCTTCCCGCAAGGTCTGGACAAAATGGTTCCCGTGCTCGGATCGGTGATCTCCGCCTATCCGTTTCCGTTCGTGTTCGTCATTTCATTCGCCGCGCTCAACGGGCTGTTTATTTACCTGATGCGGGCGCCGACCGCGCTCGGCCGGCCGGTCATGGATGAGCTCGAGGGCTTCAAGCTTTATCTCGAGACCGCCGAGAAGGACCGGCTCAACATGCAGGCGCCGGAGATCACCGCCGATCGCTTCGAGGCGCTGCTGCCCTATGCGGTAGCGCTCGATGTGGAGAAGCCTTGGGCGGACGCCTTCTCCGCGGCGCTGAAGCGCGCGCATCCGGGAGACAGCGACCCCATGAGCCACTACCGGCCGGCCTGGTACGGCGGCCATAGCTGGTCGGGCGGCAATTTCAGCGGCGCCATCGGCGCGACGGTTGCCGGCGCCACCTCGGCGCTGACCAGCGCCGTGCCGGTGTCGTCCGGCTCATCGGGCTTTTCCGGCGGCGGCGGTGGGGGCTCCGGCGGTGGCGGCGGTGGAGGCGGCGGCGGCGGTTGGTAGCGCCCCTGCCGTGGTGACATTCGCCGGCTGCCTTGCTAGGCAGACGCCGGACATCGTTCCGCTCCTCATCCGCCGGCCATTATGCCCGACCTTCTGCTCGAATTCTTCTCCGAAGAGATCCCCGCGCGCATGCAGGCGCGCGCCGCCGACGACCTGCGCAAGATGGTCACCGACCGGCTGGTCGCCGCCGGCCTCGTCTATGAGGGCGCCAAGGCCTTCGCCACCCCGCGCCGGTTGGCGTTGTCGGTGCACGGCGTGCCGGCCCGTCAGCCCGACCTGCGCGAGGAGAAGAAGGGCCCGCGCGTCGGCGCCCCCGAGCAGGCGGTCGCCGGCTTCCTCAAGGGCGCCGGGCTGTCGTCGATCGATCAGGCCAAGATCGAGAAGGACCCCAAGAAGGGCGACTTCTACGTGGCGGTGATCGAGAAGCCGGGCCGGCCGGCGCTCGAGGTGATCGGCGAGATGATCCCCGAAGTCGTGCGCGGCTTTCCCTGGCCTAAGTCGATGCGTTGGGGCAGCGGACGTCTGTCCTGGGTGCGGCCGCTGCATTCGATCGTCGCCACCTTCGGGCCGGAAACCGAAGAGCCCGATATCGTGCCGTTTTCCGTCGACGGGCTCGAAGCCGGCGACGAGACCCGCGGCCACCGCTTCATGGCGCCGGGTGCGTTCAAGGTGCGCCGCTTCGACGACTATGTGGCGAAGCTGCAGGCCGCCAAGGTGGTGCTCGATTCCGCGCGCCGCGCCAACATGATCCTCACCGACGCCAAGAACCTCGCTTTCGCGCAAAGCTTCGATCTGGTGGAAGACGAAGCGCTGCTCGCCGAAGTCGCCGGCCTGGTGGAATGGCCGGTGACGCTCATGGGCTCGTTCGACGAGGTCTTCCTCGCCATCCCCGGCGAAGTGATCCGCTCGACCATTCGCGCCAACCAGAAATGCTTCGTGCTGCGCGACCCGCAGACGACGAAGCTCGTCAACCGCTTCATCCTGGTCGCCAATGAAGAGGCGACCGACGGCGGCAAGGCGATCGTCGCCGGCAACGAGCGCGTCATCCGCGCGCGGCTTTCCGACGCCAAGTTCTTCTACGACACCGACCTGAAGACGCGGCTGGAAGACCGGCTGCCGAAATTCGAGCACATCGTGTTCCACGAAAAGCTCGGCACGCAGGCCGAGCGCATCGCCCGCATCACCGCGCTCGCCGCCGAGATCGCGCCCATGGTCGGCGCCGATGTCGCCAAAGCCGAGCGCGCCGCGCAATTGTGCAAGGCCGATCTCTTGACCGAAGTGGTCGGTGAATTCCCCGAATTGCAGGGCCTGATGGGCCGCTATTACGCGCAAGCCCAGAACGAGGACGAAAGCGTCGCCCACGCCATCGAGGATCACTACAAGCCGCAAGGCCCGGATGACATGGTGCCGGCCGATCCTGTCGCCATTGCGGTGGCGCTCGCCGACAAGCTCGATACGCTGGTCGGCTTCTGGCTGATCGACGCCAAGCCCACCGGCTCGAAGGATCCTTATGCGCTGCGCCGCGCCGCGCTCGGCGTGATCCGCATCGCCATCGAGAACGAGCTGCGGCTGCCGCTGCGCATGCTGCTATGGCACCACTTCGGCACGGTCGCGCGCGACGGGCGCCTGGCGGCGGCCATCGCCGTGCTGCATCCGCTCAACGAACAGATCATGCAGTTGAGCGCGACCGATATCGAGCTTGCCATGAAGCTCGAAGTTCTGGTGTCGGAAAAGAACAAGCAGATTTCCGGACCGACACTGGTGCAGGCCCATTCTTATCTGAAGCAGACGCATGAGCTGCTCGCCTTCTTCGCCGATCGTCTGAAGGTGCGCTTGCGCGAGCAAGGGGCCCGCCACGATCTGGTCGATGCCGTGTTCGCGCTCGAGAACCAGGACGATCTCCTGATGATCGTCCGCCGCGTGGAGGCGCTTGGGGCTTTCCTCGAGAGCGACGACGGCAAGAACCTGCTCGCCGGCGTCAAGCGCGCGACCAACATCATTCGCATCGAAGAGAAGAAGGACAAGCGCGAATACACGGGCGCGCCCGATGCGAAGCGCTACCAGCAGGACGAGGAGAAGGCGCTGGCCGCGGCCATCGACGCGGTCAAGCAGGAGGCGGCCGCCGCCGTCGCCAAAGAGGACTTCGCCGAAGCCATGCGCGCCATGGCCAAACTCAGGCCCAAGGTCGACGCCTTTTTCGACAAGGTCACCGTCAATGTCGACGACCAGCCTTTGCGCGAGAACCGGCTGAAACTGCTCAACGAAATCCGCCAGGCGACCCGCGCCGTGGCGGATTTCTCCAGGATCGAGGGTTAGAATTACGTCCTATCCGGGAATGGAACTCCTGACCGCCCGATCACGTTTCAACAGCGCATGCCCACGGGGAGAAACCACCATGCATTTCGGTCTTACGCATTGGCAGCCGATCGTACCGTTGGTTGCCGGCATCCTGATTCTCATCGTCCCGCGGCTGCTCAACTATATCGTTGCCATCTATCTGATCTTCGTCGGCTTGATGGGCTTGAACATCATCCACTAGCCGCGGCTTTCGGTCTCACCGTCCGGAACCGGGGGCTTGCTTATGCCGTCGCGCCCGTGTTTCTAAGGGCCACCCATCCACCGCTTATTTCCGTGACCCAAACGCAAAATGGCCAAACGCAAATCGTCGCGCGCGAGCGCCAGCAAATCCAAGGCTAAGAAGCCGGCCAAGAAAGCGAGAAAGTGGCCAAGAAGGCGGCTGCCCGCAAAATGCCCGCCAAGAAGTCGGCGAAACAGCCGGTCAAGGCTGCTGGCAAGGCTGCTGGTAAGTCGCCGGCCAAGGCGTCTGCCAAAAACAAGTGGGTCTATTCCTTCGGCGACGGCCGCGCCGAGGGCAAATCCAACATGCGCAACCTGCTAGGCGGCAAGGGCGCGGGGCTTGCCGAAATGGCCAATCTGGGCCTGCCGGTGCCGCCCGGTTTCACCATCACGACCGACCTCTGCACCTATTATTACGCCAACGGCAAGCAGTACCCGAAAGACCTGGAAGGCCAGGTCGAGAAGGCGCTGGCGCAGGTCGGCCGCATCACCGGTAAGAGCTTCGGCGGCACCGACAACCCCTTGCTGGTGTCGGTGCGTTCGGGCGCGCGCGCCTCGATGCCCGGCATGATGGACACCGTGCTCAATCTCGGCCTCAACGACGAGACCGTGGAGGCGCTGGCGAAGAAGTCCGGCGACCGCCGCTTTGCCTACGACAGCTATCGGCGCTTCATCACCATGTACTCGGATGTGGTGCTCGGCCTCGGCCATGAGCATTTCGAGGAACTGCTCGACCATCACAAGGAGCTGCAGGGCTACAGTCTCGACACCGATCTTTCCGCCGACGATTGGGAAGAGCTGGTCGGGCGCTACAAGAAGCGCGTGCTCGACGAACTGGGCGCGCCGTTTCCGCAGGATCCGCACGAGCAGCTGTGGGGCGCCATCGGCGCGGTGTTCAGTTCCTGGATGAACCAGCGCGCCATCACCTATCGCCGCCTGCACAGCATTCCGGAAAGCTGGGGCACCGCGGTCAACGTGCAGGCCATGGTGTTCGGCAATATGGGAGAGTTGTCGGCGACCGGCGTTGCCTTCACCCGCAATCCGTCGACCGGCGAGAAGAAACTCTACGGCGAATTCCTCATCAACGCCCAGGGCGAGGACGTGGTCGCCGGCATCCGCACGCCGCAGGAGATCAGCGAAGCGGCGCGCCTGGAAGCCGGCTCCGACAAGCCGTCGCTGGAAAAGACGCTGCCCAAGGCCTACGCCGAGCTTACGCGCATCTACAACAGGCTCGAGCGCCACTACCGCGACATGCAGGACCTCGAGTTCACCATCGAGCAGGGCAAGCTGTGGATGCTGCAGACCCGCAATGGCAAGCGCACCGCGCGCGCGTCGCTGCGCATCGCGGTCGAGCTTGCCAATGAGGGCCTGATTTCCAAGAACGAGGCGGTGCTGCGCGTCGATCCGCTCACGCTCGACCAGCTCTTGCATCCGACCATCGATCCGCGCGCACATCGCAAGGTAATCGCCACCGGCCTGCCGGCTTCACCGGGCGCTGCCTCCGGCGAAATCGTATTCAGTTCGGAGGAGGCCGCGGAATTGCGGGCGGAAGGGCGCCGGGTGGTCCTGGTTCGGGTGGAAACCTCGCCGGAAGACATCCACGGCATGCACGCGGCGGAAGGCATCCTGACGACGCGCGGCGGCATGACCTCGCACGCCGCCGTGGTGGCGCGCGGCATGGGCAAGCCCTGCGTTTCCGGCGCCGGCTCGATCCGCGTCAATTACGCGGACGGCAGCATGACCGCCGGCAGCCAGACCTTCAAGAAGGGCGACTTCATCACCGTCGACGGCTCCACCGGCCAGGTGCTCGCCGGCAAGGTCGACATGATCGAGCCGCAGCTTTCCGGCGAGTTCGCCACGCTGATCGGCTGGGCCGACAAGGTGCGCAAGCTCGGCGTGCGCGCCAATGCCGACACGCCGGCCGACGCCAAGGCGGCGGTGCGCTTTGGCGCCGAGGGCATCGGCCTCTGCCGCACCGAGCACATGTTCTTCGACGAAGAGCGAATCCAGGCGGTGCGCGAGATGATCCTCGCCGACGATGAGAGGTCGCGCCGCGCCGCGCTCGACAAGCTGCTGCCGATGCAGCGCGCCGATTTCGTCGAGCTGTTCGAGACCATGGGCGGCCGTCCCGTGACCATCCGTCTGCTCGATCCGCCGCTGCATGAATTCCTGCCGCACGGCGAGGAGGAGATCGCCGAGGTCGCCGCCGCCATGGGCGCCGATCCCGACAAGCTCGCCCACCGCGCGCGCGAGCTCGCCGAGTTCAATCCGATGCTCGGCTTCCGCGGCTGCCGCATCGCCATCGCCTATCCGGAAATCGCCGAGATGCAGGCGCGCGCCATCTTCGAGGCGGCGGTGGAAGCCACGCGCCGCACCGGCAAGGCGGTCGCGCCGGAAGTGATGGTGCCGCTGATCGCCAGCAAGGCGGAGCTCGATCTGGTCAAGGAACGCATCGACGCCATGGCCGAAGCGGTCAGGCAGGAGACCGGCGCCAAGCTCGACTACGACGTCGGCACCATGATCGAATTGCCGCGCGCCTGCCTGATGGCTGGCGAGATCGCCGAGAGCGCCGAATTCTTCTCCTTCGGCACCAATGACCTGACGCAGACCACCTTCGGCATTTCGCGCGACGATGCGGCGAGCTTCCTGAGCATCTACACCGCGCGCGGCATCCTGCCGGCCGATCCGTTCGTCTCGATCGACCAGCAGGGCGTCGGCGAGCTGGTCAAGATCGGCGTCGAGCGCGGGCGCAAGGTGCGGCCCAAGCTGAAGGTCGGCATCTGCGGCGAGCACGGCGGCGATCCCGCCTCGGTTGCCTTCTGCCACGAGGCCAAGCTCGACTACGTGTCGTGCTCGCCGTACCGCGTGCCGATCGCGCGGCTCGCCGCGGCGCAGGCAGCGCTCGGCAAGACCGCGGCGAGCCAGGCGTAATTCATCGGCTGTCGTCCCCGCGAAAGCGGGGACCCAGTACTCCCGGTCGCGCAGTGATTACTGGATCGCCCGCCTGCGCGGGCGATGACGGTTCATGAATTGCCGGCGAGGCCCTACACCGCCACCTTGGCGAGGAAGTCTTCCACCTCGAGCCGCAGATTGGCGACCGCCTGCTCCACCGTTTCCGACGCATCGCGCACCACCTGCGCCGAGCCGCGGGTTTCGGTCGCGGCGCCCGCGACGTCGTTGAGCACCGAGACGACCTGGCCGGTGCCGTCGGCGGCGCTTGCCACGTTGTGCGAGATTTCGCCGGTCGCCGCGTTCTGCTGCTCGACCGAGGCTGCGACCGCCGAGGTGTATTGATTGATCTCCTGCATGCGCGCGGCGATCTGGCGGATCGCCTCCACCGCGCTGGAGGTCGAGTTCTGCACCGCCAGGATATGGCTGGCGATCTCCTCGGTGGCGTGCGCGGTCTGCACGGCAAGCGACTTCACCTCCGAGGCAACCACGGCGAAGCCCTTGCCGGCTTCGCCGGCGCGGGCGGCCTCGATGGTGGCGTTGAGCGCGAGCAGGTTGGTTTGCCCCGCGATGTTGCTGATCAGCTTGACCACGTCGCCGATCTTCTGCGCGCCGTCGGCAAGACCGGCGATCTCGCCGTCGGTCGCACGCGCTTCGTCGGTGGCGAGCGCGACGACGCTGCTGGTGTGGGTGAGCTGGCGGCTGATTTCGGCGATCGAGCGCGACAGTTCGTCGGCGGCGACGGCGGCGGTTTCCACGTTGGCGGAGGCCTCGTTAAACGCCTGCACCGCGCCGGTCGCCCGCTGGCTGGTCTGTTCGGACGAACCGAACAACGTGCCGGCGGTCGTGCGCATGGCGCTGGCGCTGTCGCTCACGCTGGAGAGCAGCGCTTCCACCTGCGGGCGGAACGAGGCGATGGCGCGATCGATGATCGCGCGCCGCTGCTCCTGGTCGCGAACGGCGGCGCGCTCTTCCTCGGCGCGCTGCTGCTCGGTGACGTCTTCATGGGTGGCGATCCAGCCGCCCTGCGGCAGCGGCGCGGACTTGGCGAGCACGAAGCGCCCGTCGCTCGCCGGTGCGTACTGCGCGATCGGCTTGCCTTGTGCGATGCTTTGCAGGATTCTTTGACAATAGTCGTCGACGTCGCCGTTGAACAGGCCGGTGCTCTTGCGGTGCTCGATCAGCTGGCGCAGCGAGCAACCCGGCTTCACGACGTCGGACGAGAGCGCATACATCTCGATATAACGGCGGTTGACCAGCACGATGCGCCCTTGCGCGTCGAACATGTTGAGGCCCTGCGACATGTTCTCGAAGGCGTCGGTCAAACGCCGGTTCTGCGCGCGCAAACGTTGACATAGAAAGCCGACGCCGCCGAGCGCCGCGAGGGACGCGCCGCCGAGCAGAACCGCCGGTCCTGCGAGAGTTGTTGGCAGGTCGAAGAGCAGCATGTAGCCCGCTGGTAGAATGCTGCCACATTCTTGACCTCTAGCTGTTTCGATATAGTTAACAATCCTTTCCAATTGGTTGCCGGCAGCCCAATCCTTGGTCTTTCGCTCGCGAAATAGGCCGCGCGCGGGCTCGTAGCGGGCTTTGGCGGGAGCGGCATGAACGCCCGTAACATGATCTGCTCTCGGCAAGGGCAGTTTGGTTAACACGCGTGCAAGGTTAACCCGTCAATAAGAATACCTGTCGCATTGTCGCCACCCTGGCGAGAGCGTGTGTAACCGATGTTGGGTGGCGTAAACATTCGCATCCTGGAATCCTATCCAGCGCTGCGACGGAAACTGACGCGCACGATTCTGTTCGCGTCTGTTTTTGCGTTGCTGCCGAAGTCTGTTGCGTTGGAAGATCTGGCGGCATTGCTGGCGCGCCAGCCCGGCGTCTCCGCGCGCGCGCATAAGTTTGTCCTGGCTTCGCCGCTGTTCAACGCGCTGCACACCGCGACGTTCAGCCTGCCGCGGCCGATCGGCACCGGCATCCCGCATCCGCCGGTCTATGCGCTGGCGAATTTCGACCCGAGCGACATCGCGGCGCCGATCGGCCGGCAGTTTCTCGGCGACCCGACCGCGCCATTGCAATACCCCACGGTCAACCGCAAGGACAAGGCGGATGCCTTGATGCGGCGATCGCGGACACCGCTGCCGCCGCTGCCGCCGATGCTGGCCATTCAACCGATACCCGCGTTGGGGGCCGACGCGCCGTTCGGGCGTGAAAGCGCCGCCAGCCGCATCGACCCTTACGCACAATACGAATTCGCCAGCGTGACCGACGACCTCTCCGACGACGCCGCCAATGCCGGCGTCGATACCGAGCAGGCGCCGGTCAAATCGGTGACGGCGGCGACCGCCCCGAAGCATCCGCTGCTCGGCCAGGATACGGCGCGCGTCTATTTCAACACCGAGCCGCTGGTCTCCGAAGAGGAGGAGATCAGGCCCTGGGCGCCCGGCTATGCGCCGGTGGTGAAGAATGACTTGCAAGGCTCCGACCTCGAACTGGCCGCGCTGACCACGGGCTCCATCCCCGATGACGGCTCGGGCGGTGAAACGATCGCCAATAAGGGCGAGGTCACCGGGCTCGGCCAGCATCCGCAGTCGCCGGCGATGCGGCTGGGGCTGATCGGCCCCAAGCGCGCCAAGGCGGAGAAGTGTCTCGCCAACGCGGTCTATTTCGAAGCGCGCGGCGAGCCGGTGCGCGGGCAGATCGCGGTCGCCCAGGTCGTGATGAACCGGGTGTTCTCGCCGTTCTATCCGGACAATGTCTGCGGCGTCGTTTATCAGAACGCGCGCCATCATCTCGCCTGCCAGTTCACCTTCGCCTGCGACGGCGTTCCCGACGTGGTCACCGAGCCGGATGCCTGGGCGCGCGCCAAGCGCATCGCCCACGACATGCTCAACGGCGAACTGTGGCTGCCGCAGATCGCCAAATCCACCCACTATCACGCCTACTGGGTGCACCCGAGCTGGGTGCGCGAAATGCGCAAGGTGTTCAAGATCGGCGTGCACACCTTCTATCGTCCGCGCGCCTGGGGCGACGGTTCCAACGAGCCGAGCTGGGGCGATCCCAAGACCACCGCGCGAGAAACCAAGCTGATCAAGAAGATGTGACACGCGGCCCGCCCGCGCGCATCGCCGCGCGGCAACCGCGTTTTGTCTTGCAACCCGCTTGTAGCGCCATCTTTCGACAATCGACGATGGTGTCAGAGAACGATTCGTCTCACCATTCAAGAATTTGAACAACAAACTATCACGGTTGCGAATTCTTTGGTCGCTCGCGGCTGTTGACAGTTATTTGTGCAAACGCGATCCTTAAAACAGCGGTCTGAAATGTCGGGAATCCCAGATCGGAAATGCGCACCGTCCGCGCACTCGTGCAGCCAAAAACGTGCAATGGAGTATTCCGATGATCCGTCTTTCCCCTGCCATCGCGATCGCGCTTGCGGCCGCGCTCGCCACGCCGGCGATGGCTGAAGAGGTCGTCAATTTCGGAGTTCAGCCGTCGACCCAGCCGATCCTGGTCGCCCACGGCGCCGGCTACCTCAAGCCGATCGAAAAGAAATACAATGTCAAAATCGTCCTGAGATCCTTCTCGTACGGCGCGCCGGAAAACCAGGCGCTCGGCTCCGGTGCGATTCAGATCGCGTCCGCCGGCATGGGACCGGCGATCGTCGCCGCCGCGCGGCTGCCGGCGAAGCTGATCGCCATCGACATCCTCGATCAGACCGCCATCCTGGTGCCGAAGGATTCCAAGATCACCAAGGTGTCCGATCTCAAGGGCGCGAAGATCGCCTTTCCGGGCGAGGGCTCGCAGCAATATCCGCTGCTGATCAAGGCGCTGGCGGATGCGCACCTCACCGTCAAGGACGTGCAGCTGTTCAAGACCCAAGGCTCGCAGGTCGCCACGCTGCTCGGCAACAAGAGCGTCGATGCCGGCATCACCTGGGACCCGCATGTATCTCGTGCGCTCGCCGACGGCGTCGCGCGCGTGCTGATGAGTTCCGCTCAGATCATGCCGATCAAGAACGGCCACTATGTGGGTGACGGCACCTACGCGCGCGATGACTTCATCAAGGCGCATCCCGATCTGGTGCAGGACCTTATCAATGCCGAGGTCAAGGCGATCGATCTGATCCTCAAAGACCCCGATAAGGCGATCGACATCTGGGTCAAGGAAAACAAGTTCCCGCGCAAGGTGATCGAATACGCCGTGAAGCAGAAGATCTCCGTGTTCGACCGCAATATCGTGCCGGACAAGTCGACGGTCGAGGCTTATAGTTCGTTCCTCAAGAAGGCCGGGATCTTGAAGCCGACCGACGATCCGAAGGTCGAGACCAAATTCGCCGAACAAGCGCTAAAGGACGTGAAGTGACGCTGACGAGCGACGCGGCGACGGGTGCCTTGGCATCCGTCGGCCCGAGGCCACGCGGGCTCGCCGCGCGGCTGCGTCGACAGGCGGCCAAGCTGCTGCCTTATCTTTACGCCGCGGCGGGCGTCATCGCCGTGTGGCAGGCGGTGATCTGGATCGCCCGGCCGCCGCCAGCCCTGCTGCCGTCGCCGCTGCTGACCGCGCAAACCTTCGTCCACCTCACGGCCAGCGGCGAGTTGCCGACCGATGCGGCCTATAGCGTGTTCCGCGTGCTCTCGGCCTGGGTGCTGGCGGCGATCGTGGCGGTACCGCTCGGCTTCGCCATGGGCCGCTGGCAGCGGCTCGAGCGCGTGCTCGATCCGGTGGTGGAGCTGTTCCGGCCGATCTCGCCGCTCGCCTGGATTCCGCTGGCCATTCTCTGGTTCGGCATCGACGAGGGCGGCAAGATCTTCGTCATCTTCATCGGCACGTTCTTTCCCGATCCTGCTCAACACCGTCGCCGGCGTCAAAAGCATCGACCCGGTGCTCATCCGCGCCGGCCGCATCCTCGGCTGCAACGACAACGCCTCGTTGTTCCGCAAGGTGGTGCTGCCGGCGGCGCTGCCGCAGGTGATCGTGGGCTTGCGCATTTCGTTCGGCACCGGCTGGGCGGCGATCATCGCCGCCGAACTGGTCGCCGCCCGTACCGGGCTCGGCTACCTGATCTCCAACGGCATGGAAGTCCTGCGCTCGGACCTGGTGCTGGTCGGCATGGTGACCATCGGCGTGCTCGGCGTCCTGTTCGACGCCGTGTTCCGCTGGCTCGACCACCGCTGCAACTGGATGGTCGAATGAATACGCTTGAGCCCCGCCACCGCCAAGCCGCTCACGCTGCGTGGCCTTGCCAAGCACTACACCGGCGCCGACGGCCGCACGGTCGAGGCGCTGCTGCCGACCGATCTCGACATCGCGCCCGGCGAATTCCTGGTGGTGGTGGGCCCGTCCGGCTGCGGCAAGTCGACCATGCTCAACATTCTCGCCGGACTGACGCCGCCTTCGGCGGGCGAGGCGCGGGTGGGCGACATCGTGGTGCATGGGCCCGACATCGACCGCGGCATGGTGTTCCAGGACTACGCGCTGTTTCCCGTGGCTCGACGTGCTCGGCAACGTGGAGTTCGGGCTCGAGCGCAAAGGGCTGCCGCGCCGGCAGCGGCGCGAAGTCGCCATGCGCTATCTCGACATGGTTGGGCTCGCCGATTTCGCCGACAAGCGGCCGCGCGAATTGTCGGGCGGCATGAAGCAGCGGGTGGCCATCGCGCGCGCGTTCGCCACCGAGCCCTCGATCATCTTCATGGACGAGCCGTTCGGCGCGCTCGATGCACTGACCCGGCGTCATCTCCAGCACGAGCTGCTGCGCATCTGGCAGGAGCATCGCAAGACGGTGGTGTTCATCACCCATTCGGTGGTCGAGGCGATCTATCTCGCCGACCGCATCGTGCTGATGACGGCGCGTCCCGGCCGCATCAAGAGCGTGCTCGACATCGATCTGCCGCACCAGCGCGACCCGACCTCGGACGAGTTTCGCGCCATCGAGCGGCGGGTCTATGCCGATCTCGACGAGGAACTGGTCAAGAGCTTCCGCATGGAAGGCCGCAGCAGCGCCGACTGACGCGGTCCGCGCGCGAGACCGGTCGGATGAAGGTCGATCAAGACGATGTAACGTCTTTGCTAAGAGGCCGATCAGGCCGCGTCCGGTCCCGCACCCTTGCACGCGCGCGCCCATCGCGCCATGAATGGCCCATAGGGCTCAAGCGGCAGCGAGGAAAAGTTGGGAACGTTCAAGGCCATTGTGATCGCGGAAAAGGGCGCCAAGCCGGGGCTCACCGAATTCGACGAAGCCGATTTCATGGACGGCGACGTCACCGTGCGCGTCGAATATTCCACCGTCAATTACAAGGACGGCCTCGCCATCACCGGCAAGGCGCCGGTGGTGCGTCGCTTTCCGATGATCGCCGGCATCGACTTCGCCGGCACGGTGGAAGCGTCCAGCCATCCGGCCTGGAAGGCGGGCGACAAGGTCATCTGCAACGGTTGGGGCATGGGCGAGACCCATCTCGGCGCCTATGCCGAGAAGGCCCGCGTCAAGGGCGACTGGCTGGTTGCGCTGCCGGCCGGCTTGAGCGCGCGCGAGGCGATGGCGATCGGCACCGCCGGCTATACCTCCGCCCTCGCAGTGATCGCGCTTGAGCGCCATGGGCTGACGCCAGCGAGCGGACCGATCGCCGTGACCGGCGCTGCCGGCGGGGTGGGGTCGGTGGCGATCGCGCTGCTCGCCAAGCGCGGGTTCAGCGTGGACGCCGTCACCGGACGCCCGGAGGAGGCGGACTACCTCAAGGGCCTGGGCGCCAGCGAGATCGTCGAGCGGGCGGAACTCTCGGGGCCGGTCAAGCCGCTCGCCAGGGAGCGCTGGGCCGGTGGCATCGACGTCGCCGGTTCGGCCGTGCTTGCCAATCTTCTGTCCATGACCCGCTACGGCGGGGCGGTGGCCGCCTGCGGCCTGGCGGCCGGTATGGACCTACCGACCTCGGTTGCGCCATTTATTCTTCGGGCAGTGTGTCTTTATGGCATCGATTCCGTGATGTGCCCCCTGGAACGCCGGAAAGAAGCGTGGAAACGGCTGGAAGGCGATCTTGACCGCCAGAAATTGGCTGCGATGATCACTGAAATACCCTTTTCGGAGGTTCTGGAGCGGGCTCCGGAAATCCTGGCGGGCCGGGTGCGCGGTCGCATCGTGATCAAGATCGGGTAAAGATGTTCAGGATTTATCGACGAAACAGGGTCAGAATCGAATAGGCTTAAAGAAACAGGCTGCGGGCTTGGTTTGCCCAACAATCCAATTGGTCTGCGGCGTCAGTCGGAGTTGCAGGGATGTTACGTGGGGTTGCCGTGCTGATGGGCCTGTTGGCCGCCGCTCCGGCCTTGGCCGGCGAGATGAACGCACAAGAGGCCCGGCGCTTCGTCATCGGCAAGGCGTTCAGCTACAGTTGCTTCGAAGGCACCCGCGGCGAGGGCCGCATTCTTGCGAACGGCGCGGTGGTCGGCTCCGTCCAGTTTCAGGGCTCGGGGCGGATGTATTACGCGAGGCTCCCGGCCAACACTCTGCGGGTGAAGGGCGAGAAGGTCTGCGCCTCGCTGCGCGGCCTGCCGATTTCGCCCTGCTTCAACCTGGAGAAGACGAGCGACAATTCGTTTGTCGGCTCGATCCGCGGTCTGGGCTTTGCCTCCTGCACCTTCAAGCGCACCCATGCGAACCCGCATGTGGCGCACACCCGGCGCGAAAGCCCGCTCGCCCTGCGGCCTTCGCTCGCCGCCGAAAAGGCCGAGTAAAACTCAGCTCTGCGCGCCGATGTCGCCGGCGGGCAGGTCGCCCATCGGGCCGAGCAACTGTCGGTCGCGGCTGAACAGCGGCTCGCTCTGCATGTAAAGCGCCAATAGCCGCGCCAGCGCGAACAGCGATTGCTCGTGCACGCGCTCCCAGCCGTGGCTGGCGTCGAGTCCGAAACAGATCAGCGAGGCGCGGATGTCGTTGCCCGCTTCCACCGCCGAGGCCGCGTCGGAGCGGTAATAGCGGAACACGTCGCGCGCATGCTCGATGTTGTAGCTGGCGGCGAGCCCGATCAGGCTGCGCGTCAGGTGCCAGTCGAAGGGACCGGACGAATCCTGCATGGCGATGGTCACGCCATAGGGCGAGGTGTTCTGTCCCGGCGCGATGGTGCCGTTGTCGACCGAGACCAGCTCCGCCACGTCGCCGTGCAGCACGGCGCTGGCTCCGACGCCGACTTCTTCCGACAGCGTGAACAGCAGGTGGCAGTCGATCGGCAGCGTCAGGTTTTCCTTACGCACGGCGCGCGCGGCGGCAAGGATGGTGGCGACGCCCGCCTTGTCGTCGAGGTGGCGCGAATTGATGAAGCCGTTCGGTCCGAACTCCGGCTGCGGATCGATGGCGATGGTGTCGCCGATCGCTATGCCGAGCGCCTGCGTTTCGGCGGCGGAGGCGGTCTGCGCGTCGATGCGCACTTCGAGATTGCTCCAGGCCGAAGGCTGCGTCGTCCACTTCCTCGTTGTAGATGTGGCCGGAGGCCTTCAGCGGCAGAATGGTGCCGCGGAAATTGCCGTCGTCGCTGAACACGGTCATGCGCGCGCCTTCCGCAAAGCGCGCTGACCAGGTGCCGATCGGCACCACCTCCAGCCGGCCGTTGTCGCGGATGTCTTTGACCATGGCGCCGAGCGTGTCGAGATGGCCGACGATGGCGCGGTCCGGCGCCGGCGCGGTGCCCGAGAGCGTGGCGCGGATCGCGCCGCGGCGCGTCAGCTCGAAGGGGATCTCCAGCACTTCCAATTCGCCGCACACC
The DNA here is from genome assembly GCA_963814065.1 of uncultured Pseudomonadota bacterium. Classification (GTDB taxonomy): domain Bacteria; phylum Pseudomonadota; class Alphaproteobacteria; order Rhizobiales; family Xanthobacteraceae; genus Pseudolabrys. Next base: position 1,147,912 of record CAWFBL010000011.1, on the reverse strand, counting down.
AGCGCGATGGCGGCATCGGTCATGCCGGTCGGGCTGGGCGTGTCCAAAAGGCGCTTGAGAACGTCGAGAAGGTAGACATCCTCGATGGCTGGGTCGTGCATTGGGGGCTATGTGGTCGTGCGGCTGTGCGGGAACAAGAAGTCGATGAAGCGCTCGGCGGTCGGCTGCGGTTCATGGTTAGCGAGGCCGGGCCGCTCGTTGGCCTCGATGATGACATAGTCTGGCCCGGCGACGTCGGAAACCAGAAAATCGAAGCCGACCAGCGGAATATCGAGCGCCTTGGCGCCGGCAACCGCCGCGGCCGCAAGGTCAGGGTGCAAATCGGCGGTGACGTCATGGATGGTGCCGCCGGTATGCAGATTGGCGGTCTTGCGCACCGCGAGGCTCTTGCCCTTGGCCAGCACGTCGAACAGCCGGTGGCCGGCGGCGCGGATGGTGCGGTCGGTCTCGCCGTCGAGCGGAATGTGACTCTCGCCCCCGGTGGCCGCGGCGCGGCGGCGGCTCTGCGTCTCGATCAATTCGCGGATGCTGTGCTCGCCGTCGCCGAGCACCGTAGCGGGCTGGCGCACGGCGGCCGCCACCACCGCGCCGTCGATGACAATGATGCGCAGGTCCTGCCCGCTGACGAATTCCTCCATCAGCACCTCGTCGCAGAGCTGGCGCGCCTGCTCGATCGCGCGCGAAACCTCGTCCTCGGTGGTGAGATCGACGAATACCCCGCGGCCTTGTTCGCCGCGCGCCGGCTTGATCACGACGCGGCCGTGGCGCTCGAGGAAGGCGGAGAGTTCGTGCGCGCGGCTGACGCTGAGCTGCTCGGGCACGCGCAGGCCCGCTTTCTCGAGCAATCGGCGCGTCAGCGCCTTGTCGTCGCAGCGCGACAGCGCCACCGCGCTGGTCATGTCCGACAGCGACTCGCGGCAGGCGATGGAGCGCCCGCCGAACGAGAGCCGGAACAGCCCCGCTTCGCCATCCTCGATCTCCACCGCGATGCCGCGGCGGCGCGCCTCGTCGACGATGATGCGGGCATAGACGTTGAGCTCGCCGCCGATCGCCGGACCGACGAACAGCGCCTCGTTGACCGCGTTCTTGCGCTTGACGCAAAACACAGGCACGCGCGCGAAACCGAGCTTCTCATAGAGCGCGATGGCCTGCTCGTTGTCGTGCATGACCGAGAGGTCCATGAAGGTGCGGCTGTGCTCGCGGAAGCGGTCGGCCAAAGCGAGCACCAGCGCGGTGCCGACGCCCGGCATCTGCGCCTGCGGATCGACGGCCAGCGCCCACAGGCTCGATCCGTTGTCGGGATCGTTGATCGCCTCCTTGTGGTCGACGCCGATGACGACGCCGGCAAGACGGTTCTCGCCGCTTTCCGCGACCAGGACGGAGACGCTGTCCGGATGGCCGCCGGGCTCGAGATAGCCGTCGCGCAACGGCACCATCTTGCGCGAGCGGTAGAGGCGCGTCACCTCTTCGGCATCGCTGGCGCGGGCGTCGCGAATGGTGATGGCGTGAACGGCGGCGGCGCCGCGCACGTTGGCGAGGTTGAGCCGGTAGGTGTGCGACGGGTCGAGGAACAGCGCCTGCGGCGCTTCCGAGAGCACGACTTGCGGCTCGTGCACATAAAGCGCGACGTCGCGATCGCCGGACATCTCGCCTTCGAGCATGGCCGCGAGCGCCCGCGGCTCATCGAAGGTCTGGCCGAAGATCAGCCGGCCCCAGCCGCAGTCTACGAAAGCGCGGCGTGCCATGGCGGAATGCTCGGGACGCCGTCCCCAGCTCTTGAGCGACAGCATGTTCTTGTCGGCATCGGTCGTGGCTCGATTCATCTGCATGGTTGCGCCCCCAATCAGACGTGATGCGCTTGCAGCCAGAGCTCGAGCAGGGCGATCTGCCACAGTTTCGAGCCTCTGAGACGGGTAATGTGCTCCTTTGGCGCCTGCAGGAGCGTATCGACATAGTCGCGCCTGACCAACCCGCGTTGGCGCGCGGCCGGCGCATCGAGCGCGTTACGCACAAATTCGAGCACGGGCCCTTCGATATATTTGAGCGCGGGAACCGGGAAATAGCCCTTGGGGCGGTCGATTACCTCGGCGGGGATGACGCCGCGCCCGATGTCCTTGAGGATGCCCTTGCCGCCATCGCGCACTTTTTCCGCAGCCGGAACCTTGGCGGCGAGTTCCACCAGATCATGGTCGAGGAAGGGCACGCGCGCCTCCAGCCCCCAGGCCATGGTCATGTTGTCGACCCGCTTCACCGGATCGTCCACCAGCATGATGGTCGAATCGATGCGCAGCCCCTTGTCGATGGCGTCGTCGGCGCCGGGGCTCTCGAAATGCGCGCGCACGAAGTCGAGCGCGTGATTGCCGTCGACCACGCCCGGCTCCATGATGCGCGCATATTCCTCGTGGTCGCGGTCGAAGAAATGGGCGGCGTAATCGCCCACCGGATCGTTGGAATCGACCAGCGGCGGGTACCAGTGATAGCCGGCGAACACTTCGTCGGCGCCCTGGCCGGATTGCACCACCTTGACGTGGCGCGCCACTTCCTTCGACAGCAGATAGAAGCCGACATTGTCGTAGGACACCATCGGCTCCGACATCGCCAGGATCGTTTCCGGCAGGCTGGCGATCAGCTTGTCGGATTCGATGAACAGCTTGTGGTGCTCGGTGCCGAAATGCTTGGCGATGATGTCGGAATACTGGAATTCGTCGCCCTGTTCGCCGCCGACCGACTCGAAGCCGATCGAAAAGGTCTTCAGGTGCTGCTGGCCGCCTTCAGCGAGCAGGCCGACGATCAGGCTGGAATCGAGCCCGCCCGACAGCAGCACGCCCACCGGTACGTCGGCGACCATGCGCCGGTCGACCGCCGTGCGTAGCGCGGCATGCACTTGCTCGCGCCATTCCGCGCGCGAGCGCTGCGCTTCCTGCGAGGTGCGCGCAAACGACAGCGACCAGAAGCGATCCGTGCTGCGGCGGCCGTCGGGCTCGAACACGGTGACAGTGCCGGGCTCGACCTTGCGCACGCCGTTGAGGATGGTGTGCGGCGGCGGCACCACCGCGTGAAACGTCATGTAGTAGTGCAGCGCCACGGGATCGATGGACGTATCGACGTCGCCGGCCTTGAGCAGCGCGGGTAGCGTCGAGGCAAAGCGGATGCCGTCGCGATGCTCGGAATAATAAAGCGGCTTGATGCCGAGCCGGTCGCGCACCAGCGCCAGCCGTCCGCTGTCGCGCTCATCGACCGCAAAGGCGAACATGCCGTGGAAGCGCTTGGGCGCTTCCTTGCCCCAGGCGTGCCAAGCCTTGATCACCACTTCGGTATCGCCGTGCGAGAAGAAGCGGTAGCCCTTGCCTTCGAGTTCGGCGCGCAGCTCTTTGTAATTGTAGATGCAGCCGTTGAACGCGACCGACAGGCCCAGGTCGGCGTCCACCATCGGCTGCTGCGCGCGCTCCGAGAGATCGATGATCTTGAGCCGACGATGGCCGAGCGCGGTCGCGCCATTCGCCCACAGGCCCGCGCCGTCCGGTCCACGCGGTGCCATCGATTCCATCATCGCTGAGACGGCGCGCGTCGACGGCGCCGCTCCAGTGAAATTCATTTCTCCGCAAAGTCCGCACATGCGCCCCGCTGATCCTCCCTAACCCTGCTGTTGCGGCGGTTGGAAAAAGCGCCGTGGAACGTAAAGTTCCAACCCGGAGTGGCGCATCCTGATAGATAAAATCGCGCAATTAGCTGAAATAGAGGCGATTTTTCCCGTCGCTCGTGAATTGTCGGTCACCGATGGTGACGTCACTTGTGTGTATATAGGGTGAAAGTTCCCAGAGTCGACGCGTTGTGGACAATATCTCGGCTGCTGCGCACGTGCGGTGCGGGTATATGTGCACCTTATTTGTGCAATTTTTGCGGCGTTGACCGCTGACGATGTTCTGTACTCAGCGCTGCGCCGGAAAAATGATGCAGGTCGTGCTGGCATGCGCATAAAGTTTGCCGGCGCTGTCGCGCAGATCGGCTTCGCCGGTGGCGACGGTGCGCCCGCGATGCAGGATGCGTCCTTCGGCGCGCAGCAGCCCGATGTCGGCTGTGATCGCACGCACCAGATTTACCTTGAACTCGAGCGTCGTGAAAGTGTCGCCCTTCGGCAAGGTGGAATGGACGGTGCAGCCGAGCGCGGAATTGAGCATGGTCGCCGCCAGTCCGCCATGCACCACGCCGAAGGGATTGTAGTGCTTGAGCGCGGGCGCGCCTTCGAACACCGCGCGGCCTTTCTCCGCCGCGACGAGACGGAAGCCGAGCAACTCGCACATCGGCGGCGCGGGGATGGTGCCGTCGATCAACGCTTTCAGGAAGTCGAGGCCTTCATAGGACTTGAGCACCTCGGCCGATGCCACGCCGTAGCGTGTCACGGTTTCATCCATTGTTTGCTCCCGTCGCCCTGAGCTCAGCGCACCCGCGCGGGCGGAAACAGCAGCCGCTGGTAGAGCCAGCCGATGCCGACCAGGACCGCGCCCAGTCCGATGAAGGACAACGCGCGTAGAATACCGGTCAGGCCCGCTATGTCGATGAGAAACACCTTGCCGATGGTGAGTGCCACCACCACCGCCGAAGCGAGCCGCGCCGGCTGCGAGCGCAACACGACGCCGGCCGCCAGCAGCGCCACGCCGAATATCAGCCATGCGACCGAATAGGTGTATTGCTCGGCGTTGCCGGTCGGCGCCCACGGCGAGATGTGGCTGCCCTGGTAGAGCCGCCGGATCTCCAACGAGAGATAGAGCAGCGCGAGAGCGATCGCGGTCGCCGCCGCTGTGTAGCGATAGGCGAGCGGCCGCGTCGCGCGCGTGGTGAGCGCGAGGATCGCGGCAAGCACCGCGGGGATGCCGTAGCCGAGCAGGATCAGGTTGAAGAACGTGCCGCCGACCACGGTCGCCGTGAAGAAGGGATTGAGCGCGAACAACAGGCCGATGACGATTGCCGCCAACGTCAGCCCCGCCACGATCATGGCGCCGATGTCGTGCACGATGCTTTGGCTGCGCAGACGGATACGTTCGAGGCCGATGGCGATCGCCAACCCGACCGAGACCTGCATGGCGATTTCGGTCAGCGCCGCGACCGGCACGAACATGCGGCCGTGCATCATGTAGTGGCGGATTTCCAACATCGCGAGCAACACGGTGAACAGGATCGCGCCGGCATCGGTGACGCGCGCCGGCGCATCGTCGGCGCGCCGCCGCAGCAGATGGCCGGCGTACCAGAACGAGGCGGCGGGCACGCCGTAGCCATAGAGCAGCCAATTGAAAATCGGTGCGGTGCCGAGGTCGTCGCCGACGATGCTCGGCTCATAGCCGATGCGTCCGATCACCAGCACGACCACGGCCGCCGCGAGATAGCGCAAGCCCGGCAGGGGGCGTCGGTCGCTGATCCAAGCGATACCCGGCACCATCATCGCCAGGCCGACGGTGAGCCATCCGTTTTCCAGCGCGAAGGTGAGCGTCAGCGCAAGTGCGCCGAGCGCGCCGGTGGCGAATACCGCCGCGGAGGCGGCCGATCCCGCGCGCGGCTCGCGTCGGCTCAACAGCTCGGTGGCGTAGCCGTAGAGCGCCGCCAGCAGCAAAGCCAGGCCGGCGAAGGGGATCGAGCGGTCGAACTCGGCGATGCGGTAATAGAGCGCGACCAGAATGGCGACCGGCGTTGCCACCGCGCAGGCGCTCCAGACGAGCGCGATGGACGCGTTGCGCGCGCGGCCTTGTGCGGCATAGCCGGCTATGCCGAATAGAGCCGCCAGCGCCGCGCCCAGGGCCATGTGCGATGCCGATCCCGTCGGCAGATCGGGAATGGCGCCGCGGGTGACGCCGGGCGGATAGACGAGATCCACGAACAGGCTTGGCAGCGCCCATTGCAGCATGACCAGCACGGTCAAAGCGGCGCCGGCGGGCAGGGCCCACAGCGCCGCATCGGTGCGCCAGACGATGGCGACCGTCGCCGCGGCCAGCGCGGTAAACACGATGAGCGCGGCCGGGTCGTGATGGCTGCGTGTCACCACGACGCCGGCGGCGAGCAGATAGGCGCCGATGGCGCCCGATGAAATCCCATCCGCTTTTCCCGGCTCGACGTCCGGACCAAACAGCAGTCCGGAAACGATGAGCACGGCAATGAGGATGAAACCGGCGGTGACGTGGAAGAGGTGGGCGCCGAGTGCTTCGACCGGGAAGCCGTCGATGCCGGGCAGTGTCCACAGCGCGCCGAGCACCACCGCCGTGATCGCGAGCCAGCGCCACAGCCGTATGCGCGCCAGCGCGAAAGCCGCGGCACTTACGACAAAGAGATAGGCATAGAGCGCCCAGTAGCTCGGCTCGGTGGTGGCGACCAACAGCGGTGCGATGAAAGCGCCGGCGAGGCCGAGGCCGGCGAGCGCAGGCCCATGCAGCAGCGCGGCGGCGAGCGTTGCCAGTGCAACAAGGCCGAGCAGGATGAAAGCGGCGCCGGGCGACAGGAACCCGTAGAGCGCGTAGGCGGCGTAGACCGTGGCGTAGGCGGCAACCGTGCCGGCGGCGGTGAGGATGCTGGGGATGTGCTGGCGCGGGATAGCGACAAGGCCGGCGGCAAGCTCGGTGCGCCGCGTCCACTCGCCGGCGGCGACCAGGGCGGCCGCGAACAGGCCGGCGAGGAGGATGCGTACGCCCGGACCGAGCAGGCCTTGTTCGACGGTGTAACGCACCAGGAAGACGGCGCCGAGCGCCAGCGCCAGGCCGCCGATCCAGACGACCCACTGGGTGCCGAAGCGCTGCTCCAGCGTGGCAGGTGGCGCCGGCATTGGCGGCAGGGGAGACGATTGTGGTGTGGCAGGCTCGGCGGCCTGCGGCGGAATGGCGATCGGCGGTTCGATCGCGGCTGCCGGGGCGGCTGGCTCGGCGACAGGCTCTTCGGCGGGCAGCGGCTCAACACGCGGCGCGACCGACCTCGGCGCCTGGCCGGCCTCCAAACGGGCCACCCGCGCCTGCAGCTCCTGCACGCCGCGGCGCGCGTTCAACGTCATGACCAACGCGACGATGGTCATGATCGGAAACGCCACAACCAGCGCGACCAGCAATTCCAGCATCGCCGCCCCCGGATTCGGCTGTCATGGTAGATGGCCGCAAGGCGACACGGAAGGCGGCTGTCGCGCGGGCGGTCGTGCTCAGAGCAGGTCGAGCCGGAAGGGATCGCCTTCCATCGCTGCCTGGCCTGGGCCCATGGTCTCGATCGCCTGCACCATGCGGCCGTCGCGCTTGAGCAGACGGTCGGCGATGGAGACGATGCGCACATTCGGCTGCGCCGTCTTGGAGGCGCGGCGGATCGCCTGCGCGATCTCGTTCTCGTCGCGCTGCGGGTTGATGACGCAGGCTGCGACGAAGGCGCCGGCGGTGGAGCGGCTGATGCCGGCAAAGCAATGCACCACCATCGGCGTCGTGCGGTCCCAATGGCCGACGAAGTCGACGAGCCGCCTGACATGCTCCTCGGCCGGCGCGGTGTAGCCGTCCATCGGCTGGCTGATGTCGTCGACGGCGAGCACCAGATGATTCTCCGGTGCGATATGGACCGGCCGCTCCACCCGCTCGATCAGCCGCAATAAGGTGACGATGTGGCGCGCGCCGGTTTCATCGACGGTGGCGTGCAGGCGCGAGAGCGAGCAAACGTGGATCATGACGGCCTTACCAATAGCGATTCCTGCGTCATATCTATGACCTGCCGCCCGGGCTGAAAAGGCTCAGCCGCGCATGAGCTTTTCGAACCGCTCCTTGAAGCGGTGTTCCGCCGTGCCCGCCGGCCACGGGGTCAGATAGTCGCGCTCGATGGTTGCCGAGAACTTCGGCGGCGTGCCGAAGAACCTGCGCGCTTCGCCGGCCGCGAAACCGGCAAGCTTGCGTCGCCTCCAGATAAGCGGCGCTGCGGTCGGCGGCCTTGATCAGCGCCTGCAACTCATCGGCCGGCTTCACCGGCAGCCCGAAGCGCAAATGAATGGCGGCGAGCAGCCGGCGCTCCACCGCCTTGTAGCTGCCGCCGATCACCGCCTTGAACGGCGAGATCATGTCGCCGATGACGTATTCCGGCGCGTCATGCAGCAGCACCGCGAGCCGGCCCTTGGCATCGAGGCGCGGCACTTTCGCGCGCGCCAGCGCCTCGACCAACAGCGAATGCTGGGCGACCGAGAAGATATGGGAGCCCTCGGTCTGCCCGTTCCAGCGCGCGACGCGCGCGAGCCCGTGCGCGATGTCGTCCATCTCGATGTCGAGCGGGGAGGGGTCGAGCAGATCGAGCCGGCGCCCCGACAACATGCGCTGCCAGGCACGCGCCGCGGCGCTCGCCCCCTTCGTCGGCGTCTTGCTCATTTTTTCTTGGCCATCTTGGTGCAAGCCGCGTGGCGATGGCAGCTCACCAGATGGTCGTTGACCATGCCGACCGCCTGCATGAAGGCATAGACGATGGTGGGGCCGACGAACTTGAAGCCGCGCCCGGCGAGTTCCTTCGAGATCGTGCGCGAGAGCGGCGTGTCGGCGGGGATCTGACCGGAGGTGCGGAAGTTGTTCGCCTTCGGCTTGCCGTCGACATAGTCCCACAGCAGTTCGGAAAAGCCCGGGCCTTTCTCCATGATGTCGAGCCAGCCGCGCGCCGAGCGAATCGCGCCTTCGATCTTGGCGCGGTTGCGCACGATGCTGGCATCCTGCATCAGCCGCTCGACTTTTTTCGGCGTGTAGCGCGCGATCTTTTCCGGCTCAAAGCCGTCGAAGGCTTTGCGGAAGTTCTCGCGCTTGCGCAGGATGGTGATCCACGCCAGCCCGGCCTGGAAACCGTCGAGTACGAGCTTTTCATAGAGCGCGCGGTCGTCGTATTCCGGCACGCCCCATTCCTCGTCGTGATAGGCGACGTAGAGCGGGTCCGTGCCCGGCCAGGTGCAGCGGGGGAGGTTGTCGGCGTGGGGGGTGTTTGGGCTCATCCTACCGATCCAGGGCGCTTTGGCTTTCGTTTTTCGCTAATTTGCGGGTCAATTTTTGTCATGACAATGTCTGGCAAATCTGGCATCTTAGAAACTTGCGAGGATTTGCCATGTCTGACCGGGCCGCCCGTACCAAGCGCTCGACACGCAGCGAAAAGCTCGATTTGCGCCTGACACCGCAGGCCAAGCGCCGGATACAAGCAGCGGCCGATGTGCAAAACAAGAGTGTGAGCGAATTCGTGCTCGATAGCGCGCTGACGACCGCCGATGTTCTGCTTGCCGACCAATCGGGCGTGCGATTGAACGCCGAACAGTGGAAAGCGTTTTTGGAGGCGCTCGATGCTCCGCCGCAATATGACGAACGGCTTGAGCGTCTGCTGACCGAACCGGGCGCATTTGATTGAACGCCGCCGACGCCGGCAAGCCACGGGTCGAGAAGCTCAGCGCTGCGCATCATCTCGGCAGCTTCGATTGCGGCAATGCGGCGCTTGATCGCTTTCTGCAGGTCTCTGCGCTCGGCAACCAAAGTGCCGGTAGCTCGGTGACTTATGTTGCGACGATTGACGGGGCCGTTGTCGGGTATCACTCCCTCGCGGCCGGCGCCGTCAGATATGATGATGCGCCTGATCGCCTGTCCAAGGGCCTGCCGCGCCATCCCATCCCGGTGATGGTCATCGCGCGCCTCGCTGTCGATCGGCGCTATCACCGGCGCGGCTTTGGTGCGGCCCTTTTGCGGGATGCGATGTGGCGCACGCTGGCGGCCGCCGATATCGCCGGCATCCGCGGCGTGGTCGTGCATGCAAAAGACGATGACGCAGCCGTATTCTATCAAAGCTTTGGTTTTGCCCCGTTTCCCGCAAAGCCTTTGACGCTCTATCGCCTGCTAAAAGACATCAGAGCGAGACCGCGTTGACCATTACCCAGCAGGTTGCGCTTCGCCCGGAAATGGAAACCGCGCCCAATCCGGCTTGACCACGCGGATGGCGATGCCGCCGCAGGAAAGCGGCGTGCCATTGGCGAGCGCGTCGGCGACGCGGTCGAGCCGCAAGAGCGCCAGCCCGTGGCCCTTGGCGGTGGAGCCGAGCGTGCCGACCTGCTTGTCGCCGGCCATCACCGGCAGCCCGTCGTCGGGCGCGAATTCGTCATAGGCGATCGGCACCAGCCGGCTGCGCGCGCTGTTGCGGTGCTCCACGCGCGAGACCACTTCCTGGCCAACGTAGCAGCCCTTTTCGAAATCGACGCCGGCGAGCTGGTCCATGTCGGCCTCATGCGGAAAGGTGTCGCCGTACATGAAATCCTGGCCGCCGCGCGGCACGCCGAGCGCGATGCGGTGGGCATCGTAAACCTCGGCATCCGCCAGTTCGGCGCCGAGCTCGGCGGCGGCTTGGCTTGCGAGATGCGGCGGCAGTATCGCGCGCATGCCCAGCGCCTTCAGACGCGGGTCCGGGTAGCAGAGGCCATATTCGCTATCGCCCGCCCCGTCCCACACCGCCATCACGCCGAGTACGTCCGAGAGATCCTCGACCGTGACCTTGGCACGCAGCTTGTAGAAATTGAGCTTGTCCTTGAGCATGCCGGCGAGCGCGCGCGGGCAGTCGAGGAAGAAGCCGCCGCCGTCTTCGGCCGGGGCCTCGGCGGCGATGAAGTCGACGATGATCTTGCCCTGCGGCGTCAGCAGCGCGGCAAAGCGCGGCGCCCCCGGCGCGACCTTGCCGATGTCATTGGTGGCGAGCCCGTTGAGAAAGCGCCTGGCGTCGTCGCCGGCGACCTTGACCACGCCGCGGTCGGGGAGGAGCGCTGCCTGCATTGCGGATACTCTTGGCCCTCGTTGCCTTAGTCTCTTGCCAGAACTCGCCGCAAAACGTAAGCGCTGAGGGCCTCGCGGCAACCCCCGGCAGTTCCAATCAGAAGTGCTCTAAAATGCCCGAAACCTACGACCTCGTCCTCAAAGGTGGCACGGTCGTCAACCAGGACGGCGAGGGCGCGCGCGATATCGGCATCCGCGACGGCCGTTTCGCCGCCATCGGCGATCTTTCGCGGGCGTCGGCCGGCGAGGTGATCGATTGCCGCGGTCTGCACCTGCTGCCCGGCGTTATCGACAGCCATGTGCATTTCCGCGAGCCGGGGCTGACCCACAAGGAAGATCTGGAATCGGGCTCGCTCGGCGCCGTCATGGGCGGGGTCACGGCGGTGTTCGAAATGCCCAACACCGAGCCGACCACGACCAGTGCCGAAGCGCTCGCCGACAAGGTGAGCCGCGCCCATCACCGCATGCATTGCGATTTCGCCTTCTATGTCGGCGCCACGCGCGAGAACACCCGTGAACTCGGCGCGCTCGAGCGGCTGCCCGGCGCCTGCGCGGTCAAGGTGTTCATGGGGTCGTCCACCGGCTCGCTGCTGATCGAGGACGATGAGGGCGTGCGCGCCGTGCTGCAGGCGATCAACCGCCGTGCCGCCTTCCATTCCGAGGACGAGTATCGCCTGCGCGAGCGCATGAATCTGCGCGTGGAGGGCGATCCGCGCTCGCATCCCCTCTGGCGCGACGCAACCGCCGCGCTGATGTGCACCAAACGGCTGATCGCGCTCGCGCACGAGACCGGAAAGCGCGTGCACGTGCTGCATGTCACCAGCAAGGAAGAGGCGCAATTCCTCGCCACGCACAAAGATGTCGCCACCGCCGAGGCGACGCCCGCGCATCTCACGCTTGCGGCGCCGGATTGCTATGAGCGGCTCGGCACCCTGGCGCAGCTCAATCCGCCGATCCGCGATGCCAGCCATCGCGATGGGCTCTGGCACGGCCTCGCGCAAGGGGTCATCGACAGCATCGGCTCCGACCACTCGCCGCATACGCGCGAGGAAAAGGCGCATCCTTATCCGAAGAGCCATTCCGGCATGCCCGGCGTGCAGACGCTGGTCCCGATCATGCTCGATCACGTCAACGCCGGCCGGCTCTCGCTGTTGCGCTTCGTCGACCTCACCAGCGCCGGCCCGGCCCGGGTCTTCGGTATTGCAACCAAGGGGCGAATCGCCGTTGGCTACGATGCTGACGTGACGGTGGTCGATCTCAAGCGGCGGCAGACCATCACCGACGATTGGACCGTCTCGCGCGCCGGTTGGACGCCCTTCAACGGCGTCAGTGTCACCGGTTGGCCGATCGGTACTATGGTAAGGGGCCACAAGGTGATGTGGGAGGGCAGCCTGACCGCGCCGGCGCGGGGCGAGCGGGTTCGTTTCCTTGAAACACTGGGACGTTAGGTTCTCCCGGTTGTTGCCGGTGCTACACTTGGCTAAATGATACCAGCCTTGTTCGAAATGGGTTTTCCCCCAGGGGATTTGCACAGAGCGCTGTTGTGAATTTGCTATTCCCCGCCGCACTGCTATCAACGGTAGAAGAGCACCGCTCGCCTGGCTGGGACCGGTCGGGTGGCGGAGGACGGGGACCATGAGTGGCGACCTCGTATCGTTCCGCATGCTGTTCGTTGCCCCTCGGCAGCCGGGGCGGGATATCTGGCATCCGGATCACGACCTCTGGCGGCAGGGCGCCGCCATGGCCTCGGTGCCGGTTGAATTTTTCGCGCATGACGCGACGACGGCGACGGCCGAACTCGCCAAAGGCGGCGTCGATATCTGCGTGATGGACTCCGCCTTGGCGCCGGAAGAGAAGGCGGACGTGATCAAGGCCGCGGATCAGTCGCAGCCGCCGCCTTTCACCATCGAGTCGGCCTCGCGCGGAAGCCCGCGCACCGAAGGTTCCGACGGCGTGCTGCCGCGGCCCTCCAGCGCCGACGATGCGCGCAAGCTGGTCGATGTCTGCGTGCGCGCGAAGATCCCGACCCGCGTGCTGGTAGTCGACGATTCCGGCACCATGCGCACCATCATCCGCAAGATCCTGTCGGCCAGCCGTTTTACGCTCGACATCTCCGAGGCGAGCGATGGCGAAGCCGCGCTTGACCAATTGCGCGGGGGCAGGGTCGGCGTCGTATTCCTCGACTACAACATGCCCGGCGCCAACGGCTTCGAGACGCTGACGAAGTTGAAGCACGAAAGTCCCGGCGTGGCGGTGGTGATGATGACGTCCACGCTCGACAACGTCATCGCCGATCGCGCGCACGCCTCTGGCGCGCTGGCCTTTCTCAAGAAGCCGTTCTATCCGGCCGACATCGATGCCGTGCTCGGGCGCTTCTACGGCCTGCACGCGCCGCTCGGATGAGCGGCCCGCGCGCCGAATTCAGCGATTGAAGAAAGACCGCGACGGCGGCGCTTATTGGCGCGGCGCTTCGACGGAAAACTCGCCGTTGCGGATGCGCGTGCCGAGCCCTTCGGCGTAGGTAGCGGCGGCGTCTTCGCCATAGGTGGAGACGAATTCGGCCAAGGCTGCGAACAGGCAGGCTTGCGCCAGGCAGTCGCCGTCGACGCCGTCGAGACGGGCTTCGGCCCAGGCCTCATGCAGATAGCCAAGCGCAACGCGCTTCTGTTCGCGGTCCGCGACCGGCTCTTGCGGCTCGCTCGGACGCCCGGTCATATCCATCATTATCTTAAATCCTTCGGCATCCGCTATCGCTGGCCAATGATGTGGCGGACGCTAGCACCAAGCTTGGGGGGCGTTGTCACACATCTTGCAAAAAGGTTAATTGGGCGGGTGTAATTGACGGCCTGTGGACAACGTAGGATATGGCCGAAATTCACTGTCAAATTGTGTGGCGCGTCGTCGGTTAAGCCCCGATCAAACGGGCTTTAATTGGCGTAGCGCGCGCCGATATCGCGGGCGATGCGGGCGCCTTCTTCGAGGTAGCGGCGGATGGCGATCGAGGCCGCCGGCGTGCAGGTGTGGTAGGTCTGCTGGAAGCCGCGGTAGCCGCGGTTGAAGCTGGCAACGAACTTGCGCCGGCGCGCGCCGGTTGGCGCTTCGGCGTCGAGCAGCGCCTGCATCTCGTGGCGCCATCTCTGCCCGTCGTTCGCCCCGCACACCGGCCGCAGGTAATGCAGCGCGCCGAGAATTTCGGAAAGCCGCTGCAACTCGCCGTCGAATGGCGCCGTGCGGTCGGACGCCGGCGGCACCGGCTGGTTCTCCGCCCAAGCCGGAACGGCCGCGAGGCAGAGCAGGGCGATGGCGAACAGCTTGTTCACGGGTGGACAGCCAGGATCATGACGGTTGCCCATATGCGCTCGCTCTTGGGCAACTGCAAGGCAAGGCTTCAAGCGACATCGTCGAGCCGTGCGACCGCCGCGGCGACGATCTCGGCGAGCCCGTCGGTGGTGTTCAAGCCGGCAAGCGCGGCGGGCTCGAGCCAGCGCGCGTCGTCGAGTTCCTCGTTGAGGACAGGTTCGCCGGCGAGCCAGCGCGCGGCAAAGCACAGAATGACGAAATGCCGCTCGACGCGGCCCTCGCCGTCCCGCACGATCACCTCGCGCTCACCCGCAAGCGCCACCGGCTCTACGCTGAGCGCGGTCTCCTCGCGCACCTCGCGGATCACCGCCTCGTGCAGCGTCTCGCCGAGCTCGACGCCTCCCCCTGGCAAGGTATAGCGATCGAGCGCCGGTTGCCGCGCGCGCCGCACCACCAGCACCTTGCCGTCGCGCAGGATGGCCGCGCTCACGGCAAGAAAGGGCCGGCTCGGATAGCGGCGACTGTCGGCCACGAAGCGCTAGCCTTCCATCAGGCTGTCGACGGCCACCTGCGGCGCTTGCCCATCGTGGACGTGCGACCTGCCGTTGATCACCGCGCCGGCGCGCGCCACCAGCGGCTTCAGCGAGCGGGCGGTCTCTTCGGCGAGCGCGCCCGCCGTCTCGTGCGGCATGTCGGCGCCGAGCGCCGCGCGGGTTGCTTCCAATTCCGCCGTCATGGCCGCGGCCAGCGCATCGAGGCGGTTGCGCGCTTGCGGATCGGCGTTCTTGTAAGCGGCGATCGCGGCGTCGCGGCCCCTGAACGCGGACGCGGCGAAATGCTCGCGATAGCTCATCGGGCGCCAGCTCAGAAGATCCGCGCGGAATTCCGGGCAACTCGACAGCATTTCGAGCAGCATGATCGCTTCGTTGAAATGATTGAGATAGTCGTTGGCGAGGCCGGTGACCGGATTGATATTGACCTCGGTGAAGCAAAGCGTATCGGCGGCGGGTTCTTCCGCCGTGTCGTCAACCGCTTGCGGCGCTTCGACGCAATCCCGATATTTCATCGCAGTCACACCGCCGCCCCAGTCCCGGGCGGTAGTTTCGCCGTACCCAGTTAAGTTGTGATTAAGCGGGATACGAATTAAACATATCGAATATGTGCGGCCGTTACACCATCACCTCGTCGCCGGAGGCGTTCCGGGCACTGTTTCGGTATCCCGAGCAGCCCAATTTTCCGGCGCGTTACAATATCGCGCCCACGCAGCCGATTCCGATCGTGCGTCTGCAGGACAGCGAGCGCCATTTCGTGCTGGTGCGCTGGGGGCTGATTCCTTCGTGGGTGAAGGACCCCAAGAATTTCGCGCTGCTGATCAACGCGCGCGGCGAATCCGTTTGTGACAAGCCGGCCTTCCGCAACGCCATGAAGCGGCGGCGCTGTCTCATTCCCGCCGATGGCTTCTACGAATGGAAGGCGCTCGGCGGGCGCAAGCAGCCTTATTACATCCGTGCGAAATCGGGCGAGCCGCTCGCCTTCGCCGGCTTGTGGGAGACCTGGGAAGGCCCGAACGGCGAGGAACTCGACACCGCGACCATCGTCACCACGCGCGCCAACCGGCTGCTCGGCGATATTCATGACCGCATGCCAGTTGTTGTGCCGCCGGAAGGCTTCGACCTCTGGCTCGATTGCGCCAATGTCGATGCGACCACGGCGTCGGCGCTGATTGCGCCCGCGCCGGAAGGCCTGCTCGAGGCTTACGAGATTTCCACCGCCGTCAACCGCACCGCCAATGACGATGCGCGGCTGATCGCGCCGATGACGGCCAATCCGCAACCGGCGCCAGCGCCGAAGCCCGCGCGGCCCAAACGCGAGAAGAAGGACAGCGGGCAGGGGGCGCTGTTCTGAGCGAAAGCAGCGCACCACACTCTGCCCGTCATTGCCCGCGTAGGCGGGCAATCCAGTAATCACGGTCCCGTTGGTGATTACTGGATCATCCGCCTTCGCGGATGATGACAGCCGGAGATTGCGGTGCAAGCGATGTTGACAGCGAAGCTTACAGCACCTTCCCCGGATTCAATATCCCGTTGGGATCGAGCAACTGTTTGATGCCGCGCATCAGGTCGAGCGCCACCGGGTCCTTGTAGTCCGGCAGGATATCGCGCTTGATCACGCCGACGCCGTGCTCGGCCGAGATCGAGCCGCCGTGCTTCTTCACCACCGCGAACACCACGGCGTTGACCTCGTCCCAGCGCGCGAGGAACGCTTTGCCGTCGGCGCCCGGCGCCTGCATCACGTTGTAGTGAATGTTGCCGTCGCCGACATGGCCGAACGGCAGCGAGCTGCAGCCGGGGATGAATTTCGCGACCGCGGCGTCGGCTTCGGCGATAAAGGCCGGCACGGCCGCGACCGGCACCGACACGTCGTGCTTGATGGAAGCGCCGATATGGCGCTGCACCTCGCCGAACAATTCGCGGATGCGCCAGAAGGCCTTCGCCTGTTCCAGGCTGTCGGCAATGGTGGCGTCAAGCACCAGCCCGCGCTCCATGCCTTCCGCGAGGAATTCCTCCATGGTCTCGCGCAGGCCCGTCTGCGCCTGCGAGGTCAATTCGATCAGCACGTACCAGGGATAGACCTGCGCCAGCGGATCGCGGCTGGCCGTGTCGTGCGCGATCACCGCCTCGATGCCGTGCCGCGCCATCAGTTCGAACGACGTGACGCCGCCTGAAATGCGCTCGCCGGCGAGCCCCAGCAGATCGACCGCCGCCTGCGGCGAGGGCACGGCGGCGTAAGCCGTTTCCGTCGAGCGCGGCTTCGGCACCAGCCGCAACACCGCTGCGGTGATGATGCCGAGCGTGCCTTCCGCGCCGATGAACAGGTTCTTCAGGTCGTAGCCGGTGTTGTCTTTCTTCAGCTTGTTGAGATTGCGCAGCACGCGGCCGTCCGCCAGCACCACTTCGACGCCGAGCACATGCGAGCGGGTCACGCCATGCGCGATCGCCGCCACGCCGCCGGCGTTGGTGGAGAGATTGCCGCCGATGGTGCAGGTGCCTTCCGATGGTAGAAGCTGCGGATAGAGCCGGTCGGCGTCGCTTGCCGCTTCGCGCGCGCGCTGCAGCGTGACGCCCGATTCCACGGTCATGGTGTTGGAGACCGGATCGATCTCGCGGATCTTGTCGAGCCGGGTGAGCGACAGCAGCACCTCGCCGTTGTGCGGCAGTTGGCCGCCGACCAGGCCGGTGTTGCCGCCCTGCGGCACGATGGCGGTCTTGGTCTCGTTGGCGAGCTTGACGACGGCGGCGACTTCGTCGACCGAGCCCGGGCGCAGCACCACCGGCGTGCGGCCGTGCCAGAGGTCGCGCATCTCGACCAGGTAGGGCTCCTGCATCGCGGGATCGGTGATGGCGTATTTCTCGCCGACGATCTTTGTGAAACGCGCAAGCAGGTCGGGCGCGAGCGGCGGCAGCATTTGCGGTTTGATGTGCAGGTTCATTTCGTTTCACTCACGTCTTGAATCAGTCTTTGGGCGCCGCGGCCCGTTGCAGCCGGTCGTTGATGGCTTCGCCGAGCCCTTGCCGCGGCACCGGCATGACGGCGATCGTTCGCGCACCGGACGCATCGAGCGCGCGCAGATGGGAAAACAGATTGGCCGCCGCCTCGATCAGGTCGCCGCTGGGCGACAGGTTGCGCGTCATGATGTTCGGCGCGTCAGGCGCCGGCCCGAAAGCGAGCAGGGCTTCGCCTGCGCGCGGCGCCTCGGCGTTCAGCCGCAATCGCGCCTTCGGCGCATAATGCGAGCGCAGCATGCCGGGCGCGAGCGGCGCCTCGGTCGCCGCCGGCAGCGCCAGCGCATCGCCGAGCACGCGCTCGATGTCCTCGCGCGGCACGCCGCCGGGCCGCAGCAGGGCAGGGCGGTCGAGGCAGGCGACGATGGTCGATTCCACGCCCACCGTGCAGGGGCCGCCATCGACGATGAGATCGATGCGCCCGCGCAGGTCGCCGAGCACATGGGCGGCATCGGTCGGCGAGACATGGCCGGAGCGGTTGGCCGAGGGCGCCACCACCGGCCCGCCGAACGCGGAAAGCAGCGCGTGCCCGACCGGGTGCGCCGGCACCCTTAACCCCACGCTGTCGAGCCCGGCCAGCGCCAGTTCGGATACCGGACATCCGGGAGCCTTGGGCAGCACCAGCGTCAGGGGCCCCGGCCAGAAGGCGGCCGCCAGCCGCTCGGCATCGTCGTTGAAGCAGCCGAGCGCCCGCGCGGCGGCGAGGTCCGCCACATGGGCGATCAGCGGGTTGAAACGGGGCCGCCCCTTGGCGGCATAGAGCCGGGCCACCGCCTCGCCGTTGCGGGCGTCGGCGCCGAGCCCGTAGACGGTCTCGGTCGGGAAGGCGACCAGCCCGCCGGCGGCCAGGCAGGCGGCCGCCGCGGCGATGGCCCCGGCATCGGCCTTCAGCACCCGTGTTCCCGGCTCGGCGGTCATTAATTTCCTCGTGGCTTGCGGGCAAGTCCGCGTCGTGGTTATAAGACCGCCCACCAGTCGGAGTGTAGCGCAGTCTGGTAGCGCACCTCGTTCGGGACGAGGGGGTCGCAGGTTCAAATCCTGCCACTCCGACCATCGGGCTTCCCAGGCCCTTGATTTCCTACAACTATCTGCAACAACTAAGCAATTCAAGACGCCCGAGTACACAAAGGGCGTACACAGACGCGTGTTGCGGATGGCCACCCTCGCTCAAGACAAGAACGGGAACTACCGGGCGCGCAAGCGGCTGCCTGATGACGTCAGAGAGGCCTATGGGCGCCTCTACGGCCCGCGCTACGAGGCCAAGTTCTTTGCGCCCTCCAGCACAAGGCGCCAAGAAGCAGAGCGGCTGTTCGATGAGTGGAAGGCTGAGACAAGCGCCCGGGTTGCGAACATTCGCGCCGAACAGAGAGGCGAGGGCGCATCACTCACGGACAAGCAGGCCCGCGCCTTGGCCGGCGAATGGTACGACTGGTTTGTCGGCCGACACCCCATGCGTGACCAAGAGTACTGGGAAGGCGTGCGGGATCGTGTGGGCGAAGCGCTTAAGGAGGCCTCGGGTGACGAAGCGTGGGAGGCTGATCCACGCCGTCGCGATGACCTCTGGCGAACCGACGAGGACTTGAAAAAGGCCGTGCGCCCGGTGCTCGCAGATATTGGCGAGACCGCGCAATTCCTTCACACGAAGGGGATCGTGCTGAACCACGCGGCGCAGGTCCGCTTCCTTGATAATCTCCATGACGACTTAGCCGCAGCACTCAAGCGGCTCATTCGGCAATCCCGGGGAGACTACAGTCCCGACAAGTACCCTGAGCGCTTCCCCAAGTTTGAAGGGGCGGACACGGGTGAAACACCGTGGCAGCTATTCGAGAGCTGGGCCAGTGAGCGTCAGCCTGCGATTAGTACCATTGAAAGCTGGCGACCAGTCTTCCGCGCGATGGAAGGGCATTTCAAAGAGCGTAGTGCAGCGTCAATCAGTCCCGATGAAGCGCAACAGTGGATCACAAGCCTTGTTACGACAAGCCGTAGCGCCCGAACCGTCAGGGATACTTGGATTGCCGCCAGCAAAACTGTTTTCGGGTGGGCTGCCAAGCACAAGCACATACCGCGCAATTCGTTCTTGGGGGTGGCAGTCACGGTAAGAAAGCGCGTCAGAAACCGCGAGACGCAAGCTTTTAGGCCCCAAGAGTGGCGAACAATTCTCAAAGCATCCCTAGCGATCACCGACACAAGCAAGCCGTCCGAAGCGGCGAAACGTTGGGTACCGTGGATATGTGCATACACGGGCGCCCGGCCCGCTGAGATAACGCAACTGCGCAAACAGGACGTATTCGAGCAAGACGGGGTTTTTGGTTTACGCCTCACACCCGAGGCGGGAAGCATCAAAACCAATGTGGCACGAAGCGTGCCTTTGCATGAGCATCTCTTAGCCCAAGGGTTCTTGAAGTTTGTGCAAGAACATTCCGACGGCCCCTTATTCTACAAGCCCGCGAAAACTACCAATAGCGCAGGCGCACTCAAAGTGAAGAAGCCACGCGCGTCTCAGGTGAGGCAACGGCTTGCAACATGGGTGCGGAGTTTGGGGATTAACGATCCGGAGCTTCGGCCCAATCACGCGTGGCGACACACCTTCAAACAGATTGCGGACCGCAACAAAATTTCAGAGCGCATGTCGGACTACATAACAGGGCACGCGCACCGGAGCATTGGCGCTAGCTATGGCGCTCCAACCTTAGAGGACATGGCGGACGCTCTAAGAGAGTTTCCGCGCTACAAGCTTGGGGGCAACTAATCGCACATAGAGGAAAATCCATGCAAACCAAAAGCACCGATAAGCGGACGTCCCGCTGGCATTGCGCCAATGGCGAAAATAACCCCCGGCGGACATGCCGCTAGGTCAGCCAATGAGGCCGCTCTTGGATGACGAACGGACATGGCACAGGCATAGCTGCCTGGACCGCTTGTGACCCACAGGCGACATAGGCTGGTTTTGCAGAGCTGCCGCAAGCCTTGAAGGTGGTCAATTTGGAACAGATTCGGAGCGGGCGTTATCGGAAGATGTTTCGTAGCCTGTCGGTCCGCCCGGTCCTATGCCCATTTCCTCCAGACATTTTGGAGGGGCGCTTCTTCCGGTCAGGCTATGCGCATCACGGAGACGACCATGGGTCAAGCAGACACGGCGACCGACCGCTTTATCCACGCTGAAAATATAATTTTGTTTCGGAAGCGCCTAACTGAAACAATCAGTCCTGCTCAGCGGCTGCAGCTATTGAGGCTGCTGGGAGAGGAAGAAGCTAAGAGACAACTAGCACCCAAAGAAAAATAGGTCGCCTCTGTTAGCAGCAAGGCTTCGGCCCATAATTGGAGGTGTCAATTCGGTGAACTCACCGTGCGTGGCTGATCGGTCAGCAGCACGCTCAACAAGGAATTATGGACTTCGAGATGTCCGTTGTAATTTATGAAGCCTAATTTACGGAACTTATTCATGAAGTGGCTCACGCGCGACCGGGTCGTGCCGATCATCTCAGCGAGCATCTCCTGACTGATTTTCGCGATAATTGGCTCCGCTCGGCCTTCCTTTCCAAAATTCGCCAATAGCAGCAATAGGCGCGCAAGGCGCTTTTCGGTGGAGTTGAAGAGCTGATCGACCAGGTCTTCTTCGACCCGGGCATTCCTCGCCAAAATGTGCGACATAAACATTTGCGAGAATGCGGGCTCGTCATGAATGACCCGCTGAATTTCGCTCTTTTGTACTCGCATCGCCTCGCATTCCGTGATGGCCGACGCCGTCGCCAGCCGCTTCGGCTGTCCGAGCAAGCATCCTTCACCGGTAAATTCGTCGGGCCCCAATAGTGCAACAACGGCTTCCTTTCCATCCTTGGATAGGACGGCAACTTTGACCCTGCCTTTTTTGATATAGAAAACGGCATCCGCGTCATCGCCTTGAGCGAAAAGAACTTCTCTCTTTGACACGAAGAGAGGTCAGCGCGATTGTGCACTTGAGAAAGAAAGAACGCTAGCGCCAATGCTGACTTGTCACCGCTGCTCAGTACCGTTTTGAAGCTTGGCTCCGCATTCTTCTTTGCTTCGCCAACTCTCAAAAGATGGCCATTCACATCAATGCAGTATTCTGTGTTGGCTTCCTTGCCCACATAGCTTGCTTTTGTTTGACAAAGTCTAAAGTTCGCGCCGAATGCTTGAAGCAGGTCATTGATGCTTGCCTCGTAAGCATCTGCCGTGCTGTTTACGTGATCTCTGAGTGAGTCTTGAGCGCGCGATTTGGCAGCCGAAACGGTGGCTTTCTCTGCTGTCTTGTTTCGCCACTGCTCACATAGGTCTTTTATCGGTGCTTTGTCGCGATGAGTGAGGGCATTCCATTTGTCCGCCGCACTTTGAAGGTCTCTTAGCTTCTGTGCGTCATCTTCACCTTTTTGCTCCAGTTTGATCTGGCCAATGGCAGCATTCGCTGCATCGATTGCGGAATTGTAATTTGTAAGCGCTTCGCGGGCTTGGGCCGCGGCCTTGATCTCCGAAGAGCCCAGCGCGATGGTGTCGAGGGGAGCCTTCTGCTTCAATCGCAGCGCATTGAGGAGTTGCTGGAGCGCGGCCCGCGCGGCGGTCATGTCTTCGGTGCTGAGGTTGTAAAGCTGTGGCATCTCCCCAACTTGATTCCAGAATGCAAATAAGCCTGCGTTCCGTTCTAGAATCGCCTCAATAGATGTTGGGGTGTCCTCAGCCAAGTGGCCTGTCAGAGTTCCGGTCGCTTCTTCAAGAGAAGTAAGCAATGAGTTGTACGCTTCGGCGAATAAGAGCTTGAATGCCCCGACGATTGGCGAGCCGGCCAAGGGCTGATCGCAGAAGGGGCAATCATTAGAAGAAGAAAGGCGCTCAACCCCATAACTGATCCATCTGCGACCGTTCGGTTCAAGTTGGTGCTTTGCGATGTGCTCTGTAATTTGACTCTCAAGCTTCGAGTCCGCGCCCTCTATGGTCGAACCGACTAGCTCAATGTAATCTTCGAGCAGCTCGGCAATGGAGAGCTTCTCGAGGGACGCCCTCGCTCGCACCTCGGACGTCCGCCGGGCCGCGAGGAGTCGCTTTTCTGCATTAACAGCAAGAGTTTCGACGTCGGCGGGAACTGTCGCTCCGACGTAATCAGCCACATTGTTAATGCAGGGATGTGCTGCTTTAATCGCTTGTTCGATTGCTCGAATGTCACCATTCAGTTGTGTGTTCTGATCATCAAGTCGGCGAATTTCCTCGGCAAGCGCGACCCCGGCCGAACCCACAATCAAACGTAAGAGTTGACGCTTGTTGTCACGCGTCACCTCTTCGGCAGTGTGAATGTTTTGCCGGACGAACTCTGAATCAAATACCAAAAGCGGGGGCGAGGTGCGGTCCCAGCTTCCGTTTTTGAAAGCGGTTATTCCAGACGGTGAGAATTCAATGGACGCTACGGGTGCGCCGTATTTGCCGAGATGAGCGCGTTCGTTGATTGGTCCTGGGTCCTGCGAGCTGACGGACCTCAAGACCGCACAAAGGGTGGTCTTTCCGTACGCGTTACGAGCAAAGAGGAGCGCCAGCTTGCCGAGCTGAGGAGCCTTTTGTTCAAATTCCGTGAAGCGGCCTATGTGGCGAAGATACACAACCCTGACCAGCAAAGCGTTCGTCCTCCTCGCGCATATGTTATACACGCAGGGGCCTAAGGAAACGACTTTGACGGTACCCCAGGTTGTTGCGCGGCTATCTTGGCCGGGGGGTCATTAAGGTGCCAAGCTCTGGGCGCACTTGCGTCTTGACCCGAGTACACAACGCGAATACACAAATCCGACTTAAGAGAAGAAAAAGTTATTTAAAATCAATGGCTAGGAAGCCGAACCGCAAATCCTGCCACTCCGACCATTAAATCAGACATTTAGCTTTGGATAGGGCGCGCGGCCGCGCCCCGGCAACGCGTGTATCGGCCGCTCAATCAATCCAGCGGCACGTTGACCCAGATCTGGCCGCCATAGGCGTTCAGGCTGGGGTCGCCGATGCCCTCATAGGTGCCGACGACGCGCAGGGTCAGCCCGGTCGGGGCGCGCACCAGCATGCCGCCCTGCAGCCGGGCGTGCAGCGCCTGGGCGCTCACCGGCAGGCCGTTGATCGAGGCGACGTCGGGCCGGTCGAAATCCCATTCGCCGGTGAGCGCGAGCAGCGGCTCATAGGCGGTGCCGTCGGCGCCGAAATAGCGGCGGGCGATCTCCGGGCCGAAGGAGACGCGGCCGAGCGACACCGTCTGCCCGGGGATCGGCACGCCGAGCGTATCGGTGTAATCGCGCTGATGCTCCTGGATGTAATCGAGCGCGACGCTCGGCGTCAGCCGGAACGCGTCCCAATGCCAGTTGCCGGTCAGCTTGGCGTGCGCCAGCCAGCGGTCGGTGGTGAAGTTGTCGGTGTAGAGGCCGAACGGATTGACGTCGTTGTCCGACAGGCCCCAGGCCGCGCGCGCGTCGAGGAACATGTTCGGCGTGAGGCGCACGCTGAGATAAGGCCCGGCCATGGTGCCGCGGCCGGCGACCTCGCTGTTGAGCGCCTGCGACTTCTCGTTCATCCAGTCGAACTGCACCAGCCCGCCGACCAGGACGGACGGCGTGAGCAGATAATCGGCGCCCACATAGACGACGCCGAAATTGCCGTCGTTGTCGACGTTGCCGAGATTGGAGCCGAAGGTGAGGTAGTGCGCTTCCAGCCACAGGTCGAAGGCGGAGCGCTGAGGGTTGAGCGGCGGTGCCTTGCGCGGCATGCCGGCATAGGCCATGGCGCCGACGCCGCTCGCGGCCTCTTTCTGTTCGTCGGCCTTCTCGCCGGCACGCATCATTTGGCTGAGGCTGGTCGAGAACACCATGCGCGTATTGGCGCCGGCGGTGCTGCCGCTGAAACTGAACGGCCGGTCGTTGCTCGCCATGGCGCCGGACGAATTATCGTCGCCCCATAGCGATCCGGGCACGCGCCGGATGAAGCGGGCACGGTCGGGCCCTTCGCTCTCCAGCAGCGACATGCGGTGGCTGAGGAAGCGGCGGATGACCTGCTGGGTATCGGTGACGTGCTTGGTGATGTCGAAAGTGTTGGTGAAGACGCAGATGATGGCTTCGCCGCCGTCGAGGCCGATCGACACCTTGCGCGCGGCGAGATCGACCGTGGTCGGCGTTCCGCCGTTGTCGCCGCTGCAGGTCAGCGCGGTCAGGTTCCATTGGAACGGAAGGCTGGTCTCGGTGAAGGTATAGGTGCCTGCGGCGAGCTTCGCGAACGAGCGCGTGGCGGTGCCGCCCGCGGTGGTCAAGGTGAAGTTCGCCGCGCCGGCGACGGTCGAGCTGAAGCTGAATGTGCCGTTGCCGCCGATGGCGGTCTTCACGATGGTGATGGAGCCGTTAAGCGCCCGATGGGTCACCGTCGCTTGCGCGGTGGCGTCGGCGAGTGTTCCCGCGCCGGGCGTGCCGTGCGCGGTGGCGTGATTGGTTACGCTGCCGGCGGTGACGTCCGCGCTGGTGGTCTGATAGCTGCCGCTGCAGGTCATGCTCTCGCCGGCATTGAGCGTGTTCGTCGGGCAACTGACGCTGCTGATCTTGTCGTCGCTGACCGAAATCGCGGAGACGCCGACATTGCCGGTGTTGGTCAGCACGTAGCTGTAGCTGATGGTCTGTCCGGCCCCCGCGTAGGTCGTTGGCGTCGGAGTCTTGGTGAGCGTCCACGATGGTTGCACGACGAGGTTGACGGTCGCCTGGGCCGTCGCGTCCGCCAGCGTGCCGCTCGCCGGCGTCCCTTTGGCGGTCGCCGTATTGGTGACGCTGCGGGCGAGGACGTCCGCGTCGGTCGTCACATAATTGCCGGTGCAGGTCATGCTGGCGGTCGGCGCAAGCGTGGTCGCCGGGCAGGTGATGCCGGAGACTTTGTCGTCGGTGAGCTGGATCGAGGAAATATCGACGCCGCCGGTATTGGTCAGCACGTAGTTGTAGGCGATGGTCTGGCCGGCGGCGGTGTAGGTGGTCGGCGACGGTGTTTTGGTCAAGGTCCAGAACGGCTGCGAGCGATTGGCGACCGTGGCGCTCACCGTGAGCGTCGGCAACGAACTTTCGTTGCTGTGATTGCCGTCGGCGGTCGCGACGTTGGTGACACCATCGGCCGCGAGATCGTCGGCCGTCGTCACATAGCTGGCCGTGCAGGTCAGCGTACCGCCAGAGGCAATATTGCTGCTGGGACAGTTTACGGTGATCGTCGCGCCGGTGCCTTGCACCTGGTCCGTGACCGTGACGCCGAAGAAATTGTCGGCGCTCGTGTTGGTGATGACGTAGGTGTAATTGATGGTCTGGCCGATGGCCGTGTAATACGCGCGGTCCGCTGTCTTGGTGATGTTCCAGTCGGGGCTCGACGATGCTGCCCATGCCGGAGCAGCACCGGTCAGCGCGCCGAGCGCCGCGGCAAGAGCGCAGATGCTGTACGCGCCAAAACGACGCCGCAACAATCCAAGCATATACAGACCCCAGCCACGCAGCGTTGGGATGCCGGCGTCGTCCGGGCCCAAATCGCCGCCGAGGCGTCCCTACAATTGGCTTGGCGTCAGGTGGCGCGTTTGTCTTTCAAGTCTTCTGTGTTGCAATTTTCTTCGGCGTTTCACGCCGATTATTTTGTTGAAGACAAATCTCGCGTCCACGCGCCTGCTCGCCAAGCGCCAACCTGAACCCCCACAAAGGTCGGAAGACCCCCGTCTTCTCAGAGGTGGTATTATCGTCCTAATCAACCGAAGGCCGCAAGGTTTGGCCCTTAAGCCGCCACACGCATGGTTACCAGGCGAGGCGCGATTCTGGGCCATTTCTGCTCATTGCGACGCGCGTTGGGGGTGTATTCCACCGTTATCGACAGCAAAGATTGCCGGCTTGTGCGGACCCCCGCCCGCCGCTTAACCTTCCTGGCAGGGAATTAAAGAAACAAGAGGCCCGCGGACCCGGCGGGCCGGGGGAGGACACGAAATGAAATTGTCGATCAAGACGCTCGCCATTGGGCTCGGCGTGGCTTTCGCGCTGGCTGCGCCCGTCTCCGCCGCCGATTTGAAGATGATGACAGGCCCGCAGGGTGGCTCCTGGATTCCGCTCGGCGGTCAGCTCAAGGACATGTGGGAGAAGGCGGTGCCTGGCCTCAAGGTGCAGGTGCTGCCGGGCGCCGGCATCGCCAATGTGCGCGGCGTCGACGAGGGCAAGGCCGACATCGGCTTCGGCAATTCGATCTCGACCGTGGATGGCTTTGCCGGCAACAAGCCGTTCCCGCGCAAGGTGACCAACATCTGCAACATCGCCACGCTCTATCCGCAGTATTATCAGCTCGTCGTTCCGGCCGACTCCGGCGTCAATTCGATCGCCGACCTGAAGGGCAAGGCGATCACCACCCAGCAGCGCGGCAATACCGGCGAGCTCATCACGCGCCAGCTCCTCGGCGTCAACGGCATCAAGTATAGCGACGTCAAGGTCAGCTTCGTCGGTTACACCGACTCGGTGAACCAGATGAAGGACGGCCATGCCGTCGCCTTCGGTCTTGGCACCCAGGTGCCGGCCGGCGCCATCATGGACCTCGCCTCCGCGCGTCCGATCAAACTGCTCGATCAGTCGTCGAGCTTCGCCGGCATGCAGAAGCTCAACCCCGGTTATCGGCTGGTGACCGTCAAGGCCGGCAGCTATCCGGGGCAGAAGAGCGACGTGAAAGTGATCGGCTATTTCACCCACATCTTTGCTTCCTGCAAATTGCCGACGGATGAGGTCTACGCCATGACCAAGGCGGTGATGGACAACACCGGCAATCTGGCCAGCATCGCCAAGGCGGTCGGCAAGCAGAAGATGGCCGACTTCGCCGCCGACATCGGCGTGCCGTTCCATCCCGGCGCCGCCAAGTTCTACAAGGAACACGGCATCAACGTGATGTCGCACTGACGGCGGCGGTGCGCCGTCCTGGCCCGAGAAGGGCAGGGCGGCCACCGCGTTCGCTCATTCCCGCGTAAGCGGGAATCCAGAACGAAATCGAAGCAATGACTGGGTCCCCGCATTCGCGGGGACGAGCGGACGACAGATCGGGTCGGCAACGCAACTCAGCATCCGCGTCCATTGGACGGCGGCGTCAGCGGCGGGATCGTCATGAATCTCAAGTTGGAGTGGAGCTACGCCGGCATGGTGCGCCTCGTCACCGCGGCGGTCGGCATCGCCATGGTGGTCTACCACATGTGGGCCATCGCCTTCGGCTCACCGGAAGCGGTCTGGTTCCGCGGCACTCATCTGCTGTTCGCGCTGACGCTGACGTTCCTGATGTACCGCCTCAGTGGCCGGCCCGAGGGCATGCCGCGCGTCGCCGACTACATTCTGCTCGCGCTCGCCATCACGCCCATTCTCTACCTCTTCATTAACTACAGCTACGTGGTCAATCGCATCTTCTACGTCGACGACCTCTACCTCAGCGATAAGATCATGGGCTGCATCATGGTGGTGCTGCTGCTGGAGGCGACCCGGCGTGTGCTCGGCTGGGCGCTGCCGATCACCGCCGTCCTCTTTCTCAGCTACGGCCTGCTCGTGGCGCGGCTCGAGCCGCAGCGCCTGCTCGACCAGCTCTATATGACGACCGAAGGCATCTTCGGCATTCCGCTTTCGGTTTCAGCGACTTACGTGCTGATCTTCGTGGTGTTTGGCACCTTCATGGAGCGCACCGGCACCGGCCAGTTGTTCATGGATTTCGCCACCGGCCTGACCGGCCATCACACAGGCGGCCCCGGCAAGGTGGCGGTGGTGTCGTCCAGCCTGTTCGGCACCATCTCCGGCAGCGCCGTCGCCAACGTCATGGTCACCGGCCAGATCAGCATTCCCCTGATGAAGCGCACCGGCTTCCGCCCGGCCTTCGCCGGGGCGGTGGAGGCGGTCGCTTCCACCGGCGGGCAGATCATGCCGCCGATCATGGGCGCCGCGGCTTTCGTGATGGCCGAATTCCTCGGCGTCTCCTACGGCCAGGTGGTGATCTGGGCGTTGATCCCGGCGGTGCTCTATTATCTCGCCTGCTTCTCGGCGGTGCATTTCGAAGCCAAGCGTCTCGGCCTCACCGGCCTGCCGCGCAGCGAACTGCCCAAGCTCGGCACGGTGCTGCGCACCAACGGCCATCTGTTCATCCCGGTCGCGCTCATTCTGGCGGTGATGTATTCCGGCTACAGCGCGCCGATGGCGGCGCTCATCGGCACGCTCGCCTGCTTCCCGGTGGCGGCGCTGCGCAAGCACACCCGCGTCAATGTCACCGTCGAGAACGTCATCGGTGCCATGGTCGACGGCGCCCGCAATACCATTCCGGTCGCGCTCGCCTGCGCCTCCGCCGGCGTGGTGGTCGGCGTGGTGACGCTGTCGGGCCTGGGCATCGTGTTCACCCAGTTTGTCGTCCATCTCGCCAAGGACGCGCTGTTCGTCGCGTTGTTCCTGACCATGATCGCCGGCATCGTGCTCGGCATGGGCATCCCGACGACACCGGCCTACATCATCATGACGGCGCTGCTGGTGCCGGCCATCGTCAAGCTCGGGGTGGTGGTGCCGGCCGCGCACATGTTCGCCTTCTATTTCGCGATCCTGTCGGCGATCACGCCGCCGGTGGCGCTCGCGGTGTTCGCCGCTTCCGGCATCGCGAAATCCGACCTGTGGGCGACCGGCTGGGCGGCGGTGAAGATCGGCGCCGCCGGCTTCATCGTGCCTTACATGTTTGTGTACTCGCCTTCGCTGTTGATGATCGGCCCCTGGCAGGAGGTGGTGGCGAGCTGCACCAGCGCCATCATCGGCGTCGTGCTGTTCGCGGGCGGGCTGCACGGCTATCTGGTCACCGCCACCAATTATTGGCAGCGGCCGATGCTGGTCGTCGCCGGATTGCTATTGATCAAGCCGGGGCTCGAGAGTGATATCATCGGCGCGGCGCTGGCCGGGCTGGTGATCGTCACCCAGGTCATCTCCCGCCGCAGCGCCGCGGAAGCCGCCACCCCGGTGGCCAAACAGACATAAATTTCACCGTTCGAAAGACCGAAATGTCCCAAGGAAAACGTCCTGAAGAACTTCGCAGCCATCGCTGGCTCGGGGTCAACGACCTGCGCGCCTTCACCCACCGCTCGCGCCTGCGCCAGGGCGGCTTCGATGCCGGCGATTTCGCCGGCAAGCCGGTCATCGGCATCATCAATACCTGGAGCGACATCAATTTCTGCCACACGCATTTGCGCGCGCGCGCCGAGGACGTGAAGCGCGGCGTGCTGCAAGCCGGCGGCTTTCCGGTCGAATTGCCGGCCCTGTCGCTGTCGGAGCCCTTCGTCAAGCCGTCCACCATGCTCTATCGCAATCTCCTGGCGATGGAGACCGAGGAGCTGTTGCGCAGCCATCCGATCGACGGCGCGGTGCTGCTCGGCGGCTGCGACAAGACCACGCCCGGCCTGATCATGGGCGCCATCAGCATGGGCGTGCCGGTGATCTATGCGCCGGCCGGGCCGCAGCTGCGCGGCAACTGGCGCGGCATGGAGATGGGCTCGGGGTCCGACGCCTGGAAATACTGGGACGAGAAGCGCGCCGGCCGCATCACCGAGGCCGACTGGGCCGAGCTCGAAGGCGGTATCTCGCGCTCGTTCGGCACCTGCATGGTGATGGGCACGGCGGCGACCATGATGGCGATCGCCGAGGCGCTCGGCCTCACGCTGCCCGGCGCGTCGTCGATCCTCGCGGCGGATTCCGCGCATCCGCGCATGTGCGCCAATGCCGGCCGCCGCATCGTCGACATGGTGTGGGAGGACCTGACGCCGCAGAAGATTCTGTCGACCGCCGCCTTCGACAACGCCATCCGCGTGCACATGGCGATGGGCGGCTCGACCAACGCCATCATCCACGTGGTGGCGATGGCGCGCCGCGCCGGCCTGCCCATGGACATGCAGCGCTTCGACGACATCTCGCGCGAGGTGCCGGTGCTCGCCAATGTGCGGCCGTCCGGCGAATTCCTCATGGAAGATTTCTTCTACGCCGGCGGCCTGCGCGCGCTGATGAACGAGATGAAGGACATGCTCGATCTTTCCTGCACGACCGTCACCGGCAAGTCGCTCGGCGAGAACATCGAGGGCGCGCAGGTCTACAAGCCCGACGTCATCCGCACGCTCAACAACCCGGTCTCCACCGCCGGCACCACCGCGGTGCTCACCGGCAACCTGGCGCCGCGCGGCTGCGTCATGAAGCCGACCGCCGCCGACCCGCGGCTGTTGAAGCACCGCGGCCCGGCGCTCGCCTTCGAGGACTACAACCACATGGCGCGCGAGATCGACCGCGACGATCTCGACGTCACCCCGGACCACATCATCGTCTTGAAGAACGGCGGCCCCAAGGGCGCGCCCGGCATGCCGGAATGGGGCATGCTGCCGATCCCGCGCAAGCTGCTGAAGCTCGGCGTCAAGGACATGCTGCGCATTTCCGACGCGCGCATGAGCGGCACCAGCTACGGCGCCTGCATCCTGCACGTGGCGCCGGAAAGCTATGTCGGCGGTCCGCTCGCCTTCGTTGAGACCGGCGATGAGATCGAGGTGGACGTCGACAAGCGCCGCATTCACCTGCATGTCTCGGACGAGGAACTGGCGCGCCGCCGTGCCGCCTGGACGGTACCGGCACCCCGTTACCCGCGCGGCTATGGCGCGCTCTATTCCGAGCACATCGGCCAGGCCGACGAAGGCTGCGACTTCGACTTCCTGGCGCCGCTCGGGCCGGTGCCGGAGCCGGAGATTCACTAGACGCTAAAATTCGAGATAGCGCGTAGTCGGTCCATTCACCATCGTCGCGGGAATCTGCGCGCGTAAACCTCGCCTTTGATGCATCTCATGTGTCGTGTCCCGCTCATAGCGTCGGGATGCGTGCCATGCGTGCATCATACTCAATATTGGCGGTGGCCGCCCTTGCCGCCGGCTTGTGCGCGGCGAAGCCCGCGGCGGCGGCAGAACCGTTGCGAATGGGCGGCACCGGTTCCTCGCTCGGGATGCTGCGTCAGGTCGGCGCCGACTTCACCGCCGCCACCGGCATCAAGGTCGACGTCGTGCCCAGCCTCGGCAGTTCGGGTGCCATTCATGCCTTGCGCGATGGCAATCTCGATCTCGTGGTCTCGGCCCGGCCGCTGAAGCCGAAGGAAACCGCTGCCGGCCTGCGGCAGGTGCTGGTGCTGCAAACGCCGTTCGTGCTGGCGACCTCGCGGCGCGATCCGGGAGGCCTGAAGGTTGCCGATCTGGTCGGCCTGTTCGCGGGCAAGGAGGCGGTCTGGCCCGATGGCGCGCCGATGCGCCTGATCCTGCGTCCCCGCAGCGAGACCGATACCGATCTGCTCGGCAGTCTCTATCCCGGCATGCAGCAGGCGATCGAGGCCGCGCGCCGGCGATCCGAAATTCCCGTTGCACCGACTGATCAGGACAATATCGCGCTGGCTGAGCGTACGCCGGGTTCGCTTACCGGAACGACCTTGGCGCAGCTCACGACCGAGCACAGCAGCCTGCATGTCATTGCGCTCGACGGCGTGACGCCCACGCTCGCGAATTTCGAAAGCAGGGCCTATCGCCCCAGCAAGCAGCTGCATTTCATTGTCGCGCCCACCGATCGCGCGGCGGTGCAGAGGTTCCTGGCGTTCCTGCAATCGCCGCCGGGCGTCAAGGCACTGCGCGCGGCAGCGGTGTTATCGGGCGCGCCCTGATGCACTTCCGCTCGCTCAGGAATGTCGTCAACACCATCGGGCTGGTGGTCGCGATCACGACCGCCGTCGCCCTGCCCAGCGGCTATCTGGCCATCACCTACGGCAACGCAACGGAAGAACTCGCATTCAAGGCCCGGTTGAACGCGTCACGGATCGCCCAATACGTCTATTCGCATGACGTCATGTGGCACTACCAGCAGCTCCGCATTTCCGAATTGTTGCGGTTGCCCCACGACGCCGAACAGCCGATCCGGCAATCGGTCTACGACAATACGCAGGAACTCGTGCTGGAGGAGGGCGATTTGCTCGCCGCGCCGACGGTCGCGCGTGTCGCGCCCATCACCGTTCGCGGCGCCGCCGTCGGCCGTGTCGAAATCGCAACCAGCCTGCAGCCGATTCTGTTCAGCACCGCGCTGGTCGCGCTGTTGAGCGCGCTGCTTGGGTTCGCGATCTATTACGCGATCCGCTCCCTGCCTTTGCGCGTGCTCGATCGGACGCTGGGCGCGCTGCACGACGCCGAGCGCTCGCTGGCGACGCAGAACGGGCGTCTCGACACCGCCCTCACCAACATGGCGCAGGGGCTGTGCATGTTCGATTCCGAGCAGCGTCTGCTCATCGCCAATCGGCGTTTCGCGCAGATGTTCAAGATTCCCTGCGATGACCTCGTCCCCGGCATGCCGCTGCGGGACGTGTTGGCGCTGGTCGCACGCGCATTCCCGGATCCGCAATCCCTCGAAATCGAGCGGCTGACGTCGATCGCCCAGTCCTTGAGCGACAGCGCGGTGATGACCTTGACGGACGGTCGCATCATCGCCATCTCGCGCCGCCCGACCGGCGACGGCGGCTTCGTGGCGACCTTCGACGACATCACCGAACAGCGTCGTGCCGAGGAGCGGATCCGGCATCTCGCCCACTTCGATGCGCTCACCGACCTGCCGAACCGCGTCACGTTCTACGAGCGCGCGACGGCGATCCTAGGCCACCGGCGCCGCGCCGAGAAGATCACGGTGCTCAGCATCGACCTCGACCGCTTCAAGAACGTCAACGACATGCTCGGGCATCCAATCGGCGACCGGCTGCTGCAGGTGGTGGCCGACCGCTTGCGCAGCTGCGTCCGCGCCGACGACGTCGTTGCCCGGCTAGGCGGTGACGAGTTCGCTGTCGTGGTGGTGCCAAACGAAGACTCGCCCAATCCGCGGCTATTGGCGACGCGGCTGATCGATGTGATCTCGGCGCCATACGATCTCGACGGCCATCAGGTGGTGGTGGGCGCCAGTATCGGCATCGCCATCGCACCCGCCGACGGCGAGCAACCGGATGTGATCATGCGCAACGCCGACCTCGCGCTCTATCGTGCCAAGGCCGACGGTGGCGGCCTCTATCGCTTCTTCGAGGCCGAAATGGACGCGCGCATGCAGGCGCGCCGGCTGCTCGAGCTCGATTTGCGCAAGGCGATCGTCAACGGCGAATTCGAGCTCTATTACCAGCCGATCATCAATCTCAAGACCGGCCGCATCACCAGCTGCGAGGCGCTCATCCGCTGGCACCATCCCGCGCGCGGCATGGTATCGCCCGGTGAGTTCATTCCGCTCGCCGAAGAGACCGGGCTCATCATTCCGTTGGGCGAATGGGTGTTGCGCCGCGCCTGCGCCGAGGCCATGCGTTGGCCCAGCAACGTGATGGTCGCGGTCAATCTCTCGCCGGCGCAATTCAAGAGCCGGAATCTGGTGGAGGTCGTGACCGGCGCTCTCGCCGATTCCGGGCTGCCGGCTGACCGGCTGGAGCTGGAGATCACCGAACTGGTGCTGCTGCAGGAGAGCGACGGCGCCTTCACCGTTCTCCATCAGTTGCGCAAGCTCGGCATCAAGTTCGCCATGGACGATTTCGGCACCGGCTATTCCTCGCTCGGCTATCTGCGCAGCTTCCCGTTCGACAAGATCAAGATCGACCAGTCCTTTATCCGCGATCTGCACACCAAGGAAGATAGCGTCGCCATCGTCCGTGCGGTGGTCGGACTGAGCAGCAGCCTCGGCATCACCACCATCGCCGAGGGCGTGGAGACCAAGGAGCAGCTCGCGCGCCTGACCACGGAGGGCTGCCACGAGGCGCAGGGCTTCCTGTTCAGCCGGCCGCGACCGGCGGCGGAGATCGAGCATCTGCTCGCCGAGGTGGGCCCCGCCGCCGCGGTCGCCTGACCGCGCTTACTTCAGAAACGGCACCAGCATCGGCACCTCGGCGCGATAGCGCCTATAGGCTTCGCCAAACGCATCCGCCATGAAACGTTCCTCGACGCTGAGCTTGCGCACGATCGCCGCCGTCATCAGGAGAAGCCCGACCAGCGCGCGCCATTGGCCGACGAACAGCGCGGTGCCGATCAACGCCAGCAGCACCCCGGTGTAGATGGGGTGGCGCACAAGGGCGTAGGGCCCGCTGCGGATCAATTCGTGGTCGGCCTTCACGGTCACCGCCGAGCTCCAATTACGCCCGAGCCACAGCCGCGCCAGGACGGCGAAGCCGAGGCCGAGCGCGGTCAGCGCCATCGCCAGCATCTGCCAGCCTTCCGCCTGGGTGACGAAACGGCCGTCGAGCGGCACGACCGTCTTCGGCAGGGCGATCAGCAGGGCACCGATCACGACCGGGATATTGTAGGTCGCGCGCGAGCGCGCGTCCTCGCGGCGCGTGGTCTGTTTGACGTCGCGTGCCGCCCAAATCCAGTAGGCGAGCCACGCGAGCCACAGAAGCGGGATGACGATATGCGCGGCCGTTTTCATCGCGGGCGGCGCTTAGCCCCAAACTATGGCGAAAAAAGCAGGGCAGAGTCCCGCGCCGGGCCATTGACGAGGGCGCCTGCCGTCGGCATGTGCTGCCCCGATGAGCGACGACATTCCCTTCAACAAAATCCTCGATCTCGCCCCCGACACGGTGGACGAGGTGGCGCCGCAAGTGCGCCGGGTGATGGCCGACAATCCGGGGCCGTTCACCTTCAAGGGCACCCACAGCTACATCATCGGCCGCGGCAACGTCGCGATCGTCGATCCCGGGCCGGCCGACGAGCGCCACATCGCGGCGCTGCTCGAGGCGGTCAAGGACGAGACGGTGACGCATATCTTCGTCACCCACACCCACCACGACCATTCGCCGGCGGTGCCGGCGATCAAATCGGTGACCGGCGCCACCGTCTATGCCGAAGGCCCGCACCGCGCCGCGCGGCCTCTGCATATCGGCGAGATCAATCCGCTCGACTCGAGCGGCGACCGCGATTTCCGGCCCGACGTGCGGCTGAAGGACGGCGACGTCGTGCAAGGCGACGGCTGGACCATCGAAGCGGTGACGACCCCGGGCCACACTGCCAACCACATGAGCTTTGCCTTCAAGGAGCAGAACCTGCTGTTCGCCGGCGATCACGTCATGGGTTGGGCGACCACCATCGTGGCGCCGCCCGACGGCGCCATGAGCGACTACATGGCGTCGCTCGAAAAGCTCACCCACCGCACCGAGACGGTCTACCTGCCCGGACACGGGCCCGCCATTTACGACGCGCCGCGCTTCGTCAACTATTACATCCTGCATCGTAAGGCGCGCGAGGCCTCGATCCTGCATCGCCTCGGTAAGGGCGAGACCGACATCCCGACCATCGTGCGCGCGATCTATATCGGCCTCGATCCGCGACTGACCGGCGCCGCCGGTCTGTCGGTGCTGGCGCACCTCGAAGATCTGGTGGCGCGCGGGCTGGCGGAAACCGACGGCGTGCCCGCCATCGACGGCACCTACCGCTTGGTGCGGTGAGGGCGGCGCGTTCGCCGTTGCGGACGCGGCTTGGGCTTCGGTTTCGGCGGCGGCTTGGCCTGCGGCGGCGGCTCCGGCGGCGCCGCGCTCACCGCATTGTCGATGTCCTCGAGCAGGGCCGTCACGCGCTTGGCGTTGACGCCGAAATCGATCGAGCCGTAGCGTGAGGCCGAGCGCACGTCGACACGCGCGCCGCCGTTGCTGCCCGCCCTGACGCGGATCACGATGTCGTCGCGGAAGCCCATGATCAAGCTGCGCGCCACCGCGTCGATATAGCCGACGCGGCCGTCTTCCGGCGGCATCTCGTCGACCACCTGCCATTTGCGCTTTTCCACCACGCCCTGCGCTTCGCGGTAGGCGGTCTGCGGCGTGACGTCGAACTCGAGCGGCACGATGTCGGGAAAGGCGGCTTCCTGCAGGGGCTGCGAATTTCGCCGGATATGTATCGGTGCCCGGCGGGCGCAGGCTCGCGAGCTTGCCGAAGGACGGCGGGTTGGCGGCGTCGGTGGTGATGTCGTTGATCGCCGGCAGCTTGCTGGCGCGATAGGCGAGATAGCCGGGATAGGCGAGCAGCATGAGCCCCAGCATCATCGCGCCGATCGCGCGTCCCAATCCGGTCAGGCCCTGCCGCCAGATCGCGACAAAGGCGGCGGCCGCCAGCAGCACCGCGAGCGCGGCGAAAACCAGCGCGGCGCCGAAGGTCACCAGCGACGGCTCGACCTCGAGCAGATCGGTGCGCACGACGATGATCGAAAGCACCGCGACCACCAGCCCGAACACGGCAAAGCGTCCCGACCAGATGGCCAGCCGCGACATCGGCTCTTCGAGAATGACGCGCCGCATTCCTTACCCCGAGCAAATCCGTTTCAGTGCCGCCCAATCCCCGGCTTCGAGAAAGGGCTCGCGCCGGCCGCGGACCGGCGATCTTCTCGATCGCCGCGATGCGCGCCTTGGTTTCCGGATGGTCGAGCAGGATCTTCATGCCAGGCTCGGTGGCGCCGCCGATCTTGCCGAGGATGACGGCGAGCGCGCGCGCGTCGCCGCCCGTCTTGTTCATCAGGCGCGCGCCATAGTCGTCGGCCGAGGCTTCCACGCCGCGCGAATAGGACGAGCGCAGTACGGTCTTGGCAGCGATCACCACCGCGCCGCCGCCGACGAAATCGCCGAGCAGCATGCCGAACATCAGCGACAGCCCGCCCGTCTGCAGCACCGAGCGGGTGCCGTCGTGATGGGCCACATGGCCGATCTCGTGCGCGAGCACGCCGGCGACCTGGTCGGGACTGTCGGCCTTGGCGATCAGCCCCTGGAACACGTAGATGCGCCCGCCCGGCAGCGCGATGGCGTTGGCTTCTTTCCGGCGCACCACCACGGCGGAGAGCGGCACCTCGAGCGCGGCCGCATGGCCGAGCTTGGCGAGCAGCCGCTCCAGCGCGGCGGCGCCGGGTTTTTCGCCCGCGGCATGGCCGCATTCGAAGGCGGCGCCCGCGTGCTTGGTGTCGAGCATGCTGCGCATTTGCACGTCGACGGCGTCGCCCAGCCTGCGTTCCAGCGGCACCGGCACCAGCGGCGCCAGCCGATCGGCGAGCGCCGGCACGCCGAAATAGGCGACCAGCATCAGCGACAGCGTCGCGGCCACGGTCCAGCCGATCACGCTTACGCGCTGCCGGCGTTGGCGCTGGCCGGTGCGGTCGACATAGAGCGAACGCGCATCGATCACCGCGGCCATGCCGGCATCGAGGATTTCAAGCCGCTCCAGCACCTGGTCGCCGCGGCGGCCGAGGCGCAGCACCTTGTCGGGTGCCGGCAGGCCTTCGACCTCGTCGTATGGCCATCGCGCCAGGACTTCGCCGTCGCCATCGGCGATCCGCAAGCCGTCGGGCGCCAACGTCACCACCGCGTCATGGCGCGTGCTGGTCTTGCCATCGAAATAGATGGCGCTGCCCGAAATCGGCGGTGGCGTTCCCTCGGCCATCAATAGCCGCCCACATTGAGCGCATCGGCAAGCCCTTCGCCGAGCGCCGAGCTCGGCCGGCCGCTTGCGGTGACATGATCGAGCGCCGACAGGCCCGACAATTGCAGCGATTCCATGCCGATCTGCCAGAGCGAGAGCAAGACGGTGGCGCGGTAGATGGTCGAGTAGCCGAGCGCCATGATCACATAGCCGACAAGCAGCATGCCGGTCACCGCGACTTCGCCGGCCGTGCCGCCATGGCCGCTGCCGGTGAGCAAGCCCACCGCCGCCAATGCCGGAAGGGAAAGGATCGTTGCCACGATCGAGAACAGCACCGCGTGCCAGAGGAAGCGCACATAGGCGCCGTAGACGTCGCGCATGCGCAATTTGGAATCCAATTCGACCGCGCCGAAGCGCAGGCCCGCCGACCACCAGCGCAGGACGATGGCCTGGAAGGCGGGATAGAGCAGGGCGGCGGCGCTGACCGCGAGGCCGCCCATCAGCATGGCGAACACGATCACCGCGCCGAAGCCGGGGTTGCCGCCTTCGATGCGCGCCATCACGTCGTCGCCGCCCTGGTTGAGTGCATCGGCCAGCGCCTTCCAGTCGACCGCGTCGACGAACGCGCCAACCGCCAGCACCAGCGGACCGAACACCAGGAGCCAGATCGGCAGGCCACGCAGCAGCAGGCGGAAACCCTTGCCGTCGAAACGGCCGCCGAGATCGCCGTACCAGGTGTTGGCCATCTTGAAGCGCTCGAGGCTCGCGAGCTGGAACGGATAGGCGAGGCCGCAGGTAAGCACGGTCGCCGTCCACCACAGCATGGCCCGCAAGGCGTAGGCCCAGGCCGAGCCGCTCTGATGGAAGCGCAGGCCGCGATAGATGGTGCGGGTGAGCCGATAGCGGCGCGCCCGGTAGATGGCGTATTGGCCGAGCACGAACAGCGCCAGAAAGCCGAGCACGCCCGACAACTGGCCGAGCGTGCCGAGATCGAGCGCGGCGATGAAGAAGCCGGCATAGATCGGGATCAGCAGCGCGATGGCGACCAGGAAGCCAAGCAGCAGCTCCAGCGCCGTCCCTGAATATTCGAGCGCCTCGCCGGCGACCTCGGTGTTCGCCCATAGGAAGCGGCGCACGTCGGTCGCAAGCCAGAAGCGATAGATGCCGAGCGTGACCATCAGCAGCACGCCGCCGCGGATCAGCAGGCGCCAATAGGCGCGGCGAGCACCAAGGAACCGCACGCCGCCGACCGAGGCGGCTCCTCCCCCTTCCAGGCTGGTCATGGGCCTTGGATAGTGCGAAGCGTGCGGCGGGGCAATGTCTTAGCGGTTCCCGCGACGTGTGCCGCGAGGCCTGCGCGCGGGCCGGAGAGGCGAGGGCCCGCGGTTTCGAATCCAGGGCTCGGATGATACGGTCCCGCCCCCGGCGAAGACGCCCGCGAAACGAAAGCTGTCTGACTGAATGAGCTCTCCAGAGGAAACCGCCGAGGAAACGCCGCTCGGGACCTTTTCACATCAAAAGCTCTGGCGCGTGGGCCTCATCGTCGTCGGCGTCCTTGCGCTGATCGGCGTGGTGCTCGCGCTCGGGTGGCACAAGGACGTTTCGCTGGAATCGCTCATCAGCCACCGCGCCACGCTGGCGGCGCTGGTCGCCGGCCATCCGAAGGCGGCGCTGGCGAGCTATGTCGTGCTCTACACGCTGGCCGCGGGACTGGCGCTGCCCGGCGTTATATTTCTGACCATTGGCGGCGGCGCGCTGTTCGGTGGCCTGGTCGGCGGCGTCGGCGCCATGATCGGCGCGACCACGGGCGCGACGGCGGTCTTTCTGATCGGCAGGACCTGGCTGCGCCGCATCGCCATGCGCTGGCTCGGCCCGCAGGTGCACCGCTTTGCCGATGACTTCCGCGCCGGCGCGTTTAACTATTTGCTGTTCATGCGGCTGGTGCCGATCTTTCCGTTCACGCTCGGCAACCTGTTGCCGGCGCTGTGCGGTGTGCGGCTCAGGACTTTCGTTTCCGCCACCTTCGTCGGCATCGGGCCGATGACGCTGGCGATCGCCTTTTTCGGCGACGGCATCGATAGCGCGCTTGGCACCGAGATCGGGCGCTATCAGGCCTGCCGGGCCGCGGGGACGGCGGGCTGCCACCTCAATTTCAGCATCTGGAACGTGGTGACGCCGCAATTCATCGCCGGCCTGGTCGCGCTTGGCGTCGCCGTGCTGCTGCCCGCCTTGTTGCGGCGGCGCAGGCAGCAGCGTGATTTGGCGGCCGGGAATTAGTGGCGGGCGACGCTCTGCGCCGAGGGCGCAAAGCCCTGTGCCGGGGCGGCGTTAAACCATTCGACGCGCTCTTCCAGGATGTCGCGCAGGAACTCGAGGTCGTAGCCGGCTTCGCGCGCGACCGCGAGCACCGCATCCACGCCGAGCCGCGGCGCCGCAGCCTGCGTCCACAGGGTCGTGGAACGGGTGGCGGTGCCGCAATAGACCAGGATCGGCCCCGGCAGGTCGTCCATCAGTTGCGCGAAACGGTCGACGACGTCGTCATCCGTGGAATTGATGCTCATGACCGGCAGGTGCCGGAAGGCGAGCCCGTTGCGCTCGGCGGCGTCCTTGGCCTGCGCGTTGGGAAGCTGACCGGACGCCTCGTTGTCGGGGCGGACATTGACCACCGAGCGGAAGCCGCGCGCCGCGATGTCGCCGAAGTCGGCTTCGACGAGCTGGGGGGCGGCTGCGATTTCGGGCTCGAGCTGAACGATCTTGACCATGGCACTTTCGCCTGCGAAGCACCGGCGGACCGGGCCGGACGGGGAATGAAATTTCTGTCCGGACCTTAGAAATGCGGTTTGGATGGAAAATCGCAAGCCGATTTGCGGCCTCTGGAGAAAATAATACTATAATTCCAATATTTTCGCCGGCTTTCGAATAACCCGTTCGCGCCATGATCCCGGCAAAGAAAATCCTTCTCGCCCGGAAGGGCGGGGCAGGCGGGGCCATGGGCAGACGGCGGCCTGGCGGTGAGCCTTCCGGCGTCCCGGACAGCGTTGGGGAGGGGACGGTGGCCGGCAACGACCTGAAATTCTTCACCGACGGCGAAGCCTATGAGCGGCTGATGGGCCGCTGGAGCCGGCGCGTCGGGGAGATTTTTCTCGACTGGCTGGATGCGCCGAAAGGCCTGCGCTGGCTCGATGTCGGCTGCGGCAATGGCGCCTTCACCGAAACCATCGTGGCCCGCTGTGCGCCTTCCGAAGCGCATCGCATCGATCCATCCGACGCCCAGATCGTGCACGCCCGCTCGCGCGCCGCCGGCGGGGGCGTGCAATTTCACAGCGGCGACGCCATCGCCCTGCCGTTGGGCGTGACGGCCTTCGTGCCGCCTTCCGCCGAGGTATCCCGGCTCGAGAATATGCAGGCGCTGTGGCAGGCGGCCGGGCTCGATGGGATGGAAGCGCGCCGCATCGACATCGAAGTGGAGTTCGCCGATTTCGACGACTTTTGGCAGTCGTGCACGGCGTTGCCCAATCCGTCGGTGGCTTATTTGCGCGATCTGGCGCCGGCCGATGTCGCGCGCGTGCGGGCTTGGCTGCACGAAAACCTGCCGACCGATGCCGGCGGCCGTATCCGCTATGGCGCCTTCGCAAATGCGGTGAAGGGGCAAGTCCCGGCCTAGCGCGGCTTCAATTCGCCTGCGGCCTTCGACTCACCCCGCCGGCAACGGCGCGCGGCAGTTCATCGGTCGCAACCCGTCTTATCGCTTTGCTTCTCGCTTTGCTTCGTCGAGCGCGGCTTGCCGGCCGCGTTGAACGCGCCGCCGCGCCGAACTTTTGTGTTCGAATTGTCGCGCACCGATCGTTCACAAGGCAAATACGACTTCACACGC
This sequence comes from uncultured Pseudomonadota bacterium, assembly GCA_963814065.1. GTDB lineage: Bacteria > Pseudomonadota > Alphaproteobacteria > Rhizobiales > Xanthobacteraceae > Pseudolabrys. The sequence continues at coordinate 1,105,972 of CAWFBL010000011.1, read as the reverse complement.
GTCGATCGCCAATCACGCCAAGCGATGCGGATCGACGATTGCATTGCACGGATGTTGAGTCTCACCGTTGGCGTTACCCATGTTACGGTAACGCGAATGTCCGGAAGGTGCACGATCAGCAAAAATGAGCAGCAAACTGCACTCGTTCCGCGGCTTTATTCGATGACGGCCGCAGCCATTTGCCTGCGCTTTGACTGATATCTCACGCGCCACAAATCGATGCGCGGAGGTAAGGTGGTCGAATGCATGCCGCAACGAGCGTGCATGACATATTCTTCGTTGCGGCACTGTGCCTCGATTGTTCTCGCTAAATGAAGTAACTTGCGACAACATATCGGGAGTAAACTGTTTCTCAAGGTGTTCTTTCTTTTCGGGGAGGAGTCTCATCGCAAGCATCGTGTCGCGCTGCGCGACGAGGCAAGCCATGGGGACGGGATCATGGCAACGGACACAAGCGGTCAGGGCGAACATACGCGCGGTCCACAAGCGGGATTTTTTGACTGCCTCACTTTCCTAGAGCGGCACCCAGGTAGTGGAAGGGTCGCCGATTTCGCCAGCGGGCAGACCGTCTACGCGCAGGGCGATCTGGCCGATCACCTATATTGTGTTGTCAGCGGCACGGTGAGGGTCAGCGTCTATTCCGAGCGCGGCAAGGAGGGCGTCATCGCGCTGCTCGGGGCCGGCAGCTTTTTCGGCGAAGGATGCCTGGACCACCGGCCGCTGCGAACCACCACTGTCACGGCCACCAGTGCCTGCAAGATTGCGTGCATCCAGGCGGAATCCGTCGCGCGCGCTCAGGGAAGATCCGGCATTTTCCCGCGTCTTCGTCAATTTCCTGATCGCGCGCAACGAAAAGCTGAAGGACGACCTGATCGACCAGCTGTTCAATTCGAGCGAAAAGCGGCTGGCGCGCATCTTGCTGACCTTGGCGAACAGCTGGACGGGACCCGAGCCGAACCGGCTTCCGATCTCGGTCAATCAGGAAGTGCTGGCGAACATGGTCGGCACCACGCGCCCGCGCATCAATCAATTCATGAACAAATTCCGTAAGCTGGGCTACGTCGAATACGACGACGACATAAAGGTGCACGATTCACTGATAAACGTGATCTTGAGGGGCAATGATGAATAGCGCTTCATGTTGCACGACGTTGCTGACGGCATCAGCGTCGGGAGTATGTCGCTATTCAATAAGGCGGGTCGTCTTATAACTTTACTGGTTTGTACGCATGATGCGTGTCCAATATTGAACAGCGAATGGTGAGGGACAATGTCGACAATGAATTGTTGAATTGTTGAATCGATGATCGAAGATCGGCGCAGGCAACAGGGCACGCGCGGGTTCGCTAAAGGGAGCGGCAAGCATCGGCTCAAAAAACAAGTTCACGCAGGGCGCGCGGCCCCATACACAGCCGTTCTCCTGCAACATAGGAACAAGAAGGCCATGAAGTCGTCAGTCATTAAGCGCTCGATCGTGATCTCCGGTCACAAGACCAGCGTCAGTCTGGAAGATGCATTCTGGCAGGGGCTGCGCGACATCGCGCAAGTGCGCGGCGGTACGCTTTCATCCCTCGTCGGTGAAATCGACACGGCCCGCCGACACAACAACCTGTCCTCGGCCATTCGGCTGTTCGTGTTGGACTGGATGCGCGCGCATGTGTCGCAGCCTGCCGTGCAGCCCCGCGACGCGATGACCATCCGTTCCACATTGCCCCGCCATGTGCTGATGCAGAATCAGACCGCGGCCGCGGCGTCCCCGCTTCGGACGCTTCCGAAATCAGGCGATCGGCAGACCTGCGAGCCGGAAGACGGCGTGTTGGAGTGCTGATCTAAGCGCCGGCCGCTGTCAGCGCCGCGTCTGCCGCTTCGCCGGTTTCTTCACCGCGTGCGCCCAGGCCGTTGCGAGTGCGCTCTTGAGTTCGGCCATGCTGAGCTTGGCGAGCGTGGCGGTGGTCGCGCCGCGTCGTCCCCAGGCATTGGGCACCGGTACGAAGGCCTCCGGCGCCAGCATGCATTTGAATTCCTGCTCCTCGGGCGTGAACATGAAGTTGGCCGTGCGGCCGTCGGCGGCGAGCGTCACATAGATGCGCGCCACCCTGAAAGCTGTGCGGTCGAAATGGGGCGCTTGCGTCGTGCCTTCGAGCGCGAGCGCCAAGCGGCGCAAGTCTTTGGCTGTAGCCATCGGCTTTGCCTTCGTTTGAGGGGCCCCGCGGCAGTAAAAACGGCGCCGCGCTGAAGGCAGGGGGCGGGGGTCCGGAAGGCCCCTGTTTACAACCTGCGGATCCCGCCACAGTTTTTCCAACATCTTCAAGAAGATAAAGCCTGGGTTCTGGGAATTCCCAAGCCGATGGCAAGTGGATTAGAATACCCCGCGGAGGGGCTACGGAGCCGCGCGCTCTGGGCCTGCGTCTAGGCCGTGAAATGACCGATGTGATTGCGGTTCCAATGGGGAGGAATGGGTTGCCGGCTGTTGCGCGCGTGCCTTTTGCCGTGTGGGCGGTCGGCATCGGCTTTGCGGCGCTGGCCGGCGCCACCGCCGGGCTGGCGATATCCGCTTCGACGGCAAGGGGCGCGCTGACGGCCGCGCCGATTCCCGTCCACCAGGCGAGCCAAACCTCCATCGCGGTTAAGCGGCCGCCGCCGCCGCCGGGCGTTCCGCTCGAGGTCGCCAAGGTCTGGGCCGAGGAGAGCGCGCTGATTCGGGCCGCCACCAATATCGACATGCGCGGCGTCCGCGCGGACGCCTGGGCCCCGGCCGGCGGGCTCGCGATGCTGGCCGCCGATCCCTTCCAGCCCGTCGTGAATGTTGCCGCGGCAAAGCCGGAGGAGGCGCCCGCGGCCGCGGCCAAATCGGTGCCCCTGCCGCCGCCGATGCCGTTGGCGCGGCTCAACGACACCAGGCGCAGCGTCGCCAGCCGCAAGCCGGCGCGGCTGCCGCAGCTGGCCTCGCTGCCGCCGCAGGCGCCCGAGCCCGGCTACTTCGATTTCTTCCGCAAGCTGTTCTTCGGCAACCGCGACCACGCCGCGCGCGCGATGCTCGCCGCCAATCCGAAGGCGGCGATCTACGACATCGCGGACCGCGTGGTCTATCTGCCGAACGGCGACAAGCTGGAGGCGCATTCGGGCTACGGCGAGTGGCTGGACGACCCGAGCTCGGTCGCCCGCAAGGACCGCGGCGTGACGCCGCCCAACATCTACACCGTGTCGTTCCGCGAGAAGCTGTTCCACGGCGTGCGCGCGCTGCGCCTGACGCCGGTCGGCAACGGCAAAATGTATGGGCGCGACGGCATGCTCGCCCATTCCTACATGCTCGGCGAAGACGGCCAGTCGAACGGCTGCGTGTCGGTGAAGAACTACAAGAAGTTCCTGCAGGCCTATGAAGAGGGCGTCTTCGACCATCTCATCGTGTTGCCGCGCATCGACGATTCCGCGCCCTCGCGCGTGGCCAGCGCGCAGCGCGGCAACGTCTAGGCCGCGGGCGGCGCCTGCTTCTTCAAGCTTCCTTCTTTAAGCTCCGTCCGTTTTCGCCCGCGCCCTCGATGCCGAGGCGTCGCGCGAGATGGTCAGCAGCCAATAGAGCACGCCCAGCGCAAGCGCCGTGCCGGCGATGCCGGCGAAGTTCTGCAGCGTCGCGGTCTTGAAATCGAGCAGGATGATCTTTCGCGCCACCACCAGGATGGCGATCAGCACCACCACGCGCGCCTGCAGGATGCCGGACTTGTTGTGAAGCGAGGTCGCGATGGAGTGGTTGAACTCCAGCAGGATGAGCACGGTGAGCAGCGAGCCGAAGACGTCCTGCAACAGCTCGACCGCCATGAACTCGGTGCCCAGCAGGAAGTCCTTGGCGAGTTCGATGGCCACCAGCGCCAGCGAATAGACGATGATGATCGCGATGAAGAGCATGATGACGCGGGAGACGACCTGCTCGAAGCGTTCGTGCGAGGTGAGGTCCTTCCAGTCTTTCTTCAGGGCGGCGATGTTGAGCATGGCACCTCTGGTCCTCGTCCCGGCGCGCCGGCGACGGCTTCGCCCCCGCGCCGCCGGCCGCGTCCCCTTATAGCGCGAGTCCTTTTCACCCGCCGCCGCCGTCCACAGGATCGCGGGGCTTGGTAGCATGGTTGCCATGTACCGAATCGACGGCGCCACAAAACGCGATCCCGTGCGGCGCTGGGCCCTGCCGGAGCGGGTGTTCTTCGCCTGCGGCGCCTGCCACATCCTGGCCTATGCCTTCCTCGAACGCTACGGAGAGGCCGGCCGGCAGGCGCTGTGGCTGAAACCGGCGGCAGGCTTCACCGGCAATCACATCGTCATCGCCGGCGACGGCTGGGTGTTCGACTATCACGGCTATGCGCGGCGCGACGCCTTCCTCGCGCACACCTTTCGCAAGGCGCGGCGCTGGTGGCCGGGCTGGGACGCGTCGCTCGTGGCGCTGCCGCCCGACGTGCTGATCTCGGAAGAAAAATCGCGCCGCTATGACGGCCTCTGGCTGCGCGAGCCCAAACAATTCCTGCACGACGCGCTGCCGCGCGCGCGGGCTTATCTTGAGCGCTTTCCCGCGCCGGTGGCGGTGTTAAACGGAACGGTGGCCGCCCGGGCTACGCTTGCCGAGGGCCAATTTCACACCTGAAGCGTGATGTCGCAAACGAGTCCTTCCGGGCGCCATTCGAGCTGCGTATTGCCCTGTAACTGCCCGATCATTCGTCCGATGACCCGCGTGCCAAAACCCTGACGCGTGGGCTTCTGCACGAGCGGTCCGCCGGCCTCCGCCCAACGAAGCTTGGTCTCTCCATCTGTCCCGCGCTGCCATGTCAGCTCGACGCGGCCTTCGGCCACGGACAGCGCTCCATATTTGGCGGCGTTGGTGGCGAGCTCGTGGAGTGTCACGGCGACGACTTGGGCCACATTTGGCGCCAACAGCGTTCGCGGACCGTCAATGCGCACGCTGCTCTCGTTCTTCTCGGCATAAGGAGCGAGTTCCTGGCGGGCGATGGCCGACAGTTCGGCGCCGACCCATCGCGTCTCGACGAATAGCGAGTTCACGTTCGCGAGCGCCGCGATGCGTCCCTCGATGGCCTCTTTCAAAGCTTCGGGTGTCTCGGCATGAGAAAGATTGACGACGGCTTGGACACTGGCCAGCAGGTTCTTGCTGCGATGCTCCGCCTCCCGCGCCAACGTGGCGATCTGTTCCTGGTTTCTCTTCCGCTCGGTGACATCCCTGGCGATCTTGGATGCGCCGACAATCTTGCCGTAGGCGTCTTTGACGGGGGAAATGGTCAATGAAACGGCGATGATGCTTCCGTCTTTGCGCCGCCGAAGCGTCTCGAAATGGTTGATGCGCTCGCCGCGCCTGATGCGCGCCAGGATGTCGAACTCTTCGTCTTGCCGTTCCTCGGGAATGACAATGGTGATGGGCTGGCCGACCGCTTCTGCCGCCGTATAGCCGAAGATGCGTTCCGCGCCCTTGTTCCAGCTTCGCACAATGCTGTCGAGGCCCTTGCTCACGATTGCGTCGTCGCTCGACTCGACGATTGACGCCAAAGAACGCAATCTTTGTTCGGTGAGTTTGCTTTCGGTGAGATCGCGCGTCACGGTTCCGTAGCCGACGACCGCGCCGGGCAAGTCTCGAACCGGAAAGATGCTGTACAGGACCGGTATCGTCTCGCCCGTCGCGAAATTTTGAAATCTTATTTCGCCTTCCCAGAAGCCGGTGTCGCGAACGGCCGGCATAATTTCTTGCGGAATTCTCGGCTGATCGTCCGCCGCGAAATAATCGATGATCCGGGTCGCCTGGACGGCGTCAAGATCGCTCAAGCCGACGAGCTTTCGGCCGGCTTCGTTCACAAACAGCGCGTTGCCTTCGAGATCCGCGATGCCGATGAATTCCTGCGAGGCGGCGACGAGCGACGCCAGCATGCGCGCCAGCTCGTTTTCGCCGTCGGATTGGCTAAGCCCCCGGACGAGCGCCGAAAGTTGTTCCAGCACCAAGGTACTCCAACAAAGACTTTCACGCCGAGGGAGGTCGAGACCCTTTAAAGGCTAGCCCTCCGGCTCTCCCGTGACCAGCGCCATGGGGACGCAGGACGCGGGGAGCGCGCCGTTGCATATGATGGTTTTTGGCCGGTTGCCAGTCGGTCGATGCCGCTTCACGGGCACAAACCGCGTTAACCGTCCTTGCCCCTTACCCCGCCGCCTCCACCCCGGGCAACACATAATTCCTGGAACCGCCGCCGCGACGTCGGCGCGCTCGCCGGGGCCGAGCCCCGCCTGAAACCCGGGAGCGGGCTTGCCGCGTTAGAGGGGGCCGCGACCCGGGGGCGCCGTCCGGGCGACGCCTGCTCAGAGGATCGACTGGCCCCGGTGGTCGACCGCCTGGTCGATCTCGATCAGCACGCCGAGGCCGGTGTCCGCCCCGGTGTGGGTCTGCTCGCGTTGGCTAAGCTTGGCGAAGATCGCGTCGTGGAGGGGGCCGCTCTCGTGCAGCTCGGCGGTGCCGTAGAAACGCAGGAAGCCGGAATCCAGCTTGCCGTCGCGCTGGGCGACGAAGTTGGCGTAGAGGACGCACACGCGCTTGTCGGCGCCGAGGTTTTCCAGAACGCCGCGCTTGGTGCGTTCCCAATAGGCGAGGTGATCGTCGTCGAAGACGAGCATGCTGCCCTTGGGTCCCACGGTCGGCCCGCGCGCGCCGGCGGTCGCGAGCAGACAAGGATAGCCGTCGTTCCACGCGTTGTTGATCAGGGCTTTGATGTCATCCGACAGCGGCATGGGATTGATCCAAAATGAAAGGGCGGTGGAGCATGGAGCACCAGTGCCGTCTCGGCAATTGGGTCGTGGGGAGCGGAGCGTCGATAGGGCTGCAACCCTCAGCCCTGTAGCCCGGGTGAAGCGTCAGCGAAACCCGGGAAGGATCGTGCCAACTCGAAGCCAACTCGAAACGCTGCGCTGAATTTCGCTTCGCTCCATGCGGGCTGCACTTGCCCACCAAATCGCTATCTCGCCACGACGCAGAATTGCAGGCTACGGCTTGCTCGCATAAGGTCACGAGAGGTGCCTTGTGGGGGGTACGTCGATGCCCAAGTACAGAGTAACGCCGATGGAGAGTCAGTACGTTGGCGAAGCGACACCAGGCAACGCAATTTGGGGCACGGCAGTTAAGTATCTCACGCATACCGAACGTGCGGCATTTCGATTGGAGATCACCAATGGGCTGTTGTACGACTATGCTGGTCAGCCTTTCGATACGACCGGCGCGTACAGTTTGCATTCGGACGATGCTCGCGCGATTTTCATCATGGATGACGATGGAATCTTCTATGCCTCAAAAAGGCAGCGTGTAGGCGAATTCCATCACTCAAGCCTCGTTGCCGGTGGCCCAGTGGCGGCTGCGGGCGAAATTGAGGTGCAGAACGGTCAACTCTTGGGGATTTCAGACAAGAGCGGACACTATCGGCCGGGGCGCGCCTTTACCCAGCAAGCCATTGACGAACTTACCAAAAATGGCGTAGACATGTTCAAAGTGAAATTGGATATAGTGGCTACACATTAGCAGCCCGGAAAACTGGATGCTTGATAATAGGTCAAAGAGTCTTATTCGAGCGCTTCTTTATCCTGTTCAATTTGAACAGGAGCCCGAAGCGGGCGTTGCGCGTGCGTTTGAGCGCGTCGTCGCCGCTCACGCTTTGGATGCATCGGAGATTGAGTATCTCGGTGCTATCGAAAGGGCTCTTGAAAGCGATGAACAGCTGTCTTCACTGATCCCGCAAAGCCGCGAGGAAGAGGCGGTGCGCGCGTATCTCGCCTCAATGCAAAAGGCAATCAGGCACGCTCGGGCCGTCGCTTAGCGCTGTAGCTCGTAGCGAAACGCGGGAGCGGCCTTGCCGCATTATCCGGAGTCCCGGATTTCGCTCCGCTCCATCCGGGCTACGCTTGCTACTGCGAAATGTCGTTTAACGCACCACTAGCAGATGAGCGTAGGCGTCGATGCGCCGTGCCGCGACCCGGGGGCTCAATCCGGGCTACGCTTCACTCCGCTCTGCTTCGATGGCCTCCATGCCACGTTTTAGCATTTCGATTGAAGACAGCACGATCCATTCGGGCGAAACGAATTCGAGCCCAATACGCGCAAGTATGTGCGATGAAATGCCGGACATGTCGTCACCATCCGGTATTTTGATGCGTAGCGGATAATCAGTGTTGCTACAGTCGAAGTTCGCCTCATAGCCACTATCGAGGGCTATTTGTGTTAGCCTGTCCGTCTCGACAAGAACCAGGATGAACACATCGCCTTTGATGAAATCCCAGAGGCCATCTTTGTCTTCAATGCTCAAGATGAAGGGAAAATAAGGTGCCCACGCTCGCTGGGACTTAAACTCATTGAGACCAAACACCCAAGGCGCCTTGAGCTTAAGGCCGATCATTAGCTGCTCAATGTCTAGTCTGCTCTCGGCTATGACCACATAATTCAGACCAGGCTCCGGCTGACAAGTAGCATGTCCGATTTTCTTGGCTTCGAGAATGCATTGATTGATTTGCTCGACGTACGTACGCTCAGGGATATCACTTGTCTGCCGCCGCACTTCGGGATAGCCGCGCAGTCCAGTGCTCTTGTCCGTTTCATAGAAGTCGCGCAATTTTTCTAGGCTGCGCTTTTGTTTCTTACCCCGACTATCCAGCTTTCTGGATGCCTTCACTTCGATCAGGTACGGATCTGGCTCTCCCATTAAACAAATATCGCCGTGCCGGATAGTATTTGTTAGATCGACCAGGATGGCCGGGATATTGTCCGCAAGTGCGGCCTCCAGCAAAGCGATTTCATTCGCGAGACCGGTCTTGCCAACAATAAATCCGGCGTCTTGTTTCGCATTTGGGGTCTCAGTACTGTAGAAGCAGTGCTTCAGCGCGAATTTGTCCATGTAGAGAAAGGCAATTGCGTCACCGAAGCAGCGCCAGATATAGGCGCCCTGCCGAAGACCTTCGACGCGGTTCGCTAAATAGGACGCCTGTTTTGCCTTCGTGCCGCCCGCTATATTGTTAATAGCCTTTCGCTCAGCCTTAAGCTTGCGGATTTTCCCCTCTGCTCGGACGATCTCGCGAAATAGGAGCTGCTGAAGCTCTTTGAGCGCTGCCAGATCGTCAAGATTGGCGCGTAATGCCTGCAACAGAGCGTGCGCACGGGCAAAAGAACGTCTTCGGTAACCAAGCATTAAGACAGACTAGCAGATTCACTCCGCCGCCTGCACCCCCGGCAACACATAATCCTTGAACTGCTGCCGCAAAGTGAGCTTCTGAATCTTCCCGGTCGCCGTGTGCGGGATCTCGTCGACGAACGCCACGTCGTCCGGCAGCCACCATTTGGCAATTTTGCCCTGCATGAAGCCGAGCAGCTCTTCCTTGGTCGCCACCTCGCCCTTCTTCAAGACGATCACGAGAAGCGGCCGCTCGTCCCACTTCGGATGCGCGACACCGATGACGGCGGCCTCCGCCACCTTGGGGTGGCCGACCGCCAGGTTTTCGAGATCGATGGATGAAATCCATTCGCCGCCGGACTTGATCACGTCCTTGGCGCGGTCGGTCACCTGCATGTAGCCGTGCTTGTCCATGGTGGCGACGTCGCCGGTGTCGAACCAGCCGCCACTGTCGAAGGCGGGGTCGTTCTCGACCTTGAAATAGGCCTTCGCCACCGCCGGCCCGCGCACCTTGAGCCGGCCGAAGGTCTTGCCGTCCCAGGGCAGCTCGCGGTTTTCGTCGTCGGTGATTTTCATCTCGACGCCGAACGGCGGGTGGCCTTGCTTCTGCTGGATGTCGAGGCGCGCGTCGCCGGTCAAGCCGGCGTATTCCGGCTTCATGGTGCAGAGCGAGCCGAGCGGGCTCATCTCGGTCATGCCCCAGGCGTGCACCACCTCGACGCCGTAGACCTCCTCGAAGGTCTTGGCCATGGCGCGCGGGCAGGCCGAGCCGCCAATCACCACGCGCCTGAGGTAAGGCAGCTTGCCGCCGGTCTTCTCCAGGTCCTGCAGCAACATCAGCCACACCGTCGGCACCGCGGCGGTGAAGGTGACTTTATACGTATTGAGCAGCTCGTAGATCGAGGCGCCGTCCATCTTGGCGCCGGGCATCACCAGGGTGGCGCCGACCATCGGGCCTGAGAAGGCGAGCGACCAGCCGTTGGCGTGGAACAGCGGCACCACCGGCAGCACCACGTCGCGCGAGGAGATGCCCTTGGAATCCGGCAGCGACGCCATGAAGGCGTGCAGCACGTTGGAGCGGTGCGAATAGAGCACGCCCTTGGGGTGGCCGGTGGTGCCGGAGGTGTAGCACATGCCGGCGGCGGTGTTTTCGTCGAACTCTTTCCAGGCGAAGTCGCCGTCCACTTCCGCCATCCAGTCTTCGTAGGCGACCGCGTTCTTGAGCGACGTGTTCGGCATGTGCGCGCCGTCGGTGAGGATGACGTAGCGCTCGATAGTCGGCAGCTTGTCGGCGATCTTTTCCAGGAGCGGCACAAACGTAAGATCGGCGATCATCATGCGGTCTTCGGCATGATTGACGATCCACACGATCTGCTCGGGGAAGAGGCGCGGGTTCACCGTGTGGTAGACCGCGCCGATCCCGAGGATGCCGTACCAGGTCTCCAGATGCCGCCCGGTGTTCCAGGCCATGGTGGCGACGCGGTCGCCGAGCCTGATGCCGTCCTTTTCCAACCGCTGCGCCACTTTGAGCGCGCGGGCGCGGATGTCGGCGTAGCTGGTCTCGACGAGCGGGCCTTCGACCGAGCGGCTGATGACCTTGCGCTCGGCGTGGAACTTGGCGGCGTGGTCGATGATGCGATGGCAGAGCAGGGGCCAATCCTGCATCAGTCCGAGCATTTTAATTCCCCTCTTAGAGTCCGATCCAGGCAGACCGAAGCGATTCCATCCCTGACATTTTGATTGCGCTTAGACCGCGCATGCTCTTATCCGAAAACCGGTTTCCACTCTTCGGGATCATGCGCTGGGCTTCCTCGCGCGGCTTTGCCGCGTTTCTTGAACCGTTTGTTGAGCCGGGCCCTCTCCCGGCTGATCTTCATGCTAAAGGTTAGCCGCCGCCGAGGCGAGTGCAACGGCTTGCTGGCCGGCGCGTTGTCCAGAATCGCCGCATTCCTGCTGGAAGCCGCTCAAATGAGGCTGTTCTTCGCCTTTCTGCTGCTGTGCGGCATGGCCGTCGACGCTGCCGCGGTGCCGTTGCCGCGCCCGCGGCCGTCAGCACCGGAAACGGCGCGCGTGGTGCCGCGCGCCGCGGGGCCCACCGGCTGCGACGCGCGCCTTGCGCGCCTTGCCGATTTCGTGCCGCGGCCGCAGCTCATCGGCCCCGGCGCCTGCGGCGCCCGCGACATGGTGGAGGTGAGGGCGGTGCTGATGCCCGGCAAGCGCCGCGTCGCGGTGACGCCGGTCGCGCTACTGCGCTGCCCGATGGCGGAATCGCTCGCCGCCTGGATCCGCGACGAGGTGGCGCCGCGCATCGCCAGGTTCGGCGGCGCGTTGCGCAGCGTCGAGAATTACGATTCTTACGAATGCCGCACCCGCAACCGCGTGCCCGGCGCCAAGCTCAGTGAGCACGCCAAGGGCGACGCCATCGACTTGCGTGCCTTCACGCTCGTCGACGGCCGCCGCCTCGTGCTCGCCGATCCGAAGGTGGACCGCACGTTGCGCTTGGGCCTGCGCGACAGCGCCTGCCGTCGTTTCACCACCGTGCTCGGGCCCGGCTCGGACGGCTATCACAGCACGCACGTTCATCTCGACACGCTCCAGCGCCGCAACGGCTATCGCATCTGCGAATGGGAGGTCGGCGCGGCGGCGCTGCCGCCGGGAAAGCCGCTGGTGCCGCTGCCACGCGTGCGCCCGGCATCCTCCCACCGGCGACCGTCCCGGCGCGGGTCGACTTTCTGAGATCGAATCCACCGTCCATTCATTGTTCCGCGGTATCCGTTTCGACGTCATGACCATCGAAGTTCCCAGCCGTTCCCTGCGCCAAGCCGCGGGCCCGCATCGCGGCCTCACCCGCCGCGGTCTGCTCAAGGCTGGCCTCGGCGCGGCCGGTGTCGCCGGCCTGGTGCTGCCGGGGACGGCCACCTATGCGCTGGCGGAAGCCGCCGACGAGCTGGTGGTCACCGATTACCATCTGACGCCGCCCGGCTGGCGGCAGGGGCAGAAGCTCACCATCACCGTCATCGCCGACCTGCACGCCGGCGGTCCCAACATGGGGCTGGAGCGCGTGCGCCGCGTGGTCGATGCCGGCAACGCGCTCAAGAGCGATCTCATCGTCGTGCTGGGCGACTATTTCGCCACCCATCCTTTCGTCACCGAGCGCGTGCCGCCGCCGGCCTGGGCCGGCGAGCTTGCGCGTCTTTCCGCGCCGCTCGGCGTCTATGCCCTCTACGGCAATCACGACTGGTGGTACGACATCGTGGGCACCAGGAAGGCGCTGGCCGCCGTGCATATGCCGGTGATGGAGAATGACGCGGTGCTGCTGGGCGAGCCCGGCCGCCGTTTCTGGCTCGCCGGTCTCGGCGATCAGCTTGCCTATTACCTCGGCCCGGGCCGTTTCCGCGGCGTCGACGATCTGCCCGGCACGCTCGCGCGCGTCACCACCGACGATCCCGTGGTCCTCATCGTGCACGAGCCCGACATTTTCGTGCACGTGCCCGAGCGCGTGTCGCTGACGCTTGCCGGTCACACCCATGGCGGCCAGATCCGGCCGCCGCTGGTGCCGCCGTTCTGGGCGCCATCGCAATACGGCGCCCGTTTCGCTTACGGCCATATCGTCGAGCGCGGCCGCCACATGATCGTCTCGGGCGGGCTCGGCTGTTCCAAGGTGCCGCTGCGGCTCGGCATGCCGCCGGAAATCGTGCGCGTCACGCTCGGTGCGTGAGACGTGCCTCACCCTCTCCTTGAGGGGGAGGCGAACAGGCGGTGATATCGAAAACGAAAAACGGCGCCGCGACTTTCGTCGGGCGCCGTTTGCGGTCCGCCTGAGGCGGACTAGAACGCGTGGGTGCTGCTGGTGGCGAGCGCGACCGGCGTGTAGCCCTTGTGCGGTTTCAGCACCACCACCACCGTGCCAACCTTGACGTGCTTGTAGAGGTCGATGGCGTCCTCGTTGGTCATGCGGATGCAGCCCGAGGAGATGGCCTGGCCGATATATTCCGGCTGGTTGGTGCCGTGGATGCGGTAGAGCGTGTCCTTGTTGCCCTGGAACAGGTACATCGCGCGCGCGCCCATCGGGTTCTGCGGGCCGGGGCCGACATAGGCCGGCACCTTGAAGCGCTCCCGCTCGCTCGGGGTCGGCACCCAGGCCGGCCACTCGGTCTTGCGGGCGACCCGCGCCACCCCCGACCAGGCCATCGCTTCCTCGCCGACGGCCACGCCGTAGCGGATCGCCTTGCCGCCCGGCAGCACGTAATAGAGGAAGCGGTTGTCGGTATCGACGACGATCGTGCCCGGCTGTTCCTTGCGGTCGAAGGTCACGATGTGCCGCTGGTACGGTTGCGGAATAGGCGCCTGCGCATAGGGCGCCGCGGCGAGCAATTTCTTGTCGCGCGTCGTCCAACTGGCCTCGGTCGACGGCTCCAGGGTGGACTGCATGCAACCACCGAGGACAAGACCGACGCCGAACAAAACGACGAACAACCCACGTGCCGCCATTTTCTTTCTCTTTCTCGCTCTTTCCGGGCCGCTCGCTGTGGCGGCCGCCAAAAACCATCAATTCACATCAATTATCTCAGAAGCTGGCTGAGACGCCACGGAATCCGTCAGCCCTTCCAAACGCGGCTGTGGACCTGTTGCAGGAATACCGCACTCCGGTGGCAGTCTCTTCCCGTCTCGCCTGATAAGAAAAAGATAGTGCCCTCAATGTGTTAATAGATAATCTACCGAGTCGAGACCAATTGTGATCGAGGTCAATGCGAACGCCGACGGCAGGCGGGAATTGTCACGAGGAAGCGAAACGGTGCGCAATTTTGCCCCAGTGTTCGACCACACAGCGCGCCCCCGGGTAACCCAAGGAAGGTCTGGAGACCACGATGACTGCGACTAAGGCGACGGAGCAGCGCCAGCAAACGCAAAGCCAAACGCCACAAGCCCAGATGGGCGGCCTCGACAACCGCTATGGCAAGATCGGCATTTCGGCGGTGGCCGCCGCCGTTCGCCATCAGGACAAGCGGGCCGAGATCGCGCCGCCGAAGCCGTTCATCCAGAACGACTCCGACTGAGCGTTTGACGCGTTCCCCGCGCGGCGGGCGCGGGACCGATCTTTTCTCAGACGACACGGACGCTGCGTGCCGCGGCGGTGCTGCGGCGCCGCGCGTTGCCGTTGTGTTGCCGCATGTTGAATTGTCTTGCGCTCGGCGGCGGGATGAGGTGAGTCGGGCGCAAGGGCGATTGCCAACGGGGGCGTCATGCTTTCGGTCTATGTTCCGCGCGGCGCCACGCTCGAGCGCATCGCCGTCGAAGCCGGCGGCGTGCCGCCCGACGCCGCGGTGTGGATCGATCTCGTCACGCCGACCGCGCAGGAAGACAAGACCGTCGGCCGCCTGCTCGGCATCGAGGTGCCGACGCGCGAGGAGATGCAGGAGATCGAGGTCTCCAGCCGCCTCTATGTGGAGAACGGCGCGCGCTTCATGACCGCGACGCTGATGTGCCACTCCGACAGCGTGACGCCGAAATCGACGCCGGTCACCTTCATCCTCACCGGCCATCGCCTCGCCACCGTGCGCTACGACGAGCCGCGCCCCTTCGCCATCGTCGAGCACAAGCTGGCGCGCCTGTGTCCGCCCAAGATCACCGGCGAGACCGTGCTGATGGATCTGCTCGACGCGGTGATCGACCGCGCCGCCGACATCCTCGAGCGCATCGGCGCCGAGATCGACCACATCTCGCACACCATCTTCGAGCCGGACGAGGACGTCGGCCCGCCGTCCTACAACGACGTGCTCAAGGCGCTCGGCCGCAAGGGCGACCTCACCTCGAAGGTGCGCGAGAGCCTGGTCTCGGTCGGCCGGCTGTTATTGTTCCTCGCCAACGAGTCGGAAGGCCTGAAGTGGCCGAAGGAGACGCGCCTGCAATTGCAGTCGATGCAGCGCGACGTCATCTCGCTGACCGACCACGCCAGCTACATCACCAACAAGGTGACCTTCCTGCTCGACGCCATGCTGGGCGTGGTCAACATCCAGCAGAACAACATCATCAAGATCTTCTCGGTCGCCGCCGTGGTGTTGATGCCGCCGACGCTGATCGCCTCGATCTACGGCATGAACTTCAAGTACATGCCCGAGCTCAATGCGCACTACGCCTATCCGATCACGCTGGGCATGATGGTGCTGGCGGCGATCCTGCCCTACATGTTCTTCAAGTGGAAGAAGTGGCTGTGAGGTGAGGCGCGGAGCGCGCGGCGCACGCGCTTTCCCTCCCCCGCTTGCGGGGGAGGGTGGCGCGCTCTAGCGCGCCGGGTGGGGGAAGCTTATCGCTTCATTGAGACTGTCATCGCCGGGCAAAAGGCGCGAAGCGCCGTCTCTGCCCAAAGTGACCCGGCGATCTCGCTTAGAAGGGCAGGGCGATTCCACTCCGTTCGTCCCCGCGGAAGCGGGGACCCAGTTCTCATTCAGCATGAGGCGGGGATGGGATCGTAGCTCGGATGAAGCGCGGCGAAATCAGGGAAGGCAGCCCCGGCTTTCGCTGGCGCTCAAATCGGAAGATGCGTGCCGGCGGCGCAACGAGAGATTCGCGGAAGTCCGAGTTGAGCCAAAAGCGGAAATCGATTAGTCGACGCAAGGATAGCGAATTGTAGCCTTCGCTTAGGTGTCTTCGAAACGTGATTGATGGAACGCGATACGCCACGCAGGCTCCCCGCCATCCGCTAATGTAATTCGAAACCGCTCCGGCACCTCCGCCACTCGTTCAGCTAACGGAATCTCAGTAAGTGTAACTCCGCATGGCATCTTGCGGCGTAGACAATGCGACGAGAATTCTTCAACGAAGCAACAAAGCCGATCAAATGTAAAATCCACGAACTCTGACACGGGCTTCCCAGCCACCGTCGGCTCATTTGCCTTGACCACTCTGTTTGTCGCTGCATATCCCGTTCGCGGAAGAACCCACGTGCCATGCTCAAGGTCGATCCGGCTCTTTAGCATCGGCTCTGACCAAACCCGCGTTTGCTGTAGATACGAAGCAAGATCAGTGTCGGTGGCCTGAAGAGCCGCGATGCCCTTTTCGAAAGAATTCTTCTGTTGGAATAGAAATCCGATATTCACGCCAAGTTCACGGGCGATGTTCTGCATGCCGGTCTTAAAGCAACGCGTTGCGGCGTTCAAAAATGTCTCAATCTCCGACCTCAGGTCTTTATCGACACTTTCCTGAATATGTATGTTGCCGCCAGCGTCAATCTTCGCGACTTCTCCGGAGGAGACCTTTTCTTGATGGCCGTTCCAAAGCGCAGCAAGCTTTTGAGCGGATTCGCGCGTACTGGACAGTGCCGAAGTCACGTAATCGTAAGGCGCGTCGAAACTATTGCGCTTTGCTGGGTCCGGATAAATCTGATCTCTCAGATGCAGCACGCCAATAAAAATTCGCGCCATGTAGGGCGAGTTGGCACCTTCGTCGGCCAGCTTCTGGACGACAAAACGTCCTGGATCTTGTTTTACGCGCATGTTTGACCGCTGCTGGATTCGTTTGAGCCACTCGCCAAAATCAGCCTGTGTAACAGGTAACACATATGATATCTGCCCTTCCTTGAGCCTGATTACGCGGCCGCGCCCGGCGACCTTGTGCCCGAATAAGACCAGCAGACCTTCCAATGGAAGCCTGCCGTGAAGCAGAATGGCCGCACCGTCCGCCCAAACCAAATACTGGATCGCTGCCAGCATTTTTCCGTCCTCGCTTTCAATAAGAAACGGACGCGGGGGAAGATAGCGGTCGTTGTAGAATTGACGCGGGACCGGCACGAGGTGGCCCCGCAAATTGTATTGATAACCGAACAGCGTCACGGCGGAGGCCGGGGTGCCGTCCAAAACCTCTGTGAAATTGGGCCGTGCCGTAACATCGCCGGGCGAAAAAATGCCCAGGTGGCCGAGCAGATACGCCAATAGCTTGTTGAACGTAAACGCGCCGGTCGGGCGCATCACCGCCACGACGTATACCGCCGGAGCGGAGGTTTCCGTCGCGCCCTCGGCTGGCGGCAGAAAATCACCGCTGAGGGATTCGCTCGGAAACTGCACGGCGTAATTGATAATCGACGATCCAACGACAATCGTGTCGGGCCAGCGTGTGCTGGGCATTTTCTCATTTAGGCGCGCGATCTCATCCGTGATCGCCTCAACAGGAATGGCTGTTCGGGCCGCCCAAATCACTCCGAGTGTAATGTTGGTCCGCGTTTCGCCTTTAGGCACAGGCGTCTTCGCCAATGACTTTGCGGCGGCAATGCGCCCGTAACTTTCGCGAAGGTCTTCCAACGTCAGATCGAGATGCACATCGATTGCGGCTGCTACGGTGTCCGAAGGCGCTGCAATCGGTTCGTCAACTTCTAAGTTCGTATGAACGATGGACGCGAACTGGCCTGATGTGGCCCCAGCCAAATCAATGATATGGCCGCGACCCGCCGTAAAACGGCTTCCAACGAAGCGGTTGAGTGCCGCGTTGAGTGCATTCCCCAAAGCTTCAGGCGCCGCGGAGGAAACTTGCTGCCCCGCGGCGCGCACGTCCTCAGAAATTGTCATGCCGGCAAGATGAGTCAGGAAGCTAGGTTTGTACAGATACTTTCAGTTTGGGCGGTGCACTGCCGCAGTTGTCTGCTAAGGGTCATAAGCAGAAATGCGCAGCGGCCATCCCGTGAGACGGCGCTTCGCGCCTCCGCAGGATGAGGCAGGATCGTAGCTCGTATGAAGCGCAGCGAAATCCGGGGAAGCCGTTCCCGGGTTTCGCTTTGCTCCACCCGGGCTACAAAAATCTTTGAAAAATTTTTGTGTGCCGTCGCTCAAGCCATTGAAAACGCGCAATCAAAAAACTTATCCCCGCTCGCTTTTCCGCCCTTACCATGCGCGCGTTCGGTTCATTTGAGGGCGTCATCTAGAGGCGTCTCGATGATGGGACCGGATGCGGTGCCTGCGGGCAGGGACAAACGCGGTTCCTGCGCTCGGGCGGCGCGGGGCTCCGCCCGGGGGCAATAAGACCCCCCGCCAGGAGCTGGCTGACGGCGTGAGTTTGTCGAGACCTTGCCGAAAGCGCGGCCCGCGTCGGAAAGACACCGCGATGGAGCGCCGCGGGGCGCGCGCATCCGCGCCGGATGCGCACGCACCGCAAGGTGCGGACTAAGGATGGTTGCGCCCTGCGGCGCTCCATCGCCCTCATTCATTTGAATGAGGGAAGGGGAATAGGGGCGTACCCGGCGCCTGCCAAAGAATACGGGCGATGAGGCGCGCGCTTATCCCTCCCCTGAAAGGGGAGGGTGGCTGCGAGCCCGAGCGAGCAGCCGGGTGGGGTTTGCTCTCAGTCTCGCAGGAGACGTTCCCCCACCCGCCGCGCGCAAGTGCGCGCGGCACCCTCCCCCGCAAGCGGGGGAGGGATAAGGAGGATCTCACACATGCTGCCCGCCGTTGATGTGGATCTCGGCGCCGTTCACGTAAGACGACGTCTCCGTGCACAGCACGTAGATGATCTTGGCCACCTCGTCCGGCGTGCCGAGCCGCTGCATCGGGATCTGCTCGACGATCTTCTCGGTGCCCGGCGACAGGATCGCGGTGTCGATCTCGCCCGGCGCGATGGCGTTGACGCGAATGCCGCGGCGGCCGAAGTCGAAGGCCATCTCGCGCGTCAGCGAAGCCAGCGCCGCCTTCGAGGTCGCGTAGGCCGCGCCCGCGAACGGATGCACGCGCGAGCCGGCGATGGAGGTGACGTTCACCACCGAGCCCTTCGCCGCCTTCAACTGATCGATCAGCCCGCGCGCCAGCATGATGGGCGCGAAGAAATTGACCTGGAACACCTGGTGCCACACCTCGGTCGCGGTCTCGATCGAGCCCATGCGGCCGCCGGCTTCGCCCTTGGGCGAAATGGCGGCGTTGTTGACCAGCGCGTGCAGCTCGTTGTTGTCGAGCCGGTTCTTGATCTCCTCGATCGCCGCCACCGTGTTGGCCTCGTCGGCGAGGTCGACCTGGATGTGGTCTTCCGGCCCGGCGTCCCACGGACAGTTCTCCGGAAACGGATGGCGCGAGCAGGTGATCACGCGCCAGCCGGCGGCGGAAAAGCGCTTGACGGTGGCGTGCCCGATGCCGCGGCTGGCTCCGGTGAGCAGAAGCGTGCGGCGCGGCTGGTTGCTCGGTGTGCTCGGCATGATCGGTTATGTGTCGCCCGGTTTTACGATTTGCGCATGATCTTGTCCGAAAACCGGTTTCCATCCCCGATCAAGTCGGGGACAAGCTGTTTCGGGATCATGCGCGAACATCATGGATAAAGCCGCGTCTTGCTCCACGGCGCGCCGGGCGCGTCGCGGCGGAACACGATGCGGTCGTGCAAGCGGAACGGCCGGTCGTGCCAGAACTCGATGCTGATCGGCACGATGCGGTAGCCGGACCAGTAAGGCGGCCGCGGCACGGTGCCGATGGCGTGCTTGACGGCATAGCGCGCGATCGCCTTCTCGAAGGCGAGGCGGCTTTCCAGCGGCCGCGACTGCTGGCTCGCCCAGGCGCCGATCTGCGCCTGCTTCGCCCGCGTCGCGAAATAGGCGTCGGCTTCGGCGTCGCTCACGTGTTCCACCAGGCCGCGCACGCGCACCTGCCGGTTCAGGGATTTCCAGTGGAATACCAGCGCCGCCTTTGGCGCGGCGTCCAATTCCAGCCCCTTTTGGCTGTCTTTATTGGTGTAGAAGACGAATCCCTGGCTATCTGCGCCCTTCAGCAGGACCATGCGGGCATCGGGCAGGCCATCGGCGTCGACGGTGGCGAGCGTCATTGCCGTCGGGTCGCGCGGTTCCGAGGCGCTGGCGTCCTTCAGCCAAGCGGTAAACAGCCGCAGGGGATCGTCGGCGTCGGTGAAATCACCGGACGTTAACCAACTCGGGTGTTCTATCGATGCCGTATCGGACATTTTCTGGAGCGCTCGTGTGACTTGGGGCCCGGTCGGCCAATTCCGTCGAACCTTATATAAGGGATCGATGCGCCCGCGCCTATGCCGCGGCTGCGCCGCGCTGGGGCTCCTCGGCCTGGCGCTCGCCAGCGGCGGTTGCAGCATGTCCTACCAGCTCGATTCCTTCTTCGGCAGCGACAAGTCCGACATCACCGGCTCGATCACGCCGCCGCCGGGTACCAAGTCGCAGACCAAGCTGCCGCCCGACGGCGATCTCGCCTATGCGCGGGCGGCGATCACCCGGCTGTTCGCCTACAACAGCAAGGACGCCAGCCTGCCCTGGGAGAACCCCTCGAGCGGCGCGCGCGGCACCGTGACGCCGCTCGCCGCCGCCTATACCGAGGGTGGCAAGACCTGCCGCGATTTCCTCGCCAGCTACGTTCAGGGCCAATCGGAAGCCTGGCTGCAGGGCGAAGCCTGCAAGCACCAGAGCGGCGCCTGGCTGGTGCGCTCGATGAAGCCCTGGAAGAGCTCGTAAGCTCGCGGTCCTTGCGGCGCGCGCGTGTGCCGCCCCGGAATGCCGGCCGGGCAAACGGTCGCTTCCGTTGCATCGGCGGCGCTGGAACCCCACATTGAGTGCTGAAATGCGAGTTGCCGGCGCGGCGCCGGGGGATTTTCACGGAGAAAGGACTGTATGCGCGACCCCTACCAGGTCCTGGGGGTATCGAAGACTGCGAGCGAGGCGGAGATCAAGAGCGCCTACCGCAAGCTCGCCAAGAAGCTTCACCCGGACGCCAACAAGCACGACCCCGAGGCGGCGACGCACTTCGCCGAGATTAATGCCGCCTACGAGATCGTCGGCGACGACGAGAAGCGCAAGGCATTCGACCGCGGCGAGATCGACGCCGAGGGCAAGCCGCGCTACCAGGGCTTCGAAGGCTTCGGCGCGCAGCCGGGCGGTGGTGGCTTCCGCAGCGGCCCGGGCGGCGCGCATTTCGAGCAATTCACCTACGGTCCCGACGGTTTCCAGCGCGGCGGTGGCGCCGGCGGTTTCCGCGGCGGCGGGGCCGGCGGCTTCGAGGACATCCTGCGCAACATGTTCGGCGGCGGTGCCGCCCGCGGCGGCCCCGGCCATGACGCCCAGTTCGAGCCGGAGGATTTCGGCGCGCCGGTTACCGGCCAGGATTTGCACGCTTCGCTGACCATCAGCCTGGGCGATGCCGCCAAGGGTTCGAAGGCGCGCGTGCATCTGCCGACCGGCAAGGACGTCGAGGTGAAGATCCCGGCGGGACTGACCAGCGGCCAGCAGATCAGGCTGAAGGGGCAGGGCTGGCCGAGCGCCCAGGGCAAACCGGGCGATGCGTTGATCACCGTCAACGTCGCGCCGCATCCGCTGTTCAAGCCGGACGGCAATGACCTGCGGCTCGAACTGCCGATCACGCTTTACGAGGCGGTGCTCGGCGGCAAGGTGCGGGTGCCGACGCTCGACGGCGCCGTGGAACTGGCGATCCCCCCCGGCACCAGCTCGGGCCGCACCTTTCGCCTCAAGGGCAAGGGCCTGAAGGGCAAGGACGGCGGCAAGGCCGTCACCGGCGACCTGCTTGCCACCGTGCGCATCGCGCTGCCCGAAGAGGGCGATGACGAGCTCAAGGAGCTGATGAAGAAGCTGCGCGACGCCAAGCCCTACGACCCGCGCAAGGGCATGGGTTAAACGTCACGACTTCTTCGCCGGCGCCTTGTCCACCTGATCGAACACCGCGCGCGCCACCGACTCCAGCCGCGCGCGTTCGGCGGGGCCGCTCACCACATAGGCGAGATTGTCGTCCACCCAATAGACCGCGGCGAAGTGCTTGCCGTTCTTGAAGCGCAGTGCCGTCTCCGGCGCCGACGCCTTGCCGCAATAGACCGTGTAGCGCTCGCCCGACGGCCCTTCGTACATGTAGAAGGCGGAAGCGCCGCTCGGGCCCGGCAGCAACCGGCCGCCGACCAGCTTGAGGTTCATCGCGTGCAGGTCCGGCACCTGCAGCCGCTCCCCCACCCGTTTCGACAGCCATTGCGTCATGTGGGCGCGCTGATCGCCCGGCACTTCCACCGGATGACGGACCTCGACCACGTAGAGCCGGTGCGCTTCCAGCGCGTCGGCGGTGTAGGTGCCGAACCCATTGGGCGAGGCGGTTGTTGCGCCATGCGCGAACCAGCCGGTGCCGCCGCCGACCACGAAGGCGATCAGCGCCGCGGCGGCAATCGACAGCCAGGCGCGGCGGTCCATGCGGGCGTGGCGCGACAGGTAATCGAGCTTAAGCCGCTCCGGCACCGGCTCCCCGGCGATGCCGCCATAGCGCGCGCGGATGCTCTCGGCCTGCGCGCGCCAGGTCGCTACCCGCGCCGCGTCTTCCGGGTGCGCGGCAAGCCAGGCGGCTACGGCCTCCTGACGCTCGGCCGGCAGTTCGCCGTCCACATAGGCGTGCAGTTCGTCTTCGCTCACGGGTGCCAATGGATCGGTCATGGCATGACGTCCTTCATTTCACGCGGCGCAGCGTCGGGCGCGCGCCGTCGAGGTAGTTCTTGATCTGCGTGCGCGCACGCGCCAGCCGCGACATCACGGTGCCGATCGGCACGCCCTGCACCTCGGCGACTTCGCGGTAGCTCAGCCCTTCCAGCACCACCAACAGCAGGGCATCGCGCTGGTCGGTCACCAGCGTCGCGAGCGCGCGCTCGATATCGCGCTGGCCCGATTCCGGTCCGGTGACATCGGGCGCGTCGTTGTCCTCGATCGGCATCAGTGTCGGCCGCCGCGCCAGGGCGCGCAGCCGGTTGCGGTTCAGGTTGGCCAGGATCGTGTAGAGCCAGCTGCGCACGTCGTCTCCCTGGAACAGGTGCTCCGACCGCAAGGCCCGTACCAGCGTGTCCTGCACCAGATCGTCGGCAAGCTCGGCGTCGCGCGTGAGCGCCCGGGCATAGCGGCGCAGCGCCGGGATCGTCGCCTCGACCTTCTGCCGGAACGTAGCCACGCGAATCCCTATGTTTGCGCGCGGATCGGGCCTGGGCCGCTTGCCGTTCGGGCCCGCGCTGTGCCAGAACCAACACCGTTCAGCGCGGTGATATTCCCGGAACCCAATTGAATTAACAAAGTAATTCGGTCGTTCCGGCCGTTGCTTGATGGCTCCAGGGCCCTGTGTCATACGAGGCGGCCGGCGCGAAGCCGGCTCTAGGAGATGTGCGCGCACGATCCCGAAAGCTCAGGCACTCGGAAAAGGCCATGCGCACAACACGTTAGGGACGGCTGGATCGGACTCTGATGCCGGAAATTGCAGGTTTGATGCGCGGCAAACGCGGCCTGATCATGGGTGTGGCCAACAACCGCTCCATCGCCTGGGGCATCGCGCGCGCCTGCCGCGCGCACGGGGCGGAACTCGCCTTCACCTATCAGGGCGACGCGCTGAAGCGCCGGGTCGAGCCGCTGGCGGAAGAGGTCGGCGGGCTGGTGGTCGGCCATTGCGACGTCACCGAGCCGGCGACGCTTGACGCGGTCTTTGCCGCCGTCGAGCAGGCCTGGGGCTCGCTCGACTTCGTGCTGCACGCCATCGCGTTTTCCGACAAGGATCAGCTCGACGGCCGTTACGTCGACACCAGTGCCGACAATTTCACCAACACCATGCTGGTGAGCTGCTACTCGTTCACCGCGGTGGCGCAGCGCGCCGAGAAGCTGATGTCGAACGGCGGCTCGTTGCTCACGCTCACTTACTACGGCGCCGAGAAGTGGATGCCGCATTACAACGTGATGGGGCTCGCCAAGGCCGCGCTCGAATGCTCGGTGCGCTACATGGCGGCCGATCTCGGCGAAAAGAACATCCGCGTCAACGCCATCTCGGCCGGGCCGCTGAAGACGCTGGCCGCCTCCGGCATCGGCGACTTCCGCTATATTCTGAAGTGGAACGAGTACAACGCGCCCTTGCGCCGCAACGTCACGCTGGACGATGTCGGCAAGACCGGCGTCTATCTGCTTTCCGACATGTCGAGCGGCGTGACCGGCGAGATCCACCACGTCGACGCCGGCTACCACATCGTCGGCATGAAACACCCCGATGCGCCCGACATCGCGGTGGCCAAGGAAGACTAGTGGAGCGAATTTGACATTTGATGCCCCTTTGCGGCGAGTTTTTCATCAAATGTCAAATTCAAAGCTCCACTAGAATCTGATAATTGCCAGTGGTCCTTTGATTCCGACATTTGCTCGGGCGCTTGCAGCAACGGGATGCAAATGTCGGAATCGGACCACCAGGCGCTTTCAGAACGCCCTTCGTAATAGACGGCCTTTGCCCAATGCCGCCGCCCATTCTCTATTATCTTCGCCACGGTGAGACCGACTGGAACGTCGAACGCCGCCTGCAAGGCCGGCAGGACATTCCGCTCAATGCGCGCGGCCGCGCGCAAGCCAGCCATTGCGGTGACGTGCTGCGCGATCTTTGCGCGCGCGCCGGCACCGATCCCGCCACCCTCGATTATGTGTCGAGCCCGCTTGGCCGTGCGCGCGAAACCATGGAATTGGCGCGCGGCGCCATGGGGCTCGTCACCGATGGCTACCGGCTGTCGGTGGACCTGATCGAGATATCCTTCGGCGCCTGGGAGAGCTTCACCATCGCCGAGCTGCGCGAGCGCGACCCCGACGGCGTTGCCGCGCGCGAACACGACAAATGGCATTTCCTGCCGCCCGGCGGCGAGAGCTATGAGATGGTGGCTGCGCGCATGCGCGCCTGGTACGGCGCGCTCAGCCGCGACACGGTGGCGGTGGCTCATGGCGGCACCGCGCGCGGGCTGATGGCGGTGCTCGGCATCGCCAAGCCGGCGGCAGCACCGCTCATCGATATCGAGCAAGGCGTGGTCTACGTCTTCGAAGGCGAGCAGCTCACGCGCTACGCCTGAGACCTTCGGCAATAACAATACGGCCGGACGTTTTCGTCCGGCCGTTTGGATGCGCGACTTGCGCGATCGAATTTACTTCGGCTGCTCCATCGGCTTTTCCATCGACTTCTTCGCCGGCTTCTTCATTGTCTTCTTGGTGGTCTTCTTCATCGCCTTCTTCTTGGCGGGCTTTTTCATGGCCTTTTTCTTCGCCGGCTTTTTCATGACTTTTTTCTTGGCCGGCTTCTTCATGACCTTCTTCTTCTTCGCCGGCTTCTTCATCGCCTTCTTGGTAGCCGGCGCTGTCATCGCCTTCTCGTCTTCCTTCTTCATCTGGGCGGACAGGGTCTCGGTCTTCACGACACCGCTCTTGGCCGCGGGGGCCGCAATGGTCGGCAGGCCCGTGGTTGCGAGAAAACCGAGCGCGACTGCAATGGCCGTGAGTTTGCGCATGGATGTATCCTCGTTGGGTTCATTCGGCTGCCGAGGAGCCATCGCGGCCTCGCGACCACGGCTGTTTCTCCCCGTCCGAATCTGGCCAGCGTAATCAATGTCGGTGTGTCCGCCAAATCACGAAATTGAGAAAACCCTTACATTTCCGGCGCTTAATGGATGTTCAGCTTGATGAATGGACGTTCAGCGGCCGCTGGCTCTCGGTGGAGCCGGTGGGAGGTCATGCCGTCTTAACGGCACCACGGCCGTTTAATTGACCGAGGCGAAGGCACGGGCTACCAAGCGCCCGCGGGCGGAATCTCATGTCATTCAATACCTTCGGTCATCTTTTCCGGTTCACCAGCTTCGGCGAAAGCCACGGGGCGGCGATCGGCTGTGTGGTCGACGGCTGTCCGCCGCGCATCCCGCTCGAGGTCGCCGACATTCAGCGCGAGCTCGACCGTCGGCGGCCCGGCCAGTCACGCTTCACCACCCAGCGTCAGGAACCGGATACGGTCAAGATCTTGTCCGGCGTCTTCACCGACGAACCGACCGGTAGGCAGGTCACGACCGGCACGCCGATCATGCTGCTGATCGAGAACGTCGACCAGCGCTCCAAGGACTATTCCGCGATCAAGGACAAGTACCGGCCCGGCCACGCCGGCTACACCTACGACGTCAAATACGGCATCACCGATTATCGCGGCGGCGGCCGGGCGTCGGCGCGCGAAACCGCCGCGCGGGTCGCTGCCGGCGCGGTTGCGCGCAAGATCGTGCCCGGTATTAGCGTGCGCGCCGCGCTGGTGCAGATGGGCCCGCACAAGATCGACCGCGCGCGCTGGGACTGGAATGAGGTCGGCAACAATCCGTTCTTCTGTCCGGACGCCCAGCAGGCCAAGTTCTTCGAGGACTATCTCGACGGTATCCGCAAGAGCGGCTCGTCGATCGGCGCGGTGATCGAGGTGGTGGCCGACGGCGTGCCGGCAGGCCTCGGCGCGCCGGTCTATGCCAAGCTCGACGCCGATCTCGCCTCCGCGTTGATGGGCATCAACGCGGTCAAGGGCGTCGAGATCGGTGACGGTTTCGCCACCGCCGCGATG
Source organism: uncultured Pseudomonadota bacterium (assembly GCA_963814065.1). Taxonomy (GTDB): domain Bacteria; phylum Pseudomonadota; class Alphaproteobacteria; order Rhizobiales; family Xanthobacteraceae; genus Pseudolabrys. Next base: position 1,079,457 of record CAWFBL010000011.1, on the reverse strand, counting down.
AGCGGCGAGGACAATGCCGACGAGATGCGCAAAAATCCGAACTTGGGAAATGCCAACAAGCCGGTATTCCTGTCCAACCATGCAGGCGGCATCCTCGGCGGCATTTCCACCGGGCAGACAGATCGTCGCGCGCTTGGCGGTGAAGCCGACTTCGTCGATCCTCACCCCGCGCCGGACCGTCGACCGCTACGGGCGCGACACCGAGGTGGTGACCAAGGGCCGCCACGATCCTTGCGTCGGCATCCGCGCGGTGCCGATTGCCGAAGCCATGGTGGCATGCGTGCTGGCCGACCACTATCTCATGCACCGCGGCCAGATGGGCGCCAACGCCGGCGAGGGAACGGCGTGGCCGTTCAAGCCGCCCGGAGCTTGATTTCACGGCCTCGTGGTTCGAGACCGCGTCGCTGTCGCGACGCTCGTCACCATGAGGCGAGACATTGGAAGGTCCTCATCCTGAGGGGCGCCCGCTGGGCGCATCTCGAAGGATGAGGATAACTGGAGACCTCAGTGCCCGACACCCACGCCAAAGTCGAAGCGGCGATCAAGGCCTTTGCCAAGGGCGAGATCGTCGTGGTCACCGACGACGACGACCGCGAGAACGAGGGCGACCTGTTCGTCGCCGCGTCGCTCTGCACGGCGGAGAAGATGGCGTTCATCATCCGCAACACCTCCGGCATCGTCTGCGCGCCGCTCGGCGTCGAGCACGCCCGCCGGCTGCATCTCGACCCCATGGTGGCGGAAAACGACGCTCCGCTCGGCACCGCCTTCACCGTGACGGTCGACGTGCGCCACGGGCTCACCACCGGCATCTCGGCGGAAGAGCGCTGCAACACCGTGCGCGCGCTCGCCAACGACAACAGCGGCGCTTCCGATTTCGTGCGCCCGGGCCACGTCTTTCCGTTGGTCGCGCGGCAGGGCGGGGTGCTGATGCGCTCCGGCCATACCGAGGCCTGCGTCGATCTCTGCCGGCTCGCCGGCCTGCCGCCGGTCGGCGTTTTGTCGGAACTGATGAAGGACGACGGCGCGGTGATGCGCGGGCCCGAGGTCGCCGCCTTCGCGGACAAGCATAAGCTCGCGCAGGTCTCGATTGCGGACATGATCGCCTACCGCCAGAACCGCGACAAGCTGGTGGAGCGGGTGGGCGAATTCCATCTGGCTTCGGAAATCGGCCCGCTCAAGGGCTACGCCTATGTGACGCCGTTCGACCGCGTGCACCACATGGCCTTCGTCTATGGCGATCTCGGCGACGGCCGGAACGTGCCGGCCCGCCTGCACCGCGCCGACGTGATCGGCGACGTGTTCGGCGGCGCCAAGTCGATCCGCGCGGCGCTGGCGCGTTTCAAACAGGACGGCTGCGGCGTTATTATTTATTTACGCGACGGCACCGCCGGTGTGCCGGTCTCCGAAATACCGCACGACGGCGCGACCGGCACCGAGTCCGCCCGCTCCCAACAATGGCGTGAAGTGGGCTTGGGCGCGCAGATCCTCAAGGATTTGGGCATTTCCTCGATCCGGCTGCTGTCCTCCAGCAAGCGCACCTATGTCGGCCTCGGCGGCTTCGGCATCGAGATCGTCGATACCGAGTCGCTGGAAAACTGACGTCGCGCTCCTAATTCCGAGTTGTTCGCACATGCGAGCGAACCCAGAAATCTAGGGCGAGACGCCGGAATCCGCATTGTCCCCAGGCCCGCGGCTGCTTTCGCTCGGTGCGGTCCTGCCATGACAAGAGCGGCCATGATTTTGCCCTGGATGGCATGCCAGCATTTTCACGACCCTGCGGGGAGTGAAAACAAATGGGGCGATATCGTCTGTCATGGCCGGCAGGCGGCGCATTAGCCGCTGTCGTTATCACGGTCCTCGGCTTTGGCGTCGCCGGTTGGGCGGCGCCGGTTTCTCCTCAGTTTTCCGACAACCGCCCCAACGCCATTCCTGTCGACGTCGAGCTGGTGCTGGCGGTCGACGTCTCCTATTCCATGGATCCCGACGAGCAGGCCTTGCAGCGCGAGGGCTATCGCATGGCGCTGACGTCGAAGGAGTTTCTGCAGGCGCTGCATGAGGGCGCCCAGGGCAAGATCGCCATTACCTATGTCGAATGGGCGAGCCAGTACGACCAAAAGGTCGTCATGCCATGGCGGCTGATCGACGGGCCGGAGGCGGCCGACGCGGTCGCGGCCGAGCTTGCGCGCGCGCCTTACCGGCGCGCCTCGCGCACCTCGATTTCCGGCGGCTTGCGATTTGCCAGCACGCTGTTCGCCAACAGCGGCTATCACGGCCTGCGCCGGGTGATCGATGTTTCCGGCGACGGCCCCAACAACAGCGGGCCGCCGGTGGCGCCGATGCGCGACCAGGTGGTGGCCAAGGGCATCACCGTCAACGGGCTGCCGCTGATGCTGAAACGTCCCTATCGCGGCATGATGGATATCAAGCACCTCGATTGGTACTACAAGGACTGCGTGACCGGCGGCCCCGGCTCGTTCGTTATTCCGGTGCGCGATCGCACGCAATTCGTCGAGGCGACGCGCAACAAGCTGGTGCTGGAAGTGGCCGGCCGCCAGCCTAAGCCCCATGTCATGCGCGCCGCGGCCAAGGAGCCGCGCGTCTCCTGCAACATCGGCGAGACGCTGTGGCAGCAGCGCTGGGGCACGCCCGATTTTCAGTAGGCGACGAGCTTGCCGCGTATTCTGCTGTCATCATCCGCGAAGGCGGATGATCCAGTAACCCCGATCTTGCCGTAATTCGCAACGTTCGCGTTTACTGGATGCCCCGCCTTCGCGGGGCATGACAGCCGAGAGAATTAGCGCACCAGCTTCGCCACTACCTCGACGTGATACGAATAGCGGAACTGATCGACTGGCGTGACTTCGGCGAGCCGATAGCCGCCGTCGACGAGGATACGGGCATCGCGCGCGAAGGTGTTTGCGTTGCACGACACCGCCACCACCGTGCGCACGGCGCTCTTGGCGAGTTCGCGCGCTTGGTGCTCGGCGCCCTGGCGCGGCGGATCGAACACCACCGCGTCATAGGCCTTCAGCTCGCTCGCCATCAGCGGCCGGCGGAACAGATCGCGCGTCACCGCTTCGATCGGCTTCAGGCCGGCGCTGCCGGCGGTGGCCTTGTTCAAGGCTTCGATCGCGCTCGCCTCGCTGTCGGCGGCAAAGACGCGCGCGCCTTCGGCAAGCCGTAGGGCAAAAGTGCCGATGCCGGCGAACAGGTCGGCGACGCGCTTGGCCTTGGCCACATGCGCGATGACCAGCCGCGCCAGCGCCGCTTCGCCTTGCGCCGTTGCCTGCAGAAAAGCGCCCGGCGGCAGCGGCACTTGCGCGCGGCCGATGACGATGCGCGGCTGCACGTTCTGCACCACCAATTCGCCATGGCGGGTGAGGCGGGCAAGCTTGTGCGCCCCCGCGACGCGCGCCAGCGCCGCCATGTTTTCCGGCGTCAGCCGGCCGGAGCCGCGCACGTCGACGTCGAGCCCCGCATCGGTGGCGGTGACCTGGATGTCGAGCGGCTTTTCCGTGAGTTGCAGGCATTCGGCGATTGCCCAGGCCACAGGGATCGCGCCGGCGAGGCCAGGCGCGAGGATCGGGCAGTCGTCGATGGCGATAATGTGATGCGCGCGCGGCGCGGTGAAGCCGACCTCCAGGACGTCGCCGGTGCCGCGCCGCGCATGCAGCACGGCGCGGCGGCGGCCCTCGCCGTGCGCGTCGATAATCGGTGCCAGCGGCGCCACCAGGCCGTGCTGCTCCAGCGCTTCGGCCACCAGCCCGCGCTTCCACAGGTGATATTCGGCGAGCGACCAGTGCTGCAGCGCGCAGCCGCCGCACTGGCCGAAATGCTTGCAGATCGGATGCGCGCGCTCATGGCTCGGCTTGTCGACCTGCATGAGATGGCGGCGGTCGGGATGGCCGGCAACGCGCTCGACCGTCACCGTCTCGCCCGGTAGCGTGAACGGCACATAGACCGGCCCGTCGGGCGTCTCGGCCGTGCCGTCGCCGCGATGGCCGAGGCCGGTAATGGTGAGTTGCTCAGTCACGCGTCGCCCCCAGCAGAAACTCGGCATTGCCGTCGCCGCCGGCGATCGGCGAGGGGATGATGCCTGAGACGTGCCAGCCGAGCGAGCCGACGAACGCGGCGATATCGTCGCACACCGCTTGGCGCACGGCCGCGTCGCGCACGATGCCTTTCTTGAGCGCCTCGCGGCCGGCCTCGAACTGCGGCTTGATCAGCGCGATCAGTTGCGCCGGCGGGTCGATCAGCGCGAACGCCGCCGGCAAGACGTGCTTCAACGAAATGAAGCTGACGTCGACGGTGACGAAATCCGGGCGTCCGTCGAAGCGGGCGGGGGAGAGATTGCGGATATCCGTCTCTTCCAGTGACGCCACTTCCGCCCGCGTGCGCAAGGTCTCATGTAACTGGGCCCGTCCGACATCCACCGCGTAGACCTTGCGGGCGCCGCGCTCCAGCAGGACTTGCGTGAAACCGCCGGTCGAGGCGCCGACATCGAGGCAGACGCGGCCCTCAGGGTCGAAGCCGAAATGATCGAGCGCGGCGGCAAGCTTCACGCCGCCACGCGAGACGTAAGGATGCGCTGGGCTTGCTTCGATCGCCGCGTCGGCGGCGATTTCTTCAGATGCCTTGCGCACCGTTACGCCATTCGCGCTCACCAGCCCGGCAGCGATCGCGGCCTGCGCCTTGGCGCGGCTGTCGAATAGGCCGCGTTCGACCAGCAGACGATCGGCGCGCAGGCGGGGGGAAACCGTCATGCGAACTCCGATGTCATGCCTCGCAGTCGCCGGCGCGAGCGCAAGTTCCATCGGGGCATCCGGCAAACGCAGACGATGGTAATGATCGCAAGTACGCCACTCATTGCATCATCCGCTTTCGCGAATGATGACGGCCGCCGCATGCCGCACCGCGCCCGGGACAAGTTCTTCAGTCTACGCCCGCTTCACCGTCTCGTCGGCGGCGTCCTTGCCCAGCGCTTCGAACACCTTGGTGACGATACCCTTGGTGTCGAGGCCGGCGGCCGCGTACATGGCGGCCGGCGAGTCCTGGTCGATGAAGGTATCCGGCAGCACCATGCTGCGCACCTTCAGCCCGCGGTCGAACATTCCATTCTCGGCCAGCGCCTGCAAAACGAAGGAGCCGAAGCCGCCGATCGAGCCTTCCTCGACGGTGATGAGCACCTCGTGCTCGCGCGCAAGCCGCATGAGCAGGTCCATGTCGAGCGGCTTGGCAAAGCGCGCGTCGGCGACCGTGGTCGAGAGACCGTAGGTGCCGAGTTCCTCGGCCGCGCTCAGGCATTCCGCCAGCCGCGTGCCGTAGGAGAACAGCGCCACCTTGCTGCCTTCGGCAAGCACGCGGCCTTTGCCGATTTCGAGCGGCTTGCCTTCTTCCGGCATCGCGACGCCGGTGCCTTCGCCGCGCGGATAGCGCAGCGCGCTCGGCGCGTCGTCGATGGCGACCTGCGTCGCCACCATGTGCACCAGTTCGGCTTCGTCGGCCGCCGCCATCAGCACGAATCCGGGCAGGCAGCCGAGATAGGCGACGTCGAAGGAGCCGGCGTGGGTTGGCCCGTCGGCGCCGACCAGGCCGGCGCGATCGAGTGCGAAACGCACCGGCAGCTTCTGGATGGCGACGTCGTGCACGATCTGATCATAGGCGCGCTGCAGGAAGGTGGAATAGATCGCCGCGAACGGCTTGTAGCCCTCGGTCGCAAGCCCCGCGGCGAAGGTAACCGCGTGCTGCTCGGCGATGCCGACGTCGAAGAAGCGGGCGGGAAATTCCTTCTCGAACAGATCGAGCCCGGTGCCGGACGGCATCGCCGCGCTGATTGCGACGATCTTGTCGTTCTTCTTCGCTTCCTTCACCAGGCTCTGCGCGAACACCTTGGTGTACTGCGGCGCCTTCGGCTTGGATTTCACCTGCGCGCCGGTAGCGACGTCGAACTTGACCACGCCGTGATACTTGTCGGCGGAATTCTCCGCCGGCGCGTAACCCTTGCCCTTCTGCGTCACCACGTGGATCAGGATCGGACCCTGCTCGCTGTCGCGCGCGTTGCGTAAGACCGGCAGTAGGTGGTCGATATTATGCCCGTCGATCGGCCCGACGTAATAGAAGCCGAGCTCCTCGAACAGCGTGCCGCCGGTCAGCATGCCGCGCGCATATTCCTCGGCGCGCCGGGCCGGCTCCTCGATGAACTTCGGCAGATGGTGGGCGACCTGTTTGCCGAACTCACGCAGCGTGCGGTAGGTCTTGCCGGAGATCAGACGCGCCAGATAGGCCGACATGGCGCCGACCGGCGGCGCAATCGACATCTCGTTGTCGTTGAGGATGACGATCAGCCGTTCGTCGCGGGCGCCGGCATTGTTCATGGCCTCATAGGACATACCGGCCGACATGGCGCCGTCGCCGATGACGGCGATGACGTTGTTCTTCTTGCCGGAAAGATCGCGGGCTACCGCCATGCCGAGGCCGGCGGAGATCGAGGTTGACGAATGGGCGGCGCCGAAGGGGTCGTATTCGCTCTCGGCGCGCTTGGTGAAGCCGGAGAGGCCGCCGCCCTGCCGGATGGTGCGGATGCGGTCGCGCCGGCCGGTGATGATCTTGTGCGGATAGGCCTGGTGGCCGACGTCCCAGATCAGCCGGTCCGCCGGCGTGTCGAAGACGTAATGCAGCGCCACCGTCAGCTCGACCACGCCGAGGCCGGCGCCGAGATGGCCGCCGGTTTTGGCGACGGCGTCGATCATCTCGCCGCGCACTTCGTCGGCAAGCTGCTTGAGGTGATCGGGCGACAGATTTCTTAGGTCGCTGGGGACGCAGACACGGTCGAGCAAAGGGGTCTTGGACGGTTCGTGCACAATACACTCCGAACTATGGACACACACACAAAGAGCCCCTGGCGAAGGGTTCTGCCAGTGACCGCGTCGAGGCACCTTACAATAATTAAACATTACGGGGCAGTTCAATAAGAGCGGCGGTATTCCGATCCGGCAGGCTGACAAGCGGTTTGGTTGTGCGTGCGGCGATTTCGCCGTTGGCGCTCAGCCGATGTCGAGTGGCTCGCTGCCGGTCGGTTTGCCGGAGGCGTCGAGGGTGATCTTTTCCACCCGCGCCTCGGCTTGGCGCAAAAGCTCCTCGCAGCGGGCCTTCAGCGTCTCGCCGCGCTCGTAGATCGCCACCGATTCCTCGAGCGGGACCTTGCCGTCTTCCAGCCGCTTGACGATCGATTCCAGCTCCTCGATCGCCCGCTCGAAGGGCATCTTCTTGATATCGCTATTGTTGTCGGCCATGCGTTCGCTTCTGAGAGATTCGGTGAGCCGCATCCTAAGCGGTCAGGCGCCCCCGATATAGTCGCGATTAGGCTTTGCGCCCAACCATCCGGCGCCAGCGCCAGGCGCTGCCGGCCGCGACCAGCCCGCGCGGCAGGACTCGGGGCAGCAGGGTGATTACCCGGTTGGCCTTGCCCGGCACCACCACGCGGTGGCCGCCCATCAGGCCCTCATAGCCCTCGCGTGCCACACGCTCCGCCGTGCGGGCAAGAAACTGGGGAAAGTAGTCGTGCGGGATGCCGGCCTCCTCGAAGAACTCGGTCTCGACCGGGCCGGGGCAGAGGGCGCAGACCCGCACGCCGTCGTCCTTCAGCTCCTGGTGCAGCGCCTCGGTGAACGAGAGCACATAGGCCTTGCTGGCGTGATAGACGGCAAGGCCCGGACCGGGCAGGAAGCCGGCGGTCGAGCCGACATTGAGGATGCCGCCGCGCTGGCGTGTCACGCCGTCGATGAAACGGAAGGTGAGATCGGCGAGCGCGCGGATGTTGAGGTCGATCATCCTGAGCTGCTCGGCCGGCGCGATGTCGGCCGCCGCGCCGAACAGGCCGAAGCCGGCATTGTTGACGAGGTAGGCCGGCTCCAGCCCGCGCGCGGCCATCGCCTCGGCGAGCGCCGAGACGCCTTCCGCCGCCGCGAGATCGGCGGTGACGACTTGCGGCCGCGTGTGGCCGGCGGCGGCGATCTCGTCGGCGAGTTTGTTGAGCGGCGCCTCACGCCGCGCGGTCAGCACCAGCGCGTGGCCGTGCTTGGCGAACTCGCGCGCGAGCGCGGCGCCGATGCCGGCGGAGGCGCCGGTGACTAGGCATACGGGCTCAGCGGGTGACATGCGGGGATGAATGCTCGACAATGAGAACAAGTGCAAGGATATACGCGCATGATCCCGAAACAGCTTGTCCCCGACTTGATCGGGGATGGAACCGGTTTTCGGAAGGGATCATGCGCGAGAGAATGAGAAAATATGACCGATCTTGGCGATAAAATTGTCTTGGTGGCGGGTGCGGCGGGTGCCATCGGCGCCGCGGCGGTGACGGCCATCAGGAATGCCGGCGGCACCGCGATCGCCAGCGATCTTACCGGCCAGCCCAGCATCGACTTCGCGCTCGACGTCACGTCGGAAGCCGACTGGCGGCGGGTGACCGGCGAGATCGGCGCGACGCACGGCCGCCTCGATGGGCTCGTCAACGCTGCCGGCATTGCTGGCGTCGGCCATGTGGAGAAGGCCGATTTCGCCGACTGGCGGCGCGTGCTGTCGGTCAATCTCGACGGCACCTTTCTCGGCTGCAAATACGCTTTCACGCTCTTGCGTAAGAAGGGCGGCTCGATCGTCAACCTGTCCTCGGTGCTTGGGCTGGTCGGCAGTGCCAACCTTCCGGCCTATAGTGCCTCCAAGGGCGGCGTCTCGCTGCTCACCAAATCGGTAGCGCTGCACGGCGCGCGCTACAAGCCGCCGGTACGCTGCAACGCCGTTTGCCCCGCCTTCATCGAGGGCCCGATGGTCGACGGCATCGCGTATGGCACGCGCGATCCGGATGCCGTTAAGCAGCGGCTCTCGTCCGACATCCCGCTCGGCCGCCTGGGCGCGCCGGAGGAAGTCGCCAAGCTCATCGTTTATCTGCTGTCGGAGGATGCGTCTTTCATCACCGGCGCCGACGTGCCGATCGATGGCGGCCTGACGGCAAGGTGAGTAATTGAGGTGTCATTGCCCCGCGACAGCGGGGCATCCAGTAAACACCGATGTTGCCGTGATTACTGGATCGCCCACCTTCGCGGGCGATGACAGTCAAATGGGGGACGACAGGCAGAGGTTGCCGCTCACCCCCGCATCAGCGCCATCACATGCGCGGCGGCCGAGCGCGAAAGGCCCTGCAGGTCGTAGCCGCCTTCCAGCATCGATACGATGCGGCCTTGCGCGCTCGCATCGGCGATCTCCATCAGCTTCTGCGTCACCCAGGTGTAGTCGGCTTCCACCAGATTGAGATTGGCGAGCGGATCGCGCGTGTGCGCGTCGAAGCCGGCCGAGATCACGATCAGGTCGGGCTTGAAACCGTTGAGCCGCGGCAGGATCGTCGTCTCCATCGCCTCGCGGAAGGCCTCGCCGCCGTCGCCGGCCGATAGCGGCGCATTGACGATGTTCTGGAATTCGCCGCGCTCGCTCATGGCGCCGGTGCCGGGATAAAGCGGCATCTCGTGCGTCGAGCAATACATCACGTTCTTGTCCGACCAGAAGATGTCCTGCGAGCCGTTGCCGTGGTGCACGTCGAAATCGACGATCGCCACCCGCTCGGCGCCGTGCTTCTTCTGCGCGTAGCGCGCCGTGATCGCCGCGCTGTTGAACAGGCAAAAGCCCATCGGCCGCGCCGTCTCGGCGTGATGGCCGGGCGGACGCACGGCGACGAAAGCGTTGGCGACCTTGCCGGCCATCACCTCGTCCACCGCGCGCACGCCGCCGCCGACCGCGCGCAGCGCCGCCTCGAAGCTGCCCGGCGACATCGAGGTGTCGGCATCGAGCGCCACCAGGCCTTCATCGGGCGAGGCGTTGCGGATGGCCTCGACGTAGTCGGCCGGATGGCAGAGCGTGATGATTTCCGTTTCCGCCATCGGCGCCTGCTCGCGCGCCAGCGTCTGGAAGCGCTCGTCCTCCAGCGCCTGTTCGACGGCGCGCAGGCGGTCCGGCCGCTCCGGATGGCCGGCAGGCGTCAGGTGGTCGAGGCAGGCGGGATGGCTGAGATAGAGGGTGGTGGACATGGGGCCGTTCTAACGCGGGCGGGCGGGGCGGTGCAAATGCTTCTCCCAAGTGGGTAATGTCTCAGTTCGAATTCCCGCTCGCCCCCCTTGCGGGCGCTCCTTCAATCATCGCCAATCGAACGAATGACCTGCGCCGGATTTCCTCCCACAAGGGTATTTGGGGGAACGTCCTTGGTGACTACGGAACCCGCAGCCACAACCGAGTTTTCGCCTACCGTCACCCCGCCGACAATCGTTGCGCCGGCTGCGACCCAGACGTTTCGCTCGATCACGATGGGCTTTCCGATTGTGGCGGTGCGGCGCCGCGAAGGTTCAAGGGGATGGCCCGCCGTGATGATGCTTACATTCGGCCCGATCATCACGTCGTCCGCGATGTCGAGCCCGCCAAGGTCATAGAAAGTGCAGTTCTGATTTACGAAGACATTACGCCCGACGCGGATTTCATTCCCGCCAACGGTATAGAATGGTGGGATCAGTAAAAAGCTCTCGTCTACTTTTTTACCGATGATCTCGCTGAACAACGCCCGAACTTCGTCTGCATCGTCGAATGTCAAACGGTTAAGTGTGGCGGTGATCGCCATCGCTCGTTTAACGTTTGCCAACATGGCCGCTGATTCCGGCGTCCCGCTGTAAATTATCTTGGTGCCGTCATCATTCGACATTCGTTATTGTCCTCAGATTGCACTGCACCCGCGCTTTCGCGGCGATGTGCGGGGAGGTTATGCCTTCGCCGCCAGGCTCACCCCCTGCGGCGGCGGCATGTCGTCCGGCACGAAGAAATCACTTTGCAGCGGCTGGCTGGGATCGGCGCGGTAGGGGTCGAAATCGGTGACGCCTTCGCCGGCCAAAAAATTATCGTCGATGAGGAAATTGCCGGTGAAGGTCTTCGGCTTCTCGAAAATGCGGTAGGCGGCATCCGCCAATATCGCCGGCGTGCGCGAGCGATGCATGATGGCCTCGCCGCCGAGCAGGTTCTTGATCGCGGCGGTGGCGATGGTCGTGCGCGGCCATAAGGCATTGACCGCAACGCGCCCGCGCAACTCGCCGGCAAGCCCCAGCACCACCATGCTCATGCCGTACTTCGCTATCGAATAGGCGGTGTGCGGGGCGAACCATTTCTGCTGCATGTCGAGCGGCGGCGACAACATGAGAATGTGCGGGTTCGCCGAATTCAGCAGATGCGGAATGGCGTATTTCGACACCATGAAGGTGCCGCGCGCGTTGATCTGATGCATGAGATCGAAGCGCCGCATGTCGGTCTGCTGCACCGGCGTGAGCTGGATGGCGCTCGCATTGTTGACCACGATGTCGATGCCGCCGAACGTCGCCGCGGTCTTGTCGATGGCGTCCTTCACCGCCGCTTCGTCGCGCACGTCCACGGCAAGCGGCAATGCCTTGCCGCCGGCTTTCTCGATCTCCGCCGCGGCGGTGTGGATGGTGCCTTCAAGCTTGGGATGCGGCTCGGCGGTCTTGGCGGCAATGGCGATCTTGGCGCCGTCGGCGGCCGCCTTGAGCGCGATCGCCAGGCCGATGCCGCGCGAGGCCCCGGTGATAAAGAGTGTCTTGTCTTTCAGCGACATGGGTCGTCCTCGCGTTGGTCCGCCGCGCTCCTTACCTACATGAATGTCTCGCCGCCGTCAGTCCGGCGAGCGCCGCCACGCAGCTTTTCGGCATTCAACTTATCCCCGCGCGTTTTTTCGCTCATATCATGCGCGCGCCTTGTTCGACCGCGCGCCGCCAATTCGAGGGGAGCGCGAGAAAGAGCGAGCCGGCGTGCCGGCGCGCGGAGGGGGTGCGTCAATCCCGCCCCAAAGGGATCTCGCCAGCCCCTGGCGCCCCCGCTCTTTACCCGCGAAAGCGGGAATCCAGCGCTCGATGCCCGCTTTCGCGGGCATGACCGGAGAGGGCGCCGCGCCAATCGCGCGATTTCCCCTGGACGACTCAGCCTTCCTTTTTTACCTCTCGACTCGGGAGAATCGATTCGTCATGCCGCAGTCGCTGCCGAAGGCCAGTGCGTTCAACGTGGCGCAGGCTTTCGCCGAGGCGCTGCAGACTGCATGAGCGCGGCCGCCTCGCCGAGGCCGAGCCGCTCTACGCGCGGGTTCTGGCCGCGCGGCCCGACCACGTCGACGCCCTGCAGATGATGGGCCTGATCAAGCTCGCCAAAGGTCAGCCGGCCGAGGCGCTGCAACTCGTCGCCGCCGCCATGGCCGTGCACGCGCCGTCGCCCAAGCTCATGCTCAACCACGGCCTCATTCTCAACGCGCTCAAGCGTCCCGAAGAAGCGCTCGAAAGCTTCGACCAGGCGCTCAAGCTGAAATCGAAATTCGCCGAAGCGCACAACAATCGCGGCGCGGTACTGGCGGCGCTCGGCCGCGACGAGGAGGCGCTCGACAGCTATCGCAAGGCGGTGAGCATCAAGTCCGATTACGCCGAGGCGCATTACAATCGCGGCAATTCGCTGCGCACGCTCGGCCGCTTCGGCGAGGCGCTGACGAGCTTCGAGCGCGCGCTCGCGCTGCAGCCGAAATTCGTCAAGGCGCACAACAATCGCGGCCTGGTGCTGGAGGCGCTCGGCCGCGACGACGACGCGCTGGCGAGCTACGATCGGGTGCTCGCGCTCGATCCCGGTTTCGATGACGCGCGCGTCAACCGCGGCCGCGTGCTGTGCACGCTCAAGCGCTTCGACGAGGCGCGTGACAATTTCGGCGCGCTGCTGGCGAAGTCGCCCGACAATGCCGACGCCTATTATCGGCGCGGCTGCATCGCGCTCGAGATCAACCGCAACGACGAGGCGATCGACGATTTCCGCCGCGCGCTCGCGCTCAGGCCGGATCATGCCGAAACGCGCTTTGCCGATTGCATGGCCGAACTGCCGATCGTCTACGAAAGTGAAGACGAGATCGCGCGCCGCCGCTCGGCTTACGAACGCAAGCTGCGCGCGCTGGCCGAGGATGTCGCGGCCGGCCGGCTGCAGGGCGATCTGGGCAAGGCGATCGCGGTCCGCCAGCCGTTTCTGCTCGCCTATCAGGGCGGCAACGATTGCGAACTGCAAAGCCTTTACGGCGGCCTGGTCTCGCGCATCGTGACGCAAGCGTTTCCGGCCGCGACCATGCCGTCCGTGCCGGCACCGGGCGAGCCGTTGCGGATCGGTATCTTCAGCGGTTTTTATTTCCGCCATTCCAACTGGAAGATTCCCATCAAGGGCTGGCTGAGCCAGCTCGATCGCTCGCGCTTCCGGCTGTTCGGATATTACCCCGGCACGATGCACGACTCGGCGACCGACGAGGCCGCCGGCCTGTGCGAGCGCTTCGTGCAACGTTCGCTCGATGTCGCCGGCTGGCGCCGCGAAATTCTCGCCGATGCGCCGCACGTGCTGATCTATCCCGGGCTGCTGATGGACACGCTTTCCATCCAGCTTGCGGCGCAGCGGCTGGCGCCGGTGCAATGCACCTCCTGGGGGCATCCCGAAACCAGCGGTCTCGCCAACCTCGACTATTTTCTTTCCAGCGATCTGATGGAGCCGGCGAACGCCGACAACCTTTACACGGAGCAACTGGTGCGGCTGCCGAACCTCTCGATCTATTACGAGCCGGTGGCGAGCGAGCCGGCGGCGCTGAGCCGCCAGCAGTTCGGCTTGCGTCCCGACGCGACCGTGTTCTGGTGCGGGCAATCGCTGTTCAAATATCTGCCGCGCTATGACGACGTCTTCGCGCGCATCGCCGCCGACGTGCCGCGGAGCCAGTTCGTGTTCCTGCAGCATTCCGGCGCACCGCAGGTGACCGAACAAGTCCGCGCCCGGCTCGCGCGAGCCTTCGCGGCGCGCGGCCTCAATGCTAGCGACCATTGCGTTTTTCTCGGCCGGCTCGGGCAGAACGAGTTCGTCGCGGCCACCGGGCTCTGCGACGTCTTTCTCGACAGCCTCGATTGGTCGGGCTGCAATTCGGCGCTGGAAAGCCTGCCGCACAATCTGCCCATCGTTACGCTGCCGGGCGCCTTCATGCGCGGGCGCCACAGCGCCGCCATCCTGCAGATGATGGGCGTGACCGAAACGATCGCGCGCGACGTCGACGACTACGTGGCGATCGCGGCGCGGCTAGCCCATGCGCCGGCGGAGAGGCTCGCGCTCAGCAACCGCATCGGCGCCGCCAAGGAGCGGGTCTACCGTGACCGTGCCTGCATTACCGCGCTGGAGGATTTCCTCGAGAAAGCGGTGCGGGGCAACGCCTAGCGCTATTCCGCCAGCGCGGCGTCGCTTTGCGTCACGCTGTCGGCGCCCTCGGTGACGCTGCGTTCCAGCCCCGACGCCTGCACCGCGATGTTTTCGGCAAAGAAGCGCGCCAGCGCCGTGCGGCCGGCGCCGTCACCGCTCTGGCGCAAGGCGGCGAGCGCCTGTTCGGCCAACAGGCAGCCGCCGGCCGCGTTGCCGAACAGCCTCAGGTAAGGCGTCGCGCCGGCAAGCGCACTTTGCGAGCCTTTCTGCGCCAACAGCCATTGCGTTGCGCGCTCCAGGCTGTCGATCGCTTCACTCAAGCGCGCGGCGGTTGCGCCGAGGGCGGGCGTATTGCTCTCCCGCACATTGGCGACCGTCGCGCGCAGTTCATCGAGATAGCGCGCAACGGTGCGGCCGCCTTCCAGCGGCACCTTGCGCGCGACCAGATCGAGCGCCTGGATGCCGTTGGTGCCTTCGTAGATCGCCGCGATACGTGCATCGCGGTAATGTTGGGCCGCGCCGGTCTCCTCGATGAAGCCCATGCCGCCGTGCACCTGCACGCCGAGGGAAGCGACCTCGATGCCGATATCGGTGGAGAAGGCCTTGGCGACCGGCGTGAGCAGCGAGGCGCGCTCATGCGCCGCCTTGCGCGCGGCCTCGTCCTTGCCGCGCAGCGAACGGTCGATGGCGATGCCGGTCTGATAGCAGATGGCACGCGCCGCCCCGGTGAGGGCGCGCATGGTGAGCAGCATGCGCTTGACGTCCGGGTAATGGATGATGGCGCCGGCGGCGCCCTGCTTGCGCTCGCGCGCATAGGCCAAGGCCTGCTGCAAGGCGCGCTCGGCGATGGCGACGCCCTGCAGGCCGACCGCGAGCCGCGCGCGGTTCATCATGGTGAACATGCAGGCCATGCCCTTGTGCTCCTCGCCGATGAGGAAGCCGGTGGCGCCGCGGTTATCGCCATAGACCATGGTGCAGGTGGGGGAGGCATGGATGCCGAGCTTGTGCTCGACCGAGTGCGCGCGCACGTCGTTGCGCGTGCCGTCCGGCATGAACTTGGGGATGAGGAAGAGCGAGATGCCCTTGGTGCCGGGCGGCGCGTCGGGCAGGCGGGCGAGCACGAAGTGGATGATGTTGGAGGTTAAGTCATGCTCGCCATAGGTGATGAATATCTTTTGGCCGGTGATGCGATAGCTGCCGTCGCCCGCGCGCTCGGCCTTCGATCGCAGGGCGCCGACGTCGGAGCCGGCCTGCGGCTCGGTGAGCTGCATGGTGCCCATCCATTCGCCGCTCACCAATTTGCCGAGATACGTCTGTTTCAGCTCCTCGCTGCCGTAGGCGTGCAGCGCGTCGATCGCGGCCATGGTCAGCACCGGGCCGATGCCGAAGGCCATGGAGGCCGCGTTCCACATCTCGATGCAGGCGGCGTTGACGGCGTGTGGCAGCTCCTGACCGCCGAAAGCGGCCGGCGCGGCAAGCCCATTCCAGCCGGCGGCGGCCCAGGATGTATAGGCGTCCTTCCAGCCGGGTGGCGTCGTGACCTCACCGTCCTTGAACGGGGCGCCGAATTGGTCGCCGACTTTATTAAGGGGAGCGATCACGTCGGAGGCGAATTTTCCGGCCTCTTCCAGCACGGCGTCGACGGTCGCCTCATCGAGCTCGCCGTAAAGGCCCTCGGCCAGGGCGGAATTCAGGCCGGCGGCGTGCTTGAGGGCAAAAGCGATGTCGGAAATCGGGGCGCGATAGGTCATGCGGGCTAATCTAGCCGGGGGCGGGCGGCGGTCAACGCGAGGCCCCGCAAGCGCCCCTTTTCCCCGCCAATAAGGCCTGTGATCGGTCGTGCAGGCGCCCGTTGATCGGGCGCGGGCGCGTCGTTATGGTCCGGCCGCCCGCGGCCCGAATCCCGCGGGTTCCCGGTTCAATTTGGGGCGTAGCCAAGTGGTAAGGCAGCGGATTTTGATTCCGCCATTCCCTGGTTCGAATCCAGGCGCCCCAGCCAGCCCTTCGGTTCGATACCCGGCAGCCTCGGTTGCCTGGTCGGCGAAGTAGGCGAGGCGCCCGGCGTTCTTACTGCAGGTTGAGTGTTTGCATCGCCAGCGCCGCGGCGGCCGTGCGGTTTTCAACGCCGAGCTTGGCGTAGATCTGCTCCAGATGCTTGTTCACGGTGCGCGGGCTGAGGCTGAGAATCTCGGCCACGTCGCGGTTCGACTTGCCGCGTGTGATCCATAGCAGCACTTCCGCCTCGCGCGCCGTCAACGCCAGCTTGCCCTTGATGACCTCTTCGTCGCCGCCGCGCTCGCCTTCGACCAGCCGCAGCAGATATTCATCGCCGCTGAGCTGGCCGATATAGGACAGCCGAAGCTTTACCTGCGTGGTGCCGACCGTGAGCGCGATCGAATCCGGCGTATTCGTACTTTCGCCCTCGGCGTGCCGGCCGAGCCAGGCGCGCACATCGGCGGAGACGGTGTAGTCCCCGCTTTCGAAATCCGGCAGGGCGGCGCGCAGGCGTTTCGCCGCCTGCGGCGTGCACCAGAGGATGCGGCCGGCGCGGTTGGCTGCCAGCAGAAAGCGGCCGAACACATCGAGCGCCGCCCGCGCGCTATGGGTCATGCGCGCGTTGGCGAGGTGGACGCGGATGCGCGCGATCAGTTCGTCGGGCACGATCGGCTTGGTGACGTAATCGACGCCGCCGGCTTCGAGGCCCTTCACGATATCGCCGGTGTCGGTGAGCCCGGTCATGAAAATCACCGGCACATGGCCCAGCCCCTGGTTGCGCTTGAGCCGGCGGCAGGTTTCGAAACCGTCCATCCCCGGCATCATCGCGTCCATCAGGATGACGTCCGGGGTGATGCGCTCGATCATGGCCAGCGCATGGTTGCCGTCGCGGGCGACGAGCACGGTCATGCCGGCGTCTTCCAGCGCATCGGTGAGCATGCGCAAGGTCTCGGGGGAATCGTCCACGACCAGGACGATATTGCGCGCTTCGACCTTAGACATGGGTGGCACGCGCGGTTTCCAGGATACGGACATAGTGGTCGAGGTCCAGCGTATCGGCGACGGCGCGAATGCGGGCGACGTCGTCGCGATAATCGGGCGAGTCGGTTTCGATTTCCTTGAGCTTGTTGAGGATGCCGCGGAAATGGCCGATCTGTCCGAGATGGATGAGCTCGTCGATCTGATGGGCCGGCAGGGCGATGCCGGCACGGGCAAGGTCCGCTGTCGCCACGGGCGCCGTTTCCGCGTAGACCCACTCGATGTTCAGGAGCGTGTGGATCTTCTCGAGCAACTGGCGGAAATCCACGGGCTTCATCAGGTAATCGTCGTGCAGACGTTCGGGTGCGAACTCCTGGCTCTTGTCGAGGGTAAGGGCCGAGAGCATCACGATCGCGGGCCGCTCGCGCAGGGTCTGGCGCAGGCGACGGGCAAGTTCCCAGCCGTCCATCTCGGGCATCGAGACGTCGAGCAGGATCAGGTTGGGCTTGTGGGTCTTGGTCAGTTCCAGACATTCGGCGCCGCTTGATGCAAGCACCATGTCGAAGCCGAGCGGAGCCAGAAAATCCCGAATCAGCGCGTGCTGCACCTCGTTGTCGTCGACGACGAACACGCACTGCCGGGCGCCGGCATAGCCGACGATGGCCTCTTCGACGACCGGTGCCACGCGCGGATAGTTGACTTCGGAGAGCAGCAGCTTGACCGTGAAGGTGCTGCCTTTCGCCGGCGCGCTGCGCACGGTGAGTTCGCCGCCCATGATCTGGGTGAGCAGGCGCGTAATGGTCAGGCCGAGCCCGGTGCCGCCGGTGGCCTTGGCGCGGGCCGAGCGGGCGCGCTCGAACGGCCGGAAGATGCGGTCCATGTCCTCGGCGTCGATGCCGATACCCGTATCCTCGATCTCGAAGCGGGCGACCTGGTGGCGATAGCTGACTTGGAAGCTGACATGGCCGTTGTCGGTGAACTTGATGGCGTTGGACAACAGGTTGATCAACACCTGACGCAGCCGGTTCTCGTCGGCCGCGACCACGTCCGGAAGATCGGCCGCATTGAAGCGGAACCCGATGCCTTTCGCTTGGGCCTGAAGGGTGAACATGTCGACCAGTTGGTCGAGGAAATCCTTGATGCGCACCTCGTTGCGGTCGAGTTGGAAGCGGCCGGCTTCGATTTTCGAGATATCCAGCAGGCCGTCGATCAGGCCGGAGAGATGTTCGGCGCTCCGCCGCACCACCTTGACCGCATCGGTACGCTTCGTCGGCATCGCCGTGTCACGCTCCATGATACGGGCGTAGCCAAGGATGGCGTTGAGCGGCGTGCGCAATTCATGGCTCAGGCCCACCAGATAGCGGCTCTTGGCGTTGTTGGCGGCTTCGGCCACTTCCTTGGCCTTCTGCAATTTGGCGTCGGTGCGCTGGTGCGCCTCGATTTCCCGCATCAGAAGGTCGGTTTGCCGCTGGGATTCCTCTTCCGCGACCCGGCGGCTCTTGTGCGCCAGGACGAACAGCCAGGCGGCGACGCCGGCGACGATGGTCAGGATGACGAAGATGATCCACAGCGTCGACCTGAGCACGTCCTTGTTGACCTGCGCGTCGAACGACACCTGAAAATAGACGAATTGCAGCACCAGCCCGATCGCCGCGGCAAACAGGCACAGCACGCCAAAGAATTGGCCGAGGTCGGTCGTCGCCAGATGCATGAGGCGGCGCGGCAGCGCCCAGTTCAGCAGCGCGGTGAACTGGCTGGCAGCCCGGGCCTGCGGCTTGCAGCAGTCCCGACAGCGGGTTTCCAGCGAGCAGCACAAGGAGCAGATGGCGCCGGAATAGGCCGGGCACTGGGCCATGTCCTCGGGCTCGAAATGGTGTTCGCAAATGACGCAAGGGATCGTCTTCTGCCCGCCCCAATCCCGCCGGGCCGGTCTGGCGATGTAGAACTTGCCGCCGGTGGCGAAGGCGATGGCCGGCGCCGCGACGAAGGCGACGCCGAGCGCGATGAAGGCCGGCAGCGATTCGGCGACCACGCCGAAGATGCCGAAGGCCGCGCCGATGCCGGCGAGCGTCGCCAGCAACATGGCGCCGACGCCGACCGGGTTGATGTCATAGAGATGCGCCCGCTTGAACTCGATCATCGGCGGGCTCAGGCCCAGCGGCTTGTTGACGATCAGGTCGGCGACCAGCGCGCCGACCCAGCCGACCGCGACGATGGAATAAAGCCGCAGGATGTGCTCGAGCGCCTTGAAGATACCGAGCTCCATCAACAGAAGCGCGATCACCACGTTGAACACCAGCCACACCACACGGCCGGGATGGTTGTGGGTCAGTCGGGAAAAGAAATT
This sequence comes from uncultured Pseudomonadota bacterium, assembly GCA_963814065.1. Classification (GTDB taxonomy): domain Bacteria; phylum Pseudomonadota; class Alphaproteobacteria; order Rhizobiales; family Xanthobacteraceae; genus Pseudolabrys. The sequence goes on along the minus strand of CAWFBL010000011.1, from coordinate 1,059,848 downwards.
CGACCACGCGATCGAGCCGGCATAGGCGTTGGTCACGTTGATCTTGATCTGCGAAATGATGACGAACGCGCCGGTGAAGGCGAGCGCAAATTGCGGCGACGAAAATACATAGCGGAAGGCCGTGTAGTACATTTCCGTCGGTTCGGCGGCACGGCTGACCGGCACCATGTGCTGGACCGCGAGGTAGGCGAGGAACGAGCCGGCCAGAAGCTTCAGCATGCCGGGCAGGATCCAGCCGGGCCCGGCGGACAGGTAAGCGGTCCACCAGGCTAGCCGATGGCCTTTCTGTTGCACCGGCAGGAAGCGTATGAAGTCGACCTGTTCGCCGATTTGCGCGATCAGCGAGAACAGCACGGAGGATGCGGCGCCGAACAGTGTGAGATTGAACAGGTAGCCGCTCTCGTGGCCTAGCCCCGCGAATGTCGTCCAGCCCTTGATGGAATTGGGATCGGCGACCGCGATGAAGCCGAACGGCAAGAGGTGCAGCAGCAGCCAGAACGGCTGGGTCCACAATTGCAGGCGGCTGATGAAGGTGATGCCGTGGGTCACCAACGGGATGACCACCAAAGAACTGATCAGATAGCCGGCCGATAGGGGAATCCCAAAGCACATCTGCAGCGCCAGCGACATGATGGCGGCCTCGATGGCGAAAAAGATGAAGGTGAACGAGGCATAGATCAAAGACGTGATCGTCGAGCCGATGTAGCCGAACCCCGCGCCACGGGTCAGCAGGTCGATGTCGACGCCATAGGTGGCGGCGTAATAGCCGATCGGCAGTCCGGTAATGAGGATGATGGTGCTGACCGCGACGATGGCTGCCGCGGCATTGGGAAAGCCGTAATTGATCGTGATGGTGCCGCCGATCGCTTCCAGCGCAAGGAACGAAATGGCGCCGATGGCGGTATTGGCGACCCGGAACGGGGACCAGCGGCGCGCGCTCTTGGCGGTGAAGCGTAGGGCGTAGTCTTCCAGGGTCTGGTTGGCGACCCATTGATTATAGATGCGGCGCGCGCGAACAATTCGCTGCGGTGCTGCCATCGACGCCGGTTCCTGCCTCGGGTCTGCTGTCAATCGCTCCTTGCCTTGGTGCTTCCTCGGATCTGGCGGCTTCTTTGTGCTGCCGGCCGCCGTTGTCGTAGGTGCGATTCTAGCCATCTCCGCTGCCGCCGCCTGACGAAAATACAGGCATTGTGCGCCGCAAAATAATGCAAGTCACCCGGTCGTCAGCGCCTCGGCCCGGCTCTCATAATTCTCTGTGTCTGGTCGCAGTTTGCTACGCGGAACGACGTAGGCGAATACGTCATTCGACGTATGCTGCAATGCAATATTTCTTGGAAAGCTGTCATCACGGAGCGCGAATGAGCGCGTGCCGCCCAGATTGAACCACTTGGATAGGGGCGTTGTGATGTCTTCAGACGAAAAACCCATCATCGGCCTGCATTCTCCCTCGCGGCGAAAAGTGCTTCTCGGAGGCGCCGCCCTCTCCGCAGCTCTGTTCGCGCCTAAGGTTTATGCGGCGCCCCCGCCGACCGCCAAGGTCAATACGACCGGCTTGGCTGTGACCGATACCGATGTCACGGTCGGCATCCTCCACTCCATCACCGGCACCATGGCGATCAGCGAGACCGGATCGGTGGAAGCGGAAAAGCTGGCCATCGCCCAGATCAACGCGCAGGGCGGTGTGCTCGGCCGCAAGATCAAATTCATCCAGGAGGACGGCGCCAGCGACTGGCCGACCTTCGCCGAGAAGGCAAAGAAGCTCCTGGTCGAGAACAAGTGCGCCTCTGTCATGGGCTGCTGGACGTCGGCCTCGCGCAAGGCGGTGCTGCCGGTGTTCGAGCAGTACAACGGTCTGCTCTACTATCCGACCTTCTACGAAGGCCTCGAGGAGTCGCACAACATCTTCTACACCGGCCAGGAAGCTACCCAGCAGATCATCGCCGGCCTCAATTGGATAAATGAGACGAAGGGCGCCAAGAGCTTCTACCTGCTCGGCTCCGACTACATCTGGCCGCGCACCTCCAACAAGATCGCGCGTATCCATATTGAAAAGCATCTCAAGGGCTGCAAGGTCGTCGGCGAGGAATACTTCCCGCTCGGTCACACCGAGTTCAACACGGTGATGAACAAGATCAAGCTGCGGCGGCCCGACGTGATCTACGCGATCATCGTCGGCGGCAGCAACGTCGCCTTCTACAAGCAGCTCAAGGCGGCCGGCATCGACATGGTCAACAAGCAGACTTTGCTGACGATCTCGGTGACAGAGGACGAGATCCGCGGCATCGGCGGCGACAATATCGAAGGCGCCTATGCCTGCATGAAATACTTCCAGTCGCTCGACAATCCCGCCAACAAGAAGTTCGTGGCCGCTTTCAAGAAGATGTGGGGCCAGGACAAGGTCATCGGCGACGTGACGCAAGCCGCCTATCTGGGCCCCTGGCTGTGGAAGTTCGCCTGCGAAAAAGCGCAGAGCTTCGACGTCAACAAGGTGGTCGCGGCGTCGCCCGGCATCGAGTTCAAGGATGCGCCCGAGGGCTATATCCGCGTCCACAAGAACCACCACCTGTGGAGCACCACGCTGGTCGGCCGCGCCCAGAAAGATGGACAGTTCAAGGTCGTCTACAAGACGCCGAAACTGGTCGAGCCCAATCCCTTTCCGAAGGGATACCAGTAGCCTCTCCCGGCGGCGCCCCACCGCGTAACGGGGCGCCGTCTTCTCCGTTTTCACGATTTTCGACTGCCCGCGTGGCGGTCCGGCGCTCTCTTGCGGAGAAACGCGATGCTATTCGGTTACAGCTACAGCGATCTCGCCTCGATCCTGGCGATGCAGAGCTTCGCCGGTTTGATCCTGTTCTCCGTGTTCGTGCTCATGGCGCTGGGTCTCGCCATCATTTTCGGGCAGATGGGCGTGATCAACATGGCGCACGGGGAGTTCATGATCCTCGGCGCCTACATGACCTATCTCACCTCGAATTTGTTCAAAGCCTATCTGCCAAGCTTGTTCAGCGGTTACTTTTTCGTCGCCATGATCGTCGCTTTCATTGTCTCCGGCGCCCTCGGGCTGCTGGTCGAATGGGCGATGATACGGCGGCTCTACGCCCGGCCGCTCGACACGCTGCTCGCCACCTGGGGGTTGAGCCTGATCATGCAGCAGGCGTTCCGCTCGATCTTCGGTGCGCGTGAGGTCGGCGTAACCCTGCCGCATTGGATGATGGGCTCGCTGTCTCTGACCGATCTGATCCAGGTGCAGATCAACGGCCTGTTCGTCATGGGCCTGACCGTGATCATCACCGCGGCGGTGGCGCTGCTGCTGTTCCGTTCGCGCTGGGGCTTGCAGGTGCGCGCCGTGGTTTCCAATCGCACCATGAGCGGCGCCGTCGGCATCGACACGCGACGCATCGACCGGCTGACCTTCGGTCTCGGCTGTGGCATCGCCGGTGTCGCGGGCGCCGCCTTCACCATGATCGGTTCGACCGGCCCGACCGCCGGCCAGCAATACATCGTGGATACCTTCCTGGTGGTCGTGTTCGGCGGCGCGCAGAGCCTGCTTGGCACCATTGCTTCGGCGTTCACCATCTCGCAGGCGCAGTCGACGCTCGAATTCTTCCTCAGTGGGTCGATGGCGAAGGTGCTCACCCTGTTGTTCGTGATCGGCATCCTGATGCTGCGGCCGCAGGGTCTGTTCGTCCTCAAAGTGCGCAAATGAGCCGGTCAAAAGCAATAAGGAAGGCGGCTGTGTCATGCTGAATGTCCTCACGCAGAAGCGAAACCTCGAGATCGTCGGTTTTCTTGCGGTCGGCGTCATCATCTTCCTGATCCTGCCGCTCAGCCTGGACATCTTCCGGCTGAACCTGGTCGGCAAATATTTGACCTACTCCTTCGTCGCGGTCGGCCTTGTGCTGTGCTGGGGCTACACCGGCATCTTGAGCCTCGGGCAGGGGATTTTCTTCGGTCTCGGCGGCTACTGCATGGCGATGTTCCTCAAGCTGGAAGCCTCCAGCGTCGCCAATACCAAGATCCAGTCGACGCCGGGCATTCCCGACTTCATGGACTGGAACCAGATCCATGCCCTGCCGGCGTTCTGGAAGCCGTTCCATTCGCTGCCGTTCGCGCTGATCGCGGTCGTTGCGGTGCCGACCATCGTGGCCTTCATCGTCGGGGTCGCCATGTTCAAGCGGCGGGTGGGCGGCGTTTACTTCGCCATCATCACCCAGGCGATCGCCGCCGTGTTGACCATCCTGATCGTCGGCCAGCAGGGCTATACCGGCGGCATCAACGGCATCACCGATCTGCGCACGCTGCTCGGCTGGGATATCCGGACCGACCACGCCAAGTACATTCTCTACTTTCTCTGCTGCGTGCTGCTGATCGGCTCGATGTTCCTGGCGCGGTTCGTGCTGTCGAGCAAGCTGGGCCGCATCCTGGTCGCCATCCGCGACAAGGAGGACCGGGTCCGCTTCTCCGGCTATGACGTGGCCAATTTCAAGATCTTCATCTTCTGCCTGGCCTCGGCCATCGCGGCTGTCGGCGGCGCCATGTTCACGCTGCAGGTCGGCTTCATGTCGCCGTCCTTCGTCGGTATCGTGCCGTCGATCGAGATGGTGATCTTCTGCGCGGTCGGCGGGCGAAACTCGATCGTCGGCGCGGTGATCGGCACCCTGCTGGTCAATTGGGCGAAGTCGTCGTTCTCGGAATCCTTCCCGCAACTGTGGCTGTTCGCCATGGGCGGCCTCTTCATCCTGGTGGTGCTCGCCTTCCCGCGCGGCCTCGCCGGCCTGTTCACCGATCAAATCCTGCCGTTTCTCGGCCGCCTCGGCGGTCCGCGCCAAGGCGCGCGGCCGAGCCCGGCACCGGCGGAGTGAGGAGGCGACCATGCCGAACAATACCGACTTTCTGCTCGCGCTCGAAAAGGTGAGCGTCTCCTTCGACGGCTTCAAGGCGGTCAACGAGCTCAACCTCTATGTCGATAAGGGCGAATTGCGCGTGATCATCGGTCCCAACGGCGCCGGCAAGACCACGGTGCTCGATTTGATCTGCGGCCGCACCCGCGTGTCCGAAGGCTCGATCAAGTTCATGGACGAGGAGATCACCAAGCTCAAGGAGCACGACATCGTCAAACGCGGTATCGGGCGCAAGTTTCAGACGCCGTCGATTTACGAGGATCTCAGCGTCTTCGACAATCTCGAGATTTCCTATCCGCGCGGCCGCAACGTCGGCGGCGCGCTGTTCTGGAAGCGCTCGGAAGAGATCGTCGAGCGCGTTCACGAAATCGCCCGCATGGTCTATCTCGCCGACTTCCTTGAGCGGCGGGCGGGAATCCTCAGCCATGGGCAGAAGCAGTGGCTGGAAATCGGCATGCTGCTGATCCAGGACCCCGAGCTGCTGATGCTCGACGAGCCGGTCGCCGGCATGAGCGTGTCGGAGCGGGCAAAGACCGCGGAACTGCTCAACGAGATCATCAAGAACCGTTCGGTGATCGTGATCGAGCACGACATGAAATTCGTCGAGAGCATCGCCCACCGGGTCACCGTGCTGCATCAGGGCAAGGTCCTGGCCGAAGGGGACATGGAGACGATTCAAGCCGACCCACGGGTCAAGGAAGTCTACCTCGGTCATTAGCGGGAAGGGCCCACGCGCCCACGGAGACGATCATGTTCGACGTCAAAAGTCTCAATGTCGCTTATGGTGAAAGCGAGGTCCTGCACGACATCGACCTGTCGGTGAAGCCGGGCGAGATCGTTGCGGTCGTCGGCCGCAACGGCATGGGCAAATCCACCTTGATGAAATCGCTGATCGGCACCATCCCGACCAAGTCGGGCGAGGTCCTGGTCGACGGTGCCGATGTGACGGCGCTGCCGAGCCACGCGCGCGTCGCGCGTGGCCTCGCCTATGTGCCGCAGGGCCGGCAGATCTTCGGCGCCATGACCGTGCGCGAGAACATCGAGACCGGCCTGATCGTCACCGGCAAGACCGAGGTGCCGGATCAGATCTACAGCCTGTTTCCGATCCTGTGGGAGTTCAACAAGCGCCGCGGCGGCAACCTGTCGGGCGGTCAGCAGCAGCAATTGGCGATCGCGCGCGCGCTCGCCAGCGATCCGAAAATTCTGCTGCTCGATGAGCCGACCGAAGGCATCCAGCCGTCGATCATCAAGGACATCGCCAAGGTGCTCAAGGAAATCCGCGACCTGCGCAACCTCTGCATCGTCGTCTGCGAACAGGTGCTCAGTTTCGTGCTCGACGCCGCCGACCGCATCCTGGTGATGGAGAACGGCCGCATCGTTCATTCCGATACCCGAGACAACGTGAACGAGGCGGAGCTCGCCCGTTTCCTCGCGGTCTAGTGTCCCGAATCCGAAGTTCGTCAAACTAATCGGCTTGCTCTGTATGAACTTCGGAGTCGAAAGGACACTGGCAACCTTGTAATTCTGGTGCGGTCTTGGATTTGAAGGTCGTTTACGGGCTCGCTGCAGATGATCTAACGAACTTCAAATTCACCGCACTAGGGAGTAGCGCGGCGGCGTCAAGGGGCGTGCCGCTTGCGCGATCATGACCGAGAGCCTCTTGCCTTTGTTTGAAGGAGAACGAGAAATGCCTGAGACTCTCATCAAAGTGGACCTCAAGGAATCGCCGTATCAGAACGACATGGTCCATAACCGGTGGCATCCGGACATCCCGATCGCCACCTGGGTCAAGCCCGGCGACGACTTCCTGGTCGAGACCTACGATTGGACCGGCGGCTACATCAAGAACAACGATTCCGCCGACGACGTGCGCGACATCGATCTGACGACCGTGCACTTCCTGTCCGGCCCGATCGGCGTCGAAGGCGCCGAACCGGGCGATCTTTTGGTCGTCGACCTGCTCGACGTCGGCGCCAAGCCGGAGAGCCTGTGGGGCTTCAATGGCTTCTTCTCCAAGCAGAATGGCGGCGGCTTTCTGACCAACCACTTCCCGCAGGCACAGAAGTCGATCTGGGATATTTCCGGTCTCTACACCCATTCGCGCCACGTGCCCGGCGTGAAGTTTGCCGGCCTGGTGCACCCCGGCCTGATCGGCTGTCTGCCCGATCAGAAGATGCTCGACATGTGGAACAAGCGCGAAGGCGAATTCATCGCGACCGACCCGGACCGCGTGCCACCGCTGGCGGCGCCGCCCTTTGCCGACACCGCGCACGCCGGCAAGGCCAAGGGCGACGCCAAGGCCAAGGTTGCCATGGAGGGCGCCCGCACGGTGCCGCCGCGCGAACACGGCGGCAACTGTGACATCAAGGACCTGTCGCGCGGCTCGAAAATCTACTTCCCCGTCTACGTGAAGGGTGCAGGCCTTTCCATGGGCGACCTGCACTTCAGCCAGGGTGACGGCGAGATCACCTTCTGCGGCGCCATCGAGATGGCGGGCTGGCTGCACATCAAGGTCGACATCATCAAGGGCGGCGTCGCGAAGTACGGCATCAAGAACCCGATCTTCAGGCCGTCGCCGATCGTCCCGAACTACAAGGACTATCTGATCTTCGAAGGCATCTCCGTCGACGATGAGGGCAAGCAGCACTATCTCGATGTTCACGTCGCCTACCAGCAGGCCTGCCTCAACGCCATCGAGTATCTGAAGAAGTTCGGCTACAGCGGCGCCCAGGCCTACGCCATTCTCGGCACCGCGCCGGTGCAGGGGCATATCTCGGGCGTGGTCGATATCCCGAACGCCTGCGCGACGCTCTACCTGCCGACCGAGATCTTCGACTTCGACATCATGCCGAACGCGGCCGGCCCCACCAAACATATCAAGGGCGGGATCGATATCCCGATGTCGCCCGACAAGTGATCCCCGCGACGACCGGTGCGGGGTGGCCGGTGGCTGCCTCGCATCGGGCCCTTTCGAGCGAGTAAGACAATGCCCGTTTACGATTATCTCTGCGACGACTGCGGTTCCTTCACCGTCATGCGGCCGATGGCCGAATGCGACGAGCCGCACGATTGTCCCGACTGCGGCGAAGCCGCGGCGCGCGCGTTTCTCACGGCGCCGTATTTCGCGTCGATGGATGCCGGGCGCCGCCAGGCCTTCGCGGTCAACGAGCGCAGCGCCCACGCGCCACGCAGTCTTTCCAAAAGTCAGCACGGCGCCGGCTGTGGCTGCTGTAGCGGCAAGTCGATGCGCTATACCCGGAAGGACAAGAACGGCAACAAGAGCTTCCCGACGAAGCGCCCTTGGATGATCTCGCATTAGACGCTTGGACCAGCGGATCGCCATCAGGCGAGGCCGCGCCTTGACCGTAAGCAACGGTGATTTCCGCAACCGGCGGCGCGAGCCTGCCTCACGCCGGCCGGCGCACCACCAGGTCGATCTCGATCAGCGCGTCATAGGCGAGCCCGGTCACGCCGACGCAGGTGCGCGCGGGCAGGCGGCCTTCGGCGAAATACGTGCGGTAGGTTTCGTTCATCGCCTTGTAGTCGTCCTTGAAACGCGTGAGATAAATTCGCGCCATCACCACATGCTCGAAGCCGAGGTCGAGCCCGTTGAGCACGGTGCGCAGGTTTTCCATCACATTGTGGGTCTGCGCGACGATGCCGTCGGGCAGCACGCCGGGCGTGGCGGGGGTGTCCGGCATCTGGCCGGTGACGAAGACGAAGCCGTCGGTCTCGACCGCATGGCTGAAGGGCGCGACGGGCTTCGGCCCGCCCGAGATCATATGGAATTGCACGTTGGGCCTCGTGTGAATGCTAACGGTGGGCGTGGCCGGCAAACAGCCGCTTGCTGACAATGGCGTGTACGCCCCAGTTGCCGTCGACCACTTGCGTCACGCCGAAGTCGACGGCCGCCGACATCAGCGCGATCGCTTCGTCTTCGGTCAACTCTTGAGTATTCATCAGGAAGCGGCGCATTTTGCGGAAGGCGTCCTTCATGGCGAGATCGAGCGACGACTTGGCGTAAACCTCGCTTTGTCCGGTGGCGCCGAATTCGGCGAGATAATTGGGGTGGCTGAAACCGGTGAGCACCCATTCGTTTTCGGTCTCGATCAACGGGTAAGTCACGTCGCCGAAGGGTTGGCCGGGCAGGTGCGCCTTCTTGTGCAGCACGACCTCGAAGGTGCCGGTCATCGAGCACTCAACAGCAGTGCCGCCGAGTTCGCCGTCGCCTTGCGCGGCGTGCGGGTCGCCGACCGACAACAGCGCGCCGGGAACGGAGACAGGAAGGTAGATGGCGGCGCCCTTGCCGAGCCGCCAGTTGTCGAGGTTGCCGCCGAAATAAGAGGGCGGCACGGAATCGACGAGATCGGACTCCCGCGGTGCTACGCCGATGACGCCGAAATGCGGCCGCAAGGGAATCTGCACGCCTTCGAGGACGTCATGGCGCAGTTCGACGCTGCCGGGCCTGACCGGAACGCCGGGATAATCGTAGGTCTTGTGGGTGACGCCGAACGGATCGGTTTGCGGTGCCCACCGGTATGAGTAGAGGGCGCGCAGGTGCGGCTCTTCGGTCTCGGTGACGATCTCATAGATGGTCACGGTTTCGCGCGGCTTCGGTTCCGTCAGCAGCTCTGGATAGTGATAACCCCACCACGTCGCGGCGTTGCTGCCGAAGCTGCGGCCGGCAAATTTGGGATTGCGGCTCGGGCGCGGCACCATGTCGAGGATACGCACTTCCAGGACGTCGCCGGGCTGCGCGTCCTTGACGGCGATTGGGCCGGTGCAGATGTGCACGCCGAAGCCTTCGCCGGCGCCGCGTCCGTAGATCGAGGCGTCCATCGGGCCGGCGCCGCGGCGATCGACACTCTTTTCGTTGCGCGTCCAGCGAAACACGCTCTCGGCGCCGGGATCGCCCGCGATCATGCGCTCGGGATCGTCGGAGGCGTGTTGGGTCAGGGTTTCGACCGTGACGGTATCGCCTGATTTGATCTCGACGATCGGCCTCAGCGAATGGCTGAAATAGCCCCAGTGCACATGCGCCGCCGTGACGGGCAGGTGGTGATGCTGCGCTGCCGCTTCGTCCGCCCCATTTCTCGTGGAGCCTGATGTCGAGCTCAACAAGGCGCTCTTCGGCCCGCCGCGGCGGGCACGAAGCTGGGTCAGCGCTTTCTGCGGCCAGCCGCGCTGGCTGTGCGGTCCGGCCGTGCCCGCCAGGCGCTCGGCTTCCTGCCGGCGGAAAGCGCGCGGCGACAGGCCAAAGCGCTCGCGAAAAGCGCGGCTGAAGTGGGCGGCGTCGTTGAAGCCACAACGAAATGCGATCTCGGACACCGACTGGCTGGCGTTGACCGGATTCGCCAGTTCGTCCCTGGTCCGATGCAGCCGGCGTTGCCGCAGGTAATGGGTGAAGTTGTCGCCGGTGCCTTCGAACAATTTTTGCAGATAGCGTTCGGAAATGCCTTCCGCCTGCGCGACACGGGCGGGCGTCAGGTCGGGGTCGTCGAGCCGGCGCTCCATGGTGTGGTAGATGCGGTGGAGCAGGGCCTCGCGCGTGGTCGTGCCGTTAGCGTCGGCGTTGCCATTCGTCGGCTGTCGCAGCAGCGTCAGCAGCAATTCAGAGAGCGCTTGCGTGAGCGTTGCCCATTCGGTCGCCGTCAACGTTTCGAGGCTGTCGGTTGTCGCCTCCAGGCTGCGCGCCAGCACGGCGGCGAGACCGTCCGCGCGCAGAATGCGAGGACGACCGAAAGACAATGAGCCGATCTTGCGGCCATGGAAGGCCGTGCTCGCGACCGACAATGCGACCGCGTGCATCTCGCGCTTGAAGCCGATCTCCCAGGCTTCCTGCCGCGGCAGCACGGCGATATCGCCGGCGCAAAATGCATGACGCGTGCCGCCCACCTTCAGCGTGGCGCCTTCTTCGAGCGGCAACAGGATGAGCGGAAGGTCGGTGCTTTGCGGTGCCGGCGACAAGGTCTGCGGGCCGGCGCCGAGCCGCGCGACGATGACACCATCGGGCGATTCACGCCGAAAGGCGGTGGCGTGCAATCCGTGCGCGGCCTTCACGAACGACGATCGCAGCCCCAAGGCGCCGAGGCTGTCCTGCCAAGCGGCGAGGCGGTCGGGAGCCGAATAGGATTCGCTGGTGAACTCGCAGACGCTCATGGCTTGATCCGGTGGCTCACCGGAATCAAGCAAGGGCCATGCCAGGAAACGGCCCGCTTTTGGTCGGCTATCTCTTTGAGAATCCATGGCAAACCATGCGCGATGTCCTCAGCCGCCGGTGAAAACGCTCTTGCGGATCGATCCGTGGACGCCCCAGTTGGCGTCGACCACCTGGGTCACGCCGAAATCGGCGGCGACTGACATCAGCGCGATGGCCTCGTCTTCGCTCATGTGATGCACCGTCATGAGGAAGCGGCGCAGCTTGCGGAACGCATCGCGCATGGCCTTGTCGAGGCTCGAATGCTGGGCCACCTCGACCTGCGCATTGGCGCCGAGCTCCTGCAGATAGTTCGGGAAGGTGAAGCCGTAGACCGACCACTGCTGATCGGTTTCGAGCAGTGGATGGGCCAAGCCTTCCAGGATGGTGCCGCCCAGATCGTTCTTCTTGTGCAGGATGAATTCGAAGTCGCCGGTCAGCGAAGTTTCGATGGCCGTGCCGCCGAGCTCGCTGTCGCCCTGCGCCGCGTGGGGATCGCCGACCGAGAAGTAAGCGCCGGGCACGGCGACCGGATAATACATGCGCGCGCCCTTGCCGATGCGCCAGTCGTCGATGTTGCCGCCGGTGTAATTGGGCGGGATCGAGCTGACGTAATCGGCTTCCGAAGGCGCCAGGCCCATGGTGCCGAAGTGAAGCCGCGCGGGGACCTTGACGTTGGGGAGGATATTGTCGCGGTGCTTGACCAAGGTGTGGTCGACCCGCACGCCCGGATAGTCGATGGTCGGATGCACGATGCCGTCGGGATCGGTCTGCGGCGTCCAGACGTAATTATAGACCGCGCGCGCGTAGGGCTCGCCCGTGGTGTCGAGCTCGAAGATGGTGACGACTTCGCGCGGCTTCGGCTCCTCGATCAGGTCGTGATACTGGAAGCCCCAGTTGGCGGCGGCGTTGGAACCGAAACATTTACCTACGTGCGCATGATGGCAGCACGGCCGCGGACGGACGTCGAGAACCCGCACTTCGAGGATGTCGCCCGGCTCGGCGTTTTCGATTGCCACCGGCCCGGTCATCAGATGGACGCCCAGTCCTTCGCCCGCGCCGCGGATGAAGGGGCCTTCGGTCGGGCCGGCGCCGCGCCGCGCGACCGCCTTCTGCTCTCGCGTCCACAGGAACACGCTTTCGGCGCCGGGATCGTCGGCGATCATGCGCTCGTAGTCGTCATTGGCGTGATGGGTCAGCGTTTCGATGGTGGCCGTTTCGCCTGACTTCAAGGTCAGCGCCGGGGTGACGACCTTGCTGAAATATCCCCAGTGAATGGACTTGGGCGACACGGACAGGGTGTGGTGCCTCATAGCGGTAGCCTCTTGGACGGCAGTTTGTTGTTCTGGGGACGATGAATTGAATGCCTGCGGCCATGACGCCGGAAGAAATCAGCGCTCATCATGCCGATGCCTCCACGGCGCTGTCCGATCCCATGATGCGGAGGAAGCGCGCCGTCAGCGGATTTTTCGGCCGGGTCAACAACTCATGAGCCGGGCCTTCCTCGACGATGGAGCCGCCGGTCAGGAACACGATGCGGTCGGCGACTTCGTCGGCGAAACGCAACTGATGGGTCGAGATGACCATCGTCAGCCCATCCTCGACCGCGAGGCGCTGGATGACTTCCAGCACCTCGTTGACCAGTTCCGGATCGAGCGCCGAGGTGGGCTCGTCGAGCAGGAGGACGCTCGGGTTCGGCGCCAGCGCGCGGGCAATGGCGACGCGCTGCTGCTGGCCGCCGGAGAGATGGCGCGGCAAGGCATTGGCGCGGTGGCTCAAGCCCACGCGTTCCAAGAGTTCGGCGGCGCGGCGCTCGGCGTCCGCCTTCGAGTAGCCGTGCACCCAGCGCAATGGCCCGGCGACATTCTCCTTCGCGCTCAAATGAGCGAACAGGTTGAACTGCTGGAACACCATGCCGACGCCAACATTGGCGCGCTCGTTGGCGATGGCGCGGGGCGACAGCGGGCGGCCGTCGTCGCGAAAGCCGAGGCTGCGTCCGCCGACCCGCACGCTGCCGGAGTCCCAGCCCTCCAGATTGTTGATGCAACGCAGCAGTGTGCTCTTGCCGGAGCCGCTCGGACCAAGCACCGCCACGACTTCTCCGATCCGAACCGTCAGGTCGAGCCCGTCCAGCACGGCTTGCTCGCCATAGCGCTTGCGCAGGGCCGTCACTTCCACGGCCGGATTGTTGCGCGCGAGGATGGTGGCCCGGTGCGCCCGGTCCGCGGGTGACAATTTGGGGATGGGCGCCGGCAGATCGTCGTTTGCGGGATGCAAGGCGCCGGCCTGAGGCGACTTCTCGGATTGACCGGCGGCCGCAGTCGCGGCGAGCGGGGCGCGATACCAGGGCAGGTAGCGAGCGAAACGCTCCTTCGCCGGCGGCCGGTCGAGATCGAGAAAGTCTTCGACGACGATCTGGATGCCGGCGATCGCTCCGGTCAGCACCAGATACATGAGGCCGGAGGCAAAGAAGATGGAGAAGAAGTCGAAGGTGGAGGAGGCGAGTTGCTCGCTGCGCAGTGTCAGTTCCTGCACCGCGATGACGGAGGCCAGCGAGGAGTTCTTCAACGCGCTGACCGATTCATTGCCCAGCGCCGGCACCATGGTGCGGATCGCTTGCGGCGCGATCACCCGATGCATCAGCACGCCGGGCGTCATGCCCAAAGCTTGACCTGCGAGGATTTGGCCCTTGTCGACGCCGATCACGCCGGCGCGGAGGATTTCGGCGATGAACGGCGCCTCGTTGAGCGCCAGCGCAAGGCCGGCTGCCGCAATCGCGCTCAGCTTGATGCCGATGTGCGGCAGCGCGTCGTAGGCGAACACGAGCTGGAGGATCAGCGGCGTGCCGCGGAATATGACCGTGTAGGCCCGCGCGAGCATGGCAAGCGGCCAGAACCGGCTCAATTGCATGCTCGCGAGGCCCAACCCCACCGCCAGCCCGCCGGCCAGCCCCAGAACAGTCACCAGCAGGGTGACGGTGATGCCCTGGAGAAGGTACGGCAGGCTGAGATAGTGGACGAACAGTTCCATTAGTCGGCCAGCACCAGGTGCGGCTTCTCCAGCGTGCCGGAATCGAGCGACCACTTCTTCAGCAGCGTCGTTTCGATTCCCGCCTTCTGGATTTCGATCAGCGCCGCCATGACCGCGTCGCGGAAGTCATGCTTGCCCTTCGGCACGGCGATACCGACCGAATAGGGCAGCGTGACCGCGGTCGCCTTCTCGAGCTTGTCGGGATAGGCCTTCACCGCCTGGTCCACCGTGTTGACGTCGTTGACGTAGGTGTCGGCGCGGCCTGCCAGGATCGCCTGGATGCAGTTGGCGTTGTTATCATAGAGCTGCAACTTGGGCTCCGGCTTGCCGGCCGCCTTGCACTTGGGGCCGAGGTCCTGCACCAGCGGCACTTCGACAAAGCCGGTGTTCTCCGCGGCGGTCGTGCCGCACATCGACATATTGATGCCGGTGATTTTTTTCGGATTGCCCTTGGCGACCAACACGCCGTCGAACACCTTGGAATAGGTAATGAAGTCGGCGGCCTTGGCGCGCGGCTTGGTGGCGTAGATATCGGAGATGACGATATCGGCCTGGCCGGCCTGCAGCGTGGTCAGCAGCGCGGCGAAGGTGACCGCCTTGTAGGTCAGCTTGAAGCCGAGGCAGGCGCCGATCGTTTCGCCGAGGTCGATATCGAAGCCGATGTATTTGCTCGGATCCTTCGGATCGAGCGCTTCATAACCCGGCGTGTGCGGGTTGATGGCATTGACAAGCGTCTTGCCCTTGAACTGCGGGTACTTGGCCTGCAACGCCTTGCAGGCTTCGGGCGGCGTCATGGCTTCGGCATGCGCCGGGCGTGCCATTGGCAAGGACACGGCGACGGCGCACAACAGACCGAGAGCGGCCGGTAGCCAGCGCCCTTTGATGTCTTGGGAAGCCTTGCGGCCTCGCACATGGCTGACCTTCATAAGCATCGAACAAGCTCCTTTGCGGCTAATGACTAGCGGGTGCTCGCCATCTCCCCGGCAGGCATTGAGAGCCTAGGAGAGAGCTCGTCCGGCGACTTGTTCGCAGGCGCACAATTACTTGCAGGCGCGCAGCCAAGATTGGCTCCGCGATGCCCAATTAATGCTCTGATCGGCTATTTCGTGTGCACGGTAAGGCGCGGATATTTGCTTTCCGCGCGTGTGCGAGCAGGAAGCGCGTTGTCGGAGAAGGCGCCGCCGGGTTCTGATCAGTTTTCGGCGAATTCGGGCAGCGTCTCGGAAAGACCGAGTTCAATCAGATACTGACGGCCCGACCATGCGGCGGGCCGGAAATGTGATGAGCGTATAAACCGTGCTCACAAACGAGCGCGCAGGCTCAGGTCGTAGGTCGCTCTTACGTCGCTTGTCGTGGGCAGCATCGGCAAGGCGTCACAGGACGGTTGGGCGGCATCGACAGGTATTCCGAACACGCCGGCCACGCTCAGCGTTTGCATCTCGCTGACAATCATGTCCCAGGCCTTTTGGCCGGCGAGCGGCAGGGGCGTATCGGCGCGGCGCACCAGCGTGCGCCACGAATAGAAGCCGCGGATCTCGCACATTGCCACCAAATGCGCGTTGGCGACCAACGTCGCCGCACTGAACGGCAGCACGCCGAAGCCGAGGCCGCGGTCGACCAGCGCCGTCAGTCCGGACATCGATTCCGCTTCGGCAACGATATTGAGCTTGCGGCCGCATTGCCGCGCGGCGTCCGCCAGGTACTGATGTTGTGAGTTCGGCAACGGCGTGAGGATGAGTGGCATGGTGATGACCTGCTCGACCTCGAGGCTTTGACGGCCGCCGAGCACGTCGGGATTGCCGATCAGATTGACCTGCTCGCCGACCAGGGCCTTGCTGGTCCATTCCGTCTTGCTGAACGCACGCGTGCTGGACAGCACCGCGAGATCGATCTGGCCGGTTTCCAGCAGGCCGAGCAGCCGGCAGGAGCTCTCGGTGAAGGTAAGATGGATGTCCGGCGCGAGCTCTTGCGCGCGGTGGGCGAGCGGCGCGAACAGGATCTCGCCGATCGAAGAGGGCGCGCCGACCCGTACCGTGCCGCTCACGCTTTGGGAGATTTCCGATATTTCATCGCGAATTTGCGCGATCTTCTGAAACAGCCCCTCGGCATGGCCTAACAGCGCCCGGCCAGCTTCGGTCAGCTTGATGCCGTTGCTCGACCGGTGAAACAGCTGGACCTTGAGCGAGGCTTCGAGCTGCTTGATATGCCGGCTGACCGCCGGCTGCGCGATGTTCAACTGGGAGGCCCCGCGGCGAAAGCCGTTCTGCTGGGCGACCGATACGAAGCTCCGAAGCTGGCGCAAGTCCACGGCAGCACTCCCTTGGCGTCGCGGGCTGTTCGGTTTCTCCATCCTGTCGGAATTTATGCCCGATAGCAATCTGTTATCGCCCTGAGGCTACAACGGCATTTGACCCCTCGCTTCGTAAGTCCTTATCATTACTTATTAAAAACGCTCGATCTTAGAATCGCTGCACAATAACAACCTCTAGGGAGTAAGCGACCATGAAGCCCAGGAGCGGATTCCGTCTCGCGCCGATCGCCTTTGCCGCGGCTGTGGTGTTCGGCTTCAGCAGCACGGCTGCCTATGCCGTGGACCAGGCCACTATTGACGCGGCCAAAAAAGAGGGCGCGCTGGTCTACGCCACCAACCTTTTCGCCCCGACCACCCAGAAGGCATTGCAGAAGGCGTTCCGCGACGCCTACCACCTGCCGGATTCCTTCAAGATGCAGGGCTATATCGGCACCTCCTCATCGGTGGTGTCGCGCACCACGGAGGAACTGCAGGCCAACAAGGTGACCGTCGACTGGCTTGCGGTGAACTTCGCCACCTTCTGGAAGGACCTGCAGAAGCGCGGCGAGCTGATGAAGTACTGCTCGCCCGAGTACAAGGGGCTCACCTATCGCAAGCAGGCGAGCGTGCTCGACGGCGGCTGCGAGTTCCAGGCGGTGGCGGCGATCGTGTTCGGCCTGCTGTGGAATCCGCAATACGTCAAGGAAGACCTGCAGTCCTGGGGCCAGCTCACCAATCCGAAATACAAGGGCCTGTTGATCTTCGGCGACGTGCGCAAATCGGCCGCCTATCTCGACGCCTATTATGGCCTGCGTAAGAACAACGTGTGGAACGATGAATGGCTGGCCAAGATCAAGGCGCAGAAGCCGTTCTTCGGGCTGCGCTCGACCGATATCCGCGACCGCGTGATGTCCGGCGAGTTCCCCATCGCAATCTTCGGGTACGGCCCGCGCGCCTACCAGGTGCGTGACCAGGTCAAGATCAACGCCTCCTGGCCGAAGGAAGGCGTCGTCGTCGACGGCAATTACGGCGGCATCCTCGCCAAGGCGCCGCATCCCAACGCCGCCAAGCTGTGGAACGACTTCATCTTCAGCAAGAAGGGTCAGGAAATCCTGATCAAGCTGGAAGCCATCGCGACGCTGCGCTCCGACGTTACCATTCCGAAGGAAGTGCAGCCCTTCGTGCCGGACCTCGGCAAGATCCACGCTTTGCCCGTCGACTGGGCCGACCTGACCAAGCCCAAGCTCGACGCCATGCGGGAGGACTTCCGCAAGATCTTCGGCCAATAAGCGCCTGACCAACCGACAACCGGCGCGCCGCCATGGCCTCGCTCGTGAGAATCCGCAGCGATTCCCTCGCACAGGGGATCACGAGCTGGGCCGTCGTGCTCATCGTGCTGGCGCCCATCGCCGTTCTGCTCAGCCGCAGCTTCTATATCGAGCAATTCGGCGCGCCGATTGTCTTCACCTTGAAGAACTTCAAGACGGTATTTCACCGACGAGGTGATCCTCTACGCGATCGGCAATACGCTGGTCGCCAGCATCGGCAGTACGACCTTCGCCGCCGTGTTCGGCGTGACGCTGGCCTGGCTCAATGTGCGGACCAATCAGCCGGCGCGGGGATTCCTGCACGTCTGCAACACGATTCCGTTTTATCTCTCGCCCTATGTCGGCGCCATCGCCTGGACCTATCTGGCATCGCCGCGCACGGGCCTGTTGAACAGCTTCGGCTTCCGCCACCTCGGCCTCGCGCCTGATTTCTTCAATATCTACGGCATTCCCGGCATCATCTGGGTGCAGGGCATCTTCTTTACCCCCATCATCTATCTGATGACGCAGGCCGCGTTTGCGCAAATGGACCCGGCCTTCGAGGAAAGCTCGCGCTCCTGCGGGCGCGGCACCCTCTACACCATGTTTCGCGTGACGCTGCCGCTGGCGCTGCCTTCGATCCTGTCGGCGGTCATCCTCACCTTCGTATCGTCGGCCGGCGAGTTCGGCGTGCCGTTGACGCTCGGCGTGCCGCGCAACTACGAGACGCTCAGCACGCTCATCTTCGAGGTCATCCAGCGCGCGACGCCGGACTACAGCCTGGCCGCCTGCATGGCGACCATCCTCGCCGTCGTCACCGTCGCCTGCGTATTGCTGCATCGTTACGTTATCCTGCGGCGCAACTACACGACAGTGACGGGCCGCGGCTACCGGCCCGCGGTCATCGATCTCGGGCGCTGGAAATGGGCGGGGCTCATCTTCAGCCTGTCTTTCTTCATGATCGCCGTGGTGCTGCCCTTGTTCGCGCTGGTACTGCAATCGCTGCAGCACGTCTGGCTCGGCCGCTTTCTCGCCAAGCAATTTACCTGGGCGAACTATCCGGAGGTCTTGAGCTACATCCCGGAGACCATGTCCGGCATCAAGAACTCGCTCTTCCTAGCGCTGACGGGCGCGACCATCGGCGTCATTCTGAGCCTGCTGATCTCGCAGGCGATCTACCGCACGAAATTGCCCGGACGGCGGCTCATCGACATGGCGGTGTCCTTGCCGGTTGGCGTGCCAGGTATCGCCTTCGCCATGGGTATTCTGCTCATCTCCATCCGGACACCGCTCTACGGCTCGCTGATCGTGCTGCTGATTGCCTATCTCGCGCGCTTCCTGCCGCTCGCCCAGCGCAGCGTCGGTGGCGTGTTGCTGTCGCTCTCGCCCGAGTTGGAAGAAGCCTCGCGCGCCTGCGGCAGCGGCTATGCGCGCACACTCTCCCGCATCACGTTGCCGTTGATCAAACCGGGAATGGCGGCGGCGTGGATGCTGCTGTTCGTGATCTATCTGCGCGAGCTGCCGATATCGATCCTGCTCTGGCAGCATGGCACCGAGACCATGTCGGTGGCGTTGTGGGAACTGATGCAGCACGCCACCAGCGGCAAGGTCGCCGCCTATGCCATGATGCAGTCCGGCATGATCCTGGCGGTCGTCATTCTGTTCCAGCGTCTGGTGCGTACGCGGACAACGGGAGAGGCATCATGAAGGCGCCGGACTCAACGATGTTTCTCGAGGTCGACGACATCGAAAAGACCTTCAAGGAGACGAAGGCGGTCGATCACGTCAGCTTCGGCCTGCGCAACGGCGAGTTCCTCACGCTGCTGGGGCCGAGCGGTTGCGGCAAGACCACGACGCTGCGCGCCATCGCCGGTTTCGAGACGATCGATTCGGGACGAATTATCATCGACGGCCGCGTGGTCTCCGATCCGGCTCGGAAGGTCCATGTGCCGCCTGAAAAGCGCAGCTTCGGCATGGTGTTCCAGTCCTACGCGGTGTGGCCGCACATGACGGTGGCGCAGAACGTCGCCTATGGCCTGCACAATATGAAGCTGTCGCGGCCCGAGGCAAAGGAGCGCGTGTTGCGCGTGCTGAAGATGGTCGGTCTCGAAGGCGAGGTCGATCGTCCCGCCACGATGCTGAGCGGCGGCCAGCAGCAGCGCGTGGCGCTGGCGCGCGCCATCGTCTACGAGCCCAAGGTGTTGCTGTTCGACGAGCCGTTGAGCAATCTCGACGCCAAGCTGCGCGAGCGCATGCGGATCGAGTTGCGGCGGCTGCAGGCAGAACTCGGTATCACCTCGGTCTATGTCACCCACGACCAGGAGGAGGCGATGGTCGTCTCCGACCGGGTCATCGTAATGGAGAAGGGCCGCATCCGGCAGATCGGCACGCCGCAGGAGATTTACGACCGGCCGGTCAGCCGCTACGTGGCGCAGTTCATCGGCTCTGCCAACATCTTCGCCGCCCGCGTAACGCAGGTCGATGGCGAGCGCCGCCGTGTCATGGTCGAGGCGAAGGTCGGCGAGGGCACGCTGCCGCTGCGAGCCATCTTCCATCAGGATCGTACGCCGCAACTCGGCGCCGGCGGCTTCGTCTGCATCCGCAACGAAAGCATCTCGGTGGTGGAAGCCGGTGCGCCGCAGAACGCCGGCCAGAACGCCATTGCCGGCTCGGTGCAGCGGCGCATCAACATGGGCAGCTACATGGAATATCTGGTGCAGGCGAACGGCCACGAGATCATCGTGCGCGCGCCGCGCGCGCTGACCATCGCCGAGAACAGCGCGGTCGATCTCACCTTCGCCGAAGACAACTGTCTTTATCTCCCCGATTAGTGCTGCGCGGCCATTGCCGCCGGCATTGCGCAATACCGTAACAAGGAGACTTTCATGGCTCAGGAAACCGTCGCCGGCACATGGTTCCGCTATTTCCCGGAACATTATCTATGGTCGCAACTGATGAGCAGCGCGATCAGCCTGGTGCCCATGGGCGGGACCAATTTTCAGGAGCTGAACCTGATCGGCCGCCAGCTGCAAGGCAAGGTGGGCGACGGCGAAGCCTGGCACGACGCCTGGATGGGGATGGCGGATCGGACCCTGGCGCTGGCCGAGCGCGAATGGGAGAAGGGTCACCACCGGACGGCGGCCGACGCCTATGTGCGTAGCGCCATCTATCGCTACGAGACGGAGCGCTTCGTCCCGCCGACCGATCCGCGCAAGGTCGGGTCATACGCTGACATGCTGCCGCACTTCTTCAAGGGCATGTCCCAACGCGTGCCGGGCTTTGAAAAAGTCGACGTGCCTTACGAGGGCGCGAGCCTCGCCGCCTATTGGATTCCGCCGGCCAACCCGACCGGCAACGATCCGGTGGTGGTCTTCTTCGACGGACTCGATGCCTGCAAGGAATTGACGGTGCTGTGGGGCGGGCAGTACCTGCGCGAGCGCGGCATCGGCGTGCTGTGCGTCGACGGACCGGGGCAGGGCGAGACCCTGCGGCTGCGCCAGATCCCGAGCCGCTCCGACTACGAGGTCGCCGGCACCGCGGCCTTCAATTACGTCAGCCAGCGCCCGGGCGTCGACAAGAAGCGCATCGGCATCATGGCCATGAGCATGGGCGGCTATTACGCGCCGCGCATCGCGGCCTTCGAGCATCGCTACGCCGCCTGCTTCGCCTGGGGCGCGCATTACGATTATCACGAGGTCTGGGTGCACCGGCGCAAGGTGCTCGAAAGCGGCGGCACCATCGCGTCGTCGGCGATCTGGCAGTTGCCCTGGGTGCTGGGCCGGCCCGACATGGACAGCGCCATGGAGAAGTGTTTCGAGTACCGGCTGCAGGGCGTGGCGGAGAAGATTCGCATGCCGATCATGATCACCCATGGCCAGGACGACAACATCGTGCCGGTGGAGATCGCGCACCGGCTCTACGAGGCCTGCGGCTCGGCCAGCAAGCAGATCAAGATCTTCACCGACGACGACGGCGGCAGCCAGCACTGCGCCTTCGAGAACCTGTCGATGATGGGCCAGTGGACCGCCGACTGGTGGATGGATCAGTTCGGCCTCAACCCGCTCAAGGGCAAGGCGCAGCCGGCGCGCGAGTTGGAGACGCAATCGCGCGGATAGAGCATTTTGTCTCAGATTGAGCCGGCTGACGCACCGCACACAAGATTCACCTCTCCCGTGGGGAGAGGTCGGCGCGCAAAGCGCGCCGGGTGAGGGGTTACAAAGGCTTATAGAGTCTACTTCAGCCACGACGGCGGGGTGCCGCCGCCGGCGGCGACGGCCAGAGCCGCGCCGCGCGGACCGATGCCGGGCCCCTCGCGCTGGAAATTGGTGCAATAGGCAAACGACATGTTGCGGTCGCGGTCGCACCAGGCAAACGCCCCGCCGGTGCCGGTGTGGCCATAGGCCGCCATGTTCTTGCCCATGGGCACCGTCTCGGGCTCGTTGTGCATGAAGCCGAAGCCCATGCGCAGATAGCGCTTGGTCATCATGCAGTCGCGCTCCCAGACCAGCCAGCGCGTGCGCTCGACGCCGCCCGGGCTCAGGATGCGCACGCCGTCGAGTTCGCCGTCCATCGACAGCATGCCGTAGATGCGCGCCATCGCGCGTGCATTGCCGTGGCCGCCGAAGGAGGGGACCTCGATCTCGCGGATCTCGGGGATGTTCTGGAAATAGCCGATCTTCGGCGCCGATTTGAAAGCCCGGCCAAGTGGCGTCGTGGTGTCGGACGAGATATGGAAGAAGGTGTTCTTCGGGTTCTCGTGCATGTCGCTGACGCGGGCGATCTCGTCCGGCCTGAGGCCGATATTGTAATCGGCGCCAAGCTTTTCACTCACCTCCTTGCGCAGGAAGCTGCCCGGCGTCTCGCCGGTGACGCGGCGGATCACCTCGCCGAGCAGATAGCCGATATTGATCGAGTTGTAGGCGCCGTAGGTTCCCGGCTCCCAAGCCGGCTCCTGCTGCTCCAGCGCCTTGATGTGCTCCTCCCAGCGGAACCAGGAGCCGGGCGTGGCGCGGTCGCAATAGATGACGCCGCAGGTGTGCGAGAGGATATGGCGGATGAGCACGCCCTTCTTGCCGGCCTGCGCGAATTCCGGCCAGTAGTCGGCGACCGGCGCATCGAAATCCACCTTGCCGCGGTCGATGAGCACGTGCATGCACAGCGCGCTCATGCTCTTGGCGATCGAATTCATGATGACGATGGTGTCTTCCTGCCACGGCTCGGTGCGGGCGAGGTCCTTGTGGCCGCCCCAGAGGTCGACCACCTTCTTGCCGTCCTTGTAGACGCAGACCGCGGCGCCGACTTCGCCGCGGCGGCGGAAATTGTCGGCGAAGGTCTCTTTGACGGCCGCGAATTCCGGCGCGCAGGTGCCGTTGATGAGAAGCTGGTCGTCAGCAAGTGCATTTGTCATTAATGACCTCCCGGTCAGTAGTCGTATTCTGGTACAGCGCCGCGCCGACGTCCAGCACGGCGAAGTTGGGTTGGCGCGATCGTTTATGGAGTGATTGCATGGGCCTCTTCGCAACCCGCTAGAGCAGCACAAGGGCAATATCCGGCACCAGGATGATGAGCAGCAGAACGAGGAACATCACGACGGCGTAGGGGGCCGCCCCCTTGAAGATATCGCCCAGCGAAACGCGCGGGTCGTTCAGCGTGCTTTTGATGACGTAGACCGACAGGCCGAAAGGCGGCGTCAGCAGGCCGATCTCCACGGCGATCACCGTGATGATGCCGAACCAGACCAGATTGACGTGATAGCTCGCCAGCGGCGGCAGGAACATCGGCACCATGATCAGCATGATCGACACCCCATCGATCAGCGTGCCCATGGCGACCACGATGAGCACATAGACGAACAGCAGATGATAAAAGGTGAAGTGCGATGACGTCACCCAGGTATCGAGCGCCTGCGGCATGCCGGACAGCGCCAGCAGGCGGCTGTAGATGTTGGCGGAGATGATGAGAAAGAGGATCGAGACCGTAACGTAGCCGGTTTCGATCAGCACGCGCCAAGTAGTTGTAAGCGTCAATCGGCGCCGGGCCAGCGCCAGCACCAACGCCCCCAGCGCGCCGATGGCGCCAGACTCGGTCGGCGTGAACCAGCCGGCATAGATGCCGCCCATTACCAGGATCACCAGTCCGACCAGCGGCAGCAGCCGCGCCAATGCCTGCGCGATGGTCAGCTTGTCCCCGTCGCCGTGGCCGGCCGCGCTCATAGGACCCTGCACCTTGTCGGGCGCGAGGTAGGCATAGAGCAGGATCATCACGCAAAACGCGGCGCCAAGCAGCAGGCCCGGCACGATGCCGGCGATGAACAGGTCGCCGATCGACTGCTCGGCCAGCAGGCCGAAGATGATCAGCAGCAGGCTGGGCGGGATCAGCATGCCGAGCACGGAGCTGCCGGCGACTGCACCGAGCGCGAATTGCGGGCGATAGCCGAGCCGCGTCATCTCCGGCACGGCGATTTTGGTGAAGACCGCGGCCGAGGCGATCGATATGCCGGTCACCGCGGCGAAGGCGGCATTGGCGACCACGGTGGCGATGCCGAGCCCGCCGCGTACGCCGCGCAACAGCGCGTTGGCCGCGCTGAAGGTATCGCGGCCGATGCCGGCGACGCTCACAAGCAGCCCCATCAAGACGAACAGGGGCACCACGCCGAACTCGTAGCTCGACACCGCGTCGGCTGCCGCCAGTGCGAGCAACTTCTCGGCCAGCTCGAAATTGCCCTTGATCGCCCACACGCCGACCAGCGAGACGAGGCAGAGCGCGATCGATACATGCATGCCCGCATAGATGAGCACGATGATCGCGACCATGGACAACAGGCCGATTTCGAGCCCGTTCATTTCAATCCTCCGCGCCGTAGGCGAGGCCCTCGGCGAACTCGCTTTCTTCCTCTACGGGCGCGCGTCCGCTCCACACCGCTTGCAGGTCGCGCCAGGCAAACAGCAGGAACTGAAGGCCGGCGCAGGCGCTGCCGATCAGGATCACCAGACGCACCGGCCAGACCGGATAGGTGACGTAGCCCTGGATGCCGGCATATTCGCCGGACGCCCAGGAGCTCAGGAACAACGGCAGGCTGGCGTGAAACAGCACGGTGAAAATACCCGTGCCGCAAAGCTCGAACAGCGCCTGCATGCCGTAGCCCACGCGGGGCAGGCGGGCCTGCAGCAGATGGATGAGGTTATCGGACCGGGTGATGCGGCCCGCGCGCAGCGTGTGGCCGAGCTGGATGAAAACAATGCCGACGATGGAAAGCCGCACCAGCTCGAGCACGCCGGGCAGCGGCGAATTGAAGGCGGTGCGGCCGATGACATCGGTGCTGATGACGACCATCAGCGCGAAGATCCACAAGGTGCCGATGGAATTGAGCAACGACAATAATGTCTCGAACGAAAGCCAGCGCCGCCAAGAGGATGGAGGCGACGGAGGAGGCGAGGTCGCGTTGGCAGGGGCGGGCGGCATTCGGTCGCTCATCAGAGGTGGGTCCGCTTGATGTCGGAGGGCGCGGACGGCGGTCGCCGCCCGGCCGCCAAGGTCCGCGCCCCTTCAGTCCGTGCCGGCGCCGCACGCGTGGGCCCCGGCTATGCTGCCGCTAGAACTTGTCCCAGTCGCGGACCAGTTCGACGTGGTTGGCGCGCAGCTTGCCCATATAGGCTTCCAGCACCTTGCGGGCGGGAACGCCGCGCTTCTCGTTGAACTTGACCCAGTTCTGCGCGATGTTGGGCATGGTGTTCGCCCATTTCTTGCGTTCGGCCGGTGGAAAGACGGTGATGTGAGTGCCGGCTTCGGCCATCTTTTTCTCGAACACGCCGGCCAGCTTCTTCATGGTCGCCGAGACCCGCTGGCTGTATTCGACGCCGACGTCGCGCAGGATTTTCTGCGTTTCCGGCGACATCGAATCGAAAAGCTTCTTGTTGATGGTGATGGCGCCGATCGACATGGAGCCGAGATTGACCTTGGTCATGTAGGGCGCGACTTCGTAGATCTTGATCGGGTAGATGCCGGTCGTGAAGGCGATCAGGCCGTCATAAACGCCGGTCTTGATGTTGTTGTAATGGGTGGCGAAATCGCCCTGCACCGCGACCGCCCCGATGCCGTTCGCCCACAGCGAGAGCGAGCCGGAAGCGCCGAGCTTGCGGCCCTTGTAGTCGGCAAGCGTGTGCACGGGAAACTTGGTCCAGGTGTGGTCTGTATCGGCGGCGATGTCGCCGAGGAACACCTGGTTCTGCTTGGCCCAGTGTGCTTTGAGCTCCGGCATTTCGGCGTTCATCTCGACCATGATCTTGCTGATCAAGGTGACGTCGTCGGAGCCGAACGGCGCCATGAAGGTCACCGACATCAGCGGCAGCTTGGCGGGCTCGAAGATGGTGTAGACCATGCCCATGTCGGCGACGCCTTCCTGCACCGCCTCCAGCACGCCACCCACCTTGGCGAGCGTGCCGGCGAAGGCCTCGGTCCATACGATCTTGTCCTTGCCGCCGGCCGCCGCCAGCCGCTTGTCGACTTCGGGAATGTAGAAATCCTTGATCGCCTTCATCCAAGGAAGGTGCGTTCCGTGGCCGCCGGCGAAGGTGATGTTGTAGGTCTTTGCCTGGGCGGCGCCGGCGAACGTGGCCATCGACGCCACCAGCGCGGCCGACAGCAGAATTCTGGTACGAGCAATCATGAAGGTCCTCCCCGTATATCTTACCCGTTCTGCGCGAGAATTTTTCTGCTTCAGTTTGTATTCAAACTATGCCACGCGCCGCCGAACCCGGCAATCGCCGCGCGCTGCGAACGCGGAAATCGGCGACCCATTTCAACAGTGGAGGCGGTCGCCGAAACAATCTCCGGCGACCGCGTGGCTTGTAACGACTGAAACTATTTCAGTCCCAGGCGCTGCTTGGCTGCATTCAGATAGCTGAGGTCGACATACGGCTTGACGTCGACCTTCTGGTCGATGACGCCGAGGTCCTGCATGAGGTCGATGTTCTGCTGCAGCGCCTTGATGTCGGGCGTGGCGGTCGGGCTGCGGTAGAAGTCGCGTTTGGTGAAGGCGTAGCCCTGGTAGATCTGGGCCGGACGCTTGGTGAACTTGGCGGTGATCTTCACGGCCTCGTCGTGGTTCTTCGGATCGAGGAACCAGCGCAGTCCGATGATGTAATCCTCCATGAAGTCCTTTGCTACGTCCGGATGCTTCTTGAGGAAGGAGGTGCTCGCCACCATGACCAGCGCCTGCACGTCGCCCATGGCGTCTTCCGGCTTGAACAGCCGTTTCACGCCGCCCTTCTTCTCCGAAACGTAGAGGAACGGCGCCGCGGTGGTGATCAGATTGACGCGGCCTTCGCGCAGTGCCGCATCCATCGCGGCGATGCCGACTTCGACGATGGTGTAGTCGCCGGGCTTCAATCCGGCCTTACGCAGGTTGGCGAGCAGCGCGTAGTGAAAGCCGGTTCCCTTGGCGGTAACCGAAAGGATTTTGCCTTTCAGGTCCTTGACCGAATTGATTCCGGAATCGGTCTTCACGAGCATCTCTGGGCCTTGATAGCCGTGGCTGCCCCAACTCGCGATATCCGAAATGACTTTCATGTCCAGGCCGCCATTGATGATGGCGTTGGCAAGCGCGGTGAAGCTCAGATAGCTCATGTCGAAATCGCCGGACGCCATGCCCTGCAGCGCGATCGAGGTGGCCCGGATGTAGGTCGGGGTAACGATGTAACTCTTGCCGTAATGCTTGAGGATCGAAGGCTTCTGGAACAGCAGCGGCGAGATCACGCCCGGGATGATGCCGTAGGCCATCCGGATGTTAACCGGCTCGGCCTTGAGCGGGGTGGATAAGGTGGCCGCGCATAGACAGGCGACGACAGCCGCCGTGATCGCTTTCAACATTCGTTTCATTGTTGCTTCTCCGTTGGTCCTTAGGATTGGCGTTACCCGAAATGACGTGCCGATCGACTTTCGGCGCGTCTTTCCGTCAGCCCACGTCGGGGATGACCGGCAACAGCACGTAGGGCTGTTTGCCCGGCGCGAAGTGCAGGCTTGCTTTCTGGTGGTAGATTTCCGGCGGCCGGTTTTCCGGGCGCTCGTGATAGAATGCGCCCACCCCGCTCAGCGGGTAGGGCAGCCCCGGTGTGTTGACCGCAGGTCCGCCCCACTTGTAGTCGCTGCCGCGTACAGTGACCGCCAGGCTGTAGCCGGCCGGCACAACGATGCTGGTCGGCCAGATCTCGACGTCGAGCTCGACCGGTTCGCCGGGCGTGAGCGGCTCTGGTTTGTCGTGCGGGTGATACGGCCGATAGGGCAGGCTGAGCTTGGCATCGAGCTTGCGATGCGACGCGCGCAGCCAGCCGTGGCCGATGGGTGAATGCGGATCCTGAGCCGCCTGGAAGACGACCTCCTCGCCATCGGGCGCGAAGACCCTGACGATCACAAAGAGATCGGTGTCCGTGGTCGAGGACGAGACGAAGAGCTTGGCCGCGGCCGGGCCGGTGATTTCCAGCGGCGCCTCGAGCGGCCCGGTGCTGAAAGTGAAGCCGTTCTCGAGCGGCAAATAGTCAAGCTTTGTCGTCGCCGCCGGCTCGTCGCGGCTCAAGCTCATGTCGGGCTGCAGATAGAACTTGGTCCACTGCGTGCGCGGAATGGGCCAAGCCTCTTCCTTGCGCAGCACGAAGGTCTCGTTCGGATGGCGGATATTGAGCTGGACAGGGGGCTCCTTGTCCCAGCCGTTGTCCTCGCCTTTGAGGAAATGGCCGAGGAAGCGCTTTTGCAGGGCGACGCCATAATGGGAATAGAACTCACCCCAATGGGTGTCGCCGTGGATTTCCAGCCACTTCTGCTTCGAGGCGGCGCGGGCAAACCCTTCGGTATTGCCGCGCAGGTGGTTGGCCTGACCGCCCCAGTTGCCGGCCGACAGGAAGGGCACGGTGATCTTGTCCCATTCGGCCGAGCGCTCCTGGTGGTACTGATCGTCGAGGGGATGGGCGAGATCGTCGACGAGAGGGTCGATGCGGTTGGCCTTCAGCGTCTCTTCGGGGAGCGTCTCGGGTCCCGATATCCATTCGCCGGACATGGAGCTGCGCGTGCCGCGCTCGCCGACACCGTGCTGGATGGGCAGGATCGCGCGCGGGAACCAGTTGATCCGCCCGTGGCAGAAGATGCCGCCCTGGTAGACTTGGTCGCGGTAATGATCGGCCGCGCCTTCCCAGGTGACGATCGCGGCGAGATGTGGCGGCTGCAGGCCGGCGACGTGCCAGGCGTTGATGGCGAAATAGGAAATGCCGCACATGCCGACCTTGCCCGTGCTCCAGGGCTGCGTGCCGGCCCATTCGATGCACTGGTAGATGTCCTGCGTTTCGCGCGGCGAGTAGTTGTCGACAAATCCCGGCGAGCGGCCCATGCCGCGGGAATCGATGCGCACGATGGCGTAACCGTCGGGCACCCAGAGTTCCGGGTCGACGACCTCCCACGAGACATACTTGTTGCTGGACTCTTTCAGGATATAGGGGCGTTTGGTGGTCAGGTCCTTCCAGGCGAACTGCCGGCTTTCCGCGAACGACTTGCCTTTGGCATAGGGTCCGTAGCTGAGCACGACCGGCCATTGGCCCTCGCCGATGGGACGATAGACATCGGCGCGCAGGACGGTGCCGTCATCCATTTCGATGGGCGCGTCCCATTCGATCATCATGCCGTCGCGTTCTTCCGTCTTGTGCTGCATTCGAACTTCCCCGTGAGGCGAATTGACAAATCGTCGCCGCGGCTTTGGCGGCACTTGCATCCTCTGCGCGTCGCGCAGGCAGTGAGTTTCGTTATCGGATGAGGTTTGATCCGGCCGCCGCGGACAGCCCGGCGGCCGGATAGGTCTTGTGGCGTCGGATTATTTCAGCCCCAGACGCTTCTTGGCCGCGTCCAGGTAGCTGAGGTCGACGTAGGGCTTCACATCGACTTTCTGCTTGAGCACGCCGAGCTCGTGCATCAGGTCCATGTTGTTTTGCAGCGCCGCGATGTTGGGAGTCGCGGTCGGATCGCGATAGAAGTCCTTCTTGGTGAAGGCGAAGCTCTCGTAGAAGCTGGCCGGGCGCTTGGAGAACTTGGCGGTAATCTGGATCGCTTCCTCGCGGTTCTTCGGATCCAGGAACCAGCGCAGGCCGGTGATGTAGTCCTCCATGAAGTCCTTCATGACTTCCGGGTTCTTCTTGAGAAACGCCGTGCGGCCGACGAGAACCAACGCCTGGATGTCGCCCATGGCGTCTTCCGCCTTGAACAGCCGCTTGGTGTGATCTTTCTTCTCGATCGAATACATGAAGGGGGGGCCGATCACGACCAGATTGACGCGACCTTCGCGCAATGCCGGTGCCATGGCCGGGCGGCGCACCTCGACGATGGTGTAATCGCTGGGCTTCAAGCCGGCCTTTCGCAGATTGGCCAGCAGCGCATAGTGGAAGCCGGTTCCCTTCGCGGTAACCGCGAGGATCTTGCCCTTGAGATCTTTGACCGAGTTAATCCCGGAATTGGCTGTCACGAGCCCCACCGGTCCTTGATGGTCGTGGCTGCCCCAGCTGGTGATGTCGGAGATCACCTTGATATCGAGGCCGCCGTTCACGATGGCGTTCGCGAGGGCGGTGAAGCTCAGATAGCTGACGTCGAAATCGCCGGACGCCATGCCCTGCATGGCGATCGAGGTTGCCCGGATAAAGGTCGGTGTGACCGTGTAGCTCTTGCCGTAGTGCTTGAGGATCGAGGGCTTCTGGAACAGCAGGGGGCTGATCACGCCGGGGATGCCGCCATAGGCCATCCGGATATTGACCGGCTCGGCCTTCAGCGGTGCCGGTCCCGCGAACAGGCCGACGCAGCTGACGATGGCTGCCGTGAGGATACCTAGCAGTCGCTTCATAGTCTTCTTCCTCCCTTTTATTGGAGCTGTCAGGGTAGCGGTCCATTATTGTTATTGGGGTCCTGTCGCTTCATTGGCGGACCCGATCATGATTTCTCCTGCAGCACCTCCGGATGCCAGGCGAGGATCTTGCGCCGTGCGATTTGCAGGGCCCACAAGAACCCGAATCCCAACAGGCCGATGACGATGAGGTCCTCGAAGACGCGGGTGGGATTCGCGAGCCGCGCGCCTTCGATCATCGAGGCGCCAAGTCCGCCGCCGCCGGTCAGCATCTCTGCGACGATGACGACGATGAAGGCGATGGGAAGCGCCACCTGCATGGCTGTGAGAATTTGCGGTAGCGCCGCCGGAAAGATCACGTGCCACAGCAGCTCGCGCCGCGAGGCGCCGAGGTTCTCGGCCGACCAGACCAGGTATTTGTCGACGCCCTGCGTGCCGGCCCAGGTGCCCGCAATCAGCGGGAAGATACAGGCGACGATGGACATCACGATCTTGGGGGCGTCGAAGACGCCGAACCACAGAATGAAGATCGGCAGAAAGGCGATCTTCGGCGCGGGAAAGCCGATCGAGACGACGGGATCGAGCAGCCAGCGTACGAACCGCACGCGGGCCATGAGAATGCCGAGCGTGACTCCGATGACGGTGGCCACCGAATAGCTGATGGCGAGACGAAGCAGGGTCTGGCCGGCCAGCACGAGCAGTTGGCCCGACACGGTGTCTTGCCACAGCCGGTCGGCCACGCGCGAGAAAGACGGCAACAGGAACGGCGACACCAGCCGCTCGCGCGCGGAAAACTCCCACAGCGCGATGACCGCCAGCGGAAGGATGGCACCCAGTGCAATATTCGACAATCTGCGTTGCGCCACCATGTCACGCCTCCCGGTAGCGCAAGAGATAATGGTAGAGGGCGAGATAGCCGCGATCGGCGGCAAAGCCGATGGCGGTGACGACGAAGGCGCTGGCGAACATGCCGGCGTAGTCGCCGCCGTCGCCGAGGAAGGCGATGAGGAAGCCCATGCCGCGCTGGGCGCCGATCATCTCCGAACTGATCAGCAGCACGAAGCTGAGCGCGAGCGCCACCCGGATGCCGGCGAGCAGTTCGGGGAGGGCGGCCGGCATGATGACGTGCCATTCGGTCTCGACCGTGCTTGCGCCGAGGCTGCGCGCCGACCAGAGCAGCGTGTTTTCCGCGCTGCGGGCGCCGTTATAGGCGCCGAGAATGATCGGCAGCAGGCAGCCGAGGAAGATCACCATGATCTGCGCGGCGTGTCCGAAGCCGAGCCAGATGATGATCACCGGAATGAGCGCCGACTTGGGCAGCGGGTAGAGGAACGTCAGCGACGGCTGGAGCAGCCGCTGCGCCAGCGTGGAGGCCGCCAGCGCAAAGCCCAGCCCGCTGCCGATGACGATCGCCAAGCCGAGGCCGCTGGTGGCGCGGAGCAGTGAAGCGGCAATGTTGGTCGCCATCTCGCCGCTCGCGGTCAACTGCCAAAGGCGCACCATCACCTCGCTGAAGGCCGGCAGCACGTCTTCCGCGACCAGCCCGGTCCGCGACGCGAGCTCCCATATGGCGATCAGAAGAACGATCGGCAGGTATCGGATCGCGATCGTCTTCACGTCTTCACTCCGGAGGCCTTCACGGCTTCCTCGTGCACCAGGTCCCAAATCTCCTGGCAGTGATCGACGAACTGCGTCGAGCGTGTCACTTCGGGCGTGCGCGGGCGCGGCAGGTTGATCTTGATCGTGCTCTTGATGCGGCCGGGGCGCGCGCTCATCACGACCACGCGGTCGGCGAGCAGGACCGCTTCGTTGACGTCATGGGTGACGAACAGGACCGTCTTTCGCCGCGAACCCCAGATCGCCAGCAGCTCTTCCTGCAGGATGCCGCGGGTCTGCGCATCGAGCGCGCCGAACGGCTCGTCCATCAGCAGGACGTCGGGGTCGGTGGCGAGCGTCCTCGCGATGGCGACGCGCTGCTTCATGCCGCCCGAAAGCTGCGCCGGCCAGGAATCCTCGAAGCCGGTGAGCTTCACAAGGTCGATATACTTCTGCGCCAGTTCCTGCCGCTGCGAGGCGCTCATCTTCTTCTTACGCTCGAGCCCGTAGAGGACGTTCTGCCGAACGGTCTTCCACGGAAACAGCGCGAAGTGCTGGAACACGATGCCGCGGTCGGGACCGGGCTTGGTGACCTTGCGGCCGTCGACCAGAATCTCGCCCTGTTCGAGCGGCAGGAATCCGCCGAGCAGATAGAGCAGGGTGCTCTTGCCGCAGCCGCTCGGCCCGACGATCACGACGAATTCGTCGGTCGCGATGTCGAGATTGAGGCGCTCCAAGGCCCGCACCGCGCGGCCGTTCGGCGGCGTGTAGGTGTATTCGATGTTCTCAAATTTGATCTTGGCGTTTGTCACGAGGTTTCCTTGGCGATCGATTCCTTGCGGAACGCGCTGGGTATTCTTGTTTTCTTGTGGCGAGGCGGCCGCGTCACGTGGCGCGTCCGCGACCAGGCGTTGGTTCACGGCACTTTGCATACATTACATACCTTGTGGCGTGTGTCGCAACGCTTTCCACCGCATCGAAGGCGGCCGCGGGCAACTGCGCTTTGGACCGAAACGCATGGCCGTCAATCGCCTGCGAACTTCGGCGGGCGCTTCTCGATAAAGGCAGCGACGGCCTCCTTGTGGTCGGCGGTTGCGTGCGCCAGCGACTGCATGGCGGCGGACATGTGCAGCAGGCTTTCCAGCGACATGGACTGGCCTTCGCGCAAAAGACGCTTGGTCATGCGCACGGCGTAGGGCGGGTTGGCGGCGATGCGGTTGGCGAGCTCGCGCGCCGCGTCCATCAATTGTGCGTCCGGTACGACGCGCGAGACCAGACCCCAGGCAAGCGCCTGGGTTGCATCGATGGTGTCGCCGGTGAGCGCCATTTCGGCTGCGCGCGACATGCCGAGGATGCGCGGCAACAGCCATGCGCCGCCGTCGCCGGGAATAATGCCGACCTTGACGAAGCTTTCGGCGAAACGCGCGCTTTCGCCGGCGATGCGGATGTCGCACATGCAGGCGAGGTCGCAGCCGGCGCCGACCGCGGGACCGTTGACGGCGGCGATGACCGGCACCTCAATCTTGGCGAAGGCCAGCGGGACGCGCTGGATGCCGGCCTGGTAGTTGAGCCGCGTGCGCGCGGGCAGGGGATCGACCAGGCCAGCGTCGGGGTCGAGCATGCGTTTGAGGTTGCCGCCAGAGGAAAACGCCTTGCCGGCACCGGTGAGGATTGCGGCCCGCACGGTCGGATCGGCGTTGAGGCGCTCGATCGCCTCCACCAGCGCGTCGACCACGTCGAGATCGGTGAACGCGTTGCGCGTTTCCGGCTGGTTCAGGGTGACGGTAACGATCGCTCCGTCCTGCGCGTAATCGATGGGCGTGTCCATGGGATGCGGTCTCGGTTGGTGCGGAAGCGGCTATTCCGCGGCGACTTTGGCGTCGGCGTTGTCCGCCCAGTGCGCTGAAATCTGCTTGATCGTTGCCACTTCGCCGAAGAAGCGATCGATGTTGCTCATGCTGGCGGTGTGATCGGCCGCGACGTAGGCGGCGCAACCGTCGTCGACAGCGACCACGTAGTAATCGCGCACGAAGGCTTCGCGCGCGGTCGTTTCAACACAGACATTGGTCACCACGCCGGTGAGCACTACCGTGCGAATGCCGTTGCTGCGCAGGATAAGGTCGAGGTCGGTGTTGTGAAAGGCGTCGTAGCGGTGCTTGGTGACGACGACGTCGCCCGGCTGCGGTTTGATGTCGCCGTAGAAGTCGCCTTCCCACGATCCGTCACGGCAGACCGGGATGCGCGTATAGCCGCCCTCGCGCTTGCGCGCGGCCTGTTCGAGCCAGACGTCGGAGAGATAGAAGTTGCGCTCGGATGTATAGACGCAGCGGATGAACACGACCAGCACGCCGGCGTCGCGCGCCGCCTGGATGAAGGCGGGCAGCCGCGCGCCGAGCGCCTGCGCCGAAGTGACGTCGCGTCCGTCCTTGGAGATGAGGCCGCCGCTGGCGCAGAAATCGTTTTGCATATCGACGACGAGAAGGGCGCTGTGCGCCGGCCGCACTTTCAGCGCCAGCGATCCGAGCGGCTTTGCATGCGCAATGCGCGCCGCGACTTCCAGATCCTCTTGAACGCCCATGGCGTCCTCCCGCTCGTTTTATTCGTTCGTTGCGCGGGTCGCACGCCACGCGCGGCGCCAACCCCATATACAAAGCCGAAGGCCTTATATACAAAGATGGCCGATCTGAAAACACCTACCTGGGATGCCGGCCATGGACGAACAGCTCAAACCAGCAAAAAGCGAAGTGCGCGATGGGATGCGGATCGATTGGGACACCCCGATCGTCATGGACGATGGCATCGTCCTGCGCGCCGACGTCTTCCGGCCCAACGATGACGGCAAATACCCGGTGATCCTGTCCTATGGCGCCTTCGGCAAGGGGCTGGCTTTCCAGGAGGGCAATAAGAGTGCCTGGGAGCGCATGGTAAAGGCGTTTCCAGAAGTCGCCGAGGGCTCCACCAACACATATCAGGTTTGGGAATTGACCGATCCGGAGAAATGGGTGCCGGACGGCTATATTTGCCTGCGCATCGACGCGCGCGGATCGGGCCGCTCGCCCGGGTTCCTCGACCCCTGGTCGCAGCGGGAAACCGACGACATCTATGCCTGCATCGAGTGGGCTGCCGTGCAGTCCTGGTGCAACGGCAAGGTCGGCATGAACGGCATTTCCTACTATGCCATGAACCAATGGTATGTTGCACAGCAGCATCCGCCGCACCTGGCCGCGCTGTGCATTTGGGAAGGCGCCGCCGATTGGTATCGCGAGGTTGCGCGTCACGGCGGCATCTATTGCCAGTTCCTCGACAACCTGTTTCCGCGCGCGTTCCACCGGGTGCAACACGGCCTGGGCGAGCGCGGCCTGCGTAGCCGGGCCACCGGCGAACTGGTGTCCGGTCCGGAAACCGTGCCCGACGAAGAACTGAAAAAGAATCGCCGCGATATCGTGAAATTCGTTCTCGATCATCCTTTCGACGACGAGGCTTGCCGCGCGCGCACGGTGGACTTCTCCAAGGTGACGACGCCGATGCTGAGCTCTGCCAACTGGGGCGGGGTGGGCTTGCATCCGCGCGGCAATTTCGAGGGCTATATGCACGCCGCGGCGAAGCAGAAGTGGCTCGAGGTGCACGGCGATGCCCACTGGACTCATTTCTACACAAATTACGGCGTGAGCCTGCAGAAGCGGTTTCTCGCTCACTTCCTCAAGGGCGAGGACAACGGCTGGGACAAGCAGCCGCCGGTGCAATTGCAGATTCGGCATCCTGGCGAGAAGTTCGTCGAGCGGCACGAGAGCGAATGGCCGCTCGCGCGGACGAAATGGACGCAGTATTTTCTTGATCCCGTAAACATGAGCTTCGGTCATGAAGAGCCGAAGGCCAAGACGACGCTGGCTTACGAGGCGATGGGCGAGGGCCTGATGTTCCTGACGCCGCCGCTGACCGAGCCGCTTGAGATCACGGGGCCGGCGGCGGCCAAGATGACGCTGTCATCGTCGACCACCGACGCCGATGTGTTCCTGACGCTGCGCGTATTCGATCCGGACGGCAAGGAGGTCACCTTCATCGGCTCGAACGACCCTCGCACGCCGGTCGGCTTCGGTTGGCTGCGCGCCTCGCACCGCAAGCTCGATCCCAAGCAATCGCTGCCGTATCGCCCCTATCACACCCACGACGAGGCTTGGCCGCTGAAGCCGAACGAGCCGGTCGAGCTCGATATCGAAATCTGGCCGACATGCATCGTCGTGCCGCCGGGCTACCGCATCGGCCTATGGCTGCGCGGCAAGGACTACGAGAATGACGGGCCGCCGCCCGCGGTCGACGAGGCGAAATACACGCTCACCGGCGTCGGTCCGTTCCTGCATGAGCAGCCGGAGGACCGGCCGCCGGAGATTTTCGGCGGCACCTACACGCTGCACTTCGCGCCCGGGCAGCAGCCCTACGTGCTGCTCCCGATCATTCCCTCGAAGTAGCAAAGAGGATTATTTGGCCTTGCGCCGCGGCGGCGCCTTCTTTCGCCGCGGCAGGGTCACCTCGAAAACGAAACGGTCGGGCCGGCAAATGGTCAATCCCAGCAGCAACGGTCGTCCCTTGGCGTCGAAGGCGGTGTAGTCGACTCGCATCATCGGTTGCCCGGCCGTCAGTTGGAGCGGTCGGGCGTGCTCCTCGCCCAATGCGGTGCAACTGAACTCGCATTTCAAGTTGGCAATCGGAATCCTATGCTTGTCCAGAAGCGCGAAGATGAACAGTTTCGACAACTCCGGGCGCAGCTTGTGCGCCAGCGCCGGACGCAGATGCAGGACGTGCAGCGCCACCGGCTCGTCGTTGGCAAAGGTCAATTTCCGATGGCGAAAGATCTTGGTGCCGGCGCGTATGCCAAGCCGCGCGGCAACGTCGTCGTTGGCCTTCACGTTCGAGAAATCGACTTCGTCCAGCCGGGGCACGAATCCGGCACGGCCGATCTCGTCGCCGATCGAGCGGTCGGGGTCGCCGGCAAGCACACGATGGATGCGCGGCTTGGTTCTGACGAAGACCCCGAGGCCCTGATGGCCCTGCACAAGCCCTTCATAGGTGAGTTCGCGCAGCGCCCGGCGCACCGTGATGGCGCTGACGGCAAACTCTTTTGTCAGCGCGGCGAGGCTCGGCAGCCGGCTGCCCGGACGATAGACTCCACGCGCGATGCGGGAACGCAAAGCGGTGACCAAATCGCTGTAAAGGAATGCACGCTGGGGAATCTGATGTTTCATTCCGGAGGTTTTGGCGCCTGTGACCTTGCGCAAATGCCGTCGACCGGCGATTCAATGAAGTTTGAAGCCCAACCAAACGTGCATCAAGCGAAATCTATCACGATCGTCAAGTTAGCCATCTTGCGAACAAGACGCCGCCACTAGCAAGGAAAATCGGATGCCCATTGACGTTCATGCCCACTATGTGCCGCCGTCGATCCTCGACAGTGTCGAGGCGCGTGCCGGCGAGTTCGGCTTGTCGGTCGTGCGGCATCCGCCGTCCTGTGCCTGCGCTCTTCACTTCGACTATGGCACCAAAGTGCGGCCGTTCTTCCCAAAGTTGATCGAACCGGTGGGCGAACGCCTCGACGCCATCAAAAAGCAGGCGATCGACCGGCAAGTGCTCTCGTGCTGGGCCGATATTTTCGGTTATGGCTTGCCTGTGAAGCAGGGTCAGGCTTGGCATCGCTTTCTCAACCAGCATATGGCTGATCTGTGCAGCGCACACCCGGATAGCTTTTCGATGTTGGCCTCGGTGCCCTTGCCCCATGCGCAGGAGGCGGCCGCCGAACTCGAGCGTGCCGTCAAGGAGCTCGGCGCGGTCGGCGCCGTGGTTGCCGCCAATGTGGAGGGGACGAATCTCGGCGAGGTCGATCTCGACGCCTTCTGGCAAATGGCGGTTGCCCTCGATGTCGCCGTCTTCATTCACCCGGCGCAGGCGCAGCCGCTGGCGCGCTCGGCCAAATTCGGCATGTCGCAGATCGTGCAATACACCGTCGACACCACGCTCTGTGTCGGCTCGCTGATCGGCACCGGCGTGCTCGACCGCTTCCCGACGCTCCGCCTGTTGCTCTCGCACGGTGGCGGCACGTTTCCTTATCTCACCGGCCGCTTCGACTGCATGCACGGGCGCATGGACCGCGCGGCGCAGGGCGACGTCGCCGTGCAGCCGCCGTCCGCCTACCTGAAGCGCTTTTACTACGACACCATCCTGCACGATCCCGCCATCCTGCGCTGGCTGGCGGAGCGGGTGTCGGTCGAGCGTGTTGCGCTCGGCAGCGACTATTCGTTCCCGCCGGCCGACCACGATCCGATGGCGACCGTGCGCGCGGCGGGATTTTCGCCGGCCGAGATCCGTGCCATCACCGAAGACAACCCGCGCGCCTTGTTCCCACGGCTGCAATAGAGAAAACGGTCAACCGAGCCCCGCCCATGATTATCGACGTCTTCAACCACTTCATGCCGAAGCCGTATCTCGAGCGGCTGAAGCAGCTCATTCCGGACCACGTGGCGACCACCGCCTTTCCACGGCTGAAGCCGCTGGTGGATGTCGAAGCCCGGCTGCGCCTGCTGGACGAATTCGACGGCCTGCAGCAGGTGCTGTCGCTCGCCAATCCGCCGCTCGAGCTGGTCGGCGGCCCCAACGTCACGCCCGACCTGGCGCGGCTTGCCAACGATTCGCTGGCCGAGGTGTGTCGCCGCCACCCGGATCGCTTTCCGACCTTCATCGCCGCGCTGCCGATGAACAACATGGATGCGACGCTCGCCGAGATCGATCGTGCCATCAACGACCTCGGCGCGCGCGGCATCCAGCTCTTCACCAATGTGGCGGGCATGCCGCTGAGCGCGCCGCAATTCCGCCCGGTGTTTCAGCGCATGGCCGCACATGACCTGCCGATCTGGGTGCACCCGATGCGCGGGCCGAACTTCCCAGACTATGCCAGTGAGAAGGAGTCGGAGGACGAGATCTGGTTCAGCTTTGGCTGGCCTTACGAGACCACCGCCTGCATGACGCGGCTGATCTATTCCGGCCTGTTCGACGAACTGCCGTCGCTCAAGATCATCACCCATCACATGGGCGGCATGATCCCGTATTTCCCCATCAAGATTAACCTCGGCTTCAAGCAGATTTTCTTCGGCACGCGCGAGCGCAATCCCGTCGCCGAAGAGCGCGGCCTCAAGCGGCATCCGATGGACTATTTCAAGATGCTCTATGCCGACACCGCGATCGGCGGCGAGGAAGCGCCGACGCGTTGCGGCCATGCCTTCTTCGGCACCGCGCGCTGCCTGTTCGCGACCGACGCTCCGTTCGACGCCGAGCAGGGGCGCGGCCTGATCGCCGACACCATCCGCGGTGTTCAGTCGCTCGAACTGCCGAAAGACGAACTCGATCGCATCTGGGCAGGCAATGCCCGCGAGCTCCTCAGACTCTAAGGACCGGACCATGAAGACGCAGAACATCAAGGTGAAGCTTCGCGACGGCGAAATGGGCGCCTACATCGCCTATCCGGACAAGACGCCGGCCGGCGCCGTCATCGCCATCATGGAAATCTGGGGCGTCAACGACACCATGCGGCATCACGCCCACGAATTCGCCGAGGCGGGCTTCATCTGTCTGGTGCCGGACCTGTTCTGGCGGCAGGAGCCGGGCGTCGAACTGTCCGACGGCAGTCAGGAAGACATCAAGAAGGCGTTCGATCTTTACTACGAGTTCGACTACGACCTCGGCGTTCAGGACATGGAAGACATCCAGCACTATCTCGAGGGCCTCGAGGCGTGCAACGGCAAGGTCGGCGCCGTCGGCTACTGCCTCGGCGGCAAGCTCTGCTATCTGATGTGCTGCCGCACCGACATCGACTGCGCCGTGGCGTATTACGGCACCTATATCGAGCACCGCATCAAGGAAGTGAAGAACCTCCATCGGCCCTTCATGCTGCACATGGCGATGAAGGACCGCTGGGTGCAGGCGGAAGTGAACGACCTGCTGGAGCGACGGCTGTCGCCGAACCCGTTGGTGACGATCCACAAATATCCCGGGGCCGACCACGCCTTCGCGCGTGTCGGCGGCAAGACCTACAGCAAGCCCGAGGCCGATCGCGCGCTCGGCCTGACTCTGGATTTCTTCAAAGAGCATCTCCGATAGGCGTCGGCGCTGATGGCGCGCCGCCAACGAAGGATATTTGAGTCGCCGACGTGACCCGGGCTTCGCTCCGGGTCATCCCGTTGCGTTAAGCGCTGCGACGCGATCGCAGGTTGCCGTTCATATTGTCATGCTGCTCGAAAAATAGTCGGCGGCTTTCACGCGCCGCGAGCGCATGCGAGTCGGTACGACGAACGAGTGTGCGGATCGCTTTGGAATTTCTTGTTGCCCCAAAACGCCGGCTATACTCTGTCTTCATTCAATGCGGAGGTGATTGGCCGTGCCGACTGTGACTCGCGACGCCGGAGCTGCCGCAGCAGCGTATGTGACGACTGACGTCGTGCGTGACGTCCTCAAGGACATGGTGAACATTTCCAGTCCGACGGGCCGTGAAGCCGGCATGGCGCAATACATCGTCGACCGCATGCGCGCGGTGGGGATGGACGCCGAGGTGCAATATGTGAGCGAAGGCAGGCCAAATGCCGTCGGGCATTTGCGCGGCCGCGGCGACGGCACCAACCTGCTGTTCACCGGGCATATGGACACCTCCTACAGCGGCGAGGAACAGCACCTGCCGCGTACCAAGGGGTTTACGCCTGAGGCGATCGAACAAGATGGCTGGATTTGGGGGCTCGGCGCCAGGAACATGAAAAGCGGCCTGGCCGCAGCGCTGGTGGCCGTGGAAGCGATCGCCAAGGCCGGGCTCAAGCTCGCCGGTGACATCTCCTTTGGCGGGGTCGTGGGCGAGATCGAGAAGGCGCCGATCGAAGAGTTTCAAGGTTCGGAGTTTGCCGGCTATGGGGTCGGCAGTAAGCACTTGGTGACCCATGGCGTGACCGCGGATTACGCGCTGCTGCTCGAACCGACGAGCCTGCGCATTTGCACGGCCAATATGGGCTGCATCTGGTTTCGCATTTCGGTGCCCGGCACCGTGAACCATTCGGCCTATTCGCATCGCTCGGGCGTCATCAATGCCATCACCCAGACGCAGCTTCTGAGCGGCGATTTGATGCTATGGGCCGAGTCCTACGCCGAGAGCGCGATCTTCATGGGCGAAAGGCCCAATGTGACCTTTGCCGCCATACGGGGTGGGGCGCCCTGGCGTCTGTCTCGCAACCCCTACGAATGCAGCCTTTATCTGGAAGCACGCACGGTTCCCGGACAAAGCTTCGAAGACATCAAGCGCGACCTGCGCAAGGTCTTGCGCGAATTCGCCGACCGGAGCGGCACGCCTGAGCCGAAGCTCGACAGCTACGTCACCGATCCGGCGGTCGTCATCGACGAAGGGCTCCCCGTCATTGACGCACTATCAACGGCCCAACAGCAGGTCATGGGAAGCCGCCCGCCGTCCATCATGCGGCGGCCGGGCGCCGACAGCGTTCATTTCACGGTGTACGGCGTACCGTGTGCCACCCTCGGACCGGGCGGACGCCAGCATCCGGAAGGCAAGGGCCGCGCCATGCATGAGGTTGGCGAGCATGTCTCAATCGAGGATATGGTGACCGCCGCGCGCATCTATCTGGCAACGGCGATCGATCTTTGTAACCGCGTCCCTGCGGCCAAGGCTTGAGCCGGACTGCGCCACGAGGGTGATGGACGCGGTTCTGCTTCAGTCGGAAGCGGCGTCTAAAGCGACAGCAATCCGGGCGCGGGCGCGAGCCCCAGAACATACGAAAAGATGAGGTCCAGGATCACGGGAAACAGAATCGACACGATGGCATTCGAGAGCCATCTTCCTCGATTGAAATAGGCCATCAGGACGAAAAGGAATGGAATGGTGGAGAGTACGAAGCCAAGGGGTTCGAGAACGAGATAGTAGCCCAAGAGCCATAGGGCGACGGCGCCGACCGCGACAGGATAATGATTCTGTGCGCCGCTTTCCTTGTCGGCCACTTCGGCGGAACGCCAATAGCGCCGCAACGACGTTATTGCCAGCGAAATCCCGCATAGCAGCATGAGGACACCGAGCAGCGCCGGAAACGCTTTCGGTCCGAGCGGGTCCGCGATGACCAGCGTGCGGATGCTGTAGGTCGCGACGAGATAGACCGTCGCCAAGGCAATGGTGACGATCGCAACGCCGAGATCCGTCGCGGCCTTATTCATCGTGCGGTTGCCTTCTCATCATGGCGTCTAACCCGGCTCACGCAGGCGCGGGCCGTCCGGGCCCGCACCCGTAGTCTTTCATCGCGCAGGGCGATGAAGCATGCGCGCGCTCACCCTTTGATCAAATCCAATTCGGTGAGCAGCTTCTTCAGCACGTCTTCCTGCTGCTGGAAGTATTTCAGCGTGTCGGCGCGGTCGAGATAGGTCGTCTCCGCGTGCTTCTTGGCGACGAAATTCTTCCATTCCTTGGTTTTGACCGTCTTCGCAAAAACGCCTTCCCAGTATGCGATCTGGTCCGGCTTCAGGCCGCCCGTCGCGCCGGCCCAGCGCCAATTCGCGGTGACGACATCGAGGCCTTGCTCCTTCCAGGTTGGAACGCTCGCCAACGGCCCGGACAGGCGCTTCGGCGCCGCGACCGCGATGACGCGGAGAAGACCCGATTGCATCTGGC
Source organism: uncultured Pseudomonadota bacterium (assembly GCA_963814065.1). Lineage (GTDB taxonomy): Bacteria > Pseudomonadota > Alphaproteobacteria > Rhizobiales > Xanthobacteraceae > Pseudolabrys. The sequence goes on along the minus strand of CAWFBL010000011.1, from coordinate 1,016,967 downwards.
CGATGAGCGAGCCGGCCGAGGTCGTCACCGCATCGACATGCTTGCCGATCACCGCGCTGCGTGCGTCGGCGCCGGAGCTGAAGACGACCATCTTCAGTTTCTTCGGGTCCATGCCGACGGCCTGCGCCGCCAGGGCGACGGCCGTGTGATTGGGGTTGCCGCGCGCGCCGCCGGTCGCGATGGAGAATTTCGAGGGGTCGCGGGCGAGCGCCTTCATGAAGTCCTTGCCGGTCTTGTAGGGGGAGTCGGCGGGGACGGCGAGACCGATGTACTCGCTCATCAGCAGGGAAATCGGCGTCAGGTCCTTGAAGCCGATGGTCGTGATGCCTTCCAGCTTGGCGGAAATCGTGCCGGTGCTGGAGACGGTCAGCTTGGTGGGGTCGCCCTTGTGCTGGAGCAGATACGAAAAGCCGACGGCTTGCGTCGATTTGTTGAGCACGGTGACCGGCACCGTGACGATTCCGTCCTGCTTCCAAATCTTCTGAATGGTGCGCGCGATGACGTCCGGCGAGCTGCCGGGCTTCGAGTGCACCATGATCTGGACGGCGCTGGTGGGTTTCCAGTCCGCGCGCGCGGCCCGGGGCAGGGCAGAGCCGATACCGATCGCGACGATGCCCGCGAGGCTTGCTCGCAAGGCCATCTTGGTGGTTTCGTTCAGCTTCAACATTCCGAATTCTCCTTTTCTTGCCGCCGAAATGGCGCGGTGATCATTTCTCGTGCGCCCGGCGGCACGGTCAGTGGCCTTTACCGGCACCTACTGAGCCGCCCTCCCGTCTTGTGGAGGCGTTCTTTTTCGTCCTAAGCGGAAACCCATCGGCCCGGCGAACGACAGCACGATGGAAATGGACGTGAGTGCAGCCAAGGTGCCGGAAATCGGCCCCGATATGAGGAACGTCGGATCGCCGCTCGATATGATCATCGCCTGGCGCAGCGTTTGCTCCAGCATGGGCCCGAGGACGATGCCGAGGATGAGCGGCGGGATCGGGATGTCGAGCTTGCGAAATCCGTAACCGAGGACGCCGAAACCGAGCAGCAGGTAGAGATCCACCACGCTGCTGTTGATGGTGTAGATGCCGACCGATGCAATCGCGAGAATGAGCGCCAACAGCATTCCCGGCGGAACGTAGAGGACGCGAACGAATAGGCCGATGAGCGGCAGGTTGAGAATGATCAGTATGATGTTGCCGATATACATGCTGTCGATCAGGCCCCAGACCAGGTCGGGCTGATTCTGGAAGAGCAAAGGCCCGGGCTGGATTCCGAACAGGACGAAGGCGCCCAACAAGACGGCCGCGATGCCGGAGCCCGGGATGCCGAGCGTCAGAAGCGGAACGAAAGCGCCGGAGCTCGAGGCGTTGTTGGCGGCTTCCGTCGCCGCCACGCCCTCGATGGCGCCTTTGCCGAACTCCTCCGGATGTTTGGAAATTCGTTTTTCCATCGCGTAGGCGAGGACGGTCGCGATCACGCCGCCGGCGCCCGGCAGAACGCCGACAAGAAAGCCGATCAAGCCGCCGCGTGTGATCGCGCCGCGCGAGCGGCGCCATTCCTCACGGGTAAACCACAGCGTGCCGCTGATCGGGATGGGCGCCAGTTCGCCCGTGAACCAGCGCTCGACGTTGAAGAAGACTTCGGCGATGGCGAAGAGCCCGACGACCACGATGAGAAACGATATGCCGTTCTGGAAATCGGGGATGCCCATCGTGAAACGCGCCACGTTGGTCTGCATGTCGACGCCGACTGTCGCCAGCATGAGCCCTGCGATGGCCGAGATAAGCCCCTTCGCGACCGATGTGCCGGTGAACGAGGAAACGGCGGTCAGCGAAAAAAGCATCAGCATGAAGTATTCCGGCGGTCCGAACCGCAGCGCGAACTTGCTGAGCGGGACCGCAAGCAGCGTCAGTCCGACGACGCTGACCGTGCCGCCGAGGAACGAGGCAACCGCGGAAATCGCCAGCGCCGCGCCGGCGCGGCCGTTGCGGGCCATCGGATAGCCGTCGAGCGTGGTCATGGCGGCGGACGCCGTGCCCGGCGTATTGAGCAGCACGGCGGATGCGGAGCTTCCGTATTGCGCGCCGTAATAGATGCCGGAGAGCATGATCAGCGAGCCGAGCGGGTCCAGGCTGAACGTGACCGGCAGCAAGAGGGCGATGGTGGTTGCCGCGCCTATGCCAGGCAGCATCCCGAATACAGTCCCCATGACTGCACCCAGGACGACGAACATGAGATTAATCGGCTGCGCGGCGACGACGAAGCCGTGAAGTACCGCGCTGAAATTCTCCATCAGCCCCCCGAGCCGAGCGGCCCACAGGGGCACACATTACACAACGCGTGGATGTGTCAGGCCCTGTTACCGCTTGGGTTGGTCTCGCCACGGCGCACGAGCCCAACGTCGATGAAGATTGAAACACACCATCGACATGTTGTGAAGAAAATCGGCCGCTCTTGAATAGCTGCCATGCGGGAAATAGTGAGTTGGAACCTGCGCAGACGGAGTTTTACGCGCGTCTCGACGCTATCAATGAGCGGCTCGCGCTTAAGTTATATAGTTTTGCTTTCAACCAAGCATCGGCTCGCCGGCGGACAAGCGTTCAAGATGAGGGCGTCTGCCGCCCTGGTTGCAATAGTTGGAACAGAAGGCCGAGCTTTGTGATGTGCGCAACGAAGCGCGCCCGGCTCAACGCACCGCGATGAGGTCGATCTCGACGCGGCAGCCCGGCACCAATAGGGCTCCGACCTGGACGGTGGTGCGCGGCGGCGGCGAGGCGAAGAACTCCTTCCACACCTGGTCGAAATAGAAGAAGTCGTTGAGGTCGGTGAGGAAGACCTGCGCCTTGACCACGTCCTTCAGGTCGGCGCCAGCCGCCTGGAAGGTCTTGCGCAGGTTGCCCAGCACATAGCGGGCCTGGTTCTGGATCTCGGAGCTGTAATAGGGAAAGGCCGGATCGCTCTTGGCTTCCGGCGGCACGCCGGTGCGGTAGTCGGAGGCGATCTGGCCGGCGGCATAGATGTGGTCGCCGACGACCACGCCCTGGCAGTAATGCGCCATCGGTGTCGGCGCGCCGCCGTCGGTGATGACCTGCCGCGGCACGCTTCCCTTCACCGCCACCAGGTCGATCTCGACACGACAGCCCGGCACCAGCAGCGCGCCGACCTGGACGGTGGTGCGCGGCGGCGGCGAGGCGAAGAACTCCTTCCACACCTGGTCGAAATAGAAGAAGTCGTTGAGGTCGGTGAGGAAGACCTGCGCCTTGACCACGTCCTTGAGATCGGCGCCGGCCGCCTGGAAGGTCTTGCGCAGGTTGCCCAGCACATAGCGGGCCTGGTTCTGGATCTCGGAGCTGTAATAAGGAAAGGCCGGGTCGCTCTTGGCTTCCGGCGGCACGCCGGTGCGGTAGTCGGAGGCGATCTGGCCGGCGGCATAGATGTGGTCGCCGACGACCACGCCCTGGCAGTAGTGCGCCATCGGTGTCGGCGCGCCGCCGTCGGTGATGACCTGCCGCGGCACGCTTCCCTTCACCGCCACCAGGTCGATCTCGACGCGGCAGCCCGGCACCAATAGGGCGCCGACCTGGACGGTGGTGCGCGGCGGCGGCGAGGAGAAGAACTCCTTCCACACCTGGTCGAAATAGAAGAAGTCGTTGAGGTCGGTGAGGAAGACCTGCGCCTTGACCACGTCCTTGAGATCAGCGCCGGCCGCCTGGAAGGTCTTGCGCAGGTTGCCCAGCACATAGCGGGCCTGGTTCTGGATCTCGGAGCTGTAATAAGGAAAGGCCGGGTCGCTCTTGGCTTCCGGCGGCACGCCGGTGCGGTAGTCGGAGGCGATCTGGCCGGCGGCATAAATGTGGTCGCCGACGACGACGCCCTGGCAGTAATGCGCCATCGGTGTCGGCGCGCCGCTATTTTCAATAATTTTCTTCACCGTATTCCCCGCTCAGAGACTTGATGCAAGCGCCCTAAGCCGCTGTCAGGTGGCAGCCAGTTGCGCTTTCTCTTTTGGCCGCGCCGTTCGTTTTGCGCGTCTTGCTCTCATCGGCGGCTGCATGCTCAGGATTTCCAGGTAGTCGCCGAACTTGTCGCCGAGGATATTGACGTGGCTGCGCAATGTCGCGCCGGCCGTGTCGGCATCGCCGGCGAATATCGCGCGCATGACGGCTTCGTGCTCGCGGATCGACTCGACCATGCGCCCGGGCCAGAACGTGATCTGGCGCCGATAGGGCGTCAGGCGCCGTGCGAGGTCTTCGGTTTCCTTTTGCAGGAACGCGTTTCCCGAAATCCCATGGATCAGTTTGTGAAAGACGTTGTTGGCTTCGTAGAATTCCTCGTAACGGCCATTCTTCGCAAGCCGCGCGCATTCCTTATGCGCCGCCTCCAAATTGCGCTTTTGGTCGGGGCGTAGCCGCTTGGCGGCAAGCCGCGCGCAAAGGCCCTCGAGCTCGGCCATGACCTGAAACATCTCGGCGACTTCGCCGATCTCCAGCTTACGTACCACGGCGCCATGATGCGCCTTGACCTCGATCAGCCCGCTGGCCGCCAGATGCTTGAAGGCCTCGCGGACCGGCGTGCGAGAGGCGCCGTAATCGCGGGAGATGTCGTCCTCGCGCAGGCGATCGCCCGGCAGGTAGCGGCCGTCGAAGATCTCTTTCTCCAGCCTGCTCCTGACGCTTTCGGCGAGTGTCGGTTTCTGCCTCATGCATGGTCCTCTTGGTCGGAAAACGGGCCCGGATGCGTCCTCCACGACGCGGAGATGCGTACCAAAGATTGACTCATGTATACAGTCTATGGTCTATTGTATAGAGCTGCGCATGGAGTTCTAGGCCTGCAGCTTACGTCAAAACGACGGACTAGGACGCAATCACTCGATCCCGGGTCGTCTCGTCTTTGGTGGTGGACGAGGCGGGAGTCATTAAACAGGGAGTACAGGTAGATGAGAGTGAAGCCAGTCGTTTTCGCAGCGTTGTTGGTCGCGTCTGCGCTGATGCCGCGCGGGTTTGCGCATGCCGAGGACCTGCTGGTCGGCGCCGTGTATCCGATGACGGGCCCGGTCGCTTATGACGGCCAGACCGAGTTGAACGGCGCCAAGCTTGCGGTCGAGGAAGTGAACGCCAAAGGCGGCGTGCTCGGCAAGACCCTCAAGCTCAACGTGCAGGACGGTGCCTGCAATCCGGCGCAGTCGGTTTCCGCCGCCGAGAAGCTCATTACCCAGGAGAAAGTCGTTTCTCTGCTGGGCGCCTTCTGCAGTTCGTCGACCGGCGCCGTGATGGAAGTCGCCAAGAAGCATGGCACCCCGTTCGTGACCGGCGTGTCGACCGCGCAAGGGCTGACCACGCGTGGCAACAAGTGGTTCTTCCGCGCCACCGATACGTCGGCGCTTCTGGGCCAGGCCTTCGCGCCGGCGATCGCCAAGATGGGCGCCAAGCGCGTCGCCTTCCTCGTCGTCAACGACGACTGGGGCCGCGCGGTCGCAAGCTCTTACGGCGCGGCTCTGGAAAAGCTGGGCGCCAAGGTTGTCGATACGGAAATCTTCAGCCGCGACGACACCGATCTGTTTTCCTACATCACCAAGATCAAGGCGCAGAAGCCGGACGTCGTGATTTCTGCGGCCAATACGCAGCTTGCGGCTAACGTCACCAAGCAGTTGCGTCAGCTTGGCGTCACCGCGACGCTGATGGGCGAGGGCGCTTTCACCTCGGAGTCGTACCTGAAGCTGGTGGGCGATCTCGGCAAGGGCGTGATCGGCCTCGTCGAATACGTGCCGACGATTGAAACCCCCGAGAACCAGGCCTTCGTGAAGAGCTACAAGCAGCACTACAAGAACGAGGAGCCGAGCAAGTTCTCGGCCGCCGCCTATCAGGCGGTGCATATCCTGGCCGCGGCCATCAAGCGGGCGGGCAGCACCGATCCGGAAAAGATCCGCCAGGCGCTGCTGAAGACCGACTACAACGGCCTTACCGGCAACTTCAAGTTTGCCGACAACGGCCAAGCGTATAACTTCGACGTCTACATGGCGAAGAACACGGACTCCGGGCCGAAGGTCGTCGGCAAGGGTTCAATCCCGAAGCCCGAATAAGTTTGCGGATCTTCCGTGCCGACGAATACTGCCAATGAATCCGGGAGGACGCACCGTCGTCCTCCCGGATATTAGGCGCTTTCCATGCTGGAATACTTCCCTCAGTACCTGTTCAACGGGATATTGATCGGCGCCAATTACGCGCTCATCGCCATGGGCCTGACGGTGATATTCGGGCTCATGAATATCGCCAACTTCGCCCACGGCCAGTTCTACATGCTGGGTGGATTTGTCGCCTATCAGCTCACGACCGCGCTGGGCTTCAATTTCTTCGTCGCGCTTGTGCTGTCGGTGGCGATCGTCACCGGGCTCGGCATTTTGCTCGACCGCACGATCTTCAAGCGGCTGCGCAACAGGCCGTTGATCAGTTCGGTGCTGGTGACCATCGGGCTTGCCATCGTGCTGGAAAACCTGGCGCAGGTGCTGTGGGGCCCGCAGCCGCAGGCGATTCCCAATCCTTTTCCTGTGCTGCCCATTCAGATTGGCCCCATTTTCGCGACCGAGCCGCGTCTCTTTGCGGTGGGGGTGACGCTGGTCGCGATCGTGGTCATCCATCTGCTGCTGCACTACACGCTGATGGGAAAGGCCATGCGCGCGACCTTTCAGCAGCAGGAAGCCGCCGCGCTCGCCGGCATCGATATCGAGATGCTTTACTCGGTCGCCTTCGGCATCGGCGCGGGGTTGGCCGCGCTCGGCGGCGTGCTGCTGGGCACCATCTTTTACGTGAACCCGACCATGGGCGACGTCGCGACGCTCAAGGCTTTCGTCGTCACCATCCTCGGCGGCATGGGAAGTTTCCCCGGTGCGATCGTCGGCGGCCTCTTGCTCGGTATTGCCGAGAGCTTCGGCACGATCGTCTCGTCGGCCTATAAGGACGCGATCGGCTACGTGCTGGTAATCGTGGTCCTGCTCTATCGGCCGCAAGGCTTGTTCGGGAAAGCCTGATGTCGCGGCAGAGGATCACCGTCTGGATCGGCGCTGTCCTGCTCGTCATCGCGTTGCCCTTCCTGCTCGGCGAGGGCTACAACCTGCATCTGCTGATCTTGGGGACGATCTTTGCGATCGTTGCGGTCGGGCTCGATGTGACGGTCGGTTACGCGGGTCTGCTGTCGCTCGGTCATGCCGCATTTTTCGGCCTCGGCGCCTACACATCGGCCCTGCTGTTCCTGCACTACCGCGTGCCGATGTGGGGCGGCATGATCGGCGGCGCCGTTGTGGCCGGATTTGCGGCCTTTTTGCTGGGTTTCCTGATCCTGAACGTGCGCGGCCACCGTTTCGTCATCTCGACGGTGGCCTTCGCCGAGATCATGAGGCTCGTCGCCTATAACTGGACCGACCTGACGCACGGCCAACGCGGACTTCCCGGTATCCTCGCCCCGGTGGTCCATTTGCCGTGGGGCGGAACCGTCGACTTCGGGTCGAAGACGGCCTTCTTTTTCGCCGCCGTCGTCATCGCGGCGATCTGTATCGGCATCATGTGGCGGATCGTTCACTCGCCGCTCGGCGATGCCTTCGTTGCCCTGCGCGAGAACGAGCACCTGGCCGAGTTGGTGGGAATCGACGCCCGTCGTCACGCCATCCTGGCGTTCACGATCGGCGGCTTCTTCGCCGGCATCGGCGGCAGCCTCTACGCCCACTATGTGAGCTTTGTCGGCCCCGACGTGTTCTATTTCTCCTACACCACGATCTTCCTCGTCATGGTGGTGACGGGCGGCATGGGTTCGATCGTCGGGCCGGTCATCGGCGCGCTGGTGTTCACCCTGCTGCCGGAATATCTGCGCATCACGGAAGGCTATCGCCTCATCTTCTTCGGCACGATCCTGGTGCTGGTGATGCTTTTCCTCCCCAACGGGATGTACGAGATATGGACCCGCCGGCGCAGCTGGTTGCGCATTTCGGGTCCGCCGACACCGGCAAGGTCGAGCGATGCTTGAGCTGAAGGACCTTGGCATCTCGTTCGGCGGCCTTCGCGCGCTGCGCGACGTCTCGGTTCAGATCGAGGCCGGCCGCATTTCCAGCATCATCGGGCCGAACGGCGCCGGCAAGACCACGTTGTTCAACATCATCACGGGCCTGATGCGCCCGAGCACCGGCGCGGTTCTGTATGACGGCAAGAACATCACCGGCATGAAGCCGAGCCGGATCGCGGGGCTCGGGGTCATCAGGACGTTTCAAAAAACGGAAGTGTTTCCGCAGCTCTGCGTGCGCGACTGCGTGCGGATGGGTTTCCTGTGCGGGCAGTCTTTTTCGTTGTGGCAGGTTCTGCTCCGCTCCAGCGAGATCCGGCGTTTCGACGACCGCCGGGAGTCCGCATCGGACGAGATTCTGGAGTTCGTCGGGCTGCGGCATCGCTCCGACGCGCTTGCGTCGCAGCTTTCTTATGGCGAGCAGAGGCTGCTGGAGATCGCCGTCGGCTTGGCGGCGTCGCCGCGCCTGATGCTGCTGGACGAGCCCGCCTCGGGCATGAACGTGGACGAGGCCGAGCGGATGATATCGCTCATCCAACGGCTGAAGGACCGCGGCATCACGGTCGTTCTGGTCGAGCACAACATGCGCGTCGTCATGGGCATCTCCGACTACGTCATGGTGCTCAATTACGGCCAGGCCATCGCCAAAGGCCCGCCACAGGAAGTCTCCGAAAACGCCGCCGTCATCACCGCGTATCTAGGCAAGGGATGGAAGGGTGCTGAGCATTGATTCCATCGTGTGCGGCTATGGCCGCATCGAAGCCTTGCATGGCGTGAGCTTGACGATTCAAGCGGGCGAATTCGTCTGTCTGCTCGGCGCCAACGGCGCCGGCAAGACGACGCTGTTGCGCGCGATCTCGGGGCTTAACCGCCTGGCGTCCGGGTCGATTGTCTTCAACGGCAAGCGCATCGACAACATTTCCCCGTCGGCGATCGTGCGGGCGGGCATCGCCCATTGTCCCGAGGAACGCAAGATCTGGCCGCAGCTCACCGTGGCCGAGCACCTCGAACTGGGCGCCTTCACGCGCGGCCGCGCGCGCACGGTGCGCGCCGAGATGGACAAGATCTACGGGATGTTCCCGCGTCTTGCCGAGCGGCGGACCCAGGTCGCGGGCACGCTCTCCGGCGGCGAACAGCAGATGGTGGCGATCGGGCGTGCGCTGATGTCGCAGCCGAGCCTCCTGCTTCTCGATGAGCCGTCGCTCGGATTGGCGCCGATCATCGTCGAAAGCCTGAGCGAGATCATCCGCACTATTCACCGGGAGGGGACGGGTATCCTTCTCGTTGAGCAGAATGCGTTTCTCGCCCTGGAGCTGGCGCAACGCGGCTATGTCCTGGAGACGGGTTGCGTTGCGGTCGAAGGACCGAGCAAGCGTTTGCTCTCCGACGACTATGTCAAGGAAGCCTACCTCGGAGGCGGGCGCAAACCGTCGTAGTGGACGAACGCCCGACTCGATTCAGAAGCTGTAAGGAGGAGCCATTGTCCGCACGGCCGCAGGCCAAGAAGCCCTATGAAGTCCGTAACGCGCATTTCGATCGGTTGGTCAACCGGCCGGGCCTGCGCTGGATGGGGCAGAACACCAACCATTTGCCGCCGCATCCGCAGGTGCTGGAAGCGATGGAGCGCTGCATCCGGGATCGCGAGTTTCAAATCTACGCACCCCCGGCCGGCTTCGAGCAGCTCCGGTCCGGCATCGTCGCCGACCTTGGGCTGAGTGACGTCGAAGGCGGGCAGGCCGCGCTGGTGTCCGACGGCGCGGTCGCCTCGCTCTATCACGTCTGCCACACGTTGCTGCGGCCGGGCGACGAGTTCCTGACCACCGATCCGACCTGGAACTGGCCGATGTCGTTTGCGCGCGCGGTCGGCGCGACGGTGGTTCAGATCCCGATTTACGGGCCGGAATACAATTATCGCCTGTCGCCGGAGCGGCTTCAGGAAAGCCTCACGCCCAAGACCCGGGTCGTCTATGTCGTCGATCCCAACAACCCGTTGGGCACCGCGCTGACCGCCACCGAGGTGGAGAAGATCGTCGCGATCTTGAGGGAGCGCGAAATCTATCTGATCCAGGATTGCACCTATCGGCACTTCGCCTACGACCACACTTTGGCGGCCAAGCTCTATCCGGAGCGCACGATCACCATCTACAGCTTTTCGAAATGGTTGGGCCTTGCCGGCATGCGTATCGGCGCCGTCGTCTCGCATCCCGACATCGTCGAGAAGCTGGCGGGTGCGCCGCCGAACAATCTCGGCTCCAACATCCTGGCCCAGCGCGCGGCGCTCGCCGGGCTCGCCATCAAGAAGGAATGGTTCCCGGGCGTGCTCGCGACCCAGCGCGCGAACCAGGAGTTGATCAAGCGGGCCGTGGACGGCGTCGAGGGCGTTTCGATGCCGGTCTATCCGTCCAACGCCAACTTCATCATCATCGAGTGCAACGATCCCGCGCTGCGGCCGGAGGCTTTGTGCGCGGTCTATCAGGAACGGAACATCCTGATCCGCCAGGGCTCGTACCACACCAAGACCTTCGGCGACCGCTTCGTCAAAGTCAGCACGACCGTTCCGCCCGAATGGGCGGAAGAGTTCGCCAGCGCGCTGCCGCAGATGGTCGAGCGCGCCCGCGGCATGAATGAAAAGGTCGAATTGTTCTGATCGGGACGTAAGTCCCGCGAGACAATCGTTGAGGCTGCCGGGCGGCGCGTCATTCCGACATCGCCCGGCAGCCCATCTCCGCATTCGGTTAGGAGGACGTCGCAATGCCCATGGCCACCACCGGCGACAAGGTGCGTCTCTATTACGAAACGGCGGGGAAGGGCACGCCCATCGTTTTCGTGCACGAGTTCGGCGGCAACTATTGGAGCTGGGAGCCGCAGATGAATTTCTTCGCGCGGCGCTATAGCTGCCTGACCTTTGCCGCGCGCGGCTATCCGCCCTCCGATGTGCCGGAAGACGTGGAGGTCTATTCGCAGGCGCGGGCGACCGACGACATCATCGACGTCATGAACGCGGCCGGCTTCGAGCGCGCGCATCTGGTCGGTCTGTCGATGGGGGGCTTCGCGGTGCTGCACGCCGGCATGCGCTATCCCGACCGCGTGCTGTCGGTGACGGCGGCCGGCGCCGGCTACGGCGCCGAGAAGGAACACGAAGAGTATTTCCGCAACGTCTCGGCCGAGGTCGCGAAGAAATTCACCGAGCTCGGGCCGGATACCTTCGGCCCGATGTATGCGGAGGGCGCGTCCCGCGTGCAGTTCCAGAACAAGGACCCGCGCGGCTGGCAGCTCTTTGCCGATCGCCTGCGAAAGCATTCGGCGCTGGGGGCGGCCAATACCATGCGCGGTGTGCAGATGCGCCGGCCTTCACTGTACGATCTGAAGGACGCGCTATCGAAAATGGCCGTGCCGGTGATGGTCATGACCGGCGACGAGGACGATCATTGCCTGCAGCCCGGCATCTATCTGAAGCGCACGGTGCCGCGCTGCGGCCTGACCGTCTTTCCCAAGAGCGGCCACACCCTCAATCTCGAGGAGCCCGCTCTGTTCAATGCGCTGCTGGCCGAGTTCATCGCTCAGGTCGAGGCGGGGGACTGGGACGTGCGCGACCCCAGGGCCAACCCGCAGCAGATCATGCGCACCTGAGCGCGCCCGGCTTTCGCTTTCTGGAAGCTTATTGCTTCTTCGGGCGCGGCTTGATGATCGAGCCGTAGCCGGCGATGCCGCCGTCGACGGTGACCACGGTGCCGGTGATGTAGCCGGCGCGCGGCGAGGCGAGAAAGGCGATCACGTCGGCGATTTCTTGGTCGGTGCCCATGCGGCCGCCGGGATAATCGGTGAGATATTCCTGCCAGCGCGATTCATCGCCGAAATTATCGCGCGCCCGTCGCTTCATGAGGCGCACCATACGGTCGGTCGCGATCGGTCCCGGATTGACGCCGACCACGCGCACGCCGAAGTCGAGGCTGACGCCGCCGATCGCCTTGGTGAAGGCCATCAGCGCGGCATTGCCGGTGCTGCCGGCCACATAGGTGTGGTCCCAGTTCTCGCCCGAGTTGCCGATGTCGTTGATGATGACGCCCGTGCCGCGCTCCTTCATCCGGCCGTAGATTTCGCGCGTCAGGTTGACGTAGCCGAAGACCTTGAGGTCGAAGCCGCGCCGCCAGTCGGCATCGGTCAGGCCTTCGAGCGTGCCGCCCGGGATGTCGCCGGCGTTGTTGACCAGGATGTCGATGTCGCCCGCCGCCTTGGCGAGACTGACCATGCTTTCCGTGGTGGAGAGATCGCCCGGATGCAGCGTCACCTCGACTTTGCATTTGGCAAGGATTTCGCGGCGCAGTTCCTCGAGCGCATCGCCCGATCGCGCCGCCAGATGTAGCGAGCATCCTTCGCCCGCGAGCGTGAGCGCCGTTGCGCGGCCGATGCCCTTCGAGGCCCCGGTGATCAGCGCGATTTTACCCGTCAATTGCAAGTCCAAGCCTGCCTCCCGCAACGATTTGGTTCGACGATCAGAGGGTTAATTGTATACAAGTATGGCGATATTTAATACAAGAGAAATTCGGGTTCGCGGCTGTGGGAGCGGACGCGACCCTCGGTGCCGCCGGTTCCAAAAGCGGCAATTGAAAAGCAGCAACGAAAAACAGCAATTGAACAGAGGCATGGTACCGCCAATGGCAATCGCGAAGGATCAAGTCGCCCATCATGTGGACGGCGAAAGGCTGTGGCGGCGCCTGATGGCGCTTGCCCAATTCGGTGCGCTGCCGAAGGGTGGGGTCAACCGCCAAGCGCTGTCGGATGAAGAGATCGCGGCGCGTGGCGAACTCGTGCGCTGGGGCGAGGCGATCGGTCTCAAAGCTTATACCGACAGCGCGGCCAACCTGTTTCTGCGCCTGGACGGTGCCGATCCCGATTTGCCGCCGGTGCTCGTCGGCTCGCACATCGACAGCCAGCCGACCGGCGGCAAGTTCGACGGCGCCTATGGCGTGTTGGCGGCGCTGGAAGGCGTCGAGGCGATCAAGGCGGCCGGCCTGCAGCCGCGGCGAAGCATCGAAGTCGTTGCCTGGATGAACGAAGAAGGCTCTCGCTTCGCGCCGGGCATGATGGGCTCGGCGGTGTTCGCCGGCGAGCGCAAGCTCGAGGATATTCTGCCGATCAAGGACAAGGCGGGCACGACTGTCGCAAGCGCGCTCAACCACGTGCTGTCTTCGGCGCCGCAATTGCCGCAACGCCCGCCCGCCTGGGTGCCGGCGGCGTTTCTCGAAGCCCATATCGAGCAGGGCCCCATCCTGGAGGTCAGCGGCAAGGCGGTCGGCGTCGTGACCGGCATTCAGGGCAAGCGCACGTTCCGCGTGGAGGTCGAAGGCGAGGAGAACCACGCCGGCACGTCGCCGCGCAGCGAGCGGCGCGATGCGCTGGTCGCCGCCGTCGCCGTCCTGAACGCCTTGCACGATGCCATGTGGGATGCCGAGGATGTCGTGCGCTTCACGGTCGGCATGTTTACCGTCAGCCCGAACGCGCCCTCGGTGGTGCCGGCGCACGTCACCTTCTCGATCGATCTGCGGCATCCGGACCCCGACGTCCTGCGCCAGCTCGGCGACATGATCGCGCCGATCTGCCAGGAAGCGCAGCAGCGCTGCCGGGTGGCGGTGACGGAGCTGTTGCACGACCCGCCGCTGGTGTTTCCCGACGCGATCAGGACCGAGCTATCGACGGTGGCGCGGGAACTCGGCGTGCCCAGCATGGAGATGTCGTCGGGCGCCGGCCACGACGCGCGCTACCTGCATTACATCTGCCCGACCGGCATGATTTTCATCCCGTGCAAGGATGGCATCAGCCACAACGAGGCCGAAAGTATCACCCCGCAGGACGCAACGGCCGGGGCCCGGGTGCTGGCCGAGGCGATGTTCAGGCTCGCCAATAACGACGCCCATCTGAGGTGAAACGGCCCACATTCTGATACTTGACACCATATAATAGAGGTATAATACATCAGAACTAAAGCTAATAACCCATCCTGAGCTACCATGATCACTGCCGCCCAATTGCGTGCCGCTCGGGCCCTGCTTGGTATCGACCAGCGCGAGCTGGCGCAGCGGTGCGGTCTCTCTCTCCCGACGATCCAGCGCATGGAGGCGAGCGACGGCGTGGTCCGCGGCAACGTGGACTCGCTGATGAAGCTCATCGACGCGCTGGCCGCCAACGGCATCGAGCTGCTCGGCGAGGGCGCCAGTTCGGGGGCCGGCGGCCGCGGAGTGCGGCTCAAATGAGCGTGGTGGCGGTTCACGTCAGCATCGGGCAGGGGCGCTGATGGTCGTCTATGCCCTCTACGCCGTCGCGGCGCTGCTCGCATTAGCGCCGATCGCGATCGCCTTGGGCGCTTCGCCGCGCGCCACCAGCGTTACCTATGGCGCGAGCCTCATCGTGACGCTGATGCTCGGCGTGCTCGGGGTTTTGGCTCTCTTTGGCGAACCGCCATCGGCGGTGACTTTGCCGCTCGGGCTGCCGTGGCTCGGCGCCCATTTCCGTATCGACGCGCTGTCGGCCTTCTTCCTGGTGGTGGTCAATCTCGGCGGCGCGGCGGCGAGCCTCTACGCGCTCGGCTACGGGCGGCATGAAGAGGTTCCGCAACGCGTGCTGCCATTCTACCCGGCCTATCTCGCCGGCATGAACCTGGTGGTGCTCGCCAATGACGCCTTCAGCTTCCTGGTGGCGTGGGAGTTCATGTCGCTGACCTCGTGGGCGTTGGTGATCGCGCATCACAAGGATCGCGAAAACCTGCGCGCCGGTTACGTTTATCTCGTCATGGCGGGCTTTGGCACGCTGGCGCTGCTGCTCGCCTTCGGGCTGCTCGCCGGGGCCGGCGGCAACTATGTCTTCGACGCCATCCGCGCCTCGCATCCGTCCGCGTTGCTGGCGGCGGTGGTGCTGATCCTGGCGCTGATCGGCGCCGGCTCGAAGTCGGGCATCGTGCCGCTGCACGGCTGGCTGCCGCTCGCCCATCCCGCCGCGCCCAGTCACGTCTCCGCGCTGATGAGCGGGGTGATGACCAAGGTGGCGATCTACGGCTTCATCCGCATCGTGTTCGATCTGCTCGGCGCGCCCGATTGGTGGTGGAGCATGCTGGTGCTCGCCGTCGGCGGCATCACCGCGGTGATGGGCGTGCTCTACGCGCTGATGCAGAACGACATCAAGCGCGTGCTCGCCTACAGCACCATCGAGAATATCGGCATCATCTTCGCGGCGCTCGGCCTCGCGCTGGCGTTCAAGGCGGAAAACATGATGATGCCGGCGGCGCTCGCGCTCACCGCCGCGCTGCTGCACGTGTTCAATCACTCGCTGTTCAAGAGCCTGTTGTTCTTCGGCGCCGGTGCCGTGCTCGGCGCCACCGGCGAGCGCGACATGGAAAAGCTCGGCGGCCTTATTCACCGCATGCCGCAGACCGCCTTCGTGTTCCTGGTCGGCTGCGTCGCCATTTCCGCGTTGCCCCCGCTCAATGGCTTCGTGTCGGAATGGCTGACCTTCCAGGCCATTCTGCTCAGCCCGCTGCTGCCGTCCTGGGGATTGAAATTCATGGTGCCGGCGGTCGGGGCGTTGCTGGCGCTGTCGGCGGCCTTGGCGGCGGCCTGTTTCGTGCGCGCCTTCGGCATCACCTTCCTCGGCCGCCCGCGCAGTCCCGCCGCCACCGCGGCGCAGGAGACCGACACCCATTCGCTCGCCGCCATGTTCGTGCTGGCGGCGCTATGTCTGATTGCCGGCATTATCCCCGGCGTCTTCATCGATGCGCTGGCGCCGGTGACCACGATCCTGCTCGGCGCCAGCATGCCGCACCAGACCGGCGCGCAATGGCTGTCGATCGTGCCGATCGCGGAAAGCCGCAGCTCTTATAACGGACTGTTGGTCTTCATCTTCATGGCGGCGTCGGGAATGCTCGCGGCCTTCGCCATTCATCGGCTGGCCTCCGACCGGCTGCGGCGCGCGCCGGCCTGGGACTGCGGCTATCCGGATCCGAGCCCGGCGACGCAGTACACCGCATCGAGCTTTGCCCAGCCGATCCGCCGCGTTTTCGGCACGCTCGTCTTCCGCGCCCGCGAAATCGGCGAGATGCCGCCGCCCGGGTCGGTGGCACCGGCACGACTGACGGTCGATGTCCGCGATCTGATCTGGGATTACGCCTATGCGCCGGTCGCGGGCCTGATCGGCTTCGGCGCCGATCGTCTCAACATCCTGCAATTCCTCACCATCCGCCGCTATCTCTCGCTGGTGTTCGCGGCCCTGGTCCTGCTGCTCCTGGTGCTGGCGGTATGGCAATAGTCCGCGAATTCGCCTTCCAGGGCGCCGAGATGCTGCTGGTGCTGCTGCTCAGCCCGCTGCTCACCGGCTTTGTGCGCAAAATGAAGGCGCGGTTGCAGCGCCGGCGCGGGCCGCCGTTGCTGCAGCCTTATCGCGACCTTGCCCGCCTGATGCGCAAGGACGTGGTGCTGGCTGAAAGCGCGTCCTGGCTGTTCCGCGTCATTCCCTATCTCGTCTTCGCCGGCACCTGGGTCGCCGCCTCGCTGGTGCCGACTTTCCGCAGCGGGCTTTATTTCTCCTGGTCGGCCGATCTCATCGCCATCATCGCGCTGCTCGGCAGCGCGCGGTTTTTCCAGGCGCTGGCGGGGCTCGATGTCGGCACGGCGTTCGGCGGCATCGGTTCGAGCCGGGAGGTGATGATCGCCTCGCTCGCCGAGCCGGCGATGTTGATGATCATGTTCACGCTCGCCCTGGTCGCCGGCTCGACGCAGCTTTCGACCATGGCGGCCTATATGCTGTCGTCGGCGGTGGGCCTGCGCGTTTCGCTGGGGATGGCCCTGATCGCCCTCATCATGGTGGCGATCGCCGAAAACGCGCGTATTCCGGTCGACAATCCGGCCACCCACCTCGAGCTCACCATGGTGCACGAGGCCATGGTGCTCGAATATTCCGGCCGCCATCTGGCGCTGATCGACCTTGCGTCCGAGCTCAAGCTCCTCCTCTACGTCTCGCTCATCGCCTGTCTGTTCCTGCCTTGGGGGCTGACGGCTGCGGGTGATGGTCCGCCGGCGCTGGCGATCGCCGTCGGCGCCTATGTGGTGAAGCTCGCGGGGCTCGGCGTTCTGCTCGCCGTGTTCGAAACCGCGATCGCCAAGATGCGGGTATTCCGGGTGTCCGAATATCTCGGCGCCGCGCTGATGCTCGGTCTGCTCGCGACCCTGTTGTTGTTCGTCTCGGGGAGCTTGTGACGCATGTCTTGCATGCCGTGTCACACCCTCCGCTCGTTCCCGCGCAAGCGGGAATCCGGGTCGGACCGAACGATCGTCACGGACCGGATCCCCGTTGTCGCGGGGACGAGCGGACGGCCGCGCGCGATGCGGGCGGGGCATGCCCATGCATAGTCTCACTTTCGATGTCGCCCATCTGCTTGCCGGCTCGCTGGTGCTGGTGAGCTTCATGCTGCTCTACCAGAGCCGGCTCTACGCCCTGCTCAATATCTACGCGCTGCATGCCGTGGTGCTGGCGGCGTCGGTCGGTTGGCAGTCCTCGGCGCAAGATGCGCCGCACCTTTATGTGACGGCGGCCATCGCGCTCGTCTTCAAGGCCATCGTCATCCCGGTCGCGCTGCACCGGATCATCGTCAAGCTCGGCATCCATCGCCAGATCGAGACAGTGCTCGGTGTCGGCATCACCATGCTGCTCGGTATCGGGCTGGTGGCGCTGTCCATGGTGGTGATGCTGCGGGTGACCGCCGGCGCCGACGCGCTGGCGCGCGAGGACCTCGCTTTCGCGTTGTCGGTGGTGCTGCTCGGCCTCCTGATGATGGTGACGCGGCGCAACGCCGTGAGCCAGGTCATCGGCTTCATGTCGCTGGAGAACGGGCTGGTGCTGGCAGCGACCGGGGCAAAGGGCATGCCGCTGGTGGTCGAGATCAGCGTCGCCTTTTCGGTGCTTATCGCCTTCATCGTGATCGGCATCTTCCTGTTCCGCATCCGCGAGCGCTTCGACACGGTCGATCTGCAGGCGCTGGACAAATTCCGGGGAGAACGGCGATGACGTTCGACGCGCTCACCGCCGTCTTGCTGATCCCCGCCGTGTCGGCGGTGTTGCTCGCCGTCTTGCCAGGCTACCGGTTGACCGCGCGGCTTAACGTCTTGGCGGCGCTCCTCACGTTTCTCGTCTCGGTCTCATTCTTTTTTGTGAAGCCGATGTCGGGCCCGTATCTGCTGGTCGACGACCTCAACAAGGTCTTCATCGTGCTGACCACCTTCGTCAGCTTTACGACGGCGGTGTTCAGTGCCAGCTATATCGGCCACGAGATCGAGACCGGACGGCTGACGCCGCGCTTCGTGCGTTTCTATCACGCCATGTACCAGGTGCTGATGTTCGGCATGAACCTCGCCCTGGTCGCCAATAATATCGGCCTGATGTGGGTGGCGATCGAGCTCGCCACGCTCTCCACCGTGCTGATGGTCGGCATCTACCGCACCCACGAGGCGCTGGAGGCGGCCTGGAAATATTTCATCCTCGGCAGCGTCGGCATCGGCCTCGCGCTGTTCGGCACCATCCTCGTCTACATGGCGGCGCAGCCTGTGGTCGGTGAGGGGCTGAACGCCATGGTGTGGACGGTGCTGATGACCAAGGCGTCGCGTTTCGATCCCGCGCTGCTCGACGTCGCCTTCGTGTTCCTGTTGCTCGGCTATGGCACCAAGGTGGGGCTGGCGCCGCTGCATGCGTGGCTGCCCGACGCCCATGCCGAGGGTCCGACGCCGATATCGGCGGTGCTCTCCGGCCTGCTGCTGAACGTCGCGCTCTATGCGCTGCTGCGCTTCAAGATGCTGCTGGCCCTCAATCCCGGCGCCATCGCGCCCGGGCCGCTCATGGTGACCTTGGGGCTGATCTCCTGCCTGTTTGCGGCCTTCATGCTCTACCGCCGGCGCGACATCAAACGCATGTTCGCCTATTCGTCGATCGAGCACATGGGCATCATCGTGTTCGCTTTCGGCATGGGTGGGCCGCTCGCCAATTTCGCCGCGCTTCTGCACATGACCATGCATTCGCTCACCAAGTCGGCGATTTTCTTCGCGGTCGGCCACATTTCGCAGGTCAAGGGCACGCAAAAGATCGCCGATCTCGGCGGTCTCACCGTCACCCATCCGGTGCTCGGCTGGGGCTTGGTGCTGGGCGTGGTGGCGATCGCGGGCCTGCCGCCGCTTGGCATCTTCATGAGTGAGTTCCTCGTCGTGACCTCGACGTTTGCGCGCGAGCCGTGGCTGGCCGCGCTGCTCGGGCTCGGCATCCTGATTGCGCTGGGCGGCTTGTTCCTGCGGCTCAACGGTATCGCCTTCGGCGAGCCGCGCGGACCGGCGACACCGGCCGAGGCTTCCTACGTGCCGATGTTTGCGCATCTCGCGATCGTGTTCGTCGCCGGCGTCTATCTGCCGCCGGCGCTGGTCACCGGGTTCGAAAACGTCGCCCGGCTGTTGGGATAGCGCGATGGCCTTGCTCGACCAAATCCCCGACAGCGCGGCGGTCGAACGGCACCGGCCTTGGCCGCGCGCGGTCGTAGGCGAGGGGGGATGGCAAGCCGCCATCGACCTGCTCGCGAACGGGCAGGCGACGCTGCTGGGTTTGTGGGGCGACGTCGACGCTGTGCACATGGCGTTGCTCGACGAGAACGCGGGCGATGTTGCCGTGCTGACCTACAAATGCGCCGGCGGCAAATACCCCAGCGTCGGCGCCAAACATCCGGCGGCGCTGCGGCCGGAGCGCGCCCTCCGCTCATTGTTCGGGCTCTATGCGATTGGCACGCTCGATACGCGGCCTTGGCTCGATCTCGGCTTCTGGGACGTCACGCATCCGCTCGGTGACAAGGCGCCCGCGCAGAAGCCGGAGCCTTATGCCTTCCTTCCCGCGGAAGGCGAAGGGCTGCACCAGATCCCGGTCGGCCCGGTGCATGCCAGCATCATCGAGCCCGGGCATTTCCGCATCACCGCCAATGGCGAGTACGTGGTGCGACTGGAGCAGCGGTTCGGCTATGCGCACAAGGGCATCGAGTCGTTGATGGCCGGTGCCTCGCTCGAAAAGGCCGCGAAACTCGCCGGCCGCGCATCGGGCGACAGCACCGTGGCGTATTCATATGCCTTCGCGCAGGCAGTAGAGGCCGCGCTGCAAGTGACCGTGCCGAAGCGCGCCGTCTATCTGCGCGCGCTGGCGGCCGAGCTGGAGCGGCTGGCCCATCATCTCGGGGACATCGGCGCCATCTGCAACGATGCCGCCTTCGCGCTCATGCACGCGCAGACGGGTGTGCTGCGCGAGCACGTCTTGCGCGCGGCCGACGCCTGCTTCGGCCATCGGCTGATGATGGACGTCGTCGTGCCGGGCGGCGTTGCCCGCGATATCGCGGCCGACGGCGTGGCGACCGTCATGGCCTTGCTTGCCGAGCTGCGCCGCCGCTTCCCGCGTCTCATCGAGCTCTACGACAACACCGCTTCGCTGCAGGATCGCACCGTGACCACCGGCATCGTCAACCCGGACTATGCGCGCCAGTTCGGGGCCGGGGGTTTTGTCGGCCGTGCCTCGGGCCGCGGCTTCGATGCGCGGCGGGCGCCGGGTTATGCACCCTACGACAAGCTGAATTTCGACGTGCCGGTGCTCGACGCGGGCGATGTCAATGCACGGGTCTGGATCCGCATCCGCGAAGTCGAACAGAGCCTGGCGCTGGTTGAACAGATCATCGGCGCGCTGCCGGACGGTCCGATTGCCGTCGATGTTGAGGGCGATGGCGAAGCCTGCGAAGGCATGGCGCTCGTCGAGGCCTTCCGGGGCGACGTGCTGGTCTGGCTGCGTATCGGCGGTGACGGGCGCATCGCGCGTTGTCACTTGCGCGACGCCTCCTGGTTCCAGTGGCCGCTCTTGGAGACGGCGATCGAGAACAACATCGTCGCGGATTTCCCGCTCTGCAATAAGTCGTTCAACTGCTCCTATTCGGGCCACGATCTATGACGAAGACCGTGCAGCACACT
The DNA here is from genome assembly GCA_963814065.1 of uncultured Pseudomonadota bacterium. Classification (GTDB taxonomy): domain Bacteria; phylum Pseudomonadota; class Alphaproteobacteria; order Rhizobiales; family Xanthobacteraceae; genus Pseudolabrys. Next base: position 995,914 of record CAWFBL010000011.1, on the reverse strand, counting down.
CCGCTCATTCCCGCGCAAGCGGGAATCCAGTGCATCATTGCACGGCTCGAATTTTGTGCCCCTGGGTCCCCGCTTTCGCGGGGACGAGCGGAAACTTGAACCATGCGCCGCACGCTGTTCGAAAACATTACCCATCGGCCGCTGACGGAACGACCGCCAAAGCCGGACGAGGCCGCGCTTGCCGAACTGGCCGAGAGCGTCAACCGCGCCGCGCGCGCGAAGCTCGGCCGTTCGCTTTCGATCCGTCAGGTCGATGCCGGCTCCTGCAACGGCTGCGAACTCGAGATCCATGCCCTGAGCAACGCGTTCTACGATCTGGAGCGCTTCGGCCTGCGTTTCGTCGCGTCGCCCCGCCATGCCGACGTGCTGCTGGTGACGGGGCCGGTGAGCAAGAACATGCGCGAGGCGCTGACGCGCACCTACAACGCCACCCCCGATCCGAAATGGGTGGTCGCGGTCGGCGCCTGCGCCGCCGACGGCGGCATCTTTGCCGGCAGTTACGCGGTCGTCGGCGGGGTCAAGGACGTGATCCCGGTCGATCTTCACATCCGCGGCTGTCCGCCATCGCCGACCGATCTCCTGAAGGGATTGCTCGCGCTGCTCGACCACGCAAGCGGCAAGGCATCGCCAAGCCGTCGCGGCCTTGGGTCACCCGCCTAGGGTCTGACTTGCGGAGATTGGATGATTCTCCTTTCATTCCAGTCCCCGATTTCGCGGGGACGAGCGGGGCAGAACGCCCGATTCAACGTCCTTGCGCTGAACGTCCCGCTTCGGGCCGGCCCTGTCGCCGGGGGATAATGCTTTAAGTTGAGATATTTTATATTTGTAATATCTCGCCGATTGCGCCATGCTGCCCGGACGATCCAACCACGTGCGGAGCCGGCGACATGCGGGCGGCAATCCTGGGGGGCGGACCGGGCGGCCTCTATTTCGCGATCTCGCTGAAACGGCGCGATCCCGCCGCCGAGGTCGTCGTCATCGAGCGCAACCGGCCGGGCGACACCTTCGGCTGGGGCGTCGTGCTCTCCGACGAGACGCTCGACAATCTGCACGCCAACGATCCCGAAAGCGCGGAGTTGATCCGCCAGTCCTTCGCCTATTGGGACGACATCGCGGTCTATTACCGCGGCGCGGTGGTGCGCTCCGGCGGCCACGGCTTCTGCGGCATCGCGCGCCAGCGGCTGCTCAACATCCTGCAGGACCGCGCCGCCGCCCTCGGCGTCGAATTGCGCTTCGAGACCGAGGCGAACGATCCCGCCGAGTTCGCGGACTACGACCTGATCGTCGGCGCCGACGGCGTGAACTCGCGCGTGCGCGCAGCCCATGCCGATGTCTTCAAGCCCGACATCGACGTACGCGCCTGCAAATACATCTGGCTCGGCACCCACCAGAAATTCGACGACGCCTTCACCTTCATTTTCGAGGAAACGCCGCACGGCTGGATCTGGGCGCACGCCTACCAGTTCGACGCCGACAGCGCGACCTTCATCGTCGAATGCTCCGAGCAGACCTGGCGCAATTTCGGCTTCGACCGCATGTCGACCGAGGAGACCATCGCCGCGTGCGAAAAGATCTTCGCCCGCAATCTCGGCGGCAATAGCCTGATGTCGAATGCCAAGCACCTGCGCGGCTCGGCCTGGCTCAACTTCAATCGCGTGCTGTGCGAGCGCTGGAGCTATCGCAACATCGTGCTCTTGGGCGACGCCGCCGCCACCGCGCATTTCTCGGTCGGCTCCGGCTCCAAGCTGGCGATGGAAAGCGCCATCGCGCTTGCGACGTACATCCAAAGCGAGCCTGATCTCGAGTCCGCGTTCCATCGCTATGAGGACGAACGGCGCCTGGAAGTGCTGCGATTGCAGAACGCCGCGCGCAATTCCACCGAGTGGTTCGAGGACGTCGAGCGCTATCTCCATCTCGATCCGGTCCAGTTCAGTTACTCGCTGCTCACGCGTTCGCAGCGCATCAGCCACGAGAATTTGCGCCAGCGCGATCCCGAATGGCTGGCGGGCGCGGAGAAATGGTTCGAGCAGCAGGCAACGGGCACGCGCCCGAACGCGGCCCGCCCGCCGATGTTCGTTCCCTTCCGCGTGCGCGGGCTGGAGCTTGCCAACCGCGTTTGCGTGTCGCCGATGGCGCAATACCGCGCGGTCGACGGCACGCCCAACGATTGGCACTTCGTGCATTACGCCGAGCGCGCCAAGGGCGGCGCCGGCCTCGTCTTCACCGAGATGACCTGCATTTCGCCGCAAGGGCGCATCTCGCCCGGCTGCACCGGTCTCTACAGCGGCGAGCACGAACAGGCCTGGAAGAAGCTGGTCGATTTCGTGCATGCCGAGACCGACGCCAAGATTGCCATTCAGCTCGGCCATTCCGGCCTCAAAGGCTCGACCCAGCTCGGCTGGGAGACGCCGGACGCGCCCTTGCTCGACGGCAACTGGGAAACCATCGGTCCGTCCTGCGTCGCCTGGAGCACGGACAATCCGGCGCCGCGCGAAATGTCGCGCGCCGACATGGAAGAGATCCGCGACGAATTCGTGCGCTCGGCGGAAATGGCCAAGCGCGCCGGCTTCGACTGGCTCGAACTGCATTACGCCCACGGCTATCTGATGTCGTCCTTCATCACGCCGCTCACCAACCGGCGCAACGATGAATACGGCGGCAATCTCGAAAACCGCATGCGCTTTCCGCTCGAAGTCTTCCATGCGGTGCGCGACGTGTGGCCGGACGAAAAGCCGATTTCCGTGCGCATCTCGGCGCATGACTGGGTCGGCCCCACCGGCATCCAGCCGCAGGACGCGGTGACGATCTCGCGCATGCTGGCCGAGCACGGCGTCGATCTGGTCGACGTCTCCGCCGGCCAGACCACGGTCGAGGCCAAGCCCGTCTATGGCCGCATGTTCCAGACCCCGTTCTCCGACCGCATCCGCAACGAGGTCGGCATCGCCACGCTCGCGGTCGGCAATATTTACGAACCCGACCACGTCAATTCGATCCTGATGGCCGGCCGTGCCGATCTCGTCTGCCTCGCACGGCCGCATCTCGCCGATCCCTATTGGACGCTGCACGCGGCCGCCGACCTCCGTTACGAGGGCGCCGCCTGGCCAAAACCCTATCGGGCGGGGCGCGACCAACTCTATCGGCTGAAGGCGCGCGCCGAAGTCATGACGGGGAAGGTGTGATGGGCGCCACCGTGAAAGCGCGGCCCGCCACGCCTTCGCTCAGCAAGCAGCGGCTGCGACTGTGGCTGCGGCTGCTGCGCGCCACCCGCGCCATCGAGGCCGAGTTGCGCGAGCGCCTGCGCGTGCAGTTTGCGATCACGCTGCCGCAATTCGACGTCATGGCCGCGCTCACGCGTAAGCCGGACGGCATCAGCATGACCGAACTGTCGCGCATGCTGATCGTCTCGAACGGCAACGTCACCGGCATCATCGACCGGTTGGCGGCGGAGGGCCGCGTGGAGCGCCAGCCGGCCGCCGACGATCGCCGCTCCTTCCTGGTGCGGCTGACGCCGAAGGGCGAGAGCGAGTTTGCCGCCATCGCCCGCGCCCATCAGCAGTGGATCGACAAGATGCTGTCCGGCTTCGACGGCGCGGAAGCCGAGACCATCATCGGGCATCTCGACGGTCTCGGCACACGCATCCGCAACGGAGGAGCCCGGCCATGAAAATGAGCGATTTGAAGCCGGCGCACTTCAACTGGCGCATGGCGGGCGACGTCGCCGTGATCACCTTTAACCGGCCGGAGCGCAAGAACCCGGTCACCTTCGATTCCTATGCCGAGCTGGGCGAGACCTTCCGCAAGCTCGCGTTTGCCGACGACGTGAAGGCGGTCGTCTTCGGCTCCAACGACGGCAATTTCTGCTCCGGCGGCGACGTGCACGACATCATCGGCCCGCTCTTGAAGCGCGACATGAAGGGCCTCATCGCCTTCACCCGCATGACCGGCGAACTCGTCAAGGCGATGCGCGCCTGTCCGCAGCCGATCATCGCCGCGGTCGATGGCATCTGCGCCGGCGCCGGCGCCATGATCGCGCTGTTCTGCGATATCCGTTTCGGCACGCCGAACGCCAAGACCGCCTTCCTCTTTACCCGCGTCGGCCTGGCCGGCTGCGATATGGGCGCCTGCGCCATGCTGCCGCGGGTGATCGGGCAGGGCCGCGCCGCCGAGCTGCTGTTCACCGGCCGTACCATGAGCGCGGAAGAGGGCGAGCGCTGGGGCTTCTTCAATCGGCTCGTTGCCGGCGATGCGATGGAAGCGGAAGCCATCGCCTTCGCGACCAAGCTGGCGCAAGGGCCGACCTTCGCGCACATGATGACGAAGACCATGCTGGCGCAGGAATGGTCGATGTCGCTGGAGCAGGCGATCGAAGCGGAGGCGCAGGCGCAGGCGATCTGCATGCAGACCAAGGATTTCCACCGCGCCTACGAGGCTTTCGTCGCCAAGCAGGCGCCGACGTTTGCGGGGGATTAGTTCATGGAGAGCCGCAACACACTCCGTTCATTCCCGCGAAAGCGGGAATCCAGAGCCACGCATTCGGTGCCTCGAAAGGTCGGACTGGGTCCCCGCCTGCGCGGGGACGAGCGGTGAGGGCGATCTGACGATGCTGGACAAGAGCTTCCTCAACTGGCCGTTCTTCGAAGCGCGGCACCGCGCGCTGGCCGGGAAGCTCGACGCCTGGGCCGCCGATAACCTTGGCGATATCGATCATCACGATGTTGACGCGGCTTGTCGGACGCTGGTCGAGCGGCTGGGCGAGGGCGGCTGGCTGAACCTGACCGCAGCGGGCGAGGGCAACGAGAAGCTCGACGTGCGCTCGTTGGCGCTCGTCCGCGAGACGCTGGCGCGCCACGACGGCCTTGCCGATTTCGTCTTCGCCATGCAGGGGCTGGGCGCCGGGCCGATTTCGCTGTTCGGCACGGACATGCAGCGCGCCGCCTGGCTGCCCAAGACCCGTGCCGGCAGCGCCATTGCCGCCTTCGCCTTGAGCGAGCCCGCCTCCGGCTCCGACGTCGCCAACATCGCCACCACAGCGCGGCGCGACGGCGGCGGTTATGTGCTCGATGGCGAAAAGACCTGGATCAGCAACGGCGGCATTGCCGACCTCTACGTGGTGTTTGCCCGTACCGGCGAGGCGCCGGGCGCGCGCGGGCTGTCGGCCTTCATCGTCGAAGGCGGCAACCCGGGCCTGAAGATCGCCGAGCGCATCGCGGTGATCGCGCCGCATCCGCTGGCGCGCTTGCGGTTCGAGAACTGCCGCGTGCCCGCCGAGGCGATGATCGGCAAGCCGGGCGAAGGCTTCAAGATCGCCATGGCGACGCTCGATGTCTTCCGCACCACGGTCGGCGCCGCCGCGCTCGGCTTCGCCCGCCGCGCCATGGCCGAGACCGCCAAGCGCGTCGCGCAACGCGAACTGTTCGGCGCGCCAATGAGCGAGTTGCAGATGGTGCAGGGCCATCTCGCCGACATGGCGCTGGAGATCGACGCGGCCGCGCTGCTGATCTATCGCGCGGCCTGGACCAAGGACGCCGGCGCTGCGCGCGTTTCCCGCGAGGCGGCCATGGCCAAGCTCTACGCCACCGAGGCGGCGCAGCGCATCATCGACACCGCCGTGCAACTGCACGGCGGCGACGGCGTGCGCGCGGGCCATCCGGTCGAGACGCTCTATCGCGATATTCGGGCGCTGCGCATCTACGAAGGCGCCTCCGACGTCCAGAAGATCATCATTGCCCGGGCCGTTCTCTCGGAGTCTTAACCCATGAGCAAATCGATCAAGCTTGGTCCCTCCGCGCATGTCGACACCTTCACGCGCGACAACCTGCCGCCCTTCGAGCAATGGCCCGACCTGCTGCTCGACAGGCCGGAGTTCCAATATCCCGAACGCCTGAACGTCGGCGTCGAATTGACCGACCGTCTGGTGGAAAAGGGCTTCGGCGACCACACCGCGCTGATCGGCAACGGCCGGCGGCGTACTTATAAAGAGCTTGCCGACTGGTCGAACCGGCTCGCCCACGCTCTTGTCGAGAACTACGGCGTCAAACCGGGCGACCGCGTGCTCATCCGTTCCGGCAACAATCCCGCGCTGGTCGCGGCCTGGCTCGCCGCCACCAAGGCCGGTGCCGTGGTGGTCAACACCATGCCGCTGCTGCGGGCGGTCGAGCTCACCAAGATCGTCGACAAGGCGGAGATCGCGCTCGCGCTCACCGACAGCCGCATTGCCGACGAACTGGTCGCCTGCGCCAAGACCAGCAAGTTCCTGAAGCAGGTGGTCAACTTCGACGGCACCGCCAATCACGATTCCGAACTCGACCGCATCGCCCTCGACAAGCCGGTGAAGTTCGACGCCGTGCCCACCGGTCGCGACGACGTCGCCTTGCTCGGCTTCACTTCCGGCACCACCGGCGAGCCGAAGGCCACCATGCATTTCCATCGCGATCTGCTGATCATCGCCGACGGCTACGCGCGCGAGGTCCTGAACGTCACGCCGGACGATGTTTTCGTTGGCTCGCCGCCGCTCGCCTTCACCTTCGGCCTCGGCGGGCTCGCGATCTTCCCGCTGCGCTTCGGGGCAACGGCGACGCTCCTGGAAAATGCCTCGCCCGCCAACATGATCCAGATCATCGAGAACTACAAAGCGACGATCTGCTTCACCGCGCCCACTGCCTATCGCGCGATGATGGCGGCCATGGATCAGGGCGCCGACCTGTCGTCGTTGCGGCTGGCGGTGTCGGCCGGAGAGACGCTGCCGGGCCCGGTATTCGAGCAATGGACGCGCAAGACCGGCAAGCCGATCCTCGACGGCATCGGTTCGACCGAGATGCTGCACATCTTCATCACCAACCGCATCGGTGACGCCCATCCGGGGAGCACCGGCCGTCCGGTCGGCGGCTACGAGGCCAAGATCGTCGACGACGACATGAACGAAGTGGAACGCGGCGGCATCGGCCGCCTCGCGGTGCGTGGGCCGACCGGCTGCCGCTATCTCGCGGACAAACGACAGAAGAAATACGTGTGCGACGGTTGGAACCTGACCGGCGACACCTTCCTGCAGGACGAAGAGGGCCGCTTCCATTTTGTGGCCCGCGCCGACGACATGATCGTCTCCGGCGGCTACAACATTGCCGGGCCCGAGGTCGAGGCAGCGCTCTTGCAACATGCCGATGTCGCCGAATGCGCGGTGGTTGCCGCCGCCGACAGCGAACGCGGCCAGATCGTCGCCGCCTATGTGGTGCTGAAGGCGGGGATTTCCGGCGATGCCGACTGCATCAAGCGCCTGCAGGATCACGTCAAGGCGGTGATCGCACCCTACAAATATCCGCGCGCCGTCAATTTCATCGAAGCGCTGCCGAAGACGCAGACCGGCAAGGTCCAGCGTTTCCGCCTGCGCCAGTAGCGAGCCAACATGAGCAACGCCGATTTCGACATCCTGCAGCCGGCGGCCTGGGCGAGCCCGCAAGGCTACGCCAACGGCATCGCCGCCGAGGGCCGGCTGGTCTTCATTTCCGGCCAGATCGGCTGGGACGCTGCGGCGCGCATGGTCGGCGACGACCTGGTGGCGCAGACCGAGCAGGCGCTGAAAAACATCGTGGCGGTGCTGGCGGAAGCCGGCGGGAGCCCAAGCCATCTCACGCGGCTGAACTGGTATGTCACCGATAAGGTGGCCTATGTCGCGCGCCGCAAGGAGATCGGCGAGGCCTATCGCCGCGTCATCGGCCGGCATTATCCGGCGATGACGCTGCTGGTGGTGGCGGGGCTCTTGGAGGAGGGGGCGCAGGTCGAAATCGAGGCGACCGCCGTCATCCCGCGGAAGTGACATTGCATGGCAGCGGTGAACGCGGCAAAACCGGGCGATGAACAGACCAGATGAAGCCGGATAAAGAATGACAGCCGTGTCCCAGCACCCGATACCGGTCATTTTCCTGCAGGGGATCGTCGGCGCCGCCCGGCTGTGGGATCCGCAGCTGGCGGACTTTCGTGCCGCCGGCTACGAGCCGGTTGCGCTCGATCTGCCGGGCTATGGGGCACGCCCGCCGGTCGATGAGATGAGCTTCGACATGCTGGCGGCCGACGTGGAGACGGCGATCGAAGCGCGTAAGCTCGACCGCCCGGTGATCGTCGGTCACTCCTTCGGCGGCATGATCGCGCAAGCCTGCCTGCGCCGCCGGCCGCAAGGCTATCGCGCCGCCGTGATGTCCGGCACCAGCCCGGCCTTCGGCAATCCGAGCGGCGACTTCCAGAAGAAGTTCGTCGCCGACCGGCTCGCCCCGCTCGATGCCGGCAAGACCATGGCGGACATCGCACCCGAGAGCGTCGACCAGCTCATGGGCCCGAACGCCGATCCCGCCGGCCGCGCGCTCTTGATCGAGGCCATGGGCGCGGTCTCGCCGCGCACCTATCGCGCCGCCGTGCAATGCCTGGTCGGCTTTGACGAGCGCGCCAATCTGGCCGCTATCCAGGTGCCGGTGCTGTGCATCGTCGGCGAACTCGACCGCAACGCGCCGGCCGCCATGATGGAGCGCATGGCCGGCAAAATCCCCGGCGCCAGATATGCCTGCCTGCCGGGCCTTGGCCACATGCCCAACCTGGAAGCGCCGCAAACTTACGACGCGGCCATCGTCGATTTCCTGCGCGAGGCGCTGGCGCCGGTCGCGTCCTGAGTGGAGTTGATCCGATGAACGTGCACGATCTCGATGCCCAGCAGGACGCGCCGATCTTCGCGCCCGATGCCTTTCGCCTCAGCGATTTCCAGGCCGAATTGATCGCCAAGGCGCGCCGCTTCGGCAAGGCCAAGCTGGCGCCGCGCGCGGCCCAGCACGACCGCGACGCCACTTTCCCGATCGAGAACTTCCGCGACATGCACCCGGAAGGACTGCTGGCGGTCTGCATCCCGAAGGATGACGGCGGCCTCGGCGCCGATTTCCAGACTTATTGCCTCGCCGCCGCCGAGCTCGGCCGTTACGACGGCGCCACGGCGCTGTCCTGGAACATGCACGTATGTTCCACGCTGTGGTCGGGCGCGCTCTCCGACGATCTCGAGATGGCGCCGGACATCCGCGCAGGCCATCTTCGGCGCCGGCGCATGCATTATCAGCGCATTCTCGATGAAGGCGCGATTTACGCCCAGCCGTTTTCGGAAGGCGGCGCGGCCGCCGCCGGCGGCGTTGCCTTCGGCACCGAGGCCAAGCCCGTCGACGGCGGCTTCGTCGTCAACGGCAAGAAGATCTTTGCTTCACTCTCAGGCTCCGCCGACTATTACGGCGTGCTGTGCACCGAGCGCGCCGAGGGGGAAACGGCGAGCCGCCGCAACACGCTTTATCTCGCCATCCCCGCCAACGCGGAAGGCGTGTCGGTGGTCGGCGAGTGGGATCCGCTCGGCATGCGCGGCACCGTCTCGCGCACGCTGTTGTTCAAGGACGTGTTCGTGCCGGAAGACGGCATGCTGATGCCGCACGGCGTCTATTTCCAGGCGGCGTCGCGCTGGCCGCACATGTTCATGACGCTGACGCCGACATACATGGGCCTGGCGCAGGCGGCCTACGACTTCACCGTCGCCTACCTGCGCGGCGAGGTGCCGGGCATGCCGCCGGTCAAGCGCCGCATGTTCCCGACCAAGCAGATCGCGGTCGCCGAGATGCGCGTGACGCTGGAGCAGACCAAGGCGCTCTGGTTCCAGGCCATCACCGAGGCGCGCGCCAATCCGTCGAAGGAGCAGGTGCTGCGCGCCTATGCCGCCCAGCACACCGTGATGGAGAACGCCAACGCCATCGCGGTGAAGGCGATCCGCACCTGCGGCGGCCAGGCCATGCTGAAGAGCCTGCCGCTCGAGCGCATCTATCGCGACAGCCGTTGCGGCGCGTTGATGCTGCCGTGGACGGCGGAAATCTGCATCGACCGCATCGGCCGCGAAGCGCTCTACCAGCCGGGCGAGAAGGATGAGTGAGGGCGCGCGGAGCCTCGCCGCTCTTTCCCTCGCCCCGCTTGCGGGGAGAGGGTGGCGAGCGGCGCAAGCTGCGAGCCGGGTGAGGGGGACTTGCATCGGGTTGCCAATGCGGGATGTTTTTCCGTTTTTATCAAGCCGAACTCCGCTCATTCCCGCGAAAGCGGGAATCCAGGGCGGCAAATGCGACGCTTGCGGTTTTGGCCCTGGGTCCCCGCTTTCGCGGGGACGAGCGGTTGATGTGCCATGAACCTCTCCGACCTCATCGACCGCAATGCCGCCTTCACGCCCGACAAGGCGGCGCTGCGGTTCGAGGGCCGCACTCTCTCTTACGCCGATCTCAGTGAACGCATCGCGCGGGCCGCGCGCGCGCTGAAGTCGCGGCTCGGCGTCGGGCGCGGCGACCGCGTCGCGATTCTGAGCCTCAATCATCCCGACTATCTGGTGCTGCTCTATGCCTGCGCCCGGCTCGGCGCCATGCTGCTGCCGCTGAACTGGCGGCTGGCGGCGCCCGAGCAGGTGTTCATCCTCAGCGACGCCTCGGCCAAGGTGCTGGTGGTGGAGCAGGAGTTCGCCGGGGTGGCGCCGGCGCTGAAGGAGGCGCTGCCCGACATCCGCCTGATCGGCCTTGGCGCGGCGGACGGCTGCGAGGCGACCTTGGACGAGTTGCTCGCCGCCGGCAGCGGCGACGGCCGCAATCCGCATATCGACGAATCGTGCCCGCTGCTCTTGGTCTACACCTCGGGCACCACCGGCCGCCCCAAGGGCGCGGTGCTGCGCCAGGAAGCGCTGCTGTGGAACGGCGTCATGAGCCATCACATGCACGACATGCGCAGCGAAGATCATATCCTCACCGTGCTGCCGTTCTTCCATGTCGGCGGGCTCAACATCCAGACCACGCCGGCGCTGCATATCGGCGCCACCGTCACCATCCACGTGCGCTTTGCGCCGGACGCGACGCTCACGGCGATCGCTAACGACAAGCCCACGCTCACCGTGCTGGTGCCGGCCACCATCCAGGCCATCGTCGCGCAGCCGCAATGGGCGAATACCGATCTCTCGTCCTTGCGCGTGCTCACCACCGGCTCGACGCAAGTGCCGGTGCCGCTGATCGACGCGGTGGAGGAACGCGGCGTGCCGGTGCTGCAGGTCTACGGCTCGACCGAAACCTGCCCGGTCGCGGTCTATACCCGCGTCGGCGGGGACCTTTCGCGCAAGACCTCGACCGGCCTGCCGGGCCTGCTGTGCGAAGCGCGCATTATCGACGAGCAGGGGCGCGAGGCGGCGCCCGGCACCGCCGGCGAGGTTCTGGTGCGTGGGCCCAACGTGTTCTTCGAATATTGGGGCAACGAAGCGGCGACCAGCGACGTGCTGCGCAACGGCTGGTATCACACCGGCGATATCGGTATGCGTGACGAGGACGGTTACTTCTATATCCACGACCGCAAGAAGAACATGATCATCTCCGGCGGCGAGAACATCTATCCGGCCGAGGTCGAGCGCGTGCTGCACGAGCATCCAGCGGTCGCGGAAGCCGCGGTGATCGGCCGGCCCGATCCGAAATGGCAGGAGGTGCCGATCGCCTATGTGGTGCGGCGGGCGAATGCGGCATGCGAGGCCGATGCGCTGATTGCGCATCTTTCCAGCCAACTCGCGCGCTTCAAGGTGCCGCGCGAGATCGTGTTCGTGGAGACGCTGCCGCGCAACGCGCTTGGCAAGGTGCAGCATTTCGTGTTGAAAGAGCGGGCCGTCGGCGAATGAAGATCGCGGTTCTCGGAGGCGGTAACGGTTCGTTCGCCGCGGCGGGCGATTTCGCGCTTGCCCGCCACGACGTGCGGCTGTGGCGGCGCGACGCCGAGGCGGTCGCCGCCCATCGCGCCGCGGGCGGTACGATTACCGTGAAGGATTTTGCCGGCAGGCACGAGGCCAGGCCTTCGCTCATCACCACCGATATGGGCGAAGCGGTCAACGGCGCCGAACTGATCCTGTGCCCGGCGCCGGCCACGGCGCAGCACGACATCGCCCAGGCGCTGGCGCCGCATCTCGCCGACGGCCAGGTGGTCTTTTTGCCGCCGGGCACCTTCGGCTCGGTCATCTTCGCCAAGATCGCGTACGAGGCGGGCAACAAGGCGAAGGTCGCCTATGCCGAAACCGGCACGTTGCCCTGGCTCACCCGCAAGCACGGGCCGCACGAGGTCGCCGTCACGATCCGCGCCAAGCGATTGCCGACCGGCGTCTTTCCGCTCACGCTCAAGGATCATGCGTTGAAGGTGATCGGCGAGGCCTTCCCCGGCGTGATCGAGGATTGCGGCGATGCGCTGTCCGCCGCGCTGATGAACGCCGGCCCGATCATCCATCCGCCGCTGATCGTGATGAATGCCGGGCCGCTCGAGCATTTCGAGCGTTGGGATATCCATAAGGAGGGCACCCAAAGCGCGATCCGCCGCGTCACTGACGCGCTCGACGGCGAGCGCATCGGGTTGCGTGAGGCGCTCGGCTACGGCGCGCCGCATTTTCCGCTTGCCGACCACTACGCCAAGGAGGGACCGGAGTGGATGTATGGCCGCGGCTCGCATGACAAGCTGACCGACTAGCGGCGACTGGCGCGAGCACATCGTGCTCACAGAGCACCGCTATATGCGTGAGGACTTGCGGCTTGGCCTGTCGTTTCTGATTTCGGTGGCGGCGCTGGCCGCTGTCGAGGTGAAACTGGCGCGCGGCTTTCTGGCGATCGGCGGCGCCATCTGCGGCGAGGATTTCATGGTGACCGGCCGTACGCTTGATTCCATCGGCCTCGGCGCGCTCGACAAGACGCAATTGCAGGCGCTGCTGCGCGTGGGGTTTGAAGGATGATGATGCGGCTTTCATCTGCGCCTACGGCATCTGCGGGCGCTGCGGTTCCAGCGTTCCCTCCCCCACGAGGGGGGTGGGAGCGCGTTGTGTCGTGTCGCCGCGCCGTGCCCAAGACGTGGCAATTCCGATGACCGCGCGCGAACGCATCGCCTGTCTCGGCGCCGGCCGTATGGGGCGCGGCATTGCGGTGGTTTTTGCCTATGCCGGCCATGCGGTGACGGTCGTCGATTTCAAGCCGCGCCCGCGCGCCGATTTCGACCGGCTCGCCGGCGAGGCGCTGGGCGAGGTGAAACGCACGCTCGAAAGCCTCGCCACGCTCGGGCTGTTCGACGCGGCGCTGGTCGACACCATCGCCAAACGCGTCACCGTCGTACCCGAAAGCGAAGCCGCCGCGGCGTTGTCCGCGGCGGATGTGATCTTCGAGGGCGTGCCGGAAGTGCTCGGTCTCAAGCGCGAGGCGCTTCAGCGCTGCTCGCAACTGGCCGGGCCGAAGCCGATCATCGCTTCCACCACGTCGACCATCCTGGTGGACGATCTCTCAGGCGCCATCGCCAACCCCGAGCGCTTCCTCAACGCCCATTGGCTCAACCCCGCTTATCTGGTGCCGCTGGTCGAACTGTCGCCCGGTGCCAAGACCGCATCGGAGACGACCGACCGGCTGAAGGCGCTGCTGGAGCGCATCGGCAAGGTGCCGGTCGTGTGCGCCGCGCGCCCCGGTTACATCGTGCCGCGCATCCAGGCGCTGGCCATGAACGAAGCCGCGCGCATGGTGGAGGAGGGCGTCGCCTCGCCCGAGGACCTCGACAAGGCGATCAAATACGGTTTCGGCTTCCGTTTCGCCGTGCTGGGCCTGCTGGAATTCATCGATTGGGGCGGCGGCGACATTCTTTATTATGCCAGCCGTTATCTGACCCAGGCGCTCGGCGACGAGCGCTACAAGGCGCCCGAGATCATCGAGCGCAACATGCGCGAAGGCCGCATCGGCCTCACCACCCGCCAGGGCTTCCTCAATTACGAAGGCCGCGACCTCGACGCCTACCGTGCCGAGCGGATGAAGGAGTTCATCGGCATGTTGGGCTTCCTGGATTTGGTTAAGCCGCCCGTGGGGAAAGAGTAAAGCGAGGTACTGCCGCTTTCAATTCTCCTCATGGGTGGGGATGGGGAGGAGTGCCTAGAGGAGGCAATGTTGAGCAAACGATTGGCCGGAAAGACTGCTTTGGTTGTTGGCGCAGGTTCGATTGGTGTCGGTTGGGGCAATGGAAAAGCGACAGCTGTGACGTTTGCGCGTGAGGGCGCAAAAGTCGTTTGCGCCGATATCGATCTCGATGCAGCTCGCGAAACAGTCGGGATTATCCGCGGTGAAGGGCACGATGCGCAAGCCATCGCGATGGATGCGACCGAGGAAGGCGACATTCGGCGCACTGTCGACGCGTGCATCGATGCCTACGGGCGTGTCGATATCCTCGATAACAACGTGGGCATCGCTGAGATCGGTGGCGTTTGCGATCTTTCTAAGGAGGCGTGGGATCGGATCTTCAGAATCAATCTCGATAGCTGTTTTCTGGCTATGAAGTACGTCATTCCGGTCATGGAAAAGAATGGCAGCGGCTCGATTATCAATATCTCGTCGATTGCGAGTATACGATACACGGGCGTTCCATTCGCTGCTTACTATGCGACCAAGGCGGCAATGAATCATCTGTCGCGAACAACGGCCGCCCAATACGCGCCAAAGCAAATCCGTGTGAACAGCGTTCTTCCCGGTCTCATGAAGACGCCAACGGTTGCCAAACTGGCCGGTGGTGCCGATGCGTATGGCGCGGCAGATCTGGAAGAAATGTGGGCTAAGCGCGATGCTCAAGTGCCAATGGGGCACATGGGAACTGCATGGGATGTCGCGAATGCATGTTTGTTTCTGGCATCCGATGAATCTCAATATGTGACGGGCGTCGAGCTGATTGTCGATGGCGGAATTACGTTGAAGTTCGCGTAAGGAGGCCATCGGCGTGTTGGGCCTCCAGGCATGGTTAGACCGCCGGTAACCGAAGGTTAGCCAAACACGTCCTGCAGCACGCCGTCCTTCACCACCACCGTATTGTCCACAGTGATGGTCGTCTTCATCACCGGAATGTCGAAATGCCCGGCAGTGTGGCGGCCGGCGAATTCGTTGGCGCCGGTGGAGAACAGGAAATTGCCCGGCACCGCGCGCAGTTCGGTGCCGTTGGTGTCGCGCTGGTCGTACATCGCCAGCGCCTCGTAGCGTGCGCCCGGGTTCATGCCCCAGCCGACGTGCGACACCGCATAGGCATCCCTGTCGTTCCAGGCGGCGAAATAGCCGCGCATCATCTCGGCGTCGGGGCCTTCGCCTTCGATCTTGGTGACGTAGTCCTTCTGCAGCGTCAGCGTGATGCGGTCCTGCAGATAACGCTTGAAGGTGAGGTTGACGTCGCCGCGGTCGAGCACCAGCGTGCCGTCGACGGTGCCGCTCTTCGGGAAGCTCACCACGATGCCGCCCGGCCAATGCGCCAGCGTGCCCGGCCGGTCGGTCCAGCCCCACACGCCGACGGTCGATGCGCCTTCCATGTTGACCGCGAGGTCGGTGCCGGCGGCCGAGGTCACCGTCATGCGTTTGGAGCCGCGCAGCATCTTGGCCGCCGCCCGCACGCGCGTCTGCAGCGCGTCGTCGGGGCGCATGCGCTCGAGCGCTTCCGGGTGCTCATTGGAGATCACCATGATGCGGGCGCCGGCCTTCAAGATCTCCGGCGTCTCGGGCGCGTGCATCAGCCCTTCCAGCGTGCAGTCGACTACGAAGCCCGACTGCGCCAGCGCGGAGACGACCGGCACCAAGCGGCCGATCGCTTCGCTCGATCCGGTCGAGCGCACCGGCACGGGATAGGGATTGCGCGGCGTCGGCACCACCAGATGAAACGGCCGCACGCCGAGCCGCATCAGCGCCAGTTCGGCGAGTTGCACGTTGAGCGGCCGCGACTGCGTCTCCGACAGGATCGCTGCGGTGTCGCCGGGCTTGACCGCGCATTTCTCGAACACCTCGCAAAAGGCGTCGATCCACTTGGCTTCGATGCGGTCGGCGAACATATCTCGATTCCCTGCGACACTCGTTCATGTGCCCTCTCCCCTCGTGGGAGAGGGCAACTCGGAAGTCCGGCAAACGGTGCCGGGTGAGGGGGCGCCTTTTCCCTTACCCAACTGTCTTAGTCGATCGCCCGGCGCAGTCCTTTCCCATGAGGGGAGAGGGCGTAATTACGCCAACAACATCACTCAAACCCGCCGTTGACGCCGATGAACTGCCCCGTGATCGAACGCGCTTTCGGCGACGCCAGGTAGGAGACCATCTCGGCGATTTCCTGCGGCTCAATATAGGCCCCGGTCGCCTGGCGGGCGAGATACCATTGCTCGGCCTCCGCGATGCTGATGTCGTTCTGCTCGGCGTAGCCGGCAATGACGCTCTCGATACGCGGCCCGCGCACCGTGCCGGGCAGGATGGCATTGACCCGTACGCCGTTCTTGCCGACTTCCCGCGCCAGCGACGCAGTCAGGCCCAGCACTGCCCATTTGGTGGCGCAATAGGGCGAGCGGTTGGGATAGCCGATGGTGCCGGCGACCGAGCTCATATTGACGATGATGCCATGGCCGGCCGCCACCATGCCCGGAACCACCAGCCGGCAGGTGAGGAACATGGCGGTCAGGTTGACGTCGACCACGTCCTGCCATTGCGCGATTTCGATCTGCGGCACCGCGGCCGTTGGACCGGAGATGCCGGCATTGTTGACCAGGACCGTTACGGGACCGAGCCCGTCGAACAGCGCCTCGATGTCCGTTGGGCGGCGCACGTCGCAGCGGCGGAATTCGGCGCCCAGCTCGGCGGCCGCCGCTTCGCCGTTGGCAACGTCGATATCGCTGACAATGGTGCGGTAGCCGTCGCGCGTCAGCGCGCGGGCGATCTCGCGACCGATGCCGCTCGCGCTCGCTGTCACCACCGCGACCGGGCGCGCATCGGAGCTTGTCGTATTCACGGCTTTAATCTCTGCAAGAAAGGGAAGGGGCCCGCCGCGCGCGGCGAGCCCCGCAAGTGCCTGCGCTTACTTCGCGTTGGCGTTGGCTTTGACCTGCGCGATGTAATAGTCGAGCGCGGCCTTGCCATCGACGCCCTTCTTGTCGGCCTTGGCGATCCATTCGGCGGTCATGCCGTCGAGCTTGGCGTGCAAGGCCTTCATCATCGCGGGGTTGGCCACGGTGAATTCGGTGCCGAGCTTGAGCAGGCCCGCCTTGCCCTCGGCATCCGCCTTGTCCCACATGGCGCCGGCGAGCTTCGCCAGCACGATGCCGGACACCGAGTTGATCGCCTTCTTGTCTTCCGGCGACAGCGCGTCCCACTTCGCCTGGTTGACGATCAGGTAATGGGAGGTGCGATAGAGCCCGTCGGGAATTTCCAGGGCGTGATGGATGACCGGGCCGATCTTGAAGTTATAGACCGACTCGGTGGGGAAGAAGATGCCGTCGGCGACGCCCTTCGACAGCACGTTGTAGGCTTGCGAGGCCGGCGCGAACACCGGCACGGTGCCGAGCTTCTTGGCGATCTCGTTGACGATGCCGCCCGGCACCCGCATCTTCAGATGCTCGATGTCGGAGATCTTGGTGAGCTTCTTGTCGCGCGTGAAGATGTGCGCCGGCCCGTGCGTCCAGATGCCGAGCAGATGCACGCCTTTGTACTCGTTCGCCTTCTTGAAATACTTGTTGTAGGTCGCCCAGTAGGCGAGGCACGACGACATGGCGTTCGGTGCCAGGAACGGCAGCTCGACGCCTTCGTTGAGCACGAAGCGGTTGGCGGTATAGCTGTTGACGCTCATCGCGACATCGGCGACGCCGTTCTTGACCAGGTCGAAATGCGACGGCGGGTTGCCGAGCGCGCTGACGAACTGGATCTTGACGTGGCCTTTGGTGGCTTCCTCGACCTTCTTGGCCCAGACCTTGAACACCTCGACCGTCAGCGGATGCGTCGGCGGCACCCAATTGGAAAAGCGCCACACCGTCTGTGCCGACGCTTGGTTGCCGGCCAGCAGGGCGCCGGCGGCGACGACGGCCGCCGCCAGGAGCATACGCGTAACCCGTTTCAACATATGGATATCCCCCTTAAATCTGCGCGTTAGGCGCATCATGCCGGGTAACCCCGCCGGAACACAAGCCGCCGCGGCTACCCAAATTATCGGCGGCAAGGAGCGCCGCGTGTTGGTTGTCCCCGGGGCCGGGCGACAGCCGGGGCGTGCGCTCACATCAGCGCCGGCAGGAACAAGACGATCTGCGGCACGAACACGAACAGCGCCAGCCGCACGATATCGGCCACGATGAAATAGCCGACACCGCGGAAGATGGTGGTGACCGGCACGTCCTTCAGCGTCGCCTTCAGCACGAAGACGTTGAGCCCGATCGGCGGCGTGATCATCCCGATCTCGACCACTACCACGATGATCACTCCGAACCAGACCGGATCGAAGCCGAGCGCCTTCACGATCGGGAAGAAGATCGGAATGGTGAGCAGGATCATGCTCAGGCTTTCCAGCAGGCAGCCGAGCACGATGTAGACCGCCAGGATGCACAGAATGACCGTGATCGGCGCGGCGCCGAGCGCGTCCAGCCAGCTCGAGAGCTGGTTCGGCAGGCCGGCGATGTTGATGAAGTTGGAGAAGATGATGGCGCCGATCAGCAGGATGAACATCATCGCCGAGGTGCGCGCGGTCTCCACCAGCACGTTGAACAGAATGCGCCAGGTCAGCTTGCGGCGCGCGACGGCAAACAGGAAGGCGCCGCCGGAGCCGATGCCGGCGGCTTCGGTCGGGGTGAACAGGCCGAAATAGATGCCGCCCATGACGATGGCGAACAGCAGCAGCACGCCCCAGATCTTCGACAGCGCCTGCAGCCGTTGCCCCCAGTCCGAGCGCTCGCCCGGGGGCCCGAGCGCGGGGTTGAGCCAGGTCACCGTCGAGATGGCCAGGATGTAGAAGGTGACGCCGATGATGCCGGGCACGATGCCGGCGATGAACAGCTTGCCGATATCGGTCGAGGTCATGATGCCGTAGAGCACCATGATCACGCTCGGCGGGATCAGGATGCCGAGCGTGCCGCCGGCGGCGATCGAGCCGGCGGCGAGGCTGTCGCCATAGCCGTAGCGGCGCATGGCCGGCATCGCCACTTTCGACATGGTGGCCGCCGTCGCCATGCTGGAGCCGGACACCGCGGCAAAGCCGCCGCAGGCGGCGACCGTCGCCATCGCCAGGCCGCCGCGGCGATGGCCGAGGAAGGCATTGGCGCAGTCGTAGAGCTCCTGGCCGAGTCCGGCATGATTGACGAAGCTGCCCATGAGGATGAACAGCGGCAGCACCGAAAGGTCGTCGGAAATCGTCGTCTGGTAGCTGATCTGGCCAAGCATCGCCAAGGCGGCGTGCCAGTTGGTGAACCAGGCAAAGCCGGCAAAGCCGACCAGCGCCATGCCGAAGGCGATGGGCGCGCCGAGAAACAGCAGCGCAAAGACGACGGCAAAGCCGATGAGCGTCTGCAGCACGCGGACCGACCTATGGCGTGTCTGGCGGGGTGCGGAAGACCGCGGCGATCTGCAGCACGACGACAGCGACGGCAAGCGCCGTCATCACGCTCATGAAATAGGCGAAGGGTGCGAGCGGCACATTGAGATAAGACGTGCCGTCGCCGTAGGAGGCGAGCGACCGGGCCTCGTCCCACAGCCGCCAGGCCATCAACGACAGCGCCACCAGCGAGGTGAGGAGCAGCACGGCGCGCTCCACCCGTCGGGTGTGGCGGCCGCCGATCAGTTCCAAGAGGCCGACGCTGACGTGCTCGCTATAGGCGGTGATGATCGGCAGCGCGCCAAAGATCAGAAGCGCCAGGCCCAGCCCGGTCAGTTCGGAGGCGCCCGGCACCGGCGCATTGAACACATAGCGCCCGACCACGTCGACGCAGCGCAGGACCATCAGGGCGAACAGCACCAGGGCGGCGAACAGGCTCAACAGCAGTTCGAGCCGGCCGAGCACCGTCTGGCCGGTCACAACGTCATTGGAGGGGCTATCGGTTACGCTCACGCTGCCTCGGAAGCTGAATTGCGACGGCTCGCGCGCGAGCGCAGGCAACGTCCCTTACCGGCGTCAAACTCTAGCGTAAAAGATCGTCCAAAGGAAACACGGCCGGGGCGAACTGGACGCCAGGGCAGCCGTGACGCTATATCGGTGGGGAGGCCCACTATTCGGATCGGCCGGGGTTTGCTCGGCGCACCGTCGAGGTCGCTGTTATTTCGAACCTGTCCCTTCAATCCGCGCTCGCGGCCCTTGCAATACCGGGGGTGTCGGTCGGCCATCGCACGATTGTGGAAGGCGACGAGGCCACGCTTTCGCCCGAGGAAGCCGGCAGCCTGCCGCGCCCGGTGGAGCAACGGCGGGCAAGCGGCGCGGCCCGCATCGTCGCCCGCGAGCTGTTGGCCAAGCTCGGCGTCGAGCGGGCGGCGATCGTCCGCTCGGCCTCCGGAACGCCGCGCTGGCCGCAGGGTATCGTCGGTTCGTTGGCGCATGACGCGATGGTTGCCGTCGCCGCGGTTGCCTCCAAGCGCGATGTGACCGCGCTTGGCATCGACATCGAGCCGGCGCGCCGCCTCGACCCCGATCTCCTCGACATTGTTCTTTCACCCGTCGAGCGCTTGCGGATTTCGGACGATCCGTTCGGCGGCATGCTGTACTTCCTTGCCAAGGAAGCCGTGTACAAGGCGGTGCATCCGCTGGATGGGAAGTTCCTCGAACATCACGAAGTCCTGGTCGATTTGAAAACCCTGAAGGCCGAGCTGCGCAACGGCCGTGTGCTCGATCTCCGCTTTGCCATCTCGACACATCTCGTTGCGGTTGCTTACGTGGCGGCGGGGGAGGGCCCAACCCGCGGGAAAGCATGATGACGGACGAGCGAACCCCTGTTCACATCCTGGTGCTGGAAGGCGACGGCATCGGGCCGGAGATTACCGCCGCGACGCTAACGGTGCTGCGGGCGGCCGATCGCGTCTTCGCGCTCGATCTTTCTTTCGAGCAGGCGACGATCGGCTGGGCCGCGCACAAGCGCGACGGCACCACGTTTCCATCTTCGGTTCTCGAAAGAGCCAAGGCCGCGGACGGCATCCTGCTTGGACCTGTGTCGCACAATGAATATCCGCCGGTCGCGGAAGGCGGGCTCAATCCGTCCGGCGAGTTGCGCAAGCGGCTCGATCTTTACGCCAACATCCGCCCCGCGCGTTCGCGTCCGGGCTTTCCGCCGCGCTGCGGCAAGCCGGTCGATCTCGTCATCGTGCGCGAGAACACCGAAGGCTTTTACGCCGACCGCTCGATGTTCATCGGCCCGGGCGAATTCATGCCGACGCCCGATCTGGCGCTGGCCGTGCGCAAGGTCACGCGCGAGGGCTCGACCCGCATTGCCGAAGCCGCCTTCAAGCTGGCGATGCAGCGGCGGCGCAAGGTGACCTCGGTGCACAAGTCGAACGTGCTGCGCGTCTCCGACGGGCTTTATCTCGAATGCAGCCGCGCGGTGGCAGCCCGTTATCCGGACGTTCAATACGAAGAGCGCATCGTCGATGCCATGGCGGCGCTGCTGGTGCGCGACGCCGGCCGGTTCGACGTCATCGTTTCCACCAACATGTTCGGCGACATCCTCTCGGACGAAGCCGCCGAGATTTCCGGCAGCCTGGGCTTGGCGGCTTCGCTCAATGCCGGCGCCGACCACGCGGTGGCGCAGGCTCAGCATGGTTCGGCGCCCGACATCGCCGGCAAGAACATCGCCAACCCGTCGTCATTGATCGGTTCGGCGGCGATGCTGCTGGCTTGGCTCGGCGAGCGGCGCGCCAATGACAAACTGGTGCAGGCCGCGCAATCGATCGAGAGCGCACTGGATAAAGCGATTGCCGATCCCGCCTCGCGCACGCCGGACATGGGCGGTTCGCTCGGCACCGATGCTTTCGCGCAACGGGTGGCGCAGGCGCTGCAGGTAGCCTGACAACCATCGGCCAGAAGGCAGCGGTTCTACTTCTTTCACTGCATCTATCGCGATCATAGACGCGACGTATTCATGTAGGAATCAGTCACGTTCTCCGGCATCAGTACGCGAAAACACCGCCTAATCGCGTGCTGATACATTATATATAAGGCGGGATATATAAGGCGGGTACGGCCGATCGTTCGTCCATTTTCATAGATATGAATTTATCGCGCTAGTTCGGTATTACCGCGTGCGCCGAAAGCGGAATTGGCATCATACGCAACGGTATGCACGTGAATGACGACGTTTCCTGTCGAATGGGAACGCTGCCACACTTCTATCGCGCAAGAATTCCACTAAACCGTTGTAACGCCAGCCCAAGCCTGCCATCCTTGCGAAGGCAAGAACCGGTCAAACCGGCGGTCATGATGTGGACTAGCTCCACAAGGGGAGGATGGCATGAGACTGTTGCACGGTCTGATCATCGGTGCGTCCGCGCTTGCTTTGGCGAGCGCAGCGAGCGCCGCCGACGTCTTGCGGATGGGCGGAGGTCCTTCGGGTGGCGGTTGGCACCCGGCGTGGAGCGCTGCCACGCAATTGCTCAACGAGAAGCTCGGTTCCAAATACCGCTTCCAATACACGCCGACCGCCGGCTCGGTCGAAAACGCCCGCCGCGTGCGGTCGGGCGGGCTGGCCTCGGGCTGGGCGCACATGCCGCAAGTCTACCAGGCCTGGACCGGCACCGCCGGCTTCAAGGAGGACGGTCCCAGCCAGGACTTCCGCGTGATCGGCAACGTGCAGCAATACTCGCAGATCATCGCGGTGCTGGCCGACAGCCCGATCCATTCCTTCAGCGACATGAAGGGCAAGGTCGTCAATCTGCTCAACAAAGGTTCGGGCGGCAGCGCCAACTGCATCAACATCTTCAAGGCGCTCGGCCTCATGGATTCGATCCAGCCGCGCTGGATGAACTTCTCCGCTTCGGCGCGCGCGCTCGGCGATCGCCAGATCGACGTCTACTGCTCGGCGGCGAGCCCCTACACCATCCCCGCGCTGACCCAGCTCTCGATCAGCCAGCCGGTGCGCTACGTCGGCCTGTCGCCGGCCGAGCAGAAGAAAGTGACCGACGCCTACAAGTTCTATTCGCCCATCACCATTCCGGTGCAGAAGGAAGTGAAGGGCATGACGCAAGCCGCGCGCAGCATCAGCTATAACGTGTGGTGGATCGTCAGCAAGAAGGTGTCCGAGCAGGAAGTCACCGACATGCTGTCGACCATCGCCGATCCGAAGAACATGAAGACCCTGATCAGTACGGCGCGCTACTGGAAGGACCTGAGCGGCAATTTCGACGCGCTCAAGCCGTACAAGATCTACGTCGATCCGGCGGCCGCCAAGTTCTGGGACGCTCACGGTTACAAGGTGCCGAGCGAGATCGTCAAAGGCTACGGGCCGGCAAGCTGACGCGAACGGCGGGCAGTCCGCGTTGAGCTGCCCGCCCAATACTGCGATCCTCTCGGGCAGAGAACCGGTCAACCGGCGATCACGAGGGTGGAAAAACCAATAAGGGAGGTGATGAATGAAACTCTTTCATAAAGTAATCATCGGTGCGTCCGTACTCGCCATGGCGGGCGCGGCCAGCGCAACGGATGTCTACCGCATGGGCGGCGGACCGTCGGGCGGTGCCTGGCATCCGGCCTGGAGCGCCGCGACGCAGTTGCTGAACGAGCAATTGGGCTCCAAATATCGCTTCCAATACACACCGACCGCCGGCTCGGTGGGCAACGCTCGCCGCGTGCGAAGCCAGGAGCTCGCCTCCGGCTGGTCGCACATGCCGCAAGTCTATGAATCGTGGACCGGCACCGGCAACTTCAAAAAGGACGGCCCGACCCACGACTTCCGCGTCATCGGCAACGTGCGCGAGCAGACGCAGATTGTCGCCGTCCTCGCCGACAGCCCGATCCATTCCTTCAGCGACATGAAGGGCAAGGTGGTCAGCCTGCTCAGCAAGGGCTCCGGCTCGAGCGCCAATTGCGTGAACATGTTCCAGGCGCTCGGTCTCATGGACAAGATCCAGCAGCGCTACATGAACTTCTCGGCCTCGGCGCGCGCGCTCGGCGATCGTCAGATCGACGTGTTCTGCTCGGCCGGCGTGCCGTATCAGATTCCGGCGCTGACCCAACTCTCGATCAGCAAGCCGGTGCGCTATATCAGCCTGACGCCGGCGGAACAGAAGAAGCTGACCACCGTCTACAAGTTCTACTCGCCGGTCACCATCCCGGTGCAGAAGGACGTCAAGGGCATGGACAAGCCGGCGCTCACCATCGGCTATAACGTGTGGTGGATCGTCAGCAAGAAGATGTCCGAGCAGGCCATCACCGACGTGCTCACGACCATCGACAATCCGAAGAACCTCAAGACGCTGTCGAGCACCGCGAGCTACTGGAAGTCGCTGAGCGGCAAGTTCGAGTCGCTGGTGCCTTACAAGATCTACGTGGATCCCGCGGCGGCCAAGTTCTGGGACGCGCACGGCTACAAGGTGCCGAAGGAGATCGTGAAGGGCTACGGGAACGGCACCTGACGAAGGCAGCCTTCGTCCTTCAATGACGGGATGCGGGAGGGGGAAATCCCCTTCCGCATTTGCGTTGCTCCCCCGCTAAAAGGCCAACTTCCGACGGAACGGTTCGACCATGGCAAACGGTGCGCTTTCTCTTCTGATGAAGATCGGACTCGTCAGCGATGAGATCGTGCCGCAACGCGATCTGTCGTTGCCGTTCCGCATCGTCGTGTCGCTGGTCGCCGTCGCCTATTCGCTGTTCTTCATCGACGTCGCCTTTTTCGGCTCGCCGCCGACGGAGGTGTTCAAGGGCACGTTCCTCTTGGGCACGACGTTCCTGTGCATCGTGCTCTACCGGGGCCGGCAGCGGCCGCTGCGCGAGGGCTTCGTTTGGCTCGATGAGTTCTTCGCGCTGGTCGACCTGGTGGTCCTGTGCGGCTCCATCGCGATCTGGCTCGACTGGCAGTTCTTCAGTCAGGTCGAGCTGTGGCGCGACTTCTCGAATTCGCACGTCTGGCTGATCGCCGGCGTCGGCGGCGTCATCGGCGCGCTGATCTACGCTTACGAAGCGGTCAAGGCGAAAGATCCCAACAAGCCGACGGTGTCGGACATCCTGTTCCTGATCGGCGGGGTGGCGGCGATCACCTGGTGGATTCTCAACCGCGCCGAGCTCACCGCCCGTATCGGCGGCCCGGTGCCGACGCCGGTCATCTTCTATGCCGGCATTCTTGCGGCCGCCAGCTTCGAGATCGCCCGCCGCATCGTCGGCCCGATCATTCCGCTGCTCGGCTTCCTGTTCTTCGTCTACTCGTTCGAGCCGGTGGCGCAGTCGATGCCCGGCTTGCTCTGGCACGCCGGCGACTCGGTCGAGCGGGTGATGGAATTCCTGCTGCTGTCGACCTCCGGCATGACCGGGCTGATCATCGAGGTGTTCGCCACCTACATCGTCATCTTCGTCATCCTCGGCGCCTTTCTCGAGAAGACCGGGCTCGGCTCGCTGATCATCGACGCCACCTACCGGCTCACCGGGCAGCGCACCGGCGGCCCCGGTCTGGCCGCCGTGTTCTCCAGCGCGCTGTTCGGCATGATCTCCGGCAGCGGCGTCGCCAACGTGATGACCACCGGCACCTTCACGATCCCGCTGATGAAGCGCATCGGCTACAAGCCGGAATTCGCCGGCGCGGTGGAGGCCGCGGCCTCGACCGGCGGCGCCTATATGCCGCCGATCATGGGCGCCGGTGCCTTCCTGCTCGCGCAGTTGACCGAGACCAGCTATCTCACGGTGGTCAAGATCGCGACCATCCCGGCGCTGCTCTATTATCTGTCGGTCGGTCTGATCGTCTATCTGCGGGCCGCGCGGCGGGGCTTGCGCGGGGTGCCGCTGTCCGAGTTGCCGCCGCTGATGAACATTCTGCCGCGGCTGCATCTGCTGCTGCCGATCCCCTTCATGGTCTACGTGCTGGTGAACGGCGATTCCGCGTTCCTCGCCGCCGCCAAGACCATCGTTCTGATCGTCATGCTGCGCGGCGTCGACCTGCTGCTGGCGGTCAAGACCAAATGGTCCGCGCAGTCTTGGAAATATTATCTGGCCGTGTCGCTCGCCTTCGGCGTCTTCGTCTATTTCTTCGGCATTGCCGTTGGTGGGCCGTTCACCTTTTTCATCAACGTCTATTACGGACTGTCGCCAAGCGACTGCCTCTATTGGGTCGTGGTGGCCTTCTTCGTGCTCAAGATTGGCGAGGTTATCCTCGCGGGAGCCGCGGCCGAGGTGCCGGCCGCGGAAGCGCGCACGACTGCCGGCGGAACCGTCGCCGCCGCGCCCGTGCGCAGCGGCGCATGGAACTGCCTGACGAATTGCGCCGTCGCGCTGATCAAGAACGTGTGGGACGCGCTGGAGACCGGCGCCAAGAATACGCTGGTGGTGAGCTGCATCGCCGGCGTGCTCGGCATCCTGCTGTCGGCGGCGACCCAGAGCGACCTGCCGGGCCGCGTGTCGCTGCTGCTGGTGCAGCTGAGCTTTGGCCTGCTGCCGGTCACCATTTTCTGGGTCATCGTCGCCGGCTACGTGATCGGCATGGGGCTGCCGATCACCGCGAGCTACGTTATCCTCGCCATCTTCGCCGTCCCCGCGCTCAACCAGCTCGGCGTGCCGGCGATGACCGCGCACATGATCAGCTATTGGCTTGCGGTGGTCAGCGCGGTGACGCCACCCGTTGCGCTTGCCGCCTATGCCGCCAGCGCCATCGCCAAGTCCGATCCGATCAAGACCGGTTTCCAGGCCACCAAGATCGCCTCCATGATCTTCTTCATGCCGATCATGTTCATCTACACGGCGATCTTGCTCGACGGCACCATGCTCGAAATCGTCGTCTCGGTCGCCGGCGCGGTCGCCGGCGTGATCGCCTGGGCGATTTTCCTCGAAGATTACGCGCTCACCAACACGAACTCGGTCGAGCGCAGCCTGGCGTTCCTGGCGGCGTTCATCCTGTTGCTGCCGGTCGACCGGATGATCGACTTCTTCCTCGGGGTTCACGAGAAGCTGTTCTATGAAACCTACGCCGTCGGCGCCGCGCTGCTGGTTGTGTTGGTCGTCATGCAGGTCGGGCGGCGCGTGAAGCAGACGATCGCGGCGGCGCCAAGACCCGCCGACGAAGCGGCGGCGAGCTGACGCCATGGCCAGTGGGAATGCCCGCGGCTGGCGGCCGAGCCGTGACATTATGCTCGTCGCCGGCACCCCGCCGGGCGGCGGGCAGGACCGGCCGGCGCGCGCGCTGATCCAGGTCATCGAGGCGCATGGGCTGCTCGACTGCGTAATCGACCTCATCAACATTCCCGGCCGTGGCGGCGGCAATGCCTGGGATCACTTGCGCGCCCACCCGGACGACGGCCACGTGCTGGCGATCAACTCGCCGACCATCATCAGTAATAAGCTGCTGGGCGTCAGCGACCGCGATTACGAAGACCTGACGCCGCTCGCCAATCTCTATACCGAATATCCGGTGTTCATCGTGCGCGCGGATTCCGCGCTCGACAACGTCGATGCGCTGGTACGCCGGCTGAAGACCGACACCGCCGGATTGCGCATCGCGCTCGCCACCGCCATCGGCAATACCAACCACATCGCGTTGGCGCGGCTGACCCAGCACGCCGGCGGCGACGTCAAGGCGCTTACCATCGATGTCTTCGATTCCGCGCGTTACGCCATTGCCAACGTGGTCGAGGGCAAAGCCGAGCTTGGCGTCATCACGGCGGTGAGCGCGGTGCCGGAATTGACCGCCGGCAGCTTGCGCACCCTGACCCTGTCGGGCCCGTCCAGGCTCGGTGGCACGTTTACCAACGTGCCGACCCTGCGCGAGTGCGGCGTCGACTGCGACATCGGCATGTGGCGCGGCGTGATCGCGCCCGGCAATCTCCCGCGCGGCGCCGCCGACTTCTGGACCGGTGTGCTGAGAGCGGCGACCGCGACCGACACCTGGCGCGCCACGCTGCAAGAGAAATATTGGGCCGACACCTTCATGGCCGGCGCGGAGGAGTGCGCCTTCCTCGATCGCGAACGCAAGCTGATGACTGACGCGCTCGGCGACCTCGGTCTGTTGCCGCAAGGGCAGGGCGCATGAGCGCCGGTTGGCGGCCGACGGCTGCGGTGCAACTCGTTGCCGGCACGCCGCCCGGCGGTGGTCTCGACCGCGTGGCGCGCAGCCTCGCCAAGACCATCCAGGAAGCCCACCTGCTCGATGTTCCCATCGATGTCGTCAACGTTCCCGGCGACGGGGCGCGGCGGGCGTGGACGCATTTCGTCGACCAGCACGCGGGCGACGGCCATGTCATCGGCATCAGCTCGCCCAATCTGACCAGCGATTATCTGGTGGGGATCGCCGATTTCGAGCACACCCGCTACACGCCGATCGCCACGCTGGTCACCGAATACATCGCCTTCGCCGTGCGCACGGACTCGAGGCTGCGGGCCGGCGCCGATCTGCTCGCCCGGCTCGGCGGCGCGCCGGTAACCGTGGCGCTGTCGACCGCGCTCGGCAATCCCAACCATGTCGCGTTGGCCAGGCTCGTTCGGCAGGCGGGCGGCGATATCAATGCGCCGGTGATCCACGTCTTCGATACCGCGCTCGACGCCGTCGCCGATGTGGTCGCCGGAAAATCGGAAGTCTGCGCGGTTACCGCGGCGAGCGTCCTGGCGGAGCTGAAGGCGGGAAATGTTCGCGTCTTGGGGATTTCATCGCCGCAACGGCTGTCCGGCGTCTTTGCCGACACGCCGACCTGGCAGGAACAGGGCGCCGATTGCGTGATCGGCGCCTGGCGCGGCGCCACCGGCCCCGCCGGCCTGACGCCGGCACAGATCGCGTTCTGGCAGGGCGCGCTCAAGCAAGCCGTCGCGCAGCCGCTGTGGCAGGCGGAGCTGGAGCGTCTCAGTTGGTCGCCGTTCTATCAGGATGGCCCTGCGCTAACGTCCTACCTCGCGCGCGAACGCGCCGAATTCGTCGCGACCCTACAAGAGCTCGGCCTGCTCAAGGCAACCTAACCGTCCGCCCAAAAAAGAAGCCCCGGCATTTGTGCCGGGGCAGTGAAAGCCGAACGCGTCAGGGAGGAACGTTGTTCGGCGCAGAACTCTAGGGGTCAGCCGTTCATGCGGTTGAGGGCGGCGCGGTTGCGCAGCACGATGCGGCGCGAGGTCGGCACCGCGATGGCGGCGGACTTCTCCAACTGCGTCAGCGTGCGCGACACGGTCTCGATGGTGAGGCCCAGATAATCGGCGATATCCTGGCGCGACATCGGCAGCTCGACCTCGGCGATCGTGGCGCCGCGCGCGGCCATCTCCAGCAGGAAGCCGGCGACCCGCTCCTGCGCGGTCTTGATCAGCAGCATGATGTGGTCCTGCGCGCGGTGCAGTTCGCCCGCCGTCATGGTCCAGAGCT
This sequence comes from uncultured Pseudomonadota bacterium, assembly GCA_963814065.1. Taxonomy (GTDB): domain Bacteria; phylum Pseudomonadota; class Alphaproteobacteria; order Rhizobiales; family Xanthobacteraceae; genus Pseudolabrys. Next base: position 966,612 of record CAWFBL010000011.1, on the reverse strand, counting down.
GGCGGGCAACCTCGCCGTCGCGGGCGGCGAGCGATACCAAGCTGGCGCGCTTGATCACCAGCACCTTGCATTCGGTGATCGCTTCGGCGGAAAACGTGTGCTCGTCACCGGCCTCGAGGCCGAAGATGTCGCCGGGCAGATAGAAGCCGTCGATCTGCCGGCGTCCGTCGTTGAGCACCTTATAGGTGCGCACCGCGCCGCTGATCACCTTGTAGACGTAGTCGGCCGGCTCGTTCTCGCCATAGATCTCGGCGTTGCGGGTAAACGGCATGGGAGCGCCCATCATCTCGATGGAGGAGCCGACGCCGCGCGGGCTGACCGGGGCCGGGCGAATGGCGGCCTGCTGCGAGGGGCTGTGGGCGATCGAGGTGTGCATGGCGCTCTCCCTAATTCGATTGTTTCGGGATACGCCCTGGAACCCCCTGGCGATATTCAGATAATCTCCATAGGGGATACCCCTGAGGCCGGGGGCGGCCCACGGGACGCCTGTTTGAACGAAGCTGCCCGCTTTGGCGCCGATTTCGGTTCTTTTTCGGTCTTTTCTATAGATAGGGCAGCATCAGCCGGGCGGCGGCGTCGCGCAATTTCGCCCATTTCGGCACGTCGGCGAGTTCGCGCGGCCTGAGCCGGCGGCTTTGCGAAATCTTTCGCTCGATCAGCGCATCGATCTCCGCCGTCAGCGCGCGATCGTAACACTCCAAATCAAATTCAAAATTGAGTCGAAAGCTGCGGGTATCCCAGTTCGAACTGCCGATCAGGCACCATTCCCCGTCGACGGTCATCAGCTTGGCGTGGTTGAACGGCGAGGGCGTGAGGTAGACCGTGGCCGGCACGTCCTCGAAGAAACGCAAGTGCGCCCGCATCGCCCAATCCAGGAAGACGTAGTCGCAGCGCTCGGGGATCAGAATCTCGACCTTGACGCCGCGCAATCCGGCCTGCGCGATGGCGAACTGCAGCCGCTGGTCGGGCAGAAAATAGGGCGTGACGATGCGGATTTGCGTGCGCGCCTGCGCCAGCGCCGCGCCCACGATCGTTTCCAATTTGTAGATGTCGGCGTCGGGGCCTGAATGAATGCCGCGGGCGAACACCGGTCCGCAGGGCTCGATATCCGGCCACCAGGCGTCCTGGTTCAGCACCTCCTCGGTGGTGAAGGACCAGTCGCGCGCAAACGTGTCCATGAGCTGGCAGACGACCGGCCCCTCGACGCGCACCTGCACCGCGTCGACGTACTCGTTGCGCTTGCGGGCGAGCCGGCGGGAGTGGTCCGCGCCGATGTTCAAGCCGCCGGTGAAGCCGATGGCGCCGTCGACGATCAGGAGCTTCTTGTGGTTGCGCATGTTGAGGAACGGCATGCGCCAGGGCACCCAGGTGTGCAGGAAGCGGGCGGTCCGGATGCGGCTCGCTTCCAGATCGCGCAGCGTGGCCGACCAGAAATAACCGCTGCCGACACTGTCGATCAGCACGCGCACTTCGACGCCGCGCTTTTTGGCCTCGATGAGCGAGCCGACGAAGGAACGGCCGACCGCATCGTCGCGGAAGATGTAGGAGGCGAGCGCGACGCTGTGGCGGGCATTGTCGATCGCCGCCAGCATTTCCGGGTAGGCTTCATCGCCGCCGTGAAAGGCCGTCACCGCGTTGCCGGCGATCAACGGACTGCCGGTGACCCGCTGGCCGACTCTGGCAAGGGCGCCGATATTGGGCGGCACCGTCGGCTCGGCGGGCGGCCCGCTCGCGCCGTCGCGCTGGCGGCTCGGCCTGCCGAAATGCAGCGCGCGGCGCGTGACCCGGTTGATGCCGAAGACGAAATAGACCAGCGCGCCGAAGATCGGCGACAGCCAGGCGACCGCGATCCAGGCGAGTGCGGCTCGCACGTCGCTCTTGGTCAGCAGCACGTGGACGGTGACGGCGCCGGCGACCAGCACATAGACGGCGATGATAAGATATTGCATCGGTCCGAATGGCTTTCGACAGGAATTGGCGGCTGGCCGGCGCCGGTTGCCTCAGGTTTTAACGATTGCCCGCCACCGTCTGCAATTCCCAGGTTCCAAGCGTGGCCCGTAGCCGTCACGAAGAGGGCTTGAAGGGCTGATTTTATTCACCAGATATTGGCTAGATTATCCCAAATCTGGTAATAGGAAGTGCCGGTCGGCGTTGCGGCACAGAGGTCAAAGTTCAGGTGCCACGCGGGCATAAGATGAGCAGGGAACCGAAGAAGCGCCAACCGGGAATCAAGTCTTGAAAGTCATCAGTTGGAACCTGCTGCGCCTGGTCGGCGCCGGCGTCGAAGACGTCGCGGCGTTGATCGAGCGGCATCGGCCCGATCTGCTGCTGCTGCAGGAAGCGACCGAGGAACTCGCCGCATTGCCGGACCTGGTCGGCGGCCATTTCTTCCGCGAGCCGCTCGATGGCCGCGTCTATGGTTTGGCCGTCTGGAGCCCGCATCCGCTGCCGCGGCCTTACGCGCTGCGGCTGCCGGTGTCGCAGGTGCCCGGCCGGGTGCCGCCCCGCCTCGCGCAGATCGTGCAACTCGGCGACATCGCCTTTGCCAACGTCCATCTCTCGCACGGGCAGTTCCTCAACCGCTGGCAATTGCTGCACATCGCCGATGCGCTCGATGGCCCGGCGGCCATCGTCGGCGATTACAACGCGGTGGGTCCGGTCAAGCTCGCCGGCTTCAAGGACGTCGGCCCGCGTCAGCCGACTCACGTCGCCAGCAACATCATCACCTTCCGCCTCGACCGCTGCATGGCGCGCGGGTTGCGCTGTTCGCACCGCCGGGTGCTGGCGCGCGGGCCGTCCGACCATCATCCGATCGTGCTCGATCTGCATGCGGTCCCCGGTACCGTCCATGTCTCCAGGCGGGAGGCCGTCTATCTTCGCCGCGCCAGGCTGCGCGCGAACGTGGAGAGATGGCTGCGCACCATGTCCGATGCCCCCAACCGGATTCGCGTCGGGCAGAACCTGCTCGATGCCTTCGACCTGACTCTGCGCAAGGGCAGGCGTGGTCGCGCGCAACGGCTGCATGCCGGGCGGGCCAGCAACGACAACCGCGCCCGGCGCTTCGACGACCGCGTCGGCTCATAAACGCGCGACGACGTGAAGGCCTGCGACTGCGGTCGGCGGGTGATGCCGAGCCGCGCTCAATTCAACACACTCGCGGCCTCGGGAACCTGCAGCAACGGGATGCAAATGTCGGAATTGGACCGCTAGGACCGGGCCTTGAGCCAAATCAATGACCGCCCGGCAGCGGGCTCCGAGAGTTAATGAGCCAAACGACGCGTCAAGTCGGAGACAAGGCTCATGCAAACTCCCGTCGAGATCGATTTCCAGGGCATCAATGCGGCGCCGGATGTCCGCGCCGCCATCGAGAAGCATATGGCCCAGCTCGAGGACCGTTTCGGCCGCATCACCGCCGGCCGGGTGGTCGTGAAAGCCCCCAGCGGTCATCACCGCACCGGCGGCTTGTTCGAGATCAGCGTTCACCTCGCGCTGCCGGACGGCCGCGATGTGAACATCGGCCACACCCGGCAGGACGACGAGCGCTATGCCGACCTGAACTTCGCGCTCAACGATGCCTTCAAGCGGGCGCGTCGCCAGTTGCAGGATCAGGTGCGCGAATTGCAGGGTGATGTGAAGACGCACGACGGCCCGCCGATCGGCACCGTGGTGGAGCTCGATCCGCTCGGTGAGTTCGGCTTTCTGAAGACCGGCGACGATCGCGAGATCTATTTCCACCGCAACAGCGTGCTCGAGGGCGGCTTTGCCAGCCTATCGGTCGGCTCACGCGTCTCGTTCGCCGAGGAGATCGGCGACAAGGGCCCGCAGGCCAGCACCGTTAAGCCCCTGAGCAAGCACAGCATGCGGGCGTAAACGCCCGCCGCGCCGGCTCCGCGGCGCCGAAGGCGCGCAGGGCCGCGCTCGCCAGGGGAGAATGCCCCTACGCGGCGGAAGGTCGCATGGCCCGTGCGGCAAAGGGCTGTAATGGGGCCGTGTTCGCGTAATTCGCGAAGCCGGGGCGCGCCGCCAACCGAACCTCCACGACCGGCTTGTGAAAAGGCTTTCCCGCCGCGCGCGGCAAACGCCGGCGCCGTCGCCCCCAACGCCTGCGACAGGGAGAAAGCCCGTTCGGAAAGAGTCCTGGACGCGCGCTGATAGATAGTGCAAGTTGAATATGAGTAATTAAAGACAACGATTAGAACAATAAGAAAAAACGATTGGTCATCTAGGGAGATGTGGGATGCCGGTCTTGCGCCGCCGTACGTCCAGCCACGGACGCGACAGCGCGCATCAAGGCGATGATGCCGTCGCGCAATCCGGACGCCGTGCGTTTCTGACGCTTGGCGCGGCCGTGGCCGGCGGCGCCATGCTTGGCGACACGGCCGAGGCCGCCGACGCTTTCCCGCCCAAGGATCCGCCGTGGTCGTTGTCGCTCGGACCGGGGGTGGTCGATCGTCCCTATGGGCAGCCGTCCGCTTTCGTGAAGGACGTGATCCGCCGCAACGTCCCCTGGCTCACCGCCACCAAGGAATCCTCCGTCAGCTTCTCGCCGTTGCAGGACCTCGCCGGCACCATCACGCCCAACGGTCTGTTCTTCGAGCGCCATCATGCCGGCCGGCCCGACGTCGATCCGCGACAGCACCGGCTGATGATCCATGGGCTGGTCGAGCGCCCGCGTCTCTTCACCATGCGGGACATCGAGCGCTTTCCTTCGGTGTCGCGCACTTACTTCCTCGAATGCCCGGCAAATGGCGGCATGGAGTGGCGTGGCGCGCAGCTCAATTCGCTGCAATTCACCCACGGCATGGTCGGCTGCGCCGAATGGACCGGCGTGAAGCTCTCCACGCTGCTGGAAGAGGTCGGCCTCACGAAACAGGCGAAGTGGATTCTGGTGGAAGGCGCCGACGGTGCGCACATGACGCGTAGCCTGCCGCTCGACAAATGTCTCGATGACGTGCTCGTGGTCTACGCCCAGAACGGCGAGGCACTGCGTCCCGAACAGGGCTTTCCGCTGCGGCTGCTGGTGCCGGGCTGGGAAGGCAATGTCTCGGTCAAATGGCTGCGCCGCATCAAGGTCGGCGACAAGCCGTGGTTCACCCGCGAAGAGACATCGAAATACACCGACCTGATGCCGGACGGCAAAGCGCGCGGCTTCACCTTTGTGATGGAAGCAAAGTCGGTCGTCACTTTTCCCTGTCCGGAAAAGCCGCTGCATGGCGCCGGCATCTATCAGATCCGCGGGCTTGCCTGGAGCGGGCGCGGCCGGATCAAAGCGGTCGACGTGTCATTGGACGGCGGCGTGAATTGGCAACGTGCCGAGTTGCAGGCGCCGGTGATGCCGAAGGCGCTGACGCGCTTTACGCTGCCGTGGCGCTGGGACGGCAAGCCGGCGCTGCTGCAATCGCGCGCGGTCGACGAGACCGGCTATGTGCAGCCGACCATCGCCGCGCTGCAAAAGGCGCGCGGCGTCAACTCCATCTATCACAACAATGCGATTCAGACCTGGCAGGTCAAAACCGACGGGAGCGTCTACGATGTACAGCTTGGCTGAACGTCGCACCACGCTGCCGGCGGTGCTGTTCGCGGCCGGCACCATGGCCGGCACGATGACAATGGGCGGCGCCTGCGCCGCCGAGTCCGGCCACTACGGTTACGGCGCGCCCGCCACGCCACAACAGATTGCCGGCTGGGACATCGACGTGCGCCCTGACGGCAAGGGCCTGCCCGCCGGCCGCGGCAGCGTGAGCCGCGGTGCCGACGTTTTCGCGGCGCGTTGCGCCGGATGTCACGGCACGTTCGGCGAGGGGGCCGGCCGTTATCCCATGCTCGCCGGCGGCGCCGGCACGCTCGCCCAAGATCGCCCGCAGAAAACCGTCGGCAGCTTCTGGCCCTACGCCACCACGCTGTGGGATTACATCAACCGCGCGCAGCCGTTTCCCGCACCGCACAGTCTTTCTGCCGACGACGTCTACGCGCTCACGGCTTACATTCTAAACCTCAACGACGTGGTAGATAATAATTTCGTTGCGGATCGAACCAGCTTGCCTAAAGTGACGATGCCGAACCGCGATCACTTCATCTGGCGCGATCCGCGGCCCGATACCCACGCGCAGGAATGCATGAAGGATTGCGCCGATCCGAAAGCGATCAGGATCAAATCGACGGCGGAAGGTAAAGGCGTGACACCGCGGACCAGTGGGCCGCTTGACGAGATGCGACGATGATAGCGTCGCCAAAACGAACGATTTGGCCTGGGGAGGAGAACCGATGAAGTTGAAAAAGTCTCACGTCGTGTCGGCGATGATTGCCGGCGGAGCCCTCGGCGCCCTGATGCTGGGGATGAGCGCCGCGTCGGCATCGCCCGCCGAAGGGCAGAAGCTCGCCTTCAACCGCAGCAAGGGCAATTGCATTACCTGCCATGAGATCAAGGGTGCCCAGAACTTTGGCAATCCCGGTCCGGTGCTTAACGACATGAAGAAGCGCTTCTCGCGCACAGAGTTGAAAGCGATCATCTCGGACGAGACCAAGCGCAATCCGCACACGGTGATGCCACCGTTCAAGCGCAACCTCATTCTCACCGACAAGGAAATCGATTCGATCATCGATTACCTCTACACGCGCTGACCGCGCGGCGAAGCGACAAGGACAAATCGGAAAACAGGGCATGACAAAGGAGACGAACAACATGAAGCAGTCGCCGGACGCGCCCGATCGCGCGCGACGTATGATTCTGAAAGGCGCGGCCGCCTGCGGCGTCGCCGGCCTGGGGCTCGCGGAATTGCCGCTGCTGCTGCAGCAGGCACAGGCCGCCGACGCCAAGGGTTGGCCGGCCGACGCCTTCAAACAGAAGAACGAGGCCGACGTGCTCAAGGCGCTCTACGGCAAGAGCGCGACGGCGTCGGACAAGATCAACGTCGACGCGCCGGAAATCGCCGAGAACGGCGCCGTGGTGCCGATCGCGGTCAAGAGCTCGCTGCCCAAGGTGACGGCGATCGCCATCCTGGTGCTGAATAATCCTTACACGCTGACCGCCGCCTACAAGATTCCGGAAGGCACCGAGGCGATGGTGGCCAACCGGCTGAAGATGGCCAAGACCAGCAAGGTGGTCGCGGTCGTTGAGTCGGACGGCAAGCTCTACACCGCCAGCAAGGAAGTCAAAGTCACCGTCGGCGGCTGCGGCGGCTGACCGGAACGCATTGAACAGAGAGGCTTAGAAAAATGTCGACAATCCGTGTGCGCGCCGTTGCGAGCGGCGACACGACCCTGGTCCAGTCGCTGATTCAGCATCCGATGGATTCCGGGTTCGTCAAGGACAAGTCCGGCAAGCTCATCCCGGCGCATCACATCGAGGTGCTGGAGTTCGAGCACGGCGGCAAGTCCGTGTTCACCGCGCTGTGGGGCCCGGCCGTCTCCAAGAACCCTTATGTGAAGTTCGCCTTCAAGGGCGGCAAGAAGGGTGACGACCTCAAAGTGAGCTGGGTCGATAACAAGGGTCAGTCGGACTCGCTGACGGCCAAGATTTGATAATGCCCGCTACGACAAGGGCGACAGGGGAGGATTGAATGCTGCGCAAAATTTCCATCGCGCTCGCGATCATTGTCGGCACGGCGCAGCCTCTGCTGGCTGACAATACGAAGGTCGATCCGAAGGCGGACTTCAAGGCATTTCGTGAATACTTCACGAAGAAGTTTCCAAATTTGCAGCTCAACGATTTCGTCAATGGCCCGTATTCCATGGACGTGGGCCTGCGCAAGCAGTGGCAGGCGATCGAGGAGTTCCCGCCCTACGACATCGCGGTCGACAAGGGCAAGGCGCTGTTCGCCAAGAAGTTCAAGAACGGCAAGACGTTCGCCGATTGCTTCCCGAACAAGGGCATCGGCGTTCGCCAGGACTATCCTTATTTCGACGTCAAGTCGGGCGAGGTCGTCACCCTCGATGTGGCGGTCAATCAGTGCCTGACGAAGAACGGCGAGAAGCCCTTCAACTACAAGAAGGACGACATGGCGGCGGTCACCGCCTACATGGCCTTCACCTCGCGCGGCAAGCCGATGAACATCAAGATCCCGAGCGATCCGCGCGCACTGGCCGCCTATCAGAAGGGCAAGGAATACTTCTACACCCGCCGCGGTCAGTTCAACTTCTCCTGCTCGAGCTGCCACGTGCAGATGGCCGGCGAGCACCTGCGCACCGAGGTACTGGCGCCGGCGCTCGGTATTCTCAACGCCATGCCGATCTACCGTTCCAACTGGGGCGGCATGGGCACCACCAGCCGCCGCTTGACCTCCTGCAACAGCCAGGTGCGGGCGGAGCCCTTGAAGGCGGAGGACGTGCTCTACCGCGACGTCGAATATTATCTCTCCTACATGGCCAACGGTCTGCCGATCTCAGGCCCGGGCGCGCGCCCGTAAACCGCAAACGGATGGAGGAAACCATGCGCACCCGTGTTTTGATCCGCTTGGCGATCATCCTGTCGGTCGCCGGCATGACGACCGCGGCGTTCGCCGCTTCGGCCGACGACTTCAAGGCGGCCTATAGCAAGGCGGAGGCGGCGGCCAAGCTGGCTGTCAAGATGAAGACGGCGTGGACGACGACCGGCAAGGAACTCAAGGCCGCCAAGAAGGCGGCCGATGCCGGCAAGTTCGACGACGCCGTCAAGCTCGCTAACCAGGCGGAAGCCCTGGCCGAAGCCTCGATCGCCCAGGCCAAGGAGCAGGAAAAGCTCTGGCCCGAAGCGGTCATCCGCTGAGCTGGCAAACGAGGAGCCGACTGAAATGCATCGCCGCGACCTGCTGAAACTGCTCACGGTCGCGGCGATGTCCGGCGTTGTGCCCCGCGGTATCGCCCGCGCGGCGGCGGGCGACGACCCTTACGACATCGGCCGTTTTGGCAACGCGCGCGTGCTGCACATGACCGACAGTCATGCGCAGCTTCTGCCGGTCTATTTCCGCGAGCCGAGCGTCAATCTCGGCATCGCGGGCATGGCGGGCCAGCCGCCGCACCTGGTCGGCAAGGCGTTTCTGGATCACTTCGGCATCGCGCCGCAGACGCGCGCGGCCCACGCCTTCACTTATCTCGATTTCGCCGAGGCCGCCCACCGCTATGGCCGGCTCGGCGGCTTTGCCCATCTGAAGACGCTGATCGACCGGCTGCGCGGTGAGGCCGGCAGCGGCAATTCGCTGCTGCTCGACGGCGGCGATCTCATGCAGGGCAGCGGCCTTGCGCACAGCATGCACGGCGAGGACATGGTCGATGCCGCCAATCTGCTCGGCATCGAGGCCATGACCGGCCATTGGGAGTTCACCCTCGGCGAGGAACGGCTGCTCGCCAATATCAAGCGCTTCAAGGGCGAGTTCGTTGCCCAGAATGTTTTTCTCACGGAGGAGGCGGCGTTCAACGACAAGCCGGCCTTCGACAAGGACAGCGGCCGCGTCTTCAAGCCGGTGACGATCAAGGAAGTCGGCGGTCATCGTATTGCCGTCGTCGGCCAGGCATTCCCCTATGTGCCGGTCGCACACCCCAAGCGCTTCGTGCCGGACTGGACTTTCGGCATCCGCGACGCCGAATTGCAGAAGCTCATCGATCGGGTGCGGCAGAAGGACAAGGTCGATGCCGTCATCCTGCTTTCGCACAACGGCATGGACGTCGACCTCAAGCTCGCCGCCAAGGTCAGCGGCATCGACGTCATTCTCGGCGGCCACACCCACGACGCGGTGCCGACGCCGGTCACCGTCAAGAATGCCGGCGGCAAGACGCTGGTCACCAACGCCGGCTCGGCCGGCAAATTCGTCGGTGTCGTCGATCTGGAATTGGACAAGGGCGCGGTCAAGGACGTGCGCTATCACCTGCTGCCGGTCTTTGCCGGCCTGTTGAAGCCGCACGGCGGGATGCAGGCGCTGATCGAGCGCCTGCGCAAGCCGCATGCCGCCGCGCTCGGCGAGAAGCTGGCGGTGGCCGGCGATCTCCTGTACCGGCGCGGCAACTTCAACGGCACCATGGACCAGCTCATCTGCGACGCCTTGCGCCACTCACTCGACGCCGAGATCGCGTTGTCGCCCGGCTTCCGCTGGGGCAACACGGTGCTGCCGGGCGACGCCATCACCATGGAAGACGTGCTGTCGGAGACCGCGATCACCTATCCGGAGGTCTACGTCGTCGAGATGACCGGGGCGCAGATCAAGGCGATCATGGAAGACGTCTGCGACAACCTGTTCAATCCCGATCCGTTCTACCAGCAGGGCGGCGACATGGTGCGCATCGGTGGCATGGATTACGCCTGCGCGCCCAATGAAAAAGTCGGCAAGCGCATCACCGACATGACGCTCGACGGCGGCAAGCCGCTCGAAGCCGACAAGAAATACAAAGTCGCCGGCTGGGCCTCGGTCAATCCGCAACAGGGCAAGCCGGTGTGGGACGTGTTTGCCGGTTACCTGCGCGGGCAAAAGACCGCCAAGCCCAAGCAGCTCAACCGTGTGACGCTCAAGGGCGTCGCCAATAATCCGGGCGTTTCCGGATAGGGGGCGTCATGCGCGCGCGGATGGCACGGCGGTGGATCGGCGCGCGGGTGGCTTCGATCGCGCTATTGGCGGCCTTGGCGCTGTCGCCGGTCTTCGTGCCGTCGCCGGCGCTGGCGCAGGAAAAGAACCAGGCGCCGATCCCCGATAAGCCGTTCGCCGACCATCATCTGGTGATCCAGCTTTCCGACCGCACGCCCGCCAAACAGGCGCTGGCGCTCAGCGTTCCCTATAACCTGCTCAAGTTCTACGACCCGGACAAGATCTCCATTGTCGTCGTCGCCTTCGGTCCCGGCATCGACCTGTTGCGGGCAGGGAGCCCCAATCGCGCGCGCGTCGACAGCCTGATCTCGCAAGGGGTCGAGTTCGACATCTGCATGAACACCGTCGACACCATCGAGCGCGAGACCGGCAAGAAGGTCGACATCAATCCCAAGGCCGTGAAGGTGCAGGTTGGCGTCGCCCGCATCCTGGAACTGGCGGAGAAGGGCTACACGGTCGTGCGGCCATGAAGAACGTTCGAGAGATCAATAACGGGAGGAAGTTGAAATGAAGCGTTTCACGTACGCGATGGCGGCGCTCGCTACGCTCGCCCTTGGCACGATGACGGCGACGCCAGGCCACGCCGCGGACAAGAAGGTCCACCACATCGCGATCCAGGTCGATCAGAGCGACAAGGCGACGATGAATCTCGTTCTCAACAATGTCGCGAACATGATGCAATATTATCAGGACAAGGGCGAAAAGGCCGACATCGAAGTGGTGGCCTATGGGCCGGGTCTGATGATGTTGCGTGCCGACAAGTCGCCTGTGAAGGGCCGCTTGGCGAGCCTCAAGAAGGTCGCCTTTCCGTCCACGCTGACCTTCTCCGCCTGCCACAACACCATGATGAACATGCAAAAAAAGGAAGGCCACGCCATTCCGATCGTGTCGGAGGCGCGCGTCGTGCCGGCGGGTGTCGTGCGGCTGACCGAGCTCGAGGAACAAGGCTGGTCCTATATCCGGCCGTGAGCGAAGCCGACCCGGCTTCGCAACAAGGGAGGCTGAGGTGAACAAAGCTGCCATTTTGGCTGTCGCCGCCACGGTTTCGATCGCGGCGGCGCTGCCCGCCCGCGCCGCGGAAGGCGTCATCACCTACAAGTCGCTGGCGCCCGACACCGCCTTCGCGCTGGCGAAGGCGGCGCTCGCACAATGCCGCAAGGATGGCTTTCAAGTCGCCGTGGTGGTGCTCGACCGTTTCGGCGCGCCGCTGGTGGAATTGCGCGACCGCTACGCGCCGGTGGGCGCGCTCGACATCGCCAGAGGCAAGGCCTGGACCGCGGTGACTTTCACCCGCAACACCAGCGACTTCGTCAAAGCGGTCAAGGACGGCACGATCGGCGCCGGCCTGGCCGGGCTGCCGAAGGTGACGCCGCTCGTCGGCGGTCTCATGATCGAATCCGCCGGTTCGCTGCTCGGCGGTGTGGGTGTCGCTGGCGCGCCGGGCGGCGACAAGGACGAAGCCTGCGCCAAGGCCGGACTTGCCGCGGTGGAGGATCAGCTCGAGTTCTGACCTTAGGGGTAGCGGTTCGTTAACCGTGCCGCAGGGGCCGCCTTGAGCAGGATCAAGGCGCGGTCCCGCCCGCCGTGCTGCCTCATTCATGGCGCCGTCTTGCTGGCGCGCTAAGGCCTGTTTTATCCGGCGTACGTTGTCCGGTGTGCCTTGGCCGCCGGCGGCGACCGAATGAGCGATGCAGCGGGTAAGCCCCATGACCAATCTGGCAGTGACGACTGCTTCCTCGCCGCCCGTGCCGGCGGACGATGCGAGCCATCCATCGCCCATGGCGGCTTGGCCGACTTTGCCCTGGCTAAACGACGCGGCGGTCGATTGGTGGCAAAGCTGGGCGCGGCTGCCGCTGCGCGGCTTGCGCGCCATCGCCGATCCCGACGGCCTCGATCCGCCGGGCAACGGGGCATCGCTGCCGCCGGCGCCGGACGAGATCGACCGGCCGACCAGCACCGACCGCCTGCTGCACGCCACCATGGCCCGCTTCACCGGCGGCGTCTCGCCGTCGGCTTTGGCGCTCGCCTATGCCGACTGGGCGCTGCACTTCGGCATTTCGCCCGGCAAGTGGCAGCTCTTGATGGAGAAGGGTACGCGCAAGTCGGTGCGGCTCGCCAATTATGCCGTGCAGGCCGCCTCCGATCCCACGTGCGCGCCCTGCATCGAGCCGTTGCCGCAGGATAACCGCTTCCGTGGCGAAGCCTGGCAGCGCTGGCCCTATAATCTGATGTCGCAGGCCTTCCTGCTCGATCAGCAATGGTGGCACAACGCGACAACCGGTATCGGCGGCGTCTCGCAGCATCACGAGCATGTGGTCGCCTTCGTCACCCGCCAGTTGCTCGACATGGTGTCGCCCACCAATTTCATCGCCACTAATCCGGAGCTGCGCGAGGTCACCGCGCGTGAGGGCGGCCGCAATCTCGTGCGTGGTGCGCTGAACTTCTTCGCCGATTGGGAGCGCGCGGTCGGCGGCAAGCCGCCGGTCGGCGCCGAGGAATTCCGCCCCGGCGAACGCGTCGCCGTCACGCCCGGGCAGGTCGTCTACCGCAACCGCCTGATCGAGCTGATCCAGTATTCGCCCGCCACCGACGAGGTCGCGGCCGAGCCGATCCTCATCGTGCCGGCCTGGATCATGAAATATTACGTTCTCGATCTGTCGCCGGAAAATTCGTTGGTGAAATACCTGGTGGGGCAGGGCCACACCGTCTTCATGATCTCCTGGCACAACCCGAGCGCCGAGGATCGCGACCTCGCGATGGACGATTATCTGCGGCTCGGGGTGCTGGCCGCGCTCAAGGCGATCAAGGCCATCGCGCCCGAGCGCAAGGTGGACGCCGTCGGCTATTGCCTCGGCGGCACGCTGCTCGCTATCGCCGCCGCCTATCTCGCGCGCGAGGCCGACCCGATCCTGAACTCGATCACGTTGCTCGCGGCGCAGACCGATTTCACCGAAGCGGGCGAACTGATGTTGTTCATCGACGACAGCCAGCTCAGCTTCCTCGACGACGTCATGTGGGACCAGGGCTATCTCGACAACCGCCAGATGGCCGGCGCCTTCCAGCTCCTGCGCTCCAACGATCTCATCTGGTCGCGCGTCGTGCATGAATATCTGATGGGGCGCCGCCCGCCGATGTCCGACCTCATGGCCTGGAACGCCGACGCCACCCGCATGCCCTATCACATGCACAGCGAATATCTGCGCCGGCTGTTCCTCAACAACGATCTGTTCGAGGGGCGTTTCAAGGTCGACGATCGTCCGATATCGCTGAGCGACATCCGTGCGCCGATCTTTGTGGTGGCGACCGAGCGCGATCACGTGGCGCCATGGCGCTCGGTCTACAAGCTCAATCTGGTCAGCGATACCGAGGTGACCTTTCTGCTGACCAGCGGCGGCCACAACGCCGGCATCGTCAGCGAGCCCGGCCACAGGGGACGCCATTTCCGCGTCGCCCGTCGCGCCGACAACGACCGCTATGTCGATCCCGACACCTGGGTCGACGCCACGCCGAGCGTGCAAGGCTCCTGGTGGCCGGTATGGGCGGCCTGGCTCGCGGAACGCGCGAGCGGCCACGTTGCGCCGCCCACGACCGGCGCGCCGGACTATCCGCCGCTCGGGCCGGCGCCCGGACGTTACGTGCTCGAATCGTGAAGCGTGACGCCGCAATCTGCGGCATCACGCTTCATCTCAATTAAAGCGAAGGTGGAATTGGCTTACGGGCAGGGATGCCGGTCGCCGTCGTAACCCAGATAAGTTTGGCTGCGCAGGTCGTACGATCGATAGTGACGCATGCACCACGCAACGCTCGGGCCGTAAGATTCGTCCGGCGGGTAAGCGTAGTAGCCCGGCCCATCGTCGTAATAGTAGGGCTCCGAAGCCAACGCGCCGCCCAGCAACGCACCCGCCGCAAAGCCGGCAATGCCTGCGCCGAAGCCGCCGCCACGATGGCCACGATAGTAGCCGCCGCGGCGGCCGCCGCCGTGATAGTAGCCACCGCCATGGTGCCCGCCGCCATGGTACCCACCACCGGCGTGGCCGCCGCCACGGTGGCCGCCTCCGCCACCAAACGCCGGTGCGGCGCCCGCTGGTGCAGAGGCAATGAAAATTGCGGCTGCCGCAGCCATCGCTACAGCACCAAATTTCGAAGGCATGTGAGCACCTCCTGACTTTCGTTTCTGCTCAGCAGGCCAACGTTTCACGCTGAGGCCTGTTCCCGCCAATCCGCGCCCGCATGACCGCCATGTTCCACGCGCGGTACCATCTTCCGCGTCGGCCGGCGAAATCATCAAGACGATGCGAATGTCGAAGCGTTTGGGCGCGGCGGCGTCTTGCCCTAATCCCAGGTCTCGCTGCTGACGCCGGCGAGCGAGCGCACGCGCTCCTCGTCCTTGGCGAATTCGGCGGCGTCGCCGGAATAGACGATGCGCCCGTCGTCGAGCACATAGGCGCGGTCGGCGATCTCCACCGCCGCGCGCACGTTCTGCTCCACCAGCAGCACCGAGATGCCTTGCTCGCGCGCCGACGTCACCACCCGGAACACTTCCTGCACGATCAGCGGCGCCAAGCCTTGGCTCGGCTCGTCGAGCAGCAGCAGCTTGGGATTGAGCAGCAACGCGCGCGCGATGGCGAGCATTTCCTGTTCGCCGCCGGAAAGCTGGCGGCCCTTGTTGGTCTTGCGCTCGGCGAGCCGCGGAAACAGCTCGTAGACGCGCGCGATGGTCCAGGGCCCGGGCCGCTCCATCGGCACCTTGAGGTTCTCTTCCACCGTGAGGCTGGGAAAGATCTTGCGGCCTTCCGGCACATAGCCGACGCCGAGCATGGCGATGCGATAGGGCGGCCAGTCGGTCGTGGTCTCGCCGAAGATGCGCACGGCGCCCTGCCGCGCATGGGTGAGCCCCATCAGGCTGCGCAAGGTCGTGGTCTTGCCGGCACCGTTGCGGCCGAGCAAGGTGACGATCTCGCCCGCGCGCACCTCCAGGCTGGCGCCGTGCAGGATGTGGCTCTTGCCGTAATAAGTCTGCAGATTTTCCGCCGACAGCGCCAGTTCGGTCATGCCGCTGCCTTTCCGAGATAGGCCGCTTGCACGGCTTCGTTGGCGGTGACTTCCTCCGGCGTGCCCTCCGCCAGCATGGCGCCTTCGGCCAGCACCATGATGCGCTGGGCGAGACGCAACACCACGCGCATGTCATGCTCGATCAGCACCATGGCGAGCTTCCGGTCATGGTGCAGCTTCCGGATCAACTGGGTGATGTCATAGGTTTCCTGGTCGCCCATGCCGGCGGTCGGCTCGTCGAGCAGCAAGAGGCGCGGGTTGAGCGCCAGCGCCATCATGATCTCGGTGGCGCGCTGGTCGCCGTGGCTGAGCTCGCCCACCAGACGTTCGGCCTTGCCGGCCAAGCCGCTCATGGTGAGGAACTCGCTGGTGCGTTCGTGCACCTGCGCCTTTTCATCGGGCGAGAGCCGGATGCGCAGGCGGAAGCCGGCGGCGACCTCGACCGCGATCTGCAGATTCTCGTAGACGGTCAGCTCCGGGAACACTTCGGTGATCTGGAAGGTGCGCGTCATGCCGCGCCACACCCGCCGCGCCGGCAGCAGCTTGGTAATGTCCTCGCCGTCGAACACGATGCGGCCCGTGGTTGGCGTGGTGAAGCCGCTGATCAGGTTGAAGAAGGTGGTCTTGCCGGCGCCGTTCGGTCCGATTACCGCGCGCAACTCGCCGGGTTCGACCGTCATCGACACGTCGTTGACGGCGACGAGATTGCCGAAGCGCTTGGTGACGTTTTCGACTTGCAACAGGCTCATGACACCGACTTCCGACGAATGATGCCGAGCACGCCGCGCGGAAAGAACAGCACGACGAGCACGAAGAACAACCCGATGAACGACATCCAGTTCTGCGTCATGGTGGAGACGTAGTCCTGCAGCACCACGAAGATGGCGGCGCCGATCAGCGGCCCCCAGAACGAGCGCATGCCGCCGAGCACGGCCATGATCACGAAGTCGCCCGACTGCGACCAATGCAGATCGTGCGGGTCGGCGAAGTTGTTGAGCAGGGCGTAGAGCGTGCCGGCCAGCCCGACGAAGGTGCAGGAGATGATCCACGACAGCCAGATATGGCGGTCGACCGGAATGCCGAGGAAGCGCGCGCGCCGCTCGTTCTCGCGGATCGCCAACAGCGTGCGCCCGAACGGCGAGCGCAAGAGCGCCGCCATGATGGCGACCGCCACCGCGAAGAAGAACAGGCAGAAGTAATAGAAGGTCAGGGGGCTGTGCTGAATATCGAGCTTGGCGAAGCCGAAATTGATCGGCAGCCGGCCCCAGCCCGCCAGGCCGTCGTCGCCACCGGTGACCGAATTCCAGCGGTAGGCGATGAAGTAAAACACCTGGCCGAAGGCGATGGTGACCATGGCGAAATAGATGCCACGCAGGTGCACGATCAGGAGCCCGATAACGGCCGCCGCCACGATTGCGGTCAGAATGCCGACGCCCATGGCGGCCAGCGTGCTGGGCAGCAGATATTTGATGGTGAGGCCGGCGCCATAGACGCCGAGCCCGAAATAGGCGGCGTGTCCGAAGGACAGCACACCGGTATAGCCGAGCAGGAAGTTGAGCGCCGTGGCGGCGAGCGCCATCACCACCACGCGGGTGCCGAGCTGGGTATATCCGCCGACATAGGTGATCCACCATGGCATGCTGAGCAGCAGCAGCCAGATCACCGCGCCAACGGCGTATTTCCTAAGGCGGTTATCGCCTTGTGTCATTGGAGGCGCCCCTCTTCACCAAACAGCCCGCGCGGCCGCACCAACAGAACAAGACCCATCATGACGTAGATCACCGCTTCGCTGGCCGACGGGAAAAACACGCTGGTGACGCCGGAGGCGACACCGATCAAGAGGCCGCCGATCAACGTGCCCGGCAGGCTGCCCAGCCCGCCGATGATGATGGCGACGAAGCTCGGCATGATCAGCTCGCTGCCGATGGTCGGTTGCAGGCCAAGCATGCCCGCGGCCAATACGCCGGCGAGACCGGCCATGTAGATGCCGAGGCCGAAGTTTGCGCTGCGCAGGAAGCGCGTATTGACGCCCAGCACCGACACGGTCTCGAGGTCGAGGGTGCCGGCGCGAATGCGCATGCCGAGCCGCGTGCGGTTCAACACCACGAACAGCGCCACCACGGTGACCGTGACCAGGGCGACCATGAACAGGCGGTAGCCGGTGAGAAAGAAATACTGGCCGCTGAGCGGGCTCGACAGCCAGGCCGGCACGGCGAAGGGCAGGGTCTGCGGCCCCCAGATGAAGCGGGTGCCGTCCTCGAACATGAATGCGAGGCCGAAGGTCAACAGCAGGCTGTAGAGCGGGTCGCGGCCATAGAGCGGACGGATCAGGACGCGCTCGATGAGCAGGCCGAAAATTGCGGTCAGCACGGGCGCGACGATCAACGCGCCCCAGAAGCCGATGAACGGGATCAGCATGAAAGCGAGATAGGCGCCGATCGCGAGAAAGCCGCCATGCGCGAAATTGATCACGCCGGACAGGTTGAGGATCAGCGACAGCCCCAGCGCCATCAGCCCGTAGAACGCGCCGATGATCAGCCCGTTGAAGACGTTATAGAGAATGAGTTGCGTCATGTTGTTGGAACTTGTTGATCGCGCGCGCAGCCTTGAACGGCCGCGCGCCGATGTTGCTTATTCCCCATTGAAACTGAAAACCGGGCGCCCCGTCGAGGAAGCGCCCGGCTCCGGTCGTCCCGTCAGGCCGGATATTTGAGATGGCAGCCCTTCTCGGAAACCGGGAGGGCGACATCCACGCCTTTTACCACGTTGTCGACATGGAACAGGTCTTCCGGCACCGGGCCCTTTTCCACCGCGTGACCGACATAGAGGTTGGGCATGAGCTGATGATCGCCGGCGCGGTAGAAGACCTTGTCGGGCATCAGCGCCACCTCGGGCGGCAACTGGAAGTTTTCCAGGGCTTTGGCGAGCTTGGCCGCTTCGAGCGTCTTTTTCTCGTTGGCGATCAGCGCGCAGGTCCAGACCGAGGCATAGCCGAACCAGTGGCGGGCGGTCGGCACTTTGCCGCCGGTCTTCTTGCGGATGGCCGCCACGAATTCCTTCACGTGCGGCACATTCGGCTGGTTCCAGTACCACTCGAACACCCAGGTGCCGATGCGGGCATCCTCCGGCAGGCCCTCGAGCACTTCCAGTTCCTGCTGCGCGCCGGCGATGTGGAATTTCTTGTTGAGGCCGAACTGCACCGCCTGCTTGAGCGAGTTGACCGCGTCCTGGCCGGCCGTGAGGAAGATGATCACGTCCGGATTGGCGGCCTGCGCCTTGATCAGGTAGGGCGAATAGTCGCTGGTGCCGAGCGGACACAGCGAAGCGCCGACCTCGGTGCCGCCGAATTTCTTCAGGCTGGCTTCGAAGCCCTGCTGCAGCGTGTGTCCGAACGAATAATCCGGCGTGATGAAGTACCACTTCTTGCCGAACTTATCGAACAGCACCTTGGAAACCGAGTTGGTTTCCATGCGCGTGGTGTTGCAGACGCGGAAGACGTTCCAGTGGCAATCCTTGCCGGTGACCGCGTCGGTATGGCCGCCGGTGACGACGTGCAGGATGCCGGCTTTGCTGGTGACCTCGCCGATAGCCAGCGCCATCGAGGAGTTCACGTTGCCGAGCATGAAGTCGACCTTGTCGCGGTCGATCAACTTGTGCGCCTTCTGCACGGCAGTGCCCGTGTTGGCGCTGGTCGAATCTTCCGACAACAGCTCAACCTGGCGGCCGAGAATGCCGCCTTTCTTGTTGATCTCTTCGACCGCGAGCTGGCAGCCGATCTGCTCGTTCTTGCCGAGCTCGGCATAGGTGCCGGTGAACGGGTCGTCGAGCCCGATCTTCACCGGGGTCTCGCCGAGCGCGCTCACGACGAACGGGCTTGCCACCTGCATAGCGCCAAGCGCGGCGCCGGCCTTGAGAATGGTGCGGCGTCCGATTGGGCGGCTAATGATGTCCTTGAGCATTTCCGAAACTCCTCCTCGGGATCTTGTCGCCCCCTGTGGAGAGTTCTTATTTTTCATGACGGCGGGTCAGGTGCCGCGGGTCGTCGTCCTTTCGTGTGGCGTTGCTGTCGTGTCGCCATCGCAATACAGCGCGAAGAGCGCGTGCAGCAATTCGTGGTGGGAAACAAAGTCGACAGGCACGTAATCGGCGGAGACAACAAACATGAGACCGCTGCCGGCCCTTGTCATTCTACGCCCCGCATTTGGCTTAGTGCAATTCACGGTGGTTGATCAATCCCACGGACAATAAAAAGTTCCGAATAGCGGCACAGCGGCGGGGGGCCGTTCGCACGGCGTCTCGTCCTCCGCCTAATTTTCCGGCATGAGGCATCTCAATCTCCTGTGATCACAGTGTTTTCCAAAGCGATCGGCACGCGGGGGGGGCTATTGCCCGCTTTGCGGTGACGGCCCGGCTGCGGCAGCGCGTTCCGGAACAGGCCGTAGCGGCCCGGCATTGACCCGGCGCGAATTGGGTCGCTGCTTAAGGGAGATGGCATGGGTCCCAGCGAGCTCAGCGCCGTGCTGCGTCTGGTCGTTGCCGTCGTCATCGGCATCGCCATCGCCATCGGTTTCAACCGCGAGCTCCGCGGTAAGCCGCTCGGCATGCGCACGCTGGCGCTGGTGGCGCTCGGCTCCGCGATTGCCGGCACCACGGCGATCCGTTACGCCGATCTCGCGGCTTACCCGGACGCGCTTGCCCGCGTGGTGCAGGGGACGCTGCAAGGCGTCTTGGCCGGCATCGGCTTCATCGGCGCCGGCGTTGTCATCCGCGACCGGCGGTCGGCGACGGTGCACGGCCTCACCACCGCGGCGACCGTGTGGGTGACGGCGGCGCTCGGCATCGCCTGCGCGCTCGCGGCCTGGACGGTGATCGCTAGCGGCGCGATCCTGACGCTACTTGTCCTCTTCGGATTAGGATGGATCGAGCGCCGGCTCATGCCGAGCGACTAGCGCGTGACTACAGCCGGCCCATTTCGAAGTCCTGGCAGGAAAAGCCCAGCATCGACAGGCCTTCTTCCAAGAGGTCGCCGAGGTTCGGGATGCCGAGCAGATATTGGGCCGTGCGCGCGTTGTGGTCGCGCGCGGCTTCTTCGCGCAGGCTGGCCCAGTCGTCGATAGTGTTGTCGTCGCGCCCGAGCCAGGCGATCGTCACCAGATCGATTTGCTCGTCCTCCGACATCGCATCGACGAGGGACGTGATCTCCTCGGCCACCGGATCGTCGCCGTGGTCTTCCAGGATCTCGACGTCCTGGTCGTCGGACGGATTCGAGCCTGGGTCGGGCTCGGTCTCCTCGTCTTTGACGTCGTATTCGCGTGCCTTGATGATGACGAAGCAGACCTTCTCCGGAGAAATGCTGAGATCGACTTCGCTGTTATCGGGGGATTGGCCCGTTGTTTTCGCCATTGCGTCACCTGTCATTGCGTTCTCTTGGCGTTCCCTTGGCATTCTCTTAAAGCTTGCCCGCGCTATCGTCCGGCTCGCGCAGCCACTGCGCGATTTTTGACCAGTGGTCGCGCAGAATCTCGCGCCCCATGAACAGGCCGAGATGGCGGCAGGGCGCCTGCGCATTGTGGATGTGCGCCGGTGCCGTGCCGACCAGCCGTTCGGCCGCGAACAACTGCGCCGGCGCCACCAGTTCGTCGTCGCGCGCGGCCAATAGATAGAGCGGCGCGCGCAGCCGCGAGAGATCGATGCGCTCTCCCAGGGCGACAAACGCGCCACTGGCGATTTCGTTGCGTTTATAAAGTTTTTCGATGCTCTCGAGATAATAGGTGCCGGGCAGGTTGACGGTCCAAGCGTACCAATGCTCGAAGCGCGCCTTGAGCCGCGCGAAAGCGGGCGAGCCGATCCGCGCCTCGGCCTGCAGCGTGCGATGGATTTCCTCGCCGCTCACGGTCTCCGGTCCCCAGAGCTTCTGCACCTTGCGGCCCATGATGCGGCCGTTGCCGAGCTGCACCAGCTCCTCGAACAGCGCCATTGGCGTGCTCTGGGTGGCCTGCGACATTTCGGAAGGGGCGGCGGCGGTGTCGATCGGCGCGCCGGCGATCGCCAGCTTGCGCACCTTGGCGGGAAAGCGCGCGGCGTAGATGAGCGCCAGCCAGCCGCCCTGGCACAGGCCGACCAGATCGATGCGCCCGCCCAAATGATCGACCAGCACATTGAGCGCGGCGAGATAATCGTCGATCGCCAGAAAGCGCATGCTCTCGTCCGCCGAACGCCAGTCCGTGACATAGAGCCGCTCGAGACCGGCATCGCGCAAACAACCCGCCAAGCTGTGGCCGGGCGCGAGATCGGTGATGCTGGCGGCGTGCAGCGTGAACGGCGCGCAGAGCAGGGTGGGGACGCCCGTTGCCGCGCTGGAGAAATCGCGCAGGCGCACGATCTTGAGTTCGAGCGCGATAGTGTTCGGCGTCGCCCAGGACGGCTCGCGCGCCGGCTGCTTGCTCTCGCTGCCGGCGGCGAGGTCGATGAACTGCTTGGCGATCAGGCCGGTGGCTTCGCTCGCCGACGCGGCCGCCAGCGCCGGCCACAGAAAGGCCAGTTGCAGAAAGGGGTTCTGCGTCTGCTCATACATGGATCGCCCTGGCGTCCCCATGGTTGAGGCTAAGACTATCGACGCCGCGCCACTTGACCCAGGTCAACGGTCGCCGGATGCGATAAGCCACTGAAAATGTGGGCGAAAAGGCATGGTCTGCATCGAGGCCCGCGGCTTTGCGCAAGGCTATTCGTGCCGGTGTCGCATTCGAAGCATGCCATGCCCCGCCAGCGTCGCTGGCGCTCGGCACCGACCCTCCCCTCCAGGGGAGGGTGAAGGCGGAGAGCTATTCACACCGCCGCCGTCCCGACCGCGCTTGCCGGCACGCAGCCGATACGGCGTTCCCTGAACGCGTCGCGCGCGGCCTGTGCCGAGCCGTCCATGTCGATGGCGCGGCAGGCATCCTCGAACACAATCGCCGTAAAGCCCTCGCGGTGGGCGTCCTCCGCCGAATAGCGCACGCAGAAATCGAAGGCGAGGCCGGCGAGGAACACGCGGGAAAAGCCGCGCTCGCGCAAATAGCCGCCGAGCCCGGTCGGCGTCTGGCGGTCGTTCTCGTAGAAGGCGGAATAGGAATCGATCGCCGGGTGGTAGCCTTTGCGCAAGATCAATTCCGCCTTGGTGACGGCAAGATCGCTGCGGAATTCGGCGCCGCGCGTGCCTTGCACGCAATGGTCCGGCCACAGGATCTGCGCGCCGTAGGCGGCTTTGATGGTGTCGAACGGCTTCTTGCCGGCATGCGACGAGGCAAACGACGAATGTCCCGCCGGATGCCAGTCCTGCGTCAGCACCACATGCGCGAAACGCTTCGCCAGCCGGTTGATCGCCGGCACCACCTGGTCGCCGTTGGGCACGCCCAATCCGCCGCCGGGGCAGAAGTCGTTCTGCACGTCGACCACCAGGAAGACGTCGCGTTCACCGATGCTGAATGTTTCGCTCATGATCCCGTGCCTTCGCATTCCCAGCCCGCTTCGCCGGTCCGCTCGCGCACGCTGAACCGGAACCGGTGCGAATTCAACTCGATTGCTTGACCGGATGCTGCGCCAATAGATCGACCACCTCGGCGTCCGACACCTGGCGGAAATCGGCATAGAAATAGCCGATGGCGCCGAAGTCCTCGTAGTCTTCCAGGCACACGATATCGTCGGCCTCGTCGCGTAGCGCGCGCAGCGTCTCGGTCGGCGCCACCGGCACCGCCAGCACGACTTTGCGCGGCGCGTGTTGGCGCATGGCGCGCAAGGCAGCGCGGGTGGTGGCGCCAGTGGCGATGCCGTCGTCGACAATGATGATGGTGTGACCGGCAAGCGGCGGATGCGCGCGGCTGCCGACATAGCGCGCGCGCCGCCGCTCGATTTCGGCCAATTCCTGGTCGCGCACGCGCGCGAATTCGCTTTCGCCGATACCGGTCAGCGCGATCACGTCCTCGTTGCGCACGGTCACCGGCCGCTTGCCGTCGACCACCGCGCCCATGGCAAGCTCGGGCTGAAACGGCACGCCGATCTTGCGCACCAGCAAGAGGTCGAGCGGCGCATCGAGCGCGGTGGCGATCTCCGCGGCCACCGGCACGCCGCCGCGCGGCAGCGCCAGCACCACCGGCTGCTGGTCTTTGTAACTCGCAAGTGCTTGGGCGAGCCTGCGGCCGGCATCGACGCGATCGACGAAGGGCATGGCGGTTATCCGCTGTGGCTGTGCAGGTGCGTTACGAACCAGCGCGCGGCCAGTTCGATCACCGCTTCCATGGCGCCGGGTTCGGGGAAGAGGTGCGTGGCGCCGGGCACGATCTCGAGTTTCTTTTCGCCGGCAAGCCGCGCATAGGCGTCTTCGTTGAGCTCGATGACGTCGGTATCGCGGCCGCCGACGATCAACAGCGTCGGCGCGGTGACTTGCGCCAGCGCGCTGCCGGCAAGGTCGGGCCGCCCGCCGCGCGAGACCACGGCGCCGACGCGGCTCCCCAGCGTTGCCGCCGCCACTAGCGCCGCCGCGGCACCGGTGCTGGCGCCGAACAGGCCGAGCGGTAGTTGCGCCCGCGCGCTCTCGCCGTCGATCCAGCGCACCGCCTCCACCAGCCGCTCGGCCAGCAGTGGGATGTCGAACACGTTGGCGCGGTCTTGCTCCTCTTCCGGTGTCAGCAGGTCGAACAGCAGCGTCGCCATGCTTTTGCCGTTGAGCGCCTCGGCCACCATGCGGTTGCGCGGGCTCAAGCGGCTCGAGCCGCTGCCATGGGCGAAGACAATGAGCGCGCGCGCACCCGCCGGCATGGTGATGGTGCCGGGCAGCCGCCGGGGGCCGATTTCGACCTCTTGCACGGTCATGCGCTGCCCCTCCTGTCCCTCAATGGTGCCGCGACGGGCGCGGTTCCCATGGAGTTTCGGTTCCAGTATGGCGGCGGGCGGACCGGGCCGGTTTGACACGTATCAACCGCTGCGCGCCCCGCCGCATTATGAGACGGGAGCAATGGAGCACCCCGTGCACGGACGGTCCGGCGCGCCGACGCTCGCCGACAAGGTGGCTTTCCTGCAAAGCCCGGCCGCCTATGGGCCTGCGCCGGCGGCGGTCGAGGTGCGGGAAACCCATATGTCATGGGTGTTTCTCGCCGGCCCGCACGTCTACAAGCTGAAGAAGCCGGTGCGCTTTCCCTATCTCGACTTCTCCACCTTGGCGAAACGCGAGGCCGCATGCCGCGCCGAATTGCGCCTCAATCGCCGGCTCGCGCCCGAGGTCTATCTCGGCGTCGTGCCGCTGACCCAAAACGACGGCGGTCTCGCCGTCGGCGGCGACGGGGCTCCGGTCGACTGGCTGGTCAAGATGAAGCGGCTCGACGAGCGCGACATGCTCGATAGCCGCATCGCCGACGGCCGGCTGACGGTGCCGCGGCTCGATCAGCTCGCCGCCGTGCTGGCGCGCTTTTATCGCGCGGCGGCGCCGGCGTTTCTCTCGCCGGCGGTCCATCTCGCCGATTTTGCCGAAAGCCTCACCTTCAACAAGCGCGTGCTGCTCGACCCGCGCTATGCGCTGCCCGCCGGCCTGGTGCGCCGCATCGACGCCGCCCAGCGCCGCTTCCTCGCCCGCCGCGGCGAGGCGATCGCCATGCGTAGCCGCCACCGCCGCATCGTCGAGGGCCACGGCGATCTTCGCCCCGAGCACATCTGGCTCGACGACCAGGTGCGCATCATCGACTGCATCGAGTTCAATGCGCGCCTGCGGGTGGTCGATCCCTTCGACGAGATCGCCTACCTCGGCCTCGAATGCGAGCGGCTGGGCGCGGCCTGGGCCGGCGATTATCTGCAGCGCCGCATGAAGTGCCTGTTGCGCGACGGCCCGGCGGACGAGCTCTTCACCTTCTACCGCTGCCACCGCGCAACGCTGCGCGCGCGGCTTGCCATCGCGCATCTGGCGGAAGCCCAACCGCGCACGCCGGAGAAGTGGCCGAAGCTGGCGTTGAGCTATCTCGCGCTGGCCGACGAAGCTGCGCGCAGGCTGGAGAAGATGATCTAGACGGCCATCAAATCAGCGAGGCTTCGATCCTCATGCAATCGCTTGATCGCCTCCGCGAGCAATCGTGCCGAGGGCAAGATCGTCAGCTTCTTGTTGCACTCCGCTTGCGCCAGCCGGAACGGCGGCAGCGCGTCGCTGATGACGACACCGTCCAACGCCGGGTCGGCGATCACGTCCGCGGCGCCCTGCATGAACAGCCCGTGCGTCACCAGCGCGATCACTCGTCTGGCGCCGGCCGCGCGCGCCGATTTCGCCGTGCGCAGCAGGGTGCCGCCGGTGCTGATGAGATCGTCGACGATCAAAGCGGTTGCACCGGCCACATCGCCGACGAACAGATCGCCGGAGACGACGCCGCCGCTGCGATGCTTTTCCGCCAGGCCCTTGCCGACCGGTTTGCCGAGCGCGGTCTCCAGCGCCGCGCGCAGCATCTCGGCGCGCTTCATGCCGCCGGCATCGGGCGAGATCACCGCCAGCTTCTCGCCGGCCAGATGCGCCTTCGCGTAGTCGACGAACAGCGGCGTGCCGGTCAGCGCCACGGTGCGGCAGCGGAAGGCGTTCTCGAAGGCGGTTGGGCTGTGCACCTCCAGCGTCACCACGCAATCCGTCCCGACGCTTTCGAACATCGCCGCCACGTAGCGCGTGATCACCGGATCGTTCGGCTTGGTGCGGCGGTCCTTGCGCGCGTAGCAGAGATAGGGCGTCACCGCGGTCACCCGCGCGGCGCCCGCGTCCTTGAGCGCGCCGATGAAGAACAACAGCCGGCACAGCTTGTCGTTGGCGCTCTGTTCGGGCTCGCCATGCAGGCTGTGCAGCACATAGGCATCGCGGCCGGCGACGTCCACGAGTGGGCGCGCCTTGTGCTCGCCGTCCTCGAATTCGCGTTCCTCGTGCGCGGCAAGCGGCTCGCCGAGCGCGGCGGCGACGCGGGCGCCGAGATCGGCGCTGGCGTTCAGCGCAAACAGGCGGAGGGGAGCCTTTGGCATGGTTGCGTTATCTTGATCGCCGGGGCATGAGGTTACCTTGATCGTTGTCAATTCCATCGGGGTTGCGTGAATGCCGTCACATGGGACCGTCATCGTCGGCGCCGGGCAGGGCGGCTATCAGGTCGCGGCCTCTTTGCGCGAGCAGGGCTATGAGGAGGCGGTCACCATCGTCGGCGACGAGCCGGTGGCGCCCTACCAGCGGCCGCCGCTGTCGAAGGCCTATGTGCTCGGCGAGATGACGGCCGAACGGCTGATGCTGCGGCCGCAGTCCTTTTACGAGACCCGCGGAATCGACCTGCTGCTGGGCGACCGCGTCACCGAGGTCGACCGCACGGGCGCGCGCATCCATCTCGCCTCCGGTTCTTCGCTTTCCTACGACCATCTGGTGCTGGCCATCGGCGCCCGCAACCGGCTGCTGCCGGTCGAGGGCGCCGATCTCGACGGCGTGATGTATCTGCGCACGCTCGCGGAATCCGACGCCATCCATGAACGCTTCGAGGCTGCCCGAACCATCGTCGTCATCGGCGCCGGCTTCATCGGCCTGGAGCTTGCCGCGGTCGCTAGCAAGTTCGGCAAGGAGGTGCACGTCATCGAGGCGCTGCCGCGGGTGATGAGCCGCGCGGTGTCGCAGGCGATCTCGCAGTTCTACGCCGAGTCCCACACGGCGTGGGGCACCACCATGCACCTCAATGCGCGCCTCGAAAAAATTGACGGCAAAGGCGGCCGCGTCACCGGCATAACGCTTGCCGACGGCCGCACGCTCGCCGCCGATCTGGTGCTGGTCGGCATCGGGATCGTGCCGAACGTGGAGCTTGCGCAGGCCGCGGGCCTCAAGACCGACAACGGCATCGTGGTCGACAAGCATCTCACCACCGCCGATCTCGCCATCTCCGCCATCGGCGATTGCGCCGCCTTTCCGGAGACTTCAAGCCACCGGCACATCCGCCTGGAATTGGTGCAGAACGCCGTCGACCAGGCGCGTTGCGTGGCCAAGCGGATCACCGGCAATGCCGAAACCTACAATGCCGTGCCCTGGTTCTGGAGCGACCAGCGCGACCTCAAATTGCAGATGGTGGGCTTGACCAGCGCCTGCGACCGTACCGTCATCCGCGGTGACGCCGCGGCGCGCACCTTTTCGGTGTTCTGCTTCCAAGGCGAGAAATTGCTCGGCATCGAGTTGGTCAACCGCGCCGCCGACCACATGTTCGGCCGCCGCCTGCTGGCGGCGAACGAAAGCGTGACGCCGGAGGAAGCCGCCGATCTGTCGTTCGACCTCAAGGCGCGCCTGTCGCGCGTCGGCAAGGCGGCGCAGCCGGCGGGGTAGGGCGGCTGCTACCCACTCCGCTCATTCCCGCGCAAGCGGGAATCCAGTTTTTGCTTTTTGTAGTGCTGGGTCCCCGCTTTCGCGGGGACGAGCGGCTTATTGCGCACAGCTAAGCTTGCGCCTTCGCCAGCTCCGCCCTGAGCGACTTGAAGAACTGCCCGACCAGGTGCTTGGCGACGCCCTTGAGGATGCGCTGGCCGACGCCGGCGACCAGGCCGCCGATCTCGCCTTCGCCGGCATAGCGCATCACCGTCTGCCCGCCGTCCGACGCAAGCGAGAAGATGGCGCCGCCATTGCCGTGGCCGAGCGAGCCTTCGCCCGAGACCGTGATCCGGCACTGCGCCGGCGGCTGCTTCTCCGAAAGCGCGATCGCACCTTCAAAGCTGCCGCCGACCGAGGCCACCTTCAAGTTCAGGAGCAACTTGAATTGGTCTTCGCCGGTCGGGGTCATCTCCTTGCAGCCGGGGATGCACTTCTGCAGCACCGCCGGATCGTTCAGCGCCGCCCATAAAGCATCGATCGAAGTGTCGAATTTCTCCTCGCCTCCGATATCAAGTTTCATCGGCTACTCATTTGATCCGAAACAATTTTTTGGCCAACCCGCCGTTGACCCAGGCGGCCTCGGCGCCGCTCAGCCCGGCCTCGGCGACGATCTTCATCGGCTCGAAATCGCCGATCGGGAACGGCTTGTCGGAGCCCATCATCAGCCGCTCGGTGCCCATCATCTTAATTACGAAGTCGAGCACCCGCGCGTCGTGCACGATGGTGTCGGTGTAGATGCGCGCCAGCGCCGCGACCGGATCGCCGACCCCGGGCGTGATCGCCGCGTTGCGCCTGAGCCGCCCGAGCACGAACGGCAGCGCGGCGGCGCCCATGGGCGCGAAGAACTTCGCCTGTCGGTAGCGCGTCACGTGCCCGGCAGAGATCAGCCGCGCCACCGCGATCGCGGCATCGGTGATGCGGCCGAGCCCGTTGGCGAGCCCGAAGGCCTCGACCCGCGCGTCGCCGGCGTCGAAGCTCGGATGGATATGGATGACCGCGCCAGTTTCGTCGGCCGCCTGCCAGAACGGGTCGAGGTCTTCATCGTCGAGCGGGCTGCCGGGCCCGCGCGGCAGTGTGCCGATCATGGCGCCGGAAAAGCCGGCATCCATCGCCGCCTTCAGCACGGCGGCCGCGCGCTTGCCGTCGCCGAGCGGCACGCAGGCGAGCGGCACGAAGCGCGGCTCGGCCCGCGCGGCGGCAAGCAGCGCGTCGTTGATCATGCGGCTCCAGGCTTCCGCTTCCGCGCCCGGCAGCTCGTAGCCGAACATGTCGACCCAGCCGCCCACCACCTGTATGTCGATTGACTGCTCCTGCATCCAAGCGACGCGTGCCGGAATATCCGAGAGCGGCTTCGACACCGGCCGCGTCGGCTTGGCGCCAGCGAACGAGAAGGCGCGGCCATCTTCGAGCAGCCGTACATTGGGAAAGCGCGCGGCACTTTTACGGATCGCGTCGAGCAGCGCGGGCGGCACCAGATGGGCGTGGCAATCGATGATCATGCGCCGGTCTTTTCCCGCGCTTCCGCGATCAAATCGCCGAGCTTGGCCACCTTCAGCGGCAGCGTGTTGACCGAGATGCCGAGCGGGCGCAACGCGTCGTTGATCGCGTTCGCCACCGCCGCCGGCGCGCCGAGATAGCCGGATTCGCCGGAGCCCTTCTGCCCGAGCACGGTGTTCGGCGAGGGCGTCTCGTGCTTGATGATCTTGACCGGCGGGACCTCGTGCGAGGACGGCAGCAGATAGTCCATGAAGCTCTGCGCCACCATCTGCCCTTCGCCGTCATAGGCGAATTCCTCGTAGAGCGCGGCGCCGATGCCGTGGGCGATGCCGCCCATGGTCATGCCGCGCACGATCTTGGGGTTGATCACCGTGCCGCAGTCGTGGCCGACGCGGTAGCGCAGGATCTGCGGCGTCGCCAGTTCGGGATCGAGTGTGAGCAGGACGAGATGGAATTCGAACGACACGCAGGGATAGATATGCGCGTAGCCCTCCGGCGTCGGCAGCGTGCCGCCGGTCGGCACCTGCTCGATGTGCTCGGCCGCCAATCCCGGCTCCATGCCGGGCGGCATGCGATGATAGTTGCGGTGCGCGATGGTGATGAGCTCGTCCCAGCCGCGCCGCTTGTCGGGCGCGTTGCGGTCGTAGACGGCGCCTTGCGCGTAGGCCGCGCGCTCGCGCGCAATGCCGAGATCGTGCGCGCCGATGGTGATGAGCTTTTCCTTCAGCTTGCCGGCGGCGCGGAAGGCGGCGGCGCCCAGCATGATTGCCATGCGGCTCGCGACCGGCGTGCCGCTCGGCAGCGCCGAAAGCGAGTCCGGCCGCGTTACCCGCACATGATCGGGATCGACCTCCAGCACCTCGCCGACCACGGTGCCGACCAGCGTCTCGTGGCCCTGGCCGGAGGAGGTGGTGTGCATGGCCGCGGTGATGGCGCCGCCGCCGTCGATATTGACGCGGCAGGATTCCATGAAGGTCGAGGTGGTGATCTTGGGGTTGATCAGCGCCTCGAAGGTGGCGTTGCCGCCGCTCGGCTCCAGGCAGGCGGCGATGCCGATGCCGGCGAGCTTGCCTTCACTACGTAGCCGATCGCGCTCG
Source organism: uncultured Pseudomonadota bacterium (assembly GCA_963814065.1). Lineage (GTDB taxonomy): Bacteria > Pseudomonadota > Alphaproteobacteria > Rhizobiales > Xanthobacteraceae > Pseudolabrys. The sequence continues at coordinate 936,037 of CAWFBL010000011.1, read as the reverse complement.
GCCTTCAACGCGGCGTAGTCGGTATCGGCCAGCACCTTGCCGATGACGGTTTCGTAATCGCCGCTGTCGTATCGGGTGCCGCTCGGGATGGTGTAGGGGAATTCATCGGCGCGGATCATGTTGCGCCGCCGCACCTCCAGCGGATCGAGACCAAGCGCGTCCGCGACCGCCTCCATCGCGCGCTCCAGCGCCAGGTTGGTCGGGCCCTGGCCGAAGCCGCGCACCGCTTCCTGCGTGGTCTTGTTGGTGACGACGGCCTGCGCGTGATAGCGCACGCTCTTGATCTTGTAGGGTCCGACGATGGCGCCGGCCGGCTTGCCGAGCTGGAACGGCGAGCGCCCGGCGTAGGCGCCGAGGTTTTCCAGCGCGCGCAGCTTCATCGCGCGCACCACGCCGTTATCGTCGAAGGCAAGCTCGACGTCGAACAGCCGCTCCGGCCCGTGCGCGTCGCCGCCGCGCATGTTCTCCAGCCGGTCCTCGATCAACCGCACCGGAAAGCCGAGCCGGCGCGACAGATAGCCGGCGAGCACGGTGTGTTTGATGCCGCGCTTGACGCCATAGCTGCCGCCGACATCGACGTCGTAATGCACGCGCACGTTCGAGCCCGACAGCTTCATGGCGTTGGCGATCTGGTCGGCGTAGCGCGGCATCTGGATCGAGGCCCAGACGTCGAGCACCTCGCGCCACGGATCCCAGTTCGCCACCACGCCGAAGGTCTCGATCGGCACCGTCGATGAGCGTCCCCATTTCACGCGCAGCTTCAGATGGCGCGGGCTGGCGGCGAAATCGCTGTCGACGTCGCCCCAATTGAAGGTGCGGTCGAGCAGCACGTTGGAGCCGTGGCCCTCGTGCACCAGGGGGCCGGCTTTTTCCATCGCCTCTTCGGCATCGAGCACGAAGGGCAGCCGCTCGTAGGTGACCTTCACCTTTTCGGCGGCGTCTTCGGCCTGCGCCCGGCTGTCGGCGACGACGGCGGCGACCCATTCGCCGGCATAGCGCGCCACTTCAAACGCCAGCGGCCGCCGCAGCACATGCGGCGTCTCCAGGCCGTTCATCAGCGGCAGCGTAGCCTCGGCCAGTTCGCGGCCGTCGAGCACGTAATGCACGCCCGGCATCGTGAGCGCTTCGCTGGTGTCGATGCCGACGATGCGCGCGGCGGGGTAGGGACAGGTGACGAGCCCGACATGCTTGGTGCCGGCGAGATCGACATCGGCGACGAAGGCGCCCTTGCCGACCACGAAGCGGCGGTCCTCGCGCACGCGCCGGTCGGTGGAGACGTAGCGGAAGTCGGCTGCGCTCATTTGGTCAGCTCCGCCGGGCGGTTGGCGCCGCGCATGCGCTCGGCGGCGAGCGCGATCGCTTCTATGATCTGCGCGTAGCCGGTGCAGCGGCAGATATTGCCGGAGATGGCGTCGACGATTTCTTCCCGCGTCGGCGCCGGGTTGCCGGCGAGCAGCGCGTGTGCCGTCAGGATCATGGCCGGCGTGCAATAGCCGCATTGCATGCCGTGGGTTTCGCAAAAGGCGTCCTGCACCGGCGACAATTCGCCGGGCCCGGGTGCCACGCCTTCGATGGTCGTGATGGCCGAGCCTTCCGCCTGCGGCGCGAACATGAGACACGAGCGCACCGCGACGCCATCCACCAGCACCGTGCAGGCGCCGCAGACGCCGTGCTCGCAGCCGGCATGCGCGCCCTTGAGGCCGAGATGGTCGCGCAAGGTGTCGAGCAAGGTCGTGCGCGGCTCGATATCGAGCGCGTGCGCTGCGCCGTTGACGGTAAGCTCAATGCGCATGGGCACTGTTCCTTTGCGCGTCGATTTTGGCGTCGGCGATGGCGCGCAGCGCCAGGCTCACCGCGGCGCGGCGGCGGTAGCCGGCGCTGGCGTGCAGGTCGTCGAGCGCCTCGATGCCGGCGAGCGCTTCGGTCAGCGCCGCGCGCACCGCCTTTTCGTCGAGCGCGCCGCCGGTCAACTGCTGCTCGGCGCCTTCAAGACGCACCGGAACATCGCTCACCGCGCCGATGCCGATAGCGATGCGTTTTGCTTTGCCGGCGCTATCCAACTCCACCTGCGCCGCCGCCGACGCAAAGGCGAAATCGCTGCGCCGCGCATTCACCTCGTGAAAACCGACGCCGACTTTGCCGCGCCACACCGGAAAGCGCACGCCGGTGAGCAGGGCGCCCATCGGCAAGGCCGTGATGGTGGGGCCGATGAAGAACTCGCCGGCGGCCATCTCGCCGCTTTCCTTGCCCTCGCGATAATGCACGGTGGCTTGAAGCGTCACCGCCACCAGCGGCAGTTCCGCCGCCGGATCGGCATGCGCGATCGAGCCGCCGAGCGTGCCGCGCGCGCGGGTGGCGGCGTGTCCGATATGCGGCAGCGCACGCGCCATCAGCGGCAGCTCCGACGCGATCAGTGCATTGCGCTCGATCGTGCATTGCCGCGTGGCGGCGCCGATGGCGATGGCGCCGTCTTCTTTCGTGATGTGGGAAAGCGCCGCAATGCGGGCGATATCGACGAGACGCGTGGGGCGCGCGAGCCGCATCGCCATCATCGGCACCAGCGTCTGCCCGCCGGCAATCGCGCGCGCGCCGTCGTCGGCGGCCAGCCACGAGCAGGCCTCGTCGATGTCGCCCGCGCGCGAATACTCGAATGGCGCTGCCTTCATACCCGGCCCCGTTGTCGAGCGTCTGCGATATCGTTAGAGTTTCTCTGGTATTATCGCAACCCACCCGGCGCCGGTGACGTTTCTCATGGCCGATCGCAAAGCCTTCGTCAGGAATATCGCCGAGGTGCCGTGGCTGGAATTTCCCAACCATTTCGGCGGCGCGCTGTCGAAGCCGCTGGTGATGCCGGACACCGCGCAATCGAAACACATCGACTATCGCATTTCGATGTACCAGCCGAAAGCCTACGTGGAGAAGCACAGCCACAAGGTCCAGGAGCAGGTCTATCACGTCATCGAAGGCGAGGGGCTGATGCACATCGACGGCAAGGATCACCGCGTGCGCAAGCACGACTTTATCTTCCTGCCGCCGGGCGTGGTGCATTCGATCGAAAACACCGGGCTGGTCGATCTGGTGTTCCTGGTGGTGACGTCGCCGGTGACGGACGATGGGGTAGGGTAAGAGCGCGCGGCATTCTCTCTTTCCCTCTCCCACAAGGGGAGAGGGGAAAGCGTACGTGCCGCAACGTAATTGGCTAACTGACCGCCGCGAACGCCGCATTGCGTCCCGCTCGCCGTCCGGAGACGAAGGCCCAGGCCAGATGATGGCCGTGACCCTTCAACAACAATCCGCCTTGCCCGGTCGCGCCTGCGGCGTAGAGCCCGGGGATCGGCGCGTCGTTCGCGCCGAGCACGCGGTGGTCTGAATCGACCGCGACGCCGCCCTCGTTGTGCACGAACACCGCGCGTGCCGGTCCCAGCGCCACATAAGGCCCGTCGCCGAAGGCCGGCAGCTTGCCGGCCAGCGCGTTATAGGCCGCGACGGTGCGCGTGAGCGCGCCGTCCGCCATGGCGAGCTTGGCCGCAAGCGTCTCCAGGGTCGGCGCCTCGTGGAAAATGTCGCGCCGGTTGCGCTTGTAGTCGGCGAGATAAGCGTAGGCCACGCCCGGCGCGGTGGAGACGAAGTGCGGCCAGGCGGTGAACAGCGCCGCCATGCGGCGGTCGAGCAGGATGTAGGCCTTGCCATCCGGCTGGTCGGGCACGGCAAGCGCCGGCGAAAGGCGCTCGTCGGTGAAGCGCTCGCCCTTGCCGTTGACTAGCAGCGCGCCGGCCTCGAACAGATCGGGCGAGGGCGCCAGCGCGGTGGTGACGAAGCTCATGATGAAGGGCCGCAGCAACGCCTGCGGCATGCGGTCGAGCGACCAGGCCATGACACTCGCCAGCCACGGCCACGGCGGCAGCATCAACAGGAAGTTCTGCCGCTCCGGCGGCACGAAGCGCAATTCCGGCCCGAGCGCCAGATCGCCGTTCAGGATGCGCGCGCCCAGTGCGACCGCCAGCTTCTGCCCGTCGCCGGTGGCGGTCGGGTTGACGCCGCAGGCCTTGGCTTCCTGCGCGCCCATGTAGCGCGCCTTCAATTCGGGATCGTTGGTGAAGTCGCCGGCTGTCAGCACCACGCCGCCCCGCGCGGTGAACCGCCGTTGCCCTTGCGGCGTCTCGCAGTCGACCGCGCTCACCCGGCCGCCGTCGGCGATCAACGCGCGTGCCCGCGCCCGCGTGACGATGACGACGCCTTTGCGCCGCGCCGCTTTTTCGAGATGCCGGATGAAGGCGCGCGAATTGGGCAGCACATTGTGCATGCGCGGCTTCTGGTGCGGCGGCTCCGGCATCGGCCCGGTGAAGCGAATGCCGTGCGCGAGCAGCCAGCGGAACGTATCCGGCATGCTGTCGGCAAGAATGCGCCGCAAAGCGGGGTTGTCGCGGTTGTCGAGCGAGCCGTTGAACGCCGCCATGTCGCGCCAGTGATCTTCCGGGCAATCCTTGATGCCCTTGGCGATCTGGTGCGGGGTGGCGCTTGCGCTCACCGAGCCGACCGACCAGGCGGTGGAGCCGCCGAGTGTGGCGTTCTTTTCCAGCAGCACCACGCTGCGCCCGAGCGCGCGCGCCTCCAGCGCGGCGGCAAGCCCGCTGCCGCCACCGCCGACCACCACCACGTCGTATGCGTCGTTTTCCGGCTCGATCACGGCGTTTCCGGCGCGTCCCGCCTTGCTGGCAAATGCGACCGGATTCAACATGGTGAATTGTCATTTGCCAATCGAAAATGCGGGGTGATAACGTCCCGCGACTTGAGCGAAAGGCAATGAGCTTGACGGCACGTCCCAAAGCGAGAATTGGCCGGGCGGCGCGCAACCGCCTCACGCCGCTGCGCGACCCGGCCGAGCGCGCGCGCGGCGGCGTCCAGTCGATCGGCCGCGCCTTCGCCATCATGGAGGAGATCGCGCGCAACCGCGACGGCATCGGGCTTGCCGAATTGTCGAAGCGCGTCGGTCTGCACAATTCCACCACGTTCCATCTGGTGCGCACCATGGTCTCGCTCGGCTATGTGCGGCAGTTGAAGGATTCCAAGCGCTATCGGATCGGCCGTCCGCTGTTCGCGCTCGCCGCCAATGCGCTCGACGACATCGAAATGATGAGCCTGGCGACGCCGGTGCTCGAGGCGCTGTCGCGCGAAACCGGCGAAGCTGCGCATTTTTCCGTGCGCATGGGCGACGCCGTGGTGGTGCTGGCGCGCACCAGCGGGCCCGGCGCCTTCCAGTTGGCGGACCGCGTCGGCGTCGTGCGCCCCGCCTATTGCACGGCGCTCGGCAAGATCATGCTGGCGTGGCTCACGGGCGAGCAGTTCGAAAGCTATCTGGAGCGCGCCGAACTCACCGCGCAGACGCCCAACACCATCACCGAGCCAGAGCGTCTGCGCCGCGAGATCGCCGAGGTGCGGCGCACGGGCGCTGCCTTCGACGACGGCGAGTTCGACCGCGAAGTGCGTTGCGTCGCGGTGCCGGTGCGCGATTTCACCGGCCAGGTGATCGGCGCGCTCGGCATTTCCGGTCCGGTGTGGCGGCTGTCGATCGACACGCTGAAGAAGCGCGCGGCGCTTGTGCGCGCGGCCGCCGACCGGCTGTCGGTCGAATTCGGCTACACCGGCGAGGGCGCGCCATCGGTGCGCGCGGCCGAATAGACGAACCTGGAGGAAACGAACAGATGCCGCGCCATCCGAACTACGTTCCCCACGGCGTGATTCCGGCGGTGCTGCTGCCGTTCTTCGACGATCTCACCATCGACGAGGCGAGCTTCCGCGCCCACCTGCGCGATGTGGCGGCGACCCAAGGCCTTTCCGCCATCACCATCAACGCCCATTCGACCGAGGTCGGCTCCTGCACCGTCGAGGAACAGAAGCGCGTGCTGGCGGTCGCCCAGGACGAGATCGGCGACCGGCTGCCGATCGTCAACGGCATCTGGGCCGACGGCAGCGTCGAAGCCGCGCGCCTGGCCAAGATGGCGGAGGCGGGCGGCGCCTCGGCGCTGCTGGTCTTCCCGCCGGCGCCGTTTACCCTCGGCCAGTCGCCGGCCATGGCGCTTGCCCATTTCAAGCGCATCGCCGACGCCAGCGACCTGCCGCTCATCGTCTTCCAATATCCGCTCGCCACCGGGCAGGGCTATCCCAAGGACGCGTTGCTCAAACTTGTCGACGAGGTGCCGTCGATCCGTGCCATCAAGGACTGGATCGGCAACGTGCCGCATCACGAATGGCACATCCGCACGCTGCAAAGCCTGCCGCGCCCGGTGAACGTGCTCTCGACCCACTCGGCCTGGCTGTTCTCCTCGCTTGTGCTCGGCTGCAACGGCCTGTTGTCCGGCTCCGGCAGCGTCATCTCCGACCTGCAGGCGCGAGCTATTCCGCGCCGTGCAGGGCAACGATCTCGCCGAGGCCAAGCGCCTCAACGACCGCATCGAGCCCATGGCGCGCGTCTTCTACGCCGATCCCTTCGTCGACATGCACAACCGCATGAAGGAAGCGCTGGTGTTGCTCGGCAAGCTGCCGCGCGCGGTAGTTCGTCCGCCGCTTGTGAAGATCGAGGCCGCCGAGATCGCGGCGATTCGCGCCGCGCTCATCGAATCCGGTCTGCTCGACAAGAACGCCGCGCGCGACGCGGCCTAAGCGCCCGCGTGCGCCGCAACGCGCGGCGGATTTCTGTTTCTTCCTGTCCTTTTTTCGGAAACGGATCGCGGCTTTCCGACCGCATGCGCTCCAAATCGCAAATGTTATTTTATGCGGCGATTGATTTGCGCGGCATTTGATACGCCAGCAAAGCAAATGAAAGCAAAAAGCAAATTGTTAACCACCGATGCCGTCACCGAGCGCGGTGCGATGAATTACCCATCGAAAGCTGGTAATTTGATAACGCTAGTTCGGTAGGTATTCGTGCGTGACGGGAATGCTTGAGCGGTCGTGTGTCGGTAGCGTTGGACGCGTGTTCGGCGTGGCGCAGATGCCGGTTTCTCAACGTTTGTTGGTCTTCATCGCTTTAGACAAAGACAAGATCGAGGCCCATGTCCCGCTCCAGCCTTGCCCCGCAATTGCAGCCGGCATCGCTTGTCGCATTGACGGGACGGGAATCCGCGCCCGCGCGCGCGGCTAACGAGGATGGTGCGCCGCTTGCGCCGCGGGGCCTCGACGAGGACACGGAAGCCAGGCTCAGGGCCGAAATCGAGCGCTTGGGCGACCTCGTCGAGCAGGCCCAGCGCGACAAGCTGACCTCGCTGGAGATCGAGCAACTTCTTCAGAGCGTCATCGACCAGTTGCCTGTCGCCCTGACGGTTCAGGATGAGAACGGCCGCTTCATTCTCGCCAACACGCCGGCGGCGGCGAGCGTCTCCGTTCCTTTGAGCCGTTTGGTGGGCTCGTCGCCCGCCGACTTCCTGCCCGAAGACGAAGCGCGCGCCCGCCGCGAATGGGAAGAGCGCGTCATCGGAGAACGGAGATCGGTTACCTTCGAGGATAGTGCCGCCGGACCGCTCGGCGCGAGCACCTGGTCGACGTCGTTCAAGCCGATTACCGTTTCGGGCCGCACCTTGCTGATGTCGAGTTCGGTCGATATCACCCACCACAAGCAGCTCGAAAACGAGCTTCAGAAGCGCGCCAACTTCGACGATCTCACCGGCCTGCCCAAGCGCGGCCTCATCAAGCAATATATCGAATCGATCATCGCCGGCGACGACGGAACGCGCCAGTTTGCGCTCGCCTTCATCGATCTCGACAATTTCAAGCATGTCAACGACTACTACAGCCATTCCGTCGGCGATGCGCTTCTCATCAATATCGGCAAGCGCGTGACGAATTGCCTGCGGCCCGGCGACATGCTGGCGCGCATCAGCGGCGACGAATTCCTGCTGCTCTTGGATCCCTATGAGAGCAGGGAGCAGATTTCGGACGTCATCGACCGGATCATGCAGAGCATCCGGCAGCCGTTCCAGATCGACGTGTTCGAGGTGTACGGCACCTGCTCGGCGGGCGTCAGCATATATCCCGAGCACGGCGGCAACTTCGAAGAACTGCGCCGTAACGCCGATAGCGCGATGTACCGGGCCAAGCAGCGGGCCAAGGGCGGCGCGGTCTATTTCAACCACGGCATCGCGCAGGCGATGCACGACCGGGTGCAAGCCGAGCAGAGGCTGCGCTTTGCCATCCAGGACCGGAAATTCTGCTGTGCCTTCCAGCCGAAGGTCGACATCTACAGCCGCGATGTGATCGGATTCGAGACGCTGGTGCGATGGCGGGACGACGACGGGGAAATCCACCCGCCGGCCAAGTTCATCGCGCTGGCGATCGAACTGGGGTTGATCGATCCGATCACCCAGTTCGTCTTTTCCGAGGCCCTCGAGTTGATGGACCGGCTCGATGCCGCATTTGGCGCGGGCACGGCGATCAGCGTCAATCTTGCGACAAAGCAGGCCAACGACGCCGCCTTCATGAGTTCGATCATCGATACCCTGGAGAAGAGCGGCCGCCCCGAGCGCATCATCATCGAACTGACCGAAGACGCCTTCATCCCGAAGGGCGTGTTTCAGACGCAGGTTCTCCCGCAGTTGCGGCGCATCGGCACGCGGGTCTCGATCGACGACTTCGGAACCGGCTATTCGTCGCTCGGCGTGCTCGCCGACATCACCGCCGATGAGCTGAAGATCGATCGCTCCTTTATCTCGAACATCCAGGAACGTCCGCGCAGCCAGAGCATTCTGCGCGCGATCGAGTCGCTCGGCACCACGCTCGGCATGACCATCATCGCGGAAGGCGTCGAGACCGAGGAAGAACTCGCCTATCTGCAGGCGACGACGAATATCCAATTCGTGCAAGGCTTCTATTTCTCGAAGCCGTTTTATCTCGAAGGCCTGACTGCCTTTCGGAACCGGCACCGCTCCGGTGAGCCCGTTCGCGCCTCCGATCGGCGCGGATCGTCCTCCTCGCGGGTGGCGGTTCCGTCGCGGCTGACTGTCTGACCGGCGCGTCTTTTGAAGGCAGCACCGCCGATCCATGGCCGGGCGGCCCGACCGCGCCGCGCGATGACCGAGATCACGTAATCGCGAATTCGGTATTGCGCCGGTCCGTCACCAGCATGCTGCCGGGATAATGGGTGATGCAGAACTCCGGCTTCACCGTCGCAATCACCGACTGCGGCGTCACCCCGCAGGCCCAGAACACCGGCAATTCGTCGTCGGCGACCGGCACTGCGTCGCCATAGTCGGGCTTGCCCAAATCTGAAATGCCGATCAGCTCGGGCTTGCCGATATGCACCGGCGCGCCGTGCACGCGGGGAAAGCGCGTGGTGATCTCAACCGCGCGGATGGCGTTGGCCGGCGTCATCGGCCGCATCGACACCACCATCGGCCCGTGGAACGGGCCCGCCGCCGCCGTCGCGATCGAGGTGCGGTACATCGGCACATTGCAGCCGCGAGCGATGTGGCGCAGCGCGATGCCTTCCGCCGTCAGCGCTTCCTCGAACGAAAACGAGCAGCCGATGACGAAGCTCACCAGGTCGTCGCGCCAGAAGTCGCCGAGCGTCTCGGGCTCGGCCACCAGTTCCCCGTTCCGCCACACCCGATAGCGCGGGAGATCGGTGCGGATGTCGAGGTCTTGCCCCAGTTCCGGCACGCGCCAGTCGCCCGCCGCCGAGGTGCCGATGAGCGGGCAGGGCTTGGGGTTGAGCTGACAGAAGCGCAGGAAATCGGCGGCCAAAGCCTGCGGCAGGATGGCGAGATTGCCTTGCACAAAGCCGGGCGCCAGGCCGGCGGTCGGCCCGCGATGGGCGCCGGCGCGGATGGCGAGCCGGGCGGCGCGTCCGTCCTCGCGGCCGCTTGCGTCTTTTCCTTGCCGGCCCGCGACGTTCATCCGCGTCATCCGATCATGTGAAAGGCGCCGTGCGTGTCAGCTTAGCATTCGCCGCCACGTTGTGCGAACGGCTGCCCAATCGGAGGGCAAGAATACGACGATGTGAGTACGAGTCCATTACTGTGAAAATAGCGGTTGAAACTTATCCCAGGATGACGTTTGCTTATGGACAATAGGTCGCCAGAGCCCGCGAAAGGGTCGACCAGGGGAGGACAAGGCCATGCCGCATCGCGCCACAAGGCGTGCGGTGACTGGGATGCGCGCCCGTTGCCGACGAGACGTCGGTGCGGACACGCGGGCTACGTCCGTCATTCAAACTTCAGCTCAACGGCTGCTGCACTTTGCGTTCCGCGCGTCCGCGCGCGGGCGTGACGCATTGGTACGGTTTCGAATGAAATCCAGTGGGAGGAAGAGCAATGACCGAGAAATGGAGAGACGAGGCGTGGGCTAAAGACTTCTGGTACGATGGCAAAGTCACCCGCCGTCGCATCGTCGGTTGGGGCGGCGGCGCGATCGGCGCGATGATGCTGGTGCCGGCGCCATGGCGTGCCGCCTTCGGCGCCGCCAAGCCCTATAAGATCGGTTCGGAACAGCCGTTGTCCGGCGCCGGCGCCGCCGGCGGCAAGACCGCGCTGGTCGGTCTGCAGATGTCGGCCGACCGCATCAACAAGATGGGCGGCATCAGCGGCCGGCCGGTTCAGCTCGTCATCGCTGACGACGAAAGCTCTCCTGCGGTGGCGCGCCGCAAGACCCAGAAGATGGTGTCGGAAGAAGACATCGACGTGCACTGCGGCGGCTTCCTCTCGAACATCTGCCTCGCCTGCATGCCGGTGTGGGAACACGCCAAGATCGTCAACATGATCACGGTGTGCCTCGACACCACGCTCACCACCAGCCACTGCAACCGCTATACCTTCCGCCTGCATGACTATGCGCCGGCGCAAGCGGTCGCCATGGCGCCGACCCTGGTCGGCATGGGCAAGAAGTGGCATATCGCCTACGCCGACTATTCCTGGGGGCAGTCGACACGTGACGCCTACGTGGCCGAGATCAAGAAGAACGGCGGCGAAGTGGTCGGCACCACCGGCATCCCGCTCGGCACCGCCGACATGACGCCGTTCCTGTCGAAGATCACCGGCAATTTCGACGGGCTGTTCGGCATCTTCTTCGGCAAGGATGGCGTGACCATCTGCAACCAGGCCTACGATCTCGGCCTCACCAAGAAGTACAAGTGGGCCGGCGACGGCTCGATCTCCGAATCCACCAACCTGAAGGCGATCGGCAGCAAGATCGACGGCTTCATCGGCATCAACCGCTACATCCCGATCTTCGCCGGTCCGCTCGACACGCCCTACCATCACCGCTTCTTCGACGAGGCGAAGGCGCGGCTGGCCAAGGTCGATCCGTCCGGTCCGCTGCCCGACAAGTACGTGCAGTCGAACTACGAGGCCTTGAACGCGCTGAAGATCACCATCGAGAGATCGAAGTTCGACAGGCGCAAGGACACCATGAAGCTGATCGAGGCGCTGGAAGGCTTCGAGGCCAAGCTCAGCGACGACTTCCCGCAAGGGGACAAGACGCTGCGCAAGGCCGACCATCAGGCCTTCCTCACCGAGTTCATCTTCGAGGTCGGCGGCGGCACCTACCACCTCAAGCAGGCGGTGCCGAAGGACAAGACGCATGGTCCCGCCGGCCTGCCACTTCCCGCCGGTCTAGCGCATGATCCCGAAAAGCATGTCCTCGTCACCTTGCTCGAGGATGGGAGCCGGTTTTCGAAAAAGATGGCATGCAAAATGTCAGGACCGGCGCTGATTCAATTTGGATGGATCGGACTCTAAATTGACGGCGCAGATCCTTGATCGACGTCGGCTCCCCGGTCAGCGACCGGGGAGCCGCGTCCCCCTTGCTGGCGACGGAAGGCTTGTCCGTCCGTTTCGGGGGGCTGGCCGCGCTCAACCAGGTCAATTTCCAGGTACGGCGCGACAGCATTCACGCGATCATCGGGCCGAACGGTGCCGGCAAGAGCACCTTCTTCAACTGTCTGACCGGCGTGCTGCGGCCGACCGGCGGCCGCATCCTGTTCAACGGCGAGGATATCACCGGCCTGCCGCCCAACCGCATCTCGCAGCGGGGCATCGCGCGCTCCTACCAGATCACCAACATCATGCCGAACGCGAGCGCGCTGGAGAACGTGCGCATCGCCGCCCAGTCGCGCCGCCATGCCTGGAGCATGCTCAAGCATCACAGCGGCTTTGCCGACATCAACGAAAAGGCGGCGCAGGCGCTCGACGCCGTCGGCCTCTTGAGCAAGGCCGAAGAGCTTGCCGCCAACCTGTCGCACGGCGAGCAGCGCAATCTGGAGATCGGCATTGCGCTCGCCACCGAACCGTCGCTGCTGCTGCTCGATGAGCCGACCGCCGGCATGAGCGCGGCGGAAACCCACGATACCGCCCAGCTGGTGCGCCGCATCGCCGAGAACCTCACCATCCTCATCGTCGAGCACGACATGGAGGTGGTCATGGGCCTGTGCGACCGCATCACCGTGCTGCATTACGGCGAAATCCTCGCCGAAGGCACGCCGTCCGAAATCCAGAACAATCCACGCGTGCTGGAGGTCTATCTCAAAACATGAGTGCCCAGCCGCTCGTCCTCATCGAGGACCTCCATACCTATTACGGCAAGAGCCACATCCTGCACGGCGTCTCATTGCGGGTGGAGCCGGGCGAGGTGGTCGGCCTGCTCGGGCGCAACGGCGTCGGCAAAAGCACCACGCTCAAATCGGTCATGGGCCTGGTGCAGCCGAGCCAGGGCCAGGTGCTGCTCGAGGGCAGCGCCATCACCGGCCTGCCGGCCCACAAGCTCGCCCGCTTGGGTATCGGCTACGTGCCGGAAGACCGCCGCATCTTCCGCTGGCTCACGGTCATGGAAAACCTGCGCACCGGCCTCGACCGCCACGGCGTCGACGACAAGAAGCGCCAGGCGTTGCTCGACAAGGTGTTCAAGTTCTTTCCCGTGCTGTCGGAGCGGCGCAACCAGGCCGGCGGCACGCTGTCCGGCGGCGAGCAGCAGATGCTGGCGATCGCGCGCGCCATGATGCTGGAGCCCAAGATCATCCTGCTCGACGAGCCGACCGAAGGGCCTGATGCCGCGCATGGTCTCGCAGATCCGCGAGATCATCGAGGTGCTGCACAACGAGGGCGTCGCCATCCTGCTTGGTCGAGCAGAACGTGCCGCTGACGCTTGGCCGCCAGCCAGCGCATCTACTTCATGGAGAAGGGCAGCGTGCGCCACCACTGCGCCGCGTCCGAGATCAAGGTCGACGATCCGCTCGTCAAGCAATACCTGGGGGTGTGAGCATGTGTTGGAAGTCGACGAGCGGTTCGTTTCTCCGCTCGTCCCCGCGAAAGCGGGGACCCAGCGCGGTCCATCGCGAGGCACTGGTTTGTGGCTCTGGATTCCCGCTTGCGCGGGAATGAGCGGAGCAGGTGGTATGTACGGAGCCTAACCCATGCAGGCGGTGGTCAATCTCATCGGCGCCATTCCGGTCGACCTGATCCTGATCCAGACCGTGAACGGCATCGTCACCGGCATGATCCTGGCGCTGGTCGCCTCGGGCCTGACGCTGATCTTCGGCATCATGGACGTGGTCAATTTCGCCCACGGCGAATTGTTCATGCTCGGCGCCTATATCGGCGTCATCGTCATTACCGCCACCGGCAATTTCTGGATGGCGCTGGTGATCTCCGCGCTGGTCGTGGCCATCCTGGGCGCGGCCATGCAGATCGTCACGTTGCGCCCGCTGATCGGCCGCGATCCGCTCAACACCATCCTCGTCACCTTCGGCATCTCGCTCATCCTGCAGAACTACGCGCTCTGGCAGTTCGGCCCGACCGCGCGCCGCATCCCGGCGCCGATGACCGCCTATTTCAACCTGTTCTACCTGCAATACCCCTGGTACCGCATCGTCATCGCGCTGTTGTCGGGCGCCATCATCGGCGGCTTCTGGCTGTTCCTGAAATACGGCAAGTACGGCATCTGGATCCGCGCCACCACGCAGGACCGTGTGATGGCGCAGGCCATGGGCATCCCGGTGCCCTGGGTGCTGACCGGCGTGTTTGCGCTCGGCGCGGCGATGGCGGCGGCGAGCGGCGTGCTTGTTCGCGCCGCTGGTCGGCGTCAGCCACACCATGGGCCTCGACTGGGTGCTGAAGGCCTTCATCGTCGTGGTGGTCGGCGGCATGGGCAGTCTCGGCGGCTCGGTGGCGGCGGCGATCTTCATCAGCCTGCTCGAATCCTACGCCGCGATCTGGGTCGATCCCTCGCAGGCGGTGATCGTCTCCTTCGTCGTGCTGATCGTGACGCTTCTGGTCCGGCCGACCGGCCTGTTCGTGGCGGTGCCGAAATGACCACAGCCCCGCTCGACAACGCCGTGGCCGGCAAGACCGGAAGGCTGAGCCACACCACGGTATTCTGGCTCGGCTTCTGTGCCGTGATGGCGCTGCTGATCGTCGCGCCTTACGTGCTGCCCGAGTTCTGGCGCCGCTTCCTCACCGAAATCCTGATCTGGGGCCTGCTGGCGATGTCGTCCGATCTGCTGATCGGCTACACCGGCATGATCTCCTTCGGCCATTCCGCCTTTTTCGGCCTCGGCATGTATGGCGCGGCCGCCGCGCTGCTGCTCATCAGCCCGCCCAATCTGTGGCTGGCGATCCTGTTCGGGCTTGCCGGCGCCGCCGGCGCCGCGCTGTTCGTCGCCTATTTCTCCACTCGCCTGCGCGACATCTATTTCGCCATCACCACGCTGATCTTCTCGCAGATCTTCTACGTCATCATCTTCACCTGGACCAAGGTGACCGGCGGCGAGAACGGCCTGATCTTCACGCGGCCCAACTTCACCATTCCCTTCCTCACCGACCACCGTTTCACCACCTACACCATTCACTGGTTCGTGCTGGCGGTGGTGGCGGGCTCCTATCTGCTGCTGCGCCGCATCACCCAGTCGCCGTTCGGCATGGTGCTGCAGTCGATCCGCGAGAACGAGGCGCGCACCCGCGCCATCGGCTATCCGGTCGAGCGCTACAAGATCGTCTCGGTGATGCTGTCCGGCCTGTTCGCCGGTCTCGCCGGCGTGCTCTATGCGATCCAGAACGAATTCGCCGCGCCCGATTTCGTCTACTTCCTGACCTCGGGCGACACCGTCATCTTCAACGTCATGGGCGGCATCGGCACTTTGGTCGGTCCGATCGTCGGCGCCGGCTTCTTCCAGTTGCTGCGCGAATTGCTGTCGCGGCTGTTCGGCGACCAGTTCCCTTATCTGATCCCGCTCGGCGTCATCTTCATCTCTGATGATCATCTTCCTGCCGCAGGGTCTGCTCGGCTTGGCCAAACGCTGGCTCAACCGTTAGCGTTCGATGCCGGCGGGCGGCGGCAAACGACCGGGTGCCGGAACGATCCTGCGCCGGCGCGGTGTCAGGCGAAGCCGTAAAGCCGCGCCGGATTGTCCACCAGCACGCGGCGCAGCAGGGTATCGTCCTCGAGCCAGCGCGGCAGCAAGGCCAGCAGGGCAGGGCGTGTCGATCTCCTGGAACGGCGATTCCTGCATGCGGTCGGGGTGATGGAGATCATGGGTCGGCGTGTGCGGCCAGTCCGAGCCCCAGACGACGCGCTCGGCATTGGCGGCGCAGAGCACGCGCGCCAAGGGATCGATGCGCGTATCGGCGGGATCGTCGGCGATGCGGTAGGCGCCGGAAATCTTCACCCACACCTTGCCGCTTTCCAGCAGGCCTTGCAGCACGCGCAACCGGGCTGCTCCGGCGCCGCCGGATCGGTCAGCCCGAAATGATCGATGACGGTATCGACCGGAAGCCCCCGCAATATCGGCGCCAGCGCTTCCAGCGCCGCCGACGGCACGAAGATCTGCACATGCCAGCCGACCTCGGCGCAGGACGCGGCGGCGGCTTGGATGGCGCCGCGGATGTCGTCGAGCGGCGCCGTGCCGAAGGTCGCGATATTGACGCGCAGGCCGCGCACCCCTTGCGCCTGCAGCGTCTTCGAGCTGCGTCGCCGCTCGCGCCCGCCGGCAGCACGGCGACGCCGCGCGCCTGGTCGAGCTCGGCCATGGCGTCGAGCATGCAGGCATTGTCGGTGCCGTAGAAGCTCGGCTGCACGATCACCACTCGGTCGAGCTTGAGCCGCTTGAGCATGGCGGCGAGCTCGCCCACGGGTGCGTCCTTCGGCGTGTAGCGGTGGTCGGGACGCAGCGGATAGCGCCGCTTCGGGCCGATCACGTGCACGTGGCAGTCGGTGGCCCCGGCTGGGGGAAACGAAGCATCGGCCATGACGAGCCCCCGAAAAGCAAGACAGCGAACGCACTATTGCCTTATCATGCAAGGCGGCGCGGCGTCATTGGGTTGCGAGACCGAATTGCCTGCGTGCGGCGGTCGATTCTGGGGGGAACTCGACATAAGCGCCATGGAAGACATCGATCTTACCCAGGCCTTTGACGTGGTCGTCGTCGGCGGCGGCAACGCCGGCCTGTGCGCCGCCATTACCGCGGCGCGTGGCGGCGCCCGCGTCATCGTGCTGGAAGCGGCGCCGGTCTTCTATCGCGGCGGCAACAGCCGCCACACCCGCAATCTGCGCTGCGCCCATGACGGCAGCGCGCCGACCATGGCCGGCCCCTATCCGCAGCGCGAGTTCCTCGACGATCTCATGCGCGTCACCGGCGGCGAGACCGACGAGACGCTGGCCCGGCTCACCGTCACGCGCTCGAGCGAGCTGATCGGCTGGCTGCGCGATCAGGGCGTGCGCTTCCAGCCGCCGCTTGGCGGCACGCTCAGCCTCGGCCGGACCAACGCCTTCTTTCTCGGCGGCGGCCGCGGCGCGCTCAACACGCTCTACCGGCAGGCCGAGGCGCTCGGCGTCACCGTGGTCTACGACGCGCCGGTGGTCGGGCTGATGATCGCCAACGGCTTCTTCATCTCGGCGCTGGTCATGCACGAGGGTCGCCAGCAATCGGTGCGCGGCAAGGCGCTGATCGCCGCCTGCGGCGGCTTCGAGGCCAATATCGACTGGCTCAAGCAATATTGGGGCGCGGCGGCCGACAACTTCCTCATCCGCGGCACGCCCTATAACCGCGGCGACGTGCTGCGCATCCTGCTCGATGCCGGCATCATGCCGGTCGGCGATCCCACCCAGTGCCACGCGGTGGCGATCGACGCGCGCGCGCCGCGCTTCGACGGCGGCATCGCCACCCGGCTCGACTGCGTGGTGTTCGGCATCGTGGTCAACCGCGAGGCCAGGCGCTTCTACGACGAGGGCGAGGACGTCTGGCCCAAGCGCTACGCCATCTGGGGCCGGTTGGTGGCGCAGCAGCCGGGGCAGATTGCCTATGCGATCATCGATGCCCGCTCGCTGCCGCTGTTCATGCCGTCGATCTTTCCGCCGGTGGAGGCGCCCACCATCGTCGCGCTCGCCGGCAAGCTCGGTCTCGATCCCGGCGCGCTGGAGCGCACGGTGCTGGAATTCAATGCCGCGGTCCGGCCCGGCAAGTTCGACCACACCAAGCTCGACACCTGCCGCACCGAAGGGCTCGCCACGCCCAAGAGCCATTGGGCGCGCACCATCCGCGAGCCGCCGTTCTACGGCTATCCGCTGCGGCCCGGCATCACCTTCACCTATCTTGGCGTGCGCGTGAACAGCGAGGCGCGCATGCTGTTGGCGGACGGCACGCCCGCCGCCAACATGTTCGCCGCCGGCGAGATCATGGCCGGCAACGTGCTGGGCAAGGGCTATCTCGCCGGCATCGGCATGACCATCGGCACGATCTTCGGCCGCATCGCCGGTCAGGGGGCCGCGATCCATGCCAACAACTGACGGACCGGCAGGCCGAGCCTCACCTTCCGCTCATTCCCGCGCCAGCGACAGGAACGACCTCTTTCGAGCCCGCGACCGTCATTCCGGACCCCCGCCGTCGCGGGGGTGAGCGGAGCTGCGGGCGATGAGTGCGCCCCGCACCGAGGCGCTGCACGAAGCCGATCGGTTGATGACCATCTGCAACGCCTGTCGCTACTGCGAAGGGTCTGTGCGCGGTGTTCCCCGCGATGGAGATGCGGCGCCATTTCTCCGCCGGCGATCTGCATTACCTCGCCAATCTCTGCCACCAGTGCGGCGCCTGCCAGCCCGATTGCCAATACGCGCCGCCGCACCAGTTCGACGTCAATATTCCGCGCGCGCTGGCGCGCGTGCGCAACGAGAGCTACGCCGTCTATGTCTGGCCGCGCGCCTTCGCGTTTGCCTTCGCGCGCAACGGCCTGGTGGTGGCGCTGCTGGCAGCGATCAGCGTTGCTGCTTTCATTACCGGTTTCGTGGTGCTGCAGGACTCAGGCGTGCTGTTTGCGGCGCAGGCCGGCGATTTCTATGCGCTGATGCCGCACGCGGCCATGGTCGCGGTGTTCGGCATCGCCGCGCTCTATGTCGTCGGCGCTTTCGTCGCGAGCATGCGCGCCTGCTGGCGCGACATCGGCGGCGGCCAAACGCGCGTCGGGTTCATGGACTGGATGCGCGCCGTGCGCGATGCCGGCGAATTGCGTTATCTCGGCGGCGGGGGTGGCGGCTGCATGAGCGAGGATGACCGGCCTTCGGCCGCCCGCCGCGTCTTCCATCATTTCACCTTCTACGGCTTTCTCTCGTGCTTTGCCGCCACCTGCGTGGCGACGGTCTATCATTACGGTTTCGGCTGGGAGGCGCCTTATGATCTGACGAGCGCGCCGGTGGTGCTCGGCATTCTCGGCGGCATCGGCCTGCTGATCGGGCCGGCCGGCCTGTTCGTGCTGACGCGCCGGCGCGCGGCCGCGCTCACCGATCCGCGCCATGCCGACCTGAATACGGCCTTCATCGCCATGCTGTTCTTCACCGGCCTGAGCGGCCTGCTGCTGATGATGTTGCGCGACACCGCCGTGATGGGCCTCTTGCTGGCCGCGCATCTCGGCTTCGTGCTCGGGCTGTTTCTGAGCCTGCCTTACGGCAAGTTCGTGCACGGGCTTTACCGCTATCTGGCGCTCGCCAAATACGCCGCCGAGCGCAGGCGCGGGGCGTTTGTGGGGTAGGGGGCACTGCGCGTCGTCCCCGCGAAGGCGGGGACCCAGTCATCACTGCTCGTGATCAGTCTCGTTTTGAGATGCGCAGCAAGCAACTCGACGCCTTGCTGGCGGAAACCATCAATCTCCTGGCCGCCGACACCCCACTGCCTCGCCGCTATTTCGACCATCCCCTGTCGGGCGAGTGGGACGACTGCCGCGATTGCCACCTTCGGCCTGATTTGGTGCTGATATATCGCAAGCCCGACGAGCACAGGCTTGAACTCGTCCGGCTCGGATCGCACAGCGAACTCGGTCTATAATCGCGCGCCTGACATGTGTTCTGATGTCAGATTGTGCTCTGCTGCATCCACACCAGCCAGGGACGTCTTGGCGGGGCGCCCACCGCTTGCCCGCCGGCCGGGCCTGGGGCAGGGAGTTGGCAGCCAAATTGCATCTCGCGTGGGACCGACAAAAAGGAAATATATCCGCCGATGCCCACAAAGGCCGCTCCGCTCGACGAATTCATCGCTGCCGCCGCCGCGGCGCTCGGTTTGCCGCTGGAACCGGCCTGGCAGCCGGCGGTGAGGGCCAATCTCGAGGTCACCCTGAAGCAGGCCGCCCTGGTCGAGCAGTTCCCGCTGCCGGACGAGGCCGAGCCGGCGCCGGTCTTCGAGGCCTGAGGCGATGGTGATCGACCCCGCCTGGGCCAGCGCAGCGGCCATCGCCCAAGCCGTCTCGAGCGGCGAGACCAGCGCCGCCATGGTGACGGAAAAGGCGCTGGCGCGCATCGCCGCGCTCAATCCGGCGCTCAACGCCTTCACCGCCGTCACGACGAAGCGCGCCCAGGCCCGCGCGCGGGCGATCGACGCGACATCCGACAAGAGCCGGCTGCCGCTCGCCGGCGTGCCGTTCGCGGTGAAGAACCTGTTCGACATCGAGGGCGTGACAACCGTCGCCGGCTCCAAGATCAACCGCGCCTTTCCGCCGGCGACGAAAGACTCGACCTTGATCGCGCGGCTGGAAGCCGCCGGCGCGGTGCTGGTCGGCGCGCTTAACATGGGCGAATACGCCTACGACTTCACCGGCGAGAACGTGCACGACGGTCCCTCGCGCAATCCGCACGACCAGACGCGCATGACCGGCGGCTCGTCCGGCGGCTCGGGCGGCGCGGTCGCCGGCGGCCTGGTGCCGCTCGCGCTCGGCTCCGACACCAACGGCTCGATCCGCGTGCCGTCCTCACTCTGTGGCATCTTCGGGCTGAAGCCGACTTACGGACGGCTGTCGCGCGCGCATACGTTTCCCTTCGTCGCCAGCCTCGACCATCTCGGCCCCTTTGCGCGCACCACGATGGATCTCGCGCTCGGCTACGACGCCATGCAGGGCCCCGATGCCGAGGATCCGGTCTGCACCATGCGTGCGCCCGAGCCGGCCGCGCCGCAGCTTGAACGCGGGCTCGACGGTTTGCGCATCGCGGTTGTCGGCGGCTATTTCAAGAAGGGCGCGTTCCCGGAAGCGCTGGAAGCGGTCGCGCGCGTTGCCAAAGCGGCCGGCGCGCACGACGAGATCGACATCCCGGAAGCGGCGCGCGCCCGCGCCGCGGCTTATGTCATCACCGCCACCGAAGGCGCCGCGCTGCATCTCGATCGCCTGCGCAACCAGGCGAACGACTTCGATCCCGCCGTGCGCGACCGTCTGATTGCCGGCGCCATGGTGCCGGCGGTGCTGGTCGACAAGGCGCAGAAATTCCGCCGCTGGTATCGCGAGCGCGTGCACGAGCTGTTCCAGTATTACGACGCCATCCTGGCACCGGCGACGCCCTGCGCCGCGCCCAAGATCGGCCAGCAGACCTTCGTGCTCGACGGCGTCGAGCTGCCGGTGCGCGCCAATATGGGCATCTACACCCAGCCGATCTCGTTCATCGGCCTGCCGGTGGTGGCGGTGCCGGTGCCCTTGCAGCCCTTGCCGATCGCGGTGCAGATCATCGCCGCCCCCTGGCGCGAGGACGTCGCCCTGCGCATCGCCTATGCCCTTGAGCAATCGGGTATAGTGGCGGCACCGCGACCGAGTCTCTAGCGCACGATCGCGAAAAGTGCGGAACCGGGTTTCGGATACGATCATGCGCAAGCAAAATGTCAGGGAGCTTTTGTTGGCGACGACCTGTCATCCGCTCATTCCCGCGCGAGCGGGAATCCAGTAGCCGAATTGTGAGGCCTTGGGAGTCTCCGGGGCCCCGCCGTCGCGGGGCGAGCGGGAAGGGTGAGGAGAGCTGAGATGGAGATCGACCTGCCGGAGGTCGTGGCTGAGGTGAAGGAGGCCTTTGCGCGCTACGAGAAGGCGCTGGTGTCGAACGACGTCGACACGCTCGACGAGCTGTTTCACGACGATCCGCGCACCATCCGCTACGGCACGGCGGAGAACCTCTACGGCTACGGCGAGATCGCCTCCTTCCGTTCGGCGCGCTCGCCGGTCGCGCTCGGGCGCACGCTGTCGCGCACGGTGATCACCACCTATGGCCGCGAATTCGCGGTCGCCTCGACGCTCTACGAACGCCCGTCGGCGCCCGGCCGCACCGGCCGGCAGATGCAGACCTGGGTGAAATTCCCGCAAGGCTGGCGCGTGGTGGCGGCGCATGTCAGCCTGATGGACGCGCCGAAATGAGCATGACCTCATGAGCATGACTTGGCCCGGGCTCGAGACGCCGCTGGTCGCCAAGACGACGCGCGCGGAAGAGCTGCGCCTGCAGCTTGCCGACGACATCGTGCGCGGCGTGCTGGCGCCCGGTTCGGCGCTCGACGAGACGGAGCTGGCGCGCCGCTTCAGCGTGTCGCGCACGCCGGTGCGCGAGGCGATCCGCATGCTGGGCGCCAGCGGCCTGGTCGAGGTGCGCGCGCACCGCGCCGCGGTGGTGGCGGAGCCGACGCCGGAGCATCTCGCCGGCATGTTCGAGGCCATGGCCGAACTGGAAGCGATGTGCGCCGGCTATGCCGCCGAGCGCATGACCAGCATCGAGCGGCGCGGTCTGGAGGACATCCACGAGAAGCTGCGCGTGCTGATCCAGGGCGGCGATCCGCAGCGCTATCACGAGATGAACGAAGCCTTCCACGCCACCATCTATGCCGGCGCCCACAACAGCTATCTCGCGGAACTGACGCTGATGACGCGCGCGCGCGTGCAGCCGTTCCGCCGCGCCCAGTTCCGCATCCTCGGGCGGCTGGCGAAGTCGCACATCGAGCACGACCGCGTGGTGCAGGCGATCCTGCGCGGCGAGCGCACGCTCGCCACGCAATGCATGCACCAGCACATCATCACCGTGCGCGAGGAATACGAGCACTATTCGGAGACGGTGTAGCGGCGCATGTCCCGGGCGCGGCGCAGCGTGTAGCGAAGCGAAACGGTGCGCTGCAGACCCGGGACCCCGGTTCGTTTGACAGCAAGCTGGGCCCCGGATCAGCGTCGCACCACTTCGCTGTCGCTCGTGCTGCGCCGCATCCGGGGCACAGGTGCCGTCACTCCGGCGCTTCCGGCGGTTGCGGTTCGTGCAAGGCGCCGAGCGGCAATTTCGTGTCGGCATGAAACACACGGCCGATCTCGGCAATCCGCGCGTCGTCGCCGCCGGGCGCCAGCAATGTAATGCCGAAGGGAATGCCGGCTTGCGTCATCGCCGCCGGCAATGCCAGCCCGCACAGATCGAGCAGGTTGACGAAATTGGTATAGGTGCCGAGCCGGCTGTTGAGCCCGATCGGATCGGCGAGCACCTGTTGCACCGTGTAGGCGGTCGGCGCCGTCGGCAGCGCCAGCGCATCGATTGCGCGAAAGGTGTGCTCGGAAACCCGCCGCAGCTCTTCCAATTTGTAGAACGCCTGAAACGCGTCGATCGCCGTCGGCCGTAACCCGCTCAGGATGATCTCGCGCGTCACCGGATGAATGGCCTCCGGAGCCGACGCCAGCAGGTCGCGCACGGTAATGGTGCGCTCGGCCACCCACGGGCCTTCGTAGAGCAGCCGCGCGGTCTCGTAGAACGGCTCGATGTCGACTTCGACGATGGCGCAGCCGAGCCTGGCGAGCCGCTCAAGCGCGCCGTCATAGGCGGTCTCATAGGCCCGGTCGCCGAAGAACAGGCGCTGGCCTTGGCGCGGCACGCCGAGCTTGATCCCGCCCGGCATCGGTCCGGGCGGATGCAGCGCCCGCGCGCGCGAGTAGGGGTCCTTCTCGTCCTTGCCCATGATCGTCGACAGCGCGCTCCAGGCGTCGTCGACGGTGAGCGCGAACACCGAGACGCAATCGAGCGTGCGGCAGGCCGGCACCACGCCGTAAGTGGAAACGAGGCCGAGGCTGGGCTTCAAGCCGACGATGTTGTTGAGGCCCGCCGGCACGCGCCCCGAGCCCGCGGTGTCGGTGCCGAGCGAAAGCGGCACGACGCCGGCCGCGACCGCCACCGCCGAGCCGGAGCTGGAGCCGCCCGGCACCAGCGCCTTGTCGAACGGGTTGCGCGGCACGCCATAGGGCGAGCGCACGCCGACGAGGCCGGTGGCGAACTGGTCGAGGTTGGTCTTGCCGATGACGATGGCGCCGGCTGCGCGCAACTTGGCGACCACCGTGGCGTCGTGGTGCGGCGTATAACTGAAAGCGGGGCAGGCGGCGGTGGTGGGCAGGCCGGCGACGTCGATATTGTCCTTCACCGCCACCGGCACGCCGTAAAGCGGCAGCGTCGCGTCGCCCAATGCGCGCGCTTCGGCCACCGCGTCGGCCTCCTCGCGCAGCGCGATGAACATGGCGGGATCGTTGTAAGCGCGCAGCCGCGCGTAACAGCGCGCGATGGTCTGCGCGGGTTGCCGCGTCCCCGCCCGGTGGGCGGCGACGATCTGCGCAAGGGTTTCGGGCAAGTGGTAATTCCTTTGCGGCGTTGTTCGTTCTTTGCGCTGTTTAGATTTGGGCAGAAACAGAGCCGCGAACTCGGCGTGCTCCCTCTCCACTCGGGGGAGAGGTGAAGCGCGTTTGCTGCAATTCCATCAATGACAACCAAGCATTATCGCGCTTCGCCGAGCGCCGCCAGCAGGCTTTGCGAATCCGACACCCAGCCGAAAATGCCGCCCTGCGCCTTGATCATCTTCAGGCCCATCTCGTGGAATTCGGGGAAATAGGAGGCGCAGCAGTCGCTCGAGACGATGCAGCGGTAGCCGCGGTCGTTGGCCTCGCGCACGGTGGTGTTGACGCAGACCTCGGTGGTGACGCCGCAGACCAGGAGGTTGTCGATGCCGCGGTTCTTCAGCATCGATTCCAAGTCCGTTTGATAGAAGGCGCCCTTGCCGGGCTTGTCGATCACCGGCTCGCCGGCGGCCGGATAGAGATCGGCGACGATGTCGTGGCCCGGTTCGCCGCGCACCAGGATGCGGCCCATGGGGCCGGCGTCGCCGATGCGCTTCGACGGCGCGCCGCGCTCGATCTTGGCCGGTGGCGCGTCGGAGAGGTCGTGGCGGTGGCCCTCGCGGGTGTGGATCACCAGCATGCCGGTTTTGCGCGCGGCGGCGAGCACCGCCCGGCAGGGCGCCACCGCCGCCTGCAGCCGCGAGACGTCATTGCCGAGCGTCTCGCCGAAGCCGCCGGGCTCCAGGAAGTCGCGCTGCATGTCGATGACGATCAGCGCGGTGCGCTTGAGGTCGACGCTGATCGGCTGCGGCTCGGCGGCAATCTCGGTCATCGCGGGCGTCCTTCATGCGGCCGGCGCCGCGAAGGTCGGGGGCCGGTGCCGCCAGGCATTGTATGCAATTGCCTGTGTCGCAAGCGTTGTGCCAACACCTGACGAGCGCTGGCCTTCCGACTTAAAGTAAAATCTTACAAAACTTACAATTGGTTATATGGTTTTCCAGAACCGGAAGCGTTGCTTCAAGAG
Source organism: uncultured Pseudomonadota bacterium (assembly GCA_963814065.1). Lineage (GTDB taxonomy): Bacteria > Pseudomonadota > Alphaproteobacteria > Rhizobiales > Xanthobacteraceae > Pseudolabrys. The sequence continues at coordinate 911,179 of CAWFBL010000011.1, read as the reverse complement.
GCGGCCATGGGTGCCCAAAAATAAGGCATAAGGCCTGGTGGCCGCTACAGCGCAGCCACGGTCCGTACCTCGATCAGCAATGTCTCCTGCACCAGCCGGTCGATCATCAGCAGCGTATTGGGCGGATAGGCGCCATTCGCGAACATCTTGGGGAATTCGCGCTGGCGATAGGCCATGAATTTCGGGATGTCCTGGGAGTGCACCATGTAGGTGACGAACTCCACCACATTGCCCCAGCCGCCGCCGACCGATTGCAGCGCCGCCTCGATATTGGCGAAGGTCTGCGCGCACTGGGCCTCGAAATCGGCGCCGACCGTGCCGGCCTTGTCGATGCCGACCTGGCCGGCGATGAAGACGAACTCGGAAGCCTTGACGCGGGTGATTTGCGAATACTGCCCGAGCGGCGTGCCGAGGCTGTCGGGGTTGAGAATCTTGATGTCGGCCATGGCGCGATTTCCTCCCTGTCATTCCGCGGCACGCGCCTTAAGCGCATGAACCCGGAATGACGGACGATCTTAGCCCACTTCCACCACCTCTTCCGGAAACTGGTGCAGCCGGTCGCCGGGGCCGTTGCCGCCGATCAGGTAGTTGTCGCACAGCCAGTTGAGATAGCCGCCGTGCACATAGGTCGGGTGCACGACGATGTTCATGTCTTTCGCGATCGTCCACGGCTCGTCGTTGCGGATGAGCGGGCGCTCCACGAGGTCGTAGCCCTGGCCGTGGCAATAGAGCCGCGCTTCTTCCGGCCGGCCGTTCTTGCGCATGAAGTCGTTGAAGGCGTCCCAGATGTCCTTGCAGGGGGTGCCCGGCTTGAGCAGGTCGAGCGTCAGTTTGCGCGACGCCTTGCAGAATTCGAGTTCGTCCTTCATCGCCTGCGGCACCTTGCCGAGCACGCAGGAGCGGCCGAGCTCGGTGTACATGCCGCCGGGGCCGTTGTCCTCGACCAGCAGCGCGATCTGGTCGCCTTCCTGGATGACACGGTTCTGCAAATGGCGGTTGGCGAATTTCGACGGCGTGCCGAGCGGCATCGAGGCGCACAGATAAATGCCGTTCTCGCTGCCGTGGCACTGGCTGTACCATTGCGCGACCGCGGCCACCTCGGTGTCGCGCATGCCCGGCTTCGCCGCGGCGAAGGCGGCCTTCATGGCGCCGTCCTGCATGGCGGCGGCGCGCTTGACCAGTTCCATCTCCTCCGGGCTCTTGATCACCTTGATGCGGTCGACCATCTCGGAAGCGTCGACATAGGTCGCGCTTGGAAACGCGCGCTTGATGTAATCAAGCATCGCAAACGACATCTGATAGGTGCCGACGAAACCGATGGTCGCCTTGGCATAGGGCTTGAGCGCGCTGGCGGCGAGCTCGGGGTCGTAATCCTTGGTGTAATGCGCGGAGGCATAGCTCGGCGTGGTCAGGATGTCCTTGACGCCGCGCCACTTGCCGTCGCCCTGCGCGGTGGTCTCGCCGCCGCCGAACGGGCCCTGGCACACCACCGTCATCTCCTCGTCGCGCGGGAAGATCACCGTGTTGGGATAGCCGTTGGTCGCCGGCATGTCGGTGAAATATTTGACGTAGCCGCCCATGTGATCGTTGTTGTTCTGCATCAGCAGAACGTCGATCTTCTCCCGCTCCATCGCGGCGCGCACCGCTTTCCAGCGGCGCTCCAGTTCGGCGGTGGAGATCGGCGTGCTCAGGCGTTCCGACAGGGCCATTATTCACTCTCCCCAGGATTTCGGTTTGCGCACGATATTGATCATGCTTTTGAGGTCGTCGTTGAAGAAGTAGCGCATGTTGCGCTCGATGGTCGGCATGGCGCGGTCTTCGTAGCCTTGCGAATAGCCGCCGAGATGCGGAATGGCCGTCAGGTTCTTGGTCTCCCACAGCGGGCTTTCCGGCGGCAGCGGCTCCTTGTCGTAGACGTCGAGCGCGGCGCCGGCGATCTCGCCGCTCTCCAGCGCCTTGATCAGCGCCGCCTCGTCGACCACGCCGCCGCGCGCGACATTGATGAGATAGGCGCTCGGCTTCATGGCGGCGAACACGGCTTCGTTGACGATGTGGCGGTTCTCCGCGCTCATCGGGATCAGCACCACCAGGTAGTCGAGCTCGGGCACGACCTTCAGAAGATCGTCGCGCTTGGCCATGCGGTCGAAGCCGGCTGCCGGCCGCGGCGAGCCGCTGATGCCGATCACCGTCATGTTGAAGGCCTTGAGCATGGGCGCGAGATGCTCGGCGATCACCCCGACGCCGAGGATGCCGACGGTCTTGCCGTCGAGCAGGCCGACCGGCCAGCGCTCCCAGGCGTGGCGCGGCTGCGCCAGCGCCGTGCGCGGCATGTCGCGGGCGAGCGACAGCATGTAGGCGATGGTCGCTTCCGACATCGGCGGCCCGTGGATGCCGCGCAAATTGGTCACCAGCACCTCGGGGTCGAGCGAGGGCAGATCGACGATGTTGTCGACGCCGGTGCCGAGCGCCTGGATCCATTTCAGCTTTTTCGCATCGCGCACCACATGGTCGGCCATGGGCGGCGAAAAGCACAACAGGATGTCGGTGTCGGCGATGTAAGGTTCGACCTGCGTATGGTGGCCGACCACGTTGACGGTCAATTGCGGGAAGCGCTCCAGCAGCATCTGCTTGTAGCGCGCCCGCATGGCCTCCTGGACTTCGGTGAGGATGAGTAGGTTCAGCATGGTGCGGGTAGCTATAGCGCGTGACCCCGAAAGATGGGAACCGATTTTCGGAACGAACTTGGGGGCGGAAGGAAATTGAGGCGAAAGAGACAATCGCCGATAAAATACGCCGCCATCTGCTGGCCCGCTTGGTGGGCCTGGGCTAGACTGACCGACGTCAGGGACAGGGAGTGCGACGATGGATGCCATACCGATCGACTGGGCGAGGGTGGACTGGTTCTACATCGCGGTCCTGGGCGTCATCGTCTTTGTCTCGACCTTCATCGGTACCCTGGTCGCCTTCCGGCGGCCGTTCCTCGGCGCCATCCTGTCGACGCTGCTGTTCGTCGCCGGTTTCGTGTTCTGGACCTATTACCCGCATCACCTGCCGCTGCCGACCCGGCTGACCGAAACGGCGGCGACCGCGCCGGCGGCGCCGATGGCGCCGGCGGTTACGCCCCCTGCGGCCCCGCAAAAGCCGGCTAATCCGGTCACCGACATCACCCCGCCCAAGAACCCGGTCACCGACGTCACGCCGCCGAAGCAATAGGCTTGCGCCGGCACGCCCTGATGATGTTTTGTTGAGAGACCGGTGCGGAAGAAGTGAGCATGTCAGCAATGAGTGAAGCGGCGGAACGGCCGTTGTGGAGCCCGAGCGCGGAGCGGGTCGCCAAGACGCAGGTGATGGCCTTGATCGCGGAGGCCAATCGACGACACGGGACCGATCTCAAGGACTACCGCACGCTGCACGCCTGGTCGGTTACGCACAGCGGCGAATTCTGGGACCTGATCTGGGACTTCTGCGGCGTCATCGGCGAGAAGGGCGCGCGCCGCCTGATCGACGGCGACAAGATGCCGGGCGCGCAGTTCTTTCCCGACGCCAAGCTCAATTTCGCCGAGAACCTGCTGCGCCCGCCTGGCGCCGGCAGCGACGACGCCATGATCTTCCGCGGCGAAGACAAGGTCTCCTACCGGCTGAGCTGGGATGAATTGAAGGCGCTGGTCTCGCGGCTACAGCAGGCCTTGCGCGCGGCCGGCGTCGGCGAGGGCGACCGCGTGGCAGCGATGATGCCGAACCTGCCCGAAACAATCGCGCTCATGCTGGCGGTCACCTCGATCGGCGCCATCTTCTCGTCCTGCTCGCCGGATTTCGGCGAGCGCGGCGTGCTCGACCGCTTCGGCCAGATCGAGCCGAAGGTGTTCGTGACGGTCGACGGCTATTGGTACAACGGCAAAGAGATTGCCCTCGCCGATAAGCTCGCGGCGATCGCCAAGCAGTTGCCGTCGGCGCAGAACGTCGTGATCGTGCCTTATCTCGGCAAGGGCGCGGATGTCGCCGCGCAGGTGCCGCGCGCGCAGACGCTGGACGATTTCCTCAAGCCCTTCACCGCCAAGGCACTGACCTTCGTGCGGCTGCCGTTCAATCATCCGATCTACATCCTGTTTTCGTCGGGCACCACCGGCGTGCCGAAATGCATCGTGCATGGCGCCGGCGGCACGCTGTTGCAGCATCTCAAAGAGCACCGCCTGCAATGCGACCTGCGCGCGGGCGAGCGGCTGTTCTACTTCACCACCTGCGGCTGGATGATGTGGAACTGGCTCGCCTCCGGCATCGGCTCGGGCGCGACGCTGTTGCTCTATGACGGCTCGCCCTTCGCGCCGCCGACGGTGCTGTTCGATTTCGCGCAGGCCGAGCGCATGAACGTGCTCGGCACCTCGGCCAAATACATCGATGCCTGCAAGAAGGCGGGACTGTCGCCCGCGCATACGCACGATCTGTCGGCGCTGCGGCTGATCACCTCGACCGGTTCGCCGCTCGCGGCCGAGAGCTTCGACTACGTCTATTCCGACATCAAGGCCGACGTGCATCTCGCCTCCATCTCCGGCGGCACCGACATCGTGTCGTGCTTCGTGCTCGGCGATCCGACCTCGCCGGTGTGGCGCGGCGAGATCCAGGCGGCGGGCCTCGGCATGGCGGTGGACGTCTGGTCGGAAGCGGGCAAACCGGTGCGCGAGCAGAAGGGCGAACTGGTCTGCACGCGGCCGTTTCCCTCCATGCCGGTGATGTTCTGGAACGATCCGCAGGGGAGCAAATACCACGCCGCCTATTTCGAGCGCTTCCCGAACGTGTGGTGTCATGGCGACTTCGCCGAATGGACGGCGCATGGCGGCATCATCATCCATGGCCGCTCCGACGCCACGCTCAATCCGGGCGGCGTGCGCATCGGCACGGCGGAAATCTACGCCCAGGTCGAGCAGATCCCCGAAGTGCTGGAAGCGATCGCCATCGGTCAGGACTGGGACAACGACGTGCGCGTGGTGCTGTTCTTGCGCATGAAGGAGGGCGTCGCGCTCGACGATGTCCTGCGCGACGCGATCCGCAAGAAGATCCGCGCCGGCGCCAGCCCGCGTCATGTGCCGGCCAAGATCGTGCAGGTCGCCGACATTCCGCGCACCAAGTCCGGCAAGATCACCGAGATCGCCGTGCGCGACGTCATTCACGGCCGCGACGTCAAGAACACCGAGGCGCTGGCCAATCCGGAGGCGCTCGATCTCTATCGCGATCTGGCGGACCTGCGCGCCTGAAACGCCGCCACTCTAGGAACAAATTTGCCCGGCTAGCCTTGTCCCGGCATGAGCCAGGCCCCCGACTTTCACGGTGAATTGGACCGCCTGCAGGGCCACCTGCCGGATTGGGCCGCCCGCAACCTGCACCGGTTGCGCCAGCCGGAAGCGGTGTGGGTGCGCGTGCCGGCCGGCGTCGCGCTCACCGGCGGCGGCATTTTCAGCATCCTGCCGCTGCTCGGCCTCTGGATGCTGCCGATCGGGCTCGCGCTTCTGGCCGTCGACGTTCCGCCGATGCGCCGGCCCATGGCGCGCGCGCTTGCCTTCACCAACGGCACCATCGAAAAGCGCAAAATCAAAAGCGCCGCGCGCCGCAACCGCGCCAATCCCATCCGGCGGGACCCTTGATCCGGCAAGATTGATCCGGGAAAGATTGCTCCGGCAGGATATTGCCGCGCCCTCCCTTTGATTTTTCCGCCGGAGCCGCTACACGATCAGCGCCCCAGGGTCAGGGAGGGAGCGCAATGTTATCCGACGCCGATCGCGGCAAGGCCGCCGACATTCTGGTGCAGGCCGCCAACGACCATAAGCAGGCGCCGCCGCTGCACGTCACCTTTCCCGACATCACCATCGAGGATTCCTACGCGATCTCCGCCGATGTGATGCAGCGTAAGGTGAAGGAGGGCCGCAAGCTGATCGGCCACAAGGTCGGCCTCACGTCGAAGGCGATGCAGCGTTCCTCGCAGATCGACGAGCCGGATTACGGTTACATCCTCGACGACCAGATGATCGGCGACGGCGCCAAGGTGCCGCACGCGAATTATTGCAGGCCGCGCGTCGAGGTCGAACTCGCCTTCGTCATGGGCAAGCGGCTGGAAGGGCCGGGCGTCGGTCTGGCCGACGTGCTGCGCGCCACCGAATACGTGATCCCGGCGATCGAAATCGTCGATGCGCGCATCCAGGACCCGCGCAAGATCGTCGACACCGTCGCCGACAACGGCGCCGCCGCCGGCATCGCGCTGGGGGGCCGGCCGGTCGGGCCGCTCGACGTCGATCTGCGCTGGGTGGGCGGCATCATGTATCGCAATTCCGAGATCGAGGAGACCGGGCTGGCGGCCGGCGTGCTCGGCCATCCGGCGCTCGGCGTCGCCTGGCTCGCCAACAAGATCTGCGCGTACGGTCATGCCCTGGAGCCCGGCCACATCGTGCTCGCCGGCTCGTTCACCCGCGTGGTGTTCGCGCAGAAGGGCGACACGCTGCACGCCGATTTCGGTCCGCTCGGCGGCATCGCCATCCAGTTTGTGTAACGCGTGACGGTTTGCCTGTAGCCCGGATGCAGCGAAGCAAAATCCGGGAGCGGCCTTCCCGCATTCCGCTCCGCTCCATGCGGGCTACGAAAATCAAGGAGTTTGCTTCATGACCATCGAATTGCAGCGCAACGCCTTCAAGCACGCTATTGCCGCCGGAAAATTGCAGATCGGCCTGTGGTCGAGCCTATGCAGCCCGATCGTCGCCGAGATCATCGCCGATTCCGGTTTCGACTGGATCCTGCTCGACAGCGAGCATTCGCCCAACGAGATCCCCGACCTGTTCGCCCAGTTGCAGGCGTCGGTGCGCGGCACCGCGACGCCGATCGTGCGGCCGCCGTGGAACGACACCGTCATGGCCAAGCGCTGCCTCGACATCGGCGCGCAGACGCTGCTGTTCCCCTACGTGCAGAACGCGGAAGAAGCCAAGCGCGCCGTCGAGTCGACGCGCTATCCGCCGCAGGGCGTGCGCGGCGTCTCGGTGGCCGCGCGCGCCAGCCGTTTCGGCCGCGTGCCCGGCTATCTCGGCAAGGCCAACAGCGAGCAGTGCGTGCTGGTGCAGGTGGAGACCCGCAGCGCGCTCGATCATCTCGAGGCGATCGCCCAGGTCGAGGGCGTCGACGGCGTCTTCATCGGCCCGTCGGACTTGCCGCCTCGCTCGGCCATCTCGGCAATCCGGCGCATCCGGAAGTGCAGAAGGCGATCGAAGACGCGGTCAAGCGGCTCAAGAAGCTTAATAAGCCCGCCGGCATCCTCACCGGCAACGAGGAAGAAATCCGCCGCTATATCGACTGGGGCTACCTGTTCGTGGCGGTGGGTTCCGACATCGGCCTGCTGGCCAACGGCTCGGCGGCGCTGGCGAAGAAGTTCAAAGCCTGATCGTCATTCCGGGGCGCGAGCGTAGCGAGCGAACCCGGAATCCAGGGCGACGCGGCAAAGCCTTTCGTGTGGCCCTGGATTCCGGGCCCGGCGCGTTCCGCGCCGTCCCGGAATGACGGACTGCTTTGCCGATTTCCGCCTCACTTGCCCGCCAGATACTCCCGCGCCGCCGCATCGTAATCCGCCGCGCGCGTCAGCGTCTTCATCAACTCGCCCGACGCGACGTTCTTGAGCTCAGACGGCTTGGTGCCCTCGCGCAGCGCCTTCATGGTGTCGTAGACCGCCTGCACGGCGGCCATGATGGTGGCGTGGCCCTGCAGCGCAATGCGCACGCGGTGCACGGCAAGATCGGCGCCCGCGAGGTCGCCGCCGGCATTGCCGAGGATCAGCGGCAACGTGGTCGCGCCGCTCACCGCCGCAAGCTGCGCCTGGCTCTTAAGGCCGACGATGAAGAGCGCATCGACACCGGCCTGTTCGTAGGCGCGCATGCGCTTAACGGTGTCGTCGATATTGGAGAGCGTCGGCGCGCTGGTGCGGCCGATGACGGCGAACGACGGGTCGGGCCGCGCCGCGAGCGCCGCGCGCATCTTGCCGACGCCTTCTTCGATCGAGATCAGCGCGGGCGCCTTGTCGGCGGCGAACGGCAGCGGCAGGTTGGTGTCCTCGATCGAGGCCGCCGCGACGCCGGCCGTGGTCAGCTCTTGAATCGTGCGGGCGACGTTCAATGCGTTGCCGTAGCCGTGGTCGGCGTCGACCAGGAGGGGAAGGCTCATGGCGCGGTTGATGCGATGGGCCTGCTGCGCGAATTCGGTTGCGGTCAGCAGGATCAAGTCCGGCGCGCCGAGCACCGTCAGCGAGGCGGTCGAGCCGGCGAGCATGGCGAGTTCGAAGCCGAGATGCTCGGCGATGCGCGCCGACAGCGGATCGAACACGGAAGCCGGGTGGATGCATGTGTTGCCGTTCAGTAGAGCGCGAAACGCCTCGCGCCGGGCTCGCCATTGCATCGCAAGTCCTCCCTTTGTCGTTGCCGGAGTAGGCGCAAATGAGCGCGCGCCGGTCAAGCGGGTGGGGTCGCGCTCTTTATCCCTCCCCCTGAAAGGGGGAGGGTGGCCGCGGGCGAAGCGAGCGGTCGGGTGGGTGTCACTACGATATGGATAGGTTGCGCGCGCGTTGTCCGTAGAGGGCGGATGAGCGAAGCGTAATCCGCCGTTCGGCGTCGGATGCATCGTGGATTTTGCGGCGGATTACGCCTTACGATAACCCGTCCTACGAAGTCCGTAGCTCCCAGGCCGCGCCAGGCCGCGCATGCGACAAGGAACAAGCGACCATCTCACCGCCGTTTGCAAATCGGCAGCGGCCGTTCCGGCCCCGGCGGATGATCCTTCTTGTATCTGGCGAGGATCGGCTCCAGCGTTTTCTTGGGCCAGAATTTCGGTGAGCCGATCGCTTTCAGGCAGGCGGCATTCCAATACAATCCCGCGCGCGACAGCGATCGGTGGGCCTTGACCGCGCCTGCGACGGCGTCGATGTCGGCGGCGTCGGGATAGATATAGAGCGTCGTCGGATCGTCCTTCACCATGGAAGTGATTTTGCGGGCGTCCGCCGCCGACCAGCTGGTGCAGCCGTTGCTGCGGCCGCCGGCGTAATCCACGCGCTTGCCAAACGGAACGTAACCCTCGTGGTCGGCGTAGCGGCTGCGCGGATCCTTCATGCGGCATACCGCCCTGACCATGACGGCCGGATGGCCGCCGATCTCGCGCGCCCTGGCATTCGCGGTTTCGCCCTGGCCGTCGAACTGCACGAAGGTGCGCAGGAAGGCCGCGTCTTTTTTCGCCGAGACGCGGTAATAGCCTTTGAACGACGTTTTCAACTCGCTCGTCACATAGGCGCCGCCGGCGGTCAGCTTGGAATCCATCGCGTTGCCGAAGTTCTTCGCGCACGTTCTCCCGTTTGCGAAATTCACGATGCCCTTCAAATGGCGGCCGCCGCCGTGCCCCGACGCGATCGCACGAAACGAATGTTTGGCTTCGCAGATGATGTAAAAGCGGTGCCCCGATTGGCCGCTGGTACCGTTGGGGCGCGTGGCGTCCATGGCGAAATAGCAGGGATTCTTCACCTTGCCGTCGCGTACTTTTTGCAGGTAGAGCGCGCGCGCCCGCTGCAAGACGACGGGTGCGATCTGGCCTTCGCCCGTGCCGACATGCGCCTTGAGCCAGGCTGGAACGGCCGAAGGTTTTCCCGCCGCAACGGATCGTCCCGACGCCGCTAAGGCGGTCACGGCGACGACGAGGCTGAAAACATTGAGGATAGTCAGAAGGGCCGATCTCGACCGCACTGGATCAATTCTCCTGCCGAGGCGACATTGCGTTTGTCCGCGGCGCCGCTTGCGCGGAATCGATCATAAAGGACTTCGCACCGGTCGGCGACGGGCGTCTTCTTAAGCGGTAGCGCAGTCCGGATGGAGCCCTCGGGTCGCTGCTCACGCGCGCTCGAAGGTAGACTCCGCGACACCCGGGCCGCGCGCTTGCCATTTCCCGATCTTCAAGCGCGGCACGCTCGGGGTCTAACGGCCTTGCAGCGGAAAGCCCCTGCGTCGCTCGCTCGCGGTGTTCGTTTTTGCCGCAACAACCGCGCCGCGTTCAGCACCAACGATCTGATGCGCGCCGGGACTCTGACGTCCGACATCGTTGGCAGGCGACCGACTGATCGACGGCCTTACGGGCCTGGTTTCGCTCGGCCACCAAAGCGCGTCTTGCGCTGGCGCGAGAACCGCCAGAAGCGTGTAGGGCGAAAGGCCAGCAGGTGCGATAGTATGGATGTGTAACCAACGGGATATATTATGTGCAGTAGTTGCACAATTTTCTTGACAATGTGCAACTGTTGCACAATTTTAGGCTTATAACGAGGGCGGCATGACGACCGTTGTCACCCTAACAACTCAAAAATCAGCGTTTTTGGAGGTTTGCGTGAACACCCTCCGCCGCACTGCCACCTCAAGGGCCCGGACTCAAACTGCTCCATCGATTTAGCGACCTTGGAGCCGACAAAAGGCACTTATTCGAGAAAGGATCTGGCCGAAGCGAAGGAATGGCTGTCAAAGGCCGAGAACTACGCCTCGATAGTCGCTGAATGGAGACGCTTAAATGAACGCGAATGAGATCGAAGACACGGGCGTGCCTCTTTCTCGCATTGGTGAAATTCGAGCGCTCGCCCCGCTGGATGTTTGCGTGACGTGGGCGTCCGGCGCGCGCGCCGGTCGCACCGAGGTCATCGATCTCGCTCCAATTATTCTCACCTACAAAATCTTTCGCCCCCTTCGAAAGAATGAAACGCTTTTCCGCACCGCGCGTCTTATCGAAGATGGCGACGTCGTTGCTTGGGACGGCGAAGACCTCGAGCTCTCGGCGGAGGCCATAGAAAGTCTCGCCCAAAGCACAATGGCTCCAGAAGATTTCGTTGCGTTTATGGCCAGAAATCATCTTACCCAAGAAGCCGTGGCGGCTATCCTTGGCTATAGCCGCCGCCAGATCGGCTATTACACGACGACCGGACCGATTCCGCGCGTTGTCGCGTTGGCATGCAAAGGCTACGAGGCCGAAAAACGAGAGAATGAATTGCCACCGAGGCTTGCTGAAACCGGACTTCAAGAATCTTCAGGCGGCAAGACACAAGTTGCGTGAATCCCGGTTGTTCGGCTTGGTCAATTGTAGCCCGCGTTGAGCGAAGCGAAATGCGGGGAAGGCCGGTCCCGGGTTTCGCTGGCGCTTCACCCGGGCTACGGCGTGACAACTCGGCTAAAGCCGTCTTGCGATGACGCCCGCCTTCGCTAAAGCTTCGGCGGACTCCTCAGGATGAGGCGGGGATAAATCGATCCGCGCGGGGATAGTCGCCGCAAGCGGCATGAGATTATTTTCACATTTTTCTTGACCTTATTCTTTGTGTGACTATAATCCCATTCATCCCGCCCCGAATGCCGAGGGGTCTGCAGTCTCCAGACGCGGGGCGGGGAGCGGTGGCCGGTTCGGGGGCGTCGGAGATGCGGCGCCAAATTCCCCGATCCGGCGGTCCAAGCCGCATTCGTCCCGGCGCGCCGTCCGCGCGTCACGCGGACCCCGCTGACGGCGGCAGCCGGCACGGTCAGAAGTGCTGGGCACCGTTTGGGCCCAATTAGCGGTGGATAGGCGGCCGCCAGTAATGGCGGTCGCCTGAAAGGGTAAGTCCACCGGGATGTATCCTATTCCAGCATCTTCAATGGTTTGCGCTGTCAAACCTGCCTAAGCGCGCGCATTGAACGCAAAGGGCTTTTTGCCCGAGTGTCAAACCTTGGCGCGCCCTTGCTCGCCCGCGTGCAGCATTCACGCACGCCCACCCCCACCCAAAGAAAAACCCCGCCGGTGTTGGGAGCGCCTGCGGGGCTGGAAGGAGCTCAGAATGTCTCGTCAAACTTACGCACCGCACCACCCGCGCGCAAGCGCCTAAGCGCCAATTACGCGGGCCGCCCTGACCACCGCAAAACCTAGCGGCGGTCTCGATCCGGTCCTGTCCCGCCGCGCGCCGCCCTAAACGGGCGGCTTGATGAGCGACCGCAGCGCGCCGGGCCGTCTCATGTCCGGCCGGGAAGCCGGTCCCGACTAATAGGACACCGGCAACGACCGCCGGAGACCTACACGGACGGAAGTGACGATGAAGCGCCATGTCCGTGGTCCCTGCCGCTCTCGCTAGATCACACTATGCGAGGGACAAACGAGGCTAAACGAAACCACCTAGCCGGCCCGGCATGTTGAGGGCGGTGGAGCGAGTGGCTCACGATACGAGCGCCCGGAATAGCGGTCTGAAAAGTGTGCACCGAGTCCGTGTTCTGCGTCCCGTGGTGGAGGTGGAGGTGTACGGGAGCCGGGGCGTGCCTTGAGCACGGTCTAGCCCGACGCGGTGCTCAATGTCCGCTCCTCCCCAATCGCGGACAAAATGTTGCGCTGCCGCGATTGTCCGCTTTGTGCAAACAGCCACATAGCCTGTATTGATTTGAAATTAAAAGCCGCCAACGACCAAAGAAAAGACCCTGGTCAGTTTGTCCGACAGATCGAGCGCGTCGACGGTCCTAGTAGCACTACTCCTACGATTGCGCCGCTTGGGTGGGAGGCAATCCATCATGAAGGTGATGCGGTCAAGGGTTGGTATTGCTGTTCTTGTTTTCAGACTTGATTTCAGACTTGGAACTGATTGTAGACCTATGTACCGGCAACTCCGGCGGAGGGAACTTTGTTAATGTACAGGTGGGCGCGCACTCAAGAATTGAATATCGCGCGTTACCATTACCGTCCACGCCGCTAACGACATTGATTAATTTTGCGGGCCCCTTGGAAACCTCGGGCACCCGGGAATTCTGCAGGGGGCCGGTAGGGAGGGCGGATACTGATGAGTTCTCAGCCACGGTGATGTCGAGTCCGCCGATCTGTCGACCAGTGGGATCGAAGAAATAGACATCGGTCTGACCGGCTTTTGCCGCGGTGACGTAGACGCGCCGTTTCGACCGCAGGACGACAAGGACGATACCTGGATTCCCGATCAGCACGTCCTTGACATCCATCGGTAGGTCGATCACCACCGACTTGTTTATCCCGAGCGTCACGAAGCTGGCGTTCGCATCGCTGCTGATCACTTGCATTGCTGGCTCGTGCTGCTCGGCCGCCGAGGCATGATCGGTAGCGATGAATGCTGCTACGGCAATGACTGCTAAAAGCAACGCTTTAGGCATCTCTGCGCCACGCGGCATCATGTCAGATTCCTTTCAATCAAATCACAGCAAATAAAGCGTCACAAATGTGAGTTAACAATTCGCTCAAATCCGCGAGACACAGAGGTAAGATGTTGGTGTCAAAGGTAAGCGACTGTGGTGAATACGCTCGCTGTCTAAATTATTTTTTGCATTTTAATCTGTGGCCTTGTCGAAACACTCTGCATCTGTCTCAAGTGTTATCTCCCGGCCAGCGCAGATGAATTGAAAATAATTGAGACAAGCAATGACAATTTCACGAGTGCCCGCGAGACCACGAGCGACCTTCGGCCACCGGCAATTGCATAACGCGTCAACGATAGCTACGCGCGGCCGCGACACTAATAGTGGACCCTCGCCAAAAAAAAGCAGGATAACCGAAAGACTTTTCCGTTTGACCTGTTACGGCTTGATCGCTGTAACGGTCCTAATCGTCGCCGTGAAATTCGTGCCCATGCTCGCGAGAATGGCGCCCTGAGATGGCCGCATCGGCAATGTCGCTCATGGGTCAAAGACGGCCTAACTAATCAGCGCCTTCCCGCCTGTTTGTCCGCTACGCCCCCAAGAGCGGACATTGCCGGCGCACATGCAATTCCGGCGGGGTCCTTCCCCGGGATCGTCGTTTGCAGGTCCGCGCCGCGCGGGTTTTCGCTCGGTGAAATGAAAATTGCTCATAGGCGGGCGCGGGCAAGGGTTCCAACGTCGCGCCCGGCGGGAAGTTCTTTCGTTTCAGCACCACCGCGAAGTCGCCGCGCCGCCCGGCGCGTCTTTGATTAACTCGGATATTTTATCCGAGTTTTTTGCCGGCCGCCCTGCGCCGAATTGAGCGGCGAAATATTTGCGGCGGTGGGGCTCTCGATCAAAACGCCCAAATTGGGCGTTTTGCCACGCACCCCACCTTGCGGAGCAAAAAGCGAACTTTTCCCGCTTTGCCTAACCCCGCCTTGTTGCTGGCTTTGACCTCGGCCGCCGCCGCCGGGTCGCCGGCCAGGAGCGCGCGGGCTTGCTTGACGTAAACGGGGTTAGAACCGAACGCATCTGCAAAATAGGCCGGGGGGTCTTTGATTAGGGGGCGGCCATCCTCGCCCATTTTGGGCGATGATGGCCGCCGCGCCGTTTCGCCCTGCACGAGTGTTTTTCCCTCCCGCTCCGCATAGGCCCACGCCTCGGCCGCCGCCGCCGGGTCGCCGAGCAAGAGCTTGTGCGCGTGGTCGATGTAGTCAGTCTTGACGCCGAATTGGCTGGCGAAATGGCGTCGGGGGTCTTTGATTAACTCGCCCCCTCGGGGCGAGTTTTTGGCCGGCCGGCCTTCGGGCGCGAGCTTCCCCTCCTTCTCCGCATAGGCCCACGCCTCGGCCGCCGCGATGGCGCGCTTGCTCGGGGTGAGATCGCGGCGCTTGGCGTGCTATGCTGCCCCGATGGTCACACCACGCGGCCCCCGTGCCGACAGTCTCGCCCGCGTCACCAACGAGCGCGCCCGATTGGCCCGGGCGCAGGCAGAGCTAGCCGAACAGAAACTAGCACGCCAGCGGGGCTCTCTGCTCGATAGCGAGGCCGTTGAAAGGGAATGGACGGACGTGTTGCGCACCGTGCGCGCCGGTATGTTGGCAGTGCCGAGCCGGTGTGCGGCGCGGCTGCCGCACCTCACGTCACATGACGTGAGCGAGATCGACGCGGAGATTAGGGCGGCGCTGGCAGAGGTTGGTCATGGATAGTCGCTCCTAGAGGGGGGTTGCATGCTCAACAGTGGATTGGGTCGGATGATTGCGATGTTGCTTTTGTTTTTGGCAGCATGCGTCGTGTTGGGAATTGTGCGGAAATTTCGCGGCGGCACATTTTTCCCGCCGCCCGCTGAAGGCGAGGAACCATCACCACGGAATTTAGAGGAATTGCATCGGCAGCGGAAAAAATGACCGGCTCACTAACCCTACGCGATCATCCCGCCGGCTTGCTGGCGGTGCCGAGCCGGTGCGCCGCGCGGCTGCCGCACCTCACGTCACATGACGTGGCGAAGATCGATCATGAGGTGCGCGCGGTACTCGGCGAGTTCGGAAAGAGCTAGGCAATATCTGGTTTGGGGGCAAAGCGGCTGTAACGGAAGCGCACAGGAGGTGAGCCATGAATAAACCTCTCGCAATTATCACTGTTGCACTGGCCTTGCTTTATACCTCGGCGACAATGGCGGACGGCCGTTCTGTTGCGTACCTACAGGGTGCCGCTTTTGGTATCGCCGCAAACTGCCCTGAGTTGCCGTTGGACGTGAAAGCAATAGCGTTGGCGAAACGGGGCATCGAAGGCGTTCGGCAAGGCAATACTGCCGACTTCGCTTCCGGTGTGTTTCAGTTCCATAATTTGCTGAATGGTGGATCAGATGGCGAATGCGGAGACCCCGGGCCATGCACGTGCAAAAACGTATGCAGCCTTCGTCCTGGAACTTGCTACTTCTTGAAAGAGAAGGATCAGCAATAGCCGTTGCTACTGCACTGCGGTCGAAAGTAGCCCATCGCTACCAAGCGCGGTATCGCAATAAAATTCCGCTTTTCATGGCAAAGCGAACCTTGACCAACCTTGACCGTACCGTCGCGCGTGCCATGTCTCTGACATGGCAACCCTCGCCGCCGTCCGCACCCGCGCGCTCGCCGCACTAATCCCGCCGCCACGGCTGCACCTGTCGCAATGGATCGAGGGCGAAATCGTGCTGCCGGAAGGCACCAGCGCCTTACCCGGCAAGGTGCGCTTGTGGCCGTATCAACGCGAGATCGCCGACGCGATTTCCGATCCGCTGATCGAGCGCGTCACGCTGGTCAAGCCGGTGCGCGTCGGCTTCACCACGCTGCTAACCGGCGCGATCGGCTCATTCGTCGCCAATGAGCCGGCGCCGATCCTATGCCTGCTGCCCACGGAAGCCGACGCGCGCGATTATGTCGTTTCCGATATTGAGCCGATTTTCGCCGCGTCGCCGGCCCTGCGCGGCGCATTGTCGGCCGATGTCGAGGAAGGCCAGCGCAACACCTTGCTATCCAGGCGCTTCCCCGGCGGCTCGCTCAAGATCGTCGCGGCAAAGGCGCCGCGCAACCTGCGCAGGCACAGCGCGCGCGTGCTGATCGTCGACGAGGCGGACGCGTGCCAGATTGGCTCGGAGGGCAACCCGATACGACTGGCCGAGCGGCGCACGCTCTCATTCGCCAACCGCAAGATCATCATCGGCTCTACGCCGCTGTTCGAGGACACCAGCCACGTGTTGCGCGCCTATGGCGAGAGCGACGCGCGCGTGTACGAGGTGGCGTGCCCCGACTGCGGCGGCTGCACGGAAATCCTATGGGGTATGATCGAATGGCCGGAAGGCGCGCCCGAGCGCGCCGCCTTCCGCTGCCCGCACTGCAAGGCGCTGATCGCCGAACGGCACAAGGCTGGCATGGTCGCCGCCGGCCAATGGCGCGCCACCCGGCCCGAGGTGCAAGGCCATGCCGGTTTCCGCTTGAACGCGCTTATTTCGCTTTTGGCGAATGCGGCATGGGGCAAGCTTGCCGCCGAATTTGTCGCCGCGCGCGACGATCCCGCCGAATTGCAAACCTTCGTCAACACCATCCTGGCGCAAGGCTGGCGCGAGGCCGGCGCCGAGATCGACGAAAGCGCGCTTTCGGCGCGCGGCGAGCCGTTCGGGCTCGACTCGATTCCGCCCGAGGTGCTGGTGCTCACCGCCGGCATCGATGTGCAGGACGATCGGCTAGAGATCACCATCACCGGCTGGCCGCGCGACGGCACGGCGCTGGTGCTCGCCCATATCGTGCTGTGGGGCTCGCCCGATGATGACACCACATGGCTAGAGCTGGACGAATTGCTGAAAACCCGCTGGCCGCACCCCTTGGGCGGCAAGCTTCGCATTGACGCGACGGCGATCGATAGCGGCTATGCCACCGATCGCGTTTATAGCTTCGCCTTTCCGCGTGCGTCGCGCCGCGTCATGGCGAGCAAGGGCGCCAGCGGCGCCCGGCCGTCGATTCAGGTCAGCAAAAGCAAGGTCAAGGGCGGCCGGATATGGATTGTTGGCGTTGACACCATCAAGGCCACGCTCTTTGCGCGCCTGCAACGCGGGGCATCGATCCGCTTTAGCGCGAGTTTGGGGCCGGAATACTACGAGCAATTGGCGAGCGAGCGCCGCGTGGTCAGGTACGCGCGCGGCAAGCCCGTTCGCCGCTTTGAGCGCATTCCCGGCCGGCGCGCCGAGGCGCTGGATTGTCTGGTCTACGCCATCGGCGCGCGAAGCGCGGTGCAGATACCGTTCGACGCAAGGCTCGACGAATTGCGCAACCCGTCGCCGCCGCTGGTGCCGCCGCAGGTCATCCGCAGCGCATGGATGCAGCGCGCATAGCCGCGCAACGGTTTTTCCAAGCTCTTGAGCGCGCTGCGGAAATTCAAATGCGCTACGGCCGTAGCGCTTTTGCGACGTTTCGTTTTTGCCACCAGCCACAAGAGTTAGTGTTTAAATGCTCGGCGCGACCTTATCTTCCGGCCACAAAGTTTTGGAGGCCGGCCAATGCGCGCCATCAGCATCAAAGATTTTCTCGCGATTAGCGGCATGAAGCGCGCGACGTTCGACGCGCGCCAGACCGAAGGCGAAATTGCGCTCGGCTTTGGACTTGCGCGACGACTCGCGGGCGGCACCATGCTCGACATCGACGTTATCTGCACCCGCATCGGCGGCGCGCTGACACCTGCATTCGGACGCAAGCACGCGGCCACGATCGTCGCCGCCTACAGCGACGAAATCCTCAAGGCCATCGGGCTCGCCGACTCCGATGCTTCCGAGGACATGTTCCTTTGTGCGGCCGAGTTCGATTGGCAAATTGCCCGCGACCACCGCATGGTGTTCGGCGCGACCACGCTGCCGGCGCTGGCGAAAAGCTACACCGCCGCCGGCATGGCCACCACGCGCGCCACGCTCATCAACGTGACGCAAATCATGCACGAGGCGCGGGTGAGCGCGGCCGAGCACGGCCTTGACTGGTCGGCGCCGTTCTTTCCGCCGCCCGGTGATCCGATGGCCGACAAGCTGATCGCGACGGCGAAGCAAGAGCGCGCGTTGGCGGTCGAAATGGCAGAAGGCGCGGCGGGATGACCGCGCTGCAAGCCCGCAATCCAACGCCCGCCGAGTGCTTCCAAGGGCTCGCCGCTGCAATGCAGCGATTGGGCGGCACATGCGACCGGACTGCCGACGCCATCATGGCCGAGATGGGCGCCGACGAGCCGGACTTTGAGCGCGCGGCGAGCGCGATCGGCGTCAACGCCGACGATCTGGTTGACGTGTTTTGCGAGCAAATGCTGGCGTGCGGCTTTGTCATCGCGCGGCGGTGGACGCAATGAACCGCGCCGGCCCCATCGGCCGCACCACGCGCGCGCTGGCGCATTGGCTGCTTCGTCAATTCGAGGGCGCCAGCGACTCGCCGCGCTGGTCGCCGCCGTCCATGATGTTCGCGCCGGGGCGGCAGGCTGGCGCCGATGCTCCCCGGCTCGCCGCGCGTGCAAATTATCGCGTGGCGAATGGCGCCACCGCCGAGGCCGTCGCCGGCATCTGGGCCGCCAACTTGATTGGCGACGGCCCGAGCGCCCGCTCGCAGCATCCGAATAGGGCCATGCGCCGCGCGCTCGAAAGCGCGTGGCGCCGCTTCTATGCCCGCTGCGACGCGGACGGCTTCGATCTGTGCGGCCTGCTTGGCCGCGTTGTCCGCTCGCTGGTCGTTGCCGGCGAGGCGGTGATCCTTATGACCACGACGCCGCGCGGCGAACTGCGGCTTCAATTGCTGGCACCCGAACAGCTTGACCGCAGCGTGAGCCACGAATTGCCCAGCGGCGGTCGCGTCGATTCCGGTGTCGAGCGCGACGCTACCGGCGCCATCATCGCCTATTGGATTTTCCGCGAATTGCCCGGCGCTTTCGACTCGATGCTGCGGCCGTCCGTGCGCGTCGACGCGGCGGACGTGTTGCACCTATTCGATCCGAAATGGCCGGGGCAGGTGCGCGGCATTTCGTGGTTGTCGCCGGTGCTTACCTTGCTGCAACAGCTTGATCGGCTGGTTGACGCGCTGATCGAGCGCGCCAATGTCGGCGCGTTGTTTGCCGGCTTTGTGCAGGACCTTGAAGGGCGCGGCGGCGGCTTCACCGACGACGCGAAGGTCGATCCGGCAACCCTCAGTTTGGAGCCGGGCGTTATGCGATTGCTGCCGCCCGGCACGTCCGTCAGCTTCCCCAACGTCCCCGATGTGGTCGGCGTCATCGATCTAATCCGGCATGTGCTGCGCCAGATCGGCGTCGGTACCGGCGTGCCCTACGAGTTGCTGGCCGGCGATCTGTCGCTGGTGAATTATTCCAGCGCCAAGGCCGGCTTCTCGCAATTCTACCGCCGCTGTCGCGCTATCCGCGCTTCGCTTCTGGTCGCGCGGCTGCTCGATCCGATCTGGCAACGTTTCGTTACGCTGGAAATCCTGTCGGGCCGCCTGCACGCATCCGACTTCGCGCTCGCCGCCGATGATTATTTCGCGGTCGCGTTCACCTGGCCGGCTTGGGAGTCGCTGAATCCGTACGACGAAACCAGGTCCGATATCCTGGCGATCGAGGCCGGCATCGTCTCGCGCCAGCGCGTCATCGAGCAACGCGGCTTCGATTTCGCGGATATCGACGCCGAGATCGCCGCCGACACCTTCGTCCCCCGCGCGAGCGGCAATGCGCTCGCCAATGTGGAGAATCAAAATGGCTGATACCCATCATGAATTCAATGAATTTGATGCATTTTGTCGAGTCGTGGCGTTGGCGCGCCAACAAGGGGCATCGATCCGGTCACTCGCCACCTGTTTTGGGTTCAGCAAATCGACTTTGGCGAGGTTGATGCCGGTCATTGAATCTCACGGCGCCAAGCTTCTCGCGTCCCAAATTGGACAAATTGAGCCGGAAAAAGCCTTTTCCAGCAATGAATGCTTGTCCCATTTGGGACTAGCTAGGCGCGATATTGGCAGCGACCTCGCCACGCGCGAGGCGGTCATCCAGCCCAGCACCTTCAACGCCACCGCGCGCACGGTGGAGTTGGTAGTGGCGACCGCCACGCCCATCCGCCGTCGCGACCCGCGCGGCGAGTTCGACGAAATTCTCGACGTTCGGGGCGCCGACCTGTCCGCCTTGCGCGGCGCACCTGTGTTGAACGGCCACCGCGCGCAGGGCATCGACAACATCATCGGCACCATCACCGACGCGCGGCTGGAAGGCGACCAGATCATCGCGACGGCGCAATTGTCGGAGCGCGCCGATCTGGCGCCCATCGTCAGCGATATCGCGGCCGGCATCATCAACGCGGTCTCGGTCGGCTACGAGGTCACCCGCTGGCAGGACGGCACGGCCAACGGCCGGCGCACGCGGACGGCAACGCAATGGTCGCCGCGCGAGGTTAGTTTCGTCGCGGTCGGCGCCGACCGCAATGCGCGGACGCGCTCACATGACCCGGCGCCGGCTGCCGCCGGCCGCGCCCGCACTATTCGCAATCTGGTCAATCGCGCGGGCGGGACGATGGAAATGGCCGACGACTTGATCGACCGTGGCGCCAGCTTGGAGGAAACCCGCATGGCCCTTTTCGACAACATGCTCGATCGCGGCCGGCTCGGCATCCGCGCCAGTGTGGGGACCGACTACAGCGCGCCCGATATGCAGAACGGCGCCATCGGTGACGCGCTCTACGCCAAGATGACCGGCGCCGCGCCGCAAGGTATGGCGCGCGAGCTTGTTCACCGTTCGGCTATCGACCTGATGGCGCATTTCGCCACCGTGAACGGCGTGACGTTGCGCAATAGCGACCCGGCCGCCGTGTTCGAGGCCGTGATGACGCGCGCGGCGCCCGGCCTGCACACCACGTCCGACTTTCCGACCCTCCTGGCCGACACCATGGGCCGGCGGCTGGGCGAGCTTTTCCGGGCCGCACAGAGCGGCGCCAGCGCCATCGCAGCGCCCGGCACGGCGCGCGACTTTAGGCCGATCACGGAGGCGCGGCTGTCGAGCTTCCCCAGCTTGGAGCCGCTCAACGAGTCCGGCGAGATCAAGTGGGGGACGCTGGACGAGGAAGGCGAGGTGCTCGCCATCGCGTCCTACGCCCGCGCCATCGGCGTGACCTTCAAGGTGATGGTCAACGACGATCTATCCGCGATCGACCGATCGATCCGCGATACGGCTTTCGCCACGGCGCAATTGAAAGCGAAATTGATCGTGGCCGCGCTCGCCGCCGTCATGGCGGACGGCAAGGCGCTGTTCCATGCCGACCACGACAACCTTGCCGGCACCGGCGCCAAGCCGGACGAGACGAGCTTGGACGAGGGCCGTGTGGCGATGATGAAACAGACGCCGCCGGGCAGCACCGAGCCGCTGGGCCTGTCCCCCGCGATCCTGTTGGTTCCGGCCGAACTGCAAACGCTTTCGGAAAAGCTGGTCACCACCATCAACCCCACGAGCACGGCGGACGTGAACGTCTTTGGCGGGCGGTTGCAGGTGGCGGTGGAGCCGCGCTTGCCCGACACGCAGCAATGGTTCCTGTTTGCCGCGCCCGGCACGTATCCGATGATTCGCTTCTTGACCTTGGCCGGCTACGAGGCCCCGCGCTTCGAAACCAGCAATGAGTTTACCCGGCTCGGCACGTCCTACCGGGTGCACTGGCATGTCGGCGCCGGGCCGATCGATCATCGCGGCGCCTGGAAGAACGCGGGGCATCCGTAATGACCGCCGATCTGGCGACGCTGCAAACGCGACTCGACGCGCTTAAGGCGGCACGTGCGAGCGGTGTGCGCCGGATCAATATCGCCGGTGTCATCGAGCGCGAGTACCGCAGCGACGCGGAAATGGTGCGCGCGATCGCCGCGCTTGAGGCCGAGATCACGGCGGCGCAGGGCGCGCCGCCGGTGCGCAACGTGGTTGTCCGTTCCAAAGGATGGAGTTGAAAATGCGTAATTATGTTCAGCCCGGCGACGTGGTCACCGTGACCGCGCCGGCCGATGTCAAATCCGGCGACGGCGTGCTGGTCGGCTCGCTGTTCGGCGTTGCCGCCTATGACGCCCTGGCGGGCGCCGAGGTTGAGCTGGCGCTTGTCGGCGTGTTCGACTTGCCGGCGGCGGGGCCGATCGACGCGGGGGCGGCGGTCTATTGGACGGAGTCGCCGGCGGGCGTTGCCGCCAGCGGCGCCACCTTGATCGGCGCCGCGCTTCTCGCCGTTGGCGAGTTGGGAACCACGGCCCGGGTGCGCTTGAACGGTGTCACGATCACGGCTTGACGCGCGCTGTATCTCCGGGGCGCGCGGTCCGTCCTAGCTTGCCCCGTGCGCGCGTCAAAGGTCGTTTTGGCGGGGCAGGCAGGCCGCATTAAGGTTGTGAGCGTTCCAGATGGGCCAGGGTCCTTGTACGTTCAAAAAGCGCGACGTAAGGGCCGCAGTCGAAGCGGCGCGCGAGGCTGGCCTTGAGGTCACGCGCATCGAGGTCGACAAGGACGGTAAGATCGTCATCATTGCCGGGAAGCCGGCCGAGAACGGCCAGGGCGAAGGCAACGAATGGGATGAAGTCTATGGCGAGAATCAAGTTGCGTCACGTTCAGGCGTTTAACGACCGGCATGGCAGGCCGCGCTACTATTTTCGGCGACACGGCTCGCAGCGCGTGCCGCTGCCGGGCGTGCCCGGCTCGCAGGAATTCATGGACGCCTATCAGGGCGCGCTTGCCGACGCGGCGGCGCCGCCTAAGCGCGGTGCCGACCGCTTCACGCCCGGCAGTGTCGCCGCCGCCGTGGCGACCTATAAAAGCTATGGCCCCTTCACTGCATCGGCCCCTTCGACGCAACGCGACCGCCGCAGTGTGCTTGACCGCTTCTGCGATGAGCACGGCGCCAAGCGCATCGCCAAATTGACGCGCGGGCATATCGACGCGATCATCGCCAAGAAATCGCCGAGCGCGGTTCAGCATTTCATCAAGGCCATGCGCGGCTTCACCGCCTATTGCGTGGCGGCGGGATTGCGCGCCGACGACCCGATGGTGGGCATCAAAAACCCGCGCGTCAAAACGGCCGGCTACTACACCTGGAACGAGGCCGATATCGCCACCTTCCGCGCGCGGCATCCGGTCGGCACGCGGGCGCGGCTCGCCTTGGAAATCGCGCTCAACACCGCACAGCGGCGCGGCGATATCATCAGGCTCGGTCGCCAGCATGTCCGCAACGGCGCAATCCACATCAAGCAGCGCAAGACCGGGCAGGCGGTGGAAATTCCGGTGCACGCCGATCTGGCGGCGGTGCTCGACATGACGCCGATCGACAACATGATCTTTCTCACCACCGAGCGGGGCGGGCCGTTTTCGGAGTTGCATTTCACGAATTGGTTTTTGGCCATGTGCCGAGAGGCCGGATTGCCCGGGTGCTCCGTGCATGGCTTGCGCAAGGCGGCTTGCCGCCGGCTGGCCGAGGCGGGCTGCACCGAGCACGAGATCATGGCCATCAGCGGCCACCGCACGCTTGAGGAAGTGGCGCGCTACACCCGCGCCGCCGACCGCGCGCGGATGGCCCGCTCGGGCATGGCGAAGATCGCCGGCAATGAGACAGACCGACAACAGGTTGAGGCAACGAGTGTCAAACCTGCACAAGCGGTTTGACAAACCGGGCGAAAAGGCAAGCGGAATCAAGGGCCGAAAATGCAACGCACTGTCCACCGGGGGCGATGCGGAGCAAACCTAACAAACACCGCGCGCGGGACGCCGAGGGACTGGCGGACTTGCGGCTTGCCCGTCGTAGCGAAAGCGAAGACGGGCACCGGACTTCGACAAGCCTCGATGTCGCGAGGCGTCGAGGCCCGTGGGTCTGAGCACTTTCAGTTTGCGCATTCCGCGCGAACTTGAGTGCGCCCGGACCCGACAGCGTCCCGCGCGCCCTCGGTACTTTCGGGAGCGGCGGCTCGTCACGCCGAAGCGCGTCAGCGCGAAGGCGGATTGGGAATGAGACGAGGGCGCACCCGGCGCCGACATCAAGAACACGGGCGGCGGAGCTGTGTCCGCCTCATCCTGAGGAGGGCGTGTAACGCCCGGCTCGAAGGATGAAGGCGGCCGCCCCCCGGGCCTCATGGTTCGAGACGGCGGCTTCGCCGCCTCCTCCGCATGAGGAGAGAGGCCGTTTGTTTGACACGAGAATAGGCGATGACGGGCGCGCCGCGCACGCTCTTCACCTCTCCCCGCAAGCGGGGAGAGGGGACAGCCGAGACGCTTCCCTTTGCGCTAGATCAAACATCCGCCGCCTCTCTTGCCCGATAGTTGCGTTTGGTACCAAGGCGTACCAAGGGGGAAACCAAGGAGGACGTCATGGTGGCACAAGCCGAACCGATCCACGACATCGCGCATCTGGGCAATGTCGAGTTGTTCACGCCCAAGCCCGAAAAGAGCCTCTGGTATTTCCGCGACCTGCTCGGCATGGAGCCGGTGCACGAGAGCGGCCCCTCGGTCTATCTGCGCGGCTATGGCGACTACGCCACCTCGACCCTGAAGCTGACGGCCGCCGATGACGCCGGCGTCGGCTGCGTTTCGTGGCGCACCGCCAGCCCGCAGGCGCTGGAACGTCGCGCCAAGGCGATCGAGGAGGCCGGGCTTGGGATCGGCTGGACCAACGGCGATTTCGGCCGCGGGCGCGCCTATCGCTTCCACGACCCGGACGGCCATACGATGGAAATCTACTACGAGGAGCAAAAATTCGTCGCGCCGCCGGAGCTGCATTCGAACCTGAAAAATCTGCCGCAGAAATTCACCGGCCGCGGCGCCGGCGTGCGCCGCATCGATCATCTGGCGTTGCTCGCCAAGGACGTTCCGGCCAACCGCAAGTTCGCCACCGATCTGCTCGGCTTCCAGCTGCGCGAGCAGGTGCGTTTCGACGAGGGCAAGACCGAGATCGGCTCCTGGATGAGCCCGACCGCGATCCATCATCAGCTCGCTTATGTGGTGGACGTGAAGGGCGCGCACGGCCGCCTGCATCACTTCTCGATGTGGGTCGACAATCGCGACGACGTCATGCGCGCCGCCGATATCCTGACCGAGAACGGCATCTTCATCGAGGCCGGTCCTTCCAAGCACAACAACTCGCAAGGCTTCTATCTCTACAGCTACGAGCCCGGCGGCAATCGCGTCGAGGTTTATTCCAGCAGTTTCCTGGTGGTGGCGCCGGATTGGGAGCCGGTCACCTGGAACGAGGAGGAGCGCGGCACCGGCACCTATTGGGGCGCGACGCTGCCCGACAGCTTCATCGAATACGCCACGCCCGATGTGCGCGGCGATGTGACCAAGGCCCCCGAGGTTCTTAAAGAGGCCATCGCCTCGCTGTCGTGACGGTCGTAAAGCGTCCACGCGCCGCGCGCGAAACCGCGCCACGGGGCCAAAGGGACGCCGAAGACCGCGGCGGCGCCCGGCGTCCCTCATTAAAGGTGCGCCGCTTTGCGCTTAGCGGTTTGATTCTATTCGCGAATCAGATATTGGAGTACCTCCAACTGAATCCAACAGCAATGCGTCGGCGTTCCTCGTGTCATTGCCGGTTGCCGCCGAATGCGTCTCAAACGGTGGCTCGGCATTTCAAACAGGATTCTTATGCCGGCTGCGCACCGCTCACACCGTTTCGAGACAGTCGCCAAGCGCTGGCACGATCTTTCCCAGCGCCGGTTGGCGGACTACGCTGACATGTACAACAGCGGCCGTTGGCGGCTGTTCTACGCCGGCGAGGAGGAGTTCGCGCTCAACGTGATCGAGATGATCAAGACCAACAATCGCTGGGCCCAGCTTGCCGGCCGCGAAGAGATGGCGGCAACGGCGCCGGCCGCGCTGTCGAGCAAACGCAGGCGGCGTGCCGCAGCATGAGATCGGTCATCACCGCCGCGGCGGTTGTCTTGTTGCTGGCGGCAGCCGCCGGTTCGGCCTGCGCCGCGCCCACCGCGCCCGACGAGGCTTCGCTCAAGCGCGGCCAGGAACTGCTGCAGCGCGACTGTTCCCGCTGCCACGCCATCGGGCGCACGGGCGATAGCCCGCATCAGGGCGCGCCCGCCTTCCGCACCCTCAGCCAGCGCTATCCGATCGACTCGCTCGAGGAAGCGCTCGCCGAAGGCATCATGTCCGGCCATCCGGACATGCCGGAATTCTCCTTTGACGCCGACGATGTTGGTGCCATCATTGCCTACCTGAAGTCCATCCAACAGCGCTGACTCCAGCGCTTTTCACCTCATCAAATATTGTGGGTCCCATGAGCAGCGCTCTTTTCTCGCCCTATCGGCTGGCCGGCGTCGAACTCGCCAACCGCATCGTCGTTTCGCCCATGTGTCAGTACAGCGCCGATGACGGCTGCGCCAACGACTGGCATCTGATGCATCTCGGCATGCTGGCCAATTGCGGCGCCGCGCTGGTCATGGTGGAGGCAACCCACGTGCAGCGCCATGGCCGCATCACCCATGGCTGCCTCGGGCTCTATTCCGACGACAACGAAGCCGCGCTCGGCCGCGTGCTGTCCTCGGCGCGCCGCGCCGGCACCGCCAAGTTCGGCATCCAGCTTGCCCACGCCGGCCGCAAGGGCTCGGCGCTGCGTCCCTGGGAAGGCGGCGGCGCGCTTCCAGCCGGCGGCGACCCTTACGAGACCATCGCCCCCTCGGCGCTTCCCTTCGGCGACAACTGGCATACGCCGCGCGAGGCCACCGAAGCCGACATGGACGGCGTGCGCGAGGCCTTCGTCGCCGCCGCCAAGCGTTCGTTGCGTCTCGGCTTCGAGGTGATCGAACTGCACATGGCGCACGGCTATCTGCTGCATCAGTTCGTCTCGCCGGTGTCCAACAAGCGCACCGATCAATACGGCGGCTCGCTGGAGAACCGCTTGCGCTTTCCGCTGTCGGTGGTGAAGGCGGTGCGCGCGGCGGTGCCGCAGGAGACCGCCCTCGGCGTGCGCATGACCGGCAGCGACTGGCGGCCGGATGGCCTGACGCCCGACGATGCCGTCGTCGTCGCCAAGGCGGTGAAGGGCGCCGGCGTGGTCTATGCCTGCGTGTCGTCCGGCGGCATCACCGCCGACACCCGCAACCCGGCCACGCTCGGCTACAACGTGCCGCTGGCCGAACGGGTGAAGAAGGATACCGGCCTCGGCACCCGCGCGGTCGGCTTGATCGTCGAGCCGCAGCAGGCGGAAGACATCGTCGCCAAGGGCCAGGCCGACCAGGTGGCGCTGGCGCGCGGCTTTCTCGACGACCCGCATTGGGGCTGGCACGCGGCCAAGGCGCTTGGCGCCGAGGTGGCGCGTCCGCGGCAATATGCCCGCGCCGCGCCCAAGCTGTGGGCGCCCGCAGCGGCGAAGTAGAGTTACAGCGCGAGGTCGGGAAGCTCGCGCTCCATGCGCGCCAGATCGCTTTCGGTATCGACGTCCCAGAGCGGCGCGAGTTCGGCCGCGCGCAGCTTGAGCGCGGCGACGCGGCGGCGCGTTTCGGCGAGCACCGTACTCGGTGCCCCAGGTCATGGCGTCGAACAGGCCCGGCTGCGGCGTGCGCGTGCCGATCAGCACATAGCCGCCGTCTTCGGCCGGGATCAGCACCACATCGGCGGCGCGCAACGCCCGCGCCGCCTCGCGCAAATGCGTTGCGGTGAGCGCGGGGCAATCGCTGCCGGTCACCAGCGTCGGGCCGCCGGTCGTGCAGGCGAGCATGCGGGCGCCGAGGTCGCCCGCCGGCTGCGCGCAAAGCGTTATCGGATGACACTGCGCGAGTTGGCGGAAGACGGCATGGCCGGTGTCGGGCGCGCACCATAGCCTCACCGGGCCGAGCGCGGCGTTCACCGCCGTTTCCACCGCGCGTTCGGTCAGCCGCCCGGCCAGCACTGCGGCGGCGTGCGCGCCGACCTGCGGGATGAGCCGGGTCTTGGCGAGGCCGGCGATCGGCGCCTTCGCCATCACAGCGACGGCAACGGGTTCAGAATTCGTGCGGGACATAGCCGTAATGCCGCGCCAGGCTCTTGGGATCGCCGCCGAAGAAATAGGCGAGCCGCAGCCGCCACATCAGCAGGACGGTGCGCCAGATGCCATGCTTGCGCCAGCGCCGGCCCGAGGTGGTGACAGGCGCGGAGAGGCAAAGCGGGCGGCCGATCCGTTTCAGCCGCGCCGAGGCCGCCACGTCTTCCATCAGCGCAACGGCGGGAAAGCCGCCGATCTCCTCGAACGCGGCGCGCGTCATGAACATCGCCTGGTCGCCGGTGCAGATGCCGCTCGCCCATGAGCGCCAGTTCATCATGAAGGCGATGAGACGCAGCCAGCCGCCGTCGTCGAAGCGCACATCGAAGCGGCCCCAGGCACGCTGCGTGCGCGCGAGGCCATCGATGGTCAGCGCATCGGCGTTCGCCGGCAATCGGGTATCGGCGTGCAGGAACAGCAACAAGTCGCCTTCGGCGGCCGCCGCGCCGGCGTTCATTTGCAGGGCGCGTCCGCGCGGCGCGGTGAGCACGCGATCGGCGAAGGGGCGGGCGAGGGCGGTCGTGTCGTCGCTACTGCCGCCGTCGACGACGATCACTTCCACGCCGCGTGCGCGATAGGGGGCAAGCGCCTGCAAGGTCGCCGCGATGGCGGTGGCCTCGTCCAGCACCGGCATGACAATGGAGAGCTTCATGCCCCGGCCGCCTGCGCGATCGAATGATCCGGCCCGTCCATGATACGGCGAAAATAGGAAGCATGGGCCGGCGAGTGCTCCGGCCAGCGCGCGAGAAACCGGTCGAGAAACGCGTCGTGGTCGTAATCGACGGCGAGCGCATCGATGAAAAGGCCATCGCGTTGCAGCCCATAGAGCGTCGGATGCGGCGAGGGCGAGGTGGCGATGCGGGTGATCACCCCGCAGCGGGAGCCGGCGAAATTCGGCATGCCGGCGGCGCCGTTGTTGACCACGGTGAGCCGGCCCGCGGGCACGGCGAAATCGCGCAAGGCGGCGAGACACGTATGGGTCGAAGCGAACACGTCCACGCGCGCCGCCGACCAGATGTCGGCAAGCCAAGGGCCATTGGCGGGATCGTCGAGCGCGTCGTGGGCAAAGTGCCAGCCGGCAAGCGCGCACGCATCGCCGTGCACGATGCCGACGCGCAAGGCGCCGACCTGCGCCGTAAGATGCATCGACAGCGCGCCGAGCCGCGCGCGGGCGGATGGCGTTGCATGCGGGCGCAGTTCGCGCAGAATATCGTTGGAGCGGTGCACTGCCTGATCGCTCACGGCTTCGGGATAGGCGCAGCCGCAGCCGGCGCCGATATCGGTGTCGCGCGCGATTTCGGTTTCCACATTGCCGCGCAGCGCGCGATGCGAGGAAACGCCGCGCTCGATCGCCGCGAACCACTCGGGCTCGGCGTCGAACCAGTGGAAATCGCCGTTGAACACCAAAGTCGGTGTTCCCTTTTCCGCCGCCGCCAGCCGCTCGACGGTCGTCAGCGCCGCCGCATTGCCGTAGAGCCCGCCAATGACATAGAGCGTCTCGGCGGTGAAATCGGGCGCGCGCGCGAACACCGTCGGCGCATAGGTGTAGTCGCGCGGACAAACACGGCCGGCCTGTGCCTGCGGGGACGAAAAGGCGTGGACGTTCATTCCGCCGCTTCTTTCAACGCGCCGCCGCAGCTCGAGCCCTGGCCGGCGGTGCAGCCGTAACAGTGGCCGGCGACGCGGATCGGATTGCCGGCAATCTCGACCTCAAGCAGATCGGACAGATGCACACGCTCGCGCGCGCCGTGCCTGAGCGGCAAGTCCAGCATCTGATTGAAGTCGCAATCGTAGACGAACCCGCGCCAGTCGACCGAGATCAGATTGCGGCACATCACGCCGTCGAGATTGGCGTCGAGATGGGCGTCCTGCAGCAGTTGCAGGTAGCCGTCGAATTCGCCCTTGGTCACCAGCGCTGAGCCGAAGCGCTGGATCGGCATATTGGCGAGCACGTAAAGCTGGTCGAACACGATGCCGTATTGTTCGCCCAGCACGCGCTTGTAGTCGGCTTCGAGCGACGCCTGCGGCGGCGGCAGCGACGGTCCTTGCGGGTTGTAGACGAGGTTGAGCTTGAGCGCCGGATCGCTGCCGTAGCCGAGCGCGTTTAAGGTTCGCAAGCCGCGCAGCGAGCCGTCGAACACGCCTTTGCCGCGCTGCCGCTCCACATTGTCTTGCAGATAGCACGGCATGGAGGCAACCACCTCGACACGGTGGTCGGCGAGAAATTGCGCCAGATCTTCCTGGCCCGGCTGCTCGAGGATGGTGAGATTGCAGCGGTCCATCACCTTGACGCCGAGCCTGCGCGCCTCGCGCACCAGCCGGCGGAAATGCGGATTGAGTTCGGGCGCGCCGCCGGTGATGTCGAGCGTGGGCGTGCGATGGCGCTTAAGAAAGACGAGGACGGTGTCGGCGACGTCGCCGCTCATCTCCTCGGTGCGGTTGGGGCCGGCATTGACGTGGCAGTGAAAACACGACTGGTTGCAGCGGTAGCCGACGTTGACCTGCAGGGTTTCGAGCTGGCCGCGCGTGAGCGAAGGGAAGGCAATGGTGTCGAGCAGGGGCAGGATATCGCGCATGGGGCATCCTCATTGGCCGGCCCAACTTGCCATGCTCGCTGCGCCTTCGTCATCCGCGGCAGGATAACTTCTGGACAATTCGGCGTGACAGAGGCGTGAGAGCGCTTTTACCGGCGTCGCGTTGCGCCGCATCCGGGACAAGCCCGCCTCAGCTCACCTGGTTCCCGCTGATGCGCAACTGCGGATAGCGCTCGGCGCCGCCTTGCGCCAGATCGCCGGTGACCGCCTTTTCCCAGGCCATGCCGACGATGGCACCGAGCTTGGCGCCATTGATGACGTTGCCGGTGATGGCGACATTGCCGATGCCGGGCACCACCGACACCTGGATACCCATGCCGGCCTGACGCACAACATTGCCGGTCATGGTGACGTTGCGCAGATAAGGCCCGAAGCCCGCCCGCATGCCGGCGCGCGCGGCGTTTTCGATCACGTTGCCGGTGGCCGCGGTCTCGGCCTCGACGCTGATGCCGATGCCGGTCTCGGCCGGCGGCGAGCCCGGGCGGCGCGGCCCGAGGTTGCGCACCAGGTTGCCGTGCACGATGCCGAGCCGGCCGGCCGTCGTTGAAATTGGTCACGGCGATGCCGTTCTCGGCGCCGTCGATGATGTTGTCGGCCATCACCGCGCCTTCGAAGCCGAACTCGGCGTACATCGCCGTCTCGTCCATGCCGGCGCAGTTGTTGCCGATGATCTGGATATTGGACGCGGCGTTGCCGCGCACGGCGGTGAATGCCGCGCGGCGGATGTGATTGCCGCGCACGATCACGTCGGCTGCGCGAAAGACGTTGATGGCGTTGCCGTTCTGCCCGCTGCCGCCGGCGCGCGCCGCGGTGTCCTCGATGGTGTTGTCGGCGACCAGGCTGCCGTCGTGGCGTTTTACGCTCTGCCAGACCCGGATGCCGCCATTGCCGGAACCGCGGATGACGTTGGCGGTGATGTTGAGGCCGCGGCTGTCGTTGCTGAGCAAGTCCGTTGTCGGCGGCATCGGTCACGGTGTTGCGCGTCACGTCGCCGTCGCATTGCAGCAGCGTGACGGCGTTGCCGCCGGCATGCAGGATCGCGCAATCGGTCAGGCGAAGATTGCTCACGTCGGAGAGATGCACGAGCCCGCGCTCGCGCTGCAGCTTCGCGCCGCCGCCGTCGAAGACGAGACCGGAGAGCGAAACCGTCTCCGCGTGCTCGACCGAAACGAGCGAAGGCCCTTGGGTGAGCATCAGCTGCGTGGCGCTGCGCACGCCGATGATCTGGCTGCCCGGATGCAGCACGAGATTGCCGGCGCGGTAGCGGCCGGGCGCCAGCCACAGCGGCATGCGGTCGCGGGCGGCGCGATCGATGGCGCGTTGCAGCTTGGCGCTCTGATCGTCCGGGCGCGCCGGGGCGGACGCCGTAGTGCGTGGCGTCGATGCCTTGCGCGGCAAATGCCGCGCCGGGCGCGGCCAGCGCGGCGCCGGTGAGCAGCAGCAGTTTGCGGCGGTCGATGGGCATGGCGCCATCATGCCGCAAGGGAGTTAAGGGAGGTTAACGCCGCGCGGCCGCGGCGAGCGCAATGAGCAGGCGGTTTCCGGCCCGCGCGAGGTCGTCGAGCGAAAGCTGCCGCTTGCGGGGCCGGGACGGGCGCGCAAAGCGGCGCACCGGCGGCACGTGGACGAAGGCGGCGAGCCGCGGGCCCTTGGCGCGGCCGGCGGCTTCCGCCGCGTGCCAGGCAAGAAAGTTGCAGAGATAGCGCCCGGCGTCGATCGACGGTCCGACCGGCACGCGCGCGGCCCGCGCCGCGCCGAGCAGGCGCTGCGCCGGTGCCGGCATGCGTAACGTGGCCGGCCCGCCCGGCGCGATCCGGTTCCGGCGCGCCGTGGCGCCCTTGGCGTCGGGCAGCAGCGTTATGGCGTTGCGCGCACGCAGTTCGATGCGCAGCGTGCGGGCGCGCGGCGCCAGCCCGAACATCAGCAGCGCGTCGGGCTTGTCGCGCGCGAGCAGCACCGGAAGCTCGCGTTCGACCGCGGCATAACTAGTCGCGAACGCGTGCGCGACGATGCGCACGTCCGCCAGGCCCGGCCGCCGCAGCCGCGCCAGCCGCGCGACCAGCGGCGCGGTCGGATTGAACGGCGCGCCGGGGAAGGGGCCGAAGCCGGTGACGAGGATGGTGATCATAGCTCTTTTCTTGGCACGTGCGTGAGGCGCGCTCGCTTCTCCTCTCCCCGCTGCGCGGGGAGAGGATGCCCTCGCGGAGGCGAAGCCGAGCGAGGGCAGGAGAGGGGCCATGCACGGAGATTGCCCCTCACCCGGCTCGCGCCTGCCGGCGCTTGCCACCCTCTCCCCGCAAGCGGGGAGAGGGAAGAGGGGCGCGGCTTCATAGCTCCAACGCACCTGCAATCTCGTCCACCGCCAGCGTCGGCGCCAGCGTGCCGGCGGCGACGGCGGCCTCCGCCTGTTTGAGCTTGCCACGCACGGCGGGATCGCTGCGCAGGCGCGCGGTGAGGCGCTCCTCGAGCAGGGTCCACATCCATTTCACCTGCTGGTCGCGGCGGCGCTGTTCCAACTCGCCGGATGCGGTCATCTTCTCCTTGTGCGCGAGCACCTGCGCCCACAATTGCGGAATGCCGTTGCCGGTCAGCGCCGAATAAGTGACGACCGGCGGCGACCAGGTGGCCGACGGCGGAGTCAGGATATTGAGCGCGCCGCGATAGTCGGCGGCCGCGACCCTGGCGCGCTCGACATTGTCGCCGTCGGCCTTGTTGACCGCGATCATGTCGGCCAATTCGACGATGCCTTTCTTCAAGCCCTGCAATTCGTCGCCGGCGCCGGCGACCATCAGCAGCAGGAAGAAGTCGGTCATGTCGGCAACCGCGGTTTCCGACTGGCCGACGCCGACGGTCTCGACGATGATCACGTCGTAGCCGGCGGCTTCGCACACCAGCATGGTCTCGCGCGTCTTGGCGGCGACGCCGCCGAGTGTGCCGGACGCGGGCGAGGGGCGGATGAAGGCGTTTGCGTCGACCGCAAGCTTTGCCATGCGGGTCTTGTCGCCGAGGATCGAGCCTCCGGTGCGGCTCGACGATGGATCGACCGCCAGCACCGCGACCCTGTGGCCCTGGCCGGTCAGATAGGTGCCGAGCGCGTCGATGGTGGTGGACTTGCCGGCGCCGGGCGCGCCGGTGATGCCGAGCCGCACCGCCTCGCCGGTGAGCGGCAGCAACTCCTGCACCAAATGGTGGGCGCGGGCGCGATGGTCGGCGCGCTTGCTCTCGATCAGCGTGATGGCGCGCGCGAGCTGGGCGCGCTCGCCGGCGCGGATGCCGGCGGCAAGCGCGGCAACCGCCGCGGTCGAATCGCGGGAGAGGGGCGCGGACATGGCGCCCCTTTACACCGAACGTGCTGCTTCCGCGAGGGCCGGGGCGCAATCCAATCGCCGCTCATTCCCGCGCAAGCGGGAATCCAGAGAGGCAAACTCAGCATTTGCGGTTCTGGGTCCCCGCTTTCGCGGGGACGAGCGGACGATGGCAATCAAGCCGTCGGCTTGCCGGCCGCGCTCGCCTCTTTCACCTCGTTGATGCGGCCGGTGGCGCAGTCGTAGATGAAGCCGTAAATCGGGATCGAGCCCGGCACCAGCGGATGGGTGCGGATGCGTTTGACGTCCTCCACCACGCTCTTGGGCAGATCGCTGATGGTGTGCCAGTTGATGAAATGGCCGCAGACATTGCCGCCGCCGTGCTTGGGATTCGACCATTTCTTGCCGTCGAAGCCGGCAGTCTCGAGATTATCGTCGAGCAGATCGCTCATGACCTCGTTGGTGAAGGTCAGCATGCCGCAATCGGTATGGTGGATGACGAACCATTCGTTGGTGGCGAGCAGCTTGTGCGAGATCACCAGCGAGCGGATGGCGTCGTCGCTGGCGCGGCCGCCGGCGTTGCGGATGACGTGGGCGTCGCCTTCGGCGAGGCCGGCATATTTGGCGGGATCGAGCCGCGCATCCATGCAGGTCAGGATGGCGAACCGCCGCGCGGGCGGCATGGCGAGCTTGCCCTTGTCGCCAAAGCTGGCCGCGTATTGGCCATTGGCCTTGAGAACCTCATCGAAAATCGCAGACATGGCATTTCCCCCTGGCGCTGTCGTTAAATCGCAGCGTGCATGAACGCTACTTGCCAGTGCAAGGCGCGTAAAGTCGAGAAGTCAATAGATTTTTATTGTTATATTGATCGTTGATAGAGATTGAATTTCCGATCGCATGGCGTGCCTTGAAATATTCACTCGCCGTCGCGCTTGGCGTCGCCGGGCGGGCGCGCTCCGCCGAACAGGCGTGCGCCGGCGCGCGAAAGGTGCGTTTTGAAAGCCGCATAAGGCACGAAGACGGTGTAGGAGCCCTCGACGTAAGAGCCGACCGCATAGGGCGAAAAGTAGACGAGCAGCCCCGCGCTGCTGTCACGCGCGCTCGATGGCGCCAGCGCCACGCCGCCGATCTTGCTGAGGTCCGGCTTGATATCGCCGAGCCACGTCGGATCCATGGCCTCGTCTGCCGGCATGCCGCGCGCCTTCTTCGCCGCGATCACCGCGTCGAGGATCGCCGCCGCCAGCACGCGCATGGTCGCCCCGTTGGTGGTCATTTCGTCGAAGAACGGCCGGATGCTGATGAACTTGCCGGCCTTGCTGTCCCACAGCAGCGTGTCGACAACCGTGTTCGGATGCGCGCCGCCGCTGTAGCTGTAGTCGCCGCGCACGATGCTGACATAGCCCTGGATCGCCGAACGCTTTTGGTACGACCGCTCGAAGCTGTAGCCGCGGCCTTGGCGGAACAGGTCGGGACTTTCCCGATAGTCCTTGTCGGCCTCGGCGCGCCACTTCGCCATCTCGCGCTTGCCGGCGGCGAGCAGGCGGGGGTAGAGGCCGCGATAGGCATGAAGCGCCGGATCGATGGTGACGCTGGCCTCGATCGTCTTGCGTCTTGATCGTGGCGTCGGGCTTGTCCTTGGCGGCGGCCGGCAGACAAAGGAGGGCAGTTATCAGCGACGCCAGCAGACAACGAACGGGCAGGGACATGGTCAATCTCTCGCGAGTACGCTTCGGCGCGATCCGCAAAGACGACACGCCGCTATTTCTTGTCGGGCAGCTTGATGGCGAGGCCGCCGCGGTCCTTGGGGCCGGCGGCGGTGGCGCGGGCCAGCGCCCAGAGTTGGGCGCGCGTTTCGACCCGGCACGACGACTCCTTGCTCGCCTTGCAATTGGCCGCGCGCACGGCGGTGCTGGCGTCGTCTTCATCGATCACGACGGCGCGATAGACGCCGGCGACGAAGGGATGCAGCAGCGCGTATTCGATTTTGCCTTTCGGGTCCTTCGGCCGCGTCTGCACGATGTAGTCGCCGTTCTCGAATGGGTGCACGGTGAAGCCGGGGACGTCCTGCATGCCGCCCGAGACGTGAGCATAGTAGGTGCCCTTCCAAACGTACTCGGCCTGCTCAGGGCCGTCCGAGACACCCTTGCTGTCGAGGGAATAGGTTTGCAGGCGCAGATGCTGGCCGAGCAGCGGCTTGGCGTCGGTGAGGATCGGCTTGGCCGAATTGATGCAGCCGGCAAGCGCCAGCGCGCCGAGCGCGGTCAGGAACGTGGCGAACCGCTTCACTCCGCCGCCGCTTGCTCGTGCCCCAGGCGCTTGTTCAGCGTCGTGAGCAGTTTCTCGGCGGCGTCGGCGATCACCGTGCCGGGCGGGAAGATCGCTTCGGCGCCGGACGTCATGAGCGCGTCGTAGTCCTGCGGCGGCACCACGCCGCCGACCACGATCATGATGTCGTCGCGGCCTTGGGCGGCCAATTCCTTCTTCAACTCCGGCACCAGCGTGAGGTGCGCGGCGGCGAGCGAGGACACGCCGAGAATGTGCACGTCGTTCTCCACCGCCTGACGCGCGGCTTCGGCGGGGGTGGCGAACAGCGGGCCGATATCGACGTCGAAGCCGAGGTCGGCAAACGCAGAAGCGATCACCTTCTGGCCGCGGTCGTGGCCGTCCTGGCCGATCTTGGCGACCAAGCAGGCGCGGGCGGCGCCCTTCCGCGGCTTCGAACGCTTCGACGGCATCGCGCACCCGCTCGACGGCGCCGGTCATGCCGACCTCCCGCTTGTAGACTCCGGTGATGGCCTTGATGGTGGCCACATGGCGGCCGAACACTTTCTCCAGCGCGGCCGAGATTTCGCCGACCGTCGCCTTGGCGCGCGCGGCTTCGACCGCCAGTTCCAGCAGATTGCCGTTGCCGCGGTCGGCGGCGCGGGTCAAGGCATCGAGCGCTTCCTGTAGCGCGGCGGGTCGCGCTCGGCGCGCAGGCGGGCGAGCTTGTCGAGTTGCATTTGCCGCACCGCCGAATTGTCGATCTTGAGCACGTCGATGGGTGCTTCCTCGGTCGGCTGGTATTTGTTGACGCCGATCACCGACTGGTGCCCGCTGTCGATGCGCGCCTGGGTCTTGGCGGCGGCCTCTTCGATGCGCAGCTTGGGGATGCCGGCTTCGATTGCCTTGGCCATGCCGCCGAGGCTTTCGACCTCCTCGATATGGCCCCAGGCCTTTTTCGCGAGTTCGTAGGTCAGCCGCTCGACGTAATAAGAGCCGCCCCAGGGATCGACGATGCGCGTCGCGCCGCCTTCCTGCTGCAGCACGATCTGGGTGTTGCGGGCGATGCGGGCGGAGAAATCGGTGGGCAGCGCCAGTGCCTCGTCGAGGGCGTTGGTGTGCAGCGACTGGGTCTGGCCTTGGGTCGCGGCCATCGCTTCGATCATGGTGCGGGCGACGTTGTTGAACACGTCCTGCGCGGCAAGCGACCAGCCCGACGTCTGGCTGTGGGTGCGCAGCGAGAGCGAGCGCTCGTTCTCCGGCTTGAACGGCTTGATCATCTTCGCCCACAGCATGCGGGCCGCGCGCATCTTGGCGATCTCCATGAAATAATTCATGCCGATCGCCCAGAAGAACGACACGCGCGGGGCGAATTGATCGACGGTCAGCCCGGCCTTGATACCCGCGCGCACGTATTCGAGGCCGTCGGCGAGCGTATAGGCAAGCTCGAGATCCTGCGTCGCGCCGGCTTCCTGCATGTGATAGCCGGAGACCGAAATCGAATTGAACTTCGGCATCTCGGCGGACGTATAGGCGAAGATGTCGGAGATGATGCGCAAGCTCGGCCCGGGCGGGTAGATATAGGTGTTGCGCACCATGAATTCTTTGAGAATGTCGTTCTGGATGGTGCCGGACAGCTTCGCGTGCGGCACGCCCTGTTCTTCTGCGGCGACGATATAGAGCGCCAGCACCGGCAGCACCGCGCCGTTCATGGTCATCGATACGCTCATCTGGTCGAGCGGGATGCCGGAAAACAGCGTGCGCATGTCGTAGATGGAATTGATGGCGACACCCGCCATGCCGACGTCGCCGGCCACGCGCGGGTGGTCCGAGTCGTAGCCGCGGTGGGTGGCGAGATCGAAGGCGATGGAGAGGCCCTTCTGGCCGGCGGCGAGATTGCGCCGGTAGAAGGCGTTGGAATCTTCCGCCGTGGAGAAGCCGGCATATTGCCGGATGGTCCACGGCTGCGCCGCGTACATGGCGGGGTAGGGCCCGCGTAAGTAAGGCGGCTTACCGGGAAAAGTCTCGAGGAAGTCGAGCCCGGTGAGGTCGGCCTCGCCATAGGCCGGCTTGACGGCGATTGCTTCCGGCGTCTGCCACGGCGCGGCCGAGCCGTCGCCAGCGGCAACCGGCGTGTCGGCAAAATCGACCGTGGCGAAATTCGGTATCTGGCTCATCGGCTACCCAGAATATCATGGACGGCCTGCAAGGTCGAAAGCGCATCGCAGCCCACAAAGATGAAGGTTTCGATGCCGGCCTGCCGCCATTTCTCCTCGTTTTCTCCCGGCCGACCGGCGAGGTGGACGATGGCGCCGGCTTCGCTCAAGGCTTTGGCTGCTTCCGCCGCCTGCGCCTCGTAGACCTTGTCGGACGAACAAAGGCAGGCGAGCTTCGCGCCGGAGGCCTTGAACGCCGTCACCAGCACGGTGAGGTCAGGGAAACCGTCATTGGTCGCCGCCTCGATCCCGCCGGCTTCGTAGAAATTGCGGGCGAAGGTGGCGCGGGCGTTGAAATCCGACAGATGGCCGAGATTGGCCAGGAACACCTTCGGCCGCGCGCCGGTCTTGGTGAGGATGGCATCCGACTTGCCGCGCAAGGCTTCGAACGGCTCGGAGACGCGCAGCGATGGAAAGGCTTCGAAGGTTGGGCCGGCCGGCAAGGCCGGCGCCGGGTTCTGCGGCACGTTGAGCACGGTGACCGGCCGCTCGCCCAAATTCGGATAATCGCTGGTGCCGGTGAGGGCGTCGCGGCGCTTGGCGATATTGCCGGCGCGCGCCGCGCGCGTTTTGGCAACGTGCTTTTGCATCACGCCCTGCTCGAGCGCGGCGGCGGCCCCGCCGGCGGCCTCGATCTCCTGGAATAGCGTCCAGGCGACCTGCGCAAGCTCCGTGGTCAGCGCCTCGATGCCGCCGGAGCCGGCGGCGGGATCGACGACACGAAAGAGATTGGACTCTTCCAGGAGGATGAGCTGCATGTTGCGGGCAACCCTTCGCGAAAATGCGTCAGGTAGACCGAGTGCGGCCGTGAACGGCAGCACGCAGATCGCGTCGGCGCCGCCGAGCCCCGCCGCGGTCACGGCCAGCGTCGTGCGCAGCATATTCACATAAGGGTCGTGCTTGCTCATCATGCGCCAGGCGGTTTCCGCCGAGACGAAGACGGGCTCGGGCGTCAGGCCGCTCGTCTGTTCGATACGAGCCCAGAGCTTGCGTAGCGCGCGATACTTGGCGAGCGTGACGAACTCGTCGGCGTCGCAGGCCATGAGGAAGGAGATGCGCCGGCGCGCCTCGTCGAGCGTGAAGCCGGTGGCTTCGAGCAGGCGCAGGTAGGCGACGGCGTTGGCCAACACAAATGCGAGCTCTTGTGCCTCGGCGCCGCTCGCCTCGTGCACGGCGCGCCCGTCGGCGCGCAGAAAGCGCGCCTTGGCAAAGCCCTTCGCTTTCAGGTCGCTTGCCGTGGCGCCTGCCCGCTTGGACAGTTCCGGCCAGGGCAGCAGGGCGTGCCCCGTGCGCGCCATATCGCCAAGCGGATCGAGGCCGAAATCGACGTCGACGAGCGCGGGATCGACTTTCCGCCGCGCCACCAGTTCGGTGAACAGGGTGGCCACCGGGCGGCCGGCAAACGGCGCGGTCTCGATGCGCAACCCGATGAGGTCGAACATCACACCCGACAGCGCGCGGTCTAGGTCGTCGGCGGTTTCCGCCACGAGCCCGTAGCCGTGCGCGGCCGGCGCGCCGGCGAGCACCAGCGCGAGGCCGCTCGCGCCGTTTTCCAGGTCTTCCAGTGCCAGTGCGTTGGCGGCCTGCGGGTCGGGGTGGTCGAGGCGCTGCAGCACCTGCCACGGCACCGCCGCGCGGCCGGCCACCACCGGCGCATTGGCCGCGCGCGGATAGAGCGGCTCGACCCGCAGGCCGTCATAGGTGCGGCTGACCAGGCGCTTGTCGAAGTCGGCGCCCTTCAGGGCGGCCTCGACCAGCTTGCGCCAGGCTTCATGACCGGTGGGCGGGAATTCGGCGGCGAGGGTAAGGTCGTCGGACATGACCCCAAAATGCCATGGTTCCACTGCAGCGCACAATGGATTGGTTTTAGAATTGGTTTTGCGCCTTTAGCCGAAAGTGTCCGCGGGCGGCCGTCCGTCAGCCCGGCGGCAGCTTTTCGACCCCGGCGGCATCGATTTTCGCCGCCGCATCCTGGATGCGGACACCGCCGATCCGCAACTCTGGCGCAATCTCGGCGAGCGGCACCAGCACGAAGGCGCGCTCGAACAGGCGCGGATGCGGCAGCGTCAAGGCGCCTTCGTCGAGCTTGAGGTCGCCATAGGCGATGATGTCGATATCGACGGTGCGCGGGCCCCAGCGTTGTTCCTTGGCGCGGTCGCGGCCGAGCGCGCGCTCCACGCCTTGCGCGCGCGCCAGCAGTTCTTGCGGCGTGAGCGTCGTGTCGATCGCGATACACAAATTGACGAAGGGTGGCTGATCGGTGACGCCCCAGGGCGGCGTGCGGTAGTCCGACGAGCGCGCCTTCAGCCGCACATCATCGCCGTCGCACAGAAGCGACACCGCCCGGTCGAGCATCGTCCGGCTATCGCCGACATTGCCGCCGAGCGCCAGCCACGCCGCGGTCATGATGGCGGCCGTGTGCGCACCAAAGTGACGCCGACGTCGCTGAAGGTAGCGGCGATCGGGGCGTGCGGCTTGTGGATCGTCACCGTGATCGAGCGCACGCGCGGGAATGCGGTCAGCACCGCGTCGGCGACCCCGCCGGCTGCCGCTTCGATCAGCCGGTAGCGCTGCGCGCAGAAGGCTTTGCTCACACAGTCGACGACTTTGTCGTAGGAGACAGTGTCGACCACCTTGTCGGAGCGGGCGGCGGCGGAAAGGTCGATCTCCAACTTAAGGTCGATACTGAAAGTCTGGCCGACCTTGGCTTCGTGCGCCATCACGCCGTGATAGGCATGCAGCGCCAGGCCCTGGATAAAGATTCCGTCGCTCATCGCGCCGTCTCGATGGCCGCCATGACCCGCAGCGCCTGCACGGTTTCGGCGACGTCATGCACGCGCACGATGGCGGCGCCTTGTTTGGCCGCCAGCAGATGGGCCGCGATGGAGCCGCCGATGCGCTGGTCGGGTGCCGACGGCACCACCGCATTGATGAAGCGCTTGCGCGAGGCGCCGACCAGGAGCGGCAGGCCGAAATGAGCGAATTCGGCCAGCCTTCCGAGGCAGACAATGCTCTGTTCCGGCGTCTTGCCGAAGCCGATGCCGGGATCGAGCACGATCTTGTCGCGGTGGATCCCCGCGGATTCGGCGATTTCCAGCGAGCGGGCAAAGAATGCGTTCATGTCAGCGATAATGTCGATTGCCGGGTCGGCACTCTCGCGGTTGTGCATGACGATCACAGGCACGCCGCGTGCGGCCACCAACGACGCCATCTCCGGGTCGCGCTGCAGGCCCCAGACGTCATTGGCGACAGTTGCGCCTTGGTCGAGCGCCCAGGCGGCGGTTGTGGCCTTGATTGTGTCGATCGACACAGGCACGCCCAATCCGCTCACCGCGGGGAGCACCGGCTTCAGCCGCGCAACCTCCTCTTCAGCCGACACCGGCTGCATGCCGCCATAGGGCCGCGTGGATTCCGCGCCGATATCGAGGAGGTCCGCGCCCTGGTCAACCATCGCGCGGGCGTGAGCGATGGCTTGTGCGGGATCGAAAAACTGGCCGCCGTCGGAAAAGGAATCCGGCGTCACATTGAGAATGCCCATGACCAGGGGCCGGCCGAGCGCCAAGAGATCGGACAGCGCCCCAGGGGAGGGCGTTCGTCTGGTTTCCGGTTTGTCTGCGACGGAGACGCTCATATCGGTCGCTTTGCGCGGTCGGTTCGGGACTGTCAAGCAGCCGACCTTGCCGCCGGGGGCGTCAGTAGCTGATTTTCAGCGGCAGCTTCTTGGCGTTGTCGATCCAGCGCGCCACGACTTTCTCGGACGGCAGCAGCCGGACCAATTTGCGCCTCTTGTTGGCGTCGGCCATTGCCTTGGCGAGATTGGCCGGGTTGCGATACTTGAGCTCCTTGACCGTATCGACGCCGGCGGCCTGCAGGAGCTCGGCATATTCCTTGTTGACGCCGCGAATGCGCATACGGTCGGCGACATTGGCCCAGCGCAACAGCTGTTTCTCGCTGTACCCGGTCTTCTCCGACAGCCGTTTGCGGCCCTTCACGTCGCGCGCGGCCTCCAGCAGACGTTCGGTCGACCTGACCCCGGCCTTCTTCAGGATGGCGGCGACTTCGCCGTCGATCCCGTCGATTGCCGTCATGGGATAGGACATCGCTTGCCTCCTCCGCCCGCTGACGTGATCGTCTGGCCGGCGGTCTCTATCAAATGAACTGACTCAAGCCCGGAATGGCGCCCACGACCTCGCCGACCGCCTCGTCGCCGGCATGTTCGCGCGCATAGGCAATGACTTCGCGAGTAACGCCTTCCACCTCCCCCATGCTTAGGCCCGCCGCCATCATCTTGGCGCCGGCGCCCATGATTCCACCCATGCCGCCGCCGCTCAGGTCTTGCTGGGCTTCCGTCTGTCCTTCCGCCCGAGGAAGGCGGTCCATAAGGGCCCTTACTTTGTCGGGAGGGCCTTCTTCGAGCAGGAATTCGAAGATCACGCCGACAGCTTTTT
Source organism: uncultured Pseudomonadota bacterium (assembly GCA_963814065.1). Taxonomy (GTDB): domain Bacteria; phylum Pseudomonadota; class Alphaproteobacteria; order Rhizobiales; family Xanthobacteraceae; genus Pseudolabrys. Next base: position 868,154 of record CAWFBL010000011.1, on the reverse strand, counting down.
TCGCGGCATCACGATCGACGCCAACATTGGCGACGAGCCGCGCGATCAACTCATCCATTCTCGTACGATCCCCTCGCGCCCCGCGCTGTTGGCAGGTTAACCACATATTGAACAGGGGCTTCTGCGATGAAAAGAGCGGCAGGTACCGCACCGTTACGTATGTGTGACAGGTGTTGCCGTTCTACATCAGATGAATTGCTCGGCGCCGACAGCATTCAACTGACGGGCGACAAGTCTTGCCGGAGTTGTTTTCGTTGTCGTCGGCCGTTAATCGGCGAGGTAGTCATTATCGCATAGTGAAATTGCCGGTAGCACCGCAATGAAAGCTTCGAACTCACTGACTGTGCGAAGATACCTTCGGAACGTCAGTAGAAATACGATCAGTGATTTTCCGGAATTTGGCCTGCGGCCGGACGTACTATGCTTTATAAATCCTGAAACAGGAACATAAAAAGATACCACTTGCGCATAGGCATCGACTCGTCCTGGTGATGGATGTTGTTTGGCGGCCCGCCGATGTGGGTCACGCGCAGCGTGAAGTCTTGGAGGGTGGCGTTGTGAGATCGATGAGAGGTGCACGTATCGTCGTGGTCGCCGACGGCGATCATGGGCCCATTTTTGCAGCACGGTTGCGTCGGATGCAGGTCGCGGAGGTCATGGAGGTCGCCGATCTCGAGGCGGCGCGCCTTTTGTGTCAGGCGGACGGTGCCGATGCCTGCCTGGTCGCAGTTGAGGACGTCGTTCCCGACGGTAAGACACATGAACCGGCCAATGCGCCGGGCTGCGCCTACGGCGTGCCGTCGCTGATGATCGTCCCCGCGGTGACGCCGCATTGGCGCAAAATCGCACGCCGTGCCGGTTATGCGGCGGTCATGCCGGCCAGCATTGCCAATCGCATGTTCTATCGGCGTATCGGCGCCGCCTTGCAGCGCCGCCGCGCCGCCCATCGCGGTCGCAACCGCCGGCTCGGCATGGCCACGCCGCCGTTTTACAGGTCGAATTTGGCGGAGCAGGCCAAACCGACGCTGCATTAGCGCCGCCTTTTCACTGCCGCGGCACGTTGCTAGGTTGGCGCTCCCTTCGAAGGAGCCCACCATGAGCACACTCGACGCGGTCTTGAGCCGCATCGACCAGGATATCGATCAAAGCCTCGAGCGACTGTTCACGCTGCTGCGCATCGCCTCGATATCGACTGACCCAGCCTACGTCGAACAATGCCGTGCCGCAGCCGAACACGTGGCGGACGACCTCAAATCGATTGGTTTCGAGGCCGCGGTGAGGCCGACCGCCGGCAACCCGGTCGTGGTGGGCAAATCCAACGGCGCCAATGGCCCGCATGTGCTGTTCTACGGCCATTATGACGTGCAGCCGGTCGATCCGCTCGACCTCTGGAAGACGCCACCCTTCGAGCCGCGCATCGAGACGCTTCCCGACGGCCGCAAGATCATCGTTGCGCGCGGGGCTTGCGACGACAAAGGGCAGGCCATGACCTTCATCGAGGCGTGCCGTGCCTATCACGCGGTCACCGGCAAGCTGCCGCTGCCGATCACCACCATGATCGAGGGTGAGGAGGAGTGCGGCTCGCGCAATCTGTTCGATTTCGTGCGGCAGAACGCCGACGAATTCAAGCTCGACCTGGCACTGGTCTGCGATACCGCGATGTGGGACCAGGACACGCCGCAGATCACCACCTCGCTGCGCGGTTTGGTCTACGAGGACGTGAAGGTTATCTGCGCCGACCGCGACCTGCATTCCGGTCTGTTCGGAGGTGCCGCGCGCAACCCGTTGCACGTGCTGGTGCGCATCCTCGCCGACCTGCACGACGACAGCGGCCGCGTCACCATTCCCGGCTTCTATGACGGCGTGAAGGACCTGCCGCCGGACATCAAGGCGGACCTGGAAGCGCTTGACCTGACCGCCGAGCAATTCCTCGGGCCGATTGGCTTGAAGGAACCGGCGGGTGAGACGGGCCGCTTGATCATCGAAATGACCACCACGCGCCCAACTGCGGAGATCAACGGCGTCATCGGCGGCTATACCGGGGAGGGCGCCAAGACCGTCATTCCGGGCGAGGCCAAGGCGAAGGTGTCTTTCCGTCTGGTCGGCGAGCAGGATCCGCAGAAAATCCGCGACGCCTTCCGCGCCTTCGTGCGCGCGCGGGTGCCGACCGACTGCAAGGTCGAGTTCGGCAACTTCGGCCTCGCGCCTCCGATCCAGCTCTCCTACGACAACCCCGCGCTGACCAAGGCGCGTACCGCGCTGGCCGAGGAGTGGGGCCACAAGGCGCTGACGGTGGGGGCGGGCGGCTCGATTCCGATCGTCGCCGACTTCAAAACCGTGCTGGGGATGGACTCGTTGCTGGTCGGTTTCGCACTGGACGACGACCGGGTACACTCGCCGAACGAGAAGTTCGACCTGAAGTGCTTCCACAAGGGCATCCGCTCCTGGGCGCGCATCCTGCACGCGCTGGCGGAGGGATAGGCCGCTGTCACTGACCCTCCCCCTCCAGGGGGAGGGTCGTGACGGGCAAGCTCCTCAGTAGTCGAACCCCTTGCGCCGCGCCTTCTTGGCCGCCTTGCGGGCGGCGTAGCGGGCGTCGCGGGCGGCCTTCTGCTCGGCAGCCAATTGGGTGGCCTTCTCGGCCTCTTCCGCCGCGATCAACGCTGCCAGTTCTTCGGCTTCGCGCTTCTCGTGGGCGATGCGTTCGGCTTCGCGCGCGGCCGCGGCGGCAAGCTCGGCCTCGTGGGCACGCCGGGCGGCTTCACGCTCGGCCTCCCGTTGGGCCTGGCGCTCGGCGCGCGCCTTAGCCATCGCCTCGCGTTCGGCCCGGCGCTTGGCGAATGCGGGGTCTTCGATAACGGTGCGGAATTTCTCCAGCATCGCCTTCTTGGCGGCGGCGGCTTCGTTCTGACGTTCGTGCAGGTTTGGGGTATTGAAATTACTCATCGATTCTCCAGAAATGGCGGGAGCCAGGGCGGGCGGTGAGGAGGGTGAGAGGCGTTATATGGCGAACGATGGCCGCCAATGCAATTGCGTTGTCGTCATGGCTGTGTATCGACTGTCGCAGTGTGAAGGTCAATTCTTTAACCGATAGCCGATTCGGAAGATCCACCACACCGTAACCAGACAGGCGGCGAGGAACACCAGCGTCATGGCGAAGCTGATGGCTGGGCTTACGTCGGCGACCTCGAAGAAGCTCCAGCGGAAGCCGCTGATCAGATAGACCACCGGGTTGAACAGGGTGATCTTCTGCCAGATCGGTGGCAGGACGCGGATGGAATAAAAGGTGCCCCCGAGGAAGGTGAGCGGCATGATGATGAGGAGCGGCACGATTTGCAGCTTCTCGAAGCCGTCCGCCCAGATGCCGATGATGAAGCCGAGCAGGCTGAAGGTGGCCGCCGTCAGCACCAGGAAGGCCAGCATCCACACCGGATGCGCGATTTGCAGCGGCACGAACAGCCATGAAGTCGCGAGGATAATCAGCCCGAGCACGATCGATTTGGTGGCGGCCGCCCCGACATAGCCGAATACGATTTCGGCGGCCGATATCGGCGCCGAGAGGATTTCGTAGATGGTGCCGGTGAAGCGCGGGAAATAGATGCCGAACGAGGCGTTCATGGTGCTTTGGGTAAGCAGCGTGAGCATGATCAGCCCGGGTACGATGAAGGCGCCGTAGCTCACGCCCTCGATCTGGCTGATGCGCGAGCCGATTGCCGAGCCGAACACCACGAAATAGAGCGAGGTGGAGAGCACCGGCGAGACTATGCTCTGCCAGACGGTGCGCCGGGTGCGCGCCAGTTCGGAATTGTAGATGGCGTAGGCGGCGCGCCAGTTCATGATCGCTCGCTTACCAGTCCGACGAAGATGTCTTCCAGCGAGCTCTGCGTCGTCTGCAGGTCGCGGAAGCGAATGCCGGCACGGTTGAGGTCATTGAGCAGCGCGGTGATGCCGGTGCGCTCGACCTGGGTGTCATAGGTGAAGACGATTTCGGTACCGCCGTCGGTGAGCGTCAGGTTGTGGCCGGCGAGTTCCTCGGGCAGGGCATCGAGCTTCTTCTGCAGATGCAGGATCAACTGCTTGCGGCCGAGCTTGCGCATCAGCTCGGCTTTGTTGTCGACCAGGATGATCTCGCCCTTGGTGATGACGCCGACCCGGTCGGCCATCTCCTCGGCCTCCTCGATGTAATGGGTGGTAAGGATGATGGTGACGCCGGAGGCGCGCAAATCGCGCACGACCTCCCACATGTCCTTGCGCAGTTCGACATCGACGCCGGCGGTCGGCTCGTCAAGGAACAGAATTCGGGGCTCGTGGCTGAGCGCCTTGGCGATCATGACGCGCCGCTTCATGCCGCCGGACAGCGTTCTGATCGCGCCGTCCTTCTTGTCCCATAGCGACAGCGACTTCAGCACGTTCTCGATGTGGGTCGGATTGGGGGCCTTGCCGAACAAGCCGCGGCTGAAACTCACCGTCTGCCACACGCTCTCGAAGGCGTCGGTCGTGAGTTCCTGCGGCACCAGCCCGATCAGGGAACGGGTCACGCGGAAATCTCTGACGATGTCATGACCATCGACGGTGACGGAACCGGCCGATGCCTTCACGATTCCGCAGATGATGCCGATCAATGTGGTCTTGCCGGCGCCATTGGGGCCGAGCAGGGCGAAGATCTCGCCGCGTTCGATATCGAGATTGATGTCGTTCAGCGCCCGGAAGCCGGTGGCGTAGGTTTTCGACAGGTTATGGATGGAAATGATCGAGGGCATGGTGAGGTGGGAATCGGGAATGGCGAGGCCGCATATAGGCGGCCGTCGCCGGTCCCGCCAGTCCGCACCGCCTTAATTTGTCAGTCCGTGCTCGCCAGCGCGCTCAGATCGGGCAGTACCTTTGCGGGGGCAAAATCGAGATATTCGTCCGGCTGCTTGCTGCGGTTGACCCACAGCGCGCGGAAGCCGACCGAAACCGCGGCCATCACATCCCAGCGGTTGGAGGAAACGAAGGTCACGTCCTTCGGTGCACATTTGAAGTGATCGGTGACCAGCGCATAGACCTCCGGCCGCGGCTTGAACATCTTGAGCACATCGACCGACAGCACCGCGTCGAGTTCCGCACCGATGCCAGCGGCTTCGACCGCGCCCTTCAGCATGTTGGGCGAGCCGTTGGAGAGGATGCCGGTCTTGCGGCCCCGAGCCCTGAGGCCCTGCAGCGCCATGCGTGCATCGGGGAAGGCGTCGAGCTGGAAATAGGCTTCGAGCAACTTCGGTTTGAGGCCCTTGTCGACGGAGGGCACCCGCGCCAGGGCTTGGTCCAGCGCCCGCTCCGTCAAGGTCCAGAAATCGGTGTAATGACCGGCAAGCGTCAGCGTCCAGCTATATTCGAGCTGCTTCTGCCGCCAGATTTCCGACATGCGCTGGGCATCCGGGCTGCCTTCAAAGCGCGCCATGGCCGCGTGAACGTCGAACAGCGTGCCGTAGGCATCGAATACGTAAACCGATGACATGGAATCCTCCCGGTGGGGCCTTTATGGTGGAAAAGCACATTGCCGGGGGCAAAGAAAGTGCCCTCCGATCACAATCACATGTGCTGGGAGGATGAGGAATGGCGGCGGGCAAGAGCTGGTCTAAGACCTGGACGTTCTATGACGGCGACTGGCACGAGGGCAACTTCCCGATGCTGGGCACACGGACACATGCCACCTGGCTCGGCTCCTCGGTGTTCGACGGCGCCCGCGTCTTCGAAGGGGTGATGCCCGATCTCGATCTGCACTGCGCGCGGGTGAACGCCTCCGCGAAAACCATGTATTTGAAGCCCGAGGTGCCGGTCGAGACCTGGAAGGGGCTCACCATGGATGGCCTCAAGCGCTTCGACAAGGACGCGGCGCTTTACATTCGCCCGATGTACTGGGCCGAGCAGAGCGGCGCGCTGCTGGTGTCGGCCGATCCCGACTCGACCCGCTGGTGTCTGACGCTCTACGAGGCGCCGATGCGCGCGCCCGATGGCTTCGCGATCACGCTCTCGCCGTTCCTCAAGCCGGGCCTGGAATGCATGCCGACCGATGCCAAGGCCGGCTGCCTTTATCCCAACAATGCGCGCGCGCTGCTGGAAGCCGCGAGCCGGGGCTTTGCCAATTGCGTCATGCTCGACATGCTCGGCAACGTGGCCGAGCTTGCCACCGCCAATCTGTTCATCGGCAAGGACGGAGTGGTGTTCACCTCGGTTCCGAACGGCAGTTTCCTCAACGGCATCACCCGTCAGCGCGTCATCAACCTGTTGCGCGACGCCGGCGTCACGGTCGTGGAGACAACGCTCAGCTACAGCGACGTTCTCGCCGCCGACGAAATCTTCTCCTCGGGCAATTATTCGAAGGTGGCGCCGGTCAACCGCATCGACGACCGCGCGCTGCAACCCGGTCCACTGTTCCGCAAGGCGCGCGAATTGTACTGGGCTTTCGCACATTCGTGAGCGAAGCGCGCCTTACTCCTTCTGCTGTGCCTTGGCCATCTTGTGAAGTGAGTTCAACAGATCCATTGGCAGCGGGAACACGATGGTTGAGTTCTTCTCGCCGGCGATGTCCTGCAGCGTCGATAGATAGCGCAGCTGCATCGACTCCGGCTGCCCGGCCAGCATCTGGCCGGCCTGCACCAGTTTCTCGGCCGCCTGCTGCTCCGCCTCGGAACTGATGATGCGGGCGCGGCGGTAGCGCTCGGCCTCCGCCTGGCGGGCGATGGCGCGGATCATGCTCTCGTCGATGTCGATGTGCTTGATTTCGACATTGGCGACTTTGATGCCCCAGGCGTCGGTCTGCGCGTCGAGGATCTGCTGGATGTCGTGATTGAGCTTGTCGCGCTCGGCCAGCATCTCGTCGAGCTCATGCTTGCCCAGCACCGAACGCAGCGTGGTCTGCGCCAGTTGGCTGGTGGCGGCGAAGAAGTTCTCCACCTGGATCACCGCCTTGTCGGGATCGACCACGCGGAAATAGACCACCGCGTTGACCTTCACCGACACGTTGTCGCGCGAGATGACGTCCTGGCTCGGCACGTCATGCACGATGGTGCGCAGGTCCACCCGCACCATCTGCTGCACGACCGGGATCAGGATCATCAGCCCTGGGCCCTTCACGCCCGAAAAGCGGCCGAGCGTGAACATAACCGCGCGCTCATATTCGCGCATGACCCGGATCGATGTGAGGACCACCGCGATGATGATGGCGGCAATGACGGCATACCAGATGGTGTCGAAATCTATCCCGGACATGGCATGTTTTCCTTATGGTTTTGGGGATCCGGCAGGCTCCGGTTCGATGAATAGTGTCAAATCGCGCCGCTCGATCACGCGTGCGCGCTGGCCGGGGCTGAAGGTGGCGGCCGAGCGCGCGTGCCAGCGCTCGCCCAGCACCTGCACGTCGCCTTCCTCGCCTTCCCAGTTCAGCACGCGCGCCTCGCGGCCGACCAGCGCGGCATCGCCGATGACCACGGTGCGTCGGTGCGCGCGGATGACTGCGGCAAGCGCAATGGCGAGGAACCCCACGCTGACCAGCGTCGCTGTCGCCACCACTTCCCACGACAGCGCAAAGCCCGGCACATCGCCCCGGAACAGGAACAGCGAGCCGAGCACGAAGGCGGCGACGCCGCCGACCGCCAGCACGCCCGAGGGCACGAAAGCCTCGCCCGCCATCATCGCCACGCCCAGCAATATGAGACCGACGCCGGCGTAGCTGATCGGCAGCAGGTTCAGCGCGTAAAGCCCGACCAGGAGCGCGATGCCGCCGAGCACGCCGGGGAAATAGGTGCCGGGGCTGAAGAACTCGAACATGATGCCGTAGATGCCGGCGAGCAGCAGCAGATAGGCGATGTTGGGGTTGGTGATGACCGCCAGGATCTGGCTGCGCCAGTCAGGCTCGATGGTCACTTGTTTCAGGCCGGCGGTCTTCAGCGCCACTTCACGATGGTTGATCTGAACCATGCGGCCATCGGCCTTGCGCAATAGATCGGGAATGTCGTCGGCGATCAGATCGATGACGTGCTTATCCTTCGCTTCGCTGGCGGTCAGTGTCGCCGCCTCGCGCACCGCCTGCTCGGCCCATTGCGCGTTGCGTCCGCGCAGTTGCGCCAGGCTGCGGATATAGGCGATCGCGTCATTGAGCACCTTCGTCTCTTCAGTGGAGGTCGGCGCGGTCGCTGTCTTCTTGTTGTCGTTCTTTTTCTCCTCGCCGCCGCCGAACAGGCCGCCGCCGATTTGCACCGGCGTCGCCGCGCCGAGATGCGTGCTCGGTGCCATGGCGGCGAGCTGGCTCGCATACATGATGTAGGTGCCGGCGCTTGCCGCGCGGGCACCGGCTGGGGCGACATAACCGATCACCGGGATGGGCGAAGCGAGGATATCGTGGATAATCGCGCGCATGGACGAAGACAGCCCACCGGGCGTGTCCATGCGCAACACGATCGCCTTGGCGCCGCGCTTTTCGGCTTCGTTCAATGCGTTGTGGAAATATTCGGCCGTCGCCGGGCCGATCGCGCCGGTGATATCGAGCACGACCGCGCTGCCGGCGACTGGCTGATCCTGTGCGAGAATAGCGCTTTGCGAGAGCGCCAGCACAGCTGCCGCAAGGAGACCGGAGAGGAACTGTTTCATCCTGGTTCGCTCTGCGCAGGGGCGGCGATCCTGCCATAGCTGCTGCTCAGAGGGAACCTTGCGACAAAATCAGCGGTGCAGACCGGCACAATCGGCGGTCTGGCGGGTTAGGCCAACGCGGGCGCTGTTTGCCTGCGCGCTATCGCCGCGTTGACCTCGGGTCTCAGCCGCTTAGGTAGGGCGAACCGATGAGTTCCGGCCGCTTTTGACCGCTACAAGGCGGGAGGCTGGTGGCGCTTGTTGGCGCCCATGGTCAATGACGACGGCGTCGCAAGCTTTCGCGCGAAAGCCCCTCAAACCAGCGAAGGATCCGCCAATGAAGCTGAATTCCGCACTGGTCGAGCGCACCTTGACGCAATTCGAGGCCCAAGCCATCCCCGAAAACCATCCAGTGGTGCCGCAGCTCAATTCGCTGTTCGGTGATCACACCTTCTTCCTCAATGGCAGCGGTCTCAACATCGTGGAGCCCGCGCAGAACGCCGACGACGGCGCGCAGAAGGGGCAGGTGGTGAAGATTGCCGGCTGGCAGGACGCCGACCGCACCAGCCTGGTGCCGCACGAGCCGGAGCCGACGGACGTCGTGGTCGTCCTCGAGTCGCAAGGCAGCGACGGCGCGGCCTAAACGGGATGGCGCCGGCCGGGCGGCGCAAACCTGATCTTTGCTGATCGGCGTGGCCCGCGAGGAGCATCGCTGGCGCACGGAAGCAGGCCAATCTGTTCGATCCTGGCGACATCTCGGCACCGTCCCCAAGCAAGGTGAACGAGGCGTTGGCGGCGTTTGGCGGCGGGTAGGGCCCTTGATAGCGCTAGGCCGCTTCGGATGGTCCCGGATGCGTGCCGGCGCGCTGCGGTAGCAGCAGAATGCAGGCGATCATGAACGTAGCGATCACCGCTGAGGCGAGCGGACGACTGAGGTCGAAGCCGCCGTGCTTGATGGGCTTGTCGAGTAGGTCGCCGACCGTCGCCCCCAGCGGACGGGTCAGAATGAAGGCCGCCCAGAACAGCGTCACCCGCGAGATGTTGGTCCAGTAATAGGCGGCCGCGAGCACCGCCAGCCCGGCGCCGAACACCAGCGCGCCGCCCTCGTAGCCGAAGCCGCCGGTGTCGGCCAGCCAGTCGCCGAGCGCGGTCCCCAGCGTCTGCGACAGCGTGATCGCCGCCCAATAGAACACTTCCACCTTCGGCGTTTTCACCGTCGCCACCGAGATAGAGCCTTGCGACCAGTGCCACAACGCCAGCACCGCCATCAGGCTGACGAACAGGATCGACGACCCGCCGGTATAGCCGATACCGAGCGAGCGATCGGCGAAATCGGCCATCGTGGTGCCGGCGGTCGTGGAGGCAACGATCGTCGCCCAGTAAAGGAAAGGATGAAATCTCGGGGCCAGGGTCTGCCAGATCACCAGTACCACCAGCAGCGTCAGAAAGATGCCGGTGCCGATCAGATACGCGCCATTATGCGCGTTGTTGTTCGCGTGCAGCCACGTCATCGTTACGGTATCGCCGCCGGTCTCGCCCAGGGTCGTGGCGGCGATCTTGATGATCCAGAAGACGAGGGTGACCTCGGGGACCTTCGTTTCACTCATGGTGGTATGTCCTGACTTTCCTTGCCGATCGCTTGGATTGGAGTGCAGCCGCCCCCGGCTCGATACTCGGAACAAGGCATTCACGGCGTGGGCCCCCATTGGGGGAACCTCACGACAATTTGTAGTCCTGGGTTGGCATCGCGCACCTCAAGCGCGATGCCGTGCAGGTCGGCGACGGCCTTGACGAGACTCAGCCCCAGCCCGCTGCCCGGCGTCGACCGGCTATGCTCCAACCGATAGAAACGCTGGAAAATGCGCTCGCGTTCCTCGGGGGGCACGCCTGGGCCGCTGTCCGTGATGGTGCCGACGATCCGATCGCCATCGCTGCCGAGCGAGACTTCTATGTGCGTGCCGGCGGGCGTATGGCTGAGGGCGTTCTCGATCAGGTTGGCGAGCATTTGCATCAACAGCTCGCGATCTCCCGAGATGTGGATCGCCGGCTTGATCTTGCCGTCGAGACGCTTGCCGTCATCCTCGGCGCTGGGGGTGAATGCATCGAGCACGTTGACGAAGATGGCGCTGAGGTCGGTCTCGCGGAAGCCGGCACGGCGGGTGCCGGCCTCGATCTGCGCAATCCGCAGCAAGGCGTTGAAAGTCTCCAGAATCTCATCGATGTGGACGATCGCCGCCTCGATCATCGCCTCGTATTCATTCGTTGGCATCGCACGGCTTTGCGCGGTCTCGAACCGCTGGCGCAGGCGCGCAAGCGGCGTTTTGAGATCGTGGGCGATATCGGCCGAGACCTGGCGCAGGCTTTCCATAAGTTCCGAGATGCGGTCGAGCATCCGGTTTAATGTGTCGGACAGGCGATCGAGATCGTCGCCGGTGCCGCGTACCGGCACGCGCTGATTAAGATCGCCGGCGATGATCGCCTCGGCCGTTCGACGGATGGTTTCGACCCGCTTGAGGAAGGCGAAGCTGAGCGCAAGGCCGCCGACAATGCCAAGCACAAGCACGGCGCCGAAGGCCGAAAGGAAGCCATTGAGAATGGCATCCTTGACTTCCGCCACCTGATCGAGATTGGCGGCAACGGCGAGCGTGCCACCGCCATCCAGCGCCGTCGCAAGAAATCTGAGCTGGCTCACATCGCCGTCGTTCTCTTGGTAGACGTAATCCGACCACCCCATCTGCTTGGGTTCTTTGGTCGCGCGTCCGGCAAGCCGTTCGTGATGGGATCCAAGAACCAGGTAATCCAGAGGACTATCGGTACGATCGCGTTTGCGCGTGTTCACTGCGGTCACCAGGCGTGCCATCCCACCAACGCGATAGCCGGACAGCAACGAACTCATTTCGCTTTCGATGCGGCCATCCAGCCGCCGCTCCAACGCGATCGACGTTGCGAAATAGATGATCGTGCCCAAGGCGGCGACGGAGCAGGCAAACACCAGCACATAGACCGCCGCCAGCCGGAAAGTCGTGGTTTGTAGGATTCTAGGCGGGCGCACGGAGCATGTATCCGGAGCCACGAACGGTATGGATCAATTCGCTTTCGAAGCCGCGATCGACTTTGGCGCGCAACCGACTCATGTGGGTTTCGATGATGTTGGTCTTCGGGTCGAAATGGAAATCCCAGACCATTTCCAAGAGCATCGTGCGCGTCACGACCCGCCCGGCATGGCGCAGCAGGCATTCGAGCAGCTTGAACTCGCGCGGCTGCAGTTCGATTTCCCTGTTGTCTCGGCTGACGCTGCGATCAAGCAAATCCATTTCAAGGTCGGCAAAGCGCAGCAGGGTTTCAGCGCCGGTTACGGCGGTGCGACGACCGAGTGCGTTGACGCGGGCGAGCAGCTCTGAAATGGCGAACGGCTTGACCAGATAATCGTCGCCGCCGACTTCGAGGCCCTCGACCCGATCGTCGAGGCCGCCGAGGTTGGTCAGGAACAAGACCGCTGTGCCGTTGCCCCGTCCGCGCAGTTCTTTGACCAGCGAGAGGCCATCGAGCGCCGGCAGCATACGGTCGACGATTGCCACGTCGTAATGGCCGCTGGCTGCCCGGAGCAGGCCTTCCCGGCCGTCGGCGACACAATCGACACCGTGGCCGCGGTCGGTCAGGCCATTCGCGATGTAGGCGGCGGTTTCCGAGTCGTCTTCGACCACCAGCACTTTCATCGATCCAATCCTGTCGTCATGTGGCGATCTTGAGATGGCGGCGAGCCGACGCCGTGTCGTGCTCGCCGCCCGATAGCTTAATCCCTCGGGTTTGCGCTTTCAGGACTGTTTTCCAGCACGCGACCGGTGCTGGCATCGATGCCGACCTCACGCCAGGCGTTGCCACGGCGCATGTCGAACGAATAACGCAGACCGCTACCGCCGCGCTCGTGTTCGAGTTCCGCCTTCACGATCTTGCCGTGGAAGCTCTTGCGGGCGATCGCGCGCGCCTGGCTCATGCTGATCTTGGCCTTGTGGGTGGCGCCGGTCTTGGCGAGTGCCGCTGGCGGCGCTCCGGCGACGAGGCCGGCCGCAACCCCGAGTGAAACTTGGATAAGTAATTTCCGATACATCTATGGCTCCGCGTCGGCCCGCGTGCGGGCGTGGGGGGTAACGCGCGGCGGTATCGATTCATGCGCTCGCCACCGCGCAACTTGGTGCGGGTATATGGCAGAGAGCAGCCTGCCCGGACATTTCCATGACTATACAAATTTTCAATCTTGCCGGCGTCGCCGAGGGGGAATGGTTTAGCGCGCGCCACGGGGGCTATGGTTAGCCGGGGCACGAACCTAAGGGAGGAGATCAAAATGGCCCAGTTGGTGGTGCTGTATAAGACGCCGAAGGACACGGCCGCATTCGACAAGTATTATTTCGATAAGCATGTGCCGCTCGCGAAGGCGATCCCGGGCGTGCGCAAATACGAAGTCAGCAAAGGGGCCGTGATGACGCCCGCCGGCCCTTCCGACGTTCATCTGGTTGCCATCCTGGAATTCGATTCGATGACGGCGATCCAACAAGCCTTCGGCAGCCCACAAGGCCAGGCCGCGGCCGGCGATCTCTCCAATTTCGCCAGCGGCGGCGCCGACCTGCTGCTGTTCGACAGCCGCGAGGTGTGAACGAACGGCGGGCGGGCGCTCCAGCCGGAAGGCTCCCTGGACGCTTCGCCCGCCGGCCGGACCTGCCTGTGTCGGCTGGCGCGGCAACCCGCCGCCAGACGGTCCGGCTGAACTCGCGGCGGTGGTAACCGGTCACGGCGCCGCGTAGCCGCGCGAGACAAATTCAAATTGTCCGAACGCTACAAACGCATTCGTTAAGGGTACGCCGGATTCGGCTGGTGGGCCGCTGCCGCCGCGGTGCATGCTATCGCGTGTTCGACACCATGGAAGGAAACGACATGGCAATCCCACGCCGATGCGCGCAGCGCGTTACCATGATCGCCGCGCTCGCGGCGGTGAGCCTTGGCGGCATCGCCGCGGCGCGCGCCGACGCGCTGCTTGATGAGACCGTCGGGTTCACCGGCCAGGTCTTCTTCCTCGAGCACAAGGTGCCGGGTCTGGTCATCGGCGCCGTGCGTAACGGTCAGGTTTTCGTCGAGGGCTTCGGCCAACGCTCGGATACCGACGAGCGCGCGCCGGATGGCAACACCGTGATGCGCATTGGGTCGATCACAAAGGCGTTCACCGGCGAGATGCTGGCCTCGCTCGCGGCCGACGGTACGGTCGGGTTGGCTGATCCACTCATCAAGCGCGCGCCGCAGTTCGCGCCCGACAAAGGCATCCGGCTGATCGATCTCGTGACCCACTCAGCCGGATTGCCGCGCGAAGTGCCGCACGAGCCGGGCCCGCCGGACAACCCGTTTGTCCATATCACGCACAAAGCCTTCGCCGATTGGCTGAAGACAAACCCGCTGCTCTTCAAGCCCGGGTCGGGCGTGCTCTATTCCAATTTCGGCTTCGATTTGCTGGCGGCCGCTTTGTCCGACGCGGCCAAGAAGCCTTATCCCGAACTCCTGCACGATCGCATCACCGGGCCGCTGAACATGGCGGACACGACCTTCGCCCTGTCAAAGGAACAGAAGGCGCGGCTGATGCAGGGTCATAACTTCGACGGCAAGGCGCTGCCGGACGTGCCGACGGTCTCGGCCATCGTCGGTTCGGGCGGCCTTTATTCGACGCCCAACGACCTGTTGCGCTGGATGCAATGGCACCTCGAGCGCTACGCCGCGGCCGGTGCGAACGTACGCCTGCTTGATCACGCCATCTATCGTGTGCGCGACGGTCTCGATCCGGTCTCCGGCATGGACGAGTCCGGCCACATGGATGGCATGGGGCTGGGGTGGGTGGCCATGATGCCGAAAGGCAACCGCCCGTTCATCCTGCAAAAGGCCGGCGGCCTGCAGGGTACGTTCTCTTATATCGCCTTCGCGCCGGCGCGCGGGGTGGCGGTGTTTATCGCCATCAACAAATTCGACTTCGGCGCCGCCATGGCCATGGCTGCAACCGCCAACGACCTGATTGCCACCTTGGCGCCGCGCTAGGCAAGCGGCTGGCGCGCTGGCGGTAGTTTTGTCCGTGCCGATAATTTCGCCACCGAGGCGGCCGATACGATTGAGTTAGATCAAAAAGGCAATAACGGGCCGTCTGTACAAGATCGTGGTGCCGGCGGCGCGCTGCCGGCCGATGAATTGTCGCGGCGGCGTCACGCGTCGGTGGTGAACTGATCGCTCGTCCCGTGCTCTTTCGGCGGGGGTTGTCGCGCAGCCGATCAACGACCGAGGCCTATCCAAAGTGAATAAGACGAGAACTTGGGCCGTCCGGGCCGTCGTCGCGCTGGTTGTCATTGGCGGTGGTTATCTCGGCTGGCAATACCTCAAGCCGCAACCGCTGCCGCCCGGAATTGCCGGCGCGAACGGCCGCATTGAGGCGACCGAGATCGACATCGCCGCCAAGATCGGCGGCCGTGTGAAGGACATCCTCGTGTACGAAGGCGACTTCGTCACCGCCGGCCAGGTGCTGGTTAAGATGGATACCGAAACGCTGGCGGCGCAGCGTCGCGAAGCGGACGCGCAGCGCCGGCGCGCGATCGTCGGCGTTACCACCGCCAAGGCGCAGGTCGTGCAGCGCAGGGCCGAGAAGGCCGCCGCCATTGCCGTGGTCGCCCAGCGCAGGGCCGAGCTTGACGCCGCCGAGAAGCGTTTCAAACGCTCGCAAGAGCTGGCGCAGCGCGGCACTGCCGCGGTTGAAACGCTCGACAATGATCGCGCCCGTTATGAGGGCGCCAAGGCCGCAGTCAGCGCCGCGGAAGCGCAGGTGGCAGCCGCCAACTCGGGCATCAGCGCGGCCGAGGCGCAGGTGATTAACGCGGAAGCCGCGGTCGATGCGGCCAAGGCGACCGTCGACCGTATCCAGGCCGACATCGACGACAGCACGCTGCGCGCGCCGCGCGACGGCCGCGTGCAATATCGCGTGGTGCAGCCGGGTGAGGTGGTCGGTGCCGGCGGCAAGGTGCTCAATATCGTCGATCTCAGCGACGTCTACATGACCTTCTTCCTGCCGACCGAGGCGGCCGGCCGCGTCGCCATCGGCAGCGAGGTGCACCTCGTGCTGGATGCGATCCCGCAATACGTTGTCCCGGCGCGCGCTACCTTTGTTGCCGATGTCGCGCAGTTCACGCCCAAGACAGTGGAGACCGCGGAAGAGCGGCAGAAGCTGATGTTCCGCATCAAGGCCAAGATACCGCCGGACCTGCTGAAGAAATACATCCGCCAAGTGAAGACCGGGCTGCCGGGCATGGCCTATGTGCGGGTCAACCCGAATGCGCCATGGCTTGCCAAGCTGCAGGTCAAGCTGCCGCAATGACGGACAATGCCGCGGCGCAACCCGTCGTCAGGCAGCGCGACGTCGCGCTGCAATACGGCAAGGTGCGTGCGCTCGATGGCGTCAGCCTCGACCTGCCGTCCGGCTGCATGGTCGGATTGATCGGGCCGGACGGCGTCGGCAAGTCGAGCCTGCTTGCGCTCATCGCCGGTGCCCGCGCGTTACAGGCTGGCCATCTGGAGGTGCTGGGCGGCGACATGGCGAGCGCCAGCCACCGTCGCGCCTTTTGCCCGCGCATCGCCTACATGCCGCAGGGCCTGGGCAAGAACCTCTATCCGACACTGTCGGTCAAGGAGAACATCGACTTCTTCGCGAGCCTGTTCGGGCAGGGGCGGGCGGAGCGCGAGCGCCGTATCGCCGAACTGGTCGAGAGCACGGGGCTTGCGCCGTTCGTCGATCGCCCGGCCGGCAAGTTGTCGGGCGGCATGAAGCAGAAGCTCGGGCTTTGCTGCGCGTTGGTGCACGATCCCGATCTCCTCATCCTCGACGAGCCGACCACCGGCATCGACCCGCTGTCGCGTCGCCAGTTCTGGGAGCTCATCGAGCGCATCCGCGCCGGCCGCCCAGGCATGAGCGTCATTGTCGCTACCGCCTACATGGAAGAAGCGGCACGCTTCGACTGGCTGATCGCCATGGACGCCGGCCGCGTGTTGGCGACCGGCACGGTGTCCGACCTGCTGGCGCGCACGAAGCAGGCCACGCTTGAGGCTGCTTTCATTGCCCTCCTGCCGGAGGCACAGCGGCGCGGCCACCGTGCCGTCGAAATCATCCCGCGCGATGGTGGCGACGAGATCGACGCCATCGAAGCCCAGCATCTCACCATGCGCTTCGGCGATTTCGTCGCCGTCGATGACGTCAGCTTCCACATCCACCAGGGCGAGATTTTCGGTTTTCTCGGCTCGAATGGCTGCGGCAAGACGACGACGATGAAGATGATCACGGGCCTGTTGCCGCCCAGTGCCGGCAGCGCTCGGTTGTTCGGCCAGCCGGTCGATCCCAATGACCTGGAGACCCGCCGCCGCGTCGGCTACATGTCGCAGGGCTTCTCGCTCTACACCGAGCTGACGGTGCGGCAGAACCTCGACCTGCACGCGCGGCTGTTCCAGATGCCGGTCGACGAGATTCCTGCGCGCATCGCCGAGGTGGCGGAGCGGTTCGAGCTCGTCGATATCATGGATTCGCTGCCCGGTGCGCTGCCGCTCGGCCAGCGTCAGCGGCTGTCGCTCGCGGTGGCGATGATTCATCGGCCGGCCATGCTTATTCTCGACGAGCCGACCTCGGGCGTCGATCCGATCGCGCGCGATGCCTTCTGGCAGACGCTGATCGAGCTGTCGCGCCGCGACGGCGTCACCATCTTCATCTCCACGCATTTCATGAACGAGGCCGAGCGCTGCGATCGCATCTCGCTGATGCATGCGGGCAAGGTGCTGGTCAGCGATACGCCCAGGGCACTGATCGACAAGCGCGGCGCGCGGAACCTGGAAGAGGCGTTCATCGGCTATCTCGAAGACGCCGTCGGCGACCCGCCCGAGGCGGATGCGCCGCCGCTCGCCGCCGAGACGACCGAGCGGCCGCCGGTGCGCTGGTTCGAACCGCGCCGCATGCTCACTTATGCCCATCGCGAGACGCTGGAGCTGCGCCGCGACGTGATCCGCGCCCTGACCGCCATGCTCGGCAGCCTGATCCTGATGGTGATCTTCGCCTATGGCATTACGATGGACGTGGAAAATTTGACCTACGCGGTGCTCGACCGCGACCAGACCACGATCAGCCAGAACTACGCGCTCAACATCGCCGGCTCCCGCTATTTCACCGAGAAGCGGCCGATCACCGACTACGCCGATCTCGACCGGCGGATGCGGTCCGGTCAGCTGTCGCTGGCGATCGAAATCCCGCCCGGCTTCGGCCGCGACGTCGCGCGTGGTCATGAAGTCCAGATCGGCGCCTGGATCGACGGCTCCATGCCGATGCGCGCCGATACGATCGAAGGCTACGTGCAGGCGATGCACACGCAATGGCTGAGCGGCGTCGCCCACGTGTCGAGCCCGGTGAACATCGTGCTGCGCTACCGCTACAATCCCAACGTCAAGAGCGTGATCGCCATGGTGCCGGCGGTCATTCCGATGCTGCTGCTGCTGATCCCGGCCATGCTGACCGCGCTCAGCGTGGTCCGCGAGAAGGAGCTCGGCTCGATCGTCAATCTCTACGTGACGCCGACCACGCGGCTGGAATTCCTGCTCGGCAAGCAAATTCCCTACGTCGTCCTGGCCCTGTTCAACTTCGTCGTGCTGACCTTGATGGCGGTATTCTGGTTCGGCGTGCCGCTCAAGGGCAACGTCGCCGCGTTGTTCATCGGCGCCTGGCTCTACGTCGTTTCGGCCACCGCCATGGGGCTCCTGATGTCGTCGTTCATGAAGAGCCAGGTCGCGGCGGTGTTCGGCACGGCCATTGTGACGTTGATCCCGGCCATCGAATATAGCGGTTTCATCAATCCGGTGTCGTCGCTGCACGGATTCGAGGCCGTCATCGGCCACATCTATCCGACCAGCCATTTCCTCACCATCTCGCGCGGCATTTTCGCCAAGGGCCTCGGATTTGGCGACCTGCAAGTCCCGTTTCTGGCGCTGCTCGTGGCCATTCCGGTCTTGATCGGCCTGTGCGTCGTCCTCCTGAAGAAGCAGGAGAGCTGAGCGATGCGCCTCGCCAATGTGGTCAATCTCGGCGTCAAGGAATTGCGCAGCCTGGCGCGCGATCGCATCATGCTGATCTTCATCGTCTACGCGTTCACCGTGGCGATCTATTCGGCCGCGGCCGCCATCCCCGAGACACTGAACAACGCCTCGATCGGCATCGTCGACGAGGATCACTCGGCGCTATCGACGCGCATCGTCGGCGCGTTCTACCCGCCGTATTTCAATGCCCCGAAACTGATCACGCGGGCGGAGATGGACGCCGGCTTGGACGACGGCTCGATCACCTTCGCGCTCGACATCCCGCCGAATTTCCAGCGCGATGTGTTGTCCGGAAAGGTGCCGGATATTCAGCTCAACGTCGATGCCACGCGCGTCAGCCAGGCCTTTACCGGCGCCGGCAACATTCAGACCATCGTCACCACCGAGGTGGCCGCCTTCGCGCGGCGCTACCGCGCGCAGACCGTGCTGCCGGTCGATCTGGCGTTGCGCATGCGCTTCAACCCGTCCGCGAACAAATCCTGGTTCGGCGCCGTGGTCGAGGTCATCAATCAGGTGACGCTGTTGTCGATCATTCTTGCCGGCGCCGCGCTCATCCGTGAACGCGAGCACGGCACCATCGAACATCTCCTCGTCATGCCGGTGACGCCGGCGGAAATCATGGTGAGCAAGATCTGGTCGATGGCCTTGGTGGTGTTGATCGCCGACGCGGCCTCACTGGCTTTTATCGTGCAGGGACTGTTGGGCGTGCCGATCCAGGGATCGATCCCGCTGTTTCTCTTGGGCGCGGCATTCAACCTGTTCGCGACCACCTCGTTGGGCATCTTCCTCGCCACCATGGCGCGGTCGATGCCGCAATTCGCGCTGCTGACCATCCTGGTCATCATGCCGCTGGAAATCCTGTCGGGCGGCACGACGCCGCGCGAGAGCATGCCGCAGATCGTGCAGGACATCATGCAGGTCGCGCCGACCACGCATTTCGTCAGTCTGGCGCAAGCGATCCTGTTCCGTGACGCCGGGCTCGACGTGGTGTGGCCGCAGTTCCTGGCGCTGGCGGCGATCGGTGTGGTGCTGTTCAGCATCGCGCTGTTGCGCTTCCGCAAGGCGCTCAGCCAGATGGCATGAGGGCGCCCTGCGGGCGAGCGGTCCGCTCGGACAGGGCGGGCGCGATAAGTGTCTCCGGCTGCGTTGCAAGCGCTCAAAAGAAAACGGCCGGTCGCTCGAACGACCGGCCGTCTGTCGTCCGCGTCAGGACGATGTCGTCCTATTTCGTCGCGGCGGCGAAAAGCTCCTCGACGTATTCCCAGTTCACCAGATGATCGAGGAACGCCTTGAGGTAGTCCGGCCGGCGGTTGCGGTAGTCGATGTAGTAGGAGTGCTCCCACACGTCGCAGCCGAGGATCGGCGTGCCGCCGTGCACCAGCGGGTTTTCTCCGTTGGGCGTCTTGGTGATGGCGAGCTTGCCGCCCTGCACGGCGATCCAGCACCAGCCGGAACCGAACTGGCCGACGCCGGCCGCCGCGAAATCTTCCTTCATCTTGGCGAGACCGCCGAGATCCTTGTCGATCGCGGCTGCGAGCTTGGCCGGCAGCTTGTCGCCGCCACCGTTCGGCTTCATCCACTTCCAGAAATGGGTGTGGTTGTAATGCTGGCCGGCATTGTTGAAGAGGCCGGCATTCTTGCCGAAGGACGCTTTGACGATCTCCTCCAGCGACTTGCCCTCGAGGCCTGAGCCCTCCAGCAACTTGTTGCCGGTGGTGACATAGGCGTTGTGGTGCTTGTCATGGTGATATTCGAGCGTTTCGCGCGACATGTACGGCGCCAGCGCGTCGTGGGGATAGGGCAGGTCGGGTAGTTTGAACGACATTACGTCCTCCTCGATGCACAAACGAAAATTGGGGAATAGGCCGGCGGTCAGAAGTGAAACCGGCAGGTCCCGGGCGAGTTCCCTCTGCCGGGTTAATTAGGCGCATCGCTCGGCAGGAGCAACGGCCTCGCGGGCTTTGGGGCGCGGTGGCGGGGGCGAAAAAAGCGTGGAAAGCACGCTCGGCAAGCACATCTGAGCGTATTCGGCAGTATTCTCGCCAACAAATCCTGATTGTCATTGGCGATAGACCGGAATTTGTCGATGCTAGAGTAGCTTAGCTCGCTGTTGTATGTTGTAACGTATCGATATCGGGCCAAATCGGCGGGCCAA
The DNA here is from genome assembly GCA_963814065.1 of uncultured Pseudomonadota bacterium. Lineage (GTDB taxonomy): Bacteria > Pseudomonadota > Alphaproteobacteria > Rhizobiales > Xanthobacteraceae > Pseudolabrys. Next base: position 847,252 of record CAWFBL010000011.1, on the reverse strand, counting down.
AGCGCCATCGGCCGGGTCAGATGGAAGATCAACGCGCCCCGACTGGTGGGTCAGATAGAGGTTCAACCCCATGTCGACTTTACTATTCATTGTCGGCGCCATCACCCTCGTGCTCGGCACCACGACGATCGGATATGGTATTCCGATCAATGAGTTCAGCTTTGGAAACACGCTGATCATCGCGGGCACGACCGCTGCCGTTGGGGGTCTGATCGTGATTGGCCTGGGCGCCGTCGTGGCGCACTTGCAGCGCGTGGCCAACGCCATGGCGGTGCGGGCGCCGATTCGGCCGAATCGGGCCGTTGAATTGCCCGAAGCCGAGCCGGCTCCGAGTCGATTCCCGTTCCGGTTTGGGCGGAAGCCCGAATCCGTTGTGGCCGAGCCGCCCGAGTCGCGTTTCGAAGCGCCGCACCCGCTCGAGGGGCACCTGGGCGATCGATTCCCGGGCGAAGCGCCGCCGCCTGAGCCACGCTTTGGCGTGCCGCGGCCGCATGCGCCGGATTTCGCGGAACCGAGCTTCCGCGAATCACAGTTTGAGCCGCCGCCTCGGGAAGAGCCGCTCGCCCCGCCACCGCCACGGCCGAGCGCGGCTGCCGCGCGCCCCGAAGCGCCCCGGCTGCGCAATCCGGAAGTGCCGCCGGTCGCCGAGGAGGAGGTTCCACCGCCGCCCTATCGGTTCTCGCCCGCGGCACTGGCGGGGGGCGAATTCGGCGAGCGTGCGCAACCTGGCAAGCCGGCTCTCAATAGCTCGGTCGGCGAGCCTCGTGCCGAGCCCCCTTGGCGACCCTCGCCGCGGCCCTCGCTGCGGCCTGAGCCGCCGCTGTCCTCGCAGCAGCCCTATTTCGAAGAGACGTGGTCACCGGAGGACGACAAGGTCGCGCCGTCCGGCGCGATCGAAGAGGCGCGGCAGCCCGTGGCCGAAGAGCCGCCCGAACTGGTACCGACACCCGAACCTGAAGCGCCATCCCCGGCCACCGAGCACCGCGCGGTGGCAATCCTGAAATCCGGTGTGGTCGATGGCATGAGCTATACGCTTTATGTCGATGGCTCGATCGAAGCCGAACTGCCACAAGGCACTTTGCGCTTTGCTTCAATCAACGACCTGCGCGAGCATCTGGAAAAGAGCGCCTGAAAATCCCGGCTCTCGAGTTGAGCGAGCCGCGACTTGCCGCGGCTTGAGATTGCCGGCAGGCGGGTTCGCCAATGCGGTCCATTTCGGCTCTTCGATCCCGCAATAGCAGAATCGATAGTCTAACCGGCTTTCGCGCTATCTTTTTCTTGCCGTAACTGAAATCCGCTAGTAGATTTCCGAAACTATAGGTTTCCAGTTCGTATTGCTGTGTCTAAAGACGTTGGCTGGTTGGGGGCGACTAGGAAGAGGCGACCCTGCGTACCTCGCGTGGCCCGCGCCAAATCGGGGCTGGTTTGATGAACGACAGCGCGACCAACAGCAATTTCATTCAACTCACGGCGGAGATCGTGTCCGCCTATGTGAGCAACAACACCGTGGCGTCGGGCGACATTCCGGCGCTGATCAACCAGGTGCACGCCGCGCTCACCCGGGTTTCGGGCGACGCGGGCGAGGTGCCGGTCGAGCCGCTGAAACCGGCGGTCTCGGTGAAGAAATCGATCACGCCCGAACACATTGTCTGTCTTGAAGACGGCAAGAAATTCAAGTCGCTCAAGCGCCATCTGCGCACGCAATACAACATGACGCCGGAGCAATACCGGGACAAATGGAACCTGCCGGCGGATTATCCGATGGTCGCCCCCAATTACGCGGCGGCCCGCTCGCAACTGGCCAAGCAGATGGGGCTCGGCCAGCAGCGCCGCCGCCGCTCCCGCTGACAAGCGGCTCGCGATCGCATTTTTTCCGCTGGCGCCAGCCCGTGGCGGGGTGTCGTATCGGCACCGGGCCGCGCAAGCCATGGAAAACGCGGTGGTTTTTGAAATCTGACTGCTAGGATAAAAAACCCAATTACGTAGTTTACACCACATGCACAAATGCTAGTATTATCAGTACCTTGGCAAGGTCCGCTTGACAGTAAGTGTTTGATTTGAAACAATTCTTTGGCCGGGATCGTCGTTACCGCAAGGGCGGCGGGGTATGGCCAGACCGCGGGGAATAGCCCCTGTTCATCCCGGCGCTTTCATGCGCGAAGTTTTTGATAAAGAGGGTCGCAAGCCACTACTGCCACTTCCGCAATAGCGCGGATCAAATAAAGCGCCGCCGGCATCCCGGCTAGTTGAAACTGGTTTGACGTGGCCTCTAACGTCTTAGTTTCTGGAGTGTTGGGCGTCCCCTTATGGACAGCGCCAGCGTAATTTGTGACGTATTTGATGACATCGAGAACGGTAGTCACTTGGCCATTTGCTTCGGAAATCTTGACTTTTCAAAAATTGATCTAATTTCAAGCTTTTTTGCGGAAGCTGGGGCGCAAGTGACGGAGCCAGGGCATCTGCGGTTTGATAATAGTAAGAAGCGCCTGGATATTTATTGAGCATGTCGCGGAGATTATCGGGCATTTCGGTATTTGTGGTCACGTCAAAAATAATTGTCATGCGCAAATTTCGATTTACCTGATGTAATAGTGGATGCTCGTCGGCGAGTAGTTGTCGTAATTTGCGTGCAGCCTCGAAAAGATTTTTGGGGGTCGGATTTTGGAGAATTGCCTTTAGATCGTCAATCAGCCAAACAAATAGTGCCTCAGGTTCGAACATGGGATCACCATGATAAACACAAATAAACCTGACAAGGCTGGCGCATACAAGCGGTTAGACGCAATATTGCGCGGTGCCTTTCAAGGTCCCCCTACGCCGCTAAAGGATATCCCAACTCGGGAGGGCGAGTCTCGCCTTTTGAAACGAAAAAAGCGGCCTAAAGCCGCTTCTTCCGCCACCGCAAAAACCGCTTCGCAGAGAAAGAAAAATCAAGCTTAAGAAGGTTGCCGGTACGTGAGGCGCTTGCCTTCACCGCCCTTTACGGCGAGCGCCGCACGTTCACCATCGGTGATATCGCGAGTGCTGTAGCGGAAATCAAATTCGGCCAGATAGCGGTGCAAATTCTTTTCCTTGCAGTGCTGGTAGTTGCCGCGCATTCCGCGTTTGAAGATACCGAAATAGCCTTCCACGGTGTTGGTCGTCACGTCGCCGCGAGCGTACTCGCCAGAGGCGTGCCTGACGGTTTCGTGCGCCGCAAACTCGGTTCCGATGACCCGGTACAAACGGCTTTCGTCCGTGTGCAGCCGGCTTTCCTTGTGCACGTTCTCTCGCACGATCTTGGCAACGGTTTCCGCGTCGGCAACCGGCACATGGAAGGAGCGAACGTTCTTCTTGTCTCGGTCTACCAGCGAGATAATAGCTCGCTTCTGACCGGGCCCGACCTTGCCGCCCTTGGTCGGCGGCGGAAGCTTCTTATTGCGGGGGCGCGGCACATCAAGCGGGCCGTGGTACGCCTCATCGACTTCCACAACTTGCCCCGGGCCTCCCATCGGCGGAAGGACAAGGCCACCACGGCGCATGGCTTCCATGACCCGATGGTGCAGAAACCAAGCGGTATTGTACTGGCAGCCCAAGTGGCGCTGTAGCTGAGTGGCCGTGAAGCCTTTCTTGGAAGCGGCATAGAGATGGAAGGCCGCCGCCCACTGCGTAAGCGGGGCGTGGCTGCGTTCCATGACGCTCTTGGTCTGGACCGTGAAATCCTTTCGGCATTCCTTCTCGGCGCAACGGTAACGACCGGCTTTCTTGGTCGCGTAATGGCGCAGGGAGCCGCAGTGAGGGCAAACCGGGCCTTCCGGCCAGCGAGCGGCTTCAAACCACCTCCGGGCGGCTTCCTCGTCGTGAAAATGGGCTTCCTTGAATGTGTTCTTGGCCATCTCGATCTCCTATGGCCAAGATACTAACCCTTGCGGTCTGTGGTGTCAACTACGTAATTGGGATAAAAAACTTATCCCCGATGACTTTATTCCGGCGATGATGTAGGTCAATAATCCTACATGGAGGTCGCCGATGACTCTCGTGGAAATGCTGGCGGAACCCCGGCCACCGGTCCCGTGCGCGCCGCCGTGCCAAGCCGACGGCGCCGGCGATGCCGCCCGCGTTTGCCGGCTGATGGAGGCGGCCATCGCGGCGGCCTTTGCGGTACCGCTCGCCGAACTGCGGGCGTCTTCGCGCCGCGCGCAGACCGTCGCGTTCGCGCGCCAGAGCGCCATGTATCTCGCGCACGTCGTCCTCGGCCTGAACTACAGCGCGACCGGCACGCTGTTCAACCGCGACCGCACCACGGCCGCCTATGCCTGTCAGGTGGTCGAAGACCGCCGCGACGATCCGGCCATCGACCGCCTGCTCTACAAGCTGGAAGGCGTCTGCGGCGAACTGGCCCGTGGCACGTGCCCCGGCGCTCAGGTGCGCTCATGAGCAACAAGACGAGCGCCACGGTGCGACAGCCGGAGGCTGCGCGCCCGACGATCAATGACTTTCGCGCGCGCCACCTCGCTTTGGCGAAACGTCAGATCGCGACCGAGCTCGGCCAGGCCAACGTAACCGTCGACGAAAGCGAAAGCCCGCTAGCCTGGCTGGCGCGACGACGTGGCCGCGACGGTCGTGCCTTGATCGCGGCGCATCAGTTGCAGGCCGGCGAGCGGCTGCGGGCCGATTTCACCGTGGCCCACCTGATGCCGCGCACGACCGCGAACTGGTCGAGCCCGATCCCTTCGGGCCGGCGCGGCGGCGGTGGTGAGCGCGCGGCGAATTTTACCGAGACCATGATTGCCGCGCGCCAGCGCGTGCATCAGGCGCTCGACGCGGTTGGGCCGGAATTCGCCGGCCTGTTGCTCGACATCTGCTGCTTGCTCAAGCGCCTTGAAGATATCGAGCGCGAGCGTGCATGGCCGGCGCGCTCCGCCAAGGTCGTGCTGCAGCTCGCGCTCGATCGGCTCGCCCGTCATTACGGCTATATGAGCGAGGCGCGCGGGCGCGGCCACGCGGCCGTGCGCACCTGGCTGGCGGACGATGCAAGCTTCGATGTCGAGAGTGGATAAAACTCAGGCGGCCGGAGCGAGCGCCGCCTTGGCCTCTCGCTGAATGCGTTCGACCATCGCACGCAAGCCGTTCGAACGTTGCGGCGTGAGATTTTCGCGCAGGCCCAGACCGTCGAAGACCGCGAAGGCATCGGTATCCAGAATCTCGCGCGCGCTCTTGCCGGAGTAGAGAGCGAACAGAATTGCGATCAGCCCGCGCACGATGTGGGCATCGCTATCGCCTTCGAAGCTGAGCACCGGGCCGGCGCTGCCGTCGGGTTTCACATGGGACACCAGCCACACCTGGCTCGCGCAGCCGCGCACTTTGTTGGCTTCCGTGTGCGCTTCGTCGGCAAGCGGCGTCAGCTCGCGGCCGAGCTCGATCACATAGCGATAGCGATCGTCCCACTCGTCGAGCAGTTCGAAATTCTCGATGATGTCGTCAATATCGGCCATGAGCTCTTTGCAAAAATTGGATTGCGTCCGCCCCGGATATATAGAGCGGTTCGGCCGGATCGCAAAAGCATAACGGCCGCGGGCTCCTGAGAACCCGCGGCTAACGCCGGCAAAAATCGCGTGATTTCAGGCCGCCGGCCGGATCCGCGCTTGCCGCCGCGGCGGCAGCGGAACCGGGGCATGCCAGGGCGTCTGCAGATCGACCGCCGTCAGCGTGCCGTTGGCCGCCGTCGGTGCCGACATCGCCTGGGTATCGGTCTTCTCCGCGGACGTCGGCTGACCGTTCAGGCTCGCGGTGATGAACTCATAGAGTGTGCGTGCGCCCGCTTCGGCCTTGTGGCCGAGCGCGACCGCCACCTTGCCGCCGACCTCGCAGGCCGTCGGCTGCCGCTCGCAGAAGCCGCGCGCATCCGTCACCGCGGCGCTCGCCAGCGTGACCGCCTCGGTGGCGTTGATCTGCGTATTCGGCGAATTGGGTTTCGCGCCGCCGCTCGGTAGCAGCAGGCACACGACCCCCAACCAAAACGCCATCCGCATCAGAAAGAACATGACCCTACCCGTTGTCATTATCATCCCCGCGGCTTTCCGCCGCCTTTGAGCTAAACCGTAGCAGACAGGCCTGAAGCTCTTGTTGGCGGCGTCCCGACGTTTCTTGGCAAAATCGAAGCGAATGTGCGACGAACTTTCGTCGAATTTGAACAACCTGTGTTTGACTAAATTTTTAACGGCGGCGTTCGCCGCCGCGAGTCGCGCAAAACCGACGCATACTTGGTTACTGTGGCGGTAACAGATGCCGGCCGGGCGCGGCCGCACCCGCGAAAACGCAACCGAAATTTCACCATGACCGACAAATCGCGGGCGCAATTTCATCGGCATCCGCGTAATGGCGCGCTTCTCGTGGGCGGCGGCCACCCTGCCTTAGCGTTCGCTTAAGCGGCGGCGGGCTAGCATTCCCATACGATAAGGGGACGCGGCAGAAAGCGTCGAAAGGTGGGACAGGGATCCGTGCGTTTCCTCACGCCAGTGTGGAACTATGTCGATGCCTTGGTGCATCCGGTCGCGCGTGAGGACGCGCTGACGGCCGCGCGCCATCGCGCCTTCATTGCGCCACGTCTGCTCGGCAGCTTGATCGCGCTGGCGAGCTTCCCCGTCTATCTCGCCTTCCGCGGCGTGCCGAGCCTGCTGGAAGTCGGCGTATTCGCCTGGCTCGTGGCGCCTATCCTGATCGCCTATTACCTTTCGCGCACCGGCCGCTACGAAAGCGCGCACGTGCTCTCCTCGCTGGCGCTCACCGGGCTGGTGGCGGTGGTTGCCTGGAGCACCGGTGGCATCGCTTCCTTTGCCGCGATCTGGTTGGTGGTGGTTCCGTTGGAAGCCTCGCTCTCGGCGTCGCGCCGTGTGGTGGCGCTGGCCTCGACCTTCGCGCTCGGCGCTGCCGGCTTGCTGCTGGTGCTCAGCGCCATTCATATGTTGCCGCCGCCGACCACGGTGGCGACGGAACGCGGCGCGCTTGCGGCACTCGGCATCATCTCCGCCGCGCTCTATGCCACCGGACTTGCGCTCGGCGCCGAGCAGTTGGCGCGCACCAGTTTCTGGCTGCGCTATGCCGAGGAAGATCGCTACCGCCTGCTCGCCCGCAACATGACCGACGGCATCACGCGCCATGGCCGCAACGGCGCCGTGGTGTTTGCGTCGCCGGCCGCCGAGCAATTGTTCGGCGTGCGTCCCGGCGAGCTGATGGGCCATGGCCTGTTCGACCGCGTCCACGTGGCGGACCGGCCGGCCTTTCTCACCGCGCTCGCCGATGCAGGCTCGGTCGGCGAAGACCGCTCGGTCGAGTTCCGTATCCGCCGCGAGAGCGAGTCACCTGCGCAATACATCTGGGTCGAAATGCGCTGCCGCCCGCTCGATCGTGCGCTCGACGCGCAGGCCGGCGGCGAGCGCGAAGTGGTCGCGGTGCTGCGCGACGTGAGCGAACGCAAGGTGCAGCAGCAGGCGCTCGAAATCGCCCGCGCCGAAGCCGAGCGCGCCAACGTCGCCAAGAGCCGCTTTCTTGCCACCATGAGCCACGAGCTGCGCACGCCGCTCAATGCGATCATCGGCTTTTCCGACATGCTATCCGACCAGTCGCTGCGGCTCGACGACGCGCGGCGGTTGGAATACGCCAAGCTGATCAACGAATCCGGGCGTCATCTGCTGTCTGTGGTCAACGGCATCCTCGACATGTCGAAAATGGAGACCGGCAATTTCCAGATCACGCCGGAACCGTTTGTGCCGAGCCAGGCCGTCGAGAGTTGTTGCGACCTGCTCGCGCTCAAGGCGCAGGAATCCGGCGTAACATTGAAATGCTCCGTGGCCCCCGATCTGCCGGAAGTCGTGGCGGATCGGCGCGCGGTCAATCAGATCCTCATCAATCTCATTTCCAACGCGATCAAGTTCACCCCGGAAGGGGGCCTCGTCACGGTCGGCGCCAACCGCGACGACAGCAGGCTCGTCCTGACCGTCGAGGATACCGGTGTCGGGATCGGTGCCGACGATCTGCCCCGTCTGGGCGAGGCTTTTTTCCAGGCGCGCAGCTCTTATGATCGGCGGCACGATGGCTCGGGTCTCGGCCTCTCGATCGTGAAGGGCCTCGCGCACTTGCACGGCGGCGACATGGATATCCGCAGCCGGCTGGGCGAGGGGACCCGGGTGACGGTGCGCCTGCCCATCGATTGCGAAGCGGCGCGGGCCGTCGAACCGATCAGACTGATGACCGAGCGCGCCAACGAGCCGCCGGCCGCTCCTCAATTACAGGTCAAGAAAAGTGCCTAAGCGAAGAAGTAAAGTGCAGGCCGTGGAGGTCGATCGCGGCGCCGGCGGCCGCGTCGCGGCCGCGATCATGGGTCATCCGCGCGAATTTGTCGCCATCGTCATGTCAACCGCGGCGACGATTACGATTTTCGTCAATGCGCTGTTTTTGCAGAAGGGCCCGCACCCGGCACCGATCTTTGCGACACGGCCGGCCCTGCACACGGTGGCGCTGCCGCCTACGCGGGTAGCGCGGACACCCGCGCCAGCGCCCGCCGCTTCCGGCGACGAGAGCAACCATCAGCTTGTCGTCGATATCCAGCAGGCGCTCAGCCGCAAGGGATTCTACGACAACACGGTCGACGGCATCTGGGGCGCCAAAACCGACGCGGCCGTGCGCGACTTTCTGCAGGCGGCCGGGCTCAAAATGAGCGCTGACGCAAGTGCGGGCCTGCTGCGTGCGATCACCCAATCGACGGCGCGAGCACCCGCAAAGACTCCCGCGGCAGCCGGCAAGGCCACCGATCCGATTGCACGGTTGCTGGCAGGAGCGCCCGCGCCAACCGCCACGCCCGCGCCCGCACCTACACCCTCGTCCACGCCAGCCACGTCGTCCAAGCGTATCTTGGCAGTCCAGCGCGCGCTGACCGATTTTGGCTATGGTCAGCTAAAGCCGACGGGTTTCGACGACCCCGATACCCGCGTGGCGATCGAGAAATTCGAGCGCGAACACGGTCTGCCGGTGAGCGGCCGGATTTCCGATCGGCTGTTACGTGAGCTGGAAGCGATGACGGGCCGGCCGCTGGAATAATGGTTGGCGGCCGCGTCCTTCGTGCTATCTCGGCCCCATGCGTCTGAAATCCGCCATCTGGGTCTCGGCCTATCTACGTCGCTGCAGCGTCGAAGGCGCTTTCGCGGCGGTGCGCCGTCACGGCGCCGATGAGGCCGGTGCGATCTTCATCAAGATCAGCCGGCTTGACGGCTCCGCCACTCTTTACGGCCCCGCGCCGCAGAGTGTTTTCGATGAGGATCAGCCGGCCGATCGTCTGTTCACCGCGGTGGCCGGCGGGGCGGAGCCGATCGCGGAAGCCGACGTCGAAGCCCGTCTCGCGCGAGAGATCAAGTTCGACCCCGATATTTGGATTATCGAGGTCGAGGACCGCGCCGGCCGGCACTTCCTCGATAGCATCATCAGCTAGTGCAGCGAATTTGGCATTTGATAGCCATTCGCGGCGAGTTTCTCATCAGATGTCAAATTCGATTTCGGAATCGGGCCACTAACGCGTGCCAAAGCGGTGGCGCGGGCGCTGCTCGCTGCCGGGCCGTGCGGCGTGATGCCGCCCGGGCGTTGCCCGCACGCGAGCGCTCGACTGTTCGTCGTCCCAATAGACCGGCGCGTGCTTGGGGCGCGGGCGCTCCGCGGTCCGCCGCCAGATCATCACCATGCGCTCGGCGGCGGCCCGGGTGATGTCTTCGAACAATCGCGCGAGCCTGAACACCTGCGGGATCGACTGGCCGATCGCCGGGTTGAGCAGCAGCAGGATGCGCTGGAGCGCATCGGCCTCCATGCCGAGCGCCTTGGCCGCAACGACGATCCCTTCGCCTGAGGAATCCTCCACGATGCGCTCGGCCAGCGCGCGCGCAACGCCCAACCCACCCTCGAGCAGCCGGCTGAATTCCACCGGGTTATGCAGCAGGGCGCTATCTTCCAGCGCGCGGATGACGTCGATGGCGGACGGCGCCGGTGGCGGCAAGGCCGGTTCGGCGGCGGCGTCGAGGTTGATCAGAATCAGGTGGCGCTCCTCGGAACCCGCCGAGAAGAACAGCTCCGCGAGGTCCTGCGCGGATGCCTTCGCCGCCGGCGGCTCGTCAGCCGGAGCCGCGGTCGGCGCCGTGGTCAGGCCTGCCGCGGCGGCTTCGGGGCACAATGCCATCAGCCTGTGCAGGACGGCCACCGGGGCCGCCCCGTAGTTGCTGAGGCGGGCGAGAACGGCGGCGCGGGTCGCCGCGTCGACGGCGCCGACCAGGCCGAGCGCCAGCTCGACGTATTGGGTTACTTCTTCCGCCGTGTGCGTCGGCTTCTGCACGTAGAGATCGGTAATCACGCGCAGCAGCGTGGGCCGGATGTCGACTCCGTCCCGGCAAGCAAGGTCGACCAGACTGTCGAGCGGGGAGTAGAGCGGCGAATATGCAGAGGGTTTCAACATGGGGGCTACGCGGTACACACAAGAGATGACTTAGATTAGTCCGCGCGCGTTAGCGGAGCGTTAACCTTGCAGCGCCTTTAATCGCCAAAGGCGCCGATCCGGCAGGTCCTTGAGCGGCTTTGCGCCGGACGGAAGGGGGACTGCAATGGGCGAAGTCATCCAGTTTCCTGACGACGCGAGTAGCATGCGCGCCGGCAGACATATCGATGCGAGTACCGAACCCGCGACCGTCACCATTCTTCCGGTGATCCGTGTCGAACGTAATTCCGACGGCACGAGCGTGGGTCCCACCTCTGATGACAACACGGGTCGTCGGCGTCGCCGCCGGATGCCGCGCTGATCGAACCGACATGAATCTCGGATGGGCCGTCTGTCGCCGCTAAAAGGCTCTGTTTGGCGCCGGCACATCCTCGTACTGGCGGGCTTGATCCTGCTCGCCGGTTGCGCCAACGGCGACTTCGGGCGTGTACGTCCCGATCTGGTCAGCGACGATATTCATGACTGGGTCGGCCGCGACGCCGCCGCTCAACAACACATTGCACCCTCACATTTTCCGTTGACCGACGATGAGCGGGCGCTCCGTGATCTCGCCTATCCGCTGATCCAGCCGCCCTATGACCGCCATAAGTGGTATTCCGTCGCTGGCGAATACGGCTTGATCGAGCGGGATCATCGTCTGGCATTCGACCGCGCGGCCTATTTCAACCGCTTACGGGAAACGGACGACCGCTCATCTTCGGCGCGCTATGGGCGGCTTCTCGATGACATTCGCAACGACGAGACGCGGCTGCCGGAATTCTTCGAAACCGCCGCGCGCGTGCTCGCCATCGATGACAAGCGGCACACGAGCTTGCAGTATGTTTCCGGCTTGTCGCCGAAAGAGCGGGCGAACGCGCTCAGCCGTGGAGATGAGAACGCAGCGATCGTGGCGCTGGTGCGCGACAAGCTGGCGCAACGGGTCTCAAGCTACCGCTTCGCGCTCGAGCATCTGGTGGTGATGACGCCGTCGGCACAGGCGGTCACCGTCGAACGCACGCTCAACCGTCTGCAGGACACGATCGCGCATTACGAGCGCTATCCGGCGCCGACCTGGGCGCACCGACGCAGCCTTGCCTCAATTCGCTGACGGCGGCGTCGGGCCGGTCCAGCGCGTGCATTTCGCCGCGTTCACGCTGCTCTGCGCCAGGCCCATCATGCCCGGTTCGGGGGCGAGCGCGCGGAACGCGATCAAGCCGGTCAGGGTCGGCGATTCCACGATCAAGCGATCGGCGGCGGTGACGTTCTGATCTTCCGGGATCGAGCCGCGCTGCTCGCTCGTCATCAGGTCGAGTTGGATGGTCTTGCGGCCGGCGGCGCGGTCGTTGATGGCGTAATAAGCGATGTCGTGGTCGGTGTAGAACGAGACGGAGGTGTAGGCGAGGCTCACGGGCACGGTGACGCGCAGCGGGCCTTGCGAGAGATCGTAACGGCAAACGGCGCCGGCGAAGGCGGGGTCCATGAACGGCATCAGCGTCTTTTCCGGCGTGGGGGCCGGCAGGGCAACGACTGTATCGATTGGGGTGATCGGCTTGATGCGCGCATAGGCGTCCTGCGTGGCCGTGCGCGGCAGCATGATGATCGTCGCCAGGTGCACGATGCCGCCAAGCAGCGCGCCGCCGAGCAGGAGGAGCAGCCACCGGGTCATGGGCAGCTCCTGGTCTTGATGATCGGCATCGGGACCTCACGGCCCTCCTTGGTGGAGACGCCGATCGCCGTGTCGTAGAAGCGCAATGCGAGGATATAGTGCTCGATGCCGCCGGTCGGGAGCCAGTTGCCTGGATTGGCGCGCGGGGCCACCACAATGTCGAAGGTGCCGTCGGCGCGGCGGACGATCTCTTCGCTGGTGAAACCATAGCGGTGCACCGTATTGGCGACCAGGTCGCCTTCGCGGTTGTAGAGTGTGAGCGTCCAGAAGCGCGCGCTCGGCGTGATGCCCGAGAGCACGACGTCACAGCGCCCGTCCAGCGGCCGCCCGCTGTCGTCCATTTTGGCGAGGAAAGTGAGGCCGTCGCCGAGCGCCAGCGGCAAACGCCCGCTACGCGCGATCGAGGCCCGCTCATAGGGGTTGGCATCGACGGTGCCGGTCTTCGGCCGTGCCGTCCATCCGCCGATGGTCAGGCCGCCGAAGGCGGCGCCACGGCTGAGGGCGAAGTAAGTCGCGCCGAGACCGACGATGGCCGCCACGACAAGAGCAAATAGCGTTCCGAGAAGCAGCCGCACAATCGATCCGCAGGCAGAAGGAAGACATGATTCGTGGAAGGAAGACTACGCCGAGCCGCGGGGCTGCGGCTAATGATCAGTTCCGCTCGAACGCGCGTCCCTCCAGCGCCGCCGCCAGGGCGTCGCTTTGGCGCTTGGCCTGAGCCCGTTTTTCCCTGTCTGCCGACAGGTCCGCGGGCAGGGGCCGCATCGTGCGATCGGCTTCTTTCATCATCTGTTCGATGCCGGACAGAATTTGAGCGCCCTGTTTGCTCAACATGACCGGCCGCGGCGGCGGCGGTGGCTCGCCCGGGTTCGGCGCGAGTGTCGCAAAGGCGGGCTGCTGGCGCGCCGGAGGCGCCTGGATGCCGGGCAGCGGTTTGATCTCGATGCCCTGATGGGCATAGGTCATGATGTTGTGCCAGGTCATCGCCGGCAACGAGCCGCCGGTCATGCGATTGGTCGGGCTGAAGTCGTCGTTGCCGAACCAGACGCCGCACACGAAGTTGCCGGTGTAGCCCATGAACCAGGCGTCGCGGTAAGCATTGGTGGTGCCGGTCTTGCCGGATGCGGCAATGCCGTCGAGCCGAGCGCGGCGGCCGGTTCCGTTTTCCACCACGCTGTTCATCATCAGGATCATGTTGCGGGCGACCTGTTCAGGCAGCACCCGCTTCGGCTTGGGCCCGTCCTGGTCCCAGCGCCAGATCACCTTGCCGTTGCCGGTGCGCACGTCGAGGATGGCGTGCGGCGTCACCTTCATGCCGAGATTGGGGAAGGTGGCGTAGGCGCCGACGTGCTCGAGCAGTTCCACCGCGTCGGCGCCGATCGGCAGCGACGGGGTGTCGGGCAGCGGCGTGGTGATGCCCATGGCGTGCGCGGTCTTGATGATGGCGGCGCGGCCGCGCTTGGCGTTGCCGTCGCCGATCATGACCGAGAGACGCACCGCGACGGAGTTGATCGAGTGCGTGAGCGCCGTGATCAGCGTCATGGCGCCGCGGTAGCGGCGGCTGTAGTTGTGGGGACACCAGTTGCCGAGGCAGATTGGGGCGTCGACCACGATGGAGTTCGGCTTGAGGCCGTGCTCCAGCCCCGTCGCATAGACGTAGGGCTTGAAGGAGGAGCCGGGCTGGCGCATGGCGTCGGTGGCGCGGTTGAACTGGCTGGCGCCATAATCGCGCCCGCCGACCATGGCGCGTACGGCGCCGTCGGTATCCATCAGCACCGTGGCGGCCTGCTTGGCGTGATATTGCTGTCCATACTGGCGCAGCGAACTCTCGACCGCGTCATCGGCGGCCTTTTGCAAATTGGGATCGAGCGCGGTGCGCACCACGAAGACGCGCTCGGTGACCGATTTGGGGAAGGTGTCGACCAGCTTCTTCACCTGCTCGAAGGCCCAATCGAGATAATAGTTCGGCGCCTGATCGTCTTTGCGGTCGACGGGGGTGGCGGGGTGGAGGCGGGCGCCGAACACCTGGCCTTCGGTCATGAAGCCGGCGTCGACCAGGTTGTCGAGCACGACGTTGGCGCGCGCGCGCGCCGCCGGCAGGTTGACGTTGGGCGAGTACTTGGTCGGCGCCTTGAACAGGCCGGCGAGCATGGCCGCTTCCGGCAGGTCGACGTCGCGCGCCGACTTGTTGAAATAGTAATGCGCCGCCGCGTCGACGCCGAAGGCGCCGCCGCCCATATAGGCGCGGTCGAGGTAGAGCTTGAGGATCTCGTTCTTGGTCAGGTGCGATTCCAGCCACAGCGCCAGGAACGCCTCCTTGATCTTGCGGTCGAGCGTGCGCTCGTTCGACAGGAACAGGTTCTTGGCGAGCTGCTGGGTGAGCGTCGAGCCGCCCTGCACGACGCCGCCGGCGCGCGCGTTGGTGATGAGGGCGCGGAAGGTGCCGCCGATATCGACGCCGAAATGGTCGTAGAAGCGCCGGTCCTCGGTGGCGATCACCGCCTTGATCAGGTGGTCGGGCAGCTGGCTGAGCGGGATGGAGTCGTTGTGGCGGATGCCGCGGGTGCCGATCTCGTTGCCGTAGCGGTCGAGGAAGGTGACCGAGAGCTCGGATTTCTTCAGCCAGTTGCCGTCGGCGGTGTCGCGGAAGGCCGGGGTCGCCAGCGCCATCATCAGGATGAGGCCGAAGGCGCCGAGGGTGAACCCCTCCGAGCCCAGCTCGTTGAGCCAGCGCCGCCAGCCGGAGACATGGAAGTGGTCCATGAAGGCGGCGAAGCGCTGATAGCCCTCGCGCGAGGCGGTGGCGCTGCGGAACAGCGAGAAGTCGATCCAGCTGTCGGCGGAGAGCAGGAACCGCTTCAGATTGGGCTTCCAGTCCTCCGGGAACAGGTCGCGCACGGGGCTTCACTCACGAGGGGTTGCGGCGGGCTCGAGCGGCCGCCGGCGCCCTTTTTAGCGGGTTATCGCCGCACGCGCCATAAAGACGCGCGGGGCGGAATTGGGGATATGCGGGCAGGGTGAACGCAAATTGCGGGGAAATGGGGGCGGGGGGTGGGCGTTTATCCCCGGCGGCGACGCGGGTGCAGAGCGCTCCCGCCCCCGGCCGCGGCGCGCTCCCTCCCCCTGAAAGGGGGAGGGTTGGGGAGGGGGTCGAACGTACGTCCATAAGATGACCCCCACCCGACGCGCTGACGCGCGTCGACCTCCCCCTTGCAGGGGGAGGTAAGAAAGAGCACAGGCCGCTTTCGCTCGGCGCCCCCGAATCGTACATGAAGGGGCATGACCGCCCCCGCCCGCAAAGCCGCCCCCGACGCCCCGTTCTGGCGCACCAAGCGCATGAGCGAGATGACGGCGAAGGAGTGGGAGAGCCTGTGCGACGGCTGCGGCCGCTGCTGCCTCAACAAGCTGACCGACATCGACACCAACGAGACCGTCTACACCGACGTCGGCTGCCGGCTGCTCGACGGCAAGACCTGCCGCTGCACCGACTATGCGCACCGGCAGGCCAAGGTCTCCGACTGCGTGAAGCTGACCTGGCGCAATGTGAGCCGGCTCACCTGGCTGCCGCCGACCTGCGGCTATCGCCTGATCGCGGAAGGGCGCGACCTCGCCTGGTGGCACCCGCTGGTCTCCGGCTCGCCCGACACGGTGCACGAGGCCGGCGTCTCGGTGCGCGGGCGGGTGAGCGCGAACGAGAAGGACGTGCCGGACGACGAGCTGGAGAATTACGTGGTGGCGTGGCCGGGGAAGTGGCCGAAAGGCAGCAAGGGAAGTAAGTAGGTCCTGCCGAAGGGGAGTCGCGAATATCGCGGGGGTCAATGAAAAAAAAGAAAACTATGCGTAAACGCACAGCTCAAAGTGCTGGGCTGGCGTACAATTAGAATTTGGGAATGCCAGCTTAGAAAGCCTGACAAGGTTTTAGAAAAGCTAATGCGCGCTCTAGAGGAAAAGACTCCTTGACAACCGTCACGCTGCCCCGCTAGCCTTCCCGCACCCTCCCACAACTGAATCAGAAGCCCATGACCCGCCGCTCTTCAACGCGCGCGCAGGCGCAAGAATTTTATGGCCAGATGGTCGCGGATGAGACAACTCGCGGCTTCCCCAAGAAAGCGACCCCCACCCCTAACCCCTCCCCACAAGGGGGAGGGGAACAAGCTGCGGCAAGCGGCGAGGGGGAGATGACCGATCTCACCGCCCGGGCGCGCGCGCTCTATGAGGGCTCGGCCGTGCCGGTGCGCGCGATCGCAAGGCTCGCCGGCGTCAGCGAGCGCACGCTCTACAAATACGCCGCCAAGCAGAACTGGCGGCCGCGCTATCGCTGGCGGGCGGACGGCGCCCGGCCGGCGGGCGTGGCGCGCGAGGCCCGCCGCGGGCGCGGCTGTGCCTGGCAGGCGCCGGCCGGTGTCGCGCCGGCTAATGTCGCCCCGGTCAATGTCGCTCCGGCCGATGTCGCTCCGGTGAAGGGCGCGGGCGGCCGGTTCATCCGCCGCGAGGAGGCCGGCAAGCCGTTTGCCACCGGGCTCAAAGCGCTCGATCCGGCGGGCGAGCGGCGCGCCGCTGCCGCCTGCGCCGAGGCCGCCCGGCGTGCGGCGCTGGCCGAGGCGGAGGCACAGGCCGAGCATTGGGCCGATGAGAACGTGCGCGCCATCCAGGCGGTGAGGCAGGCGCGGCAGGAACTCGCCGCGCATCACGCCGCGGCCAAGACGCAAGCGGCGTGGTCGCGACACGCAGAGCTGCGCGAACGGGCGCTGACGATGTCGCTCGAAGTGGCGCTCGATTGGATGACGATCGCCACGGCGGCATGGGAAAAGGCAGCGCTTGCTTCTTTCGAGCGGCGAAAGTAGGAGCGCTCGCCCCCGGGGGCACGCCTCGCATGGCGGTCCCGCGCTCGCGGCCATTGCAATGGCGTTCGCGACGGCGCATCTAGTGCAGCGAATTTGACATTTGATACCGATTTGCGGCGAGTTTCTCATCAAATGTCAAATTCAAAGCGCCACGCGTGCGGTGGATTTGAAGTTCGCCAGATCATCTGCAGCGCGTCCGTAAACCAACTTCAAATCCAAAACCGCAATAGAATCATAAAGTTGCTAGGTCCTTTCGAATCCGAAGTTGGTCCAGAGCAAGCCGAATAGTTTGACGAGCTTCGGATTCGGGACACTAAAATCAAATAATTGCTGATGGATCTTTGATTCCGACATTTGCTCGGAAGCTTGCAGCGGCGGAATGCAAATGTCGGAATCGGACCACTCGCGCCTCCCATGACTCGATCCGCCAAGCGACGACCGCGCAGCGCCCCCCGCGGCAGCGAGCGCCACCGCCCGCATCGGCCGGCGCCGCACCCGGCGCCGACGCCGGTGGAGCCCGAATTCGAGACGCCGCAGCTCAGCCATCACGACGCGCGCGCGGTCATCATCGGCATCATGCTGGCGATGTTCCTCGGCGCGCTCGACCAGACCATCGTCGCCACCGCGCTGCCCACCATCGGCCAGCATTTCCGCGACCTCGGCGATCTGTCCTGGGTGGTCACCGCCTACCTCATCGCCGGCACCGCGGTGACGCCGCTCTACGGCAAGCTCTCCGACAGCTACGGCCGGCGGCTGATGCTGCTCACCGCCATCGGCGTGTTCATGCTGGGCTCGATCGCCTCGGCGCTGGCGCCGAGCATGACCGCGCTGATCCTGGCGCGCGGCCTGCAGGGCCTGGGCGGCGGCGGCCTGATGGCGCTGGCGCAGACCATCATCGCCGACGTGGTCAGCCCGCGCGAGCGCGGCCGTTACCAGGGCTACATCTCGGGCGTGTTCGCGACCTCGTCGGTGGGCGGGCCGGTGCTCGGCGGCTTCCTCACCGAGCATCTCGACTGGTCCTTTATCTTCTGGATCAACCTGCCGATCGGGCTCGCCGCGCTCGCCATGACCTCCAACGTGCTCAAGCGCGTGCCCTATCAGCCGCGCAAGCACCAGCTCGACGTGCTGGGCGCCGTGCTGATGATCGCGGCCGCGGTGGCGATGCTGCTGGCGCTGTCCTGGGGCGGGCGCAAGTTCGACTGGATCTCGGCGCCGATCGGCGGCCTGCTACTGTCGTCGGTCGTGCTGTGGGGCCTGTTCGCCTTGCGGCTGATGCGCGCGGCCGAGCCGTTCCTGCCGCTCACCGTGCTCGGCAACCCGGTGGTGCGTTGCGCGGCGCTGGCCGGCGCCTGCGGCATGGCGGCGCTGGTCGGCATGACCATTTTCGTGCCGCTCTATTTCGAGGTGGTGCTGCATCTGTCGGCGAGCCAATCCGGCCTGGCGCTGATCCCGCTCATGGGCTCGACGGTGACGCTGTCGACCGTCTCGGGACGCGCGATGATGTATGTGGTGCATTACAAGCGCATGCCCTTCATCGGCGTGTCGATCTCGATCCTGTGCCTGGGCGTGCTGGCGATCTGGCCGGCCTCGCTGCCGACCTGGGCCGTGCTGGTGCTGCTGGCGGTGATCGGCGCCGGGCTCGGCAGCCTGTTCCCGATCTCGACGGTCTGCATGCAGAACGCGGTGGTGCAGAGCCAGATGGGCATCGCCACCGCCACCGGCAATTTCTTCCGCGCGCTGCTCTCGTCGCTGGTGGTGGCGGTGCTCGGCGCCATCGTGCTGGCGGGCCTTGGCGGCGCCACCGGCACCGCGGTGGAAACGCTGGCGCGCGTGTCCTCGCTGCACACGCTGGCGAACACCTTCCGCTTCGTATTCCTCGCCTGCGCGCTGGTGCTCGGCTTCGGCATGGCTTTCCTGCTGGCGATGGAGGAGCGCCCGCTGCGCGGGCCTTCGGCGCGTTCGCCGCAGGGCGGCGCGCCGACGACCCCGATCCCGGAATAGCGGCGCGTGGGCTATAAGATCTGATCGAGGAACTGCCGGGTGCGCGGGTCGCGCGGATTGCCGAAGAAGTCCTTCGGGGCGCCGTGCTCCACCAGCACGCCCTTGTCGGTGAAATAGACCTGGTCGGCGACCTCGCGCGCGAAGCCCATTTCGTGGGTGACGATCATGCAGGTCATGCCTTCCTCGGCGAGCTGGCGGATGGTCACCAGCACGTCCTTGACGGTTTCCGGATCGAGCGCGGCGGTCACCTCGTCGAACAGCATGACGTCGGGGTTCATGGCCAGGCTGCGCGCGATGGCGATGCGCTGCTGCTGGCCGCCCGACAGTTCGCCCGGGTAGCTGCCTTCCTTGCCGTCCAGCCGCACCTTGCCGATGAGCGCGCGTGCCTGCGCCTCGACCTCCTGCTTGTCGCGCTTGAGCACGTGCACCGGCGCCATCATGACGTTCTGCAGCGCGGTCCGGTGCGGAAACAGATTGTATTGCTGGAACACCATGCCGACCTTGCGCCGCAGCGCCAGCTTGTCGAGCTTGGGATCGTTGACCTCCTGGCCCTCGACCAGGATGGAGCCGGCATCGATCGGCACCAGCGCGTTGATGCAGCGAAGCAGCGTCGATTTGCCGGAGCCGGAAGGGCCGATGATGCAGATGACCTCGCCCTTCATCACGTCGAGCGAGATGCCCTTGAGCACCTCCAGCTTGCCGAAGGTCTTGTGAATGGCGCGGACTTCGATCAGCGGCCGGTCGGGAGTCCAGTCGCCCATCATTTCACCTGAAATCGTTTTTCCAGCACCGCCGTCAGGCGGGCGATGGGGTAGCAATAGAGAAAAAACCAGAGCAGCAGATAAAGATACATCGGCATCAGCAGCTCGGTGCGCCCTTCGGAAGCGAGAATGTCGCCGGCGAGCGTCATCGCCTCGCTCACGCCGACCACCGAGCACAAGGGCGTGGAGGTGGTGAGGATCGCGTAGAGGTTCATCCACGGCGGCGTGATGCGCTTGACGCATTGCGGCAGGATCACCAGCCACAAGGTCTGCCAGCGGGTATAGGCGAGCGATTCCGCGGCCTCCCACTGGCCGTAGGGGATGGAGCGCACCGCGCCGCGCACCAGCTCCGACACGTTGGCCATTACCGGCAGCGACAGGCCGATGGTGGACTTGAACCAGCCGGGCAGGGGAATGGTGGTGTGGCCGATCTGGATCTGAAACGGCAGCAGCAGCATGCAGTAGAACAGCAGCACCAGCCACGGCGAGTTGCGGAAGAACTGCGTCGCCAGCCAGGACGAAGCGCGCACCGGCAGCAGCAGGGAGATCTGGCAGAGGCCGAGCGGCACGCCGACCACGGTGCCGATCGCCATGGCGAGGAAGCTGATGGCGATATTGAGCGCAAAGCCCTGCGCCAACAGCGGCGTCCATTTCCACAGCGTCGCCGGGATGGAAGGCAGCGCCGGCGCGGTGGCGGCCTGGGCGGCGGCGACCGAAAGCGACAGCGCAACGAACAGCGCGACCCCGTGCCAGCCCTTGAGCTCGAAGCGCGTGATGGAAGCGGGTGCCGGCGCGCGCAGCGGCCGCAGAACCGGAAGATCGGTGTGGCCGACCGCGCTCATACCGGCGAATACCCCGGGATGCGCAGCGACCGCTCGACGCGGCCCATGATGAGAACGAGGACGCCGACGAGGCCGACATAGATGAGCAGCAGCACATTCATCATTTCCGACACGTTCAATTCGTCGGACCAGATCTGATTGGAGACGTAGAGCATCTCCGGCACGGCGATGGCGTAGGCGATGGTCGTCGTCTTGATCAGATTGACCAGATTGTTGTTGAGCGCCGGCAGGCTGATGCGAATGGCGAGCGGCAGGATGACGTAGATATAGGCCTTGAGCCGGCTGTAGCCGAGGCTTTCCGCCGCCTCGAGCGTCTCGCGCGGCACCGCCTCGATGCCGGAGCGGAAGATCTCGACATTGAAGGCGCCGGCCCAGAACGACAGGCAGATGACGGCCCAGGTGAAATTCGACACCAGCGGCGTGCTCAATCCGTTGCTGGCGGTGATGCGCAGATAGGCGCCGACCCCGAAATAGAAGAAGTAAAGCTGGATGAGCGGCGGCGTGTTGCGGAAGAACTGGATGTAGCCTTGCGTGATGAGCCGCAGCGTGCGCAGCCGCGAGCCCTGGATCCAGGCGCCGATCACGCCGATGACGACGCTGCAGACCAGGCAGACGCTCATCAGCCGGACCGAGGTGAGGAATCCGTTGAGGAACCGCGCGCGGTCGAAGGAATCATAGAAAATTGTCAGGTTGATTCCGGTGGTGTCATGCAGCACCCGGAACCAATCCCAGATCGGTTGAAGGTTCATGAGAGCCTTCGGTCAATAAAATGGGCGCGGGCGCGGCTCATCGCGCGCCCGCGCTGCATCAGGCCGCCCAATCGCTACTTCTTATACTTTTCGTGCATCTTCTCGAGATATGGCGACGGCGGAATGTGCCACTTCTTCTCCAGCGCGATCAGCTCGCCGCTGCGGTGCCAATCCTCGACCATCTTCGACATGAACTTGCCCCAGGGCCCGTCGAGCTCGTCGAGCCGCACCGCCAGGCCCCACGGTTCTTCCTTGATGGTGGGCAGCGACATCTCGAAGCCCGACCATTTCGGTTCTTGCAGCAGGGCGGCGAAGGCGGTGTCGTCATAGACCCAGCCGATGCAATTGCCCTGCAGCAACGCCGATTGCGCTTCGGTCGTGCCGGTGAAGGCGACGATGTCGGCGCCGTAATTCTCGGCCACGAACTTGTTGTACCAGGCGCCCTGGATGCCGCAGATCTTCTGGCCCTTGAGCTGCTCCCACTTCTTCAACGCGGCCTTCTTGTTCGACATCACGTTGACGCCGGAAGCGTAGTAATCGGGCTGCACGATGCCGACGACCTTCCGGCGCGGCGCCGTGTCGTTCATGGTGGCGATCATCAGATCGATCTTGCCCTGTTGCAGGAACTGCATGCGGTTGGAGGAGACCACCGGCACCAGCTCCAGCTTCACGCCGAGCTTCTTGGCGACGTCTGCCGCCATGTCGGGCTCCATGCCGATGATCTTGCCGCTCGGGTCGCGGAAGCCGAAGGGCTTGTAGTCGGCCTTGCTGCCGACGACGAGCACCCCCTTGCTCTTGATCTTGTCCAAGGTGCTCTGCGCGCTGGCGGGGCCAGAGGCGCCGAATGCGAGCCACGCGACGGCAGCCATCGCTGCCAGGATAAAGCGGCGTAATGTCATGATATTCCCCATCAAGCTCCGGCCGTGAATGCCGCCCGGCAGCGGATAAACGGCATCTTACTGAGGCCACGCGATCTTTCGCAAGGCCCGAAGCAAATGCGCGAGCAAGTCCTGTGCCACGCGACGGCCACGTCTTGCGCGAGAAAGCCTATTGAACGCCTCGCACGACTGTAGCGCTCGCGGCGATCAAGGCAACGCCGACGCAGTAATAGACCAGGATTTTTCGCCGGCGGCGGTCATGCATCGTGACGAGAAGCGCGGTGGCCGCCGCCACCACGATCAGGGCCGGGATGAGAGCATAAGCGAGCCGCGGCACGATGAGCCCGACGCTGGTGTAGAACACGGCGGTGACGGCATCGACCAGAAGCGCGGTGAGGACGAGCGTCCACAGGGAAGGCGACGCATCGTGATCGGCGCTACGCTTCTTGATCGTCAAGGCGGCGACGGCGACCAGCACAGCGAGCAGGGGGATCGCTTGCAGCGCGGCGAATTGGAGCAGGTGTTCGAACTTATCCCACCAGATTGCGGCGAGGGTGCCGGCGCTTCTGTGCCAGGCGTCGAGCATCCAGGTGACTTCGTTATATCGCACCATTTCATGCTGATAGAACGCGCCTGTCTTGAGCAGCACGAATCCGGCCCACAGCGCTTCGGGTGCAAGGCTGAGCACCGACAGCAGAATGAAATTGATTGCCGAGGCTATCCAGGTCTTGCGCGTGCCGTCCGTGGCCGCGAACAGCAGCCCGCAGACGGCCACGCAGGGCAGAACGATGACGAACAGTGGATAGGCGGTGCCGCCGAGGCCGGTGATAATGCCGATCCAAATCGCAAAGCGGCGCTCAAGCAAGGCCCCGGCATTGGCGCGCATCGATGCGTAAAGGGCGAAGACCGGCACCAGGATGTTGAACAGCTCGGTGTGCGGCGACCACATGAAGGTCTTTAGGACGTCATTGGTGGTGAGCAGGAACCCGACGGCCGTCAGAATGACGAGCGCCGCCGTGCCGTCATCGGACCAGGGCGCGCAGATGCGGCGAAGCAGATAGAACGCCGCCAGGATGGTCGCGAAATTGAGGATGATGTAGGCAACATAGGCCGGAATGTCCTCGGCCAGCGCATTGGCGATGCGCTGCGGCGCGATATCTTGGCGGCGGGCGCGAATGCCGAGCGTGTCGGCGAGGCTTTGCAGCGGCGATAGCGCCCAACTCAAGAGCGCGGCGGCGGCGATCAAGCCGGGACGCGACTGGCGCGTATTGAGCGGCTCGAGCAGCGCGCCCGGGTGCTGCGCGAGCCGCATGAACTCCGGTGAATCGCAATTAAGCGAGATGCCGAAGGGGCCGGGCAGATGGACATTGACGACGCAATGCTTGACCTGCTGATCGTCCGCAATGCGCGGGCCGACGAACAGGCCCAGCATCAAAACGATAAGCGCGGCGGCAAACCACCAGACAGAGCGATCGCAAATCGGCCCGCGAGCATGGTCGGCCGCGCGCATCGGCCAGTCCCCCAATCCCCGGTTGCGATACAACCGAAATTGCCGGGATTCGGCAAGCAGGGGAGAGCGGCTTGCGCGAACGAAAATGCGGCAGCGGCGCGCGTCAGATCGCGCCGCCGCTTAACCGCCACCCGCGCAACCTCCTATGCCTTGGGCGGCACAGGATCATTGCCGCCAGCGTCTTGAGCGTGCTTTCCAAACAGAGCGGACACGAGCCCCGTCATCGGCATCTGTTGCGCGGTATTGGTCGAGCCGTCCGTGGATTTTTTGCCACCAACGAGTTTGATCGCCCCGGCAATGAAAATGAAGGCGAGGACGAGCACCAGAGGCCAAGGCAGCCGCCCGAGCCACGACGCCCAGGTCGAAGACGACGCAACATCGATCACGGCATGCTCGTTGCGCAGTTCCGGCAGCAGCGTGGGATCGCCGACGGATGGAACCTGGCTGCGGAAGATGGCCTTGGCCGCGGTCCCGTTTGTCGCCGCTGGTCCGACCGAACGTTTGAATTTTCCGTCGATCTGCGTACCGCTGAAGGTCACGCTGGCGATATTGCCGGCGTCGAGCTGAGCCAGGAACTCGCTGTAGGACAGCGCCGTCGGGCTCGGCCTGTTAATGAATTTCACGATGCCGAAGGCAACGAGGCCGAGCAATACGACGCCGATAACCCAGACCGGCGGGCGCAAATACCATGGCCGGGTGCAGTGGGGGTGAGCCGTGTCTGCCATTTGTCGCTCCATCGGCACCTATCACTTGTCGACCCGAGGTGAATCACCGCTGGATTGCTGCTCCTTGCCATTGTGAGGCGAGGCCGCCCTGAACATCGGCAGCATCGACAAGATGGAACGAATGTCCATCTTGCCTCCACGCGCGACCCTGACCAGCCCGGCGATAAGGGCTGCGGCAATGATGAGCAGCATCGGCTTGGCCAGGACAAACGCACCGATGATGCCAAGGATCGCTGCCGCACCGGTCCCCATCCACTGCGAGGAGCCCACGCTGATCGCCACCTGCTGTTTGCGCAGTTCCGGTAGCAATGTCGGATCGCCAAAATCGGGAGCGTGGGTGCGAAAGGTCGTCAGTGGCGCGCCCTCGGTTGCCGCCGTTTCCGCGATCGGGTGTTTGAAACGGCCGTCGACCTGCGTTCCGGAAAAAATAACGCTTGCAACATTGCCGGCATCGAGCTGATTGAGGAAATCGCTATAGCGGACGGTGGTTGGCCCACCACGCATTTCCGCAACGCCGAAAGCCGCAAGGGCCGCCACGACGACAAATACAATCCACACCGGCGGCCGCATGTACCAGGGCCGGGTGCAATGCTGATGTGCCGCCGTGTCGGTCATTTCACTGTCCTTTGTGAAGGCGGTCATTGCCCTTTAGACGACACACGCCAACGGGGCGCCTTGACCTCTATCAAACCCTCAGGTGGCGGCGGCCATGGCCGCCTATTGCAGTTCGAACAGCGCCGTCACCGGCAGCTTGATGCGATCGAGAATGAGCGCGAAGCCGGCCGCGGCAACTAGGATGGCCGCCAGCACGCGCCAGCCAAGCGGCGCCATCAGCGTGCCGGTCAGCGCCAGCATGGCAACGATGGCGATGCCGGCGGCGGACGAGAGCAGGATCCAGTTGCTCGGTCTGGAATTGAACATGTGACGGCGCTCGCGCAGCACGTAGAGCACCGCCTGGTTGCCGAAGACCAGGGTGGCGAAGGCGAGCGTTTGCAGATGGCCCGCATCGAGCCCGAGCCTGAACTGGCCGACCGCCAACACCGAGACGGAGAAAGCGAGCTTGCAGGCGCCCAGCACGACCGCGGCGGCGGTGATGTTGCGCATGCGCCAGACGGCGGGCTTCAGCGCCGGGCTGGCGCGGTCGGTGGTCAGCGACATGGCGAGAAAATCGTTGGTCACGAACAGCAGCACCATCAGTGCCGGTGTCAGCACGCCGTGGCCGGTGAGCGCGAGTCCGATGGCGAGAAACAGCATGATCTCGGTCTTCTTCACCAGCATGTTGAAGGTGAAGGCGAGCAGCCGCTGAAAACCGACGCGGCCCTCGCGCACCGCGGCGACGACGCCGGCGAGGCCCGGCTCGGTCAGCACCATGCCAGCCGCGGCTTTGGCGACATCGGTCGCGGTGGAAACGGCGATGCCGATCTGCGCCTGGCGCAGCGCGGGCGCGTCGTTGACGCCGTCGCCGCACATGCCGACGACATGCGCGTCCTGCTGCAAAGCCTTGACCAACTGGTATTTTTGTTCGGGGGTGACGCGCGCGAACACGCCGCAGCCGTCGGCGTTTTCGTGCAAGCGTTCGGCCTGACAGACGGCGCCGGCAATGCCGATCTTGCCGGCGATGGCCGCGGCGGTGACGGCCGAGTCTCCGGTCGCCATGAGGGTGCGCACATTCATGTCGCGCAGGGTGGCAACGAGTTCTTTCGAGTCCGCGCGCGGCGGATCGCTCAAGGCGATGAGGCCGCAAAACCGCAACGCACCGGGTGTACCGGCCGCGACGGCAATGACGCGATTGCCTTGGGCCGCGAGCGCGTCCACGCGTCGCCCGGCCTCGGCCGATGGCGGCACCAGCGGTCCGATGACTTCGAATGCGCCCTTCACGATCTGGAATTGATGATCGTCGCGGTCGACGGCGATCGCTTCCGCGCGCTTGCTCGCCGGATCGAACGGGATGAAGCGCAGCAGGCGTTCGGATGCGTGGGCGTCCTTGGCGGCGGCGCGGATCGCGGCGTCGATCGGGTCCTGGTCGGCTTCGGAGCTGGCGAAGGCGGCGAGCGCGAGCACGCGCGCGCGCTCAAAACCCGGCATGGCGACGACGCCGGCGACCGCGAGCGTGTTTACCGTCAGCGTCCCGGTCTTGTCGGCGCATAAGATGTCCATGGCGGCCGCCTCATGGGCCGCGGTGAGCCGGGTCAGGAGCACGCCGCGCCCGGCGAGGATGCGGGCGCTCAGGGCCGCCGAAAGCGTGAATGTCGCCGGCAGCGCCAGCGGAATCGTGGCCAGCAATGCGGTCAGCGCGAGACGTATCTGCTCGGTAGGCGGAAGCTGCGCCAAATAGGCGGCGCCGATGATGATTGCCGCCACGATGCCGTTGATGACGG
The DNA here is from genome assembly GCA_963814065.1 of uncultured Pseudomonadota bacterium. Taxonomy (GTDB): domain Bacteria; phylum Pseudomonadota; class Alphaproteobacteria; order Rhizobiales; family Xanthobacteraceae; genus Pseudolabrys. The sequence continues at coordinate 820,409 of CAWFBL010000011.1, read as the reverse complement.
CGAGATTGCGCGTCACCGCGAAAATGGCTGCCTGCTCGCTGCTGGCCGCGCGGGCGACGCGCACCAGTTCTGCGGTACGTCCGAAATAGGTGTTGCCGCCGGTCGCGGTAACCTCGGCGATGGCCTGGCCGCGGCGCACCATCGAGCCCGCGAAGACCTTGGCGCCCGGTTCGGCTTCGACGGGGACCGACTCGCCGGTGAGCGTCGATTGGTCGACCATCAGCGATCCGGAGAGAACCGTCGCGTCGGCCGGCACCAGCGCGCCGAGCGGCAGGCGGATCACGTCGCCAGGCACCAGGGTCGAAGCCGCAAGCCGCATCCATTCGCCGCCGCGATAGACTTGCGCGGTCGGCGCCAGGCGTTTCTTGAGCGCGGCCAGCGCCGCGCCGGCGCGGCCCTCCTGCACGATGCCGAGCGTTGCGTTGAACAGCAGCAGCGCGCCGATCACGCCGGCTTCGATATATTGGCCGAGCCAAAGCTGCAGCAGGATCGCGGCTTCCAGCATCCAGGGAACCGGCGACCAGAACTTGGCGAAAAACATCCGCCAGCGTGCAGGCGCGGCTTGGGCGATGATATTCGGACCGTAGGCGTCGCGCCGCCGCGCGGCTTCCGACGTCGTCAGGCCGACGGGCGCTGCGCCCGCCGCCGAGGGTTTCGAGAGATCGATTGCCGCTGCCTGTGCCATCTCATGCCTGACCAGCGAGCATTGAATTCAACTATTCACATGCAAATCCGCGTCTCATTGATCTAGCGCAATCGGCGATGTGGTCGCCGCGGCCGGCGCCCTGGGCGGCCGCGGCGCCACGCGCGTCAGATCGCGCCGCCATGCATCATGCGCATCATCATCATGGGCCCGCGCATCATCATGCCGCCCATCATGCCACCAGCCATGCCGCCAGTCATGCCGTGGTTTTTCATCATCGCCGTCTGCAGCGCGGCCATGCCGCCCTTGACCAGGTCGGTCACTTCCGCGGCGTGTTCTTGCAGCGAGGCGACGGTCTTGGCGTCGTCCGAAGTCTGCGTCACGACGATGCCCTTGGCGGTGGCCTCGTAGCTGGTGTGGATCTTCTTGTTGGCGGCAAAGATCGCGTGCACCGACGGGGTCTCGATCGGCAGGCCGGGATCGTCGCCGTTGCCGACGCGCGCGGTCATGGCGGCGGCATGCGACTTGATTTGCGCCGCCAGCGCCGGATCGTCGGATTCGGTGACGGTGCGGATGCCGTTTGGCAGATTGGTCACCGTGCGCGTGAGGCGGTCGTGGTTGGTGAGCAGGGTGTGGATGACCTGCAGTTGGGAGGCCGTTGCCGAGTCATGACCCATGCCCATCATCATGCCCGGCCCCATCATGCCGGGGCCGTGCATCGCGAACGGCCCGAAGCCGTGGCGCGGCGTTTGCGAATGCGCGGTGAAGGCATAGGTGCCGATGCCGAGCGCCAAAATCAGCGCCCCGATGCCGGCCAGTTTGGCTTTGCGTTTCATGGAAAATCTCCCTCCGGAGACGACGTCGCCCCGCTTCGTCAGCCATGATCGGCAAACGCCGCCGACTATTTCACCGCCGAGCATAGGCGGATCGTGGCGCGCGTATATGATCGTGGTCATATCGGGAGACCGTTCTGTCATCGCAAAGAAAAGGCGCGTCGGACAAACGGTTCACGACGATTTAGGTGGAACGCGGCCTGAAAAGCCTTCACTATTGAGTGCTTCTAACGAACGCTGAGTTGGGTCCGGGTGCGATATGCGTGTGAGCTGGCGCGTGGCACTGGTATTGACGTCGACCTTGGCGGTGGCCAATTGCGCCAGCATTGGGCCGACCACGATCAAGCGAGACCGCACCGATTATTCCGGGGCCATCGCCACGTCCTGGAAGGAGCAGATGCTGCTCAACATCGTGAAGTTTCGCTATTTCGACACACCCGTGTTTGTCGATGTTTCCTCAGTGGTGAGTACTCAGGAATTGTCTACGCAAGGAGACGCCACGGCGAGGCTCGTGCCAGATCCCCTCACGACCGCTACTCGAAATTTCTATAACCTCGGCGTAACCGAAAAGTACACCGATAGACCAACGATTTCCTATACCCCGATTACCGGAGATCGATTCATCAATACTTTGCTGCGGCCGATTCCGCCGCAGACAATTTTCGGGATGATCGACTCTGGTCATGACGCTCGATTTCTCTTGTCGCTTGCGGTTCGCAGCATCAATGGTGCCTACAACTACTCCCTGTCGCCCGGCCGGGCGCGACCGGAGAATCCGAAGTTCCGGCAGGTCGCGGCCGCAATTCGCCGCATTCAACAGGCTGGGGCGATCGGGACGCGGAAAGGCAAGACGGGGAAGGCGAGCGCGACCTGGGTCTTTTTCCGGCACAATGCGCGGGGGAAGGTAGAGGAAGACATCCGTCTGGTAAAAAGGCTGCTCGGCCTCGCGCCGCAGCGAGACGAGTTTGTGCTCACGGGTGGGCCAAACCATACGCCTAATCAGGTCGCCGTGCTGACGCGGAGCATGCACGAGATATTGACCGAACTCGCTGCGGGCGTTGACGTGCCGGCGGAGGACCTCGCCGAGGGCCGCGCGACCCCGGTGCCGGTGCTCAATGGTGCCACGGAATCGCGCCCGCTCATTCATATTCATTCCGGCAGCGAGCCTCCCGTCAATGCTTACGTCAGCATCCGTTATCGCGATCGCTGGTTCTGGGTCTCCGATCGTGAGCTGTCTTCCAAGCGCGTGTTCTTGTTTCTGATGATATTTTCCGCGCTCTCCGAAACCCGCTCGGAGCCGCACCTCCCAATCGTCACGATTCCGACGAACTGAAAATAACGTGCTAGGGTGCGTAGCGGCCATTCGCAGCGCTTCGCATCCGGACAATCGCCAAATTTATTGATACAAATCTCAGTTCTCACGGGTTCCAAGACAACGGCCATTTGAGGCGGGCACGTGCTCAGTCGCTCTTCCATTACCACGGCCGTTACGAAAAATGCGGACTTGCTCTGGACGGTCGCGCAGATCGCGGCGATCTGGACGTTTTCCGACGTTGGCTACTATTTCCTGTTGCCGGCGCTCGGCGTTGCGCCGAACTACAACAGCGGTCCCGTTGCGGTGACGCTCTACTATGCGTTCTGGGTGGGCATCGCGGTGATCACCTTCTGGCCGCTGTACGCGACCTGGCCGGATTACGGCCGCTGGACGACCTTCCAGAACCGCTTTGTCAGTTACGCGGTGTGGTGTCTCGCTTTCACCGGCTGCCTCTTGTTCGCGGCATACGTGCTGCCGATGCTGCCGACCGTCAATTGGCGGGAATCCTGGACGCCGCCCGAGGTGGCGGTTGCGACGCCCTGGTATTTTCTGCCCAAGTCAATCGACATCCTGTTTCAGCAGCTCTTGGTGGTGGCGCTCGTGCTGTCGCTGGCGGCGCAGGAATTCAGCCTGCGCGCGATATCGCTCTGCTGCGCGGCCGCGTTCGGCGCCGCGCATCTGCTGCTATTGTTCGGCGGCGTGCCGGTCGGCTATGTGATCCGCTTCATGCTTTCCGCCGCAGCCTTCGGGCTGGTCTTTCCCTATCTGATCTTGCGGGTGCCGAACGGGCTGGCCTATTCTTACATCACGCATTGGCTCTACTACGCGGTCTCCGTCCTCTTGCCCCACCTCTTCCTTTCCAAATGAGCGCAACGCCGCCAACCGGACGCGCAAGCAAGGGCGGGAAGCCGTGAGAGCATCGCTGCAACAAGCGCCGGTCGGCCTCTGTCTGCTTGCCGTTGCAGGCCTGCTCGCGCTGCAGGCGGGGGTGCTCTACGCCTTCGGCCAACCGCCGATCTGTACCTGCGGCACCATCCGGCTGTGGGTCGGCACGGTGTCGGGACCGGAGAACTCTCAGCAGCTTTCCGACTGGTACAGCTTTAGCCATGTCATCCACGGCATCGGCTTTTATTTCCTGCTCTGGCTGATCGCGCCGCGCATGCCGGTCATGCTGCGGCTGGCGCTGGCGGTCGGCATCGAGGTGGGCTGGGAGATCCTCGAAAACACTCCCTTCATCATCGACCGCTATCGCCAGCAGGCGCTGGCGCAGGGCTATGTCGGCGACAGCATCGTCAATTCGCTGAGCGACACGGCCTGCGCCATCTTCGGCTTCTTTCTGGCGCGGCTGTCGCCGGTCTGGGGCAGTGTCGGCTTGGTGGTGGCGCTGGAAGTCTTCGTCGGCGTCATGATCCACGACAACCTGACGCTCAACATCATCCAGCTCATCCATCCGATCCCGGCGATCTCGCACTGGCAGGCGGGCGGGTGAGGGCGCGCGCTCACGCCCGCGCGCCGACGATCCAGAGCGCGCGGGGCAGTGTGATGCGATCTGGCAGGGGCGCCCGGCTATATCCGCAATGTTTTCCAAGCGCGGGTCCCGCGCTGGCCTAAGGTCCGGGGCCGCGCCGGCGGCCGAACCTCTTCCGTCACCCCGGGACCCCCGATGGACTATCAACAATTATATGCCAAGACGCAGGTGCTTACCGCCACCGCCCAGGCCATCGGCGCGCTCGGCGCCGAGTTGCGGTTGCGCCAGGCGGGGCGCGACGGCGATCCGCGCGTGCGTGCCGCGCTGCAGGCGGTCGCCGCCGAGGCCTTCGGCGACGGCATCGAGGCTCTCACCCCCGCGCAGGCGGCCACCGTCCTCGGCCAATTGACCTACGCCTTGCAGGAAGCGCTCGACCTCATCCGCGAACCCGAGCGCGCGCCCGGCTGGACCTACACCGATCCCGTCATCCTGCAGGAGCGCGGGCGCAGCTCGCGCGCCGGCGCCACCAATTTTCGCAACATGGCAGAGACGCGGCCGGCGTTGCGCTCGATCCTTGAGGACGATTGCAATTTTCTCGACGTGGGTATCGGCGCCGCGTGGCTGGCGATTCAGGCCGCCCAGTACGGGCCGCGCATGCGCATTGTCGGGCTGGATATCTTGGAGCCGGCGCTCAAGCTCGCCGAGGCCAACATCGCCGAGCACGGGTTCAAGGAGCGCATCACCGTGCGCCGGCAGAGCATCACCGAGCTCGACGACGAGGCGGCCTACAATCTCGCCTGGCTGCCGAGCATGTTTCTTCCGCTCGAGGTCGTCGATGAAGCCTTGCCGCGCATCGTGCGCGCATTGCTGCCGGGCGGCATGCTGATCCTGGGCATGTTCGCGCCCGCGCCCGGCCCCTACGGAGAGACGGTCAGGCACCTCTTGACCGTCCGCTCGGGCGGGCACCCGTGGCGTATTGCGGAAATCGAAGCGCGGCTGACCGGCGCCGGCTTGCGCGACATCGAATTCGTCAATGCCGGCAGCACCACCTGCGTGATGCTCGCCACGCTCTGAGCGCCGTTGGCTGTTTGCCGGTGTCGGCAACGCCGTGGGCCGGATGATGGGACGAAGCAACGGCCGATGGCGGCCGGTTTCGGCCGTCACCCGATCAAATCGCGGCGATCGTCGCGCTTGAGAGTGCGGGCACCGCCGCGTCCTCTTCTCCGCCGTCTCTGACAGCGCCGATCGCCGTTTGCCTCTTCTCGAGGCTTCTACATTTACTTGGCACGTTTCCACACATTGATGGGGATGATCATTCCTTTCGGCGTTTTTACCGGCGATCCGGTGAGCGTCATGGTGTCGCCCTTAAACGCCACGGCGAACACGCGCGTCTGCGTTTCGACGGTCGGCGTCGAACCAAGCGCGACTTTGACCGTCAGCTTTTGGGCGGTCCGGTCGACGGTGTAATTGCCGTAAAAAGCGATGAACGGGCCGACGGGAATCCGCGGATTGAGAACGCCTTTCTTCCGGTTCTTGCCCACGAGGATCATGCTCGTGTGTCCGTCCGCATCGAACATCATGGTTCCCGCGGCCCAGGGGACGACCGTTTTTCCATTTGGCAATTTCTCCATTCCGGAGGCCAGCATCCACGTTCCGGCGACCTGCTGTTTGAGGGATTGCGCGCTGGCGGGACCGAAAGCGAACAGGATGGCGGCGACGACCATCAGTTTGACACGGCAATTCATCTACCATTCCTTTGTGTTGGGTATTTGATCGGCTGGATCGCCTGCCGCCACCGCGCGCCGTCACTTGCCGGGCGCTTTGTAGGCCGCGCGAATGCCGCGCGCCTTTTGCCGGATGCCGGCCACCTCCTGCTGTGTCACCAGCCGGATGTGCTTGACGTTCTGCAGGGCGCCGCCGGACACGGCGACGGCGGTGATCGCTGCGGCGACGGAGGGATCGGGCACCTCGAAGATCACCATGATGCCGGCCCCTTCGGCGATATAGCTGTACATCGCCACCAGCTTGGCGCCGGCGGCCTCCATCAGTTTCTTGACCGCCGCTTCGCGATCGGTCGACGTATCGTCCAGCATGGCGCTGACCGCTTGCGAGGTGTATTGCCCCATGATGCAAAACAACATGCGATGCTTTCCTTTGGTTTGCTGTTCATTCGGCAAAGCTGCGCCGTTCCGGCGGCGGCATCGCCGCCGGCCTGATCGCCCCTTTGCAGCTTGAGCCCACAACGCGAGCGGCGGACACTCTATGTTGGCTCGCCCGCGCGCGAGCGGAAAAGATTGCGCCTATCGCCGGCGAATGGCCGTGCGCATGCGCAAGCCCATTAGGACTTGGCGAACTGCTCGGCGTTGATGACTTCGATGCAGACGAAAGGCTCGTTGCCTTCGACCCAGGCATCGTGTCCCGGCGGGATGGTGTAGGAATTGCCGGCCGCGATCGTCTGCTGCGCGCCGTCGTTCATGCGTATGGTGATGCGGCCGGAAATGGCGTAGCCGACATGCGCCACCTGGCAACTGTCGGTGCCGGCAACCGGCTTGATGCATTCCGACCAGCGCCAGCCCGGCTCGGCCCTGAGCCGGCCGATGGTGTAGCCCGGCAGCCGCACCACCTCGACCCGCGTCTTGCTCGGTGTGCGTACTTCGTCCGGCCGGTCGTGCGATCTGGCTTCCAGCTTGTTGACGGTCATTCCACTCGCCATTGGCGACTCCCTGAATATTGAGGTCCGAAGCCCGGTCGGCGGGCGGCCGCGAGCTTACGTCGGGACTGCCGTGGGCGATTGAAGAAGATTGCGTCTATCGGCGCCGGAAGGACCGCGGTCAAAGCGCCGGGACGGCTTCCTCGTCGCGCATGCGCGCCTTTCGGCCGGTCACCAAGGCGTGCACCATGTCATGGCCGAACATGCCGGCGGCGAGGCCGCGGTCGTAGCTCGCCCACAGCCGCGGAAGCACCTGGACCCGGCGGCCGCCGCGGCCATCCAGGCGGACGAGGCCGGCATCCTGCGCCTCGAGCAGGACGGTGCGGACATGGGTGCGCGAGATGCCGAAGCGCTCGCCGATATCGCCGTAAGGCACCGCGGCGTGCGCGTCGGGCATCGCCATCGCCGCCTTCAGCAGCGCAGCCGAGACCATGTGGCCGGCGGCGTGGTTGAAGAACAGCAGGAGATCCGGCGCCAGCGCCAGCAATTTGCCGGAAAACGGCATGAAGGCCATGGCTTCGCGCCGGTGCACGAGCTGATAGGCGGGGTCCTGGCGCATCACCGGCTCGTAGTCGTTATAGCGGCTCACCACCGTGAGCGGCGCGTAATGCGCGGCGAGCCAGGCGCGGTCGTGCGCCAGCATCTTCTCCGTCGGCTTGAGGATGCGGACGCGGTGGTCCTGCTCGGCGCGTTCGACGGTGAGGAAGCCGACAGAGACGAGGCGACCCACCAGATGATCGATCTGGCGCTCGCTTGCCATGCCGAACACCGCCATTTCCCGCTTGAGCCGCCCGACGGTGAACCAGGTCTCGCGCCGCGCCAGGTCCTGCCCGGTGTCGAGGATAATGGCTGTGTGATAGACGAGGAAGCGGCCGGTCTCGATCAGCAGCCGCGTCATGAACGGATCGTCGCCGTAAAGCGCGAGAAAGCGGTCGAGGTAAAGCCGGCGCGCCTCCGCCATGCGCGGATGCTGCACGATCTCGTCAAAGGAAAGATGCGGAACGCCGCGTGCGAGCCTTACGAAATCAGGATCATCCACGGCGCGCCCCCCTTCAAACGCGCAGCGTCTCCCCGGCGAGAATCTTAGGTTGCGGCCGCAATATACGCAATGTTTTTCAAATACCGCCCGCGGTTCCGAAATAGGTTTGTTTTGAGCTTTTTTTCACCAGCGGTGACGAATGACGCCTGTCAGCCATCGGCATGGGCATGCCCTGCCTGAATTTGGGCGCCCGCGCGCAGGCAGCTTATATGCACCGTTCTGCGGCCTTTGCGCGGGCGCGCCAGGGCCCGAATTTATCACCGTACTGCGTAGGCCGGAGGACATTCGGGAGTTTTGGCTGAGCTACACGTGGACAGGCGCGGTCTCCGGTGTGCTGCTGCTGATCGTACTGGTCGCGCTGACAGTCATCGAGGCGGGCGGATACCGTACGAACGGCAACGCCGCGCACGCCATTGCGCATAGCCGCGGTCGTTGATCATGGATAGGCGCCTGCTGCCAACATCGAAGCGTCGGGGCGGCATCAAAGCCATCGTCGAGCGCGTCTACGACAACGTCCACCTGGCGCTGTGGGCCGCCTTTATCGCCGGTCTGATCTTCTTGGGGGTGTTCGGCATTCCTAAAATGTACGGTGCGCAGGCGCTTTACCAGGCCGAGCGCGCGCGCCAGATCGAAGCCGAAGACGGCTTCTACTGCCGCAGGTGGGGAATGGTTAGGGGAGGCGGCAAGCACCGTACCTGCATGACGGACCTGGAGCAATTCCGGCGCGGCGTCGAAAAGCGCTTGGCGGACGACAGTTGGTTTTGATGGGGCGTGCTCGCGGCGCGGACAATGACATTCGCGCCAACGGCTGCAACGTCTTGAAACCGAGACCTTGAATAGTCCAATTGGACCAGGGCAGGGGAGTGGCCGAGCGGCTTAGACGCACGACCGCGCCCGCGCGCAACAAATGCGGAAAGAGCCGGCACTGCCGTGCCGGCTCTCCCTCTGCCCGTGCATGATCAATATACGCTACCTATGATCATGCGCTGCTTCGGCGGTTTACGCTTTGCCGACGGGGACCGCGATGAAGCGGGTGCCGTTGGCGTTCTTCACCCGCATGAGCACGGCGTGCTTGCCATTGGCGTGCGCTTCGCGGACGGCATTTTCCACGTCGCCGGGCTTGGTGACCTCTTTGTTGCCGACTTGCAGGATGATGTCGCCGGACTGGAAGCCACGCGCGGCGGCGGGGCCGTTGGGATCGACGCCGACCACGGCGACGCCCTTGCCACCGGCGCCGGCGACATCGCTGGCGGGCGCCAGCGTGAGGCCGAGCTTGGGCACCGCATTGTTGGACGCCGTCTTGGTCGCGTTGTGCGCGTGGCCGCTTGCCAGCTTGGTCAGCGTCACGGTCAGGGTGTTTTGCTTGCCGTCATGCAGCACGTCGAGCTTGACGGTGGAGTCGGGCGCCATCATGCCGATGGTGCGGGCGAGATCGCGCGAGTCCTTGATCGACTTGCCGTTGACCGCGGTGATCACGTCGCCGGCCTTGATGCCGGCCTTGGCTGCCGGGCTGCCGGCCATCGGCTGATCGACGATCGCGCCTTGCGCTTCCTTCATGCCGAGGCTGCTGGCGATGTCGGAGGTGACCGGCTGCACCTTGACGCCGAGATAGCCGTGGTTGACGAAACCGTGCGCCTTGAGCTGCGCGACCACCGTCTTCACGGTCTGGGCGGGAATGTCGAAGCCGATGCCGACCGAGCCGCCCGACGGCGAGTAGATGGCGGTGTTGACGCCGATCACGTTGCCGTTGGTGTTGAAGGCCGGGCCGCCGGAATTGCCCTTGTTGATGGGCGCGTCGATCTGGATGTAGTCGTCGTAGCTGGAGCCGCCGATGTCGCGGCCCTTGGCCGAGACGATGCCGGCGGTGACCGTGCTGCTCAAGCCGAACGGATTGCCGACCGCGACCACCCAATCGCCGATGCGCGGCTCATGCTCGGCGAATTTCACGTAAGGGAAGGTCTTGTCGGAATCGACTTTGATGAGCGCGAGGTCGGTCTTCGGATCGGTGCCGACCACCTTGGCCTTGTAGGTGTGGCCGTCGTCGGTCTTCACCTGGACCGTCTTGGCGTGATCGACCACGTGGTTATTGGTGACCGCATAACCGTCCGGCGAAATGAAGAAGCCGGAGCCGAGGCCGGTGATCATCTCCTTGCCGTGCGGCGCGTTGTTCTGAGCGCCCGGCATGTTCGGGAAGCCGAACTGCTGGAAGAACCGGCGCATCTGCGGCGGTATTTGGGTGTCGCTGGTGCCCTCGGCGTTCATCGATTCCTCGATGCGCACCCGCACTGAGATCACCGCCGGCTTCACCTTGGCGACGAGATTAGCAAAGCCGGTGGGCGCTTGTACGTTTGTCGCGACGAGCGGGGCGGCCTGCTCGGCGGCCTCGGCCGGCTGCGGCGAGGCTGAGAAGAAATTGCCGGGTCCGGCGATCAGCACCGTGCCGCCGATGGCGGCGACGGAGGCGAGCAAAACGAGCTTCCGCGGCGTCAGAATCTTGTGCTTGGTGGGCGTTTCATTGTGAGGCATTGCGCAGTCTCCATGAGAAATCGGAATGATCGGAATGGATGCGTCGTCACGCTGTTAACGCCATAAATAGGCTTGGCGCCTTACGGCGACCTGACGGGCGAATTTAAGTTTGGTAATGAAGCCGCATACCGCCGCTTGCCGAACATGAAATTTGTGTAAGGCTGCGGTTAAGGATGCCAAGGCCTGTCGTCGCCGGCCGAGGAGCGCCGGGATCGCCACGTGGGCTACGGCACGGGCAAACGCCAAGGGGCGGGCCAAAGCCCGCCCCTGGTTACGCCTCCAGTGCAGATTACTGGATGCTGTCGATGAGCAAGTTGTTGTAACCGACGCTACCACCGCCGGTCAGCGCAGGGTTGCTCGCGTTGTGGCTGCCCGCTGCTCCGTCGATCGACATCCCATACGCATGGCGCCCCCGAGCGTAGTCATACGCGCGGGCGGCCTGCGGTGCGATGTGCGTGCGGGTCTGCGGGTACGGGTAGGTGAAGTTGGGATTGATCTCCGGCCGCTGTGCAAAAGCCGGCGCGGCCACAAGCGTCGCCAGAGCAGCACCCATCATCAGTTTCTTCAACATGGAATCTCTCCTGATTATTCGTTGTCGGCGACGTATCGCCGGGCCGGCCATATGCGCCGGTGCTCCAGCAAATGGTGTGCGCTGCGGTGCGCGGCTTGAGTGGAATTGCCGTTGTGTCGCGATCTTGCGCAATTCGCGTTTCGCAACCCTAGCGCCGCTCTCATGCGTGTTGGGAATAGTACCTACCCATCGCGTGCCTTGCGGCGGCGGTTGCAGCGCCAGATATCAACCGGCGCGCCGGGTTCCGCTGCTCGACGCGCCGAGCGCCATGCCGGTGATAGGGAATAATAGGCGGCAGGGCGGGTTCCCAAGGTGGGAGATATCAATGCAGCGCTATTTTGAGGAATCCGCATGCTCCAGCCGGTCTTGCCCGGGGAAGATTTCGTTCGTTTTGCACCCCCCGACATGGTCATGCGGCAGTTCGCCGAATGGCGCGGATTGCGCGCCGACGTCGTCAACGCCAACCAGCAGATACCGTTCGAGTTCAGCTTTCACGCCGATCACCATTTGTTGATCGCCATTGAGCGTGCCGAACGCGATGACGGCGAAACGGTGGTCGAAGGCCTGCCGAAGTCGACCTGCCGCCATCTCAGCCGCCGACTCACTTTCGTTCCGGCCGGCCACCGATTCAGCGGCTGGCAAAATCCGCGCGTGCTGACACGCGTCAACTATTTCTACATCGACCCGCACGGGCCGCTGCTCGATGAGGAATTGCGCTTCGACGAGATCGAGTTTCACCCGCGGCTGTTCTTCTTCGATGACGTGCTGTGGCGGCTCACCATCATGTTGCGCGACCAGACGGTGAATGGCGGCAGGGGCCGTCAATATGGCGAGGCGCTCAGCGTCTTGCTCAGCCACGAGCTGGTGCGGCTCAACCAGGGGCGCGTGCAATCGCGCGGGGCCATGCAGGGCGGCTTGAGCGGTTGGCAGCAGAAGCGGATCGCCGACTTCATCGAGGCGCACCTTTCGGAAGAGGTGCGGCTCGCCACCATGGCGTCGCTCGTGGACTTGAGTCCCTATCATTTCGCGCGCGCCTTCAAGCAGTCGTTCGGCGCGCCGCCGCACCGATATCACCTCGGCCGTCGCATCGAGCGGGCCAAGCGGCTGCTGGCGGAGCAGCAAACGTCCATAACGGACATCGCGGTGACGCTGGGTTTTGCCGAAACCAGCTCGTTTTCGGCGGCGTTCCGCAAGACCACCGGCGCCTCGCCGCGGGCCTATCGGCGCACGCTCAGGTGATGCCGCGACGCGGCCGTCGAGCCGGGCTCGAGGCGAGAAGCCCGGCAGCGACGATGACCGTCGCCGACAACAGCAACAGGCTGAGGTTGGTCAGAAAGCTGGCGGCCGCTTCCAGGTCGGTGCCGACCGCGTAGCCGAGGCCGAGATAGGCTCCCGTCCAGATCAGCCGTCCGACAATTGCAACGGCCAGGTAGCGCGATAAGCGATAATGAGCGACGCCGGCGAGCAGGCTCGCCACCGAACTGAGGTAGGAGACGAAAGTGCGGGTGATGAAAACGGTCAGCATGCCCCACTGATCGAACAGCGCTTGCGCCCGCGCGCGGCGGTCGGCCGTGTATCCGATCCACTGGCCGCGACGGTCCAGCACTTCGCCACCGAGCAGGCGGCCGACGGCGTAGCCGACGAGGTCGCCCAAGATCGACGCCACCACCGCAACGGCGATGGTCAAGCCCCAATCCATGCGTCCTTGTCCGGCCAACGAACCGGCGACGGCGGTCGCGATGCCGTCGGGCAACGGCGCACCGATGGCGCCGAGAAAAAGCGTCAAGCCGAGCACCGGGTAGCCGTAGACCAGCAATTGCGTGAGAATCGCGTCGCCGGTTCGCTTAAGCCAGCCCGACGGCTCGGCCGCCGGCGGGGCATTGTTGGCGGATGCCGCGGCCGCCACCGCGCGCTGGACGCGCTCGACATATTGCGGCGGCGGCATCCCGGCCCGTTCGGCCAGCGACTTCAGGTTGGCGTCGGGATCGGTCGTCGGCGGCAGATCGAGTCGCTCGCGCAGCGCCGCCTCCGACGTGTGATAGGTGGCGGCGATGTAGTTGAGAGTCATCCAGCCGCGGATGCTGCTCGTTGCCGGCGCACCCACCTCGTAGGCCGAGCGCAGCAGCAGGAAAGAGCGATAGGTGCGCAGGCCAAGCCACAGGGCCGGCAGCAGCGCCAGCGCGAAAACGACCAGCGCGGTGCGCCGCATGCTGCGAGTACCGAGACTGACCACGGCGACGATCCTCCGGCGGACCCGCGAAGGTTCGCCGGTCGGTTGATCCTGGTCAATGTGTCATCCCGCCCGTGTGCGAATTTAAGTGGTTAGGAGGGCCGGAGCCCATGACACGCAAACGAATAGTGTGGCTTGCCATCATTGTTGTGGTCGCCGCCGGTCTCGCGGGTGCCGGCTGGGCGGCTTTCCTGCGCCCGGTCAAGGTGCAGGTGGCAACCGCTGCCCAAAACGTCGCGGTGCAGGTGTTCGGGCTCGGCACCGTGGAGGCGCGCGTCACCTCGCAGGTCGGCTTCAAGGTCGCCGGCGTGCTCACCGAATTGCACGCCGATGTGGGCCAACGGGTCGCCAAGGGTGCGGTGCTGGCGCGGCTCGACGACCGCGAGCAACGTGCCCAGGTTGCCCGCGCCAGGGCGAGCGTGCAACAGGCGGAGGCCAATCTGCAGCGCGCCGACGCGAGCGTCGATAAGGCCAAGGTCAACTACGCCAACGCCAAGAACATCAACGAGCGCCGGCAGAAACTGGTCGCCAGCAAGGTCACGTCCGTGGAAACCGCGGAGACGGCCAAGGCGGCGCAAGATGCGGCGGCCGCCGAGGTGAATGTGGCCACCGGCGACGTCGCGGTTTCCAAGGCGGCGGTGAGCGACGCCAAGGCACAACAGCAGTTGCAAGCCGCCACGTTGGATTTCCACACGCTCGCCGCGCCTTACGATGCCATGGTGACCGCGCGGCTGAAGGAGCTCGGCTCGGCGCTTGCCGCCGGGCAGCCGGTGTTCACGCTGATCGATCCGAAGACCGTCTGGGCGCTGGCCTATATCGACGAGAGCAAATCCGGTGAGATCAAGGTGGGTGAGCAGGCGGAGATCGTGCTGCGCTCGCATCCCGGCACGCGCTTGACGGGTAAGGTGGCGCGCATCGAGCCGGAGAGTGACCGTGTCAACGAAGAACGGCGCATCGAAGTCGCCTTCGACAATATCCCAGCCTACGCCAATCTCGGCGAACAGGCCGAGGTCTACATCACGACGGCGCGACTGCCGCAGGCATTACTGGTGCCGGAGGCGGCGATTGTCGGGCTGACCAAGAATGGCGGGACGGTGTGGACGGTCGTGGATGGCCGTCTGCAGCAGCACGCGGTGACGCTCGGTCATCGGCTGCTCGATGGACGCTTTGAGATCACCGGCGGCGTGCCGGCGGGCGCCAAAGTCGTCACGCAATTGCGCAGCGGGCTGCGGGTGGGGCGCGCGGCCAAGATCGATACGAAGACCGATGCGAAGGTCGATACCAAGGCGAGCGGTGGGAAATAGCGATGAATCTCGCTTACCGCGACATCAAGCACAATCTGCTGCGCTTCGTGCTGACCAATTTCGGGCTCAGCCTCCTGCTCGGCATCGTGATCATGATCACCGGTGTCTACGGCGGTTTGATCGACGACGCGCTGCGGCAGGCGCGCGCGGCCCATGCCGACCTCTGGGTGGTGGAGGCCGGCACCAATGGCCCCTTTGCCGAGGCCTCGCGCATCCCCGGCGACACCCGCGAACTGGTCAGCCGCGTCTACGGCATCACGGCGGCGGGCGGCGTGACTTACCAATCGGTACAGACCATGCTCAACGGCAAGCCGCTGCGCATGTTCCTGATCGGCTATCAGCCCGGCCGTCCCGGCGGTCCGTACAAGCTTAGCGCCGGTCGCGGCATCCTGCGCGGCCATTACGAGATGGTGGTCGACCGCTCGGCCGGGCTCAAGCTCGGCCAGCAGGTGCCGCTCGGCACCCACGGACACAACTTCACCGTGGTCGGTCTGATGAACAAGGAAATCACCTCGTCCGGCGATCCGGTCGCGTACATCACCCTGCGCGACGCGCAAGCCCTGCAGTTCGAGCTGGCGCCGCCGGCGGAACGGCGCGAGGCCGCGCGCGGCGGTTCGGCGCAGACCAACGATCAGATCAACGCCGTGATCGCCAAGGTGTCGCCTTACGTGCAGATCGACCAGGTGGCCGCGGCGCTGTCGCGCTGGAAGCACCTCACCACGCTGACGCAAGCGCAGCAGGAGACTTTGCTGAGCAAGTTCGTCATCGAAAGGGCGCGCAAGCAGCAGCTCATGATCATGGTGCTGCTGGTGATCGTGTCGGCGGTGATCATCGCGCTCATCATCTACACGCTGACCATGGACAAGGTGCGCTCGATCGCCACGCTCAAATTTGTCGGCGCGCCCGACCGCACCATCATCGGGCTGATCGTGCAGCAGGCGCTGTCGATGGGCATCTTCGGCTATCTCACCGGGCTCGCGCTGGTGCTCGTCTTCCGGCCGTATTTCCCGCGTCGGCTGGTCCTCGATGCGACGAGCATAGGAGTGGTGTTCGTCATCACCGTGGTCGTGTGTCTGGCGGCCAGCACGCTCGGCATCCGATTGGCGCTGAAAGTGGACCCGGCGGAAGCGCTGGCGTCGTCGGGCTAGCGCCATGGACAGTCCGCACAAGGAAGCGGTGGTGAAGGTCGAGCACGTGTCCAAGTGCTTCGGCAGCGGCAGCGCACGGGTCAACGCCCTCATCGACATCAATCTCGACGTCTTTCCCGGGCAGGTGGTCGGGCTGATGGGGCCGAGCGGCTCCGGCAAGACCACGCTGCTCAATTGCATCGCCTGCATCATGACGCCGACCGGCGGCCGGCTCACCCTCGACAGCGAGACGGTCTATGACGAGCATTGGCTACGCGCCGATCTGCGCAAGCTGCGCTTGGAAAAGGTCGGCTTCATCTTCCAACAGGCGAATTTGCTGCCGTTCCTCAACGCCACCGACAATGTCGCGGTGGTGCTGCAACTCGCCGGCTACAGCGCCAAGGTCGCGAACGCGCGAGCGGTGGAACTGCTCGACTATCTCGAGGTCGGGAACCGCAAGCACGCCATGCCGACGCAACTGTCGGGCGGCGAGGCCCAGCGGGTGTCGATCGCGCGGGCGCTCGCCAACCACCCGCGCATCATTCTGGCCGACGAGCCGACCGCGCCGCTCGACTCGCAGCGCGGGCGCATCGTCATGGATATGCTGCGCAAAGTGGCGGTCGACCAGGACGCCGCCATCATCGTCGTCACCCACGACGAGATGATCCTCGACCGCTTCGACCACATCTTCCACCTGCGCGACGGGCGGCTGGAAGAGGACGAGGTGCCGGCTGCCAAGGGCCGCGCGGAAGAGGTCGCCTCGCCCTGACGCTTCTCAGGAAGGGGACCGGCGCGCGGCATGAGCCGCGGCGCGCCGGTCATTTCGATTGCCTCAGCAGGGTGGCGGCGGCGCGTCCACCAGCTTGGGATCGATCGCCTTGAGGCCCTCGGGCCAGGTCAGCTCCTTGTAGTCAATCTTGTCGGTCAGCGCCTTGGCACCGCGGCCCCACTGACTGAGGCTGCAGAAGTCGTCGTAGTAGACCTTGTCGATCGCCAGCGGACGCTGGTTGATCTCCCACTGCTCGTGCGTCGCCTTTTCGCTCAGGCCCAGCTTTTCCTTGGCGTAGGCGGCGACCGCCTTGAAGTCCTTCTGGGCGACGTCACGGCCCTTGATGGTGGCGCGCAGCCAGCGGGTCGCGATCTCCTTGCCCTGCGGCGTGGCCAGCCATTTCGGCCGCGCGCCGGCGACCAGATAACCCTGGATATAGCCGGTGGCGTCGCTGAGATAATGAGCCTTGTCGGGGCAGATCTCGAGCGTGCGCGAGCCGACCGGCTGCCAGATGAAGAACGCCGCGATCTGTCCGCCGCACAACGCGGCCGGCAGCACCTGGGTGTCGAGGTTCTTGATCGTCACCGATTTCGGATCGATCTTGTTCTTCGTCAGGAATTCGGAGACGAACCACGAGCCGGTCGAACCCACGCGGGTGGCGACGGTCTTGCCGATCAGGTCCTTCGGCGACTTGATGTCCTTGCCCGCGACCACGACGTAGCCCTTGGCGTCACGCTCCACCACGGCGATGGTGCGGTAATCGCCCTTCATGCGCTCGAAATACTTTACGCTCGGCAGATCGCCGGTCATGATGATGTCACCCTGGCCGGTCTGGAAGGTCTGGAACGCGGTGGTGCCGGACGGAAACAGGCGATAGGTGACGTCGAGGCCCTCGGCCTTGTAGAAGCCCTTGGCCATGGCCATCCACACCGAGTCATTGTTGACGGAGGGTTGCCCGAACAAGGTGACCTTGAGCGGAGCATCCTCGGCCTTGGCCGCTGTTTGGGCGAGCGCGATCGCGCCGGACAAGACGGCCAGGCAAAGTACTTTCGATAACGTATGACGCTGCATGGATTCTCCTTTTCGGGGTCAGGTCTGCGAGATGAACGACATGTAACGGGCGAGTACTTTGTCGACGAGCAGGCGAAAGATCCGGTCGACGGCAAAGCCGAGCAGGCAGATCGCCATCAGCGCCACGAATATGCGGTCGGTCTGCATCAGCATGGACGACTTCTGCAGCAGGTAGCCGATGCCGGAATCGGCGGCGAGGATTTCCGCCGGGATGATGCTCATGAACGACGAGGCCATGGCGATGCGCATGCCGGTGACGATGTAAGGCACGGCGGACGGAATGATCACCTGCAGGAAGATCTGGAACTGATTGGCACCCAGGCACTGCGCCGCGCGCTGCCGGGTGATCGGGGCGCGCCAGACGCCGGCCGTGGTGTTGATCAGAACGATGAAGAACGTACCCCAGAAGATGAGGAAGTATTTCGACATCTCGCCGATGCCGAACCAGATCACCGCGATCGGGATCATGGCCGTGGGCGACAGATAACGGAGCAGCTCGAAGATCGGATCGAGCAGATCGTGCAGAAGCCGGATGCGGCCGAGCAGCACGCCCATGATGATTGCCGCCGCCGAGCCGGTGCTGAACCCGACCAGGATGCGCAGCATGCTGATCGAGGCGTCGGAGAGGATCTCGCCCGACATCAGCATGGGAATGGCGGTGTGGAAGACCTTGAGCGGCGGCGGAATCAGGAACGGATTGAAGACGAACGACGACAGGAACTGCCAGACGAGAAAGCCGATGAGCAGCGACGCGGCCGTCAGCGAGACCGCGCGCAGGCTCTTGAGCGGCAGGCGCAGGCCGAGCGAAGAGCCCATGGCGCGGCCCTTCACGGCAGTCTTGGCGGCGCTCTCGTGGCTGCTCATCGGGACATTCTGCTCATTCGTCTGCCGGGATCTTTCGCTGGTTCGGGGCTAGTTGGCGCGCAGCACGTCAGGCGCCAGCAGGGTCTCGATTTCGTTGAACAGCCGGGCGACCTGCGGATCGGCGAGATCGCGCGGACGCGGCAGATCGATGTCGATGAGGCGCGTGATGCGCGAGCCGGGCCCAACCGACATGACCGCGATGCGGTCGGCGAGGGTGATCGCTTCGGCGATGTCGTGGGTGACGAAGACGATGGTCTTCTGGGTGCGCTGCCAGATGTCGAGCATGACCTTGTGCATGTGGCGGCGGGTGAGGGCATCGAGTGCGGCGAACGGCTCGTCCATCAGCAGCACGTCCGGGTCGACGGCGAGCCCGCGCGCGATCTGCAGGCGCTGTCGCATGCCGCCGGAAAGCTCGGCCGGAAACTTGGTGCGATGCGTGTCGAGCGACACCATGCGCAACTTGTCTTCGATGATCGGCTGCCAGTCGCGCTCCGGCACCTTGCGCACGCGCAGGCCGAAGCGCACGTTTTCTTCCACCGTCAGCCAAGGCATCAGCGCGGCGCCGGCATCCTGAAAGAACATGACGCGGTCGCGTCCCGCGCCGGTGATCGGAACGTCGCCGGTGGTCACGCGTCCGCTGGAGACCGGCTCGAAGCCGGCCAGGATGTTGAGCAATGTGGATTTGCCGCAGCCCGACGGTCCGAGCAGGCAGATGAATTCGCCGTCGTCGATTGTGATCGATACGCTTTCAAGCGCGACGTAGGTCCCGCGGGACGACTCGAACGTCTTGGAGATGTTTTCGACGCGCAACACAACTTGCCTCCAAACCAATTCGGCACCGTTGCCCCAGGCGCGGGCATTCGCGGGTGCATGTATCCGATTGCGCGCGGTAAAAGCTGCGGCGCATGCTGGCATCGGCCTTGCTCGTGCGTCAAGAACCTTTACAGTTCTTTGTCGGCTGCGGGCCGGTGTCCAACCGATTGCGGTCGGAGCAATCTTTGCGCCAACTGATGAGTTGCCGGCCTGCGCCGAGATCGGCGGCGCGCTATTGCGTTTTTTGGAACGGCAAAGCGTGAGTTCGTCGAGCTTCCTTGTCTTGTCGGAATCCAGGAGAGATTGATGTCCAAAGTTAAGGTCCTCGCGCCGACACCAATCGGCGAGACGGGCATCGTTTACGCGCAGGGCGTGCGAGCTGGGGATTGGCTGTTCTTCACGGGTCACGAAGCGGCCGATTATGAGTACGGCATCGATGCCTCGGTTTCGGGCAAGCCGGGGCTGCCGCTCGGCGGCGCGCCTCGTTACCGGCGCGAGGGCGACTTTCTTTATGCGCGTCTGGCGAAACTGATCGCGGCGGAAGGCGGCGATCTGCGGCACATCCTGCGGGTCGATCAATATTACCCGCGCGCGGAATGCGTGAATCCCTATCAGCGGGCGCGCAAGGCGCTGCTCGGCGACTACGTTCCCCCCAGCACCTCGGTGCTGATGGAAGAGCTGCTGGTCGGCGGTGCCAATATGAATGTGTCCATGCTGGCGGTGCTGCCGGGCGAGGGGCGTGAGCCGCGGGGGGCACGGCCGGACGACGTGCCGGTGCCGCCGCATTCGGGCTTCATCCCCGCGCTGGTCAGCGGCGACTACGTTTTCGTTGCCGGGCAAATGCCGAACAACGCGGCGATGACCGGCCTCGAGCCCGCCGCCTACCGGCCGCCGAACGCGGTATGGAACGGCACCGATATCCGGCTGCAGACCGAGTTTCTCATCACCTCGCGGCTCAAGCCGGGCCTGGAGGCGGGCGGCAGCTCGCTCAAGAACGCGATCAAGGCGCAGGTCTACATCACCGACATCAACGACCTGCCGGAGTTCATGGACGTCTGGAACAGCCATTTCGCCGACAGTCCCTGCGCGCTCACGGTGGTGGCGACCAAGGGGCTGGCACTGTCGGAGTTGATCATCGAGATCAACATTCTGGGCGTGCGCGACGGCGGCAAGGTCAAGAAGGAACTGATCGAGCATAAGCCGTCGGCGGCCATGCGGCTGGGGCCGGCGGCGGTGCGGGCCGGCGATCTATTGTGCCTCTCGGCGCTCTATGCGGCCGATGAGGACGGCGCGTTGCCTGCCGTCGCCAAGTCCGGCGGCTTGCATTATCTCGGCGTGCCGGCGCAGCGCCAGATGACGGCGATCCTGGATGCGGCGGCGGATATCTGCCGCGCCGGCGGCACGTCGCTCGACAACGTCGTGCGCGCGAACCATTTCGTCGGCGATCTCAACACCGTCTTGCCCGCCTTGACCGTCTGGCAGAAGAAACTGGCGGGCGCGCCGATCCCGTTCGGTGCGGTGCGCACCAAACTGCCGATCCCGGCCTGCGATATCGTGATGGATATGTGGGCCTACGCGCCCGGAAGCTGAGCGATTAGCGTTGCGCCGTCCGCTTGGATGCCAAGCGGACGGCGGTGTCGCCCTCAGTTCTTGATGAACGTACCGTCGCGCAGCTCGCTCACCGCTTGCTGCAATTCGGCCTGCGTGTTCATCACGATCGGGCCGTACCAGGCGACCGGTTCCTTGATCGGCTTGCCCGACACCAGCAGGAAGCGGATGCCTTGCTCGCCGGCCTGCACGGTGATCTCGTCGCCCGAATCGAACAGTACCAGCGAACGGTTGCCGGTCATCTCGCGCACCGTGATCTCCTCGCCGTTGACCTGCTTCTCTGTGAGGACGCCGAAGGGCTGTGAGGCGGCGTGGAAGGAGCCTTCGCCCTCGAACACATAGGCGAAGGCGTGGCGTTCGGTTTCCACCTTCAGGGTCTTGCGTTGACCCGCCGGCACGAACACGTCGAGATAGCGTGGATCGGCGGCGACGCCGTCGACCGGGCCTTTCTTGCCCCAGAACTCGCCGCAGACGACACGCACGCGCGTGCCGTCGTCGTCGATGATTTCCGGAATGGCGGCGGCCTCGACGTCCTGATAGCGCGGCGCCGTCAGTTTCAGCGACGACGGCAGGTTGGCCCAGAGCTGGAAGCCGTGCATGCGCCCTTGCGCGTCACCTTGTGGCATTTCCTGATGCATGATGCCGCGACCGGCGGTCATCCATTGCACGTCGCCGGCGCCCAGCGCGCCGCGATTGCCGAGGCTGTCGCCATGTTCAACGGTGCCGTTGAGCACATAGGTGATGGTCTCGATGCCGCGGTGCGGGTGCCAGGGGAAACCGGCGAGATAGTCGTTCGGCCGGTCGTTGCGGAAATCGTCGAGCAGCAGGAAGGGATCGGTTTCGGCGGTCTCGCCGAAACCGAAGGCACGGCGCAGGCGGACGCCGGCGCCTTCCATGGTCGGCTTCGATTGAACGATACTTTTCACGGGTCGGATGGACATAACGTTACCTCTCAATTCCGAGCCGGCGCCCCTGCGCCGGCCCGGATTGGTGAAAGATGAAATTACGCCGCCGCCTGTTTACGCTCCGGCACGAGTTTGCCGGCAAAGGCGGCGAACTTGTCGATGAAGGCTTTGAGGAAACCGCGCACGCTCTCGTCGGTGACGTTGCTGCCGGCGTCGATCAGTTCGGGTTTGAACTGAATATAGGCCTCGCCGCCCATCAGATGGAGTCCCTGATTGCCGAGCACGGCGCGCAGATGCTGTTGTGCGATCGACGACGAGATGGCGCCGGGCGAGGTGCCGGTGACGGCGGCGGGCTTGTCCGGCCACGAGCTTTTGCCATACGGCCTCCCGCCCCAGTCGATGGCGTTCTTGAGGACCGTCGGAATGGACCGGTTATGCTCCGACGTGACGAATAGCAAAGCGTCGCAACCTTCGACCTCGGCCTTGAAACGGGCGACCGGGGCGGGAACGGGCTGCTCGTGGTCCTGATTGTATATCGGTAGATCGTCGATCTGGATCAATTTGGCCTCAAAATTGGCCCCGCCAAGCTTGGCGAGGGCCAAAGCGAGCATCTTATTGATGGATTCCTTGCGGTTCGAGCCGACGATCAGGCCGAGCTTGAGTTTAGCCATTAGAGCCTCTATCTGTGTGGTTACGAATTGATACCAAGGCTAGATAGATGACCGACAGAAACGCGCAAGAAGGCACATCCGAGATACCGGGTAACCTGCATGTGGCCGAAGACTGCCGGGCGGTCAGCGAGGTGCTCTCGCGCGTCGGCGACAAATGGACCGTGCTGGTGGTGTCGACGCTGGGCGACGGACCGAAGCGCTTCAACGAATTGCGCAAGGCGCTGGGCTCGATCTCGCAGCGCATGCTGACGCTGACCTTGCGCGGACTGGAGCGCGACGGCCTGGTGACGCGCACGGTGTTCCCGACCATCCCGCCGCGGGTGGATTACGAACTGACCGCGCTCGGCCGTTCGCTGCTCGATCCGGTGAGCGAACTCGGCCTCTGGGCGCGCCGCAACCGGCCGGCGATCCAGGAGGCGCGGGAGCGCTTCGATAAGGGGGAGAGGTGAGGGGTCCCGCTCCGGAGCGCCGCCGGGCCGTTCAAGTCAAAATCGCTTCTCGGAAATAATACGCGCGGCGTGTTGCAGCCGGTCGACCGAGCGCTCGGTGTCGGTCAGCGCGCAACAACTGACCAAGGTGTCGATGATGGCGAGCTGAGCGACGCGGCTGCTCATGGCCTCGGGCCGGTATCGGGTTTCGTTGGCGACCGTGTAAAGCAGCACGTCGCAGTGGGCCGCGAGCGGCGACTTGCCGAGGCGCGTGATGCCGATGGTGCGGGCACCGACTTCGCGCGCCAGCCGGGTCGCCAGCACCGTCTCGACCGTGCTGCCCGAGTGGGACACCGTGACGGTCGTGACCGTCGGACCGGTCATCCCGGCGCTGACGGCCTGGACATGGGAATCGACGACGGCGCTCGCCGCGAGCCCCAGCTGCAGCAGGCGATAGGAAAGATCCTGCGCAATCGGCGCCGAACTTCCTATCCCATAAATCTCGATCCGCTGCGCTTGCCTCAACAAGCTTGCCGCTTTCGCCAACGATTGTATCGAGAGAAGGCGGCGTGTCTCGTGGAGCGAAGCGGCGTGGGCGGCAAAGATGTGATCGGTGACGGTCGCCGGATCGTCGCCCCGATGCAGATCCTCCTGAATCAAACGAACCGGCTCGATCAGATCGCGCGCCAGAAGAATCTTCAGTTCCTGAAACCCGCGAACGCCCACCCGGCGGCAAAAGGAAACGATCGTACCTTCGCTGACGCCGCATGTCTCGGCAACCTCGGTGATCGACATGTGAATGAAAGACTCGGGCTGCGCGGTAATCAGCGCGGTGACTTGCTTGGCCTTCGGCGGAAGATCAGGCTGCAATTCACGAATGCGGGACAGGATACCGTTCACAGACGGTCCTGCATTGAGGTTCGAGCGTGTCACCCGCGCCCTCGCGAACAACGCGCGCATTCATTTGATCGGGTCGCGCTTAGCATTTTCCGAAAAACGTCACCGGTTGATCGCCTTCGCTGCGGTCAGCATACGCGTGAATTGAGAAAAGCTCATAATAAATTCTTTCGGAAATAAAATATTCACATCCGTGTCAAGTCACCTTGTTACGCCTGCGCCCGCTTACCCCGCGCAGTCTGCTCGAGCCAGGGCTGCACAGCGCGACCGGTCTTTTCAATCCGTTTCAACCCAGGGAAGGGCGATACAGGATGACTACACGTCGTGATTTTCTGGCGGGCGCCACAGCGGCGGCTGCCTTTGCCAGCATCCGCCAGGCGCTGGCCATTCCGGCGCGGCGCCGGACCGGCACCATCATGGACGTCAAGCACGTCGTGATCCTGATGCAGGAGAACCGCTCGTTCGACCACTATTTCGGCACCATGCGCGGCGTGCGCGGCTTCGGCGATCGTTTCCCGATTCCGCTCGAGAGCGGCAAGCCGGTCTGGTTCCAGTCCGACGGCACCCGTGAGATCACGCCCTATCATCGCGACTCCGCGACCCACAACGCGCTGGTCGGCTACGGCACGCCGCACTCGTATGGCGATAGTCAGGCAGCGTGGAACCAGGGCAAGACGGGTTACTGGGCCAAGTACAAGACCCCGTACGCGATGGGCTATTTCGGCCGCGACGACATCCCGTTCCAGTTCGCGCTCGCCGAGGCTTTCACGGTGTGCGATGCCCACCACGCCTCCATCACCACCGGCACCGACCCCAACCGGATCGTGTTCTGGTCGGGCTCGAACTTCAATCCCGCGCTGCGCGCGCAGGGCATCAACTGCACGACGACCGATTCCGAGCCCAACAACAGCCGCTGCTGGCCCAGCCCTCACACCTGGGTGGACGGGCTGCCGCAGCCTCAGCCGAACTATCGCTATACCAACACCGACTTCACCTGGGACACCATTCCCGACCTGCTGCAGCGCGCCGGCGTTAGCTGGCACATCTACCAGGACATGAACGACAACTGGACCGGCGCGATGCACGGCTGTCTGGCGTTCTCAAGTTTCCGCCACGCGCAGCCGGGTGACCCCAACTACGTGCACGGCCTGACCGGTGGTCCGGACTATGTGGACAGGTTGAAGGCCGACGTGATGAACGGCACCCTGCCGCAGGTATCGTGGATTTTGCCGACGCAGGCCAACTCCGAGCATCCAGGCGGCGGCAGCCCGACCCGGGCCGGCAATTTCACCGACCAGGTGCTGGAGGCACTGACCGCCAATCCTGAGGTCTGGAGCCAGACCGTCTTCATCCTGACCTTCGACGAGAACGACGGCTTCTTCGATCACCTGCCGGCGCCGGCGGTGCCGTCTTATGACATCGACGGTAACTTGATGGGCAAGGCCACGATGCCGCTCGCGGGTGAATATTTCTCCAACACCGTCGGCAACGTCCTGAGCAGCGAGGACACGATCAGCGGCAATGTTCGTCCCTGGGGTCTCAGTGCGCGCGTGCCGATGTACGTGGTTTCGCCGTGGAGCAAGGGCGGCTGGGTCAATTCGCAGGTCTTCGACCAGACTTCGGTGGGGCGATTCCTCGAGCAGCGCTTCGGAATCAAGGTGGACGCCATCAGCCCCTGGCATCGCGCCATTTCGGGCGACCTCACCTCGGCCTTCGACTTCGTAAGTCCCAACGACCCCCGGTTCCCGGAGCTGCCCGACCAGAGCAACTGGGCAGCATCCGATGCGCACCAGCGCACGCTGCCGGCACCCACCGCGCCGGCAACGCCGCAGCCGTTGTTCCAGGAGACCGGCGTGCGCTTCTCGCGCGCGCTTCCCTACATTCTGCACGCCTGCGCGCAAGTTGACGCGAGCAACGGCAGGGTCAGGCTCCTGTTCTCCAACACCGGCTTTGCGGGCGCCGTGTTCCACGTCTACGACAAGCTGCACCTGGATCTCATTCCGCGGCGCTACACGGTCGAGGCGGGCCAAATGCTGGACGACGAATGGGCCGTCGGCGACAACGGCGTTTACGACCTGTTGGTGTTCGGCCCCAATGGCTTTCACCGCCACTTCAAGGGCGACCTCGGCAAGGCGCGGCCGCACCATGCGCCCAACCCCGAGATATTCGTTGGCTACAATGTCTTCGACGGCGGTCTGCACATTCAGCTGCGCAACGACGGCAGCGGCCACGTGCGGTTCGCGGTGAAATCCAACGAGATCTATGGGCCGCTGCTGGCCGTCAGCGCCTCGATATCCGCCGCGGTGCAGCCAAGGCCTCCGGGCTTCGGTCCGCGTCCCGGCAGGCATGCTGTGGGCTTCGGCCGGGTGCCGGGTTTCCGGTCGAATCCCCACTTCGGCGCCCCCGGTTTCGGCTTTGGTCGGTCGGTGTTCTCGCCAGGACCTCACTTCGGCGGTGGTCCTCGCACGTCGTGGGACGTCAACGTGCCCGGTTCCAACCACCCGGGGGAACTGTACTGGGATCTCCACAAAACCGGGCTGTGGTACGACTTTGTCGTCACCAGCGACTCGGACGGCGGCTTCTATCGTCGCCTCGCCGGCCATGTGGAAACCGGCCGGCCTTCGGTCAGCGATCCCGGCATGGCCCTCGCCGACCGCTTCTGAAGACGGCGGCGCGATCACCGCAGCGATTGGAGGCGCCCTTGGGCGCCTCCGACAAAGTCCTCGCTCATGGCGGGGACTTTTTATTTAAGCGTGACACGCCGGTACTGTGACGCAAAGCGCGCCGGCATTGTTCGTGGCACCCGCACGCAAAAGAAACCTCCGGGCGGAGGGGGCTCCGCCCGGAGGTCGTCGATCACGCGCCTGGCGTCAGCGGCGCGGCAAGCACCGCCGGCTCAATGCCAGGGACGGTGCCAGCCGGGGCCGAAGCCGTGCTGGGCGCCGGGACCAAAGGCGAGGCCGGGGAGGGTTGCCTGCGCCTTGGTCTTCTGCGCGTCATCGAGCTTGGCGAGCAATTCGTCCGCGGCGGTCTTCACCGTCGTGAACTGCTTCTGCGCCTCTTCGCGCATCTTGCTGCGGGCCGCGAAGCGCTCCTGCCGGACCTGGTCGGCGTCCTTGGTGAACGCCTCGCGCGACGTTTTCATCGCCGTGGCGGCGTCCTGCACCGTCTTGGTGTAAGTGGTCCAGGCCGGCTCCTGCTCGGCGGTGATGCCGAGCTCGGTCTTGAGCGTGTCGAGCCGCGCCGGATCGAGCATCGCGAAACGTGGGCCGCCATGGAAACCGGCGCCACGCTGGCCGTAGCCCGGGCCCATCCGGCCAGGGCCATACTGACCCTGCATGCCCGGGCCCATCGGGCCCTGCGGACCGGGGCCGTACTGACCTTGCATGCCGGGGCCCATCGGACCGCGCGGGCCAGGACCGTACTGACCCTGCATTCCAGGCCCCATCGGACCCTGCGGGCCAGGGCCGTATTGGCCCTGCATGCCGGGACCCATCGGGCCCTGGGGACCGGGGCCGTACTGGCCGCGCATGCCGGGTCCCATCGGACCATGCGGCCCAGGGCCATATTGACCCTGCATGCCCTGACCCCAGGGCCCCTGCCGGCCCGGACCGTTTTGGCCGAACATGCCGGGGCCGCCGCAGCCGCCCGGGCCGTAGCCGGGGCCGTAACCCGCCGAGTGTGCCATAGCGAAGCCACCGGCAATGACGGCGGTCGCCGCCACGGCGCCAATCACCAGGTTCTTCCTTTTCATCGTGCTCTCCAATGTCTCGGCAACGGAGTTGTCCGCTGCTCGTGGACGCATTGGAGGCCGCCGATGTCTCTCAAGTTTTTCGGACGCGCGCCTTTTTGTGACAATCTGTGTCGGAGCGGGTGCCGGTCATGCTTTGGCACACATTCGCCCGCACGCGGATCGCACGCTTTGTCTATAGTGCCGCCATGTCCGCGGCCCCACACATCCTGATCGTCGACGACCATCGCGAGATTCGCGATCTGGTTTCGCGCGCGCTCACCAAGGACGGCTTTCGTGTCAGCACCGCCGCCGATGGCCGCGCCATGCGCAAGGTGCTGGCCGACAGCCGCATCGATCTCATTCTGCTCGACCTGATGCTGCCGGGCGAAGACGGCCTCTCGCTCTGCCGCGCCGTGCGCGCCGACTCCAACATCCCAATCATCATGCTGACCGCCAAGGGCGAAGAGGTCGATCGCGTCATCGGCCTCGAAATGGGCGCCGACGATTACCTGCCCAAGCCCTTCGGCAGCCGCGAATTGATCGCCCGCATCCGCGCGGTGCTTCGCCGCAGCGCCGATAAGGCGACGGCGGTGAACCCCGACAAGCGCCCCAAACGCTATCGCTTCGACCGCTGGCAGCTCGACACCGGTGCGCGCGATCTGTTGCGCGACGACGGCGTGGCGGTGCCGCTCAGCACCGGCGAATACGATCTGCTCATTGCTTTGGTCGAGCGGCCGCAGCGCGTGCTCAATCGCGATCAGTTGCTCGATCTGGCGCGCGGTCGCGCCGCCAATGCGCTCGACCGCAGCATCGACACCCAGGTGAGCCGGCTACGCAAGAAGCTCGAGCGCGATCCCAACGACCCGAAGCTGATCAAGACGGTGTGGGGCGGGGGCTACATGTTCACGCCCGAGGTGACGTCCGAATGAGACGGCTCCTCCCCAAGAGCCTGTTCGGCCAGACTCTGCTGATCCTGCTCGCCGGCTTGATCGTGTCGAACGCCGTGGGATGGTGGCTTTATAAGGCCGACCGCGAGCAGGCGGTGCGCGCGATCGGCGGCTTCGCCGTCGCCCAGCGCGTCGCCAACCTCACCCGGCTGGTGCGGGATGCGCCGCCCGAGTGGCGGATGCGCATCGTCACGGCGCTGAGCGATCCTTCCTTCCGGGTGACACTTGAGGACCGGCCGCCGCCCTTGCATCCGGGGCTGGAAGACGTCGAGGCCTCGCAGGCGGTGAAGGCTTTTCTCACCGAGCAGATGGCGGATGGCGCGGGCCAGGGCGCGACGCCCGAGCCGCGCGTTGCGGTCTATGCGCCGGACGGGCCGCCGTTCGGCGGCTTTCGTCCGCACTTTGGGCCGGGCCCGATGATGCATGGGCTCGGCGGCTTCCGTGACTTGCAGGTGGCCATGCCGTTGCCGGACGGGCAATGGCTCTCCTTCGCCACCGGCCTGCCGCTTACCGGACCGGCGTGGTCGCGACAATTTCTCGTTTCGATGGCGGTCATGGCGATCATCATCCTGGCCGCGTCGATCTGGGCGGTGCGGCGCCTCACCGCGCCGCTGGCGTCGCTGGCGGTGGCGGCCGAGCGGCTCGGCCGCGACGTCGGCGCGCCGCCATTGCCGGAAACCGGCACCATCGAGATGACGCGGGCCTCGCGTGCCTTCAACGACATGCAGGTGCGCCTGCGCACGCTGATCGAGACCCGCACGCGCCTGCTGGCGGCCATCTCGCACGACCTGCGCACGCCGTTGACCCTGCTGCGCCTGCGCGCCGAGAACGTTCCCGACCCGCAGGAGCGCGACAAGATGCTGGCGACCATCGCCGAGATGGACGCGATGATCGGCGCGACCTTGAATTTCGCGCGCGACGAAGCCGCCGCCGAACCGTCGCGCAAGACCGACGTCGTCGCGCTGGTGCAGAGCATTGTCGACGACATGAGCGATGCCGGGCTTTCCGTCACCATGGCGCCGGCGCAGCCGGTCACGGGCAATTGCCGGCCGGCGACGTTGAAGCGCGCGTTGACCAACCTGATCGACAACGCCGTCAAATACGGCAAGCGCGCGCAGGTCGCCGTGCAGCGGGTGGGGAAGGGGATCGAGATTACCGTCGACGACCAAGGCCCCGGCATTCCCGACGCGGAGCTCGCGCGGGTGTTCGAGCCGTTCTACCGCGTCGAGGAATCGCGCAGCCGCGAGACCGGTGGCGTCGGCCTCGGGCTGGCGATCGCCTTCTCGATCGTGCAGGCCCATGGCGGCGAGATCGCGCTGTCGAACCGGCCGCAGGGCGGCCTGCGCGCGCGCGTCACGTTGCCGGCCTAGCGGCCGCTCTCGCCCAAGCGGCTGATAACCCTCGCCAATTGGGGCGGCCGGCCGGGCGGCAAAAATATTCAAAAAAATCCTAGGAATGTATTGACAGCGTGACGCTGCCCGGCTATACATCCGTCACGCTCTACATTTGCATTCGAATTCAGCCGGCGCGGCAACGGAACGGTCGCCCGCCGCTTTGCGTTGTTCCCGTTGCAAGCAACACGATCGAACGGCGGCCTTCGGCCGCCTACGGGAGGCGCAAATGCCTGAAGTCGAAAACGGTCGCATCGTCGAAACGCCAACCGAGGCGCGTGCCGCCACGACCGGGCAGGGCCTGCGCTACGTGCTCGCGTTCAGCACGATCGGTGGCGCCGTCGTGTTCCTGGCGGTGTTTCTGTATTTCTTCTGGTGACCGGTCTACACATTTCCCGCGTGCGGGTTTTCTTCGACGCGGCGGCAGATCATCTCGACCGGCGCGATGGTGCCTGCTTCTAGCAGCGCCACCATATTGCCGACCTTCTGCGGCGCGCTGGCGCCCATGACGAGATGCAGGCCGACAGGCGGCGGGCCGCTCGCCGCCACCTTCGCCTTCATGGCGTGGAAAAAGGCGAGCGCGATGTCGGCGCGATTGCGCTCCTTGACCAGTTCGAAGCCGTCGGCCGTGAGCAGGGCGCGATAGGCTTCCGGCGGCTCGATGAAGTTGGTTTCGTCGCCGGACGACCAGGGCACCGGATAGCTGAACGGGCCGTCGCCCATGCGCATGACGTCGTAGAGCGCGAAGGTCGCATCGGGCTTGAGCACGCGATGCACTTCGTGGAACAGCTTCGCCTTGTCGGCGATGTTCATGCCGACATGCTGCATGTAGGCGGCATCGAATGAATTGTCGGGGAAAGGCAATTCGAGCGCGCTCGCGACCCGGTACTGCACACGGCCGTCGAGCGCGGTGCGGCGCGCCAGCGAACCGGCGGTGACGACGTATTCCTCATTGAGATCGACGCCGGTGACGCGGCATTTGTAGTTCTGCGCGAAGAAGCGCGAAGGCCCGCCAAGACCGGAGCCGATGTCGATCAGATGCATGCCGGCGCTAGGCGCGATTTCGGCTGCGAGATCGATGGTCGCCTGGCGCCCGCCGATATGGAATTCGTCCGCGGCGGCGAGATCGTCGGGCGTGATATTGTCAGGATCTTTGCCGGCAGCGACGAGGCCCGCGAGCAGGGCTTGCTCCAGCGACCCGTGACGGTAATGCGCGAGGATGTCTTGTTCGACGGCCATGGCGGGTTCCTGACCTTGATGCGCAATGTTGCCTGCGCCGAGGCGTTTGCACAAGCCGGCCCGGCTCGCGAGGACAATGCGGATGTTTGATCGTTTTGCGAAAACTGATCCCGGCGTGGCTAGCGTGTGATAGGCGCTCCCAATTTGGCCGCGGTATCGATGATCCACTTGCGATAGCCGATGAGCGGCGTCAGCCCCGTGAGGCCGCCGCAGCCTTCCGAGTTGTTGGGGCCGGTGGTCCAGGTCACCACGCCGATTAGCAGCGGGCCCTGGCCGTCGTAGGCCGGCCCGCCGGAATCGCCGGTGCAGGCGCCAAGGCCAGCGCGGTGGTTGCGCGTCTTTGCATCGACCAAACGGATTTGCAGCGAGCCGGGTCGGCCTGTGACGGTCAGCGTTGCCATGCGCGGCACGCCGAGGCCGCGCGGCGTGAAATCGGCGACCGTCCCGAAGCCGGCGATGGTCAGCGTCTCGCCGACCTTCACGCGGCGGGCGGCGCCGAGCGTGGCCGGCACTACCACGTCGGGCAGCGTACGGTCGAGCTTGAGGAGCGCGAGGTCCGCGGTGGCCCGGCTTTGCGCATAGGCTTTGGGGTTGAAGCGCGGGTTGCGCGCGATCAAACGTACCCTGATCGATTGGCCGGTCTGGAATTCCTTCACGCGATAGGTGACGGGGCGCATCACGCAATGGGCGGCGGTAAGCACGAGGTCGCGCGCGAGCGTGGTCCCGGTGCAGAGGTCACCGTCCGGATCGACGATCATGACGATCGGCCGCGCCGCCCATAGCAGTGCTGGCGGCGCCTCGCCAGTAATGGCGAAGGCGGGTGCGGCGAGCGAAACGAGGGCGGCGAGTACAGGGAGAGTGCGGTGCATTTGCATTGTTGGGACTGGGACGTGTCTCCATCGGATTCGTGTGCTCAGAAATTCCAAAATACTTATTCTTATCTTTACTCTTTGCTAGGTTGAATCTGCCAACGTGTCGATGCCGGGTATTGTCTGTAAAGATCTCGCTCAGCTAACATTGGTCACATCACTCCCAAGCGTTCAATGCTCGGTGCTCATGCGGAGTGAAGGGCCGCTTTAGTTGTTTTGAGATTGAGTTCTCGATGTTTGTATAGGCGAATGGCTTTGTTCCCAAAGCCCCTTGGCGATTTCTAAAGCATTGATATCGAGATCTTCCCACCAGGCGACCTCATTGCCTGCCTCATGTAGCTGGCGGTGATGTCCGCGGCACAAAGGCACCGTAAATTCGTCGCTGACTTTCATACCGGTCGCTCGCGGTTGAGCAAACCGGAGATGGTGCGGGTCACTGGGCTGGCGTCCACAGACTAGGCAGGGCTGCGAAGCGACAAACTTCAAGTGCGCTTTGTCACGGAGGCGCTTCGGCTCGCCAATCGCCAACTGACTCTTGTCGATTTTGTTGGGGCCATCCAATGGCGCCAACGGTGGGGCTGTGCTCTGAATGGCTTGACGACGTTCGTTCTTAAGTTTCTCGGTAACCGGCGCGGTGTGCCGCCGGCCATAGTAGTGGGACGGACGTGGGATTGGGGTCGTGTCATCTGGATGGAGTCCAACGCGACTATCCGGCACCGGTGAGGGCAGGGGCTTACGGGATCTTTCGTTACGATAAAGCTCCAATCCAAACGGCCTTCCAAACGTGGCCAAGGCGCGCTTGGTCGCGTCTGTCTCGGCAGCTTTGAGTGCGATGTCATGGACCTCGCCTGGGGACGTACCCTGTCCTTCGCCGCTTCCGTGACCTTCCCGAATAACCGTTGCTCCCCTGGCGTGCACGGTGATGCGGACCCGGGCGACGTAGATCGCGCGGAAGGCGCCACGGCTTTCACGGGCGAGCACACATCGGACCTCGACCGACTCGCGGCTCCAGCCATCAAATCCAAAGATCCGGTTGGCTTCCGACAGGGCGTACCAGCCTTCCAAGTAGGATAACTGCCGGCCATTGGCCTCACGGGTGCGGATATAGCGGCTGGCAGGGTTTCGCCGTAACGCCTCGACCTGCTTTGCGGTAAATCCCATTATTTCGTCCTCACGCTTAGAACTGGCTCAGGATTGGAGAGGGTCGCCCCGATGATTTCGGTGCCCTGTTTGAGTTCGGCTGCCAGGCCCTGCCGGTTCAGCTTGGGCTCCCGCGGCTCCCAATAGATGCTCGGGATGGCGGCCTCGTCGATTACCACCAGTGCGGGCATTCCGGGCCGTAGGAACGCCGTAAAGTCCGGGGCCGCCAGCTTCTTTAGGTCGAGCTCAATCATCACGTCACGAGCGATCTGACGGCGTTTGAAGGCCCTGTCCTTGAGGCGGCCCAGCCGGGCCTCCATTTCATCGATCCGGCCTTGGAGCCCTGTAGCCATTGCCTGGTCCTCCAGGGCAGCCCGGAGGACGGCAGTGAGGATTTCGTGGAGATCGGTCAGGCCCTCGACCGTGTCGGCTAGGGTGCGCTCATCGAGTTCGGGGTCTTGCGCCAGGATACGATCTCGGATGGTGCGATAGTGGATTGCTGCAAAGGAGAGGCTACTCATTCATCAAAACTCCAACTATAGGACCCGGTGAATTCCGCTCATCGATACTAAAAGTATCAATCTGGAGCCGGCCTTGTCAATACTAAAAGTATCAATTCGACAAGTTAAGGCCGCCCGGGCACTGCTCGGCTGGTCGCAGGAAGCTCTCGCTACGTCAGCCAAAGTCTCCGTCCCCACTATTAAGCGCTTGGAGGCTGCCGACGGATTCCTCGGAGGGCGTGAGGAGACAACCAAGAGAATTTGTAATGCATTGGAGGGCGCCGGCGTCGAGTTCATCGACGAGAATGGCGGGGGGGCAGGCGTACGGTTACGCAAGCGCCAACGGAAGGACCGTTGATTTGCCTGTATCCGGCGTAACTGCCGACGCCGGCCCCGCTTAATCCTTGCGAGAAATTCTCAGCGGCTGACGGCTCCAGACGAACACTGTCGTCACCAGCGCGACTTAATGGCCAATTCCGCGCGCTGCGTTAATTGAAGCGCGGGACGGCGTGGCGCCACTGTCACGCGCCCCAGCGATAGAATGGCGGTGCGTGGCTTCGCACCCCAGCACACTCCCCAAACAACTCGAGTCGGGCAACGGGTGGGCATCACCTGGAGGCCGCATTATGCCCGGTGCCGAATTATCGCGCGATTCTCGTTGCATCAAAGTCAAGTCCTTGGCTTCCGTCGTTCCCGTGTTCCTCCGCTCTTGCGAGGTAGGTGGAACGCGGGGATGCAGCAAATATCGCTTTGGAATCCAAACCGTTGACTTGCTAGCCCATGCATTGTCGCGTCGATCCACTTCAAGTGGTCGTCGGCGCAGAAATCGCTCACCTCGAGCAACAACAATGCAAGGAGAAAGTCAGTGCCCCGAAAAAAACGGAACCGATCCAAGTCCAAACAGCTCAGGTGCGACGCCGCTTTCGGGCCGGCACCGATTTTTCGTGGTGAGGATGAGGAGGCGTACGGCGAGCTATTTGAGTCCGTGTTCAGCTATGTGGAGCCGACTAACTTCCTGGAAGAAATATGGGCCCGCGATATCGTCGATCTCACTTGGGATATCTTGCGATTGCGCCGGTTCAAGCAGGCCTTGGTCGAGCCGAATATGGACGACGCCATTTTCACCACTCTCCAGCCGATAGTGGGTCCAACTCTTGTGGGATGGCTATTAGATGTGAAAAAGCGCTGGGCGGTGCAGGATCCTGAGGCGATAGCAGAGGTCGAGGCGGTTCTGGAAAAGGTCAATCTATCAATGGCTACAATTGTCGGGCGGGCCTTTGCCAAGAACCTCGGTGCGCACGAACGAATCGATCGTCTTGTTGCTTCGGCCGAAGAGCGCCGCAATAACACCATCAACCAAGTCGATATCCGGCGGGTGATGGTGCGCAAAATGGAAGAGGCGATCAAATCCGTCGAGGTAGAGCAGGACGGTAGCGTCGAAGCTCCAACAGCGATCGCGGCGCCGGAGCAAGTCGACGCCCATGAGCAGTGAGCGCAAGATCGCAGCAAACCGAGCCAACGGCCGGGCAAGCAGGGGACCCAAGACGGTGCTCGGCAAGGCGCGCTCGGCAAAGAACGCGTTGCGCCATGGCTTGAGCATTGCAGTTAGCAGCGTTCCCGCCTTGCGGGCGGATGTCGAGGTGCTGGCGAAGGAGATTGCCGGCGACTCCGACAACGCCCGCCTACTGAACCTCGTGCGCCCGTTTGCCGAAGCACAGATCGATCTCGCGCGGATCCGCCATGTCCACCACGACGCATTGGAGGAATTGCTCAGCATGGCCCCAAAAGTTGGAGAGCCATCACAGGCTACAGGCGTGCCTAAAACACCATTCAATGGGGAGCGCATCGTCGAGTTGACCGAGCAGCTCATCAAAATCGGCCGCTACGAACAGCGAGCGCGGTCAAAGCGCCGCACGGCGCTACGCCGCTTGATATCCGCTCGCCTAAGGAGCCGTTAGAAGAAGCACAAGCAAACCCCGTTTCTGCGAAACCGCGGAGTTCTTCACAGCGTGCTCGGTGATCGGTGACCGTCAAAGTCTTTCGTGATCTCGAGAGGATGATCTTGTATAATCCTCCGACGCAAAATTCGGGTCATGATGCCGATGGGCGGCTGGAAGAATCTGGTGTCGTTGGCGATCCTCTGCGCGGCCTTTGGCTCGCCTGCGCATGCCATTACCGCAGCCCTGGCGGTGAAGTGCCGGCAGACCGCCTTCAAAATGGCGCCGCCGCGACCGGTGGGCAGCAAGCATGGTAATGCTGCCAAGGAACGCCAGCTTTTTGGTTACTGCATTGCCCATGGTGGCCAAATGCCAGAGCCAAAAGACCAAGACGACCATTCCAGCAAACACTCGGCTTTGAATACTTTGACCGAGGCCATGGCGCCGGTGCAACGCCTTCACCTCAAGGGGGCTGCACTCCAGCGCGCTACGACGTGTATGGCCAAAGCCATCTATTTCGAGGCGAGGGGTGAGCCCATCCGCGGGCAAATTGCAGTCGCCCAAGTCGTTATGAACCGTGTTTTCTCCGGACATTATCCGCAAGATGTCTGCGGTGTAGTCTATCAAAACGCTGACCAGTTCAATTCATGCCAATTCACCTTCGCCTGCGACGGAACATCAACAACCACCATTGATGACACTCGCGCCTGGCGCCTGGCGAACATCATCGCGGTGAAGATGCTCGACGGTGACCTGTATGAACAGGACGTCGGGGCATCGACGCACTACCATGCCAACTATGTCCATCCTACCTGGGTGCACGAGATGCAGAAGAACGTGACACTTGGCAGCCAGAGCTTCTACCGCCCGACTGCGTGGGGAGCCAAAGGTCCGAGGTGGTCAGCGGCAAAGGCACAGCCGAAAAAGGCAGCCAAGAAATAGGAAGATAATCCAGAGAGCTGGCAATTTTGGCAGAACGAACCCAAAGGTTCTCCACCAACGGCGCAACCGATCCGCTGTCCGGCGACGTGGCGCAGTGGGCGATGATCGTGCTCACCGCCTATTTCGGCGGCCGCAGCCTGGAAAAGGTGGCGCGCATCCTGGCGCGCAAGTGAGCGGCTATTTCGCCCGCTCGCAGAAATAGGCCTCGCCGCCAAAAATGCTGAAGCGCGGAGCCTTATTGTAGAACGAGCCGGCTTCGCCCGGATTGTCGGGCGGCGGATCGGCGCTGTCCAAAACGAAGACCGGGGCGCCGTCGAGATCGCCGCGGATCCAGCACGAGTCTTCTTTGCGCAGGACGGTAGCGAAATATTTCCCGTCGCGCAGCCTCCGGGCCTGCTCCGCGTCCAGCCAGATTCGCAGCGTATTGTCTTTTTCCTCATTGCCGTCCGGCCGCGACAGCGGCACCACGCTCATCATGGTGCGGCCGGCGCCGTCGGTTGCGCCGAGCTTGATGCGCAAGGGGTCGGCCTGTGGGGCGTAGCAATTGAACAGCGGCTTTTCGGCCGAGGTGTCTGTCCAGTTGGCCGGATATTGTTTGCGCTGCATCTCGCAGCCATTCTCCGGGAAGGCGAGGGCGGGACCGATGCCGCCCGCGAGCAAGACCACGGCCAGTATCACGCGCTCGAATTTCATGGCCAACGCTCCCTCAATCACGATCGCGTTTGAGCTCAGCCCCGTCACCGATTGATCGTATCGGCCACCCTTTCCTCAGCTGCCGCCTGCCGCCACACTCTCCGCGATTCCCGCGGAGCTCCTCATGGACGTTTTCGAAGCCGTCGCCACCCGCTATTCCTGCCGCGCTTTCCTGCCGACGCCGGTGCCGGAAGCCACCGTGCGCGACATCGTCGAGCGCGCGGCGCGCGTGCCGTCAGCAGGCAACATGCAGCCGTGGCATATCTATGTCATCGCCGGCCAGCGCATCGAAGAGCTCAGGCGCCTGATGGCGCCGCGCATGGGCGAATTGCCGCGCGGGGAGGGCGGCGATTACCGCATCTACCCCGACCCGATGGACGAGCCCTATCGCGCCCGGCGCTTCGAGGTGGGCGAACTGCTCTACCGGTCGATCCACGTGCCGCGCGCCGACAAGCCGGCGCGCTACCGGCAATATGCCCGCAATTTCCAGTTTTTCGGCGCGCCGGTCGGGCTGTTCTTCGCGCTGGAGCGCTCCTTCGGCGTGGCGCAATGGGCCGATATCGGCGGTCTGTTGCAGACGGTCGCGCTGCTGGCGCGCGGCCATGGCCTGCACACCTGCCCGCAACAGGCTTGGGTGTCATTTCACAGCACCGTGCGCTCCTTCTTGAATCTTCCCCCCGAACTCATGATCTACACCGGCATGGCGCTGGGTTTTGCCGACGAAGAGGCGCCCATCAATGCCTGGCGCGCCCCGCGCGCGCCGCTTGTGACCTATGCTTCGTTTGACGGTTTCGAAAGCTAGTGCAAACAGGTGGTTGGTCCCTTTTGTTCAGGTCGCGTTCAGCGGCCCGCCCCTAATAAAGGCCTCATGCCGGTCCGTCGCCATCTTGTCATTCTCCTTATGCTCGGATTTGCGGCTTCAGCCGCCGCGCCCGCGCTTGCGGCGGAGCACAGCACGAGGTCCTGCCTGGGCAAGGCCGAGCAGCGGGCGGCGGTCGCCAGTCACCGGGCCATTTCCCTCGGCCGTGCCGTCCGGTCGGCCCACCGCCACGGCCGCCACGGCGAGCTCTTGCGGGCCCGGCTCTGCCATCGCGGAACGCGCCTCGTCTATGTGCTGACTCTGCTCGCCCGTAATGGCAAAGTCCGGCGAGCGACCATCGACGCTGCCAACGGCAGCGTTGTCACCGGGCGCTGATCGGAGCCAAACGCCGTGCGCCTGCTCGTC
Source organism: uncultured Pseudomonadota bacterium (assembly GCA_963814065.1). Lineage (GTDB taxonomy): Bacteria > Pseudomonadota > Alphaproteobacteria > Rhizobiales > Xanthobacteraceae > Pseudolabrys. The sequence goes on along the minus strand of CAWFBL010000011.1, from coordinate 782,001 downwards.
GTCGAGGACGACCCCGACCTCAATCGCCAACTCGCCACCGCGCTGACTGATGCCGGCTACGTCGTTGATCGCGCCTTCGACGGCGAGGAAGGGCATTATCTCGGCGAGGCGGAACCCTACGACGCCGTCATTCTCGACATTGGCCTGCCCAAGATGGATGGCATTTCCGTGCTGGAGGCTTGGCGGCGCGCCGGCCGCGCGATGCCGGTGCTGATCCTCACCGCGCGCGACCGCTGGAGCGACAAGGTGCAGGGCTTTGACGCCGGCGCCGACGACTACGTCGCCAAGCCGTTTCACCTCGAGGAAGTGCTGGCGCGGGTGCGCGCGCTGCTGCGCCGTTCGGCCGGTCACGCCAAGAGCGAGTTCACCTGCGGCCCGGTGCGCCTCGACACCCGCACCGGACGCGTCTCCGTCAACGGCAATCCGGTCAAACTCACCTCGCACGAATACCGGCTGCTCGCCTATCTGATGCATCATTCCGGCCGCGTGGTGTCGCGTACCGAGCTGGTCGAGCATCTCTATGACCAGGACTTCGACCGCGATTCCAACACAATCGAGGTGTTCGTCGGCCGCATTCGCAGGAAACTCGGTGTCGAGATCATCCAGACCGTCCGCGGTCTCGGCTATCTGCTCACGCCTCCCGATGCGCACTAACTCGCTTGCGCTCCGCCTCTTCCTCTCCGCCACGGCTTGGACGGTCGTCATCCTTTTCATCACCGGCGTCGTGCTGTCGTCGTTCTATCGGCAGGCGGTGGAGCGCTCGTTCGATCGCCGCCTCGGCGTCTATCTGCGCACGCTGGTCGCCGATCTCGCCTCTCCCGACGACGCCAACGGCAAGTTTCCCCAATCCATCGGGGAACCGCTGTTCGAACTGCCGTTGTCGGGCTGGTATTGGCAGGTCACGCGGCTCGACGCCGGCAAGCACGAGGTGCGCTCCTCGCGTTCGCTGTGGGACGGCGGCCTGCCGCACCTGCAGGATCTCGGCATTGTGCCCGGCGCCGACGGCTCACGCGAAGGCTATGTAAGCGGGCCGGAGAACCAGCGGCTGCGGCAGGTCGAGCGCAATATCGACCTCGGCGATGAGGGACATTATCTGGTGGCGGTCGCCGGCGACGCCGCCGAGATCGATAGCGAAACCCGTTCCTTCGACCAGGCGCTGATCATCACCTTCGTCATCCTGGCGGCGGTGCTGCTACTCACCACCATGTTCCAGGTGCGTTTCGGTCTGGCGCCGCTCAAGCGCATCACCGACAGCCTGGCCTCCATCCGCGCCGGCACCGCCGAACGGTTGGCCGGGCAATTCCCAGAGGAGATCGCGCCGCTCGCGCGCGAGACCAATGCGCTGATCGATGCCAACAAGGAGATCGTGGAGCGCGCGCGTACCCATGTCGGCAATCTGGCCCATGCGCTGAAGACGCCGCTGTCGGTGATGGTCAACGAAGCCTCGGCGCACGTGCGCGATCCCTTCGCCAGCAAGGTGCTGGAGCAGGCCGCCATCATGCGCGATCAGGTCGCCCGCCATCTCGAGCGGGCACGGCTCGCCGCGCGGCTGACCGTCGTCGGCACGCTCACCGACATTCAGCCGGTGGTCACCGCGCTCGCGCGCACCATGGAGAAGATCCACCACGACCGCGGCATTGCCGTCGATGTGCGCGTCGACGAGAAAGCGCGCTTCCGGGGGGAACGCGCCGATTTGGAAGAGATGATCGGCAATCTCGTGGACAACGCCTGCAAATGGGCGAGTTCGCGGGTCGCGATCGAGGTGGTGCGCGAGCGGGCCGGGCAGGGAAGCGACGGCCAGACCGTGCGCCTCGTTGTCGATGACGACGGCCCCGGTCTGTCTGCCTCCGAACGCGAGCAGGCCGCCAAGCGTGGCCGCCGGCTCGACGAGACCAAGCCGGGTTCGGGCCTCGGGCTTTCGATTGTGGTCGACCTTGCGGCGCTCTATGGCGGCGAGCTCAAGCTCGGCGCTGCGCCCCTGGGGGGCTTGCGCGCCGAATTGGTGCTGCCGGCGGGCTGAGGCCCATTTGGCGCAGCCGGTTCCGCTTGCCGGACTTTTGCCCTATTCCTCCTCTCACGTTAGAAATGATGGCCGCCTGCGCTGGGTGGGCCGCTTTGATTGAACGTCGATTCCCGGGGGGTCGCCATGTCCATCTCCAAATTTGCCGCCATTGCCGCCATCGGTTTTCTGCTCGCCGGCTGCGCCGGCACTCCGGACGGCCCCGGCCCCCGGGAGAACACCGGCACCTTGCTCGGTGCCGGCTCGGGCGCGCTGTTGGGCGCGGCGGTGGCGGGCGGCGGCACCGGCAACCGGCTGGCGGGCGCCGCCATCGGTGGCCTGGTCGGCGGGCTGATCGGCAACCGCATCGGCGCCTCGCTCGATCAACAGGATCGCGAGCGGGCCTATGCCGCCCAGGAAGAAGCGTTGGAGCACGGCCAATCCGGTGTTGCCACCTCCTGGCGTAACCCGGACAGCGGTCATTACGGTGCCTTCGTCCCGGGGCCGGCCTATGTCGACAATGGACGCAACTGCCGCTCCTACACCCACACCATCTATATCAGCGGCCAACCGCAGACCGCCCGCGGCGTCGCTTGCCGCAACAGGGACGGAACCTGGACGCCGGTGAGCTGATTCTTGCCGTGGCGCATGGTCTTAATCGGGACCATGCGGAGGGCTGCCCAACATCCTTAACGGGCTCTTAACGCACGCTGCGGTATCACTTGCGGGCGGTGTGGATTCCGGGGTGTTGGCCGGCAATGGCGGGCGTCGAGACAATCGATCGGCTGCGGCACTATCTTGGTGCGCTCTCTCCCGAGGCGCGCAGGCTGTTGATCGGCGAGCTTGAGCGCGCCGTGCTGCGCGGCGAGGAAGGCGGCGGCGCCGAGCTTGTGCTGGGCCAGTTGCGCGAGATCATGCGCGTGCACGCGGAGGGCGCGCCGCGCGTCGGCCATGCGGCGCGGCTGTTCTTCCGTCCGGTCGAGCCGTTCATGGTGGACGACCGCGGCGATCACAATCATCCCGGCCGCGTCGCACGTTCTTCGCTTGAATCGCTGTGGACCTGGGTGCGGCGCGACCTGTTGCGCGAGGAGACCAAGGTTCTGGTCGACGAGGTGAGCGATGCGTTGCTCGCCGGCAACGAGGCGAAAGCCGAGCAACGCGTGCACGCCTTCCAGGATCGCGTGGCCAAGGCCATGGCGGGGGCGCTTGAAAGCGCTTCCACCGACGAAAGGCTCGAGCGCCGTTTGCTGGCGCAGATCGGCACGCCACGTGCCGCCCAGGAAGCGTCGACGCTGTGCTGCGTGCTCGAGGGCCGCGATGCGCTGGCCACGCTCTCGGTGCAGCTTCCGGCGCACATCGACAATCTGGCCAACGGCCGGCTCGACGAGTGCAGGACGCTGATCGAGGAAACGGCCGCGAACGATTCCTCACTGTTCGTCTATTCGCTGCTCATCGTGATGAGCCGCTTGGCGGCACCCTGGCAATTGATCAGTTTCGCCGTCAAGGCGGCGGCGAGTGACGCAGCCGCGCGGGTCGCCGAAACCCGCTACGCCGTCGCGGTCAATATCGTCCTGGCCGAGCTCGAGCGGCAGGTGCGTGAATTGCGCGACGGTCTGCGCAGCGGGCGCGGCGTTGCCGTCGGTATGCTGCTGAAAAGCATCCACGACGGCGTGCGCGGCCTGCGCACCGAAATGGACCTGCCGCCCGATAACGCCTGGGCGCGCACCCTCGCATCGCTGCGCAGCCAAATCGGCGAGCTGTTGGGATTCGAGATCGACAATATCCCGGGCCGCGTGCGCCGCCTGCTGCGCGTGCGCAAGGCCGAAGAAATCCGGCCGAACTCCGTGCTCGATCTCTACGAAGTGGCGGAAACCGAGACGCTGCTCGAATTCGTCAGCGCCTGCCGGCTGTTCGCCAGCGAGCTCGCCATCAGCGAAATTACCCGGCGGACGCTGTCGGGATTGGAAGACTATCTCGAGCGCGGCACCCGGGCGCTGGCCGACAGCCTGCGTCATGCGGGCGATGCCGACCGCCGCTTCCGCCAGTCGCAGCTCGACGCCGCGCTGCGCTTCTGCGCCAAGGTGCTGGAGCCCGATCACGTGGCGGAACTCGGTCGGGTGGTCGAAATGGCCGCCAGCCCCGAGCATTCGGCCGCTCGGGCCTGAAAATCCCAGAAATTCAAGTTATTCCCGCATTTGATCTTGCGCATTGCCGCCACGATTGCGCGTGATGTATGCGCTAGTGGAGCGAATTTGACATTTGATGCCCGCTGGCAGCAGGCCTGCTTATCAAATGTCAAATTCAAAGCTCCACTAGAATCAATTAGTTGCTAGTGGTCCTTTGATTCCAACATTTGCTCCGGAGCATGCGGCAACGGCAGGCAGATGTCGGAATCGGACCACTAGCCCGATAAGTTCCTCCAAGCGGCGCCAAGGCGGTAATTCGATTTGTTGATCTTATGGTTCGTGTTCGCGCTGATGACCGCGGTAGCGGTCCTCGCGGTACTATGGCCGCTCTCCCGGCGCGCCGCAGTGCAGCGCGGGGGCAGCGACGTCGTCGTCTATCGTGACCAGCTCGACGAAATCTCCCGCGATCAGGCCGCCGGCCTTATCGGGGAGGCGGAGGCGCAGGCCGCCCGGGTCGAGGTCTCCCGCCGGCTCATTGCCGCCGCCGACAGCGCCGAAACCGCCGCCGAATTGGAAACGGAAGCCCGCGACCGCTCATCGCTCTGGCGCCGCCGCGTGACGGCGGTGATCGCGCTGCTACTGGTGCCCGCCGGCGCCGCCGCGCTTTACCTCCACCTCGGATCGCCGCAATTGCCCGGCGAGCCGCTGGCCGCCCGCCTCGACGCCATTCACCAGAACGCCCCGATCGCCAAGCTGATCGCGCAGGTGGAAACCCATCTCGCCAAGAATCCCAACGATGCCCGCGGCTACCAGGTGCTGGCGCCGGTCTATATGCGGCTCGGCCGCTTCGATGACGCGGTGCGCGCCGACCGCAAGATCATCGCGCTTTCCGGCGAGACCGCCGACCGGCAGGCCGATCTCGGCGAGGCGATCACCGCCGCTGCCAACGGCGTCGTCACCGATGACGCCAAGACCGCCTTCGAGCGCGCGCTTAAGCTCGATGCAAAGCAGTTGAAGGCTCGTTTCTTCACCGGCGTTGCCGCGCAGCAGGACGGCAAGATCGAGCAGGCCGCCACGATATGGCGCGGCATGCTGGCGGATGCGCCGGCCAATGCGCCTTGGGCGCCGGCCGTGCAGCGCGCGCTCGCGGGCATCGGCAAGCCGGTGCCGCCGGCTGCGGTTGCCTCCGCCGGTCCCACGATGCCGGGGCCGAATGCCGGTCAGATCGCCGACGCCGCCAACATGAGCGCGAACGATCGTGGCGCCATGATCCGCGGCATGGTGGCGCGGCTCGCGGCGCGTCTCAAGGAAAATGGCGACGATGTCGCCGGCTGGGTGCAACTGGTGCGCTCCTACCGTGTGCTCGGCGATACCGCCAAGATGCAGGCTGCGACCGCCGACGCCGAAACGGCCCTGTCGGCGCATCCCGACAAGCTGCGCGCCTTCAAAGAGGCCATGAATGGGGGCGCAACGCCTGCACCCGTCGCGCCTGCCGCGCCTGTTGCGCCCGCCGCGCCGGGGCCGACCGCCGGCGACGTTGCGGCCGCCTCGAGGATGAGCGTGCAGGACCGCGAAGCCATGATTCACACCATGGTCGCGCGGCTTGCCGACCGGCTGAAGCAGAACGGCGACGACGTCGAAGGATGGCAACGGCTGTTGCGTGCTTATATGGTGCTGGGGGAGCGTGATAAGGCGCAGGCCGCCGCCGCCGATGCGCGCAAGGCGCTGGCCGGCGACCCGGACAAGCTCCATCGCCTGGAAGACATGATCAAGAGCCTCGGGCTCGCAAGCTGAGCAGGAACGCGATGACCCGCAAACAACGGCGACTGGTGCTGATCGGCGCGAGCGGTGTCGTGCTGGCGGTCGCGGTTGGCCTGGTGCTCAGCGCCATGAGCAATTCGATCGTGTTCTTCCGCTCGCCGAGCGAGATCGCGAAGGAACACCTTGCCCCCGGCACACGCGTACGCATCGGGGGGCTGGTCGAGAACGGCAGCGTAAAGCGCAGTGGCGACCTGCGCATCCGTTTCAAGGTTACCGACGGCAATCACGCCGTCGTGGTGCGTTACCAGGGCATCGTCCCCGATCTGTTCCGCGAAGGGCAGGGCGTGGTGGCGGAAGGCAAGATCGAGCCGGACAACACGCTGGTCGCGGACACGGTGCTCGCCAAGCACGACGAGCGCTACATGCCGCGCGAGGTAGTCGAAGCGTTGAAGAAATCGGGGCGCTGGCAGGAAGGGGAAACCCAGACGGCCAAGGGAGGTGTGCAATGATCCCTGAACTCGGCCATTACGCCCTGGTGCTGGCGCTGGCGCTCGGCCTCATTCAGTCGGTGGTGCCGGTAATCGGCGCGCGCAAAGGTGACGGCACGCTGATGCGGCTCGCCAATTCCACCGCGCTGATGCAGTTCTTTTTCGTCGCGCTGTCGTTTGGCGCGCTCACCGCCTGTTTCGTGACGTCCGACTTCTCGGTCGCGGTCGTCTACGAGAACTCCCACTCAATGATGCCGCTGGTCTACAAGTTCACCAGCGTGTGGGGAAACCACGAAGGCTCAATGCTGCTGTGGGTTCTCATTCTGGCGTTGTTCGGCGCCATGGTCGCCGCGTTCGGCTCTAATCTGCCGCTGAGCCTGAAAGCGCTGGTGCTGGCGGTGCAGTCTTGGGTCGCCTCCGCCTTCTATCTCTTCATTCTGTTGACCTCCAATCCGTTCCTTCGCCTGCAGCCGGCGCCATTCGAAGGCCGCAGCCTCAATCCGGTGCTGCAGGACCCGGGCCTCGCCGTTCACCCGCCGATGCTCTATCTCGGTTATGTCGGCTTCTCGATCGCGTTTTCGTTCGCCATTGCAGCGCTGATCGACGGTCGCATCGACGCCGCCTGGGCGCGTTGGGTCAGGCCGTGGACGCTGGCCGCCTGGATGTTCCTGACGCTCGGCATCGCGCTCGGCTCCTACTGGGCCTATTACGAACTCGGCTGGGGCGGATTCTGGTTCTGGGATCCGGTGGAGAACGCCTCGCTCATGCCCTGGCTTGCCGGCACGGCGCTGCTGCATTCGGCGGTGGTGATGGAAAAGCGCAACGCGCTGAAGGTCTGGACGATCCTGCTCGCCATCCTCACCTTCTCGCTGTCGCTGGTCGGCACCTTCCTGGTGCGCTCGGGCGTTCTCACCTCGGTGCATGCCTTCGCCGTCGATCCGCGGCGCGGCATCTTCATTCTCGCCATTCTGGTGCTGTTCATCGGTGGCGCGCTGTCGCTGTTCGCCTGGCGCGCGCCGCTGTTGAAGCAGGGCGGCCTGTTCGCGCCGGTGTCGCGTGAAGGCGCCCTGGTCCTCAACAACCTGTTCCTGACCACCGCCTGCCTGACGGTGGTGGTCGGCACGCTCTATCCATTGGCGCTGGAGGCGCTGACCGGCGCGAAGATTTCTGTCGGTCCGCCGTACTTCAACCTGACCTTCGCGCCGCTGTTCATCCCCCTGATGTTCGCCATGCCGTTCGGTCCGCTGCTGGCCTGGAAGCGCGGCGACCTCCTGGGCGCGGCCCAGCGGCTGATGGCGGCGTTCGGCATTGCCGTTGTTGCCGTTGCGGCCGGTTTCGCGGTGGCCAGCGGCAAGTCGGTACTGGCACCCTTCGGCATCGGTCTTGCGTTCTTCGTGATTGCCGGCGCGCTTACCGATCTCATCGAGCGCACCGGGCTGTTCCGCACGCCACTCGCGACCGTGCGCGCGCGCACCGCGGGCCTGCCGCGCTCGATCTGGGGCACGGCGGTCGCCCACTGCGGGCTGGCGTTGACGCTGCTTGGCATCGTCAGCGTGACCAATTGGGGCACCGAGCGCATCGTGGCGCTGAAACCCGGACAGGTCGTTTCGCTGTCGGGTTACGACTTCAAGTTCGACGGCATGGATCAGAGCACCGGTCCGAATTACACCGCGGTCGGCACCCGCTTCAGCGTGCGTCAAGGCGGCGTGCCGATCGGCACCATGGAATTGGCCAGGCGCACCTTCGCCGCGCGCGGCAACACCACCACCGAATTGGCGCTGATGACGCGCGGCCTCAGCCAGCTCTATCTGTCGCTGGGCGACAACGAAGCGGGCGGCGCGATCGGCGTGCGCATCTACTACAAACCCATGGTGCTGCTGATCTGGTTCGGCGCCGTCGTGATGATGCTGGGCGGCGCTTTGTCTCTGTCGGACCGTCGCTTGCGCGTGGGCGCGCCAAAACCGGCGGCGAAACCGACGCTGCAGCCCGCGGAGTAGGGCAGTATGCGCCGGCTCTTTCTTCTTGCGTGTCTGCTGACGCTTTTCGCGCCGAGCGCGGCCTTGGCGGTGCGGCCGGATGAAATGCTGAAGAATCCGGTGCTGGAGGCGCGCGCGCGTCATCTATCCAGCGAGTTGCGCTGCATGGTCTGTCAGAACGAATTGATCGACGATTCGGCGGCGCCGCTGGCGCACGATCTGCGCGTGCTGGTGCGCCAACGTCTCGTCGCCGGCGATACCGATCGACAAGTGCTCGATTATCTAGTCGCGCGTTACGGCGAGTTCGTGCTGCTCAAGCCGCGCTTCGAATTGCATACGCTGTTGCTGTGGGGACTGCCGCCGGCGGCGCTGTTCGCAGGCATGGTGGGGATTTTCATGGCCATGCGACGGCGCAAGGCGACTGTCGCCGAGGTGCCGGCCTTGAGCCCAGAGGAGCAGCAAAGGATTGCGACTTTGGTCGAACACGGCGCCGACTGACCGGCATTTAGACCGCTGAACTTCAAATAAAAAATCCAGCCTCCTACCTTACAAAAGTTTAATCAGCCCGACAGGACGCTGTAAGGCTCGGCATCGCATTTTCAAATTCGAAAACGACACGCCATAGCGCGTCACCTCGAATTCCGATGGAGCCACCCTTGATCAATCCGAGCGTCAATCAAACGCCCGATCGTTCGAAGAAACGGCGTGTGCTGTCAGCCCGCCGCGTTGCTCTCCTTACCACGTCCATTGTCGGTCTCGCCGCTGCCGCTGTAGTGGTCGCGCCGGGCTTTAATCTCTCCACGGGTTACCCGGCTGCGCGCGCGCAGAACCTCACCGAGCAGGCGCATGCGTTGCGCGCGCCGGTCGGCTTCGCCGACATCGTCGCCAAGGTGAAGCCGGCGGTGATATCCGTCCGCGTCAAGATGAATGGCGGGTCGGCCACCACGGGGCTCGGCGACAACGACCAGATTCCGCCCGGCCTGCGTGAGTTTTTCCGTCGCTTTGGTTTGCCTGGTTTCCCCAACAATGCGCCGCAGGGCCACGGTCACAATCTGATCCTCGGCCAGGGCTCCGGCTTCTTCATTTCGGCCGATGGTTACGCGGTGACCAACAACCACGTGGTCGAAAATGCCGAGAGCGTCGAGGTCAAGACCGACGACGGCAAGACCTACAAAGCCAAAGTGATCGGCACCGATCCGCGCACCGATCTGGCCCTGATCAAGGTCGAGGGCAATTCGTTTCCATACGTGAAGCTTGCCGACAAGACCCCGCGCATCGGCGACTGGGTGCTCGCGGTCGGCAATCCCTTCGGGCTCGGCGGCACGGTGACCGCCGGTATCGTGTCGGCGCGCGGCCGCGACATCAATGCCAGCCCTTATGACGACTTCATCCAGATCGACGCCCCGGTCAACAAAGGCAATTCCGGCGGTCCCGCCTTCGACGTCGAGGGCAATGTGATCGGCGTCAATACCGCGATCTATTCGCCGTCGGGCGGTTCGGTCGGCATTGCCTTCGCGATACCCGCCGAGACGGTGAAGGCCGTGATCAGCCAGCTCAAGGCGCATGGCATGGTCACGCGCGGCTGGATCGGCGTGCAGATCCAGCCGGTGACCAAGGACATTGCCGACAGCCTCGATCTGAAGAAGGCGGAGGGCGCGCTCGTTGCCGAGCCGCAGCCGAATAGTCCGGCGGAGAAAGCCGGGATCAAGGCCGAGGACGTCATCACGGCGGTTGACGGCAAGCCGGTGAAGGATGCCCGCGATCTCGCCAAGAAGATCGGCGCCATGACGCCGGGGAGCAAGGTCAAGCTCAGCGTCGTGCGCAACGGTTCCGAGCGAACGGTCGACCTCACGCTCGGCAAGATGCCGAAGAACGTCGAGGCCAATGCAAAAAGCCAACCCTCGAAGAAGAAGGAGAGCGAGGACACCGTCAATCTCGGCAAGCTCGGTTTGACGCTCGCTCCCGCCGGCCGTGTCGCCGGTGCCGGAGACAAGGGCGTCGTGGTCACCGATGTCGACTCCTCGGGTGTCGCCGCAGACCACGGCTTCTCAACGGGCGATGTGATCCTCGAGGTTGCCGGCAAGAACGTTTCGACACCGGCAGATGTGCGGCGCGAGATCGCCAGCGTGCGCACGCAGGGCAAGCACGCCGTGCTGATGCGGGTGAAATCTGGTTCGAACACGAGGTATGTCGCCCTGCCGATCAAGCAGAGCTGAGTTTGGGGCGTGCCACCGGCATTCGTCGCCCCCGTCGGTGGAACACCTCATCGGGACGGGCTTCGGCCCGTCCCGGCTAATTCCGGAAAGCGGACCGAAGTTCGGCCGCTCTTCTGACCGGAACTCCAACCCTGGCATCCGTCGCCCCCGCTGGGGTGGGGTCGTTGAGGGGGTGGCGGCCAAATCCGCCACCCCCTCGCGTACGAAGCGGGGGCTTCGCGTCCGGGCCGGATCGGGCCGGCTGGCGCGCGCGGGGGGTTGACCTGCCACCGAATTGACCGAAATTGGTGTGACCGATGCCCACATATCTGGATACTGACGGGCAGCGTGCATTCGGCCGGACGGCCGATGCCGAACCGGATCGCACTACTATGCGCATTTTGGTGATCGAAGACGATCGCGACGCGGCGGATTACCTGGTCAAGGCGTTTCGTGAGGTCGGCCATGTGGCCGATGCCGCCACCGACGGCGAGGATGGCCTCGCCATGGCGCTGGATGGCCAGTACGACGTGCTGATCGTCGACCGCATGCTGCCCAAGCGCGACGGCCTGTCAGTAATCGGCGCCCTGCGCGACCAGAGCATCGACACCCCGGCGCTGATCCTTTCCGCCCTCGGCCAGGTCGACGACCGGGTCAAGGGTCTGCGGGCCGGCGGCGACGACTATCTGCCCAAGCCCTATTCGTTTTCCGAGCTGCTGGCGCGGGTCGAGGTGCTGGCGCGCCGCCGTGGCGGCCGCAACGAGGAGACCGTGCTGAACGTCGGCGACCTCAAGCTCGACCGGCTTTCCCACGAAGTGCGGCGCGGCGACGAGGAAATCACTCTGCAACCGCGCGAATTCCGGCTGCTGGAATACCTGATGAAGCACGCCGGGCAGGTGGTTACCCGCACCATGTTGCTGGAAAACGTGTGGGATTACCATTTCGACCCGCAGACCAACGTCATCGACGTGCACATCTCGCGTTTGCGCTCGAAAATCGATAAAGGGTTCTCCCAGCCGCTTTTGCACACCATCCGCGGCGCGGGATACATGATACGTGACGGCGCTCGGTAAACTATTCCGAACCACCACGTTCAAGCTGACGCTGGTCTATTTGACCGTGTTCGCGCTGTTTGCGGCCTTTTTGCTCGCCTACTTCGCGCTCAACACCCGCCGCCTGATCGACGAACAGATCACCGACACCGTCAACGCCGAGATCACCGGCCTTGCCGAGCAATACCGGCAGGGCGGTATCCGCCGTCTGGTGATCACCATCGACGCGCGGGCGCGCCGGCCGGGCTCCAGCCTCTATTTGGTTACCACCTTCACCGGCCAGCCGCTCGCCGGCAATGTCACCGCGCTGCAGCCGGGCATCCTCGACAATCCGGGCTGGACCGAGACCGCTTACCGGCGCCTCGATGAAGCCGAAGCGGCGCGGCCGACTCATCCCGAGCACCGCGCGCTGGTGCGGGTGTTCGGATTGCCCGGCGGCTTCCGGCTGCTGGTCGGCCGCGATCTCGAGGAACGCGAGCGGCTCTTCCATATCGTGCTGGCGGCCGGGCGCTGGTCGGTCGCAATTGTGCTGGTCCTGGGATTGGCCGGCGGTCTGTTCGTGTCGCGCCGCGTGCTGCGACGCGTCGACGCCATGACCGAGACGACCCGCACCATCATGGAGGGCGATCTCGGCGAGCGGTTGCCGGTCGCCGGCACCGGCGACGAGATCGACCGGCTCGCCGAAAACCTCAATCAGATGCTCGAGCGAATCGAATCGCTGATGCGAGGCTTGAAGGAGGTCTCCGACAACATCGCGCACGATTTGAAGACGCCGCTCACGCGGCTGCGTAATCGCGCCGAGCAGGCGCTGCGCACCGCCAAGAACGCCGACGAATACCGCGCCGCGCTGGAGGCGACCATCGATGAATCCGAGGCGCTGATCACCACCTTCAATGCCTTGCTTATGATCGCGCGCGCGGAATCCGGCCAGGCGCGCGACGACATGAAGGATTTCGATGCTGCCGAAATCATCCAGGATGTCGCTGAGCTCTACGAGCCGCTGGCCGAGGAGAAAGGCATCGAGTTGCGCGTCGAAGCCCAGACGCCGGCGCCGGTCAAGGGCAACCGCGAACTGGTGAGCCAGGCGCTCGCCAATCTGATCGACAACGCCATCAAATACGCCGAGCCGCCGACGCCGCCCGTCGATGGCGTAGCGCCGGAAATCGTGGTGAGCGCCGCCGACGACGGCGAGCGTATTCTGCTGACCGTCGCCGACCGCGGGCCCGGTATTCCGGAAGCCGACCGGGCACGGGTGGTCGAGCGCTTCGTGCGGCTTGAGCAGAGCCGCTCGCAGCCGGGCTCCGGCCTGGGTTTGAGCTTGGCCGCGGCCGTCGCGCGTCTGCACGGCGGCGAGCTGATGCTGGTCGACAACGAGCCGGGCCTGAAGTGCATCATTGCCTTGCCGCGGCCAGGGCCGCTACAGAGGCGGGATGACGCCTCCGAAACCCAGAGCACCGTCCAGCCGAGCAGCCAAAGCGGCATCCAGGCCGGCGCGCAAAGCGGCGCCGAAGTCGGCGTCTAGGGCGGAGTCAGGGCCGAATACGCGCGCCGTTCTGCGCGAGGCGATTGTCACCGCCCCGGTGCTGATCGATCCCGCGGCCGCGCAGGCCCGCATCACCGATTGGCTCGGCGAGCTGCCGGCCTCTGAAGCGACGTCGCTCAAGGCGTCGCTCGCCGCTCATCCTGTCGTCAACACGCTGTTGGAAAGCCTGGCCGAAAGCTCGCCGCATCTGTGGGATCTGGTCAGCCGTGACGCGGAGCGTTTTCTGCGGGTGTTGAATACGGAGCCGGAGCAGCATCTCGCCGCACTGCTCGCCGATCATGGCCGGGCGGCCGCCACGACTGAGGACCTCGACGAGGCGATGCGGCATCTGCGCCGCATGAAAGCTGAGGCGGCGCTGTTGATTGCGCTCGCCGATATCGGCGGTGTGTGGCCGATCATGCGATGCGCGCGCGCGCTGACCGATCTCGCCGACACGGCCGTTGGCGCCGCGACGAAATATCTGCTGGCGGAAGCCGCGCGTGCGGGACGCCTTGCGCCCGCCGACCTTGCCGAACCGCAGATCGGCAGCGGTTATGTCGTGCTGGCGCTCGGCAAGATGGGCGGCGGCGAGCTCAATTATTCCAGCGACATCGATCTCATCGTTTTCTACGACCGGGAAGTGCCGGCACTGCCGGCGGACATCGAGCCGGCGCCGATGTTCGTGCGGCTGACTCAGCGGCTGGTGAAGCTGCTGCAGGAGCGCACGGCCGACGGCTATGTCTTCCGCACCGATCTGCGGCTGCGCCCCGATCCGGCCTCGACGGCGATCGCCGTCTCGACCGCGGCGGCGCTGTCCTATTACGAGAGCGTCGGACAGAACTGGGAACGGGCCGCCATGATCAAGGCGCGCGCCTGCGCCGGCGACATTGCGACGGGCGAGGCGCTGCTCAACGAGCTCGCGCCCTTCGTATGGCGCAAATATCTCGATTTCGCCGCGGTCGCCGACGTGCAGGCGATGAAGCGGCAGATCAATACTTTTCGCGGCCACGGTCAGATTGCGGTAGAAGGCCACAACATCAAGATCGGCCGCGGCGGCATCCGCGAGATCGAGTTCTTCGCCCAGACCCAGCAGCTGATCGCCGGTGGCCGTGACCCGTCCCTGCGCGACCGCGATACGCTCACCACCCTCGACAAGCTGGTCACCGACGGCTGGATCGAGCCGGCGGTGCGCGACGACATGAAGGCGGCGTATTGCTTCCTGCGCGTCGTCGAGCACCGGCTGCAGATGGTCAACGACGAGCAGACGCAAGTGCTGCCGGCTGAGCGCGAGAGGCTTGAGCGCTTTGCGCGCTTTCTCGGCTTCGCCGACCGCGACGCCTTCGCCAAGGTGCTGGTCGGCCATCTCGACAAGGTGCAGCGCTACTACGCACAACTGTTCGAGACGACCCCCGCCGCCGAAGAGCCGCGGCTTGCGTTTCCGCCCGACGTCGACGATCCCAAGACGCTCGACCGTCTCGCCGAGCTCGGCTTTCGCGCGCTGGAAACCTCCGCCATCGTGCGGAACTGGCTGGCCGGTGGCTATCGTTCGCTGAAAGGCGACAGTGCGCGGCAGCATCTGCAAGAGCTGTTGCCGGTTCTTCTCGACCAGTTGGCGCGTTCCGACAATCCCGGCGCCGCCTTGGTGCTGTTCGACCGCTTCCTCTCCAATCTGCACGCGGCCACGCGGCTGCTGTCGCTGCTGCGGCAGAATCCCGAGCTCATCTCCCTCATCACGTTGGTGCTCAGCATCGCGCCGCGGCTCGGCGATATCGTCGCGCGCCATCCGCAGGTGATGGATGCGCTGGTCGATCCGAGCTTCTTCGGTGCCTTGCCGGACGATGCCGAGCTTGGCAGGCGGCTCAATGCCGCGCTCGCGCAATCGCGCTACGACGAGGACTTGCTCGAGCGCATCCGCATGTTCGGGCTGGAATACATGTTCCTGATCGGCGTGCGCATTCTCTCCGGCACGCTGACCGCGCGGCAGGCGGGCGAAGCGTTTGCGCGGCTGGCCGACGCGGTGATCCGCGCCTTGCATCGCGCGGTGGCGGACAATTTCGCCGCCACGCACGGACACATGCGCGGGGAGGAGACCGCGGTGCTTGCGATGGGCAAGCTTGGCGGCCGCGAGATGACGGCGACCTCCGATCTCGATCTCATCCTGGTCTACGATTTCGATCCGGAGCATCCGGAGTCGGAAGGCGAGCGCCCGCTCTACGGGGCGCAGTATTTCGCTCGTCTCACCCAGCGCCTGATCAATGCGCTCACCGCGCAGACCAATTACGGCGCGCTCTATCAGGTCGACATGCGGCTGCGGCCTTCCGGCCGCGCCGGCCCGCTGGCCACGCAAATCGAGAGCTTCATCGGTTATCAGGAAACCGAAGCCTGGACCTGGGAGCACATGGCACTCACCCGCGCGCGGGTGGTGTCGGCTTCGCCCGCTTTCACGGCGCGGGTGGAAGAGGGCGCGCGCGCGATCTTGCAGCGCCCGCGCGATGCCGTCTTGATCGCCGGCGACGTGGTGGAAATGCGCGGGGCTATCGCCAAGGAAAAGGGCGACCGCGACCGCTGGGATCTCAAATACGCCGCGGGCGGCCTGACCGATATCGAGTTCATCGCGCAATATCTGCAACTCGTGCATGGCGCGCGCCTGCCCGGCATACTCGACACCTCGACCGCGCGCGTGCTCGACAAGGCCTGGGCCCTGCGGGTACTGGCGGTGGAAGACGCCGAGGTGTTGCGGCCGGCGGTGCAGCTCTATCACGACGTGACGCAGATTCTGCGCCTGTGCCTGGCCGGACCGTTCGACCCCAAGGCGGCCGGCGCCGGTCTGCTCAGCCTGCTCGCGCGCGCGGCCGACGTGCCGGACTTTGCCGCGCTCGATGCCACCTTGGTCGAAACGCAGGCCAAAGTGCGCGAGAGTTTCGTGCGGATTCTGGGCAAGGCCCCATAGCAGGGCGCGATAACGGCGGACTTTTCAGATCAAAAGGCCGGCGGTCTGAATCCGATGGCCCGGTTGATGCACATCAAGGCAAGACCGCGAGAAGTATCACCCACTGAGAAGAGGCGATCTTCCGTCGCCCCGCGTCGGTGCTAATTCCGTAATCGCGGCAAACCGTTCGATCTGATTTATTGATCGGAACGTTCTGTTTATTCGAATTATTGCAGAGAAAATTTCTGTCGGCTATCGTGCCGGCCAAAATACGGGTCTCCGTCGGGGGAAATGTCGGGCAATGTTCACAACCAATCCATTCGCCGAACTTTCGGCGTCGATCTCACCTGCCGTCATGCAGGCCTACGTGGTCGTCATGGCCCTGCTGGTCATCGGCGGCACGCTCTTCGACGTCGTTCATAAGCGCAGCGCCAAATACTTCTTCGACAACTGGCGCGCTTCGAAGAGCAAATCGAAGAAGCAGGTCGGTGGCGGGCAAATGATAGGGGTCGCGGTGCAGACCGCCGTGGTCGATGTCATGACCTCGGGTGAGTTCTGCAACGCCCGGCGCCGGATCGCCCATCTGCTCGGTATGTATGGTTTTGTGATCTACGTCGTTACCAGTGCCATCATGGTCTTCGCCTATCCGACGTCGGCCACGCCGACGCCCACCGCGCTCTCGGCGCTGTGGTACATCGGCGCTTTGATGATTTGTCTCGGCGGTTACTGGTTCTGGTTCTTCATCCGTGTTGACGTTGCCGCGGAAGGCAATCCGCCGCTGCGTCTTGTGCGCGCCGACCTGTTCATCATCTCGCTGGTCTTGAGCGCGACCTTCGGCTTGATCTGGGCCTGGGTGCAGACGGCGGGGGCGACCGGTTGGTCATACCTCTTCCTGGCGCTTTATCTCATCTCCACCACGGTGCTCTTCGGCGGCATCCCGTGGTCGAAGTTCTCGCATATGTTCTTCAAGCCCGCGGCGGCGTTCGAGAAAAGAGTTCTCCAAGGCCAATGGTTCAGCCCAGAATTTGCCGACGCTGAGCCGTGACGATCCTGAACAACAGAAAAGACACTCCATGGAACTGTTGCGAGACGCTCCGATGCGAATGGGACTTGGCATCAAGCGCGAAGCGCCCCGCCACTATTAAAGGGCAGCTCGCAAGTTCAATCGGAATAGATAAGGAGCCGGACTTATGCCTACCTTCGTCTATATGACAAGGTGCGACGGATGCGGACATTGCGTCGATATTTGTCCCTCGGACATCATGCACATCGATACGACCTATCGGCGCGCCTACAATATCGAGCCTAACATGTGCTGGGAGTGCTACTCCTGCGTCAAGGCTTGTCCGCAGCATGCGATCGATGTGCGCGGCTATGCCGATTTCGCCCCGCTCGGTCACAGCGTTCGCGTCGACCGCGACGAACAGAAAGGCACGATCGCCTGGAAGGTCAAATATCGTAACGGGACGGAAAAGAACTTCCTGTCACCGATCACGACCAAGCCCTGGGGAACGGCGATCCCCAAGCTCGCGGATGTTGCCGGGCCCAGCCAAGAAATGCGCGACAGCCAGCTGCTTTACAATGAGCCAAAGTGGCTCCGCATGGATGACGGCGGTTTGCATACCCTTCAGGCATCCGGGCTCAAGCTGAAGAAAGGCGTGTATTACTGATGGCCTACAAAACGATCGTCGAAGACGGCATCGATATTCTTGTCGCCGGTGCGGGCCTCGGCGGCAGCGGTGCCGCGTGGGAGGCGAGGTTCTGGGGTCAGAACAAGAAGATCGTCATTGCCGAGAAAGCGAATATCGATCGCTCCGGCGCGGTCGCCCAGGGTCTGTACGCCATCAACTGCTACATGGGCACCCGGTGGGGCGAAAATAAGCCGGAGGACCATGTCCGCTACGCGCGTATCGATCTGATGGGACTGGTGCGCGAAGACCTGCTGTTCGATATGGCCCGTCACGTCGACTCCACGGTGCACCAGTTCGAAGAGTGGGGCCTGCCCATCATGAAGGACCCGAAAACGGGGAGATATCTCCGTGAAGGGCGATGGCAGATCATGATTCACGGCGAGTCCTACAAGCCCATCGTGGCCGAGGCCGCCAAGAAATCCGCGGACAAGGTGTTCAACCGCATCTGTGTCACCCACCTGCTGATGGATGACAGCAAGGAGAACCGCGTCGCCGGTGCCGTTGGTTTCAACGTCCGCACAGGCAACTATCACGTCTTCAAATCCAAGACCGTGATCTGCGGCGCGGGCGGGGCTTCCAACATCTTCAAGCCGCGTTCGGTGGGTGAAGGTTCCGGCCGTACTTGGTATGCGCCCTGGTCGTCCGCGTCGGCCTATGGGCTCATGATCGACGCCGGCGCCAAGATGACGCAGATGGAAAACCGCATCGTGCTGGCGCGTTTCAAGGACGGTTACGGCCCGGTCGGCGCCTATTTCCTGCACCTGAAGACCTATACGCAAAATTGCTTGGGCGAGGAGTACGAATCCAAGTGGTTCCCCGAGCTGCAGAAGATGGTCGGCAAGGAATATCTGGATCCGGAAGCTTCGCACTTAACGCATAGACCGATCCCGACTTGTCTACGCAACCATTGCATAATCAGTGAAGTGAACGCAGGCCGCGGACCCATTCAAATGGTGACCATGAAGGCCTTCCAGGATCCTCATCTGGAAGAGGTCGGCTGGGAGAACTTCCTCGGCATGACCATCGGCCAGGCGGTCCTGTGGGCTTCGACCGACGTGGACCCCAAGAATGAGAACCCCGAACTGACCACATCCGAGCCCTACGTCATGGGCTCGCATGCGACCTGCTCGGGCGCCTGGTGCTCGGGCCCCGAGGACGTTTCCCCGCCCGAGTATTTCTGGGGCTACAACCGCATGACGACGATCGAAGGTCTGTTTGGCGCCGGCGACGCGGTCGGCGGCACGCCGCACGCCTTCTCGTCCGGCTCCTTCACCGAGGGCCGTCTCGCCGCCAAGGCCGCCTGCAAATATATCGACGACGGAAAGGCCGAAGGCATCGTCGTGTCCGATGAGCAGATCGAGCGCCGCAAGAGCGAGATCTACAAGCCGATGGAGCACTACAAGGTCTACCGCAACGAGATCGTGGCGGGCGACGTCAACCCGCACTACATCAATCCCAGGCAGGGCCTGGACCGTCTGCAGAAGCTGATGGACGAGTACTGCGGCGGCGTGACCGTCAGCTACATGACCAACGAGAAGCTCCTGAATATCGGTCTCAAGAAGCTCAAGGTCATGGAAGAAGATCTCGAGAGCTTGGCCGCCAAGGATATTCACGAGCTGCTGCGGGCGTGGGAGTTGAAGCATCGGCATCGCGCCGCGGAGTGCGTGACGCAGCACACCCTGTTCCGCAAGGAGACGCGCTGGCCGGGCTACTACTACCGCGGCGATGCCATGAAGGTGGACGACGAAAACTGGCACGTGCTGACCGTTTCGCGTCGCGATCCGAAAACCGGTGAATACACCATGGAGAAGGCGCCTTGTTATCACCTGGTTGGTGACGACGAGTAGCGGTATCCCCCAGCGGAAGCTCGCGTTGAGCTTCTGCTGGGGCGCAAAAGAAGCCACGGAAAGCCGCGCGTGAACATTGTTGAAAAGACCGATGAGGAGATAAAGGCCCTCGCCAATCCCCTGTGGCGCGACCTAGTGAAAAATTCCAACGAAGGCAAATATGGAGACTTCGTCAAGAATTTTTCCGGTGACTTGGCGCGTGCCATGAATCAAGTTGAGGCTGGCCACCAGTTCGCGAACAGCGAACTGGCCAGAAATCTGTCTGAAGACGTCGACTATCTCGGCATTATCCGCAGGGGCGAGCATGTGACGGTTCTTTACCGGCAGCGGAGCACCAAGAAGGAAGGCGAATGGCTTGGCAGACTTGTCCTCGGCTATGAAAACGGAAGCGTCAGGATTTTCGGTGCGTCCATCTTCTGAGCGGTTGGTTTGGATTCGACATGAGTGAAGCGATCCAGGATGGCAAGTTTGTCGAACTGACCTACAAGGTGACCGACAAAAAGTCGGGACATGTTCTCACCATGGTCGAGTTCCCGTTGGGTTATGTTCACGGGCACAATGAAATTCTGGCCCCTTCCGTCCATAAGGAGCTGGAGGGTAAGTCGGTCGGCGACGTGATCGAGGTGCCGATCGATGGCAATCAGATCTTCGGCGTCAGAGACGAGTCGCTGGTTTTTACCGATCGCATTGAGAACGTTCCGGAAGAATATCGGCAAGTCGGCACCTCCATCCTCATGGAGAACGACAAGGGCCAGACCCGCAGCTTTCTCGTGACGCGGGTCGACGACGAGACGCTGACTGTCGATGGCAACAATCCGCTTTGCGGTAGAGAGGTCGTATTCAACCTCGAGATCCTGACGGTGCGCGAAGCAACCGATGAAGAGTTGCAAGCGGGCGGAGCAATCGTCGCGGAGGCGGATATCGACCCGTCACTCATGAGACGGGTTTGAGCAGCAGTGTCGGCGCTCTTTTTTCAAGAATCCCAGCTTCACGGCAAAAGGTGACTTATGAGCGAGCAAAAACCAACCACCACCAAGGTTCCTGACGGTCATGCGCGCTTTCTGACGACGCGTCAGATGGCGCCAAACGAAAAGGGGTTTGTCGGCTACGAAACCGTCTGGGAACCGTTCCAGAAGGAAGCCGAATACAAGACCCCAAAGCGGCCGTAGGCGTCATACCGTAGCGCCGGTAAGTCGATCGCGCGGTGAGGGGGCGAACCCATACAGGGGCCTGCCTCAGCGGCGATTGCTGGGCGCGGCGATATCAGGCGGCTTCTTCCTTCGGCAGCGAGCATTGCGGCTCGAGCGGCAGGCGCACCACCACCACCGTGCCTTTGCCGAGCGTCGAGCGGATGCGCATGCTGCCGCCGTGCAATTCGATCAGTGATTTTGAAATGGCGAGCCCCAGCCCGGAGCCTTGATGGCTCTTGGTGAGTTGGCTCTCGACCTGCGAGAACGGACGGCCGAGCCGGGTCAGCGAGTCCTTGGAGATGCCGATGCCGGTGTCGGCGATCGAGAGCACGATGCAATGGTCGCTCGCCCGGCCGCGCATGGTGATGCGTCCGCCGGCCGGCGTGAACTTCACCGCGTTGGACAGCAAGTTGAGCGCGATCTGCTTGAGCGCGCGGCGGTCGGCGCGCAGATGCAGTTCGGGCGCGATCTTTGCCGTCACCGACAAATCCTTTTCCTCCGCCCTCGCCGAGACAACGCGCATCGCCTCGCCGAGCAGCGGATCGATCCTGAGGTCTTCGAAGTCGAGCCGGATGCGGCCGGCCTCGATCTTGGCCATGTCGAGCACGTCGTTGATGACGTCGAGCAGGTATTGCCCACTGCTGTGAATGTCGGCGCAATATTCGTGATACTTCTCGGCGCCGAGTGGGCCGAACATGCCCGACTCCATGATTTCCGAAAATCCGATGATGGCGTTGAGCGGCGTACGCAGTTCGTGGCTCATATTGGCGAGGAACTTCGATTTCGCCTGGTTGGCCTCCTCGGCGCGGGTCTTCTCGGCCGCGTATTTCTCCGCCAGTTCCGCCAGCCGGTGCTGCGAGGACTGCAGATCGGACACGCTTGCCTTCAGCTGCCGCTCGCTGTCGACCAGCTTTTCCTCGTGCGTCTTGAGCGCGGTGATGTCGGTGCCGACCGACACATAGCCGCCGTCCTTGGTGCGGCGCTCGCTGATGTGCAGCCAGCGGCCGTCTTCGAGTTGCGCCTCGAAGGTTCGCGCGCCCGGCAGGTGCGGGCCGGTGCCGTCGACCTTATTGCGCACCACCGGCTTGCGGCCGGCGGCGAGCACCGATTCATAGGATGCGCCGACCGCGATTGCTTCCTCGGAGAGATCGTGCAGCTCCTGGAAGTTCGAATTGCAGAGGACCAGCCGGTTGTCGGCGTCCCACAGCACGAAGGCTTCCGGGATCGTTTCGATGGCGTCGCGCAGCCGCATGTCGGCGGCGGCCGTCTTTTCCATCAGGTTCTTCTGTTCGGTGATGTCGACGGCGATGCCGATCAGATGCGCGCCTGGTTCGCCCGGCTGTCGCACCAGCTCGCAACGCGCGCGCAGCCAGACCCAGTGGCCGTCGGCGTGGCGCATGCGGAAGGCCTGGTCGATGGTGGTGGTGCGGGCATCGGCGAGCTCGCTCGCCAAGTCGTAGAGCTGCATGTCATCGGGATGTACCAGCGCGCTGACGTCGCCGAACGACAGCAGGTCGTCCTTGGTCTCCAGCCCAAGAATGTCGAACATGGATTGCGACCAGAAAATACGCCCGCGCGCCAGGTCCCAGTCCCACAGGCCGCAGCGGCCGCGATTGAGCGCGGTGTCGATGCGCGTGCGCACCGTTTCGTAGATGGTGTCGGCTTCGCGCGCCCGCGTCGCCTGCCAGTGGAAGGCAAAGCCGAGGATGAGCACGACGAACCCGGTGGTGGCCGACAGGGTTACCGTCAATGTGGTGAGCGAACGCCAGGGTGCGAGCGCCGCCTGCTGCGGCTGCACCGCCGCAATCGCGCCGAACGGTGCTTTCAACATGTGCACGGTGGCGAGCGCGAGGCTGTCGTTGGGTAGCGTGATTTCGAGTACGCCGGCGGAGGCGCCGAAGGTAGTGAGCGGCTGCGCCGCGCCGAGCACGTCGATCAGGCGGCGTCCGACCGCCTTGTCGCCATCCGGAAGAGAGGCGGTGACCACGCCCTTGTCGTCGGTTAAAAGAAAGCGGCGGCCGTCGGCGGTGGCCCAGCTCGGCAGCGCACGGGTCAGTAGAACCTGGGGCGGCACGGCGGGCTGATCGGCGGACGCCTGCATCTGCGCGGCACCGGCATTGGCGAGCGCATCGAGCGTCACCACCATGTCGCTCAGGGTCTGCCGGCGGTGTTCGAGCAGCTGCACGGCGGCGCCGACGCAGATGGTGACCAGAAAGGCGATGATGAGAACCGGAACCGCGCGGCGGAGCAGGGGCTCGGCGGTCAACAGCCGCCGGTAAGCCGGCTTGGCGATCGACTGCGCAAGGCCTTTGATGGAATCAGGATGTGCAGACGCACTCGCCAAGTCGGCGCGCGCCATGACGGCCTCCGTTCGGATTTTCCCCTATCACCCTCGAGTCGGAAGGATGTGCCGCATCTCTCCGAATCACTGCCGATTGGAATCGATGGCCGCTGATTTGTCGAGAGTCAGAAATCAATTATTTAAAAAGCGTTACCCACAAATAACACAAGGCGGCCAAGGGGTAAGGAAAGGCCGGCACGGGGTTGGGGCATTGTCGTGCCGCAGTGCACTTTACCCTGTCCTGGAGCGGGAGGGTCGTCCCGCCGCAGCGTCAGGGAAGGCGGCGCGGGGCGGGGTGACACCGTCCGCAATAGCTTGCGAATTACGCGGGCGCCAGCGCGCGCTCGACGATGTCGGCGAGGTCGCGCGAGAGGCCCGGGGCCGCCTTGACGCGGGCGAGAGCGGCTTCCGCCTTGGCCATGCGGCCGGCCTCAAGCGTGCGCCAGTTGCGGAAGGCGGTGGCAAGCCGGGCCGATATCTGCGGGTTCTTGGGGTCGAGCGTCAGCACGGCATCGGCGATGAATTCGTAGCCGGCGCCGTCCGCGCGATTGAACTGGGTCGGATTGCCTTGCGCGAAGGCCCCGATCAGCGCGCGTACTGCGGTTGGGGTTCGACATCGAAAACGCCGGGTGCCCGGTGAGTTCACGCACCTTGTCGAGGGTACCGGCCTCCGGCGTGGCTGCCTGCAGCGACAGCCATTTGTCGACCACCAGCGCGTCGGCGGCATAGCGCTTGTAGAAATCCGCCAGCGCTTCCGCGCGCGCCGGCACGTCGTGCAGCGAGAGCGTCGTCAGTGCCGCCATGCGGTCGGTCATGTTGTCGGCGGCTTCGTATTGGCGCGCAGCGCGGGCGATTGCCGCCGGCTTGCCGGTCGCCGCCATCAGATCGAGACAGATGTTGCGCAAGGCGCGCCGCCCGGCGCTTGATGCATCGGGCGTGTAGCCGCCCGGCACGGTCATGCGCTCGTAAGTGGTTTCCAGCGCCGCTTCGAGCACCGTGCCGATCTCCTCGCGCAAGGCCTGGCGCGCATGGAAGATAGCGTCCGGGTCGATGTCGCGGCCAATCTCGCGCGCGACGTCGCCTTCACCAGGCGGCACCATCGCTAGCGCGACGAAGGCGGGCTCCAGCGCGGCATCCTCCAGGATCGAGGCGAGCGCCACCATCAGCTTGTCGTCGCCGCGCGCCGGCTTGCCGGCGCGCAGGGCGCCCACATTGTCGATCAAGAGACGCGTGGAGATGGTCTGCAGCGCCTGCCAGCGGTTGAAGGGATCGCTGTCGTGGGCAGCGAGGAAGGCGAGATCGTCGGCGTCGAGATCGGTGACGAGCTTGATCGGCGCCGAGAAGCCGCGATTGATCGACGGCACCGGACGCTCGGTGACTCCCGTGAACTCAAATGTCCGCGCCGGCGTGTTCAGTTCCATGACGCCGCGTTCGATCGTTTCGTCGTTCGCCAGCTTGAGCGGCAGGTCGTGCCCGTCCTTGCCGACCAGGCCGAGCACCAGCGGGACCACCATCGGTTCTTTGCTCGATTGTCCGGGCGTCGGCGGCACGGTCTGCCTGCATTCCACCGTGTAGGTCTTGCGTGCGGCATCGAAGCGGCCACTGACCGTCACTTCGGGTGTGCCGGCTTGCGAATACCAGCGCATGAACTGGCCCATGTCGCGCCCGCTCACATCGGCGAAGCACTTGATGAATTGCTCGACCGTGGCGGCTTCGCCGTCGTGGCGCTCGAAATAGAGGTCCATCCCGGCGCGGAATTTCTCACGCCCGATCAGGGTCTGCACCATGCGCACCACCTCGGCGCCCTTCTCGTAGACGGTGGCGGTGTAAAAGTTGTTGATCTCCTTGTACATCTCCGGCCTGACCGGATGGGCCAGGGGGCCGGCATCCTCGACGAACTGGGCGGCGCGCAGGCCGCGCACGTCGCCGATACGCTTGACCGGACGCGAGCGCATGTCGGACGAGAATTCCTGGTCGCGAAAGACGGTAAGCCCTTCCTTCAGGCAAAGCTGAAACCAGTCGCGGCAGGTGATGCGGTTGCCGGTCCAGTTGTGGAAATACTCGTGCGCGATCACCGCCTCGATATGGGCGTAGTCCCAGTCGGTGGCGGTCTCGGGCGTCGCCAGCACGTATTTATCGTTGAAGACGTTGAGGCCCTTGTTCTCCATCGCCCCCATGTTGAAGTCGGAGACGGCGACGATCATGAAAATATCGAGATCGTATTCGCGGCCGAACGCCCGCTCGTCCCAGCGCATGGAACGCTTGAGCGAATCCATGGCGTAGGCGCAGCGGTCTTCCTTGCCGTGCTCGACATAGATGCGCAGCGTCACGTCGCGGCCGGATAGGGTACGAAATTTGTCTTCGACGTGCGCCAGATCGCCGCCGACCAGCGCGAACAGATAGGACGGCTTGGGATGCGGATCGTGCCAGACCGCGAAATGGCGCCCGCCCGGCAGATCGCCGCTTTCGGTGAGGTTGCCGTTGGCCAACAGCACGGGCGCTTGGCCCTTATCGGCCTCGATGCGGGTGGTGTAGACCGCCATGACGTCGGGCCGGTCGGGGAAGTAGGTGATGCGGCGGAAGCCCTCCGCCTCGCATTGCGTGCACCAGGTGCCGCTCGAGCGATAAAGGCCGGAAAGCTGCGTATTGGCGGTGGGATCGACCAGCGTCTCGATCTCCAGCGTGAACGGACCGTTCGGCGGCTGCGGAATGGTGAGCTGGTCGGGCGTGACCAGGTAGCTGTCGGGGCCGGGATCGGTGCCGTCGATCCGGAGCGCCTGCAGCGACAATCCGTCGCCGTCGAGCACCAAGGGCGCCGCCGGGCTCGCCGGATTGGGCTTGAGCTTCAGCGTTGCGCGGACTCTGGTCTCGGTCGGGTGCAGCGAGAAATCGAGGGCGACGGTCTCCACCAGCCAGTCGGGCTGACGGTAGTCCTTGAGGCGGATGGGCTGGGCGATGTCTGTGCGCATGATTATTTGATCTAAGGTGTCGGGCCGGCGATTGGAAGGAAGAATGATGGCCAATATGCGCGCCATGGTCATGGACAAGCCGGGAACGCCGCTGGTCATGCGCGAGCGGCCGGTGCCCGTTCCGGCGACGGGCGAGATCCTGGTGGAGATCGCCGCCTGCGGCGTCTGCCGCACCGACCTGCACGTGGTGGATGGCGACCTGACCGAGCCTAAGCTGCCGATCGTACCGGGCCACGAAATCGTCGGCCGCGTGGCGGCGGTCGGCGAGGGAGTGACGGGCTTCGCACTCGGCGAGCGGGTCGGAGTGCCCTGGCTTGGCGCAACCTGTGGCGTGTGCCCCTACTGCCGAAGCGGGCGGGAGAATCTCTGCGATCATCCGCTGTTCACCGGCTATACGCGCGACGGCGGCTTCGCCACCCACACCATCGTCGATGCGCGCTACTGCTTTCCGCTCGGTGAGGCGGGGGACGATGCGGAAATCGCGCCCTGGCTGTGTGCCGGGCTGATCGGCTGGCGCAGCTATCGCATGGCCGGCGAGGGCGAGACACTTGGGCTCTACGGTTTCGGCGCCGCCGCCCATATCCTGGCGCAGGTCGCGAAATGGCAGGGACGGCGGATCTTCGCCTTCACCCGTACCGGCGACACGGCCGCGCAGGACTTCGCCCGTTCGCTCGGCGCGGTATGGGCGGGCGGCTCCGAGGAAGCCCCGCCCGAATTGCTCGATGCCGCCATCATCTTCGCGCCGGTCGGCGCGCTGGTGCCGGCCGCGCTCAAGGCGGTGAAGAAGGGCGGTCGCGTCGTGTGCGGCGGCATTCACATGTCCGATATCCCGCGCTTTCCTTATTCGCTGCTGTGGGAGGAGCGGGAGGTGAGGTCGGTCGCCAACCTCACGCGCCAGGACGCCCATGAGTTTCTCGAGATCGCGCCCAAGGCCGGCGTGCATGCCGAGGTGACGCGTTATCCGCTCGAGCGCGCGAACGAAGCGCTCTCCGATTTGCGCGACGGAAGGCTGCAAGGCGCGGCGGTGCTCATTCCATCCTCATCCTTCGAGACGGACGCTTGCGCGCCCTCCTTAGGATGAGGATCAAGACCGCATCGGCTCGGCGTGGCCGATGACGCGCTTGATCGAAGGCGCGCGCTCGCGCAGGGCGCGCTCCAGCGCATCGACCTTCTCGTGCACCGCCTGCACGCTCAGATCCGGATCGACCTGGCAGTGGAAGTTCACAATCTCGCCGTCGTCGGTCTCGCGCACGCGCACGTCGTGCACGTCGCGCAACATGCGGCCCTCGGCCGCGAGCTCGGCGAGCGCGATCGACACCGCTCGCACGCGCTCGGGCGGTGCCTCGCGCCCATGCGCTTCCTGCGGCTGCAGCGGCTCGATGTGAGTCTCGACTTCCACGCCGGGGCCGAGTTCGCTGGCGATGGCGTCTTCAAGGCCGTCCGCCTGCACGTGCGCGGCGGCGAGCGACATCTTGCCGTCGACTTCCAGGTCGAGCGACACGGCAAGCCGGTCGCGCAGCTCATGCACGGTGACGTGGTGGACGGCAAGCGCTCGGTTGCGCGCGATCACCATCACGCGGTCGAGCACGGTCTCGTTGTCGAGCGCGACCGGGTTGGTGGTCACGATCGGTTCGGCGCCCGCGATGCGATCGCGCAGGGCCTTCCCGACGGCGGCCTTGATCGCGGTGACGCGGTCGAGCGGCAACGTGCGGCTGACGGCGACGGTGAGATCGATGAACGTGGTCTCGCCGACGGCGCGGGCACGCACGGCTTCGACCGCGACCACGCCGGGGACGTCGCCCGCGACCTCGCGGATCGTGTTGGCGGCGCCGGGCGGGGCAACATCGATCAGCATGTCGATGGTGCGGCGCCCGAGCCGCCAGCCGGCGACGCAGACCAGCACGGCAACGACCAGCGCGGCGACCGAGTTGGCCCAGGGCAGGCCCGCATAGACGCCGGCGAGCCCGATCAGGACCGCCAGCGACGCCCACAGGTCAGAGGAGAAATGCAATGCGTCTGCTTCGAGCGCGTGGCTTTGCGTCTCCTTGGCAACGCGGGTCAAGGCGCGGGCGCGGAAATAATCGACCACGATCGAGACGATGATGACGGCAAAGGCCCAGACGGTCGCCTCGACGATGTGTCCTTCATGCTCGATGAGCCGTTTCGCCGCCTCCCAGATGACGATGCCGGAGAGCAGGAACAGGAGCGCCGTCTCTGCCAGCGCCGAGACGGCCTCGACCTTGCCGTGGCCGTAATGATGTTCCTCGTCGGCCGGCTTACCGGAGACGCGCACCGCGACATAAGTCATAACCGTGGCGCCGAGATCGATGGCTGAATGGCCGGCTTCCGACAGGATTGCCAGCGAGCCGGTGGCGAATCCGACCAGTCCCTTGGCGATCGTCAGCCCGGCCGAGGCGACGATCGAGGTGAGCGCGACTTGTTCTTTGCTGTTTGGCATGTGGCGCATGCTCTAGCAGTTCCGCGCTGCGGGCGGCAAACGCGTGTTTCGCTGTTCGGAATTAGTTGCAATCCAAATTCACAGCGCGATCGGCTTGCCGTCCTCCGCGGCCGAGCGGGTGAGGGCGTCGAGAATGCCGACATTGGCCAGCAGTTGTTCGGGTGTGAAACGGTAGGGCGCGCGGCCTTCGATGGCGTCGGCCCAGGCTTCGAAATTCAGCCGCACCGTGTTGATCGGCTGGTAGCTGCGCGTCTCGCGGCTGCCGTCCGGCTTGCAATGGACGAAGCTCGACGGCAGGCCCTTGTCGACATTGCCGCCTTCCTCCACCTCGACCCAGCCCTGGTCGCCGAACAGGGTGAAGCGCCCGTAGAACGGCGGTGTCGACAGACAGGTAATACGTCCGCGCGAACCGTCGGCGAAATCGATCTCGGCGCTGACATAATCTTCGGAAGGTTTGGGGAATATCTGCGCGGCGGTGCGCGCCGCCACCCGCACCGGCGTGCCGGCGAGCGAAACGAACATGTCACCGAGGTGGACGCCGAGCGCGGTCCAGGCCCCGGCCGGTGCGTGCTTGGGGTCGCGCCGCCAATTGGATGGGTCGATGTTGCGGAAATTGTTGTGGCTGACATTGGCATCCATGTGCAGCAGGCGCCCCAGCGTGCCGCTCTCGAACAGATGGCGCATCTCCTCCATCGCCGGCTCGAAGCGCCGCTCATGGCCGATGCCGAGCGGGCTATTGGCTTTTGCGGCGGCGTCGAGCATGCGCTCGGCGCTTGCCACGGTCAGTGCCAGCGGTTTCTCGCAGAACACATGCTTGCCGGCGGCGTAGGCGGCAACGACGATCTCTTGGTGCAGTGCGTGCGGCGCCACCACGGCGACCGCGTCGATCTCGGGGTTGTTCAGCAGGTCGCGGTAATCGCGGGCGAGATCGAGGCCGTGCGCCGCAGCAAATGGCTCGGCCATCTGGCTGTCGGTGTCGCAGCCGGCCACTAGCTTGAAGCGCGGGCTATGCGCGAGGCAAATGGTGATCTGCTTGCCCCACCAGCCAAGCCCGATAATGCCGATCCGAATCACCGCGCATCCTCCAAGGTTTGTCGTTGAAGCGCCGCCGGGCAGGCGGGCGTTGTTGCACCCTTGCGGATATGGCAGCATGCTCACGGTTTCGGCGCAAGGCGCTGCATCGGAGGGTTTCCACGATGACCTACGGCCTTGAGCAATATGTGGAGGATTTGCGGGCGATCACCGCGCAGGAGACCGATCCGGTGAAGATCACCGAACTGGCCGCGCCGCCGCCATCGTCCCGCGGGCTGACGTAGAGCGCCAGCGTCAATCGGCGCAAGTTCAATTGATAGGTCGTGGGTGCCGGTGGGGCTGACGTAGCGTCCGGTTGCTGAGCGTGCGTTCGCTTCAGGCCCGCTCTTTAGCGCCGGTAGACGTAGGGACGGTCTTCCTGCACGGCGGCGAGTTCGGCGACCAGCGCATGCTGGGGTGACAGGTGGCAGACCGGATCGGCGGCGCGTGCGTCGCCGGTGAGCAGGAGAGCCTGGCAGCGACAACCGCCGAAATCCTGCTCGCGCCGTTCGCAGCTGAGGCAGGGCTCCTTCATCCAGCTTGTGCCGCGGAAGGCGTTGAAGGCGGGAGAAGACTGCCAGATCTCTTCCAGCGAATGCTCGCGCACCGACCAGAATTCGAGGCCCGGGATAACCTCCGCCGCGTGGCAGGGCAGCACGCGGCCCGCGGGCGTGACATTGAGTGAGCGGCGTCCCCAACCGCCGACGCAAGGCTTGGGGAACCGCGCGTAATAGTCCGGCACCACGGCATCGATCACGATGCGGCCGTGATGCTTGTCGCGCAAGGCTTCGACCGTCTTCACCGCGCGCTCGACCTGCTCGCGCGTCGGCATCAAAGCGGCGCGGTTGGGGATAGCCCAGCCGTAATACTGCACATGCGCGATTTCGATACGGCCGGCGCCGAGCGCCAATGCCTGGTCGACCATGGCTTCGATTCGCTCGATATTGGCACGGTGCACCACCATGTTGATGGTGAGCGGCAGGCCGAGCCGCACCGCCTCCGATGCGAGCGCGTTCTTGCGCGCGTAGGCGCCCTTGTAGCCGGCGATGACGTCGGCGGAAGCGGCTTCGCTGTCCTGGATCGAAATCTGGACGTGGTCGAGACCGACGTCGTAGAGCGCGGCAAGTGTCTCTTTGCTCAGACCGACACCCGAGGTGATGAGGTTGGTGTAGAGCGGGGCCTCGTGCGCGGCCTTGACGATATCGACGACGTCCCGGCGGGAACCTGGCTCGCCGCCGGAGATGTGCACCTGCAGGACGCCGAGCGTCGCCGCCTCGCGGAACACCCGCGCCCAGGTCTCGGTATCGAGCTCGTCGGAGCGACGGTCGAGCTCGAGCGGGTTGGAGCAATAGGGGCAGCCGAGCGGGCAGCGGTGGGTCAGCTCGGCGAGCAGGCCGAGTGGCCGGTGCAGTGCCTCGCCGTTGCCCGCCGCCACGTCAAAGCTCCAACAGTTGCTTGTCGGCGAGCGCGCCGAGCAGGGTCTTGATGTCGTTGAGCACACGCTCGCGCGGGGCATTGTAAGCGGTTGACAATGCATCGGCGATGCTCGCCACCGTCGCCGTGCCGTCGCAGTGCCGCAGAATGGCGAGCGCGACGGCGTCCGGCTTGAACACCCGCTCCGGCGCCAGCAGCACCGTGCCGCCCTGCGCCGGGCTGTCGGTCAGCCGCACGCCGCGCGGCAGGCGCGGTACGCTGTCGTCGGCGACCTCACGCGGGATGGTGGCGCTCATCCGTTCTGGTCCTCCGGCACGAAGGCATCGGGCGGCACGTGCTTGGGCGCGACATACGAATAGTAGAGCACGTCGAGCATGGTCCACAGCACGCTGCATTTGAAGACGAGGGCGTCAAGCACGGCGCGCTGCGTTTCCGGTGTCGTGGCGTTGCGCTTCACATAATCGAGCGCGAAAGCGGCGTCGCGGCTGGCCTGCGGCGGGCGCTTGTCGAAATAGGCCATCGTCCCGGGCGTGACGAAGTCGTAGTTCTTGAGCATCCCGGCCATGCGCTCGCTGATGATTGTCGGCGAGAACAGTTCGGTCAGCGAGGAGGCGACCGCTTCCAGCAGCGTGCGGTCGCGCACGAAGTGCACATAGGCGTCGACGGAAAACCGCGTGCCCGGCAGAATCAGGCGGGTGGAAACCACGTCCTCGTGCGATAGGCCGAGCCCGTCGGTCAGTTTGAGCCAGCGCGCGATGCCGCCGTCGTTTCCGCTCTCGCCGTCGTGGTCGACCAAGCGGCTGCGCCATTCGCGCCGCAGGTCACGATCGTCGCAGCGCGCCATCAGGCTGGCGTCCTTGATCGGGATCATCGCCTGATAGTAATAGCGGTTGAGCGCCCATGCCTGCACCTGGCCCTTGGTGCACTGCCCGCCATGCAACATTTTGTGAAATGGATGCAGACGGTGATAGCGCTTGGCGCCGATGTCGCGCAGTTCGGCTTCCAGTTCATCCGGCGTCATCAGTTTCACAGCTTGATCTCCGTGCCGTCTTCCGCGGCCTTATCGCAGGCCGCCTCGAACTTGTGTCGTTCGAGCGAGCCCGCGAAGAAACTGAGGTTGGCGCTTTGCGCGCCGCTACAGATCATAAAGCTTCGGCGCGCGCGTAGTTCCAGCGGACTCGCGATCGGGTCGGCATCCAGCCGGGAACGATGGCCGGCTGATGCCGCGACGCGGCGAGCGCGCGTCAGAACTCGGCCGGCAGGTAGCCGTTGATCTCGAGGCCGATGCAGATTTCGACGAGGGTTGGTGTGGTCCACCTCATTGGAATTTCCTCCTTTGTCATTGTTATTTGCAAACGCTACATCCGCCGCGCCGGCACAACAAGCCATTGTTCATTAAAACATTCGCAACCTAGGCCGTCTCGACCCCGCGCTAGCCACGATGCGGCAAAGTTCGCGGCCAAGCGAGTGGGAAAGGCGGGCCCACGGCTCAATTCAGGCTCTGTTGGATGGTCTGCGCCAGCGCAAACAGCCGGTGCTCGATCGTGGACGGCACCTCGCACACATAGCGGATGGTCTGCCGTCGTTCGTCGAAAACGCGGGTGTCCCAGGCGACCTGTGTGCCCAGCTTGTCGACCTCGGCGGGGTCCGGATTGGGCGCATCCTGGCGGGCGCGCAGCTTGGTGAGGTCATCGCGCAATTGGTTGCGCAAATCCTGCTGGCGGTGGGAGAAGCGCTCGATACCGGACATCACTTGGCCGCGTTCGCCGTCGAGGATGGAGAACACGCCGGCAAAAAGCAGGGCGGCCTTGTGTTTCTTTTCATCCGGCGTGCCGGCGATGAAGGCTTTGGCCTGTTTCTGCGCTTCGTCGAGCGGCGTGCGCCGCGCCGCCAGACGGCGGGCGAGGTCGTCGATTTTCGGGTCGTTCTGCCAAGCCTCACCGACATCGGCGATGGACGGGCCGGTCCAGAACGCAGCGGGCGATAGCGTCGGCACCTTGATCTGCTGGCACGGCCAGTCGGGATATCGCGCGTCGGCGGCGCGCGCGGCGAGCGGCGCCGCGAGCGTGAGCGCGAGAGCGGCTACGGCGATACGTTTCATGTTCCACCTCCCGGCGCGTCGCGGCGGGCGAGGAAGCCGCGTGACGGATCATAGGCGAGAATGGCGCCGACCATGAACAGCACGGTACAGCCGGTCACCACGGCAAACGAAATCCAGTTGACTTGCATGTAAAGCGCAAAACGAATGAGTTCGACCGCGTGGGTGAACGGGTTGAACTGGCAGACATAGTAGAGGAAGGGACTGCCTTCTCGGACCCGCCACAGCGGATAGAGTGCCGATGAGGCAAAGAACATCGGGAAGATGACGAAATTCATGACGCCTGCGAAGTTCTCGAGCTGCTTGATCACCGAGGAGATCAGCATGCCGAGCGCCCCCAGCATCAGGCCCGAAAGAACCAGCGCCGGCAGTACCGACAGGTATCCGAACGGCGGCGGCTCGATATCCCAGAACCAGGCGATGGCGAGAAAAGCGTAGACCTGCAGCAGCGATACCGCGGTGCCGGCGACGAGCTTGGAGAGCAGCAGGTACCAGCGCGGCAGCGGGCCCACCAAGAGCGTGCGCATGTTGCCCATCTCACGGTCGTAGACCATGGAGAGCGACGATTGCATGCCGTTGAATAGCTGGATCATCGCGATCAGCCCAGGCGTTATGTAGACGGCATAGAGGATATAGGTCTGGTAGGGCGGAATGATGGAAACGCCGAGCACCTGGCGGAACCCGGCGGCGAAGATGAACAGCCAGACCAGCGGGCGAACCAGCGCCGAGATGAAGCGCTCGCGCTGATGCAGGAAGCGCAGTCCCTCGCGCCAGACAATGCCTTTCAGGCAGATCGCATATTGCCGTAGCGTGAAGCCGCGCGGAGCGGCGGCGGCACGCGCGGCGGTCCTGGCGCTGGCGGCGAGGCTGGTCATGCCGCCTCGCTTCCGGCCTCGGGATTGCCGGTCAACCGCATGAAAAGGCCGCGGACGTCCTTGCTGCCGTTGTCGGCGACCACCTGCGCCGCCGACCCGTCGGCCAGCACGCGGCCCTGATGCAGCACGATCACCTGGTCGTCGTCGGCCACTTCGTCGATGAGGTGCGTCGCCCACAAAACGCCGATGCCTTCCTCGAGCACGAGCCGACGTACATGGCCGAGCAAATCGGCACGCGACTTGATATCGAGGCCGACGGTCGGTTCGTCGAGTACCAGCAGGCGAGGGCGATGCAGCAGCGCGCGGGCGATCTCCACCCGCCGCATCTGCCCGCCCGACAGGTTGCGCACCTTGTCGCGGGCGCGGTCACTGAGGGCGATGTGCCCCAACACTTCCTCGGCACGGGCGCGTGCGTCGCGCTTGCCGATGCCGTGCAGGGCGGCGTGATACATCAGATTCTGCATGACCGAGAGGTCGAGATCGAGCGTGCGCGATTGGAACACGACGCCGAGGATGCGCAGCGCTTCGCCCGAGGCGCGCTCGACATCGTGCTCGAAAATGCGGATGTGGCCCCGCTGGGTGGCATAGAGCCGTGTGATCAGAGAGAACAACGTGCTCTTTCCCGCGCCGTTAAGGCCGAGCAGGACAGCGAACCGGCCCGGCGCGACGTTCAGGCTGACGTCGTCGAGCGCGCGGCGGGCACCGTAAGAATGGCTGACGTTTTCGACCGAGAGCGCCGGCGCGGTGGCTGTCGTCATCCCGTGCATTATTGCCATCCGTTCAAGCCGAGGTCGCCTTTCAGTGCCTGGTGATTGTCACGCCCCAGGGCAGCTCACCGACCTGGATCGATTTGATCACCTTGAGGTCGGCAACATCGACGACCGAGACGTCGTTGGATATGCCGTTGGTCGTCAGCAGATATTTCTGGTCGGGGGTGAAGGCCATGTGCCAGACTCGCTGCCCGACCAGTAGATATTTCATGACCTTGCGCGTCTTGCGATCGATCACCGCCACGCGGTTGGCGGGCCCGAGCGCGACGAAGACGATCTTGTCGTCCTTGCTGATGTTGATGCCGACGGGCTGGATAGCCTCGCTCCGCAGACCCGGTATGGCAAAGCTGACTTTGCCGATCACCTTGTGCTCGGCCGGGTCGATGACGCTTACCGTGCCGCCGACTTCCGAGGAGACCCAAAGCTCCTTGCCGTCGCTGGTGAAGGCGGCGAAACGCGGGCGCGAATCGACCAGAACGCTCGCCACAACTTGGCGGGTTTTGGTGTCGATGAAGTGCGCCATGTTGGTCGTTTCGGAGGTGTTGATGAGGATCTTGCCGTCCGGGCTGATGACCATGCCTTCCGGCTCGACGCCGACCTGCACCTCGCTGACCGGCTTGCGGGTCTGCATGTTGACGACGGTGACGGTGTTGTCGTTCTCGTTGGCGACGTAGAGCCGGCTTCCGTCCTTGTTGAGGACGAACAGCTCGGGGTCGGGCCCGGAGGGCAGGTTGGCGGTCACTTGGTGGGTCTTGGTATCGACCATCTGGATGGTGTCATCGTCGCCGACGGCCACCAGGCAGTATTTGTCGTCCGGGGTCAGTTCGATGCCGCGCGGCCGTTGACCGACCTTGA
Organism: uncultured Pseudomonadota bacterium; assembly: GCA_963814065.1. Lineage (GTDB taxonomy): Bacteria > Pseudomonadota > Alphaproteobacteria > Rhizobiales > Xanthobacteraceae > Pseudolabrys. The sequence continues at coordinate 746,354 of CAWFBL010000011.1, read as the reverse complement.
TGGTTCTGATCACCGCCATCTTGTCGGTGTCGATGACGCTGATGGTGTTGCTGCGTTCGTTGGACACATAAGCCTTGTAGGCATGGGCGGCGCCGGTCAGCGAGATCATTAGGCCGAGGGCCGCGAAAGTGGGTAGTGCGTGTGTAGTGGCGCCGAGCGCGCGCGCGACGGCGCCAGCTCTCGCGCGGGCGATAGCTCGGTGCCTTTTGATCTGTGAGCGGCAAAGCAAAGTGGTCATCCGTCGATCCCGCTTTATTGCAGCTTACATTTTGTTTCGGGTTGATCGAAGCCGAGAGTGTCGAGTTCGGAATGCTGATGCAGGAATCCGGCCTGCGGCGACACCGACACGATGGTCCGGCCGTCGGTCAGCAGAATCGGCTGGCGCAGTTGCAGGTCCCAATCGCGCACGGTCAGCTTCTGGCCCTTATAGGCGCCCAAGGTCATTTTGGGGCCCTTCAGAAAGGCGAGGATGGCCTTCGGGTCGGCCGAGTTGGTGCGCTGGACGGCCTCGCCGATCATGCGCGCGCTGGTCCAGGCCTGCATGTCGAGCGCGGTCATCAACCGCTTGAAGAGGCGGGTAAATCGGCTCTGCATCTGAATTCCGCCCCAAAGATAATTCGAGGCGTCCCAGCTCGTCGGTACCAGCCCGGCGGAACCGGCGACCGGTCGCGCGTCCCAGGTGCGGTAGGGCAGATAGTTGGCGAACACCTGGCTTTCGTCCGCGGCGACCAGCACGTCGTAATCCGGGGCCTCCTGGGTGAAGACCGGAATTTGCTGTTGGATCTGCACCACGCCGCTGTCGCTGCGCCGCGCCCCGCCGGTGTCCTTGAACACCCGTTGCTGCACGATCTTGGCCCCGAAGCGTTGGGCCGCCCGTTTGATCGCCTCGGCGTAGAGCTGATCCCGTTTATGGGAGCCGGTCACCAGCAGCCAGCGTACCCACTTCTTCCAGACCAGATATTGCGCGAGTCCGTCGGCCAGCATGGCGCGCGACGGGGCGGCGTGCACCACGTTGGCGCGGCAGTCTTGCTGGCGCAGCCGGTCGTCCGTTGCGGCGGCATTGAAGAACAGCATGCCGTGCGCTTTGCCGGCATCGGCGGCCTTGAGCAGGACGTCGGCGGGAAGGTCCGTGATCACGAGCGAGACGTGCTGGCTTGCAAGTTGCTGCACTGCAGCGACGGCATCGGCGTCCTTCTTCAGGTGGACGTCGGTCAGCGTGAAGCGCTGATTCAGAAAACGGCCGGTCGTATTGTTGTCGTCCATGGCCATCTGTGCGCCCGCGAGCCCATCGTCGGGCGGCGGCATCTGGACCAGGGAGATTGTTTCTTGATGTTTCGGCCGGCGCAGAAAGCCGACCTTAATATCGAGCGGCGACGCGGCGACAGCCGAGACCGTAAAGCCGAGCAGGAGGGCGAGGGCAAATGCGGGGACTCGTATCAAGGCACAGTTCCACACCACGCTGCCCCACTTACCGTGGTCAACAATGAGACTGCTATTCCTGGTTTAAATCAAGAGTGATTTTGCCTAAGCTCAGTGTGGGCACTGACTTCTCGTCCGATTGCGGCATGCGTTCGCTCGCCACAAGGGATAAGGAAATATTGGTTTTGACTATGGGCGTTTGCATTGTTGCAGCGCCCAACGGAGCCCGTTCATGACACAGTTCTTGGCGAGCGTGATTGATGCGGAGGAGGCGCAGCTCGCCCTCGCCGTTGGTGCCGACATCATCGACCTGAAGGACCCCGCCCGGGGAGCGCTCGGCGCGCTCTCCGTTGAGGTCATCCGTTCCATCGTGGCCGCCGTCGACGGTAGGCGACCGACCAGCGCGGTGACCGGCGATCTACCGATGCAGCCTGACATTGTCGTCGCTTCCGCAGTGGGCATGTCCGAGACGGGCGTAGACTATGTGAAGGTGGGTCTGTTTCCCGGTGGGCAGCGGACGGACTGCATCCGCGCGCTGGCGCCTCTTGCGCAGCGCACAAAATTGATCGGCGTCATGTTCGCCGATGCAGAACCCGACGTCGCGTTGCTGCCATTGCTGGCCGAATGCGGCTTTGCCGGCGCAATGTTGGACACCGCCCATAAGGGCGCGGGCCGACTGCTCGATCATGCCGACCTCGACCGGCTTGGCGCGTTCGTGCGCGCGTGCCGCTCGCACGATCTCTTTTCGGGGCTGGCCGGCTCGTTGGAAGCGCCCGACGTGCCGCGCTTGCTGCTGCTCGAGCCGGATTATCTCGGGTTCCGCGGTGCCTTGTGCGCCGCTCATGACCGGACCGCCGGGCTCGACGGCGCTGCGGTCGATCTCATTCGCGCCCTGATCCCGCGCGACCCGCGCGGCTCCGTGGTGCGGCTCGCGTCGCCGCAACAGCATCCGGATGTTCATATCCTCTCCGCGCGCGGCTATTCCGTCGATTCTGCCCGCGAGAGGGGCGAAGTCGACCGCGTCTTCGTGCATGACTTCGTGCTGCCCTTGCAGGTCGGCGCCTATGGTCATGAGCGCGAACGGGAGCAGAGCGTGCGCTTCAACGTGGATGCGGAAATCGCACGCGTGACCCGACCGGCGCAGGATATGCGTGACGTCCTGTCCTACGACATCATTACCGACGGTATTCGCCTGATCGTAGCGGACGGCCATGTGGCGCTGGTCGAGACCCTGGCGGAGCGGATTGCGGATTTTGTGCTCGGCCACGCACGGGTGAAGCGGGTCACCGTCAAGGTCGAAAAGCTCGATGTCGGACCGGGCCAGGTGGGAGTCGAGATCGAACGGCGGCGGCCGGCCGAGGTCGCCAAGGTCTACCACCTTTATCCGAGTGCGGCCGACAAGAGCGGACCTCTGTCCGGCAGCTAGATGCGCAACAACGACATCACCGTGGTCAAGCTTGGCGGCAGCTTGGCCGGTTCTGCCGGACTTGTCGGGTGGCTCGACGCGCTCGCCGCTTGCGGTGGACGTGTTGTCGTGGTGCCGGGCGGCGGACCGTTTGCCGATGCCGTGAGAGCAGCGCAGGCGGAGATGGGCTTTGGCGATGAAGCGGCCCATCACATGGCGCTTCTGGCAATGGAGCAATACGGTAGGGCGCTGGCCGACCTGCGGCCAGGCTTCGGCATTGCCCATACGCTCGTGGACATCCGGCAGATGCTCGCCGCAGGTGAAGTCCCGATCTGGTCGCCCGTGGAGATGGTGGCGGGCAGCGCGGATATTCCGGCGAGCTGGGATGTCACATCCGACAGTCTTGCCGCCTGGCTGGCGGGGCGCATTGGTGCCGCGCGGCTGTTGCTGGTCAAACACGGCAGTTTCTCCGGCGAGCCGATGCCGGCGGTCGATCTGGCGGCACGGGGCATCGTCGATCCGGCATTTCCTCGATACTGCGCGGAAAGCGGTGCTCAGGCTTTCATCGTTTCTGCCGGCGAGCCAGCGGCCGTGGCCGAAGCGACCAGGCAGGGCGGGGCGGTCGGAGCGCCTATCGTGTCGGCGGAAGCTGTCGCCGCGGCGGTCGAGGCCTCGTGATGGCCAAGGTGGCGACGCCACGCTGGGGTTGGGCGCTCACCGGTTCCGGGCATTTCTTCAAGGAATGCCTCGCGCTCGTGCGCGAGCTCGACAATGTTGATCTGTTCGTCAGCCGTGCGGCCGCCGAAGTGTTGCGGATGTACAAGCAGGATTTTAATTTGCCTCGGTCGGTGCGCATCTTCCGCGACACCACGGCGAGCGCGGCGCCGGTCGGGGCCTTTTACTACGGCACCTATCACACGCTGGTGCTGGCGCCGGCCACCTCCAACACCGTGGCCAAATGCGTGTTCGGTATCTCCGATACGCTGGCGACCAATGTCTTTGCGCAGGCCGGCAAATGTCGCGTGCCCTCGATCGTGTTTGCCTGCGACACCGCGCCCGAGCTCGAAACCGAGGCGCCCAAGGGCATGGTCAAGGTCTATCCGCGCAAGATCGATCTCGACAACACGGCGCGGCTGAAGGAATTCGCCGACGTCGCCGTGGTCGAGAGCCTGGCCGAACTCAGCGAAAGGGTGGCGCGCCGCCGGCGCGACGTGTCATGACCGAGCAGATCGCCTTCCTCACCGGCCATCTGGCGCAGCCGCGGCTGGAGAAGGTGCTCGCGGGCATGAACAATACGGAATTCGGCTGGTCGGTGATCAACGTGGGCGTCAAGGTCGCGGCCTTGATGACCGAGGCGATCATCGCGCGCCGATTGCCGCGGCCGGTGCAGGCGAGCCGCGTCGTGCTGCCGGGACGCTGCCGCGCCGATCTCGCCCGGCTCAGCACCGAGTTTGGCGTGCGTTTCGAGCGTGGTCCGGACGAGATCAACGATCTGCCCGCATATTTCGGCAAGGGCGGGCGAAATCTCGACCTGTCGCGTCACGACATGCGCATCTTCGCCGAAATCGTCGATGCGCCGGATCTTTCCATCGACGCGATCGTCGAACGCGCGTGCACGATGCGGGCGGCGGGCGCCGATGTTATCGATCTGGGCTGTCTGCCCGACACGCCGTTCCCGCATCTCGCCGACGCCGTGCGCGCGCTCACGGGCGAGGGCTTCACCGTCAGCGTTGACTGCGCGCAGATGGACGAATTGCGCATAGGCGCGCGGGCCGGCGCCAAGTTCCTGCTCAGTCTCACCGAAAACACGCTCGATCTTGCGCGCGAAACCGGCGCCACGCCCGTGCTGGTGCCCGCGGAGCACGGCGATCTCGCGTCGCTGCTACGCGCGGCGGAGGCGGCCGACAAGCAGAACATCAAAGCGCTGCTCGATCCCATTCTCGACCCGATCCATTTCGGCTTCATGCAGTCGCTCTCGCGTTATGCCGAGTTGCGCGCGCGGCTGCCCGACGCGGAGATCCTGATGGGGACCGGCAATCTCACCGAACTAACCGATGCCGACAGCGGCGGGGTGACGGCGGCGCTGCTCGGCCTCTGCTCGGAACTGCAAATCCGCAATGTGCTGGTGGTGCAGGTGAGCCCGCATACACGGCGCACCATGCAAGAGCACGACGCCGCGCGCCGCCTGATGTTTGCGGCACGCGCGGACGACAGCCTGCCGCAGGGCTATGGCGGCGCGCTGCTGCAACTGCACGACCGCAAGCCGTTTCCGAACTCGCCCCAGGAGATCGCCGAACTGGCGGCCGAGGTGCGCGATGGCAACTTCCGCATCGAAGTCGCCGAGGACGGCATCCATGTCTACGCCCGCGGCCTGCACCATGTTGGCACCGAGGCGCTGTCGCTGTTCCCGAAGCTCGGTCTCACCGGCGATGCCGGGCACGCGTTTTATCTTGGGACGGAGTTGTCCAAGGCCGAGATCGCCTGGCGGCTGGGCAAGCGCTACGCCCAGGACGAGCCGCTGGACTGGGGTTGCGGCGCCGACCGCCCGGCAGAGGCCTTTGGCCGGATACGGGAGGCGGGGCCCACCCTGCAGCGGTCCAGCAAAGGGCCTGGTAATAATGAGTAGGCAGCCGCCGGCACCGGGAGACGTGCATATAATAATGAGAGGTGGGGAATTGGACCCGACCGCGCCAGGTTCCCGCCCATGCCGATGATCCGCGAGACCATCGTCATAACGGCCGATCGGGCGGGGCAAGTTCATGTCGCGCCGCTTGGGCTTATCGCCGAAGGCGAAGACTGGATCATCGCTCCGTTCCGGCCGTCCACGACACTCGATAATTTGCAATCTGTCGGCTTTGCAACCGCGAGTCATACTGACGATGTGCGGGTCTTCGCTGGGTGTCTCACCGGCCGCCGCGATTGGTCGACGCTGCCGGCGGAGGCGGTGCCGGTGCCCCGGCTCGCCGATGCCGTTTCGCACATGGAACTCGCGGTCGAGGCGGTGCAGGACGACCCGCAGCGGCCGCGCTTCCGTTGCCGGGTGATCCGTGCCGTGTCGCACGCACCGTTTGCGGGCTTCAATCGCGCGCAATCGGCGGTGATCGAGGCGGCCATTCTGGTCAGCCGGTTGCATATGTTACCGCGCGCGCGGATCGAGCGGGAACTTACGCACCTCGAGAGTGCCGTCGACAAGACGGCGGGCCCCCGCGAGCGGGAAGCCTGGGCCTGGCTCACCGAAAAGGTAGAGACCTACTACCGCGGCTGACCGGCAACAGCACGTGCTTCCACGTGCTTGTGGATTCCGTACCCGAGCGCTAAGCACCCGACCCGGAATTGGCCCGGCTCTTGCTTTTTGCCGCGTGGGCGCCGGTTCGCCCATGCAAGACGGTGACGCCCGGTTGGCGTGCGAAATGCATGCCCTCGGCCGACAAGAAACCACACACGCGTCTGTGCCGTCAGACGCGCAACTTGATGGGCGCGCACTTTCACGGGCGCCCTTGGAGCTACTGATGCTGACTGCGATGGTCCTGATATGCTCGCTGGCCACCACGCCGAACATCCGTGACTGCGATCGCAACAATGCCGTCGATGTGATGTGGGTGCCGGAGACCTTCGGTAACCCGGCAACCTGCTTGATGCACGGCCAAGCCTATCTCGCCGGCACGAGCCTCGGCCGCAATCTCACCGAAAACGAACGGGTCAAGGTCATGTGCTTGCGCAAGCGGGCCGATGTGCCGAGCGATATAGCGGTCGCGCAACGCGGCGGCGCGCGCTAAGGAATCGTCCGCGCGCCACGAAAGTCGCGGCGCGCAAAATCAAGCCCTGATCGTACCCGCGCCTCGCGGCAAACGCCAATAACTGCCCGTCAAGCGTTCCGCGCTGGCGGCTGTTTCCGCGTCGTCTCCAGAACAGACCTATTTCTTGTTCCCCTTGATGTCGAACTGCTTGAGATAGGCGATCACGTCGGCGCGCTGTTGCGCTTCCTTCAGGCCCGCAAAGAACATCTTGGTCCCGGGCACGTCGGCGCGCGGGTTGGTGAGCCATTTGTCGAGGCGCGCCTCGGTCCACACGTTGCCATCCTTCTTTCCCTTCACCAATCCGCTCGAATAACTGAAGCCGGGCCACGACGCCCACGGCCGCCCAACGACGCCATTGAGCGGCGGACCGACCTTGATCGTCGCCTTGGGGCCGATGTTGTGACAGATGTTGCAGGTCTTAAAGATTTGCGCGCCCTTGGTGGCATTGCCGGCCGGCAGCGCCAAAGCGGCGCCCGGCAAGAGCGCGATCAATGTTGACGCCAATATAACTCGAATTCATTATTCACGCTCCTTGTTGCTTCTTGCAGAAACGCGCCCCCTCGCGTCGCGCTGCTGGAACCGCCAACTGACGGCGTTCCGTTCGCGCACAGAATTGATGACGGATCAATCAACATGGAACTCACTTGCGCGGACGACGCTCCGGCACCACTTGTTTTAACGGTAGCCTTGCGTCCGCCCAGCCGTCGGTGCCGTCCGGATACCAGATCACCCGCGTGTAATGCATCGCCAGGGCGCGCTTGGCGGCGTTCCACGACATCCAGCAATCGTGCAGACAATAGATGACCAACGGCTTATCGCGGTTTCCGCCGGTGGCCTTGCGCAAGCCCTTGGCGAAGTAATCCTGCATCGCTGGCGCGAGCGCGCCATAGCCGGTGTCCGGCAGCCATACGCTGCCGGGAATGTCCGACCGCGGCCGGTCGCGCCAGATCGTGCCGGCGGGGAGGTCGACCGGCCGCGGTGGGCGCGGCAGCACATCGACAAAGGCCGCGCCGTCACGTCTCCATAGCGCCGCCACTTGCGCCGTGCTCGCCACGCGGGCGCCGCGCAATGTGCGCGGCGTGGGTGCCCGATAGTGATCGGTGCGGTAGCCTTGCGGTTCCGCCGGTGCCGTCCCTTGGCCATGCGCGATTGCGCCGGCCAAGACCGACGCTGCCACAACACAAACGACTATCCATGGCCGATGCACCGAATCACCGGCCGGTTGCCGGAGGCTGGATGAGATGATTGTTCTCATCGAGCAGCGGCACACCGTAACTCAGCAACATCGCGGTAATCGTGGGCTGCTCCTTGTGGAGCAACCGGTTCAACTGACGCTTCCAGCTCTGGTCCGAATAACGCACCCCCATGCCAATGCGATAAGACATGCGCGGACCGTTCTTCTCCTTGAGCAGGGGCACCACCTTGATCGGCACGCCGGCGTGGTGGGCGTAATAGCCGGCAAGCGGCCCCCATAGGATGCCGACGTCGATGTCGCCGGCGACGACGTCGTGCATCATCTTGGCCGGGGACGAATCGTAGCGGGTATCGACGACGAGCGGATATGACTTTGCGTGGTCGATGAGTTGGTCGAGAACCAGGTTGGTGGCCGGCGGCGTCCCGGCAATGACGCCGATGTGCTTACCCTTCAGGCGCGGGTCGGTGAGTGTATCCACGCCGTCGAGCCCGTTACCCGGCTTGAAGACCAGCGAATAGACCGAGTGGTAATAGGGGTTGGTGACCTGGACGATGTCGTCGCCCTGCGGCACGCCCATGATGATATCGCATTTGTAGATGGCGAGCGTGCGGCGCACGAAACCCGGCGCGTTCGGGTACCAAGTGTAGCCGACGCTCTTGTTGAGGTCTTTGGCCAGCAGGTCGGCGATCTTGTTCTCGAACCCTTCGCGCTTGGTGTTCGAATAGGGCAGATCGCGCGGATCGGCGCAGACCCGGAACACTTTCGGGTCGACCATTTCGAAGGGCGCCTCGCCTTGCTTCGCGCTTTGCCCGCGGAACGGGGATGACTGGGCGCCGGGGGTCATGCGCCCGGGTGGCGTGCCCTGCGCCCAGGAAGCCCCGCCAGCGATGAGGGCCGGCGCTATGGCGCAGGCGGCAAGGCCAAGCAGGCATGCTGCGGTACGGAACATCATGTTCGACCTCGTCTCGTTGAACTGAACCCTTGTCGAACCCTGCTCATGCGCTGGCGAGCGTCTCCGCAAACGTCGCTCGCTATCTTTAGAGTCACCCATGGCGTCCCGTGCTCATTGCGTGCCCATGCAACTGTTCTCCGCGTCAGCCGCAGCCTTCGGTTTCGGCACGTGTTTCTGGGGACGGCCACGCCCAAGGGCGCCGTCCGAACGCGCGCGCAAGTAAACGAAGATGTCGTCGAGATAACACATCACGTTCGGATTGGTGCCCCAGGCGGGCATCACCTTGTCCGATGACGTGCTGACATCCTTCTTGCCGTTGACCACGACGGTGAAGAACTGGGTGTAGTCCAGCGCCTTCAGCGAATTGACGAGGGCAGGGGCATAAGTGGAGCCCGCGCCATCCGGTCCGTGGCAAACGATGCAGCTCGAATTGTAGCGGCGGAAACCGGAGAACGTGTACCAGTCGACCGTGCCGTCCTTGGCGATATGGAAGGTCGGCACGCCGTTCTTGTCCAGCCACTTTCCCTGGTCGTCCTTGACCGCGGTCGGATCGCCGGAGCCGTCGGCGATGGCGCGGCCCATACCAATGGCGAGAGTTGCCGCGACCAGCGTCGCGACGACGACAACAGATATTCTCACGAGAGTTCCTTTTGTCTTTGCGTGCGCAGAACCGCAGTGGTCGAACCGGACAGTATCCGGCGCGTCGATGACGCGCCGGATATCCGTGGTGTTCAGCCTGAACCTGCGGCTCAGCTACCGGGCAAAGCGAACACGGTGAGCTGGCCACCGAGCTCGGTGTAGTTCTTCAGCGCGGCATAACCGCCGACCGCGCCGAGGCCCGCGTGCGGATCGGTCAGACCCGCGGCGAGACCGATACCGGCCCAACCGCCGACGCCGGACAGGACGGCAACGTACTGCTTGCCGCCGTGCTCGAAGGTCATCACGTTGCCGATGATGCCAGACGGGGTCTTGAACCTGTAGAGCATCTTACCCGTCTTGGCGTCGACGGCCTTCAGATAGCCCTCGAGCGTGCCGTAGAAGACCACCCCACCGGCGGTCGCCAGAGCGCCTGACCAGACCGAGAACTGCTCCGGATCCGACCAAACGATCTTGCCCTTGCGGGCGTCCCAGGCAATGAAATTGCCCATGTTGCTGTCGCCCGGAGGCGGATACATCGACAGCGTTGCCCCGACGTAGGGCTGGCCGGCGGTGTAGGCGACCCGGAACGGCTCGTAGTCCATGCAGACGTGATTGGTCGGCACGTAGAACAGGCCAGTCTGCGGCGAGTAGGCCGACGGCTGTTCGTCCTTGGTGCCGAGCGCTGCCGGGCAGATGCCCTTCACGTTCACGTCTTGCTTCGACGTCTCGTACTTGGGAACGAGGATCGGTCGGCCATAGTCCTTGGACGACTTGTTCATGTCGATCCCGGTCGCCCAGTTCACCTTCGGATCGTACTTTGCGGCGACCAGCAGTTCGCCGTTTTCACGATCGAGAGTGTAGGCAAACCCGTTACGGTCGAAGTGGACCAGGGTCTTGCGCATCTTGCCGTTGATCCTCTGATCAACGAGCACCATTTCGTTGACGCCGTCATAGTCCCACTGGTCGTGGGGCGTCATCTGGTAGACCCATTTGGCCATTCCGGTGTCCGGATTGCGCGCCCAAATGGTCATCGACCATTTGTTGTCACCCGGGCGTTGGCTCGGGTTCCAGGTCGAGGGGTTGCCGGAGCCGTAATAGACCAGATCGAGCTTCGGGTCGTAGGACAGCCAGCCCCACGTGCAGCCGCCGCCGATCTTCCACTGATCGCCTTTCCAGGTCTTCAGGCTGGAGTCTTTGCCGACGGGCTTGCCGAGGTCGGTGGTTTTTTCCGGATCGACCTTGATCTGGTCGTCCGGACCTTCCGAATAGGCGATCCAGGAGCGCTTGCCGTCCTTCAGGTCGTAGGCCGTGACGCGGCAGTGCACGCCGAACTCGCCACCGGAGATTCCGACCAGGACCTTGTCCTTCACCACCAGCGGCGCCGACGTGCCGGTTTCGCCGGCTTTCGGATTGCCGTCCTTGACCTGCCAGACGACCTTGCCGGTCTTCGCATTGAGTGCGACCAGCGTCGTGTCAGCCTGGTGCAGGAAGACCATGCCATCCGCATAAGCGAGGCCGCGATTGACGGTATCGCAGCACATCACGGGGATGACGTTGGGGTCTTGACGTGGCTCGTATTTCCAAAGAATGCGACCGTTATGGTCGAGATCGAGTGCAAAAACCGGGTTCGGGAAGGGCCCGTGAACGTACATGATGTTCCCGACGACCAACGGGCCGCCTTCGTGACCACGCAACACGCCAGTCGAGAACGTCCATGCAACTTGCAGCTTGCCGACGTTCTTGGCGTTGATCTGCTTGAGCTCGGAATACCTCGTGTTCGCGTAGTTCCCAGCCGGCATGACCCATTCTTTCGGGTTCTTCGACATTTTTTCGAGCTGGTCGTTGGCACTAGCCGCCGTCGCGGCAAAAGCCGTCAAGGCTGCGAGGCAGCCCATCAGCAACAGCTTGCGCATCCGAATCCTCCCTGCGACGTTGTCGCGGGTGCCGACGTCACGACACTTTGCAACGTGCCGTGCAGCCGGCACCCGTGCTTTGGGAAGCGCTTCCGACAGCGTGTCACAGCGTGGCGTGGCATTCTGGGGCACTGCGTAAGTTGCCCCGCCAAGCCTACGAAAAGCGTCAGCATTCCCGTTAGACTGACGCTCTTGAAGCCGGAAACCTGCGAAAGTCTATGCTGGCGTTTTGTAGACCGCAACAAAAAACATATCCTAAAAATTGTTGCGTTGCGTGGGCTGGATGATGCAATGCAGCTTTGTCGATGTGATTGCTGGGAAAATTTCAGTGGGACGCGCGCCCACAAGGATCGGTTTGACCGTGCGTGAAGATGGCCTGATCCGACGCCAACTGGCCGTTGTCGCAGCAATTTTCGTTTGTTTTGCCGCGATGTTTGCTGGCGCCGTCGCGCCGAAGACCAATTGGCCCCGCTTGCGGTGACGGAAGTTGCGCCGGGTGTTTTCGTTCATTTCGGCGCTATCGCATTGATGAATCGTGCGAACGAAGGCGCCATCGCCAATGTCGGCTTCGTGGTGGGGGCGGCGTCGGTGGCGGTGATCGATACGGGCGGCAGTGTGCGCGAGGGAAGCCGGCTGCTCGCGGCCATTCGCGCGCATACGACGAAGCCGATTCGCTATGTGATCAACACCCACATGCATCCCGACCATGTCTTTGGAAACGCAGCATTCGCAGGCGCCGATTTCATCGGCCATAAAAATCTGCCGGCTGCGTTGGCAACCCACGGAGCCTACTACATCGCCAATTTTCGGCGGCTGATGGGCGCGGCGCTGATGGTGGATGTGCGTATCATCGCACCGAACGAAACGGTCTCCGGCACGCGTGATATCGATCTCGGCGGCCGTGTGCTGACCTTGCGCGCCTGGCCGCCCGCCCACACCGACAACGACCTGACGGTATTCGATAACGCCACTGGCACGCTGTTCACCGGCGATTTGTTGTTCGTGAACCATGTGCCGGTCCTGGACGGCAGCCTTTTGGGCTGGCTCAAGGATTTGGACGGTTTGGCACGGCTGAAAGTGCGTCAGGCGGTTCCCGGACACGGCCCGCTGGTCACGAAATGGCCGCAAGGCCTGTCGGATGAACGCCGCTATCTGGAGCGCCTTGCCAACGATGTGCGCGGCATGATCAAACGCGGGGTGCCGATCGCCGCTGCGGCGAAGACAGCCGGCGCCTCGGAAAAGGACCGCTGGCAGCTGTTCGACGCCTATAATGCGCGTAACGCCACGGCTGCGTTTGCCGAACTCGAGTGGGAATGATTGGAATGCCGGAGCGGCGGGCAGCCGCGCCGGTTCCATTAGCCGAAGGAGGTTCTCATGATCGGGAAGGGTGCGCGAGTACTTTGCATCGCCGGATTGGCTGCGATCGTGCTCGGTGTTGGAACCGTCGCGAGCACTGCGGCGCCGCAGGCGTCTGACGATCCGTGGCCGACGCTTGCGCGCGATCTGTTCAAAAATCGCTCGTTGTCCGACGGCACGCGGCTGATTTCCCTCGTCTTGCCCTACCGGGCCGAGGATGCCGCTGTCGTCCCGCTCTCGGTGCACACCACCATGCCGGCGGGCGATCCACGCCGGATGATCGGGCTCACCATCGTGATCGACCAAAATCCGTCGCCGGTGGCTGCCCGGTTCACCTTCGGCCCCGGCGCCCATGTCAGCGCGATTTCGACGCGAGTCCGGGTTAATTCCTACACCGATGTGCATGCGATCGCCGAACTCAGCGATGGCAAGCTCTATGTGGTCAAGAGGTTCGTCAAGGCGTCGGGCGGCTGCTCGGCGCCGGCGCTCAAGGTCGCCGACGCGGCAAAGGTGCATCTCGGCCAGATGAAGCTTCGCCAGTTCACGCCGATTCCCAAGGCCGGAATGTCACGGGAGGCGCAGATCATGATCCGCCATCCGAACAATTCGGGGCTGCAGATGGACCAGGTGACGCACCTTTACGTTCCAGCGTTCTTCGTGAACGACCTGAAAATTTGGCAGGGGAAGGAACTGCTTTTCGCGATGAAAGGCGGGATCTCGATCTCTGAAAATCCGAGCATCCGCTTCAGCTACGTGCCGAGCGGTGCGGCCCCCTATCGGGTGGAGGCGGTCGACACCAAAAAGGACGTTTTCAAGGGCGAATGGCCGGCAACGCGTTCGGGTACTTAAGCAGCATGTGGGGCGGCTAGGCCGCGCCGGCGATTACTCAGAAACAGCGCACTTCCGCTTCGGCCTGTGCCCGCCGCAGCCGCTGGACCGCCTCGCGCGACTGCGCGGGCGAGCGGAACATGGCGCCGAAACGGCCCGGTATGTGTTCGAGACTCAGCACGGTTTGTGCCGAGACGTAGCGGTCATAGGGCAGGAGCGAGGCGATCACGTCGATGGAGCAGGAGCATTTCCGCAGTGCAACCTGCGTGTTGCCGTTGGTCTGCATGCAGGCAAAGACGTAGTTGGCGCGCGCTTCCGTCGGATAGTCGTTGAGCGGCGCGGCTACGGACGGCGCGGCCGCCAGGCCAAGCGCAGCCAACACAAAAGCGGTCTGGATCGCACGCTGCACGGGCATCAACGCGTCTCCCTGTCGTCCCGGTCGGAGCCGCCACCTGCGCGCGATGATATCGATTAGCGTGCGCGACTCAAGGGCGCTGCGTTTTCAACTGAATCCTTGTCAGTGCGCGAAGCTTGGCGCTAGGCTGACACTGCGACGCGAAGAACATTCGCGTCTTAAATTTCAACGTGTCCTGAATTCCCCGGTCACGTCGGAACATGCCATGTCGATCTGGCGGCTTGCGTTCGTCTGTGTCTGCCTTTGTCTCGTGGGCGTGCTCGGTCTTGTCCCCGGCAGTGCCTATGCTGCGACCATCCGGCTATCCCTGCTGAAGACCGGCACGGTCGCGTGGGAGCTCGACGTCATCCGCGCCCACGCCCTCGCTAAAGCGGCGGGGCTCACCATCGAATCGACGGCGCTGGCCAGCCCAGAAGCCGGCAAGGTTGCGCTACGCGGCGGGTCGGCCGACGTCATTGTGACCGACTGGCTGTGGGTCTCGCGCGAGCGCGATCTCGGCGCCAAGCTCGTATTCTATCCCTATTCGACGGCGCTCGGTGCGGTGATGGTGCCGCCGAATTCCCCGATCCACACGCTCGCCGATCTCAAAGGCAAGACACTCGCCGTCGCCGGCGGGCCTATCGACAAGAGCTGGCTGTTGCTGCAGGCGCTTGCTACGCGGGAAGGGATCGATCTCAAGCGGGACGTGCGCATCGTCTACGGCGCCGCGCCGTTACTTGCCGCGAAGATGCAACAGGGCGAATTCGATGCGATGCTGAATTTCTGGAATTTCTGCGCTCGGCTGCAGACGCAAGGTTACCGCCGGTTGATCAGTGTCGACGACATGCTGCCGAAATTCGGCGTGAAGGGGCCGCTGGCGATGATCGGCTACGTCTTCGACGGGACCTGGGCAGCGGCGCATGCCGACACGGTGGCGCGCTTCCTCACTGTCACGCGCAAGGCCAAGGAAATGTTGGCAACGTCCGACGCGGAATGGAAACGGATCGCGCCGCTGGTCCATGCCAAGGACTTGGCCGCGCTCGAGGTCTACCGCGATTATTACCGTGCCGGCATTCCGAAAGGGTCAATCGCGAACGAAGAGGCCGATGCCCGCACGCTCTATCGCGTCCTCGCCAAGCTCGGTGGGCCGGCGCTGGTCGGCGATAGCACGCAACTTGCGCCCGGCACGTTCTATCGGCCGCCCCTCGCGAAATGAGCCAGCGGCAATGGTGCGGGTCATCTCGATAGTCGTCTTTCTCGTGATTTGGTGGATCGCGTCCCAATTCGCCGGCGCTCAGTTGCTGCCGGGGCCGGAAAAGGTCCTCGCTGCGATGATCGCATTGGCGCGCACCGGCGAATTGTTTTTCCAGATCGGCATAACGCTGCTGCGGGTGTTCGCGGCCTTCAGCCTCGCCATGCTGATTGGCACCGCCATCGGTCTGCTGATGGGGCGGGTGTCGCTTGCCGATCGCATCGGTGACCCGTGGCTGATCATGCTGCTCAACCTGCCGGCTCTGGTGATCATCGTGCTCGCCTTCATCTGGGGCGGCCTGACTGAGATCGCCGGCATCCTGGCGGTCGCGATCAACAAGCTGCCGAACACGGTCGTCACGGTGCGCGAGGGCGCGCGGGCGCTTGATCCCGCCCTCGACGAGATGGCGCAGGTGTTCGACTTGCCGCGCTGGAAGGTGCTGCGCCACGTGGTGCTGCCGCAACTTGCGCCCTATATCGCGGCCGCGGCGCGCTCCGGCCTGTCGCTGGTGTGGAAGATCGTGCTGGTGGTCGAACTGCTCGGCCGGCCGAATGGTGTCGGTTTCGAGATCGGCATTGCGTTCCAGTTGTTTGACGTTACCGCCATTCTTGCCTATGCGCTCGCCTTTGTCGTCGTCATAATGGCGATCGAAACTCTTCTGGTGCAGCCCTTTGAACGACGCGTTTCCCGCTGGCGAATCCGGGCAGCTTGAAGTCCACATCGCGCGCAAGTCGTTTACGGCGGCAACGGGCGGACGCCTCGAGGTGCTGCGCGATGTCGCCTTCAGCTTAGCGCGAAGCGAGGTTGGCGTGGTGGTGGGCCCGTCCGGCTGCGGCAAGACAACTTTGCTGCGGATCATCGCCGGGCTCGATACCGATTTCGAAGGTGCCGTGCGGCGCCCGGGCGCCGGCCGGCTCGGCATGGTATTTCAGGAACCGCGCCTGCTGCCGTGGCGGACCGTGGAGGAGAACGTCCGGCTGGTGGCGCCGGCTGTTTCGGATGCGGCCTTGACCACGCTGTTCGATGTACTGGAGCTCGAAGCGCACCGTGCGCACTATCCCGGCGAATTGTCACTGGGGCTCGCGCGCCGTGTCGCGCTGGCGCGTGCCTTCGCGGTTAAGCCCGGATTGCTGATGCTCGATGAGCCGTTCGTATCGCTGGACGAGGCCCTGGCACGGCGCTTGCGACAACAGCTGGTGACGCTGGTGGAATCGCAGACCATGACCACGCTGCTGGTGACGCACGACCTGGAGGAGGCGGTTCGCCTGGCCGACCGCGTGTTCCTGCTGTCGGCGCGCCCGGCGCATGTGGTCGCGGAGATCCCGCTGGCTATTCCGCGGCGGGCGCGAACCGAGGCGGAGATTGCGGCCATGCTCGGAGATCTCGCTACCCGGATCGACGGCGGCGCCGCTGCAACAAAGCCCTAATGAGATGACCCTGCTGATTTTCGATTGCGACGGCGTGCTGGTCGATTCCGAGTTGCTGGCGCATGCGGCAATGGCCGAGCTGATGGGCGAACTTGGCCGGCCGATGTCCATGCAAGAGGCACTGAAGATCTTTGCCGGCAGGCGTCTGCGCGATGCGCTGGCCAGGGCCGAAGCCTGGGTGGGCGCGCCGATCCCGCCCGATCTCGCGGCGCGGGCCGGCGAGCGGCTTCTGGCGACGTTTCGCCGCGAGTTGAAGCCGGTCGCCGGCGTCAAACAGGCGATTGAAGCGTTGCCGTATCCACGCTGCGTTGCCTCGTCGTCGACGCGTGAACGGTTGCAGGTGTCATTGGAAGCGACCGGTCTTGCCGCGCTGTTCGGCGATGGCGTGTTCAGCGCCGATGAGGTCGAGAACGGCAAGCCGGCGCCTGATCTGTTTCTCTTCGCGGCCCACGCGATGAAGGCGCTGCCGAGAGACTGCATCGTCATCGAGGATTCGGCGCTCGGCATTGCCGCCGCGCGGGCTGCGGGCATGATGGCGGTTGGCTTCGTCGGGGCCAGCCACGTCAGCGCGGGAATCGCCGATCAGCTCGTGGCCGCCGGCGCCGATGTCGTGATTGATGCCATGGACAAGCTGCCGGCGACGGTCGAACGGCTGATAACGGCGCGCCGCTAACGCGACCGTGACTTGCCTCCTGCGCTGATGCTGCGGCACCATCCCGCTGCGCGATCAGGACAACCGACCCAACAAACGACTAAGACAAGCGGGAGGGACGTCATGCCGGGCCGCTGGATGTATGTTTTTACGTTATCGCTGTTGAGTTTTGGCGTTGCCCTGCCGGCGACGGCGCAGGACATGATGCGCTATCTCGATCTCAATTCGCCGGCGATGACCAGGGCGGACATGACCCGTGCCGAGGTCGCCGCCATGGCCAAGGCGGCGACGCCGGCGCATCCGGCCGATTTCAGCGGCAAGGCGCTCAATGGGCTCGATCTCTCCGGGCTCGACCTGTCGGGCGCGAATTTCCACGCGGCGCGGCTGAACAAGACCAAGCTGGTCGGAGCGAAGCTCGACCATGCGGTGTTCGATCAAGCCTGGATGCTGAACGCAGACCTGAGCCGGGCCGATCTGCAATACGCCAGCTTGTTCGCCGCGCAGATGCAACATGCAAAGCTCGACGGCGCCGATCTTTCGCACGCGCGCATCGTGGCCGACCTCACGGACGCGAGCCTCGTAGGCGCGAAACTGGTCGGGGCGAACCTCGCCGCCGACATGAGGAACCAGTCGATGGGCCTCATGCATGCGGTGCTCAAATCGGCGAACCTCGATGGCGCCGACCTGCATGGCGCCGACCTGTCGCGAGCCGAGCTGCAATTCGCCTCGCTGAACAAAACGGACCTCTCCGGCGCTTCGTTGATGGGCGCCAATCTGAGCGGGGCCGAACTCGTCGACACGGATGTTGCGGAAGCCGATTTCGAGGGAGTTGATTTCGCGTCGGCGCGTCTGGTCGCGCCGAAGGGACTTGATGCCGCCCGCAATTTCGACAAGGCTATCAACCGAGACCGCATGTTGCGGCAATAACCGCGCCGCAGCCTGGATTGGATCGTCAACAAGAACGCCGAACGTCGGCGCAGGGAGGGATCGCGTGCGTGGACTGATGATCGCGGGCGTTGCCGTTGCGCTCCTGTGTTCGGGAGCCATGGCCAAGAGCAAGAACACTCGCTTCTGGAACTTGACGCTCTACACCGTCACCAGCCTGCATATGTCGCCGGCCGGCAAGAACGCGTGGGGCCCTGATCAGTGCAAGAACGACCGCGATGGCACGGTCGATCACGACGAGCGCCTGACCATCAAAGGTGTGGTGTCGGGACGCTATGACGTGAAGCTGACCGACAAGATCGGCCGCGCCTGCCTGGTGCGCAATGTGGCGGTGAAGGAGGGCGGCGTCTTCGTCATCGAGGAAAAGCAGCTCACCGACTGCCACAAGTGACGGGCTGTCAGCCGTCGTCGCTGCAAATGGTGTGAAAGACTCTGAGCGCGGCCGCGTGCTCGGCGAACGTCGTGCACGCGGACGATGGCCGCGCCGGCGGTAATGGCCGCGAGATTGGCGGCGATAGTGCCGATCAGGGTGCCCTCGATGCCGTCGCCCGTGAGCGAGCCGAGAAAGCGCTTGCGTGACGCGCCGACCAGGATCGGCAGGCCATAGTCCTTGAATTCCGCGAGCCGCGCCAGTGCCGTGCGGTTCTGCCGGCTACTCTTGGCGAAGCCGATGCCCGGATCGAGGATGATGCGCCCGCGCGGGATGCCGGTGCGCTGCGCCAGTGCGAGCGAACGGTCGAAGAAGCGCCGTATGTCGCCAATGATGTCGATGGTGTCGTCGAGAGCTTCGCGATTGTGCGTGACGACCACGGCGGTCTCGGTCTCGGCGATGGTGCCGGCCATGGCCGGATCCTGCTGCAGGCCCCAAATGTCGTTGATGACCACGGCGCCGAGCGACGCGGCGCGCCGCGCCACCACCGCCTTGGTGGTGTCGATGGAGATGGGGGCCAGGGAGGTTCGCGCCCAGCTCTGCCAGCACCGGCTCTATACGGCCCAACTCGTCGGCTTCCGCCACAGGCGTGGCGCCGGGGCGCGTCGACTCGGCTCCGATGTCGACGATATCGCAACCGTCTGCGACCATCTGGCGGGCGTAGGCGAGCGCCGCCTCGATGGTGGGGAAACGCCCGCCGTCGGAAAACGAATCCGGCGTCAGATTGAGGATACCCATGATCAAGGGCGCCGCGCCGATGCGGGCCAAAAATGCATCACGCTTGGTTTGGCAGTCGGGCGGCATCGTTCAGCCTCCGCCGATGCGATGACCGCCTGCCGGCATCAGGTGTGATGCACGTCGTGCGGATATTCGCAGGTCCAGCGCACGGCTCGCCATTTCGGATGGTGACCGATCCATTGCGCGATGTAAGGCGGCGCCGAGTTGGCGCATTGCCGCGACGAGCCGCCGGAAGCGAATTGGAGATGCCGCGCTTCGCAATGCGCGGGGTTGGCGATCGCACACACGGTGATGATCAGTTGAATGAAGCTCATGGCGTGATTCTCCGCATGAGGCGGCTAATCTACTCCCAACAGTTAGCCCTGAAACATGCCGTTCACGCCGGCGGACAAAATATTTCGCCCTTGCCGATCACGGCCATATCGCCGAGTAGGCGCCGCCAGGATTGCCGCAGCCGGGCGGCAAGATCGGGGCTGTGGGGCCGGACGTATTGCGCCATCAGGGTGCTGGCGACCAGATCGTGAACCCCGCAATCGACAAAAGTAGGGGCGTGACTGTCGCAATTGCCGGCCAGCACGATGCTACCGCGGGCCATGAGATAGCCGGGCAGGGCCCCGGCGTGGCCGCCGACGATCAGCGTGCCCGCAATCATGCGGCTGCCGGCATAGCGGCCGGCGTTGCCTTCGACGACGATCATGCCGCGGCGCAGCCGGTCGCCGGCGCGCTCGCCGGCATTGCCGCGCACGATCAGAACACCGCCGCGCATGCCGGCCATTTCGCCGGCAAGCGGACCGCCGAGACGCTCGCCGGCATCGCCCTTGATCTCGAGCGTTCCGCCCTTCATGCCGGAACCGGCCCAGGGCCCCGCGTTGCCGGTAATCACGAGACCACCGCCGCGCATCTGCCGGCCGGCCTGAATGCCGACATCGCCGGTGATATGGATTTGGCCGGTGCTCATGGCGCAGCCGATGCGGTCGAAGCGGTTGTTGCCGTCGATGCGCAGCTCGCCGGGATCGCCCACACGTAGGCGAAAGATATCCCCGACACAGACGCGCTCGCGCGTGGTCTGCAATTCGATTCTTTCGATGTCCGCTTCGCGCATGCCGGCGAGCCGCTCCGGCACCAGCGGGGATAAGTCGAGCCGCTGGGCCGGCGCCTGGCGCAAGATGAACGCGAGCGCGGTCACGGCAACAGCTCCTTGAGATGGTAATGGTGCGGGCCAAGCTTGCCGCCGTAATTGCCGGCACCGATGCGCAGTACCCCGTGTTCCGGCCCGAGCTTGAGAACCGCGGCGATGCCGGCGCGCATGGCGTCGCCCACCGCCTCGGCGGTCAAGCCGTCGATGACGATCTCCAGCACCGACGCGATGTCGGGGTCGAGCTCGCTCGAGCCTGCGCCCTTCAGCGTCGGACAATAGGCGTCATTGGTCGAGGCGGCGGCGCCCTTGTACTTGGAGCCGACCTTGGAGCCGGACCGCGCGATGCCGCCGGGGAAGGGCATGATCACGTCGGGCACCGCCCGGATCGCGGTCACGGCCGCTTCGGCCGCGGCCAGCGTCGTCTTTCGGTTGGCGCCCATGAGGATGATGTTGCCGCCGCCGACCGCGGCCTTGGTCAGGCCGGTGGTCGCTTCGCAGACGAACTCACCGTCCATGACCGGCACCCGCCAATAGCGCTTGTCGCCGTAACGCTTGGCGACCTGCCAGCCGTCGCCGAAGAAGCGGATGGCGTTGCCGAGCTTGAGGCGTTCGTTTGCGTCGAGGCCGGCGTAGCAAGCAGAGCCGGGGCTGGTGAGCACGCATTGGCCGACGCGGTTTTGCAGCTGTTTTTGCAGTTCGGCGGTGGAGACCGCGAACAGCAGAATGCGCACGCCGGGGCGGTCGTCCGGCGTTTCATCGGTAGCCAATTCGCGGTCGATGCCGGCCTCGCAGCCACAGCCGATCACCGAGGTGGCAAAGCCCGTCATGGTCAGCGCTGCCTGGCGCGCCCAGGTGGCACTGTCGGCGGTGATGGTGAGCGCCGTCGCCCGCATGCCGAAGGCTTCGGCAAAGGTGTCGTCGATGCGGATGCCGTTGGCGATCAATTGCTGCATGGCACGCGCTCGAATGGCTCCGGCCGGCCGAGTGCCTCCTCGGCAACGGTCATGAAATCCGGCGAGAGACCGTAACGGCTATCGTAATAATCGCGCATGCGGCGCTCGATGGCGCGCTCGTGGCCCGGGCGGGCGTCGAAGGCGCGGCCGTAACGTTCCGCGATGACCGCGCCGTCGCGCACCACCAAGGTGCCGTCCTTGAACACCAGCGCGGCCTCACGAAACATCTTGGCCTTGTCACGGTCGGGCCCGTAGATAGCGATGTCGGCGATGGCGCCGGGCGCCATATGCCCGCGGTCTTTGAGGCCGAGCAGCCGCGCCGGCGCCGCGCGGGTCATGGTCGCGATCTCAGGCAAGGTATATTCGCGCGCGATCGAGGGCAGGGTGGTGACGTCCATCGCTTCCTTCGGCAGCGTCGCCATCCACTGCGCGCGCAGGTCCCGGTCCATCAGCAAGGCGAGGATGTCGGGATAGCTGGTAAAGGGCGCGCCATTGGGATGGTCGGTGGTAAAGAACACGCGCCAGGGATCGTTGGTGAGCAGGAACAGTTCAAGGCCGACCGCCCATTGCACGGCGTTGTAGAAATCGGTGCGGCGATAGTCGTAAGCCACGATGCCGGCGCCATTGGAATCGCCGTCGATGATCGCCCATTTCTTCGGGCGCGCGCCGTTGCGGGCGTTGAACTGGCGCAGCACGTCGCAGGAGATGGTGACGGTCTGCCCGAACATCACCTGGCCGACATCGACGGTCACGCTCTTGGCCGCGTTCACAGCTTCGGCGAGCCGCGCGGCGGCGGAAGAAAAGCCGCGCGGGCCCTCCTTGCCGTAGCCGTAGAACTGCAGATGCGCGAGATGCAGCGGCAGGCCTTCCGCCGCTTCGATGGTCGCCAGCGCGGTTTCGACATTGCCGGCTAGCCCCAGATTGTTGCAGTGGACGTGCAGCGGATGCGGTAGCCGAAGCGTCTGCACCGCCTGCTGCAGCGCCTTGACGATGGCGCGCGAAGAGACGCCGTAACCGGGCACTTCGTCGTCGAGCGAGAAGCTGCGCACGTTGTCCTTGAAGGCGGCCGCGCCGCCGGCATTGATTACCTTGATCCCGAGCCCGCGTGAGACGGCGAGCGTCCACGCGACGTAATCGCGCACCGCGTCGGCGCTCTCGCGCCGGCGCAGCAGATCGAGCAGGAAATCGTCGTTGCCGAGCACGGTCAGCGCGGCCTTGTCGATGATCGGGATATCGGCGAGCTCGAGATGCGCCTGCAGCGCGTGATGCGGCAGCACCGCCGGCTCGACCACGGTGGTGAAGCCCATCGCGGCATAGAGCCGGCCGGTCTCGCCGGTGTTCCAGGCGCCCTGCGGCTGCGGAACGTGACCCGGATGGGCGCCGTCGGGATAACGCAACTCGGGCAGCAGCAGCCGGCCCATGTTTTCGTTGTTGCCGGCGATGTGGGAATGGATATCGATGCCGCCCGCCATGACGATCTTGCCCGAAACGTCATGGGTTTCATCGGCGCGGCCATTTGGTGGCGGTGCAATGATACGGCCATCACGAAACCAGACATCGCCGACCTCATCACGGCCGTTGGCCGGGTCGATGACGCGTCCTCCGGAAAGACGGGTCAGCATGGCCGGACCGCGGGCAGGGCCGCGGCGATCCGCGTTACGACGTCGGCGACGGAGAGGGTATCGGCGGGTTTCCGAGCGCGCGTCAGGGCGAGCGTTGCGGTGGCGGCGCGTTGTTCGACAGCATCATGGTCGACACCGGGACGGCCGACCGCGAACCGGACTTCGGTGGGATAGGGCAGATCGCCGGACGTGGCCGCCAGCGCGATCAGCGGCACGTTGCGTTGCCAGGCCGGCGCAGTCGCGCTTGTGGCCGCGATCCATATCGCACAATCGGCCTCGCCGCTGTCGACCACGCGCACGGCGTCGAAACGCCAGGGATCGTGCTCGGGAAAGCCACGGCCAAAGCCTGTGCGCAGCGGAAACCCTGTCTTCCAGCCGCTTACCTGCTGCACGGCCACCGCATTGTCGCCCGCGGCCAAAGGCAGACTGGTGAAGCGCGTCTTGTCGTTCAGGTCCTTCACCAGGCCGCACAGCATGGCGATGGTGAGCGGGTCGAGTTCGGTTGCTGACCAGACCGCGACGCCGAAGCGCGCCTGTTTGAGCGTATTGGCCAGGGCCTCGATCTTCTCCCGTGCCGCGGCGCTATCGGCGACGGGGCGACCGGCAACCCGGGCGCGCAAAACCGACAGCAACACCGGCAACTGAGCGGGGTCGTCGCCGATCGCTTCGATGCGCCGCTCCTTGGTGGATGTACCAGGACAGAGCCAGACGACGCGGCGCTGTGTGTCAGTCAACAGCCGCTTCGCAAGGTCGGGCCAAGCTTCGGTCAAGCCGGCCCCAACGAGCAGCAACACATCGCAGCGCAGGCGCGCTTCGTTCGGCGTCGTCATCAGGACGCCGCCTTCGCGCATCGCGTCGAGGTTGCGTAAGAGCGCGGTCGAATGCATGTGATCGACAACGCCGCCGAGGCGTTCGGCCAGCGCGATCGCGGCGCGCGCACCGGCAACATCGGTGCCGAGACCGGCGATGACCGGCAAACGGCTGCGGCCGAGCAATGCCGCGGCATGTTCCACCGCGCGCTGAAGGGGTGAGGGAGTGCCCCTGATCCAAGCGTCAGCCATCCCCGCTCCTGTCAACCCGGGATGACCGGGTCGGGCATTCCATTGGCGTTTCCGTCGTCAGCTTCAGTTATCGTATTTGATGTACGCGAACCGCTGATCGCCCGCCGGCGTGCCTTCGAGTGCGCCGCCATCCTTGCCGGGCTGCCATTGGATCACGTCCTCGATCTTCTTCGCCAACTCGAAATCCTTGTCGGTGATGCCTTTGGCTGCGTGGTTCTGCAGGCGAACTTCGACCCAGGCATAGGAGGCGGTGATGTCCGGATGATGCCACGCCGCTTCGGCGAGATGACCGACAGTGTTGATCACCATCAACGTGCCTTTCCAACTGTTTGTTCGGTACTTACGGCGAATCCAGCCGCCTTCAAACGACCAATGCGGCAGCTCGCGCGTAAGCCGACCTTTGATTTCATCTTCGGTGTATGTGCGTTCCTTTATCGTCTCTGCCATTAGTATGTCCACCTTCCGTTCGTGTTGCGACGTCGACAGATTTGCCAAAACTGTCAAGGTGGCGCAGTCTAGTCGCGGATTGCGTGTCAAAAAAAGCCCCCTTCGCTTTCGAAGCCGGGAGTTGTTGGGTTGAACAGTGCGTTTCACACCGTCACGGTAACCGCGCCGGCGCGATTGCATTTCGGGTTCCTGGACCTGAACGGTGACCTCGGGCGTCGCTTTGGCAGCGTTGGGGTTTCCATCAGCGGCTTGCAAACAAAGATCATGTTTGGCGCGTCCCAACGGATGCAGATCGATGGTCCGGACAGCGATCATGCACGCCGTTATGTCGAGCGATTTCAACGATCAATGGGGTTGCGCGGTGCTTACCGCATAGACATCCAGCAGGTGATTCCGGCGCATGCCGGTCTTGGCTCCGGTACGCAGTTGGCGCTCGCGCTGGCGCGCGGCATCCGCCAACTGCACGATCTGCCCGCCGATACGCGCGGGGACGCGGTGCGGCTCGGGCGCGGCGCCCGTTCCGGGATCGGCATCGGCTTGTTCGATCGCGGCGGTCTGATCGTCGATGGCGGTCGCTGGCCGGACGAAGGCGTGGCGCCGATCATCAGTCGGATACCGTTCCCCGAACACTGGCGGATCATCGTCGTGCTCGATCCAAGCCGTAGCGGCGTTCATGGCGAGGAGGAAAGTGCGGCATTCGCAAAGCTGCCGCGGTTTAGCGCCGCCGACGTCGGCCGTATCTGTCGTCTCGTTTTGGTGCAGGCGCTACCGGCGCTGGCGGAAGCCGATCTCGTCCCTTTTGCTGCCGCCATCAAAGAGATACAGCAGATTCTCGGCGCTTACTTTGCATCGCTGCAGGGCGGCGCGCCGTTCACCAGTCCCGCCGTGCAAGCGGTCCTTGCGCTGCTGGAAGACGAAGGCGCTTGCGGCATTGGCCAGAGCTCATGGGGCCCGACCGGCTTCACTTTCGCAGAATCGCGCGAGAAGGCGGAGCAACTCGCAGCGTTGGCCAAGGGTCACCCGAGTTGCCAAGGTCTGGATATTCGTGTTTGCGGGGGGCTTAATCGCGGCGCGCAGATCGACGCCATCGATGCAAGTGTTGCCGCGGCCGTATCGCATTCGTGATTGCGTCGGGAGAAGCCCATGGCCGACAAGAATATTTTGCACATGTTGACTCCGCTCAAGCACATGAGCCCGTTCGACGTGAACATGGCGCTCGATGCCGGCTACGACGCGGTTATCCCCTATACCGGAGTCACGATCGAGGAAGTGCAGGGGCTGGTGCAGGACGCGATGTTCTCGCGCGCACCCAAGACCGGCGTGCGCACCGCGATTTTCTTTGGCGGCAAGCAGGCGATTCCGGCGCTCGACATGCTGGATGAAGCGCGCAAGGCGCTGGTGCCGCCTTTCGGCATTTCGTTTTTTGCCGATCCGGCGGGCTCGTTCACGACCGCCGCGGCGATGGTCGCCTGCGTCGAGAAGATGCTGCGCGAGAGGAAGAAACGCGAGCTGAAGGGATGCGCGGTCGCGGTGTTCGGCGCGACCGGCGTGGTGGGGTTTTCGGCGGCGGTCATCGCGGCGTTGCAGGGCGCCGATGTGACGCTCGTCGGTTATGACGGAAGCGCGCGCGTGAGCAAGGGCGCCGACGAGATCAAGGCCCGTTTTGGCGTGGCCGTTCGGGCTGCCGACGGCAGTTCCGACAGCAAGAAAGCGGATATCCTGTCGGGCGCGCAGGTCGCGTTGTGCGCGGGGCGGGCCGGTGTGCAGGTCCTGTCGAAGCGCCAGCTCGAAGCGGCGAAAACGATGCTGGTGGTCGCGGACGTCAACGCGGTGCCACCGACCGGCGTCGAAGGCCTCGACATGATGGCGAACGGCGTCGAGTTGAACTCGCACGAGACCCTAGGTATCGGTCCGCTCGCCATCGGCAATATCAAATACAAGACGGAATTCGGATTGTTCAAACAGATGATCGAAGCGACCAAGCCGGTTTGCTTCGATTTCCGCAATGCTTTCACCCTTGCCCACGAACTCAATGGATAGGAGCAGTGCGGTGCTGATCGCCGCCGCGTCGGGACGTGCACTGGCCGCTTCCGCGCGGCGCGGCGGCTATGTGCCGTTGGTTGCGGACGCATTTGGCGATCAGGACACGCTGGTGGCCGTTGAGGGCCATGCGCACGTCGATCTGCTCGATCGGCGGCTCGATGACGAAAAAGTGATCGGCGCGCTGGCAAAGCTGGCGGTGGGGTTGGAGCCTGCGGGTGTCGTCTGCGGCAGCGGCTTCGAGGATCGTGTCGCGCTGTTGGCGCGGATCGGCGCGCGCTGGCGACTGTTGGGAAACGCGCCCGAGACGATTGCGCGGCTGAAGGACCCGCTTGAATTTGCCGCGCTTTGTCGGGAGACCGACATCGCGCATCCGGAAACGGTGCTGGATCGTCCGGCCGACACCGAGGGCTGGCTGATCAAGCGCGCGGGCGGCGCCGGCGGGTGGCATATCCGTCCGGTGCGGGACGACGACGTGGCGGGTGAGGGCAATTATTTCCAGCGCTTTGTGACGGGCCGCGCGGTGTCTGCGCTGCTGCTCGGCGACGGGCGCCGCGCCGTGGTGTTGGGTCTCAGCGAGCAATGGTGCTCGCCCTTGCCGCTACATCCGTTCCGCTATGGCGGCGCCGTGCGGCCGGCGGCATTGGGCGACGGCATGGCACGACGATTGACCGCGGCGGTGCAACGGCTGACCGCCGCCGTGCCGCTCACGGGGGTGAACAGCGCCGATTTTGTGGTCGATGGCGACGCATTCCATTTGCTTGAAATCAACCCGCGGCCCGGTGCGACCTTCGATTTGTTCGAGCCCGCGTCAGGGCCGTCGCTGTTCTCGCTACATGTCGATGCCTGCGGGGGTGTATTGCCGGCGCCGGCGCCATGCTTTGCCAGGGCGATGGCCGGCGGCATCCTCTATGCGGCGCACGACGTGAAACGTATGCCGGATCTGAATTGGCCGGATTGGGCGAGCGACCGGCCGGTTGCCGGTAGCGCGGTGAAGGTCAATGCGCCTCTGTGCTCGGTGTTCGCGAGCGGCGCAAGCGTGGCCGATGCGCGACAACTGCTCGAACGGCGTATGGCCGAAATTGAGGCGCTGTTGCGGGAGCCGGTGGCATGACCGGTGCGCCGCTCATCAGCGTAAATGGTCAGGCGGCGGCGTTGGTTGCGGCGCTCACCGGCGCATCGGCGACGCTCAAGCTTGCCGTCAGCAAGGGCGCTCGCGGCGAGACGTTGATCGATGCCGGCAGCCAGGTGCGAGGCAGTATTGCCGCGGGTCTGCGTGTCGCCGAAATCTGCATGGGCGGGTTAGGCACGGTGGTCCTATCGAACAGCGCCGCGACACCGCGCTGGCCGTGGACGCTCATGGTGCACTCCGCCCAGCCGGTGATCGCCTGCCTCGGCAGCCAATACGCCGGTTGGCGGCTTACCGACGACGACGGAAAGGACGCGTTCTTCGCACTCGGCTCGGGGCCTGCGCGCGCGCTTGCGTGTAGCGAGCCGTTGTTCGAGACGCTGGACTATCGCGATACGGCGAAGAGCGCCGCGCTGGTGATGGAAAGCGCGCGGCCGCCGCCGCCGGCGGTCGTCGACAAGGTGGCGCAGGCCTGCGGGGTGTCGCCCAAGGACATCAGCATCATCTACGCGCCGACCCAGTGCCTGGCCGGCGCGACGCAGATCGTCGCCCGTGTGCTCGAAGTCGCGTTGCACAAGGCGCATGAGCTGGAATTCCCGCTTGCCAACATCGTCGAGGGCATGGGCGCGGCACCCCTGGCGCCGCCGCACCCCGATATGATCACCGCCATGGGCCGTACCAACGACGCCATCATCTATGCCGGCCGCGTGCACCTGTTCGTCGCCGGTCCGGCCGCCGAAGCGCGTCGGCTTGCCGAACAATTGCCGAGCGAAGCCTCGCGCGACTATGGCCAGCCGTTCGCGGAAATCTTCAAGCGTTTCATGGGCGATTTCTATGCAATCGATCCCATGCTGTTCAGCCCCGCGCAGGTGACGGTGACCGCGCTTGAGACGGGCGAAAGCTTCCACGCCGGCAGGCTCAATTTGGAACTGCTCGATGCCTCGTTCGCTTGAGCCGAGCGCGGCAGGGGAGGCGGCGCCGGGGCCGGTGATCGCCCTGGTCACCGACCGGATCGATTGGCACGCGCGCGCGCTCGGCAAGGCCTTCACCGCCTTGGGCGCGCGGACCATGTCGTTGGATCTTGCGGCGTGCCGTATCGACACCACCGCCGCGCACGGCCTCCATCTTCCCGGCTTCGAAGGCCTGCTACCCGACGCCGTATTCGTGCGCACCTTGTCGGGCGGCAGTTTCGAGGCCGTAACGCTGCGGCTCGGCGTCTTGCACGCGCTTTCGGCGCTTGACGTGCCGGTCTGGAACAGCGCCCGCGCCATCGAGCGCTGCGTCGACAAATCGATGACCAGTTTTCTGCTCGCTCACGCCCGCATTCCCACGCCGGCGACCTGGGCATGCGAGTCGCGCGACGCGACGGCGGCCATCGTGCGGGACGAGGGCGGTTCGTTCGTGCTCAAGCCGCTGTTCGGTTCGCAAGGGCGCGGGCTGCAGTTGATTCGTCATGCGGATGATCTGCCTGCGCCGACCGAGGTGGCCGGCGGGGTTTATTATTTGCAGCGCTATGTCGGGGTCGATCGCGGCGGCTTCCACGATTTCCGCCTGCTGGTCTCGCACGGCGCGGTCGTTAGCGCCATGATGCGCCATTCGGCGCACTGGGTCACGAATGTGAAGCGCGGCGGCAAACCCGTTGCCGCGGTTGCCGACAGCGCCATGAAGGATCTGGCGCTTGCTGCGGCCGCCGCCGTTGGGGCCGATTTCGCGGGAATTGATATCGTCATCGACGAGGCCGGACGGCCGACGGTGATCGAGGTGAACAGCATGCCGGCATGGTCCGGTTTGCAGCGCACCACGCCGATCGACATCGCGGGCGTGCTTGCCGGCGATATGGTCGCCGCCTTGCCGCGTGAGCCGCAACGCGGAGCGGCTATGTGACGGCGCTGCTGCAGCAAATCGAGGCCGCCTTCATCGCGGCCTGCCGCGACGAGCTCGCAGCGCCAAAACCCGGCAATGTGCACGTTTTCGCCGACGGTCACCGCATGACTGCGGCCGATTTCGAGCGCAGCGCGATTGCGGCGGCGGGCCCACTGACGACATCCGGCCCGGTGGGCGAGCGTATCTTGGGCGCCGTCGAAGCGACGTCGGAGGCGGTGGGCGCCAACACCAATCTCGGCATTGTGTTGCTTTGTGCGCCGCTGGCCGCGGCGGCGAAGACGGCGCCACAGGATTTGCGTTCGGCCCTGTCAGACGTGCTGGCACGGCTCAATGTCGAAGACGCCAGGCACGCGTTTCGCGCCATCGTGCGCGCTGCACCGGCCGGATTAGGCCATACCGATCGCAACGATGTCTTTGCACCGGCCACGGTGACGCTGCGCGCCGCCATGGCGGATGCGGCCCCGCGCGATCGTGTTGCAAAGCAATATGTCAGTGATTTCGCAGACATATTTGAAATCGGCGAACCGATCTTGAACGCGGCTTTGTCGGCATCGTCCGACCGGCGGATGGCAACGCTGCAAGTCTATCTTGGCTTTCTTGCGGCTTTTCCGGACAGTCACATCGTGCGCAAGCGCGGCGCTGCGATCGCCGAAGAGGTTCGTGCGAATGCATCGATGTTGCGGGCGCGAATGACCGGCAACATCGATGATCTGCTGCCGGAACTGATGGAATGGGATACCGCATTGAAAACGGCCGAGATTAATCCCGGCACCAGCGCCGACCTCACAGTCGCAACTCTTTTCGCGCACCGCTTGCACAACATCTTGCTCGCGGCGCGCAACAGTGGTTGACTTGTACCGCGGAAATGACTTCTGCCGCTATCTGGCAAACCGGTCCGGGCCCCGGACGCTGATAACAAGGATAGCCGTTCTGCCGGCCGCCAAAGGCTTGGCGTCCGGTGTGTTTTTCCTTGGGAGGAGATGGCGATGGCAAAAGTTACCGGACTCTGCGTCGGAGAATCTTTGATTGGCGAGGGCAACGAGGTCGCCCATATCGACCTCATCATCGGGCCGCGCGGCAGTGCCGCCGAGACCGCGTTCGCGAACTGCCTGACCAACAACAAGGACGGATTCACCGCGCTCTTGGCGGTGGTGGCGCCGAACCTGCTGTGCAAACCCGCGACCGTGATGTTCAACAAGGTCACCATCAAAGGCGCCAAGCAGGCGGTGCAGATGTTCGGTCCGGCACAGCATGCGGTCGCCAAAGCGATTGCCGACAGCGTGGCCGAGGGCGTGATCTCGCAGGAGGATGCCGACAACCTGTTCTGCTGCGTCGGCGTGTTCATCCATTGGGAAGCGGCCGACGACAAGAAGATCCAGGATTATAATTACCGCGCCACCAAGGAAGCCCTCGCGCGCGCCGTGGCGGGCCAACCGTCGGCGGCCGAAGTGGTGGCCAAGCGCGACCAGGTCAAGCATCCCTTCGCGGCTTAGGAAGGAAACCGCCGCGAGGAGACGCCACCTCCCGCCAAGTCGGGAGGTCTCTTTCGCCGGCTGGCCAGCATGTTTGGACTGGGATGATCGGCTCGGTAGCCGCATGAGGCGGCTACCGGCACCGAAGATTTACGCCAATCGCCGCAGATCGGCCGCCGTGATGCGGCCGTCGTGCAGACCAGAAGCAACGAGCGCGCCGGCAATGCCGGCGTGCTCGAGCGCGCGCAGATCGTTGCCGTCGCGCACCCCGCCGGCGGCATAGACGTCGCGCGTTGCGGCTGTCGCCTTCACCGCCGCAAGGCGGTCGAGGTCGGGGCCGGCGCCGCTGCCGACGCGGTGCAGCGTCATGGCGATGACCCGCTGCGGCCAGGCTTCGGTTTGCGCGAGCAGCGCGGGCGGTCCCTGGAAGTCATTGCCGCGGAAGTCGAGCGACAGCATGACGCGCTGGTTATCGGCCAGTTGATAGGCGAGGGTGGCGTCGCTTTGCGTCTCGCTGCCAAGCACCAGATGGCCCAAGCCCTGGTGCAGCCAATCGGCCGCGGCGTCGAAGTCGGCGATGCCACTGTCGACCCATAGTGTGAGCGCAGGGAAGGCCTTTGTCACCCGCCTCAGCGCCGCGCGGTTATCGCCAGTGCCTGGGATGGCGTCGAGGTCGGCGACGTAGAGCGTCGTGAAAGGATGCAGCGCCATCAGCCCGTCGACCACGTCGACCGGGTCGCTGCCGCGGGCGAGCGGCGTCTCGATCGGCCGGTAGTGGTCGCGCTGCCCCATGCGGGCGTGCACCACCGTGCCCCCCTTGAGATCGATGACGGGAATGACCTGCATCTGCGCTCCTGGCGATTGTTGCGGCTTTCGCCGCAACGGCGTTTAGTTCGTCCGGATATAGCGCAGAAATTCAGGATGGGGCGATGGTGACGGTGGTGGGTTGGGATATCGGCGGTGCGCACCTGAAGGCGGCGCGCGCAGAAGACGGCCGCCTCGTCGCGGCGGTGCAGGTCGCCGCACCGTTGCGCTTCGGCCTCGAGCGCCTGGCGCTGGCCTTCACCGAGGTCAAGGCGCGCCTCGGTGCCGCCGATCATCACGTCATCACCATGACCGGCGAGCTTGCCGACACCTTCGCCTCCCGCGCCGAGGGCGTGGCCCGCCTCACTGCCGCTGCGCGACAGGCGCTCGGCTCTGCATTGCGCATTTATGCCGGCCGCGCCGGCTTTGTGGCGCCGGAAGACGTAGGCAATCACATCGTCGATATCGCCTCGGCCAACTGGTTCGCGAGCGCCTCGCTCGTGGGCAAAGCTGTTGATTCCGCGCTGTTTCTCGACATGGGCTCCACCACCACCGACGTCATTCCGATCGTCGGCGGCGCCGTCGCGGCGCACGGTTATAGCGACGCCGAAAGGCTCGCCTGCGGCGAGTTGGTCTACTCCGGGCTCGTGCGCAGCTTCCTGATGGCCACTACTGCGCAAGCGCCGTTAGCCGGCAACTGGACCGAGTTGATCCGCGAGAACTTCGCCAATATGGCCGACGTTCACCGCATTCTCGGCAGTCTTCCCGAAGGCGCCGATCAGATGGCGACGCCCGACGGTCGGGCGAAGACGGTCGCCGCTTCGCGGGCGCGGTTGGCGCGTATGGTCGGGCGCGATGCCGAGGACGCCGATGCGGCGGCCTGGACCGCACTGGCGCAATGGTTTGCCGAAGCGCAAATCCGTGCCGTCACCGATGGCGCTTCATTGGTGCTGTCGCGCGGCCAATTTGCGGCCGATGCGCCTGTGGTCGTGGCTGGCGCCGGTGCCGCGGTGCTGCGCGAGGTCGCGCGGCGGCTCGGCCGAGAGTGGGTCAATTTTGAATCGCTGGCTGACGCTAACCCGGGTGCCCGAGCGGCGGTTTCCGTCAGCGCGCCGGCCGCTGCGGTCGCCGTGCTGGCGTCGGTGATGGACGGCGCCAAGTCGAAACAAGTCGATATCGCAACGTCATAGCCGAAGGCCTTGCATCGCAATACCGGGTGCCGGGAACCGCCGTGATGGTATGCGGTTGTATCGGGACGGCACGCGTCCTATAATGGAATTCTGGGGCACGATCCAAGAGCTCAACCGGAAATATCCTATAGGAGAAATTCCCATGACCTGGACGACTCCCACGCTGGTGGAAATCTGCATCGGTTTGGAAATCAACGGCTATCTGCCGGCCGAGTTCTAAGCTGGCGTGCGTTCCGCCTGATCGGCGAACGGGACATCGCTATCGTGCGTAAGTCCTGAAGCCGGGCAGGGGAAATGCGTTTCTCATCGCCCTTTCCTGCGAAAGCGGGGAAGGGCGTATTTGTTTATGCGCCGGTGATGGGCGCGGCAATTTTCCTGCGCGCGAATGATGGGCGCGCCGCATCGTCAGAAGGACATGCCAAACGCCAGACGCCCTTGCTGGCGATCGAAATTGGTGAGGTCGAGCGAACCATCCTCGCCATTTGCCTGTCCGGCAACCTGGATACTCCAGCCGGCGGTGACCCATGTGTGTTCGGACAAATTGATCGACACGGTCGGCCCGAGATAGAACGCCTGACCGGCGAAAGCACTCAAATCGACCGAGTCATACTGGCGCATATAGCGCGCCTCCAGGCCGGCAAAGACGTTATCGCGCAGCTTAGCCATCACGCCGCCGCTCAAGCCGACGGTGCTTTGGCGCGACCAGGTGCCGTCGATGCGTGACTTGGAAGTCTCCGGCTCGTAGCTGAGGTTGACCACGCCCACCAACAAATTGGGCACCAACTCGACGTCGCTGGCGATGACGAATTCGGAGCCGTAGCCGTTGACCGGCTCGCCCGAGTCGTCGTCCACCCGCGTCCAGTACGGCGCGGCGGATACCGCGAGGCCAATTCCGTGGGCGGCCCTGTCGAGCAAGCGATAGCTCAGCCCTATGGACAATCCGCCGAACGCCGCGCTGTCACGGTCGTCCATGTCGGGAACATTCTTGATGTGATGAAAGGTGCCTGAGGCTTCCAACTCGACCTGGAGATTGCGGGTCGCCTGGTATTGAAACGACAATTCGCTCTCGAGCGCGCGATAGCTTCCGCCAGCGCGGCCGAAGCGACCAGTAAAGCCCGCATCGAGCTCCTTGGTGCCGGGCTCGTCCACGTCAGTGCCGGCATTAAAAGCGAATAAATGATCCGTCTCGATCCGGTCGGAATCCTTTTCATCGGCGTGAACCGACTGTCCAATAATCAAGACAGCGGCAAGCGCGACGAACGTAGCGCAGTGCACAATCGACTTCGTCACTTGCGACGCGACCAAACGGTTGTCGAAAACGATTGGATCAAACCATAGAGCAACGGTTGTCGACCGTGCAATCAGAACCTTTAATCCAAATTCAATCCTGCTGCGCGAACGCGCGGCCAAGCATCGCCCGCTTGGTTGATGGTTGGGCCGAGCGCGTTCCTCCATGCTTGCGAACGGCGTCACCGCCCGCGATGCGTGACGGCGCGCATCGACGATCAGGGTGTGTCGCTTAACCACGTGTCGATGCGCTCAGCGGCCGCTCGATTGCGTCCGCCGCGATGGCGTTATTAAGGGGTTGAAACCGGAGCGCGTGGTGGCTCTTCGGGACATGGCGCCAGCCGTGACGCCGCCTCATCAATTGGTCGCAGAACACCATGATAATGGCCGCAGGGGAACAATGGTAAACTATTGATATAATTATATAATTATGATTTCTTGGATGTTGGGCGGGACGAGCCGGGCAACGTATTTCCTGTCTCCTCAATCACCCGGTATCGTTCTTCCAGGCTGGTGGGGCGCGGAGCTTCCGCAAACGCAAGGCCCGGCCGACCGAGCCCATCCAACGCGTCGTCGGGACATCATCGTCAGGGAGGCGTGGTCGAAATTCGGGCAGCCATTTGATCGCCCGGCTGCTCGGGCGCCCATGTCATGTCACAATGTCAAGTCATGGGAGGCGGGGCATCTGACCCCTCCCGTTCCGAGAATGATCATGAAAATCGATCGCCGTTCCTTCCTCAAGGCCGCAACCGTGTCGACGATGCTGGGTTCGACGGCATCGCTCGTTAACACCGCGCGGGCCGATCCGTCGCTTACGCTCGGCAATCCAGAACCATTCTCATATGAGATGTTGAAGGCGTTGGCAGCCCGCCGTGCCGGCACGCCTTACGTCACCCCGGCCGAGCCGGCTCCCAAAATCGTGGACGGGATCAATTACGAGGAATGGGGAAAGATTATTTTCGATA
This sequence comes from uncultured Pseudomonadota bacterium, assembly GCA_963814065.1. GTDB lineage: Bacteria > Pseudomonadota > Alphaproteobacteria > Rhizobiales > Xanthobacteraceae > Pseudolabrys. The sequence continues at coordinate 711,020 of CAWFBL010000011.1, read as the reverse complement.
CGGATTATGCGCTCTATGCCGACGGTCCGCAGCGCTATCCGATCACCTTCTTCCATCTTGCCAAGTGGTTTCCAAGGCCAGTGGCACTCTATGCGATCGAGGGCGCCGAAGCCCGGCAGATCATTTATCGGCCAGGCTATTTCCGCATGCCGGCCAATTCGATCGCACGCCAACTGCCGCAGGGCGCCGGCTTTGCCGGATTTCGCGTGCAGGAGGCGCGCGGCGGCAAACTCGACTGGCGCCGCAATGACTGGGTGGCGTTCCTCGGCGCATCATATTTCCGTGCCATCGGCGAACTCTATCAATACGGCATTTCAGTCCGTGGCGTGGCAATCGACACGGCGGTTGCCGGCCGGCCGGAAGAATTCCCGAGCTTCACCCGCTTCTATTTGACCGAGCCGAAAGACGGCGAGAACGTCACGGTCTACGCCCTGCTCGAGGGGCCGTCGGTCGTCGGTGCCTATCGTTTCATCCTGACCCGCGACAAAGGCGTGCTCATGGATATCGAGCAAACCTTGCATCTGCGGCAATCGGTGGAACGGTTCGGCATCGCGCCGCTGACGTCGATGTATTGGTTCTCCGAGACGGTAAAGCCGACCGCGGTCGACTGGCGGCCGGAAGTCCACGACTCGGATGGGCTTGCCATGTGGACAGGCAAGGGCGAGCACATCTGGCGGCCGCTCAACAATCCGCCGGGCACCACGGCCTCGGCTTTTCTCGACGAAAACCCGAAGGGTTTCGGCCTGCTGCAACGCGACCGCGTGTTCGACCACTACCTCGACGGCGTCTACTACGACAAGCGGCCGAGCGTCTGGGTCGAGCCGGTCGGCGGCTGGGGAAAGGGATCGGTCCAGCTGATCGAGATTCCGACCAATGATGAGATCCACGACAACATTGTCGCGACCTGGGTGCCGGAAGAGAAAGCGGTCGCCGGCTCAAAGGTGACTTTGGCATACCGGCTGCACTGGCTCGCCGACGAGCCGTATCCGACGCCACTCGCGCGCTGTGTCGCGACCCGGCTTGGCCGCGGTGGTCAGCCCGGTCAGCCGCGCCCCGAAGGCGTGCGCAAGTTCGTGATCGAGTTCTTGGGCGGCCCCCTTGCTGCTCTGCCGTATGGCACCAAACCCGACTTTCACGTCACCGCCTCGCGCGGCAAGGTCACGCCCTACAGAATCGTCGAGCCGGTACCCGACGGGGTGCCCGGGCATTGGCGAGTCGAATTCGACTTGGCCGAGGCTGACGGTACGGAACCGGTTGAGTTGCGTCTCTATCTGACCGTGGGGGACCAGGTCGCCAGCGAGACCTGGCTCTATCAGTACCGGCCGTTCTGAGGTGGCTTTCATTTTCACGCGCCGACGCACGTGAGGCGTGACAGCGCGCATTGACGATCAAAGTGTCCCGCCTGACGAAGCCACAACGAGATTCCAAAATGGTGGCTTGATTGCTTCGGCAGCGATGGCCTTATAAGGGGTGAAACCGAAGTGTCGGCGGTGGTTCGACGCATGGCCTCGACCAAATTGCCCTTTCATCTATCGGCAAAAGAATGCCATATAAGTGACTGATATTGATAGAAAATATTCCGTCGCGCCGATGATGGACTGGACCGACCGGCATTGCCGGTTCTTCCATCGTCTGCTCACCCGCCGCGCCTTGCTCTACACCGAAATGCTGACCACTGGCGCGGTGCTCAACGGCGAGCGCGCGCGCTTGCTTAGGTTTCGATCCGTTCGAACATCCGGTCGCGCTGCAGCTCGGCGGCAGCGAGCCGAAGGCACTCGCGGCCTCGGCGCGCATCGGCGAGGACTTCGGTTACGACGAGATCAATCTCAATGTCGGCTGTCCATCCGACCGTGTGCAGGAAGGCCGCTTCGGTGCCTGCCTGATGGCTGAGCCTCAGCTTGTCGCCGAAGGCGTTGCCGCCATGAAGGCCGCTGTGAACATCCCGGTCACCGTCAAATGCCGCATCGGCATCGATGAGCAGGATCCGGAAGAGGCACTGTTTGCCTTTGCCGGGGCGGTCAAGGCAGCCGGCAGCGCCGCGTTGATCGTGCATGCGCGCAAGGCCTGGCTGAAAGGTTTGTCGCCGAAGGAGAACCGCGACGTGCCGCCGCTCGACTACGCCATCGTCCATCGGCTGAAGGCCGCGCATCCCGATCTCGAAATCATCATCAATGGCGGCATTGCCAGCCTCGAACAGGCGAGGGAACAACTCGCCTTTGTCGATGGCGTCATGATGGGGCGCGCCGCCTATCAGGAACCGTGGCGGCTGCTGTCGGCCGATCCGCTGCTGTTCGGCGAGCCGGCGCCGTTCGCGTCGGCCAAGGAAGCTGCCTTCGCTCTCATGCCTTATATCGAGCGTGAACTCGCCAAGGGCGTGCGGCTTTCCGCCATCACGCGTCATATGCTCGGCCTGTTCCGCAGCGTTCCCGGCGCGCGCGCCTTCCGCCGTCATCTGGCGACCGAAGCAGTCAAGGCCGGGGCAGGGGCCGAGGTCGTGGCCGACGCGCTGGCGCTGGTGGTGGACTCGACTCCCGATTTTGCGCACATCGCGGCCTAGCCAATCTGCCTGGCTTCATTCCCCTCGGTTTCCCGATCCGACGAGGCGGGATGTTGCCATGCCGTGACCCGTCCTATAATGATCTGAAAAAATATTTCTTCTCCAACATCGCGCCAATCCGACAATTCCAATCATGGCAAATGACGGACGATTTGCTCGTCGGAATATTCTATACAGGCTGCCGGGTATCCTCGAATTCACGGGAGAATTTGGCACCGAATTGGCGCTATTCCTGCCCTTTTGCGAATGGCTATCCGCGCAAGGACTGTTGCGCGATCACTCATTGCGAATCTACGCCGGCATGGAATGCTTTTACGAGCATATGGCAGCTCGTTCCTTTTTGAAAAAATCTGAAGAGAGGCGATATGTCGCCGCGGACAAGCGACCGCCATGGCTGCCGGCAAATAACGAGCACGAATTCGACACCTGGATAACCAAGCGCTTCTTCCGCTACCCCGATCTGCGCTCCCGTTTTTCCCGGCACAGGATGCCTGGGGAAGTCGCGCAATCGACGAAGCCTCTTCTGATCATTCACAACAAATATAACATCGAGTGGGGCCGCGAGCCGGTCAACTACATTCCGCTGGACGTCCTCGATCGGCTGCTCGGCAGATTGAAAACTGCCTACACGATCGTCTATATCCGTCACGGCCCAGATTCATGTCCGGGATTCAGTCAAGACCACAACACGCCGCTGCCATTTGGCGACGCCGAGGTCCTTGCACGACATCGGACGGTGTTGAGCTTTGACGATCTCTATAGGCGAAGCTTGCTGCGTGGTCAGGCGCGCGATATCAACACTTTCAAGAATGCCCTCTACAGTCGTTGTCATTATTTCATTTCATCGCAGGGAGGCGGCGCTTGCCATACCGCCTTCTTTTCCGGGTCGTTGATTGCCGTCCTGCACAAGGAAGGCAGTGAATCGCGATGGGCATATGCCTCCGGCAGCTATGGCCTCGCGGCCGATCCGCCGGTGATCAGGGCGATCTGCGGCGACGAGAATGCGTTGGAAAACCTCACGCCCGTCTTCTTCAATTCGCGGTTGGTGGGAGGCAAGGTGCGCATCGACGGCGCGGGACAAGAGCTCTTGCGCAAGCTGCGGCCGAAAGTGCGCATCTACGGCGAGGAGGGCGCGCATAGCGAGGAGAGCGAAGCGCGCCGCCGCTAACGCTGGTTGACGGCGATTTGCCGTTGGCGCGGCGCTGGACAGGCCGGACGAATTGGCGCAGATCGCTGCCTGGCCAAACCGTCTGACATCATAGGTGGCGGTCCGCGTGCTGGGACATTCGATCGGCGAGATTGCGCTGCTCGCGGGCTGGATCGCGGGCGCCGGCATTTTGGTCGGCATCCTTGCCGGCCTGTTCGGCATTGGCGGCGGCGCCATCATCGTGCCCGTGCTCTACGAGGTGTTCCGCGCGCTCGACGTGCCGGAAGACCTGCGCATGCAGCTTTGCATCGGCACCTCGCTTTCCATCATCGTGCCGACCACGGTGCGCTCTTATCTCGGGCACAAGAAGAAGGGCGCGGTGATCCCGCAGGTGCTGCGCACCTGGACCGCGCCGGCGATTGTCGGCGTGGCGATCGGTTCGGCAATTGCCGCCTATGCGCCGGCGCCGGTGTTCAAGATCGCCTTTGTCGTCTTTGCCGGCTTCATCGCGGCGCGCATGCTGTTCGGCGGGGACCGCTGGAGCCTCGGCAAGGAACTGCCAGGGCGCGGCGCGCTCACGCTCTATGGTTTCATCACCGGGCTTTTTTCCTCGCTGGTCGGGGTGAGCGGCGGCGCGGTGTCGAACGCGGTGCTCACGCTCTATGGCCAGCCGATGCAGCGGGCGGTGGCGACCTCCGCCGGCATCGGCGTGCCGATCACGGTTGCCGGCGCCATCGGCTACATGCTGGCGGGCTGGAAATATCACGATCAGTTGCCGCCGCTGTCGATCGGCTTCGTCTCGCTGATCGGCTTGGTGTTGATGGCGCCGGTGTCGAGCTATACCGCCAGCTATGGCGTGCGGCTGGCGCACTGGCTGCCGCGCCGCAAGCTCGAAATCGGCTTCGGCATCTTTCTGGCGCTCGCCTCGCTGCGGTTTTTGATCAGCCTGTTCTAGCGCCTGGACTCATTAGTGCGTAGCCAGAGGGCGGCAAGTATCCGGCCCTACCATCGCGGTAGATGGCGACACCTGGTTTGCTTCCGCTTTCGGGACATGGCGGGGAATGACGGGGCCCCGCCGCTCGATCAAGTCGGCCGCTTGTGCCCCAAGGCGAACCTCGGCCCCATGGCAGCGCGACCGGTTGCCCGGTCGCGCAATTTTGTTGACGCCATTCGAAGCAAAGACGCCTACTCGACGACACTCCAGGCGGTGTCGATCGTCCCGATAGCGACCTCGGACTTGGGACTCGCGCCGTTCATCTCCCACATCGCCACGCCGCCGTCGGCTCTTGCGCCAGAGAATGTCACCCTTGCCGTCGCCGTCGTAGTCGCCGGTCGAGACGACCTGCCAGGCGGTGTCGACGGTGCCGATGACGGTCTGGGTCGTGGGCGTGGCGCCGTTCATCAGCCACATTGCCAGGCTGCCGTCGCTCTTGTGCCAGAGGATGTCGGCCTTGCCGTCACCGTCGAAGTCGGCGACGCCGACCGCCTGCCAGGCGGCATCGACGATGCCGAGCACGGTCTGGGTCGTCGGCGTGGTGCCGTTCATCAGCCACATGGCCAAGGTGCCGTCGCTGTTGCGCCAGAGGATGTCGGCCTTGCCGTCGCCGTTGAAATCGCCGATGCCGACGATCTGCCAGGCGGGGTCGACCGTCCCGACAACTGTCTGGGTCGCGGGCGTGCTGCCGTTCATCAGCCACATCGCCAAGGTGCCATCGCTGTTGCGCCAGAAGATGTCGGCCTTGCCGTCGCCGTTGAAATCACCGCTGCCGGCGATCTGCCAGGTGGTGTCGATGGTGCCGATCACGGCCTGGGTCGCCGGCGTGGTGCCATTCATCAGCCACATCGCCACGGTGCCGTCGCTCTTGCGCCAGAGCATGTCAGCCTTGCCGTCGGCGTTGAAGTCGCCGGTCGACTGAACGAGGCTGGAGGTGCCGGCGATCTGCCAGGCGGTATCGACGGAGCCGATGACGTTCTGGGTCGCGGGCGATGTGCCGTTCATCAGCCACATCGCGGCGGAGCCGTTGCCGTTGTGCCAGAGTATGTCGCTCCGCGCATCGCCGTTGAAGTCGTGCGCGGCGAGCGGCGCGAAATTGGCAACCAGGGTGCGGGCCGCACCGACTGTGAAGGTGTAACTCGCCGAGGTGCTGACGACCGTGTTGCTCTCGGTCCAGTTGGTGAACCTGTAGCCCGCGTTCGCTGTGGCGATCACGGTGTGCGATGTGCCGGGATCGAACGAGCCGCCGCCGGTGACCGTGCCGCCGGCCGCCGGCAAAGCACTGACCGCGATCGTAAAGGGCGAAACGAAAACCCACGCTGCGCCAGTGCTGCTGTTATCTCTAAATGCACCTTCGATCATCGTGCCGCTGTCGCGTGACAACGCCACTGCGTAACCTTGTTCGCCTGGCCCTGAGCCGCCATTGCCGACCAGTTTATTGCCCTGCTGGGTCCAGACGCTGCCGCTGCGGGTGAACACCCAGATCGCTCCGATCTGCGAGTCGTCCGTTCCTCCGCTCTCGATGAGCGTATTGCCGTCGCCCGACAGCGCTACGGAAAAGCCCTGCTCGGCCCCGCCCGCACCATCCACGGCGCCGGTGCCGACCAGCTTGTTCCCTTGCTGAGACCAGGTGCTGCCGCTGCGGATGAATATCCACACCGCGCCAGTTGACTTTCCACCCACGAGGTCAGTTTCGCCGCCGCTGGCGATCGTATTGCCGTCGGCAGAAATCGCCATCGACGTTCCTTGATTGGCGCCGTTGCCGCCGGTGCCGACCAGCTTCTGGCCCTGCTGGCTCCAGGTGCTGCCGCTACGGGTGAACACCCACAATGCGCCCGCGCCGCTGTTATCAAGATAGCCCCCGGCAACTGCGGTGTTGCCATCCGCCGAGATCGCGACGAAACTGCCCAGCCGCGCGTTGCCCGTTTCATCGTTCGCCGTAAGCTTGTTGCCCTGCTGGGTCCAGTTGCCGTTGCTGTCGCGAACAAAAATCCAGAGGGCGCCCGCGGCTGAATTGTCGAAATACCCGCCGATGGCCGCCGTCTTGCCGTCCGCCGATAAGGCCACCGATGAGCCAAAAACCGAGGAGGCGTCGCCATCGCTCGGGGTCAGCTTGGCGCCCTGCTGGGTCCAGTTGCCGTTAGCGTCGCGGGTGAAGATCCACGCGGCGCCAGCATTCGAATTGTCGGTGTACCCACCCACGAGCGCGGTATTGCCGTCGTTCGACAGCGCAACGGATACCCCCTGCTGGCTAAACCCTACTGGGTTGCTGCCGAGCAGCTTGTTCCCCTGCTGGCTCCAGGCATTGCCGCTACGGGTGAAGACCCATGCGGCGCCGACCAAGTTATTGTCGTAAGAGCCACCGACGATTGCGGTGTTACCGTTGGCCGACAACGCAACGGCGTTGCCGAACTGAGCGCCGCCCCCGCCCGTTTCGTCGCTGGCGGTCAGCTTGGATCCCTGCTGAGTATATTGCGCCAGCGCGGGCTGCGCGCCGCAAACAAACGCGGCGGCGATCAGCGCCAAGGCGACACGCCACCATTTGCCGCGCAGGCCGCCGATTTGAGCGTTAAGAATAGACCGGAAATCGCGCGACAGACCGGCGCGCGCCGCACGACATTGCAAGAACTTCATTGTCATGACCCCCCTGTGGGCCACGGCAAGGCGCGCCATCGTCTAAATTCTTATGAATTTCCGATTGACAGCCGTGCCCCACTGCCCCGGCTTAAATGCTCGGTCCAGAGCCTGCGTGCACCCCCATAAACAACCTACATGCGGTAGATTGGCCGCGCAACCTCTCCCGGCGACATATGTCGCGCCGCACATGTTGCGGCCTTTCACTGTGCTTCATCACGAGCAAGTGTGTTGCAGCGCCGAAAATTACTGCGTGCGCGTGCCCACGGCCTCGATAAATCCTGCGGCTTTGAATCATCCGCATCACCAATGGTGCGGGCAATCTAGACTTCCGCCGGTGGCCCATCGCGTCATTCGCGGCAATGAACGCCACGGTCGTTATTAGACAAGGAGCGGAAATCGTGCCGCGCTGGCGCCGAATGGGTCGGTTGCGTTTGACCCGGATGTATGAACCGGGTGCGCGACCGGTTGCCCGGTCGCGCTATTTTGTTGAGCCATTCGACGCAAAAACTCTTACTCGACGACACTCCAGGCGGCGTCGATCGTCCCGATAGCGACCTCGGACTTGGGACTCGCGCCGTTCATCTCCCACATCGCCACGCCGCCATCGGTCTTGCGCCAGAGAATGTCGCCCTTGCCGTCGCCGTCGTAGTCGCCGGTCGAGACGACCTGCCAACTGGTGTCGACCGTGCCCACACTGACTTGGGCTTTGGGCGTGGTGCCGTTCATCAGCCACATTGCCACGGTGCCGTCGCTCTTGTGCCAGACGATACCGGCCTTGCCGTCACCGTCGAAATCCGCGACGCCCACCACCTGCCAGGCGGTGTCGACGGTTCCGAGCGCGACTTGGCTCTTTGTCGTCGTGCCGTTCATCAGCCACATCGCCAGGGTGCCGTCGCTCTTGCGCCAGAGGATGTCGGCCTTGCCGTCGCCGTCGAAGTCGCCGATGCCGACGACCTGCCAGGCGGTGTCGACCGTCCCGAGCGAGACCTGGGTGGTCGGTGTCGTGCCGTTCATCAGCCACATCGCCACGGTGCCGTCGCTCTTGCGCCAGAGGATGTCGGCCTTGCCGTCGCTGTCGAAGTCGCCGACGCCGGCGATCTGCCAGGCAGCATCGATGGTGCCGATCACGGCCTGGGTAGCCGGCGTGGTGCCGTTCATCAGCCACACCGCCACGGTGCCGTCGTTCTTGCGCCAGAGCAGATCGGCCATGCCATCAGCGTTGAAGTCGCCGGTCGACTGAACGAGGCTGGAGGTGCCGGCGATCTGCCACGCGGTATCGACGGCGCCGATGACGTTCTGTGTCGTCGGCGATGTGCCGTTCATCAGCCACATGGCGGCGGAGCCGTTGCCGTTGTGCCAAAGGATATCGCTCCGTGCATCGGCGTTGAAGTCGTGCGCGACGAGCGGCGTGAAATTGGCAACCAGGGTGCGTGCCGCACCGACTGTGAAGGTGTAGCTCGCCGCGGTGCTGACGACCGTGTTGCCCTCGGTCCAGTTGGTGAACCTGTAGCCCGTGTTCGCCGTGGCGATTACGGTCTGCGATGTGCCGGGATTGAACGAGCCGCCGCCGGTGACCGTCCCACCTTGCGACGGAGAAGCGCTCACAGCAATTGCCGCAGGCTGTACGAAGACCCATACCGCACCGGTATGGCTATTGTCGGCCTGGCCACCTGCCGCAAGGGTGTTGCCGCCGTTGGACAGCGCCACGGAGTAGCCTAGCAGGGAGCCTGAAGTCGCTCCGGTGCCTACGAGTTTTTGGCCCTCCTGGCTCCAGGTGCCGTTGCTGCCGCGGGTGAAGACCCACACGGCGCCGACCTGGCCATTGTCGTTATCGCCAGCTTCGACAAGGGTGTTGCCGTCATTGGACAGCGCCACGGACCAGCCTTGGAAGGCCTGGCCTGCTGCCCCGCCGGTACCGACCAGCTTTTGGCCCTGTTGACTCCAGTTGCCGTTGCTGTCGCGGGTGAAGACCCACACGGCACCGGCATAGCTATTGTCGCCATAGCCACCTTCGACAAGGGTGTTGCCGTCATTAGATAGCGCGACGGAGGTGCCTTGGTTGGCGTTTGTCGTGGCCCCACTGCCGACCAGCTTCTGGCCCTGCTGGCTCCAGGTGCCGCTGCTGTCGCGGGTGAAGACCCACACGGCGCCGGCTCCTCCATTGTCGTTATCGCCAGCTTCGACAAGGGTGTTGCCGTCGGCGGACAGCGCGACGGACCAGCCTTGTGCCGCGGCTCCCGTTGCACTGGTACCGACCAGCTTCTGGCCCTGCTGACTCCAGGTGCCCTCGCTGTCGCGGGTGAAGACCCACACGGCGCCGGCTCCTCCATTGTCGGCCTCGCCACCTTCGACAAGGGCGTTGCCGTCGGCGGACAGCGCCACAGAGATGCCTTGCTGCGCGGCTCCCGTCGCACTGGTACCGACGAGCTTTTGGCCCTGCTGGCTCCAGGTGCCGTCGCTGCCGCGGGTGAAGACCCACATCGCACCGATATAGCTATTGTCGCCATAGCCACCTTCGACAAGGGTATTGCCATCGGCGGACAGCGCCACGGAGCTGCCTTGCCGTGCGGCTCCCGTCGCGTCGGTACCGACCAGCTTTTGGCCCTGCTGGCTCCAGGTGCCGTTGCTGCCGCGGGTGAAGACCCACACGGCACCGGCTCCACTATTGTCGGTATAGCCACCTTCGACAAGGGTGTTGCCGTCGGCGGACAGCGCCACGGAGTGGCCCTGATTGGCGGACCCGATGTTGTTGAGACCGACCAGCTTGTCCCCTTGCTGGATAAACGCTGCCGCCGCCGGTTGTTGCGCGCCGCAAACGAGCACGGCGGCGATCAGCGCCAGGGCGACACGCCACCACTTGCCGCGCAGACCGCCGATTTGAGGGCGAAGAACAGACCGGAAATCGCGCGACAGACCGGCGCCCGCCGCACGACATTGCAAGAACTTCATTGCCACGATCCCCCTGCGGGTCACGGCAAGGCGCGCCATCGTCTAAATTCTTACGAATTTCCGCTTGACAGTCGCGCCCCACCGCTCCGGATTAAATGCTCAGCCCTGAGCCTGAGCGCATCCCCAACAACAACCTACATGCGGTACATTGGCCGCGCAACTTATCCTGGCGACACACGTCGCGCCGCATACGTTTCGGCTTTCATTGTGCTTCATCACGAGCAAGTGTGTTGCAGCGCCGAATGGATCGGTAGCGTTTGACCCGGATGTATGGATCGGCCGCGCGATCGGTTGCCCGGTCGCGCAATTTTGTTGACGCCATTCGAAGCAAAGACTCTTACTCGACGACACTCCAGGCGGTGTCGATCGTCCCGATAGCGACCTCGGACTTGGGACTCGCGCCGTTCATCTCCCACATCGCCACGCCGCCGTCGGTTTTGCGCCAGAGAATGTCGCTCTTGCCGTCGCCGTCATAGTCGCCGGTCGAGACGACCTGCCAGGCGGTGCCGACTGTCCCGACAACGGCCTGGGTCGTGGGCGTGGTGCCGTTCATCAGCCACATCGCCAGGCTGCCGTCGCTCTTGTGCCAGAGGATGTCGGCCTTGCCGTCACCGTCGGAGTCAGCGACGCCGACCGCCTGCCAGGCGGTATCGACGATGCCGAGCACGGTCTGGGTTGTCGGCGTGGTGCCGTTCATCAGCCACATGGCCAAGGTGCCGTCGCTCCTGCGCCAGAGGATGTCGGCTTTGCCGTCGCTGTCGAAGTCGCCGATGCCGGCGACCTGCCAGGCCGTGTCGACGGTGCCCACACTGACTTGGGCTTTGGGTATCGTGCCGTTCATCAGCCACATCGCCAGGGTGCCGTCGCTCTTGCGCCAGAGGATGTCGGCCTTGCCGTCGCCGTTGAAATCACCGCTGCCGGCGATCTGCCAGGCGGTGCCGATAGTTCCGATCACGGTCCGGGTCGTCGGCGTGGTGCCATTCATCAGCCACATCGCCACGGTGCCGTCGCTCTTGCGCCAGAGCATGTCAGTCTTGCCGTCGGCGTTGAAGTCCCCGGTCGACTGAACGAGGCTGGAGGTGCCGGCGATCTGCCAGGCGGTATTGACGGCGCCGATGACACTCTGCGTCGTGGGCGATGTGCCGTTCATCAGCCACATCGCGGTGGAGCCATTGCCGTTGTGCCAGAGGATGTCGCTCCGTGCATCGGCGTTGAAGTCGTGCGCGACGAGCGGCGTGAAATTGGCAACCAGGGTGCGGGCCGCACCGACTGTGAAGGTGTAGCTCGCCGAGGTGCTGACGATCGTGTTGCCCTCGGTCCAGTTGGTGAACCTGTAGCCCGCGTTCGCCGTGGCGATCACGGTCTGCGATGTGTCGGGATTGAACGAGCCGCCGCCGGCGACCGTGCCGCCGGCCGCCGGCGAAGCGCTCACGGCGATGGTGAAGGGCGACACGAAAACCCACGCCGCACCGGCGTCGCTGTCGTCACCTAGCCCGCCAACAATTGCCGTGCCGCCATTCGCCGACAGCGCGACGGAGTTGCCTTGCGTAGCGCTTCCAACCGCACCGGTGCCGACCAGCTTGTCGCCCTGCTGGGTCCACGTGCTGCCGCTGCGGGTGAACACCCAGGCCGCGCCAGCATTGCTGTTGTCAGCATACCCTCCCTCTAAGATGGTGTTGCCATCGCCGGAGACCGCGACCCTGCCTTGCTGAGCACTCCCGACCGCTCCGGCGCCGACAAGCTTGCTGCCCTGCTGGGTCCACGTGCCGCCGCTGCGGGTGAAGACCCACACCGCGCCGGCACCGCCGGAGTCACTATTTCCGCCGACGATGGCGGTATTGCCGTCGGCCGACAGCGCGACTGAGAGGCCTTGCTGCGATGTTCCGACATTGCCGGTGCCGACAAGCTTGCCGCCCTGCTGGCTCCAGGTGCTGCCGCTGCGGGTGAAGACCCACACCGCGCCGACATGGCCGTTGTCGGCATACCCACCTTCGACAAGGGTATTGCCGTCATTAGACAGCGCGACGGAGGTGCCTTGGTTGGCGTTTCCCGTTGCGCCGGTGCCGATCAGCTTCGGTCCCTGCTGGGTCCAGGTGCTGCCACTGCGGGTGAAGACCCACACGGCGCCAACAGTGGTGCTGTCAGAATAACCGCTCACGACGGCGGTGTTGCCGTCGGCGGAGAGCGCGACGGCGCCGCCTTGATGAGCGCTTCCCACCGCGCCGGTGCCGATCAGCTTCAGTCCCTGCTGGGTCCAGGTGCTGCCGCTGCGGGTGAATATCCACGCCGCGCCGACGCCACCGTCGTCGTTACCCCCGCCGACAATGGCGGTGTTGCCGTCGGCGGAGAGCGCGACGGCGCTGCCTTGCGTGGCGCCTCCAACTGAGTTGCTGCCGACGAGCTTGTTGCCTTGCTGGCTCCAGGTGCTGCCGCTGCGGGTGAATATCCACACCGCGCCGGTATCGCTGCTATCGGCATAACCGCCCACGATGGCGGTGTTGCCGTCGGCGGACAGCGCGGCGTAACCTTGGCGGGCATTTCCAACCGCGCCGGAGCCGACGAGCTTGTTGCCTTGCTGGGTAAACGCTGCCGCCGCCGGTTGTTGCGCGCCGCAAACGAGCACCGACGCAATCAGCGCCAAGACGACCGGCGACCACTTGCCGCGCAGGCCGCCGATTTGAGGGCGAAGAACAGACCGGAAATTGCGCGACAAACCGTCGCGCGCTGCACGACATTGCAAGAACTTCATTGCCATGATCCCCCCTGTGGGCCACGGCAAGGCGCGCCATCGTCTAAATTCTTATGAATTTCCGCTTGACAGTCGTGCCCCACCGCTCCGGCTTAAATGCTCAGCCCTGAGCCTGAGCGCCCCCGTAGAAAACCTACATGCGGTAGATTGGCCGCGCAACCTCTCCCGGTGATACATGTCGCGCCGCATACGTCGCGGCTTTCATTGCGCTTCATCACGAGCAAGTGTGTTGCAGCGCCGAAAACTATTGTGCGCGTGCGTGCCCACGGCCTCGACAAATCCTGCGGGCTTTGAATCATTCGCATCAGCAGTGGTGCGGGCAATCCAGACTTCGCCGGTGGCCCATCGCGTCGTTTTTCTACGCTGCAATTATTCGTCGGCTAACGAGGCACAGCGGACTTTAATACTCGTCGTCTGCGCAAACGCACTTATGAGATCACGGCCCAGGCTGCCATCACCGCGGCGTGCCGCGCATCCAGAGACGATCGCCGCGCACTTCCCAACTCGACAGCCGGTTGAGGAAGGTCATGCCGAGCAGGTTGTTCTTCATCTGGCCGTGCTGCATGACGAGCGCCGGCACCGCGCGCTCGACCAGGCTGCCCACCGCCAGCCGGTCGATGGTCACCGGCGCCGCACGGGTGTGGCCGTTGGCGGTGTCCAAGGTGACCGTGTAATTGAGGACTTCGATCGGCAGATGGGCGGCCTTGGCGGCTTCCTGTGTCAGCACCACCGAGCTTGCGCCGGTGTCGAGCACCATGGGCACGCGGGCGCCGTTGATGTGGGCGGCCATCGCGAAGTCGCCGGTCGCCCCACGCACCACTTCGACATTGGAGCCGCGGCCGGCGACGTGGCCCGGCATCAGTTCGGCGACCACGCGGTCGGCGACGTCGTGCAATTCGAAGCGATAGCTGTAGCCGATCACCAGCAAGAGGCCGATCATGGCCCAGAACAGCATCGCTTCCAGCGCCTCGGCCAGCCGTTCGCGGAACAGCGTCAACACCAGCCCGCCGGCAAAGACCACGAGCGCCAATTTCAGCACCAGCCCGCCCACATTATGGCGCAGCAGGTTGGAGATCGGATCGGTGTTGGTGGTCGCGATCAGCACGGCGAGCGAGAGCGCCATGCCCAGCAGCAGCGACCAGGTCAGCCGGCGGCTCACGGTGTCATCCTGCCACGTTGGCGCTTGCCGAGCGCTGCTCGCGCGCGAGCCGCGCCGGCAATTCGGTCATGATGCGGCTGCGTTCGCCCGCGCTCATGGCGGTCCAGGCCGCGATCTCGTCGATGGTGCGGCCGCACCCCAGGCACAGGCGGGAGCGGGCATCGACAGTGCAGATTTTCACGCAAGGGGTCTCGATCATCGGGGGGCTCGGGCGACGCAGTGCATCCGAACATAACCCCAGCCGGCGCGAAGGCAATCAGGGCGATTGGTCGCAAGCGCAGTCCCTCAGGTACCGGCCCGAAACAGCGGCCGCCGGCTCAAACGGCTCCTTTCCTCGGGCGAGAGAATTGGCTCGCCAGGGGTGATTGACGGTGCCTGCACCGTCATCGGCGCCATGGCCGCCACAACGCGTTCGGGCGGGAACGTCACCACCACCTCGGTGCCGATGCGCAGCTTCGATTTCAGGCTGAAATTGCCGCCGTGCAGATCGACGAGGCTCTTGGCGATGGGGAGGCCAAGGCCGGCGCCTTGTTCGGCCGATTTGATCGAGTTCGAGCCCTGGCCGAACGAGGCAAGCACCACGGGGATTTCCTCGGCGGGAATACCGGGGCCGGTGTCCTGCACGCTCAGATATTGTCCGCCGGACGCGGTCCAACCCACCTTGAGCCAGATCTCGCCGCCCTGCGGCGTGAACTTGATCGCGTTCGACAGCAGATTGAGGCAGATCTGGCGCACCGCGCGCTCGTCCGCCCACAGCCGCGGCAAATCGGCCTCGAACACGTCATGGATGGTGATGCCGCGGTTGGTGGCGCGCAGCTTGAGCAGGTGATGACAGTCCTCGACGATGGCCGTCAACGAAACCGATTCCTCGTTGAGTTCGTAACGGCCGGCCTCGATGCGCGACAGGTCGAGAATTTCGTTGATCAGGCCGAGCAGGTGCACGCCGGAATTATGGATGTCGGCGGAATATTCCTTGTAGGCCGGCACCGTATGCTCGCCGAACACTTCCGTCTTCATGACTTCCGAAAAGCCGAGAATGGCGTTGAGCGGCGTGCGCAGCTCGTGGCTCATCTGGGCGAGGAAGCGCGACTTGGCGATATTGGCGGCTTCCGCGCGCCGGCGTGCCTCGTCGGAGATCGCCTTGGCCTGTTCGAGCTCGCCGATCAGCGCATCCTTTTCCGCGCGCGCTTCCAGTGTCGCCAGCGTGGTCGAATAGAGCCGATAGGCGAGCACCGCGAAGTAGCCCTGCGCGGTCACCGCCATGATGGCGAGGATGTAGTTGCGCAGCGTGCCCTGCAGGACGAAGTCGAGCGCGATGGCGGCGGTGACCGGGAACGTCGCGGCAAACGCCGCGATCGGCAGGCTCGAGGCCAGCATGCTCGACACCGCCACCACCAGCAGCATGACGAACAGCATGAAGGTGTTCGAGCTTTCGTCGATCCCGACCGGATGGATCAGGATGAACATCCAGGCGATGCCGTAGAACAGGTCGAGCAGGATGAAGCGCGTGCGCCAGGTCTGGTAGGAGGCTTCGGTCGCCGGCAGCTCGAGGAATTGTTTGCACTTGGCGATGATGACCGCGTGGATCACCAGCACCGAAATGGTCCAGAGGCCGGCGGTGATCGCGCCGGTCCACAGGCTCGACAGGAAGCCGACCGTCGCCACCAGGAGCAGGATGACCAGCGAGGCGGACAGCCGATTCTGGGCGTACTGGCGCAGCAACTCGTAGTCGAAGGCGGGGCGGGTGCCGCTCGACGAGGTCAAGCGGTCTCTGGCCTCCCGCACGTGCTGCGCGGCAAGCCGGCGTTTCACCGGGGAGGTTTCCGGAGGTATCGCTGCAAGATCGGGCTGTTCGCCGGGAACGGGCATGGGATTGACGCTGTTACGCTGAGTGCAGAGGTCAACTTCCGGTAAAATCCTTAAGACCAACCTTAAGGGCCGGCTAAAAACCCTGGTTAACGATTGTTACCGGACCTTTGACAGGCCTTGGCGACCATGGTGGGTTGAGCCGGTAAGGTGAGGGATCGCAAGCCGGGGAACCCGCAATGAAGCTCTACGACAGTCCTTTGGCGCCCAATCCGCGGCGAACGCGCATTTTTCTGGCCGAGAAGGGCATCTCCGTGCCGACCGAGCAGGTCGACATCGCCACCAAGCAGCACCTGACTTCGGAATACACCGCGCTCAATCCGTTGCAGCGGGTGCCGGCGCTCATGCTGGACGACGGCACGGTGATCACCGAGTTGATCGCCATCTGCAGATATTTCGAGGCGCTGCAGCCAGAGCCGCCGCTGTTTGGCACGGGGGCGAAGGAGATCGCGCTGGTGGAGATGTGGAACCGGCGCTGCGAGCTCAACCTGTTCTTTACGGTAGCGCATGTGTTCCGCCACACGCATCCGGCGATGAAGGAGCTGGAGGTGCCGCAGGTGACGGAATGGGCCGAGGCGAACCGGCCGCGCGTCGCCGATTTCCTCAAGCTGCTCGACGGCGAACTGAAGGAGCGCGAGTTTATTGCGGGCGCACACTATACGGTCGCCGATATCACCGCGCTCTGCGCCATTGATTTCATGAAACCGGCGCGGATCGCCATGCCCGACGGCTTGAGCAACCTGCAGCGCTGGCGCGAGGCGGTGTCGGCGCGGCCAAGCGCCCGCGCATGATCCCGGATAGTGGGAACCGGTTTTCGGACCGGATCATGCGCAAAGTAAAATCGATCTTCGCCGATTCCGGCGACACCGAACGGACCTACGCGCTGTTGCCGATCTCTCCCCAATCACTTTTCCAAAAAGATCGATAAGGCTCGCATTAATTCTCGATAGTTCTTCGAGCCGAGCATTTTGGCGAGTGCGTTCTCGCGCTGGGCAACAATCGGCCTGACACGTTGAAGCAGGTTCGTCCCCTCGATCGTCAGGTGCAAAGTGTAGTAGCGCCGGTTGGCGGCCGATGCACTGCGCGTCACGAGGCCTTGCCGCTCGAGACGATCTACCAGTCGTCCCAAGCCCGCGCGTTCGATGGAGAGAGCTGATGAAATCGTCAGTTGGTTGATACCCGGATTTGCATCAATAATCGTGAGTACCGAAAACTGTGCGGGGCTTAATTGAAACTGCGCCAGACTCTGGCCGATATCCTTGAAAACCCATAATTGGGCTCGCCGAATGCGGTATCCCAAATTGTCCCACAGATCCCCCAGGGCAATTTGGTTGTCGCCTAGACACGCAATTGCTCCGGCACTTTTTTCACGCTCGGCCATTTTGCGCGATCTCTCTAGCAATTTGACCCGGTCGCCATGGCCGTTGGATGTCACCATCAAACCCTTCGTTGCGGCGCATTCGTTTGGCGTCGGTGGCAGGTCTGCAATGCGACCTAGAGCCGAACGGTCCTGGCGCATTCGTCCGAAATCTTCAAGCAGCGCGGCGCATTGAATCGCATCGACGGACTTCGATTTTTTTGCGGTCGCTGCTCGGACTTCAAGCAAATACGCGCGTCATATGGTCGATTGGGCGCGCAGGTCCGAAATGTAGCCTTGGCCGTTCGCGCAATTCTAGCCTCCTTCGATGTTGACAGGGCAACATGCTCATGGTCCCATCAAGCGCAAAGGAAGCCGCCGATTAAAGAGCGGCCCATGGAGAAAATGTCCATGTTGCCGGGGCTTGCAGCTCCGAGGACAAGAACTCGTTGCGCGCTTGGCGACCGGGGCACGTCGCAGGGCGGGCCGTTGTCTTCGCATGCTGGCATCTGCTCCGCGTTGCGAAGCACGGCGCATACCTTCTGCAACAAACCCACGCGGCATTTCCAACCAACTGGCTCTGTTGCCAGACCCGTGCTGCAATCGCGAAACCCGTGGTCTGGAAAGCATTAGGGGCGTCATCTCCGGGAGGGACCGATATGAGACATTTTTTGTTGGGCGCGACTGTCGCCGCCAGTTCGCTTCTTCTGGCTCCTGCTTCAGTACAAGTCACCCTCGCGGGTGCATCCGGTGTCGCGCCACGCGCGTCATGCGCGAGCTTGATGGGGCTCACGCTGCCGAACACTGAGATTGTGAGTACGACGCAGAAATCGGGCTATTGCAATGTCGTCGGCGTAATCAACAAAAGGGTAAGCACCCAGGATCCCGACCATTTCACATACGGCATTGGATTTTCTCTCAATCTGCCGGACACATGGTACGGCCGATTTGAAATGATGGGGGGAGGCGGTACCGACGGCAGCCTCAACGCCGATCCACAGGGCTCGGCTGGGGTGGAGCTAAGTCAGGGTTGGGCTGTCGCCGCAAACGATGGCGGACACGAAGACAATGCATCGAATGCCGTCGGCGGATACCAGGACGACGACGCCAATGCGGGCGGCGCGCAACATTTCGGCGTCGATCAGCAAGCCCGTATCGACTATGGCTACAACGGGATCGAGAAGACAACGACCATCTCTAAGATGATTCTCGCGGATTATTATGGAAAACATCCGCACTTTTCCTACATGATGGGTTGTTCGAACGGCGGCCGCGACGGAATGGTGGCCTCGCAGAAATTCCCGTGGTTGTTCGACGGCGTGGTGTCGCAAAATCCGGGCTACAACCTGCCGCAAGCTGGAATTGCGGAAGCCTGGAACGAGCAGGCCCTCGCCACCTTGGCAACCAGCACCGACGTCAACGGTCAGCCGTATATTCCCGATACCTTTCCGTCCCAAGATCTGGAAGTCGCCTCGGCGGCTATACTGGGCGCTTGTGACGCCTTGGACGGACTTGTCGATGGGATCGTCGACAACTATCGAGCCTGCACCAACAAGAGAGTGTACAAGTCCCTGGCGGACTATACCTGTGGCACCGGCACTCACGGCAACGTGCCACATGGAGGGGCATGTCTCACAAGCGCACAGATAGGCGCGCTGAAGAAGATCTATGCGGGGCCCGTAAACTCGAAAGGCCGGCCGCTATATTCTGATTGGTACTGGGATGCTGGAATTTGGGACCCGCCGACGGCCGGGGGGCTCGGCTGGGCTGCCTGGAATGTCGCCTTGTATCCGGCGCCGAATATGAACACGGCCGCCAATCTCACGCTCGGCGCCGGCGCGGTTCCGATGATCTTTGTTACCCCTCCGGTCGTGACGCCCGTTTCCGGTCCGACGGGTCAAGAAGCCTACCTGTTTCACTTTAACTTCGACACGGATGCGCCGAAGATCTTCGCGAGGACCAAAGCGTATCCGCAAAGCTCGATGGACTTCATGACCGGCGTTTCGCTCAATCTGCGGCCGTTCCAAAATCACGGCGGCAAGCTGATCATCTCGTCATCCGTCAATGACGGTATCTTCTCGGGCGCTTCCATCGCGCGCTGGTACGGCGAGATGAATCGGCACATGGGTGGCAGGGCGGACAGATTCGCTAGGTTGTTCATGGTCCCCAACATGGCGCATTGTGGCGGCGGTCCGGCGACGAATGACTTCTCCCTCAACGAGCTCAACGCCATCACGACTTGGGTCGAACATGGGACCGCTCCGGATCGCATCATTGCAGCCAATCACAATACCAGTTCGCCTTTTCCGAGCGGCGGACTCTTCGACCCGCGGGTCGCGCAAAACTTCCCGACGGGCGGCACGCGTCCGCTTTGCGCCTATCCAAAGTTCCCGAAATATACCGGACACGGCATGACAAATGATGCGGCGAATTTTGTCTGCGTGGGGGATTACGATCACCACGAACGCGGCTATGATCGTGACGAGCACGGCAAATTCCACGGCCGTCATTAGGCACGGCATCGCGGTTCATTGTGAACGGATGACCGAATAGATGTGACGCGGCATGATCGCCGCGCACATCTCGATCAGGCTCGAGGCGGTGTCGGCACGGCCCAGTTCACGCGCATGATCCCGAAAAATGGGAGCCGGTTTTCGGATCAGATAATGCGCGAAGTGAAATCGCGATGAGACTCACCATCGTCGGCTCCGGCGACGCCTTCGGCTCCGGCGGGCGCGGCAACACCTGCTTCTGGCTGGAAACCGCCAAGGCCACGCTCTTGGTCGATTGCGGCGCCTCGGCCTTGCCGGCGCTGAAGGCGAGGGGGCTCGATCCCAACCGGATCGAGGCCATCGTCCTCTCGCATCTGCACGGCGACCATTTCGGCGGCCTGCCGTTCCTGTTGCTCGATGGCCAGTTTCTCTCGCGGCGCGCGGCGCCGCTGACGATCTACGGGCCGCCCGGCGCCCGCGATCGGGTCGATGCCGCGCTCGAAGTCTTCTTCCCGAAATCGACCGGTTCGAAGTGGCGCTTTCCCTGGCGCGTGGAGGAAGTGGCTATCGGCGTCGAGACCGACGTGCTCGGCCACAGGCTGGTCACCGCCGAGGTCATCCATCAATCGGGCGCGCCCTCGACCGCCCTGCGGCTGTCGGACGGCGACAAGACCTTCGCCTATTCCGGCGACACCGAATGGACCGACGCGCTGTTGCCGATCGCGCGCGACGCCGATCTGTTCATCTGCGAGTGCTATGCCTATGAGGGCACCAAGATCTCCGGCCACATCAGCTGGGAGATCATCAAGGCCAAGCGCGCCGAGCTCGCTCCGCGCCGGCTCATGGTCACCCACATGAATCCGAGCGTGCTGGCGCGGCTCGACGAAATCAAAGCCGCCGGCGTGCTCATCGCCGCCGACGGCCTGATCGTCGATTTCTGACGCGGGCGTGCCCCGCAGCGGTACACCGTTCTACGGGACCACCCTGACTGCACCGCGTGCGGCGCTGGTCGTGAGCGCCGCATAAGCGCGCAGCGCGGTTGACACATTGCGGCGGCGATTTTCCGGCCGCCACGCCGTTTCGCCGCGTGCCTGCATTGCCGTGCGGCGCCGCGCGAGTTCGGCCTCCGGCACCGCCAGATTGATGGAGCGGTTCGGAATATCGATCTCGATTCTGTCGCCCGGTTCGACCAGCGCGATGAGCCCGCCTTCCGCCGCCTCCGGTGACACGTGGCCGATCGACAGGCCAGAGGTGCCGCCGGAGAAACGCCCGTCGGTGATAAGCGCGCAGGCCTTGCCGAGGCCTTTCGATTTCAAATAGCTGGTGGGATAGAGCATCTCCTGCATGCCCGGGCCGCCGCGCGGGCCCTCGTAGCGGATCACCACGACATCGCCGTCCTTCACCTTGCCGCCCAGGATTCCCTCGACCGCCGCTTCCTGGCTCTCGAAGACGACGGCGGCGCCGGAGAAAGTCAGGATGCTGGCGTCGACGCCCGCCGTCTTCACGATGCAGCCATCCTCCGCGAGATTGCCATGGAGGACCGCGAGCCCGCCGTCCTTGCTGAAGGCGTGTTCGGCGTCGCGGATGACGCCTTTCGCGCGGTCGGTATCGATCGACTCGTAGCGCCGCTCCTGGCTGAAGGGTTCCGTGGTCGGCACGCCGCCGGGCGCGGCGCTGAAGAAATGCTTCACGCCTTCGCTCGCGCCGCTACAAACATCCCATCGGTTGAGAGCATCCGCCAGCGTCGCGCTGTGCACCGTGCCGACATTGGTATCGATCAGGCTGGCGCGGTCGAGCTCGCCGAGGATTCCCATGATGCCGCCCGCCCGGTGGACGTCCTCCACGTGCACGTCGGGCACCGAGGGGGCGACCTTGCACAGCACGGGGACGCGGCGCGACAGCCGGTCGATGTCGCGCATGCTGAAATCGATGTTGCCTTCGTAAGCCGCCGCCAGCAGATGCAGCACCGTGTTGGTCGAACCGCCCATCGCGATATCCAGCATCATCGCGTTCTCGAACGCCTTGAACGAGGCGATATTGCGCGGCAGAACCGAGGCGTCGTCCTGCTCGTAATAGCGCTTGGCCAGGTCAACGATCAGATGGCCGGCCTCGACGAACAGCCGCTTGCGGTCGGCATGGGTCGCCAGCACCGTGCCGTTGCCGGGCAGCGCCAGCCCAAGCGCTTCGGTCAGGCAGTTCATGGAGTTCGCGGTGAACATGCCCGAGCAGGAGCCGCAGGTCGGACAGGCCGAACGCTCCATGACCTGGACGTCCTGATCGCTGACGCGGCTGTCGGCGGCCGCCACCATGGCATCGACCAGGTCGACAGCCTGCGTCTTGCCATGGAGCTTGACCTTGCCGGCCTCCATCGGACCGCCCGATACGAAAACGGCGGGAATGTTGAGGCGCAGGGTGGCCATCAGCATGCCGGGCGTGATCTTGTCGCAATTCGAAATGCAGACGAGGCCGTCGACGCAATGGGCGTTGGCCATGTACTCGACGCTGTCCGCGATGATTTCGCGCGACGGCAGGCTGTAGAGCATGCCGTCGTGGCCCATGGCGATGCCGTCATCGACCGCGATGGTGTTGAATTCCTTCGCCACGCCGCCGGCCTGCTCGATTTCCCGCGCCACCAGCTGGCCGAGATCCTTCAGATGGACGTGGCCCGGCACGAACTGGGTGAACGAGTTGACGACCGCGATGATCGGCTTGCCGAAGTCGCCGTCTTTCATTCCCGTCGCCCGCCAGAGGCTGCGGGCGCCAGCCATGTTGCGGCCGTGCGTGGAGGTGCGTGAGCGATAGTGTGGCATCGGTTGTCTCGACGATTTTCGTGGTGAGGAGCGGGGCCGCGCGGTTGCGCGGGCCGAGTGTTTAGCGGGCCGAGTGCTTACAAGTGCTTTTAAGTCCGTGCCCAGGCTTGTTCAACAAACCTGGCGCCCCGGGCCGGCAGCGCAGCCTTCATGTTGCGCTTGGGCCCGGGGCACGCAAGGCCCTACTTCTTCTCCAGCAGCGCGATCAGGCTCGAAGTGTCCCAGCGATTGCCGCCGATCGCCTGCACTTCCGAATAGAACTGGTCGACCAGCGCAGTGACCGGCAGATGCGCGCCGTTGTTGCGCGCCTCACCGAGACAAATACCTAAGTCCTTGCGCATCCACTCGACCGCGAACCCGTAATCGAATTTGGCGGCCACCATGGTCTTGTAGCGGTTCTCCATCTGCCAGGATTGCGCCGCGCCCTTGGAGATGGTGGCGATCACCTTTTCGACGTCGAGATTGGCGCGTTTGGCGAAATGCAGCCCCTCCGACAGGCCCTGCGCCAGACCGGCGATGCAGATCTGGTTGACCATCTTGGTGAGCTGGCCGGCGCCGGTGTCGCCGATCAGATTGCAGGCGCGCGCGTAAGCGGCGATCACCTTTTCGGCCTTTGCGAAAGGCCCGGCGTCACCGCCGCACATCACGGTGAGCGCGCCGTTCTCGGCGCCGGCTTGGCCGCCCGATATCGGGGCGTCGATGGAATCGAAACCGGCCTTTTGGGCCGCGGCGTAGAGCTCGCGCGCGACCGTGGCGGAGGCGGTGGTGTGGTCGACAAAGATCGAGCCCTTGGCCATGGCCTGGAAGGCGCCGTTCGGGCCGATCGTGACGTCGCGCAGGTCGTTGTCGTTTCCGACGCACGCCATCACGAAATCCTGCCCCTCGGCGGCGGCCTTCGGCGTGGGCGCGGACTTGCCGCCGTATTCCTTGACCCATTTCTCGGCCTTGGCGGCGGTGCGGTTATAGACCGTGACGTCGTGACCGCCCTTGTTCTTGAGATGCCCGGCCATGGGGTAACCCATGACGCCCATGCCCAGAAACGCCACCTTCGCCATCGTTATTCTCCTCATGAAAATCGGTTCGTGCCTTGGCCGGTCGCGGGCCACTGCCTATGTGGCAATAGGTCACCCGTGCGGGCGGGCGCGTCAACCACCCTTTCTTGGCCACGCGGGCGTGCATTGACCCCGCCGCCGCCGTGCCTATGGTGGCGGCGCAAAACGGGCAATCCGGTGAGCGAGGACGAACATGGCTGTGACGAAAGAACAGGTAATGGCGGCTCTGGCGCGGGTGCCGACGCCTGGCGGCTCGCACCTGACGGAAGCCCGCGTGCTCTCCGATATCGTCGTCACCGACGGCAAGGTGTTCTTTTCGATCACCGTGGATTCAGCGGCGGTGAAGCAGTGGGAGCCGGTGCGTAAGGCGGCGGAGGATGCGGTGCGCGCGGTTCCGGGCGTGCAGTCGGCGCTGGTGGCGCTGACGGCCGAACGCGCCGCCGGCGCCGCCCAACGCGCGCCGCAACAGCCGCCTGCGGGCGCGCAGCCGCACCGTGGCGCCCATCCGGCCGACCGCGTGCCGGCCGGCGTTCCCGGAGTCGATGCGGTGATTGCCGTTGCCTCCGGCAAGGGTGGCGTCGGCAAGTCGACCACCGCGGTCAACCTGGCGCTCGGCTTGCGCGATCTCGGGCTGAAGGTCGGCATCCTCGACGCGGATATCTACGGTCCGTCGCTGCCCAAGCTGCTCGCCATCAAGGAGAAGCCGCAGACGGTCGGCGGCAACCGGCTCAAACCCATCAGCCGTTACGGCCTCACCGTCATGTCGATCGGCTTCCTCATCGACGAAGAGACGCCGATGATCTGGCGCGGCCCCATGGTCATGTCGGCCATCACCCAGATGCTGCGCGAGGTGGAGTGGGGCAAGCTCGACGTCATGGTGGTCGATATGCCGCCGGGCACGGGCGATGCCCAGCTCACCATGGCGCAGCAGGTGCCGCTGAAGGGGGCGGTCATCGTTTCCACGCCGCAGGACTTGGCGCTGGTCGATGCGCGGCGCGGCATCGCCATGTTCAAGCGCGTCAATGTGCCGGTGCTCGGCATCATCGAGAACATGAGCTACTTCCTGTGCCCGAGCTGCGGCGAGCGCTCCGACATCTTCGGCCATGGCGGTGCGCGCAAGGAAGCCGATCGGCTCGGCGTGCCGTTCCTCGGCGAGGTGCCGCTGCACATGACCATCCGCGAGAAATCCGATTCCGGTCTGCCGGTGGTGGCGACCGAGCCGGAAGGCGAGCACGCCCGCATCTACCGCGATATCGCGACCAGGGTGCGCGACCAGCTGGTGAGCGGTCCCGCCGCCGGCCGCGCCGCGCCCAAGATTGTGATCGAGGCCTAATCGGTCTCGGCCACCGGGTCCCGCTCGGGGCGGAGCGGCCGTAACGGCTCAATCGTTCAACCAAGGTCCGACTTGCCCTGGGCAAGGGGCGGACGCATTGTGCTGCTTGCGCGGGGGCGAACTTCGCCGCTTTTCGCGAGGGTGATCCCAAATCCAAGACTTACAGGCAGGGAGAGGAAATTCTAATGAAACGCCGTCAATTCCTAACCGCAGTAGGGGCGGGCGCTGCGGCCGCAACAATCGCCGCACCGGCCATCGCGCAATCGATGCCGGAACTGAAATGGCGCCTCACCGCAAGCTGGCCGAAGTCGCTCGACACGCTGTTTGGCGCCTGTACGACCTTCGCGAAATATGTCTCCGACGCCACCGACGGCAAGTTCCAGATCCAGACCTTTGCGGCCGGCGAGATCGTGCCCGGCCTGCAGGTGCTCGATTCTGTCTCCAACGGCACCGTCGAGATGGGTCACACCGCGATGTACTACTACATCGGCAAGGACCCGACCTGGGCGCTGTTCTGCGCGATCCCGTTCGGCCAGAAGGCGCGCCAGCAGAACGCCTGGTTCTATCACGGCGACGGCCAGAAGCTGATCGACGACTTCGGCGGCGGTCACAATGTCAAATGCCTGCTGATGGGTAACACCGGCACGCAGATGGGCGGCTGGTTCCGCAAGGAGATCAAGACGGTCGATGACCTGAAGGGCCTCAAGATGCGCATCGGCGGCTGGGCCGGCAAGACCTTGGCCAAGCTCGGCGTCGTGCCGCAGCTCATCGCCGGCGGCGACGTTTATCCGGCCCTGGAGAAGGGCACCATCGATGCCGCCGAATGGGTCGGCCCCTATGACGACGAGAAGCTCGGCTTCTACAAAGTCGCGAAGTACTACTACTATCCCGGCTGGTGGGAAGGCGGCACCACGAACCACCTGCTGGTCAACAAGGCGAAGTGGGAAGCGCTCCCGAAAAGCTACAAGGCGATCGTCGAAGCGGCCGCCGGCTACGCCAACGCCGACGAACTGGCGAAGTATGATGCCCTCAATCCCAATGCGCTCAAGCGTCTGGTGGCGGGCGGCGCGATCCTGCGGCCGTTCAGCACGGAAATCATGGAAGCCTGCCTGAAGGCCTCGAACGAGGTGAACAAGGAAGAGTTGGCGAAGAACCCGAACTACAAGAAGGTGCTGGCCTCGATGGAGTCGTTCCGCGACCTCGAAAATCTGTGGTGGCAGGTCGCCGAATACACCTTCGAGAGCTTCATGATCCGCACCCGCAACAAGGGCTGACGATCTTTTTCAAGACGCGTAACGGGGGCCGGCCGCAACGCCGGCCCTCTTTGCGTTTGGCCCGACAAGTTGCATTGCTGCGTCGGCGCGGCGGCTCGCGATTCTTGATTAGCTTGTTGAAATAACTAAGTTTTTTGTAGGTGGGGAAACGCCCGAGCCGGCATGCAACTCCTACTTACAAGTTGCCCGAAACGGGTGCAGACTATGTGCGTTGGCGAGCCCGAACTGTTCGCGACCACGCTTCCAGTGGGGAAATAAAAGCGTGGCGGGGGCGGGCTCCTATGAGGAAACGCAAACATAAAAGAACCACTCAGGGAGGGAATTGGAATGAAACGTCGCGAGTTTTTGAAGGCCGCGGGCCTCGGTACGGTTGCGGCCACGGCGGTTGCCGCGCCGGCGATTGCGCAGTCGATGCCGAAGATCAAATGGCGCATGACCGCCAGCTGGCCGAAGTCGCTCGACACGCTGTACGGCGGTGCCGTGGTGCTGGCCAAGGCGGTCGCCGAAGCGACCGACAACAACTTTGAAATCCAGGTGTTTGCCGGCGGCGAGATCGTGCCCGGACTGCAGGCGCTCGATGCGGCGTCAAACGGCACGGTCGAGATGGGCCACACCGCCTCCTACTATTATTTCGGCAAGGACCCGACCTTCGCTTTCGGCACGTCCGTTGCCTTCGGGCCCAACCAGCGTCTGAACCAGGGCTGGTACTATCAAGGCGGCGGCAAGGAAGTGCTCAACGAGTTCTACAAGAAGTACAACGTGACGATGCTGATCGGTGGCAACACCGGTTGTCAGATGGGCGGTTGGTACCGCAAGGAGATCAAGACCGTCGCCGACCTCAAGGGCCTCAAGCTGCGCATCGGCGGCTTTCCCGGCCGCGTGATGGCCAAGCTCGGCGCCGTGCCGCAGCAGATCGCCGCCGGTGACATCTATCCGTCGCTGGAGAAGGGCACCATCGACGCCGCCGAGTGGGTCGGCCCCTACGACGACTTTAAGCTCGGCTTCTACAAGGTTGCGCCCTACTACTATTATCCCGGCTGGTGGGAAGGCGGATCGATGATCAACGTCTTCATCAACCTCGACAAGTGGAACGCGCTGCCCAAGCACTACCAGGCCATCCTCGAGCACTCGGCGGCCTACGCCAATGACTGGATGGTCGGCAAATACGATATCCTCAATCCGCAGTCGCTCCGGCAGCTGTTGGCCGGAGGCACCAAGCTGCGGGCCTTCTCGCCGGATATCATGGAAGCCTGCTGGAAGGCGGCGAACGAAGTCCACGACGGCATCGCCAAGACCAACGCGAGCTTCAAGAAGGTCTACGACTCGATGAAGACCTTCCGCAACAACGGCTATCAGTGGTTCCAGGTCGCCGAATACAACTACGACTCCTTCATGATCCGCCACACCGCCTGATTGCCGGCGCGGGTCGGGACGTCAAAGCGGCCCCGGTGCGTCGGCACCGGGGCCGTTCGTTTTGGCGAAAGCCGCGCTGTGGCTACTTGATGTTCGGCGTGATGTTGAGATCGAGCGGCGGTGGCGCGATCTGCGGCACCTCGATCTTCACCTTGTTGATGTCGATGTTGGTCGCCACGCCCTTGTAGTGCATCACCATGGATGGGAAGAAGATCACCAACAGCACCATGATCACCTGAATGAACACGAACGGCATCGCGCCCCAATAGATCTGCCCGGTGGTCACCGGTTCCATGCTCTTGCCGGTCACGCGATCGATATATCTCTCGCGCGGTGCGACCGAGCGCAGATAGAACAGCGCAAAACCGAACGGCGGGTGCATGAACGACGTCTGCATGTTGACGCCGAGAATGACGCCGAACCAGATCAGGTCGATGCCGAGATGCTCGGCCGCCGGCCCGAGCAGCGGAATGACGATGAAGGCGAGCTCGAAGAAGTCGAGGAAGAACGCCAGGAAGAACACGAAGATGTTGACGAAGACCAGGAAACCGACCTGCCCGCCGGGCAGCGACACCAGCATGTTCTCCACCCAGATGTGGCCGCTCACGCCGTAGAAGGTGAGCGAGAACACCCGAGCGCCGACCAGGATGAAGAGCACGAAGGCGGCGAGCTTGGCGGTCGATTCGGTGGCTTGGCGGACCAGGTCCCAGGTCAGCCGCCGCTTGACGGCGCCGAGGATCAGCGCGCCGGTGGCACCCATGGCGCCGCCTTCGGTCGGCGTGGCGACGCCGATGAAGATGGTGCCCAGCACCAGGAAGATCAGGAACAGCGGCGGCACCATCACGAAGGTGGTCTGTTGCGCCATGTGCGAGAGGAAGCGGAAGCCGGTCGCTTTGGCGACGACCCAGTTGACCACGGCGACGCCGAACGCGAACAGAATGCCGAAGAACAGGGACAGCACCACGTAATCGGCGCCGTGCGACGTCGCGTTTCGCATGACGAGCCAGGCAAACACCGCGCTGGCCATCGTCAGCACGCCGAGCGAGGTCAGGCCGCGGCTGCCATCGGCTTCGCGGAAGCCAACGGCGTCCGCCGGCAGGCCCGGCGTCGCCTTCGGAAATACCATCGTCACCAGAAAGACGTAGCTGGCATAGAGGCCGGACAGCACCAGGCCGGGAATGAAGGCGCCTTCGTACATGTCGCCGACCGAGCGGCCGAGCTGGTCGGCCATGACGATGAGCACGATCGACGGCGGGATGATCTGCGCCAACGTGCCGGAGGCGGCGATGATGCCGGTGGCGACGCGCCGGTCGTAGCCGTAGCGCAGCATGATCGGCAGCGAGATCAGCCCCATCGATATGACCGAAGCGGCGACCACGCCGGTGGTGGCGGCAAGCAGCGCGCCGACGAACACGACCGCATAGGCGAGCCCGCCGCGTACCGTGCCGAACAATTGCCCGATGGTGTCGAGCAGATCCTCGGCCATGCCGGATCGTTCGAGGACCAATCCCATGAAGGTGAAGAAGGGAATGGCGAGCAACGTCTCATTGCTCATTACGCCGTAGATGCGGTCGGGCAGGGCCTGCAGGAAGTCGGGCGAGAACTGGCCGAGCTCGATACCGATCAAGCCGAAGAAGAGGCCGATGGCGCCGAGCGAAAACGCTGCCGGGTAGCCGAGCAGCAGAAAGAACACCAGGGCGACGAACATGATCGGCGCCATATTGTCGATGAAAAAAGCTGCCATTCGCGACCCCGGTCCGCCTCCCGCCTCAGTCTTTTTCCATCATTTCGATCATTTCTTCGGCCTCGATCTCATGGGTGCTCTTCCGGGTGTAAGGGTCCGGGATGAGATCACGCATCACGGCGATCCGTTTGACCAGCTCCGAAAGCCCCTGGAACAGCAGCAGCGTGAAGCCGATCATGATCAGCGATTTGGCCGGCCATTGCGGCAGGCCGCCGGCGTTCCACGACTGTTCGTTGATTTCAAAGGATTTGAGGAAGAAAGGAACGCCGGTGATGATCATGATCACGGCGAGCGGCAGCAGAAAGAACGCGTGCCCGATCACGTCGATGATGTTGCGGGCGCGTTGCGGCAGGAAATTATTCACGATGTCGATGCGGATGTGCTCGTTGGACAACAGGGTCCATGGCGAACACATGAGGAAGACCGCGCTGAACAGCACCCATTGCAGTTCGAGCCAGGAATTCGACGAGGTATCGAAGACCTTGCGCACGGTGGCATTGACCGCGGAGACCAACACCGCAACGAGGATCAGCCACGCCACGCGCTTGCCGATCCAGGTATTGATCTTGTCGACCGCGCGGGTTGCGGGCAGCAACGCCTTCAGAACAGCGTCAAGGGCGCCCAAACCGCTCCTCCCATCTGGCCTGCCCCCGGGGCGACAGGCGCCGGACGGCCCAGTTGTTCTTCTTTTTGTCCCCCACAACTTAGCCGCACGCGGCCAAGCCCTGCCAGCTTAAGCCGATGGCGGCATAAGGCGTCAATGGGAAGTTGGTCTAGCTTGGGCAACTCTGGTGTTGCGTGTGGACGGCAATTTCCGGCGGTGGGCCGTGTGGGCGGATCGCGGCGGTGCAACACGTGGTTAACGGACCCTAAACCCTCGGTTAACTCCCCCTGCGCTAAAAATACCGTCAGTGCCGCCGCCCAAGGGGGGCCGTAGGCGCACCGGCGCGGCCGGCGCCTAGGAGCGGTGCGCGAGGGCTCAGCATGCGCCAGTTCACGATCATCGAGCGTGTGACCGCGGTCGTCCTGCTGCCGTTGGCGGTGCTGGTCGTTGAACCGTACCTCGCGGCCTTGCTGCCGTCCTTCGCCGGCGTGGGTGATGCGGCCCTGGTCCATATGGCGATTGTGCTGGCGGCGGCGGGAGCAAGCGCCTTGGTGGTGCTGGCGGTGTCCCGCTCGATCAACGACGGGCTAAGGGATGCGACCGACATCGTCGACGCCATTGCCCATGCCGAGCTGTCATCGGCGCCCGCCTTACCGCCCGAACGCAGCGAGCTTGCCCGGCTCATCGCGGCCGCCAGCCGATTGGCCGAGGTTGTCGGCGAACGTCAGCGCCGCGATCTCGTCCACAACGATCTGGATCGTAGCTGGCAGGCACTGCGGCGCAGCAATTTGACCAATTTGGCGAAGCAGGTGGAAGTTGCCACCGAAGCCGGCATCAGTCCGATCGCCGAAGGTGCGTCCACGCTGCAAGGCAAAGCGGAGCGCATGCTGTCGGGGCTCGAGACCGTGCGGGCCGCCTTCGACGAAACGGCGCGTGCGGCGGAGAGCTCGCGCGCCGTCAACGAAGCCGCCAGTCAGCTTTCCGATCAGGTCATCGAGGCCATTGCCGAGATTTCCGAGCAGGTGGAGCGCGGCAGCGGCATCGGCCGCGAGGCGGTCGCCCGCGCCAATGCCTCGCGCGGCACGATCGATGCCCTGACCAAGGCCGCCGATCAGATCGGCGATATCGTGACGGTCATCAATCAAATTGCGGCGCAGACCAACCTGCTCGCGCTCAATGCCACGATCGAGGCAGCGCGCGCGGGCGAGGCCGGCCGCGGCTTCTCGGTCGTTGCCTCCGAGGTCAAGACGCTGGCGATGCAGACCGGGCAATCGACCGAGCAGATCGGCGCCAAGGTCGCTGAAATCCAATCCACCACGCGCGAGGTCGTCAGCGCATTGACCAGCGTTGCCGAGGCGATCGAACTGCTCTCGGGCGTCAGCCAGTCCATGTCGGCGGCGATCGAGCAGCAGCGCGCGGCGACCGAGAACTTCACCGTCGGCGCCCGCGAAACCAGCAGCTTGGTGTCGGATCTGGCCGGGCGTCTCAAGAGCATCACCGATATGGTCGAGGGCTCGCGCGCCACCGCGCAGGATGTCTCCTCGGTCGCCGCGCAGATGCGGGCTACGTCACAGTCCTTGTGTCAGGAAATCCCCGACCTCGTGCGCAAGGCGGTCAAAGCCGACCTGCGCGAATTCCCGCGCTACGAAGTGACTCTGACCGCACGGCTGCAGCGGGACGATCGCGTGACCGAGGTCGTGGTGCAGGACATCAGCGAAGGCGGCGCCCGCATTACGGCGGTTCCGGGCCTCGCGCTCGGCGAGCGGATCAGTCTCACCTTTCCGGGAACCGATGCGATCGCGGGCGAGATCGTGCGCGGCAGCGGGGATAGTATGGGCGTTTGTTTCACGCCGTCGCGGCTGCGGCTGGAAGAGTTGCGCGATCTGGTGACCGTGCAGGAGCACCAGGCGGCTTGATTTAGCGGCGCATGGTCTTTCCCGAAAACCGGGCCCCACTTTTCGGGATCATGCGCTAGCCCCCCGTCACGCTCATATGGCGCGAGAGGGCAGGGCGCTGGTGCCGGCGGTCGATCACGAAATCATGGCCCTTGGGCTTGCGGGTGATCGCTTCGTCGATGGCGGCATGCAGCAGATCGTCGCTCTGCGAGGCGCGCAGCGGCGCGCGCAGGTCGGCGGCATCTTCATGACCGAGGCACATGAATAGGGTGCCCGTGCAGGTGATCCGCACCCGATTACATGACTCGCAGAAATTATGGGTGAGGGGCGTGATCAAGCCGAGGCGCCCGCCCGTTTCTTTGACCTTGACGTAGCGTGCCGGACCGCCGGTGCGGTAATCGATGTCCTCGAGCGTGAAGCGCTCGGCAAGCCGCGCCCGCACCATGGAGAGCGGCAGATACTGGTCGAGCCGGGCTTCACCGACATCGCCCAACGGCATCACCTCGATCACGGTCAGGTCCATGCCGCGACCGTGCGCCCACACCAGCATGTCGGCGATCTCGTCGTCGTTGACGCCCTTTAGCGCAACCGCGTTGATCTTGACGCGAAGCCCCGCCGCGAGCGCCGCGTCGACGCCGGCGAGCACTTTGTCGAGCTCGCCCCAGCGGGTAATGGCGCGGAACTTGTCCGGATCGAGCGTGTCGAGCGAGACGTTGATGCGCTTCACACCGAGGTCTTTTAGTTCGGACGCATAGCGCGCCAATTGCGAGCCATTGGTGGTCAGCGTCAGCTCATCGAGCGCGCCGCTTTTCAGATGGCGCGAGAGCGAGCCGACCAGGGTCATGATGCCGCGCCGTACCAGCGGCTCGCCGCCGGTCAGGCGGAGCTTGGTGACGCCCTTGGCGACGAAGGCGCTGCACAGCCGGTCGAGTTCCTCCAGGCTGAGCACATCCGTCTTCGGCAGGAAGGTCATGTGCTCCGACATGCAATAGACGCAGCGGAAATCGCAGCGGTCGGTCACCGAGACCCGCAAATAAGTGATCGCACGTGCGAATGGGTCGATCAGCGGCCGCGGGCCGTTCTCATCGAGCTTGCGTGCGGAAGAGCCGTTAAACGCCATCATTCGTCCCTGCGTGGCGGATTCTGCGGTCCACTCACAGCCCATATAGGGAGTGTGGCGGATAATCGCGACAGGGTCCAGGGTGGCCGTTCCGGCGCGGCATTTGGCTGCGTCGGCGGCACCGCCAGCTTACGCGGCGGCGCAGCAGAAGCAGGCGATCGGCGTCAGCGCTGAGGCGGCTGGGCCGGCGGCCAGGGCGAGGGCGACTGCTGAACCGGCGGCGGTGGGGGAGGCGGCGCTGCGGCGGCCCTCGGCTTGGCGGCCGGCCTGCGCATCGGTTTGGTCGTCTTTTTCTTGACCGTGCGCCGATGGTGCACGGGCTTCTTCGGCGGCGGCACGGGAGCCAGTTCGACCGTTACCGGATTGGGACGCAATTGCGTCGTGCCGTCGCCCATCGAGAAGGGCGAGATCGTTTCCGAAGCAGGCTGGTAGCCGGTGAGCGAGTAGGAGACAGCGTAGGTCCCGTTCGATTCCAGCGGAAAGGCGCACGGCGTGAGGCAGGCCTGCCCATTGGGCAACTTGACCTCCGCACCCGGCGGCACCGACTCGAAGCGCACGGTTTCCATCGGCGGCTTCGGCTTGAGCGCATCGAGGCTCAGCCATCCCGTGCTCGAACACGCGGCGAGAGCGAGCGCGCTAGCCACAATCGCGATGACTCGAAACATTGTCCTTTACCCCGTCCACCCAAGCGGGGCGTCCCGCCCGCCGACGGAGGCGCAGGATAAGGATGCAGCCATATGCGCGCAATACTAAGCGACCTGTTAACCTTAACGGGCGTTAACCATAATTGTGGCAGCCGGCCTCAGCCGACAGGGGCGATCGCGGCCACGGCGCCGGGCAACTGGGCAAAATGGCTGATGATCCGGTCCGGATTAAATTCCGCCACCGGACGGTCGCTATAGCCGAAATCGACCGCAATCACGGGGACACCGGCGGCTTGGGCGGTACGGATATCGGTCCCCGAATCCCCGATCATGATGGCGCGCTGCAGGCTGCCTCCGGCGGCCTTGATTGTGCGCCGCAGCACTTCCGGATCGGGCTTTTGCATGCCGAAAGTGTCCTGACCGCAGATCGCTTCAAAACGGCGACTGAGCGCCAGTGCATCGAGCAGCAGGACGGACAGACGCTCCAGCTTGTTGGTGCAGACCGCGAAGCGGTAGCCGCCGGCGGCAAGCTCGTCGAGCGCATCGATGAGGCCGGGAAACGGCCGCGAGCGGTCGGCGACGTGCTCGCTGTAATGGGCGATGAACTCGGCAAACATCTGCTCGAGCTTGGCTTGCGGCATGACGCGGCCTTCCGCCTCGATGCCGCGCGCGATCATCGCGCGGGCGCCGCCGCCGATGAAGTTGCGTGCCGTCTCGTAAGGAACGGGCGCCAGGCCTTCGCGCGCCAGCATGACGTTGAGGGTGTCGACAAGGTCGGGCGCGGTATCGATCAGCGTGCCGTCGAGGTCGAAGACGAGGAGGGGCTCTGACATGGGCGGGATCGCTAGCCTCCGCGCGCGGCCGATGCAAGGCCAACCCCGGTTTCGGGGGCGGATTACGGCTATTCAGACCGCAGGATCGAGGTTAGATAGGCGGAAAAGGTCAACCCCAGCGGATTTCCTCGCTCAAACCCAAGCCGGCCACCATGGATATCGATGCCCAGAAACGCGCAGCCGCCGCTCGCGCCGTCGAGTTCGTACGGCCCGGCATGCGGCTCGGCCTCGGCACCGGATCGACCGCGCGTCACTTCGTTGAACTGGTGGGCGAGCGTCTGCGGACCGGACTGGATATCGTCGCCGTTGCCACCTCGCGTGCCACCCAGGCCGACGCCGAACGCTGCGGCATTCCGCTCACCACCCTGGATGAGTGCCCCGAGCTCGACCTCACGGTGGACGGTGCCGACGAGATCGGCCCGGATCTCAGCCTGATCAAGGGCGGCGGCGGCGCGCTGCTCGGGGAAAAGATCGTTGCCGGCGCTTCGGCGCAAATGATCGTGATTGCCGATGCAAGCAAATTTGTCGGCGCGCTCGGGCAGTTTCCGTTGCCGATCGAGGTCGCACGGTTTGGTGTTGGCGCGACCTTCAAGGCGCTCGAACAGGCGATTTCCGCCGTGCAGGTTGGTGGCCCGCTCAACCTGCGCCGTAATGCGGACGGCCATGCTTTCGTCACGGACGGCGGGCACTGGATCGTCGACGCGGCGTTAGGGCGGATTGACGATCCCCAAGCATTGGCGCATGCGCTAGCAGACGTTCCGGGGGTCATGGAGCACGGCCTGTTCATCGGCCTCGCGCAGATGGCCATTATTGCCGGACCGGAGGGCATCAGACTGGTCGAGCGGCCCTGAAATCTCGAGCGGCGAGCCCGGCCTCTCGAGCGAAGCGGAGTTGGTCTTCCGGCATCTCGAGCCGAATGGAGTTGATCTTGATGATGATGACGAACGTCAAGCAGGCACTGCAACGCGGCGTCCGCCCGGCTGTCGTGGCGGTCGCATTGGTCGCATTCTGTTCGCCCGCCTTCGCCCAGCACAAGCCGTCGCCGGCGGGGATTGCGACCGCACAGAAGCTGATCAAAGTCACCGGCGCCACCGCGCTGTTCAACCCGCTGATCGCCGGCGTTGTCGAGCAAGCAAAGCTGCTGTTCCTGCAACAGAACCCGGACCTCGCCAGCGACCTCAACGCAGTCGCCGCGAAGCTTCGCACGGAATATGCGCCGCGTTTCTCCGAGCTGGAGAAACATGTCGCCAGCCTCTATGCGACGCATTTTTCGGACGCCGAGCTCAAGCAACTGCTGGCGTTCTACCAATCGCCGCTCGGCAAGAAGCTGTTGCAGCAGCAGCCGCAGATCGTCGACTCCAGCATGAGATACGCGCAGGACTGGGCGAACAAGCTGTCCGATCAAGTCGTGGCCAAGATGCGCGAGGAAATGAAGAAGCGCGGACACGATTTGTAATCATCGGCGCGGAGCAAGCGTGTCGGGCGCGGATGGAGCGATGAGCAGCGGATGGCAGAACGAGACGTCGATCTTTTCGTAATCGGAGCGGGCTCCGGCGGCGTCCGCGCGGCGCGGGTGGCGGCGAGCCATGGCGCGCGCGTGATGATCGCCGAGGAATACCGGGTCGGGGGCACCTGCGTCATCCGCGGCTGTGTGCCCAAGAAGCTGATGGTCTATGCCTCGCGCTTTTCCGGTGAATTCGAGGATGCCGCCGGCTACGGCTGGACCGTGCCCGAGCCGACGTTCCATTGGCCGTCGCTGACCGCCAATGTCGCGCGCGAGGTGACACGGCTGGAAGCCGCCTACACCAATACGCTCGATAAGTACGGTGTCGGACTTGCCAAGAGCCGCGCGGTGTTTGAGGACGCGCATACGGTGCGGCTGTTGGAGACCGGCAAGCGGATCAAGGCCGAGACCGTCCTCATCGCCACAGGCGCCTGGCCGCATTACGGGCCGAAGATCCCCGGCAT
Organism: uncultured Pseudomonadota bacterium; assembly: GCA_963814065.1. Lineage (GTDB taxonomy): Bacteria > Pseudomonadota > Alphaproteobacteria > Rhizobiales > Xanthobacteraceae > Pseudolabrys. The sequence goes on along the minus strand of CAWFBL010000011.1, from coordinate 674,423 downwards.
CGAGCATGTGATCTCATCCAACGAGGTGTTCCATCTGCCGGAGATGCCCAAGCGCATCCTGATCCAGGGTGGCGGCTATATCGCGGTGGAATTCGCCTGCGTTTTTGCCGGCCTCGGCAGCGAAGTGACCCTGGTCTACCGCGGCACCAACATACTGCGCGGTTTCGACGACGATGTACGTGAGCATTTGCGCTCGGAGATGCAGAAGCGGGGCATCACGGTCACCTGCGGCCACACGGTGACAGGCGTCGAGAAATCCGGCGACGAATTCGTCACCCATCTGTCCGACGGCGGCAAGGTGACCACCGACAAGGTGATGTTCGCCATCGGCCGTCGCCCGAACATCATGGGGCTGGGGCTCGACAATGTCGGCTGCCACATCGCCGAGCATGGCGGCATCGGGGTCGACGAATATTCGCGCACGTCCGTTCCCAATATCTACGCCGTCGGCGACGTCACGCACCGGATCAACTTGACGCCGGTGGCGATCCGCGAGGGCCACGCCTTTGCCGATACGCTCTATGGCGGCAAGCCGACCTCGGTCGACCACGCCCATGTGCCGACCGCGGTGTTCTCCGAGCCCGAGGTCGGCGTCATCGGCCTGACGGAAGAGCAGGCGCGCGAGGAACTCGCCAAGGTCGACGTCTACAAGACCAGCTTCCGGCCGATGAAGGCGACGCTCGCCGGCCGCGATACCCGCTCGTTCATGAAGCTCTTGGTCGACGGCGTCACCGACCGGGTGGTCGGCTGCCATCTGGTCGGCCCCGATGCCGGCGAACTGATCCAGGTCATCGGCATCGCGGTGAAGATGGGGGCGACCAAGGCGGACTTCGACGCCACCATGGCCGTCCATCCGACGGCGGCTGAGGAACTCGTCACTTTGCGCGAAAAGGCCGTGAGTTACGGTCGGGCAGCGGCCGAGTAAGGCTAAATTAGCGGCAGAACCGGAAATTCTGGCTTCGGCCGGGGGTGGTCGTGTATAACCCCCGCCATTCGCTGGAGTGTTGTGTAATGCCCGACCGTTGGACGCCCGATAGCTGGCGCGGCAAGCCCATCATGCAGGTTCCGGACTATCCGGACCGCCAAGCGCTGGCCGACACCGAGAAGCAGCTTGCCACCTTCCCGCCGCTGGTTTTTGCGGGTGAGGCGCGCAATCTGAAAAAAGCCCTCGGCCAAGTCGCAAACGGCCAGGCTTTCCTGCTGCAAGGCGGCGATTGTGCTGAAAGCTTCGCCGAGCATGGCGCCGACACCATCCGCGACTTCTTCCGCGTGTTCCTGCAGATGGCGGTGGTGCTCACCTACGCCGGCGCCTTGCCGGTTGTGAAGGTCGGGCGCGTTGCCGGCCAGTTCGCCAAGCCGCGTTCGTCGCCGACCGAAAAGCGCGACGGCGTGGAACTGCCGAGCTATCGCGGCGACATCGTCAACGACATCGCCTTCACGCCGGAAGCGCGCATTCCCGATCCGCGCCGGCAGGTCGAGGCCTATCGCCAGTCTGCGGCGACGCTCAACCTGCTGCGGGCGTTTGCCAAGGGCGGCTATGCCAGCGTCGAGAATGTGCATCAGTGGATGCTCAAATCGGTCTCGGGCTCGCCGCAGTCGAAGGCCTATGCCGATCTCGCCGACCGCGTTTCTGGCGCGCTCGATTTCATGCACGCCTGCGGGCTCGACTTCGCGGTCGATTCCGCGCTCGGCACCACCGATTTCTACACCAGCCACGAGGCGCTGCTGCTCGGCTACGAGCAGGCGCTCACCCGCATCGATTCAACGACCGGCGACTGGTACGCGACCTCCGGCCACATGATCTGGATCGGCGACCGCACCCGGCAGTTCGACCACGCCCACATCGAATACGCGCGCGGCGTGAAGAATCCGCTCGGCCTCAAATGCGGGCCGTCGTTCAAGACCGACGACCTGCTGCGGCTGATCGACATCCTCAACCCGGACAACGAGCCGGGCCGGTTGACGCTGATCGGCCGCTTCGGCGCCGAGAAGATCGGCGATCACCTGCCGGCGCTCATCCGCGCGGTCAAGCGCGAAGGCAAGGCGGTGGTCTGGTCGTGCGATCCCATGCACGGCAACACCATCACCTCGGGGACCGGCTACAAGACCCGGCCGTTCGACCTGATCCTGAAGGAAGTGCGCAGCTTCTTCGAGGTGCATCATGCCGAAGGCACCTATGCCGGCGGCGTGCACCTGGAGATGACCGGGCAGAACGTCACCGAGTGCACCGGCGGCGCCCGCGCCATCACCGACGATGACCTCAACGACCGCTATCACACGGTCTGCGACCCGCGCCTCAACGCCGAGCAGGCGATTGATCTCGCTTTCCTGCTCGCCGACCTGCTCAAGAAGGAGCGGGTGGGGCGGGTGACGCCGATGCCGGCGGCGGCGGGGCTCTGACCGTCGCATGGCAGGCGCCCGTGCCCGCGATTGCCGGGCGCGCGCGGCGGCGCTAGACGTGTGGCCATGAACGCCCGTCCGGCCGATACACTCGCTATTGCGGTGGCCCAGCTCAACTGCACTGTCGGCGACATCGCCGGCAACGCCGAGCGCGTGCGTAAAGCGCGAGCGCAGGCCGCCAAGCAGGGCGCCGACCTGGTCGTCTTTCCGGAGCTCTATATCGCTGGCTATCCGCCCGAGGACCTGGTGCTCAAGCCGGCCTTTCAGGTCGCCTGCCGTGCCGCGGTGGAAGAGCTCGCGCGCGAGACCGCTGACGGCGGTCCGGCGCTGGTGGTCGGCACGCCCTGGCGCGACGAGGGCAAGCTCTATAACGCCGCTGTGCTGCTCGACGGCGGCCGCATCGCCGGCCTGCGCTACAAGGTGGATCTGCCCAATTACGGCGTGTTCGATGAGAAGCGGGTATTCGCGCCCGGCCCGATGCCGGGCCCGGTCAGCTTCCGCGGCGTACGACTGGGATTGCCCGTCTGCGAGGATATCTGGGGACCGGAGCCGGCCGAATGCATCGCCGAAACCGGCGGCGAAATCCTGCTGGTGCTGAACGGCTCGCCCTATCGGCATAACGTCGCCGATGAGCGGCTCAACGTCATCGTCCCGCGCGTCAAGGAAACCGGCCTGCCGCTGATCTATGCCAACCAGGTCGGCGGTCAGGACGAACTGGTGTTCGACGGCGCTTCGCTCGCGCTCAACGCTGACTGCTCGCTCGCATTCCAGTTGAGCCATTATCAAGAGGAAGTGGTGACGACCCGCTGGCGGCGGGACGGTCACACCTGGCGCTGCGACGACGGCCCCAAGCAGCCGTTGCTCGAAGGGGACGCCGCCGACTATGCGGCCTGCGTGCTGGGCCTGCGCGACTACGTCAACAAGAACGGTTTTCCCGGTGTGGCGTTGGGCCTCTCCGGCGGCATCGATTCCGCGCTCTGCGCGGCGATCGCGGTCGACGCCATCGGCGCCGAGCGCGTCCGCTGCATCATGATGCCTTATCGTTTCACCGCGCAGGAATCGCTCGATGATGCCGCGGCCTGCGCCAAGGCGCTGGGCGTGCATTACGACATAATGCCCATCGCGCCGGCGGTGGAAGGTTTCGAAGAGGCGTTGAAGCCGCTGTTCGAAGGTTTGCCGCGCGACGTCGCCGAGGAGAACTTGCAGGCGCGCGCGCGCGGCACCATCCTGATGGCGATCTCCAACAAGTTCAACGTCATGCTGGTGACCACCGGCAACAAGTCGGAAATGTCGGTCGGTTATGCCACGCTCTATGGCGACATGAATGGCGGCTTCAATCCGATCAAGGATCTCTACAAGACGGAAGTGTTCCGCCTGTCGCGCCTGCGCAATTCGTGGAAGCCATTCGGCGCCATGGGCCCCGACGGTCTGGTGATCCCGGAGAATATCCTGGTGCGGCCGCCGACCGCGGAACTGCGCGAGAACCAGAAGGACGAGGATTCGCTGCCGCCTTACGACGTGCTCGACGGCATCCTCGGGCGGCTGGTCGAGCGCGAGGACTCCATCGCGCAAATCGTCGCCGACGGTTATGACCGCGATACGGTGATGAAGGTCGAGCGCATGCTCAACATCGCCGAATACAAGCGCCGGCAGGCGGCGCCCGGTGTGAAGGTGACGATGCGGAATTTCGGCCGCGACCGGCGCTATCCGATCACCAACCGCTTCCGCGATCCCGGCACGCCGCTGCCGGAGCCGGATGCTTCGCTATTGAGCGGCAAGCCGGTCGCCTCGGAAGCCATGGATTTCTAAGCGCGGGGTGCGCGCCCGGGAGGCGATGCGCCGGGACTCGGTTGGGCTTGACCGGCGCTGGGCTGGGCATGGGCTGTCCTGACGCGCCGGCGTGTCGATCGCCTGCAAAAATAAGTTGTGATATAAAGAGGATACGCCCAGAGGGGGCGGCTGCGGTGCGAGGACGAAGGAGAACTCCCATGAGACACATCGTCATTCTCTCTGCCGCTTTGCTGTTTGCGCCGGTCTCGATGGCGGCGGCGGCCGGCCTAAGCGGCTCGTCGGCGCTGGCGCTCGCCGCACTGGTGGGAAAGCATTCGCGTGCGGTCAGCCACGCCGATAAGCGGCTGTTGAAGGCATACCTCGCGGGGAAGGCCGACGCGCACCACGAGCACGGAAAGACGATCGAGGTCACGGCGGACTCGGTGACCTGCCGGGCCAGCAATGTCGACATCACGTCGCACAGCTGCGATTTGACCTTTGGCACGAAGAAGAAATCGCTGCATGGGCGTAAGGCGCACGAATTGTTCGCCACCCTCATCGAAAACGGCATTCAAGCGGAGGGTGCGGCAGGCTCGATGATTGCGGGCATCAGCAAGCTCGACTGCACGATCAAGGCCGATGAAGTCGCGGAGGAGGGCGGCGGCGGCGCGACCTGCACATACGAGACTCAATGACGCGCGTGCCGCATTGCTCGCTTAATCTTTCCGGGAGGGAGAAGGACGATTGCGCTTGTCACGATCACGCGTGACGGAATGGACGTTATCGGGTGGGCGCCAGCGTCTGATCTGCGGAGATTGAATCGCTCTGCGCTCATTCCCGTCCCCGCCTTCGCGGGGACGAGCGGCCAGGAGTGCTTCAGCCTGAGTGAATCAGACAAACTCTAAAAACTGATCTTGCGCGTCAGTGCGACGGCAGGAATTTGGGCCCGACCTGGCGAATTTTCTTCTTGGGGTTCGCCTTGTCGGTGGTGCCGGGCGTCTCGGCGAGAGCCGCTTCCGAGCCGCGCAGTTTGTCCGGTGCGGCGGTGGCCGCCTTGCCTGGCGCTGCCTTCGTGCCCGGTGCCGGGCGCGGCTGCGAGAGTTGTTTCGCGTTCTTGTCGGTCACCACGACATCGCCCGGCTGCACCGTCTGGTCGGGCCCGTTGGCGCGGAGCGCCTCGTACCAGCTTTCGCCCGGCCGGCGGCAGGAGCAGGCCGGATTGAGCGCCTTGCGATACTGGAACGCGGTCGGCAGTTCGGTGTAGAGCCGGCCGCCGAGCGAGACCGCCTGCGACACCTCCTCGCCAGGGTTATGATAGGTGTAAAGCTGAACGTCGGCCGCGGGACACATATGCTGGCAGACCTGCTCGTCCTCGCGGAAATGGTCGGGCGTGGTCTCGAACGATATCGGGAAATAATAGCCGTCGCAGGTGCGCACACAGATGGTGCGATAGGTGCCACCCTTCGGGCCCGATGGCGCCGGCGAATAGATGGTGCCGCCGCTGCCACCGAACAGACGATCGAAGAAGCCGCCTTGCTCGCCGGCGCTGGCGGCCCGGCGATATTGTGGGCCGCAATTGTTGTCGCCGAGCGCGATCAGTAGCGATTGCCGCTGCGCGGCGCGCTGTGTGGTGCCGCCGTTCAGCCGTTCGAGCTGATTTTGCATGCGGTCGAGCGCGTTGCGCTGGCGGTCGATCTCGCGGCTGAGCCCACCGCATTCCCGCGGGGGATTGCTGAAGATCGAGAAGAAGCCGGAACTTTCGCAGCCCAGGCGACGGGATCGCGAGACCAGTTTATCGACCTGGAACTGCTGGCGGTTCACGGCGTCTTCCGCCTGGCGGATTTGACCGGCCCGAGTCGGATCCTCGTTGCCGCGGTCGAGCGCGCTGAGCTGGCCGATCAGGCGCTGGCAGGTCGGGCCGCCGGCATTGGATTGCGGCTGTTGCGCGAGCGCAACGGCAGCCGACGACAACAGAACCGCCGCTGCGGCAGCGAGCTTGAAGAACGATGAATCCGTCATGGCGCGCACTCTAACGCGTAAATTATGGCAGGGCGAGGATGGTCCCGATGCGGGGAGGGCTGTCTAGCGGGTGTTCAGGCTACTCGGCATCCGGCTGATTCTCCGGCCGCGCCTTGTCGAAGGCCGCAAGCTTCAGGCAGGCTTGTTCCACCGCGACAATCTTGGGGTAGCTGTCGAGCGGCACCTTCAGCCGCCGCGCGTTGAACACCTGCGGCACCAGGCAGATATCGGCCAGCGTCACATGCGATCCGTAGGCGTAGGGTCCCGGCGTGATCATGGCCTCGATCGAATCGAAGCCCCGGATCACCCAATGGTGATACCAGGCATCGATCTCCGCCTGCTCGTGCTTCATCTGCCGCTTCAGGTACTGCAGCACCATGAGATTGTTGAGCGGATGAATGTCGCAGGCGACGACCTGCGCCAGTGCGCGCACATGCGCGCGCGCCAGCGCATCGGCGGGCAACAGCGGTGGCTCGGGTTGGATCTCGTCGAGATATTCGATGATCGCCATCGATTGGGTGATCACGTCGCCGCTGGAAAGCTGTAGGACCGGCACCCGCATCTGCGGATTGATTGCGCGGAACTCGGCGGTGTACTGACGCCCGCCGTCCCGGGTGAGGTGCGCGGCCTCCATCTCATAGGGTAGGCCTTTGAGATTGAGCGCGATACGCACGCGATAGGCAGCGGACGAGCGGAAGTAGCTATAGAGCTTCACGGGGCCTCCGGCGGATGGGGGCGGTGCGCCGCAATCTAGCCGCTGCCGTCCCGGCTGGCGAGTTAGCTCGCTCCGCCGCCATTGAGACGTTCGGCGTTCAGTTGCGTCGAACGCTCGATCAGTTTGCGCAACGCGCGGTCGAGCGCGGCGCGGTCGGCGGGGTCGACCGTGTCCATCAGCAGGCGGTCAAATTCGAGCGCCATCGGGGCGAGGTCGTTGTAGACGTCGCGTCCGGCCGGGGTCAGCGACAGGAAGGCCTCGCGCAGGTCGGCGCGGTTGGCGCGCCGTGCCACCAGCTTGCGCCGCTCCAGCAGGGCCACCGCGCGTGAGACCTTGGTCTTGTGCATGTGGCTGTGTAGGCCGATGGCCTTGGCCGTCATCATGCCGAACTCGCCCAATGTGACCAGGACCCGCCATTCCGGCACGCCGATCTTGTAGCGCTCCGTGTAGACACGGGAGAGCGCCTCCGACACCAGATTCGCGCAGACATTGAGCCGATAAGGCAGAAATTCGTCCAGCTTGAGCGCGGCCTGCTCCGCAGCCGACTGCTCGCGCAAATTCTCAGCTCTCTCGTCGATCATTTGAAGCACTGCCCGCGTTCCCCTTGCCGCGTTCCCCTTGCGTGGAGCGCTAGCCCTGCCCCAGGGGCTGCTGCCGAACGCGCGCACTGCGCGAACTTTGGCCGAAGTTGGCACTTGGTGCAACCAGTTTGGAAATATTCTAAGCTATTGGCGCCCAAAGGGGCCTTCGCGGATGTTGGTTGCAATGGTAACTAAACCACCGCAGATCGTCGCTTTTCAAGCCGGGGCGGGGCCAGGGCACGATCGGCGACTTCGGAGCGAGGGTCTTGGAAAACGCGCCGACGGTCGGCCGCAATTCGCCGCGCAAGGCGATTAGGTGGCGCAACCGCGGGCAGCGGTCGAACGGGCTTTCCGTGCTCTCAGCGCGTGCAGACGATGGCGACGTAGTTCGCGCAACGCCCGCCGCGGCAACCGTTGTCGTTGCCGTTCGGGATGGCGCCGGTGATCTCGTTGCGGTCGACTTTGCGGTAGTAGGCGGCCTGACCGAACTTCTGCGTCCGGCAATAGGCATTGGCGGCCGCCGCGCCGCATTTCTCGCCGCCCGCCAGACAGCGGTCGATGCCGTAGCCGTCGCCATCATTGCCGATGATGAACATGTGGCGGTCGGCGGCGCGCGCGGTGCCGAAAAGGCCGACACACATCGCGACCGAGACACTGAACAGGAACAGACGCATGAAAATCGCCCAACTGGCTGGAGGCGCCTTAGTAGCGGTCGCACCTGAGAACGCCAGCAAAATACGTATAAAATATTAAGGTTCGATTAACTTTATCTGACCGCCCCGAGAGCCGCCGCGGCCGAATCCTCATCGATTCCGCCGGGGCTTGACGGCACCGGCGAAAACTGGGATTTCTCCCCATCATGAACGGCCTTAACCACATCTGCGGCATTTGCCGGGAGATTATTAGCTAGCGCCTGACGCTGGCTGCGGCCGTCTTTTCTCCTCTCGAGAACCGCCAAGACGCCCGGCCAGCGGGGCCGATGGTGTCTTATGGCAATTGAGCTGAAGCTCTACGATACGCTGACGCGCGAGAAGCGGGTGTTCGCCCCGATCGATCCCGCGCGCGTGCGCATGTATGTCTGCGGGCCGACGGTCTACGACTTTGCCCATATCGGCAATGCGCGGCCGGTGATCGTGTTCGACGTGTTGTTCCGGCTGCTGCGGCATCTCTATGGGCCGGAGCACGTCACCTATGTGCGCAACATCACCGACGTCGACGACAAGATCAATGCGCGCGCGACCGAGCGCGGCGTGTCGATCCATCAGGTGACGGAAGAGACCTACAAGGATTTCAAAGCGGACGTCGAGGCGCTCGGCTGCCTGCCGCCGACGGTGGAGCCGCGCGCCACCGAGCACATCGCTGCGATGAAGGAACTGATCGAGCGGCTGGTGAAGAACGGCTGCGCCTACGTCGCCGAGGAACATGTCCTGTTCAATGTTTCGGCGATGCCGGATTACGGCAAGCTGTCGAACCGCTCGCTCGACGAGATGATCGCCGGCGCGCGTGTCGAGGTCGCGCCTTATAAGCGCGAAGCCACCGACTTCGTGCTGTGGAAGCCGTCGAAGCCGGGCGAACCGGCCTGGGATTCCCCGTGCGGAATCAAATCGGCCGGCCGGCCCGGCTGGCACATCGAATGCTCGGCCATGGCTGACTATTGGCTGTGGACGAAAGAAGAAGAGCATCTTTCTCCCGCAGGTCTGGCCCACCCGCACCAATTCGACATCCACGGTGGAGGCATCGATCTCGTGTTTCCGCATCATGAGAACGAAATCGCGCAGTCGCGCTGCGCCTTCCACACGCCGGTGATGGCGAACGTCTGGATGCACAACGGCTTCCTGCAGGTGGAAGGCGAGAAGATGTCGAAGAGCCTCGGCAACTTCTTTACCATCCATGATCTGCTGGCGGACTGGCCAGGCGAGGTGCTGCGTCTGAATATGCTACGCACGCAATATCGCCAGCCGACCGACTGGACGGTGAAAGGGCTGGAGGAAAGCAGCAAGATCTTGGACGGCTGGTACGACATCATTGGCGATGAGACCAATTCGAGCGGAACGCCCGATGTCGAGTTCGTTGACGCCCTGTGCGACGACTTGAATACGCCCTTGGCGGTCACGCAGCTTCATCGGCTTGCCGGCGAAGCGCGTGGCGCGGCACCGGGCGCGGCACAAGTCGAGCTGAAGCGGGCGCTCCGGGCATCGGGAATGCTTGTCGGTCTGCTGGCGCAGACGCGACGCAAGTTCATGCAGGCTTATCCGCGCCGCAAAACCGTGGACGAGGCGGCAGTCACGTCGTTGATCGACGCCCGCGCCGCCGCGCGCAAAGCCAAGAACTTCGCCGAATCCGACCGCATCCGCGACGAGCTCGCCGCCATGGGCGTCGTGCTCAAAGACTCCAAGGATGGTACCACCTGGGAGATCGCGCGATGATGTTCGCAGCACGCACGTTCTTCTGTCCCTCGCCCCGCGTGCGGGGAGAGGGTGCCGAGTGCGCGCGTCGCGCGCGCGAGGTGGGTGAGGGGGCGTATCCGACGCGCACGGCATCGCGGCTACAGCCCCTCACCCGACGTCCTCGCTGCCGCTCGGACGTCGACCTCTCCCCGCGTGCGGGGAGAGGGAAAGAGAATTGGGAGGGCGCGTGCTGATGGCCCAGGCTCATCCCAAGCTCGCGCTGCGGCCGTTCCTGCCGGCCGACGTGCCGGTGCTCGCCGAGATATTCCGCGCCTCGATCACCGATCTCACCGGCGACGACTACACCGAGGCGCAGCAGGAGGCGTGGGCTTCCGCCGCCCAGGACGACATCGCTTTCGGCAAGAAGCTCGGCCAGCAACTCACGCTGATCGGCACGCTGGAAGGCTCGCCCGTCGGTTTTGCCTCGCTCGCCGACCAGGACAAGATCGACATGCTCTACGTGCATCCGGCGGCGGCCAGCCAAGGCGTCGGCGCCATGCTGGTCGACGCGCTGGAAAAGCTCGCCGGCGGCCGTGGCGCCGAAAAGCTCACGGTCGACGCCAGCGACAGCGCGCAAGGTTTCTTTCAGAAGCGCGGCTATGTCGCCCAGCAGCGCAACAGCATCTCGGCGGGCGGCGAATGGCTCGCCAACACCACCATGCAGAAGCAGCTCGCTTCTAACGGGAGGCCGCAATGACAAAGCCTGATACCCCGTTTCCGCGCCACTGGCTCTACTACATCGCGATCAAATTCGCGGTGATCGCCGCCGCCGTGGTGGTCGCGATGATCGTCTTCTATCGTTACCTGTGAGCGCCATGGCCCACGAACGCCTTTATCTCTTCGATACCACGCTGCGCGACGGCGCGCAGACCAATGGCGTTGACTTCACGCTGGCCGACAAGCTCGCGATCACGCGCATGCTCGACGAGCTCGGCATCGATTATGTCGAAGGCGGCTATCCGGGCGCCAACCCGACCGACACCGAGCTGTTTGCGCAAGACCGCAAGCTCAACACCACCTTCACCGCCTTCGGCATGACGCGGCGGCCTGGCCGCTCGGCGTCCAACGATCCGGGGCTGGCCGCGCTGCTCGAAGCCAAGGCCGATGCCATCTGCTTCGTCGCCAAGTCGTGGGACTATCACGTGCGTGTGGCGCTGGAGACGACGCAGGAGGAAAACATCGCCTCCATCCGCGATAGCGTGCGCGCGGCCAAGGCGCGGGGCAGGGAAGTGCTGCTCGACTGCGAGCATTTCTTCGACGGCTACAAGGCCAATCCGTCGTTCGCGCTGGCTTGCGCAAAGGCTGCCTATGACGAGGGCGCGCGCTGGGTGGTTCTGTGCGACACCAACGGCGGCACGCTGCCGCACGAAGTCGAAAAGATCGTCGGTGACGTATGCAAGGCGATTCCCGGCGATCACGTCGCCATCCACGCCCACAACGACACCGAGCAGGCGGTGGCCAATTCCTTTGCCGCCGTGCGCGCCGGTGCCCGCCAGATCCAGGGCACGCTCAACGGCCTCGGCGAGCGCTGTGGTAACGCCAATCTGGTCTCCATCATCCCGACGCTGAAGCTGAAGAAGGAATATGCCGACGCCTTCGATATCGGCGTCAGCGACGCACAGCTCGCGAAGCTCGCGCATGTCTCGCACGCGCTCGACGAGCGGCTCAACCGCGCGCCCGACCGCAATGCGCCCTATGTCGGCGAAAGCGCTTTCGCCACCAAGGCCGGCATCCACGCCTCGGCGATCGCCAAGGACCCGGCCACCTACGAGCACGTGCTGCCGGAAAGCGTCGGCAACCACCGTCGTGTGCTGGTGTCCGAGCAGGCCGGCAGGTCCAATGTGCTGGCAGAGCTCGATCGCATCGGGATCAAGGTCGACAAGGACGACGCCCGCATCGGTCGGCTGCTCGATCTGGTCAAGGAGCGCGAGACCATCGGCTATGCCTACGAGGCGGCCGACGCTTCGTTCGAATTGCTGGCGCGGCGCACGCTCGGCACCGTGCCGAATTATTTCGACGTCACCCAGTTCGATGTGAACGTGGAGCAGCGCTACAACGCCAAAGGCGAGCGCGTCACCGTCACCATGGCGGTGGTGAAGGTGAAGGTCGGCAACGAGAACACCATCTCGGTGGCGGAAGGCAACGGTCCGGTCAATGCGCTCGACCAGGCGCTGCGCAAGGACCTCGGCAAGTACCAGAAATACATCGACGGCCTGAAGCTCAGCGACTATCGCGTGCGTATCCTCAACACCGGCACCGCCGCGGTGACCCGCGTGCTGATCGAGAGCGAGGACGAGCAGGGCGAGCACTGGACCACGGTCGGGGTGTCGTCGAACGTCATCGACGCCTCGTTTCAGGCGCTGATGGATTCCATCGTCTACAAGCTGGTGAAGTCCGGCGCGCCGGCGTGAGGCAGTCGCTGTCGTCCCGGGGGACTGAGCGATAGCGAAGGAGACCCGGGACCCATACGCCGCAGTCTCTCGAGAGTGCACGGCGTATGGGTCCCCGCCTTCGCGGGGACGACATCAGAGAGTTGATCCATGATCGACCACGTCTCCATCGCCGTGCGCGATCTTGCCGCTTCCGCGCGCTTCTATGAAGCCGTGCTCGGCGCACTCGGTTTTGTGAAACTGGAAGATCGCCCCGCCACGGTCGGCTTCGGCAAGACGTACGCCGAGTTCTGGATCAACCGGAGCGATGATCTCGCGCCCGCGTCGGCGAACTCCGGCGCCCATGTCTGCCTGCGCGCCCGCGGCCCCGAGCTGGTCGATGCATTCCATCAGGTCGCGCTTGAAGCCGGTGGCGAAAGCGACGGCGCGCCAGGGCTTCGCCCGCAGCACGGCGACGGTTATTACGCCGCCTTCATCCGCGATCCTGACGGCAACCGAGTCGAAGTGGTGACGTTCGTGGCGTCGTAAGGTCGAAACGAACGACAGCCGGTTCGCGTCGAGGAATTCTCTTTGATCCGCGCCAATTGGCCCGGCGCGCGCGCCGCCCACATAGACATCGGCGGAGGCCTATGATTAGCTTCCCACAACAAAAATAAATTGCCACCGGGAGGAACTATCATGAAGCCCGTTTCAACGGCGGCTTTCGCCGTCCTATTCGCAGTCATTGCCGGATCGGCCCAGGCCCAGACCGTCAGCATCGGCACGAGCCCGGTCGGCTCGTCGAACTACGCGCTCGGCAACGCGCTCGGCAAGGTGATGACCGAGCAATTGAAGCTGCGCGTTCGCGTCGTTCCCTATGGCGGTGGACAGCAGATTCTGCCGCTCATCAACAGCAAAGAGCTGGAGATGGCGATCCCGTCGTCGACCGACGCCTATTTCGCCTTCAACGGCAACGGCGGCCCGTTCAAGACGCCGAACAAGAACCTGCGCGTGATCGCGACCGTGTTTCCCTATTACCTGAGCTGGTACGTGCACAAAGACGCGCCCTACAAGACGCTCGCCGATCTGAAGGGCAAGAAGATTGCGACCGGCTTCACCGCCAATTCGGCGCAACACACGACCTATCTCGCCGGCCTTGCCGCTTTCGGCGTCAAGCCGTCGGATTTCGAGGACGTGCCGGTGCCGCACGTCGTGCGCGGGGCCGACGACTTCATGCAGGGCAAGGTCGACGCCTCCACCTTCGCTATCGGCGCCGGTAAGATGTCGGAAGTCGACGCCAAGGTCGGCGGCATTCGCTGGCTCAGCATGCCGGGCGACGAGGCGGCCGAGAAGCGAGTGAAGGCCATCATGCCCGCGGCCTTCATCGACAAGCTCGAGCCGGCGAAGTCCCTGGTCGGCATCGTCGGGCCGACCAACGTGATCTTCCACGACTATCTGGTCATGGGCGGCGCGCAGATGTCCGACGACACCGCCTACAAGATCGCCAAGCTGCTCTACGAGCAACAGGCCAAGCTGGTCGCGATCTCGAAAATCTACGGGCGTTACAAGAAGCAGAACCTGGCGCGCGACCACGGGGTTCCGTTTCATCCCGGCGCCATCAAGTTCTACAAGGAAGCCGGCATCTGGAAGCGGTAGCGCCGGTGGCTCTCGCGCAGGGGTCTGAACCTTCATGAGCGAACCCGCCGGCCACCCGCTCGATGAGCCGGCGCCCTGGATCGGCACGGTGGCGAAAATCCTCGCCGCCGTGCTGACGCTTGCCGCGCTCGCCTGGGCGGGCGATCTTTACCGCACCTTCGGGCTGCTGCTGATCGACGAGCAGTACAACGCCTTCATCCTGGCGCTGGCACTGGCGCTCGTGTTTCTCACCTACCGGGTACGTAAGCATGGCGCAGCGCGCGTGCCCTGGACCGACATCGCCGCCGCCGTCATCGGCATGGGTGCGGCGCTCTATGTCGCCTACGATTATCGCGCGCTGTCCGATGCGATCGCCTTTCGCCCGCTGCACGGCGTCATCATCGGCAGCATCCTGCTGGTGCTGGTGTTCGAGGGCCTGCGCCGCTGCAGCGGCAATGTGCTGGCCGGCATTCTCATCGTTTTCATCGCCTACGGATTTCTCGGCTGGCTGCTGCCTGGCGATCTGCAGGGCCGCTACGTCCGCCCCGACGGCCTGCTGATCTATCTCGCGCTCGACGTCAATGGTGTGTTCGGCTCGATCTTCGGCGTCGCTTCCACGGTCGTGGTCTCGTTCCTGTTCTTTGGCGCGCTGCTGGCGCGCTCGGGCGGCGCAAATTTCTTCACCGATCTCGCCATTGCCGCCTTCGGTCAATACCGCGGGGGCGCCGCCAAGATCGCCATCATCGCCTCGTCGTTGTTCGGCACCATTTCCGGCAATGCCGTCTCCAACGTGGTGTCGACCGGGATCGTGACCATCCCGATGATGAAGAAGTCCGGCTACAAGGCGCACGATGCCGGCGCCATCGAAGCGGTCGCTTCGACCGGCGGCCAACTCATGCCGCCGATCATGGGCGCCGCCGCCTTCATCATGGCCGAGTTGCTGGCGCGGCCCTACAGCGACATCGTCATCGCCGCGACCATACCGGCGATCCTTTACTACGCGGCGCTGTTCATCCAGGCCGACCTGGAAGCGGCCAAGAGCAACATCGCCCCGGTGCCGCGCTCGGAAATGCGTCCGGTGCGCCAGGTCCTGCGCGAAGGCTGGTTTTTTCCCATCCCCTTCGTCGTCATCGTCTTCGGCCTGTTTTGGCTGAATCTGAGCCCCGACACGGCGGCGCTCTACGCCTCCGGCTCGCTCGTCGTCTGCGGGATGTTCGGCAGCTACGGCGGCAAGCGCATGCGGCCGCTGGAAGTGATCGAAGCGCTGGTCGAGACCGGCCGCAGCGCGCTCGACATTCTCATGATCGCCGCGGCCGCCGGCTTCATCATCGGCGTGCTGAACGTCTCCGGCCTCAACTTCGCGCTCACGATGACCCTGATCGAGCTAGGCCACGGCAATATCGCGCTGCTCTTGGTGCTGGCGGCGGCGATCGCCATCGTTCTCGGCATGGGCATGCCGACGGTCGGGGTCTATGTGCTGCTTGCGTCGCTGGTGGCGCCGGCGCTGATCCAGGTCGGCATTCCCGACCTCGCCGCGCACCTGTTCGTGCTCTATTTCGGCATGATGTCGATGACCACGCCGCCGGTGGCGATTGCCGCCTTCACCGCGGCGAGCATCGCCCAGGCCGACCCGATGCGCACCGGCTTTGCCGGTGTGCGCTTCGGCTGGTCGGCCTACATCGTGCCGTTCCTGTTCGTCTCGTCGCCGACGCTGTTGATGCAGGGGCCGCCGCTCGATGTGGCTCTCGCGGTTGGCACCGCCATCATGGGGGTCTATCTGGTGTCGGTCGCGGTCGCCGGCTTCATGACGCGGCCAATTGGCTTTGTGCTGCGGATCGTCTTTGCGCTGGCCGGGCTGTTGCTCATGGTGCCGGCGCATGCCTTCCCGGGCGCGATCTGGACCGACATTGTCGGCTTTGCGGCCGGATGCATCTTGATCGCATCGCAAGTCGACGGGGTGCGCGTCCTGCTGCCCTTGCTGCGCAAAAAGGCCTGACCCGCGCCCAGCGCGCCTAAAGCCGCTCGGCGCTCACCGTCTTCATCCGCTTGGCTTCCTCCGGCACCGCTTCCGCCGCGCTCTCCAGCATCGGCAGGATATCGGCGACCGTGTCCGCCACCAGCAGGTCGAAGGAGAATTCGCCGCGGATGAATTTGAGGTTTTTCATGTGGTCGACGAGCGCGCAAAGCGGCTCCCAGAAGCCCTCGATATTGGCGAGCAGCACCGGCTTCTTGTGCTGACCAAGCTGCACCCAGGTCAGTTGTTCGACCAGTTCCTCCAGCGTGCCGATGCCGCCGGGCAGCGCCACGAAAGCGTCCGCCATCTCGAACATCGTGCGCTTGCGCTCGTGCATGTCGCGGGTGACGATCAGGTTCCGCACGTTCTTGTGGGCATGCTCGCGCACCACCAGGAACTCGGGGATGATGCCGGTCACCTTGCCGCCGTGGCGCAGCACGGTGTTGGCGATCTCGCCCATTATGCCGTCGCCGCCGCCGCCATAAACCAGCCCGACGCCTTGCTCGGCCATGGCTTGGCCGAGGGCGCGGGCGCTTTCCACAAATGCCGGGTTGGTGCCCGGCGAGGACCCGCAATAGACGCAAACAGTGCGGATTTTGCTCATTTTTTCGACTTTGTTCATGGGCCAAGCATTTGCGCTGCAATAGCGGCGGCGTCAAGGTTCGGGCCGAATCGCTGCGAAACGAAGGTTTATCCCATCTCCCCGGTGATTCCCGGCCGGAATCTTCCTATATGAGCGGGCGGCGGCGTAGAAATGCGCCGTCTTTTCCGGGCCCTGAATGACTCCACATCACCGCCAGCAGCACGATTCTTCCGGCCAGCAGCCGATCTCCGCCAGCGGCGGTGGGCTGCTCACGACCATCGTGCGCCTGTGGCCCTATATCTGGCCGTCGGAGCGGCATGACCTGAAGCTGCGCGTCATCGGCGCGATGTTGCTGCTGGTCGTCGCCAAGTTCGCGACCATCGCCGTTCCCTTCACCTTCAAATACGCGACCGACGCGCTGGCGAGCGGCAAATCGGCGTCCGGCTGGGTCGGTTGGGTCGTGGCCGCGCCGATCGCCATGACCATCGCCTATGGCGGCATGCGCATGCTGATGGCGGCGCTGCAGCAGAGCCGCGACGCCGTCTTCGCCAAGGTCGCCATGTATGCTGTGCGGCGGCTGGCCTACCGCACCTTCATTCACATGCACGATCTGTCGCTGCGCTTCCACCTCGAGCGCAAGACCGGCGGTTTGACGCGTGTGCTCGAGCGCGGCCGCAACGCCATCGAAACCATCGTGCGCATGGTCATTCTGCAACTGTCGCCGACCCTCATCGAGGTCATGCTGGTCGCGGCGGTGCTCACGTTTCACTTCGACTGGCGCTATGTGGTCGTGATCGTCGGCACGGTCGCGCTCTACATGGGCTGGACCTACAACGCCACCGAATGGCGCATCGGCATCCGCCGCAAGATGAATGACAGCGACACCGACGCCAACGTGAAGGCGATCGATTCGCTGCTCAACTACGAGACGGTGAAATATTTTGGCGCCGAGGAGCGCGAGGCCTCGCGCTACGACCGCGCCATGGCGCGCTACGAGGACGCCAGCGTCAAGTCCTATACCTCGCTCACCGTGCTCAATGCCGGGCAGGCGGTGATCTTTACCATCGGGCTTACCGCCGCCATGGTGATGTGCGCCTATGAGGTACGCGCCGGCACCAAGACGGTCGGCGATTTCGTGCTGATCAACGCCATGATGATCCAGCTCTACCAGCCGCTGAATTTCATGGGCATGGTCTATCGTGAGATCAAGCAGGCGGTGACCGACATCGAGAACATGTTCGCGATCCTTTCGCGCCCGCGCGAGATCGAGGACATTCCCGGCGCACGCCCGCTCGTGGTCAAGAACGGCAGCATCAGGTTCGAGAACGTCGGCTTCGCCTACGATCCGGACCGGCGTATCCTCAAGGGCATCACCTTCGACGTGCCTGCCGGCAACACGGTGGCCGTGGTCGGCCCTTCCGGCGCCGGCAAGTCGACCATCTCGCGTCTGCTCTACCGCTTCTACGACCTCTCCAGCGGGCGCATACTGATCGACGGCCAGGACATCGCGCAGGTGACGCAGAAGTCGCTGCGCGAGGCGATCGGCATGGTGCCGCAGGACACCGTGCTGTTCAACGACACCATCCGCTACAACATCCGCTATGGCCGCTGGGAAGCGACCGACGCGGAAGTCGAGGAGGCGGCAAGGCTGGCGCAGATCGACAGCTTCATCCGCATGTCCCCGAAGGGCTACGAGACCGAGGTCGGCGAGCGCGGCCTGAAGCTCTCCGGCGGCGAGAAGCAACGCGTCGCCATTGCCCGCACCATCCTGAAGGGCCCGCCAATCCTCCTGCTCGACGAGGCGACCTCGGCGCTCGACAGCCACACCGAGAAGGAGATCCAGGACGCGCTGGAGCGGGTCTCGACCGGCCGCACCACGCTGGTGATCGCGCACCGGCTCTCCACCATCGTCGGCGCCGACGAGATCATCGTGCTCGACCAGGGCGAGATCGTCGAGCGCGGCACCCATTACGCGCTGCTGGCCAAGAACGGGCTCTATGCCAGCATGTGGAATCGCCAGCGCGAGGCCGAGGAGGCGCGCGAGAAGCTGGCGCTGGCCGGCGAAGAGCAGGTGGCGCCCAACCGCAATCCGCCGCCGGTGCCGGACGAGATCGAGGTCGTGCCGGCCGAAGCGGCGGATATTCCGGCCGACGCGGCTGAGTAGGGCGGTTTGCCTCGGCCTCGACACGTGGCACTCTCTGGTCCTAACGGATAGACGATTCCCACAGCGACGCCGAACATAGCCGCCTGATGTCCATCGCCAATTCCATACGCCAGCAATTCGTGCCGATCACGCCGGAGGGCTATCCTTTCATCGGCGCCTTCGCGCTCATCAGCCTGCTATTGTTCTGGCTGTGGGCGCCGCTCGGCTGGCTGGGCGTCGTCGCCACGCTGTGGTGCGTCTATTTCTTCCGCGATCCGCCGCGGGTGACGCCGGTGCGCGAGGGGCTGGTGGTGGCGCCGGCCGACGGGCGGGTGAGCCAGATCACCACCGAGCCGCCGCCGCCCGAGCTCGAGATGGGGGATGCGCCGCTGCCGCGCGTCTCCATCTTCATGAGCGTATTCGACTGCCACATCAACCGCAGCCCGGTCACCGGCACCGTGCAACGTATCGTTTACCGCCCCGGCAAATTCGTCAGCGCCGATCTCGACAAGGCGAGCGTCGACAACGAGCGCAACTCGCTGGTGATTACAAGCGCCGGCAACCGCATCGCCGTGGTGCAGATCGCGGGGCTGGTGGCGCGCCGCATCGTCTGCTTCGTGCGCGAGGGCCAGCCGGTGGGCGCCGGCGAGCGCTACGGGATGATCCGCTTCGGCTCGCGCCTCGACGTTTACCTTCCCCCCGATACGGCGCCACTGGTCGCGGTGGGACAGACCGCGCTCGCCGGCGAGACGGTGCTGGCCGATCTGCGCCTCGGCGATGGCGAGCGGGCCTTCCGCAGCGGGTAAACCCGTTCGGTTAGCGGTTAATCCTAAATCCAACCGTCAGGCGATGCCGTGGCGGCAGACGGGCAAAAGCCCTATATTGGCGCCCATGGTCTTTCCGCCCATTGATCCGACACCGCCGAAATTCCGGAATCGCCGCTTCAAGCCGATCCCGGTGCGGCTGCTGTTGCCCAACCTGATCACGCTGCTGGCGCTGTGCGCCGGGCTCACCGCCATCCGCATGGCGGTCGAGCATCGGCTCGATCTCGCGCTCGCGGCCATCGTGTTCGCGGCCTTGCTCGACGGCATCGACGGCCGTCTGGCGCGCATGCTGAAAGGCACCTCGCGCTTCGGCGCCGAGCTCGACAGCCTGGCCGACTTCGTCAATTTCGGCGTGGCGCCGGCGCTGATCCTCTATTTCTGGGGCCTGCACGATCTCAAGTCGGCGGGCTGGATCGCCGCGCTGGTGTTTGCGATCTGCGCCGGGCTTCGCCTCGCGCGCTTCAACGTGATGATGGATGAGCCGGACCGGCCGGCCTGGGCGGGCAATTTCTTCACCGGCATTCCGGCGCCCGCCGGTGCGATCACGGTGCTGCTGCCGATCTATCTCAATTTCCTCGGGCTCGCCGATAACCTGATCACCGTGTGGGTGACCTTCATCTACACACTGGCGATCGCGCTGTTGATGGTGTCGCGGCTGCCGGTGTTTTCCGGCAAGCGGGTCGGAAAACGGGTGTCGCCGGAATTGGTGCTGCCGGTGTTCGTGGTGGTGGTGCTGTTCGTTGCGCTGCTGGTCAGCTATCCGTGGTACGTGCTCACCGTCGGCACGTTCATCTATCTCGGCTTCCTGCCGGTGGGCGTGTGGTCCTACCGCGGATACCGACGCAAGGACGCCGCCGCCGCACGCGCCCGCGAGAAGGCGACTGTCCCCACGGCGGATATCACGCCGGTCAATTTTCCGGGCGATGCCGGTCGCCGCGACGATGACCGGCCGGCGCGGCTGAACTGATCCATGCCGCGCACCGCCCGCGTCCTTGCCGCCGCCGAGCACGGTGATCGGCCGATCGCCGATACGCTCATCCTCGATTACGAGCAGCGCAGCGCCGGCAGCTTCACCGCTGCGGGCGTAAAGGGTGGCCATTACGAGGTCGCGCTGGCGCAAGGCCGCCGGCCGCGCACCGACGATCTGCTCGAACTCGACGACGGCACGCTGTTGGAGGTCGTGGCGGCGGCCGAGCCGCTGATCGAGGCGCGCGCCGCCGACCTGCCGGCGCTCATGCGGCTTGCCTGGCATCTCGGCGACCGCCATGTGCCGGTCGAGATCCTGCCGAACCGCATCCGGCTGCGCCGCGACGCGGCGCTCGAAAAGCTGCTGGCGTCATTGGGCGCGAAGCTGAGCGCGATCGAAGCGCCGTTCGAGCCGGAAGGCGGCGCCTATGCGGCGCACGGGCATGTCCACGACCATGCGCATGGCCACGATCACGCGCCCGGGCATCGCCACCACGACCATTGAGCACTTGCTCCGCGCCTAGACATTGCGCGAAGCGACGGAGTTGGAATTCGGCCGTCGGCTATCCCGGCGTTTCCGCACGCGAGAGCGTGACCGGCCGGCCGGCAGCGGACTTGCCGGCGAAGCCGTTGTCGGAGGACTGCAGCGTGGCCAGCGGGCGTTCCTGGTAATCGTTGATGCTGAGCTGGCCATCCTGCGTCATCGCCCAGTGCCGGGCGGTGAAGAACTTGCCGGGACAACCGCCTTCCGGCTGGACGGCGCCCGTGCGGATGCCGGGGCCGCCGCCGAAATGCACGCCGCAGGAGCGCGCACCCGGTTCCGCCAGCATCCAGCGGCCGGCCATGTTGACCGTCGGCGCCGGCGCCGGAACGGCACCGACGTCGCCGATGGAGGGTTGGTCGCCCACGCAGCCTGCGAGCAAGGTAGCCGCCAGCAGGCCTG
Organism: uncultured Pseudomonadota bacterium; assembly: GCA_963814065.1. Lineage (GTDB taxonomy): Bacteria > Pseudomonadota > Alphaproteobacteria > Rhizobiales > Xanthobacteraceae > Pseudolabrys. Next base: position 653,014 of record CAWFBL010000011.1, on the reverse strand, counting down.
CCGCGATTGCCAGTCTCATGCCGCTTTCGCTTTCTTACTTCATGGTCGGGATTACGAACTCCGCGCCTTCCTTGTGGCCCTGGGGCCAGCGCGAGGTCACGGTCTTGGTCTTGGTGTAGAAGCGGATCGAGTCCGGTCCGTGCTGGTTGAGATCGCCGAAGCCGGAACGCTTCCAGCCGCCGAAGGTGTAGTAGGACAACGGCACCGGAATGGCGAAGTTGACGCCCACCATGCCGACTTCCACGCGCTTGCAGAAGTCGCGCGCGGTGTCGCCGTCGCGGGTAAAGATGGCGACGCCGTTGCCGTATTCGTGCTCGGTCGGCAGCCGCACGGCTTCCTCATAGTCCTTGGCGCGCACCACCGACAGCACCGGCCCGAAGATCTCGTCCTTGTAGATCTTCATGTCGGGCGTGACCTCGTCGAACAGGCAGCCGCCCATGAAGAAGCCCTTCTCGTAGCCCTGCATCTTGAAGCTACGGCCGTCGACCTTGAGCTTGGCGCCTTCCTTGATGCCGATGTCGACATAGTCGCGCACGCGATTGAGCGCGGCCTGCGTCACCAGCGGGCCGTAGTCGGCCTTGTCGTCGGTGGAGGGGCCGATCTTGAGGTTCTCCACGCGCGGGATCAGCTTTTCCATCAGCGCGTCGGCGGTCTTCTGGCCGACGGGCACCGCAACCGAGATCGCCATGCAGCGCTCGCCGGCCGAACCGTAGCCGGCGCCGATCAGGGCGTCGACCGCCTGGTCCATATCGGCGTCGGGCATTACGATCATGTGGTTCTTGGCGCCGCCGAAGCACTGCACGCGCTTCCCGTTGGCGCAGCCGGTGGCGTAGATGTATTCCGCAATGGCCGACGAGCCGACGAAACCGATGGCCTGGACGCGGCGGTCGTTGAGGATGGTGTCGACGGCTTCCTTGTCGCCGTTGACGACGTTGAGCACGCCCTCCGGCAGGCCGGCTTCGAGGAACAGTTCGGCGATGCGCATCGGCACCGACGGATCGCGCTCGGACGGCTTCATGATGAAGGCATTGCCGCAGGCGAGCGCGGGCGCGCATTTCCACAAGGGGATCATGGCCGGGAAGTTGAACGGCGTGATGCCGGCGACCACGCCGAGCGGCTGACGCATGGAATAGAGGTCGATGCCGGGGCCGGCGGCTTCCGTGTATTCGCCCTTCATCAGGTGCGGGATGCCGCAGGCGAACTCGACCACTTCCAGCCCGCGCTGCACGTCGCCGCGCGCGTCGGGCACCGTCTTGCCGTGCTCCGAGGACAGAAGCTTGGCGAGGTTCTCGTGGTCCTTGTTGGCGAGCTCGAGGAACTTCATCATTACCCGGGCGCGGCGCTGCGGATTGGTGTTGGCCCAGCCGACTTGGGCGGCTTCCGCCACCGCGATGGCGTGCTCGACCTCGGAATGCTTGGCCAGCGCCACCTTGGCCTGCACCTCGCCGGTGTTGGGATCGAAGACGTCGCCGAAGCGGCCCGAAGTCCCCTTCACCTGCTTGCCGCCGATGAAATGACCGATCTCGCGCATCAGATATTCCTCCGCAATTTAGGGGCTTCGCGGCGCACCCGGGCGGGTGCGCCGGCCGTTTCGGGCGATTCTTGCAGCTTTCGGCCGCGCGGTCACGCGGGACCGGCCGCTCACGCCTTCACCGTCGGTTAGCCTTTACCGCTCCTTAACAGCGCCAGTCTAGGGTCTGCCCAACGGTAATGTGGCGCTGCGTGGCGTTAGGCGTTCGGGTGGGGTAAGTCATGGATATCGCGACAGGCCTGGGTCTGCTGGGCGGCTTGGGTGTCGTCGCCCTTGTGATCCTGATGGGCGGCAACCTGGGCATGTTCGTCAGCGAGCACGCCTTCATCGTGATCTTCGGCGGCTCGTTCGCCGCCACGCTGATCCGCTTTCCGCTCTCTTCCTTTGTCCACGGCGTGCCGCTCGGCGCCAGGTTCGCTTTCACCATGCGCCGCATGAGCCAGCGCGAGCTGGTCGACGAGATCGCCGGCATTGCCGAGATCGCGCGTAAGCAGGGCCCCATGGGCCTGGAGAAGGTCGAGGTCGACGATGCCTTCCTCGCCAAGGGCATCCGCTACGTCGCGGACGGCTACGACACCAATTTCATCCGCGACAATCTGGAACGCGACCGCGACAACTTCCTGACCCATCTCGACGAGGGCCAGAAGATCTACCGCGCCATCGGCGACTGCGCGCCGGCCTTCGGCATGATCGGCACGCTGATCGGCATGGTGCAGATGTTCGCCAACATGACCGATCCGTCCAAGCTTGGTCCCTACATGGCGACCGCGCTGCTCGCGACCTTCTATGGCGCCGCGCTCGCCAACCTGTTCTGTCTGCCGATCGCCGACAAGCTGCATCTCAAGCTGGTCGACGAAGAGGTCAATCGTACGCTGATCATCGACGGCATTCTGATGATCCGCGAATCCAAGAGCCCGACTTTGGTGCGCGAGATGCTGCTCGCCTATCTGCCCGAGAAGCATCGCCACAGCGAGGCCGAGGGTGACGAAGCGGGGCAGGAGGAGGCGGTGGCCGCCTAACGGCCGGTCCTCGAGTTTGGTATGGCGCGTCGCAAGGAAGCCCACGGAGGCGGTCACGGCTGGTTCGTGACCTTTGCCGACCTGATGGGACTGCTGGTCAGCTTCTTCGTGATGCTGGTCGCCTTTTCCACGCAGGACCAAAACAAGCTGCAGGTGGTCGCCGGCTCCATGCGCGACGCCTTCGGCGTGCAGGACAAGGTGCGCTATTCCGGCGTCATCGAGGTGCTCGGCCTGCCGACGCGGCCCAGGCTGAAAAACGCCGCCCATATCGATCCGTCGGAAGCGTCGTCGACGCCGTCGCCCAACGAGCATAATCGCCAGCGGACTTACGGCGCGCGCTTCAAGGAGGATCGCGACTTCTCGCTCGCCGCCGCCTCGCTGCGCCAAGCGCTGCAGGACATGCCGGACATCACGGAAGCCTCCAAGAACATCATGTTCGAGCAGACCAAGGAGGGGCTCAATATCGAGATCGTCGACCAGGACGGCCGCTCGATGTTCGCCGACGGCTCGAAGCAGCCCTATCCGCGCACCCGCAGGCTGATCCTGGCACTGGCACCCGCACTCAAGTCCATGCCGTACCGCATCGCCATTACCGGCCACACCGCCTCCAGCAAGGTACCGCCCAAGCCGGGCTATGGGCCGTGGGACCTGTCGGCCGACCGGGCCAATGCCGTGCGCGAAATCCTGGCGGAACAGGGGGTGCCGAACGGGCACTTTTACGAGGTTGCCGGCAAGGCCGACACCCAGCCTCTGTTCCCGGACAACCCCTATATGGCGCCCAACCGCCGGGTGACGATCACCCTGAAGCGGGAAGCACCGCCAATCCCCCCTGATCTTACCCCGTAAGAATTGTCTAAGGTGTCATCTGCCGGGCTGTTCCGGGGCATTTCGCCGCGGAAAAACCCCAGTCTTGTCTCCGGCGCGGCAGTGCTATAAGGCGCGCCTTCAAAGCCCAGGCGGACCCGACCCAGCGCGATGAGTGAAACTTCAAACGCGAGCCCGGCTTCCGCCGAGGCCAACGCGGACAATGGCGAGACGCCGCACCCGAGCTTCTTGGCTTTGGCGCTCGGCAGCGTCGGAGTGGTCTACGGCGACATCGGCACCAGTCCGCTCTACGGCCTGCGCGAGGCGGTGATCGCCGCCGCTGACAGCCACGCCGTGACGCGCGGTATCGTGCTCGGCGTTCTGTCGCTCATCCTGTGGGCGCTGCTGATCACGGTGACGGCGAAATACGTGCTGATCCTGCTGCGTGCCGACAACAACGGGGAGGGCGGCACGCTCTCGCTGACGGCGCTGGCGAGCCGCGCGCTCGGCCGGCGCACGAAGTTGGTGTTCATCATCGGTATCATCGGCGCTTCGATGTTCCTCGGCGATTCGATGATCACGCCGGCGATCTCGGTGCTGTCGGCGGTGGAAGGCCTCAAGCTCGCCAGCCCCGCCTTCGCCGAATACGTTGTGCCGCTGGCCGTGGTGATCCTGATCGCGCTGTTCGCGGCGCAAAGCTACGGCACCGCCAAGGTGGCCTCGTTCTTCGGGCCGATCATGGTGGTGTGGTTCATCGCGCTGGCGATCGTCGGCGCGTTGCACATCAGCGACGATCCGACCGTGATGTACGCGATCAATCCGCTCTACGGCATTGAATTCCTTCTCGGGCATGGCGTCATCGGCCTGGTGACGCTCGGCGCGGTGTTCCTGTGCGTCACCGGCGGCGAGGCGCTCTACGCCGATCTCGGTCATTTCGGCCGCAGGCCGATCCAGACCGCGTGGCTTTGCCTGGTGCTGCCGGCGCTGCTGATCAATTATTTCGGGCAGGGCGCCAAGGTGTTGGCCGACCCGGCGGCGATCGAGAATCCGTTCTATCGCATGGTGCCGGATTCCGTGCTGCTGCCGATGGTGCTGCTCGCCACCATCGCCACGGTCATCGCCAGCCAAGCGGTGATCACCGGCGCCTATTCGCTGGTGCATCAGGCGATCCAGCTCGGCCTGTTGCCGCGGCTCGCCATCCTGCACACCTCGGCCTCCCATGTCGGGCAGATCTACATTCCGCGAGTGACCATGGCGCTTTTGGTCGGCGTGCTGCTCCTGGTCGGCCTGTTTCGCACGTCGAGCGCGCTGGCCTCGGCCTATGGCATTGCGGTCGCAACGACGATGGTGGTGGACGGCCTGCTCGCCTTCATTGTCATATGGAAATTGTGGCGCTGGCAGCTGTGGCAGGCGGCGGCTTTGATCTTTCCGTTCGTCGTGGTCGACGTCACCTTCTTCTCCGCCAATGCGCTCAAGCTGCTGGAAGGCGCCTGGCTGCCGATGTTGTTCGGCGCCGCCATGGTGCTGATCATCCTGACTTGGCGGCGCGGCACCGCGCTGCTCATCAACAAGACGCGGCGCACCGAGGTGCCGCTGGAAACGCTGTTCCGCAATCTCGAGAAGAAGCCGCCGCACTTTGTGCCGGGCACCGCGGTGTTCCTGACCAGCGATCCGGAATTCTCGCCCACCGCCTTGCTGCACAACCTCAAGCACAACAAGGTGCTGCACGAGCAGAACGTCATCCTCACGGTGATCACCGCCGACACCCCGCGCGTGCCGGAGGAGGAGCGTGTCAAGATCACGCCGCTGTCGGAGCATTTCTCACGGGTGGCGCTAAAGTTCGGCTATATGGAGCAGCCGAATGTGCCGAAGGCGCTGGCGATCGCGCGCAAGCACGGCTGGCAGTTCGACATCATGTCGACCTCGTTTTTCCTGTCGCGGCGCTCGCTGAAACCCTCGCCGCAGTCGGGCATGCCGGGCTGGCAGGACCACCTGTTCATCGGCTTGGCGCGCTCGGCGAGCGATGCCACCGATTTCTTCCAGATCCCCACCGGGCGGGTGGTTGAGGTCGGCACGCAGGTGGCGGTGTAGGCCGGTCGCCGGTCCGGTCTCGTTGTCTTTTGGAGTCTGATCCACGGAGATTGAAGCATGCTCCGTTCAGTCCCGCGCAAGCGGGCGCCGTATTTCGGAAACGGTGGCGATTGAATTCTTGAGCGCGCGATCTCGCGTCTCAGCCCGAGGCCACCGTTTGGCGGTTGGCGCCGGGCGCGTTTTGGGCGCCTTCCGATATCTCGACCGCAAGGACAACGCTTAACCTGCAGACCAACCCGCTCGGTTCGAACGCCGTTTCGACCTTGCCCTCGAACTGTTCGAGCGCCCGTTGGAACAATCGCGTTCCAAAGCCGCTGGTGGCTCGGGGGGCTGACAGGCGGGCCATCGCTTTCGCGCCAAGTGACATTCAATCGTTGATTGGCAAGCGACCAATTGATGGACAATCTGCCGGCGGGGGCGGAGAGCGCGCCGTATTTTGCCGCGTTGGTGGCGAGTTCGTGCACCAGCAAGGCCATCGTCAGCGCCAGCTTCGGGGACAGCAGGCAATCGGGACCGGCTATCGATATGCGCGCCATATCATAGGGCGCCAGTTCGGCCGACAGGACCTCGCGAAAAGGCGCGCCGCGTCCTTGCGTGGAGGAAATCAGATCGTCGGTGGCCATCAACGCGGCGAGCGAGCCGTTGATATCGTCCCTGACTTCCGGGTTGTCGCGCAGCCGAAAGCTGATGATGGACTGTATGGTGGCCACCTTATTTTTCAGCCGATGGGCGAGTTCGTCGACCGCGAGCTTGCGGAAGCGTTCCTCGTCTTTGAGGCGTTTTGTGAGCCTCCGGTAATGATCGGTCGCCCAGACGATAAGGCCGGACGAAATGAAATAGGCCAGCAGATTGACGGTGTCCGAACGGCTTAGCGGCAGCAGCGACGTGTAGGGCGGCAGAAACTCCCACCAGCAGATAAATCCCCCGAGCACGGTGGCCAATAAGCCCGGACCGGCGCCGCCCAGAAGCGCGGCGAAAAGGACGGCCGGATAAAACGTCGTAAAAGCTTGAAGCTCTCCCGTGACTAACCCCAGTGCCCAGCGCAACAAGCTCGCGACCAGGACGAGGATTGTCGCGAAAGCATAGGCTTCAGCCGATCCCGGCGAAATATGCCACCGCTTCATACGACGGCCGAGCATGACGCCTTCCCCTTACGATTCACACGGGGAGCACAGTGGTCCTTTAGTGACCGGCGCTTGTGGTGTGGTTGCCTATGCCGTTGGTGCATTTATTTGTGGTTGTTCTGGACATAGCAACGATGAGCTCCAGGACTCTCGCCTTCGATCGCCAATCGCGCCGGACCTATTGCTTTGCCTGCACAGCGATGTCCGGTGTGGATCAAGCTGTAACCTTGCCATTTTCTCCCTCTGGAAGCGGCATTAGTTTGGCATATGATTGTGCCTGGGAGAAGGGCGGTGGCGTGTCTTCGTCGGTGGCGATCGGCTTAACAGGCCGGCCTTTGAAGACTTCTGCGTCAGTCGGCGGCCCGAAGCCGGTAGCCGACCCCGGTCTCGGTCAAGATGTATTCCGGCCGCTCGGGGTCAGGTTCGATCTTCTGCCTGAGTTGGCGGACATAAACCCTCAGGTACTGCGCGTCGGTCGTCTGATCCCATAGCTCCCCCATCAGGAATTTGTGGGTAAGCACCTTTCCCGCATGCTGCACGAGCACGCGCAAAAGATCGTATTCCTTCGGAGAAAGCTTTACTTCGCGCTCGCGCGCGTTGACGATGCGTCGCACGAGATCGACGGAAAGCTCGCCGGTCCGGAACACCGGGCGCTCGCCCTGGATCTGCAACTGGTGGCGCAGCGCCGCCCGCATGCGTGCCAGAAGCTCGTTCATGCCGAAGGGCTTGGTCACATAGTCGTCGGCGCCGCTGTCGAGCGCTTCGACCTTGCCGGGCTCGTCGCCTCGGCTCGACAGCACGACGATGGCCGCGCCCTCGCTTTGGGCCCGGAGCATGCGTAACAGGTCGAGGCCCTGCATGTCGGGCAGCCCCAGGTCAAGGATGATCACATCCGGATGCCGCGCCATCAGGTCGAGCGCGCACCGCCCATTCGGGGCTTCGAGAACCTCATAGCCCTCCGTCGCCAATCCCATCCGCAGCAGTTTGCGGATCGGCGGCTCATCGTCGATGACGAGGACGGTGTGGGAGCCCGTGCTCATGCCGCCTCTCCCAGATGCTCCGTTCCAGACGGCACCGGCAAACGGACCGAGAAGACCGCGCCGGTGCGATCGAGGCGATTGGCCGCGGTGATCGTGCCCTGCATCGCCTCCACGAAACCGCGCGAAATGGCGAGGCCCAGTCCGGTTCCGGCGCGGACGCGGTCGCCTTTCTGCGCACGGTAGAACTTGTCGAAGATATGATCGAGATCGGTGGCCGGAATTCCGTCGCCTTCGTCCAGGACCTGCAATAACACGAAATCACCCTCGCGCTTGCTCAGGACGGTGATTGCCGTGTTGGTTGCTGCATACTTTGCGGCATTGTCGAGGAGATTGAACAGGACCTGTTCGAACAGCACGGCGTCCAAATCCAGCATCGGCAGGTTGTCCGCGAGGTCGAGCGTGACTTTGTGGAGCGCCAGTATGGTTTTAGCGCGCCGCAACACGCTGCCGATGATCTCGTGCAGGTCATGGCGGGCGATGCTCGGAACGACGGCGCCGGCTTCCAGTTTCGTCATGTCGAGAAGGTTGGCAATGAAGCGATTCAAACGCTCGGATTCGTCAATGACCGTCGCCAGCAGGTCGGCCTTCTGTTCGTCGTTCAGCTTGCCGGCCAAATCGCGCAGGGTTCCGGCGGCGCCCAGCACGGCCGCGAGCGGCGTTTTAAGATCGTGGGATATCGAAGTCAGCAGGGCCGACCGCAGGCGCTCCGTCTCGATTGTGCGTTTGACCCGCTCCATGTCCTCGACCAGGTGCACGCGTTCGATCGCAAGCGCACTCTGGTCGATCAGCGCCTCAAGCAACCGCCGTTCCGCCGGTGAGAGCAGCGGCTCGGTCCTGTCGCCATCGATCCCCACCACTCCGATGACGCCCCGGCCCGTCCGCATCGGCAGGAAAAGGCGCCTGGCCTCGGGCATGACCTCACAGCCACGGCCGGCGGGGCCGTCTTGTCGCCACGCCCAGCGCGCCGCGGTCAGGTCGGCGTCGTCCAACTGGTCTTCCGGCGGATAGCCCGCCTTCACGACGATCTCATCGCTTTCTGGCAGCAGCAGGACCACCTGAACGTTCAGCATCAAAGCGGTTTGATAAGCCGTCGCCCACAGCACATCGTCGAGGGTGCCGGTGCCGGCGAGCTTTCGGCTGAAGGTGTAGAGCAACTCGGTCGTGCGCGCGCGCTCCATTGCCGCAATTGCCTGCACCCGCGCATACGCGGCAACATTCGAAACAACGATCGCAACAACCGTGAAGAAGACGACCGAAACGATGTTTGCCGGCTCATCGATCGTAAACGTGTAATACGGCGCGATGAAAAAGAAATTGTAGCACAGCGAGGAAATGACGCTTGCAGTTAGCGAGGGCCAAAGCCCGAACCGCACCGCGATCCCGACAACCGCGGTGAGAAAGACCAGGGCGATATTATTTGCGCCGATCCATGGCCAGAGAAACAGCCCGGCACCGGCCGCGCCGGCGACGGCGGCCATTGAGAAGATGAAAGTGCGCAGATCAATCACTCCGACACGGAAAGGGAGCGGATACCTGGCAGCGCGGCCGAGGGCTTTTGCTGTCGGCACGGCGCGTCCGGGCGAATATCTGCGGGGTCGTTGCATGGGGCTGCCCGTCCGGGCCGACGCTTCGACAGCGGCCCGAACCATCAAACCGATGGCATGGTCCAAACCTGAGATCAAGCATGGCGCCCTTTATGCCGGGCGTCGCCAATTCTTATAGGATTTTTATATCGGCGCCTGCCGCCTGCTCTGGATTCCCTATGCGACCCGCATCCATCTTCCTGCCGCGATCGCATCGGCGATCGCGGTCAAAGGTGCGGACAGTGTCTCCATTCGAGAGCCAGGAGCGGGAACGTCGGGATCAGTTGGCTCACGCCCTTCGCCTGGCGACGCGACTCACGCCGGCCCTGTTTTCCAAGGTCGTAGCGGGCGCCCGCACGTGGTTTGCGATGCCGGGGCGGGCGAACCGGGCTGAGCGGCTCGCCCACTTGGTTATGGGCGAGGCCTGGACCGATGCATCGCTGTTTCTGATCGAGCTCGAGCTCCCGCTGTGGCGCGTCCGCCGCCTGATTTATGATGGCGGCGAATGGATGTGTTCACTGTCGCGGTATCCCAGCGCTCCCGTCGAGATCGACGCTGCCGCCGATGGGCGGCACGCAACGATGCCAATTGCGATCCTGCTGTCCTTCGTCGAGGCGCAGGGCATCGCAACGGTGGCCGAGTGCGCCCGGACTTTGACCATGCCACGCGTCGAGCCGACGTTTGTCTGCCCATTGTGTTGCGACAATTTCGGATGAAGCCAGGGAACGTGCAGTGAAAGTCAACGCAGGGGCGAGTTCTTCGTCATGTATCCACGGACAGAGGTATCAAGACCAATGGCGATGAATGCTGTCGATCAAACTGAAAGCCGCATTGCAGAGTCGCAGACCGCCACGGGGCACCACCATGCGGGTTTCTGGAAGCTGACACTCGGCAGCATCGGCGTCGTCTACGGCGACATCGGTACCAGCCCGCTCTACGCGGTGCGCGAGTCGGTATGGGCGGCCGTCGGCCACAAGGCGGCGGCGAGCGAGCCGGTGGTGCTCGGCATCCTGTCGCTGATTATCTGGGCGTTGCTGTTGGTGGTCACCGCCAAATACGTGCTCATCCTGCTGCGCGCCGACAACAAGGGCGAGGGCGGCACGCTCGCGCTGATGGCGCTTGCTTCGCGCGCGCTTGCCGGTCGCGCCGGTTTGGTGATCCTGCTCGGCGTCATCAGTGGCGCGCTGTTTTATGGCGACGCCATCATCACGCCGGCGCTGTCGGTGCTGTCCGCGATCGAAGGCTTGAAGGTGGCAACGCCCGCCTTCGACGATTTCGTGGTGCCGCTTACGGTTCTGATCCTGATCGCGCTGTTCGCGGTACAGTCGCGCGGCACCGCCAAGGTCGCGGCCTTCTTCGGCCCGATCACGCTGGTGTGGTTCGCGGCGCTTGCCGTCGCCGGTCTCTGGCATATCGGGCAGAATCCGACCGTGCTGCTCGCCTTCAATCCCTGGCACGGCGTCAGCTTCCTGGTCCATCACGGCATCGTCGGCCTGTTCACCCTCGGCGCCGTGTTCCTGGTGGTGACCGGCTCGGAAGCGCTCTATGCCGATCTCGGTCATTTCGGCCGCGGGCCGATCCGCTTTGCCTGGCTGGTGGTCGTGCTGCCGGCCTTGACCATCAACTATCTGGGGCAGGGCGCGCTGGTGCTCGCCAACCCCAAGGCGATCGACAACCCGTTTTTCCTGCTCTACCCGCACTGGGCGCTGTTGCCGATGGTGCTGCTCGCCGCCGCCGCAACCGTGATCGCCAGCCAGGCGGTGATCACCGGCGCCTATTCGCTGACCCAGCAGGCGATCCAGCTCGGCCTGCTGCCGCGGCTCGAAATCCGCCACACCTCGGAAGCGCTGTTCGGCCAGATCTACATGCCGCGGGTCAACCTGCTGCTGCTGCTCGGCGTGCTGCTGCTGGTGGCGCTGTTCCGCTCGTCGAGCGCGCTGGCCTCGGCCTACGGCATCGCCGTCACGGGCACCATGGTGGTGACGGCCATGATGGCCTTTGTGGTGATCCGGCGGGTCTGGCGTTGGCCGCTGATTGCCACGGCCGCGCTGATCGTGCCTTTCCTGTTCATCGATCTCACCTTCCTATCGGCCAACCTGCTGAAAGTGGTCGAAGGCGGCTGGATTCCGCTCCTGCTGGGCGGCGTTTTAATGGCCGTGATGTACACTTGGCGGCGCGGCAACCGCATCCTGCTCGCCAAGACGCGCAAATCTGAAATGCCGCTTGAGTCACTGGTCGCCAATCTGGAAAAGAAGCCGCCGCCGCGCGTGCCCGGCACGGCGGTGTTCCTCACCAGCGATCCGGCATTTGCGCCGACCGCGCTGCTGCACAGCCTCAAGCACTACAAGGTGCTGCACGAGAACAACGTCATCCTCACCATCGAGACCGCCGACACGCCGCGGGTCGACGCGGCCGAGCGGGTGCGCATCGAGCCGGTCGGCGAGACCTTCTCGCGCGTCACCTTGCGCTTCGGCTTCATGGAGCAGCCGAACGTGCCCAAGGCGCTGGCGATCGCGCGCAAGCTCGGCTGGCAGTTCGACATCATGTCGACCTCGTTTTTCCTGTCGCGGCGATCGCTCAAGGCGGCGGCGCAGTCCGAGATGCCGCAGTGGCAGGACCAGTTGTTCATTGCATTGAGCCGCACGGCAAACGACGCCACCGACTATTTCCAGATTCCCACCGGACGCGTTGTGGAGGTCGGCACGCAAGTGGCGGTGTAACCGGCGGTTCCGTTGCGGGGGCTAAGCGCGCAGTCCCGGCATCCAGGACGATAGGCCGGCGCGCGGCTTGGCATTTCGAGTTCCCGCGTCGCGCCATCCCGGAATGACGCTGGTAAAAGCCTGATGCATGGCGTGCGGTTTCCGGCTAAAACCAGCCGCGCTGGAGAAGGGAGTTCTGCGTCAAATGGCTGGACCGATGCCGCGTGCCGACGAGGTGACCAACCTGACCCCCGATGAGGTGGCCGACGGTTTGCGCGAGGGGCGCATCCTGCTGGTCGACGTGCGCGAGCCGACGGAAACCATGGCGGAGAGCTATCCCGGGGCGGTGGTCCTGCCGCTGTCGTGCTTCGATCCCGCCGCCATCCCCGACCCAGAGGGCAGGGAGGTGGTCTTCGCCTGCCGCTCCGGCAAGCGCTCGGTGACCGCTTCGCTGGTCGCCCAGGACCGCGGCTATCCCTACCGCTGCCATCTCGCCGGCGGTATCATTGCCTGGAAGGCCGCCGGGCTTCCGACCAAACGCCCCTTCTGATCGAGGCTGTCCATGCGCCGAGCTTTCCCGATCGCCGCCCTGGCCGCGGCGGTAACCGTCATGTTCGTAAGCTTCGCGGCCGCTCAGGACCGCGTCGTCAATATCTACAACTGGTCGGACTACATCGATCCCGCCGTACTCAAGGACTTCACGGCCAAGACCGGCATCAAGGTGCGCTACGACACCTTCGACGCCAACGAGACGCTGGAGACCAAGCTGCTCGCCGGCCATTCCGGCTACGATGTGGTGGTGCCGACCGCCTACTTCCTACAGCGGCAGATCAAGGCCGGAGTGTTCCAGAAGCTCGACAAGGCTAAGCTGCCCAATCTGCAATATGTCTGGCCGGAGATCGCCAAGCGGCTCGCGGCCTACGATCCGGGCAACCAATACGCCGTCAATTACATGTGGGGCACCACCGGCATCGGCTACAACGTCAAGGCGGTGCATGAACGGCTGGGGCCTACGGGCAAGATCGACAGTTGGGATGACGTGTTCAAGCCGGAGAACCTCGCCAAGTTCAAGGACTGCGGCATCCACATGCTCGACTCGTCCAGCGACATCATGCCGGCGGCGCTGCATTATCTCGGGCTCGATCCGAACTCGACCAAGGAAGCCGACCTCGAACGCGCGACCGATCTTCTATTGAAGATCAGGCCGTCCGTGCGTAAGTTCCACTCGTCGGAATACATCAACGCGCTCGCGGGCGGCGAGATTTGTTTCGCGGTCGGCTGGTCGGGAGACATCCTGCAGGCGAAGAATCGCGCCAAGGAAGCCAAGAACGGCGTCGAAATCGGTTATGTGATTCCGAAGGAAGGCACGCAGATGTGGTTCGACAATCTGGCCATCCCGAAGGACGCGCCGCATCCGCAGGAAGCGCTCGCCTTGATCAACTTTCTGCTCGATCCGCAGGTGGCGGCGAAGAACAGCAATTTCGTTTCCTATGCGAACGGCAACCTGGCGAGCCAGAAATACATCGACAAATCGGTGCTCGATGATCGCGGCGTTTATCCCGCCGCCGCCATGATGGCCAAGCTATACACCATCAACGCGGTGGGCCCCCGCGCGCAGCGGCTGATCAACCGGCTGTGGACCAAGGTGAAGACGGGGCAATGAGCCGTCGGGGCGCCATTTCGTATCCGCTCATTTCCGCGTAAGCGGGAATCCAGGGCTTGTTGCCCGGCAATTGTGGTTGCGCTGGGTCACCGCTTTCGCGGGGACGAGCGGACAAGGTGACTTTACCGCCACCGCCGGTGTTGCCAGAGCCACTGTTCGGGGTGCTCGCGGATCCAGCCTTCGACCACGTCGGTGATGCGCTGCATGGTGCCGGCGACGTCGATCTCGCCTTGCGCGTTGCGCGCCGGCTCCACCGCCTCGCTCAGTTCGGCGCGGAAGCGGTGGCCCGGCAGCCGCACGATGCGCACGCCGTGGATCGGGCAATCGACATGGCGCGCCAGGCGGGCGAGCAGCGGGTTGGCCATGGTGCGGCGGCCGAAAAAGGTCACCTCGACGCCGCGGTGGTAATATTGATCGACCAGGATGCCGACATGGATGCCGCGCGCCAGCGCCTCGGTGAGCTTTGCCGGCGCGTTCATGCTGGTGGCGATCAATTCGCCCATATTGGCCGCGCGCGTCTGGCTCAGCCAGCGGTCGATGGCGGCGATGTTGGGCCCGCGGTAGAGCACCGCGCTGTCGAGCCCGTTGGTCGCCGCGCACACCGCCGGCAGCTCCCAATTGGCGAGATGGGCGGCAAAGATCAGCGCCGGCTTGCCGTCGTCGCGCAGCCGGGCGAAGCGCTCATGCGAGGCCTCGTCGATCGCGATCCGGCTCGGCCGGTCGGGATGCTCGGCGAAGTAGTCCCACAGGCGGTCGAGATGGGCGAATTCGACACCGACACGGCCGAGATTATCCCAGGCGCCGCGCAGGATGCGCTCGATCTCGTCGTCGGGCTTGTCGGGAAAGGCGGCGGCAAGGTTGGCGCGCGCAATACGGTGCTCCCGCAGCCGCGGGCCGATGGTACGCAACACCCAGCCGGCGAGGTCGGCCATCTTGTCGGGATTGGTAAGCCGCAGCAGTTTGAGCACCGCCACGGCGAAGAAGCCGGCGATGGCGTTGGTGGCGCGCTTGGCGCCGAGGCGCAGACGCCCGATTGTTCGCCTGATCGCGTCGGCCATCAGAAATGCACGATGACTTTGCCGAACACTTGTCGGCTTTCGAGCCGTTTGAGGCCCTGTTCAAAATCGGCAAGCGCGAATTCGCTATCAATGATCGGCGATATGCCGGCTGCCATCTTCGACAGGCTGTCGCGGATGTTGCGCATGGCGCAGCCGAACGAGCCGAAAATCTTATACTGCTGCTGGAAGAGCTGCATCAGATTGATGGTGACGGTCGGCCCGGCGGTCGAGCCACAGGTCACCAGCCTGCCGCCGCGTCTCAGGCAGAGGAGGGAGCCGTTGAAGCCCTCGCCGCCGACATGCTCGAATACCACGTCGACGCCCTTCTTCTTGGTGAGCTTGCGGGTGACGCCTTCGAAGCGCTCGGTCTTGTAGTTGATGATGTGGTCGGCGCCGAGCGCCTTGGCTTTCTCGGCTTTGGTATCGTCGCCGACGGTGGTGATGACGGTGCAGCCCAAGGCCTTCGCCATCTTGATGGCCACCGAGCCGATGCCGGAGCCGGCGGCGTGCACCAGGATCGTCTCGCCGGGCTTGAGCTTGGCGTTGTCGAACAGCATGTGCTCGGTGGTGCCGAAGGCGATGGGCGCGCAGGCGGCATCGCGCAACGAGAGGCTGCCCGGCACCGGGATGACCAGCCGCGCTGGCAGGTTGATCAAATCGCGGGCGAAGCCGTCGATGTGGAAGCCCATGATGCCGCCGACGTTCTCGCACAGGTTATCGCGGCCCTCGCGGCAGGCGGGACAGGTGCCGCAGGTCATGGCGCCGTACATCACCGCCTTATCGCCCGGCTTGAAACCGGCGACGCCGGTGCCGACGGCCGCGATTTCGGCGGAGGCCTCCGCGCCCACAACAAGCGGCAATTGCCGCTTGGCGAAGGCCATGCCGCGATAGCCCCAGACGTCGAGATGATTGAGCGCGACCGCCTTGATGCGCACCTGTACCTCGCCGTCGCCGGGCGGCGGCGGATCGGGCAGGTCGGCAAGCTCGAGCTTGCGGTCGGCGATCAGGCGGATGGCACGCATGGGATTTCCTGTTTGTCGTCCCGGGCGAGCAAAGCGAGGCCCGCGACCCATACCCCGCAGCAGGTCCGATGGTGCAGGGAGCATGGGTCCCCGCTTTCGCGGGGGCGACAGCTGAAATTGTGCTGCGGACCTATTCTCAACAGTCGTGAACTACGCCGGCTCGCGCCCCATCACCAGCGATACGTTCTGCCCGCCGAACCCGAAGGAGTTGGAGATGGCGTGGCGCATCTTGGCGTCGCGCGCCTTGTTGGGCACGACGTCGAGCGGGATCGCCGGATCCGGCACCTCGTAATTGATGGTGGGTGGAATGCGTTCGTTCCCCAGGGTCAGCAGGGTGATTACCGCTTCCACCGCGCCGGCCGCCGACAGCGAGTGGCCGATCATCGACTTGTTGGAGGAGACCGGGATGTCCTTCATGCGCTCGCCGAACACGGCGGCGAGGCCCATGTGCTCCATCTTGTCGTTTTCCGGCGTGCCGGTGCCGTGTGCATTGACGTAATCGATATCGTCCGGAGCGAGGCCGGCGTCCTTCAGCGCGTTGGCGATACAGCCGATGATCGCTCTGCCATCGGGGCTCGAACGGGTGCGGTGGAAGCTGTCGGCCATCTCGCCGCAGCCTTCGATGACGCCGAGGATTTGAGCGCCGCGCGCCTTGGCGTGCTCGTAGCTTTCCAGCACCAGGGCGCCGGCGCCTTCCGCCATCACGAAACCGTCGCGGTTCTTGGCAAACGGCCTGGCCGCGCCTTGCGGATTGTCGTTGCTGCCGGTCGACAGAGCCGACAGCAGCGAAAAGCGGATCAGGGATTCCGCGTTGATCGAGCCGTCAGTGCCGATGCAGAGCGCGGCATCCGTTTCGCCGCGCTGGATCGCCTCGACGCCGAGCTGGATGGCGCTCGAACCCGAGGCGCAAGCCGTCGACAGTGAGATCGGCGAGCCTTTGGTGCCGAACTTGTCGGCCAGATGATTGGCCACCGAGCCGAACAGGAAACGCTCGTGATAGGCGGGAAACTCCGCGCTCACCCGCAACAGGTCGCCATAGGTGGTCTGCTCATTGGCGCCGGATTTGGCGCCGACGTCGAGCCGCTGCGGCCAGTCGAGCTCGATCGGCGGTACGGCGAGAAACAGCGGTCCCGGAAAATCGCCGCGTGAGCCGATGCCGGATTCGGCGATCGCTTCTTCGGCGGCGTACTCGGCAAAGCTCTCCGACAGGGCCGCCGCATTGGTTTGCGTCGGCAGATACTCGATGGTGCCGGCAATGCGCGTGCGCAGACCCTCGGTGGCGAAACGGTTGATGGCGTGGATACCGGATTCGCCGGCGGTGAGCCGCTTCCAGTTGTCGGTCTTGCCGACGCCGAGCGAGGTGACCACGCCGAGGCCGGTCACCACCACGATCGGCCGGCCTTTCTTATCCTTCGCCATGTCTCGCACTCCTTCAGCCGGCTCGTTCGACCAGCGCCAGGCCTTCGCCCCGCCAATGCCCGACCCCCGTCACGAGCACCTGTTGCAAGTCCCCGGTCATCGGCCGTTCCAGGCCGGTCGAGTCACAGGGCGGAAACAGACTAGCATGGCTGACGGCCACCGCCGCCAGGGCGATATTCATGACGAATTGCGGCTCCAACCCATGGCCGACATAGGAACCGGTGGCGCGGACGGCAAGATCGCCATGCGCCTCCAGGAAGGCACGTTCCTCGCCGGTGGCGGGCTCGGCGCCGGTCGCCCCGGAAATGACCGCGGCGTGGCCGGGCTTCACCTGGTCCTTGAGCTTGTCCCACTCGCGGCCAAGCGCGGCGGTGACCGTGCCGGGCTCGCGCTTGGAGCGGTCGGACAACACGGCGCTGAGCTTGGCGAGCGGCTTGGCGCCGCGCGCCTCGGCATGTTTACGGGCCTCGATCACCACGAAGGCACCGAGCGAACCGAGCGCGAAGCCCGGATGGCCGTGGCGCTGCCAGACCGGCGCGTATTTGTCCTTCAGCATGTGATGCCCGAACTCATAGAGCATCAGGAGGTCGGGGCGCTCGCCGTTGTGCGAGCCGCCGACCAGCGCGATGTCGCTCTGTCCGGCGCTGATGCGCGCGAGCGCGATGCGTAGCGCATCGACGCCGGCCGACTCTTCGCCCATGAAGGTGCGCGACGAGCCGGTCACCCCGTGCACGATCGAGATATTGCCGGCGAGCAGGTTGGAGAGCTGGGCCAGGAACAAGGTCGGCCGCAAGCCGGTCATCAATTGCTCGTTGAGGAAGGCTTCCGGATTCTCCGCCTTCGGCATGCCGGTCAGCACCGCACTGTCGACGGCGAGATCGCGTTCGCCGCCGCCGGCGGCAACGATCATGTCGGTATGCGAGAGCACGTCCGCATTGCCTTTGATGCCGGCGGAGTCGAGCGCCATCCCGGCGGCATAGGTGCCGATGCGCTGCCAAAGCTCCATCTGACGCTGATCGCCTTTTTTCGGGATCTGGGCGTCGAAGCTGATCGGCCCGAGCGGATGCACCACGTAGGGCGCAAAGGCCGTGGTATCGGCGGCTGGCTGTGCTGCCATCAGCTTTTGCCAATGGGCCTGCGGGCCTTCGCCGAGGCAGGAGACGATGCCGATGCCGGTAATCAACGCGTCGCGAGCCGAATCAGCCATCGGCCAGCGCCTCGCTGGTGGGAAGACCGATCCGAGCCGCGGTCTCGCGCATCTCGCGATGCATGTCGTCGTTGGGGAATTGCAGCACCTTGAAGGTGAGGGCGGCGCTGCAGATCGGTTTGCCCTCGCAAGCGATGCGCGCCTCGGTCATCGCAAAGCCGGAACCGTCGTGATCGAGGGTGGCGTCGATGGTCAGGCGCTGGCCGGGTTCGACGAAGGTGCGGAACTTGGCCTCGCGGACCGCGGCGAGAAACGGCATGCGCTCGAATCGGTTGACCGCCACCACCAGCCAGCCCGAGGTCTGCGCCATGGTTTCGATCAGCAGCACGCCGGGCATCAGCGGATAGCCCGGAAAATGGCCCTCGAAGATCGTGCTGGTCATCGGGACGATGGCCTCGCTGCTGATCTTGCGGTCGGTGAGATTGAGCTCGGTCACCCGGTCGATCAGCTGGAAATACTCAAGGCGCATCGGCTTGGTTTTGTGCCTTACGCTCCCTTGGCAGCGACGAGGTCGTCGATGCGGGCGCAGAGGTTGTTGAGTACGAAATACTGGTCCGTCGACGCCTTGCCGTCGTTGACTTCCTGGGTCCACTGCTCGAGCGGCAGCTTGATCCCGAAGGCCTTGTCGATGGCAAAGGCAATATCCAGAAAGTCCAGACTGTCGATGCCAAGATCGTTGATGGCGTGGCTCTCGGGCTTAATGGTTTCGCGCGGAATATCGCAAGTTTCCGAGATGATATTGGCGACCGTGTCGAACGTCGAGGACATCTATAACTCTCTGATTTCTTTTGAATCCCTGCGACCCGACGGTCCGCGCGTTTGGGTTACACGCGGCAGCCCCCCGGCCCGACCTTCCATCTCTGATGCGGCCGGCAGCCCGTATAGCGAACGGTTGGGGTAAGTTCAATGGCGGCAGGTATTCCACCAAGGAATGGGGGCTAATTTGCGCCGGTTCTGCCTGCTTTAGCCACTAGCGGTTGTCGATATTGAGGTCGACCGGGGTGCAGCCGCGTCGTCCCGAAAGGACACAATCCTGATCCTTACGCATCTTTGCCATACTGTCGACCAGCCACAGCCCGCCGCCAATCAGGGCCGCAAGGAACAGGAAGGCGACCGTGTTGACGATCATGCGGTGGCGATAGTCGTCGGCCTCGTCGGGGGCTTGGTATTTGGCGAGATCGGCGACCGGGGGCGGCCCGGATAGCGGTGGCTGCGGGCGCGCCCGGCCGTCGCGGAAGCTGATCACGCGCGATTCCGAAGGAGGCGATCCGTCGCTCATGGATGGAAATCTATCACAGCGATTGTGACTCTTCGACGGCTACACGCTACCGGCCTTCGGCATCCATGCGGCCAATCGGGGACGAGTGGACGGCTGATGTAATGCCGGCATAAACTCGATTCCATGGGCGACGGTTTCCGGAAGAGGCGTTTGATCGCGCTGATCGCGGCCTACGTGGTCGCGCTACAGGCGTTGCTGCTGCCATTGTCGGTAGCGGCGGCCGGTCCCTTTGCCACCAGCCTTTGCAGTTCCGCCTCGCTCGACGGCTCGCAACCGAGCGGCAGCCACCAGAACGGCTGTCCCTGCGCCGGCGGCTGCGGCATGCACTGTTGCGCGCACGCCTTTGTGCCGCCGCCGCAGATCGTCGTGGTCGTTGCCGAGGTCTATAGCAACCTCGCAAAGCCGGCACTGGCCCCCGAGCCGATCAGCCGGCCATTTGAGCGCCGCCCGCAAATCCCGCGCGGGCCGCCCGCCGCCTGATCTCGCGTCTGACTTCATCCACAACAGTTCAACCGCAAAGGTCGCGCGCCGGCATGCGTGCGCGCGCTTTGCATGGTCAGGATATGACACGATGTCTCGTTTCGCTCTCGCTATCGTCGCGGTATTCGCCGTCACGATCAATTTGCCGGCTCGCGCGCACGATTACACCATCGGCGCCTTGAAGGTCGGCCACCCGTGGGCACGCGCCACACCGCGCGGTGCTTCCGTCGGCGCCGGCTATCTCACCGTCACCAACACCGGCAAAACCGCTGACCGCCTGGTCGGCGGCGAAACCGACGCCGCCAAGCGCTTCGAACTGCATAAAATGACGATGGACAATGGCGTCATGAAAATGCGCCCGCTGCGCAATGGACTGGAGATCAAGCCGGGCCAGACGGTCACCCTCAAGCCCGGCGGCTATCACGTCATGCTGGTCGGGCTGAAGAAGCCGCTGGTGAAGGGTGAGCACGTGGAGGCGACGCTCCGCTTCGAAAAGGCGGGTACCCTGCACGTCTACTTCCTGGTCGAAGGCATCGGCGCGATGCACGGCGGCATGCCGGGCATGAAGCACTGATCGCGGCCCGTGCCGAAGGCGGGGGCCTACCAGCCGATCGCCTTCGGCAGCCAGGTGGCGATGCCGGGGAAGAAGAACACCACGAAGACTCCCACCACCTGGATGCCGACGAAGGGGATGATGCCGCGATAGATGTCGCGGGTCGTCACCTCCGGCGGCGCCACCCCGCGCAGGAAGAACAGCGACCAGCCGAAGGGCGGGGTCAGGAACGATGTTTGCAGGTTCACGCAGATCAGCGTCGCCAGCCACACCAGGTTAGTGTTGGCATGGATGAAGATCGGCAGGAACAGCGGCACGGCGATATAGGAAATCTCGATCCACTCGATGAAGAAACCGAGCACGAAGATCAGGCCCATCAGGAACCAGACGCTGGCATCGATGCCGCCAGGGAGCAGCAGGAAGGCGTCCTGCACCAGCTTCTCGCCGTGCAGGCCACGGAAGGCGAGGGAGAAAGCCTGCGCGCAGATCAGGATGAACAGCACCATGGCCGAGATGCGGGTGGTCGATTGCACGGTCTCGCGTAATACGTTGATGGTCAGGCGGCGCCCAAGCGCGGCGACCAGGATGGAGCCGAGCGCGCCCATGGCGGCGGCTTCCGAGGGGGCGGCGATGCCGGCGATGATCGAGCCGAGCACGGCGAAGACGAGGCCAATCGGTGGCGCCACCACGCGCATGAGCTTGCCGGCAAGCTCGAGCCCGCTGACCGCGTCGCGTTCCTCCTTCGAGACGACCGGCACCATGTCTGGCCGCACGATGCCAAGCACCAGGACATAGGCGATGTAGATGCCCGACAGCATCAGGCCCGGCATCATGGCGGCGGCGAACAAGGTGCCGACCGACTGGTTGGTGATGTCGGCGAGCAGAATGAGGATGAGGCTGGGCGGGATGATCTGGCCGAGGGTGCCGGAGGCGCAGATCACGCCGCAGGCGAGCCCGCGATCGTAGCCGCGCCGCAGCATGCCGGGCAGCGTCAGCAGGCCGAGCGTCACCACGGTGGCGCCGACGATGCCGGTGGTGGCGCCCATCAGCACGCCGACCACGATGATGCCGACGCCGAGACCGCCGCGTAGGCGGCCGGCGGCGAGCCCGATCACGTCCATCAGCTCCTCGGCGAGCTTGGACTTCTCCAGCATCATGCCCATGAACACGAACAACGGAATGGCCAGCAGCGTGTAGTTGGTCACCACGCCGAAGATGCGCAGCGGCAGCAGGTTGAACAGGCCGATGCCGAAGCCGAGATAGCCGAACAGGAAGCCGGTCGAGGCCAAGGTCAGCCCGACCGGAATCCCCGCCAGCAGCAGCGCGAAGAACGCCACCAGCATCAAGACCGACAGCGTCTCAGAGCTCATCCGCGGTGCCTCGGAAAGCGATGGCGGCCTGGATCGCCTGCGATAGCGATTGCAGGAACAGGAGCACGAAGCCGAGCGGGATCATCGCCTTCATCAGATAGAGCGCGGGCAATCCGCCGGGATTGGGCGAGCCTTCGCCCATGTCCCAGGATTGCTTGACGAAATTGATCGACAGCCAGACCACCAGCAGTGAAAAGATCATCGCGATCACCGCCGAGATGACGTTGACCGCGTGCTTGGTGCGATCGCTGAAATTGGCGAATAGCACGTCGACGCGCACGTGCTCGCCGTGCCGCAGCGCATAGGACATGCCGATGAGCGTGAGCGGTACCAGGAGGTGCCACTCCAGCTCCTGCGACCAGATGAAGCCGATCGACAGGCCGTAGCGCATGAACACGTTGGCGCCCATGACGAGCGCCACCGCGAGTGCCAGCCACGAGATCGTGCGGCCGACGAGATCGATGAACCAATCGATCCCGTCAGCCAGCCTACCGGCAGATGTCACGTTAGATGCCGAGGATGGTGTCGTAATAGGGCTTCTCGGAGTACTTGGCCCACTGCTTATAGGTCTTCATGTAGTTCCAGTAGGAGTCGTTCACTTTCTTGACGACCGGATCCTTGGCGGCGGCGGCGGCGATGATTTTTGCGTTGGCCGCCCGTAGGGCTTCGACCACGTCATCGGGCAGCGGCTGCGCATGCACGCCCTGGTTCTTGATCAGGTCGTCCATGGCTTCCGCGTTGACCTTCTGGCACCACGCCTCACCGCGCGCGTTGCAGGCCATGCAGGCATTCTCGACGATGGCCTTGATGTCCGGCGGCAGCTTGTTCCAGGCGGTCTTGTTGATGGCGACTTCGGATGCCGTCGCGGTCTCGTGCCACCCGGTGGTGTAATAGTATTTGGCGACCTTCTGCAGGCCGAGCTGGCGGTCGAGATAGGGGCCGACGAATTCGGCGGCGTCGATGACGCCGCGCTCCAGCGCGGGGAAGATGTCGCCGGGCGCGAGCAATTGGGCGTCGACGCCGAGCGAGCGGTAGACCTGGCCCGCGAGGCCGGGGATACGCATCTTCAGGCCCTTGAGGTCGGAGACCTTCTCGATCGGCTTGCGAAACCAGCCGGTCATCTGCACGCCGGTATTGCCGGCGAGGAAAGGCACCAGATTGAACTTGTCGTAGACTTCCTTCCACAGATCGAGGCCGCCGCCGTCATACATCCAGCCGTTGAGGCCGACGAAATTCAGGCCGAAGGGGACCGCGGAGAAATACTGCGCGGCGAAGCTCTTGCCGGTCCAGAAATAGGAGTTGGCGTAGTTCATCTCCACGGTGCCGGACGACACCGCGTCGAAGCCCGCGCGTGCCGGAATCAGCTCACCGGCGCCGTAGAACTCGATGTTGAGACGGCCGTTCGACATCTCCTTGATGCGCTTGACCAGATCTTTGGCGCTGCCGGGGCCTTCCGAGTAGAAATAGGCATTGGGGCCGTAAAAGCTGGTCATCTTCCAATTAAAGGCGGCAGGCTCGGCCTGCACGATCGCCGGGGCGGCGATGGTGCCGACGGCGCCGGCCACGGCCAATTTGTTGAAATCGCGACGACGCATGAGTTGCTCCCGAGTTGTACGAATGCCGGCAAATGAGGCTGGCAACGGGAGAGCAAGCGACGTGCCATGCCCCGGCGCGCGTCGTATTGGTGTGCATATGATCGGGCAGGCGCGTAATTGCCGCCTTTATAACCAGCGGTTGCCTCGAATGTGCTCATTGGGTGCAGGAAGCGCCTCCCGCCGGTGGGCTGGCCGCCGTCCACATCCAGGTTTTCGCGAATTGCCAGTCCGGCTCGATCGCTGCCATAAGCAGGGCTATGCAGCAGCAAAAGCCGGTTCCAAAGCTCGTCGTCCGCAACGCGGTGCCCACCGATATCGAGGGCATCCGCGCGCTCATGGCCAAGGCCTATCCTTCCTTCGGGCCGATCGGGGTCTATTCGGAAGCGCAGTTGCGCGGGCAGATGCACCAGTTCCCCGAGGGGCAATTCGCCGCCACCTACGAAGGGCAGATCATCGGCTATATGGCCACATTCCGCATCCCGGAATCGCTGGCGCTCGCCGCGCATGACTGGGCGACCATCACCGGGCGCGGCTACGCCTCGCGCCACGATCCACAGGGCGACTGGATCTACGGCATGGACGTCTGCGTCGATCCGGAATTCCGCGGGCAGCGCATCGGGCAGCGCCTTTATCAGGCGCGCAAGCGGCTGTGCCAGCACCTGCGGCTGAAGGGCATCGTGTTCGCCGGCCGCATGCCGAACCTGGCGCGGCGCTGGAATAAGGTCGGCTCGGCCGAGCGCTATCTTGAACTGGTGCTGGAGGGCAAGCAGCGCGATCCGGTGATCGGTTTCCAGCTCCGCAACGGCTTCGAGCCGATCGGCGTGCTGCGCGATTATCTGCCGATCGATCAGGAGTCGCGCGGCTACGCCACCCACATGATCTGGCGCAATCCGCAAGTGCCGGCGGATTCGACCTCGGCGCCGGCGCGCGTCATGCGGCGGCCGCAGACGGTGCGGGTGGCGGCGGTGCAGTATGAGTTGCGCAGCATTTCCTCGTTCGAGGAGTTCGCCCACCAGGTCGAATATTTCGTCGACGCGGTTGCGGATTATAAGGCCGATTTCGCCGTGTTCCCGGAACTGTTCACGCTACAGCTCCTGTCGATCGAGAATCGCAAGGTGCCGGCGGCGGAGGCGATCGCGGCGCTTACGACCTACACCGGCCGCTTCAAGGAGATGATGAGCAACCTGGCGGTGAGCTACAACGTCAACATCATCGGCGGCTCGCATCCGACGCGCGAACCGGACGGCGAGGTGTACAACATCTCCTACGTGTTCCTGCGCGACGGCAGCATCTACGAGCAATACAAGGTGCATCCGACGCCGAACGAACGGTACTGGTGGAACATCCGCGGCGGCGAGCGGGTGACCGCGATCGAAACCGATTGCGGGCCGATCGGCGTCGCCATCTGCTACGATTGCGAGTTTCCCGAACTGGTGCGCCACTTGACCGACCAGGGCGCGACCATCCTGTTCGTGCCGTTCTGCACCGACGAACGGCAGAGCTACATGCGCGTGCGTTATTGCGCGGCGGCGCGGGCGGTGGAGAACCAGTGCTTCGTGGTGATGGCCGGCAATGTCGGCAATCTGCCCAAGGTCGAGAACATGGACATCCAATACTCGCAGAGCTGCGTGCTCACCCCTTGCGACTTTCCGTTCGCGCGCGACGGCATCGCGGCGGAAGCGGCGCCGAATGTCGAAATGATCACCATCGCCGACCTGCCGCTCGACAACCTCTATGCGGCGCGCCAGGGCGGCACCGTGCAGAACCTGAAAGACCGCCGCTTCGATCTTTATTCGGTGGTTTGGCGCGGGCATTGACCCGCGATCGTCATTCCGGGGCGCGAACGCAGTTCGCGAACCCGGAATCCAGAGCCAGATCCTAGGACGTGCCTCATCGCCCTGGATTCCGGATCGCCACTG
Organism: uncultured Pseudomonadota bacterium; assembly: GCA_963814065.1. Classification (GTDB taxonomy): domain Bacteria; phylum Pseudomonadota; class Alphaproteobacteria; order Rhizobiales; family Xanthobacteraceae; genus Pseudolabrys. Next base: position 627,558 of record CAWFBL010000011.1, on the reverse strand, counting down.
CGTGGCGTCCGGAATGACAGGAAAGAAATTGGGCGCCTGCTTACTTCCCCGACGGCTCCGGCCAGGCGAGCTTGGCCTCTTCCGGCGGCAGCATGCGGAAGACGTTGAGCGTCATCGAGATCAAGGCGTAATAGCCGCAGATGCCGGTGAGCTCGACGGTGGCCTGGTCGCCGATCAGCGCATTGACGCGCTTATAGGTGCGGTCGCTCACCCGCCGCGTCTTGTAGAGTTCCTGCACGAAGGCATAGATCGCGCGCTCGTCCTTGGGCGCCGACTTCGGCTCGCGGCCGGCGCGCAGGTCCGCGATCGTCTTCGGCTTGACGCCCGCCTTTTCGGCCATCGGTGCGTGGGCATACCATTCGTACTGCGCCCGCCAGGTGCGCGCCGTGCACAGGATGGCGAATTCGGACAGCCGCGCGGGCAGGGCGGTCCCGTAGCGGCAATGGGCGCCGAGCGCCTGGGCGAGCAGACCGAATTCCGGCGCGTGCATCCAGGCTGCGAACGGACCCCGCACGGTGAGCGACTTGCCGCGCGGGCCGGAGCGCAGCGCGGCGAGCAAGGTGCGCTGGGCGTCGTTCAACTCGGTTTCTTCAAGGACGGGCAGGCGAGGCGCGGGGCGCTTTGACGGCATGGGTTTTTCCGGGATGTGAAATGTGAGGTGGCTTCGACGGCGGCGTGTATCGCGCTACTATAGCGCAAATTTCCGGGAGGACCGCCATGGACGACGTGACCAAATTCACACCCGATCTCAAGCGCTACGAGGCGCTGATGGAGGTGGTGCGCAACCGGCTGACCACGCGTGCCTTCCGGACCGATATCGCGGTGCCGCGCGAGCACACCGAGATGGTGCTGGAAGCCGCCCGCCACGCGCCGTCCGGCGCCAATGCCCAGCCCTGGCACTACATCGTCGTCACCGATGCGGGCGTGAAACAAAAGATCGCCGACTACTTCGTGGCCGAAGCCACCAAGCGCGCCAAGCTGAAGATGAAATTCCCCACGCCCAACTATCGCGGGCTGGCGACCGCGCCCGGCTTTGTCGTGGTGGTGGCGGACTTCCGCTATGTGCGCGCCTTCCCGGTGCTGCTCGACGGCAGCGATCTCGACAAGCAGTATCAGGCCAATGCCGAGCGCATCCTGCTGCAGAGCGTCGCCGCCTCCACCATGTCGGCGCATCTCGCCGCCGCCGCGCTCGGCTATCAGGTCTGGTGGGTCACCGCCATCGGCCAGGAGGACGCGCAGAACTCGCTGCGCCCGCTGCTCGGCGTGCCGGACGATCTCGCCATCATCGACATCATGCTGTTCGGCGTGCCGGCCAAGCCGCCCTACAAGCGCTGGAAGAAGACGCTGCCGCAGATCGTGAACTGGGACAAATTCGACATGAAGAATTACCAGTCGCTCGACGACATCGACGACTGGGTGCGCGAGACGCGGCACAAGGTGATGTACCGCGACGAGGCGAAAGTGGATTGATCGATCCGAGGGGCGACGACATGAGGATAAACTGGAAGACCATCGCGGCGGCGCTGGCGCTTGCCGTCATCGCCGCGCCGGCGCTGGCCGATGCCATCGATGGCGACTGGTGCCACACCAAGGACGGCCGCCGCTTTTCCATCCGCGGGCCGGAGATCGTCACGGCCGGCGGCAACAAGATGCAGGGCGACTACAGCCGGCACGCTTTCTCTTACGTGGTGCCGACACCGGAGCCGGGGAACGGCCAGACCGTGTTCATGACCTTGATGGACGAGAACACCGTGAGTTTTCGCCTGGGCACGAACGGCGACACGGAAGTCTGGCTGCGCTGCTCGCCGTCGACCAGCGCGCTGCGGAGGCCGCCGCGCGTTTGAACGGGCTACTCGACTTCGGCGCTCACCTTGGCGAGCCCGCGGTCGACCATGTGCAGGGCCTTCGCCGCGGCAAATGACAGATCGATGACCCGCCGTCTGATGAAGGGGCCACGGTCATTGACCACGACGATGACGCTGCGCCCGCCGCGCGATACGCGCACCCGCGTGCCGAACGGCAATGTGCGGTGCGCCGCCGTGAATTTCCGGGAGTTGTAGCGCTGGCCACTGGCCGTTCGTCCACGATAGTGCTTGCTGTAAAACGAGGCGACGCCGGAAAAGTGCTTGTGGCCGGAAGCGTGTTTGTGTCGTCCACCCGCCAATGCCGGTGTGGCAACGACGCTGGCGACAAGCGCGAGGCTTGCCGCTGTCGCGATCCATCTCGTAGCCATTGCGTTCGCAGAGTCCCCGTTAGTCCGCCGTGCCCATAACGAATCGCGGGAACAATTGTTCCCGGGATGCGGCGTCAATATGGCAGCGTCAGAGCGGGTGGCGTCAGGAATTCCGGCGCGGCGAGCGGCGCGTCTCGGCCTTCGCCCGCTGAGCGGCGGCGCGCGGCTTGCGCTTGCCGTGCCGCTGCTCGATATGGTGGAGCGTCATCTCGGCCCGGGTGCGGCATTGGTCGTGCAGCTTTTCCAGTTCCCGATCGCTCAGGTCCTCGATCGCGGCGAACTGGTCTTCGGCCCCCTTCTGGGCCAGCACCAATTCGGACAGCTTCAACTGCAACGTCATGATGTCGCGATTCTGAGTGTTCTGGATCAGGAATACCATCAGAAACGTCACGATGGTGGTGCCGGTATTGATCACCAATTGCCAGGTGTCGCTGTAGCCGAAGATCGGGCCGGACGCGATCCAGCCGACGACCACCAGCACGGCGAACAGGAAGGTGAGGGGATGTCCGGTCAGCGACGCGGTGCGTTGCGCCACGCGCGAGAACCACGACGAGATATCCACGTTCGTCGATTTGCGCGCGGAACGTCTGCTCGCTTGTTTGTCTTGTTTCATCGTGAACCCCTCACACGCGGATCTTCGAAAGGGCCGCATGACAGCGCCGATTAACGCCCTGATCGTCAGTCCGGTTCCATGCATCGTTGAGTTGGCAATTTGTGCGTTGTCTGCGCTCGGCGATGAGCTGGAATTCCTGGTCACTTGAAGTGAGACCGAAGGACACGTCGGCGCGTTCTCCAAGTGCAAGAAGTGCGACGCCATCCTCGGCGTCATCGCCGAGGGTGAGCAGGTGATCCAAAGACGTGGACGACGAACAGACGTTGGATGCCGGTCCGGCGGCGGCGCGGCAGGCCGTCGAGCATTTACGATATCGCCCGCAACCGCACCGTACGCTCCTGGGCGAAGCCGATCGGCAAGCCGCAAATCGCCGAGCTTCCGCACCAGACCCTGGAGGAGGAGAAGAAGCGGATGGGCCGGTCCAGGATCGCCGAGCGCTCGGTGAACCAGTACGCGGCCGCGCGAGGCGAGGGCTTCGGCCCGTGCTGAAGGGGCCGCCCTTGCGGTGGGCCTCTTAGTTAAGCGTTTACTTCAGCTTAGAGCTAAAGCTTCACTTGAACTTCGGTAGCGCCTGCTTGACCCGGTTCATGCCCGCCCAAGGGTCTTGCTTCAGGCGCGAGAGCCGCTGCGCGGCATTCTGCACCGTGTAGCGGTGGCCGCTCTTCAGGCTGCCGAGCTCAGACCAGTCGACCGGCATGGCGACCGGCGCACCGGCGCGGGCACGGGTGGAATAGGGAGCAACAGCTGTGGCTTCGCGGCTGTTGCGCAAGTAATCGACGAAGATGCGTTTGTTGCGGTTGCTCTCGCCGGAGGTCGCCGTGTAACGGCCCGGCTCATCCTTGGCCATCGCCAGGGCGACGGCGTGGGTGAAGTCCTTGGCGACGTCCCAGGGCACTGGCTTGATCGGCACCACCACATGCAGGCCCTTGCCGCCGGTCGCTTTGACGAAGCTTTCGAGCTTCACGAGCTTGAGCCGGTCGCGCACCTCGCGGGCCGCGGCGACGATATCGTTCCAGCCGGTCCCGGTGCCGGGATCGAGATCGAACACCAGCCGGTCGGCGCGTTCGCGGTCGTCGATCGTGCTGCCGCGCACATGGATCTCGAGCGCGCCGCCTTGCACCAGCGCGATCAGCCCGTCGAGATCGTCGATGGAGATGATCTTGTCGCCCTTTTCCGGCACCAGATGCAGGAATTCGGTGGGGATGCCGGTGTGGGCGTGTTTCTGAAAGAAGCATTGCCCTCCGGCGCCTTCCGGGCAGCGCAGCAGCGCGATGGCGCGACCGACCACATGCGGGCGCATCCACTTCCAGACCTTGCCGTAATAGTCGGCGAGATCCTGCTTGGTGACGTCGGCGTCATCCCAATAGACGCGGCCGGGGTGGGTGAGCGTCACCTTACCGACCGTGGCGCGCGTCCGCGATTTCACCGGCGTGCTGCGCTTCGTCGCGCTTTTGTGGGCGGCGGCGACGGCTTTCTTGCGCTCCCGCATCACGTCCTTGGCCGACTTGTCCTCGCGCACGCCCTGGAACGAGGCCTGCCGCACGCGGTCGCCATGGGTCCAGCCGTGGAAATCGACTTCCACCACCATCGTCGGTTTGACCCAGACCGGCTTGCGCACGCCAAGCTCTTCCTTCGGCACCGTGTCGAGCGGCGATTTCTTCAGCGTCACCGCGTTGAGGCGACGATAGAGCGCCCGGGCAACGTCATGGGTGAAACCGGTGCCGGTGCGGCCGGCGTAGTGCAGCTTACCGTGGTCGTAGAAGCCGAGCACCAGCGCCCCGACCGCGTGGGCGTCGGCGCTCGAGGGCGCAAAGCCGATGACCACCAATTCCTGCCGGTCGGAGCATTTGGTCTTCAGCCATGTGTGTCCACGGCCGGAGCGATAGGGCGCGTCGGCGACCTTCGAGATGATGCCTTCCAGGCCCATCTTGCAGGCGTGCTTGAACAGAACGGGACCCGGCTCGGTCAGCGATTCACTCAAACGCAGCGGCCCGCGCTTGGACGCCTTGGCGAGCAGCTTCGCGAGGGCGGCCTTGCGCTGTTGCAGCGGCAGCGGCCGCAGGTCGGCGCCGTCGAGATGCATGAGGTCGAAGGCATAGAGCACCATGCGGTCGTGGCGGCCTTCCTTCAGGTCCTGCTGCAGCAGGGAGAAGCGGGAAATGCCGTCGGCATCTTCCGAGACCAGTTCGCCGTCGATCAGCGCCGTCCGCGCCGGCAGCTTCGCCACCGCCTGGGCGACGGTCGGAAACTTGTCGGTCCAGTCGAGCCCCTTGCGGGTGAGCAGCTTGACCTTGCCGTTTTCCAACCGTGCCTGAATGCGATAGCCGTCGAACTTGATCTCGTGGATCCAGTTGGCGCTACCCGGCGCCTTGTCGGAGAGGGTGGCAAGGGCAGGCGCGATAAAGCGGGGCAGGGGCGCGCGCCGGGCGTCGGCAAATGCATCGGTCCTGCTGCCCCTGGGAGCGGCCGTTCGTTTGACAAGCTGCATACTGGCGGCGCGTGTCGTTGGCTTGGTATCCTTCGTGGCGCTTTTGGCCCTGCGGGCCTTTTTCTTTGTTGTCGCCTTTTTCGTCGCCGCGGCGCGTTTGTCTTGCTTCGGCTTCGGCTTCGGATCGGATGGCTTGCGGTTATGGCTGGGCGCGCCGTCGGCGATCTCGTCGAGCGAGCGGCCGGTCTTCACCGACAGCGGCTGCTCCACCAGGATGTCTTTGTCGCGCGGACCGCGCGCGTCGTCGTCGTGCTGCTTGATCAGCAGCCAGTTGTCGCGCTTCTCGCCGCGCCGGCGGTGCATGCGCACCAGATGCCAGCCACCATGCAGTTTCTTGCCCTTGAGCTGAAACGACAGGTGGCCCTTGGCGAGACCCTTGTGCGGGTCGTCCTCCGGCTGCCATTGGCCGCGGTCCCAGATCATCACCGTGCCGCCGCCGTATTCGCCTTTGGGGATCGTGCCCTCGAACTTGTTGTAGTCGATCGGGTGATCCTCGACCTGCACGGCGAGCCGCTTCTCGCCCGGCACCAGGCTGGGGCCGCGGGTCACCGCCCAACTCTTCATCACGCCGTCGAGCTCGAGCCTGAGATCGTAATGCAGCCGGCGCGCGGCGTGCTTCTGGATGACGAAGGCATGGCCCTTAGCCCGCGCGACCTGGCCGCGCGGCTCCTGGGTCACGCCGAAGCGCCGCTTGGTATGGTAGGTCTGCAGGCCCGCCATCGATCACATCCGTCAGCTTGCGCGCCGGACCTTCTTCTTTGACGCGCTCGCGCGTTTGCCGCGCGAGTTGCCCTTGCGAGACGACGAGCGCGATGCCGATGAGCGGCCTTTGTCGCCACGCGCGCTGCGGCGGAGCGCATCCATCAGATTGATCACGTTGCTCGGCCGCTCTTCGGTGATGACAGGCGGCGCCTTGCCGGACCGCTTGGCCTTGATCAGCGCCATCAAGGCGCTCTCGTAGCGATCCTCGAACTTGGATGGATCGAAACGGCCCTTCTTGCTTTCCAGGATCTGCACCGCCAGCTTGAGCATGTCGGCCGGCACCTTGATGTCCTCGATGTCGTCGAAATAGTTCTTTTCCGCCCGCACGTCGCTCTTGTAGCGCAGGGTGGTGGCCATCAGCCCCTTGCCCCGGGGGGCCAGCAGCAGCAGATGCTCGCGCCGGTAGATGACGACGCGGGCAAGCCCGACCAGGTCCTCTTTGCGCATGGCCTCGCGGATGACCGCGAAGGCCTCCTGGGCCATCTTGTCCTCCGGCACCAGGTAATAGGACTCGTCGAGGTAGATGCGGTCGACCTCTGCCATCGGCACGAACTGTTCGATCTCGATGGTGTGGGTGCTCTCCAACGCCACGTTGTCGAGTTCGTCCTCCTCGACCAGCACGTAGTGGCCTTTTTCGTATTGGTAGCCTTTGACGCGGTCTTCCGGCTCGACCGGCTGGCCGCTTTCGGCATCGACGATGTCGTTGCGAATGCGGTTGCCGGTCTTGCGGTTGATGATGTTGAAGCGGATGCGCTGGCTGGTCGTGGTCGCCGGGTAAAGCGCAACGGCGCAGGAGACCAATGACAGCTTGAGATAACCCTTCCAGTTCGGCCGCGGTGCCATCGGCGTCTACTCCGAAACTCAACGAACGCGTTACCTCGAGTGAACACTTTAACAATGGAACCGGTTCCCCGTCCCGGCGGCGTTGATCTGCGGCAATTCCCCGGAAAGCATTTGTTTTTCAGCGGTTTCGAACGGGCGGCGCACGGCGAGGGTGAGGGCGCGAGCGCGCCGGCGCTTGGATATGAGCGCGTCTTTGGACCTGGGCCTGCCTGAGGAACGGCTTGGTGCAAGCTCGGCCGCTTTCGAAAGCAGAGCCGCCGGTTAAGAAACGGGAAGCCTGCCTTTCGTTCCCCCGGATATCGACTTCGATCCGGAAGCGCTCGCAATCATCGGCGCGGCGTTCGACAAGGCGAAGCCGGCAATGGCTGGCCGAACGACCGGAGATCGCGGAAGGGGCAATCGCCAGGCAGATCATCATGCTTCGCCCGCGGAGGTGAGCGCGACAGCGACCGCCTTTGCGAGCAGGCCGTGGCGATCCTGCCATGGCCGCGCTCGGCGGCCTGACCGGTCGGGAACCCTGCCGTTGTTGTCCGGAACCAACCCCCGGCAACCGGCGTTTTCCTGACAACGGTTTCCATACCGCAACCATGAAAGGGAGATGCCATGTTGGGTTGGGCCCTGACATTTCTCGTTATCGCCTTGATCGCCGCCCTCTTGGGATTTGGCGGGATCGCGGGCGTCGCCGTCGAGGCGGCCAAGATCGTGTTCTTTGTCGCGATCGTTCTGTTCGCGATTTCGGCCATCGCCGGGTTTGCCCGGGGGCGACGGACGGTACCGTAGCGTAGAGTTGCGTCCGCGTACCGCGTTCGCGCGTACGATGCATCAGACGGCCCCGTGCGGTTCACCGCGCGGGGCCGTTGCCGCATTATTGGCCTCGTTCTACATTCTGCCCGTTTCTTGCCGCACGACGGACACAAGTGCAGGCAAAATGTAACGTACTGTAAATTTGGTCGGAACCGGTGCCGGGGAAAACCATTGTCGTGATCGGTAGGGGTGCGCCGGGGCGGCCCTAGGGAGCTCACGACCTTCGGAGAGTGCGGTTGGATCGCCGACGATTTCTCGCCGGCTCGGCAGCGGCTATGTCGTTTCTCGGGACAAGTTCGACCTCGGCCGCACCGCAGCCACAAGATCGGCCGTTCGACGCCACGGTGGTACGCGCCATGGCGCGCGAACTGGCGCAAAAGCCGTTCGTCCAGCCGGACAAGTCGCTTCCGGACTCCCTAAAGAACATCAACTACGACCAGTACCGCACGCTGCGCTACCGGCCCGACAAGGCGCTTTGGCGCGGGGACGGCCTGCCGTTCCAGGTTCAGTTCTTCCACCGCGGCTTCATTTTCGAGGACCGGGTCGACATTTACATCGTCAGCGACGGCGAGGTTCACCCGTTTCCCTATTCCCCCGACCTCTTCAGCTTCGGCAAGGTGAAGCCGCCGGCGGCGGACAGCAATGTGGGCTTTGCCGGCTTCCGGCTGCACGCGCCCATCAACCGCCCCGACTACTATGACGAGTTTGGCGTCTTCCTGGGCGCCAGCTATTTCCGCGCGGTCGCCAAGGGCCAGGTCTACGGTCTGTCCGCCCGGGGGCTGGCACTGCGCACGGCCGACCCCAACGGCGAGGAGTTTCCCTTCTTCAAGGCCTTCTGGATCGAGAAGCCGGCCAAGGGCACGAACTCCATTGTCGTCCACGCCTTGCTCGACAGCCCCAGTGCGGCGGCGGCTTACCAGTTCACCGTCCGCCCCGGCGATACCACGATCTACGATGTGCAGATGGCGCTCTACCCGCGGGTCGACATCGCCAAGGCGGGCATTGCGCCGCTCACCAGCATGTTCTTCTTCGACTCCAACGATCGGGTCGGCGTCGATGACTACCGGCCGGCGGTCCACGATTCCGGCGGGTTGGCAATGCGCAACGGACATGGCGAAGAGCTGTGGCGCCCGCTCGTCAATCCGGACGAGCTGCAGATCAGCATCTTCTCCGACGTCAATCCGCGCGGCTTCGGGCTGATGCAGCGCGAGCGCGAATTCCGCGACTTCGAGGATTTGGGCGCGCGCTTCGAAAAGCGCCCCAGCCTATGGATCGAGCCGATTGGCGATTGGAGCGCCGGCTCTGTCTATCTCATTGAAATTCCAACAAAAAGAGAGATACACGACAACATCGTCCCTTTTTGGCGACCGCGCGACCCGCTACTCGCAAAACGCGAATATCTATTTACATATCGGATGCACTGGGGCTGGGAAAAAGCCAACCCGCGTGGCCTGGCCCAATTCGTGCGCACCCGCATCGGCGCGGGACCGGCTGGAACGCGGCTATTCGTGATAGAGATCAGAGGCGGTCAACTCGACTTCAGCGATGTGAAGGCGTTCCGTGCTGCCATCGCAGCCGACAAGGGCGAGATCCAAAATCTGGTGCTGGAGCCGAACCCGATCACGGGGGGCTTTCGCTTACATTTTCAACTGGACACGAAAAAACAGCGCCTGATCGAGCTGCGCGGACAGTTAATGCAGAAAGACAAAGCTGTCTCTGAAGTGTGGTTGTACCGGTGGACACCGTAAATGCCGCAGATGGTTGAAAAGCGCGACTGCGACCTTGAATTCAGCGCCCTGCCGCAAGAGGCGCCGTTGGCCATGCCGCAGCAATCGTTGCGGGGGCCGCGGCCGCGCTCGACCGCGCCCGGCACGGCGCACGGCAGCGTTCCGCTGCGGCGGCTGGTCGTCTTCGCCGCCGCCTTCGCCATGACGGGCGTCGCGGCTTACGAGATGTACCGGGTGCTCGCGGTCGGCGGGCTGACGCTCCTGGAAATGGTGATCTTCGCCCTATTCTTGGTGCTGTTTGCCTGGATCTCGCTGTCCTTCGTCAGCACCATTGTCGGCTTCATTGCCGTGCTTTTCGGCTCCGGCAAGTCGCTCGGTATCGACCCCAGGCAGCCGCTGCCGAAGCTTTCCGCCCGCACGGCGCTGCTGCTGCCGACCTACAACGAGGATGCGCACCGGGTGATGGCGCGGCTGCAAGCGATCTTCGAGCAGGTCGCCGAGACCGGCCGGCTCGACCATTTCGACTTTTTCATCCTCAGCGACTCCACGGACGCCGCCACCTGGGTGGCGGAGGAGGCGGCCTTCCTGCGCTTGCGCGAACGCACGCAGTTCGGCCGTATCTACTACCGCCACCGTAGCCGCAATACCGGCCGCAAGGCCGGCAATGTCGGCGAGTGGGTGACGCGCTTTGGCGGCCACTACGAGCACATGATCGTGCTCGACGCCGACAGCCTGATGGAGGGCGACACCATCGTGCGGATGGCCGCCGCCATGGAGCAGCACCCGCGCGTCGGCCTGATCCAGACCTTGCCGGTCCTGATCAACGCCAATACGTTGTTCGCCCGCATCCAGCAGTTTGCCGGCCACATCTACGGGCCGTTGCTCGGGCGCGGCATTGCCTGGTGGCATGGCGCCGAAAGCAATTATTGGGGCCACAACGCCATCATCCGCGTGAAGGCCTTCGCCGAGCAGGCGGGGCTGCCGATGTTGCCCGGCCGCAAGCCGTTCGGCGGCCACATACTGAGCCACGACTTCATCGAGGCGGCCCTCATGCGCCGCGCCGGCTGGGGTATCCATCTCGCGCCCAACCTCGGCGGCAGCTACGAGGAAAGCCCACCGACGCTGAGCGATTACGCCGTGCGCGACCGGCGCTGGTGCCAGGGCAATCTACAGCACGCCGGCGTGGTGCCGGCGCGTGGCCTGCACTGGATGTCGCGGCTGCACCTCATCAACGGCATCGGCAACTATTTGACGGCGCCGCTCTGGCTCGCCTTCCTGCTGGTCGGCGTCATGATCTCGCTGCAGGCGCAGTTCATCCGGCCTGAGTACTTTCCTTCCGGCGTTACCCTGTTCCCGCAATGGCCGGCACAGGATCCGGTGCGCGCAGCCTATGTCTTCGTCGCGGCCATGTCGTTGCTGGTGGTGCCGAAGTTCTTGGGGTATCTCGCGATGCTGCCGCGCCGGCGGGAGCGCTACGGCATGGGCGGCGCGCTGCGCGGCTTTGCCAGCGTGCTGCTGGAGATCGTGGTGTCGGCGCTGATCGCGCCGGTGATGATGCTGATGCAGTGCCGGGCGGTGGCCGAGATCCTATTCGGCTACGATGCCGGCTGGTCGGCGCAGCGCCGCGACGATGGCTCGTTGCCGTGGTCGGAGTTGGTCCGGCAATACGCCGCGCCGACCGCGCTCGGCGTTGCCATGGCCGCCGGCGCCTATGTGGTCTCCGGGCCGTTGTTGCTGTGGATGCTGCCGGTGGTGATCGGCTTGATGCTGTCGGTTCCCGTGGCCGCCCTGACGGCCGCGCCGGCGGTCGGCCGGCGCTTGCGCGCCCTTGGCCTGTTGCTGACCCCGGCCGAACGCGATCCGCCGCCGGTGCTCAGCCGCGCCAACGAATTGGCGGCGATCGACGTCGAAGAAGCGGCCGCCGATCCGATCGCGCGGCTCACGCGCGAGCCGGTCCTGTACGACACCCATCTGCGCATGCTGGGCGAGCCGGGGCCGCGGCCGAAGGGCGAGATCGATGTCGAGCTCCTCGTCGCGCTGGCCAAGATCGACGACGCCGAAAATTGCCGCGAGGCGGCAGCCCTGTTGCAAGGCAAGGAGCTGTTCGCGGTGCTCTGCAATCGCGCCGCCTTGCAGCGTTTGTTCTCCAAGCCGGATGGCGTGCGGCATCTGCGCATGCACGAAGGCCAGGTGACGCCGCTGCATTCGCCGGCAATGGGAACGTAAGTCGGCCGGCTAAAGAAGACCCGCGCGTTCAGTGGCAGTTGGCCGTCCCGCCGGCTTGGACCGGTGGGCACGGGACCGAGCCATACGAGCAGAACACGCAGCAGTCGCCCGGCTTTGGCTTCAGCCGTCTGCCGCAGCCGCTACAATCGTAGAAGAATACACAGGCATCGCGCGGCATTGGCTCGAGCTTCGCGGTACCACAGTACGGGCATGTAATCAGCGATTGCTCAATCACGATTTCTTTCCCTTTGCTGCGATATCGTCGACAGCGTTGTCTTAAGTGTTGTCTTGCTTGTCTTGACGCAGATCTTGCGGGGCTCGTTGGCGATTTGGCCCGACCCCAACTTCGACAAGATCGAGCGGTATTTTGCCAACCATGTGTATACTGTGTGAGTCTTGCATAAACTGAACGGCGGGCGGGGCTAAGTTTCTTTGCATGGACAACTTCATCCGGCGGCTGCCAACGCGGCCGCAACCGCTCATCGTGCGAGCTGTGGTGACGACTGCCGTCATGGCGGCCTGCATCGCAACGCAACTCATCGTCGCCAGCACGGCAGGGCTGCCCGGACTCTTCATTCTGCTGGTGGGCATTTTCGTCGCCGCTCTTTTATTCGACCGCGGCTCCGGGTTCTACGCCACGCTGCTCGCGACGATTTCGGCGTATGCGGTGTTGCCGCGGCTTTATCCGCAGTCGCCGATCGCTATCGGGCTGGTGATATTTTTCGCGGTCGGCATTGCGGTGTCGATGGTGAGCGAGGCGTTGCGGCTTGCGCTCGAACGCGCGGTTAACGCCGAGCGCGAGAAAGACATCCTATTCCGTGAATTGTCGCATCGCATGCAGAACAATCTCGCGATTGCGAGTTCGCTCCTGCAGATGCAAAGCCGCAATCATCCGAATGCCGAGGTTGCCGCGGCGTTGGCGAGCGCGGTCTCCCGTCTCGGCATCCTGGCCGATGGCCAGAAGCACTTGCAGCCCAAGGGCGACGGCCTGGTGGAAATGCGCGACTATCTCGGCGAGGTGTGCGAGCATCTCATGCGGTCGGTGGAGACGGCTCGCGCCATTGAGTTCGCCCTCGACGTGCAACCGGTCACCGTCAGCGCCGACAAGGCGCTGGTGCTCGGCCTCATCACCAATGAACTGGTGACAAACGCCATCAAATACGCCTTCGATGACGATCAGAAGGGCACCATCACGGTCTCCCTGTGGCGCGGCGATACCGGAGCGGTGGAACTGGCGGTTGCCGACGACGGCAACGGCTGCCCCGACGGTGCCGCGGATGGTTTCGGCACCAGTCTGATCAAGAGCCTCGTCGCCCGGCACAACGGCTCGAGCGTGCGCCAGAACATGAGTCCCGGCTGCCGGGTGCACGTGCAGGTTCCCTGAGCGTGGGCCATTTGAGGGGTTGCGCGCCGCGATTCGATCGGTAGCCTCGCCAACGTTTCCGCGAGGTCCTCTATGGCGCAAGTGAATGCCGTCGATTCCGGACAAGCGGCTGTGGCGCGCGACGCGGCGATCCACAGCGCGTTCCGGCTCGAATATCTGACGCTGGCCTGGATGACGGTGGAGGCGGCCGTCGGTATCGGCGCCGGGGTTGCCGCCGGCAGCCTGGCGCTGATCGCTTTCGGCAGCGACAGCCTGATCGAATTGGCCTCCGCCGGTGTCCTGCTGTGGCGGCTTAACGTCGAGTTGCGGCACGGCCAACAATTCGCCGAGCGTGCCGAACACATTGCGGCGCGTATTGGCGGTGCCCTGTTGGGCGCGCTTGCGGTCTATGTGGTCGTGACCGCCGGCGCCAAGCTCTGGTTGGGCAAGGGCGCTGAATTCTCCTTGCCCGGCCTCGTACTCACCTTGATCGCGATCCCGCTGATGTATTGGCTGGCGCGCCGTAAGCTGCGGCTGGCCGAGGCGCTCGGCAGCCGGGCTTTGCGCACCGACGCGGTCGAAAGCATCACCTGTGGCTGGCTCGCTTTTGTGGTTGTCGCCGCGCTACTCGCGCAGCTCGTCGTCGACGTGTGGTGGATCGATCCGCTGGCGTCGCTGGCGATCGTGTGGCTCCTCGTGCGCGAGGCCCGCGAAGCCTGGCGCGGCGAGTCCTGTTGCGACGATTGACGCACGATATTGGCATCCCGTTGACGAAGGCGCATCGTCGTCGGGCGCCGATCGGCCAGCCTCAAGGGGGCAGCGGGAAGAACCGGTAAAGCCAAGTTTCCGACAGGGTCTTGCCGTTCAGGCGCAGATAGCAACGCAGGTCGACCGGGTCTTTGCCTTCGGCGTGAAGGTCGAAGAAGGCGCGCCAGTGCGGCGTGCCCACGATCTTGATCACGAACGGTCCTTCGATCGTGCCGCGCGAGGCGGTGGCGACCGGCTCGACGTCATAGCGCCGCGCCATGTTGGCAAGCGGGCCGCCGGCGAAGTCGATGACGAATTTGTAGCGGTCCTTCGGTATCGACTGGCCGGGCACGCCGCCGCGGCCGATGCGCGTCGCAATCACGCGCGCGATATTGTCGGGAAAGTTCGGCTCGTGCGCCTGCCAGTAGAGGCGATAGTCGAAGGCGAACGTATCGTTCTTCTTCACCGGCGCGCGCGGCACCCAATAGGCCACGATGTTGTCGTGAATTTCGTCATCGGTCGGGATTTCCACCAACTGCACCGCGCCGTCGCCCCAGTTGCCGCGCGGCTCCACCCACATGCTCGGCCGCCGGTTATAGAAGGCGCCGTCGTCCTGGTAATGGTCGAAGTCGCGGTCGCGCTGCAGCAGGCCGAAGCCCTTGGGGTTGGTGTCGACATAGGCATTGGTGATCACCGACGGCGGGTCGATGAGCGGACGCCAGATGCGCTCGCCCTTGCCGGTCCACAGCTCGAGCCCGTCGCTGTCGTGCACCTCGGGGCGCCAGTCGGGGCGCCGCCGCACGTCGTTTTCGCCGTACCAGAACATGCTGGTCAGCGGAGCGATGCCGAGCCGTTCGATGTCCTTGCGCGCGAACAGGTCGGTGTGGACGGTTGTCGTGACGCCTTTGTTGCGCGTGGCATCGATGCGGAACGCGCCGGTGATGCTGGGTCCGTCGAGCAGCGCGTAGATGATGGCGTCCGCCGGCTTCTCGCTTTCCGACAGCCAAAATTCGGTGAAGCGCGGAAACTCCTCCGGCCTCGGCAGCGCGGTGTCGATGGCAATGCCGCGGGCGGAAGCGCCGTACTGGTTCTCGTCGCCGCTGGAGCGAAAATAGCTTGCCCCCTGAAAGGCGAGCCAGTCGGTCTTTTCCGGCGGATCGTTCATCACCCGGAAGCCGGCAAAGCCGAGATTCTGGGGAAGCTTGCTGGCGAGCCCGGTGTCGCCATAGTCGAAATAGCGCGGCGAGTAGACGATCTCTTGCGAATGCCCGTTGGCGACCATGTGGATCTTGACCGGCGAGGGCACGTAGCGATGCAGGTGGAACAGCCGGATCGGGAAGGGGCCGTCCGGCCAGAGCGCGAACTCGGGGCGGAACTTGATCTTCTGGATGGTGTCGAAACCGATGCTCTGGATGAGATCAGGCACCGGCCGGGTTTCGGGCTGGTACGGGCGCGCAGCCAGCGCCTTGGCGCGCGCGCGCAAGGCATCGTAGCTGAAGGGCTGCGCGGGGGCGAAGAGCACTTCGGCCGGCGCGGCCTGGGCGGCTGCGCCCGGCAGGCGCGCGCCCAGCACCAAGCCAGCGCCCACGGTTCGGGTGAGAAAGTCGCGACGGTTCATCGGTCGTGAAGGGGTCCGTGGTTACCGGCAGATTTGTGGCATCGCAATATTTGAATAACACAGCCGCCGCCGGGTTCGTCAAAAGTTTCCGGTGGGTGCGCGTCCGCTATTCGGGGAGAGGACCCATTGCGCGGCGGAAGCGGCCGTATTGAAAGCGCTGAATGGTGCCTGAGGGCGTGCGGTGGTCGTAGCAGCTCGGTCGGCGCGAAGGCAGGGCGGGGAGGGGCCCGCGAGGCTTGCGGCATCATGGCGCACGACCGGCAGGCGGATGCGGCGCCGCCCGGTCGTGCCAGGGGTCGTTGGCGCGGGGCGGCTCGCCAGGCGGTCACGTCGGCGGCGAGCCAGTGGACCCGCGCACCATGCGCGCCGGGCCGGGCCTGCGAGCGGAGGCTTGCCCGGCTGCACCGACCCGTTAAAGGTGGACAGCACGGAGTCCGTAACAGGCCGTATCGGATGGCAACCGAACCCCCGACCTTTGCTGTGCCGCCCGGCTTCCTGGGCATCGCGCGCCGCGACCGCAATGCCGGCATCGCGGTCGCCGGTATTCCGCTCGACATCGGCACCAGCAACCGCGCCGGGCGCCCGTTTCGGGCCGCGCGCCATTCGCGACGCCAGCCGCATGCTGGTCGACGGCGCGCACCCGACCGCCTGGACCGATCCGGCCAAAATGGATCTCGCCGATATCGGCGATTTCGCCATCGCGCTCGGCGATATTCCGGCCAGCCTGAAGCTGATCGAGGAGCAGGCGGCGCCGATCGACCACCTGGTGGCGCTCGGCGGCGAGCATGGCATCACGCTTCCGCTGCTGCGTGCGCTGGCGAAGCGCAAACAGCCGCTGGCGCTCATCCAGTTCGACGCGCACGTCGACACTTGGCCGGAGAATTTCGGCCAGGTCTATTCTCATGGCGCTGTGTTCTATCATGCCATCGAGGAGCGCCTCATCGACCCGCATCGCATGATCCAGATCGGCATCCGCTCGCCGATGCAGCGCGAGGTCTATGACTGGACGCTCAAGCAGGGCGTCACCATCCTCAGCGCGCAGGACGTGCACGAGCAGGGGCCGCAGGCCATTGCCGAGCGCATCCGTGCCGTGGTGGGCGAGGCGCCCTGTTATCTCACCTTCGACGTCGACGCGCTCGATCCGGCCTTTGCGCCCGGCACCGGCACGCCGGAGATCGGCGGGCTCGCGTCCTGGCAGGCGCAGGCGATCCTGCGCCGGCTCGGCGGCCTGAGCTTCGCCGGCATGGACGTGGTCGAGGTGGCGCCGGCCTATGACGTCGCCGAGATCACCGCGCTGGCGGCGGCCAGTGTGGTTTTCGAATATCTCGCGCTCGTCGGCGCTGTCATGTGATTGTCGGAGTAGCCGGCTTTAACGGGCCGGATTGCATGCGTCCCTCTCGGAGCAAGCCGCGTTATCCGGATTAGGAGGCAGGTCATGTTTCCGTTGCCGACCAGCGTGTTCCTGACCAAGGGCATCGGTGTGCATCGCCACCGGCTCAATGCCTTCGAATTCGCCCTGCGCGATGCCGATATCGAGCAGCAGAATCTCGTCTCCATCTCCTCGATCCTGCCGCCGCATTGCAGGCTGATCGCGCGCGAGGAGGGGGTCGCCACGATGCGTCCCGGCGAAATCACTTTTTCGGTACTCGCCCGCGCCGAGACCAACGAGTCTGGCCGCCTGGTGCATGCCAGCATCGGCATCGCGCGGCCGGCCGACCCGGATATGTACGGCTATATCGCCGAGCATCACGGTTACGGCATGACCGACGAAGAAAGCGGCGAATATACCGAGGACCTTGCCGCCACCATGCTGGCCTCGACACTCGGCATCGAATTTGACCCGGGCGCCGCCTGGAACGATCGCAAGAAAGTCTACGAGCACAGCCAACTCATCGTCGAGAGCCGCTCGATTACCGCGGCCTCGCTCGGCGATGCCGCCGGCCAATGGACCTGCGCGGTGGCGGCCGCCGTCTTCCGGTTCTGATGAAATGGCCGTTGCCCTCTAAGGATTCATTCATCGGCGCCCGCTAGGTTGTCACCGGTTTCTGGGAGCCAGCCGTGTTTTCTTTTCCTGGAAGAACGGATCGGAAGCGCTTTCTGATTGGCGCGGTAATCCGAATTGCGCTCTTCGTTGCCAGCGTTTTCGCGTTTCCGTTCATACTTTATGGCATCGCCCTTGCGAGCAATTGCGGCTCGGTAGGCGGCGCGTGTGGCGCGGTGGCGCTTATCGCGTCGGGCGCGTTGAAGCCGCTGTTCTTCGTCGCCTTTGTGTATTCCTTCATCGGGCTCTCGATACGACGGACCCGGGATGCCGGCCTCCCCGCCGCGGTTGGGCTCGTGGTTCCGCTGCTGATTGCCGCCGACTACCGTTTCGGCATTTTTATGGGGGCGCATTGGTCGTTCGCGTTTTCGTCCGGCGTTTTGTTCTTCCGCCCGCCGATTTTTTTGGCGATCGCATTCTGCGCCATGCTGGTCCTGGCCGTGCTGCCTCCGCGCGAGCCGATGATAGCCGCACCGGCGGCAGACGGAACGCCGGCCCGCCCGACGTCGCAATCTCCATCGGCTCGTTTCATGGCGGCATTCCCGCCATTGCCGCTTTGGATCGGGCTGATCGGCGCGGTCCTCGCCGCCGCCGCGGTGATTGCCACCCAGAGGACTGTCACCAACGGCGCCATCGTGCTGGCGTCCAGTCTCGTGCAGATCGGCTTGCCGACATGGGCGATGTACACGGCCCTGGCGTGGGGCATCTGGTGCGTCGTGCGGCGGCGCGACCGGGTCGCGTTCGGAATTCTCGCTGTCGCCGCGTTGCCGTTCGTCGTTTGGGGCTATGCCACCATGTCGGCTGTCGCGTATCGCCAACGCGAAACGGCGGCCATCGAGCGTCTGAAGACCGTGCGTCTGTCGCATGCCCCGCATGTGCTGGTGGTGAGCGCTCCCCACAGCAACGGTTTCTATCTGTTCGGCCACCACGGGATCACCGAGGTCATTTCCATCCGCACCGACAACGCAAATGCAAATGGCGATATGCTGTCCTACAAGGGCGGCCGCGACGGCGGCCTCTTGAAACTCGACAAGGTGACGACGCTGCCGGACGAGTACCTGTCGCTGATGGTCGGACGCGAGAGCCGCTTGGCCGACAGCCGGCGCCATTACATGTTCGGCGGCGGCCCGCTCGAGTTGCGCTATATAGCGCCGGGCCGCGACGAACTGGTCGGCGCGTGGTATAAGACCGCCTACTGGCAACCGGTGATCCCGCCGGTGCTCACAATCTCGGGCTGGCTGCCGCAGCGGGACCTTGGGACGACCTCAACGGTCATGCGGAACATCATCTCGTTTTTCGATCGTTCGATGGCGGCGGCGACAGAACCGCCGGCGAAGGCCGGCCAGCACGACTGATTATTGCTCTCGTTGGGATGCCGATGGACTTTTCGCTTTCCCCGCAACAGCAGAACGTGCGCGAACTGACCGAGCGGCAGGGTCGCCGCTTCGACGACGGCTATTGGCTGGAGAAGCACCGGCGCGCCGAATTCCCAGAGGAATTCTATGAGACGCGCCAATCGATCGTCTCGAAATTCAAGGATATCGTCTGCGCGCCTTGACGGCGTCTACGGCCGATCCGAGCCGGTCAGCACCGCGCGCGTGGCTTCGTCCGGGCCGAACTCGTCGCCGCTGTTGACGTCGAGCAGTTCGGCCAGCCGCGTGCGTGCGCGGTTGACGCGCGACTTGATGGTGCCGACCGCGCAGCCGCAGATGTTGGCGGCTTCTTCATAGGAGAAGCCGGAAGCGCCCACCAGCACCAGCGCTTCGCGCTGGTCGGCCGGCAGTTGCCCCAGCGCTTCGCGGAATTCCTTGAACTCGACCTGACCGTATTGCTCCGGCTGCGACTTCAGCGTTTCGGCGTAGCGGCCTTCGCCGTCTTCCACCTCGCGCCGGCGCTTGCGGTATTCGGAGCGGAAATGGTTGCGCAGGATCGTGAACAGCCAGGCCGACATGTTGGTGCCCGGCCGGAACGAGTCGATATTGGCAAGCGCGCGCAACAGCGTCTCCTGCACGAGATCGTCGGCGCGGTCGACATTACCGCTCAACGAAATCGCGAACGCGCGGAGGCTGGGCACCGCGGCGAGGACGGCATTGCGGACTGACTCGTCCATTGGCATCAGTGTCCGTCCTTGTCCCCGTTGTCATCGAGCCGATTGAGCAAGTCGGTAAAGCGATCGGGCACCCCTTGGCCAACCACGTCGTCGTACATCGCGCGCAACTGCTGCCCGAGACGCGTCTGCACGTCGCGGCTGAGCTTCGCCGGCTTGGCGTTGGGCTTCTTGGTGCGGGTCGACGCTGTTTCCATCGGTTTCGGTGGCCCTGAAGGCTTACGCTCGTTCATCGTTCAATCCCAAATCCCCTTGCGACCAACCCCTTGGCGCAAACCCCCATCTGGCTAGTGCATCCGAAACCAATGAAATGGCAGAAGGTTCCTGGAAGAGGGGAACTTTTTTAAAGAAGGCGCGTTCAATTGCCGTAGGCTGGGTGCGGACAGGCCGGGCGTAGGGTTCAGGCCTTTAAGCATTCATTTCGGGAGGGATTCTTGTCGATATCTCAGGCGGTTGGTCAGCACTTGCCGTATCTGCGGCGCTATGCCCGCGCGCTCTCGGGCAGCCAGACTTCGGGCGATGCCTACGTGGGGGAGACGCTGGAGGCGCTGGTAGCGGACCCCAGTCTCCTTGAGGGCGACGCTTCGACGCGGATCGCGCTCTACCGGCTGTTCACCAAGATCTGGAATTCGGTGGCGGTCAACAGCAAGCCAACGAGCGGGGACGTCGGCCCCAACGAGGGGGTGGAGCGGCATCTTGCGCAGATCGCGCCCTTGCCGCGGCAGGCGTTCCTGCTGGTCGCATTGGAGGGGCTGTCGGAAGACGATGCCGCCAAGGTGCTCGACGTCGACGTGCCGACCCTGCGCACGCTGGTTGAGGATTCCGGCCGCGAGCTCGCCGCCGAGATCGCCACCGACGTGCTGATCATCGAGGACGAGACCTTCATCGCGCTCGATCTCGAGGGCCTGGTGGAAAGCCTTGGTCACCGCGTCCTGGGCGTGGCGCGAACCCATGCCGAGGCGGTGGCGCTGGCCAAGGCCAAACGGCCGGGCATTATTCTCGCCGATATCCAACTCGCCGACGGCAGTTCGGGGTTGGACGCGGTCAACGAAATGCTGCGCTCCTTCGAAGTACCGGTGATTTTCATCACCGCCTATCCGGAGCGCTTCCTCACCGGTGAGCGGCCGGAGCCGGCCTTCCTCATCGCAAAACCGTTCCAGCCGGCCACGGTGTCGGCGGTGCTGAGTCAGGCGTTGTTCTTCGAACGCAACGCCAAGCGGCGCGAGCGGCGGGCAAGCTGACCGCCTCCCGATGGTGGAAGGCGGCCGCACCCGCGGCGCGCGCTAGCGGCGGCTGACGAGGCCGGCCATGAAGCCGACGCCGGCAGCCAAACCGAGCATGAGCAGCGGACGATGCTCGACCTCACTGACAACCCGGTCAACGGCATCGGAGCCGAGCCGCGACGTTTCGTCGGCGACCGAGCGGCTCATATGGTTCGCGCTTTCGCGCACCCGCTCCATGATAGCGCCGAGCGACTCGCTGACGAAATCGCGAACATCGCCGGAGGCCTGTGCCGCTTCGCCACGCGCATTATTGGAAAGGCGCCGCAACCGTTTCTCCAGGTCGGTCATCAAATCTTCGATAGCCGCGATTTCCTCAGCGGCCGTGGATTTCGCAGTACGCGTCGTCATTGCGGTCCCCTGTTTTTGTCACAAGAAGAAGCTATCGCTGAACAACGTGAGGCCGCAGCGAAGGTTCCGGTCGCCCGTATCCTGCGCTGGATTAACCAAGTCGGCAGGGACGACGGGGCTCCTGCAATTAAGCTGAAACGGAGAGCGCAGATCCGCGTTTATCTTCCGCGCCGGTCGACAAAATCGCCGCCAGCCAGCCGCGCCACGGAGCGGGGTACAGGAGTGGTTCCTTTCATTGACACGGCATCCAATGGACGTATTCATTGGACAATTCGATTCAAATGCCGTCGCGCCGGGCACGCATTGCGATCGCCGGCGCGCGGCCGATGCTGATCGATACACAGCCATGGCGCGCGACATGTCTCAGGCGGAAGATACCGAACTTACCCGCCTGCAATCGGAGTGCCGGCGGCTGGAGGCGCAGGTCAACGCGCAGGCATGGGAATTGAACCTGCTGCGCGCGCGCTTTGCCCGTTACGAGACGGCGCTGCGCGGCTCGCACGTGACCGTGTACACGCAGGATCGCGAGCTGCGCTACACTTCGATCACCAATCCCATGCTCGGCCGTTCGGTCGAAGACATCCTCGGCTGCACCGACCACGAGATTTTGCCGGCGGAGGTCCGCAACGTCATCGTCGGGTTGAAACGCGAAGCGCTCTCGAGCGGCCAACCGAAGGTGATGGAGGTCGCCATCGAGGACGGCCATGGCATCCGCTGGCACGACCTCCATATCGAGCTGTTGCGCAACGATGGGGGTGACATTGTCGGACTTACTTGCGCGGCGGTCGACGTTACGGAGCGCAAGGAAGGTGAGGCGCATCTGCGGCTGCTGCTGCGTGAACTGACGCATCGTTCGAAGAATTTGCTGGCGGTGATCCAGGCCATGGCGCGGCAGACCGCGCGTCACGTCGGTAGCGTCGAGGCCTTCCTGAACCAGTTCGGCGCGCGGCTGCAGGCGCTCGCGGCCTCGCACGATTTGCTGGTGCGCGAGAGCTGGTACGGCGCCTCGGTCAACGAACTGATCCGCTCGCAGCTCGCCATGTATCTCGATGAAGAGGACCAGCAGGTCACCATCGAAGGCCCTGCCGTCGCGCTCAAGCCGGAAGCCGCGCAGAACCTCGGTCTGGCGCTCCACGAGCTCGCGGTGAACGCGGCCAAGTTCGGCGCGTTGTCGGTGCCGTGCGGACGGCTGTCGATCACCTGGGACCGGCACGAGGACGAGGGCGGGCAAGGGCTCGAGCTCGACTGGCGCGAGCAGTTTGGGCCGCGCGTTAAGCCGAGGCGCAAGAAGGGCTTTGGCAGCATGGTAATCGAGCGCAATCTCGCCCGCGCGCTCGATGCGGAAGTCGATCTCGATTTCGATCCGGAAGGTTTGCGCTGCCGCGTGGTCATCCCCGCCAGCCAGATCCTGGGCGCGCGCTGAGACGCGTCCCGCGGAACCTTATCCACCGCCTGTCGTTCTATTATCCGAATGTCACAATCGACGCCTACAAACGAAGGACGGCGGAGATGCGCCATGCGCGGGCTCGCTGCATACCTTTCAGCAGGACTTCTGGCGGTGCTTGCCACCTGCGCTATCGCGTCGCTCATTCCGGGCGGTGCGGCTGGCGCGCGCGGCGCGGCGGGTCGCGGCACGACCTTCCAATGGGTCGATCGCACCGATAAGAGCGACCGTCTGGATTTTCACAGCGCTGGCATCCGGCAACGACTGAAACAGCGGACACAACCAAGCAAGATGTTGGCGGGTTGCGAACCGGTGTTCAGTCCGTTGGCCGTGGCGCGCTCAAATAATTTTGCCGGCCGTTGTCTCGCGGACGCCGGTGCCCGGAAAGTTACCACCGGCTAAACCACACCCGTAAAAGTGCGAAGGTGATGGACGCGGCTCACGCGGAACTTTGCCGTAACTGCCGTGTTGGCTCGTCACGTAAAGTCATAAAAAGGAGTTTGAGATGCGTAGTGCTATGAGCGTGCTGGCGGCTTTGGCGACGGCGGCCGCGATGTCCGTGTCGGCGGCGAGCGTGGCGCAAGCCCAGCACCGGACCAAGATCGGGCTGCTGACCTGCGATATTTCCGCCGGCATTGGCCTCATCATTGCGTCGAAGAAACATGTGACCTGCAGGTTTACGCCGGCCGGCCGGGGGCCGCGCGACGTCTATACCGGCTCCATCACCAAATTCGGCCTCGACATCGGCGCCACCAGCGGCGGCCGCATGGTTTGGAATGTCTTCGCGCCGACCAGCAAGCACTACGAAGCGCTGGCGGGCGAGTATGTGGGCGCGAGCGGGGAGGCGACCGTCGGCATCGGTCTTGGTGCCAACGTGCTGGTCGGCGGCTCCAACCGCACCGTCGCACTGCAGCCGGTGTCGTTCCAGGGGCAGACCGGCCTCAACGTGGCGGTCGGCGTGACCGGATTGAGGCTGCGACCGGCGCGCTAACCTTGGGACTTGGTGAAAGAGCAAGTCACCTGTTGGCCCCCGCGTATCGGAGACGACTGGGTCCCCTCAAGATTGTTGCCTGTCCACGATGAACACGGTGCGTCGGGCGCTGTCATCCTTCGGCCACGCCTGTTCGACTTCTGACAGGGGAACGGGCGTGGCCGCGATTGTGAATGTGCCGGGCACGGTCGATTGCAGCAGCCCGGCGATGGCGCTCACGAGACGAGCGAGTGGAATGCTGCCGATCCCGCGCGCGAGCGGATCGGCCGCGCCATCTTCGAGACGTGGGATCCGCATGACATCGATGAGCTCGTGCGACTCATGCGGAAATTTGCGGACGCGGTGAAGGACGAACCGCTTGTCGGTTCGTAAATCGAAGCGAATAAATAGGGGCGCACCGGTTTCCGATCGAATTTCGCTTCATATGTGGCCGCATCCCCGATGCGGCGAATTTACGCATGAGCGGTGGATGTCACTGCGCGCAAGCCTGCGCGGGTAAAGCTGCACCAGAAACGACAATTCGACAGCCGGTTTTGCGTATTCTTACGTAGCGCATTCGCGCGCGTATTCACTCAAAATTACACTGGGACAGGGTAGGTAAAGCCGAAGTCGCACCGACTGTTTTCAACCGGCGATATGTCACACTGGACCACCCGAGCCCTCACCAACATAGAAAAGCTCATGCCGGCGTCGCTTCGCGCAGAGCGAACGCCTGTGCCGGCCATGCCGGTCGGTAGCGAGCCGCGCGACAGCATCTATGCGGCGGCGGTTCACTCGTCGCATCTTGCATTCCTCACCACCGATACGAACGGCGTCATCACCGGCTGGAACCCGGGCGCTGAGCGCTTGTTCGGCTATACGGCCGAAGAAGCCATCGGTCAGGATATCGAAATGACCGTGCCGCCGGAGCGTCACCATGAGCTGTCGCTCATCCGCGACAAGTTCTGCGCCGGCGAACGCATCAACAATTTCCGCACCGTGCGCATGGCCAAGGGCGGCAGGCCCGTCTACGTGGCGTTCGACATTTCGCCCCTGCGCAAGCCGAACGGCAGCCTGGCCGGCTCTTCCGGCATCGTGCGCGATGTTACCGAGCAGCAGTTGGCGGAAGAATTGTTCGAGCGAGCGGTGGAGGCCTGCCCGAGCGGAATGATGATTGTCGATCGCAGCGGCCGCATCGTCATGGTCAATGGCGAGGTCGAGCATCTGTTCGGTTACCGACGCGACGAACTGATCAGCCGCCCGATCGAGATGCTGGTGCCGCCGCGGGTGCGGGCCGCCCACGTCAAGTTGCGCGCCGAATTCAACAAAGGGCCGCAAAGCCGCAGCGTCCGGAAGGGGCGCGAGCTGGTCGGCATGCACAGGGACGGTACCGAATTTCCGGTCGAGGTCGGGCTCAATCCGATCCATATCCGGGACGGGCTGCTGATCCTTGCGGTCGTGACCGACATCAGCGAACGCAAACAGGCCGAGCGGCTGAAGGACGAATTCGTCGCCACGGTGAGCCATGAGTTGCGCACGCCGCTGACGTCAATGACCGCTTCGCTCGCCTTGTTGGCCGCCGAGCGGGCAGGGCGGCTGCCCGAGCAGGCGGTGCGGCTGGTGAGCATCGCTCACAGCAACGGCCAACGCCTTGTCCGCCTGGTCAACGATATCCTGGACATCGAGAAGATCGGCTCGGGCAAGGCCGTGTTTCATTTCGAGCAAGTCCAAAGCCGCGCGGTGGTCGAGCAGGCGATCGAGGCCAGTCGGGCCTACGCCGACCAATTCGGCGTGAGCGTGCGTCTCGATCCGGACTCGGTGCAAGGCGACGTGTGGGCGGATGCCGACCGGCTTGCGCAGGTCGTCACCAACCTTATCTCCAATGCCATCAAATTTTCCCCGCGCGGTGAAACGGTGGTCGTCGGCATCGGCCATCGCAAAGACGCCGTGCGCATCACGGTGCGCGATCACGGACCGGGAATTCCGGACGCGTTCAAGCCGCATGTGTTCGAGAGCTTCGCGCAAGCCGACAACAGCGACGCCAGGCAGAAGGGCGGTACCGGCCTGGGGCTCAGCATCGTTCGCCAAATCGTGGCCCGGCTCGGCGGTGAAGTCGGCTTCGAGAGCGAAGTCGGCTTCGGCGCGCTGTTTTTCGTCGAGGTGCCCGGCTGGGCGTCTCACGAGCGCATGCTTGCCGCGCCGAGCGATGCAGAAAATGACGACGGCGAAAGGGACGATAAGAGCCAGCGCCGGGGAAGCAACAAACAGGAGGTCGCATGAGCGCAACAAAGGTTCTGCACGTCGATGACGAGCCCGATATCCGCGAACTGGTCGAGATGTCGCTGACGCTCGATGGCGATCTGTCCGTCAAGAGCTGCGGCTGCGGTCCCGATGCGCTGACCGCGGCGGCGGAATGGGCCCCGGACATCATCCTCATGGACGTGATGATGCCGAACATGGACGGGCCGCAAACCCTGGGCCATCTGCGGGCGAACAAGCGGACCGCCGGCATTCCGGTGGTGTTCATGACCGCACGGGCGCAGCCGCGCGAGCTCGACCATTTCCGCTCGCTCGGCGCGGCCGGCGTGATCCCCAAGCCGTTTGATCCGATGACGCTGGCAACGGCCTTACGCGATTATCTCGGCGGCGAGCACCACGCAGCGCCGCTCTAGTGGAGCGAATTTGAAATTTGATACCCATTTGCGGCGAGTTTCTCATCACATGTCAAATTCAAAGCTCCACGAGAATCAAATAGCTGCTAGTGGTCCTTTGATCCCGACATTTTGCCCGGGAACTTGCAGCAACGGGATGCAAATGTCGGAATCGGAGCACTAGGCGAGCGCGGCACCTGGCGTGGCTCGCAGCTCCGATTGCGCCACCGCGCGCAGCCCTTCGAGTTCGGCGCGCAACGCGGAGACCTCGCCGCCCGTCAGCGGCCGCTTGGAAAGAGCCGGCTCGCGCAGCACCGTCTCGGCGGCACGGGCCGCTTTTCCGGTCTCCGGAAAGCCAATGGTCGGCGCTATGCCGCACATTTCGTGCAGCCTGCGGTGTGTGACGACGAGTGTTTCGATGTCGTCCGGCTGTTCGGCGGATAACCGGGGCAGGGCGGCGAAACTGTCGTCGATCCTGCCCGGCAGGGCGGTGGCAAAGCGCTGGCGTACGCGCGCGAGCCGTTCGGCAAATTCCTCGCGTTCCATGGCGGCTCCTCTTCATCCCGTCCGAGGCGGAACGATGCGCATGCCGGTTTAAGAAAAGCTATGCGTGACGGTGCGTAGTAGCCCCTAGTCGGGCAGGGAAAATACGTAAGCGAAGGAATGGCCCGCTAGGCCTGACAAAAAAGCGCCGGTCAAGGGACCGGCGCCATGCTCATGTTCAAGAAGTTCTTGCCGCTCAGTCGAAGGTGAAGGCGTCGTGGTAGGCGCCCTGGATGCTGCCGCCGGGGACGGGGCCGCCGCCCGGCACGTGCACCATGTTGCCGATGACGGCGCAGGTCGCGCCGTGCAGGCCGTGGCGCGCGATCGCCATCGGCGTGCCCGCTTCCCAGGCGTCGGTCTTCGGGTCGTAGATTTCGTTGGTGCCG
This sequence comes from uncultured Pseudomonadota bacterium, assembly GCA_963814065.1. Lineage (GTDB taxonomy): Bacteria > Pseudomonadota > Alphaproteobacteria > Rhizobiales > Xanthobacteraceae > Pseudolabrys. The sequence continues at coordinate 600,361 of CAWFBL010000011.1, read as the reverse complement.
AACACCTTGCCCGTGGCCTCGCCGCCGAACACGACGATCTTGCCGCCGATATAGACGCAGGACGGTCCGCTACGCGCGGTCGGCAGCGGTGCGCGGAACGACCAGCCGTCGGTCTTGGGATCGTAGACGGCGTTCAGCGACGTATTGAAGTCATAAGAGTCCATGCGGCCGGCGATAGCGTGGATCTTGCCGTCGACGACGGCGACGCCCATGTGGTCGCGCTGGCCGACGAAAGGCTGCGTCGCGGTCGAGCCGCGCATGCCCGCGAGAAAGGTGTATTTGTCGGTCTTCGGGTCGTAGATCTCATGCCATTCGACCGAGCGCACATCGCGGCCGCCGAGCAGATGGATCTGACCGTCAAGCACGATCGCCGAAATGGCGCCGCGTGGGCGCAGCAAGCCGGCGATCGGCGCCCATTCGTCAGTCTTGGTGTCGTAGACGTAGCAGTTCGAGTGCGGGCAGCGGTTCTGCTCGATGAAGCCGCCGAAGGTGTAGACCTTGTCGCCGATCGAGACGCCCGCCACGTGGTTGCACGGCGTGGGGAAGGGCGCCTTCAGCGTCCATTCCTTGGTCTTGGAATCGTAGACCTGATGATAGTTTCCGTCGACGCGATGACGGGCATAGCCGGCGATGACGTGAATCTTGCCCTGGCATTCGATGACGGCGTGCTCGCCGGTCGGGATCGGCAGCCGCGGCATCTCGACCCAGCGCCCCGGATTGGCGGCCATCGGCGCGACGCTGGTCATGAAGCGCTGCTTGTCGGCGGTCGCCGGAATGGCGGTGATCGAGCGGTCTCTCAATCCGGCGAACAGCGGATCGGCGTTGGTCGTTGCTTGGGTCATCGTTTCCTCACCTGGCGTAATCGGGCACGGCTTCTTTGAGCAGCTTGCGCGTCAACTCCACGGCTTCGCGGCAGACCTCGACGGGCGGGCGCGCCCACAAGTCGGGATTGGGCGCCTCGTAGCTGAGATAGCGCGTGTAGCCTTTCGCGGCGAGCAGCCCCAGCACCTCGCGCCATTTCACCACGCCCGTGCCGGGGGCGAGACGGTCGGTCGGGCGGCGCACGCCGGTCACCGGATTGGGCGAGACGTCGCTGTACTGGAAGCAATAGATCATGTCGTTCGGCAGGTCGCCGAAGCTGGCGCCGCCGTAGCCGCTGCGCTGGAAGTGATAGGCGTCGATCAGATAGCCGCAATTCGGCTTGTTGGCGCCCTCGATCAGCTGGCGCAGCACCGGCAGGCTGTTGAGCACGTCGTGCTGCGAATTGTATTCGATGGCGAGCTTGAGGCCATGTTCGCCGGCGATGTCGCCGGCGCGCTTGAGAAATTCGATCGCCTGCGGGATCGGCGCGCTGATCTGGCCGGGCGCGCTCATCAGCATGTCGCAGTTCAGCGCCACTGCGTTCTCGCAGGACTCCTTGAACGACTTGAACAGGCGGTCGCTCTCCTCGCCGGTGGCGAACAGCCAGCCGTATTCGACGCCGAGCACGCCGACCGGAATGCCGGCGGCGCGGATGAGATCGAGCACCTGGTCGTTGCTCATGCCCTCATCGAAACAGCGTTTGAAATCGGTGCGGCGCAGCTCGACGGCGTCGAAGCCGCCCTGCTTGGCGGCGGCGAGCGCCGCGGCGAGCGGCGTGGTGTCGAGGGTCCAGGTGTGCAGGGCGAGCCGCCCGAACTTCTCGGTCATTGTCGATAAGCTCCATGCAGGCGGCGCCGAACTGGCGAGGAAACGTTAATCGCCTTCAATGGGTCGGATGTAAAGAGTGGCCGATTGCAGCGGGCGCGAATTCCGGCGATAGAGGGAAACGGCACCAAGCAAATTTCGGCTCATGAAATTTGTCGTGCGGCTTATCGGTCAAACCGATAGGCGGTGCCATGCCGCGGGAATATCGAGAAAGGCAGCATGCAGTCGTGAGCCAAAAGCCAAGTCAAGAGCCAAGGCAGGGATCGATTCAGATTGTCTTCGCGGAAGAAGATACGCTGTTCCGGCTGATGGAAATGGCGCTGCGGCGCGCGCCGACGCCCGAGGGCGAAAAGGCCCTGCGCTATTTCTTCGGCGACGATATCGCGGCACCGGTCGCGGCGCTGACCGGCATCGCCGATCGGCTCGGACTGCCGGCCGCCATCCAGCCTGTCGTCTGCGCGGACGAGGCCGCCTTCGAACGAAATCTGCCAAATGCCGACGTCATCGTCCTTGAAGCGGCCACACTGGACGCGCGCCGCTTGCAGGCCTGCGCCGGCAAAGTCCGGCTCATCCAGCAATTCGGCCGCCTCACCGGCAATATCGATCTCGCCGCCGCCGAGCGCCTGCGCATCCCGGTCGCCAACATGATGCGCCTGACCACCTGGTCGTGCGCGGATCATATCGTGGCGCTGATCCTGGCGCTGGCGCGCAATCTGTTGCCGGCTCATAACGCGGTCATGGCGCGGCGCGATGCGAGCCTGGCACCGGCCTTCGCGCGGGATCCGCCGCGCAACAAGTTCAACTGGGCCGGCATCGGCGATTTCCGCGTGCTGGCGCGCAGCACGGTCGGCATGATCGGGCTCGGGGAAATTTCCGGCTTGGTCGCGCGCGGGCTGCGCGCGATGGGCGCGCGGGTTCTCTATTACAAGCGCACGCGGCTGAGCGCGGAGCAGGAGCGCGAGTATGGCGGCATCGCCTATGCGCCGCTCGATACCCTGCTGGCGCAGTCGGATTTCGTCTCGCTGCACCTGCCCTACAACACGGAAACCGAGAAATTCGCCGGCCGCGACTTCTTCTCCAAGATGAAGCGTGGCGCCTATCTGATCAATGCCGCGCGCGGCGGCCTGGTCGACGAGCAGGCGCTTTACGACCATCTCAAGAGCGGCCACCTGAGCGGCGCCGCGCTCGACGTTTATCGCTATGAGCCGGTGCCGCGGGACTGCGCGCTGTTGGCGCTGGACGATGTCGTATGGACGCCGCACATCGCCGGCGGCGCGCCCGAATACATGATCGAGGAAACCGAGGCGGTGCTGACCAACATCGCCAAGGTGCTCAACGGGCAGCCCGCGGACAGTCTGGTCGCCGGCGGATAAGAAGCTTACGAACCGGAGGTAGCCGGGATCGCCGGCGCCTTCGGCTTCGGCTCGCCTGGCCCTTGCCATGCGCGCAGCGTGCCACGCGCATATTGCCCCAGGAACTTGACCCAGCGGCGTGTGCGCCAGGAAAGCCCCGGATCGGTGGAGAAGGCGCGCAGGCCAAATGCCTTGTCGCGGCAGAACTCATCGCAGGCGCGCTTTTCCGGGTCTTCGTAGAACGCCGCGACCTTGTCCGCGCCCATGCCGGGCGTCGCCAGCCAGTTCGGAATGTAGGCCTCGCACAGCCGCAAGGCGTCCATCATGGCTTTGCGGGCGCCGGTGCCGGCTGCCGGGCAGGAGGTCGAGAAGGCATCGCCCACCAGCACGATGCCGGGCTGGCGGTAGCCGTCGGTGACGTAGAGATCGACCGGCCTGATCTGAACGAAGCCCTCGACCTCGAACTCGCCCATCTGCTTGCGCAGGCCGGGCATCAGCGCCAGCAGCGTTTCCTTGGGCGCCGCGCGCATCTGCTGCAGCCAGGGGTCCTTCATGTCGCGGTAGATGAACAGGTTGGCGCGCATGGCGCTGCCGATCGGAAACATGGTGATGAGCGCGGTCTGGTCGCTCGCGTGCTCGGCGTAATAAGTAAGCGCCGGGAAATCGAAGGCGCGCCGGCCGACCGGGATCACATTGAATCCGATGCTGACCGAATGGCACGGGCTCAGCACCTCGCGCGTGAGGCCGAGCGAATTGCGCAAACCGACGCTCAACCCGTTTGCCAGCACGATGAGCCGCGCGGATATCTCCTCGCCGGTCGAGAGCGTGATGGTCTGGCGATCGTCGCTGGTGGCGACCTCGGTCGCCTTGGCATGGATCACCGGCACGTATTCCGGGATCTCGCCGCGCACGGTGTTGACCAGCGGCGCGTAGAAAATGCCCTGCTGGTCGCCGGGGCGCTTCTCGATCACGCGGCCGAAACGCGCCACCCAGCACTCGCGATCCGGCGTCGAGGCTTGCAGCACGGCATCGGCAATGCCGGTCCTTTGCAGAATGCCGACCTGCGGACCGTCGAGTTTCTCGCAGCGGAAATCCGGCGGATAAACCGGGTGCGGGTCGATGACGACGGCGTCGATACCGGCGTGTCCCAGCATGGCGGCGGTGAGCGATCCTGCAAGTCCGCCACCGATGATCGCAACGTCTGTGCTTCGCATCGCTTGTCTCCAAGCCGCCCCGTTACCGCCGCGCGACGCTAACGAGAAAGCGCGCGCGGCACCACAAAATCAGCGTTTTTTGATTAATTGCCGCGTCGCCATTAACGCCTAATTCCGCTGCGGCGCCGGGCATATGGTTAAACGTGTTTACCATCGTTGCCCCGCTCAATGTTTCCGCCGTTTGTGATAGGCGAGGTAGACGGCTTTGGCGGCGTTGCGCGCGCGCAGGTAGGCACTTTGCAGGCGCGTCAGCACGGTAAACGCGGACGAGCCCCCGGGCGTCGCATCGAGCCAGAGCGTGGCGATCGCCTCCCGTTCGGTCCAGACCGCCATGAAGCTCGATTCATCAAAGGTGCAGGAGTCGACGCGGGCGATGCTGTCGTCGGCGAGCAGGGTCGCGGTGTAATCCTCCAGCAGCAGCATGCCGGGCGAACTGTCGCGCCAGGCCTCGTCATAGGCCGTCTTCCAGGTGAAGGCGGTCGCACCCGCGCGCAGGACGATCTGCATGCTCACCGGCCTGTCGTTGAGGGTGAGCGCGTGGATGGAAACCTGGCCGCGCATGGCCAGCGTTGCGATCATGGCCCGCACATAGGCGGCATCCGCCGCGTTGCCGAGCAGGGCGGTCCCCTGCCGGCCTTTCCAGCCGGTCGCTTCGAGCTTGAGGAAATCCTCCAGCGCCCGCTCGACATCAGCGGCCGTGGTCAAAATCCGATAGGTGAGGGTGCCCTTTTCGGCGAGCCGCCGGCGGTGCTGGCGCAGCTTCTTGCGGCTCGAGCCGGACAGCGCCTTTTCCCAATAGTGCTTGCCGTCGAGGTCGGATGCGAGGATCGGGCGCGCGCCCCGCTCCAGCACATAAGGCGCCGTCCCGCGCATGGCCAGGACCCGGCCGAGCGCCTGCATGACCGTTCCGTCCATGGACATGGCGTCGAGTGCGATCGTCTTCGGCAGGCTGGCTTCGCCCGCGATGAAGGTCAGCATCGCCTCCAGGGTGGCGTCGAGCAGGCCGCGGTCGATGACGGGCGTCGCGAGGTAGGCATGCGCCATCGGGGGCGCCGTCAGCACATCGACCCGCATGATCGAGCGCGGCGGGCGGCCGATGGCGAAGGCCCAGACGCCGACGAGGTTACGCCGGCTGCCGCCTTCATGCCAGGCGAGCAAGGCAAAGCACCGGCTGGCCGGATAGGAGTCGCCCGCATGCTTCACCAGCAGCGGATTCATGAAGACGTTGGGCGTATCGGTGCGGCCGACCAGGGCACGCCAGTCGAGCTCGATCTCGGCGAGCCTTTCGCCGCGGGCGATTTCGATCGTGATATTGGCAATGCTGCGCGGCCACGCCCGCGCGTCGTCCAAGCTGACGCCGGCCGCTGAGCGCGGCGCGCTGGAAAAGTCGGCAACTGGCGCATCTGCGCCGGCCAATAGGGCGTCGTCTTGCAAGCAGCCTCCGGGGCTGCGCGAGGCAGCCGTTGTTGTTGTTGCTGTTGTTGTTGTACCGATAGCAAAAATAATTTCACAACCCGTTACAGCCACCCGCGATCGGTATTGGTTTCGGTACAAACCATTAAGGTTAATAGCTGCAATGGAACATACCGGTACCGGGTTTGCGGCTGCCACCCATTGTTTCTGTCGGCCAGTTAACGCTTCATACGCTTGGCCATGATTTCCTGCGCGATGGCGACGGGTTAACGATCCTAGTGATCCGTCGTGCCCCGCGCGGGACGAGACCGGGTAAGCAGCAGGCCTTCATGTCGCAAGCGTCGCAGGTTGAGTTCGACGAACACGTCCGCGCGGACGCACGCCCGACGATCCGTGGTCTGCGCGAGGTGATCGACGCCCCCTTCCTGGTGCCGCGCGACACCATCACCCTCGATATCCACGAGGATCTTGGACCGATCGAGCTGCTTTGGCGTGCCTTCGAGAAGTACGCCGATTGCACCGCCTTTCAGACGTTCGAATGGCTCGACAGCTGGCACCGGTATATCGGTGTGCATGAACGCGTGCATCCGGCGGTGGTCGTCGGCCGTGATGGCGGCGGCGAGATCCTGTTCATCCTGCCGCTCGCGGTGGCGGACCGCGGCTATGCCTATGAGCTGATCTGGCTCGGCTCCAATCTGTGCGATTACAACGCGCCGCTGCTGGCCACGCATTTCTCGCGGGTCGTACCCCCGGCACAGGTCCCGTCGCTGCTGCAACGCATCTTCAGTCGCCTGCAGGAGCGGGTGGGGTACGATTTTGTGCGCCTTGAGAAGATGCCGGAGCGCGTGGGCGATCAGGCCAACCCGATGCTGGCGCTGCCGGTCACGCTGCATTCGAGCGGCGCCTACATGACCCCGCTCGGCGCCGACTGGAACGAGTTCTATCGCGAGAAGCGTTCGACCGCGACGCGGCAGCGCGACCGGGCCAAGTGCAAGAAGCTCGCCAAATTCGGCGAAGTGCGTCTGGTTCAGCCGATCGGCGATGAGGACGTGCTGGCAACGCTCGATACGCTGATGGAGCAAAAGGGACGTGCCTTTGCGCGCATGGGCGTGCCCAACATGTTCGCGCGTCCCGGCTATCGCGAGTTCTATCGCGCGCTGGTAACCGATCCTGCCATGCGGCAGCTCACGCATGTCAGCCGGCTGCAGGTCGGCGACGAGATGGCGGCGGTCAATCTCGGGCTGACCTTCGGCGACCGCTATTACTACGTGCTCGCCAGCTACTGCGAGGGCGAGATGGCCCGCTTCGGGCCGGGCGCCGCGCACCTGCGCGATCTGATGCAATACGCCATCGATCGTGGCTTCCAGGTTTTCGATTTCACCATCGGCGACGAGCCGTACAAGCGCGACTGGTGCGAAGAGAGCAAGCTCTATGACCACATCGCCGGCGTCAGCGCGCTCGGCGCGATAGTGGCATCGTTGATCAGGACCAAACGGGCGCTCAAGCGTCGAATCAAGCAGACGCCGGCTTTGTGGAACGCGGCGCGCAAAGTGCGCGAAAGGCTCGGTCGGTTGCGGTTCCAGCGCGCCGGCTAGCCTGCGCGGGTCTGCCAGACGAACATGGTGAGGCCGAGCCGGCGGCGGGCGATCAGAAACAACAGGCTCGATTCGACGATGAAGGCCGTGGCGGTCGCGCTCGCCACGCCCATGGCGCCATAGGTCGGCGCCAGAACAAAGCAGCCGACGAGATTGACCGCGAAAGCTGCTGCGTAGGCGAAGGCGCAGGCGCGTTGCTCGCCGACCATGTTGAGCAGCCGCTCGGCCGGGCCGATGGAGGCGCGTGCCAGCAGGCCGACCGTCAGGATGGCCATGAACGGGTAACCGGCGACGAAGCTCGCGCCGAACAGCATCAGTACGAATTTGCCGAGTGCGAGCATCACGAGGCAGGCGGCGAGCGACGGCCAGAACACCCAACGCACCGTGTCGGCGGCGAACTTGGCAAGCCCCGCGCGGTCGCCGGCGACGTGATGGGCGGTAAAGCGGTGGCCGGCCGCGGCGGCGACCGCGAACTGGATGATGCTGACAAGCGCTAGCGTCTTGGCGGCGGCGTAATAGTGGGCGACTTCATCGGCGGCGCGGAAGTGCTTGAGCACCAGGACGTCGGTCGAGGTCAGCAACGTGTACATCCCCCAGACCAGCAGGATCGGCAGTGAGACCTGCAGCCATTTCTTGACGTCGTAGCGTCGGGGGCCGGCCGGTACCGCGGCGCGCAGGCGCCGCCGAAGCTGGGCAAGCTGCAGAAGCGCCATCAACCAGATCGATGCCGCCAGCACGCCGGCCACTGTGGCGGCGTCTATCCCCACTTCGGAAAAATGCAGGACCGCGACCGTGCCGATGATGAGCAGCGGGCGGGCGACGTAGGGCGGCAGCAGCGCGAGGCTGATCCAGTCATAGGTCCGCGCCAGGCCGTCGAGCATGAAGGTGAAGGCATAAAACGGCAGCGCGGCGCAGACGAAATAGAGCGGCACCACCACGTTCGGGTCGAGCCGTGTCGTCAGCCCGTAGACGATGAGCGTGCCAAGCCCGCCGGCAGCGGCGCCGACGCCCAAGGTGAGCCAGCGGCTGCCGGCGAGATATCCCCGCAGCAGGTCGAGCGAGCCGGCCCTTCGATATTCCGGCACGAAGCGCTGGGCGGTGAGGGGGAGGCCGAGATGGATGATCTCGCCGATCAGCATCAGCCAGGTCCACACATAAACATATGTCCCGAACTCGAACTGCCCCATCCACCGGGCGAGCAGGATTTGCGACCCGAACACGATGGCCGCGCTTGCCATCCGGATGGCGAAGGCCGCACCGGCCATGCGCTGGGTGAGGGAATGCTCGGCGCTGAGCCAATCCTTGGCCCGCGCGCGTAGGCGTTGGATGAGGCCGCGTGCGGCTGGATGTTTGATGTCGGCCAGGGCCATCCCGATGCCTCGCAATCGGGCCAAGTCCTAGCCGTCAGTGGTAACTTTACTCTGAAGTCGATCGTAGACTCAGGGTCCGCCAAGCCGCCGCTTTCAAGGCGCGGTTAACCGACGGTAGCATAGTATTCGAGCTGCCCGGCCGGTATGCGGGCCTCAAACCCCGCCGGTGGCGTACTGCTTGCGTAGGCGCTTGGGTCCCTCGGCCGGTAGGGCGGCGGCGCTGCAATAAGGCAGTGGGATCGGCGTCTTGGTGAAGACGGGCGCGCCGCCATTGTCGGTGACATCGACCCAGCACAGCCAATTGGCGTCGTCGCGCTTTGGGTGGTCTTCGCGGAAATGGCTGAGCCGCGACTCCTTGCGGTAGAGCGAGGCGCCGAGCATGAGCTGCGCCGCCAGCAACATCGCTTCCGTTTCCTTCAGCCGCACCAGCTCGTGCACGTGCGGTGCCGCGATCTCGGCAAAGCGCGCCTGCAGACTGTCGATGCGCTCGCGCGTGGCCTCGAGCCGGCCGGCTTCTTTGAGAATGCCGACGTCGTAGGCGAACATGACCTGCTGCAATTCGCGCAGGATGCGATCGGACTCGGCCTGCGCGCCGTCGTTGAGCGGGCGCATCGATTCCTCGAACAGCGCTTGCACGATCGCGGGATCGATCTTCGGCGCCGGCATGCTGTCGAGATCCTCCACAGCGCTGCGACCGGCCGTCCAGCCATTGCCAATGCAAAGGCCGATGTGGAAACCGGCGAAGTGATTGGCGCAGCCCGCTTGCGCCAGCCCCGCCGCCAGCAGGCCGGGCAGATCGGAGCGGCAATCAGGGCCGGTGCGCACGCCCATCTTGGTCATCTGGTTGAGCGCGTAATAGGGCGTCTTGCCGAACATGTCGGTGCGCGCTTCCGCGCCGAGCTTGCGGAAGAAGTAGTCCATCCACTTCACTTTGGACTGGATGAAATACTCCCGCATGTGCTCGGGCACGCCGGACATGTCGAGATAAAGCGGCTCGTGGCCCGCTTTCTTCTCCAATGCCATGGCGCGGGCGATGCGCGGCACGTCCGACTCGTCGCCCCAGATCGGCTCGTAGTCGCGCATGAACGCCTTGCCTGCGGCGTTCTTCCAGCGCGCGCCTTCCTGGATGGCGAAAGTGATGCCCTCGAAATAAAAGCTCGGTGTGCCCGGCCGCACGTAGCTGAATTCGGCATTGCGCAGCGCCGCGCCGGCGCCATAGGCGAGCAGCGTGCCGGTGCCGGTTATGTCGCGCACGAAGCCGGAGCGGAAGGTGATGGCGTTGGTCGATACGATGGTCGCCTTGGCGGAGATCACGTGGAATTCGCCGGTACGGCTGTTCATTCCGACGGCGCCGACAATGCGGCCATCGTCGTTGCGCATCAGGCCGGTGACGAACAGACGGTCGATGAGTTGCACACCTTCCGCTTCCAGCGCGCGGCGCAGCAGCCAGCAGAATTCGAGCCCGCCGCCGTCCGGATGCAGAACGCGCGCGATATCGAGGCCACGGGTCGGCCGGCGCGCATAGGAACCGTCGTCGTCGCGCGCGAAGGTCATGCCCATGGCTTCGAAGTCGCGCAGCCGGTCGTAGGAATTGGCGAGCGTCTGGCGCACCAGCACCTGGTCGGCAATACCGTCATTGCCGGCGACGATCTCACGCAGGATTGCGTCGACGTCGTCGCCGGGGCAGGCGACGATCATCCAGCCGTTGGAGAACGCGGTGTGGCCGGTGCGGCCGATCATCCAGGAATTGACCAGCGTCACCCGCGCGCCGCGCGGGCCGTTACGCTTGGCGCTGAGCGCGGCCAACAGCCCGCCGGCGCCGGCGCCGACCACGAGGATGTCCGTTTCAGTGTGCAGCCCGCCGAATTTGTGCATGTTATTTCACCAAGAAGGCGTCACCAGGGACGCGGGCGGTTCTTCACCGAAGGGTGGACGTCGACGATCTTTTCCGGGCAGAAGATTTCACAGCTGAAGCAGGTGATGCAGTGCTCGCGGAACTTGATCACCGGCAGCAGATTGGTCTTGCGTAAGCCTGGCACCAGGCTGGGGCCGGGCGCCGGCTCCATGTGGATGACGTCGGCCGGGCAGACGATGTCACAGATGCCGCACCCGGTGCATTTCTCCATCTCGATCTTTTCGATCATGCCACGCTGGTCCCTTCCGCGAGTTTGGCGGCGGCTTCCTGCTTCTTCTGACGTCCAATACGCCAGAGAGATACGAATGTCAGCAGGACGAAGCCCACGGCGATGGGATGGAACAGGAGCTGCAACGGCTGGTCCTGGAACAGGATGACCGTCTGGCGGAAGAAGAGCTCGAACTGACGGCCAAGTGCAAAGCCGATCAGGAACGTCGCGAAGGAGAAGTCGAGCTTGCGCATAAGGTAGCCGATCACGGCAAAGACCAACGCCACCTGAACGCCGAACAGGCTGTTGTCGGAACTGTAGGCGCCCGCGATACACAGCAGGATGATGACCGGGTAGAGCACGGCGTTCGGTACGTTCAGCACCAGCGCAAACAGCCGCAGGCCGACCGCGCCGATCAGCAGGTTGAAGATGTCGGCGAGCGCCATCGCGGTGAACAGGCCATAGACCAGCGGGCCGTAGTCCTTGAAGATCAAGGGACCGGGCTGCACGCCGTGGATCAGGAATGCCCCGATCAGGATGGTCGCCGTCAGATTGCCGGGCACGCCGATCGCGAGCAGGGGAATGAGCGCGGAACCGATGACGGCGTTGTTGGCGGCTTCGGTCGCCGCCACCCCCTCGATCTCACCCTTGCCGAAATTGGCGGCGCGGGGGGAGGCCCGTTTGGCCGAGGCATAGCCGAGGAAACCGGCGACGATCGCGCCGACGCCCGGCAAGGCGCCGATGGCAATGCCGATCAGGCTCGAGCGCCAGATGCTCCGAAAGCAGGTGCGCCAGTCCTCCCAGGTCACCGTGCGGTTCTCCGGCGGGGCATCCTTGGAGAACGCGTCGGCACGCTTGCCGCTGGCGTCGCCCTGCAGCATATGCTGCTCGATCTGGACGATGATTTCCGAAAGCGCCAGAAGACCGATGGTCAATGGAATGAGCGGGAACCCATCCTGAAGGTTGATCGAACCGAAGGTCATCCGCGGCAGCGCCGATTCCGGATCGAGCCCGACGATGCTGAGGAAGGCGCCGAAGATTGCGGCCAAGCTGCCGCGCAACAGCGAATTCCCGGCAAGGCCGGCAATGATGGTGAAGGAGAACAGCAGCACCGCCGTCATTTCGGGTGGGCCCATCATCAGCGCCAGGACGGCTGCCGGAGCGGCGGTGACAAACAGGACGAGGTCGCTCGCGGTCGCGCCGATGACCGAGGCGTAGAGCGACATTTTCAGCGCCTTCAGGCCTTTTCCCTGCTGCGTCATCGGGTAGCCGTCGAAGGCGGTGGGCGCAGCCTCGGGCGTGCCGGGCGTGTTGATCAGGATCGCCGAGATCGAGCCGCCGAACATTGAGCCTTTCGAGATGCCGATGAGAAAGGCAAGCGCGGCAATCGGCGACATGTAAAAGGTGATCGGCAGCGCTACCGCGATCGCCATCGGGCCGTTCAGCCCGGGAATGGCGCCGACGATGATGCCGACCACCACGCCGATCATGATGAAGGCGAGGTTCGCCAGCGTCAGCGTCTCGAGAATGCCAGCAATGAGATCGTGCACCGGAGGCCCTCAGGGAAGCTGAATGATGAACAGGCGCTCGAATGTGAAGTAGACCGCGAGCGGCAAGGTGAGCGAGACGAGAACGAGCCGCACCGGGTGTCGGTATTCGCCCATCACGGCCATCATGACCGCGACGCTGATCGGGCCGGCGATTTTGAAGCCGATGGTGGCGATGCCGTAATAGGTGGCGGCGAGATAAGCCGATATCGCAGCGATGAATAGCCAGTTCTTGGCCTGCATCGGCGCCGGGTCCTCGCCTGGCGGGACACCTTCGCGCAGCCGTTGGGCGACGAGAATGAGCGCGACGACCGTGCCCAGCCACATCACGGTGAGTGGGAAGATACGCGGGCTCAGCCCGTATTCGTCGGAGACGGAGATGCCCTCCGGGATGACGACGAAGATCGTGGCGAGGCCGACCAGCGCCAGCACGATCCCGGTGTAGATATCGGAACGTCGCAAAGCCTGTCCCCCGTCACGCTGGGGGCCGCCGGACGCGCGCGTTGCGAACGCGGCCGGCGGCTCCGCTGCTTCTTATTGGTACTTCTTCACCAGCGGCTCGACGCTGTCGTGCTGCTTGTGCAGGAATGCGACCGTTTCCTTCGGATCGCGGTACTTCGTCAGCAGCTTGACCTTGTCGTGCAGGATCTTCTGCACGCCTGGATCGCTGATCGCCTTCTTGAGCGCCGCCGAAAGCTTGGCGACGATGTCGGCCGGCAAGCCCTTCGGCGCCGAAAGCATGAAGGTGTCGGTGAAGGTGTAGTCATAGCCGAGCTCGAGCAGCGTCGGGATGTCCGGGTAATCCTTCATACGCTCGGCCGACATGGTGGCGAGCGCCCGCAGCTTGCCGGCGCGCACCTGCTCGGTCCAGCCGCTGCCGCTCCAGGTGCAGTCGATATGGCCGCCCAGCACTTCCTGGATGCCGACGGCGCCGCCCTTGACCGGGATGATCTTGAACTTCACGCCGGACTTCTCGGAAAGCGCCATCGCCATCAGGCGGGAGGCCGACACCTGCGAAGCGAAGGAGATCGGCTGGCCGCTCTTCTTGTGGGCATCGAGCATATCCTTCAGCGTCTTATAGGGGCTGTCGGCCTTCACCACGATGGCGTCGGACGGGTAGGTCAGCGTCGCCAGGTGAGTGAAGTCGTCGATGTGGTACTTGATGTTCTTGTTGATCTGCGGGGTCAGCGTATAGGCGGCGCTGGCGCCCATGCCGATGGTGTAGCCGTCCGGCTTGGCGTTGATGAGCTGCGAGGCCATCACGGTGCCGCCGCCGCCGGCCTTGGTCACGGCGACCACCGGCTGGCCGAGAATCTTCTGCAGCCGGTCGGCGATCAGGCGGCCGGTGGTGTCGACCGCGCCGCCGGGCCGAAAGCCGATATACATGGTGATCGGCTTTTCAGGATATCCCGCCGCGTTGGCGAGACCGCCGGTCAGGGTCACCGCCACGACGGCGGCTGACAGGGTCAGCAGCATGGTGAAACGACGTGCCATCTCATTCCTCCCTCTGATTTGGCGCCGTTCTGTGAACGGCTTCTATGCTTCCCTTTATTGGAACCGCCGGCGCGCACTTTGCCGTTCGGTTCGGTCTGCCTCCGTGACGGCCGGCATCAGCGCCATGTCATCGCGGATATCCTTCGTAGTCCGGCGTGATGCGGACATCGATCAAGTAACTGCCGCCGGCTTCGACGGCGGCGATGCCGACGGCGAAGGCCGCCACGAGTTGAGAACGGTCGCGCAGCGGGCCGGCGCCGTCGAAGCCCTGTGCCTTGGCCATGGCGAGGATGTCGACTTCCGGGTCGGAAATCCGCTGACCGATCGATGCCGTGTCGGTGGCGCGCTGGCGCGCCATTGACGTGGTCACCTGGTGCTGCTCGTCGATGTAATAGCCGGCATTGTTCGCGATCACGATCAGCAGCGGTATGCGGTAGCGCGCGGCGGTCCACAGCGCCGAGACGCCCATCAGGTAATCGCCGTCGCCGAACACCGCGATCGGCAGCCGGCCGCTGCCGCGCAACGCGAGCGCCGAACCGACCGACATGCCGGGCGCGCCGCCGATGCCGGCGCCGCCGTCGGCGCCGAGATAGTCGAGCGGATGGTCGATCGGTAGCGCGCCGACGTGCCAGCCGAGCGGCGCGCGCATCAGGCAGAAGGGCTTGTCACCGAGCGCCTCGCCCAGTGCAGTGCCGATGTCCCACAGGCCGATGGCAAGCTCGCCGCCGGAAACCGGCGGTACCCGCGCTGGCGCTCTCCATGCCGTGCGGGCGGCGGTCAGCCGCGCCGCCGCGGCATTGCGGGAATTGTCATCGGCGCGCTTCGCGAGTTGGTCGATCAGCAGCGGTACCACCCGGTCGGGCTCGGCCGCGATGTCAACGTCGACGGCTGTGAGGCCCATATGGTCGCGGGTCCAGCCGCGATGGAGGAAGTTATCGATCGAGCAGCGGATAACCTTGGCCGGCACGTCGGCATCGCCCCAGGCCTGCCTGAACTGGGTCGCTTGGTCCCACCAGTCGAGGCTGAGCACGACATCGGCGTCACGCAGGATGCGCACGCCCTCGTCGGGGGTGAAGGCGATGGCGGGATCGGGCCCATGCAGCGGATGGTCAGTTGGGAAAGCGCCCGCCACTTTGAGGTCGGTGAGCACACGCGCGCCCAGCATCTCCGCCAGGCGGATACGTTCCGCCCAGGCGGTCTCGTCGCGCGACACCCGTCCGGCCAGGATCACCGGCGAACGGGCATTCAACAACAATTCGGTCGCGAGCGTGACCAGTGCCGGGTCGGGTGCAGGCGAAGGCGGCGCCTTGAAGCGTGCCGCCTTCGGCTTATCGGCACTGGCATAGGCGTAGCTGTCTTCCTGCAGCCGTTGATCGAGCGTGATGTAGACCGGCGCCTTGGGGGCGGTGGTCGCCATCTGATGCCCGCGCAGGATCGACTCCACCGCCGCCTTGGCCGACAGCGGCTGGTCGTCCCATTTCACATAGGCGCGCACGGGCGCCGCCTGGTCGGAGACGGCGTGCAGCCAGTCGATGGGCGTGCGCCGGCGTGCGGAATCGAGCGGGCCGCTGCCGCCGAGGATCAGCATGGGGGCGCGGTCGCACCAGGCGTTATAGATCGCCATCGCGGCATGCATGACGCCGACATTGCTGTGCACGATCACGCCCAGAGGCTTGCCGGTCACGCGCGCATAGCCGTGGGCAAGTGCGACCGCGTGCTCTTCGTGCAGGCACAGCAGCATCTCCGGCCGCTCGTTGCCGAGCCCGTTGACCAGGCTTTCGTGCAGGCCGCGGAAGCTCGAGCCCGGGCAGATCGCCACATAGTCGAGACCGAGGTCGCGCATGAGCTGCGCGATGGTGTCGCTGTTCCAGAACGTACCCTCGAACCCGGGCGGCACCTGCTGTGCCGGGGCATCGATGGTCGAAATCCGCTTGGTCGTCGTTGGCGCGTTCATCCCCGGGCTCGGCGCTCTTTTTGCGGCGCAACATTCTTATTGACTTAAGTCCAGGGAACCATCGGCTGATAAATCGGTCAAATCGAAATATCAGATAGATCATTCGGATTATCGGAATTATCTTGCGGTGAGGAGGACGTCATGGGTGTAGGCCTGAGCCTGCCGCGCATTCGCAGTTTCATCGCGGTCGCCGAGGAGCGACAGTTCCGCCGCGCGGCCGAGCGCGTCGGCCTGTCGCAGCCGGCACTGTCGGCGCAATTGCGCGAACTGGAAGAGTTTCTCGGCGTTCCCTTGCTCAGCCGCACGACACGCAGCGTGCATCTGACCGCCGAGGGAGAGAAGTTTCTGGTGCGGGCGCGCAACATCGTGGCCGATCTGGAATCCGCGGTGCTGGAAGTCCGGGATCACGCCTCGCTGCGGCGCGGTCGCCTGTCGGTGGCGGCGATCCCATCGGTGGCCTCGCGGCTGTTGCCGGAAGTGGTCGCCGGTTTCATGCAGCGCTTCCCCGGCATCGACGTGCAGATGATCGAGCTGAGCTCGCAGGACGTCGAGCGCTGCGTGGCGAGCGGCAACGTCGACATCGGCATTGGACCGGCGCCCGAGCGCAACAGCGAATTGTCGTTTTCCTTTCTGCTGCGCGACCGCTTCGTCGGTCTGGTCCCCAAGACCAGCCCGCTCGCAAACCAGCGGCGGGTGCAGTTGGAAGCACTGTTCGACTATCCGCTGATCGCGACCGTTGCCGGCACCAGCATCCGCGCCACCCTCGAACGTGCTTGCCGCGAACACGGCAAGTCGCTGCGCGTGACCCATTCCGTCACCCAGCACCAGACCATCGTTGCCATGGTGGGGGCGGGCCTGGGCGTCGCGCTATTGCCCTCGCTCAGCCTGAGAGAGAACCCGAAGATCGCGCAGTTGATGGTGGTTCGCCCGCGGATCACCCGCGACATCGGCGTGGTACAGCGCAAGGGCGAAGCGGCATCCGCCGCCGCGCGCGAATTCGCCGCGGCGATGCGGCAGCGGATCGGTACGCGCGGGCAGGGCGGGGGAGAGGCCGCGTGACGGGGTCGCAACCTACGTAAAAAGGCCAATTTGGATCTCAATGGTCTACGTTCTTCGGGGCGGTACCGTTCGCCGCCACCGCGCCGTCGGGTGATTTGCGATGATCGATCGTCGCGCCCACGCTGCCACACCCCACTTTGCCGGAACGTGCCGCGCTGGGGCGGGAACTTATCCAGAATTTACGGCGCCATACGTAACGTTTAGGTCCGCGCCGCCTTGAAGCGCCCTAGAAAAGCCGATTGCAACGCGCGGGGACCCACCCATGAAGGCGATGGTTTTGGCTTTGGCGGCAAGCGTCGGCGAGAGCGCCTTCGCGCGGTGGTGGTGGAAAGCGGGCGCAGTCCTCGATTGCATGGTCCCGATCCTGCTGCTCATTACGATCGTTGTCGCCTTGGGCGTTGTCGTTTTCGTGAACTGAACGGACTGTGGCGCGAACTCATTAGCGCGCAGCTAGCCATAGTCGGATTGATGCGAGCTGGACGAAGGCAAGGTAATTGGCTGCAAGCTTGTCCTAGCGCGTCGCCACCCGACGACATTGCCCATTCATAATCGGCGAGTTCATAGCGCATGATTCGAGCCCCGAGTTTGGGAGTTTGAATCATCGGTGTCCGGCCAAACGCAACGCTCCTGGCCCGGCTTCGGCGCGTTCGAAGCAAAGCGGGCATCAACCAGCCGACGCCCCCCGCTGATTCCGTCGAAAATGAGCCGGAGCTAAATTTCGAATGTACCGGGTCTTGTATGGTGGCTAGGAAGTGCTGAATATTCTCAGCGGCACGGGGTCCATCTGAAGATCCCGTCGTTGGGGAGGAAACAATGATCTACCGTCTTGTGATGAGGCTCGCGCTGCCACTGCTCTCGTTCACGCTCGCGAACGCGGCATTTGCCGCCGACAATGGCTTGATCTCAGTGCAAAGCCACTATTCAGTCAAGGAAACTATTGCGCGCTTCGAAGCGGCCGTGCGGGCCAAGGAGTCGCTCGGTTTCATGGTCTTCACCGAAATCGATCACGCTGCTGCAGCCAAAAAATTTGGCCTAACGATGCGGCCCCGCACGGTGATTATCTTCGGCAATCCGAGACTTGGCACACCGGTTATGGTGAAGACGCCGACGCTTGCGATCGACGTGCCGCCGAAAGCGCTGGTGTGGGAGGACGACCTGGGCAAGGTGTGGCTCACCTATAACTCTGCCGAATATCTCGGCAATGTAATTTACGCACGCCACGGACTGCCTAACCCGCCTTCGACGCCCAAACTTGCGGCAGGTCTGAAGGCGTTTGCTGCCTACGCGACCCAGTAACTCTGCAGCGGCCACATCGGGGGCATAGTCGATCGCGATCACGGCGAAGCGCGACCGCCGCTTCGCCGAAACCACTTCGCGGCCATCGTAATATTCGCGACCGTCTGCTGGTCGCCATCAGAGAGAGAAGCCGATATGTCCGAAATTTATGAGTACGCGCCCTAGAGCCGGGCATCGGCGAGAAAGTCATTGACGGCTTGCGACAGTCCCTGCGGATTGTCGCCGGCGAGATCGTGGCCGCCGGCAATCTCGACCACCGTCGCGCGCGGATTGGTGGCGCGCACCTTGTCCATGGTTTCGGCGGCAAACATGTCGGAATTGTTGCCGCGGATCACCAAAGTGGGAATCGTCAATTCGCCTAGCATCGGCCAGAGGAATTGCGGGGCGGGGGTCGGATTGCCTTCCAGCGCGCGTTTGAAATTGTCGCGGTAGTGCAGGTCGCGCTTGAGCACATAGCCTTGGTCGGTCTTCTTCAGGAAAGCCTCCCAGCGCTCCCGGCGCGCGGCATTGCCCGGGTCGTCGTGGTGGTAGGTCATGGCCTCGTCGACCGAGGCGAAGACATCGGGCTGACGGCCGATGCGCTGGGCGACGTGCTTGCGGCCGGCCGCCGCCAGATCGGGCGCGAAGTCGACACAGACGAGAGCGGCGGCGCGCTCCGGCTTCCAGCCGGCGGTGGCGAGACACACCCGTCCGCCGAACGAGTGGCCTATCAGCACCGCCTTCTGCCAGCCCATCGCATCGAGCACGGCGATGACGTCGTTGCTCAAGGTCTCGAGCTTGTAATCGTGGCTGGGGCTGCAATCGGACTCGCCGAAGCCGCGCATGTCGATCGCCACTACTTCCCGTTCCAAGTCCTGTTTCTTGGCGATCAGCGAGGCGGCAGTGGTCCAGTCATAGGAGATGAACGACAGCCCATGCACGATAATGACCGGCGTCCGGCCGGGCACGCCGAACTTGCGATAGAATATCTCGACGTCGCCGGATTTGACGCGGCCGGTGGTGTGACTTGCTGACATGGCTTCTGCTCGACCTATCGAAGATTAGGCGGTGATACTTGTCGTCGGCGTTGCCCCGCACTCCGCTCATTCCCGCGCGAGTTGGAATCCAGGGACGCCCATTCTGGGTTCCCGCTTTCGCGAGGACGAGCGGGTTGGGGTGGGCGCTTAAGCTTGCCCCACCACGATGCCCATGCCGGTAATCCATTCCGGCACCAGGTGGTAGTATTTCAGCTCGTTTTTGAGCGAGCCCATCGCCTTGGCGGCAGCCGCCGCCGCCACCCAGGTGCGCACCTCATGCGCGCCGAAGCCGGCAAGGCGGTCGATCTCGGCATCGCTCATTGAATCAAAACGTTCGAGCGTGCCGTCGACAAAGGTCTTGAGGAACTCGTGGTCCCATTGCTCGTCGGGCGGCAGGCACGGGCCCTTGCCGACCACGAGATCGCGGGCGGCGCGCACCACGCGCGCCTCGCGCACATCGAGTTCTTCTTGGCTCGGGTTCTGCCGCTTGATCAGGCGTTGCGCCACGTCCGGCGGGCACAAGTCGAGGCGCGGCGTCGGCGGGTCGTGCGACAGGCCGCCGGAGCCGAGGAATGTGATGCGCATGTCGGGATGACGCTCCGCGAAGAATTCGCCGATCGTCGTGCCGAAGTTGCGCACGCGGCGAAACGAGGGCCGTGGGTCGGCGGCGCAATTGATGAAGATCGGCAGCACGTTGTAGCGGTTGAGTGCGCCGGTCAGCTTGTAGAGCGGGATGGTGATGCCGTGGTCGACCCGCATCTCGTGCGACAGCGCGACGTCGAAGTCGTGCTGGTGCAGGTAGCGCACGCAATCAAGCGCGGTCTGGCGCGGCACCCTGAGCGGCCCGGCCTCCAGGTGCCAGTCTTTCGAACCTTGCGCGGCCGTGCCGATGCAGAACATCGGCATCAATTCGTAGAAGAAGCCGTTGAAGTGATCGGGCCCGAACGCGACCACCAGGTCGGGATTGAACTTGCGCAGAGCCGCGGCGCACTGGTCGAGCTCACGGAAAAACTGCGCGTGCACGCCGTTTTCCGACTCTTCTACGTCCGTCAACATCAGCGGACTATGCGAAGCGCAGATCAGTTGAACGGGCATGGTTTCCTCCCTTTTTGCTGCGCATCTTGCCTTTTTCGTTTGGTCCTTGCCAGTCCCGCTAGACGCGGGTCTCGCTCAAATTTCCTTCCGCGAACATCTCGTCGACGGCGACCTCGCGCACGGCAAGGCCCTGTTCGTAGGAATAGCGGGCCATGGTCGCGAGCGTCTTGCGGTTCGGCTCGACGCCGTAGGACCAGTAGTCGGGCCCCATGGCGGCAACGGTCGCCTCGTATTCGGCGGTGACCCAGGGCAGGCCGATCTTGAGCGCCGTGGTCTCGGTGAATTCGGCATCGGCCAGACGTTTGGCCTGCAGGAAGGCCTTGAACAGACTCGCCGCCAGCCAGCGGTTCTTGTCGTAGATGTCGCGGCGAATACCGAGCGCGTGCATGATCGGATAGATACCGGTCTTCTTGTAGTAGTCGCGCTCGGCCGCGCGGTAATCGGGAAACAGCCGGCGCACTTGCGGGTGGCCCTTGATGTAGCAGGAGGGCGTGCGCGCCGACATCACGCCGTCGATCTCGCCGACTGCGAGCAGTTGCGACAGCGAGACGTCGTTGCGGGAGACGAGGGGAAAGCCTTGCGGCAGATTGAGCGGAAACTTGTCGCGGCGGCCGGGGTTTTCCAGGCCCGCCTGCACCCAATTGATGTTCTCGGTGTCGATACCGAACTCGTCCTTGAGAAACCCACGAAACCACATCACCGCCGACATCTGATATTCCGGCACGCCGATGGTCTTGCCGCGCAGGTCGGCGGGACTGTCGATGCCGCGGTCGGTGCGGATATAGACCGCCGAATGACGAAACATGCGCGACAGAAAGACCGGCACCGCCACGTAAGGCGTCGGCCCGCGCGACAGCGCGATCAGGAAGGGGCTGAATCCGATCTCCGCCACCTCGAACTCGCCGTGAAAGAAGGCGCGCTCGAAGCATTCCTCCACCGGCATGGTAATGTAATTGACGTCGCAACCTTCGACCGTGACGCGGCCGTCGGTGAGGGCGCGCACGCGGTCGTAGTCCCACGTCGCGATGGTGATCGGCAGCCGGCTCATGCACAACTCCTTGCCAAACAGCCCTATCGCTCCATGGTGCAAAAGTCCATACTATTGATTGAATGAAGCCGGCGGGAGGCGCGAAAGAGCGATGGCGCGAGGCAAGAATGCGTTGCGGGTGGTGACCGGAGGGCGCGATTTCGACCGCAGCCCGGTCGCCCGCTATATCCAGCTCGCCACCTTGTTCCGCAACCGGATCGCGGCTGGCGAATGGCCGGTGGGCAGCCGCATCCCGAACGTCGACATCCTTGCCGCCGAATTCGCGGTGGCACGCGGCACCATGCGCGAGGCGCTGGGGCTCCTCGAGCAGGAGGGATTGCTCGAGCGCCTGCGCGCCAAGGGCACCTTCGTGCGCCGGTCGCCGGTCGAAGCGCACGTGCACAAGCTCGCGATCGACTGGCCGTCGCTGATCTCGGCGCACGAGGGCGCCAAAATCGAGGTGTTGGAGCAGGGCGTCGTGCGCGACTTGCCGGCGGCCGACCGCGACGAGGGTAAGCCGGCGCACAAATACCAGATGATGCGGCGGCTTCATCTGCGCGATGGACGGCCTTATTTAGTCGGGCGCTTCTATCTCGAATACGAGCTTTTCAAGAAGGGCCCGCCGCTGCAGTTCCGCCGGCTGCCGACGCTGCCGATCCTGCACGGGATCGCCGGCGACAAGATCGGCAAAGCTTGGCAGAGCCTGACGATCGGCATGGCCGATGTGGAGATGGCCGGGCTCCTGCAGATTCCGCTCAGCGCGCCGGTGGCGGTCGTCGACCGCGTCGCTCTCGACCGTGACGGCACGATCCTTTATGCCGGTCATGGCGTCTATCGCGGCGATGCTATCCAGATGGAGATCGAGCTGCGGTGACACGGGGCGAATTGACGGCGGGCCGGCAGAAATGAGCGAAGTGGCGACGTTCAAGGGGCGGCGCGAAGACGGGCGTTTTCTCACCGGCGCCGGGCGCTACACCAACGACTGGAATCTGCCGGGGCAGGCCCATGCCTGCTTCCGCCGTTCCGAACGGGCGCATGCCATTATCAAGAAGGTGGACGTCGGCGCCGCACAGGCCGCGCCCGGGGTGCTCCTGGTGCTGACCGCGCGCGATGTCGTCGATGCCGGCTTCAAGACCGTGCATCCGATCCAGCCTCCGCCGGGTCGTGGCGGGCAGAAGATCGCCGTCCCGGAGCGGCCGGTGCTGGCGGGCGAGCGCGTGCGCTTCGTCGGCGACGAGATCGCGGTGGTGATTGCCGAGACCGCTGCGCAAGCGCGCGATGCCGCCGATCTCATCGAGGTGGACTACGAGGAACTGCCGGCGGTGATCGGGGTCGAGCGCGCCATCGAGCCCGGTGCCTTCGTCATCCACGACGACGTCCCCGGTAACGTCTGCTTCGATTTTGAATACGGCGACGAGGCCAAGACAACCGCGCTGATCGAGAAGGCGCATGGCGTGGTCAGTGTCACCGTGGAAAGCCCGCGCGTTGCGCCGACGCCGATGGAGGTGCGCGGGGCGATTGCGTCCTACGATGCGGCATCCGACACATACGATTTCTACGCGCCCAACCAGGGCACGCGGGCGCTGCGCGACGAGCTTGCCCACGCTGCTGGCATCGATTCGCAGCGTCTGCGCGTGCGCATGCTCGATGTGGGCGGCGCCTTCGGCTCGCGCACCGCGCCGTTTCCGGAATATCCGGCGCTGCTGTTCGCGGCCAAGCAACTAGGGCGGCCGGTCAAATGGCTGTCGACCCGCACGGAGGATTTCCTCACCGACAACCACGGCCGTGCGGTGTCGCTCAAGGGTGAGCTCGCCTTCACCAGGACGGGCCGGTTCGTTGCGCTACGCACCGAATGGCTCTGCGACTCCGGCGCCTATCTCGGCGAGGCTGGTATTTTGACCAACTCCATCAATGGGCTGGCGATCGGTGCCGGCGTCTATCAAGTCGAGGCGCTCTATGGGCGTCATCGCCAGATCGTCACCAACACCTCGCCGACCAATGCCTATCGCGGCGCCGGCCGGCCGGAGGCCAACTTGATCGTCGAGCGGCTGGTCGATGAGGCGGCGGTCAGGCTCAACGTGGATCCGCTCGAACTGCGCCGGCGCAATCTCATCACGAAAGAGCAGATGCCGTACCGCACCCGTACCGGCATTATCTTCGACAGCGGCGACTTTCCGGCGCTGGTCGCCATGGCACGCGAGGCGTCCGATTGGGACGGCTTTACGGCCCGCCGCCGCGAGTCGAAAAGGCGACGAAAGCTGCGTGGGATCGGATGCGGCATGTTCATCGAGCCCTCGGGCGGTGGCGGCGTGCCGAAGGACCAGGTGGCGGTGTTGTTCGAGCCGGACGGCACGATCGTGCTGCACAATGTGACCGGTCCGAGCGGGCAGGGGCACGAGACCATCTTTCCCGACATGATCGCGCAATGGCTGGGGCTCGATGCCGAGCGCATCTTTCTCAAAGCGGGCGATCCGGAGGGTCCGGAACTCGTCGGCAATCCTTCCATCGGCTCGCGCTCGGCCATGTCGCAAGGCAGCGCCTACAAGGTCGCCGCGGATGTGGTGATCGAGAAAGCGAAGAAACTGGCGGCGGAAGCGCTCGAGGCCAATATCGACGATCTGCTGTTCGCCGGTGGCGTCTTCACCATCGCGGGCACCGACCGCCGCATCACCATGCGCGAGATCATCGACCGCCACACGCAAGAGAAGCCGCATCCGCTCGACACCATCGCCGAGCGCAACGTCTCGCGCGCCTTTCCGAGTGGGGCGCATGTGGCGGAGGTGGAAATCGATCCCGACACCGGCGCTGTCGTGGTGTTGCGGTACACCGCGGTCGACGACATCGGCACGGTGCTCAACCGGAAGCTTGCCGACGGCCAACTCGTCGGCGGCATCGTGCAGAGCGCCGGCCAGGTGTTCGGCGAAATCTGCCAGTACGACCCCGAAGACGGCCAGCTCATCACCGCGAGTTTCATGGACTACTGCATGCCGCGCGCCGACCTGATGCCAGGCATCGAGCCGGTGAATGCCGGCGTGCCGAGCCCGAACAACCCGCTCGGCGTCAAGGGCGTGGGCGAGGCGGGCTCGACCGGCGCGCTACCGGCGTGTCTCAACGCGGTGCTGGACGCATTGCGCAGCGCGGGCGTTGCGCATTTCGACATGCCGGCGACGCCGGCGCGCATCTGGAGCGCGCTTCAGGCGGTGAAGGGCAACTGATCGAACGCAGGGCGCCGCTTCGATTCACGGCTGCCATCGTCCGCGAAAGCGGACGATCCAGTATTCACTGCACTCAATGTGTTTACGTGTTTACTGGGTCCCCGCCTGCGCGGGGACGACACCTGTATGTGACGCACGCTCGCGCTCTCCTTCGATTCAATTGTCAAACAGCCAAGCATCATCACCCGTATTCTTTGTGCGGGCGCCGGGTACGCCCGTATTCCCCTTTCCCCTCGACACATATCGAGGGCGATGGAGCACCGTGAGGCGCAACCATCTTAGTCCGCACCTTGCGGTGCGTGACGTGCTCTGGCGCGAGCACGCCGCGCCCCACGGCGCTCCATCGCGGTGTCTTCCGACGCGGGCCGCGCTTTCGGCGGAGCTTTCGCTCGATCACCGTCAGCCAGCTCCTGGCGGGGGGTCTTATTGCCCCCGGGCGGAGCTCCGCGCCGCCCGGGAATGGGGGATGCGTTCTTCCCCCACCCGCAGGCACCGCATCCGGCTCCATCATCGAGACGCCTCTAGATGACGCCCTCAAACGAACCGGATGCTGAGCATGATAAAGGCGCCTGAAGGAGCGGGGATAAGTTTTGTTTTGGAGCGATTTGAGCAGCTTGGGCAGCACGGCACTTGCCGCTGTCATCACCCGCGAAGGCGGGTGATCCAGTAATCACTGCGCTACCGAGAGTACTGGGTCCCCGCGTTCGCGGGGACGACAACGGAGCATGTGGCACGCTCAGTGCAAACAGCGACCGTCACGTCGCCGTCGCGCTCATGCCGACGACGCCGTCGCAGCGCACGGCCTTGACCTGAAGCTCCGCGCCTTGCTTTTTCGCCACCAGCCGCACCGGCTGATCCGCGAACAGCGGCGCCTCGCCGCGGAAGCGGAAGGTCTTCACCGATCCGAGCAGGCGGCCGGCGAAGGTGCATAATTTGAGCGCGGTGAACGGCCCATGCACCACGAGCGCGGGATAGCCTTCCGCCTCGGTGACATAGGCGAGATCGTAATGGATGCGGTGGGCGTTGAAGGTCACTGCCGAATATCGGAAGAGGGCGACGCTGCCGGGATGCCACGCCTCGCTGGCGTCGTGCTCAGGCAGCGCGGCATTCGGCGCCGGCACGACAGGGGCAATCGGCGGGCCGTCGTCGCGATAGACCACGGTCTGGTCTTCCTCAATGCATACGGTCTCGCCGCGGCAGTATTGGATCTTCACCCGCACGAACACGAGCCCACCGCTTTTGCCCTCGCGGAAGTCGACCGAGGTGATCTCGGAGATCTTGGTGGCGGGTTCGCCGACCGTGAGCGGGGCGAGGAAACGCAAGGCCGCGCCGGCGAACATGCGCCGCGGCAGCTTCACCGGCGGCATGAATTCGCCGCGCGGCGGATGGCCGTCGGGACCCAAGCGCTCCGTCGGCGTCTCGGTCGCGAACAGGCCATAGTGCCACATCGGCGGCAGCGCCTTGCCGGCGCCGGGAAACGGCTGATCGGTCGCCGCCGCAAAGCGCTTCATCAGTTCCGGCGACACCACATCCTGTTCGGTCTGGCGGCGGCCGACATGGGCGCGATATTTGTCCAGTTCGTCCGGGCTCATGCTGAAACCTGCTGTGATGGCCTTCGCTCGCCGGCTTGGTGGCGCTCAGGCTGTGGCTTGTTCCGGCGTCCGCGCGAGCAGGCTTTCGCCCGGCCGCACGCGGGTGAACTGCACCGGTTGGCTATCGACCCGCATGTCGTCGCCGTCGAGTCGCACGGTCGTATTGGTCGAGGCGGCGAGATCGCCGGCCTGTGGGAAATCCTCGCGGAAATGGGCGCCGCGGCTGTCCTTACGGAAATCGGCGGCGGCGCAGATGGCGCGGCTGACCAAAGTGAGGTTTTCCAGGTTGAGCCGGTCCACCCAGGTGAGGTTATAGCGCCGGTTCGAATCGTCGACGCCGCAATCGGCGATGTCGCTCGCAAGCTGATCGAGCGCCGCCGCGCCGCGCGCCAGGCTTTCGGCGGTGCGCAGGATTCCGACGTCGTTCCACATGATGTTGTAGAGCCGCTCGCGCATTTCCGGCAGGTTGCCGGATTTCCTGCCGAGCGGCCCAAAGGCGCGGGCACGCGCGGCCTCGATGGCGTTCTTGTCCGGCTCGGGCAGGGCGCCTCCGGGCTTGGTGCGCGCGCCCATGACGTCACCGGCGACGCCACCGAACACGGTGGAATTGGCGACGCCGTTGCCGCCCAGCCGATTGGCGCCATGCACGCCACCGGTGTCTTCGCCGGCGGCGTAAAGCCCGGCCAGCGGCGTCGTGCAGTCGGGCGCGAATTGCACACCACCCATCATGTAATGCGCGGTCGGAATCACCTCGACGCGGTCGGCGGCGAGATCGAAGCCGCAATCGGCGCAGCGCTCGACCATGCCCTTGAACTCGCGGCGCACGCGCTCGGGGCCGAGATGACCCATCTCGATATAGACGCCGCCGTGCGGGCTGGCGAAGCCCTTGCGGATGCGGTCCATGATCGAGCGGCTGACGATGTCGCGGGTCGCCCGCTCGCCGCGCTTGTCGTAGTCGAACATGAAACGCTTCTGCTCGGAGTCGGTCAGGTACCCGCCGGCGCCGCGCAGGCCTTCCTCCAGCACCGTGCCGGTCATGCGCGTGCCTTCACCGGCGAGCAGGCCGGTCGGGTGAAACTGCACCATCTCGATGTCGCGCAACGGCAGGCCGGCGCGCAGCGCCATCGCCAGCCCGTCGCAGGATTTGTCGCCGGATGGCGTGTGATAGCGGTACATGGTCGGCCCGCCGCCGGTCGCCAGCAAGGTGGCGCGCGCGCGCACCAGCAGCAGCTCGCCGCTGCGCATGTCGAGCATCAGCACGCCGGCGAGCCCTGTGCCGTCGGCGGCCGGGATGAGATCGAGCGCGCGGTAATCCTCCAGGCGGTTGACGTCGCGGCGCCAGACCTGTTCGGCGAGACGATTGATGATCTCGATGCCGGTCAGGTCGCCTTTGTGCACGGTGCGGTCGAAGGTCTGCCCGGCGAAGGCCTTCTGGTGCACGGTACCGTCCGCGTTGCGGTCGAAGAAACAGCCGAGTTCGGTTTCCAGCTCGCGGATGCGCTTGGGTGCCGTGCTGACCAGCAGCCAGGCAAGCTCCTGATCGTTGAGCCAGCCGCCGCCCAGAATGGTGTCCATGAAATGGCGCTCGACCGAATCTTCGGGCGACAGCGCGACGTTGTAGCCGCCCTGCACCATGCGCGTGCAGCCGCATTTGCCGAGCAGGCCCTTGACCGCGATGGTGACGTCGAGCGCGGGGTTCGCCTTCTTGGCATGCAACGCGGCGAACAGGCCGGCGCCGCCGGCACCGAGAATGAGGACATCTGTCTCGAGGGTCTGCACGGTCTTAAGCGCTTCCAATGCTTGCGAGCACGGCCGCGCGCCGCGCGGCGGCCCGGTCGTTGATCTGCGCGTATTGCGAATTGCCATGGGAATCCATGGTCACCAGCAGCGGGCCGAAGTGCTTGATGCGGAACTTCCACAGGCACTCCGGATTGAGGTCCTCGAAATCGACGTCTTCGATCGCCTCGATCCAGGTGGTCTGCAGGGCGGCGGCGCCGCCGATCACGGCGAGATAGGCGCCGCCGAGATCGCGGAAGGCATCGAGCGTCCCCTGGCCCATGCCGCCTTTGCCGATGATCAGCCGCACACCCTCGCGCTCCATGAGCGGCCGGGTGAAGCGCTCCATGCGCATCGAGGTGGTGGTGCCGATGCAGACCGGCTCGTAGGCCGCGGTGTTGCCGGGGCGGGGGTCGATCTTGCGCACATTGGGCGCGGTATGCACGACCGCGTGGCCCTTGAGATCGAGCCGCGTGCTGCGGTCGCGGTCGAACATGCCGATGAGCGTGGCGTCGCGGATGCCGAACAGCGTCTTTTCCAGCGTGACCGTGTCGCCGACGCGCAAGGCGCGCGTCTGCTCTTCGGTAATCGGCATGTCGAGGACGTGATGGGTCATGGCGGCTTACTCGAACGCGATGCCGCCGGGCGTCACGACGGCGCTGGCGCGGCGGGCGGAATGGCATTGAATGTTCACCGCCACCGGATTCATGGTGATGTGGGTGGCGGCGACCTCGACATGAACGCGGAACGCGGTCGACCGTCCGCCCAGGCCCTGCGGGCCGATGCCGAGCTCGTTGACCGCTTCGGAAAGTTGCGCCTCGATCTTGGCGCCTTCCGGATCGCTGCAGGTGGTGCCGAGGGGACGCGTCGCCGCCACCTTGGCGAGATGCATGCACACATCGGAGGTGCCGCCGATGCCGACGCCGACGATGGTCGGCGGGCAGACGCGGCCGCCGCATTCGATCACCTTGTCGATGACGAAGCGCTTGACCGCGGCGATACCGTCGGCCGGAATCAGCATTTGCAGGAAGGAGCCGTTCTCCGAGCCCGAGCCTTTCGGGATCATCTCGATCTCGACCGTCTCTTCGCGCGCGTCGAAATCGACATTGATGACCGGCACGCCGATGCCGCAGGAGGTCTGCTCGTTCACGCGGGTGATCGGGTGCACGACGGACGAGCGCAGCGGATGTTCCTTGGTGGCGCGCTCGCAGCCGCGGCGGATCGCTTCCTTCATCGCGACGCCGTCGAATTCCACATGGCGGCCGATGGTCACGTTGTAGATCGGAATGCCGGTGTCCTGGCAGAGCAGGTTCTTGGTGCGCTCGGCGACCGCGATGTTCTCGACCATGGTGCCGAGGATGGTTTTGCCGGTGGCGTCGGTCTCCTGCATCAGCAGTTGCTCGAAGCCCTGCTTGATGTCGGCCGGCAGGAGCTTGAGCGCGCGGATATAGAGCGTCTTGGCGAGCTCTTCGACTTCTTTGTTATCGAGCTGCATGGCTTATCCTCGCACTTAGAGTACCAGTGTTGCGCCTGAGGCGATCAGCAGCACGGCAAGCGCCTGGCGAAAGCGAAGGTCGTTGAGCCTGCCGTAGAGTTGCCAGCCGATCCAGGTTCCGAGCGCCAGCGGCGGCAGCATCAGGAGCACCAACATCAGTCCTGTGCGGTCGTAGCTTGCCCATATTATACCCACCACCGTGCCCAATTGAATGACGATTATGTAGGGCTGGTATACCGCGCGCGCCTTCTGCTTCGACCAGCCGCGCAGTTGCGTCCAGATCGTCGGCAGCACGCCGGAATAGCCGCCGATACCGCTGAGGATGCCGCCGAGGAAGCCGACGCCTGAATCGGCGACGCGGCCGCCGGCATGGATCGTGTGCAGCCGCGGCGCCAGCAGCGCGTAAGTGCCGAACAGCAGCAGGAATACGCCGAGCACGGCTTTCAAAACGTTGGCGTCGAGAATGAGCAGGATCCGCACGCCGATCGGGATACCGATCAATCCGCCAACGACGAACGGCCACACCCGGCGAACCTCGATGTGCTGGCGTTGCGGCCAGATCGTGGTCAGGTGCAGCAGCGTCCCGCAGCAATTGATGAGCAGCGCCGAATGCAGCGGATCGATGCGGTGAAGCCAGATCGATGATGCGGTGAGCCCGAACGCGAAGCCGGCGCCGCCGGCGGCGATGGCGCCGAGCAGCGTGCCGAGCCACAGGACGGCGAGGGTTTCGATCGGATAGCCGGCGATCATCGGTCAGCCTACATTGAGAATGAAGATGAGGCCGACCACGCAGATGGCGGCGACGCAAGCCGATAGCGCTGCCAGCGTCTTCTCCCGGAAATCGAAGAATTCGACGGCGAGCACGCGCAGGCCGAGCGTCATATGGATGGCCAGCGCGACCACGATGCCCAACTCCAGGAACTGAACGAGCGGCTGGCGGGTGAGGGCAAGGAAGGAGTCGAGTGCCTTGGCGCCATTGAGCGCGGTGGCGAGCGCCAGAAAGTGCAGCGGCAAAAAGACGGCGAGCGCGATGCCGGAAAGGCGGTGGAGGAGGGCGGCGATGAAGCCGCGCTGCTTATGCGAGGCGCGCATCACGCATTTTCCTCTCGCATGATCTTTTCCAAAAACCGCTGTCCACTTTTCGGAATCATGCGCTGTAGACCGCGTATACGGCCCGGAAGCCGAGCACGAACAACGCCAAGGCAAACAGCGCCAGCACGAGGTCGAGCGAAGCGCCGCGCCAGGGCGTCCATTCGCGCAACACGTTGCGCAGCCCGATCGGCGCGTGGATTGAAACCGCGATCACGAACAGGCTGTAGAAAACGAGGAAGGCGACGTTGCCCTGGGTGCGGGCAAGGATCTCGCCCGCGGTGAGACCGTCATGCACGGCGTAAAGGATGGTCGCCAGATGGATGGCGACGGCGAAAGCCAGCACGAAAGCGGTGAGCCGCTGCGCCGCGAACAGCTTGGCACTCACGGGCGCATCTCCGTTGACGAATGACAGACGTGCCGCTTGCCGCGGCGGGACTTCCTCTCCCCGTTGGGGAGAGGGTTGGGGTGACCGAAGCTACCGATTGGCATGATCGCCTTCACCCGGCGCACTGCGTGCGCCGACCTCTCCCCCACGGGGAGAGGTGAAGCGGAGAGCGTTGCGCACCACGGTCCGCTTCAGGCCGGCGATCGAATAGGTGGGCGCGATCGCCTTCGGGCAGAACTGGGTGCAGCTCATGTGGGTGTGGCAGGCTTGGCAGCCTTCGCTGCCGGAGACGGCCGTCAGCCGCGCCGGCTGACCACGGTCGCGCACGTCGTTGACCAGCGTCCAGGCGCGATTGAGCGCGGCGGGGCCGAGATAATCGCCGTCCCAGCTCACGACATCGCAGGCCGAATAGCACACGCCGCAACCGATGCACTCGATGCCGGCGTTGGCGGCCTGCCGCTGCGGCGTCGCCGGCGGCACCACCGCGAAATCCTCTTGTGGCTCGGGGCCGGGCTCGAAGAAGCCGCGTGCCTCCTTCCACTTGTCGAAGAACTGCGTCATCTCGACCGCGAGATCCTTGACCACGGTGAAATTGCGTAACGGTTCCAGCCGCAGCCGTTCGTCGTCGCCGATCACTTCGTTGACGCGGGTGCGGCAGGTCCAACGCGGCCGCCCGTTCACCACCATGGCGCAGGAGCCGCACATGCCGACCCGGCAAGCGAAGCGATAGGAAAGGGTGGCGTCCTGCTCGCGCTGGATCTCGGTCACCACGTCGAGCACGGTCTGGTGCATACGGCGCGGAACGGCGAAGGTCTGAAATTGCCCGCTCTCGCTTCCCCGCCAGACGTCGACCTGGAGCACATCGGCCGTGGCCGTCATCGTTGCATGCCCCAGGCATTCACCGTGCGCGCTTCGATGGCGCGGAAGACCACCGATTCGACCAGCAGGCCGATCACGATGACCATGAGCAGGCCGGAGAACACGCGTGCGGTGTCGAGGTCATTGCGCGCCTCGAAGATATACCAGCCGATGCCGCCCGAGCGCGACGACACGCCGAACACCAATTCGGCGGCGACCAGCGTGCGCCAGGCGAAAGCCCAGCCGATCTTGAGACCGGACAGGATCGACGGGAAGCCGGCCGGGATCAGGATGAGCGCGACATAACGGGCGCCTTTGAGGCCGACATTGCGGCCGCTCATGCGCAGTGTCTCGGGCACGCTGCGGAAACCGCTCAGCGTATTGAGCGCCACTGCCCACAGCACCGAATGGATGATCACGAAGACCAGCGAGGGCGTGCCAAGACCGAACCAGATCAGTGCCATCGGCAGCAGCGCGATGGCCGGCAGCGGGTTGAACATGGCGGTGAGGGTCGAAAGGATGCGGGTGCCGGTCTTGCTGATGACCGCGAAGGTGGTGAACA
The DNA here is from genome assembly GCA_963814065.1 of uncultured Pseudomonadota bacterium. Taxonomy (GTDB): domain Bacteria; phylum Pseudomonadota; class Alphaproteobacteria; order Rhizobiales; family Xanthobacteraceae; genus Pseudolabrys. The sequence continues at coordinate 568,145 of CAWFBL010000011.1, read as the reverse complement.
CCCCTGCAATGGCGAGGCCCGCGCCGTAGCCGTAGGCGAGCGTCTGTAGCGAGGTGATGGTGCGGTTGAGCAGCAGGCCGCTGCGGAGATCGCTGAAGAACATGCGCACGGTTTCGCTGAAGCTCGGGAACAGCAGCGAGTCGTCCAGCCACCAGGCGTAGACCTGCCAGATCACGATCAAAGCTAGCAGGATGTTTAGCCGCTGCACCACTTCGCTCTGGAACAGGCGCTCGACGACGCTCAGCGGCCGCTCGACATTGCCGATGGTCCCGGATTCAACCAACTGACGCTCGAATTCCGGGCGTTCGAGGTCGTGCATAGACACGTTATGCTCAACGGCGCTCATGCGCTGGCCTTCTCATGACTGGTGGCGACGGCCGAGTCGTCGCCGAACAAGAGACGGTGAATTCGCTTCGACATCGCGCCGAAATCGCTCTGGTCGATGTTGGAGAAATTGAAGCGGGCGGCGTCGAGCTCGGCGCGCACCCGGCCCGGATGCGGCGACAGCACCAGAATGCGCGAGCCGACCAGGATGGCCTCCTCGATCGAGTGGGTGACGAACAGCACGGTGAAGTGCAGCTGGTCCCACAGCGACAGCAGCTCCTGTTGCATGGAGCGCCGGGTGAGGGCGTCGAGCGCCGCGAACGGCTCGTCCATCAACAGGATGTCCGGCTCCAGCGCCATCGCACGCGCGATGGCGACGCGCATCTTCATGCCGCCGGACAGCATATGCGGATAGATGTCGCGGAATTTGGTGAGCTGTACCTTCTCGATGGCGGCGTCCGCGCGCTCCTTGGCTTCGGTCGCGGAGAACTTGTGCGTCACCTTCATCGGGAACAGGACGTTCTGGAAGACGGTCTTCCAGGGCATCAATTGCTCGAATTCCTGGAACACCATCATGCGGTCGGGCCCGGGCGCCTCGACCTCCTTGCCGCGGATGCGGATCGAGCCTTCCACCGGATCCATGAACCCGCCGACGGCCTTCAGCAGCGTGGACTTGCCACACCCCGAAGGCCCCAGCATGACGTAGCGGTCGCCTTGGCGAACGGAGAAATCGACCCGGTAAGTCGCCGTGACCAGATGGCGCGGCGTCTTGTACTGGAGCGTAACCCCGTTCACCTCGAGTAGCGGTGCAGTCATCATCGGACCTCAACTGCCCTTCAGGCCGTGGACGGCGTCGATGAACATGTCCTTCCAGCTCTTCGGCCGGTTCGGCACCATCTTCACGTCAGCCATGTAGTTGGCGAAAGCCATGGTGCGCTTGGGCACGATGGTGAAGCTGTTCTCCGGCTTCTTGATGATGTCTTCGGCTTCCGCGACCGGCAATTTGGAGTGGTTAGCCTTTACCCAAATTGCGGCGGCGGCGGCCGGATCGGCCTTGATATCCTTCATGGCGGTCTTGAGCGCTGCCAGGAACGCCTGGATGAGCTTGGGATTGTTCTTGTAGAGCTTGCCCATGGCCCAAACGACGTTGAAGGTGTGCGGGCCGCCGAGCACGTCGTAGCTGTTGACCACACGGTGAACCTTCGGGTTCTTCAGCTCTATGTACATGTAGGGCGCCGAGGTGAAGTGCCCGGTGATCTCCGACTTGAAGCTCATCATCTGGGCGAGGCCGTCGGGATGGCTCAGCGACACGGTGTACTTGTCGAGATCGTGCTCGTGTCCCTTGCCGAACGCCTTGAGCGCGGCCATCTGCAGGATCACCGCCTGAATCGACACGCGCACCGCCGGCAGCGCGATCTTGTCCTTGTCGGTGAAGTCCTTGATGGTCTTCACCTTCGGATTGATGGTGTTGAGCCAGAGCGGCATGGTGTTGAGCGCCGCAATGCCTTTGATGTCCTGCTTGCCCTTGGTGCGCGCCCAAGCCGTCACCAACGGGCCGACGCCGCCTGACGCGAAGTCGAGGCTGCCGGCGAGCAGGGCATTGTTCATCGCTGCGCCGTTGGAGAAGTGCGTCCACTCGGTTGTCAGGTCGAGGCCGACCTTCTTGCCTTCCGACTCCAGCAGATGCTTTTCCTTCATGACCGTCAGCGGCAGATAGGAAATGCCGAACTGCTCGGCGATGCGTACCGTTCGCGGTTCCGCATTCGCGCTGGTGGCGGAAAATGCGAACACAGCGGCTGCGGCAAGCAGCGGCAAACGCCAGATTTTACGATGGTCTTCTCTCATTTTGTCCTCCCGCTTAATATTTAGGGCTTGTCTTCTTTTTGCTCTCACCCATCGTGCGTCATGTTGCGATAGGGTGGCAAGGGTCAATTTGTCTAAGGAGCTTTCGATGTCCGATGTCGTGCAAGCAATTGGAGACGCGCTGTTCGAACGCTTCGGTGAACGCATCGACGTCGACGCCGGCATGACGGGCCTCGATGAATTGGCGCGTATTGCGGCTCATCGTGTTCACCGTCGTTTTCTCGATCGCGATGTTTCCTCCCACTTATTACGTCTCCTCTGCGCGGGCGCTTTATCTGCGCCGTCAAAAAGCGATCTGCAACAGGCAGACATTCTCATTATTCGGGAAAAAGCGAAGCGTTATGCCATCGCTGACCTGCTTCCCGAAATGCCTTGGCTGCGCGCGGCGCCGGTGTTTCTTCTGTTCCTCGCCAATGGCCGTCGCGTGCCGCTCGTCGCTGAGATGCGCGGCAAGCCGTTTCCCAACGACCATCTCGATCTCTTCTTCAATGCGACAGTCGACGCCGCTATCGTGCTCGCCACATTCATTCGTGCGGCGGAAGCGGTCGGCTTGGGTTGTTGTCCGATCAGCGTCATTCGCGACCATGCCGCGGTGGTCAGCGAGATGTTCGCGCTTCCGAAAAAGGTGATCCCGCTGGCGGGGATGGCGCTCGGCTGGCCGGTGGAGCAGGGCGTGATCACGCCGCGGTTGCCGCTCTCGCTCACCCTGCACGAAGACCGCTTCGACGACGGCGATCTCGCCGGTCAGATCGACGCCTACGACCGGCGCCGTGCGCAACAGCTGCCATACCGCAGGCAGCGCGACACCGCGCGCTTCGGCAATGCGGACTTCTACGGCTGGTCGGAGGACAAGGCCCGACAATACGCCACGCCGGCGCGCACCGACTTCGGCGCCTACGTGCGGAAACAAGGTTTCTGTCTCGACTGAGCGCATCACCCGTTACCTCAGATCGGACAGGTAGTGCAGCATGTCGCTGCGGCAGAGCGAGAAGCGCCATTCCACCGGGCGGCCGTCGAGCGCGAAAGCGGTGCGGTCGATGGCGAGCAGCGGCGCGCCGACCTTCAGCCCGAGATGCTTGGCCTCGCGTCGGCTCGCAGCCACGGCCTTGAGCTTTTCGGAGGCGCGCACCACGGTGACGCTGAAATCCGAGCGATAAAGCTCGTAGAGATTATTGGGCAGATCGCGCTTCTCGATGCCAGGAAACAGCGCGCGGGGCAGCGTGATGCGCTCGACGATGCTGACGCGGCCGGCGAGCGAGCGCAGGCGCTCGACGGCCACCACACGGGCACCGACCGGAAGACCGAGGGCGGCGGCGGCGGCGGCATCCGCCGTGCCGGCGGCGACCTCGAGGATCTGGCTTTCGGGAAACTCGCTCTTTCCGGAATCGGGCACCAGCTTGAAGAACTGGAAGAGGATGCGTGCTTCGTCGTGGCGGGCGACGTAGGTGCCTTTGCCCTGGCGGCGGACGACGAATTTCTCGGCTTCGAGCTCGTCCAGCGCCTTGCGGATGGTGCCCTGCGAGACGCCGAGATCGCCGGCGATCTCGAATTCGCTCGGCAGCAGCTCTCCCGGCTTCCAGACATTGTCGATGATGCGCTTGACCAGGACGTCGCGCACCTGCCGGTAAAGCGGGCGGAATCCGAGCGCGTCGCTGTCGGCGCTTCTGGGCGCGATCCGGGGTTGGTCCATCTCGTGCGATTCCGCTTAGACGCGGGTCCTCGTTGACTCTTATCTTTTATGTCTTATACAAGACCTGCGCAAGTCAGTCGTTTGAAGGGGATGAGCCCATGGGCATTCCGCAGCTATTGGTGCACGACAAGAAAGACACGGTCGGCGTGGTCGCAATCGAAGGCCTCAAGGCCGGGACCGACATGCTGTGCGTGGTGACCGCCGACAACTCGTCGTTCAACATGAAGACCAAGATGGACGTGCCGGTTGGGCACAAGATCGCCTTGGTCGACATCAAGAAGGGCGACACGGTGATCAAGTACGGCGAGGATATCGGCAAGGCGGTGGCGGACATCGCCAAGGGCGAGCACGTGCACGTTCACAATCTCAAGACCAAGCGGTGGTAGTCATGGCGAAGGGTAACGGTAAGTCCAACATGAAGTTCATGGGCTGGCGGCGCGAGAACGGCCGTGTCGCCGTGCGCAACCACGTCGTCATTCTGCCGCTCGACGATATTTCCAATGCGTGCTGTGAGGCGGTGGCCAACAACATCAAGGGCACGCTCGCCATTCCGCACGCCTATGGGCGCCTGCAGTTCGGCGCCGACCTCGACCTTCATTTCCGCACGCTGATCGGCACCGGCTCGAACCCGAACGTCGCCGCGGTCATCGTGATCGGCATCGAGGAGGGCTGGACCCAGCGCGTGGTCGACGGCATCAAGAAGACCGGCAAGCCGGTGACCGGCTTCGGCATCGAATTACACGGCGACATCGACACCATCGCGCGCGCTTCGCGACAGGCCAAGGAATACGTGCACTGGGCTACGGAACTGCCGCGCGAGGAATGCGACATTTCCGAGCTGTGGATCTCGACCAAGTGCGGCGAGAGCGACACCACGACCGGCCTCGCGTCGTGCCCGACCGTCGGCAACATGTACGACAAGCTGATCCCCAAGGGCATCTACGGCGTATTCGGCGAGACTTCGGAGATCACCGGCGGCGAGCATATCGCCAAGGCGCGCGCGATCAGTCCGGAGATCGGCGAGAAGTGGATGAAGACCTGGCAGGCGTATGAAGACGATGTCATCCAGGCGCACAAGACCGATGACCTCTCGGACTCGCAGCCGACCAAGGGCAACATTGCCGGCGGCTTGAGCACCATCGAAGAAAAGGCGCTCGGCAATCTCGAGAAGATCGGCCGCACCTGCAAATACATCGACGTGCTGGAACCGGCCGAAGCGCCGGCCGCCGGTGCGGGCCTCTACTACATGGACACCTCGTCGGCGGCGGCGGAATGCGTAACGCTGATGGCGGCGGCCGGCTATGTGGTGCACACCTTCCCGACCGGGCAGGGCAACATCATCGGCAACCCGATCGTGCCGGTGATCAAGATCTCCGGCAACCCGCGGACGCTGCGCACCATGTCCGAGCACGTCGACCTCGACGTGACCGGCATCCTGCGCCGCGACATGACGATCCCGGAGGCCGGCGACGCGCTGATCGAGATGATCCTGCGCACCGCCAACGGCCGGGCCACTGCGGCCGAGGCGCTCGGGCATCGCGAGTTCGTGCTGACCAAGCTCTATCGCAGCGCGTAGCACGCGGCGATATGGCCGCGATCGTGATTTCGGAGTTCATGGACGAGGATGCCATTCATGGCATCCTCGCCGGTCACGACGTGCGCTACGAACCGGCATTGGTCGACCGCCGCGACGAGTTGCTGGCGGCAGTCGCGGATGCCGACGTGCTGATCGTGCGCAACCGCACGCGGGTCGATGCCGCGCTGCTCGAGAAGGCGCCGAAGCTGCGCGCCGTCGGCCGCCTCGGCGTCGGGCTCGACAATATCGACATGACCGCGTGTCAGGTTCGCGGCATCGCCGTTTATCCGGCAACCGGCGCCAATGATGCGGCGGTGGTGGAATGGGTGATCGCCGCCATGCTGGTGCTGCTGCGCGGCGCCTACGGTTCGAGCGACAGCGTCATCGCCGGCGAATGGCCGCGCACCAAGCTGATGGGCCGCGAGGCCGGCGGCAAGACGCTCGGTCTGGTCGGCTTCGGCTCGATCGGGCGCAAGGTCGGCGCCGTGGCGGCGGCGCTCGGCACCAAGGTATGCGCTTACGATCCGCATATTGCCGCCAATGATGCCGCGTGGATGCAGCCCTGGGGCAAGGTGGCGTGCTGCGATCTTGAGACGCTGCTGCGCGAGAGCGACGTGATCTCGCTGCATGTGCCGCTGACCGACGGCACCCACAACATGATCGATGCGCGGGCCATCACCGCGATGAAGCCCGGCACCATCCTGATCAATGCCGCGCGCGGCGGGGTGGTCGACGAAGCTGCCGTCGCCGATGCGCTGCGTTCCGGCCAGCTTGGCGGTGCCGCGCTCGACGTGTTCACCGAGGAGCCGGTGACCAAGGAGCGAGGACAGCTATTCGCGGGCTGCCCGCATCTCCTGTTGACCCCGCACATCGCCGGCGTGACCGTGGAAGCCAATACCCGCGTGTCGCGCATGGTGGCTGAAAAGATCCGCGACCATCTCGCCGGAGGCTGACCAATGCCCACCCTGACCCTGGCCGAGGCGCAAGCGCTGGTCGTGCGCACGCTCACCCGCTGCAAGACCGACGCCGATATTGCGGCAAGCGTCGCGCGGGCATTGGTTGGCGCCGAAGCCGACGGCCAGAAGGGCCATGGGCTCTCGCGGGTGCCGAGCTATGCTGCGCAGGCCAAGGCCGGCAAGGTCGATGGCTTCGCCAAGCCGGTGCTGAGCTGGTCGCGTTCGGCGGTGGCGGTGGTTGACGCCAGGAATGGCTTTGCCTATCCGGCGCTCGATGCGGCGCTGGCCGCTTTGCCGGAAGCGACACGCAAGAACGGCGTCGCTACGGCCGGCATCCACCACTCGCATCATTGCGGCGTTGCCGGCCATCCGGTCGAGCATCTGGCGCAAGAGGGGCTGATGGCAATTCTGTTCGCCAATACGCCGGGCGCCATCGCGCCCTGGGGCGGCTCCAAGGCGGTGTTCGGCACCAACCCGATCGCCTTTGCCTGTCCGCTGCCGGACCACGCGCCGATCGTGATCGACCTTTCGCTGTCCAAGGTCGCGCGCGGCAATATCCTCGCCGCCAAGCAGAAGGGCGAACCGATCCCGGCAGGCTGGGCGCTCGATGCGGACGGCAAGCCGACAACCGATCCGAACGCGGCGCTTGGCGGCACCATGCTGCCCCTGGGCGACGCAAAGGGCACGGCGCTGGCGCTGATGGTTGAGCTGCTGGCCGCCGGCCTGACCGGCGCGAATTTCGCTGCGGACGCTTCCTCGTTCCTCGATGCCAAGGGCGGACCGCCGGGCACCGGTCAACTGCTGATCGCCTTCGATCCGGCGGCCTTCGGCGGCGCCGGTGCGCTGGCGCATTTCGGCGCGCTCGCCGCTTCGATCGAAGCCCAGCCTGGCGCGCGGCTGCCGGGCATGCGCCGCCTGGCGCTGCGCGAGAAGGCGGCGACGGACGGCCTCACCATCACCGACAAGCTGCTCGCCGATATCGAGGCGGTGTAGACAGGCGCTCAGACGCCGGTGAAGCGCCGGCTCTCGAAGCCCAGCCGCTGCAAGCCCACGCTCAACTCCGGGCAGCTCATGAACAGGTCCCACAGCAGGCCGGAGCGGTGGTTCTCGATCATCACCACGATCGGTCCCTGGTCGATGGCCAGGTTGCTGTTGGCGACCCAGTGGTTTGAGCGGTTGAAGGCGTCGGCAAAGCCGAGTTCGCGCCAAATCTCGCCGCCGAGTTTTTCGTAGAAGTACCGCAGCGCGGCGAGCGACTCCGCCGGCGTGTACGGCATCGACGACAGCGCGGCCGTCGGCGCGATGACGCCAAAATCGTTGGTCGGCGAGAAGGCGTTGTAGCCGGCATCGCCGTCGCACGCGGTCAACCCCCAGCATTCCGCGCTGTAGCCATCAAAACCGTTCGGGTTGGCAATGCAATGCGCGCGGTTGATCAGCGTGTGCGCGCGATTCTGCGCGAAATAGTCGGCATAGCGGTCGCGCAAACCGCGTGGGTCGAGCCCGACAAACGAATAGTGAGAAAAGAACAGCGGCCCGCCATAGGGCGGCCCCAGCGGCAATTCGATGCCGTGATAGCTTTGGCCATTGCGGAACACCGGGCTGTCGGTCCAGCCGCGGTGATAGACCTCCGCCTCGATCGGATGTGTGGGCGAGGCGGCAGCGAGCACGTAGGTAATGAGACACTCGTTCCAGCCGGTGATGGCATGGTTCATCGCCCAACCGTGGCGCGGGCTCCAATGCCAATAGAGCATGTCGCGCCCTTGCGTGTGCCAATTCCATTCGACCGCGTGCCAGAGCTTGTCGATTGCCCCGCGCAAGCTCGCTTCCTCGGACGTCGTGCCGGCAAAGAATTGCCGCGCGCACAGCAGGCCTACCATCAGGAACGAGGTTTCGACCAGGTCGCCGCCGTCGTCCCTCTTGGAGAAGGGAATGGTCTCGCCTGTTCCGCCGTGCATGAAATGCGGAAAGACGCCGTGATAGGTTTCAGAGCGTTCGAGGAACGCGACGATCTGCGTCAGGCGCGCCAGAACCGCGGTGCGCGGCAGAAATCCGCGTGACGCGCCGGCCAGCATCGCCATGATGCCGAAGCCGGTGCCGCCGGTGGTGACCGTCTCGACATAGTCGTAGCCGGGAACCGGGTTGCTGCGCTCGCGCCCCATACCGCTCACCGGATGACCGAAGTCCCAGAAATAAGCGAGCGTTTGCCGCTGCACCACGTCGAGCAGGGCTTCGTCGGACAGTGGCTCGCTCATGATACCTGCCATTCAATGCTTGCGGCGGCGAGCCTCTCGGAGCTCGGCCCGACCTGAATGATGAAGGTTCCCGGCTCCCAGACGGGCTCGGGAGCGGCGAGACGCTCGGCGCGGAAGAAACGCAAGTCTGCAACGGTGATGTGGAAGCTCACGCGTTGCGTCTCGCCAGGCTGCAGCGCGATTTTGCGGAAGCCTTTCAACTCACGCACCGGCCGCGAGCGGCTGGCGACCGGATCGCTGACATAGAGCTGCACGATCTCCTCGCCGGCCACCGGCCCCGTATTGCGCACCGTTACCGTGGCCGTGAGCACGTCGCGCTCGCCGTGCAGCGCGGTCTTTTCCAGTTCAAGGGCACCGTACTCGTACGTCGTGTAGCTCAGCCCATGGCCGAACGGATAGAGCGGCGTGTGCGCCCCCTCGATACGGCAGGCAGTCGTGAACTTGCGGAACACGTGCTGGCCTTGGCCGCTTACTTCATGGTCGCCGGCAACATCGATGCCGATCTTGTCGATCGGCCGGCCGGTCGGCGGCTCGGCATAGGTGATAGGGCATTGCCCGGCGCTACGCGGAAAGCTCATGGCGAGCTTGCCGGAGGGATTGACGTTGCCGAGCAGCAGATCGGCGATGCCGTTGCCGGCTTCGCTGCCGCCGAACCAGGCATGCAGGATGGCGTCGGCGTGCGCGTCCTCCGAGTTCGAGCGCCAGCGGTCGCCCGCTCATGGTCACCAGTACCAGCGGCTTGCCGGTCTGATGCAGCGCTTCGAGCAGCCGGCGCTGGCTGCCGGGCAGGGCGATCTCGGTGCGGGTCGCGGATTCGCCGGAATGTTCCTTGGCCTCGCCGACGCAGGCGACCACGACGTCGGCTTGGCGGGCAAGCGCAACCGCTTCGTCGATCATCTGCTCCGGCAAGCGGGCATCGATGGTTGCCGTCTCCCCGAAGACATTGAGTCGGGCGGCGACGTTCGGATCGTCGACGATGTTGGCACCCTTGGCATGGAGCACGCGGACGCCGGCATCGCGCAATCCCTCAAGCACGGTGACGCTGTCTTGCGGATGCGCGGCCACGGCCCAGGTGCCCTGCATGTTGATGCGGCTGTCGGCGAGCGGGCCGACGAGGGCGATGGTGCCCGCGCGCGCCAACGGCAATGCGCCGTTGTTCTTCAGGAGCACGCAGGCCTTGGCCGCCGCCTCGCGCGCCAATTTGCGATTATCTGCGGTGAGGATGACCGTCTCACGGCGCTTTTCATCCAGGCCGCGAAAGGGATCGGCGAACAAGCCGAGTTTCTCTTTTGCCCGCAGCACGCGGCGGCAGGCGGCATCGATCTCGGCCTCGGCGACGCAGCCCTCGGCGACCAGCGCCGGCAGATGGCGCATGTAGCACTCGCTCACGAGGTCGATATCGACGCCCGCCGCGAAAGCGAGCAAGGCGGCCTCTTTCTCGTCGGCGGCGACGCCATGGTGCACGAGTTCCATGATCGCCGTGTAGTCGGAGACGATCAGCCCGTCGAAGCCCCACACGCCGCGTAAGAGGTCGCGCAACAATTCTCGGTGCGCGGTGCAGGGGATGCCGGCAAGGTCGTGGAAGCCGACCATAACCGCGCCGACCCCCGCGTCGACCGCCGCCTTGAACGGCGGCAGCACCACGTTGTGCATACGATAGGGGCTGGCATCCACCGCGTTGTAGTCGCGGCCGCCTTCGGCGAAGCCGTAGCCGGCGAAATGCTTGGCGCAGCCCATCATCGCGTCGGGCCGCGTGAGGTCCTCGCTCTGGAAGCCCGCCACCATCGCCTTGGCGAAGGCGGCGCCGAGCACCGGATCCTCGCCCGGACTTTCGGCGCAACGCCCCCAGCGTGCGTCGCGCGCGACGTCCAGCATCGGCGCCCAATTGAGCGCAACGCCGGATGCGGCGGCTTCGATGGCCGCGACGCGCGCAGTGCGGCGCGCGAGTTCCGGATCGAACGAGCAGGCGAGGCCGAGCGGCAGCGGGAAGATGGTGCGGTGGCCGTGGATGACGTCGAGCGTGAACAGCAGCGGGATGCCGTGTGGTGATTCTTCGACGGCAATGCGCTGCATCTCCGCCAGCCGGGCAAGCGGTGCGCCGGCCGCCAGGCTTCCGGCCTCGCCGCGCCGGATGCGGCTTTCGATGTCGCCGACCGCGGCGCCAGCTCCAGTCGTGTCGCCACCGGCAATGTTGGGATGGTTCAGTTGGCCGATCTTCTCGGCCAAGCTCATCCCGCGCAGCAGGTTTTCGATGAAATCTGTCATGGACAGGCAGCTTCCCCCGAGGCGGCGCCAACAGGGAGAAGAATTGGCCGCTCGTCTGGTTCCACGCCACTTATGGCGTGGTTCGTTACGCTGTCGAGCGCAATTTTTCGGGGCCGCTTTCCTTCGGCTCGGCGGGCAGCGTTTTGCCCAGGCCGAAGTGGCCGAGGTTGATGGCGGCGCTGGCCCTGCCGATCAGGGCGCCGATGCGCTGCGGCAGGACGTAGATAGAGTCCCTCGGTGCATCGTGGTGCAGCATGGCGCCGTTCGGGGTGCGCACCAGGTGCAGCACCCGGGTGTGGAAAGCCTCCAGGCCCGGGCGATGGCCGATGCTGACCACGGCGGCGCCCTCGAGTTCATGATCGAACATCGACATCACCCGGCGCTGGCTAACCTCGTCGAGCGCCGAGGTGGCTTCGTCCAGGAACACCCAGGATGGCCGATGCAGCAATAGCCGCGCGAAGCCGATGAGTTGCTGCTGGCCGAGCGACAGGTTCTTGTCGAGCCGGCCCTCGAAATCGAGCATCGGCAGGAACTCGGCAAGACCGACGCGCTTGACTACCTTTTCGATCTCGGCGGTCTCGAAGGCCTCCGGCGGATCGGGATAGGTGATGGCCGCGCGCATGGTGCCAAGCGGCAGATAGGGCCGCTGCGGCATGAACATCATCTTGTCGGGATCGGGCAGGCGGATGGTGCCGCCACCCCACGGCCACAGCCCGGCGAGCGCGCGGAACAGCGTGCTCTTGCCGGCGCCGGATTCGCCGACGATCAGCACCCGCTCGCCGCGGTCGATCTCGACGGTCGCCTCGGAGATGACGACGCGTCCGTCGGACAGCAGCACGCTGACGCCGTCGAAGGCGAGGGCGCCCTCGGGGTGCCGCTCCAGCTTTATGCGCTCGACCGCCTCGTCGATCTTGTCGACTTCGTCCACCGCCGCCTTGAAGGCGCTCACCCGGTGCAGCGTGGCGCGCCAGTCGGCGATCGAGGGGAACTGGTCGACGAACCAGCGCAGCGAGCCTTGCACCTGATTGAAGGCGCCGACCACCATCATCAGCCCACCCATGGTGAGGCCGCCGCTGAAATAGCCGGGTGAAGCGACAACGATTGGAACCACGATGGCGACCCAGCCGTAACCGGAGGTGATCCAGGTGAGCCGCGAAAGCGCACCGGACAACTGCTTCATGGTGCCGATCACGCGATTGAGATTGCCTTCGAGCTGCCGCCGCTCGTCCTGCTCGCCATGGAACAGCGCAATGCTTTCGGCGCTCTCGCTGACGCGCACCAGGGCGAAGCGGAGTTCCGCTTCCCGCGCGTAGAGCTCGGCGTTCAGGCCGATAAGCGGCACGCCGACCCGCCAGGTCAGCACGGATCCGATCAGCGCGTAGATGATCGCGCACCAGACCATATAGCCGGGAATGGAGAACTGATGGCCGCCGAACGTGAAGACGAGATGGCTCGACAGCGCCCACAGGATACCGATGAAGCTGACCAGCAGCATGGCGGCCTGCAGCAGGCCGACGCCGAGGCTCGCCGAAAGTTCGGTCAGCTTGCGCGTGTCTTCCTCGATGCGTTGATCGGGATTGACGCCGAGCTGGCCGGCAAGACCCAGTCGATAGGCGCGGCCGCGCACCAGCCACTCGTCCAGCAGATGATGCGTCAGCCACTCGCGCAAGCGGACCTTGAGCATCTGCTGCATCCAGGTCTGCCAGACGACGAAGCCCAACAAGAAGCCGATGATGACCAGGAAGATCAGCAGCTCGTGCCCCAGCGCCGGCAAGTTCCGCTGCGCGAGCGCGTCAAAGAAAGTTCCGTTCCAGTCGTTGAGCTTGATCTGCCCGACCATATTGCCAAGCAGCACCACGACGATGCCGGCGGCGAGCAGGCTGACACGGAGCCGGGAGGCCGACCGCCACAATGCGCGCAGCAAAGTGAGGCTCTCGCGTGCCGCGCTCTTTCCTGCATACGCGGCGGCAGGCGGACGGAACCCAGCGGGTCCTTGCGCACTGAGAGGATCGGGGCGACCGTCATCGGCCGTCGCGCGGAGCGTATCCGCTTGCCGGCGCGAATCAGCGTTGTCGCTGGGCGCGTCTCGGTTCGTTCGTTGTTGCACGTTATTTATCGCATGTTGCTGGTCCCCCGAGACCAGCACTGCTTTCATTTCGATTTATATTGTGCCTATGATTCATATCAATACATTAAAATAGCAAGCCATAATGGCGCCTTGATCGTCGCATTGCGGAACATGTTGCACCCAGCCCACAAGGAACTTTCATTGCGCGGCGCATAAGCGCGCGGAGTGCATGAAATTTGCCGGCAATGACGGAATCCCTTGATTTAACGGGCTGGATCGCGCGTCAGGCGCATCACAGCGCGCTCACCATGGAAGGGGCGATTTCCGCGACGCAGCAAATTCGGCGGCGCGAATCGTTCGGCCAGATCATTGTTCCGGCCAAAGGTTCGGTGCTCGCGTCACCGGTAATCGCCAATTGGGATCCGGAACCCGACTATTTTTTCCATTGGCTGCGCGATTCCGCGATTGTCATGCGAAGCATCGCCGAACTGGTGCAGGATGCTGCCGAAGAACGCGAACGGCAGCGCTGGCGCGCGCATTTCGACGACTTCGTTCGCTTTAGTTTAGCGTTAACTAATCTTAACGGCGGTTTGTTTGCGCGGCAGAGCCGATACCGCGAGCTGACGCGGCGCGGCTTTCGCAAGTTCCTGCGGCCCGATGCCGAGATCCGCGCGCTCTTCGGCGACAAGCTGTTTGGCGAGCCGCGTTTCAATCCCGACGGCACCATCGACGTGCTGCGCTGGTCGCGCCCGCAATATGACGGGCCGGCGCTACGCGCGCTCGCCTGCCTGCGCTATCTCGCTACCGGCGGGTCGCGATCCGAGGCGCTCGAACGGTTGCTGCGTTTGGACCTGGACTTCACCTTGCGTCACGCCGGCAAGCGCTGCATCGGACCGTGGGAAGAAGCAGGCGAGAACGCCCATCACTATTACGTCGCGCTGGTGCAGCTTGGCGCGCTCGTGCACGGCCGTGGGTATCTCGATGCAGCGTCATACGAGACCGCGGAACAGCAATTGCGTGCGGGGCTGGATGAGCACTGGTCGGAGCGGCATCAAGTGTACATGGCGATCCGGCCGCCGCGCGTAGACAGCGCCGAGGATTTGGTCGATGCGGCGGTGCTGCTCGCGGTGCTCGATGCCGATCTGCCGCAGGGACGGCACAGCGTGACGGACGAACGGGTGCATAAGACGCAAAAAGCGATCGAGGGTTTGTTCGCGCGCGAATTTCCGATCAACCGCGGACGCGGGGCGCCCGCGCTTGGCCGATCACGCGGCGACCGCTATTTCGGCGGCGGCGCCTGGTATCCGACGACGCTGGCCGCGGCCGGCATCAACTATCGGCGGGCGCTCATCCCCGGACAGGATCGCGAGGCGCTCATCCGCCGTGGCGACGCCTTCATGGCGACGGTGCGCGATTTGACGCCCGCCGACGGCGCGCTGTCGGAGCAGGTGGATCGGGCGACCGGCGCGCAGACCTCGGCCCGCCACCTGACCTGGAGCTATGCGGCCTTCGTCAGCGCGGCCCGGCTGCGCGCGCTGGCGCTCGCCGCGGCGGGGCGCTAAACAGGCGACGGATTTCAAGGGGGAGATTGCCGTGACTGCCGACACGACACAGCGCGCCGTGCCATCCGAGGCGGCACGCGCAGAACTCGCACCACACAACAGACTGCGGCTGGCCTTTCCGGTGGGGAGCGCGCTTTACGTGCGGCGCGACCCGGCGAGCGGTGAATTGCGCGGGGTCTCCATGGACCTCGGCAAGGAACTCGCGGTCCGCCTTGGTGTGCCGTTCGAGGCCAAGCCCTACGGGGCCGTGCGCGAACTGATCGCCGACACCGGCAAGGATGAGTGGGACATCGCCACCATCGTCATGGAGGACGAGCGGCGCAAAACCTTCGATTATAGCCGCGCCTATCTCGAAGCGGATTCGACCTATCTGGTGCCGGCCGGCTCCATGATCCGGAAGGTGGCCGACGCCGACAAGCCGGGCATCCGCGTTGGCGTTGCGGAAAAGTCCGCTTTCGATCTGTTTCTCACCCGCTTCATCAAACAGGCAACGCTCGTTCGCTTCGGCGGCGTGACGGTGGCATTCGACGGACTCGGCAAGGACGAATGCGATCTGGTGGCGGCGCCGCGCCAGGTGCTGGCGACCGCGCAGGACCGCTTTCCCGGCTCGCGCATCCTCGACGACTGGTTCGACAAGGCCTATGTCGGCGTCGCCGTGCCGAAGGGTCAGCAGTCGGCGGGTCTCGCTTTCGTCAATCAAGTTCTCGATGAGGCGGTTCGCTCCGGCTTTGTCGCACAGGCGATTGCGCGTGCCGGCATGAAGGGCGCCAAGGTCGCGGGCGACTGAGCGCGCCTCACCGCGCCGGCTGGCGTGGGGTGGCGACGCGGGTGTCGATATCGAGGTCGTCGGTGCGCGGGCCCATGGTCTGCATCGCCTCCAGCCCGTTTTCGAAACGGTTGCAGTAGAGTTCGACAAGCATCCCGTCGGGGTCCTCGATATAGATGCTGTCGGTGACGTTGTGCTGGAAGGTGTGCTTGATGTTGAGGCCCTTGGCCGTCAACTCGTAATAGGCCGCCTTCAGCGTCTCGTAGTCGTCGACCTGCCACGCAAAGTGGATGAGGCTCGGCTGCTTTGCGGTGGGGCGCGGCCCGGTGGCGCCCTCGACCAGCGCGAGATCGTGATGCTGCTCGCCGAGGCTCAGATAGACGGCTTTGCCGTCGGCACTCTCGGCCGACACCTCCACGCCGAGCACCTTGGTGTAGAATTCCTTTGAAGCCTGCGCGTTACTGACGTTGAGCACGACATGCGCAAGTCTTTGCACCTCGACCATTTTCTCCTCCCTAATGCCGCGTCGTGGCGCCGGCGATGTCGAACGGCGCCGCAGTCAAGTCGGCCGTGCGGATCGCCGCCAAGCCGTTCTGCACGCGATTGCAGAATAGCTCGACAAGATTGTTGTCGGGGTCGCGGACGTAGAAGCTGCGGGTAATGCCATCCTCGCTTTCGCTTTCGATCGGCGTGCCGGCTGCCTTCACTTCATCATAGGCCGCTTGCAGCTGTGCGAGATCGTTAAGCTGAAAGGCGATGTGTCTGATGCCCGGCTGGTCCGGCGTCGGCGGATCTTCGGATGCGCGCTGAAACAGCGCCAGCACATGGTGCTCCTCGCCGAGCGTCAGGAACACTTGGCCGCGCTCGAGCTTTTCGTTCGAGACTTTCAGCCCTAGCCGTTGCGTATAGAAATCGCGCGAACGCACGCAGTCGCGCACGCTCAGCACCAGATGGCCCAACTTCAGCGCCTTGACCACGACGTCCTCCCAGACCGTATTCGGCTTTTCGACCGAGCCGTTACCGTATTATCGCAAGGCCACTTCAAGCCACGCAAGCTTGTTCCTTGCATGGGCTCTCGTTGCTTTCTCACGCGATAGGACGCCACCACGCGCCCGAACCCTAAAGACCCGACAGGCTCTCCGTATGCCAGCGCAGCAGATAGCGCCGTAGATGATCGAATCCGGCGAGCAGCACATAGCCGACGATAGCGATGGTGAGGATACCGACGAACACCTGCTCCGAGAGTGCCATGCGCGCCGACAGGATCATGTAGCCGCCGAGGCCGCCGCCGGCGGTAATCATCTCGGTCACCACCGTGACGATGAGCGACATCGGAAAGGCAATCTGCAGGCCGCTGAGGATCTGGGGCAGGGCGGCGGGCACGACGATTTTCCACACCACACGCCGCCGGCTGAGCCCGAGGTTGCGCGCCGACCAGATCAGATAGCGGTCGATCGAGCCGGTGCCGAGATACGTCGCGCTGATGATGGGAAAGACGCAGCTCAGCGCCACCATCGTGATCTTGGCCTGGTCGCCCAGCCCGAACCACAGCACGAACAGCGGCATGAAGGCGATCTTGGGCGCGGGAAATCCGATCGAGACCAGCGGATCGAAGAACCAGCGTGCCAGCTTGTTGCGGGCCGCGATCGTGCCGATGACGATACCGATGACAGCCGCAATCATGAAGCCGCTGAAGGCGCGGTAGATGGTGAGCATCGTGTCGGAAATCAGCGTGCCGGACCAGAGCTGCTCGCCCATGCGCAGCGCGATATTGCTGGGCGCCGGCAAGAGATAAGCGTTGATCCAGCCGGACTGCACGCTCACCTGCCAGGCGACGATCAGCACGGTGCCGACGGCAAACCGCGCCGAGCCCTTGATGAGCTGGGCCGTCCAGGAGGGCGTGTTCGGCGTTACGACGACAGTGTCCGCCATCGGAGCGACCAGGCCATGAGGTGAAGGAACAGCCGATCGGACACCGATCCGATCAGGATGACGACGATGATGGCGCTGAACATGGTGGCGTAGTCGCCGGTCTCGCCGTTATAGCCGATCATGTAGCCGAGCCCTTTCTCGGCGAGCAGCAGTTCGGCGCTGACCAGCAGCAGCCACGACAGCGCCAGCGCCATGCGGATGCCGCTCAGGATGTCGGGCAGCGCGGCGGGCAGCACGATCTTCCACAGGACGCGGAGTTTGCTGGCGCCAAGGCTGCGCGCCGACCAGACCAGGATCGGGTCGACGCCGCGCGCACCGTTATAGGAACTGATCACCACCGGCAGCAGACAGCCGAGGAAAACGGCGGCGATCTTCGACATGTCGCCCATGCCGAACCACAACAGCAGGATCGGGATGAGCGCGCTCTTCGGCATCGGGTAGAGGAAGGTGATGACCGGCCGCAACAGAATGCGCGCCCATTCGATGCGCGCCATGGTGATGCCGACGACCGTGCCGATGACCACGCTGGAGAGCAGGCCGGTGAGCTCGCGCTTGAGTGAGACAGCGGCCTGTTGCGCGAGCTCGCCGGAATCGAACGCCGCGCGGAAGGCGGCATAGGTCGCCTCCGGCGACGGCAGCAATTCGGCCGACAGCCAGCCGGCGCGGGAAGAGACTTCCCAGGCAAGCAGCAGTAGCGCCACCGGGGCGTAATAGACCAGCGTGCCGCCGACCGCGTTGAACGCGGTCAGGACGCCAGGGCCATCTCTTCGCGCAACAGTGACCATATTTCCTCGGAGAGATCGTCGATCTTTGTGCGGTCCTCGGGGTCGAACTTGGTGTTGAGGATCGCCTTGATGCGGCCGGGGCGCGCCGTCATCACCACCACGCGCTCGGCCAGGATCACCGCCTCGCGCACGTCATGGGTGATGAACATCACCGTCTTCTTCTGCTGGCGCCAGATGTCCAGCAGTTCCTGTTGCAGGACGTAGCGCGTTTGGGCATCGAGGGCGCCGAACGGTTCGTCCATGAGCAGCACATCCGGATTGCAGGCAAGCGTGCGCGCAAGCGCGACGCGCTGCTGCATGCCGCCCGAGAGCCGGTTGGGGAAGGTGTCCTCGAAGCCGGTGAGCTTGACCATGTCGATGTAGCGCTGCGCAGTCGCGCGGCGCTCCTCCCTACCGATGCCGCGCTCGGCGAGGCCGAACTCCACGTTGCCCATCACCGTCTTCCAGGGAAACAGCGCGAAGTGCTGGAAGACGATGCCGCGCTCCGGGCTCGGTTCGACGACCGGCTTGCCGTCGACCAGGATCTTGCCGCCCGACAGCTCGAGGAAGCCGCCGAGCAGGTAGAGCAGGGTGCTCTTGCCGCAGCCGCTCGGGCCGACCACCGAGACGAACTCGTCACGCTCGATGGCAAGGTCGATGCCGTCGAGCGCGACCACCGGAGCCGCGCCTTGGCCGGGAAAAGCTTTCTTGACGCCAACGAACTGGATTTTCGACACGGTGTATGGGCCTTCGCGCAAAGCGTATTGGCGATGGAACGCGGCCGGCGGTTCCGAACCCTTGCCGGAACCGCCGGTCGCCACGGGCTATTTCAGCCGCGCCGCCGCTTCCTTGATGATCGACTCGTCGATATAGGGCGAGGCGTCGAACTTCTGCTTGATGAAGCCGGCCTCGTAGATCTTGTCGATCGTGTTCTGGAACACCTTCTTGTCGAGGCGCAGGTCCTTGGTGCGGTAGTAGCCGTCTTTCCCCAGTGCCCATGAAAACTTGGAGACCGGACGTTTCGCGGCCTTGGACATCAAGGCGAGCGCTTCCGTGCGGTTCTTGGGGTCGAGGAACCAACGCCGGGCGCGCATATAGTCTTCGAAGAAATCGACGAGTGCGGCGTGGTTCTTCTTAAGCGTCGGCTCGGTCGCCACCCAGAACAGGAATTCGGAATCGCCGAGCGACTGTTTCATCGTGAACAACGGCCGGATATCGCCGGCCTTGTTCGACGGGTACCAGAACGGTGCGATGAAGACTGCACAGTCCACCTTGCCCGACGTCAGCATGGCGTGCATGGCGGGGAACTTGGCTTCGACGATGGTGACGTCCTTGCCGGGAACGAGTTCGTGCTTCTTCAGCATCAGGCGCGCGGCCATATCGAGCGCGCCGCCGAAGGCGTTGATCGCCAGCGAGTGACCTTTCAGGTCCTCCACCGTCTTGATCGGCGAGCCCTTCTTGACGGCGAACCGGGAAGTGAATTGCGGCCCGTCCTGCACCAGGTCGCCGATGGCGCGGAACGGCTGATGCGCGTTCTGGATCCCGTGCACGAAGGCGATGGACGACAACACGCCGAGGTCCATCTCGTTGGCGGCCAGCGCCTGCATCACGATCGAGCTACCGTGCGTGAACACGAATTTGACGTTGTAGCTCTTGCCTTCGTGCTTGAGCAGGTCCTTCTTCATGAAGATCGCGGGGATCAGATGCGGCGGGATGGCGCTGTAGTTGACCTTCAGCGTCACCGGCTCGGCCGAAGCGGCGGACAAGGCAAATAGCGAAAGGGCAGCGCCAACGGCTGCGAGAAATCGCCGAAGCATGAGTGTTCCTCCCTGGAGACTCGTTCTTTGTTATTTTTTGCGATTGTAGATACTGGCGGGAACTATGCAACCGGCCAAGGTCTTCTCACATTGTGGGAATTGCCGCAAAGCTGTGCGCCCGTTTTAGATTCCGGCTCTTCACGTGCAGCGGAGGGCTGCAGGTCGCCTAGCGGTTGCGTGAGCGCCAGTGCCGATAGATGTAAAGGCCGCCGGCGATGATGATCACGGCGAGGATGACACCATCGGCACTGTGAAAAGCGGCCCGCAGTTGTGGGTCGCTGTTCCAGCGCTTGCCCAGGCGAAAACCGATATAGGCGAGGGCGTAGCACCATGGCCAGGAGCCGATGAAGGTGTAAATCTGAAAGCGCCAGAACGGCATGCGCGCGATGCCGGCGGGCAATGAAATGAAGGTGCGCACAACCGGCAGCAGGCGAGAGATCAGAACCGTGCCGCTGCCGTAACGCGCGAAGAAGCGCTCGAACGCCGCCAGCTCGCGCTCGCCGAATAGGACGTAACGGCCCCAGCGGATGACGGCAGCGCGGCCGCCATAGGCGCCGATCACATAGGCAAGCGTCGAGCCGACATTGCAGCCGATGGCGCCGGCGGTCGCCGCCCCGAACAGCGTGAAGTGCCCCAACGTCACCAGATAACCGGAGAACGGCATGATGATTTCGGAGGGCAGCGGAATGCAGGCCGATTCCACGGCCATCAAACCGGCCACTCCGGCGTAACCGGCCTTCGAAATGGCATAAACGATCGCTGAAACGAGGGTCGCGGTTATGTGCTCGAGCACTGAAGGCGAATCCAGGTGGCGGACCGGTTCCCCATAGCCGACAGGCTACGGGTGGGGCAACCGTCGAGGCGCGCTTGGGCCCGAGGCTTGGTGATATGATCGCGAGCGCGCGGGGCCGGAGAGCGGATGCTGGGCGGCATGGATACGAGGGCGTTCACGATCGCGGGGGAGGTTCGCCGCGTTGCCGCGCAATTAGGCCTTGGTGTCGGCCTTGGCCTCGTTTTTGTCGGCGCCGCGCATGCCGGCAGCGCCGCAAAGGCCGACACCTTGTGCCTATTGGTGCAGGCGGCCGCGAAGTCGAACGATCTCCCGGTTGCCTATTTCACGCGCGTGATCTGGCAGGAGAGCCGCTTTCAACCCGATGCCGTGGGCCCGCTCACGCGCAGCGGCGAGCGCGCGCAGGGCATTGCCCAGTTCATGCCGGGGACAGCGGCGGAGCAGAATCTGCACCATCCTTTCGATCCGGTGCAGGCGCTGCCGAAGGCGGCGGCTTTCCTGCAGGCCTTGCGCATCGAGTTCGGCAATCTCGGCCTGGCTGCCGCCGCCTACAACGCCGGTCCGCAGCGCGTGCGCGATTGGCTTTCCGGCTCGCGCAGCATGCCGGCACAAACCCGCCATTACGTCTTCGCGATTACCGGCCGCGCGGTCGAAGCGTGGAAGCTCGCCAAGGACGACAAGCTAGCGGTGCCACCGATGCACTGCCGGGACATGATGGCCATGCTGGAAAAGACGCCGAGCGCCTTCACCGCCGAGTTGGAGCGGCGCATTGCGCTCGGCGCCGCGCAGCCGTGGGGCGTGCAACTTGCCGCCGGGTTCTCACGCGAGCGTGCGCTGTCGAGCTATGCGCGCGCGATGAAGCGCCTGGGTTCGGTCATCGGCGATCGCGATCCCATGATCATCGGCCGGCTGTTACGCAGCCGCGGGACGCGGCGCTTCTACGAGGTGCGGATCGGAACGCCGGACGGGCCGGCGGCCAACAAGCTTTGCGGGCGCATCCGCCGCGCCGGCGGCGCCTGCCTGGTGCTGCGCAGCCGGCGGTGACCTTGACGGTCAAGCGCTTTGCGCGCTGCGGGCCGCGGCGCCGTTCGTCTCTTTGGCCTGCGCCTTGATCTTGGCGCTTTCCTCCAGCGAGCGGCGGATGCCGTAATAGAACGACCAGATCACGGCGATTAGCAGCACCAGCCCGACCGGGCGCATAAGCAGCTCGTGATACTTGCCGTCGTAGATCCAGATCGTGCGCCGGAGCGTCTGATCCGCCAGGGGGCCGAGGATCAGGCCGAGAATGAGCGGGGCGAACGGATAGCTCGCCCGATAAAGCAGATAGCCGACGCCGCCGGAAACGAACATGACGCCGATGTCGAACATGGAATAGGAGGCGGCAAAGGTGCCGATCAGGCACAACAGCACGACCGTGGACATGACGGTCGGCGACGGCAGCGACAACAGGAAGATGCTCGGCCGGATCAGCAGGAACGCCACCGTGTACATGAAGAAATTGGCGATCAGCAGGCTGGCGTAGATGAAGTGCATGAAGCCCGGATGTTCCATCTGGATGCCGGGACCGAGCGTGATGCCGTGCAGGCTGAGCGCGGCGATGATCAGCGCGGTGGAGCTATTGCCGGGAATGCCCAGCGTGCAGGTCGGCAGCAGCGCGCCGCCGCAGGTGGCGTTGTTGGCGACTTCCGAGCAGACCACGCCCTCGATGTCGCCCTCGCTGAATTTCTTGCCGGTCGCCCTTTCGCCGAAATTGTAGGAAACGAAAGCCGAAATATTGGCGCCGGCGCCGGGGATCGCGCCGATGATGGTGCCGACCGCGCTGGCCCGCAACGCACTCTTCCAGTATTTGCGGAAGTAACTGAACGGCGGCAACACGCGGCCGATCTTGGCCGGGATCGGCACCGGTGTGCGGCGGCTCAAGACGTTGATGACTTCGGTCAGGCCGAACAGGCCGATCAGAACCGGCAGATACTTTATGCCGCCCATGAGGTCCGGCACGTCAAAGGTGAAGCGTTCGACGCCGTGCAGCTTGTCGGTGCCCACCATGGCGATCATCAGGCCGAGCCAACCGGAAGCCCAGCCCTTGAGCGGCTCCTCGCGGCCGGTCAGCGTGCCGGCGATGGAGACACCGAGCAGCACCAGCAGGAAGAACTCCCAGGAGCCGAAGCTGAGGGCCAGGGCGATCATCACCGGCGCCAGTGTCACCAGCACGATGAGGCCGGCCCAGTTGCCGACCATGGAGAAGGTCAGCGCCGAGCCGATGGCGATGCCGCCTTCTCCGCGCTTGGCGAGCGGATGGCCGGCCATGGCGGTCGGCACCGCCGACGGCGTGCCCGGGATGTTGATCAGGATGGCGGAGATGGCGCCGCCGAATTCGGTGGCGATCCAGACCGAAATGAGAAAGATGACCGAAATCGCGGGCGACAGCGTGTAGGTGAAGCCGACCAGCAGCGCCATCGCCATGTTGGACGACAGGCCGGGCAGCGCGCCCCAGATGATTCCGAGCGCGGCGCCCAAGGCGGCCACCCCGAGGCCGAGCGGACTGAAGACAAAGGTCCAGTCGAAAATCATAGGGTCGTCCCTTAACGCTCAGCCCTGAGGTACTGCACCCCCATCACCAGATTGCCCTGTCCCGGCATCGGCAACTGGAACACGCCGGCGAAGGCGAGCGTCAACAGGATCGGCATGCCAACCGCGACCGTTACCCGTATCCACATTTTGCCTTCCGGCCAGAACAGCCACAGCATGCCGAACAGAAACAGCGCAGCCGACACTTCGAACGGCAGATAAGCTAGCAGGCCGAAGTAGAAGACTCCGATGAACACAAAGGCGAGCGCGGCGCGCGCCAGATGACTGTCGCCGAACTCGTCAGCCAGCCTGACGCGCAGGGCGCCGGCCTTGATCGCTTTGACCAGCAAGATGGCCGCCATGACGAAGAGACTGCTGCCCAAAAGTACCGGCAGCATGCCGGGCGCTGTCTGCCAGCCTTCCGGATCAGGCAGTTGCAAGCCGGCGATCGTGAAGTAGGCGGAAACGACGAGAAGGCCAACGGCGATAAGGACGCTCGTTGGCCCTTCGGCGGGCGGCGCGCTTTCAGCTTTCAATCGCGCGTCGCCCTCGGCTTCTTGCTGGGCCATTGGTTGTCCCATTGTCAGATCGCGGGCTTGTACCCCTTCGGCGGCCACCAATGCTCGAACTCTTCGATGGTCGGGATGTCGAGCTCTTTCAGGCCCTTCTTATTGAGGCCCGCGGTGACGAGCAGGTTGGAGGCGACGCAATCCCACAGTGCCGCCCGTTTGTCGGCGGCCTCGCCGACCACAGGATCGGGGAAGCGCGGCTTCTTGCCATCGAACGCCTGGAATTCCTTCGAGTTGACACTCTTCACCCAGGCATCGGCTATCTGCTTAAGGACCGCCTTGTCGGTATCGCGCTTGAGCGCAAGCGAGTAGCCGCCGCCGATCGGAGTCACACTCTTGAGCGACGGCAGCCAGTTGGTGATCGGCTGCAGCTTGACGCCCTGGATGTCGAGCGGCGCGGACACCGCCACCGCGAGGTTGCGCAGCTTGCCGGTCTTGATAAAGGGCAGTTGCTCGTGCAGGCCGTTGCAGGTGACGTCGACCTCGCCTTCGAGGCACGCCTTCATGGCGGGGAATCCGCCGTTGTAGG
Organism: uncultured Pseudomonadota bacterium; assembly: GCA_963814065.1. GTDB lineage: Bacteria > Pseudomonadota > Alphaproteobacteria > Rhizobiales > Xanthobacteraceae > Pseudolabrys. Next base: position 543,854 of record CAWFBL010000011.1, on the reverse strand, counting down.
GCACCAGGCGGAACTTGGTCTTTGAGGCGCGTTCCACCAGCAGCGCCGCCAGATACCAGGTGCCGCCGGGTCCGTTGGTGGCCATGCGCAGCCCGCCCGGTTTCTTGTGCGCCCTGTCGATCAGATCGGCCAGATCCTTGATCGGCGAATTGGGCAGAACCGCAAGGCTCATATACGACGTATCGCAACCGAAATACTGCCAATCCTTGTAGGGGACGGTCGTGTCCTTGCCGAGAATACGCAGGCCGCGGTCGAAGCCGGGGCAGGCGAGCCAAGTGTAGCCGTCGGACGGCTGGCTGAACACGAACTTGGTGGCGATCGAAGAGGTGCCGCCGGTCTTGTTGACCGAGTTGATGGTGGCGTTGCCGAGATTGATTTTCATCTGTGCGGAGACGGCGCGCGCCACGGTATCGACGCCGCCGCCGAGCGCGGTCGAGACGACTTGGGTGATCGGGCGGTTCGGAAAACCGGCGGCGTAAGACAGATCGAACGGAAGCGTCGCGGCCGCGCCGCCTGCGCCCATGAGCTTGAGAAAATCCCGCCTGATGATTCCCATGTCGTTTCCTCCCGAGGTCGTTTTGTTTTGCGCTGATCCAGCTACCGCTTCGATCCGACGTCGCCATGCCGGCGCGGTTTGTTGGCGCAAAGGCTATTACGGGTTTGCGCGGTGGTCCAGCGAATTGCATCCCGTCCCGAGCGATTTGCCCTGCGCCGTTTCGCAGCAGGAAAACACGGCCCCGATTTCGATTGTCGTATGCGTTCAAACGCACGCCGGCCGGAGTGTTAATCGACGCCGCGTATGCAGACGATAGACGGACGGCATATGCGTCGAACGCTGCGCGCTTGATTCACGCCATGTGCTAAACTAGCAAGATACAAGATGCGCTTGCCCGGTGGCGGGCGGCGGTCGTCATGGGGAGTGAAATGCCATTCCATCGCTTCGAGGACATGGAGAACAAGAACTTCACGCTGCATCTTTCGACGGCCAATGGCCCGGTGATCGAAGGCAGCCATTTGTACTTCTGCCTGAACCAGAAGAAGGCCGGTACCGGCTCTGAGCTGCACTATCACCCGAACGAACTGTTGATCTTCGTGGTGCGCGGCAAGGTCAACGCCGTCGTCGGCAAGGACCGGCGCATCGCCGAGCCCGGCACCTTCATCATCATCCCGCCCAATGTGCGCCATTCGATGAAAGCGACCGAGGACGGCGAATGCGCCTACCTCTACATCAAGGACCGCACCTGGACGATCGTCGGCATCGGCGCGGATGAGGCGCCGCCGGAACGTCCGCTCACGATGGAAGAGTCGGAAGAGATCGCGCGCACCGGCAAGCAGCCGAAGGTGCCGCAGTCGACGTCGAACAGTTCAGGCGCGATCGTCGAAGGCGTGCCGGACTGCTACTATCCGCTGGTGCACGGGCTGAAGGCGCCGGTCGGCTACGGCCGCCGCGTCGAATGGATCGAAGGCGAGCGGGCGGCGTTCGGCTTCTTCGAAGTGCCGGGCGAATTCGAGGACGCAAGCGGGCACAGCGAACACGAGCAGTATTTCTATATCTGCGACGGCGAGCTCGACGGCGAGGTCGGCGGCGAGCGCAAGCAACTGACCGCCGGCGACATTGTCGAGGTGCCGCGTGGCACCGCCTATCGATTGAAGGTCAAGAACGGCAAGCCGGCGCGTTTCGTGGCGGTGCGGGCGACCAAGTGGCTGGAAGACCACCTGGCCGAGTCCAAGCACTAGAGTCTAATCTGCGGAGATTGAAGCCTTCTCCGCTCATTCCCGCGCAAGCGGGATTCCAGGGGCAAGATCGTAAGGCATCGGTTTGCAGCCCTGGGTCCCCGCTTTTGCGGGGACGAGCGGTCGATTGCGTTTCACCCTCGGTGGTTCGTCCCTTGGACGGTGCTACTTCGCCGGGATCACCGGCAGCAACAGATAGGCCTGCCGCTCCGGTCCCGAATACAGCGTGACGTCGCCGCCGAACACATCGGCGGGACGGTCGCGCGGATCGGCGTGCTTGAACGGCCCGACGCCGGTGAACACCGCTTCGTGGGTGCCGAGGCCTTTGACCAGCCCGCCCGGCCATTCGTAGTCGCGCCCACGCACCGACAATCCGATGCGGTGGCCTTGCGGAACGACGACACACGTCGGCCAGACCTCGACGTCGAGCTCGTAGATCTCGCCCGGCGTCAGTTTCCGGATTTCGTCGTGGCTGTGATAGGGGCGGTAGGGCAGCGTGAGCTCAGGATCGAGCTTGCGGTGCGAGGCGCGCAGCCAGCCCTGTGCGATCGGCGTGTGCGGGTCGAGCGCGCCCATGAAGGTGACTTCCTTCATGTCGGGTGAGAACACCCGCACGATGAGGAACAGGTCGGCGTCGTCGGTCGTCGAGGAAACGAACAGCTTGGCGGCGAGAGGCCCGGTGATCTCGGTCTCCGCTTCGAGCGGATCGCTGAGATAGGTCACGCCGTCCGACAAGCCGCCATAAGTGACGGCGCGGTTCTCGGTCTGCCGCGCGCTCGACAGCCGAAGTTGTTCCGGCTCCAGATAGAGCTTGGTCCATTGCGTGCTCTTGAGCGGCCACTCATCCTCGCCGCGCTCGACGAATTGCTCGCCTTGATGGCGCACTTGCAGCAGCACCTTCGGCTGTTTGTCCCAGCCGGTGTCTTCGCCCTTGAGGTAGTGGCCGAAGAAGCGCTTCTGCAGCGTCACGCCGTAGTCGGTGTAGAACGAGGTCCAGTGTTCGTAGCCGTGCGCCTCCAGCCATTTGTCTTTCGAGGCAGCGCGCATGAAACCTTCGAAATTGCCACGCGGATGCAGGCCCTGGCCGCCCCAGTTCGCCGCCGACAACAAGGGCACGGTGACCTTCGACCAGTCCGGCATGCGCTCGGTCCAGAACTTGTCGGTGGCGAGCTTGTTGGGGAAGGCCTCGGCCACCCAGTCATGGCGCAGGCTGCCCAGTTCCTCGTCGGTCAGAGTCTCCGGTCCGGACACCCATTCGCCGGTCATACTGCTGCGCAGGCCGTTGGTGCCGCGGCCGTGCTGCACGCGCAGGACCTGCGACGGAAACCAGCGGTGACGAGAGGGGCAGTAGATGCCGCCGTGGAAAGTGAGGTCGCGGTAATAGTCGGCAGCGCCTTCCCAGGCGCAGATGGCGGCCAGATGCGGTGGCTGCATTGCCGCCACCTGCCACTGGTTCATGGCGAAATAGGAGATACCGTTGAGGCCGACCTTGCCGCTCGACCACGGCTGCTTGGCGGCCCATTCGATGCAGTCGTAATAGTCCTGCGCCTCACGCGGCGACCAGATGTCGACTACGCCCGGCGAGCGGCCGGCACCGCGCGAATCGACCCGCACGATGGCGTAACCGTCCGGCACCCATTTCTCCGGATCGACCACTTCCCAGTTGGCGTATTGGTTCGAGGACCCCGCCGGCACGTCGGGGTGTTTCTCGCACATGGCGCGCCACTGGTCGTCGTAGAGATCCTCGAAGCGCAGCCACTTGCCGTAAGGCCCGTAGCTCATAATGACCGGGTAATGCCCGTCGTCGACCGGACGATAGACGTCGGCGCGCAGCACGATGCCATCATCCATGGCGATGGGCACGTCCCAGTCGATGCACATGCCGTCGCGGATTTCCGTCGTCTCGCGATATCCCATGCCGCGATCCTCGCCGTTGTCAGTCCGTGGTGAAGCCCACCGCCTGGAACCTGGCCCGCGCTTGCGGTGAAACCAGCGCTGCGACAAGTTCGGCCGCTTCGCGTTGGTGCGCGCTGTCGCGATGTACGGCCACCGCAAAGGACACGGTGCCCTGGATCTCCGGCGGGAAAGGCGCGACCAGCACGAGTTCCCGGTGCGCCAGGATCTCGCTCATCGGGCCGAGACCGACTTCGATCTTGCCTTGGGCCACTTCCTTGAAGCCGTCGGTTCCGCGTTTGCGCAACTGCAGACGCGGCGCGACTGCCTGTGTAATGCCGATCTGCGCGAACGCCTTGGCGATGTGAAGGCCGCTCTGCGCCCCGTGGGCGGGATCGGAATACATGATCGAGCGGGCCGCCAGCATTGCTTGCTTGAAGGATTCAACATCGTTGATCTGCGGCACGGGCGTGCCGCGCAGAACCGCGATGCCCATGCCCATGGTGCCGAGATTGCGGATGCTGGCGCTGTCGACCCGGCTGGTGCCGGCAAGCGAAGCGATACCTTTCGCCATGGTGATGACGACATCGCCCGGCGCACCGCCGCTGATGCGCTCAACGATGGCGCCGGCGGTGGCGGATTCGAATTTGATCCGGTTGCCGCTCGCCTCCGCGTATTCCTCGCTCAGGGGGCGGACCAGCGATTGCACCGCGCCCGGACAATAGAGGACGAGTTCGACCACGGCGAGCCTTAATGGTGGCGCAGGTGGCGCATGATCTCGCGCTGGGTTTCCACGAAGGGCTCGCTCAGCGGGTCGCGCGGCCGCGGCAGGTCGAGCGTGAGCTCGGCCTTGATCGTTCCCGGGTGGGCGTTGAGCACGATCACCTTGTCGCCCAGGAACACCGCCTCGGAAACGTTGTGGGTGATGTAGACGATGGTCTTCTTGGTCTTCTGCCAGATGTCGGTCAGCAATTGCTGCATGTCGTCGCGGGTCATGGCGTCGAGCGCGGCGAACGGCTCGTCCATCAGCAGCACCTGCGGGTTATAGGCAAGCGAGCGGGCGATGGCGACGCGCTGTTGCATGCCGCCGGAGAGCTGATGGGGAAAGACGTCGGCGAATTTTTCCAGGCCCACGAGCCGCAGGAACTCCATTGCGGTCTGTTCGCGCTCGGTCTTGGCCACCTTGCGCGTCTCCAGCCCGAACTCGACGTTGCGCCGGGCGGTGCGCCAGGGGAAGAGCTGCGAGAAATCCTGAAACACTACGCCGCGGTTCTGCTTGTTGCTGCCCAAGGGCTCGCCGCCGATGCGGATTTCGCCGCGCGTCGGCGTCAGCAGGCCGGCGAGGATGTTGAGGATGGTGGTCTTGCCGCAGCCGCTCGGCCCCAGCAGGCAGACGAATTCGGAAGCCTGCACCGAGAAATTGATGTCCTTGATCGCCAGCACCTTGCCGCTGTCGACCTGGTACTCGTAAGTCACGTTCTTGACGTCGATCTGGTCGGACACGGTGATTGACTCGTCTGCTGGTCAGCCGGCGCGGCGCTTGGCGGCGCTGGTGACGGCGGTTTGCGCCGGCTCGATGATCTCGTTCAAGTCGACGACGCGGCTGTTCTCTTTTGCCGACTTGATCGCGGCGTAGACGGTCGCCACCGCCAGGCATCCGTTCATGGCGGTCAGCTCGCAGCCGCCGCCGGCAACCGCGTCGGCGAACAGTTCGAGCTCGGCCTGGAACATGTTGCCGGGCGGGGGAGGGATATTCTCGCGGTCGGCGGGCCCCTTGCCGCGCGCCTGCCGGTAAAGCGTGGCGTTTTCGTGCAGCCGCTCGGCGGTTGGCCAGTAGGTCTGGTCGATGTCGTAGAACATCAGCGCGTCCTGGCCGGTGACGCGCACGTTGAAGGTGCCGGGGCTGGTCCAGTTCGACATCACCACGCCGAGCTTGCCGTCGGCAAAGTGCAGGGTGACGACCCACTGGTCCTCGACTTCGGCGCCGACCGGCGACTGGCGGGCGGCGCTGGCGCTAACCGCCGCGATGTCGCCGCCGAGATAGCGCACCATGTCGAACTGATGGATGCCGATCTGGCTGAGCGAACCGCCGGGCGAGCTTTCCTGATACCAGCGCCAGTCGTTGGAGGTCAGCTTTAGCCCGCGGTCGTTGGAGAAGTTGGTCTCGATCTGGGTGACTTTGCCGAGCTTGCCATCATCCATGGCCTTGCGGATGACGCGCACGCCGCTCAGCAGCCGCGCGCAATGGCCGATCACCACCTGCACGCCGTAGGTCTTTTCCAGCGCCGCGATGGCGAAAGAGTCCTCGAGCGTATTGGCGATCGGCTTTTCGATATAGACGTGCTTGCCGGCGCGGGCGGCGCGCTCGGCGAACTCGAAATGGATTTCGTTCGGCAGCGCCAGCACCACGGCGGCGATGCTCTTGTCGGCCAGCACGTCGTCGGCGCTGCGCGCCGGAATGTTCATGTCGCGCGAGAACGTCGCCAGCCGCTCCGGATTGCGTCCGACGCAGGCGACGAGCTCGATCTTGTCCGAATGCGCGGCGGCCTTGGCCAGCACACGGCCCCAATTGCCGGGCCCGATCATGGCCGTCTGCAAAGCCGCCATCATTCACCTCCCTGACCGGTCGCGCTGGGCGCGCGGCCGCGGCGCTCGCTTGTTGTTGTCTTCCGGCAGCGCGGGCGCTGGCGGGCAGCGTAGGGCCGCGCTCGAATAGATCAAGAATCTTCTGATTATTTCCGGAATAGACGCGGTCAATGCTGCGAGGTTTCGCACGCGATGAGACTGGGCGTCGACCTTGAGCGCCGCACGCTACGCGAAGGCATCGACAGGAACGCGGCTACGAGTGGGGATAGACTCGGTCTATCGCCCATATAATCAGACTTTGTTTGATCTATTCTGCGCCGCGCCCTAGGCTGATTTCAGCCGTCCGCGCCGGTGACAATAACAAGCGGGCCGGCGCGTGGGAGAACTGCCCTTGTCCGTTCGTGATGCGCCTATGCCGCGCGTGCCCGTCATTCTGGTGACCGGGTTTCTCGGCAGCGGCAAAACCACCCTGGTCAATCGCCTGTTGAAGACGCAACCCTTCGCCCGCGCGGCGGTGGTGGTCAACGAATACGGCGAAGTGAGCATCGACCACGTGCTGGTCGAGGCGCCGCGCTATCGCATGCGCCTGGTCGACTCCGGCTGCCTGTGCGGGCACATGCACGAGGAGATTGCCGCCAGTCTCATCGACCTTGCCGTCAAGCGCGAGCGCGATCCCAACCTCGATTTCGATTGCGTGTTGATCGAGATGTCGGGCCTCGCCGATCCGGTGCCGGTGGCGCAGATTCTGCTCGCCGACAAGCTCATCACGGCGCTTTACGAATTGAAGACCGTCATCGCAGTGGCGGATGGCGTGCATGGCAGCGGGCATCTGGCGGCGCATCCGGAATTGGTGAAGCAGGCGGCGATTGCCGACACCCTCGTGCTCAGCAAGAGCGATCTGGCCGACGAAGGCCGTCTCGATACGCTTGCCGCCGCGCTTGCCGCGCTCAATCCCGGCGCCCGCCAGTTCCGCGTCGCGAACGGCGATATCGATCCGGCGCAAATCCTCCGCGACGCCGGCTTCAGCACGGATGCGCGCAGCGAGGCGGCGCGCGGCTGGCTCAACGACCGTTCCTATGCCGCCACCGTTGCGGCGCCATCGGCCGATCCGACGATTTCGACCTTTGCGCTGACTTACAGCGAAGAGATCACGCTGCCCGGCTTCGTACTGTGGATGAACCTGCTGGCCGGCTTCCGCGGCGCCGGCCTGTTGCGCGTGAAGGGTATCGTCAACGTCGAGGGCAGGCCTTACGCGGTGCAGGCGGTGCAGACCATTCTCAGCGAACCGGTGCCGCTCGAGGCCTGGCCGGAAGGCGACGACCGCCGCTCGCGCCTCGTGTTCATCACGCGCGGGATCGATGCCGCCGACATCCGCCGCACCTTCGAAACCTTCCGTTTCGAGGGCGGGCGCGCCGAGCGCAACATGACCATCGACCCGGAAACTTACGCGCGCTTCCGCGACACCATCCAATTGTTCCGCACCTCGCCGCGCTCCACGGCCGGCGACACCGCCATTCAACCCGACGAATCCATCAGCGATCTGGAGCTACAATGACAACAGCCAGTGAATCCGCGGCGAAAGACAACGCGGTCAAGTACATCACCGCCGCGCGCATGATCGACTGCACCGGCGCCGATCCGGTCGCCGACCCGGTGATCATGCTCAAGGGCCAGCGCATCGAACAGGTCGGTACCAAGACGACCATCAAGATTCCGCCCGGCGCCGAGGTGATCGATTGCGGCAAGTGCACGCTGATGCCGGGCATGATGGACATCCACCTCCACACGTTGATGTTCAACTGCCTGACCTTCCACAACTACCGCGTCGCCATGTGGGAGATCACGCCCGAACTGCAGCAGATGTACGGGTTGTTCCACGCTCAGCTCGTCTTCGATATGGGCTTCACCACGGTGCGCGATCTCGGCATGAATTCGCAGCACGGGCTGTTGGTGAGGGAGGCCTGCGCCATCCGCGATTCCATCGATGCCGGGATCGTGGAGGGGCCGCGCATGCAAATTGCGGCCTTCACCGTTATCACCGGCTCGCATCTTTCGCTGATCCAGCCGCGCGCGGCGCTCCGCCTCGGCTTCCAGGCCGCCGACGGGCCGTGGGAGCTGCGCAAGCTCGCGCGCCAGAATCTCCTGGATGGCGCTGACTGGATCAAGAGCTGCGTCACCGGCGGCGGCGGCACCGACAAGGAAGAACCCGATATCCGCAACATGACGCAGGAGGAGTGCGACGCCGTCGTCGACGAGGCGCACGCCTTCCACAAGCAATGCGCGGTGCACTGCTTCACGCCGCAGGGCCAGCGCATGGCGCTGAAGGCGGGCGTCGATACCATCGAGCACATGGTGTTTTCCGACGACGAGACGCTCGGCATGATCAAGGAAGCGGGCGTGTGGATGACGCCGAACTCTGGCGCATCGCGTCGACCACGCCATCGAGGTGCGCAAGGAGATCGGCACCGCCAAGTTCGTCACCGACAAGATGAAGAAGCTGCAGCCCCATTGCTTCGAGACCTTCCAGAAGGCGCTGAAGATGGGCATCAACATCGCCATGGGCACCGACATGGGGCTCGATCCGGAGATGGGCAGCAACGCCGCCGAGCTCGCGATCTACGTCGATCTCGGCATGAAGCCGATGCACGCGCTGCAGACCGCGACCATCAACGCCGCCAAGGCGATCAAGCTGGACAAGGACCTCGGCACGCTGGAGGCGGGCAAGCTCGCCGACGTGATAGCGATCAACGGCGATCCGCTCGCCGACATCAAATGCCTGCAGGAGAAGAAGAACATCCAACTGGTGATGAAAGAGGGCAAGGTCTACGCTGACCGCCGGCCGAACGGAGCCGGCAAGAACGTGGTCAGCGCCGAGCCCGGCAGCTGGAAGATCCTCGATTATCTCTAAGCAAAGGCTGGAGGAGCGCTAAGTCGACCGGAATAAACGACGCGGCACGAACCGCGCGGAAATTGGGAGGGAACGATGAGGAGTGGCTATCCTGCGCGCCGCGACGTTCTCACACTGGCCGGCGGCCTTGCCGCCGGCTTGCTGTTGCCGGGCGCGGTTTATGCGCAAGGCGCCAATGCACACCTCAATTTCGGCTTCCAGAACTCGTCCTGGGGCGCGGTCGGCATGGTCGTGGAGACCAAGGACCTGTTCAAGAAGGCCGGCGCCGATGTCACCATGCGCCAGTTCGACGGCGGCAAGAACATTCGCGACGCCATGATCAGCGGGCGTATCGACGTCGGCGTTCTGGGCAGCACGCCTTTCGTCGTCGGCGCGGTCAAGGGCGACATGGTGGGGCTCGGCATCGCCCTCTACGCCGGCCGTACCAATTCGGTGGTGGCGGCCAAGGGCAAAGGCATCAAGACGATTGCCGACCTCAAGGGCAAGCGCGTTGCCTGCCAGCTCGGCTCGTTCACCGCGCATGTCTTTACCGACAAGATCCTGCCGAAATACGGCCTCACCACCAAGGACGTGCGCATCATCAACATGCCGCATCCCAACCACATTTCCGCACTGGCAGCCGGCGCGGTCGATGCCTTTGCCGGCGTCGAGCCCTATCCGTCGGTGGCGGAGATCGAAGGCATCGGCGTCGAATTGGTCGACTATTCCAAGTTCGACAGCGGCCCGGTGCTGATCGCCGCCAACCGGCCGATAATCGGGGAAAAGCGCGCCGCCGTCGTCACGCTGCTGCGCGGTTGGCTCGAAGGCGTGAAAGAGTTCAAGGCCGATCCGGACGAGTTGGCCAAGATCGTGCAGGGCTTCTTCAAGGCGAAGGGCTTCGAGCTGAAGCTGCCGGTGGTCAAGTCGATGCTCTCGAAGCTCGATGTGACATCGACCTACAAGCCGGGCATCCGCGCCTATCTCGAGGAACTCGGTAAGACTTTGTTGAAGCATCACGCCATCGCCGCCATGCCCAATTTGGACAAGGTTCTTGACGACAGTCTGATGCAGGAAGCCAGGAAAGCGTAGCAACCGACAATGCGTGGTAACGATCTCGTATGACCCCGGTAAGGACCATCGCATTTGTCGGTCTCGGCAATATGGGAACGCCGATGGCGGCCAGTCTTGCCGCCAAGGGCTTCGCCTTGGCGCTTTACGACAATCGCCCCGAGGTCGTGCGGGCTTTCGTTGCGGCCCATGGCGGGCGTGCCGCGGCGAGCGCAGCCGATGCCGCCCGCGGTGCTGACGCCGCCATCACCATGCTGCCGACCGACACTATCGTGCGCGAGGTGGTGCTGGGGCAGGGCGGTCTGGCGCAGGGGCTGGCGCCCGGCGCCGTCGTCATCGACATGAGCACGTCCGATCCGCGCGCCACGGTCGAGATCGGCGAAGCACTGGTAGCGCGCGGCCTGCGGTACGTCGATGCGCCGGTGATGGGCGGCGTGGTGTTCGCCAAGGACGGCAGCCTCGACCTCATGGCCGGCGGTGCCGACGAAGATATCGAACGCTGCCTGCCGATCTTCGAGGCCATCGGCCGACAGGTGTTTCGCTGCGGCGGGCTCGGCGCCGGCCACGCGCTCAAGGCGCTGGCCAATTACGTGAACGCCACCGCGCTGATCAATTTCATCGAGGCGCTCGCCATCGGCCGCAAGTTCGGCCTCGATACCCAGGTGATGGCCAATGCCATGCAGCAGATGTGCACCGGCCGCCAGCACCCGCTCGAGAAAAAAGTGATCCCACAGGTTCTCACCCGCAAATTCGCGACCGGCATGGCGCTTGGGCTGATCGCCAAGGATGTGTCGATTGCCGCGAAATTCGGGCATTCGATCGGCGCGCTGACCCCGCTCGCCGATTGCGTCAGTGAAATCTGGGGCAAGGCCGTGGTCGAAGTCGGCGGCAAGGCCGACCAAACCGAAGTGGCCCGGCTATGGGAAGATGCCAACGGAGTGACGCTCTAGACCGACGAACACGGGACTAAAAACGGGAGGAAACCATGACCAAGTTTACGCTGCCGCGACGCGACTTTCTCGCAATTGCCGGTGCCACGATTGCCACCTCGGCGTTCCCGATGGTGGAGGCCTTCGGCGCCGAGCCGCTCAATTTCGGTTTCCAGGATACGTCCTGGGGCACGATCGGCATGATCTGCGAGGCAGAGGGCCTGTTCAAGAAGGCCGGCGCCAACATCAAGATCTTCCATTTCGACAGCGGCAAGACCACGCGCGACGCCATGATCTCCGGCCGTGTCGACATGGGCGTGATCGGCGCGACGCCGTTCATCATCGGCGCCGCCAAGGGGCAGATGGAGGCCATCGGCCTCGCGCTCTACGGCTCCAAGACCTTGTCGGTCGTTGCCGGCCTGAAGAAGGGCATCAACTCGATCAAGGACCTGAAAGGCCACCGTGTCGGCTCGCAACTCGGCTCCGCCACCGATTACGTCTTCCAGAGCAAGATCCTGCCGAAGGCGGGCCTCACCAAGAACGACGTGCAGATCGTCAATGTGCGCTTCCAGAACCATGTCTCGGCGCTCGCTGCCGGCTCGATCGACGCCTTCGCCGGCGTCGAGCCGTTCCCCTCGATTGCCGAAGTCGACAAGCTCGGCAAGGTGCTTGACCGATTACAGCCCCTATGACCTGCAGCCCGTCATCCTCGCCTGCAATGAATCCGATGTGCAGAAGCGCCGCGCCGATGTCGTCGCCTTCCTGCGCGGCTGGCTCGCCGGCGTGAAGCTCTTCAACGACGACAAGAAGAAGGCGACCCAGATCGTGATCCAGTCCTTCGAGAAGAAGGGCTTCAAGGTCAGCGAGAAGGTCATCAGCCTGATGTTGTCGAAGATCGACGTCAATCCGGAGTTCAAGCCGGAGTTGAAGAACTATCTGACCACCCAGTCGAAGGTCCTGATGAAGCAGAAGAAGATCGCGGCGATCCCGGACTGGGACAAACTGCTCAACAGCAAGCTTTTGGCTGAAGCGCAGGCCAAGAGCTGAGGCTCGAAATGGGAATGCGGCGGGTACTGTCGTTCGGCATACCGCTCGTCACCTTCGCGGTGATCGCGCTGGCATGGGAACTTTTCGTTGCCTATGGCGGGTTCTCGCCGAAGCTGGTGCCCGGCCTTCCTGCCATTGCCGAAGCCTTCGTGCGGTTGGCCGGCAATGGCATCATGTGGGCGGCGACCGTGGCGACACTCTACCGCCTCGGCGTCGGCTTTCTGATCGCCGCCGTCGCCGGCGTCGGCATCGGCATCGCCATGGGGCGGCGGCAGTGGGTGGAAGACACGCTCGTCCCCATCGTCACCTTCCTTTATCCGATCCCAGGACTCGCTTACGCGCCGCTGTTCGTCCTGTGGTTCGGGCTCGGCGACGCGCCGACCATCCTTTTGGTCGGCGTCTCGTCGAGTTTCACCGTCATCATCAACACCTGGAAGGGTGTGAAGGCGGTGAAGGCGATCTGGCTGCGCTCCGCCGAAGTCATGGGCGCCAACGACCGCGTGGTGTTCTGGCGCGTGATCCTGCCGGCGGCGATGCCCTATATCCTGATCGGGCTGCGGCTCGGGCTGGCGCAGGCCTGGCGCATCCTGATCGCGGTCGAGATGCTGATGTCGGTGCAGCAGGGCCTCGGCTGGCTGATCTTCGGCGCGCAGACTTTCCTCAACACCGACGTGATGCTCGCCACCATCGCGGTGATCGGCGTGATCGGTATCCTGCTCGAGCGGCAGGTGTTCGCCCGCGTCGAGCGTTATACGGTGGTGCGCTGGGGCATGGTGACGGCATGAAGATGAAACGCTCCTGGATCGCTTCCGCGCGCGGAGTGGCCGGCGTGGTGGCGCTGCTTGTCATCTGGGAAGTCTTTGCGCGCAGCGGCATGTTCTCGACCGCGATGACGCCGCCGTTGGAGTCGATCGCCGTCATCATGTGGCAGATGCTGCGCGACGGTACGCTGATCGACAATACGGCGGCGACCATCGTGCGCGTGTTCATCGGCCTTGCGATTTCGTTCGCCTTCGCCATTCCGATCGGCGTGCTGATGGCGCGCTATTGGGTGGCCGAGCGCATCTTCAACCCGGTGCTGAGCGTGCTGTTGCCGATCCCGTCGCTCGCCTGGGTACCGCTGTTCATCCTGTGGTTCGGCATCGGCGACCGCGCAACCATCGTCGTCGTCATCTACGCAGCGTCGTTCCCGATGGTCTATGCGGTGTGGACCGGCGTGCGTGCGGTCAATCCGATCTGGCTGCGCGCGGCGATCGTCATGGGCGCCGACGGGCCGACGCTGTTCCGCAAGGTGATCTGGCCGGGTGCGCTGCCCTACATCATCACCGGCCTGCGGCTTTCCTTCGGCCGCGCTTGGATCGGCGTCATCGGCGGCGAGCTGTTGTCGAGCCCGCGGCTGGGGCTGGGCCAGATCATCTTCGACGCCAAGGAATTCCTCAACTCCGGTATCATGCTGGCGACGCTGATCGCCATCGGCATTATCGGCGTGTTCTTCGAGCGCTTCGTCTTCCAGCGGCTGGAGGCGATGACCGTGCGGCGCTGGGGCATGGTGTCGGGCTCCACGACCTGACGCGCGGCAAACACAGAGAACCAATCGCCTGCAACGCTTCCGCGTTCGGGAGCGGGCAGGGGCTTCGACCAGGGAAGAGACATGGCTCAAAGTGCGTCACCGCTCGCCGGAAATTCGGCCAAACCGGGCCGGCAATATCATCGCCTGCACGTGACCAACCTCGCGTCGGGCGCCGATCTGCAATTGCCGCTCCATATCCTGACCGGCCAGAAGGACGGCCCGACTCTGGGCATCCTCACCACGATCCACGGCGATGAGACATTTCCCCTCATGGGCGTGCGCGAGTTGCTGAATTCGCTCGATGTCGGGGCGCTTGCCGGGCGCGTGGCGGCGGTTTCGGTCGCCAACCCGCTGGCGGTCAGCGCGTTCAACCGGCAGACGCCCGAGCAGCACGGCAAGACCGATCTGCACGAGGTCTTTCCGGGATCGGCGGGCGGCAACCTCACCCAGCGCATGGCGAACGCCATCACCACCAATGTACTCGATCACGTCGATGCCTTGATCGATATCCATTGCGGCGGTCTCGGCGGCCGCCTGCAGAGCCGCGCCGATCTCGACGCTTCGGCACCGACCGCGGTCTACGAGGGTTCGCTCAAGCTGTGCCGGGCGTTCAACACCGGCTTCATCCATGCCAACAATCTCGCCGGGACGGCCGCCCGCTATTGCAACGGCCGCGGCGTGCCGACCGCTAATCCGGAGGTCGGCGGCGTCTATCTCGGCCCGCAGGCGGAAGCCGCCTACCTCGATCAGCTCGTGGCCGGCTTGCGCGCGGTGATGGCGGCGCTCAACATGATTTCGGCCGAGCCGCGGCCTGAGAAGAAACAGCTTCTGTTCGGCGTTAAGAGCCGTGTCGAGGTCAATCCTTCGACCGGCGGATTTTTACGATCCAAATTCGATAATCCTGGCGATCTCGGCCGCCGCATCGAAAAGGGCGAACTGCTGGCCGAGCTGGTCGACATCCATAGCCTGGAGGTGGTCGAGGAAATGCGCGCGTCGGTCACCGGCTACCTGTTCTTTTCGCGTTATTCCGGCGTGGTCGATGCCGGCACCAAGGCGTTCGCGCTGGCTGAGGAAGCCAGCTCCCAATGGCTGTGAACCGCGTGCGCGCGATTCTGCTGGCCGAGAATGACGATGTCGCGGCAATGCTGGCCGCGGTGGAGCCGCAGGCAACCGTCGCGGTCGTCCTGAACAGTTCGTGCGAGACGGTGAGGCAGCTTGCCGCGCGGCAGGCTATCCCCTTCGGACACAAGATCGCGCTACGCGATATCGCCAGCGGCGCGCGCGTGACCCGCTACGGCTTTCCGATCGGGATTGCCACCGCCGATATCAGGCAGGGCGAGCACGTCCATGCGCACAATATGCGCAGCATGTTGTCGCCGGCGCCGCTGGCGGAACCCAGGGCGCGCGAGCGCCGGTCGGCCGATTGGCTGCGGGGGTTGGTCGGCAACATTCTGCGCGCTGCCGGCGCGCACGCCGAAGCGGCCGACGCCATGGCCGCCGCCATCGTCGAAGCGCATCTGCGCGGTGTGGAAACGCACGGCCTGCGGCGAGTTCGGCCCTATGTTGGCCGCATCCGCTCCGGCGGCGTCGACGGCACGGCAAAGCCGGCGATCGACGCGCGCCAAGCCTTGCTGATGATCGATGGCCGCAACGCGGTCGGCCACTATGTCGCGAGCCTTGCCGCCGAGGCGGTCAGCGAAGCGGCGCGGCAATTCGGTGTCGCGATCGCGCTCATCCGCAACAGCAATCATTTCGGTTTTGCCGGCCACTACGCAACCCTCATCGCCGAGCGCGGCCAGGTCGGTATCGCTACGTCCAATGGGCAGGTGTGCGTCGGCCCGGCCGGCGCCATGACGGCGCTGTTGAGCAACAACCCCTTCGCCATCGTGGCGCCGACTGGGCGCGACGATGCCTTCCTCGAGCTCGATCTTGCAACCAGCGCCACCTCGCGCGCCAATATCGTCGAAGCCGCGCGCGCGGGCGGCCTGCTGCCGGAAGGGTGGGCGCAGGATGCGCAAGGACAGCCGACGCGCGATGCGGCCGCTGCGCTCGAGGGAAGCCTGCTTGCCTTTGGCGGCGGCAAGGGATTCGGTCTCCTGTTCGCGCTCGAAGCGATTACCGGCGTCCTGGCCGGCGGCGCCTATGCCGACCAGGTGTCATCGAAGGAGGCCGCGCCGAACGCGCCGGAGGGCACGGCCCATATGATGATCGCCATCGATCTCGGCCGGTCGCTCGGCGAGGCGGCCTATACGCAGCGGCTCGACGACATGGTGGCGCGGCTGCGTAAGCTGCCGACCGCCGAGGATGCCGAGCCGGTGCGCTATCCGGGCGAGCGGCGCTGGCAATTGCGCGGCGAGCGGTTGCGCGACGGAATTCCGCTGGCGCCCTCCGATCTCGCGGACATCGTGGCGCTGGCCAAGGAACTGGGCGTCGATCCAGGCGACGACGCCCGGCGCCAGGAAGCGTGAGGCGGCGATGTGGTACGAAGGCTTGACCGGCTATCTGCGCGAGGACGGACGCAAAGGCATCCGCAACCTCGTCGCCGTCATGGCCGCCGCCGACAACGTCAATCCGCTGGCGCGGCAACTGGCCGCGCGCAATCCCGGTGTCGTCTATCTGCCGGCGAGTTACGGGCGTGGGCAGATGGGCGAGGATTTCGACTTCAGCCTGCGCGCCATGGCCGGGCTCGCGGGACATCCGAACGTGGCGGCGTGTCTCGTCGTGTCCTTCGAGCCCGAGAGCAGCAGGCGGGTCGCGCGGCTGGTCGAGCAGCAGGGCCGGTCGGTGGAGACGCTGTCTTTTCTCGACATCGGCGGCATGCATGCGGCGCTGGTGCGCGGTAGCGAGACGCTTCGGCGCATGCAGGCGCAGGCGGCTGGGGTCGCGCGCGTGCCGCTGGCGGTGAACGAACTGGTCGTCGGTCTCGAATGCGGCGGCTCGGACACGACGTCCGGTCTGTTCGGCAATCCCGCGCTCGGCCGCTTCACCGATGCGTTGATCGATCGCGGCGGCGCCGCGGTGTTCTCCGAGCCGGTCGAATGCCTCGGTGCGGAAGCCTTGCTGCGGAAGCGCGCCGCATCGCCCGCCGTGGCGGAGCGCCTGATCGAGACGGTGCACGCCTACAATCGGCTTGCCATGGCGCAGGGCGTCGATCTTGCCGGCACCAACCCGACGCCCGACAACATGGCGGGCGGGCTGACCTCGATCGAGGAGAAGTCGCTGGGCGCCATGGCGAAGACCGGCACCCGAACGATCATGGGCGCGCTGGGCTTTGCCGAACGTCCCGCGGGCCCGGGCGTGTGGATGATGGATGCGCCCGCTGCCGCCGTCGAGAACGTGACCGCGCTTGCGGCCGGCGGCTGCCAGCTCGTGTGTTTCGTCACCGGGTCGGGCAATCCGAGCGGCCACCCGATCGCCCCCACAATCAAGATATCCGCCAACCCCGATACGATCGACCGCATGCCCGAACATCTGGATGTGGCGCTTGCCGGCATGGTGGGGGGCGCGATGAATATCGAAGATGCCGCACAGGCGATCGGAGCGGGGATCAAGGCCGTGATCGGCGGCGCGGCGACCGCGGCCGAGACGCTCGATTACCTGGAAAGCAACATCAGCCGCTTCGGACCTTCCGTCTGAGCAGAGGGCGCGGCGCCGCCGCGAGGTAGGGTGACAACCGGTCGGCTCAGCGGCCATGATGGGCGCGGGGAACTTCCAGGGAGCCAAGCATGACCGCCGCGCCGCGCGATTATCCCGATCTGCACGAGCACCTCGCCGCGCTGGAAGAGCGCGGGCTGCTGCGCCGGATCGATCGCAAGATCGATAAGGACGCGGAACTGCACCCGCTGGTGCGCTGGCAATTCGTCGGCGGGCTCGACGAGGCCGACCGCAAGGCGTTCCTGTTCACCAACATCACCGATGGTCTCGGCCGCGCCTACGACATTCCCGTCGTCGTCGGCGCCATTGCCGCCAATCCCGACATTTATAGTGTCGGCATGCAGGCGCCGCTCTCCGAGATCCAGTCCAAGTGGGACTCGGCCATCGCCCATCCGATCGCGCCGCGGCTGGTCAACGAGGCGGTCTGCCATGAGGTGGTGATCGAGGGCGATGAACTGAAAGGGGAGGGCAACGGCCTCGACCGCCTGCCGATCCCGATTTCCACCCCCGGCTTCGACTCGGCGCCGACGTTGACCGCGACCAATGTCATCACCCGCGATCCGGAAACCGGGGTGCAGAACATGGGTACCTACCGCGCCGCGCTGAAGGCGCCCGACCGCCTGGTGGTGCGCATGGCGACGCGCGTCGGCGGCGCCGGCGGCTATCAGCACTATCTCAAATACCAGAAACGCGGCGAACCGATGCCCTGCGCCATCGTGCTCGGCTGCCCGCCCTATGTCGCCTTCATGGGGCCGCAGAAGCTGCCGATCGGCATGGATGAACTGACCGTCGCCGGCGGTCTTGCCGGTGGCCCGATCAACATCGTGCGCGCGCGCACCGTCGATCTGACGGTGCCGGCGGAATCGGAGATCGTCATCGAAGGATTGATCGACACCGAATATCTCGAGCCGGAGGCGCCGTTCGGCGAATCGCACGGCCATGTGGCGCTCGAGGAATTCAACATGCCGATGCGGGTGACCGCGATCACGCGGCGCAAGAACCCGGTGATCCCGTCCTATATCAGCCAGGTGGCGCCGTCGGAATCGAGTGTGATCAAGCGCGTCGCCTACGAGCCGTTGTTCACCCATCACCTGCGTTCGACGCTCGGCGTGCGCGGCGTCAAGAAAGTGTCGCTGCACGAGCCGCTCACCGGCCTCTTGCGGGTGACGGTGATCACCTTCGAGAAAGGCACCTCGCGCACCGAGGTCTGGCGCGGCCTGCATGGCGCCGCCTTCTTCAAGGGCGATTGCGGCAAGATCTGCATCGCCGTCAACGAGGACATCAGCGTCGACAATGCCGACGCACTGCTGTGGGCAATGGCCTACCGCATGAATCCGGTGGAGGACGTCGAGCTCGTGCCCCATCGCGGGCAGGGGCACGGACCCAAGCGCGAGCATGACCAGGAAGAGGACTCAACGCTCCTCATGGACGCCACCATGAAGAGCGACATGCCGCCGCTTGCCCTGCCCAAGCAGGAATACATGGAGCGCGCGAGAGGTATCTGGCAGGAGCTCGGCCTTGGGCCGTTGCGGCCGCAAGCGCCGTGGTTCGGCTATTCGCTGGGCGACTGGCTGCCGCAGTGGGACGAGGCGGCGGAGCGCGCCGCGCGCGGGCGCTATCTGGAGAACGGCGAGATCAGCGCAAAGCACCGCCGCAAGGGGCTCAAGCCCGAGACCAAATACCGGCCGAACGGCGACTGACGGTGAACAGGGCGCGCGGGCCGGTCGCGATCGTCGAACACGGATCGTTCCATGGCGATCGTTCGTGGCTAGGCTGTCTTCAGTTCCAGCCACAGCGGCCGATGATCTGAAATGTGATGCTTCACGTAGCGTGCGAACAGTGACACCGCCTTGCTAGGCGAAAGCGTCGCACTCACCTCGTTCCATTTGTCGCGAAAAATGGCGTTGTCGTAGTCGAAGACGCCAAAACGACTGATCTTTCCATCCAGCGTCGACGGCGCGAACGCGATCTGATCATAGGTCCGGTCGTTGCCAAGATTGCTGCCGCCGACCTGCGAGAGTTGGGTGACGTCGGTGCCGATTTGCTGGTTGGATACGTAATCGAGGGACATCCAGCCAAAGCTCTTGAGCGCCCTGATGGTCGCTTCGTTCTTGTCGGTGTTGGGAACATTCATGTCGCCGAGCAGCAAGATATCGCGATTCCAGGCGTTCTTGCCGGAGCGTACGCGATTGGCCCACTTGGCGAGCGCGAAGATTTCCAGAACACGGCGGGCATATTTCTCCCGCTCTGCCTCAGTCGGCGAATTTTCGAAGTTTCCAAAATAGAGATGAACGTTCGCCAGAACGAAATTGATCGTTCCCGATCGAAAACTGCCAATGTAGGGGTTTCGATCGAACGGCACGAAAGAAAAGTTTTCAAATTTCTGGGTGAGGTCCTTGCCGCCCTTCCGATAGTGAACGGTTACGGTGTGCTTGGGATATTCGTTCTTGGTGAGCGCGACTTCGCCCCACAGCTTGTCCAACGCGACCTTGTCGGTGCGATAGATGAACGCAAGCCGCTCGGCGTTGCCGGCCTTGTCGGAGAAGACGAAGTCGTACTTGCCGTCCATCTGCTGCACGATTTGCTGGAACACCCGATAATTGTCATTCACCTCCTGAACCGCGATCAGATCGAAGCGGCTGAGAATGTGCGCAATGACGGGCAATGCGCGCGGCGGCCTCTTTTGGGCGCCCAAATTGGCGATGTTCCATGTGCCCAACAGCAACCGTCCGTCCTGACTGACGGGAACGTTGCGTTTCGTGAAATGGGCATCGATGGCCGCGATTTGAGTGTCTGGATCATAAATCAGAGTTGGCTTGGGTTCTTTGAAAGGAACGGACATTTTCCCCTCCGAGGTGGACGAGCCAAGGTCTTCGCTCTCAATTGGCCTGCGGGCCTGTCAATCCGTGGTCACACGCAATGATGCCGCAGCCTGTGCCTCTGGTGCCGCGGACGCTTCGCGCAGCTTCCGCGTGGTCAGGAGTTCCCGCCCTAGCACGGCGGCGGACAACGCGATGCCGACGATATCGACGATGCCGCTGGCGCCGATCGCCGTGTCCGGGAACACCGCCGCCAGCCCGCCGGCGGCGAGCAGAAGTCGCGGGAGCGTGGCAAGCGGCCGGGTGAAAAAGCCGACCATGGCGACGGAGACCACATAGACGCCGATGGTCGCGGTGGCGGCATTGAGCGCGATCTTCCAGGGCGCGCCGACCGCCAACAGCGTCGGCGACAGCACGAACAGGAAGGGGATGACGTAGGCGACCCAGCCCATGCGCATGGCGACATAGCCGGTCTTCATCGGGTCGGCGCCGCTGATCGAGGCCGCCGCGAAAGCGGCGAGCGCAATGGGCGGCGTGATCATCGACATCATGCCGAAATAGAGGATGAACATGTGTGCCGACAGCTTGGCGACGCCGGCCTCGACCAGCGACGGCGCCACCAGTGCGGCGAGCAGGACATAGACGCCGGTGGTCGGCATCCCCATGCCGAGCACGATGCAGATGATCGCCGCCAGGAACAGCAGGATGTAGAGGTTGCCGCCACCGAGCTTGACCAGGAACAGGGTCAAGGCAAAGCCGCCGCCGCTCTTGTTGAGGATGCCGATGACGAAGCCGGCGGCGGCGACGATCATTACCAGTTCGGTGGTGGCGATGCCGGCGCCCCAGAACGAGGCGGCGAGGTTGCGCAAGGTCATGCGCCGGCCCTTGTACGCGCGCACGGCGCCCAGGATGGCCATGGTGAGGGCGGCATAGAGCGCGGCCACCTCCGCCTCCGCCTGCATGAAGAAGAGGGCGTAGATCAGGACGATGAAGGGCACGATGAAATGCCACCCCTCGCGCAGCACGTTGCGCGCCTTGGGCAAATCGTCGGCGAGAAAGCGGATGCGGTCGCGGGCGGCGACCAGATCGACCTGTACGAAGATGGCGAAGTAATAGAGCAGCGCCGGGATGATCGCGGCGACCACCACTTCGGCGTAAGGGATCTCGAGGAACTCCGCCATCAGAAAGGCGGCGGCGCCCATCACCGGCGGCATGAACTGACCGCCGGTGGAGGCGTTGGCCTCGATGGCGCCGGCGTCGACCGCCGAATAGCCGGAGCGGTTCATCAGCGGAATCGTGACGACACCGACGGTGGTGGCGTTGGAAATGGCGCTGCCGGAGATGGTGCCGAACAGCCCGGAGGCGAGCACCGAAATCTTGGCCGCGCCGCCGCGCCGGTGCCCCATGGTGGCCATGGCGATATCGGTGACGAAGTCGCCGCCGCCGGTGTTGAACAGCACCTGGCCCATGAAGATGAAGATGATCACCACCGTGGTAGCGACGCCGAGCGGAATGCCGATCAGCGCGTTGGTGTCGAAGGCGAGATAAAGCGCGAGCTCGTCGATGGGCGTGCGCGTGCCGGTCAGCGGCGCCGGCACCAGATGCGCCAGCAGGCCGTAGATCATGAAGACGATGACGATGGAAAACAGAACCCAGCCGGAGACGCGCCGCAGGCCTTCCATCACCAGCAGGATGACGATCGGGGCCAACACCAGCATCAGCGGCGGCGTATAGGCCGCGTTCTCCAGGAACCACTCGTAATAGAGCGCGATGTAGCACATCACCCCGAGGGTGAGCGCCGCCAGCGCCCAGTCATAGAGCGGCGGCGTCGCCGTCTTGCGGCGGTCGAAGCGGACGGTGAGGTAGACGATGGCGCCGGCAAGCCCGAGGCAGAGCAGCAGGAACTGCTCCTTGTAGACGCTGATGCCGAGCCGGCTCGGCACCTGAAAGGTCCAGATGATGGACAAGGCAACGAACAGCACACCGCACAAGCGCGCGACCCAGAGCGCGGGTGTCGCTCGTTCGGGCCCGGTGGCTTCGCTGCTCAACCGTGATGCTCCTGGCTGCAACGCAATGCCGCCGGCGCGCTTGCGGCCGGCGGCATGGTCGGGCGTTCCTTCAGGTTACTTCGGCCAAATGCCCAGTTCCTTGTAGGCCTTGATCGCGCCGGGGTGGTACGGCACCGCGGTCTTGCGCACCATGTGCTTGGGATCGAAGCGCGCGAAGGCGCCGAGCGCCTTGGCGAGATCGCCTTTGCCGGCGTAGACGGTCTTGACCAGCTTGTAGACGACGTCGTCCGACACGTCCTTGTTGGTGAACATGGCGACGTCGATGGCGATCAAGGTGGTCGGCTTGCCGAGGATGCCGGTGGCGTGCTTGCCGGGCTTGATCACCACGGTGCGCGCGGTCGGCAGGGCGGCCTCGGCCTTGTCATCGGCGTTCGCAACCGTGCCGGTCGACAGATAATGCCAGCCGCCGGGAATCTTGGCCATCGCCTGCTTGCCGATGCCGGAATTGAAGGGCACGTAGCCGGCGTCGGTGCGCCCGTCCATGAAGGCCTTGATGCCGACGACGAAGTTGGAGGCCGGCACGATGGTGAGGTCCTTTTCGCTCATGCCGGCGGCGGCGAGCCAGGCCCGTTGCAGATAGGCGAAGATGCGCCCCGAACTGTAGACGCCCGGCACCTTCTTGCCCTTGAGATCGGCGGGGGTCTTGATGTTGGAATCGTTGCGCACGGCGAAGCCGTTGGTGAGCGCGAAGGTGAACATCACGCTGCGCAGGTTCTTGTTGGGATGCCCCTTGAACAGCTCGGTGCCGCCATAGGCGAAGGAATATTCGGCGCCGTTCGACATGCCGAAGGCGAGCTCGCCGCTGTTGACCTTCGGGATATAGGTGGATGAGCCGGAATAGGGCGCGACCCGGAACTGCATATTGGTCTTGTCGACCGTGACCTTGGCGAGCGCCGCGGCGGCGGCGTAGAACATCGACCCCTGCGGGTTGGCGCCGATGGTGTAGGTCTGCGCGGCAGCGGGTGCGCTGAAGGCCGCGACCGCGCCAAGCGCGACAGCCCATGCCTTGAAGTTCATGTCGGTCATCCTCCCTTTGTCGTTGTCCGGCAAGGCCACCCCACGCGGCCTTGCCGATCGCCTGCGCCGTTGCTCCGGCGCTATTGATGCCCTTCGTGCTTGGTCTCTTTAACTTGCGCGGTGTTCCGTCGCCTCAGCTCACGACCAGCGTGCCGTGCACGGATTCTGCCGGTGGAGAAGCCGCGCGCCGCCATCCAGTCGTAGGTGCGGTTGAAGAGCGTAGTGTCGTAGTAGTCGACGTGCTTGTAGCGCACGAAGGCTCTCAGCAGTTCGTTCGGCGCAAGCGCGCCCTTGGCATGGGCGGCAACGTGATGGGCGTATTTGTAGAAGTCGGCGTTGATCAGATCGACCGCTTTGTTCTCGGCGTCGTAATAGGCCTTGCGCTGCTCGGGCGTCAGATCGGGCGAGATCACTTCGCCGCCGCGATAGAACATGGCCGCGATGATATGCGCGCCGTCCTTGAGGCCGAGGCTGATGAACGGCTCCATGACGGTCGCCACGCGATAAGTGCCGTCTTTCAGCTTGGCGTAACGCTGCTGCGGCAGGCCGCCCTGGCCGATATTGACGTGCTCGGCGCCGAGCGCGCTCTCCAGAAGCTGCACCGTGCAATAATGCGAGCCGGTATATTCCTGCACATAGACCGGAATGTCGGCGAGGTCGCGCGGGATCTGCAGCGAATCGTCGAAGGTTAGGATCGCCTGCGCCGCGACGGAAGCGCGCAACGCGGCCAGCTTGCCGCCGCGCTCGCCTTTCTCCAGGCGGTCGATGCTCGCCCATTCGCAGACATTATAGCTGTCGGCGGAGCCGGTATCGAACATCTGCTCTTTCAGGCGCGCCATCACCGGCTTGTCGGCGCTGTCGCGCTCGCGGTCTTCATAGGTCGCGCTGAACTGCACATTGAGTCCGGCTTGATCGAACAGGCCTTCCTCGATGCCGACGATCACCGGCAGATCGAACACGGGATTATTGGGAGCAATGCGAACAATCGGCTTGTCAGATGCCATGGGAATTCCTCCATTGGCGTCGACGGAGCTTGACCGCCAACGCTGAGCGATTGACGCGCTTTAATTGCGATATTGTCACACTGGACTAGCGGCCTGTCAAAGCGAGCCGTGCAAACGGCAGGCGCCACACGGTAATTTCCCCATGCGGCTTTTCACAATGCCGCATGAGGGGAGGCCGCCCACCGTGGAACAGGTCTATAGCGGCGGAAAGGCCGGCGGCGGGATGCGGCGGCGGCTCGCATTCTCATAGGCTGAGGCGATGCGTAACAGCACGTCTTCTTTGCCGGGCTCGGCGCGGAACACCAGCGAGAACGGCAAGCCCGGTTCCGGAATCTGTGTTGGCTTGTCGGACGGCGTCCATTCGTAACGCTTGCGGTCGGCGCTGAGCGTGAATACGGGGTCATAGGCGGTCGTCACGTAACCGGCCGGGATCAGCACTTCGGTCAGGCCGGCATTGGGGCCGCTTTGCGATTCTGGCGTCAAATTGTGCACCAGCCCGGGCTGACCGGCGCCGCCGATAATGCCGGGCGGGAAGGGCGTGTGCAGGCGCACCAGCGCGTCGAGCTTGTTTTCCAGGATCACCATCATGTCGGCGCGGCGCAGCAATTCGCGCAGCATGATGCGCTCGTCGATACCCTGGCGGCCGCCGAGCGGATTGCGCGGATCGGCAATCTCTTCCCAATTCTTGAAGGCGGCGCGCTGGTCGTCGCCCCAGAACTTGGAGCGGGCGTTGAGCGCCGCCCAGTCGGCAAGGCTTTCGCTGAAGCCCTTGTCGCGCCAGTCGGCGACGCGGCGCGTGAGGTATTGCGAGATATGGAAGCGGAATGCGTTCGCCAGTTGCTGTTGCTGGATGGTGCCGAGGTCGAGGTTCGAAGGCGGCGCGATGCGTTCTTCCGCCATGGCAACCATGTAATCGATGGGCTGCATGGTGCCGCTGCCGAAGAATTTACCCGGCTGAAACTCGGTGCGCACGACTGCCGCGGCGAAATCGGGAAACACCGGTTCGCCGGCGGGCGTCAGGCGGAACAGAATGTCTGGCATGAACACCGGGATGAGCCGTGCCAGCGCCTTGCGGTAATCGACGGACATCTGTTCGAGGTCGGGATCGGGCGTCCAGCGCGGATCGCCGGATTCGATCAGCGTGGCGCCGAGATGAGCGCCCAGCATCGATTTGATCTCGCGTGCGGCGGCCTCGACGATCGGGTGTTCGCTCTTCGATTCCGGGCGATAGACCAGGGACTCGCGCACCACGCCGAGCCGCAGGCCCTTGAGCGCACCGCTCTCGCCCGAGGCGTGCGCGTGACCGGCGTAATTGTCGAGCACCGAGGAGCGCGGCACCGTGGTGAAGATGTCGCGTGGATCGTAATAGCCGTTGTCCGGGTCCTTCAGCGCGTCGAGCACCTTGGCGCAGTCGCCGATGGTGCGGCAGTGGATGCCGCTGCGGTCGCAATAGATATCGGCGCCGATGGCGCCGCCGTCGAAGCCGAGCATGGCCTTGTGCGGCAGGATCAGCGCTACCGCGTTGTGGTTGGAGGGACCGCGGCAGGAGGCGCGCGTTTCCTCGCCGAGGCTCGCCATGACCAGGTTGGTGCTGACGGAGAGCGCCGAACCCGAGCTCGATCCGAGCGAGGCCGCGCGGGTGGTGTCGTAAGGGTTCGACGGATTGCCACCCCATGAGCTGCGCTGATAGCCGAGCGTCGACGGCAGCACCATGTCGCGCTCGTGCCGGCCGCCGGGATCGCCGGCGCGGCCGTTATATTCGGTGCACACCGCCTTGGCGAAGATGATGGCGCCCTTGTTGCGCAACTGCTCGACCAGCACATGGTCGCGCGCCGGAAAGTCGTTGTCATAGGCGGCGTCGCCGCCGCCGGTCGAGCGCATGTCCTTGACGTCGAAGGATTCCTTGAACGAGAACACGACGCCGTACATCGGCATCTTGTCGAGATCGGGATGGTGTCCGTATTGCGCGTCGAGCTCGGCCGCGCGTTCCAGCGCGTCGGGCAGATGGCGGAAATATTCGCAGATCGGCGGCGCACCCTTAGGCAGCGGACCCAGCGACGGATGGCGGTCGAAATCGCCCTTGCAGGTGACCGAGCGTTCGCCGCGGATGTTGAGCGTCGCCAGCGCGTTGACCTGACCGGCATTGGGTATGCCGACCAGCATGCCGTATTGCTGCGATACCGACGGATCGGACGCCGTCGGCTCCATGCGGCCGAATTCGAGCGGCGGCCCCGCGTATTTATCGAGGTCGGGGAGGAAGGTGGAAGCCTTCACCGTCGCGGTCGGAAAGGTGAGCGGCGCCTGCGCGCGCACGGTGCCCGGCGCTTGCGGCACGTCGGCGCCGTCTTCGGTCACCAGCATGCTGGCGACGCCGTTATAGGCGCGCGCGCGGGCGATGTAGTGCTCGACCGTCGCAACCAGGGTCGTTTCGCCGGCGCGAATGGCCGCGTGCAGTTCGTCGATAGTTGCTTCTTCGAGCCGGAAGCGTGTCTTGATACCGTTTCTTGCCATGGCCGTGCGGGAAAAATTACTGAGGGGCCGATAGCGTACAAGCGCATCGGCGCAAGGTCGAGCCGGGCAACGTGGATTGTGGCGTCAGCGCGCCGAGCGGCGGCGCGGGGGCCGCGTCTTCTTGTTCAGGAAGGCCGCGCAGAAGATCGGGTCGAACTCCCGGTAGTTGTTCGTGATTTCTTCGCCCTTGCGGATATTGCGGGCGGCGATGGCGTAGCCGTTGTGCAGATAGGTGTTCGGCTCGTCCGCGTGGTTCATGTGGTGGTCGTTGTCGGCAGTGAAGAGGATTTCGCCGTCCACCTTGTAGCCGTGGTGCTTGATGAACTCGCGCGCCTGCTTCGGCAGCTTGCGGTACTGCTTGGGCGAAAAGGCCTGGTCGAAGCCCTCGACGAAACGCCAGATCTTGGTTCCCTTGCGGATGAACTCGCCGGCGAAGACGCCGAGGCCGTGGATCGGGCTCTTATCGAGATAGGTCTTCACGAGCAGCATGGCTCACTTTCGCGTGGCAGGTGAGGGGCACGGTGGCGCGGCGGCGGCGCATGAGGTAAAGCGATTCGCACCATTTAAGCCTAGCCCTTCCTCGGCCACCGAGACATTGAATCCGAATCAAAAACCGTGGTTGAGATGGCCGGGCGCCTAGAGCCCGCCTATGCCCGCCAGCAGGAGCCGCCGCCCCATGTTCGATTTCGACCGCGTCATCGACCGCCACAACACGCACGCCTCGAAATGGGACAATATGGCGCGTCTTTCGGGCATTACTGCCGCCGACGCGATCCCGATGTGGGTGGCCGATATGGACTTCGCGGCCCCGCCCGGGGTGAGCGCGGCGCTCGCCGAAGAGGTGCAGCGCGCGACGCATGGCTACTATGCCGATACCGGAAGTTGGGCCGAGGCGCTTTCGGCCTGGATGGCGCGCCGCCACGGCGCCAAGGTGGACCCGGCCTGGGTCAGCCCGACGCCCGGCATCGTCTCCGGCCTGGGCCTGATCCTGCAGGCGGTGAGCGAGCCGGGTGACGAGGTCGTCGTCTTTCCGCCGGCCTATCACGCCTTCCGCAAGATCATCCTCGCCAACGAGCGGCGCATTCTCGATGCCCAACTGGTGGAGGCCAACGGCCGCTACGCGATGGACCTCGAGGCGCTCGCCGAACAGCTGACGCCGCGCACCAAGGTTATTTTCCTCTCCAGCCCGCACAATCCCGGCGGCACCGTGTGGTCGCCGGAGGAATTGCGCGCGCTGGCGGCGTTCTGCATCGAGCACGATCTGATCCTGGTGTCGGACGAGATCCATTGCGATCTGGTCTTCGGCGGCGCCAGGCACACGCCGACCATGATCGCCGCGCCGGAAGCGGCGGACCGCCTGATCACCTGCGTGTCGGCGACCAAGACCTTCAACCTCGCCGGCGCCCATGTCGGCGGCTGCTTCACGTCGAACGCTGCGCTCAAGCGCAAGCTCGACGCGCGCATCGCGGCGTCGGGGCTCGGCTCCTACAACGCCTTCGGCATGATCGCGACCGAGGCGGCCTGGAAGACCGGCGAGGAGTGGCTCGACGCGCTGCTGCCGTATCTGACCAAGAACCGCGACCTGTTCGACGCGCGCATCGAGGCCGCCGCGCCCGGCGCGCGCTCCATGCGGCTTGCCGCCACTTATCTGGCCTGGGTCGATTTCTCCGGCACGGGTCTTTCGTCCGACGAGGTTTCGTCACGGGTCAAGGAGCGCGCGCATATCTTTGCGAGCCCGGGCCAGCAGTTCGGTCCCGGCGGCGAGACCTGGCTGCGCTTCAATTTCGCCACGCCGCGTCCGGTCCTCGAAGAGGCGCTGGGGCGGCTGGACGAAGCGTTCGCGGATTTGCGCAAATGAGGGCCATGCAATGAAGCGGCCCGTGGTCGGCGTGATCGGAAGTGCGCAGCTCATCGAAAACCGGTTTGCTGCGCAGCGCGTCGGCGAAAGAAACCTGCGTGCCGTGGCCGACGTGATCGGTGCGCTGCCGCTGATGTTTGCGGGCTCGCCGGAGATCACCGACATCGACGCGCTATTGGACGTCGTCGACGGCGTTCTGCTGACCGGCGCGCGCGCCAATGTTCATCCCACTCGCTTTGGCGTCGACCCGCATCCGAAATACGAGCCCTACGACACGCCGCGCGATGAACTGGCGCTGGAACTGGTCAGGACCTGCGTCGATCGCGGCGTGCCGCTGCTCGGGGTCTGCCGCGGCTTCCAGGAGATGAACGTCGCCTTCGGCGGCTCGCTGCATCCCGAGATCCGTGAACTGCCCGGGCGCATGAATCATCGCATGCCGCGCCTGGAAAATGGCGAGATCCACCCGGACCAGGCCGTCGTCTTCGGCGACCGTCATGACGTGCGTCTCATTCCCGACGGCGCCTTCGCGCGGCTTTACGGCCGCGATGTGATCCGCGTGAATTCGCTGCATGGCCAGGGCATTCTCGAACCCGGCAAGCGCGTGATCGTCGAGGGCGTGGCGGAGGACGGCACCATCGAGGCGGTCAGCATCGCCGACGCGCCGGGCTTTGCCCTTGGCGTGCAATGGCACGCCGAATACGAGGCGCAGCGCAACCCGGTGAACCGGACCTTGTTCCAGGCGTTCGGCGAGGCGGTGACGGCCAGGGCGCACCGCGCTGTTTCGGCTTAAGTCATTATTTTTGGGAAGAAAATCTGGCTGGGGTTCGCCAATACGTTTAGAACTCTTTGCGTCTCACCGTCGCAGGAAATTCGTACAATGTTTGAGATGGTTAGGCAGGGAACTGCAGAAAAATTCTGAAAACAAATTTTGTTTTTCCAGCGCATGGCCCAATTCTGTCTTTCGGCGCAAAGGCATATGCCGTCTATTGCTTTCGGTGCAATCTAACCGTTGGGTCAAAGATGTGACGCCGCGGCAGCCGGCGTTGCGTCATGGTCTCTCGGCTATCAGGTCATGACGGCCAGCGGAAATGCTCCCACACTTGGCTCGGTGCAATGGCGAAACGCCGAAGCGCTTCCGGAAAGCCGTCGAAAAGTGCGACGGACTGGAGAAGCCGTAGTCTAGAGCAATCTGGGTCAAGCTGTGGTCGGTCGATTCCGCTTCCTCCATGGCGCGCTGGAGCCGTCGCTCCAAGACGTATTGGTGCGGAGAAAGACCCACAGTGTCGCGAAAGACCTGAGAAAAATGCGATCTACTCAGCTTGGCAGTGTCCCGAGGTTCTGGGCGGTGGCTGCGAGGAGAAACGCCTCGACCGGCCGTCCGCTGGCGTCCGACGGCAGACCCTTGTCATCCTCGATGCCCTCCTGCCGGTTGGCGTCTGCCTTGATCAGGCTGGCATCGGTCGTCTCGTCGGCCGACGGATATTAGTGGCCGTTTACGCGTGCGCCACCCGCCGCACTGATGGCTCGGGTCGCCGGGCCCGCGGAATAATTTTCCACGATCTTGCTCGCACACGACTTGAGCAGCAAAACCAGCGAACGCGCTTCGCTCGCACTTACTTTGGCCGAAGCCGGCCGGAGCAAGTTGATGCAACAGACCACTCTGTTACGAACAATAGCGGGCACCGCGACGGCGAAGAGCTTGTCGGCCAGCCAGGGAAATTGACTGGTGCTGCCGGTACTGGCTGTATCACGTTCGGCGTAACCGAGCTTTCGTGTCGCGTTCAGCGCTGTCTCTATTCTTCTCCATTGTTCGCCACCAAGGGCCCCGCATGTCTTGCTCATGATTTCCTTACGTTCCGCATCCGGGCAGAACGCGAGATAGGCGCGGCCGACGGCCGATTGAAGCATGTCGACCTGATCGCCGATCTCCAGCCGGTTCACCATGAGTGGTGTCATCGAACGGTTCGTTTCGACGATCTCCATTCTCACGCCGCGACGAACTAGCACGTCGGAAGGCCAGGGCACCTTTTTTGAGAGTTCCTGGAGAATTGGCGTCGCCGCCGCGACGACCTGGCCGATGAATGGATTATCCGCCGTATCGG
The DNA here is from genome assembly GCA_963814065.1 of uncultured Pseudomonadota bacterium. Lineage (GTDB taxonomy): Bacteria > Pseudomonadota > Alphaproteobacteria > Rhizobiales > Xanthobacteraceae > Pseudolabrys. The sequence continues at coordinate 513,106 of CAWFBL010000011.1, read as the reverse complement.
CATAAGCCGGTATTCCGACATTCGCGCGGTACAGCCTATCCGCCAGACTGCAGCGGACAAAGCCGCTGCACTCGAATGTCTTCAGAATACGACGCAGCGTCGATTTCGGCAGGCCGGTCGCGCGATGAAGATCTGCCAAGCCGCACCCGTCGAGCCGACATAGCGCATCGATCACCGAGACGGCACGGGAAACCGATCGGATCTCCTTGACGGCCGTCGACATAGCTGGGCTCCCGGACCCGTGCCACTGGGTGGCACGTGCGGCGATTATAATCTGCAAACCGGGATTGGAAAGATACCTTGAAAGAACGAAAACGCGCTTGCGCGCAGATCAACGAGTGAGGTTTGGATGTCGTCCGAAGTGAGCCATGAGGTGATGTTCGTCGGCAGTATCGCCCTGCCGAATGCCTCGGCCGTCTTCGAAACGATCGGCCGCAAGTTCGGGTCTCATGTATGCCGAATTCCCGACGGCGAAACCGGGGAACGGCTCGGCTGGATGGAATGGCAGGCCGCCGTTCTTGGGGCCAATCCGCTGCTCGAGGCCGTCTCCTCCGACGGAGACTGGCGCAACGCGACGGCTCCGGACCAGTGGAAGCAACGCACCTGGTTTCGGCTGAAGCCCGGCACGAATCCAAAGGATTTGACGTTGGGGGAGGTGGGGTACGCCCGCAATGCCATCGACTCCTACCTGGAGTTTGCGGCGCACAAACAGCGCGGCGACATTGCCGCCAACGTGCGCTTCATGGTGGCAATTCCGTCTCCGTACAATTTGATCAACTATCATTTCGCCCCCGAACAGCGTGCCGATGTCGAGCCTGCTTACGTCGCAGCCCTGCTTTCCGAGGTCGATCGGATGGCCGCCAAAATTCCACACGACCAGCTCGCCATCCAGTGGGACTGCGCTCACGATATGCAAGCCTACGACGGGGCACGTGAGCCTTGGTTTGACGACGTACACGAGGGAATCGAGAAGCGGCTCGTCGAACTCGGCGAACACGTTCCGAACGACGTCGAGCTCGGTTACCATTTTTGTTACGGGAGCTTCGGCGGGCGCCACTTCGTCGAACCCAAGGACATGGGCGCGATGGTCAGGCTCGCCAATGCGCTATCCTCCCGCATGAACCGGTCTGTCAATTGGTTCCATATGCCGGTTCCCATCGAGCGGAATGACGACGCCTATTTTGCCCCGCTCGCCGACCTCAAGCTGCGGTCCGGCTGCCGTCTTTATCTCGGTCTCATCCATGACGGCGATGGTCTCGCGGGCACCCAGAAGCGCATCGCCACCGCCGAACGCTATATCAAGAACTTCGGCATCGCGACGGAATGTGGGTTCGGGCGGCGCGACCCGTCGACCGTGGACGGTCTGATCCAACTTCATGGCGAGCTGACACAGCAAGCGTCTGCGTAACGACCGTCATCGGATCGAAACGCCTTGAATTGGCGTCGCTTCCATTGGCCCAACTGAGAGAACAAAAAAGCTGTCTGCAATACTGGATTTTCGGCAATCAACAAAAGCTGCGGGGAGGAACATATGAAAAAACTTCTGTTTGCTACCGGCTGCACGCTGATCGCAGCAACCTTGTCCGCGCATGCGGCGACCACCATCCTTTTCAGCCGCTTTGCGCCACCTTCGTCGCCGACCGTCACCAAGGTCATCGACCCCTGGCTGAAAGACATCGAGCGGGTCACACAGGGCCGCGTCAAGATCGTAAAGCCCGCCCAAAGCTTGGCGCCGCCGCCCGAGCAGGTGAACATGGTTGCTAATGGTGTCGCCGACGGCGCCTATCAGTTCAATGCATTTCTGCAGAAGTCACACCCGCTCCTGCAGCTCAGTTTCCTGCCCGGCACCATGTACTCCGGCAAGGCCGACGCTGTCGCACTCTGGCGTACTTATCAAAAGTTCTTCGCCGCCAAGAATCCCTTCAAAAGGGTTCATTTGCTTGGATTTTTTGGCTCTCCGCCGGGCTATCTCTACAGCATGACCAAGACACCAATTCAGTCGATGTCTCAACTCAAGGACAAAAAGGTCTGGTCCTTGCCAGGCGTCACGGCACAGGCGATTGCGCTTACTGGCGCGGCGGTTGTGCCCGGCCCGGCCGTGCGCATGTATGAAATCATCTCCAAGGGAGTCGTCGACCACTTCTGTTGCATCGAGTATGGCGACCTCAAGGCCTTCAAAGTACTGCAATACGCGAAGGCGATCACGACGGTGGAGGGCGGTGTTTTTGCGCCGGCGTTTTCTGTGTTCATCAGCAACGCGAAATGGGCGCAGATCTCACCGAAGGATCAAGCAGCCATCATGGCCATCTCCGGCGAAGCGCTGGCGCGTCGCTCGGAGGGCATTGACCAGCACAGCAAGAAGGTGATCGATCAATATATCGCAGACGGCGGCATCGTGGTGAAAGCGAAGCCAGCCTTCAATGTCGCGCTGAAGAAAGCCTGGAAGCCGCTTTACGACAAGTGGATCGCCATGGCCAACAAGCGGGGCGTCGACGGCAAGGCCGCGCTCGCCTACTACCTGGCCCAGGAGAAGCAGGTCGCCGCCGGTCAGTAAGCCCGCGGCCCAACCCGCAGGATTCCACACCGTGCTCGGTAACTGGTGGCGTTGGCTCGACTTCGGCCTCAAGGTCATCATGGCGATCTTCTTGTTCGTCATGATGGCCCTGACGGCGGCGGACGTGATCGGCCGCTATGTGCTGAATGCGCCGATCTCGGGTGCCTTCGAAGTCGTGCAGTACTTGATGGCGATCGTGGTATTCGCCGCGCTACCGGTGACCACCGCCGTCGACGGCCACCTGTCGGTCTCGCTGATTCCGGCGACCTTGGCTGGGCCGATGGGCCGCGCGCACCGCATCTTCATCCGGCTGGTGTCGGCGATCGCGCTGTTGATGATCGCCTGGCGAATGGCGAGCCAGGCGCAGATCCTCGCCGGCTCGCAGCAGGTCTCGGGCTACCTGGAATTTCCATTGGCCCCGATCGCTGCCGTGATGGCGGCCTTCGCGTCGCTCGCCTTTCTCATCATCGTCGTGCGGCTGATCGGCGCCATACTCGGCTACGAGACGAATGAGCCGCCCGCCGATATTGCGGCCGGGCAGGGGTACGAGTGATGCTGGCCTCCGCGATCGGATTTGCCGGCGTCCTGCTGCTCGCTCTGCTCGGCGTGCCGCTCGGTTTCTCGCTGATCCTGGTCGGGGTCGTCGGCTTTTCCATGCTGCGCTCGGCCATGGTCGGGCAGAGCCTCATCGCATTCGCCCATGGCGGCCTCAGCATCGACTGGTCGAGCCTGAATGCCGGCCTCACCATGGCCGGACAGCAGATGTTCGACATCTCGACCAATCACGGGCTGACGGTCATTCCGCTGTTCGTGCTGATGGGCGCCTTCATCCATCGCGCCGATCTATCGAGCGAGCTCTACGACGCCGCCAATGCCTTCGTGGGCCACCGCCGCGGCGGCTTGGCGATGGGCACCATCGTCGCCTGCGGCGGCTTTGCCGCGGTCTGCGGCTCGTCGGTGGCGACCGCCGCCACCATGTCGCGCGTCGCCATGCCGTCGATGCGGCGCTACCGCTACGCCGACAGCCTGTCCACCGGCGCCATCGCCGCCGGCGGCACGCTCGGCATCCTGATTCCACCGAGCGTGCCGATGGTGATCTACGGCATCCTCGCGGAAGAAGACATCGGCAAGCTGTTCATCGCCGGCATCGTGCCCGGCGTGCTGCTGGTCGGCCTGTTCCTGGCGGCGGTCGCCTTCCAGATGACGCTCGATCCGGAGAAAGGCCCGCCGGGCGTCTTGCGGAGCTGGCCGGAACGCATGCAGGCGCTGTCGGGCGTCTGGGGCGTCGTCGTGCTGTTCGCCGTCATCATCGGCGGCATTTATCTCGGCGTCTTCACGCCGACCGAGGCCGCCGCTATCGGCGCGACCGGCGCCTTCCTGTTTGCGCTGGCGCGCGGCAAGCTCGGCCTCAAGGGCACGTTCGACGCGCTGGTCGAAAGCAGCATCACCACGACGATGATCTTCGTCGTCACCTTCGGCGCGCTGGTGTTCTCCAACTTCATCAACATCGCCGGTCTCACCGACGCCATGGTGAACCTGATCGACGGCCTGCATGCCTCGCCGCTCGGCGTCGTGCTGGTGATCTGCCTGATCTACATCGTGCTCGGCTGCGTGTTCGACAGCCTGGCGATGCTGATCCTGACCGTGCCGGTGTTTACCGCCATCCTGAAGCCCATGGGCGTCGACCTGATTTGGTTCGGCATCATCGTGATCATCGTCATCGAGCTCGGGCTGATCACGCCGCCGATCGGCATGAACGTCTTCGTCGTCAATGCCGCCATTCCCGACGTCGATATCTGGACCGTGTATCGCGGCATCTGGCCGTTCATCATCGCGATGGTCGTTTGCCTCGCGCTCGTCATCGCCGTTCCGTCGTTGGCAACGCTGTTGCCGAAACTGATGTAGCGAACCGCCGGCCGCCATGTGCAACGGCGCAAACGCGATGCGCCATTCGATATTGGAGTTCATGGAATGCCCGCTGCCAAGAACGTGCTCTGGATCATGGCCGACCAATTGCGGTGGGACTACCTGTCCTGTTACGGCCACCCGCATTTGCACACGCCGCACCTCGACGCGCTGGCGGCCAAGGGCGTGCGCTTCGACGCCGCCTTCGTACAGTCGCCGCTCTGCGGCCCTTCGCGCATGAGCTATTACACCGGGCGTTATTGCCGCTCGCACGGCTCGACCTGGAACGGCTTTCCGCTGCGCGTCGGCGAGCCGACGCTCGGCGACCACCTGCGCAAGCTCGGCGTGCGCCCAACGCTGGTCGGAAAGACCCATATGATTCCCGACACGCAAGGCATGGAATGGCTCGGCATCGATCCCCGTTCGCCGATCGGCGTGCTGCTGTCGGAGTGCGGTTTTGAGCCGTTCGAGCGCGACGACGGCATTCATCCCAACGGCTTCGATCCCAATCCGCCCTACAATGATTACCTCCGAAGGCTCGGCTTCCTCGGCCGCAATCCGTGGGAGGAATGGGCGAACTCGGCGGAAGGCGACGACGGCGAAATCCTTTCCGGCTGGCTGATGCGCTACGACAACCTGCCGGCGCGCGTGCCCGACGAACATTCCGAGACGCCCTATATGACGCAGCGGGCGATCGACTTCATGGACAAGGCCGGCGACCAGCCGTGGCTGTGCCATCTCTCCTACATCAAGCCGCACTGGCCCTACATCGTGCCGGCGCCCTATCACAACATGTACGGCAAGGAACACATCCTGCCCCCCATCCGTTCGGAGGCTCAAAAGCACACCGATCATCCGGTCTATGCCGCCTATCAGAAGACGCGCGTCTGCCGCGCCTTCTCGCGCGACGAGGTGCGCGAGCGCGTGATCCCGGCCTATATGGGGCTCATCAAGCAGCTCGACGATCAGCTCGGCAAGCTGTTCGCCTACATGGAAAAGAACGGGCTCATGGACAACACCATGATCGTGATGAGCTCCGACCATGGCGACCATCTCGGCGACCATTGGATGGGCGAGAAGGATCTGTTCTTCGAGCAGTCGGTGCGCGTGCCGCTGATCATCTACGATCCGCGCCGCGAGGCCGACGCCACCCGCGGCACGGCGACTGCCGAACTGGTCGAGGGCATCGATCTGGCGCCGACCTTCCTGGAGTTCTTCGGCGGCGAAGCCAAGCCGCATATCCTGGAAGGCCGAACTTTAAGCCCGCTCCTGCACCGCAAGGGCGCGCCGGAGAAGTGGCGGGATTACGTCATCTCCGAATACGACTATGCCACCCGCCGCGCCCGCGTCTCGCTCGGCATCGACCAGGCCGACGCGCGGCTGATCATGGTGCGCGACAAGCGCTGGAAATACGTACACTGCGAAGGCTTCCGGCCGATGCTGTTCGACCTCGAGACCGATCCGCAGGAGCTCAACGATCTCGGCGCCGATCCCGCTTACGAAGCCGAGCGCGCGCGGCTGGCCGACGCCATCTTCACCTGGGCGCGCCGGCACCACAATCGCATCACACTGACACCCGAACGTATAAACCAGATGGCCGGCCGCGAGCCGCCGGGGATACTGATCGGCTATTGGGACGAGAAGGATTACGAGGAGGATTTCGGACGACCATTCAAGGGCGAGCATGGCGCGCCGTAGGCGGCCAAAGCGGCCTTGGTGGTTACATGGTCAACAACCACTTTTGGGCCTTTGCTGACGCGACGTGATGACTGAGCCGCTTCCAACAATAGTGGCAATGCGGACTTCGGCGATCTACTCGTCAGAGTTGGCATGAAGTCGAATATCCCTAAGAGCGGATTGCGCAGGGAGGGACAATCTGGATTCGCCCCCAAAACGCCCGTCACTTCAGAAGCTGATGCCCTCGGGATTTTGACGCTGCACGTAAGCTATTGTATTTCAAGGAAAAGTTTTGTGGCTGGGGTTCCTCAGCACGTTTCGAACTTTATGTATCGGGCCAAGAGCAGAAATTCGGACCACATTCGACGATTTGGTTCGAATGCAGCGTATATTTGATGCCGGCCTCTGATGGATGACCCTTTCGGAACCGTGGCCGCATCGTCGATTCGCCTTCCGGCGGACGCACTTGGGGCACCGCAATATCCAGCATACGGTCAGGTACACGGAACTGGCGTCGACGCGGTTCAGGGACTTCTGGCGCAGATCGCTGCCTTAAGTCATTCTCACGTTTATCTGTGACTGCGGTTGAGACGCGGCTTCCGTTCTTTGATAAGGCGCCGTTCTATGTCTAGAAACGGCCTCAACTCACCAGCGATGCTCTGGGTCAGCGGAGGTTGGTGGGCTATCGCCACAAGCGCTCCTTCCTTTGTCAGAAGCTCTTTCCATTGTTCGGCTTCTTGGACGGAGGTCGGCTTTTCGCTAATGCCCTGAAGTGCGCGGTTAATGTGGGTCGCGTACTCAAGGAGCCGTTTATTTAGAGGCCGCACCGCAGATGTTCCGACGCGGACCCATTCTCCGCTCTGAGTGGTCCACGCATATACAGTCTCGGTTAAAGAACCGAGCGTTGGGTCCGTAATCTGAACTTGTACCACGCCATCAGATAGGATCATTCGGGCAACAGGCTCCATTCCGCTCTCCGTCCCTGATCATGTGAAATCTTCGAACCGCGACAATGAGAAACTGAATGGAACGTAGCCGCGTGCCATCATCCATCAACGGATTTCCCGACAATGTCCTTGAAAACCAAGAAAATACACGCGGATTTGTAACGTCTTACCCTTAGCCGTGGCGTGCGCCAATATGGATACGCCAGTAGGGGTGCTACTTAGTTGGCTTGTTCCCTTCATCGGAGAATAGAGAGCCTGCCGGTTCTTTAAGCACGTTCGACGTAGGCCCGTCGGGTTTCGCTTTAATTTCGCGCGCGGCATTGGCTACCTTCTCACGCGATAATTGATGAAAGTCGATGAATACCCCCAGGAGCGACCGGGCCTCAACGCTGAGGTCATCATAGCGCAACATGTCGAAAACATACGCGTTCCGTTCGAGCTCACGCGCGACAGTGTAAAGGGCATCGGCGGCAGACAGACGTGCGACATAGTCGGCTATGATCTCGGCCGGAATGTTTCCAGCTTGCTGGTGGAAGCCTAAGTCTACCTGCTTAGCAATACTGTTCCCATTTGGAGCATGCTGTCTAATAAGACCAATAGCTGCTCGAACAGTTGCTAAAGCTTCCGTCGCTCCGGTGTTCCCGTATCGGATAGCATTGCTAAGTGCGGCGCGGCGCTCATCTTGCGACTGGAAGGCGAGGTCAGCAAGAACATAATCCAATCCAATCGCGGTGTATGCGCATGCAGAGTAGAAGCCCCGCAAGGCTACCTGAGCCGGATCAGACTTAGGCGCGGCCATTATAGCCTGTTCTGCGAAAAAACCTGCGATCCGTAACGCCGTATTAGCGGAGTGGACGCCAAACCGTGTTAGCAGCGATGAGCGAGCAGTTCGCAATGCCTGCTTCCACTCATTGCTGCGCCTCGCTGTATCGACAGTTCTAAACAGATCGTCGAACTCTTCCAAAGAGTATTGGTCATCCACCCGTAGTCTGGTCGTATGCCTGAGTTTAGCAATCGCGTCACCGTCGAGCAGCGTTACACCCAAGTCTTTGGCAAGACGGCGTGAGCTTGGCCGTTTATCTGTGCTTGCCACTATCGCACCATCGACAGCTAAAGCGGACTGCAACCCTTTTGCCCAAACAAGCCGCTCTGCGGCGCGAGGTACCTTCTTGTTCTTTGCATCCAAAATAAGACGGCGGCGCGTCAGCGCGGCGGGTCGCTCATAAAGCCATAGGTCAACGTCCGTTAAATCTTCATCATCAAGGCGGAATGGCACTCCACGCACAGCAAAGTATCCCGCCTGCCAAAAGTAAACCTTGAGGGTCTCTTCGAGGTCAGCACCCTTGTTGCCGCTCTTTACCTCCGTCATCAGAAGCGTCCTCCGGTGCGCAGTGCAGCTAGAACGTCACGGGTAAGCCTCTTACTTTCGGGGGTCTGCCGCTTCCGACGAAACTCAGATCGTGTTTGCTCGGGGCCCGCGTAGCCAGACATCCCTTCAAAGGGCCGGTCGATAGCATTGGCCGAGGCCGCTTCGCCGGTCGTAAGCACGGCAAGAGCCATCTGGCCGATGTCCTTCTTCTTGAGCTTCATCAGGTAACCGTAGCGAGGTCCTGGCCGGGTTTGGATCACACCCTTCATCTCCAAGACCCGATAGTCTTCCCCAATGGCCGTGGCCGGTCCAATTTCCCTACCGTTGATTAGCGAGGTCAACAATGCCGATACGGCGCCGATGCGACCGGTGCCTTGAGACCTGAGCGTCATTCCGTAGCTAAGTGCAGCTACAAGTGCCTTTGCGAGATCAAAGGCGTCGTCCACCATTGGGTCGTTGAACTTATGGAATGCGGCTGGCCGCGTGACAAAACCGTATTCACCAGACGGGTTCATCACGTGATTAACATCGTACATACCGGCAGCGCGCAGCTTCTCGAAAAGAGGATTGCCGAGAACCCTCTCCGCAAGCGTGACTGCTACACAACCCTTCCGTTGGAGAATTTCCTCGAGTTCAGTGATCTTTTCATTGTCCGCTGTGGACAGGGACCCGAGAACTTTGCTGACCTTTTTGATGTTATCACGGCGGAACAGGTTTCCATTGAAATACACACGATCCTTGTCGATGGGTTCGCCATCCACAAATCCAATTAGCTCAGAACGGTCGACTAGCTCGGTGGTGCGAGATGAAGATAGCTTGAACTCGTCCGAGATTAGCTCAATGGTATTGCTCCGCATAATGGGCGAGCTGGAGGCGATATCCGCTAGGACAATTGTTGCTCGCTCCTCTGCGGTGGGCTCCTGTTCTTCAAATATGTCGCCCGCATGTTGGACTGTTACGCTGGTGGTTAGACCCAGCACAGAAACAGCGCCATCGCTTGAGGTATCAACCACGCGCCGTCGCTTTAGCATCTCCAACAGGGAGTAAAGCTCGGTCTTCGGGTTTAAGCCTGCCGCTTGTGCGAAGGCGTCCACCATCTTCTTTGGAATGACCGATTGCTCGCTTGCGGCAAACTGAGATAGCAGCGATGAAGCCTTACCTGCTGCATCGATTGCAGGGAACTCGGCCGAGGCGTTTTGCGCCGAAGCAGTCTTTTGGGCGTGATGGACGACCCAAGCGCCTTTTTCCTTTTTGGGGATGGTGTCGTATCGTTTAGTCATTGGACGCCTTTACTGCTCCGCGGGGCGGCACGTGAAAAAGCCGGCGGTGTATTCGTCCGTCTTGGTCGTACAAGGCCCAAAACGCGACTTTCATTGTCGCATTGGCGGAGCGACAGGAATACATTTGGGAGCATGAAGGTGATTGGGGATAAATGAATGAAAGCCCCCTGTTCTTTGTACCTATCGGTTGTACCTGCGCGGAAGGTGCGGCGATGTATATCTTACTGATAATAAAGAGAAAAACATTTCGGTAAAATCTGGCTGGGGAACTAGGATTCGAACCTAGACAAACAGAGTCAGAGTCTGTTGTGCTACCGTTACACCATTCCCCAAAGGGCGCGCATCTGGAACGGCCCGGGCTGCCCGCCGGGCTCGCCAGCGGCCCTCACATGGGACAATCCGGCTGATTTGACAAGTCCCCGCCAGGGGGGACGGGCGCGCACCGCTACGGCAGCGACAGTCCCCTCAGCCCGCCGCTCGCTGCGGCCGGGTCATCACCGTCACGATGGCCACGAGGCTGCTCACGGCCATCAGCAGGAACACCAGCCGCGGGCTGCCGTGGTCCATGAGGGCGCCGAAAATCAGCGGCGAGATGATGCCGCCAATATTGAAGCCGGTGGTGACGAAGCCGAACACCTTGCCGAAGGAACCGGGCGGCGTCACCGCGCGCACGATCATGTCGCGCGAGGGCATGATCACCCCGAAAAAGAAGCCGTTCGCCGTCATCACCGCGATCAGCAGCACGGTGCCGAGATCGACAAGGGCCGTCAGCGCCGTCAGCAACGCCATGGCGGCGAGGCCGATCGCCGCCACCATGCCGTGGCGCGTGGTGCGCATGACCAGCAGGCCGCCCGCCAGCACGCCGAAGGCCGACAGCAGCAGATAGCCGGTGAGCGCCGCATTGGCGGTGGTCAGCGGCGTGGCAAACAGCGCGCCCAGCGCCACCACCGAATAATTGAACATGCCGCTGCTGATGACGGCGAGCAGGACGAAGAAACCGAAATTGGCGAGGATTGGCCGCGACGTCAGCAACCGCCAGCCGGCGGCGCTCTCCGCCGGCGGGGGTGGGGCAGGCGCGGCGGCGTCGCCGTCATCGCGCACCACGGCCAGGATCGCCGCCACCGCCAGGCCGAGGAAGCCGGCGCCGATAAAGGCGCCGCGCCAGCCCCACAGGCTGTGCATCATGAGCAGGCTGGCCGGCGCCACCGCCGAGCCCAGCAGGCCGGCGAAGGTGTGGACCGAGAAGGCTTGTCCGATTTGTTTTGCCGGCACGCGGTGCGCGAGCATCGCGTAATCGGCCGGGTGGTAGACGGTGTTGCCGACGCCGGCGAGCGCGAACATCGCAACGAACATCGAGAACGAATGCACCAGCCCCGCGATGATGAAGGCGACGGCGCCGATCGCCAAGCCGCCGATCAGCAGAATGCGCGCGCCCAGCCGATCGACCAGGAAGCCGGCCGGCGTCTGCAGCGCGGCGGAGACCACGTTGAAGGCGGCGAAGGCAAAGCCGATCTCGGTATAGCTGACGCCATATTCCGCGCGCACGAACGGCAACAGCGGCGCCAGCAGGATGATGTAATAGTGCGAGACGAAGTGCGCCGCGCTCACCACGCCGATGACGCGTGTGGAGGCGGCGCGGCGCGCGCGCAAGATCCCGGTCGCTTGGCTCATGAATGATTCCCAGCAGCGGCCGGACTATGACGCGGCCTGCCGCGGCCATCCAGTGCTTTTGCGGGCACTGGCCATGCGGCGGCGACAGGGGGCCTCAGCCGGCCCGTCGCTTGGCTTCGTCGATCGCCTGCCAGATGCGCGCCGGCGTCATCGGCATTTCGACATGGCGAATACCGTAGTCCGACAGCGCGTCGACCACCGCGTTGGCGACTGCCGGCAGCCCGCCCGAGGTGCCGGCTTCGCCGCAGCCCTTGGCGCCGAGCGGATTGCTCTTGGTCGGCACCGGATGGCTGGCGACCGCGATCATCGGCACGTCGTGGGCGTGCGGCATCGCGTAGTCCATGAACGAGCCGGTGACCAATTGGCCCTCCTCGTCATAGACGGCCTGCTCGAGCAGCACCTGGCCCAGACCCTGCACCACGCCGCCCTGGATCTGGCCTTCCACCAGCAGCGGATTGACGATCGTGCCGAGATCGTTGACCGCGGAATAGCGCACCACTTGCGTCGCGCCGGTGTCGGGATCCACCTCCACCTCGGCGATGTGGCAGCCATTGGGGAACGCGGAGGGGATCGACTCGTCGCCGACATGGTCGACGTCGAGCGAGGTCGGCACGCCCTCCGGCAATTTGATGCCGCCGTGCAGGCGCTCGGCCAGTTCCATCAGGCCGATGGAGCGGTCGGTGCCGGCGATGGTGAAGCGCCCGGCGGTGAACTCGATGTCGCTCGTCGAGGCTTCCAGCACGTGGGAAGCGATCTCCTTGCCGCGCTCGATCACCAGCTTGGCGGATTCGGTGATCGCGGCGCCGGCGTACATCACCGAGCGCGAGCCGCCGCTGCCATTGCCGTAGCTCATCGCGTCACTGTCGCCTTCCACCGTGCGGATACGGTCGAACGGGATGCCAAGCTTCTCATTGAGGATCTGCGCATAGGTCGTGGCGTGGCCCATGCCGAAGTCCATGGTGCCGGTAATGATGGTCACCGTGCCGTCGCTCTCGAAGTGGACGTTGCCCAGTTCCGAGCCGCCGCCGGCGGTGACTTCGAGATAGCAGCCGACGCCAAACCCGCGCAGCTTGCCGTTCTTCTTGCTCTCGCGCTTGCGCTTCTTGAAGCCGGCGTAGTCGGCGAGATCGAGCGCCTGTTTGAGCACGCCGAGGAAGTCGCCGCAGTCATAGGTCATGCCGGAGGCTGCTTTGAACGGCAGGTCGCTCTTGCGGATCATGTTGCGCCGGCGCAGGTCGATGCGGTCGATGCCCAACTCGGCGGCGGCGACGTCGAGCGCGCGCTCGACGTAATAATTGCCTTCCGGACGGCCGGCGCCGCGATAGGCCGACACGAACGTGGTGGTGGTGAACACGCATTTGGTCGCCACTTCGATCAGCGGCGTGCGGTAGACGCTGGCGATGTTCTTGACCTGGTTGCCGGTCGGCAGCAGCGGGCCGAACGAGGCGAGATAGCCGCCCATGTCGCCGTAGCCGCTCAAGCGGATCGCCATGATGTGCGCGTTCTCGTCGAAGGCGATCTCGATCACCATGTCCTGGGCGCGGCCGTGGTGGTCGGAGACGAAGCTGCCGGAGCGCTCGTCGGTCCATTTCACCGGGCGGCCCAGTTCGTGCGCGCCATGCAGGATGCAGACGTATTCGGGATAGACCGAAGCCTTCATGCCGAAGGAACCGCCGACCTGGCCGGTGACGACGCGCACCTTGTCGGCGGTCGCGCCGAGGATACCCATCAGCGATGTCTTCATCCCGAACACGCCCTGGCTGGCGGAATGCAGCGTCCACTTGCCGGTCGCGGCCTCGTACTCGCCGATGGCCGAGCGCGGCTCCATCGGCGCGACGATCATGCGCTGATTGGACGTCTCCAGGCGGGTGACGTGTTTGGCCTTGGCGAACGCGTCCGCGACTTTGTCGGCGTCGCCGTATTGGAAATCGAGCGCGATATTATTGGCGACCCCGTCATAGACGAGCGGCGCGCCCGGCTTGGAGGCTTCCGCCGGATGCAGCACCGGCGGCAACGGATCGATGTCGAGCGTCACGGCTTCGGCGGCGTCTTTCGCCTGCGCCACGGTTTCCGCGATCACGCAGGCGACCGGATCGCCGACGAAGCGCACCTTGTCGGAAGCAAGCGCTGGCCGCGGCGTGTAATGGATCGGCGAGCCGTCGCGGTTCTTCAGCGGCAGACCGCACTTGAACGGGCCGTAGCCTTCGAGGTCGGCGGCGGTATAGACCGCGAGTACGCCCGGCATGCCCTTGGCGGCGGCAGTGTCGATGCTCTTGATGACGCCATGCGCCATCGTGCTGCGCACCATCACCGCATAGGCCTGGCCGGCGAGATCGACGTCGTCGGAATAGCGGCCCTGGCCGCGCACCAGGATCGGATCTTCCATGCGGCGAACCGGCTGACCGATTCCGAACTTGGTCAAAGATAAAGCGGCTTCGGTGGTTCTGTCGTCCATGCCGGCCCCGTGCGGAGATTTTTGCCAGAGGGCTCAGATAAAGGAGCCGAGCCGACGATACAAGGACGGGTGGTGGGAGGATGGGTTGCGCGGGGCGAGGGCGCTGTTACACTTTTCGTGATCTAGGGAACATAGCCGCAACGTCTGTGCGCCCTCGGCGCACGCGGGGGCGGCAGGAAGGCTTGCACAATGAGCGGCGGGGCCGGGGAAACCCGAGGCCTTGATCCGCCGATCGATCCGGCGCCGCCGCAGCGGTCGCGGCACGATCGGCAGTCGCCCGGACGGCATAACGGCGCCCTCGGCCGTGATCGGGGCGGCGCGACCTATGCTGCGCTCGACCTCGGCACCAACAATTGCCGGCTGCTGGTGGCGCGTCCCAACGGCGACGGTTTTCGCGTGGTCGATGCTTTCTCGCGCATCATCCGGCTGGGGGAGGGCGTCTCCGGCTCCGGTCGCTTGAGCGATGCCGCGATCGAACGCGCCGTCGAGGCGCTCGCGATCTGTCGCGACAAGATGCGAAACCGCGGTGTCACCCGCGCGCGGCTGATCGCGACCGAAGCCTGCCGCGCGGCGGCGAACGGCAGCGACTTCCGCGACCGCGTTGCCGAAGAGGTCGGCCTCGAGCTCGAAGTGATCGATCGCGAGACCGAGGCGCAGCTCGCCGCCGCCGGGTGCACGCCGCTGATCGACCCGCAAGCCGAAGGCGTTGTGCTGTTCGACATCGGTGGCGGTTCCTCCGAACTGGTGTGCTTGAGCCGCTCGCAGGCGATGCGCGCCGGTCCGCCGCTTCCGCGGATCAACGGCTGGGTCTCGTTGCCGCATGGTGTGGTCACCTTGGCCGAGCGGCATGGCGGCTTCACCGTCACGCGCGAAAGCTATGAGCACATGGTGGTGGAAGTCGCGGAAGTTCTCGCGCCGTTCGCGCGCGAGCACGGCGGGGAAGGCTTGCGCGGCATTCATATGCTCGGCACCTCGGGCACGGTGACCACGATTGCCGGCATTCACCTCAATCTCAAGCGCTACGACCGCAACCGGGTGGACGGCTGCTGGATGAGCGCGGAGGAGATCAATGCGGTGGTCGATCGCCTGTTGGCGATGAGCTATCAGGACCGGGTGGCGAGCCCCTGCATCGGCGCCGAGCGCGCCGACTTGGTGCTCGCCGGCTGCGCCATCCTGGAGGCGATCCGCCGGGCCTTTCCGTGTCCGCGCCTGCGGGTGGCGGATAGGGGGCTGCGTGAGGGCATGCTGGTGCAGATGATGCGCGATGACGGCGTCTGGGGCGGGCACCAGCCGGCGGCCTCCTGACCCGCGCCGGTCGGCGCTAAGTCTCATCCTCGAGTGGAACATGAAGTCGATAAAGTTGCCTATGAGCGGGCGAAATCCGCTACGCCGCATTAGGTATTGTCTCATTAGGTATTGTCTTATGACTTCTCTCTCCACGAGAGGCTGAAGGATCGCGAGGAAATGCCGTGACGGAGCACAAAAAGGGTGGCGAGCGGGCCTTGAAGGTCCGCGTTAAGAGCGCCCGCACGCCGTCGTCCAAGCGCTGGCTGGAACGCCAGCTCAACGACCCCTACGTCGTCCGCGCCCGGCGCGATGGCTACCGCTCGCGTGCCGTCTTCAAGCTCGCCGAAATCGACGACAAGGCGCACTTCCTCAAGAAGGGCGGGCGCGTGGTCGACCTCGGCGCCGCGCCCGGCGGCTGGAGCCAGCTGGCGGCCAAGCGTGTCGGCGCGCCGGAGCAGGGCAAGGTGGTCGCCATCGACATATTGCCGATGGAGCCGGTGGCCGGCGTCGAATTCGCCCAACTCGACTTCCTCGATCCATCCGCGCCGGACAAGCTCAAGGCCATGCTCGGTGGCGATGCCGATGTGGTGCTCTCCGACATGGCGGCCAACGCCACCGGCCATCGCCGCACCGATCACTTGAAGATCATGGCGCTGGTGGACCTTGCCGCCGATTTTGCCGGCGAGGTGCTGGCGCCGGGCGGCAGCTTTCTCGCCAAGGTGATACAAGGGGGCACCGAAGCCGCCGTGCTCGCGCGCCTCAAGCGTGACTTCAGAAACGTGAAGCATATCAAGCCGCCGGCAAGCCGCGCGGATTCGGCCGAGCTTTATCTGCTGGCGACCGGCTTTCGCAAAACCGATTAGCAACCGCTCAGCTCGGCTGCGGGCCTTGGCCGGAGCGCGGCGGGCGGCCGGACAATTCCGCGCCGGCATCGGCGGGAAGCCGCATGAAGATGAACAGCGAAAGCGCCGACACCGCCGCCACCGCCAGAAAGGCCGGCGCGAAATCCGCCGCCTGCAGCGCTGTGCCGCCGCCGCGCATGCGCACCACGAATTCAACCACCGAGGCGCCGAAGGCGACCCCGGCCGAGATCGCCAACTGCCGCGAGACCGTGACGAGCGCGGTGGCGCGGCCGACGCGGCTCGGCTCGATCTCGGCATAGGCGATGGTGTTGACGCAGGTGAACTGCAGCGAGCGGAAGAAGCCGCCGATCAACAGCAAAGTCACCATCACCGCGATCGGTGTCGTCTGCGTGAACGTCGCGCAAGTGGCGAGGAAGACGGCGCTCACCACCGAATTGACGATCAGGATGGTGCGGAAACCGAAGCGGCGCAGGATGGTCGCGGCCGCAACCTTCATGCTCATGGCGCCGATCGCCGAGGTGAAGGTGATGAGACCGGAGCCGAACGGCGACATGCCGAAGCCGAGCTGCAGCAAGAGCGGCAACAGGAACGGCAGCGCGCCGATGCCGAGCCGGAAGACGAAGCCGCCGGTGATGCTGGCGCGGAAGGTCGGCAGCCGGAACAGCGTGAGGTCGATGACCGGCGAGGGCGTGCGCTTGGCGTGCACCAGATAGGCGACGATGAAGATCGTGCCGCCGGCGATCAGCGCGGCGACCGTCGTCCACGGCAGGAAGTCGAGCCCCAGTATAGAGAGCCCGAACGCCACTCCGGCGATGCCGATGCCGACGAGCAGCATGCCGACGAGGTCGAAGCGTTCCAGGTTTTCGGCGCGGAAGTTCTCGATGTAGCGGGTGGCGAGCGCAATGCCGAGCAGTCCGATCGGCAGATTGATGATGAAGATCCAGTGCCAGGTCGCGTAGGTGGTGATGAAGCCGCCGACCGGTGGCCCGAGCACGGGTCCGACCAGGGCCGGCACGGTCACCCACGCCATGGCGTTGACGAGGTCGCGCTTGGGTACGCTGCGCACCAGCACGGTGCGGCCGACCGGAGTCATCATGGCGCCGCCCATGCCCTGCACGACGCGCGCGATGACGAAATCGGTGAGCGAGCTCGACAGCGCGCAGCCGATCGAGCCGATCATGAAGACGGCGATGGCGGCGCGGAACACGGTACGGGCGCCGAAGCGGTCGGCGGTCCAGCCGCTCGCCGGGATGAAGACCGCGAGCGACAGCAGATAAGAGGTGATGGCGAGCTTGAGCGCCAGCGGGTTGGCGCCGATGTCGCGCGCGATCGCCGGCAAGGCGGTCGCGATCACGGTCGAATCCATGTTCTCCATGAACAGGGCGACCGCGATGATCAGCGGGACGATGCGCTCGCGCGGCATCAACGCACGATTCCGCGCGCTGAGAGCCGGTTGTCGGAGGGGATGGGGCGCATCGGCAGGGAACCCGGGAGATCGTTGGTATTGCGGCCTTCTTGAACCCCAACGGGGCAGCGGAAGAAAGCCTGCGGCGGCTGGTCACTGTTCATAACAGCTATCCGGCTTTGACCAGCGATTGGCCTAGGAATTGGCAGCCTACCGTGCTATCGACCCACGCCAACCCAAAAGCGGGCCACGATTCCGGGCGAGGAGTTCCCTCGCGAGGGGCATTGCTATTAGCCTCCGGAGACCGCTGGCCCTGAACCTCCTTTTGGGGAGACATTGGGAGTTGGCATGACCGAAAAAAACAACGCAAATCCACGCGAGGCGCTCACCTTCGACGACGTGCTGATCCGGCCCGGCCTGTCGGAAGTGCTGCCGGGGGACGTCGACGTCCGCTCCCGCATTACCTCCACCATTCCGCTGAATATCCCGATCATCGCCTCGGCCATGGACACGGTGACCGAGGCGGCCATGGCCATCGCCATGGCGCAGGCCGGCGGCATCGGTGTCGTCCACCGCAACCTCGATCCGGCCGAGCAGGCGGCGCAGGTGCGCCAGGTGAAGAAGTTCGAGTCCGGCATGGTGGTGAACCCGCTCACCATCGAGCCGCGGGCGATGCTGCAGCAGGCGCTCGATCTGATGAAGGAGAACCGCATCTCCGGCATCCCGGTGGTCGAGGGCGGCGGCAGCGGCAAATCTGGTCAAAAATTGGCCGGCAAGCTGGTCGGCATCCTGACCAACCGCGACGTGCGCTTCGCCACCAATCCGCGCCAGCCGGTGGCCGAGCTGATGACCAAGGAAAACCTCATTACCGTGCGCGAGGGCGTCAGCCAGGAGGAAGCCAAGAAGCTCCTGCACCAGCATCGCATCGAGAAGCTCCTGGTGGTCGACGACCAGTATCGCTGCGTCGGCCTGATCACGGTGAAGGACATCGAGAAGGCGGTGGCCAATCCCAACGCCTGCAAGGACGAGCAGGGGCGTTTGCGCGTTGCCGCCGCCACCACGGTCGGCGACAAGGGCTTTGCGCGCACCGAGGCATTGATCGAGGCCGGCGTCGACCTCGTGGTGGTCGACACCGCGCACGGCCATTCGCGCTACGTGCTCGACGCGGTGAGCCGCATCAAGCGATTGTCCAATCTGGTGCAGGTGGTCGCCGGCAATGTCGCGACGGCCGAGGGCGCCAAGGCGCTGATCGACAGCGGCGCCGATGCCATCAAGGTCGGCATCGGCCCCGGCTCGATCTGCACCACGCGCGTGGTGGCCGGCGTCGGCGTGCCGCAGCTCACCGCCATCATGGACTCGGTCGAGGCGGCGAAGAAATCCGGCACGCCGGTGATCGCCGACGGCGGCATCAAGTATTCCGGCGATCTCGCCAAGGCGCTCGCCGCCGGCGCCGATTGCGCCATGGTCGGCTCGCTGCTCGCCGGCACCGATGAGACGCCGGGCGAGGTGTTCCTCTATCAGGGCCGCTCCTACAAGAGCTATCGCGGCATGGGCTCGGTCGCCGCCATGGCGCGCGGTTCGGCCGACCGCTACTTCCAGCAGGACATCAAGGACGCGCTCAAGCTGGTGCCGGAAGGTGTCGAAGGCCAGGTCGGCTACAAGGGCCCCGTCGCCAATGTGTTGCACCAACTCGCCGGCGGCCTGCGTGCCGCCATGGGCTATGTCGGCGCCAAGACGCTGGAGGATTTCCACGCCAAGGCCGAGTTCGTGCGCATCTCCGGCGCGGGCTTCCGCGAGAGCCACGTGCACGACGTGACGATCACGCGCGAGAGCCCGAACTATCCGAGCCGGGTGTAGCTCTTGCCCGCAGCTGTGATGTCCGGCTGAGGTAACGCATTAAATAGAACGGCCCGCCAACTGGCGGGCCGCTTTGTTTCGTCGGACGTCCGGAACGACGAGGACTGCCGCGAGAGTTACTTGCCCATGGCTGGCTGGTTGCTGCCGCCGCCTCCGCCGCTCGGGCCGCCGCCGCCGCCTCCACCGCCTCCACCGCCTCCGCTACGGCCGCCACCTCCGCCGCCGCTGCGGCTGCCGCCGCCACCAAAGCCGCCGCCACCCCGGCTGGGGGCTTGCCGTTGAATGCGCATGCCACCGCCGGAGCGCATGGCCGGCCCGCGCGGGGACACCCGGGGGCTCGGCGCGAACGAGGGCTGTGGACGGCGGACCGATGGCGCGCGATGCCGCGGGGTGCCGATGAAGGGCGTGGGCCCTGGCGTGACGCCGGGGCTGGGACCTCTGCGCGGCGGGGGCCGCCGGCGCGGGGGCGGTCGCCGGTAATGCTCCCAACGGTGCCGCTGACGGTACCAGGGACGGCCGCTGTAATAGCGCTCCCAATAGGACCCCAGCGCGAACGTCACCACTGGCACTTCGATCACGTCGAAGTAGTCCGGCAGATAGACGTAGTGGTCCTCATAAAAGTACTGGAGATAATGAGACGAGACCCAGCCGCGATATTCACCCCAGGTCACGTCGCACCAGTCGCGCTCCTCGAGGCAACCGTGAATGTCGACTTCGGCGTGTTTGCGAACGGTCGTCACGACCGGATAGTCGGTCCCGGGACCGGCCCGCATGCGGACATTGTCCGTGGCGATGCCGCGTGCCGCGAACGCGGAAGCCGGCACGGCAAATATGACAAAAAGCAAAACTGCGATCAGGGTCGGTAGTCGGTGCATGTCGGTTCTTTCATCTGAGCGTCGATCGATAAGGGCGCTGTCAGCGACCGACGCGGATTCGCGGCTCCGCACGGCCTTTAAGAGGCATGCCGGCCCCCCTCTCGGAGAGGCGCTTCGATTTAACCGGGAACTTGCTTTGATCCAATTGACCTGAGTCAATGAGCTTCGAAATGCCGCGCCTTGGGGCGGCGAGGGCCCGTATTACCTGGGCAGCCGTTGACAGCTACGTGTCGCGCTGCCGCCCGCGGCTCAGCTCTTTTTCTCGATGAAGGCGGCGATCTTTGCCGTTGTCTGCTTCGGCTGCTCTTCCATCACCCAGTGGCCCGAATTCGTGATGACGCCGTCGCTTACGTCGGTTGCCACCAGCCGCATGATGTCCGCCATCTGCGTGCCGAAGGAGTGGTCGCCGCCGAGCGCCAGCACCGGCATGGTCAGCTTGCCCTTGGCGGCCAGCGCCTTGTTGTCGACCGCGTCCTGGGTGAAGGCGGCGAACTGATTGAAAGCGGCGTGCATGTTTCCCGGGCGCGCATAGAGCCGGGCGTAATGCCGGCGCGTCGCCTCGTCGATTCTCTTCGGATTGGCCGACAGCTCGTTATAGAAGCGGTCGAGGTAGATGCGCTCGCGGCCCTTGACCAGGCGTTCGACATCGGGGCCGCGGAAATTGAAGTGCCACAAGGCCGGGCTTCGGATGATCTGATCCCACGGCCCAATGCCGGGCAGCGGCGCGTCGATGATCACCCAGCGGGTGATGCGGTCGGGAAACTGCGCCGCCAGCGCATAGCCGACCATGTTGCCGATGTCGTGGGTGACGAGCGCGGCCTTCTCGATCTTGAGCTTGTCCATGACCTGCGCAATGTCGCGGCCTTGCGTCTTCTTGTCATAGCCGCCTTTGGGATGGGACGAGAGACCCATGCCGCGAAGGTCCGGAACGACGACCGTGTGGTCTTTGTAGAGAACCTTGGCCACCGGTGCCCACATGTCGCCGGTATCGCCGAAACCGTGCAGCAGCAGGACCGCCGGCCCCTTGCCGCCGACCCGGACGTGGATTGTCGCCCCATCCACCTTGAGGTTCTCGGTACGGAACCCGGGCGGAAATTGTCCGACCCGTGCGGCGGCCGGAAGACCCGATGCAAGGACGGCAATGGCGACGGCTAAGTAGGCGAGCACGCGCATGGCTGGCATTCCCACCCCGACGAACCGGCGGCGGACGCTAGCAGCCGCCGGGCAGCGGCGGAAGGGAATTCGGTGGGGCTGGTGATCACACCGGAAGTGTGACTATCTGCGCTCCGTCTCGCCCGCAGGACCTTTGGCTGATGCCGCTTCAGTTTGTTCTTCTGCCGCTTTTTGTCGAGGTCGTTCTCACCCTCGGCCTGCTGCTTTGGCTTGGCTTGCAGCGGCGCAACGACCTCATGAGCGGCGCGGTGCGCCCCGCCCAGGTCGCGTTGCGCGAGCGGCATTGGACGCAGCACACGCAACAGGTCGGCAATGCCTTCAGCAATCAGTTCGAAATGCCGGTGCTGTTCTACTTGCTCACCGTGCTCGAGATCGTCACCCACCATGTCGATACCATGTTTGTGGTGCTGGCCTGGGTCTTTGTGCTGACGCGGCTCGCGCATGCCTACGAACACACCACCAGCAATGTGGTCATGCGCCGCGGCATGCTGTACGGCGTCGGCGTGCTGGTGCTTATTATCATGTGGGCGATCTTCATCGTGCGTATCCTGTTAGGCTTGCCATGACCCCGGGCGCACGACTGGCCGCCGCCATCGAGGTGCTGGGGGCGATCGAAAGCGAGCGGCGGCCGGCGGCCGACGCGCTCAAGGCCTGGGGCGTCGCGCATCGCTTCGCCGGCTCCGGCGACCGCGCCGCCATCGCGGGCTTCGTCTATGACGCGCTGCGCCGGCGTGCTTCCAGCGCCTGGATCATGGGGGCCGATACGCCCCGCGCCGTTCTGCTCGGCATGCTCAAGCGCGAGCGCGGCCTCGACAGCGATGCCATCGCGGCGCTGGCGAGTGGCGCGGGTTACGCGCCGGAGGCGCTCAGCGACGAGGAACGCTCCCGTCTCGATGCCGCCGATCTGGCCGGCGCGCCGCCGCACGTGATCGGCGATTACCCGGAATGGCTCGATGCGCATCTGGCGCGCGCCTTCGGCGACGACCGCGCCGAGGAGGGGGCGGCGCTCGCCTCGCGCGCGCCGCTCGACCTGCGCGTCAACGCGCTGAAGACCGAGCACGAGGCGGTGGCCGCAATGCTCGCCGATCTGGCGCCCGAGCCGACGCGCTGGTCGCCTTGGGGCCTGCGCATTCGGCTGTCGGCCGACGCCAAGAGTCCCGCCATCCATGCCGAGCCGGCGTTTCTTAAAGGTCTGGTGGAGGTTCAAGACGAGGGCTCGCAGCTCGCCGCCTTCTTCAGCGGCGCCCAGCCGGGCGAGCAGGTCATCGACCTCTGCGCCGGCGCCGGCGGCAAGACGCTGGCGCTCGCGGCGATGATGCAGAACAAGGGCCAGCTCTATGCCACCGACGACGACAAGCGGCGGCTGGCGCCGATCCATGACCGGCTCAAGCGCGCGGGTGCCCGTAACGTCCAGGTGCGCACGCCGAAGTCGGTCGGCACCGAGCTCGACGATCTCGCCGGACGGATGGACCTGGTGCTGATCGACGCACCCTGCACCGGCACCGGCGTCTGGCGGCGCAATCCCGATGCCAAGTGGCGCATGCGGCCGGGCGCGCTGGAGCAGCGTACCAAGGAGCAGGCCGAGATCCTCGAGCGCGCGCTACCCTTGCTCAAACCGGGCGGTCGCATCGCCTACGTCACCTGCTCGGTGATCGATGCCGAGAACGGCGACCAGGTGCAGTCCCTCGTTCGCCGCCATCCGGAACTCTCGGTGGTGCCGCCGGCGGAGGTCAGCAACCGGCTCGGCGAGCGCGCCTTCATGTTCGCCAAGGCGGCGCGGCTTTCCGACGAAGGAATCCTGATGACGCCGCGCACGACCGACACTGACGGATTCTTTATTTCGCTGCTTGTGCGTCAAAGCTGACCGAATAAAGCTCGCGTTAAGGGGATTTCCCTTATTGCGCCTAAATCCCGGCTCAAATTCTCCGCGATGATTTCGTGACTGACGGGGCGCGGTGCCTTTGGGCCGCGTCTCGTTTCTTTTGAGGACTTCTAGGATGTTGGCGGCCCGACGCGACCCCGTCTTCGATCATGGGAAGGATGAACCATCGGCGTCCTCCGCTGCCGGCCATGCCGGGGCGCACGCCGCGTCGCGTCCGACCGGGTTCACCCGCCTCATCTCCGGCATGCAGATTATCGGCACGGTGTTGGCTGTCCCGCTCGGGCTGGTCAGCGCCTATTCGATCTACCACGCCAATTTCTCGCCCGAGGCGACCTGCGGCAGCTTGCGCACCAGCATCATCTCCATGCTGGACAAGAACGCCGACGCCTCGACCCTGCGTTTGCTGGTCCGGCGTGACGTGACGACGTTCGAGCGCTCCTGCGGCACGGTCGACCCCGATGCCGTCGCCGCCTTCAAGTCGCTGCTGGCCAAGCCGCGGATCGCTTCCGCCGCCGCGCCCAAGACCGTCGCCAAGACGGTCGACAGGAAGGCGGTTGCCAAGACGGTCGACAAGAAGACGGTTGCCAAGGCGGTGGCGCCGTCGCAGGAGGTGCGGGCCGACGTTGCAGAGCGTCCCGTCGAGGCCGCCACGGTCGCGGCCGATAGCAAGACGGCCCGGGGCGACGCCGATTGGCTCGCGGCCGTCCGGCAGGCGCTGGTGGCGCATGCGCCGGTGGTGCCGGCCCAAGCGGCGGAAGCACCCGAAGCGCCGATGTTGCTTGCGCAGCCGCTCGCGCGTCCGATGGGCAAGCCGGTGAATGAAGTGAACGCCGCGCCCAGCTTGCCGTCCGCGACGGCCGTCGCCGATGCGCCGGCCCGTTCCGGCGGCAATCACCCGGTCCCGCCGGCGCTGATCCCGAACATCGACCCCACGGCCGCCGCCGCCCGGTAACGCGGCTCCGCCGCCAGGGCTACGTCGCGTCCGGCTCCCAGCGCGACACGGTGTCGAGATCGGCCTCGACCTGCCAACGACCGACCCGGTGCGTCAGGCGCACCGCATCGGCCAGCCGCGACAGGTATTCGCTGCGCGGCACGTCACGAAAGCCCATGTTGCTCCAGAGCGGACCCATCAGCTTGCCGTCGTTGAAACGGTAGTCCCAGTGCGCCAGGTGCCAGTTCAACACGGTCATGCCGATGCGCGAGGCGTTGGACTCGCGGAAGAACTGGGACTCGGAGGTGAATGCCGCGCCGGTGCCCATGCCGTAGCCGCCGGCCACCAGTTCGCCGGCCTTGTTCCAGACCTCGAACGAGTGGGCATAACCGGCGTCAAAGGCCTCGGTGTAGACGCGCATGATGCGCGGCGTGATCCAGGTGAGATGCCAACGGCCTTCGCGCCGCGCTGCGCAGGCCGCGATCACCTGTTCGAACTCGCGGTCGAAGGTGACGGTGTAGCGGCCCTGCCGCATCAGCCGGCGCAGATTGTTCGACATGTGCAGGCGGTCGAAGAACAGCAGCGATCGCTGCGGCGGCGACCACCACTTCAGCGGCGGCAGGTGTGCCAGCGGATAGAGCCCGCGCCGATAGCCGGCGAGCAGCGTCGGCAGGCTGAGGTCGTGCACGATGCCGGCAAGTCCCGGCGGCTGGTTGAAGGCGCGCTCCGGATCGGGCAGCGCATAGTCCGGGCTCAGGAACTCGTCGAAGCAGAGCTTGACCAGGTTGGGTACGCCGGCGACACGGCCCGGCATCAGGCCCCAGGCCAGCCCGAGCGTCCAACGCTCGACGATCTGTGGCAGGCTCTCGCGATAAAGCGCGGCGCGGCGGGCCGCTTGGCCCGAGGCGGTGACCGGCACGCGCAAGCGCTCGGTCTCGAAGGTCATAACGCGCATCCCTTGTGCCGGTTGTGCATAAGCCGGTCTTGCGGCGTTTTCTAAGCACATTCGCGGCTAACATCGGGTTACTCCGGGTTCCGATATGGGCTTGACCCAACGGCCCGATCCCCGGCAAAAAGCCGTCCCGAACGGCTTGGCGCACCCGCAATCGCCTCGATTCGGGCAACAACGGCGTCCATGCACGACAAAGTCCTCATCGTCGATTTCGGCTCCCAGGTCACCCAGCTCATCGCCCGCCGGGTGCGGGAGGAGGGCGTTTATTCGGAAATCGTGCCGTTCCAGAAGGCGGAAGAAGCCTTCCGCGCGATGAAGCCGAAAGCGGTAATTCTTTCCGGCGGGCCGGCCTCGGTGCACGACAAGGGCGCGCCCCTGGCGCCGCAGGCGATCTACGACGCCGGTATCCCGGTGCTCGGCATCTGCTACGGCGAGCAGGCCATGGCCGAGCAACTCGGCGGCAAGGTCGAGGGCGGCCACCACCGCGAATTCGGCCGCGCCGAGGTCGAGGTCACCGCCGACAGCCCGCTGTTCGAAGGCGTCTGGCAGACGGGCGAAAAATATCCCGTCTGGATGAGCCACGGCGACCGCGTCACCGAACTGCCGAAAGGCTTCAAGGTGCTCGGCACCTCGTCCAACGCACCGATCGCCATGATCGGCGACGACAAGCGCAAGTTCTACGCCACCCAATTCCATCTCGAAGTGGTGCATACGCCGCACGGCGCCTCGTTGCTGCGCAACTTCGTGCGCAGAATCGCCGGCTGCGCCGGCGACTGGACCATGCGCGCCTTCAAGGACGAGGCGATCGAGAAGATCCGCGCGCAGGTCGGCAAGGGCAAGGTGATCTGCGGGCTGTCCGGCGGCGTCGACTCGGCGGTCGCCGCGGTGCTCATTCACGAGGCGATCGGCGATCAGCTCACCTGCGTGCTGGTCGATCACGGCCTGATGCGGCTCGGCGAAGCGCAAAAGGTAATGGCGCTGTTCCGCGACAGCTACAACATCCCGCTGGTGCACGTCGATGCCGCCGACATGTTCGTGGACGCGCTCGAAGGCATCGAGGACCCCGAGCTCAAGCGCAAGACCATCGGCAAATTGTTCATCGACGTGTTCGAGGAGGAGGCGAAGAAGATCGGCGGTGCAGAATTCCTGGCGCAGGGCACGCTCTATCCGGACGTGATCGAGAGCGTGTCGTTCACCGGCGGGCCTTCGGTCACCATCAAGTCGCACCACAATGTCGGCGGCCTGCCCGAACGCATGAATATGAAGCTGGTCGAGCCGCTGCGCGAGCTGTTCAAGGACGAGGTGAGGGCGCTCGGCCGCGAGCTCGGCCTGCCGGAAGGCTTCGTCGGCCGCCATCCGTTTCCGGGGCCGGGGCTCGCCATCCGCGTGCCCGGCGCCGTCACGCGCGAGAAACTCGACATCCTGCGGCTGGCGGACGAAATCTATATTGAGGAAATCCGCCGCACCGGCCAGTACGACAACATCTGGCAGGCCTTCGCCGTGCTGCTGCCGGTGAAGACCGTCGGCGTCATGGGCGACTATCGTACCTATGAATATGTCGTGGGCTTGCGCGCTGTGACCTCGACCGACGGCATGACCGCCGACTTCTATCCCTTCGACATGAAGTTTCTGGGCTTCGTCGCCACCCGCATCATCAACGAGGTCAAGGGCGTCAACCGCGTGGTCTACGATGTGACGAGCAAGCCGCCGGGGACCATCGAGTGGGAGTGAGGGTGGCCGCTCAGGCGAACTGGAGCGCAGTCTCCAGCAGTTCGTCGAAAGCCGCGGCGATCACATTATGCCCACCGGCAGGTCGAATGTTCGCCACTCCGGCGCCATCCGCAGACGTTTGTAGGTGGACGTGAATGGCGTCTCCGGCCATCCGCTTAGATAGATGAAGCCACGCTTTGCCCGTGCGGACGGCTTTTTGAGGCGTAAGTTTTGCAGCAAAGTCGCGAGCGGGTGTGGCGTGATCCTGGGGTCGACGAGGCGTGGCGGCGGCAAAACGCTCACGCCGTCCTTTGCCATAGCCGTCAAGAAAGGTAGCAAATCGCTTGTCGGGTCGTTGAACGGCGCCATTGAGGAACTCAAGACGCACGGTGTCATCGACAGGATTCTGAGCGAGAACTTTGCACGCGTGGAAACGGCTGCTGCAAAGCTGGCGGCGGCTCTGCTGTGCGCTGCGTAAAGCCTCCCGACTGAGTCGACTATTCCGCAGACCGAAGCCCTCGGCGACAAGTATCTAATCGCGTGGCAGGGTTGCCGCGTAGGCGCGCCAATCACCGAATTCGGAAATGTCTTTGTAGCGGCCTTCGGCGATGGCGCGCGGAACCAGGATGCCGTCGACCTTGCCGCCGTCCGCAAGTTTGACTGGACCGCGGTAGAGATGAGGCGGCTCGCCAGCCTCGACACGTGCGCACAGCTCTTCGCTCATGCGGTAGATCTCTCCTGCGACCGCGACGCCGCCGGTCTCGACCTCGAACATGCCGGGATGGTCATCGTCGATGGAGTAGAGCCGGTAGGCTGGCGCGGTGCGGACGGCGCCGATGAACTCGGCGCCGTCCAAGTTATGATGCAATGCAAGTCCACGCATCAGTGTGCCGTTTACGAACAAGTCGATAGTCATAACCTTCACTCTGCGTTGTTACGAGCTCTGCCGTGGTAGCCTTGCACCTTGAGCGCCCTACAGCGCGGGCGCGATGTCGCTGCTAGAGTTTCTCCAGCAACGCTTTCGAGTTGGCGACGGCGCCAAAGACGCCGCCTTGCATCTTGACCATCTTGAGCGCTGCGAGATGGTTGTCAGGATCGGTGGCAGCGCAGCAGTCCTCGAGCAGCAGGCACTCGAAGCCGCGGTCGTTGCCTTCGCGCATCGTGGTATGAACGCACACGTCGGTGGTGACACCGGAGAGAATGATATTGGCGATGCCGCGCTGGCGTAGCATCAGCTCGAAGTCGGTGGCACAGAAGGTTCCCTTGCCGGGCTTGTCGATGATCAATTCGCCATCCCTCGGGGTGAGCTCGGGGATGATGTTCCAGCCAGGCTCGCCGCGCACCAGAATACGACCCATGGGGCCCTTGTGGCCGATGCCGCCGCCGATGCGTTCGGAGCGCCATTTCTTGTTGGCGGGAAGATCGTTGAGATCGGGCCTGTGCCCCTCGCGGGTGTGGAAGACATGATAGCCCTTGTCGCGCATCGTGGCGAGGACGCTTTGAATGGGCTCGATCGGTGCGCGCGTGAGCGTCAAATCATAGCCCATGCCGTCGACGTAGCCGCCCTTGGCGCAGAAATCCATCTGCATGTCGATAATGACGAACGCGGTATTCTCCGGCCGCAAGTCGCCGTTGTAGGGCCAGGGATATGGCTCTAATACGATCGTAGTCATGGGAAGCTTCCTCCTCTGGTGTATTTGTTCATCGACCTTCGAAGACGCAACGTCCCATTAGGACGCTGCGAACCTGACAGGCTTCTCGTAGATCAGAAGCGCCACGCAACCCCCAGTGCTGCCCGGAGAGTGGCGGGTGCCGGGTGGGTTAACAACGAAGGTGCCGGCTGGGTATGTGCCGTGCTCGTCGAACTGGTCGCCGTCGATGACGAACATGTGCTCGTATCCGACGTGCTCGTGCTCGGCGACGCGCGCACCTGGCTCGTAGCGCAGCAGCGCCGCCGAGGGCCCTGCATGAAAGTCTCCGTACAACCAGCGCGCGGTCACAGTCCGGACGGAACGATTCCCAACCTTCCGTATGGCGCAACTTGGTCACGTATTCCATAAGAGCGGGCAGGTGATCGAAGCGACCTGTGTCGGACATGGCTCACTCTCCTCGATTGTCATGCGAAGGTTGTGTGGCAGGTTCCGCCGTTGCAACACGTGCGGGTGACGATGCGGGCGGCGCAGCCATTTGATCGGGCGGGTCGAACCAGATTCGTTCGAGCCATCCGAGTATTAGAAGCACCCACGTGGCGACCACGAAGGGCGCCGAAAGGGATGGAACGCCGAAGCTGCTGACGACCGGGATGAGCATGGTGGCGAGCAGTGCGCCGAGGATGGCAAGCCGCAGTTTGCTGCCGCAAATCACATAGGCCGCGACGGCCGCGAGAACGCCGTTGAATCCGTAGAGGCCCTGGTCGACGAGGGCCGGATCCACGTTGTCGTAGTAGAAGGCGACCAACGAGCCGATCGCGGCGCCGAGCATGGCGATCACCGCGTGGCGGACATTGCTCAACAGAACGCCGCACAAGAAAAGGATACCCGACTGGATCGTCGACGACAGCGCGCCCTGACCAAGGCTGAGGATCACCGACGTCACCGGACGGAATGCGGCTTCCGTCGCGACGGCGGCGGAGCTGGCGGGTCTGAGAAAGCCGAGGAAAGGTTCGAGTTCCCACAGCCCCCAGATGACCAGCAGGAACGGCAGGATCAGGAACGGGAAGGGCAGAATGCGCAGGAAGATCCGGACAATGATGACGGTGAGGATTACGCAGGCCAGAAGCAGCCCCCACATCTCGAAAGTGGTCCAGCCGACGTCAAAGAACGTCGCAATCGACAAGGCGACGAGGCTGGGATTGAGGCCGGGGAGACCGGCCCCGACCCCTTCATGGTTCGGGTTGCGGAACATGAAGATCGCGGGCGCGGTCAGGCCGGCCACGAGAAAATAGACAGCCGCGATCGGCGAATGGACTGCAACGGCAGCAAGGAAGAACAACCCGGTCAGTTCATTGGTTTGGAAGCAGAGCTGGGAGCAGCCACGCAGGACCAGCCGCCAATACGGCACGGCATCCGGCGCGACCGGAGGGAAGAGGATATCCACTAGCTGTTTCATGCGCAGGCGCCGGAGATGGTCTTGTTTCTTCCGCCGGAAGCAGTCCATCGCATGACGGTCTGGCGCCGGGTGACGCCCCTAAAGTTCCATTTCCTCGAAGGCTTTCGCTGCGCTGACGAAAGCTTCCATCGGCGGGTGAAGGGCACCGGCGCCGGCGGCATATCGGTTCATGTGTCGATTGGCCAGGCCCGAATTGATCATCGGACGGATGTTCTTTTCCACGATCTTGAAGATATCGAGTCCCATCGGCGCTCCCCGTCCGTCCAGAGCGGGAATCTTGAAGACATCGCTTTCCGCCTGGGCGATGTCGTACATCTGCAGCGTGATCCGCGTCGCCTCAGGGCCGGACGTGAAGATCGTCTTGGCCACGCCTCCGAGCCCATTTGTTTCGGTGATGGCGCTGTCACCCATGTCCCGGCCAACGTCGGACTGAGAGACGCCGGGGGACAACACGCCCTGGCCAATTTCGGCGAGACCGGTGAACCATCGGTCGCCCAACCCCGAAACCTTGATGCCGAACTCAGTGCCGTTTCGGGCCATGATGGTCACGATGCTGCTGTGCTTGACGTCGCTTCCTGCGGCCGAAATCGCCTTACAAGTCGCCATGACGGGATTGAGCGCGAACAGGGAGTCATTGTGAATCAGGCTGACGATCCTGGTGAGATCGTTCTTGTCATCGCAGTACTTGATCAGGCCTGGCATCAGCTCTTTCAAGAAAAGCGGCGTCGCAGCATCCATGGTGACATGACAATTGTCTCCCATCAGCAGGGCGCGACCAATGATCGGGATGAAGTCGATGTACTCCGCATCCTGAATCGCCGCATTGAGGGCAGGAGCAAGAACCCGCTCGATCCACTTGAGATGCTCGATGGCTCTGTCCTCGTACACGCCGAAGCGAACCGAACTGCTGAGAAAGTCGCCCAAGTCGTCGCTGATATTGGAGTAGAAACGGTTACCCGACGTCGTATCCTCGACGATAAAGACGGACATGGAAGACGTAACCACGCCCGCCATCGGGGCAACAGCGCGATGATCGTGACAGCTTTCGATGTCTATTTCACCTTTTTCGACACGTTCGATGGCGTCTTCCTTGACATCGGCCAGGCCTTCGAACAACAGCGCGCCATTGTTGCCGCGCCTCATTGCGCCGGATGCTTCTTTCCAGGTTATTGGTGGGCCGGCGTGTAAGATAAGGTTCTCTCGCATATCAGGAATATAGTCTTTTGCCTTGCCAACGCCAATTATGACCGGATTGGCGATTTCATCGGCTCCAGCTTCTGGATTTGATGACTGGATAACGTCGGAGAACGGCGGATGGGTAAATTTTTCCGAAATAGCGCTCGTAGAATTCATAAATCGATCTCCCGGAGTTGCTTCGGAAGCGCTGCATAGTCACTCAAAAATCGGTAACTCAAACATACTGACTAATGCTGAAGCAGTCGTTAGCCTGACAACATTCCGTTTGGGAGCGCGGGGAGCTCCCGTGGCGTGCCAGCGACGGATCGGTAGACTACCTGCAATTGCGCTCGATTCGATGGTCGCCGGAGCTCGCAAGGTGCCACAGAACATACCACTGCGTCGAGCCAATCCCGTAGGGCCCGCAAGGTCGCGTCCATGAGGGCACGCCCCGCGAAGTAACAGCGCTTGGCCCACCCGCCAACGTTATTGTGCTCGATCGTGCGTTGCCCGGCATGGGAAGGCGCCATTCGTTTTCTAGTAAGAGCAGCGTGACCGAACGAGTTGTCAGGTATCTCGGGTCGTGCGAGTGACAGATCCAGTGCCACCTTTTGCAGACGGGGGTCACAACCGATTGGGACAACTGGCGTCGATGGCGGAAGCGCCTGCACGTACCAGCAACTGCTTCGGTCAGCCTATGTAATGAATCAGTCCCGACCAGTTGCCAGGTGCGAAAGCTGCTTTGGCGGGTTGGTCGAGGCCGCAGGTCTCGCAGAAGTGTCTTACGCCCCTTCCGGGAGGGTACTGGTAGGGAAAGTCGTCGAAAAGAGCAGGCGATCCGTGCTCGGGCGTCCGCACCTAGCGCTGGTGTAATCCCTGTCTCAACACCGCAAACGGCGATTGCCGTATCCATATGCACAAGAACCGGGTGACGAGCTTTCGTGACCGGTTAGACTGGGCGCGGGAGGCAGCACTGAGCGCATGACAGATCCGCAGTTCGGTTCCGGACCTGTTTCGTCCGTCGTGTGGAGCCGCCGACGCTTTCTGGTCGGGAGTTCTGCCGCGGGCATTTCGCTTGCCCTGGTGCCACTGGCGGCGCATGCCTCATTTGTCGACGACGAGACCATGCCGGCCGCGCCGGGCTGGTCGGGCGACGGGTTCGGGCATCCGCGATACCGAATGACGGCTATGCCAAGGCCACCGGCGCAAAACTCTATGCCAGAGATCGTGCCGATGACATGGACAGTTGGCCGAGGAGACCGATCACGCGATGCTGCGCGGCCTGACGCGACGCGTAATTCATAGTACAGATCTGACGATGCTCGCCCCGGACCTGCAGCCCGACAGGGTGGTGACGCAGAAGACTAGAGGCGCCCTATCCGAGCCAAGTTTCACGGAAGATCTGAGGCCCGAGGGCCAACGCCGATCTATCTGGCCAGCCGGTCGCGTTGCTCATCTTCGCAATCTGTAAATGACGGACGCACGGCAATGTGCGCGGAAAGGGGGCAGTAGAATAGGGGAGCAAACGAGCGCAGTCGCCAGGCCGCCCTACGGGCGAACCGCTTCACCCGCTCGGTGCTACGTCGGCCCGAGGTATCCCCGGCCAGGGACGGCTGGTCGGCCGCCCCGTTTCCGTCGCGGACAAACCCCTCCTGGCCCGAAACGACGCAGCGCGACGCGACGCGCTGAAAAATATGGCCGCGCCATTCGCGCAAACTGCCGGCGGACGAGCAGGCCGGCTGTTCAAACAGCACTTTCAGACCAATCAGATCACTTCTTCATGAGCCGAAAGCGGTCTCGCTTGGCACGATGGCCAACGATCAACTGTCGCTGGGCTCGGCGTGCAGGCGCCGGCACACACGCTTAAGCGATCGCCGACATATTGACCGAACCGAGCGCCTTCGCCATCAAAAACGAGGAAGGACATCGCCTAATTGAGCGGCGCGTTTAGCGGCAAAGACATGCCATAGCTGCCGAACTACGTAGCAAGGCGGGCCAGTTCGCCGACAGTCGGCCGGTACGGCTGCGCTCGATCGATTCGAACAATTTCAACACGGCATGAAGCGGCACGCAGTCACGATCGACAGCCAGCTGGAAGTAGATCGAAAGACGGTGTATTCACAGATTCGCCTGCGATCTCTCACTCAAGCACCGCGTATTCCGGCGGGTCGTGTTGCGCGCATATGATCGCTAAAAATACAAAACGATGCGCGATTACCGGCCTGCGGCTCATCAATGGTGGCGGTCGCGCGGAGGTTGCCGCAGCCCATATTCGCCCTGCAGTTTTTTTTTCTCCCGCTATCTCAATTTGATTGGAGTTAAGTTTTTTTTCACGTTCGCAGGGAGCTTTGGATGAGGAGCAGCGCCCTGTGGTCGAAGCGCGCGGACCGGCGCCGAGCCGCTCACCCTACAGCCACGCGTCGGCGTTGCCTGTTCCATGCTCTAACCACCACGGGCACGCTTCCGTTCGATAGGCGCATCGTTCCGCCATCTAGAGCAGATCATGCGCGCGGTGCGTCACTGCCACGGATCACGTTACGCTCTTACGGCCGCTGTGCCGTTTTGTACTCCGGCGTCCTAGGCCGCAGATCAGGATGCGGCGCGCGAATCTCTTGTCCCGGGATTACCGCCGCGCCATGGCGGCGCGCGGACGCAGTCGTCCAGCCTCATATTCGCTCCTGCCTTCAGGCTGTGGCCCGCGCGCGAATAATCTTCCGCCTACCTTCAGACCTGAAGGATCGACCAGCTCACGCCGGACCGTGTCCTTCGCCCCCTCCGCGCGCATCTCCCCACTTGAGGCTGGTGGCCCCGATATCGTCAATAACGGTATTGCGCTTTCTGGAACGGCGCACTGGAGCTCTGGCGTTGCGGCGCGGCGGATGCGGGGCAGCCGACGGGGATCGCAGCGTCGAGGGCGAGCGAGACAGCAGCGATCGCGGGCGGTGGGCGTCCGTCGACGTACGGCGATAGTTCGGCGCGAGGGCTGGATGCGGCAGAGCATCGGCCCGAGCTGGGTCAGGAGGCCAGGCGGGATCGCAAGGGGCTGGTCAGCGCTGACGAGTGCCGTGTAGAGGACGGTCCGGGCAACGGCCCTATTAAGATACGATGTCGGCGGGCAAGAGACGTCCGCTATGGGAATATTCGAAAACTGTCGCGGTCAAAAGAGACGAGCGCGAGGGGGGGAGATCGCGGCGCGTCGTTCCGGCAGCCGAACGCGATCCATGACGCCACCGGCAAACGTTTCACAAGCTCCGGGACGGTGACGATACCTGAAGATGCGGGACATGAACGGTGCAGATCTGCGACCGTCAACGGACGGCAAACGGTCCCCAACACCCACCGGCTGGCGATGGTCGATCCGCACGACTCGCGACGGACGAATCGGCGGGCATCGGCGTCGCCAGCCGGTAGGATCGTCGACGAGCCCTAGAACGAGCGAACCAGGGACAGCATCAACGCCCGGCCTTGCCGGAAAACGGGAGAACCGTCGAGGGCACGCGAAAGGGACGCCTTCCAACGTCCAACAGGCATTCGTCGATCATTTTGCCTTTCAGGCGGCTACTGCACCTCCGGCTTTATCAATGAAGCACGAGTGGAGGAATAGCCCGCAATCCCGTCCCGGAGGTTGGAAAAACGGATCGAGGCCTCGCTCAGCGATCATATTGCCGGGCACGTTACGTCCGCTACTATGAGCGGTGCGCGACCTGATCCTCGCAGATCCGAAGTGACGACGAGATAGGCCGCGTGGCGCTGGATCGGACGATGGCCGAGCCGCCCTGGCTGCTGAAGAAAGCCGCGGGGCGCCAGATACACGCACACTCGTTTCCTGAGTGCCGCTTAAGCGGTGGCAAACCGGTTCCCACGCTGAAAAGCACAGAGCGAGCCTTGCCGGATGCGCTCAATCTCTGAAGCAAGTCCGAAGCGATCGTGCGAACGAGCGGACCTTAAATAGTGGCTCTAGGTATTAACGCTAATTTAATGTCTGCAATTCGTTTTGACTTGGCATTCGTCGCTGAGGCGGCGTTGGGATGCTGGCGCCTCAAATTTCCAAAAGAGGGGGGTACGATGGACGACCTACGCGTCGTCAGTTCGTCACTGGTTCGGCTACGGCAGCGCTGAGTATGGCCGCGAATGGTCGCCGCCGCCGCGCATAAAGACGAGCCGAGCGCGTCGCGAGGCTGGTTCGAACTCGAAAGCGCGATGAAGGAGACGGTGCTCAACGGCCACCGCGTCAGGCTGAAGCTTATAACAGACAGATCCCGAGCCCGACGATCACCGTGACGCCGGGACAGACCCAGCAGATCCGAAGAAGAACCATACCGCCTACGATTCGTCTGCCTGGAGTAGCGACAACAATGTTCCTCACAACCTGAGCCATACGCCCGCACCTCCATGGCATCGATGTGCTGCCACATCTGTTCGATCGCGGGTTGATCGGTTTGTCGGATGATCTGAAAATCGCCGGCGAGCACCTCGACTATGTCTTCAAGATACCGCACGACCATCCGCCTGGAATTAATTGGTATCACCCGCACAAGCATGGGGCGACGGCGGTGCAGGCCGTCAGCGGCATGGCGGGACCGCTCATCGTCAAAGGCGCCATCGACGAAGTTCCGGAAATCAAAGCGGCACGGTCCATTCCCGTCGTAGTTCAGGATATCGGTCTGTTCCAAAGCGAGCACAATCCCGACCTATGGACCTACGAGCCGGTGCAGAACGCGATGTGGCAGACTTTCGGCGGTTACGTGACGATCAAGGACAAGCGCACGTCCCTTCGCGGCGGCTTCACGACCGGCGACTATAAGCTGCGCTATTTCCTGCTCAACGGCGAGCCGTTTTTCAAAGAGACCCACAACGACAGGCCGAATGAGGCGGCCAAGCCGGTCGCCACCCAGCTTTCCGTGCGCCGCTTCACGCTGGCGCCGGGCGAGGTCGTTCGCTTCCTCATGCTCAATGGGACTTCCGACAATCTCATGCCGATTGTCGTCGATGGCCACGATGTCCATCTGATCGCGATGGACGGGGTCAATTTCCCGGAGGTGCGCACCGTTTCCGCCGAGGGGTACGACGCGGACGGCCAGTTTCTTCTCGCGTCGGCCAATCGGGCCGAGTTCTTGATCAAGGCCAGCACCAAACCGGGCATCTACCGGATACGTCAGCTCGCCCAAATTAGCAATTTCTCGACAGGCCGGAAAGTAATTGCCGAAATCGAGGTGATGGGTCCGGCGAAAGACATGCGGCTGCCCGGCAAGCTTCCGACGCCGTCGCGTGAATATCCGCTGATCAAAGCGGAAGAGGTGAGCCGCATCCGCGAGATCGTCTTCTCAGGCAGGGTTCCGGCCATCATCAACACCGTCGTCGGTGGTGACTACCTGATCAACAACGCGAGCTACAGCGAACGCGAGGTGCCGACCGTCGTTAACTTGAACGGTGTCGAGGAATGGCATCTGTCCGTTGCAAATACCCATCACGGCAGCTTCGAGGGCCATCCCTTCCACATTCACGTCAAATCGATCGAGGTGATCTCCATACGGGCGTTGATCAACCGCCCGGCCTGATCCAGGACACGATCTGGGTCCCCAATAATAAGACCGTCGTCGTGCGCATGCGGTTCAAGGAATATGTCGGCAAGTCCGTCTATCACTGCCACATCCTGCCGCATGAAGACACCGGCATGATGCAGAATTTTCTGATCGTCGATCCCAAAAAAGGAGCGTCCCGTCGCCAGACGCGGAAGGGATCGTAATGCGCGCAACAATCATTTTCATTCGTGATGCGGGGCTGTGCTTGCCTCTCGTCGCGACCCTTGTTCTCGCCGGCGGCACCCACGCGGTCGCTTCATCGGATCAGGTCCGCAACGCCCACGCGAAGCAAGGTTGCGTGCGCGGGAAGTTCAAGGACTACTATCTGCAAGGCCAAGCCGGCGATCCGCCCGCCAGCTACAAGGGCCGCGTTTTCAAGCTGAGCCAGAACTATCCGAATAAACTACCGCCCAAGGAGAACTATCCTTGGCTTGCCGTCAAGTTTAAACATGGCGGCCCGGTTAATCCCAAAGCGTACCTCAAGGCCCTGCTCAAATATGGGCTCGAAGGCAATGTCAAAGTCGACTTCTACGTCGAAGACAACAAGGTCCGGCATTGGTACGCCATGCCGTGGATGGACTGGAACACGGAAGTCGCCGCCGATTGGCCCGGGACCGACGGCCGTGAATTCGTCCACGGACTGACCCACGAGTTCGATTCCGGACCGGGTGTTCTGTCAACTCTGCAGAAAACTTTTGTACAAACATGGTCCGGCGCCTACTACAACGATCGTGCCGCTTTTGGCATCGGCCAGGTCTATTGCGATCCAGATTCGCCCGACCCGGCCGCTCTGAACCCGGACCCGCATGGCCTCAACAACTTTGCCGACGGCTCCTACATTATCAAGCTTCTGTTCTCCGGCGTAACCGAACAACAATTGCCGATCATTAAGAATACCCTGATGTGGCAGGCCGATACTTTCGTCGATCCCAGCCCGAGATATCGCAACCAGGGACCAATCTCCCGCTACGCGCGGGCAATCCAGCCTGTTCGTCTGCTGCAGATCGATGTCGCCATTCGCGACGACCGAAGCCCCACCGGCTGGCTTTTTGGCACGTTTTCCTATGACGGCACGCAACCGGGCAAAACGCCCTGGGACCGCATGGTTCCGCTCGGACTTCAGTGGGGTAACAATCCCCATATGACTTACAGCGATACCTGCAGCGCAATAGGCAAGTGCAAACGGAAAAAGCTGACCGAGCAATGGATCAACGAGCCCGCCGCCAAGAGGCTGACGACACCGCCACTATCGGTCGACCATCTCGGCTTTGCCGGTCGTCTGGCTGGCCCGGTCGACAACCCAAACGCCGCCTGTTTGGCATGTCATCAGACCGCGGGATTTCCTCCCGTTGCCATCATGCCGGAATTCTCGTCGTTATCCTCGGTCCTCGGGCTCGACGACGCCAAGAACGTTGCGGATAATCAGAGTTTTCGCATGAACTTCTATAAAAACGTCGTTTCTGGCGCGACCTTCAGCGACAGCCAGCTCTATTCGTCGGACTTTTCCCTTCAGCTCTCCATGAGCCTCAACAACTTCACGGCGCTGCGCTGCTCGGTGAACGTCGCGAAGAAGCCCAAGATCTGCAGCGTGCTGGATAAGTGGGCCAACGCAATGCGGACTTATATCGGCAATGTCATGACCTTTGGCACGCCGGGCCCGGACGGCGCACCTGTCCCTGCCGGAAATTAGATCCGGAGATACTGATCATGCATCAACCCCGCCACGGCCTTTGCCGGAAAACGGGTGAGGAGCGTCGAGGGGCACGTGAAGGAGGCGCGCCTTTCCAACATCCAGCAGGCATTCGTCGATCACTTCGCATTCCAGTGCGGCTACTGCACCTCCGGCTTCATTAATCAGACGACCTGCCTGCTGGAGGATCTTGGCCACACTCCCGTTGCAAGGGATGCGGTGGAGCAGCGGATCGAGGCCGCGCTCGGCGATCATATCTGTCGGTGCACCGGCTACGTCCGCTACTACGAGGTGGTGCGCGACCTCATCCTTGCCAATCCGAAATTGACGATGAGATAGGCAACGCGGCGCTGGAGTGCACGACTGGCCGTTCCGGTTGTGCTCGCGATCGCAGCCTACGTGCTCTTCGTTGCGCTGTGGGGCGTGCCCTCGGTTGCCGATCACCCGCTTTCGCGTGATCCCGCAACCATCGCACACGGCAAATATCTGGCAGCGGCGGGGGATTGTGCCTCATGCCACACCGCCAAAGGTGGCGAAGCCTTCGCCGGCGGGCGGCCATTGGCGACACCGTTCGGCACGTAGCTTCATCCAGGCCAACGATCGGATCGATGTTAACGCTCCAACCTGGCGGTTCGAAAAGCTGTCGGACTAACTTCTCGCCGCCGCGCATCGGTAGGGGCGTAACCATTGCTTCGAGAGGAATAGTGCTTTCGGCGAGTTCCTGCCGCGCGTTACAGACGCCGGTCATTGCGGTCCGGAATGCCTTGTTCAAGGCCACTGAGAGAAAAGAGGACGCCGCATACGGACGGTCGTTCACATATCGAGCGAGCAAGCCCTGCGCCTGGCCCTTGCCCCGGACCAAACCGACGGGGTCGATATCGAGAACCATCGCCGCTTCGCAACGCCCGTCGTTGGCCTCAGGGTAGAACACCCACGCATTGCCGAACGTTTGTTCGCTCTCGTGCGGGCGCCCAGGGTGCTTATGCAGCAGATATCCCAAGTCGGTCGCCGGCTGATGTGTGGTGGCAATGGACAAGAAGATACTGTCAGATGGCCGATGGCGGGAATTTCATCCAGTTGATCGTTGCTGCCGGGGCTGACGGTCTTTTTTCGATGAAGGCACTGCGGGCATTCTGCCTTAGGTCGCCTCAAACCGACCAATTGATGCCGATAGTCGCTGAAGCCGAGCAAATTCCAAATCGGCGAAATTCCCTTTTTAAATCAAGAGTGCCGATTTCTGACGGATCGCTGAGTCGGTTCTTTCCGGTGCGCCGAAAAATTTTGCGCTGATATATCAAGTTGTTACCATGGCTCCAAACAATCGAGTGGGAGTGATTGGGCGCGGAGAAACTTGAACGGGCGCCGAGACGACGCAAAGTCTCCAGCGCAACGCTTTCAGGGCCGCTTAACGCCCCTTGGCGCGTTGGCGCGGCTTCGGCCGGGACTTAAGCAGCGTACGGATCTTATCCGCGTCCGCGGGCGTCGCCGGGTTATAGATCACCATGGTGAGATCGGGCCGGCCATCGACCGCGAACCCCGAAAATTCCATCGAGAGCTGACCGGCGACCGGATGGTGCAAGACTTTCAGGCCATCGCCATGCCCTTGCACGTCATTGTCGCGCCACATCGCTGCGAATTCGGGACTGGTGGCGCACAGTTCATCGACCAGCGATTGGACGTTGCGTGCCGCGCCGGCGCGCGCCACATCCGCGCGGAACGATGCCACCACATAGCGAGCAACGCTTTGCCAGTTGGACTGCGCGGCGCGGACGCGCGAGTCGCGAAACATCATGCGCAGCACATTGCGTTGGCCGTCCGCTAACTTGCTGTAGTCGGTCATCACCGCCGCGGCAGCCTTGTTCCAGGCGATCACATCCCAGGTTGCCGTTCGGATAAAAGCGGGACTGTGATCGAGCGTGTCGAGCACGCGCTGTAACCGTGGCGTGATGCCTTCGGGCGCGCGATAGCGGACTTCCGGCGGGCGGCCCAAACCGAGCAGAAACAGATGCTCGCGCTCCACATCGGTCAACATCATGGCGCGGGCGATGCGGTCCAGCACATCGGCGGAGGGGGCGCCGCCGCGCCCTTGCTCCAGCCAGGTGTACCAGGTGGCGCTCACATTGGCGCGCTGCGCCACTTCCTCCCGCCGAAGTCCCGGCGTGCGCCGCCGCGTCAACGGAAAGCCGAATGCCGCCGGATCAAGCTTGCTGCGGCGGTCCTTCAGGTAATTCCCAAGCGGGTTCGCGCCGTCTAAGTCGTTTGGCATCCTGTTAGCGATTATACCCGTATAAGATCACTACTTTACCCGTAATTGTAGCGTATCAATATCCCGCCCGTCTGAACAGGGAGTGTTGCGCATGCGGGTTTTCGTCACCGGCGCGGCCGGATTTATCGGCACTGCCACAACCAAGGAATTGATCGCGAGCGGGCACCAGGTGCTCGGCCTGGCCCGCTCCGACGCCAATGCCGAGGCGCTGGAAAGATTGGGCGCCGCGGTGCATCGCGGCTCCCTTGAGGATCTCGACAGCCTGCGCAAGGGCGCGCAGCAAACCGATGGCACCATCCATCTTGCCTTCATCCACGATTTCTCGAAATTCGCGGAGAATGGACAGATCGACAAGCGCGCCATCGAGGTGATGGGCGATGCGCTGGCGGGAACCAACAAACCTTTCATCGTCACCTCGGGAACGGGCCTTATCGCGCCGGGAAAATTGACGACCGAGGATATGCGGCCCGCGGCCAGCGCGCATGTTCCGCGCGTGTCGGAACAGGCCGGTCTCGCCTATGCCGCGCGCGGCGTGCGCGCGATGGCGATACGTCTGCCGCAGGTACATGGCGGCGACGGTAAAGCCGGCTTGATCACGTATCTGCTAAACATCGCGCGCCAAAAAGGCGTCGTCGCCTATGTCGGTGATGGCAGCGAACGCTGGCCGTCCGCGCACCGGCTCGATGTCGCTCGTCTCTACCGGCTTGCACTGGAGAAAGGCGTCGCGGACGGAGTCTATCATGCCGTTGCCGAAGAAGGCGTGCCCATGCGCCAAATCGTCGACGTGCTCGGCCGCGCCTTGAACGCGCCGGTGACCTCGATCAAGAAGGAAGACGCCGGCGCCTATTTCGGGGTCTTCGCGATGTTTGCCGGGGTCGATATGGCAGCATCCAGCGCGAAGACGCAAACCCAGTTGGGCTGGAAGCCTCGCGAGATCGGTCTCATCGCCGACATCGGTCAACCGGGGTATTTCAACGTCTGACTATGAGCGTCGAAATGACATCCATCGGCAGATTGGATCGATCCCGGCGAGGCAAGCCAACCGATATCTGACCCGTCCTTGTGCGCGCGATCAGCATGACGGCGCGCTGCTTTATGTCGGCGATGATCTTTCCAAGACCGACGTCAAGAGCGTGCTCTGACGCCCGCTACGCGGGCGCCGCCACCTTGTCCTGCGTCTTGGTGTCGAAGTCGCTCGCGTCATGCCGTTCATGCAGTTGCTCCGACAATTCGCCCCTGATGCGGTTGACCATGTTGCCGCGTTTGACGGTCGGCCGCGCTGCAAGCATGTCGGCCCAGCGCACGACGTTCTTGTATTCGTGCACGCTGAGGAATTCGCCGGCCTCGTAGCGCAGGCCTTTGGCCAGGCCGCCGTACCAGGGAAAGATGGCGATGTCGGCAATTGTATATTTGTCGCCGGCGACGAATTCGTTCTCCGCGAGCTGGCGGTCGAGCACGTCCATCTGGCGCTTGACCTCCATGGCGAAGCGGTCGATGGCGTATTCGATCTTGGTCGGCGCGTAGTGATAGAAATGGCCGAAGCCGCCGCCGAGATAGGGCGCGCTGCCCATCTGCCAGAACAGCCATGAGAAGCATTCCGCGCGCGCGGCCGGTTCCGTCGGCAGCAAGGCGCCGAATTTCTCGGCGAGATAGGTCAGGATGGCGCCGGACTCGAACACCCGGATCGGCTTCGGGCCGCTGCGGTCCATGAGCGCCGGGATCTTGGAATTGGGATTGACCGCGACGAAGCCTGAGCCGAATTGATCGCCGTCGGCGATCCTGATCAGCCAGGCATCGTACTCCGCGCCTTTGTGTCCGAGCGCAAGCAACTCCTCCAGCATGATCGTGACCTTCTGGCCATTCGGCGTGGCCAGCGAGTAAAGCTGCAGGGGATGACGGCCGACCGGCAGTTCCTTCTCGTGTGTCGGCCCGGCAGTCGGGCGGTTGATGTTCGAAAAGTTGCCGCCGCTAGGCTTTGCCCAGGTCCAGACCTTCGGCGGCGTGTATTCGGACGTGTCGTTCATTTCCATTTCTCCTGACATTGATTTGAATGCGCCTTGCGGCGCCGTCGCTTTGCAGCAGGTTGCGGGGGAGCTTTCCGTAAACGTCACTCAGTTCGTCGCGATCTCGCGCGCTTCTTGTCCGTCATCGGCATCGAGCGCCGGGCCGTTGATCTGGGCCTCGAGCCAGGCTTCCACCTGCCTGACTTCCCGCCGGATGAATTTCTCGTCGTGGAAGGCGGCCGCCAGCGTGGCAATGCCCTGGCTGCGCGCGAGAACGTGCATCGCCAAGGCGTCGGCATCCGCCTTGCGGCCGAGCAGGGTGAACTGCCGTCGCAGCCATGTCCGAGACAACGTGAACAGCTTGTTGGCCTCATCCTGCGAGGCGTGATTGAGCTTGGCAAGCTCGGTGGCAAGCGTGCCGACCGGACAGCCGAAACGTTTGATGTCGGCGCGATTGGCGATCAGGTTCCGGATGAAGCTGCGGATGCGCTCGGCCGGCGTGCGCCCTTCGATCTCCCACCGCGCCAGCTTTTTTTGGGTGTCGGCCAGCCGCGCCTCGATCACCGCGTCCAGGATCTCGTCCTTGGTCTTGAAGTGATAGTAGAAATTGCCGCGCGAGATGTGCACGGTGTCGGCGATGTCG
The DNA here is from genome assembly GCA_963814065.1 of uncultured Pseudomonadota bacterium. GTDB lineage: Bacteria > Pseudomonadota > Alphaproteobacteria > Rhizobiales > Xanthobacteraceae > Pseudolabrys. Next base: position 469,845 of record CAWFBL010000011.1, on the reverse strand, counting down.
GAAAACGACGTGTGCTCGTAGCCTTGCCGATAGAACAGCCGGTCGGCCGCTGCGACGATTTGATCGCGTGTAGTCTTGCAGTCGGGCGCGGACATGCCGTTTCCAGGGGTGGCGCCGCCCAAGTGGGACGCGCATCCTAACAAATAGGACGGGCGTCCAAATTGGTCAAGAGCGGGGACGAGAAGCGGGGATGCGCATCGGTACCGATTCCGAAGTCGGCAAAAGCGCTGACAAAAAGCGGTGAAAAGCGCGGCACCGGGCCTTGCCGTGCGGCGGGCCGGGGCCGATGAATCGCACCGGCAAAGGCAGGGTCCGCAATGGCGCAATCCATCACCATCTACGGCATCAAGAACTGCGACACCATGAAGAAGGCGCGCGGCTGGCTCGACCAGCACGGCGTCGATTACGCCTTTCACGACTACAAGACGGCCGGCATCGAGCAGGAGCGGCTGGAGCGCTGGGCGAAGAAGGTCGGTTGGGAGACGCTGATCAATCGCGCCGGCCTGACCTTCAAGAAATTGCCCGACAAGGACAAAGAAGGCCTCAGCGAGAAGAAGGCCATCGCGCTGATGCTGAGGCAGCCCTCGATGATCAAGCGCCCGGTGCTCGACCTCGGCGGCGGCAAATTGCTGGTCGGCTTCAAGCCGGAGCAATACGGCGAAGCCTTTGCCGCCCGCCGCTAGTCGCCGGCGCGCCGGCTTTGTGCCGTTACCGTTGCGCCGTTGACGTGAGCGGCCGCGCCTCGTTGCTGGCGGCGGTCGCGTCGGATGCCGTCATTTCGGGCACCACTTTACGGAAATTGCGCAGGATGTCGGCGCCGATATCGCACGCCGGCAACGGCCGGCCGAAATAGAAGCCCTGCACCTGGTCGGCATCGGCGTCGTAGAGGAAATCCACCTGGTTCGCGGTCTCGACGCCCTCGACCGTGACGCGCATATGCATTTCGCGGCCGAGCGCGATGATGGTCTTGACCACGGTCTCGACGTCGCGCCCCGACTTTTCGAAGCTCTCCATGAAGCTGCGGTCTATCTTGATCTTGTCGAAGGGGAATTTCCAAAGATAGCTCAGGCTCGAATAGCCGGTGCCGAAATCGTCCATGACGATCGACACGCCGGTTTCCTTTAGCCGACGCAGCGTGGTCATGGTGGTCTCGTTATTGCCGAGCAGCAGCGTTTCGGTGATCTCCAGTTCGAGCCGGTGCGGCTCGAGCCCGGAAGCCGTGAGCGCGTCGGCAACCGACTCCTCGATCGTGCCCGACTCGAATTCGGCCGGAGACAGGTTGACCGCCACGGTCAGGTTCTTGGGCCACGACATCGCGGTCTGGCACGCTTCGCGCAACACCCAAGCGCCGATCTTGTCGATCACGTGCATGTCCTCGGCGATCGGAATGAAAGTGGCAGGCGGGATCAGGGTGCCATCGGCGTCCAGCAGCCGCGCCAGGGCCTCGAAGCCGACCAGGTTCTTGCCGACCATCTCGAACACCGGCTGATAGTAGACCTGGAAGCGATCGTGCTCGAGGGCATCGCGGATGGTGCGTTCGAGCTTGATACGTGTTTGCAGAGCTTCGTCCATTTCGGGCGCGAAGAAGCGAATGCAGTTGCGCCCCGCTGCCTTACCGGCATAGAGCGCGAGGTCGGCGCTTTTGATCAGCCGTTCGGCGGTGATGCCGTCGGCGGGTGCCGTTGCAATGCCGATGGTGAAGCTCTGAAAGATTTCCTGTTCGCTGAAGTAGATCGGCGCGCTCAGCGTCGAAGCGATGCGCTTGGCGAATTCCTCCGCCTGCGGCTTGTCGATAAGGCCGGTCTGCACGACGACGAATTCGTCGCCGCCGAGCCGCGCCACCATGTCCTCGATGCGGGTCATCGCGCGCAGGCGCTGGCCGACGGTGCTGAGCAAGAAATCGCCGCCGTCGTGACCAAGCGTATCGTTCACCTGCTTGAATCGATCGACGTCGATAAAGTGCACGGCAATGCCGGCACCGCTCGAGGGCAACAGCGCGAGCATGCTTTCCAGCCGTTCGATCAGGCGCGCGCGATTGGCCAGCCCGGTCAGGGCGTCGTGATGGGCGAGGAACTGGATGCGCCGATCGGCGCGCTGTTTTTCGCGCGTGCGCCGGTACCAGGCCACGGCCGGCAGTCCGAACGAAAGCGCCGTCAGCAGACATAGCACCGCCGCGGCGATCAGGAAGGCCCGATAGACCATGTCGCGCGCGCGCGTCTGGTCGACATAGGCCGCGACAACGGCGACCGGCGTGCCATTGACCAGCACCGGCACATAGGCCGTCGAGAAATAGGCAGGCTGATTGGGCGAGCGTCCCTCGTGCGCATCGACGATGGGCTCGTTCTGCTTGATCGAGCGTGCCGCCTCGGGGTTGTAGGTCGACAAGTCGACGGGGATGATCTTGTCGTGGTCGGACACCAGCATCGAGTAGCCGTAGCGGTTGAAGATCGTATAGCGGAACACGGTCTCGTCTTTTCTGACGGCATTGAAGAAGGCCATGCTGGACGAGGACGGCGTTTCGCCGGAGGCGATCTGCTGGAGATCGCCGACATTGGCCATGAGATATTGCGCCCAGCCCCGCGCGGTGTCGGTGGCATGGTTGTAGAGCAGGTAGTCCGTGGTGGCCTTGACGGTGAGCAAGGTTCCCCCGACCAGCGCGCTCAGGATCAGGGCCAGGATGCCGAGATAGCGCCAGGTGGATAGATTTTTGAGAGCGGCCATGGGGTCAATCGGCGGATCGGATGGCTGTGAGCTCGGCGTCGAGCATTTTGAGAAGCTTGCGATTGCGGGCGGATTTCGCCGCCCAGGCCTCGTTCATGGATCGGTAGATCGTGCGGGCGCGCTGGCGATCGGACGGCGATGGCTCGACCACCTTGCGCGTGGGATCGGCTTTGATCTGTTCGAGATGCCGTTGCTCGGCGGCGCCGAACGAGGCGATCCAGGCGGCCGCCGCCCATTCGCCGCTGTATTTGCGAATGATCGCCTTGGCCGGCGCCGGCAGACTGTCGAAGCGCTGGCGGCTCATCACCAGCAGCAGCGGTGCGACGTCGCCCTGCAGGAGGTAATGGTTCTTCGCCAACGGCGCGACGCCGAAGTCGAACAGCGCAGTCGGCGCCAGGGCGGCCCCGTCGAGGGCGCCTTTGCCGATGGCATTTGCCAGCCGTGACGCCTGCAGCACGGTCGGAATGGCGCCCATGCGCCCCAACGCGTCCGCCTCCATCGGGTTGTTGCCGCGGATCTTCTGCCCCTTGAGGGCGGCGAGCGATGGGGTCGGTTTGCGGCTGTCAATGAAGCTCGGATTGGGGGTGAAAGCCCCGATCACGACGAAGTCCCGATAGCCGCGCAGCGCATGCGCGGCGAGCAAACGGGTGTAGGCAAGCGTGCCCTCGCGCGCGTTGTGAAACAGGCCCGGCAGCTCGAGCAGCGAATTGTCGGGAAACCGGTAGGGGGTCTGGCCGGGCACCACCCAGGCGATGTCGGCGCCGCCGTCGAGCACCAGCGCCGGCTGCTCGGCCACCGCCTTTCCGAGCGCGCCGTTGGGGTACGGCTTGATCGAGAGCAGTCCCTTTCCTTCGGCGTTGACCGCATCCACAAACGGCTTGATTCCGCTTTGGTAGGTTTGGGTGTGTTCGGACGCGAAGAACGACAATTTGAGCTGAATCGGTTGCGCGCTCGCGGGCCCCGGCGACAGCAGGGCGACCGCCGCCGCACCCACAATCGCGAGGCGAACGATCGGCGATTTTTCAGGCGTGCTCCCAATCAACTTCATAGATGTTTCTCAGTCGGTGGAATGAAGTTTTGCGATTTCGCTCCTGACCTGCGCCAGGAGCTTGCGATTGTGCGGCGACTGGTCGGCCCATTGGGCGATGACCTGATCGAACACGCGCCGGCTGGCGGCCAAGTCGGACGGCGACGGAAACACCACCTTGCGCCTTGGGTCGGCCTGCAATCTCTTGATGACTTCGCTGTTGAGCGTGTCGAAGCCCGACGCGGTATGCAAAGCCGCTTGGTCTCCGCTGTGCTTGCGGATGATCGCTTGCGCATTGGCCGGGAGGCTCGTCGAGTTTCTTGCGGTTCATGACCAGCGCGATCGGCGCGCCACCGAGACGCATCATGTAGTGATGGTCGGTCACACGGCCGATGCCGAACTCGAACAACATCGCGGGCGGCACGGCGGCGCCGTCGAGCTTGCCCTGGCTGATGGTGTCCAGGGTGCGGCTGATCGACAGCCGGACGGGGACGGCGCCGAGCTTCGTCAGCGTTGTGTCCTCGATGTCGTTATTGGTTCGGATCGTTTGTCCTCGCAGGTCGGACAGCGAGGCGATCGGCTTGCGGCTGTGAATGCTTTCGCCGGCGGAGACGAATCCATTGATCGCGAAATAATCGTCGTAACCCTTGAGCGCGTGGGTTTGCAGTAGCCACGTATAGATGCGGCTGGCCGTTTCGGTGTTGGGGAACAGGCCGGGCAGTTCCACCACCGCGGTATCGGGAAAGCGAGTAGGCGTGTAGCCGGGAACGATGAGCGCAAGGTCGGCCGTGCCGTCGTCGACAAGCCGGGTCTGCTGCGCCAGCGTCTTGCCGAGCGCGCCGCTGAAATAGACCTTGATCTGGACGAGACCCTTGCCTTCGGCGTTGACGGCGTCGACGAAGGGCTTGATCTGCAGTCGATAGATGTTCGAGCGGTCGGAGGTGAAGAGCGACAGCTTGAGAACGGTCGGTTCGGCAAGGGCGACCTTCGGCAACAGCAGGGTCGCGGCGAAGATGCATTGCAGGGCAAAGCGAAGCATGGCCGGCCTTTGTTCGAGGGAGCGATAACCGTGCAAATGTGTCTGTGAGTTCGATAAAAGGAAGAGTTTTAATTTCTCTTGTGACGGCTGTGAAAAGGCCGCGTATCTGATCCGTAATTTTACGTAGTCGCGCGGGCGCTCGAATTTGATTCAATTAGGCTTGCATCTTGAATGAAAAGGGCAACACCGATGAAACGTTACCAGAAGCGGGACTTCCCGGTCGCTGATATCCGCCGCTTTCTCGAGCCGGGGCCCGTCGTGCTGGTCAGTTCCGCCTGGAAGGGCGAGCGCAACGTCATGACCTTGGGCTGGCACACCGTCATGGAGTTCGTGCCGTCGCTGGTCGGCTGCGTGATCTCGGCCGGCAATCATAGTTATGAGTTGGTGAGCCGCAGCCGCGAATGTGTCATCAATGTTCCGACCGTGGAGATGGCGCGCACGGTCGTCGGCATCGGCAATTGCTCGGGCGCCGACACCGACAAATTCGCGAAATTCGAGCTCACTGCCGCCGCGGCGAGCGCGGTGAGGGCGCCGCTGATCGCGCAATGCTTCGCCAATCTCGAATGCAAACTGGTCGACGGCCGGCTGCGCAACGACTACAACTTCTTCATCTTCGAGGTGGTGAAGGCGCATGCCCCGGCGCTGACGCCGAAATATCCGAAGACCATCCACTATCGCGGCGACGGCCAGTTCATGGAGTCCGGCGGCAGCCTCAACCTTCGCCGCCTGTTCCGCCCGGAGATGCTGGGCATCGGCAATTAGCCGAGGCGCACGGCATTCCGGACAGGCAGGGGTGGGGGATCGATGAGAGGGACGGGTATTCGGTGAGGCCGGGCGCTAAGGACGCGCCGCCGCATCGAGTTGCGCGAACTCCGCGTCGGTGAGTCGAATGGCGGCACCGGCGACGTTCTCCTCCAGGTGCGCGACGCGGCTGGTGCCGGGGATAGGCAGCATCACCGGGCTGCGCTTCAACATCCAGGCGAGCGCGATCTGGCCGGGCGTGGCGCCTTTGGCCTGGGCGAGCGTGTCCACCACGCCGCCCGGCTTGGCGAGATCGCCGGCGGCCAGCGGGTACCACGGAATGAAGCCGATGCCGTTCGCCGCGCAGTAGTCGAGCACGTTCTCGTCGGCGCGATCGACCAGATTGTAGCGGTTCTGCACGGTGGCGACCGGGAACACCTTGCGCGCCGCCGCGATGTCTTCGACCGACACCTGGCTCAACCCCGCATGACGAATGGTGCCATCGTCGAGCAGTTGCTTGATCGCGGCGAACTGCTCGTCGCGCGGTACCGCGGGATCGATGCGGTGAAGCTGCCAGAGGGCGATCTGTTCGACGCCGAGCTTTTGCAGGCTGCGTTTGGCCTGGGCGAGCAGGTATTCCGGGCGCCCGTTTGGGGTCCACTGGCTCGGCCCGCCACGGGTCAGCCCCGCCTTGGTGGCGATGAGCATGCCCTTGTAGGGATAAAGCGCCTCGCGGATGAGCTTTTCCGAGACGTCGGGGCCGTAGGAGTCGGCGGTATCGACGAAGTTCACGCCGATCTCGGGCAGACGCTTCAGCACGCGGATGGCTTCCGCCCGGTCGGTGGGCTCGCCCCAGATGCCGGGCCCGGTGACGCGCATGGCGCCGAAGCCGAGGCGGTTGATGGTGATGTCTCCGCCGACCTTGAACTGGCCGGAGAGGCTGGCGTCGATCTTCGCCATGGGGGGTCCTTTCGTTAGAAACGTGAGCAGCGTACCGGGGCCGTCGCCGCTGACGGCAACTCGCCGGCGTCAATCCGGTTGCAGCAGGCGTCGCATTCCGCCTGCGCGCGTCTCCGCCCCTTGATCCGGCGGGTATTCCCTGCCACATGCGGGCGCATGAACAAGCCCCTGGCAGCCGCCGATTCCGTGCCGCTGACCCCGCTTGCGGCGGCGGTCGAGCGCCGGCGCACCTTTGCCATCATCTCGCACCCTGACGCCGGCAAGACCACGCTGACCGAGAAACTGCTGCTGTTCGGCGGCGCCATCAACCTTGCCGGCCAGGTGAAGGCCAAGCGCGACCGCCGTTCGACCCGCTCGGACTGGATGTCGATCGAACGCGAGCGCGGCATTTCGGTGGTCACCTCGGTGATGACCTTCGATTACGACGGCCGCGTCTTCAATCTGCTCGACACGCCGGGCCATGAGGACTTCTCGGAAGACACCTATCGCACGCTGACGGCCGTCGACTCGGCGGTGATGGTGATCGACGCCGCCAAGGGCATCGAGGCGCGCACCCGCAAACTGTTCGAGGTCTGCCGGCTGCGCGACATCCCGATCGTCACGTTTATCAATAAAATGGACCGCGAGAGCCGCGATCCGTTCGAGCTGTTGGACGAGATCGAGAAGACGCTGGCGCTCGACACCGCGCCGATGAGCTGGCCGATCGGGCGCGGCCGCGATTTCGCCGGCACCTACGATCTCGTCACCGGCGAGATGCGGCTGATCGCCGAGGACGGCAAGACGGTGGCGCCGCAGCCGCTCGATCTTGCTTCGCTTGGCGCCAAGAACCCGATGCTCGATGCGGCGGCCATCGCCGAAGAACTCGAACTGGTGAAGGAAGCCTGCCGGCCGTTCGACTTCGCCTCCTTCCGCGAGGGCCATCTGACCCCGGTTTTCTTCGGCTCGGCTCTGAAGAATTTCGGCGTCAAGGACCTGCTCGATGCGCTCGCCACTTACGCGCCGCCGCCGCGCGCGCAGGCGTCCAATGCGCGCAAGATCGACGCCGACGAGCCGGCGATGACCGCCTTCGTGTTCAAGATCCAGGCCAACATGGATCCCAACCACCGCGACCGCATCGCCTTCGCGCGGCTGTGTTCGGGCAAGCTCACCCGCGGCATGAAGGCAAGGCTCACCCGCACCGGCAAGCCGATCACGCTGTCGACGCCGCAGTTCTTCTTCGCGCAGGATCGCGCGCTCGCCGACGAAGCCTATGCCGGCGATGTGGTCGGCATCCCCAACCACGGCACCTTGCGCATCGGCGACACGCTCACCGAAGGCGAGAACATCGCCTTCCTTGGCGTTCCCAACTTCGCCCCTGAAATCCTGCGCCGCGTCAAGCTCGGCGACCCGATGAAGGCCAAAAAGCTGAAAGAGGCTTTGCAGCAGATGGCGGAGGAGGGCGTGGTGCAGGTGTTCCGTCCGCTCGACGGCGCGCCGGCGCTGGTCGGCGTGGTCGGCCCGCTGCAGCTCGACGTGCTGAAGACGCGGCTGAAGGGGGAATACGGGCTCGACATCGATTTCGAGACGCCGGAGTTTTCGCTCGCGCGCTGGATTGCCTGTGATGACTCGAAGAAGCTCGACGACTTCGTGCAGGCCAACTATTCCAGCGCCGCCGAGGACCTCGACGGCGACCGCGTGTTCATGGCGCGCAGCCAGTTCATCCTCGATTATACGGCGGAGCGCGCGCCCGGCGTCGTCTTCACCGACATCAAGGACGTCAAGGACAAGGCGGCATAATCGCCGCGTGCTTCAGCGCGGCAGAACGTGCGTGGCGAGCGGACCCAAGCCGCGCGCCTGCACCAGCAGGAAAACAACAAACAATACTGCGCTTGCCGCGATGAGTGGCCACGAGCGCGGAATTGGCGAGGTCGTGTCGGGACCGCGCGCGGCTCTTCTGGCGGCAACCAGCAAGCCGAGCGGCGCGATGCCGAGCGTCAGGAAGCCTTCGAGGGCACTGCGGATCGGGGCGGGATGCCACATCAGTCCGGCGATCACGGCGGACGCCGCACCGGCGGCATAGGCCAAGGCGATGACGGGCCATCGCGGTGCATCTTTCCGGCGCAGCGCCGCCGCGCTCAGGGCGATCCCGCCGGCATAGACGGCGACGCCGAGCGCGATCGAGATCGGGCGCCAGATCGAAGGCCAATGATTGCGGCGGGCAATGATCGCCCAGTCGTCGCGGTTGACCGCCGCATGGTCGATCAACTGGCCGGCGAACCAGAACAGGTTGATGGCGCCGAACAACGTCAGAAGGAAGCGCGCGAGGCGATTGGTTCCCGCAATCGGCAACAATCCGAACGCCGCCAGCCCGCCGGCGAGGCTCGCCAAAGGGCCGGCCGCGTCGGTCAATGAGGTTGCGCCCTGGCAGTGGAACCAGATCGACGTCAGCAAGGTGATGCGGCCGCCATCGATGACGCAGCCAAGACCGTGCCCCAGCGTTTCGTGCCAGGTTGCGGCCAGGGTGGCGGCCAAGACGCCGATGGCGACGACCGTCGCGGCATCGTCCGATGGCAACGGTGCGGCATTTTCATTGGCGGTCATGGCGTATTTCCGTCCGATCCGGTCCGGCTAATTTCAATCATACGATGTCTTGGCTTCGGCTTGCATTGAAAGGCGCCATCGCCTCTACTGCCGCGCCACCGCCGGGAGCGTGCCATGGGTTTGCTGATCCTGGTCGTCGGGCTGATCGTCATGCTCGGCGCCCACATCTTTGTAACATTCCGCAGCGAGCGCGCCAGGCTCGTCGAGCGCCTTGGCGTCAGTGGTTATCGGGCGGCGTTTTCGCTGGTCTCGCTCGCCGGATTGGTACTCATCGTTTGGGGTTATGCGAACTATCGCGCCCACGAATGGGTGCAGCTCTGGTCGCCGCCCGCTTACTTGCGGCACGTCACCGTCGGCCTGATGCTGATTTCGGTGGTGCTCATCGTCGCGGCCTTCGTCCCCAGCCACATCAAGACGTGGACGAAGCATCCGATGCTCGCCAGCATCAAGATCTGGGCCTTCGCGCACCTCTTGATCAACGGCGATCTCGGCTCGATCCTGCTGTTCGGTTCGTTTCTCGCCTGGGCGGTCTATGCGCGCATCGCGGCCAAGCGGCGCGGCGATCTCGGGCCGCAGGCCGCGCCGGCCGGCTGGACCAATGATATCGTCGTTGTGGTGGTCGGCATCGTCGTCTATCTGCTGCTCGGGTTCTACTTCCATCCTTACATCATCGGTGTTCGGGTCTTCGCGAGTTAACTCTTATGTCCGTTCAAAATGCCATCCGGCGCCTTACGGCCGCTGACATCCGTGCCCGCAAGCGTGGCGAGCCGATCGTCTGTCTCACCTCCTATCACGCGCATACCGCCGGCGTCGTCGACAAGCACTGCGACGTGATCCTGGTCGGCGACTCGCTCGGCATGGTGATGCACGGGCTGGAGACCACCGTACCGGTCACCCTCGACATGATGATCCTGCAAGGCCACGCGGTGATGCGCGGCTCGCAGCACGCGCTGGTGGCGATCGACATGCCGTTCGGCTCCTACGAGGCCTCGAAGGAGCAGGCCTTCATGAACGCCGCGCGCATCCTGAAGGAGACCGGCTGCGGCGCCATCAAGCTCGAAGGCGGCAAGCGCATGGCCGAGACCATCCGCTTCCTGGTCGAGCGCGGCGTGCCGGTGATGGCCCATGTCGGCCTCACGCCGCAGGCGATCAACGTGCTCGGCTCGTTCCGCGCGCAGGGCCGCGAGGAGGCCGACTGGGCGCGCATCGAGGCCGACACGCTTGCCGTGGCGGAGGCGGGCGCCTTCTCGGTGGTGATCGAGGCGGTGGCCGAGCCGCTGGCGCGCCGCCTGACCGAGGCGGTTCCGATCCCCACCATCGGCATCGGCGCGAGCCCGGCCTGCGACGGCCAGGTGCTCGTCCTGGAGGACATGCTGGGCCTCTCCCCCTGGGTGCCCAAATTCGTCAAGCGCTTCGGCGAGCTCGGTCCGGGCATCGAAAAGGCGGTGGCCGACTACGCCAGCGAGGTGCGCGCGCGCACCTTCCCGGGCCCCGAGCACGTCTATTCGATGAAGGGCAAAAAGAGCTAAATCCCTGAAATTTCTTGCAGCTTGGGCTTTGCCTTGTGGTCGCCACATGGCTAGGTTACGGCGCAAATCGCGCCCAGTGGGGGGCGCCGCCGGGGTCGGGAGCCATTCGTGGCGGATATCTTCAACGAGGTCGACGAGGAAGTACGCCGCGAACGGCTCAAGCAGCTATGGGACCGCTACGGCGTCTTGGTGCTTGTGCTGGCGATCCTGGTCGTCGCGGGAATCGGCGGTTGGCGCGGCTACGAATGGTGGATGGCCAAGAAGGCCGCCGCCGCCGGCAGCCAGTTCGAGCAGGCGGTGTCCTTGAGCGAGCAGGGCAAGCAGAAGGAGGCGGAGGCCGCCTTCGACAAGCTCGCCACCACGGCGCCCTCGGGCTACCAGACGCTGGCGCGCCTTCGTGCCGCCGCCGGGCTGGTGAAGGCGACGCCGGCCGAAGCGGCGAAAGCCTACGACAAGCTCGCCACCGATCCATCGATCAACCCCACCTTGCAGGATCTTGCCGGCGTGCGCGCCGCCATGTTGCAGGTCGACACGGCCAAGCTCGCCGACATGCAGCGCCGCCTCGATCCGCTCGCCGCCGACGACCGCCCGTTCCATGCCACCGCGCGCGAACTGCTGGCGCTCTCGGCCTGGCGCAGCCACGACTATACCCAGGCGCAACACTATATCGACATGATCATGGGCGATCCGCAGACGCCGCCGGCCATGCGCAATCGCATCGAGATTCTCTCCGCGCTGATTGCCGGCAGTGCCAAGCCCAACAAGAGCAAGAGCTGAGAATTCACCCGATGCGCCGCTTGCCCCGAATTGCCATGCTTGTCGTCCTGGTCGCGATCATGCCGGTGCTCGCCGGCTGCGATAGTTTCGATCCCGACAACCTCGACATCTTCGGCCTGAGCGGCAAGGACAAGCTGCCGGGCAAGCGCGAACTGCTGTTCCCCGGTGGCGTGCCCGGCGTCACCCAGGGCATCCCGCCGCAATACGTGGAAGGCTACAAGTCGCCGCTCGAGAGCGAGCCCTTGCCGCCCGGCGACAGCGACAATCCGCAGACGGCCAATGCCGCGGGAGCGCCGGCAGCGGCGGCCGCGCGCAAAGCCGGCCACCCGACGGCGATGGCCCACGGCCGCCCGATGCAGATCGCGCCGGTGCGCGAATCGAGCCTTGAGAAGCCCAAGCCGCGCCATCGCACGGTCAGGCGCAAGCCGACGCCGAAGGCGACCGAAACGGCATCCCGGCCGCCGGCCAGGAAGCCCGCGCGCAAAGCGGCGTCCAAGCCGCAGTCCAAGCCGGAGCAGACGGCGAGCCAGCCGGGCGGAACCAATGCGCCCTGGCCGTCGACGCCGCCGCAACAGACCCAGGCGGGCTGGCCGGGCTCGCAGAGCCAGCAGCAGAAGCTGGCGCCCTGGCCGTCGGCGCCGCCTTCCGGCTCCTTCTCGAAGTGAACGGCCGCCGCGCGCAGGGCGAACCGCGCGCGCGGGACCGATGACCCCATCTCATTTCTTTGATGGATTGCCCGGGCCCGTCCCGGCTATGACGCGTCCATGACCTTTATCCTGGCCATCGTCGGCCGGCCCAATGTGGGCAAGTCGACCCTGTTCAACCGGCTGGTCGGCCGCCGCCTGGCGCTGGTCGACGACCGGCCCGGGGTGACGCGCGACCGCCGCGAGGGCGAGGGCCGGCTCGGCGATCTCGACTTCACCGTCATCGACACCGCGGGGCTGGAAGAGTCCGCGCCGGAAAGCATGTCCGGCCGCATGCGCGCGCAGACCGAGACCGCCATCGCGCAGGCCGACGCCGTCCTGTTCGTGATCGACGCGCGCGAGGGGCCGACCGGGATCGACCGTGCCTTCGCGAATTTGGTGCGCAAATCCGGCAAGCCCACGATTCTGGTCGCCAACAAGATGGAAGGGCGGGCCGGCGAAGCCGGGCGCCTCGAAGCCTATTCGCTCGGTCTCGGCGAGCCGGTGCCGGTTTCGGCCGAGCACAACGAGGGCATGGCCGATCTCTACGACGCCGTGCGCGCGGCCTTGCCCGAGCTGACGGCGCTGCAGATCGAAGCGGCGGCCGCGCCGTCCGGGCCTCATCCGATCCGCGTCGCCATCGTCGGGCGTCCCAATGCCGGCAAGTCGACGCTGATCAACCGGCTGATCGGCGAGGAGCGGCTGCTGACCGCGCCGGAAGCCGGCACCACCCGCGACTCCATCGCGGTCGATCTCGATTGGCACGGGCAGAAATTCCGCGTCCATGACACCGCCGGCCTGCGCCGCCGCGCGCGCATCGACGAGAAGCTGGAGAAGCTGTCGGTCGCCGACGCGCTCAACGCCATACGCTTCGCCGAAGTGGTGGTGGTGCTGCTCGATGTCGAAGGCGCCTTCGAGGAGCAGGACCAGCGCATCGCCGATCTGGTCGAGCGCGAAGGCCGCGCCATCGTCATCGCGATCAGCAAATGGGATCTGAAGGAAAAGAAGGTCGGCGCCATCTCCAAGCTGCGCGAGCAGGCCGAGGACAAGCTCAGGCAAATGAAGGGCGTGCCGTTGGTGGCGGTGTCGGCGCTGACCGGCGAGGGCCTCGACCGGCTGATGCAGGCGGTCGTCGACGCTTATGAAGTGTGGAACAGGCGCGTGCCGACCGCCGCGCTCAATCGCTGGTTCGAGGACGCCTTGAGCGCGCATCCGCCGCCGGCGGTGTCGGGGCGAAGGCTCCGGCTCAACTACATCACGCAGGCCAAGTCGCGGCCGCCGAGCTTCGTCATCTTCTGCACCCGCGCCGATGCGGTGCCCGACGCCTACAAGCGCTATCTGGTGAACTCGTTGCGCGAAACCTTCGAACTGCCCGGCACCCCGATCCGCCTGACGCTGCGCGAGAAGGACAATCCGTTCAAGGGGCGCGCGAAGCGTAGGCGATAACTGCGCGGGCGATTTCGTAACAAGCGCAACGAATTTGAGCGCGCGAAGGCGCGCGGTGATCGCCCGCTATTTTTTCAACCGATCGTTTGAAGTATCCGGAACGTTCCCAATTGTCTTCGCGTTGTCAGTCCACGGTCGCGAAAGACCTTGAGAACTGTAACGGAACTTACCGGAGGAAGATTATGGATAAGAAGATTGCGGGTTTGCTCGGCGCCGTTGCGGGCGTCGCAACATTGGGGGCCGCGCACGCGACGCCGGCGCCCGCCAATCCGATGGCCGCAAGCTCCTACGCCGATCTGCTGGCACCGGTGCCGAATGCGGTCGAGGCGCTGAAGACCGATAACGAGGCACGCACGCAGGCGCCGGAGGGCGTGCAACTGGCGCAGTACCATCACCACCATCATCATCATTATCGCCGGCATCACCATCACCACCACCACTACCGGCATCATCATTCGCGCTGGTGGTATCGGCATCACCACCACCATCATCATCACCACCACGGCGCCTTCATCGGCATTCCGGGCGTCGGTGGCGTCGTCGTTCGCGACCACTGACGTCTCGCGCAAACGGACGCTGGGCGGCGCGCCCGGCGTCCGTCGCCGCGTGCGGGATTTGCTTCGTCAGTCTTCGGCCCGCGCCTTGCCCTTGGCGGCACGCAAGATGTGCCGGTAGGTGCCGTCGAACACCGTATTGGTCGCCGAGGCCCACTGGGTATCCTTCGATAGCGTTTCGCGGCTGGCGTGAATGCGCCGGCCGCGCATTTCGCGTTCGGCCGCTTCCTCCTCATCCATGGGCACCAGCTCGAATTCCGACTCGGCCGGCACGAACAGCATCTGCATGAACGGCTCGCCCGGCCGGAAAATATGGGTGCGGCCTTCCGCCGGCGTCTTGAACACCACGAACGAGATCATCGGCCACCAGCTCGTGCGCAGCAGCGCCGGCACCGCGATCGGCGTCTCGTCGTTGGGGTCGGCATAGAAGCGCGGATGCGGCTCGGTGCGCACCGCCATGCCGTCGGGCACCTTGAGGTCGATGAGGATCTGGTAGGTGTAATAGTTCTCGCCAAAGGCGCGGAACGGCGGCCATTGCAGGCCGGCGCCGGGATCGGGGCCGAAATCGCCGTCGAGCACCAGTTCGCCATTGTGCCGGCTGACCCGCAATTCGTTGTCGTAAGGGTAGAACAATTCGATGCCGTATTGCGCGCCCTCGGTGAAGGGAATGCAGTGCCAGACCTGCTCGTGCGAGCCGTCGCGGCGCGGTTCGGGCTTGCCGGCCCAGCCGGGCATTTCGAGCTTGGTGCGGCGGGGCGCCAGGCGCGGATCGTAGAGGCGATATTTGATCGTTTGCATGAACACCCTCGTTGCCGCCATGGGTCGAGGGAACCAACGCTTGTGCGTCTGCGCAGGTTCCGGCCTTACGAGGGCGCGTGAAATTCCAGAAACTTGCCGGCGCGGAAGCTGTAGAGCTTGCCGCTCTCCGCGCAGTCCGGCAGGCACAGCGGCAGGATCGCCTTGGCCACTTCTTCCGTCGTCGGCAGCGTCATGGGATCGATGCCGGGGAAGGCGGCGGCGTACATGCGCGTGCGTGTCGGTCCCGGCGCCACCAGATTGGCGCGCACATTGGTGATCTCGTTTTCCGCCGCATAGGTGCGCACCAGCGCCTCCAGCGCCGCCTTCGAAGTGGCGTAGGGGCCCCAATAGGCGCGGCCGGCATGGGCGACGCCGGAACTGATGAACACCGCGCGCCCCGCGTCCGCGCGCACCATGAGCGCGTTCAGACAGCGGATGAGCTGCCAGTTGGCGGTGACGTTGATCGCGATCACGTTGTCCCAGTCCTTGGGGTCGATGTGGTCGAGCGGCGACAGGGGCCCGAGCACGCCGGCATTGCCGACCAGCACGTCGAGCCGGCCGTAGCGCTCGTTGAGCGCCAGCGCCAGCCGCGCGATGCCGTCTGAATCCTTCATGTCGAGCGGCACCAGCGTGGCGCTCGAGCCGGCCGCCTGGATCTGGTCGTCGAGCTCTTCGAGGCCGCCGACGGTGCGCGCGACCGCGACGATATGGGCGCCGGCTTGCGCCAGTTCGAGCGCCAGCGCCGCGCCGATGCCGCGCGAGGCGCCGGTGACGAGGGCGATCTTGTCGGCGAGGGGTTTGTCTGACATCGACCCTGTCATGCCCCGCCTTGTGCCGGGCATCCACGTCTTGGTTTCACTGTCGCCCCTTTTAAAGACGTGGATGGCACGCGCAACTCGGGCTTGTCCGAGTGGCGCAAAATTATTAAGGGCCGCAAGTTGGGCAGGCCCAACTTGCGGGTGACAAGCCCGGCCATGACGAAATGGCGGCTGATGCTCAGCTCGCTTCCGACAACAGCGACAGTTGCCGCGGGCTCGCCTCGTGGCCGTCGACGTCGGTCAGGCCGGTCGGGTAATCGCCGGTGAAGCAGTGGTCGGTGAATTGCGGGCGCGCGGGATCGCGCGCCTCATAGCCCATGGCGCGGTAGATGCCGTCGACCGAGAGGAACGCCAGCGAATCCGCGCCGATGAACTGCCGCATGCCCTCGAGGTCGTGGGTGGCGGCGAGCAGCTTCTCGCGCTCCGGCGTGTCAATGCCGTAATAGTCGGGATGCGTGATCGGCGGTGAGGAAATGCGGAAATGCACTTCCTTGGCGCCGGCGTCGCGCATCATCTGCACGATCTTGCGCGAGGTGGTGCCGCGCACGATGGAGTTGTCCACCAGCACGATGCGCTTGCCCGACACCACGGCGCGATTGGCCGAGTGCTTCATGCGCACGCCCTGATCGCGGATCGCCTGCGTCGGCTGGATGAAGGTGCGGCCGACATAGTGGTTGCGGATGATGCCGAGCTCGTAGGGGATGCCGCTCTCTTGCGCGAAGCCGAGCGCGGCCGGCACGCCCGAATCCGGCACTGGAATGATAACGTCGGCCTGCGGGGCCGCCTCGCGCGCGAGCTGCGCGCCCATGGCCTTGCGCACGTCGTAGACCGGGCGGCCGCCGACGACCGAATCCGGCCGCGCGAAATAGATGTATTCGAAGATGCAGGGCCGCGCCGCCTGCGGCGGGAACGGCTTGTGCGAATGCAAGCCGTCCTCGTCGAAGATGATCACCTCGCCGTTCTCGACGTCGCGCACATATTGCGCGCCGATGATGTCGAGGGCGCAGGTCTCCGAGGCGAGGATCGGGCAGCCGTCGAGGCGGCCGATCACCAGCGGGCGGATGCCGAGCGGGTCGCGCGCGCCCACCAGTTTCTTGTTGGTGAGGCCGACGAAGGCGTAGGCGCCTTCGAGCTGGCGCAGGCCATCGATGAAGCGGTCGATGAAACGGTTGCGGCTGGCGCGCGCCACCAGATGCAGGATCACCTCGGTGTCGCTGGTCGACTGCATCATGGCGCCTTCGTGCACCAGTTGCCGGCGCAGCGCGATGCCGTTGGTGAGATTGCCGTTGTGGCCGATGGCGAAGCCGCCGCCTTCGAGCTCGGCGAACAGCGGCTGCACGTTGCGCAGGATGGTCTCGCCGGTGGTCGAGTAGCGCACGTGGCCGATGGCCGCGGTGCCGGGCAGGCGGTCGATCACCTCGCGGCGGGAGAAGGTGTCGCCGACCAGGCCGAGGCGGCGCTCGGAGTGGAAGCGCTGGCCGTCGAAGGAGACGATGCCGGCGGCCTCCTGGCCGCGGTGCTGCAGGGCGTGCAGGCCGAGCGCGGTGATGGCGGCGGCGTCGGGATGGCCGAAGATGCCGAACACGCCGCACTCTTCGCGCAGCCGGTCGGCGTTGGGGTCGAACTCCGGGTCGTCACCGGGCAGTTGGCTGGATTGTTCCATTGTTCCCGCGTTCCGCTGCTTCATGGGCCCTCAGTGCGACGGCCGCCAGGCCGTACGCGTCACGCGAACATCATCCTCCCGGTATATAGGGCGGCGCAGCTCGGAATGCTGGTCACTTTCGGGCGGATTTTGCTCATCCAGCCCTGGCCGCTTCAGTTTTTTCAAAATGGTCTGCTCCGGGTTCTCCGGCAAGAGGGACTTCAGCCATTCCCCAGTACTTTGCAAGACGACTTTTGACTTTGCGTTATGCACCCAGGTCGGCTGGCTGTGGTCGGGAACCAGCCACACGAAGAAGATGAAGGCGACCGCCACGATGACGAGCCCGCGCCCGAGCCCGAACAGGAAGCCGAGCGTGCGGTCGAGCGCGCCGATGCGGCTGTCGAGTACCATGTCGGAGATGCGCACGGTGATGATCGTGACCACCAGCAAGGTGATCAGGAACACGCCGCCGACGGTCAAGCCGATCGAGACCATCTTGCTGCTGAAATAGTGCTGCGCCATCGGCAGCAGGCGCGGATAGGCCCACAGCGTCACCAGCGCGGCGATCAGCCAGGAGGCGATCGACAGCACCTCGCGCATGAAGCCGCGGACCATCGCCAGCAGCCCCGAGATCAGCATGACCACCAGCAGAATGAGGTCGAGCAGGGTAATCGGCATCGGGGCTCAGATGCTCCTTGCGCGCGCGCAAACGCAGGCGCGCCGGCCAGCCGAATCCAGGCGCCCGCCAGTGGCTCCCGCGTGGGACCGCGATATCAACCCTAAGTCCTTAATACTTAGCTCGTTTCAGCTTGCGCCGCCCGCGACCCGGCGGGCGGCTTGAGACCGCGCGACCCCGTGTATAGCGGGGCGCCTTGGGGCCGTCACCCGTCTTGTCCACCGCTGACTGCGCGCGGCCCCCGGCGGCCGTTGGCGGCAATATCGGCAACCAGGCTCGCCAGGCCGCCGACCTCGCTCAGCCGCAGCCCGCAGTCCGCGGTCTCGGCGCGGGCCGATTCCGGCAGCACCGCGCGGGTAAAGCCGAGCTTGGCCGCTTCCTTCAGACGGGCAGGGCTCTGCGCCACCGGGCGCACCGCGCCGGAGAGCGACACCTCGCCGAAATAGACCGCGTCCGCCGGCAGCGGGGCATTGGCGAGCGAGGAGACGAGCGCGGCGGCGGCGGCCAGATCGGCCGCCGGCTCATTGATGCGCAGGCCGCCGGCGACGTTAAGGTAAACGTCGTGGCCGCCGAGCCGCACGCCGCAATGGGCCTCCAGCACCGCGATTACCATGGAGAGCCGGCTCGGGTCCCAGCCGACCACCGCGCGGCGCGGCGTGCCGAGCGAGGTTGGCGCCACCAGCGCCTGCATCTCTACCAGCACCGGCCGCGTGCCCTCGATGCCGGCGAACACCGCGGTGCCGGGCGAGCCGAGATCGCGCTCCGACAGGAACAATTCGGACGGGTTGCTCACCTCGCGGAGCCCCGCGCCGGTCATCTCGAACACGCCGATTTCGTCGGTCGGGCCGAAGCGGTTCTTCACCGCGCGCAGGATTTGGAACTGCTGCGAGCCTTCGCCCTCGAAGGAAAGCACGGCATCGACCATGTGCTCGACCACGCGGGGGCCTGCGATCTGGCCGTCCTTGGTGACGTGGCCGACCAAGATGACGGTGGCGCCCGAGCGCTTGGCAAAGCGGATCAGCGTCTGCGCCGAGCCGCGCACCTGGGTCACGGTGCCGGGCGCCGACTCCACCGTGCCGGTCCACATGGTCTGGATGGAGTCGATGATGATCAGGCGCGGTATCTTGCCGTCCGAGAGCGTGGCGATGATGTCCTCGACCGCGGTTTCGGCCGCCAGCTCCACCGGCGCATCGCGCAGGCCCAGGCGCTCGGCGCGTAGCCGCACCTGCGCGATCGCCTCTTCGCCGGAGATGTAGACCGAGCGCTCGCCGGCGCGCGCCATGGCGGCGGTGGCCTGGATCAGCAGCGTCGACTTGCCGATGCCCGGATCGCCGCCCAAGAGCAGCACCGAGCCGCGCACGAAGCCGCCGCCGGTGACGCGGTCGAGCTCGCCGATGCCGCAGGCGACCCGTGGCGCGTCCTCGCCGCCACCCGACAGCGGCTCGAGCACGAAGCGGCGGCCCTTGGCCGGCTTGCGCCCCGGGCCCGGCACCCGGTCGGCGCCTTCCTCGGTGAGCGTGTTCCACTCCTCGCAGGCGTCGCACTTGCCCTGCCAGCGGTTAAAGGCGGCGCCGCAGTTCTGGCAGATGAAGGAGAGGGCGCGTTTGGACATGGAGAATCAGGGCCAATTCGCTGCCGGGAGGACGCTGCGAACCTAACGCAGGAGAGAGAACATTACAAGAACATTCCCGCGCGGGCGCGGTTTCTCACTCCGCCCGGTAGACCCGCCGGTAGCGCCGGCCGAGCCTGGTCAGGATCTCGTAGCCGATGGTGCCGGAATTGGCCGCGACCTCGTCGACGCCGATGCCGTCGCCGATCAGGGTGGCGAGATCGCCGCGGCGGGCGGCGCCGTCGGGCAGGGCGGAGATATCGACCGCCATCAGGTCCATGGAGATGCGCCCGGCGATCGGGCAGCGCTTGCCGGCGATGATGACGTCGGCGCCCGGCGTCGAATCCGAGGCGCTGGCCGCGCGCGGATAGCCGTCGCCATAGCCGACCGCCAGCACGGCGATGCGGGTCGCGCGCCGCGCGGTCCAGGTCGCGTCATAGCCGACGGTCTCGCCGCGCGGCACGTGCCGCACCTGCGCGATGCGCGCCTTGAGATCGACCACCGGCCGCATCGGGTTGCTCTTGCCGGGCGTCGGATTGACGCCGTAGAGCGCGGCGCCCGGCCGCACCAGATCGCAGTGGTAGCCCTCGCTCAGAAAGACGCCGGAGGAATTGGCGAGCGAGGAGGTGATGCCGCGGTAGAGCTGGCGCACCTCGCGGAAGGTCTCGCGCTGGCGGTCGTTGAGCGGATGGTCGGGCTGCTGCGCGCAGGCGAGATGGCTCATCAGCAGGCTGATGCCATGGTTCTCCGCCCGCAGGCGGTTGGCGAGCGGCACGGCTTCGCCGGTGGAGATGCCGAGCCGGTTCATCCCGGTGTCGACGTGCAGCGCCGCGCCGCCGGTCCAGCGATAGGTGTCGATGACGGCGTCCCATTCCGCCAATTCGAGCAGGCTGCCGATGACCGGGCGCGCATTGATGTCGGCGAAAGCGGCCCCCGAGCCCGGCAGCAGGCCGTTGAGCACGTAGATGACGGCGTCGGGCGAGACGGCGCGCACCTGCCGCGCCTCGGCGAGGTCGGCGACGAAGAAGGTGCGGCAGCCGGCATTGGCAAGGGTGGCGGCGACCTGCGCGATGCCGCAGCCATAGCCGTCGGCCTTGACCACGGCCGCGCATTCGGCCGGCAGCGTGCGATGGGCCAGCGTGCGCCAATTGGCGGCGATCGCGCCGAGATCGATGGTAAGGATGCCGCCGGTTTCCGCTTCCGGCGGGCCGGCGGTGGTCACGCGCTCGGTCGGAACCTCCTCGTCGGCGAAGCTATCGGTCTGGGCCATGGGCTCAGGTCATAGCCCCCCGCGGGCGGCCCGTAAATGCAGGAGCCACGCGTTAAATCCGGTCGGGCAGGTGGTCCTCGCGCGCCAGCGAGGAGAACTTGGTGATGGCGCCCTCGAATTGCAGCTCCACCGTGCCGGTCGGCCCGTGGCGCTGCTTGCCGATGATCACTTCCGCCTTGCCGTGCACCTTGTCGCCTTCCGCCAGCCATTCGGCGAACTTCTCGCGGTTGCTCTCCATCGGCTTGCGCATCTGGTGGTAATATTCCTCGCGGAACACGAACAGCACCACGTCGGCGTCTTGTTCAATTGATCCCGATTCACGCAGGTCCGAAAGCTGCGGCCGCTTGTCGTCGCGGCTTTCCACCTGACGCGACAATTGCGAGAGCGCCAGGATCGGCACGTTCAATTCTTTCGCCAAGGCTTTGAGCTTGGTGGTGATCTCGGTGATCTCCTGCACGCGGTTTTCCGATGAGCGCTTGTTCGAGCCCGACAGCAGTTGCACGTAGTCGATGATCAAGAGGTCGAGTCCGCGCTGGCGCTTGAGCCGGCGCGCGCGCGCGGCCAACTGCGCGATCGACAGGCCACCGGTCTCGTCCACGTAGAACGGCAGGTTCTGTAGCTCGATCGAATAGTCCTTGATCTTCTCGAAGTCGGCCTCGCTGATGCCGCCGCGCCGGATCTGGCTGGAGGGGATGCCGGTCTGCTCGGCGATGATGCGGGTGGCGAGTTGCTCGGCCGACATTTCCAGCGAGAAGAAGCCAACGATCCCGCCGTTGACCGTAACCTGATGGCCGTCGGGCTTGACCTCGCCGCGCCAGGCCTTGGCGATGTTGTAGCCCATGTTGGTGGCCAGCGAGCTCTTGCCCATGCCCGGACGCCCGGCCAGGATGATCAGGTCGGACGACTGCAGCCCACCCATCATGCGGTCGAGATCGTCGAGCCCGGAGGCGAGCCCCGACAGCCTGCCGTCGCGCTGGAAGGCGTGCGCGGCCATGTCGATGGCGGTGGTGAGCGCTTGGCTGAAGCGCTGGAAGCCACCGTCGTAGCGGCCGGTCTCGGCCAGCTCGTACAGCTTGCGCTCGGCGTCCTCGATCTGCTCGCGTGGCGCGAAATCGACCGGCGCGTCATAGGCGACGTTGACCATGTCCTCGCCGACCGTGATGAGCGCGCGGCGCACGGCGAGGTCGTAGACGGTACGCCCGTAATCCTCGGCATTGATGATGGTCGTCGCTTCCGCCGCCAGCCGCGCCAGATACTGGCTGACATTGAGCCCGCCGATATCGATGGTGCCGTCGATGAAGGTCTTCAGCGTTACCGGCGTCGCCAGCTTGCCGGCGCGGATCAGGTCGCGGCAAAGCTGATAGATGTTCTGATGGATCGGCTCGAAGAAGTGCTGCGGCTCGAGGAAGTCGGAAACGCGGTAATGCGCTTCGTTGTTGACCAGGATGGCGCCGAGCAGCGCCTGTTCCGCCTCGATATTGTGCGGCGCAGCGCGGTAGTTGGCGGCCGGCTCTGCGACCTTGCGGGCAACTGATTCGAGTGGGGCCATGAATAGTGCTGTTGCGCCAATTTGACGAAACTGTGATCGGTCAAACTGTGGGTGACTGTCGTTAGCAAAGGTTTAACCATGCTTGCGCGGCAGCGCGATGGCGGCGACGCCTTGATCGCCGCTTTCCACACAAATCACCGGTGAAGAAAATAGCTTGTACAGTCAGCGCCGCAGACTTGACCGGCAGCGCGACCGTATGCAGGCAGCCGGCTATTCGCCGGCGAGACGGAAGGGCGTGCGCTGCTCGTTCTCGGCGTCGCGCAGCATTTGTTCGGCGCGGCCGATATAATCGCGCGTCATCGGTGTCACGCCTTGCCGTTTGGTGAGCTGAATCTGGAAGTTCATCATGTTCTGCTTGCGGAACGACATTTCCGACGCCGCCAGATAGAAATCCCACATGCGCACGAAGCGCAGGTCATAGATGCGCTCGATCGTCTCGCGGTGGGCGAGGAAACGCTCGCGCCACGCCTTCAGCGTCTCCGCGTAATGCAGGCGCAGGATCTCGATGTCGGTGACCAGGAGCCCCGCTTTCTCGATGCAGGGCAGCACCTCCGACAGGGAAGGGATGTAGCCGCCGGGGAAGATGTATTTGGATATCCACGGATTGGTGACGCTGGGGCCTTCCGAGCGACCGATCGAATGCAGCAGCATCACCCCGTCGTCGTCGAGCAGGTTCGCGCACTTCTTGAAGAACTCGTCGTAATGACCGACGCCGACATGCTCGAACATGCCGACCGAGACGATGCGGTCGAACGGGCCGTCGACGTCGCGGTAGTCCTGCAGCTCGAAGCGGGCGTGGTCGGCGAGGTTCCTTTCGGCGGCGCGCTCATTGGCGATGGCGTGCTGTTCCTGCGAGAGCGTGACGCCGGTCAGGTCCGCGCCGGTCATCTCCGCGAGATAGAGGCCCAAGCCGCCCCAGCCGCAGCCGATGTCGAGCACGCGCTTGTCGGGCCCGAGCAGCAGCTTGGCGGCGAGATGCCGCTTCTTGGCCAATTGAGCGTCGTCGAGCGACTCGTCGGGGCTCTCGAAATAACCGCAGCTGTATTGGCGGTCCGCGTCGAGGAACAGCGAGTAGAGCCGGCCGTCGAGATCGTAATGATGGGCGACGTTGTGGCGCGAGCGCTTGCGCGGATTGAACTGGGCGAGGCGCCGGCCGAGATAGCGGATGAGGAATTGCGGGCGCGCCCATTCGGGCAGCTCGCTCGGCTGGCTCATGACGATCGCCAACACGTCGGCGATCGAGCCCCGGTCGACCACGAAGGTGCCGTCCATGTAGGCTTCGCCGAGCTTGAGCTCGGGATCGAGAACCAAGCCCCATTCGGCCCCGCGCGTGGTCAGCCGCGCCGCGACCGGCGTTCCGGTGCCGTCGCCGCAGCTGAAAGTGGTGCCGCGCGAAGTCGTCAGCCGGAAATTTCCCCGGCGTATGAAGGTCTGCAACAAGAATCGAAGCAACCGGTCCATCGGCCGCCTCCGTCGTCAAATGCCGGCTATACTTTCCGCGCAAAAAGCGGCTCGGGCGTCGTTCCCCGTGCTGCTAACGCAACGGGCTCAAAAACGTTCGAATTTAGGTATTTAATCAAAGTTCTAGCGCCGCAGCAATGCCTCAATTGCGGTCATCGCATGCGTTTCCGGCACAGGTCACAACCGCCGGCGAATAGGTTATCAACGAAGTCCGGGCCGGTGAGGGCACGGCTGCGAATGGAAACGGCTAGCAAGGGAAGGTTTTCGGCAATGACTGGCTCACGTCATGCCATGGCTCTGATGATCGGGCTATTGGCGCTGTTTTTCGGGGGGGCGGCGCAGGCGCAGGAGGATCTGTCGGCGGGCATGAGCCCGGCACAGCTCTTCTCGATGAATTGTGCCATCTGCCACAAGCAGCCGCAGGGGCTGGCCAAGATGTCGGGCCTGGAAGGCTTCCTGGCCGAGCACTACACGTCGAGCAAGCAAAAGGCGGCCGAGCTCGCCGACTACCTGAAATCTGTGGATAGAGCGGCGGGGCCGGCGCACCGCAGCCGCCACCGCGACGCGGCCGATCGGCCCAAGCACCGCGGCAAGACCGATGCCGCGAAGAAGTCCGCCAAGCCGAAATCGCACGCCAAGAAGACCGCCAAGCAAAAGGACGGCAAGGCCAAGTCCGGGACATCGGCGGGGGCGAAGCCGAAAGAATCCGGCAAGCCGAAAGCCGCCGAAAGCAAGCCTGCCAAGAAGAAGCACGCGCCCCGGACCAGCGAGGCCAAGCGCGAAAAGCGCAAATCGGCCGCCCCCCAGAAGAAGACGGACTAGGGTCCGACCCACCGAGGCCGAAGCGCTTCTGACCGCTCGTCCCCGCACTCGGGCCAGCCAAAGGCTGCACGCGAGTACGGGATGAGCGGCGAAGGCTTCGATCTCCGCGGATCAGGCCCGTGCGCGCGCTCCCGCTTTTCGTGAGAGGGGGAGCGCGGGGGAGGCGCTAGGCCTCCTTGTCGTCCTCGGCCGCTTCGCTCGCCTCGGCTTCGCCTTCCCCCTGCTCCTCGTCGTCGGCGCCTTCCTCGAAGTAGGATTCCGCCGTGGCGGCTGCCTGCGCGGCGGCTTCCTCGGCCTCGTCGCGCGGGATCAGCACGTTCTCGCCGCGGGCGATGCGCTCGGCTTCCTCGTTGCTGCGGGCGACGATCACGGTGATCGTGGTCTCCACTTCCGGGTGCAGCCTGAGCGGCACCTTGTACTGGCCGATCGACTTGATCGGGGTGTTGAGGTCGACCTGGCTGCGGGTCACCTGCGTGCCGCCGTCGGTATTGACGAGGCTGGCAATGTCGCGGGTCGACACCGAGCCGTAGAGCTGGCCGGTTTCGGAGGCCTGCCGCACCACGGTGACGCTCTTGCCGTCGAGGCCGGCGGCGAGCTTCTCGGCGCCGCCCTTGGCTTCCAGGTTGCGCGCCTGCAGTTCGGCCTTCATCGACTCGAACCGCTCTTTGTTGTCGCCGGTGGCGCGCAGCGCCTTGCCGCGCGGCAGCAGGAAATTGCGGGCGAAGCCGTCGCGCACGCGCACGACGTCGCCCATTTGACCGAGGTTGCTGATGCGCTCGAGCAGGATCACTTCCATTGTCGTTACTCCTTGATCTGAATCTGTTGAGCCGAATTTCGCATGTTGAACTAGAACTTCAGGGAAGGGCCGGCGGTCCGCGTTTACGCGCGGCGCGGCCGCGCAGGTCGAAGAACATGTCGACGAGGCCGAGGATGCACATCACCAGCAACGGCCAGCCGAAAACCATCACCGCCGCATAGGCGCCGCCGAGCAGGAAGCCGCGCGCTTCCATGCCCCGGGTGATGCCGTGCAGCACGGCAAAGCCGAGCAGGCCGAAGGCCATGAGCAGCGCGGCGGTCACCGCCCCCGACAGAATGCCGAGGAGGCCCGGCATAAAGCTCAGCACCAGCGCGATCGGCAACGCCGCGGCGAGCGGGCGCGGAAAGGTCATGGCCGGTAGCGCAGGCCACGGCCGCGACAGCCGCCCGGAGAACTTCACGATGCGTGCGCCGAGCCAGAGATTGAGCACGTTGGTCAGGGTCGACAGCACGGCCGCCGCCAGCGGGATGGCCTCGACCAGGAAATCGATTAGCCGCTTGGGGTCGGCAACGCCCTTGAGCGTCGCTGCGGCGCCGGGGTCGCCGCTGAGGTCGAGGCGCAGCAGCCGCGCCAGCGCGCTATGCAGGTTGGCGCGCACGGTCTCGCCGTCGAGACCGAAATTGGGAATGGCGACGATGACGGTGAGGGCGCCGAGCACCGCCGCCCAGACCACCAGCCGCCCGGGCGGGTACCATTCGATCGCCGGCGGGGCGCTTGCATCGCCCGCGGGGCCCGCCGGCCGCGCCAGCATGGCGAGATAGCCGAGCCACCAGGTCGGCAGCGCGCAGCCCGCGAGAAAGGCGAAGAAGAAAAAGCCGCCGAAGATGGCCGTCAGCGACAGTGCGCCGACGATCGCGGCGATGAGCGCCGACCAATGGCTCCAGCCAAGCCCTGCGATCATGATCGGCAGCGGCGCCAGATAGAACAGGAATACCGACAGCCACGAGCCCGAGCTCACCGAGGCGAACAACAGGGCGCTCGCGGCGCCGGCACCAATGCCGATTAATCCGATCTGCATCATCTCGAGCTGTCCCGCTCCATACGAGCGGTTAGAGACGGAACAGGCCCGCCCCAACCATCGGCCCAACGGGTGTCCCCGCAAGGCCTCGATCTTGATCCTCACCGTTCGCGCCGCGCCCCTCGCAGGGCGCTCCTCAGGGTGAGGGCAGAACTTGCGCGCCGATCTTGGCGATCAGCGGATCACGTAAGGCAGCAGCCCGAGAAAGCGCGCGCGCTTGATCGCTTGCGCCAGCTCGCGCTGCTTCTTGGCCGACACCGCGGTGATGCGGCTCGGCACGATCTTGCCGCGCTCCGACACGTAGCGCTGCAACAGCTTGACGTCCTTGTAGTCGATCTTCGGCGCGTTGGCGCCCGAGAACGGACAGGTCTTGCGGCGGCGGAAGAAGGGCCGGCGGGCGCCACCTTGCGATGCGAAAGCCATGACTTATGCCTCCGCCGAATTGCTTGAGTTGTCGCCGCTGTCCTCGCGCGGGCGCCGTTCGCTACGCTCGCCGCGATCACCGCGGTCGCCACGGTCACCGCGGTCACGATCGCGGAAGCCGCCTTCGCGGAAGCCGCCGCGGCCGCCGCGGTCGTCGCGATCCGACTTGCGCATCATGGCGGAGGGGCCTTCCTCGTGCTCGTCGACGCGGATGGTCAGATAGCGCAGGACGTCTTCATTGAGCCGCTCCTGGCGCTCGATCTCGTTGAGCGCGGCCGCCGGCGCCTCGACGTTGAGCAGCGTCATGTGCGCTTTGCGGTTCTTGCGGATGCGATAGGTGAGGGACTTGAGGCCCCAATATTCGTTCTTGGTGACCGTACCGCCCATCTGCCCGATGACGCCGGACAGTTGCGTGGTCAGGTCCTCGACCTGCTGCGCGCTCAGATCCTGGCGCGCGAGATAGACGTGTTCGTAGAATGGCATGAAATGCCTTTCCCTTGTTGGTTCCAAACCGCTCCTCGCCCTGGCGCCTAGCCCCTCGAGCCCCTCGGGAAAGGCTCGAATGCTCTGAAGGCGGGAACACGGGACGCCGGACCTTTCGGGCCCTACCGGCATTCATGCCCGAAGGCGTGAAATTTCATGACCGAAGGTCATGAAACCGACCGTCCGTTCAGCTCCCAACCAGGAACGACGGAAGTGGGCGGGTTATAGGGATTTTCGTGGAAAAGGCAAGGAGCGCGGGGACTACCCGGGCCGCAAGGGACGGGCCGAATTCAGGCCGCCTGCGGTCCGGAGCCGCCGTCCTCGCGATGCAGCCGATTGGCGAGTTGGACCGCCAGATTGGCCCCTTCGCGGACCTGGCGCACGGTTTCGGGGTTCTTGCTGCGTGCCGAACGCGCGTGATTGAGCGCCGCCAGCAGGCGGTCGAGGTTTTCGGCCATCAATTTCTGGCGGAAGACCGGGTCCCGGCGCGCGCGCGCCAAATCCTCGTCGGTCACCAGCTTGGTCATGGCGCTCTGCCTTTGGGGAACGGCGCGGGAGCTTAGCGTAAGGACCGTTGTCACTTGGTTACCACCCTGGCGTGCCCTGCACGGTTGACAGGGGCGGTCTCGCGGTGTCTTTCGGCGCGATTTCGCGCAAAGACTTCGAACAAGGACCAGGGCACGGGATAATGGCGGTTGCTTTCGTATTTCCGGGTCAGGGCAGCCAGGCCGTCGGCATGGGCAAGGCGCTGGCCGACAGTTTCGCGCCCGCGCGCGCGGTGTTCGACGAAGTCGACGAGGCGCTCGGTGAAAAACTCAGCACGCTGATTTTCGAAGGCCCGGCCGATAAGCTCACGCTGACCGAAAACGCGCAGCCGGCGCTGATGGCGGTCTCGCTCGCGGCGATGCGCGTGCTGGAAGCCGAGGCGGGACTCGATCTCGCGCGCAATGCGCAATTCGTCGCCGGCCATTCGCTCGGCGAATATTCGGCGCTTGCCGCCGCGCGTGCTTTCACGATCGCCGACACCGCGCGGCTGTTGCGCACGCGCGGGCTCGCCATGCAGAAGGCGGTGCCGGTCGGCGCCGGCGCCATGGCGGCGCTGCTCGGCCTCGATCTCGAGACCGCGATGGCGATCGCGACCGAAGCGGCGCAAGGGCAGGCCTGCCAGGCGGCGAACGACAATGGCGGCGGCCAGGTCGTGGTATCGGGCGACAAGGCCGCGGTCGAACGCGCGGTCGAGATCGCGAAAACGAAGGGCGCCCGGCGCGCGATGTTGCTGCCGGTGTCCGCTCCCTTCCATTGCGCGCTGATGCAGCCGGCCGCCGACGTCATGGCCGACGCCTTGAGCAAGGTCGCGGTCAGTGCGCCGGTGGTGCCGGTCGTTTCCAACGTGCTGGCGCGGTCCATTCAAGACCCGGCCGAAATCGTCAAAGCCCTGGTCGCGCAGGTGACCGGCACCGTGCGCTGGCGCGAGTGCGTCGCCTTCATGGCGCAAGCGGGTGTCACCACCTTCTATGAAGTCGGCGCCGGCAAGGTGCTGTCGGGCCTGATCAAGCGCATCGCCGACGGCGCGAGCGCGACCGCCATCGGCACGCCCGACGATATCGCGGCATTTAAAGCCTCGCCGGACAAGGGTGGGTAACAAGTCCAAGCCTGTGGTATGATTGCGTTCATGGATCGGAACGAAGCACTCAAGGCGTTGAAGTCTTCCGCCGAGGTGATCAAAGCGCACGGGGCGACGGCGCTCTATCTGTTTGGCTCTTCCGCGCGCGACGAGGCTCGGACCGACAGCGATCTGGACCTGTTTGTGGACTATGCGGACGATTTTTCCTTGGTCGATCTCGTCGACATAAAGCTGTACCTGGAAGATCGTCTTGGCGTTCCTGTCGATATCACCACGCGTGACAGCTTGCACCCGATGCTCCGGCGTAGCATCGAGAATTCCGCGGTGCGTGTGTTTTGATGCACCGCGCCGACCCCGCCATTCATGACATCCTTGAAACCATTGAGCGCGTCGAATTGAAAGTGGCCGGAAGAGGCTTCGACAGAGTTCGCGGCCGATTGGGAGTTCCGGTTTGTCGTGCAACGTGCCATCGAGGTCATATCGGAGGCGACGCGGCGGCTGCCGGACGATCTAAAAACGACCAGGCCCGAAATTCATTGGCACAGCGTTGCGGCGATCGGAAATGTGCTACGCCACGAATATCACACGATTTCCGATAGGGTCGTGTGGAACGCGGTGCATCAGGATTTTCCTCTGCTCAAGGCGGCCATCAAGGCCATTGCGGCAGGGTTGAAAAAATAAAGCGAAAGATCAGGGGCGGTACGGAGTGAGCATGTTCGATCTGAGCGGCAAGACCGCGCTGGTGACCGGCGCGACCGGCGCCATTGGCGACGGCATTGCGCGTGCGCTGCATGGGCAGGGTGCGACCGTGGCGATTTCCGGCACCCGCCGCGACGTGCTCGACCGGCTGGCCGGCGAGCTTGCCGAGCGCGTCCATGTGCTGCCCTGCGACCTCGCCGATGGGCCGGCGGTCGAGGCGCTGGTGCCGGGCGCCGAGGAGAAAATGGGCAAGCTCGATATTCTAGTCGCCAATGCCGGCGTCAACCGGGACAATCTGTTCGTACAATTGAGCAACGAAGACTGGGACAAGGTGATCGCCGTCAACCTCACCGCCACCTTCAAGCTCGCGCGCGCGGCGGTCAAAGGCATGATGCGCCGCCGCTTCGGCCGCGTGATCGGCATCACCTCGGTGGTCGGCTTCACCGGCAACCCGGGGCAGGGGAACTACGCGGCCTCCAAGGCCGGGCTGGTCGGCATGCTCAAGTCCGTGGCGTGGGAATATGCCAGGCGCAACGTCACCGCCAATTGCATCGCGCCCGGCCTCATCACCTCGGCCATGACCGACAAGCTCAATGACAAGCAGCGCGAGGCGATTCTCGCCCGGGTTCCGGTCGGAAAGCTCGGGGCGCCCGCCGATGTGGCGGCCGCTGCCGTCTTTTTGGCCTCCGACGAGGCCCATTACGTCACGGGGCAGACCATCCATGTCAACGGTGGAATGGCCATGGTCTAAAGAGGAAAAGCTTGGCGTTATGGGGACTTGCCGGTTAGGCTCACGCTGCTAGTCAACGGATTTGAAGTGTGCTAACCGACTTGCGGCCCGGCTGGGGCGGCCGATAGCGGAAGACGCAAAAGGGGTGCTCCGCAATCGAGGTTCGTCTCACTGCACGTCAACCACGACGAGGCCGTACCGCGAGGGTTGCGATTCTTTCCGGGTCGCAGCCCGATTTGAAAAGCACGAGGTTGGAACGATGAGTGACATTGGCGAGCGGGTTAAAAAGATCGTCGTGGAGCACCTGGGGGTTGAGCCCGACAAGGTGACGGACCAAGCAAGCTTCATCGACGATCTCGGCGCCGACAGTCTCGACACCGTTGAGCTCGTGATGGCCTTCGAAGAGGAATTCGGCTGCGAAATTCCCGACGACGCCGCCGAGACCATTCTGACCGTTGGCGATGCCGTCAAATTTCTCGAAAAGAACGCCAAGAGCTGAGCAAACGCCGGGGCGGCCGCTCGATAGCTTCATCTGTCCAAGGCTGCTGAGCTATGCCCGGTACAGCGGAGCGTAGGGCATATTATTTTGGCCACTGAACAGTCCATGAAGCGTGTTGTCGTCACCGGCATGGGGTTGCTGACCCCGCTTGGTTGTGGCGTCGAGCCGACCTGGGCGCGCCTCATCAAAGGCGAGAGCGGCGCGCGCCGGGTCGACCGCTTCGAAGTCTCCGACATCGCCTGCCAGATCGCCTGCATGATCCCGCGCGGCGACGGCAGCGGCGCCACCTATAATGCCGATCACTGGATGGAGCCGAAGGAGCAGCGCAAGGTCGACGAGTTCATCGTCTTTGCGATGTGCGCGGCGCGCCAGGCGCTCGACGACGCCGACTGGCATCCGCAGAGCTACGACGATCAGACCCGTACCGGCGTGGTGATCGGCTCCGGCATCGGCGGCATCGAAGGCATTTCCGACACCGCCATCATCTTGAAGGAGCGCGGGCCCCGCCGGGTATCGCCGTTCTTCATTCCGGGCCGCATCATCAATCTCGCCTCCGGCTATGTGTCGATCGAGTTCGGTCTCAAGGGACCGAACCATGCGGTGGTCACCGCCTGCTCGACCGGCGCACACGCGATCGGCGACGCCGCGCGCATGATCGCGCTCGGCGACGCGGACGTGATGGTGGCGGGCGGCACCGAGTCTCCCGTCAATCGTCTGGCCTTGACCGGCTTTGCCGCGCTGCGCGCGCTGTCGACCGGTTTCAACGACGATCCGACGCGCGCGTCGCGTCCTTACGACCGCGATCGCGACGGGTTTGTCATGGGCGAGGGTTCCGGCATCGTCGTCTTGGAATCGCTCGAACACGCCAAGGCGCGCGGCGCCAAGATCTATGCCGAGCTGGTCGGCTACGGATTGTCGGGCGACGCCTATCACATCACCGCGCCGGCGCCCGACGGCGACGGGGCCTTCCGCTGCATGCAGGCGGCGATGAAGCGCGCCGGCGTGACCGCCAACGACATCGACTACATCAACGCGCACGGCACCTCGACGCCGATGGGCGACGAGATCGAGCTCGGCGCCGTGCAGCGACTGGTCGGCAATGCCGCCGGCCGCATTTCCATGTCGTCGACCAAGTCCTGCGTCGGGCATCTGCTGGGCGCGGCGGGCGCGATCGAGGCGATCTTCTCGATCCTGGCGATCCGCGATGGCGTGGCGCCGCCCACCATCAATCTCGACAACCCGTCGGTGGAGACCCCGATCGATCTGGTTCCGCATACGGCGCGTCGGCGCAATATCGACATGGCGCTGTCTAATTCGTTCGGTTTCGGCGGCACCAATGCCTCGCTGATCTTCCGCCGCTATGTCGACGCATGACCGCATTCGGCGCATGGCTGTCGCTGGCGCCGGGCTCTCGCTTTTGCCATAATTCTTCATAACCTGCGCGGCTGGCTGCTGTTTTTGAGTTGGGCCCGCGTCGGCAAGAGGCCTGCGGCAAGGACTCTCGGCGCATCGGGCCGGCGTCCGCTGCAGGGCGCGGGGCGGGGGCCTGATGATGGTGCTGACAGCGGGGAAGCGCGCGTGAGTTCCGACACACCGCAGGAACCAAACGGCAAGCCGCCCTTGCCGAGTCAAACGCGCCGCCTGGCGCCGCGCTCGCCGCGCGCCGCGCTTGAGCCGGAACGGCTTGCAGTGCCGGCCCGTCACTCGATGAAAGTGCGCCACCCGGTCGTGATCGCCGGCAACGCGCTGTTCACGTTGCTGGTGCTGGTGGTGATCGCGGGCGGCGCCGCGCTGTTCTTCGGCAAGCAGCGCTACGAGGCACCGGGCCCGCTCGCGCAGGACAAGGTCGTCAACATTCCGCGCGGCCTCGGCAGCCGCGCCATCGCCGAAGTGCTGGTGCGCAAAGGCGTGATCGACGAGCCGCTGGTGTTCATCGGCGGCGTCATGGTGCGCAAGGCGCGCGGCGAGCTCAAGCACGGCGAATACAAGTTTGACGCTCACGCCAGCATCGCCGACGTGGTCAACACCATGATCGAAGGCAAGGTGGTGCAGCACGCGCTGACCGTCGCGGAAGGTCTCACCTCCGAGCAGGTGGTGGCGAAGCTGCTCGAGAACGACGCGCTGACCGGGCCGGTCAAGGAAATCCCGCGCGAAGGCACGCTGCTGCCCGACACCTACAAGTTCACCCGCGGCATGACGCGCGAGCAGATCGTCAAGCGCATGCAGCGCGCCGACGAGCGGGTGCTGGCCGAGATCTGGCAGCATCGCGCGCCCGGCCTGCCGCTGAAGACGCCGCAGGAACTGGTGACGCTCGCCTCCATCGTCGAGAAGGAGACCGGCCGCGCCGACGAGCGCTCGCGCGTGGCGGCGGTGTTCATCAACCGGCTCAAGCGCAAGATGAAGCTGCAGTCGGACCCGACCATCATCTACGGCCTGACCGGCGGCAAGGGCGCGCTCGGCCATCCGCTATTGAAGAGCGAGATGGAACGGCCGAACCCCTATAATACCTATCAGATCGAAGGCCTGCCGCCGGGGCCGATCGCCAACCCGGGCCGCGCGTCGCTCGACGCGGTGGCCAATCCGGCGCGCACCAAGGACCTCTATTTCGTCGCCGACGGCAGCGGCGGCCATGTGTTTTCGGAAAATTACCAGCAGCATCTGAAGAACGTGGCGCATTTGCGCGTGATCGAGAACGCCAAGTCCACCGAGCCTGCTGCGGCGGCGGCCGCGACCGATCAGAAGCCGGACGCGGCCAAGCCCAATTCGCACTAGATTGTCGGAAGACCGATACCGCCGACGCGCGCCCTTGTGAGCGCCTGAGCGCGCGGCTAAGGTCCGCCCGCATTCGCAAACGTCCTGCAACAAGCTTTGGAAAAACACCCGATGGCCCTGTCGAGCATGACCGGATTCGCCCGCGCTCACGGCGTCGTCGGCGCCTATGCCTGGAGCTGGGAGCTGAAGTCGGTCAACGCCAAGGGGCTCGACGTGCGCTTTCGTCTGCCGTCGACATGGGACGCGGTGGAGGTCGCTGCGCGCGCGCGCGCGACCGCGGCGCTGTCGCGCGGCACCGTCTACGCCAATCTCACCATCGAGCGCAAAGGCGTGCTGCCGACGGTCAAGGTCAACGAAGCGGTGCTTGCCGCCGTGCTGGCGACCGCAAAGGAAGTCGCCGGCAAGATCGAAGCCTCGCCGCCGACGCTTGACGGCATTCTCGCGCTCAAGGGCGTGATCGAGATCGGCGAGACCGACGAGCGCGAGGAAGATCGCCGCGCCGCCGAAGCCGCCATCATCGCGGGCTTCGAGGAGACGCTGGCCGATCTCATCGCCATGCGGCGCGCCGAAGGCGAAACCCTGCGCGGCCTGCTCAACGCACGCCTCGACGAGACCGCGACGCTCACCGCCCGCGCCGAAGCCGCGCCCGGCCGCAAGGCCGAGGCGATCAAGGCGCGGCTTGCCGAGCAGGTGGCGACCCTGCTCGCCGCCTCCGAGCGTTTCGATAGCGACCGCCTGCACCAGGAAGCGCTGCTGATGGCCAGCAAGGCCGACATCCGCGAGGAGCTCGACCGCCTCGTTTCCCACGTCGCCCAGGCCAGGAAGCTGCTCGCCGACGGCGGCGCCATCGGCCGCCGGCTCGACTTTCTCGCGCAGGAACTGCACCGCGAATCGAATACGCTCACCGCCAAGTCCAACGACGTCGAACTGACGAATACCGGCCTCGAACTGAAGACCGTGGTCGAGCAGTTTCGCGAGCAGGTGCAGAACCTCGAATGAACGAACCGGGCGACATAACCCGTCGCGGCATCATGCTGGTGGTGTCCTCGCCCTCCGGCGCGGGCAAGACCACGCTGACGCGCAATCTGCTGCGCGAGGAAGAAAACGTCTCGCTGTCGGTCTCGGTGACGACGCGCGCGCGGCGGCCGAGCGAGATCGACGGCGTGCATTATTTCTTCGTCTCCAAGCGTCGCTTCGAGGCGATGCGCGACGGCGGCGAATTGCTGGAATGGGCCGAGGTGCACGGCAATTATTACGGCACGCCGCGCGAGCCGGTGGAGCAGGCGCTGGGCGAAGGGCACGATGTGCTGTTCGACATCGACTGGCAGGGCACGCGCCAATTGCTCGAGAAGATGCGCGACGACGTGGTCACCGTGTTCGTGCTGCCGCCGACCGCCGGCGAATTGAAGACGCGGCTGGAGCGGCGCGCCGAGGACAGCGGCGAGATCATCGCCCAGCGCCTGCACAACGCGCTGGAGGAGATCGCGCATTGGCGCGAATACGACTACATCCTGGTCAATCGCGATCTCGACAAGAGCTTCGCGCGCCTGCGCGCCGTCCTCACCGCCGAGCGTCTGAAGCGCGTGAAGATGCTCGACATCGAGAACTTCATCGACCGGCTTCTCAGCGGCCTGAAGAAGATCGTGCCGTAAGCTCACCTCTCCCCGCGTGCGGGGAGAGGGAGACAAACGCGTTTGCCAATTGCACGAACCCCTCGACCGCGATCTCTTCCGCCCGCGCGGTCGGCGCGATGCCTGTCGCCTCCAGCAGCGCGCCGGGATCCACGCCGAGCGATTTCAGGCTCTGCCGCAGCATCTTGCGGCGCTGGCCGAAGGCGGCCTCCGTCACCCGCTGCAAGACACGCGCGTCGCACGGCAAAGGCTGCGGGCGCGGGATCAGGCGCACCACCGACGACGTCACCTTGGGCGGCGGCACGAAGGCCGACGGCGCCACGTCGAACAGCAGCTTGGTCTCGCAGCGCCAGCCGGCCAGCACCGAGAGCCGTCCGTAACTCTTGCCGCCCGGCGCCGCCGCGATCCGCTCGGCCACCTCGCGCTGGAACATCAGCACCAGCGCGTCGTACCAGGGCGGCCACGGCTCGGCCGTCAGCCAGCCAATGAGCAGCGGCGTCG
Source organism: uncultured Pseudomonadota bacterium (assembly GCA_963814065.1). GTDB lineage: Bacteria > Pseudomonadota > Alphaproteobacteria > Rhizobiales > Xanthobacteraceae > Pseudolabrys. The sequence goes on along the minus strand of CAWFBL010000011.1, from coordinate 433,946 downwards.
CGATATTGTAGGGCAGGTTGGCGACCACGCGCGCGCTGTTCGCCTGCCAGATAGACCTGCGGGTCGAATTCCAGCGCGTCGCCCGGAACGATGGTCAGGCGGCCCGGATAGTGCGCGGCGATCTCTTCCAGCGCCGCGATGGCGCGGTCGTCGCGCTCGATGGCGATGACGCGGCTCGCCCCTTGCGACAGCAGCGCGCGGGTGAGCCCGCCCGGTCCCGGGCCGATCTCCACCACGGTGACGCCATCGAGGCGGCCGCCGGCGCGCGCGATGCGCGCCGTCAGATTGAGGTCGAGCAGGAAGTTCTGGCCGAGCGACTTCTTGGCATTGAGCCCGTGCCGGCGGATCACTTCGCGCAGCGGCGGCAGCTCGTCGATTTGGCCCATCACTCGGCGGGGCTGAGCGCGGGCGCGCGCGCCGCCAGCCGCGCGGCGAGCTTGAGCGATTCCACCAGGCTCAGGGGATCGGCGCGGCCGGAACCGGCGATATCGAAAGCGGTGCCGTGGTCGGGCGAGGTGCGCACGAAGGGCAGGCCGAGTGTGACGTTGACGCCATGATCGAAGGCCAGCGTCTTGATCGGGATCAGCGCCTGGTCGTGATACATGCAGAGCGCGACGTCGTAGGTCGCGCGCGCCTGCGCATGGAACATGGTGTCGGCCGGCAGCGGCCCGCGCGCATCGATCCCTTCCGCGCGCAGTTGCGCGACCGCCGGCGCGACGATGCGCAGGTCCTCGTCGCCCAGCGTGCCTTCCTCGCCGGCATGCGGGTTCAATCCCGCCACCGCCAGCCGCGGGTTCGCGATCCCGAAACGCTCGACGAATTCGCGCGCGACGATGCGGCCGGTGGTCACGATCAACTCGCTGGTGAGCTGCGCGACCGCCTCCTTGAGCGCGACGTGGATCGTCACCGGCACCACCGCGAGCTCCGGGGACCACAGCAGCATCACCGGCTGGACCGGCTTGCCGGTCGCTTCCTGCGCCAGCCGCGCCAGAAACTCGGTGTGGCCGGGCTCCTTGAAGCCGGCGCTGTAGAGCACGTTCTTGTTGATCGGGTTGGTCACCACCGCCGCGGCGCGACCCGCCATGACGTCGGCGACCGCGCGCCGGATAGAGGCGATCGCCGCCGGCGCGCTCGTTTCGTCGGGCTTGCCGGGCGCCGCGGTGACGGGCAGGTCGAGCGGCACCACCGGCAAGGCGCGCGCAAAGACATCGACCGCGTCCGCCGGCTTCACGGCCTTGAGCGGCACGTTGATGGCGAGCGCGCGGGCGCGCGCTTTCAGGAAATCGGCGTCGCCGACCACATAAAACGGCGGCACGGCAACGGCATTGCGGTGGCGCCAGACGGCGAGGGTGAGGTCGGGGCCGATGCCGGCCGGCTCGCCGAGCGTCAGTGCGAGCGGGAGCCCCGCGCTCATTTCTTGTATTCGATCCAGGCCGACCGGCGCACCTCGTCCAGGAGGCTGCGCGAGACGGTCTGGAAGCGCTTGGCGAACAGTTCCTCGCGCAGCTTCGCCTTCAGCGGCGAATCCCGGGTGGTCTGCTTCTTGTCGCAGACGGCGAACATCTGCAGGCCCTGGGCGGTTACGTCCGGCGTGGTGAGATGGCCGAGCGGCATCTTGTCGAGCAGCTCGCGCAGCGACTGCGGCAGGTCGCCGGAGGAACGCGTGATCGCCTCGCGCACGGCGACGTCGCGTAGCGTGCGCGCCAAGGCGAGGCCCTGCCGGCAGGTGGTGAAGCGGGTGCGCAGGGTTTCCGCTTCGCGGCGCTTTGCGGCGATCGTCGCCTGGCTCGAGCCGGACTGCACCACGATGGTCACCGGATAGAGCGTATAGACATAGCCCATTTCCGCTTGACCGTTGTCGTTGCGCGCGCGCAAAGCCCGATCGACGTCCGCATCGGTCACCTTCAAGGATTGCGCATACTTGCCGCGCACCAGCTCGCCCCAGGTCAATTCGGCGCGGATGCGCTGCTTGACGGCGTAAGCCGTGACGCCGGAGTGGCCGAGGAACTTGTTGAACTGTTCCACCGAGATGCCCTGGCGCTGGGCCATGTTGGCGAAGGCGTCGTTGACCTGCTTGTCGGTGACCACCAGGCCATAGGTCTTGGCCTTGGCGATCTTCAGGCGGTCGTCGATCAGCTCGTTGATGACCTCCTGGCGCGTCGGCCTCTTATGGGTCGACGAGGCGATGAGCTTCTCGCGTTGCTGGATGTCCAGCTCGGTGATCGGCGAGCCGTTGGCGACGACCACCACTTGCGCCCGGGCGATGCCGGGCACAGCCAACGCGACCGCCAGCGCCGCACAGGCCAGCCAGCGGCGGGCTGCAGAAGGTTTCACACGCGTTCCCGACATGCTCGAAATCCATTGCTCCCGACATGGCGCAATTTACCGGCGGCCGGGCGCTCTTAGCCTCCGGAGCCGGAGAAAAGCGAATTTTGGCCGCCGACTCCACTCGAACCGTCAACCGACTGATTCACGGCCGCGGTGCCGAGCGTGCGCAGGCTCAGCGTCAGCGCGATCAGGTGATTCGGGGTCACCGTCCCGCTGGAATAGGAATAGCTTGTAATGTAATTCAGGGCCAAGTTGAGGCAATCGTCCACATAGCCGACCCCGATCGAGGTCTGGCTGAATTTGCCCTCCACGAGGTCGTAGAGCGCGCCGCCCGAAAGCACCCAATTGGTGGCGAGTTTGACCGAGCCGTTGCCCAGAATGCCCTGGCGCTCCGTCAGGAAGCCGATATCGGGCTGCGGCGCATAGTCGCCATAAAGGACGCTCGCGTTCCAGCGATCGAAGGTGGTGGCGGCCTCGATCTCCATGCGCTTGACCTCGAAGCTGTCCTTGTCGAAGCGGAAGCGCGAGGTGAACGAATACATGCTGTTGGGCTGGTAGGTCAGGCGCGCCACGTAGTCCGAGCGGGTGGTATCGAGGCCGCTGTCGAGGCCGGTATTGGTCGCGTCCGTCGCGGCGAACGAGTTCGTGCCGAACAACTGATAGGACTCGCCGAACAGCATGTTGAGGGAGCCGGCCTTGTTGAACTGCGCCGTGTACTGCAGGCCGTAATTGGCGCGGCCGCCGCCTTCCGTGCGATCCCAGCCGGAAAACTTGTCGACGCGGAACAGGTTGCTGTCGTCGAAGATCAGCGTTTGCGCGTCCTCGTTCGGCCACTTGCCGATCTGCGTTTCGTTCGGTCGCGCGATGACCTGGACGATCGGCTCGATGGTCTGGGTACCCCAGGGCTGCACATCGATGAACGGGTAGCGGTACTCGAGGCCGACCGTCGGCATGGCACGGATCAGGTCGGAATCGCCGGGTGTCAGATAATTGGAAACGCCCGGCTGGTCCCGCACGCTCAAATTGGCGGCGTCGACGCGCACGGACGCGAACGGCGTCCACACCTGGCCGAACGAATCGGTGATGTCCTTGCGCCAGCGGGCCTGCGCCGAAAAGCGATTGTAGTCGCCGGGAAAGCCGCGCAGCACGCAGTTGGTGCGCGCCAGGGCGGAATTGGCGGTCTGTGTGCAGGCGGCGTTACTCGCTTGCGCGGCCGTCGTGATCGCTTCCAAATCGGCCTGGTTGCGCGACAGGCTGGTGAAGTTGAGCTTGTAGCTGAGCTCGCCGCCGACCACCGGGTGATCGAACGTGTAGTCATAGTCGATCACCGGGTGGACGATCGGGATCTGGTCCTGCACGTCGGCGCTTGAGAAGCCGAGGTAGTAGATCGAGCGGGCGTCGAAATAGCTGCGGTTGCCACGGCCGGCGATGAAGGCTTGGCTGATGCCCTCGCTGGTCACCGACAGGTTGTCGGGGCTCTTGCTGTATTTCGACAGGCTCGGGTTGTAGTCCTGCAGGAAGTAGCGGTCGGACATCAGCAGCGCGTCCCAACCCCAGACCCATTTTTGGTTGATCGCGAAGCGGCCGCTGCTTTCCAGGCTGCCGCGCCACTCACGATTGGCCGAGGTATCGCTGAAGGCCGACGGATCCTGCTGATTGATGCCGGCGGCGCGGATCGAATAGGCGCCGTCGAGCAGGCGCTGGCGGAATTCGCCCTGCATCAACAGACCCTGCTTGGTCGTGTATTTGGGCGCGACGGTGGCGTCGTAGTTCGGCGCCAGCGCGAAATAATAGGGGACCTCGAAGCCGACGCCGTACAACGTGCTCGACGAGATCGAGGGCATCAACAGGCCGGTCTTGCGCTTGACCGTCGGATCGGGCGCCGAGAAGTACGGCATCCAGACCAGCGGGACGCCCCAGAATTCGAGGCGCGAGTCCTCGAAATAGAGCATCTTCTCTTTCTGGTCGTGGACGATGCGCTTGGCCTTGACCTGCCACTCCGGCGGCTTCTTGGGATTTTCCTTACAGGGCGCGCAGGCGGTGTAGACGCCGTTGTGGAAGACCGTGAAGTTGCCGGCCGTGCGTTCGGCGCGGGCGGCGGCCATGCTGGTCTGTTCCGGTGTATCGAGATGCAGGGCATCGACGAAGCCGTTGCGGTAGTCGTCCGACAGGTCGATGACGTTCCCGGTGGTGATCTTGCCGTCCGATTCTCTCAGCCGGACATTGCCCTCGGCATGCAGGCGCTTCGTCTGCTGGTTGTAGATGACCTTGTCGGCCTCCAGCGTGGAGTCCTTGTAGTAGATCTGCACGTCGCCGACGGCGGACACCAGATGATTGGCGTAGTCGTAATTGATCTTGTCCGCCTTCATCAGCATCTGCTTCTGGCCGGCGCGCGCGACAGCGGCCGCGCTCTTGGCCGGCGGAGGCGGAATTGGCAGAAAAGTTTGCGCGCTGGCGGGGGCGCACGTCAGCAGCCCGCCGCAGACCAACAGGGCGAGGACAACGATGTGGACAATGCCGCGGCGGGGCCGGGGCGCTGGTGGAGGAGCGCTAGGGGGCCCCGCCATCACCCGTCCTCCTGGTACAACAACGCGATGAACCCCGTCAGGCCGCCGGCGAGCACAGGCAACCAAGCTGCTGTCACCGGGGGCATCAGCTCGGCCTTGCTCAAATCCTCGGTCACTTTCGACAAAACATAAAGCAGAAAGCCAGCTGCCACGCCACTTAAAACCATCTTTTGTACCCCGCCGAAGCGGAAGAACCGTAGACTAACCGCAGCCGCAAGCAACACCATGGCGGCCAGCATGAAGGGCCGGGCGAGAAGCTTCTGGAACTGCAGTCTATAGCCCGCCGCCACAAGTCCCGCGTGTTCGGCGATTTTGATATACAACGGCAGGTCCCAGAAGGGCACGGTCTCCGGGGTGGCGAAACTTTCGCGTACTTGCTCGGGCGTGAGGCTGGTCTTCAGCTCGAAGACCTTGGTGTCCTCCGGCAGCTTGCCGAGCGTATAAACGCGGGCGTCGAGCAGTTTCCACACCCCCGGGTCGAGCACCGCCGCGCGCGCCTCGATGCGTTGCTTGAACAGGCCCGCGGGGTCGAAGGTGAAGACCGTGACGCCGGTCAGCGAAACACCCTGGTCGCGGCTCGAGGTGGCGTTGATGATGGCCTGGCCTTCGTCGGTTTTCTGATTGGCCCAGAAGGTGCCGCCGTTGGCGCCGCCGAAGCCGTTCAGGTCGCGTCCGAACACCTCGGCCTGCAGTTTCTTGGAACGCTCCTGCATCGCCGCGGACACGGGATTGTAGACGGTGGTGGCGAAGATGCCGAGCAGGAAGGCCACCACCAGCGCCGGCGCGATGAATTGCCATGCCGACATGCCGGCCGAGCGCGCGATCACCAGCTCCAGCCGCCGCGACAGATCGAGATAGGACATCATCGCGCCGATCAGGATGCAGAACGGCATGACCCGCTCGATGATCTGCGGCACGCGGTAGAACGAGGCCTTGGCCACCAGCAGCGGCGAGAGGTTCGCGATGTCGCTCGCCCGCCGCACCATCTCGATGTAATCGAGCAGCGCGACCAGCGCGAAGATGCTGATAAAGACCAGCAACGTCGCGCTCAGGAAGCGCAGACCGAAATATCGCGAGAGTGTTCCGCCGACGAGACGCATGGTTCAGGCTACGAGGGTACGGCGAAGCGCCGGGTGATGCGCTCGGTGATCGCGGTGATGCCGTTGGCCAGGAACGCCGGCGGCTCCAGGATTACGCCGCGACGGATCACGACGTAGCCAGCCACAAACACCGCGAGCACGGCGATGTATTGCAGCGGCAGCAGCCACGGCATGCTGGTGCCGAAGACCGTGCAGACGAATCCGATCAGCCGCAGCAGCGACGCCCACGCAATGACTCCGAGAATCGACATGTTGCGACTCTGCCGGTTGGTGCGCGGCGCGCCGAGATAGGCGAAGGCGATGATCGCGAAGGCGATCGGGTAGAGCGGCGCCATCAGCCGGTCGTAGAGCTCGGCGCGAAACTCGCCCGGCTGCTTCTTGTAGGCCTGGTCCTTGGGACTCGGAAACAGGAGCTGCCAGAGGTAGCGCTCGCGGATCGAATAGGTGATCGCCTGCGTGCCGCCGGCGAACTGCGAAAGGTCGAAGGCATAGCGGTCGAAGGTGACCATGGCCGGATCGCGCTGCGCCGCCTCGTGCCGCTGCACGGTGCCCTTCTGCAGCACCAGGAAGGTGCCGCTGTCGTTGTCGAGCAGCTCGCCGGAGTCCGCCAGCACGGTGATGCGCTGTTTGCGGTTGCGCTGGTCGTCCAGGAAGATGCCGACCAGCTGGCCGTTGGCGCGCCGCTGCCGGACATGGATGGTGACGCCGTTTTCGAGCGAGGTGAAGCGGCCCGGCTGCAGGATGGTGGTCACCACATTGGCGCGCACCTCGGTCAGCCATTCGCGCAGCGTGCGCAGGCCCTTGGGGGCGAAATAGGCGCTGATCACCGTCACCAGCAGCGCGACCACGAGCGACGCCGACAGAAAGGGGCGGAACAGGACCCACGGCGACATGCCGGAGGCATTCATCACGATGATTTCGGAGTCGGCCGACAGCTTGTTGAGCGAATGGGTCGCCGCGATCAGGAAGGCGATCGGCGCGATCACCATGACCAGGAGCGGGACGATCATGCCGGTGATGCCGATGAAGACCAGGATGGTCTGGCCCTGGCTGGTCATGATGTCGAAGTCGTGCAGCGCCTGGGTGACCCAGATCACCGCGGTCAGGCTGCCCAGCACAACCATGAACGCGTTGAGGGTGGTGCGGAATATGTATCGGTTGATCGACCCCATCCACGCCGTCGTCCCATTGGCCGCCGCACACCGGCACTGTGCCGGAGCGAAGCCTACGCTGCCTTTGATAGCCCAACCCCTGTCAGATCGACATTGATCCTTTCACAAAGTGGCCTCGCAAAGGCAAAGTGTTGAGTAAACACGATAAAAGACGTTGAACATGCGAAACGAAGCGTTAAGCGTGTTGGCCTCCGGCGGCCGCGAAAGTTCCGGTTTTGATTGTGGCAAGGGCGGACCAAGCCGGCAAGGAATGTCATAATCGAACGCTTCCGGCCTTTGCAGACGCGGCCCCGCTGCGCCATATGGGCGTGGCCGCGGCCGGCCCGTTCCATGACCCAAGGATGATGTCATTATGTCCGACGCCCTCAAGCTCAGCTTTGGCGCCTTCGCCGCTCCCAGCAAGGGCGTTCTCATTGTGTTCTGTGCGGATCAGGTCAAGTTCGGCCCCGAGACCGCCAAGGCCATCAAGCCCGCCGCCGACCTGGTGGCGCGCGCCGCCAAGGCGGAAGGCTTCACCGGCAAGAACGGCTCCGCGCTGGAACTGGTGGTGCCCGAGGGCATGAAGCTCGACCGCCTGGTGGTCATCGGCGCCGGCAAGCCGGCCGACCTGAAGAGCAACGACTTCCTCAAGCTCGGCGGCCTCGCCATGGGCAAGTGCCGGGCGCGCGCGTCCGAGATCTGCATCTTCGCGGAACTGCCCGGGGCCGGGCTGACGGCGGGGCAGGGTGCCGATCTGGCGCAGGGCGTGCGCTTACGCGCCTATGCCTTCGACCGCTACAAGACCAAGCGCAAGGAAGAAGACAAGCCGGCGGCCAAGCGCACGGTCACCATTGCCGTCGCCGATGTCGCGGCCGCGCGCCGCGCCTTCGCCCCGCTCGAGGCGATCACCGACGGCGTCGTGTTCGCGCGCGACCTGGTCAACGAGCCGGCCAATATCCTTTACCCCGCCGAGTTCGCCCGCCGCGCCAGCGCGCTGAAGAAGGTCGGCGTCGCGGTGGAAGTGTTCGACGTGCCGGCGCTGAAGAAGATCGGCATGAACGCGCTGCTCGGCGTCGGCCAGGGCTCCGCCCACGGCAGCCGGGTGGTGGTGATGCGCTGGAACGGCGGCAAGAAGGGCGAGCCGCCGGTCGCCTTCATCGGCAAGGGCGTCTGTTTCGACACCGGCGGCGTCTCGATCAAGCCGGCCTCCGGCATGGAGGACATGAAGGGCGACATGGCGGGCGCGGCCTGCGTTACCGGCCTCATGCAGGCGCTGGCCGGGCGCAAGGCGAAGGTCAACGCGGTCGGCATCATCGGCGTCGTCGAGAACGCGGTGGACGGCAACGCCCAGCGTCCGGGCGACATCGTCACCTCGCTGTCGGGCCAGACCATCGAGATCATCAACACCGACGCCGAAGGCCGGCTCGTGCTCGCCGACGTCATCTGGTACGCGGCGGAGCGCTTCAAGCCGAAATTCATGATCGATCTGGCGACGCTGACCGGCGCCATCATCGTCGCGCTCGGGCACGACTACGCCGGCATGTTCTGCAACAATGACGAACTCGCCGCGCGTCTGAGCAAGGCCGGGGCCGAGACCGGCGAGACGGTCTGGCGTATGCCGCTGGGTGCGACTTACGACAAGATGATCGATTCGAAATTCGCCGATGTGAAAAACACCGGCGGCAGCCGCTGGGCAAGCGCCATCACCGCCGCGCAATTCATCAAGCGCTTCGTCGACGACGAGATCCCGTGGGCGCATCTCGACATCGCCGGCACCGGCTTCGATTCGCCCAAGAGTGACATCAACCAGAGCTGGGCCTCGGGCTGGGGCGTGCGGCTCCTGGACCGGCTGGTGGCGGATTATTACGAGAAGTGAGGGGCTGGCTCGCCGGCCGGTGGCGCGCGGGATCAAAGCCGTGCTCGAACGGGGCCTGCGCCGGCCGCCGTGCCGTTGTCACCGATCGGTGGATGACGTCTTTTGGACTCCGCGGCGGCCGTGATAGATTTTGTCCATGATCAGAGTCCTGAAAGAAGCCTTCGCAAAGGTGCAACCCCCGCCTGAAGCGCCACAAGAGCACGTCGCGCCCGAGCTCGCCGATTATCTCGACAAGCTCAACGATTCGCCGGCCGATCTTGAGGCGCGCGCCGATCTGGGGGCGGGCAGCCGCGCATCCGATGTCGGCAAGGTGCCGCTCGTCGATCTCGATCAAGAGGTGCTGGCGGATATCGAGGGGGACGCGCGCCAAAGCGAGGCGAGCCAGGAAGCGCCTGCCGACCTCGCGGTGAACGCCGGCGGTCCCGATGCCGGCCAAGAGTTGCATTGAAGAGCCGCCGCAAGTGCCGCCGATCGACACTGGGAAGGCGACGCCCGAGCTCCTCGCCGGGCAGGACGGAGACCAGGAAATCGAAAGCCTGCTGCGGCGGGCGCTCGCGCAGTTCGGCAAGGATTGATTTTTAGCTTTTCGCCGCCGTCTAGAACCGCATGCCGCCGCTGACCGCGATCTCGGTATGCATGGCGTTGACCACACGATTGGTGCCGCCGAAATTGGCCGTGAACAGGTCGTTGAGCGCGGCGTAGGGCTCCGAGGGGCCGCCGATCGCGGTCGAGACATATTCGTATTCCACCCGCATGAACCAGCGCGGGTCGATTTCGAATTCGGCGCCGCCGCCGACGACGAATGCGAAAATGCCTTCGTCGAAGGCGCCGTCGTAGGAATCCTGGTGGATGTTCTTGTAAGCGAAGCCGCCGCGGGCGAAGAGCTTGATCGGCACCAGCGTCGGCATCAGCCATTCCGACACCGGCGGGGAGTATAGAAGCCCGGTCGCCGTCACGGCGAAGCTGCACTCCTTGCTATCGGTGGGGAAGCCTTCGGGGAAGCTGGCGCAGCCGAAATAGTCGAAGCTCACCTCGGCCGCGACCGCTTCGTTGAACTGGTAGCCGACGAAGGCTTTGCCACCCACCGCGTAACTCTGCATGTTGTAAGCATGGTTCAGCGGCGAGAAGCCGGTATGGTGATTGCCGAAGGCACCGACGCCGACATACCAGTCGTAGACCGGCACCGACGACATGATCGACTGCGCGCGTGCGGCACCGGCGGCGAACAGTTGCGCGCCGAGGCAAAGCACCAAGCCGAACAGGACTGAAACGGAAACGCGACCACCGCCCGCCATGCCGCGGATACCCTTGACGCCCATGGAAGCAAAAGAGTCCCCCAAAACGCACAAGTCGGACTCGCAGTCTGCATGAACAGGCCGGAGCGCGGTTGAACGCGTTTCGTAGCGGGAACGCTAGGGGCTCGCCTGGGTCGAGTCAACGGTTCCGCCACGTTGCCCGACCGTCCAATCGCCAACAACGGCGGGCAAAACGGCGTCCGGAGTGTTGGCCATGACGTCTGCTTTGCCGAAATTGCGGTGTGGCGTGGTGCAAAAACCCTCGACCGCTGTCGGCGCCGCCGTTATCCATCGAGCGTGACCAATTTACCACGCTCGGCGCTTTGTTTGCGGCAGGCGGACAAGTCCACAAGCGCCCGGTGGTGCGCGCATCTGACAAGCGGCTGATATGACCGAAGTCCTTTTCTACCACATGCAAGGCCAGCGCCTCGAAGGCGTGCTGCCGCCGTTGTTGGAGAAGTCGCTGGCGCGCGGCTGGCGGGTGGTGGTGCAGGGCGCTTCCGAAGAGCGCATCGACGCGCTCGACGCGCATCTGTGGACCTATCGCGACGACGGCTTCCTGCCGCACGGCACCTGGCGCGAGCCGGAGGCGCCGGCGCAGCCGGTATTGCTCACGGTGAGCGAGGGCAATCCCAATGCCGCCAATGTGCGCTTCCTCATCGAGGGCGCGCCGGTGCCGGACGATGCCGCTGACTACGAGCGCATTGTGCTCTTGTTCGACGGTGAGGACGACGAGGCGGTCGCCGCAGCCCGCGCGCATTGGAGCGAGGTCAAGGCCAAGGGTCTCGACGCGACCTATTGGCAGGCCGACGAGCGCGGCCGCTGGGCGAAGCGGGCGTAGGCGACACGACGGACGTCGATCGGGCGTGAGCAGGGTGGCCAAAGGTGCGCGCGCGAGCACGCGCCGTGCCCACGGCAGTAGCGCAAGCGAAATGCGCAAACGCCGATCCGCGTGGGCGTCGCTTGCGCGATGCCTACCCTGCGATGCCGCGCGATCCGGGATAAGTCGCCGCAAGCGACATGAGCGACGTAGCCCGGATAGAGCGAAGCGACATCCGGGATTTCAACTCCCGCATTTCGCTTTCGCTCCATGTGGGCGACGCGCGACGATCCTCTTCCGGCCTTTTGCTGAGGAGCATCGCGAAGCGATGCGTCTCGAAGCATGGGGCCGCCTCATCGACCGACCTCGGGTTGACCCGAGATCGGATGAGGCGGGGATAAATCGATCCGCGCGGGGATAACTTCGTCAAACGTGGATAGGATTATTTACACATTTTTCTTGACGGCTTTTATTCCGTGAATATAATCCCATGTATCCCGCCCCGAATGCCGAGGGGTCTGCAGTCTCCAGACGCGGGGCGGGGAGCGGTGGCCGGTTCGGGGGCGTCGGAGATGCGGCGCTGGTTTTCCCCGCCCGGCGGTCCAAGCCGCATTCGTCCCGGCGCGCCGTCCGCGCGTCACGTGGGCCCCACTGGCGGCGGTAGCCGGCACGGTCAGAAGTGCTGGGCACCGTTTGGGCCCAATCAGCGGTGGATAGGCGTCCTGCCGTAAGGGAGGAAGCCTGAAAGGTAAGTCCACCGGGGGCGATGCGGAGCAAACCTATAAACACCGCGCGCGGGACGCCAAGGGACTGGCGGACTTGCGGCACTATCAGCTTCGACAAGCCTCGATGTCGCGAGGCGTCGAGGCCCGTGGGTCTGAGCACTTTTAGTTTGCGCACTTTGCGTAAACTTGAGTGCGCCCGGACCCGACAGCGTCCCGCGCGCCCTCGGTCTTTATTCGAAGGCGAGCGGCTCGTCGCGCCGAAGCCCGCAAGGGCGAAGGCGGAAAGGTGGAAGAGGGCGCACCCGGCGCCGACATCAAGAACACGGGCGGCGGAGCCGTGTCTCGTGCCGCCCAGCACGGACGGGAACCCCGGGCGCGGGACAATGGCGGACAAAGGCGGGCATTTGGCCGAATATTGCCCCCTGCCATTGTGATGACGCAAAATCCGGCTTAAGGGGCAATTGGATAGACAACCGGGGACTTCGCTTGCGGCGCGCCAGTATCAACATCTTGCTTCTTTGCGCGGCTGCTGCGGCGGTGGCTGGCTGCGCGCAGACCCAGGAACTCACGGAAAACATCCGTGAGGGCAACATGTTCTCCAAACCGGTGAACTTCTTCAGCGTGCCCGATTGGGGACAGCTGAGCCATGCCAGTACCGCGTCCCTCGGGCCCAGCGGGCCGGTCGGGCCGGAAAACCTGGTCAGTGCCGACGGACGCTGCCCGCCGGCTCCCGCGGAGGCCGCGGCCCCTGCGGAAACCCCGGCAGCCCAGGCTGTCGCCGCCCCGCCGCCCGACCAGCTTGGAACCGGCCGGCCTTGGAGCCGCCGCTCCCATGCCGGCGGTGCTGGGCGGGGGCGTGGCGCTCGGCATGAGCGAATGCACGGCGGTGCGCCGGCTCGGCACGCCCAACAATGTCAGCATCAGCCGTGGACCGAAGGGCCAGCGCCGGGTGGTGATCACCTATGTCGGCGGCGAGCGGCCCGGCCTTTACAGCTTCGAAGCCGGCCGCCTGAAAGAGGTCGACGCCACGCGGCAAGAACGGGCGCAGGACCGCAATCAGGCCAAGCGGCAGGCCCGCCGCGCCCGCGCCAAGAAGCAGCCCCGGCGCGAAGTCCAGCGCATGTACGTGCAATAGCGGCTTCGGTTATTTGCGTTTGGCTTGATGCGAAACCGGTTCGCGATTTTGCGCTAGGCCGTCTCCAGCGCGGCGCTGGCCGCCAGCCATTCTTCTTCCGCAACGGCGAGCGCATCCGCCGTATCCGACCGCCGTTTCGCGAGTTCGGCGGCCTTTGCCGCATCGCGCGTGAACAGCCCGCCGTCGGCAAGCTTCTCGTCGAGCGCGGCGATCTCGCGCGTCAGCCTTTCGATTGCCGCTTCCGCCTTCTTGACGCGCTGGCGTAGCGGCGCGGTCTCGGCGCGCTTTTCGGCGGCCGCGCGGCGCACGTCGCTGCGGCTCGGACTTGACGACGATTTCGCGGCGCTCGCGTTGCCGCCGCTGCGCTCGCTCAGCACCATGCGACGATAATCGTCGAGATCGCCGTCGAACGGTTTCACCTTGCCGTCGGCGACCAGCCACAAGCGGTCGGCGCAAGCTTCCAACAGATAGCGGTCGTGCGACACCAGGATCACCGCGCCGGGAAAATCGTTGATCGCTTCGATCAAGGCGCCGCGGCTGTCGATGTCGAGATGGTTGGTGGGCTCGTCGAGGATGACGAGATGCGGCGCTTCGAAGGTGGCAAGCCCGAGCAGCAATCGCGCCTTCTCGCCGCCGGACAGCTTCTCCACCTTGGTGTCGGCGGCCGCGCCCGAAAACCCGATCGATCCAACGCGCGCGCGCACTTGCGCTTCGGCGGCATCCGGCATCAGCCGGCGCACATGATCGTAGGGGCTTTGCTGCGGATCGAGCTCGTCCACCTGATGCTGCGCGAAATAGCCGATCCTGAGCGGCGCGGCGCGGGTGACGGTGCCTTGCATCGGTTCGAGACGGTTCGCGATCAGCTTGACGAAGGTCGATTTGCCGTTGCCGTTGGCGCCGAGCAACGCGATGCGGTCGTCATTGTCGATGCGGAGAGTCAAGCCCGACAACACCGGCTTGCCCGGCTCGTAGCCGACCGCGACGCCGTCGGTGGCGATGATCGGCGGCGACAGCAGCTTGTCCGGCGCCGGAATGTTGATCGGCCGCACTTCGTCGGTGACCAGAGCCGCGATCGGCTCGAGCTTGGCCAGCATCTTCAGCCGCGATTGCGCCTGCCGCGCCTTGGTGGCCTTGGCCCTGAAACGATCCACGAAGGTCTGCAAATGCTTGCGTTGCGTCTCCTGCTTCTTGATCAGCTTCTGGTCGAGGGCGGCCCGTTCGCTGCGCTGGCGCGCGAACGCCGAATAGCCGCCGCGCCACAGCGTCAATTTCTTTTGCTCCAGCGACAGGATATGGCCGACCGCGCTGTCGAGCAGATCGCGGTCGTGGCTGATGACGATCAAGGTCGCCGGATAGCGCGCGAGATGGTCCTGCAGCCACAGCGTGCCTTCGAGATCGAGATAGTTGGTGGGTTCGTCCAGCAGCAGCAGGTCCGGCTGCGCGAACAGCGTGGCGGCGAGCGCAACGCGCATGCGCCAGCCGCCGGAGAATTCCTGCACCGCGCGCTGCTGGCCGGCGTCGGAAAAGCCCAGGCCCGACAGGATCGAGGCCGCGCGCGCCGGTGCCGCATGGGCGCTGATGTCGGCGAGCCGGGTCTGGATCTCGGCGATGGCGTGCGGATCGGTGGCGGTTTCGGCCTCCGCCAGCAGGGCGCTGCGCTCGGTGTCGGCTTTCAGCACCACGTCGATCAGGCTGTCCGGCCCGCTTGGCGCCTCCTGCGCGAGGCGTCCGATGCGCCAGCGCGGCGGCAAAGTGATGCTGCCGTGTTCCGGCGCGTGGTCGCCGGCGATCACGGAAAACAGCGTGGTCTTGCCGGTGCCGTTGCGGCCCACGAGGCCGACGCGCGCGCCCGTCGGGCACGTTGACGGAGGCGCCTTCGATCAGCGTGCGGCCGGCGATGCGGACGGTGAGGTCGTCGATGACGAGCATGGGGCTGCGTTTTGGCCGAGGCCGTGCGGGGATGCAATCTTTCTCTGGTCATTCCGGGACACGCGCGAAGCGCGTGGGCCCGGAATCCAGAGCCATATGGCAGCGCTTGTGTTCTTGGCCCCTGGATTCCGGGTTCGCTCGCTCGCGCTCGCGCCCCGGAATGACAGCAAGGGCTTATCCGAGCGCGTCGGCGACCGCCTTGCCGCAGGTGACGGTATCGGCCGCGCCTTTCAGGTCGCGGGTGCGCAGCTTCTCCTGCGCCAGCACTTTCTCGATGGCGGTCACGATCGCCTTGGCGGCGTCGGTCTCGCCGAGATGTTCGAGCATCATGGCGCCCGACCAGATCTGGCCGATCGGGTTGGCGATCCCCAGGCCATAGATATCGGGCGCGGAACCGTGCACCGGCTCGAACACCGACGGGAATTTCCGCTCCGGATTGATATTGCCCGACGGCGCGATGCCGATGGTGCCGGTGCAGGCGGGGCCGAGATCGGACAGAATGTCGCCGAACAGGTTGGACGCCACCACCACGTTGAACCAGTCCGGATTCATCACGAAGCGCGCGGTGAGAATGTCGATGTGAAACTGGTTCCATTTCACGTCCGGATAGTGCTCGGCCATCGCGCGCACGCGCTCGTCCCAGTAGGGCATGGTGATGGCGATACCGTTCGACTTGGTCGCCGAGGTGAGATGTTTCTTCGGCGTGGAACGGGCCAGCTCGAAGGCGAATTTCAGCACGCGGTCGACGCCGATCCGGCTCATCACCGTTTCCTGCACCACCACTTCGCGCTCGGTGCCGGGGAACATCTTGCCGCCGATCGCCGAATATTCGCCCTCGGTGTTCTCGCGCACCACCCAGAAGTCGATGTCGCCCGGCTTGCGGCCGGCGAGCGGCGAGGGCACGCCGGGCATCAGGCGCACGGGGCGCAGGTTGACGTACTGGTCGAACTCGCGCCGGAACAGGATCAGCGAGCCCCACAGCGAGAT
The DNA here is from genome assembly GCA_963814065.1 of uncultured Pseudomonadota bacterium. Taxonomy (GTDB): domain Bacteria; phylum Pseudomonadota; class Alphaproteobacteria; order Rhizobiales; family Xanthobacteraceae; genus Pseudolabrys. The sequence goes on along the minus strand of CAWFBL010000011.1, from coordinate 418,033 downwards.
GTGGTCGGGTACGCGGTCGGGCATGCCGACGGCGCCGAAATAGATGGCGTCATGGCTGCCGATCCGCTCCTTCCAGTCCTCCGGCATCATGCGGCCGTGCTTTTCGTAGTAGTCGCAGCTCGCGAAATCGAAGTCGTCGAGGCGCAGCTCGAAGCCGAACTTCCTGGCTGCCGCTTCGAGGACGCGCACGCCTTCCGGCATGACCTCCTTGCCGATGCCGTCGCCGGGAATGACTGCGATGCGATGAACGCGATTGGTCGCCATGGCTTGGATGCCCTCCCGGAAAAGCGTGCTGTTGCGGGCGTTAGTACAAACCGCGGGCGCGCAAGGCAATGACACCGTCATTCCGGGGCGCGGCCGATAGGCCGCGAGCCCGGAATCCAGGGTCGCATGGCAAGGCTTGGGTTCCTTGGCCCTGGATTCCGGGTTCGCTCGCTCCGCTCGCGCCCGGAATGACAAAGTCAATGTATCCCCACGCCGGTCTCGCGCTGGTAGATGATGAGGTCGAAGGAGGGGGTGGCGTCGTTGCCGATGACCGCGGAGAGCAGCATGTGGGCCTGGCCGCGGTGGTGGGTCTGGTGGTTGAAGAAATGGTCGAGCGCCGGCGCCAACGGCTGCTCGATATCGGCGGGGCGTACGACGGTGCGGTAGCGAAGGTTGCCGGCGAGGTCGGCCTCGGTCAGCCCCTCGATATAGCCGCTGATCCGCGTGTCCTCCGCCACGCGCGCGGCGCGCAAGCTGGCGAAATCCTCGTAGAGGATGGCGTCGAGGCTCGGCGGGATTTCGCCCGCGCCGGTGAAGCGCTGCATCCAGATGCGGTCGCCGACCAGCAGGTGATTCAGGGTTCCATGCAGCGACTTGAAGAAGGCGCCGCGGTCGGCGCGGTAGTCGGCGTCGGAGACCGTCGCGGCGGCGTCATAAAGCCGCGCATTGCACCAGGCATTATAGCCGGCAAACATCCGGTAGCGGGCCAGCATGGCAAACCCCTGAAATTACGCGTCAAAACGGCAGCCTCCGGGCGCGGCATGTGCGCCGCCGACCTTGCCGCTCGAAAGCCGTCCCGGTATAAGCCGCGGCGAATGAAGCTGACCAACAAATTCGGTTAACGCTCCGATCAATCTCAGTGAAGGATCTCCCGATGGCGCTCGAGCGCACCTTTTCCATCATCAAACCCGACGCCACCGAACGCAATCTGACCGGCGCCATCAATGCGATCATCGAGGCCGCCGGCTTGCGCATCATCGGCCAGAAGCGCGTGCTGATCACGCGGGCGCAGGCCGAGCGCTTCTATGGCGTGCACAAGGAGCGGCCGTTCTTCGGCGAGCTCGTCGACTTCATGATCTCCGGTCCGGTGGTGGTGCAGGTGCTGGAAGGCGATAATGCGATCGCCAAGTACCGCGCGGCGATGGGCGCGACCGACCCGGCCAAGGCCGATGCCGGCACCATCCGCAAGGTGCACGCCAAGTCGATCGGGGAGAATTCGGTGCACGGCTCTGACGCGCCCGACACCGCGGCCAAAGAGATCGCGCAGTTCTTCTCGGAGAACGAGATCGTCGGCTGAACGACGCATGCGCCGGTCCATCAGCCGCTCATTCCCGCGCAAGCGGGAATCCGGCGCGGATCGGGATAGCGGCACGAAATCCCGTGTCCCCGCTCGCGCGGGGACGAGCGGCTGAATGATGCACGCGATCGCGCAGATGCTCGACCCCGCCGCCTGGGCCGCCTTGTTCGGCCGCGGCTGGGGTCAGTTCGATCAGCCCGAGTTCTGGCTCGCCTTCGCAAAGATCGTCTGGATCAACATTCTGCTGTCCGGCGACAACGCGGTGGTCATCGCCATGGCCTGCCGCGGATTGCCGGCGCGTCAGCGGCTGTGGGGCATGGTCCTCGGCGCCTGCGTGGCGGTCGCCTTGCGCATCGTCTTCACCGGCGTCGTCGCTTCGCTGATGCTTCTGCCGTTCGTGAAGATCGTCGGCGGCCTGGCGCTGTTCTATATCGCCGCCAAGCTGTTGGTGCCCGACGCCCCGCACAAAGATGGCGGCGAGGCGGCGGGCCAGCTCTGGCGCGCGGTGCGCATCGTCGCCGTCGCCGACATCATCATGAGCCTCGACAATGTGATCGCCATCGCCGCGGCGGCGGCCGGCAACATGGCGCTCTTGGTGCTGGGGCTGGCGGTGAGCATCCCGCTGATCGTCGCCGGCGCCGCGCTGATCATGGCGCTGCTTGACCGTTTTCCCGTCCTGGTCTGGGCGGGCGCTGCGCTGCTCGGCTGGATCGTCGGCGAGGTGATTGCCACCGATCCGGTGGTGAGCGGCTGGCTCACCCATGCCTACGGCGCTCGCACGGCGATAACGGTGGAATACGCTTCCGCCGCCGCCGGCGCGGCGCTGGTGCTCGTGGTCGGGGCGCTGTGGCGGCGGAGCAAGGTGCCGGCCGAGAGCGAGGTCTGAGTTCCGCTGGGGAATTCCCGGCTCGCGCGTTATCCCCGCGACGGCGGGATAGGCTATAGTCATTCGCATGAACCAAGCCGTCCGCCCCAGCCAAGCCAAGCAGATCGGCTATTCCGCCTGTCCGCACGATTGCCCCTCGACCTGCGCGCTTGAAGTCGAATTGCTCGACGCGCGCACCATCGGCCGGGTGCGCGGCTCCAAGGATAACGACTACACGGCCGGCGTGATCTGCGCCAAGGTCGCGCGTTACGCCGAGCGCGAGCACCATGCCAACCGCCTGCTGCACCCCTTGCGCCGGGTGGGGGCGAAGGGCTCGGGCCGACTTCCAGCGCGATCTCCTGGGACGATGCTCTCGATCTGGTCGCCGAAGCCTTCGTCAAGGCCGAGCAGCGCCACGGCGCCGAGAGCGTCTGGCCGTACTATTACGCCGGCACCATGGGCCTGGTGATGCGCGACGGCATCCAGCGTCTGCGCTACGTCAAGAAATATTCCGGTTTCCACGGCACCATTTGCGTCAATCCCGCCTATGCCGGCTATACCGCCGGCGTCGGACGGGTGGCCGGACCCGATCCGCGCGAGATGGCGAAATCCGATCTGGTGGTGATCTGGGGCACCAACGCGGTCAACACGCAGGTCAACGTGATGACCCACGCCATCCGCGCGCGCAAGGAACGCGGCGCCAAGATCGCGGCGGTCGACATCTATATGAACGGCACCATGGCGCAGGCCGACCTGCCGGTGCTGGTGAAGCCCGGCACCGACGGCGCGCTTGCCTGTGCGGTGATGCATTGCCTGTTCCGCGACGGCAAAGCCGACTGGGATTATCTGGAGAAATACACCGACGCGCCGCGTGAGCTCGAAGCGCATCTGAAGACGCGCGATCCGCAATGGGCGTCAAGCATCACCGGCACGCCGGTGGAGACGATCGAAGCATTCGCCAAGCTGATCGGCGAGCGCAAGCGCGCCTTCTTCCGGCTCGGTTACGGTTTTGCCCGCTCGCGTAACGGCGCCGCCAATATGCACGCGGCAAGCTGCATCGCGGCGGTGACGGGCGCGTGGCAACTGGAAGGCGGCGGCGCTTTCCACATCAACGCCGACATCTTCAATCTCGACAAGACGCTGATCGAGGGCCTCGACGTCTGGGATCGCTCGGTGCGCATGCTCGATCAGTCGCGTATCGGCGCCATTCTCACCGGCGACAGCGAAGCGCTGCTGGGCGGGCCGCCGGTCGATGCGATGATCGTCCAGAACACCAATCCGCTGTCGGTCGCGCCTGACCAGAATAAAGTAAAGCAGGGCTTCGCGCGCGAGGACCTGTTCGTTTGCGTGCACGAGCAGTTCATGACGGAAACCGCGAAAGCCGCCGACGTGGTGCTGCCGGCCACCACCTTCCTCGAGCACGACGACATCTATCGCGGCGGCGGCCATCAATACATCATCCTCGGCCCCAAGCTGGTCGAGCCGCCGGGCGAATGCCGCAACAATCACGAGGTCATTTGCGCGCTCGCCGAGCGCCTCGGCGCCGCGCACAAGGGCTTCGCCATGAGCCCACGCGAACTGATCGACCAGATGCTGCAGGTCTCCAAACGCGGCACGCTGGCCGAGCTCGAGGCCGACCGCTGGATCGACTGCCAGCCGCCATTCCGGCAGTCGCATTACCTCGACGGCTTTGCCTGGCCCGACGGCAAGTTCCGCTTCAAGCCGGACTGGGAGAACGTGCCGTTCCGCAGCCCCTACAAGAGCGGGCCGGTTGCCGCCATGCCGGCGCTGCCGGATCACTGGACTTCGATTGAACAGCAGGACGACGCACACCCGTTCCGGCTCGCGACGTCGCCCGCGCGCGGCTTCCTCAATTCGACCTTCACCGAGACGCCGACGTCGCTTGCCAACGAAAAGCGGCCGACGGTGATGATCCATCCGGACGACGCGGCGGCTTACGGCATCGGCGATGGCGATTACGTCGTGCTCGGCAACACGCGCGGCGAAGTGCGCCTGCACGCCAAACTGTTCGATGGCGTGCGCCGCGGCGTCTTGATCGCGGAATCGATCTGGCCGAATTCGGCTTACGAAGACGGCTGCGGCATCAACTACGCTGACCGGCGCCGATCCGATCGCGCCCTTTGGCGGCGCCGCGTTTCACGACAACAAGGTGTGGCTGCGGCGGGCGTGACGCGCAGCCACCGTCATTCCGGGGCGCGAGCGAAGCTCGCGAACCCGGAATCCAGATGCGGATTCGGCATGTGGTGCTGGTTTCCGGGTTCGCACGCTGACGCGTGCGCCCCGGAATGACGTGGCCTTACAGCTCCTTCCCGATCATGCGGTCGACCGAATAGGGCCCGCCGCCACGCAGCGCGATGGCGAATAGCACGATGCCGAGCAGCAGCACGTACTCGTAGCCGCCTTTGCTGGCGGCAAAGCCGTGCGCGAAATGCACGGCCAGAAATGCGATGCCCATTTCGACGGCCATCGCCGCCGCGAAGAACCGGGTAAACAATCCGACGATGAGGCAGATCGCGCCGACCGTCTCCAGAAACATGGCGACGAAGGCGAACACCGCCCCCGGTTCCAATCCCTGCTTAGCCATATAGGCGCTGATGCCTGCCATGCCGGCGCCGGTTACTTTGCCCCAGCCATGCATGAACAAGATGTAGCCGATGACGACGCGCACCACCGTATCGCCGATGTCGCGCCACGACGCGTAGAAGTCGGCAAGCCCCGGAAAGATCAGTTTGGTCTCGCCTTGAGTCATTGCAGGCATAATCATGCTCCCCTGTGAGTAATCGTTGTTTCGCCGGCTTGTTGTTGGCGGCGACGTCGGCGCCGCAGGCGGAATGTACAACACGGGCGAGTCCGGCCGGAATTCATCTTGCCGTGAAGAGGGGAGTTTTACGCAGCCACGGCTTGTGCGCCGCGATACCCGCTTAATCGCCGTTGCCTGGGACCACCAGCGTACCATCCGGTGGGCGCGTGCCACGAATGCGGCAACGGCCGTTTTCGATTTCGACGCGGCCCTCGGCCACCAGCTTGAGCGCCAGGGGATAGATCCGGTGCTCGACCGCCAGCACGCGGGCGGCCAGCGTCGTTTCGGTGTCGCCCTCGTGCACCGGCACCGCGGCCTGCACGATGATCGGCCCGGAATCCATTTCCGGCGCGACGAAATGCACGCTGGCGCCGTGGATCTTCACGCCGGCATCGAGCGCGCGCCGGTGGGTGTCGAGGCCCTTGAAGGTGGGCAGCAGGGCAGGGTGGATGTTGAGGATACGGCCCTGCCATTGCGTGACGAAATCCCAGCCGAGCAGCCGCATGAATCCGGCGAGGCACACCAGCGCGATGTCGTGTTCCGCCAGCACCGCCTGCAGCGCGGCTTCGAAGGCGGCGCGGTCCTTGCCGTGCACGGTGTGGTCGACGACGGCTGTCTTGATGCCGGCGGCGCGCGCGGTGGCAAGGCCGGCGGCATCATGGTGATTGGAGACCACCAATGCGATCTCGGCCGGAAAATCGGGTTCACCGGCGGCCTTGATCAGCGCGGCCATGTTGGAGCCACGGCCGGAGATCAGAATGGCGACACGCTTGCGGCTCATGGCTTACCCGAGATCGAGTTGCCCTTCATAAATGACGCGCTCTTCGTCGGCGCGCACGACGTCGCCGATCGTCACCGCATGCTCGCCCGCGCGGGCGAAGGCCTGCGTCACCGCGTCGGCATCCTCAGGCGCGGCGATGGCGATCATGCCGATGCCGCAATTGAAGGTGCGCAGCATGTCGTCCTGCGCGATGGCCCCTTCGCGCGCCAGCCACTGGAACACCGGCAACAGCGGCACCTTGTTAAGGTCGATGCGCGCGCCAAGTCCTTTCGGCAGCACACGCGGGACGTTGTCGGTAAAACCGCCGCCGGTGATGTGGGCGAGCCCTTTCAGCGCTTTGGTCTCGCGCAGCGCGGCAAGGCAGGCTTTCACATAGATGCGGGTCGGCGTCAGGATCGCTTCGCCGAGGCTCTGCTCGGGCGCAAACGGCGCCGGCTCGCTCCAGGCGAGGCCCGTTCGTTCGATCACCTTGCGCACCAGCGAATAGCCGTTGGAATGCACGCCGGACGCGGCAAGCCCGATGAGCACGTCGCCCTCCGCGATATCGCCGCGCGGCAGCAATTGGCCGCGCTCGGCGGCGCCGACCGCAAAGCCGGCGAGGTCGTAATCGTCGCCCGCGTAGAGGCCGGGCATTTCGGCGGTCTCGCCGCCGATCAGCGCGCAGCCGGCCTCGCGGCAGCCGATCGCGATGCCGGCGACCACCGCGGCGCCGATCTCGGGTGTCAGTTTGCCGCAGGCATAGTAATCGAGGAAGAACAGCGGCTCGGCGCCTTGCACCACCAGGTCGTTGACGCTCATGGCCACGAGGTCGATACCGATGGTGTCGTGCTCGCCGGTCTCGATGGCGATCTTGACCTTGGTGCCGACGCCGTCGGTCGCCGCCACCAGCACGGGATCGGAAAAGCCGGCGCGCTTGAGGTCGAACAGCCCGCCGAAGCCGCCGATTTCGGCTTCCGCGCCGGGACGGGCGGTTGCGCGCACCAGCGGCTTGATCAGGTCGACCATCCGGTTGCCCGCGTCGATGTCGACGCCGGCTTGCGCGTAGGTAAGCCCGCGCTCCTCTTTCGCCATGCTGTTCGCGCCTTGTTTTCGCCGGGGTCGTACGTGGGAATCGCAAGTCGCGCAATGGTCCGGCGGCCGTTATACTGCGCCGTCAAATGGGGCCTGCCTGACGGCTATGGCGCGGCTCTCGAGCCGGGACTGAATTGAGTATTCCGAACCTCATTACGCTGGGGCGCATCCTGCTGGTCCCCGTCGTGGTCTGGGCCATCGCGTCCGGCACCATGTGGCTTGCCTTCGCGCTGTTCCTGGTCGCGGGGGTGAGCGACGCCATTGACGGCTTCCTCGCCAAGCGCTTCCACATGACGACCGTGCTGGGGGCCTATCTCGACCCGCTCGCCGACAAGGCGCTGATCGTGTCGATTTACGTCACCCTTGGGATCAACGGGGAAATCCCCCGCTGGCTGGTGATTCTGGTGGTATCGCGTGACATTATGATCATTGGTGGGGTGGTGCTGTCCTGGTTGGTCGGCAACCCCCTCAAGATGCGGCCGCTGGTGGTGTCCAAGCTCAATACAGTGGCGCAGATCGCCTTTGCCTGCGTGGTGCTGGGCTCGCTCGGCTTCGGCATCGACCTGGCGCCGCTCGATACCGTTCTCATGGGTCTGGTGGCGGCCTTGACCCTGCTTTCGGTCGCCGCCTATCTGGTGGAATGGGTGCGTCACATGAACTCGGCGACGGCCGGACAGTGAGCACGCAGGCACCGCTAATGCCGCCCGCGCCCGAGGCGCCTCGCGGCACAACACCGTTCCAGCGCCAGCTGGCCTTCTGGCTGGGCGCGCTGGTGTTCCTGATCCTGATGCTCTGGCTGTTGAGCGACATCCTGCTGCCGTTCGTGGCGGGCCTCGCCCTTGCCTATCTGCTGACCCCGCTGACCGACCGGCTGGTGAAGCTCGGCATCAACCGCATGGTCGCCGCGCTTCTGATCATCATCCTGGTGGTGCTGGCCTTCTTCTTCCTGATCCTGCTGGTGGCGCCGCTGCTCGGCGGCCAGCTCAGTTCGTTCATCGCCACCATCCCCGGCTATGTGACCAAGCTGCAGGCGCTGGTCAGCGACCAGAGCCGGCCCTGGGTGCAGAAGCTGCTTGGCGCCGGCTTCAGCCCGGAAAAATCCTTCGGCGATCTCGTCAGCCAGGGCATGGGCTGGATTACCGCCTTCCTGCAGTCGCTGTGGTCGGGCGGGCGCGCGCTGGTGTCGCTGTTCTCCTTGATCGTGGTGACGCCGGTGGTGGCCTTCTATCTGATCTACGACTGGCACCACATGATCGAGACCGTGGATAGCTGGGTACCGGTACACCAGCGCGAGACCGTGCGGGAGCTGGCGCGCGAGACCGACGCGGCCATTGCCGGCTTCGTGCGCGGGCAGACCGCCGTCTGCCTGATCCTCGGCTCGTTCTACGCGGTGGCGCTGACTTTAACCGGCCTCAATTTCGGCCTGCTGATCGGCCTCATCTCCGGCCTGATCACCTTCATCCCCTATGTCGGCTCGATGACCGGGCTGGTGCTGGCGGTGGGCGTGGCGGTTGCGCAGTTCTGGCCCAACTACACCGCGATCCTCATCGTGCTCGGCATCTTCCTGGTCGGGCAGTTTTTTGAAGGCAACGTATTGTCGCCCAAGCTGGTCGGCGAAAGCGTCGGCTTGCATCCGGTCTGGGTGATCTTCGCGCTGCTCGCCTTCGGTTATCTGCTTGGCTTTGTCGGCCTGTTGGTGGCGGTGCCGCTCGCGGCCACCATCGGCGTGCTCGCCCGCTTTGCGCTCAGGCGTTATCTGGCGAGTTCGCTCTATACCGGTCAGTCGAGTTGAGCCCTATGGGTCAGTCGCCCGCGCCGCGCCAGCTTGTGCTTGCGCTTCCCCACGCCGAAAGCTTTGCCCGCGAGGATTTCCTTGCCGGCCCAAGCAACGCGGCGGCGCTCGCGCTGATCGAGCGCTGGCCGGACTGGCCGTCGCCGGTGATGGCGCTGGTCGGGCCGGAAGGGTCGGGCAAGAGCCATCTCGCCGCCATCTGGGCCGAGATGGCGGGCGCCCGGGTGCTGTCGGCGCGGCTGCTGGGCGAGGCCGATCTGCCGGCCGCCTTCGCCACCGGTGCGCTGCTGCTCGAGGATATCGACCCCGCCGCGCTCGATGAACGCGCCTTGTTCCATCTGCTCAATCTGGCGCGCGAGCAGGAGGCCTTTGTGCTGATTACCGCGCGCAACGCCCCGGCCGGCTTCAAGATCGGCATCCGCGATCTCGCCTCGCGCCTGCGCGCGGTGCCGACGGTCGCGCTTGCGCCGCCCGACGACGCGCTGCTGCGCGCGCTGATCGTCAAGCTTGCCGCCGATCGCCAGCTTGCCGTCGATCAGGGGCTGGTGAACTACCTCGCCAACCGCATCGAGCGCTCGGTCGCCGCCGCCCGCTCGGTGGTCAGCCGGCTCGACCAGGAGGCCATGCGCCAGCATCGGCCGGTGACGCGGGCGCTGGCAGCCGAATTGCTGAGCGATTCCGTGGAAAGTGCCGATTTAGCCTAACCGAATTCCGCTTTTGCCGGCGCTTGACGGAACTGGTGATCGGGCGCGAACTGTCATCCAGACGCCATTTTCCTCAGCTACCGATTTTACCCTGAAGGGCGGCCTTTTCCGACATGGCAGATCGCAGACAAGCTATTGCAGCGATTGATGAAATCGTACCCGTCGAGGAGCCGGCGGCAACGCCGGAGAGCGCCGCCGAGCAGCCCTTGAGCGAGCGGCCCGAGCGCTTCATCAATCGTGAACTGTCCTGGCTGCACTTCAATCGCCGGGTGCTGGAGGAAGCGGCCAACGAGCATCATCCGGTGCTCGAGCGGGTTCGCTTCCTGTCGATCTCGGCCAACAACCTCGATGAATTCTTCATGGTGCGCGTCGCTGGCCTCAAGGGCCAGGTGCGCCAGGGCATCCTCACCCGCAGCCCGGACGGGCTTTCCCCCAACGAGCAGCTCATGCGGGTCGTCGAGGCGGTGGGGAGCCTCGCCAGCGATCAGCAGCAGCGCTGGTTGGAATTGCGCCCGGAACTCGCCGCCGCCGGCGTGAGCCTGGTGGAAGGTACCGACCTCAAGAAGTCGGAGCGCGTCTGGTTGGAGGAGCACTTCCTCACCCATGTCTTTCCGTTGTTGACGCCGCTTGCCATCGACCCGGCGCATCCGTTCCCGTTCATTCCCAATCTCGGCTTCTCGATCACGCTGCAGCTTGCCCGCCTGCGCGACGGCAAGGCCATGAACGCGCTGATCCGCATGCCGCAGAAGATCGAGCGCTTCATCCGCCTGCCGGCTGGCAAGGGTGACGGCATCCGCTTGATCGCGCTCGAGGAGGCCACCCAGCAGTTCATCGGCCGCCTGTTCCCCGGCTACGCGGTGAAGGGGCAGGGGGCCTTCCGCCTCATCCGCGACTCCGAAGTCGAAATCGAGGAAGAGGCCGAGGATTTGGTGCGGCTCTACGAGACCGCGCTCAAGCAGCGCCGGCGCGGCTCCGTGATCCGGCTCGAGCTCGACGCCAAGATGCCGGCGGAATTGCGCCGCTTCGTACAGGGTGCGCTCGCGGTCGCCGACGACGAAGTGTTCCTGGTCGATGGCGTGCTCGCGCTCAACGAATTGTCGCAGCTCACCAAGATCGACCGGCCCGATCTCGAATTCGTGCCCTACAATCCGCGTTATCCGGAGCGCATCCGTGACTGCGGCGGCGATGCCTTCGCCGCCATCCGCCAGAAGGACTTGGTCGTCCACCATCCGTATGAGTTGTTCGACGTGGTGGTGCAGTTCCTGAACCAGGCCGCGCGCGACCCCGACGTCGTCGCCATCAAGCAGACGCTTTACCGAACCTCAGCCGAATCCCCAATCGTCAAGACGCTGGTCGAGGCGGCGGAGGCGGGCAAGTCGGTCACCGCGCTGGTCGAGTTGAAGGCGCGCTTTGACGAGGAAGCCAATATACGGTGGGCGCGCGATCTCGAACGCGCCGGCGTGCAGGTGGTTTATGGCTTCATCGAGCTGAAAACCCACGCCAAATTGTCATTGGTGGTGCGGCGCGAGGCCGGCACCTTGGCAACCTATGTGCACGTGGGCACCGGCAACTACCATCCGGTTACCGCGCGCATCTATACCGACCTATCGTTCTTTTCCGCCGATACCGTGATCGGCCGCGACGTCGCGCGCATCTTCAATTACATCACCGGCTATGCCGAGCCGGACGCGCTCGAGCGCATGGCGATCTCGCCGATCAATCTGCGCAGCCGCATCATGGAGCACATCGAAAAAGAGATCGCCAACGCCAAGGCCGGCAAGCCATCCGGAATCTGGATGAAGATGAACGCCCTGGTCGATCCCGGCATCATCGACGCGCTCTACCGGGCCTCGATTGCGGGCGTCGCCGTCGATCTGGTGGTGCGCGGCATCTGCTGCCTCAGGCCCGAGGTGCCCGGCCTGTCGGAGAATATCCGGGTCAAATCGATCGTCGGCCGCTTCCTCGAGCACAGCCGCATCTACTGCTTCGGCAACGGCCACGAATTGCCGCACCCCAAGGCGGCGGTATATATTTCCTCCGCCGACATGATGCCGCGCAATCTCGACCGCCGTGTCGAGGCCCTGTGCCCGATCCTCAATCCAACTGTGCATGAACAGATTTTGGACCAGATTATGGTCGCGAATCTGATGGATAACCAGCAGAGTTGGGAGGTCTTGCCGGATGGCAGTTCCACCCGCATAAAGGCCGAGCCGGGCGAGGAACCGTTCAATGCCCACAAGTATTTTATGACCAATCCGAGCTTGTCGGGCCGTGGCAAATCGCTCAAAGAATCCTCACCGCGCCGCCTTATACGCCGCCTCGCCGAAGGCGCATAAGCGCGCGTCGGCTATCGTCCAATCTGCCATTGTCCAGTCCGCCAAAGGCAGGCTCGACCACGGGCCCACGGTCGCCGTCATCGACATCGGCTCCAACTCGGTCCGCCTTGTCGTCTACGAGGGGCTGACGCGGGCGCCGACCCCGATCTTCAACGAGAAGGTGCTCGCCGGCCTCGGCCGCCAAGTGCAAACGACCGGCCTGTTGGCGCAGGACGCGATCGACGCCGCGCTGACCTCGCTCAAGCGCTTCCGCGCGCTCTGCGACACGCTGCACGTCAAGCGCATCTGGGCGATCGCCACCGCCGCCTGCCGCGATGCCAAGAACGGCAAGGACTTCATCGCCAAGGCCGAACGCATCTGCCGTACCGAGATCACCATCCTGTCCGGCACGCGCGAGGCCAATCTCACCGCGCTCGGCATCGTGTCCGGCATCCACAAGCCCGACGGCATCGTCGGCGACCTCGGCGGCGGCTCGCTCGAACTGATCGACGTGCACGGCTCGCGCGTGCGCTCCGGCCTGACCCTGCCGCTCGGCGGCTTGGCCCTGCAGGACATCGCCGGCAAGTCGCTGAAGAAAGCCGAGCGCTTCGTCGAGGAATTGCTCGCCGATGTCGACATGCTGGGGGAAGGCGAGGGCCGCACTTTCTACGCGGTTGGCGGCACGTGGCGCGCGTTGGCGCGGCTGCACATGTGGCAGACCGGCTATCCGTTCCACATCATGCACAACTACCGCATCAACGCGCGCGAGGCGCTGGAGTTCTCGCGCCTCGTGCATCGCGTTGACACCGACACCCTGTCCAAGATCGAAGTGGTCAACGCCGCCCGCCGTCCGCTCTTGCCCTACGCGGCGCTGGTGATGGAAGAACTGGTGCGGGCGATCAAGCCGAAGGAAGTCGTCATCTCCGTACTCGGCGTGCGCGAGGGGCTGCTCTATTCGCTGCTCAAGAACAAGGAGCGCGCGCGCGATCCGCTGATCTGCGCCGCCGCCGATCTCAACGTGCTGCGCTCGCGCTCGCCGCGTCACGGCGAGGAACTGATCACCTGGACCGACCGCTTCATGGTCTCAACCGGCATCGAGGAGACGGCCGACGAGCGGCGCCTGCGTCATGCCGCCTGCCTTTTGGCCGACATCGGCTGGCGCGCGCATCCCGACTATCGCGGCGAGCAGTCCATGAACCTCATCGCCAACGGCGCCTTTGTCGCGGTCGACCATCCCGGCCGCGCCTATCTCGCGCTGTCGATTTATTTCCGCCATGCCGGCTTGAGCGAGGAGGATCTGTCGCCGCGGCTGCGCGAGCTTGCCTCCACCCGTACGCTCGACCACGCGCGTATTCTCGGCGCCGCCATGCGGGTCGCCTATATCCTCACCGCCGGGCAGGGCGGCGTGCTGCCGAAAGCGACGATGCAGGTCAAACGCGGCAAGCTGGTGCTGACCCTGAAAGGCAAATGCCGCGGGCTTGCCGGCGACCGGCTCGCCAGCCGCCTGCGCCAGTTGGCAAGGCTGATCGGGCGCGAGCCGGTGGTTATAGCGTGAGATACCGTGAAATCCCGCGCGAGCGGGAATGAGCGGATGCAACGCACCGCCCGCTAGTTCTTTTCCACCGTCACCACGCGGCCTTTTTCCACCGCCAGCGCCAGCTTGCCGTGCTTGAGTGCGAGCGCGTTCTCGCCGAACAGTTCGCGCCGCCAGCCCTTCAGCGCCGGCACGTCGGCTTCGTCATCGGCGGCGATGCGCTCCAGTTCGTCGACGGTGGCGATCACCTTGGCGGCGACGCCGTGGCGCTCGGAGGTCATGCGCAGCAGGACTTTGAGCAGCTCGACGGTGGCGGCGGCGTTGTGCGCCGTCTTATGGCGCTCGAAGCGCGGCAGCGTCTTGGGATCGCGCGCAAGCCCGCGCTTGACCGCGTCGATGATATCCTGGCCCCAACGCGAGCGCTCGAAGCCCTTGGGCAACGAGCGCAGATGGCCGAGTTTCTCGACCGTGATCGGGGCTTGCGTGGCGATGTCGCTCACCACCTCGTCCTTGAGCACGCGCGAGCGCGGCACGTCGCGGCTCTGCGCCTCGCGTTCGCGCCAGGCCGCCACCTCCATCAGCACGGCGAGATCCTTCGGCTTGCGCACCCGGCTCTTCAGCCGTTCCCAGGCGCGCGCCGGGTCCATGCGGTAGGTCTCGGGCGAGGTGAGCACGTTCATCTCGGCCGACACCCAGTTGGCGCGTCCGCGCTTTTGCAGGTCTTCGTCGAGCTTGACGTAGACATCGCGCAGATGGGTCACGTCCGACAGCGCATAGACGATCTGCGCATCGGTCAGAGGCCGCCGCGTCCAGTCCGTGAAGCGGTGCGACTTGTCGAGGGCGTCGCCGGTGATGCGCTGCACAAGTTGATCATATGAAATCGAGTCGCCATAGCCGAGCACCATTGCAGCGACCTGGGTGTCGAAGATCGGGTGGGGGATTTTCTCGGCCAAATTCCACACGATTTCGATGTCCTGCCGCGCGGCATGGAACACCTTGACCACGTTCTCGTCCGTCATCAGCGCGAACAAAGGGCCAAGGTCGATGCCCTCGGCCAGCGCATCGACCACCACCGCCTCGTCGACGGTCGCCATCTGCGCCACGCAGAGCAGCGGATAATAGGTGGTCTCGCGCAGAAACTCGGTATCGACGGTGACGAACGGGTGGCCTGCCATGCGGGCGCAGACCTCGGCGAGTTCCTCGGTGGTGGTGATCAAATCCATTTCAGCAGCGACCTAACCCGATCCGGCGCGGCGGTGGCAAATCTTTTAGTGCCCGCGCACCTTCGGCATGTGGATGAATTCCCAAGGGGAGGGCATGGGCCCAACCGGAGCCTCGATCACCGTCGGCTCGCGGCGGGCGAAGGACTCGCGCAAGGCGAGCCGCAACTCGTCGGGGTTGCGGGCGCGCAGGCCGCGCGCGCCGAAACTTTCGGCGTATTTGACGAAATCCGGATTGCTGAGGTCGCTGGCGATCAGCCGGTTGCCGAAACGTTCCTCCTGGATGCGGCGGACATTGCCGAAGGCGCCGTCCACGAACACCACCGCCACCAGCGGGATGCGATGGTGCACGGCGGTGGCGATCTCGTTCGAAGTGTAGAGAAAGCCGCCGTCGCCATTGATCGATACGACCGGCGTGTCGGGGTTGGCGTGCTGGACGCCGAGCGCGGTGGCAAAGCCCCAGCCGAGATTGTCCTGATAGCCGGGCGACAGGAAAGTCCGCGGCTTGTAGACCGGCAGCGCCAGGCGGGCGGCGAAGCCGATCTGTGTCACCTCGTCGACATAAATGCCGTCCTCCGGCAATTCGGCGCGGATCGCCTCGAGATAGGCAAGCTGCGGCGCAAGCTTGGACAGGCGCTGTCGGACCTTGGCCTGGCGCTCCTGCATCTCATCATTGCGCGACGGCCGGCGCGGATTGGTGCGCGCCAGCGCGTCGATCAGCCGGCGCAGCACCGGCGTGGCATCGCCGATCAGCGCCACCGCCGGCTTGTGCAGGCGCGCCGGCTCGTTTTTGTCGGCATCGACGCGCACGATCTTGAGATCGCGGTCGACGCCCCAATGGGTCATCGGCTCCAGGAGCTTGGTGCCGACGGCGAGCACCGCGTCGGCCTCCGCCCACAGATCGCGGCCGATCGGCAGCGTGACGCTGAAGGGATTGCGGCTGTCGAGCACGCCGCGTCCGCGCCGATAGCCGAGCACGGGCGCCTGCAGCATGCTGGAGAGCAGCGTCACCTCCAGCGAGGCGTCCTGCGCGCCGCCGCCGGTGACGATCAGGATGCGTTTGGCCGTGCCCAGGAGCTTCGCCGCTTTGCGCACCGCGTCCTCGTCGATCTTCGGCGCGCGGGGCGGCGAGGGCGGCACGATGGCGCCGACCGCGCCCGCGTTGCCCCATACGTCCATGGCGCATTCGAGCGCCGCCGGTCCTGGACGGCCCGTACCCATGGATTGGATCGCCTTGGCGGTCTTGGCGGAGGCCTCCTTCGGCGCATCGATGCGGGCGGAATGATCGACCAGCCGGCGGATGATGCCGGCCTGGTCGCGGATTTCGTGCAGATGCCCGAGCCCGCGGCCGATGGCGTCGGCCGGAATCTGGCCGATCATCGCCAGGACCGGCGCATTCATGCTGAAAGCGGTCAGCAGCGCGGCGCCGGAATTGAGCAGGCCCGGCCCCGGCACCACGGCGTAAGCCTGCGGCTTGCCGGTCGACAGCGCCGCGCCCAGCGCCATATAGCCCGCCCCCTGTTCGTGCCGCGCATGCACGACGCGCATGCGCTCACCGGCGCGCTGAAAGGCATCGAACAGGTGGTCGTTATGAACACCGGGCAGCGCATAAACGGTGTCGAGCCCATGCGCGAGCATGGTTTCGACGGTCGCTTCCGCCGTCGTCATCGCTTTGGATTCGGCCGCCGGGGATTGCGACTTCTTCTTGGACGTCTTCTTGGCCGACTTCACGTTCACCTTTCCGGCAGCGAATTGATGACGAACATGGCGTTGAGCATGCCGTCGAGCGGCTCGTCGCCGAAGGTCTTGGCGAGGATGGCTTTGATCCTGCCGGTTCGATAAAGCTGGGCCAGCGTCTTGTCCACCAGCAGGCGGAAGGCGCTGTCGTCGCGCGGCAGCGCCAACGCATAGGTTTCGTAGCTGAAATAGCGCTTGCTTAGCGCGAAGCCGGGCCGGTAGCCGTTGCGCAGCATGGCGGCGAGGATGCCGCGGTCGGCGATATAGGCGTCGAGCTTTTCGCCCTGCACCAAGTCCATGCCGTGGCGGTGATCGCGCACAGGGACCACTGTGGCCCTGAGGTCGAGCGCCTGCAGCGAATTGCGCAGCAGATGTTCGGTCGTCGTCCCGACCAGCACGCCGACGCGCTTGCCGCCCAGGTCCTCGAAGCGCTGCACCGGATCGCTGGCGCGCGACAAGACACCGGCGCCGTCGAGATAGGTCGGGATCGAGAAATCGACGATCTCGCGCCGCGCGATGGTGACCGAGCTCGGGTCGCACAGGATGTCGACCTTGCCGTCGCGCACCGATTCGAAGCGCTCACCGGCATGTACGACCACGTATTTGGTCCGCACGCCCGGGCCGAGCGCGGCGGCGACCTGCTTGCAGAGGTCGACGATATAGCCGGCCGGCCGCCCGTGCGCGTCCTGATAGGAATAGGGCCGGGCGTCGGCGCGGTAGCCGACACGGAACACGCCGGTTTCCTTCACCCGGTCGAGGACGCCGGCGCTGGCCGCTTGCGACGCAACCACGAGCAGGGCGGCGATGATGAAAAGTCGTCGCATGGCCAGGGCTTCCCTCCCTGCACTGGCTGGGGCCGCCGCGGCCCGGAACGCGCGGCCCCTTCGGAAAATCTCGGCGGTACTATAGCGCATAGCACGGGCCATGCTGCAGGGATTGCTCGCCTTGACAAAGCCGACCCCCCATGCGCTTTTCGCGCCGCCTCACCGCCAAACCCTGAATCACCCCCGAAACGGCCCCGAATCCCTCATGCATCGCTATCGTTCCCACACCTGCGGCGAACTGCGCGAGAGCCATATCGGGCAGACCGTCCGGCTTTCCGGCTGGTGCCACCGAATCCGCGACCACGGCGGGGTGCTGTTTATCGACCTGCGCGACCACTACGGCCTCACGCAGGTCGTGGCCGACCCGGACAGCCCGGCTTTCTCGCTCGCCGAGAAGCTGCGCGCGGAGTGGGTGGTGCGCATCGACGGCAAGGTACGCGCCCGCCCCGAGGGCACCGTCAACCCGGAGCTGCCGACCGGCCAGGTCGAGGTTTACATCAACGAGATCGAGGTGCTGGGGCCGGCGGCCGAACTGCCGATGCCGGTGTTCGGCGAGCAGGACTACCCGGAGGAGATTCGCCTCAAATACCGCTTCCTCGATCTGCGCCGCGAGAAGCTGCACGCCAACATCATGCTGCGCGGGCGCGTGATCGACTCCATCCGCCGGCGCATGAAGGAGGGCGGCTTTTTCGAATTCCAGACGCCGATCCTCACGGCCTCGTCGCCGGAAGGCGCGCGCGATTTCCTGGTGCCCTCGCGCCTGCATCCGGGCAAGTTCTATGCGCTGCCGCAGGCGCCGCAGCAGTTCAAGCAGTTGCTGATGGTGGCGGGCTTCGACCGCTATTTCCAGATCGCGCCTTGCTTCCGCGACGAGGACGCGCGTGCCGACCGCTCTCCCGGCGAGTTCTACCAGCTCGATCTGGAGATGAGCTTCGTCACCCAACAGGACGTGTTCGATGCCGTCGAGCCGGTGATCCACGGCGTGTTCGAGGAGTTCGCCGACGGCAAGGCCGTGACGCCGAAGTTTCCGCTCATCCCTTACGCGGAAGCGATTTCGAAATACGGCACCGACAAGCCGGACCTGCGCAACCCCATCGTCATGCAGGACGTAAGCGAAGCGTTCCGCGGCTCCGGCTTCAAGATCTTCGCGCGCATCCTGGAGACCGCGGGCAACGCGGTGTGGGCGATCCCCGCGCCCAAGGGCGGCAACCGCGCCTTCTGCGACCGCATGAACTCGTGGGCGCAGGGCGAGGGCCAGCCCGGCCTCGGCTACATCTTCTGGCGCGAAGGCGAGGAGAGTGGCGCGGGTCCGCTCGCCAAGAACATCGGCCCCGAACGCACCAAACAGATCGCCGATCAGCTCGGGCTCGGCGTCGGCGACGCGGTGTTCTTCGTTGCCGGCAGGCCGAAGGATTTCGTCAAGTTCGCGGGCCCCGCGCGCACGAAGGTCGGCGAAGAGCTCGGCCTCATCGCCAAGGACCGCTTCGAGTTCTGCTGGATCGTCGACTTCCCGATGTACGAGTGGAACGAGGAGGAGAAGAAGATCGACTTCTCCCATAACCCGTTCTCGATGCCGAACATGAGTGTCGAGGAATTCCTCGCGCTCGATCCCAACGATCACGACAAGCTGTTGTCGATCAAGGCGATCCAATACGACATCGTCTGCAACGGCACCGAACTGTCGTCGGGCGCGATCCGAAACCATCGCCCTGAGGTGATGCGCAAGGCCTTCGCCATCGCCGGCTACGGCGAGGACGTGCTGGAGTCGAAATTCGGCGGCATGCTGCGCGCGCTCACCTACGGCGCCCCGCCACACGGCGGCATCGCGCCCGGCATCGACCGCATCGTCATGCTGCTGGCGGGCGAGGAAAACCTGCGCGAAGTCGTGCTGTTTCCGATGAACCAGCGCGCCGAGGACCTGCTGATGGGCGCGCCCTCGGAAGTCACCACGAAGCAGTTGCGCGAGCTCAGCATCCGGCTGGATCTGCCGAAGAAGTAGCGCGCCGCTAGCGGCGGGCGTGTTTCTTGCCGCCGTCGCGCCCCTCATCCTCCGCTTCGCTGGCGCTCACTTCGAGGTCGTCCAGATCCTCTTCCGCCGCGATGCTGCGGCGGCCGGCATCGACCACCAGCTTGAGGTGTTTTTGCAGCGCCGGGCGATGCGCCTCGTCGGCCTGCTGCAGCAGTTGCCCGAGGCTTTCGGCCATGCGGATCAACACCGCCGGCAGCGCCTGCTGCCTGATCTCGTTGAAGGCGGCATCGGTGATCCCTTCGAAACTGGAGACCGGCGCCACCAGCCGGGTCTTGCCGTCGGCGTCGGACCACACGCTCTTGGCGGCGCTGCGCGTCATGATCAGCGCGATCGACAGCGTGAGGCGGTCGACCACCGCGTTCGCGGTGTAGGGATCGTTGATCCCCGGCGACAGCGCGCGCAACGCGATCTCGACCAGTTGGCGGATGGAAAACTCCAGGTCCTGCACCGCTGTGCGCTCGCGGCCGACCAGCACGGCGTTCTGGATGGCGTGGCAGAGCGGATCGTCGGCGGCCTTCTTCGGCGAGACGTACCCGAGGATGCGGCCGGGCACCGCGTGCTGCCCGGCGCGGATCGAGAGTTCGACAACGGCGTTTGCTTCGGCGGCGGCGGCGACGATGCTGTCGAAATCGATGGCCTGCACGTAGCCGCCATACGACAACAGCACGGGCTCGCCCCGTTGCTTGAGGTCGGGCCGCTCCGGTTGCTCGGGTGCGTCCTTCGGCAACAGCCGCAGCACGTCGCGGTCGAGACGGGCGCCGACGCGGTCGATGACATTGTCGGCCACGATCGATTGGGCGAGGTGGTGAACGAACAGCAGCAAGGTGGCGACGCAAATCAGCACCAGCACGGTGCCGCCAGTGACGGCGAGGTTGGCGACCGAACTGTTCTGGCCGTAGGCAGTGCGCAGCACCAGCAGCAGATAAACAACGGTGCCGACGAAAAGCCCGAGCGAGGCTTGCGTGCGCCGATCGCCCATGAAACTGCCGATCAGGCGCGGCCCCAACTGCTGCGCGGCCAGCGTCAGCACCACCATGGTGATCGAGATGGCCAGCGTCGCCATGGTGATCATGGCGGTGACCAGGCTTGAAAGGAATTGCGGCGCCTGATCGGAGCCGCCGCTGAACAGGAACCAGACCGTGCCGCCGTTGATCCCGAGATCGACGTTCAGCGCGGCGTAGGCAAGCGCAACCGCGGCCACGACCATGACGAGCGGCAGCGCCCATAGGCTGGAGCGGACCGCATACCAGAGCGTGAGCAGGCGTGGGATCATCGTGCCCCTCGGCGGCGCGCCGCCGGGGCGCAGACAGGAACCGGGTTCCCTAAGGGAACCCGCTCGCGGCATTCCTGTTCCGGCCGGCCGGCCGGGCCGACACGCGCGGCCGCTCCCATGCGCCGAATCCGGCCCCTTTTCGGCCATCCCGAGGCATTCGCTTGCAAAAGCGTCTGAAAACGCCTAGAAAAGCCGCGACATCAAGAGTTGGGCAATGCCCGACGCCAACCTGCTTCCCGAGCAAGGTGGCGCTCCCGAAAGGGAGGATGTGGCCGAACCGGCAACCAAACGGGCTCAGTCACACTCGGTCTTGTCCGCATATTGCGAAGGCCAGTGCGACCATGCCGATCAAGATCCCCGATAATCTGCCCGCCCGTTCCGTGCTCGAAGCGGAGGGCGTCATGGTGATGCTCGAGACGGATGCCGTGCGCCAGGACATCCGGCCGATGCGGATCGGCCTGCTCAATCTGATGCCCAACAAAGTGAAGACCGAGACGCAATTCGCGCGCCTGCTCGGGGCGTCGCCGCTTCAGGTCGAGATGACGCTCGTCAAGATCACCGACCACGTGCCGCGCAACACCCCCGCCGACCATATCGTCTCGTTCTACCGGGACTGGCAGGACATCCGGCACGAGAAGTTCGACGGCTTCATCGTCACCGGCGCGCCGGTCGAAACGCTGCCCTTCGAAGAGGTGACCTACTGGGACGAGTTGCGCCGCATCTTCGACTGGACGCAGACCAACGTGCACAGCACGATGACCATCTGCTGGGGCGCGCAGGCCGCCGTCCACCATTTCCACGGCATGAACAAATATCTGCTCGATCGCAAGAAGTTCGGCGTCTTCCGCCACCGTATTCTGGAGCCGGCATCGCCTTATCTGCGCGGCTTCTCCGACGATTTCGCGATTCCGGTGTCGCGCTGGACGGAGGTGCGAGCGGGCGAGATCCCTCGCGGTAGTGGATTGAAGGTGTTGATGGATTCGGGCGAGGCTGGCCTCTGCCTCGTCGACGATGCGGTGCACCGCTCGCTCCACATGTTCAATCACATCGAATACGACAGCGGTTCGCTCGCCGATGAGTATAACCGCGACCTCGCTGTGAATCCGTCGCTATCGGTGCCCGTGAGTTATTTTCCAGAGGACGATCCGGCGCGGGCACCGCTTAATCGCTGGCGGAGCCACGCGCACCTGTTGTTCGGCAACTGGATCAACCAGCTCTACCAGACGACGCCGTTCGACATGCGCGACATCGGCGGCGGCGTCGTCAGCGAGCAAGTCCCGATTACTTGTCCGGCAGCGGAATGAACTCCATCTCGTCGCCGGGCACCTTGTCGAAATGGCCGGCCTTCCAGTCGGCCTTGGCCTGCTCGATGCGCTCCTTGCGCGACGACACGAAATTCCACCAGATATGACGCGGGCCATCCATCGGCGCGCCGCCGAGGACGACGATGTGGGCGTCGCTCACCGCGCCGACTCTGACCGCGTCGCCCGGCTTGAACACCAGCAGCCGGCCCGGCTCGAACTTGTCGCCGGCAATGTCGATGACGCCGCCGATGACATAGATCGCGCGTTCCTCGTGGTCGGTGTCGAGCGGCAGCGTGGCGCCGGCCTTCAGATGCACGTCGCCGAACATGGTCTCGTGCACCACCGGCACCGGCGATGAAGCGCCGTAGAGCGAGCCGACAACCACGCGCACGGTCTTGCCGTCGTCCTGCACCATCGGGAATTCCCCAGTGTTGTGATGGGCGAAGGCGGCCTCCATTTCCTCTTTCGCCTGCGGCAGCGCGACCCACATCTGCAAGCCGTGGATTGGACTGCCGGTGGTGCGCAATTCCGCTCCCGTTCGTTCCGAATGCACGATGCCGCGCCCGGCGGTCATCCAGTTCACCTCGCCCGGCTTGATCGCCATGGCGGTGCCGAGGCTGTCGCGATGCACGATTTCGCCGTCGAACAGATAGGTGACGGTCGCCAGGCCGATATGCGGATGCGGGCGCACGTCGATGCCGGCGCCGGCGCGGAATTCGGCCGGCCCGAAATGATCGAAGAAGATGAAGGGGCCGACCATGCGCGAGCGTGCCGAGGGGAGCGCCCGGCGCACAGTGAAGTCGCCGAGATCGACCGTGCGCGGCACGATGACCTGAGCGAGCGCGTCGCAGGCGTAAGTATCGCCTGCCTCGGGGTCCTTGCCGGGAGCAAAACTCATGGGAGGCCTCCTTTGCCGGTTCTTCGCCTGCGCTCAGGCCAGCGTCACGAATTGCTGGCTCTTCACCGATTCAACGAGGCCGTTGAAGACCTCGTTGACCTTGTCCCAACTCGGCAGCTTCTTCATGCGCGCGATCCAGGCCTGCACATTGGGGTAGGGCGCGAAATCGACGCCGATGACCTCGCCCAGGGTCACGATGCCGATGGCGAAATAATCGGCGATGGTGATCTGGTCCCCGCATAGATAGGACTTGTTCGGCCCCAGCCAATAGTCGTTGAGGATCTTCAGCCAGCGCTTGGAATTCTCCTTGCCGAATTCGAGCGTGGCCGCCTGCGCCTCGTCGCTGCGTCGTTTGACGTGTGGGAAGAGTTGCGGATAGCAGAGGTTGTAGCCCCAGTCGCGATAGAAGTTGGTGTTGATCCAGTCCATGATCTCGTTGACCTTGGCGCGCGCCTTGAGGTCCTTGGGGTAGGCCGGCGAGCCGATCTTGTCGGCTAGGTATTTCAGGATCGCCGAGCTCTCGGTGAGCTTGAGATCGCCATCCTCCAGCATCGGCACCAGGCAGTTCGGGTTGATCTCGGAATAGGGCGGCTGCATATGCGCGCCGGTCATAAGGTCGACGATCTCTTCATCCATGTTGATGTTGTTGTCGGCCGCGAACAGCCGCACCGGCCGGCTCGTCATGGAAACCGGATGCATATAAAGCTTCATCGCATTCCTCCCCCGGCGCGCATGGGGCCGGTCTTCGCAACCTCTTTGGTGGCGCTTAGGGAATCTAGCGCTTTGCCTTGCGGCGCGCATCTGGCGCCGCGCGGTGGCAGCGCGAATGGCGGATTCACCTCTATTTGGAGATTCCTCTTGATCCATCCGTAACTTGCCCTTATGTGGACCCCTGCCGCGTGACATTCCGATGACGCGGCATTTTTCGCTCCGCGAGCCGGCTCGCCGGTCTCTCGGGTTCGATCTCTGGTTGGGGAGAGCGGGTATGTCACAGAACGCCCTCTTTCGATCGGGGAAGGGCTTGGAGACTCCAGGTACCACCCGAAAAGAAGAAGCCGCGATCGCGGTGCCAACGGCAGACGCCGAGGCGCAAGACGATCATTTCGTGGTGAGAAATGGCGTACGCTGTGCGGGCGCGCATCTCATCATTGATGTCTATCAGGCGAGCCGCCTCGATGACCTCGATCACATCGAGGCGACGTTGCGCGCCTGCGTGGTTGCCGCCGGCGCGACGCTGCTGCACATCCATTTGCATCATTTCGAGCCGAATGGCGGTGTTTCCGGCGTCGCGGTGCTGGCGGAAAGCCACATCTCGATCCATTCCTGGCCGGAAAGAAGCTATGCCGCGCTCGACATATTCATGTGCGGCAACGCCAACCCGGATGCCTGTGTGCCGGTGCTGCGAAAGGCGTTCGCGCCCAAGAAAATCGCGGTGAGCGAGCATCTGCGCGGCCAGGCTGCGGTCTGAAACACGTCCTTTGTGACGCCATGTGCGCCGGCCTTCGCGGGCCGACGCACGCTTGGCGTGCTATTCCTTGTTTGGATGGCCACGCCGCCGAATGCTCATTAGGAGATTATCGTGGCTGAGAAGCGCTGGATTGCGGAGACCCTGTTCAACCACATTGGTTTCCGGACGAGCTACGAAGCCGATCGCATCCTGTACGAAACCCAGACCGACCATCAGCACCTGGTGCTGTTCGAGAATAGGTTTTTCGGCAAGATGCTGATGCTCGACGGCGCCGTGCAAATCACCCACCGCGACGAATACGTCTACCAAGAGATGATGAGCCACGTGCCGCTGTTCGCGCACGGTCGCGCCAAGTCGGTGCTGATCGTCGGCGGCGGCGATTGCGGCATCGCCGAGGAAGTGCTCAAGCACAAATCGGTCGAGCGGTTGACGCAAGTCGAGATCGACGCCTCGGTGGTCGAATTCGCCAAGGAGCACTTTCCGGAATTCACCGGCCCCGTGTTCGCCGACGCGCGCTTCGAATGCATCATCGATGACGGCATGAAATACGTGGCCGAGACCGGCCGCCGTTTCGACGTGATCATCGTCGACTCGACCGACCCGCAAGGGCCGGGCGCGGTGCTGTTCACCAAGGAATTCTACGCGGCCTGCAAACGCTGCCTAAACGACGGCGGCGTGCTGGTGACGCAGAACGGCGTGCCGTTCCTGCAGGCGGACGAACTTGCCACCAGCATCGGCCATTTTCGCACGCTGTTTGCCGACTCTACCTGCTACATCGCGGCGATCCCCACCTATGTCGGCGGCCTGATGGCGATGGGCTTTGCGACGGACGACAAGGTCCTGCGGCGGGTAACGGCGGACGTGATTGCCGCGCGCTACGCAGAGGCGGGCAGCTTCGCGACGCAATATTGGACGCCGGAATTGCACGTCGGCGCCTTCGCGCTGCCGCGCTTCATCGCCGAATTGGTTGCCTCAAAGCAGTGAGTGCCCGCTGACGCGGCTATCGTTAACGTTTCGCTAACCATAACGATGCGCGGGCTGCACATACCTGCACGTCGTTCGGCCTCCCGCAGCCTTAAGCTTAACGCGGCCTTTACGGCGCCCGTGCCCTATTACCTGAGCACCAGCGGGGGTAGGCAGGCTCCGGACCAAAATGGGGACGGTCGTACGCGCGTTCACGCGCCGGAATATTATTGCGGTTGCCGTTGGTGTGCTGCTCGCCGGCGCCCCTTTGCTTGCGTTCGACTTTTGGCTGGGCAACTTCATTGACGAACAGGCGCAGGCCGAGATTGCGGCCGCGGCCCGGCGCGCGATTACGCTCACCGAGACGCGCCTCGCGCAGGCGCGTAGCGCGCTTGACGCTGTGGCGGGCGAGCGTATCCAGGCGTGCGGGCCTGCCACCGTGGCGGCGATGCGCCAGGCCGCCTTCGGCGCGGCGCCCGTCAAGGACATCGCGCTGCTCGGTCCCGACGGGCAGGTCCTGTGCTCCGGCAGCGATCTTGGGCTCGTCCAAGGCCGCATGGTCTCCTCCACCACATTGCCGGGCAAAGCCGGCCTGTCGCTCGATGTCATCCGGTTGGCCAGCGGCCAGAACATGGTCAGGCTGCGGCGAGGGATTGCGGGCGGCAACCAATTGGCGGCATTGATGCCGACGACGCTGTTGTTGCCGCAGGCGACCGTCGCCGACGGCCCGGGAACCGCCCATGTCAGGCTCGTTGCGGCCGACGGCAGCCTGATCGGCGCCGCCGGCGCGATGCCCGCCGAGGGTGAGCCGCAACTGTCGATGACCACGAAGCCCGGCCGCTACGGTCTCGGTTACCAAATCGTCGTGCCGCGCGCGAGCATCCCCGCCGAGCACGCCGATCTGCGCTGGCTCGGCCGCGTGGCAGTCGGCATCGTGGTGTTGACCTTGATCGCCTTTGTCGCGCTGATGCGCCGCCGGCCGTCCAACAATCCGGTGGCCGAAATCGAGCAGGCGCTCGCCGCCGGCGAATTCATTCCCTATTACCAGCCGATCGTGGACATCCGCTCCGGCCAGTTGCGCGGCGCCGAGGTGCTGGTGCGCTGGCGCAAGCCCGACGGCAGTCTGGTGCTGCCTGGCACCTTTATTCCCTTGGCGGAATTGAGCGGGTTGATCCGCGAGATGACGCGCGACCTGATGCGGCGGGTTTGCGTCGAGGCCGGCGAGGCGATCGGCCGCCGCCCGGCGCTCAAGGTCTCGTTCAATTTCGCCGGCCAGCTGTTCAGGGACGAGTTGATCGTCAAGGACGTGCGCAACATCTTCGCCAATACGCCGATCAAGTTCTCGCAAGTCGTCATCGAGGTGACCGAGCGCGACCCGATCGAGAACTTCACCGAGACGCGGCAGACCATCGCCGCGCTGCAGGGGCTCGGCGTGCGCATCGCCATCGACGACGTCGGCACCGGCCACAGCGGGCTGTCCTACATGCTCAAGCTCGGCGTCGACATCATCAAGATCGACAAGATCTTCGTCGACGCCGTCGGCACCGACCAGAACTCCACCGCCATCGTGGAGAGCCTGATCGATCTCGCCCACAACATGCGCATGGACGTGGTGGCCGAGGGCGTGGAGAATTTCGAGCAGGTGATGCACCTGCGAGACCGCGGCATCCGGCAGGCGCAAGGCTACGTGTTCGCGCCGCCGCTGCCGGGCAGCGCCTTCCTGCAACTGATCGAGGCGATCGATCCGCTCAACAAGCAGGCGGAGCCGGAGGAGACGGCGCAACTGGGTACCGGCGACAACGCCGACGCCGCCTGAGCGGCCCCGTGCGGCAAATTGATCGCGGCTGTCGTTTGGCTTAAATGTGATTCGGTGACGGGAAACGGAGAACGAGAATGACCCGATTGATCGCGGCCTTGGCCATGCTGGCGTTGCTCTTGAGCGTTTCGCCGCGTCCGGCGGCGGCACAGAACAATACCCTGGGCGGTGCGCTGTTCGGCGGAGCGGCCGGCGCCATTCTCGGCGGCGCCGCGACCGGTCGCGCCGGCGGCGCGGTTGCCGGCGGTATCATCGGCGCCGCGGCTGGCGCAGCACTCGGCTCGCAAATGGAGCCGCGCGGCCGATATTTCTGGTACCACGACCGTTGCTGGCGCCGCGGCCACGACGGCAACTACTATCATACCCGCCGCCGTTACTGCGACGACTACTGAGCGGCCACGAAATAGGGTGGCCACGAAAAAGGGCGGCCAAGTGGGCCGCCCAGTTTTAACGCCACGCGGGAGGAACTTCGCAGCAGGGTCGGCTGACCAACGGCGCCGGCCCGCGTGACAAATTCATGTCGCAGTGCGACATGTTGGGTGCGATTCGTCAAGCCTTCAATTTATAGGATTTATGACAAGGCCCGGCGGAAGCGCCGGGTTTTTGCGTTTTTCCCCGCAATTGACCGGCGCCTTGCGGGCGTCGGCGGCGAGCGGTTGGGCGGGACGCAAGGAGCCAGCTTACGCAACGTTACGCCGCGGATGCTGAATGCGTCGGTCGAGGGCGCGTGCGCCAAGCTGGCTCCTTACTCCGGTCGCGCATGACCGAGACAAACTCTCCCTTCGATCATGCGCCGTCGCCTCATGAGGCCGCCTTGAATTGCCAAGTGGTCTCGAACGCGCAGCCGCAGTCGTCGCATTGCCAGAGATGGCGGATGCGGCCGCCGTCGCGGAATTCCGACCATTCGGGAACGTAGAGGCGCACGCCGCAATGGGCGCATTCGACGATCGGCCGTGAACGCGCAAACATCGCGCGGACGTCTCGAAGTTCCATGGGGCCTCCTGTTACTCTGCGCGGCCTCTGCCGGCGCTTGACCCTTTTGGCCCCCGACCCCACGGGCACGAATGCTAGCGCAGCCGCCGCGCGAATGAAGCAGCAGCGCTGACGTATCGGCGTACATTGCGTTTGCCGCATGTGTTGCGCATCACAACGCGATACCGAATTTGGCCAGGGTCCACACCGCGACGAGATAAAGCACGACGGTCAGCGCGCAGCCGGCCGCGAGCGCCGGCCAGAAGCCGGTGCCGGCGCGCAGCAGCGCCGGGATGAGCAGGAACATCGGCAGCGTCGGCAGCACATACCAGAAGGTCGATTGCGTGAGGTCTGCGACGCGCACGCTGTCGCCGGTGTCGTGCCACAACCAGAGCATGCCGAGGATGGACACCAGCGGCAGCGACAGCACGAGGGCGCCGAGGGCGGGCTGGCGGCGGGCGAATTCGGAAGCGAGTGCGACGATGACGCCGGAGAGGGCGGCCTTGGCGGCGAGATAGAGCATGGGAACCTCCGTTGGTGGGTTGCGGCAATTCTGGCCGGGCGGCGCGAGCGACGAAAGCGGGGCTTGCCGGACGCCGCCAAAACCGCTGAAAATCGCGACCTGCCGGTCCTCGAACGCGCCGATACGCGAAAGCGTCGAAGAGGAATGATGAGCCCGACCATCGCCAAGCCGCGCACCCAGACCAAGCCGAAGACGCAGCGCCCTAAGCTGTGGAAGGTGATCCTGCTCAACGACGACTACACGCCGCGCGAATTCGTCGTGCTGGTGCTGATGGCCGTGTTCCACATGAGCGAAAGCCAGGCCTACCGGGTGATGATCACCGCGCACCAGAAGGGCGCCTGCGTGATCGCGGTGTTCACCAAGGACGTCGCCGACACCAAGGCCAAGGAGGCGACCGAGTTCGGCAAGCAGAGGGGCTATCCGCTCTACTTCACCACCGAGCCGGAGGAGTAGGCGCTCAAGATCGGACCCGCAAACGTGCGCAGCGACGGCGAGATCGGCGGCCCATCGGAGCGAACAGAAACGGTAGCAAGGCGCGTGTTCACGCGCATTTGACCGCCAAGCGCCGCATAGCTGGGCTGCCGCGGCATGCGTGCCCGTCGGGTCGAGCGCCGCACGGCGTTCATAGTCATGCCCAAATTCGGTTCGCCTGTTGGCAGCGACTAATCTGATCCGATGAGAGAAACGCCGTGAACGACGATACCGCGCTGTCCCGCCTTTCGCCCTATGTGCTGAGCCTCATGCGCATCGTGGTGGCTTTGCTGTTCTTCGAGCATGGCCTGGCCAAGCTGTTCGGCTTTCCGAGCGCGAGCGGCATGCCGGCGGCGCTGAGCCTGCACTGGTTCGCCGGCGCCATCGAGTTCGTCGCCGGCGCGCTGCTGGTCCTCGGCCTGTTCACGCGCTGGGCGGCCTTGATCGCCTCGGGCGAGATGGCCTTTGCCTATTTCCTCAGCCACGCGCCGCACGGCTTCTACCCGCTGCTCAACCGCGGCGACGGCGCGATCCTTTTCTGCTTCGTGTTCTTCTATCTGGTGTTCGCCGGCGGCGGGCCGCTGAGCCTCGACGCGCTGGTCTGGCGCGAAAGGCGCGCCGCGCTGCGGCCGGCGGAGTAGGGGCTCTTACTTCCCGCAATTCCACATGTAGCCGATCGGCGTCTGCGTCCAGCAGGGGCCGAAGCCGCCGCCGTTCCAGCGGCCGCGATAAAAGCGCGGCCAGGCCGGCCCGTAGAACGGATGGCTGTCCCGGTATTCCTCCTCGCGCCGACGTTGGGCGACCTCCGGCGGCACATAGCCGGGCAGGAAGCCATAGCCGTGCCAGCGGCGGGAGATGTGGCGCTTCTTGTGCGCGACGCGCTTGTGGTGGGCGCGCTTGTGGTGGGCGTGCTTGTGGTGGGCTTGTTTGGGCGCGGCATGTCCAGGCGCGGCGACGGCTGCCGGGGCGAGCAGCAAGGACAGCGCGAGGGCGATGACGCCTCGTATTTTAAGCGCCATTTCACTGCGCCGCTTGTTCGGCGTGCCGCGTCATGTCCGCGCGGCCGGCGATGAGACCGACGATCGAGATATCCTCGTCGATCTCTTCCCAATGCAGGCCGGTGCGGCTCAGTTCGACGCGCGCGCGTTGTTCGGGGGCGGCGTTCAACAGGCGGGGATACCAGGCAAGCGGCACGCCCAGTGTGCGGCCGTCGGTCAGTTCGACCCACATCGTGTTCTCGTCAAAACGGGCGGCCGTTGCCGAAATGGTCATGCCAAGCTCTCAGGATCAGGTCCCGGTGCTCCGAGACGATACGTAGAATACCGCCAATTCGGCCGAGTTGAAGCCGTAGCTATCGGCGATCGCGATTTCCGGTTCCAGCCAGATCTTGGCGTCCTTGCCGCCGCCTTTGACATGGATATGACTTCGCTCGCGCGGAAGGCCCTCGTTCGAAAAGAAGAAGTAACGCAGGGCCGCCATCGCGGAAGACAACAGGCATATCTCATCCCGAGCGTGTTACCGCCGCGCCGCTTCGCTCACCCCTTCTTCTTCGCGGCCTTCTTCGCCGGGGCTTCGGCGGCCACCTTGGCTTCGGCGGCTTCCTTGGCCTCGCGCATCTGCTTGAGGCGCGCGGTCTTGGCGCGGGTCGCGCTCTGGATGGCCTCATATTCGGCCATGGCCTTGGCGCCCTCGCGCGCCTGGGCCTCTTTGCGCTTGAAGGTCGCCTCGGCGCGGGCGCGTTGCTCTTCCTTAGGGCTCTTGGACAGAACGCGTTCCTTTTGTCGGTTGTGCGCCGCGGGGAAGCCACGACTCGTAATATTATAGCGCGGATGAGCGCCGGGCGTTAGCCGGGGCGGGCGGCGCACGCGTGGGGCGCAATAGCGCAGCGTATTGCGCCTTGGCATCCGGGTGCGGCGGATGACGCTTCGCCAATCCGCCCTTACGGGCTGCCGATTTGCTTATCGCTCGGCCTTTTGGGCTTGCCGCCCGAAACCTCTCCCGATTTGACGGGTCATGTCTTCGCCATTGCTGAAACATACGCTATAGTTGCAATGTAGAAATTGCAACTATAGGGGGCGTCCATGGCTCGTTTAGTTCGCATTCTCTATCGCGGCGAAAAGGGTACGCAACGTAAAAACCACAACTGGAACGCGATCAATCTGGATTCGGCGGTGGTCATTACGGCTGCGGAATTCGTGCCGCACTTCGGAGGCCTCGGCGGCGGGCCCAAGACGCTTGGTCGTCCGCATCTCGGCGCAGCGAATGTGCACGTGAGCAATATCGGTCCGCACAATCCCGAGGGTGGCACCGGCGGCGTGGAGTTCCTGCTGCATGTTGACTGGGGCAGCCCGCTCGACGTGGTCGTGACGATCTCGGTGTTGGAAGACATCGAGCAGTTCGTGCAGGCCTAGTAACGTGTAGGGCGTAGGGCGCAATAGCGCAGCGTATTGCGCCGGTTTGACATGAGGTGCGGCGGATTACGCTTCGCCAATCCGCCGCACTGCGGGCTACGGGCTTCGTACTTTGTATAGCACGGCGGCGTTATCCAGGGACGGTGTTGCGGGTTCGCTGGGAATCCCGGATTTCGCTTCGCTCCATCCGGGCTACGCTTGCTGCGCGTGACCGCCTGTGCGGATTATGGTAAGAACGCCGCATGAACGCCGCCACCAAAGAAATTCTCCAGAAGGTCGCCGACTGGTCGGAAGAAGACCAGGAGGAATTGGCCGAGCTGGCGCGCGAGATCGAGGCGCGCCGCACCGACGTCTACGTGCTGAGCGACGCGGAGCGGACGGCGATTGCCGAGGCGCGGCAAGGGGCGTTCGTGTCGGAAGAGGACGTTGCGGCGTTTTGGAAGCGGCACGGCGTGCGATGAAAATCCGCTACCGCCCGCGGGCGTTGGCAGACATCGACGGAATCTTTTAAATCATCAATGCACGCAGCCCGGCCGGGGCGCGTAACGTATTGTATGCCTTGGCCGACGCCATCGACGAGATCGGCGCGCATCCATTGGCATCGCCGGTCACGTCAGACGCAGACATTCGGGTCAAAATCCTCTCACGATACCGATACAAGATTTTCTACAGCATCGTGCAGGACGAATTCGTCGAAATCCTCCACGTCCGCCATGGTGCGCGCAGGCCGTGGGTGTAGCGTGTAGCCCGCATGGAGCGAAGCGCAATGCGGGGTCGCATGTCGCGATGTTAGGTCCGGATTTCGCGGAGTTTACCCTCGGGCGTGCGTGAGCAGCGACCCGAGGGCTCCATCCGGACTACGCTTGCTTATTTCAAGGGCGCGCAACTTGCGCGTATGTCGAATGGTGATTACTGCGTGGTGCGGCCGCTCGGCCTCGTGCCCGGCGGCAAGGGTATGCGGCACCATGAAAATCTGCTCAGGCTGACTCCGAAGGGCCTCGCCGAAGGCGTATGGCGGGCCCTCGGCGCCGTGCGCGTGCGCTCGAGGCCGCAGGCGGCGGTGGATGTGGAGTAGAAGCCCAAGGCGTTTCCGCTCATCCGGGCGTGTAGCCCGCATGGAGCGAAGCGCAATGCGGGGTCAAGTGTTGCGATGTCAGCCCCGGATTTCGCTTCGCTTCATCCGGGCTACGCTTGCTGGCCGAGAAGGCGCCGGTGACGCCGGAGATGGCGGTGCGGCTCGGCAAGTTCTGCGGCAACGGGCCGCGCCTGTGGCTGGCGCTGCAGCAGGCCTACGATCTCTGGCACGCCGAGCGCGCGCTGAAAAAGGAGATCGCGAAGATTCCGACGGCGAAGGCGAGGGCGGCGTGACTCTCCGTCGTCATGGCCGGGCTTGTCCCGGCCATCCACGACTCACTTGAGGCCGCTTGTAGCCCGCATGGAGCGAAGCGCAATGCGGGGGCACATGTCGCGACGTCAGCCCCGGATTTCGCGCCGCTCAATCCGGGCTACACTTGCTCTATCCGGGCTAGGCTTGCTATCGCAAGGTCCTTCCGTATATCAATATCGCGTCGATAGTCTTGTCCAAAGAGTCAGAGTACCGACCGTTACTCGCAAAATGAGAAAGCGACAAATTTATCAGCAGTGGATTTTTTGAAGATTTTCCTTCGCTTACTCCAATAGCGTTACAGGTAACCGAATGAACGCGAGCCCAATCATCCCCGAAATCGTCCGCCACGGCCTTGCCAATTTTGTCGGCCCAAATCACGGCACGTTTATCATAGCAATTTTCTCCGGATGGCATTTTTGAGGAATCAATACCAAGCAAATGTCCTAGCGCCCTTGAATGCGCATCTTCTCCAAATTTTGTATTGTCGCCGTCCAGCACGCAAAAATACGGATGGTTCAAAGCTGCGCATATGGCCGCAGGCAATACCATAGCTTCCTTGCCTGCCACGGGAACCATATGTCCGCCGAGTGATAGAAACTCATTCCACTTGGCTCGCAAATCGAATTGAGTTCGCAAAAATGCTATGTCCTCTAGGCCTTCAACAAATACCGCGAATTGAGAGAAAAATGCTTCGTTGAGGGGTGGCTGTAGTTTTTGGACCAAGCCTGCATGAATAGCACTTTGCGGGTTGGGCGCTTCACCTTTTGCTTCTGCGATAATCCGCGAAACGTCGTTATAGAGAGCTGACGATACGCCAACCTTCTTCTCTTTAACCTTTAACATCCGCAACGCCAAAAATTCTCTCCGGAAATGAAATAGGGAGAATGCGTCGTAACCATAACTTGGCCGTGCTTTTTCGAGATTTGCAACATCGCCTCCGCGAGGTGGCAGGCTTGCGGCGGATGTTGATAGAGTTCCGGCTCCTCGCACGCGAAGATGACCTTTGCAGAACCGGACTCTGTCGCGGTTTCGGCAAACAATTGAAGCAAGGCTAAAATATAAGATCGCTGAATGCCGTGACCGAATTTGGATACGGGGCCTGCAAAGGTGCTATCGTCAATGTCAACACGTACAAGTGGCGAGTTGATTCTAACTTGAGAATTGATGGAAGGCATCTAGTGTCAGCAAGGTAGGTGATTGGATTGCCGAAGTTTTTTCACTGAAAAAGACGTTTAAGGCAGAAAGAACCGCGGACTTTCCGCATCCGTTCGGGCCGATGAGCGCCGTGTAATCGTCAATATTTATCACCACATCTTCGAAGCAGCGGAAATTTTTTATCGCGATTGACTCTAATTTCACGGTCGTCTCCGGGATAGGTCCGCGTGTTAGCGGAGTTTTGTCGTTGGATATTTGTCCTTGATGTATTGCTGGAAGAACTTCCCTTGCGATGGCGCGTTCAAGAAAGCGTTGTATGTTTGGAGACTGATGCCGGAGTACACGTATGTTCCTCCATTCTTGAATTGGATTTCCAATTCTTGAGCGGTGGGGTTGTATTCACAGGACGCGATCATTGAGGACTTGATGTTGGGCATACATGAATTCCTGGGACAACCGCGAGGTGGCGTGACGGTAATAAACGTAGATATGGTTGTAAATAAAAAGAGCGGCCTTTCGGCCGCCCTTTTTAGTCGTGGATGGCCGGGTCAAGCCCGGCCATGACGCGTTGGGGCCATGTTTGCTCGATCAAACATGGCCCCAACGGTTCACGAACACCCCGTCGTTGACCCACACGTATCGCACTTCATACACGTGCCGTTCCGCACCAAGGTGAAATTGCCGCATTCGCCGCAGGCTTCGCCTTCGTAGCCCTTGGCGCGGGCCTCGGCGCGCTTCTCTGTGGCCGCGTGCTTGGCGTGGACGCGCGCGTCCGCTTCGTTGATGATCTCGAGCTGGGTCGCCGGCGAGAGTTTGGCTTCCGGCTCGGCCTTGAGGGCGGTGGCGCCCTCGGCGCGGGCGGCGTGCGCGGCGAGCGCCGTCACATTGCCGCCGGTTGCGCCGCCCGTCGGCGCGTTGCCCGCCGCGACGGGTGAAGCCGGGCTCGTCACCACCGACAGCCGGTCGGTGCGCGAGCGCGTCAGGCCCTTCGACACCAGATGCGAAGCCGGCGCCGACTTGCCTTCCACCACGCCCTTGCCGAGCGCGTCGAAGCCGGTCTCGCTCGGGTCGACATGGGCGAGGTCGAAGCGCTCCTGATAGCTCACCGCCAGCTCGCGGAACACGTAGTCGAGGATGGAGGTGGCGTATTTGATCGAGTCGTTGCCCTGCACCGGGCCCTGCGGCTCGAAGCGGGTGAAGGTGAAGGCATCGACATATTCGTCGAGCGGCACGCCGTATTGCAGGCCGAGCGAGACCGCGATCGCGAAGTTGTTGAGCAGCGAACGCAGCGCCGCGCCTTCCTTGTGCATGTCGATGAAGATTTCGCCCAGGCGCCCGTCGTCGTATTCGCCGGTGCGCAGGTAGACCTTGTGGCCGCCGACCACGGCCTTCTGGGTGTAGCCCTTGCGGCGGTCGGGCAGCTTCTCGCGTTCGCGCAGCACGGTGACGCGCTCGACGATCTTCTCCACCACCTTTTCGGCAAGCCCTGCGGCGCGCGCCGCCATCGGCTTGTCGAGGAAGGCCTCGACCAGGTCGTCCTCGCACTCCTCGTCCTCGATGAGCTGCGAATTGAGCGGCTGCGAGAGCTTGGAGCCGTCGCGGTAGAGCGCGTTGGCCTTCAAGGCGAGCTTCCAGGAGAGCAGGTAGGCCGCCTTGCAGTCCGCGACCGTGGCGTCATTCGGCATGTTGATGGTTTTGGAGATGGCGCCGGAGATGAAAGGCTGCGCCGCCGCCAGCATGCGGATGTGGCTTTCGACCGAGAGATAGCGCTTGCCGATCTTGCCGCACGGGTTGGCGCAGTCGAACACCGGGTAGTGCTCGGCCTTGAGATGCGGTGCGCCTTCCACGGTCATGGCGCCGCAGACGTGGATGTTGGCGGCCTCGATCTCGCGCCGGCTGAAGCCGATATGCGCGAGCAGGTCGAAGGTGGGCGCGTTGAGCTGCTCGGCCGGGATCTTCAAGGTGTCGCGGCAGAAGGCCTCGCCCAGCGTCCACTTGTTGAAGGCGAACTTGATGTCGAAGGCGGTCGGCAGCGCCTTTTCGACCTTCGCGATCGCCTCGTCGGTGAAGCCCTTGGTCTTCAGTGTGGTGTGGTTGATGCCCGGCGCCTGCGCCAGCGAGCCGTGGCCGACCGCGTAGACCTCGATCTCGGCGATTTGAGATTCCGAGTAGCCGAGCGTGCGCAGCGCCTCCGGCACCGCGCGGTTGATGATCTTCCAGTAGCCGCCGCCGGCGAGCTTCTTGAACTTGACCAGCGCGAAGTCGGGCTCGATGCCGGTGGTGTCGCAGTCCATCACCAGGCCGATGGTGCCGGTGGGGGCGACCACGCTCGCCTGCGCGTTGCGGAAGCCGTGCTGCTCGCCGAGTTGCAAGGCACGATCCCAGGCGGCCTCGGCGTGCGCGATGAGCGCCGCGCCATTTTCACCCAAGGATTGGCAGGCGCCGTGGTCGAGCGGCACCGGCGGCGTCGCCACCTTCTCATAGCCGGTGCGCTCACCGTGCGCGGCGCGGCGGTGGTTGCGGATGACGCGCAGCATCTGCTCGCGGTTCTTCTTGAAGCCGGGGAAGGGCCCGAGCTGCGACGCCATCTCGGCGGAGGTCGCGTAAGACACGCCGGTCATGATGGCGGTCAGCGCGCCGGTGATGGCGCGGCCGGCATCGGAGTCATAGGGAATGCCGGAGGTCATCAAGAGGCCGCCGATATTGGCGTAGCCGAGGCCGAGCGTGCGGAACTCGTAGGAGAGCTGCGCGATCTGCTTGGACGGGAACTGCGCCATCAGCACCGAGATTTCCAGGACGACGGTCCACAGCCGTACCGCGTGCTCGTAGCTTTCGACGTCGATGCGCTTGGTGGTCTCGTCGCGGAAGGCGAGCAGGTTCAACGACGCCAGATTGCAGGCGGTGTCGTCGAGGAACATGTATTCCGAGCACGGATTGGAGGCGCGGATCGGCCCCGACGCCGGGCAGGTGTGCCAGTCGTTGATGGTCGAGTGGAATTGCAGGCCGGGATCGGCGCAGGACCAAGCGGCGTTGCCGATCTTCTCCCACAGGTCGCGCGCGGGCAGGGTCTTGGTGGTCTTGCCGGTGATGCGCGCGGTCAGGTCCCAGTTGCCGTCGGCTTCGACGGCTTTCAGGAACT
This sequence comes from uncultured Pseudomonadota bacterium, assembly GCA_963814065.1. GTDB lineage: Bacteria > Pseudomonadota > Alphaproteobacteria > Rhizobiales > Xanthobacteraceae > Pseudolabrys. The sequence goes on along the minus strand of CAWFBL010000011.1, from coordinate 380,999 downwards.
CGTCGGTGACGCGCACCGAATTGTTCGAGTTCTGCCCGGAGACGGTGAGATAGGCCTCCGAGTCCCAGTCGGTGTCGTAAGTGGGGAAGTGGATGTCGGTATAGCCCTGGCGCGCGAACTGGATCACGCGCTTGATGATGTTGTCGGGCACGTAGGCGCGGCGCGCGATTCTGATCTCGCGCTTCAGGGCCGGGTTCTTCTCCGGCGAGAAGCAGTCGTCGCCCGAGCCCTGACAGTTGACGCAGGCCTTCAGGATGGCGCGCAAGTGCTTCTGGTTGGTCTTGGAGCCGGTGACGAGGTCGGCCACCTTCTGCTCTTCGCGGACCTTCCAGTCGATGTAGTTCTCGATGTCGGGATGGTCGACGTCGACCACCACCATCTTGGCGGCGCGGCGCGTGGTGCCGCCCGACTTGATGGCGCCGGCGGCGCGGTCGCCGATCTTCAGGAAGGACATGAGACCCGACGACTTGCCGCCGCCGGAGAGCCGCTCGCCTTCGCCGCGCAGCGCCGAGAAGTTGGAGCCGGTGCCGGAGCCGTATTTGAACAGGCGCGCCTCGCGCACCCACAGGTCCATGATGCCGCCTTCGTTCACCAGGTCGTCGGTGATGCCCTGGATGAAGCAGGCATGCGGCTGCGGATGCTCGTAGGAGGTCTTCGAGCGCGTCAGCTTGCCGGTCTGGAAGTCGACGTAATAGTGGCCCTGGCTCGGCCCATCGATGCCGTAGGCCCAGTGCAGGCCGGTGTTGAACCACTGCGGCGAGTTGGGCGCGCACATCTGCGTCGCCAGCATGTAGCGCAGCTCGTCGAAGAAGGCGCGGGCGTCGTCTTCCGAATCGAAGTAGCCGCCCTTCCAGCCCCAATAGGTCCAGGTGCCGGCCAGCCGGTCGAACACCTGCTTGCAGGAATGCTCGCCGACGGTGCGCTCTTTCTCGGGCAGTTCCTTGAGCGCTTCCTCATCCGCGACCGAGCGCCACAGGAACGAGGGCACCGTGTTCTCTTCCACCTTCTTCAGGCGGGCGGGGACACCGGCCTTGCGAAAGTATTTTTGAGCCAGCACGTCGGACGCCACCTGCGACCAGGATTCCGGCACCTCGACATTGTCGAGCTTGAACACCACCGATCCGTCCGGATTGCGGATTTCGCTGGTGGTGAGCCGGAAGCCGATCGAGCCGTAGGCGTTCTCGCCGTCCTGAGTGTAGCGACGCTCTATCCGCATTGTAGTCTCTAGCCCCGTAAGTGGCCGGCTTGAGATGCCGGCGAATTATCCCTGACGGACTTGATGTTGTCCGCCCGTTTTGTTCGGGCCCGGGGGCGACACCCCATATTTAGGGTTGGCGACTGCCGCCCGGTACCGGTGAACGCACGGGCCCTGGAGCCCGGAACACACAACAATCCCTGTCCCGACACGCCTTTTCTGGCGCGGGGTGACGTCTACCTGAGCAATTTTGAAGGCCCGGAGGGAACCGAAGACGCAAACCCCAACCGAACGCCCCGAAAGCTACGGAAACTCACCCTACGCGTCAACAACAGATAGTCACTGAATCTGAATCAAACACTAAATCTTGTGGCCAGGGAGCAAAAATTGGGGACAAGAACGGCTTGGCCGAGGCGGAGTATCAGCCCCGCACCCGGGCGCTGAAAGCGGTTTTTTGCAGCGCCGCGGCTAGGTTTTTTTGCCGGACGGCACGGTCCAGAATGACCGAAAAATGGGGCTTCCGGCTTTTCGGGGCCACGGCGGGTACGTTGGTCCGGCCTGGGACAAAAGCGGGAGAACGGCGGAAAAGTGCCGCCGGCGCGCGCTGATTCTCAAAACGCGATCAGCGTCTTAAGGGCAAGTACGACAGTTTGGCGAAGGGGTATGGCGTTATGAACGCCTGTTGATGGAGCAGGGCGCGGTATCGGTACCACGCCGACGCCCGTGGGACGGCTCGCCGCCCGCCGAAAGGGCCCAATGAAAAAGGCGGACCCGTGGGGGCCCGCCTTTTATCCCGGCACTGTCGTCTCGTTTCAGCCGCCCAACTCGTCCGGTGCGGCTGCTGAATTCTTGGGCAACGATAGCCAGTTTGTGGCGGAAAAAGCAACAGGGAAGCGGGGCGGTCAGCCGGAAACGGCATGAGGGGTTCTCCGCCGCCTTACGGCTCCGTTTCGCGCCGACGACGGATCGCTTCCTCCGCCTCCTGAGTGCGGCTTTGGTCGAGCCCCGAGTCGCGGCCGAAGTAGAGGGTTTGCGACGGGAACGCGAAGCCGGATCCACTCTCGGCGACGATGTCCATGCAGCGCAGCAGCAGGTCCTCCTGCACTTCGAGGAAGCCGGCGTAGTCCCAAGCGATGACGTAGGAGAAGATTTCGACGTCGAGCGAATGCGCGCCGAGGGAAATGAAACGAACGCGCGCGCTTGCCGTGTCTACCTTCGAATGCTCTGCGAGCATCGTCCGCAACGCTTGCAAGATATAACGCATCTGGTCGGGACTCGTCTCGTAGCGCAGGTTCAGAATGGGATGGAACCAATAGCGGTCGCGCTGCGAATAGTTCTCAATCGGTAGCGATGAGAGCTGCCCGTTGGGCACGGTCAACACCGTCCGGTCGAGGGTTCGAATGCGGGTTGAGCGAATGCCGATCTCCTCGACCGTGCCCAAGGCGTCGCCGAATTTGCCGAAATCACCGATACGCATCGGGCGATCCGCAATGAGTGTCAGGCTGCCGATCAGATTTTCGAACAGCTTCTGTGCGCCCAGCGCGATGGCCAAGCCACCGACGCCGAGGGCGGCGAGGCCGGCGGTGACGTTGACACCGAAGGCCCGCAACAGTGCGGCCACCAGCAGGACGATGAGCAGCGCCTTGAACGCGCGATTGAGGAAGCTGATGGCGGAGTAGGCGGTGAGCTGGCCGCGCCGTGACATCCGGCCGAGGATGACTTCGCCGGCGGCATCCGCCCAACGCCACATCAGCCAGGCGACCGCGAGCCAGCCGACAAGCTGCATGACGAAAAAGGCGCGATAACGCGCCACGACCGTCACGCCGAGCGCCTGCATCACGATCCCGAAGATGAACAGGGCGATCAGGATACGCAGGGGCCCGGCAGATGCCTCGATGAAGCGCGACAGCTTGGTCTCGGCGCCGCCGCGCCGGACCATACGTTCGATCGGTCCGCGCAGCGCGATCAGTCCCCAGGCGATGGCAAGGCTTAAGGCGGCGGCAATGAGAATTGCGAGCCAGTGCGAAAGAGGCGCACCGCCGATGGTTGGGCCTTCCGGCACGAGGTCGATCCACGGTGCCGAGGCCGAACCATTCGTAAGCGTCCGGTAGAGCACAGGGATCTCGCGCAAAACGCTGTCGGACACGAGCCACAGTCCCTGGCCGTTGCGTTCGACACGCTTGGCCAGCAATGGCACGTCGCCTGTCGGCGTCTTCACCACACCGAAGCGCTCCAGGTCTTGCGCCAACCCGTCGTTGACATTGCCGTTCGGGTCGTTGCTGAGCTCGGCGGGCGTGGTCACGGTGCCGGCGCGATCAAGGACCGCTTGAAACCGGCGCGCCAGCTCCGCCCCTGACAGCACGGACCAACTGCTCACGCCCGGGACCGTATCGGTCTGGAAGAAATGAAGGGCACGGTCGTAATCGGCCGCGGCAAGCGCGTTCATCAGGCCGGACACCATGCCTTGCGGCGACTCGCGGCCGAACGGATCCTTCTCGGGCTTGGCCGCGGTCGGCGCGGCGCCGCCATTGCTGGCCGGCGCTGGCAGCGTCTGGGATCGCGCCCCGGCGGCGAACGAGACGAGCAGCAAGAGCAGAACGGAAAACAGCGTGCGGGCCGGCGATGTCAACGTCATTTGGCTGAGCGTGTCCTTTCGGGTGGGCCGTTGATGGCTTGGACTTGGACCGCTTGGATCAGCGATCACCCGGCGTTTCACTGAGCCGCCGCTGCGCCGCGATTGGGCCGGGCAGCCAGGCAAGCCAGCCACGCAACGAGGTCGGCGCGGACCGGATCGATTCCATGAAGGCGTACATAACATCCATGCTCGAAGTGGCGAATAGCGCGGAACCGCGCGCTTGCCAGCGGGGTACCGAGGTGGCACAAAACCGGCACTGGGCTCCTAACGCACGACGGCGATGAAAAACTTCCTGCTGAAACTGTTCACTTGGTGGAACTCGCAGACCTTCGGCACCCAGTTCTGGACCTGGAGGTATGGCGAAGCCGTCGGCAAGGACGAGTTCGGCAACCGCTACTACCGGACCCGGGGCGGCAAGATCGATCCCGTCCTCGGCTTCGAGCGGCGCTGGGTCATCTTCAACGGCTATGCCGAGGCGACCGCGGTGCCGCCGTCCTGGCACGGCTGGCTGCACCACACGGTCGATGTTCCGCCGACCCAGCAGGGCTACAAGCCGCATGACTGGGAAAAACCGCACCGTCCCAACCCGACCGGCACGCCCGGCGCCTACCGGCCGCCGGGTTCCACCCTGGCCCTCGGCCGCCGCCCCAAGGCGACCGGCGATTACAAGGCATGGGCGCCGGGGGACCGGTAGCCGGCGGGACCATGTCAGCGGTGAAGCTCTGGCTGCTGTGACGGCCCCCTGATCGCCCTTCCACCGCCCTATTTACCGTGTTAACCGGGCCTCGCGGGGAGGGGCGAATCCGCTTTGCCCGGCGCGAGGCGGACATTGCCGGCTGCGATGGTGCGACAGACAATTGCGATGATCGGTCTGCTGCTGCTGGCCGCCCTGCTGCCGGGCGCGCCTGCGCACGCGCAATTCGACTCGATCTTCGGCAACGGGCCACCGCGTCCGCCCGCCGACGTTCCCGAGGGACGGCGACAGCCGCCGCCGCGCTATTATCCGAACCAGCAGCCCTATCCGCGCTATCGGCAGCCAGAGGAGCGCGATTATCCGCCGCCCGCCTCGCAGTGGCACAATCCCGATCTCGACTATCCAGCCGCCCAGCGGCAGCCGGGGCCTCCGACCCAGCAGAGCCGTGACGAGCCGCCAGCGCAGCCGATGCCGGCGCCGATGAGCCTGCCGCCGGCGGCCCGGCCCGGCGGCGGCACCATCGAAGCGCAACCGCTCGCCCCGCCGCCCGGCGCGGCGCCCAGCCAACAGGCCAACCGTCCGCCGGCGCAGGCGCCGCAGCAGCCGGGCAACGCGCCGCAGCAGGCCGTCCAGCCACCGGCGGGTGAGCTGCCGGCGGGCGCGCCGGCCGCCATTCAAGCACCGCCGACGAACGCGGTGGTGATGCAGCCGCCGCCGCAGCGCATCAGCAACCCGACCGCGGTGTTCGAGGGGCTCGACAAGATCACCGGGCGCATCACCTCGTTCGACGTCGCGATCAACGAGACCGTGCAATTCGGCGCCCTGCAGGTGACGCCGAAGGTGTGTTATTCGCGGCCGCCCACCGAGACGCCGCAGACCGACGCCTTTGTCGACGTCGACGAGGTGACGCTGAAGGGCGACATCAAGCGCATCTTCACAGGCTGGATGTTCAAGGCGAGTCCCGGCCTGCACGCCGTCGAGCACCCGATCTATGACGTTTGGCTGATCGACTGCAAAGGCGGCAAGAACCCAGCGGTCGCGCAGGCCGACAATACCGCCGCCGACCAGGCGCAGGCCGCCGCACCCGTCGCCAAGCCCACCGCGCGCCGCCCCGCAGCGCATTCGCGGCGTCCGGCGCGGCGCGGGGCACTACCGGCAATCCGCTAGCGATTGACGGGTAGCGAGCGGCTATTCGCTTTTCGCCAGCACCGCCAAGGCTTCCGCCCCTTTCACCGGACGGTGCAGCGGCAGCGCGCCGAAGTCGCCTTCGCCGGCGAGCGCGTCTTCCAACAGCCGGTGATATTGCCGCTTCGGCACCTCGATCGCGCCGAAGGTCTTCAGGTGATCGGTCACGAATTGGGTGTCGAGCAGGCGGAAGCCGCCGGCCTTGAGCCGGGCCACCAGATGCACCAGCGCGATCTTGGAAGCGTCGCGCGCGCGGTGGAACATGCTCTCGCCGAAGAAGGCACGGCCGAGCGAGACGCCGTAAAGGCCGCCCACCAGCTCGCGACCGTCATAGACCTCGACTGTATGACAATGCCCTTCCGCATAGAGCGCGCGGTAAATCTTGCGGATGCGCGTGTTGATCCAGGTGCGCGCGCGGCCGACATTGGGCTCGGCGCAGCCTTCGATGACGTCGTCGAAGGCGCGGTCGACGAATACGTTGAAGGCGGTCGTGCGCACGGTGCGGGCAAGCCGCGCCGGTATGTGGAAGCCGTCGAGCGGAACGATGCCGCGCATGTCCGGCTCGATCCAGTACAGCGCCGGATCCTCCGCGCTTTCCGCCATGGGGAAGATGCCGCAGGCATAGGCCTTGAGCAGCACCTCGGGCGTGATCTCGATGAAGTTGTTACCGCGGCTGGCCATGGCTCGAACGACTGACGGACGGCGGATGTTACGGCAGTTCCGCCGATTTGGATACCGCGCCCCGGAACATTACGGCCATTAAAGCTTTGCCCACCATAGTGGGAACAAGTTTCCGAAAGCTCGATACGAAAACGATGGTCCGGCGTTGAGGGACCACACACCGCGCTGTCGAGGTGAAGTCATGGGGCGCGCCACACACCAGACCACCGTCCTTCTGGTCGAGGACGAGGTCCTGATCAGCATGCTGGTCGCCGAGGCGCTCAGCGACCACGGCTTCGCGGTCCGCGAGGCGGCCACCGCCGACGAAGCGCTGCGGTATATCGACAGTGGTGGCGCGGTCGACGTGCTGTTCACCGATGTCAATCTGCCCGGCGGTATGGACGGAGCGGAACTCGCAAGCCGGGCGCGCGAGCGGCGCCCGGAACTGCCGATCGTCTATGCTTCCGGCCGCTACTCCAATTCCGACCTCGGCGGCCTGGTGTCGCGCTCCGTGTTCGTGCCCAAGCCGTACAATCCCGAGGAGGTCTGCACGCTCCTGGAACGGCTCACCGCGGCAGCGCATTGAGCACGGCCATTATATCGCGTGGCTGCAGCAAACAAAGCCGAGCCCGGAATTGTCGGCGTGTTTGACCTGCGTCAATGACAGCAATTGCGCCGGTGCCATAGTTTTCGTGTTCAAAAACCGGAGGGCTGGGTCATGTCCATCCTGTACCGTGAAACGAACCGCCGCTCGGCGGCCGAGGTCATTGCGGACTGGTGGAATGAATTGACGCGCAGCTCGGCGTGTCCTTCCGACCTTGCGGCCTGCTCTGACGATGAGGTCGACCGAATGGCGCAAGACGTGGGGATGTCGGCCTGCGAGTTGCAACGGCTCGTCAGCCGCGGACCACATGCCGCCGACCTTTTGTTCCGGCGGATGGCGGCGCTGGACCTCAATGCAGAGGAAGTCGCGCAGGTCGACCGGGCCACCTTCCTGGACCTGGAGCGCGTCTGCACGGTTTGCGACTGCAAGGGGCGCTGCCGGCGCCATCTCGCGCGCGACCCAAGTGACGCGGAGTGGGAAGATTATTGCCCGAACGTGGCGACGCTGAAGATGCTCGATGCGCTGCCCTGGTCGTCGCGACGCGAGTGGTGACCACGGCGTCGTTGCCGATAGCCGTTCAAGCGAGGGCGTCGGTCTTGTCCGGGGGCCGGGCTTGGTTGCGCTCCCGCCAAAATTCCAGCAGCAGCATCGTGAGCGTGACCGCCAAAGGGCCGAGGATGAAGCCTGAGGCGCCGAACAGGATGAGGCCACCGATGATGGAGATGAAGGCCGGGACCGTATGAAGCCTCAGCCGGTTTCCGACGAAGACCGGACGCAGGACATTGTCGATCCCGCCGACCACCAGGCCGCCCCAGAGCGACAGGATAATGGCCTTTCCCCAATCGCCATTGAGCGCCAATAGAATAGCCGCGGGTATCCACACCACGAAGGCGCCCAGGACCGGGACCAGCGACAACAGTCCCATCACCAGTCCCCAGAGCAGCGGCGTCGGCAGGCCAAGAAACCAGAACATGAGGCCGCCGAGCAGACCCTGCACCGCGGCGACGGCGATCGTTCCATAGACCGTTGCGTGAATGGTATCGACGATGCGGGCAAACAGCCGCGTCGTCTCGGCTTCCGTCAGCGGCAGCCGATCGTGCAACAGCCGCTGTATCGCCCGCCGATCACGCAGAAAATAGAAAAGCAGATAGAAGGTCAGTACGATTTCGATTGCTTGGGTGACGGAGACCCGGGCAAGGGAGGCGCCGGCATTGCTCAGCCACGTCGCAAGCGTCGCCATCAAAGACGGCAGGTCGATCTGTTGCTGGAGCCATTTGCCGAATGGCGCGATGCTGGGGTGGGCATCGAGCAGGCGCTGGACGGCGCCGGACGCGACCTTGCCCTGCACGACGACCGCGCCAGTCGCGGCTTCCGCGATCAGGCGTTCCACCACGAATGCGACCGGTACCGCGACAACGAGCGCGACGATCAGGACCGAGACCAAGGCTGCAATATTGGCGTACTTCAATTTCGCTTCGAGGATGGCGTGGAACGGCGCAAACAGAATTGCCAGCGCCAAGGCCCAGGTCAGCGCGCCCAGAAAGGGCGCGGCCAGGAGCGCACAGACCACCAACCCGGCAACCGTCGCCAGCGCCAGGACCAGCGTGCCCACGCGAGTTCCGAGGCCCCTGTCGAGCCAAGTCGGTTCGGGCTGCTGCGTCATCGCTCGTTCGCTGTATGAACACGACGCGCCGATCCAAGCAAACCAGCGCCTCGGCCTATTCGTCCATCCCGCCTCTGGCGAGGAACTGCTCCAGCCAGTGGATGTGGTAGTTGCCGTCGATGATGTCTTTCTCGCCGACCAGCGCGCGGAATAGCGGTAGAGTGGTCTCGATGCCGTCGACCACCACCTCGTCGAGCGCCCGCTTCAACCGCATCAGGCATTCGGTGCGCGTCTTGCCGTGCACGATCAGCTTGCCGACCAGCGAGTTGTAAAAGGGCGGGATGGTGTAGCCCTCGTAGACCGCTGAATTGATGCGCACGCCGAGCCCTCCCGGCGGATGGTAGTGCAGGATCTTGCCGGGCGAGGGACGGAATGACACCGGGTTCTCGGCATTGATGCGGCACTCGATGGCGTGGCCGCGGAACACGATGTCGCTCTGCTTCAAGGTCAGTTCGGCGCCGGTGGCGACCCTGATCTGCTCGAAGATCAGGTCGATGTCGGTGATCATCTCGGTTACCGGGTGCTCGACCTGGATGCGGGTGTTCATCTCGATGAAATAGAACTGGCCGTCCTCGTAGAGGAATTCGACGGTGCCGACGCCGAGATAATTGATCTCGCGCATGGCGCTCGCCACCGTCTCGCCGATGGTGTTGCGTGCTTCGGCATTGAGCGCGGGCGAGGGGCCTTCCTCCCACACTTTCTGATGCCGGCGCTGCAGCGAGCAGTCGCGCTCGCCGAGATGAATGGCATTGCCCTGGCCGTCGCCCAGCACCTGGATTTCGATGTGGCGCGGGCGCTGCAGGTATTTCTCGATATAGACGGCGTCGTCCCCGAAAGCCGCGGCGGCCTCGCTGCGCGCCGTCGACAGCGCCGTGGGCAGTTCGTTCGGCTCGCGCGCGACCTTCATGCCGCGCCCGCCGCCGCCGGCCGCCGCTTTGATCAGCACCGGATAGCCGATCTCGTCGGCGATGCGGGCGGCCTCGTGGTCGGAGGTGACGCCGCCTTCCGAGCCCGGCACCACCGGAATGCCGAGCCGTTTGGCGGTGCGCTTGGCCTCGATCTTGTCGCCCATCAGGCGGATATGTTCGGCCTTGGGGCCGATGAACTCGACATTATGCGAGGCGAGGATTTCGGCAAAGCGGGCGTTCTCGGACAGGAAACCGTAGCCGGGATGCACGGCATCGGCGCCGGTGATCTCGCAGGCCGCCAGGATGGCGGGCATGTTGAGATAGCTGTCCTTGGCGGCCGGCGGGCCGATGCAGACGCTCTCATCGGCAAAGCGCACATGCATGGCGTCGGCGTCGGCGGTGGAGTGCACCGCGACCGTCGGGATGCCGAGTTCCTTGCAGGCGCGCAGCACGCGCAACGCGATCTCGCCGCGGTTGGCGATGAGGATCTTATCGAACATCGAACTGCCGAACCTCTGACGGCCCTCGAGAGGGCCGCTGCGCGGCCTCCTCAAGATAAGGGCTGTGCGAGGCGCCGCGAGCGATCATTCAATAATCACCAGCGGCTCGCCGTACTCCACCGGCTGGCCGTCCTCGAACAGAATCTGGATCACGGTGCCGGCGCGCGGGGTCGGAATCTGGTTCATGGTCTTCATCGCTTCAACGATCAGCAGCGTGTCGCCGGCGTTCACGTGCGAGCCAATTTCGATGAACGGCTTGGCGCCGGGCTCGGCCGCGGCGTAAGCGGTGCCGACCATGGGCGAGGTGACGACGCCGGGATGCTTCAGCGGATCGAGAGAACCCGCCTCGGCCACCTGCGGCGATGATGCCAGCGCCGTGGGCACTGGCGCCACTACAGCCGGCGCGGCGATGGTCCGCGCGACCCGCACCCGCCGGCCGTCCTGCTCGATCTCGATCTCGCTCAAGCCGGTCTCGTCGAGCAACTCGGTCAGCTCATGGATCAGATCGCGGTCGACCAATTTCGGCGGTTGTGCCATCGCGCAGTCCCGGTTCAGGCTTTGGCTTCTTTGGCGCCCATGAGCGCCGCCAGGCCGGTAATCGCCAGGGCATAGCCTTCAATGCCGAACCCGGCGATTACCGCTTTTGCCGCCTTCGATACATAGGAGTTCTGCCGGAAGCTTTCACGAGCGTGGATATTGGTGATGTGGGTTTCGATCACCGGCATGCTCACCGTCAGCAGCGCATCGAGGATGGCGATCGAGGTGGTGGTGTAGCCGGCTGGATTGAGGACGATGCCGGCCGCCTTCTTGGTTTGTGCTTCCTGGATCCAGTCCACCAGTTGGCCTTCCATGTTCGACTGGCGGAATTCGACCTCCAGGCCGAAGCGCGCGGCGGTGGCGCGGCAGAGCTTTTCCACGTCGGCGAGCGTCGCGTGGCCGTACTTCTCCGGCTCGCGGGTGCCGAGCAGGTTCATATTGGGGCCGTTGAGGACGTAGATGGTCTGGGTCATGGCCTGAAACGAGCGCCGGGCGTTAAGCGATTCGGCGCGGGCTGGAAATGTCCGCGCTTTATAGGTGGAGCCGGCGGCGAGGGCAAACGGGCGGCCAATTCAGGCTTAAGGCAGGGGCGACAGACAGGGGGCGGCCGAGACAGTTCGCGGTTCCGAACACTTGCGGGCCTATGCTTCCGTCAGGCCGCACGGCTCTTGATCAGCGATTCCGCCGGTATTCCCAAACCTTGATGGAGACGTTGGATCATTTTGAGCGTCAATGGCCGGCGGCGGTTCAGAATCTCATGAACCCGATTGCGGTTGCCAATGAACGGGATGAGATCACGCGGCTGGAGATCATTTTGCTCCATATGGTATTTGATCGCCTCCACCGGGTCCGGCAGATCGACGTGATAATGTTTCCGTTCCCAGGCTTCCACCAGCGTGACCAGCACGTCGAGCCGGTCGCCCTCGGGCGTGTTGGGCTTCGCGATCATTAAGCCCTCGATTTCCTTGAGGGCGTGGCGATAATCACGCTGGTTCTTAATCGGTTCGATATTCATGGTCGGTGCACTTCAAATGGTTTGCGCGTCGATCTGGTCATACTGTCGGTGGGTGCCGATGAACCGGATGTAAACGACCCGATAGGGGAAGTTGATCCATACGACGATCCGATATTTGTTGCCGGCGATATTGAACACGACCCGACCGTCCTTGAGGACGCTAGCCGTTCGCACCGCCGCCTTGACGTCCGACGGTGTTGCCCAGTCGGCGTTCTTGACTTGTCGATACCAAGCCATGACGGGCTCATGCGCGTCAGCATAGGCCGGGCCCCGGGCAAGAAACGTCTTCAACGTGGCGAGCGCGATCACCCTCACATAAACAGCTTACCATGGTCCCGGCGTGGGACCAAGGGCCTTTCAGGGGGATTCAGCCGGAGCCGGCGCTCAGCACGCATCCTTGCCGCAGCGGGCGTTGGCGATCTTCTGCTTGAGGGCGGCAAGCCCGACCGCGCCGACGACCACATTGTCGCCGATGACGTAACTCGGCGTACCGTTCAGGCCCAGCGCCTCGGCGAGCCCGAAATCCTGCTTCAGCGTCTTCTCCACCTCGGGGCTCTTCATGTCCTTGCGGAGCTGATCCATGTTCATGCCGATGTCCTTGGCGACCGCCAGCGCGCGCGCACCGTCGGCATGACCGCGGCCGCCGAGCAGCTTCTGGTGGAACTCAAGATACTTCTTGCCGGTCTTGTCGAGCATGCGCACGGCCACCGCCACCTTGGCGGCTTCCACCGAGCCCGGCCCCAACACCGGAAATTCCTTGAGCACGACCCGGAGATTGGGGTCGGTCTTCAGCAGCGTGAGCATGTCGCCCATGGCGCGTTTGCAATAGGCGCAATTGTAATCGAAGAACTCGACGAAGGTGACGTTGCCCTTCGGATTGCCGAGCACGACCTCGTCCGGCGAGTTGTACAGTTCCTTGGCATGCGCCTTGACCGCGGCTTGGTGCTTGAGCGCCTCGGCTGTCTCCTGGCGTTTTTGCAGCTCGGCCATCGCCTCCTCGAGCACCTCGGGGTGGGCGATCAGGTAGTCGTGCACGATCTTCTGGATCGCCGTGGTCTGCGGCTTGGAGAATTCATCCGCGCGCGTGGCCTGCGGCATGGTGAAGGCCAAGAGCGCGGCACTCAGCACACCGGCGATGGCGATGAAGCGGGAGCTGAAGGTCATGGGGTTTGGTCCTATCGATCAGGGGTGCGCGCTCGGCGCTTTGGCGTTGACGATATCGTCGGCCCGCACCCAGGCGGGGGAGCCGACCGGTAGTCGGGTCTTGGCGCGCGAAGCGAGCAGGTGCGCGGTCTTGATGTCGCCGCGGGCGAAGGCCGCGTGGGCGGAGGCGAGATCGGCGTGCGCGAGATCGCCCTCGCGGCCATAGGCCATGGCGAGCTGTTCGTAGGCGTTCGGCATTTCAGGCTCATGTTCGACGGCCGAACGCAATAGCCGCACCGCCTCGGGTGCGTATTTCTTGTTGTTGGTGGCGATCATGGACTGGCCGAGCAGGATCGAGATCAGCGGCGCATGGTGGGAAAGCGCGACCGCGCGGCTCAACGGAGCCACGGCCTGCGACGGGTAGCCGCTTTCCAGCAGCGCCTGCCCCTTGAGTTCATAGAAATAAGGATTGTTCGGCTCGCTGCGAATCAGGTCGTTGATCATGCCGCTCGCCTTTCGCACACCGCCGTTGCGGTAGGCTGAAATCGCGCGCGCATAGCGCGCCGGCAGGCTGTGATTGCTCAACGGATAGCGCCGCAAGACGGTGGCGGGCTGCTCCAGGTAACCGGACAATTTGGCCCGCATCATATCGTGCCGCATTTGCAGCGCCGGCGGGTCTTTCTTGTTCCAGTAGGGGCTCGCCTTGGCCATGGCTTCCAACGCGGCGACCCGGTCGGCCGGCATCGGATGGTTCTGCATGTAGGGATCGATGTAGCGCGACGAGAACAGCATCTCGTTGCTCAGGCGCTTGAACAGATCGACCATGCCCTTGGCCGATTGGTGGGTCTCGTTGAGGAATTTCACCGCGGCATGGTCGGCTTGGTCTTCCTGGGTGCGGGCATAGGCCAGCATCGAATTGCGGATCGCCGATTGCGGTGCCAGGATTGCCGCGGGGCCGATGTTGCCGGAGCCGGAAACGCCGGCGGTCGCGCCGGCAACCGCCGCGCCGATGCCGGCGAGCATGCCGATGATCGACAGTGTCTGCGCCCGCGCCAGCCGCTCGCGCAGGCGCATGAGATGGCCGTCGGCCAAGTGCCCGGTTTCATGGGCGAGCACGCCGATCATCTCGTTCGGCGTCTTGGTGTCGAACAGGGCGCCGGCGTTAACGAAGATATGGCGCCCGTCCATGACGAAGGCGTTGAAGGCGCGGTCGTTGATGATGACGACCTTGATGTTCTGTTGGGCAAGCCCGGCCACCTTGAGAATGGGCCGCGCATAGTCGCGCAACAGATTCTCGATCTCGGTGTCGCGAATGATCCGCAGGCTGTGCTGCGCATAGGCCGGCGTCGCCGCCGGGCCGAAGCCGCCGACGGCAATGGCGGTCGCTAGCGCGAGCGCGCGGGCGGCTGGCGCCTTGCGCCGTGCCCTGATAGGGGTCTCCTTCTCGGTCATGCCGATCTTTGCCACCGGATGAGGTGAACCTAGTGACGCCTCTTGGGGCGGTCAACGCGGGTCCGCCGCCATGCCGACAAATCGCGAACCCGGCCGCAGGGAATCCGGGGAATGCGGCAACAGCGGGGCGCGAAAGGCGTCCCAAGGGTGCGACAATCATGCTCGATGCGGCAAAACGACTGTTAACGCCCTCCAGGCGTAGCGAAGTGCCGCCGTTCATCGTCATGGACGTCATGGCCGCGGCCGCCGCCGCCGAGGCGCGCGGCATCGCGGTGGTGCACATGGAGGTGGGCCAGCCGGCGGCCCCGGCGCCGCGCGCCGCGCTCGCCGCCGCCAAGGCCGCGCTCGACGGCCGCATTGCCTATACCGAGTCGCTCGGAATCCCGTCGCTCAGGGCGCGGATCGCACGCCATTACCGCGAGACCTACGGCCTCGATCTCGATCCGGCCCGGGTGGCGGTTACCACCGGTTCCTCCGGCGGTTTCATCCTTGCCTTCCTGTCGCTGTTCGAACCGGGCGAGCGCGTGGCGCTGGCCAATCCGGGCTACCCGCCTTACCGCCACATCCTCACTGCGCTCGGCTGCGAGCCGGTGCTGATCGACGTCAGCGCCAAGACCCGTTGGGCGCTGACCGGTGAGGCGCTCATCGCCGCACACCGACGCAAGCCGCTTGCCGGCGTGGTGATCGCGAGCCCGGCCAATCCCACCGGCACCATGATGACGGCGGAGGTGCTCGGCGATCTCATCGCGCTCGCGGAAGCCGAAGGCATCAAGGTGATCTCGGACGAGATCTATCACGGGCTGGACTATGCCTTTGCCGCCGAGACCGCGGCCAAGCTCTCGCCGCGTGTCGTGGTGATCAATTCCTTCTCCAAATATTTCTGCATGACCGGCTGGCGCATCGGCTGGATGGTGGTGCCGGAGAATTTCGTGCGCACCGTCGACCGGCTGCACGGCAATCTCGCGATCTCGGTGCCGACACTGGCGCAAGTGGCGGCCGAAGCCGCTTTCGACGGCCGCGCGGAAATGGAAGCGATCAAGCACGGCTACGAAGTGAACCGGCGCATCCTGGTCGAGGGGCTGCCGAAGGCGGGGCTCGACAAGTTCCTGCCGGTCGACGGCGCCTTCTATCTCTACGCCGACATCTCGCGCTTTTCCGACGACAGCCTCGCCTTCGCAAAGCAGATGCTGGACGAGACCGGCGTGGCGGCGACGCCGGGTATCGACTTCGATCCACGCAACGGACGCCACTTCCTGCGGTTTTGCTATGCGGGCTCGCAGGCCGAGATGCACGAGGCGGTCGAACGCATCGGCGGCTGGTTGCGGCAGCGTTGAGGAAGAGCGTTCGCGCGGAGCAGCACAATGACCTCGCCGGCGGCGACGGATACGCGGTCCAACTGGCTTGAGGTGTTCACGACCACATTGCGGCTCGGGCTGACCTCGTTCGGCGGACCGATCGCCCACCTCGGCTACTACCGCGAAGAATATGTGGTGCGCCGCAAATGGATCGACGAAGCGACCTTCGCCGATCTGGTGGCGCTCTGTCAGTTTCTGCCCGGCCCGGCGAGCAGCCAGGTGACCATGGCGATCGGCCTGTTGCGCGCCGGCTATCTGGGCATGTTGGCGGCGTGGACCGGCTTCACCATGCCCTCGGCGATCGCCATGGTGCTGTTCGCCTATGGCGTCAAATCGACCGGCGGCGCCATGGGCACCGGCTGGCTGCACGGGCTGATGGTGGTCGCCGTCGCCGTGGTGGCGCAGGCCGTGCTCGGCATGATGCGTTCGCTCGCGCCCGACCGCAAACGGGCGACACTGGCGGTGGCCGCCGCCGTCATCGTGCTGGCGTTTCCGACCGCCTGGGGCCAGATCGCCGCGATCGCGCTCGGCGGTGTCGCCGGCGCCGTCATCCTGCCAAAGGGGGACGCGAGCGCTGCGCCCGCGCAATTGCCGATCAAGGTCAGCCGCTTGACCGGCGCCTGCCTGCTGGCGGTGTTCTTTATCCTTCTCATCGGTCTGCCCATGCTTGCGGAGGCGGTTCCGAGCCAGGGCATCAAACTGGCCGATGCCTTCTACCGCGCGGGCTCGCTGGTGTTCGGCGGTGGCCACGTGGTGCTGCCGCTGTTGCAAGCCTCCGTCGTGCCGCCCGGGTGGGTGAGCAACGATGCCTTCCTCGCCGGCTATGGCGCCGCGCAAGCGGTGCCGGGGCCGCTGTTCACCTTCGCCGCCTATCTCGGCGCGGTGATGGGGCCGCAGCCGAACGGCTGGCTCGGCGCCATCATCTGTCTCGTCGCGATCTTCCTCCCGTCGTTCTTCCTGGTCGCCGGCATGCTGCCGTTCTGGGATCATTTGCGGCGGTGGCCATTGGCACAATCGGCGCTGCGCGGCGTTAACGCGGCGGTGGTCGGGCTCCTGTTGGCCGCGCTCTATCACCCGGTGTGGACCTCGGCGATCGCGAGCCCCTACGACTTCGCGCTGGCGGTGGTCGCCTTCCTGCTGTTGTTCATGTGGAAGGTGCCGCCCTGGCTGGTGGTGGTGCTGAGCGCGCTGGGTGGTGCGGCAATCGCTCAATTCTAGGTGAGGCGGGGCAGGGAGGTTCGCGGTTGATCGTCAAGGCATTGAGACTGCCGCGATGGGCCGCCGCGCTGCTCGCCTTTTCCGCCGGGGTCGTCGATGCCTGCACCTATCTCGCGCTGTTCGGTCTGTTCGTCGCCCAGGTGACCGGCAGCTTCGTCATCGTCGGCGTGCAGTTGGTCGACGCCGACCGCTCCGCCGTGATCCGCACGCTGGCGATTCCGGTGTTCTTCTTCGCCGGCTTTGCCACAGCCTTCCTGGTCGCGATCGCCGGGCGCGAGCGCACGGCGCTGATCTGGGCGATCGGCGGCGAAATGCTCATGATCGCTGGCTTCGTTGTCGTCGGCCTCATCGGCGCGCCCTTCAGGGGCGCCAATGCGCCGCTGGCAGTGGCGGCGAGCGTGCTCGGCGTCGGCGCTATGGGCATGCAGAGCGCGCTGGTGCGGCTGTTGATGCGCGGCATCTCCTCGACCAACGTGATGACGACCAACACCACGCAAGTCGCGCTCGATCTCGCGCAGTGGCTGGTTGCGGCGCGTCGCGCGCGCCGCAACCCGCACGATGCCGATGCCGACGTCGCGCGCCGGCACGCGCGCCTGCGCTTTGCAAGACTGTGGCCGGTGATCGCCGGCTTTCTGGCCGGCACCGTTTGCGGCGTGCTGCTGTTCCGCGCGGTCGGCTTCTGGTGCCCGCTGCTGTCGATTGTCCTGCTGGCGTTTGTGCTGGTCTGGGCGCTGCGGATCGAGGCGCGCTGAAAGCGCATTGCTGATCCGCGCGATGCGGGCGGCAGATATGAAGTTTACCTTTGTAGTCTGCCTTCATATCTGATAGCGTCGCGACATGAACAAACCAAAGGGCTCGACGGCGCGCGCCCCCGCGCTGGTGGAGGCGCTTTACGCTTTCGGCGTGAAACTGAAGCGGCGGCTGCGCGAACAGGCGGGGACGGGCGATTTGACGCCGTCGCAGGCCGCGGTGCTGGTTCGGCTGGAGCGCGAGGGCTCGGGCACGGTGACGGCCCTTGCCAAGGCCGAGGGCGTCCGCCCGCAATCCATGGGCGCGACAATCGCTGCCTTGGAAGCGGCTGGGCATGTTCAGGGCACGCCGGACCCGGATGATGGTCGCCGGACCATCTTGTCGCTCACGCCGGCCTGCCGGCAATGGATCAAGGATGGGCGGGCGGCAAGGCACGATTGGTTGCTCCGCGCCATACAAACAAAACTCACGGCACAGGAGCAGCAGGAACTCGCAAAGGCGCTCGTGCTGCTCGAGAGACTCGTCGAACCGTAACGCTCCGGCCGGCCATTCGCAGCGCGTCACGAACCGCGCGCCTGCGGCATTGCCGCTTCTCTTTGAAACGCAGCATGACCCCTTCTGGATGCTTCGCGGTCGCGCATGTCGCCCGACGCATCGTTGCCGACACCGTTAAAAGGAGACACGCAATGTCGCTCACCACTCTCGATTCGAAGACGGCCCTGATCCTGATCGACCTGCAGAAGGGCATCGTTACGCGGCAGGCCGCGCATCCCATGGCGCCCATCGTGGCGCATGCCAGCGAGTTGGCGGAGGCGTTTCGCAAGCATGGTCTGCCGGTCGTCTTGGTCAATGTCGCCGGTGGTGCACCGGGCCGTACCGAGCACAGGCTCAATCTCGCCGATCTGCCTCCCGACTGGACCGAACTCGTTCCCGAATTGAATTGTCAGCCTTCGGATCACGTCGTGACCAAGCGGACCTGGGGCGCGTTCGCGAGCACGGACATCAACGAGCGTCTGACGAAGCTCGGTGTCACCCAAGTCGTGCTCGCAGGAGTCGCCACCAGCATCGGCGTCGAATCCACCGCGCGGCAAGCCTATGAGGGCGGGTTCAACGTGACGTTGGCAAGCGACGCCATGACCGACCTGAACACGGACGCGCACGTCAACAGCATGACGCGGATCTTTCCGCGGCTGGGAGAAATCGGCACGACAGCCGAAATCATCGACCTTCTCGGCAAGACGCGTGGCTGAATGCCCGCGCGGGCAGCGCGCGGTGCGGCAGGCGACAAAGTCAATCAAACAGGAGTGCCAGCGATGGAGTGGGCTCACTACATATCGTATCTCTTTGGCGGCGCCTTTCTCGCCAACGCTGTTCCGCATGTCGTCAGCGGCGTGATGGGACGCGCCTTCCAAAGCCCCTTCGCCAAGCCGCCGGGCCAGGGACTTTCTTCGTCGACCGTCAACGTGCTCTGGGGATTTGCCAACCTGATTGTTGGCTATGTTCTGGTGTGCCGCGTCGGGCATTTCGATCTGCGTTCCACCGCTGACGTTGTCGCCTTGGGACTGGGCGCGCTCGTGCTCAGCACGGTCATGGCGTGGCAATTCGGCCGCTTCAACGGCGGCAATTCGCCAGAGGTCCATGAGCGGCGATGAAAGGCACGTTCCGTTCGCTCGCCATCTTCAACTACCGGGTCTGGGCCGCCGGCGCGGTCGTTTCCAATGTAGGAACCTGGATGCAGCGCACCGCCCAGGACTGGCTGGTGCTGACCGTTCTTACACACAACAACGCCACCGCGGTCGGCATCGTCATCGCGCTGCAGTTCGGTCCGCTGGTCGTTTTGTTGCCATTTACCGGCTTTGCCGCCGATCATTTCGACCGGCGCAAGCTCTTGGTCGCCACCCAAGCAGCCATGGGCGTGTTGGCGCTGGGGCTGGGCGTGCTCACCGTCGCCGGCGTGGTGCGCTTGTGGCACGTCTATGCCTTTGCCTTGCTGCTGGGGTGCGTCACCGCGTTCGATGCGCCGGCCCGCCAGACCTTCGTCACCGAGCTGGTCGGCGACGCCGATCTGTCGAATGCGGTCGGGTTGAATTCCATGTCGTTCAACGCGGCGCGGATGGTCGGCCCCGCCGTCGCCGGTGTGCTCATTGCCGCTGTCGGCACCGGCTGGATATTCCTGATCAATGCGGCGTCGTTCGCGGCCATGATCGGCGCGCTGGGCCTGCTGCGGACCAGCGACCTGCACGCGAGCCAGCGCGCGCTGCAGCACCGCGGCAGTCTCGCCGAAGGCTTTCGCTATGTGTGGGGGCGATCCGACCTGAAGGCGGTCCTCTTCATGCTCTTCCTGGTCGGCACGTTCGGGCTCAATTTCCCGATCTTCATCTCGACCATGTCGGTTGCCGTGTTTCACGCCGGCGCCGACGCCTATGGCGCGCTGACGTCCGCCATGGCGGCCGGATCGGTGGCCGGAGCCCTGTTCGCGGCCAGCCGGGCAAGGCCGCAAATTGCCATCGTGGCCGCAGGCGCGGGCGCCTTTGGTGTCGCCGGCCTGTTGGCGGCGACCATGCCGAATGCCTGGTCGTTCGGGCTGATGCTCGTCGTCGTCGGCGTGGCGGCGCAAACCTTCACCACGACCGTGAACAGCACGGTCCAACTATCCACCGAACCCTCGATGCGCGGGCGCGTGATCGCGATCCTCCTCGCCATCGCCTTGGGTGGGACGCCGCTTGGCGCGCCGATGATCGGGTGGGTGGCGGACAGGTTTGGCCCGCGCCTGGCGCTCGCTGTCGGCGCGGCATCCGGCCTCGCCGCGGCATTGGTGGCTGTCGTCTATCTGGTGCGCTACGCGCCGCGCGATCGCTAGAACTCGACGTCCAGCTCCACCACCTCGTCCGGCTCGGCTTGCGCGGCTTCGATCCATTCCTGCATGGCCGGCAAATTCATCACCGCCTCGCAATAGGCACTGCAGTCGCTATCGAGCGACACTTCGTAAGTGCGGAAGCGCGTCGCCACCGGCGCGAACATGGCGTCGGCCATGCAGGGATGTTCGCCGAACAGGAACGGTCCCGAATTGGAGGCAAGGCACTCGCGCCAGATGCTCAGGATGCGCTCGATGTCGGCCTGCGCGCCGGCCCATACCTTGAAGCCGGGATGATGCGCCTTGAGATTCATCGGCAGCGCCGAGCGCAAGTTTGAAAAGCCGGAATGCATCTCGCCCGAGATCGAGCGGCAATGGGCGCGCGCCGCGCGCGTGTGCGGCAACAGGCCGGCCTCGGGCAGGATCTCGTTCAGGTATTCGGCGATCGCCAACGTGTCCCAGACCTTGATGCCGTCGTGGATGAGGCAGGGCACCAAAAACGAGGGCGACAGCAGCAAGAGTTCGGCGCGGGTCGAGGGGTCGTCGGAAGCGACCGGTTGCTCCTCGAAATCGAGGCCGGACATTTTGCACAGCAACCAGCCGCGCAGCGACCAGGAGCCGTAGTTACGGCTGGCGATGGTGAGGATAGCCTTGGCCATGAGGCGGCGATTGTCCCTGTTTGTCACGGCCCGGCATCCGGCAGCTTAGACGAAAGTTATGACTGTTCAATAGTTTCCCGTGGCGCAAAATGGCACGGGGGGCGCCCTTGTCCCCAAAGCCGCATGGGAGCCAATCAATGCGGATTTTTATCTCGCACCGCAGCATGAAATGCTCTAGTTTTGGGCTGCGGCCTGCCGGGACCGCCGGGGATTGAATGCTTTATCAGGCTTATCAGGCGCAAGCCGACCTGATGGCGCCGTGGCGCTCGCTCGCGAGCATGGCGGCCGCCACCTTAGGGGAGCGGCTAAACGGCGCCGCGCGGCCCACGGCGCTGAGTAATCTGACCGCGGCCTACGAGCTGATTGCCCGCGCCGGCCTTACCCACGAGCGGCCGCCTTACGGCATCGACAGCGTGACTGTCGGCAATGAGGAGGTGGCGGTAACCGAGGAAGCGGCACATGTGACGCCCTTCGGCACGCTGTTGCATTTCAAGAAAGACATCACCCAGGCGCAGCCGCGGGTGCTGGTGGTGGCGCCGCTGTCCGGCCATTTCGCGACCCTCCTGCGCGCCACCGTGCGCACCATCCTGCCCGAGCACGACGTCTACATCACCGATTGGCACAACGCCCGCGACGTGCCGCTGGAAGCCGGCGTCTTCGGCTTCGACGACTACATTACCCATCTGATCCGCTTCCTCGAGGTGATGGGTCCCGGCGCCCACATGGTGGCGGTGTGCCAGCCCTGCGTTGCCGGCCTGGTCGCCGCCGCGGTGATGGCGCAGGCCGACAATCCGGCGCAGCCGCGTTCGCTCACGCTGATGGCGGGACCGATCGACACCCGCGTCAACCCGACCAAGGTGAATGAGCTCGCCAAATCGCACGACATCGGCTGGTTCGAGAAGAACCTGATCGGCCGTGTGCCGGGCCGCTATGGTGGGGGAGGGCGGCTGGTCTATCCAGGCTTCGTGCAGCTTACCGCCTTCATGAGCATGAACATCGACCGCCACATCAAGGCGCATCGCGAACTTTACGAGAATCTGGCCAAGGGCGAAGAGACCAAGGCGGCCACGACCAAGGCGTTCTACGATGAATATTTCGCGGTGCTCGATCTCACCGCGGAATTTTATCTCGAGACGGTGCGGCTAGTGTTCCAGGAACACGCGCTGCCGCTTGGGCAATTGACCTACCAAAATCAGAAGGTAGAGCCGGCCGCAATCCGGCGCACCATGCTGTTCACGGTGGAGGGCGAGCGCGACGACATCTGCGCGGTCGGTCAGACGCTCGCCGCGCACGACATGTGCACGTCATTGCGGCCCTACCGTAAGCGCCACCACATGCAGGCCGGCGTCGGCCATTACGGCGTGTTCTCCGGGCGGACCTGGCAGAACCAGATCTACCCGATGGTCAAGAACGTCATCCTGCAGAGCGATTAGAACGGCTTGTTGAGCCAGCGGCCGATCCGGTCGATGAAGGCCAACATGCTGCGCGATGGCGCTTGAAGCTTATGCTCAAGCGAATGCGGGTCGTCCCCCTTGGGCTCGTGAAGGCAAAGCGCGTAGAAGTATCTCAGGAAGCTCATGTCGTCCTGTTGGGTGACGGTGAATGAGCGCCCCTTGACGAACACCGTATAGTCGGTCGGGTGTCCGGTCGGACGATAGGCGATGGTCAGGCGCGTCACCTGCGCTTCGCTCTTGGAGATGATGAAGTCGGCGGGATCGAGGCCGCGATCGATCATGGCCCGTTCCAGCGCCGGCAGGCGCTTGAGGAAGGCGGGATCGAAGTCCCCGCAGGAGCTTTGCAGCGTAATGTGTGCGATCTCGGTCACAGCCATGGCCAGCCATTGATGTAATAGATGCAGTGGCGGGAAAGGCTGCCACGTCCCATGAGTGGCTGGCTTGGCCGAAAAGGTTCAAACGAAAAGCACCCAGCCGCGCGCCAAGTGGCTGGGCCGAAGCGCCAAAATCGGATAAGACGCCACTGAGGTTGACAAGCGGAGGCGAGCCCATGATCACCGCCATCGTGCGCTACAAGCTGCCGGCCGGCATCGGCAAGGACGATTGCTTGGCGCATTTTCACAAGATCGCGCCCGGCTTTGCCGAGGCGGCCGGGTTTGATCCGCAAACAGTTCATCTGGAACGAGAGCGGCGTCGCCGGCGGCGTCTATCAATGGGAGAGCCTGGCCGACGCCAAGGCCTTCTATCAGGGGCCCTGGCTCGATGGCATTCTCGCGCGCTACGGCGCCTATCCTGACATCGAATATTTCACCACCTTCGCGGTCGCCGAGAACCCGGGTGGCAAGGTGCTCTACACGGAGCCGCCGCCCGTTCGCGCCAAACCGGCGGCGGCCTGAGCGCCTTCAGCCGCTCGCCGGCATGGCGGTCATGTCGGGCAGGGGGCAGACGCCGGCCCTGCAAGCTGGCATCTAGGCGCTGCATGCCGCACCGCGCTTCGCCCGCCCGCGCCATTCCGAGGAATGGCTCTTCCGTCCGATCGCGCCTGACGTCGCGCGCCCGTAACGGCGCGGTGGCGGCTTGACCTTGCGCGACCTCTTCCGCCAGGCCGACCGCCGCTTCCGGCCGTGGCTGGGCGCTCGCTCGAACGCCAGCCAATGGGCAATCTTGCTGGCTGTTTCGGTGGTCTTTTTCGCCTTGCTGGAGGCTTTGCATCTGCCGGCGGCGCTGCTGTTGGGTCCGATGTTGGCGGCCATGCTGCTGGCAGCGTCGGAAATCCGCGTGCGCGCGCCGAAGGTGCCGTTCCTGGCCGCGCAGGCGGTGGTAGGCTGCCTGATCGCGCGCGGGCTGCCGCCCTCGATCCTGGGCGAGTTGCAGAAGGATTGGCCGCTGTTTGCCGCCATTGTCGTGCTGGTGGTGGGCATGAGCACCACCATGGGCTGGCTGCTGGCGCGCTGGCAGGTATTGCCCGGCACTACCGCGATCTGGGGCGCTTCGCCGGGGGCGGCCACCGCCATGACACTGATGTCGGAGGCCTATGGCGCCGACATGCGGCTGGTTGCCTTCATGCAGTATCAGCGCGTCGTCCTGGTCGCCACCTTGGCCTCGGTGGTGTCGGCGGTCTGGGCGGTCGGCTCGGGTGGCGTGCCCGAGATGGTGTGGTTTCCGGCGGTACACTGGCTGGCGCTGATCGAAACCCTGGCGGTCGCCAGCGGTGGCGTCTTGCTCGGCGTCGCCTTGCGCATCCCGGCCGGTGCGCTGCTGGTGCCG
Organism: uncultured Pseudomonadota bacterium; assembly: GCA_963814065.1. Lineage (GTDB taxonomy): Bacteria > Pseudomonadota > Alphaproteobacteria > Rhizobiales > Xanthobacteraceae > Pseudolabrys. The sequence continues at coordinate 356,751 of CAWFBL010000011.1, read as the reverse complement.
CTCGGCCTCGGCATCCTGTTGCAGGGCGTCGGCTGGCTGACCATCGAATTGCCGCCCTGGCTGCTGTCGGTGTGCTACGCGCTGATCGGCTGGAGCATCGGGCTGCGCTTCGAGCGCGCCATCCTCGCCCATGCGGCCCGCGCGATGCCGCGCATCATCGCGGCGTTCGTCGCGCTCATCGCGCTGTGCGGTGTGCTTGCCGGCCTGCTGGTGATGATCACCGGCGTTGACCCGCTCACCGCCTATCTCGCGACCAGCCCGGGCGGCGCCGACTCGGTGGCGATCATCGCGGCCTCCAGCAACGTAAACCTGCCGTTCGTGATGGCGATGCAGGCCTGCCGGTTGATCGTGGTCATGCTGATCGGGCCCGCGCTCACGCGCCATATCGCCCGGCTTGTGCCGGCCGCGCCGCAGGACGCCTGACGGCTAGCCGTTCGCGGCTGGCCGGCGGACCGCGTCCGCGGCGTTGAAGTCGGCGATGAAGTCAGGGATTACGTCCGGTGCGATCGGCTTGCTGAAAATATAGCCCTGCACGTAGTCGCAGCCCTTCATACGAAGCAGGCTCAACTGCTCGGTGCTCTCGACTCCTTCGGCCACCACCTGCATGCTGAGGCTGAGCCCCATATTGATCACTGCATCGACGATCCCCGCGCTCTCGATCGACTGCACGAACGACTTGTCGATCTTGAGCTTGTCGATGGGGAACTTTCGCAGATGGGTGAGCGACGCATAGCCGGTGCCGAAATCGTCGAGCGCGATGCCGACGCCGGCGGCGTGCAGCTTGCGCACGGTCTGCGCCACCACGTCGGCGCCCCAGCCCATGTATACGTTCTCGGTGACTTCCAGCGTCAGCCGCTTCGGCGGCACATTGGCGCGGCATAGCGTGCCGAGGATGCGCTCGGCCAGATTGCCGCGCCGGAACTGGGCGGTGGACAGATTGAGCGCGACGCTGCCGAATTCGACGCCCTGGTCGAGCCATTCTCGCATCTGGGCGGTGGCAAGTTCGAGCGCTATGTCGCCGAGCGAGAGCGCCAGCTCCGGTTTTTCGAAGCCGATCAGGAAATGCCCCGGCGTCAGCACCCCGTGCTGCGGATCGTTCCAGCGCATCAGCGCTTCCAGCCCCGAGACCTTGCCGTCAAGCAGGCGGACGATCGGCTGATAGTGCAGCACGAATTCGCGATTGGCGATGCCGCGCCAGATGCGGCGCACCAGGTCGTTGGTCTCGTCGATGGCGACGCGCATGGCCGGATTGAATAGCACGACGCTGCCGCGTCCCTGCGCCTTGGCCTGGAACAGCGCGAGCCGCGCATTCTTCATGATCGACTCGGTATCGTCGCCATGTTCGGGGAAAATGACGAGCCCGGCGCTGAGGCCGAGCGGCAGCGAGGCATTGTCGTTGCGGAACCGGCGCTTTGCCCGCTCGAGAAATTCCTCGGCCAGCCGCGGCGCCTTGGCGACGGCATTGCGCTCGCGCAAGATCACGGCGAACTCGTCGCCGCCGATCCGCGCCACGGCGCCCAATGCCGCGAATTTTTCCGACAGTTCGTTGGCCACCCGCTGCAGCAGCAGGTCGGCGTGCTGGTGGCCGAGCGCGTCGTTGATGTCGCGGAAATAATCGATGTTGAACTTCAGCAGCGCGAAGGGATCGTTGTTGCGGCGGGTGATCTCGACCGAGCGGGCGAGCTTGTCGATGAACGAGGCGCGGTTGGGCAGCCCGGTCAGCGGATCGCGATAGGCGAGTTCGCGGATGCGTTCTTCGGCGAGCTTGCGCTCGGTGATGTCTTGCACGGCGCCAATTACGCGCGTGACCTCGCCGTCGGTGAACTCGGCCTCGGCCATGGCGCGCACCCAGAAGACCTCACCGTTCGGCCGCGTGCCGCGTAGCTCAACGTCGTAGGGACGGCCGGTGGTGAACAGCGCGTTGAGCCGGCGGCGCGACTTGCCGCGCATCGGCGGGTCGTAGCGGCTGAGAATGAGGTCGTGGGCCGGCGGCGAGCCGGGCGGAATACCGTAGATGTGGTAGAGGCCTTCTTCCCAGATCAGCGTGTCGGAGGGCAGGTTGAGTTCCCAACCGCCGACCTTGGCCATGCGCGCGGTCTGCGCCATGCGGGTGCGGCTGGCGCAAAGGTCGCGCTCGGCGCGGTGGCCGCGGATCTCGCTGACGATCAAATCCGCCAGGGCGGCGAGATTGGCCTTATCCTCGGGGCCGAAGCGGCGCGCCACGACGTCGACAAGGCACAGCGTGCCGATATTGATGCCGGGTCGCAGCTTGAGCGGCGCGCCAGCATAGAAGCGGATATTGGGCGGCCCGCAGACGAAGACATTGCCGGAAAAACGCAGGTCCCGGGCGGTGTCCTCCACCACCAGCGGTTCGTCGCTGAGGATGGTCAGGTTGCAGAAGGCGTCCTCGCGGCGCGTCTCCGTCAGGTCGAGGCCGCAGGAGGCGAGGAAGCACTGCCGATCGCGCTCGATCAGGGTAACCAGTGCGATCGGAACCCGGAACAGGTCGCGCGCCAGCGTACAGACGCGGTCGATCTGCTCGTTGTGGCCGGCACCAATAAAATCGAGCTCGTAGAGCGCACGCAGCCGCTCCTCCTCGTTGGGAGGAAGATCGTACGGACGGAGGGCGGGCGCGGCGGCAGCCATGCACCACTGCTAGCGAAAGCAGCGTAAATTTAGTCTGGATGCCGAAGCGCGATCGGCCCAAATGCCGCGGTGCGATGAGTGTGATGGTAAACGGGCGGTCACCGCAATCGAGTAGAACGGTACCCTGCTGCCGCGCTTGCGCGCGGCTTAGGCAGCGAGGTTCCCTGCGTCAGCTCACGCCTTCCGCCTTGAGCGAGCCGAAGAGCTCGAAGGCTTCCTTCGGCGTCATGTTTTCGTGCACCACAGCGTTGACCGCGGCGAGCATCGCCTTCGGTGCCTCGGACTGGAAGATGTTGCGCCCCATGTCGACGCCGGCGGCGCCCTGCTGCACGGCGTTGTAGGCCATGGTGAGCGCGTCGAGCTCCGGAAGCTTCTTGCCGCCGGCCATCACGATCGGAACCGGGCAGGAGGCGGTGACGGTCTCGAAGTCCTTGTCGACGTAATAGGTCTTCACGTATTGCGCGCCGAGCTCGGCAATGATGCGGCAGGCGAGGCGGAAATACTGCGCATCGCGCGTCATGTTCTTACCGACTGCGGTGATGCCCATCACCGGAATGCCGGCGCGCAGGCCGGCATCGACCAGCCGGGTCATGTTGTGCACCGAGCGCGTCTCATGCTCGCCGCCGATGAACACCTGGATGCCGACGCCGGCGGCGTTGAGCCGGACCGCGTCGTCCATGTCCATGGCGATTTGTTCGTCGGATAGTTCCTCGCGCAGGATCGAGGGGCCGCCGCTTGCGCGCAGCACCATCGGCTTGGCGCAATCGGCGGGGATCAGTGAGCGCAGGATGCCGCGCGTGCAGAACAGCGCGTCGCATTGCGGCAACAGCGGCACGATGGAAAGGTCGATGCGCTCGAGCCCGGTGGTTGGGCCCTGGAAGTAGCCGTGATCCACCGCCAACATGACGGTGTGTCCGCTCTGCGGGTTGAAGGTTCGGGCCAGCCTATTCTTCATGCCCCAGTCGAGTTGGTGCGAGCCTTTGAGGAAAAAGCCGGGGGCAGCTTGCGGTTGATCGGTATGGTAACGCTTACCTTCCTGGTCGACTTCCGGCATGAATCCTCGCGGGCTCTCACTTCTGTACTTAATGGGCAGGCGATCGTGGCCGCTTACTGCTTCTTCTGTTCGGGTTTAGCCATCGGCTTTTTCATCGCCGGTTTTTTCATGGCCGGCTTTTTCATGGCGTGCTTCTTCAAAGCCCGGCGCGCCGCCGGCTCGTAGTCGCCTCCGGCCATGCAATGGCTGATGAAGGTCTTGCGTTTGACGCCGGTGAGCTTTTCCGCCGTTGCGCCGATCTCGCAGGTCTCCATTTTCTGCTTGCGGCCTAGCCGGTGCGGGGCCACCGCCATCGGGTGCGCCGCCGAATTCTTGGCCATCGATTTTCTGCCCGCGTCCTTAGCCATGCAGTGGTTGATGAAGGCGGTGCGCTTGGCGCCGGTCAACTTCTGGGATTGGGCGCCGAACTTGCAGGTTTCCATCTTCTGCTTGGCGGTGAGCGCGGAGGCCGGCGTCGCCAGCAGCAGAAGAGGAAAGGCCAAAAGGCCAAGATATCGCAGCATCGTCGTCGCTCCTTGGGCTATTGATTATTCACTGTAGCATGCTTGGCGCGGAATCTGGCCGTTTATAGAGCGATGATGGGGCAGGGTGCTAGCGCAACGCGGCGGCGATGTTGCCGCCGTCCACGGTGGTGACATCGGCGGTGGTCTTGAGGGCCAGTGCCTGCGCCAGGAAGGCCTGCGCCACGTCGTCGGCGGTGACCTCGCGGCCCAAGAGATTGCCGCTCATGTAGTCTTTCTCTGAGAGACCGCGCGCCTTGGCGCGCTCCTTGATGAAGCCGTCGGTGAGCAGCCCGGAGCGGATGCGGTCGGCGTTGACCGCATTGGCGCGGATGCCGTCGGCGCCGTAGTCGAGCGCGTATTGGCGGACCAGGAAGAGCGTCGCCGCTTTGGGCAGGCCGTAAGGGCCGAAATTGGGGCCCGGATTCACCGCCTGTTTCGACACATTGAACAAAAGGCAGCCGCCGGTGCCCTGCCGGAGCATGATCCTGACCGCTGCCTGCGCCACTTTCTGATGGGCGAAGAAATTAAGCTCGAAGCTCTGCCGCAAGACTTCCTCGTCGACCTCGCCGATCTTGCCCTGCCAAGCGGCGCCGGCGTTCGACACCAGGATATCGACGCCGCCGAAGCGAGCGACTACCCGGTCGAAAGCTGCGCGCACCGCGCCTGCATCAGTGACGTCGCAGGCCACCGCCAGCGCCTGCGGGCCGATTTCCTCCGCCCTGGTGCGCGCTGCGGCCTCGTCGCGGTCGAGCAGCGCAACTTCGGCGCCCGCCGCGGCGAAGGCGCGCCCGGTTGCGGCCCCAATGGCGCCGCCACCGCCGGTGATTACCGCCACTTGTCCCGCCAGCGGCAGGATCTTGCGGGCGCCCAATTTGGCAAGCTCTGGAGGCCAGTATTCGCAGTCGAACATCTCGGCATCGCCGATGGGCGTGTAGCGGCCAATCTGTTCGGCGGCGGTGATGCATTCGACCGCGGCTTCCGCCATGTCGGCGGCGATGGCGGCATCGCGCGCACTTTCGCCCATGCCGAACAGGCCGAGCCCCGGCACCAGCGCCAGGCGCGGTGCCGGATCGTGCATGGCGGCGCCGGGTGAACGGGTTCGGTGGGCTTCGAAATAGGCGGTGTAGTCGGCGATGAATTTTTGCGCGGCTTCGTTCGCGGCATCCTTGAAGGCGTCGAGCTTGTCAGCCTCGGGCGCGGGCAGGATCAGCGGCCAGGGCTTGGTGCGGATGACGTGATCGGGGGTGATGACGCCGGCGTGGCCGTAACGCGCGAGCTCCTTGCCGGCGACGAAGGCGCGAATGGCATCGCTCTCGCGAAAATCGAGTACAAGCCGCTTGTGGGCGCCTTCGCCGTAGAAATCGGGCAACGTACAGGCGCCACGCAGGATCGGTGCTATGTCGGTCAGTGTCGCGATCTTTGCCGGCAGCGCTGCGGCGACGATAGTCTTGCTACCGCGCGCCAGGCGCTGCTCCGCGATGGTGACGAATTCGATCATGCGCTCGTAGGATTCGCGGGCCGTCTCACCGAAGGTGAAGATGCCGTGCTTGTCGAGGATCAGTCCTTCCACCTTGGGATTCTTGTCGAACGCGAGCGCCGCCAGCCTGGCGAGCCCGAAGCCGGGCCGCGAATAGGGGACGAAGCCAAGGCGCCCGTCGAACACTTCGGCGCAGAGCGCTTGCGCTTCGGGCTGGTCGATCAGGCTCAGCACCGCGGTGGCATGGGTGTGATCGATGAAGGTCGCCGGCATGAAGGCATGCAACAGCATTTCGACCGAAGGGGCGGGGCTGAGCGGATCGATGAGGAAGGCGCGCTGCACGCGCACGAACTCATCGTCGGTGAGCGCCTCTCGCGCGCACAAGGCCCGCAAGGGCGCAATCCGCACCGCCGGCATGCCGGCCGGCTCGATCCGCGCCATGTCCCAGCCGGAGCCTTTGACGTAGAGCGCGTCGATCTCTTGGCCGGCAAGATCGTGCGCCTTCGCCTTCAACGACGTATTGCCGCCGCCGTGCAAGACCAGCTCGGGGTCGCGGCCGAGTAGCCGTGTGGAATAGACGCGCAAGACCAGATCGCTCGCCAAGCCGCGTTCGGCTAGGCGTTCGACCAGGGCTTCGGCATCGCGATCGCACCAGCGGCTTTGCATCGGCGGCTCTTTTCCTGTTCCGCATTAGCTGAGGCCGCGCAAATGGCAAACCGCAGCCGCGCGCGGCCCGCGTCGGCTAGACAAAGACCATCAAAAACAAACGTTTAGCCGGGAAGGCCGCCGGGCGCCACGATCTATGATTTAATATAATTTTTATACGACCACTGGTAGTGGCGTGCCACCATTCATTGAGGGCGACAGTAGCGCATTTTTTGCGTGCAGGTGCCGAGGGTGAGACGCCATGTCGATTTTTTATCCGGATAACGACAATCGCGAGAGACGGATGACCGAACTCATCGCGGATGTGAATACTCAGATCGTCAACAGCACCGAGGACCAGAACAAGATCGACACTGCGATCAAGGATCTCGACGCGGTCGTGCGCAAGATGCTCCTCGCGCTTGAGCCCGGCACCGTTCTCAAGGTCGACACCATCGATCTCTACAAAACGACCTGGACGGTTGCCAACATCGTCACGCCCGCGCTGACGTTCAAAGCCGCCTATAGCGTGCTCACCAAAGTGGCGGCTAACCGTTTGTTGCAAAACGCGGCGGCGCGTGCCGCCCCCGAGGTCGAACTCGCGGAAATCGCCGGCGAAGAACCCATCGTGGCAGAAGCGGCGGAGGAGGTGGGCCTTCCGCTCAGCGCCAGAATTGCCAGCGGGGTGGGCGGTGCGGTGGTCGCGGTCGGCGTCGGCTTCGCTGTCGACGCCATCGACGGCTCGGTCGCGCGCGACAAGATGCGCGACAAGATTTACGAACTGACGCCGGTACGAGTGAAGAGCAAGGTGGCGGAAATCCAATTCCGGACTTTGTTCGAGGAGGTGAACTCGCTGGTGGCGACTTATCACACCATGGAAGAGCTCGGATACACACGTGATCAGGTCGATCGCGCCATCTCGCTCACCATCGACAAATTCAAACCCCAACTCGAAGCCATCGACGAAAGCAAGGCGAAGGCCGAACTCGCAGAAATCGACCAGAGCCGTGGCTCCTGGACGAACGAGGACGACTGACATGAGCATCTTCGACGATATCGGCGATGCCTTCAAGAGCGCCGGCGAGACGATCGGCAGCGGTGTCGTCACCGCGGGCGAGACGGTCGGCAAGGGTATGGCTACCGCCGGGGAGACGGTCGGCGACGGCGTGGTCACGGGCGGCAAAGCCGCGGTGCAAGGCATGCAGGACGTGGCAACCGGTGATGCTTTCTTTCCGGACAATCCGCATCGCGAGGCGCGCTGCAAAGAGATCGCGGGCGACATCTCGCAGATTTCATACCGGCTCACCGCCGATAATCAGCAGGTGCAGAGGAATTTGCAGAACCTCAATGCGACCATCGCCGATGTCTATCGCGCGAAGGGACTCACTCCCCCGACCGCTGCCACCATTGGCTCGGTCGACTACCACCAGACCGCCTATCAGGTGAGCGAGCTTACCGCACCGCTGCTTGCGGTCGGTGCCGTTCGTTATGCGCTCACCGACACCGCCGTAGTGGCGGAAGTGGAGGGCGGCGAAATCGGCGCGGAAGCGGGCGCCGCGGCGCTCGGCGCCGAGGGGCTCGGCTTCGGCCCTGGCCTCGCGATCGCCGCCGCAGTCACCGCGATGATTGGTGCCATCCAGGGCGCCGAGAAGCGGTCCAAGCTGCAAAGCTATATTCACGATAGCTTTGGGTTGCGGCAGCGGCTCAAGCAGTCAGAACTGCTCGACATGCGGCTGGTAAACGCGCTGGCGGGCGCGTCTTCGTCGATTTCAGTATTGCGCGGCCTCAATTATAACGCAGCCCAGATCGGACAGGCGATCGAGACGATCCTGGCGGCCGCTAAGAAGACGCTGGAATACGACGTCACGGGCGATGCCAACGCGCAGCTGACACACATGGACCAGTCGCGCGGCTCCTGGACCAACGAGGACACTTGACGGCGGCGTTGCGCCACGCCTGCGGTTTTTCAGTCCTTCTCGCCGAACACGCGCTTGGCCCACCAGCCCCGCTTGGGCTGGGCCGGCTCCTCGCTCGACGACACCGAGATCACCGGGCTCGGCGACGGCAGGGTGGGTGAGGATGCCGGCACCGCGCCTTCGATGGTGGCGGGTGCGCGTTCGCGCACGGTGGAGCGGCGGCGCTGCGGCTCCTTTGCTGCTTCGGCCGCCTCCGCTGCCTCGGCTTCCGCCTCGGCCTGGATGGCCTCGGGCGCCTCATGGCCGACCGGCGCCGGGAATTCCGCTTCCGCCGTAGAAGGCTTCATGGCCAGTTCGACCGGCGGTTCGGCATAGGCGCCGCGATGCTCTTCCGGTTGCTCGGAGGCCGGCTCGGCGGTTTCCCGCCTCGTCGCCGGACGATCCAGGTCCTCCACAGCATGCAGCAGCTCCGGCTCAGCCTCGCCATGCCCGTTCTCGTACGGACCTTCCTGCAAGGCCTCGCCGTTGCGGCCGCGCCGGTTGCGGCGGCCACCGCGCCGGCCGCGCCGGCGGCGCCGGCGGCCGTCAGCATCGCCGTTTTCGGCGGCGGCTTCCTCGCCTTCGCCGGCTTCGCCCTCCTGCTCGTCAAACTCGTCCGGCGAACCGGCATCATGATCTTCATGGGCGATTGCGTGCTCGGCGGCCGTCTCCTCGGTGAAGCTCTCGCCGCCTTCCTCGCGGGCTTCGCCGCTACGGCCGCGTCCGCGACCGCGCCGGCGCCGCCTCCGGCGGCTACCTTCGCGCTCTTCTTCGCCGTGCGCTTCCTCGGCCTCGAGTTCGCCTTCGCCGGCCTCGCTTTCGGCTTCGATCGCTTCCTCTTCGATCGGCGCCGCGACCTGCGCGGCGGCGGCGAGGCTGCGCGCGGCTTCCAAGCTGTGCACCTGTTCGCCGCGGTCGATGATGTAGGACTGTTGGCCGGCCACGGTGGCGTCCGCGGACACAGTGATGGTGATGCGGAAACGCTCTTCCAATTCGCGCAAATGCGCGCGCTTGTGGTTGAGCATGTAGAGCGCGACCTCGGAGCGGGTACGCACGATCAGGTTATGGGTGGCGCCCTTGATCAGCGTCTCCTCGATGGCACGCAGCGCCTGCAGCGCTACCGACGACACCGAGCGCACGTGGCCGGAGCCCCCGCAAAGCGGGCACTTTTCGGTCGACGACTCGAGCACCGAGGTGCGGATGCGCTGGCGCGACATTTCCAGCAGACCGAAGTGGGAGATGCGGCCGACCTGGATGCGCGCGCGGTCGTGCTTCAGCGCGTCCTTCACCTTGCGCTCGACCTGGCGATTGTTGCGGCCTTCGTCCATGTCGATGAAGTCGATGACGATCAGCCCGGCAAGGTCTCGCAGGCGCAGTTGGCGGGCGACTTCATCGGCCGCTTCCACGTTGGTCTTGAGCGCGGTGTCCTCGATGTGGTGCTCGCGGGTGGCGCGGCCCGAGTTGACGTCGATCGCCACCAGCGCCTCGGTCTGGTTGATCACGATGTAGCCGCCGGATCTCAACTGCACCACCGGCGAGAACATGGCGTCAAGCTGGCTCTCGATGCCGTAACGGGTGAACAGCGGCTGGCTGTCCTTATAATGCTTCACGTTCTTGACGTGGCTCGGCATCAGCATGCGCATGAAGTCGCGCGCTTCCTTGTAGCCCTCCTCGCCGGAGACCGTGATCTCGTCGATGTCCTTGGAATAGAGGTCGCGAATTGAACGCTTGACCAGCGAGCCTTCCTCGTAAACCAGCGTCGGCGCCGTCGACTTCAAGGTGAGGTCGCGCACGGTCTCCCACAGTCGCAGGAGATATTCGAAGTCGCGCTTGACCTCGGTCTTGGTGCGGCTGGCGCCGGCGGTGCGCAGGATGACGCCCATGCCTTCTGGCACCTCCAACTCGCCGGCGATTTCCTTCAGGCGCGAGCGGTCCTCGGCACTGGTAATCTTGCGCGAAATGCCGCCGCCGCGCGCGGTATTGGGCATCAGCACGGAATAGCGACCCGCGAGCGAAAGATAGGTCGTGAGCGCCGCGCCCTTGGTGCCGCGCTCTTCCTTGACCACCTGCACCAGCATGATCTGACGGCGCTTGATGACTTCTTGAATCTTGTACTGGCGGCGGAAGCGGGGCATGCGCTCCTGCGCCTCTTCGAGCGCGTCGGCACCGCCGACGGATTCGACGGTCTCCTCCTCGTGCTCCTCGCCATCGCCATTCGGCTCGGCGGCACGGGCGGCTTCGGCATGCGATTCTTCTTCGTCGCCTTCCTCGCCCTCGTCTTCGTCGTTGCCCTGATCTTCGTCTTCCTCTTCGTGATCGAGGTCTTCTTCGTGCGCGTCTTGCTCGCCGGCCCCATGCGCTTCGCGCGCCTCGGCGCTGGCTTCGATCGGGGTTGGCTCGTAGATGTCAGCGGGCTGCTCGCCTTCAGCGACCGGCGCGGGTTCAGGGCCTGCTTCGGCGACGGGTGCAGTCGCGTAGCTTTCTTCCTCCGGCGGGAAGTCGGCCTCGTGCACCGCATCTTCCGCGCTCAGCGCGTATTGCTCCCGAGCGCTCGTCTCAGTCGCGGTTACCCCGGCCGGCGTTTCGCCGCCCAAAGGCTCTCCGCCGACCGGAACTCCGGCGGCCTCAGGTGTCGGCTCTTCCGCGGCGACCACCTCGCTGCGCTTGACGTCGCGGCGGCGGCTGGCGCCGCGCCGACGGTGGCGGCCGCCGCGCCGGTTGGAGCGGTTGTCGGCTTCCTCGTCGGCGTCGTGTTGGGCGCGCGCTTCCTCGGCGAGCAAAGCCTGCCGGTCGGCGACCGGGATCTGATAATAGTCGGGATGGATTTCGGAAAAAGCCAGGAAGCCGTGGCGGTTGCCGCCGTAATCGACGAACGCCGCTTGCAGCGACGGCTCGACCCTCGTGACCTTGGCGAGATAGATATTACCGCGCAGCTGTTTGCGGTTGGCGCTTTCGAAGTCGAATTCCTCGACGCGGTTGCCACGCAGAACGACCACCCGGGTCTCTTCCGGGTGGGTCGAGTCGATGAGCATTTTGTCGGCCATTGTAATTACTCTCGGGGCCAGGGCTCATGGCACGTTCGCGCGTATCTGCAGGCGCGAAACGTCGCGGGGAGCCGGCCGGATGGGTGTGGAAGGAAGATGGGCGCGCGTTTTCACGAGAAAGCGCGGCGAGGCCCAAGCACAAACGCGCCGTCACGCGCGTTACGCGAAAGCGTGGGACCTCAAATGGCTTTTGCTGCATCGTTGGCAGCATGAAACAGCGAACCCGTATCAGTGCGGCCGCGCCTATGTATCAAACGCGCAGCCGGGATTAGTCGGCGCTCACGGCCTCAAAATGCGAATGGCAAAACCGGTGCCACTCGCTGATCCGGGTGTCCTTCACTAAGGGTTTCGGCTCGTTTCGCTTAGTCCGTCCGCCGGCCTCCTTGGGGGGCGGTCCTGGACTTTTCAGCGCGCCGGGGCCCGAACGCGGCACAACCGGAACTCAATCACCGTCAGCAGACTGTTACATACGGCCGGATTCCCCCCATGGCAAGCGGGGTAAGGGTAGGGGGCGGCCGTCGCGGAAATCGGCGGCGCCCATCGCCAGCTGGAACTTCGGCTGGAATCCCGGGGCGTTAACCGTGCCGCCGATCCGCCACAGCGCTGCCGCGAAAAGCCGCTTCACTCAAGTTCCGTTAACCCGGGCGGCCGCTAATACGGTAAAAGGAGCGTGAAGGGGTCAAGATTTGTGACGGATCGCCGGCTTGCCATGACTTGCGTCGTTTCCCGTGCCTTGGCGCGCGCCGTCGCCTATGGCCTGGGACTGGCGGCTGTCTGCGCCATGGCTGGTCTGCTGTTGACCCCCGCTCGTGCCGCCGAGCCGGCTGCGGCCGCAGCCAAGGCGGCAAACAAGCCGGCGAAGCCGACACCCTATCCGGTGGTGAATGCGGTGCGGGTGGGCGGCACCGACGACCAGACCCGCTTCGTGCTCGACCTTTCCCGCAAGATCGACATCGCCGTCTTCACCCTTGCGGATCCCTACCGCGTGGTGGTCGATCTGCCGCAGGTCACCTTCAAGCTGCCGGCTAACGCCGGCCGGCACGGCCGCGGCCTGGTCACGGCCTTCCGCTACGGCCTGGTCATGCGCGGCGGCTCGCGCATCGTGCTCGACATCAGCAAGCCGGTGACGGTGAAAAAGGCGTTCGTGCTGGCCTCCGCTGAGGGGCAGCCGGCCCGCCTGGTGGTCGATCTCGCCGCCACCGACCGCGAGAGCTTCCTGCACAACATCGCGTTGCAGGACCGCACCGACCGCGCCCAGCCCTCCCGCCAGGCTGAAGTTGTGCCTAAAGACAGCAGCGATCCGCGCCCGCTGATCGTGCTCGACCCCGGCCATGGCGGCATCGATAGTGGCACGCAGTGGGGAGGCGTCGACGAAAAGAATGTCGTGCTCGCCTTCGCCCGTACCCTGCGGGACCAGCTTCTGCACAACGGCAAATACCGCGTGTTGATGACGCGCAGCGACGACACCTTTATCCCGCTTGCCGGGCGGGTGCGGTTCGCGCGCCGGCATCGAGCGTCACTGTTCATCTCGCTGCATGCGGATTCCCTGCCGCCGCGCGAAGGGCACGCCGAAGGCGCCACGGTCTATACGTTGTCGGAAAAGGCCTCCGATGCCCAGGCCGCCGAGCTTGCCAACAGCGAAAACGCGTCGGACGTCATCGCAGGTGTCGATCTGTCGAACGAGCCGAGCGATGTCGCCAGCATCCTGGTCGATCTCGCCCAGCGCGAGACCAAGACCTTTTCCGTGCATTTCGCCCGTGACGTGGTCAGCGAGTTGCGCGACACCGCGCGACTCTACAAGCGCCCGATGAAGGCGGCCGGCTTCAAGGTGCTGAAAGACCCGGACGTGCCCTCGGTGCTGATCGAGCTCGGTTATCTTTCGTCCAAGGAGGACCGCCACAATCTGACGTCGTCGGCCTGGCGGAAGAAGACGGCGGGGGCGCTGGTTTCGGCGATCAATGCCTTCTTTGCCCCGCGCCTTGCCGGGGCCACCGGGGAAGCACGCTGAGATGGGAAAGCGGCCTCAGTTTCAACATAAAACCGCGCAAACACGAACCGACGCTGCGGTTTCGGCGGGACGCGCGCGGGTCGCCGGGGCGATGGGTGGCAGCCGATGCTGCTGCCGGATTCGAGGCGGGACCAATATTTCATGAAGCCCATGCTGCGCTTCTTCGGCTTCCTGTTCGCCGCCGGTACCATCCTGTTCGTGGTGGGGGTCGCGGCCGTTGCCGGCGTGATGTGGCACTTCTCGCAGGACCTGCCGGACTATTCGCAATTGCAGGACTACGAACCGCCGGTAATGACGCGCGTGCACGCGGCCGACGGTTCCCTGCTTGCCGAGTATGCCAAGGAGCGCAGGCTCTACATCCCGATCCAGGCGGTGCCGAAGCTGGTGATCAACGCGTTTCTGGCCGCCGAGGATAAGAATTTCTACGAACACGGCGGGCTGGATTTCCCCGGCATCATTCGCGCGGCAATCAATTACGTGGAGAATTACGGTTCCGGCCGCCACCCGCAGGGCGCTTCGACCATCACGCAGCAGGTCGCCAAGAACTTCCTGTTGACCAACAAGGTCACCTTCTCGCGCAAGATCAAGGAGGCGCTGCTGGCGCTGAAGATCGAGCGCGCCTATTCCAAGGACAAGATCCTCGAGCTCTATCTGAACGAGATCTATCTCGGCATGGGCGCCTATGGTGTCGCCGCCGCCGCGCTTACCTATTTCGACAAGGGCGTGAACGAGCTCACCATTCCCGAAGTGGCCTATCTCGCCGCATTGCCGAAGGCGCCGAACAATTATCAGCCGTTCCGGCATACGAAGCGTGCGCTCGACCGCCGCAACTGGGTGATCGACCAGATGGCCGACGACGGCTTCATCAAGCGCGCCGACGCCGAGAAGGCCAAGAAGCAGCCGCTCGGCGCTGTGTCGAAGTCGGTCGGTCCGCACTATTTCTCGGCCGAATATTTCGCCGAGGAGGTGCGCCGCGAGCTGTTCGAGCGCTATGGCGAGAAGAAGCTTTACGAAGGCGGCCTGTCGGTGCGCACGACGCTCGATCCGAAATTGCAGGCGATCGCGCGGCAGACGCTGACCGAGGGGCTCATCGATTACGACCAGAACCATGCCGGCTGGCGTGGGCCGGTGAAGACCATCGACGTCAAGACGGGCGACTGGGGTGTCACGCTCGCCAAGGTGCCGTCGCTCAACGACATCTCGCCCTGGCGGATGGCCGTGGTGCTGCAGGCCTCGGACCAGTCGGCGCGCATCGGCTTGCAGCCCGGGCGCGATCCGAGTGGCGCCGTCAGCAAGGCACGTGACGTCGGCATCCTGCCGCTCGCCGGCATGAAATGGGTCAAGGTGCACGGTAAGACGGTGCGCAAGGTCGACGAGGTACTCAAGCCTGGCGACGTGGTCTATGTGGAGCTGGCCAAGGACGCCACCGACGACAAGGACAGCAAGAAGAAAGAAAAGGACCGCGTCGAAGCCGGCCAATACCTGCTGCGGCAGGTGCCGAAAGTCTCCGGCGCCATGGTGGTCGAGGACCCCTGGACCGGCCGCGTGCTCGCCATGGTCGGCGGTTTCTCCTACGACGAGAGCCAGTTCAACCGCGCGACCCAGGCGCTGCGCCAGCCCGGCTCCTCGTTCAAGCCGTTCGTCTATTCCGCCGCGCTCGACAACGGCTACACGCCGTCGTCGCTCATCCTCGACGCGCCGATCACCATCGATCAGGGTCCGGGTCTCGGCACCTGGAGCCCGGAGAATTACGAGCGCAACTTCTATGGTCCGTCGACCTTGCGCTTCGGCATCGAGCATTCGCGCAACGTCATGACGGTGCGGCTGGCGCAGGACGTCGGCATGCCGCTGATCGCCGAATACGCCAAGCGCTTCGGCATCTACGACAATCTGCCGCCCTATCTCTCGTTTGCGCTGGGCGCCGGCGAGACCACGTTGCTGCGCATGACCACCGCCTACGCCATGCTCGACAACGGCGGCCGCAAGGTGACGCCGACGCTGATCGACCGCATCCAGGACCGTTACGGCCACACGGTCTATCGGCACGACAAGCGCGAATGCATCGGTTGCGACGCCAAGGCCTGGCACGATCAGCCGGAACCGGTGCTGATCGACCGGCGCGAGCAGGTGCTCGATCCGATGACCGCCTACCAGATCACCTCGATCATGGAGGGCGTGGTCCAGCGCGGTACCGGCACGGCCCTGCGGGTGCTCAACCGGCCGGTCGCTGGCAAGACCGGCACCACCAACGACTACAAGGACGCCTGGTTCCTCGGCTTCACGCCGAACCTCGTGGTCGGTGTCTATATCGGCTACGACAAGCCGAAGTCGCTCGGCCGCGGCATGACCGGCGGCCGGGTGGCGGCGCCGATCGTGCGCGATTTCATGAAGGATGCGCTCAAGGGCAAGCCGGCGGTGCCGTTCCGGGTGCCGCCCGGCATCAAGCTGGTGCGCGTCGACCACAAGACCGGCGCACGTGCCGGCCCGGGCGACAAAAACGCGATCCTGGAAGCCTTCAAGCCCGGCACCGCGCCGCCCGGCAATTATGCGGTTGTCGGCTACGGCAATGCCCAGGCGCCGGCCGGCGGCACGCAGCCCTTTGGCGCGTCGGTCTCACCTGATGCCGACCGTGCGATCAGCTCCGGCACCGGTGGGCTTTACTGACGGCGGTTGCGCCGGCGCGCTTCCGACGTTAAATCCCTCGCCACTGCAATTGTAACGCCGCTTCGGGCGGCATGGATCAGATCATGCGCGCGGAAACCCAGAGCCTCGTCGATGAGATCAAGCAGTCGCTCGCGCTGCTGAGGAGGCATCTTTGACGTCGATAGCGCGCAACGACGTCTGGCCGAGCTGAACAAAGAGGCCGAGAATCCCGAGTTGTGGAGCGATCAGGCGCGCGCCCAGCGCGTGATGCGCGAGCGCGACGCGCTCGAGGACCAGCTCAAGGCTATCGGTCACGTCGAGCAGGAGCTCGACGATCAGACCACTTTGATCGAGCTCGGCGAGGATGAGGGCGACGACAGTACCGTCGCCGAGGCGGAAACAGCCCTCAAGCGGTTGCGGGCAGAAGTCGGCCGGCGCGAAATGGAAGCGCTGCTGTCGGGCGAAGCCGATGCCAACGACTGCTATCTCGAAGTCCATGCCGGCGCCGGCGGCACCGAGAGCCAGGACTGGGCCGGCATGCTGATGCGCATGTATGTGCGCTGGGCGGAGGCGCACGACTACAAGGTCGAGTGGGTGGAAGAAACCGAAGGCGAGGGCGCCGGCATCAAGTCGGCGACGGTGCAGATCAAAGGCCACAACGCCTATGGCTGGCTGAAGAGCGAGTTCGGCGTGCACCGGCTGGTGCGCATTTCGCCGTTCGACGCCAATGCGCGGCGGCATACCTCGTTCGCCAGCGTCAACGTGTTCCCGGTGCTCGATGACTCGATCAAGATCGACATCGACGAGAAGGACGTGCGCGTCGACGTCATGCGCGCGGGTGGCGCCGGCGGCCAGCACGTCAACAAGACCGAGTCGGCGGTGCGCTTGACGCACATCCCGACCAATATCGTGGTCAAGTGCCAGAACGACCGCTCGCAGCACCGCAACCGGGCGCAGGCCTGGGACATGTTGCGCGCCAAGCTATTCGAGCGCGAGGTACACAGGCGCGAGGAAAAGGCGGCCGCCGATCAGGCCGCCAAGACCGATATCGGCTGGGGCCACCAGATCCGCTCTTACGTGCTGCAGCCCTATCAGATGGTGAAGGACCTGCGCACGGGCGTTTCCACCTCCAACACCGGCGGGGTGCTCGACGGCGACCTCGACGAATTCATGCAGGCGGCGCTGGCGCAGAAGGCCTTCGGCGGCGAGCCGATCGAGGTCGAGGACGTGGAATAGCGCCGCGCCCGGTCGTGGCGTCAGGCGGGCAGTGGTTCTACGTTGCGCTGCGCCAGCAGTTCATCGGCGATCTCGTTGTTCAGCACCTCTTCGAGACGGCGCAAAGCGCGCGTCGCCACCACGCCGTCGTAGACGCGATGGTCCCAGTGCAGCCGGATTTTCACGCTGTGGTCCGGATGGACCAGGCCGTAGCTGATCAGGCTCGGTCCCGGTGTGCGCGCGGTGACAGTCTCCGAGCCGAGAGACGCGAGCGACGTGATCCACATCGTGCCAAACCGGTTCGAGCGCATGCGTCCGCTGTTGAGCGCGATCGTCCACATCAGCCGGCGTACCAGCAATGGCAGCCGGGCGATCCGCACCGTTCGCGCAAACGATGGCACCTCGCCAATCGGCGTCGTCTTCGCGCGCTGCATATCGGCTTCCAGGTCCGCCAGGGACCGCTCGTCGGCGGAGCCGAGCTTCATCATGATGGGGACGCCGTCATCGAAGTCGTCGCGCACCAACGCGACCAGCACCACGCTCTTCGGCAATTCGTAGAAGCGCGCCCACGGCCACTTGAGCAAGAGCGTGCGCAGCCACGGCTCGTCGCGTGCGACGATGCAGAGCGCCTTGGCCATGATTGCCGACCAGCCCGGACGCACCGCGAGCGACGCCCGCGCCTTCACCAGCCGTTCGAGGCGGAGCGTGCGCTCAACGGCTACGAGCGGCACCGACGCGCGCATCAGGTCGATGACGAGCTTGCGCGCCAGCGAAATAGAGTTGGTTTTACCTCGCATGCGTTCCTGTCGACTGCGGGCACGAGCAAATACTCGCCCGGCCCCTTTCGTGGCGGAAGCCTATAAGCCTTGCCGCGGGTGCGGTCGAGCCGCATAGCGCCGCCGCGGACGGCAAATCAGAGCGCGTCGGCCGTGAACTCCGGTTCCCGCAGCAGCGGCGTCAGCCCACTTTTCATCAACGGACCGGCGTGCCGCTTCGTTGAACGCCGCAAGAAGAAGACGCTAGTGTTCGAACAGATATTCAGGCGTCGCAAGTCGGCTCGGGCCGGCTGGGTGTGCCGCCATCTCCGGATTGAGTCATTACCCAGAAGATCAAATCGGTTCCTCCAACGTTGAATATTCTCTCAGGCCTTTCGCCGCCGGGCGCCGACGAAGCGATGGAGACTCTGCTGCGAGGGGATGGCATCCGTATGGAGCGGATCGTCTCTCACGGCCACGCCTCGCCGGACGGCTTCTGGTACGACCAGAATGAGGCCGAATGGGTTCTAGTCATGCAGGGGCGGGCCCGGCTCACCATCGAAGGCGAGGCGGAAGATCGCGAGTTGGGCCCAGGCGACAGCCTGTTCCTGCCGGCTCAGTGCAGGCACCGGGTTTCCTGGACGGAGCCGGGCAAGCCGACCGTCTGGTTGGCGATCTTTGTCGATCCGCGGTTGGCGCCTGATGCGGCGGTGTAACTTTCTCTGTCACGTCGCCAACCGGTTGCCGGTCTCGCGCTGCCATGCCTTCGCGGGAGAGCCAGGTCCAGCCGCCCTGGGTCGAGGAGATTACCGCGTGATAGAGGCCGAGCGAGTCGAAGACGCTGTCGTTGCAGTAGTGCCTGCGCATGCGACCGTCTTCGCAGACATAGAGCGAGATCGGGCCGGTGTCGCCGAGCCCGTGCGCACGGTGAGGGCGCCTCCCAGGTCTTCAAAAATGCCGGCGATTAATGGATGGAGGTTGCCGCCGAGGGCAACCATACGGCCTGAACGGCGGCTCAGAGGCCGCCGAGGCGCGTGCCGGCGCGCAGAAACTTCTGCGGGTTGACCGGCTCGTCGTTGATGCGGGTCTCGTAGTGCAGGTGGGGACCGGTCGAGCGCCCGGTCGATCCGATCCTGCCGATGACCTGGCCGACATGCACCTTCTGGCCGACCTTGACGTCGATCTCGGATAAGTGGCCGAAGCGGGTGGAGAGGCCGTTGCCGTGGTCGATCTCGATCAGGTTGCCGTAGCCGCCGTCCCAGCCGGCAACGGTGACCTTGCCGTCGGCGGTGGCATGCACCGGTTTTCCCGCCGGCCCGCGCAGATCAAGGCCGGTATGCATCGCCGGCGTGCCGAGGAAGGGATCTCGGCGCACGCCGAAGCCCGAGCTCACCTCCAGATCGCCGTTGAGCGGCTTGCGTACCGGGACCGAAAGCAGCGCACGGCGATAATGGTTGACCTCCTCGCGCGCGATATTGACGCGATAGAGTTGATGGTCGAATGCGCTCGCTCCCAATTGCGGCTTGACCGGGATGTACGGGCCGCCTTCGGCCGGCGGCAGTTTAGCTTTGACCCCGAACTGATCGAGCACGCTGCGCATGCGGCGGGCCTTGCCGTCGAAATGCTGTTGCAGGCCGGTCAGCAGGGCGCTCTGGCGATGCTGCACCTTGTCGAGCGAGTCGGAAACGCTGTTGAGCACATGATCGACGGCCTCGACGTTTGCGGCCGAAGCGATACGGCTGCGATCCCCCGGCAATCTGCGCATCGGCAGGCCCGCCTGACGACCGGCGCCGAGCGACGCGGTACGGCCGATCGGGGCGGTCTTCGTCAGTGGATCGGCCGCCGCTGCTTGCCTGGCGTTGCCGGATTCGATCGCGCCTGTGGTCACGAGATCGCCGGTCAACGCCGCGGTGCGCTGCGTGAGTGTCGCCTGCCGTTTGAGCAGCGCGCTCAGGCGGCGGTCGAAGCGATCCTGGTCGAGCAATTGCCGGCTTGTGATGCGATCGACCTGGCTGCGCAGTTCCGCGATGCGGTCTTCATAGGCGATCTGCATGCGCTGATGGCGCACGACCAGACGGTTCAGCACGTCCTGGCGGAACGCGAAATAAGTGCCGGTGCCGATCGTCCAAAGCGCCATCACCGCGACGGTGCCGACCACGATCCAGAACGGAACCGGATTGAGCTTGAGGCGGCGCCGGCCATGCACGAACGTGTACTGGCCGACCGCGGCATGGGCGCGGTTGAGGTGCTGGGAGACCGCTGCGGCCGATTGCGAGCGTGGCCGCACAGGGCGGGTGGGGCGCTTAGCGTTCCGAAGATGCGAACTAGATGGATGCAACATCAACACTCCCAGCCGGTTCGGCGATGGTCGAGCCGGTGGACCAAGTGCTGCAATACCAACCGAATATGGTTAATAAACCGGTAAACCCGGCGCGATAGCGCTGCGATCGGGCCAAACACACGGCGGATCACGCCATGACCTGCATGCGCGTGGCGCCGACTCGGCATCGAATCGCGAGCCGTCCGCCAGTGGTGCCATGCGAAACGTCTATTGCGGCAGTGAGGGTTCCGCGGCGCTCAGTGTCCGAGCGCGCGGGCGGCCTCGAGCACGTCTTCGGCGTGGCCGGCGACGCTCACCTTGGGCCAGATCCTGGCGATGCGGCCTTCGCCGTCGATCAGGAAAGTCTTGCGAATGACCCCCATGAATTTGCGTCCGTACATCGATTTCTCCCCCCAGGCGCCGTAAGCTTCCAGCATCTCTTTGGCTTCGTCGGAGGCGAGGGGGATCGCGAGCTTGTGCTTGGCTTTGAACTTGTCCTGGGCGGCAACGGGATCGGCCGACACACCGAGGATGTCCGTTTCGGCTTTGGCAAAAGCCGCGCGTAGCCGGGAGAATTCGATCGCCTCCTTGGTGCAACCCGGGGTGTCCGCCTTCGGGTAGAAATAGAGGACGAGGTTCTTGCCCTTGAAGTCCTTCAGCGACACGCGGGTTCCCCCGTCGCGCGGCAGGGTGAAAGCGGGCGCCTTCGCACCTGCAGCCAAATCACGCGCCATATGCCTTCCTTTCGTCGCTTTCCGTGCTTCAATGTCGCCAATGCCACTTGCGTCGGGTGGGCGCAACGGGTTTCACCAACATCGCCGGGCCGCGCCAATCGAGGGGCCGTCGGACCGCCGGGCGATGAGCGCGCGATGCGCCGGACGAGGGGCGCCCCCTAGGGCATGACGGGTAGCGAGCACAGACACAAAGCCACGGCTCATCCGCACAAGGGGGGCGCCGCGCATCGTCGCGAGCGCGCGTCCCAGCCTTCGCCTCACCCGCATCATAGCGCCCTTGACAGTGCCCGCGCCTGGGGCCTTTGGGGGCGGCGGCATTGGAGCCGGTTCCGCCCCGCACTCGCCCTGGCGCTGCGCGAGGGCTCGGCGCAGGTCGGGCGGCAGGGGAACCGCCTCGGTCGTGCCCTGCTGCGGACCTGGCGCCGTCGCTGGGTCCGGCGGCTGCTGGTGGGCTCCTCCGTCGTGCTGACGTTGCTTCTTCTTGCCGTCGGCGGGTTTTGGTGGCGGCTTTCGCAGGGCCCGATCGAAGTCGATATGGCGACCCCTTGGCTGAAATCGGCGATCGAGCAGAACTTCGGCGGCGACCGCACGGTCGAGGTCGGCGGCACCCAACTCGAGCGTGACGAGAACGGACGCGCCACCTTGCGCCTGCGCGATATCGTCGTGCGCGATGCCGACGGCACGGTGGTCGCCAGCGCGCCCAAGGCGGAAGTCGGTCTTTCGGGCATTGGGCTGCTTTCCGGTCAATTGCGCGCCCAGAGCCTCAATCTGGTCGGCGCCAAGATGGCCGTGCGCATCGAAGATGACGGCGAGGTCACCATCTTCGCCGGCGCCAACAAACGGCCAATTGCGACCGCATCGCCGACCGCCACCCAGGCCGCCGAGCCGGTGCCCGTGGCCGGCGCGCCAGACAAGCTGCGTTCCGGGCTGCAGGACATCGCCGGCGCTCTGTCCTGGATCGATGCGGTCGGTGCTAGTGGCCTCGACGGCCATGATCTGCGCGAGCTCGGGCTAAAGAACGGTCAATTGGTCGTCGACGACCAGCGCAATGGCAAGCATTGGACCTTCGATAACATCAACGCCAGCCTGCGGCGCCCGCAGCAGGGTGGGGTGATCTTCCAACTGGCGTCCGACGATCCGCATCGGGCGTGGCAGGTCAGCGCGGCGATGCGTCCGCTCGACGACGGCGTGCGCGCCGTGGGTCTGGAGGCTCGCCACGTTTCTATCCGTGACATTCTGTTGGCGCTGCGTGTCCAGGAGGGCGATTTCGCCGCCGATCTGCCCCTGTCGGCGAGTATTCGCGCCGACGTCGCGGCCGACGGCACGCCGCAGCTCGTGCGCGGCGAGGTGGTGACCGGCGCCGGCAGTATCACCGACCATGATGGGCCGGACATCGTGAAGATCGGTATCGAACGTGCCGATTTCCGATTCCACTGGGATGCGCGTCAACACACCCTGGTCGTGCCGTTCCAGGTGCAGTCCGAAGGCAGCCAGTTCACCATGCGCGCGGTGTTCACGGCGCCGACCGACGATAAGGGCGTCTGGCAGTTCGATGTCACGCGCGGCGATCCGGTGATCGATCCGATCATCATCGCGCCCGCCGTCGCAACATCCAAAGAGAGCTTTGCCCTCAACCGGGTGAACGTGCGCGGCCGTATCGACACCGTCAAGGACCGTATCGAGATCGAGCAGGGCGACTTCAGCCGTATCGACACGCGGCCCTCGCACAATGTGGCCGTCGCGGTCACCGGCAGCTACGACTATTCCAAGCCCGACGCGCAGCTCGCCTTCGGCGTTGCTGGTACCCGCATGCCGGTGGCGGTGATGGAGCGGCTGTGGCCGATGATGATCGCGCGTGACGTGCGCACGTGGGTCAAGGAGCACGTCAATGGCGGGACCGTCGAGCGCATCGTGATCGCCGGCAATGCGCCAATGTCGACCTTCAAGAAGGATGGCCCACCGACCCCGGACGATGGCCTGTCGATCGATATCGAAACCAGCGGAACGTCGTTGCGGCCGGTGCCCGATCTGCCGGCGATCGACGATGCCGACCTCACCGTGCGTATCACCGGGCGCACGGCGCTCATCCATCTCGGCCGCGGCGTGCTGAATGTAGCGCCGGGGCGCACGCTCAATATCGCCGACGGGACCTTCTCGATTCCCGACACCCATCCGAAACCGGCGCCGGCGCGCGCGGACTTCCGCATCGACGGCAGCGTCCCGGCGGTCGCGCTGCTGCTGGCGAACAAGGTCTTGCGGAAGGACGTCGGTCTGGCCCTCGATCCCGACACCAGCCGCGGCACGGCGGCCGCCAACGTCACCCTCAATCTTCCGATCGCGCGCGTGTTGCCGAAGGGCTCGGTGCGCTATTCGGTCAATGCCGTGCTCTCCAGTTTCGGCGCAGACCACGCGTTGATGGGTGAAAAGCTCGAGGCCCCCTCGTTGCAAGTGCTGGCCTCGAGCGGCGGCAGCTATCAGATCAAAGGCAACGTCAAGATCGACGGCACGCCGGCGGCACTCGAAGTCGACAAGAAGGGCCGCGGCGACACCGCCGATCTGCACTTGCAGGCCAAGCTCGACGAAGCCGCGCGCCGCAAGCTCGGCATCGATTTCGGCGACGCTGTCACCGGCACCATCCCGGTCAAGCTGACCGGCAAGCTCTTCGCCGACGGCAAGAACGGGCCGCTCGACCTCGAAGCCGATCTCACGCGTGTGAAGATCGACGACCTGCTTCCCGGCTGGGTTAAGCCCCGCGGCGAGGCGGCGCGCCTGACGGCCACCATGGTCAAGGACAACGGGGCCGCCCGCTTCAACGATCTTGCGATCAGCGGTTCGGGTGTCAATGTGAAAGGCAACGTCGAGCTCAGCAAGACCGGCGATCTGACCTCGGCGGACTTTCCGGTATTCGGCCTATCCCCGGGCGACAAAGCCTCGGTCAAAGCCGTGCGGGGGAGCGACGGTGTGCTGCGTGTGACCGTGCGGGGCGACGTCTATGACAGCCGCGCACTCCTCAAGTCGACGCTTTCCAGCAACACCGCGACCCGGAGCAAACACAAGCAGACCGATCTCGATCTCGATTTGAAGCTTGGTACGGTGGTCGGCCATTACGGCGAGACATTGCGCGGCCTCGATCTCAGGCTGTCGCGCCGCAGCGGACACATCCGCAATTTTGTCATGCATGCCAAGATCGGAAGCAACGCCTCGCTACTCGGCGACCTGCGGCTGCGTGCCAGCGACAATCACCAGGTTATCTATATCGAGAGTAGTGACGCCGGTGCCTTGTTCCGTTTCGCCGATATGTATTCGCGCATATTCGGCGGACAAATGTGGATAGCGGTCGATCCGCCAAGCCAGGACCGTTCGCCGCAAGTCGGGATCATCTATATCCGTGACTTCGTCGTCCGTGGCGAGAAGGGGCTCGATAACATCATGGCCGGCGCGCAAGACCAGACGCGCAACGGCGTGGCATTCTCCGAAATGCATGCCCAGTTCACCCGCTATCCGGGCAGGATGTCGGTGCGCAACGGCGTCGTGCGCGGGCCCCTTGTGGGCGCGACCATCGAAGGCCAGATCAACTACGTGAGGAACGACGTGCACCTGCGTGGCACCTTCGTGCCGTTCTACGGACTCAACAACATCTTCGGCCAGATTCCGATCGTTGGCCTGGTGCTTGGTGGCGGCAGCAACGAAGGGCTGGTCGGCATCACTTATGAGGCGGTGGGCCCGATCAGCGCGCCGCGCATCCTGATCAATCCCGTGAGCGCGATCGCGCCCGGCCTGTTGCGCAAATTCATCCCTGCGCCCGGTGCCTTCGATCCCGAATTCGCCCCGCCCTCGCGCTGAACCGCGCTTGTTGCGGCTCAACGCGAGAGTGGATAGGCCTCCCCGCACATTCGCCTGATCGCTTGCGCACGACGGCGTGCCGGCCAAGATTTGCCTCATTGGCGTCGAGTGATAGGCTTGGGGTCGGCTCGAACCAATAAAACGCGAACAACCAGACAACGAGAGGGCTGTGATGCGCCGGATCTTCGTCTCATTTTGCACTGCAATGGTTATTTCTGGCAGTGCGGTAGCGCAGCCGCTGCCGAAGCTGATGACCAACCAGGCCTATGTGGAAAGCGTCACGGCCAAGACGAGCCTTGCGATTGACGATCCCATGGCTGTGTTCGCCTACGTGTTGGACAGTCTACCGGACAGAGTGAAGGTCTATCCGACCGAAAATCATTACTATTTCTCGTTTCTGGTCGATGGCATCCACTATGCCGGCAACATCAAGATCGACGCGCAATTGCGCAGCGAAGGCAAAGTCGCGTTCACCTATTACGAGGTTCGGCCCGTTTGGTTGAAGGACGTCCACGGTGTCGATCGTGTGCTGGGCGCCGCGGAAGGCGTGACGGTGGAGAAGGTCACGCCTCTGGCCTATCGGCTGAGCTACAAGAAAAAAAGCGTGCTATTTGCGCTCAACGACCTGTCGCAGGTCAAGCCGCCGGCGTCGGCGCTTGCACCCGGCGAGCAATTCATCGGTCCGGTATTCGACGATTCGGCGGTGCGGTTTTTTCTGACGTTCAATCCGAAACAGAAGCTGTTCCATTTCATTCTCGACGAAACGATACAGCCCGCCGACACTTTCGTGCCGGCGCCCGTCGGCCATGGCCGTATTCTCATCGGCAAGCGCACGGGTTTCGCGGTCTATAAGGACCAGCACCGCGACCGGAAAATTTTGATCGGCGTTTACCAGGGCAATGTCACGGCGAACAATTACCTCGACGGGCCGTTCGACCAGATGCCCGACAATTTCTTCAAGGATGATTCTTTCCGGCGGGCGATCCTGACCGTCGAGCCCGACCTCAAGGATCAGATCAACCGGTACGGCAGCTTTTCCGACGGCTCGCGCTTCGCCATCGAGCCCTACATGGAATACCGTACCCCGAAGGATCTGGAAGTTTTCGATCGCTGCGCGACCAGCCGGCGCATTCCCGCGCACGACTACGAGGCCTGTTTCTCGCTTCCGCTGGAACAGCGGCACGGCCCGCATGCACGGCCGATCGCCATGCTACGCCATCTTCGCTGAATCGGTGTCCGTGAAAATGAACGGGCCGCCGGTTTTTTTTAAACCGACGGCCCTTCACGATTTCAGCGTGGTCTTATCACCAGCAGCGCATGCGCATGCGCGAACGCCGATGATGGACCCAACGGCAACGACGACGGCGGTGACGACGACGACGCCACTGCACCTGCGTGAACGTCGACGCGGCCTTCAGCGCCGATCCCACGGACCAGCCGCTGTTCGGAGCCGCTTGCAAGGCCGGCATGCTGAACAGGCCAAAGACCATGGCCATCAGCACGGCGATCAAGGTTCTTTTCATGTTGTCGACCCCTTGGTTATAGCGTTTGGGGAGAAGGCTTGCACTTAAAGTGCTCATCAATTCGTGGTGCACCTTTTCAGCTTGCGCCGATTCGAGCGGGTCACCGCGACGGTGAAAAGGCTAGCGTAGTTTTTGGAACTTGCAAAGGGGGTGCGACATCGGTGTCCCACACTTGGCCCACGAGTTCTTTGCTGCACGTGCTAACAAACCGTTCGCGGCCGCCTGGCTCAGTCCACTTCTTCCCGCGAGGCGCCCGTCGATTCGTAATAGACTTTTATGAACGGCGAGAAGACTTTGTAGATCAAGTTTTTCGACACCAGGGTATCGTGCAGCGCCAGATAATCGATCCCGGTGTAAATAAAACAGTTCATTGCATCCTGAGGCGTTTCCACGATGGGCTCGCCCTTGATGTTGAAAGAGGTATTGACCAGCACCGGGACGCCGGTCAGCTTCTCGAATTCGGTTAACAGATCGTACATGCGCGGATTTTGCTCGCGCCGGACCGTCTGCACGCGCGCCGTGCCATCGACATGGACGATCGCCGGGATGCGGTCTCGCCATTCCGGGCGCACCTGCTTGGCGCGCAGCATGAACGGTGACTCGTCTTCGCCGACGAATATGTCCTTGGCCCTTTCGTAGAGCACGATCGGGGCGAATGGCCTGAACGGCTGCCGGAATTTCACCCGCCTGTTGAGAATGTCCTTCATTTCGGGTCGGCGCGGATCGCCCAGGATGCTGCGGTTGCCGAGGGCGCGCGGCCCGAACTCGGAGCGGCCCTGAAACCAGCCGAACACCTTGCCGTCGGCCAAGAGCTTCGCGGTCTCGCGGCAGATGCTTTCGCCGCTGCCGTTGAAGGTCTTGCGGCTGACCAGCAAGGGGTTGCCGGCGCGGGAGGTCTCTTCATCGGTGTATTCGCGTCCGAGCGTCGCCTGCGTCATCGCGGCAGGCCGCGGCTGCTTCTGGATGGCAAGATGGCCGTAATAGGCGCAGCCGATGGAGATGCCGTTGTCGCCGGCGGCGGGCTGGATCCAGACATTGTCGAAGCCCGCCTCGCGCACGATGCGGCCGTTGGCGACGCAGTTGAGGGCGACACCGCCGGCCAGGCACAAATTCTTGGCGCCGGTCGTCTCGCGCAGCCAGCGTGCGCGCTCGAGCAGGATCTCCTCGCTGTCGTGCTGCACGCGCCAGGCCAGGTCCTCCCAATGGCTCATGAAGGGGCTGTCTTCCCACTTCTCCGTGCCGTCCGGCGCCCAGGGCTGGTCGAAGGTTTCGTCCCACGCCGCGACTTCGAGCTCTCCGTTCTTGATCTCCATCAGCCGGCGGAAGGCCTCGGGGCGGCCATAGGGCGCCAGCCCCATGACTTCGCCGCACTTATTCCAGTCGGCGAAAATATAGCTTGAGACGCGGCTATAGAGCGCGCCCAGCCCGTCCATGTTGAAGAATTCGTCGCTCAGCAGGCCGCGACACGGCTGCAGCCACACTTTCTTCAGCGTTTCGAGCTTGCTGCCCTTGAAGCGGTAGTAGCTCTCCGACTCGCGCGCCAGCGGGTTGACGCCTTCGGTGAGTTGGCCCGGCTCCTTGATGTCCGAGCTGTAGTTGCCGACGCCGTCGACGATCATCACCACGCCTTCGTCGAACGGGCAGGCCGCAAAGGCGCTGTAGGCGTGCGCAAGGTGATGCGAGACCGTCATCACTTTGTTCGATTTCGGCCGGAAGAGCGGGCTCTTTTCGGTCTGCTCGCGTTCCTCTTTGGGCATGTCGCCCTGGTAGCGCAGGCGGAGTTCGAGGTCTTCGACCGACAGCACGTAACAATTGCGCACCACCAGATCGACGTCGTCGAGGGTGATCCCCTCGGCTTTCAGGCAATAGTCGATCGGCTCCTGGAAAAAGCCGTCGGCGTGCTTTTCGCGCGTGATGCGCTCTTTTTCGATCGCATAGGCGATCTCGCCGTCGCGCAGGAGGCAGGCGCTGACGTCGTGGTCGTAGGCGTTTATGCCGAGGACGTAGGTATGGTTTTTTGGCATCGGGCCCTTGGTGCTGATGGATTCTGGCAAGCGCGACGCCATTCGCTCCGGTCAAATTGTCGCCCGGCAAAGGGTGCGGTTTCGTCGATGTTGCATCAGGTCGCGCTGTTCTGGCAACGGGGTCCGGCGGCACCCTGGCGCAACCGCGCCGGCACACTTAACATCGCGTCAGGCAAACGACCATGGCAGCGAGCGACATGACGGCCGTCAAGCGCATTGTCCCCGAGCGCTGCTGCGCCGCACTTGTTGATGTTCAAGGCTTTTTCCTGGCGCAGGTCGCCCCACGCCTGCAGGCGCGCATCAAGACCAACACGGCCAATTTCGTGCGGCTGCTCGCTGCCTTCGGCATTCCGGTCATGGCGACGCTGGAACGGCCGCTCGACATCAAGGGCGTCCTGCCGAAGGAGATCGCCAAGCCCTTGGGGCCGCGCGCCAAGACCTTCGAAAAGGACTTCTTCGACCTCACCAAGGATAAGAAGATCAAGGCGCATCTTGCGCGCCAGAAGCGCCGGCAAGTGCTCGTCGCCGGCTGTGAGACCGACGTCTGCGTGATGCAGTCCTGTCTCGGCCTCGTCGCGCTGGGTTATGAAGTCTACGTGATGGAGGAGCTGATCTTTTCCTCCGCCCACGACGTCAAGGCCGCGCTGGCGCGCATGCGGGCCGCGGGCTGCGTGTTCCTGACCTACAAGATGCTCTACTACGAGCTGCTTGAATTGGTGGAAGGCCCTGACGAACGCTTTGAGGCGTTCGGTCCGTTTCCCGATGATCTGCCTGACGTCGCGGTTTGAGCGACGCACGCGGGCAGGGCGGTCCTCACACCGGCTTCAACAGCACATGCCGCTTCTTGCCGAGCGAGAGCTTGATCACGCCTTCGGGCGTCAGGTCCTTGGCCGTGAGCGCCATCTTCTCGTCGCCGACCGTCACGTCGTTGACCTTCAGTCCGCCGGCCTTGATCTGGCGGCGGGCGTCGCCGTTGGAGGTGACGAGCTTGGCCTTCTCGGCAAACGCCGTGAGCACGCCTAGCCCAGCGTCGAGATCGGAGCGGGCGATCTCGACCGTCGGCAGGTTCTCCGCCAGCGTGCCTTCCTCGAAGGTGCGCCGCGCGGTGTCGGCGGCTCGGTCGGCCGCTTCGCGGCCGTGCACCATGGCGGTGGCTTCGGTGGCGAGCACCTTCTTCGCCTCGTTCAACTCCGCGCCTTGCAGCACGCCGAGCTTGGCGATCTCGGGAAGCGGCAGCACCGTGAACAGCTTGAGGAAGCGCGAGACGTCGCCGTCCTCCGTGTTGCGCCAGTACTGCCAGTAGTCGTACGGCGAAACGAGATCGGCGTTGAGCCACACCGCGCCGGCGGCGGTCTTGCCCATCTTGGCGCCGGAAGAGGTCGTGATCAGCGGCGCGGTGAGCGCGAACAGTTGCGCGTTCTCCATGCGGCGGCCGAGATCGATGCCGTTGACGATGTTGCCCCATTGGTCGGAGCCGCCCATCTGCAGGATGCAGCCGGTGCGCTTGTGAAGCTCGACGAAGTCGTAGGCCTGCAGCACCATGTAGTTGAATTCGAGAAACGAGAGTTCCTGCTGGCGGTCCAGCCGCATCTTCACCGAGTCGAACGACAGCATGCGGTTGACCGAGAAATGGCGGCCGACGTCGCGCAGGAAGTCGATGTAGTTGAGCGTGTTCAGCCAGTCGGCGTTGTTGGCCATGATGGCGCTGCCGCCGTCGCTCTCGAAGTTGAGGAACTTGGCGAACACCGCGCGGATGCCGGCGAGGTTGTCGTTGATCTGCGCTTCGGTGAGGATGCGCCGGCTCTCGTCCTTGCCCGAAGGATCGCCCACGCGGGTGGTGCCGCCGCCCATCAGCGCGATCGGGCGGTGGCCGGTCTGCTGCATCCAGTACAGCATCATGATAGGCAGCAGCGAGCCGACGTGCAGCGAGGCCGCCGTGCAATCGAAGCCAATATAGGCGGTGATCGGGCCGGCCTTGGCGCGCGCGTCCAGCGTTTCCGGCTCCGAGATCTGGTGGATGAAGCCGCGCTCGGCGAGAATGTTAAGGAATTCGGACTTATAGGCGCTCATAGCCTGTCTTTTCGACGATGTTCTGGACCTCGGGACGGCCGGTCGCTTCCCTCGGGCGGCTGGTGTAACAGGTCCGGGGCCGGATTCAACTAACTGGGGCCTGGGGTAGGGACGGTGCGGGCGATCGGACTGATGAGCGGGACCTCGCTCGACGGCGTCGATGTGGCGCTGCTCGAAACCGACGGCGAGGCCATCCAGGCGTTCGGGCCGACCGGCTATCGGCCTTATTCGGAGGCCGAGCGCGATCTGCTGCGCCGGGCGCTTGCCGCGGGCGCCGGTTTGACCGACCGCACGGCGCGGCCGGGGGTGCTCGCGGAAGCCGAAGCCTTCGTTACCCGCGCCCAGGCCGAGACGGTCGAGGACTTTCTGCGCACCGAAGCCATCGACAAGAAGACCATCGATGTCGTCGGGTTCCATGGCCAGACCGTGCTGCACCGGCCCGAACGGCGCCTGACGGTGCAGATCGGCGACGGCGCGGCGCTGGCGCAGCGGCTGGACATGACCGTGGTTCATGATTTCCGCGCCGCCGACGTGGCGGCCGGCGGCCAGGCGGCGCCGCTGGTTCCGATCTTCCATCAGGCGTTGGCGCGCGCGCTCGATCGGCCGCATCCGATCGCGGTGCTCAACGTCGGGGGCGTCGCCAACGCCACTTTTGTCGATGGTGGCGATCCGGTCGCCTGCGACACCGGTCCTGGCAATGCGCTGATCGACGATTTCATGCGCGCGCGCACCGGCGCGCCGCTCGACCGCGACGGCGACCAGGCCGCCAAAGGCCGGGTGCATGAGGATTTCATCGAACGGGTGCTGGCAGATGCCTTCTTTGGGTTGCCCTGTCCGAAGTCGCTCGATCGCAACGCATTCGCCTATGCCAATATCGGCCTCGGAGACCTTTCGGTGGCCGACGGCGCGGCGACCCTGTCGGCGCTGACCGCGGCTGCGGTCGCGCGGATCGTGCCGCATCTGCCGGCGCCGCCCCGGAGTTGGGTGGTGTCGGGCGGCGGGTCGCACAATCCGACCTTGATGCGCATGCTGGCGGAGCGGCTCAAGCCGGCGACGGTGGAGACCGCCGATGCGGTCGGCTGGTCGGCGGACGCGCTGGAGGCGCAAGCCTTCGCCTACCTGGCGGTGCGGTCCATGCGCGGATTGCCGCTCACCTTCCCGAAAACGACCGGCGCGCCAAAGCCGATGCCGGGCGGCGTGTTGGCCACGCCGCCGGAATTGACCGCAGCGCGCCTCTAGTGCACGTTCCCTGCCCAAACGGCCGGCCACGGCCCCTCAGAAGTCAAATTCTTCATGCAGATCAAGGACATTGCACTAGCGCTGGGGGCCGATTTCGACGGCGACGGGAATCTTGAAATCAGCCGTCTGGTGCATCCGGCTGGGGCGGATTTGGCGTCCGATCTGGCGCTCGCCATGAACAAGGACGCGGTGGCCGCGCTCGCCAAGGGCAAGGCGCAGGCCGTGGTCGTCGCCGCCAAGAATCCGGCTCCAACAACCGGCGCGTTCAAAGCCGTGATCACCGTCGACGAGCCGCGCCTGGCGCTCGCGCGGCTGACGGCATTATTCGATCCCGGCCCCGTGCACGGCGCGGGCGTTCATCCGACCGCCATCGTCGCGCCCGACGCCAAGCTGGGCGAGGGCGTGAGCATCGGCCCTTATACGGTGGTGGGCCCGCGCAGCCGTATCGGGGCGGGCAGCGTGATTCTCTCGCAAGTCATGATCGGCGCCGACGTCGCGGTTGGCGCGGATTGCCTGTTCCATGCCGGCGTGCGCGTCGGCGACCGGGTTCGCATCGGGAGTCGCGTCATCATCCACGCCAATGCCGTCATCGGCGCGGACGGTTTCAGCTATGCCCCGGATTTGAATTCACCGACCGCCTTCGTTCCCGGAGTGGTGGTGACGCGCGTGCATTCGCTCGGCTCGGTGGAGATCGCGGACGAGGTCGAGATCGGCGCCTGCACCACGATCGATCGTTCGACGATCGAAACAACGCGGATCGGACGCGCGACCAAAATCGACAACCACGTCCATATCGGTCACAATGTGACCATCGGCGAAAGCTGCATGATCTGCGGGATGGTGGGTATCTCGGGCAGTGTCAGCATTGGCGATCGGGTACGCTTGGGAGGAGGCGTGGGGATCGGTGACCACGTCAAAATTGGCGATCAGGCGGTGGTGGCCGCCGGTTCAGGAGTCGGCAGCAATGTCGAGCCGAATACCTTTGTTTCCGGCTATCCCGCGCAACCGCACAAGCGCACGGCGGAGCATTACTATTATCTCGGCCAGCAGAAGCGCCTGCATGGAAAGGTGGAAGACATCAGTAAGCGGCTGGCGGCGGTGGAACGGACCGTAAATAGTGGGGGTTGATGCTATGAGCGATGTTGCCAGCGATGTGATTGAAATCATTGCCAAGAAGAAGCGGGTGGATAAGCCCACCGTCGAGTTGACCGATCGGCTGGAGGATCTCGGCCTCGAGTTGCTCGACGCCGTCGAAATGATTTTCGACCTTGAAGAGAAGTTCGATATTTCGATTCCCTATAACGCCAACACCAACAATCCGCGCACAGAATTCGACACCGTCTCAGACGTGGTCAAGGCGGTCGAAAAGCTGGTCGCCGAACAAAAGTCGTGAATGACGTGAACCGCGTTGTCGTTACTGGACTTGGGGCCGTCACGCCGCTCGGCCTCACGGCTGGTTCCTATTGGGAAGGCCTCAAGCAGGGTGTCAGCGGGATTGGGCCAATCGAAGGCATTGCCGGCGCCACGGAGTTAAGCCAGAAAGTCGCCGCCCAGGTGCGCGGCTTCGACCCGCTCCAATATTTCGAGGAGCGAGCGCTCTCAACTCTCGACCGGGTCTCGCAATTTCCCGTGGTGGCCGCGCGCGAAGCGATCGCGCAGGCCGGCATCGAGTTCGACATGCCGTTGTCGCTGCGCACGGCGACTATCGTCGGCACCGGCGCCGGCGGGCAGAACACCGTCGACGACAATTACCGGCGGCTCTACGTCGAGAACAAGACGCGTGTCTTTCCGCTGACCGTACCGCGCTTGATGACCAACGCGCCGGCCAGCCAGGTGTCGATGCAGTGCGGCCTGCGCGGTCCGGCCTTCGTGGTGGCGAGCGCCTGTTCGTCTGCCACCCACGCCATCGGGCTGTCCTTCCAGATGGTCCGTTCCGGCATGGTCGATTGCGCGGTCACCGGTGGCACCGAGGCCTGCATCAACTTCGGCACCGTGCGCGGCTGGGAGGCGATGCGGGTGATGGCGCCTGACACCTGCCGGCCGTTCTCGAAGGATCGAAAAGGTCTGGTGCTGGGCGAGGGCGCGGCCATGATGGTGCTGGAGCCGCTGGAGCGGGCCAAGGCGCGGGGCGCCAATATCCTGTGCGAGATCGTGGGCTTCGGCATGACGGCGGATGCGGCCGACCTGACTGCGCCCGATCTCGGCGGCATGACGCGCGCTATACAGCAGGCGCTTGACGACGGCGGGCTTGCACCCGGGGACGTCCAATACGTCAACGCCCACGGCACCGGCACCGCCATCAACGACGAGACCGAGACCAGGGCCATACGCCAGGTGTTCGGCGCCCACGCCGACAAGCTTGCGGTGTCGTCGACCAAGTCGATGGTCGGCCACGCGCTCGGTGCGGCCGGCGCGCTCGAACTGGTGGCGACAGTGATGGCGGTGAAAGAAGACTTGGCGCCGCCGACGATCAACTATCTCGGCCTCGATCCGACCTGCGATCTCGATTACGTGCCGAACGAAGCGCGCGCCATGCCGATCACCGCGGCGCTGTCGAATTCGTTCGCCTTCGGTGGCCTAAATGCCGTGTTGGCGGTGAAGAAGTTCGCGTAACAACAGACTGTCATGCCCCGCGAGGGCGGGGCATCCAGCAAACGCAAACAGAAATATGCGGATGAGGGTGGTGCGTACTGGGTCATCCGCTTTCGCGGATGACGACAGCCTCGTTACGCCGCGCTGGGCTTGCGCTCGATCTTCAGCCGCTTGTCGAGATAGGCGCCGACTTGCTCGAGCAGGGTGTCGACCTTGCCGTCGAAGAAATGGTTGGCGCCGGGCACCACCTTCTGCTCGATGACGATGCCCTTCTGGGTCTTCAGCTTGTCGACCAGCGTTGTGACGTCCTTGTGCGGCACCACCGCGTCCTTGTCGCCGTGGATGATCAGGCCGGACGACGGGCAGGGCGCCAGGAACGAGAAATCGTAGAGGTTGGCCGGCGGGCAGATCGAGATGAAGCCCTCGATCTCCGGGCGCCGCATCAAGAGCTGCATGCCGATCCAGGAGCCGAACGAGAAACCCGCTATCCAGCAGCTCTTGGCTTCGGGATTGATGGTCTGCGCCCAGTCGAGGGCGGCTGCGGCATCGGACAGTTCACCGGTACCGTGGTCGAATGAGCCCTGGCTGCGGCCGACGCCGCGGAAATTGAAGCGTAGCGCCGAGAAGCCGCGATGCACGAACTGATAGTAGAGCTGATAGATGACCGGGTGGTTCATCGTGCCGCCGAACTGCGGGTGCGGGTGCAGCACGATGGCGATCGGCGCGTTCTTTTGCCGCGCCGGGTGGTAGCGCCCCTCGATGCGTCCGGCAGGACCGGTAAAGATGACCTCAGGCATTTCAATCGACCTCGAAGCAGCTTGTCCCCACGAGCGGAGGCACCAGAGTTAACCCGCGCGCCGGGCGGAACTTATTCGGGCCCGGAGCCTCTTTAGAATTGTTCTAATTATATGATTTCCGCTGTTCACAAGCGCAACACAGGCTATAAGTGGGCCTGCGTAGGGTCGGCTTCTAGCATGACCCCCAGGGCAAAAAGCAAGCTTTTTGCTCAGCCTAATGCAAGGCGGTACGAAATTACCAAGGGCGTAATGAGCGAACGGTCCTACTTCGACTGGAATGCCACCACCCCACTGCGGGCGGAGGCCCGGACGGCCATGGTCGACGCCTTGGGCGCGACCGGCAACGCCTCTTCCGTGCACGCCGAGGGGCGCGCCGCACGCCGTCTGCTCGAGGAAGCCCGCGCCGAGGTCGCCGCTTTGGTCGGCGCGCAGCCCAGGGACGTCACTTTCACGTCCGGCGCCACTGAGGCCAACATGTTGGCACTGACGCCTGCGCTAACGGTGGTTAAAAAGGCCCCGCGCGACCGGCTGTTCGTCTCCGCCATCGAGCATCCGTCCGTTGGCTGTGGCGGGCGCTTTGCCGCCGAGGCGGTGGAAGAGCTGCCGGTGACCGGCACGGGCGTGCTCGATCTCGCCGCGCTCGAACAGGCACTGCCGAAGGCCGAGCGACCGCTGGTTTCGGTCATGCTGGCCAACAACGAGACCGGCGTGGTCCAGCCGATTGTCGACATTGCCGAAATCGTGCACCGCGCCGGCGGCCTGCTGCATGTGGATGCCGTGCAGGCGCCCGGTCGGATCGCGTGCAACGTCACGGCGCTCGGCGCCGATCTCATGAGCCTGTCCGCCCATAAGCTCGGCGGCCCGCAAGGGGTTGGCGCGCTGATCCGCCAAAATACTGGATTTGGCGACATCCATATTGCCGACCCGCTGATCAGGGGCGGCGGCCAGGAACGTAACTTACGGGCTGGAACCGAGAACGTGGCGGCGATTGCCGGCTTCGGCGCCGCTGCGGCGGCTGTGCGCGCCGCGGGGCAGGCGGACGCCACCCGCATGGCGGCTCTCCGCGACCGGCTGGAGGCCGGCCTCAAGGCGGCAACGCCCGAAGCGATGATCTTCGGCGAGGGCGCTCAGCGCCTGCCCAACACGACGCTGTTCGCGGTTCCCGGGCTGAAGGCGGAGACCGCGATTATCGCCTTCGATCTCAACGGCATAGCGGTATCCTCGGGTTCCGCCTGCTCATCCGGCAAGGTGCAGCCTTCCCATGTGCTGGCCGCCATGGGGGCGGAGCCGGCCCTGACCCGCGGCGCCATCCGCGTGAGCCTGGGCTGGACCACCACCGAAGCGCAGGTGGAACAGTTCCTGGGAACTTGGATTATGCTTGCGGGATCATTACTTAGAGAGAGACGCGAACTGGCCGCCTGACGCGGCTGTTACGGACGCGAACATCAACGAAACAGGGATGAGCGAAGCGAACAGCTAAGCCACCATAACCGACAAATCCAACCCGCGGTCCTTGCAACCGTGAGCGGAGGGAAGAATGCCGGCCGTACAAGAGACCGTCGATCAGGTTCGCCTCATCGACGTTGATCAATACAAATACGGGTTCGTGACCGATATCGAATCCGAAAAGGCCCCCAAGGGTCTCGACGAAAGCACTGTCCGTTTCATCTCCGCCAAGAAGAACGAGCCGGAGTGGATGCTGCAGTGGCGGCTGGACGCCTTTAAGCGTTGGCTGACCATGCGCGAGCCGAGTTGGGCGCGCGTGCATTATCCGAAGATCGACTATCAGGACCTCTATTACTATTCTGCGCCCAAACGCAAAGCGCTCGCCTCGCTCGACGAGGTCGATCCGGAAATCCTCAAGACCTACGAGAAGCTCGGCATTCCGCTGAAGGAGCAGGAGATTCTCGCCGGCGTGCGCAAGCAGGACGAGCCGTCGACGCTCGACGATGAGATGACCGGCGGCGAATCCGGCCGCAGCCGCGTCGCCGTCGATGCCGTGTTCGACTCCGTGTCGGTCGCCACCACCTTCAAGGAAGAGCTCAAGCGCGCCGGCGTGATCTTCATGCCGATTTCGGAGGCGATCCGCGAGCATCCCGAGCTGGTGAAGAAATATCTCGGTTCCGTGGTGCCGACCTCGGACAACTTCTTCGCCACGCTCAATTCGGCGGTGTTTTCCGACGGCTCCTTCGTCTACGTGCCGGAAGGCGTGCGCTGCCCGATGGAACTGTCGACCTATTTCCGCATCAACGAGCAGAACACCGGCCAGTTCGAGCGCACGCTCATCATCGCCGACAAGGGCGCTTACGTCTCCTACCTTGAAGGCTGTACCGCGCCGATGCGCGACGAAAACCAGTTGCATGCGGCCGTGGTCGAACTCGTCGCGCTCGACGACGCCGAGATCAAATATTCGACGGTGCAGAATTGGTACCCGGGCGATGCCGAGGGCAAGGGCGGCATCTTCAACTTCGTCACCAAGCGCGGCGACTGCCGCGGCAAGAACTCGAAGATCTCCTGGACCCAGGTCGAGACCGGCTCGGCCATCACCTGGAAATATCCGAGCTGCATCTTGCGCGGCGACAATTCGCGCGGCGAATTCTACTCGATCGCCATTTCCAACGGCCATCAGCAGGTCGATAGCGGCACCAAGATGATCCATCTCGGCAAGAACACCATCAGCCGGATCATCTCCAAGGGCATTTCGGCCGGCAAATCGAACAACACCTATCGCGGCCTGGTGTCGGCTCACCGCAAGGCGACCGGCGCGCGTAACTTCACCAACTGCGATTCGCTGCTGATTGGCCACGAATGCGGCGCCCACACAGTGCCCTACATTGAAGCCAAGAATTCCTCGGCCGTGTTCGAGCACGAGGCCACCACTTCGAAGATTTCCGAGGACATGTTGTTCTACTGCCAAAGCCGCGGCATGTCGGCGGAGGAGGCGACGGCGCTGGTCGTCAACGGCTTCGTCAAGGACGTGCTGCAGCAACTGCCTATGGAGTTCGCGGTCGAGGCGCAGAAGCTGATCTCGATCTCGCTGGAAGGCAGCGTGGGCTGATCGCCATGACGCACTACTGGTTCAGACCCAAGCGTTACGGCTACGGCGCGACGCCGGTGACCTGGCAAGGCTGGGCGCTGACCCTTGCCGCCAGTGGCCTGGTGGTCGGCTCGATCATGCTCATGAAGCTGCTGGTGGATCGCACTAATTTCGTCGCCTGGATGATTTGGGCGGCGTTCATTGCCGCGGTCGTCGTTTGGTTTGTCCGCCTTTGCCGCGAGCGTACCGACGGCGAGTGGCACTGGCGCTGGGGAAACCGTTCCGGCGCGGCTAAGACCTGATCCGGATTGCAAGAGGACCACAAACGTGTCGCTGCTTGAAGTCAAAAACCTGCACGTCGAGATCGACGGCAAGAAAATCCTGAAAGGCCTCGATCTCACGGTTGAGAAGGGCCAGGTCGCCGCCATCATGGGCCCGAACGGCTCCGGCAAGTCGACGCTCGCCTATGTGCTGGCCGGCAAGCCGGACTACGCGGTCACCGAAGGCGACGTGTTGCTCGACGGCGAGAGCATCTTGGAGATGAACCCGGACGAGCGCGCGGCCAAGGGCGTGTTCCTGGCCTTCCAGTATCCGGTCGAGGTGCCGGGCGTCGCCACCATGACCTTCCTGCGCACCGCGCTCAATGCGCAGCGCAAGACGCGCGGCGAGGCGGAGGCGTCCACCCCTGAATTCATGAAGCTGGTGCGCGAGGCCGCCAAGCATCTCGGCATCGGCCAGGAGATGTTGCGGCGCGCGGTCAATGTCGGCTTCTCCGGCGGCGAGAAGAAGCGCCAGGAAATCCTGCAGATGTCGGTGCTGCAGCCGCGACTCGCCGTGCTCGACGAGACCGATTCCGGCCTCGACATCGACGCGCTCAAGATCGTCGCCGACGGCGTCAACGCGCTGCGTTCGTCGGATCGCTCGATGATCGTCATCACCCACTACCAGCGGCTGTTGAACTACATCGTGCCCGACGTCGTGCATGTGATGGCGAACGGTCGCGTGGTGAAATCGGGCGGCAAGGAATTGGCGCTCGAACTCGAGGAAAAGGGCTACGCCGACATTGTCGGCGAAGCGGCGTAAGCGATGGCAGACGTCACGCCCATGAAGACTCCCGCCGAGCAGGCGCTCAGCGCCGCCTACGAGGCCGCGCGCGGCACGCTGCCGGGCAAGGGCGCGGTGGCGAACATGCGCGAGCAGGCCTTCCAGGCGTTCGAGACGCGCGGGCTGCCGCATCGCCGTGTCGAGGAGTGGAAATACACCGACCTGCGCGCGCTGATGCGCGAGGCCAATCCACTGGCGCCCTTACCCGACGCCAAAGCCAAGGCGCGTGCCAAGGGCGCCGGTGAGATTCTCGCCGGTGTCGAATGCCGCCGGCTGATCTTTGTCGACGGCGTCTTTGCGCCCGAGATGTCCGATCTCGCGCCGGAAGACGGCCTGACCATTGGCTCGCTGGCCGAAGCGCTGGCCAATACTGGCAACTTGGGCGACGCGTTCGTGGCCGAGCACGTGGGCAAGACCTTCGCCACCGAAGATGTGGCGGTGGCGCTCAACACCGCGCTGATGGGCGACGGCGCCGTTATCCGGATCGCCAAGGGCGCCGTCCTCAAGCGGCCGATCCATCTCGTCTTCGCCACCGGCAGCGACAAGCCGAGCGCCGCCTTCGTGCGCTCGCTGGTCGTGGTGGAAGAGGGCGCCAAGGCGACGATCATCGAGGATCACGACAGCGGCGACGCCCAGGTCAATGCGGCCTCCGAACTGGTGGTCGGCGACGCGGCCCAGGTCGAGTACTTCAAGATCACCCGCGCGCGGGCATTGCACGTCGCGAGCCTGCTGGTGCGGATCGGCGCCAAGGCCACGTTCAACAGCTTCGCCTTCACGAGCGACTCCTCGGTCGTGCGCAACCAGAGCTTCGTGCGCTTTGCCGGCGAGAACAGCCATGGCGGCATCCGCGGCGTCAGCCTGCTGCGCGGCAAGGAACATGTCGACACTACGCTGCTGATCGACCACGCGGTCGGTCATTGCGACAGCCGTGAGCAGTTCAAGACGGTGCTCGACGATCAGAGCCACGGCGTTTTCCAAGGCAAGATCGTGGTCGAGCCGCATGCGCAGAAGACCGACGGCAAGATGATGACGCGCTCGCTGCTGCTCACCGACGAAGCGGAAGCGGACAATAAGCCGGAGCTGGAAATCTTCGCCGACGACGTGGTCTGCGGCCACGGCGCCACCACCTCGGCACCCGACAAGGGGCTCAAGTTCTACCTGATGTCGCGCGGCATTACCGAACCCGAGGCCGAGGCGCTGTTGATCCAGGCCTTCATCGGTGAGGTTATCGAGGAGATCGGCAACGAAGCAATCCGCGAGGCGCTGATGAACGCGGCGATCGACTGGATGAAGTCGCGAGAATGATGGTGCTCAAGCGCAGCCACAAACTCCGCTCATTCCCGCGCAAGCGGGAATCCAGGGTTAAGAACTGGGTCCCCGCTTTCGCGGGGACGAGCGGGGTGGGGCACCGTGCGAGAATAACAGGATAGTAAATGCATCCGGCAGTGACCAATGGTTCCTTTGACGTAGCCCGCATCCGCGCGGATTTCCCGGCGTTGGCGATGCAGATCTATGGCAAGCCGCTGGTCTACCTCGACAACGCCGCCTCCGCCCAGAAGCCGCAGATCATGCTCGACCGCCTCAACAAGGCCTACACCGAGCAATACGCCAACGTGCACCGCGGCCTGCATTTCCTCGCCAACGAGGCGACCGAAGCCTACGAGGGCGCGCGCGAGACCGTGCAGAAGTTTCTCAATGCCGGCCGCAAGGAAGAGATCATCTTCACGCGCAACGCCACCGAAGCGATCAATCTCGTTGCCTATACCTTCGGCCGCGAGCGCATCAGGGAAGGCGACGAGATCGTGCTCTCGATCATGGAGCACCATTCCAACATCGTGCCTTGGCACTTCCTGCGCGAGCGTCAGGGCGCGGTAATCAAATGGGCGCCGATCGACGAGGACGGCAATTTCCTTATCGAGGAGTTCGAGAAGCTGCTGTCGCCGCGCACCAAGATGGTGGCGATCACCCAGATGTCGAATGCGCTCGGCACCGTCGTGCCGGTGAAAGAGGTGGTGAAGCTGGCGCACGCCCGCGGCATTCCGGTGCTGGTCGATGGCGCGCAGGCGGCGGTGCATCTCGATGTTGACGTGCGCGATCTCGATTGCGATTTCTACGTCTTCACCGGCCACAAGGTTTACGGCCCGACCGGCGTCGGGGTGCTCTTCGGCAAGTCCGAGCATCTCGCCGCCATGCCGCCGTTCAATGGCGGCGGTGAGATGATCCAGGAAGTGTCCGAGACCACGATCACCTACGGTGAGCCGCCCTACAAGTTCGAGGCCGGCACGCCGGCGATCGTGCAGGCGATCGGCCTGGGCGCGGCCATCGATTACGTGAATTCCATCGGCAAGGCGCGGATCCGCGCGCATGAGCGCGAGTTGGTCGACTATGCCCATGAGCGGCTTGGCCAGATCAATTCGCTGCGCATTGTCGGTAACGCGCCCGACAAGGGGCCCATCGTCTCCTTCGAGCTCAAGGGCGCCCATCCGCACGATGTCGCCACTATCATCGACCGTTCGGGCGTTGCGGTGCGCGCCGGAACGCATTGCGTGATGCCGTTGCTGGCGCGCTACGGCCTTACCGCGACCTGCCGCGCATCCTTTGCCATGTACAACACCAGGGAAGAGGTGGACGCGCTCGTCGCCTCGCTCATCAAGGCGCAGGAATTCTTCGCATGACCGACGAAACCACCAAGCCCGCGACCGGGGCTCCAGATGAATTCGCCAATCCGGAAGACCTGATGACGGTTGCCGAAAAGCCGCCGGAGAACGCCGCTGTCACCGGCTCGTCCGCGCTGCCGCCGGACGAGCTCGCGCAGCTGACCGACGACATCATTGGCGCGCTCAAGACCGTGTACGATCCGGAAATCCCTGCCGACATCTACGAGCTCGGGCTGATCTACAAGGTCGATATTGGCGACGACCGCGCGGTGTCGGTCGACATGTCGCTGACCTCGCCGAACTGCCCTTCGGCGCAGGAATTGCCGATCATGGTGGAAAACGCGGTGTCCAGCGTGCCGGGTGTGAAGGAAACCAAGGTCGCGGTGGTGTGGGACCCGCCCTGGGATCCGAGCCGGATGTCGGACGAAGCCCGACTCGTGCTCAACATGTGGTGAGGGGCGGCACGAAGGGTTTGCAATTTGGTGCGCGCGGCCCCAGATTGGGTTGAAATAGTTTTGTTGTTTCAAGCTTTTATGGTTCCAGACTGAAGCAAGAGACAAAGCGCTATTCGCGGAGATGATGAGAGATGGCAACCGCCCAGCCCCGACCCCGACCTCAGGTGATGCGTCTGACCGACGCCGCGGCGACGCGCATCAAGGATGTGATGGCGCGCGCCGATAAGCCGGTCGCCGGCGTCCGCGTCGGCGTCAAGAACGGCGGCTGCGCCGGTATGGAATACACCATGGAATATGCCGATGCCGTCGCGCCGACCGACGAGGTGGTGGAGGACAAGGGGGTCAAGCTTCTCATCGATCCCAAGGCGGTCCTGTTCCTGCTTGGCACCGAGATGGACTTCAAGACCGAGAAGCTCTCGGCCCAGTTCGTGTTCAACAACCCGAACCAGACGAGCGCCTGCGGCTGCGGCGAATCCGTGCAGCTCACGCCGGCCAAGCTCGACGCTGAATAAGCCTCGCCGTCGCGGGTCGCGCTTGTGGACCCCGATTTCATCAAAGAGCTGTTCGCCGGGTTCGGCACGGTCGAAGTCCGCCGCCTGTTCGGCGGCGCTGGCTTGTTCGCGGACGGCGTGATGTTCGGCCTCGTGTCGGGCGGGCATGATTTACCTGAAGGTCGACACGGAGACCGCCCCGCGTTTCGAGGCGGAAGGCTGCGGGCCGTTCGAATACGGCACCAAGACCGGCCGGCGCGCCATCGCCTCCTACCGGAAACTGCCCGATCGGCTCTATGACGACCA
This sequence comes from uncultured Pseudomonadota bacterium, assembly GCA_963814065.1. Taxonomy (GTDB): domain Bacteria; phylum Pseudomonadota; class Alphaproteobacteria; order Rhizobiales; family Xanthobacteraceae; genus Pseudolabrys. The sequence goes on along the minus strand of CAWFBL010000011.1, from coordinate 313,614 downwards.
CGACGAACTGGTGCAGTGGGCAGAGGTTGCGCTCAGTGTTGCCCGGCGCAGCGGTACGGACAAGCGCAAGCAGGCGCAGAGCTCAAAAAAGAAGATGGCAAAGCCTAAGACGCGGTCCAGGAGGCCCGGCTAGAGTTTGATCCGCGGAGATTGAAGCATTCTCCGCTCATTCGCGTCCCCGCTTTCGCGGGGACGAGTGGTCAGAAGCGCTTCGGCCTCAGTTGATCGGGTTCTACCCGAGCCGCTTTCAGGCGACCTGGGCTGGCGTGCCGCCGGCTGAGACTTCCGGGTCGGTCTCACACATGACCCGGTTGCGGCCGTGCCGCTTGGCGGCATAGAGGCAGGTGTCGGTGCGCTCGATCAGCGCCTGCGGCGTATCGCCCTTTTTCAGGGTGGCGACCCCGATCGAGATGGTCACCCGGCCGAGGTGCTCGCCGGTGGAGCGCTTCATCAACTCCTTCGTCATGACGGCGCGCCGGATGTGGTCGGCCACCGTGATCGCCGACCGCAGCACCGTATTGGGCAGGATCACCGCGAATTCTTCGCCGCCATAACGCGCGGCGGTGTCCTGGCCCTTGACGTTCTGCTTGACCGACATCGCCACCAGCCGGAGCACGTGGTCGCCGGTGAGATGACCGAAGCTGTCGTTGAATTTCTTGAAGTAGTCGATGTCGGTCATCAGCAGCGACAGCGGCTCGTTCTTGTTGCGGGCATCGGCAATGGCCGCTTCCAAGGACGAATCGAAGAATTTGCGGTTGGCAAGCTGAGTCAGCGGATCGGTGAGGCTTTCGTTGCGCACCACCTCGAGGTCTTCCTGCAGCTGATCGATTTCCTGTTTGGAGGCGTTGAGCCGCTCTTCCAGTCTTTGGTTGGACGCTTCCATTTCCTTGGCCGTGTGCACCAGGCTCTCGACGATGGCGCGCAGGCCCTCACGATCCTTTGATTGGCCGAGCTTCTCGCTCATATCGACGAGGCTCTCGGTATAGCTTGAGGCGGAGCCGGCGGCGGCGTCGACCATCGCCATGATCTGCTCGATCTCGCCCTTGACCAGGCTGCCGACGCTGTCGATCCGATCGGAGAGACGGGTGGGTGAAAGGTAGGTGCCGTAGATCTGCTCGAGATCGCTTTCGGTCAGCCGGCCGGTTTCCTTCAGCGTCTCGTTGATCTTCTGGTTCAGGGAGGGATGGTAGCCGGTGGCGTAGGCGTACCAGACTTCATAATTGCGCGGCGTGGCCGGCTGGTGCAGCGCCTTGATCTGTCCGAGCGCAATGTCGGCAAACGCCAAGGTGCGCTCGTGCTCGTCGGCGTTCCCGTTCATGGGCCCCATGTCTGGCATCCTGCCAAGAATCTTCGCGCGGCAAGGCGAGGCTGCCGCGTCCACAGGTGCAAGCTATGCGAGGGAAATGAATCGGCGGTAAATGACAACCGACCGCCGGTAAATTAGGTGGAGGCCAACCGTCGCGCCCGCAACATGTTGCGCGGTCATGACACGGCCGACACAAGCGAGGCGCGGTCAGGCCTTGAGCGTCACCGGGCGCAGCAGGAAGGCCGGCAGGTGGCTCAGATCGGCCTCTTCCGCCGGCTGCGGGCGCGGCGGCCGCGGACGTGGCTGATCGCCGGCGCGCACGGGCTCATTGTCGTGATGGCGCGCGGGGCGGCGCTCTTGCCGGGAATCTTGGCCGCGCTCCTGCCGGGATTCGTGGCCGCGCTGACGGCCGTTGCGGCGAGGGCGCGTGGTTTCGGCGGCGACCGATTCATTGCCTTCATTGTTTGGCGCCGGCTCGCCCATCCAGGGGATGGTCTGTCCGATCAACCGCTCGATGGCGGCGACTGACTTCTTGTCGATCGGCGCCACGATCGAAATGGCGGTGCCGCTGCGACCGGCGCGGCCGGTGCGGCCGATGCGGTGGACGTAGTCGTCGGAGTGATGCGGGACGTCGAAATTGAACACGTGGCTCACTTCCGGGATGTCGAGGCCGCGGGCGGCGACGTCGGAAGCGACCAGCAGCTTGGCCTCGCCTTTACGGAAGGCTTCCAGGGCCGCGGTGCGCGCGGACTGGTCCATGTCGCCGTGCAGCGCCACCGCGTTGAACTTGTGCCGCAGCAGCGAGCGGTGCAATTGCGCAACCTCGCGCTTGCGGTTGCAGAAGACGATGGCGTTCTTGAAGTTGTCCGCGGTGTTGATCAAGCGGCGCAGCGTCTCGCGCTTTTCATGGGGATCGCGTCCGGTCGCCACCAGCAACTGATTGATGGTGACGGCGGCGCTGGCGGGCTTGGAGACTTCCACCCGCACCGGATTGTGCAGGAAGGTGTCGGCGATGCGCTGGATTTCCGGCGGCATGGTGGCGGTGAAGAACAGCGTCTGCCGGGTGAAGGGCACCAGCTTGCCGATTCGTTCGATGTCGGGGATGAAGCCCATGTCGAGCATACGATCCGCTTCGTCGATGATCAGCAGTTCGCAGCCGGACAAGAGCAGACGCCCGCGCTCGGAATGGTCGAGCAGCCGGCCCGGCGTGGCGATCAGCACGTCGACGCCGCGCAACAGCTTGGCGTCCTGGTTGTCGAAGGAGACGCCGCCGATGATCAGGGCGACGTTGAGCTTGTGGTTCTTGCCGTACTTCTCGAAGTGGTCGGCGACCTGCGCTGCGAGTTCGCGCGTCGGCTCGAGGATGAGCGTGCGCGGCATGCGCGCCCGGGCGCGGCCCTTCTCCAGCATGGTCAGCATCGGGAACACGAAAGCGGCGGTCTTGCCGGTGCCGGTCTGCGCGATGCCCAGCACGTCGCGATGCGCGAGCACGTGCGGGATGGCCTGTTCTTGGATGGGGGTGGGGGTTTTGTAGCCGGCCGCGTCGATGGCGGCGATAACCTTGTCGGATAAGCCGAGATGGGAAAAAGACATATAACCTCAGAGCGGGTCCTGGGCCCGCGCTGGACGAAAAATCGGGGTTGCGTTGCGCGGGGGAGCGGTTCGAATCCTGTTTGGCGAACCGGTTGCTGGGAACATAGGGCGGAAAGGCGCAAAGTCAATGCTTCGGCGGTGCAATAAGTCGCATTAATTCTTAATGTTTTGGCGTTCTGGAGGCTGAAATGGCGTCATCGTTACCGCTCGTCCTGGTTCCCGGGCTGCTGTGCAGCGCGAGGCTCTATGGCCCGCAGGTCGAGGCTTTATGGCCGTTCGGGCCGGTCATGGTCGCCGACCACCGGCACGACGATGAGATCGGCGCGGTGGCGGCCAGCATCCTCAAGGACGCGCCGCCGCGCTTTGCGCTCGCAGGCCTTTCCATGGGCGGCTACATCGCCTTCGCCATGATGCGGCAAGCGCCCGAACGAATTGAGCGGCTGGCCTTGCTCGACACCTCGGCACGGCCCGACACGCCGGAGCAGACGGCGGCCCGCTACGCCTTCATCGAGATGGCCGAGGCGGGGCGGCTCTTGGAAGTCGTCGACACCCTGGCGCCGCGCTTCATGCACCGCGACCGCCGGGGCGATGAGCGGCTTCTCGGCATTGCCCGCGCCATGGCTACCGATACCGGGCCGGAAGCCTTCGCGCGGCAGCAGAAGGCGATCATCTCACGGCCGGATTCGCGGCCCATGCTGACGCAGGTCCGCTGCCCGACGCTGGTGCTGACCGGTGCCGACGACGAACTGACGCCGCCGGATTTGGCGCGCGAGATGGCCGACGGCATCGCCGGTTCGCGGCTGGTGATCGTGCCGGACTGCGGGCATCTGTCCACCGTCGACCAACCTGCGGCGGTCAATGCCGCATTGGCCGAATGGCTCGGCGGCTAAGCGTCGAACCAGGCGCCGAATGGAGCGTTGTCGGAACACAGAATGAGCAACACGCGTGATACCGCTGGCGTCATCGCACCGCCGCCGCTGATTGCGCTGGCGGCGGTGCTCCTCGGTTTGCTGCTCGACTGGCTGCTGCCGGCCTATGTCTTGAGCGTACTGCTGACATTGACCGCGCGCATCGTCATCGGCGCGCTGCTGCTCACGGTAAGCGGCATGCTCGGCGTTCCGGCTATCCTCGCGTTCCGCGCGACCCGCACGCACGTCGAGCCCTGGAAGCCTTCGACCGCATTGGCGACCGACGGTATCTACCGCTGGGTGCGCAATCCGATGTATGTCGCCATCGTGGCGTTTCTCGCCGGCCTTGCCATTGCGCTGGCGTCCGACTGGATGCTGGTGACGACCATCGCCTGCGCTCTGGTCCTGCACTACGGCGTGGTCAAACGCGAGGAGCGCTATCTCGCGGCCAAGTTCGGCGAGCCGTACCGCCGCTATCTGGACTCAGTACCGCGATACGGTTGGCCGGGCTGAGCACGATAACGCTCACCGCTCGGATGGCCGGAAGATTGTGCCAGTTATTCCGGGCATTGTCCCTTTGCGCTTTGCGAGGACGGTTCCTATAAGCGCCGAAACTATCCGCCGGGAGATAAATATGCGTACGCAGGTCGGCATCATCGGAGCGGGCCCCGCCGGCCTGATGTTGGGACGGCTGCTGCACATGCAGGGCATCGAGTCCGTCATCATCGAGAACCGCAGCCGCGACTATATCGAAAACCGCATCCGCGCCGGTCTGATCGAGCATTGGGCCGCCGATCTTCTGGTCGAGGTCGGCGTCGGCGAGCGCCTGCAGCGCGAGGGCCTGCTGCATTGGGGCATCAATATCGGCATTAACGGCGACCTTCACCGCGTCGATTTCAAGAAGCTGGTCGACAAGCGCGTCACCGTTTACGGCCAGCAGGAAGTGGTGAAGGACCTGGTGGCACAGCGGCTTGCCGACGGCGGCCCGCTGCTGTTCGAGGTCGAAGGCGTCAGCGTGCACGACCTCAGCAGCGAGCGTCCCAAGATCAAGTTCACGCACGAGGGCAGGGCGCAGGAAATCGACTGCGACTTCATCGCCGGCTGTGACGGCTTCCACGGCATCTCGCGTCCGACCATTCCCGACGGCGTACTGAGCGTATTCGAGCGCGACTATCCGTTCGGCTGGCTCGGCATTCTGTCGGAAAGCCCGCCGCCCGACGACGAACTGATCTATTCCTATACCGACCGCGGCTTTGCCCTCTACACCATGCGTTCGCCGACGCTGGCGCGGCTTTATTTGCAGGTCGACCACGACGAGGAGATCGAGAACTGGCCGGACGACCGCATCTGGGACGAAATGTACAAGCGGCTCGGCGGCGCGCGCGAACTGAAGCAAGGCAAGATGCTACAGAAGGGCATCACGCCGATGCGCAGTTTCGTGGTCGAGCCGATGCAGTACGGCCGGCTCTACCTTGCCGGCGACAGCGCCCACATCGTGCCGCCGACCGGCGCCAAGGGCATGAACCTCGCCTTCGCCGATGTGGTCTATCTCTCGCGCGGTCTTGAGGAGTGCTACAAGCACGGGCGCTCCGACCTGCTCGACGGCTATTCGGCGCTGGCGCTGCGGCGGGTTTGGAAGGCGCAGCGCTTTTCCTGGTGGATGACGCAGATCATGCACCGCTTTCCCAACGAGTCCGCCTTCGACCGTCGGCGCCAGCTTGCCGATCTCGATTATCTGACTTCGTCGGAATCGGCTGCCCGTTCGCTTGCCGAGCAGTATGTCGGCTTGCCGCTGGATTGAGCGTTTGAGCCCCGTGTCCCGGGCGCAGCGCAGCGTGAAACGGTGCGCTGCAGACCCAGGATCCGGCTTTCTTGAAAGCCGCCATTAATCGGGGCCCGGATCGGCGGCGCATTACGCCGCTTCGCTTCGTGCTGCGCCGCGTCCGGGGCACGAAGCCGTGCCTAATCCCGCAACACCTTCTTCAGCGGCACGTGCAGCACGACGATGAACACGCCGGCCGCCGCGGCCAGGATCGCCAGCATCAGGAAGAACTGCCCCTTGCCCATGCTCGACCAGAAGGTGCCGAGATAACCGTTGAGGAAATTGCCGGTGAAGCTGGTGGCGAGCCACACGCCCATCATCAGCGACAGCACGCGCGCCGGCGCCACCTTGGTCACCAGCGAGAGGCTGGTCGGTGAGAGATAAAGCTCGCCCACGGTGATGACGACGAAGAAGGCGAACAGCCACAACCAGCTCGCCTGACCGTGGCCGGGCCCGTCGCCGGTCACCTGCACGGCGCCCAGCATGATCAGCCATGAGGCGGCGTTGAGGAAGCAGCCGATCGCGAGTTTGACCACGGTCGACGGCTCCTTGCGGTCCTGCCAGCGCCAGAGCGCGAGGATGCCGGGCGTGAAGGCGAAGATCATGAAGGCATTGAAGGCCTGAAACCAGGTGACCGGAATGTCGAAGCCGAACACGTGACGGTCGGTGTACTGGCTGGTCCACAGCACCAGCGTGTTGCCCTGCTGCTCGTAGGTCGCCCAGAACAGGCTGACCGGGATCACCAGCACGAGAATGGCGATGATCGACCGCCAGTCGTCGCGCGTCAGCGGCGCTTTCGAGATTTCCCGCTTGGCGAAGGCGTCGCGCGGCAAGGTCGGCGTCGCCAACAGATAGACGACGAGGCCGACGATCATGCCGACGCCGGCGGCGGCGAAGCCGTAATGCCAGCCGACTTCCTCGCCCAGTGTGCCGCAGATCAGCGGCGAGAAGAACGCGCCCAGATTAATGCCGACATAGAAGATGGCGAAGGCGCTGTCGCGGCGGCGGTCGCCCGGCGCGTAGAGCTCGCCGAGCTGGGTGGAGATGTTGGGCTTGAAACAGCCGCTGCCGAGGATGAGCACGAGCAGCGCGAACAGGAACAGGTTTTCGAAGGCCATCATGAAGTGGCCGACCGCCATCAGGCCGGCGCCGAGGATGACGGTGCGGCGCTGGCCGAGCACGCGGTCGGCGAGCAGGCCGCCGAAGATCGGCGTCAGGTAAACGAGGCCGGTGTAGAAGCCGTAGATTTGCGAGGCGAGCGGCTGGATGTCGAGCGGGCCGAACACGCTCTCCAGCACGGAGCGAAACCAGGCGAGGCCGAGGACCGTGTCCGCATGCTCCGGATGCAAGAGATAGCGCACCATGTAGAGCACGAGCAGCGCGCGCATGCCGTAGTAGGAGAAGCGCTCCCACATCTCGGTCGCGAACAGGTAGGGAAGCGCCCGCGGATGGCCGAAGCGGTCGCCATTTGACCGGCGCGGCGGCGGCCTCGATCAGGGTAGCAGTGTTGTCGCCCATTGCGGATGGCCGGGAGGTGGGAGGCGGCGGAAACGGCGAGGATAGCACAAGTGCGCTGCACGACACGCAATCGCCTAGGGCATTGATCCAGACGTCGAGAGCCGGTCCGGCGTCATCGTTCGCGAAGGCGGACGATCGTCATCGCACTCTTTGTTTTTACGGGGTCCTCCGCCGGCGCGGAGGACAACCGCCGACACGCGAACGCCCTGCCTGCATTTCCTATTCGTTTGTCAAACAGCCATGCGCCATCGCCCGTGTTGTTTGGCGGGCGCCGGGTACGCCCGTATTCCCCTTGCCCCTCGAACCAGGGGGTCCGGGGGAGTCGACCCCCGCAAAATGCGAGGGCGATGGAGCGCCGCGTGGCGCAACCATCTCAAGTCCGCACCTTGCGGCGCGGGCGGGTCTTGGCGAGACCCGCGCGCCCCGCGGCGCTCCATCGCGGTGTCTTTCCGGCGCGGGCCGCGCTTTCGGCAGAGTCTCGAAGACTCGATACCGTCAGCCAGCTCCTGGCGGGGGGTCCTAGTGTCCCCGGGCGGAGCCCCGCGCCGCCCGGGAACGAGAGATGCGTTTTCTCCCGCCCGCAGGCACCGCATCCGGCTCCGTCATCCGACGCCTCATGATGACGCCCTCGAACGAGCAGGACGGGGCGATATTAAATGGGCGCAAAGGCACGGGGATAAGTTCTCACGAAAATGTGAAAGTAATCCCAACTGCATCAGTGCGGCCCAAGCCGCCCCCTGGAACAAAGCCATGCAGCTCAACGGCTTTCAAAGGTCCACCCAACGGAAGCTAAATGATCTGTTTGACCGGTTTGGGCGCGCCGGCCGCTTCGAGATCGAGGGAGGGCCTAACGAATTCGCGGTGGTTGCGCGCGTCGGCGAACACGAATTCTGGATCTATCCGGACGGGGCGGGCGTGTGGGGCGGCGGCATCGATAAGCCATTTGAAATTTACGATTTCAATTCCTTGCGCCACCTTCAGCATGACTACATCCAATTCGTAGAGAAGCTGCTCGCCGCATGATCTTTGCCGTCACTTCGATAGGGCGGACGACGCTCCGCTAGAGTCCGATGCAATGAAACTGAAGCGATTTTGACCGCTCGTCCCCGCGAAAGCGGGGACCCAGGGGCTGAAATCTGATGCCTTGCGGTCTTCGCCTGGATTCCCGCTTGCGCGGGAATGAGCGGAGAATGCTTCAGCGCCTTTGCCCGCCCTACGATCCACGAGCCCTCACACGTCCAGCATCTCCTCCTTCGCGAACTCCGCGTGCTCCTGGATGAAGGCAAAGCGCGTCTCCGCCTTGTTGCCCATCAACTGATCGACGGTCTTGGCGGTGGGCTTCATCTCTTTTTCGAGCAGCATGACCCGCAGCAATGTGCGCTTGCTCGGGTCCATGGTGGTTTCCTTCAGTTGCGCCGCCATCATCTCGCCGAGGCCCTTGAAGCGCGAGACCTCCACCTTGGCGTTGGCGTGGAATTCGCTCTTCATCAGCGCGTCCTTGTGCCGGTCGTTGCGGGCATAGACGATCTTGCCGCCGTTCTGCAGGCGGTAGAGCGGCGGCACCGCGAGATAAAGCTTTCCGGCCTCGATCAGCTTCGGCATGGTGCGGAAGAAGAAGGTGATCAGCAACGAGGCGATATGCGCGCCGTCGACATCGGCGTCGGTCATGATGATGACCTTCTCGTAGCGCAGATCCTTCTCGTGATAGTGCGTGCCGGTGCCGCAGCCGAGCGCCTGGATGAGATCGGCGAGTTGGGCATTCTGCGCCAGCTTGTCCTTGCCGGCGGAGGCGACGTTCAGGATCTTGCCGCGCAGGGGAAGGATCGCCTGCGTGCGGCGATCGCGCGCCTGCTTGGCGGAGCCGCCGGCCGAGTCGCCCTCGACGATGAAAATCTCCGAGCCGTCCGACGCCGAGTTGCTGCAGTCGGCGAGCTTGCCGGGCAGCCGCAATTTGCGCACCGCGCTCTTGCGCGCGATGTCTTTTTCCTGCCGGCGGCGAACGCGCTCGTCGGCGCGCTCGATGACGAAATCCAGGAGCTTGTTGGCTTGCGTCGGATTGGCCGACAGCCAATGATCGAACGGATCCTTGATCGCCGTCTCGACGATTTTCTGTGCCGCCGCGGTGGCGAGGCGATCCTTGGTCTGGCCCTGGAATTCCGGCTCGCGCACGAACACCGACAGCATGCAGGCCGCACCCGTCATGATGTCGTCGCTGGTGATCGGGCCTGCGCGTTTTTCCTGGCCGACGCGGGCGGCGTGGTCCTTCAGCCCGCGCAACAGCGCCGAGCGCAGGCCGGACTCGTGGGTGCCGCCGTCGGGCGTCGGGATGGTGTTGCAGTAGGACTGCACGAAGCCGTCGGTATCGGCGGTCCAGGCGATCGCCCATTCGGCGGCGCCATGGCGGCCGGTCTTGCCGGAGGTGCCGGTGAATATCTCCGGGTGCACCAGGGTCGCGCCGTTCAGGCTGGCGGCGACGTAGTCCTTCAAGCCCTCGGCGAAATGGAAGGTGGCCTTTTCGGGAACGTCCTCGAGGCCCTTCAACAACGCGGGCGCGCAGTGCCAGCGGATTTCGACGCCGCGGAACAGGTAGGCCTTGGAGCGCGCCATCTTGAACAGGCGCTCCGGCTTGAACTCGGCTTTCGCGCCGAAGATCTGCGGGTCGGGATGAAAGCGCACCTTGGTGCCGCGCTTATTGGGCACGCGGCCGACCGTCTGCAGCTTGCCCTTCGGTGTGCCGCGCTCGAAGGCCATGCGATAGTGCGTCTGCTCGCGCCAGACCTCGACCTCCAGCCGATCCGACAGCGCATTGGTAACCGACACGCCGACGCCGTGCAGGCCGCCCGAGGTCTCGTAGACCTTGGAGTCGAACTTGCCGCCGGCGTGCAGCGTGCACATGATGACTTCCAGCGCCGACTTGTTCTTGAACTTGGGATGCGGATCGACCGGCATGCCGCGGCCGTTGTCGGTGACGGAGACGAAACCGTCGGCGTCGAACTCGACCTCGATCCAGTCGGCGTGACCGGCGAGCGCCTCGTCCATGGCGTTGTCGATGACTTCGGCGAACAGATGATGCAGCGCCTTCTCGTCGGTGCCGCCGATATACATGCCGGGCCGCCGCCGTACCGGCTCGAGCCCTTCCAGCACCTCGATATGCTTGGCGCTGTAGCCGGAGTCGCCGCTACTGCGCGCAGGCTTGTCGCGTCCCGGTTTGGCGCGCGCCGACGCCTTACGGGCGGCTGGCGCTCGCGTTGCGGTTTCGAACAGATCGGGCTCGGGAAGCGATTTTTTGTTGGTTGCGGTCTTGGCCATGGGCAGGTTCGGTTGGGTACTTTCAGATAGGGACGGAGCGAATCAGTTGCCAGCCACTATGCCACGAACCATGTCAGCGCTACGGCATCGGAAGGCCTGAATCGACAGCGGAATTCGGGCGCGGCAAGGGGAAAACATGGGCCGCCGACATTAACCGGCAACCATTTGGAACTTTGTTCGTTACCTCACCCATGGGCGTCCGTGACCTAAAACTGGGGCAACTAGGGGGCTCGGGCGCCGATCGCGATGGCCTGGGGGCGGTTCCCTTGGCCGCGCAGGCATCGGGCTTTCCGCCTATAGCCGGGCTGCGACACAATTCGGCGCAAGCCGCGACGTTCGGTATTTTCCTCATCCTGCTGGTCGGCGCCTTGAGCCTGGCGCGGCCGATCCTACTGCCGGTGACCGCGGCCTTCGTGATCACCATGATGCTGGGTCCGCTGTCGGCGCGCGCCGACCGCCACGGCGTGCCCAAGATCGTCACCACCCTGGTGCTGTGGCTGCTGGTCGCCGGCGTGTTCTACGGGTTGATCATGCTGCTGTCGTCGCCGGTGGTGGACTGGATCGGCAAGGCGCCGGAGATCGGCCGCAGCATCCAGGACAAGCTGCACGTGCTCGATCGCCCGCTCGCCGCCCTGCGCGACCTGCGCAATGCGCTGCTGCCGGGGGAGGCGAACAAGGGCATCCAGTTCGACATCATGTCGATCGTGCAGCCGGCGGTGTCGATCGTCACGCCGGCGATCAGTCAGCTCATCATCTTTTTCGGCGCGCTGTTCTTCATGCTGCTCGGCCGCGTACGGCTGCGCCGCGATACGGTGGCCTTGTTTCACACGCGGGCAGGGCGGCTGCGCGTCTTGCGCATCCTGAACGACATCGAACGCAACCTGACCGGCTATCTGAGCGTGGTCGCGGTGATCAATTTTTCCATGGGTGTGATCGGCGGGGCGCTGGCCTGGGCGGTCGGTCTGCCCGACCCGCTGGCCTGGGGCGTGCTCGCTTTCGTGCTCAATTTCATTCCCTATCTCGGCTCGCTGCTGATGGAGCTGGCCATGTTCATGGTGGGGCTGGTGGCGTTTCCCTCGCTCACCCATGCCGTGATCGCGCCGCTGCTCTATCTCGCCGCCGCCACGCTGGAAGGCGAGATCGTCACCCCCAGCGTGGTCGGCCGTAAATTCACCCTCAATCCGCTGTTGGTTTTCCTGTCGCTGGTGTTCTGGACCTGGCTCTGGGGGCCGGTGGGGGCGTTCCTGGCGACGCCTTTGTTGATCATGGGGTTAGCGGCAGTTCTGCACCTTTTTCCGAAACACGAGCCGGACTTGCCCGACTGACGCGTCTGGCGTGTCTGGCGCGGCCCGCGGGCTTGGGCTAGAGAACGCCGCCCGCCCGTTTCGGATTTTCCATGCAGCTTCAAGCCTATGTGCACGAGATTGTCGCCTTCGTCCGCGACCATTCGGCGTGGGCGGCGCCGATCGTGTTCGGGCTGGCGTTCGGGGAATCGCTTGCCTTCATCTCGCTGCTGCTGCCGGCCTGGGCGGCGCTGGTCGCCATGGGTGCGCTTATCAAATCAGGCGGCTTGAGCTTCTGGCCGGTGTGGGTTGCGGGCGCGCTGGGTGCCGCCTGCGGCGACTGGCTGTCCTATTGGGTCGGGGTGAAGCTCGAATATTCGGTGGCGCATATCTGGCCGCTGTCGCGCCATCCCGACCTGATCCCGCGCGGCGAGCGCTTCGTGAAGCGGTGGGGCGTGCTGGCGATCTTCATCGGCCGTTTCTTCGGCCCGTTGCGCGCCTCGGTGCCGCTGGTCGCCGGCATTTTCGAGATGCCATACTGGCAGTTTCAGTTCGCCAATTTTTCCTCCGCCTTCGTGTGGGCGGCGGTGCTGCTCACCATCGGCGACGTGCTCTCGTTTCTTGTGACGTGGTTGTGGTGATCGCCACCGGGGCGTGACGCTTGTCGCGTCGGCCCGGTGACAAATTTTGATCAGCCTTACCCGGCGGTCGATTTCCTGATCATTCTTCCCTCCCTGATCGGTTGCCAGGTTCCGGCTTGTTGCTGATCCCTGAGCGTTGCGCCCCCAGGCTGAGCCTGCCCAACCTAACGAATGCCGGCAGCCGCCTATGTGGGGAGGGCCGCCGGTTGACGGGGCAAGGGCCGCGGCCTATATCGCCGCCCCATGACGATGCTCGCAACCGCGCATTTCCGCCGCCGCCCTGCCACCTCGGCACGGGCGTAAGCATCGCCGCGTGCCGCCGGATCCGGTCCACGGCACGCCTTCCCCCATCGCGCTGTTGGCCTCGCTCCGGCGGTCATCTATGACACGGAAGGAGTGAGCCATGGCTAGCAAAGCAAAAATCGGCGTGTTGGGCGCATCCGGCTATACCGGCGCCGAACTGGTGCGCCTGCTGCTGCGCCATCCGCGTGCCGAGATCGCGCTGCTCACCGCCGAGCGGCGTGCGGGCCAGGAAATGCGCAACGTGTTCGCGCAGTTCTCGCCGTTCGAGTTGCCGACGCTGGTCGGGCTCGATGGGCTCGACTGGGCGGCCGCCGGTCTCGACGTCGCGTTCTGCGCATTGCCGCACGCCACCACGCAGAAGGTGATCAAGGAGCTGCTGACCAAGGCGCCGGCGACCAAGGTGATCGATCTCTCGGCCGACTTTCGCCTCTCCGATACGGCGGCTTACGCCAAATGGTACGGCCATGAGCACCAGGCGCCGGAACTGCAAGCCGAAGCGGTCTATGGCCTGAGCGAAGTGCACCGGCGCGAGATCAAGCAAGCGCGGCTGGTCGCCAATCCCGGCTGCTACACCACCTGCGCGCAGTTGCCGCTGGTGCCGCTGATCAAGGCCAAGGTCATCGACGTCGACGAGATCGTGATCGATGCCAAGTCGGGCATGACCGGGGCAGGGCGCGTCCGCCAAGGAAGCGATGCTGTTCTCGGAAGTCTCGGAGGGCTTCAGCGCTTATGGCGTGGGTGGCCATCGCCACATGGCCGAGCTCGACCAGGAGTTTTCGCTCGCGGCCGGGCGCGAGGTGATCGTCAGCTTCACGCCGCATCTGGTGCCGATGAACCGCGGCATCCTGTCGACCATCTATGTGCGCGGCAAGCGCGGGCGGACCGCGGAAGAACTTCATGCGATACTTTTAAAGTCTTACGCGAAGGAACCCTTCGTGCATGTGCTGCCGTTCGGCGAGACGCCGCAGACGCGGCACGTGCGCGGGTCGAATATGACGTTCATCGGTGTCGCCAAGGACCGCAAGGAAGGCCGCGCCATTATCGTCTCGGCGCTCGATAATCTGGTGAAGGGCGCGTCCGGCCAGGCGATCCAGAACTTGAATTTGGTGATGGGCTGGCCGGAGACCACGGGCCTGGAGCAGGTCGCGCTGTTTCCGTGAGCCGCGTCATTCCGGGACGGCGCGTAAGCGCCGGGCCCGGAATCCAGCTACAATTCCCGAGTTTGTTTCTGGATTCCGGGTTCGCTCGCTGCGCTCGCGGCCACCCTCTCCCGCGCGCGAGGGAGTGATAAGCAACGGCGCCCCGGAATGACGAGGAGCGCCATGTTCGAGGTCAGCAACCAGCCGCCGCCGCTCGAGCCCTTTAACGTGTTCGCGAGCGACACGAGCTTGCGCGAGGCGGTTACGCGCGAGGGGGGCGGCTGGGCGGAAGAGGGCTTGAAAGCGCTCGGCGCCACGCTCGGCAAGCCTGAGACGATCAAGCTCGGCTTCGACGCCAACAAATATCCGCCGACCTTGCGCACGCTCGACCGCTACGGCCATCGCATCGACGAGGTCGAGTTTCATCCGGCCTGGCATGAATTGCTGGCGATCGCCATGCGCGCCGGCTTGCATGCGAGCCCCTGGGCGGAGCCGAAACCGGGCGCGCATGTGGCGCGTGCCGCCGGGTTCTACCTGCTCATGCAGATCGAAAGCGGGGTCTGTTGTCCGCTTGCCATGACCTACGGCTCGGTGCCGACGCTGCGGCAGGCGCCGGAGATCGCCGCGACATGGCTGCCGAAAATCTTCTCGCGCGATTACGACCGCCGCTTCCGGCCGCTCGCCGAGAAAAGCGCGGCGCTGATCGGCATGGGCATGACCGAGAACCAGGGCGGCTCGGACCTGCGCACCAATGTGACGCGCGCCGAGCCGGCGGGCGACGGCAGCTTCCGGCTCCATGGCCACAAATGGTTCATGTCGGCGCCGATGTGCGATGCCTTCCTGGTGCTGGCGCAATCGCCGAAAGGTCTGAGCTGCTTCCTGATGCCGCGCTGGACGCCCGCCGGTGAACGCAACGCCATTCATATCCTTCGTCTCAAGGACAAGCTCGGCAACCGCTCCAATGCCTCGAGCGAAGTCGAGTTCGACGGCGCTTATGCGCAGCTCATCGGCGAGGAGGGGCGTGGCATCCCGACCATCATCGAGATGGGCAATTACACCCGGCTTGACTGCGCCATCGGCTCCTCGGCGCTGATGCGGCAGGCGCTGGCGCAGGCGCTGCATCATGCCCGCTACCGCACCGCGTTCCAGAAGAAGCTGATCGACCAGCCGCTGATGCAGAACGTGCTCGCCGATCTGGCGCTCGAGTCCGAGGCTGCCACCGTGCTGACGATGCGCTTGGCGCGCGCCTATGACGAGGACGATGAGGCTTCGCTCGCCTTTCGCCGGGTGGTGACGCCGGCCGCCAAGTTCTGGATCTGCAAGCGCACGCCTTTCGTCACCTTCGAGGCGATGGAGGTGCTGGGCGGCGCCGGCTACATCGAGGAAAGCATCATGCCGCGGCTCTACCGCGAGGCGCCGGTCAATTCGATCTGGGAAGGCTCCGGCAACGTGATGTGCCTCGACGTGTTGCGGGCGCTCGCAGCGCATGCCCAATGCCGCCGACATGCTGGCGTCTGAGCTCGACGACGGCGGCGACAAGCGCCTGCGCGCCTTCGTGCAGCGTCTGCAGAGCCGGCTGCAAGGCGCTGAACGCAATGATGAATCGCAGGCGCGCGTGCTGGTGCGGGAGCTGGTGTTGGCCTGCAGGCATCGCTCCTGATCAAGCACGCGCCGGCGGCGGTGGCGGACGCCTTCTGCGCCTCGCGGCTCGATGGCGAGGGCGGCAGCGCCTTCGGCCTGCTGCCGCGCGGTGTCGATGCGCGCGCGATTATTGAGCGGGCCTTTTCTTCTGCCTCCCCCTGAAAGGGGGAGGTCGACCGCGGTCGCGTAGCGACGGCGGTCGGGTGGGGGTCATTCGTTGGCGACGATGCGCAAACGCTTCAAGCAATGACCCCCTCCCTGACCCTCCCCCTTTCAGGGGGAGGGTATGGATAGGCCTGCGCCCAGGACACGAACGCCGAATTACAGCTTCCCGAACGCCGCCAGCATGAGCGCGACCTGCGCCACGAAGCCGACCGCGAACGCCAGCGTGCGCAGCACCGGAATGCCCGACCAATAGACGATGGCGTGCGCGAGCCGCGCCCAGAAATAGACCGCGCAGGCGATGACCGTGCTTTGGGTCGAATGGTGCATCACCTGAAGGATGAGCACCAAGGTGGCGAAGATCACCAGGTTCTCGACCGCGTTGATGTGCGCGCGCTGCAGCCGCTGCGCCCATGCCGACAGCGGCTTGTCGTCGGGCGAGGGATTGGCCATCGCCCCCATCAAGCCGCGCACCATGATGCGGTCGAGGACGTAGGGCACCCACAGGAGCGCGGTCAGGATGACCGTCCAGGTGAGCCAATAGAGTTCGTTGGACATCGCGTGACCCCGGCAAGAGTTGATGGCACGCAAAGCCTAATCGAAACGCGTTGTGCTGTAAGGCCCCTCGGCGCTCACGAGCGCGTTATCCGGCAACAAAAAAGCCCGCCGCGAGAGGAGACGGCGGGCTTGCGACGGGCGAACAAGTTGCCCCGAGGAAATCAGCTAATCGTCTCCATCTTGCCACCGACCGGAATTTCCGGCGCGTGCTTGTTGTCGACGATCACGATGTCGTACTTGTTGCCGGTCTTGCCGCGCAGCCGCCATTGCCCGCCGACCAGCGGCGTCTTGGCGATGTTCTTCTGCGCGAAGGGCGGCAACTTCTTATTTCCCCATTCGAGATGGCCGACGATGGTGTCGAGCTTGGTGGCCTGGATCGCGGCGACCGTCGCCTTGGCGTCACCGGTCTTGCCGGTGCGTTTGAGCACGTCGGTTGCCACCTCGAACAGCGCGTGCACGAAGCCGATCGGCTGCGTCCACTGCTTCTTGGTGGCGGCTTCGTAGCCGTCGGCGAGCTGCTTGGCCGACTGGCCGGTGAGCGAGGACTTGAACGGATGGCTCGGCGTCCACCACACCTCGGATGACAGGTTGTTGCCGTTGCGGCCGAGCGCCTCCAGCGCCACCGGGAACAGCAGTGCTTTGCCGACCGAAGTGACCTTTGGCTTGAAGCCCTGCTGCAGCGCCTGGTTCCAGAATGTGGTGAAGTCGGGCGGGATCATCACGCCGGTGACGATGTCGCACTTGGCCTGCTTGAAGGCGGAGATCTGCGAGGTGAAGTTGTCGGAGAGGTTCTGGTAGCGGCCCGGATCGGTGAGCTTGTAGCCGAGCTTGTCCAGCACCGGCGGGAAGCCGACATGCTTGTCGCCCCAGGCATTTCCGTCGCCGTCATTGGGGAAGAGGCCGCCGACCGATTTGTCGGTCGCAAGCTGCTGCCACATGTTGGTGTAGACGGCGATGACGTCTTCCAGGCCCCAGAAGAAATGATAGGTGTAGTTGAACGGCTGCCACGATTTCGGATCGCCGGGATGCTGCTGGCGGCCGATGAAATAGGGCTGCCACGGCGCGACGCTCGAGATGCAGGGCACCTCGTTGACCTCGCATTGGGTCGACACCGGGTTGGTGGTCTCGGGCGTCGATGCCACCAGCATGATGTCGACGCCGTCATTGATCAGTTCGTTGGCGACATCGGCGGCGCGGCTGGCGTTGGACTGGCTGTCCTTGACCTTCACCTCGACGGGGTAGGTCGTGCCGCCGAGCTTGAGGCCGCCCTTCACCGTGTTGAGGTAGTTGTTGATGATGAAGTTGTCGGCCTCGGCAAAGGCGGCGAGCGGGCCGGTCTGCGGGCTTACATAGCCGAGCTTGATGGTCTTGGCGGCCCAGACCGCCGGCGCGAAGACCGGACTGAAGGCGAGCGCACTGCCGGCGGCCGCGGTGCCGGCGAGCACAGTGCGGCGTGTGAGGGTGCGGCGGGCCGAGCGGCCGCGATGCTTGCCGTCAAGCATAAAAGGTCCTCCCTGTGACACGGCACCGGAAACGGCGCCGGCGTTTCCCCGGTCGGCCTGTTTTTTAAGTCCGGGGCTGGCTGCAGCCGTACGGACCCTTTCGGCCTTGACGTCTTGCCATTGTTCGATTATCGAACTTTAGTTCGTTATTCGATCATCGTAGGCCGGCGCGGGTTGCTGTCAATTCCCGCGACAACGCGAAGCGTAAGCCATGCTCACCACCGCTAGGCCGCCGCACCCCGACCCGGGCGACAAGGCGCCCGACGACAAGGAATTCATGGCGACGCTCGCCAAGGGCCTTGCCTTGCTCGGCTGCTTCGGCAAGCAGCGGCCGACCATGACGCTGTCGGAAGCGGCGGTGGCGGCCAACCTGTCGCGCGCCACCGCGCGCCGTATCCTGCGCACGCTCGCCGAGCTCGGTTACGTCGAGCAGCAGGGCCGCGCCTTTTCGCTGTCGCCTAACATCCTCAAGCTTGGCTTCGCCTATCTCGCGACGCAAAGTTGGATCGAGCGCGCGCAACCTTTGCTCAAGGAACTGAGCGAGCGATTGCAGGAGTCGGCGTCGGCGGCGATCCTGGAAGGCAACGAGATTGTCTATGTGGTGCGGGTACCGACTCGGCGCATCATGTCGGCCAGCATTGCGGTGGGCAGCCGCTTGCCGGCGTTTCACACCGCGCTCGGCCGTGTGCTGCTCGGCTATCTCGACGAGGCCGAGATCTGGCGGCGGCTGAAGTCGACGCGCATCGAGGCTTATACGACGTCGACCATCACCGAGCTGCAGGCGCTGTTCGACCGCGTGCGTGCTGACCGTGAGCAGGGCTTCGCCATCGTCGACGAAGAGCTCGAGCGCGGCCTGCGCGCGATTGCCGTGCCGGTGCTCGACCGCTCAGGCCAAGCGATCGGCGCTATCAATCTCTCCACCCACACCGCGCGCACCACGCGCAACGAGATGCGCGACCATTTCCTGCCGGCACTGAAGCGGGTGGCCGAGCAGGTGCGGCTGTCGGTGGCGTGAGGGCAGCGCACGCAGACAGACACTGCAACAGACACTGCAAATGACTCGCGCGTGCGCGCGCTCTTGCGCCCGCTGGTCCGGCGACGTAACGTCAAACCAAGTTCGGACATCGTACAAATGTTCGTATATCGAACACAAGAATAAATACCGGGCAGGAACAAAACGTTAGGAGGAGGGCCATGAACGTGCGCGCCAATCCGGAGGCCTTTGCCGTCGAACCCACCACCATCGGCAATGTGGCGGTGAGTCGGCCGCAGACCGGCGACGAATACTTGGAGACGCTCAAAGACGGCCGCGAGGTTTTCCTCTATGGCGAGCGGGTCAAGGACGTCACCACCCATCCCGGCTTCCGCAATACCGCGCGCATGGTGGCCCGGCTCTACGACGCGCTGCATGACGACAAGCGCAAGCACAAGATTTTGGTGCCGACCGACACCGGCAACGGCGGCATGACGCACGCCTTCTTCAAGGCGCCGAAGACGCTGGAGGAGATGGTCGCAGGCCGCGACGCCATCGCCGAATGGGCGAAGCTGACCTATGGCTGGCTCGGCCGCGCGCCCGATTACAAGGCGGCATTCCTGGCGACGCTCGGCGCCAACTCCGACTTCTACGATCCCTATCAGGCCAACGCCAAGCGCTGGTACAAGTACAGCCAGGAGCGCGTGCCCTTCGTCAATCACGCCATCATCCATCCGCCGGTCGACCGCGACCGTCCGCCGAACGAGGTGGGCGACGTCTGCGCGCACGTGGAGAAGGAAACCGACAAGGGCATCATCGTCTCCGGCGCCAAGGTGGTGGCGACCGGCTCGGTGCTCACCAACTACACCTTCGTCGCGCACCACGGCCTGATCCCGGTGCAGGACAAGAAATTCGCCTGCGTCTTCATGGTGCCGACCAATACGCCCGGCGTGAAGTTCATCTGCCGCACCTCCTACGAGATGACCTCCACGGTGATGGGCTCGCCCTTCGATTATCCACTGTCGAGCCGCGTCGATGAGAACGACGCCGTGTTCATCATGGACAAGGTGCTGGTGCCCTGGGAGAACGTCTTCGTCTACGGCGACGTAGAGAAGGCCAACAACTTCTTCCCGCGCACCGGCTTCCTGCCGCGCTTTGTGGTGCACGGCTGCACGCGGCTCGCGGTCAAGCTCGACTTCATCGCAGGCCTCTTGCTCAAGGCGACGGAAGCCGCCGGCACCAAGGATTTCCGCGGCGTGCAAGCGAACGTCGGCGAGGTGATCGCCTGGCGCAATCTGTTCTGGGCCTTGTCGGACGCCATGGTGCGCGACCCGCGGCCGTGGATCGGCGATTACCTCTTGCCCAACATGGATCCGGGCAATGCCTACGCGATCATCGCCACGATCGCCTACACCAAGATCAAATACATCATCGAGCAGACCGTGGCCTCGGGGTTGATCTACTTGAATTCGCATGCGCGCGACTTCAAGAATCCCGAGATCAGGCCCTATCTCGATCAGTACCTGCGCGGTTCCAACGGCTACAAGGCCGAGGAACGGGTGAAACTGATGAAGCTATTGTGGGATTGTCTCGGCAGCGAGTTCGGCGGCCGGCACGAGCTCTACGAGATCAACTATGGCGGCTCGACCGAGGAAATCCGCCGCTACTGCTTGTTCGGCGCGCAGGCATCTGGCAACGCCGACCGCTTCAAAGGCTTTGCCGAGGAGTGCATGGCGGAATATGACCTCGACGGCTGGCGGGTGCCCGATCTGACCGATCCAGGCGAGCTTAATTATCATGCCACCCATGGGGCGCCGTGAGCGGCATAGGCCGGGAACAACGACGAAGTACGGAACGTTTGGATGAACGTGCATGATCAGACCGCACCAGTGGACGCCAAGCTGTTCCGTCGCGTCATGGGGCGCTTTGCCAGCGGGGTGACGGTGATCACCGCGGAGGCGGAGGGCGGGGTGCGCGGCATGACCGCCAATGCCTTCATGTCGGGTTCGCTGTCGCCGCCGCTCTGCCTGGTCTCGGTGGCCAAGAAGGCGCGGATCCACCGGGCGCTGGTGGAGGCCGGGCATTTCGGCGTCAGCATGTTGGCGCAGGGGCAGGAGGCGATCAGCCAGCATTTCGCCGGGCAGGGCGTGTCGCAGCCCGAGGTCCTGTTCGAGCACATGAGCGGGGTGCCGGTGTTGGCCGGCGTCAGCGCGGCGGTCGCCTCGATGATCGTGGCGCGGCACGACTGCGGCGATCATGACCTGTTCATCGGCCAAATCGTCGGCCTGCGCGACGAAGGGCGGCCGCCGCTGGTCTATCACGCCGGCAAATACGCCACGATCCATTACCGCAAGGAGACGCCGGCCAATCCGACCGTCGATTTCTGGGAGCTAGAGCCCGAGTGAGCGGGCGACCACGTAAACCCCGACCGCCATCACCACGCCGGCAAAGGTGAAGGTGAGCGCGTGCTTGTGGCCGGCCAGGCGATGCGCGAGTTTGATGCCGGCAAAGCCGCCGAGCGCGCCGCCAGCGATGAACAGGCCGGCGAGCTGCCAATCGACCAGTCCCGACCAGGCGTAGCTTGCCGCCGTGGTGAGCCCGAAGGCGGTCACCGACACCAGCGACGAGCCGATGGCGTTGATCAGCGGCATGGCGGTCGCGCCCATGAGCCCGGGCACGATCAGGAAGCCGCCGCCGATGCCGAAAAAGCCCGACATCGCGCCGACCAGAAACCCGGCGCCGATGAGAAGCGGCAGCAACCGCCCCGCGCTTGTGGCGGTGAGCTTGACCGCGGGGTCGCCGCCCGACTTGCGCGGCCGCAGCATCAAGGCGCCGACGATCAGCATCAGCAGACCGAACAGCAGCAGCAGCCGCTGGCCGTCGACCATCTTGCCGAGATGGGCGCCGGTCGCGGCGCCGACAATGCCGGCGAGCGCGAAGGTGATGGCGCATGGCCATTTCACCGTGTGCTGTCGGGCGTGGCCGGTGAGATTGACCGCCGCGCTGGCGGCGACGGCGATCGCGCTGGTGCCGATGGCGACATGGGTGCCGGGCACGCCCACCACGTAAATCAGGAGCGGCACCGCGAGGATGGAGCCGCCACCGCCGACCAGGCCGAGGGTGAAGCCGACCAGGCCGCCGGAGGCGAGCGCCAGAAGATAGTGCAGCGTCAGCATGGCCGGGTTTTCCGAGCGCGCGCGGTCGGCGCAAAGCGATTCCGTAGGTCCCGCGGTGGCGGCAACCGAAAAGACATCTCCAAGGACTGTGATTTTTCCCGCTTCATTCCCGCTGTTGCGGGAATGAGCGAGATCGGGCGCGCCTTAGCGGAACAGACCCGACAGGCGGTTGAGGATGCCGCCCTCGTTTGAATTGGCCGGCGCGCTGCCGGCGGGTTGTGCCGATGTCGGCAGGCCGGCGCGCTTCCAGGCCTCGATGCCGCCACCGAGCAGGAAGACCTCGCAGTCGCCGGACGCCTTCGCCAGCCGGGGCGCGTTCATGTTGGTGCGCCCCCCCGACTTGCAGTGGAAGATCAGCACGGTGTCGCCGGCGCGCACGGGATGCTGGCGATCGATCAGCGACAAGGCGTGATGGCGCGCGCCGGGGATGTTCTCGCGCGCATATTCGTTGGCCTCGCGGATGTCGATCAGCGTCGCGCCTTCGTCGATCATCTGCTTGGCGCGCTCGGGGGTGATGTTCTCGACTTTGCTCATGACGTCTTGTTGTCCCTGTTGGTGGTTGGTTGCGGCTTTAAGGGCAGTAGATGTCGCGCAAGAGCGCGAGCAGGCGCGTCGCGTTGGGATCGGCGAGCCGGTAATAGATGGTCTGCGCCTCGCGCCGCGTGCCGAGCAGGCCGTCCTCGCGCATCTTGGCGAGATGCTGAGAGATCGCCGACTGGCTGAGGCCCACCGCGTCGGCGAGGCCGTTCACCGACATTTCGCGCGTCTCGGCGAGCCGGCAGAGGATGACCAGCCGGTGCTCGTTGGCGAGCAGCTTGAGCAGTTGCGCGGCGTCGGCCGCCTTGCGCTCGAAATCGAAATTGCCGACGCGGGCGGGGCCGCAAGGGGCGGTCGTCGCGGGCATGGGTGAATTCTCCCTGATGATTAGCTGTTGCTAATTTAGTGATTACTAATATATAGTCAAGTGAATATGATTGAGGAGCATCAAAAATGTCAGCAAAGCCCGAAATTCGCGCCTTTTTCGATGAGCCGACCAATACGGTGAGCTATCTGGTGTGGGATGCGGCCACCCGCGAGGGGGCCATGATCGATCCGGTGCTCAATTTCGACCACCGCAGCGGCAAGGCGACGGTCGAGTCCGCCGACGCCATGCTGGCCGCGGCCAACGAACTGGGGCTCAAGGTCGGCCTGGTGCTGGAAACCCATGCCCATGCCGACCATCTGTCGGGCGCGCCCTACATCAAGCTCAAGACCGGCGCCAAGGTCGGCATTGGCGAGCACATCCGCGAGGTGCAGCGCATTTTCCGTCCGGTGTTCAACGCCACCGACGTGTCGGGCGACGGCTCCGAGTTCGACCACCTCTATAAGGACGGCGAGCGCTTCAAGATCGGCACGCTTCAAGCCGAGGTGATCTACACGCCCGGCCACACGCCGGCCTGCGTGTCCTATAAGATCGGCGATGCCGTGTTCGTCGGCGACACGCTGTTCATGCCCGATTTCGGCACCGCGCGCGCCGACTTCCCCGGTGGTGACGCGCACGCGCTCTACCGCTCGATCCACCGTCTGCTGGCGCTGCCGGCCGAGACGCGGCTGTTCATATGCCACGACTACAAGGCGCCGGGCCGCGAACAATATGCCTGGGAGACGACGGTGGGCGAGGAGCGGGCGCGCAACGTGCATGTGCGCGAGGGCGTGAGCGAAGACGACTTCGTCGCCATGCGTCAGGCGCGCGACGCGACGCTGGCGGCGCCGCTGCTGCTGTTGCCCTCGATCCAGGTCAACATGCGCGCTGGCAAGCTGCCGCCGGCGGAAGCCAACGGCGTGCGCTATCTCAAGGTGCCGGTGAAGCTGGTCGCGTAAGCGACTGATATTCGTGTCACAAAAAGGCGGGCGTCCACAGGGGTGCCCGCTTTATTTCGAGGCGTCCTGCCGCGCCAGCGGATGGCGCCAGCCCAGGAGGGCTCGGTCCGCAGTCATCAACGTCGCATCGTGAGCGATGGCTGTGGCGGCAGTGAATTGGTCGGCCGGATCGCCGTGCGCGATGTCGAGACCGACAGCGAGTATTGCGATGTCACCGCTGAGGGGAAGTTCAATCACGTCGCTTTCAAGCAGGTCATGGCGCAGCGTTTCGGCGGCTTGATGGAGCCTCAATCGGCCCTTTGCCGTCAGGAGCGCAATCTCCCAAAAACTGATTGCGCTGACGGCGAGCTGCCCCGTGCTACGGGCTTTGTTGGCCATCGCGCGGCTGTGCCGTCCCATTGCCGGGCTGTCGAGCGTCATCCAAAGCATGGCATGGGTGTCGAACACGATCACTTCATCGCATCCCACTCGACATCGATCGGCGACATGATATCGCCTATGATCTCGACCTTCCCCTTCCAGATGCCGAACGGGTTTTTCTTTTTCGCAGGCTTATGCGGCACCAGTTCCGCCATCGGCTTGCCGTTCTTGGTGACAATCACCGGCTCGCCGGTAGCGGCTACCTCATCGATCAAGGCCAGACATTTGGCTTTGAATTCCGAAGCTTTGACTTGCTTGGTCATTGCGCGTCCCGCCGGTTGGGTGACCATGGTCATGACTATGGTCATAATTTAAGGCAGAAGGCCGCTTTCAGTAACCCGCAGGGCGAGGCGGAGCGATGGGTCGGTGCCCCGCCGCTGGCCTCACTCCCAGCTTTTCACCTTCACATAGGAGCCCGGCGCGTCCTCGATGATGGGCGAGAACTTGCCGCCGCCGATGGCGCGCGCCGGCACCATTTTCGCGCTGCGCTTCTTCAGCCAAGCGAGCCAATGCGGCCACCAGGAGCCGGGATGCTCCTCGGCGCTTGCCAGCCACTTGTCGACGTCGGAGCCGTCGGGCGGGCCGCCGGTCCAGTACTGGTATTTCAGCTTGCCCGGCGGATTGACCACGCCGGCGATGTGGCCGGAGCCGGCGAGCACGAAGGTGACCGGACCGCCGAAATATTGCGAGCCGTACAGCACCGACTTTGCCGGAGCGATGTGGTCTTCGCGGGTGGCGAGGTTATAGACCGGCGCCTTGATCTTGCGCAGATCGAGCTTGGTGCCGGCGATTTCCATCTCGCCGCGCGCCAGCTTGTTGGTGAGGTAGCAGTTGCGCAGATAGAAGGAATGGTTGGCCGCCGGCATGCGCGTCGCGTCCGAATTCCAGTACAGGATGTCGAACGGGTAGGGCGTCTTGCCGCGCATGTAGTTGTTGACCACGTAGGGCCAGATCAGGTCGTTGGAGCGCAGCAGGTTGAAGGCGGTCGCCATGCGTGAGGCTTCCAGATAGCCCTGCTGCTTCATGTGGCTTTCGAGCTGCTTGATGCGCTCCTCGTCGACGAACACCAGCAGGTCGCCGGCATAGGTGAAGTCGACCTGGGCGGTGAAGAGGGTCGCCGACACCGCGCGGTTGCGGCGCTTGGCGGCGAGCCATGCGAGCGTGATCGCCAAGAGCGTGCCACCGACGCAATAGCCGATGGCGTGCATCTTCTTCTCGCCGGTGATCTCGGCCACCTTGTCCATCGCCGTGATCACGCCTTCGCGCATGTACTGCTCGAAGCTTTTTTCGGCCAGCTTGGCGTCCGGGTTGACCCAGGAGATCACGAACACCGTGATGCCGTTATCGACGCACCATTTGATGAAGGATTTCTGCGGCGTGAGATCGAGGATGTAGAACTTGTTGATCCAGGGCGGCACGATCAGCAGCGGAACCTTCAGAACCTCCGTCGTTGTCGCCTCGTATTGGATGAGCTGCATCAGCTCGTTCTGGAACACGACCTTGCCGCGGGTGAGCGCGAGGTTGCCGCCGACCTCGAAGGTCGAGCCATCGGACTGGCGGATGCGCAGGTTGCCGTGGCCGGCCTTGATGTCCTCGCCGAGCATCTGCATGCCGCGCACCAGATTCTCCGCGTTCGACGACATGGTCTCGCGCAGCAGTTCCGGATTGGTGAGCACGAAATTCGAAGGCGAGACCGCGTTGGCGATCTGCTTGACGTAAAACTCCGCCTTGGCGCGGGTGTGCGGGTCGAGCCCGTCCGCGTCCTTGACCAGATGGTCGGCCCATTTGGTGGTGAGCAGATAGGCCTGCTTGAGGAAGTCGAAGAACTGGTTCTGCGACCATTCAGGGTCGGCAAAGCGTTTGTCGCGCGGGTCGGCGGAAACCACCGGTGCGCTCGGCTCGCCGGCCAGGCGGCTGGCGGCGGCGGCCCACAGGTCGAGATAGGCGCGGCCGAGGCCGGTCTGCAATTCCACCGCGCGCTGGGGATCGGACAGCCAATATTCGAACACCTGGCCGATGGTCCTGACGATGTCGGCCATATCGTCGCTGAGGTCGCTCTTGATCTTGCCTTCCTCGCGCGGCTTCAGATAGGCGGCCAGCGCCTTGCCGCTTTCCTCGATCAGGCGGGCGAAATTGCGCGAGAACGCCTCGATATCGACGGCCTTGACCTTCGCCGGCTCTGTGGCTGGCTGTTTGAGCGGTTCTTTGGCCTGTCCGGTCGTCAGTCTGTCCATGCCCATCTTGTCCGTCCCCGCCCGAGAAGTGGCGCGGGCCGCGCAGCCCCGCAAGGCGGCGGTCGCCGTTCGCAGCCACAGGCAGGAACCGTGCCTTTTTGCCTCGGCCTAGCGGTCATCTTGCTGCGGCCATATTACGCGATTATCGCGCTTAACCTATATTTCATTGAGTTTTCGCAATTCTTCCCGTGTGAGGACGGTCCGGAAGCAAGCCATGGCGAAAGCCCTTCTACGATTGAGCCTGGCCGTCCTGGGGCTCGGGCTGGCGCTTGCCGGCTGTTCGCCCGGGCCGATGGTCGAGCAACTGCCGACGGCGCTCGGGGGCTTGCCGTCCAGTGCCCCGCAGCCGCCCACGAAGCGGTATCGATTTCCGGCGGTGCACGACGCCCCTCCGCCGCGGGTCACCGCGCCGCTGACGGCCGAGCAGCAGCTCCAGATGGAAAACGAGTTGCAGACGGTCCGCGACCGGCAGGAAAGCACGGCCACCTCGGAAACCGAGATCAACAGCGCGCCGCCCGACAAAAACCGGAGCAAGGCCGCCAAGAAGCACGACAAAGCTGGCGCCGCCGACAAGCCGTGATAAAAGCCAGCCGGGGTCAGGCCTGCGTCGGGTGAGGGTCACGGCAGGCGACTTGAAGGTCCAGGACCATGGAAGACTTCTATCGTATCCGCCGCCTGCCGCCGTACGTGTTCGAAGAGGTGAACCGGGCCAAAGCACGCGCCCGCAACGCCGGGGCGGATATCATTGATCTCGGCATGGGCAATCCGGACCTGCAGGCGCCGGCCCACGTCATCGAGAAGCTCAAGGAGACCCTGGGCCGGCCGCGCACCGACCGCTATTCCGCCTCACGCGGCATTCCCGGCCTGCGCCGCGCCCAAGCCGCCTATTACGACCGCCGATTCGGCGTGAAGCTCAATCCGGAGACCCAGGTCGTCACCACGCTGGGGTCCAAGGAAGGCTTCGCCAACGTGGCGCAGGCGATCACCGCGCCGGGCGACATCATCCTGGTGCCCAATCCCAGCTACCCGATCCACGCCTTCGGCTTCCTGATGGCGGGCGCCGCCATTCGCTCGATGCCGTCTGAACCGACGCCGAACTTCTTCCACACGCTGGAGCGGGCGGTGCTGCATTCGATCCCCAAGCCGACCGTGCTGGTGGTGTGCTACCCGGCCAATCCGACCGCCTATACCGCGAGCCTCGATTTCTACAAGGACCTCGTCGCCTTCGCGAAGAAGCACGAATTGCTGCTGCTGTCCGATCTCGCCTACGCCGAAGTCTATTTCGACGACGATCCGCCGCCCTCGCTGTTGCAGGTGCCCGGCGCCATGGACGTCGCGGTGGAATTCACCTCGATGTCGAAGACTTTCTCGATGCCGGGCTGGCGCATCGGCTTCGCGGTCGGCAACGAGCGCGTCATCGCGGCGCTGGCGCGGGTGAAATCCTATCTCGACTACGGCGCCTTCACGCCGGTGCAGGTGGCGGCGACGGCCGCGCTCAACGGTCCCGAGGACTGCATCAAGGAGATGCGCGAGATCTACAAGCGCCGGCGCGACGTGCTGGTGGAAAGCTTCGGCCGCGCCGGCTGGACGGTGCCGAGTCCGCGCGCCTCGATGTTCGCCTGGACCCATATCCCCGAGCCGTTCAAGGAGATGGGCAGCGTCGAATTCTCCAAGCTCTTGGTCGAGAAGGCCGACATCGCGGTATCGCCCGGCATCGGCTTCGGCGAGTACGGCGAGGGCTTCGTGCGGATCGCGCTGGTGGAGAACGAGCAGCGCATCCGCCAGGCCGCGCGCAACATC
The DNA here is from genome assembly GCA_963814065.1 of uncultured Pseudomonadota bacterium. Classification (GTDB taxonomy): domain Bacteria; phylum Pseudomonadota; class Alphaproteobacteria; order Rhizobiales; family Xanthobacteraceae; genus Pseudolabrys. The sequence continues at coordinate 285,466 of CAWFBL010000011.1, read as the reverse complement.
CGCCGTTTCCTGGAAAACGCACCGACGCAATTGCATAACGTCGTTCCGCTCGCCAATCGGCGTTAGTCGCCCCTACCGGATATCAAGCACGTTTCATGCCCGTTCCTCTGAAAGTAGGCGTCGCCGGTGTGGGCACGGTCGGCGCTGCGCTGATCGCCCAGATCGCGCGCCAGCACAACGCGCTGGCCGCGCGCGGCGGGCGGCCCATCGAGGTGGTCGCGGTCTGCGCGCGCTCGCGCAATAAGGACCGCGGCGCCGATCTGTCGAAGATGAAATGGTTTGCCGATCCGGTGGCGCTGGCGCAGGCGGGCGACATCGACGTCTTCGTCGAACTGATCGGCGGCGCCGGCAATCCTTCCAAGGCCGCGGTCGAGGCGGCGCTGAAGAGCGGCAAGGCGGTGGTCACTGCCAACAAAGCACTGCTGGCCAAGCATGGCGTTGCGCTGGCGGCGCTTGCGGAGAAGCATGGCGTCGCGCTCAATTTCGAGGCGGCGGCGGCGGCAGCCATTCCGCTGGTGAAGACACTGCGCGAAGGGCTTGCCGGCAACAGGATCGATCGCATCTACGGCATCCTCAACGGGACCTGCAATTACATCCTCACCCGGATGGAGCAAGAGAACCTGGCCTTTGCGGACTGCCTGAAGGAAGCGCAGCGCCTGGGCTATGCGGAAGCCGATCCGACCTTCGATATCGAGGGGCACGACACGGCGCAGAAGCTGGCGATCCTGGCGAGCCTCGCCTTCGGCACCAAGGTCGATGAGGACGTCATCTATGTGGAGGGCATCTCGTCGATTACGCCGGCTGACCTCGCCGCCGCCGACGAGCTCGGCTACCGCGTCAAACTGCTGGGCGTGGCGGTGAAGACCGCCAAGGGCATCGAGCAGCGTGTGCATCCGACCATGGTGCGCAAGGATTCCGCGATCGCCGAGGTGATGGGCGTGACCAATGCGGTCACCATCGACGCTGACGGCATCGATCCGCTGACGCTGATCGGTCCCGGCGCCGGCGGCATGGCCACTGCCTCCGCCGTCTTGTCCGACATTGCCGACATCGCCCGCGGCGCATTGGTGGCCCCGTTCGGTCAGCCGGTGGCTCGCCTTGCGGGCGTCCGCAAGATGCCGATGCAACGCCACGAGGGCGGCTACTACATCCGCCTGCTGGCGCGTGACAAGCCCGGCACCGCCGCCACCATCGCCCAGCACCTGGCCGACCAGGAAATCTCGCTGGAATTGATCGTTCAGCGCCATCCCAAGGGGACGGCCGAGAGCCAAACCAAGGGCGGCCCGGTCCCCGTTATCCTCATTACCTATGCCACCGCGGAAGATGCCGTGCGCAAAGCACTTGCGGCGGTGGGCAAGGATAGGGTGATCTCTGGCCGGCCGCAGGTGATCCGGATCGAGAAGAACTGATCGGCGATAAGGGGATTAGTTTGAGGGCCGCCGGGGCCGGAACCCGGCCGGCTTTTTGCGAGGGGAGCTGCAAATATGGCGTCGATCACCATCCAGCCGGAATTCCTGCTGGAGCGTATTCTGACCCTGGAAATCGTGCGGGTGACCGAGCGGGCGGCGGTCTCGGCCGCGCGCCTGCGCGGGCGCGGGCAGGAGAAGGCCTCCGACCAGGCCGCGGTCGATGCCATGCGGCGCGAACTCAACCGCTTGCCCATCGATGGCACGGTGGTGATCGGCGAGGGGGAGATCGACGAGGCGCCGATGCTCTATATCGGCGAGCAGGTCGGCAGCAAGAACGGTCCCAAGGTCGACATTGCGGTCGATCCGCTGGAAGGCACCACGCTCTGCGCCAAGAACATGCCGGGCGCCATTGCCACCATCGCCATGGCCGACGGCGGCACGCTCCTGCATGCGCCGGATTGCTACATGGACAAGATCGCCATCGGCCCGGGCTACCCCAAGGGCACCATCGATCTCGACGCTTCGGCGGAAGAAAACATCATCAGCCTGGCCAAGGCCAAGGGCGTGAAGCCGTCGGAGATCACGGCCATCCTGCTCGACCGTCCGCGCCATGCCGACATGATCGCGGCGATCCGCAAGCTCGGCGCCTCGGTGACGCTGATCACCGACGGCGACGTTGCCGGTGTCATCCATTGCGCCGAGCCGGCCAAGACCGGCATCGACATTTATCTCGGCATCGGCGGCGCGCCGGAAGGCGTATTGTCGGCGGCTGCGCTGCGCTGCATCGGCGGCCAGATGCAGACCCGCCTGATCATTGACACCGATGAGCTGCGTACGCGCACCCGGAAAATGGGCATCAAGGACCCGAAGAAGAAATACGAGATCGAGGACATGGCGAAGGGCGACTGCCTGTTCGCCGCCACCGGCGTCACCAATGGCCCGATGCTGCAAGGCGTCAAATTCAACAAGGACACGATCGAGACGGAAACGGTGGTGATGCGCTCGACCACCGGCACCGTGCGCCGGGTGTTCGCCGAGCACCGGCAGTTCGATAAGTTCTATTTGGACTGAGTGGCGCCGATCGGCGTATGTCCCGCCATCCGGGGCGAAATATTTGCGCGCGGATGCGCGGGGCGCCTTGTTAGCTTTCGTCCACCGCTTCTAAGCTCCGCAAACACAAATTGCGGAGAGCGCATATGCGTCACGTCCATCTCGTCGGCAGCGTGCCGCTCGCCAGCGCCCGTGAAGTTTTCGCGACCGTCAGTCATGAACTTGGTCCCCATCTCCGGCGGATGCCGGATGGCGAGACCGGTGAACGCGGCGACTGGATCACCTGGCTGGAGCCGATTTTCGCCAACGATTCCGCGCTTGAGAAATCGGATGAAGTATTCCGCGTCCACGCCGGCGCCGGCGCCCATACGCGCTATCGCCTGAAGCCCGGCAAGACGGTCGCCGACGTCCGCTTCGACAATTTGTTCTATGCCGACATCGCCAAACAGTCCTATGCCGAGTTCGCCGCGCTTAAACGACAGGGCGTTGTGCCGGCGGCCTGCAAGTTCCAGATTGACCTGGTGCCGGCGCATTCGGTGATCTGGCTATTCCTGCAGGAAGACCTGCATCAGCCGCTCGACCCGGTCTTCAACACCGCGCTCAAACGCGAGATCGACAAAATCGCGCGCGACCTGCCGCACGATCAGATCGCGATTCAGTTCGACGTCGCGTCCGCCGTGTTCGCGCGCTTGCAGCGCAACGAGCCGAACGCCTACGGCAAGGACCGCGAGGCCATGCTGTCGCGCTTTGCCGCCATCCTCACCGATCTTGCCGTCGCACGTGCCGGCCGACATCGAGCTGATGTTCCACTTCTGCTACGGCGACGCCAACCACAAGCACGCGGTGGAGCCGATCGACATGGGCGACATGGTGGCCATGGCCAATCGTCTCTCCGCCGACATCAAGCGGCCGATCGCGCTCATTCACATGCCGGTGCCGCGCGAGCGCTCTGACGACGGCTATTTCGCGCCGCTTGCCGGGCTGAAGCTGCATCCGGAGACCGAATTGTCGCTCGGCCTGGTGCATTACACCGACGGCATCGCGGGCACGCGGGCGCGGCTCAAAACCGCCACGCGGCACGTGCAGGACTTTTCCATTGCCACCGAATGCGGCTTCGGCCGGCGCGACCCGGTGACCATCCCCGAACTGTTGCGTATCCACGCCGAAATAGCCACCTGAGCCGGGCGACAGGCGGCGCGTCCGTCGCCATCCACAATTCTGTGCTTGGCTTGCCGTTGATTCGCGGCGGCTGGTGGAGCGAATTTGACATTTGATACCTGCTGGCAGCAGGCCTGCTTATCAAATGCCAGATTCAAAGCTCCACTAGAATCAATTAGTTGCCAGTGGTCCTTTGATTTCGACATTTGCTCCGGAGCATGCGGCAACGGGAGGCAAATGTCGGAATTGGACAACCAGCCCCGCCAGGGGTGTAGGATCGCGTCATGGGACTGCCTGCCACAGCTATGAAGGCGGAGGAGCGCGGCTTCCTCGGCGTCGAGCGCTCGGTAACGGGCCGCGTCTGGCGCGACCGGCTCGATGCCCGCGGCCAGGCGCGCGCGCTGGCCATCGCGCAGCGCCATGGCTTGCCTGAGCTGTTGGCGCGGGTGCTGGCCGGCCGTGGCGTGGAGCCCGACGCGGTTGACGCCTTTCTGGATCCGTCCCTCCGGCGGTTGATGCCAGATCCCCATCAACTCACCGACATGGAGGCAGGCGCGACGCGTTTGGAGGACGCTATTACCGTTGGCGAGCGCGTCGCCATCTTCGGCGACTACGACGTGGACGGCGCGACGTCGTCGGCACTGCTCGCCCGTTACCTGCGGCAATGCGGGCTCGATCCGATGGTCCATATTCCTGATCGCATCTTTGAAGGGTATGGGCCGAACATCGACGCTATCAGGTCGCTGGCCGAACGCGGCGCCAAGCTGCTGGTCACGGTCGATTGCGGCACCACCAGCGCGGAGACGCTTGCGGAAGCGCGCACGCTCGGTCTCGATGTCGTGGTGATCGATCATCATCAGGCCGATGAGGAACTGCCGAAGGCGGTCGCCATCATCAATCCGAACCGCGCCGATGACCTATCCGGGCTCGGCCATCTGGCGGCGGTCGGCCTCGTGTTCATGACGCTGGTGGCGGTCAGCCGCGTGTTGCGTCAGCGCAATTTCTGGAGCGACGCGCGGCCGGAGCCGGACCTGTTGTCGCTGCTGGACCTGGTCGCGCTCGGCACGGTCGCCGATGTGGTGCCGCTCACCGGGTTGAACCGCGCCTTCGTCGCCAAGGGGCTGCTTGCGCTGCGCCGGCGCGATCATCTCGGCCTTACCGCGCTGATGGATGTGGCGCGGCTGAACGGCCCGCCCGAGCCCTGGCATCTCGGCTTCCTGCTCGGACCCCGTATTAATGCCGGGGGCCGCATCGGCCGCGCCGACCTCGGCGTGCGGCTGCTGCTGGAGGACGATGTCTCCGAAAGCGCGCGCATTGCCGGCGAGCTCGACCGGCTCAACCAGGAGCGACGCGCCATCGAGCAGGCAACGCTGGAACAGGCCGAAGCGGAAGCACTGGCCGCGCTCGGCTTGGAAGAGAAGGGTGCGGTGGTGGTGACCGCGGCGTCGGGTTGGCACCCCGGTGTCGTCGGTCTGGTGGCGGCGCGGCTGAAGGAGCGCTACGGCCGCCCCGCCTTTGCGATTGCGCTGGAGGCGGGCGGCAACGGCACCGGTTCGGGCCGCTCCATTGCGGGCGTCGATCTCGGCCGTGCGGTGCGCCGTGCCGTCGCGGAGGGTTTGCTGATCAAAGGCGGCGGCCACGCCATGGCGGCCGGCGTTACGCTCAAGAAGGATCGACTCGGCGCCTTCCGTGCTTTTCTCGAGGAAGCGCTGGCAGAAAGCGTTGAGGTCGCGCGGCGCGACAGCGCGCTGCTGATCGACGGCGCCGTCAGTGCCGGCGGCGCCAACCGCGAACTGGTGGAGATGCTGGCGCGCGCCGGACCATTCGGCGCCGGCAATCCCGAGCCGATGCTGGCGCTGCCGGCACATACGCTCGCCTATGCCGATCCGGTGGGCGAGAATCACATCCGCGTGCGATTGCGCTCAGGAGATGGCAAGTTCATCAACGCCATTGCCTTTCGCGCCATGGGCCAGCCGCTCGGCAAGGCGCTCATCGAGAATCGCGGCCGCGTGCTGCACGCAGCCGGCCATCTCGCGCTCGACCGCTGGCAGGGCGAAGCACGTGTGCAATTGCGAATGACCGATATCGCGCTAGCGAGCTAACGCGTGTACGCTGAATACACTGATTCGAGTCGGAAACGGGTCGAGTTAATGCGGACCTAAGATCACGCCGAATGTGACACGCGAAGTACGGCGAACGGTGCGCGAATGGCGTCAAGCGGTTGGGAACCGGTGGAAAACCGTTGCCGTGCCGTCACCGATCCTTGCAAACGCCAAACCGAGTTGCAGTACTAGAGTATGGATTACTCCTGCCGCGGTCGAACGGATGGCGAAACTGGCAGATATCTTTCGGCAAAAGCCACAGGAGACCGGTGCGGAAAGGGCCGTCGGTCCGCTGCCGGCGACTCCGGCGCAGGACGCCGGTCGTGGCAGCAGCGGTGAAAAGCCGAATAATAGTGGACCTGCCGGGCCGCCGGCTGGCGCATTGGGCGCGGCTGCCAGCAATGCCGGCAGCAACGGCATGAACGGCGCGCGCGGCGGCGTCAGTGCCGCCAAGCCCATCACCGGCGATGATGCGCGCTCGGATACCGCCACGCGAATCAATAAGCGCACCGAGTCGCTGCAGCATCTGGTGTCGGATACGCGCCGCAAGATCGACTCGCTGGGGGCGATCAAGCAGGCGTTCGATGAGATCGTCCTGCCGTTCAACGATGCCATGCAGGCGCTCGATCAAGAGCGCATGCTGTCAAAGGATTTGTCCAGGCAGTTGGACGAGAAGACCGCCGTGCAGGAGAAGCTGCGCGACGAACTGCTTGAAGCGACGAGCAAGGGGCGCCTGCTCGAATCGGAAACGAGCAATCTGCGCGCCGCGCTTGCCAAGGCCCGTGACGCCCTTCACGCGCAGGGCCGCTCGCGCATCGAATTCACCGAACAGATCCAGGTGCGTGACGAGCGAATTGCGGAACTGGAGCTTCAGGTCGAGCAGGGTAACGCGCAGCGCCGCAGCCTCGGCGAGGGCTATCGCGCCATGCAGGAGCAGATCCTGCGTGCGGAGCAGCGCATCTCGGAGCTGCAAACGGAGCTCAGCGCCGCCGGCGAGCATTCGGCGCAGGTCAACGAAGACAATCGCCTGCTGCGCTACGCCGCCGAACAGGCCAAGAGCGACGCCGCGCGTGTCAACCGGCGGCTCGACGAACACGAGTCCATGGTGACGGCCATCCGCGCCGAGCTCGCCATGGTGAACGCCAATTATGCCGAGACGCGCGGCGAGCGCGACCAGTTGGCGGGCACCGTGCGCCACCTCAAAGAGCAGCATCAGGTGGAGCAGCAAGCGCTCAACGGCAAGATCGAGGCACTGCAGGCGCGCGCCGTCGCGGCCGAGCGGCTGCTGACGGAGACCCGCCGAAGGTTGATCACGCGTACCGAGGAGGCGCGCGCCTTCGTCTGCAAGACGGCTGAAGCGACCATCGCGCGCGGTTCGGCGGAACGGCGGCTGGTGGAATTCGAGACTTCGCAGGGGTGGCGCGACCGGCAAGACGGCGACCCGAACGAGTCGCGTACGGCGCTGTCCCAGTATCTCAGGGCGCTCAATTTGAAATCGCGCGAGATGGCGACGGCCAACGCCGCGGAGAGGCTGGCCGCGCAGAATGAGCGCAACGAACGCCTCGAGGTGCAGAGCCGTGTGATGCGCAACACGATCGAAGCGCGTGTCAACGATACGAATGCGCTGCAGGGCGATGGCACCAAGCGCGCCGAAATCGAAAGCGCGCTGGAGGTCGCCCGCAAGGACAATGTGCGGCTGGAAGAGGAAATCGCGGCCCTGCGCTCGGCGCTGCGCGAAGGCGGCCCGACTCATCCCGACGAGTTCAGTTCTGCCGACGACGTGCAGATGGCGGAGCCGGAACAGGCGACGACCGAGCCTGTTGTGGAACCACAACTCGCCGGTCGGGCCGAGTCCGCCGGTGCCGTTGGGCCTGCTGTCGAGCCCGAGGCTGCCGGTCAGGCGGAGCCCGGCACGCAGGAGGCCGGGGCTCCGGCTACCGCGCTGCTCGGGCACGAAAAGTTTTCGCTGTTCCGTTTTCGGCGTTCGACCGACGACGAAGGCAACGGCCGAAAATCCTCAGCCGCATAGCGGCATCGCCGCCGTTGAGCGGCCGGGCATCTTCCAAATTTTATAGGACCGTCGCTTAAGACGGGTGAGGCATGTCTAGCGCTTCTTTTGCGCCTTGCGGCAGAACACGTCGTAGACGGCGCCGATGACCACGCGCGCTTCCTCGCTTGCCAGGCTGTAATTGATAACCTTGCCGTCGCGGCGGGTGGCGACCAGCCCCTCGGCGCGCAGACGCGCGAGTTGCTGCGAGACGGTCGGCTGGCGCAAGCCGAGACCCTGTTCGAGTTCGCTCACCGATTTCTCGCCGTCGGCGAGAATGCACAGAATCATCAGCCGGCTCTCATGGGCGAGAGCCTTGAGAAACGCGCTGGCGCGCTTGGCGTTGTCGGCCATGCGGTCAAGTTCGTTGCCGTGACTGCGCGCCTCTTGATGAGGCAGGTTCAATTCCATCGGAGCACCGTTGATTGCGTTGCACCAAACCTGACATATAGACCATCAACTCCTTGCACGCATTGCTTTTTTGAAAATTTGCGCGTGTTCCCCTCCCGTTCCGGCCGCGTCGAGCTTGTTGAACAACACGGCGAGTTGCATCCAGAAGCTCTCGACACCCGGGTAGCCGCGAATGCGGCCGATTTCGTGGCCCTTGTCGACGAGCACGAACAACGGCGTTAACCGCTCCACTTGGATGAAAGAAAGATCGGGCGGAATCGGCTTGTCGATGTCGACACGGCGCAAAGGCGCGCGCAGGCCTTCTTCGGTTTTTTTGTAGGTCGGCCCGATTTCGCGATTGAACGCCTGGCACCATACACAGCCGGCCTGCTCGAACATCACCAGTTCGGCAGCGCGCGCCGAAGCCGGCAGCAAGGTGATAAACGTCATGCCGATCAACGCGAGCAAAGAAGATAATTCCACGAGACGTCGCATGGCTGCCAACTTCATTCTCGGTCCCTTGCGCGCGGCCTGCGGGAAGCGCCAGCCTATGTCGCACCAGGGATATTGAATTGGTGCGAAATATATCACACAAAATGAATATGTCGATGCGGAGGGGTGGGTGATGGACCTGGACGTCAGCGCGGGCGGCGCCTTCCTGGCCGGACTTTTGTCCTTTGCCTCGCCCTGTGTCTTGCCGTTGATCCCGCCTTATCTCGCCTATATCGGCGGCGTTTCCATCGAGGAGCTTGATACCGGCGGCCGCGCTCACCTGCGGGTCCGGGTGCTGGCGGCCGCGCTCTGTTTCGTCGCCGGCTTCAGCACGGTGTTCGTGGCGCTTGGCGCCACGGCCTCCTGGCTGGGGCAGGCGGTCAGCGCCTATCTCGGGATTCTGGGCTATCTGGCCGGCGCCCTCATCGCCCTCATGGGCCTGCATTTCCTGCACGTGGTCCGCATCCCATTCCTGGACCGGACCGCCAAGGTCGGCGTGGCGCAAAAGCCGGCGGGCCTGCTCGGCGCCTATGTGATCGGGCTTGCCTTCGGCTTCGGCTGGAGCCCGTGCGTCGGCCCGGTGCTCACCGCCATTCTGTTGATGGCGGGCTCGAAGGACAGCGTGGGGGAGGGCGCGCGCCTGCTGCTGATCTATTCGCTCGGCATCGGCTTGCCGTTCTTGGCGGCGGCGGCCTTTGCGTCGGCCTTCATGCGCTGGAGCGCGCGCTTCAAGGCGCGGCTTGGCCTGATTGAAAAGACCATGGGCGCCTTTCTGGTTGCCGCCGGCGTCCTGATCTTCACCGGACAGATGCCCAACATCGCCTTCTGGCTGGTCGAGACCTTTCCGATCCTGGGGCGGCTGGGCTGAGGGCGGCCTCGCGCTCAGCCGAACCGAAACGCGAGCAGATTGTCGATGGCGCGCAGCTCGATGAGCACGCGGTGCAGCAGATTATTGTCACGCTCGGCGATCGCCTGCGGGATCAGCGTGAGGCTGTGCCTGGCGCCGTCGACCAGGCGGCGGAATTCGGGATCCTTGCGCACCGCGTCGCTTGCCATGCCGTCGCAGCGGTCGAGCACATAGCCGTAAATGGCCGCCTTGCCGGCAATATCGTAGCGCGTTGCCGGCTTGCTCCAGTCGAGGTCGCGCTTGTTGTAGGCCATGAGGGCGTCGACGGCCTGATTGGAGTCGCCGATGCAATCGGCCAGCACCACGATGCCGCTCGCCTGCCGCAGTTTGTGCAGATCGTCGCGAATGTCTTGCAGCGATTGCTGCGCAATTTTCGGGCGGCCGGAGGTGAGCATCATGTCGGCGCTGACCAGGCGGGCGTCGATGCCGGTGAAGGCGGAGCCGTAGAGCGGGTTGCCGTCGAAGGCGTCCGGCCGGTGGCCGGCGAAACGCGCGGTCAGCTTGTGCCAAGCCTCGCGCATGCGGTCCATCTCGAGCGAGGCGAGATCGATATTGCCGGTGCGCAGGTAGCCGATGGCCACCCGGTTATGGGCGCTGACCGCCTCGACCGCGGCGTTGAAATCGGCAAGTTCGCCGGCGTGGGCGGCTGCCCCCGTCCAGAGGGCGACGACGAGAAGGGCGGAGCGCACAAGGGCAAGACGCATGGTTGTTCCCCGGACCGGAAGCATGAGATATTGTATTATTAGAATATAAGCCGCCCGGGACCCACCATGTCTATCACTCGTCGAAGCCTGCTGCTCGCGGCCGCCGCCACCGGCGCGGCCGGTATCGTTCCCGCCCGCGCCGTGCCGACCCTGACCGCCGACGGACTCTACCGCGAGCCCTGGTTCCTGGAGAGCTTCCTCGACCTGCGTGACGACCTGCAATCCACCACCAAGGAGGGCAAGCGCTTCGCCATCATGTGGGAGCTGAAGGGTTGCCCCTATTGCAAGGAGACCCATTTCGTCAATTTCGCGCAGGCGCGCATCGCCGACTACATCAAGGCCAATTTCGAGATCACCCAGCTCAACATCATCGGCTCGCTGCCGGTGACCGATTTCGACGGCGAGCAGCTGTCGGAAAAGAAGCTGGCGGCGAAATACGGCGTGCGCTTCACGCCGACCTTCCAGTTCTTTCCCGCGGACCTGGCCGCCATCAAGGCGCTGCCGGCGCAGAAACGGGAAGTGGCGCGCGCGCCGGGTTATCTGCGGCCCAACGACTTCCTCGCCATGTTCCGCTTCGTGCGCGAGAATGCCTACGAGCACGAAAGCTTCCGCAACTTCCTGAAGGCGCAGCCGAGCTGAGCGCCAGGTGATGCCCTGAGCGACCGCTCGCCCCGCGCAAGCGGGGACCCAAGGGATATCGCAGGGCTATAGTGGGACTTTGGATTCCCGCTTGCGCGGGAATGAGCGGTGCGTATGACTGCACCCACGACGTTTTCTCATCCGGGTTTCTCATGGCCAAGCTCAATCTTTCCCTCGCCCTCGGCCCCTACGACCGCACGCGCGCGCTGATGGACGGCACCGTCAAGATCGACGGTGTCAACGCCATCGGCATGATCCTGTCGCCGGAGGAAATCTTCTTCCGCGCGCTGCGCCGCGCCGAATTCGATATCTGCGAATTGTCGCTGTCGAGCTTCACGGTGAAGACGTCGCAAGGCGGCGGCCCCTATGTGGCGGTGCCCGCCTTCGTGTCGCGCGCCTTCCGTCACACCGCGATCTATGTGCGCACCGACCGCATCAAGAAGCCGGAAGACCTCAAGGGCAAGAAGGTGGGCTTGCCGGAATATCAACTGACGGCGAACGTGTGGGCGCGCGCCATCCTGGAGGACGATTACGGCGTGAAGCCCTCGGATATTCACTGGATCCGCGGCGGCATCGAAGACGCCGACCGGCCGGAGAAAATCTCGATCACGCTGCCGCCCGATGTGAAGCTCGAGAATGCGCCGGCCGGCAAGTCGATCTCGGCGCTGCTCGCCGAAGGCGCCATCGACGGCTTCATCGCGCCGCGCCCGCCCTCGCTGCCCAAGGGCACGCCCAATATCGGCTGGCTGTTTGCCGATCCGGTGGCGGCGGCGAAGGACTATTACAAGCGCACCGGCATTTTCCCGATCATGCATGTGATCGGCGTGCGGCGCACGCTCGCCGAGCAGCATCCCTGGCTGCCGGGGGCGGTATTCAAGGCCTTCGAGCAGGCCAAGGCGGTCGCGCTCGAGCAGTTGAGCGATACGTCGGCCACCAAGGTGACGCTGCCTTTCGTCGAGGAGCGGCTGATGGAAGCGCGCTCGCTGATGGGCGAGGATTTCTGGTCCTATGGCGTCGACGCCAACCGCAAGACGCTTGCGGCATTCCTGCGCCATCATCACAGTCAGGGGCTGTCCGCGCGAGAGGTGAAGGTGGAGGAACTGTTCCACCCCGGCGCGCTGGAGAGCTTCAAACTGTAGCTTGGCCACGCGCCACAGCCTGTCATCGCCCGCGCAGGCGGGCGATCCAGCAATCACTGGCGATATCGCAGAAGCCGGGGTTACTGGATGCCCCGCCTGCGCGGGGCATGACGGACCTAGCGCCCCTTCGGGTTCATCGCCGCGGTCATGGCGCTGCTGTAGCCCGGTTCCACCCAGACATCGACCACCGCGGGCTCACCCGCCTCGACCGCGGCAATGGCCGCCGCGAAGGTGGGCGCGAGCTCTGCGATCGACTTCACCGGGCCGAAGCCTTGCGCGCCTTGCGCGCGCGCCATGGCTGAAAGGTCGATGTCCGGCTCGCTGATGCGTTGCCCGACCCAGCGGTTCTCCACCGGTCGGCTGCGCATGCGCGCGACCCGCTCCTGGTGTAGTTCGTCATTGAAGAATGAGCGGTTGTTGGCGACCACGATCAAGAGCGGGATCTTGTAGTGCGCTGCCGTCCACAGCGCGGTGACGCCCATGAGGAAATCGCCGTCGCCGCAGACCGCTACGGCTAAGCGGCCGGAACCCTTCAGCGCCAAGGCGGCGCCCACCGAAATGCCCGGTCCGCCACCGACGCCACCGCCGCCGTCGGAGCCGAGGTAGTCGAGCGGATGGTGGAACGGCCAGCATGCCCCGTTCCATGACAGCGAGATATGCGTGAGGGCGGTGTCACGCTCACCGACCGCGCCGCGCAAGGCAGCGGCGAGGTGATCGACGGTGAGCTTGTCGCCCGCTGGCGTGAACGAGAACGGCCTTGCCGCGGGCAGCGTGGCCTTGCCGGGGCCGAGGGCTTCGATCAGCGCCGGCACCGCCACCTCCGGCGTGCAGGCGAGCATCACGTCGACGGGCGGCAGGCCCTGATAGTCCATGCTCCAGCCGTTATGCAGGAGATGGTCGATCGAGACCTGGATCACTTTAGCGGTGACGTTGCCGGCATGTTTGAAAGTGCCGGCAAGATCGAGCCAGTCGAGGCTGAGGATGACGTCGGCCCGGCGCAGCGCTTCCACGGCCTCGGCGGACGGCGCGATGGTGCCGGGCGCGCCCACATGCAGCGGGTGATCGGTGGGGAAGGCGGCGGCGAGCTTGAGATCGGTGATGACGCCGGCGCCCAGGCGCTCGGCGAGCGCGATGCGCGCGTTCCAAGCGTCGAGGGCACTTGTGCCGCGGCCGGCGAGGATCAACGGATATTTGGCGTTGCGCAGCAGCTCGGTGGCGGCGGCGATCATCGCGGGCGCGGCCGCGCTCGGCGCCTCCGGCATGAAGCGCTGGGTCTCGATCGGCGCCACCGGCTCGTCGAGCTTGGCTTCCTGCATGCCGGCATCGAGATTGACGTAGGTCGGACCGCAGGGCGCGGTGTTGGCGATCCAGGCGGCGCGCAGAATGGCTTCGCGCGCGGCGACGGGGGAGGCGGGCTGGTCGTCCCACTTCGAGTAGCCGCGGATGAGCGCGCCCTGGTCGCGCGCGGTATGGATCCAGTCGATCCAGGGCCGGCGCTTGACCGCGTCGACGGGGCCGGTGGCGCCGAGCATCAGCACCGGCTTGCGGTCGCACCAGGCGTTGAACACCGCCATGGTGGCGTGCATCAGCCCGACGTTGGAATGCACCGCCACCGCCATCGCCTTGCCGGTCACCTTGGCGTAGCCGTGGGCGATGGCAACCGCGCTTTCCTCGTGCAGGCAGAGCAGCATCTGCGGCTGCTCGTTGCCGAGGTAATTGACCAGGCTGTCGTGCAGGCCGCGATAGCTGGCGCCGGGATTGAGCGCGATATAGGGCACCTGCGTCGCGCGCAGCGCGTCGGCGACGACGTCGCTGCCGAACTGGGCGGCGTTGACGCCGGCCGGCAGCGGGCGGTCGAGGGCGGCGATAGCTGGATCGGGAGAACGCGGCGATGCGGCGCGTTCGTTGTGAGAGTTTTTCACGCCTTGGTCCTGTTGTCTGCCGGGCGGCATCCAACCGGATTACGAGCGCTGGCGCAATCGGGCGAGCACCTTGAGACCGATATAGCCGTCGGCGGGATGCATGCCGACCTTTCGCTCGAAGGCGAGCACCGCCTTGATGGTCTGGCTGCCGGTGCGGCCGTCGATGCCGCCGGTCGCAAAGCCGCGTTCGGTGAGACGGCGCTGGATTTCCTTGACCTCGGCAATGGTCGGAATGCGCTCGCCGCCGGGGAATTGCTGGTGCAGGGGCGGACCGCCGCGAATGAGATCGGCGAGATGAACCAGCGCCAGCGTATAGCTCGTGGACGGGTTGTAGGAGCGCACGGCGTAGAAATTTCGTCCGATCAGAAAAGCCGGTCCGCCGCGTTCCGGCACCCACAGCTTCACCTTGTCGTGCGGGCGCGGGAAGGGCTTGCCATCGGCGCGCCGCACACCGTGCGCGTGCCACTGTTCGTAAGTGTGCCAGCCGCTACGCACGGCGAGACGGGCCGGCAGCTTCACCTCGCAGCCCCAGGATTCGCCGCGCCGGTAATGGCCGCGCTTGACCAGATAGCGCGCGGTGCCGGCAATCGCATCGGCCGGATTGCCGTAAGGCAGGATGCGGCCGTCATGGTCGTAGTCGACGCCCATGTTCAGCCAAACCTCCGGCATCCATTGGGTATGGCCCATGGCACCGGCCCAGGAGCCGATCATCTGCGACGGCTTGGCCCAGCCGCGCTCGACGATCACCAGCGCGTGCACCAGCTCGGCTTCCCAGTAGCGGCGGCGGCGCGGATCGCGCCAAGCCAGTGCCGCCAGCGCCGGGATCACCGGGCGCATGTATTTGCGGTTGGTGACGACGTCGCCAAACGAGGATTCCATGCCCCAGAGGGCGAGCAGGATGTAGCGGTCGACGCCGTAGTCGTGTTCGATGCGCTTGAGCAGCCCGGCATATTGTTTCGCGCGCTCTTTGCCGGTGATGACGCGCCAGTCCGAGCAGCGCCGGTTGACGTACTGCCAGAGCTTCTCGGTGAATTCCGGCTGCTTGTGCAGGGCTTGAAACACGCTCATGTCGGGCGTGACCGCATGCATCACGCGCGCGTAAGTCGCGGCCGAGACGCCGCGCCGCAGCGCGTAGGGGCGGAAACGGTCAACCCATTGCGTGAAGGCCGCAGACGGCTTCGCCCAGGCCCCCCCGGCGAAGGCAAGGCCGGCGACGCCGGCGAGCGCCGCCGACAGGACGGTGCGGCGGCTCAAAGTTGCGCCCGGCGACGCTAGTCCCGCGCGGTCGACGATTCGCGACATGACGGCAGTCTATCGGGACCGGGGCCGCACACAATCGGCGGTGGGATGACTCGGCAGCGATGACGAAGCGCACGGCGGTTTTGCCGCGCGACCAAAGGCAGCTGTCAACGGTGGCGATGCCGGCGCTTGCCGTGCACGTGTCGGTGCGCTCTTGCCTTTACGTGGTGGTGCCTGTGCCGACGGGATCTTACATGCCGGTGCCTGTGTCTCGTCGATCGCGCATGCGGCTTGCGCGGCGGTGGGTCCGCCGCAACGCGCGGATTGGGTTTCGGCAAGGCGACGGCGGGCTGTGACGGCCCGGGATCGGACGTTTTCACCTCGTCCGACGATTTTACTTTTGCCGCGGCTTCTTCGGTCTGCGGCTCGTCCGCCCGGTAGGTGGGACGCCCGATCACCGGCGGCACGGCGGCGACGGGTGGAACCGGATCGCCCGGCTTGATCTCGGTCCCGCGCGCGCCGATGAGGTGCTCGTAGGCGGCGACCAGCGTCATGTAGGGATTGACCAGCGTCCAGCCGACCTTGGTCGGTACCTGCAGATCGAAATGCAGATGGTAGGTCGTGCCACCACCGAAATTGTCGTAGTTGCCGACCTGACCGATGAGCTCGCCCTGCCGCAAGATCCGTCCGCTGAGCATGTCGGCGGCATCGAGCCGTTTCGGGCTCATGTGCAGGTAGCGCACGCGCAAATGGGTATTGGGCGTGTTGATGAACTGCAACAGCGCCTGAATCTTGCGCGGACGCAGGATCATGCCATCGTGCACGGCGACCACGTCGTGCTGGTAGGGCAGGCAGCGGTCGGCGCCACGATTGAACATGCGGCAATAGCTCGGGCGGATGTCCTGGCCCTGATGGCCCTGGCCGTCCGGACATTGGCCGGCGAAGTAATGGCGGTGCTCGCAGAAATTATCGCGCCACGGATAGGCGTAGTTGCTACCCGCGGATTTGTCGAACACCAGCGAAAGGCCGTTGACCTTGCAGGTGTAAGGGGTCGTTTTCCCGCGCACGCGCGACGGTGAGCGGCCGGTGAAGTCGCAGTTGCCCCAATTGTTGAACAGTTGCGAATTGGCGAAGGCCGGCGCGTTCCTGAGCGGAAACCGCAGGCGTCCATAGACCGTATAGTCGGCGCGCCCGCCGAGGTCCGGCTTGCGGCCGCTGCCGGGAATGAGGAAGCCGGGGCTGAAATAAGTGAACTTGGGCGCGACGCGTGCCGGCCGCTCGATGGTGGGCGGGGTCACCGCCGTGCGTGGCGGGGAGGGCGTGCCGCCGACCGGATGAAGGGCGGCGAGAAAGCGCTCGATGATGCGGTCGGCCTGCCGGCAGGTCAGATAGCGCCGGCGCGGCGGCCGGTCCTGGCAATAGATCGATGCCGCGTAGGTCACGCCATAGCGCTGGAAGACGTAGCGGTCGTACGATTCAAAAAAGTAGCGACGGATGCCGGGAAACCGATCCTGCAAGTGAGCGACGAGTTTGCCCTCCGGCAGCGGCGGGCCACCGAGTTCATAGAGCAGGCTCGAAGCCCGAGAACAACAGATACACCGGCTTGCGGTAGTCGATGTTGGTCAGCCCCGGCGTCTCGCCGGCGCGTAACGAAAAGGCGGCGTCATAGCCCGCCGGGCCGGCCTGGAAAAACTTCGAGGCGTGGAAGCCGGCGAGCACGAAACGGTCGGCGTCCGGCGGTTGGGCCGGGTCGGCGGCGAGCGCCTGGCGCAAGCCGTCGATGTCGAAGGGCAGCAGCACCGGCACCGTGCTCTTGGCGATGCCGGGAAAGCGCGAGTCCGCCGCCGTATTGAGCGGGGCGAAGGCCTGCGTCGGATTCGCGGCGGTCTCGGCATTGAGGCTCGCTGCGGCCGCCGACCAATCGACGGTGAGCGGCGACAGCCGGGGACTGCCCATCTCCTGCGCGGTCGCGGCACTGGCTGTGAGCAGCACGAGGGTCGCGGCAATGGCGGACTTCAAGACGGCATTCCTCGTTCTACCCGCCGGCCCCGGGCCACGAAATCCCCGAGCCGCGGAATAAAGTCTATTCGACGGGGACGTACAAGGGCCGGCCTTCTGGTAGGGTTCGCCGCCAAACGGGGGACAAACGCGATGGGGAACGCATGAACGTGCAGGGAGCTGGCCGGGTCGTGGCAAGCGGCGCCGACCGCGCGCCGGAAATCATCGAGAGCGGAGGTACCGCGCGGCTGCATCTGACGCTCGCCACCACCGATTACGATCACGTGCGTGATTTGATTAATGGCACGGTGCGCGCCGAAGGCATGGTGCTCACGGCGTTCGTGTTGCCGGTGGAGGAAATCTTTTTCCGCTTCATCAAGAACCGCGAATGGGACGTGTCGGAAATGTCGTTCGGCAAGTTCATCGGCTATGCCTCGCAGGGCAACTCGCCTTTCGTCGGTATTCCGGTGTTTCCTTCGCGTGTGTTCCGCCAGTCGGCCTTTTACATCCGCTCTGACCGGGGCATTGCGTCGCCCAAGGATCTGGAAGGCAAGACCGTCGGCATTCCGGAATGGGCACAGACCGCCGGCATCTATGCACGCGGTTTTTTGAGCGAGACCGCCGGCGTCGACCTCGCCAAGATCAAATGGGTGCAGGCCGGCATGAACGAAGCCGGGCGCGAGGAGAAGGTCGAATTCAAGCTACCGGAAGGTGTTCAATATTCGCAGCGGCCGGACACCAGCCTGTCGGCGATGCTGTTGTCGGGTGAGATCGATGCGGCGATTTCGGCGCGGGTGCCGGACGCGTTCGTCCACGGTGAGGGCAAAGTCGTGCGGCTATGGCCGGACTATCGCGCCGCCGAGATGGACTATCACCGGGCCACCGGCATCTTCCCGATCATGCACGTGATCGCCATGCGGCGCGCGGTGTTCGAGCGCTATCCGTGGGTGGCGATGAATTTGCTCAAGGCATTCGATCAAGCGAAGGGACGCAGCCTCGAACGCATGAACGATCTCACCGCCTCGCGCATCCCGGTGCCGTGGGCGGCGGCGATTTCGGGAGAATGGGGCAAGGACTTCGGCGACGATCCGTTCCCCTACGGCCTCGACGCCAACCGCAACACGCTCGATGCCTTCTGCCGCTTCGCGCACGCGCAAGGCGTCACCGCCAAGCGGCTGACGCCGGACGACCTGTTTCCGCAGGAGGTGCGCAAGAGCGCGAGGGTGTGAGCGTGCGGCGCGTGCGGGCCCATCCATTCCCTCCCCCTTGCAGGAGGAGGTAAGGGAAAGAGTTAGAATCCTTGGCGCGTTCGACGTAGGTGCCGTCGGCGGTGTTGACTACGATGCGGGTGCCGATGGAGATGTGGGTCGGCACCGTGGTGCGCACGCCGTTCGACAGCATCGCCGGCTTGAATGAGCCGGACGCGGTCTGGCCCTTCATCGCCGGTTCGGTGTCGGTGACCTCGAGCGTCACCTTCTGCGGGATCTCCATCGACACCGGCACGCTCTCGTGGATGGCAAGGCTGACCACCATGCCTTCCTGCAGGTATTTCTCGTAATCGCCGACCACGTCGGCCGGCACCTGCACCTGGTCGTAGGTTTCCTGGTTCATGAAGTGGAAACCGTCGCCGTCCTGATAGAGGTAGCTGAAGTCGAGGTCCTCCACGTGCGCGCGCTCCACCTGGTCGGTGGTCTTGTAGCGCTGCGAGGTCTTCACGCCGTCGGAAATCCGGCGCATATCGACCTGGGTGGTGGGCGTACCCTTGCCGGGGTGAAAATTTTCCGCGGTGAGGACGACATAAAGCTTGCCGTCGATATCGACGATATTGCCCTTGCGGAGCTGGCTGGCGATGACTTTCACGATATCGGTCCTTGAATGGAAAGCGGCCTCGATGAGGGCCCTGGGCCGCAGATTCGGGCGCACCATACCCATCCTGGTGGGCGATGCCAGCCTTTCGCGCGCCTTCGGGGCTTGCGGTAAACGTGGCTGAGGGGGCGCCGTTCTGGCTGCCGGGGGCGCATGCCGCCCGCAGGCCCTATTTGACCGCCCGCGGCCGCATCGCCGGGGCCGTGCGGGCGTGGTTCGCCGATCAGGGGTTCATCGAGGTAGAGACGGCGGCGCTGCAGGTCTCCCCGGGCAATGAGACCCATCTGCACGCCTTTGCCACCGAGCTGATCGGGCCGGGCGGCGAGCTGCGGGAACTTTACCTGCGCACCTCGCCGGAATTCGCCTGCAAGAAGCTGCTGGCGGCGGGCGAGCGGCGGATTTTCGATTTCGCGCGCGTGTTCCGCAGTCGCGAGCGCGGCGCCTTGCACCATCCCGAGTTCACCCTGCTGGAGTGGTACCGGGCGGAAGCGCCCTACGAGGCGCTGATGGACGATTGCGAGGCGCTGCTGAAAGCGGCGGCGCGGGCGGCGGGCACAGCGGAGTTCCGCTTCCGCGGCCGGACCGCGGACCCCTTTGCCGAGCCCGAACGCCTGACCGTGGCGGAGGCCTTCGCCCGTCACGCTGGCGTCGACCTGCTGGCGACCCTCACCGAAAGAGGCGAGGGCGATCGCGCGCGGCTTGCCGCTGAAGCTCGAACGGCGGGCGTCGCGATCGCCGGAGACGACACCTGGGTCGATATTTTCAGCCGCATCCTGGTCGAGCGCATCGACCCGCACCTGGGCATCGGCCGCGCCACCATTCTTTGTGAATACCCGCTGCCGCTGGCGGCGCTGGCGCGGGCCAAGCCGGGCGATCCGCGCGTTGCCGAGCGCTTCGAGCTCTATGCCTGTGGCGTCGAACTCGGCAACGCCTTCGGCGAGCTGACCGACGTCGACGAGCAGCGTGCGCGCTTCGAAGCGGCCATGGTTGAGAAAGAGCGCATTCACGGCGAGCGCTATCCGATCGACGAGGACTTCCTTGCCGCGCTTGACGCAATGCCGCCGGCTTCCGGCATCGCGCTCGGCTTCGATCGGTTGGTGATGCTGGCGACCGGTGCCGATCGCATCGAGCAGGTGATCTGGACGCCGGTGGTGGATATATGAACCGTCATGCCCGGCCATGACTGCGGATAGGTGAGCCATGACATCACAAACCTTGCGCACGCCGCGGCAATTGGCGGATCGCGGTTTGATCGCGCCGGAGCGACTTGCCGAACTGGAGGCGGTCGCCGCGCGCTATGCGGTGGCGGTGCCGCCGGCGCTCGCCGCCCTGATCGACCGCAACGATCCCGACGACCCGATTGCGCGCCAGTTCATCCCCGCTATCGCCGAACTCGAACAGCGCCCGGAGGAGGACGCCGATCCGATCGGCGACGACACGCACAGCCCGGTCGAAGGCATCGTGCACCGCTATCCCGACCGCGTCCTGCTCAAGCTCACCCACGTCTGCGCGGTCTATTGCCGGTTCTGTTTCCGCCGCGAAATGGTCGGGCCGGCGAAACCGCATGCGCTGTCGCCCGACGCGCTCAAGCGCGCGCTCGACTACATTCGCGCGCATCCGGAAATCTGGGAGGTCATCCTCACCGGCGGCGATCCGCTGGTGCTGTCGGCGCGCCGGCTGCGCGCGGTGATGAAGGACCTGAGCGCGATTGATCACGTCAAGGTCGTGCGCATCCACACCCGGGTGCCGGTCGCCGATCCGGGCCGCATCACGCCGGACCTGGTGCGGGCGATGAAGGCGAAGGGCAGGGCGGTCTATGTCGCCCTGCATGTCAACCATGGGCGCGAATTGACGGCGGAGGCGCGCGCCGCGCTGGCGCGCATGGCGGACGCCGGGCTGGTGCTGGTGTCGCAGACGGTGCTGCTCAAGGGCGTCAACGACGATGCGGCGGTGCTCGGCGACCTGATGCGGGCGCTGGTCGAGTGCCGGGTGAAACCCTACTACCTGCACCACGGCGACCTTGCGCCCGGCACCTCGCACCTGCGCACCGACATTGCCACCGGGCAGGACCTGATGCGCCAGTTGCGCGGCCGGCTCTCGGGGCTATGCCAGCCCACTTACGTGCTCGACATCCCCGGCGGCCACGGCAAGTCGCCGGTCGGGCCCAGCTATTTTGAGCGCGCGGGCGCCAACGGCGGCGCGTCGATGGTGGTCGAGGATTTTAGCGGCCGCCGGCACCGCTATCCGCCGGCGGGCTGACGAGGCGGTTTCAGAGCGCGCCTACTGGCGGATCGACAGGAAGTCGAGCAGCGCCGCAGCCACCGCCAGGGTGGCGAAGCCGATGAACATGACGGCGATCACCGCGTGCCAGACGAACGACGCGTCGCGCCGCAGTGTCGCTACTAGGTTTTTGCCTTTTAACATGGCCTGACGCTCCTCTCAGGAGCTCATCGCAGGAGTCGGAGTATATATAATCAACGTCGCAGACGCCGCTCATATTTTCTCTGTTAAAACGCGGCATTACGTCCGACCCTGCGTTTGGCTGCTGAGGTCGGTCGTGTCGGTTGCGACATCGTGTCTTTGGCCGGCGGCGCAGCCGGCGCATGATAGGTATTTCACTACCTTGATGACCACCCGTTAATTTGGGCGTACGATTCCAGTCGTTCGAGGCTTTGGCTCTCGAACGGGGGCGCGGAACGCACGGGCTCTGACGTTGGCGGAGGGGACCGACCATGTCGGTCTGCCGGCGTCGCCCGTCTAGGCACCGACGTCCGCGGGTTCCCGGCGTTGATCTCCTGGGACTGCTGATTTCGGGCAGGAGAGGGGATCATGTCAACGACCGCAGGGCTAAGCCTTTCCGGCGAATTGCGCCGCGACGCACGTATCATCGGCCTGTTGTTTGCCTCGACCACCAGCATGATCGGTTCGGGCTGGTTGTTCGGCGCCTATCACGCTTCGAAGATCGCGGGCCCGTTGAGTGTCTGGAGCTGGATCGTCGGCGCCGTGATCATCATGCTGATCGCGCTGTGCTTTGCTGAATTGGCGGCGCTGTTTCCGCGCAGTGGCGCGCTGGTGCATATGAGTTACGCCAGCCATGGCGAAGGCCTCGGACGGCTTTGGGGCTGGATGCTGTTCCTTGCTTATGTCCCGGTGCCGGCGGTCGAAGCCGAAGCGATCGTGACCTATGCCAACAATTATCTTCCCTATTTCATCCAGCCCCACAGCAACGGCCTGTTGACCGTGGTCGGTTTCATCACCTGCGCGCTGCTGCTCGGCGTGCTGGCGCTGCTGAACCTGCTGGCCGTGCGCAAACTGCTCAACGTCAACTCCACCGTCACCTGGTGGAAGATCGCGGTGCCCGTGCTGACTATCATCGTGCTGATCGCCGCCAGCACGCACTGGGACGTCTGGCACGCCGATCCGAATAGCTACAAGTTCTCCGGCATCTTCACGGCGCTGCCGGCAGCGGGCATCGTGTTCAGCTATCTCGGCTTCCGTACCGCCATCGATCTCGGCGGCGAAAGCTCCAATCCGGGCCGTCACATCCCGATGGCTGTCATCGGATCGGTGCTGCTGTCGGCCGTCGTCTATATCCTGCTGCAGGTGGCCTTCCTGATGGCGCTGCGCCCGGCCGATCTTGCGCACGGCTGGGCCAATCTCACCTTCACGGGCGAGGCGGGACCGTTCGCGGGACTGGCGGCGACGCTCGGCATCGGCTGGATGGCGACGCTGCTCTACGTCGACGCCTACATCTCGCCCGGTGGCACCGGCCTCATGTATGTGACCGGTGGCTCGCGCATCCTTTACGCCGTCGGCGACATGAATGCCGGCCCGCGTTGGCTGATGGCGCTCAACAGTGCAAGAGCGCCCTGGGCCGCGGTACTGGTCATGTGGGTCGTCGGCATCCTCTTTCTGCTGCCGTTCCCGGCTTGGCAGTTGATGGTGAACTACATCACCTCGGTCACGGTGCTCACCTACGGGCTGGGGCCGATTGTGTTGTTGGTCATGCGGCGCAATCAGCCCGACCTGCATCGGCCGTTCCGGCTGCGGGGCGCAGAAATCCTCGCGCCCATCGCCTTCGTGTGCAGCAACTGGATCATCTATTGGACCGGCTTCACGACCAACTCGTTCCTGTTCATTCTGGTGGCCGTCAGTTTCGCGCTGTATGCGGTCTACTATCATTTCGTCGCCAGAAAGCCGGTGGAGGACTTCGGTTGGCGTTATATCGCCTGGCTGGTCGCCTGGTTCGGCGGCATGTGGGTGCTGTCGGCGCTCGGTGACGTGGGAGGCGGCTATGGCGTGCTCGGCTTTTGGACCGGCGTGGTCATTGTCGCCATCTGGAGCCTGGTCGTGATCGCGCTCGCCCTCCGCTCGGCGCTGCCGGCGCAGGAGACCGCAGAGATCATGGTGCGGATGGAAACGACCGTCTGAACGGACGTCGAAACCACCGGGCCCCCGATTGTCGTGCCGCAGCGCGTGCGTCGGGGCCCTGGTCTCGCCCGACGACACGGTCTGGCCCCGCTGAGGCCTTTGGCGATCGGGGCTTGCGGTATTAGACCGCGACGCGGCGGCCTTGTGGCGCACGTCGAGGAGCGCGCGCGGATGACCGTGCCGCGACTTCAGCGGAACATGCGCAGATTATGGGCGGCTTGCTGGCTGCCCCCCGCCTTGGCCTTTTCGAGCCAATAGCGCGCTGCGCGGAGATTGCGTTCGACGCCCTTGCCGTTGCCGTAAGCGAGGCCGAGGGCGTTCTGCGCGTCGGCATTGCCGTTCTTGGCGCCGAGCTCGAACCATTTGAAGGCCTCCGTCGGGTTGGCGGTGACCGTGAGGCCTTGGTCGTACATGGCCCCGAGATAGAACTGAGCGGCCGCGTTGCCGGCATTAGCGCCTTTCTGGAAATACTTGAACGCCTCTACCATGTCACGCGACACGCCGCTGCCGTTCAGATAGGCCATGCCCAGCCGGTAGTCGGCATAAGCGTTTCCTTGCGCGGCCGCCTTGCGGTACCATTTCAGCGCTTCATCCTGAAGGTGCGGGAAGCCCTGGCCGAAGGCGTAGGCATCGGCGACCCGGACCTCGCCGACGGGATCGCCGTGATTGGCGGCGCGCTGGAACCAGCGCAGCGCTTCCATCTTGTCGGCCGGCACGCCGTGACCCAGTTCGTAGGCGACCCCGAGCTGGCGCTCCGACAATTGGTAGTTCTGCGCGGCGGCCTTGCGGACCCAGAACAGCGCCTTGCTGTAATCCGCCGGGACCCATTTGCCGGCAAAATATTTGGCGCCGAGATTGTTCTCCGCGAAGGAATAACCCTGCTGCGCCGACTTCTCATACCACTGCATGGCGGTGTTGGCGTCGGGCGGCATGATCTGGCTGAGCTTCAGATCGGGGTCGTAGAGCGTGCCGACGCAAAACTGCGCGATCGCATTGCCCTTGTTTGCGATCTGCGTGAGTTCCTGCAGCGCGGTCGAGTTGGTCTTGGCCTGGTTGCGCAGCGCAAAAATCCGCTGCGTCGAGACATTTTGCGCGACCGGATGGGTCCGTTCCGGAAGCGGCTTCGCCCACTGCGTCGGGGCCGGGGCCGGCGTCAGGCCGCCGACCAGCAGCCAGCCGGCGAACAGGGACGATAGGGCCTGCGGCCAGATCAGCCAGGACAGCCGATACCAGCGGTCGCCCCGCCACTGCGCGGCATGGCTCAGAACGAGCTTTTCGACGGGCGCGCTCATCCTTCCGCACTCATGGCCTTTTCGAGATCGACGATCTCAATCTGCGACAGGTTTGCCGATGGGTCGGCGGCGAGGCGCATGGCCTGCGCCTCGCGCACCTTCTCCAGCAGCGTGCGCATCGCGCGCGCATTGCCCCAGTCCTCGCGCGACACGTTCGAGTTGATCCAGGGCGTCAGCTTGGTCTCGAAGCCGTTCGGCACGTCGAAATGCTGGCGCTCCGCCATGTACTTGAAAATCGTGCACAGGTCGGCCGCGTTGTAGGGCGGAAATTCGATGGTCTTGGTGAAGCGGCTGGCGAGCCCGGGATTGGAGGAGATGAAGCGCCGCATCTCGTTCGGATAACCGGCGACGATCACGATCAGGCGGTCGCGGTTGTCCTCCATGAACTTGAGCAGGGTGTCGATCGCTTCGCGGCCGAAATCGGGGCCAGCCCCCGCCGAAGACGCCAGTGAATAGGCCTCGTCGATGAACAGAATGCCGTCGAGCGCCTCCTTGCATTTGTCGAGCGTCTTCGGCGCGGTCTGCCCGATGTAGCCGGCGACCAGATCGGAACGGTCGGTTTCCACCAGATGACCTTTGCGCAACACGTGCAGCGAGCGGTAGATGTCGCCGAGCGCGCGCGCCACCTGCGTCTTGCCGACGCCGGGCGGGCCGGTGAACACCATGTGCAGGCTCATCGGCGTTACCGGCAGGTTCTGCTCGCGGCGCTTCTGCTCGACCTGCAATCGCGCGATCAGCTTGTTGACCTCGTCCTTCACCGGCGCGAGGCCGACCATCTTGTCGAGGTCGTCGAGCGCGTCGGCGGCGGTGCGCTCCTGCCGTTGTTGCTGGTCGGGAACCTTGAGCAGCCGCAAGCCCGAGTAATTGGGCGCAGCGCCGGCGGTGGCGGCGACGGCGTCGCCGTGGGCAATGCGCATGGCGATGTAGGTCAGCGCGCCGCCGGCGGCGATGATGGCGGCGACGGCAAGCGCGCGCAGCAGCAAGGCAACGCTGTCGCCTCCCGTGACCCAGCCGAACGGCCCGCTGTGCGGATTGAGCACCCACGCGCTCGCCACGGCCGCGGCGACCGAGGCGATGAAGAAGCTGATCATCGGGTGTTCGGTGAAGAAACGTTTCATGGCTGCATCAACCTGACGTCAACAGGGATTTTTCGGCGTCCAGACCACGGGGCGGACGGTCGAGCCGTTCAGCGCATTGATATACCACGCCGGCGTCAGGGAGACGACGGCGCCCGTGGCATTGCCGACGATGGCGAGCGTGCCGCGGCCGGCCGGGTAGGGCGCGGGGAACGGGATGGCGACACGCTGAGGCGTCGCCGATAGCCGAAATGCCGGCGAGAGATAGGCGCCCGAGCGGATTCGAATGGTCCCGCCGTTCACGGAGGAGATCATCACATGCGCGAGCGGCGCCGTGCATTGCCGGGCTTCAGCGATCAATAGGGCGGAGGCCGCCGGCGCCAGGGTGGTGGCGGCGCCGGTCAGATCGTCCGGCGCGGTCAGCGCGAGGCGGGTGGTTGCCGCGCCGGCCGGCCCGTGCGCGAGCAGCGCGCCAACCACGACGCCGGTGATCAGTCCTCCGGTGCAGGCGGTCAACAGGCCCTTGCCGCTGCCCGATTGTTTGCGCGGCGCCTGTGGAGCACCTTCCGCGCGCTCAATTGCCTGTTCGCCCATAACAAATGCAATGCCAGCGCATTGGCCAGAAGTCGTGGCCGCCGCGTCGCCCCCGAGTTGGCGCCAATTATCCGTGCCGTCGGTAATCCATTCAAGTCGTAAAAAGCGGCACGCTGTCAGGGCGAGCGCTCCGGTTGCCGAACGTGAGGGGGCGGCCCGACGCGCCCGGCGGAGGGCACCGCCGCCCGTAATCGGGTGTCCGAGCGGGACCGTGCCGGCGGGCAAGGCCTCGGCGGACAGTCGAAGGGCTTAGACGCCGGGTTCGCGTCTGTGACGCGCGTTGCAGCTACTTCATCTTGGTCGAGACTACCGAACCATTCGGCGTGAAGCTTACGGTCAGGGAAACATTATCGATGTTGCCGGTGATCTTGGGTCCTTGGGTAAATTCTACGAGCGTCGATTTGAGCACGCGTTTCCGTGCATTATAGTATTGAAAATTGTCCCTTTCCCATATCGCGAATTTTTCGCCTTTGCCCCAGAAGAAGCGCAGCCTGCGACCTCTGGCGCCGCGATAAGGCACGCTTTCGCCACGGAAGTAGAATGTGCTGAGGCGAAGGGCCGTGTCGAACGGCGCGCAGGTGTCGTTCGACAGGCTCATCCAACCGCGTGAAATGTACGAACCGTCGCGCTGCGGATAGGCGATGGCGACGTAAACCTCGTGCCCGAACTTATTGCAGAACACGATCTCGGCCCTGGCGGCGCTGGCGCCGAGCAGGCATGCCGTCGCGATCAGCGCAGAGCCAATCCTAACAGCCGACATGGTCAGACCTCCGAAAGGGCCCTTTTGACCGCCGCAAATTAGCCGCTCGTTAGAATATCGTCTTGGCCAAGGGCCTCAAATCAAATTAGAGAAAATTCGACGTCATGTATACGCCGAGCGCTTGTCTGTTCTTCTGTCTGCAAAGCTGCGGACCGTCGACCGTCCGTCGATCACCTCTTCGAATTCACCGAAGGTGTCCAATCGGAGGGGGCGCTTTCGACGGGCTATGATGATCGCAGTCGGGATCGGCACAAAATTCCGGTCCCGGGCAGGCAAGAATTTTGTCAGACATTTTCGTCCGGGCCTGCGGATCGATGCGCATGGCGTCGCGAGCGCATGCGGTCTCACTCCGGCGCCGGCAAGCATGCCCTCAAGACCCGATCATTGCCACGATCGGCAGCGGACGGTAGCGGGAGCGCGACGGGGCACAAATGAGCCGGCCACCCCCCGATCGAACCGCGGAAACACGATGGGTTTGCAGCGACCGGCATTTGGCGCGCCCTAGGGGACTCGAACCCCTGTTACCGCCGTGAAAGAGCGTTGCGGGCAACGCACACAAACGCCGGCAGCGCCAAGAAGTTCAATAATTGCAATAGCTACCGGCATTTCTGGTTTGCCCTAGTTTTTGACCGTTACCGACAGTATATTAGCCCGGTATTAGCCTGGCGGCTTTTTACCGCCATGCAGAGACGGGGACGCCCCATGGCCCGCACCGTAAAGGACGCAAAGCTCGATAGCCGCAATGCCCGCGACAAGCTGCCAGCGCGCGACAAGCCGTACTACAAGATGCTGATACCCGGCGTGCTACACTTGGGCTATCGCCGACGGCATAAGGGCAAGGGAGCGCAGGGGCGCTGGCTTGTTCGCCGCTACGTCGGCTTGGACGTCGCCGGCGTCGGCCGATACCGCTCCAAGGAGATCGGACTCGCCGATGATTTCGAGGACGCCGACGGCGTCTACTTCCTCAACTACGCTCAAGCCCAGGCCCGCGCACTGGAGTGGCGACCTGACGGCCGCGAAGGTCAAGCAGCGCTGAGCGGCCCGCTTACCGTGCGAGCCGCGATCGACCGTTACCTCGCGGCCCTCGAAGCCGCGGGGCGCCCGACCGCCGACGCCCGACTGCGTGCGGACTTGCATATTTTGCCGACACTAGGCTCCGAGTACGTCGAGGAGATGACGACCGACCGGCTTCGCCGCTGGCTGGCCGACATGGCCAAGCTGCCGCCGCACACCCGGCAGAAAGCCGGGGTCGCGGCGCCACGATACAGGACGGCACCCGCTGACGGCGAGACGCAGCGCCGCCGCCGCTCGACTGCCAATCGCGTGCTGACGATCCTGAAGGCTGCTCTCAATCACGCCTTCGACGAGGGCCACGTCAAATCGAGCACTGCGTGGGGCCGCCGGCTAAAGCCGTTCCGCAAGGTCGAGGCGGCACGCACCCGCTATTTGACACTGACGGAGGCCAAGCGGCTCATCAACGCGAGCCAGCCGCCGGCGTTTCGGGCGCTGGTGCAGGCCGCCCTGCAGACTGGCGCGCGCTTTGGCGAGCTCGCCGCGCTGACGGTCGCCGATTTCAACCCGGATGCCGGCACGGTCGCCATTCAGCCGTCCAAGAGCGGCAAAGCGCGCCACGTTCATCTCACCGACGAGGGTGCGGCATTCTTCGAGCAGCTCTGTGCCGGACGCGCCGGCAGCGAAGCGATGCTGCGCAAGCCGGACGGCATGCCTTGGCAAAAGTCCGAGCAGTCGCGGCCCATGGCCGTGGCCGTCGAGCGGGGGAAAATCAGCCCGCGCATCAGCTTTCACGGCTTACGTCATTCGTACGCTTCACTGAGCGTCATGAACGGTGTCCCGCTGCACGTGGTGGCGCGCAACCTGGGCCACGCCGACACGCGCATGGTGGAGAAGCACTACGGACACCTGAGCGAGAGCTATCTGCGGCAGGCCATTCGAGAGGGCGCGCCCAAGTTCGGCCTGCCGAGGGGCGGCAAGGTGGTGGCGCTGTGAAGCGGGAGGTAAGCGCGCGATGCTCAGTCGAGAATAAGCCCCCTCCAACGCCGGCAATGCGCAAGCGTGAGCCGCGGCGACGTAGAGCGGGCGCGAAGCTCCTGTCTCGGGAACAGCGCATGCAGGAGGCGGTGAAGATTGTCGACGACAAGCATAGTCGCGACGAAGGAAGCGGGCGCAGCTGCCGGGACGGCGTTGCGAATATGCTCGATTTGCTGGAGTGGAGGCACTCCGGCTGGGCCGCATCGCACCGCAGTTCATCCAACGAGGTGAAGCGAGTTGCGGCATGGCTACGCAGAGGCAAGATATTGCTCGAGAATCTGAATCAATGGCCTTTCGAGTTCGAGAGTTTCCGGAATGAAGTAACGCGGTGGGAGGCCGTGTACGCGGAACTAGAAAGAACGCCCAAGCTGCAACGATTGACACCAAGAATAACCGCATACGAGAAACTGTTTGCCGCCGAAGCTGCGCTGCACCTGTGCGATGAGTTCAGAATAAAGCCAACCACCACGAAGGGTGGCGCATTCTGCAGACTGGCCGCAGTGCTGTATGGCGACAAAGACGCTGATTTGCAGAAACAGTGCAGTAAAGTCCTTAAACCGGATTACAGAACGTTTCTCGCCAGGGTAGCGCCAAACTGCGCATAAAATTGTTGTGGTTTGGCGCCAAAAACGCGGGCCAACGTGGGCGCAGTTTCCCTAACCGGAGTAGCCCCAGTGTCCAAAAACGCATTCACCGCGCCGCCCGCGGCCATACCCGAGAAGGGCGCATTCACCATACGGGAGTGGTGCCGCTTTCGCGGCTACTCCATCGCGACATTCTACAAGATGAAGAAGCTCGGCGTCGCGCCGAAAATCATAGAGTTACCCGGCTCGCCGCCGCGCATCACGCGCGAGGCTGATGCGGCCTGGCTGGAGGCCGCGATCGATCTGAGGGGTAACCTTGCAGAGACGGCGAAGCGCACTGCCGAGGCGCGCCGAGAACGCGCCGTCGCGGCCGCATCGAAGGCGATCAGGAGCCCCGCTCACGTCTCTAACCGGCGTCGGGAGGTCGCGTGATCTCTTATGCGCAAAAGCAGACACCCCTTCGCGCCGGTGGCTCGGCGCGAAGGGGCTAGCGGTTTCTCTGCTGGTAGGCATGGCAACCCTAGCGCCCACGCCATAAGGCCGCAAGGACCGGCGCCCGCGCTGATATGCCGCCCGCGCGCGCACGCGAGGCTGATGCGGCTGCTGGGCGGCCGCGCGCACTTGACGGTGCGCGGCGCCGACGAGGGCGAGCCGGCCGTAGTCATTTCAATCGCAGTTGACGGTGAGCAGCCGTGATTGCCGCCTGCACCGCGTGCGAACCGCCAACGCTGACCGGTGATCTGCGTCACATGCCGTCAGAGCTCTTGCCCTTGGTCGAGCGTTCTCGCTGGGTCCTCTGGCGTTGGCAAAAGAGCAAAACTGGCAAGTTAACCAAGGTGCCCTACCAGCCGAACGGTGCCAAGGCGAAGAGCAACGATAGGGCGACGTGGAGCACCTACGCAAACGTGATGGCGGTCATCGAGAGGTGGGACGGTATCGGCTACGTCCTCGGCGACGACATTGCGGCGTTCGACATCGACGACTGCCGCGATCGTTCCACCGGCGCAATCGACCCGTGGGCAAAGGCCCTGGTCGACAAGGTGGGAAGCTATGCGGAGATCACGGTTAGCGGCACGGGCCTGCGCATCATCGGATACGGCGTCGGTCCCAAGGTGCACCGTAAGCAGCCGGCCGCCAATGGAGTAAGCATTGAGGCCTATCGACGCGCGGAGCGTTACATCGTCGTGACCGGCAATCCGCTGCCGAGATCGAAGACTGCGATCATCAACATCGACGAGCACATCGACGCGACGGTCGCTGATCTAGATGCAAAGAAGGATAGCGCGCGCACCAAGAAAGCAAACGGCAGCGCAGAACCAGACACGCAAGAGAAAGGCGACCAGGCACGGCAGGGGGACGACGACGAACTCGACGACCTAATCCGCAACGGATGCGGTGCCCGCTTCGACGGCGACAGGTCGAAGGCGGTATGGTTCGTCATCAACGAGATGCTCCGGCGCGGGCATCTGCCGGAGGCGATAACGAACGTTTTGCTCGACCAGAGCAACCGAATATCGGAACACATCTACGACCAGCAGCGGCCGCGCGAATACGCCGAGCGGCAGGCCGCAGAGGCCCGGAGCAAGCTCGAATTTGCCGTCGACAAGCACGGAATACCTTTTCCCAACCAGGCGAACATCAGGATCGCGCTGCTGAAGCTCGGCGTCACCGTCCGCTACGATCAATTTGCCGACCGCACTTTAATTCGAGGACTGAATGGATTCGGACCGGCGCTAGAGGACGCGGCCGTGGACCGCATCTGGCTGCGAATAGAGCAGCGGTTTCGGTGGCGGCCAACCAAGGATCTTCTTATTACGGTAGTGCAGGACGCCGCAAGGCTGAATGCCTTTCATCCGGTGCGGGATTATCTCGACGGTCTGCGTTGGGACGGCACGAAGCGCATCGATCAATGGTTGACCACTTACGGCGGCGCAGAGGAAAGCGAATATAGCCGCGCGGTGGGCGCGCTGATGCTAGTCGCGGCGGTGCGGCGCATCCGTCAGCCTGGCTGCAAGTACGACGAGATGATCGTGCTGGAGAGCGATCAGGGCACCAACAAAAGTTCGGCGCTCGCACTGTTGGCGGTCCGGGAGGGATGGTTTACGGACGACCTGCCGCTAAGCGTCGAGGGCAAGCAGGTGATCGAGCAGCTGCGCGGTCGCTGGATCATCGAGGCGGCCGAGCTGAGCGGAATGCGACGCACGGACATTGAACACCTGAAGGCATTTCTGTCGCGGCAGATGGATCGAGGCCGCATGGCTTATGGGCGCCTGGTGACGGAAGCGCCGCGGCAGTGTGTGATCTTCGGGACGACCAACAACGAGGAATATCTGCGAGACACGACGGGTAACAGAAGATTTTGGCCGGTGCGCATTAAGGCGTTCGATCTCGACGCGCTGGCGCGCGACCGCGACCTGCTGTGGGCAGAAGCGGCCGAGCGCGAGGCGACCGGCGCGAATATTCGCTTAGACCCCACGGTCTGGCCCACGGCGGCGGAGGAGCAGGCGCAGCGTCTAACGAATGATCCCTTCCTCGACGCGTTGCAGGCCGAGCTCGGTGAGATGGAGGGAAAGATCGCCGCCACCAGCGTGTGGGAAATCCTGGACGTCAAGGCAGGGCAGCGCTCGCAGGAGCAAAACCGCCGCATGAGCGACGCGATGCGCAAGCTGGGCTGGCGGCGGCCCAACAAGGCGGGGCTGGCGCGGTTTGGCGGCGCGCCAGTTTCCGCCTACGTCAAGGGCGAGCAGCCTTGGCGCGAAATCACGGTAAGCCGGAGCAGAGAGTGCGGGCTCATGGTCAACCAACGGGACGAGAGCGGTGACGACTTCTTTTAGCCCGGCGCCGGGGCGTAAGGCCCGTATGGGTGTAAGGTGGCACCCCCAATAGGTATAAAAGGCTTTTTTGCTTTTCTTAACTTACCTTACAGGCCTTACGGGCCTTACGGGGCCGGAAAAGCCGGTGCGGCAATGGGTTGGACCGTAAGGGGTGGCGTAAGGGCTGGCCCCCAAGGCCCTTGCAAGCACTCGGCCAGGGTTTTTGGTCGTTTGCTTGCCGCCAATGCGGTACAACCCTAAATAAAAAAAGCGCGAGAAATTGGCCGGTTTTTCGTCCGCAAAACCACCACTCCCAGCCCCCAGTTTTGTCAGATATTGCCCCTACAAGGCGGTAACAAACGGATACAAACCCACATATAACAGGCATTACTGCGCCACATGGGGTATATTGGCTAATATAGGGCTACATATCCATAGCAAAAAATACCGCGGGATGCACGCATGGTAATCCAGGGTTGCAGTACCAAAAGGAGGCCGAAAAAGCGCTTACTGACACGGGATGCGCTCGATGGCCGGACGCGCGCGGCGAGGGCGTTCGACGCCATTGCCGGGGGCATCGCCGCCGATCTTGGCGGCTGCCAGCACCTGACCACAGTCGAGCGCGAGCTGGTCGAAGCTTTTGCCGGTGCCGCGGTGAACGTGCACGACCTCAACGCGCGCCTCCTGGTTGGCACACAGATCGACCTGGTTCAGCAGGCTACCGCGATCAGTTCGTTGTGCCGACTTGCAAGCCGCATCGGGACCGGCCGGCGCGCGCGCGACGTTACCCCGACACTCGACCAATACCTGCCGGAGCGGCCCGAATGATCCCGCGGATCACGCTGCGCGCCGCGCTCGCCGACCCCAAGCTCCTGGGCGGTGCGCTCAGTGGCGAGAGCTGGCGCGCGTGGCGGACACTGCTGATCGCCGCCATGGGCGGGGCGCTGGCCGACGACGAGCGCGCGCTCTTCAAGCAACTGACCGGCCGGGAACGCGAGCCGCTCCAACGCGTCGAAGAGTTTGAGGGCGTGATTGGTCGGAGGGGCGGAAAGTCCCGCGCCATATCAGTCATCGCCGCCTACATCGGCGGCCTGTGCCAGCACCCTGCGTTGGTGGCCGGTGAGCGCGGTGTCTTGCTGATCATCGCGCCGGACCAGCGTCAGGCGGCGATCTGCTTGGACTACGTCGAGGCAAACCTCAGCGCATCGCCGATCCTGCGCCAGCTCATCGAGGCGCGCACCCAGTGGTCTCTGCGGCTCACCAACCGCATCGACATCGAAGTGAGAGCCGCCGACTTTCGACGCCTGCGCGG
The DNA here is from genome assembly GCA_963814065.1 of uncultured Pseudomonadota bacterium. Classification (GTDB taxonomy): domain Bacteria; phylum Pseudomonadota; class Alphaproteobacteria; order Rhizobiales; family Xanthobacteraceae; genus Pseudolabrys. The sequence goes on along the minus strand of CAWFBL010000011.1, from coordinate 251,493 downwards.
GCCGACCTATGTCGCCGTCATCGCTGATGAGTTTGCCTTTTGGTACGTTGAGAACAGCTCCAATCCAGATAGTGAGATTCTAAATGCGGTGCGCCCCGGCCTCGCCACCACCGGTGGGCCGCTGCTCATGATCTCCTCGCCGTACGCGAGGCGTGGAGAGCTTTGGCGCACCTATATCAAGCACTTCGGCCCAGGCGGCGACCCGCTGATCCTGGTGGCGCAGGGCGCATCGCGCGTATTCAATCCGACGCTGCCGCAGTCGGTTGTCGACCGCGCCATGGAGCGAGACCCCGCCAGCGCCGCGGCGGAATACGGAGCCGAGTTTCGCCGCGACATCGAGAGCTTTGTCAGCGTCGAGGCGGTTCGGGCCTGCGTCAGCGCCGGCGTGTACGAGCGCCCGCCGCGGCGCAATGTGAGCTATGCCGGGTTCGTCGATCCGAGCGGTGGCAGCGCCGACAGCTTTACGCTCGCGATTGGCCACAACGAGATAGGTAGGCAGACAGTCGTGTGCGATGCCCTGCGTGAGGTGCGGCCGCCGTTCAGCCCCGAGGCGGTCGTGGGGGAATTCGCTACGCTCTTAAAGACCTACGGTATCTCGAAGCTTGCCGGCGACCGCTACGCTGGCATCTGGCCGGTCGAGCAATTCGCCAAGTTCGGCATCCGGTATGAGCAATCGGCGAGGCCGAAGTCAGACCTTTACGGTGACTTGCTCCCGCTGATCAACAGCGCGCGGGTCGAGCTGCTCGACCATCCGAATCTGATCAATCAGCTCGTGGGTCTGGAGCGGCGCACCGCGCGCGGCGGCCGGGACAGCATCGACCACCCTCCCGGCGGCCACGACGACGTGGCCAATGCCGTGGCCGGGCTAGCGGCCATCAACAATAAGTTTGGTTCATACGACACGTCGTATCGCTGGGTCGACGGCGATGACGACGACGACCCGGACGGCGCCCGCGCGTGGCGGGCGACCAGATTGGCGGCCTACCTGGCCAGCGGCGGAATGGTGCGGCTATGAGCAGAAGGAGTAGATGAACCGTGAGAAGATCCAGTGACGACAACGATAATTTCGACGAGCGCGGCATCCTGAAAGACGGCCGCACTGTGCGCGTGCCGCTGCATTTGAGGGACAGCGTGCAGCGGGGTGCGGTCGACGAAGCTCTCGTGATCGTCGACGGCTTCGGCAACGGCGGCTTGGCGCTGCATCGACCCGGCGCACGCTATGCGGCTTGCGGCTCGCACAGCATCGACAATGCGGTGCAAACCACACTGCGTTGCATGCGCGCCGAAGCTTACGCAGCGTACGATCAACAAATCTGCGACGCATGGCGCGGGCCGCTAGGGAGCAGGCAATGAGCACGCCCACACTCGAACAACGAATCGCGTCGGCCCTGACGGCGGACGATACCAAAGCTGCCGATATCGCAGCACTGATCGCCGAGACCGAGATTGCCATCGCCGCTGCCGACAAAGCCGCCGATATAGAGCGGGAGAAGGCGCTCGACCCGCTCGCTTCGCCCGATGCAGCCAGGGCGCGCGCGGCAATGGAGGATGCGGCCTTCGCTCGTGACCGCCTGCGCTCGGTTCTGCCGCGGCTGCGAGAGCGGCTCACCGAGGTCGAAACGGCGGAATACGCCAAGCAATGGGACGCCGACTTCCGCGGGGTCGAGGCCAGGCGCGACGAGCTGGCGCTGGAGTACGCCGAGCTCTATCCCAGGCTGGTCGCGCAACTAGTGGATCTACTTCGTCGAGCCGAGGCGGTCGACGAGGAGGTATCCAGCGTCAACGCTTCAGCGCGGCCCGGGGAGCCGCGCCGACTATTTTGCGTGGAACTCGCCGCGCGCGGCCTCGAAGGCTTTACGCGAGCCATTCCGTCGATAGCCGCAGAACTGCGCCTACCGGCTTTTGGACGCGGCTCCGGTCAGCCGGAAATCGAATGGCCGCCGCAGCGCAAATTCGATCCTGCAATGTTCGCGCCTGTCCCGTTTGACCGCCGTTACTCGGCCGACTGGGGGCTCGTCCAGGAAGAGGCAGCGCGGGCCGAAGCGGACCGCGCCGCGAGGGAGGCTGCGGAGCGGGAGGCCAAGGCGCTCGAAAATTATCACGGTCCGCGGTGGCGGGAGGGAGAAGGCGCGTCTAGAGAATAAAACCAGATGCTTTGATGTCTGCAGTGAAGGAGCCTGGTCGCACAGAAGCGACCGCTCGAGACGCGGCACGGCGAACAAGATCGCGCATAGGTAGGAGTGGAGACGTCGTCAGTGTCCCGGACCAGCCCTCGCTTTGGAAAAACGCGAGCAAATTGGCTCTGATCGATAAAGCCACAATTGAAATAGCGGCAACGCTTTCAGGTTTTGCGCCGAATCACTGCCCCGATAGCAGTCCGAAAGCTGCATTGCCGAGGGTCCGAGAAGGATCGTCCTAGCCGGTTGGGCTCCCGCGACATATCTTCCGCACATGATCGAGATTGAATCGCAAAGCGAAACCGATATTCGCGAGGCCGTCCGCCTCGCTGCTTCCTATGCAGTTAATTGGGTATGCGCTAGCCAACAAGGGGCACGATACGAGGGCGTTGCAAGCCTACCTGGGGCACCGCAATATCCAGCATACGGTCAGGTATACCGAACTGGCGCCGACGCGGTTCAAGGACTTCTGGCGCACCCAAACCCGGATATTACATCAGCGGCGCTGCTGACCCTGAGCGGACCTCGGAACACGCACAACAAAGAGTGTTTAGTTCTTCGGTCTTCGGTCGACATCTCGAAGATAACTGAGGTATTCGGCGTGAGCGGTCGCCCGTCGGCGCTGTTTGCCGACATCCGTCGCCGACGTTCACTCGACGACCGTCCAGGCGGTGTCGACGGTGCCGAGGCCAGCCTCAGCCTTGGGCGTCGTGCCGTTCATCTCCCACAGCCCCAAGCTGCCGTCGCTGTTGCGCCAGAGGATATCCGACTTGCCGTCGCCGTCATAGTCACCGGTGGAGACGATCTGCCAGGCATTGGGAACGTTGCCAATGTCCACGGCAAGCTTCGCCGCCGTGCCATTCATCTCCCAGATCGCAACGTCGCCGCCCGTCTGGCGCCAGAGAATGTCCGCTCTGCCATCGCCATCGAAGTCGCTCGCTCCGACGATCTGCCAGGCGATGGGCACGTTGCCGATGTCCAACTCGGTGGTAGGCGTCGTTCCGTTCATCTCCCAGATCGCGACGTCCCCGCCGCTATGCCGCCAGAGAATGTCGGCCTTGCCATCCCCGTCGAAGTCGCCGACGCCGGCGATCTGCCAGGACGTGGGGACGTTGCCGATGTCCACTTCCAATTTCGGCGTCGTTCCGTTCATCTCCCAGATTGCCACGTCGCCGCCGCTGTGACGCCAAAGGATGTCGGCCTTGCCGTCGCCGTCGAAGTCGCCAACGCCGGCGATCTGCCAGGACGTGGGGACGTTGCCGATGTCCACTTCCAATTTCGGCGTCGTTCCGTTCATCTCCCAGATTGCCACGTCGCCGCCGCTGTGACGCCAAAGGATGTCGGCCTTGCCGTCGCCGTCGAAGTCGCCGGTCGATTGAACGAGGCTAGCGGTCCCGGCGATCTGCCAGGCCGGATCCACTGCTCCGAGACCAGCCTCGGCTGTCGGCGTCGTCCCGTTCATCAGCCACATGCCCACACCGCCGCCATTGTGGTGCCAGAGGATGTCACTCAAGTGGTCGCCGTTGAAGTCGTGTGCCACAGACCGCACTACTTGAGTCAGCGTTGGAGACGTGCTGCTGGCGAAGTTGGCATCGCCCGAATAAGTTGCCGTAATAGAGTGGCTGCCTGCGCCAAATGCCGAGGTGCTAAAAGTCGCATTCCAGCCAGACAGCGGCTCGCTCACATTGAGGGCACCGCCATCGCCATAAAAGTTGACGCTGCCTGTCGGTATGCCGAGGCTCGTTGTCACCGTTGCAGTGAGGGTCACGGATTGACCAACGGTGCTTGAATTGGGCGAGGATGAAAGCAAGGTCGCAGTCGTCTGTTTGAACATCGCCGACACGGATTGCGTAGAATTCATCGTCACCACGCAATTTCCGGACCCGCTGCAGGCGCCGCTCCATCCAGCGAAGGCCCAGCCGCTGGGCGGAGTTGCCGTCAGGGTCACCGACGTGCCATTGACGAAATTAGCGCTGCACGTAGACGGACAAATAATCCCGGCAGGATTGCTCGTCACCGTTCCGATCCCGGTCACGCTGACTGTCAGAGCGTTCTGCGTGAGGGCGGCCGCAATCGCGGTTGCGGCATTACACGGAGATGAGGCGCCGCCAGCGGTGCTTTCGGTGAACCAGATCGCTGGGTATGTGTCCGGTGCGGCCGAAGGGGCTGTCGCGAAACTGAGATTGTTTGTCTCTCCCGTGTAGCCGCCATTAGAACATGAGGGAGCGCTCGTACTTCCATAGTCGACGTTCGTCCTGACGACCAGCGCCGCTCCGCTATTGAAATTGGCCTGCGCTGAGCAACAGTCGCCAAAGATATTAAACTCGGCGAATTGCCAACCTTGTGCAAGATTAACAACGCTGTCTGCGGCGTTCAGGCTGTAGGACGTGCCGCCGATCTGGATGGAAATCACATCATTGCCGCCGGAAACGGCTCCTCCAGATAGGATTAGATCTCCGAGATTTGTGATCGGCTGGGCTGGGACGGATTCGGCGGTACTGTTTGTGAAGCAGGAGCCGCTATAGGAGTACCATCCGGCCGGGCATGCGTTTCCGTAGTTGATCAGCCAATACTGTATATATGCACAATGCGGGCACGCGGCATTTGAATACACGAATTGTTGCCAGCCAAGGCAATTCGCGGGATTCGAGGCGCCGTTGCAAGCTGACGTGCTGAAGAAGTTCGAGTTGAGCTGAAGCGAATATGAGTTAGCGCCGCCATACGGTCCCGTTCCGCTCTCGCTGCTTACGCCGGTGACGCTGTCAAATAACCCTATCGCCAAGGAAATGTGGCCGACTACCTGAGCCGACACGTCATTGCCATTGCCTACTGTATTGGGCCGGCTCCCTCGAGCCGGTGGATAAGGAATTGCCGGCGGGATCGTGCACGGGACCTCGTGCCATTCGGTACTTGGATATGACGACGTGAAGCATCCCATCTTCGGAAGCGGGACACGCCGTATCTGCGAACGCCACTCCTTTAGACGTTGCGCGGAAGGCGGCTGTGTAGTCGCGGATGGGGATGTAGGAGAGGCCGGGCCTTGAGATGTTTGTGCAACGGCCGGAGCCCCAAACGTCAGAAAGAGAATTGGCAGCGCGAACAAAATTGCCGTAACACGACGGAGGGAATTCAGCCATGGCGAAGCCCAAATGAGCGCGCCGAAGATTACTGCCGATACGACCAGTAACCGGCTGCAGCGTGCGCCGACGATCCGAGAACGAACGAAGGCGCCTGCCAAGGCTAACAGGCGCGACCGCGCACCGCCACTTAGAATCGAATTCGGGTACATGATGCCCCTGCCCCTTCATGTGCGCCCCCTTTTCAACGGTCTCCTTACTTGAACAGCAGCGCATTGCTTTCTTGGCAGGCGCCACAGATGGTTCATCTTGTGCCCCGGCAGCCGATTTCATGGCCGCGATAATGGACGCCATCGTCACCACCAAGCAAAAGCATGTGACAGGAACGCCCAGCGAATAGGCCAGCCCAAGGCCTGCACCGCAATGAAAAGCTAGGCTAAGATTTTCCCGACGCCGTTTCAACCTGTAATATATGCTCCAGGATCGGCACGTCCGAGGTTGGCCGATCTTGTTGAAAAAAGTCGGCAATTGCGGTGTGCGGGGGGTTGTCGTCCCAGAACACGTGCCAAGGGGCGACTGGGTAGTGTTTCAGAGGATAATTGACGCCGCGCTATCGATGCCGGCCACACTGATAATTTTCACTGCCGGGCTCGCGATTTTGAGCATCGGCTTAAACATTGCAGACCAGGACTGAAATTAGCTTCTGCCCAATGAATTCTACAGCATCCGGCCGTTCCCGGGATCGGTAGAACCCCGACGCCGTGCCTCTCACGCGTGCGGTGTTATGGCGCTTCTTCTAGAATGAAGGAGCAACCGATGAGTGACGAGAAGCCAATGGGCCAGGTCATCCAGATCGACGAGGCCCGTATCCGGGACCACCTGGACGAGATGGTCCGCGGGACGGTCGAAGAGACGCTCAACGCCATGCTGGACGCCGAGGCCGACCGGCTCTGCGGGGCCGGCCGCTACGAGCGCAGCGAAGCCCGGCAGGACACCCGAGCGGGCAGCTATGAGCGGACGCTGCACACCAAGGCGGGCGACGTCAGCCTCAAGGTGCCGAAGCTGCGGCGCCAGACCTTCGAGACGGCCATCATCGAGCGCTACCGGCGGCGGGAGAGCTCGGTCGAGGAAGCGCTGATCGAGATGTATCTGGCGGGCATTTCCGTCAGGCGGGTCGAGGACATCACGGAGGCGCTCTGGGGCACCCGGGTGAGCCCGAGCACGGTGTCCAACCTGAACAAGAAGATCTACGCCAAGATCGAGGCTTGGCGGAACCGGCGCATCGAGGGCGACTACCCCTACCTCTACCTGGACGGCATCGTGATGAAGCGCACCTGGGCGGGCGAGGTGCGCAACGTCTCATTGCTGGTGGCGAGCGCGGTCAATGCGGAAGGTTTTCGGGAGATTCTGGGCATCTGCGAGGGGGCGAAGGAAGACAAGTCCGGCTGGTCGGCCCTTCCTGCGGCACCTGGTGGATCGGGGCCTCAAGGGCGTTCAGTTGATCATTTCCGATGCCTGCCGAGGTCTGACCGAGAGCGCTGCCGAGTACCTGCCCGACGCCCGTTGGCAACGCTGTGTCGTTCATTTTTACCGCAACGTGTTCAGCCACGTGCCGTCCACTAAGGTGCGCGACGTCAGCCACATGCTCAAGGCGATCCACGCACAGGAGAGCCGCGAGGCTGCCGAACAGAAGGTCCGCGCGATCATTGCCGATCTGAGAACCGCCAAGATGGGCAAAGCCGCGGATCTCCTCGAGCAGGCCGCCCATGAGACGCTCGCGTACTACGCCTTTCCCGACATTCACTGGCAGAAGATACGCACCAATAATCCCTTGGAGCGCATCATGCGTGAGATCCGGCGTCGCACGAGGGTGGTCGGGGCGTTCCCGGATGGCCAGTCATGCCTCAATCTGGCTGCGGCCAGGCTGCGCTACATCGCCGGCTCGGCATGGTCGACCAAGCGTTATATGAACATGCAGCCGCTCTATCAGTCGCAAGCCATCCAAACCGGAGCTGTCGCCTGAAAAAATGTGCGAAAGAATCTGGACACCACCGGGCCTTTCTAAATAACTTCTGCACACCGTGGTTAGTCGGTTAGTCGTCCGGATGGGTAAGAGCGATGACTCGGATAATCGTACTCCTGGTCGGGGTTCTGATTGCGACGGGACTTGTCCCAGCCACGGCCCAAACTGCAATGCAAGGACAGCAGCTTAGGGGACACGCTTGGTTAGGCGTTCGGGTTCAGTCACTCACTTCAGACCTTGCTGACGCCTTCGGCGTAAATGGATCAGCAGGGGCTGCGGTGGTTAGCATTGAGCCCAACGGTCCTGCCGCGTTAGCCAAGATCGAAGTTGGCGACGTTATCACTGCTGTTGATGATCAATCCGTGAAGGGCGCCCCGGACCTCCGCCAAAAGATTGTTTCTATGGAGCCCGGCACGTCTGTTTCGTTGACTATCATTCGCAATGGTGGGCCTAAAACGTTAGTGGTCAAGTTAGGTGCTGCTGCCTGTACTTTTCCGCTGGCTATGCTGGCAGGGCCAGACAATCGTTCGGCGATCCAAAAGATGGCATCTGACGCAGCGGAACATAAATTTTGGCAGTCCGCCGTCCCAGACGATTCCACACCCGATGATGCTATCATAGCCGAGTTCTTGTACGATCTGAGTACACATGTTCCATCGGGCACCTACATTGGCGGACGACCGGACTATCGTGCCACTCTTCAATTAGCCCTAAAACAGTTATGGGAGGTGTTTTACAGTAACGTTCCGCCACATGGATTTTTAGGGGTCCAACTTCGAGAGAGCCGCCTCGGTCCCGTGGTGGTGGCCAAGCCGGAGGCCGGCACTCCCGCTGCCAAAGCCGGAATCCAATCCAACGATGTTATTATCGCTTTCAACAATGAGTTGATCCCAAGCCTGGACCAATTCCTTATAAAAATGAGCGCGATAAAGGCGGGCACGGTGGTGGAGCTATCGGTTTATAGTGGACCACTAGGCGAAGGTCCAAGTTCACGTCCAGTATCACTGTCTGAGGCTCTAAAGCAGCGTCGGACCATATCCGTCACGCTCGGCGAACGGGACATGAGGAAGGAGATACGAGATCAGGTGTTGGCTTGTTTTTCTGCCGTAGCACAAACACTGCAGAGAGCAGCTGACACAAGAGCAAAAATTGAGAATGCTGAACGCGCCCGTAAACAGCAAATTCAAGAGTCCTTCCAGCGGCAAAAAAACGCCGCGCGCCACCAGCAAGAGGAACGGGAGGCACAAGAAGCGGAAGCCATGCGTCAAAAGGCCGAGCAAGCGAAGCGAGCCCGTGCACGCGGCTATGAGCCGATTTCCGTTGAAACATTCGTGCTTGACGGAAAAGGCTTGGCGGCGCGAAAGGCTAAAGTCAGTCTGCATGGCGTGTATGTTCGCGAAGGTAACATTGACATCCTTTATGCGGATAACCGTGCTGTTATGATGGCCATGAACGGGGTGAGCCAGCCTAAGGTCCCCTTGCTGGTTGATGACGCCCCACGCCAATTTCGAAAGATTTTATTAGCGTGCCAAACGGACATGCGCAGCGCTCGATGGGGTTGTGTAGTAACGGTTTTAGGACACGTTACATTATGCAGATTTACAAACGCATTCGGAACTGGGAATGAGATGCCATGTGTCGCCGCCGATGATGGGCGCGGTAACTGATTGCAGTCAGCGATACCGTAGACAGCTGCAGGTGGTCGGCGCCCCGCGGGATCACCACGTCGATCGTCGTGGTCGGTGCAATGTTGTAGCGCGCCTGCAGGTTCACCACCGCCGGCTGCGTCAGCCGTTAGACCGCGACGAGTTCGCGCCAAGTGTAGGCTTGGGTGAAGCGACCGCACATTGCACGCTAGTTTCCGGCGCCAATTGCCGCGCAATAGCCGAAACCCCGCCGGCCGGCTCTCGTGGCCAGCGCCGGCGGCCAGCCATGAGCCATAAATGACTCGGGCGCCGGCCCTGCGTGCCTCGCTGGTGCGTTTTTGGTGGCGGCCCGCTCGGGCGGCGCCCCGGCCCCGCCAAAAACGAGTCCGCACGGCCCCAGCGTGGGTCGCCGTTGCGCCTCCGGCAGCGGGCGGCCCCGGGTGGCGGTCACGGGCGCGCAAAAGGGTGCTGGCGGCGCCCCGGCCCGCCAAAACGAATCCGCATCGACGCAGCGCGAGTCACTGCTGCGTCTTAGCTCGGGCGCAACAAAAGGGTGCGCATGCCGGCAATGGCGCGTCTGGCGGGCTCGCAGGGCGGCCAAGCGCGCCGTAGCGCCACGCCCATATTAGCCCATTTTTAGCCTGAACCCAGGCCCCCCAAGCGACATTTCGCTAACTTATTGTTTTTAAGGCGCTTTACGTGGCGCGCCCTAGGGGACTCGAACCCCTGTTACCGCCGTGAAAGGGCGGTGTCCTAGGCCACTAGACGAAGGGCGCTCACCGGCGGCCGACCGAACCGGCCGGCCGCGACGGCGGCGAGGTATAAAGAGCTTCGCCGCCAGCGGCAAGCTTACCAGTGCCCGGTATTGGGCATGGATTTCCAGGGTTCCTGCGGGGGCTTGGCCGGGCCCTTCTGCAGCAATTCGATCGAGTGGAGGTCCGGTGAGCGGACGAAGGCCATCACCCCGTCGCGCGGCGGGCGGTTGATGGTCACGCCCGCCTTCATCAGCCGCTCGCAGGTGGCGTAGATGTCGTCCACCTCGTAGGCGAGATGGCCGAAGTAGCGCGCCTCGCCGTAGTCCTCGTCGCCATCCCAATTGAAAGTGAGTTCCACCTCCAGGCCCGGGCGGCCCTCCTTCTTGGTTTCCTCGAACCGCTTCTCGTCGCCGGGGGCGATCAGGAATACCAGGGTGTAGCGGCCCTTGTCGTCGACCCGGCGGCGGGTCTCCTTCAAGCCCAGCTTGTTGCAGTAGAAATCGAGCGCGGCATCCAGATTGCGCACGCGCAGCATGGTGTGCAGATATCGCATGAAAGAACCTCGTCGCTTCGCCAGATGTAGTCCGCCCCGCGGAGTATATAGTAATCGATGGCCATGATCGCTCCCGACCTCGACAGCGCCGTGATGCGCCTGCGCGACCTGATTGAAGGCGCGCAACGCATCGTACCCTTCACCGGTGCCGGCATCTCCACCGAGTGCGGCATTCCCGATTTCCGCTCGCCCGGCGGGATTTGGACCAAGAACAAGCCGATCCAGTTCGCGGACTTCCTCGCGAGCCGCGGGATGCGCGACGAATCCTGGCGGCGGCGTTTCGCCATAGAGGAGAATTTCGCCAAGGCAAAACCCGGCCGCGGCCATCTGGCGCTCGCCAGCCTCTACCGCGCCGGCAAGGTCCCCGGGCTGGTGACGCAGAATATCGATAATCTCCACCAGGCTTCGGGGATCGCGCCGCATGACGTCATCGAACTACACGGCAATACCACCTATGCGTCCTGTCTTGCGTGCGATAAGCGGTATGAGCTTGCTTGGGTGCGGGAAAAATTCGAGGCCGGCGGCGAACATGCGCCCGATTGCGCCTGCGGTGGCTATATCAAGACGGCGACCGTCTCGTTCGGTCAGTCGATGCCGGCTGATGCGATGCAGCGAGCGGAGGTGCTGACGACCCGCTGCGACCTGTTTCTTGCCATCGGTTCATCGCTGGTCGTGTGGCCGGCGGCGGGATTTCCATTGCAGGCGAAACGCAACGGGGCAGCGCTCGTCATTATCAACCGCGAGCCGACCGAATTCGACGACCTGGCCGATCTCGTGGTACGCCAAGACATCGGCGATGTGCTCTCCCCCTTTATCGGCCACTGATTCGCAAGGGTTTTTGCGCTGTGCACAGGCCTGTGTGCAAGCACATTTTACTCTTTGCCGTTGGAGGGCCGGTGTTATCTTCGATCGAGGCTTACAGATTCGTGCAAGCGCCCGCCAAGTGGCGCCAAAGAAGCGGCGGCGTGCGGCGTCATGGCGTCGGACGGGACAGAATCAAAAATGTCTGGGACAGATCTCCGGACCGGGGCACTTACCGACCTAAACGATGAGACGGCTGCCAATCTCATTGAGTTGGCCGGCGTCATCAAATGGTTCGACGTGTCGAAAGGCTTCGGCTTTATCGTTCCCGACAACGGGATGCCGGACATATTGCTGCACGTGACGTGCTTGCGCCGCGACGGCTTTCAGACCGCCTATGAGGGCGCGCGCATCGTGTGCGAGGTGTCGCAGCGGCCGAAAGGTTTGCAGGCCTTCCGCGTGATCTCGATGGACGAATCGACGGCGATCCATCCGGCGCAAATGCCGCCGCCGCGGACCCATGTCTCGGTGACGCCGACCAGCGGTCTGGAGCGGGCCCAGGTGAAGTGGTTCAATCGCCTGCGCGGATTCGGGTTTCTGACCCGGGGCGACGGGACGCCGGATATTTTCGTGCACATGGAGACGCTGCGCCGCTATGGCATCGCCGAGCTGCGGCCGGGGCAGACCGTGCTGGTCCGTTTCGGCGATGGTCCCAAGGGGCTGATGGCGGCCGAGGTTCGTCCGGACGGTGGCGCGCTGGGGCCGGCCTCGCACTGACCGGCGGCTGCATCGCCGCGTCGGCGAATCTTCACGGCTTTTTTCATTGCGGGCGGTCAGACGGACGCGTACATCCGGGCGCATGGTCGCCACCCGTTTTGCCGCCTTCCTGATCCTGGGATTTTTTCTTGCCGCCGCCCCATTGCGGGCGGCGCAATTCAAGACCCTTGAGATCGTCAGCAAGAGCGGCGTGCACGTCTTCTCGGTCGAGATCGCCGACACGCCGGCCGAGCGCGAGAAGGGTCTGATGTTCCGCAAGTCGCTGCCGGACGGGCAGGGCATGCTGTTTGATTTTGATCGGGATCAGGAAGTCGCGATGTGGATGAAGAACACCTTCATCCCGCTCGATATGATTTTCATCCGGGGCGACGGGCGGATCGGGAACATCGCCGAAAACACCGAACCGCAGTCGACGCGCATTATCCCCTCTGACGGGCCGGTGCGTGCGGTGCTGGAAGTGGCCGGCGGCAGTGCCGCCAGGCTCGGCATCGCGGCAGGCGACAAGGTCGCCTTTCCGATCTTCAATCGCCATTGAGCCTTGCTTGCTGGCGCGGGCGCAAGCGTGTATCGAGCGCTGAGCCGGCCCATGGTCCGCTTGCCGCGGTCGAGCCTTCCGGCGGGGTATAGCGCAGTCTGGTAGCGCGTCTGCTTTGGGAGCAGAAGGTCGCAGGTTCGAATCCTGCTGCCCCGACCAGAACACCTTCAGTATCCGTCCCAATTTAGTATAGCGAAAGTAATTTTACCGTAGTTCGTCCGTGAACTACTTGAGATATTCGTGGCCGCCTCATTCTCGCGCATGCCGCGTATTTTCGCGCCTTGCAAGCCTCTTCCCGTGCGAAAATCCTAAAACGCATCAAAAAACCAGAATAACATATTGGGAAAAATCATCTTTTGCAGATCACTGCATATATTAGATACTACACTACATAATTTATGATCTTTGCTTGCTTTGTTCTCCTGAATACGCAAAAATTAATACATCGTTAACGTTAGTAATTTCGATATTTACGACCTTTTCGCGCCTTGGGGGGCCGAAACGGGGGAAGCTCGGGGCGTCGAAGAGTAAACGGTTCATGCCAAGCGTTGCGTTGTCAGCCCAGTTCGCGCGGCAGGCGGCTTGTCCGCCTGACCGCAAGAAGGTCGACTATTTTGACGTCGGCCAGCGCGGCTTCCTGCTCGAAGTGCGCTGCTCCGGGGGTAAGACCTATTACCAGCGCTATACCGACGAGCGCGGCCGCGAGCGCCAATACAAGATCGGCGCTGCCGATGTGCTGACGCTCGATCAGGCCCGCCGCAAGGCGCGGCAGGTGGTGGCCGAGGCCCTGTTGGGGGCGGATCCGCAGCAGAAACGGCGCGAGATGCGGGCGGTGCCGCAGCTCAAGGACTTCGTCGCCGAGCGCTATCTGCCCTATGTACGCACCTACAAGAGCACCTGGCAGACCGACGAGACGGTGCTGCGCATCCACGTCCTGCCCAAGCTCGGCGCGCTCGCCCTCGACGAGATCAAGACCGACGCGATTTCCAGCCTGATCAACGGCATGCGCGAGGACGGCTATGCCTCCGGCACCATGAACCGGGTCATCGTGATCTTGCGCTACATTTACAACCTGGGCCGCAAGTGGAAGGTGGCGGGGGTCATCGACAATCCGGCGGCCGGCCTGACCGCCGGGCCCGACGTGCAGCGCAACCGCTTTCTCTCCGAGCAGGAAGTGGAGGCGCTCGTCCGCGCGCTCCATGTCGACGAGAACCAGACAGCGGCCCGCGCCATTATACTGCTGCTGCTGACCGGGGCACGCCGCAACGAAATCACCCATGCCAAATGGGACTACATCGATTGGAAGAACAAGACGCTGCTGGTGCCGAAGTCGAAATCCGGGCGCCCACGCGTCGTGGCGCTCAATCAGTCGGCGATCGCCTTGCTGACGGCCACGCCGCGCGGCGACGACAATCCCTATATCTTCCCATCGCCTGTCACCGGCCGGCCATCGGCCTCGCTTTATTTTCCGTGGGATCGCATCCGGCAGCGCGCCGGCCTCGAGGACGTGCGGCTGCACGATCTGCGGCATTCGTTTGCCAGCTTCCTGGTCAATCGCGGCGTGTCGCTTTATGTGGTGCAGGGGCTGCTCGGTCATCTGCACGCGCGCACCACCCAGCGCTATGCGCATCTCACCCGCGAGACGCTGAGCGGCGCAGTTGATCTGATCCAGGAAGTCGTTGCCGTGCCTGCCTTCGATGGCGTGGGCGAGCGCCAAAAAGGCGCGCGGCCGGGGTCGGCTGCACTGCTGCCGAACTAAGTTTCCAATCGTCCTATTGCGATGACGCGGCGTTCGTTCGCCGCGTGCTGGCGTCTGCTTGAACCGCAGGCGCCCGTTCTGTTTCCCGCACCGAGCCATCAACCGTCGACCTTCGGCAGCCTTTGTCGGTGCTGATGGTCGTGGCATGCGTTCGTTTTTCGCAGGGTACCCAGGCCATACCCAGTTCGTGCCGCCGACCGCACCTACTTGCTGACGGCGATGAACACGATCGCTCAAAGGGTTGGCTTTTTCGCCAACCTAGGAAGGCCCGAGCGGACGAAGACGGCTTCTTGTGCCTGGTGCGGAGGGCCCCACTCACAAAATGCTGTAACGCTTGATGTGCCAACGGCGCGATGCACGCAACCCCTCCAGTACGTGAAGATTTGTAGCCTGTACGGGGCGGGCTTCTACTACATCCCAGGCACGGATACGTGCATGAAGATCGGCGGTTGGGTCCGTATGGAAACCAACGTCTACTCGCACGGCTCGTTCAACCCGATCGTGAACGGCGCCGATGCCCGTCACACGCGCGACTCGAGTGAGGTGTGGTGGCGTAGCCGCGGCATCTTCACGTTCGATGTGCGCAGCCAGACCGAATACGGCACGCTGCGCTCCTACATCGCCGGCGGCTGGCAGTGGCAAAATGGCAGCGGCCCGGGTGCCGAGGCTTATGCCCCGCGCGCGTTCATCCAGTGGGCCGGCTTCACGGTCGGTCGGGCGTCGTCGTTCTACGATTTCTACGTCACGCCGCGTTATTCGAACACCACCAACGTGTGGGGTGCCGATACCGGCGGCGGCGGCGACATGGTCTGGGCCTACACGGCGCAGCTCGGCAACGGCTTCTCGGCCACGGTCTCGGCCGAAGATCCGAGCACGCGCCGCACGGTGGTCTACCGCGTGGGCAACGCTCTGAACACGCCGACCGGCTCGAACGGCGTCATGCCGAACAACTACGCCGGCGCCAACGGCTGGCCGGACATGGTGGCCAACCTGCGGGTCGACCAGGCCTGGGGTAGCGCGCAGATCATGGGCGCCATCCATCAGGTGGCGGCGAACTATTACGGCGCCACCGAAGGCACCGGTCACCCGAACGACGAAGTCGGCTTCGCCGTCGGTGGCGGCCTCAAGCTGAACTCGCCGTGGATGAAGGGTGATGACTTCACGATCGAAGCCAATTACTCGGAAGGCGCGCTGAAGTATATCGGCAGCGGGCTTGCTGGCTTTGGTGTCTACAACGGCAACAGCGTCGGCCTCGGTTGGGTGTCGGATGCGGTCTATGCGCCGGCCGGTCAAGGCGGCTCCGCCGTCAATACCAGCCTCGAACTGACCCAGGGCTGGAGCGTGGTCGCCGGTGCGCAGCATCACTGGAACGCGCAGTGGAAGTCGTCGCTGTATGGCAGCTATGGCCATGTCAACTACAACAGCACGGCAACCGGCTGGCTGAACACCTTCCTGTGCGGCACCGCGGCTTGCGGCGGCGACAGCCCGGACTTCTCGTTCTGGCAGGTCGGTACCCGCACGAACTGGACGCCGGTGAAAAACCTCAACCTGAGCGTCGACGTGATGTACGAGCATCTCAACACCTCGTACGGCAACCAGACGACCAACGCGGCCATCTGGAACCCGGGCGGCGCCAAGCCGACCGCGGCCTACACGGTCGACGACCAGGATTGGTGGCAGGTCATCTTCCGCGCTCAGCGGAACTTCTGGCCCTGATCGGCTGATCACGAGTTGACGATATTGCCCCCGGCGGGAAACCGCCGGGGGTTTTTCCAAAGAGTTGAGTGCAATCAGTACGACACGTTCGGCCATGCAGGTGGGTGTTCAAGGCTGCCGCGATCTCGTCGAGCTCATCCGGCTCGAACGGCGTGCTTTTGCCGCCAAGATCCGGGCCGCGCGAGCAATTCTGGGCTGGAGCCAAGGCGAGCTCGGCCTTCATGTCGGCTTGACCCAGCGCGCAATTCACAAGCTCGAGCAGGGCGACACCGAGCCACGGCGGACGACGGTTCACGCCGTTGAGGATGTCTGGCGCGAGCAGGGCATCGAATTTGAGGATTTGGCAGACGGTGGCTTCCGGGTGAATGTCCGTGCCGCTGTCGTCGATCGACCTGTGGCGGAACCGACCCGCCGGCCTCGCACGGCACGCCCGCAACTTGGCGTCAGTCGTCTTCCTGGGACGCGTGCGCGCACCTATCGCGCCTGACCAAGCGCAGCTTCTGCGACAGATCGAATTTTTTCCCCCGGCTGCAGGGGCACGGGCCAATTTCGCCCCGCTTATCAGCCGCCTTCCACCGGACGCGGCCGCCCGCCGATTGCCAGCGCGCGACCTTGCCATTATACCCGGCCCGATCTTGACCTTTTCCTGGGCCCTCCGATGACCGCACGCATCTACAAGCCGGCGAAGACGGCCATGCAATCGGGCCTGGCCAACACCAAGGCCTGGGTGCTCGACTACGAGCCCGAGCAGCCGCGCCAGGTGGAGCCGCTGATGGGCTGGACCTCGTCCGGCGACATGCGCCAGCAGTTGCGCCTTCATTTTGCCAGCAAGGAGGAGGCCGTCGCCTATTGCGAGCGCGAGGGCATTCCCTATCAGGTGTTCGAGACGAAGCCGCGTGTGCGGCGCACTGCCTCCTATTCCGACAATTTCGCCTACAAGCGCCGCGATCCCTGGACCCACTGACGCCGGACGCGGAGGGCAGGGCCCCTGTGCGATGCGTGACGGCAAATAGCGCCATTGGGGTGCCTACCGGCGACCGGCATCGGCTTGACCGCCATGCGCGACGACGAGGAAGCGGCCGGCACCATCGGCGTCAATCTATTCCGCGCGCGGGTGATCTGTTTCCTGTGGGCGGCGCCGTTCCTCGGCCTCGCCGGCGCGCTGATCACGTTGCAGAAGCTGCGCGTTGCGCCCGCCGCCTCGTTCAGCATCATCGACTGGACGGTCTACATCATCTTCATCGTGGTGATCGGCGGCGTCGGGAGTTTTGAGGGGCCGATCATCGGCACGTTCGTGTTCTTCCTGATCCGCGAATACCTGCAGGACTGGGGCGTCTGGCACTTCATCGTGCTGGGTTGCGTGTCCATCGGCATGATCCTGATCGAGCCGCGCGGGATCTGGGGGCTGCTGCGGCGCGTCGTGCCGGGCGACCTTATCCCCGTCTCCCATACGCCATCGCGGGGCGGTGAGGCCGGCGGACGGGCGATCCAACCGGATCACATGCAATAGAAGGGCTCGCCGTAGTGCGCGCTGATCGCGGAACGCAGTTCCGGCATCGCCGCCCGGATGTCGGCGGTGGTGTCGCTGGCGGCGCGCAGGCGTGCCAACAGTTCCTGCTCGAGCGCGGGCAGGTCGACGCCCGTGACCCGGCCGTCGGCGACCACGCGGCGTCCCGCCACGAACACATCCTTGATGTATTCCCGGCGCGCCCGGCCGAGCAGCAGGTCGGGCGCCGGAACGTCCGGCTCGACCAAATCGGCCGCGAGCCGATCCCAATCGAGGACCAGGAGATCGGCGGGCGCGCCCGTCGCGATGCGACCGCCGTCGCGTTCGCCGGTGATGGCGAAACGGCCGTGCTCGAACGCGAAAGCCAGCAGTTGTTCGCGCGTCACGCGGGTCTCGAAGCCGAGCCCCTTATGCAGAACGTAGCCGAGCCGCATTTCGCGCAAGGCGTCTTCGTCTTCGTCGAAGGCGAGCCCGTCGAGCCCCATGGCGATCTTGCAGCCGCGTTTCAACATCTCGGCCAACGGGGCGATGCCGGAGCTCACAATGAGATTGGAACTGGTATTGCTGACGATGGTTGCCCCGCGTTCGGCGATGATGTCCATCTCGTCGGGACGCAGCCAGATGCAGTGGGCGAACGATACACGGTCGTTGACCAGACCGATGCGGTCGAGATGGCGGACGATCCCGTCGGGGTAGGTGCGGTCGGCCCAGGCGCGCTGATAGCGGGTCTCGAGCAGGTGCATGTGGACGCGGCGGCCGCGGCGCGCCGAGGCGTCGGCGATGCCTTCCAGCATCGCGTCGCTACACCACTGCACGCCGGCGGGGCCGTACTGGACGGTTACGCCGTCGCCTTCGATTTCGGCGGCGACCGCCTCGACCATGGCGATCTGTTCCGCGGCGGGCAAAGGCGGGCGCAGGAAGCGCCCGCGGACGCAGTCGCAGGCGGTCGGCGACAGGCTTTGCAGCAGGCGGTCGTGCTGGCCGTAGACGATGGGATTGCGGTCGCGGCAATGCACGGCGAGTGCGACACGCAGGCCGACGTCGCGCGCCGCCTTGGCGACGGCCTTGGCCTCGGTCGGATAATCGCTGAGGCCCTGGACCCGGGTGTAGTGCACCATGACCGCGCCGGCGCCACCCCGTGCCGAGCGCGCCAACGAGACCGCCGAAGCGAGCCACGGATCGACGGACGGCGTCAGCGTCAAAAAAGGCAGCCAGGCCTCGAGCGGAACGTCGAAGCTGCCGATCTGGCTGAGCCGTACGAAGCGGGCGTGGTCGTGCGCATTGGCAAGCGCGGGCAGCACGAGACTGCCGCCGGGATTCGCGCAGGCGGCGATCGCCGCGATGCGGCCGTCGCTGATGGTGACGGCTTGGTTGCCGACGGCCGCCTGGCTGGCATCGGGCAACAGCCAAGCAGCCTCGACGGTGGCCGCGCTCATGTCGCCTTTCCGTCGGCTGTCATTCCTTGAGCTTGATCATGCGTTCCGATTTCGGCGGTAGAAACCGGCGGCTGAACACATCGGTCAGGGCCGGCGTGTGCGGCAGATCGTAGGCCTTCACGTTGAGCGCGATGGTCGCCTTCATCCGCGCGTCGGTAACGTCGCCGACGCCGTCCTTGGCCGTCTCCGCGGTGATGAAGTGGGTCTTGTAGGCGTAGAGTAGCCGTTGCTTTTCGAGCTTGGCGTTCAGCAACGGCTCGACCTTGAGCATCAGGGCGGTCGCTTCATCCGGGTGCGCGGCGACCTCGATGAAGGCGCGGTTGAGCGCGCGCACCAGGCCGGCCACCGCTTTCGGGTGCTGCTTGATCAGCTTTTGCGAGACCATGATGCCGTTGGCATACGGGTTGACGCCGTATTTGCCGTAATAGAACCAGCGGATGTCCTTGTCGGGATCGACGTGCTGGCCGATCAGGTTGACGTAGCTGGTCACGGTGAACACGGCGGAGGCGTCGACCTCGCCCCGCAGCATCATCTGCTCCTGCAGGTTGGGCGCCATGTTGACGATCTTGACCGACTTGGGGTCGATGCCGTTGGCCTGGGCGAGCGGCACGAACAGCTTGCCGGCGGAGCTGCCGGCCGGGTAGCCGAGCGTGTGGCCCGCAATATCCTTCAGCGTCTTGATCGGGCCGGAGGCCTTGGCGACCAGCGCGAAGGGCGAGCTGTTGTAGATCATGTAGACCATCACCGGCTGGATGCCGGGCTTCTTGCCGGCGAGCTGGATGATGGCGTTCATGTCGCCGAAGCCGGCGTCGTAGGCGCCGGCGGCGATATTGGTGACGGTGGCGGCCGAACCGCGGCCCTGATCGATGGTGACGTCGAGCCCTTCTTTGGCGAAGTAGCCCTTCTCCTTCGCCCAGAACACGAAGGCGTGGATGCCCTGGTATTTCCAGTCGAGGGTAAATTTGATCGGTGTGGCGGCGTGGGCGAGAACTGGTGCGCAGATCGCCAATGCCAAGGCGGCGATCCATCGGTGAAACAAGCGGCGCATTGGCTGCTCCTGAGGGGTGGCGCAGGGCGGGTGGCGCGGCGAGGCGCCTCCCGGTCCAGCTTTTGGCCTGGACGACGCGTCATGCCCGGCTCATGCAGCGTGGGGCCGACGCTAGCCGAGTTCAGTGACGTCAAATGATGCCAATTTTCTTGCGGGGCGGTGCCGCGACGGCATCAGGCGTGGGCGGCGGTTTCCACAACCGCCCGGCGCGGCGAGGCGGCAGCGGCGGGCGCCGTCAGTCTGGCCTGCTTGCGGGGTCGCCTGCTTCCGGTGGCGGCCGCCTATTCGGCGGCAGGCTTGGACGGCTGCTCGTCGTCGGCCGGCGGCTGCGCCGGGCGGTAGGCGGTGACCTGCGACCAGCGCAGGTTCATATAGCCGACGTCGGTGGCGACCGAGATGAAGTCGTCGCCGTTATGGACGTAGCGCGGCCGGCCGGTGATCTTGAACTTGCCGCCTTCGACGTCGTCGGCCGCGATATTGTATTTCTGCAGCAAGGCGTCCTTTTCCACCTTCCAGAGGCGGTTGATGGAGACCTGCCGTTCGACCGGCGCGCCCAGCGCCGACCAGGCGCTGGGGCGGGGGGCGTCGTTGTTGATGATGTCGGCGCCGTCGAAAAAGACGCCCTGCCTGGACAGCGCCTCGTATCGTTCCTGCGCCCGCTTGAGGAATTGCAGCGCGGTCTTCTGGGCGGCGGTTTCCGGTTCGTCGCTCTCCAGCAGCACCCGCGCGGCTTCCGGGTCGTAGTCCAGGCCGTGCGATCCCAGAATGCCGCCGGCGAGCAGGCCGGCGCCGGCCGATCCCGTTCCGAGCCCCAGCCCGCGCGCGGCATGCGCCCGCAGGGTGCCGATCAGCATCACCGCGTTCTCGTCGTAGAGCATGATCTTCTGCAGCTTCAGCATCTGCCCCGAAGTCAAAACGACGATCGGACATTCCTTCTCATCGCTCATACGGCCTTCCCCCAGTCCCTCTCCTTAATAGCGTATAAGAGGCCAGGGTGGCAGCCATCGAGGCGGCCATGGAGGCAAACCATGAAGGGCCCGCTTTCGGGGGTGGGCAAGCCCCGGCACCCCACGCAAGGGGGGCGAGAGCAGGTGGCGACCCCGGCTGGATTCGAACCAGCGACCCTCAGCTTAGAAGGCTGATGCTCTATCCGGCTGAGCTACGGGGTCTTTTGTGTCCGGTTTACCCGGCCCGCGCCGTTATTGAAAGCTCGCGGCGTGGCGGCAGGGGAAAGCGATCGAGGGCCCGGGTTGCAAGCCGCCCGGCCCGGACGCCGGCCGGTCTCGGGGGCGGAAAATCCAAGTTAAATAAAGGCTTTAAAAGTAATTTCTCAAGCCCTTAAGCCGATTGTTGAAGAGTTGCGCAAAGCCGGCTGACCGGGAGCGCTCTTTCGTCGGCGACCGGCGGCGGCCGCATCGGGCCGGGGCGCGTTCATATCAAGACCGCTTGATGGCAACGCCATGCCCTCGACACCATCGGCTGCTCGAATGATAGTTGCGGCTCGCAGCGTGGCAGCAAAGCCGTCGGGAGGATTTCTCATGCTCAATTTGCTCCGCGCCGGCCTTGCGGCCGCGCTCGTCGTCCTTGTCACGATGCCGGCGCAGGCCGCCGACAAGGCCTTTCAGCGCGGCGATCTCGACAACGCGGCGATCAAGCTGGAAGCGCAGATCAAGCAAGACGCCGGCCCGGTGAGCAAATCGCCGGCGACTTTGCGCAAGGACGCCGACGCCGCCTTCCGCAAGCACGACTACCGCACCGGCATGGTCGTGCTCGGACAGCTGGTCACCGTCGCCCCCGCCGACAGCGCCAACTGGCTGCGGCTTGCCCGCACCATCCTCGAGATCAAGCCGCGCGACAACAACGAGCGCAATTTCCTGCTCCAGCGCGCCAACACCGCCGCCTACATTGCTTACCAGCGCGCCCGCGGCAGCAATGCCGAAGCCGACAGCCTCGCCGTGCTCGGCCGCACCTTCGCCGATCGCCAGCAATGGCGCCCCGCGCTCGACACCATGCGGCTGTCGCTGTCCCTGCGCGAGTTGGCCGATCTGCGCGGCCAGTACGAAAAGCTGCGCCTGCAGCACGGCTTCCGCGTTCTCAACTTCACCGTCGATTCCGACGCCAGGTCGCCGCGTGCCTGCTTCCAGTTCTCGGAAAACCTGCCGGGCGGGCGCACCGATTTTTCGCCCTTCGTGGCGGTCGTCGGCAACGACAAGCCGGCGATATCGACCACCGACCGCCAGCTTTGCGTCGAAGGGCTCAAGCACGGCGAGCGCTACGCCATCACGCTGCGTGCCGGCCTGCCGTCGACGGTGCACGAGACGCTGGCCAAGACCACCGAATTCACCATCTTCGTGCGCGACCGCAAGCCGTTCGTGCGTTTCTCCGGCAAGGCCTATGTGCTGCCGCGCACCGGCCAGCGCGGCATTCCGGTGCTTAGCGTCAACAGCAAGGCGGTGCAGATTTCCGTCTACAGGGTCGGCGACCGCAACCTGATCGACACCCTGTTGGGCTACAACTTCCAGCGCAACATCAGTCGATACGAGGCCGAGCGGCTCGGCAACGAGAAGGGCGAGAAGGTGTGGAGCGGCGAGCTTGCCGTCACGCCCACGCTCAACACCGAAGTGACCACGGCCTTTCCGGTCGACCAGGCGATCGGTAACCTGAAGCCCGGCGTCTACGCCATGACCGCGCAGCCGAAGGAAGTGGTCGGCAACGACTACGACCAGCGCGCCACCCAGTGGTTCGTCGTCTCCGATCTCGGTCTCACCGCCTATTCGGGTCATGACGGCGTCGACGTCTTTATCCACTCGCTGGCGAGTGCCGAGCCGGATGCCAATGTCGAGGTGCGGCTGATCGCGCGCGACAACGAAGTGCTCGCCACCCGGCGGACCGACAAGGACGGCTTCGCCCATTTCGAGGCGGGGTTGGCGCGCGGGGAGGGCGGCCTTGCGCCGGCCGCGATCGTCGCCAGCGCAGACAGCGACTATGCCTTTCTGAGCCTGAAGGCCCCGGCCTTCGACCTCTCCGACCGCGGCGTCGGCGGGCGCCAGGTGCCGGTCGGGCTCGATGCCTTCGTCTATACCGAGCGCGGCGTCTATCGCTCCGGCGAGACCGTGCACGTGACCGCGCTGTTGCGCGATGCGCAGGGCATGGCGGCCACGGCTGCGCCGCTCACGCTGGTGATGCAGCGCCCGGACGGCGTCGAATACCGCCGCACCTTGGTGCAGGACGGCGGACTTGGCGGCCGTAGCTGGAACGTACCGATCGTGTCGTCGGCGATGACCGGCACCTGGCGCGTCGCCGCCTATACCGACCCGAAGCAGCCGGCGGTCGGGCAGACGAGCTTCATGGTCGAGGACTACGTGCCCGACCGTATCCAGTTCGATCTGACCTCGAGCGACAAGGCGATATCGAGCAAGAGCCCGGCGCGTCTCACCGTCGATGGGCATTTCCTCTACGGGGCGCCGGCCTCCGGTCTCGACCTTTCCGGCGCGGTGACCATCGCGGCCGCCAACGAACGTCCCGGCTTCCCCGGCTATTCCTTTGGGCTTGCCGACGATGACGTGACGGCGGTGCGCCAGGAGCTTGACCGCCTGCCGAGCAGCGATGCGCAGGGTAAGGCGGTCTTCGCGGTCGCGCTCGACAAGGTGCCGGCGACCACGCGGCCGCTGCAGGCGACCATCAACATCAGCATGGCGGATTCCGGCGGCCGGGCGGTGGAGCGCAAGGTCACGCTGCCGGTGATCCCCGAGCGCAACATGATCGGCGTCAAGCCGCTGTTCAAAGGGAGTTCGCTCGACGACGGCGCCAATGCCGATTTCGACGTGGTCATGGCGACGCCCGACGGCAAGACCGTCGCGCAGACCGGCCTGAAATACGAGCTGCTCAAGATCGAGACCTCGTACCAGTGGTATCGGCAGAACGGCCAGTGGCAGTACGAGCCGATCAAGCGCACCGAACGCGTCGCCAACGGCGCTGTCGCGACGACCGCCGACAAGCCGGCGCATCTGTCGCTGCCGGTGCAATGGGGCCGCTATCGCCTTGAGGTGTCCACCGGCGATCCCAACGGACCGGTCACCTCGCTCACCTTCGATGCCGGCTTCTACGCCGAGGCCAGCGCCGACACGCCCGACCTCTTGGAAATCGCCCTCGGCAAGAGCGCGTACAAGAGCGGCGACACGGCGAACGTGGCGGTGACCGCGCGCACAGCCGGCCGCCTGACGATTAACGTGTTCACCGACCGCCTGGTGGAAAGCAAGGAGCAGGAGGTCAAAGCCGGCACCGCCCATGTGGCGCTCAAGGTCGGCAACGACTGGGGCACCGGCGCCTATGTGGTCGCCACCTTGCGCCGCCCGCTCGATGCGCCGGCCAAGCGCATGCCGGGGCGCGCCATCGGCGTGCAGTGGTTCGGTATCGATCGCACCGCCCACACACTCGCCCTCGGCATGAAGCTGCCGGCGGTGCTGCGTCCGCAATCGACACTCGATGTGCCGGTGCGGGTAGCCGACCTCAAGCCGGGCGACGACGCCTATGTGGTGGTGGCCGCGGTCGACGTCGGCATTCTCAACCTCACCAATTACAAGCCGCCGGCGCCCGACAGTTACTATCTCGGCCAGCGCCGGCTCACCGCGGAGATCCGCGATCTCTACGGGCAATTGATCGACGGCATGCAAGGCGTCGCCGGTGCCATCCGTTCGGGCGGCGACATGGGCGCCGCCTTGACCGGCTCGCCGCCGGTGCAGCCGCCGCTCGCGCTTTATTCCGGCATCGTCAAGGTCGGCGACGACGGCATGGCGCATGTGCAGTTCACGATTCCCGCCTTTGCCGGCACCGTGCGGGTGATGGCGGTCGGCTGGAGCAAGGACAAGGTCGGCAAGGCCGTCGGCGACGTGGTGGTGCGCGATCCCGTCGTGCTCTCGGCCACGCTGCCGCGCTTCCTGCGTACCGGTGACAAGGCCGCGGTGCAATTGTCGCTGGACAACGTCGAAGGCGCTGCCGGCGACTACAAGATCGCGGTCGGCGGCGACGGTCCCGTCGCGGTCGACGGCAACGCCGCGCCCGTGCTGACCCTTGCCGAGAAGCAGCGCGCTCAAGTGCTGGTTCCGGTGAGCGCCCATGGGGCGGGCCAGGGCACGGTCTCGATCGCCGTGAGCGGGCCCAATGGCTATTCGCTTCAGCGCGCTTTTGCGCTCAACGTGCGGCCGGCGACCCAGATCCTGACCCGGCGTAGCGTGCGCGGCCTGGCGAAGGACGAAAGCCTGACGCTCGATCGCGCGTTGTTTGCCGACTTCGTTCCCGGCACTGGGCGGGTCGCGCTGTCGGTGGCGGTTTCGACCTCGCTCGATGCTGCGACCCTGCTCAACGCGCTCGACCATTATCCGTTCGGGTGCTCCGAGCAGCTCACCAGCATCGCCATGGCCATGCTTTACGTCAACGATCTGGCCGGGCACGAGCATCTCGGCATCACCGATGTCGACACGCGCATCCGCGATGCCGTCTCGCGGCTGCTGGCGCGGCAGGACTCCAACGGCTCGTTCGGGCTGTGGTCGGTCGGCGGCAACGACGTCTGGCTCGACGCCTACGTCACCGACTTCCTGACGCGGGCGCGCGAGCGTGGCTTCACGGTGCCGACCACCGCCTTCACGTTGGCGCTCGATCGTCTGCGCAACTACGTTGCCAGCGAGCAGGACCCGACCAAGAACGGCGGGCGCGATTATGCCTATGCGCTCTACGTATTGGCGCGCAACGGCATGGCACCGGTCGGCGACGTGCGCTACATCGCCGACGTCAAGCTCGCCAGTATCGCAACGCCCATCGCCAAGGCGCAGATCGCGACCGCGCTCGCCATGCTCGGCGACAAGACCCGCGCCGACCACGTCTACTTGGCGGCGTTGCGGGCGTTGCCGCCCAAGCCGACGCTTGCGAACTTCGGCCGCGAGGACTTCGGCTCGGCGTTGCGTGATGCCGCGGCGCTGGTGACGCTTGCCTCCGAAGGCGGTGCGCCGCAGAGCACTGTCGATGGTGCGGTGTCACGCGTCGATGCCGCGCGTGGGCAAGCGACCAACACCTCGACCCAGGAAGACGCCTGGCTGGTGCTGGCCGCGCGCGCGCTCGAAAAGCAGGACAACGCCATCAGGCTCGCCGTCGACGGCACGGCGCAGCAGGGCGCCCTTTACCGCGCGATGGGACCCGACGCCTTGGGTGCGCCGTTGACCGTGACCAACAAGGGCGACGGCACCGTGCAGGCGGTGGTGTCGGTGAGCGGCGCTCCGCTCACACCGGAACCGGCGGCCGATCACGGCTTCAAGATCGAGCGCAACTATTTCACGCTCGACGGCAAGCCGGCCGATCCCAGCAAGGCGAAGCAAAATGATCGCTTCGTCGTGGTGCTGAAGGTCATCGAGCCGCAACCGGAATTCGGCCGTGTGATCCTTGCCGACTATCTGCCGGCCGGCTTCGAGATCGACAATCCGCACCTGGTGTCGTCCGGCGACACCGGCGTGCTGAGCTGGATCACCGACGCCGCCCAGCCGGTGAGCACCGAATTCCGCGACGACCGCTTCACCGCGGCCTTCGACCGCAACAAGAACTCCAAACCGGTGTTCACCGTGGCGTACGTGGTGCGGGCGGTATCACCGGGGCACTACGTATTGCCGCAAGCATACGTAGAGGACATGTACCGGCGTGATCGTTTCGGACGCACCGGCACCGGCTCGATCGAGATCACGGCGGCCAAATGAGCGACGACGAAGACGAGGGCAGGGCGGGCGGGCCGACGATCTGGTGGCGGCTGCGCTTCGTCTTTGCGGGTGTCGGCGTGGTCTTGGGGGCGCTGATCATCGCCGCCGGCCTTTACGTCAATGCGCTGGGGCCGACGCCGCTCGGACGCCATCTGGAGTATTCGCATCTGGTGCTGGGCCGCGAGGGGCACCTGCTGCGTGCCTATGCCACCCCGGAAGGGCGCTGGCGGTTGCCGGCGACGGTGAAGGACGTCGACCCTCGCTTCTTCAAAGTGCTGTTCGCCTACGAGGACAAGCGCTTCTACGAGCATGACGGCGTCGATCCGCTGGCCATGCTGCGGGCCGCCTGGCAGTGGATCAGCACCGGTCACATCATTTCCGGCGGCTCCACCTTGACCATGCAGGTGGCGCGTTTGCTGGAGCCGCGGCAGCATCGCACCCTTAGGGCCAAGCTGCGTCAGATCGTGCGCGCGCTCGAACTGGAGCACGCTCTCACCAAGAAGCAGATCCTGTCGCTTTATCTCACGCTTGCACCCTACGGCGGAAACCTGGAGGGCATTCGCGCGGCTTCGCTTGCCTATTTCGGCAAGGAGCCGCTGCATCTGACGCTGGCACAAGCGGCGCTGCTGGTGGCGTTGCCGCAATCGCCGGAATTGCGCCGCCCCGACCGCTACCCGAACGCCGCGCTGGAGGCGCGCAACCGCGTGCTCGACCGCGTCGCCGAGGACAACGTGGCGCCGCCCGACGAGATCGCCCACGCCAAGGCGCAGCCGGTGCCGCACGCGCGCAAGCAATTGCCGATGCTGGCGCCGCACAGCGCCGATAAGATGGTCGCCGCCCATCCGGATCGAGAAATCGTGCGCCTCACCATCGAGGCGCCGCTGCAGAAGTCGCTGCAGCAACTGGCGCTGCAACGTGCGCAGGAACTGGGCCCGCACATTTCGGTCGCCATTCTTGTGGTCGATAACGCGAGCGGCGAGGTTCTCGCCAGCGTCGGCTCGGCCGACTATTTCGACCCGGCGCGCGCCGGGCAGGTCGATATGACCGACGCGCTGCGCTCGCCCGGCTCGACCTTGAAGCCGTTCATCTACGGCATGGCCTTCGAGGACGGTCTCATCCATCCCGAGACGCTGATCGACGACAAGCCGGTGCGCTTCGGCAACTACAAGCCGGAGGATTTCGATCTCACCTTCCAGGGCACGGTGACGGTGCGGCGCGCGTTGCAGTGGTCGCTCAACGTGCCGGCGATCGCGGTGCTCAACCGGGTCGGCGTCGACCGCCTGGACACACGTCTGACGCAGGCCGGCGCGGCGCTGGTGCTGCCCAAGCACGAGGTGCCGGGCCTGGCCATGGGCCTCGGCGGCGTCGGCATCAAGCTCTCCGACCTGGTCATGCTCTATACCGGGCTTGCCCGCCTCGGCACGGTGGCGCCGCTGCAAGAGCAAATCGGTGCCCGATCGCCGGGCCCGCGCCGGCTGCTCGATCCGGTGGCGGCCTGGTATGTGGGCAATATCCTGATCGGCGCACCGCCGCCGGAAAACGCGCCACCCGGGCGCATCGCCTTCAAGACCGGCACCTCCTACGGCTATCGCGACGCCTGGTCGGTGGGCTTCGACGGCCACCTGACCATCGGCGTCTGGGTCGGCCGCCCGGACGGCACGCCGGTGCCGGGTCTGGTCGGCCGGGTGTCGGCGGCGCCGATCCTGTTCGACGCCTTCGCCCGTGCCGAGGACAGGCCCGTGCCGCTGCCGCCTGCGCCCAAGGGCGTGATCTATTCCACCACCACCAAGCTACCGCCGCCGCTGCAGCGCTTCGACATCGATCCGGTGGTCGGGCAGGCGAGTGGGGCGCCGCGCATCATGTTCCCGCCCAATGGCGCGCGGCTTGAGCTCGACGGCCCGCGCAGCGATCCCGAGCCGGTGGCGCTCAAGGTCGCCGGCGGGCGGGCGCCGCTTACCGTCATGGTCAATGGCGTGCCGCTGCCGGCCGCGCGCGGCCGCCACACCGTGTTCTTCCGGCCCGACGGGCCCGGTTTCGTGCGGCTGACGGTAATGGACGCGCGCGGCTTGAGCGACAGCGTGATGGTCCGCCTGCAATAGTCCTCATGGGGCAATAGCCCTCTTGGGAATGACAGTGCCGACGCCGGGCACTATGGTCCGCGCCGAACCGCGCCCCCACCCCCCCTCGCGGAACCTAAGAGGCTATGAGCACGACCGGCAACGATATGCGGCAACCCCTCGTCCCGGCGCGAGGCTTGGCCGCCGGGCTCGATTACGCCAGCCGCTCGCACAGGCGGGCGGCGCTGCTGCTGCTGCTGTTCTGTCTGCTGGCCTTCCTGCCCGGTTTTTTTCAGGTCCCCCCAGTCGACCGCGACGAAGCGCGCTTCGCGCAGGCCTCCAAGCAGATGATCGAGGCCGGGCAATATGTGGACATCCGCTTTCAGGACGGGGTCCGCTACAAGAAGCCGATCGGCATCTACTGGTTGCAGGTCGCGGCCGTCAAAGCCGGCGAGGCGCTCGGCGTGCCGCAGGCGACCACGACCATCTGGCTCTACCGGGTGCCATCGCTGTTCGGGGCGATCGGCGCGGTGCTGCTGACCTATTGGGCCGCGCTCGCCTTCGTCGCCCGCCGCACCGCGCTCATCGCCGCGTTGATGATGGCGAGCTCGATCCTGCTCGGGGTGGAGGCGCGACTGGCCACCACCGACGCGACCCTGCTGCTGACTTGCGTTGCCGCCATGGGCGCGCTGGCGCGCATCTATTTGGCGAAACAGCGGACGCCGGATGCGGACCTCGGCAGGGGCCTGCCTGCGATCTTGTGGACCGCGATGGCCGGCGGCATTCTGATCAAGGGTCCCTTGATCGTGATGTTCGTGGCCCTGACCGCCGCGACCTTGTCGATTGTCGACCGATCCGTGCGCTGGCTGCGCGCGCTGCGCCCGCTCGCGGGCATCGCCTGGATGCTGCTGTTGGTGGTGCCGTGGTTTGCGGCCATCGTCGCCAAGTCCGGCACCGCCTTCTTCACGCAAGCGGTCGGCCACGACATGCTGGCCAAGGTGGCGAGTGGGCAGGAGGCGCATGGCGCGCCGCCCGGCTATTACCTGCTGTTGTTCTGGGCGACCTTTTGGCCGGGCGCGGTGCTGGCCGGGCTCGCGGCGCCGGCGGTGTGGAAGGCGCGGCGCGAGCCGGGCGCCAAATTCCTGCTCGCCTGG
Source organism: uncultured Pseudomonadota bacterium (assembly GCA_963814065.1). Lineage (GTDB taxonomy): Bacteria > Pseudomonadota > Alphaproteobacteria > Rhizobiales > Xanthobacteraceae > Pseudolabrys. The sequence continues at coordinate 221,732 of CAWFBL010000011.1, read as the reverse complement.
CTCGTTCCGTCCTGGTTGGTGTTCGAAGCGGTGATCACCAAGCTGCCGCACTATGTCATGCCGCTCTACCCGGCGATCGCCATCCTGATCGCCGGCATCCTGGAGGGCGACGGGCTCGTCAAGGCGCGCTGGCTGGTGCGCGGCACGGTCGGTTGGTTCCTGTTGCCGACCATCATCGCCATTTTGGTGGTGGTCGGCTTCGTCGTGATCAATCGCGATCTCGGTCTGCTGGCCTGGCCGTTCGCAGCGGCGGCGGTAATCTTCGGCCTCTTCGCGTGGTGGCTTTACGACGTAGACGGGCCTGAGCGTGCGCTGTTGCGCGGCATGGCGGCCTCGGTCTTCGTTGCCATCGCGGTCTATGCTGTTACCTTGCCCGCCATGCCGGCCTTGTTCCCGAGCGAATTAGTGGCCGAAGCAGTGCACGCTACCGGCTGCCAGGACCCCCGGGTTGCATCTACTGGCTATTACGAAGAGCCGAGCCTGGTCTTCCTGCTCGGTACCGATACCAAGTTCACCGACGCCGCGGGCGCCGCCTCATTCCTCAATCAGGGCGGCTGCCGCTTCGCTCTTATCGACCCGCGCAGCGAGCGCAATTTCATTCAGCGTGCCAACGCTATCGGGCTGCATTACGCGCTCAGCCAGCGCATAGACGGCTACAATATCAGCATCGGCCGGCCGGTCCGGCTGACTGTGTTCCGATCGACGGCGAACTGATGACGACGGTGAACGGGATCAAGCACGAAAGCGACGCGCAGGCCGCATTGCGCCGATGCTGGCGCAACACGGTCGCGGCGATCGAGGTGTTGAAGCGTCCCCCCTGGACCGCCGACGCGCTCTGGCCGTTGTCACCCCGGCAGTCGGTGATCGGCGGCGCGCTGTTGCTCGCCGTCATCATCCTGCTCATGGTTTTTGTCGATGCCCCGATCGCGAGAGCGGCGCCGCATTTGCCGCATTGGGTGCACTGGCTGTTCAACCAGATCACCGATTACGGCAAGTCCGGCTGGTTCCTCTGGCCGCTCGGCGTCTTATTCCTGGCGCTCGCGGCGCTGCCGTCGGCGACGACGCGCATCTCGCAGGCCGTCATGGCGGCGCTGATGGTGCGGGTCGGTTTCTTATTTCTCGCCATCGGCGCGCCCGGCCTCTTCGTCACCATCGTCAAGCGGATGATCGGACGGGCACGGCCGATGGTGGACCACGGCCCCAACCCCTTCGAGTTCAAGCCGTTCATCTGGCATGCCGCCTATGCCAGCATGCCGTCGGGCCATGCCACCACCGCCTTTTCGGTGCTGGTCGCCTTCGCCTCCATATGGCCGCGGGGCCGGGCCGTGCTGTTGCTTTACGCGCTCACGATTGTTGCCAGCCGGATCATCGTCAGCGCGCATTACCCGAGCGACGTGCTTGCCGGCGCCGTGGTGGGCACCGTCGGGGCGCTGATGGTGCGGCGTTATTTCGCGCTCCGGCGTCTCGGCTTTTCGATTACGCCGGAGGGCAGGGTGCACCAATTGCCGGGGCCCTCGCCGCGGCGCCTCAAGGCGGTTGCCCGCGAGCTATTGGCCCCATAAAAGCGGGCGCAAACCGGGGCCCTTGTCATCATGAGCAATAGCGATCCGGCCGTGTCCGTCGTGGTGCCGGTCCGCAACGAAGCCGGCAATATTGGGCCGCTTGTCGCCGAAATCGTCGCGGCTCTCGGCAAGCTATGGCCGTTCGAGGTGGTCTATGTCGATGACGGGTCGAACGACGGCACCGCGGCCGAGCTCGCGCAACTCAAGGCTCAATATCCGTTCCTGCGCCACCTGCGTCACGCGCAATCCTGCGGCCAGTCGGCGGCGGTGCGCACCGGCGTCAAGGCGGCGCGCGCGCCGCTGGTCGTGACCCTCGACGGCGACGGTCAGAACGATCCGGCTTTCCTGCCGGCCCTTGTGCACGCGCTAGAAGCGGGTGGACCGCGCGTCGGGCTCGTCGCCGGCCAGAGGGTCGGCCGCAAGGCCAGCGGCTTCAAGAAGCTGCAGTCGCGCATCGCCAACGCCGTGCGCGGCGCCGTGTTGCGCGACGGCACCCGCGATTCCGGCTGCGGCCTGAAAGGCTTCCGGCGCGACCTATTTCTGTCGCTGCCTTATTTTGACGGGTTGCACCGGTTCCTGCCGGCGCTGGCGCGGCGGGAAGGCTACGAGGTCGGCTATGTGGATGTCATCGATCGGCCTCGATCGCACGGCGTATCGAATTACGGCATGTGGGACCGGCTGTGGGTCGGGATCCTCGACCTTGCCGGGGTGTGGTGGCTGATCCGCCGCAAGAAACGCGTGCCGCAGGTTTCGGAGGACTGAATGCTGATCCAACTCGCCCATGCCGTCGGGGGTTATCTCCACGACGTGTTCGTCACCAATCTCGACTGGTGGGTGATCTTGGGCTTCCTGGCACAGGCCTTCTTCACCGCGCGTTTCGTGGTGCAATGGCTCGCCTCCGAGCGCGCGGGCCGAAGTGTCATTCCCGTATCGTTCTGGTTCCTGTCGATCGGCGGTGGCATCCTGCTGCTGGCCTATGCGCTCTATCGCCGCGACCCGGTGTTCATCGCCGGGCAGGGCTTCGGCGTCTTCGTCTATTTGCGCAATCTTTATTTCGTGCTGCGGGAGCGCAAGACGGCCGCTGCCGGCGTCACCGCCGGGCCGAGCTGAGAGAAAAGCCTGAATGTGAGGCCGACGCGGGTTCCCTGGTCGTGGCCGGCAGCGATCGGGCGCGTTTCCGGCTCGATCCGCTTCGAACGTCCTTCGCGGCGGTGCTTTAGTCTAATGACATAGAGGAGCCCAATCGCGCCCTAGCCACATCAGATGTGCAGGCGGCAGGCATCATCCTCTTGACCTCGCAGGCTGATCGTTCTGTGATGTGATGTGATGTGAGGGGGCGGGGGCCTTGAGACAATGGGCCGTAGGCCGAGCTTTTTCATCGCTGGGCTGCGGCCCGGGGGCGAAAATGTTTGATCCAATTCTGTTTAACCCGCCCAGGGAGCCCTGTAACCGAGTTCGTGCTGAAGAGGCCGCACCATGAAACGAATTGCCAGCATTCTCGCGCTCGCCGTCATCGTCTTTGCGCAGGCTGCGTCCGCTCAGACGCTCAAGGCCGTGAAGGACCGCGGCATCCTCAATTGCGGCGCCAATGGCACCCTTGCCGGCTTCGGCCTGCCTGACGCGAAGGGCGCCTGGCACGGGCTCGACGTTGACGTCTGCCGCGCCGTCGCCGCCGCCATCTTCAACGACCCGACGAAGGTCAAATTCGTGCCGCTGACGGCGAAGGACCGCTTCACCGCGCTGCAATCGGGTGAAATCGACGTCCTCTCGCGCAACACCACCTGGACCTCGTCGCGCGATACCTCGCTCGGCCTCAATTTCACCGGCGTCGATTATTACGACGGCCAGGGCTTCATGGTGCACAAGTCGCTGAAGGTGAATTCGGCGCTCGAACTCAACGGTGCCTCGGTTTGCGTGCAGCAGGGCACCACCACCGAGCTCAATCTCGCCGACTTCTTCCGCGCCCACAACATGCAGCTCAAGACGGTGACCTTCGCCACCGCCAACGAGGCGGTGAAGTCGTACGACGCCGGCCGCTGCGACGCCTACACCACGGACGCTTCCGGCCTCTATGCCGAGCGGCTGCGGCTTACCAATCCGGACGACAACATCGTGCTGCCGGAGATCATCTCCAAGGAGCCGCTCGGCCCGGCCGTGCGCCATGGTGACGACCAGTGGTTCGACGTCGTGAAGTGGGTGCTGTTTGCGATGATCAACGCCGAGGAGTTCGGCATCACGCAGAAGAACGTCGATTCGATGATGAAGTCGACCAACCCTGGGATCAAACGCTTCGTCGGCACCGAGGGTAATTATGGTGAGCAGCTCGGTCTGACCAACGATTGGGCGGTGCGCATCGTCAAGGCGGTCGGCAATTACGGCGAGGCGTTCGACCGCAATGTCGGCAAGGATTCGCCGCTGAAGATCAACCGCGGCCTCAATCGGCTGTGGGACAAGGGCGGTATCCAATACGCGCCGCCGATTCGCTGAGGCTGAAGTTTCGTCCGCCGGGGACCGCGGAGGCTTGCCTCCGCGGGTGCGGATTAAAACGAAGGGTGAGATCGGGCGCCGTGAGTTGAGAACGGCGAGGGGCCAATGTCGGCAGAAGCTTCGACGGGGCCAAGCCCCGCGCGTGTCGCCTTCTACAACGACCCCCGGGTCCGTAGCGTCGGCTATCAGCTTATCCTTTGCGCCCTCATCGGCCTTATGGTCTATGGCGCCACAGTCAACGCCATCGACCATCTGCGCCGTGCCCATATCGCGTCTGGCTTCGGCTTCTGGGACACCACCGCCGGCTTCGGCATTAGCCAGACGCTGATCGCGTACTCGGCGGATGCCTCCAACTACGGCCGCGCCTTCTGGGTCGGCCTGCTCAACACGCTGCTGGTCGCCGGCCTCGGCATCTTCTTCGCCACCGTGCTCGGCTTCATTGTCGGCATCGGGCGGCTGTCCACCAACTGGTTGGTGGCCAAAGTGGCGAGCGGTTATGTCGAGACGCTCCGCAACATCCCGCTGCTGCTGCAACTGCTGTTCTGGTACAACGCTGTTCTCAAGACGCTGCCGATCGTGCGCGAGAGCTACACGTTTCCGGGCGGCATCTACCTCAATAATCGCGGCCTCATTATCCCGGAGCCGGTGCCGCAGAGCGATTTCAACTGGGTGATTGCCGTCTTCGCGATCGGCCTCGTCGTTTCCGTCGGCTTTCACATCTGGGCCCGCCGCCGCCAGATGCAGACCGGTCAGCAAGCGCCGGTGCTCTGGGTGGCGTTGGCTTTGGTGATTGGCCTGCCGGCGGTGGTTGCCGCAGTGCTCGGTCTGCCGATTCACTTCAACTACCCGCAGGTCGGGCGCTTCAACATCATCGGCGGTGTCGGTGTGCAGCCGGAATTCCTGGCGCTGCTGTTCGGGCTGTCGATGTATACCGCCGCCTTCATCGCCGAGGTGGTGCGCGCGGGCATCCTGGCCGTGGCGCGCGGACAGACGGAAGCCGCCTATTCGCTCGGGCTCACGCCCGGGCCGACGCTGCGGCTGATTGTTGTGCCGCAGGCGATGCGGGTGATCATTCCGCCGCTCACCAATCAGTACCTCAACCTGATCAAGAACTCCTCGCTGGCGGTGGCGATCGGCTATCCCGACCTGGTGCAGGTGTTCGCCGGCACGGTGCTGAACCAGACCGGGCAGGCGGTGGAGGTCATCGCCATCACCATGCTGGTTTACCTCTTCATCAGCCTGGTCACGTCGCTGCTGATGAACCTCTACAACCGGCGCATGGCGCTGGTGGAACGATGAGGGGGCTCGCGCCATGACCATGGCCGAAGGCGATCTTGCCGTCACCGAGCTCAACTTCGTGCGCGAGGGGCAGATCGAAGCGCGGCCGCCGCCGGCGTCGATGACCGGCGTGTTTGGCTGGTTGCGGCAGAACCTGCTGTCGACGCCGTTCAACATCGCGCTCACCATCCTGATCGGGCTGCTGCTCGCCTGGGTTATCCCGGAGTTGTTGCGCTTCCTGTTCATCGACGCGGTGTGGAGCGGCACCGACCGCGATGCCTGCCGCGAGATCGTGCAGCATCGGCCGATCGGCGCCTGCTGGCCCTTCGTCTACGAGCGGGCGGCCTATTTCACCTACGGCTCTTATCCGATCCCGGAACGCTGGCGGGTGGACCTGTTCTTCGCGGGGCTGGCCGTCGGCATCGCCTGGATGCTGTGGCTGAACGCGCCGCGCCGTGGCCTCGGCGCCTTCTATTTCTTCATCGTGCTGCCGATCGGCGCCTTCATCCTGCTGCACGGCTTTCCCGCCATCGGTCTGCCGGTGGTCGATACGGTGCTGTGGGGCGGCGTGCTGGTGACCATCGTACTCGCCTCGGTCGGCATCGTCGTGTCGCTGCCGGTCGGCATCGTGCTGGCGCTCGGCCGGCGCTCGCACATGCCGGCGGTGCGCTTGTTCTCTGTCATCTTCATCGAATTCGTGCGCGGCGTGCCGCTGATCACCGTGCTATTCATGGCGAGCGTGATGCTGCCGCTGTTCGTGCCCCAGCAGTTCGAGCCGGACAAACTGCTGCGCGCGATGATCGGTCTCGCGCTGTTCGCCTCCGCCTACATGGCGGAAGTGGTGCGCGCCGGCCTGCAGGCGATCCCGCGCGGGCAGTTCGAGGGCGCCATGGCGGTGGGCTTGCGCTATCCGCAGATGATGGCGCTGATCGTCCTGCCGCAGGCGCTGAAGATCACCATCCCGAACATCGTCAACACCTATATCGGGCTGTTCAAGGACACCTCGCTGGTGCTCATCATCGGCATCTTCGACCTGCTGCGCACGATCGAGGTGTCGCGCATCGACCCGAAATGGGCGACGCCCGTGACCTCGACGACCGGCTACGCGGTGGCGGCGATCTTCTACCTCGTGTTCTGCTACGGCATGTCGCGCTACGCCCGCGCGATGGAAGCCCGCCTCGCCAGCGGCGACAAACGATGAGGGCCGCCATGGACGTCAAGGTCAACGGACAAGTCGACGGTCAGGCCAATCGCAATGGGCACCGGTTCAAGCCGGCGCCGCTCAATACCGATGTCGCTGTGCAGCTCATCGCCATGAACAAATGGTACGGCGACTTTCACGTGCTGCGCGACATCAATCTCAAGGTGATGGGCGGCGAGCGTATCGTCATCTGCGGGCCGTCGGGCTCGGGCAAGTCGACCATGATCCGCTGCATCAACCGGCTGGAGGAGCACCAGCAGGGCCGCATCGTTGTCGACGGCGTGGAACTGACCAACGATCTGAAGAAGGTCGACGAGGTGCGGCGCGAGGTCGGCATGGTGTTCCAGCACTTCAACCTGTTTCCGCACCTGACCGTGATGGAGAACTGCACGCTGGCGCCGATCTGGGTGCGCAAGATGCCGAAGCGAGACGCCGAGGAGATCGCGTTGCACTACCTGACCCGGGTGAAAATCCCGGAGCAGGCCGACAAATATCCTGGCCAGCTCTCCGGCGGCCAGCAGCAGCGCGTGGCGATCGCGCGCGCCTTGTGCATGAACCCGAAGATCATGTTGTTCGACGAGCCGACTTCGGCCCTCGATCCGGAGATGGTCAAGGAAGTGCTGGAGACCATGGTCGGCTTGGCCGAGGACGGCATGACCATGCTGGTGGTAACGCACGAGATGGGATTTGCCCGCCAGGTCGCCGATCGTGTCGTGTTCATGGACGAGGGGCAGATTGTCGAGGTCAATGGGCCGGAGGAGTTCTTCGCCCATCCCCAGCACGACCGCACCAAGCTGTTCCTGAGCCAGATCCTGCGCTAGCGGTCGCCCACCGACCGCGACATTCGGTCGTTTCCCGTTACCGGCCGGCGCAACACTGCAATGCGACCTTGTCTCCCTGTTCGGTGGGCCCACGCTGAGCAGACGGAGTGGCACGCTCCTGCGTGCGGAAAGAGCGCAAGCAAACGCCGTACGCTGCATTACGCTGCATTGTTTCGCCCCGACGTCAAAGAGACGCCGATTCGGTTGTCTCATGAATGCTTCAGCTACCGCAGAGCAGTTCCAAAAAAAACGAATACCGTCATAAGTCACAATACCATCAACTGTAACAATGCCCGATTCAAACAGAAATTCTGTATAAGCGATTCGGGGCGAGAGCTTGAAAAATACATTTTATTTGCGGATTTCCTCAAGTGGCGTCTAAGGCGAGCGAGACGCCATGAATGACGACGCGCGTTGTGGGCCACACAGCAAACCGCATTCTCTCACGTCGCGTGAGATCGAAGTGCTGACCTGGGTCGCTCGAGGCAAGTCAGCCTGGGAGATCGGTGAGATTCTCAACATCGCCAAGCGCACGGTCGATGAGCACGTACAGACAGCCGTGCGCAAGGTCGGCGCCGTCAACCGCGCACATGCGGTCGCGATTGCAGTGCGCGACCATATCATCTCGATCTAGCCGATTAGTATCGCGGCGAATCACAACCGTTACAAATCACAGTTTCCGCCGGTTGCGAAACGGTCTGAGATGGCCTGCGAGGCGAACAGGAGGCCAGCAGCACGGAGCTTAATTAACAGCGCGAGACGGCGAAATGAGCTTTTGGCATATCGCGACCTTGAAGTCTCTGGTCGTGAAGCATTCGGTGAATATCGGCGGACACAAGACCAGCGTGTCTTTGGAAGAGGCGTTTTGGCGAGCATTGCGTGAAATCGCCGAGACACGTGACATGACCTTGTCCTCCCTGCTCAGTGAGATCGACGTCACTCGCGAGACCGGCAATTTGTCGTCCAACATTCGCCTCTACGTACTCGGCTATTACCGCTCGACCATTCCCGGGGAGGCCTCGTCCGCGGCGCGCTGAAAGCGGGTGATTCGTCTTTAGTCGTAGTTGGCGGCTAGCCGCTAGCGCTATTCCAGGTAGATCATCTTGCGTGTCATGCCGCCGTCGACGACGAAATTGGCGCCGGTGACGAAGCCCGACCGTTCGGCGTCGAGCAGGAAGCCGACCATCTCGGCGATATCTTCCGGCTTGCCGACGCGGCCGGCCGGGTGCTGGGCGTGATCCTTGGCGCGCAGGCGGCCGAACTTCTCGGTGGCGATCCAGCCGGGGCTGATGCAGTTCACCCGCACATCGGGCGCCAGGCTGACGGCGAGCGCGTGGGTGAGGGCGACGATGCCGCCCTTGGAGGCCGAATAGGACTCGGTGTCCGGCTCCGACATCAGCGCGCGGGTAGACGCGATGGTGACGATCGCGCCCTTGGCCTTGCGCAGCGGCTTTTCGGCGGCACGCGCGAACAGGAAGCCCGCGGTGAGATTGATGTCGATGACGCGCTGCCATTCGCTCAAGGTGAGGCGCGTGAGCGGCTTGCGGATCATGATGCCCGCGTTTGACACCAGGCCGTCGAGTTCGACCGAAGGTGCGAAGCGCCGCCTCCACGGCGTGGCGAGCGGTGAGCTCGTTGCGCACGTCGCCTTCGACGACCGCGGTATGATGCCGCGCCGGGAAGGCGCGCGCGAGGCCGGCCTTCGGTAGATCGACGGCCACCACGTTCCAGCCGGTCGCGACGAGATGGCGGGCGACGGCATGGCCGATGCCGTTGGCGGCGCCGGTGACGATGGCCGTCGGGCGGGGTGAGCGGATTTTGCGGGGCATCTTGGCGGACAGGCTCCTTCGCTCTCGCGGCGCGTCAACGCCCGAGCTTTGGGATGTTTCCCTCGCTCGTGGCAAGCGAGGGGGGACGGCGCGCCGATCGACGCAGCCAGTCCGACTGTGCGCGCACCGTTGCCGGCACGCGGCGCCTCTCGGCGCGCCGTCTCGGCGTCTTGTCGGCACGGGCCGCGCTTTCGGCAAGGTCTCGACAGACTCACGCCGTCAGCCGGCTCCCGGCGGGGGGTCCTAGTGCCCCCGGGCGGTGCCCCGTGCCGCCCGAGCGCAGGCTTAGCGAAGCCTGCCCGCGAGCGCCGGCCCGACCCCAGCGAAACGGCGCAACCGGTTCCGCACCCCTCACGGGCTCGAGCGGAAAGGATTATAGTCCAGACTTCGGAAGCGGGGATAAGTTTCCGCGCAAAATTTTTTGTCGCAGTGCGGCGGGAGGTTAGCGCCAAGTGCGGCCGGCAGTCGTTCCGCGTCCTTGGGCGCGCGTGGCGCGTATTGGCTAGCCTTGTGGTTCACCGTTTTACGTAGTATATTTCTGCCATGATCCGGTCGTGGCGGAATTCCGTGACCCGTAAGGTCTGGGATGGCGAGCGGCCGAACCAGTTACGCGGGCTCGATTTCGACACGGCCATCGATTTGCTGCTGGCGCTCAATGTGGCGAAGTCGCTGAACGACCTGAGCCCGCTAAAAAGCGTCGGGCTGCACAAGCTCAAGGGCGCGCGCAAGAACCAATGGGCGATGACCGTCAACGAACGCTGGCGCATCTGCTTCGAGTTCCGCAAGGGCTTCGCCTACGAGGTCGAGATCGTCGACTACCACAAAGGATGACCAAAGGACGTCACATGGCACCCGTTTCGCACCCCGGCCGCCTGCTTAAGCGCGAACTTACCGCGCGCAAACTTTCCGCCAACCGGCTGTCGCTCGATATCGGCGTGCCGTCCGGCCGCATCACCGATATCCTCAACGGACGTCGCTCGATCACCGCCGATACGGCGGTGCGGCTGGGCCGCTATTTCGGCAACAGCGCGCAATTCTGGCTCGACTTGCAGAGCCAGTACGACATCGCGGTGGTCGAACGGGAAAAAGGCGGGGAGATTGCCAAGCGGGTGCGGCCGGCGGACGCGGCGTGAGCGTGGCCGACCCGCACCAGATTTCGCTGCGCTCAATTCGGGCTACGCGGGTATACCGAGTCGGACACGAGCTTCGCTCATTACCTTACCAGTCTCGAATGCAAACTCGGAAAGAGCGCGTTCGTAGGTAAGTCCCTCGCCAGCATAACCGTGGCCGCTCTTTGATCGGGAGAGATATCGAATCCCCTTAGGGGACAGACCTTCACCGCTGAATTTAATGTCAAGCAAGCCTCTGAATAAGTCAGATCGGCTTGGTCTCGCCTTTCGATCGATATGGATGAAGTTGTTTCTTACATCCCAAATTTCTAGACTTTTTATCTTCTTCATTGCATCATGAATGCTGAGCTTCTTACACATCGCCTCGAGTGCTTCGACCGTTGTAGAAATAACTCCAAAAAAAGAAAAAGGCTGGAGATACGAAATATGGTCGATGGAGCCATACTATATCTCGAATTCAATCATTCCGAGTGCTGCTAGTTTAAGCGCTTCTAATGGACCAGAGATTTTATGTGCGAGGGCGCTTTCTTGCGTCACCACATCAAAATAAAAGATGAAGCTTTGCCAGGCAAAAATCTGTGCAGGGATTTAAGATCTTTTCGGCACAAGAGTTGGGCTTGGTCGATGACATCGCTGGAGCTGGAATGTCTTATTTTGGCCAATAGCCCGGCTAGAGACACCGGTTTGTCTTCCATACCTGCTCCACTAGCGTGACGCTTTGGTGCAGACCTGTCCATCAAGCGTCTCTCCTGCGACTGGCATCAGCTCAAACACCGCTCCATATTTCGCCGCTTCGACAATATGGCCGCGCTGCAGCGCGAGGCGCACCGGGTGGAGCTTGCACGCGTCTTTGATGCGCGCTGACTCTCCCCACAAGGGGGGTGAATAAGACGGCGCGGGCGGGTGAAGGAGGATGCTAATCCTTCACCACCTCCGTGTCCGGCCTTCCGCCCCATTCCGACCAGGAGCCGTCGTAGATGCGGGGCAGGGGCTTGCCGAGCGCGTCGACGCCGAGCGCCAGCACAACGGCGGTGACGCCGGAGCCGCAACTCGTGATCATGGGTTTGTCGAGATCGACGCCGCCTTTCTCGAAGGCGGCCTTGATGCGTGCGGGCTCGACCAGGCGGCCGTTCTCGATGATCTCGCCGAAGGGCACGTTGAACGAACCCGGCATGTGGCCCGAGCGCAAATTCTGACGCGGCTCGGGATCGCTGCCGGCAAAGCGGCCGGCCGAACGCGCATCGACAATCTGCGCGCTGCCGTCGTTGAGCGCCATCTGCACATCGCTCTGCATGGCGACGGCACCGGTGTCCATCTCGGCTTGGAAACTGCGCGGTTCTCGCTTCACCTCACCGGATTCGGTCGGACGGCCTTCTGCCTTCCAGGCCGGCAGGCCGCCTTCGAGGATGTAGACGTTCTTGGCGCCGAAGATGCGGAAGGTCCACCATACGCGCGGCGCCGAATAAAGCCCGCTGCCGTCGTAGACCACGATGGTGTCGTTCTCGCTGATGCCGAGCGCGCCGGCAGCTTTGCCGAACTGGTCGGGCCCGGGCAGCATGTGCGGCAGGTCGGTGGAGTGGTCGCAGACGGCATCCATGTCGAAAAAGACGGCGCCCGGAATATGGCCGGCGCGATATTCGGCCTTGGCGTCGCGCTTCTGGGTGGCGAGATAAAAAGAGCCGTCGATGACGACCACGTCGGGCTTGCCGAGTTTGCCGGCGAGCCATTCCGTGGTCTTGAGCCAGCGGCTGTTGGGGGCTTTATCGGTCATGAAATGTTCCTCATTCAAACGTCAATGCGGACTGTCATGCAATCGTTCCACGCGCGCAATGGGTGGTACGTGGATTGCATCTGCGTAGACTAGTGGAGCGAATTTGACATTTGATACCCATTTGCGGCGAGTTTTCTCATCAAATGTCAAATTCAAAGCTCCACTAGAATCACATAATTGCTAGTGGTCCTTTGATTCCAACATTTGCTCGGGAACTTGCGGCAACGGGATGCAAATGTCGGAATCGGACCACTAGCCGATGTAGGCACGGTCGGCTGCCTCTCCCCAAGGAGAGGTGACGCGGAGCTCACCGCAACGCTCCTCCAAATCCCTTCAGACCAACGCCAGGCGCACGCGGCGGTTCTGCTTGCCCTTCTTCTCGACGCCGGTGATCTGCACCTCGCCGATCTCGGCGGTCGAGCGCACGTGGGTGCCGCCGCAGGGCTGCAGGTCGAGGCCGGCGATCTCGATCAGCCGAACCTGACCGGTGCCCATGGGCGGCTTGACCGACATGGTCTTCACCAAGCTGGGATTGGCCTCGAGCTCGGCATCGCTGATCCATCGGCTGGAGACGCGGGCATCGCTCGCGATCATTTCGTTGAGCTTGGCGGCGATCGCCTCCTTGTCGAGCCCGGCATCGGGAAGGTCGAAGTCGAGCCGGCCGTCGCCATCCGACCGAGCCGCCGGTCACCGGATGGGGCAGCACGGCGGACAGCAAATGCAACGCGGTGTGCACGCGCATGCGCGCGTAACGCTTCTCCCAATCGATGGATGCGGTGACAGTGTCGCCGACCTTGAGCGCGGCGGTGTGGGCGCCTTCCGCCGGCACATGCGCGATCTCGGTCTTGGCCTTGTCGGTGTAGATCGCGGTGGCGATGGGGATGGACGCGCCGGAGGCGGTGTTGAGCCAGCCGGTGTCGCCGGGCTGGCCGCCGGAGGTAGCATAGAACACGGTGCGGTCGAGCACGATGCCTTTTTCGGTGAGCGCGACCACGCGCGCCTCGCAGGACGTCAGATAACTGTCGTCGCGGAACAGGCAGTCGGTGGCCATCGTACTTCAACCCTCCACGAAGGGCGGCTTGATGTCGCTTTTGCGCTCGAGCCAGTCGGGCACCGGTAATTTTTTCGAGCGCAGGAAATCCGGATTGAACAGCTTGGACTGGTAGCGTGTGCCGTAATCGGCGAGCACGGTGACGATAGTGTGACCGGGCCCGAGGTCCTTGGCGAGGCGGATGGCGCCCGCGACATTGATGCCTGACGAGCCGCCGAGACAGAGGCCTTCCTTGGCGAGCAGGTCGAAGATGATCGGCAGCGCTTCCTCGTCGGGGATCAGGTAAGGCTTGTCGACCTTGATACCCTCGATGATCGGGGTGACGCGGCCAAGCCCGATGCCTTCGGTGACCGAGCCGCCTTCCGTCGCCTTGGCTTCGCCGTCCTTGAACAAATGGTACATCGCCGCCCCACGCGGATCGGCGACGCCGATGTTGATGTTGTTCTTCTTTTCGCGCAGATAGCTGGAGACGCCGGCGAGCGTGCCGCCGGTGCCGACGGCGCAGATGAAGCCGTCGATGCGGCCGGCGCACTGCTCCCAGATCTCCGGGCCGGTGGAGACGTAGTGGGCCTTGCGGTTGTCGAGGTTGTTCCACTGGTCGGCGAAGATGACGCCGTTCTTCTCGGTGGCCTTGAGCTCTTCGGCGAGCCGGCGGCCGACGTGCTGGTAATTGTTCGGATTGGCGTAAGGCCTGGCCGGCACCTCGACCAGCTCGGCGCCGCACAGCCGCAGCATGTCCTTCTTTTCCTGGCTCTGCGTTTCCGGGATCACGATCAGCGTGCGATAGCCGCGCGCGTTGGCGACCAGCGCGAGCCCGATGCCGGTATTGCCGGCGGTCGACTCCACCACCAGGCCGCCGGGCTTGAGTTCGCCGCGCTTTTCCGCCTCCAGAATCATCTGACGGCCGGCGCGGTCCTTCACCGAGCCGCCCGGATTCATGAACTCGGCCTTGCCCAGAATGGTACAGCCGGTCGCCGCCGAGGGTCCTTCCAGCTTGATCAGGGGGGTGTGGCCGATGGCTTCAACAATGCCGTCGCGAATTTGCATGCCCAGTCCCGATTTGCGCGTCCGATTGCCCGCGTCTCTTGTATTGCCGACGTCTCTTGGGGTTCGGCGACCCTAGTGGAGCCGTCCGCAGGCCACAAGACCGCCTGGCAGGCTGTTACCGGGGCTCGCCCGCGCGGGCAGAGCAGGCGGCGCGGACGGTAGCCGGTTGCCGAGCCATCACAGTGCACCTCGATTTGGAAACGTTATCGAAACCATAACAGCACCTTGCCGCAACGGTATCGGGGCACGTTCACCACTTGTTTGTGGCGCGTCGCTATCCGTGAGGCTGGGGCAAGCCGAAAACGGCAGCTCCGCGCGCGGACAGGGACCCCGAGCGATGAAACTCGACATCAATACCCTCTTCATGGTGACGATCTATGTGGAGGCCATCCTCGGACTGCTGCTGTTGTTTGCCTGGGTGCAGAACACCCAGATCACCGCTGTCGCCTGGTGGGGTTTTGCCCATCTGTTGCGCGCGGCCTCGGTCACTCTGTTCGGGATGTACGGGTCGGCGCCCGACCTGATCACCATCGATCTCGCCAATGCGCTGCTGTTTACCGCCTTCGCGGTGACCTGGACCGGCGCGCGCGTCTTCGACGGCCGTCCGGTCGAGCCGGTCTATCTGGTGACCGGCGCGGTGATCTGGTTCCTGGTCTGCCGCCTGCCGGTGCTCGATCACGCGGTGCAGGCGCGTGCGCTGATCGCCTCGGGTATCATCACCGCCTATACTTGGCTCACGGCCTACGAATTCTGGCGCGGCCGCAGCGAGCCGCTGGTCTCACGCTGGCCGGCCATCTTCATGCTGTTCGCGCACGGCTCACTGTTTCTCTTGCGCACGCCGCTGGTGACGCTGTTGCCCTGGGCACCGAGCAACGAGGTCAACAACAGCGTGTGGCTGACCGTGCTCTCCTTCGAGGCGCTGCTGTTCACTATCTCGATCGCCTTCATCCTGCTGGCGATGGCGAAGGAGCGCACCGAATATCGCCACCGCACCGCCGCCATGGTCGACCCGCTCACCGGCATCGCCAACCGGCGTGCCTTCCTGCAGGACGCCGCCCAGGTCGCCAAGCGCCATAGCGCCCATCCGCGTCCGCTCGCCGTGCTGTTGATCGACCTCGATCATTTCAAATCGGTCAACGACCGCTTCGGCCACGCCATCGGCGATCGCGTGCTGGAAATCTTCGCCGAGACCGCGCGTACGTCGGCGCGTTCCACCGATCTGATCGGGCGGCTCGGCGGCGAGGAATTTGCCGCCATCCTGCGCGATACCAGCGAGGAGCGGGCGGTGGCGGTGGCCGAGCGCCTGCGCGAGGGCTTCGCCAAGGCGGCGCAGGACGTCGACGGGCGGCCGGTCTGCGCCACCGTGAGCATCGGTATTGTGCATTGCGACGGGCCGTTGCTGGACGTGGCGGAGATGCTGGCGCAGGCCGATCAGGCGCTCTATTTCGCCAAGGAACGCGGCCGCAATCGTGTCGCGGTGGCCTCCCTCGACCTGGCGCTCGATCGCAAGGACAAGGCGGCGGGGACTGCCGCGACCTCGATCGCCACCATTGCCGCCAAGACCGCCGCCTGAGGGCGGGCAGGGCCCAATCCGAGGCTGAAACGCGCTTGACCTCGCGTCCCCGCGGGGGCCCGGCGGCTGCAAATTGCGGCTTGCGATTTGGCCCCTGGCTGCGCGGCGCTCTCGTCGATGACATGAAGGGCCGGCAGCCACATGCATTGAATGCATGAATAGCCAGATTCTATTCATTTGATCGGGCAGGCCGTCTGATCGGGCAGGCCGCCACGGCAAAGCTTTCCGCCGGGGCAATCGGGGACCGGGCGCGTCGCGCGTTATCAGCCGGCGGATCGGCGTTGGCGCGCGGCCTATCGGTCACAATTGACCCCGGCCGGGAAATTAGTCCAATTTAGGACGATTGGGCGGAAATGCCGGCCCATCGATTGGTGGGGTTCCAAACTAATTCCGGGTTTTAAGGGAGGATGAGATGAAACGATGGCGATGGCTCGGGGCCGCGGCCCTGGCCTTCTCAGTGGGCGCAACCGCCCAGGCCGCGACGGTCAAGATCGGCGTGGTGCTGCCGTTCAGCGGGCCCAATGCCGACCTCGGTCACCAGATCGATAAGGCGTTCGATCTCTACATCAAGCTGCACGCCAAGGACATCGCGCCGAACAAAGTCGAGATCATCAAGCGCGACGAAGGCCCGCCGACCGGCGCGCAAGCCAAGCGCGTGACCACCGAGCTCATCACCAACGACAAGGTGCAGCTGCTCACCGGCTTCGTGTTCTCGCCGTCGGCGATCGCGCTGGCGCCGACGATCAACAAGGCGAAGATCCCGATGATCATCGCCAACGCGGGCACCGCCTGGATTCCCGACCTGTCGCCGTACTACGTGCGCCTGTCGTTCAGCATGTGGCACCCGGCGTTCCCGATGGGCTCCTATGCCTACAACAAGATCGGCTGCAAGACGGCGGCGGTCGCCTATACCGACTTCCCGCCCGGCAAGGATTCGGTGGAAGCGTTCAAGACCGGCTTCGAGAAGGCCGGCGGCAAGGTCGTGCTGTCGATCCCGATGGGCTCGCCCGTGCAGGTGCCGGACTTCACGCCCTTCATGCAGCGCGTTAAGGACGCGCATCCGGACTGCCTCTACGGCTTCATTCCGTCCGGCGCGCACGCGACCGGCCTGATGAAGGCCTATGGCGAACTCGGCCTACGCAAGGCCGGCATCAAGCTGATCGGCCCGATGGATCTCGTCCCCGACAACAAGCTGCAGGACATGGGTGACGCCGCTATCGGCACCATCGTCATGAGCCACTATGCGGTCGACCTCAAGAATAAGGCCAACGAGGCGTTCGTGGCAGCCTGGCACAAGGAGTACGGTAAAGCCTCCTATCCGGACTTCATGTCCGCGCAGGGCTGGGACACCATGCATGCCATCTTCGACACCATCACGAAGCTGAAGGGCAACGTGTCCGACGGCGCCAAGGTGATCGCGGCGCTCAAGGGTTGGTCAACCGACGGCCCGCGCGGCCATGTGATGATCGACCCGAAGACGCGCGACATCGTCGAGGACGAGCATGCGATGGAAGTCTACCGCAAGCCCGACGGCAAGTTGGGCCTGCGCGTCCTCTATACCGAGAAGCAGGTCAAGGACGAGTGCAAGGTCCTCAAGGTCGGGCGCTGCAAGTAATCGCGGCCATCGGACTTGATCGTCTGACCTGCATTTGACACCAACCGGCGCCGCCGCGCATAAGGGCGCGGCGGCGTATTCTCTTGCATCGAGGTGGGGCTCGTGCCGCAGATCGCCAATATTGTCGTCAGCATTCTGTTCGACGGCTTGGCTTATGCGATGTTCCTGTTCATCACCTCGGTGGGCCTGTCGGTGACCATGGGGCTGATGGGCTTTGTGAACCTGGCGCATGGCGCCTTCGCGATGGTCGGCGGCTATTTCGTCGTTTCGCTCACGCGCAACCTCGGCGTTCCTTTCGTACCGGCGCTGATCATCGCCTCGGTCGCGGTCGGCGTCATCAGCGTGCCGTTCGAACGCTATCTCTACCGCCAACTCTACAAGTCGACCGAGCTCGAGCAGGTGCTGCTCACAATCGGCCTTGCCTTCATGGCGATCGCCGGCTTCACCTATTTCTATGGGCCCATTCCGAAGTCGGTGCCGCTGCCTCATTGGCTGACCGGTGACGTCAATCTCGGCTTCCGTGCCTTTCCGACCTATCGCGTCTTTTTGATCGCGGTCGGAGCCGGCCTGATTGCCGTGCTCTGGTACGCGTTCGAGAAGACCAATATCGGCGCCAAGATCCGCGCGGCGGTCGATAACCGGCGTATGGCGGAATTGGTCGGCATTAACGTCGATCTGCTGTTCACGCTGACTTTCGCGGTCGGCTCGGCGCTGGCCGCGCTCGGCGGGGGACTTGCCATCCAGCTCTTTGGCCTCACGCCGAGCTTTGCCGTGCTCTATCTGGTGCTGTTCCTGATCGTGGTGGCGGTCGGCGGGCTCGGCAGCCTGAAGGGCACGCTGCTCGCCGCGCTGGTGATCGGCATCATCGATACAGGCGGCAAATACGCCTTTCCGGTCGCGGGCAATCTCTTCATCTACGCCATCACGGTGATCGTGCTCCTGATCAAGCCGGCAGGGTTCTACGGTCGTGAATGAGAGCAAGCCTCACGATGCGGCCGCCATCGACGCGCGCGCACGGGCGGCGGACTATCTGGTCCGGCGGCACTATTTCAGCTGGCAGGAGGCGCTGCCCTGGCTGATCGCCATCGCCTGCTATTTCGCTTACCCGGATCGCATGACCTTCGGCAATCAAGTGCTGATCATGGTGATCTTTGCGCTCTCGCTTGATCTGATCCTGGGTTATGCGGGCATCGTCACCCTCGGTCATGCCGCCTTTTTCGGCGTCGGTGCGTATGTGGCCGCGTTGCTGCCGCTGCGGTTCGGCTGGAGCGAGCCGATCAGCGGCCTCGTCCTTGGCGGGCTCGTGGCGGGCCTGGTGGGCATCGCCGTCGGCTGGTTCATCCTGCGCTACCGCGGCCTGACGCTTCTGATGCTGACCATCGCCTTTGCCGCCATGCTGCAGGAGTCGGGCAATCTGCGCGCGGACATCACCGGCGGCTACGACGGCCTGCCGGGACTGATCATTTCGCCGCTATTTGGCACCTTCGACTACGACCTCTACGGCCACGTTAATTACATCTACGTGCTGGCGGTGCTGGCGATCGTCTTCTATGCCGTTCGCCGTATCGTCTATTCGCCGTTCGGGCAGGCGCTGACCGGCATCCGCGAGAACGTGCAGCGCATGCACGCCATCGGCTCGCCGGTCCACCGCCGGCTGGTGACGGTCTATGCCATCTCGGCGGCGATCGCCGGCGTCGCCGGCGCGCTCTTCACCCAGACCAATGCCTATGTGACGCTGACGGTGTTCGACTTCGACAATTCGGCCAAGGTGATGGTGATGCTGATCCTGGGCGGCACCGGGCGGCTCTACGGCGCCTTCATTGGTGCCGTGGTCTACATGTTCATGGAGGACTATTTCTCCAAGCTCTCGCCGACGTTCTGGCAGGCCGGCATCGGGCTGATGCTGGTGCTGGTGGTGCTGTTCGCGCGGCGCGGCCTGCTGGGCTTGCTTGAGGACGCCAGCCAATGGTTGGGGCGGAGGAAGACGTCATGACCGCCGCCGCGCTTGAGGTCAAAGGCCTGAACCGCAGTTTCGGCGCTCTGCATGTGACGCGCGACGTCGATCTGACGCTGGAGGTCGGCGCACGCCGCGCGCTGATCGGGCCGAACGGCGCCGGCAAGACCACGCTGGTCAATCTGATCACCGGCGCCATCAGGCCATCGTCGGGCGAGGTGCTGCTCAACGGCGAGGACATCACCGCGCTCAGCCAGGCCCAGCGGGCGCGGCGCGGGCTGGCGCGCACCTTCCAGATCAATCAGCTCTTCCGCGGGCTGACGGTCTTGGAAAACATCGCCATGACCATCGGCGAGCGCGACGGCAACTGCAACAATATGTGGCGCTCGGCCGGCGCCAAGCGCTCGGTCATCGACGAGGCGCTCGACCATCTCGAATCCCTGCGCATTGCCGACGACGCGCTCAAGCTGGTGCGTGAATTGCCCTATGGCCGCCAGCGGCTGGTGGAGATCGCCATCGCCCTGGCGCAGCGCCCGCGCGTGCTGCTGCTCGACGAACCGGCGGCGGGCGTGCCGTCTTCGGAGAGTCATCTCATTCTGGACGTGGTGGCTTCGCTCGATCCCGACATCGCCATCCTGATCATCGAGCACGACATGGACGTGGTGTTCCGCTTCGCCAAGCAGATCACGGTGCTGGTGCAGGGCGCGGTGTTCACGCAAGGCACGCCGGCCGAGATCATGGCGAATGAGGACGTGCGCGCGGTCTATCTCGGCGAGGAGGGCCATCACGCGGCGCATCAGGCGGCCGGGGGAGGGGCATGATGGCTGAGTCTGCGCTCGTCCTCGACAAGGTTTCCGCCGGTTACGGCGAGACCGTCGTGCTGGAGAACGTCGATCTGACGCTGGCGCCCGGCGAGACGCTGTCGGTCATCGGCCGCAATGGCGTCGGCAAATCGACGCTGCTTGCAACCATGATGGGCCACACCACGCTGCATGGCGGCACCCTTCGGCTGCACGGCAACGATATTTCGCAGTTCGCCACCTATCGGCGGGTGATCGCGGGGCTTGGCCTGGTGCCGCAGGAGCGCGAGATTTTCCCCTCGCTGACGGTGCGGGAAAATCTCGCCGTGGCGGCGCGGCCGGGCGAGTGGACCATGGACAAGGTGTTCGAGCTGTTTCCGCGCCTTTCCGAGCGGCTCGACAACCGCGGCAATCAGTTGTCGGGCGGCGAGCAGCAGATGCTGGCGATCGGCCGCGCGCTGATCGGCAATCCGACCGTGCTGCTGATGGACGAGCCGTCGGAGGGACTGGCGCCGGTGATCGTCGAGGAACTGGCGCGGGCGGTGAAGCGGCTGACGGCCGAGACCTCGCTGGCGCTGATCCTGGTCGAGCAGAATTCGCGGCTGGCGCTCGACATCGCACCGCGCGCGGTGGTGATGGACCGCGGGCAGATCGTCTATGACGGGGCGAGCCAGACCCTGCGCGAGGACCCCGAGAAGCTCGACCAACTCATCGGCGTTGTACGAGGTTAAGGACGCATGAAACACAGCACGGACCGTATCCTCACCAGCCATGTCGGGAGCCTGATCCGCCCGGCGGACCTGCAGGATTTCCTTCGCTCAAAGCAGGGCGGCAAGCTTTATGACGAAAAGGCCTACCAGGCCTGCCTGACCAAATCGGTGGCCGACGTCGTCAAACGCCAGGCAGAGGCCGGCATCGACGTGGTGAGCGACGGTGAGTTCGGCAAATCGATTTCCTGGGCGCAGTACGCGCTGACGCGGCTCTCGGGTTTCGAGCGCCGGCCGATCAAGAGCGATACGGCCAACCCGTTCAAGCGCGGCGCCGACCGCACGCGCTTTGCCGACTTCTACGCCGAGCTCGACGCGCGCGAGGGCGTGGCGACCACCAGCGACGCCATCTGTGTTGAGCCGATCGCCTATACGGGGCAGGCCGAGTTGCAGCGCGACATCGACAACTTCAAGGCCGCGCTCAAAGGCGTGCAGGTGGAGGAGGCCTTCCTGCCGGTGGCAGCGCCTTCGAGCGTCATCCCCGACCGCAAGAACGAATACTACAAGAGCGACGAGGAGCTTCAGCTCGCCATCGCCGCGGCCATGCGCACCGAATACAAGACGATCGTCGACGCCGGCTTCCTGGTGCAGCTCGACGACGCACGCAGCGCCGTCACATTCGACCGCATGGTGCCGCCGGCGAGCTTTGCCGACTACAAGCGCTGGCTCGAAAAGCAGATCGAGATCATGAATTTCGCGCTCGAAGGCCTGCCGCGCGATCGCATCCGCTATCACATCTGCTGGGGCAGCTGGCCGGGCCCGCACACCAGCGACGTGCCGCTGAAGGACGTCGTCGACGTGGTGCTCAAGGCCAAGGTTGGCGCCTTCGTCATCGAGGGCGCTAACCCGCGCCACGAGCACGAATGGAAGGTCTGGCAGGACGTCAAGCTCGCCGAGGGGCAGTTGCTCATCCCCGGCGTGATCAGCCATGCCACCAATGTGGTCGAGCACCCCGAGCTGGTGGCCGAGCGCATCGTGCGGCTCGCCAACATCGTCGGGCGCGAGAATGTCATCGGCGGCACCGACTGCGGCTTCGCGCAGGGGCCGTTCTACCGCCGCGTCCACCCCTCGATCCAATGGGCGAAGCTGGAAGCGCTGGCCGAGGGTGCCCGCATCGCGAGCCGGGAACTCTGGGGCCGCGCGGCGGCGTAGAGTTTCCGCCGCTCGTCCCCGCGAAAGCGGGGACCCAGCGCTGGATTCCCGCTTGCGCGGGAATGAGCGGAGGGGGCTGCTATGCCGGCGGGCATCTGCCGCGCTTGGGGGTATGGCGTTCGCGGCCCGATGCGCTAGGCTTGTTGCAACGAGGCGGGGCCGTCTCCCCGTCCACCGGGAGCGAAGCCCATGAACGTCAACATGAACGCCAGCGCGAAGCCCGCCAGCGGACTGGCCATTCCCTTCGATCACCACCGCCTCGACCGGCTGATGGACGAGGCCGGCATCGACGTGGTGCTCGCCACCTCAAAGCACAACGCGCAATATCTGACTGGCGGTCATCGCGCCAATTTCTTCGACGTCATGGATGCGACCGGCGTCACCCGCTATCTGCCGGTGTTCGTCTATCTTAAAGGGTTGCCGGAAAAGGCGGCCTATATCGGTCACCGTCTCGAAGGCTTTCAGCATCAGGCGCATCCGTTGTGGACGCCGCAGACGATGATGGCCTCGAACGGCTCGGTCGAAGCCATGCGAATGGCGGTCGACTATCTGAAGAAGGCGGGCCTCAAGCCGAAGCGTATCGCGACCGAACTCGGCTTCCTGCCCTATGACGCGGCGCAAGTGCTGCGCGCGGCGTTCCCCGACGCCGAATGGGTGGATGCGCTCTACCTGCTGGAGCGCCAGCGGCTCATCAAGTCGCCGGAGGAATTGAAGAAGCTGAAATACGCCTCCGAAGCGGTGATCGCGGCCATGCAGGCGGTGATCGCCAAGACCGCGCCGGGCAAGACCAAGGCCGAGGTGGTGGAAGCGCTGCGCCAGGAAGAGACGCTGCGCGGGCTCAATTTCGAATATTGCCTGATCACCGCCGGCACCAGCATGAACCGGGCGCCGTCCGATCAGGTGTGGGGCGCGGGCGAGATCATGTCGCTCGATTCCGGCGGCAACTATCACGGCTATATCGGCGACGTTTGCCGCATGGCGATCCAGGGCGAGGCAGGACGCGGAACTGGAAGATCTGCTCGCTGAGATCGAGTCGATCCAGCGCGCCGCCTTCAAGGCCGCGCGGCCCGGCGCCATGGGACGTGCCCTTTACGACGCGGCCGAGCCGCTGGTGGCCAAATCCAAGCACCACAACGCCATGGAATTCCTCGCCCACGGCATGGGCATGGTGAGCCATGAGGCGCCGCGGCTGACCGATTCCGGGCCGGTGCCGTATCCGGCCGACGATGCCGACAAGCCGCTGGAAGCCGGCATGGTGATTTCGGTCGAGACCACGCTCAAGCATCCAAGCCGCGGCTTCATCAAGTTGGAGGACACCGTGGTTGTGACTGACGGTGGCCACGAGGTCTACGGCGAGGGCGCGCGCGGCTGGAACAGGGCGGGCACGGCGACCTGAGCCGCGGCGTTTCTTATCCCTCCCCCGCTTGCGGGGGAGGATGGCGAGCGTAAGCGAGCCGGGTGGGGGCTCTTCTCATATTGATCATATTGACCCCACCTCCCGCCATCGCTTCGCTCGGCGGGCGACCCTCCCCTTTCAGGGGAGGGATGAAGAGAGTCTGTACGATCGCCGCGGCAAACGCGGCTGGAATGACAGGGGGGCGACGTTGGCTGAAATCGTGGGCGCGCTGGGCGTGCCGCATACGCCGTTCTTTCCATTCTTTGTCGAGCGCGACGGGCCGGACTGCGAGACGGCGCGCTATTTTGCCGCCTTGCGCGCGGCGCTCGAAGCGATGAAGCCCGACGTGCTGGTGATGTTCGACACCGATCATCTCAACACGTTCTTCTTCGACAACCTGCCGATCTTCGCCATCGGCGTCACCGGCAGCTTCACCGGCGCCTGCGACGAGGTGCGCGCGACGCCGCCCTATAGGGTGAAGTCGCTGCCGGATTTCGCCGGCCATCTGCATCGCTCGAGCGTCGCCGCCGGTTACGATCTGGCGGTGACGCAGAAATTCGCTGTCGACCATTCGGTGATCGTGCCGCTGCATTTCCTGACGCCCGCGATGCAGATCCCGGTAGTGCCGGTGTTCATCAGCGGCCACGTGCCGCCGCTGCCGCCGGCTGCGCGCTGCTATGCGCTCGGCCGCACGTTGCGCGCGGCGGTCGAAAGTTTTCCGCAGCCCTTGCGGGTGGTGACCATGGGCAGCGGCAGCATCTCGCTGGAGGTGTGGGGGCCGCGGCTGAAGATCGGCTTCGGCGACGGCGTGCCCGATCCCGACTGGGTGACGCGGGTGTGCGGTCTGCTGAAAGCCGGTGAAATCGAAACGCTGATCGCGGAGGCGACCCCGGAGAAATTCCGCCAGGCCGGCAATGTCGCGGGCGAACTGCTCAACTGGATCGCCATGCTCGGCACCATCGACGCCAAGCCGGCTAAGGCGGTGACGCCACAAATGCCGAACGGCCACGCCTACGCCGTGTGGAGCTGATCATGTCGGTCTACAACGTGAACTATCTGCTGCGCGAATTGCTGCGCGATCATGGCTTCCGCGCCGCCATGAAAGACAATCCGGCGGAAGCCCTGAAGCGCTGCGACATCACCGCGGAAGAACGCAAGCTGCTGCTTGCCGGCGATGTTGCCGGCCTGCACCGGCTCGGGGTCAACGACTTCCTCATGGGCTACCTGCCGCGCTTCGGCATCTGCGGGCTCGACCCCAAGAGCTACGGCGAGCGCATTAGCCAGGAAGCGCCGCGTTAGAATCTGACGGCGGAGAATGCTTCAATTTCGCTAAATCAGCCTCGGTGTGCGCTCAGCGCTTGGCGAGGCGGTCGGCTTCGGCGGCGAGCGTCTTCAGCGCGTCGGCTACCGTGACCGGGTAGCTGCCGGCTTCGAGCCGCGTGAGCGGCCCCGGCAGGCGGGCGAGGTCGCGCGTCGCGCGTTCGCGGATGGCTGCAAGCGTCGGCGCGGGCGCAAGACGTTTGCCCGCGTGCATGACCGGCTCAATGAGCGTTTCGCCGCCGTGCGCGTCGGTTTCGAGCGAGAGCACATCGCCGCTCATGCGGCCGTCGGCGTCATAGCTGCGCCACACCTGCTTGCGGCCGGGCCAGGTCTGCTTGCCTTCCGACAGCTTGCGGCGCGGCTGCCCGCCATATTCCTGCAGCTTGTAGGCACAATCGAGCGCGGGTGCGTCGGTCGAGACGTCGAGATTGACGCCGATGCCGAAGCCGTCGATGGGCGCGGCCGTCGCCGTCATGGTCTTGAGCAGATCCTCGGTGATGCCGCCGCTCACCACGATCATCACGTCCTTCAGTCCGCCGTCGTCGAGGATGCGGCGCACGCGCCGCGCCATGTCGGTGAGGTCGCCGCTGTCGATGCGCACACCGCGGATGGCGATGCCGTCGGCTTTGAGCTTGGGCGCGAGCGCGACGACTTTGCGCGCGCCGGCCTCGGTGTCGTAGGTGTCGATCAACAGGATCACGCCATCGGGCCGCGCGCGCGCGAAGTCCTCGAAGGCCTGCATCTCGTTGTCGTGCACCTGCACGTAGGAATGCGCCATGGTGCCGACCACGGGAATACCGTAGCGCGCGCCGGCGAGCACATTGGCGGCGCCGGCAAAGCCGGCGATGTAGCTTGCCCGCGCCGAATAGAGCCCGGCCTCGGCGCCATGGGCGGTGCGCAGGCCGAAGTCGGACAGCACCTTGCCGGGCGCGGCCAGCACCATGCGCGCGGCCTTCGAGGCGATCAGCGTCTGGTAGTGCAGGATGTTGATCAGCCGCGATTCGACGATCTGCGCCTGCATCAACGGCGCGGTGATGCGGATCAGCGGCTCGTTGGGAAAGCATACGCTGCCTTCGGGAATGCCGTGCACGTCGCCGGTGAAACGGAACGACGACAGAAAATCGAGCAGGTTCTTGCGGAAGCGGCCGGTGCTTTCGAGCCAGGCGATTTCCTCGTTCGAGAAGCGCAGATGCTCGAGGTAATCGAGCGCATCCTCGAGCCCGGCAGCGAGCAAAAAGCCGCGCTGCGGTGGCAGCCGCCGCACGAAGAACTCGAACACCGCTTGCCTGTCCTCGCCCTTGTCCAGGTAAGCCTGGACCATGTTGAGCTCGTAGAGGTCGGTGGTGAGGGGGCTTTCCGAGGGCGTCATCATCGAGGGCGTCTTCGAGGGCGCCTTGGCGCCGCGCGGCGTATTGGCGCCTCGCGAGGGCGGCGGGCAAGGGGAATATGAGGGGTCGGGAATGTCCGCAAACGCGCTTCAAACCCGATCGCGTGTGGGCAAAGGTCGTAAAAGCAAAGGGTTCTGCTGTCAAACCGAAGGGATTTGTTAAAGCAGCGCTAACCCGCTTGGCCGATCATCGCAGGCGCGCTCTCGGGGCACAGTCGATGGCGAATGAGATCACCTTCGGCCGGCGCGGCGATCATCCGCAACAGCGGGCGTTCGCGCCACGGCCGCCCGTGCGGGAGGCCGAGCCCGTTCTCACGCAACCGGCCGCGGAGCCAGATGACGAGCCGGCTCTGCGGTTGCGGATGACGTCCTCGGTCGACGAGGAACTGCAGCAATGGAAACAAGAGCGCCGCAAAGCCTACAGTCTGCCATGGCGGCAACTATGGCTGTTGGCGTCGCTGTTTTTCGGCCTTGCCTCGATGGTGCTGCCGGACAGCGTGAACGACAATGTCGATTGGCTGCTCTATGGGCTGATGGGCGTGAGCTTCTATATCGGCATCCGCACCCGGCGGAAGAAGAACGACGAACTCGCCAAGCGCACCGCCAGGTTCAACTCCGGGCTCTTCAGCCAAGAAATCGCGATACGTGGATCGGGCGCACCACAATTCGGCGCCCGCGACCGGAGCATGACAGGCGATCAGCCGCTCGGAGGTGACCCGCGTTGACCGGCCGCTTCGATCGACAACCGACACTGCCGTGCGTGGCGGGCGGGCCTGACGCGCCCGCGCTGCCGCTGGCCGCCAGACCGCCTATTTGCAGATTTGCGGAGCGCCGTTGAAATTTCGGGCGTCTGTTAAGTGATTGAAAGACTTGGCTCCCTGGGCTGGGATCGAACCAGCGACCATTCGATTAACAGTCGAATGCTCTACCGCTGAGCTACCAGGGAATAAGCCGACGCCGACAGCAAGGCGCCTATAACAAAGCTAAATTGCTTTGCAAAGCGTGAAGGCGGGTAACTTCGTCCGCCTCAAATGGCGGCCTGGCGGACCCCGGTCAAGGCGGGGCGGGCCCGCAGGACCGCCCAAACGCCCCCGGCCGGCCGTAGCGTGGCAGGCTTGCCGGGCCGGATCTGCGGGAGAGGGAAGGTGGAGGCCACGGCCGGAATTGAACCGGCGTACCCGGTTTTGCAGACCGGTGCGTAACCACTCCGCCACGTGGCCAATTTCGAAACGATTGCCCCAAAACCAGGGGCCAGACGGGTTCCGCGCTCCAGCCTATATAGGAGGGCGTCCCGCTTCACAACGGCGCGCTTGCGCCCCGGCTTGCCTTTTGGCCGGCCTTGCCGCAGAAAAAAGCTGCACCCACACCCGCAAGACCATCGAGGGCCGCCGCGATGACCGACTTTGCCACCGCCCGCCGCAACATGGTGGAAGGTCAGGTGCGCACCGCCGACGTCACCGATCTGCGCATCCATTCGGCCATGCTCGAGGTTCCGCGCGAGCGCTTCCTGCCGCCGGCGGTGAGCGGGCTTGCCTATCTCGACCTCGACGTGCCGCTGGGCGAGGGGCATCGCCGCCTGCTCAAGCCCATGGTGTTCGCCAAGCTGATCCACGCCGCCGACATCGCCGGCACCGAGCGGGTGCTCGATGTCGGCTGCGCCACAGGCTACGGGGCTGCGGTGCTTGCCCGTATGGCGGGCCCGATTGTGGCGCTGGAAGAGGATGCCGCCCTGGCCGAGATGGCGAGGGCAAACCTTGCCGGCCTGCCCAATGTCAGCGTGGTGTCCGGCCCGCTTGCGGCCGGATGGCCCGACGGCGGGCCCTACGACGTCATTTTGCTCGAAGGAGCCACCGAGATCATGCCGGAACCGCTGTTGCGGCAACTGGCGGATAATGGGCGCCTGCTATGCGTGGTCGGCGGTGGACCGGGTGCCAAGGCGACTGTATTTCGGCGCACTGGCGATGAGTTGGGTACCCGACATATCTTCGATGCGGCCGCCGCGGTGTTACCAGGCTTCGTCAAGCCGCGCGAATTCGCATTCTGATACCGCTGCGATTCGATTCGCCAGCCATCTCTTCAAGCCGATTTTGTTGAGCAGGCATCGTCAAGGGTTTGAAAGTACCCTTCGCGGCGTCTATCGTTACTTTACTGATTCTGTTCGCGTCCTTGTCTTTGCGCGTCATCGAGAATCGCAAAAGTTCACCTTCATGTTGAGGCAATCAATGTCGCGTTTCCGGCGGCGAAATTCGATTCGACCGAGGCTCCGCCATTGGAGCAGCGCAGTCACAGTCGGCGCGCTGGCATGCATTGCGGTGGCGAGCGCTCATTCGCCCGCGCTGGCCGAGACGCTCCAGTCCGCATTGATGAAGGCCTATCAGAACAATCCTTCGCTCAATTCGCAGCGCGCGGGGGTGCGCGCGACCGATGAAGGCGTGCCGCAGGCGCTCTCCGGCTATCGCCCCAGGGTGACGGCCACGGCCAGCGGCGGCGAGCAAACGCTGTCGACGACCTCCAAGAGCGTCGCGACCGGCTCGCCCGTTTATTCGACCTTGAGCGGCACGAACTCGCCGTTCGGCGTCGGCATCACCGCGACGGAGACACTGTTCAACGGTTTTCAGACCGGCAACAAAACGCGCGCGGCGGAAAGCCAGGTATTGGCGGCGCGCGCCGCGTTGCGCGCTGCCGTGCAGTCGGTGTTGCTCAATGCCGCCACCGCCTACATGAACCTGTTGCGCGACACCGCGATCCTCGATCTGCAGCGGCGCAACGTCGAAGTGCTGCAGGAGCAATTGCGGCAGACGCGCGACCGCTTCAACGTCGGCGAGGTCACGCGCACCGACGTGGCGCAGTCGGAGTCGCGGCTTGCTGCCGGCCGCTCGCAGGTGCTGAGCGCGCAAGCCAATTACACGGCGTCGGCGGCAACTTATCGGCAGGTGATCGGTACCGCGCCCGGTAAGCTGATGCCGGGAACGCCGGTCGACCGCTTCTCGCCGCACACGCTGCGCGGCGCGGTCGCGGTCGGCACGTCGTCCAGTCCGTCGGTGGCCACGGCCGAATACAATGTCGATGTCGCGCAATTGCAGGTGAAAGTCGCCGAGGGCGCGCTCTATCCCAACTTGTCGGTGCAGGGTTCCGTCCAGAAAAATTGGCTGAGCTCGCAAAGCCTGAGCGTGATGGACAGCTACAGTGCTTCGGTGTTCGGCACGCTGAGCGTGCCGATCTACCAGGGCGGTGCGGAATATTCCCTGGTCCGCCAGGCCAAGGAGACGCTGGGCCAGAAGCGGCTCGACCTCGACACCGCGCGCGAATCCGTACGCCAGAACGTGGTGCAGTCTTGGGGCCAGCTCGATGCCGCCAAGGCCAATATCGACGCCACCCAGTCGCAGGTGCAGGCCGCGGCCATCGCGCTCAACGGCGTGCGCGAGGAAGCGCGCGTCGGGCAGCGCACCACGCTCGACGTCCTCAATGCGCAGCAGGAACTTGTGAATTCGCGGGTGGCGCTGGTCACCGCGCAGCGCGACCGGGTGGTGGCGTCCTATACGTTGCTGGCGGCGGTCGGACGGCTGTCGCCTGGCATTCTTGGCTTGCGTGTGCCGACTTACGATCCGCGCGTGCATTATCGTCAGGTGCGCGACAGCTGGGCGGGCTTGCGTACGCCGGACGGACGTTGAGGTAGCGAGGCACGTTGCAGGTTCGCTTGCCCGCAGCCCGTGTCCACAAAATCATTGCAGGCTTGTGACTTTCTGCCTGCCAATCCTGTACCCCTCTGTCGTATAAATGGAATTGCGGACGATTCGCTGCTGCCGGTGCGTAAGACAAGTAGGGCGAGGGGAGCGGCAATCAGGATTCCAGCACTGCGCGCGTGGGAACTGTGCCAATGAGCCAACCGGCAAAGGTTCAAGAGCCCTCGATGGAGGAAATTCTCGCCTCCATTCGACGCATCATCGCCGATGAAGATGGTGGCAAGACCGGCAAGGCGGGTGAGCCGGCAGAGGTCAAGCAGGCGACGCGTGCGCCATCGCCGCGCGCCGCGACCGGCAACAGCCAGGACGACATCGACGCCATGCTGGCGGTGCTCGACGAGCCCGCTCCGGCGCCGCCTGCGCCAAAAGCCAAAGCGCCGGCGGCCAAGCCGGAGCCGGCTAAGCCCGAACCCGCGAAGCCCGCCGCCACGCAGCCGGCACCTGAAGTGTTGATGTTGACGGAAGCGATGACCGCGCAGCCGGCGCAACCGCCGTCACCACCGGCGCAGCCGAAGCCGCCCGGGTTCCGCACCATCGATGCATCCTCCGACGTGGTGTTCACCGACAAGCAGCAGGAGCAACCGGCGCCACCACCGCCTGTCGCCGAGGAACCGCGGCGCCCGCCGCCGGCCCAGATGCCCGCGGCGGTGCTGGATGCGGGTCTGGTGTCGAGCGCGACCGCGGCGGCGGTGGACGGCGCGTTCAACTCGCTCGCCCAGACCGTGATCGGGCAGAACGCGCGCACGCTCGAGGACCTGGTCAGGGAGATGCTGCGGCCGATCCTGAAGAACTGGCTCGACGACAACCTGCCGGGCCTGGTCGAGCGCATCGTGCGCGCCGAGATCGAGCGCGTCGCGCGCGGGCGCTGAGCTGAGAGTCCGATCCAATCAGGCCGGATCGGTTCTGTCCCTGCGCGCGGCCAGCCGATAGGCGATCCACACCGCAAGCGCCGGCCATGTCACCGCCGCCAGCACGAACACCGGCACCGCGCCGGCGCGGTCGACGATGGGCGCGGCGAGCGCCACCCCCACGCTCTGGCCGAAATAGAGCGCCGAGGAAAAGCCCGCCATCGCCGTGCCGCGCGCGTTCGGCAGCATCTGGGTGGCGTTGGTCTGCAGCGTGTTGTGCAGCATGTAATAGCCGAAGCCGAGCAGCGCGCAGGCAATCGGTGCCGTCTCCCAGATCGGCGCCCCGGCGAGCGTCAGGTAGCCGGCCATCACCACGCCGCCGCCGCCGAGCACCAGCCCACGTTCGCCGAGCCGGGCCACCGTCCGGTGCACCGTGCCGGCGAACAGGATACAGCCGAAGCCGAAGGCCGCCACGATGACGCCGATCGCGGAATAGCTGAGCGCGAAGCGCGCGTGCATGTTGGCCGCGACATAGGTGAAGCCGCCGAAGAAGATGGCGCCTTCGATGAACGAGGCGATGACGATGAAGCGGGCCCAGGGGCTCGCCCAAAGCGTGCGATAGCTCGCGATCATGCCCTGGCGGGCGCCACCCTCGTGGTGGATCGGCCTGGTCCACGGGTTGCTGCGGAACTGGCTCGCCAGCGCCAGTGCCGCCACGATGAACACGCCGGCGAGCACCACGAACACGGCGCGCCAGCCGAAATGGTCGCCGATGACGCCGCCGGCGATCTGGCCGGTGATCATCCCGGTCATCTGTCCCGCCATGTAGCGCGCCAGCATGGTCTGCCGCCGCGCATAGGGCACCACGTCGCCGATATAGGCGAGGCCGAGCGGTACGATGATGGCCGCGGCCGGCGCGCCGATGAGCCGTGCCAGCGCGAGCTGCGGCAGCGACTGCGCCAGCGCGCACAGCAGCACCAGGACCCCGGAGAGCCCGCAGGCGATGGCCACCGCCTGGCACTTGCCGAGCCGGTCGCCGATGACGCCGGAGAAGATCTGGGTCAGCCCATAGGGAACCGCGTAGGCGGTGACGATGGTGGAGGCCGCCCCCAGGCTGGCGCCGAAATCGCCCGCCACCTGCGGCAGCAGCGGGTCCGACACGCGCAGGGAAATGCCGCTGCCGAAGGCGGCGAACGACATCAGCACGATGGCCCGGGTCAGGGCACGGTCGGGGGAGCCTTTCTGGGGCGGCGGTGCGTGCACGTTGACTCCGGCGGTCGTGGCGGGCTTTCTAGCGCGCGACGCAGGCCCGCGCGAAGATTTTCAAGACCAGACCACGATGATTGAAAAGACCTACCAGCCCTCGGAAGTCGAGGGCCGCATTTACCAGACATGGGAACAGGCGGGGGCGTTCCGCGCCGGCCGGCCGGAGCGTGCCCAGGCCGAGGCCTACTCTATCGTCATCCCGCCGCCCAATGTGACCGGCTCGCTGCATATGGGCCATGCGCTCAACAACACGCTGCAGGACGTGCTCTGCCGCTTCGAGCGCATGCGCGGCAAGGACGTGCTGTGGCAGCCGGGCACGGACCACGCGGGCATCGCCACGCAGATGGTGGTCGAGCGGCAATTGATGGAGCGCCAACAGCCGGGCCGGCGCGAGATGGGACGCGAGGCCTTCGTCAAGCGCGTGTGGGAGTGGAAAGCGGAATCGGGCGGCACCATCGTCAACCAGCTCAAGCGGCTGGGCGCATCATGCGACTGGTCGCGCGAGCGCTTCACCATGGACGAGGGGCTCTCGCGCGCGGTGCTCAAGGTTTTCGTCGAGCTCTATCGCGAGGGGCTGATCTACAAGGACAAGCGGCTGGTCAACTGGGACCCCAAGCTGCTCACCGCCATTTCCGACCTCGAAGTGGTGCAGGTCGAGACCAAGGGCCACTTGTGGCACCTGCGCTATCCGATCGAGGGCAAGACCTTTAATCCCGACGATCCCTCGACCTTCATCGTGGTCGCCACCACGCGGCCGGAGACGATGCTGGGCGACACTGCGGTGGCGGTGCATCCGGAAGACGAGCGTTACAAGGCGCTGATCGGCAAGAACGTCATCCTGCCGTTGGTCGGGCGCAAGATTCCGATCATTGGCGACGAGCATTCCGACCCGGAGAAGGGCTCGGGCGCGGTGAAGATTACGCCGGCGCACGACTTCAGCGACTTCGAGGTCGGGAAAAGGCATGGCTTGCGAATGGTCAGCGTCTTGGACCGCGAGGGAAAGATTACATTTCAAGGGAATACAGAATTCCTGCGCGACTTACCGCCATCGTCAGAACTTTCGGAAACGCTTGATTCGTTGGCCGGCAAGGATCGCGCCGTGGCGCGAAAAATGATTGTCGCGCGCCTTGAGGAGAAGGGATTAGTAGAAAAGATCGAGCCGCATTCGCTGGTCGTACCGCACGGTGACCGCTCCAACGTGGTGATCGAGCCCTACCTAACAGACCAGTGGTACGTCAACGCCCATGAGCTGGCGAAGCCAGCGATGGCCGCGGTGCGCGACGGCCGCACCAAGTTTGTGCCGAAGAACTGGGAAACCACCTATTTCAACTGGATGGAAAACATCCAGCCCTGGTGCATCTCGCGCCAGCTCTGGTGGGGGCACCAAATTCCGGCGTGGTATGGCGAAGGTCCTGGTGAGAGCACGCAGGAGAGTTGGGACAACTGCAAGATATTCGTCGCTGAGAGTGAAGCCGAGGCGCTTGGTCTAGCCAGACACCATTATAAAAAGGATGTGCGTGTCATTGACGGTCCGATGTCGCCCGATAGGCTCAATGCTCTCCAGAATGATATAATAAGAGAGGAAAGTAACGGCGGGGTTGCCTGGGTCCCGATTTGGCGCGATCCCGACGTCCTCGACACCTGGTTCTCCTCGGCGCTGTGGCCATTTTCCACGCTGGGCTGGCCGGACGAAACCCCGGAACTGAAACGCTACTATCCGACCTCGGCGCTGGTCACCGGCTTCGACATCATCTTCTTCTGGGTCGCCCGCATGATGATGATGGGCTTGCATTTCATGCAAAAGGAGCGCCCCGGCGCTCCGTCTGAAAAAATAGTGCCGTTCGCCGACATCTACATCCACCGCCTGGTGCGCGACGCCTCCGGCGCCAAGATGTCGAAGTCGAAGGGCAACGTCGTCGACCCGCTCGGCGTCATCGACGAATTCGGCGCCGACGCGCTGCGCTTCACCTTGATGCGCGCCGTCGCGCCCGGCCACGACATCAGGCTCGGGCCGCAGGACGTCGAGAACAACCGCAATTTTGCGACCAAGCTGTGGAACGCCGCGCGTTTCGTCGAATTCAACGGCGCCAAGCGCGTCGAGGGCTTCGATCCGAAATCGGACACAAGAAACGCTCAACCGCTGGATCGCGCACGAAACCGAAAAAGCCGCCAACGAGATCACGCAGGCGATCGAGGCTTACGGCTTCAGCGAGGCGGCCAATGCGGCCTACCGCTTCGTCTGGAACGTCTATTGTGACTGGTACGTCGAGCTGTCGAAACCGCTGCTGACCGGCCCCGACGGTGCGGCCAAGGACGAGACCCGCGCGACCGCGGCCTGGGCGCTCGACGAAATCCTCAAGCTGCTGCATCCCTTCATGCCGTTCGTCACCGAGGAACTGTGGGCAGTGACCGCGGAGCAGGGGCCGAAGCGTTCGCAACTGCTCGTGCTCAGTGGCTGGCCCAAGCTCGAAGGGCTCGCTGACGACAAGGCCGAAGCCGAGATCGGCTGGGTGATCGATCTGATCACCGCCATCCGGTCGATCCGCGCCGAGATGAACATCACGGCGCAAATCCCACTGGTGCTCGCGGGCGCGTCCGCCGACACGCAAGCACGCGCGGAGCGCTGGGCCGAGTTCATCAAGAGGCTCGCGCGCGTGTCGGACATTTCCTCGGCCGGCACGGCGCCGCAGGGCTCGGTGCAGTTGGTGGTGCGTGGCGACGTCGTGGCGCTGCCGCTGCTCGGCGTCATCGATCTCGCCGCCGAGCGCGCACGGCTCGCCAAGGAGATGGCCAAGGCGGAGGCCGACATCAAACGGGTCGATGCCAAGCTCGCCAACGAGAAGTTCGTCGCCAACGCGCCGGAAGAGGTGGTCGAGGGCGAGAAGGAAAAGCGCGAGGAGGCGCTCGCCCGAAAGGCCAAGATCGCCGAGGCGATGGAGCGGCTGAAGGGCGCGGCGTGATCCTCTTTATCCCTCCCCCGCTTTCGGGGAGGGATAGCAAAGGATGTAACCCATGCGCATTTTCCTCGCCGGTGCTGGCGGCGCCATCGGGCGGCGGCTAACGCCGCTCCTTGTCAACAATGGCCACGAGGTCATTGGCACCACGCGCTCGGCGGACAAGGCCGACGCCCTGGCTAGGCTCGGCGCGGCGCCGGTGGTGGTCGACGTGTTCGACGCCGCGGCGCTTACGGCAGTGGCGGCGGCGGCGCGGCCGCAGGCGGTCATCCATCAGCTCACCGATCTGGCGTTCGCGCCCGGCACGCCGCAATACGAGGAAGGCCTCGCGCGCAATGCACGGCTGCGCATCGAGGGTACGGCGAACCTGGTCGCCGCCGCGAAGG
Organism: uncultured Pseudomonadota bacterium; assembly: GCA_963814065.1. GTDB lineage: Bacteria > Pseudomonadota > Alphaproteobacteria > Rhizobiales > Xanthobacteraceae > Pseudolabrys. The sequence goes on along the minus strand of CAWFBL010000011.1, from coordinate 186,394 downwards.
CGGCGGGCGTCACGAAAATGATCGCGCAGAGCATTGGCTGGATCTATGCGCCAGGCTCCGGCGCGCGCGTCGAGACCGATCCGCTCGTTTCCGGGACACCGACCAGCGACGCGGTCGCCGCGTTGGAGGGGGCGGTGTTGTCGCTGCCGCAAGGGATCGTATTGCGCTACGGCTTTTTCTACGGCCCCGGCACTTGGTCGGGCGACACACCCAGCCGTGCGCCGGCGGTGCACGTGGACGCCGCCGCGCAGGCGACGCTGCTCGCGCTCACCAAGGGCAAGCCCGGCGTCTACAACATCGCCGAGGACGATCCGAGCCTGTCGAGCGAGAAGGCCAGGCGCGAGCTCGGCTTCGACGCCGGCTTTCGCCTTGCTCCATCGCCCTGAAGCGGCCATGGCGAGTGGGCCTCGCATCCCTCGACACGTTGCGGCATTGGATTATTATTCCACGAGGTGAGGCGAGGGGGGAACGCCATGGTGTGCGACTTGCTGCAAAAGATTGAGCTTTTGCACGCGGCCGGCACGCATTTCACGCCAGCGGACGGCCGCGAGGTGGTGCGAACCTTCTATGAAATCCTGACCATTCTCGACAACAAGGGATTGGCGCTCCTGGCCTTCGACGGCATCATCGTCGCCGCCACGACCTTTGCCGCCGAAAAGGGCGGCGTCTTTTCCAGGCGCGGGCTGGCGCGCTGGCTGGCGATCCTGGTCATCTTCCTGTCGCTGGCTGCGGCGGTCGCCTGCCTGTTCGTTTCGGAGGTGTCGTATCCGTTCTACGGTTACGTCGCCTGCAAGGTGCCCAACGGCTTGGACTTCACTGCCGAGATCGACCAACTTTCCAACTTGGTCGATTGGCGCACCGATTATTTCCACTTCGCCTGGTATTGCTCGATCATCGCGATCCCGCTGTTCGCCTGGATGTTCTGGGTATCGTTGAACTGGCGCCGGCCGCACGAAGCGCACGAGACGCACCAGACGCACGAATCCGGAAAGTCGTGAGGCGTCGTCACCGCGCCGGCTTGAACGGCTTGCTCACGAATTTCGAACCCTTCAGCCCATACCGCCACGGCTTCTCCACCGCCTTGGTGATTCCAATGCGCGGGCCGGTGACGATTTCCGGCTCGCTTTCACGCGCGCGCAGTTCGAAGGGCGCCCGGTCTAGCGCAAGGCCATTGTGCTTGTGCGAAATGCCGAGCGCTTCGCTCAGCTTGCCCGGGCCCGAGCACAGCGTGCGCTCCTCGCTCAAACCCCGCCGCCGCCGCATCGTCGCCAAGCCTTGCGTCGGCGCCAGCGCGCGGATCAGCACCGCGCTGGCCGAGCCTTCTTCCTCGCAGACGAAGTTCAGGCACCAGTGGATGCCGTAGGAGCGGTAGACGTAGACGAAGCCGGGAGGGCCGAACATCACCGCGTTACGCTCGGTGCGGCCGATATAGCTGTGCGCGGCCGGGTCGGTGTGGTGATAGGCCTCCAACTCGACGATGACGCCGCCGACCCCGTCGACCAGCAGCGTTGCTCCGATCAACTCGGGTGCGACCGTGAGGACCGAGCGGGCGAAAAAGGAGCGGCGAAGGCGGGCGGGCATGATCGGCTATGGGGCTGGCGCGCGGCGGAGAGGGCACACACTACCGCGCGGCGGCGTCTGCCGCATCGTGGTGCGTCGCAGCATTGCCACAGTCTGTGTCCTGCCTGCCACACCTTAGCACCAATCCAGACGCCGCTCTCGCCGATCGCTCTTGGCGCCGCGATTTGGCCATACCCTTCAACGACATCGAACTTCGTCCGCACGCGGGCGGCAAGCCGTTGCCGGGCTTTCGATTTTACCGTCGGGCAAGGGCCTTCGACTAACGTCCGCCGGAGTTTTCCGGCGCAATTCAGTGAAGTTTGGGCGGGGGCCAACAGGAATTATGGACGCCAAGGCCGATTTGAAATCCAGGCTGCCGAGCCGGCACGCCACCGAGGGCGTCGACCGGGCGCCGCACCGCGCTTTCTATTACGCGATGGGGCTGAGCAAGGCGCAGATCCACGCTCCCTTCGTCGGCGTCGCGACCTGCTGGAACGAGGCCGCCCCCTGCAACATCGCCCTCATGCGCCAGGCGCAGGCGGTGAAGAAGGGCGTCGCCTCGGTGGGCGCCACCCCGCGCGAGTTCTGTACCATCACCGTTACCGACGGCATCGCCATGGGCCATGCCGGCATGAAGGCCTCGCTGCCCTCGCGCGAGGTGATCGCCGACTCGGTCGAGCTCAGCGTGCGCGGCCACGCCTATGACGCGCTGATCGGCGTCGCCGGCTGCGACAAGTCGCAGCCCGGCATGATGATGGCGATGTGCCGGCTCAACGTGCCGTCGATCTACATCTACGGCGGCTCGATCCTGCCCGGCACCTTCAAGGGCAAGGAAGTCACGGTCCAGGACGTCTACGAGGCGGTCGGCAAATATACCGTCAACGAGTTCACGGCCGAGGACCTCGACACGCTCGAGCAGAACGCCTGTCCGTCGGCCGGCGCCTGCGGCGCGCAATTTACCGCCAACACCATGGCGACGGTGTCGGAAGCGATCGGCCTCGCGCTGCCCTATTCGGCGGGCGCGCCGGCCCCTTACGAAATCCGCGACAAGTTCTGCATGCTGGCCGGCGAGATGATCATGGATCTGATCGTCAAGAACATTCGCCCGCGCGACATCGTCACGCGCAAAGCGCTGGAGAATGCTGCTGCTGTGGTGGCGGCCACCGGCGGTTCCACCAATGCTGCGCTGCATCTACCGGCGATCGCGCACGAATGTGGAATCGAATTTACGCTATTTGACGTCGCCGAAGTCTTCAAAAAGACACCATATATCGCGGATTTGAAACCAGGCGGCCGTTATGTCGCCAAGGATATGTTTGAAGCAGGTGGCGTGCCGTTGCTGATGAAGACGCTGCTCGATCACGGCTTCCTGCACGGCGATTGCTTGACTGTCACCGGCCGCACCATCGCCGAGAACATGGCAAGCGTGAAATGGAATCCGGATCAGAACGTAGTGCGCCCGGCCAATGAACCGCTGCTGCCGACCGGCGGCGTGGTTGGCCTGAAAGGGAACCTTGCGCCCGATGGCGCGATTGTAAAAATCGTCGGTTTGCCGTCGCTCAAGTTCACCGGTCCGGCGCGGTGCTTTGACGGCGAAGAGGCCTGTTACGACGCGGTGAAGAACCGCAAGTACAAGGAAGGCGACGTCTTGATCATCCGCTACGAGGGTCCCAAGGGCGGTCCGGGCATGCGCGAAATGCTCGCCACCACGGCCGTGCTTTACGGCCAGGGCACCGGCGGCAAGGTGGCGCTGATCACCGACGGGCGCTTCTCCGGTGCCACCCGCGGCTTCTGCATCGGCCATGTTGGGCCGGAGGCGGCGGTGGGCGGGCCGATCGCGCTGCTGCGCGACGGCGACATCATCGAGATCGACGCCGACAAGGGCACCATCGACGTCAAGCTTTCCGACGCGGAGTTCGCCAAGCGCAAGGCCGAATGGAAGCCGCGCGAGAGCGAATATGGCTCGGGTTATATTTGGAAATACGCCCAGCAGGTGGGCTCCGCCGTCAATGGCGCGGTCACCCATCCGGGCGGCGCGGGCGAGAAGGAATGCTATGCGGACAGTTGAGACCCTGTTGCGCGCGGCGGTGATTGGTGTGGTCTTCGTGACCGCGCCGGCGCTCGCCTTTGACGGCAGCAAGTCCGACGACGCGATCAACCCGGCGGCGCCGATGACGCCGATGCAGGCGTTCCGCTCCGGCACGCGGCTGCTGATGACCGGTCACAAGACCAAGGGCATCCATTCGCTCGAATACGCTGCCGAGAAGGGCCATCCGCTGGCGCAGTGGAAGCTCGGCCGCATGTATGCCGACGGCGACGGCGTCGCGCAGGACGACCTCAAGGCGTTCAAGTATTTCGAGAGCGTCGCCGACCATCACGCCGACGACAATCCGAACACGCGGGAGGCGCGCTTCGTCGCCAATGCCTTCGTTGCGCTCGGCCGCTACTATCTCGAGGGCATACCGAACACCGACATCAAGCGCGATCCCGAGCGCGCGCGGCAGATGTTCGCCTATGCGGCGTCCTATTTCCGCGATCCCGACGCGCAGTACGATCTGGCGCGGCTCTATCTCAACGGCATCGGCGCGCCGCACGATCCGCGCACGGCGGCGCGCTGGTTCGTGCTGTCGGCGCAGAAGGGTCAGTGTCAGGCGCAGGCCATGCTGGGCGCCATGCTGTTTGCCGGCGACAACGTCCCGCACCAGGCGGCGCGCGGTCTGATGTGGTTGACGCTCGCCAAGGACAACGCCAAGGACTCCACCGTCGCCAACCAGGCCTGGATCAACCGGCTCTACGACAACGCCATGCGGCAGGCGAGCGAGGACGACCGCGCGCTCGCAGGGCTTTATCTCAAGCAGTGGCTGGAAAGCCGCCGCGAGTGACGCGCTGACGCGCCGCCGCTCGCAACTGGCGGTCCGATCCGCTGAGGCCGAAACGCTCTTGACCGCTCGTCCCCGCGCAAGCGGGGACCCAGGGGCTGCAAAACGAGGCCTTACGATTTGCCCTTGGATGCCCGCAGGCGCGGCCGTGGCGCGCTCATGCCGTCGCCAGCGCCTGCTCCAGGTCGGCGATGATATCTTCCTTGTCCTCGATGCCGATCGACAGCCGCACCACGTCCGGGCCGGCGCCGGCCTTGACCTTTTGCTCATCGGACAATTGGCGGTGGGTGGTGGAGGCCGGGTGGATGATGAGCGAGCGGGTGTCACCGATATTGGCGAGATGCGAGAACAGCCCGACGTTGGAGACGAGCTTCACGCCGGCGTCGTAGCCGCCCTTGAGCCCGAAGGTGAACACCGCGCCGGCGCCCTTGGGCACGTATTTCTTGGCGAGCGCATGGTACTTGTCGCCCGGCAGGCCGGGATAGCTCACCCAGGCGATCTTCTCGTGCTTCGACAGCCATTCGGCAACGGCCTGCGCGTTCTCGCAATGGCGCTGCATGCGCAACGGCAGCGTCTCGATGCCGGTGATGAACAGGAAGGCGTTGAACGGCGACATCGCCGGCCCGAGATCGCGCAAGCCCAACACGCGGCAGCAGATGGCGAAGGCGAAATTGCCGAAGGTCTCGTGCAGCACGATGCCGTGATATTCCGGGCGCGGCTCCGACAGCATGGGATAGCGGCCGCCGCGCGACCAGTTGAAGCTGCCGCCGTCGACGATGATGCCGCCGATCGAATTGCCGTGGCCGCCGAGGAACTTGGTCACCGAATGCACCACGATATCGGCGCCGTAATCGATCGGCTTGCAGAGGTAGGGCGTCGCCAGGGTGTTATCGACGATGAGCGGCACGCCGGCCTTGCGCGCGACATTGGCGACCGCCTCGATGTCGGTGATGACGCCGCCGGGATTGGCGATCAACTCGATGAAGATCGCCTTGGTCTTGTCGCTCAGCGCACGCTCGAAGGATGCGTTATCGTCGGGGTCGGCCCATTTCACCTCCCAGCCGAAATTCTTGAACGAGTGGGAGAACTGGTTGATCGAGCCGCCATAGAGCTTGGTGGAGGCGATGACCTCGTCGCCCGGCGTCATCAGCGCGTGCAGCGCGATCACCTGCGCGGCGTGGCCGGAGGCGAGCGCCAGCCCGGCGGTGCCGCCTTCCAGCGCCGCGACCCGCTCCTCCAGCACCGCGCAGGTCGGATTGCCGATGCGGGTGTAGATATTGCCGAAGGCCTGCAGCCCGAACAGCGAGGCGGCGTGATCGACGTCGTCGAACACGTAGGACGCGGTCTGGTAGATCGGCGTCACGCGCGCGCCGGTGGTGGGGTCTGGCTTGGCGCCCGCATGAATGGAGAGCGTTGCGAAACCCGGCGTTCGTTCGGCGTCGGCCATTGTTTTCATCCCCGGTTGTTGCGGCCGTACGGCCTTGCGGTTTCTCTTGCGGATTCGTGGGCGATTTAACGGGGCAGGCGCCGACGGCGTCAAGGTCGCATGGCAGCACACGGGCAGATGGCAAATGAGCGGAGGCGGCCCACTCAGCCGTTGCCCTTCTCCGGCCCGAGCGCCATGCGCTGCACGCCTTTGCCGAGGCTCTGTGGGCGTTTGGACGAGAGCGTGCGCGAGTTGATGCCCATCCAGGAAATCTCAGACGACAGCCGGCCGTATTCGATCTTCGGGCAGCGGTTCATGACCACCTTGAGGCCGGCGTCCTCGGCGCGCTGCGCGGCTTCGTCGTTGCGGACGGTGAGCTGCATCCAGATCACCTGCGGCTTGGGCTTGAGCGTTAGCGCCTCCTCGACGACCGGCGGCACGTTCGCGGAGCCGCGGAAGATGTCGATCATGTCGACCGGCTCCGGAACGTCCGACAGCGAGGCGTAGCAGATTTGACCGAGAATCTCCTTGCCGGCCTGACCGGGATTAACCGGGATCATGCGGTAGCCGCGTTCGAGCAGATACTTGAAGACGAAATAGCTCGGCCGGTTCTCCTTCGGCGAGATGCCAACCATGGCGATGGTCTTCACCGTGTTGAGGATGCCGCGGATGTAGCTGTCGGGATAGCTGTCGTGATTCATGGTGATGTCTGTTGCGCCAGTGCCGCGCGCAGGCGGGCATTTTCGGTTTCGAGCTGGGCGATCCGGGCCTTGACGGCGTTGAACGCGCTCTCGAGCTCGGCTTCGGTGAAACGGGTGACGATGTGCGACGAGCAATTCACGTCCCAGGCCTCGATCGTGAACAGGATGGCGCGCTCGGGCTTGGCCTTGTAGCCGTCGTCGAACAGGCGCTCGACCAGTGCGGTATCGTCTTCTACCACCCGCGACGCGGCCCCACAGCTTGATGCGCTGACGCCGCGCCGGGTCGATCAGGAACAGGAATGCGCGGTCGTTCTCGGATAGATTGGCGATCGTGATGTATTGCCGGTTGCCGCGATAGTCGGCGAAACCTAGCGTATGTTCGTCAACGACCTTGATGAAGCCCTTCGGCCCGCCGCGATGCTGGATATAGGGCGCGCCGTCGGCGGTGGCGGTGCCGAGAAAGGCCGTGTCCTGCTCGGCGAGGAAGGCGGCGAGCTCGGGCGTGGCTTTATCGGGAAAGCCTTCGGCGATGCGCCGCTCATAGAGCTTGGCCGCGCCGCGCTCGGCTTGCGCCTGCCGCGCCGCCGGAGTGAAGACACGAGAGGCGTTGTTCATGAGCCGCGGCCTTGCCTGGAGCGCGATGAATGAAAAATGGTGATCCGTGGGCACAGCCGGAAGAGCCGCGGGCGGCCGCGCGAGCGGTTATTTCTTCTTGTAGGAATCGACCACCTTCTTGCAGGGCGCCGCGAGCCGCGCGTATTGCTTTTCGAGGCAACGGATGATGCGGCCGCCGCCCGGAAATGTGCCGCGGCAATATTTGTCGTAGTCGGCCTTGCAGGCGGTGCGTTCCGAGGCGGTGATGCTCTGCGCCATGGCGGGCGTGAGCGCGCTCAGCATCAGCGTCGCGGCCAGGACGGCAATGCGGGTCGTCATCAGCGGTCCTCCCAGGTGGGTTCGCGCTTCTCGATGAAGGCGCAGATGCCTTCCTCGGCGTCGCGCGCCATCATGTTCTCGGTCATGACTTCGGAGGCGTAAGCGTAAGCCTCGGCGAGACCCATCTCGAGCTGGCGATAGAACGCTTCCTTGCCGGTCTTTACCGTGTAGGACGATTTTGAGGCGACGGTGCGCGCGAGCTTGAGCGCCGCGGCGCGTTCTTCGCCTGCCGCCACCACGCGGTTCACGAGCCCGAATTGCGCGGCGCGTTCGGCCGCCACCATCTCGCCGGTGAGCAGCATTTCCATGGCGACCTTGCGCGGCACGTTGCGCGACAGCGCCACCATCGGCGTCGAGCAGAACAAGCCGATGTCGACGCCGGGCGTGGCGAATTGCGCGGCGGTCGAGGCCACCGCCAGGTCGCAGCTTGCCACCAATTGGCAGCCGGCGGCGGTGGCGGTGCCCTGCACGCAGGCAATCACCGGCTGCGGGAGTCTGACGATCTGCTGCATCATCGCGCTGCAGGTGGTCATGATGTGGCGGAAATAATCGCGGCCGCCGTCGGGGTCGCTGCGCCGCGCAGTCAACTCCTTGAGGTCGTGGCCGGCGCAGAAGGCGGGGCCGTTGGCCGCCAGCACCACCGCGCGCACGGTCTTGTCGGCGGCGATCTCGTTCCAAGCGCCGGCGAGCGCCTGCAACAGGCCCTCCGACAGGCTGTTGCGGGCCGCGGGACGGTTGAGCACGACGATGGCGATCTCGCCGTCGCGCTCGTGCAGCAGCACGGGGGCGGTGGTCTCAGTGGCGCGCGTGGCGGCCTGCACGTTCATCGGCCCAAGTGTCCTGTTCCGGATGCCGGATATCCCGGCTGATACTTAACCCGAAGCATGAGCCATGCAAGGCTGGTGGAACGGCCGGTTTCGGCTGGGCGTTGCCGGGTGAGGGCATCCGACATGGCAAAAGAACGGAAGACGTCGACGAAAGCGAAAGGAACGCGCTGGTCGCAGCGCGTGACCGAGACCAGCGACGCACTCACCTTGGAGGAAGGCGTCTTCAAGAAGGCGACGCCGCGCGCGGTCGCTTTGTCGCTCAAGCGCTCGGCTGACCGCAATTGGCGGCGCAAATCCGACCCTTTCCGCTCGGCGATGTCCATGCTGGTGTTCTACATCAACCGTGCCGGCAAGGGCCTGTCGAAATCGGAGAAGCAGAAACTGGAAAAGGCCAAGGACGAATTGCGCCGTCTTTACGGGCCTGGCAGCAAGAAGGCGGCACGCAAAAAGCGCAAGAAACGAAAGGCCGGTTGACCGCGCGCAGCGGCGCTCTATGACGGAGGATGCCGGGAATGACATGCGCCGGCGTTTTACGGAGGGCCCATGCCGGCGCCGTTACTTTCGGCAGACGAGATGGCCGCGCTGCTGAGCGTGGAGTTTCCGCAAGCCTTCTACCCCGGTTGCGGGCTCACGCTCGAACGTGTCGCCTATGGCGATGTGCGCGTACGCCGGACCTACCACGAGGATCACTTGCGGCCCGGCGGCACCATCTCAGGGCCCACGATGATGGAGCTTGCCGATTTCGCCATGTACGTCGCCGTGTTGTCGGCGATCGGGGCCGAGCCGCTGGCGGTCACCATCAATCTCAACATCAATTTCCTGCGCAAGCCGGCCCAGGCCGACGTTATCGCCGAAGCCAAATTGTTGAAGGTTGGCAAGCGCTTAGCGGTGGGGGAGGTGGCTATTTATTCGGATGGTCTGGCCGAGCCGGTGGCCCATGTCACCTCGACCTATTCGATCCCATAGCAGCGCTAATTAGCGGATGGTGCTGAAATACCGTTCTTATAACGTATTGATTTATATCGCGTAATATTATCATTGAGGCGTTGACCGCGCGCGCCCGCTCGGTTAGACAACGCCACCTCGGCGCGCCCTTTTGCGCGCTCTTCTTCCCAAGGATTCGTCATGAAGACCTATTCGGCCAAGCCCGCCGATATCGAGAAGAAATGGGTGACCATCGACGCCACCGGGCTCGTCGTCGGTCGCCTGGCCTCGATCGTGGCACTGCGGCTGCGCGGCAAGCATAAGCCCACCTACACGCCGCATGTCGACGACGGCGACAACGTCATCGTCATCAACGCCGCCAAGGCGGTGTTCACCGGGCGCAAGCGCGAGCAGAAAGTCTATCACCACCACACCGGCTACATCGGCGGCATCAAGACCCGCTCGGCGAAGTCGATCATGGAAGGCCGTTTCCCCGAGCGCATCGTCGAGAAGGCGATCGAACGCATGCTCCCGCGCGGGCCGCTCGGCCGCGTGCAGCTCGGCCATCTGCGAGTCTATCCCGGCCCCGACCATCCCCATGAGGCGCAGCAGCCCGAGAAGCTCGATGTCGCCGCCATGAACCGCAAGAACGTGAGGAGTGCCTGACCGTGGCCGAGACCGTACAGTCGCTGGAAGACTTGGGCGCCCTCAAGCCGGCCGCTCCCGAAGCGCCGCAATACGAGCAGAAGCTGGATGGTCAGGGTCGCGCCTATGCCACCGGCAAGCGCAAGAATGCGGTCGCGCGCGTGTGGATCAAGCCCGGTGCGGGCAAGATCGTCGTGAACACCAAGGAGATCGAGGTGTTCTTCGCGCGTCCGGTGCTTCGCATGCTGATCCAGCAGCCGCTGGTCGCCACCAACCGCAACGGCCAATACGACGTGACCTGCACCGTTTCGGGCGGCGGGCTGTCGGGGCAGGCGGGCGCGGTGCGCCATGGCCTGGCCAAGGCGCTGACCTATTTCGAGCCGGATCTGCGCAGCGCGCTCAAGCGCGCCGGCTTCCTGACCCGCGATTCCCGTGTGGTCGAGCGCAAGAAGTACGGCAAGGCCAAGGCGCGGCGCTCGTTCCAGTTCTCCAAGCGCTGATCCCACCGAATTCGATCGACTAAACGAAGGGCGCGCATTTTGCGCGCCCTTTTTGTTTGGCCCGGCACACATCGTTCGATTTCGAACGAGTTCGTTTACCGGCCGGCAACGCCGTTGCGCGAGTGCGGTGCCGCGGTAACTCCTGTCAAACCAAGGCGCCACTAGCTTTCTGGCAGGCCTGGGGGCCGGTACGACTGATGCATCTCGACGTCCAGACTTTGGCGGTCGTCACGGTATTCGTGACCGCGCTGCTCGGTGTACTCCTCGTGTTTGCCGGGCTGCAGAATTGTGTCGCGCGCGCGCCGATGATCTGGGGCGCCTCCTATATCGTCGGCGCTGCCGGACTTGCGCTGCTCACCACGCGCGGCTCGTCCCCCGAATGGGTCTCGGTCAACATCGCCAACGCGCTGGTGCTGGTCGGCAGCGGGCTGGTCTGGGCGGGCGCACGCGTGTTCGACGATCAGCCGGTGCGGCCCAGCCTGGTGCTGGGGGCGCCGGTGCTCTGGCTGGTCGCGTGCATGTTTCCGGCCTTCGCCAACGACATCAACCTGCGCATCGTACTGGTGTCCGCGCTGTTGGCGATGCTGGCTGCCGTCACCGCAGAAGAAATCTGGCGCGGGCGGGCCGAGCCGCTGATGTCGCGCTGGCCGACGGTGTGCGTACTGCTGGCCTATGCGGGCGCCTCGCTGGCGCGCATTCCGGCGACCCTGCTGTCGCCGTTCCTGCAGGGGCAATCATTCGTGAGCGGCGTGTCCTTCGCGCTGCTCGCGTTCGGCGCGCTGTTGTTCACGGTGGTATTGGCCTTTCTGCTGCTCAACATGACCAAGGAGCGCAGCGAGTTGCAGCACAAGATCGCCTCGCTGATCGATCCGTTGAGCGGGGTACCCAACCGGCGCGCTTTCATCGACGGCGCCACCCGGCTGCTGGCGCAGCAGAGCCTCGATCTCGAGCCGCTGGCCGTGTTCATCTTCGATCTCGACCACTTCAAGACGGTCAACGACCGGTTCGGCCATGCCGCCGGCGACACCGTGTTGCGCATCTTCGCCGCGACCGCGACCGCAACACTTGGCCGCGATGTGCTGTTCGGCCGCATCGGCGGCGAGGAATTCGCCGCCATGCTGGCGGTAGGCGATATCGGCGAGGCGGTGGCGGTGGCCGATCGCGTGCGGCGCGAGTTCCACGCCACCGCGGCCGTCCGCGACTCCGAGGGACTGTGCCCGACCGTCAGCGTCGGCGTCACGCTCGGCGGCGACGGCCAAATGCCGGTGTCGGAACTGCTGGCCTCCGCCGATCAGGCGCTCTACCGCGCCAAGGCGAACGGACGCAACCGGGTGGAGGCCGCCGAGCCGGTGCCGGCCCGGGAGGCGCCGTCGCTTGCCGGGCGCGGCCGACGGTGGCGCTGGCGCGCGATTACCGCCAATAGTCCCGCATCGGGCGCACCCTGACGCCGCGTGCAACCATTTTTGAATTTAATTGTCGCAAAGCTTTCATCGATACACATCCAAGGACGCAAGGCTTCGTCGACCGTGCCATGCGCAATTCTACCGACTGCGGACCGCGCGCAAGGCTGACATCGTTCTCTCCCAAAGTCGGAGTTTGAATGTCTGCCGCTAACGCATTGCCATTAGGGGTCCTCGACGTCCCCACCTTGTCGTTCGTGGCGGTCTGTATCGCCGCGATGCTCGGGATGTTCCTGAGCTTAACGTGGCTGCAGCACCGCGACGTGCGGGCGCTCGCCTGGTGGGGCGCGGCCTATCTGATCGGCGCCTCGTCGATGGCGTTGTGGAGCGCGCCGAGCCAAGTGGTGCGCGTGCCGGTCGAACTCTCGGGCGCACTCACCTTCGCCGCCTGCGGCATGATGTGGCACGGCGTGCGCCTGTTTCAGGGCCGGCGCCTGTGGCCGTTCGGCGCCTTCACCGGCGCCATCGTCTGGGTGGGATTGTTGCAGACCCCGTTGTTCGCGGGAGGCAACAGTGAACGCATAGGGCTCGGTGTCGCCATCGTCGCGGCTTACACCTTTGCGATCGCGTTCGAACTCGGCCGCGAGCGGCGCAAATCGCTCTTTTCGACCACCAAGGCCATCATCGTGCCGTGCCTGCACGCGGGCGTCTTCATGCTGCCGCTCGCCATGCGCGTTTTCCTGCCCGGGGTGCTCGCCGCGGGCTGGCTGACGGTTTTCACGCTGGAAGCGATCGTCTATGCGGTCGGCACGGCCTTCATGGTCCTGGTGATGGTCCAGGACTCTCAGATCCGCATCTATCGCACCGCGGCCGCCACCGATTTCCTGACGCGGCTGCCCAACCGCCGTGCCTTTCGCGATGAGGCCCAGCAGTTGTGCGCGCGCCAAGCCAAGCTCGGCAAGCCGGTCGCGATGCTGATGTTCGATCTCGATCATTTCAAGTCCATCAATGACCATTTCGGCCATGCGGTCGGCGACGACGTGCTTCGGGTGTTCGCGAAAGTGGCCCGCACCGGCATGCGCGGCACCGACATCGTGGCCCGCATCGGCGGCGAGGAGTTCGCCGCGATCCTGCCGGCATCGCTGGAAACGGCGGTCATGGTCGCTCAGCGCGTTCGCACCAGCTTCGAGCGGGCAGCCGCGACCGTTGCCGGGCACCCGATCGGCGCCACCGTCAGCATCGGCGCGGCGGCCTCGCTCGCGCATCATTCCGAGGTTGATGAGGCCGATTTCGGCTTGACCATTGACGCACTGATGGACCACGCGGACGGCGCGCTCTATCTCGCCAAAGATGCCGGCCGCAATCAGGTGCGTGCTGCCGAGGGGAGCCCGCCGACCGTACCGGAGCCGGTTCTCGACTCCGGCGGCGCCGCGCCGCCGGCCGAACAGCCTGAGCCGGCGGCAAGCGAGGATCGCAGGGAGCCGAAAGAGGAGGCGCGCGCCGTCTGAGCCGGCGCGGGGCCCGGCAACATCTCGTTTACCATCTTGGCCGTACCATGGGCCCATGCAATACGGTGGGAGCATACGTGCCGACGTTCTCGCGCTCGAAGCGCAAGCCGAGCGGGCAGGTCTGGCGCTGGCTTGCGCCTATTCCAGCGCGGCGGAATTTGATGCCGCACTGATCGCGGCGCGCCGTGCCGCCGGTGTTTATGGGCCGCGCCGCCACCGCCGGCGGATGCTGATGGCGTCGGTTGGCATTGCCGCCGGGCTCGCCGTGCTGGCCTTTTTGATTCTTTGACCGAACCGCGCCCCGCTCGGGAAGCGATCCCCAAACGCAAAAAGACGACCGCGAACCGGGCCATATCGCCCGGTCCGCTGCCGTCCTGTGCCTAGGGGCGTTCTGGGAACGCTGTTAAAACCGCGCGTGGCTTACTTATTCTCGTGCGCGGTCTTCACCATGTTGTAGTAGAGCTCGAGAATGCGCACGCGATACGGGTAGACCTCTTTCGCGAACGCGATCTGCGACTCCAAGACCTTCTTGAAGACGGGGTTCTTGGCGGCATAGGCCGCGGTCACCTTCTTCTCTTCCGCGATGAACTTCGGATAGTAGTCCTGCGGCGTATTCTCGATATGCACGCCGTACTTCGTCTGCAGTTCCTTCAGCGCCACCGAGTTGTCGTAGATGTCGGCGTTGAAGGTCTCCGCCACGTTGGCCATCACGGCAACTTTGATGATTTCCTGCAGGTCGGCCGGCAACGAGTTCCAGAAATCCTTGTTGAAGATGATCTGGCCGATGTCGGTCTGCTGGTGCAGGCCTTGGAGATAGTAGTACTTCCAGATCTTCTGCAGGCCGAGATTGCGGTCGTCGGCAGGGCCGATCCATTCTGCCGCGTCGATCACGCCGCGCTGGGCCGCCGGAACGATGTCGCCGCCCGGCATCGCCACAGCAGCAACGCCCATGTTCTTGTAGGTCTCGCCGGGGATGCCCGGAGGAGAGCGGTACTTGAACTTGGTGAACTCCTGCATGTTCTTGATCGGCTTCTTGAACCAGCCGAGCGGGTCGGGACCCATGGGCTGGATGAAGAATGCCTTCAAGTTGAGATGCATGGTGTCCTTCAGGAAGTCTTCGTAGAGCTTCTCGCCGCCGCCGCGATAGTACCAGGCGACGATGCTGCGCTGATCGAGGCCGGTGCTCGCCGGCGCGTTGGCAAACAGCACGAAGGCCGAATTCTTGCCCGACCAGTAATTGCCCCAGGCGTAGCCGGCCTTGACGACGTTGTTGCTGACGGCGTCGAGGATTTGGAACGGCCCAACGACCGCGCCGGCCGGCAGCACTTCGCCCTTGAGGCGCCCGCCCGACATGGTCTCCACCTGCTTCACGAACTTCTCCAGCAGCTGGAAGTACAGGCTGGCAGACGGCACGGCGGTCTGGATGGAATAGCTATAGACCTTTGCATCCGCGGCGTAGGTCGCCGACGATGCGGACAGGAACAGGAGGCCGCATGCGACTAGCATGCCGGCGACCGAAACCCGAGTTCTACTCATCGTGTCCTCCCTTGGTTGTTGACGCTTGTGAGAATTCGCATGATTTCCCGCGATCATCATTGCATCCCCGTGACGGTCGGCAGCCAGGTGATCAGGGCCGGGAACTTGATCAGGATGGCAACGACGATGGCCTGCAGGAACACGAACTGGAGCATGCCGAGGTAGATGTCCTTCATGCTCCACTGCGGCACGACACCCTTGAGAAAGTAGGATGACAACGCCATCGGCGGCGTCAACCACGAGGATTGCAGGGTCACCGCCACCAGGATGCTGAACCACAGCATGTCGATGCCCATCTGCTTGACCACCGGAAGCAGGATCGGGACGATCACCAGGACGACCGGGATCCATTCCAGCGGTCCGCCGAGCGCGAAGATCAGCAGCAGCATCAGAACCAGCATCACCATCGGCGAGACCGGCAGGCCGGTGAGGATCTCCGTGATCAGCCGGCCGCTGCCCATCCGCGCGAAGACCGCGCCGAAAAAGTTGGCGGCGCCGATCAGGAACATGATGAAGGCGGTCGTCTCCATGGTGCGGAACACCGCCGCCTTCGCCCGTGCCCAGTCCATGCGGCCATAGGCGAGCGACAACAGCACCGAGGCGAAGGCGCCGGTGGCGGCGGCGTCGGTCGGGGTGGTGACGCCGGCGAGAATGAGCCCCAGCGTCGCCATGATCACGGTGGCGATCGGAATGACGCCGAGCAGCAATTCCCGCATTTTTTCGGCGGCGGAATACTTGGCGCTGTCGTGGCCCAGCACCGGGCCGAGGCTGGGGTTGAGCTGGCAGCGGATTACCGCATAGATCAGATAGCTGCCCGCCAGCATCAGCCCAGGGATGATAGCGGCCGCGAACAGGTCCGAAATCGGCACGCCGACCAACGGGCCCATGACGATCAGCATCACGCTCGGCGGAATGAGGATGCCCAGCGTGCCGCCGGCGGCGATGACGCCGGCCGACAGCCTGGTGTCGTAGCCGCTGCGGATCATCATCGGCGCCGCCATGACGCCGAGCACCGTCACCGAAGCGCCGACGATGCCGGTGGCTGCGGCAAAGACGGTAGCGACGATCATCACGATTATATAGAGCGAACCTTTGGTGTTGCCCATCATCATGCGCAACGCGGTGAACATCCGGTCCATGAGGCCGGACTGCTCGAGCACGTAGCCCATGAATAAAAACAGCGGGATCGAGGCGAGCTCGACATTCGTCATCAGTGAAAAGAACTGATAGGTCAGCAGATAGAACACCTGATGGCCGATGCCGACATAGCCGAACAGGAGCGCAACAAAGATAAAGATGAACACCATCGGGAATCCCGACAGCACGCCGAAAACGGCGACCACCAGCGAGATCAGACCGAGGATGTCGTTCGCCATGTTTGTTATTCGCTTTTTCTAAACGAGACGTTGGTCCGGAACGTCCAAAGCGCCTTGAGGAATTCGGCAATGCCCTGAATGAACAGTAGCGCCAACGTTATCGGCATGACGGTCTTGAGCGGGTAGATGATCGGCATCCACGGGCTTTGCGGGAACGTTTCGCCCTGCATCCAGGACTGGGAGGCGAACTCGAAGCTGGTCTGGAAGAAGAGCGCCACCGCCGGGAAGTAGACGAGCAGATAGAGCACGACGTCGATCAGCGCCTGCCAGCGCGGATTCTGCGAGCTCAACAGAAAGTCGGCGCGCACGTGGCTGCCCTGGCGCAGCGCGAAGGCGGCGCCGAGCATGAACAGGCTGCCGGCCAATATGTAGGTGACGTCATAGGCCCAGATGGTCGGCGCGTTGAAGATGTAACGCGCCACCACTTCGTAGACCAAGGCGCCGGTCATCGGGATGATCAGCCAGGCCGCGGACTTGGCCACCAGCACGGTTGGCCATTCCAGCACGGCGATGGTTTTGAGCAGCGCCGGCGACGGCGTTGGCGATTCCATCATGGCCGTATCGGTCATGGCCAATGCCTTTCGAGCGGCGCGCGTTGACGCACGCCCGCGCGCGGCCGGGACGCACCCGGCGCGGGATTTCCGCTGTTTATTCTGGAGTCACGAATGTTGTGCCTCCTCCCCGAAATGGTCTCGCCGCTTTCGGTCGCGCGCATCGAAAAAGCGACGATGACGCGGGCTCGCTCGGCTGACATTTTATTCTCGAAATCCGGGCCGGTGGGTCGCTTTGACTCCGGTCTCAGATTTGAGACTTTTTTATCTCACTTTTTAATGCTAGAGTTTCGCGCGAGATGCTGTCAAGCGAATTCCGGTTCGCGATAACAGCTCGCTTTCGATGCGGTGCTGCGGCCGAAGGGCGTGCGAGTCGGGCGAGTCCTGAAATTTGGACCCGTGCCGTCGGTCCGTGCGCGGCCTGTGAAATTGTGGTGAACAGGTGTGATCCAGTGACGAGCGAAATTTTCGACTTTGTGATCGTGGGGGCGGGGTCCGCCGGTTGCGTGCTGGCGAATCGCCTGAGCGACGGCGGCACTTATCGCGTGCTGTTGCTGGAGGCGGGGCCGTGGGATCGCAACCCGTGGGTGCACGTGCCGATCGGCTACGCCAAGACCATGTTTCATCCGCGCTTGAACTGGGGCTATTACACCGAGCCGGAGCCGGCGTTGTCCGGCCGGAAAATCTATTGGCCGCGCGGCCGTGTCGTCGGTGGTTCGAGCTCCATCAATGGCCTGCTGTATGTGCGCGGCCAGCCGGCCGACTACGATCATTGGGTGCAGCAGGGAAACGACGGCTGGTCATGGCGCGACGTTGAGCCTTACTTCAGGAAGCTCGAGAACTATCACGCCGAGCCTGATCAGATTCGCGGCCAGCATGGGCCGCTGCACGTCCAGCCGATCGCGCCGTCGCCGCTGTGCGATGCCTTTATCGACGCCGCGGTGCAGAGCGGCATTCCGGCCAATCCCGACTACAACGGACGGAGCCAAGAAGGCGCCGGCTATTTTCAGATCACCACCCATCGCGGTCTACGTTGCAGCGCAGCCGTCGCTTATCTGAAGCCGGCCAAGGCGCGCACGAATCTCGAAGTGCGCACGGATGCGCGCACACTTCGTGTTACGCTGTCGGAGGGGCGCGCGACCGGCGTTTGCTACGAACGGGGCGGGGAGGTCGTCGAAGTCACCGCCCGCAAAGAGGTGATCCTTGCGGCCGGCGCGATCAACTCGCCGCAACTCCTGCAATTGTCCGGCGTCGGACCGGCTGCGCTTTTGCAGCAACATGACATCCCGGTCGTCCGGGACCTGCCGGGCGTGGGCGCAAACCTTCAGGACCACCTGCAGATCAGGCTGACCTACAAGGCCAGCAAGCCCGTGACCACGAACGATCTGCTGCGCAGCCCGATCGGCAAGATGCGCATGGGGCTGCAGTTTTTGTTGCGTCAGGCGGGGCCGATCGCGGTGGGAATCAACCAGGCTTACATCTTCACGCGTGCCGATAAGGCTGCCGCGCGCCCCGACATCCAATTCCATTTCGGCACCATCAGTTCGGCGGTGCCGGGCGGCCCGGTGCATGATTTTTCCGGCTTCACCTCGTCGGTGTGTCAGTTGCGCCCGCTCAGCCGCGGCACGGTCGAGATTGCTTCGGCCGACCCCCGTGTGCCGGCGAAGATGCGGCCCAATTATCTTGACGACGCCTACGACCGACACGTCATGGTCGAGGGCGTCAAGGTGGCGCGCAAGATCGCCGCCGCGCCGGCGCTGGCGAAGTTCATCGACAGCGAAATTGCGCCGGGGCCCGCGGTCGCGACGGACGCGGAACTGTTGGACTATATTCGCAAATCCGCCACCACGATCTTTCACCCCTCGGGTACCTGCAAGATGGGCCCGGACGAGATGGCGGTGCTCGACGCCCGCTTGCGGGTGCGCGGCGTGGCGAATCTGCGGGTGGTCGATGCATCGGTCATGCCCAGCCTGGTATCCGGAAATACCAACGGGCCGGTGATCATGATCGCGGAAAAAGCCTCGGACATGATTCTCGAAGATGCCCGATAAGACGCACAGGACGGTCGCCGTGGCGAAGACGTCGGCCGCTCCGGCGGCCCTCAAAAAGCAGCGCAAGAGAGTTGCCAAGCGCCCCGCCGCGCCTGGCGCCCGCAAGCGGGCCAAGCCGGCTCGGACCGGGCGGCCGCGCGACGTCGTCTCGCGCATCCTGGCGGCGCTGGAATACATCGCTCAGGCGAAGGATCCCGTGACCGCGGCGGATTTGTCGGTCGCTCTCCGCATCCCGCGCGCGACCGCGTATCGGCTCTTTACGCGGCTGGAGCAGGAGCAGGTTGTGGTGCCGGAATTGCGCGGCCGCGGCTTCGCGGCGGGCGAGCGCCTGTCCGACCTCGCCATGGCCGTGCTGATGAGTTCGACGTGGCATGGCGCACGCCATCGCATCTTGCAGGGGCTGGTCGACGAGATCGGGGAGACCTGCAACCTCACGACGCTTTGCGGCGGCGACGTGGTCTATCTCGACCGCGTGGAAACCCACTGGCCGCTAAGGATGCATTTGAGCCGCGGCTCGCACGTCCCATTCCACTGCACCGCGACCGGAAAGCTGCTGCTCAGCCTGCTGCCGGAGCGCGAAATGAACGAGCTGATCCGGGCGGCGCCGCTGCGGCGTTATTCCCAGCGCACCATCACCGATGCGGACAAGCTTGCGGCCGAACTGGCGCGGATTCGCGCCGACGGCGTCGGGGTCGACGACGAGGAATTCGTCGCTGGCATGATCGCGGTCTCCGTTCCGGTGTTCGATAAGAACCAGCGCGCTTTTGCGGCGCTGGCGGTGCATGCCCCGGTCGTGCGCCTTCCGTTGAAGGCCGCGCGCCGGCACCTGCCCGCTCTGCGCAAAGCTGCCGCCGCGCTGTCCGCCTTGCTTTAGCCGCGTCGCGACGCCGGCGCAGCGGACGAAAAACGGGCGCCCCTTTGGGGCGCCCGATGACTTGCTTCGCCTCCCGTGTGGCGGGTGCGACGCTTAGGCCGCTGCGGAAGACTTGGCATCCGCCGGAACGGACGCAATCGTCTTCAGGATCTGCGAGGCGATCTGGTAGGGGTCCCCTTGCGAGTTGGGACGGCGGTCTTCCAGGTAACCCTTGTAGCCGCTGTTGGCGAACGAGTGCGGCACGCGGATCGAGGCACCGCGATCAGCGATGCCATAGCTGAACTCGTGGATCGACTGGGTCTCGTGCTTGCCGGTCAGCCGCATGTGGTTGTCCGGGCCGTAGACCGCGATGTGCTCCTCGCGGGCGTCCTCGAAAGCCTTCATCAGCTTTTCGAAATACTCCTTGCCGCCGACTTCACGCATGTAGGAGGTCGAGAAGTTGGCGTGCATGCCGGAGCCGTTCCAGTCGGTGTCGCCGAGCGGTTTGCAGTGGAACTCGATGTCGACGCCGTATTTCTCGGTCAGCCGCAGCAGCAGATAGCGGGCCATCCACATTTCGTCGGCGGCGCGCTTGGAGCCCTTGCCGAAGATCTGGAATTCCCACTGGCCCTTGGCCACCTCGGCGTTGATGCCTTCGTGGTTGATGCCGGCGGCGAGGCAGAGATCGAGATGCTCGTCGACCATCTGGCGCGCGATGGAGCCGACGTTCTTGTAGCCGACACCGGTGTAGTAGGGGCCTTGCGGCGCCGGGTAGCCGCTATCGGGGAAGCCGAGCGGACGGCCGTCCTTGTAGAAGAAGTATTCCTGTTCGAAGCCGAACCAGGCGCCTTCGTCGTCGAGGATGGTCGCGCGCTTGTTCGACGGGTGCGGCGTGACACCGTCGGGCATCATGACTTCGCACATCACCAGCACGCCATTGGTGCGCGCAGCGTCCGGGAAGACACGGATCGGCTTGAGCACGCAATCGGAATTTGAACCTTCGGCTTGTTGGGTCGAGCTCCCGTCGAACCCCCACAAGGGAAGCTCGTCGAGGGAAGGAAAACTGTCGAATTCCTTGAGCTGGGTCTTACCACGCAAGTTCGGTACCGGCGTGTATCCGTCGAGCCAAATATACTCGAGCTTATACTTTGTCATTGCGGGTCTCTCATAGCTGATGACGCGAAGGGTGAGGAATTGCCTCGTGCGTGCTCGGCCGCGGACGGTACACTTCGCCCGTCGACGGCTGACGATTTCCAAGCATTAAATATGCCAATGGCGTGTGGTGGCGCGGTTCGGCGCCGTTTCCGCGTGTTCGCTTGGCGGCGGCACGGGCAAAAGCGCCCGTTTTTCCTGGGGAATCCGCGGTAACCCAGTGCCTGATGTCGCGCGCTCGCACCGACAATAGTGCGGCGACGGCGAATGCCGAACAATGCAGCAGAAATTGCGTTGCCTATATTGTCGCCATCACGCTGATTTTAACAGGGCAGTCTGCACAATCGGCATTCAGAATCTGATAAAGCAACATTATGTGAGCCTGCCGCGTTGAGACGCGCAGCATCGAAATGGAGCAATGCAATGACCATCAACAGTGAGCAGAGGTCGGCGACGATCATCCAGTTTCCCGCGAGAGGGCGCGCGATTGGCGGCGGTCATCGCGACGATATGAAATCCGCCGAACGTCTTAGCACGCCGCGTTACGCCAAGGTCGCGTACGGCGGTGCGTGGTATCACGAAGCGGCGATCCTCGAAGACGCCGAGCCGTCGCGTAACAGCTAGCAGCGTCAGCACGCGGTTTGGCGTCGCGCGAACTTGGCGCGCACCCGGCGCGAACATGCAATGAAAGAGGGGCGAGACGTCGTCAAAGACTCGGCCCTCTCGGCTGCGGCGCGGACCGCGGCCTTTACTTCCTAATACCTCCCAACATGATCACGGATTGGCGCGCGCGGACGCAAGCGCGTGCTGACGCGCGCATGCGTCGCGTTCGTCGTCCGTGCGCGCCAAGAAAGAAAAAGGGCGCCCCTTGCGGGACGCCCGATGAGTTGCATCGCCCAAGTCTCGGAACCTGAGTGCGATGGTTGGGAGGAACGCTACGCCGAGTAGTACATCTCGAATTCGACCGGATGCGGGGTGTGCTCGAAGCGGATCACCTCTTCCATCTTCAGGTCGATATAGCTGTCGATGAAGTCGTCATCGAACACGCCGCCGGCCTTGAGGAAGTCGCGGTCCTTGTCGAGCTCCTCGAGCGCCTGGCGCAACGAGCCGCACACGGTCGGGATTTCTTTCAGTTCGGCCGGCGGCAGGTCGTAAAGGTCCTTGTCCATGGCCGCGCCGGGATCGAGCTTGTTCTTGATGCCGTCGAGCCCGGCCATCAGCATGGCCGAGAAGGCGAGGTAGGGATTCGCCATCGGGTCGGGGAAGCGGACTTCCACGCGCTTGGCCTTCGGGCTGTCGGTGAAGGGGATGCGGCATGAGGCCGAGCGGTTGCGCGCCGAATACGCGAGCAGCACCGGCGCCTCGAAGCCCGGCACCAGGCGCTTGTAGGAATTGGTGCTCGGGTTGGTGAAGGCGTTGATCGCCTTGGCGTGCTTGATGATGCCGGCGATGTAGTTGAGGCAGGTGTCCGACAGACCGGCGTACTTGTCGCCGGCGAAGACCGGCTTGCCGTCTTTCCAGATCGACTGGTGCACGTGCATGCCCGAGCCGTTGTCGCCGTAGACCGGCTTCGGCATGAAGGTCGCGGTCTTGCCGTAGATCTGCGCCACCTGATGGATGCAGTACTTGTAGATGATCAGGCGGTCGGCCATCACGGTGAGCGGCGAGAACTTGAGGCCGAGCTCGTGCTGGGCGGAGGCGACTTCGTGGTGGTGCTTCTCGACCACGCAGCCCATGCGGGCCATGGCGCCGAGCATTTCCGAGCGCATGTCCTGCCCGGAATCCTGCGGCGGCACCGGGAAGTAGCCCTTCTTGATGCCGATGTGGTGGCCGAGATTGCCACCTTCATAGTCGGTGTCCGAGTTGATCGGCAGTTCGGTGGAGTTGAGCTTGAAGCCGGTGTTGTAGGGCCTCGCGGCGTATTTGACGTCGTCGAACACAAAGAATTCCGCCTCGGGCCCGAAGAACACGCCGTCGCCCAGGCCCAGCGACTTGACCATGGCTTCCGCCTTCTTGGCGATGCCGCGCGGGTCGCGGTTATAGGGCTCGCCCGTGGTCGGCTCGAGTACGTCGCAGATCAGCACCAGGGTGGTCTCGGCGAAGAACGGATCGATGCAGGCCGAGGAGGGATCCGGCATCAGGTTCATGTCGGACTCGTTGATGGCCTTCCAGCCGGCAATCGAGGAGCCGTCGAACATCTGACCTTCGGCGAAGGTGTCTTCTTCGATCAACGAGACATCGAACGTGACGTGCTGCCACTTTCCGCGCGGATCGGTGAACCGGAAGTCGACGTATTTCACGTCGTTATCTTTTATCATCTTCATGACATCTTTGGCTGTCGTCATGGAAGTCAATTCCCTTTTGCTACATGGGATATCCGCGAAGGCGTGGCCTGCGGACGGCTAGATGGCATCGATACCGGACTCGCCCGTCCTGATCCGGATGGCTTCTTCGATGTTGGATACGAATATCTTACCGTCGCCGATCCGACCAGTCTGGGCGGCTCGGCGGATCGCTTCGATCGCCTTGTCCACCATGTCGTCGCCAAGCACGACCTCGATTTTCACCTTGGGGAGAAAATCGACCACATATTCCGCGCCGCGATAGAGCTCGGTATGGCCCTTCTGACGGCCAAAACCCTTGGCCTCAGTGACCGTGATCCCCTGTAGTCCTACCTCTTGGAGGGCCTCCTTCACCTCATCGAGTTTGAAGGGTTTGATAATGGCCTCGATTTTCTTCATCGCTTCACCTTCCCTCCGGAGCCCGCCGCAAACGTCCCGGAGAGCCTTGCCGTCCGCATCTTGGCGCTTCCCGCGTTCACGCGTTTTTCCCGCACTTCCGCGTCATCCGCGGTCTCCCCGGTAGCAGGTCTCATGCCAAGCCTCAGAGCGACAAATTGTCTTTCGGGAGCAATCATTTAGACGCACAATGACGACACGATGACATAATTGCCTAATCTTAGGTGCCTAACGGATAATCAAAGTGCCTATTTTGTCATCAAATCTAGAGAGCTCTCCGCTGCGATCCGTCATTCGCAGCCGAATTGTTCGTTTTTCGTGCAGCGGGTAGTCTCGATGGCCGTGATCGAGCTCCTGACCACCGTCGAAATGAGCCAGGCCGACCGGCGGACCATTGCCGGCGGCACGCCCGGCATCGAATTGATGGAGAACGCCGGCCGGGCGGTGGCCGATGCCGCCACCCGCCTGCCGGGCCGGCGAATCGTTGTGGTGGCGGGTCCCGGCAACAATGGCGGCGACGGCTTCGTGGCGGCCCGCATCCTGGCCGAGCGCGGGCTCGAGGTCCGGGTCTGGCTGGTCGGGGATAAGGCGCGGCTGAAGGGCGATGCCGCGCTCGCCTTCCAGCGCTGGACCGGGCCGGTCGAGACTTCGCTCGGCGATTGCGATCTGATCGTCGACGCCCTGTTCGGGGCCGGCCTCGATCGAGCGGTCGAGGGGGCGCCGCGTGCGGCGATCGAGGCGATGAACGGGGCGGGCGTGCCGGTTGTCGCGGTCGACCTGCCGAGCGGTGTCAACGGCACCACGGGCGCCGTGATGGGCATCGCGGTCAACGCTGCGCGGACTATTACCTTCTTCCGCCGCAAGCCCGGCCACCTGTTGCTGCCGGGCAGGCTGCATTGCGGGGTGGTGGACGTGGCGAACATCGGCATTCCGGCAACCGTGCTGGAGGCGATCAAGCCGCGGACCTTCGTCAATGAACCGGGATTGTGGGGCGCGGCGTTCCCGATCCCCAAGGCCGGGGGCCACAAATATTCGCGCGGCCATGCCGTGGTGATCTCCGGCGGGCTGTCGACCACCGGCGCCGCGCGGCTGGCCGCGCGCGGGGCGCTGCGGGCGGGGGCAGGGCTGGTGACCATCGCCAGCCCACGCGACGCGCTTGCCGTCAACGCGGCGGCGAGCTTGGCGATCATGGTGCGGCCGGTCGATGGCGCGGCCGAACTGGTGGAATTCCTCGCCGATAAACGGCGCAATGCGGTCGTGCTGGGGCCGGGGGGCGGTGTCGGGACCGGGACGCGCGAGGAGGTGCGGGCGGCGCTTGCCAGCGAAGCCGCGGTCGTGCTCGACGCCGATGCCCTGACCAGCTTTGCCGACCAACCTGACGCTTTGTTCGCGGATATCGCGGCCCGCGCGCCGCGCGCCACTGTGCTGACCCCGCACGAGGGGGAGTTTTCTCGACTTTTCAATAATATAAGTAAAAATCCGGATATTCAGGGAAAACTTGAGAAGGCGCGCGCGGCCGCCTCCGCCAGTGGCGCCACGGTCCTGCTGAAAGGCCCGGACACGGTGGTGGCGGCGCCCGATGGCCGCGCGTCGGTTGCCGACAATGCGCCGCCTTATCTCGCCACCGCCGGTGCCGGCGACGTGCTGAGCGGCATGATTGCCGGGCTGATGGCGCAAGCGATGCCGCCGTTCGAGGCCGCCAGCGCCGCCGTGTGGCTGCATGGCGAGGCCGCGCGGACGTTCGGCCCGGGCCTCATCGCCGAGGACCTCAGCGAGGCGCTGCCGGCGGTCTATCGGCGCCTGTTTGCGGCGCTCGACGGCTAGCTCAGGTCACGTGGAACCAGGCCGCCATGCCGGCCGCCATGTGCTCGATCATGTGACAGTGCAGCATCCATTTGCCGGGATTGTCGGCGACGAAGGCGATGCGTTCGGCGCGCTCGACATCGACGATGACGGTGTCGAGCCAGTAAGGCCGGAAGCCTTCGCCGCTCTCGTCGAACTGACGGAAGTGGTGGCCGTGCACGTGCATGGCATGCGGAAACGTGGTGCGGTTGGCGAAGTTCAGCACCACCGTGCGCCCACGCTCGACCGTGAACATCGGCGGTCCGTCGTGTCCGGTCGCCGACACGCCGGCGAGCGCCCAGATCCGCTCCTGCGGCGGCACGCCGTAGCCGGCAAACGGCGCGCGGGCGCGCCCCATCATCATCGCCATGCCGCCGCCGTCGAGCGGCACATTCATCTTGAAGGCATTGGCAAGATCAAGCTTCGCCGGCAGCGGATTGTCCGGCAGCGCTTTCGGTTCGGGCAGCGGAGCCGCGCGCGCTGGGGTGCCGCCGGCGTAGACGAGTTTGCCGACCTCAAGCCAGCCGCCGCGCAGGTCGTCGACCAGGATCGAGGCCTTGGCCCCCGGATCGAGCGTGGCGTCGAGAAAGAGATCGATCCGCGTGCCGGGCCCCAGCCGCAAAATTCCGTTGGGTGCAATTTCCGGCGGGCAGGGTTGGCCGTCGACCGCCATCACCCGGGCCGTGTGCTTGTCGATGCGCAGCCGGAAAATCCGCGAATTGGCGGCATTCACGATGCGCAACCGCACGCGCTCGTTGGTCTTCACCGGCAGATCGAAGATATCCTCGCTGTTGAGCGTGATGTATTGGCCGAGCCGGCCGGCCATCATGGCGTCGTGGAAATTGCCGAAGCTCGGCTGGATCGTGCCGTCGTCCATTAGCCGCCAGTCGTCGACCACCATCACCACGTCGCGGTCGACCTCGGGCGGCGTGGGTTCGTCGACCACCAGCACCCCATAAAGCCCGCGCGCCAGCTGCTCCGACGAGCCGAAATGAGTGTGGTACCAGAAGGTCCCGGCGTCCGGCGGCGTGAAGCGGTAGTCGAAGCTCTCCCCCGGGGCGATCGGCTTCTGGGTCAGATACGGCACGCCGTCCATGGCGTTGGGCAGCCGCAGGCCGTGCCAGTGCACCACCGTGTCCTGCTTGAGGTCGTTGGCGAGGCGCACCTTGAGCGGCTCGCCCTGCTTGACCCTGAGCGTCGGGCCCGGGCTCAGGCCGTCATAGCCCCAGATCGGCGTCGGCGTCTCGCTGCGGCCACGCAAACGGGCCTCGCCGGGCCGTGCATGCAGTACGCGGAAGCCGTCAGCCGCCATTTCGGGCTTCGGGCCGGCCTGAAGGTCCCGGGCGAGGGAGGGCAGCGGCAGTGCCAGCATGGTCACGCTGGCGCCCGCGCCAGCCAACAGCCGGCGGCGGCTGATGGGGCCGAAGCCCGCGATCGATGAACGTGACGGATGGTCCGTCGTAGGCGTTACCATGGGCGTTAACCCTTCTAGCACAGGGGTGCGGCTCCTATGTGGTCCCAGGACGATTGATTCCCATTCCAAGTCATTGAGCCAGCGCAAAATCGGGCTAATTTTATGGTGCGGCCGCGATTTCGCGTGATATAAGCCGCGCCGCCCGCAAGCAGTGCTTATCGCCTTGCCTCGGCGGGCCGCGGCGTCTAAGCCCTGCCGGATTGCGGCGCCAGGGACTCTGACCGCCCGATCCGCGGGCGTGGCGGAATTGGTAGACGCGCGGGATTTAGGTTCCCGTGACGAAAGTCGTGGGGGTTCAAATCCCTCCGCCCGCACCACGCCGGGAGCAGTTACACTGGGCTGACGCCTGAATTCCTATCCATCCGGCGCGCCGAGCCGACCGCTCGATCCGCGCGCCCCGAGCACAAGCAGCGAAGCCAATGCAGGTTACCGAAACGCTTTCCGAAGGCCTCAAGCGCGAATTCCGCGTCGTCGTCCCCGCCAACGAACTCGACCAGAAGGTCAATACGCGGCTGGAGGACCTGAAGGGCAAGGTCCGCATCAACGGCTTCCGCCCGGGCAAGGTGCCGACCTCGCACCTCAAGCGCGTGTACGGCCGCGCGGCCATGGCCGAGGTGATCGAAGAGGCGGTGCGCGACGCCAACAATCAGATCGTCAGCGAGAAGGGCTACAAGCTCGCCGCCGAGCCGAAGGTGAACCTGCCGGAGGAGCAGGGCGCGATCGAAAACCTGATCGCCGGCAAGACCGACCTCGACTACACGGTGGCTGTGGAAATCGTGCCGGCGATTGCGCTTGCCGATTTCAAGGACATCAAGCTCACGCGGCCGACCGCCGAAGTTGCCGAGGCGGAGGTTGACGAGGCACTGCAACGCATCGCCGATCAGAACAAGCCTTTTGCCGCCAAGGCGGAAGGCGGCAAGGCGGCAGAAGGCGATCGTGTCGTCATTTCGTTTGCCGGCAAGATCGACGGCGAGCCCTTCGAAGGTGGCAGCGGCGACGACATGCCGGTGCTGATCGGCTCCAACAGCTTCATTCCCGGCTTCGAGGAGCAACTCGCCGGCATTGGCGTGGGCGAAAGCCGCACCCTCAAGGTCAAGTTTCCCGAGCACTATCAGGCCGAAAACCTGGCCGGGAAGGACGCCGAGTTCGACGTCACCGCCAAGTCGATCGAGGCGCCCGGGACCGTCACCCTCGACGACGAATTCGCCAAGTCGCTCGGCCTGGAATTGATCGCCAAGCTGCGCGATGCGGTGAAGGACCGCATGGTGAAAGAGCACCAGAACATGTCGCGGCAGAAGGTGAAGCGCCAACTGCTCGACGAGCTCGACAAGCGCCATCAGTTCGAGCCGCCGCCGACGCTGGTCGAAGAGGAGTTCGACCGGGTCTGGAAGTCGGTGCAGCAGGAGCTCGAAAACGAGCGCAAGACGTTCGAGGACGAAGGCACCACGGAAGAGAAGGCGAAAGCGGAATACCGCCGGATTTCGGAACGCCGGGTGCGGCTCGGCCTGGTGCTCGCCGAGATCGGCGAGAAGAACAACATCGTCGTCACCGAGGAGGAACTGAACCGGGCGCTCATGGAGCACGTGCGTCAGTTTCCCGGCCAGGAGCAGAAGGTCTGGGACTATTACCGGCAGAACCCGCAGGCGGTCGCCGGTCTGCGCGCCCCGATCTTCGAGGAGAAGGTGGTCGACTTCCTGCTCGAACTCGCCCAGGTGACCGAGAAGCCGGTCTCGCGCGAGGAGCTCTACAAGGAAGACGAGGAGCAGTCGGCCGGTTGAGTTAACGGCACGACTTGCGGCGGCGCAGCTTCGAAAATAGATGACCGAGACGCGACGGCGGGACTAGTGCGGCGTCTTGCGGTTGCCGACACCATTCGCGGCGTACGCCGTTCGGCAATTGCGAGACAAATGCCGCACTAGAATCAACATGTTGCTAGTGTCGCTTTGTTTCCGAATGGCCGATCGGCGCTTGCCGAAAAGGGGGTCGGCAATTGGGAAACACTAGGCTAGCCTTCCGTGATTCGCGTAGAGGAACCGATATGAAAGATCCCGTCGAGACTTATATGCAACTGGTCCCCATGGTGGTCGAACAGACCAACCGCGGGGAGCGGGCCTACGACATCTTTTCGCGGCTGTTGAAGGAACGCATCATTTTCATCACCGGTCCGATTGAAGACCATATGGCCACTCTGGTGGTGGCGCAGCTCCTGTTCCTGGAGGCCGAGAATCCGAAGAAGGAAATCTCCATGTACATCAACTCGCCGGGCGGGGTGGTGACGTCGGGAATGGCGATTTACGATACCATGCAGTTCGTGCGTCCGGCGGTGTCGACGCTGTGCGTCGGCCAGGCGGCCTCGATGGGTTCCCTGCTGCTCACGGCGGGCGCAAAGGACCTGCGATTCGCGCTTCCCAACGCGCGGATCATGGTGCACCAGCCCTCCGGCGGCTTCCAAGGCCAGGCCACCGACATCATGCTGCACGCCCAGGAAATCCTGAATCTGAAAAAAAAACTCAATGAAATTTACGTTCATCACACCGGCCAGGCGCTAAAGAAGATCGAAGACGCGCTCGAGCGTGACTATTTTCTGACGGCCGATGCGGCCCTGGAATTTGGTCTGGTCGACAAGGTCATCGACAAGCGGCCGGAGGAATTGTTGCCGAAACCCACCTCGTGAGGCTCCTAGTGGCCCTCAAAATCGCCCAAGTTCCGGGCCTCAATCCCCGGGGATTTGCCCGGAATGGCTGTTTTTGCCGCACCCGTTGTGGCGTTATCATTAATAAATTCTTGATTAGCACGCCGTTAGCATGCTTCGCTTATGGTGTTGGGGAAGGGGTACGGGTTAGCGGGCAGTCCGGTCTATAAGGGCCCGTCGTGTCGGGGGTCCGGCGCGAAACTTGCTTCGGTAAGGGGACGAAGACCCAGGCGGGCTTCGCCGGTTGCCGCGAGTAAGAGACGATAAAGAGTAACGGAGAATGGAATGAGCAAAGTCGGCGGCAGCGATTCCAAGAACACTCTCTATTGCTCGTTCTGCGGCAAGAGCCAGCACGAAGTGCGCAAGCTCATCGCCGGACCGACGGTCTTCATTTGCGATGAATGCGTCGAGCTGTGCATGGACATCATCCGCGAGGAGAACAAATCCTCGCTGGTGAAGTCGCGCGACGGGATTCCGACTCCGAAGGAGATCCGCAAGGTTCTCGACGATTACGTCATCGGCCAGGAGCACGCCAAGAAGGTGCTGTCGGTCGCTGTTCATAATCATTACAAGCGGCTCAATCATCAGAGCAAGCACAACGACGTCGAACTCGCGAAGTCGAACATTCTGCTGATCGGCCCGACCGGCTCCGGCAAGACGCTTTTGGCGCAGACGCTGGCGCGCATCCTCGACGTGCCGTTCACCATGGCCGATGCCACGACGCTGACCGAAGCCGGCTATGTCGGCGAGGACGTCGAGAACATCATTCTGAAGCTGTTGCAGGCCGCCGACTACAACGTCGAGCGTGCTCAGCGCGGCATCGTCTATATCGACGAGATCGACAAGATTTCGCGCAAGTCCGACAACCCCTCGATTACCCGCGACGTGTCGGGCGAGGGCGTGCAGCAGGCGCTGCTGAAGATCATGGAAGGCACGGTCGCGAGCGTTCCGCCGCAGGGCGGCCGCAAGCATCCGCAGCAGGAGTTCCTGCAGGTCGACACCACCAATATCCTGTTCGTCTGCGGTGGTGCTTTCGCCGGTCTCGACAAGATCATCTCGGCGCGCGGGCGTTCCACCTCGATCGGCTTCGGCGCCAAGGTGGTCGCGCCGGAAGACCGCAAGCAGGGTGAAATCTTCCGTGAGGTCGAGCCCGAGGATCTGCTCAGGTATGGGCTTATCCCGGAATTCGTCGGCCGCTTGCCGGTCGTGGCGACGCTCGAAGACCTCGACGAAGCTTCGCTCAAGAAGATCCTGGTCGAGCCGAAGAACGCTCTGGTCAAGCAGTATCAGCGGCTGTTCGAGATGGAATCGATCGATCTCACGCTCGCCGACGAGGCGCTTGGCGCCATCGCCCGCAAGGCGATCGAGCGCAAGACCGGTGCGCGCGGTCTGCGCTCCATCATGGAAGGCATCCTGCTCGACACCATGTTCGAGCTGCCGAGCCTTGAGGGCGTCGAGGAAGTGGTGATCTCCCGCGAGGTCGTGGAAGGCACCGCCCGCCCGCTCTACATCTACGCCGACCGCAGCGATCGGACGGCCGAAAGCGGCAGCGCCAGCGCCTGACCCATTCCCGGCGGCGGGGTTTCCCCTATCATGGGGAAATTCCGCCGATTCGGGTTCCAAATGACGGTAATCGTAGCGTCGGGTTTCTTCTTAAGGTGAAAAACGGGCGTTACTTGCGGACCCCGTCGCCTCATCCTACGTATAGCATCCGAAGCCTAGCGGCGTACGACGGATCGTAGTTTTCAAGTGGGCGAGGGGCTCGTACCCTTCTATCTCGGGTACGGGGTCAGACCGTTGCTTCCCTTGCCCCATCACTTCCGGCACTGCCCTCGTGATGCCGCCTGAGCGGGTCGTGGGGCAGGGGCACAACAACAAGGATCACACGCCCCATGACCAACAAGCCACGACCTCAGCTGCAGCCGGGCGAGACCCGGGCTTATCCGGTTTTGCCGTTGCGCGACATCGTGGTGTTTCCGCACATGATCGTCCCGCTCTTTGTCGGCCGTGAAAAGTCGATCAAGGCGCTGGAAGAGGTGATGCGCTCAGACACCTTCATCCTGCTCGCGACGCAGAAGAACGCCTCCGACGACGATCCGGCGACCGACTCGATTTATACGGTCGGCACGCTGGCGAGCGTGCTGCAACTGCTCAAGCTGCCCGACGGCACCGTCAAGGTGCTGGTCGAGGGCGCCGCGCGCGCGACCGTCGTCGGCTACACCGACCGCAGCGAATACTATGAAGCCGACGCCACCGCGCTCGCCGACGACATCGGCGATCGCGTGGAGGCGGAAGCCATGGCGCGCTCGGTGATCACCGAGTTCGAAAACTATGTGAAGCTGAACAAGAAGGTGTCGCCCGAGGTCATCGGCGTGATCCAGCAGATCGAGGATTACGCCAAGCTCGCCGACACCGTGGCCTCTCACCTCGCCGTCAAGATTCCGGACAAGCAGGACATCCTGGAGACGCCGGTCGTCACCGTGCGGCTGGAGAAGGTGCTCGGCCTGATGGAGAGCGAGATCTCCGTCCTGCAGGTGGAAAAGCGCATCCGCACCCGCGTCAAGCGGCAGATGGAGAAGACCCAGCGCGAGTACTACCTCAACGAACAGATGAAGGCGATCCAGAAGGAGCTCGGCGACGAGGAAGGTCGCGACGAGCTCCAAGAGCTGGAAGACAAGATCAAGAAGACCAAGCTCTCCAAGGAAGCCCGCGAGAAGGCGCAGCACGAGCTCAAGAAGCTGCGTCAGATGTCGCCGATGTCGGCGGAAGCCACCGTCGTGCGCAACTATCTCGACTGGCTGCTGTCGATCCCGTGGAACAAGAAGAGCAAGGTCAAGAAGGACCTCGGTCTGGCCGAAACGATTCTCGACGCCGATCACTTTGGCCTGGAGAAGGTCAAGGAGCGCATCGTCGAGTATCTGGCCGTGCAGCAGCGCGCCAACAAGCTGACCGGCCCGATCCTGTGTCTGGTCGGCCCGCCCGGCGTCGGCAAGACCTCGCTCGGCAAGTCGATTGCCCGCGCGACGGGGCGCGAATTCGTGCGCGTCTCGCTCGGCGGCGTGCGTGACGAGGCCGAGATCCGCGGCCACCGGCGCACTTACATCGGCTCGATGCCGGGCAAGATCATCCAGTCGATGCGCAAGGCCAAGACGTCCAATCCGCTGTTCCTGTTGGACGAGGTGGACAAGATGGGCGCCGATTTCCGCGGCGACCCGTCCTCGGCCCTGCTCGAAGTGCTGGATCCGGAGCAGAATTCGACCTTCGCCGATCACTACCTGGAGGTCGACTACGATCTGTCCAACGTGATGTTCATCACCACGGCGAACACGCTCAATATCCCGGCGCCGCTGATGGACCGCATGGAGATCATCCGCATCGCCGGCTACACCGAGGATGAGAAGCTCGAGATCGCGCGCAAGCATCTGATCCCGCACGCGGTCGTCAAGCATGGCCTCGAGCCCAAGGAGTGGTCGATCAACGACGAGGGGCTGATCATGCTGATCCGGCGCTATACGCGGGAAGCCGGCGTGCGCAACCTCGAGCGCGAGTTATCGAACCTGATCCGCAAGGCGGTGAAGGAACTGATGACGTCGAAGAAGAAGTCGATCGCGGTCACCGCCGAAAATCTCGCCGATTACCTGGGCGTGCCCAAGTATCGCTACGGCGAGGTGGAGGACGAGGACCAGGTCGGCGTGGTGACGGGCCTGGCCTGGACCGATGTGGGCGGCGAGCTGCTCACCATCGAAGCCACGCAGATGCCGGGCAAGGGCCGCATGACGGTCACCGGCAACCTGCGCGACGTGATGAAGGAGTCGATCTCGGCCGCGGCCTCTTACGTGCGCTCGCGGGCGGTGGGCCTCGGCATCGAGCCGCCGCTGTTCGACAAGCGCGACATCCACGTGCACGTGCCGGAAGGTGCGACGCCGAAGGATGGGCCGTCGGCGGGCGTCGCCATGGTCTCGGCCATCGTCTCGGTGATGACCGGCATTCCGGTGCGCCGCGATGTCGCCATGACCGGCGAGATCACGCTGCGTGGCCGCGTGCTGCCGATCGGCGGCTTGAAGGAGAAGCTCTTGGCGGCTCAACGCGGCGGCATCAAAACCGTGCTGATCCCGGAAGAGAACGCCAAGGATCTCGTCGAGATCAACGAGAGCATCAAGAAGGGGCTGGAGATCATTCCGGTCACCCGCATGGACGAGGTGCTGGCGCGCGCGCTCACGCGCAAGCCCGAGCCGATCGCCTGGGACGAGGAGGCGGCGAAGCTCGCGGAAGCCGCCGCCGCCAAGGAAAAGAGCGACGACGAGGGTTCCGGCCTGACCGCGCACTAAGCGCCCTTAAAGCAGAAGCTGAAGACGGCGCCGCAAGGCGCCGTTTTCGTCTCGGGTCTCGGCAAAGAGAAGCGCGGGCTCCCGGCTATGCGGCGCACCACCCCGTGCTGCGCCGCGGCCGGGATATGCCGGCTTGCATGTTCGCCCATTCCGGGGATAAACGGCTGAACCCGGGCGGTTAGCTCAGTTGGTAGAGCGCCTGCTTTACACGCAGGATGTCGGCGGTTCGAGCCCGTCACCGCCCACCAGCCTTCGCTTGCTGCGCACGCTTCGGCTCGGCAAGCCCAAAACAGCTACGCCTGCTCTTCCCACAGCAGCGCCAGGTGCACGATGGTGCGCACCGCCGCCTGCATGTCCTGAACGCTCACCCATTCCTGCCTCGAGTGGAAGGCGTGCTCGCCGGCGAAAATGTTGGGGCAGGGCAGGCCCATGAACGACAGCCGCGAGCCGTCGGTGCCGCCGCGGATGCGCGCCTTCACCGGCTTGAGGCCGGCGCGGCGCACCGCCTCCAGGGCGTTGGCGACCACCTGCGGATGGCGGTCGAGCACTTCCTTCATGTTGCGGTACTGCTCCTTGATCTCGATCCGGTAGGTCGAGCGCGGGAAGCCGCGTAAGCCCGTCTGGACCGCCGTCTCCAGCACCTCGGCCTTGTCCTTGAGGCCCGCCTCGGTGAAGTCGCGCAGAATGAACTTGAGCGTGGCGACATCCATCCCGGCTTCCACGCCGATCGGGTGCACGAAGCCCTCGCGGTCCTCGGTCGTCTCCGGCGAGCAGGTGTCCGGCGGCAGTGCGTCGATGATGCGGGCGGCGATCTTGACCGCGTTCTCCATGCGTCCCTTGGCGAAGCCTGGATGCGCGCTCACGCCCTGCACGGTGACCGTCGCGCCGTCGGCCGAGAAGGTCTCGTCCTCGACATTGCCGGCGGCCTCGCCGTCGATGGTGTAGGCGAAGTCGGCGCCGAGCCGGGCGAGATCGACCTTGTCGACGCCGCGGCCGATCTCTTCGTCCGGTGTGAACAGCACCTTGATAGTGCCGTGCTTGAGCTCAGGATTGCGGATCAGGAAGCGGACCGCATCGACGATCTCGGCGAGCCCCGCTTTGTTGTCGGCGCCGAGCAAAGTGGTGCCGTCGGACGTGACGATATCGTTGCCGATCTGGCTCGCGAGCGCGGGATGGTCCGCCGCGCGGATCACCTGAGCGGGATTGCCGGGCAGCGCGATATCCGCACCCTGGTAGTTGCGGTGAACCTGCGGCTTCACATGGGCACCGGGGGCGTCCGGCGAGGTGTCCATGTGCGAGCAGAAGCAGATTACCGGCACCGTCTTGCTGCTGTTGCCCGGCAGGGTCGCATAGACATAGCCGTGAGCGTCGAGCGCAGCGTCACTGAGCCCGATTTCGCGCAATTCGGCCACCAGCACCCGGCCGAGGTCTTTCTGCTTCTCTGTCGACGGCGTCGTGCTTGAATCGGGGGTCCGACTGCGTGTCGATGGTGACATAGCGCAGGAAGCGGTCGGCGACGGTGTAATCGAACGCGATCGAGGGCATGGAGCAATTCCGGCGGGCTGGGTGGGAAGGCGCCCCCTTCTATACGTCGCGTCGTCTCCATTAAAGACCGAGTCGAATGCCTGCGCGCGCGCCGCAAAATAAAACGACGGGCGCAGAGCGGCCCCGCTCCACGCCCGCCGCCGTTATCCCCGGAGGGGCCGGCGTAACGAGTCCGTCAGATCGCTTCTTTCAATTCCTTGGCGGCGCGGAAGGCGACCTTTTTGCTCGCCTTGATCTGGATTGCTTCGCCCGTGGCCGGGTTGCGGCCCATGCGCGCGGCGCGCTTGCGCACCTGCAGGATGCCGAGACCGCCGATGCGGATGCGCTCGCCCTTTTTCAAATGCTTGACGATGTCGCCGACCAGGTCGCCGAGCACGGCTTCGGCCTGTTTCTTCGACATCTCATGGGATTCCGCGAGTGCCGCGGCAAGATGCTTCAACGTAACGGTTGTCGGTGTCGCAGCCTTGGGAGCCGTTGCCATCAGAGGGACCCTCCATATGAATCCGCAAAGGTTTGACTCAAAGACGCCAAACGTAACCGCCCGCATAGACGATTCGGGGGGCGTCTGACCATCGATTCCTGCCGATAAATAAGGCTTTTTCGCAATTTCCGGGAGGGGGGAAGCGTTTACCTTGACTTGGGGGAGGGCCCCCTATAACTCGTCCCGCACGCCCGCGGGGGCGTAGCTCAGTTGGTTAGAGCGCTGCCCTGTCACGGCAGAGGCCGCGGGTTCGAGTCCCGTCGCTCCCGCCATTCTTTCAATGACTTAGCCCGGTTTTGCGGCCCAGCCGCGGCTGGGGGTGGGCCCCTTGATGGTCGCACAAGCCCCCAACTTCGGCGTCAAAGCCCTGTTTTTCGACGTCTTCGGCACCCTGATGGACTGGCGCACATCGGTCGCGCGCGAGGCCGGGCGCGTCCTCATGCCCCTCGGTCATGAACTCGACTGGATCGCCTTCGCCGACGCCTGGCGGGCGGAATACCAGCCGGGCATGGAGGCGGTGCGCGCCGGCCGCATCCCGTTCTGCAAGCTCGACGTGCTGCATCGCCGCAATCTCGAGCGCATCCTGCCGCGCTTCGGCCTGGCGGGGCTGGGCGAGGAGACGCTGGCCGACCTGAACCTCGTCTGGCACCGGCTCGATGCCTGGCCCGACGTGCCGGGCGCGATGGCGCGGCTCAAGCGCAAGTTCTGGCTGGCGCCCTGCTCGAACGGCAACATCGCGCTGATGGTCGATCTCGCCCGCCGCAACGACATTCCCTGGGACGCCATCCTCGGCTCGGACGTCGCGCGCGACTTCAAGCCGAAGGCGGGCGTCTATCTCGCGGCCTGTGACGCTTTCAATCTCGAGCCCGCGCAATGCATGATGGTGGCCGCCCACACCCGCGACCTGGTCGCCGCGGCGACATGCGGCCTGCGCACCGGTCATATCGCGCGGGTCAACGAATACGGTCCCAATACCGGAGAGGCGGCGCCGACGGCGCCGGTGGATGTGGCCGGCGGCGA
Organism: uncultured Pseudomonadota bacterium; assembly: GCA_963814065.1. GTDB lineage: Bacteria > Pseudomonadota > Alphaproteobacteria > Rhizobiales > Xanthobacteraceae > Pseudolabrys. The sequence goes on along the minus strand of CAWFBL010000011.1, from coordinate 149,452 downwards.
TCTTGCCGATCTCGCCGGCAAGTTAGGTGCATAGGAACTCAGTAAAGGAAGAACATGGCCGAACGTTTCGCTGAAGAAGCCAAGAATTTTCGTCTGCTCGGTCATGATCCGTCGGCGGCCTGGGGTGGCGGCAGCCTGGTCGAAGTCAAGAAGGGCTTCGCCTATGTGGGCGCCGTCGGCGGCTCCAGCTTCAACGGGCCGGAAGGCTTCACCGTTCACGACGTGTCCGACCCGCGCAAACCGCGAAAAGTTGCGGAGGTGCGCTCGCCGCCGGGCGTGCATTCGCACAAGGTGCGGCTGGTCGGCGACGACCTGCTCTACGTGAACGCCGAGCGACTGGGCGGGGAGAAGGGCAAGGAGGCGCGCACCGGCTTCTTCATTTTCGATGTCAGCAAGCCGGAGGCGCCGAAAGAGGTCGGCTTCTACGACATGCCGGGCAAGGGCCCGCACCGCTTCGGCATCGACCATGAGCGCCAGCTCGCGCTTCTGCCCTGCGACGCGCCGGGCTGGAAGAAGCGCGTGATCTGGACGCTCGACATCCGCGATCCGCTCAAGCCCGAGCTCATCAGCACCTGGGGCCTGCCGTGGCAGAAGGCCGACGCCGGCGACGCCGGCGATGGGGTGCAGACCGATTCGACTTGCACCGTGCACGGGCCGCCGGTGATCCGCGGCAACCGCATGTACGCCGGCTTCTGGGGCAACGGCATCGCGATCATCGATTGCAGCGACCTCGCCGACATGAAGCTGGTCGGCCATGTCTCCTGGTCGCCGCCCTTCCACGGCAGCACCCACACCGCCTGGCCGGTCGGCGACCGGCCTTATCTCGTCGTCACCGACGAGGCGCGTGGCAAGCAGAAGATGTGGGACAGCCAGTTCATGTGGGTGGTCGACATCCGCGCGGAGAACAATCCGCTGCCGGTGAGCACGTTCATCCCCGACCGCGACAAGTATTACAATCGTCCGGGGCGTTTCGGCGCCCACAACATCCTGGAGAACATTCCCGCCGAGGGGCCGTGGGCCAATCTCGTGTTCCTCACTTATTTCAATGCCGGCTTGCGCGCCGTCGACGTCAGCGATCCGCTGCAGCCGAAGGAAGTCGGCTGCTACGTGCCGGCAACGCCGGAAGGGCAGGAAGCGATCCAGTCCAACGACATCGGCTGCGACGAGCACGGCCGCCTCTATCTGATCGACCGTTGGGGCGCCGGCATGCATATCGTCGAATACACGGGCTGAGCTTGTGACCACGCATCCTGTCATCATCGCCGGCGGCGGCATCGGCGGGCTGGCGACGGCGCTGACGCTGCACCAGATCGGCGTTCCCTGCGTTGTGTTCGAAGCGGTGCGCGAGATGCGCCCGCTCGGCGTCGGCATCAATCTGCAGCCCAATGCGGTGCGCGAGCTCTACGATCTCGGCTTTACGCAAGCCGATCTCGACCGCGTCGGGCTGCCGGCCAAGGAATGGGCGCTGGTCGGCCTCAACGGCAACGACATCTATTCCGAGCCGCGCGGGTCGCTGGCTGGATACAACTGGCCGCAATACGCGGTTCATCGCGGCCTGTTTCACATGCTGCTCCATGACAAGGTGGCGGAGCGTATCGGGCCGCAGGCGGTCCGGCTGGGGAGCCGTGTCACCGGCTACCGCAAGAACGCCGACGGCAGCGTGAGCGCGCTGATCGAAGGCGCCGACGGCGCAACCTCAGAGGCGCGCGGTGCGCTGCTCATCGGCGCCGATGGCATCCACTCGGCGATCCGGGCGCAGATGCATCCCGACCAGCCGCCGATCCATTGGGGCGGGGCGATCATGTGGCGCGGCACGACCTGGGGGAAGCCGATCCGCAGCGGCGCCTCCTTTGTCGGCCTCGGCACCCATCGCCAACGGGTCGTCTTCTATCCGATCTCCCATCCCGATCCGCAGACCGGTTTGTCGATGATCAACTGGATCGCGGAAGTCACGATGGACAACACCGAGGGCTGGAAGCAGCGCGGCTGGTTCCGGCAGGTGGGCGTCAATGACTTCGTCCATCATTTCGACGACTGGATTTGGGACTGGCTCGATGTGCCCGCCATGATCAGGCAGGCGGACAGCGCCTACGAAAACCCGATGATCGACCGCGACCCGGTGCCGACCTGGCAGGACGGCCCGGTGGTGCTCATGGGCGATGCCGCCCATGCCATGTATCCGACCGGCTCCAATGGCGGCAGCCAGGCCATTGTCGATGCCCGTGTGTTGGGCGCGGCCATGGTTGAGCATGGCGTCTCGCAAGCCGCGCTCGCCGCCTTTGACGACAAGCTCTGCGGCCCGATTTCGCAGGTCGTGCTGCGCAATCGCGGCGCCGGGCCGTTCGGCCTGCTCAATATGGTCGACGAGCGTTGCGGCGGCACCTTCGACAACATCGACGACGTCATCCCGGCCCAAGAGCGCGCCGAGTTCATGGCCGGCTACAAGGCCGCCGCGGGCTTTGCCATCGAAACGCTCAACAAGGCGCCGCGGACGATCCCAAATGGCGCGTGTATCCGCGCCGTCGCGGCCACCTGAACATCTCATCCAGCTTCAGATTTGTCTGCGGCGGCGGCCGCTAGCCTTCCAGAGCGACTTGCTTGGCGGCGCCGCGCCGGCGCCATCTGGCGAGAATGGTGGGCATGAGCAGCGAGATGATCAGCGCCACCCACAGCGCGTTGCCGATCGGGGAGGAGAACAGCACCAGGATGTTGCCGTCCGCCTCCTTCAGCGCAAGCAGGAAGTACCGCTCCATCAGCGGCCCCAGGATGACGCCGATCAGGATGGCGGCGACGTGATAGCCGGTCTTGCGCGCGACATAGCCGATGACGCCGAACACCACCGCGAGCCCGATGTCGAACATGTATTCGCGCGGCACGAAGGCGCCGAGCAACGAGAATGCCAGGATCAAAGGCACCAGATAGCCGATCGGCACCATGGTCACGTGCGACATGTAGCGCGCGATCGGCAGCGCGGTGATCAGCATCAGCAGATAGGTGACCGTCATGGCGGTGAACACGCCATAGCCGATCTCCGGATGCAGCTGGAACAGGGTCGGACCGAAATTGACGCCATGATATTGCAACACGACCATCATGATGGCGGCCGTCTCGCCGCCCGGAATGCCGAGCGCCAGCAGCGGCACCATCGTGCCGGAGGTCACGCCGTTGTTGGCCGCCTCGGGCGCGATCAGTCCCTCGGGATGGCCCGTGGTGTAGAGCTCGGGCGTCTTTGAGAATGCGCGGCTCTGCTGGTAGGCGACGAAGCAGGCGATGCTGGCGCCGGCGCCCGGGATAACGCCGACGATGAGGCCAATGATGCTGGTCCACACGATGTGCCACCAGCGTTTCAGCGCCATGTTCATGCCTTCGAAGGTCGCCGCCCAGCTGCCGTGCCGGATGTCGGTCTGGTTCTCCTCGCTGACGATGGAACTCTGATCCATGATCAGGAACGCTTCCGAAACCGCGAACAATCCGACCAGCGCGGGGATGATCGGCACGCCATCGTAAAGCTCGAGAAAGCCGAACGTGGCGCGCGGCGTCTCATAGACGGGATCGGAGCCGACAAAGCCGATCATCAGCCCGAAGAAGCCGGCAATCAGGCCTTTCCAGGGGTCGCCGCTGGCGATGGTGGCGATCAGCGAGATGCCGAACAGCATGACCACGATGAGTTCGACGCTGTGCATGTAGAAGCCGACCCGGGCGAGGATCGGCATGGCAAACAGCGCGATGACGGTCGTCAGCAGGCCGCCGAGACAGGACGCGATGAAGGAAATGGCGAGCGCCTGCTGGCCCATGCCCTTCTTGGCCATCGGATAGCCGTCGAGCGGCGTCGCGGCAGCGCCGGCGGTGCCCGGGATGTTGACCAGGATGGCGGGAATGCCGGCGCCCATGTGCGACGAGCAGTAAATCGCGATCATGAAGATCAGCCCGACCTCGACCGGCATCGCCAGGGTCAAGGGCAAGAGAACGATGATGGTGTTGGCTGCGCTGAAGCCGGGTAGCGCGCCGACGATCATCCCCAGGAACACGGAGGGGATGATCACCCACCAGAAGGTCAGGCTGTGCAGAAACAGATGGCCGAAGGTCGCCATTTCAGCCATGGAAGAAGACCTTCTGCATCAGGTGTTCGAACGGGCCGCGCGGAAAGCGCGTGTCGAAGGCGACGATGAACAGGAGATAGCCCGCGATCACCACAAGGAATGAGACGATGGCCGCGAGGCCGAGTTGGCGGGCCCGATTCAGAATGGCGATGCAGATGAAAATATAGAAGAACGTGGTGATCGTGAACCCGCCCCACTGGATCACGTAGATATAGAAGATGGTGAGCGCGAAAATGGCCGCCCGGCCGCTGGTGACATCGGCATGCGTGATAAAATCGCCGAGGCCGAGCGTGGCGCGCCCGCGCCGCACCGCGTAGAGCTCTCTGGCGACGAATGCGACGGCGAGGATCAGCAGGATCGTACCGACGAAGAAGGCACTGACCTGTGCCGTCCAGGGCGTGTCGAGGATGGTTGTGAAGTAGTAGAGGGTGAAGGCGATCGCGGCGATCGGGATGATGAGCTGGGCGCCGATGGGGCGGGGCTCTGTGTCACGCGACGGCGTGGTGTCTGCCATTTCAGTCGGCCTTAGGGGTTTCCATAACGCGGTGGTGCGCCACCGCTCAACGAGACCGGCGCACCTTTAATCGGCGCGCCGGCCTACATCAGGCTTAAGGTTTCCGCGATCAGCTTTTCTTCTTCTTGCTCTTACCGGTCAGCAGCGGCTTGTAGTGTTCGCCAAGCTTCAAGGTTTGCTCGGCGAACTTCTGGCAGGCCTCGAGGCCGCCGTACTTCAGGAACGCCGGGTCGCTGCCCGCCTTCTTGATCTGGTCGATCAGTTCCGGATCCTCGGCCGTCTTCTTGAGCGTCTCCTGCAGTATCTTGAAGTCGTCCGGATGCTTGTCGATCGCCTCCTGTTTGATGGCAAAGGCGCGCGACGACAGCAACGGCGGCAGGTCGGTCTTGAAATGCGCGTTCATGGTCGGCGCATTGTCGAGCTTCGACGGTAGCGGGTTGGATTCGTCGAAGATGAGGAGGGCCCGGGTCGCACTGCCGCTGACAACCATCGAAGAAGCCGGAAGCGCGCTGAAGTCCACTTCACCGGTCAGCGCGCCGGCGATGGTGTTCTTGCCGCCCGACAGCGGGATCAGGTTGAACTTCGCGCCGGTGTGCTCGGCAAGCGCCAGCACGCCGATGGAAGCGGGATGCGCCAGGCGGCTGGTGCCGACATTGAGCTGACGCTTCTTGCCCTCGGCGACGATGTCGTCGATGGTCTTGAACTTGCTCTCGGCGCCGACGAAGATGCAGGCCGGATCGTTGTCGATCTTGCCGAAATAGACGCAGTCCTTCACCGGAAAGCTCGGCTTCTTCACCACCCAGTTAAGCAGCTCCGGGCCCATATTGCCGAACAGCAAATTGTAGCCGTCGGGCGCCTTCTTGCCCATGTACACCTCATAGCCGACGCGGCCCGAGGCGCCCGGGTAAAAGCCGGGCTGGAAATTGGTCTTGAGATGTTTTTTCCAGACGTTCGTCACTGCCCGGAACAGCCGGTCGGCACCGCCGCCCGCGCGCGTGGGAATGACGACGTCGATGTTGTTGGCGGGATAGGCCGCGAGCGCTTGCCGGAACGGATCGAACGCGGTCAGGGCCGCGCCGCCGGCCAACGCCGTGTGCAAAAAGGTTCGCCGCGACGGGCGATAAATGCCGCTCATCTAGAATTCCTCCCTATGCTTTCCGATGACTGTTTTCTCGTGGGTCAGGTCTTTTCGGTAGCCCGATGCTGCAAGCCGAGTGTGGCTCCCCGCTCGTTGGACATGCCCCCGATGCACGTAAAACGAGACAACGATAGCAGGCAGCGGGGTACGCGGAAAGGCACACCGCGCGTGGGGTTTAGAACGTTGCGGGTGCACAAACTCACGCCATGAGACGCGTGTCCCGGATGCCGAGCGGTTCGCCGCCGCCGACCCGGCGGCAGCGCTGATGGTCGCGGAAGCGGCTCAGCCCCGATAGAGCGGCTCGGGCTGCGTGAAGAAGCTCAACAGGATGTGATAGACCAGCGCGTAGTTCTTCTGCTGGAAGCTTGCGTGCGAGATGCCCGGCATCACCGCGAATTGCTTGTCGGGGTTGGGCAGCTTGGCGAAGAACTTGAGCAGGTCCTCCATGGACGCGATGCCGTCCCATTGGCCGCGCATGATCAGCGTCGGCACCGTGATCTTTTCCGGATCGACCACCGGCAGCCGCGAGCACATGTCGACATAGGTGCCGGTCGGCACCGAGTCATCGAGCGCGGTGATGGCGTCGGCGAAGGCGTTGATCACGCTCTCGTCCGCGGTGCCGGGATGGTCGCGGGTGAAGATCGAATGCACGAAGGCCTTGTCGATCGGACGGCGGTTGCTGGCGAGGAACTCGGGCAGCCTCTTGCGCCGCTGCTCAAGGGTCGGTGAGCCTTCGCCGGTCCACACCATGGCGTCGAGCACGAGCCGGGCCACCATTTCGGGATGCTGCTCGGCGAACATCGCCGCCCGCAGCGCGCCGGAGGAAATGCCGTAGACCAGGAGCGGCCGCTTGCCGCGGTGCTTCTGGATGTAGAGCGCGGCCGCGTAGCAGTCCTCGGCGCCCTGGGCGATCGGCGCGTTATTGTCGCGGGTCTTGGTCGAGCGGCCGTAGCCCTCCATGTCGACCGACCAGCAGTCGAAGCCTTGGGCCGCGAACCAGTCCATTGCCGAAGAATCACTGCGTCCCGGCACCTGCAAGTCGAAGGTCGGCTGCGACGCCATGGACGAGCCATGCACGAACAGGATGGTGCCCACGGCTTTCGCCGGGTCGCCGGCGCTTTTTTCCCACAGGAACAGCTTCACGTCGCTGCCCTTCTCGGTCCAATGCTCGTGGCCCTTGACGGCGACCCCGGATGGCTTGGTCATTTCATTCATGGCGGAACTCTCCTGTTCGTGCGGGGCTCGTGGGGGTTACCGGAACACCCTGGCCGAAGGGAAGGCGGGGATCGGCGGCTTGCCGGGGGTCGCGACGCGAAAGACCCCTGGGGGCACGGGCGGCATAATCGCGGTGGGGCCGGTGCTGTCAATCGCCGTGGCGGCGCCGTGCATGACGGATGATCCACAGTTTCGCGTGCATCGAAGGCTGGATCGTCGGCAATTGCCGGCCTGTGGCGGCTTGCCACACTTTGTGCACTGCGCTAAGGCTCAACCGCTCCCGTCCTTGAGCCTATTCCAAGCGCGGCAAGGGCTTTTTTGTATGCGGCTACGGCGCCGGTCCCGGTGTCGGTCGGTTCGGGGCGGGCACAAATCCTGGTCGGGGGGACGGGGTGCCACGCTGAGGTTCGCCTATGCACGCATTGCTGCTCGACTACCTGCCCCTGGTCATTTTCGTCGCGGTCGCACTGGTGATCGGCTTGGTGCTGCTGATCGCGCCGTTCATCGTCGCCTATCAGCAGCCGGATCCGGAAAAACTGTCCGCCTATGAGTGCGGATTTAATGCCTTCGACGACGCGCGCATGAAGTTCGACGTGCGATTCTACCTGGTCGCCATTCTGTTCATCATTTTCGACCTGGAGGTGAGCTTCCTGTTCCCCTGGGCGGTGACGTTCCGCGAAACCGGCCTCTACGGGTTCTGGGCGATGATGGTGTTCCTTGGCGTTCTGACGGTCGGCTTCATATATGAGTGGCGCAAGGGGGCGCTCGAATGGGATTGAGCCGATGACCCTGGTCGCACCGTCACCGCAAGGAATCATCGACCCGCGCACCGGCAAGCCGGCCGGCGCTGGCGATGCCTTTTTCAAGGACGTCAACCGCGAGCTCTCCGACAAGGGCTTCCTGGTCACCGCCGCCGACGATCTGATCACCTGGGCGCGCACCGGCTCGCTGATGTGGATGACCTTCGGGCTCGCCTGCTGCGCCGTCGAGATGATGCAGATGTCGATGCCGCGCTATGACGCGGAGCGCTTCGGTTTTGCCCCGCGCGCCAGCCCGCGCCAGTCCGACGTCATGATCGTCGCCGGCACGCTCACCAACAAGATGGCGCCGGCGCTGCGCAAGGTCTACGACCAGATGCCGGAGCCGCGCTACGTCATCTCCATGGGCTCGTGCGCCAACGGCGGCGGCTATTACCACTATTCCTATTCGGTCGTGCGCGGCTGCGATCGCATCGTGCCGGTCGACATCTACGTGCCCGGCTGCCCGCCCACCGCCGAGGCGCTGCTCTACGGCGTGATGTTGTTGCAGAAGAAGATTCGCCGCACTGGCACGATCGAGCGCTGAACGGGGAAGGCATGGACGTAGAGCAGCTCGAACGGGTCGCACAGGCCGTGCAGGACGGCCTCGGGGCGTCGATTACCGGCTACGAGATCGAGCGCGACGAGCTCACCGTGCATGCCGTCGCTGGCGATATCGTCAAGGTCGTGCGCTTTCTGCGCGAGGCGACCGTCTGCCAGTTTTCCTGCTTCATCGACATCACCGCGGTCGACTGGCCGTCGCGCGAGAAGCGTTTCGACGTGGTCTACCATTTCCTCTCGCCGCGGTTGAACCAGCGCATTCGTCTCAAGGTCCAGACCGACGAGGTGACGCCGGTGCCGTCGATCATCGGCGTGTTCCGCGGCGCCGACTGGTTCGAGCGCGAGACCTACGATCTCTACGGCGTGCTGTTTACCGGTCACCCCGACATGCGCCGCATCCTCACCGACTACGGCTTCGAGGGCCATCCGCTGCGCAAGGATTTCCCGCTCACCGGCTTCGTCGAGGTGCGCTGGGATGACGAGGAAAAACGGGTCGTCTACGAGCCGGTGAAGCTCAATCAGGAATTCCGCACCTTCGATTTCCTCTCGCCCTGGGAAGGCACCGAATACCTGCTGCCCGGCGACGAGAAAGCGAAGTGAGTGAAGCGCGATGACGGAAACGAGTCTACGAAACTTCACCATCAACTTCGGCCCGCAGCATCCGGCCGCGCATGGGGTGCTGCGCCTGGTGCTCGAGCTCGACGGCGAGATCGTCGATCGCGTCGATCCCCATATCGGCCTGCTTCACCGCGGCACCGAGAAGCTGATCGAGGCCAAGACCTATCTGCAGGCGGTCGGCTATTTCGACCGGCTCGATTACGTCGCGCCGATGAACCAGGAGCACGCCTTCTGCCTGGCCGTGGAGAAGCTGCTCGGCATCGAAGTGCCGTACCGCGCGCAATTGATCCGCGTGCTCTATGCCGAAATCGGCCGCATCCTGTCGCACCTGCTCAACGTCACCACGCAGGCCATGGACGTCGGCGCGCTCACCCCGCCGCTGTGGGGCTTCGAGGAGCGCGAAAAGTTGATGGTCTTCTATGAGCGTGCGTCGGGCGCCCGCATGCACGCCAAGTATTTCCGCCCCGGCGGCGTGCATCAGGATCTGCCGCCCAAGCTGCTCGACGACATCTATGCCTTCTGCGATCCGTTCCTGAAGGTGGTGGACGATCTCGACAATCTGCTGACCGACAACCGCATCTTCAAGCAGCGCAATGTCGACATCGGCGTGGTCAAGCTGGATGACGCCTGGAACTGGGGCTTCTCCGGCGTGATGGTGCGCGGCTCGGGCGCCGCCTGGGATTTGCGCCGCGCGCAGCCTTACGAGTGCTATTCCGATCTCGAATTCGAAATTCCGATCGGCAAGAACGGCGACTGCTATGACCGCTATCTCATCCGCATGGAGGAGATGCGCCAGTCCACCCACATCATGAAGCAGTGCCTCGACAAGCTGCGCAGCAAGGAAGGCCGCGGGCCCGTCACCATCGACGACCACAAGATCGTGCCGCCGCGGCGCGGCGAGATGAAGCGCTCGATGGAGGCGCTCATCCATCACTTCAAGCTCTACACCGAGGGCTATCACGTGCCCGCCGGCGAGGTGTACGCGGCGGTCGAAGCGCCCAAGGGCGAGTTCGGCGTCTATCTCGTGTCCGACGGCACCAACAAGCCGTACAAGTGCAAGATCCGCGCGCCGGGCTTTTCGCATCTGAGCGCGATGGATTTCCTCACCAAGGGACACATGCTGGCCGACGTCTCCGCCATCCTCGGTTCCATCGACATCGTGTTCGGGGAGGTGGACCGATGAGCGTGCGTCGTCTTGCCCCGCCGGAGGTGCAGCCGAAGGATTTCTCCTTCAACCGGATGAATTTGATCTGGGCCAAGGCGCAGGCGGAGAAATATCCGCCCGGGCGTCAGCAGTCGGCGGTCATCCCGCTGCTCTGGCGCGCGCAGGAACAGGCCGGTGGCTGGCTGCCGGAGGCAGCGATTCGCTACGTGGCCGACTTCCTCAGCATCGCGCACATCCGCGCGCTTGAAGTGGCCACCTTCTACACCATGTTCAATTTGCAGCCGGTGGGCAAAGTCCATGTGCAGCTTTGCGGCACGACGCCGTGCCGGCTACGCGGCGCTGACGATCTGGAGCACATCTGCCGCAAGCGCATCGGCGACCAGATGGAGGTGACCGAGGACGGAACCTTCTCCTGGGTCGAGGTGGAATGCCTGGGTGCTTGCGTCAACGCGCCGATGGTGCAAGTCGGTTCCGACTATTACGAGGACTTGGACGCCGACAGCTTTACCCAGTTGCTTGACGATTTCGCCGCCGGCAAGACGCCGACGCCGGGTCCGCAGATCGACCGCCATTTGTCCGAGCCGATCGGCGGCGCCACGACGCTCACCGACGGCGCGATCTATTCCAGGCGCCGCAGGTCGGCAGCCAAGCCGAAGTCCGAGCCGAACGACGGCAACGCAAAGTCGGCCGGCACGCCGCAACCGCCGGCCCGCGATAAAACGAAACCGCAACCGAACTGACAGTCACGATGCTCGCAGATAAGGATCGTATCTTCACCAATCTCTACGGGCGCTACGCCTGGAACCTGCGCGGCGCGCAGTCGCGCGGCGCGTGGGACGGGACCAAGGCGATCCTGGAAAAGGGTCGTGACGCGATCATCGACGAGGTGAAGGCGTCGGGCTTGCGCGGGCGCGGTGGCGCCGGCTTCCCGACCGGCTTGAAATGGTCGTTCATGCCGAAGAAGTCGGACGGCCGCCCGCATTATCTCGTGGTCAATGCCGACGAGTCCGAGCCCGGCACCTGCAAGGATCGCGAGATCATGCGGAACGATCCGCATCTCCTGGTCGAAGGCTGCCTGATCGCCGGCTTCGCCATGGGCGCCAATGTCGGCTACATCTATGTGCGCGGCGAGTTCATCCGCGAGCGCGAGCGGCTCGAAGCCGCGGTCGTGCAGGCCTATGAGGCCAAGCTGATCGGCAAGAACAATATTCACGGCTGGGACTTCGACCTCTACGTCCATCACGGCGCCGGCGCCTATATCTGCGGCGAGGAAACCGCGCTGCTGGAGAGCCTGGAAGGCAAGAAAGGCCAGCCGCGCCTGAAGCCGCCGTTCCCGGCCAATGTCGGCCTCTATGGCTGCCCGACCACGGTCAACAATGTTGAATCCATCGCCGTGGTGCCGGACATCCTGCGCCGTGGCCCGTCGTGGTTCGCCGGCATCGGCCGGCCCAACAATACCGGCACCAAGCTGTTCTGCATTTCCGGCCACGTCGAACGGCCCTGCAACGTCGAAGAGGCGATGGGCATTCCGTTGCGCGAATTGATCGAGACCCATGCCGGCGGCGTGCGCGGCGGCTGGGACAATCTGCTGGCGGTGATCCCCGGTGGCTCGTCCATGCCGATCATTCCCGCCGGGCCCGACCAGGCCGACACGCTGCTGATGGATTTCGACGGCTGCCGCGACAAGCAGTCGGCGCTCGGCACCGCCGCCGTGATCGTCATGGACAAGTCCACCGACATCATCCGGGCGATGGCGCGCATCTCTTATTTCTACAAGCACGAATCCTGCGGCCAGTGCACGCCCTGCCGCGAAGGCATGGGCTGGATGTGGCGGGTGCTGACCCGCATGGCCGAGGGCCGCGCGCAGCGGCGCGAGATCGACATGCTGATGGAAGTCACCAAGCAGATCGAAGGCCACACCATCTGCGCCTTCGGCGACGGCGCCGCCTGGCCGGTGCAGGGGCTGCTGCGCCACTTCCGACCCGAGATCGAGCGCCGCATCGATCAATATACGCGCCATGTCGACGACGAGGGCGTGCGCGATCCCGAGCCCGTGGCGGCGGAATGAGGCGATGATGCAAGGCGCTCGCCATCTCGCGGAATTCAATATCGCGCGGATCCGTTATCCGCTCGACGATCCGCGCATGGCCGAGTTCGTCGACAACGTCGAGCGCGTCAACAGACTGGCCGAGAAGATCGACGGTTTCGTCTGGCGGCTGCAAGACGACAGCGGTCACGCCATGAACATGCGGGTCTATGACGACCCGACGCTGCTGCCGAACCTGACGCTCTGGGAAACGCCGCAGGCACTCGAGCGTTTCGTGTGGCAGACCCTGCACGGGCGCTTTTACCGCCGCCGCGAGGACTGGTTTGCGCCGATCGACACGCCGATGGTGATGTGGTGGGTGGCGGCGGGCGAGCGGCCCGACATGGCGGAAGGGATCAGACGGCGCGATCGTCTCATCGAGGAGGGAGCGAGCGAATACGCTTTCGGCTGGGAGGACCTGTCGGACGCTAAACTCTGGAAGTCGGCACGCGGGGCCAAAGAAGCCGCCGCGGCGCCGGTGGCGGCGGAATAGCGGGGGCGGGGGCAACCCATGGAGAACGGCGATGACGTTCGAAAACAAGAACCTGCGCTGCCACGATTGTCGGTTCTGGTGGCCGACCGCCGAGGCGACCGGCAATGAACCGAGCCGCCAACATTCGATTCTTGGCCAATGCCGGTGCCATGCGCCGCCGGCGCTGGTCAACGAGGGGCCGGACCATAGCCGGCGCTATCCGGCCTGGGTCACCGTCAAGCGCGAGGACTGGTGCGGCGAGCACCAGCATATTCAGCAATGACGATGCCGGTTTGCGCTAACTGAAGAATTGGGAACGATGGCGAAGCTCATCATCGACGGCAAAGAGATCGACGTTCCGCCGGAGTACACGCTGCTCCAGGCCTGCGAAGCCGCGGGCGCGGAAATCCCGCGCTTCTGCTTCCATGAGCGGCTGTCGATCGCCGGCAATTGCCGCATGTGCCTGATCGAAGTCGTCGGCACCCCGAAGCCGCAGGCCTCCTGCGCCGTCGGCGTCAAGGATTTGCCGCCGAAGAAAGACGGCACGCCGCACGTGCTCAGCACCAAGTCGCCGATGGTGAAGAAGGCGCGCGAAGGCGTGATGGAGTTCCTGCTGATCAACCATCCGCTTGACTGCCCGATCTGCGACCAGGGCGGCGAATGCGACCTGCAAGACCAGGCCATGGCCTATGGCGTCGACGCCTCGCGTTTCGCCGAGAACAAGCGCGCGGTCGAGAACAAATATATCGGCCCGCTGGTCAAGACGATCATGACGCGCTGCATCCACTGCACGCGTTGCATCCGCTTCTCCACCGAAGTCGCCGGCGTGCCCGAGCTCGGCGCCATCGGCCGCGGCGAGGACATGGAGATCACCACCTATCTCGAGCACGCCATGACCTCGGAGCTGCAGAGCAACGTGGTCGATCTGTGCCCGGTCGGTGCGCTCACCAGCAAGCCTTACGCCTTTGCCGCGCGGCCTTGGGAGCTGACCAAGACCGAGTTCGATCGACGTCATGGATGCGCTCGGCTCCGCGATCCGCATCGATACGCGCGGGCGCGAGGTCATGCGCATCCTGCCGCGCACCAATGACGAGGTGAACGAGGAGTGGATTTCCGACAAGACCCGCCATGTGGTCGACGGTCTGCGCACGCAGCGGCTCGACCAGCCCTATCTGCGGGTCGGGGGCGCGTTGCGTCCGGTGGGCTGGCGTGAGGCCTTCCTGGCCATCGCCGAGCGGCTGCGGCCGGTCGACGGCGCGCGCGTCGGCGGCATCGTCGGCGATCTGGCCGCGGCGGAAGAGATGTATGCGCTCAAGGACCTGCTCGGGCGCCTCGGCAGCCCGCATGTCGATGCGCGCCAGGACGGCGCGATGCTCGACCCCAAATGGGGGCGCGCCAGCTATCTGTTCAACGCCACCATCGCCGGTATCGAGCAGGCCGACGCGCTGCTGGTCATCGGCGCCAACCCGCGCCGCGAGGCGGCAGTGCTCAATGCGCGCATCCGCAAGCGCTGGCGCCAGGGGCCGTTCCCGATCGGCCTGATCGGCGAGCGCGTCGATCTGACCTACAATTACGACTATCTCGGCGCCGGCTCGGAATCGCTCGCCAATCTCGGCCGCAGCCAGTTCATCGACTCGCTCAAGACAGCCGAGCGGCCGCTCATCCTGCTCGGTGCCGGCGCGTTGGCGCGCCCGGACGGCGCGGCGATCGCTTCGGTGGCCGCCAAGACGGCGCTCGACGTCGGCGCCGTCAAGGACGACTGGAACGGCTTCAGCGTTCTGCATCATGCGGCCTCCCGCGTTGCCGCGCTCGATCTCGGCGTGGTGCCGGGCGAGGGCGGGCAGACCGCCTTGCGGATGGCCCAAGGCGGCGTCGACGTGCTGTTCCTGCTCGGCGCCGACGAGATCAACGTCGCGCCCGGGCCGTTCGTGATCTACATCGGCAGCCACGGTGACCGCGGCGCCCATCGCGCCGACGTGATCCTGCCGGGGGCTGCCTACCCCGAGAAGGCCGGTATCTTCGTCAACACCGAGGGCCGCGTGCAGATCGCCGAACGGGCCGCCTTCCCGCCGGGCGAGGCGCGTGAGGACTGGGCCATTTTGCGCGCGCTCTCCGAGGTGCTCGGCTGCAAGCTGCCTTATGACTCGCTTGCCGATCTGCGCCAGATCATGGTGGCGGCGCACCCGCATCTGCTGCGCATCGATCAGATCGCGCCGGGGGACGCCGCCGACATCGAGAAGCTGGCGAAGCTCGGCGGCAGCCTGGACAAGGCGCAGCTCAGGCCCGCGGTGAGCGATTTCTACATGACCAACCCGATCGCGCGCGCGTCCGCGATCATGGCGGAATGCTCGGCGCTGGCGCATGCGGCGACCCAGGCGGCGGAGTAGGGCGGATGGACAGCTTCTTTTTCAGCTACGTCTGGCCGGTCATCATCATCCTGGCGGAGTCCGTGCTGCTGCTGGTCGTTCTGCTGGTGGCGATCGCCTACATCCTGCTCGCCGACCGCAAGATCTGGGCGGCGGTGCAGATCCGGCGCGGTCCCAACGTGGTCGGGCCCTGGGGCCTGTTGCAGTCCTTCGCCGATCTTTTGAAATTCGTGCTCAAGGAGCCGGTGATCCCCGCCGGCGCCAACAAGGGCGTGTTCCTGCTGGCGCCGCTGGTGACCTGCGTTTTGGCGCTCGCCGCCTGGGCGGTGGTGCCGGTCAATGCCGGATGGGTGATCGCCAACATCAATGTCGGCGTGCTTTATATTTTCGCCATCTCCTCGCTCATGGTCTACGGCGTGATCATGGCGGGCTGGGCGTCGAACTCGAAATATCCGTTCCTCGCCGCGCTGCGCTCGGCGGCGCAGATGGTGTCCTATGAGGTCTCCATCGGCTTCGTCATCATCACCGTGCTGCTGTGCGCCGGCTCGCTCAATCTTTCCAAGATCGTCGAGGCGCAGGACGGGCCCTACGGCCTGTTCTCGTGGTACTGGCTGCCGCTGTTGCCGATGTTCGTGGTGTTCTTCATTTCGGCGCTGGCGGAAACCAACCGGCCGCCCTTCGATCTGGTGGAAGCCGAGTCCGAGCTGGTCGCCGGCTTCATGGTCGAATACGGCTCCGCGCCCTACATGATGTTCATGCTCGGCGAATATGTCGCCATCGCCACCATGTGCGCCATGGGCACCATTCTGTTCCTCGGCGGCTGGCTGTCGCCGATCCCGTTCGTTCCCTTTATCTGGGTACCAGGCATCATCTGGTTCGTGCTCAAGGCGTTGTTCCTCTTTTTCATGTTCGCCATGGTCAAGGCCATGGTCCCCCGTTATCGCTACGATCAGCTCATGCGGCTCGGCTGGAAGGTGTTCCTGCCGCTGTCGCTGGCGATGGTGGTGATTGTCGCCGGCGTTATCGAATACGCCGGCCTGTAGGATGAGGCTGTCATGAGGCTCGACCGCGCCGCCAAGTCGATCTTTCTGCGGGAGTTCGTGTCCGGCTTCGGGCTCGCCATGCGCTATTTCTTCAAGCCGAAGGCGACGCTCAACTACCCCTTCGAAAAAGGGCCGATCTCGCCGCGCTTCCGCGGCGAGCACGTGCAGCGCCGTTATCCGAACGGCGAGGAGCGCTGCATCGCCTGCAAGCTGTGCGAGGCGATCTGCCCGGCGCAGGCCATCACCATCGAGGCGGGGCCGCGCCGCAACGACGGCACGCGGCGCACCACCCGCTACGACATCGACATGGTGAAGTGCATCTATTGCGGCCTCTGCCAGGAGGCTTGCCCGGTCGACGCCATCGTCGAAGGGCCCAATTTCGAATTCGCCACCGAGACGCGCGAGGAGCTCTACTACGACAAGGAGCGGCTGCTCGCCAACGGCGACCGCTGGGAGCGCGAGATCGCGCAAAACATCGCGCTCGACGCGCCGTACAGGTAAGCCGCCGATGATCGTCACCGCGCTGTTCTTCTATCTCTTTGCCGGCATCTGCGTGGCGAGCGCCTTCATGGTGATCGCGTCGCGCAACCCGGTGCATTCGGTGCTCTATCTCATCCTCGCCTTCGTCAACGCGGCTGGCCTGTTCGTGATGATGGGCGCCGAGTTCCTGGCGATGATCCTGATCGTGGTCTATGTCGGCGCCGTCGCCGTCCTGTTCCTGTTCGTCGTGATGATGCTCGACGTCGACTTCGCCGAGCTGAAGCAGGGCGCGCTGCAATATCTGCCGATGGGTGTCGTTATCGGCGGCATTTTCCTGGCCGAACTCCTGCTGGTGGTCGGCGCCTGGACGATCGGGTCCGGCGTGCCGCACGCCATCGAAGCGCCGATCCCCACCGGCGTCACCAACACGCAGGCGATCGGCCTCGTGCTCTATACCCGCTACGTCTACTTCTTCGAGATCGCCGGTCTCGTGCTGCTGGTCGCCATGGTCGGCGCCATCGTGCTTACGCTGCACCACAAGGTGCGCGCCAAGCGGCAGAACGTCGCCGAGCAGGTCGCGCGCAACCCGGCGACGGCCATCGAGCTGCGCCACGTGCGGCCTGGACAGGGTTTGGGAGGCGGCACATGACCATCGGCCTCGGCCATTATCTGTCGGTTGCCGCGATCCTGTTCACGCTCGGGATCTTCGGCATCTTCCTCAACCGCAAGAACGTCATCATCATCCTGATGTCGATCGAATTGATCCTGCTCGCGGTCAACATCAACCTGGTGGCCTTCTCCACCCATCTCGGCGACATCGTCGGCCAGGTCTACGCGCTGCTGGTGCTCACGGTGGCGGCCGCCGAAGCCGCGATCGGGCTCGCTATTCTGGTGGTGTTCTATCGCAACCGCGGCTCCATCGCGGTCGAAGACATTAATTTGATGAAGGGCTAGCGCATGATCCCGGAAAGTGTGAACCGGTTTTCGGAAAAGATCATGCGCCACGGAAAAATGTAATGTACCAGGCGATTGTCTTCCTTCCGCTGCTGGGCGCCATTCTGGCCGCCATCATCGCGCTTGCCGGCGCCCGCGCCCGCTTTCCGGGCGAGGGGCCGCCGCCGGGTCCGGAAGAGAACGCGCCTGAGCACGTCACGCATCATGCCGAGCACCATGCAGGCCAGCACGCCGAGGACGAGGGCGCCCACGCCGGCCATCACGAGCCGGCGGAGCCGGCCGCCGCCGGTTCGCGCATCACCGAGTTGATCACCACTACCTTCCTGATGATCTCGATGGTGCTGTCGTGGATCGCGTTCGTGCAGGTCGGCTTCGGGCATCACGATGTGCGGGTGGAGGTCTTTCCCTGGATCATCTCCGGCGACCTCTCCATCGACTGGGCGCTGCGCATCGACACCTTGACCGCGGTGATGCTGGTGGTGGTCACCACCGTGTCGTCCCTCGTGCATCTCTATTCGATGGGCTACATGGCCGACGATCCCTACCGGCCGCGCTTCTTCGGCTATCTGTCGATGTTCACCTTCGCCATGCTGATGCTGGTGACGTCGGATAACCTGGTGCAGCTGTTCTTCGGCTGGGAAGGGGTGGGGCTCGCGAGCTATCTCTTGATCGGTTTCTGGTATCAGAAGCCGTCGGCCTATGCCGCCGCCATCAAGGCCTTCGTGGTCAATCGGGTCGGCGATTTCGGTTTCGCGCTCGGCATCTTCGCCCTGTTCATGCTGACCCGGTCGGTCGCCTACGACACGGTGTTTGCCGCGGCGCCCTCGCTAGTCGGCAAGACCATTCCGTTCTTCGGCTGGCATGCCGACGCGCTGACGCTGATCTGCCTCCTGCTGTTCATGGGCGCCATGGGCAAGTCGGCCCAGTTCCTGCTGCACACCTGGCTGCCGGACGCCATGGAAGGCCCGACGCCGGTCTCGGCGCTGATCCATGCCGCCACCATGGTGACGGCGGGCGTGTTCATGGTGGCGCGGCTGTCGCCGCTGTTTGAGCTCGCGCCCGACGCCCAGGCCTTCGTCACCTTCATCGGCGCGACCACCGCGGTGTTCGCGGCGACCATCGGCCTGGTGCAGAACGACATCAAGCGCATCATCGCCTATTCGACCTGCTCGCAGCTCGGCTACATGTTCGTGGCCATGGGCTGTGGCGCCTATTCGGTCGGCATGTTCCACCTGTTCACCCATGCCTTCTTCAAGGCGCTGCTGTTCCTCGGCTCCGGCTCGGTGATCCTCGCCATGCATCACGAGCAGGACGTGCGCCACATGGGTGGGCTGAAGGACCGCATCCCCTTCACCTACGCCATGATGATCGTCGGCACGCTGGCGCTCACCGGCTTCCCGCTCACCGCCGGCTATTTCTCCAAGGACGCCATCATCGAGGCGGCCTTCGTCGCGCATAACCCGATGGCCTTCTACGGCTATGTCTGCACGGTGGGAGCGGCGCTGCTGACGTCCTTCTATTCCTGGCGGCTGATCTTCAAGACCTTCCATGGCGAGCCGCACGACCGCCAGCACTGGCGCGACGCCCACGAGAGCCCGCTGGTGATGCTGATTCCACTCGGCGTGCTTGCCTTCGGCTCGATCTTCGCCGGCCTGCCGTTCCAGCACATCTTCGCCGGCGGCGGGGTCGAGGGCTTCTTCCGCGGCTCGCTGTTCTTTGCCAAGGGCAACAACGTGATGGAGGACATGGAGCACATCCCGCTCGCGATCGGCATGCTGCCGACGGCGATGATGGTGATCGGCTTCCTGATCGCCTGGCTGTTCTACATCCGCCGGCCCGATCTGCCGGTCGAGCTCGCCCGCCAGCACGAGGTGCTCTACAAGTTCCTGCTCAACAAGTGGTACTTCGACGAGCTCTACGACGCGATCTTCGTGCGTCCGGTGAAATGGCTCGGCCGCCTGTTGTGGAAGGGCGGTGACGGCTGGCTGATCGACGGCTTCGGGCCCGACGGTGTTTCGGCGCGCGTGCTCGACGTCACCCGCAATGTCGTGCGGCTGCAGACCGGCTATCTCTATCACTACGCCTTCGCGATGCTGATTGGCGCGGCCATCTTCATCACCTGGTTCATGTTTGCAGTGCACTAGGGCGCGCGCAGGAAAACGATATGAATTGGCCGATCCTCTCCGTCACGACCTTCCTGCCGCTGGTGGGCGTGTTCTTCATCATGCTGGTGCGCGGCAACGAGCCGCTGGCGCGCGGCACCGCGCGCTGGGTGGCGCTGTGGACGACGTTGGTGACGTTCGCCGTCTCGCTGCTGATGCTCTGGCATTTCGACCCGGCGTCGGCGGAATTCCAGTTCGTCGAGAAGCACGAATGGCTGGGGGTCGCCTCCTACCACATGGGCGTCGACGGCATCTCGCTGCCCTTCGTGATCCTCACCACCGCGCTGATGCCGCTTTGCATCCTGGCGAGCTGGACGTCGATCCAGAAGCGGGTGAAGGAATACATGATCGCGTTTCTGGTGTTGGAAACGCTGATGATCGGCACTTTCTCCGCGCTCGATCTGGTGCTGTTCTATCTCTTCTTCGAGGGCGGCCTGATCCCGATGTTCCTCATCATCGGCATCTGGGGCGGCCCGCGCCGGGTCTACGCCAGCTTCAAGTTCTTCCTCTACACGCTGCTCGGCTCGGTGCTGATGCTGCTCGCCATCATGGCGATGTATTGGAGCGCCGGCACCACCGACATCACCGTGCTGCTGCGGCACGGTTTCCCGCTCGGCCTGCAGAAATGGGCCTGGTTCGCGTTCTTCGCGTCCTTCGCGGTGAAGATGCCGATGTGGCCGGTACACACCTGGCTGCCGGACGCGCACGTGGAGGCGCCGACTGCCGGCTCGGTCATCCTCGCCGCCATCCTGCTGAAGATGGGCGGCTACGGGTTCCTGCGTTTTTCGCTGCCCATGTTCCCGGCGGCGAGCCACGATTTCGCGCCGCTGATCTTCACGCTCTCGGTCGTGGCCATCGTCTACACCTCGCTGGTCGCGCTGATGCAGGAGGACGTGAAGAAGCTGATCGCCTATTCGTCGGTCGCCCACATGGGCTTCGTCACCATGGGCATCTTTGCCGCCACCACCCAAGGCGTCGCCGGCGGCATTTTCCAGATGATCTCGCACGGCATCGTGTCAGGCGCGCTGTTCCTCTGCGTCGGCGTGGTCTACGACCGCATGCACACCCGCGAGATCGCCGTCTATGGCGGCCTCGTCAACCGCATGCCGCTTTATGCCGCGATCTTCATGGTGTTCACGCTCGCCAATGTCGGGCTGCCCGGCACCTCGGGCTTCGTCGGCGAGTTCCTCTCGCTGATCGGCACGTTCGAGATCAACACGTCGGTCGCGACCATCGCGACGCTCGGCGTCATCCTGTCGGCCTGCTACGCGCTGTGGCTCTACCGCAAGATGATCTTCGGCGCGCTCAAGCCCGCCATGGCCGGCATCAAGGATATCGGCTGGCGCGAGGGGCTGATCTTCGCGCCGCTGGTGGCGCTGACCATCCTGTTCGGCGTGGCGCCCAACCTGGTGCTGAACATCTCCTCGGCCTCGGTGACCCACTTGCTCGCCCGCTACGATCAAGGCGTCAAGGCCGCCGAGGCTGAGCGCGCCGCCGCCAAGCTGGTGCGGGCATCCGCGGAAGTGCCGGCCAAGACCGTGAGTATCGCCCGATGAATGAAATCACCAATTTTCACGGGCTGATGCCGATCGTGCCGGAAATCATGCTGGCGATCGGCGCGGTGGTCGTGCTGATGCTCGGCGCCCTGCAGGGGGCGGGCGAGGACGTGCGCAGTTCGATCGTCGTCAATTGCCTTTCCATCGTGGTACTGCTCGGCGCCGGCGTCGTGCTGCTGGCGCTTCCCGCCGGACGCTACACGTTGTTCGGCGGCAGTTTCCTGCTCGACGACTACGCGCGCTATCTCAAGGTGCTGGCGCTGATCGGCTCGGCCGGGGCGTTGCTGCTGTCGCTCGACTATCTCACCATCGAGAAGCAGCAGAAGTACGAATACGGCGCGCTGTTTCTGCTGTCGACGCTCGGCATGCTGCTGCTGATCTCGGCGGCCGACCTGATCGCGCTTTATCTCGGCCTCGAGCTGATGAGCCTGGCGCTCTACGTGGTCGCGGCCTTCAATCGCACCAACGCCAAGTCGACCGAAGCGGGGCTGAAGTATTTCGTGCTGGGCGCGCTGTCGTCCGGCATGCTGCTCTATGGCGCCTCGCTGGTCTATGGCTTCACCGGCACCATCAGCTTTGCCGGCATCGCCAAGGCGACGCATGCCGGCGCCGGCATCGGCCTGGTGTTTGGCCTTGTGTTTCTGTTCGTCGGCTTCTGCTTCAAGATTTCCGCCGTGCCGTTCCACATGTGGACGCCGGACGTCTATGAGGGCGCGCCGACCCCGGTCACCGCCTTCTTTGCCTCGGCACCCAAGGTGGCGGGCATTGCGATCTTTGCCCGCGTCGCCGTCATGGCATTCCCCGGGATCACCCACGAGTGGCAGCAGATCGTCGTCTTCGTCTCCATCGCCTCGATGGCGCTCGGCGCCTTCGCCGCCATCGGCCAACGCAACATCAAGCGGCTGATGGCCTATTCCTCGATCGGCCACATGGGCTTCGCGCTCGTTGGGCTTGCCGCCGGCACGCAGCAGGGCGTGCAGGGCGTGTTGGTCTATATGGCGATCTATGTGGCGATGACGCTCGGCACCTTCGCGGTGATCATCAGCATGCGGCGCGACGGCAAGGCGGTGGAGACCATCGCCGATCTTGCCGGGCTCTCGCGCACCCATCCGACCAGCGCCTTCATGCTCGGCGCGCTGCTGTTTTCGCTCGCCGGCATTCCGCCGCTCGCCGGCTTCTTCGCCAAGTTCTACGTCTTCCTCGCCGCCATCAATGCCGGGCTCTATGCGCTTGCGGTGATCGGCGTCATCACCAGCGTGATCGGCGCCTATTATTATCTGATCATCGTCAAGACCATGTATTTCGATGAGCCGGTCGTCGCCTTCGATACGATGCCGCTGTCGCTGCGCGTGGTGCTCGGCATTTCCGGGGTGATCAATCTCTTCTTCTTCGTCTATCCCGCGCCGCTGCTCGGCGCGGCGACCGCGGCGGCGAAGTCGCTATTCTGATGCGAATCGCATCACCTGCGTGATCCCGAAAAGCCTGTCCTCGGCCCGATCGGGGATGGGTGCCGGTTTTCGGATAAGATCACGCACCAAATGAGATGAACCGCGAAGCCACGGGCCTGGCGGGGGTCCGACACAAAGCTTACGAGACGCTCGGCTCCACCAATGCCGAGGCGCTGGCGCTTGGGCGTGCCGGCGAGCGCGGGCCGTTGTGGATCACGGCCAAGACCCAAAGCGCCGGCCGTGGCCGCCGCGGCAGCACCTGGGTTTCCAAACCGGGCAATCTCTACGCCACATTGCTGCTGACCCAGCCGTCGCCGCCAGCGCGGGCGCCGCAATTTTCCTTCGTCTCCGCGCTGGCGCTGCATGATGCGGCAGCCGAGTGCGCGCCCCAGTTCGGCCCGGCGCTGGCACTCAAATGGCCCAACGATCTGCTGCTCGGCGGCGCCAAGCTCGCCGGCATCCTGATCGAGAGCGAGAACGACCCGGTCTTCACCGTCGCGATCGGCATCGGCGTCAACTGCGCCCACCATCCCGCCGATACCGCCTTTCCGGCCACCGACCTCGCCACCGCCGGCGTGCTGGTGACGCCCGAGCAGATCTTTGCCGCGCTTGCCGGCGCCATGCAGCGCCGGTTGGCGCAATGGCGGGGCGGGGAGGGCTTTGCCCCGATCCGCGCCGACTGGCTCAGGCGCGCCGCGGGCATCGGCGAGCCGATCCGCGTGCGCCTGCCCGAGCGCGAGTTTGCCGGCCGCTTCGAGGGGCTGGATGAGGAGGGCCGGCTGCTGGTGGAGCAGGACGGCCGCATCGTTTCCGTCACCGCCGGCGAGGTGTTCGGCTTTGGGAGGACCCCGCCATGACCCAAGGCGCCCAGGAACTGGTATTCGCGCCGCTCGGCGGCGTCGGCGAGATCGGCATGAATCTCGCGATCTATGGCCTCGGCGACGCGCGCCGGCGCCAGTGGCTGGCGGTCGATTGCGGCGTCTCGTTTGCCGCCGAAGAACATCTGCCGGGCGTCGACCTGATCCTGCCCGACATCCGCTTCCTGGAAGAAGAGCGCCGCAACCTCGGCGGTATCGTGCTCACCCATGCGCACGAGGACCATTTCGGTGCACTGCTGGAGCTGTGGCCGAAGCTGAAGGTGCCGGTCTACGCCACGCCGTTTTCGGCGGCGTTGCTGCGCGCCAAATGCGCCGGCGAGCCGGGCGCCCCGGATATTCCCGTCACCATCGTGGAATGCGGCAGCCGCTTCCAGGTCGG
Organism: uncultured Pseudomonadota bacterium; assembly: GCA_963814065.1. GTDB lineage: Bacteria > Pseudomonadota > Alphaproteobacteria > Rhizobiales > Xanthobacteraceae > Pseudolabrys. The sequence goes on along the minus strand of CAWFBL010000011.1, from coordinate 125,520 downwards.
GCCTTTCGACATCGAGCTCGTCACCATGGCGCATTCGATCCCCGAGGCGAACGCGCTCATCATCCGCACCCCGCGCGGCACCGTGCTGCACACCGGCGATTGGAAGATCGACCCGACGCCGATCCTCAAGGATCCGACCGACGAGAAGAAGCTGCGCGCGCTCGGCGACGAGGGCTGCCTGGCGCTGATCGGCGATTCCACCAATGCGGTTCGCGAGGGCACCTCGCCCTCGGAAGCCGACGTCGCGCGCGTGCTCGCCGACCTGATCCGCAGCGCGCCGCGCCGCGTGGCGGTGACGACCTTCGCCTCCAACGTGGGACGGCTACGCGCGGTCGCCGATGCCGCGCGCGCCGCCGACCGCGAGGTGGTCGTGGTCGGCCGCGCCATGGATCGCATCGCGCAGATCGCGCGCGAGACTGGTCATTTCGACGGCGTGCAGGATTTCCGCCCGGTCGATGCCTACGGCTATCTGCCGCCGGACAAAGTGGTGATGCTGTGCACCGGCAGCCAGGGCGAGCCGCGCGCGGCGCTTGCGCGCATCGCCGAGGACCAGCACCCGGACGTGACCTTGTCCAAGGGCGACCGCGTCATCTATTCCGCCCGCACCATCCCCGGCAACGAGAAGGCCGTCGGCCGCATCATCAATGCGCTGATCGAGCAGGACGTCGAGGTGATCACCGACCGCACCCACCTGGTGCATGTCTCCGGCCATCCGCGCCGCGAGGAGCTCACCGCGTTGATCGGCTGGGTGCGGCCGAAGATCCTGGTGCCGGTGCATGGCGAGGCGCTGCACATGCACGAGCATGCCAAGCTGGCCCGCTCCCTCGGCATCAAGCAGGTCGTGCAATGCCGCAACGGCGATCTGCTGCGGCTGGCCCCCGAGCTCGGCGTCATCGACGAAGTGCCGGCCGGCCGCATCTACAAGGACGGCCATCTGCTGGTCGATGCACAGCAGCGCACCGTCGCCGACCGCCGCCGCTTGAGCTTTGCCGGCGCCATTTCGGTGGCGCTGGCGCTCACCGATAAGGGCGTGCTGGCGTCGGACCCGGAGGTGGATCTCATCGGCATCCCGGAGCGCGACCGCGCCGGCGATTTGCTGGAAGAGGTCGTCTACGACGCGGTGGTCGAGACCTTCGAGTCGCTGCCGCGCGGGCGCCGGCGCGACCCCGATAGCGTCGCCGAGGCCATCCGCCGCGGCGTGCGCTCGGCCGTCGCCGGCCGCTGGGGCAAAAAGCCGATGTGCCACGTGCACGTGCTGGCGGTATGATATTTGCGGTTTTTCCCGCACGGGCGACCCTCCCTTTCAGGGGCGGGATAAAAACGCGGGTGCTGCGCCAAACCACCGCCTTCGTATCGCTCATGCGGAGGGACCAAAGAGAGGTGAAATGATCGGCCGTCTCAATCACGTCGCCATCGCGGTCAGCGACATCGCCAAGGCGAGCAAGGTCTACAAGGACACCCTCGGCGCCGATGTGTCCGAGAAGGTGCCCCAGCCCGACCACGGCGTCTCGACCGTATTCATCACGCTGCCCAACACCAAGATCGAGCTCCTGGAACCGCTCGGCGAAAACTCGCCGATCGCCAAGTTCCTCGATCGCAATCCGGACGGCGGTATCCACCACATCTGCTACGAGGTCGACGATATCCGCGCCGCCCGCGATACGCTCAAGGCGCAGGGCGCCCGCGTGCTCGGCGACGGCGAGCCGAAGATCGGTGCCCATGGCAAGCCGGTGCTGTTCCTGCACCCGAAAGACTTTTGCGGCACGCTGGTCGAACTCGAACAGGCGTAAACTCGCGCGATCGGTACAACCGCTGTCGTCGCCCGGCTGACAAAAAAAAGAGCAGGGCGCGAGCCCTGCTCATCGTGTCTTATATCCTCAAGCTTCGACTATTATACGGTTTCTCGCTTTTAGGCCGAAGCGGCAGCGCTTGGCGCGCGCCGAGGACTCGCTTCCCTCCCAGACTTGGACCGCACGCAAGAGCCGGAGTTCTCGATTGCTCCTGGTCTCCATCCACACGGACTACGCTAAGGTAGCCGATCATCACAACGCTGTCATCATCAAAACGACATGTCGTTGTTCAGTTCGCGCTGCAGCACGCAATAAATTTGCGCAAATCGGCAAATTTGCACGCGCGTCGGTTGTAGTCGCTGCGGTGCTGAATTTTTAGGCAAGGTACGCGCATGGGCGATCGGCGATACCGCTCGCTGGCGCGCTTCGGCCGCGGGCGGTTGTAAGCCGCTTGCGGGGCCGGATCCCGGCGCCGGGACCGGACGATTTCCCAAGGCCGGGGCGGGGGTTAAGCCAAATTTCACTTTTGGAACCTTATGGTAAATCCAACATGAATTTACCGCTGCTGCCGGCTTTCACGGCACAGCATGTGGGCTGCCGTTTTTGTCGGCAGCGCGGACGAGGGGAAGCGTTGCATGTGCGGGATCGCGGTTGCCATCGACTGGCCGGACGCTGAAGCAACCGTTCAAAAGCTGATCCAAGGTATTCGCCACCGCGGCGACGTAACCGATCCTTTTCTCTCGCCGCGCCCGAACACCACCATGGGCACGCGTCGTTTGCGCATCGTCGATGCCGCGCATGCCGTTCAGCCGCAGCTTTCGTTCAACGGGAGCCTGGCCGTTTCCTTCAACGGCGAGATCTACAATCACGACGAGCTGCGCTGCGACCTCGTCGATCTCGGCGTCGAGTTCAAGACCGAGTCCGATACCGAAGTGTTGGCCAACGCGCTGCAAGCCTGGGGCTACCGCGCGCTGGAGCGCGTGGTCGGCATGTACGCCTTTGTCGCGATGGACATTCCGAGCGGCGAGTTCCTCGCCGCCCGCGATCCCTTCGGCGTCAAGCCGCTCTACGTCATCCAGTCGGCGACCGGGTTCCTGTTCTGCTCGGAGATGCGGCCGCTGCTCGATACGGTCGAGACCGGCGACGTCATGCTGCTGCCACCGGGCTACGCGTTGTCGCGCAAGACCGTCGGGCGTTTCAAATCGCCGATCTATCCCCGGGTCGATGCGCCGGGCGCGCACGACGCCGCGGTGCTCGACCGCATTCTGGCGCAGGCGGTGGGCCGCCGCATGCCGCCCGGACTGCCGGTCGCCACGCTGTTCAGCGGCGGCATCGATTCGACGCTGATCGCCCATTACACCCGCCAGTTCCGCCCCGAGGCGCCCGGCTATTTCGTCGGCGGCAGCGACGCGCCGGACTATCCGTTCGCCGCGGCTTACGCCGATCGCACCGGCTTCGACCTGCGGCTGGTGCCGTTCGAACCGGACAGCGAGGAGGTGTTCTCGCTGATCGACCACGTGGTCGAAGTGACCGAATCGTTCGAGCCCAATCTGGTGCGCGGGGCGGTGTGCTCGCTCAAAGTGGCCGAGCGCATGCACAAGGACGGCTTCCGCGTGGCGCTGTGCGGGGAGGGCGCGGACGAACTGTTCTGCGGGTATCCGCCGCTCGAACTCGCCTTCAGCCAGGGCAATGCCGCGGGCGCGCCCATCCGCGACGAATGTCTCGATCTCATGCATCGCGTCAGCCTGCAGCGGGTGGACCGTTGCTCGATGTATCATCAGGTCGAGACGCGCGAGCCCTATCTCGATCCCGAAGTGGTGAAATACGCGCTGAGCCTCGATGCCGGTGCGCTGGTGCGCGAGGTCGACGGCTTGCCGATCGGCAAAATGCCGCTGCGCGATCTTTACGACCTCTATCCCGAGGAGTTGCCGACGGCGATCCGCGACCGCAGCAAGGTACCGTTCGGCGAGGGCGCCGGCCTCGACGTCAGCCCACAGGATTCGGCCTGGAAGATGCGTTTCGACGCATTGATATCCGATGGCGATCTGGCCGAAGGCCAGCGCGAGTTTTCCGACTTCAAAGTGCAGTCCAAGGAAGAGCTGTTCTACCTGCGCAAGCTCACTCAGGTGATGGACGTCAACCGGGTGCCGCACTTGCGCGACCGCGCCTGGATTTCCTTCCCCGTGCTGCAGCACCTCGAGAAGCTGAAGGCCTACACGCATTTCAGCCTCTAGGTCATTCCGGGGCGCGCTGAAGGCGCGAGCCCGGAATCCAGTGCGACACGGCAATGTTTCTCTTGTGGCTCTGGAGTCCAGGCCGGCTTGCCTCCGTCCTTCGGGCTCTGGCAGGCGTCCCGGAATGGCCGGACCCTCGCCCCTTGTGTTTTGCCGGCCGATCCGGTTTCACTCGGGCCCCGAAAGCTTTCAAGAAACCCACGGTCCCACGCGATGCGTTTGTCCCGCTATTTCCTGCCCATCCTGCGCGAGCCCCCGCGCGAGGCGGAAATCGTCTCCCACCGCCTGATGCTGCGCGCCGGCATGCTGCGCCAGGAGGCGGCCGGCATCTACGCCTTCCTGCCGCTGGGCCTGCGTGTGTTGCAGAAGATCTGCCGGATCGTGCGCGAGGAGCAGGACCGCTCGGGCGCCATCGAGCTTCTGATGCCGACCATCCAGTCCGCCGATCTGTGGCGCGAGAGCGGGCGCTACGACGCCTACGGCAAGGAGATGCTGCGCATCAAGGACCGCCACGAGCGCGACATGCTCTACGGGCCGACCAACGAGGAGATGATCACCGAAATCTTCCGCGCCTATGTGCGCTCCTACAAGGATCTCCCGCTCAACCTCTATCACATCCAGTGGAAGTTCCGCGACGAGGTGCGCCCGCGCTTCGGGCTCATGCGCGGGCGCGAGTTCCTCATGAAGGACGCCTATTCCTTCGACCTCGATCAGGCCGGCGCGCAGCATTCCTACAACAAGATGTTCGTCGCCTACTTGCGCACCTTCGCGCGGCTCGGCCTCAAGTCGATTCCCATGCGCGCGGAGACCGGGCCGATCGGCGGCAACCTGAGCCACGAATTCATCATCCTGGCGCAGACCGGCGAGTCGGAGGTGTTCTGCCACAAGGACTATCTCGACATGGCGGTGCCCGGCGACGACGTCGATTTCGACAACGTGGCCGGCCTGCAGACGATCGTCGACAAATGGACCTCGCATTACGCGGCGACGTCGGACATGCATGAGGCCGAGGCTTTCGCGCGGATAACGCCCGACAACCAGGTGTCCGCGCGCGGCATCGAGGTCGGCCACATCTTCTATTTCGGTACCAAGTATTCCGCGCCGATGAAGGCGGTGGTGGCGACCGGGGACGGCGCCGAGGTGCCGGTGCACATGGGCTCCTACGGCATCGGGCCGTCGCGCCTGGTGGCCGCCATCATCGAGGCCTTCCATGACGATGCCGGCATCATCTGGCCGGAGGCGGTGGCGCCGTTCAAGGTGGCGATCCTCAATCTCAAGCAGGGCGCAGCCGAGACGGATGCCGCGTGCGAACAGCTTTATCGCGACCTCACCGCCAAGGGCGTCGAGGTGCTCTACGACGACCGCGACGAGCGGGCCGGCGGCAAGTTCGCCACCGCCGACCTGATTGGTATTCCGTGGCAGGTGCTGGTCGGTCCTAAGGGCCTTGCCGAGGGCAAGGTCGAATTGAAGAAGCGCGCCGACGGCAGCCGCGAGATGGTCAGTGCGGCGGCGGCGTTGGATTTGCTGACGCGGTGATCTCTTTCGTCATTGCGGGACGCCGCCCTAAGCGCGTTTACGGGAGTCTTCGGCACGCCATGGCGGCAGGCGCGGGAATCCATACGCCCGGTCCGCGATTTATGGATTCCGGGTTCGCGGCGTTCGGCCGCCCCCGGAAAGCCCAATAAGGGCGTCTTCCCCAAAAATTCCTGTGTTCTGACAAGGACTTTCCGGCATCTATGGGCTTGAAGTTGCCCGAATCGTGTGAAAGTCCGGGCGTCAGGATAATTATCGATGACCGAGCCAACCGGGACGCGGCCGTTCTCCCCGTTCGAATGGATGCTTTCGCTGCGCTACCTCAGGGCGCGGCGCAAGGAAGGATTCATTTCGGTCATCGCCGGCTTCTCCTTTCTCGGCATCGTGCTCGGCGTTGCGACCCTGATCATCGTGATGGCGGTGATGAACGGGTTCCGCCACGAGCTCTTGGGCAAGATCCTCGGCCTCAACGGCCATCTGCTGATCCAGCCGCTCGACAAGCCGCTGACCGACTGGAAAGAGGTCGCGGCCCGCATCGACAAGGTTCCCGGCATCAAGCTCGCCGCGCCCATTGTGGAGGGGCAGGCGCTCGCATCCTCGCCGTTTAATTCCGGCGGCGTGCTGGTGCGCGGCATAAGACTTGAGGACCTGGAGAAGCTTCCCTCGGTCGCCAAGAACATCAAGCAGGGCACGCTGAAAGGCTTCGACAGCGGCGACGGCGTGGCGATCGGCAAGCGCCTTGCCGACCAGCTTTCGCTGCGCGCGGGCGACAAGATCACGCTTGTGGCGCCGCGCGGCGCCGTGACGCCCATGGGCACCATGCCGCGCATCAAGGTCTACAAGGTCGCCGCCGTATTCGAAGTCGGCATGTCGGAATACGACTCGTCGATGGTGTTCATGCCGCTGACCCAGGCGCAGGCCTATTTCAATCACGCCGGCGACGTCACCGCCATCGAGGTCTACACCGCCAATCCGGACCGCGTGGACAGCTACCGCAAAGCGGTGCAGGCCGCCGCTAAACGGCCGATCTTCATGATCGACTGGCGCCAGCGCAACGCCACCTTCTTCACGGCGCTCGAGGTCGAGCGCAACGTGATGTTCCTGATCCTCACCCTGATCGTGCTGGTGGCGGCGCTCAATATCGTTTCCGGCCTCATCATGCTGGTGAAGGACAAGGGCCAGGACATCGCCATCCTGCGCACCATGGGGGCGACGCAAGGGTCGATCATGCGCATCTTCCTGATCACCGGCGCCTCCATCGGCGTGGTCGGCACCCTGGTCGGCCTGGTGCTCGGCGTGGTGATCTCGCTCAACATCGAAAGCATCCGCCAGTTCCTGTCCTGGCTCACCAACACCGAGCTGTTCTCGCCCGAGCTCTACTTCCTCTCCCATTTGCCCGCCGACATGGACACCGGCGAAACCGTCGCCGTGGTGATCATGGCGTTGGTCCTGTCCTTCCTAGCGACGCTTTATCCCTCCTGGCGCGCCGCCCGCCTCGATCCGGTAGAGGCGCTGCGCTATGAGTGACACCGTGGCGCAGACGCGGGAGACGAAGCCCAAGCGGGAAAAGCGCGACATTCCCATGCTGTTCCTGCACGGGGTCGAGCGCCACTATAAGCAGGGCGACGATACCGTCGACGTGCTGAGCGGCGTTGAGCTCGCGATCTGGCCCGGCCAGTCGGTGGCGCTGGTGGCGCCGTCCGGTGCCGGCAAGTCGACGCTGCTGCATGTTGCCGGTCTGCTCGAGCATCCCGGCGAGGGCGAGGTCTATGTCGACGGCAAGGCGACCGCGAAGCTGCCGGACGCCCAGCGCACCCGCATCCGCCGCAGCGAGATCGGTTTCGTCTACCAGTCCCACCATCTGCTGCCGGAATTCTCCGCTCTGGAGAACGTCATGCTGCCGCAGATGATCCGCGGCCTCGACCGCGCCGCGGCCCGTCAGCGCGCGATGGAACTGCTGAACTATCTCGGCCTGGGCGAGCGGCTCGAGCACCGCCCGGCCGAGCTTTCCGGCGGCGAGCAGCAGCGCGTTGCCATTGCCCGCGCGGTCGCCAATGCGCCGCGCATCCTGCTTGCCGACGAGCCGACCGGAAACCTCGACGTCAACACGGCCGAGCGCGTGTTCCACGCGCTGACGCAGCTGGTGCGCGCCTCGCGGCTCGCCACCTTGATCGCCACCCACAACATGGAACTCGCCGCCCGCATGGACCGGCGGGTGACGTTGCGCGAGGGGCGGGTGGTGGAGCTGAAGTGAGAGGCTGTCGGCATGGATTGCCAGCCGGCTACCCGGCCTGAGGATATCTACGTAACTCATTCATTTGGTTGCTATTTTTGCCGACCGCGACGGATGCTTGACTCGGAACAAAAAATGAACGATGTTCTCTGTCCGTTCTTATGGAGAGGGTCATGTTCAAAGCCGTTCTGCAAGAAGCCGCCGCGCTCGCCTCGCTCAGCCTGTTCATCGGCATGATCGCCATCTGGTCGCAGGTGCTGGGCAGCCTCTGAGTCCTCGGTCATTCCGGGACGCGGCTGAAAGCGAGCGGGCCCGGAATCCAGGGGCCCCCACGAGGGGCGTTGTCCGGTTCGCTCCGGATGCCGGGTTTGCTCGCTAACGCGAGCGCCCCGGAACGACGTGAGGGCGAGCACCTCAGGATGACGGGGAAAGGATAGCGGACTGCGCGGGTGAGGGTGGACTTGAGGCGCGCGCCTTCCCACTCTGCTCACGACAAAGGAATCATCCCAAGCCCCGAAGAGACATGGCCGATCTCGATTTCGTGCACCTGCACGTGCACTCGTCTTATTCGCTGCTGGAAGGCGCGCTCACCATCGCGCGGCTGGCCGACCTCGCCAAGGCCGACCAGCAGCCGGCGCTGGCGCTCACCGACACCGACAACATGTTCGGTGCGCTGGAGTTTTCCGAGAAGCTCTCGGGTGCCGGCATCCAGCCCATCGTCGGCTGCGCGCTCGCAATCGATTTCGGCGACGTCGACAACGGCCAGCGCAACGCGCCCGCCGAGCGCGCCCGCATCGTGCTGCTGGCCGCGCGTCAGGCCGGCTATCGCAGCCTGATGCGGCTCAATTCGCGCGCCTTCCTCGATTCGCCGGCAAACGAGCCGCCGCGCCTCAAGCTCGACTGGCTGAAAGGGGAGACCGAGGGCGTCATCGCGCTCACCGGCGGTCCCGGCGGCCCGCTCGACGCGACGATTGCCGCCGGCCAAAGCCATCTCGCCGGCAGCCGGCTCGACGCGCTGCTCGAACTGTTCGGCGACCGTCTTTACGTCGAGTTGCAGCGTCACGGCATGACCGCCGAGCGCCAGGCCGAGCCGCTGCTGATCGATCTCGCCTACAGCAAGGGCATTCCGCTGGTCGCGACCAACGAGCCTTATTTCGCCACCGCCGCCGACTACGAGGCGCACGATGCGCTGATCTGCATCGCCGAGGGCCGCGTCATTTCGGAAGCGGACCGGCGCCATCTCACGCCGCAGCATCGCTTCAAGACACGGCGCGAGATGGTTGAACTGTTTGCCGATTTGCCGGAGGCGGTGGCCTCCACGGTCGATGTCGCCGAGCGTTGCGCGTTCCGGCCCAAGACCCACAAGCCGATCCTGCCGCGGTTTTCGGTCGGCTCGGGCGGCGCCAAGGTCGACGAGGCCGCCGAGTTGCGCCAGCGCGCCGAAAAGGGGCTCGTGCACCGGCTGAGCGTGCAGGGCCTCGCCCCGGGCCACACCGAAGCCGAATATCGCGAGCGGCTCGAATTCGAGCTCGGCGTCATCGAGCGCATGAAGTATCCGGGCTACTTCCTGATCGTCGCCGACTTCATCCAATGGGCGAAGGCGCAAGGCATTCCCGTCGGCCCGGGGCGCGGCTCCGGCGCCGGCTCGGTCGTCGCTTATTCGCTCACCATCACCGATCTCGATCCCATCCGCTTCGAGCTGCTGTTCGAGCGCTTCCTCAACCCCGACCGCGTGTCGATGCCGGATTTCGACATCGACTTCTGCCAGGACCGCCGCGATGAGGTGATCCGCTACGTGCAGGAGCGCTACGGCCGCGATCAGGTGGCGCAGATCATCACCTTCGGCACCCTGCAGGCGCGTGGCGTGCTGCGCGACGTCGGCCGCGTGTTGCAGATGTCGTATGGCCACGTCGACAAGCTGTGCAAGCTGGTGCCGCAGAACCCGGCCAATCCGATCAGTCTCGCCAAGGCCATCGACGACGAGCCGAAGCTGCAGGCCGAGGCCGAGAACGATCCGGTGGTCAAGCGCGCCTTTACCATCGCCAAGAAACTGGAAGGGCTGAACCGCCACGCCTCCACCCACGCCGCCGGCATCGTCATCGGCGACCGCTCACTGTCGGAGCTCGTGCCGCTCTATCGCGATCCGCGCTCCGACATGCCGGTCACCCAGTTCAACATGAAATGGGTGGAGCAGGCGGGGCTGGTGAAGTTCGACTTCCTCGGCCTCAAGACGCTCACCGTGCTGCACAAGGCGGTGGAATTGGTGAAGCGGCGCGGCATCGACATCGATCTGCCGACGATCCCGCTCGACGATGAAAAGACCTACGGCCTGCTCGCCCACGCCGAGGCGGTGGGAGTGTTCCAACTGGAAAGTGCCGGCATGCGCCGCGCGCTGCTCGACATGCAGCCCGACCGTTTCGAGGACATCATCGCGCTGGTCGCGCTCTACCGGCCCGGCCCGATGGCGAATATCCCGACCTATTGCGCGCGCAAGCACGGCCTGGAGAAGCCCGACTATATCCATCCCAAGCTGGAGACGGTGCTGAAGGAGACCTTCGGCGTCATCGTCTACCAGGAACAGGTGATGCAGGCGGCCCAAATCCTCGCCGGCTATTCGCTCGGCGAAGCCGACCTGTTGCGCCGCGCCATGGGCAAGAAGATCCGCAGCGAGATGCAGAAGCAGCGCGCGCGCTTCGTCTCCGGTTGCACCGAGCGCGGCATCGACAAATCGCAGGCCGACGCCATCTTCGATCTGCTCGAGCGTTTCGCCGAGTATGGCTTCAACAAGAGCCATGCCGCCGCTTATGCGCTGGTCGCCTATCAGACCGCCTATATGAAGGCGAATTACCCGGTCGAGTTCCTCGCCGCCACCATGACGCTCGACATGGGCAACACCGACAAGCTGGCGGAATTTCGCGCCGAGGCCGAGCGCCTCGGCATCGAGGTGGCGCCGCCCTCGGTCAACCGTTCGAGCGTCGAGTTCGAGGTCGACGGCAACACCATCATCTATGCACTTGCCGCGCTCAAAGGCGTCGGCCGCCAGGCGGTGGAAACGATCATCGAGGGGCGGGGAGAGCGTCCCTTCGCCGATCTCGCCGACTTCGCCGCGCGCATCAATCCGCGCGCCATCAACAAGCGCGTGCTGGAAAGCCTTGCCGCCGCCGGCGCCTTCGATGCTTTCGAGCAGAACCGCGCGCGCGTCTTCGCCGGCGTCGACATGGTGTTGCGCCAGGCGCAGCACGCCCACGAGTCCGCGGCGGTCGGGCAGAACGAATTGTTCGGCGGCGGCGACACGCGCGAGCCCGTCAAGCTGCCGCAGGTCGAGCCCTGGCTGCCGGCCGAACGGCTGCGCCGCGAGCGCGATGCGGTTGGCTTCTATCTCTCCGGTCATCCGCTTGACGACTACGGCGCGGTGCTCAAGAAGCTGCGCGTGCAGCCCTGGGCCGACTTCGCCCGCGCGGTCAAGAACGGCGTCACCGCCGGCCGCGTCGCCGCTACCGTGGTCTCGCGCACCGAGCGGCGCACCCGCACCGGCAGCAAGATGGGCATCATCGAACTGTCCGATCCGACCGGCACCTACGAGGCGGTGATCTTCTCGGAAGGCTTGGCCGAATACCGCGACCTGCTGGAGCCGGGCACGGCGGTGCTGCTTTTCCTGTCGGCGGAAGTGCAGGGCGACGAGGTGCGCGCGCGCATCCAATCGGCCGAGCCGCTCGATGCCGCCGCCGCCAATCTGCAAAAGGGGCTGCGCGTATTCCTGCGCGACGACAAGCCGATCGAGGCCGTGGCAAAACGGCTGGAGCCAGCGCAGGTCGGGCCTGCCCGATCTGCGCCAGGAAATACGCCGCGGGGCGCCGCGCCTAATGGCGACGGCGAGGTCTCGGTGGTGCTGCAGCTTGCCGAAGGCACCGAGGTGGAGGTGAAGCTCCCCGGCCGCTTCAAGGTCTCGCCGCAGATTGCCGGTGCCATCAAGGCGGTGCCCGGCGTGGTGCAGGTCGAGGCGCTGTAGGTCGGCGCCGCCAGCCCGCCGTGGTCAGGACAGGTGCGGGATGCTGGAGAGGTCGTACACCAGGCCGAAAATGGTCATGCCGAAAGCGACGGCGGCGAGCGGCAGCAGGATCTGCGTGGCCGCCGCGCCGCCGGAGAGGCGGCCGGTCCAGGAACGGAATTGCTCCGACGCCCAGAGGCGGTAGCTCTCCTTGGGCCCTTCGTCAGGATGGGCCGCCCGCCGCCGCCAGGTCAGCCAGATCAGGGTCGGAATGCCGGTCACGATCACGAAGAACACGGTGATCATCGCCAGGATGAGCCCGACATAGGCGCCGCCGCCGAACAGCAGCCAGATCGACGCAACGATCCAGAGAACAAGCCCGACCATCGCCTTGTAGACGAGGGGGTGGAGTTCGTCGTTGATGGGGTGGTTGGGCCGGTGCACGGGTTCGGTCATGGCGGGTCTCCTTCCGCCCCCCGAAATATCGGCGTTGCTAGCGGGATAACGCGGTCCGGCCGGCCTGGTTCGGGCCCGCATCGATCCGCCGCAGCGGGCCCCGCCGCCTTGCATCCGGGAATTCGTCCCTATATAAGCCCGCCATCATCACTCACGCGGACGTCAAGGCGTCGGCCCCGACAATGGGCCGAACAGCCATCCGGTGGCCCAAACGGGCTCACAACCGTCCGCGGCGGATCAACCGGAGAAATTTATGTCGATTCCTGACTATTCAATGCGTCAGCTGTTGGAAGCTGGCGTGCATTTCGGCCATCAGGCCCACCGCTGGAACCCGAAGATGGGCACTTTCATCTTCGGCACCCGCAACAACATCCACATCATCGATCTCGCCCAGACGGTGCCGATGCTGCATCAGGCGCTGCAGGCGGTGAGCGACACCGTGGCCAAGGGCGGCCGCATCCTGTTCGTCGGCACCAAGCGACAGGCGCAGGACGCCATCGCCGACGCCGCCAAGCGCTGCGCCCAGTACTACGTCAATTCGCGCTGGCTCGGCGGCACGCTGACCAACTGGAAGACCATCTCCGGCTCGATCTCGCGCCTGCGCAAGCTCGAGGAGATGCTCGCCTCCAACGAGGCCGGCGGCTACACCAAAAAAGAGCGCCTCACCATGCAGCGCGAGCACGACAAGCTCGACCGCTCGCTCGGTGGCATCAAGGACATGGGCGGCATCCCCGACCTGATCTTCGTGATCGACACCAACAAGGAAGACATCGCGATCAAGGAGGCCCAGCGCCTCAACATCCCGGTCGCCGCCGTGGTCGACACCAACTGCGATCCTGCCGGCATCACCTATGTCGTGCCCGGCAATGACGACGCCAGCCGCGCGGTTTCGCTTTTTTGCGACCTGATCGCCAAGGCGGCGATCGACGGCATCTCGCGCGCGCAAGGCGAACTCGGCGTCGATATCGGCGCCGCCGAAAAGCCGGTCGCGGAGCCCGTGCCGGCCGAGCCCGCCACGAGCAATCTCGGCTTCGAGCAACTGCCGGGGCCGCGCGGCGTCGCCGACGATCTCAAGAAGCTGTCCGGCATCTCGCCGGCGATCGAAAAGCAGCTCAACGACCTCGGCATCTTCCACTACTCGCAGATCGCCGCGCTCAACGAAAAGGCCGCGCATAACGTCGGCGAAGAAGTGGGCCTGCCCGGCCGCGTCCCCAGCTGGATCGCCAAGGCCAAGGAACTGACGGCGGAAACCGAGTAACGCCGCCGTCACACCCGGCGGTTACGTCGGGCACTCGTAATACGGACTCAAGGAAGTTGCGCCGGCCGCTGTTTCAGGCGGCCCATGGCGGATGAAGGAACAGGTTATGGCGAATATCTCGGCCAGCATGGTCAAGGAACTGCGCGATGCGACCGGCGCCGGCATGATGGATTGCAAGGCCGCGCTCACCGAAAACGACGGCAACATGGAAGTCGCGGTCGACTGGCTGCGCAAGAAGGGTCTGTCGAAAGCCGCCAAGAAGGCCGGCCGTGTGGCGGCCGAAGGCCTCATCGGTATCGCGGTGAAGGACAAGAAGGGCGTGGTGGTCGAGATCAATTCGGAGACTGATTTCGTCGCCCGCAACGATCTCTTCCAGGGGCTGGTCAAGATGGCTTGCGACGTCGCCATGCGGGCCGGCACCGACGTGGAGGCCATGAAGGCGGCCAAGATCGGCGACATCACGCTGGCCGACGCCATCACCGACACCATCGCCAAGGTCGGCGAGAACATGACCCTGCGCCGCGCGGCGTCGCTTGAAGTCGGGCAGGGCGCCGTCGGTCAGTATGTGCACAACTCGGTGAGCGACGGGCTCGGCAAGATCGGCGTGCTGGTCGCGCTCGAGTTGTCCGGCAAGGCCGACGAGCTCACTGCCCTCGGCCGCATGGTCGCGATGCACATCGCCGCCTCCAGCCCGCAGGCTGTCGAGGCCTCCGGCCTCGACCCGGCGGTGGTGGCGCGCGAGAAGGATGTGCTGGCGGACAAATTCCGCCAGCAGGGCAAGCCCGAGAACGTCATCGAGAAGATCGTCGAGTCGGGTCTCAAGACCTTCTACAAGGAGGTCTGCCTGCTCGAGCAGGTTTATGTGCATGACACCGCGAAGACCGTGGCGCAGGCGCTGAAGGAAGCCGAGAAGACGGTGGGCGGCCCGATCAAGGTCACCGGCTTCGTGCGCTACGCGCTCGGCGAAGGCATCGAGCGCAACGACAGCGATTTCGCCGCCGAGGTCGCCGCCGCCGCCAAGCAAGGCTGACGATTTTCCGAAACGGGTCGTGCGCCTGTAATATGCCGTAGACGCTGCTGATTCACAGGGATCGGCACCGAGGGGTCGCGGAGAACATGGCAGAGCCGGTCCATCGACGCGTGATCGTCAAACTGTCCGGAGAAGCGCTTAGCGGTTCGGACGGCTTCGGCATCGATCAGGCGACCGTCGAGCGCCTGGCCAACGATCTCGCCGCCTCCGCCCGCCTCGGGGTGGAGCTCGGCGTGGTGGTGGGCGGCGGCAACATATTCCGCGGGGTCGAGGTATCGGCGCGCGGGGTGCCGCGCCCGGTCGGCGACACCATGGGCATGCTGGCGACGGTGATGAACTGCCTCACCCTGGAGGCCGCTATCGAACGTGCCGGCTGCGAGGCGCGCACGCTGTCCGCCCTCGCCATGACGGCGGTGTGCGAGACCTACAATCGCAAGCGCGCGCTCAAGAACCTCGCCAAGGGTCGGGTGGTGCTATTGGGGGCGGGGACTGGAAACCCGTTCTTTACCACCGATACCACCGCGGTCCTGCGCGCCGCCGAGCTCGATTGCCAGGCCGTACTCAAAGCGACCAATGTGGACGGCGTTTACAGCGCCGATCCCAAGAAGAACCCCGAAGCCACCCGTTACGAGCGGCTCAGCCATCAGGAGGCGATAGAAAAGGACCTGCGCGTAATGGACGGCACTGCCTTCGCCCTTGCCCGGGAAAACCGGATGCCTATCATCGTCTTCTCGATTGCCGCGCCCGGCGCGATCGAGCAGGTGTTGCGCGGCAAAGGGCGCACGACGGTTGTCGGCTAGCCCCGCGATCCCCCAAACGCGGCTATGGAGGAAGCGGTTTTAGGAGGCGCGCGAGCCGGCGTCACGCGAGGAGAGAATTCGGCTTTCGTGTCGAAGCTCGCGGCCATCAGGGTGGCGACAAGGATTGCGGCAAGGCGCTTGCGGCAAGGTTCGAAAAGGCAAGCAACGACAATATGAAATCCGGCTGTCTTGATTGCGACGGCACCGTATTTTGAGGATCGCCATGGCCACGACGACGCACGATTTGGAAGAACTCAAACGCCGCATGCACGGCGCCACCACCGCGCTGAAGACCGAATTGTCGGGCCTGCGCACCGGGCGCGCGTCCTCGCAACTGGTCGATCCGGTGCAGGTCGAGGCCTATGGTTCGCACATGCCGCTCCATCAGGTGGCCACCGTCAGCGTGCCGGAGCCGCGCCTGCTTTCCATCAATGTTTGGGACCGCTCGCTGGTGCACGCGGTGGAAAAGGCAATCATCAATTCCAATCTCGGCCTGTCGCCGACCACCGAAGGTCAGGTGATCCGCCTGCGCATCCCCGAGCTCAACGAGGACCGGCGCAAGGAACTGGTCAAGGTCGCGCACAAATATGCCGAAGCCGCGCGCGTCGCCGTGCGCCATGTTCGCCGCGACGGCCTCGATGTGGTCAAGAAGTTGGAGAAGGACCACGACATCAGCAAGGACGATCACGATCGCTTTTCGGGTGAAATCCAGAAGGCGACTGATGCCGTGATCGCCGAAGTCGATCAGATGCTCGCGTCCAAGGAAAAGGAAATCCTCACGGTCTGAGGGAAATCAATGTCCGAGGCCGAAATCCCGCTAGGAGCCGCGCCCGCGTTTCACGTGCCGCGCCATGTCGCCATCATCATGGACGGCAATGGCCGATGGGCGAGGGCGCGCGGGCTGCCGCGGGTCGAGGGTCATCGGCGCGGCGTCGAAGCGGTCAGGCGTACGGTGCGCGCGGCCGGCGAAATCGGCATCTCGTTCATCACCATCTTCTCGTTCAGCGCGGAGAACTGGTCGCGGCCCGCGTCCGAAGTCGGTGAGCTGATGGGCCTGTTGCGCCGTTTCATCCGCAACGATCTCGCCGAACTGCATCAGGCCAACGTGCGCGTGCGCATCATCGGCGAGCGCGACGATCTCGAGCCCGACATCAGCCGGCTGCTGATCGAGGCGGAAGAGCTGACTAAGAACAATGACGGCCTCACCCTCGTGGTCGCCTTCAACTACGGCGGCCGTCAGGAGATCGCGCGCGCGGCACGCCGCATCGCCGAACGGGTGGCCCAAGGGACGCTCGCGCCGGCCGACGTGACGTCGGATACCATCGGCGCCTTCCTCGACGCGCCGGATATCCCTGAGCCCGATCTCATCATCCGCACCAGCGGCGAGCAGCGCATTTCGAATTTCCTGCTCTGGCAGTCGGCCTACAGCGAACTGGTGTTCGTGCCGACCTATTGGCCCGACTTCGACCGGGCCACGCTGGAGGCGGCGATCCACGAATACCAGCAGCGTGAGCGTCGGTTTGGCGGCCTGGCCGCGAAGACCGGATCTTGAGTCCGTGATCGCGGCAGCGCCCATGCCCAAGCCCCAACAGGCCGCAACGCCGGCCGCCGCGCCCGGAAACAATCTGGCGCTGCGGGCGGCTTCCGCGGTCGTGCTGGCGCCACTCGCCGTGGCGGCGGCCTGGTATGGCGGCTGGCCGTTCGCGTTATTTTGGGGCGTCGCCGCCGTCGCGGTGCTGTGGGAATGGATCGCCTTGGTCGTCGGCCCCGGCCACCGCCTGATGTTTTCCTCCTGCGCCAGCGCGCTCGCCGTCGCCGCCTTGCTCGCCTGGCGCGAGCGCCCGAGCGTGGCGATCCTGCTGGTGGGCCTGGGCGCGCTCGCCGCCACCATCTTCGCGCCGCGCGAGCGGCGAGGGTGGATCACCGGCGGCATCCTCTATGCCGGTATCATGTTGCTGGCGCCGATGCTGTTGCGCGGGGAGACCGCCGACGGGTTCGTCGCGATGGTGTTCCTGTTCGCGATCGTGTGGACGACCGACATTCTCGCCTATTTCGGGGGTCGCGCCTTCGGCGGCCCGAAATTGCTGCCCGCGGTCAGCCCCAAGAAGACCTGGTCGGGCGCCATCACCGGCGCGGTCGCGGCGATGGCCCTGTGCGTGGCCGGCGCGGCCTGGCTCGGCGCCGGCGACCTGGTGGCAATCGCGATCCTTGCCCTGGTCCTGTCGGTGGCGGCGCAGCTCGGAGACCTCCTGGAATCCTGGATCAAGCGTCAGTTCGGCGCCAAGGACGCGAGCCACCTCATTCCCGGCCATGGCGGGGTGATGGACCGCCTCGATGGCTTCTGGGCCGCCGCTCTGGTGGGTTGTCTGATTGGCCTGGCGCGTGGTGGATTTGACGGCGCGGCCCGCGGGCTGCTGGTATGGTGAGATTATGACTGTTCCCGGACTTGCCCGTTCCGAGCCGCGCCCGGCCGCCGACATGCGTAGCGTCACCATCCTTGGCGCCACCGGCTCGATCGGCGCCAGCACCGTCGATCTGATCAAGCGCAACCGTGACCGCTATCGGGTCGAGGCGGTCACCGCCGGCCGCAATGCCGGCCCGCTTGCCAAGGTCGCGCGCGAGGTCGGTGCGCGCTTGGCGGTGGTCGCCGATCCTGCCGCCTACGCCGAACTCAAGGACGCGCTGGCCGGGTCCGGCATCGAAGCCGCTGCCGGTGAGGCGGCGCTGGTGGAAGCGGCCGAGCGGGACGCCGATTGGGTGATGGCCGCTATCGCCGGCGCCATCGGTCTCAAACCCACGCTTGCCGCCATCGAACGCGGCGGCACCGTTGCGCTCGCCAACAAGGAATGTCTCGTTTGCGCCGGCGGTCTGTTCATGCGCACCGCGGCGCGCGTCGGCGCTACCGTGCTGCCGGTCGACTCGGAGCACAACGCGGTGTTTCAGGCGCTCGGTGCCGGTCCGCGCGAAGACCTCAAGCGCGTCATCTTGACCGCCTCCGGCGGTCCGTTTCGCACCTGGACGCTCGAGGCCATCAAGGCCGCAACGCCCGAGCAGGCGCTCAAACATCCCAACTGGTCGATGGGCCCGAAAATCACCATCGATTCGGCGACCATGATGAACAAGGCTCTCGAATTGATCGAGGCGCAGCACTTGTTCGTCTTGGAGCCGGACGAACTCGACATCCTGGTGCATCCGCAGTCGGTGGTGCATGGCATGGTCGAGTACCGCGACGGCTCTGTGGTGGCGCAACTCGGCACGCCGGACATGCGGACGCCCATTGCCCATTGCCTGGCCTGGCCGCGACGCATCGACGGCGCCGCGGCGCGGCTCGACCTTGCCCGCGTGCGCGAACTGACCTTCGAGGACCCCGATATCGCCCGTTTTCCCTCGGTCGCGCTGGCCCGGCGGGTGCTGGAGACGGGTGGGGCTGCGCCGACGGTGATGAACGCTGCCGACGAGGTGGCGGTGGCCGAATTCATCGCGGGACGCATCGGTTTCACCGCGATTGTGGCGGTGGTGGAGGCGACTCTGGATGCGGCCGGCGCCCGCGGCCTGCTGGCCGACCCGGCGACCGTCGATGAGGCGCTCTCCATTGACCATATTGCCAGAAGCCTGGCGCGGGAGGCCTTGCCTCAAATTGCCGTAAAGGCAATTTAGTGAGGTTTCAGCAAGAATTGGGGTGCCCTTTGTGGCGGGAAGAGGGTTTTAGATGAGCGCCGACATCATGAGCGGGCTGAGTGCGTTCGGCGGCGGGATCGCGGGCTACCTGGTCCCCTTCCTGTTTGTGCTCACGATTGTCGTGTTTTTTCATGAGCTTGGCCACTTCCTGATCGCGCGCTGGTGCGGCATCAAGGTGCTCAGCTTCTCGCTCGGATTCGGGCCCGAGATCGTCGGCTTCAACGACCGCTACGGCACCCGCTGGAAGATTTCGGCGGTTCCGCTCGGCGGCTATGTGAAATTCCTCGGTGACGAGAATGCCGCCAGCACCCCCGACCAGGAGGCGGCCGCCACCATGAGCGAGGACGAAAAGAAGGTCAGCTTCCACTATCAGCCGGTCGCGTCCCGCGCCGCGGTCGTGGTGGCCGGTCCCTTGGCCAATTTCGTGCTCGCGATCGCCATCTTCGCCACCATTTTCACGGTGATCGGCAAGCAGTCGACCAGTGCGCGCGTTGATGCGGTGCAACCAAACACTGCGGCCTCGGCTGCCGGTTTCAAGCCCGGCGACCTGGTGATTTCCATCGACGGCAGCAAGATCAACAGCTTCTCCGATATGCAGCGCATTGTCAGTGTGAGCGCGGGCGAGCCGCTCACCATTCAGGTCGAGCGCGACGGCAAGCTGGTGACGCTGCACGCAACGCCGCAACTGCGTCAGCTCAAGGACAATTTCGGCAATGAGCACACGCTCGGTGTGCTCGGCATCAGCCGCTCCATGAAGACGGGCGACATCCGGACTCAGAAGATGGGACCCCTGACCGCCATCGGCGCCGGCGCCAAGGAGACTTGGTTCGTTGTCGATCGCACTCTGTCTTATATCGGCGGGGTGTTCGTGGGGCGCGAAGCGGCCGACCAGCTCGGCGGCCCGATTCGAATCGCGCAAGTCTCCGGCGAGGTGGCGACGGCCGGATTTACGGCGCTCATGCATTTGACGGCGGTGTTGTCCATCTCCATCGGGCTATTGAATTTGTTCCCGATCCCCTTGCTCGATGGAGGTCACCTTTTGTTCTATGGAATCGAAGCGGTTCGCGGCCGTCCCTTGTCGGAACGCGCGCAAGAAGTCGGCTTTCGAATTGGTCTCGCAATCGTTGTGATGCTGATGATCTTTGCAACCTTTAATGACATCGTCCATCTCGCCACATCGTGACCGTTGCCGTCGAGCAACTTTTTGAGGGGAAAGGGAAAGTTGGGTCGGCAAGTTCATTTGCAGTGTCGGGGAAACGCTGTAAAAAGGTTTACAAAATAGAGCCCGTCTGACTGTCGATCTAAGTTGGGGCGGCCACAAGGATACAAAGGGCGCGTTGCGCATGGGAATTTTCGTGCGGTTGCTACGGGGACTGACCCTCACTTGCTTGGTCCTCAGCGGTATCCTTGTCGGCGCCGGAGCGGCCACGATTGCCGGCTCTCAGACTGCGTTCGCGCAGACCGTCAATTCTATCGCCGTCGAGGGGAATCGGCGCGTCGAAGCGCAGACCATCCGGTCTTACTTCCACGCGGGCCCGGGCGGTCGGCTCAGTGCGGTCGATATCGACGAAGGCCTGAAGGCGCTCTACGCGACCGGGCTGTTCTCCGATATCCACATTCGCCACGAGCGCGGCCGTATGGTGGTCTCGGTGGTTGAGAACCCGGTGATCAACAAGGTCGCTTTCGAGGGCAACCACAAGGCCAAGGACAAGCAGCTCGAGACCGAGGTCCAGTCGAAGGCGCGCGGCACGCTGTCGAAACCGACCGTGCAGGCGGACGTTCAGCGCATCATCGAGATTTATCACCGCTCGGGTCATTTCGACGTGACGGTGGTGCCGGAGGTCATCCGGCTGCCCAACAACCGCGTGAACCTGGTCTTCAAGGTCTCCGAGGGCTCCAAGACCGGCGTCAAGGCGATCCGCTTCGTCGGCGCGCACGCCTTCTCGTCGGGCCGCCTGAAGGACGTGATCAAGACCACCGCCAGCGGCTGGTTCAGCTTCCTGCAAAGCACCGACATCTATGATCCGGATCGCGTGGAAGCGGACCGCGACCTGTTGCGCCGCTTCTACCTGCAGCACGGCTATGCGGATGTGCGCATCGTGTCGGCGACCGGCGTCTATGACCCGGCCGAGAAGGGCTTCATCGTCACCTTCACCATCGACGAAGGGCCGAAATATCACATCGGCACCGTGAACGTTGTCTCCAACGTGCATGCGCTCAATCCGTCGATCCTGCGCAGCGATCTCAAGGTCGGCCCCGGCGACGTCTACAATGCCGACCTGGTGCAGCGGACCGTCGAATCGATGACGATCGAGGCGGCCAAGCACGGTTACGCTTTCGCCACGGTGCATCCGCGCGGCGACCGCGACTTCCAGAAGCGGCGGATCAATCTGGTGTTCGTGGTCGACGAGGGCCGGCGCGCCTACATCGAGCGCATCGATATCCACGGTAACGACCACACGCGCGACTACGTCATTCGCCGCGAATTCGATATCGGCGAAGGCGACCCCTACAACCGCGCCCTGATCGATCGTGCCGAGCGCCGCCTGAAAAATTTGGACTTCTTCAAGTCGGTCAAGATCACCACCGAGCCCGGCTCCGCGCCCGATCGCGTGGTGGTCAACGTCGATCTTGTGGAAAAGCCCACCGGCCAGTTCTCGGTCTCCGGCGGCTACTCGACGGCGGACGGCTTCATCGCCCAGGTCAGCGTCGCCGAACGCAATCTGGGTGGCCGTGGCCAGTACGCAAAGGCCTCGGTGACCTACGGCCAGAACACGCGCGGCTTCGGCTTGTCCTATGTCGAGCCTTATCTGTTCGGCTATCGCATGGCCGGCGGCATCGACCTCTATGCGCGCCAGAATCTGGCGAGCAGCTACCAGTCGTACGACACCAAGACGTATGGTGTGAATCTGCGGCTCGGCTTTCAGCTGACCGAAAACCTCTCGTTCCAGCCGCATTATTCGATCTATCGGCAGGAAGTGGGTTTCGACACCTATCCGCAGTACAATAACTGTATCGACTCGCCCAACGCTCCCATTAATGGCGGCACGGGGGTGAACCCTGTGAGCGAGGCCGCGCGCGCGAATGGCGGTTGTTACGCCGACGGCGAGGCTTCGCTTGCCGTGCGCAAGGAGCTGGCGCAAGGCGCCGTGCTGGTGTCGCTGGCGGGCTATGCCTTGGCTTACAACACCCTGGACAACAACAAGTCGCCGACCAGCGGCTTCTACGCCCAGATCAAGCAGGACTTCGCCGGTCTCGGCGGCGACGTGAACTTCATCCGGACGACGGCTGAAACTCGCGACTACTACGAAGTGCTGCCGGACGTGGTCGGTGTGCTCAAGCTGCAGGCCGGCAACGTCTCCTCCTGGGGCGGCAAGGACCTGCGCATGTTGGACCACTTCTTCATGGGTCCCAATCTCGTGCGCGGCTTCGAGTTGGCCGGCATCGGCCCGCGTGACCTGACTTACGGCTCCAACGATGACGCACTCGGCGGCAGCATGTATTGGGGCGCCAGCGTCGAATTTCAGACGCCGTTGTATTTCCTGCCGAAGGAGATCGGCATCAAGGTTGCAACCTTCGCCGACGCCGGCTCGCTCTGGAACTACCAGGGCCCGACCAGTTGGTCGGCCACCGGCGAGACGCTTGCGGTCGGCCTGAACGACCCCGGGATGATTCGTTCGTCGGTCGGTGTCGGCTTGATCTGGGATTCGCCGCTTGGGCCGCTGCGCTTCGACGTCGCCTATCCGCTGACGAAGTACTGCGCCAACTCGACGCAAGGCCCGGGCGGTCAGGTGACCGAGGTTTGCGACCGGACCCAGATCTTCCACTTCAGCGGCGGCACGTCGTTCTGATCTTGATCGCCCGTTACGCGGCGCGAGGGGCGGCATGAGCGATCCGGTATTCTTGCGACACAGCCACGGTCTGACCGTGGCTGAGATCGCCGCCATGAGCGGGCTTGCGCCGCTTGATGAGGCGCTGGCCGCACGGCGTATCGTCGACATCGCGGCGCTCGAGCGGGCGTCGCCCGCGCACCTCAGCTTCCTGGACAGCGAACGCGAAGCGGCAGCCGCCGCTTTGACCCGCGCCGGCGCCTGTTTTGCCACCGCCGATCTGGCGAAAAGGCTGCCCGGGCGCGTCGCCGTGCTCGTGGTGGAGGAGCCCTACCGCGCCTTCGTTGCGGTGGCGCGAAAGCTGTTCGACCACGCGCTGCGGCCGTCCTCGCTGTACCCGGCCGGCGCCAGTGCGAACGCCGAGGTGCACGCGAGCGCGCGGCTGGAACCCGACGTGACCATCGAGCCGGGCGCGGTGGTCGGGCCGAACGCCGAGATCGGTTCCGGCACGGTGATTGCCGCCAATGCCACCATCGGGGGCGGCGTGCGCATCGGCCGCGACTGCCGGGTCGGCGCCGGCGCCAGCGTCGGCCATGCCCTGATCGGCGATCGGGTGGTCATCCATCCCGGCTGCCGAATTGGCCAGGACGGTTTCGGTGCGCTGGCCGACGCGCCAGGCGGCCTCAGGCCGCCACAGGTCGGGCGCGTCATCCTCCAGGACGATGTGGAGGTGGGGGCCGGCACCGCCATCGACCGCGGGGCCATCCGCGATACCGTGATTGGGGAGGGAACCAAGATCGACAATCTGGTGCAGGTCGGCCACAATGTCAGCATTGGGCGGCACTGCACGATAGTGGCGCAAGCGGGTATTGCCGGCGGCGCGATCCTGGAGGACTTTGTTGTGCTGGGAGCGCGGGTCGGCCTAAACGACAATGTTTTGATCGGCGAGGGAGCGCATATCGCCGCCAGCGGTACCGTCCAGCGTGATGTGCCCGCCGGGGCCCGCGAGGGGTTCGGCGGCGCCGCTGTCGGGGGCGAGTGAGACGATTGCCATGAACGACGTCGTGACAGAGTTGGACACGGTCGGCATCGCCAAGGTGCTCAAGCTGTTGCCGCACCGCTATCCGTTCCTGATGATCGATCGGGTCATCGATATTCGTGGCGGTGATAGCGGCGTCGGCATCAAGAATGTCACCATCAACGAGCCGCAATTTCAGGGGCACTTTCCGGAAAACCCGGTGTTCCCGGGCGTGCTGCTGATCGAAGGCATGGCGCAGACCGGCGGCGTTCTGTGCCTCGTTGGGCTCCGCGCCACCTCGTCGCGTTCGGTCTATTTCATGACCATCGACAAGGCGAAGTTCCGTCGGCCCGTGATGCCCGGCGACACGGTCGAGTATCACATGGCGCTCCTGGCGCAGCGGCGCAACATGTGGTGGTACAAGGGCGAGGCCAAGGTGCGCGGTCATACTGTGGCCGAGGCCGAGGTCGGCGCCATGCTTCTCGATCCATGAACGCAACGATGATCGACCCCTCGGCACGGATCGCGGCCGGGGCAACGGTCGGACGCGACGTATCGATCGGCCCTTACTGCACCATCGGACCCGATGTGACGCTCGGCGACGGCTGTCGTTTGGTCGCTCATGTCAATGTGAGCGGCCACACCACGATCGGTGCGCGCACGGTGATCTATCCGTTCGCCTCGCTCGGCACGCCTCCGCAGTCGTTGAGCTATCGCGGCGGCCCGACCCAGCTCAAGGTCGGGGCCGATTGCGATATCCGCGAGGGCGTCACCATGAATATCGGCACCGAAGACGATCACGGCCTCACCCAGGTCGGCGATCATTGCTTCCTCATGGCGAATTCGCATGTCGCTCACGATTGCACGGTCGGCAACCGCGTGGTGTTCGCCAACAACTCGGTGCTCGGCGGCCACGTGAGCGTCGGCGACAATGTCGTCTTCGGTGGCGGCGTGGCGGTGCGCCAGTTCGTGCGTATCGGCGAAGGCGCGATGATCGTGGGCATGAGCGGCGTGCGCGCCGACATTATCCCGTGGGCCACGGCGCAGGGCCCGCTCGCCTATCTGGTCGGTCTCAATGTCATCGGCATGCGTCGCAACGGCATGTCGAAACCGGACATTCATCGGCTGCGCCGCGCCTATCAGGCCTTGTTCTTTGGCGACGGCCAATTCCGCGCGCGGCTTGACCGACTCGACGCCGAAAGCGGCGACGATCCGAATGTGCGCAAGATCGTGGACTTCATTCGTGCCGGAAAACGCCCGCTGAGCATGGCGACCAAGCGCAACGAGGGCGACGAAGGATCATGAGCGCCGGGCCGGCCACGCGGCAGAACAGCCCGCTCGCCCTGATCTGCGGCGGCGGCAGTCTGCCGCGGACGGTCGCCGAATCCGTCGCCGCACGTGGACGCGACGTGCTGCTGTTCGGCTTGCGCGGCATCGCCGATCCGGCCTTGGTGGAGCGTTATCCGCATCACTGGCTCTATCTCGGTCAGGGCGGCAAGCTTCGGCGGCTGGTGCAGGCGGGCGGCTGCCGCGACGTGGTGTTCATCGGCTCGCTGGTGCGGCCGCCGTTGTCGCAGATCCGCTTCGACTTTTGGACGCTGAGGCGAATGGCGGTCATCGCTGCCGGTTACCGCGGCGGCGACGATCATCTGCTGTCGAGCATCGGCCGCATGGTCGAGCAGGAAGGCTTTCGTCTTCTCGGCGCCCAGGAAGTCGCGCCCGAAATCCTGATCCCTGAAGGAACGCTCGGACGCGTGCAGCCGTCCGAACGCGACCGTGCCGACATGGCGCTTGGCTTCGACTATCTGCGCGCCAGTGGCCCCTTCGATGTCGGCCAGGCTGTTGTGGTCGCCGAGCGCCGGGTGTTGGCGGTCGAGGCGGTCGAGGGAACCGATCGGATGCTTGCGCGTGTTGCCGAGCTGCGCAAGATCGGGCGCCTGGGGACGCGGGCCGGGACCGGGGTGCTGGTCAAGGCGCCGAAGCCGGGGCAGGACCGGCGCTTCGACCTGCCGACAATCGGGCCGCGGACAATCGAGGGCGTCGCTGGCGCCGGCCTTGCCGGCATCGCGGTTACCGCCGGTAGCAGCCTTGTCGCCGAGCCTGAGCAGCTGATCGCGACGGCGGACCGGGCCAGCGTTTTCGTGATTGGCGCGCCAGCCGACGCGGCGGGATGAGCCGATGGCGGAGGCAGGTGACAGGCCGGTGCCGCATGTCTTCCTGGTGGTCGGCGAAGAATCCGGTGATCGGCTTGGCGCCGCGCTGATCGCCGCGCTACGCGCGCGCGCGCAAGGGCGCATTCGATTTTCCGCGGTCGGCGGGTCGCACATGGCCGAGCAGGGGGTGCCGAGCCTGTTTCCGCTCGGCGACCTTGCGGTGATCGGCTTTTCGGCAATCCCCGCCAAGTTTCGGACCATCGTCCGCCGCATCGGTGAAGCGGCCGACGCAGTGGTCGCGGCGCGGCCCGACGTCTTGGTGATCATCGACAGCCCCGACTTCACCCATCGCGTGGCGAAACGCGTGCGGGCGCGCGCGCCGAAGATTCCCATCATCGATTATGTGTGTCCGTCGGTCTGGGCTTGGCGGCCCGGGCGCGCCAAGTCGATGCGTCGCTATGTCGACCGCGTACTGGCACTGCTGCCGTTCGAGCCGGACGCATTGAAACGCTTGAGTGGGCCGCCCGGCATCTATGTCGGCCATCCCTTGATCGAACAGATCGATCAGTTGCGCCCGAACGCCGAGGAGGCGGGTCGTCGTCTGGCCGACCCGCCGCTGCTTCTGGTGCTGCCGGGCAGCCGCAGCGGTGAAGTAAGGCACATGGCGCCGGTGTTCGGCGCCGCGCTCGGCGAAGTGGCCAAGCAGGCTGGCCCGCTCGATGTCGTGGTGCCGGCCGTGCCGCGGCTGGCCGATGCCATGCGCGCGGCGGTTGGTTCATGGCCGCTGCCGGTGCGCGTGGTGACCGATCCGGATGACAAGCATGCCGCCTTTCGCCAGGCGCGCGCAGCGTTGACCAAGTCGGGCACTTCGACCCTGGAGCTGGCGCTCGCCGGCATTCCGATGGTGGCGGGCTATAAGCTTTCGCTCATTGAGGCGGCGATCGGCGCGCTGCTGATCCGGGTGCCCAGCGTGATCCTCGCCAATCTGGTGTTGGGCGGGCCGGTGGTGCCTGAATTCCTGCAATACAAATGCACGGCCGAGCGCTTGGCCGGTGCCTTGCTGCCGCTTCTGGGCGACACGGAAGAGCGTCGGCGCCAAGTGGAGGCCTTCGTCCGCCTGGATGCGGTCATGGGGATCGGCGGTGAGGCGCCCAGCGCGCGCGCTGCCGCGGTGGTGGAAGAGGTGCTGGCAAGCGCCGCGGCGGCGGGCTGAAAAAACCGCGCGGGAGTTTCAATCGGATAATTCCTGTGGCGCCGGCTTCTCGGTGGTCTGGCGTTCATCGCGCTGGCCGTGATCGGCGCGGTATTCTTCGGCGTGGCGATGTTGCGCTTCTGCAAGGCCATCAGCCGGATGGTTTGAGGCCGAGCGTGTCATGACGTCTTTGCATCGGAGCCTCCCGCTTTTCGATCTGGAACCGTTTGATTCGTTGGGTGTTATAGCGAGGGGCTAAGGCAAGGCTTTTTATGTTTCGAATATTCTTGCGCTTGCTTTTGGCAGCGCTCGTGGTTGTCGTCTTGGCGGGCGTCGGCTTCGTAATCTGGGCCCGGCAACCTTCCATCGCCGCGATAACTCCACCGGCCCCCTCCAGCTTTGATAAGGCCGCGGTCGCCCGGGGGGCGACCCTGGTCGCAATGGGCAACTGCGCGGAATGCCATACCGCCGCCGGCGGTAAGGCGCTGGCGGGCGGTTTCCCGGTGCCGACCCCGTTTGGCACCATCTACGGCACGAACCTCACGCCCGACGCGCAGACCGGCATCGGCCGCTGGTCGGAGGCGGCATTCGCGCGTGCGATGCATGAAGGTGTCCGCCGCGACGGCGCTTATCTCTATCCCGCCTTTCCCTATACCCATTTCACGCGCGTCAGCGACGCCGACGTGAAGGCCATCTACGCCTACCTGATGACCCGGCCGCCGGTCCGCAACGACGTGCCGAAGACGCAGCTACCGTTTCCGCTTAACATCCGGCTGGTGATGGCGGGCTGGAACCTGCTCTATTTCGACCCCGGCCGCTTCACGCCTGTCTCCGGCAAGGACGAGGCTTGGAATCGCGGCGCCTATATCGCCGAAGGCTTGGCTCATTGCGGCGCCTGCCACACGCCGCGCAATTCGCTCGGTGCAGAGGTCAAGCAGAGCCGTTACGCGGGCGGCGAGGCGGAAGGCTGGGACGCCCCGGCGCTGAACGACAAGTCGCCGTCACCGGCCCCTTGGACCAAGGCCGAACTGGCGACCTATCTCACCGCGGGCTTCGCGCGCGATCACGGCGTTGCGGCCGGGCCGATGGCCGGCGTCACGCGCGCCCTGAAGAAACTGCCCGTCTCTGACGTAACCGCGCTGGCCACTTATTTCGCCTCCATCGGAGCGCAGGCGCCGGCCAAGGAGACGACGGGGGCCGCCGCCGCCGATAAGACCACCTATCGGGTGATGACGGCGCAGGCGATGAAGCAGAAGGGACCGGCGACCACCGGTCTGGCGATCTTCGCGGGCGCCTGCGCGTCATGCCATTTCGAGGGCGGCAGCCAGCCGTTCTACCGGCCGGTGCGTCTCGAGATGAGCAGCGTGGTGAACGCGCCCACGGCGCGCGACTTCGTCCACATCGTGATGAACGGCATCCAGCCGCCGCCCGGCGCGCATGGGCGCTGGATGCCGCCGTTCGGCACGGCGCTCACCGATCAGCAGATTGCCAAGCTCGCGCAATATGTCCGCGGGCATTTCACCGGCAAGCCCGCCTGGTCCAACATCGACACGACGATCACGCAAGTTCGTAAAGGTGAGGGGTCATGATCAACCTCAATGTCAACGGCAAGACCCACGAGGTCGATACCGATCCGATCACGCCGCTGCTTTACGTCTTGCGCAACGACCTCAAGCTCAATGGCGCCAAGTTCGGCTGCGGGCTCGGCCAGTGCGGCGCCTGTACGGTGCTGGTCGACGATCAGCCGATCTTCTCCTGCCAGGTCCCGATTTCGCTGCTCGAGGGGCGCGCCATCACCACGCTCGAGGGTCTCGGTACCGCGGCCAAGCCCGGTCAGGTGCAGAAGGCCTTCATCGACGAGCAGGCGGCCCAATGCGGCTATTGCATTCCGGGCATGATCATGCGCGCGCACGCCCTGTTGAAGCAACACAAGTCGCCGACCGACCGCGAGATACGCGACTGGATGCAGCCGAACCTGTGCCGCTGCGGAACGCATGCGCGGATCATGCG
This sequence comes from uncultured Pseudomonadota bacterium, assembly GCA_963814065.1. Lineage (GTDB taxonomy): Bacteria > Pseudomonadota > Alphaproteobacteria > Rhizobiales > Xanthobacteraceae > Pseudolabrys. The sequence goes on along the minus strand of CAWFBL010000011.1, from coordinate 96,317 downwards.
GGCGATCCACCGCGCGGCCGGAGAGGTGATCTGAGCCGATGACAGCAAGAGCAGAGATCATGCACGAGGCACCCGCCGGCCTGTCGCGGCGCCGGTTTCTGGCCGGCAGCGCGCTCGTCGTCAGCTTCTCGCTGCTGCCGGGCGAGGTTCTCGCCCAGGGCAAGCCCACGAAACCCGCCGGACCCAATTTCGGCGACCTGAAGAAATACCCCTATCTCGATTCCTGGATCGGCATCGACGAGAAAGGGCAGGTCACCGTCTTCACCGGCAAGGCCGAGTTGGGGCAGGGGATCAAGACGGCGCTGATGCAGTGCGCCGCCGAACAGCTCGCGGTCGAGCCGAAGGCCATCACCATGGTGATGGCGTCCACGGCGAGCACGCCGGACGAGGGCTATACCGCCGGCAGCAATTCGATGATGGCGAGTGGCACCGCGATCTTCCATGCGGCCTCGCAGGCGCGCAATGTTCTGCTCGGTTGGGCAGCGCAGGATCTGGGCGTCGATGTCGCGCAGCTCAAGGCCGACAACGGCACCATCACCGCGCCGGGTGGCAAGAAGCGCAGTTACGGCGACTTGGTGAAGGGACGCTCGCTGCATGTGCAGGCGACTGGGCAATCCAACTTGATTCCGCCCGACCAATACAAGGTGATGGGCAAGAGCCTGCCGCGACTCGACATCCCGGCCAAGCTCACCGGCGAGGCGATGTTCGTGCAGGACATGCGCATGGACAATATGGTCCACGCGCGCGTGGTGCGGCCACCCAGCTATGGCGCCACGCTGGCGCATGTCGACACCACGGCGGTCGAAAAGATGCCGGGCGTGGTCAAGGTCATTCATCAGGGCAATTATCTGGCCGTTGCCGCGGAAGGCGAATTCCAGGCGATCACGGCCATGCGCGCGCTGCAGCAGGCCGCAAAGTGGCAGGTGCCGAAAGGTCTGCCGAAGCAGGGTGACATCTATTCGGTGCTCAAATCGCTGAAAAGCAAAGACTCGGTCATCGATAACCGCGGCAAGGGCGCCATCACCGCGCAAAACGACGTCGTCGAAGCGGTATACCGCAAGCCCTACATCATGCACGGCGCCATTGGGCCGTCCTGCGCCGTGGCTGTCTCCAAAGACGACCACGTCACCGTCTGGACCCATTCGCAAGGGGTCTATCCGCTGCGCCGGACCATTGCGCCCATGCTGTCGATGCCGGATGAAAAGGTCGATTGCATCCAGGTCGAAGGCTCCGGCTGCTACGGTCACAACGGCGCCGATGACGTCGGCGCCGATGCCGCGATCATCGCGCACGCATTGCCGGGCCGGCCGGTACGCGTGCAGTGGATGCGGGAAGACGAACATGGCTGGGAGCCGTATGGCTCGCCGATGGTGGCCCAGTGTCGCGGCACCGTCGATGCCAACGGCACGATCAGCGGCTGGGACTACGAGCTGTGGAGCATGACCTATTCCACGCGTCCCGCCGGCAACCCTGCCAACCTGATGCCGGCCTGGTACCTGCCGAAGCCATATGGACCGCCGCATGGCGGCCAGATTCCGCTACCGGCCGGCGGCGGCGACCGCAACGCGGTGCCGACCTATGACCTGGCCAATACGCATATCACTTATCATTACGTGACGCAGACACTGCCGCTGCGCATTTCGGCGCTGCGCTCGCTCGGCGGCTACCACAATGTGTTCGCGGTCGAGAGCTTCATGGACGAACTGGCCGCCAAGGCGAAGGCCGATCCGGTCGCCTTCCGGCTGAAGCACAACAGCGATCCGCGCGCCAAGGACGTCATCAATATGACGGCCGACAAGTTCGGCTGGTCGAAGGCGAAATCGTTGCCGCCCTATCACGGCCGCGGCTTCGCCTATGTGCGCTACGAAACCGTCAAGGCCTATTGCGCGGTTGCCGTCGAGATCGAAGTCGATCCAGTGAGCGGGCAGATCCGGGTGGTCCGCGCCGTCGCCGCCGTCGACAGCGGCAATGCCGCTAACCCCAACGGCATCCAGAACCAGATCGAAGGCTGCATCATGCAGGCCACGAGCTGGACGCTTTTTGAAGAAGTCGATTTCACCGAGACCGAGATCACCAGCCGTGACTGGGGCAGCTATCCCATTCTCCGATTTGATGCCGTGCCCGACAGCGTCGAGGTGCATGTGATCAACCGCCCCGGCGCGCCGTTCCTCGGCACCGGCGAGGCCGGCATGGGCCCCGCGGCCGCCGCCATCGCCAATGCGCTTGTGGACGCCACGGGTCTGCGGCTGCGCGACCTGCCGCTGACCGCCGAGAAGGTGAGGGCGGCGATGCTCAAGTGAGCAGCTCCGTCAAACAAAATGGCCGGGGAAAATCCCCGGCCATGATGATGTGACGTGATTTAAGAGGCGCCGCTTACTTGCGCCGCGAGATCGGGATGTAGTCGCGTTTGCCGGCGCCGATATAGAGCTGGCGCGGGCGGCCGATCTTCTGCTTCGGATCCTCGATCATCTCTTTCCATTGGGCGATCCAGCCGACCGTGCGCGCCACCGCGAACAGCACGGTGAACATGGTGGTGGGGAAGCCCATCGCCTTCAGCGTGATGCCGGAATAGAAGTCGATGTTCGGATAGAGCTTCTTCTCGACGAAATACTCGTCGTGCAGCGCGACCTTCTCGAGCTCCATGGCAACGTCGAGCAGCGGATCGTCCTTGATGCCGAGCTCGGCCAGGACCTCGTGACAGGTCTTCTGCATGATCTTGGCGCGCGGGTCGTAGTTCTTGTAGACGCGATGACCGAAGCCCATCAGCCGGTAGGGATCGTTCTTGTCCTTGGCGCGCTTGACGAATTCGGGGATGCGGTCGACCGTACCGATCTCGCGCAGCATGTTGAGCGCCGCCTCGTTGGCGCCGCCATGCGCCGGGCCCCACAGGCAGGCGCAGCCGGCGGCGATGCAGGCGAACGGGTTGGCGCCGGACGAGCCGGCGAGGCGCACTGTCGACGTCGAGGCGTTCTGTTCGTGGTCGGCGTGCAGGATGAAGATGCGGTCCATCGCGCGCGCCAGCACCGGATTGGGCGTGTATTCCTCCGCCGGCACCGCGAAGCACATGTGCAGGAAGTTGGAAGCGTAGTCGAGTTCGTTCTTCGGATAAACGAACGGCTGGCCGACATGATATTTGTAGGCCATGGCGGCGAGCGTGGGCACCTTGGCGATCATGCGGATCGAGGCGACCATGCGCTGGTGCGGGTCCGAGATGTCGGTGGAGTCGTGATAGAAGGCCGACAGCGCGCCGACCGAGCCGACCATCACCGCCATCGGATGCGCGTCGCGGCGGAAGCCCTGGAAGAACCGCATCATCTGCTCGTGCACCATGGTGTGCCGGCTGACGCGGTAATCGAAGTCGGTCTTCTGCGTGGCCGTCGGCAATTCGCCGTAGAGCAGCAGGTAGCAGGCTTCTAGAAAGTCGCCGTGCTCGGCGAGCTGCTCGATCGGATAGCCGCGATAGAGCAGGACGCCTTCGTCGCCGTCGATATAGGTGATCTTGGATTCGCAGCTTGCCGTCGAGGTGAAGCCGGGATCGTAGGTGAACATGCCGCTCTGGCCGTAGAGCTTGGCGATGTCGACCACGTCGGGCCCGATCGAGCCGCTGTAGATCGGGAAATCCCAGGTCTTGTTACCGACCGCAAGGGTTCCCGTTTTCTTGTTGGTATCTGTCTTGGCGTCCATGGTCGAGCCCTCAAATTGGCAGCGAGCAGTGCGCTTGAAATTGTCGTTGCGGTCGGCGTGGCGAAGCCCGGGGGTGGGCTGATCCGACCATTGTTGGCGTAGCTCATCCTCGGGTGCACCGCAAGATTAGGCGGGGCATTCCAGCTGCCCGCTATATGGGCAAGGTTGCGGGCGGTTGCGCGAGATGAAAGATTTTTAACGCCGTGTTTAGAGCCGGATTCGGCCCCGCCAATCGTCCGCGCGTCCGGATTTTCCTTCGTGCATGAGCTGTTCCGACATCCGGTTGCCCGTTTTCGGAATCATGCGCTAGGCGCCCGTCTGGTCGCGCAGCCGCGCAAGGCTCTCCTCGTGGCCGAGCACCGCCAGCACGTCGAAAATCGGCGGCGAGGTGGTGCGGCCGGTGAGCGCGGCGCGCAAAGGCTGTGCCACGGCGCCGAGCTTGCAGCCGTTGCGCTCGGCGAAGGCGCGCACGATCGCTTCCACATCGTTTGCCGTCCAGTCGCCAACGCCTTCCAATTCCGGCAGCAGCGTGCCGAGTGTCGCCTTGGCCTGATCGGTCAGAATGGCCTTGGCCTTGTCGTCAAGGTCGAGCGGGCGGCTCGCCCAGACGAAACGGGAAGCTTCGAACAGTTCAACCAGCGTTTTGGCGCGCTCCTTCAGGCCCGGCATGGCGGTCATGAGTTGGGCGCGCAGCACGGGCGTCAGTTTTCCGGCGAGTTCGTCGCCGCCGGCGATGTGCGGTAGCAACTGCTCGAGCGCGGTGAGCAGATCGGCATCGGAGGTCTGCCGGATGTAATGGCCGTTGAGGTTTTCCAGCTTGGCGAAATCGAAGCGCGCCGGCGAGCGGCCGATCTGCGGCAGATCAAATGCCGCGATCATTTCCTCGGTGGTGAAGATTTCCTGGTCGCCGTGCGCCCAGCCGAGACGCACCAGGTAATTGCGCATGGCGGCGGGCAGGTAGCCCATGGCGCGATAGGCATCGACGCCGAGCGCGCCGTGGCGCTTGGAGAGCTTGGAGCCGTCGGGTCCGTGGATCAGAGGGATGTGCGCCATCACCGGCACGTGCCAGCCGAGGGCGCCATAGATCTGCGTTTGCCGCGCGCCGTTGGTGAGATGGTCGTCGCCGCGGATGATGTGGGTGACGCCCATGTCGTGATCGTCGACCACGACCGCCAGCATGTAGGTGGGCGTGCCGTCGGAGCGCAGCAGCACCAAGTCGTCGAGATCGGAATTCTGCCAGACCACACGGCCCTGCACCCGGTCCTCGATCACGGTCTCGCCGGTGAGCGGCGCCTTGAGACGGATCACAGGCTTGACGCCCGGTGGCGCCTCGGCGGGGTCGCGGTCGCGCCAGCGCCCGTCATAGAGCTTGGAGCGGCCCTCCTTGCGGGCCGCCTCGCGCATGGTGGTCAGTTCCCCCGGGGAGGCGTAGCAGTGGTAGGCCTTGCCGGCGGCCAGGAGCTGCTCGGCCACCGCCCGGTGGCGCTCGGCGCGGGAGAACTGGAAGATCGGCTCGCCGTCCCAGGTGAGCCCCAGCCAGGAGAGCCCGTCGATGATGGCGTTGATGGCGGCGACCGTGGAGCGTTCGCGGTCGGTGTCCTCGACGCGCAGCAACATCTTGCCGCCAAAGTGGCGCGCATAAAGCCAATTGAACAGGGCCGTGCGGGCCCCTCCGATATGGAGGAAACCGGTCGGCGAGGGCGCGAAACGGGTCACCACGGGCTCGGTCATCGCGCGCCCTGTACCACAGTTGCCCGAAGGGGAGACAGTGCAATTGACATTGAGTGAACGGTCCCGTCATGGCATAGCCCGCCGCGACGGCGAGGGTCCCGAGGGGGCTTAACCCCGAATCGGGCGCGACGAGGAAGCATGGCAAAAGACGTTTCTGCAAGTGCCGATCCGGCGGAGGCCGGCCGCGATTTCATCCGCGACATCGTGCAGGCGGACCTCGACGCCGGCCGGGTCACCAGCGTGGTCACCCGCTTTCCGCCGGAGCCCAACGGCTACCTCCACATCGGCCACGCCAAGTCGATCTGCTTGAATTTCGGCGTCGCCGAGGAGTTCGGCGGCCACTGCAACCTGCGCTTCGACGACACCAACCCGGCCAAGGAAGAGCAGGAATATATCGACGCCATCAAGCGCGACGTTAACTGGCTCGGCTTCGATTGGGGCGAGAACCTCTACCACGCCTCCGACTATTTCGAGCAGCTCTACGATTGGGCGGAGGAACTGATCCGCGCGGGGTTGGCTTACGTCGACGACCAGACGCCGGAGCAGATTCGCGAGAACCGCGGCACGCTGACCGAGCCGGGCAAGAACAGCCCCTATCGCGACCGCGGCGCGGAGGAGAATCTCGACCTCTTCCGCCGCATGCGCGCCGGCGAGTTTCCCAACGGGGCGCGGGTGCTGCGAGCCAAGATCGACATGGCCTCCGGCAATATCAATCTGCGCGATCCGGTGATCTACCGCATCCTGCACGCGCCGCATCCGCGCACCGGCACGACGTGGAAGATCTATCCGAGCTACGACTTCGCGCATGGTCAGTCCGACGCGATCGAGCACGTCACCCATTCGATCTGCACGCTGGAGTTCGAGGATCACCGGCCGCTGTACGACTGGCTGATCGGGCATCTCAGCGTGCCCTCGCGCCCGCGCCAGTACGAATTCGCGCGGCTGAATTTGACCTACACGGTGCTGTCCAAGCGCGTGCTGACGACCTTGGTGCGCGACGGCCACGTCGGCGGCTGGGACGATCCGCGCATGCCGACGCTCGCGGGCTTGCGCCGGCGCGGTGTGCCGCCGGCGGCCTTGCGCGACTTCGTCAAGCGCATCGGCGTTGCCAAGGCCAACAGCACGGTCGACGTCGGCATGTTCGAGTTCTCGATCCGCGAACAGCTCAACAAGACCGCACAGCGCCGCATGGCCGTGCTCAAGCCGCTCAAGATCGTGATCGAAAATTATCCGGAAGGGCAGGGCGAAGCGCTCGAAGCGGCTAATCATCCCGACGATGCGGCCGCCGGCACGCGCCAACTCACGTTTTCGCGCGAGCTCTATATCGAGCGCGACGACTTCATGGAGGACCCGCCGAAGAAGTTCTTCCGGCTCGCGCCGGGACGCGAGGTGCGGCTGCGCTACGCTTATTTCGTCACCTGCCGCGAAGTGGTGAAGGATGATCAGGGCAACGTGGTCGAATTGCGCTGCACCTACGATCCCGCGACCAAGGGCGGCAACGCGCCCGACGGCCGCAAGGTAAAGGCGACCATCCATTGGGTCTCGGCGGCCGACAGCGTCGGGGCCGAGGTGCGGCTTTACAATCCGCTGTTCGCAAAGCCAGATCCGAAAGCCGGCGAGACCTTCACCGACGATCTCAATCCGGACTCGCTTGAGGTGCTCGCTGACGCGCGGCTCGAGCCGGCGCTGGTGGATGCGCCCGAGGGCGAGCCTGTGCAGTTCGAGCGCCAGGGCTATTTCTGCCGCGACCGCGATTCCACGCCCGACAAGCCGGTATTCAACCGCACCATCGGCCTGCGCGACACCTTCGCCAAGGATTTGGCAAAGGAGAAGGCGGCTTCATGATTGTCATTCCGGGGCGCGCCGAAGGCGCGAGCCCGGAATCCAGCGCCATTGACTGCTGGCGTGTCGTGTGGCCCTGGATTCCGGGTCCGCCGCTTTCACGGCGTCCCGGAATGACAACCGATCGCCGTTCACAACCGTTCCCCTAGCCACAGCCGAACGACAACCTAGGATCGAGCCATCGCAAACCCCGCGTGAGCGTAACGGGGCGCGCCATGGCCGATCAGCCGCTGCCAAACGACGAGCGCCCGCGCGCCAGGGCTTGGGCGGCCGCGGTCGTTGCCGCGCGCCGCCGCGCCGGGCTGGTGCTGCCGGATGGCGCCACCGCGGCCGCCGACCGCATGGGACGCCTCGGCGCCGCATGGATCGCCGCCGAGCTCGCGCCCGGCCGGCTGGTGCCCTGGCTGCCGGTCGCTTTCGGTTTCGGTATCGTCGTCTACTTCACAGCGGACCGCGAGCCGGCCTGGTGGGCGGCACTTGCGCTGGCGTTCGCAGGCATAGCGATTGCCGTGCTGGCGCGCCGGCATCCCATCGGCCTGCCGCTTGCGCTCGGCTTTGCCGCGATCGCCTGCGGCTTCGCGGTGGCCACGCTGCAGACCGCGCGCATTGCCCATCCGGTGCTGGCCTATCCGACCTGGAGCGCGCAGGTGCAAGGCTTCGTCGAGACGCGCGAGGAGAGGGCGCGCAGCGACCGCGTCGTGGTCGCGGTGCAGGCGATCGATGCGCGCCGCATGCGCGTGAAGCCGAAGCGCGTGCGGGTTGCCGTGCGCAAGGGCACCGCGCCGCCGGTCGGCAGCTTCGTCGCCTTCAAGGCGCATCTGGCGCCGCCTTTACAGCCGCTACGCCCTGGCGGTTACGACTTCGCCCGCGGCATGTACTTCCAGCGCATCGGCGCGTCGGGCTTCGTGCTCGGCGCGATCCATACGCTTGCGCCGCCGCATGCGCCCGGGTTCTGGCTTCGCTATGCGTCGTATCTCGACGGATTGCGCGAGGCGATCAACCAGCGCATCCACACCATCCTGCCGGGTGATCGCGGGTCCATCGCCTCCGCGCTGATCACCGGAAAGCGCAACGCCATCTCGGCGCCGGTCAGCGAGGCCTTTTACGTATCGAGCCTCGCCCATGTGCTGGCGATCTCAGGATTCCACATGGCGGTGGTGGCGGGGCTCGCCTTCTTCTTCATCCGCGCCGTGCTCGCGCTCGTCCCGTCGCTCGCCAGCCGGCGGCCGATCAAGAAATGGGCCGCGGTCGGCGCGCTGGCGACCGGCGCCTTCTATCTGTTGCTCTCGGGCACCGGCGTCTCCACCCAGCGCGCCTTCATCATGACGGCCATCGTGCTGGTCGGCGTGATGCTCGATCGCCCCGTGCTCACCTTCCGCACGCTTGCGGTCGCGGCCTTCGGCGTCTTGCTGTTCGCGCCGCAGGCGGTGGTGCACCCGAGCTTCCAGATGTCGTTTGCCGCGACCTTGGCGCTGATCGCCGCCTATCAATACGGCTGGCCCTGGCGGGCCGAGGCCGACACCTCCGCGGCCGCGCGCGCCGCGTTGTGGGGCTGGCAGGAGATCGGCGGCGTGGTGCTGGCCTCGCTGGTCGCCGGTCTCGCCACCACGCCTTATGCGGCCTTCCACTTCCATCGCCTCGCGCCTTACGGCGTGGTCGCGAACCTGCTCGCGATGCCGGTGGTCTCGGCCTGGGTGATGCCCATGGGCATCCTCGGCGTCGTCGCGCTGCCGTTCGGCTTCGACGCGCCGTTCTGGCGGCTGATGGGCCACGGCATCGACTGGATGATCTTCGTGGCGCAATGGGTGGCGCACCTGCCGGGCGCGGTCGGCCATATGCACGCCTTCGGCACCGGGCCGCTGCTGTTGGCGAGTGCCGGCTTGCTGCTGGTCTGCCTGCTGCGCACGCCGCTGCGCTGGAGCGGGGCGGCGCTGGGGCTCGCTGCCGCGCTCTGGGCGGTGGCGACGCCGCAGCCCGACATTCTCGTCGCAGGCGACGGCCAGAGCGCCGCGGTGCGCGGGGCCGACGGACGCCTGTCGGTGCTGCATGTGAGCCGCGACACCTTCGCGCTCAAGGACTGGCTCGCCGCCGATGCCGACCCGCGCAACGTCAAGGACAAGAGCCTGCAGAGAAACGTGCGCTGCGATCCAATCGGCTGCGTCGGTACGCTGAACGGGGGGCGGCTGGTCTCCTACGCGCTGTCGGCGGATGCCTTCGCCGAGGACTGTACGCGCGTCGGTGTGGTGGTGAGCCGGCGCTCTGCGCCAGGCGCCTGCGCGGCGCGTCTGATCGACCGCAACGCCTGGCGCGCGCGCGGCGCCATCGCGCTGCGCTGGGATGGCGATCATTTCGTGGAGCGCGATGCGCGCCCCGTCGGCTACGACCGGCCTTGGGCGCACCCGCCACCGGGCCTGACGACCAAACGTAGCAAGCCGTCGCCCGATGCCACGCCGAAGCCGGAAGATGTGGAGGAGGGGGGTTAGCCTGAATTGTCGTGCCCCGCGAAGGCGGGGCACCCAGTACGTCGCAGCGCGACGGTTGATATCGAAGACGGTGATGACTGGATCATCCGCTTTCGCGGATGATGACAGCCGAAATTGATCAATACCGCCGGAACAGCCCCACCAGCTTGCCCTGGATGCGTACGCGGTTGGGCGGCAGGATGCGGACCTCGTAGGACGGATTGGCCGGCTCCAGCGCAATCGAGGCGCCGCGGCGGCGGAAGCGCTTGAGGGTAGCTTCCTCGTCGTCGATCAGCGCCACCACGATGTCGCCGGTGTCGGCTATTTCGGAGCGGCGGATCAGCGCGATATCGCCGTCGAGAATGCCGGCCTCGATCATGGAATCACCGCGCACCTCGAGGGCGAAATGCTCGCCGCTCGACAGCATATCGGGCGGCATGTTGATGACATGGCTGCGGGTCTGGATCGCCTCGATCGGGGTACCGGCGGCGATGCGGCCCATGACCGGCACGGCGATCGGACGGCCGTTGCTGACGTCCGCGTCGCCTTCGGCCAGTTGGCGCACGCGCCCGAGGTCGCCTTCGATCACGCTGGGCGTAAAGCCGCGCGAGCGGCCGGACATGCCGTGGGCAACCGACTCGGGAAGCTTGATGACCTCGATGGCCCGTGCCCGATTGGCGAGCCGCCGGATGAACCCACGCTCTTCCAGCGCCGTGATCAGCCGGTGGATCCCCGACTTGGAACGCAAATCGAGCGCATCCTTCATTTCGTCGAAGGAGGGCGGTACCCCGGTCTCCGTCAACCGCTCGTGGATGAAGCGCAGCAACTCGAATTGCTTGCGGGTCAGCATGTGGTTCTCCCCGTCGCGGCCTGTCCCAGTCTCATATGCCCCATGGGATGGCCGTGAAAACAAATCATGAACGGACACTATCTGTTCGATATGTGTTCCGCAAGGATTTAATTTGGAGTGAAAAACTCGAAACGCCGCTAAAGCCCGAGCTTAAGGATGACGCACGGTGAACCGGCGGGCGCTGCGGGGGCGTGGGGCGGCCGAATCAACAGGCAGTCGGCGCGGGCCAGGTTCGCCATCAGGGAGCTGTCCTGGGCCGTCAGCGGGGTCGCTACGGGGCCGTCCGGGCCGTCCGCCAGGCTGGCACGCAGATAATCCTGACGCTCGTCGTTTTCGGGCAGGTCTGCGCCGAGACGGGCGGGCACGGGGCGCGGCTCGACGTCGGCGCGGCCGGCCAGCCGGTGGATCAGAGGGATCAGGAAGAGGTAGGCGCAGACGTATGATGATACCGGATTGCCCGGCACGCCCAGCACCTGCATGTCGCCGAGGCGCCCGTGCAGCATGGGCCGTCCGGGCCTGAGCGCCACCCGCCAGAACGACAGGTCGAGCCCCTCGGCGGCCAGCGCCTTCTGCACCAGATCGTGCTCGCCGACCGAGGCGCCGCCGGTCGTCACCAGCACGTCGGCGCCCCACGAGCGCGCCTCGCGTACCTTGGTGGCGATGTGATCGATGCGGTCGCGGGCAATGCCGAGATCGGCGACCTCGGCGCCTTCGCTGCGCACCAGGGCCGAGAGCGCGAAACCGTTGGAGAACACGATCTGGCCGGGTCCCTGTGTCGTGCCGGGCGGTACCAGTTCATCGCCGGTGCCGACGATGGCGACCTTGGGCCGCCGGTGCACCGGCAGCGTCGGATAGTTCATGGCCGCCGCCAACATCAGGTCGCGGTCGCTGAGGCGGTGCCCCTTGTGCAACAGCACTTGCCCGGCCGAGAAATCGATGCCCTGGCGGCGCACGTTACGTCCCTGCGCGACCGGCTTCTGCACGACGACCTTGTCGCCGTCGCGCTGGGTGACCTCCTGGATCACCACGGTGTCGGCCCCGGCGGGCATTACGCCGCCGGTAAAGATGCGCGCGGTCTGGCCGGGCCCGACCGTGCCGTCGAAGGGATGGCCGGCGGCGACTTCGCCGATCAGGGCAAGGGTGACCGGCGCGGCTCCGACATCGGCGGCGCGCACCGCATAGCCGTCCATCGCCGACACGCTTGCCGGCGGCTGGGTGCGCAGCGCGGTCACGTCTTCGGTCAGCACGCGGCCGAGCGCGTCGTTGAGCGCCACCGTCTCCGCCGGCAGCGGGGCGGCATCGGCCAGCACGCGCTGCAGGGCTTCGGCAACCGGCATCAGGGACATTGCAATCAGCCCTCTGCCCGATAGTGGCCGGACTTGCCGCCGTATTTTTCCAGCAGGCGGATCCCTTCGATGCGCATGCCGCGCTCCGCCGCCTTGACCATGTCGTAGATGGTCAGACACGCGATCGACACCGCGGTGAGCGCTTCCATCTCGACGCCGGTCTGTCCCGTGACCTTCACCGTCGCCTGCACCAGGAAGCCCGGCAACGCGTGCTCGGGATTGATCTCGATCTCGACCTTGGTGATCGGCAGCGGGTGGCAGAGCGGGATGAGGCCATGGGTGCGCTTGGCCGCCATGATGCCGGCAAGGCGCGCCGCCCCCAGCACGTCGCCCTTCAGCGCGTTGCCGGCGACGACGAGATCGAGCGTCTCCTTGCGCATGATCACCTTGCCTTCGGCGACCGCGACGCGTTCGGTCTGCGCCTTGCCGGAGACGTCGACCATGCGCGCTTCGCCGCGCTGATCGATATGGGTGAGGGGAGGCTGAGCGGGAGGGCTGGCCTTTTCTTTGGCGGGACGCGCCGAAGTTTTTCGGACGCGTGCCATGACGCTACCCGGCCGTCGCGTGATGCGGCGCGCGCGCGAGCAGGGCGCGCGTTGCGGCCGTCACGTCGGGTTGCCGCATCAGGCTCTCGCCGATCAGGAAGGTCGAAATGCCGATGGCCTTGAGACGGGCGAGGTCGGCCGGCGTGTTGAGCCCGCTCTCCGCCACGACGATGCGGTCGGCGGGCACGCGCGGCGCCAAGCGTTCGCTCACTTCGAGCGAGGTCTTGAAGGTGCGCAGATCGCGATTGTTGACGCCGATGAGGCGCGACTTGAGCTTTAAAGCTCTCGTTAACTCATCCTCCTGGTGAACTTCGATCAGGACATCCATCCCATTGATAAAAGCCTCATTTTCGATCTCGGCAGCGGCGCCGTCATCGACGCCGGCCATGATGATCAGGATGCAATCGGCACCGAGCGCGCGCGATTCCACCACCTGATAAGGCTCGTAGATGAAGTCCTTGCGCAGCGCCGGCAATGCGGTGGCGTCACGCGCTTGACCCAAGAATTCCGGCTTGCCCTGGAAGGACGGCGCATCGGTCAACACCGAAAGGCAGGTGGCGCCGCCGGCCTCGTAGGCTTTGGCGAGTTGCGGCGGATCGAAGTCGGCGCGGATCAGCCCCTTGGACGGGCTCGCCTTCTTGATCTCGGCGATCAATGCATAGTCGCCACCGGTAATCTCGCGCTCGATCGCCTTGAGGAAACCACGCGGCGGCGCCGCCGCCTTGGCTTGCGCCTCCAGCACGCTCAGCGGCCGCGCGCGCTTGGCGGCGGCGATCTCCTCGCGCTTATACGCTTCGATCTTGGCGAGGATGTCGCTCATGATTTTCCTCTGCGCACGATCATATCCGAAAACCAAGGCCCACGTTGCGGGATCATGCGCTAGGCTTCCACCGCGTTGGAGACCCCGATCAGCCGATCGAGCCGGCCTTCCGCTTCGCCGCTGTCGATCGACTTGGCGGCAAGGGCCGCGCCTTCCTTCAGGTCCTTTGCCTTGCCGGCAACCACCAGCGCCGCCGCCGCATTGAGGATCGACACGTCGCGGAACGGGTTCTTCTTGCCCTTGAGCACGTCGAGCAGCGCCTTGGCGTTGTGGTCGGCATCGCCGCCGCGCAGCGCCTCCGGCTTGACGCGCGGCAGGCCGACGTCTTCCGGCGACACCTCGAAAGTGCGGATGTTGCCGTTCTTCAGTTCGGCCACGGTGGTCGGACCCGACGTGGTGATCTCGTCGAGACCGTCGGAGCCGTGCACCACCCAGATCGAATCCGAGCCGAGGTTCTTCAAGACCTGCGCCATCGGTTCCACCCACTGGCGCGAGAAGGTACCGATCATCTGCCGCTTGACGCCGGCCGGGTTCGACAGCGGCCCGAGCAGATTGAAGATGGTGCGGGTGCCGAGCTCGACGCGAGTGGGGCCGACATTCTTCATCGCCGGATGATGCGCCGGCGCGAACATGAAGCCGATACCGGCGTCGCGGATGCAGGCGCCGACGCGCGCGGCGTCGAGCTCGATATTGACGCCGAGCGCCTGCAGCACGTCGGCGGCGCCCGACTTCGACGACAGCGCGCGGTTGCCGTGCTTGGCGACCGGCACGCCGGCGCCCGCCACCACGAAGGCGGCGCACGTGGAGATGTTGAACGAGCCCGAGGCATCGCCGCCGGTACCGACCACGTCGACCGCGTCCGGCGGCGCCTTCACGCCCAGCATCTTGGCGCGCATGGTGGTCACCGCGCCGGTGATCTCGTCGACGGTTTCGCCGCGCACGCGCAGCGCCATCAACAGCCCGCCCATCTGCGAGGGCGTCGCCTCGCCCGACATCATGCGGTCGAAGGCGCTAGCCGCTTCCTCGCGTGTCAGGCTGGCGCCGGTCGCTACCTTGGCGATGAGCGCCTTGAAATCGTCGGCCACAGCTTCCCCCCGTTATTCCGCCGCGTGCATCGGCTCAGATTTTGCCGGCTCTCTGCGGCCGGTCTTGGCGTTCCAGGCGGCGGCGATATCGAGAAAATTCTTCAGCATCAGATGGCCGTGCTCGGACGCGATGCTTTCCGGATGGAATTGCACGCCGTGCACCGGCAGGCTCGCATGCATCGCGCCCATCACCAAGCCGTCGCCGGTCTCGGCATTGATGGTGAGATCGCCCGGCATGCTGGCGCGCTCGACCACCAGCGAATGATAACGCGTCGCCTTCAGCGGCCCGTTGATGCCGCGGAAGACACCGGTGCCGCTGTGGCGGATTTCCGCGACCTTGCCGTGGACGGGGCTCGCGCGCACCACCTTGCCGCCGAAGGCCTGGCCGATGGCCTGGTGGCCGAGGCAGACGCCGAGGATCGGAATGGTGGGGGCGGCCTTGGCGATGAGATCGAGGCAGATGCCGGCGGTGTCGGGCGTCGCCGGACCGGGCGAGAGCACGATCGCCTCCGGGTTTGCCGCCATCACCTCGGCCACCGAAATCTTGTCGTTACGGTGCACGATGGTCTCCGCCCCCAAGCTGCCCAGGTAATGGAACAGGTTGAAGGTGAAGCTGTCGTAATTATCGATCAGAACGATCATTTTCCGGCCCGCCTGCTGCGGTCTTAAGACCCGGGGGAAGGGGGGTCAAGGCAGGCCGGCGCGGCTGGTTACGCCAGCCCTGCCGCGAATTGCTCCGCTTGGGACCTGTCCCTGAGCCTCGTCTTGGCACCGTCAAAGGCCTCGAAAAGGCGGAGATGCCCCGCGTGGGAATTGGCATTCTGACGCGTCCAGTATTCCCCCGCCCATGCGAGCAGGGTCGCGTGATCGGCTTGCGTCATGCCCCGGCGCAGGCCGCGCTCCATGAGGCCTGCCTTGCACTGTTCCCACGGCAGATCGAGCCAGATCAGTCCAGTGGCGTGTGGCAGGGCGGCACGACAGAGCACGCCGAAGACGCCCTCGATGACCCAGGCCGGGTGCGCGGCGGTCTTCTCCACCAGGTCGCGGGCCGCGGCGTCCTCGCGCTTCAGCCCGTAGTCGCCTCCCATCCAATAGATCGCATCGAGATCGGTGACAGGGAGCGCAAAGGCTTGCGCGAAGTGCTGAGCCAAGCGGCTTTTCCCGGAGCCGCTATTACCGGTGATGACGACGCGCCGCGCATGGTCCGCAGTGAATTCCATGCCAGGGCCCTCGGGGCTTAAGCGAATTACTGCCCGCGCTTGGCCGCGCTCGCGAAGCGGCGCGCTTCTTCGGCCGCGCGGAACAGGGCTTTCGCCTTGTTGATGCACTCTTGCTGTTCCGAAGCCGGGTCGCTGTCGGCGACGATGCCGGCGCCGGCCTGCACGTACATCTTGCCGTCCTTCACCAGCGCGGTGCGCAGCACGATGCAGGTGTCCATCTCGCCGGCGGCGGAGAAATAGCCGACGCAGCCGGCATAGAGCCCGCGCTTTTCCTTCTCCAACTCGTCGATGATCTCCATGGCGCGCACCTTCGGCGCGCCCGACACCGTGCCGGCGGGAAAGCCGGCCGCGAGCGCATCGAGCGCATCGTATTTTTCATCGAGCGTGCCCTCGACGTTCGAGACGATGTGCATGACGTGGCTGTAACGCTCGATGAAGAACCGGTCGGTGACGTTGACGGTGCCGATCTTGGCGACGCGGCCGACGTCGTTGCGCCCGAGATCGAGCAGCATCAGGTGCTCGGCGCATTCCTTGGGGTCCGCCAGCAGTTCCTCTTCCAGCGCCTTGTCTTCGTGCGGGGTGGCGCCGCGCGGCCGCGTGCCGGCGATCGGGCGGATGGTGACCGTCTCGCCGCTCACCTTGACCAGGATTTCAGGGCTGGAGCCGGCGACCGCATAGTCCCCGTAGTCGAGGAAGTAGAGGTAAGGCGAGGGGTTGGTGCGCCGAAGCGCGCGGTAGAGGGAGAACGGCGGCAGCGAGAACGGCGCTTCGAAGCGCTGCGCCAGCACGATCTGGAAGGCGTCGCCGGCGGCGATGTATTCCTTCGCCTGCCGCACCATCGCCTTATATTCTTCCGGCGTCGTGTTCGACTGCGGCGGCACCTCGAGCGGGCCTTCGTCATAGTCGGCCAGCGACTTGTCGAGCGGCTGGTCGAGCGCGTCGACGACACGCGACAGGCGCTCGACCGCGTGGGCAAGCGCATTCTTGGCGTCGATGCCCTTTTCCGGGCGTACCGGCGTCACCACCGTCATGGCGTCCTTCACGGCGTCGAACACCACCACCACGGTCGGGCGCACCAGCACCGCGTCGGGAATGCCGATCGGGTCGGGATTGGGCGGCGGCAAATCCTCGATCAGCCGCACCGTGTCGTAGCCGAGATAGCCGAATACGCCGGCCGCCATCGGCGGCAGGCTGTCGGGCAATGCCATGCGGCTTTCCGCGATCAGGGCATGCAGCGCCGCCAACGGCGGTTCGGGGCAGGGCACGAAGGCGTCGGGCTTGGTTCGCGCGTTGCGGTTGACCTCGGCCTTGTTGCCGTTGGCGCGCCAGATCAGGTCGGGCTCGAGCCCGATGATCGAATGGCGCCCGCGCACCGCGCCGCCTTCGACCGACTCCAGCAGAAAGCTCATCGGCTTGCCGCCGCCGAGCTTGAGAAAGGCCGACACCGGCGTTTCCAGGTCGGCGACCAGCGTGGTCCACACCACCTGCGGTTCGCCGCGCGCATAACACTCGGCGAACTGCGCTTCCGAAGGCTCGATCTGCATGGGGATCAGCTGCCGGGTTCGGCGCCGCCGACAATCTGGTTCAACGCGGTCTGATTGATGTCGACGCCCAACTCGTTCTCGATGCGCGCGATGTATTCGCCGATGACGTCGTCGGAATAGGCGGTCTTCAATTGCTCGGCGATGGTCCGGGCCGTCGGTGTATTCGGGTCGAATTTCGGATCGGTGACCTTGGTGACCCGGAAAAGGTAGAACTCGGTTTCCTTTTGTCCCTGGGTCATCCCCGGCACGTCTTTCGGGTTGGCGAAAGCGGCCTGCACCAGCCGGGCCGAGGTGAACCCGGCGGGCTTGCCGCGCTGCAGGTCTTTCGCCGTCTGCACCTGCAATTTGTCGGCGTCGGCGACTTGCTTGAGCGTGCTGCCCGCCTTCAGCTTGGCCAGCATGGCGTCGGCCTTGGCCTTCAGGCGCTTGGCAACCTCGTCGTCGTGCCAGTTGCTGGCGACCTTGTCCTTGACCGTGTCGTAGGCGCGCTCGTGCGACGGCGTGATGCCGTTGACGTCGTAGTAGAGGAAGCCCCCCTCCGGCAGTTGCAGCGCCTCGTTGTCGACGCCGACGTCGCTGGAAAAAGCCGACGCCACCACGTCCGGCTTGCTCGGCAGATTGGGGATCGGATTGCCGTCGGGGCCGCGTCCGGCGCGGTCGACCGCGTCGATGACGCGCACCTTGAGGCCGAACTTCTTGCCGGCTTCGGCGAGCGTCGCGCCGGAAGCCTTTTCGTCCTCGATCTTGTCGCGCAGTTCGCCGATCTTGCTGCGCGCGTTGCGCTCGGCGATGCCCTTCCTGATCTCGCCTTCGACCTGCTGGAAGGTCTTCTGCTCGCCGGGCTCGATCTTGCCCACGGTCACCAGCACGGTACCGAAATTGCCTTTGATCGGCTGGCTGACCTCGCCGGATTTCAGCGAGAAGGCGGCCTTGGCGACCGCTGGATCGATGATGGCGGACTGCGCCACCATGCCGATATTGGTGTCGGACGGCTTCAAGCCGCGCTCTTTGACGATGTCGTCGAAAGTGGCCCCCTTGGCGATCTTGTCGCGGGCGGCCTGCGCGTCGCTTTCTTTCGGAAACAGGATCTGGCGCACATCGCGCTTCTCCGGCTTGCCGAACTGCTGCTTGTGCTGCTCGTAAAAGGTCTTGGCCTCAGCCTCGGAGACCGCTTCCGGATTGGCGAGCGCCTCCGGCGACAGCGAAAGCAACGTGATCTTGCGGTATTCCGGCGCGCGGAACAGGACTTTGTGGTCGTCGTAATATTTCTTCAGCGCCTCAGGCGTCGCCGGCGCGATGGTACCGGCCTGGTCCGGGCCCAGCGTGATGTAGTCGACGTCGCGCGTCTCGGTGCGGAACTGGTCGAGCGCCTGCACCGCGATTTCCGGCACGCGCATATTGCCGCTGATGCTTTGCGCGATCTGCCGGCGCAGCATGACGTTGCGCTGCTCGGCCACGAAGCGCGGCTCGGTAAAGCCGGCGTTACGGATGATCTCCTCGAAGCGCGCCCGGCTGAACTTGCCGTCGGGACCGTTGAAGGTCGGATCGGTCTCGATGCCCTTGGCGACGACAGCGTCACTGACGCCGAGCCGCATGGTGCGCGCCTGCTCGTTGAGCGTGGTC
The DNA here is from genome assembly GCA_963814065.1 of uncultured Pseudomonadota bacterium. GTDB lineage: Bacteria > Pseudomonadota > Alphaproteobacteria > Rhizobiales > Xanthobacteraceae > Pseudolabrys. Next base: position 77,565 of record CAWFBL010000011.1, on the reverse strand, counting down.
TCGGCGACCATCTGGCCGAGAATCTGGCGATCGAGCCCGAGCGCGCGCACCTGCTCGGACGACAGCGGTTTGCCGAACTGGCGCGATATCCGCTGGATGCGTTCGTTGTAGTAGTCGCGGAACTGCTCCATCGAAATCTCGGCGCTGCCGATCTTGGCGACGTCGTTTCGCCCGTAGCCGCGGAAGATGTCGCCGATGCCCCAGATCGCGAAGCTGATGACCAGGAAGCCCATGATCGTGGCCATGACGGCCTTACCCGCCCAGGTCGAGGTAGCTTTGTGGATACCGCGGAGCATGCGCGTTTTTCTTCCCGGCTGACCGTCACAATCGCTGTAAGTGGATGATCCGGCTTGTTTTTCGCGCTCACAGAGCGCTGCGCCGGCATCATAAGGATGCGGCCAACGCCTTGCAACACAACAGGGATCGGCGGCCGGCTCGCGCACGACTGGCGCCGCGCGCGGCGCTCTGATAGCGCAATCAACCGCAACGGCAAAAGGATTTCGGCATGGCTGGGGGCACGCCACGTCCGCTGGTGGCGGGAAATTGGAAAATGAACGGGCTTGGCGCCTCGGTCGGGGAGCTGAGCAAGATTGTCGCGGGCGCCGATGCGGTCGCCGCCAAGGACCGATCTCATGGTCTGTCCGCCGGCGACGCTGATCGCCCGCTTTGCCGAGGCCACGCGCGGCTCCACCGTCGTCATTGGCGGCCAGGATTGCCATGCCGAGGCTTCCGGCGCCCACACCGGCGATATCGCGGCCGAGATGCTGGCCGACGCCGGCGCCAAGGCCGTGATCGTCGGCCATTCCGAGCGGCGCACCGACCACCACGAGACCGACCCCGAGGTCCGCGCCAAGGCGCTGGCGGCCTGGCGGGCGGGCCTCACGGCGATCGTCTGCGTCGGCGAGCAGCAGGCCGAGCGCGAGGCCGGCCGGGCCCTCGATATCGTCGGCGGCCAGCTTGCCGGGTCGCTGCCTGACGGGGCGACCGGAGCCAATCTGGTGGTCGCCTACGAGCCGGTCTGGGCGATCGGCACCGGGCTCACGCCGACGCCCGCGGACGTGGCCGAGGTGCATGGTTTCATTCGCCAGCGGCTTGCGGGGCGATTCGCCGGGGAGGGGGCGCTCGTCCGCATCCTCTATGGCGGCTCGGTCAAGCCCGGCAACGCCAAGGAGCTCCTCTCGGTCGCCGAGGTTAACGGCGCCCTGGTCGGCGGCGCCAGCCTTAAGGCCGAGGACTTCCTCGGCATTGCCGCAGTTTACCGCTAGCGCCGCGCGTCGGAGCCGGGACGCTGGTGTGGGGTGGAAATCGCCGCAGCGGTCGTGTAGAGACCGCCGCGACTTCCTATATGGCCGGCATGGTGCCGCGCGGGCAAGGAGCCCGGGGCGGCCGGCTTTGAGCGGGTTTTTGAGCGGATGCAGCAAGTCGTCATTGTCATCCACCTGATGCTGGTGCTCGCCCTGATCGGCGTTGTGCTGCTGCAGCGCTCGGAAGGCGGCGGCCTCGGTATCGGCGGCGGCTCGGGCTTCATGACCAGCCGCGGCACCGCCAATGTGCTGACCCGCGCAACCGCCATCCTCGCGGGCCTGTTCTTCTTCACCAGCCTGGTCCTGTCGATCCTGGCGGGCATGAACCGTGCGCCCACCTCGATCATCGGCGGCTCCAGTTCCGCGCCGGCGAGCAGCACGCCGAACCAGGCGCCACCGCTGGGCAGCAAGGGCGGTGGCGGATTGCTCAATCAACTGGGCGGCGTCCCGTCGACGCCGACCAAGCCCGCCGCGCCGGCGAAACCGGCCGCCCCGGCGGCGCCCTCCGGGCCCCAAGTGCCCGAGTCGAAATGAGAATGAAGCCAAGGGGCCGGGGAACCGGCCCCTTCGACATTAGGGCCCCGAAAAGCGAAGGGCGCCCGTTCTTAGGATGAACATGAAGCCAGGCAAGCAACCATTTGCGGCGGGGGACGTTTTCCCGCCAACGCACAGGCGCAGGGCACCCCTTCGGTTTTCGCGCTCGTCGAATCGTTTCGCGGGCGCTAAGAGTTAGGCCCCATGGCGCGGTATATTTTCATCACCGGCGGCGTGGTTTCCTCCCTCGGCAAGGGTCTCGGTTCCGCGGCGCTCGGCGCGTTGCTGCAGGCGCGCGGTTACAAGGTCCGCCTGCGCAAGCTCGACCCCTATCTCAACGTCGATCCCGGCACCATGTCGCCGTATCAGCACGGCGAGGTGTTCGTCACCGACGACGGCGCGGAAACCGATCTCGACCTCGGCCATTACGAGCGCTTCACCGGGCACCCCGCCAACCGCCAAGACAACATCACCACCGGCCGCATCTACCAGGACATCCTCACCAAGGAGCGGCGTGGCGACTATCTCGGCGCCACCATCCAGGTGATCCCGCACGTCACCAACGCCATCAAGGACTTCATCCGCGAGGGTAACGACGACTTCGACTTCGTGCTGTGCGAGATCGGCGGCACCGTCGGCGACATCGAGGGCCTGCCGTATTTCGAAGCCATCCGGCAGATGGGCAACGAACTGCCGCGCAACCACGCGGTCTACATCCATCTGACGCTGCTGCCGTTCATTCCGAGCGCGGGCGAACTGAAGACCAAGCCGACCCAGCACTCGGTCAAGGAGCTGCGCTCCATCGGCATCCAGCCCGACGTTCTGCTGTGCCGCACCGACCGGCCGATCCCCGAAGGCGAGCGGCGCAAGCTGGCGCTGTTCTGCAACGTGCGCGAAAACGCCGTCATCGAAGCGCGCGACGTCGACAACATCTACGCTGTGCCCGAGGCCTACCACGCCGCCGGCCTCGACCGCGAAGTGCTCGCCGCCTTCAACATCGAGCCCGGCGCCGAGCCCGATCTGGCGCGCTGGCGGCTGATCAACGAGCGCATTCACAATCCGGAAGGCGACGTCACCATCGCCATCGTCGGCAAGTACACCGGGCTGAAGGACGCCTACAAATCGCTGATCGAAGCGCTCTCGCATGGCGGCATCGCCAACAAGGTCAAGGTCAATCTCGACTGGATCGAGGCCGACGTGTTCGAGAACGAGGACCCGGCGCCCTTCCTCGAACAGGTCAACGGCATCCTGGTGCCGGGCGGCTTCGGCCAGCGCGGCGCCGAGGGCAAGATCCGCGCGGCGCAGTTCGCGCGCATGCGGCAGGTGCCTTACTTCGGCATCTGCTTCGGCATGCAGATGGCGGTGGTGGAGGCGGCGCGAAACCTGTGCGGCATCGCGGACGCCAACTCCACCGAATTCGGCCCGACGCCCGAGCCGGTCGTCGGCCTGATGACCGAATGGCTGCAAGGCAACGAACTGCAGAAGCGCAACGCGGAGGGCGACCTCGGCGGCACCATGCGGCTCGGCGCCTATCCCGCCAAGCTCGCGCGCGGCAGCCGGGTCGCGGAGATTTACAAAACGACGGACATCTCCGAGCGCCACCGCCACCGCTACGAGGTCAACACCGCCTATAAGGGCCGGCTCGAGCAGCACGGCATGCGTTTCTCGGGCATGTCGCCCGACGGCATCCTGCCGGAGATCGTGGAATACGACGACCATCCCTGGTTCATCGGGGTGCAGTTCCACCCCGAGCTCAAGTCGCGACCGTTCGAGCCGCACCCGCTGTTCGCCAGTTTCATCGGCGCGGCGGTCGAGCAGAGCCGGTTGGTATAACGGCGCAAGACCGCCTTCGCGGCTAATTGGCGCGAGACCTGCGTGACGGACGAGCCCGTGCCGAATTCGCACGCCTGCCGGTAAAAGCGCTCTCGTAAAATCTTTATTGCGTTGGAACATGACAAACGTTGCCGTCTAGCGCATGCGGCGGCGCATCGGCTGGCGCGCGTTTATGCGTTCTTGCCGCGGTACTTACGGGGAAGGGGCAAGTCTTCGCGCCGTGGACTCGCTGCTTTTACGCAGGAGGGCAGGCGGCTTTCCCGTTTGTCGCTTTGTGATTGTCACAACCACAAGGAAACAGATCATGCGTCACATCTTGATCGCCGCCGCTATGCTCGCGGCCTTCGGCTTCGTTTCCACCACGGCGCGCGCCCAGCAAGCGCAGCCCGCATTCGAGGGCGGCGGACCCGCCCAGGTCGCCGGCTGGTGCAAGGTGACCACCGACGGTCAAGGCAACGATACCTTCGGCTATTACGAGCCGTGCTCGAACGCCTCCATGGCGTCCGAGCCACGCCGTAGCCGACGGCACGGATACGGCTACTGAGCTGAGCGGCCGATAGCCCTTTGGCTTGCGGCTCGCCTCGGCCGCGGCCGGCCATGGGTGGCAGCGTTCCTCGAAGCGCCCGTGGCCGGCTTCGGTCTTGCCGAAGCGGACCGATGCGCCGTCTCTGAACATCCGTTGCTTTTCTGCTGAAGACTGTCGGCGGGGATCGCTATCTTTCAAAATAAAATCTTTATTCCGCCGCCCCGCAGCGATCTCAGCATAGCGCATGTTCCGGCGCGCCGCGGCAGCCAATGGCGCTATCTTTTTTGCGGCGTTTTTACACCGGCCGCGGCTTTCTTCGCGAAAGCGCTATGCAACTTTTACGCAGGGGCGGGACCGGCTGCCGCGTTTGATTTGGCGTTACGGACACCCGGTCCGTTTACGAATGGCAACTTCGAGGAAACAAACCATGCGTCAAGTTCTCATTGCTGCCGCCGCGCTCGCGGTTGGCGGGATTCTCGTCACCAGCGTTGCGAAGGCCCAGACCTATGTCGCCGGCGGTCCGGTGAGGGTCGGCAACATGTGCCTCGTGGATACCGACGGCATGGGCAATGCAAGCTACGGCTACTACGCGCCGTGCGCCCAGCAGGCCCAGGCGAGCGTGCGCCGCCACCGGCGCTAGTCGCTTCAAGCGTACCGGCGGCCGCGCCCCCCATGTTGCGGCTGTCCGGCCTTACCGGCCACGGGCAACGATTCCTCGTTGGGTCCCGTGGCCGGTTTTTTCGTTTTCCACGACGTTGCCGGCGATGACCTGGCGTTCCGTCGGGGCCGCCTCGAAGTGGCATTGGTCCTCCTGGTCGGCGCGGCCGGCGTTCGCAAACCGGTCGAAAGCATTCCAGGCATCTCTATGAAATCGCGGGAATTTACCTCCCGCCCGTTGACCGTCCGCCTCCGCCGTCCCATGGTCGCCCGCCCGCAAAGAGGACGACCTTGGACGCAAAGCTCAAAGCCAATGCCGCTGTGGCGGTCGGTGAGGTGCGTTTCGGCAATGACCTGCCGTTGGCGCTGATCGCCGGCCCTTGCGCGCTTGAAAGCCGGGCGCATGCCCTGGAAATGGCATCCGCACTCAAGGAGATCGCCGGGCGTGTCGGCATCGGGCTGGTCTTCAAGACCTCGTTCGACAAGGCCAACCGCACCTCGGGAAAAGGCGCGCGCGGCGCCGGGCTCGAAGCGGCGCTGCCGGTGTTCGCCGAAATCCGCGAGACGCTGAACGTGCCCGTGCTCACCGACGTGCATGAGGCCGGCCAATGCGCGCGCGTCGCCGAAGCGGTGGACGTCTTGCAGATCCCGGCTTTCCTTTGCCGGCAGACCGACCTGTTGGTGGCCGCGGCCGAAACCGGCCGGACCGTCAACGTGAAGAAAGGGCAGTTCCTGGCGCCCTGGGACATGCAGAATGTGGTCGAGAAGATCACGGGGGCCGGCAACCGCAATGTGCTGGTGACCGAGCGCGGCGTCTCCTTCGGCTACAACACGCTGGTTTCCGACATGCGCGCGCTGCCGATCCTGAAGGAGCAGGTCGGCGCGCCGGTGATCTTCGATGCCACCCATTCGGTGCAGCAGCCGGGCGGGCAGGGCAGTGCCTCGGGCGGCGAGCGCCGGTTCGTGCCGGTGCTGGCGCGGGCGGCGGTGGCGGTCGGCGTCGCCGGGCTCTTCATCGAAACCCACCAGGATCCCGACCGGGCGCCATCCGACGGGCCGAACATGTTACCGCTCAAGGACATGGAGCCGCTTCTGCGCAAGCTGGTTGAGTTCGACCGGCTGGCCAAGGGCTGAAGTCCCCGGCGCGCCCGCACATGCCCCCCGTCATCAACCTCATGGCGTTCGTCGCCTTCGCGACGGCGCTGTTCATGCGCTCGGTCGACCCGGTCATTCCGCAGATCGCGCACGGGCTGGATGTGAGCCCGACCACGGCGGCGCTGCTGTCGACCGCATACAATCTGCCTTACGCCCTGGTGCAGCCGCTGCTCGGCGCGCTCGCCGACATGCTGAGCAAGACGCGGCTGATCATCGGCTGCATGCTGATTCTGGGCATTGTGACGGTGGTGTCGGGCGTCGCCTACAATTTCGAAATGCTGATGGGCTTGCGCGTCGTCGCCGGCATGGTGGGGGGCGGCGTGTTCCCGATCGCGCTGGCGGTTGCCGGCGACCGTGTGCCGGTCAAGCAGCGTCAGGTCGCCATCGGTCGGCTTCTGTTCGCGGCGATGAGCGGCAACTTGCTGGGTGCGTCGGCGGCGGGCCTGGTGGGCGATCTGGTCGGATGGCGCAGCGTGTTCTTTCTGACCGGCACCATCGACCTGGTCGCGCTTGCCGTGGCGATACCGGGCCTGCGCAACATGGGCGAGAGCCCGGGCCGGTTCGACCTGTCGACCTTCGTCCCCAACTATCGCGCGGTGTTCGGCAATCCGCTCGCCAAATATTGCTTCGGCGCCGTGTTCGTGGAGGCGATCTTCGTGTTCGGCGTGCTGCCCTATGTGGCGGTCATGTTGCGCGGCGAAGGCGTCGATAGCGCCGCCATCGCCGGCTTCGTCATCGGCGGGTTCGCCGTCGGCGGCATCGTCTACACGCTTACTGTCGGTTGGATGCTGGTCCATATCGGCGAGCGCCGGCTGATGGCGAGCGGCGGCATGGTGATGGCCTTTTGCCTTGCCATGATCGCGCTGCGGCCGCCTTGGCCGGCCGAGTTCGCCGTCTTCATGCTGCTCGGCTTCGGCTTTTACCTGCTGCACGGCTGCATCCAGGTCTATGTGACCGAGCTGGCGCCGACGGCGCGGGCATCGGCCACCGCGGGGCATTCGAGCTTCTTCTTCTTGGGCCAGGCGGTCGGGCCGGTGGTCTACGGGCTCGGTATCTCGAGCGGCATCGGCATCAGCGGCGTGCTGGGCGTTGGCGTTGCCATGCTGACGGCGACAGGCTGGGTGTGTTCGTTGCGGCTGCGGCGGCCGCAGCCCGCACCGGTCTAGAGCAGTTTCGCTCTTGATTGAAGCGTGTGCGGCGGGCACAGCGCGCTCCCTCTCCCCTCGGGGGAGAGGGTTGGGGTGAGGGGGCAAGAGACTCTAATGCAGGCACGGCTCCCCCTCACCCGGCGCACTTCGTGCGCCGACCTCTCCCCCCAGGGGAGAGGTGAAGCGTGGGTGCAGCGATTCTGTGCAAAGCGAAAATGCCTTAGCCCCGCCCGCGATAGGGCGCGACGCCCTGCTCGGGCACCCAAACGCCCTTCGGTAATTTGCCGGTCTCCCAGAACACGTCGATCGGCATGCCGCCGCGCGGATACCAGTAGCCGCCGATGCGCAGGAATTTCGGCTTGAGCAGCGCGTTGAGCCGCTTGCCGATCCCCACCGTGCAGTCCTCGTGGAAGGCGCCCTGGTTGCGGAAGCTGGCGAGATAGAGCTTGAGCGACTTCGACTCCACCAGGAACCGTCCCGGCACATAGTCGATCACCAGATGGGCGAAGTCGGGCTGGCCGGTGATCGGGCAGAGGCAGGTGAATTCCGGCGCCGTGAAGCGGACGAGATAGTCGGTGTCGCGGTGCGGATTGGGCACGCGGTCGAGCACCGCCTCGGCGGGCGAGGCGGGCGGCGTTGTGGGGCGGCCCAATTGCAGCGGTTTCTTGCTCATCGGCGTTTCACGGACATGGCTGGCGCCTGCAATGCCCGGCGGAGCAGGGCATGACAAGAGGGTTCTCCATCCTGTAGAAGCCCCGCATCATTCATTTCCCCAGCGCCGGAACGCCAATGACCGCCATTACCGACATTATCGGCCGCGAAATCCTCGATTCCCGCGGCAATCCTACCGTCGAAGTTGACGTGGTGCTGGAGGACGGCGCCATGGGCCGCGCCGCGGTCCCGTCCGGCGCTTCCACTGGCGTGCACGAGGCCGTGGAACTGCGCGACGGCGACAAGGCGCGCTATGGCGGCAAGGGCGTGCGCAAGGCGGTCGACGCGGTCAACGGCGAGATCTTCGACGCCATCGGCGGCATGGACGCCGAACTGCAGGCCAAGATCGACGAGACCATGATCGCGCTCGACGGCACCCCCAACAAGGGCCGGCTCGGCGCCAATGCCATCCTCGGCGTCTCGCTGGCCGTGGCGAAGGCGGCGGCGATCACCAGCAACGCGCCGCTCTACCGCTATGTCGGCGGGACCGCGGCGCGGCTGCTGCCGGCACCGATGATGAACATCATCAATGGCGGCGTGCATGCCGACAATCCGATCGATTTCCAGGAATTCATGATCATGCCGGCGGGCGCGGCCTCGTTCGCCGAGGCGCTGCGGGCGGGTGCGGAAATCTTCCACACGCTGAAGGCCGAGTTGAAGGCCAAGGGCCTCAACACCAATGTTGGCGACGAGGGTGGTTTCGCCCCCGATCTCAAGTCGGCGGAACAGGCCCTCGACGTGATCGTCAAGGCGATCGAGAAGGCCGGCTACAAGCCGGGCGGCGACGTCTTCATCGCGCTCGATCCGGCGGCCAGCGAGTTCTACAAGGACGGCGCCTACGTCTATTCCGGCGAAGGCAAGACCCGCTCCAAGAAGGAGCAGGCCGACTATCTCGCCAGCCTGACCAAGAGCTATCCCATCGTCTCCATCGAGGACGGCATGGCCGAGGACGACTGGGAGGGTTGGAAGATCGTCACCGATCTGATCGGCGACAAGTGCCAGCTGGTCGGCGATGACCTGTTCGTCACCAACGTCGAGCGGATTTCCAAGGGCATCGCCGACGGTGTCGCCAATTCCGTCCTGATCAAGGTCAACCAGATCGGCACGCTGACCGAGACGCTCGCGGCCATCGAGATGGCGCACAAGGCCGCCTATACCGCGGTGATGTCGCACCGCTCGGGCGAAACGGAAGACTCCACCATTGCCGACCTCGCGGTTGCCACCAACTGCGGGCAGATCAAGACCGGCTCGCTTGCGCGTTCCGACCGCATGGCCAAGTACAACCAGCTCCTGCGCATCGAGGAAGAGCTGGGCGAGCAGGCGAAATTCGCCGGATTGTCCGTGCTGAAGAAACGGTAGTCGGTCAAGCTAACGGCTATCGACTTCTGCTTCGGCAGCCGCCACGCCGATCCCGCGCGCGCGCAATGCTGCCGCCCGGCCGCTAGCGGGTCGTGAACGCGAGCCTCGCACCGAGGGCGACAAAGGCGGCGGCGAAGCTGCGCCGCATCCAGGCCATGACCCGCGGTCGCGAGATGATGTGTTTTCGCACCGCCGCCGCGAACAGCCCGTAGCCAACGAAGACGATGAAGGTCAGCACCATGAACACAAGGCTGAGGCCCGCCATGTGCCAGAGCGGGTGCGCTTCGTGGCCGTTCAGGAATTGCGGCAGGAATGCCAGGAAGAAGATCGACAGCTTCGGGTTGAGGATGTTGATCAGAATGGCGGTAACCGTCACCTGCAGCGCCGAGCGGGCGCTGACCTGCGTTTCCACCTTGAGCGCGCCGTGTTCCCTGAGCGCATGCCAGGCCATGTAGAGCAGGTAGGCGACGCCGGCATATTTGAAGAGCTGGAACGCCACGGCGCTGGCGTGCAGCAGTGCCGCCAGCCCCAGGATCGCCGCCGCCATGTGGGGCAGGATGCCGAGCGTGCATCCGAACGCGGCGACGACGCTGGCGCGCGGCCCGCGCGAAAGACCCGCCGCCAGCGTGTAGAGCACGCCGGTTCCCGGCGAGACGATAACGATGAGGGATGTCAGCAAAAATGCGGCGGTCATTTGCGGGCTCGCCTGCGGCAAGTTGGCGCCATGCTCGCGCCGATTATCGGTGCCGGTCAAGCGCCGCGCCGGCTTGCATTCGGCGGCGATTTTGCCCCAAATAGGCCCATATCCCGACTATCGGTTGGCTGCGATGGACCAGATCACGACCCCTTCTCCAAACGATCGTCGCCGCGCCGCTGAGCGCCTGGCCGACTATGTTGCCCAATCGGTTGAAAACGCCCGCGCGGTGGAAAAACCGTTCTTCCATCTCGAATTCGACCGCGTTTTTCCCGACGACACGTACGCCGAGATTCTGCGGCTGATGCCGGAAGCGCGCGACTACCGGCCGATGCATGGCCGCAGCAAGGGCCTCGACCTCGACGACGGCACCCACACCCGGGTGAAGATCGACCTGTTTCCCGAATACATCCGCAACCTGCCGCCGGAGAAGCGCGCGCTGTGGGACGTGGTCGGGCGCGCACTATGCTCGGACCAGGTCCGCCAGGCCTTCATGCGGCGGCTGGCACCGGGCCTCGCCAAGCGCTTCGGCAAGGACTTCGCCAAGGTCGGCATGTATCCGATCCCGATCCTGACCCGCGATATTCCCGGCTATTTGATCACGCCCCATACCGATACCGGGTGGAAGGGCATCACCGTCCAGCTCTATCTGCCCAAGGACGACGCCAACACCGACATCGGCACCATCTTCCACGACGTGCTGCCCGACGGTTCGAAGCCGAAGCACACGCAGATGCGTTTTGCGCGCAACACCGGCTATGCCTTTGCCGTCGGCGACGACACCTGGCATTCGGCCGACCCGGTGCACGACCGGGTGAAGAGCCGCGATTCGATCCTGCTCACCTATTTCGTCGATTCCGGACTGCTCAAGGTGCTGCGCAACCGCGGCAAGCGCCTGGGCAATTTCGTGCTCAACGAGATCCGGCACCGGACATAGGCACGGCTGTCGTCCCGGCTAAGCGAGCGTTAGCGAAGCGCGAGCCGGGACCCGGTATCCCCGGCGATCGAGACGCGGACGGACCGGGGTTCCTGGGTCCCCGCTTTCGAACGGGCGACCGGCGCGTCTCTCGTTAAAGCATCGTTAATATTGCCCCCGCATCTTGCCGCACCATGGTCACCCATCGGCGTCGCCGTACCATCCTGACCGCGCTCGGGCTCTACGCCCTGGCCGCGCTCTATATCGGCTATTTCGCGGTCAACGCCTTCACCGGCGCGCACGGCTTGCGTGCGCAGAAGGATCTCGACGCGCGGCTGACGCAGATGCAGGCCGAGCTGACCGACCTCAAGGCGCAGCACGCCCGCTGGCAGCGGCGGGCCGGGCTGCTGCGCTCCAGCCAGATCGACCCCGACATGCTGGCCGAACGCGCCCGCGCGCTCTTGGGCTATGCCGATCCGCGCGACGTGACCCTGCTACTCCATCCACAGTATTGATCGAGGCCGCTCGCGCGCGGCGAGGGCGCTAGGACCTCGTGCCGCAATCGCAAGCGGCAACCGGAGCACGCCTTGCGGCGTTATGGCCCCGGCGAGTCCTTTCCGTTTTGCAATCAAATCCTTGCCTGATGGGCTGCAAGGCTGCTGGACGGCCCCGTGCTTTCGCGCCGGACGGAATTAAGCTATGGGGTTCCTCAGAGAGACCCACCGACGCCCCGTCCCATTTGCCGGTCATCAGGAGTGCCAATGGCGGACGCCACGACCTCACCGAGCGTTGCGCATGAGCCCGAGTTTCCCGTCAAACCGGTGCCCGAGTTCAGCAAGGAACAGGATCTCGACGCCTACCGGCGCATGCTCACCATCCGCCGCTTCGAGGAGAAGGCGGGCCAGATGTACGGCATGGGGCTGATCGGCGGCTTCTGCCACCTGTATATCGGCCAGGAAGCCGTCGTCATTGGCATGCAAATGACCCTGAAGGACGGCGACGAGGTCATCACCGGCTACCGCGATCACGGCCACATGCTGGCCTGCGGCATGGACCCCAAGGGCGTCATGGCGGAACTCGCCGGCCGCACCCACGGCTATTCCAAGGGCAAGGGCGGCTCGATGCACATGTTCAGCATCGAGAAAAATTTCTATGGCGGCCACGGCATCGTCGGCGCGCCGGTCCCGCTCGGAACGGGCCTGGCCTTCGCCAACCGCTATCGCGGCAACGACCATGTCAGCATCACTTATTTCGGCGACGGCGCGGCCAACCAGGGGCAGGTCTACGAGAGCTTCAACATGGCCGAATTGTGGAAGCTGCCGGTCATCTACGTGATCGAGAACAACCGCTACGCCATGGGCACGGCGATCACGCGCTCGTCGGCGACGACCAACCTTTCCAAGCGCGGCCTTTCGTTCAACATTCCGGGCGAGCAGGTCGACGGCATGGACGTGCGCGCGGTGAAGGCGGCCGGCGAAAAGGCCGTGGCCTGGTGTCGCGCCGGCAAGGGGCCCTACATTCTGGAAATGCTCACTTATCGCTATCGTGGCCATTCCATGTCGGATCCGGCCAAGTACCGCACGCGCGAGGAGGTCGACGAGGTGCGCTCGCACCACGATCCGATCGACATGGTGCGCCACCGCATTCTGGAGAGGCAGTTCGCCACCGAAGACGCGCTCAAGAAGATCGACGGCGAAGTGCGCGAACGCATCAACGAGGCGTCGGAATTCGCCACCCATGATCCGGAGCCCGACGCCGCCGAGCTTTACACCGACGTCTATCGCGCATGATCCCGAAAAGCGGGAACCGGTTTTCGGATCAGATCATGCGCAAAAGAAAAGTTGCCACGTATAGGACGCCCTGAGGCCCATGCCGATCAACGTGCTCATGCCCGCGCTCTCGCCCACCATGGAGAAGGGCAACCTGGCCAAATGGCTGAAGAAGGAGGGCGATCCGGTCCGCTCCGGCGACGTCATCGCCGAGATCGAGACCGACAAGGCGACCATGGAAGTGGAAGCCGCCGACGAGGGCACGCTCGGCAAGATTCTGGTTCCGGAAGGCACCGCCGACGTCGCGGTGAACACCCCGATCGCCGTCATCCTCGGCGACGGCGAGGACAAGGCCGCGATCAACGACGTCAAGCCGGCACAGATCGAGAAGGCGGCCGAATCCGCACCGCCCGTCCAAGCCGAAGCGCCCAAGGCACCCGCGGCGCCCATGCCGGCAGCCGCGCCTGCGCCGCAAGCGCCGCGTGTCGAGCCGGCCGCCGATCCCGACATCCCCGCAGGCACCGAGATGGTGACCATGACCATGCGCGAAGCGTTGCGCGACGCCATGGCCGAGGAGATGCGGCGCGACGGCGACGTGTTCGTGATGGGTGAGGAGGTCGCCGAATACCAGGGCGCCTACAAGGTCACCCAAGGCCTGCTGCAGGAGTTCGGCGCCCGGCGCGTGATCGACACCCCGATCACCGAGCACGGCTTTGCCGGCCTCGGCGTCGGTGCGGCGCTCGCCGGCCTCAAGCCGATCGTCGAGTTCATGACCTTCAACTTCGCCATGCAGGCGATGGATCATCTGATCAATTCGGCGGCCAAGACCCATTACATGTCGGGCGGGCAGATGATCTGCCAGATGGTGTTCCGCGGGCCGAACGGCGCCGCCGCGCGCGTCGCCGCCCAGCACAGCCAGGATTACTCGTCCTGGTACTCGCACATTCCCGGCCTCAAGGTGATCGCGCCGTCCAACGCCGCCGATGCCAAGGGCCTGCTCAAGGCCGCGATCCGCGATCCCAATCCGGTGATCTTCCTGGAAAACGAAATCCTCTACGGTCATTCGTCGCCGGTGCCCAAGCTCGACGATTTCGTGTTGCCGATCGGCAAGGCGAAGATCGCGCGGCCCGGCAAGGATGTGACCATCGTCGCCTGGTCGATGGGCATGACCTATGCGCTGAAGGCGGCCGAGGCGCTTGCCGGTGAAGGGATCGATGCCGAAGTCATCGACATGCGCACGCTCACGCCCATGGACATGGAAACCGTCGTCAAGTCGGTGAAGAAGACCAATCGCGCGGTGACGGTGGAAGAGGGCTGGAAGCAGTCCGGCGTCGGCGCCGAGATCGCGGCGCGGCTGATGGAAGAGGCGTTCGATTATCTCGATGCGCCGGTGCTGCGCGTCTGCGGCAAGGACGTGCCGATGCCTTACGCGGCTAATCTGGAGAAGCTGGCGCTGCCGTCGGTCGCCGAAGTGGTCGAGGCGGCCAAAGCGGTTTGTTATCGGTGACGTGATGGCAAAGGAACCTGTCGACGCTCTGCCAATTCCGCCTGCTGCCCAGGAGAGCGGTGGGGTGGAGGTGCTGCGCGCGCTCATTGTCGAGGGCAAGCTCGAGGTGTCCCTGCGCCGCGCCTTCGAGGAGCCCGAGGTCTGGGGCATGCTGATTGCCGACCTCGCGCGCCATGCCGCCCGCATCTTTTCGACCGAGACCGATCTCAGTGAGGATGACGCGCTCGCCAAGATCCGCGCCATGTTCGAGGCCGAACTGGATGCGCCCACCGATCGCGGCTCCACCAGCGCTGTCAGCTGAGGCCAAGTAATGCCGACCAATATCCTCATGCCCGCGCTGTCGCCCACGATGGAGAAGGGCAACCTCGCCAAGTGGCTGAAGAAGGAAGGCGACCCGGTCAAGACCGGCGACGTGATCGCCGAGATCGAGACCGACAAGGCCACCATGGAATACGAGGCGATCGAAGACGGCACGCTCGCCAAGATCGTGGTGCCGGAAGGCACGCAGGACGTGGCGGTGAATTCGGTGATCGCGGTGCTCGCCGGCGACGGCGAGGACGTGCAGGCCGCGGCGTCGAGTGCGGGGACGGCGCCAGCCGCGCCTGCCGCGATGCCGGCGAAAAAAGCTGAAGTCGCTCCCCACCCGGCGCCGTCGAACTCGGCTTTAGCCGAGTTCGACGAGTTAAATAGCCGAAGTCGGATAAATCCGACTTCGGTGGCGCCACCCTCCCCCAGTGGGGGAGGGATTAGCGCGCCCGCGGCAGTTTCCAATCCCTCCCCACCACGTGGGGAGGGCGGCGCGGCGAAAGCCGCGCCGGGTGGGGCGGCCACGCCGACAGGCGGCCGCGTCTTCGCTTCACCTCTGGCGCGTCGGCTGGCGAAGGACGCCGGCGTCGACATCTCGCGCGTGCAGGGCACAGGCCCGCATGGCCGCGTGATCGCGCACGACATCGAAATCGCCAAGTCCGGCAAAGGCCCGGCGCCCGCACCCGCCATAGGCGCTCCGGCAGGCGCACCGTCCGCACCGATCATGACCGATCAACAGGTCTTGTCGCTGTTCGACGATGGCGCCTACGAGTTCGT
Source organism: uncultured Pseudomonadota bacterium (assembly GCA_963814065.1). Classification (GTDB taxonomy): domain Bacteria; phylum Pseudomonadota; class Alphaproteobacteria; order Rhizobiales; family Xanthobacteraceae; genus Pseudolabrys. The sequence goes on along the minus strand of CAWFBL010000011.1, from coordinate 62,369 downwards.
CCCGCACGACGGCATGCGTCGCACCATCGCGCAACGCCTCACCGCCGCGGCGCAATCGATGCCGGTGTTCTATCTCACCGTCGATTGCGACATCGGCAGGCTTTTGACCGCGCGCGAGGAGATCAACGCCGCCGCGCCCAAGGGCGCCGACGGCAAGCCGGTCTACAAGCTCTCGGTCAACGACTTCGTGGTCAAGGCGCTGGCGCTGGCGCTGCAGCGCGTGCCGCAGGCCAATGCGAGCTGGACGGAAGCCGCCATGGTTCGGCACAAGCATTCCGACATCGGCGTCGCGGTGGCGCTGCCGTTCGGGCTGATCACGCCGATCGTGCGCAACGCCGAGACCAAGTCGCTCTCCGCCATCTCCAACGAGATGAAGGACCTCGCCGCCCGCGCGCGCGACAAGAAGCTCAAGCCGCATGAATACCAGGGCGGCAACTCGTCGGTCTCGAACCTCGGCATGTACGGCATCAAGGAATTCACCGCGGTGATCAACCCGCCGCAGTCGAGCATCCTCGCGGTCGGCACCGGCGAGGAGCGCCCGGTCGTGCGCAATGGCAAGCTCGAGGTCGCCACCGTGATGAGCGTGACGCTTGCCTGCGACCACCGCGTCATCGACGGCGCCGTCGGCGCCCAATTGATCGGCGCCTTCAAGCTGCTGATCGAAAACCCGGTGATGATGGTGGTGTGATTTCTTCTTCCCTCTCCCCTTGTGGGAGAGGGTGGCTGAGCGCCGCAAGGCGCGAAGCCGGGTGAGGGGGGCAAATTCGACAATGCGAGAGTAGGGCCCCCTCACCCGTCTCCTCGCTTCGCTCGGAGCCACCCTCTCCCACAAGGGGAGAGGGTTGAGAGAGAAACGCAATGGCCGATACCAATTTCGACGTCATCATCATCGGCTCCGGCCCCGGCGGCTATGTCACCGCCATCCGCGCGGCGCAGCTCGGCTTCAAGACCGCCATCGTCGAGAAGTCCTATCTCGGCGGCATCTGCCTGAACTGGGGCTGCATCCCGACCAAAGCGCTGCTGCGTTCGGCCGAGATCTACCACTTCATGCGGCACGCCAAGGACTATGGCTTGAAGGCCGACAATGTCGGCTATGACGCCGCCGAAGTCGTCAAGCGCTCGCGCGGCGTGTCGAAGCGGCTGAACGACGGCGTCGGCTTCCTGATGAAGAAAAACAAGGTCTCGGTGATCTGGGGCGAGGCGACGATCGACGCGCCCGGCAAGGTCACGGTCAGGGCCTCGAAGACCGAAGCGGTCAAAGGCGCGCTCGGTCCCGGCCAGTACCAGGCCAAGCACATCATCGTCGCCACCGGCGCGCGGCCGCGCGTGTTGCCCGGACTCGAGCCCGACCAGAAGCTGGTGTGGACCTATTTCGAGGCCATGGTGCCGCCGGCCATCCCGAAGTCGTTGCTGGTGGTCGGCTCCGGCGCCATCGGCATCGAGTTCGCCTCGTTCTTTCGCACCTTCGGCACGGAGGTGACCGTGGTCGAGGTGCTGCCGCAGATCCTCCCCGTCGAGGACCACGAGATCCAAGCGTTCGCCCGCAAGAGTTTCGAGAAGCAGGGCATCAAGATCCTCACCAACGCCAAGGTCACCAGGCTCGACAAGAAATCCGACAGCGTCACCGCCACCATCGAAGAGGGCGGCAAAACGCAGCAGATCACGGTCGACCGCGTCATTTCCGCCGTCGGCGTGGTCGGCAATATCGAGAACCTCGGGTTGGAAAAGCTCGGCGTGAAGACCGAGCGCGGCATCGTCGTCACCGACGGCCTGAGCAAGACCAATGTCCCCGGCATCTACGCCATCGGCGACGTTGCCGGCCCGCCGATGCTGGCGCACAAGGCCGAGCACGAGGGCGTGGTCTGCATCGAGGCCATCAAGGGCCTCAACCCGCATTCGATGAACAAGCTGATGATCCCCGGCTGCACGTATTGCACGCCGCAGGTCGCCTCCGTCGGCCTCACCGAACAGGCCTGCAAGGAGAAGAAACTCGACATCCGCGTCGGCCGCTTCCCCTTCATCGGCAACGGCAAGGCCATTGCGCTCGGCGAAGACCAGGGTCTGGTGAAGGTGATCTTCGACAAAAAGACCGGCCAGTTGCTTGGCGCCCACATGGTGGGGGCCGAGGTCACCGAGCTCATCCAGGGCTACGTGGTGGCGATGAACCTGGAGACCACCGAGGAAGAATTGATGCACACGGTGTTTCCGCACCCGACTTTATCGGAGATGATGAAGGAAGCCGTGCTGGATGCCTACGGACGCGTGTTGAATATGTGAGGCCGGACGCGGGCCGCTTCCGCGTCATTCCGGGGCGTCCGCGTCAGCGGACGAACCCGGAATCCAGATACGAATGACAGAAGTTGCGTCTGGATTCCGGGTCCGCGCCTGCGGCGCGTCCCGGAATGACAAAAAAACGGGAGGCGTTTCGATGGCCAAGTTCAACAGCATTCTCGAAACCATCGGCCACACGCCGGTGGTGCGCATCAACAAGCTGGGGCCTAAGGGCATCAACCTCTACGTCAAGGTCGAGGCGTTCAACCCGCTCGGCTCGGTGAAGGACCGCCTGGCGCTCGGCGTCATCGAGGCGGCGGAGAAATCCGGCGCGCTCAAGCCCGGCCAGACCGTGATCGAGGCGACCTCCGGCAATACCGGCATCGGGCTTGCGATGGTGTGCGCGGCCAAGGGCTATCCGCTGGTCGTCACCATGGCCGAGAGCTTTTCGGTCGAGCGGCGCAAGCTGATGCGCTTTCTCGGCGCCAAGGTGGTGCTCACGCCCGCCGCCGAACGCGGCATGGGCATGGTCTTGAAGGCGCAGGAGCTCGCCAAGGCGCACGGTTGGTTCATGACCCGTCAGTTCGAGAACGAGGCCAACCCCGACATGCATTCGCGCACCACCGCGCGCGAGATCGTCGACGACTTCAAGGGCGAGAAACTCGACTACTGGGTCACCGGCTTCGGTACCGGCGGCACGCTCACCGGCGTTTCGCGGGTGCTTGCCAAGGAACGCCCCGACACCAAGATCGTGGTGTGCGAGCCGGCCGACGCGCCGATGCTCTCGACGCACTCACCGCAGCAGCGTAACCCCGACGGATCGCCGGCGGCGGCCAACGCCGCGTTCAAGCCGCATCCGATGCAGGGCTGGAGCCCGGACTTCATCCCCAAGATCACGGCGGAAGCCGTCGACATGGGCGTCATCGACCGCATCCTGACCATTGCTGGCCCCGACGCCATGAAATGCAGCAAGGATCTGGCGCAGAAGGAAGGCATCTTTGTCGGCATCACCGCCGGCGCCACCTTCGCCGGCGCGTTGGAGGTGTGCAAGACGGCAGCGCCGGGCTCCACCGTGCTCGCCATGCTGCCCGACACCGGAGAGCGTTATCTGTCGACGCCGCTGTTCGCCGATGTCGGCGCCGATATGAACGACGCGGAGACGAAGATTTCCCAGTCAACGCCGGGCAACCAGTTGCCGCCAAAGGCGGCGTAAGACCCGTCGCCCTCCGAGGTTCGCCTCGCTCGCGCCTCAGGATGATGGCTTTAGGCAAAGGAAGAAACCACCATGGGCGTCATTGCCTGGATCGTCATCGGTCTGCTTGCCGGCTGGCTCGCCAATGCCATCCTCGGCGGGCGCGGCAGCGGCCTGTTGTACAATCTCGCGATCGGTCTGGTCGGCGCCATCGTCGGCGGCCTGATCTTCGGCGCCTTGCACATCGTGCCGGAGAACAATTTCATCGGCCAACTGGTGAGCGCCACCGTCGGTGCCATCGTCTTGCTGGTGATCTGGCGGGCGATCCGGCGGGCGTGAAGCCCGCCGTTCAGGGGGCGCGACTTTCGAAGGAAAGCCACGGCATGCGCTTTCTGCTTGCGATCGCGGCATTCGCCGCCATGTTCACGATGAGCGCCGCGCCGGTCTCGGCCCAGAGCAAGGATATCTGGCGCACGGGCGCCGATATCAGCCTCATCGCCAAGAGCGAGCACGACGTCTGGGCGGCCGGTGCGCTGGTCGATGTGAAGGGCACTGTCGCGCATCAATTGCATGTCGCCGGCGCCCAACTCGACGTCGACGCCACCACCGGCGGCGATGCCTACATCGCCGGCGCGGTCGTGTCGGTGAAGGGCAATTACCGGCGCGACCTCTATGTCGGCGGCGCCACAGTCTCGATCGCCGCCCATGTCGCCGGCAAGCTCAAGGCGGCCGGGGCGCAGGTGCTGGTGGGGCCGCAAACCACCGTGCCGGGGGACATCCGCCTCGCTGGCGCCCACGTGGTCTTTTCGGGGATCGGTGGCGGCAAGGCGGAAATATACGGCGATACCGTCGAGATCGACGGCCGCATCGCTGGCGACGTCCTGGTGCGCGCCCGCAATGTCAGCATCGGCAAGGACGCGGTGCTCGCCGGCAATGTCGTGTTGCAGACGCTGAACGAGCCGGTGATCGCGCCGGGGGCGCGGCTTCTCGGGCATCGGACCGTCACCACGCCGCCGCCGCAGGAACGGGCCTATCGCGGCGCCGAGGCGCTGGTGGGCGCGGCGCTGTTCGGCGTCGCCGCCGGCTTCCTGGCGGGCCTGATGCTGCTGATCGTGCGGCGTTCCTTCGTCGAGCGCGCGATCGCCGCGCTGCGGGCGCGGCCGGGGCACAGCTTCGGGCTCGGCGTGCTGATCCTGATTCTGCTGCCGCTCGTCACGCTCATCCTGCTGGTCACGGTGATCGGCGTCCCGACCGCGCTGCTGCTGCTGCTGGCGCTGCCGTTGCTGCTGTTCGTCGGCACAATAATTGGCGCCTTCGCCATGGGCGACTTCATGGCGAACCGGGAAGGGCGCCCCAGTTCCTTCATCGGCCGGCTGTGGCAATTGCTGGTGGGCTTGGTGGTGTTGGGGGTGATCGGCATCATCCCCTATGTGGGGATAATCACCTGGCTCGCCGCCCTGATCGTCGGCCTCGGGGTCGGCTGGCAGGGCTTGACCGTGCCGCCGCCGGCGCCAAAGCCGGTGGCCGCCGACGAGGCCGTCGACTGAGCAGGCATGCTGGATGGGCAGGTTCCGCTGCTTGCGGGGGCCGCCCCCCGGCCGTAAGTAAGGCGCATGGCCGTCGTCCTCGACCTCGTCAATAATCCGCGTCCGCGCCATCCGGAAAAGGCGCATCGGCCGGATTCCGCGCTGGCCCCGAAGCCCGACTGGATCCGCGTCAAGGCGCCGGTCTCGCCCGGCTATACGCAGACCCGCGATCTCATGCGCGCCAACGGCCTACATACCGTTTGCGAGGAGGCGGGCTGCCCCAATATCGGCGAGTGCTGGGAGAAGAAGCACGCCACCTTCATGATCCTGGGCGACACCTGCACGCGCGCCTGCGCCTTCTGCAACGTGAAGACGGGCCTGCCCGGCGCGCTCGACGCCTCCGAGCCGGCGCATGTGGGCGAGGCGACCGCCAAGCTCGGCCTCTCGCATATCGTCGTGACCTCGGTCGACCGCGACGATCTCGCCGACGGCGGCGCGCGGCATTTCGCCGAGACCATCCGCGCCATCCGCACGCACGCGCCGGGGACCACCATCGAAGTGCTGACGCCGGATTTCCTGCGCAAGGACGGCGCGCTGGAGGTTGTCGTCGAGGCCAAGCCCGACGTGTTCAACCACAATCTGGAAACCGTGCCCTCGCTCTATCTGACGGTGCGGCCGGGCGCGCGCTATTTCCATTCGCTGCGGCTGTTGCAGCGGGTCAAGGAGCTCGATCCCACGATGTTCACCAAGTCGGGCATCATGGTCGGGCTCGGCGAGGAGCGTAACGAGGTCCTGCAGGTGATGGACGACCTGCGCTCGGCCAATGTGGATTTCCTCACCATCGGGCAGTACCTGCAGCCGACCCGCAAGCACCACGAAGTCGTGCGTTTCGTGCCGCCCGACGAGTTCAAGGGGCTGGAGCGCATCGCCTACAGCAAGGGCTTCCTGATGGTCTCGGCGTCGCCGCTGACGCGTTCGTCGCATCATGCCGGCGAGGACTTCGCGAAACTGAAGGCGGCGCGGGACGCTAAGTTCCCCCAATAACGGCGGTATGTTTTTCGATGCGCCGATCCATTCTCCGCTCATCCCCGCGTAAGCTGGAACCCAGGACAACAATTGCCGCCTTTGTTCTCTTAAGAACTGGGTCCTCGCGTTTGCGGGGACGAGCGGCTGAATATGCAAGCGGTCATCCTTTTCTCCCGCGAGGCGGGGAGGGATAGCCATGCCCCACTTCACCACCACCCGCCACGTCCACCATTCGGCGAGCGACATGTTCGATCTGGTCGCCGACGTGGAGAGCTATCCGGAATTCGTGCCGCTCTGCGACGACATGCGGGTGCGCGACCGCCGCGAGAAAGAGGACGGCACCGTGGTCATGGTCGCCGCCATGACGGTCGCCTACAAGCTCATCCGCCAGACCTTCACCAGCCGCGCCACCGTCGACAAGAAGAACCTCAAGATCGTGGTCGAATATCTCGACGGCCCGTTCAAGCGCATGCACAACCGCTGGAGCTTCACGCCCAAGGGCGAGGATGCGTGCGAGGTCGAGTTCTTCATCGACTACGAATTCGCCAGCCGCACCTTTTCCATGCTGATGGGTGCCACGTTCGAAACCGTGTTCCGACGGATGGCGGCAGCCTTCGAGCGGCGCGCCGACGAGGTCTACGGCCGCAAGCGGGCATAAGCGGCGTCGGCTTGGGAGGGTGGCGGTATTGGCCGGCCGCGTGGTCGTCCGCCACGCGAGAGCGGTCAACGCCGTCGGCCGTATTGCGGTTCCGGCATGTCTCCCAAGAGAATTTCATCACGCTAACCACAAACTTGCCCACATGACTGCGCTACAATCCTCGCAGGGAGGGACAACCAACTCGGCTGTTCTCAGCAAGAGGAGACCCTTTCAATGTGCGATTATAGTCTGCATGCCGTCACCAGCCGTCCGGCCAAGGTGGGCGACAAATTGAAATCGGTCAGCTTTGTCGGCTCGTTCACCCGGGGCTTTGCCTCGGAAGACGAACCCGACGTCGCGGTCTGCCTGCGGCCCGGCACCGAGCTCGCCTTCGAGCGCGACGCCGTGGTCGATCACGGCTTCGGCCGGCTCTTGCCGAGCCTCGGCTTCGGCAAGATCGGCGAGAAAGTTGCGCGCTTCCGCCAGATCAACACTAACCGTCCGGACGTGCATCACGACGCACTGGAATTCCCGAACGGCAAGGTGGTCTTGGTCACGCGGCTGAGCGAAGGCCAGCGCCTCACGGTTCTGCAACTGCCGGCGGGACAGCACGCCGAGCCGCAAGCCGACGCGCCGGCGCAAGAGCAGCAGCGCTCGCTGATCGGATAATCGTTTGGCGGCCGGCGGACGGGACATCCGCGCCGTCTCTCCGCCAGCGCTCGAGGAGACTTTCGAGTTGGCCAGCCCCGCGACCGTCGGCGCGGGAGTGGGAGCATTTGCCGCCTGCCAAAGGACTGATTAGGTTCGCCGGAAGGCGGCAGTGTCGCGGCCGAGAGGATCCCTTGCGCCATGGAACCGGAAGCCCGTAAGCGGCAGATCACGATCTGGTACGTGGTCGCGGCGATCTTCGGCGTGTTTATCGTCCAGGCCTTCTGGGCGAACTACACCCAGGTCGAGACCATCCCCTACAGCCAGTTCGAAAAGCTGCTGAACGGCGACAAGATCGCCACCGTCACCGTGGCGCAGAACTCCATTCAGGGCACGCTGAATGAGGCGCTGCCGGGCGGCAAGAAGTCCTTCTACACGGCGCGGGTCGATCCCAATCTCGCCGGCAAGCTGGCCGCGCACGGGGTACAGGTCACCGGCGCGCCGTCGAGCGGCTGGCTCGGTGAAGTTCTTTCCTGGGTCATCCCGCTCGGCGCCTTCTACCTGATGTGGATGTTCCTGTTCCGCGGTGTGGCGGAGCGCCAAGGCCTCGGCGGCGCCATGGCGATCGGCAAGTCGCGCGCCAAGGTCTATGTCGAGACGGACACCAAGGTCACCTTCGCGGATGTCGCCGGCGTCGAGGAAGCCAAGTTCGAGCTCGCCGAAACCGTCGCCTTCCTGAAGGATCCAAAATCCTACGGCCGGCTCGGTGCGCGCGCGCCCAAGGGCATCCTCCTGGTGGGGCCGCCCGGCACCGGCAAGACGCTGCTCGCCCGCGCGGTCGCCGGCGAGGCCGGGGTGCCGTTCTTTTCGATCTCCGGCTCTGAATTCGTCGAGATGTTCGTCGGCGTCGGCGCCGCGCGGGTGCGCGACCTGTTCGTGCAGGCGCGCAAGGCCGCCCCGTGCATCATCTTCATCGACGAGCTTGACGCGCTTGGCCGCAGCCGCTCGCCGCAAGCCTTCGGCGGATTCGACGAGAAGGAGCAGACGCTGAACCAGTTGCTCGCCGAGCTCGACGGCTTCGATCCGAGTTCCGGCGTCATCCTGCTGGCGGCGACCAACCGTCCCGAAGTGCTCGATCCCGCGCTGTTGCGCGCCGGCCGCTTCGACCGCCAGGTGCTGGTTGACCGTCCCGAGCGCAAAGGCCGGCTCGAAATCCTCAAAGTGCATGTGCGCAAGGTGAAGCTTGCGCCCGGCCTCGATCTCGATGCCGTCGCCGCTATGACCACCGGTTTCACCGGTGCCGACATTGCCAATCTGGTCAACGAGGCGGCGATCGTCGCCACCCGTCGAAATGCCACCGCGATCATTCTCGACGACTTCACCGCCGCGGTCGAACGCATCGTTGCCGGCCTCGAAAAGAAAAGCCGCGTGCTCAACGACAAGGAACGCCGGCGCGTTGCCTTTCATGAGATGGGCCATGCGCTGGTTGCCTCCAGCCTGCCGGGCGTCGATCCGGTGCAGAAGATTTCGATCGTGCCGCGCGGGGTCGGCGCGCTCGGCTACACCATGCAGCGGCCGACCGAAGATCGCTTCCTGCTCGGCGAAACCGAATTGAAGAACCGCATCGCCGTGCTGATGGGCGGGCGCGCCGCCGAGGAGCTGATTTTCGACGGCGAGATATCGACCGGCGCTGCCGACGATTTGCAGCGCGCGACCGAGATCGCCTTCGAAATGGTGACCCGTTACGGCATGGATAAGACGGTCGGCCAGCGCACTTACGTGACCAACCACCAGCAGTTTCTAGTCGTGCCGCAGTCCGACCACATCGATGCGGCCGAGGCGACGACACGCGAAATCGATGTCGCTATTCGCGACCTGGTGGCGCAAGGACTCGAACGTGCCAAAGAAGTGCTTACTCGCCGTCGTCACGATCTCGACGAAGGCGCAAAGTTACTGCTGTCGCGGGAAACGCTGACTGTGCAGGAATTCCCCGCGATTGCGCCGCAGCGCGAACAGCCTTTCGAATCGAAGATACAAAAGACCGCCTGATTCGGCGCTAGCCATTGTGAGCGTTTGGCCCGAGCGTCGGCGCATAGGTGAATTGCGTAGTCGGCAGAGCCGGTCGGCAAAGCTGCCATTCCGTGCCTTCATACCGCGTCGGATCACGACGAATCGCCTACGCTTATCGCACTGACTTCGAAAAACGCGCTGCCCTTCGAGCGAAGTGAACGCGGCGTTTTCGTTTTTTGTCAAATCTTCCGCGAAATCGCCGCCAGCGTTCCTTGTTGGAACCGTCAGGGCAAGTCTTCGTTAGCGTGCCAGTTCAATTGGCGGCTGGCGCAATTATTGCCTGTAGCCAAGCGGATGACATGCCAGCACGAGCTGGTCACTTTGCCGGCTCGGCTGGAAACCAAGAGAAGCAAAGATGCGGACACCAACGAAACTGCTCGTGTTGTTCGGGTTATTCAGCGTCCTCACTGCTTCCCCGGTACTTGCGCGGTGGAAGGCCGAATACGGCAAACAACCAAAGGAAGTTCAGCAATGGTATAAAGGGCAGCATAATGCGCAGGGCCAATGGTGCTGCGACAAGAGCGACGGCCATCCATTCTTTGGAAGCTACACGCTGAACAAAGACGGCTCGGTCACGCTGCAATTGGCAAGCGGCCCGCGTACCCTGCCGGACTACATGGTGATCAAGGGTCCGAACCCGACCGGCCATGCCGTGTGGTGGTACTTGGAAACAGGCGACAACCACACCGATTTCTGCTTCGCGCCCGGCACTTTGACCTGACGTAAGGCAGCAATCGAGCCGCCGGCACAACGGCGTTGCCACCGTTTGAGTGGGGCGATCATGTCGGATTGGAAGCGCGCGCGGCCATGCCGCGCCGACAGAAGTTTTTGGCTCTTTGGTGGTATCATTCTGGCGCTTACCGCTGTCGACCTCTTCGTCTTCGCGGGACTCTGGAATCGACCCAACCCGATCTCGGCGATGCTGATCGAGCCGCCGCGGATAAACCTAGCGGTGCCGCCTTCGCAGTCCTTGTTCGTCGCGCCAAAGAGCGCCGTTCAATAGCTGCTCGCGAAAGAGCCGCCGGTGACGATGCGGACAGTCGTGCACCTCGAGGTGTAACGCTGACGGACATCAGATGTATTCCGCCTTGGTGAACCAAGATGAATAGGTGGTCGCGCAAGGGAAGCTGGACGGCGCGCCCACGGGTATCGAGATGCCCGTCATCCGGGTCTCACGACAGGATGGCGACAGGGTCGCCCCGTAACGGCTCAGGCCGTCCTTTCCATGGTCAGGCCGAGCTCGGCGATCATTGTCTCGCGCATCACGAATTTCTGCACCTTGCCGGTCACCGTCATTGGGAAGGCGTCGACGAACTTGATGTAGCGTGGGATTTTGTAGTGGGCGATCTGGCCGCGGCAGAAGGCCTGGATGTCGTCGCTGCTCGCGCTCGCGCCCGCCTTCAGCTTCACCCAGGCGCACAGCTCCTCGCCGTATTTGACATCGGGCACGCCGACCACCTGCACCGCCTCGATCTCCGGATGGCGGAACAGGAATTCCTCGATCTCGCGCGGATAGACGTTCTCGCCGCCGCGGATCACCATGTCCTTGATGCGGCCAACGATGTTGCAATAGCCGCCTTCGTCGAGGGTGGCGAGGTCGCCAGTGTGCATCCAGCGGGCGGCGTCGATGGCCTGCGCGGTCTGTTCCTCGTCGTCCCAGTAACCGAGCATCACCGAGTAGCCGCGGGTGCACAGTTCGCCGGGCGCACCCGGCGGGACGATGCGGCCGTCGCTGTCGACGATCTTGATCTCGATATGCGGGTGCACGCGGCCGACCGTGCTCACCCGCCGCTCCAGTGAATCGTCGAAAGACGTCTGCGTGCTCACCGGGCTGGTCTCGGTCATGCCGTAGGCGATGGTGACCTCGCTCATGTTCATCTCGCTGATGCAGCGTTTCATCACCTCGATGGGGCAGGGCGAGCCGGCCATGATGCCGGTGCGCAACGACTTGAGATCGAAGCGCTTGAACTCGGGATGGCCGAGCTCGGCGATGAACATCGTGGGCACGCCGTAGAGCGCCGTGCAGCGCTCGGCCTCCACCGTCTCCAGCGTCGTGAGCGGGTCGAAGCCTTCCGACGGATAGACCATGGCCGATCCGTGGGTAATGCAGGCGAGATTGCCGAGCACCATGCCGAAGCAGTGATAGAGCGGCACCGGGATGCAGACCTTGTCCTGGTCGGTCAGCCGCTGCGCCTCGCCGATGAAGAAGCCGTTGTTGAGGATGTTGTGGTGGGTCAGCGTGGCGCCCTTGGGCGCGCCCGTCGTGCCCGAGGTGAACTGGATGTTGATCGGCTCGTCGAATTGCAGTTGCGGCGCCAGTTCGTCGAGCCGCGCGCGCTCGGCTTCGCCGCCGAGGGTCAGCACGTCGTCGAAGCCGAGGAAGCCGTCGGCGGGCCCGCCGATGCGGATGACGGTCCGCAGGTCGGGCAGGCGTTTTGATCGTAATTCGCCCGGCGCGCTGCCGGCGATCTCCGGCGCCAGCTCGCGCAGCATGCCGACATAGTCGTTGCTCTTGAAGCTGTCGGCGGTAATGAGCGCCTTGCAGCCCACCTTGTTGAGGGCGTAGTCGAGCTCGGCCAGCCGGTAGGCCGGGTTGATGTTGACCATGATCAGGCCGGCCTTGGCGGTGGCGAACTGGGTGACCACCCATTCGCTGTTGTTGGGCGACCAGATGCCGACCCGGTCGCCGGGCGCCAGGCCCAGCGCGATCAGTCCGGCGGCGCAGGCGTCGACCTTCTCCTTCAGCTCGGCATAGCTCCAGCGGATATTCTGCTGGCGCACGATCAGCGCCGGCCGGTCGCCGAAGCGTTGCGCCACCTTGTCGAAATGCACGCCGATGGAGTCGCCGATCAGTGGTATGCCGGAGACGCCGTTGCTGTAGCTCTGGGTCAGTTTGGCCATTGTTTCCTCCCGAGGGTCTTTGCCCTGGTTATCGAAGTCTATTTCGGAATGACCGGCAGCAGCAGGTAGCTCTCGTATTGTCCGCCGGCATAGACCGTGTTGGTGCCGGTGTTGTAGTCGGCGTGGTAGTGCATGTAGCCCTGGCTGCCGGCGCCATCGCGCGGCTGCACGTCGAGCCGGATGCGATGGCCCTTTTTGAACACCATCGACGTCGGCCAGATTTCCACGTCCACCTTCACGATCTCGCCGGGCTGCAGGTAAAGCCGGCGCTGGTGCTTGTGGTAGGGCCGATAAGGCAAAGTGAGCGCGGGATCGAGCTCGCGGTGCGAGACGCGCAGCCAGCCCTTGGCCACCGGCACCGGCGAGCCCTGCTGGCCGGTCTCCAGGATCTCGTTGCCGTCGGCATCGAAATTGCGCAACGTCAGGAACAGATCCATGTCCTCCGAAGCGCTCGACACCCAGAACGAGGCCGCGAGCGGTCCGGTGACTTCGAGGTCCTGGGGCAGGGGCGCCGTCTCCAGCGCGATACCCATGCCGGGCTTGATGCCGCCGCCGCCCATCACCTGCGATGACGCGGCCGAGGTCGAGCCCATGGTGCCGAGCGTCGAGGTGACGTAGCTGCGCGACGACATCTGCTTCGGATTTTCGGCCACCAGCGCGGCGGAATTCTCCGGGACGCCTTTCGCCGGCGTCGCCAGATCGAAATAGAACTTGGTCCACTGCGTGCGCTTGAGCGGCCATTCCTGCTCGTTGCGCCACTCCACTTTGTCGGCGCCGTGGCGGATGGCGAGCTTGACCGGCGGCTCGTCCTTCACGCCGTTGTCGATGCCTTTGAGCCAGTAATCGAAGAAGCGCTTCTGATCCTCGCGCGCTTCCTCGCGGTAGAACGGATGCACATGGCTGCCGGTATGGATACGCAGCTTCTTGTGTTTCGACGGCGAGCGCATGAAGGCTTCGGTGTTGCCGCGCAGGTGCAGCCCGAAGCCGGTCCAGTTGCCGGCCGAATAAAACGGCACGGTGATCTTGTCCCACTGCGCCTGCGCGCCGCGGAAGGCGCCGCTGTCGAGATTATGGCTGAGCCAGAAGTGCAGCGTGTTGAGCGCCCAGGCATCGGGGATTTGCCGCGAGGCGCGCCCGAGCGTGTGGTGCATGAGGTGCGCGGTGAACCAATTGGTCATGAACACGCTCAGGATGCCACCGTGGAAGAGGGCGTCGCGGTAGAGGTCGGCGAAGCCTTCCCAGGGAATGATCGCCTTCAGCGACGGCGGCTGCAGGCTGGCGACGAACCACTGGTTGATGGCGTAATAGGAAATGCCGGTGAGGCCGACATTGCCGTTGCACCAGGGTTGCGCCGCCGCCCATTCGATGGCGTCGTAGAAATCGACCGCTTCGGCCAGCGACCATGGCTCGCACTGGCCTTGGCTCTTGCCGCTGCCGCGGCCGTCGACGCGCACTGCCGCATAGCCGCGCGGCACCCACCAGGCCGGGTTCACGGTCTCCCAGTTCATCCACTCGTTTTGCTTTTCGTCCAGCGTGTCGGGGACGACCCACAGCTTGTCCTTCTGATAGGGGCCGAGATTGAGGATGGCTGGGACCTTCTCGCTGCTGTTGGGACGAAACACATCGGCCATCAGCCGCGCGCTATCGCGCATCGGCACCCCGACGTCCTTCTCGACCAGGATGGTGTCGGCGTCATCCGTTACTTTCACGTCCATTCGTTTCTTCCTCGGCGGCTGAAGGTGAGCTCGATCGACGGCAATCTGCGGGATGAGTATTCGTTGCCGACGCTACTATTTTTGCAGAGGCCAACCAATAAGCCGGCCGCCGTTAATTCGGCGCTGGTCACAGCGTGCTTTCTCATTGCGCAAGACTTGGCGGGCTCATTGCGGCGAATTAATCGGCGGGACAGCAGTCCGTAATCGGTTCACGGAACCTAGGTTTCGTTTCGGATTTGTATGATCAATCGGCAAGCGGCGACAGGTGGGCTGTCAACAGTTCGAACCACTGAAGGAGATACGACCATGAAAACGCTTGTTGCGATTGCCGCCATCTCGATGGGCCTCGCATCGCCAGCCTTTGCCCAGTCCTACGATGCGGCTTACGTGCCGCAATCGCAGTGGCACCATGGCATGCGGGCGCTGCAGCGTCCGGGCCAGCACGCTTACGCGATGGTGCCCGCGAGCCGCATCAATCCGAACAGCCCCGCACTGACTGGTGGCGGCAGCGTGGGCTACAATGAAGCCCCTCTCAATAGCTAGTAACACCGGCGATATATTCGGTCCGAAATACCGGCCGCTGTTTGGCGATGGGCACGAGGGCGGGTTTGCGGCCCGCCCTCAAGTTAACCGCCGCGCGCCATATCGATCACCGCCCCGGCGTCGGTGACGCTGTCGCCATGCCAGGCGATGTGCTGGTCGGGACGGACGAGCACAAGGCGGTGGCGATAGGGCGCGATCGGCGCCAAGCGCAACACCTTGAGCGGCACGCCGCGCGTGCGGGCCGCCTGCTCGCATGCGGCGGCCGCGTCCGGGGCGCCGAAGTCGATGAGCGTGAAGCCAGGCCCGAAATCGTCATAGAGCGCATGGCCTTCGCTCCGCCAGACATGCGGCGCCCGCGCGCCCGGCCGGTCGGTCGGCGTATAGCTCTCCCAGGTGTCGGGAGCCGCCGGCGTGCCGTCCGGACAAACGATGGGGGAGCCCTCGTAGCGTTCGCCGAGCTGGATGCCGACCGTCTTGTATTGCGGCAAGTCCTCGATCACCGCGCGTGCGCCGAGCGCGGCGCGTTCGGCTTCGGCCTTGGGCGTGTCCGCTTCCGCGGGCACGTCCCAGGCGTCCATCACCGCCGTGCAACGCACGCCGAGCTGCACATTGCGCAGGCCCATCGGCCGCCGCTCGACCTCGTAGCTATCGAGCAGGGCAGGGCCGGCCCAACCGTCATGAACGGCGGTGAGCTTCCAGCATAGGTTCACGACGTCGCCGATGCCGGTATTCATGCCGAGCCCGCCGAGCGGTGTGAACAGATGGGCGGCATCGCCAGCGGCAAATACGCGGCCTTGGCTGTAATGCTCCGCCACCAGCGCCAGCCCGCCGGTCCAGGGACCGCCGGAAATGATCTCGAAATCGACGTCCGCGCCCAGCATGGCGGCGACGATCGCGCGCGCATCCAGTGTTTGCCAGTCGATACCCTGCGGCACCTGGAAATGCGCCACCCAGCGCTCGCGCCCATCCTGCGAATACATCATCGCCCGCATGTCGGGATTGATGATCCAGGTCATTTGCGACGGCTTGCGTCCGCTCGCCGCGATCAGCTCGGGCGCGCGGATGTAGTAGGAGAGCATGGTGCCGCCCATGAAGGCGCGCGGCGCGCTGCCATCCTCACCCAGCATCCGAAAGCCGAGCGCGCGGCGCACCGTGCTGGCGGCGCCATCCGCGCCGAGAAGGTAGCGCGCACGGATGGTGTGCCGTTCGCCGTCGCGCGACATTTATCACCTCAGCCGTCACGCCGGCGTCATCGGCGGTAAAGGTGTCGAGCTTGTAGCCGAAATGAATTTGTGCGCTCGGATAGTTTTCCGCGATCCGCCGTAACGTGCGTTCCAGCACGATCTGCGAAATGGTTGCCGGCAGTTCCGGCGTCGGCCATTCGCTCCAGGGCCGCGGCAGCCGCCCGAACTCATGGCCGCAATAGCGCGTCACATAAGCGCTCGAGCGTTCAACATCGGCAGGCAGGCCCTCCGCCCGCAGCGTCTTGGCTATGCCGAGCCGGCGGAAGTGCTCCATCGAGCGGGCATTGGTGTTGTTGCATTTGGGGTGGGTCGCCGTATCGGCATTGTCGTTGACCAGCACATAAGGCACCCCGCGCGAAGACAGCTCGATCGCGGCAGTCAGGCCCACCGGCCCACCGCCGGCGATCAGCACACAAGTGTCGTCCTTCATCCCCGCTCCGCGAGATACTGCTCCAGCGTCAGCGGCGCGGGCTTGTCCTCCGGTTCTTCCACCGCCACGCCCTCGAAGGGCATCGCTTCCTCGAACCAGCGCGCTTGTGCCGGCAGGCCCCACGGGAAGGAGAGGTTGGGATCGCCGGCATTCCAACGCACCGGCTCGTTCTCGATGTCGATCGCTTGATAGTGCGTGTTGAACAGCTCGATGCGGTGGCCGTCGGGATCGCGGAAATAGACATACATCGCGTGTCCCGGCCCGTGCCGTCCGGGCCCGCGCTCGACCGAAAGGCCGAAGCCGAGGCTGCCGGCCACGTCGCAGGCCTTCAACAGGTCGCCGCCTTGCTGCGCAAAGAAGGCCGCGTGATGCAGCCGCGGTCCCGCGCCATGGAAGAACACGATGTCGTGCGGGTTGCCCTTGCGCTGCAGGAATACGCCGCGCAGGGCGCTGCCCGCGGCGATATATTCGGTGAGCCGGAATCCCATCTTGGCATAGAAGCGCAGCGCGCGCGGCACGTGCGGCGTCAGGATCTGGTAGTGATCGAGCCGCTGGGCACAGCCGCCGCGGTGGCGGGCGAACTGGGTGATCTGCCGCGGCTCGGCCGGCATGCGCGCGCAGAATTCGAGCGGTGCGCCGACCCAGTCGGTCACGTGCAGCGTGCGGCCCTGGAACGGCACCTCGGCCCATGCCACCGCGCAGCCGTTCTGCTCAAAGAAGCCGAAGGCGTCTTCCAGGTCCTCCTCGCTCAGCATGCGCAGGCCGATGCGCGCGCACGCCGGCGCGCGCGCGCTTTTGCGCAGCACCAGGCTGTGATGGCAGGCCTCTTCGATGCCGCGGTAGTAGAGCGCGCCGTCCGCTTCGGCGGTGAGGATGAGGCCGATCACTTCCTCGTAGAACCGCCGGCTTGCCTGCAAGTCGGTGACGGTCAGAACCACATGGCTCGCGCGCGTCACATTGAAAGGTGGCCGCAAGACGGGCGTCGGCAGTTGCATGTTTCCTCCCGGGGCCGGCGGCGAGGCACGACCGCCGCGCACTTTAGCGGCAAACCCGGCAGCAGCCTATCTTGCCTGCCGGGGCCGCGGACGCTTATTGGCGGGCGGCAACTTGTGCTCGTAGAGCTTTTTTTCCAGTCCGGGATCGATGTTGGGATTGAGCAGCTTCTGAAAGGCGTTGGCCACCTGTTCGTATTCGTCCTCGCAATCGCTCGCTCGGGCCTTCGGCAGGTAGCCTTTGTCGACAAGATCGGCAAACAACTTGTCGTTCGAGCCATAGGCGATGCACAACACGTTGTAGAAGCGCTGCGCGGGCAGGGAGTGCTCGTCGGCAAACTTGACGCGCGGGATGGACACCTCCGGCGACACCAAATGTTGTCGGTACTGATAGGCCGCGCCCAGTATCAAGCGACGCGCTTCCTCCTTGTTGAATTGCAGCATCAGGTAAGCCGAGAAGAAATCCGCGGCATCTTCCTCGCGGCCGAGGACCGGCACCTTCCAAAGATCGAACACGGCATGGCCGACTTCGTGCAGGAAGGCGTCGACGATCGGGCCGATGAGGGCGTCCATCGGTGTCACCCCGGCGCGCGTGGTTTCGGCCGGGACGTGCTTCCAGATATCGTCGAAGAACTCGTAACAGACGGTCACGACGCCGTCGTCGTACCAGGCGTTGTTTTCGCCTTTGCAATTCTCGGTTTTCAGCAGCAGACGGCGCGGCAGGCGCAGAGGGGTCAACATGCCCCTGATTTTTTCCAGTATCTTGGCGTCCTTGACCAGGTC
This sequence comes from uncultured Pseudomonadota bacterium, assembly GCA_963814065.1. Lineage (GTDB taxonomy): Bacteria > Pseudomonadota > Alphaproteobacteria > Rhizobiales > Xanthobacteraceae > Pseudolabrys. Next base: position 44,391 of record CAWFBL010000011.1, on the reverse strand, counting down.
GTAGACGGGCTTGAACTTGGGGTCCGTCGGCTCGACGTATTGGATGTCGATGGAATCGGGCTTCATTTCCTCGGCGGCGGCAAGGCGCGAGGACATGAGGATCGTCAGCAAGATGAGAATGAATAGCCGCATGGCTCGAACCAGTCCCGTCCGGCTCAATCGGGTGCAGGTCGCGACACGAGGAAAAATATAGCAGCGATGAGTGAGGCGGAATATGGGCCTGTCCGGCGGTATTTCGCGCCAGGCCCGTTTAGTTCCTTTTTGCAGGTTCGTTTTCCGCGAGCTCGGTCAGCATCGCGAGTGCCTGCAACACCGACAGGCGGCGCACCTGCGAGCGGCCGACGTCGCCGTAGCGGCCCTCGAAGGCGATCAACTGCCCGCCGCGGGACGCTCCGGCGAAATGCACCAGCCCGACCGGCTTGTCCGGCGTGCCGCCGGTCGGCCCGGCGACGCCGGTGATCGAGACGGCGAGATCGACGGCAGCGTGCACGAGCGCGCCCTTGGCCATTTCCTCCGCGCAGGGGCGGCTGACCGCGCCGTGGGCCGCGAGGGTGGTGGGGGTGACGCCGAGCATCTCCTCCTTGGCCCGATTGGAATAGGTGACGTAGCCGCGGTCGAGCACCGCCGAGGAGCCGGAGATGGCGCTGATCGCGCCGGCCACCAGCCCACCGGTGCAGGACTCCGCCGCCGTCACGGTCAGATGCTTGCGCTTGCATAGCTCGAGCAGTTGCTCGGCGGCCTCCAGGGTCAGCAGGTCGAACATGCGGGCTATCCCCCGGCAGGCGCGCTCTTTTGCGCGCGCGGCGACATTGGCTTCATCGGCTCAGCGCGGCTGTTCTAGCGTTTCGGCGGGGCGGCGAGCAAACGCGCGGATGGCCCTCGAATGCGGCCGCCTCCAACACGCCGTTCCGAACCCCGCAAGGCGTGGCTTCATTCCGGTTTTCATTAGTGGGGCGACTTCGCCGTCGGCTGTTGCAAGGCACGCAAGCCGATGAGAACGCGCGGCAAAGCCCCTCGTGGACCGAGCAATTTTTTGATGATACAATTTTTAGTATTCAATTTTCGCTATATGCGATGAAACAGGGGGAGACACAACCATGCCATACGCAGCCGCACCGCGAGAGCTTGCGGAGTTTTAGTGCCTGTTGATCGGCAGTTGGAGCAACGACTTCGATAAGGTCAAAGACGAGAAGCTGTACGACAGCAAGGGTGCTCCATTCTCCTACAACATCATGCCGCTGCCGCAGATACCAGAGCAGCCAAACCGCGGGAAGGAATTGAAATATCCCGATCAGCCGCCGGGTCCCAAGAACCCTCAGGTCACGAAAGAGTACGGCGGCTTCATCCTTAAGAACTTTGCCTTCACCGAGACGATCCGCTTCAACGGCGCGAGCCCCAACCCGAAAGACCCGTCCAAACACGACGACCCCGCAGCGCTCGCGGTGATTGCCGGCGCGCCGAACCGCGGCGGCGGCTACACGCAATTCTCCCACGCCGTGTTCTACGATCAGCAGGTCCACTTTGCCGAGGGCCCGCTCGGTCCGAACGGCAAGCTGCAAGACCCCAAGAACAAGAATCTCGGCGACATCGTGCACGTCGAGAACGGCGCCTGGCTGCATTTGAGCAGCGAGCAACAGGACCTGGGGCCCTATCGTCTCCACAAGGACGACGGGCCTTTCGTGAGCCGCACCGTGCTGCGGCAACCACCCTATATCACGATCGCCAAGCAAATCGCCGTGCCGCATGGCAACTCGGTGCTCGCACTCGGCAACTTCGACGCTCTCGGGTCAATGAAAGTCCTCGATGACAAGAAGAAGCCAATCACCGATCCGGCAACCGGCCGCGATAAGCTCAAGCCGATCATCAAGTTCCCGGGCGCCCCGGCCATTCCGGATGCGTTCGTGCCGTTTCCGGCGCCGGCGGACGTCATGAGCGGCGACCACACCAACCCGTACGATCGGATTCTGGACCATACTAACGACTTTGAGAATCCAAGCATCGAACGTTGTTTGAATGCCAACAAGCCGCTTCAGGACGCCGTGAAGAAGATCAAGCCGACGTCGTTCATCCACTGGCGGGTGACGACGCTGCCGCTGCCGGACGGCGAAGGCGTAGTCACCAACATTCCGTTCGAAGACCGCAAGTCCAAGGTGACCGAGTATTGGGCGGATTATTGGCTGCTTTCGACCGATCCGAAATTCGATCCGGAGCATCCCGAGAAAAATGACAACGTCCAGTACGACTATCTGGTCTACAACCAAGTGATCCTGATGGAGATGGACGTATACATCGGGGATCTCAAGAAAAAGAGTCCATCGCCGATGCCGACAATTTCCGGCGCTACGTCTTCCCCCACGTGACCGTGAACGTGGTCAAGCGCGTCGGAAAGACGCCACCTGAAGGCCGGAAACTGACCGGCGGCTGCGCGGGGTGCAGTTAGTGCCCACTGGCAACGGTGGCCCTGACTAAGCCTTCGAGTATGTTAATCCGCCCGGCCTCGCCATCAGCGACGAGCGCCGGGCGGTGAACCTCTATCAATCCTCACCCCACGGCAACCGCACCGTTGCCGTGGCGTGCGCCAAGATGCCTTCGCGCCGGCCGGTGAAGCCGAGCTGCTCGCTGGTGGTCGCCTTCACCGCGACGCGCGTCAGCGGCAGGCCGGCAAGCTCGGCGATCTTGGCGCGCATGGCATCGCGGTGCGGGCCGATCTTCGGCGCTTCGCACACGATCGTCACGTCGAGATGGGCGATGCGTCCGCCGCGCGCCTTCACCCGCTCGACCGCAAACGCAAGGAACTGATCCGAGGCGGCGCCCTTCCATTTGGGATCGCTGGGCGGAAAATGGCTGCCGATGTCGCCATCGGCCAGCGCGCCGAGAATGGCGTCGACCAGCGCATGCAGCACCACGTCGGCGTCGGAATGGCCGGTGAGGGCTTGGCCATGCGGAATCTTCAGGCCGCCGAGCCAGACGTGATCGCCCGGACCAAAGGCGTGCACGTCGATGCCGGTGCCGGTGCGCACATCGCCGAGCGCCGAGAAGCGCTCCATCTCGGCGCGGGCAAAGTCCTCAGGATTGGTGATCTTGACGTTGCCGGCCTCGCCGTCGAACACGCTCACCTTGACGCCGGCCCATTCGGCGAGGGCGGCATCGTCGGTGAACTCCTGCCGGCCTTCCGCCGAGGCGCGGGAATGCGCCTCCAATAGCGGCGCAAAGGCGAAAGCCTGCGGCGTCTGGATCAGCCGCAGCGCATTGCGGTCGAGGGTGCGCTCGACGACACCTTTGGCGTCCACGCATTTGACGGTGTCGCTGACCGCCAGCCCCGGCACCGCGGCGCCACTCCGCGCGGCAGCATCGATGGCGCGGGTGATCAGCGCATCGGTTGCGAAGGGGCGGGCGGCGTCATGGATCAGGACGATGTCGGGCTTGCGGCCGGCAAGCGCCTCCAGACCTGCCCGCACGGAAGCCTGTCGGGTTGCGCCGCCGAATACCGGCGGCAACACGCGCTCGCTCGTCTCGATGGCGCGAAAGCGAGCAACGTCGTCGGGGTGAATTACCGGCTGAATGGCGCCGATCTGGGGATGGTCTGCGAGCAGCGACAGGGCGCGGCGCAGCATGGGTTCCCCGCCGATCGAGCGGAATTGCTTGGGGATATCGCCGCCGGCGCGCGTTCCGCGTCCCGCCGCCACCACCACCGCCGCCACGTCGACCATGCCTACTTCGCTCCTTGTCGTCGCGGCTAGCCTTAGCGTGTTCCGGCGGCGGTGGAAATCTCGGGCAAAATCGCCCGATCCCGCCGCTCATTCCGGTATGCCGACACCGCTGCTCTGCCATGAACATTTTTGCAGTGCAGCACTTGCGCCGGTCGGCGATATGGCTAAACTATGGGCATCAACGCGAGTGCGCCTAAATGATAGGCATACCGCCGACAAGCGGCGAAATGAAACAGTTTCACGATACACCACTGCGCATTGGTTTGGTCACGGTGCCAAATCGCGTCTTTTTGGCGCCGATGTCCGGCATCACCGACACGCCCTTCCGTCGGCTTGCCGAGCGGCTGGGGGCCGGGCTGGTCGTGTCTGAGATGACAGCCGGCAGTGGGCTCGCTCGCGGCGAGCGCGAAGCGCGGGTGCGCAGCGAGGGCAGCGGCGTCGCCATCCACGTCGTTCAGCTCGCCGGCTGCGAAGCGCGCTGGATGGCAGAGGGCGCCCGCATCGCCGCGGCGCAAGGCGCCGACATCATCGACATCAACATGGGCTGCCCCTCCAAGCAGGTGACCAACGGCGCCTCCGGTTCCGCCTTGATGCGCGATCTCGATCACGCCCTCGGGCTGGTCGAGGCGACGGTTGCGGCCGTGACCGTCCCGGTGACGCTGAAGATGCGTCTGGGCTGGGATCACGAGACGATCAATGCGCCGCAACTCGCGCGCCGCGCCGAAAATGCCGGCGTGCAGATGATCACCGTGCATGGCCGCACCCGCTGTCAGTTCTATACCGGCAGCGCCGATTGGGCCGCGGTGCGCGCGGTCAAAGCGGCGGTCACCGTTCCGGTCGTGGTGAATGGCGACGTGCGCTCGTTCGAAGATGCCGTGCAGGCGCTCGCCGCGTCCGGTGCCGACGCGGTGATGGTCGGCCGCGGCGCCCAGGGCCGGCCCTGGTTCCCTGGCCAACTCGCGCGCTATCTCGCCGGCAGCGGCCCCGAAGCGGCGCCGCCGCTCGAGCAGCAGTTGGCGCTGATCACGCCGCTTTACGACGAGATGATTGCGCATCACGGCGTCAAAATCGGCCGCCGACATGCCCGCAAGCATCTGGCTTGGGCGCTCGACGAGGCGGCCAGCACCGCGGGGGCCCCCGTCGAATTGCTCAAAGATCACCGCAACCGTGTGCTCACCGCCGACGAGCCGAAGCAGGCGCGCCGTCTGCTCGCCGACGCCTACGAAGCCTTCGCATGGAGAGCGGCCGCATGAGCCGGGTTCAAGCCTTACCGCAAGACGTCAGTTCGCCGGCGGATGCCATTCTGCATGCGCTGCCGCTTCCGGTGATTACCGTCTCGCCCGACGGCAAGATCGCCGATGCCAATGTCGCCGCCGAGCAGTTCTTCGAGGCCTCGATCCCGATGCTGCGGCGGAACATGCTGCGCGACCTGGTGCCGTTCGGCTCGCCGCTGCTGTCGCTGATCGAGCAGGTGCGCGAGCGGGGCGCTGCGGTCAACGAATACAAGGTCGACCTTGCCACCCCGCGCAATCCGGGGGAACGGCTGGTCGACCTGCACGTGGCTCCGCTGGCGGAATACCCCGGTCATGTCGTGGTGATGCTGCAGGAGCGCACCATCGCCGACAAGATGGACCGGCAACTCACCCATCGCGGCGCCGCCCGCTCGGTGATCGCGCTTGCCGCCATGCTCGCCCACGAAATCAAGAACCCGCTTTCCGGCATCCGCGGCGCCGCGCAATTGCTCGAGCAGTCGGCGGCCGACGACGACCGCGCGCTGACCAAGCTGATCTGCGACGAGACCGACCGCATCGTGAAGCTGGTCGACCGCATGGAAGTGTTCGCCGACAAGCGGCCGGTCGAGCGCGAGCCGGTCAACATCCACGTGGTGCTCGATCACGTCAAACGGCTGGCGCAGTCGGGCTTTGCCCGCCACATCAGGTTCGTCGAGGAATACGACCCCTCGCTGCCGCCGATCCTGGCCAACCGCGACCAGCTCGTGCAGGTGCTGCTCAATCTGGTGAAGAACGCGACCGAAGCGATCGGCGATGCGCCCGAGGGCGAGATCCAGCTCACCACCGCCTTCCGTCCCGGCGTGCGCCTGTCGGTGCCGGGCAGCAATACGCGGGTGTCCCTGCCGCTCGAGTTCTGCGTCAAGGACAACGGCCCCGGCGTGCCGGAAGACCTGATGCCGCATCTGTTCGATCCCTTTGTCACCTCGAAGCCGACCGGCAGTGGGCTGGGCCTGGCGCTGGTCGCCAAGATCGTCGGCGATCACGGCGGCATCATCGAGTGTGAATCGCAGCCGCGGCGCACGATATTCCGCGTGCTCATGCCCATTTTCGTCGGCGACGAGTTGGTCGCCGACGATGCGCCGGCCTTGCAGACGCGGTGAGGTAGATGATGCCGACCGGAAGCATATTGGTTGCCGACGACGACGCCGCGATCCGTACGGTGCTCAATCAGGCGCTGTCGCGGGCTGGTTACGAAGTCCGCTCCACGGGCAATGCGGCCACGCTCTGGCGCTGGATCAGTCAGGGCGAGGGCGATCTGGTCATCACCGACGTGGTTATGCCGGACGAGAATGCGTTCGACCTGATCCCGCGCATCCGCAAGACGCGGCCCGAGCTGCCGATCATCGTGATGAGCGCGCAGAACACCTTCATGACCGCGATCCGCGCCTCCGAACGCGGCGCCTATGAATACCTGCCCAAGCCCTTCGACCTGAAGGAGCTCATCGCCATCGTCGGCCGCGCATTGTCGGAGCCCAAGGAGCACCGGGTTGCGCCCGCCAAGCCGGAGGACTTCGAGAACATCCCGCTGGTCGGCCGCTCGCCGGCGATGCAGGAAATCTACCGCGTGCTGGCGCGGCTGATGCAGACCGATCTCACGGTCATGATCTCCGGCGAATCCGGCACCGGCAAGGAATTGGTGGCGCGCGCGCTGCACGACTACGGCAAGCGACGCAACGGCACATTCGTCGCCATCAACATGGCGGCTATCCCGCGCGACCTCATCGAGTCGGAATTGTTCGGCCACGAGAAGGGCGCCTTCACCGGCGCCAATACCCGCTCGTCCGGCCGCTTCGAGCAGGCCGAGGGTGGCACCCTGTTCCTCGACGAGATCGGCGACATGCCGATGGAAGCGCAGACCCGTTTGTTGCGTGTGTTGCAACAGGGCGAATACACCACGGTCGGCGGCCGCACCCCGATCAAGAGCGACGTGCGCATCATCGCCGCCACCAACAAGGACCTGCGTCAGCTCATCCAGCAGGGGCTGTTCCGGGAAGACCTGTTCTTCCGTCTCAATGTCGTGCCGCTGCGGCTGCCGCCCTTGCGCGAGCGCACCGAGGACGTGCCCGATCTGATCCGCCATTTCTTCGCGCAGGCGCAGCGCGAGGGCCTGCCGGCCAAGCAGATCGACAGCGCCGCGCTCGACCGGCTCAAGCGGCACCGCTGGCCCGGCAACGTGCGCGAACTGGAAAACCTGGCGCGCCGGCTGGCCGCACTTTACCCGCAGGAGACGATCTCGGCCGCGGTCATCGAAGCCGAGATGGCGCAGCCTTCGCTGCCGATCGGCGGCGAGGAGCCGCGCGCCGAGGAAAGCCTCAGCTCCGCGGTGGAGCGGCATCTGGCGAGCTACTTCGCCGGCTTCAACGAGAGCCTGCCGCCTGCGGGGCTCTATCACCGCATCCTGCGCGAGATCGAGCATCCGCTGCTGACGGCGGCGCTGGCCGCCACCCGCGGCAATCAAATCCGCGCCGCCGATCTGCTCGGCGTCAACCGCAACACCTTGCGCAAGAAAATCCGCGACCTCGACATCCAGGTCTATCGCAGCGGCGGGTAGGACGGCCGCCCGCGATGCCGCCGTTACTCAGACCAACTGCATCCTGAGTTCGCGGCGCCGCTGCCCCTTAATTGTCGCATTCCCGCAACATTGTTGTATAAATGCCTCATTGCCGGCCGAAGGGGCTTGCTCCTTCGCCGGTGCAAGGTCACTTGGGCGACTTGCCCGAGACCACACACCGGCCGGAATCCATGAGCGTCGACCAGGCTGCCGCCGCCGAAAACGCGCTGACCGGGCCGCCTCCCAAGCGGGGCGAGACGCGGTTGCTCGGCCCGCTGGCGGTCGGGCTGGCGCTGCTCTCGGCCTTCGCCACCTTCATCGTGCTTGCCGACCTGACGCCGCTGGCGCCGACGCACGATGTCGTGGTCGCCCTGCTGCTGGCCAATGCGGTGACGGTGCTGCTGCTGCTCACCATCATCGTGCGCGAGGTGTGGCAGGTGATGCAGGCGCGGCGCAGCGGGCGCGCCGGCGCCCGGCTGCACGTGCGCATCGTCGGCCTGTTCTCGATCATCGCCGCGGCACCGGCGATCCTGGTTGCTATCGTCGCCAGCGTCACCCTCGATCGCGGTCTCGACCGCCTGTTCTCCACCCGCACGCGCGCCGCGATCGAGAATTCGCTGATCGTGGCGGAAGCCTATCTGCACGATCACGCGCAGATCGTGCGCTCCGACATCATGGTGATGGCCTTCGATCTGGCGCGCGCCGAGCCGACGTTCAAGGACGACCCGCAGAAGCTGCGCGATTTCCTCACCTTCCAGGCCTCCGTGCGCGGGCTCGGGGCGGCGATCGTGCTCGACAAAGACCTCAACGTCGTCGCGCGCGCCAACGTCAATACCACGCAGACATTCGCCATCCCGCCGCGCGCGGCGCTCGATCACATCACCACCAAGCAGCCGCAGATCGTGCTGCTGCCGGACACCAATTACGTCGCCGCCGCCGTCAAGCTGCAGAAATACGACAACTATTATCTCTACGTCACCCGGCTGCTCGATCCCCGGGTGGTGCCGCAACTGCAGGCGACGCGCGAAAGCGTGACCGAATACGCCACACTCGAATCCCGCCGGCTCGGCGTGCAGGTCGCCTTCGCGCTGATGTACACGGTGATCGCGCTCATCGTGCTGCTGTCGGCGGTCTGGATCGGGCTGAATTTCGCCAACCGGCTGGTGGCGCCGATCCGCCGCCTGATCGGGGCGGCCAACCTGGTCTCGACCGGCAATCTCTATGTGCGGGTGCCGGTGCGCCCGTCGGAAGGCGATCTCGCCAGCCTCGGCGAGACCTTCAACCGTATGACGCAGGAACTGCGCACCCAGCGCGACGACATCATGCGCGCGCGCGATGTCATCGACAGCCGCCGCCGCTTCACCGAGGCGGTGCTGGCGGGTGCCTCGGCCGGCGTGATCGGCGTCGACGGCCAGGGCCACGTCAGCATCCTCAACCGCTCGGCGGAAAAGCTGGTGGGCCTGAGCGAGGCGGAAGCGCTCGGCCGGCCGCTGACCGAGGTCTTTCCCGAGCTCGGCGACATCATGGCGGCGGCACGGGCCGATGCGCGTAGCCAGGATCAGGTCACCATCAATCGCGACGGTCATGAGCGCAATCTGTCGGTGCGCGTCACCAGCGAGCAGTCCGCCGAATCCGACCGCGGCTATGTCATCACCCTCGACGACATCACCGAATTGGTGGCGGCGCAGCGCACCTCGGCCTGGGCGGATATCGCCCGTCGTATTGCGCACGAAATCAAGAACCCGCTGACGCCGATCCAGCTCTCCGCCGAGCGTCTGCGCCGCAAATACGGCAAGACCATCGTCGAGGCGGACCGCGCCGTGTTCGAGCAGTGCACCGACACCATCGTGCGCCAGGTCGACGACATCAAGCGCATGGTCGACGAGTTCTCGCGCTTTGCGCGCATGCCCAAGCCGGTGATCGCCGCCGAGGATGTCGCCGACACGGTACGCCAAGCGGTCTTCCTCATGCGCGTCGGCAATGCCGACATCGATATCGCCGCCGAGATCGCCGAAGACCCGATGCCGGCCCGTTTCGACCGCCGGCTGATCTCGCAGGCGCTCACCAACGTCATCAAGAACGCCACCGAAGCGATCGGTGCCGTGCCCGCCGAAGAGCTCGGCACCGGCACGATCCGCGTATCCGCGGCCCGCGACGGCGAGGACATCGTCATCGACGTGGTCGATAACGGCATCGGCCTGCCCAAGGAGAAGCGCAGCCGGTTGCTGGAGCCCTACGTCACCACCCGGGAAAAAGGAACCGGCCTCGGTCTTGCCATTGTCGGCCGCATTATCGAAGAACACGGCGGCCGCATCGAGTTGCGCGATGCGGCCGACAAGATCTCCGGTCAGCGCGGCGCTTGGGTCCGCATCCGCTTTGCCGCCGCCGGCAAGGCGGAAACGCCCGAGGCCGAGCTGCAGCCAACGTTGAGTGAGTAATTCCATGCCCGCCGAAATCCTGATCGTCGACGATGAAGCCGACATCCGCGAGCTGGTCGCCGGAATCCTGGAGGACGAGGGCTATGGCACGCTGACCGCGCGCAACAGCGACGAGGCGCTGTCGGCGATCGTCTCGCGCCGGCCGAACCTCGTCTTCCTCGACATCTGGCTGCAGGGCAGCAAGCTCGACGGGCTGCAACTGCTCGATGCCTTCAAGCAGGAGCACCCCGAGCTGCCGGTGGTGATGATCTCCGGCCACGGCAACATCGAGACCGCGGTCGCCGCCATCAAGCACGGCGCCTACGACTTCATCGAAAAGCCGTTCAAGGCCGACCGGCTGGTGCTGGTGGCCGAGCGCGCGCTGGAAACCTCGCGCCTCAAGCGCGAGGTCAAGCAGCTCAAGCAGCAGTCGCCGCTGCCGGCGCAACTGATGGGCCGTTCGACCGCGATGTCGCAGTTGCGGCAGACCATCGAGCGGGTGGCGCCGACCAACAGCCGCATCATGGTGGTCGGCCCCTCCGGCGCCGGCAAGGAACTGACGGCGCGCACCATCCATCAGATGTCGGCGCGGGCGAGCGGGCCGTTCGTGGTGATCAACGCCGCCGCCATCACGCCCGAGCGCATGGAGATCGAACTGTTCGGCGTCGACCACGCCAACGGCTCGGAAGGCCGCAAGGCGGGTGCGCTGGAAGACGCCCATGGCGGCACGCTGTTCATCGACGACGTCGCCGACCTGCCGCGCGAGACCCAGAACAAGATCCTGCGCGTGCTGGTCGACCAGACCTTCCAGCGCGTCGGCGGCGGCAGCAAGGTGGCGGTCGACGTGCGCGTCGTGTCCTCGACCAACCGCAATCTGGAAGCGGCCATCGCCGAGGGCAAATTCCGCGAGGACCTCTATCACCGGCTGTCGGTGGTGCCGATCCGCATCCCGTCGCTCTCCGAGCGGCGCGAGGACATCCCCGAATTGGTCGACTACTTCATGGACCAGATTTCGCTCGCCACCGGCCTGCCCAAACGGCGCATCGGCGACGACGCGATGGCGGTGCTGCAGTCGCACAACTGGCCGGGCAATGTGCGTCAGTTGCGCAACAACATCGAGCGGCTGATGATCCTGGCGGGCGGCGAGCCCGACGCCGTGCTCGACGCCTCGATGCTGCCGCCCGACGTCGGCTCCATGGTGCCGCAAATGCCCAACGGCAACGGCGGCGAACACCTGATGGGCTTGCCGCTGCGCGAGGCGCGCGAAGTGTTCGAGCGCGAATATCTGGTGGCGCAGATCAGCCGCTTCGGCGGCAACATCTCGCGCACCGCGGAGTTCGTCGGCATGGAGCGCTCGGCGCTGCATCGCAAGCTCAAGGCGCTGGGAATCGGGTAGCGTATGTCCGACGCGCCGATGCATTCTCCGCTCATCCCCGCGCAAGCGGGAATCCAGGAGCGGCAATCGGTAGCGCGTCGATTTCATTCTGGGTCCCCGCTTTCGCGGGAACGAGCGGGTAAGTAGCTGAGCATGCCCCACATCGCTTACGTCAATGGCCGCTATCTGCCGGCCGCCGAAGCCGCCGTCTCCATCGAGGACCGCGGCTACCAGTTCGCCGACGGCGTCTACGAGGTCTGCGAGGTGAGGGCAGGGCGGCTCATCGACGAAGGCCGCCACATGGGGCGGCTCGATCGCTCCCTGAACGAATTACGCATCGCGCGTCCGATGTCGGCGGCCGCCCTGTCGCTGGTGCTGCACGAGGTCGTGCGCCGTAACCGCGTGCGCGACGGCATCGTCTATGTGCAGGTCACCCGCGGCGTGGCGCGGCGCGATTTTCCGTTTCCGCCGGCCGATACGCCGCCCACGCTGGTGGTGATGGCGCGCAACACCGCGCCGCTCGACCAGGTGGCCGCCGAGGGCGTTGCCGTCGTCACCGTGCCGGATATCCGCTGGGGCCGGGTCGACATCAAGGCGGTGGCGCTCTTGCCCAACGTGCTGGCCAAGCAGGCGGCGCGCGACCAGGGTGCGCGCGAGGCCTGGCTGGTGGACGGGCAGGGCCGTATCACCGAAGGCGCTTCCTCCACGGCCTGGATCGTCAGCCGCGAGGGCACGCTGATCACGCGTCCGCTCGGCCATGACATCCTGCCGGGGATCACCCGCTCGGTGGTGATCGACCTCGTGAAGGCGGAAGGGCTGCCTTTCGAGGAGCGCGCCTTCACCGTCGAGGAGGCCTACGCCGCGCGTGAGGCCTTCATCACCTCGGCCAGTCAGATCGTGCTGCCGGTGACCCGCATCGACGGCCGCCCGGTCGGCAACGGTGCGCCGGGCCTGATCGCCTCCGCGCTGCGCCGCGACTATCACCGCTACGCCGAGGTCTCCTGAATCAAATCGGCCGGCTATCGCGGGTTCCTGCGGCCATATGCAGGATTTTCCCCAAGGTGGCGCGAGGCGCTCGCTTCCTTCGTGAAAAACGCGCAAAACCCCAGAAAATTCATCGACTTGCCCCGGCTACCGCCAACTTGGGCTTGCACATGAACGCGTGCTGCCATCTAATAGCGGCGTCCTGCCCCTGAGACCGCTTTTGCGTGGGGCAAAGCGGCGCCGGCAGCGCTTTGCTGCGTGGCGGGGGACGAGGGCAAAGAAGGTCTCGCGCGTCAGACGCGAGCAAAAAAATGGAACACGGCCATGGCAGCCGATCGTGCGCAGAACTTACAAGACACTTTCCTCAATCACGTTCGCAAAAGCAAAATCCCCCTCACCATCTTCCTGGTGAACGGTGTGAAACTACAGGGTGTGGTGACCTGGTTCGATAATTTCTGCGTGCTGTTGCGGCGGGACGGACACTCCCAGCTGGTATACAAACACGCGATCTCGACCATCATGCCGGGTCACCCGATCCAGCTGTTCGAGGGCACCGACGACGAGTTGTCGGCCGCAGAGAAGGCGTGATTGGAACAGCGAGAGCGTGACCAGCGTGCGCATGGCCTGACGCCGACCGGCACGGAAACCGGCCGCGTAATCGTCATCGAACCTTGGTTGAGACAGACCGCGGCGGGCAAGGGCACGCGCGCGCCTGCCGGCCTTCGCACGCCGGAAGCGCGGTTGGCCGAGGCGGCGGGTCTGGCGCGCGCGATCGATCTCAACGTGGTGGAGCAGGGGCTGGTCACGCTCAACGCCATCCGTCCCGCCACCTATATCGGCAAGGGCAAGGTCGACGAGATCGCCGGGCTGGTGAAGTCGCTCGAGGCCTCCGTGGTGCTGATGGACTGCCCGGTCTCGCCGGTGCAGCAGCGCAATCTGGAGAAGGCGTGGAACGCCAAGGTGCTCGACCGCACCGGGCTGATCCTGGAAATCTTCGGTCGGCGCGCGCGCACCCGCGAGGGCTCGCTGCAGGTCGAGCTTGCGCATCTGTCGTACCAGAAGGGCCGGCTGGTGCGCTCCTGGACCCATCTCGAGCGCCAGCGCGGCGGCCATGGCTTCCTCGGCGGGCCAGGCGAAACCCAGATCGAGGCCGACCGCCGCGCCATCGACGAGCGCATCGCGCGCATCGAGGAAGAGCTGGAGAAGGTCAAGCGCACGCGCGCATTGCACCGCGAGAGCCGCAAGCGGGTGCCTTATCCGATCGTGGCGCTGGTCGGTTACACCAATGCCGGCAAGTCGACGCTGTTCAACCGCATGACGCAAGCGACCGTGCTGTCGGCCGACATGCTGTTCGCGACCCTCGATCCGACGCTGCGCGCGATCGTGCTGCCGCGCGGCTTGCGCGTGATCCTGTCCGACACCGTCGGCTTCATCTCCGACCTGCCGACGCAACTGGTCGCCGCCTTCCGCGCCACGCTGGAAGAGGTGATCGAGGCCGATGTCATCCTGCACGTGCGCGACATGGCGCACGAGGATGCCGAGGCGCAATCGCAAGACGTCGAACGCGTGCTCGGCGAATTGGGGATCGAGCCGAGCGATCCGCGGTTGATCGACGTGTGGAACAAGACCGATCTGCTGAGCGCGGAAGAGCGCGCAAGGCTTGCCAATCTGGCCGAGCGTCAGCCGGAGGAGCGCCGGCCGGTGCCGGTCTCGGCGCTGAGTGGCGAGGGGCTCGACCGGCTCTCATCGGCGATCGAGGCGCGCCTGGGCGAGGCGCGCCAGACGATGCACCTCTCGCTCGACCCGGCCGATGGCGCGGGCTTGAGCTGGCTCTACCGCCACGCCGAAGTGCTCGACAAGCACCTCAGCGACGAGGGCCATTTGGCGGTTACCGTGCGCGCGGACGCCGACAACGCGGCGCAGGTGCGGGCGAAGTTCGCTGGAGCGCGCTGAGCGCGTGCAGCGTCACGCCCGGGCTTGACCCGGCATGTCTATTCGCCGGCCTTTTCCGCTTCCTTGGCCGCGTCCCACAGCGCGTCCATCTCGGCGAGCGTGGACTGGCTTGGCGTCTTGCCGCGCGCGGCGAGCGCGGCCTCGATGGCGGCGAAGCGGCGCTCGAATTTGGCGTTGGTTCCGCGCAGCACGCTTTCGGGATCGGCGCCGAGATGGCGTCCGAGATTGACCACCGCGAACAGCAGGTCGCCGACCTCCGCGCCGGCCGCGGCGGCGTTGCCGGCCTCGATCTCGGCTTCGATCTCGTCGGCTTCCTCGCGGATCTTGGCGAGCACCGCGCGCGGATCCTTCCAGTCGAAGCCGACCTGGCCGGCCTTGTTCTGCAGCTTGAGCGCGCGCGTGAGCGCGGGCAGGGCGAGCGGCACCCCGGCCAGCGCCCCGCTTGGCGCCTCGCCGCGCACCGCTTTCTCCTCGGCTTTTTCTTGCGCCTTGATCCGCTCCCACAGTCCCTTCACCGCTTCGGCGGTGCGGCCGTCCTCGTCGGCGAAGACGTGCGGATGGCGGCGGATCAGCTTGGTGGTGATGCTCTCGACCACGTCGGCGAATTCGAAGCTGCCTTGCTCCTCGGCCATGCGGGCGTGGAACACGACCTGCAGCAGCAGGTCGCCCAGCTCGTCGCGCAGATGCTCAAGGTCGCCGCGCGCGATGGCGTCGGCCACCTCGTAGGCTTCCTCCAGCGTATAGGGCGCGATGGTCTCGAAATTCTGCTCGAGGTCCCACGGGCAGCCGGAGCCCGGCGTGCGCAGCGCCGCCATGATCTCGATGAGCCGGGTGATGTCGCGGGAGGGCTTCACGGGCCTTTCTTAGCGGGCGGCGCCGTGCCGCGCCACGGCGGGAAGGCCGATATCAAAGGCACTAAGGAGATGGCTGTGGATGGCGCCGCCCCAAGACCGGATTCGCATAAGACATATTATGGAATATCTCTGGGCGACGTTTCACTTCACAAACCCATGCACTAGGGGTATGATAAGTGAACGCCCCGCAGAGAGCTGTTTTTACCGGAATAACGGCGCTGGCTGCTGGGCTATGTTGGCCTAGCAATGCGAGGGTTCTGGTCATGACCGTTGACCCCGTATGGGCGTATTACGACGAAAGCGGCGAATACGATGCCAGCGGCAATTTGCTGAATATGACTGTCGGCGGCTGCTTTTCGACACTCAGCAAATGGCAGTCATTTTGTGGAGAATGGTGCCAAGTCCTTTCCGAGGAAGGACTTGAATGGTTCCACATGACAGATTTTGAAGCGTGGCGGCCGCCCTACGAGTTTTTATTGCCAAGCGGCGAGCGAGACCACGCCAGGCACAAAAATCTTCTGAACCGCCTCCTCTCGATAAAACTGAAATATATCGAAGGCTACTACGGCTATTCGTCATTTACGGCCAATACGACCAGGAAAACTGCCCATTCTGCGCTCTTGGAAGATTGTATTCATGGGGCGATCAGCCATGCGGCTTTTGAGGCGTGGGAACATTATCAGCGGCCCCTCAATCTAGTTTTCGCTGTGCAGCCTCATTTTCCGGAAGCCACTCTAAGAAAATATATCTGGTTCTACGATTACGGCGACGCCGTAGGCCGTATCAGTAGTACCACGATGGCTCACGTCAAGGACGTGACCCCGTTACAAGCCGCAGATATTCTTGCCTATGAAATGGGAAGAGTGCAGCGCCCAGGGCGCCCGGTGCGCTATCCGATCAAGCGCATTCAAGAGCACGCGAAGGCAAACGGGCTCCCAATGTCCCTGAAATGGGGACCGATCAGCTCTACGAAGATTGATCTTTCCGGGGTGCCCTCTGGGAGGTCACGTTCTTGAACGCGCGATCTGCCGCTCCCTCCGTTTCATCCGCCTCGGCTTCCTTGGCGGATTCTAGGAAGCGTTTGGATTGGGCCGGATCATCTTGTTTCTGTTTTTTCGGATCGCTCATGTTTGGAATTTAGGGGATGGCTCGACAAAAATCTACTCATCGGTCACGACGCGCAACATCGGTTTCCCCGACGGTCGAATTGCGTGAGGAATGGCAATTTTATGGGCGGCCTGAAGTCGTTGAAGGCCGTTCAGGATGTACATCAGGCCATCCGCCGAAACAGAAAATTCAACCGACTGGGGCGATCCTGGAAACTCCAGAAGAAATTGAAATTCTGTTTTTTCCTCATTTGGTTTGATTTTAAGCCTAGTCGGGTTTCCGAGTTTCACGGGAGCGTTTCCTAATGAGTTGTTTGATAGGTCAGCCGCTTGCCTTTGGCGCCCTGGACGGCCAGCGCTTCGCGCTGCACGTCATTGATGCCGAGCCGAGCGCGGGTATTCTGCCGAAAGTCAAACTCGGCCAGATAGCGGTCAAAATGCTTGGCATCGACGTGCTGGTAAACGCCGACAATCCCGCGCTTGAAGATCGAAAAGAAGCCTTCCAGCGTGTTGGTATGCACGTCATCGCGCGCCCATTCGAACTTGGAATGGTCAACGGCTTCATGCTTGGCTGCGCCGACAAACTTGAACACGGGCGCGCTGTCACTCACCAACCGGCTTTCACGGTCAAAGTGCTGGTGAAACAGGGGGCCGATGCCGCGATGGTCGATCACGACCGAACGGACCTTGCCGCCGCGCTCGACAAGGCTGAGCACCTTCACGTTGGACTTTCGACCATCCGGGCGTTTCCGGGTCTTGGGCGATTTGCCCATTTCCATGTCATCGGCCTCAATCGTCTTTCCAGCGCCTCCCATGGGCTCCAGAGAGCCGCCAGGGGCCATCGCATGGCGAATGCGATGCCCAAGGTGCCAAGCGGTTTTCATGCCGCAGCCAAGCATCCGCTGAAGCTGGCGGGTCGATATGCCTTTCTTGGAGGCGCACATCAGATGGATGGCCTGAAGCCACAGGCGCAGTGGGAGGTGGCTATCCTCGAAAATCGTGCCGATCCGCACCGTGAACTGCTTCCGGCAGGCGTAGCACTTGCGCAGGCCGATACGGGCGGTCTTACCGGTCAATCGACCGATCTTTTCGCCCGTAGCTTGGCAGTGCGGACAAACCGGGCCATTCGGCCAAAGCTGCGCTTCGACGTACTCGAAGGCCGCTTCTTCGCAATGAAATCGTGGATCGGAAAGGACAGATTTAGCCATGGGGTTCATCCAAATTAATTGGCTTTGTCTTGCGAATTGGGCTCTGCGACGTGGGGGATTAGGCCCTGTCGCTGCGCATTGCGTAGCGAGCGCAGGAGGCCAGCGGCATCAAGCGGAGTCAGCGGAACCAGAATGGTCGATTTCAGCGCTTGATGGTGACATTCAGGTCCATGGGCCGATCCCGCTGTCTCAAATTCGAGGTAGACGACGCCATTTTGGCCCGAAGCCCGAGTGTGAACCATCGAAGGAAGGCTCCATACCTCATGCGGGATCAAATTCATGCGCTTTGAAAGCATAGACTTAGCCATGGCTTATCTCCATTGGCTAAACCGTACATCAGGCATATGGGTTCGTCAAGTGAAACATCGCCTATCTCTGTGCAGGAGGAAATGCCGGCGCCATGGGCCTATATCGACAACCGTACAGGAAACCGCCGGCCCGTTCCGGCACGGCATTCCTTAACGGCTGTGAGCCGCGCTCAGATCGAGTGCTGGCTTGCCAGCGCACCGACGATACGGCCGATATGACCGACGGCGGCGGAAATGTTCTGTATCTGCTTCTCGATGCTTTGCAGGCGCGCGTCGTGCGCGCGGCCGAGCGCGGCCTCATGGCTTTCCACGGCGCCGAACGGCGCACCGCAGCCCGTGCATTGGACGAACAGCAGCTTGCGGTGAATGCCGCCAATCTGTCCTTCCTGCAGCTCGAAGGTCTGGTTCTGACAATGCGGACAGACGGAAGCCGCCATGGTCGTTCTCCTATTTTCTCGTCCGGTGGTGCACATGCCGACGCCCGGCCCGCGCACGCGCCAGCCAACACCACTACGTGAAGAACTTTAGAAAACTATCTAATTTAATTCACAATTTTACCGGTACCGGGCTCAGCCGACGGTAAATTCCATGCCGTCGAAGGCCGGCTGCACATGCGCCGGCAGGCTGGCGCGCAGCGCCTCGTAGTCGAGGTCGCTGTGCAAGTTGGTCAGGATGGCGCGCTTCGGCTTCACGCGCTCGATCCAGGCCAGCGCCTCGTCGAGGTTGAAATGGCTGGGATGCGGCGTCTTGCGCAGGGCGTCGACGATCCAGACGTCGAGGCCGGCCATGGCGTCGATGCTTTCCGGCGGCATGCCCTTGATGTCGGCCGAGTAACCCACGTTGCCGAAGCGGAAGCCTAGGGAAGGGATGTCACCGTGTTCCTGCAACACGGGCAGCACATCGATCGAACCGCCCTGCCCCTCGATGGTCACAGGCTCGCCCGGAATCAGCCGGTGCTCGCCCAGCGTCGGCGGATACTGGCTGCCGGGCGGCGTCATGAAGCAATAGCCGAAACGGGCATGCATGGCGCGCGAGGTCGGCTCGTCCATGTAGACGCTCACGCGATGACGCTTGGCGATGTACAGCGGGCGCAGGTCGTCGATGCCGTGGGTATGGTCGGCGTGCTCGTGGGTGATGACCACGCCGTCGATCCAGTCGACTTCGGCGTCGATCAACTGGTCGCGCAGGTCGGGCGAACAGTCGACCAGCACGCGGGTGCGGTGGCCCTGCGCATTCTGGCGCTCGACCAGCAGGCTGCAGCGCCGCCGGCGGTTCTTGGGATTGTCGGGGTCGCAGTCGCCCCAGCCGAGCGCGACGCGCGGCACGCCCATGGAAGACCCGCAGCCGAGGATGGTGAAACGCAAACTCATGCCGCGCCAACTCTCATTTTAAGCTTGCGCATGATCTTTCCCGAAAACCGGGCTCCACTTTTCGGGATCATGCGCTGGCCGCGGGACTTTGCTGAACAGGCGGAAGAAGTTCTCCGTCGTTTGCGCGGCGATTTCGTCCTCCGAGACGCCGCGCACCGACGCCAGCACCTTGGCGGTCTCGGCGACGTAGGCGGGCTCGCAGCGCTTGCCGCGATACGGCAGCGGCGCGAGATACGGCGAATCCGTCTCCACCAGGATGCGGTCGGCCGGCAGCGCCGCCGCAATGGCGCGCAGATCCTCCGAGCGCTTGAAGGTGAGAATGCCGGTGAACGAGATGTGCAGGCCGAGATCGATGGCCTTGAACGCCAATTCGCGGCCGCCGGTGAAGCAATGCAGCACGGCCGGGAAGGCGCCCTGCCCGGTCTCTTCGGTTAGAATTTGCGCCATGTCGGCGTCGCAGTCGCGCGCGTGGATGACCAGCGGCAGCCCGGTTTCGCGCGCGGCGGCAATATGTTGGCGGAAACTCTTCGCCTGAAGCGCGTGCGGGCCGGTGTCGTAGTGATAGTCCAGACCGGCCTCGCCGATGGCCACGATCTTGGGATGTTTCGACAGCGAAATCAGGGTGTTCGCGTCGACGTCTAACTCTTCGTGGGAATGGTGCGGATGGGTGCCGACCGAGCAGAACACGTCGGGAAACCGCTCCGCGACGGCCAGCACCTGGGGAAGCTTCTGCACCCGGGTCGAGATGGTCACCATGCGCCCGACCCCGGCCGCGCGCGCGCGTGCCACCACCGCGTCGAGCTCGGCGGCGAAATCCGGAAAATCCAGATGGCAATGGCTGTCGACCAGCATCGTCAGGCCTTTGCCTCTTCCTCGACAAAGCGCGGAAAAACGGGTTTGGGCGCCGGCAGTGTCACGCCCGCCTTGATCCGGCTCCCCAGCGCATCGAAGGAGCGCTCTTCGGCCGGGATAGCGAGCAGATCGAGCATTTTCGCAGCCGATACCGGCACGAAGGGCTGCGCCAGGATCGCCACCTGCCGGATCACCTCCGCCGTGACATAGAGCACAGTCCCCTGTCGCTTGGGATCGGTCTTGGCCAGCGCCCAGGGCGCCTCGCCCGCGAAATAGCGGTTGGCGTCGGCCACCACGGCCCAGACCGCCCCGAGCACCTGATGGAGCTGATAGGTCTTCATGTGCTGGCGCGCCGCTTCGATCATGGCGTCGGCAGCCGCCAGGATGGCCTTGTCGGTGTCGCTGAACTCACCCGGCTCCGGCAGCACGCCGCCGAACGCCTTGCCGACCATCGACAGCGAGCGCTGCGCCAGATTGCCAAGGTCGTTGGCGAGATCGGCGTTGATGCGGTTGACGATGGCCTCGTGGCTGTAATTGCCGTCCTGGCCGAACGGCACCTCGCGCAGGAAGAAATAGCGCAACTGGTCGACGCCATAGGTGTCGGTCAGCGCGAAGGGGTCGATCACGTTGCCGACCGACTTCGACATTTTCTCCCCGCGGTTGAACAGGAAGCCGTGCGAGAAGATCTGCTTCGGCACCGCCACGCCCGCCGACATCAGGAAGGCCGGCCAATAGACCGCGTGGAAGCGCACAATGTCCTTGCCGATGACGTGCAGGTCGGCCGGCCAGTAGCGCTTGAACATTTCGCTCTGGTCGTCGGGGAAGCCGACGCCGGTGATGTAATTGGTGAGCGCGTCGACCCACACATACATGATGTGCTTGTCGGAGCCGGGCACGCGGACGCCCCAGTCGAAGGTGGTGCGCGAGATCGACAGGTCCTGCAGGCCGCCGCGCACGAAGCTCGCCACCTCGTTGAGGCGCTCCTTCGGCAACACGTAGTCCGGCCGCTCGAAGAGCGCCAAGAGCTTGTCGGCGTAGGCCGAGAGGCGGAAGAAATAGCTCTCCTCCTCCACCCAATCGACCGGCGTGCCGGTCTTGGAAGAGACGCGGGTGCCCTGCTCGTTCAGATGCGTCTCGTCCTCGGCGTAATAGGCCTCGTCGCGTACCGAGTACCAGCCGGCATATTTGTCGAGATAGATGTCGCCGTTCGCTTCCATCCGCCGCCAGATTTCCTCCGACGAGCGGTGGTGGCGCTCCTCGGTGGTGTGGATGAAGTCGTCGTTCGAGCATTCCAGCCGCTCGACCATCTTCTCGAACAGCGGCACGTTGCGGTCGCGCAATTCGCGGGCGGCCAGCCCGAGCTTGGCGGCGGTCTGCTGCATCTTCTGGCCGTGCTCGTCGGTGCCGGTCAGGAAAAAGACGTCGTAGCCGTCGAGCCGCTTGAAACGCGCGATGGCGTCGGTGGCGATCGCCTCATAGGCGTGGCCGATGTGCGGCGGGCCGTTGGGATAGGAGATCGCGGTGGTGATGTAATACGGCGTCCTGGCGGCGCTTTCCGCGACCGGGTTTTGCATCGATTTGGTGCGCTTCGCCATGGCGGTTGTGTTCGGTCGGCCTTCGGAAATGGTCAAAGACGTGGGTGGCCGGGACAAGCCCGGCCACGACCAGTCAGAGGGGGTTAGGTATCAATCGCGGGCGGCAGGGGCAAGCAAGGCAAAATAGCGCCTCGTCAGCTCCCGCCGGGAGCCCGGTGGCTGGTTAAGCTAGCGACTGTTGAACGCGTAGCGCTCGCCGTGCCGGGCGGCGCTGGCAACGGTCGTGCGCAGCCGCGGCACGACGACCATGCGGGTCACCTCGCCCTTCAGGTAGGCCTTCAGGAACGCGCGGTAATTCCGGAACGACACGCATCCGTTCGACTGGCCGCTGGGGCCCAGCATGTAGGTGTGCGCCAGCATGCCGTCGCGGCCGAACATCTTTTCCTCGTTGACCGGGGTCAGCCGAATGGCCCGCACGCCATGGAACAGCCGCTCGCGCAGGCTCAGCTCGTAGACGTTCGGCGGCGTTGGCCCGCGATTGTGCGCCTTGACGAAGCGGGGATCGTCGCGCCGGTGTCCGATCCCCGAATGTGCCTCGAGCTTCTCGCCGTTGGGCAGATAGACCGTGTGCGCGGCGATGTCGTAGACCGCCGTGCGGTGGTCGGAAGTCGCCACGGGCTCGTCGGCTAGCCGGGCCGCCTTGCCGGCCGGCGGCTCGGTTGGGACGGCCAAGGCGACTTTCGGTGCCTCGTGCGCCGGCTTGATGTCGCGCCGCACCGGACTTGGCCGCGGCAACGGCACGGCGTTATCGACGATGTGTTGCGGGCGCGGCGGTGGCGCACTGGCAGGAGCCGGCGCCGCGGGTGGTGTGAGCTTGGCAACGCGCGTCACCTTCGGCGCTGCGGCATGGCGCTCCGGCTGGACGGCGGGCGCCGATGTTTGCATCTGCGGACGGGTCTTGTTGGCGGTCTCGTGAAGTTGCGCAGACATGACAGACGCAGGCGGCACAAAGGCCATGACACGGCGCATACCGTCCGCGACAGGCAACTCCGCCACAAAAGCAGGATCGGTCAGCAGGCGCGCCGAGTCGGACGAATCGCTACCGGCGTCAGCCAACACACCTTGCGCTCTCGTGAGCGCGACCCAATCGGGCGCAGCCGGCGCCCTCCGCTGCAGTTCGGGATTGGTGGAAAGAGCGGTGCCGACCATCCACGCGGCGATCATCGAGATGCCGCCGCCACCGACACAGATCGCGGCGATGCCACCGACGCCGATGGCAGTGCCGCGGAGAAAAGCGCGGCTGAATTTGCCGGACGCAAACGCACGACCGCCGGAAGGCGTGACGTCACAAAACGTGGCGGTCGCATATGTCATGGGCGGCGCTATTTGAAACAGATTTGCTTAAATTGCAGCCATAATCGAACGCGCCGCCTGCAACGTTTCGATTGGCCCTGCTCGCTCGAAGGGTGTTGGTGTGGCTCGTGTCATCCCGGTCCGCCGTGTCAAAGACTGTGACGATCCGGACAAGGATGCAGGTCGTAAGGTTAAACGACCGCTAATGAATCTCGTTTGAATCGAAATTTTCCCCAATTGGTCCAAACGGCCAGACCCGAGCCCTGTTTTGGGCGCCGACCGGCCAACTGGGCTCTCAAGATGCCTGGATTCGTGACCAAATATTGTCCGCTTTCATGCCCCACGCGGGGATCGGCCATTCCGCGCGCGCGAGTTCCATCGCTCGCAGACTTTCGCCGCGATTCCGAAGCATCAAGAATGGTTAACGGGGCGGGAGCCGCGCGATTCGCCTGCGGCTATTTCCCGCACATGTCGTCGAGCTTGCCGAGTGTCTCGCTGATCGTTTGGGCCTCTTTGGAAGTTGGCGGCCAGTTGATCGATGCCGTCCATCAAGGCGGCATATTCCGGACCCAACTTGCCCGAAATCTCGTCCATCTGCGTTGCGACTGCCTCGGCCTTTTTGGTGTCCTTCTTCTTTTCGGCCTCGTCCGCCTGGTCGCTCAAGGCGCTGAGGTCGCAGTACATCTTGAGCTTCGCTTTGTCCGCGCTGATGATCTTCACGACCTTTTGCGCATCGGCATCGGTTGCTTTGGCAGCGCCGCTCTTTTGCGCGTGTGAAGACAACGGAAAGATGACGACTGCCGCGATGGCAGCGAGATAGTGCAGCTTCATGGACGCCCCCTTCTGGGTATGCCGGCGGGATGATCGAAGTCGCTTCCGCTGGCGGTGCGAAGTATAGCGCACGCCGAATAACCGTTCAACGACATTGCCTGGTGCCGACCGCAAAGCAAGACCCCGATTGATTGCGCGCCGAGCGGCGCTTTGCGGTCTATGGCAAAATGCCTGCGACAAGAAGGAAAGCACGATGCGTGTCGTTGCCAAGGAAGGACTGCTGATCGTCGTTCCGACCGATGACGTCGAATCCGCTCTGCTCGACGGTTTCGGCGCGGCGAGCGAGGGTCACGTCTTCCGGCTCACTCATGCCGGTACTGGCCTGCAGTTGAGCGACCTCGGGCCCGAGGAGGATGCCTGCAACCATCCGATCAACATCACCTCGCAGTCGCCGCCGCCGTTCGACCTGATATCCAATTTCGCGCACACGCCGTTTACCCTCGATGGGCGCGCCTATGCGGGCATCGAAGGCTTCTGGCAGTCGCTGGCGTTTGCCGATCCGGCCGAGCGCGAGCGGGTCGGCGCGCTCTTCGGGGCTGAGGCAAAGCAGGCGACCGCCGGCATGACCAAGCCGGACACTTTCGAATACGACGGCAGATCGGTCCGCGCCGGCACCTACGATCATTGGCAGTTGATGCGCCGCGCGACGGTAGCCAAATTCGAACAGGACACCGACGCACGCAGCGCCCTGCTGTCGACCGGCGACCGGCCGCTGGTGCACCGGGTGCGGCACGACAGCCGCGTGATCCCCGGCGTTATCATGGCGGATATCTGGATGGCCATCCGCCACCGGCTGCGGCAGGCCGAAGCGGGAACCGCGCTTTCGGAACCATGAGGCGGCCGAGGCGCCCGAGTTCCGCGCCGCAACAATTTTCAGGAAACTGTCACGCGAATCGCTTAGCCTTCCGGTCATGGCGGTTCGTGCAGTACGGATCGAGATTAGGTCACAGTGTCGGGACCATTTGGCTCCCAGACGCCCGCTCCTCCGCCGCGCGATAAACGCCCCTCCCCTTCTTCGCCGTTCGATCCCGCCGCCGCGCGCGACGGGTGGCTTTCAGCGTTCATCCTGCCGTCCAGCAGAAGGAGTTGGTCCTTGGCCAAGAACGTTAGTAAGAAGCGACGCCGTCACGAACGTCACCTGGAGTCAGCGGAGATCATCAATTTCAAGGACTCAAAATTCGAAGCCGAACGCGCCCTGCCGCCGGTCAAGGCGCTCAATCCAACGCAAGCGCAGTATCTCGCCGCCCTGCATAAACATCCGCAAGTGATCGTGCTCGGCCCCGCCGGCACCGGCAAGACCTGGATCGCCGCCACCCACGCCGCCGATCTCTTCCGTAACCGGCAAATCGACAAGATCATCCTCACCCGCCCCAATGTGCCCTGCGGCCGCTCGCTCGGCTTTTTCCCCGGCAGCCTGGAAGACAAGTTCGCGCCCTGGGCGGCGCCTGTTGCCGAAGCGATCAAGGAACGCATCGGCAAGGCCTGCTACGATATCGCCCTCAAACATGGCGACATCGAAGTGGTGCCCTTCGAGGTGATGCGCGGGCGTTCTTGGAAGAACGCTTTCGTGCTGTTCGACGAAGCACAGAACGCGACGCCCGCGGAGATCAAGACTTTCCTCACGCGCATCGGCGAGGGCTGCACCGCGGTCGTCAACGGCGACGTCAGCCAGTGCGACCTGGACAGCGAAAGCGGTCTGCGCACGGTGATCGACATCATCGACAGCCAGCGCCTGCCGGTGCCGGTGATCGAATTCACCCGCGCCGACGTGGTGCGCTCCGGTGTCTGCGCCATGTGGGTCGAGGCCTTCGAGGAGGCACGCCTCTAGACGGCTCCCGGTTCCTTTGCGACTGTCTCGGCATCTCCGGCCCTTGTGCCGGAGATGTCCCGCCCGTGTGGCTTTCCTGAAGAGACGATCGCATGAACGCCATTCCCTCCTGGCCTCCCGCCACGATCGATCCCGAGCACGTGGTGGTGAGCGAAGCGGTCGCCGGTTCACGGTTTCCCGTGCATTTCATGTACGTGGAAATGGTCGACGGCGCCTACATCCCAATCGCTCTGCGCAAGCCGGAAGGCGACGGGCCTTTTCCCATCGTTCTGTTCGCGACCGGCAATGGCGGTGGCGGCATGGCAATGCTGCGCGACCACGTGCATAACCGAAGCTGGACGCACGAGCAGTTTCTGGCGGCCGGCTATGCCACCGCCTGGATGCGCTACCGCGCCGAGGTGGATTATGCCTATGATCGCATCGGCAAGCTGATCGAGTCCGGCCGGCAGGGCCGGCAACTGTTCAACCGCGGACCGCTCGAATACGAAGACGCCATCGCCGTCGCCGAATACGTCAAGACGCTGCCGTTCATCGATGCGAACCGCATCGGCTACATGGGTGTGAGCCACGGCGGCGAGATGGCCTTCAAGATCACATCCGAATATCACGGCTTTCGCGCCATGGTGGCGAGCGAGCCCGCGGCGCATGAATTCCTCCGCCTCAAGCCCGACGAAACGGCGCAGGTCGATCCCAAGACCGGCCTGCTCAACGTCGAGAAGATGTTGATGCGCGAGGCCGCGAAAGTCCGCCCGCGGATCACCGAAGACGTGGCGCGGCAGCGGGTCGGCACCATCGCGACGCCGATCTTCGTGCAGGGCCGCGACACCGACGAATTGCAGGGCATCTTCCGGGTGAGCTACGACCTGCTGCAGGAGGCGGGCAAGGAGGCGCAGTGGGCAAGTTACGACCACCCGCTGCACGGTTTCGTCTATCCCTTGCGCGATGCGAAAGGCGCCTACGCGCCGGATGCGCTGCAGCGGCTAGCGGTCGCCGACAGCCTGGCGTTTTTCAGCAAATACATGCTCGCCTAGCCCACCAGTCGCCGCCTCCCAAAGTTCACGTTTTTGTGACGGCCGGTTCCCGCTTTTGCATCGGCGTTGCCCGCCCAGCGGGCAGCGCGAACGCGCCGGTTTTCCGCGGTTGGCACGTTAAGATTTAGGGCTGAAGTGTCAAAATCTGGAATAATTCGGGAGTGCCAGCGTGGACCGAACGGCCACCCATCTAAATCTTGAATATTACCGTAAGCGGTTGGCGACCGAGACCGACACGACCATCCGCCAAATCCTGATTCGCTTGATTGCCGAGGAAGAAGCGAGACTCGCCCAATCTACCCCACGCGATGAGGTGCGCCGAGACTCGTGAACGCGTCAGCTAAGAGACACGGCCCCGCGCGGCCTCCGCCAGCGCACCGAATACCGAGAAAACCAGCGGCTTGCGTTCGAGATTGTAGGTTTCGACGTCGCGGGCGGCACGATTGACCTGGTCCCAGGTCTCGGCCACGCGTGCCAGCTGCGGCAGCGGACCGGTTCCGCCGGCAAGCTGGTCCGACAGCCAGCCATTGATCAGATCCATGAACGTGTGAAGGGTCTGCGGATCGCTGCCGCCGATGGCGTCGCCGAGGGCATGCAGCGCCCGCGGGTCGGGATCGGGCAGTTGTGCGATGAGGTCGAGCATGCGCTGGCGCAGCGCGAGCGCGGCGCCGTCGAGCAGCGCGAGCGCCCGCACCACGCTGCCGTCGGCGGCGGCTGCCGCCTCCTTCACTTCGGGTTCGTCGGCGTCGCGACCGCCGGCCGCGGCAACCGCCCGTGCCACATCCTCCGCGTCAAGTGGCCGCAGCAGCAGCCGGCGGCAGCGCGAACGGATCGTCGGCAGCACGCGGCCGGGCGCGTGGCTCACCAAGAGCAGCAGGGTGCGCGGCGGCGGCTCCTCCAGCACTTTCAGCAGGGCGTTGGCGCCCTCGCGCTGGAGATCGTCGATTGCATCGACGATGGCGACGCGCCAACCGCCCTCACCCGCGGTCGAGCCGAAGAACGACACCGTGCGGCGCACGTCGTCGACCCGGATGACGGTATAGAGTTTGCCGGTCTGCTCGTTGATCAGGCGTTCGAGCACCAAGAGGTCGCCTTGCGCCTGTGCGGCAATGCGGCGTGCGATCGGGTTATCGGGATCGATGGCGAGTGTTGTTGCCTCCTGGACCGCGGTGGCGCGGGGGTCGGGATGCGCCAGCACGAAACGGGCGAAGCGGTAGGCAAGCGTCGCCTTGCCGATGCCGGGCGGGCCGCCGATCAGCCACGCATGGGGAACGCGGCCGCCCTGGTAGCCCGTAAGCAGTGCCTGCTCGGCCTGCGCATGGCCGTAGAGGACCGTGGTTTCGCGCGGCAGCCGGACCTCGCGATCGGCTTCGTCCTTGCGGCTCACGGCGCCGCATTCTCCGTGACGGTCGCCGGTTCGGGATTCAGCCGGTGGCTGACGGCCGCCCAGATGCGTTGCGCCACCACATCGCGCGGCGGCCGGCCGTCGATCATGACGATGCGGCGGGGTTCCTGTAGCGCCAGCGCACGGTAGGCGCGGCCGAGTTCTTCGTGGAACTCCACCGTCTCCCCTTCGAAGCGATCCACTTCCTGCTTGCCGCGCCGGTGCTTGGCGCGGGCAAGGCCGACATTGGCGGGCACGTCCAGGATGATGGTGAGATCGGGCATGGCCGTGCCGACGGTGACGCGTTCGAGGCTGCGGATCAGCTTCATCTCGACCTTACCGAGCACGCCCTGGTAGACGCGCGTGGAATTGATGAAGCGGTCGCAGATAACCCAATGCCCCTTCTCCAGCGCCGGCCGGATGACCGTGCGCACATGATCGTCGCGCGCCGCGGCAAACAGGATGGCCTCGGTCTCCGCGCCCAACGGCTTGGCGATGCCGCTCAGTAAAATGTGGCGGATGATCTCGGCGCCCGGTGAGCCGCCGGGCTCGCGCGTGAGCACCACCTCGATGCCGAGGTCGCTGATGCGGTCCGCGAGGATGCGCGCGTGGGTAGACTTACCGCTGCCTTCGCCGCCTTCGAAGGTGATGAAACGTCCCCGCAAGTTAATCCAGCCCTTGCCTGTCCGCGCCTATCCGGGGCGCCATCATAGCCTCGCTGCTCCGGCGCGCACCAGCGAGATCACCAGTTCGGTCACGGCGTCGAAGGCGCGCTGGGACAGCGTACCCACCTTCACGCCGGCCGCCGTCTTGAGCGGCGTCGTCAGCACCACCTTGTCGCCGCGCCAGACCTTGAGGTCTCCGACCGCCTGCCCCTCCTTGACCGGGGCCGGGATCGGCCCGGTATAGACGATGCGCGCAATCAGGCGGCCGTCGCCATTCTTCGGCACCATCACCCGCACCGGACCATCCGCCTGCAGCGAAACGTAGCCGTCGGCCCCGCCAAAGACCTTGGCCGAGCCGATGGTCTGCCCCTCGGCGAACAAGAGCCGCGATTCGAAATTGCGGAAGCCCCACTCCAAGAGCTTCTTGGCGTCATTGGCGCGCTGCTGTGGTGTTTTCAGCCCGTTGACCACGACGATCAACCGCAAGCCGCCCTGCACCGCCGAACCAACCAGCCCGTAGCCCGCCTCCTTGGTGAAGCCGGTCTTCATGCCGTCGGCGCCGATGCTCATCTTGAGCAGCGGATTGCGGTTGAACTGCCGGATCTTGTTCCAGGTGAATTCCGGCTGGCTGAAGATCTTATAGAAGGTGGGGTAATGCTCGATGATGTAGCGCGCGAGCTCGGCGAGTTCTCGCGTGGTGACCTTCTCGCCCGGGTCGGGCAGCCCGTTGGAATTGGTGAAGGTCGATTTTTCCAGCCCGATCTCGCGCGCCCGCTGGGTCAGCTTGTGGCCGAACTCGCCTTCATTGCCGGCGAGCGCTTCGGCGAACGCGATGCAGGCGTCGTTGGCCGATTGGATGATCATGCCGTGCAGCAGGTCGTCGACGCTCACCCGGCTGTTGAGCTTGGCGAACATGGTCGAACTGTGCGAAGGCGCGCCGCCGTGGCGCCAGGCATATTCGCTGACCGGATATTCGTCGGTGAGTTTGATCTTGCCGATCTTGAGCTGATGGAAGACGTATTCGGCCGTCATCAGCTTGGCGAGGCTTGCCGGATAGATGAGCGTGTCGGGGTCATGCTCGTAGAGCACGCTGCCGTTCTCGGCGATCAGAATGGCGTGCGGCGCGCTGATCTTGGGGCCGCCGTCATCCTTGCCGGCGGCAGACGCCGGCAGGCTCGCAACCACGGCCAACAGCGCCGCGGCGAATGCGGCGACCACAAGCCATGCGCTGCGAAGCCGCCCCCTGTCCATGACATCGTCCGGCGCACAGGCCCGCGGCGGGCGCGCGCGATTGCGACCATTCATGGCGACGGTGTGGCGGAAAAATACGGCTCAGTAAAGGCCGCGGCCGCTCATGAAGCCGGCCGAGCTGCCTTGACCGGTGGTAGATGCGTAGGCGGAAACCGCCGAGACCTGGGGATTTCCGACCGGCGGCGGAAGCGACTTGAAGTCGTCCATGAGGCGCGGACGGGTGGCCGCGGCCAGTTCGGTGGTGTGGGCGCGCGGAGCAGAGAGATCCGCCCGCGCGACGACCTGCCTCTTGCTCGATTCCGCCCTATGGGGCCGCTCGGGTGGCAGCTCGCGCATCGGGCGGGAATTGAAATAGGCCCGCGAATCGCGTGTGTTGTTGGCGGCAACCATGACCGGCCTTGCCTCGCCCGGTTGGTGCTCGCGTAGCGTTGCCAGCAGCTCGCGGTCGCTGGAGCCGCGCAACGGCGCGCGGCCGATATAGTCGACCTTCACCTTGGCGAGGCCGCGGTCGTAGTAGCCGAGCAACTTGGCGGCCTTGCGCGACAGATCGATGACGCGATTACCGACATAGGGGCCGCGGTCGTTAACGCGCACCACGATCGAGCGGTGATTGTTGAGATTGGTCACCCGCGCATAGGACGGCATCGGCAGCACGGGGCTGGCGGCCGAGATCGACTGTTCGTCGAAGATTTCGCCATTGGCGGTGTAGCGGCCGTGGAAATCATCGCCATACCAGGAGGCGTAGCCGACGGCGTGATAATGAGTTGGATCGGCTTTCGGCACGAAGGTGCGGCCTCCGACCTCGTAGGCCTTGCCGACCTTATAGACGCCACCGCCCTTGGGGGCGCGCTCGCCGACCGGAACCACGCGCTTGCTGGCGCTCACGCCGTATTTGGAATTGATGCCGCCGCTCGAGCAATTCGCGAGTACCAGGCAGCCGGTGCCCAACACGGCCAGCCGCGCATAGCGGTAAAAGGCGCCTTGAGCCCCCAGTTCACCCATTTCCAATTCACGTCCCCGTTGCGATCGGCTGCGAAAGCGTAACGCAAAATATCGTGCACAAGCGTTACCGCAAACCGGTCCTGCGCCGATGTGGTAAATATTTGGTTCCACATCGTTTTTGCCTGCTTGCGCAGCGCACGCAGAATTGGACGCGAGGCAGCCCCTGCCCGCTTGCAAGTGAGCAAACAATCCACCACTGAATTGCGGCGAAGAAGGGACCGTTGGGCACGGTCTGGTCAAAGGCGCGCGGCCCGAGTGTCCGCGCCAACCAACAATCTTTCCGGAAGGGTGGCCGAGCAGTTTAAGGCACCGGTCTTGAAATTCGTTCGTGCCCATATTGTTCTATTTCGATCCGTGCTGGATCATACTGAAAATATTGTAGTTTTCTGAATTGCGCCACTTGCTGGTCATAGCCTGTATTGGGCTGTGCTATCGAATTGGGTAGCAAAATGGTAGCAAATGTTCGCTGTCCGTTTGCTCTCCTCACAACCGGGATCGTCGTTCATTGCTGCGGTCGTTTTCCGGCGCTGGACCAACTTCGCAGTTGCGATTCCGGTAGCCATTACGCTGAACCAGCCACCATTGGCTCGTCTCGCCTTAGCAGCTCGATTGAGCTCTGAAAGTGACGCGATGGTGAGCGCGCGTGCCGTTACCACCTTATAAAGCCAAGTAGTGGTTGGATGTCGTGGCCGTCTGCGGCTTTGAGCGCCGTCACATGTCGACCGCGCAGCGTCCCTAGATCCGCAAGGATGCCACCGCCCCAGCTAAAGCCCTCCCCGCCCAGCCTTTCGATCAGCAGATCGGCCATCATGCGTGCGTGCCGGCCGTTGCCGACCCCACCCAGGTTTCAATCGCTTCCGCCTCGCAAGTGGCACTCGGTATCGTAGACTCTTGATCGCCCCTAACGGTAGCGGCCTCGCTCATGGTGAGGGCGCGCTCTCACGCTCGATTAGGAGCGCTTGATGACTGCGGCAATGCCTTGTCCGACCCCGACGCAAAGAGCGACCAAAGCAAAACGGCCGCCAGTTCGTTGCAATTGCCGGACGGCGGTGAGAGCAAGGCGCGCGCCCGAGGCGCCCAATGGATGGCCGATGGCGATGGCACCACCATTCGGATTGACTCGCCGGTCATCGAAGGAAAGCCCGAGCCCTTTCAAGCAAGCCAGGACTTGGGCGGCGAAAGCCTCATTGATCTCTATGACATCGACTTCCGCAAGCGTGATACCAGCGCGTTCCAGTGCCTTCTTCGCGGCGGGCACCGGGCCGATGCCCATGATGCGCGGCGGAACGCCAACCACCGCGCTCGCCACAATCCGCGCCAGCGGCTTGCAGCCGGTCTTCTCACCGATCGCGCGGTTGCCGACGACGAGCGCAGCCGCGCCGTCATTGATGCCGGAAGCATTGCCGGCCGTTGTCACGCCGCCGGCATTGAGCGCTCGCAGCTTGCCGAGCGTCTCGAGATTGGTCGTCGGCCGCGGAAACTCGTCTTCAACAACGATAGCGGGCGGGCCTTTGCGTTTCGCCGGCACGGTAACCGGAACGATCTCGTCGGTGAAAAAGCCGTCCCCCTTAGCGGCGGCGTATTTCTGCTGCGAGGCGAGCGCGAAGCCGTCGCACTCGCCCCGGCTGATCTGATATTCATCCGCCAAGTTATCAGCGGTCTGCGCCAGGTTGTCGTTGCCGAATTCCTCCATGATGCGCGGGTTCGGAAAGCGGGTGCCGACGGTCGAGTTGAAGATCTCCACGTCACGGCTATACGCGGCCGGCGCCTTGCCCATGACGAAGGGCGCCCGGCTCATGCTCTCGACGCCGCCGGTGACGAAGAGAGCGCCTTCGCCGCTGGTCAAGGCATGGGATGCGGCGATGATCGCGCCAAGGCCGCTGCCGCAGTTGCGCTGGAGCACGGTGCCGCCGATCTCGACCGGCAAGCCGGCCAACAGGCCGGCATGGCGCGCGACACAACGGCCGTCTTCGCCGCCCTGATTGCCGCAACCGACGACGACGTCTTCGAACTGCGCGGCGGCAAAGGGCGAACGCGCGACCACGGCGCGGATGACGTCGCCAAGCAGGTCGTCCGGCCGGTTGGCGGCAAGGGTCCCCGCCCGGTTTCCGAACGGGCTTCTTACGCCGTCGTAGATATAAGCATCGAGCATTGTCGCCTTCCCGATTCGCCCAAAGAAATGGGCCCGCTTCCGTTATCCATCTCGAAAGCGGGCCCTTCGATGTCGGACAGTTTTTCGCTGGCCGAGTTTACTTGATCAGCCCGAGCTGCTTCAGCGTCTTAGCGTATTGCGCCCGCTGCTTGACCATCAGCGCCACCGTCTGCTCCTGGTTCAGGAACTCTGTCCGCCAATAGTTCTTAGCCGCCACGGCAGGCCATTCCGAACTCTTGAGGACCTTCTGCATCTCGTCCTCCCAGAACTTCACCTGTCCGGGCTTCAGGCCCTTGGGCCCGACAATGCCGCGCCAGGCAGACCAAACGACGTTGTGGCCCAGTTCCTTCCAGGTTGGCACCGAGGCGAGCGGGCCGCCGAGGCGGTGCTCGCCAGCAACCGCGACGATCTTCAGGTCGCCGGCCTCGTTGTGCTTGGCGAAGCTGGCGCAACCGCTGACCGCCACATCGGTATGCTGGCCGAGCAGAGCGGCAACCGCTTTTCCGCCGCTGCTGAACACGGTGGAGCGCACCTTGGTGATGTCGGAGCCGACTTCGTCGGCGAGAACCGCCATGGCCACGTGCCACTGATTGCCGGCGGCAACGGCGAATCCGAAGCGGAGATGGCCCGGATCCTTCTTCAGTGCGTCGACGAGGCCCTTGGCGTCCTTGATCTTCCCTTTCGGGTTGACCGCGAAGCAGCCATCCTCAAACACCATGGTCGAGAGCATGCTGAGATTCTTGTAGGTGACCGGAGACGTGCCCAACACGTCATCGGTGATCAGATTCGGCGAGAAAATCGACAGCTTGGTCATGTCGCCGGGGTAGCGATTGATCGTTGCCCAGGCCACCGCGCCGCCGCCGCCGGGCCGGTAGGTGATGTTCAGCGGGACATTGAGCAGCTTCTGCTTCTCGATCACGCCCTGGATGGCGCGCGCCATGCGGTCGTAGCCGCCGCCGGGATTGGCGCCGACATAGATCTCCACCGCCGAGGCCGGCTTGACGGCATCGGCCGCAGCCGCAGGTGCGATCGACAGCGCTGCCAGCAGCGTTCCTGCGGCCACAGCGACCAGCGAGGTCTTCACTGAATTCGTAATCATCTTGTTTCCTCCTTACTTCTTGACGTGAACACGTTCCGTGACGACCGCCGCCTTTTCTTTTTCCGCGAGCAGAGTCTGCGGCTTGAGCTGCTTCAACTGCCGGATCATCATCGGCGCGACCACGCAAAGCACGCTCAGGATGATGAAGATCAGCGATAGTGGCCGCGTGAAGAACGCGGTCCAGTCGCCGGCGAACAGCGTGAGCGACTGGCGCAGCGACTGTTCCAGCGTGCGGCTGAGGACGAGGCCGAGGATCATCGGCGTCGTCGGAATGTTGCGCTTACGCATCAGATAGCCGATCACGCCGAAGCCGAGCGCGATCCAGACGTCGAACATGCTGTTCGCGATGCTGTAGGCGCCTGTGACCGCCAAGACGCCGATCAAGGCCATCATGAGCTGGATCGGGATCTTGAGCAGACGTACCCACAGCCCGATCAGCGGGATGTTGAGGATCACGAGGACGACGTTGCCTATATAGAGGCTGGCGATGACGCTCCAGGTCAGCACAGGCTGCTCGACGAAGAGCCGCGGGCCCGGCTGGATGCCGAACATCATCAGCGCGCCGAGCAACACGGCCGTCGCCGACGAACCGGGGATGCCCAGCGTCAGCAGCGGAACCAGCGCGCCGGACACCGACGCGTTGTTGGCGGCCTCGGGCGCGGCCAGGCCCTCGATGGCGCCCTTGCCGAACTGCTCCGGGTGCCGGCTGATCCGCTTCTCGGTGGCGTAGGCAAGCAGGGTGGCGACCGCGCCGCCTGCACCAGGCAGCAGCCCGACGACGAAGCCGATCGCGGTGCCGCGCAGGAAGGCGAAGCGCGCTCGCATCCATTCGGCTTTCGTCGCCCACAGCTTGCCGATCGCAGCCGGCGCCTGCCACCGGCCGGCGGCGAGGTGCTCCACCGTGATGAGGATCTCGGTGATCGCGTAGACGCCAATGATCGCGGTGAGCAGATGAATGCCGTCGAGCAGGTCGGGCAGACCGAAGGTGAAGCGCGCGACCCCGCTTTGCAGGTCGATGCCGATCGTCGCCAGGATCAGGCCCAAAGCGGTGGAGAGGAATCCCTTGACCGCCGAACCCTCGACCAACGTCGCGGTTGCGACCAGCGCAAATACCATCAACGTGAAGTATTCCGCCGGCCCCAGGCTGATGGCGAAAACCGAGATCGGCTTGGCCAGGAACGTGAGCGCCAGCAACCCGATGGTGCCACCGATGAACGAGGCGGCCGCCGACATCAGCAAAGCGGCGCCGGCGCGACCCTGCTTGGCCAGCGGATGCCCCTCCATGGTGGTCATGATGGCGGAGGCGTCGCCGGGGATGTTGAGCAGGATCGAGGAGATGGCGCCGCCATACATGGCGCCGAAATAGATGCCGCTGAGCAGGATCAGCGCGGACGTCGGGTCGAGCCCGAACGAAAACGGCAGCAACACGGCGATCGCTGTCGCCGGGCCGATGCCGGGCAGCATGCCGACCCAGGTGCCGACGCAGGCGCCGACCACGACAAAGAGCAGATTGTAGCCCGACAGGCTATGCTCGAAGCCCATGATAAGGTTGTGAAAGGTCTCCATCCCCCTCTCACAAGCCGATGGTGGGCAGTGGCACGCCCAGCCACACGCCGAAGACGACATAGAACGCTCCGGCCATCAGCACGGCCGCCAGCGCGTTGCCGATCACCCCGCGGAACCGCAGGTAGGTCAGGAAGCCGAAGACGAACATGAGCGTGGCGACCAGATAGCCGGTGAGAGTGAACAGCGCGCAATAGAGCGCGATGATCAGGGCGGTGAGCCAGGCGCGACCCTCCGAGCGGACGTCGGCGGTGGCTTCGGCGCGGTCGACGGTGCGCAGGTCGCGCAACTCGCTCGCCGCATAAAGGAAGCTGAAGACCAGAAATGCGCCGCCCACCACCTGGGGAAACAGACGCGGACCAAGCTCGTCGCCGATCGGCGGCATCCGGATGCCAAAGGCAGTGTAGACGTAGAACGCGCCGCCGGCGCAAAGCAGCACCGCCAGAATCAGGCGCACGACCACGGCCGCAGACCAGATGGCGGGGTCGACCCTTTCAGTTGATGGCGTTTCCGTGCTCACCTTAAAGTCCTACCTCGACGCCCCCCGGGAGCTTTTTCCTTGTTCTTTTTGATTTTCCTTTGAACTTGCCGCGTTACTCGCACAGGTCGCGGCGCGGCGGCCCGACATAACTGAACATGACCTGCGGCGGCACCGGCCCCTTGATGCGGCGGCCTTCCTGCATGTTCTCCCAGGCATGGGCGAGCAGGCCGACCGAGCGGGCCAGCACAAAGATGCCGCGGCCGAGCGGCGCCTCGAATCCGAGTTCGGCCAGGATGACGCCGAAGCCGCCATCCACGTTGATCGGCAGCGGCTTGCCCTTGCGGCGGCGTAGAGATGTCTCGATCCCGCGCGCGACCTCCGCGTACTTTCCGCTGGCCGTCCCGGCCGTGCACGCCTCATCGACCAACTCAAGCATGCGCTCGGCGCGCGGATCGACGTCGTGGAAGCGATGGCCATAACCGGGGACGAACTTGGCTCCCTGCGCGAAGAAGTCGTCGAGCTCCTGGTCAACCGCGGTCGCCAGATCGGTCTGCGCGTTCATACGGCCGAGGATGCGGTCGAACATCTCCATGCATTGCTGGCCGGCGCCGCCATGGGTATCGCCCAGAGCGTTGACGCCTGACGCGATGGCGCTGTTGAGGCCGACACCGCACGTGATCGCCATCGACGCGATGGCGCAGGACGGCGACATCGGCCCGCCGTTCACCGAGGCCACCATGGCGGCTTCCAAGAGTCGCGCCTGCGCTTCCGTGGGAATCTCGCCACGCACCAGCAACCAGATGGTCTGGATGAAGGTGAGGCGGCCGATCAGTTGCTCGATCGGGTAGCCGCGCAGTTGCACGCTGCCTTGCTCGACGTCGATGATCTCGGTCTTCCACCAATCACGCACTACCTTCAGTTCGGGATTGTCCCTGAGCTTTGAGGCCGGTTTGCCGTCCGCTGCTGTCATCACCGTTCGTCCATTCGTTGCGCGCGCATGCGTCGGATCAGGCCGACGCCGCCGCGATTTGCCGGTCCTTGGGGCCTGCGTGTGGCGTCGTGACCCGTTGCACGCCCTTCTCGGCGAGCAGTCGCGGGATGTCTTCCAGGGTCTTTGCGATGATGACGCCGGCCTTGGCCAGCATCTGCCGCTTGGCCGTCGCGCTGTCACCTTCCGCGCTGATCATCGCCGCGGCGTGGCCGAAACTGACGCCGGGCGGATAGCGCTCCTGGAATTCACCGGCGATCACCGCGATGATCGGCTTCTTGATGCCGTTCGCCGTCAGGTATGCGGCGAGTTCGGGCTCGTTGCGCGATCCGGGCTCGCCATACATCAGGATGGCATCGGTCTCCGGATCATCCTCGAACAGGCGCACATAGTCCGCCGTTCGCCGGCCGATGATACGGTCACCGCCCATGGCGACGGCGGTGGAGACGCCGTAGCCGGCGTGACGCAGCGTCAGAGCCAGTTCGGCCGTCATGCCACCGGAGCGCGAGCAGATGCCGATGCGGCCGGACGCATAAATGTCGGCGGGATCCACGCCGCCGATCCCGCCCAGCTTGCATTTGCCGGGAGAAATCACGCCGTTGGTGTTGGGGCCAACAAGTGACACCCCCGCTTCCTGTGCCGCCGCCACCAGGTAGGCGGCGGTCTGCCGCGGGGCACCTTCCGAGGTCACGACCACCACCTTGATGCCGGCGTCGATCGCCTCCAGCACGGCATCGCGGATGGCGGACGCCGGCACGTAGATGACCGAGGCGTTGGCTTGATGCGCGGCCACCGCGGCCTTCATGGTGTTAAAGACGGGGATGCCGAGCACCTCTTCGCCGGCGCGGCCGGGGGTAACGCCGGCGACCACGCGGCTGCCATAGCGTAGGCTGTTATCGGTGTCCTGGCGTGCCTGCCGGCCAGTGAGGCCCTGCACCACCACGCGCGTATTTTCGTCGATCAGAATGCTCATTGAACCTGCGCCAATCGGTTTGCCTTTTCGGTCAACTCGACAATCAAGCGAACGCCGTCGGCCATCGGCGCTCCGTGCGGCATGTAGTGGATGCCTTCCAGTTCGGCGGCGGCATTGCGCGCCTCGTCTTCGCCCGGGCCGAACATACGGATCACCACCGGAAATTTCTCGAGGTCGACCTTGCGCGCCTTCAGCGCATCGATCACCGGGGCGACGCGGCGGTCGATGCGCGCCATCTGCTGGTAATGCCAGCTCACGAACAGGCTTTTGACTCGCGGGTTGTCGAGGATCGCGTCGATCAGCACGCGTACCTTGTCCGAGTTTACGGTGGAGGCGTCGGTGTGATTGGCCGGCCGGCCGCCGGCGGCGAGGATGAGGTCATGCTGCATTAGGCCGGCGCCGCCGCCACCGACAAAGAGCCCGATGTCGCCGTCCAGCTCGGTATAGCGGATCATGCCGCCGGGCAGGCTGCGGTTCGCCTCGATAACGCGCCATTCGCGTTCGTTCATGGCGCCGCCACTGGCCGCGCCACTGTCGGAACCCTCGAACATGGTGTCCTCGGTCGCCATCATGGCGCCGACCAATGTGAGCTTGCCGTCGGGGCCGATGGTGATCGGGTTGAGCTCGAGCAGCGTGGCGTCGGACTTCACGAACTCGCCGTAGAGGTCGGCGGTGAGCTTACCGAGACCCGCGAGCAGCTTGCCGGATACGCCGGCACGCTCCCACAGATCGATGGCGCTCCAGGTCGGCACGCCCTTCAGCGGATTGATCTCCAGGGCGTGCACGGCGTCGCGATTGCTGGCGTGCACCACCTCGATTTCGACACCGCCCTGCTTGCTGACGAGAACCTGTGGCGGGAAGTCTTCAAGGATAAAGGAGAGATAGAGCTCGTCTTTGATCTCCACCTTCTCTTCGACATAGACGGCCCCGCAGGGAAAGCCGTTCACGGTGGTGCCTATGATGTCGCGCGCGGCGGCTTCGGCCTCTTCAGGGGTATCGGCAAAACGGACGGCGCCGGCCTTGCCGCGGCGGCCGATCGGCACCAGCGCTTTGATGACCACCGCGGCTCCGAGCTCGCGGGCGATCTCAGCGGCGCGTTCGGGCACCGTCGCGGCACCCCCGCGTGGCACCGGCAGGCCCTGGCGCCGCAATTGTTCTTTTATCTTGTCTTCGGTGACGTGCAGCAAAACGTGAACTCCAGCCTCGGCTTGCCACGGCGCGTCATTGCGCCCGGCGATTTATCACTTCTTCCACTCGGGCCTTCGCTTCTCGACGAAGGCGGCGATTCCCTCCATGCGGTCCGGCGCCGAGGTCAGGCGCTGGTGACCGAGAACCTCGATGGCGAGACCGGTCTCGATGTCGGTCTGCAAGCCCGCATGGATGCATTGCTTGATGATGCGCACCGCCAACGGCGGGTTTTGCGCGACCTTCTCCGCCGCCGCCAACGTCGCCGACAGCACGTCGGCCTGCGGTGCGAGTTTGTTGATCATGCCCCAAGCCAGCGCGTCTTGGGCCGAAAACTGCTCGCCGGTGAGGATCAGTTCCTTAGCGCGGTGTTCGCCGACAATGCGGGCAAACCGTTGCGTGCCGCCCGAGCCGGGCATGAAGCCGCGCTTGACCTCGGGAAAGCCGAAGCGCGCGCTGTCCGCTGCATAGGCGAAATCGGTGCGCAGGATCATCTCCGCCCCGCCGCCGAGCGCGTAGCCGTTGACCGCGCACAGTACCGGGATCGGGCAGCGCTCCATGGCGAGATTGTATTGCTTGAAGATGATGCGCTGCGCCTGCCACTGCGCATCGGTCATGCCGTTGCGCTCTTTCAAGTCGCCGCCGACGCAGAACGCGCGCTCGCCTGCGCCGGTCATGACGACGCAACGCGCCTCATCGTCCTGACCGGAATTGATGTGGGTGAACAGGTCGAGGATTTCCTGTCCGAGCCGTGTATTGACGGCGTTTAGCACCTCGGGGCGGTTAAGCTGTGCCAGAATGACGCCGGCCGCGGGGCGGGTCACTTCCAGATGTTTGAACTCGGATACTTGCACAACGAAACGCCTTTACGATCCTGATGGTCCTGATGACGGCGCCAATAAATCGCCGCTGGCTGCGTAGTGCCCCCGGCGGCCCCGCCCTAACGGAGCAGGCTCAGGCGGCCCGGAGCTTGGGCTTCGCCTCCGGGACGACCGTGAGCTGCGGGATCGCGCCCGCGTCGGGCTCGCTTTCCAGCGCCATCACCCGGCTGCTGATGGTCTGCACCTGCGGCTCCGCCAGCACCAACCCCGCCGTGGCCAGAAACTTGGCTTCAAGCTGCTCGGGGCTCAGCGGGTTCGACGGCTCGCCGCGCGGCTCTTCCTGGCTGTGACTCAGCACGCGGCCGTCCTTCAGTGTCAGCTTGATCATGCTTTGCCGGCCGCCAAGCCCATAGGCCGGGTCTGCAATGAGGTTGATCTTTTCCGCTGCGGCATGAACCGGCTTGTCCTCGAAGCCGCGCCAATAGTCGATCAGGCCGTTGCTGCCGCGCGCCAGCGCCAGCGCGACGCCGAATTGCGTGCTGCCCATGGCGACGTTCAGATTGGACGACTGCGGCTTGGAGGCTTGGCGGATCGCCAGCGCGCTCATGTGCACGTCGACGCGCTCGATTTCGTCGGGCCGCACGCCCTCGCGATAGAAATGCTGCGCGATGTCGAGCGGGCCATGCGCATAGCGGCAGGCGGAATGCGGCTTGAAACCGACTTCCATGATGACGAAGCGCTCGCCCAGGCCGGTGAATTCCTCGGCGTTGATCGCATCCGTCATGCCGTGCAGAAAGCCTTCATGTGATTCTAGCGCGGTCTTCGGTCCGGTGAAGCCCTTGCTCGCCATCACGCCGGCGAGCACGCCATTGAACGCGGCGCGGCCCGGCCCGAGCGGCTTGGCCATGCAGGGATCGTCGAGATAGGCTTGAAGGCCGCCCGAATTCATGGCGGCGAGTCCGATCGCGCAGGCGATCTGTTCGACGTTGCAGCCCAGCAGCGTCGCCACGATCGCCGCGCTGCCGATGGTGCCGACCGTACTGGTGGTGTGGTAGCCGCGCTGCCGGTGGCCGGGGTTGATCGCCTTGGCAATCCTGATCGCGATTTCGTAGCCGGCGACCAGCGCTGCCAGCGTTTCCTCGCCGCTGGCGTGGGTCAGCTCGGCGGCGATAAAGGCGCTCGGCACCAGCAGTGAGCCCGCCTTGATCAGACCGTTGCCGTGCGCGTCGTCCAATTCGACCCCGTGACCGAGGGTGCCGTTGCACAGCGCCGTCATGGCCGAGGGCAACTTGGCGCCGAAGCCGACCACGGTCGCTTCGGGCTTGCCGCCCCACTCCGTCGCCTGCTGCACGATCTTGATTCCCGCCTCGCTAATCGCCGAGGCGGCTATCTGATTGCCAAGGCTGTCGCGCGCGATGAGCTTGGCCTGGTTGCGAACGTCCGGCGGAAGGTGCGGGAACCTCAAGCCGGCGGCGAATTCCGCCAGTCGCATGGTGAGTTTGTTCAACGCCGGATCGATGGATCCATTGCTTGGCATGGCCGCTCCATCCCTTCAAAACTGACGCAAAGGCAAACGGCGGATACGCGTCGCTGGCGCCTCGCATTCTTCTTGATGAGGCCCCCGATGGACCCGGGCGAAAGCGATGTCAAGTGAAAATGGCCATTAGATTTTTATGTCGAGCATTTCTCGACATGA
This sequence comes from uncultured Pseudomonadota bacterium, assembly GCA_963814065.1. Classification (GTDB taxonomy): domain Bacteria; phylum Pseudomonadota; class Alphaproteobacteria; order Rhizobiales; family Xanthobacteraceae; genus Pseudolabrys. Next base: position 2,573 of record CAWFBL010000011.1, on the reverse strand, counting down.
TGATGTGAATCCGCCAGCGGGCAGCGCGCTAAATTGAATTCCACTCGACATGCGCAGGCGGCATGCAGCATCAGGCGAAATCGCACGCCTCACGAATTGGCGTGCTTTTCCGCTACCGCCGCCAACGCTTCGTACAGGTCTTGTACGAACTGGCGCGACGGATTGACGTGCTTCTGAAGGACACTGATAGTCCGCGACAGCGGCGGCTCGCCGAATGGCACAGCGCGGATGCCCTGCATGAACGGTCGCGGAATCGGTCGTTTGGGCGCGATCGATACACCAATGCCGTTAGCCACGAGGCTCATGATGCCTTCCAGCGTGTCGACTTCCATGGTGGCGTTGACTTCGATGCCACGGCGCGCGAGCTCTTGGTCGATCAACCGCCCGAGCCCCCAAGCGACCCGGCGAAGGCGGATGAAGGGCGCGCTGGCGAGCAGTTCGCGGTCAGTCTTGCCCTTGGCCTTGCTCGGCACGATCACCGCGAGCCACTCTGTACAGAACGGTTGCCAAACCAGCCCCGGCTCGACCGTCGCCGGCTGCGGCAGAACCGCCACGTCAATCGCGCCGCGGCGGACGCCCGCTTCCAGTTCGTGCGCGAGCCCCGTGGACAGTCGGATCGCGAGATTCGGACGACTCACCCGCAGACGCTTCAGCGCGTGCGGCAACACTCCGGAGACGATGGTGTGCACGGCGCCGATGTTGAGTACGCCGGCCGGGGGAGACCGTTTGGAATTGTCGCGCAAGTTCGCCCAATTCGTCACCAACTCTCTTGCGCGCAGGATGAATTTCTCGCCTTCCGGCGTCAATTTAGGAGGGCGAGCATTTCGGTCGAACAGAACGACGCCGAATTCTTGTTCAAGCGCACGAACCTGTAGGCTGACCGCCGAACGCGACAAACCGACGACCTTGCCCGCCTTTGCAAAGCTGTGTTGGTCGACGATTGCCAGCAATGTATGCAGATAATTTACGGCCATCCATCACCAGCTCTATTTGCCATCGGGCCCCGGTGAACTCTATGGCCATTCCACATTTAGTGACAACTAGCCCATTGACAAAGCTACGAACTCCAAAAACATAGACGTTCAAACTCTGGTCGAACTGAAAAATATAGACCCCTCAATCACGCAAGCGATTTCCATAACGTAAGGATAATCGATTTTGCAATGGATTGGCCGGAAACCGTTCTGTCTCGGCCTATTCCGAATAGTCCAGCAAACATTGACATTTCGGGCGCCGGCCTAGTCGCCCGTAATGTCCTGTATCGAGCCGTGCTACCGAGTTGGGTAGTAAAATGGTGGCAAGAGTTCTTGTGTCGTTCGCCCCTCTGTCGCAGCCGCCCGAACGAGCTGCTACCCGGCCAGGCAAGCCCATGTGCTTACTCTCGCCCTGGGTGATCTTGCGCTCCATCAGCGAGCCCACCCCTCTGGTTTCTTCGCTGTTCGCCCAATGACTTGCCTACTGGAATCGAGTTGTTCCTCAACAATCCTTGTCACTCGCCTTCATCACTGTCCGCGTCGGGAATAGCGTCGCGAAGGCGACGTTCCAGCTCGATTGTCTTAGCGGCCAGCGCATCGCGCGGTCGCGGCAGATCGATCGCCAAGTCAAGCACGACTTCGCCCGGATTTGCTTTCAACACGAGCACCCGGTCAGCGAGAAAGACGGCCTCGCCCACGTTGTGCGTGATATATACCACGGTCGTGCGAGTTTGCTGCCAGACCTTCTCGATCAAACCCATCAGCTTTTCGCGCGTCAGCGCATCGAGCGCGCCGAGCGGTTCGTCCATTAGCAAGACACTCGGGTCGTAGGCGAGCGCGCGCGCAATGGCGACACGTTGCTTCATGCCGCCCGAGAGTTGATGCGGATAAAGGTCGGCCGAAGCGGCCAGCCCCACCTCTTGCAAGCATTGAAGCGAGCGGCGAGATCGCTCGGCCGCCGGCACCTCCAATGCCTCTAGCGAAAACTCGACATTGCGTTGCGCGGTCCGCCACGGAAACAGCGCGTATTCCTGAAAAACGACGCCGCAGCGCAGCGCATGCGCGGCCGGCGGATGGTCCCCGACCAGGATCTCGCCATCCATCGCGACATTGCCGCTGGTCGGCGTGATGAAGCCGGCGATCGCATTCAACAGCGTCGATTTCCCCGAGCCGCTCGGCCCGATAACGGCAACGAACTGTCCGGCCGGAATGTCCAGATCGATGCCGCGCAGCACTTCTTTGTTCTGGAACGACAATGAAAACTCAGCAATCGACAGGACTGCCGGCGGCGCGCGTGTTCTGGCGCTTGTCATGCCGGGACTGGTTTGGGACGTCATCGCGTTCACGTTCGGCTCCCTATGAACTGTCGCCAATGCCCCAGCGCCGAATGGTCCGCGCCTCCAAGGGAGCAAAGATCAGTCTGTCAAAGATCATGGACAGCGCCATGATGACCAGTAGCAGGCTCAAGATCACGTCCATCTGCACATAGTCTTTGGCCTCGAACATCCTTACGCCGAGGCCGGTGGGAGCCACCGCAAAGAATTCGGCGCCGATCGCCGCCCGCCACGCCAGCGCTAGCCCTTGACGCAGCCCGATAAT
>CAWFBL010000010.1:0-18134 GCA_963814065.1 uncultured Pseudomonadota bacterium | reverse complement strand
TCGTCGCCGTTCCTCCGACATCAGCAGTGCGGAGCTTCCCGTCCGCAAGCACGTGGTCGACGGCCGCGTTGATATCCCCAGCCGCGTCCGTGAGATCCTGACGGCTGTGCCGGATGCCGAGCCAATCAAGCAGCATAGCGCCGGACACGATCATGCTGATGGGATTGGCCTTGTTCTGGCCGGCGATATCGGGCGCCGAACCATGTGAGGCATTCGCCATGGCATGCGCCTCGCTGGCATTGAGTCCGCCGCCGAGGCCGAGCCCGCCAGCAAGCGCCGCGCACAGGTTGGATAGAATGTCGCCGAACATGTTGGTCATCAGCAGCACGTCGTGCCGCGCCGGACGCGTGTAGAGATCCGCGTTCAACGCATCGACGATTTCCATCGTGCATTCGATGTCCGGCCACTGGCGCGCGACCTTCAAGGCTTCATCGCAGAACAGGCCGTCCGTCATCCGCAGAATGTGTTTCTTGTTGACGATGCCAACTTTGCGGCGTCGCCGCGCGGCCCATTCGAAGGCCGTCTTCGCGATGCGGTGCGACGCATGCGTGGTAATTCGACGCATCGCGATCGCGACCCCCGGGACCGGGGAAAACTCGCCATAGCCCTCGTGCATGTTACGGTCCGGATAAAATCCTTCGGTGTTCTCGCGCACGACGAGGACGTCCAGCCCCGGCCGCGCGTCAGGAACGGCGGGATGGGATTTCGAGGGCCGCAGATTGGCATAGAGATCGAGCCTGTTGCGTAGCACCCCGGGGACATTGAGCCCCCCCTCCCGCACCGGCGGGAACCCGCCATTGTCGCACGGCCCTAAAATGATGCCGTCGGCCGCCGTCGTCGCCGCCACCACCTTGTCGGTGATGGTGACCCCATTGTCGCGCAGGCTGCGGTGGCCGACGGCGTGCTCTTGGAAGGTCAGGCCGAGATTGTATTTCTGCCCCGCCGCCTCCAGCACGTGCAGCGCGGCATCGACGATTTCGGGGCCGATATGATCGCCTGGCAGAACGGCGATGGTGAGCGGCTTGGTCATCAGCGGTACTCCATTCCACAGGTCGAGTTGACGCCGGCCCGGGAGACAGCGTCGAGACAGCGAAAGCTCTGAGCCTATTCAGACGGAAGGAAGCGGCGCTCCCAACTCTCGATGTCGGGGAGCTTGAGCGTGTCGTTGTATTCCTGGAAGGTCAGCATGCGGTCGCGCGCCTTGGCCGTGTTGCCGTCGCGGCGCAGGACCCTCAAGGCGTCGCGGATGGCGTAACCGGCGGCATAGCGCGCCAGCCCCGGATAGATCGCCAGGCGGAACCCGAGACGCTCAAGCTCGGCGGCGCTCAGATGTGCGAGCTTGCCAGCCTCCTCGACATTGATGACGTGCGGCGCGTCGATCTCGGCCGTCAAGCGTGCGAGCTCGGTCTCGCTCGCTTGCTTCAACTCGACGAAGATCACATCGGCGCCGGCGGCGCGGTATTCGCGGCCGCGCCGGATGGCCTCTTCGAGACCGAGGCCGGGGGCCGCGTCGGTGCGCGCGATGATGATGAAATCGGAATCGCGCCGCGCGGCCACCGCGGCTTCGATCTTCTTGCGGTGCTCCTCCAGCGAAACCACCGGCCGCGCGCCGGGTAGATGCCCGCAGCGCTTAGGCGAAACCTGGTCTTCCAGATGGATGGCAGAGACGCCGGCCGCTTCGAATTCCTGCACCGTGCGCCGGACATTGACGGCGTTGCCGTAGCCGGTGTCGGCGTCGCAGATGAGCGGAATGTCGATGGCCTCCGCGATACGGTGGGCGTGCGCGGCCAGCAGCGTGAGATCGACGAGGCCGACGTCGGGGCGCCCGAGCAAAGAGGCGGAAACACCATTGCCGGTGAGGTAACACGCCTCGAAGCCTTCCTGCTCGACGAAGCGCGCGCCGAAGGCGTCGTAGACGCCGGGGGCGACGATGATCGAACGCTGCGCCAGACGGCTGCGCAGCTTTTGCCTTGGCGAGAGGCTCATGCCGCTTTCCTTTTGGCGCGATGGCTGCGGTAGAAAGGCAGGCAGAGGCTGAGCACGCTCACGCCAAGCAGACCCAACGCGATTGGGTGATAGATCAACTGCAGAAGATCGCCGTGCGCGAGCAGGAGCATGCGCCGGAAATTACCCTCGACCATCCCGCCCAGCACCAGCGCCAGCACCGTCGCCGCAACCGGCAACCCAAGCTTGCGCATAGCGTAGCCGATGATACCGGCGACGACGACGGTGGCGACGTCCCAGATGTTGCCGCTCACCGAATAGGCACCGACGAAGCAGATTGCGATGATGCAGGGCGCGGAAACGCCCTTGGGAATGCGGACGATGTTGATCCACCAGGTGAGACCAAGCAGGCCGAGCGCAAGCATGGCGATATCGGCGAGGAACTGGCTGGCGAACAGGCTGTAGACGACCTTCGGACTGTTCTGAAACAGGTCGGGGCCCGGTACCAGCCCGTGCAGGGTCAAGGCACCGAGCATGACCGCCGTGGAGGACGAGCCGGGGATACCCAGGGTCAAGGTCGGTATCAACGCGCCGGCTACCGTCGCGCAGTTCGCCGCATCCGGCGCCGCGATCCCTTCCATGACGCCGGTGCCGAACCTCTCCGGATGCTTCGAGGCCCGCTTCTCCTCGTTATAGGCAACCAGCGAAGCGATGGCGGCGCCCGCCCCAGGCATCGCGCCGATCAGCGTGCCCACCAGCCAGCCACGAATGGTCGCCGGAATGAGCGACTTCCACTCGGGCCAGGTGGGATATTCCTTGGAGAATTTCTGCGGGGCGAGGCCGGGATTGCCCAGTTCCTCGATCATCGAGAACGCCTCCGGCAGCGCGAGCAGGCCGATCAGCGCGGGCACCAGTTCCACGCCGTTGAGCAGCGCGCCGACGCCAAAGGTAAAGCGCGGGAATCCGACCAGCGTGTCGGTGCCGATGGTGGCGACGAACAGCCCGAGGCCGGTGGCGATCGCGGCCTTGGCGATGCTGCCCGGCGTCAGGCTGGCGATGATGGTGAGGCCGAAGACGCCGAGCGCGAAATATTCGGCGGCGCCGAAATGCAGCGCGATATCGACCATTGGACCGGCCGCGACCACCAGCACGACGGTCGCCAAGATGCCGGCGATGGTGCCTGGCACCAGGGAGGCGCACATGGCCTTGACCGGGTAGCCCTTGCGGGTGAGCGGGTAGCCGTCGAAGGTGGTGGCGATCGCACCCGGCGTGCCTGGCGTGTTGATGAAGATGGCGCTGATCGAGCCGCCGTATTCGGCGCCGACGTAAGCCGCCGCCAGCAGAATCAGGCTGGTGTCGGCCGGCATGCCGAAGGTGAGCGGCAGCAGCAAGGCGATGACCGTCGAGGCCGCGATGCCCGGCATGGCGCCGCCGATGATGCCGAGCACCACCCCCAGGATCAGGAACAGCACGTTGTGGATTTGCAGGGCGCCCGCGAATCCCAACGCGAGGGCGTTCAGCATCGTCAGCCTCCAAAAAGATTGAGCAGCGACGGAAACGCCAGATGCAGCATCCGTACGAACACCAGATAGACCACCAGCGGGAAACCGAGGCTGACGCCGATGCGGACCGGCCACGACCGCACGCGCAGAATTGACATGCAGACGAACAGGAACACGATCGTGCTGGTGAAGAAGGCCCACTGCATCGCCAACAGGTACGCGACGGTGAGCACCATGATGATGCCGGGCAGCAGCAGCAGCCGGGTAATGATCTTCCTCTCGTCTTCGTCTTCGCCGCCGAACAGAGACGTCACGGCGAGGTACACGGAGGCGAGCAGCGTCATTGCCAAGACAACGCGCGGCCACACGGCCGGACCGGGCGCCCCCGCGCCCGCGGGGAAGCCGGTCGTGAGCCAGAACAGATAGATCGAGAAGAGCGCGACGGCAATCGCCAAGACTGCCGTCGCACTGCGTTCGGAGATGTTAGGCATGGGCGGCCAAGTCTACAGACCGAGCTTCTTCTTCAGCTCGGCGAACTTAGCCACGTCGTCGAGGAAGTTCGCCTGGAACTTGTCCGGGCCGCCTTCCCAGCCGTTGGCTTGCGACACCTTGCGCAGATAGTCGTTGTATGGCTTCGACTCCTGAACATCGTGGAGCGCCTTGGCCAGCTTGTCGACGATCGCCCTGGGGGTGCCATGCTTCACCGCCATGCCGCGCCAGTGAAAGGTCGCAAAGTCGTATCCCGCTTCCTTGTTAGTCGGCACGTTGGGGAAATCGGGCAAGCGTTTGTCGGTGGCCACCGAGAGGATGCGGATCTTGCCGGCCTTGACCTGCGCCTTGAGATTGCCCGGGTTGCTGACGCCGGCCTGCGCGTCGCCGCCGGCGACCGCGATCACCGCCGCGCTGCCGCCCGGATAGGGGATCCACGTCGTCTTGATGCCCGCCACCTTGGAGAGGCCTTCCCAATAGATGCGGTGTCCGCTGAGCGCGAACGGTCCCGAAACCGTGAGTTTACCCGGGTTCTTCTTGGCGTAGTCGATCAGGTCTTTGAGCGTCTTGAACTGGCTCTTTCCGCTCACGATGACCGCGAAGGGATCGACTTCGCCGCGCGCCAGCATCTGGAAGTCGCCCGGCTTGAACTTAACGCCCGGCTCGCCGAATTTCGTGGTCAGCGAGTCGGTGACGGCGAGCAGCGTGTACCCGTCCGCCGGCCGCGACATCATTTCGTTCGAGCCGACCACACCGCCGCCACCGGTCTTGGTCTCGACCACCACCGGCTGGCCGAGTTCCTTCGGCAGAAGCTGCGCCATGATGCGGGCGAAGACGTCGACCGGTGAGCCGGGCTTCGACCAGCAAATAATGGTAATCGGCTTGCTCGGATAATCGGCGGCGAACGCGCCGCCCGTGAACACGTAGGCTGCAGTCATAGCGCCGAGCGCCGCGGCGCAGAAGTAGCGCCGGCCTGAGCTTTTCAGTTGCATCAATCTTTCCTCCCTTTTGACAGAGTTATTAGCCCAGGCGGCCAGCGCTTGAGCCGGCCGTGAGCACGTTGGGGTCGTCGTTTACAATTCACGTCATTGCTGTCGTGGATGGAGTCACCACTCATGCGCCTCCCGCCACGTTCCAGTCGGGGTGTTGCTGCAGAAACGGTATGAGCCCGCCAGCGAAAAGAATGGCCTGCACCGCCTCAGGCAGTGCCGCCGTCTGCCGGCTGATCCCTTTGGCCGGTACCGCAATCAAACCAGCCGCCAGATCGATGGCCATGTCGTCGTCCGCGGCGATGCCGTCGATCGGACAGGTGACGACAAGCAGCCCGTTGTTGATGGCGTTGCGGAAGAACGCGCGCCCGAATGAGCGCGCCACCACGGCGGCAATACCGAGCGCCTTGATCACCTGCACGCCCTGCTCGCGCGAGGAGTTGATGCCGAAATTGGTGCCAGCGACCAGAATGTCGCCCGGCCGGATGCGCTGGGCGAGCCCTGGATCGATCGCTTCGAAGGCGTGCTCGGCCAGAAACGCGACGTCCTTGCCGACATGGCGGTATTTGTTCGAGCAATTCAGGTCGGTGTTGATGTCGTCGCCGAGGACATGGGCGCGGCCGCGGATGGCGCTCGCGCCGGCTTTGCTTTCCGTCATGCCGCCCTCCATGTTCCGCCGGCGATCTCGCGCGGATCGGTGACCCGGCCGGTCAGCGCCGAGGCCGCGACGGTGGCGGAAGACGCCACCCAGATTTCGGAATCCGGATTGCCGAGCCGGCCGCGGAAATTGCGATTGGCGCTGGAGAGTACGACCTCGCCGTCGGCGGGCACCAGCTTATGGGTAATGCCGACGCAGGTGCCGCAGCCAGCCGCATCGACCGAGGCGCCTGCGCGGGTAAGTACTTCCAATAGGCCCTCCTGCTCCGCCGCCAGGTAAACCTGCCGCGACGCCGGAGTCACAATCATACGCACGCCGCGCGCCAGCCGCTGGCCTTTGAGGATGGCGGCGGCCTGGCGGATGTCGTCGAGCCGACCGTTGGTGCAGGTGCCGATCAGCGCCACGTTGATCGGCTGGCCGGCGACGTCTGTGACCGGCACCACGTCGTCGATGCGGTGGCGGCGGGCGACCTGCGGGGCGAGCGCATTGCCGTCGATCTCGAGGCGCTCGGCATAGGTCGCGTCCGCATCGGCGGTGACCGGATGGGGCGCGCGCGCGCCGTGGGCGGCGAGCCAATCGAGCGTCTTGGCGTCGGCCTCCAGCACGGCGACCTTGGCGCCGAGCTCGGCGGCGTGGTTGGCGAGCGTCATACGGTCGTCGATGTCCATCGCGCTGACGCCCGATCCAACATATTCGATGGCGCGGTAATTGGCTCCCTCGGCGCCGAAATGCCCCAACATCCACAGCGTCACGTCCTTGGCCCAAACACCGGGCTGCAAGCGCCCCTTGATGTCGACTCGGATCGTCTCCGGCACACGGAACCAGAGCCGCCCGGTCGCCAGCACGGCGGCGAGATCGGTGCCTTCGACGCCGATGCCCAAGGCGTTAAAGGCGCCATGGGTGGTCATATGGGTGTCGGTGCCGACGATCAGATCGCCGGCGGTGTAGTGGCCGCCCTCGGGCAGCACCTGATGGCAGATGCCGTCGCCCACCTCGTAGAGCTTGGCGTTGCTGCGCGTGGCGAAGGCGCGCATGGCGGCGTGAGTATTGGCCGCTTCAGCGTTCGGGGGCGGCGAATAGTGATCGAGCACGAAGGCGCTCTTGCTGACGAAAGGCAGGTCGGCGGCGTTCAGCCGCGCGATCGCCTTCAGCGCATTGGCGCCGCGCGCGTCATGCACCATGGCAAAGTCCACGCGCGCGACGATGACATCGCCAGCCGCGACGGCTTCGCTGCCGGCGTGGCTGGCCATGATCTTCTCGGCAATCGTGGCACCCATATTTCTCTCCCCGAGATCTCCGCCTTAGAGCTTGTACCCGCCCTTCAGACGTCGGCTCCACTTAGACCGGAACCTCGCCTTGGATTTGCACGCGGTGCATCATTCGTCTTGCGTTGGTGTCGAAGCTGTCGCGCCGATGCAGCAGGCAGCGGTTGTCCCAGATCAGCGTGTCGCCGGTGCGCCAGACGTGGCCCCACATGAACCGCTCCTGGGTGGCGTGCATCCACAGAAGGTCGAGCAATTCCTCGCTCTCCTCGATCGGCAAGCCGACGATGTAGCCGTTGCGCCGGCGGCCGAGATAGAGGCACTTGCGACCGGTGTCGGGGTGCGTGCGCACGATGGGATGGCGCGCGCCCGGCGTCTGGCGCGGATCGGTGACCTCGGCGAAGCCTTTCCGGATCTGGCCGGCGCTGTTGTAGGTCTCGTCATGCACCAACGTATGGCCGTCGATACGCGCCTTGATGTCGGCGGGCAGCGACTCATAGGCCATGTATTGATTGACGAAATAGGTATTGCCGCCGGCCGGCGGGATTTCCAGCGAATGCAGGATGGCGACCGAAATCGGCTTTTCCCGGTAGGACATATCGGTATGCCAGGTCGCCTCGCCGGCGCCGAGGTTGCCCATCGGCACGCCGGCGTTGTCCAGCAAGTTGGAAATGACGAGGATGTCGGGATAGCCATCGATGAACGGCTTGCCGATGATGCTGGTGCCCGGGGGCTCCAGCGACCCGAAACAGCGGCCGAGCGCGACCAGATCGTCGTCGCTCAACGGCCGGTCGCGGATCAAGACGATGAGATGCTTGTCGAGCGCGCCCTTGAGCGCGGCGAACGCGCTTTCGTCCATGGCGGAAAAATCAATGCCGCGCACTTCGGCGCCGACCGCAGCGCCAGTGGGAACAACCTCGACACGCGACAGTGTGGTCAGCGGCATTCGCGCCCTCCATGCAGGAGGCCCTTGGCAGTATCGGTTTGCCGAACGACGGTCATGCCACCGCCTCCGACAAGGTCTCGGCCAGGATTCCGCCAGCCAGCAGCGTCTTCAATTCGTTAGCGGTGGCGGCTTTGACGTCGACATCGAAAGACTTGACCGTGCCGTCGCGCAGGGTGGCGGCGACACGCGCGCGCATCTGCGGGACGTACTGCGTCGGCAGGGCCAAGATCGACAAGCTAACCGCGTCGGCCAGCCCGAGCGTGTCGATCGAAGTCCGACACACCGAAGGTGAGCGGCCAGATGCCCATGTTGACCAGGTTAGAACGATGGATGCGCTCGAAGGACTGCGCGATGACGGCTTTCACGCCCGTGAGGTAACAAGCCTTCGCCGCTGTATCGCGGGAGGAGCCGCTGCCGTAATCGCGGCCGGCGAGAACGATCAGACCGGCGCCCTGCTGCCTATAGTGCGCGACGGCGTCGTAGATCGGCACGACCTCGCCGTCCGGCAATATTTGGGTGAAGCTGCCGACCTTGCCGCCGGCAAGCCGGTTCTCCAGCCGGTGGTTGGCGAAGAAGGAGCGCGCCACGATATCCGGATTGGCGCGCCGCGTGCCGTAAGAGTTGAAGTCCCGCAATTCAATTCCGCGCGCCGAGAGATGCCGGCCGGCGGCGCTTGCCGGCGTGATGAAACCGACCGGTGCGATGTGGTCGGTGGTGATGCCGTCGCCAAGCACGGCGATCGGCCGCAACGCGGGCAACACCGGCGCGTCGGCAACGGATGCCGACGTTTCGAAATAAGGCGAACGGCAGACGTAGGTGCTGGCCGGATCCCAGGCATAGAGCGCGCTGTGTGACGAACTCAGCGCCTCCCAGGCATGGCGGCTTTCCGCGCTGGCCTTGATCTCGCGCTCCTTGCCCGCCCGGGCGGCGGCCGCCGCAAGCAGCGAATTGACCTCGGCGTCGTCCGGCCAAATGTCGGCAAGAGCGACCGGCCGGCCATCCCGGTCGACGCCCAGCGGCTCACGAGTGAGGTCGCGGCGCATCGAGCCGACAAGCGCGTAGGCGACCACCAGCGCCGGCGACATAATGAAGTTCGCTTGCGCGTGCGGATGCACGCGGCCGGGGAAATTGCGATTGCCCGACAACACCGCCGCGCAATTGAGCCCGTTCTTCTCGATGGCCTCGGCGATCGCCGGATCGAGCGGACCCGACATGCCGTTGCAAGTAGTGCAGGCAAATCCGACCAGATTGAAGCCGAGCGCATCGAAGCTTTCCTGCAGCCCGAATTCGGCGAGATAGCTGGCCACCATCAGCGAGCCGGGCGCCAGTGACGTCTTGATGCCGGGGCGCACCGCCAGCCCGCGCTGCACGGCGTTGCGCGCCAACAGGCCGGCCTGCAACATGGCGCGCGGATTGGCGGTGTTGGTGCAGCTCGTGATGGCGGCGACGACGATATCGCCGTCGCCGAAGCTGCGGCCGAACGCGTCGACATTGACGCGCCGGTCCTGCGGGCAGAATTTCTCGAAGACCTGCGGGACCTGATCAAGCGGCGCGCGATCCTGCGGACGCGTCGGTCCGGCGACCGAAGGGCGCAACGTGCCGAGATCGATCTCAAGCACGCGGTCGAACACCAGGCCCTCGTCGCCGTCGTGCCAGAGCTCCAATTGCCTGGCCATGCGCTCGACGCGCTCGATGAGCGCCGGCGGGCGGTCGTTCATGCGCAGGTATTCGAGCACACGCACGTCGATCGGGAAGTACGCGCAGGTGGCGCCGTATTCGGGCGTCATGTTGGACGCGGTGGCGCGGTCGGACACCGACAGCTCAGCCACCCCCGGACCGAAGAATTCGACGAACTGATCGACCACGCCAGTCTTGCGCAGCAACTCCGCGAGATAGAGCGCCAAGTCGGTCGCCGATGCGCTGCCTCGCAGGCGGCCGGTCAAGCGCACACCGACAACCTCGGGGGTGACGATCTCCAGCGGCCGTCCGAGCAAGGCGGCTTCCGCCTCGAGCCCGCCGACGCCCCAACCGAGCACGCCGAGACCGTTGATCATCGGTGTGTGACTGTCATTGCCGACCACCAACTCCGGATAGAGCCGGTCGCGGCCATCGGCCCGGTCGGCGACGGCGCAGGTCGCCAGTTGCTCCAGGTTGATCTGGTGCACGATGCCGTTGCCGGGCGGGATGACGCGCAAATTCTCGAAGGTCTCGCCGCACCACCGCAGGAAGGCAAAGCGCTCGCGATTGATTTCAATCTCGCGCTGCTCGTTGAGGCGGCGCGCATCGGGGGTTGCGTGATGAACGACGGTCATCGAATGGTCGATGACGAGGTCTGCCGGCAGCCGCGGATTGACGCGGCCAGGATCGGCGCCGCGCGCGGCCAGTTCATCGCGCAATGAGGCGAGGTCAGCAAGCAGCGGCACCGCGAGCAGGTCCTGCATGACCACCCGCGTCGGCGTGATGCGAATGGCGGCGGGAGTGCGTTTCAGCAGGTTGGCGGCGTCTTCGGGATAGCCGTTGCGCAGCGCATTCTCAGTCAATATCCGCAGCGACCGCGGCAAGCGGCGGTAGTCACTCAGTTCGCTCGGAGTGAGCAAGTCATTGAGCTCTGGCATCACCGATCCGCACTTCGCCGCGCTGCCCGCCGGGCAACGGACAAGCCGCCCAGGAGAAGTGTTACCAGATTAGTAGTAGCGATTGCAACAACGCATGCCGGGAAGTAAGGTGCGACACTCCAATTACAGCGAAGGCCCCCCGCGATGGCGCTCGTCGACGTCAAAACAGAAATCACCGGCAATGTTTGGAAGATCGTCGCCAAGGTCGGCGACGAACTGGAAGAGGATGAGCCGATCCTGATCCTGGAATCGATGAAAATGGAGATTCCGGTCTCCGCACCTGAAACGGGAACGGTAAGAGAAATACTCGTCGCCGAAGGCGACGTCGTCGCCGAAGGAACCGTGGTCGCGCGGCTGGAAGCGTGATCCGGCCATGACCGACATCGACAAGGTGCTGATCGCGAACCGGGGAGAGATCGCCTGCCGCGTCATCGCCTCGTGCCGCCGCCTCGGGCTCAAGAGCGTGGCTGTGTATTCCGAAGCCGACTCTCAGTTGGCGCACGCGCGCGAGGCGGACGAGGCCTATTTGGTCGGCGGCCCGCGTCCGCAGGACAGCTATCTGCGGGTCGACCGGCTGCTCGAAGTCGCCGCGACCAGCGGGGCCAACGCGGTTCATCCCGGCTACGGCTTCCTGTCGGAAAATGCTGCCTTTGCCGAAGCCGTGCGCGCGGCAGGGCTGACCTGGATCGGCCCGGAGCCGGAAACGATCCGCGCCATGGGCGACAAGCAGCGGGCGCGCGACATCGCCGTCGCGGCCAGGCTCCCGGTCGTCCCCGGCAGCCAGCGGTTTGTCACCGGCGAACTCGACGGCCTGGAGCAATCGGCGGAAGCGGTCGGCTTCCCGCTGCTGATCAAGGCGGCGGCCGGCGGCGGCGGCATCGGCATGCGGCGGGTCGACCGGCCCGAGCAGTTGAAGGAACTGGCTATCGCCACGCAGTCGATGGCGAGCAAGGCCTTCGGCGACGGCGCCATCTTCCTCGAGCGCTTCGTCGGCAAGGCCCGCCACGTCGAGATTCAAGTATTCGGCTACGGCGACGGCAACGCTGTCCATCTGTTCGAACGCGACTGCTCGTTGCAGCGGCGCTTCCAGAAGGTAATCGAGGAAAGCCCGGCGCCCGGCCTGCCGCAGGCGGTGCGCGACCGCATGGCCGCCGACGCCATCAACCTGTGCCGCGCCACCAAATACCGAGGCGCCGGCACCGTGGAGTTCGTCGTCGACGCGCAAACCTTCGACTACTATTTCCTCGAGATGAACACGCGCATCCAGGTCGAACATCCGGTCACCGAGATGGTGACCGGCGAGGACCTGGTCGCCATGCAACTCGAATTGGCGCGCGGTAGCCTGCAGCCGGTTGGCCAGGCCGACATCAGCGCCAAGGGACATGCCATCGAAGCGCGGATTTATGCGGAGAACCCGGCCAAGAAATTCATGCCGTCGCCGGGGTCGCTCAGCCAATTCCAGCCGCCCGTAGGCGGCCAGGTCAGGGTCGATACCGGCTACCGCGAGGGCGACGCCGTGACGCCGTTCTACGATCCGCTGGTGGCCAAGGTCATCGCCTGGGGCAAGAGCCGCGCCGACGCCCGTGCCACATTGGCGGACGCGTTGCGAGCCTTCGCGATCGAGGGCATCAGAACCAACCGCGACTTCCTGATCGCCTGCCTCGGCGACGAGGTGTTCGCGGCCGGCGACGTATCAACCGCCTTTATCGATCAGCGTCTTGAGCACTTGTTAGCGCCGGTCCCAACCTAATATCATCGGGCGGCGCATCAGCCTGAACAGGGAAAAGCATGGTCGTCAGCAAAGTCGGTCAATTCCCGGTAGCAAACAGGGAAGTTCTGTCCGGGCTGCGCCAGCTCGGCTTCACCGATTACGAAGCACGCATCTACGTGCAATTGCTGAAAACCAGCCCGGCCACGGCCTATGAGGTTGCCAAGGCTGCCGGCGTGCCACGCGCCAACACCTATGCCTCGCTTGAGGTGCTGGCCCAACGCGGCGCCGTGCTGCCGGTGAACGAAGAGCCGCTGCGCTATATCGCCGCGCCGCCCAAATCACTGTTCGAGGCGATCTCGGGACAAACCCGCGCGCTCTGCGACGATCTTGCCGACCGTCTTTCGGTGATGACCGCCGCCGACACCGACTATCACGTGTGGACAACACACGGCGAGATCGCCGTACAGGAGAAGATCGAGTTGATGATCGCGGAAAGCCGCAGCTCGATCTGGATCAAGGCGGCCGACGACATCGTTCGGCGGCACAAGGCGTCGCTCAAGAAGGCGGCGGCGCGCGGCGTCTCGCTGATGATCGTGCTGTTCGGACCGGACGCTAGCGAATTCCGCTTCAATAAGAACTGCCGCGTCTACGTCCATGAGAGCGACGGCACCCGCATGGGCACTGCCGACAACCTTTTCACCATCGCGGTCGACCAGCAGAAGATGTTGACCGCCAACATGGTCGGAGACGTGATGGCGGCCTATACGGGCTGCGCGCCGATCGTCACCATGGCGCACTCGCTGATCCGGCACGACCTTTATATTGCCGAGATCTTCCGCCGCTTCGGCCCACAGATCGACAAGGCGTTCGGGCCCTATCTGCGCGACATTCGGCTGTCGTGCTTCACGCCGGAACAGGCCGTTTCGTTCAAGGAGCGCACCGGCCTGAAGTGACCGGCGCACGCCGGCTAATTTAGTTTCGCCTGCACGGCGAGCCGCCGCTCGATGTGGCCGACGATCGATAGCGCCTTCGCCATCTCGGGAATTTCGTCGAACACCGGCACGCCCACCGCCACGGCCTTGTCGCGGTAGCTGCGCTTCTTCTCGTCCAATTGCGGCGAGCCGTCGCTGCGCAGCGCCAGCGCGAAGTGGGCGACGCCTTGCCATTTCTTCTGCGTCTGCTCGATGACGGCAAGCAGATTGTCGAGCGGGTCGACTTCGCCTCGGCCGACGAAGGCGGCCAGATTGAGATGCATGGCAACTGCGTCCGGCTTGGCGTCCTGGTAGACGATATCGAGGATTTCGCCAGCCACCCAGCCGTCCTTTTCCTGCAGCGTGCGCACCGGCGTGTCGATCGGGTTGGCGACGCTGGTGCCGGGCGGCAGCTTGAGCGCCTCCAACCGCGCCCGTACCGCCGCTTCGAACGGCGACACGTTGAGGCCGACGTCAGCGAAGGCGTCGGTGCCGAGCACGCTGGAGCCGCCGCCGTTGCCGAACAAGGTGACCAGATGCGTTGGCTTCGAAGGTCGCGGCGTGAGATATTGCAAGGCGAGCAGGCCGTCGAGAAACTCGTTGACGGTCGACACAAGCGCCACTGGCAACTGGCTCGGCAAGGCTTCCCAGGCGCGGTCGTCGCCGGCCAGCGCCCCGGTGTGCGAGGCCGCCGCCAACCTGCCTTGCTGCGAGCGTCCGCCTTTGAGGATGACCACGGGTTTGGTCGCCTTCGCCGAGCGCAGCAGGTCGAAAAAGGCGCGGCCCTGCTTGATGTCCTCGAGATAGAGGCCGATCACCTTGGTCTGCGGATCCTCCAGGTAATACTCGACCAGTTCGTGCGGGGCGACGTCGGCGCTGTTGCCGATGGTGACCAGGCCGCTGTAGCGCAGACCGCGCCACTCCCCGCGCTTGATGATGTCGGTCGACAGCCCGCCCGATTGGGCGACGATGCCCACGGTGCCGACCGCCTTCGGCGCGTTGGCTGGAAACGTAAGGCCGCCGCGCGGCGAATAGGAGCCGAGTGTGTTGGGGCCAAGCACGCGCACGCCGGCCGCGCGTGCCTTTTCAATCAATGTGCGTTCGAGCGCGCGCCCTTCGTCCACCTCGCCGAAACCGGACGAGATCACCTGCGCGATGCGGCAACGGCCATTGGCCGCCACCAGTGCATCGGGAATGCGTTCGGCGCCGATGGCGACATAGGCGTAGTCGACTGGTTCCGGTGTGGCGCCGAGACTGGGATAGGCCTTCAACCCCTCCACCTCCGGCGCGTTGGGATGGATCGGATAAAGAGCGCCCTTGAAGCCGAAATCCTTCATGCGCCGGATGAAGGTATTGGCGATGGCGACATTGTTGGTCGAGGCGCCGAGCACGGCGACAGTCTGCGGCTCGAACAACGGTCTGAACTTTTCCAGCGCCGACGGCGATTGGTCACCGGCACCGGCCTGCGCGGTTTCCGCATCGGATGGCATAAGAATGAAGCGAGCATCGGCGGCGACCGCGCCCTTCCGCGATACAATGATCGGATTGAGATCGATCTCGGCGACCGATCCAGCGGTCTGCATGATCAGCCCGTCGGCCCCGCCGACTTTCAGCATGGCATCGACCAGCGCCTGCTTGTCGACGCCGGACTCCCCGCGCACGCCGTCGAGCAGCGGCGCGCCTTTGAGTTCGCCGATCATCTCCCAGGCTTCCGCCTCGGTGATCGGACAGATGCGAAAGGCGACGTCCTTCAGCACTTCGATGAAGATGCCGCCGAGCCCGACCATGATCATCGGACCGAATTGCGGATCGTTAAGGCCGCCGATGACCATTTCCCGGCCGGCGGGGATCATCTCCTCGACCAGCCAGCCATCGACCGCCTTGCCGGCGATACCGGGCTTCGCCGCCATGGTGGCGATGGCGCGCACGACGCCGGCTGCATCGGCAACGTTCAGCATGACGCCGCCGACATCCGACTTGTGCAGGATATCAGGCGAGACGACCTTGACCACGAAAGGCGGCGTCAGGCCGTCCAGCTTCGGCGCGGCGGCATCGTCGGCGGCGACCAACAACGAACGCGGCACGCGCAGCCCGAACGACGCGAGCAGCGCCTTGCCGGACGCTTCATCGAGCGCCACGCGCCCTTGCGCCCGCGCGCGGGCGAAGATTTCCGAAGACATGCGCGACCCTCAATAGCTCGTCGGCCAGGTCCGCATCAGATGCTGCCCGAGGCCGCCGGTGCGGCGGCGGCGCTGCACGTCGAACATGCGGATGAGGAAGGCGCGCGTCTCTTGCGGCTTGATCACGTCATGGGCGGAGAAGATGCGCGCCATATCCCAGACCTCGAGGTCTTTCTGGATGTGGGCCAATGCCTCCTCGAAGCCCTCGTCACCGGCCGACAGGTTGTGCACGATGTTGGTGGCGAAGACCGGGTCCATGAAGCTGACCTCGGCGGTCGGCCACGCCACCATGGTGTCGTTGTGGGCGCCGCCGCCCATCGCCACATAGGCGCGGCCATAGGCCTTGCGCGCGATCACCGTGATCTGCGGCACCGTGGTCAGGCAGGTCGCATTCATGAAATTCATGATGTGGCCAGGGGCGCCGCGGCGCTCGGCCTCCAGCCCGACAACAAAGCCGGGCGTGTCCATGATGCGGACCAGCGGAATATTGAAGCTGTCGCAGAGAACCGTGAACTCCACGCACTTGCGGCAGGCGTCGGCCGACAGCGCGCCGCCGCCGACAGCCGGGTTATTGGCGATGACGCCGATCGACTGGCCGTTCAGCCGCGCCAAACCGACGACAACGGGCCGGCCGAAGCGCGGCTTCATCTCGAAGAAGCTGTCGTGATCAACGATCACCTCGATGATCTTCTTCATGTTGTAGACTTGGGTCCGCTTCTCCGGGAGGACGTCGAGGATTCGCTCCTGCGCCTCGCCCGATCCTTCGGTGACCGGCGCCACCGGCGGCATTTCGCCGTTGTGGCTCGGCAAATAAGAGAGGAAGCGGCGGATTATCGCCATCGCTTCTTCGTCGGTATCGACGAACTGGTCGATGAGGCCTGTCTGTTCCGCGTGCAGCCGCCAGCCGCCGAGCGCTTCCAGGTCCACCTTCTCGCCGATCGCCATCGACACTAGGCGCGGGCTCGACACCGACATGATCGAGCCCTTCTTCATCACCGCGAAGTCGGAGCAGCAACACAGCCAGGCGGACGAGCCGAACGAGGTGTCGAGCGCGGCGGCGACCCAAGGCGTATCGCGCATGCGGCGGAACTGGGTGATGTCGTTGCCGAGCAGGTTGCCCATGCCCTTGGAGCCCATGGCGTCGGGCAGGCGGGCGCCGGTCGATTCCCCGACATGGATGAAGGGCATGCCGCGGTCGGTGCAAACCTTGCGGATGTAGCCCATCTTCTTCGAATTGGTCGAACTGGTCGACGCGCCCTTGGTGGTGAAGTCATAGACCGCCACGCCGACGTCGCGATTGTCGATCTTGGCGAAGCCGGTGATCTTGCCGTCGCGCGGAGTGACCGGGATATCAGCATCGAACATGCCGGACGCGCCGAGCAGGCCCAATTCGATGAAGCTGTCCTTGTCGACCAGGGCGTCAAGTCGCTCCTGCGCGTTGAGCTGACCACGCTCCTTACGCTTGGCAAGCTTGGCCGGACCGCCCATGGCGCGGGCCGCCGCCTTTCGCTTATCGAGGTCTGCCAGCAGCGCGTCATGCGCCATGAGACATCTCCTTCACGCGTCCATCCTCAAAACGATAATCCAATCTGGCGGTGGTAAACCGCTCGACCGCCGCCCGGTCCAGCTTCGGCCAATAGCCGGCGGGCATGAGCAGGCTGCCTTCGGCAAAGGTCAAGGGCGGGTCTAGTAGCCGGTCCTTCGGTTTTAGGAAGCCGTTGAACTCGCCGGCATTGCGGATCGTCGTGCGCGCGACGCAAGCCTCCAGCCAGCTCTGCACCTCGCTGCCGAGCCCGTCGCCAAGCACCGGCTCCATGCCGCAGTCGCGCACGCGGGTGATCCCTTCGTGCAGCCGTTCCAGGCTGCCGAAGCGTTTCAGCTTGACCTTGCACAGGCGGACGCCGGGAATGCCGCCAGCGCGCTCGATGTCGGCGAGCGAACAGATCGGCTCGTCCAGCATCAGCGGCACTGTGGATGCCGCCGCCACCGCCGCGTTGGCGTCCCAGTCGTCGGCATCGCAGGGCTGCTCGAACAGTTCGATTCCCGTCGGTTCGAGCGCCGCGGCGAAGCGGATGCCGTCCTCACGATTGAAGCCACGATTGGCGTCGAGCCGCAGCGTGGCGCGGCCGGCGACCGCTTGCTGAATGAACGCCACGCGTTCCAGATCGGCGTCGACGTCCTTGCCGACCTTGACCTTGAAGGTGCGGAAGCCCTGCCCCAGCCACATCTCGATTTCCGGCGCGATCCCCGCCTTGTCGGTGGCATTGACCGGGGTCAGCAGCGGCAGCGTGGTGTCCGTATCGCAATTCAGCAACGGATGCCCTTGCATGACCTCGACCGCGGTGGCTAAGGCGGTGGCGGCGACCTTGCTCGCCTCGAAGTGCGCGAGCACCCCGGCCTTGGCGCTTTCGAGATCGCTGCCGAGCATTTCCGGGATGCGCTCGCGCAAGAAAGCCCAGCCGCCCTCGCGCGTTTCCGAGCTGGAGCCGGGCGAGATGTGGCCATCGGCGAAGCCGGAGTGGCCCTGATCATCGGTGACTTCCACCAGATACGGTTCGAATTCCTCGAACGTCCGATACGACAACCGGTAGGGCCGGATCAGCGGCATGCAGAGACGCCGCACGGTCAGCGACATGAGTTTCGGCATCACCGAATTCTCCTTTGCCTCAGGGAAAAGGCTATCGAGCGGACGGTCAGGATGGCTGCCGAGAGGGTTGAGACACACATAGCTCTTGGATCGACCGTATGGCCCAGCCCCGGTCCACATCGTAGTTGTTGCGATCACTACTACGTCAGTCCGGACAATGCAACGGAACTTTAACGCGCCCGATTCGCTACCCCGCCGCACGCGCACCTGCGGTTGCCGC
>CAWFBL010000009.1:0-150574 GCA_963814065.1 uncultured Pseudomonadota bacterium | reverse complement strand
CGAACCACCGACACCGTGAATTTCAGTCACGCGCTCTACCAATCGCCTCGCCGAGCTCGTCAAATTGTTACCCACCGCTTACCCTCGATCGGCTCGCAGGTGATTTTCGGAGGTCAGCCTTGCCATAACCCATTGAAACAAATGGCGCGCCGGAAGGGATTCGCACCCTTGACCCCCAAATTCGCGGTCTGGTGCTCTATCTAGCGATCACGCCGCACCCTGTCAGACGAAGGTTTGCGGTTCGGTGACGGTCGTATGCCCGAGATTCGGGACATCATCTTCGGCCCAAGATCCGGCCCAGAGAGCAACAATCTTATCCAGAAACCGCTCGCCTTCCTGCTCGAACAGAGCAGTACTGGTTGCGCTTCCCGGGGCCGAACTGCCCCCTAAGATCCTGCCCCGCCGGCCTGAGCGCCGTGGTGGGGCTTCGGTGGTGCGGCGCGGACGCTGTCACCGAAGGAGGATCTCAATGGCGAAGGCGAAGACGACTAAAAAACGGACACCGCGTTCGAAGACGAATGCGAGGACCGCGAAGCCGAGGCGGGACCGTTCCAGTCGCGCAGCCGCGAAGAACAACCCGGCTTCCGAGGCGCGGGCCCGGTCCGGGACCAAGCAGGCGCGCGCGATCGAGATGCTGCGGTCCGCGGACGGCGCGTCGATTGCGGCGCTGATGGAGGCCACTGGCTGGCAGCAGCATTCAGTACGCGGCTTTTTGGCCGGGGTGGTCCGCAAGCGGCTCGGCCTCACATTGGAGTTGACCAAAGTCGCCGGAACCCGGGTCTATCGGATCGCCGAAGCGCGCGGCAGCATGCAACGAGCAGACGGCGCTGAGCGGGCATCGTCATCCACATGACAAACGGGGCAAACGCGCGGCGCCTGCCCAGGACGGGCGGGCGCACGATCAATTCCGAGATCGCGCAGTTGCGCGATCTCGGGTTGGAAGGTCTCCGGGCTCGCTGGCGGGCAGCGTTCAGGCAGGAAGCGCCAAGCCACCTCCCCAAGCATCTGCTGTTCGCCATGGTCGCCTACCGGCTGCAGGCCGAGGCGATGGGCGATGTTGATGCCGGCACATTGCGATTTCTGAAGCAGATGGACCAAGCGTCGTCCAAGGCGGCAGCCGTTCCCGTGGCTGAGCAATTCGATCAGCGCAGGAGACAGCTTTCGCTGGGAACCGTGCTGACCCGGGAATGGAACGGCCAGCATCACCGGGTGATGGTACTCGCCGAGGGCTTTGCCTGGGAGAGCGGGAAGTACACGAGCCTCTCCGAAGTCGCCAAGGCGATCACGGGCACCAAGTGGAATGGCCCCCGGTTTTTCGGATTGCGCGACAAGAAGCACCCGGAGGGAAATCCATGACGGTCCCCTCCTCCAAACCTGTCCGCTGTGCGATCTACACCCGCGTCTCAACCGACTCCGGGCTGGACCAGGAGTTCAACTCACTCGATGCCCAGTACGACGCAGCCTCGGCCTACATCCGCAGCCAAGCCCACGCCCATTGGACGCTGGTGCCGACCCGCTACGACGATGGCGGCTTCTCGGGAGGGTCGACCGACCGCCCTGCCCTGCAACGGCTGCTCGCGGATGTCCGGGCCAGAAAGGTGCAGGTGATCGTCGTCTACAAGGTCGACCGGCTCACCCGGTCACTTGCGGACTTCGCCAAGCTGGTCGAACTATTCGATGCGCACGGGGTGTCGTTCGTCTCGGTCACCCAGCAGTTCAACACCACTACATCGATGGGCCGGCTGACGCTGAACGTGCTGCTGTCCTTCGCCCAATTCGAGCGGGAGGTCACGGCAGAAAGGATCCGCGACAAGGTCGCGGCCTCGAAGCGCAAGGGGCTCTGGGTCGGCGGGATGGTTCCGCTCGGCTATCGGCTAAAAGAGGGCAGGCTCTTCATCGTCGACGAAGAAGCCGAGCAGGTCCGCCTGATCTTCCTGCGATACCTGGAGCTCGGGAGCGTCAACCGGCTCGTCATCGACCTGCGTGAGCGGAATGTCCGCAGCAAGATCCGGCAGCTCTCGAATGGGCAGACCCGAGGCGGCGTGCCGTTCACCCAGGGCCCGCTGTTCTACATGCTGCGCAATCGATTCTACATCGGCGAGGTTCTTTACAAGGGCGAGGTCTGTCCCGGACCCCAACCGGCACTGCTTGACCGCACGCTGTTCGACGCCGTGCAGCAGCGCCTGACGGAGCAGCGGGCTCATAACGTGACGAGCCGAAACAAGAGCGACGCGCCGCTCCGAAGTATTCTGTTCGACGAGGCCGACAATTTGATGGTCCCGACGCATGCGACCAAGCGGGGCGTCCGGTATCGGTATTACGTCTCTGAGCCCTATCTTCGCGGCCATGCCGAGCCGCCAGACGGACTAACCGTCCGCGTGCCGGCACCCGAGATTGAAGCAGCCGTTCTCAACGCCATTGAGAAACACCGGCAGCAACTCGGGCTGAGGCCGACCGGAAAACTTGATCGAGCCAGCCTCCCTGAAAGGATCCTGCGCATCGAGGTCCGCAAGAGCACGCTCGCAGTTTGGCTCAAGGATGCGGAGGCGGACGAGCACGAACACGAGCACGAGCACGAGGAGGAACGCGACAAAGCCGCTAGAGAGGCCCAAGCTCCATCCCTGCTGATCGCCTGGGCCAAGCCGCCGAGCAAGCAATTCAAGAAAATCTTGGTGCCCGACTCTGTCGAACGGCGATATCTCCGGCCGATCAAGGTCGAACGCCGCACGGCGCTCATCAAGTCGATCGCACGCGGGCGGGCCTGGCTTGATGAGATCCTCTCCGAAAGCGCGACCATCGAGGAAATCGCCGCGCGTCACAAATGCAGCACCCGGCACGTCAACATGACGATCTCGATGGCGTTCGTCGCTCCGGGGTTGGTCAAGGCAGCCATCGAAGGCCGGCTGCCTCGCGGCATCGGCGTCGCCAACCTGCGCGAGGCGCCGGCCGAATGGTCGCTACAATATCAGCGTCTCGGCTTAGCTGCCGAATGATGCGCGTATCCCAGGTGAAGACCTTCGCCGACGATCGGGCCGCCCAATCCCAAACTCATCGAGCCAATCCGCGACTCCGGAACTGGCGCCAGGCCAATCGCGCGCCGACGATCGCCTCGTGTGGTGCGCCGTCGTTAAGCAGGTAGGATCGGATCTCGCCCCAAACAGCGGTGCCAGGGAATGCGTTTCTCGACCACGCCGAGAGACAGCCAGGAGGTGCATATTCGTGGCGCACATTTTTCTGGCGTCAGGAACAGGAATTTTGGGGGCGGAGACAGGCCGCTGGAAACGGCCGATTGCTCGCTCTGGAGACCAGGGAACCGGAGACCGCCATAGAAAAGGCCCGCAGTTGGCGGGCACAATTCGCGTCTCTCGAAAACCGGCGAAAAGTGCAGACTGCGTGGTGGGCGCGACAGGGATCGAACCTGTGACCCCTACCATGTCAAGGTAGTGCTCTTCCGCTGAGCTACGCGCCCGTTCGGCTTGGTATGTATCGGCTCACCCTGGGGGTGGCAAGCGTCCTGGCGGCATCCGCTCGCGGCCAACAGGGGCCAGGCCCGGCTCGCCGCCGGCCGTTCAGGCGGCCGCCGTCAGCATCTTCTGGACTTCGGTGACCAGCTCGCGCAGGTGGATCGGCTTCGACAGCACCTTGGCCTGCTTGGGGGCCGTGGAGTCGGCGTTCAGCGCCACGGCGGCAAAGCCGGTGATGAACATGATCTTGATGTCGGGATCGAGTTCCGCCGCGCGGCGCGCCAGCTCGATACCGTCCATTTCCGGCATGACGATATCGGTAAGGAGTAGTTCGTAGGGCTCCTCGCGCAGCCGATGGTAGGCCGACAGGCCATTGTCGTATGAGGTGACTTCAAATCCGGCATTCTGCAGGGCCTTGACCAAAAAGCGCCGCATATCCGTGTCGTCTTCAGCGAGGAGGATTTTCGACATACTCACACAGCACCCCGTCACAACTTTGTCCCCGCAGGCGGGTCCCTATCTCTCCATAAGCCTCAATTTGAGTAAATAACGGGTGAACCCGAAAGCACAGCTTGGCTTTGCCCTCACGGACATGGAGAATAGCCCCTATAAAGGGAGCCGGGCCATCCTATCGCGGCCGCGGCGGCCTTGCGATAGGCCGTCACGGCCGACCGAGTACCATCGCCATGCGTGAACTGCGCGACGAGCTTGACCCGCCCTTCCATGTCCTGGAACCGGACGCCTGCGCCGGGCCGGTGCTGTTCAATTCGCCTCATAGCGGCTCGGTCTATCCGCGCGCCTTCCTGGCCATCACCCGGATCGACCTCGCCACCCTGCGCCGCTCGGAAGACAGCTTTGTCGACGAATTGGCGGCCGGCGTCGTGCGCTACGGCTACCCGCTGATGCGAGCCCATTTCCCGCGCTGTTTCGTCGACGTGAACCGCGAGCCCTATGAGCTCGATCCGCGCATGTTCGACGGCCGCCTGCCCTCGTTCGCCAATACCCGCTCCATGCGGGTGGCCGGCGGCCTCGGCACCGTCGCCCGCGTGGTCGGCGACGCCCAGGAGATCTACGGCCAGCGCATTCCGGTCGACGACGCGCTGCAGCGCATCGAGAGCCTCTACAAGCCCTATCACCGCACGCTGCGCCGGCTGTTCACGCGGGTTCACCGCGATTTCGGCGCCGCCATGCTGATCGATTGCCATTCCATGCCATCGACCGCCGGACACCGGGACGAGCGGCCGCGGCCGGAATTCGTCCTCGGCGACCGCTACGGCACCAGTTGCGTGCCGGTCGTCGCGGAAGTCGCCGAAAGCACCCTGCGCGGCCTCGGTTACACGATCAGCCGCAACAAGCCCTACGCCGGCGGATTCATCACCGAACACTACGGCAATCCGGCCGCCGGCCTGCATGCGCTGCAACTCGAGATCAACCGGGCGCTCTATATGGACGAGCGGCGCTACGAGCGTTCCGCCAATTTCAACCGGGTCGCGGCCGACCTGGAAACGCTGGCCTGCCGGCTGGGAGAAATTCCGCTCGAGGAACTGCGCCCCTACCGCGCCGCTGCCGCCGAATAACCCGGCTTTCTCTTCTTCAAACCGCCGCCGCCACCTGTCAGGCGTCTGCGCAAAAAAAAGGGCCGCTCGCGGATGCAAGCGGCCCAAGTCTAGGGAGGAAACGCCCAAGGAGGGCAACGGTAGCTCTCGCTACCGCATTGCAATAAGTTACACCGCGACGCACAAAAATCAAGGTCCAATACGCGAAATCCCATGCATGAATGCATGGCTGAGTGCTGGATTCGGAGCCTAAATCTCCTTTTTTCAGAGAAACGTTGCCGAAGGGCCACGAATTCGCGGTAAATTCGGCCAACGTGCCTACGAGGTCTGCAATTTGTGCAACCCGCTGCCGAATTTTGCCGCAGCCGCACCGTGGTTGCCGACGGCTCCGCTCTCCGATAGGTCCAAGCAACATTTTTCGCGGGCGTCATGACGGCCATTGATTTCGCCAGCTTCGTCGACCAGCTCGCCAGCGTTTCCGGCGACACCATCCTGCCGTTCTTCCGCACCGCCTTGGCGATCGAGAACAAGCAGCGCGGCGGCTTCGATCCGGTCACCGCCGCCGACCGGGCGGCCGAGCACGCCATGCGCGCGCTCATCCGCCGGACCTTTCCCGACCACGGCATCCTTGGGGAAGAATACGGTTCCGACCACACCGACGCCGAATATGTCTGGGTGCTCGATCCGATCGACGGCACCAAGTCGTTCATCGCCGGCATGCCGGCCTGGGGCACGCTGATCGGGCTGATGCGCTTCGGCGAGCCGGTGTTCGGCATGATGCACCAGCCGTTCATCAAGGAGCGCTTTTCCGGCGACGGCGGGGCCGCCAACTACCGCGGGCCGGCGGGCAACCGCGACCTGCGGGTGCGCGAGTGCGCCGCGCTCGGCGACGCATTGCTCTACACCACCAGTCCCTTGCTGATGAACGAGAGCGACCGCGCGACCTTCCGCAAGGTGGAAAACGCGGCCAAGCTGTCGCGTTACGGCGGCGACTGCTACGCCTATTGCATGCTGGCGGCCGGCCACATCGATCTGATCATCGAGACCGAGATCAACCCTTACGATATCGTGGCGCTGATCCCGATCGTCGTCGGTGCCGGCGGCATCGTCACCACCTGGGAGAACGGCCCGGCGCAAGCCGGCGGCCGCATCATCGTCGCCGGCGACGAACGCGTGCACCGGACGGCGATGGAATTGCTGCAGAGCTGAGCGCGTAGCGGCAACCCGCAGCGTTCGAATACGAGAGCACGCAGAACAACCGCAGATATGCTTGCGCGCAGCGCGTCGGCGACACGACAAATTCATATTGCCCGCTGTTTACATCGCCACGACCGCGCATCTAAACTTACGGGCAGATGGGCGAAAAGCATTTCAAATTGTGGATGTTTGCCGATGAATCGAAGAACACGTGAGGGAAGCGCCATGACAAGCTTGGCCAAAACGCTGGTTGTCGGCGCGTTTTTGTGCGCCGTTCTGGCTTTGCCGGCTTCGGCGCAGAAATCGGGTTGGTACAGCACCCGGCCCGACGTGAACCCGATCCAGGATCAGCCGGGACATGTGGCTACGCCCGATGAAGAGCGATTGCCTGCCAAGTATCAGAAACAGGTCGTGTTCTTCCGCACGTTCCAGCCGGCCGGTACCATCGTCGTCAATACGCCGGAGCGCTTTCTTTATCTGGTGCTCGGCAACAACCGCGCGATCCGCTACGGCATCGGCGTCGGTCGCGAGGGTTTCCAGTGGCATGGGCTGAAGCATATCGGCCGCAAGGCGGAATGGCCGGATTGGGTGCCGCCGGCGGAAATGATTGCGCGCCAGCCCTATCTGCCGCGCTTCATGGCCGGCGGCCCGGGTAACCCGCTCGGTGCCCGCGCGCTTTACATTGCCGGCACCGTCTATCGCATCCACGGCACCAACCAACCGCAGACCATCGGCTCGGCCGTGTCCTCGGGCTGCTTCCGGCTCACCAATCCCGACGTCATCGATCTTTACGGTCGCGTTCCTGTCGGAACGCGCGTTGTTGTCCTGCAAGCGCCGAAGCTGTGACGGCGCTCCTATCGAAAGCACGACGTGCACTCTCTTTGGAGGCTTCGATGTCCATCGGCTTCAGGTTTTCACGGCTCAAATTGCTCACGCTGTTGATGCCGCTCGTCCTCGCCGCCGTCGCGGCCGCGCCGGCGCATTCTCAAACGCTGAAGACGATCAAGGATCGCGGCAATCTGATTTGCGGCGTCAGCCAGGGCATCATCGGCTTCTCGGCCCCTTCGGCGGACGGCAAATGGAGCGGCTTCGATGTCGATTTCTGTCGCGCGCTGGCTGCGGCGATTTTCAACGACACCAGCAAAGTTAAATATGTGCCGCTGTCGGCGAGCGATCGCTTCGGCGCCTTGCAAGCAGGCAAGATCGACGTGCTCTCGCGCAATTCGACCTGGACCATGTCGCGCGAGGTCGACCTCGGGCTGGTGTTCGCCGCCGTCACCTATTACGACGGTCAGGGCTTCATGGTGCGCAAGGCGCGCAACTTAATGTCGGCGCTCGATCTGAGCGGCAGCAAAGTCTGCGTTCAGAAAGGCACGACCACCGAGCTCAATCTCGCCGACTACTTCAGCGCCAACGGCATGACCTATCAGCCGGTGCTCGGGGACGCGCCGGCCGAGGTGGTGAAGGCTTACGATTCCGGCAAGTGCGATGTGCTCACTAGCGACGCCTCGCAGCTTCACGCCGAGCGGCTCAAGCTCAGCAAGCCCGATGATCACGTCATCTTGGCGGATCTCATCTCCAAGGAGCCGCTCGGGCCCGCCGTGCGCCAAGGCGATGAGCAATGGCTCAACATCGTCAAGTGGACGCACTTCGCCATGGTCAATGCCGAGGAGCTCGGTGTGAGCTCGACGACGATCGACGCCGCATTGAAATCGAACAAGCCCGAGATCAAACGGCTGGTCGGCGACGAAGGCGACTACGGCGAGCGCCTGGGCCTGACCAAGGACTGGGTCGTGCGCATCATCAAACTGGTCGGCAATTACGGCGAGGTCTACGAGCGCAATGTCGGGGTGAAATCTCGCTTGGGCATTCCGCGCGGCATCAACGAACGCTGGACCGCCGGCGGCATCATGTACGCGCCGCCGATCCGCTGAGGCGCGGCGCGGCTAGAATACCGGCGTGCCCGGAATGAATGCGTCGAAGGCCGCCCAGAACTGATCGCGGTAATGGTCCTGCTCTTGCAGGATTTCGTGCTGGCTGCCGGCGACGATGAGATGGCGGCCGGCCACCAAATGCGAGCCGAAGTTTTCGATCGCCGACGTGGAGACGACCTGGTCGCGGCCGGCGGCTACCAAGAGCAGTGGCTGGCGGACGTGCGCGGCATAGGCCGGGCCGAACCGCTTCATCAGGCGCAGCGCGGCATCGGCCCAGGCAATGGTCGGCGCGCCGAGCCCGAGATCGGGCTCGGCCTCCAGCACCGCGGCGTTGCGTGCGAAGCGCACAGGGTCGGAGGTCACGCCGTTCTCGACGAAGTCCTCCGTGCCGGACAAGGCGCTCGAGCCGGTCGGCACGAAAGAGCCGCCGCGTCCCAAGAAGCGCAGCGTGCGGACGAGCGGCGCCGCCATCCCCATCAAGCGACCGGACGGTAGCGCGATCATCGGCGCGGACAGCACCAGCCGCTCGAACCAGCGGCTGCCGTCATGGCAGGCCTGGATGGCGATGGCGCCGCCCATCGAATGGGCAAGCGCAAAGATCGGCGGCGGGCAGTCCGGCAGCACCACCTGGTCCATGAAGGCTTCGAGATCGACGCCGTATTCGGCGAAATTGCGCACATAGCCTTTGCGGCGGTCGGTCAGCGCGCGGTCCGACAGCCCCTGCCCGCGCCAATCGAGCGTCGCCACGGCGAAGCCGCGCGAACGCAGGTCGCGCACGGTCTCGAAATATTTCTCGATGAACTCGGCCCGGCCTTGCAGGATGACCACGGTGCCGCGGCGGCCGGGCGGCGGCTCCCAGCGGGCAAAGCGCAAGTTGACGCCGTCGGCGGTCTTGACGGCGCCGCAGACCGCCGTGTCGGGCACCGGATTGGAGGAAATGGAGACGAGTTTCATTGGCGGCGAATTGGCCGGTGCGCGAAAAACCCGCGCCTTATAGCAGGGCGTGGAGGGGGCTCAATCGCGATCGCCCAAGACTCCTTAAAACTGAGTGATTTCATGCGGTTATACATTGTTCCGACGGCCACTTGCGGGGGCAAAAACGCATGCCCATATCAGTTTGGCGCAGGCCAGATGGCTGCGCACGGGCTCTCAGGTCCGGCCCAGATGGGCGGACTGCCCGCATGTCGCTCAACAGGAGGACTATGCCATGCGAACTTTCGATCTTTCTCCCCTTTACCGTTCGACTGTCGGCTTCGACCGTCTTTTTTCGATGATGGACGGCTTCGAGAGCGCTCCGGGCTATCCGCCCTATAACATCGAGCGCACCGACGAGAACAACTATCGCATCACGGTGGCGGTTGCCGGCTTCGGCGAGGAAGACCTTTCGCTCGAGGTGAAGGAAAACACCTTGACGATCAATGGCGCCAAGCAGGCCAAGGAAGAGCAAACGGGCGAGGTGCTCTATCAGGGCATCGCCGCGCGCGCCTTCGAGCGCGTATTCCAGCTCGCCGACTACGTCGTGGTGAAAGACGCCAAGCTCGAGAACGGCTTGCTGCACGTCGACCTCGTGCGTGAGATTCCCGAGGCCAAAAAGCCGCGCCAGATTCCGATCGGCAACGGCCAAGCCAAGGTCATCGATACCAAGGCGGCTGCCTAACGATCGACCAGACGAATATGTGCGAAGCGCCCCGGTTTTCCGGGGCGCTTTTTTGTTGAGTTGTCGCTGCCTGTCCCGAGCGCCGCACGCCTATTGCTTCTTCTGGTTCTGCGAGGGCACCACGATTACCTCGCTCCCTTGATCGTAGCGGTACTGCGGCGCGGCCTGCGCCTTGCCCGGCTGCGACACCTGGATGATGCGCGCGCCACCGCCGTAAAGCGAATAGTAGACGCCGTACGGCTGTGTCGGGGTGAGTGACAGGATCGTCCCGAAATAAGCATCCGTCACGATTCGCAGTTCCACGCCCCGGGAATCGACCGCGCGCACAAAGTAATAGCGGCCGCGCAGTATCGGCAGCGAGGTCGGACTGAGCCCGGCCCACTGAACGACAGAGAGAATTTGATAGGATGGCAGTATGTCGGCCGGCTGCGGCCGCGAGGTCTTGGCCGCAACGGATGCCGCCGTCGCGGCGAGCGCGGCCGCTGCCAATCCGACCGTCAGTATCTTTCGCACAATGGAGCCCTCGATCTGTTCGGAAACGAGCTTACGCTTCGCGGGGGCCCAGGCAAGTTGGGTTAACAAATGGTTTCCATGCGTGGATAACCACCCGGCGGGCGGAACCGCGCCATGGCCCTCCGCGCTTCCCTCCCCTTGCGGCTCTACCGCCGCCGCGCCCGGCCGCGCTGGCCCATTGGCCGACCCCGGGCCGCATTTTTTGGGGGCCTCCGCGCAATAGGATTGCGCGAACCAAACGGCCGTGGTCCTGTTCTTGCTAGAATAAAAAGGCGCACCGCAACAAAACGGCGGTTCCGGCAATTCAGGCATGGACCAGTCTTGTGTGGGAGGGCAAAATTTGGCAATCTCCTTTAGGACAGTAATGCTGTCCTAATGGCGGCGGCCACGATGCCGGCATTTTTGCGGCCGGCCGGCAACGGTGGCGCCAAACGGGAGCAGTCACGGCGGTCTAAGACCGGACAAGGCTGCCCTTCTTGAGATCGGTTGTGTTTTGATCGCGGCGGCTTTTCGGCGCTGCGGACAAGGCGGGTGCGCCAAAGACGTCGGGCGCCGGGGTAAGGGCAAGATGAGGGAGCGAAAGAACGGCACAGGTTTGTTAGGGCGCCGCGCGCGGGAGAACGCGCGCCCGCTCGCGCCGTTCCGCGACTCCGCCGATCCCGGCACGCCGGAGGCGCGCGGCCTCTACGATCCGGCGCTCGACAAGGATTCCTGCGGCGTCGGCTTCCTCGCCAATATCAAAGGCGTGAAGTCGCACCAGATCGTCGAGGACGGGCTCAGGATTCTCTGCAATCTGGAGCACCGCGGCGCGGTCGGCGCCGATCCGCGCATGGGCGATGGCGCCGGCATCCTGGTGCAGATCCCGCACAGGTTCTTCGCCAAGAAGGCGACCGAGCTCGGCTTCACCCTGCCCGGCCCGGGCGAATACGCCGTCGGCCAGTTGTTCATGCCGCGCGATTCCCATTGGCGGCAGATCATTCGCGACATCTATGCCGAGATGATCGCACGCGAAGGGCTGACGCTGATCGGCTGGCGCGAGGTGCCGAAAGACAATTCGACGCTCGGTGAATCGGTCAAGCCGACCGAGCCGGTGCATCAGCAGGTCTTCATCGGCCGCGGCCAGAAGAAGCTTTCCGAGAACGAATTCGAGCGCCGGCTCTACATCCTGCGCAAGGCGATCTCCAACGCCATCTACCGTCGTCGCGCGCGCCGCATCTCCGACTATTACCCGGTGTCGATCTCCTGCCGCACCGTGGTCTACAAGGGCATGTTCCTGGCCGACCAGCTCGGCGCCTATTATCCCGACCTGCACGATCCGGATTTCGAAAGCGCCATCGCGCTGGTGCACCAACGCTTCTCGACCAACACCTTCCCGGCCTGGTCGCTGGCGCATCCCTACCGCTACATCGCCCACAACGGCGAGATCAACACGCTGCGCGGCAACGTCAACTGGATGGCGGCGCGGCAGGCGTCGGTCGACTCGCCGCTGTTCGGCAAGGACATCAATAAATTGTGGCCGATCTCCTATGAGGGTCAGTCGGACACCGCCTGCTTCGATAACGCGCTCGAATTCCTGACCCAGGGCGGCTACTCGCTCGCCCACGCCATGATGATGATGATCCCCGAGGCCTGGGCGGGCAATCCGCTCATGGACGAGGAGCGGCGCGCCTTCTACGAATACAACGCCGCGCTCATGGAGCCGTGGGACGGCCCGGCCGCGATCGCCTTCACCAATGGCCGCCAGATCGGCGCCACCCTCGACCGCAATGGCCTGCGGCCCGCGCGCTATCTGCTGACGAATGACGACCGCATCATCATGGCGTCGGAGACCGGCGTATTGCCGATCGAGGAAAAGGACATCGTCAAGAAGTGGCGGCTGCAGCCGGGCAAGATGCTGCTGGTCGATCTCGACGAAGGCCGGCTGATCCCCGACGAGGAGTTGAAGGCGACGCTGGCGCGCAGCCATCCCTATCAGGAATGGCTCGCCAACACCCAGATGGTGCTGGAAGACCTGCCGTCCACCGAGAACCATGCGCCGAGGTCGAACCTGTCGCTGCTCGATCGGCAGCAGGCCTTCGGCTACACCCAGGAAGACCTCAAGTTCCTGATGACGCCGATGGGGACCACCGGCGAGGAAGCGGTCGGCTCCATGGGCAACGACACGCCGATCTCGGCGATGTCCGACCGGGCGAAGCCGCTCTTCACCTATTTCAAGCAGAACTTCGCGCAGGTCACCAACCCGCCGATCGACCCGATCCGCGAGGAACTGGTGATGAGCCTCGTTTCCATCATCGGGCCGCGGCCGAACCTGTTCGATCTGGAAGGCACCTCCAAGGTCAAACGGTTGGAAGTGCGCCAGCCGATCCTCACCAACGAGGACCTGGAAAAGATCCGCGCCATCTCCGAGATGACCGGCGATCATTTCAAGTCGATCACCTTGGACATCACCTATCCGACCGAGCACGGCGTCGACGGCATGGGCTGGGCGCTCGACGCCTTGTGCGAGAGCGCCGAGGACGAGGTGCGCAACGGCTGCAACATCCTCATCCTCTCCGACCGCAAGGCCGGCGCCGACCGCATCCCGATCCCGGTGCTGCTCGCCTGCGCCGCCGTGCACCACCATCTCATCCGCCAGGGCTTACGCACCTCGGTCGGCATGGTGCTGGAGACAGGCGAGCCGCGCGAGGTGCACCATTTCGCTTGCCTTGCCGGCTACGGTGCGGAAGCGATCAACCCCTATCTCGCCTTCGAGACGCTGGTCGCCGTCAAGGACGATCTGCCGCAGCAACTCGACGCCAAGGAAGTGGTCAAGCGCTACATCAAGGCGATCGATAAGGGGCTGCTCAAGGTGATGTCCAAGATGGGCATCTCGACCTACCAGTCCTATTGCGGCGCGCAGATTTTCGACGCGGTCGGCCTGCGCCAGGAATTCGTCGATCAGTATTTCACCGGCACCCACACGCGCATCGAGGGCGTGGGGCTGGCCGAGATCGCCGAAGAAACCGTGCGCCGCCATCGCGACGCCTTCTCCGACTCGCCGATCTACCGCGCCATGCTCGGCGTCGGCGGCGATTATGCCGTGCGCGTACGCGGCGAGGACCACGTGTGGACCGCCGAGACGGTGTCGCGGCTGCAGCATGCGGTGCGTGGCAACTCGCAGGACCATTACCGCGCCTATGCCCAGACGGTGAACGAGCAGAGCGAGCGCCTGCTCACCATCCGCGGCTTGTTCCGTCTCAAGTCGGCCGAAGAGGACCACCGCAAGCCGGTGTCGCTCGACGAAGTGGAGCCGGCGCAGAATATCGTGAGGCGCTTCTCGACCGGTGCCATGTCGTTCGGCTCGATCTCGCGCGAGGCGCACACGACGCTCGCCATTGCCATGAACCGTATCGGCGGCAAGTCGAACACCGGCGAGGGCGGCGAAGAGAGCGACCGCTTCAAGCCGCTGCCGAACGGCGACTCGATGCGCTCGGCGATCAAGCAAGTGGCCTCCGGCCGCTTCGGCGTCACCGCGGAGTATCTCGTCAACTCCGACATGATGCAGATCAAGATGGCGCAAGGGGCAAAGCCCGGCGAAGGCGGGCAGTTGCCCGGCCACAAGGTCGACAAGACCATCGCCAAGGTGCGCCATTCGACGCCGGGCGTCGCTTTGATCTCGCCGCCGCCGCACCACGACATTTATTCGATCGAGGATCTCGCGCAGCTCATCTTCGATCTGAAGAACGTCAATCCGGACGGCTGGGTGTCGGTGAAGCTCGTCTCCGAGGTCGGCGTCGGCACCGTCGCCGCTGGCGTCTCCAAGGCGCGCGCCGACCACGTCACCATCGCCGGCTACGAGGGCGGCACCGGCGCCTCACCCCTCACCTCGATCAAGCACGCCGGTTCCCCCTGGGAAATCGGCCTCGCCGAAACCCATCAGACGCTGGTCGGCAACCGGTTGCGCGGACGCATCTCGGTGCAGGTCGACGGCGGCCTGCGCACCGGGCGCGACGTCGTGATCGGTGCCCTTCTTGGCGCGGATGAATTCGGCTTCGCCACCGCGCCGTTGATCGCGGCCGGCTGCATCATGATGCGCAAGTGCCACCTCAACACCTGCCCAGTGGGCGTGGCGACACAGGACCCGGTGCTGCGCAAGCGCTTCAAGGGCGCGCCCGAGCACGTCATCAACTATTTCTTCTTCGTTGCCGAGGAAGTGCGCGAGATCATGGCCATGCTCGGCTTCCGCACCGTCGACGAAATGGTCGGGCAGATGCAGATGCTCGACCAGCGCAAGCTGGTGGAGCACTGGAAGGCCAAGGGCCTCGACTTCTCCAAGCTGTTCCTGAAACCGGAAGCGAAGGCCGGCACCGCCATCTTCAAGTGCGAGCCGCAGGATCACAAAATCCACGACATCCTCGACCGCAAGCTGATCGCGGATGCGCAGGCCGCGCTCGATCGCGGCGCGCCGGTGCGGCTGCAGGCGGAGATCCACAACACCGACCGCGCAGCCGGCGGCATGCTGTCGGGCGAGGTGGCCAAGCGCTACGGCCATGAGGGTTTGCCGGAAGACACCATCCATGTGCGCTTCACCGGCACCGCCGGCCAGACGTTCGGCGCCTGGCTCGCGCGCGGCATCACCTTCGAGTTGGAAGGCGACGCCAACGACTATGTCGGCAAGGGCCTGTCGGGCGGACGGATCGTCATCCGGCCGCAGGCGCAGTCCGGCATCGTGCCGGAGGAATCCATCATCGTCGGCAACACGGTGCTCTACGGCGCCATCGCGGGCGAATGCTATTTCCGCGGCGTCGCCGGCGAACGCTTCGCGGTGCGCAATTCGGGCGCGATCGCGGTGATCGAGGGCGCCGGTGACCATTGCTGCGAATACATGACCGGCGGCGTGGTGGCGGTGCTTGGGTATACAGGGCGCAACTTCGCGGCCGGCATGTCAGGCGGTATCGCCTATGTGCTGGATGAGGACGGCAGTTTCGAGACCCGCTGCAACATGGCCATGGTCCAGCTTGAGCCGGTGCCGGAAGAAGAGCAGGTCGCCGAGAAGGAATACAACCAGTACCACGATCTGGAAACGCACGGCCGCGTCGACGTCATGGCGGACATGACCAGCAAGGACGCCGAGCGCCTTCACATGTTGATCTCGAACCACGCGCGCTATACGGGCTCCAAGCGCGCCGCCGAGATCCTTTCCGATTGGCCACGCTATCGTTCGCTGTTCAAGAAAGTGATGCCGGTCGAATACCGCCGCGCGCTCGCTGAGATGGCAAAGGAGAAGGCCGCCGCGATGCAGGCTGCGGAGTAGGCATGGGTAAGGTCACCGGTTTTCTCGAAATCGAACGGCACGATCGGAAGTACGAGCCGGTCGATGAACGTATCAAGCACTGGCACGAGTTCGTGCTCCCGCTGCCCGAAAAGGAGCTGCGGGACCAGGCCGCGCGCTGCATGGACTGCGGCGTGCCCTATTGCCACGGCTTGAGCCACGTCACCGGCGCGCCCACCGGCTGCCCGGTCAACAACCAGATTCCGGATTGGAACGATCTCATTTATCGCGGCCACTGGGATCTTGCCGCGATCAACCTGCACTCGACCAACAATTTCCCGGAAGTGACCGGCCGCGTCTGCCCGGCGCCGTGCGAAGCGTCCTGCACGCTCAACATCGACGAGAATCCGGTCACCATCAAGACCATCGAATGCGAGATCGCCGACCGCGCCATTGCGCAGGGGTTGAAGCCCGAATTGCCGACGCGCAAGACCGGCAAGAAGATCGCCGTGGTCGGCTCGGGGCCCGCGGGCCTCGCCTGCGCCCAACAACTCGCGCGCGCCGGCCATGACGTGCACCTCTATGAGCGTTGGGCCAAGGCCGGCGGCTTGCTGCGTTACGGCATCCCCGACTTCAAGATGGAAAAAATCCATGTCGACCGCCGCGTCACCCAGATGGAAGCGGAGGGTGTGACCTTCCACTACGGCGTTAACGTCGGCGTCGATTATCCGGTCGACAAGCTCACCGCGGAGCACGACGCGGTGGTGCTCTCCGGCGGGGCCGAGAAGCCGCGCGACCTGCCGGTGCCCGGGCGTGAGCTCAAGGGCGTCCATTTCGCCATGGAATTCCTGCCGCAGCAGAACCGCCGCGTCAGCAATGAGGCGCTTGGCGACGTTGAGCCGATCCTGGCGACGGGCAAGAAGGTGGTGGTGATCGGCGGCGGCGACACGGGTTCCGACTGCATCGGCACCTCGATCCGCCAAGGCGCGGTGTCGGTGACGAATTTCGAAATCATGCCGGAGCCGCCGGTGCACGAGAACAAGGCGCTGACCTGGCCGGACTGGCCGCTCAAGCTGCGCATCTCGTCGAGCCACGAAGAAGGCGTCACCCGCGAATTCGCCGTGCTGACGCAGAAGTTCTCCGGCGAGAACGGGCAGGTGAAGAAGCTGCACTGCGTGCATGTCGACGCCAAATTCCAGGCGGTCGCCGGCTCCGAATTCGATATCGAGGCCGATCTGGTGCTGCTCGCCATGGGTTTCGTGCATCCGGTGCACGAGGGCATGCTGCAGGCGCTCGACGTGGCGCTCGACACCCGCGGCAACGTGAGCGCCGACACCGATGGCTATCAAACCTCGCTGCCGAAGGTGTTCGCCGCCGGCGATATGCGGCGCGGCCAGTCGCTGGTGGTATGGGCGATCCGCGAAGGCCGCCAATGCGCCCATGCGGTCGACAAGTTCCTGATGGGATCGACCACGCTGCCGCGCTGAGGCAGACGGCGAAAGCGCTAACGCCCGATCCAGCCGAACGGACCGCCGCTGCCGAACAGGCCGCCATCATCGCGCTGCGGCGCGGGCTGGGGTGGCCGTTGACGCACGGCCTGGCGCCGGGAATCCGGTCCGACCATGCCTGGCGGTCGCGGCACATCGCGCCGCACGGTTCTTTCCTGCGTTGCGCGTCTTGCATCGGCGCGCGCTTGTTCTTGCGCGCGTCTGATGGCTTCGGCTTGTGCTTGTTCTTCGGCGCGCTTGCGGGCGGCGGCCTGCGCCCTTTCTGCGGCGCGCTTGCGCGCGACGGCTTGCGCGTTCTCGGTCGCGGAGGGCTTGGGCCCGGCAGCCTGCTTTGCCTGCGGCGGCGACTGAGGCTCCGCCGGCGGCGCGCCCGCTATCGGCGCCGCCGCATTTGCGTTAGCCGCGGCGGCAGGCGGCGGGCTCGGCTGAAGCGCCTTTGCCGACGCGGCTGCTGCCGACGCTCCCGCCGCGACCGGCGCCGCGGCAACCGCTGCCGGAACGGCGGGCGCGGTCGCCGCCGAGCCGGGCTTCGCCGGCTTGGCCGCGGTCGGCGGTGTCGGCGCCTTTCCATAAGAGGCGTCGTCAGGCGGCCAGCGGAAATCGTCGGAGCGGCCCGGCGGCGCATTCAGCGCATTGCCGTTGACCAGCACGCTGGCGGCGACGGCATCCTCGCGCCCCAGCCCGACGCCGGAGGCACCGAGCAGCACATCGCTGTCGCTGGTCGGCGCCGTTAGCGGCAGCACCGGACCGGCCAAGGGACGCACCAGTGATCTGTTCTCGGTCGGTGACATCGGCACCGGCCCGGTGGGCAGCGTCAGCGTCGTCACCCGATTGTTCATGTAGCGGCGAATTTCGCGCTCGACATAGTGGGCGAGCTTGCGCGCGCCGTATTTGGTGAAGAACACCCCGTCGGCCGAGCGCAATTGCCGCGTCTGGCCTTCATAGTCGGGGCCGTATGAAGAGTACTTGCCGCCGTCGTCGACGAAGCCGTCCCATACGTCGATATAGACGACGCCGGCGCGCTCGGCGCGCGCACGGAAGAGATTGTTCAGATAGACCGCATCGGCGGTGGAGCGGGCGCCGCGGATGGCCGGCAGGCCAACCCAGAACACCGGCACGCCCCGGCTCTTGAGCGCTGCGATCGTCTTATCGATGCGACGCGAATAGACCTTGGCCCATTCGTCGCTGCGAAATGCGATGATACCGTTGGTCCGCTTCGGTTTCGGCTTGTCCTT
This sequence comes from uncultured Pseudomonadota bacterium, assembly GCA_963814065.1. Lineage (GTDB taxonomy): Bacteria > Pseudomonadota > Alphaproteobacteria > Rhizobiales > Xanthobacteraceae > Pseudolabrys. Next base: position 132,259 of record CAWFBL010000009.1, on the reverse strand, counting down.
GCCGGCGTCGTTCTTCGCGGTGTCCTTGCCGTCCTTCTTGTCGTCCGGCTTCTTGTCGTCCTGCGCGTCGTTTTCGACGTCCTTCTCGCGGATGTTCTGGCGGTCGCGCACGCCAAGCATCATGACCACGTAATTCGCCGGCTGCTGGGCGAGTTCGTCGCGCGCCACGTGCCACCAATCGAGATCGCTCTTTGGTTGGTAGCGGAACAGGCCGGAATTGGGCTTGTCCTTGCGGACGATGTCGACATTGGGCGAATCGGAGAAAGCATCTTCCAGGCCGTAGGCGAGCCAATCGGCCATGCTGCCGCCCATCACCATGATCGAGGTGATCGGCTTGTTCGGATCGGGCTGCTCTTCCTTCTTGCGCGGGCTCGGCGCGCGCGAATAGTCGACGTGCCGCCGCTGCTCCTGGCGCTGCTGGTACTGCCATTGCGGCTGACGATCGGGCACACTCGGGGAGGTCCCGAACAGGTCCCCGAAGAATCCGCCACTCGACTGGCGGTGCTGGTACTGCCGGCGCATGAACTGGTAGCGGCGGTCGCTCCACTGCGCCTGGGCCGATCCCGGCATTGCCACGGTGAGGGCAAGCACGCTGACGCCTTCGACGGCGGCCAACAGGGCCACCCCGAAAAGCCAACGCCACCACCGCCTTCGACCCAACATGCCGATCGCCCAATTTCGCGGCAGTTCTTGCCGATCGCAGCCGACCGCCCAGCGGACCGGCATCATCATGGGCTAATAGTCCGCGAAAAAATGTCAACTCGAAGGTGATGGCCTGGTTAGCCTGGGGATCGCGGTTAACCCGCTCAAGCCTGCCTGAGGGAGCACCATCGTAGGGGACACGGGGCAATTTCCGCCCAAAAGCTGGCTGTTTCAGGTGGATGCGGTGCCGGACGGCGACCGATCCTGGCTGGACCCAAACGGCTTCCCATGCTTTGTCACTCCGGCAGCCCACACCCGAGATTCACCCTCATTCCCCACAACGCCCGCATGACCCGCATCCGCAAAGCCATATTTCCCGTCGCCGGCCTCGGAACCCGCTTCCTGCCGGCCACCAAAGCCATGCCCAAGGAAATGCTGCCGGTGGTGGACCGGCCGCTGATCCAGCACGTGGTGGACGAGGCCCGCGAGGCCGGCATCGAGCACTGCATCTTCGTCACCGGCCGCAACAAGAGCGTGATCGAGGACCATTTCGACCGCCAGTTCGAGCTCGAAGTGACGCTGATCGAACGCGGCAAGAAGGCCGAATTGCAGCTCCTGTCCGAAGACCTGCCGGAAGCGGGCACCGCCAGCTTCACCCGCCAGCAATCGCCGCTCGGCCTCGGCCATGCGGTCTGGTGCGCGCGCGAACTGGTCGGCCAGGAGCCGTTCGCGCTGCTGCTGCCGGACGTGCTGGTGCAGAACAAGCCGGGCTGCCTCAAGCAGATGATCGACGTCGCGAGCGGCCTGGACGCCAAGGCCAACATCATCGCGGTGGAGGAAGTGCCGGCCGACCGGGTGCACATGTACGGCATCGTCGGCGTCGGCGAGAGCAAGGGAAAAGCATTCTCCATCACGGAGATGGTGGAGAAGCCGAAAGCGAGCGAGGCACCCTCCAATCTGTCGATCACCGGGCGCTACGTGTTGCAGCCGGAAATCTTCGACGTGCTGGAGAAGCAGACACCGGGCGCGGGCGGCGAAATCCAGCTCACCGACGCCATGCTGACGCTGGCGCGCACGCACCCGTTCTACGGCTACAAGTTCGAAGGCCGCAGCTTCGACTGCGGCTCCAAGATCGGCTTCCTCGCCGCCAACGTCGCCTACGCGCTGGAGCGCAAGGACATCGCGCCGGCCTTCCGCGCCGAGCTCGAAGGCCTGCTGGGCAGATAACGTCCAGGCGCGACTGGAATCAGCCGGCGAGCGGACTGACGTAACTTGCGACCAGCTTGACGAGATCGGCTTGGCGATGGACGCCGGTCTTCTCGTACACGCGCCGGAGATGGGTGCGCACCGTCTCGGACCCGACGCCGAGCGCCTCCGCCACTTCAGGAACACCGCCGACTTCGACGATGGCGAGCAGCACACGCAGTTCCGTCGGCGTCAGCTTGTAGGCCTTGGCGATGACTTCAGGCGCGGCGGGCCCGGACAGCGAAGCCCGATGCACGAACAAAGCCGCAGCGGCGGCATAACCCGCAGCCGCGTGACGCCGCGCGCCGGCGGCAAGCGGCAACACATGCGCGACGTACCGCTCCCCATTACGTGAGGTCAGCGGCAGGGAAACGCCGCGCGTACCGAGCTCGGCATCGCCCGTGCCGGCGGCGGCAAAAATCTCGGCCAACGCCCTGTCGGCCGACGGATCGGTGGCGACCAGACGCGCGCCCGCGACGCGGAGATAATCGCCCTCCTCCAGCAACGCGTGACCGGCGGCATTGGCGTGAACGATCCGGCCGGCGGCATCGACCAGCAACATGCCGGCGCTGATTCCGTTCAGCACATCGGCGAATGCCGAGGCCGTGGCGGTCTTGAGATCGATGACCTTGCCGACAAGGACGGCGCGCCGGACGTGCGGCGCGATCAGCCGCATCCGCTTGCGGGCGCCATCATCGACCAAGCCATCGCGCTCGTGCCGAAACACGCCGAAGAACGCCGCGTTAGTCGCCGACTTGTCGAGCGCGGTGGTGACAAAGTCGACCAAGTTCTGCGGTTTCGCCCATTCCCGATAAAAGCGCGTCTCGATGAATTCGTCGTAGGGAATGAGGTCTTCCGTCGCGATCGGCTCGCAGATTTCGGAGAAGAAGTGACCGGTGGTCGCCGGATCGAGCCTGATATAGGTCTCGAAGTAGAGCTGCTTGTAATAAGGATCGATGCGGCCGTCGTCGTAAACGACGCCACCGCTGGTGCTGGCCGCGTCCTTGGCGAAGAGCGTCGCCGAGATGCCGCCGACGAAGACGGCCGCCCGACCAAGAACATCGGTCCAGAGCGTGGGATCGAGCGCCGCATCGTAGATGTCACCGATGAGCAGCGAGAACAGATCCATCTCGCTCATGTTGGCATCCTTCAACGGACCCGACGCCCCGATGAAGTCTATCCACGGGTATTGTCGGCGTCCATCGGGACGAACGTCAGCGTTGCAAACGCGCGCCGAGCAGGAAGGTGCTCGCGTCGTAATCGACGCCGGTGACGTTGGAACGCACCCAGTCCTGACGGAACTCGCCCTTGAGCCACAGCTCACGGCTGAGCTTGTAGGTGAGGCCGAAGCCCGCCGAATAACGCAGGTCCTGGCGGTCCGGCGTGGTCTCGCCGGGAGTGGTGATCACACAATCGCAGATCACGGAAGTGCTGCTGTCGCCGGAGCCGCCCTTGTAGGTGTCGACGCCGAAGCCGAGCTTCACGCTACCGATCAGCCAACGGCGGAAGGAATGATCGTACTGCAGGCCGACGGAGCGATAGAGCACGCCGGAAACCCCGGCCACCGACGATTCGCCGACTGAGGATGAGGCCGTGAGGTTGAGCGTGTTGAGCGCATCGGCTGTCCAGATCAGCGAGGCATCGCCGATCAGGCCGTCAAGGCCACCAAAGCGGGGATCGTCATAACTGCGGTGCGTATAGCCGATGGAGGCCTCGCCGGTCAGTTCGCCGGTCAGCTCGAATGTGGTGCCGACCTTGCCGGTCACGCCCTTGGAATTGCGCTGATAGCCGTAAACGTCCGGCTCGATGTCGTGGATGCGGGTGTCGGCGCCGACTTCGACGAACGGCTTGAGGGCGGGGGTGAGTTCGTAGGTACCGCGCACCGTGCCGCCATACTGGTCGTAGTTTCGGTCCTTGTTGCTCGATGTGCTGCCGTCGGTGAGCTCGGAATCCTGATAGGCGGTGCGCTGGGCGTCGCCCTTCACCGCCAGCTCGAAACGGTTGAACCGGTGCGTGATGCCGGCGCTGCCGCCGAAGGTGGTGTAGATCGGCAGCTTGGCGAGACCGGCCTGCAGATTCGGACTGCCGGGATTGTCGGTCGAGACCAGCAGGCGCCCGCTCAAGTCGATGTGGGTGTCGCGCGTTGCGTCGATGCGGCCGTCGACCTTGCCGTTGAGATAGGGGCGGCTCAGCGTCGGCGTCTCGTCGGGGGTATAACCGGTGTAGCTGCCGCGCAACTCGGCGTTCAGCGAATGGCGTGACCAGTCGGAACGCAACAGCACTTCCGGCGCGATGGTGTAGAGCCAAGCGGCCTTGCCGCTCGGCTCGGAGCCGGGATTGGTGTTGTAGCCGCCGATGATCTCGACTGCCGGAAAGACCTCGAACGAGCCGACGCGCACGCCGGTCGGCGCATAGGGGTCGATCGGCTCGTCGGGATGCGCGCTGCGCTTCTTGAACGGACGGCGGATGGGGCCGATTTCCGGCACCGGCGGCCCACCCGGCGCCTGCGCCAAAGCCGAGGTGGCAAGCGGCGGAGGCGGCTGCTGGTAGGGCGACAGAGTCGGCGGCACCACGGGCGCGGACGAGCCGGGAAGCGCATTGGTACCGGCCACGGTCCCGTATTGCGCTGCTGGCGCGGTGCCGTATTGCGTCGTCGACGCAATCCCTGTGGTCCCCGGTGTCTCCGTCGTCTGCCCAGTCTGCGGGTTGATGCCGGTGTTGGTGGCATCGAAGCCTGTCGTTCCGGCGCCGGGCGGCGGCCCCGCAAGCGGCTTGAGCGGCTGAAAGGTGCGCGGCAGGCCGGTGGTCCTGGTCGGCGGCCTCTTGCGGTTGAAGGTCTCGAAGCGCGGCGGGTTCTTGGTGCCGGTCAGCGTCGCCGGCGCGAAGGGATCGGCATAGGGCGCGACCGCCGTTTGCGCCTGCGCCGCCGGACAGCCGAAACCGATGCCCAGCCCCCAGCAGGCGGCAAGCAGCAAGCCGCTGGGCGCGGCCGGGCGTGACAGGCGAAGGCGCGACACCTTTGCTCCCTCCTGATCCCGGCCGGCTCCCGGCCGCGAACAGAAATGAAATCAATGACTTCACAAAGCCGCCGGGGCCCGCCGGAAAGTCGCCCGCTCTTGCGGAGGGGGCGCTCACCGGGCGTGACCCGCCGGTGTTTGGTTAATGGAAGCTAAAGCGTGATGGTTAACGGGACGTTGATTGCCGCGCTCAGAGCCAGCCTTGCAGCTCGCGGCCGACCACTTGGCGGATGACCGCCATGCCGCGCTCGCTGTCATTGAGGCACGGGATATGGGCGAAGTTCTCGCCGCCCGCCTGCTTGAAGACGTGCGCGTTCTCCAAGGCGATTTCTTCCAGCGTCTCCAGGCAATCGGAAGTGAAGCCGGGCGTGATCACCGCGAGATTCTTCACGCCCTTCTTGGCCAGTTCCTCGACCGTGTCGATGGTATAGGGCTTGAGCCATTCGGCCGTGCCGAAGCGCGACTGGAAGGTCATCATCAGCTTGTCGTCGCCGAGGCCGAGCCGCTCGCGCATGAGCCGCGTCGTCTTGGCGCATTGGCAGTGATAGGGATCGCCCTTGTGCAGGTACTCTTCCGGCATGCCGTGAAAGGACGCGAGGATCATGTCCGGCGCGAACGGCAGCTTGGCGAGTTCTTCGTTCAGCGAGCCGGCAAGCGCCTCGATATAGACCGGGTCGTCGAACCAGGCCGGCGCGATGCGCACCGCCGGCTGCCAGCGCATGGTCTTGAGCGCATCGAAGGCCTTGTCGCAGACGGTCGCCGTGGTGGCGGCGGCGTATTGCGGATAGAGCGGCACGATGAGGATGCGGTCGCAGCCGGCCTTCTGCAGGGCATCGAGGCGCGAAGCGATCGACGGATTGCCGTAGCGCATGGCCCAATCGACGAGGACGCGCGGATCATCGGCGTAAGCCGCAGCGAGCTTGTCGGACTGCGAGCGGGTGATGGTCTTGAGGAACGACTCGTTTAGCGCCTTGTTCCAGATCTTGTCGTAGTCGCGGCCTTTTCGGCCCGGGCGTACCGTCAGGATGATGAGATTGAGAATGAGCCACCACTTGACCGGGTTCACTTCGATCACCCGGCGGTCGGAAAGAAATTCCTTCAAGTATCGCCGCATCGACCAGTAGTCGGTGGCGTCGGGCGTGCCGAGATTGACCAGCAGCACGCCGACACGGCGCGGCGGTATCGACGGATGGTTCGGCGGCAAATGCGAGATATCGCTCATCCGACGCAATCAGCGGCAAACGGCGGGCGCGGTCAAGGGTGCCATTGATCCGCTCGTCCCCGCGAAAGCGGGAACCCAGTCCTTTGGACGTCGCCCCTGGATTCCCGCTTGCGCGGGAATGAGCGGGGCAAGATCAACGGCCTTACCCCACCGGCCGCTCGTCGGCGATCACCTTGCCATCGTTGGGCAGCGAGCCGGGCTTGACCAGCTTCACCGTGCCCTTGAGCTTGGTGATCGCCTGCAAGTCGGCGGTGACGTCCCTTTCCAGGTCGGCATACGGAACGGAACATTCGGCCAGCAACGTCATGGTATCCTGCTCGCGCTCACGGCCGACGACCAGGCGCAGACGCTTGAGCGCGGGATGGCGGGCGGCAAGCTCGGCGACCTGCTTGGGATGCACGAACATGCCTTTGATTTTCGCGGTTTGATCGGCGCGCCCCATCCAGCCCTTGATGCGGATATTGGTGCGCCCGCACGGCGAGCGCCCCGGCAGGATCGCCGAGAGATCGCCGGTGGCGAGCCGGATCATTGGATAGTCCGGATTGAACGACGTCACCACCACCTCGCCGACCTCGCCTTCCAGCACCGGATCGCCGGTGCCGGGCTTGACGATCTCGACGATCACGCTCTCGTTCACCACCATGCCCTCACAAGCCGGCGACTCGTAGGCGATGACGCCGAGCTCGGCGGTGGCGTAGCATTGCAGCACGGCGACGCCACGCTCCTTCAGCTCCGCGCGCAGCGAAGCGGGCAGTGCCGCGCCGGAAACGAGACCGCGCCTGATCGAGGAAGCGTCCTTGCCGGTCTTCTCGGCGGTGTCGAGCAGGATCTTCAGGAAGTCGGGCGTGCCGACGTAGCCCGCCGGCTTGTAGTGCGCGATCGCGTCGAGCTGCTGCTCGGTATTGCCGACGCCGCCTGGAATGACCGCGCAGCCGAGCGCCTGCGCGCCCGACTCCAGAATGAAGCCGCCGGGGGTGAGATGATAGGCGAAGGAATTGTGCACGATGTCGCCCGCGCGAAAGCCGGCGGCATAAAGCGCGCGCGCCGCGCTCCACCAGTCCTTGCCCTCGCCTTCCGGCTCGAAGATCGGCCCCGGCGACATCAACAGGCGTTTGACCTTTCCCGGCGGCGTGACGTTAAGGCCGCCGAACGGCGGGCTTTCTTTCTGCATCGCCGCAATGTCGGACTTGCGCAGCAGCGGCAATTTGGCGAGCGCCGCACGCGAGTTCACTGTGTGTGCGTTGACGCCGGCGAGGTGTTTCGCCCAGCCCGGCGCATGCAGCGCGTGCGCGATGGCGTGCGTCAGCGCGGCGAACTCCTCGCTCTCGCGCAGGATCGGCGGGCGGGTTTCGAGGGAGTCGTAGTGGTCGGTCATGGAAATGCTCGGCATCGCGGTCACCTCCCCCTGAAAGGGGGAGGTCGGCAAGCGATGCTTGCCGGGTGGGGGTCAAGGCGAGGCCCGTCGTGTAAGGACCCCCACCCCGCCCCTCCCCCTTGCAGGGGGAGGGAGAAGAACATCACGCCAGCCACCGCTTCCGGCGCCGATAATGCTTGCCTTCGCGGAAGCTCTTGCGCTGGCCGCCGGAGGTGCCGAGGTAGAACTCCTTGACGTCCTCGTTCTCGGCCAAGGCCTTGGCCTCGCCGTCCATCACCACGCGGCCGTTCTCCAGGATGTAGCCGTAGCGCGCGAACTTGAGCGCCATGTTGGTGTTCTGCTCGGCGAGCAGAAACGACACGCCTTCCCGGTCGTTGAGGTCTTTGACGATTTCGAAGATCTCCTCGACGATCTGCGGCGCCAGCCCCATCGACGGCTCGTCGAGCAGGATCATCTTCGGCCGCGACATCAGCGCGCGGCCGATGGCGCACATCTGCTGCTCGCCACCCGAGGTGTAGCCGGCGAGCGAATTCTTTGCGCTCGGCGAGCTTGGCGAAATAGCCGTAGACCATGTCCATGTCGCGCTTGATCGCCGCCTTGCCGTCGCGGCGCGTGAAGGCGCCGGTGAGGAGGTTCTCCTCGATGGTGAGATGGCCGAAGCAATGGCGGCCCTCCATCACCTGAATGCAGCCGCGCCGCACCAGTTCATTCGGCGAGAGGTCCTGCACCTCGGCGCCGTCGAAGCTGATCGATCCCTTGGTGACGTCGCCGCGCTCGGCGTGCAGCAGGTTGGAGATTGCCTTCAGCGTGGTGGTCTTGCCGGCGCCGTTGGCACCGAGCAGCGCGACGATGCCGCCGCGCGGCACGTCGAGCGAGACGCCCTTGAGCACCAGGATGACATGATCGTAGATCACCTCGATGTTGTTGACCGAGAGGATCATCTTTGACGCGGCGGCGGGGGCGCTTTCGTTGGTCTGTTCGAGCGCAGTCATTGCGGGCTCCTTTTCCCCTCGCCCCGCGTAGCGGGGAGAGGGTGGCGAGCGTCGAGCTCTGCGAGGCGCGAGCCGGGTGAGGGGCGAGTCTTTGCCCCGCCCCTCACCCGACTTCCTCGCCATAGCGCATCAAAGACGGGCATAAATGGGCCTTAGGCTCGAAAGTCGCCCTCTCCCCGCATAGCGGGGAGAGGGAAGAAGTCACCTCACGGCAGCTTGGCGCAAGGCTCGCTGCGCTTGGGCCAGCCGGTGTTCTTCTTGACGTAGTCGGCGGCCGCGGAATCGAGCAGCGGCATCACCTTGTCCTTCATGGGTTCGATCCAGTCGGAGACCTTCACCCATTTGGCGCCGTCCCATTGCTGCATGTAGGCGGTGCCGTGGCCGTTGTGGTCGTCGCAGGTCACGTGGACCGGCGCGGCGAAATTCGGCAGACCGATCTCCTTCCAGCGCGCCTCGGTGATGTTGAGCGTCTCGAGGCCCTTGCGGACATCGGCGCCGTCGACGACCTTCTTGCCGGTGATCTTCTGCGCGTTGCGGATCGCTTCGGCCACCAACACCGAGTTATAGACGCCGCGGTCGTAGAAGTTCTCGGCGAACTTGTCCTTCTCGACCTGGCTCTTGCCCTTGTCCACGACGTACTTCTTGATGTCCTGGATGGCCGGATAATCGGCGCCGAGACCGTTGAAGTTGAGCGCCAGATAGCCCTTGGCCTGCTGGCCGCCGCCACGGGCATCGTCATCGGAACCCGACCACCACACGCCGATGAAGTGATCCATCGGATAGCCGTTCTCGGCCGCGCGCTTGACCGCGGTCGGGTTCATGGCGCCCCAGCCCCACATGATCATCCAGTTCGGACGATCGCGGCGCACGGAGAGCCACTGGCCCGATTGGTCCTGCATTTCCTTGCCGGCGACCGGATAAAGCTTCACCTCGAAGCCATAGTCCTTGGCGAGTTGCTGCAGCAGCGGGATCGGCTCGCGACCATAACCGGCGTCGAGATAAATGAAGCCGATCTTCTTGCCCTTGAGCTTGGCGAGACCGCCTTCCTTGTTGCCGATATAGCGGATGATCATCGACATGCCGTCCCAATAAGTGGCCGGCGGATTGAAGATCCAAGGGAAGTCCTTGCCGACCGCCGAGGCCGAAAGGCCGTAGGCCATGGACAGCACCGGGATCTTGTCGACCGCCGCTTTCGGAATCAGTTGCAGCGTGATGCCGGTCGAATAGGGATTGACCACGGCCGGGTGCTTGTCCTTGATCGATTCCCAGCACTCCACGCCCTTCTTGACGTTGTAGCTGGTCTCGCATTCTTCGACCTTGACTTTAACGCCACCGATGCCGCCGTCACGCTCGTTGAGCATGGTCAGATAATCGTGCATGCCATTGGCGATCGGGATACCGGAATTGGCATAGGCGCCGGTGCGGTAGGTCAGCAGCGGCACATAGATAGAGTCTTGCGCTTGGGCTTTGCCGGCGAGCGGAATGCCCCCCAGCAAACCGGCGCAGGCCATAGCCGCCAGCAATTGTCTTGCCGTCATGTTCGTTCCTCCTGTGGTTCTGACGCCATTGGCGGCGCCTTATTTTCTTTTCTGCGTTCGCCGCCGGCGGGCTTCGGCCGACTGGCGATTTCGGATCCGCGGTTTGTCGCGCCACGGTCGGAAATTGGCTCCTATCTTGCATCATCAATAGGGAAACGGCCACACCCTCAATTTCTGCTTGCCCACCTGCCATAGCCGAGCGAGGCCCGCCGGCTCGGCAATGAGAAAAAGGATGATCAGCACGCCCACGATCATGAATGTGATGTGGTCGACGGTCGCGGCGTGCAGCGGCAACCCCAGCTTTTCCGGTACGAAGCGCAGCACGATCGGCAGGATGTAGATCAGCGCGGCGCCGAGAAACGAGCCCAGGATACTGCCGAGCCCGCCGATGATGATCATGAACAGGCTGTTGAAGCTCTGATTGATATTGAAGGCGGAGGCTTCCGCGCCGCCGTACCAGAGGAACACCATCATCGCCCCGGCAACGCCACAATAAAACGACGATACCGCGAAGGCGAGCAGCTTGGTCGGCAGCAGACGGATGCCCATGAGCTCGGCGGCGATGTCCATGTCACGCACCGCCATCCACATGCGGCCGATGCGGCCGTGCACCAGGTTGGAGGCGACCCAGGTCATCACCACCACGATGGCGAGCACGACGTAGTAACGCGTCTCCGCCGTCGCGCGCGGGCCGGTGACGATGGCGCCGAACAGTTTGCGTTGCGGCACCTCGATGGCGGCGGAGATGTTGTAATTATAGAGCCAGGGAATGCGGATGAAGCACCATTCCAAGAAGAACTGCGCGGCCAATGTCGCGATCGCGAGATAAAAGCCCTTGATGCGCAGCGACGGCAGGCCGAACACCGTGCCGATGGCGGCCGAGAAGAAGCCGGAGACGACGATCCAGATGATGATGTTTACATTGGGGAAGATGCTGGTGAGCTTGTAGCAGGCGTAGGCGCCGACCCCCATGAAGGCGCCGGTGCCGAGCGAGAGCAGGCCGGTGTAGCCTGTCAGCAGATTGAGCCCGATCGCCGCCAGCGCGAAGATCAGGAACGGGATCATCACCGCGTTGATCAGGAAGTCGTTCCCGGTCAACGGCAGCGCCAGCGCGACGGCGATGATGACGGCGAGACCGATGCGGTCCTGCAGGATCGGGAAGATCGCCTGATCGGCGACGTAGTCCGATTTGAATTGGCCGGCTTCGCGGTAGAACATCGCCCTGCCCTTCTACACTCGCTCGATGATGCGTTCGCCGAACAGTCCCTGCGGACGGAACAGCAGGAAGACGAGCGCGATCACATAGGCGAACCAGGCATCCGTGCCGCCGCCCACCAGCGGACCCCAGTAGAACTCCACGATCTTCTCGCCGACGCCGATGATCAGACCGCCGACGATGGCGCCCGGGATCGAGGTAAAGCCGCCGAGGATCAGGACCGGCAGCGCCTTGAGCGCGATCACCTCGAGCGCGAAGGAGACGTCGGAACGCGCGCCCCAGAAAATACCGGTGACCAGCGCCACCAGCCCGGCCGCGAACCAGACGATCACCCAGATCTGCTCGAGCGAGATGCCGACCGACAACGCGGCCGAATGGCTGTCGGCGACCGCACGCAGGGCGCGGCCGATGCGCGTCTTGGAGAAAAACACACCGAGGCCCGCCACCATCAGCGAGGCGATGACGGCGGCGGCAATGTCGAGCTTCTGCAACTGCACGATGCCGCCCAGCGTATGGTAGGTGATGGCGCCCTTGGGCAGATAGAGGTCGGCGGTCGGCATCACTTTGGGATCGCCGCCGAACACGAACTCGCCGAAGCCGATGAGGAAATAGGTGATGCCGAAGGTGGCCATGAACAGGATGATGTCGGGCTGATTGACCAGGGGCCGCAGCACCGCGCGCTCCACCACCAAGGCGAGCACGAACATCACGACGATGGCGAGCGCCAGCGCCAGGAAAGCATTAAGCCCGGCATCGTGCAGGCCGACGAAGGTCAAGGCGGCGAACACCACCATGATGCCCTGCGCGAAGTTGAAGACGCCCGAAGCCTTGAAAATCAGCACGAAGCCGAGCGCGATCAGCGAATAGAGCACGCCGCCGACCAGCCCTTCCCACAAGGTCTGCGCCAGCAGGTCGGGCGCGCTCGCCATCTGCACGAAGGGGTCGATGAAGATCATGTAGAGCATATGCATGCTACCGCACCCCCTTCAGGCACGGTGTCATGCCCCGCGAAAGCGGGGCATCCAGTACGCCGCGGCCATGCAAGCATGTGAAGCCGAGCCACCAACCCAGCACCGGGCGTACTGGATCATCCGCTTGCGCGGATGATGACAGCACGATGTGGGGCGCTGACTTCAACATGGACTTCCTCAATGCGCCACGCCGAGATAGGCGTCGATCACCGCCTGGTTGCTCTTAACGTCGTCGGGCGTGCCGTCGGCGATCTTGATGCCGTGATCGAGAACCACCACGCGGTCCGACAAGTCCATCACCACGCCCATGTCGTGCTCGATGAGCGCGATGGTGGTACCGTAATGATCGTTGACGTCGAGAATGAAACGCGACATGTCCTCCTTCTCTTCGAGGTTCATGCCGGCCATCGGCTCGTCGAGCAGAAGCAATTCAGGCTCCATGGCGAGCGCGCGGCCCAATTCGACGCGCTTCTGCAGGCCGTAAGGCAGGCGGCCGACCGGCGTGCGGCGGATTTCCTGGATGCGCAGGAAGTCGATGATCTCCTCCACGCGCTTGCGATGCTCGACCTCCTCAGCGAGGGCCGGGCCGTAGCGCAGCAATTGCCAGAACAGGTTCTTGTGCATGCGCAGCGAGCGGCCGGCCATGATGTTGTCGAGCGCGGTCATGCCGCGGAACAGCGCGACGTTCTGAAAGGTGCGGGCGATGCCGCCGCGCGCGGCCTCGTAAGGGCGCATCTTGGCGCGGGCCCGGCCCTTGAAGGTGATGCGGCCTTGCTGCGGATGATAGAAGCCGTTGATGACGTTGAGCATCGAGGTCTTGCCGGCGCCGTTCGGGCCGATGATGGCGCGGATTTCTCCCTTGCGTATGTCGAAGGAGACGTCGCTCACCGCTTTGACGCCGCCGAAGGCGAGCGAAACGTTCTCCACCGCCAGCAGCACGTCGCCGGCGGCAACGTCCGAGCTGGTGGGCGCTCTCATGCGATACCCCCTGCCTTCTTATCCCTCCCCCGGAAGGGGAGGGTCGCTTTGCATCGCGTCAGCGATGCGAAGCGGGGTGGGGTCACGCCGAAGAAGACCCCCACCCGGTTCGCGGAGCCTGTCATCGGGCCGCGCTTCGCGCGGACCCGTTGGCGAACCGACCTCCCCCCTTCAGGGGGAGGTATAAGAAAGGTGAGCCTCATGCCGCCTGCTCCATCGGCGGCGAGGTGTGCACGGTCGGCATGTCGCGGATTTTTACCCGCGCCTTGATCATGCCCTTGCGGCCGTCCTCGAAGGTTACCTCCGTTGCGATGTCCGCCTCGTCGGAGCCGTCATAGAGCGCGGTCACCAGCGGCGCGTAGCGCTCGGCGATGAAGCCGCGGCGCACCTTCTGGGTGCGGGTGAGTTCGCCGTCATCGGCGTCGAGCTCCTTGTGCAGGATGAGGAAGCGCTTGATCTGCGCGCCCGCCATCACCTTGTCGCGGGCAAGGTCGCGGTTCACTTCCGCCACGTGTTTCTCGATCATGTCGTATACGAGCGGATGACCGGCGAGTTCCTGATAGGAGGCGTAGACTACGTTGTTACGCTCGGCCCAGCTTCCGACCGCCGTGAGATCGATGTTGAGCATCACCGCGACGAAATCGTGCTTGTCGCCATAGGCGACGGCCTCGCGGATGTTGGGGAAGAACTTGAGCTTGTTCTCGATGTATTTGGGCGGAAACAGCGTGCCGTCGGTGAGCTTGCCGACGTCGTTGGCGCGGTCGATGATCTTCAGGTGCCCGGTCTTCTCGTCGAAATAGCCGGCGTCGCCGGTCTTCACATAGCCGTCGGGCGTCAGCACTTCCTTCGTCTTGGCGTCGTCCTTGAAATAGCCGGCGAACATGCCGGGCGATTTGAACAGCACCTCGCCGTTCTCGGCGATGCGCAGATCGACATGCGGACAGGCCGGGCCGACGGTGTCGGAATAGATTTGGCCGTCGGGCTGCGCGGTGAGATACAGGAACGCCTCGGTCTGGCCGTAGAGCTGCTTCAGGTTGAGGCCGATCGAGCGGTAGAAGGCGAAGAGATCGGGGCCGATCGCCTCGCCGGCCGTATAGGCGGTGCGTACGCGCGAGAAGCCGAGCACGTTCTTGAGCGGACCGTAGACCAGGATATTGCCGATTCCGTAGAGCAGCCGGCCGATCAGCGGCACCGGCTTGTGGTCGAGGATGGCCTCGCCGTATTGGCGCGCGACGCCGAGGAAATAGTGGAACATCTTGCGCTTGAGGAAGCCGGCGTCCTCCATGCGGATCATCACCCGCGTGAGCAGCGTTTCCAGCGTGCGCGGCGGCGCGAAATAAAAGGTCGGGCCGATCTCGCGCAGGTCCTGTTGGGCGGTGTCGGTGTTTTCCGGGCAGGCGATGCAGAAGCCGGCCACCATGCCCTGCGCGTAGTTCAGATAATGATCGCCGACCCAGGCCAGCGGCAGATACGCGAGCGAAACATCCTTCTCGTTCAGATGATCGAAGGCGACGGTGTCGGAGGCGGCATGAATCGAGCCTGCGCCGGTAAGCACCACGCCTTTCGACGTGCCGGTGGTGCCGGACGTGTAGAGGATGATGGAGGGATCGAGGCCCTTGCCGCTCTCGATCTCACGGTCGAGCCACTGGCCGATAGCGGGGTCTTTGAGCGCCTTGCGGCCGTCTTCGATGATTTCGTCGATCGGATGCAGATGGCTGTGGTCGTAGTCGCGCAAGCCGCGCGCCTCGTCGTAGACCATCTGCTTGAGCTTCGGCAGGCGGTCCTTGACCGACATGATCTTGTCGACCTGCTCCTGGTCCTCAACCGCGGCGAAACGCACCTCGGCGTGACCGAGCACATAGGAGAGTTCATCGGCGACGGCATCGGCATAGACCGGCACCGGGACGGCGCCGAGCGTCTGCGCCGCCATCACCGACCAGTAGAGCTTGGGGCGGTTGGCGCCGACGATGGCGATGGTCTCGCCGCGCTTGAGGCCGAGCCGGTGCAGGCCGACCGCATAGGCCCGCACGATTTCGTTGAGCTCCCCCCAGGTCCAGGTCTGCCAGATGCCGAGGTCCTTGTGCCGCATAGCCGGCCGGGCCCCGAACGAATGAGCGTTACGGATCAATAGCTTGGGGAACGTATCCGCCTGCGCGGCGGCGTTCGTCGCCACAGCCTTTCCCTCCCACAGATGCCGCGCTTTTGTTGCGGCTTGTTTTTGAACCCCTCGCCGTCTTGAGAGACGGTCTTGTTTGTATGGATATGAAAACACCGCCGCGAAGCGGTCAAGCCTCGAACGCTTGGAAAAAGGTCGCAAGGCACACTGTCATTCCGGGGCGCGAGCGGTCGCGAGCGATCCCCGGATGACCGCCCCTTACTCCGCCGCCTTCAGCATGGGCTCCGCGGCGGGGCTGCGGAATTGCTCGCGCAAGGCCGCTTCCTCGGCCTTGGCGGCGACGATCGAACGCTGCTTGACCGGGCCATATCCGCGGATCTTTTCAGGGATAGACGCCAGCGCGATGGCGACGGCGTGGTTGGCGGGGTTGATCTCCGCCATCAGCGTGGCGAGCAGCGCTTCGTAGTCGCGGATAAGCCGGCGCTCGGCGCGGCGATCGGCACTGTAGCCGAACGGATCGAACGGCGTGCCGCGCAGGAATTTGAATCTCTTGAGCAGCCCAAACATCTTCAACATGCGCGGGCCGTACGACTTCTTCTTCGGCTCGCCCGTCGCCGGGTCGACCTTGGCGGTAAGCGGCGGCGCCAGATGGAATTCGAAGCTCAGATTTCCGTCGAAGGACGACTTCACGCGCGCGAGGAACGAGGTGTCGCTGTAGAGCCGCGCCACTTCGTATTCGTCCTTGTAGGCCATCAGCTTGAACAGATAGCGCGCCGCCGCTTCGGCGAGGCCTTCCTGCCCCGGCGTCCTCTCGGCTTCCGCTGCGCGCACCCTGTCGACCCATTTGCGATAGCGCCGCGCATAGCGCTTGCTCTGATAGGCGGTGAGGAAGGCGACGCGCCGCTCCACCACTTCCTCGAAAGTCTGCGAGAGCTTGAGCGAATCGTTCTGTTCTTCCGGCGGCGGGCCCATCAGCACGTCGATCAGGCCCGGCTCGACCGCGGCGCGGCGGCCGTAGCTGAAGGCGGCAAGATTCATCTTCACCGCCTCGCCGTTCAGCTCGATCGCCTTCTCGATCGCCTCGGCGGTCAGCGGCAGCGCGCCGAGCTGATAGGCGTAGCCGAGCATGAACATGTTGGCGCCGATCGACTGCCCGAGCAGCGCGGTGGCGATGCGGCCGGCGTCGACGAAATGGCTGCGCTCAGGCCCGGCGTGCTCGGCGATGGTGCGTTTCAGCCGCTCGGTCGGCAGCGAGAAATCGGCGTTGCGGGTGAAGTCGCCCGGCAGGAATTCGGCGGTGTTGACGATGACGCGGGTGCCGCCCTGTTTCATGGCGCCCAGCACTTTCTTGTTGCCGGCCACCACGATGTCGCCGCCCAGCACCAGATCGCAGCCGCCGGCGGCGACGCGGATGGCGTGGATGTCGTCGGGCGTATTGGCGATGCGGATATGGCTGAACACCGCGCCGCCCTTCTGCGCGAGACCCGCCATGTCGATGACGCCGGCGCCCTTGCCGTCGATGTGCGCGGCCATGGCGATGATGGCGCCGACAGTCACGATGCCGGTACCGCCGACGCCGGTGACGATGATGTTGTAGGGGTGGTTGGAGAGCGGCGCGCTTGGCGCCGGCAGCGCCGGCCAATGCTCCGGCTCGGCGATGCCCTCGCCTTTCTTCAGCTTGGCGCCGTGCACGGTGACGAAGGACGGGCAGAAGCCCTTGAGGCAGGAATAGTCCTTGTTGCAGCTCGACTGATCGATGGTGCGCTTGCGGCCCCATTCGGTCTCCAGCGGCTGCACCGACACGCAGTTCGATTTGACGCCGCAATCGCCGCAGCCTTCGCAGACCAGATCGTTGATGACGACGCGCTTGTCGGGATCGGGGAAGGTACCGCGCTTGCGGCGGCGGCGCTTCTCGGCGGCGCAGGTCTGATCGTAGATGAGCACGCTGACGCCGGGGACGGTGGCAAGCTCGCGCTGAACGGCATCGAGCTCGTCGCGGTGATGGATGGTGAGGCCCTTCGGCCAGTCGGTATCCGCCGGATATTTGTCGGGCTCGTCGGTGACCACGACCACGCGCTTGGCGCCTTCGGCGGCCACCTGGCGGGCGATCTGCGGCACGTTGAGGCCGCCTTCGTTGGCCTGCCCGCCGGTCATCGCCACCGCGTCGTTGAACAGGATCTTGTAGGTCATGGTGGTGCCGGCATCGATCGCGGCACGGATGGCAAGATAGCCGGAGTGGTTATAGGTGCCGTCGCCCAGGTTCTGGAAAACGTGCGGGCGCTCCGAGAAAGGCGCCTCGCCGATCCAGTTGGCGCCCTCGCCGCCCATCTGGGTGAAGCCGAGCGTTTTGCGGTCCATCCACTGCGCCATGAAGTGGCAGCCGATGCCGGCATAGGCACGGCTGCCTTCCGGCACGCGCGTCGAGGTGTTGTGCGGGCAGCCCGAGCAGAAATAGGGAATGCGCAGCGCAACATCCGCGGTCGCGGCCAGCGCCTTCTGCGCCGATTTCAGCCGCGCGACGTTGGCGGCGAGTTCGTCGTTGGGCGCGACCTTCAACAGGCGCTCGCCGATGCAGATGGCGACGTCGTTGGAATCGAGCGCGCCCTTGACCGGGAACAGCCAGTTGCCCTGCTCGTCCTTCTTGCCGATGCAAACCGGCTGATTGGCGGTGCCGTAGAGCTCCTCGCGCACCTGCACTTCGATCAGCGAGCGCTTTTCCTCCACCACGATGATAAGGTCGAGGCCTTCGGCGAAGGCGACCAGTTCCTCGCGCGGGATCGGCCATGGGCAGCCGATCTTGAACAGGCGCAGGCCGAGGTCGTTGCACTTGATCTCGTCGATGCCGAGTTCGTCGAAGGCCTGGCGGACGTCGAGATAGGCCTTGCCGGTGGTGATGATGCCGATCTTCGGGTTACGGCCGCCGGAGGTGATGATCTTGTTGAGCTTGTTGGCGCGCAGGAAGGCCAGCATGGCGTCGCGCTTGAAATCGTGCAGGCGCGCTTCCTGGCCGAGGATGGTGTCGACGAGGCGGATGTTGAGACCGCCCTCGGGCATGACGAAATCGGTCGGCGTAACGATCTGCACGCGATCGAGGCTGCCGTCGATGACGCCGGTCGACTCCACCGTCTCGTGCATGCATTTGAGCGCGCTCCATGTGCCGGTGAAGCGCGACATGGCCCAGCCGTAGAGCGCATAATCGACGATTTCCTGCACGCCGGCCGGATTGAGGATCGGCATCATCACGTCGACGAAATGGAATTCGGACTGATGCGCGGTGGTGGAGGATTCCGCGGTGTGGTCGTCGCCCATCAAGGCGAGCACACCGCCATGGGGAGACGTGCCGGCCATGTTGGCGTGGCGGAAGACGTCGCCGGAGCGGTCGACGCCCGGGCCCTTGCCGTACCACATGCCGAAGACGCCATCGAACTTGCCCTCGCCGCGCAGTTCGGCCTGCTGCGTGCCCCATAGCGCGGTGGCGGCGAGCTCTTCGTTGACGCCGGGATTGAATTTGACATCGGCCGCGCTGAGAAGGCGGCCGGCGCGCATCATCTGCTGGTCGAGGCCGCCGAGCGGCGAGCCACGATAGCCGGTGACGTAGCCACCGGTGTTGAGGCCGGCGCGGCGGTCGCGCTCCTTCTGCATCAAGAGCGCGCGGATCAGCGCGTGATAGCCGGTCACCAGGACGCGGGTTTGCGCGAGATCGTATTTGTCGTCGAGGCTGACTGATCGAAGCGTCATCGGGACCCTCGCGCGCACCCTTGGTGCCTGCGGCAGCCTCTAACATATAGGCCGCCGCGACGGGACAGGAAACCGGTCGAGGGCGATAAGTTCCGGAAAATCAACAGCCTGCGTGGGAGTTGCGCGACCGGCCGCGCGCTTGCAAGGAAATTGCGTGGGGGCGGCGGGGCGCGGTGTTTTCGGTTCGGGCTTTGCCGGGCACGCCCGCAGTCGTGCCGCGGCGATCGTGGCGGATGGGCCGGACGGCGCTGGCGGAGTTGACGGCGATTGCGTTCCCCGGGCGCGGTGCAGCACGAGCGGCAGCGAAGCGATGCCCCGCTGACCCGGGGTCCCGGTTTGCTTTCAACCGGGGTCCCGGGTCTGCAGCGCAACATTGCATGTTGCGCAGCGCCCGGGACACGCACGGCACGTGTCGCACCTTCGCATCCTCCACCAATCCACTTATCAAACAGCCCTGCCTTCGCTCTTCGAGCTACGGCGCGACAAGCACAGCTCCGCCGCCCGTATTGTTTGGTCGGCGCCGGGTGCGCCCTCTTCCACCTTTCCGCCTTCGCCCTTGCGGGCTTCGGCGCGACGAGCCGCCGCCTTCGAATGAAGACCGAGGGCGCGCGGGACGCGTTCGGGTCCGGGCGCACTCAAGTTTACGCAAAGTGCGCAAACTAAAAGTGCTCAGACCCACGGGCCTCGACGCCTCGCGACGTCGAGGCTTGTCGAAGTCCGGACCGTCTTCGCTTTCGCTACGACGGGCAAGCCGCAAGTCCGCCAGTCCCTTGGCGTCCCGCGCGCGGTGTTTATTAGGTTTGCTCCGCATCGCCCCCGGTGGACTTACCGTTTCAGGCGACCCGCCTCTCTTTGGACTGGAAGGCCGCCTATCCACCGCTGTCGGGCCCAAACGGTGCCCAGCACTTCCGACCGTGCCGGCTGCCGTCGCCAGTGGGGCCGCCGTGACGCGCGGGAAGCGCGCCGGGACGCATGCGGCTTGGACCGCCGGATCAGGGAAACCCGCGCCGCATCTCCGACGCCCCCGAACCGGCCACCGCTCCCCGCCCCGCGTCTGGAGACGCTGATCAGACACCCCTCGGCATTCGGGGCGGGGTAAATGGGATTATAGTCTTGCCTAGAAGGATGTCAAGAAACCTATGAAAATAATCTTATCCCCGGTCCCGCGGCTTGTCCCGCGCGGCCGTTACACGCGGATCGTCGTCACCCATTCCCGCTGCCGCGGGGATAAACGCCAGCAGGAGATCCAGGAATCACGGCACCCGCCGTGTTTACTGGGTCCTCGTTTACTGGATCCTCCGCCGGAGCCTGTCATCGGGCCGCGCTTTGCGCGGACCCGTTGGCGGAGGACGACAGCCGGGTGTCTGGCAGCGACGAGGCCTGCCGCGTGGGCCCGGCGCCGACGCGCCGTTGCCCGTCCATCGCGGATTCGCGAATTGGCCCCGCGCGCGTGACACGCGGACCGTCATCACCCATCCCCGCTGCCGCCGCGCGCGACACCGGCTGCGACGATTCACAACGCGACCGGCCGCCACCAATGCGCGAGCGCTACACATGATTAATGCGGTATTAAGATACGTCCGCTAGCGTTTCCGTACCTATAATCGAGCGACACTCAACGTCTCGGCGCACGGCACGGTGACAACAATTGTTTGCGGTCTATAGCTGCGTCGTCAACCAGCACGATCTGCGCCTCGTGGCCGTCGCGGCCATTATCTGCGCGCTCGCCTCCTTCACGGCGATAACGCTGGTGCGCCACGTGCAGGGCGCCACGGGCCGCACGCGTTATCTGTGGCTCGGCGTCACCGCGATTGCGACCGGCTTCGGCATCTGGGCCACGCATTTCGTCGCCATGCTCGCCTACGCATCGGGCGTGCCGACCGGATACAACGCCCTGCTGACGGCACTGTCGCTGGTTGTCGCCATTCTCGCGACCGGAATTGGCTTTGCCGTCGCCACCACCCTCACGTTTCCCGGCAACCGTTGGGTGGGCGGGTTTATCGTCGGCGGCGGCATCGCGGTCATGCATTACATCGGCATGGCCGCCTTTGAAATCGCCGGTCGCATCGTCTGGGATCCGATCTACGTCGCCGCCTCGGTTGCGCTTGGCGAACTATTCGGCGGCGCAGCTCTATCCGTGGCGCTGCGCAGCGAGCGTGCCGCATACCGCGCGGGCGGCGCCTTGCTGCTGACGCTCGCCATCTGCGCACTTCACTTTACGGCCATGACGGCAATTTCGGTCGTTCCGGATCCGTCGGTCGACGTCCCGAGTTCGGCGTTGCCGCCGGGCTGGCTGGCCGTCGCGGTTGCCGCGGCAAGCTTGTCGATTCTCGTCCTGACGCTGGCCGGTTTCGCCCTCGACGTTCGCGACCAGCGGCGGGGCGCGCTCGAAACCGACCGTATGCATAGTCTCGTCAACGCAGCGTTCGAAGGCCTCGTTATTTGTCATGGACGCGTGATCGTCACCGTCAACGACAGCTTTGCCGCGCTCACGGGCATCGCCGCCGACGCCATCGTTGGCACAAAAATCGAGCAATTTGTGTCCGACGGCAGCATGCTCGATCGCCTGTTCGCATCGTCGAACGTGCCGATCGAGACCGACTTGCGCTCCGCCGATGGCGCCGTGATCCCGGTCGAGTTTTATCAACGGCCCATCGATCTTTCCGACCGGTCACGTTTCGCGGTCGCGGTCCGCGACTTGCGCCGCCGCAACCAGGCGGTCGCCGAACGGACCGCCGCGCTGGAAACGGTGGCGCAGGATTTCGAGCGCCGGATTCTCACCGTGGCCGACGCGCTCGCTGCCGCCGCGGCGCAGCTCGACGGCTCGGCGCGCGCCATGACCGGGATCGCCGAGGAATCCGGCCGCTCGGTCGGCCAGGCCGCGGTGGCGGCGGAAGACACCACCCAGGTCGCCGGCACGGTGGCGGCGGCGATCGACGAATTGTCGACCGCCATGCACGACATCGACACCCAGCTCGCCAACGCCGCGAACGTGGTGGTGGAGGCGACCCGCCGCGCCAATATCGCGGTCGATAATGCCGACGGGCTGGTTTCGACCGTCGGCGAGATCGACGAGGTCGCCGGCATGATCCAGGCCATCGCCAGCCAGACCAACCTGCTCGCGCTCAACGCCACCATCGAGGCCGCGCGCGCGGGCGAAGCCGGCCGCGGTTTTGCCGTGGTGGCGCAAGAAGTGAAGACCCTGGCGGCGCAGACCACGCAGGCGCTCGCCAACATCCGTGACAAGACCGGCGCGGTCGGCGACATGGTCGAAAGCGTGCGCGGCGCGACGCAATCGATGTCGACCGTGGTGTCGCAGATCGACACGGTGTCGCAGTCGATCACCGGCTCGGTACGCATGCAGAGCGAGGCGACCCACAAGATCGCCGAAAGCGTCGACGGCGCCGCCGCGCGCATCCGTCAGGTCGCCGAGACCATCGCAGGCGTCAACGATTTCGCCAGCCGCACCCGTAGCGGCGCTCAGCAGATTCTGCAGGCTGTGGCCGACCTCAACCGCCAGGCCGCCACCCTGCAACAGGAAGCCCAGGCCTTCGTCGCCCACGTCCGTACGGCGTGAGCGTCGGCAAACGCGGCAGGCGGCGCCCCCTCCTGAGGGCGTGACGCATACCCCTCCCCCGGCGGCATGGCTGGTCAAATTCCGCAACGTCTGTAAAAGGGACTGCCGCCGGGTTCCTTATACATGCTGCGATCGCATTCTTCGTCCGTCGAAACGCGCGCGTCCTGGGTGGTCGCGGGCGTCGCGCTGTTCATCATCATGATGGGCTTCGGCGCCGCCTGGCTGACCGCGGTGGCGCTGAAGGACATCGCGGCGGAAGCGGACGGCGCGCGCTCGGTGCCGGCGCTGGCCTCGTCGCTCGCCTGGCTCGGTTCCGGCCTCGGCGGCATCGTGATGGGCCAGGTGGCCGACCGCGTCGGCGCGCGCTGGACCGTGGCCGGCGGCGCCCTGATGATCGGGCTCGGGCTTGCGGTCTCCACCCTCGGCCTGCCCTGGCCGCTGTGGATCGGCCACGGGCTGTTCATCGGCGTTCTCGGACTCGGCAGCATCAACGCGCCGCTCTACATCTACGTGAGCCGCTGGTTCGACCGCCGGCGCGGCTCTGCGCTGGCGCTGATCGCGAGCGGCAGCTATCTCGCCGGCGCGATCTGGCCGCCGATGTTCGGCCACGCCATCGCGGTGATCGGCTGGCGGCACACCATGCAGTGGTACGCGCTCGCCGAAATCATCGTCATCGTGCCGCTCGCGATCTGGTTCTTCCGCGCGCCGCCGGAAACGATCGAGACGCAGGTGAGCAACGGCGGCAGCACCGATGCGCGCGTGCTCGGCTGGCCGCCCAATCTGGTGTTCGCCACCATCTGCTGCGCCGCGGTGGCCTGCTGCATCCCGATGTCGATGCCGCAGGGGCACCTGGTGGCGCTGTGCAGCGATCTCGGCATCGCGCGCTCGGTGGGCGCGGTGATGCTGTCGGTGCTGCTGGGGACGGCGTTCCTTTCCCGGCAGATCTGGGGCGCGATCTCCGACCGCATCGGCGGCTTGTCGACGGTGCTGATCGGCTCGGCCTGGCAGTGCTCGGCCATGATCGCGTTTCTGTTGACGCAGAACGAGACCGGGCTGTTCACGGTGTCGGCCGCCTTCGGGCTCGGCTTTTCCGGCATCATCCCGGCCTATGTGCTCGCGATCCGCGAAATGTTTCCGGCCAGCCAGGCGTCCTGGCGTATTCCGACGCTGCTCTTGTTCAGCGGCAGCGGCATGGCGCTCGGCGGCTGGCTCGCCGGCGTGCTCTACGACCATTTCGGCTATTACGCGCCGGCCTTCGCCACCGGCATCGGCTCGAACATCGTGAATTTGCTGCTGATCGGCACGCTGGTAATGCGGCAGCGCTGGCGCCCGGCCTGGGCGTGAAGGCGGGCCGCTAGCTCCCGGTGTCATCGTCCGCGAAAGCGGACGATCCAGTAATCTCGGCGCCGCCGGTGAATACCGGGTCCCCCGCCTTCGCGGGGGACGACAGCGGAGAATGCGCCGACGACGACCGTCGGGACCTATTTCCCCACCATCTTGAACATCACCTCGCCGTACATCGCGCGCGCGTCCTTGAGCAAAGGCTGCACGGCGTCGACGAAGGCGTCGTGTTCCTTCGTGGTCAATTCCACAATTTCGCAGCCGGCGTCTTCGATGATACGGCGCGACTGTTCGTGCTCCTGTTCCGCCAGCGTGCGCTGGAAGGCGACCGACTCGGTGACGGCCTCCTGCATCGCCTGCTGCAATTCGGTGGGCCAGGCCTCGAACGAGGCGCGGTGCAGGAACACCGGACGCGAGATATAGAAGTGCGAGGTGAGCGTGTGGAACTTATGAAAATTGTGCACGCCGTAAGTGACAGTGTTGGCGAGCGGATTTTCCTGCGCGTCCAAGGTGCCGGCCTTGATCATGGCGATGGCTTCGGTGAGGTCCATGCGCATCGCCCGCGCGCCCAAGAGTTCGAACGTGCGGCGCTGGATCTCGCTCGGCAGCACGCGGATCTTCATGCCCTTCATGTCGGCGGGCGTGTGAATGGGCCGCAGCTTATTGGAGATGTGGCGGAAGCCGTTCTCGAACCAGCCGAGGATGCGGTAGCCGACGCGCTCCTCGGTCTTCCTGACGAGGAATTCGCCGAGCGCGCCGTCCATGGCGCCGCGTACCTCAGCGTTGTCGGCGAACAGGAACGGCAGATCGACGAAGCCGAGCTCGGGCACGCGGTCGGTCAGATAACTCGACGACTGATAACCGAGCGTGAGCAGGCCGTTTTCGACCAGCCACAAAATATCCTCGGCCTTGTAGCCGAGGTCCATGACGTTGAAGACGTATTTGATGTCGACGTCGTTGCCGAAGCGCGCCTGCAATTTGTCGCCGATGAATTGCAACGCCTTGGAAAAGCCGGTCGACGGCGGACCGTAGCCGGCCATGCGGATTTGGATCGGATGGTTCATGACGACACTTGCTATAGGCGGACAATGCAGCATCGCTCAAGCCTCGCGAACGGCGGCTCACACTCAAAAGTCGAGACGAACCGCGCCAACGACTCGCCTTGAGCAATGCAAAAATGCGGGGCCTCGGCCCGCGCGGGCCGTGACCGGGGTTTACAGACCGCCCCG
The DNA here is from genome assembly GCA_963814065.1 of uncultured Pseudomonadota bacterium. Lineage (GTDB taxonomy): Bacteria > Pseudomonadota > Alphaproteobacteria > Rhizobiales > Xanthobacteraceae > Pseudolabrys. The sequence goes on along the minus strand of CAWFBL010000009.1, from coordinate 107,062 downwards.
CTTGAGGCTATTTAATCAACCCAGTCAGGGGATTAGCCGCGGCATCCGCGCAGCGGCTCACGCCACAACTTGCCATTCGCTCGAATGGCCAACGGGGAAGTTGATTTCGCGGCGTCCAACCGCTCATCAAGCGTGGTCTTTTGTTGCGTACGAGTTTGAGAATCTTTGTCGTGGCGATGCTTGCGTTCGCCACCATGAACGCCGCCGATGCGCGGCGCGGGCACGGTGTTGTCGTCTGCGATAAGCGCGGCTGCACCAAGCCGCCGCGCTGGGTCCGCTCCGAAATCCCGCGGATGCACGCCTCGCGCGACCCCATTTTCGAATACGGCGAAAAAATCATCGGCGGCCGGCCACCGGGCTGCCCGCATGCCTTCTGCGGCTGCGAGGCCTCGCGTTTCCTGTTCGGCAAGATTCGTCCCGAGCTCAATCTCGCCGCCAATTGGATGGAAAAATTCCCGCGCACCTCGCCGGCCCCGGGCATGGCGGCGGCGCGCCGCGGTCATGTGATGGTGCTGCTGAAGCATGTCGCCGGCAATTACTGGCTGGTGCATGACGGCAATTCCGGCCATCACCTGACGCGCGTGCATGTGCGCTCGATCCGCGGCTACACCGTGGTCGACCCGCACGCCACGATGTTCGCCAAGCGCATGCGCGCGTCGCACACGCAGGTCGCCGCGCTGCCGCGCGAGAACGTGCCGCTGCCACGCAAGCGGGCGGCTCAGCCGTACGAAATGGTCGCGCTCGCTTCCACGCCCAAGCATATGCAGACGCCCTCGCCGGTGCAGACCGTCGCGGTGCCGCTGCCGCCGAGGCGGGCCGCCACCGCGCGCGCGAATGCGATGGCGGTTGCCTCGCTGCCCGAGCAGGCGGCTGTCGTTGCCCGCGTGCACCTTGTCGATGTGCCGCTGCCGCGCAAACGCATGGGAGCGCCTTCGCAAGTGGCCAAGCACGCGCCCGCGCTGCACGAACTGATGGCGGACGTCGCGCCCAAGCAGACGGCGGCCCACACGCCGCAGACCGTCGGCTCCGCACCGGCGACGCATATGGCGGCGCTGCCGCCCGCGCAGCCGACTGTCATTACGCCCAAGTACATGGCCGTCGCCGTGCCGCCGCAGACAGAAGCCGTATCGCTTCCGTCCGAGCGCACCGCCGAAGCGAAGGAGCAAGTCGCGACCCACCGCGCGCGGATCCACCATCGGCACCGGCATAAGCCGTCGCTGTTCGAGCGCGTCGTGCATTTCGTGAAGAATCTTTGACCTGATCTTTGACCTGATCTTTGACTTAACCTTTGACTTGATCTTTGACCTGGCGAAAACGCCGTTCGTCACCCGAATTGACTTTGCGCTGGCTGTTCAACCGTCGCCGCCGTAGACTGCGCGCACCAGGAGGACACGCCGATGAACACACATGCGAAGGTGGTTGGCGGTACCGCCGCTAAAGTCTCATCCAGTGAAATTTCCCAAGCCGAATGGGACGCGCGCGTCGATCTCGCCGCCGTCTATCGGCTGCTCGCCCATCACGGCTGGGACGACGTCATCTACAATCATTCGTCCATGCGGGTGCCGGGCGAGCCGCGCATGTTCCTGATGAAGAAGCACGATCTGCTCTACACCGAGATCACCGCCTCGAACCTGGTGAAGGTGTCGATGGACGAGGACCTCGACGAGTCGGCCGGCGTCAACCGCCCCGGCTTCACGCTGCACGGCGGCGTGCTGAGTGGGCGCGAGGACGTCAACTGCGCGATCCACATCCACACCAATGCCGGCATCGCCATCTCCGGCATGAAGGGCGGCCTGCGCATGCTCTCGCAGGCGGCGATCCGCTTCTATAACCGCATGGGCTATCACGCCTATGAGGGCCTGACCGAGGACTTCGACGAGCGCGCGCGCATCAACCGCGATCTCGGGCAGAACCGCGGCATGATCCTGCACAATCACGGCCTGCTCACGGTCGGCAAGAGCGCGCGCGAGGCCTTTGTGCTGATGCGCTATCTGATGGACGCGGCCGAGATCCAGTTGATGATGGATTCGACCGGCAAGGAGTTGCTCGAGATCCCGGCGGCGGTGTGCGAGAAGACCGCCGAGCAGTACGAGCGCCACGACCGCGGCCGCGGCTCGCACGACTGGCCGGCCTATCTGCGCATGCTCGACAAGATCGACACCAGCTACCGCAACTAAACCGCGACGGAAGGCGGCCGCGCCGCAGCATCGCGGCGCGGTTGCAACGCAGTACCGCCACGCTCCGCGCCCGCCTGACCGGCGGGCGATGGCATTTGTGCGTTTCGATGGTGGGCAAGGCATCGCGGTGAAGCCTTTGCATCCCCGGGAGGGGCGTATATTCTCGGTATGCAAGCACCAGAACGAACCGGGGAGCGCTCTGATGTCCGACGCGCAGAAGACCTTCTGGCTCAGCGCCGCCTTCGTCGTGGTCATTGCCATCAGCGGCGTCACCTTGTGGCGGGTGACGGCCAACCCGGGCGCCCGCATCGAGGACGCGGTGGCCACGCTCAACGCCAAGATCGACAAGACCAATAGGGCGGTGGCCGAGATGCAGAAGGCGATCGCCAGCGCGTCGGTCAGCAAGGGCCTCGAGCAGCTCGACAGCCAGATCAAGGCGACCAACGAGGCGCTCGCCGGCATCCACAAGGCGCTGCCCGCCGCCAACATCACCGGCCGGCTCGACACCCTCGACACCAGCATCAAGACGATCAATGCCTCGCTCGACTCGCTGCAGAAGGCGTCCGCGCAAAACGCCGACATCGGCACGCGGATCGGCGCGCTCGAGCAGAGCGTCAAGGCGAGCAACACCTGGCTCACCTCGCTGCAGAAATCGACCGCGCAGAACAATGTCGGCGACCGGCTCGATCAGATCAGCGACAAGCTCAAGAGCACCGATGACGCCCTGGCGGCGATCAAGCAGTCGCTGCCCGGCGCCGACATCGGCACGCGACTGGCGGCGATCGATTCCGGCATCAAGACCATCGGCGGCACGGTGTCGGACATCCAGAAGTCCGCCTCGCTCGACGGCGTCGCCAAGCAGCTCGATCAGCTCAACGCCAATCTGAAGACCGCCGAAACGACGCTGACGCAGATCAAGCAGACCATGCCGCAGCAGAATTTCGCCAGCGCGGTCGACCCGCTCGGCGCCAAGATCGATGCGGTCAATACCACGCTCGCCGACATCAAGAAGGCGAGCGCGCTCGGGACCGTCAACGAAGAGCTGACGGCGCTCAACGCCAAGCTCGACGGCACCAACCAGGCGCTGGCGGCGCTCAAGGCGGCCTCCACCGACAAGGGACAGGCGCAAAGCGCCGACCTGCATAGCGCGATCGGCGATCTGCAGAAGCGCATCGAGGAGACCGCGGCACTGCGCGCCAAGCTCGGCGCGGACCTCGGCACGCTGCAGGCCGCGCTCAAGCCGCAGCCGAAGGAGGCGGTCGTCGTCTATCTGCACATGCCGAGCGAGGGCAACCTGCCGAAGAAGGTAGCCTCGGTGTCGCCGCTCGATATCGAATACGCCAAGGTCGGCAGCGCCGACGACGACGGGCAGGCGGCGATGATCATTCCCAAGCTCAAGTCGATCGTCGAAGGCCGCTCCGGCTGCACCATATCGGTCGCCGGCTATGCCGACACGCTGGGCGACGACGAATACAATCTCACGCTGTCGCAGAAACGCGCGCGCAATATCGCCGAGAAGATCAAGAGCGCGTTCGCCGGCAGCGACGTCGCGGTCAACGAGGCGGCCTGGGGCGAGCGGCGGCTGAAGGACTGGACCCCGGACAACACCGGCAAGCTCGTGAACCGGCGCGTCGACATCGCGGTGAACTGCAAGAAGTGAATTGGGCTGTCATTCCGGGACGCGTGCGCCAGCACGTGGACCCGGAATCCATATGCCGCGGCACCGGGATTCCCGGTTCGCGGCCTTTCGGCCGCGCCCCGGAATGATCGCTTAACAAGCACGCTGTGCGCGTACGAATGTCTCCGTCCAGCAGGAATTGGCGGCCATATTTTATTCTTGAGCAAGCCGAAATCGGCGTCTCAGCGCGAACACAAAGAAACCAAGCGAGACTGTTGCCGCCAAGCAGATCACCAAGTTTGAAATCACGAGTGATATGGATTTCGCTGTAACTATCGTCTTTACACCAAAAATTCCAAGCGGATTTACAATCTGCGTCAATGTAATGGTTGCACTTCGTAATGCATCCCCGGCCCAGCCACCTTCGTGCAATGCCAGCTGCCAACCAGTATTCGCGACATCGCCTGATACCACCGCTCCGTCGGTGGCGAAGAAAATTGCAAAATTTATTAACGCAAAGGCCGAGAACAACCAAAGAGGGCGCGTGGTGGAATTTCCGTAGTCTGAAATACCGCGGTAGATCAGATTAAATATCTTATCGAGTTTGTTTTGTTGACCGAAAAGCGTTCGCATCTCCGCTGAATGAAATACTGCTGCAGCCTCCTGATTGTGGATTGCAGACAGATGGTGTCGCATGTTTCTGAATGCTTGCGCATTCTCCAGAAGAGAATCAAATTTCGCATCAACAATACTAGCCGAGCCACGAAACGGATTCAGCTGACCAGGAAGCGGGCTCTCCAATCGAGCGATGTTGCCGCCCCTAATTTCAAAATAATTGAGCGAATTCTCACCAATTTGCATCAAACCGACCCAACAATTGACCAAAGTAACACTTGCGCCGTGCCAGCAATGAAGTCTTCTAATTGCGCAGTGCTTTAACTTCAGGCTTCCATGATCAATAGTAACGTCAGATATCAACTTATTTTCAAACTCCTCTTCAAACGCATCTGCCGCTTCCAGGCCGAACTTATTGACTTTAGCGAGTCTTCTTGCGATTGCACGCCCCAGTTCTTTATCGACGTTTCGGGTTGAAATTATTGTCGCTTCAGTCGGTAGAGTGCGTTCCCAATCGTCAAGGTATAATTCGTACGATTTAATTACGTCTGTAATTTGGTGTTTTTGGCGCCACTCAGGGTAAGTCTCGAAATGTTTCACTTTCTCGGCTGCGCTCAACCACGCCTTTTGATCCTTTGAAGCTGCCGCCTTGAAAATTGCAGTAATAGGGCTCAACCGTGACCTCCTGTAGGTCTTGACGTTCACAACGCGCGCCACCCTCCCACGCAAGCGGGGGAGGGATAGGAGACACCGGCGCAAACGCCATCACGCAAGCGACAAAGGGATAAGCAACCTCACCCGCCCTCGGCGCCCCAGTGCCAGAAGTCGCGGCCTTCCTCGCGCATGAAGCGGGCGAGCACCATTTTGTGCACCTCGGAGGCGCCGTCGACCAGCCGCGCCGAGCGGGCGTAGCGGTAGATCCATTCCAGGATCGTGTCCTTGGAATAGCCGCGCGCGCCGCAAAGCTGGATGCCGACGTCGGCGGCGTTGTGCAGCGTGTCGGCGACCGACACTTTCGCCATCGACACTTCCTTGCGCGCGCGCGAGCCCTGGTCGAGTTTCCAGGCCGCGTGCATGGTGAGCAGGCGGCCGATCTCGATCTGGTGCGCCACCTCGCCGAGCTTGATCTGCACGCTCTCGCGATCGGCAAGCTTGATGCCGAAGCCTTCGCGCTTCGACACGTATTCCTGCGTGATCTCCATGCAGCGCTTGGCGAAGCCGAGCCAACGCATGCAGTGCGTCAGCCGCGCGGGGCCGAGGCGGATCTGCGTGATGCGCAGGCCGTCGCCTTCGTTGAGCAGGATGTTCTCGGCCGGGATTTCGAGGCCGTCATATTCGATCTCGCAATGGCCGCCGTGTTCCTCCGGGCCCATGATCGGAATGCGGCGCAGGATGCGCCAGCCGGGATCGTCCTTGTGATAGAGGAAGGCGGTGAGCCCCCGGCGCTTGTCCTCGGAGGTGCGCGCGACCAGGATGTAATGCGCCGCGCCGTCGGCGCCGGTGATGAACCATTTGCGCCCGCGCACGATGTAGCGGTCGCCCTTCTTCTCGGCGCGGGTCAGCATCATGGCGGGATCGGAACCAGAGCCGGGATGCGGCTCGGTCATCACGAAGGACGAGCGCACCTTGCCCTCGACGATCGGGCGCAGGAAGCGCTCCTTCTGTTCCGGCGTGCCGGTGCGCGCGAGCACGTTCATGTTGCCGTCGTCGGGCGCCATGCAGTTGATGGCGAGCGGGCCGAAGATCGAGCGCGCGGCTTCCTCGTAGATCGCGGCCCAGGCGACGACCGGCAGCTGCATGCCGCCGAATTCGCGCGGTGACTGCGGCGCCCAGAGGCCGGCGGCCTTGGCCTTGGCGCGCACCGGCTCCAGACGGTCGTGCGGGATGTTCTCGTGGTCGGCGAAATTGGCGGGGTCGGCCTCCAGCGGCAACACGTGCTCTTCGACGAAGGCGCGCACGCGCTGGCGGAGGTCCTCGATCTCGGGGGGAAGGTTGAAGTCCATGGGAGAGCCTCTCTCTACCTCCCCCTGCAAGGCGGAGGTCGGCGAACGCAGTGAAGCCGGGTGGGGGTCACTCTAAACCTTTGCCCCGTCGAAGTGACCCCACCCGGCTGGCCTTCGGCCAGCCACCCTCCCCTTTCAGGGGAGGGATAAAGAAGTGAGCGGAAGAGGAATTCACCCCCTGAGCTGCACCACTTGCCCGCCGTCGACCAGGACGGTCGTGCCGGTCATGTAGCTGCCGGCGTCGGAGGCGAGCAGCAGGAGCGCGCCGTCGAGCTCGCCGGCCTGGCCGAAGCGGCCCATGGGGATGTCGCGCTTCATCGCCTGCCCCGCTTCGCTTTCCAGGTACTTGTCGTTGATCTCGGTGACGAACCAGCCGGGCGCGATGGCGTTGACGCGCACGCCCTTGTAGGCGAGCTCGAGCGCCAGCGCCTTGGTGACCTGCACCACGCCGGCCTTGGCGACGGCGTAGGCGGAGACGCCCTTGCTGACGGCGAAGCCGACCACGGAAGCGGTGTTGACGATCGAACCTTGTTTGCCGGCGGCGATCATGCGGCGCGCGGCCTCCTGCGCCCAGTAGAACACGGCGTCGAGATCGGTCGCCAGCACGCGGCGCCATTGCTCGGGCGTGGTCTCCAGGATGCGGCCGGAATGCACGACGCCGGCATTGTTGACCAGCAGCGTGACGGTGCCGAGCGCCTTTTCCGCCTCGTCGAAGGCGCGCACCATGGCCGCGTTGTCGTTGACGTCGGCTTCGATCGCGACGGCACGGCCGCCCTGCCCTTCGATTGTCGCCTGCAGATCTTTGAGCCGCTCCCGCCGCCGCGCCACCAGCGCGACCGCCGCGCCGTTGTCGGCAAGCGCATGGGCAAACTGCACGCCGAGCCCGCTGGAGGCGCCGGTGACCAGCGCGACGCGGCCGGTGAGATCGAATATATCGGCGGCTTTCATGCGGAGCCTTTCTTATCCCTCCCCCGCAGGGGGAGGGTGGCCGGCGACGCCGGCCGGGTGGGGGATTTTCGTCGCAGCGCGTGGTCGATCGACTCCAGCACGCCGCTCAGGTTCTTGTCGACCTCATTGTTCCAGAAACGCAGAATCTTAAAACCCTGTTTCGAAAAATGAGCGTCGCGATCCAAGTCGCGCGCCTCCTGCGATCCAGAATTGTGCTGACCGCCATCCACTTCCACGATCATCCGCTCGCGCAAACAAACGAAATCGAGAATGTAGCCGTCGCGCGGCGCCTGCCGGCGGAAGTGATAGCCGCGCGATTTCCATGAGCGCAAGTGCACCCACAGCTTCACTTCCTGTGGGGTCATTGTTTTGCGCAATTGGCGGGCACGAACATTCGCCATGATGACCCCACCCGGCTGGCCTTCGGCCAGCCACCCTCCCCTTCCAGGGGAGGGATAAAGCGGCATCAGTGATTGTAAAGCGCATGCGGCAGCGCGGTGGCAAGGGCGGGCACGAACCAGAGCACGACCAGCGCGATGAGCTGGATCACGACGAACGGAACGATGCCGACATAGATGTGGCGGGTGGTGATCTCGGGCGGCGCCACGCCGCGCAGGTAGAACAGCGTCGGCCCGAGCGGCGGGTGCATGTAGGAGGTCTGCAAATTGACCGCCATCAGGATGCCGAGCCAGACCGGATCGACGCCCGGCATTTTCAACAGCGCCGGCGCCACGATCGGCACCACCACGAAGATGATCTCGAAGGCGTCCATCACGAAGCCGAGCAGGAACATCGCGGCCATGACCGCGAGCAGCGCGCCGGCGACGCCGCCGGGCAAGTTGTCGAGCGCTTGGTGCACCATGACGTCGCCGCCGAGCGCGCGGAACACCAGGCTGAACACGGTAGCGCCGATCAGAATGAGGAAGATCATGGCGGTGATCTGCGTGGTCTTCTCCACCACCGGCCTCATCACGGCGCCGAGCTTCGCTTTGCGGACGGCGAGCAGCATGGCGCCGACGGCGCCGACGGAGGCCGCTTCGGTCGGCGTCGCCACGCCGAAGAGGATGGAGCCGAGCACGGCGGCGATGAGAACGAGCGGCGCCAGCAGCGCTTCGATCAGGCTGCCGCTCGCACGAACGTCGCTTTCGCCAACCGCCGGACAGGTCGCCGGACGCCACAGCGCCATGAAGACGAGAAAGCCGAGATAAAGCCCGACCAGCAGCGCGCCGGGCAGCACCGCACCGGCGAACAGGTCGCTCACCGACAGCGCATTGGGCGCGAAATTACCCTGCGCCAGTTGCGCGGCCTGGTACGCATTGTTGAGCTGGTCGCCGAGCACGATCAGCACGGTCGAGGGCGGCACGATCTGCGCCAGCGTCGCGGAAGCCGCCACCGTGCCGGCGGCGAGCCGCGCGTCATAGCCGTGGCGCAGCATAGCCGGCAGCATGATCAGCCCCATGGTGACGGCGGTGGCGCCGACGATGCCGGTGGAGGCCGCGAGCAGCGCGCCGACGATGACGGCGGAAAAGCCGAGCCCGCCGCGCCAAGAGCCGAACAGCCGGCCCATGCGCTCGAGCAGGTCTTCGGCGATGCGGGATTGTTCGAGCATCACGCCCATGAACACGAACAGCGGGATCGCCAGCAGCACCGGGTTCGTGATGACGCCGTAGATGCGCTCGGGCAGCGCGCCGAGAATGCCGAGGCCCATGACGCCGAGCAGGTGGCCGAGCACGGCGAAGGCCAGCGACACGCCGGCGAGCGTCAGCGCCACCGGATAGCCGGCCATCAACACGACGATGACGGCGACCACCAGCAGGACGGCGAGGGATTCAGCCACGTTAATCCCTCCCCTTTAGGGGAGGGTGGTTCCGCGCGCAGCGAGGAGCCGGGTGGGGTGAGTTGCGCATCAATAGCCCCCACCCGGCTCGCTTCGCTCGCCACCCTCCCCCGCAAGCGGGGGAGGGATAAGAAGAGCCGCAGCGCGGATCGCCTGCGCCACGCCCTGCAGCGCCATCAGCAGCGCGAACAGCAGGATCAGCGTCTTCAGCACGAACACCAGCGGCAGGCCGCCGACTTCCTGCGAGCGTTCCAATATGGCCCAGGAGCGCGCGGCGTAAGGCAGCGACAGCCACAGCAGCACCAGCGTGAACGGCAGCAGCAGCAGCAGGCTGCCCACGAGATCGACGACGGCACGGGCGCGCGGGCTGGCGTCGGCATAGAACACGTCGACCCGCACATGGCCGCCGACGCGCAAGCGTCCAGGCGGCGGCCAGCATGATGAGCGTGGCATGGCCGTAGACCACCGCCTCGGTCAGCCGGATCGAGCCGAGGTCGAACACGTAGCGCGCCACCACCAGCGCGAACTGCACGAGCGCGATGGCGAGCGCGAGCCAGGCCACGGTGCGGCCAATGGCCGTATTGAGGCGGTCGATGCGGTCGGCAAGAGCGAGCATGGCATTTCGGGTCCGGCTTGCACCGATGATGGCACAGGCACCTGGCTTTCGCTAAATTGCCGGCATGACACAACCCGACGACGAAGCGTTGCTGCGTCGCGTCTTCGCGGTGGCCCGGCGCGCGCACGAACACGGCAACCATCCGTTCGGCGCGCTGCTCGCCGGCCCCGACGGAAGCGTGATGATGGAACAGGAGAACGGCTTCGGCCCCGCGCGCGACATGACCGCCCATGCCGAGCGGCTGTTGGCGAGCGCGGCCTCGCAGGCCTACGCGCCGGCGGCGCTCGCGCGCTGCACCATGGTCACGTCGGCCGAGCCCTGCGCGATGTGCGCCGGCGCCATCTACTGGGCCGGCATCGGCCGCGTGGTCTACGGCCTTTCGGAAAAACGGCTGAAACAGATCACGGGCGATCACGCCGAAAATCCGACCCTCGACCTGCCCTGCCGCACCGTGTTCGCCGCCGGCCAGCGCGCGGTCGCGGTGGTGGGGCCGCTGCTCGAGGACGAGGCCGCCGCGCTGCATGAAGGGGTGTGGGATTGAGCGCCTCTTTCGGCTAGAATTTCGCCATGGCACACGATCATCACGACCACGACCATTCCGAACTGAGCGACACCCAGTTGCGCGTGCGCGCGCTGGAGACCGTGCTCACCGAAAAGGGCTATGTCGATCCGGCCGCGCTCGACGCCATCGTCGAGACCTACGAGACCAAGGTCGGCCCGCGCAACGGCGCCGCCGTCGTCGCCAAGGCCTGGACCGATCCGGCGTTCAGAGAGGCGCTGCTCGCCGACGCCAGCAAGGCGGTGGCGAGCCTCGGCCACACCAACCGCGTCGGCGACCACTTGGTGGCGGTCGAGAACACGCCGCAGACGCACAACATGATCGTGTGCACGCTGTGCTCCTGCTATCCGTGGGACATCCTCGGCCTGCCGCCGATCTGGTACAAATCGGCGCCCTATCGTTCGCGCGTGGTGAAGGACCCGCGCGGCGTGCTCGCCGACTTCGGCGTGACGCTGCCGGCGGCGACTGCGATCCGCGTGTGGGATTCGACCGCCGAGACCCGCTTTCTGGTGCTGCCGATGCGGCCTGCCGGCACCGAGGGCTGGAGCGAGGAGCAACTTGCGGAGCTTGTGACTCGCGATTCGATGATCGGGACGGGGTTGGCGAAGCAGCCCTAACCTCTGTCATTCCGGACGCCGCGCCAGCGGCGATCCGGAATCCAGAGGCAGGCACAATGATTGTTCTGGATGACGGAGTGAGCAATGGACAGCATCCACGACATGGGCGGCATGGACGGCTTCGGCAAAGTCGAGGCCGAGCCGAACGAGCCGCCTTTCCACGAGACATGGGAAGGCCGCGTGCTCGCCCTGCAGCGCGTCATGGGTTACGCCGGCGCCTGGCACATCGACCATTCGCGCCACGCGCAGGAGCGGTTGCACCCGATCACCTATCTCTCCGCGTCGTATTACCAACGCTGGGCGCTGGCGATGGAGATGAACCTGGTGGAGCGCGGCTTCGCCAGCGCCGAGGAACTGAAGGCCGGCCATGCGCTGACAGCCGCAAAACCGCTGCCGCGCAAGCTCACGCCGGCAGCGGTGGCGGGGTTGTCGCGCGGCTCGTTCTTCCGCCAGCAGCAGGCGCCGGCGCGCTTTGCGGTCGGCGAACGCGTGCGCACCAGGAACATCCATCCCATGACGCACACGCGGCTGCCGCGCTACGCCCGCGGCAAGCTCGGCGTGATCGAGCGCTGCCAGGGCTGCCACATGTTTCCGGATTCGGTCGCCAGCGACCGCGGCGACGATCCGCAATGGCTCTACACGGTGGCCTTCGATGGCCGCGAATTGTGGGGACCGGACACCGACCCGACGTTGAAAGTGTCGATCGAAGCGTTCGAGCCGTATTTGGAACCTGTTTCGTGAGCAAAGGTCGATGTAAACTCCGCTCATTCCCGCGCAAGCGGGAATCCAGAGCGCGCGACACAGCCTACGCTTTATCGCCCTGGGTCCCCGCTTTCGCGGGGACGAGCGGACAGAGGTCCCACGTACGGACATGAGCGCAATCGACGCAAGCGCCGCGCGGCGCGCCACCCAAGCAGTGCCGAGCATCCCGCGCGACGCCGAAGGGCCGGTGTTCCGCGAGCCGTGGGAAGCGCAGGCCTTCGCCATGGCGCTCGCGCTGCACGAACGCGGCGTGTTCACCTGGAGCGAATGGGCGCAAGCCTTGGGCGCCGAGATCAAGCGCGCGCAAGCCGCCGGCGATCCCGACACCGGCGAAACCTATTACCTGCACTGGCTGGCGGCGCTGGAGCGGCTGGTGGCGGACAAGGGCGTCACCGATGCGGCGACGCTCAATCGTTATCATCACGCTTGGGAACATGCCTGCGAACGCACCCCGCACGGCAAGCCGATCGAATTGAGGGAAGAGGATTTCGGGCACTGAGGCCCGTGTCCTGGGCGCAGCGCAGCGTGAAGCAAAGCGAATCGGTGCGCTGCAGAACCGGGACCCCGGTTGGCTAGAAAGCTGGGTCCCGGGTCTGCAACGCGGTACTTCGCGCCGCGCCCGGGACGCGGCACTTAAAAGAACCCCATGCGCTCGCTCATCATATAGCCGGTGAGCAGCGCGACACCGAACAGGACGATGGCGGCGGCGGCCGCGGTTTCGAGGCCGCGCACGACGAGAAGGCCGGCGCCGGGGCTGGCCTTGGCTAGCCGTCCCGCGAAGCCGCGGGCGCCGACCGCGAGCGTGGCCACGGCGGCGACCGTGATGGCGGTGCCGAGCCCCATCACGAAGGTCGAGACGACGCCGATCCAGAACAGGCCCTGCGCCAGCGCGAACACCAGCACGATGATGGCGCCCGAACAGGGCCGCAGGCCGACCGCGACGATGGCCGCCAAGCCGCGCTTCAGCCAGTGCGGCCCTTTGAGCTCCGCCGGCTCCAGCGCATGCGCGTGGCCCCAGGCCGAGGCTTCTTCTTCGTGGTGATGATGGTCGGCAGGTTGCCGGCGCAGCAGGTGCAGGAAGGAGCGGCCCTTGACCCACAACAGGCGCAGGCCGATCAGCACGATCAAGGCGTAGCTCACCGTCTCGATGGTGCGCACCGTATTGCCCATCGCCTTGGCGGTGGCGCCCAGCAACAGCGCGGCAATGGCGACGATGGCAATCGCGGTCAGCGCCTGCAGGATCGCCGCGGCGAAGGAGAGTACGACGCCGCGCCGCCAGGTCTCGTTGTTGGCGACCATGTAGGAGGAAATGACCGCCTTGCCGTGACCGGGGCCGGCGGCGTGAAAGATGCCGTAGACGAAGGAGATGCCGATGAGCGTATAGGCGGCCGCGCCGTTCGCCTTCGACTCGCGGATCAACTGCGAGAGCATGCGGTAGAAGCGCGCCTGCTCGGCCAGGATCCAGCCGGCAAAGCCGCCCGGTTCGGGCGGCGCCGGCGCGCGATGCAGCCCGAACGGCTGGGCCAGCGCGCCATCGGCCGCGGCCAGCACGGCGAGCAGGCACAGCACGACCAACGCGCCCTGCAGCAGCGCGCGGTGCGACAAGGGCCCCGGCAACATCACGGGCATTTCACGACGATCCTGTTGGCGAAATTGGCGCCCCAATTGGCCGCCGCCTCCGGATTGTCGGCGAGCTTCTTGCCTTCGGCAAAACTCAGTTCGCGCGGCCAGATGACCGTGCCCGTGCATTGCGCCGGCGCGCCGTCGAGGCGGACCGGCATGCCTTTGGCGAAGGTGAAGTCGACGAAATAAGTCGGGTCGTAGATTTCCACCTTCAGGTCCTTGGCCTTTACCGGGTGCGCGAACGGCAAGGTGAAATAGAGCGTGAGGATCGCGTCCTTCTGCTCGAGCCAGTAGCCGTCGGCCGGCGCCGCAAAGGGCGCCTTGACGCCGTCGGCGGTGGCGTAGGTGAAGTAATCGCTCTCCTTCAGCGACTCGATATTCTGCTTGGCAAGCGGCGCCAGTTCGGCGCGGGTGAACGCGCCCTTCACCTTGCCTTGCAGCCCCTGCACGGCAAAGGCGGAGTACATGTCGTCGAACATCCAGCGCTGACGGATGGCGGTGACGCCGCCGTCGGCCGCGTAGACCAGCTCGCTCGTCATCTTGACCCAGACGTGCGGGTGTGCCGCGGCGGGCGCGGCGACAAAAAGACCGGTCAGGGCGGCGAGAAGAATGCGGAAGGTTTTCATGCCGCCACGATCATAGCATGGCGGCCAGCGCAAAGCTTAAGTCGGCGTGGCGTTACTGTGTAACGGGAGGCCATCAGGACGATGACGCCGCCGGTGCATGCCTGCCGTCATCGCCCGCACCCGCCTGCGCGGGTGCAGGCTCCGGCGGGCGATCCAGTAATCATCGAACGCGCCGGGGTTACTGGATCATCCGCCTTCGCGGATGATGACAGCCGCGTGTACCGCACTGCGCCCGGGACAAGCGTCAGAGCACGTTGTCCGGCTGCAAATGGCAGTGGTGGCTGGCGTTGCCGAGCTCGATCTGCACGGTGGCGTGGCCGATCTCGAACCTGTCCTCGAGCTCATGGGCGACGCGGTGCAGGAATTCATCGCCCGGATGGCCGCGCGGCGTCACCAGATGGCAGGTGAGCGCGGTCTCGGTGGTGCTCATCGCCCAGATGTGCAGGTCGTGCAGTTCGACGACTTCCGGCAGGTCGCGCAAGTAACGCGCAACCGCATCGGGATCGATGGTCTCCGGCACCGCATTGAGCGAGAGCTTCAACGAGGCGCGCAGCAACCGCCAGGTGCCGATCAGGATGACGACGGAAATCAGCAGGCTCACCGCCGGGTCGAGCCATTGCCAGCCGGTAAGCATGATGCCGCCGGCGGCGAGGATCACCGCCACCGACACGCCGGTATCGGCCAACATGTGCAGGAAGGCGCCGCGCATGTTGAGGTCGGAGTGACTGCCGACGTTGAGCAGCCAGGCCGAGGCCCCATTGACCACCACCGCGGCGGCGGCGACCGCCATCACCGTGCCGGTCGCCACCGGTTCCGGCTGATAGAAACGGTGGATCGCTTCCCAGGCGATGGCGCCGGTCGCGACCAGCAGGATCAGCCCGTTGACGAAGGCGGAGAGGATCGAGGCCGAGCGCATCCGGTAGGTGAAGCGCGAACTCGGCCGCCAGTCGGCGACCGCATAGGCGAGCCACGCCATCACCAGCCCCATGACGTCGCCGAAATTGTGCCCGGCATCGGCGAGCAATGCGAGCGAATGGGCGTAGAGGCCGTAGATCACCTGCGCCGCCACCAGCGCGATGTTGAGCGCGGTCGCGATCGCGAAGGTGCGGCCGAAATCGGCCGGCACGTGCGAATGGCCGTGATGATCGTGGCCGTGCGCGTGGCCGGCGTGGGCGTGGGACAAGCAGCGACTCCTTATCGGAGGAAACTAAGGAGTCGCGGGATGAATACTAGAACAGTTCCCTTGTCATTCCGGGGCGCGAGCGGCGCGAGCGAACCCGGAATCCATAACCCTGTCTTTGATTGAGTCGAGATACTGGGATTATGGATTCCGGGCTCCGGCGCTATGCGCCGGCCCCGGAATGACAATTAAATGCCCGACCCATCTTCGCGAAAGCTTCAACGGGCGACCTCTCCCCGCACGCGGGGAGAGGTGACCGAGAGTCACACCCCCGCCGCGCCGCCGTCGGCGCGCGGGTCGTGGCCGCCTTCCAGCGTTCCATCCGGATGCAGGATGACCGCGCCGGCGTGGCCCATGGTGTCGGAGTAAGGCGCGTCGAGCACTTCGATGTCGTGGCCGGCCGACATCAGGCGGTCGATGAGATTGCCGTCGAAGCGGGACTCGAGCCGCAGGTTGGTGTGGGTGGAACCCCAGGTGCGGCCCAAGAGCCAGCGCGGCGCGTCGAGCGCCACTTCAAGCGGCTGGCGGAAGGTGACGTGGCGGGTGAAGACGGCGGCCTGCGATTGCGGCTGGCCGTCGCCGCCCATGGTTCCATAAGCCATGACGCGGCCGTCCTTCAGCTCGGCGAGCGCCGGGTTGAGGGTGTGGAACGGGCGGCGGCCGGGCGCCAGCGCGTTGAGCGCTTTGGGGTCGAGCGAGAAGCTGGAACCGCGGTTCTGCATCAGCACGCCGGTCGCCGGCAGCACGCAGCCGGAACCGAACTCCCAATAGAGCGACTGGATGTAGGAGACGACGAGGCCGCTTGCGTCCGCCGCGCCCATCCAGATGGTGTCGCCGCGCGCCTCCGGTGACGGCCAAGGCGCGGCTTTGCGCGCGTCGATCTTTTCGGCTTCGGGATCGAGGAAGGCCGCGGCGAGATATCTGGTGAGATTGCCGTCGATATTGTCGGGATCGGTCACCTCGCGGTCACGCACGATGAAGGCGCGCTTGGTCGCTTCGACCAGACCATGGATGTGTTCGAAGCTCTCGCCTTGCGAGACCCGCAGCCGATCGAACAAAGCGAGGATCATCAACGAGGCCAGCCCTTGCGTCGGCGGCGGCGTATTATAGAGCGTGCCCGACGAGATCTGAACGCTGAGCGGCTCGGCGATCCGCGCTTCGTATTTTTCCAGATCGGCGCGCGTGACCGGCGAGCCGATGCGTTCCAGATCGGCGGCGATCTCGCGCCCGACATCGCCGCGGTAAAAATCCTGCAAGCCGGCTTTGGCGAGATGGTCGAGCGTGGCGGCAAACGCCGCCTGCTTGAGCGTGGCGCCGACGTCCGGCGCCTTGCCGTCGAGGAGGAAGGCGTTGAGGAAACCCGGCGCGGTTTCCAGCTCGGCGTACTTTTCTTTCGTGAGCGCCGCCTGACTGCGCGTCACCTGATAGCCTTCGCGCGCGCGCCTGATGGCGGCGTCGAACAACACATGCAGCGGCAGTCGCGCTGAGCCTTTGTTGATGCCTTTGCCGGTCTGCGCCTTGGCGGCTTCGAGCGCCAGCATCCAGCCGGCGACCGCGCCCGGCACGGTCAGCGCGGCCAAAGGCCCGCGCGTCGGAATTTCGTGATGCCCCGCGTCGCGATAGAACCGGATCGTCGCTTTCGCTCCCGCCCGGCCCGCACCCATGATGGCGCGCACGCGGCCGTTGGGTTCGCGGATCAGCCAGAAGCCGTCGCCGCCGATGTGGTTCATGTGCGGATAGACGGCGGCGATGCGCGCGGCCATCGCCAGCATGGCCTCGATGGCGTTGCCGCCTTCGGCCAGGATGGCGTGGCCGTCCTCGACGGCTGCGGAATGCGGCGCACAGACGACGCCGCGGCGATGGCCGGAAGTGTAGAGATTCACGTATTACTTTCCTGTCGTCCCGGTCGAGCGAAGCGAGGGCCGGGACCCATACTCCGCGGTCTATCGATAGCGCACAGCGTATGGGTCCCCGCCTTCGCGGGGACGACAGCAACGCTATGCCACCTCCGTGTCCAGCCCGCGCTTCTTCAACAGCGCATCCACCGCCGGCAACCGCCCGCGGAAGGCTTTGTAGGCCTCCGCCGGATCGCGCAGATTGCCGGCGCTGTAGATGAAGTCGCGCAGCTTTCTCGCCGTCGCCGGATCGAAGGCGTTGCCGGTCTCGCTGAAGGCCTCGAAGGCGTCGGCGTCGAGCACCTCCGACCACATATACGAGTAGTAGCCCGCCGCGTAGCCGCCGCCGGAGAACAGGTGCTGGAAATGCGGCAGCCGGTGGCGCATGACGATCTCCGCCGGCATATGGAGACGTTCCAGATCGCGGCGCTCGAATTCGCTGACGTCGAGCGCGTTCGCGTCGGGCAGCGCGTGGATGTCGAGATCGACCAGCGCGCAGGACGTGTACTCCACCGTGGCGAAGCCCTGGTTGAAGGTGCGCGTCGCCAGCAGGCGGTCGAGCAGCGCCTGCGGCATCGGCTCACCGGTGCGGTAGTGGCGCGCGTATTCGCGCAAGGTTTCCGGCACCTCCAGCCAGTGCTCGTAGAGTTGCGACGGCAACTCGACGAAATCGCTCGGCACCGAGGTGCCCGAAAGAAGCGGATAGGTCACGTTCGACAGCATGCCGTGCAGCGCGTGGCCGAACTCGTGGAACAGCGTGTGGGCGTCGTCGAAGGAGAGCAGCGCCGGCTCGCCCGCCGCGGGCTTTGAGAAATTGCAGATGTTGAGCACGATCGGCGTCACATCGCCGACCAGCTTTTCCTGGTCGCGCAGCGAGGTCATCCAGGCGCCGGAGTGCTTGGACGAGCGCGCATAGTAATCGCCGATGAACAGCGCGACCTCCTTGCCGCTTTCGTCGGTCACCTTCCAGGCGCGCGCGTCCCGGTGATAGAGCGGCACGTCGACGGCGGTGAAGGTGAGGCCGAACAGCCGGCGCGCGGTCATCGAACGCGGCCTCGATGATCT
Organism: uncultured Pseudomonadota bacterium; assembly: GCA_963814065.1. GTDB lineage: Bacteria > Pseudomonadota > Alphaproteobacteria > Rhizobiales > Xanthobacteraceae > Pseudolabrys. Next base: position 88,921 of record CAWFBL010000009.1, on the reverse strand, counting down.
TGTCGAGCTGGAAATAGGGCTTGATCTCGGCTTCGTCCAAATCGAACTCGGCCTTGCGGCGCTGCTCGGCGTAATAGCGCCAGTCCCAAGGCGCCAGCGCGAAATTGCCGCCCTCGCCCGCGATGATCGTCTGCATGGCGTCGCGCTCGGCGAGCGCCTTGGCGCGGGCGCGGGTCCAGACGTTTTCCAGCAGTTCGCGCGCGGCGCCGGGGGTCTTGGCCATCTGGTCGTCGAGCCGATAGTCGGCAAACGTATCGTAGCCCAAGAGCTTGGCGCGCTCGGCGCGCAACGCCACCATCTCCTTGATGATCGCTCGGTTGTCGGTCTTGCCGCCGTTCTCGCCGCGCTTGATCCAGGCCTGGAAGATATTCTCGCGCAGATCGCGGCGCGCCGAGAATTGCAGGAACGGCTCGACCGATGAGCGCGACAAAGTGAATGCGTATTTTCCGGGATGGCCGCGTTCTTCGGCGGCGGCGCGCGCGCCGGCGCGGGCGAAGTCGGGCAAGCCATCGAGATCGGTCTCGTCGAGGATCAGCGCGTAATCTCTCTCGTCGGCGAGCACGTTCTGGCCGAACGCGGTGCCGAGGCTCGCCAGCCGCTCGTTGATGGCGGCGAGCTTATCCTGTACCGATTTGTCGAGCGCGCCGCCCGCGCGCACGAAGCGGGTGTGATAGCGATCGAGCACGCGGGCCTGCTCCGGCGTCAGGCCGAGGCTGTCGCGCCGGGCGTAGAGATCGGCGATGCGGGCATAGAGGGCGCGGTTCAAATAGAGCGCGTTGTTGTGGCGGGCGAGCAGCGGCGAGACGTCGCGCTCGACCTCTTCGATGGCGTCGCCGGTGTCGGCGCCGGCCTTGACGAAGAAGACCGATGCCACGCGGTCGAGCGCGCGGCCGCCGCGCTCCAAGGCTTCAATGGTATTGGCGAAGCTGGGCGCCGCCGGGTCGGCGGCGATCGCGTCGATCTCGGCGCGATGGCGCTCAAGCGCGGCGTCGAAGGCCGGGCGGAACTGGTCGGGCTCGAGCGCGCCGAACGGCGGCAGCCCGAACGGGCCGGTCCAGTCGGTGAGCAGGGGATTGTCGGCAGTCGCGGGAGGGGTCTGGGGAGCGTTCATGGGGGGTGATCTAGACACGAACGGGCGGCTTGGCGAGGGCTTTGGGCGCGCACCGTCCTCCGCTCATTCCCGCGCAAGCGGGAATCCAGGAGCCACGCATCAAGGCCCGTCCCGGGACCCTGGGTCCCCGCTTTCGCGGGGACGAACGGACAGGGAAGCTCACGCTCCGCCCTACCCCCTGAGCGCGCGCAGCGCGTTGAAGATGACCGCGACGTCGATCACCTCCTGCAACAGCGCGCCCTGCACCGGCGGCAGATAGCCGAAGGCGGCCACGATCATGGCGGCGACCGAAAGGCCGATGCCGGCGGCGACGCTCTGCCAGGCGATCAGGCGCGCGCGGCGCGCGATCTGGATCGCCGGCAGGATGCGGTCGAGCTGGTCGACCAGCAGCACCACGTCGGCGGCCTCGGCGGAGGCAGCCGCGCCCTTGGCGCCCATGGCGACGCCGAGATCGGCGGCGGCCAGCGCCGGCGCATCGTTGACCCCGTCGCCGATCATCATCACCGGGCCGTTCTTGCGCTCCGACAGCACCACCAGGATCTTCTGGTCGGGGGTGAGCTCGGAGCGCACCGAATCGATGGACAGGCCGGCGCTGATGAAGCTGGCGACCTCGTGGCGGTCGCCGGTCGCCAGCACGATGCGCTCGATGCCGAGCCCGCGTAAGCTGCGCAGCAGCTGCTCGGTGCCGGCGCGCAGCGAGTTGGACAGCACCATGAGGCCGGCGAGCTTGCCGTCGACGGCCACCGCCACCGCGATGGCGCCGGGCGGGCGGCCGCGGCCGAACTGCATGGGGCCCTGGTCGCCGATCTTGTCGGCCACGAAGCGCGGCCCGCCGACCACGACGCTGCGGCCGTCGACGCGACCGACGAGGCCCTCGCCCGGCGTCTCCATCACCTCGGTCGGCACCGCGAGGGTGAGGCCCTTGTCGTGGGCGGCGACCACGATGGTCTGTGCGATGATGTGCTTGGAGGCCTGTTCGAGCGAGGCGGCGATGCGCAGCAGTTCGTCCGGCGCCATGCCGTCGGGCACTTCCGTCGAGACGATCTTGGCCTCGCCCAGCGTCAGCGTGCCGGTCTTGTCGATGACCAGCGCGCGCACGCGGGCGAGCACCTCGATCGCCTTGCCGCCCTTGATCAGGATGCCGAGCTTGGCCGCGCGCGAGAGGCCGGAGACGATGGCGACCGGCACCGCCAGGATCAGCGGACAGGGCGTCGCCACCACCAGCACCGCCACCGCGCGAATCGGGTCGGCGGTGAACCACCAGGCGCCGACGGCGAGCGCAACGGTGACCGCCAGGAACAGGATGGCGTAGCGGTCGGCCATGCGCGCCATGGGCGCGCGCGAGTGCTGCGCCGCCTCGACCAGGCGCACGATGCCGGCATAGGTGCTCTCATCGGCGCGGTGCGAGGCGGTGAGGTCGAAGGCGTCGCCGACATTGGTGGAGCCGCTCATGACCGCCTCGCCGGCGCGATGCTGCGCCGGCAGCGATTCGCCGGTCAGCGCCGACTGGTCGAGCACGGCGACGCCGTCGGCGACCGTGCCGTCGACCGGCACCACGTCGCCCTGGCGCACCAGGAGCCGGTCGCCGGGCTCGACGCGCTCGAGCGGCACTTCCTCGAGCGCGTGGTCGCGGTGGCGCAGCGCCGTGCGCGGCACGCGGGCGAGCAGCGCCGTCATGTCGCGCCGCGCCCGCTTCTCGGCGAAGCCTTCGAGGTATTGGCCGCCGGCATACATCAGCGCGACGATCGCCGCGGCGAGCGCCTGCCCGACGGCAAGCGCGGCGGTCATCGACAGCGCCGCCACGATGTCGAGGCCGACATCCCCGCGCCGCAGTGTGGTCACGATCTCGGCCAGCAGCGCGAGCAGCACCGGGATGGTGGCGACGGTCCAGATGACGTCCGGCCAGCCGCCGATCCCGGCGAAGTGCGCGGCCAGGCCGGCGGCGAGGCCAAGCGCGGCAAGGCCGGCAAACCAGGGCCGCAGGCGGATGCGCAGGTCTTCCATGTTCGAATAATTCCACTCTGGCCCCGCCACGGCCATGCGGAAGATCAAACGGCGCGCGCTCATCTCCCTCCCCCCACGCGCACCTGCAGGTGGTGGGGAGCGGTTGGGCGGGCCAACACGGCACGGAACAGCCGCATTTGCGAGGAATTATGGGCATTCCCCTGGGCTTGATCCGGGCGCTGGATTCGGTGAGATTGCGCCCCGTCAGCAGGAGCCGGTGATGGCCAAGTCGCGATCCAAGTCTTCGTCCAAGTCCAAGTCGGCGCCCAACCCCGCGGCGAGCGAAGCCGAGGCGGCGCCCGAGTCGGCGGTGGCCATGTCGGAGACCGCAGCGCCAGCGCCGGTCGCGCCCGCCCGCGGTAACCGCCGCATCGTCTGGCTGCACGTCGTGACCGTGCTCAGCGTCACCATCCTGATCGGCGCCGAGGTATTCGGCGCAGCCTTCGCCGCCTCCTGGGCGATCGCCACGCTGTTCGACCTCGGCGGCATCGGCGCCCGCTCGCTCGACATCTTCTTCATGCTCTGCGGCGTCGCCATCATGGTGCAGTTCGTCCGCGCCGCCCATAAGATCGAGCCGTTCACCGCGCGCGCGTGAACGCGCGCCGCCGCCGCCGAGCAGGCAGGATCAGAAAAAAATTAAGCAAGAACTCACGCGCGCCGAACTAAATCTCTTGCAGGGCGCGTAAAAATTCCTTATTTGCAGCGTTGCCCAATTTCGCACGTGCCTGTGGCCGTGTGTCGGTCGGTGGGCGTTCGGACAAGAGGCCGAACAGCCGCCTGGGGAGCAAGGGCAAACTGCTCCTCAACACATCTGACCGGCAGCTGGAGGCGAAACCAGCACAGCCTGCTCTCAGCAGGGGACGCGGCTTAAAGCAACGACGATCGGGCTTCCTTGGTCTCTGCCGGCTTCCAAACCCGGCTCACCGAAGAGGCTTGCTCATCATTGCCGGCCGTGCGGACGGGGCGATCCCTCTTCCTCACCTAGGCAGCATGGGCGGTTCTTGAGAGTGCCAGCGCCTGCGCGTCCCCATCGCGCGCCGCCGCCGGATTCACGGAACCGCATCATCCTGGGGCTTTTATTGCCCCTTAAGCCGTGGGGAGAGCGCCATGACCGAGCGCATCCGCGAGTTCCTGCGTAGCCGCAACGAAGACGGGCCCTGCCTCGTCGTCGATCTCGACATCGTCCGCGACAACTACAATGCCTTCTCCAAGGCGCTGCCCGACACCCGCGTGTTCTACGCGGTGAAGGCCAATCCGGCGCCGGAGGTGCTGGCGCTGCTCGCCAAGCTCGGCTCCTGCTTCGACACCGCCTCGGTCGCCGAGATCGAGATGGTGCTCGCCGCCGGCGCCACCGCCGACCGCATCTCCTACGGCAACACCATCAAGAAGGAGCGCGACATCGCGCGCGCCTTCGCGCTGGGCGTCCGCCTCTACGCGGTCGACTGCCAGGCCGAGGTCGACAAGGTCGCCCGCGCCGCGCCGGGCTCGAAGGTGTTCTGCCGCATCCTGTCCGACTGCGTCGGGGCGGAGTGGCCGCTGTCGCGCAAGTTCGGCTGCGAGCCGGCCATGGCCGTGGACGTGCTGGAGCACGCCCTGCGCCAGGGGCTGGAGCCTTACGGCGTGTCGTTCCACGTCGGCTCCCAGCAGCGCAACCAGCACGCCTGGGACCGCGCGCTCGTTTCGGCCGCCGCGGTGTTCAAGGAGTGCGGCGAGCGCGGCATCAACCTCGCCATGGTCAATCTCGGCGGCGGCTTCCCGACCAAGTACCTGAAGAACGTGCCGACGGTGAAGACCTACGGCGCGGCGATCTTCCGCGCCCTGCGCAAGCACTTCGGCAACCGCATCCCGGAGACCATCATCGAGCCGGGTCGCGGCATGGTCGGCAATGCCGGCATCATCGAGAGCGAAGTCGTGCTCGTCTCCAAAAAGAGCGAGGAGGATGAGGTGCGCTGGGTCTATCTCGACATCGGCCGCTTCGGCGGCCTGGCCGAGACCATGGACGAGGCGATCCGTTATCCGCTGCGCACGCCGCGCGACGGCGACGCCACGGCGCCTTGCGTGATCGCCGGCCCGACCTGCGACTCGGCGGACGTGCTCTATGAGCGCGAGCCGTACCTGCTGCCGGTGAGCCTGGAGATCGGCGACAAGGTGCTGATCGAGGGCACGGGCGCCTATACGGCGACCTATTCGTCGGTCGCCTTCAACGGCTTCCCGCCGCTGAAGACGTACCACATCTGATCGAACCGGGAGGCGGGTCACCTCGCCTCCCCTTCCCTCTCTTTCGAACTGACAACGCTCGCGAGCGCGCGTCCGCGCGCGCCCGAGCGGGGATGGACTGCCATGATCACGATCCGGCACGAGAAGCTTGCCGACATCGACGCGCGCGAGGCGCTGCTCGACGACGCCTTCGGCGACGCCCGCTATCGCAAATCCTCGGAGCGGCTGCGCGAAGGCCGGCTGCCGGCCGACGGGCTTTCCTTCATCGCCGCCGACGGAAAGCGCGTCGTCGGCACCGCGCGGCTGTGGCGCGTCGCCTGTGACGGCGCCGAGGCGCTGCTGCTCGGCCCGGTGGCGGTCGCTTCCGACAAGCGCGGCGCCGGCATCGGCGCGGCGCTGGTGCGCCGAGGCTTGAGCGAAGCGCGGCGGCGCGGCCACGGTGCGGTGATCCTGGTGGGGGATGCGCCCTACTACGGCCGCTTCGGCTTCACCCCCGCCAAGACCGGCGAATTGTGGATGCCGGGGCCGTTCGAGCGCCACCGCCTGCTCGCGCGCGAGCTGATGAAAGGCGCGCTCGACGGCGCGCAGGGCCTGCTGCGCGCGACCGGCGCCGAGGTCCTGCAGCCGGCGCTTGTCGCGCTCGGCACCGCCGCGCACGCGGCCTGAGCTCAACGCATAATAACGGGGACGCCGCGCCGGGATCGGCGCGGCCGCCCTTCCGTTTGTCATCTGCGGCCGGTATCACGCGACTATCATTGGAGGCTCTGAAAAATGACCGATTGGCCCATTCATGCCCGTATCGACGGCCCCATCGTGATGATCGGCTTCGGGTCGATCGGCAAGGGCACATTGCCGCTGATCGAGCGTCATTTCACGTATGACAAATCCCGTTTCGTCGTCATCGATCCCGACGACAAGGACCGCAAGATCCTCGACGAGCGCGGCATCCGCTTCGTCCACGAAGCGGTGACCAAGGACAATTTCCGCAAGCTGCTGCCGCCGCTGCTCACCGAAGGCGGCGGCCAGGGCTTCTGCGTCAATCTCTCGGTCGATACCTCGTCCGTGGAGATCATGGAGATGTGCAGCGAGATCGGCGCGCTCTACATCGACACCGTCAACGAGCCCTGGGCCGGCTTTTATTTCGACAGCAAGCTCGGGCCGGAAGCGCGCTCGAATTATGCGCTGCGCGAGAAGACGATGGCCGCCAAGCGCAAGCGCAAAACCGGCAGCACCACCGCGGTCAGTTGCTGCGGGGCCAATCCCGGCATGGTGTCGTGGTTCGTCAAGCAGGCGCTGGTCAACATCGCCGGCGATCTCGGCATCAAGTTCAAGGAACCGAAGACGCAAGAGGACTGGGCGCGGCTTGCCAAGCGCGCCGGCGTCAAGGGCATCCACATCGCCGAGCGCGATACCCAGCGCGCCAAGCAGCCGAAGCCGATGGACGTGTTCGTCAACACCTGGTCGGTGGAGGGTTTCCTGTCGGAGGGCATGCAGCCGGCCGAGCTCGGCTGGGGCACGCACGAGAAGTGGCTGCCGAAGAACGGCCACAAGCACAAGGCCGGCTGCCAGGCAGCGATCTATTTGGAGCAGCCCGGCGCCAACACGCGCGTGCGCTCATGGACGCCGACGCCGGGCGCGCAATACGGCTTCCTGGTCACCCACAACGAGTTCGATCTCGATTTCCGACTACTTCACTTTGCGCGAGGGCCGCAAAGTCCTGTACCGGCCGACCTGCCATTACGCCTATCACCCCTGCAACGACGCGGTGCTGTCGCTGCACGAATTGTTCGGCCAGGCCGGCGTGCAGCAGAAAGAGCAGCACATTTTGGACGAACACGAGATCATCGACGGCATCGACGAGCTCGGCGTGCTGCTCTACGGCCACAAGAAGAACGCCTACTGGTACGGCTCGCAGCTTTCGATCGACGAGACGCGCGAGATCGCGCCCTTTCAGAACGCCACCGGCCTGCAGGTGACGTCAGCCGTGCTCGCCGGCATGGTGTGGGCGCTGGAGCATCCGACCGAAGGCATCGTCGAGGCCGACGAGATGGACTACAAGCGCTGCCTCGAGGTGCAGATGCCTTATCTCGGGCCGGTGATCGGGCAATACACCGACTGGACGCCGCTCACCGGGCGCCCCGGCCTGTTCAAGGAAGATATCGACAAGCGCGATCCCTGGCAGTTCAAGAACGTGTTGGTGCGGTGAGGCGCTTATCATTCCCTGAAAGGGGAGGGTCCGGCGCGAAGTGCCGGGGGTGGGGTCGCTTCTCAAGGCCGGGGTGGTTCACGGTTCGGCGAGTCACGGCCCTCTCCGGCATAGGCGGACGCGCTGACGCTCCGGTGGACTTAGATTTAAAACTTGAATGGAAGCTGGAGTTCACCGGTTCACTTTAAGTGCGGACGATTCTGCGAGGGCTTATCGGTGGCTTTAGAGCGCCTGCAAAGCCTTAGTCGTAATAGGATATGCCTTATTTTACCGAGATGTATTAATAATATATACCTTATTGACAATTGCAATATTTATAAGGTATAGCTTATTGATGAAAGACGCCATCCGCCATCTCGACAAGCGTTTCATCCCGTTGCGGTCGCTGGTCAAAACTGCCCGCCCGCCGAAGGGCTGGCTTCGTGCCATCCGGGATGCCCTGGGCATGACGACCGCACAACTCGGCAAGCGGCTCGGCGTCTCGCAACCCCGCATCGTTGAACTCGAACAATCCGAAGTGAGCGGCAGCGTGACGCTGAACACGTTACAACGCGCCGCCGAAGCGCTCGGGTGCCGGTTCGTCTATGCGTTGGTGCCTGAACGCCCTCTCGCAGAGACGGTTCGCGAGCGGGCGGACCTCATCGCTTCCCGCCAGCTAAGTGCTGTCGCGCAAAGCATGAAGCTGGAAGATCAGGAGGTGAAAAATAAGGAAGTCACCAAGGAATTGCACCGCCGGGCCGTCGAGCAACTGCTGCGGCGTCCTTCCCGCCTTTGGGATGAGAAATGACCGGCTCGTTCGAAGCCGACGACGCGGCAACGCCGCTGACGCCAGCCGAGCGCGCCGAACTCATTCCAACACACATCACCCTACGCGGCGAGTTGAATGAACTCGAACAGCAAAATATCGTGCAAGCGAATAGCTGGGCGTTCGAGCGCAAGCGCAATGTGTTGAATGAAGGATTCCTGCGAGGTTTGCACCGCCGCATGTTCAACAAGGTTTGGCGCTGGGCTGGGACCTACCGCAAGACGGAACGGAACCTCGGCGTCAGGCCCCATCTGATCCAGCCCGAATTGATTCAGGCGATTGATGATGCCCGTCACTGGATTGAGCTTAAATCTTACGAGCCCGATGAACTGGCGGTGCGATTTCATCACAAGGTCGTTCAAATCCATCCCTTTCCCAACGGGAACGGGCGATGGTCGCGTTTGGCCGCCGACCTGCTCATAACGAGCCTCGGCGGGACACGTTTCAGTTGGGGCGGAGCCAACCTCCAGACCTTGGGTGATGCGCGCAAGAGATACATCGACGCGCTTCATGCCGCCGACAATCAGGATTTTGGACCGCTTATCACTTTCGCAAGGTCGTAAAAATGCCGATATACTGAGATTGGTCGCTACCGTCTTGATGCGCTCATGGACGCCGACGCCGGGCGCGCAATACGGTTTCCTGGTCACCCACAACGAGTTCGATCTCGATCGCCGACTATTTCACTTATCTCGGGCCGGTGATCGGGCAATACACCGACTGGACGCCGCTTTTGTTCAAGGAAGACATCGACAAGCGCGATCCCTGGCAGTTCAAGAACGTGTTGGTGCGGTGAGCGCATGATCCCGAAAAGGGTGAACCGGCTTTCGGAAAAGATCATGCGCAGACAAAATGTCGAGGACGCCCAGCGATTCAATCTGATCGGATAGCGCTGCAAAGGCGTCGCGCAACGCGACAAACGAAACGGGCGGCCATTGGCCGCCCGTTTTTGTTTTGACGCGGGCGGAACTGGCTACTTCTTCTCCTCGCCCTTTTTCGGTGCCGGCTTGCCCATGGCCGCGCCGCCATGCTGCTGCATCGCCGGCCCGGCCGAATGCGGCGCCGGACGCGCGGTCGGGTGCGCCATCGGCGCGCGCGGTGGCGCCGCCTGCATTGGCGGGCGCGGCGCCTGTCTGACCGCCGGCGCCTGCATCGGCGCGTGCTGCTGCGGCGGCCGCATGGCCGGCGCGGTCGGATGCTGCGGAGCCATCGGCCGCGTCACCATGGGCACATGCGGAGCGACCGGATGCCTGACCACCGGCGGTTTCACCGGCTCGTGGCGCGGCATCGCCGTCGGCGGCGGTGTGCGGACCGGCGCGCGCATCGGCGGATGCACCGGCTGCGCGGTCGGCGGCGTCTGCCGGGGCCGCGGCGGCTGGGTCGGCGTCGGATGCAGCGCCGGCGCTCCCGGCTTCGGCTGCATCATCGGCGCCGGCACTTTCATCCGCTCCTGCGACGGCGTGCGACGCACGGGCGGCGGCGGCGCCATGGTGCCACCTTGCGCGGCGCGCGGCGGATGGCTGCCGAGGCGGCCGGGCGCATTCCTGCCGAGCGGCTGCGGTTTGCCGATCGTCTTTGCCGGCGCAATGGTCGTCGTCGCACGCTGCATCAGCGGCGCGAGGACACGCGGCGCGCCGCGCGGGCGCTTGCGGCCGAAATCCTGCCGGGGCACGAGCACCGCGCCGGGAATGTCGGTGTGACCCAGCACGTGCGGCCGCACACGGTAGGCATGGATGGGCTCGTGACGCGCGGCCGCGATGAAGGCCGGCGAGACGCCCGGATTGACCGCAAAGCGCTGACGCCCACGATCGTGATCGCGATCATGGTGCATCATGAAGGTGCGGTTGATCAGAACCGTCGCGCCTAAGATCATCCCGATCCGGGCTGCCGGCGCGAAGTGGCCGTGCAGCCTTTCCGCCGTGAGGTAGCGCGGCGACACGAAATTCCAATGGTCCGGATCGTCGTCGTAATCGTACAGCACGTCATCGGGCGGCGCGGGCGCCCAGCCGACGTAGTCGTTGCCGCGGCGCCAATCGACCCAGGCCGGCGCCCACTCATCGCCGGGCACCCAGAGCCAGCCGATGGCGCGGTCGCGCACCCAACGGCCGTAGTGAAACGTGATCCAGCCCCAGTCTTCTTCGTCCTCGCCGGAGACCCAGTACCAACCCCATTCGTCGGTGTAGACCCAACGGCCGTCGGTATAGGGACGCCAGCCCGACGGGCGGTCGTCCGGCACCCAGACCTGGCCCCAGCGCGGATGCACGACCCATTCGCCATAGGGGGCGAGCGCCGCGCGAAAGTCGGCGTTGACCTGGGCATGGGCGGGCGTCAGCGCGCCCATGGCGATGGGCGCGGCGACGGCGACGGTGAGCAGCGAGACGCCGGTCAGCGCGGCAAACAGCGCGCGCCGGCAAAGCGATGATTGGGTCATTCAACCTCCCTTCAAGAGGCCAGGGTTTTGCAACGAACGGCGCCAGCCGAATGCAGCCGCCCCGACTCGAGCAACCCTAGGCCCGGCGAGATGAACGGAACCCAAATCTTTGTGCGCAATGAGGCCGCAATTGCCTTATGCACGACACGTTTGACGGACGGGTTCCGTCCCGCTGACGCGGGGCGTGCGCTTCAGGAACCTTGCGCGTTAGAACACCAGCACGCCGGCGCTGCCGCCTTCGGTGCCGAAGCAAAGCGTCTGGCCGTTCGCCTCCCAGGCGAGCGCGCTCGCCGGCTGCCCATCGGCCTCGTGCACCAGGATGAGCGCGCCGTCTTCGAGCCGCACCAGCAGAACCTTGCCGTCCGCATAGCCGACCGCGACCACCGGCTGCTTGGGATGGCAGGCGACCACGGTGACGCGCGCCGGATCGTGGGCGAGGATCGTCGGCTGCCGGCCCATGGGGCCGTCCTTGCCGTCGAACGGCCAGAGGATGAGCTGCTCGGAGCCGGAGGTCGCCAGGTATTCGCCGCCCGCGCTCCACGACAGCGAGCGCACCCGCGCCGAATAGCCCGACATGCGCATGTGCTTGGCGTCGGCGATGCGCCAGCCGTGCAGCGTCGACTCCTGCATGGTGGTGACGAGATAGCGGCCGTCCGGGCTGGCGGTGACGCCGAGATGGGAGCCCTTCCATTCCAGCCGCTGCGGCGCGGCGCCAGACGCATTGGGGAACCAGAGCGTGGCGCCGTTGTAATGCGCGATGGCGAGACGAAAGCCTTTCGGCAGGAAGGCAAGTCCGGCGACCGTCGAGGGCGCGTCGAACGAACGCTCCTCGCCTTTCACGGTGCGCACAAACGCCGTCTTGCCGGCCGACCAGGCGACGGCGCCGTCGGGCGCCAGCGCCACCTGGTCGATCCAGCGCGATTTGGGATCCTTGGCGATGGCGGCGTGTTCGCCGTCTTCGGTGGTGGCGACCACCGTGCCGTCGTCGCCGCCGGTGACGATGCGCTTATTGTCGCCGACGCTGGCGAGAATGCCGCCTTCGTGCATCACGAGGCGGCGCGGCTCCTGATCGCGTGGCGCAAACAGCAGCGCTTCCTCGCCGAGCACGAACACGGGCGTGCTGCCGAGAAAATGCGCGCCGACGATGGTCGCGCCGGCGTCGATCGCGCGCACGCGGTCGGCGAGAGAGGGAAGCGGCATGGTCGTATCGGACATTCATTCGTCTCGTTGATCTAGCGAGGGTCGCCGCCGTTACCCTCTCCCCTTGTGGGAGAGGGTGGCGAGCATCGAGTTAAGCGAGATGCGAGCCGGGTGAGGGGTCAGAGTCCGATTGAGGCGCCGACCCCTCACCCGCCCTCGCTCGGCTTCGCCTCCACGAGGGCACCCTCTCCCACAAGGGGAGAGGGGAAGTGAGCGTGTCGCACTCGCCGTGCCAATTCAAGCAATGCAGCTTTCGAAGCCCTGGCGGATTTTCTCTTCCGGCAGGTTGCGGCCGATGAAGACGATGCGGCTGACGCGCGCCTCGCCTTCCTTCCACGGGCGCTGATGATCGCCGTCGAGGATCATGTGCACGCCCTGGAAGACGAAGCGCTCGGGATCGTTCTTGAACGACAGGATGCCCTTGCAGCGCAGGATGTTGGGGCCGTCCACCGCGACCAGGTCCTGAACCCAGGGGAAGAACTTGTCGGGGTCGAGCGGCTTGTCGGTGTTGAGCGAGACCGACTGCATTTCTTCGTCGTGATAATGCTTGAGGCCGCCGTGATGATGGTGATGGCCGTCGCCATGATCGTGATGATGATCGTGGTGATGATCGTGATCGTGCTCCTCCTCGGCCTCGAGGAAGGCGGGCTCGATGTCGAGGATGCGGTCGAGGTCGAAGGCGTTGCGGCCGAGCACCTCGTCGAGCGCGATCTGCGAGCGCTGGGTGCGGTGCAGCCGGGCGTACGGATTGATGCCGCGGATGCGCGCTTCCAGTTCGGCGAGTTCCTCCGGCGTGACCAGGTCGGTCTTGTTGATCAGGATCACGTCGGCGAAGGCGATCTGGTTCTTGGCTTCGGGCGCGTCCTTGAGCCGGTCCTTCAGCCACTTCGCGTCCGCCACCGTGACGACCGCGTCGAGCTTGGTCTTGGCCCCGACCTGCTCGTCCATGAAAAAGGTCTGCGCCACCGGCGCCGGATCGGCGAGGCCTGTGGTCTCCACGATGATGGCGTCGAACCTGCCCTTGCGCCGCATCAGCCCGTCGATGATGCGCACCAGGTCGCCGCGCACGGTGCAGCAGATGCAGCCGTTGTTCATCTCGAACACTTCCTCGTCGGCGTTGACCACGAGGTCGTTGTCGATGCCGATCTCGCCGAACTCGTTGACGATGACGGCGAATTTCTTGCCGTGCGGCTCGGACAGGATGCGGTTGAGCAGCGTGGTCTTGCCGGCGCCGAGATAGCCGGTCAGCACGGTGACGGGGATTTTTTCAGTGGTTTGCGGGCTCGTGGCAGTATCGGTCATGCGGGTCTCCGTTCGACCCGTCATATAGGCAATCTGGCCGGAGAGTCCAAAAGCCGACCCGGCCAAAAACCGCCGGTCCGAGCCTTGATCCGCGGGCCGGCGGCCCGCAAACTGGCCTCTTCCGCCCCTCCTGCCCGGCCGGTCGCCCTTGCCCACCCTCATCGTCATCAGCACCCATGCGCTGGTCGAAGTGCTGCACGCGCTGCAGCCCGCTTTCGAGCGCGCGCACGGCTGCCAACTGGTCTTCAAGTTCGATCCGACCCAGGCGGCCCGGCGCCGCATCGAGAATGGGGAGGCGTTCGATGTCGCCATCGCCACGCGCGCCGGCATCGACGCGCTGGCCGCGGCCGGCAAGATCGCGCCGGACACCCGCGTCGACATCGGCAGCACCGGGCTCGGGGTGTCGGTGCGCGCCGGGACGCCCAAGCCCGATATCGGCAGCGTGCAAGCCTTCAAGCGCGCGCTGCTCGACGCCAAAGCCGTGGTGCGCTCGCGCGAGGGCGCCAGCGGCGCTGCGTTTGAGGCGATCATACAGCGGCTCGGCGTTGCCGATGCCCTGCGCGACAGGATCAACATTATGGGCAGCGGCCGCGTCGCCGAGTTCGTCGCGCCCGGTGAACTGGCGGTGCAGCAGATCAGCGAGCTCAAGCCGGTGAAGGGGGCCGATTACGTCGGGCCGTTTCCGGCCGAATTGCAGCAGACCACGCACTTTGTCGCCGGCATCGCCGGCGCCAGCACGGCGCGCGACCTGGCCGCGGCCTTCACCGCCCTGCTGGCGGCGCCGGCGACGGCGCCGCTGCTTGCCGTCAACGGGCTGGAACCGGCGGCGGGATAGCCGGCGGGCCCGATGGCGGGCATTTTGTCGGCGGCGCGATCAAAACGCCCTTTGCTTATGCCCGCATTCCTTGCAGGTGTATTCGACGCGGGTCTGCCCTTTCGGCGCCTTGACGCGGTTCGGCGCACCGCATTTGCCGCAGATTGTATCGATACGCGTGTCGCCTTCTTTCACGGTGATGGATTTGCGCTCCATCGCCTCCTTGATCAGCCGCTCGGTTTCCTCGCGCATCGCCTGCTTTGACATTTGACCTCCGCCCGATCGGTTGCCGGCGGACCGCGTCTAGCAGATCAGTCGATCGAGCGGTAGAGGCGCTCGTCGTAAAGGCTGCCGGTGAGCGGGTTGAGCAATACCGTCGGATCGCTCGGTACGCCCGAGCCCGGCGGGATGCCCGAGAGCCCGTCGCGGAAGTCCTTCACCGCCTTGGTGACCGTGTGCTTCTGCTGGTCCTTGCGCGATTTCCAGACCTCGACGATCATCATGTGGTTGGGCCGGTTGGCTTGCGTCAGCGCGTCGAAGCGCAGGACACCTGCGTCCTTGCGGCTGTCCGCCACCAGTTGCTTCACCAGCGCGTTGCCGCAGGGGCCGGAGTCATTCACCTGCCGCTTGCAGGGCGCAAACTGCTCGGTCGGAATGATGTCGACATGGGTGAGGACGTAGATCGCGTTCTTGCCCGGCTTCGGCTCCTTCGACGGATCGTTGGCCACCAGCCCGACATGCGCGCGTTCGTCGAACGGACTGTAGAGCAGCGGCTGCAGCGCCTTGCGGAAGGCGAGCGTGTGGCCGGCCTTGGCGTGCGCGTTGCGCGCGTCCTGATCGGTCCAGGCTTCCAGGATGAGAAAATGATTCTTGCGGCCGATCCGCTCCAGCGCCTCGTAGCGAAGATTGCCGGCATCCTTCTTGCTGTCCGCGCTATGTTTCGCGATCAGGCTCTTGGCCTTGGCGACGGCGTTGGGCGCGACCTCGACGTAAGTGACGATGTAGAACGGCTTGGACGACAGCATGCTGCCGTCGCCGAGCTTGACGTCGGCGGCCATCACCGACGCCGTGCCGAGCACGACAAAGAGCAACGCAAATATGTAGCGTAAATGCCTTGGCATTGGCTTCCTCTCCCCATGCACGATGCAGGATTCATTTTTGTCTGACCTGCGCTTGTTATCGTTGTTGCGCGGCGAGCTTCCCGCCAAACCAAGGACCTTGTCAAACGGGGCCCGCGCGCGCCCACAACCGTGCTAGGCTCGCCCGCGTGATTCATCCCGACGAAAAACCCCTCCCCGCCATCGGCGCCTATTGGCTCGAGGAAGCCGACTATCCGGCAGCGCTGGCCATGTTCGAGGACGGCGACACGCTGCCGCCCACTTGGGCCGAGTGGAACAGAATCGCCGAAGAGATGGAAAAGGGCCTCAAGGCCTACGGGCACCCGGTCATGCGGGTCCGCATCGATCCGGCCACCTTCGCGGACTGGTGCGCCGCCCACGGGACCACCCCGGATCGGAAGGGGCGCAAGCTGTTCGTCGCCGCCGCCGTCGCCGAACGATACGGCGATCAAAAATGATCGCCCGCGCCGGGCGGCACGCCGCCAGGCGGCGGAATATCACTGCCTGGTGAGTTCATAACGATTGTCGCGCGTATTGTTGACGAGGTCGCAGGCGCATTCTTGCGCCAGCCGGCGCAGAGCGTCGCGCGCGCCGCTGTCCGGCTCGCCGGGTGGAAAAACATCCGCGAAGAGTCCGTAAGGCAGATCGAACACATGCCCGCGCGGCATCTCCAGCAAATAGCTCTTGAGCACGTCTCGCGTCAGCATCGAACGACACCCTTCCCGCCGCTCAGCGATCGTCGCGCTCGTTCCGATAACGGCGATCGCGGCGATGGTGCGCCGGCGCGCGCTTGTCGTCGTCGCCCGGCCGGACGCCGAGCACGCCGTTGACCCCGCCGACGACGCCGCCGATCAGGCCGCCCACCGCGGCGCCGACGATGCCGCCGAGCGGGCCGGCGATGCGGTCGCCTTCGTGATAGCCGTGCTCGGCGCCACCGGGCACCCCCTGCGCCCGCGCCAGCGGCGGCACGGCGAGCACGACGAGGCAGGCCACGGCGGCGAACAGTTTGGTCATCGGCTCATGTCCCTTCGTATTCGTGCCTTTGAATGATTCCATATACCGGCACTGTTTCCCCCGCGCGAGCCTTGCACCGCAAGGGGCATAGGTGTGGCGCAGTTACCGCGCTCGCAAAAATTCGTTCTGCCGCAAGATTGGGCACGCACGATGCACCGCGAATTAAGTTGTAGATCAATATGATGTGAAGTCGGCGACGAATTCGCGAGATGCCTTGGCACCTTCACGGACGCCGTGCTTATTGTAAAATCGAATCGGTGGGTTGATTTGCCTGGGGGGATAAGCGCTTGGCGAAGATTGCCAGGAGAATTTATGCTGCGCCGGCTTTAGCCGCCGGTCTCGCGCTGGTGCTGGCGTCGGCCACGCCGGCTGCCGCCGATTTCTTCAATTCGTTCGGCGGGACCTGGCAACAGCGTTATTATTACAGAGACCATCAGGAACCGGCCAAGCCGCGCCTGCGGCATCATCGCAAGACCAATCGGCATCGCGAGCAGAAGGTCGCGCACAAGCGGCCGGCGCCGCAGGGCCCGTACCAGATCGTCATCTCCATCGCCAAGCAGCAGGTCGCGCTCTACGGCCGCAACGGCCTGATCGAGCGCGCCGGCATTTCCACCGGCCGGCCGGATCATCCGACGCCGATGGGCGTGTTCAGCGTGATTTCCAAGGCCCGGTGGCACCGCTCCAACATCTACAGCGGCGCGCCGATGCCCTTCATGCAGCGAATCACGTGGTCGGGCATCGCGCTGCATGCGGGCCCACGGCCAGGCTACCCGGCCTCGCATGGCTGCATCCGGTTGCCGACGGATTTCGCCGTCCGGCTTTTTGGCACGACCCGGGTCGGCGCGCGCGTGGTGGTGACGCGCGAGCCGGTGGCACCGGTCGAGATCGCCAGCCCGAAGCTATTCGTCCCGAAGATGCCGGACGACCAGGCCAAGCCGGTGACGGTTGCGACCGCAGACTCGGCCAAGGAAGCCATGAGCTTCGCCGCCCGCTCTTCCAATCCGGCTAAATCTGCCAGCGCCGCGGTGATTTCCGACGCGCCGGCTGCCGCGCCGCCCCCGACAGAGCCGGCGGTCGCCGAGCCGATGGCTTCCGACCCACCCGCCGCCGCGCCCGCCCCCATCACCGGCGCCATCCCGCTGCCGCAGCAGGCGCCCGCCGATGCGCGCAAGCGGCTGACCGGGCCCGTGTCGGTGTTCGTCAGCCTCAAGCAGAAACGCGTGTTCGTGCGCCAGGGCTTCCACGAACTGTTCGACATGCCGGTGACCATCGCCGACCCCGACAAGCCGATCGGCACCCACGTCTACACCGCCATGGGCCTGACCGACGGCGGCAAGGCGATGCGCTGGACCGCGATGACGATCCCGAGCACCTATCGTCACCACCGGCACGAGCGCCGCGTCAGCAAGCGGCACCGTCACCGCAAGGTCGAGGAGGCCGCGCAGCCGGCCGCCTCCACCGCCGCCGAGGCGCTCGACCGCGTCACGTTGCCGCCGGCGGCCGTCGAAAGCATCTCCGCCATGTTAACGCCGGGCTCCTCGCTGATCGTCTCGGATAACCGGCTGAGCGACGAGACCGACCGCAGCACGAACTTCATCGTGCTGACGCGCTAGAAGCGGATCGCGCCCTGGACTGGAGTGGCGCCACCAGCGCGGCGCGCGAGCCGATCCAATCCGGGGCGGAAGGGGCGCGAGGTTCTTGCGCGCAACCAACCGCAATCTGCTAAGGATGGCGCGGGGCGGCTTTTACGGTCCCTTCACGCGTCCTCGCCTCGCCGCCATGCTCAACGCCGCTTTCTATCTTCTCACCATTGCCGTCGTCTTCGGCGCGCTCCTCGCCGTCCTGCACATGCGGGACGCGAGTGCCGCGATTCCACCCTGGCCGCTGGCGGCGCTGCATGCGCTGGCGGCGCTCACCGGCTTCGGACTGCTGCTGGTCGCGCTGCAAGGACCGCCGCGCGGGCTCGACCAGGGCACCGGATCGTTCGGCACCATCGCCGCCGCCCTCTTCGTGGTGGCGGCGATGTTCGGCGGCGGATTGTTGGCGGCGCGGCTGCGCGGGCGGCGGGCCGGCTCAACGCTGATCGGCATCCACGCCATGCTGGCGGTGACCGGCTTGGTGATCCTGATGGCTTACGTCTACGCCTGACGCGTCAATGCAGCCGGTAGCCGGCGTGGCAGCTTACGCAGGCCATGGTCACCTGCGAGAGCGCGGCCAGTGCCGGCTTGATGTCGCCGGTGGCGCCGGCGCTCTGCGCTTCGAGGGCGAAACGGCTGGCGGCGCGGTGCATGGCGGTGCCGGCATCCTGCATGCCCTGCGGCATGTATTTGGCGACCTCATGCGCCTCGTGCAGGCCGAGCGAGCTGAGGCCCAGCCGTTCCTCGGCGACGCGCGCGGCGAAGTCATAATGACCGGCGGCGAGCGCCTGCTGGATCTTCTGCAGCGTGAGCAGATGGTCGCGCATGCTTGAGAGCGTGTGCTCGAGCAAGGGCGCGGGGAAGCGCACGAGCTGGCGCGGATCGGCCTCGCTCGCCGGGCCGGGAGCGCCGGGCGGCATTTGCATCTGGTCCATGTGGTGCATGGACGGGTCGTGCTGCGCCCACACTGCCGGCTGGACGACCAGCAAGCCAGCGACCAGCAGGCCCGCCAAAAGCCATAGCGCCGCGATCCGCTTCATCGCCTCCATCCTCGGGCTGTTGGGAAGATCGCCCATAATCTAAAGGCGCGCCATCGCGCCGGCATATGATCGTGGTCACATCGGCAGGCCTCCACAAAGCGCTTGCCTGCGATATGTTATAATATTACATTTTCTTCTGCCCGCCGAACCCGCCGGGCAGATTTCAAGGAATTCCGCGATGAACAGACTGGTTTCCCTGGCCTTCGGCCTCGGCCTGATCGCCCTCCCCGCTTCAGCGGCCGCCGCCGGCCCGGTCAAGCTGGTGGCGGCGGAGAACTTCTACGGCGCCATCGCCCACCAGGTCGGCGGGCTCGAGGTCTCGGTCACCAGCATCCTCAACAACCCCGAGCAGGACCCGCATCTGTTCGAGGCTTCGCCCACGGTGGCGCGGCAGATCGCGGATGCCCGCATCGTCATTGTCAATGGCGCCGGTTACGACCCCTGGATGGACAAGCTGCTGCGCACGGCCGCGCGGCCAAGCCGCATCGTCATCAACGTCGCCGCGCTGACCGGCAAAAAGGACGGCGACAATCCGCATTTGTGGTACGACCCCGCGACCATGCCGAAGGTGGCGCAGGCGCTCGCCGACGCGCTGACCAAGGCCGACCCCGACCACGCCACCGATTATGCCGATCGACTTCAAACAACGCTCGCTTCGCTCGCCCGCATCCGGACGCGGGTCGCCGCATTGCGCGCCAGGTACAAGGGGACGCCGGTGACCGCGACCGAGCCGGTGTTCGGCTATCTGGCGGCGGCGGTCGGCCTCAAAATGCGCAACGAGCGTTTCCAGGTTGCGGTCATGAACGACACCGAGCCGAGCGCGCGCGATCTTGCCGCTTTCGAGAACGATCTCAAGCAGCACAAGGTCAAGGCGCTGATCTATAACAAGCAGGTGACGGAAAAACTGACCCAGCGTTTGATCGACATCGCCAAGAAAGCCAAGGTGCCGGTGGTGGCGGTGACCGAGACGCAGCCGGAGAACGCCTCGTTCAGCGACTGGATGCTGGGCGAGCTCGATGCGCTCGACAAGGCGCTGTCGGGACCGCCAGCATGAGCGGGCGTCGCGCGCCACAAACCCGGTTCACCTCTCCCCAGTCGAAGCCGGATGTTTCCGACTTCGGCGATCTTATAATGCCGAACTCGGGCAAACCCGAGTTCGGTTGGGAGAGGGAGCGCCGCAGCTTTCGTGGCTCCGCGGCATTCCTGCAATGAACGCCAACGCCGTCGAGCTCGACCATGTCACGCTGCGCCTCGGCAGCCGCACGGTGCTGGCGGACGCGAGCTTTGCCATCCGCCCCGGCGAGTTCATCGGCGTGCTCGGACCCAACGGCGCCGGCAAGACCACGTTGATGCGCGCCATTCTCGGCCTGCTGGCGCCGAGCGCCGGTACGTTGCGCGTGTTCGGCAAGCCGCCGCAGCGTGGCGATGCGCGCATCGGCTATCTGCCGCAGGTGCGCACGGTGCTGCCCGATCTCGCCTTGCGCGGACGCGACTTCATCGCCGCCTCGCTCAACGGCGAGCGCTGGGGTCTGCCCTCGTTCAGCCGGGCCGACCACCGCATGATCGACGACACGCTGGCGCTGGTCGGCGCGCGCGAGCTGGCCGAGCGGCCGTTGAGCGACATGTCGGGCGGCGAGCGCCAGCGCCTGCTGCTGGCGCAGGCGCTGATCGGCGGCCCCAAGCTCTTGCTTCTCGATGAGCCGTTGATCAGCCTCGACGCCAAGCGCCAGGAGGTCGCGATCGCGACGGTGCGCCGGGTCTGCCGCGAGCGCGGCGTGACCGTGCTGTTCAGCGCGCACGAGCTCAATCAACTGCTCGGCACGCTGGACCGCGTGCTCTATCTCGGCAACCGCCAGGCGGTGCTCGGCACCGTCGACGAGGTGATCACCGCGCCGGTGCTGTCGCGCCTGTTCGGCACCGACATCCACGTGGTGCGCGCGGAAGGCCACATCTTCGTGATGTCGCGCGGCCACGAGGTCGAACATGTCGAGCACAGCCATGAGCACGGGCATGACCATCAACACTGACGTTTCCGCACGCTCTCTTCACCTCCCCCTCCAGGGGAGGCTGAAGCGCGTTTGCTGTGCGCGCCGCGAAAGAAGTCACCGCTGATGCTCGCCTATGAATTCATGCGTAATGCCTTCGTCGCCGCCGGCATCGTGGCGGTGGTGTCGGGAGTGGTCGGCTTCTTCCTGGTGATGCGCGGGCAGACGTTTGCCGGCCACGCGCTCTCGCATGTCGGCTTCGCCGGCGCGACCGGCGCCGGGCTGATCGGCCTCAGCGCCATCTGGGGCCTGCTCGGCTTCTCGCTCGCGGCCGGCATCGCGATGGGCCTCATGAGCGAGCGCATCAGCAACCGCGACGTCGCCATCGGCGTGGTGCTCGCGCTGGCGCTCGGCTTCGGCCTGTTGTTTCTCCACTATTATACCGCCTTCGCCAGCCAGGCGACGGCGCTGCTGTTCGGCAATGTGCTGGCGATCGACCACGCCACCATCGCGATCCTCGCCGGACTGGCCGTGCTCACGCTCGCCGGGCTCGCCGCGATCATGCGGCCGCTGATCTTCGCCAGCCTGCAACCGGAACTCGCCGAGGCCAAGGGCGTGCCGCTGCGCCTGATCTCGACCGCCTTCCTCGCGGTGGTGGCGCTGGCGGTGGCGGCCTGCGCGCAGATCGTCGGCGTGCTGCTGGTGTTCACCTTGATGGTGGGCCCGCCGGCCGCCGCCCAGCGGCTGACCACCGGATTGTGGCGCGGGCTGGCGCTCGCAGCCGGGCTGGCGCTGGCCGAGGCCTGGGCCGGCATCGCCATCGCCTACGGCACCGACTGGCCGGTGAGCTTCTGCATCGCGGTCCTCAGCGCGCTCGGCTATTTCGGCGCCCTCGCGGTTCCACGCCGCGCGCGCACGTTTACACAACCTGCCGACTGACCCATTGGTCGAATTTACACTGCGGTTATGCCGTGGCTATTGCCAGGGCTTAAACTGCCCGCCAGGACAGCGCCGCCTCACCGGCGGCCCAACAACGACGGACGCTCACAAACGAGCCAACCGTTTGGGCGGAGGGGAACCGCCGCTGCCGGCCCATCCCGGGTCGGCGCTATCAACGTCAATTGGAAGGACGGTCTGATGACCAAAGTCAGTCGATACCTGCGCTACGGGCTGCTCGCCGCAGCCGTCGCATGCGCGCCGCTCGCGGCAAATGCGGCGCAGTTCATCAATATCCTCACCGGTGGAACAGGCGGCGTCTATTATCCCCTCGGCGTCGCCATCTCGAAGATCTATGCCGAACACATCAAGGGCGTGAAGCCGTCGGTGCAGTCCACCAAGGCTTCGGTCGAGAACCTCAACCTGCTCAACCAGGGCAAGGGCGAGCTCGCCTTCACCCTCGGCGACTCGCTCGCCGATGCCTGGGCCGGCAACAAGGAAGTCGGCTTCAAGAGCAAGCTCGGCAAGC
Source organism: uncultured Pseudomonadota bacterium (assembly GCA_963814065.1). GTDB lineage: Bacteria > Pseudomonadota > Alphaproteobacteria > Rhizobiales > Xanthobacteraceae > Pseudolabrys. Next base: position 66,572 of record CAWFBL010000009.1, on the reverse strand, counting down.
TGCGCACGCTGGCCGCGATCTATCCGAACTACATCCAGATCGCGGCGCTGAAGAGCGCCAACATCAAGACGCTCGCCGACCTCAAGGGCAAGCGCATGTCGGTCGGCGCGCCGAAGTCGGGCACCGAATTGAACGCGCGCAAGATCCTCGCCGCCGGCGGTCTCAAATACAGCGACCTCGGCAAGGTCGAGTATCTGCCGTTCAGCGAGTTGGTCGAGCTGATGAAGAACCGCCAGCTCGATGCCACGCTGATCTCGGCCGGCCTCGGCGTGTCGGCGATCCGCGACCTCTGCGCCTCGGTCGATTGCGTCATCGTCTCGGTGCCGGCATCGGTGATCGGCAAGATGGGCTCGCCCTACCAAACGGCGACCATCCCGGCCGGCACCTACAAGGGTCAGGAGGCCGACGTCAGCACCGCCGCGGTGCCGAACTATCTGGTCACCCGCTCAGGCCTGTCGAATGACGAGGTCTATCAGATGACCAAGTCCATCTTCGACAATCTGCCGGCGTTGCAGGCCGCGCACGCGGCGGCCAAGGCGATCAGCTTGCAGAAGGCCGGCAAGAATCCGCCGGTGCCGCTGCATCCGGGCGCCGCCAAGTTCTACAAAGAGAAGGGCGTGCTGTAAGGCACGCTAAGGCAACGCCGCTCTCGGCCTCATGCTGAGGAGCGCTCCAAAGGAGCGCGTCTCCAAGCATGGGGCCGCCCTCGTCCTTCGAGACGCGTCGCTTTCGCGACGCTCCTCAGGATGAGGGCGGCGAGAGGCGGATCACGCTGATCCGAGGAAACCCCGAATGACCGACGTTGACCTCGCAGCCGAGGCGCCGGGCGCGCCGATCCCCGGCCAGACCAAGACCGAGGCGCAGCTCGACAAAGGCTACGGCAACAGCCCCGGAGGGCGCCTGCTGTTCTGGATCGCCGTCGCCTTCTCCGCCTTCCAGATCGTCACCGCCACCTTCAGCCCGCTGCCAAGCGAAGTCGTGCGCTCGGTCCATGTCGGCTTCCTGATGGTCATGGTGTTCGGCGTCAGCGCCTTGCTGACCACGCGCGCACCGCTGAAGCTGGCTTATTGGACGCTGGGCGCGGCCGGTTTCGTGCTCGGGCTTTATCACTGGATATTCTACCAGCAGCTCATTCTGCGCGCCGGCGATCCCAACACCATGGACATTGCCGTCGGCGTCGTGGTGGTGCTGCTGGTGTTCGAAGCCGGCCGCCGCATGATGGGACCGGTGCTGCCGATCATCTGCGCGATCTTCCTGAGCTACGGCCTGTTCGGCCAGTATTTGCCCGAGCCGCTCACCACCCGCGGCTACGATTTCGGCCAGGTGGTCGATCAGATGTTCCTCGGCACCGAGGGCATCTACGGCATCCCGGTCTACGTTTCCTCGACCTACATCTTCCTCTTCATCCTGTTCGGCGCGTTCCTCGAGCGCGCCGGCATGATCGGCCTGTTCACCGATCTCGCCATGGGCACGGTCGGCCATGCGCGCGGCGGCCCCGCCAAGGTGGCGGTGATCTCGTCCGGCCTGATGGGCACCATCAACGGCTCCGGCATCGCCAACGTGGTGACCGTCGGCCAGTTCACCATTCCGCTGATGAAGCGCTTCGGCTATCCGGGCTACTTCGCCGGCGCGGTGGAGGCGACCTCGTCGATGGGCGGACAGATCATGCCGCCGGTGATGGGCGCCGTCGCCTTCATCATGGCGGAGACGATCAACGTCCCCTATTCCACCGTCTGCATCGCGGCCATCGTGCCGGCCGCGCTCTATTATTATTCGGCGTTCTGGGCCGTGCATCTGGAGGCCGGCAAACGCGGGCTGGTCGGCGTGCCCAAGTCGGAGACGCCGAACCCGCTCAAGGCGCTGAAGAAGAGCTGGTATCTGCTGATGCCGCTCGCGGCCCTGGTGATGCTGCTGTTCGCGGGCTACACGCCGCTGTTTGCCGGCACCGTCGGCCTCGGGCTGACGGCAATGGTGATCTTCAGCCATCCGATCGTGGCGGCGCTGCCGGCGCGCGCCCTGCGCGCGGTGTTCTGGGTCCTGCTCGGGTTGTCGGCCGCGCTGTTCTTCGAATACGGCGTCTGGCTGCTGATCTCCATGGTGTTCGGCCTGATGGTGATCACGCTTTTCGTCAAAGGCGGACGCGAGACGCTTTCGGTGGCGCTCAACAGCCTGGCCGACGGCGCCCGCCATGCCTTGCCGGTGGGCGTCGCCTGCGCGCTGGTCGGCACCATCATCGGCACCCTGACGCTCACCGGCGCCGCCACCAATTTCGTGCGCGTGATCGTGTCGGTCGGCGAGAGCTCGATTTTCCTCTCGCTCTGCCTCACCGCGCTCACCTCGCTGGTCCTCGGCATGGGCATCCCGACCATCCCGAACTACATCATCACCTCATCGATCGCGGCGCCCGCGCTGCTGCATCTCGGCGTGCCGCTGATCGTGTCGCACATGTTCGTGTTCTACTTCGGCATCATGGCCGACCTGACGCCGCCGGTCGCGCTCGCTGCCTTCGCCGCGGCGTCGATCGCCAAGGAGTCGGGATTCAAGATCGGCTGGACCGCGGTGAGGATCGCGCTGCCCGGCTGGATCGCGCCGTTCATGGCGGTCTATGCGCCGGCGCTGATGCTGCAGCCGGTCGGCCCGCGCGTCGCCGCCTACGGCCTGGTTGCGGCTGCGGCCTATGTCATCCTCAAGGCGGTGATCGCGGTGACGCTGTGGGGCGTGGCGGCGACCGGCTATTTCCTCAACACGGTGAACTGGCTCGAACGGATCATCGCGTTCGCCGCCGCGGCGCTGCTGGTGCTGGAACTGCCGTGGACCGACCCGGTCGGCTTTGCCGCCTGCGGCGCTTTCTTCGCCTGGCAGTTCTACAAGGGGCGCGAGCCCGTCGCCGCCAAGGCGGCAGAGTGAGCGGCATGCAGTTCTGTCTGCTGGCGGCGGGGGCCCTCATCCATCTGCACACCGCGGCGCTGACGCTGGGCTGGACCCATTCGGTCGAAAAGATCCGCTGGGAAGAAGACTACAAGCTGACCAAGGCCGGCATCGTGGTGACGCAAGATCGCCTGCAAGGCACCGGTGCCGGCATGGAGCCGCCGCCCGACGCCACTTTCGACGGCAAATGGTTCCGCTATCGGCCCAAGCTGCCGCCGCAGCCGCAGATCATCCTGCGGCGCTCGGGCATGACCGTGAGCGACTGGTCCGTGTGCATCAAGGGCCGGTGCAAGCCCATGGCGGCCTATATGCCGAAGGGCCATAAAAATGCCGACCCGGTGACGCTGAAGCCCTGTCCGTGATAGGCACGGGCTCATGAGCGATCAGCAAAAACGCAGCATCTGCATCGGCGATGTGAGCATCGAACTCGCGCGTGGCGGCGACGGGCGCTTCACGCTCGGTTGCGGCGGCGACACCTTCAACACCGCCATCTATCTGGCGCGGGCCGGTCAGGCGACTGGGTTTGCCAGCGCGCTCGGCGACGACCCCTATTCCGACACGATCGTCGCGCTGGCGGCGGCGGAAAGCGTCAGCTCCGATCTGATCCTGCGCTGTCCCGGCCGCCTGCCCGGCCTGCGGCTGATCAGCAGCGCGGCAAATGACGAGACCCGTTTCGATTCCTGGCAGGAGGCGGCGCCCGCGCGCGAACTGTTCGAATTGCAGAACTGGACCCGCGTCGCGGAAGGCCTGGTGGACGCGCGGCTCATCTATTTCACCGGCATCACGCTGTCGCTCTATTCCAATGCCGGCCTCGGCCGGCTGCTCGCGGCGCTCGAGCTCGCGCGCGGCAAGGGCGCGATCATCGCTTTCGATCCGAATTTCCGCCCACGCGGCTGGAAAGGCGACCTCACCCGCACCCGCACCGTGTTCGCCGAAGCGCTCAAGCGCGTCGACATCGCGTTGCCGGCCTATGACGACGAGGCGGTGCTGTGGGGCGATCCCAGCCCCGAGGCGACCATCGAGCGGCTGCAGGCCTTCGGCGTCGCCGAGATCGTGGTGAAGAACGGGCCGAACAGCGCGCTGGTGGCGACGCGCGACAAGCGCGAGACCGTGCCGGTGCCGGACGTGGTGGTGCCGGTCGATCTCACCGCCGCTGGTGACGCCTTCAACGCCGGCTATCTGGCGGCACGGCTGACCAACCGCGCGCCGGTGGACGCGGTCAACGCCGCGCACCGGCTCGCCGGCGACGTGATCAGGCATCCGGGTGCGATCGTGCCGCGCGCCGGCGCGGTGATGCACTAGGCTTCGGCAGCCTCGGAAATGGGCACGATCTCGGCCGTCGGGGCCGGGCTCTCACGACTGCCGGTGATCTCATCCGCGGTGGGCGGTTCCACCGCCTTTTCCAGCCGACGCGCCACGCCCTCGAATTGTGCGTCCTGCTCGATGGTCAGCGTCTTGTTGAAGATCTCAGCGTCGACCACGGCGCTGCGCTCCAGCTTGACGTTGTTGGCGTGGATGGTGCCGCTGAAAGTGCCCTTAACCACTGCGTCCTGCGCGGTGATCTTGCCTTCGACCTTGGCGCCCTCGCACACCACCAGCTTGGCGGCATGGATCTCGCCGGTCACGCGGCCGAGCACCTCCAAGGCGCCGGTGCAGACGATATTGCCCGTGATCAGCATGCCCGGACCGAAAGTGGAGAGCGTTTCCGGCTGTGGCTTGGCAGGGGCCATTACCACGTCGGGCTTCGTTTCCGGTGCCTTGGCCGCAGTCATGTCGCGCGTGCTCTTGGACTGGGAAAAATAGCTCACCTCTGTTCTCCTCTCGCGGGTAGTCATTCTCACAAGCCCTGCCGGCCTCAGCCAGCGCGGGCGGACGATCAGCCTCACGATTATTTATTGTTGTCGGAATGATCCCATCATTTGCCGCCATCGGCCAGTGGAAAACCCGATTATTGATAATGCTCAAGGGCCACGCGATGCCAATTAACTAAAAGCGCGGATCGAGCGCACGAAGCTTGGATCGACAGCGGCATAACGGGATAAATTGACGCATGGACGACATAGCGGTGAAAGCAGCCGTCGAGCGCTTCGTGAAGAACATCAGCTTCGCCGCGCAACGCGAAGTGGAGAAAGCAGTTCGCCGGGCGATGGCCGAGGGAAAGGCGCGCGGCGGCGAGGTCTTCACCACCTCGGTCACGCTGTCGAACGAGAAGCTCGACCTCGACGTCACGATTTTCAACAAGATCGAGCTTTGAGCCGCGCGTGCGTGCATGCTGACGAGAAGGCGCGGCCCGCTTTCGGAAAAGATCGTGCGCAAGCAGACCGTTACGGCGGAGGGCGCGTCGATCCGATCGGATGACGCGCTACGGCTTGCCTGCCAGCAAGGCAGCCGCCGCCGCCAGGAACGGCAGCGGCAGCGAGACCGCCGCGCGCAGCCAGACCACACGCGGCGGCATCATCGGAATCTCGAAGACCATGATGCGCTGCACGGCGTAGAGCGCCCACGCGGTCGAATAGGCGATCACCTGTGGTGCGCCGGCACCGCTCTTGAGCGCGGCGGAACCCACCGCAAACCCGACCACGGGCCCGCCCGGGGTGAGCGCGCCGCCGAGCGCGGCAATGACAAGCCCGCTGAAGCCGGAATTGGGCCCGAGCCAATGGCCGATCAGGTCCTGCGGCAGCACCTCGGCAATATAGCCTGAGCCGACGACCCCGATGGCGATGCGCGGCAACAGCCGCACGAATTCGATCAGCCCCTCGCGGATGCCGTCGCGCACCAGCACCGTGCTGCGGGTGGCGGCGGCCGCCACCAGCACCAGGACGAGCCCCCAGAGCAGCAGGTTGATCGCCAGGATCACTTCTCGCCTCCGAGCTTCAAGGCGAAGGTGCGGATCGCCATGCGCGCCAGAATTCCCGCCACCAGCGGCAGCGGCATCGACAGCAGCACGCGCCAGAGCACGAAATGGGCCCCGAAGAACGGCATCTCCCACACCAGGGCGCGCGTGTAGCCGATCAGCGTCCAACTGGTGAGAAAGGCGACGACCGCCCCGCCGTCGGCACCCATGGCGACCAAGGCGCCGGCCACCGGATAGATGGTGATCGGTCCGCCCGGCAGGATCGAGCCGATGATCGCCGCAACCACAAGGCCGAGAAACCCGGATTCCTCGCCGATCCAGCGCGCCACCAGCTCACGCGGCATCAGATAAGTGATGAAGACCGCGATCAGGCAACCGGCGACGACCTTGGGCAACATGTCGCCGAGCAGCCAGAGATCGTCGGTCAGGACCGCGAGGAAATGGGCCTGCCCGTCACGCACATAGACCGTGACGGCGGCAACGAGCGCCAGCGCGGCGATGCTGGCGATCGACCAGTCGAATGCACGGCGGCGCGGGCGAGACGGAGGCTGCTCGGTCAATGGGGCTCGAGTCGGTTCCCTCGCGGAAAGAGCGAGGATTCGGAGGGGATCGTAGCGGCCTCTGCATAAAGGCATCGCCGCGCAAGATCGACCCCCGGCCGCCCGCCATCGCTATGCGCCAGCGGAAGGGCTCGCGTTCGGGCAGGCGTCAGGTGACGCGCGCCGGCAGGCACCGGCGATTCAGTTCGCCTGCGCCTTGGCCGCTTTCGCCGCTGCCTTCCCGTCCGCCTTGGCGGCCCGGCGTTCCCGCCAGCGCTCGCGCCAACGTTCACGCCTTGCCGCCATGTTGGCGATGCCCATCAGCGCCGCCGGCGTCAGGATCAGGGTGAGCACGGTGGCGAAGCCGAGGCCGAACACGATCGCCGTCGACAGGCTGATCCACCACTGCGTCGCCGGCGCGCCATGGGTGATGGCGCGGTCGATGAAGTCGAGGTTGATGCCGAAGGCGATCGGCAGCACGCCGAGGATGGCGGTGACGGCGGTGAGCAGCACCGGCCGCGCGCGCTCGCGGCAGGTCTCCAGGATCGCCGCATAGGCCTCCTGCCCTTCGCGGCGCAGCCGGTCGTAGGTATCGATCAACACAATATTGTTGTTCACGATCACCCCGGCGTTGGCGATGATGCCGATGCCGGTCATCACCACGCCGAACGGCTGGCCCATGATCATGAGACCGAGCAAGACGCCGACGGTCGACAGCAGCACCGCGGTCAGCACCAGCGCCACCGAGGTGAAGCGGTTGAACTGGGCGAGCAGGATGGTGAAGATCAGGAACAGGGCGGTGCCGAAGGCCTTGCCGAGAAAGGCGCCGGCCTTGGCGCGCTCCTCGTCTTCGCCCTTGAGCTTGAAGGTGACGCCGTCACCGAGATCGGTCTGGTCGAGCTTCTCCGTGATCTCCTTCTGCAATGCCGCGCTCTGCACGCCGTCGGCGACATTGGCGGCGACGGTGATCACCCGGTGGGCGTTGAAGCGGTTGATGTAGCCGACACGGTGGGCCGGCACGCGATGCACGAAATTGCCGATCGGCACGTAGCCGGACGGCGTCTGCACGCGCAATTCGTCGAGCTGGTCGAGGCTGCGGCGGTCCTTCGGAAAGCGCACGATGATGTCGACCGACTTGTCGGAATCGGTCGGCCGATATTCGGTGACCTTGACGCCGTTGGTAACGAGTTGCACCGCGGTCCCGACCGAACTGATATTGGCGCCGTATTTGGCGGCTTCCGCCTTGTCGACCTCGATCTTCCAGTCGATGCCGGGCAGCGGCAGGCCATCGTCGAGATCGCGGATCGCCGGCATCTTCGCCAGCATGGCGGCGACCTTCTTGGCCGCGGCCGGCAGCTTGGCGGGATCGTCGGCGGAGAGTTGCACCTGCACCGGTTTGCCGGTCGGTGGCCCCGCGCGCGGCGCCGTTACCTCGACCAGGATACCGGGGATATCGTGAGTCTTCTTGCGGATCTCGGCCATGATCACATGGGCGGCCGGCCGCGTCTGCCAGTTGGCGAACTCGAACTGGATGACACCGATGGTGTCCTCTGAGATGTCGGTGGAGCCGTGCGGCTGCTCGCCGACGCGGGTGTAGACGGTCTTCAAGCCATCGGTCGCCAGCACGACCTTCTCGACTTGACGCACCGCCCTGTCCTTTTCGGCAAGCGAGAGATTGCCGCGCGCGTGCACCAGCACCTGGCCGTAGTCGGGCTCGACCGAGGGGAAGAACTCGACGCCGTGATTGAGCTTGCCATAGGCGCCGACCACCGCCACCAGCATGACGGCGGCGAGCATCAGGGTCTTGCCGGGATGGCGCAGCGCCACCTTCACCGCGCGGATGTAGAGCCCGCGCTCGGAGGCGCGGTCGTCATGCGTGACCTTCGCGGCGCGCCCGAGCAGCGCGCCGAGCGTGGGCGTGAAGAACAGCGCCACCGCAAGCGAGGCCGACAGCGTCGCGATCAAGGTGATCGGCATGTATTTCATGAACTGGCCGACCACGCCGGGCCAGAACAACAGCGGCGAGAAAGCGGCGATGCGGGTCGCGGTCGCCGCGATCACCGGGCCGGACATGCGGGTCGCCGCCTGCTGATAGGCCTGCTTTGGCGGCGTGCCTTCCGACATGCGGCGCTCGGCATATTCGGAGACGATGATGGCGTCGTCGACCAGCATGCCGACCGCCAGGATGAGCGAGAACAGCACCACGATGTTGATCGTGAGCCCCGCAAGCTCCAATCCCAGCACGCCGGCGAGGAACGAGGCCGGAATCGCGATGCCGATGAACAAGGAGGAGCGGAAGCCGAGCGCGAACAGGATGATCACCACCACCAGCAGCACGCCGGTGGCGACCGAGTTCTGCAAATCCGCCAGCATCTGGCGGATGAGCTTGGACTTGTCCTGGGTGTAGCCGACCTGCACGCCCTCGGGCCAGGTCTTCTGCAGGCGGGCGACCAGCTTCTTCACGCCGTCGACGGTCTCGATCAGGTTCTCGCCGGTGCGTTTTGAAACCTCGATGGTCATGGCCGGCTTGCCATTGACGCGGGTGATGGAGGTCGCGTCCTTGAAGGTCGGCTTGACGGTGGCGACGTCGCCGAGCGTGACCGTGGCGCCGGCGGTGGAGGCGACCGGGATCTTCAGCATGTCCTCCGGGCGCTCAATCAGCCCCGGTACTTTCACTGCGAAGCGGCCGCTCTGGCCTTCCAGCGCGCCGGCGGCGATCAGGCTGTTGGAGGCCTGCGTGACCGCGATGAGCTGATCGAGCGAGATGCCGTAGCTCTTCATCAGCATCGGCTCGGCGGTAATCTCCACCGCCTCGTCGCGGGCACCGCGCAATTCCGCCGACAGCACGCCCGGCACTTGCTCGATGGCGTCCTTGGCCGAGCGCGCGACGTGCAGCAACGAGCGCTCGGGCAGTTCGCCCGAGAGCGTCAGCACCAGCACCGGATAGAGCGAGAGATTGACCTCGCGCACCTCCGGCTCATCGGCTTCCTTGGGCAGGTCGTGCTTGGCCTGATCGACCTTGGCGCGCACGTCCGCGAGCGCGGCGTCGGAATTAAAGCCCGCCTCGAACTCGAGCACCACGTAGCCGCCACCCTCGTAGGCGGTGGCGCGCATCTCCTTGACGTTGCCGACCTGCTTCAACTGCGTCTCGACCGGCCGCAGCAGCAGACGCTCGGCGTCCTCCGGGCTGATGCCGCGCTGGGTGAGCTGGACGTAGATGATCGGCACCTTGACGTCGGGCTCGGCCTCCTTGGGGATGGTCTGGTAGGCGACGAGACCGGCGATAAGCAGGAAGGCGAGCGTGGCGAGCGTCAGCCGCGCGTGGTCGATCGCGTAATTGATGAAGCGGGACATGGTTCGAGTCTTGAGCCCTTTATCGCGGGTTCGGCTTTCCTCGCTCGTCCCCGCCAAAGCGGGGACCCGGTGCGGTTGTTCTCAGCGTCAGCGGTGGCCGCGCTGGATTCCCGCCTGCGCGGGAATGAGCGGAGCAAGCATCGGTAATGCAGCGAACATCATCAGCGCGCCGCCCTCTCGCTGTCGGCCTCGACCGGGGCCACGCGCTGGCCCTCGCGCACGAAATCCTGTCCGCGCACGATGACCTGGGCGCCGTCGTCGACGCCGGAAACCCACATGGTGTTGCGGCGGTCTTCGACCAGACTGACCGTCACGAACTTGACCGCGTCGCCGGCGCCGACCACGCGCACGCCGATGTCGCCGTCCGACGAGATGGTCAGCGCCGAGCGCGGCAGTTTCACCGCCTTGACCGGCTGCAGCGCGAGCGCGACCTCGGCGGTGATGCCGTCGGGGATGGCGCCATCTGGATTGGCGAGTTCGACCTCGACGCGATAGGTGCGCGTGGTCGGGCTCGCGGACTTGGCGACATAGCGCACATGGCCGATGACCGTCCGCCCGGTGATGAGCCGCACCTCGGCGCGTTCGCCGACCTTGATACCGGCGAGCTTGCGCTCGGACACTTCGACCACCGCCAGCATGGGATCGAGCGCCACCAGTTCGGCGATCGGCTTGCCCGCCATGGAGAAGGCGGCGCCGCCGACTTCCGCCGGCACTTCGGTGACGACACCGGCCCAGGGCGCGCGCACGGTGCTGCGATCGTGCTCGGCCTGCGCCGAGGCGACCGCGGCCTGCGCCGCCCTGTACTGCGCCTCGAGATTGACCAGGTCGAGCCGCGGCAACGAGCCCTTCTCGATCAGCGTGCGCTTGGCATCGAGCTCGGCCTTGCGCTGGAAGAGCAGCGCCTTGGCCTGCATCACCTGCGCCTCGCGCGCCTCGTCGGAGAGAATGGCGAGGATCTCGCCCTTCTTCACGTGCTGGCCGCGCTTTACGCGCAATTCCGTGAGCACGCCGCCGGCGCGCGCGGTGACCATGACTTTGTGGTCGGCCTCGGTGCGGCCGGAGAGCGACAGCACCGGGCTGTGCCGCGCAACGCGCGCGGTTGCGACCGAGACGCGGAACGGCGGCTCGGTCTTCACCTCGGCCGGCCGGATGGCGGCCTGGCTGTCGCCCGAGTTGCGCGGCAGCAATTGGCCGGACACGATCCAGGCGGCGGCGCCGGCCACGAGGCCGATGGCGGTTATGCGGCTCGCTTTCATTTTGCGTTCTCCGCGGGTTTGTTGTGGTCGGGCTTGATGAGCAGGCCATGCACCATGCTCAAGATCATCGGCAGCACGCGTTCGGCGTCGAAGCCGGGATCGGCCACGCGCCGCCACGACATGCCGTCGCTCAGCACCATCAGCACGCGCGCCGCGGTGTCGAAATCGAGATCGGCGCGGATTTCGCCGCGCTCGGCGGCCACCCGCAGCATGGCGACAATGCGCTCGCGGATGTCGCGCTCGATGTCCTGATAGAGCTGGGCAACGCTGGGGTTGCGCCGGCTCTCGGCCATGATCTCCGCGCAAAGGCCGATCTCGGTCTCGCTACTCTCGACCAGATGTTGGCGGGCGAGCTCGGCAAGACCTTCGAAGAAGGCGGGTGCTGCTTCCACCTCGGCGAAGCCGGCGGCGGCCTCGGAGCGGTTGCGCTCGGAGATGCCGGCGATCAGCGCTTCCTTGGAGGGGAAGTAGCGGTAGAGATTGCCCGGGCTCATGGCGGCCTCGGTGCAGATCTCCTGCATGGAGGCGCCGTGGAAGCCGGAGCGGGCAAAGCAGCGCTCCGCCGCGTCGAGAATTGTCGTGCGGCGGTCAGACTTAAGCTGAGCGTTGGCGCGGCGCATGTCGTCCCCACAAAGTGCGCACTGCAGCATAAAACGAATGAACGTTCGCTCGCAGATACCGGCCGATTTAGGAACTGTCAAGGCGGGACCGGTACGCCTTTGGTGACGACGGGTTGACCCGATCCACGGCCCCCCCTAGCTTGACGGCCCGATGGGGATGGGGTCCCCCGATAACCGCCCAAAATCGCTGATTTACGGGCTGATGACTCCTACCGTGTATCGTTTGCGCCTGAATCGCGCCGAAAACCGCCAAGCGGTTGGCGGGGCGAGGCGCGTTCGGCGGTAGGAGATCGCTCGGCTGGGGGCGGCTTTTGCCGTCTTAGACAGCAAGGGATTTGGGACCCATGGGTTATCTGATCGTGTTTCTTGGCGGCGGCGTCGGGGCTGCCCTGCGGCATGGCGTCAATATCGCCGCCAGCCGGCTGCTCGGCACCGGCTTTCCCTACGGCACGCTGACCGTGAACGTGGTCGGCTCGCTGGTCATGGGCCTGTTCGTTGCCTGGTTCGCCTTCGAGGGCAGCCCGTCGCAGCACTGGCGGCTGTTTCTCACCACCGGCATGCTCGGCGGCTTCACCACCTTCTCGACCTTCTCGCTCGACACCGCCCTGCTCTACGAGCGCGGCGAAGTCGGCATCGCGGCGCTCTACGTGGTCGTGTCGGTCGTCGCGGGCCTGACCGGCCTGTTCGGCGGCCTGGCGCTGGTGCGCAGCTTTGCGTGAGGCCCCGATGCGGGGCAGCACTGTAGGGTGGGCAAAGGCGCGTAGCGCCGTGCCCACGCGGCTGAATCGATCTAAGATTGATTCATGTCACGCTATCGACGCGCGAACATTGAGGGTGGCACGTTCTTCTTCACGCACGCGCTTGCGGACAGATCGAGCGATCTGCTGATCAAAGAGATCGACCGGTTGCGCCGTGTCTATCGCACGGTTCAATCGCGGCGACCGTTCGAAACAATAGCGATATGCGTCTTGCCAGACCATCTGCATGCAATCTGGCAACTGCCGGAAGGCGATACCGAATTCGCCGTGCGTTGGAATCTCATCAAAGCTGGCTTTTCGCGCGGCTTGCAGCCGGGATCGCGCTCACCCAGCAAATTTGGCAAACGCGAGAAAGGAATCTGGCAGCGCCGCTATTGGGAGCACACCATTCGCGATGATGCCGACCACTCGCGCCACGTCGATTATATCCACTTCAATCCCGTGAAACACGGCCTTGTGGCGCGCGTTTGCGATTGGCCGCACAGCAGCTTTCATCGGTACGTCAAACGGGGAATCGTCCCGATGGATTGGGGCGGCGACGTCCGCGAAATTTCCGGTCAGTACGGCGAATGAGCCGCGTGGGCACGGCGCTTCGCGCCTTTGCCCACCCTACCCATCCTACCGAGCAGGCCCCTATTCCATCGGCCGCAGGCCGAGCTTGTCGAGCAGCGCCATGTCGCGGTCGCGGCCCGGATTGGGCGTGGTGAGCAGCTTCGGCCCGTAGAAGATCGAATTGGCGCCGGCGAGGAAGCAAAGCGCCTGCGCCTCCTCGCTCATCTCCTCGCGGCCGGCGGAGAGCCGCACCACCGACGCCGGCATGCAGATGCGCGCGGCCGCGACGGTGCGCACGAAGTCGAGCACATCGAGCGGGGCTGCGCCCGACGAGCGGCGTGCCTTCCACCTGCACCAGCATGTTGATCGGCACGCTTTCCGGATGCACCGGCAATGACGCCAATGTCGCGATCATGCCGACGCGGTCTTCCGGCGTTTCGCCCATGCCGACGATGCCGCCGCAGCAGACATTGATGCCGGCCTCGCGCACATGACCGAGCGTGTCGAGACGGTCCTGATAAGTGCGGGTGGTGATGATCTCGCCGTAAAATTCCGGCGAGGTGTCGAGGTTGTGATTGTAATAGTCGAGACCTGAATCCCTCAGCCGCCTTGCCTGCCCGGCCTCGAGCATGCCGAGCGTCACGCAGGTCTCCAGCCCCAGCGCCTTGACGCCTTCCACCATGGCGCAGACCCGGTCGAGGTCGCGCTCCTTGGGCGAACGCCAGGCCGCGCCCATGCAGAAGCGTGAGGCGCCGGCCGCCTTGGCCGCCCGCGCCTCGGTGAGCACCGCGTCGAGGCTCATCAGCTTCTCGGCCTTCACGCCGGTGTCGTACTGCGCCGCCTGTGGACAGTAGGCGCAATCCTCGGGGCAGCCGCCGGTCTTGATCGACAGCAGCGTGGAAATCTGCACCTCGGTCGGATCGAAATTTTCCCGGTGCGCTTGTGCAGCGCGAAAGATCAGCTCCGGGAACGGCAGTGCGAACAGCGCGCGCACGTCCTCGCGCGTCCAGTCATGGCGCGGCGCCGTCATGGCGGGGCGAGGTGATAGATCAGTGGCGAGCGACATTTAAGCGGGCCTTCCTCGATGAAAATGCGCGAGTGTCCGACGGTACGGCACCAGTGAAAGCGCCGGATGGGACGCGGGTCAAGCCCCGCGTCGGACGCGCGGGGGCCACCTATCGAGTGGGCAAGGCGGGCGCGTCATTGCTTTGCAACATAGAGGCGCGGGCAAGCACCGCCGATCTGCGCGTACGGCAGATCAGCTCGACGCACTGGCAATGTCGATGGCGCACAAGCATAAGGAGTGGTACAAATTCGTGCCAACGCGGCCAACGCGTGGTGCAGGACCACAAGGTCCAAACTCAGCTGGGAGGATGAAAATGAAGCGACTGCTTATGGCGTCGGCGGCGCTCGCCGCTCTGCTCGGAACGGTCGGCATGGCCACCGCCGACGATACGCTGACCAAGCTCGGCGAGTTTCGCCAATCCGGATGGAAGGGCGAGTGGCCGTTGATCCCGCAAACCGGAGCGAAGGCGGACCAGGTCAAGAAGGATCTGGCCAAGATCACGCTGCCGCCGGGTTTCCACATCGGTCTCTACGCGCTGGTTCCCGATGCCCGCCACATGGCGGTTGCGCCGCAGGGCACCGCGATATTCGTCGGCACGCGCAAGACCAAGGTCTACGTGGTCACGGACCGCGACCGTAACTTCGTCGCCGACGAGGTGAAGGAATTCGCACCCTCGCTGGCGAAAAAGATTCCGAACGGACCGTGCTTCTCGAAGGACGGCTTCCTCTACATCGTCGAGCAGAACCGCGTGCTGATGTATCCGGCGGCCGAGTTCTTCTACGAAAGTCCGGACGTGGTGGCGGTGCCGATCGTTCCCGAAGGTCAGCTGATCCCGAAGGAAGAGGAAAGCTACAACCACACCGCCCGCGAATGCCGCGTCGGGCCGGACAACAAGCTCTATATCCAACTTGGCCAGCCCTTCAACGTGCCGGCCCATAACAAGTGGGCGATCTATCACAAGCTCGGCATGGGCGGCATCATCCGCATGGACCGCGACGGCAAGAACCGCGAGGTCTACGCGACCGGCATGCGCAACCCGGAGGGCATGGACTTCAATCCGAAGGACAAGTCGCTGTGGAGCAATGACAACCAGGTCGACGGCATGGGCGACGACAAGCCGCCGGGCGAGATGAACCGCGTCAGCAAGGAAGGCCAGAATTTCGGCTTCCCGTATTATGGTGGCGGCCACACCCGCACCGACGAATACGCCAAGGACACGCCGCCGAAGGACATCGTGTTCCCGGAGGTCGAGCAGGTCGCGCATGCGGCGGACCTGGGGCTCACCTTCTACACGGGCCGCCAATTCCCGGCGAAATATCAAGACGCGATCTTCTCCACCCAGCACGGCTCGTGGAACCGCACGGTGCCGGTGGGCGCGCGCGTGATGGTCACCTTCCTCAAGAAGGACGGCCATGTCGCGGGTCCCTCGATCCCGTTCGCCGAAGGCTGGAACGACAAAGGCATCTACAACGGCCGTCCGGTCGACGTGCAGCAGCTCTATGACGGCTCGCTGATCGTCTCCGACGACCTCGTGGGTGCGATCTATCGCATCTGGTACGACGGCAAGTAAGCCTCGGCACCGGCGCCAAACCGGAGGCGACGTTTGGCGTCGGCTCGATGGCCGCTCGCGGCCAGGCCGATCGCCGCGGGTCGGAATGACCTGCGGCATGGACGATGCGGAGGCCGGGCCAACCCGGCTTCCGCCACCAATCACACCTTCCAATAGGACGTGCCTGCGCGGGCTAAACCCACGCATGACACGATCGACACAAAGAACCATGAAGACGCGATTGCCCCGATTTTCGATCGTGACGTTGGGTGCCTGCTTCGCCATGCTGGCGCTGACGAGCCTGTCGGCGCACGCCGGCGACGCCGCCGCCGGCCGCCACAAGGCGGCGAAATGCCAGACCTGTCACGGCCTCGACGGCCTGTCCAAGCTGCCGCAGGCGCCCAATCTCGCCGGCCAGCCGGAGCCTTACCTCGTCAAGGCGCTCGACGAATTTCGCAAAGGCGTGCGCAAGAACGAGATGATGTCGATCGTGATCCAGGGGCTGTCGGACGCGGACGTCGCGGACCTCGCGGCCTACTACGCCTCGATCGAGATTACCGCCAAGCCGCCCTCGCAATGACGGGGGAACAACCGAGGAGACGCAATCAATAAATCAAGCGTAACTGCACCAAGGGAGCGACAACATGACAATCACACGATCAACTCATGTGGTGTTCGCAGCCTGCACGGCTGTGGCCTTTTTGATCGCCGCCGGCCTGCCGGCTTTTTCGGAAGACGCGCCCAAGCCGGGCACGCCGCTTTACGGCCGGCCCGACACGCCGGAGGCGAAGAAGCTGGCGCCGGTCGCGCCGCCACCGTTGCCGACGCAGGCCGCCAAGCTGCCCCAGCTGCAGGTGCCGGCAGGCTTCAAGGTCGAGGTCTACACCAGCGGCATTGCCAATGCGCGCTCGATGACCATGGGCGACAAGGGCACCTTGTTTGTCGGCAACTGGCAGGCCAACAAAGTCTGGGCCGTGGTCGACAAGAACGGCAAGCGCGAGAACAAGGTGCTCTATCAGGGGCTCGACTGGCCGAACGGCGTCGCCTTCCATAACGGCACGCTCTACATCGCCGAGCATAGCAAGGTCTCAAAGGCCGAGGGCATCGAGGATCACCTCGACAGCCCGCCCAAGCTGAAGATGATCTACGACAAGCTCGGCACCCAGCGCCCACACGGCTGGCGCTTTCTCGCGGTCGGGCCGGACAACCGGCTCTACGTGTCGAACTCCTCGCCCTGCAACATCTGCATGCCGCCGCCGACGCACGGGCAGATCCGCTCGATCAAGCTCGACGGCAGCGACGAGCAGGTGGTGGCGCGCGGCATCCGCAACACCGTCGGCTTCGACTTCAATCCGAAGAACGGGCAGCTCTATTTCACCGACAACAACCGCGACTGGTTCTCGGAAGACCTGCCGAACGGCGAGCTCAATCGCATTACCCAGCCCGGCAAGCAGCACTTCGGCTTCCCCTACTGCCACCAGGGCAACGTTCCCGATCCGGAATTCGGCTGGGGGCACGACTGCAAGGACTACACCCCGCCGATCGCACTGCTCGGGCCGCACGTGGCGCCGCTCGGGATGCGCTTCTACAAGGGCAGCATGTTCCCGGCGAAATACCAGAACACGATCTTCGTCGCCCGGCATGGCCCATGGAACCGGACCAAGAAGGAAGGCGCGGGCGTGATCGCCGTGCATCTCGACGACCAGGGCAACGTCAAGTCGATCGAGGAATTCATGACCGGCTTCATCAAGGACAACCACTATCTCGCGCGTCCGGTCGACGTGCTGGTGATGAAGGACGGCTCGCTGCTGGTCTCCGACGACTGGAACGGCGCGATCTATCGCATCACCTACGGCTCGTGACCTGACGGACGCGTGACCGGCACCGGCGGGGACATCCTGCCGGTGCATCCTTGCCGCATTCTCCGCAAACGAAGGCCTCCGGTCTTGTGCCGATTTCTTCTCGCCCTGCTATCGGTCCTGCTCGTGACCGCGGCTTACGCTGGCAAGTTCGACGAGCGGCGGGCGCAATGCGCGCAATGCCACGGCGACAACGGCGTCTCCAAGACGCCGAACGCGCCCTCGCTCGGCGGCCAGCCGGAGCTGTTCGTGCTCTATCAGCTCGTCGCCTTCCGCGAGGGCCAGCGCAAAGTGCCGGCGATGAATGACATGATGAAGGATATGAGCGACGACGACCTGCGCGCGGCGGCAGCCTTTGTCGCCAAGCTGCCGGCGCCGCCGCCATCAAGCGAGCCAGGCGATCCGGCACGGATGGCGCGCGCCAACGCGCTGGTCGCCCAGCACCGTTGCGGCTTTTGCCACAATCCGGACTTTGCCGGCCACGACCAGATCCCGCGCCTTGCGCATCAGCGCGAGGATTACCTGCTCAAGGCGCTGCGCGACTACAAGGCGGAGACGCGCATCGGCGGCGGCGCGATGATGAGCGAGGTGCTTTACCCGCTCAAAGATAATGATCTCGCCGACCTCGCCTACTACATGGCGCACGTGCGCTGAGCGCCGGTCGCGGGTCGAGAAGCATAAAGGCAGCGTAATATTTTGCGCCGGGCCGGCAGCGCCCCATTGGCGCCATAGAGCGTGCCACCATATGGGGCCCGCGGAATGAAACGCGCCCCGCGTAAGCCCTCCCCTCGGCCGCTCAAGAAGCCGGCCACTGGAGGCCCAAGCCGCCGGCGGACAGCCGGTCGCGATATGGCCCGCGAAGCTTGAAACCCGCTCAACCGATCCGGAAAGGATTTCGGACAATGAAGACGCGCGCGTTTTTCGTAGGCGTGGGCTTGCTCTCGGCAAGCATGGCGCCCGCTCTCGCCGACAGTGTTACGGGCAAGGTGACGAATTGGAGTCCGACGGAACGGACCATCACCTTCGAGGACCTCTCGCAGTTCGCCTCCATCCCCAAGGAAGTCGCGGTTCCGGACATCAAGACCGGCGACGTGGTGACGGTCGACTTCGAGCAGCTCGACAACGGCTACGACACCATCAACGCGATCACCATCCGCGACCGCGCCATCAGCCGCCGGCTGCCGCCGCAGACGCAGAAGAAGGGCTGACGGCGCGCGCGCCAGGTTTCTGCGCGTGGCGCTTTTCGCCGGCCGCCCATCCGGCTACGGTCGGCGGCATGGACGAGAGCACGGCCCCCGCCGACATTGCGCGCATCGAAGCGCGCATCGAGGCGCTGCAGGAGACGATCGCGCGCTGCCGCAAGATCGCGCTGGCGGCGCGGATCGCCATCGGCGCCGGCGCGGTCTGGCTCGCGCTCACGCTCATCGGGCTGGTGTCGTTCACGGCCTTTATGGTCGTCGCCGCCATGGCGGCGGCGATCGGCGGCGTGGTGCTGCTCGGCTCCAATTCAACCACCTGGCAGCAGACCGAGGCCGCGCTCGCCGCCAGCGAAGCGATGCGCCACGACCTGATCGAGCAATTGCAGCTGCGCGTGGTCGAGGAGCGCCCGACGCTGCATTGAGCGGCGCGGCCGTTGGCGCGGGATCGCCGCCCTTGCGCCGCTGCCGGACCTTGCTAAAAGCTTCCGCTCATGACCGACGAATCCAACAAGCCCGATGCCCCGCCCGACCGGCTCTGCAATGATCCGATGAGCCCCTATTACGACGCCGACGTGCTGGCGCGCGAGGTCGGCATCCGCTTCAAGGGCCAGGAGCGCACCAATGTCGAGGAATACTGCGTGAGCGAGGGCTGGATCCGCGTGGTGGTCGGCAACACCAAGGATCGCCACGGCAACCCGCTGACCATGAAGATTCGCGGGCCGGTCGAGCCGTATTTCAAGAATTAGCCGCGAAGCGCTGGGACAGCGCTGCGTTCCTGCAAATTCAGCCGGCAACATCCGCGCAAGCGGATGCGGCCGGCGTTGCCTTGACCTGCGGCACCGGGCGGACCAACATGCCGGCCTCACCCCTCAAGCTTTCCCCCACCGACTCTCATGGAATGGACTCTTTCGACGGATGTCGTCGTCATTGGCGCGGGCGCCGCCGGCCTCGCCGCCGCGGTGTCGGCGCGCGATCATGGTGCCGCGGTCATCGTCGTCGAGGAGAACTATGACATCGGCGGCCACGCCATGCTGAGCGGCGGCCGCGTCCAGCTCGGCGGCGGCAACGCCCTGCAGCGGAAATTCGGCATCAAGGACAGCCCCGACCAGGTGTTCGACGACTGGGTGACCTTCAAGCGCGGCGATGCCCGCTATAACGACCGCGACCTGGTGCGCACTTACGCCGACGAATGCGTGCCGACCTTCCAGTTCCTGCTCGACAACGGCGTCACCTTCATCGAGAAGCCGATCGTTACGCCGGACGCCGCGACCTTGCCGCGCGTCTTCGTCACCCACGAATGGCACATTGCGAGCGAAATCATCGCGCCGCGCCGCAACCGCAACGGCTCGGGGCTGGTGCGGCGCCTGGCCGAAAGCGCGCGCGGCAAGGGCGCCGAAATCCTGCTCAAGCATAAGATGACAAGTCTCGTCCGCGACGGCCGGCAAGGCCGCGTGCTCGGCATCGTCGCGCGCGCGGACGGCAAGGACATCGCCATCGAAGCCAGGAAAGGCGTCATCATCGCGACCGGAGGCCACACCGGCAACGTCAACTTCCGCCGCATGTTCGACCCGCGCCTCACCGAGGAATACCAGCAGGCCGGCATGCCCTATTCGGTTCAGGGCGCCGACGGCGAGCTGGCCGCGATGGACATCGGCGCGTCCTTGTGGGCGACCGGTACGCAAACCGCCGAGGTCAGCCCGGCCATCACCAAGACCCGCCATGTCGGCTGCCGCTGGGGCTATATCAGCCTCTATTACGAGCCCGACAGCCCGATCTTCGATCGCTGCAAGGCGACCGGCCTGACGGTGACCGACTGGCACGAGGCCATCCTGGTCGACCAGAACGGCAAGCGGTTCTGGAACGAGCTCGACAGCTCTTATGCCTTCATCAATGCCGCGTTGGCCTATAGCGGCGATGCGGAAAAGCCGAACGGCGGCGGCCCGATCTGGGCGATCTTCGATGCCGATGCCGTCGCGCGGCAGAACTGGAAGCCGGAGCCGCCGCATGTCGATCCCGACGGCTATTTCTTCAAGGCCGACACGATCTTCGAATTGGCCGGCAAGATCGAGCAATCCCTACCAGAAGCAGCCGATGTCCGGCGCAGTTCTGCAGGAGACGGTCAACCGCTACAACGCGTTCGTCGCCGCCGGCGTGGACGCCGACTTCGACAAGCCGACGCCCCTGTTCAAAATCGAGAAGCCGCCGTTCTATGCGGCCTGGTCGACGCCGATCCTGCACGACTCGCTGACCGGCCTGCGCACGGACACCAGCGCGCAGGTGATCGACATTCGCGGCGAGGTGATCGCGGGACTTTATTGTGCCGGCGAATTGCAAGGCGGCTTCGCCCAGCACGGGCTCGGACGCAGCCTGGTGTTCGGCCGCATCGCCGGGCGGCACGCGGCACAACGCAATTCGTGAGGGGCCTGTGGTGAGCGAGGCAAATACCATCAGCCTGGCGGTGTGGGACGCAGCCCTGCCGGTCGTCGCGGGCGACATGTTCGCAATCAAGGTCGGCGCCAAAGCAGCGGACGCGCGCGCGCTCGCCGGTTGCCGTATCGCGGTGAGCGATCGAAACGGCGCAACGGTGGCCTCAGGCATGCTCGGCGATGCGCCCTGGCCTGGAACCGAGGCGCTTTACTGGCTCGCGCTCAGCGTGCCCGCGCCGACCGCGCCGCAGGTGGCGGCCTATCAGGTCCGGCTGGTCGACACACCCGGCGCGACGGAAGCGGTTGCGACAGCATTCAGCGTCGTGGCGGCGGCCGAGCCCGAGCACAGCTTGGCTGTCAAAGTCACGGAACGCGATACCTCGGAGCCGCTCGCCAATGTCGAAGTGCGGCTCGGTCCCTTCCACGCGCGCACCGACGCGGACGGGTGCGCCGAGCTGCGCCTGTGCAAAGGCGACTATCAGCTACGGCTGTGGCGAACGGGCTACATCGCCGCCCCGCAGCCGCTGACCGTCGAGGGCGACACCCGCCTCGACCTGACCATGCTGCACGTGCCCGAGGCGCATCCCGACGCGCGCTGGGTGCGGTGACCGCTCCCTACTCCGCCGCCTCGCGCTGCGGCTCCATCTTCTCCACCCGCGCGGCGCAGAACTTGAACTCGGGGATCTTGCCGAACGGATCGAGCGCCGGATTGGTCAGCTTGTTGGCGGCCGCTTCGAAGAAGGCGAAGGGGATGAACACCACACCGTCGGGAATAGCGTCGTCCTGGCGCGAAGCAAGCTCCACCACGCCGCGCCGCGTCGACACCCGCACCATGTCGCCGGGCGTGATGCCGAGCTTGGCGATGGTCCCGCGCGAGAGCGCCGCGGTCGGCCCCGGCTCCAGCGCATCGAGCACGCTCGAGCGCCGGGTCATGGCGCCGGTGTGCCAATGCTCCAACATACGCCCGGTGGTGAGGATGAACGGGTAATCGTGGTCCGGCGTCTCGTCGGGCGGCATGAGCTTGGCCGCCACCAGCTTGCCGAAGCCGCCGGGACGCGGAAAGCCCTTGTCGAACACCACGTCGTGGCCGGGCTTGTCGGGCGCATCGCACGGATAAGTCACCGCGCTCTCGCGCTCGACGCGGTCCCAGGTGATGTTGTTGAGCGACGGCATGAGCGAGGCCATCTCGGCGTAGATCTCGCTCGGGTGCTGGTAGTTCCAGGCAAGCCCGATGCGCTTGGCGATCTCCTGCGTGATCCACCAGTCGAGCTTGACGTCGCCCGGCAGCGGCAGGGCGGCACGGCCCATCTGCACCTGGCGGTTGGTGTTGGTGACGGTGCCGCTCTTCTCGGGCCAGGCGGAAGCCGGCAGCACCACATCGGCATAGACCGCGGTCTCGGTGAGGAACAGGTCCTGCACCACGAGATGCTCGAGCGAAGCGAGCGCCTCGCGCGCGTGGTTCAAATCGGGGTCTGACATCGCCGGGTTCTCGCCGAGGATGTACATGCCCTTGATCTGGCCATCGTGGATCGCGTCCATGATCTCGACCACGGTGAGACCCTTCTTGGTGTCGAGCTTGGCGCCCCACACCTTCTCGTATTTGCCGCGGATATCCTCGGCCTCCACCGACTTGTAGTCGGGGAAGAACATTGGAACGAGGCCGGCGTCGGACGCGCCCTGCACGTTGTTCTGCCCGCGCAAGGGATGCAGGCCGGTGCCGGGACGGCCGATCTGGCCGGTGATCAGCGACAGCGCGATCAGGCAGCGCGCATTGTCGGTGCCGTGGGTGTGCTGCGACACGCCCATGCCCCAGAAGATGATGGCCGAATGGGCGCGCGCATAGGTGCGCGCGACTTCGCGCAGCGTGTCGGCGGGGATGCCGCAGATCGGCGCCATCTCCTCGGGCGTGAAGTCCTTCACGTGCTCGGCGAATTGCGCAAAGCCTTCCACATAGGTCTGCACATATTGCTGGTCGTAGAGGCCCTCGGTGACGATGACGTTGAGCATCGCGTTGAGCATGGCGACGTCGGCGCCGTTCTTGAACTGCATCATGCGCCAGGCATGGCGCTTGAGCGCCTGCCCGCGCGGATCCATGACGATCAGCTTGGCGCCGCGCTTGGCCGCCTGCTTGAAATAGGTGGCGGCGACGGGATGGTTCTCGGTCGGGTTGGCGCCGATGACGATGATGACGTCGGAATTCTTCACCTCGTTGAAGGTGGCCGACACCGCGCCGGAGCCGACGCCTTCGAGCAAGGCCGCCACGGACGAGGCGTGGCAGAGCCGCGTGCAGTGGTCGACATTGTTGGTGCCGAAGCCGGCACGCACCAGTTTCTGGAACAGATAGGCTTCCTCGTTCGAGCACTTGGCCGAGCCGAAGCCGGCCAGGCCTTGCGAGCCCTCGCGGTCGCGGATCGTCTTCAGGCCTTCGGCCGCCTTGTCGAGCGCCTCTTCCCAGGTGGCCGGGCGGAAATGCGTCCAGGGGTTGGAGGGATCGATCTGTTCGTGCGGGACCTTCGGCACGCCTTCCTTGCGGATCATCGGCTGGGTCAGCCGCTGCGGGTTGCTGACATAGTCGAAACCGAAGCGACCCTTGACGCACAGCCGGTTCTCGTTGGCCGGGCCGTTGCGGCCGGTGACGTACAAGAGCTTGTCGTCCTTGATGTGATAGGTGAGCTGGCAGCCGACGCCGCAATAGGGGCACACGCTGTCGACTTTGCGGTCGGCGAATTCGGTGCGCACGTTGTTGTCGTTGAGCACGGTCGACGGCATCAGCGCGCCGGTCGGGCAGGCCTGCACGCATTCGCCGCATGCAACGCACGTCGAAGCGCCCATCGGATCGTCGAAGTCGAACACGATCTTCTCGGCGTGGCCGCGGCCGGCCATGCCGATGACGTCGTTGACCTGCACCTCGCGGCAGGCGCGGACGCAGAGATTGCACTGGATGCAGGCGTCGAGATTGACCGCCATGGCCGGATGGCTGCGGTCGGGCGGCGGCATGACGATGCGCTCGCGCTTGGGAAAGCGGCTTTCTTCGACGCTCTGCCGTTTCACCGTCTTCCAGAATTCCGACATCGGGTCGTGCGCGACCTCGATCGCCGGCTGGTCGGTGACCAGCAATTCGGCGACCATCTTGCGCGCAGCTCTTGGCGCGCTCGGTCTGCGTCTTCACCTTCATGCCGGGCGCCGGCTGGCGCAGGCAGCTCGCCGCCAAGACGCGCTCGCCCTCGATCTCCACCATGCAGACGCGGCAATTGCCGTCGGGCCGGTAGCCGGGCTTGGGCGAATAGCACAGGTGCGGCAGCTTGATGTCGAGCCGGCGCGCGGCGCGGAAGATCGATTCGCCGTCGCGGATATCGATCTCGCGGCCGTCGATGAAGAAGGTGTTGGGTTTTGACTCGCTCATAGCGCGTCCCTCTTGTCGCCCCCGCGCAGGCGGGGGCCCATACGCCGTGCGCTCTCGAGTGTTCCGGGGTTGTGGGTCCCCGCCTGCGCGGGGACGACTCCGGAACCGTGGCACAGCCTCATCATCGCCAACGCCCCAGCGGCTTAGAAAGCTCGTCGGGGAAAAATTTCAGCACGCTCTGCAGCGGATTGGGCGCGGCCTGGCCGAGCCCGCAGATCGAGGCATCGCGCATGGCGGCCGACAATTCGTTCAGCAGGCCGACGTCCCACGGCCCCTGCTCCATCAGCTTTGCAGCCTTTTCGGTGCCGACGCGGCATGGCGTGCACTGGCCGCAACTCTCGTCCTCGAAGAAGCGCATCAGATTGAGCGCCACCGCCTTGATGTCGTCCTGGTCGGAAAGAATGACGACGGCATGCGAGCCGACGAAGGCGCCGTGTTTCTCCAACTGGCCGAAGTCGAGCGGAATGTCGGCCATCGATTCCGGCAGGATGCCGCCGGAGGCACCGCCTGGCAAATAGGCCTTGAAGGCGTGGCCGTCGGCCATGCCACCGCAATATTCCGCGATCAGTTCGCGCACGGTGATGCCCGCCGGCGCCAGCTTGACGCCGGGATTTTTGACGCGGCCGGAAACCGAATAGCTGCGGAAGCCTTTGCTGTCGCGCCGCCCTTGCGAGACGAACCAGTCGGCACCTTTTTCGATGACGTCGCGCACCCAGAACATGGTCTCGACGTTCTGTTCCAGCGTCGGGCGGCCGAACAGGCCGACCTGCGCGACATAAGGCGGGCGGTGGCGCGGCAAGCCGCGCTTGCCCTCGATCGACTCGATCATCGCCGACTCTTCGCCGCAGATATAGGCGCCGGCGCCGCGCCGCAGATGCAGCTTGGTGTGCGGCGACAAGCCCGCCTGCTCGACCTTGGCCAGCTCCAGTTCGAGCATCAGCCGCAGTTCGGGATATTCATCGCGGATATAGATGTAAGTGTGCTCGGCCTCGACCGCCCAGGCGGCGATCAACACACCTTCGATGAAGCGGTGGGGATCGCGCCCGAGATAAAAGCGGTCCTTGAAGGTGCCCGGCTCGCCCTCGTCGGCGTTGACCGCGAACATGCGGGGCGCGGGCTCGGCGCGCACCAGCGACCATTTGCGGCCGGTCGGGAAACCGGCGCCGCCGAGGCCGCGCAGGTTGGCGTCGCTGACGATCCCGATCAGCTCCTCGCGCGTGCGCTTGTTGGTAAGACACGCCTTGAGCAGCGCGTAGCCGCCAGCCTTCTGATAGGCGACGAAATCGGCATCGGGCGTGAGGGCATGTGCATGCGGCTTGGCCGCGACCGCGGCGGCGACCGTGCCGGGCGTTGCGTCGAAGGTCTGCACATGGCCGACGGCGGCCACCGGCGCGCGGTCGCAGGCGCCCATGCAAGGGGCGCGCACCACGCGGACCGCCTTGCCGTATTTGGCCTGCAGATCGGCCAACAGCTTTTCGCTACCGGCCATGGCGCAGGACAGCGAATTGCAGACCCGCACGGTGACTTCCGGCGGCGGCAGCTCGCCTTCCTTCACGACGTCGAAATGAGCGTAGAAGGTCGCGACTTCATAGACCTCGGTGAGCGCCATCTTCATTTCGAAGGCGAGCGCGGCCAGGTGCGCGGCGGAGAGATGCCCGTAGTGGTCCTGGATGAGATGCAGATGCTCGATCAGCAGGTCCCGCCGGCGCGGGCGGTCGGTCAAAAGCGCGCGCACTTCGTCGAGCGCGGTCGGGTCGACCTGGCGCCCTTTCGGCGTGCGCGGCGGGCGGCGCCGGCCGGCACGGGTAATGTCAGGGGCGGCAGGCCGCTCCTGCAGGGTCGAACTCATAACATCCTCCAAAACACAAAAAGACCCCGTAAAACCGCGCAAAACAAGAGCCACCGACCGATCATACGATAGGAAATTTCTATCAAAAGCGGTAGCTCTCTATCGATTTCTCGATTATTAAAATGGCAGGTCCAGCAACGGCCGGCTGGCGACAGGTTAACGCCCGACCGGCCGAAACGTTTGCTGATGGTGAGGCCGTCGCCGTGATCGACAAGCTCGAGTTCCTGCTGGCGCTGGCGCGCGAAAAGCATTTCGGCCACGCCGCCGAGGCCTGCGGCGTCACCCAGCCGACGCTGTCGGCGGGCGTCAAGCAGATCGAGGAAACCTTCGGGGTGCTGCTGGTCAATCGCGGCTCTCGTTTCCAGGGCTTCACGCCGGAGGGCGAGCGGGTGCTGGAATGGGCGCGCCGCATCGTCGGCGACGCCCGCGCCATGCGCGAGGAAGTGCACGCGCTGCGCCATGGCCTCACCGGCCGGCTGCGGCTCGCCGCCATCCCGACGGCGCTGGCCATGGTGGAGACGCTGACCACGCCCTACCGCGCGCGCCACCCCAATGTGCAGTTCACCGTCTATTCGCGCACCTCGATGGAGGTGCTGGCGCAGTTGGAAAACCTGGAGATCGACGCCGGCCTGACCTACCTCGACAACGAGCCGCTCGGCCGCGTCACCGCCATCCCACTTTATAATGAGCGCTATCGCCTGCTGGTCGCCGCCGAAGGGCCGCTCGGCACGCGCGAGCAGGTGACCTGGAAAGAGGTGGCGCAGGTGCCGCTCTGCCTGCTGACGCCGGACATGCAGAACCGGCGCATCCTCGAGCGCCTGCTGCGCGACACCGGCGTTACGCCGCGCATCTCGCTCGAATCGGATTCGATGATTCTGTTGTATGCGCACGTGCGGACCGGCCGCTGGGCGACGGTGATGCCGGCGCGGCTGGCCGCGACGCTCGGCCTGACCGACGTGTTACGCGCAATTCCGATCGTTGAGCCGGAGGCGAGCCACACCATCGGCCTGGTGGCGCCGGCGCGCGAGCCGATGACGCCGTTGACCGCGGCGCTGGTGACGGAAGCACGCCGGGCGGCGAAGCTGTTGACGGATTGATGCATAGCCGCGCCCTATGGCGCGACGTGCAATTTTCGAAACCACCGAACAGCAATCGATTGATTCCGCTTACGCGCCTCGTCATTGTGTGACGCGTCATGAGCCACAAACTCGCCTATGCGACCGTCCGCGAGCATCCCCGCAAGGTGATTCACGTCGTGCGCGTGCTCGACGAATTGCTCGAGGATTGGGAACTCGGCGAACTCGCCGACACCATGCACGAGCGCGCGCTGGTGAAACAAGGCGACCTCGCGGCGGCCGTGGTCGTCGTGCAAGGCGACAGCAAGGAAACGCTGCGGCTCTATGGCGAGCCCTATGCGGTCAACCGCGTACGCACGGCGATGTTCAACGCCGCGGTGCGCTGGCGGCCGTTCGAACTGGACTGAGCACCGTCACTTCTTCTTCGCGCGCTCGATCGACTCGACGACGACGCTCTCGGCTTCCGTGGCGTCGATCCAACGCACGATGGTCACCCACTTGCCTCTTTCCAGATCCTTGTAGTGCTGGAAGAAGTGCGCGATCTGCTCGATCATCACCGTCGGCAGATCCTGGAAGCTGCGCACGCCGGCGTAAAACGGATGCAGGTCGTCGACCGGCACGGCCAGCACCTTCTCGTCCTTGCCGGCCTCATCTTCCATCAGCAGCGCCCCCACCGGCCGGCAGCGGATGACGGCGCCGGGCACCACCGGCACTTGCGAGATCACCAGCACGTCGCACGGATCGCCGTCTTCCGACAGCGTGTGCGGAATGAATCCGTAGTTACCCGGATAGAACATGGCGGTGTGCAGGAAGCGATCGACGTAGATGGCGCCGGTCTCCTTGTCGAACTCGTATTTGACCGGCACGCCGCCCTGCGGAATCTCGATGACGGCGTTGATGTCGTGCGGCGGATTGCGGCCGGCGGGAATACGGTTGAGGTCCATGGAGCTTGCTCCGGGCAAGGGATCGTGAAGCTCCCCATACGCCTTCAAGGTGAGCAATGATAATTAAAAAAGTCCCGCCGGCGGCGCTGGGCCGCGGCGGGATTAAGCGATCGTTGCGGGTCCGGCGCCAATACGCCGGGCCCGAAGAGCAGCGTCTTAGAACAGCCCGGTGATGCGTCCGTCCGGGCCGACGTCGATGGAGTTGGCGGCCGGCACGCGCGGCAGGCCGGGCATGGTCATGATCTCACCGCAGATCACCACCACGAACTCGGCGCCGGCCGAAAGCCGCACCTCGCGCACCGGGATGGTGAAGCCCTTGGGCGCGCCCTTGGCGTCGGCGTTGGTGGAGAACGAGTACTGCGTCTTGGCGATGCAGACCGGCAGGTGGCCGTAGCCCATGCTCTCGAAGTTGGCGAGCTGATCGCGCACGGCCTTGGGCGCCTCGATATCGTCGGCGCGGTAGATCTCCTTGGCGATGGTGCGCACCTTCTCCAGCAGCGGCATGTCGTCGGGATAGAGCAGCTTGAGCTTGCTCTTGCCGCTCTCCACCACCTTGACCACGGCGCGGGCGACATCGGCGGCGCCCTCCCCGCCCATGGCCCAATGATCCGCCATCAGCGCTTCGACGCCGAGCTTGGCGCAAGACTCTTTCACCAACGCGATCTCGGCGTCGGTGTCGGCGGAGAAGCGGTTGATCGAGACCACCGGCACCAGGCCGAACTTCTGCATGTTCTCGACATGGCGCTGCAGGTTGGCCATGCCGGCGGCGAGCGCCTTGAGGTCTTCCTTCTTGAGGTCGTCCTTCTTGACGCCGCCATGCATCTTGAGCGCGCGGATGGTGGCGACCAGCACCACGGCGTCGGGCTTCAGGCCGGTCTTGCGGCACTTGATGTCGAGGAACTTCTCGGCGCCGAGGTCGGCGCCGAAGCCGGCTTCGGTCACCACGTAGTCGGCGAGCTTGAGCGCGGTGGTGGTGGCGAGCACCGAGTTGCAGCCGTGCGCGATGTTGGCGAAGGGGCCGCCGTGGATGAAGGACGGCGTGCCTTCCAGCGTCTGCACCAGGTTGGGCGCCAGCGCGTCCTTCAACAGCGCGGTCATCGGGCCCTGCGCCTTGAGGTCGCCGGCGCGGACCGGCTTGCGGTCACGGGTATAGGCGACGACGATGTTGGCGAGCCGCTGCTTGAGGTCCTCGATATTCCTGGCAAGGCAGAACACCGCCATCACCTCGGAGGCGACCGCGATGTCGAAGCCGTCCTCGCGTGGGAAGCCGTTGGCGACGCCGCCGAGCGACGAGGTGATCTGACGCAGGGAACGGTCGTTCATGTCGACCGCGCGCCGCCAGGTGACGCGGCGGCCGTCGATGCCGAGCGAATTGCCCCAGTAGATATGGTTGTCGATCAGCGCGCAGAGCAAATTGTTGGCGGCGGCGATCGCATGGAAGTCGCCGGTGAAGTGCAGATTGATGTCTTCCATCGGCACCACCTGGGCATAGCCGCCGCCGGCAGCGCCCCCTTTGACGCCGAAGCACGGTCCGAGCGACGGCTCGCGCAGGCAGCACATCGCCTTCTTGCCGATGTGGTTGAGCGCGTCGGTCAGGCCCACGGTGGTGGTGGTCTTGCCTTCGCCCGCCGGGGTCGGCGTGATGGCGGAAACCAGGATCAGCTTGCCGTCGGGCTTGGACTGCAGCGACTTGATGTAGTCCATCGACACCTTGGCCTTGAAGTGGCCGTAGGGCTCGAGGCTCTCAGGCTGAATGCCGAGCTTTTCCTTGGCGAGTTCCATGATCGGCCGCTTCTTGGCGGCCTGGGCAATGTCGATGTCGGACTTCGGTGATTGATGCTGGGAGGCGGGCATGGTGATTATCCGTTAATAATGGTGCAGATGTTGCGCTATTTCGCTGTCATGCCCGCGAAAGCGGGCATCCAGTAAACACCGCGCGTTCGGTGATGACCGGGTCCCCGCCGGAGCTTGTCATCGGGCCGGCCTTCGGCCGGACCCGTTGGCGGGGACGACGATCGATGCTCACGTAAATCTCGCCCCGGTCGCGAGTTTGACACCGGCGGCCCATTCGCCGGCGTCGATCTTCTTGGCATCCGGCGGCTGCACGCGGGTCACCTTCATGCGACCGTCGGCGCAAACAACGGTGAAGCCGTCAGCCTCCACCGCGACGATTTCGCCCAGCTTGCCGGCGATGCCTTTCGGGCTCTTGGCCGGCAGCGGCTTGGCGTCGAAAATCTTGATGGTCTGGCCGTCGAGCGTACACCAGGCGCCGGGCGCCGGGTTGCAGCCGCGGATCAGCGGATCGATCTGCCGCCAAGACTTGCCCCAATCGATCTTGGCGTTGGCGGCGCGGCAGAGACCTTCATAGGTGGCCTTGGATTCGTCCTGCTTGATGCGCGGCGCCTTGCCGGCTTTGACGAGGTCCACCGACTCCATCATCGCCTCGACGCCCATGGGGAACAGGCGATCGAAATAAACGGTGCCGAGCGTGTCGGTGTCGGAGATCGGCGTCTTCTTCTGCAGCAGCACATCGCCGGTATCGAGGCCGTTGTCGGGCCAGAAGATCGAGAGGCCCGTTTCCTTCTCGCCGAGGATGATCGGCCAGTTGATGGCGGAAGCGCCGCGATAGGCCGGCAACAGCGAAGGGTGATACTGGATCGAGCCGTGGGTCGGGATGTTGAGGAAGTCTTCCGGCACGAACAGCGTGACGAAGGCCATCACCTGCAGGTCGGGCTTGAGCGCCTTGAACTCCTCCCAGACCTTGGGCTCGCGGTAGGACGACGGCTGATAGACCGGGAGCTTGGCCGCGATCGCCGCTTCCTTCAGCGGATCGGCCTTGGCGCCTTCTTTCTCGGGCGCCACAAAGACCGCGATCACTTCATCACCGCGCTTGAGCAGCGCTTCCAGCACGGCCTTGCCGAACGCCTGCTGGCCGTGGACGACGATACGCATAATGACTTCTCCCTGAAACTCATGACTGTCCCCTCCCCCCTTGTGGGGGAGGGTTAGGGAGGGGGATAAACTGCAAGCACCGAACCGGCCGCTTACCCCCCTCCCGGCGAGCTTCGCTCGCCGACCTCCCCCGCAAGGGGGGAGGTAAAGAAAGAAGCCCTCTCCCCGCAAGCGGGGCGAGGGAAATTACGCCGCCTTGTCTTTCTTCTGAGGCGCCGAGAGGGCGCCGGAGCCCTTGATCTCGGCGATGTCCTTGGCCGAGAGCTTGAGCACGGACGTGAGAATTTCGTCGGTGTGCTCGCCCAAGAGCGGCGAGCGCTTCACCTCCGAGATCGAATCGGACAGTTTGATCGGGTTGCCGACGCTGAGGTACTTGCCGCGCACCGGATGATCGACCTCGACCACGGTGCCGGTCTCGCGCAGCGACGTCTCCTCGGCGATCTCCTTCATCGACAGGATCGGCCCGACCGGGATGTCGAGCGGGTTGCAGATCGCCATGACCTCGAACTTCTCCTTGGTCATGGTCCACTGCTCGATGGTGTCGAAGATGTGCTTGAGCCGCGGCAGCCGCGCCGGCGGCGTGGCGTAGTCGGGATCGGTCTTCCATTCCGGCTTGCCGATGACGTCGCAGATCTTCTCCCACACCGGCGCCTGGGTGATGAAATAGATGTAGGCGTTGGGATCGGTCTCGTAGCCCTTGCACTTCAGGATCCAGCCGGGCTGACCGCCACCGGAATCGTTGCCGGCACGCGGGGTGGCTTCGCCGAATTCGATGCCCTCGCCGTACTGGCTGTATTCCTTGAGCGGGCCGTGCGCGAGCCGTTGCTGGTCGCGCAATTTCACGCGGCAGAGGTTGAGCACGCCGTCCTGCATGGCGGCGAGCACCTTCTGGCCGCGGCCAGTGCGGTTGCGCTGGTAGAGCGCGGTGACGATGCCGAGCGCCAGATGCAGGCCCGTGCCGCTGTCGCCGATCTGCGAGCCGGTGACCAGCGGCGGACCGTCGCGGAAGCCGGTGGTCGAGGCCGAGCCGCCGGCGCACTGCGCGATGTTCTCGTAGACCTTGCAGTCCTCATAGGGACCGGGGCCGAAGCCCTTGATCGAGGCGACGATCATGCGCGGGTTGGTCTTGTGGATGTGCTCCCAGGTCAGGCCCATGCGGTCGAGCGCGCCGGGCGCGAAGTTCTCCACCAGCACGTCGCAAGATTTGATCAGCTCGTCGAGCACGCGCTTGCCCTGTGGGTGCTTGGAGTTGATCGTGATCGAGCGCTTGTTGTGGTTGAGCATGGTGAAGTAGAGCGAGTCGGCGTTCGGCACGTCGCGCAACTGGCCGCGCGTGATGTCGCCGATGCCGGGGCGCTCGACTTTGATCACGTCGGCGCCGAACCAGGCGAGCAGCTGCGTGCAGGTCGGGCCCGACTGCACATGGGTGAAGTCGAGGATGCGCACGCCGGTGAGTGCCTTGCCGTCCTGCCCGTAGGGCTTGTTCGAAAGTTTCGGCAAGCCGTTGCCGTTTGCCTTCTTGGCGGCGGCTTTCCCGCTCGCCTTGGCACTCGTCTTCTTGGCAGCCGGCTTCTTGGCGCTCTTGCGCGCGACCTTGCGCGTCGATTTCTTCGCCGCGGCGCGGCTCTTGGTTTTCGTTCGAGCCTTTGCCTTCGTGGTTTTCTTGCGTTTGGCCATCAGTCTCTCCTAACTCTCTTCCCGTCATGCCCCGCGAAGGCCGGGCATCCAGTACTCACAGTCGGTTTGATTTCAGTGCGATATCCACATGTCGGTGCTTGCTGGGTCCCCCGCCTTCGCGGGGGACGACAGCCTCATGATTTCTTCTTCAGCGCGCTCTGCGGATTGAGGTTGCCGATGCGGCCGCTCTCGCTGCCGGCCGCCGGATCGATCACCGCATTGATGAGCGTCGGCTTCCCCGAATCCATCGCTTCGTTGACGGCGCGCTTGAGCTCATCCGGCGAGGTTGCGTTCACGCCGACGCCGCCGAAGGCCTCGATCATCTTGTCGTAGCGCGCGCCCTTGACGAACACGGTGGTGGCCGGATCGGCGGCGCCGCTCTGATTGACGTCGGTGCCGCGATAGATGCCGTCGTTGTTGAAGATCACGACGCAGACCGGCAGGTTGTAGCGGCAGACGGTCTCGATCTCCATGCCCGAAAAACCGAAAGCCGAATCGCCTTCGATCGCCAGCACCGGCTTGCCGGTTTCGACCGTCGCGGCGATCGCGTAACCCATGCCGATTCCCATGATGCCCCAGGTACCGACGTCGATGCGCTTGCGCGGCTCGTAGATGTCGATGATGCCGCGGGTGAGATCGAGCGCGTTGGCGCCCTCGTTGACCAGAATGGCGTCGGGCCGCTCCTTGACGATGGTGCGCAGAACGCCGAGCGCGCCGTGGTAATCCATCGGCACGTTGTTGTTCTGCAGCCGCGGCGCCATCTTGGCGATGTTGGATTCCCTCTTGTCGGTGACCGTCTTGACCCAATCGGCCGGCGGCGCCGGCCACTTGGCGCCCATGCCTTCGAGCAAGGCTGAGACGCACGAGCCGATGTCGCCCACCACCGGCGCGACGATCTCGACGTTCGAATCCATTTCCTTGGGCTCGATGTCGATCTGGATGAATTTCTTGGGCGCCTCGCCCCAGGCCTTGCCCTTGCCGTGCGACAACAGCCAGTTGAGGCGCGCGCCGATCAGCATCACCACGTCGGAATCCTTCAGCACGGTCGAGCGTGCCGCGCCCGCGCATTGCGGATGCGTGTCGGGCAGCAAGCCCTTGGCCATGCTCATCGGCAGAAACGGAATGCCGGTCTTTTCGACGAAGGAACGGATCGTGTCATCGGCCTGCACGTAAGCCGCGCCTTTGCCGAGAACGATCAGCGGGCGCTTGGCGCTTTTGAGCACGTCGAGCGCACGCTTGACCGCCTCCGGCGCCGGGATCTGCGCGGGCGCCGGGTCGATCACCTTGACCAGCGATTTCTCGCCTTTTGCCGCATCCATCACCTGGCCGAACAGCTTGGCCGGCAGGTCGAGATAAACCCCGCCCGGACGTCCCGACACGGCGGCGCGGATCGCGCGCGCGACGCCGATGCCGATGTCCTGCGCATGCAGCACGCGGTAGGCCGCCTTGCAGAGCGGCTTGGCGATGGCGAGCTGGTCCATTTCCTCGTAGTCGCCCTGCTGCAGGTCGACGACCTCGCGCTCGGAGGAGCCCGAGATCAGGATCATCGGGAAGCAGTTGGTGGTGGCGTGCGCGAGCGCGGTCAGGCCGTTGAGGAAGCCGGGCGCCGACACCGTCAGGCAGATACCGGGCTTCTTGGTCAGGAAGCCGGCGATCGAGGCGGCATAGCCGGCGCTCTGTTCATGACGGAAGGACAGGACTCGGATGCCCGCCGCCTGCGCCATGCGCCCGAAATCCGTGATCGGAATGCCGGGCACGCCGTAGATGGTCTCGACACCGTTGAGCTTGAGCGCATCGATGATGAGATGAAAGCCGTCGGTCAGCTCCGGCTCCGCTTCGGCTGCACCTTGTGCGCGATTTTCCTTCACCGCGACTTCAGCCATTGGAACTCCTCCCTCGTGACGTCTTGCTCGGACGTTCAATCCAAATAATCGGCGTATTTCTCCACGTGCTCGGCCAGGCCGAGCGCGTGATCGCGTACCAGTCCGCCGGCGCGCTCGGTGTCGCGCTGCTCGATCGCTTCGATGATGTTGATGTGATCGCGGATCGAGCGCGCGGCGCGATCCTTCTCGCCGATGGTCTTGCGGCGGATCATGCGCATGTGGGTGAACAGGTTCTCGGCGAGATTGATCAGAACCTGGTTGCGCGAGAGCCGGATGATGCTCTGGTGAAACTCGATGTTGACCTCGGAATACTCGTCGAGCTTGGCCTGCACCTGGCCGCGTTCGAAGGTCGCGAACATGCGGCGCAGGCTGGCGATCTCCTCGTCGCTCGCGGTCTCGGTGATCAGGCGCGCGGCCATGCTTTCGAGCGCCGCCCAGGCGGTGATCATCTCGAGCACTTCGCGCTTGGTCTTGCGCACCACGTAGATGCCGCGGCGCGGCACCGCGCGCACGAAGCCCTCGCTCTCGAGCTGCGCCATGGCCTCGCGCACCGGCGTGCGGCTGATGCCGAAGTCCTGCGCCAGCCGGCGTTCGTCGAGGCGGATGTCGTCGCGGCTGCGGTAGATATCCATGGCGACGATCGCGTTCTTGAGCGCGAGATAGGCCTTCTGCTTGAAGCTGGCGCTCGCCTCGATGGGCGCGAGCACGGGCTGCTCCGGCACCGGCGGCAGCACGGTGGGGCTGACGCGGCGGGTGCGGGCACTGATCGGGCGGGCGGCGCGGTTGCTCATGACTGGTATACAATATGCCAGAGCCCAGGACGGCCGGCAACCCGCTTTGGGGCGCGCCATGCAGTGAGGCCCGCGGCGTGGCCGCAGGCCTCACATCAGGGTCTGTTTAAAGCACCCATCAACGCGTGATGACCGGCGCGGTCGGCGCCGGCGGGCGGCCGCGAAACGCGCTGATCCCCTTCGAAATCAGCGGCCAGAACAGCATCACCATGCTGAGCGCGGTTATGCTTCCGACCAGACCGTTCGACCAGAACACCGACAGGTCGCCGTGCGAACCGACAAGCGCCTGGCGGAACGAGCTCTCGGCGCGCCCGCCCAGCACGATCGCCAGCACCATCGGCGCCAGCGGATAGTCGAGCTTCTTGAACAGGTAGCCGATGACGCCGAACATCACCATGAAGATGAGGTCGGCGGGCGCACTCGACAGCGTATAGGAGCCGATGGCGCAGACCGCGATGATGACGGGGGCAATGATGGAGAACGGAATCCGCATGATCGACGCCCACAGCGGCACCGTCGACAGCACGATCGCTAGACCCACCACGTTGGCGAGATAGATCGAGGCAATAAGGCCCCAGACGAAGTCCTTCTGCTCAACGAACAGCAGCGGCCCCGGTTCGATACCCCAGATCAGCAGGCCGCCGAGCAGCACCGCCGCGGTGGGCGAGCCGGGAATGCCCAACGTCAGCATCGGCAGCAGCGCCGAGGTGCCGGCAGAGTGCGCCGCGGTCTCCGGCGCCACCACGCCTTCCAACTCGCCGGTGCCGAACTTGTCGCCGCTCTTGGAAAAGCGCTTGGCCAAGCCGTAGCTCATGAACGACGCCGGCGTAGCGCCGCCCGGGGTGACTCCAAGCCATATGCCGACACCGATGCCGCGGAGGATCGTGGCCCAGTACTTCGGCAGTTGCTTCCAGGTGTGCCAGACGACAAAGGGATTCATTTTGGCGCTGCGGCCCTCGAAGTGCAGACCCTTCTCGACGGTCACCAGGATCTCGCCGATGCCGAATAGGCCGATCACCGCAATCAGGAAGTGGAAACCCGTCAGCAGCACCTCCGTGCCGAAGGTGAGGCGCACGCCCCCGGTAATTTCGTCGGTGCCGACGGAAGCGAAGCAGAAACCCAGCATCATCGCCGCGATGACCTTCCACGGCGACTGCCTGCCCATGCCGATGAACGAACAGAAGGTCAGCAGATAGACCGAAAAGAATTCCGGCGGCCCGAATTCGAGCGCGAAATTGGCAACGATCGGCGCCAGGAAGGTTAGCACGACGGTCGCGACCAGCGCGCCGACGAAGGACGACGACATGGAGGCGGTGAGCGCCTCGCCGGCGCGGCCTTGCTGGGCAAGCGGATGGCCATCGAAGGTCGTCGCCACCGACCACGGTTCGCCCGGAATGTTGAACAGGATGGCACTGATACAGCCGCCAAACAGCGCGCCCCAATAGATCGCCGCCAGCATGATGATGGCGGTGGTGTGATCCATCGAAAAGGTGAGCGGCAGCAGGATGGCGATGCCGTTGGCGCCGCCGACGCCCGGCAGGAAGCCGAGCAGGATGCCAAACAGGAGACCGACGACCATGTACCCCATGTTCAGGGGGGTCAGCACCACGTCGAAACCGTGCATCAGTGAAAAGAACGCGTCCAAGCAATACCTCCCGTCAACTTGCCGGCGCTGTCAGCGCCGGTTCTTTATTCTTTCGTCGCGCTCATGCGGCCGTCTGCCTGCTCAGTAGCCGAGCCAATACTCGAAGGGCCCCTTTGGCAGCGGCACCAGGAACCAGATTTCGAAGACGATGAACAGCACAACCGGAACCAGAATCGCGACCGGGAGTGTCTTCCAGATCGGGTAGCGGCCGTGCCAGGTCATGAAGAAGCCGATGAACAGGAACATCGAGATGTAGATGCCGATATAGAGCGACGCCACGACGAAGATGATCGTCGGGATGAGGACCTGAAGCACCGTCACCATTTCGCCATGGGCGATGAAGGAGCCGCCGCCGTCGGGCTCACGCGACAACAGGTTCTGCGCCAGTGTCACACCGCTGGCGATGAACATGAACAGCGCGACATAGAAGGGGAAGTAGCCGGAATCCGGACCCACGTCCTTGGCCCAACCGGCCCCTAGGCGATAGCTCGATACCATGACGACGGTCGCAACCGTCATCAGGAGGAGCGACACCACGATGTTCATCGTCCGGTTCGAGGCGACGGAGCTTTCCGGATTTTGGTTTTTCGAGGCTTCAGACATTGCACAACTCGCAGCTGACCAGATAACGCCGCCCTTTGAGGGCGGCGTATACAGCGGGCCGCGGCCCGTCAAACAACAGAATTGCGGGAGCGCCAGCTTGCCGGCACTCCCGCAATATCCTTCTTACGACCCTTTATGCAGGAACCCGGCCTTTTCCATCAGCTGATGGTGCAGGGCAGCCGCATCCTTGAGCCAAGCCTTGAACGGAGCGCCGGTCATGAACTGCTGATTGAAGGCGCCCTTCTGCATATAGGCTTTCCACTCCGGCGTTTCGCGGACCTTCTTGAGCAGATCGACGTAATAGTTGACCGCGTCCTGCGACACGCCCGGCGCCGTCATGATACCGCGCAACATCGTGTAGTGGATGTCGAGGCCCTGAGACTGACAGGTCGGGATATCCTCCCAAGACATGTCCTTGGTGATCTTTGCCGGGTAGGGCATCTTCTTGGTGTCGAAGACGCAGAGCGGACGCACATTACCCGCGCGCCAATGGGCCACGCACTCGACAGGATTGTTGACGCTCGAGTCGATATGGCCGCCGACCAGCTGGGTGCAAACCGTGCCGCCGCCCTTGTAGGGCACATAGGTGAACTTGGCGCCGGTCTTCTGTTCGAGGGCTGCGGTAACGATCTGGTCTTCCTGCTTGGACCCGGTGCCGCCCATCTTCATCGTGCCGCCGGCCTTCTTGACCGCGGCAATATATTCTTGCGGCGTCTTGTAGGGCGTCTTGGCGTTCACCCAGAACACGAACTCGTCGAGCGCCATCATGGCGATCGGCGTGTAGTCCTTCCAGGAGAAGGGCGACCCGGTGGCCAGCGGCGTGGTGAACAGGTTGGACAGCGTGATAATGAGCTTGTGGGGGTCGCCCTTGTGATTTTTCACATAGAGGAAGCCCTCGGCGCCGGAGCCGCCCTTTTTGCTGATGACGACCATCGACGTCGGCATCAGATGATGCTTCTGCACGATGCCCTGGATTAGCTGGGCCATTTGTCCGGCGCCGCCACCGATGCCGGCCGGCACGATGAATTCGACGTTACGCGTCGGCTTCCACGCCGCCTGAGCAGAAACGGATGATAGCGCCAACATGCCGCCGAGGCATGCAGCGCTCAAACCGAGGACTCTTGTTAAAGCTTTCATTCGCTTCCTCCCGTGGTTGTTTCCCGTCGCCAATCTTGTTCACCGATCATTCGGTCGGGTCGGCGATTCTCGATTGGTTTAGCTGAATTTGTCGCCTCGTCAAAGCAAGGCACAAGTCCATGATAAGCACATACCCGCATAGCGCGCAAATATAAATAGTCCTGTCGTCTTCTGGGGTTAAGCACGCACAGCCTTAATCCCGACAGTGCATGGTTTCACAACGGGCTTTGTTCATTGGTAAACCGCGTACGCGAAGTCGAATGACGGAGCGCAAAAGCGGCGCACGCATGCCGACATTATACATTGACGCGCGGCGCACATTGTTTGCGCCGCATGAAAACTGTGGCTCCCTACCGCTCTCGCCTGTTTGCCTGCGATCGCGACGCCGGGGGGATGCACGATAGCGCTCCAACCGGCATTGGAAGCGGAACGATTCTGTCTTCGCCGGCGTCGGCGAAACAGCCTTTGTTCTTCCGCCTCACCCCGGACGGACCGTCGAAGCGACGGCATTTTTCGTGGCGGGACTGAACCGCCGTGACGTTTAGGCGTGACGAACCTTCACACGCGACTTTGACAGTTATCCGTTCCGCGATAGCTTTCACGCTCGACGTGGTTGCCAAACCGGTCACCCGATCCGGGCACGCCATAACGCGCCGCATGACAACGTCCAAACCGCCGACAACACGTGATAACCGCTTGCGCCGGCTCGGCGCGCTTGTGCTGGTGGTCTGCGCCCTCGGCCTGCCGATCGACACCTTGCCCGCTTACGCCATCCTCGTCGTTGCGGCGCTCGTTGTCTTTGTCGGCAGTGCCTCGACGCGACCGCGCCGATGGTTTGCAGCGCTCGCCGTGATCGCCATTGCCCTCATCGCCCAGATCATCGTCGCGGCGCCGCGCATCGACGAAGGCAGCAACGTTTTCGTGGTCAAGGGTCCGGGCGGCGCGCTGGAGCGGCAGCTTCCGCCCGCGGCCTTTAAGATCATGAAGGCCGAATTCGATGCGCGCTATCCGGCGGCGAAACGCTGCAATCCCAAAGCCGGCGGCTGCTGGCGCGGGATGGGGATGCCGGAGCATGCCTTCGCCTTTTCCGCCGACGCGATTTTCGAACACGCGCCGCTGTCGCGCCGGGTGAGCGGCATCGATTTCAGCGACCCGACTTGGCTTCGCCTCGGCTTCGTCAACGACAAGCGCTACGCCTGGTACGCGTCCGATCTCGAACGGGCAACGCGTGACCGGCGGTTCTGGCACGTGCTGCACCGCTGGCAGCTCGTGATGCCGTGGTACATCATGTACCGCTTTCCCGCGGCCTATGCCGGCAGCACACTATGCTGGCGGGGCGAAGTGCTGTGGCCAGGGGCGGCCGGCACATTCTCCGTGCTCAACCATGCGACGCCCGCGTGCCGCACCCTGACGGCAGCCGATGCCGGTCGCGACATTTTCGGTGTCGCGATCAAGAACGAGCCGCCGTTGGCGGTGACGTTGCGCCCCACTTTGCCGCTGCGCTTGCAGCGATGGGCCGCGGCGGCACTGCCGCTTGCCGCCGCGCTCGGCGTGCTCTTGCTGCTGGTGCGCTGCCGCCGCTCGGCCCTCGCCTTCCCGGCATTGCTGATCGGTCTTGCACTACTGATCGTGTTCCTCACCGATCCGACTTTCATCGGCGGTTGGCGGCCGCTCGACGGCGGCGATGACGGTCTGATGTATGAAGGCTTTGCCCGCAACATCTTGCGCGACCTTCTCCACGGCGACATCGTCGCCACGCTGAGAGGCGGCCCGCCGGTCTACTTCTACATGCCCGGGCTGCGCTATTTCCAAGCGCTCGGCCACATCATCTTCGGCGACACGTTTCTCGGTTATTTGTCGCTGATTGCTGGCGCTGCCGTTCTTCGTGCTTGCGCTGTTCCGCCGCTTCCTGCCGGAGAAATGGGCGCTTGCCGCGATCGTCACCTTTGTCGCCATTCCGGTCGGCTTGCTGTTCGGTTCGAGCTATCTCGACTACGTGAAATGGGCGGCGCGCGGCTTTGCCGACCCCGCCGCCTACGCGCTGTTCATTGCCGGCTTCGTGCTGCTGGCGCGCGGAGAGCCGGAAACGGCCGATGGCTTCTGGCCCGCGTTCTGGTCTGCCTTGCTGCTTGCCCTTGCGGTGTTCACGCGGGCGAACCTCATCCCCATGGCGGGGCTGTTTCTCGCCTGGGCGACGTGGCGCGCACTGCTCGCCCGTCAAGGCCGGCGCATTGCCGGATTGGTCGTCGGCTTCCTGCCGGTCTTGCTGATGCCGCTGCACAACTGGGTATTCGGTCATGTGTTCGTGCTGTTCACCAGCGCGCCGAAGGATACCCGCCTCTATGTGCTGCCGCCGGCAAAGGCTCTCGCCGCGCTTGGCGAGCTTGTCCGGCTCGATGTCGCCGGCGACAACGCCAAGATCCTGTGGGCCCAGATCGCGCGGTTTCTCGAAGGTCCGAGCGAATCCTGGCTGCTGATACCGGTGCATCTCGCCGCCTTCGTGCTGCTCGTCTGGATCGTCGGCTTCGGACGGCGTTTCGATCCGTGGCTGCGCGTGATCGCTTTCGCGCTCATCGTGCAGGCGCTGATCAACCTGCCGTTCCTCGTCCGCACCCGCTATTTTTTCATGTATTGGCTGTTCGCCCTGGTGATCGTGCTGCAATGGATCAGGCTCGTCGGTATCGACCTGGTGCGGCAGTGGTCGCCGCGGGTTGTCCGAAGCCTGCTCGACCACCCGTTCAACCGGCGGATCGCCGACGGCGTGCTGTGGCTGGAGCGGATAGCCGCCCCAACCAATCCTGCGGGGTGAATCGGCGGCCGATGTCGCCGGCGTTTCTAGGACGACCTGGATACGCGGGCGCGGGCGTCATCCAAAATGTCGGCCAGCGTCTTGCCAATATCGTGCGCCGGCGCCCAGCCCAGCAACCGCCGCGCCAAGCTCGCGTCGCCGGCGATACGCTCGATATCGACGGGACGCATGCGCGTGGGGTCCTGCTCGACGCTGATTTGCACGGAGCTGAGCGCAAGCAGGCGGTCCAGGAGATCGCGCATGCGATAGGCGGTGCCGGACGCGATGTTCAGGATCGTGCCCGGAGCCAAGGTGTCGGCTTTCGCGACCGCAAGCGTGTAGGCGGAGGCGACATCGCGCACGTCGAGAAGATCGCGTCCCCGGTCGAGATTGCCGACGCGGATTACCGGCGGCAGCAGTCCTGCCTCTATGCGCGCGATCTGCATGGCAAAGCTCGGCAAAGCGAATGCCTCATCCTGCCCCGGTCCCGCATGATTGAACGGACGCAGCCGTATGCATTTCAATCCACGCCGCGCCAGCGCACCCAAGGCGAGATCGGCGGCGGCCTTGGTGGCCGCGTATTCGTCCATCGGGTCCAACAGAGTCGTCTCATCGAGGGCCAAGCCTGAACGGGCGCTCGCGCCGTAGACCAGACCCGAGCCGACAAAAAGCAGATTGCACCGAGGTGCGTTCTTGAGAATCGAATGGGCCAGATTGAGTGCGCCTTCGACATTCACCCGCCACGCGGCCCGCGGGTCTGCAACGGCCGCCATGGGCGCCGCGATCCCGGCCAAATGAACGATGTGGGTCGGACCATAACGGGTGATTACGTCGTCGACGGCGGCCCGGTCCACGATGTCGAGGGCGTTCACGCTGCCAATCGAGGCGTGTGCGCATGCGACCTTGTTCGTTGCAAGGATATCCACCTGGGGGGAAAGGTGTCGCAGGCTCGAGACGACGTGGGGGCCAACAAAGCCGTTTGCGCCCGTTACCAAGACTCGCATGTTGTCCGTCAAATCCTTCCGCGGCTTTTCGGCCGCCCATGCTCAACATGAACAGCCGAACAGCCCTTCCAATGCAATCTAATATTCGTAACCGTGGATTTCCGGCTCAGGCCCTTCCTCACCGACCCGGCCCGGCGAACCTTATACAGCATCGACCTCAATGAGGGCACAGCTATTGCGACCCAACAATGACAGTGTATAGAAACGCCTCCGCGGGAGTTGGCTTTTGCCCTATCGGCAGGACCGCTGGCCCGATTCACGCCAGAAATGGGGTCGGACATGCCCAACCTTTCCATTGCCTCGAACCTGTCGGAAGGACGGGATGGCGGCTAGACCCGTGCTATGGTGCCCGATGCTGGCGGTAATAGGTCGCGAAGGTGCCTCTCCGCTCGCGGGCACCAGACGAGCGGCGAATGAGTGGCTGACATGAAGAACTCGAGCCTGCTTGTCTTCACGACCTGTTACAATGAACGCGACAACATCGCCCCCCTCATCGATCAGATCGTCCAGCAACTGCCGTCGGCAGATATCCTTGTGGTTGAAGACAACTCGCCGGACGGGACCTGGGACGTCATCCTCGACAAGGCCAAGACCTATCCACAACTGACGGCGGTGCAGCGCCCCCGCAAGCTCGGCATCGGCAGCGCACACAAGTATTCGATTTTCTACGCGATCCGAGAAGGTTACGACACGCTCGTGACGATGGACGCGGACTTCTCGCACGATCCGAAATACCTCCCGGCTCTGCTCGCCGCCCATGGCGACAACACGTTCGTCACCGGGTCGAGATATTGCGAAGGCGGATCCAGCGACTACGCGGGATATCGGAACATCGTCAGCCGCATGGGAAACATCGCGGCGCGCCTCGCGCTCGGCGTGAAGCTGAAGGAACTGACGACCTTCTACCGTGTATTCGACGTCAAGACGCTGCGCCGGCTGCCGCTGCGCCGGATCAACGCGGACGGGTACAGCTACGGCGTTCAGATCGTCTATTACCTGAGAAAGGCCGGCGTCTCGTTGCGCGAAGTGCCCATCCACTTCATCGACCGGGAGCATGGCGTATCGAAAATCCCACGAATGCAGATCGTGCTCAGCGCGATCGACCTCTTCAAGCTCGCCGCCAAGCGGTTCAACATTCGCCGCGATCTGGAGCCCGACGTCTTTGTCGGCGATGCATGCATCAATTGTGGGGATCACGTACTGGCCATGACGGATCGCCGTAACGAGCGCGGCGGCACGGTCTACAAATGCCTGCGATGCGGCAACGAACAAGTGGCCGGCTCGCGCAAATCGGAATCCTCGACGGACGATATTGAATCACCGTTTTCTTATGAGAGTTTGGCCGAAAGACAAAAGACCCGTTCGTAGCGTCGCATCACCGCGTCTTTCGGTGGAAGCCAGCCGGCGGCGGAAAGCCATTGTGTAGGGGAACAATTCGTGGGCGATAATCTCCCTTGGGAGCGACTGGCTGCGACTGCGCGCCGCTGCAAGGTCAAGGCTTGTCACGACTCGCCGTCAAAGGGCCCGCTTGTCGTAGCTGTCGTTGCCACATTTCTGATTGCGGCGCTTCCCAACGCCAATTTCATCCTGGACCACTTTTACGCCCAGGGCGCCTATATGCTCGATAGCGGGTTTTTTCTGGGAATGTTCAGCGGGCATGACCTCTCGCTGCGTGTCCCGCTGGCGATCTCCGGAACGGGCACGACGACCTTCTGGCCGACGCATATCCCGCCGACGCTGCTGCTGTTTCCGCTGCTGCACCATTTGATGCCGATTTTTCCGATTACCTGGTTCGCCCTCATCATGGGCTTCGTCTATGGGCTTTTGGGATGCGCCGTC
Source organism: uncultured Pseudomonadota bacterium (assembly GCA_963814065.1). Lineage (GTDB taxonomy): Bacteria > Pseudomonadota > Alphaproteobacteria > Rhizobiales > Xanthobacteraceae > Pseudolabrys. The sequence continues at coordinate 22,021 of CAWFBL010000009.1, read as the reverse complement.
GCCTGGATGGTGATGAGCCTGCTTCCCAGGAATTGGTTCAGCGCATGCTTCGCGGTCGTCGCCGCAACTGCGTTCATCTTCTCACCGCCGATTGTCAGCGCGATAATGTATCCTCACTTCGAATTTCTGTTTGTCGCACTGATCTGCTTTTTTGCGCTCGCGGTCGGTGCGCGGCGCAACTTCCTCGCTTTTGTCTTCTTGACGCTGGCGCTGGGCGTTCGCGAGGACAGCGGGCTTCACTTCGTCGCGATCGCCGCGACATATCTGGTGCTGATCCGAATCTATCGTCCATTCACACGGGTTGACCGGACCGTCCTGATCTTCGCCGGTTACGCGCTCGCCTGGAGTATCGCGGCGATAGCGCTGCAGAAAATGCTCGCGCCCGGCGACAATGCACTCGCCCGCGTCTATTTCGGGCACCCCGCCTTTTCACATCTCAATGCTGCGTTCATCAAAGGCCGGATAGAAACTTTCTTGAGGGCGCGTACGGCGATCGACGTCTTCTGGGTCTGGCTGGTGGCATGGGCAATCGTGCGACGCAGTCTCGTCCCCTTGGCGGGTTTTCTTGCGTTTCTGCCATGGACGCTGCTCAACGTGCTCGCGATCTCCGACGGGCCATCCACGCTGGGCCTTTATTATGATTTTCCGCTGGTCTTGGGATTTGTCTGGCCGCTCATTCACGCCATCTGGCATCGCGACGACGAACGGCTCAAGCTTGCGCTAGTTGCTCGGATTCTTGCGGCGCGTCCTGCCTGTCGACCTATGTCAGCGTGACCTATGGCTGGGGACCGAATCTTCGAACGGTCCGATCCCACATGTTGAACTCGGAATGGACCCGCATGAGCGGTACGCGCGAATTGACGCGGCAACTTCGCACCCATCGGATCGCTGACGCGGTCTACTTCGAGGCGCCGGTAGCCTCGCTCGCGCCCTGGCATGTGAACAACGATCGCATCCTGATTCCTAAGACGCCGCCTGAGAAGATCAAAGCGATTATCGTATTCCCCTCCTACGTGTTGGACGAGCAGCTGGTGAAGGCGAAAGTCGCCGCGGCGGGGCTTACGTCCGAATTCCACATCCCTCATTCAACCGTTGTGATCTATTCGAAGGCCGCCATCACGGATGGCAATTACGAGAAGCTCATCTTCGGGACGCCGCAATAAAGCGCATGAGGAAATTTGAGGCGGCCTTGGCGCGGTAATTCGCTCGGACTTTCGCATCGGCCCGACGCCTGTCCGAACACGTACGGCCCCCGCACAAAAAGCGAAAGCGCCGTTAATCCGGCGCTTTCGTCTCTCGTTGGTAAGAAAGCTTAGTCCTTCGCGGCGAGCATGCGCTCCGCGACCGGCGGCAGGAACTTGTCGGTGTAGACCTCCGAAGACGCCGGCTTGTTCTTGATGCCATAGGCATCGGAGATCGAGTCGATCGTGAATTGCAGCTTCTTCGGATCCGCAGTGCTCAGGCCGTACTTCACGACGTGCGGCGTCTTGGTCAGGCTGAGTGCAAGATCGAGCCGCACCTTCTCGATATTCATCTTCATCATCGGGTCGAGCTTGTGCATCAGAGCGAGCGCGGCCTCGGGATCGGCGATGGTGTCCTTTTCGCCGTGATTGAGCGCCTTGACGACGGCGCGTACGGTATCCGGATTCTCCTCCGCGAACTTCTTGGTCGTCGCCAGCGTGAGACCGTACATGTCGGCGCCGTAATCGGAATACTTCAGCACCGTGATGTCCTTCATCTTCATGCCGACGGAAAGCAAGGCCGGCACGTTCGAATTGATGAAGGCCACGGTGCCGGCGACTTCGCCGCGCTTGATCATCGCCCCGTAGAGTTGCGGCTGCACCGGAACCCAATCGATCTTCACGTTCTCGGCGTGCGCCGCCTTGAGCAGGATGCCGATCGTGTCATGACCGGCGCCGCCGGTGCCACCGGCCATCTTCTTGCCGTTGAGATCGGCCGGCGTGCGAATGCCCGCCTTCTTGTTGGCGATGACCGCGAGCGGCGAATTGTCGAAGCTGATGTAAACCGAGATCAGCGGATTTGATGGATTTTTCGAATTGAATTTGATCATCGACGGCATGTCGACCCAGCCGAAATCATAGGCGCCGCTGGCCACGCTGATGGCGACATTGGTGGCGCCCTTGCCGGGATCGATGGTGTCGACGGTCACGCCGGCGTCTTTGAAATAACCTTTCTGCTGCGCGATGAAGAACGGCGCGTGCGTACCCTGGATGATCCAGTCCAAAGAAATCTTGACGTGCTTTTTCTCCGCGGCGTGCACGCTTCCTGTGCAGGTCAGCACCGACATCAGCCCGACGAGGCAGGCGGCGCCGGACAACCAGGCGCGGCGGCTGACGCGGGCGCGACCCATCGACCGGCTATTTTCGGAAACAGTCACGTTTTCAATAGCTTGCGGAAATTCAGTCACGGACATCGGGGAACTCCTCCTTCTACCGGGGTCACACCATGACTGCTACGCAAGCAAGTTGCATGCCTGGAAAGTCCATTGAACGGCTGGCACGATGGTTGCAAGTTGTTGCTGGTGGCTGCGGGCTTTCGAGCGAAACGCGGCGAAAACGTCGGTCCGAATTGGTGATGCCTCATTCCTAGTCATGCGATGACCAAAATGCGCCCACGTTGTGCCATCGAACGACGCGAGTTCCGCGGCCGAGCAAACAGTGACATTGCCGACGCTGAGATCGCGGCGGCGCGGTTCATTGCGTGCGCATGAGGCCGCTGCCGCGGTTGACGTCCGCGCACGCTGACTTCGGAAGACAGCCGTGACAAATCATCGCGACCATGCGCGCGGCAACCTGCAACGGTGAAGACGAACAGGATGGAAGGCACAGTGAACAAAAGTTTCGTGGAAATGGATCGCGTGTCTTTGCGATATGGCGAAGACGGCGATGGGACGCTGGCGCTGGAAGACACCTCGATGCGGGTCGGCACCGGCGAATTTGTCGCCGTTGTGGGCCCGTCGGGCTGCGGCAAGTCGACGCTCATGAAGGTGGTCACGGGCCTATGGCCGGCGACCAAGGGCGGCGTCATCGTCAATGCCAAGGAGGTCGATCGGCCCTTGAGCATCACCGGCATGGCGTTCCAGAACCCGACCTTGCTGCCGTGGCGGACGACGATTTCGAACATCATGCTGCCGCTGGAGATCGTCGAGCCGCACTGTTCGCGGCTCTCGCGCGAGCGCAAGACCTACGAGAGCAAAGCGCACGACCTGCTTGCGCTGGTCGGGCTGCAAGGATTCGAGCAACGCTTTCCTTGGGAATTATCCGGCGGCATGCAGCAGCGCGCCTCGCTTTGCCGCGCGCTGATCCACGACCCGGCATTGTTGATGCTCGACGAGCCGTTCGGCGCGCTCGACATGTTCACGCGCGAGGAACTGTGGCTGGCATTGCAAGACCTCTGGATCGCGCGCCGTCCGACGGTGATCCTCGTGACCCACGACCTGCGCGAAGCAGTTTTCCTCGCCGACCGCATCCTGGTGATGAGCGCGCGGCCTGGCCGCATCATCGCCGAGCGCACGGTCGAGCTCGAACGGCCGCGTAGCCTGGCGGTGACCTACGAGCCCTATGCGGTCAATCTTGTTCAAGAATTGCGCAACCACATCAGCGACGCGCGGGAGACAGCATGAGTGAAATGGTAATGGAGGAAAGGTCAGTGAGTGCCGATCGCCCGCGGCGACGCCCGCTGTCGCATAGCAAAGCATTTCGCCAGATCCTGCCTTGGCTGGTCGTGTGCGGAATCTTTCTGGTTTGGCAGGCGGCCGTTGAGGCATTCCAGATTGAGGAATTCATCTTGCCGGCGCCGAGCGCGATCTTCGCGGCCGGCTGGCAGTTCCACGATCCGATTTTGCTCAGCGCCTGGGAGACGCTCGTCACGACGTCGCTCGGCTTCGCCTTTGCCATCGTTATCGGCATGGCCGCCGGCGTTGCCATCGGCTCGTCAACCATGGTCTATGCCGGCGTCTATCCGGCGCTGATCGGGTTCAACACCATCCCGAAAGTGGCGGTGGTTCCGATCCTGGTCATCTGGTTCGGCGTTGGGCCGATCCCTGCGGTCGTCACGTCCTTCATGCTGTCGTTTTTCCCGATTCTCGTGAACGTCGCGACGGGAATTGCCACGGTGGAACCGGAACTGCAGGATGTCTTGCGCGCACTCGGCGCCAGCCGATGGCAGGTGATCAGGAAAGTCGGCCTGCCACGGTCGATGCCCTATTTCTTCGCGTCGCTGAAGGTGGCGATTACGGTTGCGTTCATCGGCTCGATCGTCGCCGAAACCGTCGGCGGTAACAAAGGCATCGGGAACTTCGTACTGGTCGCATCGTCCCGTTTCGAGGTGCCGCTTGCGTTCGCCGCGCTGCTCGTCACCAGCGTTATGGGCATCATCATGTATGCGATCACGAGCGCGATCGAGCGGCGCATGACCGGTTGGGCGATGCGCGGTCCAAGCGGCGCCATCTCGGTCGCGGCCGGCTGAACCGGGAGTTGGTCTGCTTGCCCGACGGACTGGCTCTGTTGTTGCGCGAATCGCCGCACGGCGCGGCTTCGGCGTCCGGCCATCCCGGTCGCCGCACCGCGCCCGCGGGGATGGCACCCGGCCTGGTCGCCCAGCCATTGCACCGCTCGGCGATACAGATGGCCCACACGGAACTTGGCCGCGGTCGCAGGCGACCGCGGCTGACGCGGTTGTCCCCGCCGCCGTCATTGGCCTTGATTGAAAGGAAAGCTTCTGGCATAGCCGCTCGTAACGCGTGTGCGGGTGCGCGCAACAAAACAGACAAGTTATAAGGGTTGGGGAGGAATTCATGCAGGTCGGCTCGAAGAAAAAGCGCGCCAAGGTTGAGGCCGGCGCGCGCGGCCGAAAGTCATCCAATATTCTCAGGATCGTCCACAATCAGGGGCGCGCGGCAGACGATCACAGCGTCAAGAAGAAAGAGCACGAGGTTCGCATCGGCGCCCATCTGCGCCACGCGCGCCTGGCCATGAACTACAGCCTGCGTCAGCTAGCCGAGGCCGTCGGATGCTCCGAGAGCTTCGTTTCCAAGATCGAGAACAACAAGGTGCGGCCCTCGATCGCGATGCTGCATTCCATGTGCTCCGAGCTCGGCATCAATGTCGGAACGCTGTTCGCCGAGCCCGAGGATGGCACCGGCGACGTGCAGGTGCTGCGGCAGGGAAAGCGCCGGGTCATCCACGTCGACCCCGAATGGCAGGGCAAGGACATTACGCTCGAACAGGTCATTCCGCAGCGCGCGGCGGCCTTGCTGCAGGCCAATATCCTCGAGGTGGCGCCCGGCGGCTACAGCGACGGCCTGATCGAGCACTCCGGCGAGGAATTCAGCTATATGCTCGCCGGCAAGCTCGAGCTGATCATCGGCAAGGAGACGTATCATCTGCGCACGGGCGACAGCGTTTTCTTTCGCTCTCCCCTCGCCCACGGCTATCGCAACGACGGCGATGAGATCGCGCGGGTGCTTTGGGTCAATACACCGCCGAGCTTCTGATTTCCCGCGCGTCGTCGCGCGTCATTCGCCCTGCCGGTCCATGACCGGCCTTGGTAAAAGCCTCACAATGAATGCGCGGAGGGTCGACCCCGCGCATTTTTGTCAGTGGCTTGATCCCAAGTAGCGGCGCTTAATGATCCGCGTGGTCCTTGCGCGCCGGCATTTCCAGGAAGTTGAACAGCGTGTGATAGAAGCGGTGCTTGTTCAGCCCGAGATGCGCGATATGGGCGGTGCCCGGCATCACCGTGAGCTGCTTGTCGTCGTTCGGCAGCTTCATGAAGAACTGGGTCAAGTCGTCCATGGTGGCGATGCCGTCATGGGCGCCGCGCAGCAACAGGACCGGCCCCGGCAGTTTGGCCGGATCCACCACCGGAAGGGCGGCGCACATATCGACGAAGGTGCCCGACGGTACTGAGTCGCCGTATGAGAGCTGGGAGTCCGCCACCGTTTCGGCGACGGCCTGTTCCGACGTGCCAGGCATGTCACGGTTGAAGATGCCGACCAGGTTCTTCCGTTCCAGCTTGCGCATGTTGCTCGCGCGGTATTCGGCAAGCCCTTCGCGCCGCTTCGCCAGCGTGGGCGAGCCTTCGCCGGTCCACACGAACGCATCGAGTACGAGCCGGTCGATTGTCTCGGGCCGCGCCTGGGCGAACGCCGCCGCCCGCAAGCCGCCCGAGGACTGGCCGTAGAAATGATACTTGGACCGGCCGGTTTCCTTTTCCAGGATCGGCAGCATGGCGCCGATGTCGTCGACCGCCATCGCAATGTTGGAATTGCTGGCAGTGCGGTCGGAGCGGCCATAGCCCTCGTGGTCGATCGTCCAGACGTCGTAGCCGCGCTCGGCGCAGATATCCATCATCGAATATTCCGATTCGCGGCCGGGCACGCGCAGGTCATAACTCGGCAGCGCGCAAAGCGACGAGCCGTGCACGAGGACGAGCACCGGCTTGTCCTTCGGCGAATCCTTGAACTTGCGGAACACGAAGAGCTTCACGCCGTTCTTCGTGGGCCAATACTCCTGGCTCGTGACTGCAGCCGCCATTCACTATCTCCTCCGTTGGAATCTCATTCAAACCGCGTGCCGGCGACCGCTTCGACAGTGCGCGACAGCGCGAGCAGCTGCGCGTCGGCGCCGGGGCGCGTCATGATCTGCAGGCCGATCGGAAGCTCGCCGTCGTCCTGGATCGGGATGGTCGTGCCGCCGAGCCCAAAGAAGTTACCGGGGCGGGTGTACTGGCCGGAGCGGATGTTCCAGGCGGCCGCGGCCTCGAACGTATTGACGTCCTCCGCCGCACAAGCCTGGAACGGCGCGCTCGGCGCGATCAGCGCGTCGACACCGACGGGAACAAGACCGGCGGCGACTGCCTGCCGCTGTTGCTTTTGAAGGTCGAGCAAGGTCTCGGCCGTGGCGCCGATCGCGCTTTGGATGCGCGCCCAGGGCACGCGGTCGATGGTCGCCTGGTTGGCTTCGAGGCGCTCCTGGCCGATGAGCGCCGCGAATTCGGTGAACAGCAATTGCGTAAAGATCGGGATCGCCTTGCCGATATCGGGCAGATCGACATCGACGATCTCGGCGCCGGCAGCGCGCAACTTTTCAATCGCAGTGTCGAAGGCAGCAAGCACAGCCGGTTCGCAGTTGTCCTCAAAATATCGGCGCGGCCGGCCGAGGCGCAGGGCATGCGGATAGGGCGCCGGCACCGCCGCGCCCTGCTCCAGCGCATCGACGATCAGCGTGGCATCGTCCGCCCCGCGGGTGAAGACACCAATGCTGTCCATCGACGGCGAGAGCGGGAAGACGCCGTCGGTCGGCCATAAGCCGACGCTGCTCTTGTAGCCGAACACGCCGCACAGCGCCGCCGGCAGGCGCACCGAGCCGCCGGTGTCCGACCCGACCGAAAAGGCGCACAGTCCCGCGCGTAATGCTGCCGCCGAGCCGTGGCTGGAACCGCCGCAAACGCGTTTCACCTGCGGATCGGCCGGATTCCACGGCATCGCTTTGTCGACATTGATGGTGGCGGCGGCGAACTCGGTCGTCTTGGTCAAGCCCAGGATGACGCAGCCGGCGCGCTTGAGCTTCTTGATGAACGCACCTTCCGTGAGCGACAGAAACGCGAAGTCGAGCTCGGTATTGGCGCCCAAAGGCAGGCCGTCGACCGCAAAGATTTCCTTGATGGCGACGGGAACGCCCATCAGCGGCCCGAGGTCGGTGCCGCTGCGCAACAGGGCATCCACGGCGCGCGCGGCATCAAGCGCACGTTCCGCGGCCACCATGCGAAAGGCGCCATACTTGGTGTCGAGTTGCGCGATGCGGGCGAGATAGGCTGCGGTCGTCGCTTCCGCGCTGATGTCGCCACGCCTGAGCTTTTCGGCGTAGTCGCGAAGACTGAGCCCGGAAAGGGGATCGGCCGGAAGTTGCGTCATGCTGTGAAGCGACGGGAACGGGTCACCGCCAAGGAAAACCTCCCGCTGTTCGTCCCGTTGGCCCGGCGGAGCCTAACCCACACGTTCTATAGCTATTGTCAAGTCTCTTTATCATTTGTCATATACTGGAACGCCGGCAGGCAACCGCTTCGACGACGGGAATCCGCCGATGAGACGGAGGGAAGTCGACAAGCGCGATAAGGCGGTTCCGGCTGCATTGTACGCGCATGCACGGCCGCAGATCGCGTTAGTCATGGTGCTTGACATATAGTCATGCGACCGTCACTATTTTTAACGCCGGATCTAAAGCGCGCTCAAGCTGCGGACGCATTGCGCCCGCGGCGGAGCGTTTCGGAGAAGTTCTCTATGCTATTGATGCCAGGGCAGAGCCGGTACGATCATTCTTCCATAGAACAGCGAAAAGACTTCAGTTGGCCCGACGGCAAGCGTCTGGCGTTCTACGTCGCGCTCAATGTCGAGCACTTCGCCTTCATGACCGGCCGCGGCATGGACCCGACCAATCGCGGCGGTCCGCCCTCGACGCGCAATTACGCCTGGCGCGATTACGGCAACCGCGTCGGCATCTGGCGCCTGTTCTCCGCACTCGACGAATTGAACTTGCCGGCCTCCATCCTGCTCAACGGCGAGGTGGCGGAGCGCTATCCCGACATCGTCGCCAAGATCAAGGAGCGCGGCGACGACGTGCTCGGCCACGGCCGCACCAATTCCGAAACCATGGGCGGCCGCTGGGAGTCCGACGAGAAGCGCATCATCGACGAGGTCACCAGCGCCATCGAGAAGCACTTCGGCAAGAAGCCCACCGGCTGGATGGGGCCGGGCGCGCAGGAATCGAGCGTGACGCCCGACCTGCTCAAGGAAGCCGGCTACACGCATCTGCTCGATTGGCCGCTCGACGACCAGCCGCTGTGGATGCGCACGCGGGCGGGCCCGATCCTGTCGGTCCCCTACCCGCTGGAGCCGCTGAACGACGCCGGCACCTTGATCGCCCGCGATCATACCGGCCGCGAGTTCGCCGACATGGTGGTCGATCAGTTCGAGGAAATGCTCGAGCAGTCGGAGAAGCAGCCGCTGGTCTTCGCCCTTTCGCTGCACGGCTTCATCGTCGGACAGCCGGCGCGGCTGCGCCCGCTGCGCAAGGCCTTGAAGCACTGCGCCGAGCACAAGGACAAGGACCGCGTCTGGTACACGCGGGCTGGCGATATCGCCGATTACTGCTTCAAGCTTCCCAAGGGCATTCTGCTCGGGAGCTGACGCTCTCACGATCGCAGGCCCCGCGTAGGGCGGCGGGCCGTTCAGCAACCGCATTCAACGAAGGGAACATATCGTGGCAGGCGTCAAAGCGGCCGAGCGGGCTACGCAAACGAATTACCGACTTCAGGCAAGTCCGGAAACCGTGCACTGGGGCTATCTCGACCCCACCCTTGAGCCGGTACTGACGGTTCCCTCCGGCAGCCGCGTCACCATCGAAACGGTGTCGGGCAACAAGCTCATGCTGCCGCCGAAGGAGCTCGGCTTCACGGTGCTGCCGGAGTTGCTCGAAATCCACGACAAGGTGAAGCAGGGCACGGGCAACCACATCTATACCGGCCCGATTTACGTCGAAGGCGCCGAGCCCGGCGACGTGCTCGAAGTACGCATGCTCGACATCCAGCTCCGGCAGGACTGGGGCCACAACGCGTTTCGCGGCCTGGTCGGCACGCTGCCGGAGGAGTTTCCCTACCGGCGCGTCATTCATATTGCGCTCGACCGTGAGACCATGACGGCAACCATGCCGTGGGGCATGAAAATGCCGCTGCGGCCGTTCTTCGGCCAGCTTGCAGTGGCGCCGCGGCCCGAATATGGCCGGCAGAACAGCAAGGAGCCGCGCGAATTCGGCGGCAATATCGACTGCAAGGAGTTGATCGCCGGCAGCACGATCTATCTGCCGGTGTGGACCAAGGGCGCCTTGTTCTCCACCGGTGACGGACATGGCGCGCAAGGCGATGGCGAGGTCTGCGGCACGGCGATCGAAACCGCCTTGAGCGGGACTTTCGAGTTCATCGTGCGCAAGGACCTGAACTGGCGGATGCCGCGCGCGGAATTGCCCACCCACTTCATCACGCTCGGCCTCGATGTCGATCTCGATGACGCCGCGGCCGGGGCGCTACGGGCGATGATCGACTGGCTGACGGAAATGTTGAATATCTCGAAGGCCGATGCCTATCAGTTCAGCAGCCTCGCGGTCGACCTGCACGTGACGCAGACGGTGAACAACGTCAAAGGCGTGCACGCGATGGTCGACAAGAAGCTGATCGGCAAGGCGTGACGCTGGCTTCGGCATTCTTGAAGAACGCCGGTGAAATTGATGCGGCGGTTTAAACGCGGCTAACGCCGTCAGTGAATGTGCGCCTTAGTCACCGGCGCGGCATCGGCCGGCGACCTCGCTGAAACGCCGTATTCGCGTCTGGTCCTATTGCGGTGGCCGTCGGCAACTCGTCCGTCGCGTGACTTGGCATCAGACCATCACGCTATCACGACCAGCTTCAGGTCATTCACGTTTGTACCGGTTGAACCCGTTACGATCGCTTCGCCGAGCTTCTGGAACGCGGAGCTGATATCGTGATGCATCAGGTGTTGGTACAGATCGATGTCCAATTGGTTGGCGCGGTCCGCCGTTGTTCCATCGACAAGCCCGCCGGCGAACGGGGTCGGGCCATCGGTGCCATCGGTATCGAGGCCGAGCGCCACCACGTTGGCCTGCCCCGCCAGTTCGAGCGCAAACGAGGCCGCGAATTCCTGGTTCGGTCCTCCGGACCCGCCGCTGTTTGCGCCGCGAACGGAGGATTCGCCGCCGCCGATGAGGACGCAGGGCCGAACAACTGGCTGTCCGTCATGAATCACCTGCTTGGCGATCGCCCCGAAAAAACGGCCCAGTTCTCGGCTCTCGCCCTCGAAAAATGACCCCAGAAACAAGGGGTTGAAGCCGCGCGCCCGCGCCGCCGCCGCGGCGGCATGGCAGGCCGCGTCGCTGCTGGCCAGCAGAATATCGACCCGGTCAAGGTGATCGAGATCCTCGGCGCGCGCGGTCTCCGCATGCCCGCCGGGCGAGCGCAGAAACGCGGCAACCGAAGCCGGCAAGCCGGACCATAGCTCGTATTTGTCGAGCACCTTACGCGCGTCGGCGAACGTCGAGGTGTCCGGCACCGAGGGGTCCGTGATGTAATCGAGCGGATCGCCGATCACGTCGGATATGGTCAAATTGATCAGGTGAACCCCGGCCGGCAGCTTGCGGACGAGATTGCCCCCCTTCACGCGGCTCAGGTGTTTGCGGACCGCATTGATCTCCTGGATGTTGGCGCCGCATCCGAGCAGAATTCGATTCGTCTCGGCCTTGTCATCGAGCGTCACGCCGTCGACCGGATCGACGAACAAGGCCGACGATCCGCCGGTGAAACACGACAGCACAATGTCGCCGGGCCTCACATCGCGCAGCAGCGTCTGCGTGCGCACCGCCGCATCTCGCGAAGCCGGCCCGGGGATGGGATGGCTCGCCCAATGCATCTCGATATGCGCCAACTCGCCGGTCTGTCCTTCCTTGCAGGTGACGAGGCCACGATGGATGCGCGCGCCGATGATATCATCAAAGGCCTTGGCAATCGGATAGCTGGCCTTGCCGGCGCCGATCACGAACACGCGCGTGTCGGGGCCCAGATCGAATGTTCGCTCGCCGATGCCGAGACGCTTGCCGTCGAAGTTCAATATCCGGCGCGCAAGTGGACCGGGGTCCGCCGCCGCAATCGCGCTGTCCGCGATATCGAGCGCCACGCGACGCAGCGCCGCCTCCCCATGCGAAAGCAGCTCATCCCGATTACGGATGTAACTCATCGTCCCAACTCTTGGTCGCGCTTCGAGCAACGCCGCATTCGCCTCAGGACGGGCGCCTGAAGTTGTTGCCGGCGTACACCGCGGCGGCGCCAAGCTCACCCTCGATCTGCAGGAGACGATTGTGCTTGGAGGTTCGCTCGCCGCGAATAGGCATGCCTGTCTTGATCTGCCCGCTGTTGAGCGCCACTACCAGATCGGAAATGAGCGGGTCTTCGGTCTCGCCGGAACGTTCGGAGACCTGCACGCCATAGCCGTACCGGTAGGCGAATTCGGCAGATTCGAAAGCCTGGGTCAGCGAACCGATCTGGTTGACCTTGAACAGCATCGCGTTGGCCGCGCCACCACGCACGCCAAGACGCAGACGCTCGACGTTCGTCACGAACAGGTCATCGCCAACGATTTGCGTCTGCGGCAGCTCGGCCGTGACCTTCACGAAGCCCTCGAAATCCTCCTCGTCGAGCGGGTCTTCCATGGAAGCCAGCGGATACTTCGCGGCGACCTGCTTGTAGAGTTCGATCAGGGCGTCCCGGTCGCATTTCTTGCCGTCGAGCTCGTAGAGCTTCGTCTTCTTGTCGTGCCAGTGCGTCGCGGCGCAGTCGAGACCGTAGACGATATCCTCGCCGAACCCGACCTTGTAACCGGCGTTCTCGCACGCCTTCTGCATGAATTCGAAGGGCTCCCAAATGCCGCGCATGGGGGTCGCGAAGCCGCCTTCATCGCCGGTGTTGGTGGCGAGAATGCCGAATTTGGCGATGACAAGCTCGCGCAAATGCTCGTTGATCTCCGTCGTCATTTGCAGGGCGTGAGAATAATTCTCGGCGCCGACCGGCATGATGATGAATTCCTGAATCTCGAGATCGTTCGCCGTCAGCTTGCCGCCGTTCAAGCAGTTCATGAGCGGCACCGGAAGGACATGGCCGAACGGGTTGAGATAGCGGTACAACGGCAAGCCGCAACGCGCGGCGCCCGCGCGCGCGACCGCGAGGGAAACACCCAGTATCGAATTGGCGCCGAGCTTCGTCTTGTTGGGTGTTCCATCAAGCTCGATCATCGCGAGATCGATCTTGCGCTGCTCGGTGACGTCGAGGCCGAGCACGGCGTCGCGGATCGCGTTCTCGACGTTCGCAACGGCCTTGAGCACGCCGAGGCCGCGATAGCGCTTGGGGTCGCCATCGGTCAGAACGAAAGCCTCATGCTGACCGGTCGACCGGCCGGCCGGAACGTCGGCTCGCCCAGCCAGTTCACCTTCCACAAAGACGTCGACCTGCACCGTGGGCCAGCCGCGGCAATCGATGATTTCGCGTGCCTTGACGTCGGTGATCCTGTTAGTCCGCATAGACGGAAGCCTTTCGTTTACAAGAGCGAAGTTCATTCCCGCGCAGAACGGAGCATTGTCGGTTCAATAGCCCCGCCGCAGGTCAATTTCCCGATGCAGGCTTTGGCCCGCGCGATAGCGCCGGAAGTTGTCGATGAACAGGCCGACCACATCCCCGGGCACGATGGGACCCGCGACATGGGGCGTGATGATCACCTGCTCCAAGCCCCAGAGCGGGCTCGATTCCGGAAGCGGCTCTTCACGGAAGACGTCCAGCACGGCGCCGCCAATCACACCACGCGCGACCGCGTCCGCCAGTGCGTCTTCGTCGACGCTCGCGCCGCGGCCCACATTGATGAAGACCGCGTGGTTTTTCATCGCGGCAAAGACGGGCGCGGAGAACACGCCCTTCGTCTCGCCCGTGGTTGGAAGAACGGACACGACAAAGTCACAGGCCGATACGAACGGTTCCAGCTCTTCCGGCCCCGCGAAGATCCGCTCGACCCCGGCAACGGCCGCACTGGGAGACCGCCGCCAGCCGACGACGTGCATTCCGTTTTTCGCAAGTGCCTGCGCGATGGCGCTGCCGATATCGCCAAGACCGGCGACGCCGACGACCTTCCCTTCCGCCTTGTCGACCAGATAGCTCGACCAGAGTTTCCGCTGCTGCTGCCGCAGCGCCCGGGGGAAGTGCTGGCTCGTCATGTAGATCGCGCACAGGACATATTCGATCATGCGTGGCGCAATCGCCGCGCCGTCGCTTCGGGTCAAATGGACGGAGCGCGGCAGATCGGGATCGAACACGATATCCTCGACGCCCGCGCTGACTTTGTGAATCCACCGCAGCGCGGATGCGCGCGCCAGCAGTCCCGCCGGAAACTTCCAGCCGAACAATATCTCCGCCCGGCCGATGGCGCTCATGGCGTCTTCCGCCGTCGACGCGATCGTGAAATCCACGTCGTCGATCGCTGCGCGCAGGAGCGCGCCGTATTGCGCCGCCTCCTGCGCATCGGGCGTGAAGATGAGAACCTGGGTTGCCATAGGCCTTGCTAATTCACCCCGGGAAACACATGCGCTGAACCACGGCGTCCAACACGGCCGCCGCCTTCTCGATCTGCTCGACCGGCACGTATTCGTCGATCGTGTGGGCTTCGGAGAGCCGGCCCGGTCCGAACACCAGGCAGCGCCGGTTGCCCGTGCGCGCCTGCACGACAGAGGCGTCCGTATAGGCCGGGAAGACGTCGACGACATCCGCCGCGCCGGTCGTTGCCGAAACGGCCTCGCACATGACCTTGCTGAATTCGTCCTCGGCATCCGCCTCAACCGGCGGCCGATCGTTATTCAACTGGCGGCATTCGATCCGCGCACCAGGCACGGCGGCTTCAGCCTCCCGCGCGCATTCGCCACTCATTGCGCGGATATCCCCGATCGTCAGCGGCGGCGGCAGCCGAATATCCAATTCCAGCCGGGCGTAGTCGGGAACGACATTGGTCTTGATGCCGCCCTTGATGCCGCTGAACGTCACCTCGGCGCGGCCAAGCTTCGGATGCCGGTGCGGAAGCGCGTCAATGGCGCGCTTGAAGCGGGTGATGAACTCCGCCGCCGCGCGAATGGCGTCAACGCCGAATTGCGGATTGCCCGCGTGGGCAAGCTTGCCGCGGACTTCGACCTCGAGCCACAGAAGCCCCTTGTGCGCGACAACGACCTTCAGGTCCGAGGGTTCAGTCGCGACCACGAGGGTGTCCGCATCGAGGATGCCGCGCTGAACGAGATCGGTCACGCCCAGCATATGGGTGCCTTCCTCGTCCATCGTCGCGCATACGATGAGATCCCGCGACGGCTTGCGCCCCGAGCGCGCGGCTCTGGCGAGCGCCGTCATCGCGACCGCGAGACCCGATTTCATGTCGCAGGCACCGCGGCCGTAGAGCTTGCCGTCGATGATTTCGGCGCCGAGCGGATCGGTCTTCCACCCTTCGCCGAACGGGACCGTGTCCATGTGCGCCAGAAGGGCGAGCGGCGGCTGGTTCGAGGGTCCACGCAGGCGCGCCACCACATTGGGCCGGTCGGTCAAGACCTCCAGCACCTCGAGTTCGACGCCCGGAAGCCGCCCGAGCCATTCGGTAACGAAAGCCGCCATCGCGGCTTCCGTGCCGGTCGGGTTCTCGCTCGGAATACGCACCAGCGCGCGGGTCAGTTCGACCGGGGAATCGTCAAGAGGCGCCATGGCCGAACCTTGCTTAAGGGTGCTGTGGACCGACGACGACGTTGCGCAGAACGCCGAGCTTCTCGACCTCACACCGCACGACGTCGCCGACCTTCAGATAGCCGCCGCGCACCACGTCGTTTCGTCCGTAGGGCTTGCCGCCGAGTTCCGGGTCGTTGCCCCAGGCAGTGCCGCCGGGGGTGCCCGTCGCGATGACGTATCCCGGATACAGCGTCAGAAAGGTCGAGAAGAACGCCACGAGATGCGCGGCCGAAAAGGTCATGTTGCGCGTGGTGTTGTTCTGCCTCAGCTCGTCATTGACATAGGTGCGAAGCGCGAGGTTCTGCGGGTCCGGAACTTCGTCGGCGGTGACGATGTACGGCCCGAGCGGCGTCGAGGTATCGAAATTCTTGCTCGATCCGGCTTCGTAGAAATAGGTGCCGTCCGGGCGCCAGCGCACCTGCCGCTCGCGCGCCGTAACGTCGTTGAGCACGCAGTAGCCGAAGATGTAATCCGCGACTTCCGCTTCACGGATGTGCCGGCCCTTCCTGCCAATGACCACCGCCAGCTCGACCTCGTAGTCGAGCTTGCTGGTCACACGCGGATCGCGTTCGATCGCCTCGTCGGGACCGATCACCGAATTCGGGGTCTTGAAGAAGAACTCCGGCTCCTTGCCGGCGAGCGGGGCTTCGTCTTTTTCCTCGCGGTGATCGCTGTAATTGCCGCCGCTGGCGAGGATCAGGCCGGGATGCAGCGGCGCGGCCAGTTGAACCTCGCTCAACTTGCGCCGTCCCTGCCCGTTGGCGTGGCTCGCCTGCAGCGCTTCCTCGGCGAGCACACGGCCGGCGGGCCCGGCGGCGATTAAGGCCGTCATATCGGCAAGCTGCGCGGCCTCGGCGGGGCTCAGCGCGCGCTTTGCGGCGAGAGCCGGAAAAAGCTCGACGGCATCGTCTCCGTCGATGGCACCGACCGCGAGCTGATCGCCGCTTTTGATCCGGGCGAGCTTCATTTCAAACTCCTTCGCAACTGCTGTTTTGCGTGTGATCTGTCTAGTCGGAGGACGACTCTTGCTCTTTCGGCCGCCAGCGCAGGACGCGCGCCTCCAGGCCATCGAGAACGAAATTGAGGAGCATGACGACGACCATCAGAATCAAAATGCCGCGCATGGTGCCGGCGGTATCGAGCGTGTTCGTCGTCTCCATGATCCGATAGCCGAGGCCGGCGAACGAGGCTATGAACTCGGCCACCGTGGCGGCAACCAACGCCTGCGGAATGGCGATGCGGATACCGGCGATGATCCAAGGGCTCGCGTTCGGCAGCGTCACGTACCAGAACAACCGCCAGCCCGACGCGCCCAGCACGCGCGACACGTTGCGAAGCTCGATGTCGGCGGAACGCACGCCCTCATAGGTGTTGAAGAACACCAGGAGAAAGGTGGCGAGCGCCGCCATCATGACCTTCGACGTCAGGCCGATGCCGAACCAGAGGATGAAGACCGGGGCGAGCGCGATGCGCGGAATGCCGTAGATGGCGAGAATGAAGGGCTTGAGAACAAGCGCGATCGCCTCGCTTTGGGCGAGCACCAGGCCGAGAACGAGCCCGCCGACGAGGCCATACAAGAAGCCAAGCGCGGTCGAATGGAAGGTGACCAGGATATCCGAAAGCAACGTCCCGTCTTTGGCGGCGGTCATGAACGAGATCGCAATGTCGGATGGGCGCGACAGCCAGAATTTGTCGAACACCGGCCCGGACAAGGCCTGCCAGGCGCCGAGCAGCCCTAGCAGTATGGCGATCCGCCAGAGATTGATCTTGAGCGGTGAGCTGGGGAACAGCCACTTCATCAGGAGGCCACCCTCATCTCGTCCGCGAGATGCTGCCAAATGCGGTCGTAGATCTCGCGAAAGTGCGGGTCCGTGTGAATGGTGTAGATGTCGCGCGGCCGCGGCAGATCGACGTTGACGACTTCGCGCACGCGGCCCGGGCGCGCGCTCATGACGATGACCCGGTCGCCGAGCGCGATCGCTTCCGCGAGATCGTGGGTGATGAAGACGAGCGTGGTGCCGGCGCGCTCGACCCAGAGCCTCAGCAGGAGATCCTGAAGCTGCAGCCGCGTCTGTGCGTCGAGCGGGCCGAACGGCTCGTCCAGCAGGATGACCTTGGGATTGTAGATCAGCGCCCGGATGATGTTGACGCGCTGGCGCATCCCGCCCGAGAGCTCGTGACGGTAATGGTGCTCGAATCCCTTCAGCCCGACGCGTTCGATCAGTTCCAGGGCCAGTTCGCGCCGCGACGCCGACGTTCCGATCTGACGCATTTCCAGCGCGAAGGTCACGTTTTCAAGCACCGTGCGCCAGGGAAACAGGTTGTCCTGCTGCGTCACGTAGCCGATCTCGAGATTGATGCCCTTGGTCGGCACGCCGCGGAACAGCCGCGTGCCGCTCGTCGGGTCGAGCAGGCCCACGATGATGTTCAGCACCGTGGACTTGCCGCAGCCCGACGGGCCGACGACGGTGACGAACTCCCCTTCCAGGATGTCCAGATTGATCTCGGAGAGCGCGTAGATTTCCGATCGCGCCGTGCGGAAGCGCCGCGAGACGTCCTGCAGCGTGATGACGGATGGCCTGGCAGTCATTGCCTGTGCTCGTACCGGCTTGCCCGGCGGAGCGGACCGATGAAGGTCCGTCCCGCCAGTTCGCCGCGTCAGTCCTTGAGGAATTTGTCGGAGTAGTAGGACATGTATTGGTCGACCGTGATGCCCTTTGCCTGCGGCATGAAGGTCAGCAGGTTCTGCGCCATTTCACGGGTGACGGCGCCGGTCTTGTTCAGGGACGGCTTGATCGCCGCGATGCACAGACGAAGCACCTTCGGGTCCATGGACGCATAGCGCGGCTTGAGCACGGTCATGATCTGGTCGACGGAGCGCTCGGACATTTCCTTGACGCCGCGCTGCGTGGCGCGCACGACGCGACGCACGACATCCGGATGCTGTTTCGCATAGGCCTCGGTGGTGTAGATGCCGACCATCGGGAACGGCGACAGGCCCGGGATATCGCCGCGCAGGTTGTCGATCCACATCACGCCGCCGCGCGCGACGCCGGTGCGGTCGGGACCGAGCGAGATCACAAAGCCGTCGATCGAGCCGGACTCCATGGCCGAGAGCATGGCCTTGGGGGCGCCGACCGCGACCAGACTGACGTCGCCCTTCTTGAGCCCGCCCTTGCGCATCAGGAACTGCATGTGGATGTCGGTCATCGCGCCCGGCTTGGTGATGGCGATCTTCATCCCCTTGAGCGCCTTCAGGCGTTGCGCGACCGGCGCATCGGCCTTCACGCCGGAGCGTTCGACCGCCGCCTTGCTCAGCACCAGCGACTGGTTCATGGCGGAGATGTAGTTCATGACCTGCAGAACCTTGCGGTTCTGCTTGATGCCGTTGAGCTGGTAGCTCGGCGCGGCGGTGTTGAACTCGACGTCGCCGGAAAGCAGCGCCGTGAAGTCGGGCCCGCCGCCGGACATGACGAGTTGGCGCAGCTCGATCCCCTCGTCGGCGTAGAAGCCCCGCAATCTGGCGTAATCGACCGCGACATAGGCGACGCTGTCGACCGCCTGGCTCATCTTGACGGCGATCTTTTGCGGTTGCTGCGCCTCGGCGCGGCCGCAAAATCCGATGCTTGCCGTAACGATGGCGGCGGATGCCGCCAGAAGCCTGATCGAACTCCCGAATGTCAGTGCGTGCTTCATACTCGTATCTCCTCTTGGACCGGCAAAATCACGCTTGCTTTTTCTTGCGCCGTACGACGCCGCCACGCTTCAGTGCGCTCTCCCGCGACGAGCCGCCCGGTTTCTTGGCGGCCCGCGTGTTCTTTTCCGCCGCCGCGCGAATATGTTCCGTAAGCCTGTCGCCTTCGCTGAGGTTGTGATGACGAATGAGGCGCTCGGCATTGGCCGGCTGCTTGGCAAGAATGGCGTCGACGATGGGCTTGTGTTGAGCGACGACCTCGTCGATCGTCGACAGCAGCGCGTTGGAAGAGGCGATCAGCAGCCGCACCTGCTGCTCGATCAGCCGGTATTGCGCGGCGAGCCGCTGATGGCCGGAAATCTCGATGATCAGCTTGTGCAGCCCGAAATCGGCTTCCGTCGCGGCGGCCCGATCGTTGCGCGAGGCCGCGGCGACCAGTTCCTTGTAGGCGGCGGTAAGCCTGCGGGCGTCGCTGGGAGAAATGTTCTTTGCCGCCAAGTGAGCGCCCAATCCTTCCAAGGCGCTGCGCAACGTAAACAGTTCCCAGGCCGTGGTATCCGAAATTTCGGCGACCACCCACTTGGTGTAGGCGACCTGCGTAACCAGCCCTTCATGTGAGAGTTCGCTCAAGCCGCCGCGGATCGTCCCCCGGCTCAGCCCGAATTGCCCCGCCAGCCAGGCCTCGACCAGCCTGAACCCGGGCGGAAACGCGCCGCTCAAAATTTCTTGGCGGAGGATCTCGGCTGCCTGCTTATCGAGCGACTGCTTCTTGATCGCGAACGCCATGCGGGTCCTTTGCGCGTGGGAGCCGCATCGAACGTCGCATGCCCCCATCCCGTCAAAAGCATAGGACCCGCGCCCGCGCCCAGCAATAGTCAATTGTCGACAATCATCAATTAGGTTTTTAGGCCTATGCGGGGCGACGGTCTATTGCCGGCCGGGCGGTGCCGAAATCGCTCGCGCGGCCTTGTGGGCTACCTTCGGACGCCGCCCAACGGCTTCTCGCGCGGCCACGTCTGCGATGTTTTGGGCTTGGACCACGCGCGCACCGAGCTACGGAAGCTCATCGTTTTCGACCATCACGCAGCGCATCCGATTTTGGGTCGACGCGGGCGGGCATCGCCGCCTTCCCCTTCACGTTGGCCAGGCAATCGACGGACAAGCGAACCGGTTCGAGAGGCGTCGCGCATCGCCCGCCGTTTCCGGCAACACCAAGGAGCTTTTGACGTAACGGCGAGGAAAATGTGGGAAAGGCCCGACACACAAAAAAACCCGGCGATCGAAGCGTCGCCGCTCGATCTGCCGGGCTTTGTTTGGTTGCGGGGGCAGGATTTGAACCTGCGACCTTCAGGTTATGAGCCTGACGAGCTACCGGGCTGCTCCACCCCGCGATAAACCTTTGGGCCCCTGCGGGCCTCTCGATGCTCCGCTTTGCGCGGAGGACCTTTCCGATCTAGTCTCTCCGGCGCCGGCGGATCCCGCCGCAAGCGAAGCGCCCAGTCCGGCGACTTTAGTTGCCCCCAAATCCGGGCCGAAACGCGAAGCGCGGGGCCCTGCCCGCGCGCGTTCGACGGCTATGTAGCAACGGCAGGCCCCGATGGGAAGAGCACAAACCCAGACTTTTCATCAGTCTGTCATCAAATCCGGCCAGAACCCGGCGATGGCTGAGCCGCCAGCGAAAGACCACAGCGATTTTGGCGATGCCTTGGCCGCGGCTGCGGGCTCCATCATCGCCGACGCCCGCACGGCGCTGACCGACCCCAACCTGCCCGAGCCCGAGGCCGTGCACGACGTACGCAAGGCCTTCAAGCGCTGGCGCGCCCTCCTGCGGCTGCTGTCCGGCCCGCTCGGCGAGCCGGCCGTGGAGATGCGCGCCGAGGCGCGCGAGCTGATGCGGGCGCTGTCCGGCGCGCGCGACGCGCAGTCGGCGCTCGATGCGCTCGAGGACCTGGGCAAGAGCGAGCAGCCCTTTTCCGCCGCCTCGATGGAAACCATCCGCAAGCGGCTGACCGAAATGCGCGATGCCGCCGAGCAGAAGAGTTTCACGCCCGAGATGCGGGACCGGCTGGCGCGCTATCTCGACTTCGCCGTACTGTCGATCGAGCGCTGGCCGTTGCGCGAAATCGACTTCGGCACAATCGCCGACGGGCTGACCGTCACCTATCGCCGCGCCCGGCAGCTCATCCCCGACAACTGGCCGGAGACCGATGCCGAACATCTGCACGATCTGCGCCGGCGCGTGGTCGAGCACCGCCATCAGATGGATCTGATCGAGCCGTTGTGGCCGCGGCTCGGCCAGGTGTGGGGGCAAGAGGCGCAGCGGCTGCGCAACCAGCTCGGCGCCTGCCAGGATCTCGCAGTGCTGACGAGCCTCACGGCGCCACATCATCCGTTGGCGCCATGGCGCTCGCGGCTGGCGCCGCTGATCGAGGGCCGCCGGGCCGCGCACCTGAAGACGGCGGCACGGCTCGCCGGCCGCCTGTTCGCCGAAAAGCCGAAGGCGTTTCGCCGCCGCATCGACGCGCTGTGGTCGGCGCGACGCGGGCGCAAGAACGGCAAGGCATAAACCGGAAGGCCCGGCGCTTAATCGGCGCGGGGCTTGTCGGCTCGATCAATTCACGCAAGCCAGCCGGCGGCGACGACCGGATCGATCTCGACCTTCGGACGGATCAGATCAGCCAACTCGCGAGGATGCTCAGCGATTGAATGGCGGCGGCGATCGCAACGGTGATGCCGGCGGCGAAAAATCCGGCTTCGACGGCACGCGTGCAGTTGGCCAGACGCAGGACGGGATCGCTCACGACGGTCTACTCCTCGGCAGCTAACCTCGCCGTCATCCCGCGCCGAGCTAACGATGTAATTGTTACGCCGAAATGAATTTTCCGCGCCGCGCGCATGCGTAGAAATACCGATGCGCGGGACGGATCGCGGCCGCCCGAATAAGAA
>CAWFBL010000008.1:0-15689 GCA_963814065.1 uncultured Pseudomonadota bacterium | reverse complement strand
GGCGCGTCTCGCCGAGACGTAGAGTCCGATTTACTGAGAGCCCAACGCATTTAACCGCTCATTCCCGCCCCCGCCTTCGCGGGGACAGGCTCCAGCGGGAATCCAGCACCAACATCGTAAGGCATCGGATTGCAGCACCGGGTCCCCGCTTGCGCGGGGACGAGCGGAGAATGCTTTAATCGCCGCGCTTCAAACGCTAATCGCTAATGCGCTCGATGGCCGCGCCGCAGGCGCCGAGCTTTTCTTCCAGCCGCTCGAAGCCGCGGTCGAGATGGTAGACGCGGTTGACGAGGGTCTCGCCTTCGGCGGCGAGCCCAGCGATCACCAGCGACACCGAGGCGCGCAGATCGGTCGCCATCACCGGCGCGCCCTTCAGCCGCGGCACGCCTTCGATGGTGGCGCAATCGCCGTCGAGCTTGATGTGGGCGCCGAGCCGCGCCAGCTCCTGCACGTGCATGAAGCGGTTCTCGAAGATGGTCTCGCAGATGCGCGAGGTGCCCTCGGCGCGCGTCATCAGCGCCATCAGTTGCGCCTGCAGGTCGGTGGGGAAGCCGGGGAACGGCGCGGTCGTCACGTCGACGGCGCGCAAGCCGACGCCGTTGCGGGCGATGCGGATGCCCTCGTTGGTCGGCGTCACCGTGACGCCGGTCTGCGCCAGCACATCGAGGGCTGCCTGCAGCAATTCGGGGCGAGCGTTCTGCAGCAGCACGTCGCCGCCGGTCATCGCCACCGCCATGGCATAGGTGCCGGTCTCGATGCGGTCGGGCAGCACCGCATGGCGCGCGCCGTTAAGCCTGTCGACGCCCTCCACCACGATGCGCGCGGTGCCGGCGCCGGAAATTTTCGCGCCCATGGCGTTGAGGCAGTCGGCGACGTTGCCGATCTCCGGCTCGCGCGCGGCGTTTTCGATCACCGTGGTGCCCCTGGCGAGCGAAGCCGCCATCAGCGCGGTGTGGGTGCCGCCGACGGTGACCTTGGGGAATTCGATGGTGCCGCCGCGCAGACCTTTACGCGCGCGCGCGATCACATAGCCGCCTTCGATCTCGATCTCGGCGCCGAGCTTTTCCAGCGCCATGATGAGCAGGTCGACCGGGCGCGTGCCGATGGCGCAGCCGCCCGGCATCGACACCTTGGCTTCGCCCATGCGCGCGACCAGCGGCGCCACCACCCAGAAGCTCGCCCGCATCTTGGAGACGAGGTCGTAGGGCGCGGTGGTGTCGACGATTGTTTTGGCCGAGATGTGCAGCGTGCGGCCGTTGTGACCGTTCTCGCCGGCGCGCTTGCCGGCGATCATGATGTCGACGCCGTGGTTGCCGAGGATCTCCTGCAGGCGGCTGACGTCGGCGAGATTGGGGACGTTCTCGAGGACGAGCGTGTCCTCGGTGAGCAGGCCCGCGATCATCAGCGGCAGGGTGGCGTTCTTGGCGCCGGAGATCGGAATGGTGCCGTTGAGCCGCTCACCGCCGACGATACGAATTCGATCCATGCTGCCCCCGCGCGAACGCCGGCCCTTTTGCTCTTATCAGCCCATTTTTATGGACTGCCGGCGCGCCGCCTGCAAACCCCAAAATGGGGAACGGTTGACGGACGGCGAATGGCGGTTTTTCGGGCATTTCGCCCACCGAGGGCCCCTTCTGCCGATGCCCTCGCCCGCTTCACCTCCCCTTGGCGGGCAAGGGCAAAGCATGGGGGCTTCAGCGCTCGTCTTCCCCAGGCCGCCCGGTATCCGGAGCCTCCGGCTTCTCCGCGGCGTCGCGGCCGCGCGCCTGCGCCTTGCGCCGGCGCAGGTTCTCGCGCAAGGCGGCCTTCAGCCGCTCGTTGCGCCCGGCCGGGCCCGGTTTCTTGTCATCATCGGCGTTGCGTGCCATAGGCTTTCCTATCGGCGGACGGCGCTTTCCGGCAAGCCTTTGCCTTGCGCCCGCGGGCAGCCTTATGGCAGTTTCCGCCCGCGTTCGGACCGGCTCCCGGTTCCGCTTCCTTCGCTGCCGTAGCTCAGTGGTAGAGCACTCCCTTGGTAAGGGAGAGGTCGAAAGTTCAATCCTTTCCGGCAGCACCAGGTTTCAATTAGTTAGCGCGCATGACCGCCCACAGCTGCGCAGAACGAAGCGCGAAAGCGCAGCGGCGACGTTGAAGAATCGTTGAACTCCGTTCTCTGATCGTTCGAGATGTTGCCACCACCGGAAGAGCCCCAAAAAACGCGGACGACAGCTCCGGCAGGCTGCGCCGGCGCGAGCCGCTGTTTGGAGGCGCCGAGCCAACCCGGATTTCGGAGGTGGCAAGCGTCGGTCTCAAAGACCTGCCTACTCCGCCTCCACAACAATCTGCGGCATGCCCACACGGTTCTCGGCCCCGTCTAAATCTAGAATTGCAATGACGTATTTCGAGTTGTAGCCTACCTTACAACGTGGTGGACGCTCGGCAAGCGAGGAGCGCCATGCGTAGGGCTTTGATCTCTTGCCTATTATTTGCTGCATGCAGCATTCAGCTCAGTACAGCGGTGAATGCGGCTGGCGCGTGCAGGGAGTCTTGCTATGGCTGGTGCGTATTGAACCGTCCCACAATTCGCTGTCGCGATGCCTGCATTGGGAGATCAAACTGTCAACTCTTTGGAGCGGCCTGCTACAACTGGTGCAAGAAGAATAGACCGACCGAATCATGTCGTGAGGATTGTAAGGCTCGTTCAATTGGGGTCCGATATTTGCGCCGTCACCATTGAAGCTATCCACACTGCATCGGCGTTCAGAACTCCACCTCAAGCTATAGTGTCGGTCTCATCTCCCCTTCTTTATGGCTACGATGAGCCAGAAATCCTCCCTTCCTCAAGACGCGAAATCTTTCTCACAGGCGCTGATACCGACCAGGCGCGGAAAAATCACAGGGCCTGCGGCAGTCTGATATTCGCGGCCTGAAGAACGACAAGCGCTGCGGATTCGGCTATCGCCGAACCAGAAAGAACCCGCACCGCGGCAGCGCGGCCTGCAATTGGATTACAATTTGTACGCGACGAACGATTCGCTACAATAATTTATCCCTTATCTACAAGATGTCGCAGTTCGGCGCGACAGTGGCACACACGATGACACAACCAAAGCTGAGGCCGTCATACCGAAACGCATTCAGTTTTTGTCTCGCGATCTTATTTTCAATTTGTGCCGTGAGATGGTGCTTAGACAGCTGGGAGTTTCAAAATGGTTATTTTGGTTCGGACAACCTATATATGCTCAATACCTTTAGCTCGCTAAAGAGTGGAACTCTTTCGACATTTCATTTTTCACACCTGCCAGATTTTTTCCCGGGCGCATTCACCATTCTGCCGCTCCTGGCGGTCGGGGTGAATTGGCAGATTGCATACGCAGCCTACTCGTCATTTTTACTCTTGGTTCTGGTTCTATCGGCGCATCAAGTCTACGCTGAAATTGTTCAAGAGCATCAGGATCAAGCCTTTAGCTTCCTAGTAATTTTCTTTGCCGCAATCGTATATTTCTATCCACAGCTCTTGGTGGGCCTCCTTCAGGTCGGCGTTCACGGGGGTTCTTTTGTCGTTTCGGTTCTCTGCGCCGTTCTCGCTTGGAAAATTATTTCCAGTGATTCCAAGATAGCGTGGACTGCTATCTTTGGCATGGCCCTAATTGTCGGCGTCGCGGCGTTTTCGGACATTCTATTCATTTGCGAATTTGTCGCTCCACTGATTGTCGCCTCGTTCGGTCTCATATTCTTTCGACAGTACCCTTTATCGAGGATCATCCTTGTTCTGAATGTATTTGTAATAGCGGGTACAAGCGCTGGGGTACTCATTTTGCAGCGCTTGCCGATTTCGCCGCTGCCCCCGCACGACCTCAAAGAGTTGTCGCGCAATATTATCCGGTTTTTTCATACCGCGCCGGCGTCATCTTTTGTTGGTGTTGTTGTTTTGTTTTTTGTGGTTTTTCTTTTTTCGGGCATGTGTCTCCCGCGAGATAGAGTACGGCTTCCCCGTGTTCTGGATTTTCACGTGAACCTTCTGCCAGCCGGGTCGAATGCCGACTCATATCTGTTCTTCTGGCTATTTGGACTGACCGCGTCGCTTTTAGGGTTGGCGGTTTCGGTAATTAGTTTTGTGGGTTATGGAAGCTATCGTTACGCAATTGCCTTATTTTGGTGGCCGGTCCTATTGGGGCCAGTTTTTCTCGCCAAAGCAGCAGTGAAGTTACGCCGCCCGCTATTCGTAATCGCCGCCCTTAGTGCAGCGGGTCTATTCGTGAGCGCGATTGTGTCGCCGTCGCCTGAGTTTTGGGCATCCAAAATTGCCCGCTGCATAGACACGAAGAGCCGAACGCTTCCTTTGCATGAGGGGCTGGCCAACTATTGGACAGCTAGTCCTGTTACAGATTTCTCGAATGGAAGACATATTGTGTCTCAAATTGGTGAGAACGGCGATCCCTATATTTGGCTGAACAACACGTTGGATTATTTTTCTGACAAGGAAGGGAAATCCCTACACAAATATGACTTCGTTATTTTGAACGGTTTGGATGGGGATCAGATCATTAGAAAATTCGGGATGCCATCGCATCGCTTCAAATGCGAAAATGTAATTGTCGCACAATACGATCATCCATCGATGCTGCGCAAAGCGATTCTACGGTGGTTTTCCAAGAATATAGATTAAGCAGGGACTGCGGCTCATGATTTGGCTCCTGGAATCCCGCTGGAGCCCGTCCCCGCGAAGGCGGGGGCGGCAATGAGCGGAGGATGCTTCAAGCGCCGTGGATCAGGCCCTAGCGATGCAGCGCCTGCGCCGGCAGCCAGGTGACCAGCTCCGGAAAGGCGACCAAGAGCGCGACCACGCCGAGCGCGGTGAAGAAGAACGGCATCACCCCCATGAAGATGCGCCCGACCGGCACCTCCGGCGCCACGCGCGCCATGATGTAGACGTTGAGTCCGATCGGCGGCGTGATCGCCGCCAGTTCGCACATGATGATGAGGTAGACGCCGAACCAGATGGGATCGATGCCGTGGGCGACGATCACCGGGAACACGAACGGCACCGTCAGGATCAGCATGGCCCAGATATCCAGCACCATGCCGAGCAACAGATACATCAGCGTGAAGCAGACGATCAGCCCGACCGCGGACAGCTGAAACTGGGTGATGAACTGCACCATCCGCGAGGTGATCTCGGTCAGCACCAGGAAGCGGCTGACCACATGCCCGCCGAACAGGATGAGAAAGATCATCACGCTGGTGCGCGAGGTCCCCCACAGCGCCTCCTTGAGCGCCGAACCGGAAAGCCGGCCCATGACGCCGGCGACCACGAAGACGCCGACGACGCCGATGGCGGCGGCCTCGGTCGGGTCGAACACGCCGCCGTAGATGCCGCCGATGATCAGCCCGAAGATCAGCAGGATCGGCAGCAGCCGCACCAGGACGCGCAGCTTGACGCTGAGCGGGAAGGCCTCGCCGAGCGGGCCGAGCTTCGGATTGCGCTTGCAGCGCACATAGACGAGCGCGGTGAAGGCGATCGTCATGATGATGCCGGGCACGATGCCGGCGATGAACAGGGCGCCGATCGAGGTCTCGGTCCACACCCCGTAGGCCACCATGAAGATGCTGGGCGGGATGAGGATGCCGAGGGTGCCGGCGGAGGCGATCGAGCCGGCGGCGAGCGCGCCGTCGTACTTGAACTTGCGCATCTCCGGCATGCACATCGGCCCGAGCGTCACCACCGACGAAGCGCTGCCGCCGGAGACGGCGCCGAAGCCGGCCGAGGCGATCACCGAAGCGATGGCAAGTCCGCCGGGGAAGCGGCCCACCCATTTGTAGATGCAGTCGTAGAGATCGGTGGCGAGGCCGGTGCGGTAGACCAGTTGCCCCATCAGCAGATAGAGCGGGATGGCGGTGAGCGCGAAGTTGGTGCCCTGGTCCATCAGGTTCAGGACGAGCTGGGTCTCCGCGAAGATGGAGCCACCCATCACGATCAGGCCGATGGTGCCGACCGACAGCAGCGAGACGGCGATCGGAATGCCGAGCGCGATCAGGCCCAGCATTGCCACCAGGCCGATAATACCAATGAGGGTGGGATCCATTATTCAGACCACGGCATTTGATCGACTTCTTCGATGCGGTCGCGCTTGCCGGTCACGATCATCACCGCGGCATGTACGACATAGAGGATGCCCAGCGTGAAAATGAACGCGATGAAGGCATAGAACGCCCAGACGGGAAGCTGCAGCTCGGGCGTCAACTGCGGCAGCGAATAAAGGAACGGGATTTCGTCGACCGTCTTCTTGATGATGAAGCCGAAGACCATCACCAGCAGGATCGCCTGCAGCAGCGAGGCCGCGCGGCGCGCCCAGCGCGGCAGCGAGGCCGCCACCAGCTCCATGCTGACGTGCTCGCCGACGCGAAAGGATTCGACCAGCCCGAAGAGGAAGAACAGCAGCAGGATGTAACGCGACGCCTCCAGCCCCCACGACAACGGCGCGTTGAAGCCGTAGCGCAGCACGACGTCGAGCGTGATGAGGGCCGTGAGCAGCGGCAGCGCGATATAGCTGCCGATGCCGTTCAGCGCCCGCGAGACGAGATTGAGCAGACGTCCCATGCCGGTTTCCTTCGCTGGCAGTTGGCGGGCCGGCGGCGACAGGGCCGCCGGCCGCGCCGTATCGTGTCGCGTCGACTATTTCAAGGGCGAGACGCCGGGCGCCGGATCCTTGATGGTTTCCATCATCAATTCGTTCGTCGACATCTTGCCGTACTTGGCGACGAGCGCGCGGATGTCCTTGACCAGCTCGCGGGTCGGCAGGCCCTTTTTCTCGCCGTCCTTGATGTACTGCTCGGTCACGGTGTCGAAGCGCGCCTCCCACTTCTTCCATTCCGCCGGCGCGATGGCCTGCTCGTGCATGCCCTGCTTCTTGAACTCCGCGCGGGCCTTGGCCGAGGCGAGCATGAACGAGACCTGGGTGTCGGCCTGATGCATCTGGCGCGACCAGGCGTAGAACACCCGCTGCAGGTCGGGCGGCAGCGCGGAAATGGTGCGCGGGTTCATGCACCATTCGAGCGGCAGGTTATTGATCGGCGTGTAGGCGTCGTATTTGGACACTTCGTTGATGCGGAAGGCCTTGGCCGCCGCATCGGAAGTGAACACCGCGTCGAGCAAGCCGCGCTGCAGGGCGGAGAAGAAGTCCGCCGAGCTGATGTTGACCGGCACGGCGCCGAGCGCCTCGAACACGCGCTGGCTGATGCCGGTGCCCGAACGCACCTTCAGGCCCTTCAACTGCTCGAGATTGGTGATCGGCACGTTGGAGAAGAGGTTGAAGTTGCTGCTGGCCGTGATGCCGTTGAGATAGACCTGCTGGCGCTCGAATTCCTTGCGGAAATATTTCTTGGCGAGCTTCTCGGCGACCAGGGTTTCCACCGCTGCGTTGGGGAACATGCCCGGCAGCGACAAGGCCTGCGTCAACGGGAAGCCGCGCGCGTTGAGGAAGGTGAAGCAGGCCGCCATGTCGGTCAGGCCCGAGCGGTTGGCCTCGAAGCCTTCGGTGACCTTGTGAACGGTGCCGCCCCAGCGCGCGCTGATCTTCAGCTTGCCCTTCGACATCTTCTCGAGAATGACGAAGGCCTTCTTGAGAAAGCGCGCTTCGCTCGCCACTTCCGGCAGATGGCTGGTGAGCCGGATGGTGATCGGCGCGCCTTTGTAGGTGATGTCGTAGTTGCCGTAATCGGCAAGCTTGCCGTTCATCCAGTCCTGGGCGGCCTGGGTGGCTTTCGAGACGGCGGCTGCGCTCTCCTGCGCCGAGGCCGGCGCCGACAGCATGGTCGCCGCCAGGAGGCCCGCCACGGCGGCAAGCCGGTAGGTCTTGAAACGCAACATCATCAATCTCCTCCCTGTCAGGGTTTTCGTGGTCCAAGTTTTCGTGGTCCAAGGCGCCGGAGCGCCGCTTCGCTTCACCGCACGCCGTTGACTTCGCCGCCGAGGGTCTCGGCCGCGTAGTCGGCGAGCGCATCCGCCGCCAGCGTGCGGTTGTTGAACTGGCAGTGCTCGGCGCCGCCGTCGGCGATCTTGAAGACGCGCATGGTGC
The DNA here is from genome assembly GCA_963814065.1 of uncultured Pseudomonadota bacterium. Lineage (GTDB taxonomy): Bacteria > Pseudomonadota > Alphaproteobacteria > Rhizobiales > Xanthobacteraceae > Pseudolabrys. The sequence continues at coordinate 7,632 of CAWFBL010000008.1, read as the reverse complement.
GCGACTTCGCGTTCACCGCCGCCGCATGGAGCATCTCGGCCTGGCGCAGCGGCACCTGGCGGTCGTTCTCGCCGTGCAGGATGTAAAGATGGCAACGCAGCTTGTCGGCGAACGGCGCGCAGCAGATCTTGCTGCCGAATTCCAGCACGCCGTCGACGTCCTTCTGCCCGAACACCCACATGGCGTGCTTGAGCATGTCGGGGATCGAGCCGAACTTCTTGGAGTCGGTCGACATCTCCCGCCAGCGCTCGCCGAAGTCCCAGACCGCGCCCCAGCACAGGCAGGCCTTGATGCGCGGCTCGAAGGCGGCGGCGCGCGGCGCGTAATAGCCGCCGAGGCTGACGCCCATGACGCCGATGCGGTCGGCGTCGATGTCGTTGCGCGTTTCGAGATAGTCGATGGCGGCGCCGACCGCGTGCTCGGTTTCGGCCAGCGCGGTGAGGCCGTGCAGCCGCAGGGCGCCGCCGGAGCCGGGCTGATCGATGATCAACAGCGAGACGCCGCGGTCGCGGAATTGGGTGCCGCCGACCGGATAGAACAGTTCCTTCAGCGAGTCGAAGCCCTGCTGAAAGACGACGCAAGGCCGCCTGCCCTCGCCTTTCGCCTTGACGAAGATGGCGGGAAATGCGCTGCCGCGGAACGGGATATCGAGGAACTCGACCGGCGCGTTTTCGAGCTTGCGCGCCAACTGGTAATGCTCGACGCCGCGCTTATAGGCCAACAGGGCGCGCGGATCGCCGTGCGGCGCGAAGCGCTCGGCGCGCAGATAGTAGAGACCGGCGCGGTGATGCTTACGCGCCGCGCTCAGGGTATGGCCGGCTGCCGTGTCCTCATTGCCGAGCCGCTCGAGCTTTTCGGCCAACACCATCATGGCCTGATACCAGGCTTCATTGGCGACCGCCTTGTCGCCGCCGGCGAGCGCCTTCAAAGGCGCCAGCGCGTCGTCGATTTCGCCGAAGGTGGCGACCTCGTCGAACAGCATGCCGGTGGTCAGGCTCCAGGGGTAATTGTCGGGGAAGTACACTTACTTTTCTCCATTCTCGGAGGTTGGTTGATCGGAAAGTGCGATGGCGGCGTTCAATTCGTCGGTCGCCGCGCGCAGGATGTCGGGCGAGCTCGGCGGCGCGCGGAAGATCGCGGCCAGCATCGGCACCACGTATTGCAGCGCCTGATCCATGTCGTCGGGGTCGTAGCAATCGCCGTCCGTCTCCGGATCGACCGCCTGCACGCGGCCGGGATAGGCCATCACATAGATCAGCGTGCCGATCATGACGTGGAAGCGCCATTGCAGCTCGCGCATCGCGATGTGCGGCAACAGGCCCGCGACCGCTTCCAGGAAGCGGCGGCCGGGCTCGCGGAAATGGCGGCGCATGATCTTGCGCATCGCCGGATCGGTCTCGTGGGTGAAGCGCGCGCGCAGCCGGCCGAAATATTTGCGCAGCTCGCTGGGGCCGACGGTCAGGCCGGGCGAGATATAGGCGAGGATCAGCGCCTCGAGCGACGGCGGCTGCGGCCGCGCCAGCAGCGCCTCGATGCCCTCCAGCCGCGCCTGCACGGCGATGCCCGCGCGCCGGTCGATGACCGCTTCGACCAAGTCTTCCTTGCGGCGGAAGTAATAATGAATGGCGGCGGAGTTGGCGCGGGCCTCGGTCGTGATCTCGCGCAGCGACACGCCATGCGGGCCGCGTTCGGCGATCAGCCGTTCGGCCGCATCCATGATTCGCGTCCGGGTATTGTGATCGCCGGCGGCCTCGATGGCCGCGGCGGACGGGCGTCCACGCATCTCCTCCCCCAAACGTCCCCTCCGGCCGGCGCGCAAAGCCGCGTCATGCCGGGGGACTTTTGCGGGCGATCCTATGGGGCGAGAATTGGGGGATCAAGATTAAATCAGCTGACTGATTTAATTATTTGTCATGTCGGGCAGGCAGCGTCCTTTTTCGTCTAATATATTGATATTACTTGTTTCTTGTGCCGCTGGCCCGGCCATGCAGGTCCGCCCGCGGGCTGGAAAGGGGTATGATAATATGGCGTAATCGGTGTGGCGCCTGGCGCCGCCCGGCGGCGGCCACGCGCTGAGTGCCCCCCTTCGGGCCGGCGCGGGAAGGCCCCCTGGAGCGGCGGAGTAAAGAGAATGATCCGGCCCCGATCGCACGAAGCGTGGCGGCGCGCTCAGCTCGCGATCCTGATCACCCGCTTCTTCTTGCCGAACGGCGCGCGGCCGACCAGTTCGGCGTATTCGCTGATCGGCTTGGGGCGGCCGACGTAATAACCCTGGATGCCGTCGCAGGCTTCGCTGGCGAGGAAGCGCAGTTGCTCCTCGGTCTCCACCCCCTCGGCCACCACCGGCAGCGACAGCCCGCGGCTGAGCGCGATCACCGCACGCACGATGGTGGCGGCTTGTTCGTTGTGATTGACGTTGGCGATGAAGGCCTTGTCGATCTTGATCTTGTCGAAGGGGAACGACTGCAGATAGCTGAGCGACGAATAGCCGGTGCCGAAGTCGTCCATGGCGATGCGTACGCCGAGGTTCTTGAGCCGGCGCAGGATCGCCACCGCGCGCGTGAAATCGCCGATCAGCACGCCCTCGGTGATCTCGAGCTCGAGCCGCCCGGGCGTGAGCCCCGTCTGCAGCAGCACCTCGTGCACCAGCGTCGGCAGATCGCCGTGGCGGAACTGCACCGGCGACAGGTTGATGCTGATGGTGAGCGGCTTCGGCCAGCTCGCCGCTTCGCGGCAGGCCGCGCGCAACGCCCATTCGCCGAGCGCCATGATGCTGCCGCTCTCCTCGGCAAGCGGAATGAAGACGTTGGGCGGCACCATGCCGTGGCGCGGATGCTGCCAGCGCGCCAGCGCCTCGAAGCCGGTGATCTCGCCGTCGATGCGCGCCTGCGGCTGGTAGTGCAGCGCCAGCTCGTTGCGCGCGATCGCGGTGCGCAGGTCCTGCTGCAGCGCGCGCTTGTCGCGCAGCTGCCTGTCCATGGCGGCCTCGAAGAAACGGATGGAGCCGCGCGCTTCCGACTTGGCGCGGTAAAGCGCGGCGTCGGCATTGGCGACCACGCAGCTGGCATCGGCGCCGTCCTGCGGATAGATGGCGATGCCGATGGTGAGCCCGATGCGCAGCGCGTGATCGTGGATCTCGATGTCGCTGCTGACCGCGGCGAGGAACCGCTCGGCCAGCGCTTCGGCGGTCTCCGGCTGCGGCCCGGTGGGCGAGATGACGATAAATTCGTCGCCGCCGGTGCGCGCCACGAAGGCGCCCTCGGCGGCGGCCTCCAATCGCACCGCCAGTTCGCGCAACAGGGCATCGCCGGCGGCATGGCCGAACACGTCGTTGACCGTCTTGAAACGGTCGAGATCGATGCACAGCACCGCGAAGCTTTCCTTGGAAATCGCCGCCAGATCGACGGTGGCGGAGATACATTGATTGAAGGCGGCGCGGTTGGGCAGGTCGGTCAGCGCGTCGTGCTGCGCCATGTGGGCGATGCGCTGCGCGTCGCGCTTGCGTTCGGTGACGTCGCGGATGACCGTGATCAGATATTGCGGCTTGCCGTTGGGCTCGGGGACCGCGAGCCGCGTCGTGGTGACGATGCGCGTGCCGTTGCCCGGCGTCTCCATCGCCTGTTCGTCGAGGTACGAGGAGCGGCCGGACGCGATCACCTTCTGGTCTTCGGCCTCGATCGATTCCGCGCTGTGCGGCGGCATCACATCGTGCGCGGTCTTGCCCAGTATGTCGCCGCGGTCGATGCCGAGGTGCTTTTCGGCCGCGCGATTGACCAGAAGATAGCGCAGGCCGGGAACGTCCTTGACGATGATCGGCGACGGCACGTTCTCGAGGATCGAATCGAGGAAGGCGCGCGTGTGCTCCAGGTCGCGCTCGGCGCGCTGGCGCTCGGTGATGTCCTCGTGCGTCGCCACCCAGCCGCCGCCCTCCATCGGCTGGTTGACCACCGCGATGATGCGGCCGTCGGCGAGCTCGATGGTCATGGTGAAGGACTTGCCTTGCTTGAGTGCCGCGTAGAGCGCGCCTTCGTAATTGGCAATGTCGAGCGGAAAGGTGCCGGCGGCAGTGCGCGCATCGAGCAGGTCGCGCACCGTGCAGCCGACCCACACGCGCGCCGGATCGATGCGGTACATGTCGATGTAGCGCTGATTCCACACGACCAGGCCATCCTCGGCATCGAACATGCACAGGCCCTGGTTCATGTTGTTGAGGGCGCCGTCGAGCCGCTTGTTCTGCTCTTTGATGCTGAACCGGCGACTGTAACCGCCGGTGATGCCGGCAAGGCAAATGCCCAGCCCGGTGCCAGCGACCAGCGATGCGCCGACAGGCGTGAGCGTCAGCGAAACCGCGAACAGATTGACGAATGCCACGCCGGCAAGCGCAAATGCAAAGCCGAGTAAGCCGGCGGCGATGAGCACGCGCCAGGACGGTTCGCTGTTACTCGGCGTGCGCAACGCCGCATTCAAGCCGAGCCTGTTGAAGGCACGCATGCCCATGGGCCCCGATTAAGTCCGTAATGATTCCCATAACTTATGGGGCCCCGATTTGGGGGCCCGTTAATTTCGGCAACAGCGCAAATGTTATTCGCCGCCAACCCTAAGGAGCGGTGAAAGCGCGCGTGACAATTGTCGGTATTGGGCGGTGGCGCGGGCGGCCGACTTCAGGCCTTGCTTGATGCAAACCGGCCGCGCCGGACATCGTACGGTATGATGGGGAGGGCAGGCATCACGCGGGCGTAGTGCAATACCGTACGTGGTCGGACTCAACCCTAAGGCCAAGCCGGCGTCGACCGATCACGCGACCGCTGAGCGATATGAGCAGTTTTATCACCTCGGCCGCCGGCTTCGGCGGGCTGAAGAAGAAACCCTGGATGTGGTTTTGCTGAACGACGACGCGGCGGCTATCGATCAGTATGAAAGATGTGACGAATTGAGAGCTTTATTTAGCAAGTGACCGCACGGCCAAGCGGGCCGGGCATTGTTAAAATAGAAACCATTCCGGACACCTTCGCCACCGTCGGCATTGCATTTGATTTTCCTCAACGCATCTCAAGGAATTACCGGACTTCTTGCACCCTCATTCATCTTGAGGATTCGTGATGTTCCAGGTTTTGTCGTGCGTCGCCAACGACCATGACTTCCGGCTGGTCATTTTGGCCGCCGCTGTCTGCTTGCTTTCCGCGTTGACTGCGATGGGTCTCTTCCAGAGGGCCCGGAACTCAAGCGGGCGCATGTGGATCACCTGGCTATCCCTGGACGCGGTCGCCGCAGGATTCGGCATCTGGGCGACCCATTTCATTGCGATGCTCGCATACGAGCCTGGGGTCGGCGTCAAATACGATCTCGTCCTGACGGTCGCGTCGCTGCTGGTAGCGATCCTGATGACAGGAGCAGGACAGATGCTGGTCGCGGCGGGACATCGTCGCACTGACATATTATTGGGAGGCGGCATCGTCGGGCTCGGCATCATATGCATGCATTATACCGGCATGACCGCGCTGCAGATTCCCGGACGCATCCAGTGGGACTATCGGTATGTTGGCGCCTCGGTCGTCATCGGCCTCATTCTGGCGTCCAGCTCGTTCTATTGCGCTCGCAACCGGAAAGACCTTCTCGGCATCATTGCGTCGTCGCTCCTCTTTACGCTTGCCGTCGTCGGCATGCATTTCACCGCCATGACGGCAATACATATAGAGGCGGACCCGACAATTGCCTTCAAGGGGATTTCGATCTCTCCGGTGTCGCTTTCCCTCCTGATCGCGGGAACCGCGACCATCATCCTTTGTGGATGTCTATTGGCGGCGCTTTTCGATTGGCGAACACAAGACGCGCTTCAAATTCAAAAGCAGCGGCTCGATGCCGCGCTGGAAAACATGTCGCAAGGACTCTGCATGTTCGACGCCAAGGGCAACGTACTTTTGTTCAATGATCGGTATGCCGAAATTACCGGAGTTCCAGCCGATCAGCTTCGCGGTGCGACGCTTCTCGACATAATCCAACGGCAAAAAACCGGCATCAAGGGAGCAAACACGGAGGAGTTCGCCGCTGACGTCATCGCAAGCGCTAACGCGGGCAAGGAGATGACGTCGCTCGTAGAGCGAAATGACGGGAGGACGCTCCGTGTCGTTGCTCATCCGATGGAGGGCGGTGGCTGGGTCGCAACGCTCGAAGACATAACCGAGTGGCAGAAGGCCCAGGCTCAGATATCACACATGGCGCGTCATGACGCCTTGACGAATCTGCCTAATCGAACCCTGTTCAGAGAGCGACTGGAAGCCGCGCTGCTCCGAACGGGTCGTGGCGAACAGGTTGCGGTGCTCTGTCTCGACCTCGATCGATTCAAGGCGGTGAATGACACGCTCGGACATCCGATCGGCGATGAGCTTCTGCGGGAGATTGCGGTTCGATTGCTCGACTGCGTACGGGAAGGCGATACAGTGGCACGACTGGGCGGTGACGAGTTCGCCATTATCCAGGCCGCCAAGGACCTGGTTGTCGGTCAAGTCGCCACATTAGCCAACCGACTGGTAGAGACCTTATGCGAACCCTACACGATAAAGGGCCATCAGATCGTCACCGGCACAAGTATCGGGATCTCGTTCGCTCCCAACGACGGAGTCGACCCCGACGAGTTGCTGCGTAGTGCCGATCTGGCGCTTTACCGCGCCAAGCTCGACGGACGAGGCGTTTATCGCTTCTTCGAACCAGGAATGGATGCGCGCGCACAAGCACGCCGGATGATGGAACTCCAATTGCGAAGCGCCCTGGCGAGAGAGGAGTTCGAGCTTTACTATCAACCAATCCACAATCTGAAGAGCGGTCGAATTACGACATTTGAGGCTTTGATCAGGTGGAATCACCCTGTCCACGGCATGGTGCAACCGGGCGAGTTCATCCCACTGGCTGAAGAAACGGGCCTCATCGTTTCTCTTGGGGACTGGGTGTTGCGCAAGGCTTGCGCCGATGCAGCGGCGTGGTCCCGGCCCGTTGCGGTCGCCGTCAACATATCTCCGGTTCAGTTCAAGGGCCGGAACTTATACGATTTTGCCGTGGCGGCACTTGCCGATTCAGGCTTGCCTGCAAATCGCCTCGAACTCGAAATCACGGAAGCGGTCTTACTTCAACAAACAGAGAGCACGTTGGCGACATTGCATCGGCTTCGCGATCTAGGCGTGCGAATTTCGATGGACGACTTTGGCACCGGGTACTCGTCCTTGAGTTATCTCCGGAGCTTCCCTTTCGATAGGATCAAGATCGACCGGTCGTTCACAAAAGACATTGATACGCGGGAAGACGCCGCCGCCATCGTCCGCGCAGTTGCCGGTCTCGGAACGAGCTTGGGGATTCCCACGATTGCGGAAGGCGTTGAAACGGCCGAGCAACTCAATCTTCTCCGCAAGGAAGGATGTTCCGAGGTCCAAGGGTTCCACTTTGGCAAACCTCGCCCTGGCTGCGAAGTCGAGCGCTTCCTGGAGCGGGATGGCGCGCCGGCCGTTGCCCACCTTCCGGCAAAACGAGCGATCTAACCTTCGGACCAAAGCCTGAGTCCGCCGCCGCTGACGAGGTGCGACTCGTCGATTGCGATCCGTAGATATCCGGCTTGGCGCGAAAGTCGTGCCGCCTCGGCCGTCA
>CAWFBL010000007.1:0-332738 GCA_963814065.1 uncultured Pseudomonadota bacterium | reverse complement strand
GCGTTTTTGCTTCGAATGGCGTCAACAAAATTGCGCGACCGGGCGACCGGTCGCGCTGCTGGGGCCGCAGGTCCGCTGTGGGGTCATGGGCCGCGGTAAGGCCGATGTCCGAGACTGGTCCGCAGCGCCCCAGATAGCCGGCATCAGCGCGATCGGCGCGCACAGTCGCCTAGGGTCAACAGCGCCATCGGCTAATGCCGTAGGATGGTCCGATATTCGCTCCATACCAGACAACAACGTCGACAGTCGCTTTCGCCACGTCGGGCCAGTGACTATTGCGTCGCAGCAGAGTGTTATTCGATTAGTCTATATTACTCGGGCACACGTCCTTTTATCGCGTTGGCGAATGCCTCGTAGGTTACGCTTCCGTCCGAGTTGGTAACCAAATTTTCACTGACACGAGAGCGTATTTGTTCTCTCATATCGGGCGTCATGCCATCCAGTGCTTTGCCTACTGGTAACGACCCCAACTACATTGGACTTCCAAAAATCATCGAAATTGGCATATGAAGTCACGATACGGATTACGCTCGTATCGATTGATTTTAGTCCGGCTTTTTCCCAATACGTAAGCATTGCATCTCGTTGCGACGCAGCCACGCCAGGATTATTCGGTATGGGCAGGCCAAAAGATTTTATTGCTGCGTATATTGGCGCCATGGGCAATCCACCACCCAGCACATCCCACATGTAGGTCGCGATCCAGCCCCCCGGACGTACGGCACGCGTCATTTCGACAACCGCCTTGGCTGGGTCGGGAATGAAAGTAATCACCAAAGCCATGACAGCAGCATCAAAACTGCTATCGGCAAAAGGGAGTTTCTCCGAACCACCTACTTGAAACTTTGCGAGGTCTGTTCCTGGCCTTGCGCTCGCATAAGCGAGCTGCTCCTTCGACGGGTCGATAGCCGTCACCTCTGAGGGAGCGCAGCGACTGATAAGCCGCTCCGTAAATGCGCCATTGCCACAGCCAAGATCGAGCCATCGAAGGCCCATTGGAACACCCAACCAATCAATAAACTGATCACCCACCAAACGGCTCCAACGGCCCATTAGTCTCTCGTATGCTTCGCCATCCGCGAAAAGATTGGTCTTATCATTCATTTTATATCCCCAACGGCTCGTTAGCGCAGGCCGCCCGGCTGCGCGTTGATTGAGTGACGTTGCGCCGCTTGCGGTGGCACCGGTGCTTTAACGCTACTCTGTCGTGTAGCCGCTATCAATTGTCGCTTAATCACCGCCGCGAACGCCCTCGCCGCCAACCTACACGACCGAATGTCGGTGCTGCTGCATCCGAAGGACTTCGACGGATGGCTAACTGCCAAGGCCGGCACGGAAATCCCTAAACCGGCGCCCGATGATTATTTGCAAGTCTGGCAGTATCGCGGCGCGTGAATAGTTCGCGGGCTCCCGGCGATGATCCAGCGCTGATTGATCGAGTGGGGGCTTGACCCATGGGCTACAACGGTCGCAACGACGAAATCCGCGATAATCTCGGGCGAATGCAGCGAGAATGGGAGGCGGAACGGGAGGCACTGGCAACCGTGCGCTGCTTCAACGCAACCCTTTCGGCCAAGAGATATGCATGGTTCTGGCCCAAGATCACCGCCGCGATCACTGCAAAGCATCCGTGGCTGGTCATTGTCTGTGACAGTTGCGGCACGGTGGTTGATTTGGATTTGCGGGTGAAGTCGCGCGATCCTGAGGCGTCAATCCGCGTTGCGCTCCGCGACGTTTGCTGCCCTCGATGTAATGGACATGGCCGGCCGCGCATAGTCGCGCTGGCGCGACGACCATCGGTTTAAGGTCTTATGCCTCACCGCCAAGTATGACGACACGCTCACGTGTCGAGAACTCGGTGACCTACTATTCGAATTAGGGAGACACACGATCAAAACGACAACCCGTCAGCGTTGATCCAAGCACTGCGTGTGACCTGACCTCGTGCAGCGCTACCCGTGACCTGTTGGTACCGGTTTGCGACCGCCGTTACCGGCGCGCGGGTGTCCTGAACTCAGGAGTGTTTTTCAATGCGGCAATGCACACCTTCGCCCTCGTGGCGTCGGTGGTCGTGAGCAATTCTGCCTCCCACCTGAACGAATACAAGCCTTTGGCAAGCCCGAGTGCGTAACAAAATTCCGGGTGCGCTTCCGACCACCGATAAAGCGTAACCCGGCTGACGCCCATGGCGCCCGCCGCGGCTGTCATGGTGTAACCAGCCTTCATCCAATTGATGATCTCGTCGCAGCGTTCAGGGCCATACGTTGAGGGCCGGCCGCGCCTGCGCCCTTGTGTTTCGGTCTGTTTACAGTCGAGCATTGCGCCCCCATTCTTGTCGTCGGTGTAGCTGGTTTACATTGAGGGACCGGAACTCTTCCTCTGGATTGTCGACCGAGCCGACCCGTCGCCTGATCCTGGGCCCACAATCATCTGCCCCCATTTTTCCCGAAATCGTCTGGAAATTCGGCCGGGGCCAAAATGCCTATACCCGCAAGCTCGGCGAGGCTTTCGGTCTTCCGACGCGCGCGCCACGCCGGCCAGCAGCTGTCATGCACCCAGGCATGGCCATTGCCTTCGGCACCAAACGGCAAAAGTGCATCTTTCGTTGGCTCGGTTTCTCGATATCCCAAACACCGGCACGGCCATGAGCGGGCCGGATTACGGTTCAGCCCCGACGCCAGCGCGCCGCGCTGCTTTTAGTGCCTCGCGTTCACAGGCGACCGTTCCATCCGGTTATTGCAAGTGCAGATTCTGAACGGAAATTTGCGTCCGCACCGTCCGCATGGTCCTCTTGCTTATGGGTCAAGGGGTTGGCGCGGGCGATCTGCGCCACAGCATCGACCTGTCCGTCCGCATCGATGCCAACCGTCCGCGGTCTGGTCGGCGAAAACCCATTCACTACGCAGGGTTTTACGCTGGAGGCGGACGATGCGGACGATGCGGACGGTTGGTTCCCCTCGGAATCTACCGCAGGCGATAGCGCGGCCTTGATCTTGATGATCCGGGTGCGGGCGCGGCCCTCACGCTCGAATGCGATGTCAATGCCGATCTCGCGCAGGAAGGTTGTGGCCCGGCGCAACCGGCCCGACAGCCCACGCGGGCCATCCGGCCAGGACTTGGATTTGACTACCCTCTCGCCCGCCAGTTTTCCCAGGGCTCCCAAAAGGTCCGCAGCCGTACCCGTCCACTCCGTCCCCGTCGCCATAAGCGCGCGAACTGCGGCAGCAACAGGATCAGCATCGAGCACGCCCTCCACCGCCTCGTCACGGTTGGTGCCGTAGGCCGACCAAAAGGTGCCGGCGGGCCACAGCGCGGTTTCACAGGCCGTCGCCCACAAGGCGAAGTCAGCCATGCGCGGGAGCCTCGGCAGAATGGTCTCGGGCAGGCGCTTCAACCCTTCGACCACCGCGTCGAGAAGGACGCCGAGAATACCCGGCCGTTCCGTCTCGAACGCCGCCCAGAGTTCGGCCTCGGGCCGACGCCGCTCGTCGGGGATGGGCTCCAGCGTCAGGAACACGGCGCGGCCGGCGAGGTCGGGCCGGGTGATGATGTCCTCAATGCCATTGAGGATCATCGGCCGTGCGGCATCAAACAACACCTCGTCTTGGTCGGTGTACAACTGGCGAACCGCGAAGCCGCCGCCGGTGGCGAGCCGACACAGTGTGTCGGAGATCCACGCCGGCAGGCCAGAGACGTTGTCGAAAGCCAGCACATGGCCGTTGCTGGCGGCGATGAAAAGGTCGCGGTCCTCGCGCGGCAGCGCTCGCAGCGGCGCGATGTTGGGATCAAGCAGCGCCCGCAGGATCGACGAGAAGGTGGATTTCGCCGATCCCTGCTCGCCCGAGAGGGCGATCACCGGATAGGGGCCGCGATTGCGCAGGCAGGCGAGTGCCCAGGCGACGACGAGCACGAAGTCGGTGTCGGACCGGACGTTGAGGAATGAACGCAGTGTCGCGACCGATCCACCCGGAACCGGCATCGGCAGGGGTTGCATCCCGGCAGAGCGGCGGAAGCGCACCGGCGGATTGTCGATCACACGCCAGCCAGCGGCGTCGATCTCCACTGCCCGCCATGTCTTGTCGCTGAGATCGAGGTATAGCCGCGCGTCGAGCTCCGCAACGCGAACATACACCGGGCGCTCCGGCGCATCGAAATGCGCCTTGGCCTCGATCACATTCAGCGCCGAGGTGAGCGCCTCCGAATTGGGCGCGCCGCCCGTCTCCTCAAAGTAGTGGCGCGTGATCCAGCGGCGGAATCCCTTGCCGCGGACTGCCCAGGTTTCTCGATGACCCTCAATGTTGAGGTCGGCGAAGGCAGTGCCGTCCGGCGCATGGAATAACCGGGCAGGTTGGGCGAGTTCGATCAGGATATCAGCTTGCTTGGGACCGCGCAGCCGAGACGTGTCGCTCTTGCCGGCGATCGCCTTATCGAGGGCGGTCACCCTGCATCCAGCCTTCATCAATTGTGCCCGTAGCTGCTCAAAGGTGCCGGTGTCGCCTATTCTGATTTCGGCGAGCCGTTCGAGCACCTCAGGCGCGAAAACGGCGTGGGGGTTTTCCTTGGCTATTTCGACTAGCCTCTCGGGGTCGAAGGTTTCGGAATTAATTCCGCGAATCATTGCGCGGCCTCCTCAGAGGCATCGTTGCCTCCGAGCACTGTGTCGATGAGAGGCAAGGCGCCAATCTCGGCTAGCCAGCCAAACGCTTCGTCAGTCGAGATGAGCCCGCCCTTCAAGGCGGTGCCGATGGAGTCGACGTCAAGCTTCGCGAGATAGAGGCGCACGCTGGCGCAGCGCATAGCGGCCAGGAGGTGGTAACGCTTCGGATCTTCGTGGCGCGCGGCATCGGTCTCGTTCTTGGCGGGGAGCAGCTGCGCGCCGGTGTAGCCATCAGCTTGTGGATGCGTTACTTTGTGCATCGTTGATATTCCCTTCTTTGCAGGATGGGGTGTCAGAGACGATGCTCCGGCGTAGTGCTGAAACACTGCGCCGGGGCTTTTCATTGTCATTTGGGATAGACCACGGTCGGCAACTGTTCGATCCAGCGCCGAAGATCGTCCTCGAGAATTAAAGTCTTTTTGCCGAGCTTCCGAGCGACCAGCTCTCCTCGACGGATCGCGCCGTAGAGAGTTGTCCGGCCGGCGCGTGAGGCCGTGCATGCCTCTTTGATCGTATATGCGATGGTTGTGCTCATGATCTCCTCTGTCGCTAGCGCACATCTGCGCGCCGTCGCGGTCAAAGGGGCACGTCCAGGGAGCGACTTATAGGGTGGACAAGATTATTTCCCTGGCCGGAATTGCGATAAATTGCCGACAAAATGGGGTCTCCCATTTTGTCCACGTCAACAGCCGCGTGACCTGGCTAAACCCGGAAAAATACCAAAGCGAATGTGAAAAGACTGGCGAGGCAGTCGCTGTGCGTGGTGTCGCTCACGCAGGTAACTCTAGATGGCCCAGAGATAATCTGGCCCAGTACCTTGGTGAATTGGCGGAAATCACCGCTGAACGAGCCCGCGAAGCGGACTGAACCTTGTCGCCCAAGAGCCAGGTGACGAAGTCTTCCTGCTGCGGACGCAAATTGGCGCATTTTGCCCAGTTAGCTTCACTCCCAACCTCACCAAAAGCCAATCGTCTTCTGGACTACGATTTATTGGCCGCTTTCCACTCACGCCACCGACGAAGTAGCCTGGCCTCAGCCCCCTTGGGGTCACTGGCCATTGCGACTTTCACCTTGTCCCATTCGTTTTTTCCTAGCGTGCCATCGGGCCTGTCGATCACCAGCGCCCAAGCATTATTGTGGTTGGGCAAGCGTGCCTTTTGTAGTGCTTTAGAAAGTCCATTGGCGCCGGCCTTACGAAAATAAGATGGACTATTCTCATCTTTGACAATTTGCTCACATACCTTCAATTCACTGAGCTTCGGATTCTTCTGTTTCCGACGGTCAACTGCATCCAATAGCTCGCAGTATCGCTCCAGATTCCAAGTGCGCGGCCTTCCTGCGACGCGCTTGTCAGGAAATAACACTCCCGCGAGTAGATTGGTGACTTGCTTCCAGTCCATCGGATCCTCTGGGTTTAGGCCAAATGCTGAAAATGCTCGCCTTAGTGGGCTATCTCCCTCAGGTAGGGTCAACGCAACTTGAGCCATAAAGGACCATAGCTCATCATTTACGGCCACATTTTTCACGTAGTCGGGATTTTTTTTATTCCTTCCCCGTCGTTGCCAATCGTTGATCAGCTTGTGGAGTCTTCTCTGGGTACGATCCGGGTTCGTTGGCATGGGTATGCGCCATTGGTGACCGGCCAAATCCGGCCCATCGATCATAGGGCTTGCCGGCCACATCTATGTTTAGGTGGTGCGAAGAATAACTAGAGCTAAGAATCAACCTTTAATACGATTGCAATTCTGGACTGCGGGACTCTCCCACAAGAGTGCCCGCGCTTTCCGGTTTTTGGATCGCTGCCACTAACGAGCAGCGGCATCATGCACGGATCGGCCGCCCCGATCTCAATGGGACGATATCCGCTCCGGAGCGAAGCCTGTCGAGATAGTCGGCCCAGGCCTGCATCATCTTTACCCGCTCGTCCCAAAACTCCGCCGCGTGCATGTAGGCGTTCCGAACCTCGTTTTCTTCCTGGTGCGCAAGTTGCCGCTCGATGGCATCGGGATTCCATCGTCCCATTTCATTGAGAAGGGTCGAGGCAGTCGTGCGAAATCCGTGAACAGTCACATCATCCTTCGTGTAACCGAGCCGATGCAGCGCCGCGTTCAGGGTATTTTCGCTCATGGGGCGGCGGATCGAAGTGATCGCAGGAAAAAGGAACTCTGCTTTTCCGGTGATCTCGTGAATCCCTTGAATGATCGCGATTGACTGTCGGGCGAGCGGCACCCGGTGCGGCCGGCCCATTTTCATGTTCTCGGCGGGAATGCGCCAGACTGCTTCCGAGAGATCGAAATCCTCCCAGCGGGCTTTACGGAGTTCTCCTGGCCGCACGAACACCAGCGCCAACAATTGCAAGGCCATTCGAGTAGCGGGCTGCCCCGTGTAGACGTCGATGGCCCGCAGCAGCGCCCCGACCTCCTTCGGGTCGGTAAGAGCGGCGCGGTGTTTGACGGGAGGTGTCGTCAGGGCTCCGCGTAGATCGAGCGAGATATCCCGCGTCGCCCTTCCTGTGGCGATGGCGTAGCGGAACACCATGCCGGCGACGGTCCGGAGGCGTCGGGCGCTCTCGTAGCGGCCTCGGACCTCGAATTTCTTGAGGGCATGGAGGAGTTCAGGTGCCATGACCTCGCCAATCGGTCGGTCGCCGAAGGTCTCAAGAGCCGGCTCGAGCAGCCACCGGTTTTTCTTGAGGGTCGTCTCAGCCCGACCTTCTCGGGCCATTTTGTCCAGGAGTTCCTCTGCAACCTCCTGAAAGGTGTTGCCGCCAGCGGCCGCCGTGATCTTTTCCAGCCGCCGCTGGAACCCAGGGTCCGTTCCGTTGGCCAGGAGCTTGCGCGCCTCATCTCGCCGCTCACGCGCCTCGGCCAGGGTCACTGTCGGATACACGCCGAGAGCCAGCAACTTCTGCTTTCTCCGGAACCGATAAGCGAGACGCCACAGCTTGCTCCCGGTCCGACGGACCAGAAGAAAGAGGCCGTCGTAGTCGGTCAGCTTGTAATCACGCTCGCGCGGTTTTGCCTGACGAATTTGAGTGTTAGTAAGCATGTGTTGGTACCGGGACTAAATGCCTGCGTCGGTACCAACAACGATACCAACACGGGTGTTGGATGCCAACGGACGGTCGTGAATTGTCCCGGACAACAATGGATTTAAGTTGCTGACGTTGTTTGATTATTTTTTCGTCAGCGGACAGTGGTGAACAGAGGTGGACAAAGAAATGGTGCCCAGGGGCGGAATTGAACCACCGACACCGTGATTTTCAGTCACGTGCTCTACCAACTGAGCTACCTGGGCGCCGGGCCGCCGGATCGACGGGCGGAAAGAAGCGCGGGGCGCGTTATAGAGGCTCGGTTTTGCCCTGTCCAGGACACCTCCCGAACCCCGTTTCGGCTGGGCGGCCGGCTGATCAGGCCTCGACGCCAAGGGCGGCGCGGAACCGGTCTTTCAGGGCCGCCCCGTCGCGCAAGGGCAGCACCCGCGGCGGCTCGTCGGGCGCGATGGCGACGCGGGCGAATAGCGGACCTTTGAGGCCTTTCAGCCGCCGGGCGAGGTCGGCGAGGCCCTCCTCGTCGCTCACGTCGAGGCAGGTGGCGATGCCGCAGGCGCGCGCCACGCCCACGAGATCGGCGCCGTTGCGGGTGTGGCTCGCCTGCCCGCCGGTCTCGCCATAGGCCTGGTTGTCGAACACGATCACCGCGAGGTTTTCCGGCTGCTGCACGCCGATGGTGGCGAGCGCGCCCATGCCCATCAGCATCTCGCCATCGCCGGTAATCACCGCCACCCGCCGGCCCGGCTGCGCCAGCGCGAGACCGAGGCCGATCATGGCGGCGCCGCCCATGGCGCCCCACAGATAAAAATTGCGGTCGTCGTCGCCGGCGGCGGCGAGATCCCAGGTGGTCGAGCCCAACCCCGGCACCACCAGGAGGTCGTCGCCGCGGTCGGCGACCAGCGCGGCCATGGCTTCGCGGCGTGGCAAGCTCATTTGGTCCACACCTTCTTGCCGATCAATTCCTGCGACAGCAGCACGGCGACGATGCGCTCGTCACCGAAGGCCTGCTGGATGGCGCGCTCCGCCATGCCTTGCGCCTCGTCGGGCCTGCGCACGCGATGGACTTCCGCCTCGCACAGTTTCAGCACCGGCTCGACGATCGAGCCCATCGGCACCTGCCAGGGATTGAACTCCTCCCACTCGCCGCGCATGGTGATGAACATCAGAAGCGGAAAGCGGCAGGCGCGCGCCAGCGAAAGCATGTTGACGCAGTTGCCGAGGCCGCTCGACTGCATCAGCAGCGCCGCGCGCTCGCCGCCGAGCCAGGCGCCGGCGGCAAGCGCCACGCCTTCTTCCTCGGTGGTGAGCACCACGTCGCGGATCGCGGCATCGGCGCGGCAGCGCTCGATCAGCCGGGAATGGCCGGCGTCGGGCACGTAGCCGACTTGGGCGACGCCGGCGCGCTTGAGCACGTCGAACAGTTGGTCCGGCCAATTAGCGATCTGCGCCGCGGCGGTCACGAGGTCTCTCCGGCATCGCCTTCGGCCGGGCGCTCGCCGTCCTCGTCCTCCTCCTCGCGCACCGGCACGGCGTAGACGCCGGAGAGCCAGCGGTTGAGGTCGATGTCGGCGCAGCGCTTGGAGCAGAACGGACGCACGCTCGGGTCGGCCGGCTTGCCGCAGATCGGACAGTTCCCGGAGATCGCCTTGCGGTCGAGCGCGTTCATGACGTTACTCTTTATGGGAGCCGGACGCGCATTTTCAAGCGATCGCGCGCCCGCCCCCGCGTCTTATTTCAGCAGGGCGAAGCCCATGCCGCAACCGGTGCCGGCGGCGGAGCGATAGCAGGGCACATAGTCCTGCCATTCGCTCTTCAGGTGCCCGCAGGCGCCGGCGACGGTAAGCCAGTTGCGGATTTCGGAATTGCCGGAATTGAGCTTGCCGACGGGGATCGAGCATAGCGACTCGCCGTCGCCGGTCTTCAGCGCGTCGAGCACGCGGCGGTCGAGTTCCTCGTCGACGGTGAAATGGCTCAAGCCGCCGGACGCCAGAATGCCGACGCGCTCCACGCCCTTGGCGCTCCGCACCGCCTTGCGCAGCGCCTGGCCGAGCTCGTAGCAGCGGCGCGGCCGCGGCTGATTGGGCGGGAAATAGGTGTTGAGCGCGAGCGGCACGATCGGCACCACCTCGCCATTCATCATGCGCCGGTGCACGAAGCCGAAGGCATGGCCCTCGCCGTGCTCCTTCGACAGCTTCCTGGAATGGCTGATGTCGAACTCCTGGTCGATCAGGCTCTCGATCAGATGCAGCGCCAACCCGGAAGCGACCGGATACTGGCGCGGCTTTTCGGTTTCGTGAAATTGCGAGCGCGCCTTGCGCCAGAACAACGGCGCGTCCTCGGCCATGCGCAGCGGATTATTTTCGATGGTGTCGCCCCAGTAGATCAGCATCGCCGGCATGTTGTCTTCGAAGAACTGCTCGTGCTGGTCGTCGCCGACGATGATCAGGGCGTCGAGCTTGGCGTCTTCAAGGTCTTGCGCGAGGCGCGCGATGTTGTCGGTGCAGCGCTCGGCGCGTTCCTCCAGCACCTTGGGCTCGATCTGCTGCTTGATCGACGGATCGGCCTGTTCGAGCAGATCGCCATAGGTGCAGGGCTTGCCGTTCCGGTCGAGCAGCTTGCGGCCGGACGCATCGATGGCGGCGTGCTTGGGATAGTCCTCCGCCGGCGAGTTCAACAGCGGGCTGTGCGAGGTTCCGATCCCGAGAACGATGTCAGCCATGTGGTCTCCCCGTCAGATGCAACCGAAGGCATATGTCAGGGCGCGGCGGCCAGCAATCCCTTTCGCCCAATTGCGGCAATCAGTCCGCGGACTTGTGTTGCGCCGCATCCAACACGCGCAGTTCGGTCTTGAGGATCTTGCCGTAATTGTTCTTCGGCAGCGCATCGACAAAGACGTAATCCTTCGGCCGCTTGAAACGGGCAATGCGCGTAAGACAGAGCGCGTCGAGTTCTTCGCGGCCGGCCACGCCGACCACATAGGCCACCACCACCTCGCCCCATTCGCGGTCGGGACGGCCGATGACGGAGACCTCACGGACCGCCTCGTGGGTGAGCAGCACCTCCTCCACCTCGCGCGGATAGACGTTGGAGCCGCCGGAGATAATGAGGTCCTTGGAGCGGTCCTTGAGGTGGAGATAGCCTTCCTCGTCAAAGACGCCGACATCGCCGGTATGCAGCCAGCCACCGCGCAAGGAGGCGGCGCTCGCCTGCTCGTTCTGCCAATAGCCGGCCATGATGACATCGCCGCGGCAGAGGATTTCGCCGTTCGCGCCGGGTTCGACCGGCCGATCGTCGTTATCGGCAACGGCGACTTCGACGCAGGCGTAGGGCTTGCCGGCGGAGCCGAGGCGTTCGCGCCAGCGCGGATGCCGGCGGTCGGCGATGTCTTCTTTCGACAATGTCGTAATCGTCATCGGCGCTTCGCCCTGGCCGTAAATTTGCGCAAGGCGCGGGCCGAAGCGGTCGAGCGCGGCAAGCGCGTCCTCCACATACATCGGCGCGCCGCCCCAGATCAGCGTACGGATATTCTCCGCGTTGCAGTCGGCCGGACAGGCGACCAGCCGCTTGATCATGGTGGGGGCCGCGAACATCGACAGGCGCGGCCAGCGATTGATAAGCGCGGCGATTTCCTCCGGCTCGAAGCCGCCGCTTTCCGGCACCACCTGCACGCCGAGCCGCGCCACATGCGGCATGATGTAGATGCCGGAGCCGTGGCTCATCGGCGCCGCATGCAGGATGGCATCGCCGGGCGAGGTCGGATCGACTTCGGCGGCGTAGGCGTGGCTCGCCCAATTGAGGTTGCGATGGGTGAGCATGGCGCCTTTCGGCCGGCCCGTGGTGCCGGACGTGTAGAACAGCCAGGCGAGATCGTCGGCGGCGCGCGGCACCAGGTCGATGGGGTCGGCAGTCAGCAGCGAGTCGTAGCCGGCGCTGCCGAGGGTGATGAGATGTTCGAGTGTTGCCGGCGCGTATGGCGCGATGTCGATGTCTTTGGAAGCGAAGCAGACGCGGGCGCCGGACTGCTCGAGGATATAGCCGAGCTCGGCACCGTGCAGCTTGGCATTGGCGGGCACCGCGGCAAGCCCGGCGTGCCAGATGCCGTAGAGCAGCGTCAGATAATCGGGCGTGTTCTTGGCGGCGATGGCGACGCGGTCGCCGGGGCTAAGACCGAACCGCCCACGCAAGGCACCGGCGAGCCGCGCGGCGCGTTCGGCCAGTTCGCGATAGGTCGCCACCACGCGCGTGCCCGACGCCGCCGCCGGCATGGCGCCGTGACTGAGACCCGCACGCTGAAGCCACAGAGCGAGGTTCATGACACTCTCTCATCGTCATTCCGGGACGGCGCACTAGCGCCGGGCCCGGAATCCAGATGCATGCACGGTGCTTGTTTCTGGATTCCGGGTTCGCGCTTCGCGCGCCCCGGAATGACAGAATAACGGACTTACGTCGCGTTGAGCCAGCCGAAGCGGATCGGGTAGCCCTCGCCCGAGAGCATGGTCACGGTCTCGTAGAGCGGCAGGCCGACGATGTTGGTGTAGGAGCCGATGATCTTGACGATGAAGGTGCCGGCGATGCCTTGCGCGGCATAGCCGCCGGCCTTGCCGCGCCATTCGCCGGAGGCGAGATAGGCCTGCATGTCCTCTTCCGACAGCCGCTTGAAGCGCACCCGGGTTTCCACCAGGCGCTGGCGGAAGGCCTCCTTCGGCGTCACCAGGCAGATCGCGGTGTAGACCCGGTGGTTGCGGCCCGACAAAAGCCGCAGGCACTGCGCCGCCTCGTCGAGCAGCTCGGCCTTGGGCAGGATGCGGCGGCCGACCGCCACCACGGTATCGGCGGCGAGGATATAGGCGCCGCGCAGCTCGTCATCGAGCTTGATGCTCGCGAGCGCCGCCGCCGCCTTCTCGCGGGCGAGCCGGTTGGCGTAGGCGCGCGGGATCTCGCCGCGGCGCGGGGTCTCGTCGATGTCGGTGGGTTTCAGCGCGTCCGGCTCGATGCCGGCCTGGTTGACCAGCCCCAGCCGGCGCGGCGAGCCGGAAGCAAGTACGAATTTGGGCCGGCCGATCATGAGGTTAGCGCGCAGTCCAATGGACGATGAGGCGCGGAAGCTAGCGGAACAATCGTTTTTTCACAACCCGAAGCCGCTCGCGACGACTTATTCATTCCCGCTCCCCGGCTGCCCGAAGCGCTCGCGGATGCGCTCCAGCAACTGGTCGCGCACCTCGCGATAGGCGTCGAGCCGCTGCTCGCGGCTGCCCTCGGTCGCGGTCGGGTCGGGCGTCGGCCAGTATTCCACGTCGGCGGCGAGCGTGCGCGTCAGCTCGATGGCCTTGTGGTGCGCCGGCGGCGACAGGGTGACGATGAGGTCGAAGTTGAGGCCCTCCAATTCGTCCAGCTCCTCGAAAGTGGTCGGCCGGTGGCGGGTCATGTCGATACCGATTTCCTCCATGGCCGCGACGGCAAAGGGATCGGGCTCGCCTTTGAGCACGCCGCAGGAGCCGACATAGACCCTCTTGCCGAACATCTGCTGGAACATGGCGGCGGCCATCGGCGAGCGCACGCTATTCATGCCGCAGGCGAACAACACCGCTTGCGGGCGCGCACTGCGCGCTTGCGCCGCCATCACCGGGCTAGTCCGCGACGCGTCGCTTACGCGAGAACAAGCGGACGTCGGATCGGCCGCAGACCACCATGCGCTAGCCCTTCCAATGCAGCACGCAGAGCAGCGTGAACAGGCGGCGCGCGGTGTCCATGTCGACGCTGACCTTGCCCTTTAGCCGCTCCATCAAAATGCGCGAGCCCTCGTTGTGGAGGCCGCGCCGGCCCATGTCGATCGCCTCGATCTTGTCGGGCGTGGCGGTGCGGATCGCCTGATAGTAGCTGTCGCAGATCATGAAGTAGTCCTTCACGATCCGGCGCAGCGGCGTGAGCGACAACAGATGCGCGACCACCGGCTTGCCGTCCTCGGTGCGGACGTCGAAGACGAGGCGATTGCCGGTGATGCTCAAGTGCAGCGCGAAGGGGCCCAGCTCGTCGTGACCGACCGGCGCGAAGGTGTTCTGTTCGAGCAGATCGTAGATGGCGATCTGGCGCTCGTGTTCGACGTCGGGATTGGAGCGGCCGATCGTTTCCTCGTCCAGGGTGACGGCGACGAGGCGCTGCCTGGCAGCGGGCGATTTCGCCGGGCTCATCATCGGTTGAGGCGGATGGCGACCGAGCGCGCATGCGCCGTCAGGCCTTCCGCTTCGCCGAGCGCGATGGCCGCCGGCCCGAGCGCGCGCAATTGCTCCGGCCCGCATTTGAGCAGCGACGTGCGCTTCATGAAGTCGAGCACGCCGAGGCCGGAGGAAAATCGCGCCGAGCGCGCGGTCGGCAGCACGTGGTTGGAGCCGCCGACGTAATCGCCGATGGCCTCGGGCGTGTGGGCGCCGAGGAAGATGGCGCCGGCGTTACGCACCTTTGCGGCGAGCGCTTCGGCATCGGCGGATTCGATTTCGAGATGCTCGGGCGCGAGCGCATCCACCAGCGGGATGGCGTCGGCGAGCCTGCCGACCGTGATGATGGCGCCGAAATCGCGCCACGACGCGCTGGCGATCTCGGTGCGCGCCAGCGTCTTGAGCTGGGCGGCAACCGCCTTCTCGACCTGCGCCGCCAGCTCTTCGCTGTCGGTGATCAGGATCGACTGCGCGCTGGCGTCGTGCTCGGCCTGCGCCAGGAGATCGGCGGCGATCCAGTCGGCATTGCCGGTTTCGTCGGCGAGGATCAGAACCTCGGAGGGGCCTGCGATCATGTCGATGCCGACCTTGCCGAACACCAGCCGCTTGGCCGCCGCCACATAGGCATTGCCGGGGCCGACGATCTTGGCGACGGGCTCGATGGTCTCGGTGCCGTAGGCGAGCGCGGCGACGGCCTGGGCGCCACCGATGCGGTAGATCTCGTCGACGCCGGCAAGGCGGGCGGCGGCCAGCACCAGCGGCGCCAGTTTGCCGTCGGGCGCCGGCACCACCATGACCAGGCGCTCGCAGCCGGCGACCTTGGCCGGCACCGCGTTCATCAGCACCGAGGAAGGATAAGCCGCGGTGCCGCCGGGAACGTAAAGGCCGACCGCTTCGATGGCGGTCCAGCGCGAACCGAGCTCGACGCCGAGCGGATCGGTGAAGCGCTCGTCCTTCGGCTTCTGGCGAGCGTGATAGGCCTCGATACGCTCGCGCGCGAGCTTGAGCGCTTCGAGCGCCACGCGCTCGCAAGCCTTCTCCGCCTCATCGATCTCCGCGACCGTCACGCGCATGCCGATCTTGGCGAGGTCGACACGGTCGAATTTCAGGGTCAGCTCGGCAAGCGCCTTGTCACCGCGCGCCACCACTTCGGCGATGATGCCGCGCACCGCCTGCTCGACGTCCTGCGCGGCCTCGCGCTTGACGCCGAGAAAGGCGCGGAAGCGGTCGGGAAAATCGGGGCTCTGGCTGTCGAGACGAAGCGGCATGGGGCCTGGGGGCGTCCTCGGGGGTCGGTAGGTCAATGGGTTATCGCCCCGGTGGCGTCAACCCTTGGCGACCTTTGGCAACCCTTGGGCGCCCCGCGCCGGCGCCCGGGTCAGGCGCGCTCGGTATCGGGCGACCCGTCCACCATGTCCGGGTGGGCCGGGCAGCCGTCCGTCGTCCAGGTGGGGCCGAGATCGGCCAATTCGGCTTCCAGGCACTCGACCTCGAGCCGCAGCGCCGCGTTGCCCGAAAAGGTCAGGGTCACCACGCCCGCGGGGGCGTCGGTCTCGCTGAACTCGACCGCCAGCAGGTTGAGCACCGCGTCCTTGCCGGCCGGGTTCACTGCCTTGCACTTGCAGGACTGCACCCGCTCGAACCGCAACGCCGAGCGGCGGCGGCGATATTCCGGGCTGATCTCCTGCGCGCCTTCCCAATCGAAGCGGTTGAGGCCCACCACCAGCCGTTTTTCCTGCGGCCGCCAGATGACGTCGGCCACCTTCACCACGGCATCCTGCACATGGGCGGAAACGACCTCGAGGTCCTCCTCATCGAGGACAACGAATTTCAGCGGGTCCGAATTCGACGAGTCCATGGCCTTCGCGCTCCCCTCTAAGCGCTAGAGCTAGGCAGGCCATTGCACGACCGCAAGAGCGGTTGCACCTCGCTTCGCTTGCCCGTCCCCACTTGCGCGAGGACGGGCGAAGAACGCCTATCGATCCGGGAACGCGGGCTCGAGGCCGGCTTCGACCCAGCGCGCGCGCTTGGACGGATCGGTAAGCGCCGCCAACAGAGCGGCCGCCAGTTCGCGCTGCTTGCTGGTTGCCGAAATCGCCGCCGTATAGGTGTTGACGTTGTGCAGTTCGCCGGGCAGCGGACCGACCACGTCGGTGCCCGGCACCGTGAGGATCTCGCTGATGAAGGTGGTGCCGATCTCCGCCTTGCCGTCGGCCACCAGCTTGGCGACGTGAATGCCGCGCTCGCCGAGTACCGCCTTCTTGTTCACTTCATCGGCGATGCCGAGCTGCCGCAACAGGCCGGCGAAGAAATTGCCCGAAGAGCCGCCGGCCTTGGGATCGGTGTAGGAAACGGTCTTGGCGTCGAGCATGGCCTGCTTGAACGCCTCGGGCGTCGAAATGTCGGGCGCCGTCGCGCCTTGCTTGACCACCACGCCGGTGACCGTGCGGCCGAGATCGACGGCGCTGCCGGCGACCAGGAGGCCGTCCTTTTCGAGCGCGGCGACGACCACCGGCGGCACGATGACGAGGTCGCTTTCCTCCCCGCCCTTGACCCGGTCGCGCAACGCGCCGGCGGTGCCGGAATGGAGCTCGAGCGTGTTGCCGGTCGCCCGTTCGAACTCGGCGCCGATCGATTTGACCATCGCCTCCACGGCGCCGGCGCTCAAGACTTTGATGGTGGCCATTTTTGCTTCCTTCCCTGTCACTTCCAGGACAGGCAATGCGCGAAGGGGGGAGCTTGGGTCAAGACGGGGTTCTCATTCCCTTTTCCGCTTGCAGCGCCCAACGGCGCGACTGGTTATCCCTCCCCTGAAAGGGGAGGGTCCGGCGCGCAGCGCCGGGGGTGGGGTCATCATCAGATGATCGCAAAGCCCCCCACCCGACCGCTCGCTACGCTCGCGGCCACCCTCCCCCGCAAGCGGGGGAGGGATAAAGCTGAATGTGCCGCGCGCCCCTGCCCTCGCCTACTTTGTTTTCAAACAACCGCCCTCTCTCCTCATGCTGAGGACCAACGCGAAGCGTTACGTCTCGAAGCATGAGGCCCGGGAGGTGGCCGCCTTTATCCTTCGAGACGGGCGTTGCCCGCCCTCCTCAGGATGAGGCGGAGAAGCGTTGAAACTCAAGCAATGCGGCGATTGCGTTCCCCGGGCGCGGTGCAGCACGAGCGGCAGCGAAGTGATGCACCGCTGACCCGGGGTCCCGGTTTGCTTCAATCAACCGGGGTCCCGGGTCAGCAGCGCAACATTGCATGTTGCGCAGCGCCCGGGACACGTCGGCACCTGTCGCACCTTCGCATCCTTCACCAATCCACCTATCAAACAGCCCTGCCTTCGCTGTTCGAGCTACGGCGTAACAAGCATAGCTCCGCCGCCCGTATTGTTTGGTCGGCGCCGGGTGCGCCCTCTTCCCATTCCATGTCCGCCGCTCCCGAAAGTACCGAGGGCGCGCGGGACGCTGTCGGGTCCGGGCGCACTCAAGTTCGCGCGGAATGCGCAAACTGAAAGTGCTCAGACCCACGGGCCTCGACGCCTCGCGACATCGAGGCTTGTCGAAGTCCTGTAGTGCCGCAAGTCCGCCAGTCCCTTGGCGTCCCGCGCGCGGTGTTTCTTAGGTTTGCTCCGCATCGCCCCCGGTGGACTTACCCTTTCAGGCCTCCTCCCTTACGGCAGGACGCCTATCCACCGCTGATTGGGCCCAAACGGTGCCCAGCACTTCCGACCGTGCCGGCTGCCGCCGCCAGTGGGGCCCGCGTGACGCGCGGACGGCGCGCCGGGACGATGCGGCTTGGACCGCCGGTTGGGGAAAACCGCGCCGCATCTCCGACGCCCCCGAACCGGCCACCGCTCCCCGCCCCGCGTCTGGAGACTGCAGACCCCTCGGCATTCGGGGCGGGATGCATGGGATTATAGTCATGCAGGGAATAAGATCAAGGAAAATGTGAAAATAATCTCATATTGGTCGGGATGACTTATCCCCGAGCCAAGTGCCTTCTGGGCCCAATCAATGCCCTCAATGCCCTCTTTGCGTTCGATCTCAAATGTATAATCCCTCGCTAGACAAACCTGATGCCACCGAAAGCAGTTCCTCCCGGATGAATGACTAAGAGCCTTGCCTTTTCTGCCTGCACCTTTTTATCCGATACCATTGCCGCGTCCCATTCGTCAGCGCTCTGAAACATTGTCTCAGAGAACAGATCGGCCTTGAGCTGCAAATAGTTTGGCTGCTTTACGCCATTGTAAATATTTGCTTCGCACCACATTAAATGGTTGGTTGCGGTCTTATCGAAGAAGACAAACTGATGAAGAATATCTCGCTTCTTGGGGTCAATTTCTGCTGTGCCGGAGTGAACAAGGCTGCACCTGATTTGGTAACAATCGTGCGCCGAGACAAAACTCTTTCCTCCATTTGATTGAAATTTCGGCTCAGCCCATTTCTTAAACCACGCTTCATATCGCCGTTGCGATTTACCAGGGCCCGGGTCTTCCAGTGATCCGCATATATCCGGAATGGTGAGCGCCAGAGTCAGCGCAGCGTACAAGTTGTCGCTCTGGATCGCGCCCCGACCGCCCGTAGTGAATCGCTTCATTTTCTGTCTCCGCAACCAAAAGAAGATTATTACCAAGTTACAATTAATGCAAAAAATCTAACGGGTCCGTATATGTAATGTCATTCCAAATACCGCCTCGCTCTATCCGGGCGGCGCCGCTCACAGCGTCGGCATCACGACTGCGCAATGAAGTGCGTGACCTTGGGTTCGCCTTCCAGCTGATACTTGCGCACCGTGTCCTGCAATATCCGATCCGCGTTCGTCACGCGCTGGTGCTGGCGCAGATGCTCGAGCCAGGACTCGACCAGAAACGTCTCCAGAAACCGGCCTTGCTCGGCGGTGTCCTCGAAGATTCCCCAGGCATAGGCGCCGTCGCGGCGGCGCTCTTGCGCGAGCTTGTCGAGCGCGTCGAGGAAGCCCTCGCGGTTGCGCGGGTCGATGCGATACTCGACGGTCACCAGCACCGGCCCGCGATCGGGCTCGACGTCATGCGCCAGCAGCGGCGCCGGCCAATGCATCGACGGCGTGAGGTCGACCGTGGCACCGGTCTGCAGTTTCCAGCGCCAGGTCAACGGGATTGCGATCAGCGCGCCGGCCGCCGCGATGAAATGCGCGCTCGGAAGATCCAACATGCCGGCGACCTGCCCCCACAGCGCGCTGCCGACCGTCATGGTGCCGAAGAAGACGGTGACGAAGATCGACAGCCCGCGCCCGCGCACCCAGTCCGGCAAGGCGACCTGGGCCGAGACGTTGAGGCTGGCGAGAACCGCGATCCATGACAGGCCGGCAATAACGCTGGCGCACAAGCCGACCGCGGGCTCACGCGCAAAGCCGAACAGCACCAGCGTCGAGGCCGTGCCGATCGTTCCGCCCGCGACCAGACGATCCGGCCCCAGCTTGCGCTTGAGCCAGGGCAGCGCAAAGGCGCCCGCCACGGCGCCGGCGCCGATCGCGCCCAGCAGAAGGCCGTAGAGGCTCGGGCCGCCGGCGATCCGATTGCGCGCGACCAGCGGCAGCAGCGCCCAATAGGCGCTGGCGAACAGGAAGAACGCGACCGCCCGCATCAGCGTCGCCTGCAGATGCCGGTTATGCCGGGCGTAACGAAAGCCGGTCCGGACGGCGCTGAAGAAGCGCTCGGCCGGAAGCTGACGATTGGCGTTGCGCGGCGAGCGCCACCAGACGAGCGCGCCGATGATGCCGAGATTGCTCACCGCGTTGAGCCAGAACGGCGCGGCGATTCCAAAGCCGCCGATGATGATGCCGCCGAGCGCCGGGCCGATGAGCGCGGCTGATATTGATCCCGACGCTGTTGGCCGCGACCGCGGGCGCGAGGTCTTGCCGCGGCACGAGCTGCGGCACCACCGATTGCCAGGCGGGCGCGCTCAGCGCGGCACAGGCGCCGAGGAGGAAGGTGAACACCAGCAAGACGGCCGGCGTGACGAGGTCGAGCCAGACGAGCGCGGCGATGATGGTCGCGAACAGGGTGGTCGCGCCTTCGACGACGATCAGGAGCCGTCGCTTGTCGACGATGTCCGCCAGCGCGCCCGCCGGTATCGCGAACAGGAACATCGGCAGGCTGGTCGCCACCTGAACGAGCGACACGACCAACGGATCGGGATTCAAACTCCGTCATCAGCCAGCCGGAACCGGCGTTGTACATCCAGGTGCCGACGTTGGAGACGACGGTCGCGGTCCACAACACCGTGAAGACGCTGTGGCGGAACGGGCTCCAGGCGGAAGACGCGCTCTCGCCTCCCTTTGGTCCCCGTCCCGCTGTGCCTGAACCGTTCATGGTCGTGTGATAGCGGAGTCCGGCGCCACAATCATCCGTCCGGGCCATGCAGTAACGGCGACGCGCCGAGCGCGGGCCGCGCTGGCGGAACCGATGGCCTTAAACTAGCATTCCGCTTCGACGGCCGCATGAAAGCCGGCCAGTCCATTTGCAAGGCCGCCATGCCGGACATGTCGCCGTGAGGATCAAGAGAGCCTGGGTCGATCTGCGCGCCCTCGTCCGCCACCGGCGAACCCAGTTGTCGCTTTCGATCCGGGTGGCGACGGCGGCGCTCGCGGCGCTTGGCGATCGCACAAGCCATTCACCTGAAGCTGCCGTTATGGGCGGTGTTGACGGCGGTCATCGTCACCCAGGTCAGCGTCGGCGGCTCGCTCAAGGCAACGCTCAATTACCTCGTCGGAACCCTGAGCGGCGCCATCTATGGCGGCGCGGTCGGCGTGCTGGTGCCGCATGCGGGCGAGCTGGCGCTGCTCGGCGCGCTCGCGCTCGCCGTCGCGCCGCTGGCGCTGATCGCGGCGATGCGGCCGAGCCTCGCGGTTGCGCCGATCACCGCCATCATCGTGCTGCTGGTGCCGGCCATCACCCATGCCAGTCCCACCGCCTCGGCGCTCGACCGCATCCTGGAGGTGGCGGTCGGCGGTGTCACCGGCTTTGCCGTTTCGCTGCTGGTGTTTCCGGCGAACGCGCACCGGCTGGCGGTGGAAGCGGCCGCGCGCACGCTCAATCAGATGGCGAACGCCCTCGACCAGTTGCTGGCCGGCGCGCCGAAAGGCCTCGACGTCGAATCGCTCCACCGCATCCAGGACGGCATCGGCCACGCCCTGACGGCGCTGAACGCGGTGGGTGTCGAGGCCGAGCACGAGCGCTCGGTGCGGCTTGCCACCGGTCCGTCGACCGGGCCGCTTGCTGCGCACGCTGCTGAGGCTGCGCCACGATCTGGTGATGATCGGGCGGACGGCGGTGGCGCCGCTGCCCGAGCCGCTGCGGGCGCGGCTCGCTTCGCCGCTCGCGCAGGCCGGCACCGCATCGGCCGATTACCTGCGCGGCAGCGCGGCGGCGCTGCTGGCGCGGCGCCGGCCGCCGTCGCTTCGCGACGTGGTGGCGGCGCTCGATGCCTATGCGGGCGAGATCGCCGCGCTGCGCCGCGAAGGGCTGACGCGCGATCTTTCCGGCGACGCGGCCGAGCATTTGTTCGCGCTCGGCTTCGCGCTCGAGCAGATGCACCGCAACTTCAACGACCTCGCCCGCTGCGTCACCGAATGGGCGGCAACGCGGGGCAGCGCGCAAAGCAAGACCAGCGCATCCGATTGATTGCGGCTTCGACGCGTTGCCCGGAAGACGACCAGCGGCGGGCGCCGGCCAAGCGGAACCGGCTATCCACCGTCGCGCGCCGTTAGGGTTTCCAGTCAAGGTAAACGCCAAGCAAGGCGCCGCCGCGCCGCGCACCCGTGATAGGAGCCGGCCCTGAGCACCGCGAAGGGGCTAGCGCATGCAACGGCTTCCCAACATCCAGATTCTGCGCGCCTGTGCGGCGCTGATGATCGTCGTCAACCATTGCGGCATCGAAACCGCGCGGCAGGCCGCCGCGCTCGGCCACGGCCCGCTGTTCGACGATGCGCCCTGGGGTTCCGGCGTGCCGCTGTTCTTCGCCATCAGCGGATTCATCATGGTGGTGACCAGCGCGCAGAGCTTCGGCTCGGGCGCCGCCGCCCTCGATTTTCTGCGCCGCCGCGTCATCCGCATCGTGCCGCTGTACTGGATGGTGACCACTTTCGCGCTTCGCGGTGCTGCTGGTGGCGCCGGCGCTGATGAAGAAGGCGCCGCATGGCGACTATCTCTACGTCGCCGCCGTCCTATCTGTTCTTTCCCTATATGCGCCTGACCGGCGACGTGCGCCCGCTGGCGACGCCGGGTTGGACGCTCAATCTCGAAATGCTGTTCTACGTGGTGTTCACCGTGGCGCTTCTGTTTCCGCGCCGCGTCGGCCTGTCGGTGCTGTTCGGCGGGCTCGGGCTTCTGGTCGCCGCGCAGGTGAGCGGCCTCCTGCCGGGCGTCGCGCTCAACTTCTGGGGCGATCCGATCGTGCTCGGCTTCCTGCTCGGCGCCGCCATCGGCATCGCCCATGTCAAAGGCTGGCGCTTCTCCGGCGGCTGGGCGCTGGTGTTGACGGCGGTCGGCTTCTACGCGCTGTTCCATGCGGTGTTTCCGGAGTTGCCGGAAGCCGACCTGTTCCGGCGGCTCGCCGCCGCGGTGCCGGCGGCGACGGTGGTGGCGGCCTTCGCGCTCGCCCCGCAGGTCGACGAGCGCCGCTGGCTGTGGTGGCCGGCGCTGCTGATCGGCGACGCCTCCTACAGCCTCTATCTGGTGCACGAGTTCCTGCTGCGCGCGATGCACATCGTCTGGAGCAAGCTGATGGTCGGCCTGCTGCCGCTGTGGGCCTTCATCCCGATCGGCATGGCGGCGGCGATCGCGGTGGCGATCACCGCTATTGGCTGTTCGAGAAGCCGGTGACGCGCTGGCTCAATGCCGCGAGCAAGCCGCAAGCGCACGGGCGGTCCGCCTCGGCTGGCCGGTGGTCGAGCGCCGCCGGCGCCCACGTGGTCTGCCGGGCCTGCAGCCCGCCTTCAGCGGCAACGTCGCCTTCGCCCGCCGCCGCGACGACTGAGGCACACACCCTCCCCTAGAGGGGGAGGGTCGCGCGCCGCCAGGCGTGCGGGGTGGGGTGAGCGGCGCTGCCGCAATCCCAGGCTTCCAAGCTCGCTTCGCGATTCACCCCCTCCCGACCGCCATCGCTTCGCGATGACAGTCGACCTCCCCACCTCCAGGGGGAGGTGAAGGGTTAATCGCTGATGCGCTCGATGGCCGCGCCGCAGGCGCCGAGCTTTTCCTCCAGCCGCTCGAAGCCGCGGTCGAGATGGTAGACGCGGTTGACGATGGTCTCGCCTTCGGCGGCGAGCCCCGCGATCACCAGCGACACCGAGGCGCGCAGATCGGTCGCCATCACCGGCGCGCCCTTCAGCCGCGGCACGCCTTCGATGGTTGCGCAGTCGCCGTCGAGCTTGATGCGCGCGCCGAGCCGCGCCAGCTCCTGCACGTGCATGAAGCGGTTCTCGAAGATGGTCTCGCAGATGCGCGAGGTGCCCTCGGCGCGCGTCATCAGCGCCATCAGTTGCGCCTGCAGGTCGGTGGGGAAGCCGGGGAACGGCGCGGTCGTCACATCGACCGGCGCGCAGCCCGGCGCCGTTGCGGGCGACGCGGATGCCTTCGTTGGTCGGGGTCACCGTGACGCCGGTCTGCGCCAGCACGTCGAGCGCGGCCTGCAAAATCTCGGGGCGCGCGTTCTGCAACAGCACGTCGCCGCCGGTCATCGCCACCGCCATGGCATAGGTGCCGGTCTCGATGCGGTCGGGCAGCACCGCATGGCGCGCGCCGTTAAGCTTGTCGACGCCCTCCACCACGATGCGCGCGGTGCCGGCGCCGGAAATTTTCGCGCCCATGGCGTTGAGACAGTCGGCGACGTTGCCGATCTCCGGCTCGCGCGCGGCGTTCTCGATGACGGTGGTGCCCCTGGCGAGCGACGCCGCCATCAGCGCGGTATGGGTGCCGCCGACGGTGACCTTGGGGAATTCGATGGTGCCGCCGCGCAGACCTTTGCGCGCACGCGCGATCACATAGCCGCCTTCGATCTCGATCTCGGCGCCGAGCCTTTCCAGCGCCATGATGAGCAGGTCGACCGGACGCGTGCCGATGGCGCAGCCGCCTGGCATCGAGACCTTGGCTTCGCCCATGCGCGCGACCAGCGGCGCCACCACCCAGAAGCTCGCCCGCATCTTGGAGACGAGGTCGTAGGGCGCGGTGGTGTCGACGATTGTTTTGGCCGAGATGTGCAGGGTGCGGCCGTTGTGGCCGTTCTCGCCGGCGCGCTTGCCGGCGATCATGATGTCGACGCCGTGGTTGCCGAGGATTTCCTGCAGGCGGTTGACGTCGGCGAGATTGGGGACGTTCTCGAGGACGAGCGTGTCCTCGGTGAGGAGCCCGGCGATCATCAGCGGCAGGGTGGCGTTCTTGGCGCCGGAGATCGGAATGGTGCCGTTGAGCCGCTCACCGCCGACGATACGAATTCGATCCATGCTGCCCCCGCGCGAATGCCGGCCGTTTTGCTCGTGTCAGCCCGTTTTTATGGACTGCCGGCGCGCCGCCTGCAAACCCCAAAATGGGAAACGGTTGATGGGTGGCGAAAGCGGTTTTTTGGGGACTTTTCAGGCGCTGGCCGGCTTTGCGCTCCCCTTCGCTCTCTTTACCTCCGCCTGAAAGGGGCCGGTTGCCCGCCAAGGGTGGCGAAGGCGGGCGGGGGCTGAACTTTGAGGCTGTCACCCCACCCTGCGCGCGTCCCCGCTCCAGGCGGGTGAAGCCTGCGCGTATCAGCGCTCGTCTTCGCCGGAGCGCCCGGCTTGCGGTACCTCCGGCTTCTCCGCGGCGTCGCGGCCGCGCGCCTGCGCCTTGCGCCGGCGCAGGTTCTCGCGCAAGGCGGCCTTCAGCCGCTCGTCGCGGCCGGCCGGGCCCGCTTTCTTGTCATGATCGGCGTTGCGTGCCATAGGCTTTCCTATCGGCGGACGGCGCTTTCCGGCAAGCCTTTGCCTTGCGCCCGCGGGCAGCCTTATGGCAGTTTCCGCCCGCGTTCGGACCGGCTCCCGGTTCCGGCTCCTTCGCTGCCGTAGCTCAGTGGTAGAGCACTCCCTTGGTAAGGGAGAGGTCGAAAGTTCAATCCTTTCCGGCAGCACCAGCAACCCGACAACACCCGCGTCAGGCACCGCCGCGCGTTGCGCGCGCACCCCCTAGCGACGCAGCGCCTGCGCCGGCAGCCAGGTGACCAGCTCCGGAAAGGCGACCAGCAGCGCGACCACGCCGAGCGCGGTGAAGAAGAACGGCATCACCCCCCAGAAGATGCGCCCGACCGGCACCTCCGGCGCCACGCGCGCCATGATGTAGACGTTGAGGCCGATCGGCGGCGTGATCGCCGCCAGTTCGCACATGATGATGAGGTAGACGCCGAACCAGATGGGATCGATGCCGTGGGCAACGATCACCGGGAACACGAACGGCACGGTCAGGATCAGCATGGCCCAGATATCCAGCACCATGCCGAGCACCAGATACATCAGCGTGAAGCAGACGATCAGCCCGACCGCGGACAGTTGGAACTGGGTGATGAACTGGACCAGCCGCGAGGTGATCTCGGTCAGCACCAGGAAGCGGCTGACCACATGGCCGCCGAACAGGATGAGGAAGATCATCACGCTGGTGCGCGAGGTCCCCCACAGCGCCTCCTTGAGCGCCGAGCCGGAAAGCCGGCCCATGACGCCGGCGACCACGAAGACGCCGACGACGCCGATGGCGGCGGCCTCGGTCGGGTCGAACACGCCGCCGTAGATGCCGCCGATGATCAGGCCGAAGATCACCAGGATCGGCAGCAGCCGAACGAGGACGCGCAGCTTGACGCTGAGCGGGAACGCTTCGCCGAGCGGGCCGAGCTTCGGATTGCGCTTGCAGCGCACATAGACGAGCGCGGTGAAGGCGATCGTCATGATGATGCCGGGCACGATGCCGGCGATGAACAGGGCGCCGATCGAGGTCTCGGTCCACACCCCGTAGGCCACCATGAAGATGCTGGGCGGAATCAGGATGCCGAGGGTGCCGGCGGAGGCGATCGAGCCGGCGGCGAGCGCGCCGTCGTATTTGAACTTGCGCATCTCCGGCATGCACATCGGCCCGAGCGTGACCACCGACGAAGCGCTGCCGCCGGAGACGGCGCCGAAGCCGGCCGAGGCAATCACCGAAGCGATGGCAAGCCCGCCGGGGAAGCGGCCCACCCATTTGTAGATGCAGTCGTAGAGATCGGTGGCGAGGCCGGTGCGGTAGACCAGTTGCCCCATCAGCAGATAGAGCGGGATGGCGGTGAGCGCGAAGTTGGTGCCCTGGTCCATGAGGTTCAGGACGAGCTGGGTCTCCGCGAAGATGGAGCCACCCATCACGATCAGGCCGATGGTGCCGACCGACAGCAGCGAGACCGCGATCGGAATGCCGAGCGCGATCAGGCCCAGCATTGCCACCAGGCCGATAATACCAATGATGGTGGGATCCATTATTCAGACCACGGCATTTGATCGACTTCTTCGATACGGTCGCGCTTGCCGGTCACGATCATCACCGCGGCATGTACGACATAGAGGATGCCCAGCGCGAAAATGAACGCGATGAAGGCATAGAACGCCCAGACCGGAAGCTGCAGCTCGGGCGTCAACTGCGGCAGCGAATAAAGGAACGGGATCTCGTCGATCGTCTTCTTGATGATGAAGCCGAAGACCATCACCAGCAGGATCGCCTGCAGCAGCGAGGCCGCGCGGCGCGCCCAGCGCGGCAGCGAGGCCGCCACCAGTTCCATGCTGACGTGCTCGCCGACGCGAAAGGATTCGACCAGCCCGAAGAGGAAGAACAGCAGCAGGATGTAACGCGACGCCTCCAGCCCCCACGACAACGGCGCGTTGAAGCCGTAGCGCAGCACGACGTCGAGCGTGATGAGGGCCGTGAGCAGCGGCAGCGCGATATAGCTGCCAATGCCGTTCAGCGCCCGCGAGACGAGATTGAGCAGACGTCCCATGCCGGTTTCCTTCGCTGGCAGTTGGCGGGCCGGCGGCGAAAGGGCCGCCGGCCGCGCCGTATCGTGTCGCGTCGACTATTTCAAGGGCGAGACGCCGGGCGCCGGATCCTTGATGGTTTCCATCATCAATTCGTTCGTCGACATCTTGCCGTACTTGGCGACGAGCGCGCGGATGTCCTTGACCAGCTCGCGGGTCGGCAGGCCCTTCTTCTCGCCGTCCTTGATGTACTGCTCGGTCACGGTGTCGAAGCGCGCCTCCCACTTCTTCCATTCCGCCGGCGCGATGGCCTGCTCGTGCATGCCCTGCTTCTTGAACTCCGCGCGGGCCTTGGCCGAGGCGAGCATGAACGAGACCTGGGTGTCGGCCTGATGCATCTGGCGCGACCAGGCGTAGAACACCCGCTGCAGGTCGGGCGGCAGCGCGGAAATGGTGCGCGGGTTCATGCACCATTCGAGCGGCAGGTTATTGATCGGCGTGTAGGCGTCGTATTTGGACACTTCGTTGATGCGGAAGGCCTTGGCCGCCGCATCGGAAGTGAACACCGCGTCGAGCAGGCCGCGCTGCAGGGCGGAGAAGAAGTCCGCCGAGCTGATGTTGACCGGCACGGCGCCGAGCGCCTCGAACACGCGCTGGCTGATGCCGGTGCCCGAACGCACCTTCAGGCCCTTCAACTGCTCGAGATTGGTGATCGGCACGTTGGAGAAGAGGTTGAAGTTGCTGCTGGCCGTGATGCCGTTGAGATAGACCTGCTGGCGCTCGAATTCCTTGCGGAAATATTTCTTGGCGAGCTTCTCGGCGACCAGGGTTTCCACCGCTGCGTTGGGGAACATGCCCGGCAGCGACAAGGCCTGCGTCAACGGGAAGCCGCGCGCGTTGAGGAAGGTGAAGCAGGCCGCCATGTCGGT
The DNA here is from genome assembly GCA_963814065.1 of uncultured Pseudomonadota bacterium. Lineage (GTDB taxonomy): Bacteria > Pseudomonadota > Alphaproteobacteria > Rhizobiales > Xanthobacteraceae > Pseudolabrys. The sequence continues at coordinate 304,913 of CAWFBL010000007.1, read as the reverse complement.
CAGGCCCGAGCGGTTGGCCTCGAAGCCTTCGGTGACCTTGTGAACGGTGCCGCCCCAGCGCGCGCTGATCTTCAGCTTGCCCTTCGACATCTTCTCGAGAATGACGAAGGCCTTCTTGAGAAAGCGCGCTTCGCTCGCCACTTCCGGCAGATGGCTGGTGAGCCGGATGGTGATCGGCGCGCCTTTGTAAGTGATGTCGTAGTTGCCGTAATCGGCAAGCTTGCCGTTCATCCAGTCCTGGGCGGCCTGGGTGGCTTTCGAGACGGCGGCTGCGCTCTCCTGCGCCGAGGCCGGCGCCGACAGCATGGTCGCCGCCAGGAGGCCCGCCACGGCGGCAAGCCGGTAGGTCTTGAAACGCAACATCATCAATCTCCTCCCTGTCAGGGTTTTCGTGGTCCAAGTTTTCGTGGTCCAAGGCGCCGGAGCGCCGCTTCGCTTCACCGCACGCCGTTGACTTCGCCGCCGAGGGTCTCGGCCGCGTAGTCGGCGAGCGCATCCGCCGCCAGCGTGCGGTTGTTGAACTGGCAGTGCTCGGCGCCGCCGTCGGCGATCTTGAAAATGCGCATGGTGCGCGACTTCGCGTTCACCGCCGCCGCATGGAGCATCTCGGCCTGGTGCAGCGGCACCTGGCGGTCGTTCTCGCCGTGCAGGATGTAGAGATGGCAACGCAGCTTGTCGGCGAACGGCGCGCAGCAGATCTTGCTGCCGAATTCCAGCACGCCGTCGACGTCCTTCTGCCCGAACACCCACATGGCGTGCTTGAGCATGTCGGGGATCGAGCCGAACTTCTTGGAGTTGGTCGACATCTCCCGCCAGCGCTCGCCGAAGTCCCAGACCGCGCCCCAGCACAGGCAGGCCTTGATGCGCGGCTCGAAGGCGGCGGCGCGCGGCGCGTAATAGCCGCCGAGGCTGACGCCCATGACGCCGATGCGGTCGGCGTCGATGTCGTCGCGCGTTTCGAGATAGTCGATGGCGGCGCCGACCGCGTGCTCGGTTTCGGCCAGCGCGGTCAGGCCGTGCAGCCGCAGGGCGCCGCCGGAGCCGGGCTGATCGATGATCAACAGCGAGACGCCGCGGTCGCGGAATTGGGTGCCGCCGACCGGATAGAACAGTTCCTTCAGCGAGTTGAAGCCCTGCTGGAAGACGACGCAAGGCCGCCTGCCCTCGCCTTTCGCCTTGACGAAGATGGCGGGAAACACGCTGCCGCGGAACGGGATATCGAGGAACTCGACCGGGGCGTTTTCGAGCTTGCGCGCCAACTGGTAATGCTCGACGCCGCGCTTATAGGCCAACAGGGCGCGCGGATCGCCGTGCGGCGCGAAGCGCTCGGCGCGCAGATAGTAGAGACCGGCGCGGTGATGTTTGCGCGACGCGCTCAGGGTATGGCCGGCGGCCGTGTCCTCATTGCCGAGCCGCTCGAGCTTTTCGGCCAGCACCATCATGGCCTGATACCAGGCTTCGTTGGCGACCGCCTTGTCGCCGCCGGCGAGCGGCTTCAAAGGCGCCAGCGCGTCGTCGATTTCGCCGAAGGTGGCGACCTCGTCGAACAGCATGCCGGTGGTCAGGCTCCAGGGGTAATTGTCGGGGAAGTACACTTACTTTTCTCCATTCTCGGAGGTCGGTTGATCGGAAAGTGCGATGGCGGCGTTCAATTCGTCGGTCGCCGCGCGCAGGATGTCGGGCGAGCTCGGCGGCGCGCGGAAGATCGCGGCCAGCATCGGCACCACGTATTGCAGCGCCTGATCCATGTCGTCGGGGTCGTAGCAATCGCCGTCCGTCTCCGGATCGACCGCCTGCACGCGGCCGGGATAGGCCATCACATAGATCAGCGTGCCGATCATGACGTGGAAGCGCCATTGCAGCTCGCGCATCGCGATGTGCGGCAACAGGCCCGCGACCGCTTCCAGGAAGCGGCGGCCGGGCTCGCGGAAATGGCGGCGCATGATCTTGCGCATCGCCGGATCGGTCTCGTGGGTGAAGCGCGCACGCAGCCGGCCGAAATATTTGCGCAGCTCGCTGGGGCCGACGGTCAGGCCGGGCGAGATATAGGCGAGGATCAGCGCCTCGAGCGACGGCGGCTGCGGCCGCGCCAGCAGCGCCTCGATGCCCTCCAGCCGCGCCTGCACGGCGATGCCCGCGCGCCGATCGATGACCGCTTCGACCAAGTCTTCCTTGCGGCGGAAGTAATAGTGGATGGCGGCGGAGTTGGCGCGGGCCTCCGTCGTGATCTCGCGCAGCGACACGCCATGCGGGCCGCGCTCGGCGATCAGCCGTTCGGCCGCATCCATGATTCGCGTCCGGGTATTGTGATCGCCGGCGGCCTCGATGGCCGCGGCGGACGGGCGTCCACGCATCTCCTCCCCCAAACGTCCCCTCCGGCCGGCGCGCAAAGCCGCGTCATGCCGGGGGACTTTTGCGGGCGATCCTATGGGGCGAGAATTGGGGGATCAAGATTAAATCAGCTGACTGATTTAATTATTTGTCATGTCGGGCAGGCAGCGTCATTTTTCGTCTAATATATTGATATTGCTTGTTTCTTGTTCCGCTGGCCCGGCCATGCAGGTCCGCCCGCGGGCTGGAAAGGGGTATGATAATATGGCGTAATCGGTGTGGCGCCTGGCGCCGCCCGGCGGCGGCCACGCGCTGAGCGCCCCTTCGGGCCGGCGCGGGAAGGCCCCCTGGAGCGGCGGAGTAAAGAGAATGATCGGGCCCCGATCGCACGAAGCGTGGCGGGCGCGCCGCCTCAGCTCGCGATCCTGATCACCCGCTTCTTCTTGCCGAACGGCGCGCGGCCGACCAGTTCGGCGTATTCGCTGATCGGCTTGGGGCGGCCGACGTAATAACCCTGGATACCGTCGCAGGCTTCGCTGGCGAGGAAGCGCAGCTGCTCCTCGGTCTCCACCCCCTCGGCCACCACCGGCAGCGACAGCCCGCGGCTGAGCGCGATCACCGCACGCACGATGGTGGCGGCTTGTTCGTTGTGATTGACGTTGGCGATGAAGGCCTTGTCGATCTTGATCTTGTCGAAGGGGAACGACTGCAGATAGCTGAGCGACGAATAGCCGGTGCCGAAGTCGTCCATGGCGATGCGTACGCCGAGGTTCTTGAGCCGGCGCAGGATCGCCACCGCGCGCGTGAAATCGCCGATCAGCACGCCCTCGGTGATCTCGAGCTCGAGCCGCCCGGGCGTGAGCCCCGTCTGCAGCAGCACCTCGTGCACCAGCGTCGGCAGATCGCCGTGGCGGAACTGCACCGGCGACAGGTTGATGCTGATGGTGAGCGGCTTCGGCCAGCTCGCCGCTTCGCGGCAGGCCGCGCGCAACGCCCATTCGCCGAGCGCCATGATGCTGCCGCTCTCCTCGGCAAGCGGAATGAAGACGTTGGGCGGCACCATGCCGTGGCGCGGATGCTGCCAGCGCGCCAGCGCCTCAAAGCCGGTGATCTCGCCATCGATGCGCGCCTGCGGCTGGTAGTGCAGCGCCAGCTCGTTGCGCGCGATCGCGGTGCGCAGGTCCTGCTGCAGCGCGCGTTTGTCGCGCAGCTGCCTGTCCATGGCGGCCTCGAAGAAACGGATGGAGCCGCGCGCTTCCGACTTGGCGCGGTAAAGCGCGGCGTCGGCATTGGCGACCACGCAGCTGGCGTCGGCGCCGTCCTGCGGATAGATGGCGATGCCGATGGTGAGCCCGATGCGCAGCGCGTGATCGTGGATCTCGATGTCGCTGCTGACCGCGGCGAGGAACCGCTCGGCCAGCGCTTCGGCGGTCTCCGGCTGCGGCCCGGTGGGCGAGATGACGATAAATTCGTCGCCGCCGGTGCGCGCCACGAAGGCGCCCTCGGCGGCGGCCTCCAATCGCACCGCCAGTTCGCGCAACAGGGCATCGCCGGCGGCATGGCCGAACACGTCGTTGACCGTCTTGAAACGGTCGAGATCGATGCACAGCACCGCGAAGCTTTCCTTGGAAATCGCCGCCAGATCGACGGTGGCGGAGATACATTGATTGAAGGCGGCGCGGTTGGGCAGGTCGGTCAGCGCGTCGTGCTGCGCCATGTGGGCGATGCGCTGCGCGTCGCGCTTGCGTTCGGTGACGTCGCGGATGACCGTGATCAGATATTGCGGCTTGCCGTTGGGCTCGGGGACCGCGAGCCGCGTCGTGGTGACGATGCGCGTGCCGTTGCCCGGCGTCTCCATCGCCTGTTCGTCGAGGTACGAGGAGCGGCCGGACGCGATCACCTTCTGGTCTTCGGCCTCGATCGATTCCGCGCTGTGCGGCGGCATCACATCGTGCGCGGTCTTGCCCAGTATGTCGCCGCGGTCGATGCCGAGGTGCTTTTCGGCCGCGCGATTGACCAGAAGATAGCGCAGGCCGGGAACGTCCTTGACGATGATCGGCGACGGCACGTTCTCGAGGATCGAATCGAGGAAGGCGCGCGTGTGCTCCAGGTCGCGCTCGGCGCGCTGGCGCTCGGTGATGTCCTCGTGCGTCGCCACCCAGCCGCCGCCCTCCATCGGCTGGTTGACCACCGCGATGATGCGGCCGTCGGCGAGCTCGATGGTCATGGTGAAGGACTTGCCTTGCTTGAGTGCCGCGTAGAGCGCGCCTTCGTAATTGGCAATGTCGAGCGGAAAGGTGCCGGCGGCAGTGCGCGCATCGAGCAGGTCGCGCACCGTGCAGCCGACCCACACGCGCGCCGGATCTATGCGGTACATGTCGATGTAGCGCTGATTCCACACGACCAGGCCATCCTCGGCATCGAACATGCACAGGCCCTGGTTCATGTTGTTGAGGGCGCCGTCGAGCCGCTTGTTCTGCTCTTTGATGCTGAACCGGCGACTGTAACCGCCGGTGATGCCGGCAAGGCAAATGCCCAGCCCCGTGCCGGCGACCAGCGATGCGACGACAGGCGTGAGCGTCAGCGAAACCGCGAACAGATTGACGAATGCCACGCCGGCAAGCGCAAATGCAAAGCCGAGCAAGCCGGCGGCGATGAGCACGCGCCAGGACGGTTCGCTGTTACTCGGCGTGCGCAACGCCGCATTCAAGCCGAGCCTGTTGAAGGCACGCATGCCCATGGGCCCCGATTAAGTCCGTAATGATTCCCATAACTTATGGGGCCCCATTTTGGGGGCCCGTTAATTTCGGCAACTGCGCAAACGTTATTCGCCGCCAACCCTAAGGAGCGGTGAAGGCGCGCGTGACAATTGTCGGTATTGGGCGGTGGCGCGGGCGGCATGTTTCAAACATTTCTGGCCGAAAGCCGGCGGCTCCGAGCGCGGCGAAAATCATTCGGTATCATAGGGAGGGTGTCCGGCCGACACGCATCGGATGTAGGCCGAGCCATCATGCCACTGCCGGCACGGCGCCGCTGAGCTCCTTGAGCAGCGTTGTCACCTCCGCCGCCGGCCTCGGCGGGCTGAAGAAGAAACCCTGGACGTCGGTACATCCTTCGCTTCTCAGGATGTCGATCTGATTTCCCGTTTCGACGCCCTCGGCGGTGGTGACGATATCGAGACTTCTGCCCAGCCCGACCACGGCGCGCAGGATGGCCAGGCTCTCCTTGTTGTTCGATAAGTCGCGAATGAAGGACTGGTCGATCTTGATCCGGTCGAACGGAAAGCTGCGAAGGTAGCCGAGCGACGAATACCCCGTCCCGAAGTCGTCCATCGCCACGCCGACGCCGAGCTCCCTGAGCTGCTTGAGCATGGCCAGAGCGCCGTCGCTGTCCTGGATCAGAACCAGCTCGGTGATTTCGAGCTCGAGCCTTCGCGCCGGCAAGCCCGACTTGGCGAGCACGTTCTTGACCATGCGAACAAACTCCGCGCACTTGAATTGAACCGGCGAAATGTTGACCGCGACCACGATGTTGTCCGGCCACATGACGGCATCAGCGCAGGCCCGCTCCAGCACCCATTCCCCGATTGGAACGATGAGGCCGATCTCCTCCGCGATCGGGATGAACTGCAGCGGCGGCACCAGGCCACGCGTGGGGTGGTGCCATCGAACGAGCGCTTCGCAGGCGGCGATGCTACCTGTCTTGAGGGTGACGATCGGCTGATATTCGAGGCTGAACTCGCCGGCTACCAGGGCCTTGCGAAGATCGAGCTCGAGCGCGCGACGCTCCTGCATGCGCGCGTCCATCTCCGCTTCGAAAAACCGATACAGGCTTCCGCCGTCGGCTTTGCAGCGGTAGAGCGCCAGATCCGCGTTCTTCAAGAGCTGGTCCGGCGATTTGCCGTCGCCCGGCGCGATCGCGATACCGATGCTGGTGCCGACGACGATCTGATGGCCATCGATCTGATAGGGCGCGCTCACGGCCTCGATCAGGCGCGTGGCAAGCGCGGTGGCGTCGGCCGCGTGCTCGAACGCGACTTGCAAGATTGCAAACTCGTCGCCGCCGAGCCGCGCGACTAAGTCGGTCGCGCGAACGCTGCCCCGCATCCGTTCGGCCGCCGCCTGCAGCAGCTTGTCGCCAATGGGATGCCCGAGCGTGTCGTTGACGGCCTTGAAGTGATCGAGGTCCAGGCTGATGATCGCGAACGGACGATCACGCGAATCGCGGCCAAGAAGCTCTTCCGTCTTCTGGTAGAACAACACGCGGTTGGGTAGATCGGTCAACGCGTCGTAGTGCGCCATATGCGCGATTTTCTCTTCCGAACGTCGCTGCTCGGTAATGTCCTCGAACGTGACGACGAAGCCGCCGCCGGGCATAAGCGCGCATGACGTGGAGAAAGTGCGCTCGTCGCTGCGCTCGAACACGATCCTGCCCGCCGTCTTGCGATCGAGGATGTTGCGGATCTCGGTGAGAACGTGCGTTTGGTTGGTCAGGCTCACCTGGGTCCAATCCTGCACCAGGCGCATCGTCTGCGGAACGGTGGTGCCGAGCGACGCGACCTTCCACTTTTCCCAGTCGACCCCAAATTGTTCGGCAAAGCGCCGATTGGAAATGATGAGCTTGCTTCCGGCATCATACATCAGGAGACCTTGCCCCATGTTGTTCAAGGCCGCGTCGAACAGAAGATTCTGCGTTTCGATTTTTTCGTTCGCACGCTCGCGTTCCGTAATGTCGCGAAAATGCCAGATCCGACCGAGGTATTTCCCACTGGCGTCGCGCAACGGCGCTGTGTGCCGATCGATCACGCGCCCGTTCTTGAGCCTGAGCTCGTCGTTCGCCCTTTTGTCGGGATGCGCGTAAAGGTACTTGACGCGCGCGACGAACGCCGCCGCGTCCGAAACCTGCGCCGCGACCGACTGCAGTACCGGCATATCGGCGCCCCGCTCCAACCATTCCAGCGGAACGTTCCATAACTCAGCGAATTGCGCATTGAACGAGATGATCCGCTCGTTCTCGTCAACGACGACGATGGCGTCGGGTGAGTTCTCCATCGCCGTCGCATGCAGGATATTCGAGAAGGCAAGCTGTTGTTCGAGCTGCGCGCGCTCGGTCACGTCCAGATAGGTTCCGAGGACACCGAAGACCTCCCCGTTGGAATCGCGCAAAGGAACCTTGCTGGTCAGAAGCGTGATGGTCTTCCCGTCGGGCGTCGTCTGCGGCTCGTCGATGAGAAGCTTGCTGGTGCCGGTCTCGATGACTTGCATGTCGTCGGCGCGATATTTCTCGGCCTGCTCGCGCCAGCCCATCTGGAAATCGTCTTTGCCGATAACGTCGTCCGGACAGTCAAATCCCGCGTCGCGCGCAAACGGCGTGTTGCAGCCCAAATACACAAGATTCTTGTCCTTCCAGAATATTCTGGCCGGCACCGCATCCAGAATCGCCATGATGACCTGTTGCGATTCCTGGAGGGCAGCTTCCTGCGCGCTCCGGCCTCCTCGAATTGGCACCGAGATCTTCATACGTGCTGCCCACAGGTTGGAATTCCGTGCCACCCCCGGGGCCTTATCTACAGAACCGATCAGCAATTTATTATCGGCGCGCTAGGTACTTTTGCCGAGGCATGAGAAGTTGGTTACCGATCGGTATGCGAGGTTCGTAAAATTGCGATCGCCACGCCGCAACTGGCGGCATGGCCGGGCGGCCGGGAGTAGACGGCTACCTCAGACGCGCGATCGGGCGCGGAAAAGAAACACCAGTCTTCAGCGACCTTTCAGAAACGCGAAGTCGCAGCCTTCGTCGGCGCCGAGGATTTCCTGCGCATAGAGCTTCGCATAGCCGCGCGCGGGCGCAGGCTCCGCCTTCGGCTGGGCGGCGGCGCGGCGCTTGAGCTCCGCCTCGTCGACCAGGAGATCGATACGGCGCGCCTTCACCGACAGCTTGATGCGATCGCCGTTGCGCACCAGACCGAGCGGGCCGCCGGACGCGCTATCGGGCGTGACATGCAACACGATGGTGCCGAAGGCGGTGCCGCTCATGCGCGCGTCGGACACGCGCACCATGTCCTTGACGCCTTTGGCGGCGAGCTTCTTCGGGATCGGCAGATAGCCGGCCTCCGGCATGGCAGACACCGAATGCGGGCCGGCGTTCTGCAACACGAGGATGTCGTCGGCGTTGACGTCGAGCTGGGGATCGTCGATGCGGGCGGCGAGATCTTCGAGCGAGGTGAACACCACCGCCCTGCCCTCCTTCTCGAACAGATTGGCGTCGGCCGCCGAACGCTTGAGGATCGCCCCTTGCGGCGCGAGATTGCCGAACAGCGCGACCAGGCCGCCTTGCGGCTCCAGCGGCTTGGCGCGCTCGGCGATGATGGTGCGGTCGACCCAGGTGTCGCGCGCGGTGTCGGCATCTTCGTGCGCCAGCCGCTCGCCGAGCGTTTCGCCGGTGACGGTCATGGCGTCGAGATGCAGCAGGTCTTTGAGTTCGCGTAAGAGAGCGCCGATGCCGCCGGCGGCGAAGAAGTCCTCCATGTAGCCGTTGCCGACCGGCTTCAGGTTCACCAGCACCGGCGTGGTGTCGGACAATTCGTTGAGCCGCGTCAGCGACACCGGCAGACCGGCGCGGCCGGCGATTGCCGCGAGATGGATCACCGCATTGGTGGAGCCGCCGATCGCCATCAAGACGCGCAGCGCGTTCTCGACCGACTTCTGCGTGACGATGGTCTGCGGCGTGAGCTTGGAGCCGATCAGCTTGACCGCGGCAACGCCGGTCGCTTCCGCCGCGCGCAGGCGGTCGGCATGCACGGCGGGGATGGCGGCGGTGCCGGGCAGGATCATGCCGAGCGCCTCGGCGAGGCATGCCATGGTCGAGGCGGTGCCCATCACCGCGCAGGTGCCGGCGGTGGTGGCGAGCTTGCCCTCGACTTCGTTGATTTCCTTGTCGTCGATCTTGCCGGCCCGGTACTGCGCCCAGAAGCGGCGGCAGTCGGTGCAGGCCCCTAACCGCTCGCCGTGATGGCGGCCGGTCATCATCGGGCCCGCCACCAGCATGATGGCCGGGCGGCCGGCCGACACCGCGCCCATGAGCTGGGCCGGCACGGTCTTGTCGCAGCCGCCCATCAGCACCACCGCGTCCATGGGCTGGGCGCGCACCATCTCCTCGGTGTCCATGGACATCAGATTGCGGAACTTGAGGCTGGTCGGATTGAGGAAGACCTCGCCGAGCGAAATGGTCGGGAATTCGATGGGCAGCGCGCCGGCGGCCAGCACCCCGCGCTTCACCGCTTCGAGCAGCTCGGGGAAATGGCGATGGCAGTTGTTGAAGCCGGAGGGCGTGTAGGCGATACCGACCACCGGCTTTTCCAGCATGGCCCGGGAATAGCCCATGGATTGCGCGAAGGAACGGCGCAGGTAGAGGGAGAAATCGCGGTCGCCGTAATTGGTGAGGCCGTGGGCGATGCCGGTGGGTTGTTTCATGGGGATTTTTCTGACCGGGCCCCGGGATGAATGCAAGCCAGGCCGCCCGGGCGGGGGACACCGAAGCCCTTGGGCGGCGCTACCTAGTGGACGGTAGCCTTGACCTCGATCAAGGCCGCCGGGGGTACAAAATGCGACGAATCCCGCCTCGACAAGCCCCCTCGAACTCTTCTAAGTAAAGGCTACGTGGGGCGTTCCCTGGAAGATGAATCCATGAAATACAACGCGTTTTTTGCGTCTGCCCTGGACAAATTGCGCGACGAGCGCCGCTACCGGGTGTTTGCCGACCTCGAGCGCATCGCCGGCCGCTTCCCGCACGCCGTCTGGCACGCCCCGCAAGGCGCCCGCGAGGTCGTGATCTGGTGCTCCAACGACTATCTCGGCATGGCCCAGCACCCCAAGGTGATCGGCGCCATGGTGGAGACCGCCACCCGCATGGGCACCGGCGCCGGCGGCACCCGCAACATCGCCGGCACCAACCATCCGCTGGTCGGGCTGGAGCGCGAGCTCGCCGACCTGCACGGCAAGCCGGCCGCGCTGCTGTTCACCTCCGGCTACGTCTCCAACCAGACCGGCATCTCGACCATCGCGCGGCTGTTGCCGAATTGCCTGCTGCTGTCGGATGCACTCAACCACAATTCCATGATCGAGGGCGTGCGTCAGGCGGCGAGCGAGAAGCAGATCTGGCGGCACAACGATCTCGGCCATCTGGAAGAGCTGTTGAAGGCCGCCGACATCGACCGGCCCAAGCTGATCGCGTTCGAGAGCCTCTATTCCATGGACGGCGACGTGGCGCCGGTGCACGCCATCTGCGATCTGGCCGAGCGCTATAACGCCATGACCTATTGCGACGAAGTGCATGCGGTCGGCATGTACGGCCCGCGCGGCGGCGGCATCTGCGAGCGCGAGGAAGCGATGAGCCGCGTCGACGTGCTCGAGGGCACGCTCGCCAAGGCCTTCGGCTGCCTCGGCGGCTACATCGCCGGCTCCAAAGAAATGGTCGACGCGGTGCGCTCCTACGCGCCGGGCTTCATCTTCACCACCGCGCTGCCGCCGGCGATCTGCGCCGCGGCGACCGCCGCCATCAAGCACCTGAAGACTTCGAGCTGGGAGCGCGAGCGCCACCAGGACCGCGCCGCCCGGGTGAAGGCCGTGCTCAACGCCGCCGGCCTGCCTGTCATGCCGAGCGACACCCACATCGTGCCGGTGCTGGTGGGCGATCCGGAAAAGTGCAAGCAGGCGAGCGATCTGCTGCTCAGCGAGCACGGCATCTACATCCAGCCGATCAACTATCCGACCGTGCCGCGCGGCATGGAGCGTCTGCGCATCACGCCCTCGCCCTATCACGACGACGCGCTGGTCGATTCCTTGGCCGAGGCGCTGGTCGATGTGTGGGAGCGGCTCGACCTGCCCAAGGGCGGCCAGGCGCTGGCGGCGGAATAGATTTCTTCGACCGTTATTTCAGGCACGCTCCCCTCCAGGGGAGGGTGAAGGGCGCGCATCACGCGCGGCACCCTCCCCCGCAAAGCGGGAGAGGGCCCACGCACGATCACAACGGGGGGACGCTACGCAACCAGTTCGGGCGGCACGTTGCGGGCGTGGCCATTGCGGCCATTGCCGCCGCCGAGCACGATCCGCACGAGATCGGCGGCGTTGCGGGCGCCGATCTTTTCCATGATACGCGCGCGATGCACCTCGACCGTGCGCGGGCTGATGCCGAGGCGGCGGCCGGCTTCCTTGTTGGAAGCGCCGCCGGCGATCTCGCTCAATACCTCGCGCTCGCGCGGCGTCAACGCGGCCTGGCCGGGGAAGTCGTTGCCCGCATCGTTGGGCGCCATGTCGCCCGCGCGCCGGCTGAAGGTGACGATGGCGTTGCCGACGCGCGTCACCAGCGCGCGCGCGTCGAACGGCTTGACCACGTAATCGAAGGCGCCGTTCTTCACCGCCTCGACGGCGCAGGCGACGTCACCGTCGCCGGAGATGATGATGATCGGCGCCGCATAGCGCGCCGCGTCGAGTTCCTTCAGCACGCCGAGACCGGACTTACCCGGCAGATGCAGATCGAGCAGCACGGCGGCCGGCATCCGCGTCGCCGTCGTCTCCAGAAACATCTCGCCGTCGCAGAACAAGCTCACGCGATAACCGGCGAGCGTGAAGGCGACCGAAAGCGCGTCGCGCATCGGCCCATCGTCATCGACAATGAATACGTCACTGGTCGAAGCCGGCGCAGGCATGTCCCGATTTCCTTCTCAACCGCGGGTGGACGACCTCTAATGAGCCCAGTTTCGGCCAAGAATCCTTGAAATGCGTTAAAAAGACAAGCTAAATCAATAGCTTAAAAGGTATTATGCGGTAGCGGTTCGCTACCGTGGTAGGGATCGAGGCGATCGCGTGCGCAGATTTGCGTAAGGGGCAGGTGGCCTTGATTCGGGCGGGTTGCGGTGCGCCGCCCCGGCGAGCGGCGATGGACCCACGGGCCGTTCTATGATGACCTACCCCCGAACCGTAACCGGGTTCCGGAGTCATTGATGCTGCACGGCTGGGTCGTCATCGCGGTGGCCCTTGTTTACATCGGCCTCTTGTTCCTGGTGGCGAGCTATGGCGACCGCATGCGCCGCTTCGGCCGCGAGGGGCGCACGCGGCTGCTGATCTATCCGCTGTCGCTGGCGATCTATTGCACCTCCTGGACCTTCTTCGGCTCGGTCGGCTCGGCCTCGCGCAGCGGCTACGAATTCCTCACCATCTATATCGGCCCCGTGCTGATGGTCGGGCTGTTCTCGCCGCTGATCGTGCGCATCGTGCGGCTGGCGAAAGCGCAGAACATCACCTCGATCGCGGACTTCATCGCCGCGCGTTACGGCAAGCACCAGGCGGTTGCCGCCACCGTCGCGCTGATCGCCATCATCGGCACGGTTCCCTACATCGCGCTGCAGCTCAAGGCGGTGTCGGCGTCGCTGGAAACGATCCTCGGCCACCTCCATGCCGGCGGCGGCGGGCCGCAGCCGGTGTTCGGCGACATCGCGCTGTTCGCGGCGCTGGCGATGGCGGCGTTCGCGGTGCTGTTCGGCACCCGCCACATCGACGCCACCGAGCATCAGGACGGCTTGATGCTGGCGATCGCGACCGAGTCGATCGTCAAGCTGTTCGCCTTTCTGGCGGTCGGCGTGTTCGTGACCTTCTGGATGTTCGGCGGCCCCGGCGCGCTGCTCGAGATGGCGCGCGCGCATCCGCCGACGGCGGCGATCTTCAGCCGCAGCCCGCCGCTCGACACGTTTCTGGCGACCACGCTGCTGTCGTTCATCGCCATCATCATGTTGCCGCGCCAGTTCCACGTGGCGGTGGTGGAGAACCACAGCGAGACCGAGATCAGGCGCGCGGCCTGGCTGTTTCCGATTTACCTCGTGCTGATCAACCTGTTCGTGGTGCCGATCGCGCTCGCCGGCATCCTGACCTTCCCGGCCGGCACGCTCGACAGCGACATGTACGTGCTGGGGCTGCCGCTGCAGGCCGGCTCCAGCATCCTGACCATCGCCGCCTTCGTCGGCGGGCTGTCGGCGGCGACCGCCATGGTGATCGTGGAATCGGTGGCGCTGTCGATCATGGTGTCGAACGACATCGTGATGCCGCTGGTGCTGCAACGGCGCGAGGCGCTGATCAGCGGGCGCGAGAACGTCGGCTCGCTGCTGTTGACCGTGCGGCGGCTGGCGATCTTCGCCATCGTCGCGCTCGCCTACATGTATTACCGCTCGGCCGGCGACGCGCAGTTGGCCGCCATCGGGCTGTTGTCGTTTGCGGCGATCGCGCAGCTGGCGCCGGCCTTCTTCGGCGGGCTGCTGTGGCGGCGCGGCACCGCCGGCGGCGCCATCGCCGGCATGAGCGCCGGCATTCTCGTGTGGGCCTACACGCTGCTGCTGCCGAGCTTCGCCGACATCGGCTTCGTCGGCGAGCGCATCCTCAATGCCGGACCGTGGGGGCTGACGCTGCTGCGCCCGCAGCACCTGTTCGGCCTCGACATGTCGCCGCTGGTGCATGGCGTCGTCTGGAGCCTGGCGATCAATGTCATCGCCTATATCGGCGTTTCGCTGCGGCGCGCGCCCTCGCCCATCGAACGGCTGCAGGCCAACCTGTTCGTGCCCTCCGAGCTCGCGCCGATGGCACCGAGCTTCCGGCTGTGGCGCTCGTCGGTGACGGTGCAGGAGCTCAGCGAGACGGTCGCGCGCTATCTCGGCGAGCAGCGCACGCGTGCCGCCTTCCAGAGCTTCGCCGCCGCCAACCGCATCAGCCTGGAGCCGAACGACGAGGCCGATTTCCGCCTGATCCGCAACGCCGAGCATTTTCTCGCGTCCGCCATCGGCGCCGCCTCGTCGCGGCTGGTGCTGTCGCTGTTGCTGCGCAAGCGCACGCTCTCCACCAAGGCAGCCCTGAAGCTGCTCGACGACGCCAATGCCGCCATCCAGTACAACCGCGAGATCCTGCAGACCGCGCTCGACCACGTGCGCCAGGGCATCGCGGTGTTCGACAAGGAACAGCAGCTGATCTGCTGGAACCGGCAGTTCGGCGACATCCTCGACCTGCCGCCGAGCCTGATCCGCGTCGGCGTCGGCCTTGCCGATCTGTTGCGCTTCAACGCCCGGCGCAGCGAGGTGCCGCCCGACCGGCTCGACGACTTCGTGCGCCAGCAGCTCGCGCGCTATCTCTCGGGCAGCGCGCCGTTCCGCGAGCGCTTCGCCGAGCCGGGCGTCGCCATCGAGGTGCGCGCCAACCACATGCCGGACGGCGGCATCGTGACCACCTTCACCGACATCACGGCGAGCGTGGAAGCCGCCGAGGCGCTCGAACGCGCCAACGAGTCGCTGGAGCGGCGCGTGCACGAGCGCACCGAGGAACTGACCACGCTCAACGCCGCGCTCGCCCGCGCCAAGGGCGAGGCCGACGCCGCCAACATCTCGAAGACCAAGTTTGTGGCCGCCGCCAGCCACGACATCCTGCAGCCGCTCAATGCCGCGCGGCTCTATGTCACCAGCCTGATCGAGCGCCAGCGCGGCGCCGACGACCGGCCGCTGATCGACAATATCGACGCCTCGTTGGAAGCGGTGGAGGAGATCTTCGGCGCGCTGCTCGACATCTCTCGGCTCGACACCGGCGCGCTGCGGCCGGAATTCGCCAGCTTCCGCATCGACGAACTGATGCGGCAGATCGCGGTCGAGTTCGCGCCGCTGGCGGTGAGCAAGCGGCTGGAACTGACCTTCGTGCCGTGCTCGCTGGTGGTGCGCTCCGACCGCAGGCTGCTGCGGCGGCTCATTCAGAACCTCGTCTCCAACGCCATCAAGTATACGCCGCAAGGCCGCGTGCTGGTCGGCTGCCGGCGGCGCGGCGATACATTGCGCATCGATGTCTATGACACCGGGCTGGGGATTCCGGAGGACAAGCGGCGCGACATTTTCGTCGAGTTCCACCGGCTCGATCAGGGCGCGCGCATCGCGCGCGGGCTGGGGCTCGGGCTGTCGATCGTCGAGCGCGTGGCGCGCGTGCTCACCTGCACCGTGGAGCTTCATTCGGTGCCCGACCGCGGCTCGCATTTCGCGGTCAGCGTGCCGCTGTCGAGCGCCGAGCCGGTCACGCTGCCGGCGCGCGAGGACACGCGCGTCGATCCCGGCCAACTCGCCGGCACCATGGCGCTGTGCATCGACAACGAGCCGGCGGTGCTCGACGGCATGGAGACGCTATTGCGCGGCTGGGGCTGCGACGTCATCACCGCGCCCGGTCTGGCCGCCGCGCTGGCGATGATCGGCGCCGGCCCGACCATGCCGAACGGATTGCTGGTCGACTATCATCTCGACCGCGGCAACGGCATCGAGGCGATCATCGCGCTGCGGCGCATCTGCGGCGACCTGCCGGCGATCCTGATCACCGCCGACCGCTCGCCGGCGGTGCGCGAAGAAGCGCGCGCGCAAGGCATCCAGGTGCTGCACAAGCCGGTGAAGCCGGCGGCCTTACGCGCGCTTCTTGCGCAATGGCGCGTGCTGCGGGTGGCGGCGGCGGAGTAGTTGCATTGCGCAACAATCGGCCGGCCGGAATCGCCGCAACGTTCTGCATGCGATGAAGCGATTTCGGGCTTGTTGCACCGCAGTACTGCTTTCGCCGTTATTCGAGTGTCATTCCGAATTCACTTTCGCTACATTGGCTCACTAAACTTTTCGTTTAGTCGATCTTATCGAAACAAACCAATCGACGACCAAGGGGGGAGTCATGCAATCCAGCTTCAATTCCCGTCAATTGTTTGCACGAACGTTGATGACGGCTGCGATGACCTTGGCACTCGCTGCGGCTACCGGCGCAACCGCCAAAGCACACGAGCACCACGGCGAACACCACGGCGACAACGGAAATGCCGTTTACCTCAATCGCGACGTTCACCCGACCGCAATGAATAACTACTGCAACACGCCGCAGCTGTGGCAAGGGGCGGGTAACGCGCCGACGACGTTCCAGCGCGTGAGGAATGTCAAAGACGGCATCGAGCTGGGCCTCAAAGCCGTCCTGCGATCGGTCGGCGGCGACTTTCCGGCGACCTATGTCGATGACGACGGTGTCGTCCATATCGAAGTGCCCAGCGGTTCCCAGACGGATCCTTCGCCTCAGACCAATCGAGCCAAGTGGAATTTCGCCTACTCCATCGACGTCGGCTTGAACGGGGGAAATCCGACACTCGACAAATACGACGTCGAGCTTTGGCTCGACACCGACCCGTCCGAACGGACAAGCTATTTTCCGTTGAAGCCGGTGAAGTACACCTCGCCGGCGGTGGCGCCCGTTAACTGCTCCTCGTCCAACCTCAATGGCTTCGGCTGGCAGGATCGCCACAGGATGCTCCTGATCGGCGACGATGAAGGTCCGGTCGTTGGGGCCACAGCGTTCCAGGTCACCCAGAACTCGGAGAATATCGGTTTCGGCTTCTGGCACGATCAGATCGACGCCGACCGGAGAGCAAGGGGCCTGCAGCCCTATCTCTTCACCCCCGGCCAGTTCGATGCGATCCTCTCCGTCAGGGGGCCCCATGCCCACATGACGGTGCTGCACGTCGTCTTCGACGTGGTGGACAACCCGACGCAAACGCCCTGATCGCGCACGCATGGACGGGCCGGCCGGTCAACTCGGCTGTCCCCATTGACGTCTCCATGCGACGACGGTGAGCCAGATGAAATGCTCCGGGCATCCGCCCGGAGCATTTTCGTTTCAGCTGTCGGAGCAACCGCGAAAACGGGCGGCCCTCAAGTGGCAATCTCGCGATAATCCACCCGCATCAGATAAAGCCCGTCGGGCGGCGCCACCGGGCCGCAGGCTGTGCGGTCGCGCGCGGCGAGCGCCGCCGCCATGTCGTCAGGGCTCCACTTGGCGTCGCCGACCAGCACCAGCGAGCCGACCATCGAGCGCACCTGATGGTGCAGGAACGAGCGCGCGGAGGCGCGCACATGCACTTCGTCGCGATCGCGTGTGACGTCGAGCTGGTCGAGCGTCTTCACCGGCGATTTGGCCTGGCATTCGGCGGCGCGGAAGGTGGTGAAGTCGTGCTTGCCGGTGAGACGCTGGGCGGCGGCGTGCATGGCGGCGACGTCGAGCGGGCGCGGCACGCGCCAGGCGTGGCCGGCATCGAGCGTCAGGTCGGGGCGGCGGTTGACGATGCGGAAAAGGTAATGGCGCTTGATCGCAGACATGCGGGCGTTGAAATCGTCGGCCACCCGCTCGGCCGCCAGCACCGCCACCGGATGCGGCCGCAGGTGGGCGTTGAGCGCGTCGCGCACGGTATCGGTATCCCACACGCGGGCGAGATCGATATGCGCCACCTGGCCGCGCGCGTGCACGCCGGCATCGGTGCGGCCGGCACCCTGCACCAGCGCGCTCTCGCCGGCGAAGGCGGCCACCGCCGCGGTCAGCACCCCCTGAACGGTGAGTTCGGTCGCCTGGATCTGCCAGCCGGCGAAGGGCGCGCCGTCATATTCGATGGTCAGCTTGTAGCGCGGCACGATTGATTCACCTCAAATCCGCCTCAGGGCGGGCCTTCTATACAGGAGGGCGAAAGCGAGGGCCCATGAAGCAAGCGTTCAAACGGCAAATTGTCGATCTGCTCGACCAGCACCGTATCATGACCATTGCCACCAACCGCCCCGACGGCTGGCCGCAGGCGACGGTGGTGGGCTACGCCAACGACGGCTTGATCGTCTATTGCCTGGTCGCGAGCGACAGCCAGAAATACGCCAATATCATGCGCGACCCGCGGGTGTCGCTGGCGATCGCCCGGGACGTGCCGCAGCCGCTGCAGATCACCGGCCTGTCGATGTCGGCCCGCGCGGTCGACGTGCTCGATGACGGCGAGCGCGCCCATGTCGGCGAAATCCTTTACAAGCGTTATCCCGAATACAAGGCGATGCCGCCGCCCGACCCGGCGGCGATCCGCCTCTTACGGCTGACGCCGGAAGTGGTCTCCGTGCTCGATTATTCCAAGGGCTTCGGCCACAGCGACCTGGTGAAGGTCACCGACGCCGACCTCGCTGAATTCGTCGAGGCGCGCCGGCATCACTGGGCGAGCTTTCACGCGGCGTAATTGTTTTTCCTCGCAGCGAGCGCGGCCTTCACCTCTCCCCGCGTGCGGGGAGAGGTCGACTTGCGAGCGTAGACGAGCAAGTCGGGCGAGGGGGCTGGACCGCAAGGCAGAGCGCGTCGATGCGCCCCCTCACCCCGACCCTCTCCCCGCAAGCGGGGAGAGGGAGGCCCCCTTCTCCACCTTCGTCCCGCGCAAGAATTCTTCCGCACTCATCGGCTGCTTGCCCGCGCGCTGCACTTGCGTGAGGCGCACTGCGCCGTCGCCGCAAGCAACAGTGAGACGATCATCGAGCGCGGTGCTCGGTGTTCCACCCCCCTCGCCTTTGGTCGAACGCAGCACCTTGATGCGCACGCCGTCGAGTTCGAACCAGGCGCCGGGAAACGGCGACAGGCCGCGGATGTGGTTGTGCACGTCGTGCCAGGGCTCGCGTCCAATCGATGCGAGTCTCGTTCTTGCCGATCTTCGCCGCGTAGGTGACGCCCTGTTGCGGCTGCGGCGTCAGCATCAGCGACCCGCGCTCGAGCGCTGCGAGCGCGCGCGCCATCAGGTCGGCACCGAGCGGCGCCAGCGCGTCGTGCAGTTCGCCGGCGGTCATATCGGGCGTTATGATTGTGCGCTCGACCATCGCCATGGCGCCGGTGTCGAGGCCTTCGTCCATCCGCATGATAGTGACGCCGACTTTCCGCATCGCCCGCCATCACCGCGCGGTTGATCGGCGCGGCACCGCGCCAACGCGGCAGCAATGAAGCATGCACGTTGAAGCAGCCGAGCCTGGGCGCTTCGAGAATGGCTTTCGGCAGGATCAAGCCATAGGCGATCACCACCGCGGCGTCGGCCTCAAACGCGCGGAATTGATCTTGCGCCTCTTCCGTCTTCAGCGACTTGGGCGTCAGCACGGGAAGCCCGAGGCGGCGCGCCTCGCGCTCGACCGGCGCTCGGCTGCAATTCGAGACCACGGCGGCCGGCCGGCTTCGGCGCGCGGGTATAGACCGCCGCGATCTCGTGCCCGCGCGCGGCGAGTTCGATCAGCGTCGGCACCGCGAAATCGGGCGTGCCCATGAAGATGAGGCGGAGAGGCATGGCGAGCCCGTCAATATCAGCGGAAGATCATGCGACAAACGGATTGATTATACGTATCCCGAGGCCGGTAAAATCATCGACGTCGCGTGTCGCGATTGACATGCCGTTGGCAAGGGCGATCGCTGCGATCATCCCGTCCATCGGCATGATAGGCCGTCCTACCTGAACGCGCTTGGCGACAAGGCGGCCGAATTCATGTGCGGCCTCACGGTCGACCGGCAGCAATCGATTCGCAAACACGTCTCTTTCGGCGTTCGTCACGAGTTGATCGAGTTCTGTTCGTCGGCGTCCCACCGGCAATCGCTCAATCCCATAGCGCAACTCGGCCAACACGGGCGCACACAAGAAAAGATCAGATGGCATCTGGTGGTCGAGCCAATCGCGCACGACCTGGGCCGGACTGACTCGAAAGCCTTCCGAGATTACATTGGTGTCGAGAATGATCATTCGAAGTCCGGCGGCTTAAGCGGCCGGCTGGGAACCTCGAATACGAGATCGTCGCCGCGAAGATCGTCCGGCAATCTCGAAAACAGCCAAGTGCCGACCCCGACCTTTAATAAGTCTTCGGCAAGCCCACGGCGAAGCACCACCTTCGCCTCATCCGACAGGCTGCGGCCGTGTGAGCGCGCGCGCCGCTTGAGCTCGTTCTTGAGCTTGGCGTCGACTTTGCGGATCAGAAGATCGGTTGCTTCATCCTTCATTTGATATCAATGATATCAAATGCACGGTCGCCCGTCCAGGGCCGCGACGCGCTACCCGATCCGGTGCTCGGGGGTGTCTTCCTTGTAGGCGTCGCGGGTGGTTTCGCCGCGCTTTTGCGCCTTCTTGAACTTCTTCATCACCCTGTCGCGCTTGAGCTTGGAGATGTAGTCGATGAACAGGATGCCGTTGGTGTGGTCGATCTCGTGCTGCAGGCAGGTCGCGAGCAGGCCGTCGGCCTCGATCTCGTGCTGCTGGCCGTCGGCGTCCATGTACTTGACCTTCACGGCCATCGGGCGCTCGACCTCCTCGTAATATTCCGGGATCGACAGGCAGCCTTCTTCGTAGGTCGCCAGCTCGTCGGACGACCAGACCACCTCCGGGTTGATGAACACCTGCGGCGCCTTGGGCTCGTCCTTCTTGGCGAGGTCCATGGTGACGATGCGCTGCGGCACGCCGATCTGGATCGCGGCAAGCCCGATGCCGGGCGCCTCGTACATGGTCTCGAACATGTCGTCGATCAGCGCGCGCACCGACTTGTCGACCGCCGTCACCGGCTCGGACTTCAGCCGCAGCTTCGGGTCCGGGAGGATGAGAATCTCGCGTTTGGCCATGTTGGCGATTTAAGCAGTCAGGCGGCGGGGGTCAATGGAACTCAGAGTTTGGTCGTTCCGGGGCCGCGCGCCAGCGGGCATCCCGGAATGACGGGGACGGAAAACAGCCCGCCCTTGAGCCCGCCGCCCGCGCGCCCTACCGTTCGCTCTTCGTTCGCGCCCCCCGAATCAGGCTAGAAGCCATGGCCATGTCGGAAACCGTCGTCCTGATCCTCGCGCTGGCGATCGCCGCCGGCGTCGTCGCCATTCTGGTGCTGCTGCTGCGGCCGAAGCCGCCGGTGAGCGATCCAGCCGCCGAGCAGCGCATCGCCGACCTCAATGCGCGGGTGCAGGCGATGGGCGAATTGCTGGCTAATGCCCAGACGCAGCTGCAGCAGACGGTGAACCAGCGGCTGGACGCGGTGACGCAGAACCTCGGCGAGTCGATGAAGACCTCGACCAAAAACACCACCGACCATCTGCAGCAGTTGCACGCGCGGCTGGCGGTGATCGACAGCGCGCAGAAGAACATCACCGACCTGGCGACGCAGGTCAGTTCGCTGCAGGGCGTGCTCGCCAACAAGCAGTCGCGCGGCGCCTTCGGGCAAGGACAGCTGGAGGCGATCGTCGCCGACGTGCTGCCGAAGGGCGCCTACGAATTCCAGTACACGCTGTCCAACAAGACGCGGCCGGATTGCGTGATCTTCATGCCGGACTCCGGACCGCTGATCATCGACGCCAAGTTTCCGCTCGAAGCAATGACCGCCTGGCGCGACGCCGCCAACGATGAAGAACGAAAACAGGCGGCGGCGCGCGTCAAGCAGGACATCGCCAAGCACATCTCGGACATCGCCGGCAAATACATGATCCCGGGCGAGACCCAGGACATCGCGCTGATGTTCATTCCCTCCGAGTCCGTTTACGCCGACCTGCACGAGCGTTTCGACGACGTGGTGCAGCGCGCGCACCGGGCCCGCGTAATGATCGTGTCGCCGACGCTGATGGTGCTGGCGATCCAGGTCATCAAGCAGGTGCGCAAGGACGCCGCGATGCGCGAGGCGGCCGATCAGATCCGCACCGAGGTTGGGCTGATGATGAAGGACGTCGGGCTGCTCAGCGACCGGGTGCGCAAGCTGCAGAGCCATTTCGGTCAGACCACGAAAGATGTCGAAGACATTCTCATCTCGACCGGCAAGATCGAGAAGCGCGGCGGCAAGATCGAAGCGCTCGAGTTCGACAGCGGCGCACCGACGAGCGCCGAGGTGATCCCGGCGCCGATCGGCAAGCTCGGGGCGGCCGGGTGAACTTGCCTGACATTGCGTTCAAATCGGAGCGGCGCGGCAAGCTCGGCCTAGCTCCCTCTCCCCGCTTGCGGGGAGAGGGTTGGGGTGAGGGGCTCTTGCGACGCGCTCAGACTCGTAGAAACGCCCCCTCACCCGCCCCATCTCCGCTACGCTCCGACAGGTCGACCTCTCCCCGCACGCGGGGAGAGGTGAAAGCGGTCGCGTCCCGGAATGACGGAGAAAACGCATGACCGCGCCCGACGAGGCGCAGGCTGACACCGAGCAGCGCGCGGGCTTCTCCGACGCGCTGGCGGTCTATCTCAAGCCGCGCGTGCTGGTGATCTTTTTCCTCGGCTTTTCCTCCGGGTTGCCGCTGGCGCTGTCGGGTTCGACGCTGCTGTTCTGGATGGCGGAGGTTGGCGTCGACCTGAAGACCATCGGCTTGTTCGCGCTGGTCGGCACGCCCTACACCATCAAGTTCCTCTGGGCCCCCATCGTCGATGCATTCGACGTGCCGTTGCTCGGGCGCTGGCTCGGCCGGCGGCGCGGCTGGCTGATGCTGACGCAACTGCTGCTGATCGCCGCGATCGCGCTGCTCGGCGCCAACGATCCGGTTGCCGCACCGGCGATGGTCGCATTGGGCGCATTGATGGTCGCCGCCGCATCGGCGACGCAGGACATCGTGATCGATGCGTTCCGCGTCGAGAGCCTGCCGGAGAATGAGCAGGCCGCCGGCGCCGCCTCCTATGTCGCCGCCTACCGCGTGGCGATGCTGATCTCGAGCGCAGGAGCCCTGTTCCTGGTCACGGGATTCCAGGGTTTCGGCTTCAGCCGGCAGAGCGGCTGGACCGCGAGCTACGCGGTGATGGCCGCGCTGGTGATCGTGGGCGTGCTGACCACTTTGTTCGCCGCCGAACCCGAGAAGTCCACCCGCGCCGACGCGGTCCAACACGAGGAACCCGCGCACACGCGGCTCGGCCACACCATCGTCGGCGCATTCACCGACTTTTTCCTGCGTGACGGGCTGCGCATCGCGATTGTCGTTCTCGTCTTTGTCGTGTTGTTCAAGCTCACCGACGCGCTCGCCGGCGTGATGACGGGACCTTTCGCCGTCAAGCTCGGCTTCACGCGCAACGAATACGCCGCCATCATCAAGGGCCTCGGCTTCGCCGCAACGCTGGTGGGCGGATTCGCCGGCGGCTATGTCGCGCGTTCGCTGCCGCTGGCGGCGAGCCTGTGGATCGGCGGGCTGCTGCAGGCCACCGCCAATCTGGCCTTCTCCTGGCAGGCCGTCGTCGGGCACGACATCGCATGGCTCAGCTTCGCAATCACGGTCGAGAATTTCACCAGCGCGATCGGCACGGTGATCTTCGTTGCATACCTCTCGGCGCTATGCCGCAACCCGCTGCACACGGCGACACAATACGCGCTGCTGACCGCACTGGCGGCGATCGGACGCACCTATCTCTCGTCGGGCGCGGGCTACCTCGCGGAAGCGACAGGATGGGTCTGGTTCTTCGCGATCTGCGCGCTTTCGGCCATTCCGGGTTTTCTGTTGCTCGCCTGGCTGCAGCGGCGCGGGCATTTCAAGGGGCTGGAGCCAAAGACGAAATGAACCGCTTAGCACGTCACCTCCCCGTGCAAGCGGGAGGTCGGATCGCAAAGCGATCCGGGTGGGGGTCATTTCACAGCCTATAGAAGGCCCCCCTCCCCAACCCTCCCCCTTTCAGGGGGAGGGAGCGAGAGGCCGTACGTACGCCGCGGCCGCCTTCAAAATGGCAGCCCCACATAATTCTCCGCCAGCGATTGCTGCGCGCGCTCCGACGACAGCAGATAGGCCAGTTCGGTGCCCTGTAGCTTCTGGTCATAGGGAATTTGCGCCGGAAGACGATGCAGCAGCATGGTCATCCACCAGGAGAACCGCTGCGCCTTCCAGACCCGCGCCAGCGCCTTTTCCGAATAGCCGTCAAGGCCGGCGTCGTCCTGCTTCTGATAGTGGTCGAGCATAGCGTGATACAGATAGTAAATGTCGGAGGCCGCGCTGTTGAGACCGCGCGCGCCGGTCGGCGGCACGATATGGGCCGCATCGCCGGCGAGGAACAGGCGGCCGTAGCGCATCGGCTCCGCCACGAAGCTGCGCAAGGGCGCAATGCTCTTCTCGATCGAAGGACCGGTGATCAGGCGGGCCGCGACGTCGGCCGGCAGCCGGCGCTTCAACTCTTCCCAGAACGCATCGTCCGACCAATCCTCGACCGTATCCTCCAGCGGCACCTGGATGTAGTAACGGCTCAGCACCTGCGACCGCAGCGAACACAAGGCAAATCCGCGCTCGTGCTTGGCGTAGATCAGTTCGGGCGACACGGGCTTGGTGCGTGACAACACGCCCAACCAGCCGAATGGATAGATGCGCTCGTATTCGCGCAAGACATCCTTCGGGATCGCCTTGCGGCTGACGCCATGGAATCCATCGGCGCCGACCACGTAGTCGCAATCAATGCGGATGATCTGGTCGCCCTCCCGATAGGTTACGTAGGGCGCGGCCGAGGTCAGATCGTGCAGCGCCACGTCCTCGACGTTGTGGATGAGATTGCCTTTCATGCGCGCACGCGCCTCGTAGAGATCGCGCGTGAGCTCGGTCTGGCCATAGACGATCACCGAACTGCCGCCGGAGTTCTTGTGCAGGTCGATGCGGTCCATGCCCTTATCGTGAGAAATCTGGATGCCCTCATGGATCTCACCTTCGCGATCCATGCGATCGCCGCACTGCGCCTCGCGCATCAGGTCGGCGAAGCCGTGCTCCAGCACGCCCGCCCGGATGCGGCCGAGCACATATTCGCGGCTGTATTTCTCGAGCAGAACCGTGTCGATGCCCTTGAGGTGCAGCAATTGCGACAGCAGCAGACCCGACGGGCCGCCGCCGATGATACAGACTTGCGTCTTCATGAGCGTTCTCTCCTCGGGATTTATGCGTTTCCGATCGAAAAATGCGGCGCAAACGCACCCGAGGGAATGGATCGAGTGGACTTTGTCTTGTACAAATCGAACATGCCGCGAACCCCGCTCAAGCCGGCCATCCAGTCCTACAACCTCTTCGGCGAGCTACGCGACCTGCCCGACGTCGTGCATTGCGAGACCATCGCCGCGCGCTCGGTGCTGCACGACTGGGAATTCACGCCGCATCGGCACGCGCGCCTGCATCAGGTGCTGCTCATCGCCCGCGGCGGCGGCCGGGCGACGCTGGAAGGACGAACGCAGCGACTGCGGCCGATGGACGCGCTCAACATCCCCGCCGGCCGGGTGCATGGCTTTGCCTTCAAGCCGGGCACGCAAGGCTGGGTGGTCACGCTCGCCACCGAAATCCTCGACGAGGCGCTGACGCCGCAGGAAGGGCTCGGCCGCGTGCTGGCGGAAGCCGTGCTCTTCCGCGGCACGCCGCTGCTGCGCCGGCTGATGCGGGATATCTTCGTCGAATTCGGCGCCCGCCAATTCGCCCGCGCCCATGTGCTCAAGGCCTTGTCGGCGCTGCTGCTGGGCTTGGTCGCGCGGGCGCTGGCCGACGGGAAATTGCCAGGCGGCAGCGCCGGCGAAACGGAAATCTTAGAAAAGTTCGAGGACCTGCTCGATGCCCATTTCGTCGAGCACTGGCCGGTCGCGCGCTATGCCGCGGCGCTGAAGATCACGCCGACGCATCTGAGCCGGCTGTCACGGCAGGCTTTCGGCTGCCCGGCGACGCACATGATCCGCGATCGCATCGTGCGCGAGGCAAGACGCAATCTGGTCTATACCAACCTGCCGATTTCGACCATTGCCTATGCGCTGGGCTTTGACGATCCGGCCTATTTCAGCCGCACCTTTGCCAACGCCACCGGCCTGTCGCCAAGCGAATTCCGCGAGCAAATCTATACGGCCAAGTGAGCGGGCTTCGACGGCAACGCGCGCGCTTATCGCTTCGGCGGAAAGACGCGCCATTTCGCGTCGCGCGTGTCGGTGTCGAACACCTTGCCGTCGCAATCGGGTTTGTTCCAGTAGCCGGTCAGCTTGAAATCCTTGCCGGTCCAGCGCCATTCGCCGATCTCGCCGCAATCGCCGACGCCGCGGCCCTTGTGGTAGGTCGACAGGATTTTCGTCTTTGGGATCGAATTGCGGCAGCGTCAGGCTATAGACGGTCTCGAGCTCTTTCTTGTCCCCGACGGTCTGGAAGCTCAACAGCCGCGCTTTGTCGCGCGCCTTGGGATCGACCGCAAACAGGATGCCGCCGAAATTGTACGCAGCGCTCCAGCACGACACCTGGACCAGCTTCAGTCCGCCGCCGAGATCCTGCGGATCGAACTCGGTGACCTGGCCGATCGGAAGCTCGCAGTCGGCGGTTTCCAGGCCGGCAGCGATGACCGCGCGCGGCAGATAAGTCTCCGTCGCGGCAGCCGGCGCCGCTAGAACCGCCAGCAACACGACCGCTGCCGCGCAACGCATCAGAACAACGTCCTCTGCTTGATGGCCGCGGCGAGCGTGCCCTCGTCGAGATAATCGAGCTCGCCGCCGACCGGCACGCCGTGGGCGAGGCGCGTGATCTTGACGTTCGCGTCCTGCAACAGTTCGGTGATGTAGTGCGCGGTGGTCTGGCCGTCGACCGTTGCATTGAGCGCGAGGATCACCTCATTCACCTGCGGTTCGTGCGCGCGGGTGACGAGCTGATCGATGGTCAAGTCCTGCGGGCCGACGCCGTCGAGCGGCGACAGCGTGCCGCCGAGCACGTGATAGCGGCCGTTGACCGCGTGCGCGCGCTCCAGCGCCCACAGGTCGGCGACGTCGGCGACCACCACGATAATGGATTGGTCGCGGCGCACATCGGTGCAGACCGTGCAGGGGTTCTGCGTGTCGATATTGCCGCAGATCTTGCAGATCTCGATCTTCGCCATCGCGGTTTCGAGCGCCGACGTCAGCGGCGCCATCAGCGCCTCGCGCTTCTTGATGAGGAAGAGCGCGGCGCGCCGCGCCGAGCGTGGCCCTAAGCCGGGCAGCCGCGCCAGCAGTTGGATCAAGCGCTCGATTTCAGGTCCGGCGACGGCGGTGGGCATATTGTTGTTTGATACTTTCCGAAGCGGCGCGGCTCTAGTGTTCCCGCCCCCATAAGGGGGGAGGGACAGGGAGGGGGGTAAGCGGCAAATGTCGTGCTTGCATCATACCCCCCTCCCCAACCCTCCCCCACAAGGGGGGAGGGAGCACGCTTTGCCGCATCGCAAGTTCTGCGAATAGAGCTCCATCACCCGAACAAATTGGGCATGCCGGGCGGCAGTTGCAGGCCGCCGGTGAGCGCCTTCATGCGTTCCTGCAATTCGGCCTCCGCCTTGCGGCGGGCATCGGCATGGGCGGCGACCAAAAGGTCCTCGAAGATTTCCTTTTCCGACGGCTGCATCAGCGAATCGTCGACCTTGATGCCTTTCAGTTCGCCCTTGGCGGTGAGCCGCACCGTCACCATGCCGCCGCCGGCGGTGCCCTCGACCTCGACATGGTCGAGCTCCGATTGCAGCTCCTGCATCTTGGACTGGAATTCGGCGGCCTGTTTCATCAGGCCCATGAAGTCGGCCATAAGTCTTCCTTTCTGCGCGTGATCTTACCCGAAAACCGGTGCCCACTTTTCGGGATCACGCGCTAGTCCTCTTCTTCGGGCGGCGCTTCGACGATCTCTTCCGCTTCCGGCGGTGCGGCTTGCGTCACGCCCACGATGGTCGCACCCGGGAAGCGCTTGAGCACCGCCTGCACCAGCGGATCGCCCTCGACGCCGCGCTCGACCTCGGCCTGGCGGGCATCGGCTTGCGCGCGCAAGGACGGCTCGCCCTGTTCTTTGGATACGACCACCATCCAGCGCTTGCCGGTCCAGTCGTTGAGCTTGCGCTGCAGGTCGTGCACCAGGCCCTTGGCGGCGCTCGGTTCGAGCGCGATCTCGAGCTGGCCGTCCTCGCAGCGCACCAGCCGTATGTCGCGCTCCAGCGCCAGCTTCATGTTGATGTCGCGCTTCTCCGCGGCAAGCGCGACCACGTCGGTGAAAGTGGCAAGCGAAAGCGCCGGCAGCTCGTCGGCGCGCGCAACGGGATCGCTCGACAACTGCGGCGACACCGCCGCCGAGGCGCGCGGTGACCCGCGCGGGGCGTCGTAGCGCGGCGCGAAGCTCTTCGCCGCGGCCTGCGTCGCCGCGCCGCCGCCGTTGGCATTGCCATTCCCTTGCGGCGCCGGGACCGCAACGCTGCCGCCCTCGCCCAATGTGCGGATCACTTCGTCCGGCGTCGGCAGGTCGGCGGCATAGGCGATGCGCACCAGCACCATCTCGGCGGCCGCAACCGGTCGCCCGGAGACCTGCACTTCGCCGATGCCTTTGAGCAGCATCTGCCAGGTGCGCGACAGAACGCGCATGGAAAGCTTGGTCGCGAAGTCGCGCCCGCGCACGCGCTCGGCTTCCGACAGCGAGACGTCGTCGGCCACCGCCGGCACCACCTTCACGCGGGTGACGAAATGAGTGAACTCGGCGAGATCGTTGAGCACCACCGCCGGGTCGGCGCCGATGTCGTATTGCGCGCGCAGTTCGGTGAGCGCGGCCGCGGCATCGCCCTTCATCACCGCCTCGAACAGGTCGACCACGCGCACGCGGTCGGCGAGCCCCAGCATCTGCCGCACGTCCTCGGCCGTCACCTTGCCGGCGGCATTTTGTTGGCCGGCGCCTGTTTCGGCACCGGCGTGCGCGATGGCTTGGTCGAGCAGCGACAACGAGTCACGCACCGAGCCTTCCGCCGCGCGCGCCAACAGCGCCAGCGCCGCCGGCTCGATCTCGATGTTCTCCTTGCCGGCGATGTTCTGCAGATGCTGCACCAGCAGCGAAGCGTCGACCCGGCGCAGGTCGAAACGCTGGCAGCGCGACAGCACCGTCACCGGCACCTTGCGGATCTCGGTGGTGGCGAAGATGAACTTGGCGTGCGGCGGCGGCTCCTCCAGCGTCTTCAACAGCGCGTTGAAGGCCGCGCCCGAGAGCATGTGCACTTCGTCGAGGATGTACACCTTGTAGCGCGCCGACACCGGCGCGTAGCGGATGGCATCGTTGATCTGGCGCACGTCCTCCACGCTGTTGTGGGAGGCGGCGTCCATCTCCAAGACGTCGATGTGGCGGCTTTCGATGATGGCCTGGCAGTGCACGCCCATCACCGGCATCTTGATGGTGGGACCGGTGACCGAACCGTCGGGCAATTCGTAGTTGAGCGCGCGGGCGAGGATGCGGGCCGTGGTGGTCTTGCCGACGCCGCGCACGCCGGTGAGGATCCAGGCCTGCGGGATGCGGCCGGTCTCGAACGCGTTCGAGATCGTGCGCACCATGGCGTCCTGGCCGATGAGGTCGTCGAACGAGGCGGGCCGGTATTTGCGGGCGAGCACCCGGTAGCCGCCGCCCGGCGCGTCGGCCGGGGCGGAACCAGGGCCGGCCGGGTTCGCGGGCTCGATCATCGTGCCTTCCGCTCCGCGCGCCGCAGGGCGCGCCTTTTTCGCCAAGCGAAGCGTGGAAATTGGGTGGGAGGCTGACGAGCGACCCGATCCGTGCTCGTTAGGGCTGCTTCCTTCCGGATCTGACCCGGTTGGCGAGTGGTTCGTCCACCGCCAACCTCCCGGGGACCTATATCGGGCCATCGCCGGCGGAAAGCAAGTTCAGGCGCCAATTTGGCGGTAGTGTCCTATCTGCCCATTGGTCGGACAGTTCGCGCGGAGGAGCGGGAAATGGCTACTTATCAAGAAATTCAGGAGTGGATATTGCGACAATACAACTTTGTGCCGAAGACGTGCTGGATTGCTCATGTGAAGGCTATCCACAAATTAACAACGCGACAGGCGCCAAACCGACTAAGCGTCAAAAATCGCAAGCATCCCTGCCCCCACGGAAAGCAACCGGCAATCGAAGCGGCATTAAAGCACTTCGGCATGATCTAGTGCCTTGAATCGGCGCATGGAATCCAACTGGACCCTCCACCCGCAGCTTGCCGCCGACACCATGCCGGTCGGCGATCTGGCGCTATCGCGCGTGCTGCTGGCGACGGACGCCAACTACCCGTGGCTGATCCTGGTGCCGCGGCGGGCCGGCGTCAGCGAACTGATCGATCTCGAAGAAAACGAGCAGGTTCAGTTGCTGGGCGAAATCGCCGCCACCGCGCAGGCGCTCAAGGAAACCGTCGCCTGCGACAAGCTCAACATCGCCGCGCTCGGCAATATGGTGGCGCAACTGCACGTGCACGTCATCGCGCGCACCAAGAACGACGCGGCCTGGCCGAAACCGGTGTGGGGCGCGGCCCCACCGCGCGGCTATGACGCGGTGGCGATGGAAGCCTTGCTGGCGAAATTGCGCGCGCGGCTCGACGTCGCAGCTATCTAGAGTTCAATCCGCTTAGCTTGCAGCAAACTCCGCTCATTCCCGCGCAAGCGGGAATCCAGGAGATGATACTGTAAGGCGTCTATTGGTCGCCCTGGTTCCCCGCTTTCGCGGGGACGAGCGGATATTTCACGCCTTGTACGGCGTGTACTGCTTCTCTTCCACAAGGTCCGATTTCAGCAGCAAGTTGATCTCGCGCTTGAGCGCCGCGCGCTTGTCGTTGTTGATATAGACCGAGCGCGCGAGATCGATGAACGCCTGGTCGAACGCGGCCGCCGCTTCCTTGGCGCGGATCTTGTCCTCGATCTCCCACAGGCTTTCGTTGACGGCGACGAGATCGTCCTTGAGGGCGGCGAACGCGGCCGGCGGCTGCAGGTCCTGCAACACCTTGTTCAAGCCGGCCAGTTCCCGCCGCACATTGGCGACGGCATCGGGCGAGCTCAGGCGCCGCTCCTTGATCTCCAGAATGGTGAGCTTGTCGACGAGCTCGCCCCAGGACACTTCGACGGTTGCGCTCATCCAGGTCCGTTCCGGTTGCCGGGAACCTCCTTATCGGTGCGGCGAGACGGGATCAAGCGCAAGGCTCGTTGCGCCTTAGAGGCGCGCCTTGGAGGCACGCCTTGGAGGCCGCGGCCCAATTCTGCTAACAAGCCGACATCGCGCGTTGGTTGCCGGCGCGGCCCGGAGCAGGATGGTGGCGTCGTCAGGAGCAGAACGCGGTATGAGAGCCGGCGCACCGCTGTCGCTGCCAGCAGGGGCGCGCATCCTGGTGATCACGCTCCGCCGCATCGGCGATGCGCTCATCACCACCCCATTGATCCGCAGCCTGCGCCGCACCTGGCCCGACGCCGACATCGACGTGCTGGCGTTCAAGAGCAGCGCCGCAATCCTCACCGGCAATCCCGACATCAACAACATCATCACCATGCCGCAGCGGCCGAGCGCCGGCGAGACCATGCGGCTGCTGATGCATTTGTGGAAGCGCTACGATCTCGCCGTCTCCACCCAGACCGGCGACCGCCCGACTTTCTTCGCGCTGATCGCCGGCCGGCAGCATGCCGGGCTCACCGCGCCACACGGGCCGGTGTCGCGCCTCATCAAGCGTTTCGTGCTTGGGCGCAGCACGCCCGCGGTCGATCTCTACCACGTGGAGCAGATGCTGCGGCTCGCCGACCTGCTCGGCATCGCGCGCGTCGCCGAAATGGTCTGCCCGGCCGCGGCGCCGCCCGACTTCACGCCGGGCGACAATTTTGCCGTCGTCCATGCCGCGCCCATGTTCCGCTACAAGGAATGGACGCAAGACGGCTGGCGCGCGCTCGCGGACGCGCTCAAAGAACGCGGCCTCGCGGTGATCGCCATCGGCGGACCGGACGCGGCCGAGCGCCGCTATCTCGAAGAGGTCTGGCAAGGCAAGGTTCCGCTGCACCAGACCGGATGGCCGGACACGGTGTGGCTGCTCGAGCACGCGCGCCTTTATGTCGGTCCCGATACCTCGGTCAGCCATCTCGCCGCCGCGGCCGGCTGCCCCACGGTGGTCCTGTTCGGGCCGGGCGACCCGCGCGAGTGGGGACCGTTTCCGGTTGGCGGCTTGTCGGAACCGTGGCACGCGAGCGGCACCATCCAACACCGCGGCAATGTGTTCCTGGTGCAAAATCCCCTGCCCTGCGTGCCCTGCACCTTCGAGGGCTGCGAGCGCAACATCGACAGCTACAGCGCCTGCCTCGATGAACTTTCGCCCGAGCGGGTGCTGGCGGCGGTCGATCAGGCGCTGGCATCAACAC
Organism: uncultured Pseudomonadota bacterium; assembly: GCA_963814065.1. Lineage (GTDB taxonomy): Bacteria > Pseudomonadota > Alphaproteobacteria > Rhizobiales > Xanthobacteraceae > Pseudolabrys. The sequence goes on along the minus strand of CAWFBL010000007.1, from coordinate 272,674 downwards.
CCACGATGACAAAAATGTGATGCATTGCGCGGCTGCAGCGTCCGTGCGATTTTCGCCGCGCATGTCGCCCCGCCACGATCTCGGCCCCAAGCCCCAGCTCGGTTATACCGACAGCCGCATCGACCGCGCCGCCGACCGGCGCACGGACGAAGCCGCGCTTACGGCGCTCGCCGCTGCGCCGCGCGCCCGCGCCTATGCGATCGGCGGCGACCTGGTCGTGATGAAGGCGGGCGAACCGCTCAACGAGCCGGTCTTCACGATGGAGGAAGCGCGCGCGCTCGGACCCGCGACCGAGACCGTGTTCCTCGGCCTCGACCACGGCGCCGGCTGTTTCGGTATCGGCCTGCCGCCCGCAGCGGCGGAAGCGTTGCAAACACGTAGCGACCTGCTCGTTACAGACTTGCGTTCGATCGCGGTGCGCGGCCTGTGCGACGCCGTGCACCTGCCGGCGATCGCCGAGGCCAAGGCCGTGCTGCATTGGCACGCACGCCACCGCTTCTGCTCCAATTGCGGCGCCGGGACGCGCGTGGTGCAGGCCGGCTGGCGCCGCGACTGCCCGCACTGCAAGGTCATGCATTTCCCGCGCACCGATCCGGTGGTGATCATGCTGACGGTCGACGGCGAGCGTTGCCTGCTCGGCCGTTCCCCGCGATTCATGCCAACCATGTGGTCGTGTCTTGCCGGCTTCGTCGAGCCGGGCGAGACGATCGAAGAAGCGGTGCGGCGCGAGACCTGGGAAGAAGCCGGCATCGCCACCGGCCGCGTGGTCTATCTGCGCTCGCAGCCTTGGCCGTTTCCGATGTCGCTGATGATCGGCTGCCTGGCGCAGGCGACGACCAACGACATCGTGGTCGACCGCACCGAGCTCGAGGACGCGCGCTGGTTCGGCAAGGATGAAGTGGTGACCATGTTGCAGCGTCAGCACCAGGACGGCCTGACCACGCCGCCGCCGATGGCCATCGCCTACCACATCATCCGCGCCTGGGTGGAAAACGAGATCGGCTTTGACTGAGCGCGCCACCGGCCCCGTGACGATCCTCTGCGCCGGCGGCGCGGTGCAGGACTTCATCATGCAGGTCGACGCGTTTCCGCAGCCCGGCACCAAGAAGCAGGCCTCGGCTTTCGTCAGCACCATCGGGGGGCAGTCCGGCAACGCTTCGCTTGCGTTGGCACGGCTCGGCGCCCGCGCGCGCTATGCCGGACCGATCGGCGACACCGAGGACGACATCGCCAACCGCGTCGTCGACACGCTCGACAGCGAGGGCGTCGATTGCAGCGGCGCGGTGCGCGTACCCGGCGGGCGATGCTCGGCGTCGCTGATCATGATCGACGGCACGGGCGAGAAGCTGATCTCGACCCGGCGCGGTACCGGCCTGCGCGGCATCGCGCCCGCCGACGCGGGCACCGCTGCGGCGACGGCCGACGCCGTGCTGCTCGACAACCGCTATCCGGATTTCGTCATCCCGATTGCCCAGGCGGCGGCGGCGCGCGGCATACCGCGGGTGCTCGACATCGATTACGGCGAGCCGCCGGGCGATCCCACCCTGCCCTTCTGCAGCCACGTGATCGCGTCGGCCGAAGCGCTGCGTGCCATCACGGGGGTAGGTGACCTGAGCGCCGCGCTGATGGCGCTGGGCACGGACTACGACGGCTTCCTGGCGGTCACCGATGGCCCAGAGGGCATGTACTGGCGCGACGGCGGCGCCGTGCGCCACATGCCGGCTTTCCCGGTGAGGACAATCGACACCCTCGGCGCCGGCGATATCTTCCACGCCGCCTTCACGCTGCGCCTGGTGGAGACCGGGGACGCGGTCGAATCGCTGCGCTTTGCCGCCGCCGCCGCCGCCCTTAAATGCACCCATTTCGGCGGGGCGGCCGGGGCCCCGCGGCGGGCCGAGGTGGACGCGTTCCTGCGCCAGAACGACGGCTGATGGCCCGCCTGGGGCTTGAAATAGAATTTATTTCTCTATATTGAGCTTTCCGGCGCGACATGAAGAAAAATATTCTTCATGATGCAAAACGCGCCGGTATGGCCTCGTTGCCAAGGAAACCGACCATGGACGCCATCGACCGCAAGATCCTCGCCGAAGTGCAGAACGACGCCTCGCTCTCGGTCGCCGAGATCGGCCAGCGCGTCGGCCTGTCGTCGACGCCGTGCTGGAAGCGGCTGCAGCGGCTGGAGGCCGACGGCGTCATCACCCGTCGGGTGGCGCTGATCGATCCCGACAAGATCGGGCTCGGCATTGCCGTGTTCGTGCAGATCGAGACCGGCGACCATTCGGAAGAATGGCTCAAGCAGTTCGCCGACGTTGTGAGCGCCATGCCGGAGGTGATGGAATTCTACCGCATGGCCGGCGACGTCGATTACATGCTGCGCGTGGTGGTGGCCGACATCGCCGGCTACGACACGTTCTACAAGAAACTGATCGCCTCGGTGCCGCTCAAGAACGTCACCTCGCGCTTCGCCATGGAACGGATCAAGTCGACCACCGCGCTGCCGATTCCGGCAGCCAGCTAGCCGGGCACCGATCTCAGCTGCACGCGTGTGAGCTGTCAGGATAGGCCGGCGCGGAAATGCGCGGACCCATATACATCGTGCTGGACAGGTTCAGCGTGCCGGTGATGGTGTAGCCGACGGTCGGGGTGTAGGCGTAGGTCACCTCCGCGTAGAGGAGCTGCGTACCGGCCACCGCGAGGTCGGTCGGAATCGACAACACCCCGCTTTCCTTGTTGCCGTTGCGCGTCTCGCTCCACATCACGTTGGCCTTGCCATTGGAATCGATGTTGACGCACGACAGCGTCATCTTGAGATTGGCGGCGGAATAAGGCGCGATGATCGCGGAAGCGGCATCAAAGATGTTGCTCATCTCCGTGCTGCTGAGAACGTTGCTGGGACAGCCGCCGCTGTTGTTATTGCTGTCGGTGCAGGACGCCGCCAGGTTGGCGAGCGCTGACGCGGTCAAGCCGACCTTTCGGTCAATGCCGATGCCGTCGGAGACTTCGACCAAGCCAAGATAGAGCGCGATCATGACCGGCGCCAACAGCGCGAATTCGACCGCCGACACGCCGCGACGATCGCGGATGAAGCGCGCAAGTCGGCGCGGCCATCGCATCGTCATTGCATTCAGGGCGCGCAGGCTCATTGATATGGCTCGTTACGGAAGACCGACGTCGCCACCAAGAGGCGGTTGCCGCCGTTAAGATTGGCCAGTTCGTTGCCGAGCAGCGACACGTAGATCGGCCACTCGTAATAGAGCGTCACCACCACGATGTCGCCGGGACCGCCCGTGTCAAAAGGCAGCTTGGACGTATCGAACTTACCGTCCTTGATCGGCGAGGTGTTGATTGCGGTGGCACCTTGACTGAAGTTGGAATAGGTCTGCACGCTCAGGTAGACGCCGTTGGCGCAATCGAACAGGCCGTAAATACGGTCGCACACCGCCTGCTTGAAGGCGGCGGCGTCAAAGCTGGCGCTTTGTGCTTGCCCGGTCATGATCAACCGGCCGGAATCGGAGGCTGCGGCTTCCAGCGTCTGCCCGGCAAAGAACACCAGCGCCGTCTCCAGGATGGCGAATGTCAGCGCCAGGAACGGAAGCGCGACCAGGGCGAATTCGACCGCCGCCGTGCCGTCCTCTTCGCGAACAAAGCGGCGGGCAAGGCGCGCGGGAATCAGCCGACGCATCCAGGCTGTGATCTTGATTCGGGCGGGCCTACGCATGACTGTCATCTTGCTTATGGATGGTGACGAGACACCATGCCTCGTCCATAGCAGATGGGCGTTGTCGAACCGTTGCAGCGAGTGCGGAGAAATGCGGGAAGCCCGTTAACCTGCGGCTAACCACGCCGGCTGCCGCTCCGCGCCGGGCGTCTGGAGCCGATGCTGCTATCAACGAGGAGAAGAGCCGGACGCGTTAGACTTGGCGCTGCCAACGCGTGCCGCGGTCTGGCTCATCGCGCCCGTGAAATATCCCGGCGCGTCGCCCAACATGATGCGCGGCTCGCACTGCGGTGCGCAGCTATAAGACTCGCGGTCGGTGCCCCGGTAGACGACCACCAGATTGCCGTTCGTCGACGACCCCACATTCAGGGTCTTGTTGGCGATGACCTTACCCTCGTGATCGAGCGCCAGCAGATTGGTCGAGCCATAGCCCTTGCCGGTGACCACCAGGACACCACCGCGCTGCAGGCTGGCGTCGGCGATCAGCGGATTGCCGATCACGATAGTCGCGACGCCGCTGGGCAGCCGGATGACATGCGCCTCGTCGACGGAGATATTGACGCTATCGGCTCGCACCGGGGCGCTGCCGATTGCGATGGCGGCCAACAGCACGCTCGTCAAAATGCCGATGCGCCACTTGTGATGCCCGAGCACGGCTGACATTGAAATCTCCAGCATCCTACGCAATTGAGCCGCTACGGCGAAGCAGCGGCGTAGACAGTTCCAAGTTGATGCAAATAAGTGAACGAAGTGCAAAGAGCCCGAGTACAGCCACGTATGCATATCGTTCAATGGCGTAGCGGATAGATCATCTGGCCGCCGAAACTCGAGGGAAAATCGGGTTCGCCGATGCCATAGTTGTCGGGCAATTCACCCTCCGGCATGTAAAATGTGCCGAACATCCAGTCGATAAAGGGGAACGTACCGGCAAAGTTCATGTTGCCGCCGCGCTCCAGCGAGGTGTGATGCCAGCGGTGAAAGACCGGGCTGGCGAATAGGTATTTGAACGGACCGAAATCCCAGTTCAAATTGGCGTGCACCAGCGCGGAAGTCGCGGTGTTGAAGGGCCCGACCCAGAGCATGACGTTCGGCGAAATGCCGGCGAGCAGCAGCGCCACCTCGACCAGCACCGTGCCGAGGAACACGTTGACCGGGTGGAAGCGGCCGGCCGAGATCCAGTGCACGTCCTCGGACGAATGGTGCACGGCGTGGTACTTCCACAGCTTGGCGCCATGGAAGCCGCGGTGAACCCAATAGAGCAAGAAGTCGGAGGCGAACAGAAACACGATCGCCTGCGCCCACAGCGGCAGCGTGGCGAGCGGGCCGAAGCCGTGGTCGTAGAAGGCCAGGAGCTGTTGTTCGCCGTGGATGTTGAACAGTAGCGCGGCGCCGATCACCAAGAGGCCGATGCGCACGAAGCGCGTCATCAGCGGGATCATGAACCAATACGTAACGTCGGTGAGGATCTCGCGCTTGTGCCACCAGGGCCGGCCGGGATTGCAGGCGGCCCATTGCTCCAGCAGGGCGAAGGCGATGCCAAGGCCGATGGTGATCGGCACGAGCTTGAGCAGCGTCTGCCCGGCAACGTCGAGTACGGAGAGAAATTCAACCAACATGGCGGCAAGCCCGATACGCGCGGATACAGCTGAATGGTATTGCGATGACTCCGGTTAAGATCGGGTGAATTGGGCCTGTTGAATCGATGTCACCGCGACGATTCGCTGCGACTGCGGTCGGTGGGAACCGACAGAAGCCCTGGCCGTGCCAAGTATTATTGCGGCGGGCCCAAGCAAACAGAACGGCTCGGTTTGCTAATTTTCACCAGTCAGCTATAGTAGTTCAACTGTATATCTTGAAAAATCCATCGGCCATGAACCAATATATATTGAATAAAGATTTTATTAACCTTGCTAATCTTTAGGGAATAACTTGTTAACCAAGCGAAATATACGCAGTAATGCCTGAAAATTCGGCAATCGTATTAACTAGCATGCAAGACCTTCTTGCTAGTTTGCGCCATGGCTTCGGGCGAGCTGCGCAAAAGAGGCAGTCTCCTGGACCCAGCTCAGACAGCCACGTGTGGATCAAATGGAGCTACCGATGAAAAACCTCTTCGTGCGTTTCATGAAGGACGACTCGGGCGCGACCGCCATCGAGTACGGCCTTATCGCTGCCGGCATTTCCGTCGCGATCATCGCGGTCGTGAACGGCCTCGGCACCGCGCTGAACACCAAGTTCAAGAGCATCTCGGACCAGCTGAAGTAATTTGAGCTGAACCGACCGAAACAAAGGGCTCCGGTCGCTGACCGGAGCCTTTTTTTCTGCACTCACGGCCAGAAAGACCGCCGCGCGTAACCGATCGGCAAGTCTAGTCGCCGTAACCTGACACCCAGCCGTCACGAAGCACCGGCAGGAACCGAACCATGTTGATCGACACCATCAGACTGTTGCTGTTTCCGGCGCTGATGGCGTTCGCCGCCTCCAGCGACCTGTTCACGATGACCATCTCCAATCGGTTGTCGCTGGCGCTCACCGGCACCTTTTTCCTTCTGGCACTGATCACCGGCATGAGTTTGACCATGATCGGCATGCACCTGGAAGCTGCCGCCCTGGTGCTGGTCGTGGCGTTTTTCTTCTTTTCAATGGGCTGGATCGGCGGCGGCGATGCCAAGCTGGCGGCCGCCGTGGCGCTGTGGTTCGGCTTTCCCCATCTGCTCGATTTCTTGCTCAACGCGGCCCTGTTGGGCGGCGCACTGACCCTCCTCATCATTCAATTCCGCAGACTGCCGCTGCCGCATGTGCTGGCCCGTCAGGGCTGGATCTTGCGCCTGCACGACGCGGGCGGCGGCGTTCCCTACGGCATCGCGCTCGCTGCCGCCGCACTACTCGTCTATCCGAATACCATTTGGATGCCGGCCGCCGGCTTTTGAATACCTTTTTCGCGAGAATTGCGACGCAACCTAACATTAACTCGATTTAGATACCGCTCCTTAACCATGCCTTGACCTTTAGCTGGTGAAATCCGGTGTAGGCAGCCGCTCCGGCGGCCATGTGGTTTACGCGGCCGATTCGCGCCGCACGTAGAGAGTGAGCGTATGAAAGCCGCCCGTCTTGTCGTGTTGACCGTCGCGATAGCAGCAGGTGGCGTTGCCGCCCTGCTCGCCGCCCGTTCGGGCAACACCCCGGCGACGAAAACCGCGCCGGCCGCGAAGGTCGCCACCGTCGAAGTGCTGGTGGCGAAATCGGATATCGGCATTGGCGAGAGAATTTCGCCGCAAGAGGTCACCTGGCAGGCCTGGCCGGAGAGCGCCAAGAACGGCAACTTCATCCGCCGCGCCCAGCATCCCGGTGCCATCGAAGGCGTTTCCGGCTCCATCGCGCGCGCGCCCTTCGTCGCCGGCGAACCGATTCGCGACGCCAAGCTCGTGCACAGCAACGGCTCCGGCTACATGGCCGCGATCCTGCCGAAGGGCATGCGCGCCGTTTCCATCGGCATTTCTCCCGAATCCGGGGCCAGCGGCTTCATCCTGCCGAACGACCGCGTCGACGTCGTGCTCACGCGGCGCGACCGCGAAGCCGAGAAGCAAACCGGCACCGAAACCTATACCAGCCGTACGATTCTCGGCGACGTGCGCGTCTTGGCGATCGATCAGAACCTGACCGAGAAAAACGGCAAGAAGGTCGTGACCGGCAAGACCGCGACGCTTGAGCTCGCGCCCAGGCAGGTCGAGGAAATCGAGCTTTCGCGCCAGATCGGCACACTGTCGCTGTCGCTGCGCAGCATCGCCGATTCCGGCACGGGCAGGCCGCAGTCCGTTAGCGATAGAGGCCCGGAACGCGATGCCGTGAATGTTGTCCGATTTGGTGTGACCACCACGACCACGCCACGCTGACCGATCAAGGGGACCAAGGGGACATGTCGAAATCGACGCTGATCCGCACCACCGCGCTGACGGCACTGATTCTGGCCGCAGGATTGGCACCGCGGGCGCCGGCAATCGCCGCCGACACGCGCGGCGACGTGCCGATGGTTCATGTGGCCGCAAGCGACACCGCCTCGCGCTTCGTTACACTCGGAGTCGGCAAGTCGGTCGCCATCGATTTGCCGAGCGACATCAAGGACGTGCTGGTCGCCGATCCCAAGATCGCCAACGCGGTGGTTCGTTCCGCGCGCCGCGTCTATATGATCGGTGTGAAGGTCGGGCAGACCAACATCTTCTTCTTCGACGCCAACGGCCATCAGATCGCCGGCTACAACATCGCCGTCACCCGTGATCTCAACGGCCTGCGACAAGCGATCAAGCACGTCATCCCGGACTCCAATATCCAGGTCCGCGGCATGAACGACGGCGTCATCCTTTCCGGTACGGCGCCGAGCCCCGCCCAGGCGCAGCAAGCCTACGACATCGCTTCACGGCTGGTCGGCGAAAACGTCAGGGTCGTCAACGCGATCACCGTGCAGGGACGCGACGAGGTGATGATCAAGGTGACGGTCGCGGAAGTGCAGCGCGACGTCATCAAGCAGCTCGGCATCGATTTGAGCGGCAGCCTCAGCTACGGCACCGCCGTCGTCAACTTCAACACCGACAACCCGTTCTCCGCCACCGGCCAGGCGCTGTCCTCCACCAGCATCGCCGGCACCGCGAAGAACGTCACCACCACGCTGCAAGCGATGGATCGCGCCGGCGTGATCCGCACCCTGGCCCAGCCGACGCTGACCGCCATCTCCGGCGAGTCCGCGACGTTCATGGCCGGCGGCGAATTCCCGATCCCGAAAGGGTTGACCTGTCAGACGACGACGACCTGTCAGCCGGAAATCGAGTTCAAGAAGTTCGGCGTCAGCCTGCGCTTCACGCCGGTGGTGCTGACCGAAGGCCGCATCAGCCTCAAGGTGATGACCGAGGTGTCCGACGTTTCGCAAGAGAACTCCATCACCCTGAACCAGAACGGCTTCAACACCACCATCCCCTCGATTCAGACCCGACGCGCGGAAACCACGGTCGAAATCCCCTCCGGCGGATCGCTGGCATTGGCCGGCATGATCCGGGACCAGAGCAAGCAGGCGATAAACGGCCTGCCCGGTCTCATGCAGGTGCCGGTGCTCGGCACGCTGTTCAGGAGCCGCGACTACATCAGCCACAAGTCCGAGCTGATGATCCTGGTCACGCCCTACATCGTGCGCGCGGTCGCCGAGAACAAGCTGGCGCGGCCCGACGACGGCTTTGAAGATGCGAGCGACCCGTCGACGATCCTGATGGGCAGTCTCAACCGCATCTACGGTACCAAGCCCAAGGATCTGCCCACCGCCCATGCCTATCACGGCAAATACGGCTTCATCCTGGACTGAGCGGAGACGATCGATGACAGCATTCTATACGGCGATCGTCAGACGCCACAGCCGCACGGCGCTCCGCCTGCTGGCGGTCAGCGGCCTGGCCGCCATGCTCGCGGGCTGCTACGAGCACACCGTCGAGGACAATTACCCTTCCGCGATCCGCGACCGCCATCCGATCTCCATCGGCCGGGGCGAGCACACGGTGCAAGTTTTCCTCGGTGAATTTCGTGGCGGGCTGACGCCGGGCCAGCGCGCGGACGTGTTGTCCTTCGCGCAGGGCTGGCGGCACGAAGCCACCGGCAGCATCGCCGTCGACGTGCCCTCGAACCGGCACACCGTGCACGCGGCCGCCGGCTCGCTGCGCGAAATATTCTCGATCCTGTCCGCGTCCGGCGTTCCGCGGCGCGCGGTCTATGTCGGCCGCTATCGGGCACCGACTTCGGCGCTGGCCAGCATCAAGCTCAGCTATTCCAAGCTGACCGCCTATGCCGGGCCTTGCGGAATGTGGCCGAATGACCTTGGCCCGGCCGGCGGCGAAACCTACGGCCGCAATCGCTCGTATTGGAATTTCGGCTGCGCCACCCAGCACAATCTCGCCGCCATGGTGGCCAATCCGGCCGACCTGGTGCAGCCGCGCGGCAGCACGCCGGCCTATGAGGCGCGCCGCACCGTCGCTATCGGCAACTACACCAAGGGTACCGACCCGTCCGGTAAGTACAGCGATTACGACAAAGCCAAGATCAGCGAACTGGGAAAATGATCAAGCACTTCGCACAAACGACGGCCACGGCCGACGAGGACGATCGGATCGCTACGGCGCCGATCGACGAGGGCGCCGTCGAGGAGCATATCGCTCCCGCCCCGCGCGTCTCGATCCAGGCGTTCTGCGCGACGGTGGAAACCGCCGCGGCGGTGCAGGCCGCCGGCGAGGACCGCCGTTTGGGCAAGGCGCATGTCAAAATCCAGATGGGCGGCGCGGCCGCGGCCACCGAGGCCTACCGCAATGCCCCGACGCCGAACGTCATCATCATCGAGTCGGATCAACACGCCGACGATATCCTCGGCGCGCTCGATCAGCTCGCCGAGGTCTGCGATGCCGGCACCCGGGTCGTGGTGATCGGCCGCATCAACGATGTGACGCTCTATCGCGAACTGCAACGGCGCGGGGTAAGCGATTACCTGATCGCGCCGGTCGCCACCCTCGACGTGGTGCGTTCGGTCTGCGGATTGTTCGTGGCGCCCAATACCAAGCCCGTCGGCCGGATTCTCGCCGTGATCGGCGCCAAGGGCGGCGTCGGGGCCTCGACGGTCGCCCACAATATCGGCTGGGCGATCGCGCGCGATCTCTCGCTCGATGCGGTGGTGACCGATCTCGATCTCGCCTTCGGCACGGCCGGCCTCGACTACAATCAGGATCCGCCGCAAGGCGTGGCCGACGCGGTGTTCTCGCCCGACCGCGTCGATACCGCTTTCGTCGACCGCCTGTTGTCGAAGTGCACCGATCACCTGAGCCTGCTGGCGGCGCCCGCGACGCTCGACCGCACCTACGACTTCAGCTCGGATGCCTTCGATTCCATCGTCGACTCGCTGCGCTCCTCGATCCCTTGCGTGGTCCTCGACATGCCGCACATCTGGTCGAGCTGGACCAAGCGGCTGCTGGTCGCCGCCGACGACATCCTGGTGGTGGCTTCGCCCGACCTCGCCAATCTGCGCAATGCCAAGAACCTGGTCGATCTGCTGCGCACCGCGCGCCCGAACGACCATCGCCCCTATTACTGCCTCAACCAGGTCGGCGTACCGAAGCGGCCGGAGATTTCGCCGGCTGACTTCGCCAAGGCGCTGGAAGACCAGCCATTGGCTGTGATCCCGTTCGATCCGCAGATCTTCGGCACCGCCGCTAACAACGGACAAATGATCGCCGAAGTGTCGGCGAATCATAAGACGGCGGACATGTTCCGTCAGCTGGCACAGGTGCTGACCGGGCGTGCCGAGGCCAAGCGTGCGCGCGGAGGGTTGTTGAGCCCGCTGCTCGCTAAGCTGATGGGCTGAGGGCAGCGCACAAGTTTGGAGTAGACAGTCGTGTTCGGTAAGCGCAGCGGAGCCGGTGAAGTAAAGACGACTCCATCGCCGCCTCTCCAGCCGGCAGCGCCGGCGGGAGAGAGCGCGGCGCAGTCGTCCGCAGCCCAGCGCCCGCCCGAGGGCGGCACGGGCGAGAGCGGACGCACGCCGTTTCCGTCCGAGGGCCTGGGCGCGCCGCTGGTGTCGGCGCCGGCGCCACACCGCGCGCCGACCGCCGTCACCACGGTGCCCACCGCGGTCGATTCCCGCCGTTCCGACGCCTATTACGAAGTCAAAACCGTCATCTTCGGCGCGCTGATCGAGGCCATCGACCTCGCCCAGCTCGCCCGCCTCGACGCCGATTCCGCGCGCGAGGAAATCCGCGACATCGTCAACGAGATCATCGCGATCAAGAACATCGTGATGTCGATCTCGGAGCAGGAAGAGCTGCTCGACGACATCTGCAACGACGTCCTCGGCTTCGGCCCGCTGGAGCCGCTGCTGTCGCGCGACGACATCTCCGACATCATGGTGAACGGCTCCGGCACCGTTTACATCGAAGTACAAGGCAAGATTCAGCGGACCGGCATCCGATTCCGCGACAACCAGCAACTGCTGAACATCTGCCAGCGCATCGTCAGCCAGGTCGGCCGCCGCGTCGACGAATCATCGCCGATCTGCGACGCGCGCTTGCCCGACGGCTCCCGCGTCAACGTCATCGCCCCGCCGCTGGCGATCGATGGCCCCGCGCTCACCATTCGTAAGTTCAAGAAGGACAAGCTGACCCTCGGTCAGTTGGTCAAGTACGGCACCATCACGCCGCAAGGCGCCGAAATCCTGCAGATTATCGGCCGCTGCCGCGTCAACTCGCTGGTTTCCGGCGGTACCGGTTCCGGCAAGACCACGCTGCTCAACTGTCTCACCCAGTTCATCGAGCACGACGAACGCATCATCACCTGCGAAGACGCCGCCGAATTGCAGCTCCAGCAGCCGCATGTGGTGCGTCTGGAAACGCGCCCACCCAACCTGGAAGGCGAAGGCCAGGTCACCATGCGTGACCTGGTACGCAACTGTCTGCGTATGCGCCCTGAACGCATCATCGTCGGCGAGGTGCGCGGACCGGAGGCCTTCGACCTGTTGCAGGCCATGAACACTGGCCATGACGGCTCGATGGGCACGCTGCACGCCAACAACCCGCGCGAAGCCCTTTCCCGCCTCGAATCGATGATCACCATGGGCGGCTTCGCCCTGCCCTCCCGCACCATCCGCGAAATGATCGTGGCTTCGGTCGACGTGGTGATCCAGGCCGCGCGCCTTCGCGACGGTACCCGCAAGATCACCCACATCACCGAGGTGATGGGGATGGAAGGCGACGTCATCGTGACGCAGGACCTGTTCGTCTACGACATGGTGGGCGAGGACGCGCACGGCAACATCATCGGCAAACACCGCTCGACCGGTATCGGCCGGCCGCGCTTCTGGGACCGCGCCCGCTATTACGGCGAGGAGCAGCGGCTCGCCACCGCACTGGACGCCGCCGAAGCCGCCGAAGCCGCCATGCGCGCCTGAATCGGGGACCGACATGCAGCCGCTTGCCGTATTCTTCCTGGTTTCAGTCGCGATCGGCGGCGTGGTCTGGGTATTCATCTATCCGATCCTGTCGGGCGAGCGGCAGACCGAGAAACGCATGGCCGACGTCGCCAAGGCGGAACCGGTCGCCCGCGTCGCACGCAATCAGCCGAGGTCGCGCCGCGACGTCATCGAGAACACGCTCAAGGAATTCGAGGAGCGGCACAAGCAAAGTAAGAGCCGGCCGCTGTCGGTGCGCCTAGCGCAAGCCGGTTTGTCATGGTCGAAGCGGCAATACATGCTTATGTCGGCCGGCGTCGGGATAGCCATGTTCGTGGTCGGCATAATGATGGGTATCGGCCTGATCGGCGGCGCCGCGCTCGGCTTCGCCGGTGCCTTCGGCGTGCCTTACTGGCTGTTGTCGTATCTGAAGAAACGGCGGGAGACGAAGTTTCTCAATGCGTTTCCGGATGCGGTCGACATCGTGGTCCGTGGCGTGAAGGCCGGCCTGCCGTTGCTCGACTGTCTTAAGATGATCGCCATCGATGCCCCTGAACCGCTGAAATCGGAGTTTCGCAGCATCGTGGAGACCCAGGCCGTCGGCATGCCGCTGGGCGACGCCTGCCTCAAGCTCTACGAGGAAATGCCGGTGCCGGAAGCGAACTTCTTCGGCATCGTCGTCTCCATTCAGCAGAAAGCCGGCGGCAACCTCGCCGAGGCGCTCGGCAATCTGTCGCGCGTGCTGCGCGACCGCAAGAAGATGAAAGCCAAGATCCGCGCCATGTCGCAGGAAGCCAAGGCCTCTGCCGGCATTATCGGCGCACTGCCGCTCGCCGTGATGACCCTCGTCTACGTCACCAGCCCGCAATACATCTCGCTGCTTTTCACCACCCAGATCGGCCACGTGATGTTGGCGGGTTCGGCCCTGTGGATGTTCATGGGCGTCATGGTGATGAAGAAGATGATCAATTTCGACTTCTAAAAGTAGCCCATCATGCTCGAACTGTTGGAAAACTCGCTCAATGCCCAGACCGTGATGATGGTGCTGGCAGCCATCGGCGCGGCCGCGACGGTATTGACCCTGGCGATGCCGATCGTGTTCGCCGACCCGCTCAACAGGCGCATGCGGGCGGTGGCGGTCGAGCGCGAGAAGATCAGGCAGCGCGAACGTGAGCGCATGGCGAAAGAGCAGCAGAGGGTCAGCCTGCGGCAATCGCCAAAAGCCTATATCCAGGACATCGTCGACCGCTTCAACTTGAGCAAATGGTTTGCGCAGGAAGAGGCGCGGCTGAAGCTGGTGCAGGCCGGCTACCGAGGGCAGGCGCCCTACGTCACCTTCCTGTTCTTCCGCATGGTGACGCCGATCGTGAGCTTCCTGTTCGCCGCTTCCTACGTGTTCGTGGTGATCCATCTCAAGCAGTCGGCCACCATCAAGCTCGGCATCTGCATCGCCGCCGCCTATATCGGCATGCACCTGCCGATGATGATCCTGAAGAGCAAGATCCAACGCCGGCAGCAGTCGATCAAGCGCGCCTTCCCGGACAGCCTCGACCTGCTGCTGATCTGCGTGGAATCAGGCATGTCGATCGAAGCCGCCTTCCGCAAGGTGAGCGATCAAATCGGCACCCAGTCGGTCCCACTCGCCGAGGAACTGACGCTGACCATGGCGGAACTGTCCTATCTGCCCGACCGCCGCCAAGCCTACGAAAACCTGGCCAAGCGCACCAACCTCGAAGGCGTGAAATCGGTCTGCATGGCGCTGCAGCAGGCGGAACGCTACGGCACACCGCTCGCCACCATGCTGCGCACGATGGCGCAGGAAAATCGCGACATGCGCATGTCGGAAGCCGAAAAGAAGGCGGCCGGTCTGCCGCCCAAGCTGACCGTGCCGATGATCGTGTTCTTCCTGCCGGTGCTGTTCGTCGTCATTCTCGGGCCGGCCGCGATCAAGGTCATGGCTATCTGGCACTAGATTGCAATCCGCCGAGGCCGAAGCATTCCTGACCGCTCGTTCCCGCGCAAGCGGGGACGGAAGTGATCCGGCGTCGACCCAGACGCTCGCGCCGCGAAGACGGGAAAAGCGGAGAACGCTTCAGCGCAAATCGGCGATGTGAGTGCCGCGCGCTGCCAGCGCGCCGCCGCCAATAATCGATGACGATGTGTTCAGGAGCCGGACTTGTTTAGGAGCCGGACTTGCGCGACGTGGACGTGCGCACGGGGCGGATGCTGGTCCACTTGTTCCGCTCCGCCAGCATCTTGCGCAGGTAGGCCACGTTGGCTTCGGCCTGGTCGGCCGGCAGGTCGGCACGCGCGATCTGCTCGGCATCGGCGAAGCGGCCCTCGAGCCCGACCACCAGCGCCAGGTTCTGGCGCACCTTGGGGCGGGCGCCGGGCTGCGCGACGGCCTTGCGCAGCGTGGCCTCCGCCTTTTTCAGATTCTTTTCCAAGGCATAGGACAGACCGAGATTGGACAAGACCGAGGGATCGTTGGGCACGATCTTGAGCGCGGCCGAATAGTGCCGCTGCGCCTCTTTGTGCCGGCCCATCTGGTCGAGCACCGCGCCTTGTGCGTTCAGGATGCGCCAGTCGGGATTATCGGGCGTATGCGCGCGGCTCAGCGCATCGAGCGATTGCTGGAAGTCGCCGACATCGGCCAGCGCCCGGCCATAGGCGCCGACCAGCGGCCGGTTGTGCGGATTGCGGATCGCGGCCTCGCGTAGCACCGCCACGGCCTGGCTGTTGCGGCCGGTCGCGCGCAGGGCCTGGGCATAACCCATGGCGGCGTTGGCGTCGGCGGGATTGGAGCGGTAGCGTTCGCCCCACTCGTCGAGCTGCTTGCGCCAGCCGGACTCGGTCGACGGTGGGTGGCTGCTGCTGCCGGAAATCGAACCGGTGATATCTGATGAGCCGCTGGTGATATCTGGGCTGCTCATGATGCAGCCACCCAGCGCCAAGGTGAGCCCGGCGACCGCGGCGGTCGAAGTAAGCAGACGGATGACGGAATGGGATTCAGGACGCATGGGACCCCGGGGGCTGGCGTTCCGACGGCATTTCCCGAGCAATAAATGGTTAACCCTAACGAGAGGTTAACTTGTAAACTCGCCGGCGCTTCCCACCGGTACCCGCGTGCCCAGCGCGGGCAAAATTTCGTATAGGATGAGCGTGATGGACCTAGGGCTCTCTCCCGACGAACTGGCTCTGCAGGCGCGTGCCCGCGAATTCGCGGAAACCATCGTGCGCCCGCGCGCGGCGGCGATCGACCGCGACGAGCAGTACCCCTGGGACATCGTGAAAGCGCTGGCTGACGCCGGCTTCTGCGGCATGACCGTGCCCCAGGCGCTCGGCGGCCAGGGCCGCTCCTTCCTCGAGGCCGTGCTGGTGACCGAGGAAATGGCCAAGGCCTGCACGGTGACCTCCCGCATCGTGGTCGAAACCAATATGGGCGCCATCTCCACGGTGATGGCCTATGGCAGTCCGGCGCAGCAGGAACTGGCGGCCAAGCTGGTGCTTCAAGGCGACAAGCCCGCCATCTGCATCACCGAGCCGATGGCCGGGTCCGATGCCACCGCCATGACCACCCGCGCCGACAAGCGCGGCGACAAATACGTCATCAACGGCAAGAAGCACTGGATCACCGGCGCCGGCGTGTCGCGGCTGCATCTGATCTTTGCGCGCGTCCACGACGAGAAGGGTGACAACCTCGGCATCGGCGGCTTTCTCGCCGTGCGCGACCCGGACAAGGGCACGCCGAAGGGGCTGGCGGTCACCAAGCGCGAGCAGACCATGGGCTTGCGCGGCATGCCGGAAGGCGAACTGACCTTCGAGAACCTGGAAGTGCCGGCCGACATGGCGGTGCTGCCACCATCGGGGTTCCGGCGCGGCTTCGCCGACCTGATGAACGCCTACAACAGCCAGCGCGTCGGCGCCGGCACGGTGGCCATGGGCGTCGCCGGCGGCGCTCTCGACCTGGCCCTGGATTGGGTGAAGGAGCGCGAGCAGTTCAGCCGCCCGATCGGCGAATTCCAGGGTCTGCAATGGATGCTGGCCGACATGCAGACGCAACTCACCGCCTCGCGGCTGATGCTCTATCAGGCGGCCCGCTCGCGCGGACCCCAGGCAAGCGCCTTTCCCGATCCGATGCTGGCGGCGCAGGCCAAGATCTTTGCCGCCGAGACGGCCATCAAAATCGTCAACGACGCGCTGCAGATGTTCGGCGCCCGCGGCTATTCGCGCGAACTGCCGTTGGAACGGATGGCGCGCGATGTGCGTATGTTCACCATCGGCGGCGGCACCGCGCAGGTGCTGCGCACGCTGGTGGCCGGCAAATTGCTGGGCTGGAAGCTGCCGCAGACACGCGACGGCTATCACCCGAATAATTCAATGCGCGACGCAGCGGAATAACCATGCATCCAGTCCTTGTCAGCGCCGGCGACGTGCCGGCTGTTCCCATTCTCTTTGTCACCGCGGCCACTTTCGCCGACGCGACGACCGTTCTCGACGCGCGCGAGCGCGCCTTCGTGCGCGCCGCCGGCTTCGAGCCGAAGCCCGGCAAGTTTCTCCCGGTGCCCGGCCCCGAAGGCGAGCTGGCCGGCGTGCTGTTCGGCCTGGAAGCGGCCGACGATCCGACGCGCGACCTGTTCCGGCCCGGCGCGCTGACGGGGCTGTTGCCGCCGGGCACCTACCGCTTCGGCAATGCGCCGCATGATGCGCGGCTGGCGGCGCTTGCCTTCGTGCTCGGCAGCTATCAGTTCGCCCGCTACCGCAAGGCACAGGAGCGCAATGTCCGGCTGGTGGTGCCGGAAGGAGTCGACGGCGAGGACGTCAGCCGCATTGCGGAAGCGGTGATGCTCTGCCGCGATCTCATCAATACGCCGTCGAACGACATGGGGCCCGCCGAGCTGGAGGAGGCCGCGCGCAGGCTCGCCGCACAACACGGCGCGGCGATCGATGTCATCGCTGGTGAGGCGCTGGAAAAAGGCTTCCCGCTCATCCACGCCGTCGGCAAGGGCTCCAAGCGCGCGCCGCGATTGATCGACCTCACCTGGGGCAAGGACAGCGACCCCAAGGTGACGCTGGTCGGCAAGGGCGTTTGCTTCGACACCGGCGGGCTCGACATCAAGCCGGCGAGCGGCATGCTCAACATGAAGAAGGACATGGGCGGCGCCGCGACCGCGCTGGCGCTCGCGCACATGGTCATGGGGCGGGGCTTGAAGGTACGCCTGCGCGTGTTGATCCCTGCGGTGGAGAATTCGATCTCCGGCGTCAGCTTCCGCCCGCGGGATGTTTACGTGTCGCGCAAGGGCCTGAGCGTGGAGATCGGCAACACCGACGCCGAAGGCCGGCTGGTGCTGGCCGACGCCCTGGCGCTGGCCGACGAAGAGAAGCCGGCGCTGATCGCCGACTTCGCCACGCTCACCGGCGCCGCGCGGGTCGCCATGGGGCCGGAGCTGGCGCCGTTCTTCACCGACGACGATCAGCTTGCCGGCGAATACATGCAGCAAGGCGCGATTGAGTACGATCCGCTGTGGCGCATGCCGTTGTGGCGGCCCTATGACAGCATGCTCGATTCCAAGGTGGCCGACTTCAACAATGTCGGCTCCAGCGGCCACGGCGGCGCCATTACCGCGGCGCTATTCCTGCGCCGCTTCGTGGAAGCGAAATCCTGGCTGCATCTCGACATCTTCGCCTGGTCGGCATCGGCGAAGCCCGGCCGGCCGGAAGGCGGCGACCTGCAGTCGGCACGCGCGCTCTATGGGCTGCTCAAGGCGCGCTATTCGTAGATTATGCGTAGACCGCGCCAAGAACTCCGCTCATTCCCGCACTCGGGTCCAGCCTTCGGCTGGCCCGAGCACGGGCTCCCGCGGGAATCCATTTCTCATTTCGATTGCAGTGCATTGCTGCCTTGGGTCCCCGCTTTCGCGGGGACGAGCGGGTGAGTGAACGCGATGGATTCGCTCGACCCACGCCTCAACCCCTTCCGTCCCGATCTCGCGGCCGCGCATCTGCGTGGTCAGGTCGAGGCGGCGCGTTTTGTTGAGGGCGTGCCTTATGAGGTGATCGAGCCGGTGACGCCTTTGCGCCGCGCGCCGTCGCACGCAGCGCCGCTCGACACCGAAGCGCTCATGGGCGAGCGCGTCATGGTCTATGAGACGACCGAGGAAGGCTGGGCCTGGGGGCAGCTGGAGCGCGACGGCTATGTCGGCTGGCTGTCCGCCAATGCGCTGACACCGCCGGGGCCGCCGCCGACCCACAAAGTGGCGGCGCTGCGCACGCTCGGCTTTCCCGGACCCGACATCAAACTGCCGCCACTCACCGCGCTGCCGCTGGGCGCGCGCGTCGCCATCACACGCACCGACGAACGCTTCGCGGTCACCGCGTCAAATTTCTATCTGCCGGCGATGCATCTTGCCGCCATCGACGCGGCCGAGCCGGACTACGTCGCGGTCGCCGAAAAATTCCTCGGCACGCCCTATCTGTGGGGCGGCAAGACCTCGCTCGGCATCGACTGCTCCGGACTGGTGCAGGTTTCGCTGCAGGCGACGGGTGTCCCCTGCCCGCGTGACAGCGACCTGCAGGAACAGGCGCTCGGCGCGCGGCTCGCCTTCTCCGATCTACGACGCGGCGATCTGGTCTTCTGGAAGGGCCATGTCGCCATCGCCTGCGACGGCGACACGCTCCTTCACGCCAACGCCCACCACATGGCGGTGGCGATCGAGCCGGTGGCGGACGCTGTTGCCCGCATCGCGGCGGCCGGCAGCGGCGTCAGCAGCGTGCGGCGGCTGGGGTGACTTTCGGCGAACGCGGGCGCGATCATTTGGCTTTGCTATCACACACCACGTTGTCGCAGCGTTCGACCGAGTCGACGATCTGCGCCAGCGATTTGTCGCCGGGATAGCCGTTGATGGCGACGCCCTTGATGACGAAACCGGGCGTCGCCTGGATGCCGAGCGAATCGCCGAGCCGCACATGGGCGATCATGATGGTGGCGAGCGACTTGTCGTTGGCGACGTCGGTCACCTTCTTGATGTCGAGGCCGATCGCCTTGGCGATCGCCAAGGCGCGGTTGCCGTCCATGACGCCACGTGTCGCCATCGCCTTGCGATAGAATTCATAGAACTGCTGCGGCGAGCCAAGCCGCTGCACCGCCAGCTCGACCTTGCCGGCCTGGATCGAGGCAACGCCGAGCACGGGGAACGGCACCAGCACTAGCCGGAATTCCTTGACGGTGCCGAGCAGCTTCTCGATCTCGCCGGACGCCTTGCGGCAATAGGGGCAATTGAGATCGTAAAACTCGTTGAGCGTGACCTCGCCATGCGGATTGCCGAGCACCACCACGCCGGGCAGCTTCTCGATCTGGCTTTCCAGCTCCACCGGCACGCGGTGATTGGCGATGGTCGTGCCGTCGTCCGCCTTGATCGGGTACCAGCCCTCGTCGGCGCGCGCGACGAACGGCAACAGGACGATGATGAAGGCCGAGAGGACGAGAGCGCTCAGGCGGGGCATTGTTTTCATGTCGCATTGTTCTTGTTGGCGCGGGTGACCCTGCGCGGGCCAAAACCATATAGCGAATCACGAATACGTGAGTCGCGTCAGCGCGCCTGGCTGAGCAGATCCGCAAGCCGGCCGCGGTTGAGCGCCAGCCATTGCAGCGCAATGACCAGCGGCCCGTTGCGCATGGCGCCGGTACCGAGCGCGGACAACACCGCGTCGATCGCAACGCGCATCAGATAAAGCTGCTCGCCGTCGACCGTGGCACGCGTCCCTGCCCTGATCCGCGTGGCATCGACGGCGCCGAGAAAGACGGTGACTTCCTCGTCGGTGATGCCCGGGCTGGTCAGATAACTGAACAGCTCGACGAGCTTGTCAGGGACGATGCCGATTTCCTCGTTGCACTCACGGCGCGCGGCCGCGATCGGCTGTTCCCCCGCTTCCACCCGGCCGGCGACGATCTCGACCAGATCGCCGTGGCCATTGGCGAGATGCGCCGGCAACCGAACCTGACGGATGAGCACGATCTCGTCGCGGGCGAGATCGACCGGCAGCACCGCGACCACCTTGCCGCCGAGAATCACGTCGCGCTGCTGCGTGACCGGCGCGCCATCGGCACCGGTTAGCGTCATGCGATAGCGCTGGTAATCGCGATAGGCCTTGGTCAACAACTCGGGCGGCGTCACGGAAACGTCGGCGGGCAGATCGGCGAGTTCGGACTTATCCGCCATCGCTACTGCGCAACCACGCCTTCCGGCGCGGTCTCGAGATTGAAGGCGGCGGCAAACAGCGCGCGCGTGTAGTCGGTCTTCGGACTCTTGAACAGGTCGGCGGCCGCGCCCGCTTCCACGATCTTGCCGTGACGCAGCACCACCAGGCGGCTGGCCAGCGCCGCCACCACGCGCAGGTCGTGCGAGATGAACATGTAAGTGAGGTCGCGCTTCTTCTGCAGGTCGCGCAGCAGGTCGACCATCTGCGCCTGGATCAGCATGTCGAGCGCGCTGGTCGGCTCGTCGAGCACGATAAAGGTCGGCTCCAGCACCAGCGCGCGGGCTAGCGCGACGCGCTGGCGCTGACCGCCGGAGAACTCGTGCGGATAGCGGTGGCGGGTCTCGGGATCGAGGCCGACATCGTTGAGCGCGGCGATGACGCGGCGCTCGCGCTCCGCCGGCTTCAACTGCGGATGATGCACCCACAGGCCCTCCTCCACGATGTCGGAGACCGACATGCGGGGGCTGAGCGAGCCGTAGGGGTCCTGGAATACGATCTGCATGTTGCGGCGGTAAGGCCGCATCTGCTTGAACTTGAGGCCCTGGATGGTGTCGCCCATGAACACCACCGGACCGTCCGATGAAATCAGCCGCAGGATGGCGAGGCCGAGCGTGGTCTTGCCGGAGCCCGATTCGCCGACCACGCCGAGCGTTTCACCTTTGCGCACCTCGACGCTGATGCCGTCCACCGCCTTGATATAGCCGACCACCTTGCGCATCAGGCCGCGCTTGATCGGGAACCAGACCTTGAGGTCCTTGGTCTCCATCACCACCGGCGCGTTGGGACGCGGCGGCGCCGGATCGGGCTTAGGCTCGGCGGCGAGCAGGTCGCGCGTATAGGGGTGCTCGGGGGCGGTGAATACGCGCTCGACATTGCCGTGCTCGACGATCTTGCCGCTGTTCATCACGCAGACGCGGTCGGCAAGCTTGCGCACGATGCCGAGATCGTGGGTGATGAACAGCATGGACATGCCGAGCCGCTTCTGAGTGTCCTTGAGCAATTGCAGGATCTGCGCCTGTACCGTCACGTCGAGGGCGGTGGTCGGCTCGTCGGCGATCAGCAGATCGGGCTCGTTCGCGAGCGCCATGGCGATCATCACGCGCTGACGCTGGCCGCCGGAAAGCTGGTGCGGATAGCTGGCGAGCCGGCCCTTCGGGTCGGGAATGCCGACCTGTTCGAGCAGTTCGACAATGCGCGTCCGCGCCTTTACGCCGGACATCCCTTGATGGATGAGCAGAACTTCGGCGAGCTGCTTCTCGATCGTGTGCAGCGGATTAAGCGAGGTCATCGGTTCCTGGAACACGATGGTGATGTCGTTGCCGCGAATCTTGCGGATCTCGTTCTCGCGCATGGGCAGCAGTTCCTGCCCCTTGAAGCGGATCGAGCCAGACGGGTGATGCGCCGGCGGATAAGGCAAGAGCTTCATCACCGACAGGGCGGTGACCGATTTGCCGGAACCGGACTCGCCGACCAGCGCCAGCGTCTCGCCCTTGCCGATGTCGAACGAAACCTTGTCAACCGCCAGAACCTGACGCTCGCCCAGGCCGAAGGCGACGGAAAGATCGTGGATGGAAAGAAGCGGCTCGGCCATTCGGTTACCTAAACGTCTTCCGTGGGTCGAAGGCGTCGCGCACGGCCTCGCCGATGAAGATCAACAGCGACAGCATAATCGCGAGCGAAAAGAAGCCGGTGAGGCCGAGCCAGGGCGCCTGCACATTGGCCTTGCCCTCGTTCAACAGCTCGCCGAGCGAGGGCGAGCCGGGCGGTAGCCCGAAGCCGAGGAAGTCGAGCGCGGTCAGCGTCATCACCGACGACGACAGGATGAACGGCAGAAACGTCATGGTCGCCACCATGGCGTTGGGCAACAGATGTCGGAAGATGATGACGCGGTTCGAGACGCCGAGCGCGCGGGCGGCCTGGATGTATTCAAAATTTCTTCCGCGCAGAAACTCCGCGCGCACCAGCCCCACCAGCGACACCCACGAGAACAGCAGCAGAATGCCCAGCAGCACAAAGAAGCCCGGCACCAGCACCGAGGAGATGATCAGCAACAGATAGAGCGAGGGGATCGAGGTCCAGATCTCGATGAAGCGCTGGAACAAGAGATCAGTCCAGCCGCCGAAATACCCCTGCACCGCCCCGGCGGCGACGCCGATGATCGACGACACGATGGTCAGGCACAGGCCGAACAGCACCGATATGCGGAAGCCGTAGATCAGCCGCGCCATCACGTCGCGGCCGCCGTCGTCGGTGCCGAGCCAGTTGTATTCGAGGTCGCCGCACTTGGCGAAGCCGTGGGTGGCGGCGAATTGGCAATCCTTCTGGGTGAGCAGCCAGGTCGGCTTGGACGGAAACGGCGACGGCGGCTTGCTCACCTGCGTGTTGTAGGAAAAGCGGATCGGCGGCCAGATGACGAAGCCGCCTTCCTTCTTGATCAGATTCATCAAATAGGGATCGCGATAGTCGGCGGCGGTGCCGAACAGATTGGGATCGGGCGTCTTGGAAAACGCCGTATCCGGATAGGTCACCACCGCGGGAAAATAGGATTGACCGTTGACGTGGATGTAGATCGGTCGGTCATTGGCTATGAATTCGGCAAACAGCGAGATCACGAACAGGAACAGGAATATCCATAGCGACCAGTAGCCGCGCTTGTTGGCCTTGAAATTTTTCCAGCGGCGCTTGTTGAGCGGCGAAACGGAAATCCAACGGCCTTCCGGCGGCACCGCCAGTTCGATGGTGCCGATGGCCGTGGTGTCGGGCGACTTCACTCCGGTGCGGTCGTCCACTCACACCTCCCGCGTCTCGAAATCGATGCGCGGATCGATCCAGGTGTAGGTGAGATCGGAAAGCAGGTTCACCACCACGCCGATGAGCGAGAACATGTAGAGCGTGGCGAACACCACCGGGTAGTCGCGGTTGAGCACGCTCTCGAAGCCAAGCAGGCCGAGCCCGTCGAGCGAGAAGATGGTCTCGATCAACAGCGCGCCGGTGAAGAAGGCGGAGACAAAGGCGCCGGGGAATCCCGCCACCACGATCAGCATGGCGTTGCGAAACACGTGGCCGTAGAGCACCTGGTTGCGGGTGCAGCCCTTGGCGCGGGCGGTGAGCACGTACTGCTTGCGGATCTCGTCCAGGAACGAGTTCTTGGTGAGCAGCGTCATGGTGGCGAAGGCGGAGATCGCCATCGAGACGATCGGCAGCGTGAGGTGCCAGAAATAGTCGCCGATCTTGGCGTACCACGGCAACACCCAGAAATTCTCCGATACAAGCCCGCGCAACGGGAAAATCTGGAAGAAGGAGCCGCCGGCGAACAGCACGATCAGCAGGATAGCGAACAGGAAGCCGGGGATGGCGTAGCCGATCACGATCACGGTCGAGGTCCACATATCGAAATGCGAGCCGTCGTCGACCGCCTTGCGAATGCCGAGCGGGATCGAGATCAGATAGGTGAGCAGCGTCATCCATATGCCGAGCGACATCGAGACCGGCAGCTTCTCCTTGATCAGCTGCAGCACGCTGACGTCGCGGAAATAGCTCTTGCCGAAATCGAAGCGCAGGTAATCCCACAGCATGATGAAGAAGCGCTGATAGGCCGGCTTGTCGAAGCCGAACTGCTTTTGCAGCTTCTTGATGAAGGCCGGATCGAGGCCCTGGGCGCCACGATATTTCGAGGAGATGGAGTCCATCTGCGCGCCGCCTTGCAGCGCGCCGGGCGCGAAGTCGCCGCCGGGTGAGCCGGAAACGCGCGACATGGCGCCGCCGCCGGCGCCGGTCAGCTTGGCGATCACCTGCTCGACCGGACCGCCGGGCGCGAACTGCACCACCACGAAGGCGACCAGCATGATCCCGAACATGGTCGGAATCATCAGCAGGATGCGGCGAGCGATATAGGCGGTCATGGGCTCAGCATTACCGAGGTTTAACGGTCACCCCCGCCGCGCGCAGGCAACGAGGCTTATGGCATATCCGCATCGTCTCGTCTTATGACATATCGGCAACATAAAGACGGGCCCGTCCGGGACAAGCCCCGCTCACGCGTTGTTCAGCCTTTCTGCTTCAGCTTGGCCGCCTTCGCCGGGTCATACCACCAAGTCGCCGGAATGCCGCGGAAATAGCGCGGCTGCCGGGCTGGAAAGCCGAACTCGTCCCAATAGGCGATGCGGTGTGACGCCGCATACCACTGCGGAATCCAGTAGCGGCCGGCGCGGAACACCCGGTCGAGCGCCCGGCAGGCCGCGGTGAGATCGTCCCGCGTCTTGGCGGCGATGGCGTCGTCGACCAACGCGTCGATCGCCGGATCGGCGATGCCGGCCAGGTTTTGCGAGCCGTTGATCTTGGCCGCCTCCGAGGAGAAATAGCTGCGCAGCGAATCGCCCGGCGTCGACGAGAAGCTCATGCGCTCGACGGTGATGTCGAAGTCGAAATCCTTGAGGCGGGCGCGATACTGCGCCGGATCGACGATGCGCAACGTGGCGGCGATGCCGAGGATGGCGAGGTTCTGGATCAAGGGCAGATGATGCGGCTTGAAGCTCGGCTCGTCGATGAGAAACTCGATGGTAATCGGCGTGCCGTCCGGCAAGACACGTCTGCCGTCCTTGAGATGGTAGCCGGCTTTTTCGAGCAGCATGACGCCGCGCCGCAGCCAGCGGCGGTCGTGGCCGGAACCGTCGGTGACCGGCGGCAGATACGGCTCACCGAACACCTCGTCCGGCACCTTGCCGCGGAACGGTGCGAGTAATTTCAGCTCCGCCGGGCTCGGCAGGCCGACCGCCTTCATCGGCGAATTTTCGAACAGAGATTGGGTGCGCTTGTAGGCGCCGTACATGATGTTCTTGTTGGTCCACTCGAAGTCGAAGGCGTCGATCAACGCCTCGCGCAGGCGAGGGTCCTGGAACTGGCGGCGCCGCGTGTTGATGAACCAGCCTTGCGCGCCCGAAACGGTGCCGTCGGGAATGACGGCGCGCTTGACGCGGCCATCCTGGAAGGCGGGGAAGTCGTAGCGTGTCGCCCAGCTGCGCGCGGTGAACTCCTCGCGGAACAGATAGCTGCCGGCGGTGAAGCCTTCGAAGCCGACCTCGCGGTCGCGGTAATACTCGTAGCGCACGATGTCGAAATTGTTCTGCCCGCGCGACACCGGGAGGTCGGCTCCCCACCAGTCCTTGACCCGTTCGTATTCGATGTAGCGGCCGGCGCTGAAATTGCCGACCTTGTAGGGGCCGCTGCCGAGCGGAATGTCGAGCGTCGATTTATCGAATTTCTGCTTCGAATAATAGGCGCGCGAAAAGATCGGCAGGCTGGCGACGAACAGCGGCACGTCGCGCGCGCGCTTGGGCGCAAAGCGCACGGTCACGGTGTGATCGTCGGCGGCCTCGGCACCCGCCATGTCGCGCAGCGACAGCGTGATGAGCGGATGGCCCTTGTCCTTCAAGGTGGTGAGCGAAAAGGCGACGTCATGCGCGGTGAGCGGCGTGCCGTCGTGGAATTTCGCCTCCGGCCGCAGCAGGAAGGTGTAGGTCAGCCCGTCATCGGAAATGCGCACGGCACGCGCGGCGAGCCCATACATGGCGTCGGGCTCGTCGCCGGAGCGCGCCATCATGGTGGCAAAGGTGAGCTCGATGCCCTGCGCGGCATCGCCTTTCAGGATGTAGCCGTTGAGCGAATTGAAGGTGAGGAAGTTCTGGTTGAACTGGGCGTTGGGGCCGATCTGCGAGAACTTGCCGCCCTTCGGCGCATCCGGATTGACGTAAGGGAAATGCTTGAAATCCGGCGGCAGCTTGAGATCGCCGAAGCCCGACATGCCGTGGCGCTCGGCGGGTTGGGCGCGGACAATCCGCGACGACAATGCGATCGTTGCTGCGGCGCCAGTAGTAAGAATCAAGACGTCCCGCCGGCTCGGCGCACTCCCTCTCCCCGCTGGGGAGAGGGTTGGGGTGAGGGGGGACCGCGCTTGCGTCATCGAAACGCCTTTGCCCCCTCACCCGACTTCCTCGCTGCGCTCGGAAGTCGACCTCTCCCCCAGGGGAGAGGTGAGCCGTGCCCCAAGTTGCCGCCAAAAGCTTCACGTCCGCTGCGGCAGCTTGGCTGCCTTGGCCGCGTCCCACCACCAGATCGTCGGAAACGCCGCCGCCCCGTATTTCGGCATGTTGGCCGGATGCTCGAAGCGGTCCCAGCGCGCCGTGCGCTGGAACGGATAATTCCATTGCGGCACCACGTAGAAATTCCACAACAGCACGCGGTCGAGCGCGTGCGTCGCCGCCACCAGCCCGGGGCGGTCCTTGGCGTAGATGATCTTGTCGATCAGCTTGTCGACCGCCGGGTTCTTGATGCCGATCAGATTGCGCGAGCCGGGGATGTCGGCGGCGGCCGAGCTCCAATAGCTGCGCTGCTCATTGCCGGGTGACAGCGATTCCCCCCACGACGCGATGATGATGTCGAAATCCCACTGCCGCATCCGATTCTCGTACTGCGCGGGATCGACCGTGCGCACCGAGACCCCGATGCCAAGCCGTTCCAGCGACGGCTTGTAGAACAGCATCACCCGTTCGAGCGACGGATCGTTGACCAGAAGCTCGACCACCAGCGGCTCCTTGGTCTTGCTGTTGACCAGCTTGGTGTTCTCGACCACGTAGCCGGCCTGCCGCAGCAGCCGCAAAGCATGGCGCAGGTTGTCGCGCAGCTTCTGCGCGCTGCCGCTGACAGGATTGGTATAGGGTGCCGTGAACATCTCGGCCGGCATGAATTCGGGCTTCACCTCGCCCTGCACCGCCTTGAGGATGTCGAGCTCCTGGCCCTTGGGAATGCCGGACGACGCAAGCTCCGTGCCGTCGAAATAGCTGTTGATGCGCTGGTACTGGCTGTAGAAGAGCTGCCGGTTCATTTCCTCGAAATTGAAGGCGTAATTGAAGGCGCGGCGCAGGTGCGGGCTCTTGAACTTGTTGCGCCGGATGTTGAAAGCAAAGGCCTGCATCGCGCCCACATTGCGGATGGGGAATTTCTCCAGCACGACTTTCTTTTCGCGCACCGCCGGAAAATCGTAACCGGTCGCCCAATTCTTGGCGCTGTTTTCGCTGCGCCAGTCGACCTGGTCGCCCTTGAAGGCCTGCAGGGCGACAGTCGAGTCGCGGTAATATTCGTAGCGGACGGCCTGAAAGTTATTGGTGCCGATCATGACGTTGAGGTCCTTGGCCCAATAGTCGGCGACCTTTTCGTAGATGATGGTGCGGCCGGCCGAAAACTCCTTCAGCCGATAGGGGCCGGAAGCGAGCGGCGGCTCGAGCGTCGTCTGTGTCACATCGCGCTTGCGGCCTTTCGCGTCGGTTCCTTCCCACCAGTGCTTGGGCAGGATCGGCAGTTGCCCGACGATCTGCGGCAGCTCGCGGTTGCCGGGTCCGTCGAAGTGAAAGGTGACGTCGCGCTCGCCGGTTTTCTCCGCCTTCTTCACGTGCCGGTAATAGGCCGCGTAGTTGGGCGCGTTCTTCATCAAAGTGTCGAACGACCACACCACGTCCTCCGCCGTCACCGGCTTGCCGTCGTGCCAGCGCGCCTTGGCGCGCAACCGGTAGGTGACCGAGGCGCGGTCGGCCGGGTAGCTGACCGCCTCCGCCAGCAGGCCGTAATCGGTCGAGATTTCGTCGAGCGCCGGCGTGGTCAGGCTCTCGGTGATCAGATCGAGACCGTTGGCCAGCGTGCCCTTGATGCCGGCGATCACCATGTTGAAATTGTCGAAGGTGCCGTTGGCGATCTGCCGCACCGTACCGCCGACCGGCGCCTGCGGGTTGACGTAGTCGAAATGCTTGAAGTCGGCGGGGTATTTCGGCTCGCCGAAGAGCGACAGGCCGTGCTTCCAGGTCCGGGCCGGCGCTTCCTCGCCAGGCGCGGCGCGCGCCAGCGGGATGAAGGTCCCCAGGGCGGGCGCAGCCAGCGTCGCGGCGGTGGAACGGATGAGGGTACGGCGGCTCAATTTCATGGGGACCTGCTCCAACGCGCGTCGTCGCCTTGCGGTATAACGCGTTCGCTCCGGATTATGTCCGTTTTTCGGTCCTTCACCAGTGACCCGCTGCCGCGCCCGGGGGCTTTCCTGCCGCCAGATGAAGCCGTGGCCGGTTACCACAAACGATAACGGCCGGGCACAGGGCCCGGCCGCGCATTTCGTGGCATTAAACCGCCTGGTTGGCTTACTTCGGCGGCGGCGCCGGATTGTCGGACAGCGTCCGCAGATAAGCGATCACGTCCATGCGGCGCTGGGGATTCTCGATGCCCGCGAAGGTCATCATCGTGCCCGGGATATAGGCGCGCGGGTCCTTGAGGAACTTGAACAGCTCGTCATAGGTCCACTTGCCGCCCTTCTTCTTCATCGCCGCGGAGAAATTGAAGCCTCCGCGGCCCTCGCCGCGCGCGTTGTCGACGATGTTGTAGAGGTTGGGCCCGATCCGGTTGGGACCGCCCTTATTGAGCGTATGACAGACCTCGCACTGGCGGGCGGTCTGCTTGCCCTTGTCGACCGAAGCGTCGGCGAAGAGCTGCTTCAGCGTCTTTTCCGCCGGCGCGGCAGCCTTCTTCTGATCGCCGGCAGGCGCGGCGGCGGCCGGCTTGGGCGCCGCGACCACCTTCGGCAGCGGAAGCGGGTTGTCCGACAGGGTGCGCAGGTAGGCGATGACGTCGGCGCGCTGCTGCGGGCTCTTGATGCCGGCGAAGGTCATCGCCGTGCCCGGGATGTAGCCGCGCGGATCGTCGATGAACTTGAACAGCTCATCGTAGGTCCACTTGCCGCCCTTCTTCTTCATCGCATCGGAGAAGGCGAAGCCGCCGCGGTCCTTGCCGCGCTCATCGCCGACGATGCCGTAGAGGTTGGGGCCGATCTTGTTGGGCTCCCCCTTCGCGAGGGTATGGCAGACCTCACATTGACGGGCGATCTGCTTGCCCTTGTCGGCGCTGGCCTTCGAGAGGAGCACCGGCAGCGGCGTCTCCTCTTGCTTGGGGGCCGGCTTGCCGGTTTCGGCCTTGGCGACCACGATCTTGTATCCGGGCTTGGCCGGCGGCTCGGTCGCGAACAGGCTGTGGGCACCGAGATTGAGGGCGAGAAGGATCAGGCAGGTGCCGAGGATGGCGCCCAAGACCTTATTGAGTTCGAACGAGTTCATCGAGACAGGGCTCCCGAGGCGGGGCACAGCAGATAGGGATTGGCTGGCGCCGGGGTCCCGGCGGCGCCGGACAGATACCGTTTTGCCTGAGCCCTGGCAACCTCTATAAGCGCCGCGAAAATTGGCTTTTCGTCATACGCCAGGCGGTCGGGCAGCACTATTTATGGCCGAAACCATCGTCCTCATCCCCGCCCGCATGGCCTCCACCCGCCTGCCGGGCAAGCCATTGGCCGATATTGCGGGCTTGCCGATGATCGTGCACGTGCTGCGGCGGGCCGAGGCCGCCGGAATCGGCGATGCGGTGGTGGCAACCGACTCGGAAGCGGTCGCCGCCGCGGTGGAAAAGTCCGGCGGCCGCGCCGTGATGACCCGCGCCGACCATGCCTCCGGCTCCGACCGCATCTACGAGGCGCTGGAGGCGCTCGATCCCGAGCACCGCATCGACATCGTCGTCAACGTGCAGGGCGACCTGCCGACCGTCGATCCGGCCGACATCCGCGCCGCGCTCGGCCCCCTCGCCGACCCGGCCGTCGATATCGCGACGCTGGCGGCCGAAATCGCCGATCCGGCAGAGCTGACCAACCCCAATGTGGTGAAGGCGATCGGAACGCCGGTCGCGCCCGGCCGGCTGCAGGCCACCACCTTCACCCGCGCCGATGCCAGCGGGCCGGGCCCGCATTACCACCACATCGGGCTCTACGCCTACCGGCGCGCGGCGCTGGAGCGCTTCGTCGCGCTGCCGCCGTCGCCCAACGAGCGGCGCGAAAGGCTCGAGCAGTTGCGCGCGCTCGATGCCGGCATGCGCATCGATGTCGCGCTGGTGACGAGCGTGCCGCTCGGCGTCGACACGCCCGAGGAGCTTGCCAGGGCACGCGCGCTGCTCGCCGGCTGACCTGACGCCGGTTGACCTCACGCCGGTTGACTTGACGCCGGTTGACTTGGCGAACCAGGTCTGCCTGATCGTCATTCCGGGGCACGGGCGGCGGCCGCGCGCCCGGGATGACAAGGCATCGGATAAGTTCATGAGTAGCAAGAAAATCATCTATCAGGGCGAGCCGGGGGCGAATTCGCACCTTGCCTGCCGTGAGGCCTATCCCGATTACGAGCCGGTGCCCTGCCCGACCTTCGAGGACTGCTTCACCGCGCTGAGCAGCGGCGAGGTCGATCTCGGCATGATCCCGATCGAGAATTCGGTCGCCGGCCGGGTCGCCGACATCCATCATCTGATGCCGGACTCCGGGCTGCACATCATCGCCGAATGGTTCCTGCCGATCCGCAATCAGCTGATGGCGCCGAAGGGCGCCAGCCTCGCGACCATCAAGAGCGTGGAGAGCCACGTGATGGCGCTCGGCCAGTGCCGCGGCATCATCCGGAAAATGAAATTGAAGCCGATCGTGGCCGCCGATACCGCCGGCTCGGCGCGCGAAGTCGCAGAAGCCAACGACGTCACCCGCGCCGCGATCGCCTCGCGACTGGCGGCGGAAATCTACGGCCTCGATATCCTGAAGGAGAACGTCGAGGACGAGTCGCACTCGACCACCCGCTTCATCGTGCTGTCGAAGGAGAAGAAGTGGGCGGAGCCCGGCAACGGCAAGGTGATCACGACCTTCGTGTTTCGCGTGCGCAACGTGCCGGCGGCGCTTTACAAAGCGATGGGCGGCTTCGCCACCAACGGCGTCAACATGACCAAGCTCGAAAGCTACATGGTCGGCGGCAATTTCTTCGCGACGCAATTCTACGCCGACGTCGAAGGCCACCCGGACGACCGCGCGCTGGTGTTCGCGCTGGAGGAACTGGCGTTCTTTTCCAAGGAGCTCAGGGTGCTCGGCGTCTACCCGTCGCATCCATTCCGCGAGACCTTCAAGGAAGAGAAGGACTAGACGGGCTAAGCGCGCTGGGATCTCTGCGTCGTCTCACGCCCGGCACTCGGCCGGCCCCGAGCACATGCCTTGTGCCGGGCACCCACGTCTTCTACAAAATCACGATAAAGAAAGACCTGGATGGCCGGGACAAACCCGGCCATGACAATCC
This sequence comes from uncultured Pseudomonadota bacterium, assembly GCA_963814065.1. Taxonomy (GTDB): domain Bacteria; phylum Pseudomonadota; class Alphaproteobacteria; order Rhizobiales; family Xanthobacteraceae; genus Pseudolabrys. The sequence goes on along the minus strand of CAWFBL010000007.1, from coordinate 240,561 downwards.
GAGGGCTCGATGGGTGGGGAAACGCACAAAGTCGCCCTTGTCACCGGCGCCGCGCGCGGCATCGGCCTCGCGACCGCCAAGCGCTTTCTCGCCGACGGCTGGCGGGTGGCGCTGCTCGACATCGACGGCGAGAACCTAACGCGCGCGCATGCGGCACTGGCGAAGCCCGACGACACGCTGGCCATCACTTGCGATGTCGCCGACGGCGCAGGCGTCGCGCGCGCCATCGACGCGATCAAAACGCGCTTCGGCCGGCTCGACGCCCTGGTCAACAACGCCGGCATCGCCATCTTCAAGCCGATCCTCGAGGTCACGCCCGAGGATTGGGCGCGGGTGCTGGCGGTCAATCTCACCGGCCCATTCCTGTGCGCGCAGGCGGCGGCGCCCCTGATGCGCGACTCGAGTGGCGGCGCCATCGTCAACATCACCTCCATCTCGGGCCTGCGCGCCTCGACGCTGCGCACCGCCTACGGCACCAGCAAGGCGGGGCTGGCGCATCTCACGCAACAGCAGGCGATCGAGTTCGCCTCGCTCGGCATCCGCGTCAACGCGGTGGCGCCCGGTCCGGTCGACACCGCCATGGCCAAGGCGGTGCACACGCCCGACATCCGCGCCGCCTATCACGACGCCATCCCGCTCAACCGCTATGGGCTCGAAGAAGAGCTGGCGGAGGCGATTTTCTTTCTGTGCAGCGACAAGGCGAGCTACATCACCGGGCAGACGCTCGCCGTCGACGGCGGCTTCGAGGCCACCGGCATCGGCCTGCCGGCGCTGCGCGCGATGGGAAAGAACGGTTAGGCGGAGCGCTCATAAGGCCGGAAAGCGCTCAACCTTCTGCGCGCCGCTTGAGAGGATAGGGCAGCACAAACATGTAAAGGCCGGTGACTAGCATCAAAAAGAGCGGCGGCAGTGGCGAATAGACGATCCAAACCGGGGGTTCGCCCTGGGTCATGGCTATGAAATTGGCGATGACCGCCGCCGTGAAAATGATGGACAACCAACGATGCGTTTGCCGAATCAGCTTGGTCACGCGAGCCGCGTTCGTAGAGGCCCGCATATACTGCCCGTACATCATGAGCGCGCCTCGATCATCTTCCAGGCGTTGCCCGACGGATCGCGAAAATTAGCGTCGATGCCCCCGAAGCGGGCGATCGGCTCCTGTATGAACTCGACGCCCTTGGCGCGCAGCTTGTCATAGGTGGCGCGACAATCGCCAACGACAAGCACGAGGGGCGGCATCGCCCCCTTCGCTACCATTTCGCGCATGGTATGCGCTGTTGCCGCGTCGAGCACAGGTTCCTGCGGAAGGAACAGGCCGAGTTCGAATGTGGGCTGGTTCGGATGCTTTATCGTGAGCCAGCGGTAGTTTCCGTTGCGCACGTCGGTGTGGACCTGGAAGCCCAGTTTGCCAACGTAGAAATCCAGCGCCTCGTCCTGGTCGTGTACGTAAAGGCCAACTACTCCGATACCTTCGCTCATTTGGGGACCTCCGTTTTCTCGGTATCGGTTCTATCGTCGTCCGCCCGACGCCGCTTCTCCGAAACTGCGATCTTGAGGTTGGGCCTGTAGGCGGCGCTGACGAAGCAGTGCGGGATCTGGTCGAGACGATGGGCATTCGCCTGTTCGCGTGCGCGGAGCTGGCTAGGAGTCTCACCGGTAACTTCCCGAAAAACGCGCCCGAAGGTACCGAGGCTGTTCCAGCCGGTTCGAAATGCGACCTCGATAATCGGCACGTCCGAGTCGCGGAGCAGCGCTTTCGCCCGCTCAATGCGACGCGTCAGCAGATAGCGATGCGGCGGAACGCCGAAGGCATCTTTGAATGATCGCGCAAAGTGCGCGTTGGAGACTCCGCTGACTTCGGCAAGCCGCTCGACTGGCCAATCCTCTTCTGAGGCGGCGTCCATGCGGTCCTTCGCGCGCAGCAGGCGGCGCAGCAATGCAGGGTCTTGGCTAGCCATGCGGGCGTTTCAATAGCGCGCTTTCGCGGCGTCGGCGAGGATCCTTTACAGATTTGCTTGCCCCCACTACGGCATCGCATGACGCATTGATGGCCAGGACGGGTGAGTTTGTTGTGGGTCAGGCGGGTCACTGATCAGGTCCGGCAAGATCCGGTTTTCTCGGATGGCGACAATGGCGGCCGATTTAGATGTTCACGTCCTTCGGATTGCTCGCAAATCCAGCACACCTTCCTTATAGATGTTGCCTGATCGGCCGCACCGCCGTGCCCAACAAATCGGGAAGGAAGCCAACATGCGCATCGTCGATCTGAGCCGCGAGCTCTACCACCGCGCCCCGAGCTATCCGGGCCAGCCTCCCGTGATCCACGGCGTCTGGAAGACGCACGAAGAGGCTTTCGTCGACTCCGGCAACGTGCATGGCAACAGCGTCATGTATTTCTCCATGCCCGACCACGGCGGCACGCACATCGACGCGCCGCGCCACTTCGGCAAGGAGGCCACCCCGATCAACGAATACCCGCTCGAAAACTGCATCGTGCAGGGCATCTGCATCGACCTGCGCCATATCGCGCCGAAGGCGGAAATCACGCCCGCCGATCTGGAGGCTGCGGTCAAGAAAGCCGGCGTGCCGATCCCGCGGAAAGGCACGGTGCTGCTCTGCACCGGCCATCATGAGCGCACGTATCCAACCAAGGCTTATTCGACCGACAATCCGGGGGTGAACGTCGCGGCAACCGAATGGCTGGCCAAACAGGGCATCGTGCATTTCGGCATCGATTCGATGCGGCCGGGACCGGAAGGCGACGTGAATTCGCTGGTGCACAAGGCCTGTCTCGAGCTCGACATCACGCACATCGAGAGCCTGTGCAACCTCGAGAGCCTGCTTGGGCAGGGCGAATTCCGGTTCATCGGGTTGCCGCTGAAATGGCGCGGCGGCACCGGCTCGCCGATCCGGGCGGTGGCGATTTTCGAGGATTAGACTTCCGTCTTGTCATTCCGGCAGCGCGCGGCGCGACAGGGCGTCATCGATGCTCTTGCCCGTAGGCGCGGCAAAGCGCGGCGACGGCGCGTGAGACGCCCGCCGTCGACTCCGCTCGTCCCCGCGAAAGCGGGGACCCGGAGCCAAATCTCCAATTGGCAATCGTAACCCTGGATTCCCGCTCCCTGCTTCGCCAAAGTGAAGCCGCTTTGGCTTCGCGGCGGCGAGTGCGCGGGAATGAGCGGGAGAGCTACGGCCGCATGCGGTCGGCCGCGGTGAGATAGTGCCGGGCGTGGGCGACCAGTTGCGCGTCGCTCGGGTGATCGATCGTCTCGACGCCGGCGATGATCTTCATCAGCTTCGGGTCGTGATGGTCGATGTGCTTGACCAGATCGTTCTTTGCCGTGGACGGCCCGGTGATAAGAACCGCGCCGGCATCGGCAATCGATTCCGCGACGGCATGCAGGAACTCCTGGTCGGCCGTCGTGTTGCCGCTGCCGATCGAACCCGCCTTGTGATGGAGATGCTTGGTCGGGTTATCCGGATGCAGGACAAGCTTGTCGACATCGGTCGGGTTGAAATGGAAGACCCGCGCCTCGTGGTGGTCGATCCACACGACGGCATGATAATGATGGGTGCTCAAAGCAAGGCCCTTTCTGACGGCTGACGACAGTTCGCCGGTTGCTATGCCCCTTTGGCGTCCCCGGGGCTTTGATCTAGCGCATAGCGCTCCCGCTCATACCTTTCAACGAACTTCGGCGACAGCTTGCGCAGGCGCTCCAGATCGACGCGGCCCGAGCGGGTGATGTAGCTCATGGCGAAATCGACCGGTCGGAGCGCCATGTGCCCGGCAAAATGCTCATACCAGTCGGCGCTGCCGTTGGCACCGGCAACCAGCTTCTCCAGGATCGGCCGGCGTGTGGCTTCGTAAGCCGACAGCGCCTCGCCCACATCGCGGTGCGCCACCAGCGCCTTGTCGAGGGCGATGGCGTCTTCCATGGCGAGCCGCGTCCCGGAGCCGATGGAGAAATGGGCGGTGTGCAGCGCATCGCCGAGCAGCACGAATTTGCCGTGCGACCAGTGCTCGTTGTGCACCACCGGGAATTGCCGCCAGATCGAGTTGTTGCGGATCAGCGGATGGCCATCGAGGGTTTCGGCAAACAGCCGCGCGCAGACTTCGGCGGACTCCGCTTCGCCCATGCCGGCAAAGCCCATGGCCGCAAACGTATCCGCGTTCATCTCGACGATGAAGGTGCTTAGCCGCGGCGCGTAATGATAGTGATGCGCGTTGAAGGCGCCTTGCCCGGTTTCGACAAAGGTCTGCGTCAGCGTCTCGAAGCGCTTCGTGGTGCCGAACCAGGCGAAGCGGTTGTCGAGCAGCCTGACCGTGGCGCCGAGTTCATCCGCGAACGTGCGCCGCACCAGCGAGTTCACCCCGTCGGCGCCGACCACAAGATCGAACTCGGCAAGCTCGCCGACGTCCTTTACCGTCCGCCGATAGAGCGGCGCGACGCCGACCGACGCGGCGCGCGCCTGTAGAATCTGCAATAGATGCAGGCGCCCAACGGCGGCAAAGCCGATGCCATCGATAACGACACGCTCGCCGCGCAGGTTCAGCGTCATGTCGCTCCAGGATTCCATGTGTGGGGCGATCGCGGCATAAGTTGCCGCATCATCCTCGCGCAGGAATTCGAGCGCGCGGTCGGAGAACACCACGCCGAAGCCGAAGGTGGCGTCGGCCGGGTTCTGCTCGATCACGGTGAGATCGGCACCCGGGTCGCGGCGCTTGATCAGATAGGCGAGATAGAGGCCGGCGGGACCCGCGCCGAGAATGGCGATACGCATGGAATGTCGTTTTGCACCTCGCCGCCTCATCCTGAGGAGGGCGCGGAACGCGCCCGTCTCGAAGGATGGGGCGGCCACATGCTTCGAGACGCCGCGCCCACGCGCGGCTTCTCAGCATGAGGCCGATGCAGCATGAAATCAATTCGTCGCGCGGTCGCAGGAAATCGTGTTAGTGTTCTCATGCAAATCACTGCAACGAACGAGCGCTGCCCATGATCGTCCTCACCCTCACCCTGCATGTGCTCGGCGCCGTCGTCTGGGTCGGCGGCATGTTCGCCGCCTATATGTGTCTGCGGCCCGCCGCCGGTCCGCTGGAGCCGCCGCAGCGGCTGGCGCTGTGGCGGCGCTTCTTTCAGAAGTTCTTTCCCTGGGTGTGGGCCTCGGTCGTGCTGCTGCTGCTGACCGGCTACTGGATGATGATCAAGGACTTCGGCGGCTTCGCCAACGCGCCGCCTTACGTCAACACCATGCAGGCGCTCGGCTGGGTGATGGTGCTGCTCTACGTTTGGCTATTTCACGGGCCGTGGCTGAAGTTCAAGCGCGCGGTCGACGCCGCCGACTGGCCGACCGCCCGCGATCAGCTCGAACGCATCCGCAAGATCATCGCCATCAACCTGCCGCTCGGGCTGATCGTGGTAGTCATCGGCGGCACGGGCAGGTATTGGAGTTTCTAGCGGCGCCGTTCTGCGTATCGCGGAACCTATTCGGCGCGCGGGCCGATCAACTCCCCGATTCGATCGGAAACGCGCGCGTCCAGACCGTGTGGCTGGTGTCCGTCACCTTGATCTTCAGCGCGGCCGCCCCGTTGGGCCGATAATCGAACTCGAGGTGCGGATTTTCGCTCAGCGTCATGCTGCCTTTGACGTCGAACAGCTTGGCGTTGCCCTCGCGCACCTCGATCGCGCTGACGTAGCGCAGTGGCATGTAGAGCATGGTGATCTGGTTCATCTGCATTCCGGTGTTCTGCGGATGCTTGATGTCGAGTGCCGCGTGGCGTCGGAACAGCGTGGCGCCCGCCGCGCGGTCGGCGGTCAAATCGGTGAGGTGCATCTCGCCCATGGTGCGGAGGGCGATCCGCTGGTCGCCGACCGGCGGCGCCGCGCAGACGCCGAGGCCCGACGCCTTGACGAAACGCTCGCTCATATAGAGCGAGCCGTCGCTCGCTTCGACGACCGCGCGGATCGGCGATTCATGGTCGAGGCGTATATTCACGCTCACCGCCACCCGCTCGCGCTGGTCGGCGAAGCGGAAGATCGCCGCGACCGGCATCGGATTCTCATCGACGATGAAGGTGACCGATTTTACCTTGCGCCCATCGTTGAACGCCGCCGCGACGGAGATCGGCACCGTGCGCTGATCGAGGGCGCGATAAGGCGCCTTGAAGGTCAACAGTCCCTTCCCGTCCATGATGCCGCGATTGCCGAAGGCCTGCGGCCGGATGTCGTCCCAGGCCGAGCCCGCATGGGCCGGGCCGGTGGCAAGACAACCAACAATGATTGCGAGGAATGCGAGTCTTTGCGCTATCCGCATGGCGCCCGCCCCTGATGCCGCTCACGAGTTGGCGGCTGGCGCGGATTATCGACCGGCGGCCGCCCGGGCGCAACCGGCGCAAGCCGTCAAATCGTCTGATTATAGGCGCCCACTTCCGGGTGCGTGCGCAGCACGCCGTCAACCGCGGCGAACATCTCGCGCATGCGCTGCTCCGACGCCGGGCTTTCCACCACCACCACCAGTTCGGGCTTGTTCGATGACGCGCGCACCAGACCCCAGGTGCCGTCTTCGACGGTGATGCGCACGCCGTTGACGGTGTTGACGTCGCGGATCGGCTGGCCGGCGACCTTGTCGCCCTTCTTCTTGGCGTCCTCGAAATGCTTCACCACGGCGTCGACCACGGCGTATTTCTTCTCGTCGTCGCAATGCGGCGACATGGTGGGCGAGCCCCAGGTCTTCGGCAGCGCGCGGCGCAGGTCCGCCATGCTCTTGTCCGGCGCGCGGTCGAGCATGTCGCAGACCGCGAGCGCGAAGATCATCCCGTCGTCGTAACCACGGCCGATCGGCTTGTTGAAGAAGAAGTGGCCGGACTTCTCGAAGCCGGCAAGCGCGTTCAGTTCGTTGACGCGGCGCTTGATATAGGAATGGCCGGTCTTCCAGTAATCGGTCTTGGCGCCGTTCGCGATCAGCACCGGGTCGGTGTGGAACAGGCCGGTCGATTTGACGTCGACCACGAAAGTGGCGCCCTTGTGCAGCGCGGACAGATGGCGCGCCAGCATGACGCCGACCTTGTCGGCAAAGATCTCCTCGCCCTCGTTGTCGACCACGCCGCAGCGGTCGCCGTCGCCGTCGAAACCCAGGCCCACATCCGCCTTGTTGGCAAGCACCGCCTCGCTCATGGCATGCAGCATCTTGAGGTCTTCGGTATTGGGATTGTAGTGCGGGAAGGTGTGGTCGAGCTCGCAGTCGAGCGGCACCACCTCGCAGCCGATCGCTTCCAGCACGCGCGGCGCAAAGGCGCCGGCGGTGCCGTTGCCGCAGGCCGCCACCACTTTCAGCTTGCGCTTGATCTTGGGACGGTTGGTGACGTCGGCGATGTAGCGCTCGGGGAAGTTCTCGACGAACTCGTAAGCGCCGCCGCCGGGAAGCTTGAAGGCGGCATTGAGGACGATCTCTTTGAGCCGCGTCATCTGTTCCGGGCCGAAGGTGAGCGGGCGGTCGGCGCCCATCTTCACGCCGGTCCAGCCATTGTCGTTGTGCGAGGCGGTCACCATCGCGACGCAAGGCACGTCGAGCGCGAACTGCGCGAAATAGGCCATCGGCGTGATCGCCAAGCCGATGTCGTAGACCTTGCAGCCGGCCGCCATCAGCCCGGAGGTGAGCGCGACCTTCACCGAAGCCGAGTAGCTGCGGAAATCGTGGCCGGTGACGATCTCCGGCTTCACCCCCAATCTCGCGGATCAGCGTGCCGAGGCCCTATGCCCAAGCGCCTGCACGCCCATCAAGTTGATTTCCTTTTCCAGCAGCCAGCGCGCGTCGTACTCACGAAAGCCGGTGGGCTTCACCAGCGGCGAGGATTCGTAGGCGTAAGTATTGGGCTTCAGGTCGGATTTCGGCTTGGGAAACATAAGGTCCTCAAAAAAAGGCGTGAATCGAGGCGGGCCCTGCATACCCTAACGCCCGAACCCGGCAAAGCGGTTCCTAGAGCCGATTATTGGCGCGGAAATGGCGGGCAGCTACTGCTCGAGCAGCATGCGGCCGTTGGCGACTTGGTAGCGCTTGAGGCGAGAGAGGAAGGACGCGCCGAGCAGATTCTGCGTCAGCGCTTCGTCGGGCAGCACCAGTGCCGGCACGTTGGAGATGCTGATGTCGCCGAGCTCGACGCGGTCGAGGGTGGCGGGCGCCGCCTTGATCCTGCCGTTGGCGGTGGAGACGGTCGTCGTGTAGTCGGCCGGCACTGGCCGGATGCCGATGCGCCCGGCGTCGGACGCGCGCAGCACCACCAGCGAAGCGCCGGTGTCGACCATGAAGCCGATGCTGTGACCGTTGATGCGCGCCTGCGTCTGGAAGTGACCTTGCGCGTTGGCGGCGAGCGTCAGCGCTGCGGCCATCGCCGCTGATCTCCGGCACGCAGCGGAGCGGACGGGCCCGGCTGCACCGCGACGGCGTTCGGATGCACGGCAGTTTCGCGGTCGGCGAAGCGTGCGCCGAAACCGCCGATAATCAGCACCACCGCTGCAAGAAGTAGCACCTGTCGCATACTGGAATTTTCGCATGCGCACGGCCAACGCGGTCTTAACGCGCCGCGCCCAATGGGCGAATGGTGAGCGGACGATTACGGAATTCGAGACAATTTGAGCTATTGCCCGCGCGGCTTGGCGCGGCGGGTGGCCGGCGCCGACAATGGATCGTCGGGCCAGGGGTGCTTGGGATAGCGCCCGCGCATTTCGGTGCGCACCGCGGCATAGCTGCCGCGCCAGAAGCCGGGCAGATCGCGCGTGACCTGCACCGGCCGGTGCGCCGGCGACAACAATTCGATGGTGAGGGGCACGCGGCCGCCGGCGATGGTCGGATGTTGCGGCGAGCCCGAACAATTCCTGCACGCGGATCGACACCGTCGGTCCCGGCTCGGCCGCGTAGTCGATCGCCACATGCGAGCCGGTCGGCGCGGTGAAATGGGTCGGGGCCTCGGCATCGAGCCGGCGGCGCAGGTTCCAGGGCAGCAGGGCGATGACTGCATCGGAAAGCTCGGCGGCGGAGACCTGATCGAGCGCGGTCTTGTCCATCAGCAGGGGCTCGAGCCACTCGGCGCTGTTGTTCGCGAGACCTCCGTTTGAGAGGTCCGGCCATTCGTCGCCTTCGGCAGCGCGCAGAAAGCCGACCCGCTGGCGAAATTGCAGCGCCGCCTTGCTCCATGGCAGTCGGTCAAGGCCAAGGCCGACGATGCCCTGCGCCAGGATGCGCGCGGCGTCGGCATCAGGCCTGACCGGCTTGGTCCGCTCGGCCAGTGTCAAAGCGCCAAGACGGCGCGTGCGGCGGGCGCGCAGTGAAGCGGACGCGCCGTCGAACGTCACCGCGTCGCGATCCTCGATGCGGTCGGCAAAGCGCGTCTCGATTTCTTCCGCGTGACGGGCGCCGCAAGTACGATCCGGCTCGCCGCCGCGCTGCCGGTCAATTCGGCCACCGCCAGGAACGGCTCGCGCGCGAGCGGCGAAGCCGCGATCGACTTAGCCGCCGCGGCCATTGGCGAGCAGGAAAGCCCCCGCACCGCCACCGCGGTTTTTGGCTATGCGGTCGGGATAAGCGAGGGCGAGGATGGTGCCAGGGCATGCGTCCTCCTTACCCTCTCCCCTGGTGGGAGAGGGTGGCGAGCGCAGCGAGCCGGGTGAGGGGGCGATTTCATTGCTATCCCCCTCACCCGCCCTCGCTTCGCTCGGGCGACCTCTCCCACCAGGGGAGAGGTGAAGGGAAGAAGCCCACCGCTTCGCCATGGCTCGCGCCTCCTGCGCGCGGGCCGAGCGGTCGCGGCGGAACTGATCGAGCCGGTGGCCAAGATCGACATCGTCGCCGCCGAGGCCGCGCTCGGTGAGCACGGCGGCGATTTCCGCCGCCAAGAGCCCTGCCCCTTCATGCGATGCATCGACGACCATGCGCGACAATCGGGGCGGCAGCGGCAATTGACGCGAGTTGATGCCCTTCCTCGGTGATGCGGCCGTCGGCGTCGATGGCGCCGAGCTCGCGCAGCAGCGCGCGCGCCTCGCTGAGCGCGGCCTGCGGCGGCGGATCGAGGAACGACAGCATCGCAGGATCGCCGACGCCCCACTGCGCCAGATCGAGCACGAAGGACGACAGATCGGCGGAGAGGATTTCCGGCCGGGTATAAGGTTCGAGCGAGCCGGTCTGCGGCTCGTCCCACAGCCGGTAGCAGACACCCGGCTCAGTGCGGCCGGCCCGGCCGCGGCGCTGGTCGGCGGCGGCACGCGACACGCGCACGGTCTCGAGCCTTGTTAAGCCCACATCCGGCTCATAGCGCGGCACGCGCGACAAACCGCTGTCGATGACGACGCGCACGCCCTCGATGGTGAGCGAGGTCTCGGCGATCGAGGTCGCCAGCACGACCTTGCGCCGGCCCTGCGGCGACGGGGAAATGGCGCGGTCCTGCTCGCGCGCATCGAGTGCGCCGAAGAGCGCGACAATGTCGGTATTGGGATCGCCGACGCGCTCCTTCAGCAGCGTCTCGGTGCGGCGAATTTCGCCGGCGCCCGGCAGGAACACAAGCTGCGAACCGGGCTCTCCGCGCAAGGCGCGCATAACGGCGTCGGTCACCTGCGCCTCGATGCGCTCGCGCGGGTCGCGGCCGAGATAGCGCGTCTCGACCGGAAAGGCGCGCCCTTCGCTCTCGATAACCGCGGCGCCGTCGAGCAGCGCGGCAACGCGGGCACCGTCGAGCGTCGCCGACATGACCAGCAGTTTCAAATCCTCGCGCAGGCCCTGCTGCACATCGCGCGCCAGCGCCAGGCCAAGGTCGGCATCGAGCGAACGCTCATGAAATTCGTCGAACAGCACGGCGGCGATGCCCTCCAACGAAGGATCGCCGAGCACCAAGCGCGTGAACACGCCCTCGGTCACCACCTCGATGCGCGTGCGTTTGCTGACCTTGGAGCCGAAGCGCACGCGCAGGCCGATCGTTTCGCCGACCTGCTCGCCCAGCGTCGCGGCCATGCGCGCGGCGGCGGCGCGGGCGGCGAGCCGGCGCGGCTCCAGCAGCAGGATTTTCTTGGTTCCCGCCCATGGCTCGTCGAGCAGCACCAGCGGCACCCGCGTGGTCTTGCCGGCGCCGGGCGGCGCCACCAGCACGGCGGCGTCGCTGCTGCGCCAGCGCGGCGGTCAGCGCCGGTAGCGCGGCGTCGATGGGCAGAGCGTCGGAAAATTTGTGCATCGAAGGCGGGCGCTCTTACCCTCTCCCCTTGTGGGAGAGGGTGGCGAGGATTGAGCGAAGCGAAATCCGAGCCGGGTGAGGGGTCAGCATATCATGTGAGGCCGACCCCTCACCCGGTCCTCGCTACACTCGGACCACCCTCTCCCACAAGGGGAGAGGGTTGGCTGCGGCCCGGCCGCAACGCCCTCAAGCCTTCCTTGCCCGCCCCACGCTCTCGTAGACGAAGCCGTGGCGGACGGCCTCGTCGGGCGGATAGATGTTGCGCAGGTCGACCAGCACGGGCTTGGCCATCGCCTGCTTCAGCCGCCCGAGAGTCGAGCGCGCGGAACTGCTCCCATTCGGTGACGATCACCAGCGCGGACGCCCCTTGCGCGCAGGCATAGGCGTCGTCGCAGAAGGTGACGCTGTCGATCACGGCCCTGGCCTGCTCCATGCCGACCGGATCGTAGGCGCGCACCTTGGCGCCCATGTCCTGCAGCGCCGTGATCAGCGGAATCGACGGCGCCTCGCGCATGTCGTCGGTGTTGGGCTTGAAGGTGAGGCCCAGCACCGCGATGGTATTGCCGCGCAATTCGCCGCCGAGCGCCGCCGCCACCTTGCGCGCCATCGCGCGCTTGCGCTGATCGTTGACCGTAACCACCGCCTCGACGATGCGCAGCGGCGCCTCGTTGTCCTGGCCGGTTTTCATCAGCGCAACGTATCCTTGGGAAAGCAGGAGCCGCCGAAGCCCGGGCCGGCATGCAGGAACTTCGAGCCGATGCGGTTGTCGAGCCCGATGCCGCGCGCGATCTCCTGCACGTCGGCGCCGACCTTTTCGGCCAAGATCGGCGATCTCGTTGATGAAGGTGATCTTGGTCGCGAGAAAGGCGTTGGCCGCGTATTTGATCAGCTCGGCGGTGCGCCGGCCGGTGAACAGGATCGGCGAACGGTTGAGATAGAGTGGCCGGTAGAGCGCGTTCATCACCTCGCGCGCGCGCGGGTCCTCGGTGCCGACGACGATGCGGTCGGGCAGCTTGAAGTCGCGGATGGCGGCGCCTTCGCGCAGGAATTCCGGGTTGGACACCACCGCGCATTCGCAGCCGGGCCGCGTCTCGGCGATGACGCGCTCGACTTCGTCGCCGGTGCCGACCGGCACCGTCGATTTGGTGATCACCACCGTGAAGCCGTCGATCGCCTGGGCGATCTCGCGCGCGGCGCCGTAGACGTAGGAGAGATCGGCATGGCCGTCGCCGCGGCGCGAGGGCGTACCGACCGCTATGAACACCGCTTCGGCTGTCTTCACGGCCGCCGGCAGATCGGTGGTGAATTTCAGCCGGCCGGCCTTCACATTGCTCGCGACCAGGTCGTCGAGACCGGGCTCGTAGATCGGCATTTTGCCGCGTTCGAGAGCGGCGATCTTGCCGGCATCCTTGTCGACGCAGGTGACTTCGTGGCCGAAATCGGCAAAGCAGGCCCCGGAAACGAGGCCGACATAGCCGGTGCCGATCATTGCAACGCGCATGGGAGGTCCGTCACGAAAATGTCAGGCCGGTTCCAGCACGAACCGGCCGCGTCTCCTTAGCAGAGGCCGGAGCCGGCTGGCGAGAGCCAAAGGCGCGTACTCATTTTCTGTGGTCGTCGCGCCTTGCCGATTGATAATCGCGGCCTTCAGGACCACATTCGCGACCATGCCGACCACCCGCCAAGACCAAGCCGAAATCCCCCGCCAAATCCAAAGCTACGGCAAAGCCCGCTGCCGAGCCTGACGACGGAAAAGCCCGCGACCAAATCCGCCGATAAGCCCGTCGCAGCGGCGAGTCCGGCGGCGCGCGCGCGCTGAAAAAGGGCGATCATCTCTTCCTGGTCGACGGCTCCTCCTACATTTTCCGCGCCTATCACGCGCTGCCGCCGCTCACCCGCAAATCGGATGGCCTGCAGGTCAATGCCGTGCTTGGCTTCTGCAACATGCTGTGGAAGCTTCTCGCGGAGATGAAGCCGGAGGAGAAACCGACGCATCTCGCGGTGGTGTTCGACAAATCGGAAAAAACGTTCCGTACCGAAATGTACCCGGCCTATAAGGCGCATCGGCCGGAAGCGCCGGAGGATCTGCGCCCGCAATTCCCACTGATTCGCGAAGCGGTGCGCGCCTTCGAGATCCCGTGCCTGGAGCAGGCCGGCTACGAGGCCGACGACCTGATCGCTACCTATGCGCGGCTTGCGTGCGAGGCCAAGGCAACAACCACCATCGTGTCGTCCGACAAGGACTCTGATGCAACTCGTCGGCAACGGCGTCATCATGTACGACACCATGAAGGACCGCCGCATCGGCCGCGAGCAGGTGATCGAGAAATTCGGCGTCGGGCCGGAGAAGGTCATCGAGGTGCAGGCGCTGATCGGCGATTCCACCGACAACGTGCCGGGCGTGCCCGGCATCGGCGTGAAGACCGCCGCGCAGCTGATCGGCGAATACGGCGACCTCGAAACGCTCTTGAAGCGCGCAAGCGAGATCAAGCAGGAAAAGCGCCGGCAGACGCTGATCGATAATGCCGAATTGGCGCGGCTGTCGAAGCAGTTGGTCACGCTCGACCAGAACGTGCCGCTCGACGTAGCCGTCGACGAACTCGCCGTGCACGAGCCGGACTACAAGCACCTGATCGCCTTCCTGAAGGCGATGGAGTTCTCGACCATCACCCGCCGTGTCGCCGAGAAGAGCGGCATCGATGCGGGTGCCGTCGAGGCGGATGCAAAGCTCGCCGCGGGCACGGCTATCCCTCCCCCGCAAGGAGAGGGTGGCGGCGAGACGCCGGGTGAGGTCACTTCGGAAACGACGCCCACCCGGCCGCCTACGGCGGCCACCCTCCCCCTTTCAGGGGGAGGGAGACCGAGTGGCAAGGGTGGAGAAAGCGCCCTCACCCCCATCGCCCTTGCCGAGGCGCGCAGGCAGGCCGGGCACGCGACCAAGATCGACCGTTCCAAATACGAATGCGTGCGCACGCTCGAGCAGCTCAAGCAATGGATCGCGCGCGCCCATGAGTCCGGCGTGGTGGCGGTCGACACCGAGACCACCAGCCTCGATGCCATGCAGGCGGGCCTCTGCGGGTTTTCGCTGGCCGTGGCGCCGAACGATGCCTGTTACGTGCCCCTCGGTCATGTCGAGGGCGGCGGCGAAGGCGGCTCGGACCTGTTCGCACCGGAAGCGAAGCTCTGCGAGGGCCAGATTCCGGAAGCTGACGCGCTCGCCATCCTCAAGCCGCTGCTGGAAGACCGCGCCGTCCTCAAGATCGCGCAGAACATGAAATACGACTGGCTGGTATTCGCGCAGCGCGGCATCGCGGTCGCGCCCTACGACGATACCATGCTGATCTCCTACGTGCTGGATGCCGGCAGGAACGGCCACGGCATGGACGAGCTTGCCAAGCGCTGGCTCAACCACGACACCATCCATTTCAAGGACGTCGCCGGTTCCGGCAAATCGCAGGTCAGTTTCGACTGCGTCGCGATCGAGAAGGCGGCCGAATACGCCGCCGAGGATGCCGACGTCACGCTGCGGCTATGGTTCGCGCTGAAGGCGCGGCTTGCCGCCGAGCAGGTCACCACCGTCTACGAGACGCTGGAGCGGCCGATGCCGACGGTGCTGGCGCGCATGGAGCGGCGCGGCATTTCCATCGACCGCCAGGTGCTCTCGCGGCTCTCGGGCGATTTCGCGCAGGAGCAGGCGCGGCTGGAAGACGAGATCAAGGAACTCGCCGGCGAGCCGCTCAATCCGGGCTCACCGAAGCAGATCGGCGACATCCTGTTCGGCAAGTTCAGCCTGCCCGGCGGCACCAAGACCAAGACCGGGCAATGGTCGACGGGCGCGCGCGCGCTCGAAGACCTCGCCGAGCAGCACGAGCTGCCGCGCAAGATCCTCGACTGGCGGCAGGTGTCGAAGCTGCGTTCGACCTACACCGAGGCGCTGCCGACTTACGTCAACCCGACGACGCACCGCGTGCACACGAGCTATTCGCTGGCCGCCACCTCGACCGGAAGGTTGTCGTCATCGGAACCGAACCTGCAGAACATCCCGGTGCGCACCGAGGACGGCCGCAAGATTCGCAAGGCCTTGGTCGCCTCGCCGGGCATGAAGCTGGTGTCGGCGGACTATTCGCAGATCGAACTGCGGCTGCTGTCGGAAGTCGCCGACGTGCCGGCGCTGCGCAAGGCGTTTCAGGACGGCGTCGACATCCACGCCATGACGGCGTCGGAGATGTTCGGCGTGCCGGTCAAGGACATGCCGAGCGAGGTGCGCCGCCGCGCCAAGGCGATCAACTTCGGCATCATCTATGGCATCTCGGCCTTCGGCCTGGGAGCGCAGCTCGGCATCGATCGGAACGAGGCCGGCGCCTATATCAAGAAATATTTCGAGCGCTTCCCCGGCATCCGCGACTACATGAACGAGACGCGCGATTTCTGCCGCGAGAACGGCTATGTGTTCACGCTGTTCGGCCGCAAGTGCCATTATCCGGAGATCAAGAACTCCAATCCGTCGATCCGCGCCTTCAACGAGCGCGCGGCCATCAACGCGCGCCTGCAAGGCTCGGCCGCCGACATCATCCGCCGCGCCATGATCCGCATCGAGCCCGAATTGGCGAAGGCCAGGCTTGGCGCGCAGATGCTGTTGCAGGTGCACGACGAGCTTATCTTCGAGGTGCCGGAGGGCGAGGTCGAAAAGACGCTGCCGGTGGTCAAGCGGGTGATGGAAGACGCGCCCCACCCGGCGGTCGCGCTGCACGTGCCGTTGCAAGTCGAGGCCCGCGCCGCCGACAACTGGGACGAGGCGCATTGATTTTCTTCTTTACCTCCCCCTGAAAGGGGGAGGTCGGCGTGCGCGAGCACGCCGGGTGGGGGTCAGGCCACGCGCACGACTAAGCGACCCCCACCCTGACCCTTCCCCTTTCAGGGGGAGGGAACGGCGGAGCGCTCGCGCTGAAATCGGTGTCGCGCACCCCTGGCTTCAGGTCGCACCAGGCGTGATAGACGTTCATGTCACATCCCGCCGCGTGCGGGCCGCGACGTCTCGCGCAGGAATTCCTGATAGGCCGGATTGGCCTTGAGCGCGTCGCCTGCCGCTTGCGTCAGTTCGTCGATGGTGGCCGGCGGCAACGAGAACGTGGTCGGGATGGCGTTCAAACGCTCGGCCCGCGCCGGACTGAGTTGATCGAAGGCGATGCGGCCGACGATGATCTTCAGGTCGCGGCAATTCCAGTGGCCGCGGCGTCCGCCACGCAGGCGCGCCACCTCAGCGCTCTTCAGCCCGCAACGCCAGCGCACCATCGAGTCGTGCCAGTTCTTCATGGTGGCCTGGAAGGCCGTGTAACTCGTCTGGGTGTTGGCGTCGATGGCGGCATCGACCACGGCGGAGATCAACTGCGCGCCGCTCGGGCCTTCCAGCGTCTGCGCCCATTTCCCTTCCGGCCCGCGACCGGCGTCCACCACCAGGAACAACAGCCGCCGCAGATTGACCGCCTGCTGCGGCTGCAACGGTCCATACGGCGTGACCTCCGATTCACGGGCGATGGTCAGGCCGCTCAATCCGAAATTGTCGACCAGGCCGCCGTCGAACAGCTTGATGTATTTCACCGCCCCCTTGTGGTCGCGCTCCAGCGCCTTGGCGTAGGCCGACAGCAGCGGCGACGCGGTCGGATCCTTGAGCGCCCGTATCACATAGGGGGCGAGCGGCGTCGTGCATTGCCCCGGATAGGTCCGCATGACAACCGGCGCGAAGCCGCCGGGCACCGCCGTGGAAGCCGCGACCGCGGCCGCCACCGGATAGGCCTTCAGGTCGCTGCAGAACGCCGCAAAGGTCTGCGGGGTGAAGATGAATGGCGTGCGGTTGTAAACGTCGGTGGCGTTGATCCACACCATCGGGCGCTTGCGCGCCAACAGATCGCCGAAGGTGGCGCCGCCGAACAAGTGCGCGTTGAACCAGTCGCGCAGCCGGTTGTCGGTGTTGATGCCGCCCGCCAGTGCTTTGCTCAGGTTGATCAGGTTCATATTGGTGTCGAGCTGCGACATCAGATCCTGCGTGAGGAAGCGCTGGCGAAAATCGCTCAGCGCGGCACGCCCGCGCAGGCCGTAATAGGCGGCGGTGATCGAGCCGCCCGACACGCCCGAGACGATGCCGACGTGGCCGAGCAGGTCGCGATGGCGCCGATCGGGTGACGATGTGCGCGCTAACTGCTCGAGCACGCCGAAGGCGAAGGCCGCCGCCCGCGTGCCGCCGCCGGAAAAGGCGAGCCCGATGGAGGCGTTGTCGAAGGACTCCGGATGCGCCTCGCCGCCGGCGACCGCCTCCGCGGCATCCGCCGGCGTGGGCGCGAAGGGATTGGCGGCCGGGACGTTGAGCGGGAGATTATGCACGGTCGCGCAGCCGGCGAGCGCCAGCGCGAGAGCCATACTCAAAAACCCGGATAGGACTCGCATGCCACCCCGTCGCAATCGAGTCCGAAACTACGTTCGGATCGACGTCATCTCGTGTCGAATCCCCAGCCAGCCTGGCGCGGATAGTAGGTGCTGCCGGCCAAGCCGTCACCCCGCGATCGCCAACAGCCTAAAGACAATGTTTAAAGTTCGACCTTCCGGTCACGATGCGGGCATCGGGGTTGTCGGTGCGCGCCTGCTTCGATAGCAAGCACTGGATCGACAGCCGGGACAAGCCCAACCCTCACAGGCCACAATAAGCCGATGCGCCGCTCCCTCATTGTCATAGTTGGATTGCTGCTGCTGCCGTCGGCGGCGCAAGCGGCGGCGCTCGACGGCGCGGCGATGAACTGGCCCTGGGCGCTGCCGTTTGCCGGTATCCTGTTATCGATCGCTGCCGGCCCGCTGCTGTTCGCGCATTTCTGGCATGCGCATTACGGCAAGATCGCCGCCGGCTGGGCGCTGCTGGCGCTGCTCGCGCTCGCCGTGCGCTTCGGTGTCTCGACGGCGCTCGCCTCCTTCGTGCACGCGATGCTTGCCGAATATATGAGCTTCATCATCCTGCTGTTTGCGCTCTACACCGTGGCCGGCGGCATTCACATCGTCGGCAATTTCGGCGGCCGGCCCCTGAGCAACGCGGCGGTGCTGGCGTTCGGCGCCGCCATCGCGAGCGTGATCGGCACCACCGGCGCGTCCATGATCCTGGTGCGGCCGCTCATCCAGTCCAACGCCGTGCGCAAGCACAACGTCCATGTCGTGGTGTTCTTCATCTTCCTGGTCGCCAATATCGGCGGCGCCTTGTCGCCGCTCGGCGACCCGCCGCTGTTCGTCGGTTTCCTGCGCGGGGTCGATTTCTTCTGGACCGCCAAGCATCTCTTCGCCGAGACCGTGCTTGCCGCCGCCATCGTGCTTGCGATTTTCCTCGCGCTCGACACCTGGTACGCAAGCCGCGAAGAGGAGCCCGCCCGCATGGGCGGACCGCGTCTCTACGGCCTGATCAACCTGCCGCTGATCGCCGCCGTCATCGCCATGATCCTGCTGGCAGCCAACTGGAGGCCCGGCATCACCTTCGATGTCTACGGCACCGCGGTCGAATTGCAGAACCTGGTGCGCGACGGCGCGCTCGTTCTCATAGCGCTGTTGTCGCTGTGGCTGACGCCCAACGAGCACCGTGAAGCCAACGACTTCACCTGGGAGCCGATCACGGAAGTCGCCAAGCTGTTCGCCGGCATTTTCGTTTGCATCATCCCGGTGCTGGCAATGCTGGATGCCGGCCATGACGGGTCGTTCTCCTGGCTGCTCAAGGCGGTCACCGCCCACGACGGCAGCCACCACGACGTCGCCTTCTTCTGGCTCACCGGCCTGCTGTCGGCCTTCCTCGACAACGCGCCGACTTATCTCGTGTTCTTCCAGCTCGCCGGCGGCGACGCGCGCGCGCTGATGACGGAATTCGCATCGACGCTCGCCGCCATCTCCATGGGCGCCGTCTACATGGGCGCGCTCACCTATATCGGCAACGCGCCCAATCTCATGGTCGCGGCCATCGCCAACGAGCGCGGCGTGAAGATGCCCAGCTTCTTCGGCTACATGCTGTGGTCGGGCGCGGTGCTGCTGCCGATGCTGGCGCTGGTCACATTTGTGTTCGTCGGCTAGCGGTTGCGCTGGAACGAGACTGCGTGGTTAGGTCGCGGAACTTTGCATTGACAGCATCTCCTCCATCGACAAGCTTCCCGCGGCGACAGGATCCGGACTGTGAAATGGCCGCGCGAAACGCGGCCTTTTTCAACGTCCGAGGGGGGAGCGCAGGACCATGACCGCACACGCGGCGTCTCACGTCTATTTCGGTCTCAGTCCGCTGTGGGTTTCGACCTGCATCTTAGGCGTCACCTACGCCGTCATCATGTCGGAGAAGATCAACCGCGCCATCGTCGCGCTGGCCGGCGCCTCCGTCATGATCGTCGTTGGCGTGCTCGACCAGAACGAGGCCATCAAGGGCATCGACTGGAACACGCTCGGCCTGCTCACCGGCATGATGATCCTGGTGTCGATCGCGCGCCGCTCAGGCATGTTCGAGTTCGTGGCCGTGTGGGCCTCGCGCGCGGCCAAGGCGCATCCCGGCGGCATCCTGATCCTGCTGCAGGTCGCGACCGCCGTGCTGTCGGCGCTGCTCGACAACGTCACCACCGTGCTCCTGATGGTGCCGGTCACCATCGCCGTGACACAGACGCTGAAAGTTCCGCCCTACCCTTACCTGTTCGCCGAGATCATGGCCTCCAACATCGGCGGCACCGCCACCCTCATCGGCGACCCCCCCAACATCATCATCGGTTCGCAGGTCGGCCTCACCTTCAACGACTTCCTCTATCACCTGGCGCCGATCATCGTGGTCATCCTGGTGGTGCAGACGGTGATGATCCACGTCCTGTGGGGCAAGGACCTGCGCGCGACGCCGGAGGCGCAAGCCGCCGTCATGGCCATGCGCCCGATCGATTCGATCAAGGACTGGGTGCTGCTCAAGCAGGCGCTCGCCATCCTCACCGCCGTGATGATCGGCTTCGTTCTGGCGCACCAGCTCAAGCTCGAACCCGCCACCATCGCGCTCCTGGGCGCCGCCGTCCTGATGCTGCTCGACAACTGGCAGCACCATTCGGAAAAGGCCTCGCACAATATCCACTCCACCTTCGGCGACGTGGAATGGATCACCATCTTCTTCTTCCTCGGCCTGTTCGTGATCGTACACGGGGTCGAGGTCGGCGGCCTGTTGCGCCTGCTCGCCAACGCCCTGGTGCAGGCGACCGGCGGCAGCCTGCCGGCGACCGGCTACGCGGTGCTATGGGCATCGGCCTTTCTCTCGGCGATCGTCGACAACATCCCGTTCGTCGCCACCATGATCCCGCTGATCAAGAGCATGGCGCCATCGTTCGGCGGGCCGGAACATCTGGCGCCGCTGTGGTGGTGCCTGTCGCTCGGCGCCTGTCTCGGCGGCAACGGAACCCTGGTCGGCGCTTCCGCCAACCTGACGGTGGCCGGCATTTCCGAGCGCAACGGCGTGCCGTTCCGCTTCCTCACCTACACGCTCTACGCGGCGCCGTTGACGATCGTCTCCATCGCCATCTGCAACGTCTACGTCTGGTGGCGGTATTTTTGATTCTCGTCATTGCGGGACATCTTGGCGGGACATCTTGACTCCCCGCGCCCATTGCCAGAGCTTGCCCACACAAAAACGGGGGCTGGGGTGCGTAAGGCCGGAAATAAGGCCGGGCGCCCATAGACTTGGGGGAGCTCGGCATGACCGCGCACGCGGTTTCGCACGTCTTTTTTGGCCTCAACCCGATGTGGGTTTCCACCTGCATCCTCGCGATCACCTACGCCACCATCATGTCGGAAAAGGTCAACCGCGCGATCGTCGCGCTGGTCGGCTCCGGCGTGATGATCCTGGTCGGCGTGCTCGATCAGCACGAGGCCATCCGCGGCATCGATTTCAACACCATCGGCCTGCTCACCGGCATGATGATCCTGGTGTCGATCTCGCGCCGCTCCGGCATGTTCCAGTATCTGGCGGTGTGGTCGGCGCAGGTCGCCAAGGCGCATCCGGCCGGCATCCTGATCATCCTGCAGGTGACCACCGCCGTCCTGTCCGCCTTCCTCGACAACGTCACCACCGTGCTGCTCATCGTCCCAGTGACGCTGGCGATCTGCAAGACGCTGAAAGTGCCGGCTTACCCCTATCTGTTCGCCGAGATCTTCGCCTCCAATATCGGCGGCACCGCCACGCTGATCGGCGATCCGCCCAACATCCTGATCGGCTCGCAGGTCGGCCTCACCTTCAACGACTTCGTCGTCAACCTCGCCCCCATCATCCTGGTGGTGCTGGCGGTGCAGACGCTGATCATCCACATCCTCTGGGGCAAGGACCTGCGCGCCTCGCACGACGCCGAAGAGCGCGTGATGGCGATGAAGGCGTCCGAGTCGATCACCGACTGGCTGCTGCTCAAGCAGTCGCTGGCGATCCTGGCGCTGGTGATGATCGCCTTCGTGCTGGCGCGGCCGCTCAATCTCGAGCCCGCCACCATCTCGCTGTTCGGCGCCGCCGTCCTGATGCTGCTCGACAACTGGGCGCATCACTCCGAGAAGGCCGCGCACAACATCCACCAGACCTTCGGCGACGTGGAGTGGATCACCATCTTCTTCTTCATCGGCCTGTTCGTCGTGGTGCACGGCGTCGATGTCGGCGGCCTGCTCGGCCTGCTGGCGCACGAACTGGTCACCGCCACCGGCGGAAATATCGCCACCGCCGGCTATTCGATCCTGTGGGCCTCGGCCTTCCTGTCGGCGATCGTCGACAACATCCCGTTCGTCGCCACCATGATCCCGCTGATCAAGAACATGGCGCCGGCCTTCGGCGGGCCGGAGCACATCCAGGCGCTGTGGTGGTGTCTGTCGCTGGGCGCTTGCCTCGGCGGCAACGGTACGCTGATCGGCGCCTCCGCCAACCTCACCGTCGCCGGCATCGGCGAGCGCGAGGGCGTGCCGTTCCGCTTCCTCACCTACACGCTTTATGCCGCGCCGATGATGATCGTTTCGGTCGCGATCTGTAATGTCTATGTGTGGTGGCGCTATTTCTGAAAAGGCGCCGCTTCGACTCAAGACCCCGTTAGTCATCGCAGCCGTGGACGAGGCAATGCATGCCTGCCGCGTCCGGTTCCGCTAACCGACCCTTTACGATTCGCCCCGTTTGCTGACCACACCCTCGGGGGCTGCTGCCGCGACCGACAACGGGCGCAACCATCATGGCGCCCATACGTTGGCAACGGGAAGCCCACGACCGGATGCGCCGGCCTGGATTTTGGGGCAAACGATGGCGAAGCGTGGCAGATTTGCGCTGTTGCAAAGGCTGGCAGGCCCAGTGGCCGCCGCGGCGCTGATTTGCGCGCCCCTCTCCTCGGCTTCGGCGGCGGGATTTCTGGAAAATCTCTTCGGCGGCCTGAGCCGGAGCTTCGACCACACCTTCGGCAGCGGCCCGCCACGGCAAGACCGCGACGATTATGCCCGGCCCTCCCATGGCACGCAGCCCTATGGCACGCAGCCCTATGGCGCGCAGCCGGCCTTTCCGCAGCAGCGCCTGGTCGAGAGCGGCCCGGCCGGCCCCAGCCATGCCTTCTGCGCGCGCACCTGCGACGGCCGCTATTTCCCGGTGCGCGCCCATGCCGGCCTGAGCGTGGCCGACGCCTGCCACGCCTTCTGCCCGGCCTGCCCGACCCGCATCTATTACGGCAGCACCATCGATCACGCGGTGGCGCGCGACGGCAGCCGCTATGCCGATCTGCCGA
This sequence comes from uncultured Pseudomonadota bacterium, assembly GCA_963814065.1. Classification (GTDB taxonomy): domain Bacteria; phylum Pseudomonadota; class Alphaproteobacteria; order Rhizobiales; family Xanthobacteraceae; genus Pseudolabrys. The sequence continues at coordinate 217,581 of CAWFBL010000007.1, read as the reverse complement.
GCGCCTATCTCTATCGCCGGCAAATGGTCGCCGGCTGTAGCTGCAACGGCCGCAGCGCCGTCGGCCTCGCCGGGATCGCGCCGCAGAACGACCCGACCCTGCGCCCTGGCGACGTGGTCGCGACGCCGAACGGCTTCGTCGCCTATAGCGGCGGGCACGACTTCACGCCGATCAAATCCTATGGCGGCTTCACCAAACGCGAGCGCGCCGAGCTCTCCGAGCTACGGGTGACGCCGCCCGACCGGCGCGGCACCGCCGAGACGCCGGTAACGCTGCCGGCGCCGTCAGCCGCGCTCAGCATGACCGACACCCGCACCGCTCAGAGATAGCCGGCCACTTCCTCGGCCAGCGACAGCGAGCTGGTCAGCCCCGGCGACTCGATCCCGAACGTCTGGATGAGGCCCGGCAGCCCATGCTGCGGCGGCGCGTCGATGACGAAGTCGGCCGCCGGCTCGCCCGGCCCGGTGAGCTTCGGCCTGATGCCGGCATAGTCGGGCGCCAGCGAATTGTCCGGCAACGCGGGCCAATAGGTGCGGATGCGTTCGTAGAAGATATCGGCGCGTTTCGGATCGACTTCGTAATTCTCGCGCTCGATCCATTCGACGTCCGGGCCGAAACGCATGCGGCCGGCCAGATCGAGCGTGACGTGGACGCCGAGGCCGCCGGGCATCGGCGTCGGGTAGATCAGCCGGGTGAACGCCGGCCTGCCGGTGAAGGTGAAATAATTGCCCTTGGCCAATACCTGGCGCGGAATACGCGAAGGCGGATAGTCCGCAATTCCGCGCGCGACGCTCTGCGCGCTCAAGCCCGCGCAATTGATCACGGCGTCGAAACCGAACGCGTCGTCGACGCCGTCGAAGCGCACCGACCATTGTCCGTCTTTGCGCGCGGCGCTCAGGAACGGCGTATTGAAGGCGATGGAGCCGCCGGCGTCTTCCAATTCACCGCGCAGCGCCAGCATATAGGCGTGCGCATCGAGGATGCCGGTTTCCGGCGAGTGCAGTGCACCGACGCACGACAATTGCGGCTCGAGCGCGCGCGCCGCATTTCCGTCGATCATCTCCAGGCCCTCGACGCCATTGGCGCGGCCCTGCGCGCCGATCGCCACAACCCGCTCCAGCTCGGGCTCGCTCGTCGCCACCACCAACTTGCCGCATTTGCGGTGCGGCACGCCGTGCGAGGCGCAGAATTCGTAGAGCATGTGCCGCCCGCGCACGCAGTGGCGCGCGCGCACGCTACCGGGCGGATAATAGAGGCCGGCGTGGATGACCTCGCTGTTGCGCGAGGAAATGCCGGTGGCGATGGCATTGGCCTTCTCGGCCACCACCACCTCATGGCCGGCGCGCGCGGCGGCGCGGCCGACGCTCAGACCGATCACGCCGGCACCGATTACCAGGACTTGCATGCGGCTTTCTGCCTCGCGGGAAACCGGCGGCAATGAAGCATTTGCGGCTGCGGATTTGAACCATCATTTGCTAACGAATCGGCGTTATCGCCTGGCGATATTGGCCTTGACCCGGCGTCGCTGTCGGGCAGATTCGCAACCCTGAATTCCTCGAAGAAGGCGGGCTCAAGCGATGCGGAAAACGGCCCTGACACTGGCGGCAGGCTTGCTCGGCGTCATCCTGGCGGGGCCGAGCCTGGCGGCCACCTGTCAAAACACCGAAAGTTTCGGCAACTGGCTGCAGAAGTTCAAGCGCGACGCGCTGGCGCAAGGCATCACCCAGCAGGTCATGGCGGAAGCGGGCCCCGAATTGGTCTACGATCCGTCCGTGATCCGGCGCGACCGCGGCCAGGCCATCTTCCAGCGCACGTTTCTCGATTTCTCCGACCGGCTCTTGGGCGGCGCCCGCATCCCGAACGGGCGCGCGCAGATCCAGAAGCACGCTCGCGTGTTCGCCCGCGTCGAGGAACGCTTCGGCGTGCCGGCGCCGGTGCTGACCGCCTTCTGGGGGCTGGAAAGCGACTACGGCGGCAACTTCGGCAAGTTCAAGATTCTGCCCGCGCTCACCACGCTCGCCTTTGACTGCCGACGCGGCGACTATTTCCGCCCCGAACTGATCGACGCCCTCAAGATCGTCCAGAACGGCGACCAGCGCGTGCCGGACATGGTCGGCAGCTGGGCCGGTGAGTTCGGCGGCATGCAGTTCACCGCCTCGCGCTATCTCAAATACGGCGTCGACTTCGACGGCGACGGCCGCATCGATATCATCCGCAGCATCCCCGACACGCTGGCCTCCGCCGCCAATTATCTGAAGGATCTCGGCTGGAAGCGCGGCGAGCCCTGGCTGCAGGAAGTGCGCGTGCCCGACAATCTGCCGTGGCGCGAGGCCGATCTCGACATCCAGCATCCGGTCTCGCAATGGGCGAAATGGGGCGTGCGCGCGGCGCACGGCAGCCTACCGCACCAGGACCTGCCGGCCTCGCTGGTGCTGCCGATGGGACGGAACGGGCCGGCCTTCCTCGCCTATCCGAACTTCAAGGTGTTCCTGGGCTGGAACTCGTCCTTCGTCTATTCGACGACGGTCGCCTATTTCGCCACGCGCCTTGCCGGCGCACCGGCGGTCAGCCATGCCGCCGCCAAGACGGTCAAGGCGATGTCGACGCAGCAGATGATGGAATTGCAGCAGTTGCTCAATCACGCCGGCTTCAAGGCCGGCGTGGTCGACGGCAAGCTCGGCAGCGGCACCCGCGAAGCGGTGAAGCAGGCGCAGATCAAGCTCGGCCTGCCGGCGGATTCGTGGCCGACCGTCGATTTGATCGCCAAGCTGCGCGGGGGCTAACTCTCCTCTTCACCTCCCCCTGAAAGGGGGGGTCGGCTGCCGAAGGCAGCCGGGTGGGGGTCATTCAACTCAAGCTGCGTTCGTCGCTCGCCTTAAGACCCCCTCCCCAACCCTCCCCCTTGCAGGGGGAGGGAGAAGATACGCTAACCCGCCAACTCGCTGTCGAGGTGCTTCATCGCCAGCGGACCGTAGCGCTCGCCGGCGATCGCGTCCTTGGGCACCACGCGTTCGATTGCCCCCAGTTCGTCATCGCTCAGTTCGAGCCTCAGCCCCGCCAGTGCGTCAGCGAGCTGGGCGCGCGTGCGCGCGCCGATCAACGGCACGATGTCCGGCCCACGCGAGGCCAGCCAGGCAAAGGCAAGCTGCGCGACGCTGACGCCGCGCACGCGGGCTATGTCACGCAGCGCCTCGACCAGCGCGCGGTTACGCTGGAAATTCTCGCCGGTGAAGCGCGGCATGCGGGAGCGGATTTCGCCACCCGCCGCGCTGTTGGCGAGCGTCGCCTCGCTGATCAGCCCGCGCGACAGCACGCCATAGGCGACCACCGGAATATCCAGTGCCCGCGCGGCCGGCAGGATATTCCGCTCGATGCCGCGGCTCGCCAATGAGTACTCGATCTGCAAAGCGGCGATGGGAAAGGTCGCCGCCGCGCGCTTGAGCGTGCGGGCGGAGATTTCCGAAAGACCGACGTGGCGCACATAGCCGGCCTTGACCAGATCGAGGATAGCGCCGAGCGTGTCCTCGATCGGCACCGCGCGGTCGTAGCGCGCCGGCTGATAGAGATCGATGTAATCGGTCTTCAACCGGCGCAAGGTATAGGCGAGGAAGTTCTTCACCGCGGCGGGGCGCAGGTCGTAGCCGATCATGGTGCCGTCGGGCGTGCGCAAGGCGCCGAATTTCACCGACAGGAAGGCTTGGCTGCGCTTGCCGCCTTCGAGCGCCTTGCCGACGAGCATTTCGTTGTGGCCCATGCCGTAGAAGTCGCCGGTGTCGATCAGCGTGACGCCGGCATCGAGCGCGGCGTGGATGGTGGCGATGCTCTCGGCATCGTCCGGCACGCCATAGCCGCCCGACATGGCCATGCAGCCGAGGCCGGCGGCGGAAACGATCTGGTCGCTCGATCCAAGCTTCACGCTACGCATTTCAATCGTCCACTCCGTGCAACAACGTCTTCGGCAGCCATCCAACATCACAGCGCTGTCACAATCCAGAGGGCGGCTGAAATGCAAAGAGGCGGCCCCTGGGGCCGCCTCTTCTCCTCGGATTTCGCCGGTTTAGGCCGGCTCTACGCTCAGGGCTGGCAGCCGACGTTCGGGTCCGCGCAGTACGCCACGTTGCGCCAGCTGAAGACATTGCGGTCGCGCGGGTCGATGGTCAGCCGCAGCCATTCGGCCGGGGCGTTGGTCGAGCCCTGCACCACGATCCGCAGCAGGTTACGGACTTTCGGGGTGTGGTGAATCATGCCCGTGGCGCTGTTCGGGTCGGCCAGCGGATGATCGACCAAGTACAGATGCGAATCGCCGTTGAGCACCAGCACCGGCCGGTAAAAGTGAATGCTGAGATTGGCGAGCTGCTGCACGAAGGGCGTGTACTGATCGAGGCCGGCGCCGCCGGGAGCGGCCGCTTCCGGGTCCCACATGTCGGCCTGCAGCGCGAGCACCACGGCCCTGGCATTGATCTTCTCGGCATAGCGGAACGCGGCCTGCAACCAACGGATATCGGCTGCCATGCGGTTGCTGGCCTCCTGTGCCTGCGCCGTCGGATTTTCGAATCCGTTGGTCCACGGCGAAGTGTCGTTGTTCGAGCCGCCCGGCATATTGACCGTGACGAACACGACCTTGTGGTCTTCCCAGATGATGTTCTCGACGTACTGCTTGTCGGTGGGAAACGCGTGGTCGTAATAGTTGGCCTGGCTCCAAACGTCTCTCTCGTTGACACCGAGGGTCTTGCCGGGCCTTGCGAAAAACAGGCTGCGCACGCTCGCCAATTCCTTAAGCGGATCGCCGCTCGCCTTCTCCTTGGTCTTGTGGCAGTCGGTCCATTCGTTGTCGCCGGGCGTGTAGATCATCGGCGCCTTGAACTGCTGGAATTGGAAATAGACCGATTGATTCCATCCCGGATTCGACGCCGGAATGGACGGCAGAATGCCGGCGCTCGTGCAGGGCATGCTACCGGAATGAATGTCTCCGACATGGATCACGTAGTCGACGTCGCGATCCGCGTTGACCGAATTGGTCAGCGCGCTGGCGGTGTCGAGCAGGTTCTGGCTGTAGGGCCAGTCGCCGAAGACGGCGACGGTCAGCTTGTCGTGACCGCCATGCCATTCCTCCGCGATCGTCGATTGATTGGCCGTGAACGCGGCGGCCAGCAGTCCAGCAAAAAGCACCAACCTCTTCATGAGTTCCTCCTCGGGTAGCGCGTATGCATGCGCGCGGCACGCGGACGCGGCCGGAAATATTTTCCGAACATCGGGTGGTCAGTCGTACTGTTCAGCGGTGCATCGGAGCGATGCGAGAAATGCTCGAGCGAGGTTGCCTCAGCCCCCATCGGCTCGAAGCGGCGCGACGATAGGCGGCGCCTGTATCGGTTCCGTAACGGCTTTATGACGTGTGAAAAACGGACGACGCCGATAAGAGGCCCAAAGTCGCCGTTTGATAGCTTGGACGCGCTTCGTTTCGTCCGCAACGAAAAACGGCCGCCCCCGCGGGCGGCCGTTTCCGATGAAACCATTCAAACGGTGGGGAGTCGAACGTTACTCCGCCGCGATGCGCACTTCCGGCGCCGCCGCCTTGATGTCGGGCGTGACGTGGCTCTCGTACTTGGTGAAGTTCTTCTGGAACATGGCGACCAGCGCGCGCGCGGTCTTGTCGAACTCGGACTTGTCCTTCCAGGTCTTGATCGGGTTCAACAGATGCGGCTCCACGCCCGGCACCGAAGTCGGCACCGAGAAACCGAAATAAGGATCGGTGCGGAAGTCGGCTTCCTTGAGCGAGCCGTCGAGCGCGGCGGTCAACAGCGTGCGCGTCGCCTTGATCGGCATGCGGCGGCCTTCGCCGTACTTGCCGCCGGTCCAGCCGGAATTGACCAGCCAGACATCGACGCCATGCTTGTTGATGTATTCCTTCAGCAGGTCGGCATAGACCGACGGATGACGCGGCAGGAACGGCGCGCCGAAACAGGTGGAGAATTCCGGCTCCACGCCCACCAGGCCCTTCTCGGTGCCGGCGACCTTGGCGGTGTAGCCGGAGAGGAAGTGGTACATCGCCTGGTTGGAATCGAGCTTGGCGATCGGCGGCATCACGCCAAAGGCGTCGGCGGTCAGGAAGATGATGTTCTTCGGATGACCGGCGCGGCCGCTGCGCGAGGCGTTCGCGATGAAGTCGAGCGGATAGGCCGAGCGGGTGTTTTCGGTCTTGGAGCCGTCGTTGTAATCGGGCACGCGGGTGACGGAATCGAACGCCACGTTCTCCAGCACGGCGCCGAAGCGGTTGGTGGCTTCCCAGATCATCGGCTCGGCTTCTTGGCTGAGCTTGATGCACTTGGCGTAGCAGCCGCCTTCGAAGTTGAAGATGCCGTTCGGGCCCCAACCGTGCTCGTCGTCGCCGATCAGCGTGCGGCTGGGATCGGCCGACAGCGTGGTCTTGCCGGTGCCGGAAAGACCGAAGAACAGCGCCGAGTCGCCGTCGGGGCCGACATTGGCCGAGCAGTGCATCGGCATCACGTTCTGCGCCGGCAGATAGAAGTTGAGCGTGGTGAACACCGACTTCTTCATTTCGCCGGCGTAGGACGAGCCGCAGATCAAAACGATCTTACGGGTGAAGTCGATCGCCACCATGGTGTCGGAGCCCTCGCGCCCGCCATGACGCTTGGCGTCGGGACGGAACGACGGCAGGTCGACGATGGTCAGTTCGGGCACGAAGCCGGCGAGCTCGTTGAACTCGGGACGGATCAGCAACTGGCGGATGAACAGCGAGTGCCATGCGTACTCGGTGAAAACGCGCACCTTGATGCGGTAGCTGTGATCGGCGCCGCCATAAAGGTCCTGCGCGAACAGCTTCCCGCCCTTGCAGTGCGCGATGAAGTCGCCGAGCAGAGTGTCGAAGTTCTCCTGCGACATCTTGCGATTGCCGTCCCACCACACCGAGTCCCTGGTGAGGTCGTCGACGACCGTGTGCTTGTCCTTCGGGCTGCGGCCGGTGTGATGACCGGTCTCCGCGCACAGCGCGCCGCCGGCGACGATCGCGGCCTCATTCGCGCGAATAGCATATTCGTAAAGCGGCGCCTCGGTCAGATTCCAATTCACCTCGGCGAGATCTTTGAATCCAAATTCGGCGGCGCCAAAGCCAACGTTCCGCACACCCGTTTCTTGCACGCTGGAATCCTCCCAACAGGCGCGAGGTCCTAAATCCCCTCAGGACCGGACTAAGTCCGAGCGCCTATAGACGTTAGTGTAACCCGTAGTCTCACGGCGCGCGACCATAGTCACGAGCGCTTTGAAAGCCAAGGTTAAATGCCATGCAAACGATACCTACTGCCTTGCATCGCGCGCCATGCCGCAGTGCAAAAAACGCGTTTGATGGCTGAGCCATCACGCTGGCGATGCATGAGCCATCACGCCCGTCCGCGCCGTTGACGCATCAGCGCCGGCGCGCCTCATCGGCGAGCAGCTTGAGTACCGTACGCAACTGGTCCGGCGCGGTGACCCGCTGCGGAAAGGCAAGCCACAGCGCGCTCTGTCCCCGCTGCAGCTCGATGCCCTCGGGGCCGATGTCGACACAACGCCATTCGCCGTCGGCGGCACCGAGCAGCTTGGTGGCATAAAGCCGCAGCGCTTCGGCATGGTCGGCGTTCATGTGCGCGATGGCGTCGTCGCCGATGTCGACCAGCGCCTGCGCATCCGAAAGATCGGTGAGCACGTCGGCCGCGGTAAGGTCGGCGGCGCGGGCAAAGCCGCCGTTGAGGTGCGCCGATACGACCGCCATGCGCCAGAAGGAGAAGTCGGGGAAGTCGGCGTAGAGCTCGGACTTGGGATGGCGGGCCAGGAACCGCCGGCGGATGCCGTCGGCATTGTCGCGGGCGAGCGGCGCCATGCTGCCGAGCACAGTTAGGCGGGGATGCGCCAGGGCGTCGCCCTTGCCGGACTCGGCCAGCAGCAGGGAGGCGCGCGGATCCGCCTCCAGGTTGGCGGTATGGGTGGCAAGCCGCGACACCAGAATCAGCGGCGCACCGCTCACGTCCGTCGCCACGTTAACCAATGAGCCGAAGGGATGGCCGGTATAGCGGTCGAGCGTCGCCAGAGTCGCGGCGCGGGTGGCGCGCAGCAGCGCCTTGGCCACGTCCCGCGGCACGAAATCCACCGGCTGCGGCGCGTTCTCCGGTGTGCGGCCGGGCATTACCCCGGGAAGCGGCGGATTGGCAGGCATCATGACATTCCGGTCGTTACGGTAGTGGGCGCCCGGAGGCTCCGGCGTATGGCCCTTGAAACGGCTACCGAATCACATAGTTGTTGCAAAGAGGCCACATTTCAGACCCCGTTTATGGGGTTCAAACAAGGCGGGACGTCAGCCAAGAGAGGCTTCTAGAGGGGCTCATGCCAACAATCGCTCTCGTCGACGACGACCGCAACATTCTCACGTCGGTCTCGATGGCTCTCGAATCCGAGGGCTATCGCATCATGACCTACACCGACGGGGCCTCCGCCCTCGACGGTTTCAAGACCTCGCCGCCGGATCTCGCCATCCTCGACATCAAGATGCCGCGCATGGACGGCATGGAGACGTTGCGCCGGCTGCGCCAGAAGAGCGACGTGCCGGTGATCTTCCTCACCTCCAAGGACGAGGAGATCGACGAGCTGTTCGGCCTCAAGATGGGGGCGGACGACTTCATCCGCAAACCGTTCTCGCAGCGGCTCCTGGTGGAGCGCGTGAGGGCGGTATTGCGCCGCGCCAGCACCGGCAAGGACGGCACGCCGGTCAAGGAGACCGACAGCGCCAAGGTGCTCGAGCGTGGCCTGTTGCGCATGGACCCGGAGCGCCACACCTGCACCTGGAAGAACGAGCCGGTCACGCTCACTGTCACCGAGTTCCTTATCCTGCAGGCGCTCGCCGCGCGCCCGGGCGTGGTGAAGAGCCGCAACGCGCTGATGGACGCGGCTTATGACGATCAGGTCTATGTCGACGACCGCACCATCGACAGCCACATCAAGCGGCTGCGCAAGAAGTTCAAGGTGGTCGATGCCGACTTCGAGATGATTGAAACGCTCTATGGCGTCGGCTACCGGTTCAAGGAATGTTGAGCCGATCGTCGCGGATGACCGCCTGACGCGGCGCCCCGCCTTGCGGTAGACTTTCGGGGCCAACGCACGCTCCGCTCATTTCCGCGCAGGCGGGAATGCAGGGTTCAAGGGCGAGAGGGGCGAGCAGGTTGGACTGGGCCCTCGCCGTAGCCTGCCCCGCGCAGGGGGCGGCGACGGGCGGATCGGTGATCCACGAACCGGCTGGCTTTAGAACGTGCTCGATCGAACCGTAGAGATCATCGCACCGACGCCGAGCGCCGAAGCTGAACGGCCCGGCGAGCCGAAGCGGCGCGCCGCGCCTAAGCGCATGGCAGATGTCGTGCGTCGCGCCGGCCGCTCGGCTTGGCAGTTCTTCGTGCGCCAGAGCTTTTCCAGCCTCACCCGGCGTATCGTCATCCTCAATCTCGCCGGCCTGGTCGCGCTGGTCACCGGCGTGCTCTATCTCTCGCAGTTCCGCGCCGGCCTGATCGACGCGCGCGTGCAGAGCTTGCTCGTGCAAAGCGAGATCATCGCCGGCGCGATCGCGGCGTCCGCCACCGCCGACTCTGACAGCGACTCGATCACCATCGATCCCAACCGGCTGCTGCAATTGCAGGCCGGGCAAAGCTACGGCCCGACCGACAATTCGATGGCCAGCATCGAATTCCCGATCAACCCGGAACGCGTCGCGCCGGTGCTGCGCCGTCTCGTCTCGCCGACCAAGACGCGCGCGCGCATCTACGACCGCGACGGCGTGCTCATTCTCGACAGCCGCAATCTCTACGGCCGCGGCGACGTCTTGCGTTTCGATCTGCCGGCACCGAACGCCGAACAACCGGGCCTGATCGAGCGCGCCTTCATCGCCTTGCGGCGCTGGTTCGGGCGCGGCGATCTTCCGCTCTACCGTGAGCTCGGGCCGGAGAACGGCAAAGGCTACCCTGAAGTCGCGCAGGCCCTCGCCGGCCAGCATGCCAGCGTGGTGCGGGTCAACAGCCGCGGCGAAGTCATCGTGTCAGTGGCGGTGCCGGTGCAGCGCTTCCGCGCCGTGCGCGGTGCGCTGATGCTGTCGACGCAAGGCGCCGACATCGACGACATGGTGGAGGCCGAGCGGCTCGCCATCGTCAAGGTGTTCCTGGTCGCCGCCGGCGTCATGACCGTGCTGTCGATGCTGCTCGCCGGCACCATCGCGGGCCCGGTGCGCCGGCTTGCCGACGGTGCCGAGCGCGTGCGCCGGCGCATCCGCAGCCGCGTCGAGATCCCCGACTTCACCCGCAGGCGCGACGAGATCGGCCACTTGTCGGGCGCGCTGCGCGACATGACCAATGCGCTCTATACCCGCATCGAGGCGATCGAGAGCTTCGCCGCCGACGTCGCGCACGAGCTGCGCAATCCGCTCACCTCGCTGCGCTCGGCGGTGGAGACGCTGCCGATGGCCAAGACCGAGGCGAACCGCAAGCGCCTGCTCGAAGTCATCGAGCACGACGTGAGACGGCTCGACCGGCTGATCTCGGATATTTCCGACGCCAGCCGCCTGGACGCCGAGTTGCAGCGGCAGGAGGCTGCGCCCGTCGACCTGACCAAGCTGCTGGAGGCGCTGGTCGCCGCCGCCAACGAAATCCGCACCAACGACGTCAACGTTACCTTGAGCTTCGAGGGCGGCAAGCCGGAAGAATTCAAGGTGCCCGGCCACGACTCGCGGCTCGGCCAGGTGATCAGCAATCTGCTCGACAACGCGCGCTCGTTCTCGCCGCCGGGCGATACCGTGCACGTCACCTGCCGCAAGCGGAAGGAGGAGGTCGAGATCCTGGTCGACGACAACGGCCCCGGCGTTCCGCCCGACGCCATGACCAAGATTTTCGAGCGTTTCTATACCGACCGGCCCGATCAGGGCTTCGGCCAGAATTCCGGCCTCGGCCTGTCGATCTCCAAGCAGATCATGGAAGCCCACGGCGGAGACGTCTGGGCGGAGAACCGCACCACGCCGGCAAAAGGCGGCGGAGAGCCGAAGGTGCTCGGCGCCCGTTTCGTGGTGCGACTGCCGGCGCAGTGATGTCCTTGCTGTACCCTCTGCTCTTCACCTCCCCCCTTGTGGGGGAGATCGATCGACGCCGGTTTGCCGGCGTTGGTCGGCAGGGCGGCAAGCAACAGGCTCCGACGCAAATTTCTACCCCCTTCCCCATCCCTTCCCCACGCCCAGGTCGGATGTTTCCGACTGGGGCCAGCTTTAAGTGGTCGGGCTCGGGTAAACCCGAGTTCGACTGGAGGAGGGAGCATTCCGTGCCCGCGGCATCTCCGTGAACTCAAATTCGACCATCCATGCCTCTGCCGTACTGATCGGCGCCAAGGCGGTGCTGATCCGCGGGGCGTCCGGCGCCGGCAAGTCGCGGCTGGCGCTGGCACTCATCGAAGCCGGCAAAACCGGCGCCCTGCCCTTTGCCCGCCTGGTGGCCGATGACCGCGTCCATGTGGAGGCCTGCGCCGGCCGGTTGCTGGTGCGCCCCGCGGAGGCGCTGGCCGGTCTGCTCGAGGTGCGCGGGCTCGGCATCAGGCGCCTGACCTATGAAGCGGTCGCGGTGGCCGCGCTGGTGGTGGATTTGGCCGCAACCGACGCCGAGCGCCACCCTGGGCCGAAGGCCGGCGAGACGGCCATTGCCGGCGTCAAACTGCCGCGGCTCGCCGTCGCACCCGGTACCGACGCCCTCCCCCTGGTACTAGCCTTCTCGGACACACAGATAGGCGGAGATTGACCTTGCCCGCACAGTTGGGCTACTCCCGGCGCCCGCGCGCAGCATGAGAAAATTAACCATAGCAGCCCTAGGATCGCGGTCGCCAAATCGGACCCGCGAGGCGCACCTTGGCACCCATTTCCCGCAGTGCAGCAGAACGCATATCTAGCAAGACCCCTTGCCACGGGGCCGCAAATGGGTCTGAATGCCCGCCCCATCCCGCGGTGCAGCGTAAGTCCCGCCCGGAGTCCGGCATGATCGGCCTCGTACTTGTGACCCACGGCCGGCTCGCGGTCGAGTTTCGCTCGGCGCTTGAGCATGTGGTGGGGCCGCAAAGCCAGATCGAAGCGGTGACCATCGGTCCCGACGACGACATCGAGCAGTGCCGCAAGCACATCCTCGACGCGGTGAAGCGCGTGGATGGTGGCGACGGAGTCATCATCCTCACCGACATGTTCGGCGGCACCCCTTCCAACCTCGCCATTTCGGTGATGAGCCAGCCCAAGGTGGAAGTGCTCGCGGGCATTAATCTGCCGATGCTGATCAAGCTCGCCAAGGTGCGCGAAACCTGCCCGCTGCAAGATGCGGCCGCTGCCGCGCAGGAAGCCGGGCGCAAGTACTGCACCATCGCCAGCCGCGTCCTTAACGGTAAATGAATCAAGCGACGCCAGCGCAAGACGATCCCGCCGGGGATGGCGCGGTGGTGCGCGAGGTCGAGATCGTCAACAAGAAGGGCCTGCACGCCCGCGCCTCGGCGAAATTCGTGCAGACCGCCGAACAGTTCAACGCCGACGTCAGCGTCACCCGCGGCCACGAGACGGTCGGCGGCACCTCGATCATGGGCCTGATGATGCTGTCCGCCGCGCCCGGCACCACCATCATCATCCGCGCTACCGGCAAGGAAGCCGGACCGGCGGTCGAAGCACTCTGCGGATTGGTATCGAGCCGCTTCGGCGAGGACGACTAAACAATCAGGCAATTACAGATGAGCCGAACCTTCTCCTGGAAAGGGCGGGTTGGCGCGCCCGCCGGCGTGGGGTCGTAGGTCATTACGAAGCCCCCACCCGGCCGCCTCCGGCGGTCAGCCCCCCGCAAGGGGCGCGAAGTGGCTACATAAAGAAATCTTTATATATGCATTGCGAGGGCGGCCCGGGCCTGTTATAGGCACGGCCAACGTACCCATCGTTTTCCGCCAGTTGCACAAGGACCGTCATGACCGCGACCGCCAAGAAGAAAGCCCCGGCCACCGATTACATCGTCAAGGACATCGGTCTCGCCGCCTGGGGCCGCAAGGAGATCAGCCTCGCCGAAACCGAAATGCCGGGGCTGATGGCCACCCGCGAAGAGTACGGGCCGCAACAGCCGCTGCGCGGCGCCCGCGTCGCCGGCTCGTTGCACATGACCATTCAGACCGCGGTGCTGATCGAGACGCTGACCGCGCTCGGCGCCGACGTGCGCTGGGCCTCCTGCAACATCTATTCGACCCAGGACCACGCCGCCGCGGCGATCGCCGAAGCCGGCGTACCGGTGTTCGCGGTCAAGGGCGAGAGCCTGGTCGACTACTGGGACTACTCGCACCGCATCTTCGACTGGTCCGACGGCGGCACGCCCAACATGATCCTCGACGACGGCGGCGACGCCACGCTGCTGCTGCATCTCGGCATGCAGGCCGAGAGCAACATCGACGTGCTCAAGCATCCGGGCAACGAGGAAGAGGAAGTGCTGTTCGCCGCCATCAAGAAGCGGCTTAAGGAACAGCCCGGCTGGTACTCGAAGACGGCCAAGGCGATCAAAGGCGTCACCGAGGAAACCACCACCGGCGTGCACCGGCTCTATCAGATGGCCAAGGAAGGCCGCCTGATGTTCCCGGCCATCAACGTCAACGACAGCGTGACCAAGTCGAAATTCGACAACCTCTATGGCTGCCGTGAATCGCTGGTCGACGGCATCCGCCGCGGCACCGACGTGATGATGTCGGGCAAGGTCGCGATGGTTGCCGGCTTCGGCGACGTCGGCAAGGGCTCGGCCGCGTCTTTGCGTCAGGCCGGTTGCCGCGTGCTGGTGTCCGAGGTCGATCCGATCTGCGCGCTGCAGGCGGCGATGGAGGGCTACGAGGTCGTCACCATGGAAGATGCCGCGCCGCGCGCCGACATCTTCGTGACCACCACCGGCAACGTCGACGTCATCACCATCGACCACATGCGGGCGATGAAGGACCGCGCCATCGTGTGCAACATCGGCCACTTCGACTCGGAGATCCAGGTCGCTTCGCTGAAGAACCTGAAGTGGAACAACATCAAGCCGCAGGTCGACGAGATCGGCTTCCCCGACGGCCACCGCATCATCCTGCTGTCGGAGGGACGCCTGGTGAACCTCGGCAACGCCATGGGCCATCCGTCGTTCGTGATGTCGGCGTCGTTCACCAACCAGACGCTGGCGCAGATCGAGATCTGGACCAACCCCGGCAAGTATCAGAACCAAGTCTACACGCTGCCCAAGCACCTCGACGAAAAGGTCGCGCGGCTGCATCTGGAGAAGATCGGCGTGAAGCTGACCAAGCTCTCCGACAAGCAGGCGACCTATATCGGCGTGCCGCAGGAAGGCCCGTTCAAGGCGGATCACTACCGCTACTAAAGCGTTTCCAAGCGAGGTGGGTACCGGTTCGCCGTCCGGAAACGCGACGACACAAAACTAAGCGCTGCTGCCCAAAAGCGCGATGGAACGGCCGGCCAAAAGCCGGCCGTTTCGTTTTGGGGCCTTGCCATTTCGTGGGTATCCGCCGGACGCCCGCCCCCCGAGCAACCCTACGTATTCATCCTGAGGCCGCCGTTTGACCGAGATCAAACTGAACGGCCGCCGCCGCCACGATCATGCGGCTGGCGGCGGTGAAACGGAGGCCAGCATGAAGAAGGCGAAAGCTCGAGCGATCACGTTCCGCGCGGCGTATGCCCAGCAGGATTTCGTGGCGCGGTGGAGCGGGGCGATGTGGATCCTCGCCCTGATCTATTTGCTGGCGGCCTATATCGGCCACTGATCGTCAACGTCGCGGCGGCACGATCCATATCACGTAGCGTCGCGGGCGGCCCGCGAGGCCGAGATAAGACCGCGCCAGCGTTACTTCACTCACCCGGCTCGAACCCAAGCGCGAAGCCTGCGCGGCGGTTTTGCCGCGGCACTGCTGATCTTCCGCAAAACACACCAGCGCCACGCCGGCTTGCGCCAGCCGCGCCGCGCTCGGCGGCGGCACGTCGAACAGGGGCAGCGGCCGATCGGCGGCATAGGCGGCAACGCCGGGCGCCAGCTCGGCATCGCCGCCGACGTAGCGCAGCGGCTCTGCGGTCACAGCGTGCCAGGCGCGCTCCACCTGTGTCGCCAATAGCGATGCCTGCGCCGTTACCGGCGATGGGCCTTTGCGCTGATCGAGCAGCGCGATGACGGGCGAGGCCATCAGCATGACCAGCGGAAAAACGATCGCGGCGACCAGGATGCGCTCCGTGTCGTGCGCGCGCACGCTGATGGCCGGTGACGACAACAGCAGCACCGGCAGCAGCGTCCAGGCCGACATCGACCACAGCGAGGTGATCTCGACGTCGGCCACGGGCGCCACAAATGCGGGCAGCAGCAAGGGCGCCCAGAACGCGGCCGCCGCCAGCCGGCGGTCGGTATCCTTGGGCCAGATCGCGTCCGCGATAACCGCCCGCCCCGGACGCGCGATCGCCAGCACGATGATCGCCGGAACGGCGACATAGCCGGCGGACCCGGCGAGATAGCCGAGCGCGCCGATCATGACCGTGACGAACGACTTTTCGGAATGAACGACAAGCGCATAGCTGAAGGGCAATTCATAGTGCCCGGAGAGCCAGAGCAAATGCGGCGCAAGCGCTGCAAGGCCGGCCAGGACCGTGATCCACGGCGTCGTCGAGCGGAAATAACGCGCGCGGCGCCCGTCGACCAACGCGGCAATAACCAGGCCGCCGATCAGAAACACCGACCAGTATTTGCCCAACATGCAGCCGGCGGCGCCCAGACCGGCAAGCGCGGCATAAAAGACGCTGTGCGTCTTATAGGAGCGTAAGAACCAAAGCGTCGTCGCGGCCCAGGTCGGCAGCAGAACCGTGTTCACGTTGTATTTGAGGGCGTGGAAATTATAGAACGGCACCAGCATCAGCAGCGCGACGCCGATCACACGCTTCTCGATGTCGAGATAGTCCGCCGACAGCCGCCAGACGATCCACAGCGCCATCGTCGGCATCAGCATCGCGAGCAGGTAGTACGACCATTCCGCGACCGGAAAGACCGTGAACCAGAGCCGCACAATCGCGGCGGCGAGCGGCGGATGTTTGTAGCCCCAGGCAAGATCGCGCGACCAGGCGATCAGCTCGGTCATGTCCGGGTGCAGGCCCTGGCTGCCCTTGGCGATGGTGCCGTAGACCGTCCAGACCAACATGTAGACGGCAAGCGCCAGCAGCATACCGCGCTCGCGCCGGGCCGGAGCGACGAATACCTCACGCAGGGCGCGGGCCGCCCGTTGGGCCGCAGAGAGTAGTTGAATAGAAGCCATCGTGTGAGCCGTATGGCATGACGGACCGGAGGCGGAAAGGGTGAGCCTCGGGCACCGCCCTCTCCGCTCGTTCCCGCGGAAGCGGGAATCCAGCGAGAGACCGACCCGATGCGGACAGACGGCCCTGGGTCCCCGCTTTCGCGGGGACGAGCGGTTGCGCCAATGAGCCAGCTTGAAGGTACCCCAGGCGAGTGCTATCTGCCCGCCATGACGGCCGTCCCCATTCAGAATATCCGCAATTTCTCCATCGTCGCCCACATCGACCACGGCAAATCCACGCTTGCCGACCGGCTGATCCAGCTCACCGGCGGGCTCGACGCGCGCGAAATGGCGGGCAAGGAGCAGGTGCTCGAACTCGATGGACATCGAGAAAGAGCGCGGCATCACCATCAAGGCGCAGACCGTGCGCCTGAAATACCATGCCAAGGACGGCCAGGATTACATCCTCAACCTGATGGACACGCCGGGCCACGTCGACTTCGCCTATGAGGTGAACCGCTCGCTCGCGGCCTGCGAGGGCTCGCTGCTCGTGGTCGACGCCAGCCAGGGCGTGGAAGCGCAGACGCTCGCCAACGTCTATCACGCGCTCGACGCCAACCATGAAATCGTGCCGGTCTTGAACAAGGTCGACCTGCCGGCGGCCGAGCCCGAGAAGATCAAAAAGCAGATCGAGGACGTCATCGGCCTGGACGCATCCGACGCCATTATGATCTCGGCCAAGACCGGCCTCGGCGTGCCGGACGTGCTGGAAGCGATCGTCACCCGCCTGCCGCCGCCGAAGGGCGACCGCGACGCCACCTTGAAGGCGCTGCTGGTCGATTCTTGGTACGACCCTTACTTGGGCGTCGTCGTCCTGGTGCGCATCGTCGATGGCGTGATGAAGAAGGGCCAGCGCATCCGCATGATCGGCATCGACGCCGCCTACGAAATCGACCGCGTCGGCGTGTTCTTGCCCAAGCTGACGCCGGTCGACGAACTCGGCCCCGGCGAGATCGGCGCCATCACCGCCTCGATCAAGGAAGTCGCCGATACGCGCGTCGGCGACACCATCACCGACGAGCGCAATCCGGTCGACGAGCCCCTGCCCGGCTTCCAGCCGGCGATCCCGGTGGTGTTCTGCGGTCTGTTTCCGGTCGACGCCGCCGACTTCGAGGATTTGCGCGCCGCCATGGGCAAGCTGCGGCTCAACGACGCCAGCTTCACCTTCGAGATGGAGACGAGCGCCGCGCTCGGCTTCGGCTTCCGCTGCGGCTTCCTCGGGCTGCTGCATCTGGAAATCATCCAGGAGCGGCTGGAGCGCGAGTTCAATCTCGACCTGATCGCGACCGCACCATCGGTGATCTACAAGATGAACCTGCGCGACGGTACGCATATCGAATTGCACAATCCGGTCGACATGCCGGACGTGATGAAGATTCTAGAGATCGAAGAACCGTGGATCGAGGCCACGATCCTGACGCCCGACGAGTATCTCGGCGCCGTCTTGAAGCTGTGCCAGGACCGCCGCGGCAATCAGAAAGAGCTGACCTATGTCGGCTCACGCGCCATGGTGAAATACGACCTGCCTCTCAACGAAGTGGTGTTCGACTTCTACGACCGGCTCAAATCGGTGTCGAAGGGCTACGCCTCGTTCGACTATCACCTGACCGACTACAAGCCCGGCGATCTGGTCAAGATGTCGATCCTGGTGAACGACGAGCCGGTCGACGCGCTGTCGATGCTGGTGCATCGCACCCGCGCGGAGACGCGCGGCCGCGGCATGGTGGAGAAGCTGAAAGAGCTGATCCCGCCGCACATGTTCCAGGTGCCGATCCAGGCCGCCATCGGCGGCAAGATCATCGCCCGCGAAACGGTGCGCGCGCTGCGCAAGGACGTCACCGCCAAGTGTTACGGCGGCGACGCTACGCGCAAACGCAAGCTGCTGGAGAAGCAGAAGAAGGGCAAGAAGAAGATGCGCCAGTACGGGAAGGTGGATATTCCCCAGGAGGCGTTCATTGCGGCGCTTAAAGTCGACGTCTGACGCCAAGCGTCAGACTATGGAAGGTTGACGTCTGACGCGAAGCGTCAAACGATACTTTCCCGCGCGTGTCCCGGGTCTGCAGCGCACCGTATCACGCTGCGCTGCGCCCCGGACACAAGCACCCTATTCCAGGCCAGCTACGCGCTCGAATGCTCCATCGATGCGCGCGGCCTGCAAGTATCATAATGTTGGCCCGAACAGGAAGGCGCGGGGCGGCAGGGGAGAATGATCCAATGTCTTTGACAAACATCGCAAAATTCGTGCTGCTCACCCTTCTGCTCACTGCCGTCAGCGCCCTCGGCGCACCGCCGGCCTTCGCCGCGCAGCGCTATTGCCCGAACCCGTCACACCAGACACCCAAGCCTGTCCCGGCCAGTCTGGTGCCGCGCGTTACCAAGGCGTTGCAGATCGATGCCGCCATGGCCAAAGGCGCCACCTTCGTTCGTTGCGTCGGCCCGCAACTGATGGCCTGCGGTATCGGGGCCAACCTCGTTTGCGGCAAGGCGGACAGGCGCCGGCACCTCCCCGGCGCGACCGCGTGGTGCCGCGACAATCCCGGGGCGAAGTTCATTCCGCTGGCCGCAACCGGCCACGCGACCATCTACGACTGGTCCTGCGCCGGCCGCCGCGCCGTCCCCGGCAAAGCCATCGTCGCCGTCGACCGGCGCGGCTATATCGCCGAGAACTGGAAGCGCGTGCCGTAGCTCCTGCGGCCGAGGAGGTCGCCGCGCCGGCGCGCGCCATCTCCCTTTCACAAGGAGGAAAAGCGGACGCCAGTCCACCCGACGCGGTCGAGGGCACCGGGCAATGTGCCGCGGCTTGTTGCCAGCCCACCGGTTTCACGGCAAGCTGTCGAAAAAGCACAAAAAATAATTCGGCCAAATGGGAGGAATGACATGCGCGCACGCGTCGCAATACTCGTGGCAGTGCTGTTGTCCGCGCTGACGACGACGGCCTTTGCCGAGAAGCTGAAAATCGCCATTCCGCAAAAGGGATTCTGGGACAGCGAGTTCGTCGAATTCGCCCAGAACAACGGCTGGTTCAAGGATGCCGGCCTCGAGGTCGAGATCTTCTGGACCCATGGCGGCTCGGAAACGCTGCAGGCGGCGATCTCCGGCTCGGTCGATATCGCCATGTCGAACGGAACGCTGGGCGTGGTCGGCGCCTATTTCAAGGGCGCGCCGGTCCGCATCATCGCCGCCGAGATGACCGGCGTGCATGAGGTCTACTGGTACGTAAAAGCCGACAGCCCGATCAAGACCGTGAAGGACCTCGCCGGCAAGACCGTCGCCTTCTCGCGCCCCGGCTCGTCGACCAACCTGATGCTGCTCAACCTGCTGAAGGAATACGACGTGAAGGGCGCGAAGCCGACACCGACCGGCGGCGTGCCGGCGACGCGAACGCAGGTCATGTCCGGCCAGATCGACGTCGGCTGGTCGGTGGCGCCGTTCGGCGTCAAGGAGGTCAACGAGGGCAAGACCCGCATTGTGGTGAAGGCCGGCGACATCAAGGGCATGCAGGGTCAGACGATCCGCGTGAACGTCGCCAATCTCAACGCGCTGAAGACCAAGCGCGAGGCCATCGCCAAGTTCATGAAGATCGTCGCCAAGTCGATCGACTGGGCCTATTCCGGCAAGCCGGAGGTCTACGAGATGTACGGCAAGATCGCCAAGGTCTCGCCCGCGGTCGCCAAGCGTACGGTCGAGGACTTCTTCCCGAAGTCGGCGCTGCAGCTCGGCAAGATCGAAGGCCTGCAGAAGACGCTCGACGAGGCGCTGCAATATAAGCGCATCACCGAGAAGAAGTCCGTGAAGGATGCCGAGCGCATGATCGACATCGTCTACAAGCCGGGCTCGTAAGGGCGGCCGGCGCCGGCTGAGGCGGGCCGCGGCGACGTAATATCCACGCCGCGCCCGCCCGTATTGTCGCGCAAGGAGGAGCGAAGTGGGCGCCACGGCAGAAGCCACGGCTTCGGCAGGACCAGGCGGCGCGGCGCGGACGTCGGCGGCGGACGCGATCCTGGTGGTCGACAACCTGGTCAAGCGTTTCGAGACGCGCGAGGGCGCGGTGACGGCGCTCGATCGCATGTCGCTGACGGTGGCGCCGGGCGAGTTCGTCAGCGTGATCGGGCCGTCGGGCTGCGGCAAGTCGACCTTGTTCAACGTCATCGGCGGGTTGCTGGAGGCCGACGAAGGCACGGTCAAGGTCGACGGCGAGATCGATCAACGGGCCGCACCACGCGATCGGCATGATCTTCCAGGACGAGTCGACCTTTCCCTGGCGCACCGTCATCGAAAACGTGGCGTTTCCGCTGGAGATCGCGCACGTGCCGAAGTCGGAGCGCCTGGACCGGGCGCGGCGTTTCGTAAAGATGGTCGGGCTCGACGGCTTCGAGAAGCGCTACCCGTCCGAACTGTCGGGCGGCATGCGCCAGCGCGTGTCGATGGCGCGCACGCTCGTCGCACAACCCGAAATCATGCTGATGGACGAGCCCTTCGCCGCGCTCGACGAGCAGACGCGGCTCCTGCTGGGCGACAAGGTGCTGCAGATCCAGCAGGAGCTGAAGCAGACCACGCTGCTCATCACCCACAACATCACCGAAGCGGTGCAGTTGTCCGACCGCGTGCTGGTGATGACCTATCGGCCGGGCACGCTGAAGCAGGTGGTGGACATCAAGCTGCCGCGCCCGCGCAGTTCCGCGATCGTCTCCAGCGACGCCTTCGGCCATTACGTGGCGCGCATCTGGAGCGATCTGCGCGAGGAGGCGACCAAGGGCCTGCGCGACGACGAAGTCCATTTGCTGCACGGCGATCCTCTCATGAGAACCGCGCCCGCGCTCGTCCGATCGGCCGCGTTTCCCTTCCTCCTCGGTAGCGGGACCTTCGTCGGCTTTCTGGTTGTGCTGCAAGCGGTCATCCTCGCCGGCCTGCTCAATCGCTTTGTCGTGCCGCTGCCGACCGACGTGCTGGCCGCGCTGCCGCGCATCGTTACCGAAGAGGGCGCCTTGCAGCGCTTCCTGTTCACCGCGGGCGAAGCGCTGGCGGCGGGATTCCTGGTCTCCGTCATCGGCGTTGCGATGGGCGCCCTGCTCTACCGGTTCGCGCTGCTGCGGCAAGCAACGGAAACCTGGGTCGCCGCCGCCGCCTCGGCGCCGACCGTCCTGCTCTATCCGCTGTTCCTGGTGATCTTCGGCCGCAGCACCGCCACCATCATCGCCATGGGATTCGTGGCGGGTCTGGCGCCCGTCATCCTGAAGACGCTGGAAGGACTGTGCGCGACGCGCGAGGTTCTCATCAATGTCGGACGCAGCTTCAAGCTGACGCCCTCGCAGCAGTTCTGGAAGATCCTGTTTCCGGCCGCGCTGCCGACCGTCTTTGTCGGCCTGCGCATCGGCCTGATCTTCACCATGCTCAACATCGTCGGCGTCGAGTTCCTGATCAATTTCGGCGGCCTCGGGCAACTGATCAACGAGATGGCCGATCGCTACGATGTGCCGGGAACCTACGCCGCGATCCTCTTCGTCGTTCTGGTGAGCGTCGTGGTCTTCATTTTGCTCGAAAGGCTGGAACGATGGCTAAGGCCGTAGCCGTCAGCGCGCGGGCGGGGCGGCCGGCCAAGCCATTGCTGCGGCCGGTGACCCTGCTGCGCATCGCGCTGATCGTCGGTGCCCTGGCCGCGTGGCAGGCGGTCGCCGCGTCAGGGCTGCTCTACCGCGACGTGGTGCCATCGCTGCTCGCAATCGCCCGCGCACTCGTCGACACGCTCGGCAACACCGCCTTCTATTTCCACCTCTACACCACAGCCTACGAAATCGCGTTTGCCATGCTGTTCGGCGGCGTGAGCGGCCTCATCGTGGGGCTGCTGCTCGGCGGCAGTCCGCTCTTGTCGAAGGCCTATGAGGTCTATCTCCACTATCTCGGGCCGTGCCCGAAGATCATCTTCTTCCCGCTGATGCTTCTGTGGTTCGGCGTCGGTCCCGGCTCGAAGACCGCCATGGGTGCCATCTCCTGCTTCTTTCCGATCGCGCTCAACACCGCCGGCGGCATGCGCGAAATCGATGCGATCCTGATTCGCGTCGGCCGCAGCTTCCGCGCCAACACCTGGCAGATGGTGAGCAAGATCTATCTGCCCGCCATGCGCTATCCGGTGGTCAACGGCATCCGCCTCGGTCTCGGCGTCGCGCTGATCGGCACGCTGCTCGCCGAAACAAAGCTGTCGAACCGCGGCATGGGCTTCCTGATCATCCAGGCCTACGACTTTTTCCGGATGCCGGAGATGTATGCCCTCTTGATCATCCTGTTCGTGATCGCGATCGGCGCCAATGCGCTGATCGGGCGGCTGGGCGGCGTCCATAAAGCCAATCGCGCTTGAGACCTACGGCGCCCGCAACGGTAGGCATGTACGCATCCGGAAGCATGAAACCGCAACGGGAACCCGCGCTCATATTTTCGCGTTCATTGCCTCGAAGGAAACAATGCAAAGGAGGCAAGCCATGCCGCGCGGCGACAAGTCGAGTTATACGGGCAAGCAGAAGCGCAAGGCGCGCAAGATCGAGCAAGGTTACAAGAAGCGGGGTGTCTCCACGCGTGAAGCGGAGCGCCGCGCCTGGGCGACGGTCAACAAGGAATCCGGCGGCGGCAAGAAGAGCGGCTCTGGCCGCGGCAAGAAGCGCAGCCACGCCGCCTCACGCAAGGGCGGCAAGAAAGGCGGACGCGCGTCGACTTACCGCACGGCGGCCGCGCGCTCGCGTTCGACGAAGAAAACGGCGCGCCCCAGCAAACGGCGCGGACGTTAGGTGCAAGCGCTCAGCGCACCCACCACCGCGGCCCGCGCGGCACGTCGCTCGCGCGGTCATCGCGATAAGGCGTGAAGAAACCGCGACCGTAATAGCTGCCGTACTCCTGGCGCTCGCGTCTCGATCTCGCGGCCTCATGCCGGTGGCGGCTCTTGCGCCGCGCGATGGCGCTACCCGCCGGCCGCGAGCCGGTGACCACGATGCGTGTGTCGCCGCGGTTGGCGCTCACGAGCTTGAACAGCACCGCCGCGTGCGACGGCAGCAGACGAATGCAGCCATGCGAAGCCGGCCGTCCGAGCCGGGAGACCTCGTAGCTGCCGTGGATGGCGTAGCCGCCGTGGAAGAAGATCGAATAAGGCATCGGCGACATGTGGTACTTGTGCGAGAACCATTTGCGCGCCAGCCGCTGCGGACGATAGCTGCCGTTCGGCGTGCGGTAGCCCCATCGCGCGGTAGACACCGGCCACTCGTATCTATCCGCCCCGTCGACGGCGACCGAGATCCGCTGGGTTGTCTTATTGACGGTGATGACGACCGCGGCTTCGGCACGAGCAAAGCCGGCGAGCGAAAGCGCGATGGCGACACACGGAATAACGATACGCATAATGACCACGCCCGATTACTGTCGATTTGTTCAGATTAGAGCAAAATGCGGTGCAGGTGCACCGTCATTACGTTTGATAGTAAATAAGTGTCGCTCAACCGCCACAGGCGCCCGCGCACCCCTTACGATTCGGCAGCCGGAAGCGGTTCGCGCGTGCGGTCCAAACGCTTGACCTCGCTGCAATTATTTCCCGACACCGCAGCAGCGGTAACCACGCTTGAAATCAAGCTGCCCATTAAACCATCACCAAGCAATTTACCTGACAGGCGACCGCGAAATCAGTAGATAGGACTTCATGAACATCCGGGTGGTGGTACTCCTGGTCGTCCTGCTGGCCCTCGTCGGCGGCGCTTTCGCCGCCGTCAAGGCGCAGCCGGCCACGCAAGCGCGGTCGCGTGCCGCCAAGGTACCGATACCTACTGCCAAGCCGAAGGCGATTCCGATCGTCAGGCCGAAGAGCACCGCGACTACGCCGCTGCCACCGCACCGCCCGGCGATCTCACAGGCGAGGCTGGAAAAAATCGAGCCCGCCAAATTTCTATTCGCCGCCGAGAAGCTCCCCTCGCGCGGCCAAGCGCAGGCCATCGGGTTTTATCCACGCGGGTGCCTCGCCGGTGGCGTCGAACTGCCGCTCAACGGGCCGACCTGGCAGGTCATGCGGGTCAAACGCAATCGCAACTGGGGGCATCCCGAACTTGTGCGCTTCCTCGAGCGGTTCTCGCGGCTTGCCGCCAAGGCCACTGGCTGGCCGGGTATCCTGGTGGGCGATATGGCGCAGCCGCGTGGCGGGCCGCTGCCCTTCGGACACGCCAGTCATCAGGTCGGCCTCGATGTCGATATCTGGCTGACGCCGATGCCCCATCACCGGCTCACCGACGAGCAGCGCAACACCATGCCGCCGCTGTTCCTGGTGGCGTCCTGACAAGAAGCAGGTCAATCCGAAGACCTGGACGCCGGCCTACCCCGCCTTCATCAGGACCGCTGCCGAGCAGCCCGAGGTACAGCGCATTTTCGTCAATGCCGCGATCAAGAAGGAAATGTGCCGCGTCGAGGGCAAGCGCCATTACGCCTGGATGTCGAAGGTGCGCCCCTGGTACGGGCATGACGACCACATCCATGTGCGGCTGAAATGTCCGCCCGGTTCGCCGCTCTGCCGCCCGCAGCCGCCGGTGCCGAGCGGCGATGGCTGTGAACCCAAGCAGCTTGCCTATTGGTTCTCGGATGGGGTGTTGCATCCGAAGCCGGCGAAGCATCCGAAGCCGCGCAAGCAGATCATGCTCACCGACCTGCCGGCGGCCTGCCGCACCGTGCTCAACGCGCCGGCCAACAAGAGTCAGTTCGCGTCCGAAGAGCGCTGACGCTCCGGCACGGAGCCGTCATTCAACCGGCAGCACGTTGGTGTATTTCACCTGCTCGAGCGCGAAGCTCGATTCGATCGACGCGATGCCTTCGAGGCGCGTCAGCTTCTGTTTGAGGAAGCGCTCATAAGCGGCAAGATCCGGCACCACCACCCGCAGCCAGTAATCGCGCGGTCCGGTCATCAGATAGCATTCGAGCACTTCCGGCCAGCGCGCGATGGCCTTGGCGAAACGGTCGAGCAGTTCCTCGCGCTGTTTCTCCAGCTTGACCGATACGAATACGCTGACCGGCAGGCCCACCGCGCGCTGATCGAGCACCGCGACATAGCGCGAAATCACCCCCGCCTTCTCCAGGAGGCGCACCCGGCGCAGGCATGGCGACGGCGATAGCCCGACCTTGGCCGCGAGATCGGCGAGGCTGAGCCGGCCGTCGCCCTGCAGATAGCGCAGGATCTTCAGGTCCACGGCGTCCAGATCAGGTGTTGGCATATTCTGCCTTTATTGATGCTATTATTGCTGTAATCAGCCAATTTGTCAACGTCAAAATAGCTCAATTTGGCAACCTTCGCCAGCGCAGAACCCGGATAGTACCCTTTGCATTAGGCAACCAGGCAAACCGCCATGGCCGATCCCACAATTCCATCCGACGATCTGCCGACCCTCGCCGCGCTGGAGCGCAAGGTGCTGTGGCTGGCGAGTTGGATGATTCACAACGCCAATCATCTGCGCGAGAACGGCGACGGGTTGAAGGTCGGCGGGCATCAGGCGTCGTCCGCCTCGCTCGCCACCATCATGACCGCGCTCTATTTCGACGTGCTCAAGCCGCAAGATCGCGTCGCGGTAAAGCCGCATGCCTCGCCGATCTTCCACGCCATTCAGTATCTGCTCGGCAAGCAGACGCGCGAACGCCTGCAAGCCTTCCGCGGCTACAAGGGCGCGCAGAGCTATCCTTCCCGCAGCAAGGATGCCGACGACGTCGATTTCTCCACCGGCTCGGTCGGCTTGGGCGTCGCGCAGACGCTGTTCTCCTCGCTCACGCAGGATTACGTGCGCGCGCACGGCTGGGGGCTCGAGCGCCCCGAAGGCCGCATGATTTCGCTGGTCGGCGATGCCGAGTTGGACGAGGGCAATATCTTCGAAGCCATCCTCGAAGGCTGGAAGCAACGTCTCCGCAATTGCTGGTGGATCGTGGACTACAACCGGCAGAGCCTCGACGCGGTGGTGCGCGAGGGCCTGTGGGAGCGCTACCAGCAACTGTTCAAGAATTTCGGCTGGGACGTGGTGATCGTCAAATACGGCTCGCTGCAGCAGGCCGCCTTCAAGGAGCCGGGCGGCGACAAGCTTAAACACTGGATCGATCACTGCCCCAACCAGCTCTACTCCGCGCTGGTGTTCGCCGGCGGCGCGGCCTGGCGCAAGCGCCTCAACGACGAGATCGGCGACCAAGGCGATGTCAGCCGGTTGATCGCAAAGCGTAGCGACGATGAGCTCGCGACGCTGATGAACAATCTCGGCGGCCATGACCTGCCGGCGGTGCTGGAGGCGTTCCATGGCGTCACCACCGACAAGCCGACCTGCTTCATCTGCTACACGGTGAAGGGCTTCGGGCTGCCGATGGCCGGCCACAAGGACAATCACGCCGGACTGATGACGCCGGCGCAGATGGACACCTTCCGCAACGCCAATAACGTGCGCCCCGGTCATGAATGGGACAGGTTCGAAGGCCTGCCGCTGCCGGCCGAACAACTGCAGCGGTTCCTCGACCAGGTGCCGTTCGCGGCCGCCGGCGAGCGCCGGCTGAAGGCACCGGCGATCCCGGTGCCGGACAAGCTGCCGCTGCCGCGGCAGGCGACCAATTCGACGCAGGCGGGCTTCGGTTCGATCCTTAACGACATCGGCCGCGGCGATGATGACTTCGCCCGCCGCATCGTCACCGCTTCGCCCGACGTCACCGTCTCCACCAATCTCGGCGGCTGGGTCAACCGGCGCGGCCTGTTCGCCCACGAAGTGACGCCCGACACCTTCCGTAACGAGCGCATCCCTTCCACCTTCAATTGGGAGTTCTCGCCACAAGGCCAGCACATCGAGCTCGGCATTGCGGAAGCGAACCTGTTCATCCTGCTGTCGGCGCTTGGCCTCTCGCACACCATCAATGGCGTGCGGCTGCTGCCGATCGGCACGCTGTACGATCCCTTCATCGCGCGCGGGCTCGATCAGCTCAACTACGCCTGCTACCAGGACGCCCGCTTCATGGTGGCGGGAACGCCGTCGGGCATCACGCTTGCCGCCGAAGGCGGCGCGCATCAGTCGATCGCGGAGCCGTTGATCGGCATGGCGCAGGACGGCCTCGCCGCGTTCGAGCCGGCCTATGTGGACGAGCTCGCCGTCATCATGCGCTGGGCCCTCGCCTACATGCAGAAGGATAGTGATTCGGCTCCATCGGAGCAGAACTGGTTGCGCGACGAGACCGGCGGTTCGGTCTATCTGCGGCTGTCCACGCGGCCGATCGAGCAGATCGCGCGCGACATGACGCCGGAGCTTACGCGCGACATCGTCGACGGCGCCTATTGGCAGCGCAAACCGGGCCCCAACGCGCAGGTGATCGTCGCCTATACCGGCGCCATCGCGCCGGAAGCAATTGCCGCGGTCGGGCTGATGGCGGAGGATCGCCGCGACGTCGGCCTGCTCGCCGTCACCTCGGCCGACCGGCTCAATGCCGGCTGGACTGCCGCCCAGCGCGCGCGCGAGCGCGGGCTGGTTCACGCGCGCGCGCACATCGAGCGGCTGCTCGCCGATGTGCCGCCCCATTGCGGCATCGTCACCGTGCTCGACGGCCATCCGGCGACGCTGGCCTGGCTCGGCGCCGTCGCCGGCCACCGCACGCGATCGCTCGGGGTCGAGCATTTCGGCCAGACCGGGTCGCTCGCCGAGCTCTATCGGCATTACGGCATCGACAGCAACGCCATCGTCGCCGCCGCGCAGGCGATCGCGCCCGGCAAGCCGATCCGGCACCTGAAGGCGCTGCCGTAACGGCACGGCAGCCACCCCACAACCGACGCATACGTCGTCGGCCGCAAAGGTAACGGTCTGCACCTCCGCCGCGACGTCCGCGCTATGCGCTTGCCTTGTTTATGGCGTTGTCACACTCTGCGCGGCTAATGGAGCGCGCGCGCGACCGGAGGAACGACAATGGGTCTCATGGACATTCTCAATGGCATGCAGAACGGGCCGCGCGGGCAGCCCAATCCGAGCAGCGGCAGCGGCGGCATGTCGCCGATCACCATGGCGATCCTCGGCCTGCTCGCCTACAAGGCGATCAAGAGCTTCTCCGACGGCCAGGCACCGGCCAACCAGGTCAACCCCAATCCCGTGCCGAGTAGCGGCGGCGGACTGGGCGGGCTGTTGAGCGGCGGATTGGGCGGCTTGCTCGCCGGCGGCGCCGCGGGAAGCGTTCTGAGCGGCGGCCTGAACGATTTGCTGCACCAGTTTCAACAGAGCGGCCACGGCGAAGCGGCAAATTCGTGGGTCGGGGCCGGCACCAACAAGTCGCTCTCGCCGGACCAGATGGCGGACGCCCTCGGCGCCGACAAGATCAACGATTTAATGGCGCAAACGGGCATGTCGCGTGACGACCTGCTGCAGGGCCTCAGCAACCATTTGCCCGGCGTGGTCGATCAGCTCACGCCACAAGGCCGGTTGCCGAGCGACGACGAAGCCTCGCAATTGGTCTGACGCATGTCCCCGGCGCGTGCCGGAGCGATATCTTTCGCGCCGTTATCGTCCTACCAGAAGAGGAAGCGTTACCGTGGGCATCATCTGGATCGTGATCATCGGCTTCGTGGCGGGACTGATCGCACGGTGGATTTCGCCGGGGCCGAATGATCCGTCGGGCTTCATCCTGACAACGGTGCTCGGCATCGCCGGCGCGTTCCTCGCAACCTGGATTGGGCAGACGATCGGCTGGTACCGCCCCGACCAGGGCGCCGGCTTTATCGGCGCCATCGTCGGCGCACTCGTCGTCCTCTTTATCTGGAACAGGCTTGTCGCGGCGCGGGTCATCCCCGATCCGTGGAGCAAGCCGCGCTGACCGGCGCCACGCGACACCGCACGCCCGCCCGCCCTGCTGATTACGATCGGCCAGGCGCTGCCGCAGCGGATGGCGGCTATGCCATCATCCCGCCGCCGAGGATGGCGAACACGATGCCGCCGACCACCAGCCAGATGATGAGCATCACCACGATGACCGCGATCGTGTAGAGCACCGCCTTGTTGGCCGGCGGCTTCATCAGCGCGGCGATGCCGGTGTGCAGCAGGTAGATGCTGTAGAGGCCAAGTATGGAGAGAATCGACAGCATCGGGATGAGACCGAAGACGCCGGCGAGCCAGCCGGCGGTCGGCGCATAGGCCGACACCTTCATGGCGCTCGCAATACTCTTCTGGCCGCCGAACATCCCGGCCAGGAAGTCGATGACATAAGCCATCACAAAGACACCGACCAAGGCCAGCACGTAGCTGATGATCGCGTGCACGATGCCGGCGCCGAAACCGACATGGAAGGCGCCGAAGCCGATGAGCGTGGTGCCGATGAAGGTACAGACCGGCGGGATGGCGGCCAGGATCATCACATAGTTCGGGAACAAATAGCCGGCGTCGCCCGGCTCGCCATCGATCACCTTCCATTCGGATTTGGGTTGCAGCAGGATCGACTTGACGCGCTCGACGAGGTTCATGTCACCCCTCCTTGGGTCGTGTCCCTGATTGCTCAGCGTCGCTCATCCTCCATGATCATGGCGGCGCCCTTTTCGGCGATCATGATCGTGGGAGAATTGGTATTGCCGGAGGTGATCGACGGCATCACGGAGGCGTCGATCACGCGCAGGTTTTCGGTGCCGATCACGCGCAGCCGCGCATCGACCACCGCGCGGCTGTCGTCGTCGCGGCCCATGCGCGCGGTGCCGACCGGATGGAAGATGGTGGTGCCGATGTCGCCCGCGGCTTTTTCAAGCGCCGCCTCGTCATCGTCACGGATATCGCCGCCAGGCAGATATTCGACCGGTCCGTATTTGCGCAGCGCCGGCTGCGACACGATCTGCCGGGTGACGCGGATCGAATCGGCGGCGACGCGGCGGTCGTCCGGCGTCGACAGATAATTCGGCTTGATCGCCGGCTGCTGCGCCGGATCGCGCGACTTCAACGTCACCGTGCCGCGGCTGGTCGGCCGCAAATTGGCGACGCTCGCGGTGAAGGCGGGGAAAGGATGCAGCGGCTCGCCGAACTTGCTAAGCGACAGCGGCTGCACGTGATACTGGATATTGGCGCGGTCCTGCGTCGAATCCGAGCGGGTGAACACGCCGAGCTGCGACGGCGCCATGGTCATCGGCCCGCGTCGGCGCAACACGTAATCGAGGCCCATGCCGGCGCGGCCGATCAGCGAGGCGTAGGTCGCGTTCAGCGTCTTCACGCCGGAGACCTTGTAGATCATGCGCAACTGCAGATGGTCCTGCAGGTTGGCGCCGACGCCGGGCTTATCGAGCACGACCGGAATCTCGAAGCGCGCGAGATCGTCGGCCGGCCCGACGCCCGACAGCATCAGAAGCTGCGGCGAGCCGATAGCGCCGGCCGCCAGGATCGCCTCGCCGCGGCAGCGCGCCGAACGCGGCATGCCGTCCTGCCGCCAGCGCACGCCGGTGACGCGCTTGCCGTTGAAGTCGAGGCCTTCCACCAGGCAGCCGGATTCCAGATGCAAGTTCTGACGGTTCAGCACCGGCCGCAAGAAACCGCGCGCCGCCGACCAGCGCCGGCCGAGCTTCTGATTGACGTGGAAATAGCAGACGCCCTCGTTGTCGCCGGTGTTGAAATCGTCGAGCGCGGGAATGCCGTACTGCACGGCTGCGTCGCGGAAGGCGTCGAGGATTTCCCAGGAGATGCGCGGCGCTTCCACGCGCCATTCGCCACCGTGAGCTTGGCTCGGCAGGAAATGGTCGAGGTGCTTGTCGAAATAGGGTTTGACGTCGTCCCACGACCAGCCGGGCAGGCCGAGTTGGCGCCAGTGGTCATAGTCGCCCGCCTGCCCGCGCATGTAGATCATGCCGTTGATCGCGGAGGAGCCGCCGATGACCTTGCCGCGCGGGTAGTTGAGACTGCGCCCATTGAGGCCCGGCTCCGGCTCGGTCTTGAACAGCCAGTCGGCGCGCGGATTACCGATGGCGAACAGATAGCCGACCGGAATATGAAACCAGATCCAATTGTCGCGGCCGCCGGCCTCCAGCAGCAGCACCCGCGTGCCGGGGTCGGTCGACAGCCGGTTAGCCAGCACGCAGCCGGCCGAACCCGCGCCCACGACGATATAGTCGAATTCCCCCCCGACGGGCGCCGGCTCGCTCATGCTGATTCTCCGCCAGGGGACTTTACCGCGTCGATCAAGGCTTGCTAACCTCCTTCTCGACCTGCAGCCCACCGTGCGTGAGCCGCGAATAGCCGGAACGGCGGTTCCGACGTCTGGTCGCTTTCCATCCTGATCCGACGCCCAACCGGCGCCTCTTGCAGGCGTCCGAGGAGAACCGCCATGCTCATACGGCTATTGGTTGCTTTTGGCCTGTTGTTCACCATCGCCGCCGCGCCGCAGCCCGCCGCCGCTCAAGACACGCTGACGGTGTTTGCCGCCGCCTCCATGCGCAACGCGCTGGATGACGTGGACAAGGCCTTCACCAAGACCACCGGCACAAAGGTGACGGCGAGCTATGCCGCAAGCTCCGCGCTCGCCAAGCAATTGGCGCAAGGCGCGCCCGCCGACGTCTACGTTTCGGCCAACATCAAATGGATGGACTTTCTGCAGAAGCAGAAACTCATCGCGCCAGACACGCGCGTGAACCTGCTCGGCAATGCGCTGGTGTTGATCGCACCGAAAGCTTCCAAGCTCGACAACGTGAAGATCGCCAAGGGCTTCGATATCGCCAAGCTGGCGGGCAAGGACCGCATCGCGGTGGCCGATACCAAGGCGGTGCCGGCGGGGCTCTACGCCAAGGCGGCGCTGACCTCGCTCGGCGCCTGGAAGGCGGCGGAGCCCAAACTCGCGCAAGCCGAGAACGTGCGCGCCACGCTCGCTTACGTGGCGCGCGGCGAGACCCCGCTCGGCATCGTCTATTCGACCGACGCCAAGATCGAGCCCAAGGTGAAGATCATCGGCACGTTTCCGGAAGGCTCGCACCCGCCGATCAAATATCCGGTGGCGGCGATGAAGGACGCCAAGAGCAAGGCGGTGCCGAGCTATCTGCAATTCCTGCGCACGCCTGAGGCCAAGGCGATCTTCGAGAAATACGGCTTCACCTTCCTGATCAAGCCGGTGTCGTGAGAAAGCCACGCGACGTACCGACGTGTCCCGGGCGTAGCGCAATACGTCGTGGTGCGCTGCTGACCCGGGACCCCGGTTACGCCCAAAAGCAAGCGGGACCCCGGATCTGCGGTGCATCACTCCGCATCGCTACGTGCTCACCGCGTCCGGGGCAAGCGGCTGACAATGCTCAACCTCACCGCCCAGGACTGGACCGCGGTGCTGCTGACGCTGCGTATCGCCGTCGTCGCCACGGCGGTGACGCTGCCGTTCGGCATCGCGCTGGCGACGCTGCTGGCGCGTAAAGACTTCTGGGGCAAGGCGCTGGTCGAAGCCATCGTCTATCTGCCGCTGGTGCTGCCACCGGTGGTCACCGGTTATCTGCTGCTCATCACACTCGGGCGGCGCGCGCCGGTTGGCGCCTTCCTCGACCAGCATTTCGGCATCGTGTTCTCGTTCCGCTGGACCGGCGCGGTGATCTCCTGCGGCGTGATGGCGTTTCCGCTCATGGTGCGGGCGATCAGGCTGTCGATCGAAGCCATCGACCGCAAGCTGGAGGATGCGGCGGCAACGCTCGGCGCCAACCCGTTCTGGAGCTACGTCACCATTACGCTGCCGCTGGCGCTGCCCGGCATCATCGCCGGCGCCATGCTCGCCTTTGCGCGCGCGCTCGGCGAGTTCGGCGCCACCATTACGTTTGTGTCGAACATCCCCGGCGAGACGCAGACCATTTCCGCGGCGATCTATACCTTGACGCAGATCCCGGACGGCGATGCCGCGGCGCTGCATCTGGTCATTGTCGCGGTGATCATCTCGCTTGCCGCGCTCGTCCTGTCGGAATGGCTGGCGCGCCGCGCCACCGCAAGATTGCACGGCGCATGATCCCGAAAAGTGGGAACCGGTTTTCGGACAAGATCATGCGCAAACAAAGCAGAGCTTGACGATGCTGACCGTGGATATCGAAAAGACGTTCGGCGAATTCTCGCTTGCCGTCAGCTTCACGGCCGAAGGCGGCTGCACCGTGCTGTTCGGTCCGTCCGGCGCGGGCAAGACCACCATCATCGCGATGATCGCCGGCATGACACGGCCGGACCGCGGCCGCATCGCGCTCGACGGCGAGCCGCTGTTCGATTCCAAGGCGCGCATCGAGGTGCCGGCCTGGCGGCGGCACATCGGCATGGTGTTCCAGGAAGGCCGCCTGTTCCCGCACCTGTCGGTCAAGCGCAATCTCGACTATGGCCGCTGGATGAGCGGTCTCACCTTCGATGAAGAGAGTTTCAAGCGCGTGGTCGCGCTGCTCGACATCGGCCATCTGCTGACGCGGCGGCCGGGCCGGCTGTCGGGCGGCGAGCGCCAGCGGGTCGCGATCGGCCGCGCGCTGTTGATGCAGCCGCGGCTGTTGTTGCTCGACGAGCCGCTGGCTTCGCTCGATGCCGCGCGCAAGAGCGAAATCCTGCCTTATCTCGAACGGCTGCGCGACGAGGCCAAGGTTCCGATGATCTATGTCAGCCATTCGGCCGAAGAAGTGAAGCGCATCGCCAGCCGGGTGGTGATGCTGGAAGGCGGGCGGGTGACGGCGGTGACCCCCTCGTCCACCATGCCCCGCGATGGCGGGGCATCCGGTACTCCCGGCCTTTTGTAGAATCGAATTGCGTGCGTTTACTGGATCATCCGCTTTCGCGGATGATGACAGCCATGTCGTGTATGATCGCCTCATGTTCCCGCCTTCCCGAATCGTCTGCCTCACCGAAGAAACCGTCGAGACGCTTTATCTGCTCGGCGAGCAGGATCGCATCGTCGGCGTGTCGGGCTACGCGGTGCGGCCACCGCAGGTGCGGCGCGAGAAGCCGCGGGTTTCGGCCTTCATCTCCGCCGACGTGCCGAAGATCCTGGCGCTCGAACCCGATCTGGTGCTCACCTTCTCCGATCTGCAGGCCGATATCGTCGCCGACCTGGTCCGCGCCAATGTCGCGGTGCATGCCTTCAACCAGCGCGACCTTGCCGGCATCTTCGCCATGATCCGCACTCTCGGTGCGCTGGTCGGTGCGCCGGAGAAAGCGGACGCGCTCGCCGCGACGCTGGCCGCGCGCGTGGACGCCGCCCGCGCCCGGAGCGCGCAAATGCCGCGCCGGCCGCGGGTCTATTTCGAGGAATGGGACGAGCCGATGATTGCCGGCATCCGCTGGGTGTCGGAACTCGTGGAGGCCGCCGGCGGCATCGATGTCTTCCCCGCATCTATCGACCCGCAAGAATGCCAAGGACCGTATCGTGACGCCGGAGGCGGTGATCGCGGCCAAGCCGGACATCGTCATCGGCTCCTGGTGCGGCAAGAAATTCGTTCCCGCCAAGGTCGCGGCACGGCCGGGCTTCGGCCGGGTTCCGGCCGTCGCCGGCGGTTCCCTCTACGAGGTCAAATCGGCGCTGATCCTGCAGCCCGGACCGGCCGCATTGACCGACGGCCTCGATGCCCTGTGCCAAATCACCGCCAATTGGCTTGAAAAGGGCCCGCCGAAAGGCCAAGAATAGCAACGAGACGAGCAAACCTTTCGCAGGCCATGGGCGGCTCGCCGCGGGCGTGCTAAGCATCCAGCAGCGACGACGCAGAGGGACTCAACCGCAATGCAGCCGAACGAGCAGCCGACCAAGAACGCCCGCGCCGAGATCTGGATGGACCTCGCCTTGGTCGCCTTCCTGATCGGTTTCGACGTCACCGCCCGGCTGCTGCCGCACATCCCCGGCTTCATGCCGGTGGCGGCGAGCGCGCTGTTTGCCGGCCGCGTGCTGCGCCTGCCGTTCCTGGCGGTGGTCGTGCCGCTGGCGGCCATGGCGCTGAGCGGGATGGTGTTGGCGGGTGACGACTGGCGCATCACCACCATCGTCTATGCCGCCATCGCGCTGCCGGCGGTGGCGGGCATCTACAGCCGGCGCTGGCACGGGGCGGCCCCGATTATCGCCACCATGCTGTCCTGCTCGCTGGTCTTCTTCGCCGCCTCGAATTTCGCGGTCTGGGCCTTCAGCGGCATGTATCCGCTCACCCTGCAGGGCCTGACCGAATGCTACGCGGCGGCGCTGCCGTTCCTCGATCGCACCGTATTCGGCGATCTGTTCTGGACCGCGGTGCTGTTCGGTGGCGCGTGGTTCGTGCAGCACGGGCCAGTGCTCGGTCGCCGGGCGCTCTGAGCCGCACTATCGGCGTCAATGACTTGTCATGGCCGGGCTTGTCCCGGCCATTTCGTTTTTGGAGGCAATGGCGCCCTACCCGATCAGCTTCAACAGGCGCTGCCAGAGCACCTTGCCGCGCCCGGTCCAGGTGTCGGGTAGCTCCGGCTCGGCCAGCCGCAGGCCCACGGTGGTGACCTGGCCGTCCTCGACCGTGTGGGCCAATAGCGCGATCGGCCCGAGTTCGACGACGTCGCCGGTCTTGGCGGGATGGCCGAGCTGCTCCATGAAATAATCCGCCAGCGGCACCTCGGCGTGGGCCGCGGCCACCTGCAGCCCGTAGATTTCGGCCAGCGCCCCCAGCGTCGCCGTGCCGGGCACGAAGAAATCGCCGAGCAGGCGCGGATCCGGCTCCCGCGGCGGCGGCATGTCGACAAAGAAACGGTCGAGTGCCTGCGCCTTCTCCGGCGGCGCCAAGAGATAAACGTAGTCGCCCTCGCGCCAGGGCTGCGCCTCGGTCGGCGTGAGGATATCCTCGTCGCGCACCACCATGGTCGGGCGCGCCCAGTTGGGGATCAGCCCGCGGCGCAGGAACGGGCTGTTGGCCGGCACCGGATAGCCGACGATCTCGCGCGCGAGCTGGCCGGGCAGATCGAGCTCGACCCGGCGTGGCAGCGGATCGTTGCGGGCAAACGACATGTCGAGCTTGCGGGCGGCAAACGCCACCGTCCAGCCCTGGATCAGCAGCGAGAAGAGCACGACCACGAAGGCGACGTCGAAATAGAGGTAAGCCGCGGGCAGACCGACCAGCAGCGGGATAGAGGCCAGGAAGATCGCCACCGCGCCGCGCAAGCCGACCCAGGACAGGAACAGCTTTTCGCGCCACTGGAAACCGAATGGCGCGAGGCAAAGGAATACCGCCAACGGCCGCGCGATCAGCATCAACACCAATGCGATCACCACGGCGCTGGCCAGGCTGTCGGCGAGCCGCTGCGGCCACACCAACAGGCCAAGCAGCACGAACATGACGATCTGCGCCAGCCAGGTCGCGGCATCGAGAAACGCCACCACCGAATTGTGGGCGCGGGTCTGGCGGTTGCCCATGACCAGGCCGGCGAGATAGACGGCGAGGAAGCCCGACGTGTGCACCACATTGGCAAAGGCAAATACGATGAGCGCCATGACGGCGACGAAGGGCGCGTGCAGTCCCTGCGGCAAGTCGAGCCGATTGAGCGCCGCTACAATGAGGCGACCGCCGAGATAGCCGATCAGACAACCGAACACGGCATCGCGCAGCAGGATCAGGATGGCGTGCGACCAGCTTTCGCTGCCGCCGAGCAGGATCTGGATGAACAGCAGCGTGAGAAACACCGCGAACGGATCGTTGGTGCCGGATTCGACTTCGAGGGTCGAACGCACGCGCGGGCGCAGGCGCAAACCGCGCGCGTTGATCAGGAAGAACACGGCCGCCGCGTCGGTCGAGGCCACCACCGCGCCGACCAGCAAGCTCTGCGTCCAGTCGAGGCCGAGCGCCAGCTTGGCGACGGGTGCCATCGCCAAAGTGGTGACCAGCACGCCGACGGTCGCCAGCGTCACCGCCGGCGCCAGCACGCTGCGGAAGCTGGCGAGCCGCGTGCGCAGGCCGCCGTCGAACAGGATCAGCGCCAGCGCGATCGAGCCGACGGTATAGGCGGTACCGACATCGTTGAACTTGAGGCCGCCGGGCCCACCCTCCCCGGCCAGCATGCCGACCACAAGAAACACCAGCAGCAACGGCGCGCCGACGCGCAAGGCGATCAGGCTCGACAGGATGCCGGCGAGCACCAGCACACTGCCGAGCAGGATCGCGATGCTGATGGTATCGAGCAGGGTCATGCGCGTCGCTCCTCGCCGCATTGGAAGGATTCGCGGGCACAAGAGCAACGGTAAAACGCGCAAAAACCCGTTAGTCCCCGCCGGAGCGGGGACCGAGCATGAGTTCCCTTGCTGGATTCCCGCTTACGCGGGAATGAGCGCGCGGTGAGGCACTGCCTAGAAATTCACCTTATCGCCGCCCTTGAGCGCGAGGATCTCGCGCGCTTCGTCGGCCGTGGCGACTTCGAGCCCGAGCCCTTCGATGATCTTGCGCACCTTGGTGACCTGCTGGGCATTCGACTCGGCAAGCTGGCCGGCGCCGATCCACAGCGAGTCCTCCATGCCGACGCGCACGTTGCCGCCCATGGCGAGCACCATCGACGCCACCCGCATCTGCGCGCCGCCGGCGCCGAGCGCCGACCATTCATAGTTGTCGCCGAGCAGGCGGTCGGCGGTCCGCTTCATCATCATGATGTCTTCCGGATGCGTCCCGATGCCGCCGAGGATGCCGAACACGCCCTGCACGAACAGCGGCGGCTTGACCAGCCCGCGGTCGAGGAAGTGACGCAGCGTGTAGATGTGACCGACGTCGTAGCACTCGATCTCGAAACGGGTGTTGTTCTCGGCGCAGGTCGAGAGGATGTATTCGATGTCGGCGAAGGTGTTCTTGAACATGCCGCCGCGCGACTTCTCCAGATAGGGCTCCTCCCAATCGTATTTGAACTTGCCCTTGTAGCGCGGGATCATCGGGTAGAGCCCGAAATTCATGGTGCCCATGTTGAGCGAAGCAACCTCCGGCTTGAAGGTCGCCGCGGGCTTGACGCGTTCCTCCGCCGTCATGGTCGGCGCGCCGCCCGTGGTGATGTTCACCACCACATTGGAACGCTGCTTGATCACCTTCAGGAAGGGAGCAAACGCTGCCGGCGATTGATCGGGACGACCGTCTTTCGGATCGCGCGCGTGCAGATGCACGACGGCGGCGCCGGCTTCCGCCGCGCCGATCGCGGCATCGGCGATCTGCTCGGCGGTAATCGGCAGATGCGGCGACATTGAGGGGGTATGGATCGAGCCGGTGACGGCACAGGTGATGATAACTTTGCGCGATTTCGCCATGAGCATTTCTTCCCAGTGAAGTGTGGGTTTTGATTTCGGGATTGGACTTAGGCGCCGATCCTAGAGTATCAGGCGGGGCCTAGTCACCTGCGCAGGGGTTGAGGAAGTTCGCCTTGGACGTGCCCGGTCAAGCTGCGGCGCCCCGCTCCGCCCTGTTGATCGGCGTCCTATGCGGCACCGGCTCGGCGCTGGGCTGGGCGGCCGGCTTCGTCGCGGCCAAGCACGGCATTAATGTCGGCTTTTCGCCGTACGATCTCGCCTTCCATCGCTTCTTCTGGTCGGGACTGTTGCTGGTGCCCATTGCGCTACGGGAAGGCGCGGTGCGGCTCGGCGGTATCGGCTGGGGACGCGGGCTGGTGATGGCGGTGCTGGCGGGCCCGCCGCAGGCGGTCATGGCCTATACCGGCTTCATCCTGGTGCCGCTCGGCCACGGCACCACCATCCAGCCGGCCTGCGCGGCCCTGTTCGGCCTGATCCTCGCCACGCTGCTGCTGCACGAGCGGATGTCGCCGCAGCGCGTGATCGGCGGCGCCGCCATCATCGGCGGGCTCTTGGTGTTCGGCGCCGAGTCGCTTGCGAGCTTAGGCCGCGGAGGCATCGACGGCGATCTTCTGTTTGCGACCGCCGGGCTGTTCTGGGCGGTCTTCGGCGTGCTGCTGCGCTATTGGAGCGTGTCGGGCACGCGCGCGGCGGCGGTGGTCGGCGTGTTGTCGGCGATCCTGTTTGCACCGCTGCACGCGTTGTTCGTCGGCTACGGCGGCATCCTGCACATGAGCTGGCGCGAGAACCTGATCCAAATTGCGGTACAGGGCGTGCTCGCCGGCGTGCTGCCGATCTTCCTGTTCGCGCGCGCAGTATCCCTGATCGGCGCCGGGCGGGCCGCGGTGTTTCCCGCGCTGGTGCCCGGCTTCGCGCTGATCATCGGCTATCTCGCGATCGGCGCGGTGCCGAGCGTGCCGCAGCTCATCGGGCTGCTGGTGGTGCTGGTCGGTTTCTGGTTTGCGCTGCGGTGATCCACCGGCTGTCGTTCCCCGCGACGGCCGGGAACCCATTCGTCCCAACGCGAGCAAGTTGACCCGGGAGACCGCGGAATACTGGATCGCCCGCCTGCGCGGGCGATGACACGTGGTTACTCCGGCCCTGCGTACTTGCCCGCCGTATCCGGAAACAAATTCTTGACGATCTTGAACTTGGAAATGTCGGCGGTGGCGTCCATGTGCAGGAAGATGACCGCATCGCGCAAAACCTTCTCGATGCCGAAATCGAGCATCACGCCGTTGCCGCCATGCAGTTCGACCGCGTGCTGCGCCACCTTCATGATCTCTTCCGAGGCAAACAGCTTGGCCATGTTGCACAGGACCTCGGCGTCCGGCGCATTGGCATCGACCGCCCTGGCGGCGCGGTTGAGCAGCGCGCGCACCGCCTCGATGCGCGTCGCCATATCGGCGAGCCTGAGCGCCACCGCCTGATGCTTGATCAGGATGCGGCCGCCCTGCACGTAGTTCTGCACATAGTCGGCGGTGGCCTCGAAGGCGCGCACGCCGACGCCGAGATTCTTCGCCGCTTGGATGATCTTGCCGGGCCGGAAATAGACGCCGGCCTTGCCGAGCGCGTCGTTCTCCGCCAGCAGATGGTCCTCCGGCAGCCGCATATCCTCGAACACCATCTCGCCGTTGTTCATGAAGCGACAGCCCAGCGTCTCGTTGCAGCGCGCGATCGAGAAGCCGGGCGTGTCACGCGGCACCAAGAATGACGAGGTGCCCTGCGACATGCCGACCTTCGGATTGGTATTGGCATAGACGACATACAGGCCGGCGTCGTAGCCGTTGGAGATGAACTGCTTGCGGCCGTTGATCACCCATTCCTTGCCCTGCTTGACCGCGCGGGTCTGCATGGCCGCTTCCGGCACGTTGTAGGGCAGCCAGCGGTCGGAGGCGCCGCGCGGCTCGGTCAGGCAATGCGCCATCAGGAACTGCGGGTCCTCCACCAGCCGCTTGAACCACTTTTCCTGCAGATGGCGCGGCGCCAGCTGGCGCAGCAGGACCGAAACCTTCCAGTTCTGCACCAGCTTGTCGGCGAGGCCGGAATCGCCGCGGGCGATCTCCTCCGAAATCATGGCGAAGGTGGCGACCTCGGTGCCTTTCTCGAGTTCGACGCCGCCGAATTCCTCGGGCACGCCGAGGGTGCGGACGCCGATTTTTTCCGCTTCTTCCAGGATGCTCGGCGGCAGGCGGTCCTCCGGCGTCATCACCCATTCGCGCTTCCAGTCGGCGCGGATGAAGGGCAGGACGACGTCGTCGACGAAGGCCCGGCAGCTCTCCCGCATCAGCCGTTGTTCTTCCGCTAGCTCATCCATGGGCCACTCCCGTCGTTTTTTCGCGGCGCAAGATATCCGGCGCCGGCCATAATTTTATGTAATTTGATATTGAACGGCTTTGCGGGCTATTTCCACAGCGGGGGCTTGAGCCCAAGGGAACGCATGGACAACGTCAGCCAGCTGACCAAGACCGCCGACAACCTCTTGCACGTGATCGTGCGGGAGGTGACCTCGGTCGATCTGCTGGTGCAGATCGGCCTGATTGTGCTTGCCGCCGCAGTGGCCATGCTGAGCGCCGTGCTGATCCGCCGGCGCATCAACCTGACCGCGCTGACCATGGGCTGGCCGCCGATCGTCCGCCAGTTCGTTCGCCACGTGATGGCCAATCTTGGCACCATCATCTTCGTCATCCTGGCGGCGATCATGCACGCCGCCATGCTCGACCTGACCTGGCCGAGCCGTTCCTATCTGCTCGGGGTCGCCGTCAGCCTCGCCACGGCCTGGGTGGTGATAGCGCTGGTCGCGGGCCTGATCCGCAATCAGTTCGTCTACCGGCTGGTCGCGGTTTCCGCCTGGACCCTCGCCGCCCTCAGCATCCTCGGGCTGCTGCAGCCGGCCATGAACGCGCTCGATGCGTTCGGCGTGGTGATCGGGGGCCTGCGCGTCACGCCGCTATTGGTGATCAAGACCACGGTGCTGCTGTTGTTGGCGCTGTGGGCGGCGAACGCGACAAGCGACTTCCTCGAACGGCGCGTGCGCACCAGCGGCGATCTCACGCCCTCGATCCAGGTGCTGATCGGCAAGGTGATCCGGCTGATGCTGATCACCTTTGCCATCCTGGTCGTGCTGTCGACGGTCGGCATCGACTTCTCGGCGCTCGCCTTCTTTTCCGGCGCGGTCGGCGTCGGCTTGGGCTTTGGCCTGCAGAAGATCGTCTCCAACCTGGTGAGCGGCATCATCCTGCTCGCCGACAAGTCGATCAAGCCGGGCGACGTGATCTCGGTCGGCGACAGTTTCGGCTGGGTCGGCTCCATGGGCGCGCGCTACACCTCGGTGGTGACGCGCGACGGCCGCGAGTTCCTCATTCCCAACGAGGATTTCGTCACCCAACGAGTGATCAACTGGTCCTATTCCAACGACGAGGTGCGCATCGATGTCGATTTCGGCGTCTCCTACACCGCCGACCCGCACAAGGTGATCGCGCTGGCGTTGGAGGCGATCAAGACGATCCCGCGCATCCTGCCCAAGCCGCAGCCGGTCTGCCATCTGAAGGCCTTCGGCAATTCCTCGGTCGATTTCGTCCTGCGCTTCTGGATCCTCGATCCGATCGACGGCCTTACCAATATCCGCGGCCTGGTGCTGCTGGCGCTGTGGGACACCTTCAAGCGCGAGGGCATCGAGATTCCTTTCCCACAGCGCGACCTCAACCCGCGCGGGCCGTTCCATGTGGTGGTGGAGCGGGAGGGCGGCACGCCGAAGCCGTGAGTGAACTGGCTTTTTCGTTCTTGAGTTTCAAGGAACTCTGCAATGGCAGACGAACAGACTGTCACGATGGACGGCGGCTGCACCTGCGGGGCGGTGCGGTATCGCCTCAAGGCGCGGCCGATCGTCGTGCATTGCTGCCACTGCACCTGGTGCCAGCGCGAAACCGGATCGGCCTTCGCCGTCAACGCCGTCATCGAAGCCGCGCGGGTGGAACTGCTGCAAGGCGAGCCGATGCAAACGACGCTGCCAAGCCTGAGCGGCAAGGGCCAGGCGCTCTGGCGTTGCGCGGAGTGCGGCGTGACCGTCTGGAGCAATTATGCCGGTGCTGGCCCGACCATTCATTTCGTGCGCGTCGGCACGCTCGACGATCCTTCCCGCGTGCCGCCCGACATCC
The DNA here is from genome assembly GCA_963814065.1 of uncultured Pseudomonadota bacterium. Classification (GTDB taxonomy): domain Bacteria; phylum Pseudomonadota; class Alphaproteobacteria; order Rhizobiales; family Xanthobacteraceae; genus Pseudolabrys. The sequence continues at coordinate 174,808 of CAWFBL010000007.1, read as the reverse complement.
ACATCTACACGTCGACCAAGCAGCCTTGGGTCGCGCTGCCCGCGGGCGTTCCTGCTGTGCCGGAATTCTATAAGCCGGCCGATGTCTGGCCGGCCGACAGCCTGGCGCGCTTCAAGGCGGCGAGCGCGGGCTGAGGCAACTGCACTTTACCCTCTCCCCTCCGGGGGAGAGGGTGGTCGCGGTGAGCTGCGCGAGCCGCGACCGGGTGAGGGGGCGGCGCCGAAATACATCGGGCGCTCTCGCAGGCGATTTAGGAGTTCGGCCAGCACGCCCGCCGGGTTCTTCAGAATATCGATATTGCTGTAGCGAAGGACAATGTAACCTTCCCTTGTCAGCCAGCGATCGCGATCCATATCGCGCCTGTTTTCGATGTGCTGGCCGCCGTCCGCTTCAACAATCACTTTCCTGCGCAAACAAACGAAATCGGCAATGTATGACCGATCGGTGCCTGACGACGGAATTTCGCGCCAGCGAGACGTCGATCTCGTAGAAGCAACCAGAGTTTCCGTTCGGCATCCGTCTGTTCGCGACGCATGTTGCGTGCGCGGGTGGTCGCAAGCAGCGGTCGTTCGTATCTGACCATGCCCCCTCACCCGGTCCGGCCTTCGGCCGGACCACCCTCTCCGCCAGTGGGGAGAGGGTAATGCACGTCGCCGCTGGCGTGAAACTCACGCCGCCTTGCGGCGCGTCAGGAACTCGCCCATGCGGTCGAGGGCCTTCAGAATATTTTCGGTCGAGTTGGCGTAACTCAGCCGCACATAACCCTCGCCGAGGATGCCGAAATCGGGCCCGCCGATGATGGCAACACCTGTGTCGTCGAGCAGCGCGGCGGCGAGTTCCTTCGCCTTCCAGCCGGTCGCCTTGATGTTCGGAAACGCGTAAAAGGCGCCCTTCGGCGTCGCGCACGACACGCCGGGCAATTTGTTCAAGCCCTCGACCACGACCTTGCGCCGCTTGTCGAACTCGGCGACCATCTTCCACACTTCGTCCTGCGGGCCTTTCAGCGCGGCGAGCCCCGCATATTGCGCGGAGGCGTTGACGCAGGAATGGAAATTGACCGCGAGCTTGCGCGCATAGTCGTAAAGCTTGCCCGGCCACACCGCGTAGCCGAGCCGCCAGCCCGTCATGGCGTAGGTCTTCGACCAGCCATTGAGCAGGATCAGCCGGTCGCGGATTTCCGGATACGACAGCAGGCAAACATGCTTCTCGCCGTCATAGACCATGTGGTCGTAGATCTCGTCCGACATGATCGCCACGTCCGGCCATTTCGCCAAACCGGCGACCAGCTTGTCGACTTCGCTTTTGCCGGTGACGCCGCCGGTCGGGTTGGCCGGCGAGTTGACGATGATCAGCCGGGTCTGCGGCGTGATCAGCGACAGCGTCTCTTCCGCCGAAAAGGCAAAACCGTTTTCCTCGCGGATCGGCACCGGCACCGGGGTCGCACCGGTGAACTCGATCATCGAGCGATAAATCGGGAAGCCGGGATCGGGGTACATGATCTCGGCGCCCGGTTCGCCGAACATCAGGATCGACACGAACATGGTCGGCTTGCCGCCCGGCATGATCATGACGCTGTCGGGCGAGACCTCGACACCAAAACGTAAGTGCAGGTCCTCGGCCACCGCTTCCCGCAAGGGCGGGATGCCGGTCGCCGGCGTATAGCCGTGATGGCCCTCGTGCAGCGCCTTCACGGCCGCCTCAACGATGAAGTCGGGGGTGCGGAAGTCGGGCTGGCCGATGCCGAGATTGATGATGTCGCGCCCTTGCGCCGCCAGCGCATTGGCGCGGGCGAGCACGGCGAAGGCGTTTTCCTCGCCGATACGGTCGAAAGCGGCGATGGTCCTGAGCATTTCAGTCTCTCCCTTGGGCGCGATTTTGGCCGCGAGTTCACCCGATCAGCCGCGGAAAATCAAATGCGTGGGTGGCAGGCCCAATTGTCTTCCCCCATCGGTTGAGCGCATGCTCGAAGACGGCAACCGCCGGGGGACACAGGCGATGGATATCCGGGCAGCCAATCAGGAATTCGAGTCCTGGCTGAGGAAACAGTTGCGCGGCCAGGTCGTCGAGGCCGATCTTGCGACCAAGCACAAGAATATGCGCCAGGACGCCTTCACCTTCCTGCGCGCCACCTATTGGCGCTGGGCGGAGAAGATTTTCGAGGTCTGTCCCGATCTCGCGACCGCGCCGGCGGTGCCGGCGGTGGGTGACACGCATCTGGAGAATTTCGGCACCTGGACCGATGGCGAAGGCCGCATCGTCTGGGGCGTCAACGATTACGACGAGGCGGCGGAAATGCCCTACCTCCTCGACCTGGTACGGCTCGCGGCAAGCGCCGCGCTGGCGACGACGCGGCAGCGGATTTCACTCAAATCGATCTGCCGGCGGCTGATGGAGGGCTACGCCGAGGGCCTGGAAACGCCGCAGGCGATGGTACTCGATCGCGATAATCTGTGGCTGCGCGAACGCTTTGTGGTCGACGAAGACCAACGCACCAGGTTTTGGCAAGGCATCGAGAAGCAGCACCGTGCCATGCTGAAGCAGAAAAAGCCGGAACTGCCGCCGGCGGCCTGGCGCAAGCTGTTCGCGGCGGCGGCGCCGGAGGGCACGCCGGCGCTTGCCTTCTGGCGGCATGCCAGCGGCAACGGCAGCCTCGGGCGGCCGCGCTGGCGCGGCTATGCCATCTGGCGCAGCGCGCCGCTGCTGCGCGAGGCCAAGGCGCTGGTGCCCTCGGCCTGGAACCGCGCCCACGGCGGCAAACGTCTGCCGCTCAACGCCATCGCATGCGGCTGCTACCGCGCCCCCGATCCCTGGTACGCGGCGCAGGAAACCGTGTTGCTGCGGCGACTTTCGCCCAACAACCGCAAGATCGACGTCGAGAGCCAAAGCGATGTCATGCGCCTGCTGCAACTCGACCTGCTCTGGTACATGGGCCGCGACCTTGCCGGCGTGCATCTCGGCCTAGGCGATTACCGCGATGTGCTGCGCAAGGATTTCGCCACGCGCAAGCCGCGCTGGTTCCGCGCTAACGTCGAGCGCACGACCGAATTTGTCGCCCGCGAATATGCCGAATGGAAAAAATCGGCTAAATAGCCGGTCCATACCTGCAAGGACCGTCCATGAGCCTCGCCGACAAACGCCGCACCTTTCGGTTGCTGCACCAGAGCGGCTGCTTCGTCATTCCCAACCCCTGGGATGTGGGCACCACCCGCTATTTGCAGCATCTCGGCTTCAAGGCGCTCGCCACCACCAGCGCCGGCTTTGCCTTCGCGCAAGGCATATCCGACGGGGCGGTGACCCGCGCCATGATGCTTTCGCACATTGCGGAAATCGTCGCCGCCACGGACCTGCCGGTGAATGCCGATTTCGAGCGCGGCTATGCCGACGATCCCGAAGGCGTCGCCGACAGCGTGCGGCTGTGCATCGAGACCGGCGTCGCCGGCCTGTCGATCGAGGACGCCACCGGCGACGCGCAGAAACCGCTCTACGACATCGACCACGCGGTCGCCCGCATGCGCGCGGCGCGGGCGGCCATCGACGAGGCCGACGGCGAGGTACTCCTCACCGGCCGCGCCGAATGTTTTCTGGTCGGCCGGCCCGATCTCGACGAGGCGATCCGCCGGCTCCGCGCCTATGCGGACGCCGGCGCCGACGTGCTCTATGCGCCGGGCCTGCGCGACCGCGAGCAGATCGCCGCGGTGGTCAAGGCGGTGGCGCCAAAGCCGGTGAACGTCCTGATGGCGGGCGCGACCGGCCTCACCGTCTCCGACCTTGCCAGCCTCGGCGTGCGGCGGATCAGCGTCGGCTCGACGCTGGCGCGCGTGGCCTGGGGTGCGCTGCTGCGCGCGGCCCACGAGATCGCCGAGCAAGGCAAATTCGACTCGTTCGCCGGTGCCGTGCCCTTTGCCGACATCAACAGCTTCTTTCGTGACGACCACCGATCGAAACCGTGACTGAAACTTCCACCACCGGACAGCCCCTCGGCCCCGCGGTCGACCTCCAACCCGCGCGGCGGCCGGGAACGATCACCCTGCAAGGCCGCTACGGCAAAGTGGAAAGCCTCGCGCCCGCTCACGCGGCGACGCTGTGGCAGGCGGTCGAGGGCCACGATCAGATCTGGACCTATATGACGACCTACGGTCCGTTCGCCGACGCCGCGCGCTTCGACATATGGTTCGCCAGCCGCGTCACGCTCGACGATCCGCGCTCCTACGCCGTCGTCGACGCCACCGGCCGTACGCTCGGCATCATCGCGCTGATGGCGATCCGCGAAGCGCAGCGGGTGATCGAAGTCGGCAACGTGCTCTATGCGCCAGCCTTGCAGCGCACGCCGCTTGCCACCGAGGCGCAGTACCTTCTGGCACGCCATGTGTTCGAGACGCTGGGCTACCGCCGCTACGAGTGGAAATGCGATGCGCTCAATGCGCCTTCGCGCCGGGCGGCGCTGCGCTACGGCTTCACCTTCGAAGGCCTCTTCCGCCAGCACATGATCGTCAAAGGCCATAACCGCGACACCACCTGGTACGCGATGCTCGACAGCGAGTGGCCGGCGCGCAAACGCAATTTCGAGCGCTGGCTCGCGCCCGCCAACTTCGACGCCGAGGGACGGCAGATCGAAAGCCTGAGCGGCATGAACGGCGGAACGGAATGAATTCTGCCGTCTCGTCCTCGTTGATGCAGCATCGACCCTTCGTGTTCATGTGGCTGGCGCGCGTCGCCAACACCATGGGCATCCAGATGCTCGCGCTGACCATCGCCTGGAAGCTTTACGAACTCACCAACAGCGCTTTCGACCTCGGCCTGGTCGGGCTCATTCAGTTCGTGCCCTCGGCGATTCTCACGTTGCTGGTCGGACACCTCGCCGACCGCTACGACCGTCGGTTCATCATCCGCGCCGCGCAGACGGGATATGCGGTCGCGGCGGCCCTCATCACCGTCTCGCTGTTCACGAACATCGTCAGCCCCAATCTCCTGTTCGGCGCCGTGTTCCTGATCGGCTGCGCCCGCGCCTTCGAACTGCCGACCACCAGCGCATTGGTGCCGTCGCTGGTTCCCACGCCGCTGATCACGCGCGCGGTGGCGGGCTGGTCCTCGGCCAATCAGATCGCGGTGATTTGCGGACCGGCGCTGGGCGGCCTGATCTACGCCTTCAACCCGGTGGCGGTCAGCGCGCTTTGTCTGGTGTTCTTCTCCACCGCGATCGTCTGCGTCACCCTCATCCGCATCAAGGCGGTGGCCGCACCGCAGCGCGAGCCGCCGACGATCAGCTCGGTGATGGCAGGCTTTCACTACGTGCGCAGCCGCAGCCGTCTCCTCGGCGTGATCACGCTCGATTTGTTCGTGGTGCTGCTCGGCGGCGCCACCGCGCTGCTGCCTGTCTATGCCCGCGATATCCTCGAGGTCGGGCCGATCGGACTCGGGCTGCTGCGCTCGGCGCCGGCGGTGGGCGCGTTGTTGTCCGCGCTGTGGCTTTCGCACCATCCGATCGAGCGGCGGCTCGGCCCCAAGATGTTCGCCGTGGTCGGCATCTTCGGGGTAGCGACTACCGCCTTCGCGCTGTCGACCTCGTTTCCGCTGTCGCTGGCGGCGCTTGCGGTGCTCGGCTGTTCCGATGCCATCAGCGTGGTGATTCGCTTCTCGCTGGTGCAGATCGAGACGCCCGACGCCATGCGCGGGCGGGTGAGCGCCATCAACTACCTGTTCGTCGGCTCATCGAATACGCTCGGCGAATTCGAGTCCGGCACGGTCGCCGCCTGGCTCGGCGCGGTGCCTTCGGTGCTGATCGGCGGCATCGGCTCACTGCTGGTGGCGCTGATCTGGATGTTCCTGTTTCCGGACCTGCGCAAGCTCGATCGCTACGAGTTGGCGGACGAAAGAGATAACGCCGTATAACGGCGCCAACGTGGGAGGCGTTCATGCATATTCTGATCACCGGCGCCGCCGGCATGATCGGCCGCAAGCTGACGGCGCGGCTGGTCAAGGACGGCAGCCTGAACGGCCGGAAGATCGACCGGCTCACCCTCATCGACGTGGTGGCGCCGCAAAAGCCGGCGGGTTTCGCCGGCCAGGTAGACGTGGCGATCGAGCGATCTTGCCGCGCCCGATGTTGCGGCGCAGGCGATCGCCGGGCGGCCCGACGTGATCTTCCACCTCGCCGGCGTGGTGTCGGGCGAAGCCGAGACCGATCTCGAGAAGGGCTACCGCGTCAATCTCGACGGCAGCCGCGCGCTCATCGATGCGGTACGCCTGGCCCGCGACGACTATCATCCGAAGTTCGTCTTCACATCATCGCTGGCCGTGTTCGGCGCGCCCTTTCCCGAGGCGATACCCGACGACTTCCATCTCACGCCGCTGACCTCCTATGGCACGCAGAAGGCGATGATCGAGCTGCTGCTTGCCGACTACACGCGGCGCGGCATTCTCGACGGCGTCGGCATCCGCCTGCCGTCGATCGTGGTGCGGCCTGGCAAGCCGAACAAGGCGGCCTCCGGCTTCTTCTCAGGTATCATCCGCGAGCCGCTCGCAGGCCATGAAGCGATCCTGCCGGTGCCGGACACGGTGCTGCATTGGCACGCGAGCCCGCGCTCGGCGGTCGGCTTTCTCATTCACGGCGCCGGCCTCACCCGCGCGCAGCTCGGGGACCGCATCAATCTCATCATGCCCGGCGTGTGCTGCACGGTGGCCGAACAGATCGAAGCGCTGAGGCGCGTCGCCGGCGACAAGGTCGCCGCCCGCATTCGCCGCGAACCGGACGAACTGGTGGCGCGCATCGTTGCCGGCTGGCCGCGGCGGTTCGACCCCAAGTGCGCGCTGGCGCTCGGCTTCACGGTGGAGAAGACCTTCGACGACATCATCCGCGCCCATATCGAGGATGAGTTGGGCGGGAAGATTGCGTAGTTCCCTCTCCCCGCTTGCGGGGAGAGGGTGGCGAGCATCGAGCAATGAGCGAGATGCGAGCCGGGTGAGGGGGCGCTTCCGATAAGCGCAGAATCGCGGTAACGCCCCCTCACCCGATTTCCTCGCTCCGCTCGGAAATCGGCCTCTCCCCGCACGCGGGGAGAGGCGACAGAGAATGCCGATGCATTTCCCAACGCCGCTCATCCCCGCCACGCTGATCCGCCGCTACAAGCGATTTCTTGCCGACGTGACGCTGCCGAGCGGCGAAGAGATCACCGTGCATGTCGCCAATCCGGGCGCCATGACAGGTCTCGATGCCGCCGGCGCGCGGGTGTGGCTGTCGAAGTCCGACAATCCAAAGCGCAAGCTGCCCTATTCCTGGGAACTGGTGGAGGTCGACTTCGGCACCGGCACCGAGCTGGTCGGCGTCAATACCGGATATCCCAATTGGCTGGTGGCCGAGGCGCTCAAGGAAAAGGCAATCCCTACGCTTGCCGACTACGCATCCGTTCGCCGCGAAGTGAAATACGGGCGCAACTCGCGCATCGACTTCCTGCTCGAGAGCGACGGCAAGCCGCCCTGCTATGTCGAGATCAAGAACGTGCATCTGATGCGCGCCCCGGGCCTCGCCGAGTTTCCCGACTGCGTGACGGCACGCGGCGCCAAACATCTCGATGAGCTCGCAGCCATGGCCGGAGCCGGCGCCCGCGCGCTGATGCTGTTCGTCATCCAGATCGGCTCAGCGCAGCGCTTCGCGCTCGCCCGCGACATCGATCCCGGCTACGGCAAAGCCTTCGACGCGGCCCGGAAAGCGGGCGTCGAGGCCCTTGCCTGGAAATGCGCCATTACGCCGGAGGGGATCGCGGTCACCGAGCCGGTGGAAATGGTGGATTGAGCCCAAGGTTGTCATGCCCTGCGAAAGCGGGGCATCCAGTAACCGCCAGCCTTGCCTTTTCACGGTAATACTTCGGCGTACTGGGTCGCCCGCCTACGCGGGCGACAACAGCAGAGGCACGCTTGCACCCCGCGCCCCAGGGCTTACATTGCGCCATATGACCTACGTTGACGCCGCTACCGCCCCTTTACGCAAAACCGGCCAGATCAGGCTCCACGGTCCCGAAGCCTTCGAGGGCATGCGCAAGGCTGGGCAACTGGTCGCCCGCTGCCTCGACATGCTGACCGCGCATGTCGTTCCCGGCGTGCCGACCGACACCATCGACCGGCTGGTCTTTGAATTCGCCATGGACCACGGCGCCTTGCCGGCGACGCTGATGTACCGCGGCTACAAGAAGTCGACCTGCACCTCGCTCAACCACGTGGTCTGCCACGGCATCCCCGGCGACAAGCCGCTGAAGGAAGGCGACATCGTCAATATCGACGTGACGCTCATCCTCGACGGCTGGCACGGCGACACGAGCCGCATGTACCCGATCGGCAATATTCCGCGCCGCGCCGAGCGGCTGATCGAGGTCACCCACGAGGCGATGATGCGCGGCATTTCCACCATCCACCCGGGCTCGACCACCGGCGACATCGGCGCCGCCATCCAGACCTTTGTGGAAGCGCAGCACATGAGCGTGGTGCGCGATTTCTGCGGCCACGGTCTCGGCCGCCTGTTCCACGACGAGCCCAACATCGTGCACGTCGGCCGCCCCGGCGAAGGCATCGTCTTGAAGCCCGGTATGTTCTTCACGGTCGAGCCGATGATCAATATCGGCCGCCCGCATGTGAAGGTGCTGTCGGACGGCTGGACCGCGGTCACCCGCGACCGTTCGCTGTCGGCGCAGTTCGAGCACAGCGTGGGCGTGACCGAGGACGGCGTGGAAGTGTTCACCTTCTCGCCGGCCGGTCTCGACAAGCCGCCCTACAAGGGCGCGCCGGGCAGCAAGGCCGGCTAGTTCATATCGAGGGGCGCGGCAAAGACGGGGAAACATGCGCGCCGCCTGGATCGCCTTTTGGATCGCATCAGCGTTCTTCCTGTTCGAATTCATCACCCGCGTCGAGCCGAGCCTTGCCGCCGGCCCGATCACTCGTCTCTACGGCCTTTCCAACGCCAATTTCGGCACGCTGGCGAGCCTGTTCTTCTGGATCTATGCGCCGATGCAGATCGTGGTCGGGCTCTTGCTCGACCGCTATGGCGCCAAGCGCTTCATCCTGCTCGGCAGCTTTGCTTGCGCCGCCGGCGTCACCATCTTCGCCGCCACCGACAACGTCCTGGTGGGCGGCATGGGCCGCGCGCTGACCGGCTTCGGCGCTTCGTTCGCCTTCGTCGCGGCGCTATGGCTGACCAATCACTGGTTTCCGCCCGGCCGCTTCGCGCTGATGTCCGGCAGCGTCAACGCGGTCGGCATGCTGGGCACCGCGATCGGGGCGGTGGCGCTCTCCGATCTCATTGGTCGGGCCGGCTGGCAGGCGGTGTTCCTCGCTACCGGCGCCGCGGGCGTCGCGATCTTCATTGCCGCACTGTTGTTCCTGCGCGAGCCGCGCTCGCCCGCCACCACCGCGACGACCGGGCCCGGCGAACACGTCCGCCAGAGCCTTGCCGACGTGCTCGGCAACGGGCGCACGTGGGTCATCTCCATCGTCGGCCTGCTCTACTACATGCCGGTCAACGTCTACGGCGGCCTGTGGGGCACCACCGAACTGATGAAGGATCACCACCTCTCCCGCGTCAGCGCGGAAACCGCGGTGTCGATGATCTTCTGGGGCATGGCGGCGGGAAGCATCGCCGGCGGCTGGCTGTCGGACCTGCTGGGACATCGCAAATATCTGGTCTTTGGCGGCTCGGTGCTGACCGGGCTCGCCTATGCGGGCGTGCTCTACCTGCCCGGCTCCGAGGTCACGGAAGGGGCACTGCTGTTCGCCGGCGGCTTCTTTGGCGGCATGCAGATGCTGACTTTCGCGATGGCGAAGGAAGGCCAGGCTAATCGGCTGGTCGGCACCGTGGTCGCCTTCGTCAACATGGTCGGCATTGCCGGCGCGCTGATCTTCCAGCCGCTGGTTGGCTATCTCGCCGACGTGACCGGCGGCGATTTCCACGTTGCCCTCACTACGGTTCCGGTCTGCGCCGCGCTTTCCGCGCTGCTCGTGCTGACGCTGCCGGAATACCGGCATCCGGAGCACCGCCCCGGCGCGCGCCAGCCGCAAGCCGGCCCCCAGCCCGCGCTGGCTTCTGCCTGAAACACGCCCTCGTCGGCTGCCTCCGGCTGAACTACAATCCTACCGGGCAGCGGCGAGCGTTGGGTGGGCGTGGCATTCATGGCGGCGAAGAAGGGCGTAACCGAACCTAAGGCCGGCCTCGCCGAGGTCTCCCCGCATTATCACGGCCACCGCGAACGCCTGCGCGCGCGCTTCCGCGAAGCCGGCGCCGACGCGCTGAGCGACTATGAGCTGCTCGAGCTGGTGCTGTTCCGCGCCATCCCGCAACGCGACGTCAAGCCGCTCGCCAAGGCGCTGATCGCCAAGTTCGGCTCCTTCGCCGAGGTGGTGGCGGCGCCGACGATGCGGCTCGCGGAGGTCAAGGGCCTGGGCGATGCCGCCATCACCGAGCTGAAAGTGGTGCATGCCGCCGCCGGAAGGCTGGCGCGCGGCGAGGTGCGCAAGCGGCCGGTGCTGTCATCGTGGGGCAGCGTGCTCGACTATTGCCGTACCGCCATGGCCTTCGCCGACAAGGAGCAGTTCCGCGTTTTGATAAGCCCATTGCACACGGCGCCTCATAGCGCCGCATAACCACCTTTGTTTTCAGGCGTTGTCGCCTTTATCTATCCTCATAGGTCAACGCCGAAAACCGCCACAGCGCGGGGGTTTCCAGTGCCTATTCAGAGCCTAAGCGACCTCACTCTACGCAACGCAAAACCGGCCGAGCGCGGGCAGTACGTGCTTTGGGACGCAAACCTGAAACACTTCGGCCTACGCGTCAGCCAGGGCGGAACGAAGACATTCATCGTCATGCATGGCCGGCAGCGCGACCGCATCACCATTGGCCACTATCCGCTAATTAGCCTCGCGCAAGCCCGCCAGCGCGCCAAAGAAGTGCTCGCCGAGCGCACACTCAATAAGCGCCGCGCGCCCGCCATTACGTTCAACGAAGCCCGCAAGCTCTTCTTTGATATTCACCGCCAGCGCAACAAGGCGTCCACCCTCGTTCAGTATGAGCGGCTCTTTGACCGGCATTTGGAGCCCCGGCTCCGCGCCAAAAAGGTAGCCGACATCACGCCCCACGATATCGTCCGCATCTTAGACAAGCTCGCTAAGACCCCGTCCGAGTGCACGCATTGCTACTCGCTCGCGCGGACATTCTTCACGTTCGCCGTGAAGCGCAAGTACATAGAACATTCTCCAATGGAGGGCATGGACAAGCCGACCAAGTACCGGCCGCGGACGCGAGTGCTCACTGATGACGAGCTTCGGAAAGTGTGGCGCGCGGCCGAGGACTACGGCTACCCGTTCGGCTCTATCGTCCAGCTGCTCATTCTCACCGGCCAGCGGCGCAGCGAGATAGGGAAGCTGAAATGGTCGTACATCAGCAATGAGCGCATTACGCTGCCGCCTGAAATCGTAAAGAACAACCGCGAGCACTCAATCCCGCTCAGCCAGATGGCCGCCGGCATCCTCAATGAAGCGCCTCAACTCGGGGAGTACGTCTTCCCCGCGCGCGGGCTCACTACGCCATTCCGCGGCTGGCAGTCCTGCACATTCAATCTCATCAAGGCGTGCGGCACGGAGCACTGGACGCTCCACGACATCCGCCGCACGTTCGCCACCAGCCTCGCCGAGCTCTCAGTCGCCCCGCATGTCATAGAGCGGCTCCTCAACCACGTAGACGGCACGCTCTCGCCCATCGCTCTCGTCTACAACCGCGCGAGCTACCTGAAAGAGATGGCCGAGGCCCTAGCGCTGTGGGAGCACCACCTCCAAGGCCTTCTCGCACTGCGAAAAGCCGCCTGACGAGAAGCCATGATGCACCACGCGCAACTTGAAGTAGTTCACAACTTCTCATAGCATTGCGCCGTCCACCGGTGAAAACCCGAGGGCATGCATGCTCTCCCTTACGGGAGTGTTTGCGATGTCCGAACGGCCTTTAATCGTTGGATGGAAGGGCTTGAAGAAGCTTGGTTGGCCCTACTCACGTGCTCATACATGGAGGTTGATGGAGGCGGGCAAGTTTCCAGAGTGTAAAAAGCTCGGCGCTTACCGCAACTCTCATCCCATGTGGCGCGTCAAGGCAGTGCTTGCCTACTTCGAAGCCCACGGTCTGAGCGTGAGCGAAGACTGGAGCGCTTCCTGAAATGGGAGCTGGGCGGTCGGAGGTGCACACTCCGGCCGCCTTCTACAGGGGATTTGCTAATGCGTGCCACTATTCAGCATGTACAAAATTCCGTTCCGCCAAAGTATCCCACCCTCATGGAGCGGCTAAAAAACACCAAGCGAGAAGTCTACGAGGTTCACGTCTCAATTCAGTTATCTGAAACCGAACGTGCAATTGTAAATGCCGGTAACCTCGGACAAACGCTTATCTATCACTACGCCTTCTTTGAAGATGATATGCCTGAGTTTGGCGCCAATTGCACTCTGAGACACCTTATAGCACCAGAGATACACATTCGCCGGTTTGCTACGCGAGAAGAGGCGGCCTTCTTCGCCAACAAATTTGAAAATGATATCCTCCCACAAATCAAAGGATGCATGACACTCGGCGCTCAATCCAACAGCACAAGAGTTATTGACCTTTGACCTCGCTCACCTCCCTCTCAACCGACCGTCTCTATGAGCATGCAAGACGCTTGAGGCGAGATGCGGCATTTCCGAGCAGAGCGGCCTTCTCTCAACAGCTAGCCAAACGACTTGTACAAAGTTTCCCTGATGTACCCGCACTTGACCCACTCATCTGCATCGCAGAGGTGACAGACCTTCTTTATCTAGGCGAATTACTACACGATGAAGTCATCCCTCCCAGGCGGCATGAATGGATTACCGATCCAATCGCGGAGGGCCGTTATCGTGACTATCTTCTGGAGGAAATAGCGAAGGCCACCGACCCGCAGCAGACACTCGACCTTATCAACAGTACGCTCATCAAGTTCGCCCATATTTGTGCTTCTTATCTCCCCTCATTCCCCGAAACAGACGAAGACACGCCGTCTTTCCGGGTGCCGCTAGTGGATACGCTGCGCTCGGTCGGCGAACTTGTTGAGAAGATGCGCGAGCCCTTCTACGCGTCAGCGCTCCTTCCCCTCAAGATTTTCGAATGGCTTCGCATTGACTTGCACAACAATCAGGCCGTCATCAAAAACGCTCCTCCCCCGACTGAATACAAAGGCAGTGCGCCCGACCTTATAACGGATTATCTCAAAAATACTCCACTCCTAGACTTCTTTGACATTCAACTCCCTCTGTCACTACCCGATGAAACCCGTTTCGCCGGGCACTGGATTATCGCCCCGCCCGGCCGTGGCAAGACGAACCTCCTCCACCACCTCTTCTTTGAAGACCTCAAAAAAGACGCCTCTATCATCGTGATGGATAGTAAGGGCGACTTGGTCCCGCCTCTCTCGCGCCTTGCAAAACTCCAAGACCGCCTCATCGTCATTGAGCCGAGCGAGGAGCACCCACTCGCTATCAACCCGCTGGACATTCCTCAATCCAGCGTCGCTCACTCAATCGCGCTCTTTGAGTATGTCTTCAGCTCACTTTTGGAAGCGAAGCTGACTGCGCTGCAATCCACCCTATTCCGCAACGTACTACCGGCAATCGTTCAGTGCGTTCCCAATCCGACCATGCGGGTGTTTCGCGATATCATCGAGAACGGCGTCGGCCGCTATGCAAACTACTTCGGCAATCTAAGCCCTCTCGCGCGCACCTTCTTTGAGCAGCAATTCAACTCAAAGACGTACACCGACACCCGCAATCAGCTTGTATGGCGGCTCGATTTTCTCATGACCAATCCGCTCATCCGCGCCATGTTTGAGGCACCGAAAACCAAGCTAGACATCGGCAAAGAAATGGACGCGGGCAAAATTATTCTCATCAACAATTCCAAAGACCTCCTAACCGATGACGGCGCGGAGTTTTTTGGCCGCTTCTTCATCGCGCTCATTCTCTCCGCCGCACAACGACGCTCGCAGCGCCGGCAGCAAGACAAGCTCCCGTGCTATGTGTACATAGACGAGTGCCATACGGTCGTTCACCGCGACCCGAAGATAGCTACCATCCTGGACGAATGCAGGGCGCAAAAGATAGCACTTATCCTAGCGCACCAACGCACCAATCAAATCACTGACAAAAACGTGCTAGACGCGATGATGAATTGTGCTATCCGCATGGCGAACAGCGACGACGAGGCGAAGTACCTATCCGATAATTTCCGCACATCCCCCGATTTTCTCCGCTCCCTCCCCATTGGCTCATTCGCCACATATATCCGCGACTTCACACCACAGGCATTAGCGCTCAGCGTTCCGTATCGCGACCTTGACGCACTTCCACAGCTCACAGACGCCCAGCAGGAAGCTCTAATGGCACGCATGCATGCACTCTATGCCTTTGAGCCTGAGCGTGCGCCACCGAGGCACACAGAGCCCGAAAGCGCCCCTCAACGGCCGCGAGCTGCGCCCACGTCCAAACAGCCGGCAGCAAGGGCCGACGACCACACAAAACCCGCCACGGACTGGTAATTCTCCGACCCGTCATAGCTTTACTTTGTAAAGCACCGCTATCCATACCGCGCCGTAGCCAACGTTTCGGCCATGCTACAATTCGGCTATCCGCAATGTATGGAAGCGATAACGCGCAACTCCCGCTGGACACGCGACCCTGTCCTTGATGACGACGGTAAGCCGAAGAGCGCTCGGCTCACCAAGCACGACATCGCGATTTTCAAGCTCCTCGCGCGCTACCGCTACCTTTCCATTCTTGACATCCACGCTTTCGTCGGCGGCAATCCCAAGCACCTGAGCCACCGCTTGAGCCTGCTCTCGCGCGAGCCAAACCTTTACGTCAAACGGCCGCCGCAGCAGCGCGAGAACGCCAATGCAAACTATTCGCCCCTTATCTACGAGCTCGATAAGAAGGCCATCACCATTCTGGGCGAGCTTGGCATCAACATCGCCCGCAAACCGCCCTACAGCTTCGTTCACGAGCTCATGACGTGCCAGGTAATGGCGTCCATAGAGCTTGGGGTGCGGGACGAAAGGGACGCGCGGCTTATTGAATGGCCGGAGATCTTCGAAAAGCTCCCGGAGCGCACCCGCCGCGGCGACCAGCCCCACTCGGTCCCGGTCTCCTATGACGGCCACAAATCAAAACACGTCCGCGCCGACTGGCTTCCGTTTGGTATTGAGCGCCAGGGCGAGCGCAAGACCTACATCTTCTTTCCCGGCATTGAGGCCGACAACGGCACGGAGCCGATAGACGCAAGCGATGGCGAGCGCTCATCAATCAATGCCAAGTTCCTCGCCTACGCGGCCATTGCCGAACAGCGGCTCTACAAGGAGCACTGGGGCCTGCCCAATTTCTTTGTGCCTATCATCACGACCACAGCGGCGCGCATGAATTCCATGATGGCGCACCTGGAGAGGCTGGTGGAGCGCGGCAAGGTAGGGAAGAGAGAGGCAGATATATTCCTTTTCAAGACGCACCCGAGCCTCACATCTTACGGCCCGCGCCCGCCGGTCAATGGCCGCATGTTTAGCGAGCCATGGGAGCGCGTCGGCAAAGACCCGTTCTATTTCGGCAAGTAAAAAAAGCACTCCCGCATACGCAGGAGTGAGTTGGGGGAGGAACGCTATTCTTCCTTGGGCGGGAACAGCACCATGCTGCCGTCAACCGGCAACGCATCGAGCTGAATGGAAACGCCATCATTGGCGACGCTCCAAGCCGCACCGATTTTTGTATAGAACGTCTTCTCTTCCTTCCCGTCCTTGTATCCGCGCGTTGCGAATACGTGGAAATCGGGCTTGCTGCCTTTGGCCATAGCAGGCTCCTATTCTCCCGCGTGGAGTGCGGGGAGCGGCGCTCTGAAAAGAGGGGGCAGTGTGCTATTAACGAGCGTCTGCTTTGTCGGCTAATTCGGGTGGGAATGGATTGCCGAGCACTTCAAGAATCTTCCCCGCCCACATTTTCGCTTCTTGAAGTTTGGTGCGAACCAGCGCGATTTCGCGCGCGGTTGATACCTGCTGATATTCTTTGGGAAAGCGAGCGAGCATGTCTTCAGCCTTCTGTATGTTCGCGTCAATTTCCTTCCTGAATTGTTTCACCTCGGCTACGAATGGCTCTGCGAGCTTCATCACCTCGTCGTTCGAGATTTTTTCCGGTGCCATATTAGTAGCCGCGCGTTAGAGCGCCACTAGTAGGCATACTGTGTACAATACCAGCCAATCCGCAGGTATGGACAAGCTCATTCGCTTTCTCCTTGTCCACGCCGAGCTGATGAAGTGCAAGTTTCTGCCAGAAAATAATCTGCCCTTGCATCGTACTTATCGTCTGCTGGGCGCGCTCAAGGTTGCGTGCGAGTGCTTCTGCTTCCGCTTTGTAATCTCGTTCTTTTAGTTGCTGTGTAGGCATAGAATTATTGTCTTATGCCCCCTCTTTTCAAAGAACCACCCTCCGCATTCCACGTCCACCTCAATGATATCATTAGAAGCGGCTTGCCCTTTCACAGGAGTGGACAATGACACAGGCCGCATTCGTGGACTTCGCTGCACTCAAGCAGCAGGTCTCTATCTCCCAGGCCGCGCAGATGCTCGGCCTCAAGATGAAGACCCAAGGCGCGCAAATGCGTGGCGCGTGCCCCGCATGCAATCAAGGCGGCGAACGTGCGCTCGCCGTCAACACCGAGAAAGCCTCGTTTTACTGTTTCGCCTGCAAGGGCGACCGCAAGCAATCCGGAAGCGGCGACGTTATCGCGCTTGTCTCGCACATCACAGGCAAGAGCGCCCGGGACGCTGCTCAGCAGATAGCGACGCATTTCCGCTTTACCGGAAACGGTTCACAAGTTCCCGAACAGCCCCACCCAGCCCCCGCGAGAAAGGTCGGCTTTGATGCTGAATCCTATCTCAAAGGGCTGGACAGCGGCGCCGAGCAGCTCCAGCCGCTTGGCGTCGCTCCCGATACCCTTGAGGCTTGGCGAGCAGGCTACTGCAAGACTGGCCTCAACCGCGGCAAGCTCGCTATCGCCTTGTGCGACCGCGAGGGCGATATCCTCGGCTTTGCCGGCCGCAGCCTGGAGAACGCCCAGCTCACGTTTCCGAACGGGCTGGAGCCGAAAGACATCATCTTCGGCCAGGAGAAGGTCGTGGAGGGTGAAGTGCGGCTGCTACGCGAGCCGCTAGAGGTTATCCAAGCCTCAGAAGTCGGAGAGCCTGCGGTGTGCTTCCTCACAGACACCGTGGACGCGCAGCAGCTTGAAATGCTGGCGTCCCTCCTCGACCAGAAGAAGGCACAGCTCATCTTGTGATTAGATTTAGCGCCGAGCTAACTCTAATGCACTGGATTTACCTGTAGACCCAACGTGCGAGCGGCGAGGGGAAATTGCCGCGCTTCGGGCGGAGAATCCTGATGACCCGCGTGTGCGTTCGGTTGTTCTTAGCCGCTCAGAAATGGGCGGCTTTTTTTGAAATAAATCGTGATGTTTTTGCGTACTACCTCATAGTTCCTCACCCTCACCGCCCCTCCTCGACTCTTCCATTTCCGTGCTGACTCTATGCGACCTCCACAACAGGAGGCTCGCATGCGACGCGAATTCTTTTTTGAGTGCTCACGCTGCGGCTACCGCTGGTCGCTCTATTTCGACTGCACCGTCTGGATACCGGGCCTCTCCGCTTGCTCTTGGACATGCTCCCACTGCGGTAAGCACCGCGTCATGGC
The DNA here is from genome assembly GCA_963814065.1 of uncultured Pseudomonadota bacterium. Classification (GTDB taxonomy): domain Bacteria; phylum Pseudomonadota; class Alphaproteobacteria; order Rhizobiales; family Xanthobacteraceae; genus Pseudolabrys. The sequence continues at coordinate 157,051 of CAWFBL010000007.1, read as the reverse complement.
CTATCGCTCACAAAGGGCTGGGCCGAACGATGCGTAGTCTCCTGAGAGCGGCACTGTATCCCATCATTACCGCAGCCGTGTTTCTTTTCATCATCGGAGTGCTCGTGTCATGACTTACATCAACTTTGCCGAGGTCCGGCGCAGCGTAAGTATGCACCAGACGGCGCAGTACCTTCACCTGGAAATGCACCAGTTTGCGCCGGGCTGGTATCGCGCTTGGTGCCCGCGGTGCGAGGCGCACAGCATCATCTTCACCCCGCTCTACAACCGCTTCTTCTGCGCCAGGACCGGGAGCTGCGGCGACCAACTGCTGCTTTGCGCGCACGCCAAGGGTATCGGCGTGAAAGAGGCCGCGCGGCGCCTGGACGAGTTTTACGGTGCTACAATTCTCTCAGGTCTTCCGCGCAAGCCTGCACCTCATAGCGGGGTTCAGGCAGCACGGAGGACAACATGACCGACGTTCTTTCAGGCGACAAGCTCAAGCGCATTCGTGAGCTCAACGATGTGTTCCGCCAGACCTTCATCGGCGGGCGCGTCATGCTCACGTCAGGCGTTGCGGCGCTGGACGAAGATAGCAAAGCGACCCTACTCACCGCCGTTCGAGGCTTCACCAGCTTCGACGAGGACAACGACCCGCACGGCGAGCACGACATGGTGTTCGTGGAGGTGCGGGGCGAGCGGTACTGGAGCAAAATCGACTATTACGATGTCGATATGCGCTACCTCTCGGACGACCCGAGCGACCCCAGCATCACGAAGCGTGTCCTGACCATTGGCCACGCTAGTGAATACTGACGAAAGGAGACCGTATCATGAATGTCAGGGTATCCATCGGGCTAACCGCATACAGCGCGGAGAAAAAAGAGCGGCTTCTACAGATGGTGCGAAGCCGCGTGCCCGACCAGAAGCTCTACGACGGCCACCCTTTCACAAGCTGCTTCCACTTGGACGGCGAATATATGTTCATGGAAAAGCGGCCTGATGGGAATGTGGAGCTTGTGCTCATCACCGACCATCCTGAGCCCCTGTTCCCTATCTAGCTGCCCGGCAGCTATCCCCACCTCACCCAGCTTCGGCGGGGTTCTTCTTTCGCGCATGGAACAATGAATGACAGTCAACAGCGAAAGGACAGACCATGAGGACATGCGCCAACTGCTGCGGCCCGTTCGGCCTCTCGCGCCGTACGTACCGCGGCCTGCAATTCTGCTGCGTCTACTGCGAAGCGGAATGGTGGGTCATGATTGAGGAGCAACGCCGGCACGTTGCGGCATGCTCACGCCTCTTCGCGCTCTCACGCGATGAGCTCAAAAAGACGGCTTAAATCCTAGCTCTTTCTATCCCCACCCACGCCATGCGCGGGTGGCTTTTTTAGCGGTATAATTCAAGCATAGTAGCTAGCCCGTTCGCGTGTGCGCCTTTGCTGGCTAGCGGGGCGCACGTTCGAGCGAAGATATATGACATCCCTACAGGAGAGAATTGAGAAGGAGGTAGCGGAGTTTGACGAGAAGTTTATTGGTGTGCGTGTTGACTTAGGGAACGCAGGAGACACGCGCGACTGGGATAATATTTGCATTTTCCTGCGCGACTCTCTCACCACCATCGCCCAAGCAGCGGTGGAGGAAGTAGCTACTGAGAAAACAGCACTAAGAATTGCGCAAGAGTACGCGCGTATCGTTGACGATAGCGACAAGGGTGGTTCGCTACGACAGGCAATTGAAAACGTCCTCACGACCATAAAAGCAGAAAAGGAGGTATGAACCGCGGCGCGCCACTTCAACGCCGCACCGGCCTCAAGCGCCACGCCCCGCTCCGACAAAAGGGCACATCCGAGGTCTCCAAGGTCAAGGAGAGCATACAAGCCCTGCTACGCGAATACGTCATCAAGCGGGACGGCGGATGCATTTTGCGCAAAATAGCCCCCGGTGACGGCGACGCTATAGCTATCAAGTTCGATTTTCCAATCCCACCCTGCAACGGCTGCGCCAAAGACGGCCACCTCATCCTCCAAGCCGACCACCTCATCACCCGCGCAAGCAGCGCCAGCTACGCCGACCCACGCTTAGTCGTCTGTGTCTGCAAAGGACATCACGGCTGGAAATCGGTCGGAAGCAACCGCCGCAAGGCGCAATACGACGCAATCGTGCGCCAACTTATTGAGCCCGAGCGCGTGGCCTTGTGGGATGCCATGGAAGCCGACCACCGCCCGCATCGCATGACGCTCTACGATTGGAAAAAGGAGGAGGCTTATCTCAAGAGTAAAGTTGCCGTCCTATGAACCCCCAGCTCTCCCCAATCCAGCAAGACCAGCTCGGCATCACTGAGCGCCAGGTCGAGCAGATCAAGAAGCAGCTCGGGGCCGACGGCCTCCTTATAGCCTGCATCAAGAACGGGGAAGTGAGCTACGGCATTGCCGGCCTTTGCACGCACCAGAAGCTCGCCATCGCCTCAGACATCATTGACAGCGTGCAAGACGAGATATGAACCTGCCCTTTCGCGCACCACTCTTTGACCTCGCGCTCATCCACGCATGGACGCTTCAAAACCGACCCATGACCGTGGAAATGACCGACAGCCAGTATTCCTGGTACGCGTCGCTTTCTCGCAAATGCCCCCAAGACGTTGCGGGTGTCCCCATCCGCTTCATTGACGCGCCGCCGAGCGTGGTATGATTTAGCAAGAGCCGGAGGGTTCGCCGCCTGCCATTTTCATACCCCGGGCAACGGATATCAGGAGTTCAATTCCCTGTGCGGTGTAAGTCCGCATAATCATAGTCTGGCGACGTATCCGGGGCGGCCGCAGTTCGACTCTGCGTGGCTCATCTCTTCTTAAAGCCGCAACCAAGGCCCTTGTATGGCCAGCAGCTGGTTTTTAAGCAGTAGCTAAATCGTACGGCCATTAGCTGCTTGCAATGTTCATAACTGCCCCCCTTATTTCTGCATGAAGCAGTCGAATGCACTCTCTGGGCACTGCATGATATCTTTGCTTCCGCGTTGAACGCACCAAGCATGCTCAGTACTCCAGCCAATGCGGCGACCGCTAAAAATTGCTTCATTTCCTATTCCTCCTACCATGACCCAAGCAGCTACGGTCGCGATGAGATGATTAGCGCGAGCACTCTCAGCGCACGTATCCCCCGACCATTTCAATCTAGTATTGCACTCATACACGCTATGGTACAATAGGATTAAAGACACTATCACTTAGACATGGTGTCAAGTTTGTATTCCCCTATGGCACGAAAAGGCTCAGGAACGGGACAAGGCGGCAAGACGATGCAGGACCGCGAACTAGCGGCGGCCGTGCGCTCGCTTGGTCTACAAGAGATCCAATTCATCCTCGTCGCCAACGGCACTTCGCCCGAAGCAGAGAAGGCACGTAAGAAAATCAAAATCCCAAAAGCGGCCAAGAATAAAAAGCTCTACGAGACCGTCGTCTCCAACCTTTCTAAGACCGTGCTCCCGCGCCTCAATGAGCACACCGGCGAGGATGGCGGCCCTATCGTTGTCAAAGGCGTGAAGATATCCGTCCACCGCTGATATGGAAGTAAACCTCGACTTCGAGGTGAGCGAATCGCATCTCCCGCTCTGGGAACGCAAAGACTGGCGCTATGCATTCCTCATGGGCGGCCGAGGCAATGGTCGCTCTGGCACGGCCTCACGCTATAGTGCCTCACGGCTCTTCGGCGAGGAATACACGCGCGGCGCCCTCATGCGCGCTGTTCACGCAGATATCCGCACATCGTCATGGGCCGAGCTCAATGACCGCCTCATTGAGCAGGGAGTTGAGAAAGCGGAAGGCTTGCACATTGTTGATAATGAGATGCTTGCGGAGTACGGACAGAATAGTCTCCGAGCTCATGGCTTCAAATCCTCAAGCGGTTCACTCACGGCGCGTCTCAAATCACTTGCCAACTACAACTTCGTATGGGGCGAGGAAGCAGAGGAAACAGGCGAGCAGGAGTTCACGAAGCTAGACGACTCGCTCCGCACCACCAAAGGCCGCATTCAGTTTCTCTTCACGCTCAACACCCCTGCCAAGAGCCATTGGATAATCAAGCGCTTCTTTGACCTTGACCCTCATCCCGAAGTACCCGGCTTTTATATTCCGCGCCTCAAGGCTGAGTACGAGAAAGAAGCCATCTACATACCGGGCACGTTCCGCGACAATCTCGCTAACATCGACCCCAACACCGCGGCGCGCTATGAACGCTATCGCGAAACGAAGCCGATGCACTTCTGGCAAGTCATCGAGGGCCTATGCCCTGAGACGGTGCAGGGCAAAATCTACTCAGGATGGAAGGTCGTGGATAGCGTGCCGCACGAGGCGCGCTTGCTTGGCTACGCCCTCGACTTCGGCTTTGACCCAGACCCCGCCGCAATCGTCGCTATTTACTGGTACAACGGCGGCTATATCCTGGACGAGAAGCTGTACCAGACCGAGCTCACGAATGACCAGCTTGCAGCCACGCTCAATGCGCTGCCCAAAGCTCCTATCATCGCCGACAGCGCAGAGCCGAAGAGCATTGAGGAGTTGAAGCGTCATGGCCTCAACGTCATACCGTGCGAGAAAGGGAAGGATAGCGTCAATTTCGGCATCAAGCACGTTCAGGGCTTGCGCATCAGCTACACGCGCGCCTCAACCAACCTACAAAACGAGTATGAGAATTACGCTTGGAAGCTCAACAGAGACGGCGATCAGGTCGGCATTGAAGACCCCAAGTGCGCCAACCACCAAATGTCGGCAGCGCGCTATGGCCTGACGATGTTCGTCGGCAAAGGCTCTATGTACGACCCCGAAGAGCGCGACCGGGCAGCGGTGCAGGCCGAGCGCGCTAGGCGTGAAGCATTATCCACCGCGCGGGAGAATGCGGGGTTGTAGGTGGTATAATTCTTCCAAGCGTCTATGAAAATCGTTGAGACCATCCGCACCGAAATAACGGAATACTACGGCGAGATGAAGCTCGTGGCTGACGCCGTACCATTCTCAACGTACAAGCTCATCCGCCGCATCGGCATTTTCAAGAACAGACACCTACCAAAATGCAAGGTCACCAAAGCGGGCGAGTATCGCTACTGGTTTGACATCATCCAGCCGCGCATCAACAACGAAATCAAAAACCTCCGCTTCGGCAGCAAGAACGTGCTGCCTTTTTCAGTGGACCCGATAGGCGACTTCGCCGCCGTGTTCACCATCCATGCCGCCCTTGGCGAGTACATGTGGGAGACAGGCCGCGAGGAAGAGCTTGTTGAGAGCGTTGAGCAGTTTTCGGGTGACGGCAACGAGCTTTTCAAGAAGATAAAGGGCGACTATGAGACTTGCGACTTTGACAATACCTTCATCATCAACGAGGCAGCGCGGACCGTTGACGACACACCTATCATCCACCGCGGCCAGCTCACGCAGTCGCAGCTCCGGGCAAAGGCGAACGTCTGGAGCAAAATTGATGAAGTGATAAAGAACTGCGGCAACAAGTTCTTCAAGCGCACGCTCCGCTCCGGCCAAGTCACCACCACGAACCCGCTGTACGAGGTTTACGAACGCAACGGCGAGGTATCAGAAAAGGAGCTTTTTGAGGCTCAGGGAAAGGCGGGCGGCGACGAGAATAAGTATCTGCTCGCCCGCATTATCGTCTCGGGGCTGGCCAGTGAGAAATCAAGCGAACGCTACGTGCTCTTCGCCGAAGAGCTAAAGGGCAAGATGTCCGACTGGTACGTGGAGGCACACCGCGGGCCGTACAAGGGCCGCTGGTGGCGCGAGGGCCTGTACGAGCTTCTCATGGACCACCAGTACCGTGGCAACGAGATAGGGAACCAGCTCGCGCGCGGCCTGGACTGGGCATCTCGCGTCATCCTCAAGGACGACAGCCCCACCATCGTTCAGAACATCCGCACGGACATGGAGAACGGCGACATTATCAAGTCCGCCAATCTCGCACAGGTAGACCTGCGCTTGCATGGCCTTGACCAGCTCATCGCCGACTACAACCGCATCATCGCCGAAGCAGACCAGATAGCAAACTCCGCTGAGGTCATTCAGGGCGCATCACTGCCCGCCGGCACATCGTTTGCGCTCGGCCAGCTCATTGATACCAATGCCAGCAAGCTGTTCGTGCTGCTACGCGGCAAGCTTGGCCATGCATACTCCAAAGTCTTCCGCGAATTCGTGCTGCCTGACCTCGTGAAGAAGCTCAGTATGCAGGACATCATCCGCGTCACCGGCAATACGGACTTCATAGACCGCTTCCGCCAAATCGCCGTCAACAGTTGGTACGTGGACAATCTTGTGAAAATTGGCCCGCACACGCCTGAAATGGCAGACGCATTGAAGCAAGAGAAGCTCAAGGAGCTTCAGCAAACGGAGCCGCTTATCAAGAACACGCAGGAGATTTGGAAAGGCGTGCTGCCGCGCCTCCAAGTCACCATTACCGGCGAGAACTACGACGTTTCCGAGAACCTCCAGACCATCGCGGCCGTGCTTCAGTTTGAGACAGACCCCGTTCGCCGCGCATTCCTGTTGGACACGATTTACAGCTCAAAGGGCATTCCAGTGCCGCCTGCGGTCAATACGGCGCTCGCGCAGGCCCAGCCAGGCGCTGGACAACCGCAGCCATCGCAGGGAGGCGGCGCACCAACTAATAAGCAAATTCAGACTATCGGAAAGACCAATACCGCCCAGCCAGAGATGCAAGCCGCATGATATGGAGGAGCGCAGCGCCCAGCAGCAGCTCAGCGACGAATTCCTCGCCTCATACAAACGCATGACCGACCCGGAAGAACGCAAAAAGGAAGAAATCAAAAAGCGCCGAGTTGCATTTGTTGATTCGCTTAAAGACGACGCAGGACTATGACCTCAATTGAGCAAATACGCGAAAACCAAAAGACCATTCACGACCTCGCCGTCGCCATAGACCTATGGAGCAAGAACACACACCTACCCGATAAAGCAAAAGCCAAAATCACTGAGGAGTATGAGCGTCTTCAGTTCAAGCTCCAAGAGCTCGAAATCCAGGCGCAGAATGTTAAGATAGACACGATGAAACAAGTCCTCGCCTTATACAAAGGCGAACCGAAACCATGATAGACGCCGAAGTAGTAGCAAGACTGAGAAAGAGCCGCGACTGGATGGCCGTCCAAGACCATATCGCGGGTATCATCGGCTCCCTTGACCGACTTCCGAAGACCGCCGGCAAGGATGACCGTGCGATTGCCATAGAGACCGTCGGCCGCGAATGGGCGCGCGACAAGCTCAAGGAGCTGCTTCAGCCTTTCTTGGACCACCAAGAACGCCCTGACACCTCTGACCTGGCTCGCGAGCGTGCCGAGGATGCGGGGCTTTAGTTATCCCCACATCTCACGAGGTAGCATCATTGCGCGCGCTATAATCACCGTATGGCAACGAAAGCGGAAGTAATCGCTGAACTCGTAAAGAATGGCATTGAGCACGACGCGAACGCGCTAAAAGCGGACCTTGAAGCTCTTCTGCCGAAGACAGGCGCGGCCGAGCAGCCGAACACTCCGGAAATCCCAAACAATCCCGACACGCCAGTGCAGCCAGCAACACCCGCCGACGACGCACCCGCAAAAACGGCCGTCATCGTGTGCGACCCGCACGGCCATCCGCACCGCACCTATTCCCTTGAAGTACACGGCGATAATTTCCGGACGCTCGCCGAGCAGTACGTTTCCGTTCGCCCGGGCTGGTCTTTGAAATAGTTGCAGCTTCGGGCGGGTGCTTGCTCTTACGACAAGCCCCTGCCCGGCGCCACAACGCCGTTTGTATAGTTAAAAACTAAGCCCAAATGGGCAAAATAAGCGTCCTATGGACCCAGAAAAAGAGAACCTCATTACTCCGGAGGAGCAGATAGCTGAACAGGAGGCGTTAGCGGAAGCGAAAGACGACGAGATTAGAGCGGATGTTGCATCTTCATTAGGCCTCGAAGACAACGACGACAACCGCGAGTTCATTGATAAGCTCGTCGCGCGCGAAAAAGATTATCGTGGCAAGCTTTCCACAGCCATTCGTCAAAAGCGAAATTGGCGGGAGAAGGCTACAAAGCCATCCGAGAGACCCGCGCCAAATCAGGCACGTACAGAGCAACAGCCTTACGACCCTGACGCAATCCGCAAACAAACGGAAACGACCGTAACCGAGCGCCTTGAGCAGCGCGACCTCGACGAGATGGAATATTCCGACGAGATAAAGGCTGAAATCAAGCGTATCGCTCAGGTACAGAACATTTCCGTGCGCAAAGCAGTCAAAGACCCGTACATCCAGTTTCGGATTGGACAGGTAAAAGCTGTTGAGCGCACCAGTGAGGCCGGAATCCCCCGCTCTCCTCGCTCTACGACTGCACCCCATGAAGGTACGCCTCAGTTCGACATGTCGACAGAGGACGGACGCAAACAATTCAAGGAGTGGAAGAAGTCAAAGAAGCAATAGGAGTTGCGGGACTTAGTCCCTCAATTCCATGGACGATCTAAAACTAGAGATTTGGTACGAGATGCAGGACACCCTGTTCGTTGAGAACACGGCTCTGTTCCTCGCCGATACCGATGCAGCCGCCGTCCTTTCGGACAAAGGAAACAAGGTTCACCAGCCTATCCTTTCCAAGGCGCGCACTGGCACGTACACCCCGTACCAGGACATTACTTATAAGCAGCAGGCTGCGTCCAAGCAGACCCTCACCGTTGACCAGTTCAAGTACGCGGCCGAGGAAATTGACTGGACCGATAAGCGCCAGACCAGCAACTACGACCCGGTGGCGTTTTCGGCGAAGTCGATGCAGCGCAACCTGAACAACCGCATAGAGCAGTACTTCCTCTCCAAGATAACGGGAGCGAAGCACAGCATCGACGGCCAGACCGTCGGCGGAGCCTCCGGCTCCTACCTCGGCTTTTCCGGCCCGACCATCTTCGATGTGTTTGAAGCGGCTGACAGCAAGCTGAGCTCGTTTGACGTGCCGACCATGAACCGCGTCGCGGTTGTCGGTCCGCACAGCGTGGCGGCAATCCGCAAGCTGAAGAGCCAACGTGAGAGCCCGCTCGGCGATACCGTTCTCGCGAACGGCATTATCGGGCCTTGGAACGGCTGGACCATCGTCCAGAACAACAACTTGCCGTATTCGGCGGTTCTTGGCCTGGCGACCAATCCGACTGCCAATGACACGATAACTATCGCGGGCGTGACCTTCACGTTCGTTGGGTCTATCGGCTCTACGGCCGGCAACGTGCTCATCGGCTCTGACGTAGACACGACCCGTGCGAGCCTCGCAGCGGCCATCAATGGCAGCTCTGGCGCCGGCACGACCTACGTTGAGCTCGCCACGGAGGATATCTTCATTCTCCGCGAGAAGCGCGCCATCACGGCCACCAACGACAACTCGGGCAACACCCTGACCCTCGCGGGTTATGGCGATGTTGTTGTCGCCTCTGACCTCACGGACACGACCGACGCCTGGACCAGCCAGAAGCAGGACTCCTACTTCGGCGTCCGCGGCGCTATCGACCTTGTCGTTCAGATTGACCCGAACAACATCCGCATCATGGAGAAGGAGAAAGGCTTCGCAGACCTTGTGAAGTCCCTTGTCGGCTTCGGTGCGTACATGTTTGACGACGGCGCACGCGCCTCTGTCGATGTCAAAATCGACGCCAGCTCGTGGAAGTAACCACGGCTAATTCCACCCTCACGGGTGGGATAGAGCGGCTTCCGGCCTCCCTATCCTGTCCGTGAAAGGTGGTAAGCGGGCCTCGGCCCCTCTTAAAATCTAAGACACCTCATCATGTTCAAAATATTCAATCGCGGGCTTTCGGTCTTCACCGACCATTTCTCCGCGCTCAAAGTCAACGGTACTGAAGTCCTTGATAAGGACGGAAACGTTGGCGCGGCGCTTGTAAGCGGCGCTGCCCTCACCGCAAAAAAGGGATACTTCACCGTCGCCGTTGATACCAATGGCACCACTGCGGTGGACGTATTCGGTGCGAGTGGCGCTCCCGTAGCTCTCACCGTTACCTCAGTCGTCTCAATCGCAAAGGACACGACCGCGGGCAACATCACGTTGAAGCAGGCGGCCAATACCGTCGCGACTATCGCCAAGGGCACCTCTGCCGGCGTTCTGGTCGGGGGCACGTCCCTCTCGCACACCGATTACGCGGCCGGTGACGCCTGCACGGTAGTTTCGTCCAGCTCCGGCGATTCCACCGTCCTCATAACCTTCACTGTCGCCTAGCGTATGCCCAGTCAATTCTCGCTAGAACGGGCACCCAAGGGCTATCGGCAGCTCACTGTGAGCAGTAGTGCGGTATCTCTCTCAGACGCTACCGGCGGCATTCCTTCGGGCGCTACCCGCGCCGTCGTGTACGTCGCGAGCAATCCGATCCGCTGGCGGGACGACGCGTTGGCCCCGACCTCCAGCGTCGGTGTGCCTGCCGTGGATACGGATGCATTTGAGCTCCCTTCCATTCAGTCCATCAATGGCTTTCAGGCCATTCGCTCGGGCAGCTCCGACGCGACCCTCAACATCGTCTACTACGGCGCTTAGCAGCTAATCGCACCATCTATGTCCGACAACACCCTCAAAGCACGAATAGGAGAAGTCACTACCTATCGCGACGCCGAGGCGCACGAACAGCGTATGCGCGTCCCCGTCATTCTCACCAATGAGGCTGGCGAGACCGTATACGAGCACGTGCAGAGCTTCCCGCTCATCACGACTGTGGACGAAATCCAGGCACACGCGGCGAAAGTACGCGACACCTACCTGGAAGACCTTGCCCGCCATGAGGCCACCAAAGAGCTTCAGGCGCAGCAGGACGCGGCTGCCGAAACCGCCGCGGCACTTAGCAACTTAGAAATACACTAGTATGTCCGACAAATTCAAAGTATTGCGCCCGCAAGTGCGCTCAGCGGATAACGTTCAGTACACGCTCCGCGACGCGCAGGGCCGCATCAAGCCCATCTTCCAGGAGAACGCACTCTGCAAGGCGCTTCTCAAGACCGGCAATCTCTCGCCGCTCTGGATTAATCGCTGGTACGCGCCGCTCATTGCGCCGTTCCTCGGTTCATTCGCCAGCGCGAAGCTCATCGGCAACCTCGTCACCAATGCCGGCCTCGCGCTTGTCGCCGGCCGCATCAACGGCTCAGGCTCACCGGCCGCAGCGACCTACATCGCAGTGGGTACAGGCACGACCTCAGCGTCGGCGAGCGATACCGCGCTTGAGACAGAGAGTTCAACCTCTGGCCTCTCGCGCGCAGCTGGCACCGTTTCTCTCGTCACCACGACGCAGACCAACGACACGGCTCAAATCACTAAAGATTTCAGCGTCACGGGTACCGTGGCCGTCACTGAGTCTGGCGTCCTCAACGCCGCGAGCTCTGGCACGCTTCTGTGCCACCAAGTGTTCTCGGCTATCAACGTATCGTCGGGCGACACGCTCACGATTACGTGGAAAATCGCAGCCTCCTGATTGGATGCTGATTCAGCTCCTCACGGGGAGCTGAGTTCATCACCTAATGTATGGCTTATGGACTAACAGATTCTGCTTCGCTTAATGGCTCAAAGGAGTTCACGCGAGCAGTCACGGCCTCCCTCACGTTTACCAACACGCTCACAGTAGAGTTGTGGGTGAAATTCAATTCTGTTCCGAGCTCCGGCGGCAACGTTTCGCTTGTTGCCAACTATGGGTCTGGTGCCGACACAAACCACGCGTGGCTCTTTTATTTGCAAAACTCTGGCGGCACCCTGCGCTTGGTGATGAACATCAACCAATACGGAGGTTCGGGCCAAGAGGTACATGCAAACTGGACGCCAAGCACTGGCGTTTGGTATCACGTCGCCGCCACAGTCAACTCAAGCGGCGGCGCAGAATTCTTCATTGACGGCACGTCTATTGGCACGGCTACATTCGCTTCATATACCGGCTGGAATTCGCCTCCTGTACCGTATGAAATTGGCGGCGGCATTTCAGGTACGTCTGGCTGGTTCGTTAACGGCCACATATCGCTCGTAAGGATATGGAACGCGATACGAACCGCAACGCAACTTTCTGACAATAAATGCACCGTCCTTGGCTCTACTACCGGACTCGCAGCGGAGTGGACATTAGATAACACACTCAACGATAATTCCGGCAACTCCAACACACTCTCAAATCCATCCAGCATCTCTTTTACGGCCGACGTTCCTTCCGTATGTTCGGTATCAGCCTATACAAAAACCCTCACCGAAACGCTCACCACTTCCGATAGCCTACTCAAAACCACAGCCCGCGCACTCACAGAAACGCTCACCACGAGCGCAAGCATCATCACGGGCGTCGCGCGGAGCTTGAGTGAGGGAGTGAGCACGGCTGCGACGTTAGTGAAGAATCCAGGGAAGGTTCTTATAGAAACCGGCTCTGGCACACCCTCAGTTGTCGATAGTTATAGTGAGAGCAACTATTCCGGTGGCGGGTACTCGGTATACAGTGGATTACCAGAGTATGCGCAATCGTTCACTGGGAACGGCAATACACTAGACAGCGCGAAGTTTTACCTCAAAAAAGTCGGCTCCCCGACGGGGAATGTCTACGCCAAGATATACGCTCACACAGGAACATTCGGGTCTGGAGGCACTCCAACTGGGTCTGCACTTGCCGTGTCGGATGCTGTAGACGTGAGCACCATCGGCACCAGCAACGCACTCCAGACGTTCAGTTTTAGCGGCGCTAACCGTATTACCCTTGCGAACGGAACGCACTACTGCGTTGTTATTTCCTACAGTGGCGGCACGGCGGGAGTGGACTTTATCATTGCTGGTTATGATTCCACTTCGCCAACACACGCTGGCAACGCCGCATACTACGACACTTCGTGGCATGCCACCTCCCCAGACATTTGCTTTTACGTCTACGGTGTCGGCAGCACTGGTGCATTTTCGCTCTCTGATTCTTTCGCTTCCAGCATAACGTCCGGTCACATCTTCGCCGAAACACTCACGCTCGCCGATACGCTCATCCGCAAAGCCGTCCGTACTCTTTCAGAGACGCTCACGCTTGCTGCCTCTGCAATCGCTCACCCAGTACTGGCGCTGTCCGAAAGCGCGACGCTTACCGACGCGCTCACAGCCCTCAACGGCCACACGACGACACTTTCCGAGACAATCACATCCACCGCGTCTCTCATCCGAACGACCGCTCGCTCGTTTGCGGAATCCGTCACGAGCTCAGATACATTCATAGGCTTCAAGGCCATCCCTGCGACGCTCACCGAAGCAATTACCGTAGCAGACACGCTCACGCGCACCGCAAAAAAGACCCTCTCCGAAACAGCGTCTATCGCCGCAGCGCTAATACGCTCCATCGCTCACTCGTTTTCGGAAGCTGTCAGCCTCTCCGACACTATCATCACCGTCTCAGGGCTTGCCCGGACCCTCTCTGAGTCCATAACCACCTCAGATACCCTGGCGCGCGCTACGGCGCGCACCATTTCCGAGGCAATCACCACCTCCGCGAGCCTCATCCGCGTCACTTCGCGCGCATTCATTGAAACAATCACCATGTCAGACGCTCTTATTCGCTCTGTAGGGCGTATTTTCAGCGAAACTGTCTCCCTGGCCGATACCCTGGTCAAACTGCCGTCTCGCGTGCTCTCAGAGGCTCTGGCGGCCTCTGACAGCCTCATAAAAGCGACCACCAGGGCATTCTCCGAGACGCTTTCGCTCTCCGATACGCTCAGGAGCGGTATCAAATACGGCCGAGTGCTCACCGAGGCCATAACTGCTTCCGCGAGCTTGGCCCGCTCCATCGTGCACGTCCTCGCGGAGAACATCACGCTCACCGACGTTGTCCGCAAGCTTCTCAACGGTCTCTCCGCGCTCTGGACGAATACAACGCGCGCCGCGAGCACATTCACCAACCGCACGCGCTCACCGGCCGACTGGACCGACCAGACACGCAGCGCTGCCTCTTGGGATAACCGGCGGAGGGGCGATTAAAAGCATGTAAAATAGGCATATGCAGTTCAATAACAGCAGCAACAAGGAAAACTCGCTCTATCACGACGCAATCTATTGGCTGACCGGCTCGCGCCTCTCATCCGCTGCCGTGCTTCCCATTGAGGACTTCACCGGCAACGCCAATTTCGCGTTAGACGCATTCGTCCGCAAATACTTTGAGGCGAGCGGGCGCTGGCAGTACGACGACAAGAACCACACCGACGGCGACGGCAATCCGACGTTGCCTATTGCGACGACAGACCTCGTAGCAAACGCCACCTCAATCGTCATCGCAGACGAGCATTTGCGCATCTCACGCTTCCGCATCCTGGATAAGCAGGGAAACTGGAAAACGCTCAAGCCCGTAGACCGGCGCGACCTGGACGACGATGAGCTAAGCGCCACGGGCGAGCCGGATTCATACGACAAGCTCGGTCCCGCACTACTCCCCTACCCTATCCCCGACTATGGAGCCACGGGTGGCGCGGAAGTGACGTTTGAGCGCGGCTCAAATTATTTCACTACGGACGACACGACGAAGGAGCCAGGCATACCGAGTACCCTGCACGAATTCATTTCAGTGTATGCCGCGCGGCGCCAAGCCGCTGCCAAGATAATGCCGAACAGAATAAAGGTGCTTGATACTGAGCTTCAACGGCTAGACAACGACATCATCAACTTCTTCGCCTACCAAGACCGCGACGAGAAGCCGAAGCTCACCATTAAGCCGACGATGGAATTCTATTGATGTATGGTCGACCAAACTGATACGCCAATCACGCATCCAGCGCCGCGCTCCAATGCCGTTCTTCCCATTCCGCTTGATATTCCAAACCGCACAGCGCTTAAGACGGGCGGCTTTATCCTGTTCGGGACCGTTGCGCTCGCGTCCGGCGTCGCGACGATAACGAACACACGCATCCAGGGTTCGTCTATTGCCGTCGCCTCTTACGTCGCCCCCGCCGGCACCATGGGAGCGAACTTGAAAACGACTATCGCGCAGGGAAGCCTCACGATCACAGCCATAAAGACTGACAAGACCACGGAGACATCGGACACCTCCACTGTCTCCTACTTCATCGTCCTCTAGTATGGCCAAGCTCACCTTAGACCTATTCAGCAACATGACCAGCGGCCACACGAACGGCCTACGCATTTTCGGCCGCTACGGGCTCATAAAAATCAACACCTACCACCGCTTTATTGAAGGCTTCGTACCTCACTACATCTCGCTCGCATCTCAAGCATCGGATTCAAGCATCTACAAAAAAGCAAACCCACCGCTCGCGCTTATTGCCTCGCCCACTACCACTAGCGTGCGCTCCAAATCCAACAAGTATCCTGTCGTGATGATAGCGAACGAAAGCGACTCGCTAGATGAGGTCATATACGCCACCAATCTATGGGAATTCTTCTCCGATGGCAGTTCAGAAACATCGCTCGGAATTCCGCACGGCACACCAACATCAAATGTCGGCATTGACGCCGTTATCCTCAACGGGAAAATACTTACAAGTCATCCGTCATATACCAACCTCTACTACGGCGCGATAAGCGCAACACCAAGCTGGGCGGCAACAACGGGTTCATCTCTCGCGGCAACGACCCGCATACTCAAGCTTTTTCAAAACAAATGCCTCGTAACCAATGCTTCAAGCGGCACCTACGCGCGAAATGACGACGTCAAAATCGTTGATTCCAGCTTCGCCATTTCTGACGGCATCACGCTGGGCGATACGTTCCACATCCAGGACATCGGAACGTATATGGACCAATACGTGCTCCTCTATGCACGAAAAACTACCTCGCCACGCCTCACGCACAGCACCACAGTATTCCTGTGGGATGGCGTCCCGGGCGACCAGTACGATCGCAAAATTAAGCTGCCCGGCATCTACATGTGCTCCATTGAGCGTGCGGGATATCCCTATGTCTTCACGCAGCTCGGCAGCACGCTCATTTGCTCAGTGTTTGACGGCACGGGTTTCCGTGAGGTCGGACGCCTGAAGAATACCGTCATCAGCACGAACAACAATATTCCCAAAACGCGCGTTGGCATTGACGGGGACTTCTTCGTCCTCCTAGCGACATCACCCGGCAACTCTGTCGCGACTGCGCCGCTATACTGGAACCCGGCGACCGGCGACTCTTTCTTCGCCTTCGGTGCTGCGAATGACACCGACCCCTATATATCGCTTCTTTTCGCGCAGAACCCCGCATCGCCCTTTGATGTAAAGCGCTATATCGCTTTCAACTCATCTAGCGGAACCCCAACAGGCTATCTTCTCAAATTCGTGCTGGAAGGCTCACCTTGGTGGGGCACGAAAAAATACAGCTCCAACTTCATAACCGTCCCGTACGACAAAGATGTATACGGCGGAGAAATGGCTCGCATTCAAATCAACCACATTGAGCTCAGCTACAACGCTCCCCCCGACAAAACAGACAACTCAATAGCCCTCACGCTCACTACCAAAGACGAGTACGAGTCTGAAACATACGCCGCGCAGACTGCCACGGTGAAAAGCACAACCGCCGCGTCCACTGATGCCCAAGTGTACGATAAGCGCGCTATACTTCAGCTGGGTGCGGCGGCTACCGAATTGGCGGTTGACCTGACCGTGACGGTGACCAACACCTCAAACACTTGGGCACCAATCATTCGCCGCATCATTATAGATTACGACCCCGTCGCGCTTCAAAACTAATATATGCCTCCAGGCCAACAAACAGCACAGCAACGCCAGAACGCAATCAACGCATCGGGTCAGCAACCCGCGCCACAGCAGCAGCCAGCCCAGCAGCCAACCTCTCAGCCGGCTCCGGCCACCCCGGCGCAGCCTACATACTCATCCAGCGGCGGCGCTATCATTCCTACCCTTCCAGCCATTCCAAATCCCACGCCTGCCGCTTCCGTCACGCCACCCACATCGCCAAGCCTTCCGCAGCCGCAAGCGCCGACCGTCCTACAAAGCCACTTCAATTCCGTGGCCGCAGACGCCGCTAATGCAAAAGCAAATCTCCAGACCGTCTATGACAAGCAGAGCCAAGACATCCAAGCTCGGCTTGATACGCTAACTCAGCAGCAGAAGGACGCGCTTGCACAGGAACAACAGCTCTCAACGCCCTTCCAGGCGCAACTAGAGGCAACGCAGCGCGAGCAGCTTCACGTCAATGACAACTTCCAGGCCAACCAAGCTCTCGCGGACGAGCTCAATTCGCTCGTAACGGAAGCGAATAACCGCCTCAGCGGCGTTGCTACGGACTTCACATCAAAGTCGTACGGCGCTGCCGTCTACAACAAAACCCTTTCAGATATCACCGCGCGCGCGGGGCTTATCCAGTCCGCGATGGCGGCATACAATGGCCAGATCGGGCAGGCATACACGATGATTGACCGCTCGGTTGCCGCTATCAACGCCGACCGTACGGACCAAATCAACTACTACGACAAGATTCTATCGCTTTCCAATCAGGGTATCGTCAGCCTCACCAGCGACCAAAAACAAATAGCCCAAGAGAAGCGCGCGCAGGCTCAGAAAGAGGCCGACAGCGCGCAGGCGACCGCGGACACTATCAAACAAGCCATGCTAGACCCGGCGACTGCCCAGGCTTACGCGCAGGCTGGCGTCACGCTCACTGATACCCCCGACCAGATAAATAAGAAGCTCGGCGACTATGCCTATTCGCAGGAGCTTTCACAGACGAATAACAGTATGGCCGCCAAGGGCTACACATCGCTTTTGCCCGGACAAAAGGCGCCGTCCGGTGCTCAGGTCGTCACCACGACGGACAGCAAGGGAAAGGAGAAGCAATATTACCAGCTGCCTTCATCGTCCAGCTCTGCCTCTGCACTGAGCGCTCTTCTCGGTACACCCGCGGCAGATCCTTCTACGGCCGCGGCCGTAAGCGGCGACGCCAGCCCCACAGACATCCTTTCATCCACTGGACTCTCCCTCCCTGCTTTCAATTTCCTTACGCAAGGCACCGCAGCTCTATCCCGCATGACCTCCGCCGACCGAGTCGCCGTCATGTCCGAGGCTAGCCAGTGGGCCAAGGCTAATCACGTGGACGTCTCAACATTCCAATCGCAGTACAAGGCTTACAACGACGTTCTTCAGCAGAACATTGAACGTGCGAACAACACGAGCATCTACGCAAATGAAGTGGCCGGAAGCGCCGACGCCCTCGCATCCGTCATTGACCAGAAAGATTTGCAGCCCGGCTTCTTAAATAGCCTTCTCGGTATCAGCGCGTTCAAGCCCACCAACCTCGTCGCACTCGCCACAGGCAGCACAGTCAACGACCCACTCACCCTCAAATACGCAACCCAGCTACAGGCGATGACGAATGATTATGCGGGCTATCTCGCCGCTTCACGCGGAGCCAAAACGCCTGAGCTTGCGGACATTCAGGACGCCGCCCGCGTCATTTCAAGCGGCCTCAACACGGGAAGCGTCCAGGCCTTCAAAGAAGCAATCCAGGCGAATGAGCAGAAGGTCGCTGGTGTCGTAAACGGCGCAGTGGAGAAAACGCGTAAGCAAGTATGGTCCCTCTTTGGTGTAGGAAACCAATATCAAACCAGGACCGACACGCAATCTCCGGGCTCCTCATCGAGCAATAATCCTCTAGGAATTTAGTATGCCACCCGCCCCCAAGACCAATCAGCCCATAAACTTCGGAGCACTAAAGCTCCAGCCGAAAACCCAGCCGTTCAATGCTGATGCGACCGTGCCAACCACACCTGACGGTCTCAAGAGCATGATTACTTCAAAATACCCCCAGGGCGTTTCGTCCGACGGAAGGCGTTATGCAGACATCCCCGCTCCCGAGCTGGCAAAGATGATCGCGACCAAGTACCCGACAGGTACGACAAATGACGGCCGCAAATACTCGGACTTCCTCGCCCCCCAAGCCACCCAGGAATCGCCGTCCTTTAGCTTCGCGAACGATGCGTCGGCGAACGGGCCCATCCAAAAGCCTACGGGCTTCATCTCCTCGCTCTTCCAAAGCACGCTGGGCTCTCATGGCCTCGCCGGCGTCTTCCAGCTTCCCGGCCGAGCCATAGCCACCGCGGCCGCCACCAAGGATTCCACGTCGCTCGTCCAGCACGCCTCCACACTTGAGGACCAGGGCCTCGCTTACATGTCGCAGGCCAAGAGCGAGACTGACCCCAAAAAGCGCCAGGACCTCGTTTCAGCGGCACAGCAGCTCCTCAAGAGCGCTGAAACCCTCAAATCGGAAGCCGACAATCTCGGCAAATTCAACGTCTCACCAAGCGAAGCGCTCGGCACAACAGCCAATGCGGGCCTCACCGCCTACACCGCTGGAGCGCCCGGCATTGCCGCTAAGGCTGGCCTCACCGGCAAAGCTGCCCTCGCAACCTCCGCAGCAGAAAACGCGGCGATAAGCACAGGCTTCAAAACTGCCGACAATGCTATTGAGGGAAAGCCGCTCGCTGAGGGCGATATCGGCGCGGGAATTTTCGGCGCTGCAATCCCAATAGTGGGCGCTGGAGCTTCCGCTTTGAAAGGCACGCTACAGAAAGGCGCTCAGACAAGCGCTGAGCGTATCGTCAACTCACTCATCAAGCCGCTCAGCAAAAGCTTTGCATACGGCAAAGACCCGGCGCGCGGCGTGCTCGCAGAAAAGATAACCGCCAACTCGTTCGAGGATTTCGCGAGCAAAGTCGCTAGTCGCGCCAAAGATATTGGACGTCAAATAGGTAGTGCCGGAGCCTCAGTATCAAAAGCGCTGCAAGGAAAAGGTAGAACATTGGATTTGACGCCTGCTCTCAATCCCATCGACACGGCAATGGAGCAGGCAGCTAAGAATAATAACCCAACGCTATTGCACTCGCTCAATAACGTCAAGATTGCGCTGATGCACGACCTTTCACTCGGAGTCGATAAAACCGGAGCGCCTACCATTTTAAAGGGTCAACCGCGCGATTTAACGAACACCACCTACGACCAGGCAGTTCAATTCCTCTCTGACATTGCGGCACATACCCGCTTCACTGGCAACCCTTCAGACGATGCCGCGCTCAATGCAGCGACCCGAGCCGCGTACGGCCAAGCGCGAGACATCATGAACTCAGCCGCTCACGATGCATCGCCAGAACTCGGCGCTACCATTCAAAAGCTCAATCAGCGCTACGGCGACCTGAAATCGGCCGAGCTCGCCATCGCCCATCGCGAGCTCGTAACCAAGCGCCAGAACATCCTCAACATTGCCCAGCGCTTCGCTATCCCCGTCACCGTCGGCTATGGCGTCTTATCAGGCAACTACCATGAAGCCGGCGCTGCTCTTCTCGCGGAGCTCGCCGCCAAGGCCGCGGGCGCGACCGCTGTCAAATCGCGCGTCGCACAGTTTCTCAACGCCCTCGGTCCGAGCGAACGCAAAAGCATCCTGCACGCGACACCCATCCTCTCCAATCTACTTACGAGAACCATTCCCGCGGCCAAAGCAGCCGCCGCTCAATAACTTATGCCCACCGAAGAGGAGACATACCGCAAAAGCACAGGAGAAAAGCTTGACGCGATTCTTGAGCAAACCACCAAAACAAATGGTCGCGTTTCCAAGCTTGAAGATTCGCAACAGCAACATGCGATAAAATACGCCAAGCTAAGCACTCGCATAAACACGTCAGTCGCCATTCTCGGCTTCATGATAGCTTCAGTAGCTATCCCCATCATCGCGTCGCTCATACAAGCGGGCAGGCTATAATTACCTCATAGCGTATGGCCCGCCTTAGCCTATACATCCCTGTCAAACCGCTGCACATCAACCAGCACTTCGGCGACAACATTCCGTGCGTTCGCAATTTCGGCACGCCGCAGCAGCAAATCACTGACGGCGCAGACAACAGCACCTGCCCCACGGGCTACGATAAGCTCTACTCGCACTTCGGCATGTCAGGCCACAACGGCACCGATCTCATGGCCGGGGAGCAGAACGTCTATGCCGCGCAAGACGGCACTGTCATTGAGAAGCAGACCGCCCCTGCTCGCGGCCTCGGGCTAGGCATACTCACAGACACTCCCGTTGATCTGGACGGAGGCATCGGCACCCATTTCATGAAAATCCGCTACTGGCATCTAAAGACGATGTACGTGGAAGTCGGCCAGCATGTGAAGGCGGGCGACATCATCGGCGTATCCGACAACACAGGCTACTCATCGGCCGACCACCTGCATTTTGAGGGTCAGCCGATGGACAAAGACGCGGGTGGCCACCCCTACCTCACGATGCCCGCCGGAAACATCGCCGGCGCCATAGATATTGAGCCGTACTTCAACGGCACATACGCGCAGGACATCGCTAAATTCGTCCCGCTCTATTACCTGCTCATCAAGACTCTCACCGCATTGCTTAATTCACTACGCGCACATTCCGCCTAGCTCCTCACGCTTACCGCACGAGCGCGGGGAGGTGGGCAGACGCTCGCCTTATCAACTAAGCAAATCGCAACATGCAGAAAGGAGAAATCGCAGCCATCGTCACGGTCGCAGGGCTTTTCCTCGCAGACCTCGGTATCACTGGCGTTGACTCAACGATGCTCACAAGCGCCGTCAACGGCCTTGTCAGCTTCGTGGTCATCGGAGCCGCCCTTGTGAGCTGGTACCAGCACCGCAACAAGTAGTCCCCCGGTATTGCGGCCTCGCAGAGCATGTTGAGGCCGCCCATCGGCGGAATACAGGCCTGAATGGCATCTATCTGCCCCAGGAGGTCCGATCCGCGGCCCTTGTGGTATACATCTCCCAATAGAGAGATTCGCCATGCCTGAGCTGACGCCCCAAGAAGCCCAACTTCTCCTACAGCGATACTCCGGCCTCTATTCGAGCATCCAAACCCGCAATAGCCCGGAAGAGCCGCTCTTGCTCGCGCATTACACCACGGTACCTGTTGTTGAGCGGATACTTCGTCATGAGCAAGTCTGGTTCGCCAATCCGCTCTATATGAATGATCTCGGTGAGATGCGTTCAGGACTTCTCCTAGCAAGCCAAATATTTCCAGAATACGCGCAGCGCGTGGGCGGCTCAGTTGAACGGGTCCAATCTCTGCTGGCTTCGTACAACCACTACGTCGCGTATCTATCAACCGAAGCAGCACTAGATACCTATGTCTTTTGCCTCTCTGAGCACCCAATAGGAGATACCGACGGGCGCCTCTCCATGTGGCGCGAATACGCGGACAAAGGAAACGGAGCAGCACTCGTATTCAATGCGCAAAAGCTCCACTATCAGGAACATAGCCCCCTAATAATCGCCAAGGTAGCGTACAAAACTGACGCGGAGCGAGCCTTGGCCATACGCGAACTATTCGAGCAATGGGCTCAAGCTACGACGGCCCCATTATTGCCAGACAATGCCTTGAGTGTCGCTGCGTTTGCGGCGTTTGACCTCGCAAAAACACTCGCCCTCACTACAAAGCACAAGGGCTTTGACGAGGAAGATGAGTGGCGAGTGATATACGTTCCAGAACGCGATCCGCGCAAATATCTACACGAATGCCTCGACTACTTTGTTGGACCTCGCGGTGTTGAACCTAAATTGAAGCTTGGTTTTGGGCGCGCCTATTTAGCCGATCCTGCTCCGAGCGCTCCGCAATATGCAATTCAATCCCTCACAGACATTCTCGAGTTTATTCTCCTCGGGCCAAGCGCCTCTTCGCCCTTGTCAAGGGCCGCATTTGTCAGAATGCTTGAGCGAATCAATAAGGCTGAATTCACCGGACTTGTTTTCCCCTCAACGATTCCCCTCCGGCCAGCTTAAACTTCGGTTTACATCCAATTATGAAGCCCTCTACCTCTGATCCCTCAGAAGCTCAAGAATACTGCTATGAACCCACCCAGCTTGTGAAGTCTCAGGCAAAGTCTCTGTGGCCAGTCCTGAACTTCACTCTCTTCGCACCGATGCAAGTCAGACGGCAGGGTGACAGGGCGCGTCATTTCCCCTGCTTTCGCACCTGCACCTGTACAAGAGCTTGATTTTGATTTCGTTGCGGCAGTGTTTTTCGTCGTTAGTTGCCGAACCGACGTGCGCTTGGTAAGATTGTGCGCGGCAAAATGAGATTGGCTCTGAGGGAAGCGGTATCCGGCTTCTAATGCCTTACCGAGAAGCTGCCTTTGATCGAATAATTCCTGAGCGTGAACCACAACCGAACCCACGCGAAGAACCCCAAGACGGGGCGGTCGTGTTTTATCTTCGCCGTGCGGATTTTGCTACCGTTCTTATTGAGACGGTAGATACGAAGTTCGTACATCGTTTGACGTGTTTACCCGCTCCCCTCCGAGCCAACCTCAATGAGCAAAAACACAAAAGCCGCCTCTTACGAGACGGCGGATGTGATGAGCCTTTGGGTAAAGGCGCGGAAGGCTCCGGCTTGTGAAGCGCTCTGCGCCTTTTCCTTTACCCTGCTCATATCTCTATCTTAACATCGCAAATCGGCGCATCCTTTAACTTTTGGGGATAACTGGAGGACAACGCAATGCGGATTAGGGGCACAGTTTTCGAGCTGTATGAAAATGATGCCGAAATTGATCGTGCGATTGGGATGCTAAAGCTTCTCGGGGCCGGTAATGGCGCTGGCTTCGTTACCTCTGGCGCCGCCTTGCACTACTTCGCAACAATCCCCAAGGCCTTTCCGGACGTCAAAGCGCTGGCAGTGATGTTCGGAAACGGCACAATATTCTTTGCATTCGCGGCCATATCTTTTTATGCCGGCATCCCCCTCTTCCGTCAGGCTCTCCGTTTTGAAGGCAAATTTCCGGACGACATCTCCTTCCGAAAAGCTCAATACAGCCTCGCACGATCTGTTGCTCTAACCGGATGGGTTTCAGCACTCTTGTCCTTTTCGTTATTCGTGCTTGGTCTGATATTTTCAGTCTCAATGATTATTTCGCTCTAAGGGGCATACAAACGCCTCATGCTATGGCTCTACTATCTGTATCTACATTTTCAATCCATTTTCCGCGCGAAGAAACGCGCGACAACAGTACTTTTCCGCCACTGTGCCGTCGGGCTTATCAGCCACGACCAAATGCTATTCTGCCTTCTTTGGGTTTCTGTTTCCGCATGAGCGGACCCCTACCGGGGACACCCCCCAAAGACCACTCGCGCCCGCGTCCTATCGGACAAGGGCACTCGGGGCGGCGATAGCATTTGGTCGTGGCTGCTTCGCAGACCAGACGACACAGGGCGGACAGCACCCAGGCGGGAACCGTTTCACGTGAACCCTACAGCTCAGCGGAGCTTACGCGGACCTTGGGCACTCAAGCGGTTTCACTTGAAACCACCGCGCCACAGCTCACCAGCTCCTCCACAGCGCCACCCAGCCCCCAGGGCAGCGCATGAGCCGCGCTGTACGCCGCTGAGAGCCCTCCAGAGCGCCGGGATGATGCCTGACACCACAGCGCCTCCCGCACGTCCTTGCGGGCTAGTAGGACACCCTGGCGGGCGTCCTATAGTCCGCGGCCGGTCGGGAGGCGCCCCCTATCGGACGTGCAACGATTTGTCCAAGACGTGAAGTGGACAGCTCCCCCGGGCATGAGAAAATAGACCAATACAAGCTAGTGCCCTTGAGTGTGCGCCTGACCCACTAGCCGGGCGCACGTTCGAGGGAAGGGAATATGAATTGGTACGAGGAAAAACAGGAAGCGAGACGTCAACGAATAGAGGAAAGAGCGACGAAGCTCAGAAAAGAGGCCGAAGCGAAAAGCGCCGAGGGCTGGAAACGCCTAGAGGCTATACCATTCGGACAGCCGATACTTGTCGGGCACCACAGTGAGCGCAGCGACCGCGCATACCGAGCCCGCGCCATTGGCAAAATCGACAAAGCGATAGAGCTAGACCGCAAAGCAGAAGAGCTACAGCAGCGTGCTGAAAGTGTCGGAACTTCTGGAATTTCGTCAGACGACCCGGATGCAGTATCCAAACTCGATGACAAACTCGCAAAGTTGCTAGAATCGCACGCCATCATGGTCGAGCGAAACAAAGAGGCCCGCCAGCTCGGCCATCCCAAACCGTACCCCGCATATATGCTTACAAATAGCAACGCCAACATCCGCAGAATACGCGAGCGCATAACCTCTCTTCAGCGCGCGCGCACAGCGCCGCCGATGGACGCAAAACACGGCAACGGATGGATGATGTACGAGGATAAAGAAGCCAACCGCATCGTTATTCGATTCGATAAACGCGTAAACCCAGAAGTCGTCAAAGCGTTGCGTTCTTGTGCTTTCCTTTGGTCGCCCACTAGGAAAGAATGGGTACGGAAGAATGTAAACGCTCGCTACGCAATAGACCGAATCTATAAGACACTAACGGCGCTATAGGACAGCGCCTAGAATCGTACTCGCTCCGCTCGCGCAGCAATAGACGCTCGGGATATATCGGAACACGCCTAAAGGCGCGTCCGATATCCGCCTCGCGTCTTATCTCTTTTCTCGCCTCTTGGCATCGCCCTTGGAGTACAGAAAGCCCGCGACCGAGACGCACGCTTGATGCGCTACAGTATCGTCTGCTACTCCTTTCAGTCCCTTCGCTCGATCAGCTGAAAGGGTAGATAGGTACACTGTGCGCAGCTTCTTCATTTTGGCATCAATCTTCTTTGTGTCCCGTTTATGCGCGAGCTCGTTGCGCAGAGAATCCGCCGCCCATAGCACATTCCAGTTCTGACCCGCCTCTCTTCCCTTGATGACTTTTTCGCATTGCTGGGCCTTTGCTTTGAAGCCTTGCGCCTCTTTATGTGGAAGCAAGCCCCACAGCCTCTTACGCGCAAAGGCCGGTAGCGTGGATTCCATCGCCATTTCGATTATCTGGTGCCCCTTGATCATGCTATCCGTGAGCGCATCCAGGTACTTTGCGCGCTCGATCATTGCCTTCTGTATCTCCAGAAACTTTGGGTCGTCATTCCTCATGGCTGGACCCTCCGTTCGGCATTATAGGGGCCCTATAATTGGGCAGGCCAGTTCCTTCTCAACACGACAGCTGCATCACGCGAGACCTATGCCATCGCGCCCTGTACGAATTCATTATAGCCCTCAGTCCTCGCAACCAATCCCGCGTACATCGCAAGTGTATCCGCATCCTCCATCGTCGCCCCGCCCGCTTGCTTGTCCTTTATGAGCAGCACGCTCTGCCGCAGCGTCGCCGGCAATTCAGACAACACATTTACACCGGCCACAAGCCGCCCCTCGCGTATCAGCCGCGTATGCGCCGCGCGGCCATAAAAGCCGAAATCAGGCACCACGACCTGCCCCTTGAAATGCGCCATGAGGAACAGCCCGAGCACGAGCGCATCAAAGTCCCCAAGCTCCGCCCGATTTATCCTCGCAAGAATCGTGGAGCGCGGATTGAAGGAAAAGTTGGTAGCGTTGCACAGCACGCGCTTGAGCACGGGCGACACCAGCACGTCCCCTATCGCTGCCAGCGCCTCGCTCGCCACCTCCTCTTCCTTTTTGTCTAGCCCGCGCGGCGCCTTCACCTTGTCCAAGCGTGCGGGGCTTTCCATGAGCAAGCGCAGCAGCGCCCGCTTCCCGTTGCGTACCGTGAGCGTGTTCTCGCCCTGCGGCGCGACCGTGTAGAGGATGTCCGCTATCTCGCGCGCCTTGCGGTAGTCCAGGTGTTGCAGTGGATTGAAAGCGTGCTTGAGCGGGTCAAAGATGCGGGCGCGCGGCACGTCCGGCACCTCATCGGATATGAAAAGACAGCCGCCTTTTGGCAGCTCGACTTGCTTTGAAAATCCGACGTAAAGCTTGTTCGTCATGGGCGAGCGGCACGGCCGAGTAGAGCCCCGTGCGCTTAGACAGGGCATGCTTGGAGGCCACTCGCCGCAAAAAAGAGCTGCCCGATAAGATTATAGCGCGCCGCTGACTGGTTTGACGCATCGCGTCCGAGAGCGTTTAAGCCACGATTGCTAGAAGGTAGGTGAGTTACGGCCGGAGCCCAGCTACCTCCTTCGCCATTTTCTTGCCGAACCGCTTTACGAATAAATGGTCGTATATGGCAATTATGTCCTCATGGTAGCTCTCCATCCCGGCGACTGAAAAAATATCCAATCCATTCCAAGTCACTTTTTTCGACTTGCGGAAATTACGACGTTCGCTTGGAGTGAAGCCATGAGCCATGGCATTACGGATATCATTCAGCCGTTCAATCATTGCGGCAATATTTCTGTCGATTTTTTTTAGCTCCTTCACCAGAGCGAGCTTCCGCAGCAGATACAAATCCTCCAGGACAAATTGTTCAAAGGTGCGTAGTCTCCTCTTGTGCCCGCGCGGTTGCGGAGTTTTTTTCGGCAAAAAATATTGAGCTATTATCGACCCAAGAAGCTCGTCCACAAACACATAGTCACTAATCACATTCATCCGAACGATATCGGTTTTGGTTCGAATTAATTCCTCAAGACGCGCATCAGGTTTATAACGACCTTCTACAGATCTCCAATCGTAGCCACCAAGTTCAAAAATACGCTCGATTTCAGCCGCTACGCGACGTTGGGCTTTCGTAAAACTCATTTGGACAGCCCCTTTTCCCTCCTCAAGATGAAGCTCCTGCCTCAATGGCACGGCGGACAAACTCCGCCTCGCGAATCTTCAGCTTCTTAGCCGAGCGCTTGATAATCCTCCGATGGCGCTCATACAGGCGCACCATGTACGGACGGGTGGTCTCTTTCATGCGGCTACTATACCACGCTGTATTACGGCGGCGCGAGTTATCCCCACCCTACAGCTTGCGGGTTGTATTACGTGTAATACAATGAACGCAGATAGCTCGTTGACAACGTGGTGAGTGGACCGTCTGTCCTATATGACACCAACGCCATCGGAGACGGTGGATAGCTCGTTGGAGGGAAACAAGGGAAAGTTGGCGAAAGGTTGCAGCCAGTAGCCGACAAGAAGCTCTGCAAGGTTTCTCGGCCGAAGTTAGGACAGGCCGCCCGCTCATCACCAGATATAGGCTCACGGGGGGTAGAGGCTGCAAGTAAAGGGCAAAAGTCTTTGATGGATTGGAGCGCTCCAATTTCACAGAGAGTCCAGAGAACGCGGTAATCCCTCTCCCCGCGAGCCTGTATCTCATAATCCCCCCACGACATTACCAATTACAAGCCTTGTGCTCTCCGTGCGACGCACCCACAAGGCGCGTCGCGCAGAGAGATAATTCAATTCATTTATGACCTACACCTACGCAGACATGCACCGCGACAGCCGACATGCAGCAAAGCAGTTGCGAGCGTACCGGCGCGAAGTCGCAATCTGGGCACCGCTTCGTGCACTCAGACACAAGCTCCCGACGTTCACAGCAGCGATCAGCTACTTACACCGCGTCTGGTGGCTTCCGATAAAGGAGGCGATAGCAATCTTCGCTTTCCTGCTCTTCTTCATTGAAGTCGCAATCGTTATTAAATTACTCGCCTCAGCTTCAACACTTGTATGAGCACCGATTTAGTCAGCCTCAAAAACGAAATCACCAAGCAGCTCGGAGACAAGGAGACGTTCAACACGCTTCTCTCCACGACGTTCAAGGGACTACAGCCCACCGTCGTCAAGCGTGCCATCATGGAAGGCATGATGCGTGGCTTTGAGTTCAAGGACTTCCTGGAAAAGAATATCTACGCCATTCCGTTCAAGGGCACATACTCGCTCGTGACCTCAATAGACTACGCCCGCAAGCTCGGCATGCGCAGCGGCGTCGTCGGCAAGTCTGCCCCGACCTTTGAGATGGACGGCAAGAAAATTCTCTCTTGCACCATCACCGTGAAGCGTAAAGTCCGCGAGTACGTTGGCGAGTACACGGCGACGGTATTCTTTGACGAATACACCACCGGCCGCAATCTCTGGACGAGCAAGCCCCGCACGATGATTGCGAAAGTCGCAGAAATGCACGCGCTTCGTATGGCCTGCCCTGAGGAAATGTCGCAGGTGTACGTTGAGGAAGAACAGCACTCCGAGGCGATAGAACACGCTCCGACGATAGACCTCACTGAGTGCGAAAGGCAGCTACGCGCGACCAAGACAATGGACGAGCTCAAGGCTACATGGGCAAATATGCCCGTAGAGGCCAAGCAGAAATTACAGGGAGTAAAGGACGAAATCAAAGCGACGTATGAAAACGCTTAAATTTGAGGACAGGGATGCTTGGCTCGCAGCCCGGCGCGGCAAGATAACGGGCACCCGTCTGAAAGACATTCTGGTCAAGCGCGGCAACGGTAAAAAAATCGGCTTCTATGAGCTCATCGCGGAGCGTCTTGGTGTACCGCCGGACGACGAGAACGCGATGGACCGAGGAGCGCGCCTGGAGGCCGAAGCGATTGAGCGCTTCAAGAAAGAGACGGGCAAAAAGGTCGATACGTCGCTCGTTATTTGGACGCGCGATGACAACGAAAGCATTGCTATTTCGCCAGACGGCTTCATCGGAAAGACCGAGGCGGTAGAGGCAAAGTGCCTTTCGTCTGCCCGCCACATAGAGGCGTGGATTACCAAGCAGGTGCCGGCGGATTACCGCGATCAGGCACTACAGTACTTCATCGTCAATGACAGCCTCAAAACCCTACACTTCGTATTCTACGACCCGCGCATCCTCGCCAAAGACTACTTCGCGCTTGAAATAAAGCGCGCGGAGGTAAAGGACGAGGTGGCCGAGTATCTCGCTTATGAAGAAACGGTCATCAAGGAGGTCAATGACATCGTTAATCAACTCACATTCTAATTATGGCTAAACGCTACGACATCGTTATCCCGAAGAAATACGAAAAGGACGGCGAGGAAAAGACCGCATGGAAGAACGTCGGCACCCTCGTCCGCTTCCCCGCCACCGAGGAAAAGCAAGAGGGCTACATCCTGGAGCTCAACATGTTCCCGGATACGACGTTCAAGGTCTTTGAGCAAAAGCCGCGCGACACCGCACCGGCCCCACAACATTCGCAATCCGCACCGCAGGCTAGCAACAGCGCTGACTATCGCTCGGAGGACATCAACCCGGACGACATTCCCTTCTAGCCTATGCAGCAGCTCGCCACACTCTTTGCAGCCAGAAAGCCCGTACAGGCTCGCTCAGAACGTGGTGAGCTGCTCCAGTTCTTTCTTGAGAAGCTCAACGAAGCGCGGAAAGGGACGAAGTACAAACCGCTTCGCCCCGCCGCGCTTGGCGTAAAGCTGTCTCACTTATCAGTTAGCGACCTTTACTATCTAAAAAGCGACTGCCTGGACGCCGAGCGCAGGGGATACTCATTCTCCAAGCGCTTCTGGTGGTCCATAAAGCCGCAATCATAAATCTATGAGCTACTTCTATTCACTCGTGGTAATCGACGAGGGCGGCAACATAATCGTTGACCACCGGATAACTCCCGACCAGGCAGTCGAAATCCTCGGCGAAGCGCTCGCCGCGAAGCAAGCGCCAACCGCCCCCGAAGCGCCCGTCAGCGCACCCTCTCGCAAGGTCGGGCGCCCGCGCAAGGACGCGAACCGCGCAGCAAAGACTACCAAAGAGAAGAAAGGCAAGAAGCGCAGCGCTTGCTCTAAGTGCGGGACGCCCGGACACAACGCCAAGACCTGCCCGAGCGTCCGCGACGCCGCGCCTATTCCGCGCGCGGAAACTCGGCGCCTGACCGAAGACCAATTCGACGAGCTTAAGCACCTCCAAGAGACAGGCGATTTGAGCAGCCGTCAGTTCGCGCAGGAACGAGGGCTACCACTTGCCGAAGTCAATCGCGCGATAACGGCGCGCTCCTACGAGGAGTACTCCGACCCATTCTAGCCGTATGCCCTTCCACGCCACCATCAAAAACGGCGAGCTCTTCTTCGGCAGCCCACGCGCGTTCTCCGCGTGGCGTACGTGGACGCGCGACCATGACGGCGCACGTGTGCAAGTCACCGAGCTCAAGCGCGGGCGGACGCTCAGTCAGAACGCCTATTACTGGGTATTCCTGGACGCGATAGAGCGCGAGACGGGCCAGCCCGCGAGCGAGGTGCATGAATGGGCCAAGCGCAAGTTCTTAAAGCCGCAGTTCATCACAGTGAACGGCGAGGAAATTAAAATCCCCGGCTCTACGCGGACGCTCAGCAAAAACGACATGAGCGAGTACCTGGACAAGATAGCGGCCGAGACGGGGATTGCATTACCAGACCCAACAGCGGCGTGGTATCTGCCCCATTAATGTATGGAAATTTCAGAAATTCAGAAGGACATTCAAGCGCTCGATGCAATGGTACGCGACGCAAAGCGCGCAGCGGCTCGCATTGAGAAGGCTCAAGCCGAAGGCGATAAGGCGCTCTCAGAGACGGCCGACTTTCTCGAAAAGAAGCTTGGCAAGAGTGTGGAGCGCGACAAGTTCCTCGCATTCTTCAAGAAGCCTTACGCGATAATTCCGAACGGAAAGAATCGAGTGCTCGTTGCCGTTCCAAAATTCGTGCAGGGCTTTCAGGTCGGGTGGCTATGGAAGGAAACAGACAGCTTTTTCCTCTACCAGTTCGACCAGTATTCCGCATGGCTCGGCGAGGCACCAGCCGACCTCATGGACGCAATAGACTTTGAGAAAGGCTTCGAGCTCAAAGTCTCCGGCAACACGATTCAGTTTGACCCATCACAGCGTGATGCAATCAAGAAGAAGCTCGGGGCGCACCTGAAGCAAGTAGACGAGAACTCGGGCGTCATTCTCCGCGGCCATGCGTTCGACGTCATTGCTGAGACCATCAAAGCCGGTTGCCTGCCTTTCGCGGCGACTCCAGTCTTGAAGGACGATTTGCGGGTGCCCTCTGGCAAGATTGCATTACGCGGCTATCAGGAGCCTGTAAAAAATGAATTCTTGCGTACTGGCGCCGTGGGTGCGTTTCAGCCGACCGGCGCCGGCAAGAGCTTCATATCGCTCTATTTGCTCGACATCATCAAAGGACGGAAGTGCATCATCGTTCCGACCCGCACGCTTGTAGATCAGTGGCACAATCTCATCGAGACGCACATACCAGAGCGTAAGAGTGAGATTCGCATTTTCACCTACGCTGGGTTCCGCGACTTTGAGACAGAGTATACGCTGACAGTATTTGACGAGTGCCAGCGCCTGCCCGCCGATACATTCTCGCGCATGGCCGTCATGAGGACGAAGTACCGCATAGGGCTCTCTGCGTCACCGCACCGAGAAGACGGCCGCGAACACTATATTTTCGCGCTCACAGGCTTTCCTGTGGGCCTCAATTGGCGCGAATATATGGAGGCGGCGGGAAAGAGCTATCATCCTATCTACGTTCACGTTGTGCGTTCGGCCGCCGCGAAAATGCGCAAGCTTTCGGAGCTAATCAATCCGAAGAAGCGGACGTTTATCTTCTGCGACACGATAGCGCTTGGGAAGCAAGTGAGCTCCACTTTCGGCGTGCCGTACATATACGGCGACACGAAAAATCGTATCGAGGAAGTGGAGGCGAACAAGACCGTCGCAATCTCGCGCGTCGGAGATTTAGGGCTCTCTGTCAAAGACCTTCAGAGAATCATTGAAATAGACTTTCTGTTCGGATCGAGAGAGCAGGAGCTTCAGCGCACTGGCCAACTCATGCACTCCGATGTCGCGGAGCGCCACGACATCATCATGACCGAGCCCGAATTCAATGCTCACTCGAAGCGCCTGTGGGCGCTTCAGGAAAAAGGCTTCACAGTGAAAGTCGCATCTTAAGTATGGCCGAAAAGAGAACACAGCTCGACCGCATCATCGAAATCCTTGAGCGCGATGGCCAAATCGACAACTTCTACGCCATCCACAACCGCATCAGCTTGCGGCTTGGTGCACGTATATGGGATTTGCGAGCGCGAGGATACGTCATAGAGACGGAAGAGCGGGCGGATAAGAACACCCTTTACAAGTTAATCAGCATGCCCGCGGCAAATCAGTTAGCCTTATCGCTCTGACGTTTAGCGACTCTGCTCAATTGATAGCAGAACGGAGTTGATAGCCCAATGTTTATTCTGGGAAGCTCGTCACACGATTGTAGAGTGCTTTGCAATGAGGACACATCGATTTGCCTGCCAAGATTGTCAGATGAAAGAGTTGGCCTGATGCCTCACAGATAGGACAATATGGCTTTCCTCTTGGCTTCCCCTCATCTCCTTTTCTGTATTTGAAGCCACCGTGCTCGACTAATTCTGCCGTTCGACGAAACTGCTTTTTTACGTTCTCTAGCTCGGTATCCTTAGCCGCAATTTCTTCACGCGCCTCGGTGAGGGCAATTTTGATATCCGAAAGAGCAGTCGTTAGGTCGGCTATCTTCAGCTTGTATTCGGCAGCATCTATCGCCTTGTCGATGCCCCGTAAATCCTGAGCTAGTTTGAGCGCCTGACTTGCGGTTGCTAAAGCTGTGACGATATCAACCATTCGCCGTCTCCCAGCACCATTGCAATCTAGACGATTCGGCTCGTCAATCCAATTGACTCAAAAGCACAGTGTTCTTATTTTGTTCCTATGCCCCGCCATGCCCCAGACGGCCTCACCTTTGATATCGCCTACGCGCTCGCCAGGGCGCTGAAAATCCCGCGCGCCGTAAGCCGTATCCGCAGGGAGATAACAGAGGACGAGAGGCACATGATGGCCCAGGCTATCGCGGCCTATCTCATGCTCGCGAATTGGCGGATAGAAAAAGGGCCGCCCTTAGCGCCTCATGGTGCACCGAAAGACTGGTCGCCGCACCCTAAACCTGACCCATCGGCCTGAAGAACGCCGACCGCGCTTGGTCAATTGAGCGCTCAATCAGGTAGCCCGTCACGCCGTCGTTCAGCTCCTCAGACAGCGTGAGCGCTTGCTCCAAGAGCTCAATCATCTTGCCTCGCTTATCCGGGTCTTCCGGGCTTTTCATCACCACCCTCCCCGCGCCTGAGCCTATGCCGAGCCTAGCCCTATCAGCCCGCGCTCAACAACCTGATTTTTCAGCCGAATTATTGGCTTGCTAACAGTTCCGCGTCCTCTTCCTCGACAAGCGCAACCAGCTCATCGCCGACGAATTGCAGCAGACCGGTACCGTCGACCACACGCCGGTCTATCCGCGCGAGGTGGTCAAGCGCGCGCTCGAACTGTCGGCGACCGCGCTGATCCTGGTGCACAATCATCCGTCCGGCGACCCGACGCCCTCGCGCGCCGACATCCAGATGACGCAGTCGATCGTCGAGGTGGCGCGCCCGCTCGGCATTTCCGTGCACGACCACATCATCGTCGGCAAGGAGGGGCACGCGAGCTTCAAGGGGCTGCGGTTGATTTAGGACGCAGGCTTTCGGCGGTGAAGCCGACAAATCATGCTCATTCTGAGTTCTTCGGTTTGCGACCCATGTCGGACCCTCAGCGCGCCGGCGGAGCCGTGCCGACGGTTGATCGCTCGCTATGCCACGGCGGCTTGGGGAACACGATTTTGCGCGCGCCGGGCAGCGACGCCGGCGCGATCCCGTAATACTCTCCGTTCTGCCACTGCCCCACATACCAGGTTTTGGTGTAGAGGTTGTTCTTCAGCTTGATCGGCCCAACGATGGTCTGAAACGTCCCCGTCTGCAGCTCCTTGATCACGGCCGCCCGATCGATCTTGCCAACCCGCTCGATCGCCTGCTGCAGCATCTGAAGGCTGGCATAGGTCATCGGGCTGGCAAATCCGTCCGGATCCTTGCCGGTCATGGCGACGTGGCGCTTGAAGTAGTCCTTGCTCCCACGGACGTCCGGGTTCCATCCGCCGATTCCCAGCACGCCTTCGACGTCGGCACCGAAGCGCTGTTTGTAGATTGGGAACGCGGTCCCGACAGCGGTGTAGAAGAGCTTTGGGGTTGAAGCTCAACGCACGCGCCTGCTCCGTGATTGCCATCGTGTCGGGTGGGTAGCTGAATGCGACGAAGACGTCCGGATTGAGCTGTTTCACCTCGCTCATCATCGGTCGCATATCGCGCAGATCGACCGGATACGATCGGTCATAGACAAGCTTGAAGCCGCTCTTCCGCAATAGCCTGCGCGCGGCTCTTGCGAGCCCGATGCCGAATTCGTCGGCCACGTTCACCATCGCCAACTTGCCGCCGACCTTGCCCTCGGCGTGCAGGTTGGCGAGCGTCTGGATAAGGGCCTTCGATGCGCCGGTCGCCGTGCCGAGAAACCAGAAGCTGTTCGGCCAGCGTTTCGCCGATTCCGGTGCCCGATCGCTCGTTGAGGTCACCACTAGATCGGGATAGCTGGCGCGGTACAAGAGCGGGGCTACCGCCAGATTGAACTCCGTGCCCCATGGCGGCAAAATGAAATCGACTTTGTCCTGCGTCATCAGCCGCTCCTCGGCCTTCACGAGGTCGTCGACGTTGCTGTGATCGTCATACTCGATGACCTTGACCGGGACACGTTTGCCGACGCTGCTCAGCATGATCCCGCCAGCGGCGTTCACCTCCTTGACCCAAAGACGGTAGTCGGCGAGCTGCGTGACTTCCGCGCCCAGCGCCCCCGGACCCGTCAGGGAAATCGCGTAGCCGATCTTGATCGAGTCCGGCGCCTGGCTGTGAGCCGTGACGGCTGACGCTGAGATTACAATGCCCGCCGCGATAATTCGAAATAGCGATGTTCGTTTCATCATGAACCGCTCCATCGGCAAGAAGACCATTGCGGGTCGCGCCACAGATGAGTGGCTATAGCGTCCTAATTAAATGTTTGTCACAGGTGCGCGCTGCCGGCGCCCGCTTGGTGATCCGCCATAATTATCTTTCGATGCGTGTTCATCGAAAGCAGCAACACCATACCGTTCAGCGCATAAATCAACATAGTTTGTTAGTCTCTTTCTTACGATATCGCGGGATAGACGACCGTCCCCGGATCCGTCGACCGCTTGGTAATTCGCACTCAGTAGAAACGTAGCGGAGGTCACAATGGCTTTTCTGCGTACGTTATTTCGCTACAGGATGTTTGCCCTTGTCAGCGCGGCCGTGCTGTTTGGCGGTATCATTGGGATTGGAGCCACCCTCGAAATAACGGTCGACTATCTGCTGCAGTGGGATGCGAGGGCATCGGCAGAGAGCTGGGCAAAATACGTCGCCGAAAATGTTACGGATATCGAAGAGATCGCCGCGGGACAGCAGCCGTCCGCGGAAAGCATGAATTTTTTCGTTCGTACCCAGCAAATACGTAACGTCTTCGGCTTTGAAATTATCGACTTACAAGGAAACGTGCAGCTGGTTTCGGATGGCGCAAAAATTTCCAGTGTCGGCGGCAAAATCCATGACGCAACCGCGCAGCGGGCGGCCAAATTGGACCGGCCGATTATTGCAGTCAAAAACGGCATTCCGCCTCTCCGGCCGCGTAACTATTCGGAAGCCTATCTGCCCGTCGTCATAGATGGTCGTCCGCAGGCCGTCGTCGCGGCCTATGTCGATTTGACCGATCAGTATGACCACTTTCACAAGGCCTTCCTGCTCGCGGCAGTGGCCCTATGCGTTCTGAGCGGCGCCGGCGTCAGTATCCCGACCATCGCTTGGCGTCGTCGAACCAAGGAAAAGCGTCGGGCGGACGAACGCATTCAATTCCTCGCGCACCACGATGCGCTGACCGGCCTGTCGAATCGCACCCTGCTCGTTGAATTGATGGGCATGTCTCTGGCGGTGCTTCCGCGACACGGCAAAAGCCTCGCCGTGCATTTTATCGACCTGGATCGCTTTAAGAGCATCAATGACAGCCTCGGTCATGACGCCGGTGACTTCTTGCTGAAAGCATCCGCCGAACGCCTGTGTTCGGTTACCCGTCTTGGCGATGAAGTGTCCAGGTTCGGCGGTGACGAGTTCGTAGTGTTGCAGGACAACATCCGAGAAAAAGCGGAGGCCGAAAAATTCGCGCTCCGTCTTGGTGCCGCGTTGGCTGCGCCTTTGCAGTTTAAGGAACATGAAATTCACCCGACGGTGAGCGTGGGCTTTGCGCTCGCGCCGGCTGACGGAAACAGTGCCGAGCGACTCCTGAAATGCGCGGATTTGGCTCTCTACCGGGCCAAGTCCGATGGCCGCAACTGCGTGCGCGGCTTTTTGCCGGAGATGGACGCCACTCTGCAGGCGCGCATCGAACTCGAAAAGAGGATTCGCCATGCGGTCAGCCACGACGGCTTCGAACTGCACTTCCAGCCGATCCTGGAAATTAGCAACCGGCGGCTCATCGGATTCGAAGCGCTGGTTCGCATGCGGGCGGAGGACGGATCCCTTGTACCGCCGCTCGTCTTCATTCCCGTTGCGGAAGAGTTGCATCTTATAAGCAAGATCGGGGCGTGGGTACTGCGGGAGGCGTGCCGAGCGGCTGCGACGTGGCCGGAACATTTGACGGTCGCGGTGAATATGTCGGCGGCGCAATTCGAGGCCGGCGGCGTTAGCGAAATCGTTTCCGCATCACTTGAAGAGGCCGGCCTGGAGGCAAGGCGGCTCGAACTGGAGATTACCGAGAGTCTGCTGCTCGGCGATGAAGAGTCCACAATGGCCGAGTTGCGGAAGCTCAAAGCGATGGGTGTGGCGATCGTGATGGACGATTTCGGAACGGGCTATTCAAGCCTGAGCTATCTGTGGCGGTTCCCGTTCAACAAGATCAAGATCGATCAGAGTTTCATGCTCGGCCTTGATCGCTCCGGTCAAGATGCCGAAACCGTCGTGAAGACGATCATTGCGCTCGGACGTGAGCTGAATATGCGGGTCACGGTCGAAGGCGTCGAGACTGCCAATCAGGCCGGCTTTCTTGACGAGGTAAAAGGCGATCAGGCTCAGGGCTTTTTCTTCGGCCGGCCTGTCGCGGGTTCGGAGGTTGCTGCCGTCATCCTTTCGGATTTTGAGCGTTCAAAGAATGGACCGACTCAGGCGGGCGAAGGCGACGCGAAAATGCGGCTTGCAAACTAATCAGACGGACAATAACCCCCTCTCGGAGTCCCAGGTGGGACAGCCTGCGCAAGGCGGGATAAGCGTCTCTGATCAACACGGGGCGTGGCTTTGAACTCAAATGTCCAAGCACCCGCAGCGGCATTCAAGTAAACGGCGCACCCTTGACGGCGGATTTTGGCCGCGCGTCACGAATCGCTCGTCGATAGGTCCGCAGGGCCTTCGTTTCACAGAGCGAACGGGCGCCGTAGAAATACGGACATAGGTCGATATTCGCGGCCGACCGAGACCAGCGGCCGGCCGGGCATGCCGCCCAGCCGCAGCCCGCTCGTACGGGGCGGCCATGCCTCGCTTGCCCGCTTTCAAAGGGAATAACGATGCCCTAAGATATGCCATAGGAGTATATGTCGTAAATCGAGCGCCGATGGAACTGCGAGAGCTCCGAAACTTCATGCGCGTCGCGCGCGCCGGCAGCGTCAGCCGCGCGGCGCAAGAGTTGCGGCTGGCGCAGCCGGCGTTGAGCCGGCAAATCAAGAAGCTCGAGCATGAACTCGGCGTGCCGTTATTCTCGCGCCACGGCCGCGGTGTCCGTTTGAGCGCGGCCGGCTCGCTGTTGCTCGAGCGTGCCGAAGCAATCACCCATCTTGTCCATCAGACCGGCGAAGAGATCAGGGAGGACCGCTCGCCGGTGCGCGGGCGCGTCACGCTCGGTGTGCCGCCGGCCGCCGGCCGTATCCTGGTGCCGGTCTTTGTCGAGCGGTTTCAGAAAGCCTGGCCGCAGACCACGCTGCATGTGCGCGAGGGCGTCGCCAGTTCGCTGCAGGAATGGCTTTTGGAAAAGCGCATCGACGTCGCCCTGATGCACAACCCGCCGCACTTGGAATCCGTTGAAATCAAACCTCTTTTGACCGAACGTATGATGGTGATCGGCCCGCCGGCGCGCCGCCTCAAGGACCGAAAACATCCCGCCAGCTTCCGTATCAGTGACCTCGGCAAATTGCCGTTGATCCTGCCCAGTATGGCGCATACCAACCGACGTCTGGTGGAGCACGCCGCGCTCGAACACGGGGTTCGGCTGCGCATCAAGGTCGAGGCCGACAGCGTCGCCTTCGCCAAAGTGCTGGTCGAGCGCGGACTCGGCTACACCATTCTCACCTACGCCGCGGTGCAGGACGAAGTGCTGAGCAAGAAGCTCACCATCTATCCGATCTTGCGACCGACATTGACGACGCCTGTCGCCATCGTCACCTTGCGCGAACAACTCCCCAAGCTGACGTTAGATGCCAGCGCGATGCTGCTTGACGTATGCCGCACGCTGGTGCGCGACAAGACCTGGGCCGGCGCGCAACTCAGCTGAACGATCGGCCTTCGTCTGCGTGGCTCATCGCGCGTTCGATACCCCAAACACCATGCCGAAATAGTATCGCTTGAAGCAGACCTCGCCCGTTGTGGCGCGGGGGCGAGTGATTTATCGTTTCTTTCACAAAAAATATAAGCTCTGGGAGGATCACCATGCCAAAAATCATTGGTCGCTTTTGCGTTGCCGCCACGGCCGCCACGCTGCTACTCGGCGGGGCGGTTGCGCCCGTGCAGGCCAAAACGCTGAAATGGATCACCTTCAAGCCCGAGGCGTCCGGCGACGCGCAGTCGATCAGCACCAAGTGGTTCGTCAAGGAATTCGAAAAGCGCACCGGCGGCAAGGACAAGATCCAGATGTTCTGGGGCGGCACCGTCGCCAAGTCCAAAGAAATCCCCGACGCACTGTCCGGCGGCGCCGGCGATATCGGGGACATCATCACTCCCTATTTCCCCGACAAGTTCCCGCTCAACAACGCGATCGGCTATTTCATCCCGCAGCCGCACTCGACGATCGAGATCGCGGAACTGTTGCAGCTCTGGCACCGGCAGTATCCGCAGTTCGACAAGGAACTGGCGAAGTACAATCTCAAGGTGATCGGTTTCCGGCCGCTGGAGAAATACGGCATCATCTGCAACAAGCCGATCAAGTCGATCGCCGACTTCAAGGGCAAACGCATCCGCACATACGGCTTCGCCTATCCGGCGCTGGTGCACGCGCTCGGCGGCACACCGGTGTCGATGACCTCGTCGGACGGCTATACGGCGCTGCAGCGCGGCATCCTCGACTGCTCGCCGATCGGCCCATCGCTGGCGCACGGCTGGAAATACGACGAAGTAGCGAAATACTACGTCGACGTGCCGATCGGCGCCTCGTTCGGCCACATGATTACCATGAACCTGAAGGCTTATGACGCGCTCGATCCGCAGACCAAGGCAATCCTCGACGGTCTCGGCCGCGAATACGCCATGCGTTACACGGTCACTCTCGACGAGCTGACCCAGAAAATCCTGGCGGGCTGGAAGAAGAAGGGCGTGACCGTCACTCATCTGCCGGCCAGTTCGCTCGACGAAGCGGCCAAGGCGCCGGGCGTGCAGGCGGTGCGGCAGAAGTGGATGCAAAAGGCCAAGGCCGCCGGCCTCACGGACGACGAGGTCCATACCATCGTGGACGAGATCGAAAGCCGCTGACCGGCACGGCGCGGGCGGCCAGCAAGGCCGCCCGCCCTTTCCCGAGACCGCCACGATGTCCGTCTTCCAGCGCCTGTACCGGGGCTACGGCCGCCTGCTGCGCGGCTTCGGACTCATTTCGGAGGTCGCCACCTTCGTCATGATGCTGCTGGTGGTGGCCAATGTCATCGGCCGCTATCTCTTCAACAGACCGGTGACCGGCACACTCGAATTCACGGAATCCCTGCTGGTCATCGTCATCTTCCTGTCGCTGGCGCTCACCCAATATGACGGCGGCCATATCCGGGTAAACCTTGTTACCCGCCGACTGCCGAAACGAACGGCGCGCGTGCTCAGCGTCGTCGCCATGCTGTGCGGGTGTGTCTTCTTCACCTGGTGCGCCTATGCGGCCTGGATCTACGCCGTTCAATCCTATTCGTTTGGCGAGCAGGAGTGGGGCGAGGTGGTGTTTCCGCTCTGGCCGATGAAATTTGTGGTGTTCTTCGGCATTGCGCTTTTGGCGTTTCAGTTCCTGCTCGACGCCATCGCCGAGACCCTGATGCCGATTGCAGCCGACGACGAGCGTGCCATGGAGCAGCTCTGATGGCCTCGCTCGAGCTGGGCCTCGTCGGCGTCGTCGCGCTGTTCGCCGCCATCCTCGCCGGCGTCAACGTGATGGTGGCGCTTGGCGCCGTCGGTGCAATCGGCCTCGTGTCGGTGGTCGGCTTCCACGCCGCCACCTCCATGCTGAGCACGGTGTTCTTCGAGACCACCCACAGCTTCCATTTCAGCGTCATTCCGCTGTTCCTGCTGATGGGCATGTTCGCGATGCGCGCCGGCCTCGGCGAGGACCTGTTCGACGCCGCCCACAAATGGTTCGGAGCGCTGCCCGGCGGGCTTGCCATTTCCACCACGCTCGGCGCCGCCGCCTTTGGCGCCGCCTCCGGCTCGTCGATCGGCACCGCCACGGTGTTCACCAAACTGGCGCTGCCGCAAATGCTCGACCGCGGCTATGACAAGCGGCTCGCCTCCGCCTCCATCGCCATTGCCGGCACGCTCGCCGTGATGATCCCGCCGAGCGCCGTGATGGTGATCTTCGGCATCCTCACCGATTCTTCGATCGGCCAGCTGCTGATCGCCGGCGTCATCCCCGGCTTGCTGTTCGCGGTCGTGCTATGCGGGGCGACGCTCGTCACCGTGTTCCGCCATCCGGAATTCGCGCCGCGCACCAAGGAACGATATACGCTGCGCGAAAAGCTCTATTCGTTGCGGTTGGCGGGGCCGCTGGTGCTGGTGATCGTCAGCATCATCCTGGGGCTCTATCTCGGCGTCTTCACACCGACGGAAGCCGGCGGCGCCGGCGCGGGCGTGACGCTGGTACTGGCGCTCATCCGCCAGCGCAGCATCCGGAAACTGCAGCTTGCGGAAGTCCTGCGCGAGACGGTGAAGACTTCGGCGATGATCTTCGCCATCATCATCTGCGCGCTGATCTTCTCGCGCTTCCTGGCGCTCAGCGGGGTCGCCAATACGCTGGGTGATTTCCTCACCTCGCTCAACGTCAACCGCTGGGTGATCGTGCTGATCATTACGG
Source organism: uncultured Pseudomonadota bacterium (assembly GCA_963814065.1). Classification (GTDB taxonomy): domain Bacteria; phylum Pseudomonadota; class Alphaproteobacteria; order Rhizobiales; family Xanthobacteraceae; genus Pseudolabrys. The sequence continues at coordinate 115,128 of CAWFBL010000007.1, read as the reverse complement.
TGATCTACCTGATCTTCGGCATGATGATGGACGCTCCCGCGCTGCTCGCCATCACGCTGCCGATCACCCACCCGGTGATGATGAAACTCGGCTTCGATCCCATCTGGTTCGGCGTATTCGTGGTGCTCTTGGTGGAGATCGGCGCCGTCACCCCGCCGGTCGGGGTCAACTGCTTCGTGGTGCAGGCGGCATCGAACGGCCGGGTCGAGCTCGAGCACGTGTTCATGGGACTGGTCCCCTACGTCATCGCCGGCTTCGTGATGCTGCTGCTGCTGTGTCTGTTCCCGCAGTTGGCGCTCTATCTGCCGCAGACCATGTAATGGAACGATGGCAATGACGGAAAATTTCGTGCTGCGCTCGACGGTGACCTCGCCGTTCGGCCGCAAGGTGCGCATGGCCATCGAGGTGCTCGGCTTGAGCGATCGCGTCACCCTCGTGCCCGCCAATACGCGCGACGAGACGGACACGCTGCGCCAGCAGAACCCGCTCGGCAAAATGCCGTGCCTGCTGCTCGCGGACGGCAGCGCGATCTTCGACAGCCGGGTCATCATCGAATTCCTGCAGGAGATGGCCGGCTCCGCGCAACTGCTGCCGGCGAGCGGCCTTGCGCGCTACAAGGCGCTGACGCTGGCGGCGCTCGCCGACGGCATCATGGACGCGGCGCTGCTGGTGGTCTACGAGGCGCGCTTCCGCGACCCCGGCACCTATTCGGAGCGCTTCCTGAAATTGCAGCGCGGCAAGATCACCCGAGCGCTCACCGTCTTCGAAGCCGCCCCGCCGGATCCGAACCAGACCGACATCGTGACCATTGGGCTATCGTGTGCGCTCGGTTATCTCGACCGGCGCAAGCCGGTGGAGTGGCGGCCGGTCTATGGCGGCCTGGTGTCCTGGCTCGAAGCCTTCAGCCGGCGCGAGCCGGCTTTCGACAACACCTTTGCAGAATTCACCGACCAGCGATGAACGCCAACGTCAAACACACCGCCGATACGCCGGCCGAGCCGCCAACCTGGACGGCAACGCCGAGCAAGCCGAAGCGGAAGCTGCCGCCGGGCACGTGCGATGCCCATGTGCATGTGTTCGGCCCGCGCGCGCGCTTTCCGTTCGCGGAAGGCCGCAGCTTCACGCCCTCCGACGCGCCGAAAGAGAAGCTGTTCGCGCTGCATGAGCTCCTCGGCATCGAACGCTGTGTGATCGTGCACACCGCCGCCCACGGCACCGACCTTTCGGTCACCGCCGACGCCATCGCCGCCAAGGGCGGCAGTTATCTCGGCGTCGGCCTGGTGCCGCTGACGATTTCGGACGCCGAATTGAAGCGCCTCGACGCCCAAGGCTTCCGCGGCGCGCGCTTCCATTACATGCCGCACCTGGCGCCAGGCGCGAGCATCGATGAAGTCGTCGCCTTCGGCAAGCGACTGGCCGATATCGGCTGGCACTTGCAGATCCACATGGCCGCGGAGTTGATCGGCAAGCTGGCGCCGGCGCTGAAGCGCTCGCCCGTGCCGGTGGTGATCGACCACATGGGCCGGGTCGACGCTTCGCTCGGGCTCGACCAGGAGCCGTTCAACAATCTGTTGGCGTTGCTCGAAGACCGCAATGTCTGGGTGAAGGTGAGCGGCTGCGACCGCATCACCCGGCAAGGGCCGCCCTATGCCGACGCGGTACCGTTCGCGCGCAAGCTGGTGGAGGAAGCCGGCGACCGCTGCGTCTGGGGGCTCGACTGGCCGCATCCCAACCACGCCGGGCCGGTGCCCGACGACGGCGTGCTGGCCGACCTTTTGGCCGAGATCGCGCCCAGCGAAGCACAGCGGCAGGCGCTGCTGGTCGACAACCCGCAGCGCCTCTACCGGTTCGTATAGGTTGCCGGAAAAAGGAGAGCGACAATGACTGGGCGTCTGCAGGATAAGGTCGCCATCGTCACCGGCGCCGGCTGCGTCGGCCCGGGCTGGGGCAATGGGCGCGCGACCGCCGTGCGCTTTGCCCAGGAAGGCGCCAAGATCTTCGCGGTCGACCTGAAGCCCGAGAGCGTCGAAGAGACCGTCCAGCACGTGAAGGATGCCGGCGGCGAAATCGTCGTGCGCCAATGCGACGTCACCAGCGGGGCGTCGGTCGCGGCCATGACGCAAGCCTGCGTCAAGCACTATGGCCGCATCGACGTGCTGGTAAACAATGTCGGCGGCTCGGCCCACGGCGGCCCGGTGGAATTGTCCGAAGAGGCCTGGGACCGACAGGTCGACTTCAATCTCAAGAGCGTGTTTCTCACACTCAAGAACGTGTTGCCGGTGATGGAACGACAAAAGAGCGGCGCCATCGTCAACCTCGCCTCGAGTTCGGGCCTGCGCTGGACCGGCGCGCCGCAGGTCGGCTACGCCTCGAGCAAGGCGGGCGTCATCCAGTTGTCGCGGGTGACCGCCGTGCAATATGCCGGTAAGGGCATCCGCGTGAACACGGTCGTTCCCGGCCAGTTGCACACGCCGATGGTGGAGGCGCGGCTCGCGGGCCAGCGTACCGGCGGCGACGTCGAGGCGCTGCTCGCTTCGAGGCTTAAACGCATTCCGCTCGGCTTCATGGGCGACGGGCGCGACACCGCCAACGCCGCGCTGTTCCTCGCCTCCGACGAAGCGCGCTTCATCACCGGCACCGAAATCGTGGTCGATGGCGGCATGACCGTGCGGTGTGACTAAACGCGAATAGCGTAGAACCGTGCCGGTATCGGGGGTCAAGCGGACTTAACGCTCTCTTGGCGCAGCACCGCATCTGGGACACGGCTCAGCCGCCGTCGTCCTTGGACGCGGGCGCTTGCTGTGGCGCCGAAGGTTCGCTGTTCTGCGGAGCTTCGCCACTTTGCGGACCCTCCCCGCCTTGCGGGCTCTCACCGCTTTCCGGCTTGTCGCTATTATCCGGTTGGTCCGTTGCCGGGTTATGCAGAAACAGCACGCCGACGCCGGGCGTCGGCGCCTCGAACATGCCGTCCTCCACCTCACTGAACTCGACCAGCGCCTTGCCGGTCGCGTCGAGCAAATAGAGCAGGTCGTTTTCCGGATAGCGCCAGCCGACGATGTTCGCGACCACCGGAAACACGTTGGCGCAATTGACATCGAAGGCGAGCTGGTAGCCAACCTTGGCGGGCACGCCGCCGAAGGAGAGATTGCAGACCTTGCTGCGGTCGGCGTTGGAGAATGCCCAGACGACGCCGATCATCGCCTGGGCGGAAGGGTTGAGCTCAGGCGCCACCGCGGGAGCCGCCGTGGGTGCGGGCGGCGGCGCCGTCGACTGCGCCAAGGCACCGCCCGAAACAACGAGCGCGGCCGCGAGAATGATGACACCGCGAGACATGACGCACCTGCCACGGAACCGTTTCACACTACCCCGCTAACGCTTCGGCGGCCACGGCGTCTCGGGAACGGGCGTGAGCGGTGGCTTGGCCGCCGCCCAGGCCAGAATGTTGTCGACCACGAGTTGGTCCATCGCCGCCCGCGTCGCCTCGCTGGCGGAGCCGAGATGGGGAAGCAGCACGATGTGGTCCATGTCGATCAATTCCTGCGGCACGTGCGGCTCGTCGACCACCACGTCGAGCCCGGCCGAGAAAATGGTGCGGTTCTTCAGCGCCTCGATCAAGGCCGGCTCGTCGACCACCGAGCCGCGCGCCATGTTGATGAGAACGCCGTTCGGCCCCAGCGCCTTGAGCACCTCCGCGTTGATCATGTTCTTGGTCGCGGGGCCGCCCGGCACGATCACCATCAGCGTGTCGACGTCGCGCGCCATGTCGACGAGATTGGGGTAGTACTTGTAGTCCACGCCGGCTTGGCGGTTACGGCTGTGATAGACGATGGGCACGCCGAACGCCTCCAACCGATGCGCGATCGCCTTACCGATGCGGCCCATGCCGACCATGCCGATGGTGCGGCCGCGCAGCGTCGCCCTGCTGAGCGGATAATAGGCTTGCGGCCACTTGCCGGCGCGCACGTGACGCTCGGCCTGCGGCAATTCACGCAGCGTGCAGAGCAAGAGGCCGACGGAGGTGTCGGCTACCTCTTCATTGAGCACGTCCGGCGTATTGGTCACCACGATGCCGTGCTCGCCCGCCCATTTTGCATCGACGTGGTCGTAGCCGACGCCGAAGCTCGAGACGATCTCGAGGTTGGGAAAGCGCTGCATGAAACCAGCGTCGATCTTGTCGGCGGTATAGGAGACGACGAGCGCGCGCACCTTGTCGGCAATTGATTTGACGAAGGCATCCTTGTCCTTGGCGTCGATCAGGCAATGCAGCGTGACCTCGGACTCAAGCCCCTTCATCATGACCGGCTTCTTGTTGCCGACGAGCAATACATCAGGCTTTGCGCCAGCCATTACGTTCTCCATTTCATTGCGCGTGATCCCGAAAACCGGTGCCCACTTTTCGGGATCACGCGTTAGACCAATGCGGTGACCGGCATTTCCACGAGCGACTTGAACGCCGCCAAGAGCTCGGCGCCGAGAGCGCCGTCGACCACGCGGTGATCGCAAGACAGCGTCGCCGTCATCTGGCTGATGAATTTGACGCCGCCGTCTTCCGTCTCGACCGGCGCGCGGCGTGCGGCGCCCACCGCCAGCAAGGTAGCGTGCGGCGGATTAATGATGGCCGCGAACTCGCGCACGCCATACATGCCGAGATTGGAGATGGCGCTCGCTCCGCCCTGATATTCGTTGGGCTTGAGCTTCTTTAAGCGCGCGCGCTCGGCGAGGACGCGCATTTCCGCCGAGACGACGGTCACCGACTTCAAGTCGGCATTGCGCAGCACCGGCGTGATCAGTCCGCCGTCGAGGGCCACCGCCACGCCGATATCGGCATGGCTAAAGAGCAGGATGCGATCCTCGGCCCACACCGCATTGGCGGCGGGAACGCGCAGCAGAGCCGCCGCCCAGGCCTTGATCAGAACATCGTTGAGCGAAAGCTTGAAGGCCGGCTTGCCGTCCTTGTCCTTGGGCGCGGCGTTGTTGGCTTCCTCGCGCATCGCCAGCAGGCGGCCGATGTCGATGTCGGCGGTGAGATAGAAATGCGGGATGGTCTGCTTGGCCTCGACCAGCCGGGTGGCGATGGTGCGCCGCATGGGATCGAGCGGCACTTCCTCGTAGGCGACACCCTCGAACAGCGCCTTGACCTGCGCGGGCGAAGCACCGGTTGCCGGCGCGCGCGCCGCGGCCGGTGGTGGGGCGCCCTCGATATCGGCGGCCACGATGCGGCCGTGCGGGCCCGAGCCTGTGACCCTGGCGAGATCGATCCCGCGCTCGCCGGCAAGCCGCCGCGCCAACGGGGTAACGACGGCGCCGCCCGGCAGCCGGGCCGGCCCATAATTGCGCTCCGGCGTGTGCACTTCGTTGAACGGGTCGAGCGCCGCGGCCCGCGGCGCAGGCGCTGGTGCTGGCGCGGACGTTGGTGCTGGCACGGGTGCCGGCGTCGGGGCGGGTGCGGATTTCAACTGCGCGACCTCGCGCAACGCTGCGGCGATCGGCGCGAGTGAAACCTGCTCCGGAACGGCTGAAGACGCAGGCGTCTGCGCCGCGGCCGGGGCGGACGGCTCGCCTTCGCCCGCAATCACCGCCACCACGGCGCCGACCTTGGCGGTCTCGCCGACCTGGAAGCGGATGTCGGCGAGCGTGCCGGCCGACGTCGCCGGAACTTCCATCGAGGTCTTGTCGGTCTCGATCTCGAACAGGTTCTCGCCCGGCTGCACGGCGTCGCCGGGGCCCTTGAACCACTTGACGATCTTGCCCTCGGCGACGGTCTCGCCAAGCTGCGGCATCAGGACGTCCATTCCAGCCTTCCCAACCCTTTTGCTGTCATGCCCCGCGAAGGCGGGGCATCCAGTCATCGCGGCACCACCGATGTTTACTGGATCGCCCGCCTGCGCGGGCGATGACACCCTCAGCTACCACACCACCGATACGTATTGCGTCTCGAGAAATTCCTTCATGCCTTCCGCCGCGCCTTCGCGGCCGATGCCGGACTGTTTCATGCCGCCGAACGGCGCCGCCGGGTCGGAGACCAAACCGCGATTCAGGCCGATCATGCCGAAGTCGAGCTTCTCCGACACGCGCATGCCGCGCGAGAGGTCCTTGGTGTAGAGATAGGCGACCAGGCCATATTCGGTGTCGTTGGCGCGCTTGATCGCTTCATCTTCGGTCTTGAAGGTCTGGATCGAAGCGACCGGCCCGAAAATTTCCTCGTTCAGCATCTTGGCGTCGTCGGACACATTGGTGAGCACGGTGGCCGGATAGAAGAAGCCGGGCCCGTCCGGCAGCTTGCCGCCGGTCAGCACCTTGGCGCCCTTGGCGGTGGCATCGTCGACCAGTTCGATCACCTTGTCGCGGCCTTCCTTGTTGACCAGCGGCCCAAGGGTGATGCCCTCGTCGAGACCGTTGCCCATCTTCAGGCCTTCCATCTTGGCGGTCAGCTTCTTGGCGAATTCGTCGTGCACTTTCTCGTGCACATAGAAACGGTTGGCCGCGGTGCAGGCCTCGCCCATGTTGCGCATCTTGGCGACCATGGCGCCGTCGATGGCCGCATCGATATCGGCATCCTCGAACACCAGGAACGGCGCGTTGCCGCCGAGCTCCATGGCCGGTTTGACGATGTTGTCGGCGGCTTCGTGCAAGAGCTTGCGGCCGACTTCGGTCGAGCCCGTGAAGGAGACGACGCGCACGCGCGGGTCATGCAGCATGGCGCTGACCACCTTGCCCGACGAGCGCGATGGGATGACGTTGACCACGCCGGGCGGCACGCCGGCTTCTTCCAGCGCCGGCATCAGCGCCAGCATGGTGAGCGGCGTATCGGAGGCGGGCTTCAACACCACCGGACAGCCGGCGGCGAGCGCCGGGCCGATCTTGCGGGTGGCCATGGCGGCCGGGAAATTCCATGGCGTCACCAGCACCGCGATGCCGGCCGGCCTGTGCTGCGCGACGATGCGCGCGCCGGACGCTGGCGCCATCGAGACGGTGCCGAGATTGCGCACGGCTTCCTCGGCGTACCAGCGGAAGAATTCGGCCGCGTAAGCGACCTCGCCGCGCGAGTTGGGCAGCGCCTTGCCGTTCTCCAGCGTGATCAGTTTCGCGAAACGCTCGGCGTCGCGCATGATGCATTCGAAGGCCTTGCGCAGTATCTCAGCGCGCTCGCGCGGCTTGCGGCCGGCCCAATCGGCGAAGGCGCCTTGCGCGGCGTCGAGCGCGGCCATGGCGTCCTCGACGGTGGCGCTGGCGACCGACGCGATCGTCTTCTCGGTCGCGGGATCGGTCACGTCGAAGCGTGCGTTGTCGGACGATTTGCGCCACTTGCCGCCGATGTAGAGGTCGGTCGGGACGTTGGCGAGCAGATTTTCGTACATGACGACAGTCTTTCCTTTTACTCTCGTCATTCTCCCGCTCACTCCCGTCCTCCCGTCTTCACGGGCGCTTTGTGCCCCAGCGGAAATCCAGGGTCCCCGTCTCAACCCGGGGACGAGCAGACCGGCTCAACTGTTCAACGATCGCTTCACCGTATCGATGATCCGCTGCGGCGTCGGCAGCACCGCGTCTTCCAGCGCGTCGGCGGCGGGCAGCGGAATGTGCGGCGTGGTGATGCGCACCGGCGGGCCGTCGAGATCGTAGAACGCTTCGTCCGCCGCGATGGAAACGATCTCGGCGCCCCAGCCGCACAGCCGCGGATTTTCCTCGACGGTGAACAGCCGGTGGGTGCGCGCCACCGAGCCGAGGATGGTCTGGGTGTCGAGCGGCACCAGCGAGCGCACATCGACAACTTCGCAGTCGATGCCGTGTTCCGCCTTGAGTCTCTCGGCGGCTTGCACGGCGCGCGGCACCATCAGCGCCAACGCCAGGATTGTGGCGTCCTTGCCGGGGCGCACGATCTTGGCGGTGCCGAGCGTGTCGACGATCTCGCCGTCCGGCACCTCGCCCTTGGTGGCGTAGAGCGATTTGTGTTCGAGGAAGATCACCGGATCGGGATCGCGCACCGAGGCCGCCAACAGGCCGACGACATCGACCGGCGAGGATGGCGCCACCACCTTCAGCCCCGGGATCATCATGCACCAGTTCTCGACGCTCTGCGAATGCTGAGCGCCAAAACGGGAGCCGGCACCGTTGCCGGTGCGCACCACCAGCGGGCATTTGAGCTGGCCGTTCGACATGTAACGGCTCTTGGGAATCTCGTTGGCGATGTAGTCGAAACACACCGCGAAGAAGTCCGAGAACATAATCTCGGCGATCGGCTTCAAGCCGGTCATCGCCGCGCCCATGGCGGCACCGAGGATGGCCTGCTCGGAGATCGGCGTGTCGCGCACGCGCAAGGGTCCGAACATTTCATAGAGGCCGACAGTCGCCTTGAACACGCCGCCGGCTTTCGCCACGTCCTCGCCGAGGAAGACGACGTCCTCGTCGCGCTCCATTTCCTGGGCGATGCCGCGGATGACGGCATCGCGGTAGGTCAGTTCCGCCATGCCCAGCCTCCATCGGCGTACACATCGGTGGTGATGATCTCGAGCGGCGGGTTCGGTGCCGCCTTGCAGGCTTCCGTCGCGGTGTCGACGATCTTGCGCACCTCGGCGTCGATGCCGGCGATGACGTTCTCACCGACGCCGAACTGCAGCAGCCGCTCCTTGTAGATCTTGATCGGGTCGCGCTGCTTCCAGCTTTCGAGCTCGCCCTCGGGCCGGTACTTGGCCGGATCGGCGCGCGAATGGCCGCTGTGGCGATAGGTCATGCATTCGATCAGCGAGGGCCCCTCGCCGGCCCGCGCCTTGTCGTAGGCGGCGCGCGCGGTGCGATAGACCGCGTCGGCGTCGTTGCCGTCGACGATGATGCGCTCGAGTCCGTAGGAGGCGGCGCGGTCGGCGGCCGGATGCGGCACCGCCGTAACGTCGGCGATCGGCGTATATTCCATGTAGAGATTGTTCTCGCACACAAAGATCACCGGCAGCTTCCACACCGCGGCGAAATTAAGCGCCTCGTGGAAGGCGCCGATATTGGTGGTGCCGTCGCCGAAGAAGCAGACCGAGACGTCCTTGGCGCCCTTGTACTGCGCGCGCCAGGCGGCGCCGCAGGCGATCGGCAGATGGGCGCCGATAATGGCATAGGAGCCCATGACGCCGTGGTCGGCGGAGGTGAGGTGCATGGAGCCGCCCTTGCCCCGCATCAGGCCGTTGTCGCGCTGCATCAGCTCGCCCAGCACTTTCTCGACGGGAACGCCGCGCGCCAAAGTATGGGCATGCCCGCGATAGGTGCAGAACGAGAGGTCGCCGGGCTGCATGGCGCCGGCAAAGCCGGCCGCCACCGCTTCCTGACCGAGCGAGAGATGGCTGGTGCCCTTGACCAAGTTCTGCAGAAAGAGGTCGAAGGCGCGCTGCTCCGCCTCGCGAATCACAACCTGGGTACGGTACAGGTCCAGCCGTTTCGCTTCGCCGATATCGTCGTTCAAGCCCGAGCCGACCTGCGCCCGGTCCTCCGCTATTGCCATGGGGTTCCTCGAGTGTTCTTTTGGCGGGCGGAACTTAGCGCCTATGAACGCAGGCCCGCAAGGCGATGTCACTCCAGCGGGCCCTCGACCACCCCTTCGCTGGTGGCCCGCTGGCCCACCTTGCGCTCGCGGTAGAGCAGATAGAGCCCGGAACCGACAACCATGGCGGCACCGCCCATGGTCCAGGCGGTGGGCACGTGGTCGAAGACCAGATAGCCGAAAATCGTCACCCAGATGAGCTGCGTATAGATGAAGGGCGAGAGCACCGAGGCCGGCGCCAGCTTGTGACCCGAGATCAGGCAGTAGTGGCCGAGGGCGCCGAGCGCGCCCGTCCCCAGCATCATGGCGGCGATGAGCGCGTCGGCCGGCGCCGTCCACACGAAGGGCAGCACCGGCAGCATCACCACGGCGCCGATCATGTTGCCGTAGAACAGCGAGGTCTCGTTGGAATCGGTGCGCGCGCAGATGCGGGTGATCACCGCGTAGAATCCGTAGCAGATGGTGGCGGCGAGCGAGAACAGCGCCGCCGGCTGCATGCCGCCGGTGCCGGGCCGCAGGATCAGCAGCACGCCGGCAAAGCCGAAGCCAATCGCGCACCAGCGCCGCCAGCCGATCCACTCGTCCAGCAGCGGGCCGGAAACGATCGCCACAATGAACGGGAAGGTGAAGATGACGGACAGCACCTCGTCGAGCTGCATGAAACGCAGCGCCAGAAAATTGCCCACCGTGGAGGCCGCCAGCAGCAGCGAGCGCGTGATCTGCAGCCGCAGCTTTGCGGTGCGCAACAGGTGCGGCTTGGTCCACGGGTTGAAGACGATGAAGGTCAACAGGAAGGCGCTGGCGTAGCGCGCCCACGCCACCTGCAGGCTGTCCATCTGGGTATTGAGATATTTCGCCGTGGTGTCGAGACAAGCGAATAGCGCCACCGCGCAGCACATCAGTGCGATGCCGATGAGCCGCTGGCGGCGCTGCTGGCTCGCGTCGGAAACTATGTTTCCCTCCTCACGGCGCTCTCGTGCCAGCGGCGCAAGACGAGGTGGGAGAAAACCGACAGCACGAAGAAGATCACGATGCCGGCGACCGCCAACAGCAGCAGGGCGGCGAACATGCGCGGGATGTTGAGGCGATAGCCGGATTCGGCGATACGATAGGCAAGCCCCGAGCCGGCGCCGGCCGAGCCGGCGGCGATCTCCGCCACCACCGCGCCGATCAGCGACAGCCCGCCGGCGATGCGCAGCCCGGCCATCATCTGCGGCAGCGCCGACGGCAGTTTCAGGCGCCACAGCAATTGCCAGCGCGAGGCCTTGTACAAGTTGAACATGGCGAGCAGCTTGTGGTCGACCGAGTTGAGGCCGAGCGTGGTGTTGGCCAGCACCGGGAAGAACGCCACGATCCAGGCGCAGGCGAGCACGGCCAGGGGCTGCGGCAGATAGATCAACAACAGCGGCGCGATGGCGACGATCGGCGTCACCTGCAGGATCACCGCGTAAGGATAGAGCGAATATTCCATCACCCGCGACTGGCTGAACAGGATTGCAAGGCCGATGCCGCCGACCGCGGCCAGCGCGAAGCCTTCGGCAGTGGTGGTGAGCGTCACCAAGAGCGAATGCCAAAGCAGGGCGTGGTCGCTCACCAGCGTCGCGTAGACGCGCTCGGGCGACGGCAGCACATAGGGCGGGATGTGATTAATGGACACGACGAAGTGCCAGGCCGCAATGCCGAGCGCCAGCACCAGGATCGGCATGAAGATGCGCAGGAGGTGGTCCATCGGCGCTAGCCCTCTTCAGCCATGGCGTTGCGCAGCACCCGCGAGACGCGCCGGCAGGCGTCGGCATATTCGGCCGAGGTGCGGAAGTTGTCGTCGCGCGGATAAGGCGCGGGGATCGAAATCTCGGCGAACACGCGGCCCGGCCGCGGCGTCATCACCACGATGCGCTGTGAGAGGTAGACCGACTCGAACACCGAATGGGTGACGAAGATCACCGTGCGCTGCAGCCGCAGCCACAGCAGCAGCAGATCGTTGTTGAGCTTGAAACGGCTGATCTCGTCGAGCGCGGCGAACGGCTCGTCCATCAGCAGCAGGCGCGGCTCGGTGACCAGCGCGCGGGCGATCGAGGCGCGCATCTTCATGCCGCCGGACAGCTCGCGCGGATAGCTGCGGGCGAACTCGGCAAGCCCGACGTGCTCGAGCGCCTGCTTCACCGCCGCGCGCGCGTGCGACCGGTTGGCGTGGGCGAGCTTGAGCGGCAGCCGTACATTGCGGGCGAGCGTCGCCCAGGGCATCAGGGTCGGCTCCTGGAACACGAAGCCGATCTTGCCGTCGCCGGCCGCCTCCTCGCCCGGCCATTCCACCGTGCCACGGGAGACGGGGCTGATGCCGGCGATGATCTGCAGCACCGTCGACTTGCCGCAGCCTGACGGACCGAACAGCGAGACGAACTCGCCGTCCTTGACGGTCAGGTCGAAGCCGTCGAGCGCGACGGTGCCGCGCTCATACGTCTTGCCGACGTTGCGCAACGACACGATAGGATTTTGTCCGGAGGTCGAAATGGGAGGCACCGTGGAATGACTAAAGCGTCAAAGAGCATCACAGCACTTGTGGGCCGAAATGTCAGGTGGGGCCATTCGCTACTTTTTCGGCCGCAGGCCGACGCCGACACTCCTGTCCACGAATTTCAGCGTATATCCGCTCTTATAATCGAGCCCGGCCTTCGCCACGCCGGCCTTGACCATCTTTTCGTAGAAGCTTTTCCAGCGCGCATCGGTCATGGCGCCGATGCCGAGCTTCAGCGTGTCACCTGAATCGACGATGCCGTCCTCCTTCATCTTGGCGATGGAATAGGCGAGCTGATCATCGGTCATTTCCGGGTTCTGCTTCTTGATCAGCGCGTTTCCGGCTGCCGGATCGCCATAGATGTAGTGGTACCAGCCGATGGCCGAGGCATCGACAAAGCGCTGCACCAGGTCCGGGTTCTTGGCCACCAGGTCGCGGCGCGTTTCGATCAGCGTCGAATAGCTGTTGAAGCCGTGATCGGCGAGCAGGAAGACCGACGGCTTGAAATGGGCCTGCTTCTCGATCGCGTAGGGCTCGGAGGTCACATAGCCCTCCATCGCCGAATCCTTGTCGGCGAGAAACGGCTGCGCATTGAACGTGTAAGGCTTCACCTTGGATGCATCGAAGCCGTAGGCCTCCTTCAGCCACTGGAAATAGGTGACGATGCCTTCCTTGGAAACGAACAGGGTAAGTTTTTTCAGTTCGTCGAACTTCTTCACGTAGGGGCGCGCGATCAAAACCTGCGGGTCCTTTTGGAAGCTCGCCGCCACCGCGATGGTGGGGATCTTGTTGACGACGGCGTCGAAGGTCTGCAGCGAATTGGCGCTCATGAAGAAATCGAGTTTGCCGACCGGCAGCAGAATGCGGTTGTTCACGTTCGGCCCGCCGGGGACGATGGTCACGTCCAGCCCATATTTCCTGTAGGTGCCGTCGGCGAGCGCCTGGTAGAAACCGCCGTGCTCGGCTTCCGCCACCCAGTTGGTGCCGAAGCGGACTTGGTCGAGCTTCTGCGCCCGCGCCACGCCTAAACCGGCGATCAAGGCCAGAGCGACGGCGGCGATTTTTTTCATTTCGAAGTCCCTGAATATGACCGCGGCATTGTCTCATTGCTGCGCCGCAAACTCCATCCCCGGGCCCGCGTTTGCCCCTTGCCCATCCCCGCAAAAAATTTGAGCCAGCCGCGTTCGCCGTTGATTTTTCAGGGCGAATTTCTTTTGAACCTTTCCCGGCGACGGCGCGTCCCATGGATACCGCGGCCAAACAGCGCCGCCCAGATCGAACCGGACGGAGCAGACCATGACCAAATCCAAGATCATCGCCAGCGCGATTGCCGCCCTTACGCTGACCAGCGCCGTCATCGGCACCAGCGCCCCGGCTCAGGCCGGCTTCAAGCACCACTTCCACCCCGGCCTCGGCATCCTTGCCATCGGCGCGCTCGCCACCGCCGCCACTGTGGCCGCCTCCCACGAAGAGCGCGATTTCGATTGCCGCTACGTGAAGCGCCACAACCGCTGGGGCGCCCCCTACATGGTCAAGATCTGCGACGAAGACGACGATTGATCGCAGGCCCTCGCTCTTGATCGGCGCCCGCCCCGTCCATCCCCTGCGCCGATCTTCAAGACCCGCCCGGTTTTCCCCACCGGGCGGGTCGCCTCTTTGTCGGCAGCTCAATCAGGACCTAGGCGTTCGTCGCGATGCTCATGTCCAGCACCCGGGCGACGTGCAGCGCTTGGCGCTCGGCGCCGTCGTGGATCTGATGGCGGCAGGAAGTGCCGTCGGCGACGATCAACGCGTCATCCGGCGCCTGGCGGACCGCCGGCAACAGCGACAGCTCGCCCATCTTGAGCGAAACGTCGATGGTGTCGGCGTGGTAGCCGAATGAGCCCGCCATGCCGCAGCAGCTCGAGTCGATGGTTTCGAGCTCGAGCGCGGGCACGGACTTGAGCACGCTTTGCACCGCGCCCATGACGTCGAACGATTTCTGATGGCAGTGGCCATGCAGCAGCGCCTTTTTCGGCAGCGGGCCAAGCGGCAAATGCAGGCGGCCGTCTTTCTGCTCGCGGGCGAGGAACTCCTCCAGCAGCAGCGCGCTCGCGCTCAAGGCATCGGCTGTTTCGCCTTTCATCAAAGCCGGCAGTTCGTCACGGAAGGTGAAAAGGCAGCTCGGCTCCAGCCCCACCACCGGCACGCCGCGCGCGACATAAGGCGCGAGCGCCGAAAGCGTGCGCTGCATTTCGCGTTTCGCCTCCTCGATGAGGCCGACCGACAGGAAGGTGCGGCCGCAGCAGAGCGGACGCGCGCCCTCTTCCGGCGGCCGGACCGCGTGCACGCGATAGCCGCCGGCGGCCAGCACGCGCAGGGCGGCGTCGAGATTTTCGCGCTCGAAATAGCGGTTGAAGGTGTCGGCAAACAGCACCACCTCGCGCTGCGATCCACCGCTGCTCGTATCGGCCTCAGCCGCGGGCTCGCGATAGATATCCTCGCGCCAACGCGGCAGGCTGCGCCGCGCCGAGAAACCGGCGGCGTTCTCCGAGGCCCGCCGCAAGAGCTTGCTACGGTCGCGCCAATTGAACAGCTTCGGATGGCGCGCGGCAAAAGGCGCGTAACGCGGCAGATAGCCGACCAGCCGGTCGTGCAAAGTAAGCCCGTGCCGCTTGGCGCGCGCCGCCAGGACTTCGATCTTCATCCGCGCCATGTCGACGCCGGTCGGACATTCGCGCCGGCAGGCCTTGCAGGACACACACAGTTTGAGCGTCTCGGCCATCTCGTCGGAGGCGAGCGCATCGGGGCCGAGCTGACCGCTGACCGCCAGCCGCAACGTGTTGGCACGGCCGCGGGTGACGTCGCGCTCGTCGCGGGTCACGCGATAACTCGGGCACATGGCGCCGCCGACGAGCTTGCGGCAGGCGCCATTGTTGTTGCACATCTCGACCGCACCCTGGAAACCGCCACCGGCACCCGGATAGGCCGACCAGTCGAGCTGCGTCGTGATTGCGTCGCCGCGATAGCCGGGCGCATAGCGAAACAATTCGCGGGTATCGAATTTCGGCGCGCGGACCACCTTGCCGGGATTATAGAGCCCGCGCGGATCGAAGCGGTCCTTCACTTGCTCGAAAGCGCGCGCGAGGCGTGAACCGAACATCGGCTCGTTGAATTCCGAACGCACCAGCCCGTCGCCATGCTCGCCGGAATGCGAGCCCTTGTATTCGCGCACCATGGCGAAGGCCTCTTCGGCGATCGCACGCATGGCATGCACGTCTTTTTCCTGGCGCAGGTTGAGAATCGGCCGCACATGCAGGCAGCCCGAGCCGGCATGCGCGTACCAGGTGCCGCGGGTGCCGTGCTTCTCGAACACCTGCGTCAGGCGCGACGTGTATTCGGCGAGATGTTCGAGCGGCACCGCGCAGTCCTCGACAAAGGACACAGGCTTTCCCTCGTCCTTCATCGACATCATGATGTTGAGGCCGGAGGTGCGCACCTCGGTGATGGCGGCCTGCAGTTCGGAATTGAGCACGTCGACCACGCCGCCCCATTTGGCGCCGCGGTTGCGCCAATCGAAACCGAGATCGCCGATCAACTCCCTGAGCCGGTGCAGCCGGCGCAGGTTCTCCTCGTGATCGTCCTCGCCGAACTCGACCAGCAGGACCGCTTCCGGCGTCTCGCGCACGAATTTGTCAAGCGTCGGCCGGAAGATCGCGATCTCGCGCGCGAGCTCGATCATGGTGCGGTCGATCAGCTCGACGGCGATGGGCGCCAGGCGCACGATGTGCTGGGCCGCGCTCATCGCCTCGTAGAAGCTGCCGAAATGCACGGCGCCGACCGCGCGGCGGCCGAGCACCGGCGACAGCTTCAGCTCGATGCGGGTGGAAAACCCGAGCGTGCCCTCCGAGCCCACCAGCACGTGGGCGAGATTGATGTCGTTCTTGCCCGGCACCAAGGCGTCGAGATTGTAGCCGCCCACCCGGCGCTGCACCTTGGGAAAGCGCGCCTCGATCTCGGGCGCCGCGCGCGCGCCGATCGCCAGCAGGTCCTTGGCGAGCGGCCGCAACGGCGTCGGTAAGTCGTCCAGACTGCCGCCGAGCGATCCGAAATGGGCGAGCGTGCCGTCCGCCAGGATCGCCTCGATGGACATCACGTTGTCGCGCGTGGTGCCATAACGCATGGAGCGGCCGCCGCAGGAATTGTTGCCGGCCATGCCGCCGATGGTCGCGCGCGAGGCGGTGGAGATATCGACCGGAAACCAGAGCCCGTGGGCTTTAAGCTGACGGTTGAGATCGTCGAGCACGATGCCGGGCTCGACCGTGCAGCGCCGGCCCTCGACATCGAGATCGAGGATGCGGGTCAGGTATTTCGAGCAGTCGACCACCAGCGATTCGCCGACAGTCTGCCCGGCCTGCGACGTGCCGCCGCCGCGCGCCAGCACGGTGACCCCCTCCGCCCTGGCAATCGCTATCGCCCGATCGGCCTCTTCAATCGTGCGCGGCGCCACCACGCCGACCGGGACGACCTGGTAATGGGAGGCGTCGGTGGCGTATCGGCCGCGGCTATAGCGGTCGAATTGCACGTCCCCGCTCAATTCCGCCTTCAGCCGCCGCTCCAGGCCGGGCATTACGACCGCCACGGCGTTCTTCCTTGTTGTGCTTTGGTAAGCCTATGCATTCAAGGCGCGTTCGAGTTGCGGAAATTCGCTTGACCGCAATGTCGCATTCATAGTTCAACGCCACAAGCACCGCGCCCTCGCCGGGACGTGCCGTGGTTTAGCCACAAATCCTCGAAAAGCCGCGCTTAGGAGCATCTCGCTATGGCTCAGAATTCGTCGCGTCCGGTCGGGCGCCACTTCCTGCATATTCCGGGGCCGACCCCGGTACCCGACCGAGTCCTTCGGGCGATGGACACCCCCCTCATCGACCACCGCGGCCCGGAATTCGCCAAGCTGGCCAAGAGATGCCTGGAAGGCATCAAGACCATCTTCAAGACCACCAACCCGGTGATCATCTACACCGCCACCGGCACCGGCGCCTGGGAAGCGGCCCTGGTCAACACCCTGTCGCCCGGCGACAAGGTGCTGATGGTCGAAACCGGCCAGTTCGCGCTGCTCTGGAAGAAGATGGCCGAGCGCATCGGTCTGAAGCCCGAGTTCATCACCACCGACTGGCGCAGTGGAGCCGACCCGAAGGCGATCGAAGCGCGGCTGCGCGAGGACAAGGGCAAGGAGATCAAGGCGGTCTGCGTCCTGCACAACGAGACCTCGACCGGCGCGCTGACCCCTATCGCGGACATCCGCAAGGCCATCGACGCGGCGGGCCATCCGGCGCTTTTCATGGTCGACACCATCTCCTCGCTGGCCTCCACCGACTATCGTCATGACGAATGGGGCGTCGACGTCTCGGTCGGCGGCGCGCAGAAGGGCCTGATGCTGCCGCCCGGCATGTCGTTCAACGCGGTGAGCGACAAGGCGCTGACCGCCACCAAGACCTCGAAGCTGCCGAAGTCGTTCCTGGCCTGGGATGACATGATCAACATGAACAAGGTCGGCTTCTTCCCCTATACGCCGGCGACACAGATGATTCAGGGCCTCGCCGTCGGCATCGAGATGCTGCACGAGGAAGGGCTCGACAACGTGTTCGCCCGCCACCACCGCTTGGCGGAAGCGACCCGCCGCGCGGTTAAGGCCTGGGGGCTCGAGAACCTCAACAAGAACGCCAGCCAGTATTCGCCGACCATTACGGCGGTGATGATGCCGGAAGGCCATGACGCCGATAAGTTCCGCGCGCTGGCGCTGGACACTTTCAACATCTCTTACGGCGCGAGCTTTGGCGCCTATGCGGGCAAGTACTTCCGCATCGGCCATCTCGGCGACGTCAACGACGCCATGATGATCGGCGCCCTCGGCTCGACGGAAATGGCGCTCGAGCTCGCCGGCGTGCCGATCAAGAAGGGCGGCGTGCAGGCGGCGATGGATTATCTCGTGTCCGCGCACGGCAGCAGCACCAAGCAGGCGGCGGAATAAGCGTTCCCCGATTGTCGTTGAATTGGAATGGCCGGCCTCGCGCCGGCCATTTCGTTTTTGGAATGGGCCTGGTCGAACTTTGCCGCCCGGCTCATGCAGGAATGGGCGGAGCGCGTTCGCTCGCGCCCGACGGACGATGCAGATCGTTCTCCGCGTTGAAATGCTCTTTCGCGAACGCAATGCGCTCGGCCTTGGGCAGAGAACCGACGTTGGCGCGGTCGACGACCTCCAGCCGCGCGGCGAGCCCCGCGCGATTGGCGATCTGGATGTTGAGGCCGGGGCGGGCATTGAGCTCGAGCATCAACGGGCCCTTGGCACGGTCGAGTACCAGATCGACGCCGACATAGCCGAGCCCGGTCATTTCGTTGCAGCCGGCGGCGATGTCGAGCATGCGGTCGAACATCGGAATCTGCACGCCGGTGACGTCGGCCAGCGTATCGGGATGCTGCTTGACCACGCTGTTGCGCCACACCGCGGTGAGCGTGCGGCCGGTCGCAAGGTCGATGCCGGCGCCGATCGCGCCCTGATGCAGATTGGCCTTGCCTTCCGACTCGCCGGTCGGCAGCCGCAGCATGCCCATCACCGGCACGCCCTTGTAGGTTATCAAGCGGATATCGGGGACGCCGAGAAAGGTGATGCTGTCGAAGACATGATCGAACTCGACGCAATATTCGACGATCACGTGATCGTCCTGGCCGCCCAGGCTGTAGATGCCGCTGAGCGTATTCTGCATGTGGAAACGCAGATCGTCCCAGGTCAGCAGGCGGTGGCCGGCGAGCCGTAGATTGTCGCCGACGCGGCCCTTGATGACGAGAATGCCGTTGCCGCGACTGCCATTGGCGGGCTTGACCACGAAGTTCTGATACTTGTCGAGCAGTTCGCGCGCGCGGTGGATTTCCGCGCTGTACTGGAAGCTGGCGTAGAGTTCGGGCGTCGCGATGCCCGCCTCGCTCGCCAATTGCTTGGTCAACAGCTTGTCGTCGACCAGCGGATAGAGCTTGCGCGCGTTACACGGCAGGATGTAGTCGCCGTTGCGCGCGTTCATGCCGAGCAAGCCGACCTCGTGCAGCCGTTGCCCGATGGCCCAAAGTGTCATGGCTGCCGCTCCGCCAGCACCCGGAAGCGCACCAACTCGCTGAGGCGGTAACCGGTATAGCGCCCGATCAACAGGGTCAGCGCCATCAGCACGAGGATCAGCTCGGGGAACGAGAAGAAGACGTGCTGCACCGGCGGCGCCGAGATGACCAGATAGCAGACCGCCGCGATCACCAGGCTCATCACCGCCTGCTTGATGGCCGCCGCCGGGCCGCTTTCGTCCCACAGCACCGAGACGCGCTCGATGGTCATGGTCAGGATGACCAGCGGAAACAGCGTCACCGACAGCCCCGGCTGGAAGTTGAGCTTGTCGGACAGAATGGTGACGACGCCCATGAGCAGGATCACGAACATCACGATCGCCCCCAGCCGTGCCACCAGCAGCAGCTTGAGGTGATCGAAATAGAGCCGCACCAGCAGGCCGACGGAAAGCATCGCGCTGAATAGCACCAGTCCCCACACCAGGTGGGTTTGGCGAAAGGCCAAGGCAATCAGCACCGGCATGAAGGTGCCGACGCCGCGCAGGCCGATGATGTTGCGCAAGACCACCAGCATGAAGATGCCGACCGGCAGCGTCATGATGATGCGGAAACCCTGTCGCTGCGCGGCCGGCAGCGAATAAAGCGAATAGGTCGTGAGGAACGAATCGGTCAGCTTGCCGAGCGACAAGGTCTGCCGCAGTACCGATTGATCCACGCGCGCCACGCTGATGCCGCGGCGGTTGAGCTTGCCACCATCGACCTTCACGAAGGGTTCGTCGCCGCGCCACCAGGCGTACCAACTGCGCGGAACGCGCGGCTGGCCGGTGGCGACCGAGAACCAGCGCCATTGATCGGCGATGCGCACTTCGAGCCAGGCCTTCTCGTCGGCGGTAAGGCCGGTCTTGGCGAGATCGATCCCGTGCACGGGACGCGCGACCAGGCCGTTGACGCGCAGGATCTGGGCGGCGAACGAGGCGATCTTGGCCTGCGAGCGGTCGTCGCCGAGCAGAAAGCGCACGTTTTCCGGCCGGTCTGGCGAGGTCAGATCGTGCAGGATCACCGACACCAGGCTGAGGTCGTCGGACGATTTGGCATGGGCCACGGCGTAGATATTGCGGGCGATGGTCTGCGCGGTCTGACTGAGGATGATTGGCTGCGCCACCGGCGGCGCCGGGCGCGGGGTTGCTTGCCGGCCGTTCGAGCGCTGTAGCAGGAAGCGCTGGCGCGCCACCATCAAGCCGGAGCCGTCGCGCGCGGTGAGGCTCAGGCGGCGGTTGGGACCCTCGAAGGCCGTCGTCACGCCGAAATCAGGCGCCGCCACCCGGTTGTCGAGCACAGTGAGGTCGCGCGAATTCTCGGGTTCGAACAGCAACACCTTGATCGGCCCGCCATTGGCCGTGATGTGGACTTCGCTTTCCACCTCCCAGGCGGCAGCGGCCTGTTTCGCCTGCAGCGGCAGGCCGACCACCAGGAACTTGTAGGCGAACAAGCCGAGGCCGATCGCCGTCAACACCGCGGCGAGGATGTAGACATGCAGGTTGCGCATCGCCTCACTTGCCGCCTTCGCACGGCTTGGCAAAAAGATGCGTGCGGCTGGAATCGACCAAGACGCGGGAGGCCAGGAACTTGCGCCCGATCAGCACCTGATAGTCCTGGCTGGAGCGGTCGGTCAGCGTGAAGTCGGATTCCGCCTCGTGGCCGGCGACGCAGACCTTGAGCCGGACGATCGGCCGCCGGGTGTCCTCGACCTCGGCGCGCATGACGCGGGCGATGCGGTTGGTCTGCTGCTCGACGGTGGCGGTCTTGCCGTCCGTGCCCCGCATGGTGAAGCGGTACCAGGTCTTGCCCTTGCGCTTGAAGCGCTCGAGATCGGTGACGCTGAGCGAGGCCGAGACGGCGCCGGTATCGAGCTTGGCATCCAGCGTAATGCCCTGGTCCGGGAAGGTGGCAGTTTCGATCCAGCCTGCGACGGTCGGCATGGGCGCGGCACCGGATTGCTGTGGCGTGGTCTGGGCAAGCGCGCCGGCGCTCGACAAGCCGATCGCGGCGAACGCCAATAAACAGCGCGACGGGAGCATGTTTGCCGTCCCCCAAAAATCGAATTCGTAACCTCTTTCAATTATCCGTCAGACCGGCATTGACGTGAATCAAGCGCAGGTTCGGGCAGACCGCCAGCTTTTTCGTTGCTGCGACACAGCAAAAGGTCAGGCAGCCGCCACCCAGTCGTTGGCTTCCAGCGCGCGGGCGACGAACTGCGAGATCACCTTGAGCGTCACTTCCGGCGCCTCGCGCTGCGGCGAGTGCTTGACGCCGGGCAAAAGCGCCACCTCGACCGGACAGTAGCATTCCCGCTCGGCCACCTCGATCTGCTCGATCGTACCGTACTGGTCGTCCTCGCCCTGCACGATCAGGATCGGCACGCGGATATAGGCGAGGAATTCGGTGATGTCCCATTTGCGGAAGTCGGGATCGAGCCAGGCATCGTTCCAGCCGCGAAAGGCATTGTCGACATCGGCGTGCCAGCGCGCGAGACGCGCGCGCAGGTCGCCGGTGTCATAGGCGACGCGGGCGTCCTCGATCGACTCGATGCCGGGGTCCTCGGTGAAGAAATGCGGCGCGATCAGCACCACGGCGCCGACGCGGCGGTCCTGACGGCTGCCGGCATAGATTGCCGCGATGGAAGCGCCATCGCTGTGGCCGATCAGCAGGCCGCGGCGGAAGCCGATCGCTTCGAGCAAACGCGGCAGCGTCTCGCGCGCCTCGTCGTGCATGTAGCTGAGCGGACGCGGCAGCTTGACCGGACTCGACTGGCCGTAACCGGCGCGCGAATAGACAAAGACGCCGCAGCCGGTCGCCACCTGCAGCCTGGCGGGGAAATCGCCCCACAGGCCGACGCAGCCAAGCCCTTCGTGCAACAGCACCAAAGTCGGCGCCGCGTCGGGACGCGGACCGATCATGCGATATTCCAGACGCTGGTCGCCGAGGTCGAGGAAGCCGGAGTCGGGGAGAGTCATTGCGATTTCACTTGAGAGCTTCGCCATACCCACGAGGTGTCATGCCCCGCGCAGGCGGGGCATCCAGTAATCGCAGGTACAGTAACTGATCGCGAGTGTCGGCGATTACTGGATCGTCCGCCTTCGCGGACGATGACAACGGAGAAAGCACAAGCCGCATCGCGCTACAAATTCCCTTCCGCCCGCAGCTTGAAGCGCTGGATCTTGCCGGTGGCGGTTTTCGGCAGCTCGCTGCGGAACTCGATCCAGCGCGGATATTTGTACGGCGCGAGCTTCTGCTTGACGTGTTCCTGCAACGTGCCGACCAGTTCATCGGTTGCCTTGTCGGGCAATTTCAGCACGACGAAGGCTTTCGGCTTGATCAGCTTCTGCTCGTCGAACCAGCCGACCACCGCGGCTTCCAGCACCTCGGGGTGCGAGGACAGCGCCGCCTCCACCTCGAACGGCGAGACGTAGATGCCCGACACCTTCAGCATGTCGTCGGCGCGGCCACAGCAGACGTAATAGCCGTCCGAGTCCCGGATGTATTTGTCGCCGGAACGGGTCCACTCGCCCTGGAAAGTGGAGCGCGACTTGGCGCGGCTGTTCCAATACATGATGGCGCTGGTCGGCCCGCGTACATGCAGCTCGCCCATTTCGCCTTGCGGCACCTCTTCGCCGTCTTCGCCCACTAGCCTGATGTCGTAGCCCGGCACCGGCCTGCCGGTGGTGCCGTATTTGGTCGCGCCCGGCCGGTTGGTGAGATAGATGTGCAGCATCTCGGTGGTGCCGAGACCGTCGGAAATCTCGACGCCGTAGCGCTCGAACCAGCGCTGCGCGATTTCTTCCGGCAACGCCTCGCCGGCGGAGATGCAGCGGCGGATCTTCACCTCCTCTCGCTGCGGCGCCGTGTTGCTGGCGAGGAACGCGGCATAGAAGGTCGGCACCGCGTAGAACACCGTCACTGGAAATTGCTTGAGCAGCGCGGCGACACCATCCGGCGTCGGCCGCTCCGGATTGAGCACGGTGGTGGCGCCGACCGTAAGCGGAAAGGTCATGGCATTGCCGAGGCCGTAAGCGAAGAACAGCTTCGCCACCGAATAGCAGACGTCGCTTTCCTGGATGTCGGCGATCGGCGTGCCGTAAAGATCGGCGGTGAGCTTGAGGCTGGCGTGCACGTGCACCGCGCCCTTCGGCGTGCCGGTCGAGCCCGAGGTGTAGAGCCAGAACGCAATGTCGTCGCACGTGGTCGGCGCGGTGTAGTCCTCCGGCTCGTCGGCGCCGATGACGTCCTCGAACAGCCGATAGCCGTGCGGGTTGTCGCCGGAGACGATGACGTGCTCGAGGTCCGGGCACGCCGCGATCAGCTTTTCGAACTTGGGAAACAGCACCTCCGACACCACCAGGCATTTGGCGCGACTGTCGGTGAGCATGAAACGGTAGTCGTCTTCGGTAAGCAGCGTGTTGACCGGGACCGCGACGATGCCGGCCTTGAGACAACCGAGGAACGCGGTCGGCCAGTCGATGGTGTCGGTGAGCGCCATCAAGACGCGCTCTTCGCGGCGGATGCCGAGGCCGCGCAATGCGGCACCGAAGCGGGCGACGCGCTCGGCGAGCTCGCGATAGGTGAGCGTGCGACGGCCGTCGATAAAGGCCGGCTTTTCGGCACGGCCGGCCTTGAGATTGCTCTGCAGGACGTCGGCAGCGAAGTTGTAATCGCGTGGGACTGCGCCCATCGCCACTTCCGCCGCCGAAACATCGGCTGTCATAATTCTTCCTCCCGGAACGGTGCAAAGACCGCTTATTGATCCTCGATTGACGGGAATTATGCGAGCGGTGGGCCATTATCGCAATGTGAATATAATTCCGAGGCGGATGGGCCGCCGCCGCCGATTTTCCTCCCACGACCTGTACAGCGCGGCATTTACCATTATGGTTCGCGCGACAATCGAACGGCCTTTCCGCGTCATGCCCGGCCTTGTGCCGGGCGGCCACGACTTCCTCGATGGGACGTCAAAGCGTGGATGGCCGAGACAAGCCCGGCCATGACCAAGCTTGAGCGGGCGTGTGTACGCGAAGGAGCAGCATCAATGAATTTAAGCCGGGACCGCATCCTCACCACCCACGTCGGCAGCCTGCCGCGCAACGAGAAGCTCTCCGACCTGTTGATGGCGCAGGAAGAGGGCAAGCCCTACGACCCGAAGACGCTGGCCGCGGAGATGGACAAGGCGGTGCGCCACGTCGTGCAGAAGCAGATGGCGGCCGGCATCGATGTCGGCAACGACGGCGAGCAGCGACGCATCGGCTTCCAGACCTATGTGCCGCAGCGCATGTCGGGCTTTGCCGGCGTGTCGAAGCGGCGCCGCGGCATCGAGTTCGAGGAATTTCCCGACCTGCTCGCCTATCTCATGCGCCGCTTCCCCAACCCGCCCAAGAGCCAGCAGGGCGCGCCGGAAGCGCAAGGCGATATCAAGTACACCGACATGAAGCCGATCACCGACGAGATCAACGGCTTCATCAGGATCGCCGACGAGCTCGGCGCCTTTTCCGAGCGCTTCATGACGGCGCCCTCGCCCGGCATCATCTCGACCACCATGCTCAATGCCTATTACGACTCGCACGATACGTATCTCAAGGCGATCGCGCGGGAGATGAAGAACGAGTACGACGCGATCCACAAGGCCGGCCTGCTGTTGCAGATCGACGCGCCCGATCTCGCCATGGACCGCACCATGATGTACCGCGATCTCGACGATGCCGGTTTCGTCAAGGCGATCGAGCGCCACATCGCGGCGCTCAATGAAGGCATCGCCGGCATCTCGCCCGAGCGCGTGCGGCTGCACATTTGTTATGGCAATTGGGAAGGGCCGCACATCCACGACATCCCGCTGGTGAAGATCCTGCCGGTGCTTTACCAGGCCAATGTCGGCGCGCTGTCGATCGAGTTCTCCAATCCGCGCCACGCCCACGAATACGCCGCGTTCAAGACCCATCCGCTGCCGAAGCACATGCTGCTGCTTCCCGGCGTGGTGGAGACCACCTCCAATTTCGTCGAACACCCGGAAGTGGTGGCGCGCCGCATCGAGGAGGCGGTCGCCGCGGTCGGCGATCGCGAGCGGGTGATCGCCTCGACCGATTGCGGCTTCGGCACCTTCACCAAGCGCGAATGGGTGATCGAGCCGGCGGTGTGGCTGAAGCTCGCCGCCGTCCGCCAGGGTGCCGACATCGCGTCGACGCGGCTGTGGGGCAAGAAGAGCGCGGCGTGAGGAACAACCACGTTCGCAGACCTCTCCGCTGTCATTGCCGGGCTTGACCCGGCAATCCATGAGACCGTGCAACAGATTCGGACCTACGTAAGGCTCCCAGACGCTGGGCGTCATCATGGATGCGCGGGCCAAGCCCGCGCATGACGGCCGAGTATGTTGCGCGCTCCGAGCCCTCTTATTCTCTTGTCAAACAGCCAATCAAACAGCCAAGCGTCATCGCCCGTGTTCTTTGGTGGGCGCCGGGTCCGCCCGTATTTCCCCTTGCCCCTCGAACCAGGGGGTCCGGGGGAGTCGACCCCCGCAAAATGCGAGGGCGATGGAGCGCCGCGAGGCGCAACCATCCTTTGTCCGCACCTTGCGGTGCGTGACGTGCTCTGGCGATGAGCACGCCGCGCCCCGCGGCGCTCCATCGCGGTGTCTTTCCGGCGCGGGCCACGCTTTCGGCAAGGTCTCGAAAACTCACGCCGTCAGCCAGCTCCTGGCGGGGGGTCTTAGTGTCCCCGGGCGGAGCCCCGCGCCGCCCGAGCGCGAGAGGATGCGTTTTCCTCCGCCCGCAGGCACCGCATCCGGTTCCACCCTCATGACGCCTCATGAAAGCGCCCTCAGTCGAACCGGACGCGCAGAGGATAAGTGCCGCTTAAACGAGCGGGGATAAGTTTTTTATTTCGCGTTTTCAATGGGTTGAGTGGAGCCACAAACGCGGCTGTCATGTCCCGCGAAAGCGGGGCATCCAGCGTTTGTCGCCAAAGAGCTGGGTCGCCGCTTGCGCGGGGACGAGCGGCTAAACAAGGCGGATTACGCTCCGCCAATCCGCCCTACCGTCTCACGTCAGTGCGACGCCTCGCGCTGCTCCGGCGGCAGGTCGTCGTCGGAGAGAACGCGCAAGGCGGCGCCGTCGACGTCGCTGTATTGGCCGCTGCGCAGCGCCCACAGGAAGCCGATGAGACCGATCAGCCCCAGGCCGACCGCCAGCGGAATGAGATAGACCAGCACGTTCATGGGCGTGCTCCTTGACCTTGGTGCGTGCGCCCCCGTGCTCGCAAGGAATTCAACGTCACCATCATCGACGACGCCGACATGGCGAGCGCGGCGATCAGCGGCGTCACCAGGCCGGCGATCGCCACCGGCACCGCGATGGTGTTGTAGATCGCGGCCAGCCACAAATTCTGCGTCATCAGCCGGCGGGCGCGGCGCGCGACTTTGAGCGCCTCCGCCAGGGGGGCGAGCCGCTCGCCGAGGAACACCGCATCGGCCTGCGCTTGAGTCAGGTCGGCGGCGGAGATCGGCGACAGCGAGACGTGGGCGGCGGCAAGCGACGGCGCGTCGTTCAAGCCGTCGCCGACCATCAGCACGCGGCGGCCTTCGTTCTTCAACGCGTCGATATAGACGATCTTCTCGGCCGGCGTCAGTTCGCCCTGCCAGTGCGAGATGCCGAGCGCGCGCGCTATCGGCGCCACCGCCGCGTTGCGGTCGCCGGAGAGGATGCGCAGGTCGTAGCCGCGGCTGGCGAGGTCCCTCATGACCTCGACGGCATCGGGCCGCAGCTTCTGGCTGATGGCAATGGCAGCGGAACGGCCGCCATGACTGAACATGATCATCGAGGTGTCGGCCCTGAGCGCGGAAACTTCCGGCAGGCCGCAGAAATCGGCATTGCCCAGTCGCGCCTCGGCGCCATCGATCGTGGCGCGCACGCCCTGCCCCGGCTCTTCCACCGCGTTCTCGTAAGGCGCGGCGCCGTCAGCCTCGCGCGCCAACGCCACCGCCAGCGGATGTCGGCTCGACAGCGCCAGCCGCGCCGCCAGCCGCACCAGCGCCGGGTCGATCGCCGCGGCGTTGGTGACGCGCGGCTCCGGCAAGGTCAGCGTGCCGGTCTTGTCGAAGACGATGGTGTCGGCTTCCGCCAGACGCTCGATGGCGTCGCCGGCATTGAGAATGACGTTGGCGCGGAACAGCGCGCCGGACGCGACCACCTGTACGGCGGGGATCGCCAGCGACAGCGCGCAGGGGCAGGTGATGATGAGGACGGCAATCGCCGTGACCACCGCGTCGTGCAGCGAAGCGCCGGCGAGAAGCCAGCCCACGCCGGTCAGCGCGGCGGTGATGTGCACCATCGGCGCATAGAAGCGGGCGGCGCGATCCGCCAGCCGGCGGGTGCGCGACTTGGCGCTGGCCGCTTTTTCCAGCAGCCGCTCGATCTCGTCGATCAGCGAATCGGAACCGGCGGCGGTGACGCGCACAGTGAGCGCGCCGGAATAGTTCATGCTGCCGGCATAGACCCGGGCGTTGGCCGCGATCTTGCGGCGCGCCGTCTCGCCGGTGATGACGCTCTCGTCGATCTCCGAATTGCCGCTGACCACCATACCGTCCGCCGGCACGCGCTCGCCGGGACGCACCAGCACCCGGTCGTCGGGCCGTAGCGCCGCCACCGGCACGCTGACCAGTTCACCGCCCATGAAGCGGCGTGCGGTGTCGGCCTTCAGCGCCGCCAGATTGCCCGCCACCGCCCGCGTCTTGCGCCGCATGGCGTGATCGAGCGTGCGCCCCAGCAGCAGGAAGAACAGCAGCATCATCGCCGAGTCGAAATAGGCGTCGGGCGCGTGGCGCGCGGTCTCGATCACCGACATGGCGAGCGCCAGCGTCACGCCCACGGTGATCGGCACGTCCATGTTGAGCGAGCGCGCCTTGAGCGCGCGCAAGGCGCTCAGGAAGAAGGGCTGGCCGGCATAGGCCGCCGCCGGCAGCGCGATCAAGGCCGAAGCCCAATGGAAGAAGTCGCGCGTCTCCGGCGTCATGTCGCTGCCGGCCCACACCGACACCGACAGCAGCATGATGTTCATGGCGGCAAAGCCCGCCACCGCCAGATAGCGCAGCAGGCGGCGCGCCTCGGCCGCCTCCTCCTGTTCGGCGCGCTGCGGCACGAAGGGATAGCCGTGATAGCCGATGCGCTCGAGGGTCTCGAGAATTTGCGCGGGCTTGACCTGATCGTCGGCCCAGGCCACGTGCAGGCGGCGATTGGTGAAGTTGAGCCGCGCCTCGGTAACACCGGGAAGCTGCCGCACGGCGGCTTCGATGCGCGCGATGCAGCCGCCGCAATGCACGCCCTCGACCGCCAGATCCATGCCGAGCATGTGCTCGCCGCATGGCTTGGCATAGAGGGAGAGATCGAGGGCGGTGTCGGTCATTGCAGTATTTCGGTTCGCTATCGCACTTTTCGCTCATTCCCGCGTAAGCGGGAATCCAGTGCCGCAATCGAAAGCCTATCCCTTTTGTCCCTGGACCCCCGCTTTCGCGGGGGTGAGCGGTGGACGGGTCATTTCAGCACGATCTCGCTGCGCGAGCGGAACATGCGCTCGTGGCCGCGATAAAAGTCGACGATCAACTCCCAACGGCCGGAGTGGGCGTGCGCCTCGCCGTGGAAACTGCCGGGCGCGGTCTTGCTCATGGCGATGACGTGGTCCAACCGCGAATCGGCCGGGTGCCACAGCCGGGCGTCGGCGGTGAGCCCGCCGACCGGCTGGCCTTCCTTATCGCGCACGGTCATGTCGAGGATCGCCTCGCCGACACGGTCGAGATTGAGCTTGCCGTCGACCTTCCAGTGCAACGCATCCTGCGCCCTGGCCAGCGCCACTTCGTGCTCGAAGTTCTGACCGGCCTTGTAGGAGCTCTGCGTCTCGACCCCGCCAAAGGTCGAGATCGCGGCATTGGCCATGATGCCGTTGACCACGAACACCAGGCCGAAGAAGCCGATCAGCCAGAGCAGCACGGCCCGGCCGGTGAGCTCGCGCGGCTTATCGCGGCGGACGAGTTGCATGGTTCACCTCGGTGGCTCGGGGGCGAGGAAGTGGTCGCGCACCTGCGTGACCCGGCCGGTGTCGACGTCGATCAGCTTGAAGGTGATCGGCGTGGAGGCCGGCGGCGATGTCTTGCTGTAGTCGGTGACGGTGACACGCACTTCGCGGGTCTGGTCGGGGCCGACGTCGATCACGGTACGGCCGTCGGCACGCTCCACGCCGACAAAGTCGAGCAGCGCCGCCGGCAGACCGTCGATGCCGACGATGAACTCGCGCGTGCTCAGGTCCTTGTTGACGAGGCGGATGGTGTAGCCGTTGCGGATCGCGCCGTCGGACAGCCGTACATAGATCGGGTTGCGGTCATGGATGACGTCGATGCCCTGGTCGCCGCGCGTGGCAAGCGCGTAGATCATGATGCCCCCCACCAGCGCGATGATGGCGGCGTAGAGCAGCGTGCGCCCGCGGAACAGGCGCACGACCGGCTCCTCGCCCTCCATGCGCCGCTTGATGTTCATGTCGGTGTCGTAGCCGATCAGCCCGGTGTGGCGGCCGAGCTTGACCATGACGTTGTCGCAGGCGTCGATGCACAAGCCGCACTGGATGCAGCCGAGACTGGCGCCGTCGCGGATATCGACGCCGGTCGGGCAGACGTGCACGCATTGCAAGCACTCGA
Organism: uncultured Pseudomonadota bacterium; assembly: GCA_963814065.1. Lineage (GTDB taxonomy): Bacteria > Pseudomonadota > Alphaproteobacteria > Rhizobiales > Xanthobacteraceae > Pseudolabrys. Next base: position 85,284 of record CAWFBL010000007.1, on the reverse strand, counting down.
CGCAATCGCCGGCCGGCTTGCTTTCGGCGCGCAACTGCTCGGCCTTCTTCACCGAGCAGCGCGGCTCGCCGCGGTCGTAGCGGTAGGTGACGTTGAGCGCGTATTCGTCGGTGAGCGCCGCCTGGATGCGCGGCCACGGACACATATAGAGGCAGACCTGCTCGCGCATGTGGCCGGCGAGCGCGTAGGTCGTGAAGGTGAGGATGCCGATGAAGGCGTAGGCGATGAGCGGCGCCTGGCCGGTGGCGAGTTCCTTCACCAGCGTCGGCGCGTCGGCGAAATAGAGCACCCAGGCGCCGCCGGTCCACCAGGCCACCATGAGCCAGAGGAAATGCTTGGCGCCTTTGCGCGCCCAGGTCGCCGCGGTCCAGCGCTTGCGGTCGCGCTGCATGTGCTCGCGGCGGTCGCCTTCGATGAAGCGCTCGATGGCGAGGAACAGGTCGGTCCACACCGTCTGCGGGCAGAGATAGCCGCACCAGATGCGGCCGGCGACCGCGTTCATCAGGAACAGCACGATCGCCGCCAGGATCAGCAGACCGGTGAGGTAATAGACCTCCTGCGGCCAGATTTCGATGAAGAAGAAATAGAAGCGCCGGCTCGGGAAGTCGATCAGCACTGCCTGGTGCGGCGCGTTGGGGCCGCGGTCCCAGCGCACGAAGGGCAGCAGGTAGTAGACGCCGAGCGTGAGCACCAGCACCGCCCATTTGATCTGGCGGAACAGGCCGTGGGTGCTTTGCGGGTAGATCTTGCGCCGTGGCGCATAGAGCGGGATGTCCTCCTCGGGCGGCTCCGGCGGCGCGCCCTTGACCTCGGCCGCCTCGACCAGGCGCGCGAGATCGGAGGCGTCCGCCGCCGCGTGTTCGAGCGAGAGTGTCGAGGCTTCGGCCATGATCATTTCACTCCGCCGCCGAAGGTCCAGACATAGACCGTCAGCGCCTTGATGGTGGGATCGCTAAGACGTTCGCCCCAAGCCGGCATCACGCCGCCGCGGCCATTGGTGATGGTCTGCACGATGGTCTGCCTGTCGGAGCCATAGAGCCAGATCTTGTCGGTCAGGTTGGCCGAACCGACGGTCTGCATGCCCTTGCCGTCGGGCCCGTGACAGACCGCGCAGTTGTCGGCGAAGATCTTCTTGCCGGCGGCGAGATCGGCGCCGGGCTCCACGCTCAGTCCCGACAGCGAGCGCACATAGTCGGCCACTTGCGAGATCTGCTCGGGCTTGAGGATTTTGTCGCGGCCAAAGGCCGGCATGTTGCCTTGGTGTCCATCGGCATCGCCCGAGCGCGCACCGTGGGTGATGGTCTGCTGGATCTGGGCGAGCTTGCCGCCCCACAGCCAGTCGTCGTCGTTGAGGTTGGGATAGCCCTTGGCTCCGCCGCCGCCGGCGCCGTGGCACGGCGCGCAGTTGTCGGCGAAGGCGACACGGCCTTCGGCGCGGGCGAAGTCCAGGAGCTGCGGATCTCCGACGATCTGCGCCAATGAGGCGCCGGTGAGCTTGGCCATCATCGGACCGCGCTCGTGGCGCAGCTCTTGAAGATCGGTCTCCACCGCGGCGCGCGCATGCCAGCCGAGCACGCCTTGTGTCGAATTGCTGATCAGCGGCCAGGCCGGATAGAGCACCCAATACCCCACCGCCCAGAGGATGCAGAGATAGAAGGTCCACAGCCACCAGCGCGGCAACGGCGTGTTGAGCTCGCGGATGCCGTCCCACTCGTGGCCGGTGGTGGCAGTACCGGTCAGCTTGTCGACTTCTTTGTGTTCTTCAGCCACCGGTCAGTCCTCCTTGAACGGAATGTTCGCCGCGTCATCGAATTGCTTCTGCGCCTTGCGCGAGGGCCACAGCGCGTAGAGCAGCACCACCGCGAAGATGGCGACGAAGTAGATCAGCCCCCAGAACTGCGCGAATTCAGCAACGGCTTTGTAGGTCGGGTCCATCGCATGTCACCGGATATTGGCTTTGTCGTCGTAAAGCTTGAAGTTCACCTCGGTGCCGAGCAGCTGAAGATAGGCGATCAGCGCGTCGGCCTCGGTGATGCGGGTAGGATCGCCGTCGAAGTCGCGCACGCTCGCCTTCGGATAGCGCTTCTGCAGATCGTCGGCCTTCTCAGCGTTATCCGTCGCTTGCGTGCGCACGTCGTCGACCGCGTCGGCGATGTCCTGCTTGGTGTAGGGCACACCGAGCTCGGCCTGCACCTTCAGGTCGTCGGCGATGTGCGCGTAGTCGAGATCGGTGTTCAACAGCCGGGCGTAGTACGGCATGATCGAGCCCGGCACCACCGAGCGCGGATCGCGCAGATGGTCACGCTGCCAAGCGTCGGAATACTTGCCGCCGACGCGGGCGAGATCGGGACCGGTGCGCTCCGAGCCCCATTGGAAGGGCCGGTCGTACATGCTCTCGGCGGCGAGCGAGTAGTGGCCGTAGCGTTCGACCTCGTCACGCAGGGGCCGGATCATCTGCGAGTGGCAGAGATAGCAGCCCTCGCGGACGTAGATGTTGCGGCCGGCAAGTTCGAGCGGCGTATAGGGACGCACGCCGTCGACCTTTTCGATGGTGTTCTTGAGGTAGAACAGCGGCACCACCTCGACCAGGCCGCCGATGGCGATGACGACCAGGATGCCGATCACCAGGATGATCGAGTTCTTTTCGATAATGGCGTGTTTTTGCCAAAGCGACATTGTCTTCACTCCGCCTTATTCCGCAGGCGCCAGCGCGATGCCGGCCGGTTCGGCGGATTCCGCCGTGTTGACGGTCTTCCAGAGATTCCACGCCATGATCACGGCGCCGAGCAGGAACAGCGCCCCGCCCAATGCACGGATGACGTAGAAGGGGTGCATCGCCTCAACCGATTCCACGAACGAGTATTCGAGGAAGCCGAGGTTGGTGTAAGCGCGCCACATCAGGCCTTGCAGGATGCCCGCCACCCACATCGAGGTGATGTAGAGCACGATGCCGATGGTCGAGATCCAGAAGTGCCAGTTGACGAGCTTCAGCGAATAGAGCCGCTTGTTCCACAGCCATGGCACCAGGCAGTAGATGGCGCCGAAGGAGATGTAGGCGACCCAGCCGAGTGCGCCGGAGTGCACGTGGCCGATGGTCCAGTTGGTGTAGTGGCTGAGCGAGTTGACGATCTTCACCGACATCATCGGCCCTTCGAAGGTCGACATGCCGTAGAAGGCGACCGACACCACCATCATGCGCAGCACGGGATCGGTGCGCAGCTTGTCCCAGGCGCCGGACAGCGTCATCAGACCGTTGATCATGCCGCCCCATGACGGCATCCACAGCATGATCGAGAAGGTCATGCCCAGCGTCTGCGCCCAGTCGGGCAGCGCGGTGTAGTGCAGATGGTGCGGGCCGGCCCAGATGTAGATGAAGATCAGCGCCCAGAAGTGGATGATCGACAGCCGGTAGGAATAGACCGGACGATCGGCCCGCTTCGGGATGAAGTAGTACATGATGGCGAGGAAGCCGGCGGTGAGGAAGAAGCCGACCGCGTTGTGGCCGTACCACCACTGCACCATGGCGTCCTGCACGCCCGACCACACGATGTAGGACTTGGACGAGAAGATCGACACCGGGATCGCCGCGTTGTTGCCGATGTGCAGCACCGCGATGGTGATGATGAAGGCGAGATAGAACCAGTTGGCGACGTAGATATGCGGCTCCTTACGCCGCATGATGGTGCCGAGATAGACGAGGAAATAGGTGACCCAAACGATGGTCAGCCACAGGTCGGCGTACCATTCCGGCTCGGCATATTCCTTCGACTGGGTGATGCCGAGCACATAGCCGGTGCCGGCGATGACGATGAAGAAGTTGTAGCCGAGCACGACGAACCAAGGCGCGAGATCGCCGACCAGCCGCGCGCGCGAGGTGCGCTGCACGACATAGAACGAGGTGGCGATGAGCACATTGCCGCCAAAGGCGAAAATCGCGGCTGAGGTGTGCAGCGGGCGCAAGCGCCCGAAATTCATGAACAGGTCGAGATTGAGGAACGGGAAGGCCAGCTCGAGCGCGATGAACAGGCCGACGGTGAAGGCGGCGAGCCCCCAGAACATGCCGGCGACGGTCGCGAACTTGACCGGGCCCATGTTGTAGTTGGGCTTGCCCTCGATCTCCAACGGCGGGAACGTCGCCGGGCGGTCGAAATAGCGGTTGAGGATGGCAAATACCGCCGCCACGCTGGCCGCACAGAAGAGGTAGGCGTGGAAGGCATAAGCCGGCGTGTAGGCCTTGGCGGCGACAACGATTGAGAGAATGGCCAATGCGGTCAACGCGATCGCCGCGCCGCCTTCGCCGAGAGTCATGGTTTTTTGAGGAGCGACCGCTGCGTTCGCCATGCTGCTGTTCCGTTTTGGCTGGCCGGGAAAGGGCTTCGAATGATTACAATTTGTTTATGATCCTCAGGCCCCGCGGCTTCTTTGATGCAGGTCAAACGAACAGGCGTTCCTGCACCGATCTCACGGAGTTAGCGGCCGCCTGGCGGGAATGGCTGGGACTTTCCAGGCCGCGAGAAGCAAATGGCGCATGGCGGACATGCGGGCCGGCCGAGGTGGGGCACTAACGCTGTCGTCATGGCCGGCCATCCAGGGCTCTGCCCTCCCCCTCATGGCCAGGGACGCGAATGCCCGGCACGACGGGCCGGGCATGACGCTACAAACTCAAAGCAAAAGCGCGCCCCGCGCCACATCGGGCCGCGGTTGCGCGCTTGTTCGGCGCCCCTATTCGCTCAGGCGGCGGCCTTGAGTTCCACCTTCTTGACTTGTTTCGGCGCGGGCTTCGGCACCACCACCTTCAGCACGCCCTCGTCGTTGTTGGCTCCGATGTCGGCATTGACGCTTTCCGGCAGTTCCAGCGAACGCTCGTACGCCCCGTAGCTGCCCTCGACCGACCAGGACCCTCTCCGCATCTGGCCCACGTCGTCGCGTCGAGGCGACATGAGTTCAATACCGGCGCGGCGCGGGTGTTCCTTGAGCCAGGTCAAAACCCAAAATTGTCCACGCCGCCCCTCAGGGCGCCGAAACGTCCTGGTTCTCGACCACGGTTCCCGAGAGCGGCTCGAGCCAGGCGAGATGATCCTTGACCCCGGCCACGCCGGGAATGTTCTCGGCCGCCACCTTGAGGGCGTCGCGCTGGCGCTCGTCCAGGATGGTGCCCCACAATTCGACCACGCCGTCATGCACCTGCACGTCGACCATGGCGGTGGGCGCCCAGGTCTGTTCCTGCATGACTTTCATCAATTGCTCGCGAATGGCGGTGTCGCTCGGCTTGACCGGCGTCGCGCCGCGGGCGAGCCCGACCATGGCGTGCATGAGATTGGCGCGGGTGATGATGCCGACGAGCTTGCCGACACGCAGCACCGGCACGCGCTTGATGCGGTAGTGCTCCATCAGGCGGACGATCTCCTCCAGCGAGGTGTCCTCGTCGACCGTGTGCAGTTCCGTGGTCATCACCTCGGAAACCCTGCTGCCGTGGGTATGGGTGTATTCCTCGGCCATGCGACCGGGGCCCATCACGAACTCCAGCCAGCGCGAGCGCCGGCGCTGGGTCTGGGTCTCCTGACGGCGGAGGAAGTCGCCTTCCGACAGGATGCCGACCAGCTTTCCTTTATCCACCACCGGCAGGCCACTGATGTGATGCTGCAGCATCAGCCGCGCCGCCTGCAAAATGGTGGCATCGGGCGCGATCGAAATCACGTTGCGGGTCATCACGTCGCGGGCGTTCATCTTGGTTCTCCAATACCTTGCCGAGTTGAGAAAACCATGCACGCCGAAAGCAGGTATTGACGCAGGTCAAGCGGGCTTAGCGGCCGTACGCGGGGGCCGCCACCGGCGTCCAGGCGCGCGTCAACGCCAAATCGTCGACGATGGCATTGGCGGCGATATAGCCGGGCGCGCCATTGACGCCGCCGCCGTTGCCCGAGGAGGAACCGCAGAGATAGAGCCCCTCGACCGGCGTGCGCGAGCCGGCCAGCGACGGGTGCGGCCGGTTGATGCCGAGCTGCTGCGGGACATAGGCGCCCATGCGCACCGCGCCCTGGCGCATATTGATGTTGAGCCGCTCGACGTCGCGCGGGGTGAACAGCGTGCTGCCCAGCACGTTGCTGTCGTCGAGGTTGGAAGCATAGACGCGCCAGGCTTCGAGCAGCCGCGCACGATAGTCGGCGCGGTGGCGCTCCCAGCCCTCCGGGCCCTCCTCCACGGCGTAGGGCGCGAATGGCCACCAGAAGGCGGTGTGCTGACCGGCGGGCGCATAAGTCGGATCGAACTGACTGTTGCAGGCGCCGTTGCCATGCAGCACGCGCGGGAACTTGTGGGCGGCGCAATCGGCAAAGGTGCTGGCGACGTCGTCGATGCTCTCCATGCCGAAGAACATGTTGAAAGCGCGGGCGATGTCCGGATCGAACGCCTGCGCCCGGTAGGCCGGCGGTGCACGCAGCGCCAAGTGCAGGGTCGCGAGACTGTGGTTGCCCCAATGCCAGGCGTTCGCCTTCTCGCGGACGGCCTGGCGGAAACAGCGTGTCGCCGGCGAGCTCGACCGTCTGCGGAAAATCAACGGCGCTGGCCACGAAGCGGCGGCCTTCGATGCGGCTGCCGTCGGCAAGCCTGACACCGGTGGCGCGCCCCTGCTCGACCGTGATCTCTTTGACGTCGGCGCCGGTGATGACGGCCCCGCCGCCGGCTTCGACGACGCGCGCCAGCGCATTGACCAGCGACACCGCACCGCCCACCGGCAGGCCGAGGCTGGCGACATTGGCGAAGATCGCCGGGAAAACGATGCCGGCGCCGGGCACGTTCTCCGCGGTGATGACGTGCATCAGCGAGGTGAACAGGGTGCGGATGCGATCGTCGACGAAATACCGGCGCACCACGCTGAACAGGTCGTCCTTGGCATGCGACAGCAGTTCCTTGCCGAGCGGACCGCTCAACCGGTCGCCCAGCGCGTCGGGCGAAAGCGGCGCGTTATAGAACAGCGAGACCAATAAGGGCCTGAGCTCCACGCAATAGCGCTGCCACAGCGCGCGGAAGGTGTCGGCATCCTGGCGCGAAAAGCGCGCGAGCGAGGCGCAGGTCTTGTCGAGATCCTGGTGGATGACGATGGCGGTGCCGTCGCGGAATACCGCGCCCTGCTGCACCGGCGGCTCGATATAGGAGAAGCCGTAGCGGTGAAGCTCGAGGTCGGCAATCAGCGGGCAATGGCGAATGCCGATGAAGAAGTTCGAATGCAGGTTGAGACGAAAACCGGGCTGGATGCGCTCTTCGGTGCTGCAGCCGCCGCCGAGATGCGGATTGCGCTCGAGAACCGCGATGCGCAAGCCGGCGCGCGCAAGATAAGCGGCGAGCGTCAGCCCGTTGTGGCCGCCGCCGACCACCACACCGTCATATGTCGTCATGTCCCGGCCTCCCCTGAGGTGGCGAAAGCCTAACGGCGCTCACGATGAGCGACAATGCGTGGGCAACGCAGTGGGCAGTTATTTCGTTGCCTTGCCGCACGGTTCGGTCCTAGCCTTTGCCTCGCGCGCAGCGCTGCCGGCACAATCTCATCCGACAAGACACCGCTCGCGCAACAACAACGACAAGCGAATGGGGGAAGTCATGCTCAAGGATGCATTCGACCGACGAACACTCTTGGCCGCGACCACCGCGCTCGGCGCGGCCAGCCTGCTGCCGCGCGGCGCGTCTGCGCAAACCGGCGGCGCCATGAGCGGTGCGCTACCGGCGCGCGGCGAATTCGTCGTGCGCGGCGCGCACGTGTTGTCGATGGACGACAAGATCGGCGACCTGCCGCAGGGCGACGTGCATGTGCGCGACGGCGCCATCGTGGCGGTGGCGGCAAGCGTGAACGCGCCCGGCGCGCAAGTGATCGACGGCAAGGGCATGATCTGCATGCCCGGCTTCGTCGATACCCACTGGCATCATTGGACCAGCTTCCTGCGGCCGCTGATGCGGCAGGACAACCCGAAGACCACCTATTTCCCGGTGACGTTCAAGTGCGGAACCCATTACACGCCGGACGACAGCTATCAGAGCGTGCGGCTCGGCGTGTCGCAGGCGCTGAGCGCCGGCATCACCACCACGCATAATTGGGCGCACAATGTGCGCAGCCCCGCGCACGCCGACGCCGAAATGCGCGCCATGCGCGACCTCGGCATCCGCGGGCGCTTCGCCTATGGCTGCGCGCTCGGCCTTCCCAACGACACGCCGATGGATCTCGCCGATCTGGCGCGCGCCAAGAAGCAGTGGGTGGACAAGGAGGGCATGCTCAGCCTCGGCATCTGTTCGCGCAACGTCGATGGCAACCTCGGCGGCACGCGCGGGGCCATCAAACCGGACATGGCGAAAAAGGAATGGGGCACGGCGCGCGATCTTGGGCTGCCGGTCACCCTGCACACCTCGGGCAAGGGCGCGATCAAGACCCTCGACGAAGCCGGATTGCTCGGCCCCGACCTGCTTCTGGTGCACCCGCTCGGCCTCAGCGGCGAGGACATCGCCGCGCTCGCCAAGCACGGCGTGCGCTACAGCACATCGCCGGTGGGTGAAGCGCGCCGCTCCGGCCAGATGCAGACCGCCGAGGTCATGCAGGCCGGCCTGCGGCTGAGCCTGTCGGTCGACCACACCACGACCTATGACTGCGACTTCTTCAGCAGCATGCGCTTCCTCTACACCATCAACCTGCATCGCCAGGGCAAGAAGTTCAAATTGCCCATGCGCCGGGTGGTGCAGCTTGCCACCGTCGACGGCGCCCGCGACCTCGGCGTGGGCGACAAGGTCGGCTCGTTGACGCCGGGCAAACGCGCCGACCTGATCCTGATCCGCACCACCGACGAGAACATGGCGCTGAGCGGCGATCCCTACGACGCGCTGGTGCAACTGGCGCAGCCGAACAATATCGACACCGTGGTGGTCGATGGCCGCATCCTGCGCCGGAGCGGCAAGTTCACCGCGCTGGATCAGGCAAAGATGATGGGCGAAGTCACGGAAACCCTGGCCAAGCTCAAGACCCGGGCCAAGTGGCCGGCCTGAGGCCGTAGCTTCCGCCCAAAAAAGAAGCCCCGGCATTTTTGTGCCGGGGCAGTGAAAGCCGAACGCGTCAGGGAGGAACGTTGTTCGGCGCAGAACTCTGGGGGTCAGCCGTTCATGCGGTTGAGCGCGGCGCGGTTGCGCAGCACGATCCGGCGCGAGGTCGGCACCGCGATGGCAGCGGATTTCTCCAACTGCGTCAGCGTGCGCGACACGGTCTCGATGGTGAGGCCGAGATAATCGGCGATATCCTGGCGCGACATCGGCAGTTCGACCTCGGCGATCGTGGCGCCGCGCGCGGCCATTTCCAGCAGGAAGCCGGCGACCCGCTCCTGCGCGGTCTTGATCAGCAGCATGATGTGGTCCTGCGCGCGGTGCAGTTCGCCCGCCGTCATGGTCCAGAGCTGGCGGGCAACCTCGCCGTCGCGGGCGGCGAGCGATACCAGGCTCGCGCGCTTGATCACCAGCACCTTGCATTCGGTGATCGCTTCGGCGGAAAACGTGTGCTCGTCACCGGCCTCGAGGCCGAAGATGTCGCCGGGGAGATAGAAGCCGCCGATCTGCCGGCGTCCGTCGTTGAGCACCTTATAGGTGCGCACCGCGCCGCTGATCACCTTGTAGACGTAGTCGGCGGGCTCGTTCTCGCCATAGATCTCGGCGTTGCGGGTAAACGGCATGGGAGCGCCCATCATCTCGATGGAGGAGCCGACGCCGCGCGGGCTGACCGGGGCCGGGCGAATGGCGGCCTGCTGCGAGGGGCTGTGGGCGATCGAGGTCTGCGGTTGCATGGCGCTCTCCCTAATTCGATTGTTTCGGGATACGCCCTGGAACCCCCTGGCGATATTCAGATAATCTCCATAGGGGATTCCCCGGAGGCCGAAAGCGCGCCCCTTTAGGACATTTATCTGCGGTCGGAGCATGTCGGAAGCATTTGAAAAGGCGACGGGTTTTGCAGCGGACGCGGGCAACCCCACGCTGCGCTATGCCGCCGCGCCGATCGCTGTGGTCCTTCTGTTCGTGTTGCGCGGCCTGCTGGTGCCGGTGCTGCACGGCCAAGGCATTTTCATTTATTTCGTGCCCGCCGTCCTGATCGCATCCGGGATCGGCGGTCTCGGCCCCGGGCTATTCGCCACCGGCCTGAGCATGCTGGCCATCCTCGGGCTGTTCGTCATCAGCGACGGGTCGCTTCCGACCACCGCCCTCGTCAACCTGGTCGCCTTCGCCGCCATCGGCATCGGCATGTCCTGGGGCGGCGAGCTGTTGCGCCGCGGCCGGCAGCGCGCCAACATCATGACGCGCGACACGTTGGCGCGCGAGGCGCACTTGCAATCGATTCTCGATACCGTGCCCGAGGCGATGATCGTCATCGACGAGCGCGGCGTCATGCAATATTTCAGCAGCGCCGCCGAACGGCTGTTCAGCTATGACGCCAAGGAGGCGATCGGGCACAACGTGAAGGTGCTGATGCCCTCGCCGTACCGCGAAAGCCACGACACCTATCTCACCCGCTATCGCGACACCGGCGAGCGCCGAATCATCGGCATCGGACGCGTCGTGGTCGGCCAGCGCAAGGACGGCTCGACCTTCCCCATGGAGCTCGCGGTGGGCGAGATGAAGTCGGGCGACAAGCGCTTCTTCACCGGCTTCATCCGCGACCTGACCGAACGGCAGAAGACCGAAGCCCGCCTGCAGGAGCTGCAGTCGGAGCTGGTGCACATTTCGCGGCTCACCGCCATGGGCGAAATGGCTTCCACGCTGGCGCACGAGCTCAATCAGCCGCTGTCGGCGATCTCGAACTATCTGAGAGGCTCGCGGCGGCTGCTGGACGCCGAAGACGAAAAGTCGAGCATGTTGCGCGACGCCATGGACAAAGCCGCCGACCAGGCGATGCGCGCCGGCCAGATCATTCGCCGCCTGCGCGACTTCGTGGCGCGCGGCGAAAGCGAACGGCGGGTCGAAAACATCACCAAACTGGTGGAGGAAGCGAGCGCCCTGGCGTTGGTCGGCGTCAAGGACCGCGGTATCCGTGTCAGCTTCCGATTCGACCCGGCGGTCGACCTGGTGCTCGCCGACCGCGTACAGATCCAGCAGGTGCTACTCAACTTGATCCGCAACGCCATGGACGCGATGGAAGATTCGGAAAAGCGCGAGCTCACGATCACGGTGGTGCCAAGCGACGAAAACCTGGTGAAGGTCAGCGTGACCGACAGCGGCTCGGGAATTTCGCCGGAGATCGCGGAGCAATTGTTCCAGCCCTTCGTCACCAGCAAGCGTCAGGGCATGGGCGTGGGGCTGTCGATCTCGCGCACCATCGTGGAGGCGCACGGCGGGCGCATCTGGGCGGAGCCGAACCCGGCCGGCGGCACCATGTTCAATTTTACGCTGACTGCGGTGAACGAAGGGGATATCGACGATGCAGCCTGAGCCGGTGATCTACGTCATCGACGATGACGATGCCGTGCGGCAGTCGATCGAGTTCTTGCTGAAGACCGTCGGCATCTCGGTGCGCGGCTTCGACTCGGCCAAGGCCTTTTTCGAGGCGCTGCCGCAGATCGAGCATGGCTGCGTGGTGACCGATGTGCGCATGCCCGAGGTCACCGGCATCGACGTGCTGCGCGAGGTAAGCGAGAAAAAGCCCGGCCTGCCGGTGATCGTCATCACCGGCCACGGCGACGTGCCGCTGGCGGTGGAGGCGATGAAGCTCGGCGCCGTCGACTTCATCGAGAAGCCGTTCGACGACGATCTTCTGATTGAATCGGTGCGTTCGGCCTTGACCCGCGACGCCGACGCCACCAAGCGCATGGCCGAAGTCGCCGAGATCAACGACAAGCTCAATGCGCTGTCGAATCGCGAGCGCCAGGTGCTGCAGGGGCTGGTTGCCGGCAAGCCGAACAAGACCATCGCTTTCGATCTCGGCATCAGCCCGCGCACGGTGGAAATCTATCGCGCCAACCTGATGACCAAGATGTCGGCCAATAGCCTCTCCGATCTGGTGCGCATGGCGATGATGGCCGGCATTCTGGAAAGCCCGGGCGACTAGGCGCGGGCTGCCCCAACCGCGCATGGCTTGCCAAGCCACCGCCGCGATGGTCGAGTACGGCCGCTGTTGTCGATGGACACGCGCGCGGCGGATTCGGCTGACCTCTCCCTGCGGGGAGAGGGAGTCTGGCCGAATCCGCGGCAGGTCTGTGCATCAACCAACGGCGGCACGACAAAGATATCAAGAACACATGGGGAGGCGTGAATGACGTCCGGCTATCGGCTGGTGAGCTATTTGGAAGGCGACAAGCCGAAGCCCGGCGTGCTGATCGGCGAACGGGTCGTGGCGCCGGCGGAGTTGCTGCCGGGCGTCGGCGATATCGATACGTCATCGGTGCTCGGCCTGTTGCGCGCCTGGGACAAGGCGCATCCGCGTCTGCATGCCGCCGCGCACAACATCGCGCCCGATGCCGGCGTGCCGCTCGGCAAAATCAAACTTCTGGCGCCCATTCTCTATCCGGGTGTGCTCTACTGCGCCGGCGCCAACTATTACGACCATCTGGAAGAAATGGCGGAAATCGCCGAGCGCACCACCGGCAAGCGGCCGCCGATCGTGAAGAATCCCGAGCCGTGGTTCTTCCTCAAGACCACCGCGGGCTCCATCATCGGCACCGACACCCCCGCCCGGCTGCCGAGTTTTTCCAAACAGGTGGACTGGGAAGCCGAGCTTGGCGTGGTCATCGGCCGGCCGACGCGCAACATTTCCGAAGCGCGCGCCTTCGACGCGGTCGCCGGCTATACGATCGTCAACGATCTCTCGGCGCGCGACCTGATGAAACGGGAAGGCACGCCGTTCATCTACGACTGGCTCGGGCAGAAGTGCTTCGAGGACGCGGCGCCCATGGGGCCCTGGTTCACCCCGGCCGCTTATGTCGCCGATCCCAACGACATGGCGATCAAGCTCTGGATCAACGGCGTGCTCAAGCAGGATTCCAATACCGGCCGCATGGTGCATTCGATCGCCGAGCAGATCGCTTATCTCAGCCGCCACATCACCTTGCAGCCGGGCGACGTGATCGCGACCGGAACCCCCGCCGGAGTCGGCATGCCGCGCGGCGAATTCCTCAAAGTCTGCGACGAGGTGAAGATCGAGGTCGCCGGTTGCGGGGTGCTGACCAACAAGATGGTTGCCGATTAAGCTGTACCGCATCGTGAAAGGTTGGGACCCCTACAAATAGCCAGTTTTCACCCCTCCTGAGTGCGTGACAGCACCGGCATTTTCCGTTTAAGATCAACGCTAACCGCTCACAAGAAGCCGGTATTACGGGAGGATGTTCCATGTCACCGCACAAATTCGCCAAGGCCTGCGCCTTGGCCATCGCTGTCGTATTCAGCGTCGGCGCAGCGCACGCCGCCGACAAGGTCTACACGCTCAAGCTCTCTCACTTCGTGCCGCCGCAGCACGCCTTCCACAAATGGGTGGTCAAGTGGGCTGCGAACATCACCAAGGAATTGCACGGTCGTCTCAAGTTCCAGATCTATCCCAACGGCCAGCTCGTCGGCCCGCCGAACCGGCAGTTCGACGCCGCGCGCAACGGCATCGTCGACATCGCCTGGTGTCTGAACGGCGTCACGCCCGGCCGCTATCCGATGACCGAACTCGCCAACCTGCCGTTCAGCTGGCCGGACGGCAAGGTCGACCTGCCGCAGATGGCCAAGCGCCTGACCGAGCTGGCGCCGAAATATCTCGCCTCCGAGTACCCGGGTTTGCACATCCTGTTCATGAACATGGCCAACCCGGTCGTGGTCTATTCAAAGGAGCCGATCCATTCGGTGGCCGACTTCAAGGGCAAGAAGATCCGCTACGCCTCGACCGCCAACAAGGAGATGCTCGAGGCCATGGGCGCGGTGCCATCGCTGGTGCCGCCGCCCGCGACTCAAGACGCGCTCGCCAAGGGTATCGTGGAAGGCGCCACCTTCCCGCACGAAGCCGGCCTCGCCTACCATCTCGCGTCGGTGGTGCACTACACGATCGAGCCGCCGACGGCCTCGGCCACCTTCGCGATGGTCATGAACAAGGCCAAATACGAGTCGTTGCCGAAGGATCTGCGCGCGATCCTCGACAAGGAATCCGGCGTCAAGGGTGCCATGAGCTTCGGCAAGGCTTGGGCTGCGCAGGAGGTGTTCGCCCGCAATCTTGAGGTCAAGAAGATGGGCCTGCAAATCATCGAACTGCCTCCGGCCGAAGTCGCCAAGGAGCACGAGATCGCCAAGCCCATCATCAAGCAGACGATCGACAAGCTGGAAGCCGAAGGCAAGCCGGCGAAAGCCTTCTACGACGCTTACATGAAGTGAGCGATGACCATCACGGTCCGCGCGTTCCCGCCTCCCTCGCCGAGGCGGGAACGCGGGGTCTGCGTGATTAATCCTGCATCCTGACGAACGCCCGACGATGTACCGCAGCCGCGCCCTTGCAGCCCTCGAAAGACTGCGCCGCGTCCAGCTCCGCGTCGCCGCGGTCGCGCTTATCGTCATGATGTGCGTCACCATCGCGGACGTCACGCTGCGTTACATCTTTAACGCTCCCATCGTCGGCGCCTACGATCTGGTGTCGTCGATGCTGGTGGTGTTCGTGTTCAACGGCATGTCGACCGCCTTCCTGCAGCGGCGCAACATCGTCATCGACCTGATCGATTCCTTCGCTCACAAGAACCTGATCGCGGTGCTGATCCGCGCCGCCGACGTGCTGGCGATCCTGATGCTGGTGATGTTCGCCTACGCCATGATCACGCCGGCGATGCAGGCCTACGGCTACGGCGACCGCAAGCAGGAGCTGCAACTGCCGATCTGGATCCTGTGGGCGATCGCAGGGGTCGGCATGGCCGGCGCCATCCTGTGCGCCGGCGGTGCGTTGCTCGCGCCGTTCGGCCCTAACCGCCACGACGAAGAGCCGTTCGAATGAGCGCCACGGCAATCGGCGGCATCGGCGTCTTCGCGCTGTTCGCGCTGCTTTTGCTGCGCGTGCCGGTGTGGATCGCGCTCACGCTGGTCGGCTTCGTCGGCAATGCCTTCGTGCTGGGCCTCGTCCCGACCTTTGCGCTGTCCGGCACCGTGCCCTTCGACGTCGGCTCAAACTACGAGTTGGCTGTGCTGCCGCTGTTCATCCTGATGGGCGAAGTCGCCTCGGTGACCGGGCTGTCGGGCGACTTGTTCAAGGCCGCGCGCGTGACCCTGGCCGGCGTGCGCGGCGGATTGGCCATCGGCGCGCTGGCGGCCTCTGCCTGTTTCGGCGCGGTGTGCGGGTCCTCGCTGGCCACCGCCGCCACGATGACGCGCATCGCCCTGCCGGAAATGCGCAAGGCCGGCTACGACTCCGGCCTCGCCGCCGGCGCGCTCGCCGCCGGCGGCAGCCTCGGTATTCTCATTCCGCCCTCGATCATCCTGGTGCTCTATGCCGCGATCGCCGAGCAATCGGTGCCGCGTCTGTTCGCCGCCGGCCTGCTGCCCGGCCTGGTGCTCACCGCGCTATACATGATCGTGGTCTACATCGTTGCGAGGATGCGCCCGCACTACGCGCCGGCCGGCGAGACCGTGGCCTGGCGCGAGCGGCTCCTGGCGATGCGCGATCCCTGGCAATTCCTGGCGCTGTTCATCGGCACCATCGGAGGCATCTATGCCGGCGTGTTCAGTCCGACGGAAGCCGCATCGTTCGGTGCGGCCGGCGCCATCCTGCTCGGCGTCATCGGACGGCGGCTGTCCTGGAAGGACTTCGTGCGCTCGATCGAAAACACCGTCGGCACTTGCGGGCTGCTGTTCGTGATCATCTTCGGCGCCGACCTGTTCTCGTCCTTCATGGTGCAGACGCATCTGCCGGACGCGCTGGCCGAGGGCGCGGAAGCGTTCAATCTGTCGGGGTCGATGGTGATGGTGCTCATCATCGTCGCCTACATCTTCTTCGGCTGCTTCCTGGAGGCGATCGGCATGATGCTGATTACCGTGCCGGTGTTTCTGCCGCTGGTGACGCATTTCGGCTACAACCCGGTCTGGTTCGGCGTCATCATCGTCATCGTCGCCGAGGTCGGGCTGATCCACCCGCCGATGGGGCTGAACCTGTTCGTCATCCAGGCGCACGCGCCCGACATCAGGATCGGCAAGATCTATCGCGGCATCGTGCCGTTCCTGTTCGCGCCATTGGCGCTGATCATCCTGATGTTCTGGTTCCCGCAGATCGCGCTGTGGCTGCCGAAGCTGTTTTATGGCTGAGGCCTCTCCTTCCCTCCCCCTGAAAGGGGGAGGGTCAGGGAGGGGGTCATTTCGGCGTATCCATTGATATTTGAAGAGATCGATCCACCCCCACCCGACCGCTATCGCTAACGCGACAGCGGTCGACCTCCCCCTTTCAGGGGGAGGTAGAAGAAAGATTACTTCATCATCTCTTCCGGCGGGCCGGGGCCCCACAGGTTCGACGCCGAGGGGTCCTTCGGCCACACCTTCGGCACCTGCGGATTGTCGCGGTGCCAGGGCCGCGGCGCGAAATAGCCGAGTGCCTCATCCTGCATCTGGTCGAGCTCGGCGAACAGCTCAGTGATCAGCCCGTTGGGGCTGCGGTGATAGGCGAACAGATTATGGCCGATGCCGTGGCGGCCCGGCCCCCACAGCGTCCTGTAGCCGTTGATCGAGAGGAAATCGCAGGCCTCCTGCAGATGGCCCCAGTTGCGCACCTCGAAGGCGGTATGAAAGTGGCGATTGGAGCCGGTGCCCATCAAGTTGATGGTGTGGTGGTCGGGCCCGCAGCGCAGGAAGACGAAGAAGTCGGCCATCCAGTCGGATTCACGGAAGCCCAGCACGTCGATATAAAACTGGGTGACCTTCTTGACGTCCTCGCAGTGGAAGGCGACGTGGCCGAGCTTGTGCGGCACGACGCCCTTGGTGGCGAACTTCTGGTGGGTGAAGTCGTCGCGCTTGAACACCTCGATGACCGTGCCCTTGGGATCCTCGAAGGAGAGCATGTCGGAGATCGACGGCTCGGGGTCCTTCTTACGCGTCACCTTGATGCCGTGCGCCTTGGTCTGCTTCTCGAATTCGCCGAGGTCCTCGTCGGGCGCGATCTGGAAGCCGACGCGCGTGCATTGCGCGTTGTCGCCCTTGCGCAGCACCACCGAATGATGGTCGACGGTATTGGCGAGATAGACGGCGTCCTTGTCCTTGGCGGTCTGCGTAAGGCCGAGGATGTCGGTGTAGTATTCGGCCTGGTGGCCGAGGTCGGGCATCTCGTAGCTGGCGTGCGCGATCTTGTGCACCCGGATCATTTTTTCCTCCGCGTCTTCGATTTGCGTGCTGTCTTCTTCTTGGCTTTGGCGGCTGTCTTGCCCTTCGCTTTGACTTTCCGGACGGCTGGCTTCGCTTTCTTCGCCTTCTTTGCGGATTTTGCCGTCCGCTTGGCGCGTGGGATGCTGCCGATCACCTCGACCATGACCGCGTTGTCGTGCCGGCCGAGCCCCATGTCGATGCATTGCCGGTAGAGCTCGACGGCGCGGTCGAGCAGCGGCGTCGCCACCCCGACGCTGTCGGCGAAGTCGCCGATGAGGTCGAAGTAATGCGACAGGCCGACGGCGTCGCCCTGCGCCGGCAGGAAGCGGCGCTGCGCCATCCAGGGCGCGCGAATGCCGAACTGGGTCGAGCCGCCGCTGCCGCCGGCCACCGCCTTGATCATCAGTTCGACGTCGACGCCGGCTTTGAGGCCGAGCGCCATGGCCTCGGCGGCGGCCGCCATGTGGATGGTGACCAGATGGTTGTTGATCAGCTTCACCTTGCTGGCGGCGCCGAACGGCCCGAAATAATGCACGACATCGGTGAAGCCGCGCACCACCAGCTCGGCTTTCTGGGCCGCTTCCCTTTCGCCGGCGAGATAGACCACGGCCTTGCGCGCGCTGACCATGCCCGGCGTGCCGCCGACTTCGCCGTCCATGAAGACCGCGCCCCTTTCGGCGAGCGGCGCGATCTGCCGTTCCTTCTCGGGGATGAGGTGGGAACCGAGCTCGACCACGATCTGGCCCGGCCGCGCCGTTTGCGCGAGGCCGCGCGGCCCCTGCACCACCTCGTCGAGCGCGTCCGCCGACGGCAAACAGGTGAGCACGATATCGGCCTCTTCGGCGACCGCGGCGGGCGAAGCGGACGGCACGCCGCCGACGCGCTCGAAATCGGCCATCGGGCTACGCCGATAGCCGAGCACGCGGTAGC
Source organism: uncultured Pseudomonadota bacterium (assembly GCA_963814065.1). Classification (GTDB taxonomy): domain Bacteria; phylum Pseudomonadota; class Alphaproteobacteria; order Rhizobiales; family Xanthobacteraceae; genus Pseudolabrys. The sequence continues at coordinate 67,044 of CAWFBL010000007.1, read as the reverse complement.
CGCTCTTGATTAGGTTTTCAGCGATCGGCAATCCGATCTTGCCGATGCCGACGAGACCGACCGTCTCCATGTTCCCTCCCCTGCCGCTCGTTGTTCAGGCGGCTGTTCTTGGGGAGCGAGTGTAGTTGAAGTGCGGGGCGTTTCACAAATGGCTGTTGCGCACCCACATGGCGGGCCAGAATGGCGCTTATCGCTTGACGCCCAAGCCCTGCATGAAGCCCGCGCGGATGCGCACCGGATCGCGGTCGGTGGTGCCGACGCCCGGCTTGTCGTCGATGCGCGCGGCGATCAGGCTCGGGCCGCCTTCCGCCAGCGCCACAGCGAACAGGCGCTCGAAGTCCTGCTCGTCCGCCGCCCAGGCGCTTCTTACGATGCCCGAGCCGCGGGCGATGGCGACCAGGTCGGCGGCCGCTGCGCTGGCGGTCGGCTGACCGCCGGTGATCTGGTAGATGCCGTTATCCCACACCACCATGGTCAAGTTCTTCGGCGCCCGCATGGCGACGGTCGCGAGACAACCGAGCTGCATCAACAGCGAGCCGTCGCCTTCCAAGGCAACGACGTGCCGCTGCGGCTGCGCGATCGCCACGCCAAGCGCAATCGGGATTGCCAGCCCCATGCTGCCCAGCATGTAGAAGTTCTGCGGGCGCTGGTCGCTTTCCCACAGATCGAAGTTGGCATTGCCGATGCCGCCGATCACCGCTTCCTCATGCTTCAGGAGAGCGACCAGGCGCTGGGTCAGGTCGAAGCGGTTCATCACCTTGGCGTTGTGCGCGGCTGCGGTCATGGGGCGCCTCACGCCGCGAATACTTTGCCGCCGGTGAGCAACGGCGACAGGATGAAGGTGACGGGGGCTTGCGTCATCACCGCCTGCTTGATCGAACGGTCGACGATGAATTCGAGCTCGTCCTGGCGGGTGATGGTGTGGTGCTCGACACCCAGCGCTTCCAGCACCGGGCGCATGGTGCGGCAGACCATGGCCTGGCCGAGGTTGAATTCGCCGAGGGTGCCGCGCTCGGACACGAACAGCAGCGCCGGGATCTGGCAGGGCAAGACCAGCGAGGCGAGTGCGTTGGGAAGCGTGGCGAAACCGCTGGTCTGCATCAGCAGCGCGCCGCGCATGCCGCCCATCCAGGCGCCGGTGACGATGCCGAGCGCTTCTTCTTCGCGCGTGCAGGCGAAGGTGGTGAAGAAGGGATCGGCGTGCAGCGCCTTGATCAGCGGCGTGAGCACGCGGTCGGGCACATAGACCGCGAGCTTGACGTCGTTGGCCTTGAGCGTGGCCAGCACGACCTCGTGCCAGGGCTTTGTCTGCGTTTCGGACATGGTTTGCTTGCGGCGCCCTCGATCAGACCTTGTTGCGAGTGTTACGCCGCGGCCGGCAGAGCGGCAAGCGGGTGACGACTCTCAAACCGGGAAGTCCGGGCGGAAGCCGTTGGCGGTCTTTTCGACGCGGCCGGCAAACGGCAGGCCGACATGACCGGGCATGACCAGGGCGCCGGTCGCGGCGCAATAGTCGAGCACTTTGCGCCGACTGACGCGGGCCTGATCGGCGTCGGAGTTCTTGGGGAAGTTCCAGTCCGGGTAATGGACCTGCAACAGATGATGCCAGACGTCGCCGATAAAGGCGCCGCGCTCGCCCTCGCTCTCCAGCTTGAAGAACACATGGCCGGGCGCGTGCCCGGGCGCCGGTTCGATCTCGATGAAGTCGTTGAGTCGGTGGGTACCCTCGACCAGATCGGCGCGGCCGTATTCCAGGATCGGCACCACGCATTCGCGGAAGGTGCCCATCTCCGCCGGGCCCTCGTCGGAGGCGTCGATCTTGGCGAAATAGTCGACGTCGGGCTTGGAGAAGACGTAGCGCGCATTGGGGAAGGTCGGCACCCATTTGCCGTCCTTCCGCATCGTGTTCCAGCCGACGTGATCGTGGTGCAGATGGGTGCACATCACGATGTCGATTTCCTCCGGCCGCGCGCCGGCGGCGGCAAGCCGGCCGAGATAATCGATGTTGAGATTGCTCCAGAACGGCCGGCCGGGCTTATCCCTGTCGTTGCCGCAGCAGTTGTCGATCAGGATCTTCTGGCCGCCGACCTGCAGCAACCAACTGTGCACGCTAAGCTTGATCAGGCCCTGCTCGGCGTCATAGTGATGTGGCGCGAGCCAGTGCTGGTGCTCTGCAAGCTGCGCCTCGGTGATATCGGGAAATATGCGCTTGAGCGGATAGCAGGCGAGATAGGTTTCCTCGATGCGCGTGATGGTCGCCTTACCGACAGTGAACACGAACGCCTCCCCCTCACATGGCGGTCGTTGATGGTGCCGCCTACAATTTCTTATACGCGTCGATCCACCTGCGGTCGATCCAGTCCTTGACCGTCCATAGCCAGGCGCCTTCCAGCTTGAAGGGCCCGCGCGAGGCGACCGCGTAGCGCTCACCGGTCGAGATCAGCGCAAGATGTTGCCGCTGCGGGCGCCAGACCTTCGGCTCTTCCCCGCGCGCGCAATGCAACAGATTGCGCGCCAGCGGCGGCCCCTCGCGCACGGCATAGACGCCGGCCTTCTCGCGCGGCGTCTCGACCAGCGCGGCGCAATCGCCGGCGGCGAACACGGCCGGATCGTTGAGCGACTGCAAGGTCGGCCCGACGGCGATGAAGCCGCGCTCATCGAGGCTGAGACCGATGGTGGCGAACCAATCCGGCGCGGCGGCCGGGGTGACGATCAGCACGGCATCGGCAGCAAGCGTCGCACCATCGGCAAGCACAATGGCGCCGGCGCGCAACGCCGTGACGGCACGGCGCTCGCTGAGCGCGATCTCCCGTTCGGCAAACACGCGACGGAAGGCCGTGCGCACGCGCGCGTTATGGGTCGGCAGAATTTCACCGTCGGTAACGAGCTGGAACGAGAAGGCATCGGGATCGATGCCGGCGCCCGGGGCATCGGCGCGCAGCCGTGTGCGCGCCGACAGCAGCAGTTCGACGCCGCCGGCGCCGCCGCCGATGACCGCGATGCGGCGCGGGCCGCCGGGCTCGGCGCAGCGCGCACGCAAGCGGTCGAATTTGTCGAGGAAATCGCCGATGGGCTTGACCGCGATGCCATACTCGCGCGCACCGGGAATGGCATCGAGCGACGGCGTGCTGCCGACGTCGAGCGACACGAAGTCATAAGGCACCGGCGGCTGGTCCATGCAGATCACTTGCCGGTTAACGCGATCGAGACCGGCCGCCGACGCGTGAACCAGCCGCGTGCCGGTGGCGGCGCAAAGCCGCGCCAGATCGATGTGCGCCTGACCGCGCGAATAAAGCCCGGCAATCATCCCGGGCAACATGCCGGAATAAGGCGTCATGAGATCGCGGGCGACAAGCGTCACCCGCACATTCGGCGCCCGCCATTTGCCGAACGCCGCCAGCACATGAACATGGGCATGACCGCCGCCGACCAATACGATGTCGGTGGCGGAGGCTTGCGTCATTTGGTCTGTAAGGTCTTGCTGGCCCGCAGTCGCGCGGCGTCGCCCGGCTGCGGCGCGACCTCGAAGCCGAGCTCGCGGGCGAGGTTGAGCATGTGCGTCTGCGCGGCCGGGAACAGCAGCACCGCTCGGCGGATACCCTGCTGCGCGACGGTTGCCAGCAGCGCCTCGATCAGGCGCGTCGCCAGTCCCTGCTCGCGCAAGTCGGCGCGGATGATGACGGCGCATTCGGTCGCCTCGAAATCGGGATCGGCGGTCGAGCGCACGAGTCCCGCGACGCTGTCGCCCTCCCAGGCGACCAGCGTCATCTCGCGATCGTAGTCGATCTGGCTCAGGCGTGCCGCCGTCTCGTGCGTGCGCGCACGCAACGGTGCAAAGAACGGATGCCAGAGGTCGCGATCGTCCACCGCGTCGGCAAAGCGGCGCAGCGCCGGCTCGTCCTCGGGGCGGATCGGCCGCACCGCGTAGGATTGGCCGTCGCGGGCTTGCACCGTGGTTTCGAAGCGCTGAGGATAGGACTGGATAGCGAGCCGCGACGGCGCCGCGGCGGCGGTCGCGCGCACACGCACGCGGCCATCGACCGCTATGACACCGCGGGCATCGCAGAGCAGCGGATTGATGTCGAGCTCGGTGACCTGCGGCTGGTCGGCGACGATGCGGCTCAGTTGGACGAGGACATTGACCACGCCGTCGATGTCGGCGGCCGGGCGATCGCGATAGCCGTGCAGCAGCTTGGCGATGCGGGTGCGCTCGATCTGCGCGCGCGCCAGCGCGGTATTGAGCGGCGGCAGTTCCAGCGACTTATCGCGTAGCACCTCGACCGCGGTGCCGCCGTGACCGAACAGGATGACGGGACCGAAGGTGGCGTCGGTAGCTGACACCCGCGATCAGCTCATAGGCGCTGGCGCGATGGATCATCTCCTGCACGATGAAGCCTTCCAGCTTCGCCTTCGGCAGCGCTTTCGAGACCTTCTCGTTCATCGCGCGGGCGGCCGCTTCCACCGCCGCCGCGCCGGTGAGATTGAGCGCGACACCGCCGACGTCGGATTTGTGAATCACGTCGCGCGAGCGGATCTTCAGCGCCACCGGCGCATCGATTTCCGCCGCGACCTTGGCGGCCTCTGGTGGCGACGCCACCGCTTCAGTGCGCGCGAACGGAATGCCGTAGCAGGCGAGGAACGACGCGACCTCGGCCGGGTCGAGCCATTCGCGGCCGTCGGCGAGCGCGGCCTGGACGATGGCTTGCGCCCGCCGCACATGGGCCGGTAGGCTTTCCGCCACCGCCGTCGGCGTTTCCAGCAGCAGTTCCTGGCTCTGCCGGTAGCGCACCAGATACATGAAGGCGCGTACCGCGCGCTCCGGCGTCTCGAAGTCGGGGATCTTGGCGGCGATCAGCCGGGCGCGGCCGCCACGCACGTTTTCATCGCCCATCCAGCAGGCGAACACATTCTTGCGCGGCTCGCTCACCTGTCGCGCTAACGCGTCGATCACGCCCTGCGCGGCATCCTCCGACGAGCCGACAGCGGTCGGGCAATAGGCGACCAGCAGCGCGTCGACCTCCGGATCGCCCATCAGGATATCGACCGCGTGGCCGTAGCGCGCGGCGTCGGCATCACCGATGATGTCGACCGGGTTGGCGTGGCTCCAGGTCGGCGGCAGCACCTTGTTGAGCTTGTCGATGGTGCCGGCGCCGGGCTGGGCGAGATGTCCGCCCTCCTCGATCAGACGGTCGGTGGCAAGCACGCCGGCACCGCCGCCATTGGTGACGATGGCGAGCCGGTCGCCGGCAACACGCGACATGCGCGACAAGGTCGCCGCGGCGTCGAACAGCTCCTCCACCTCATTGACCCGCAGCATGCCGGCGCGGCGGAAGGCGGCCTCGTAGACGACGTCGGCACCGGCGAGCGCGCCGGTATGCGAGGTGGCGGCTTTCGCACCCTCGGCGGCGCGGCCGCCCTTGACCACGATCACCGGCTTCACGCGCGCGGCGCGGCGCGCCGCCGACATGAATTTGCGCGCCTGGGTCACCGCCTCGGCGTAGATCAGGATGGCGTGGGTCTCTTCATCGAGCGCGAACCAGTCGAGCAGATCGCCGAAGTCGACATCGCTCATGTCGCCCATGGAAACGATGGCCGAAAAGCCGATGCCGCGCGGCAGCGCCCAGTCGAGCACGGTAGTCGCCATGGCGCCCGACTGGGTGAGGAAGGCGATATTGCCCGGCAAGAGCTTGGCCGGCGCGAAGGTGGCGTTGACGCCGATACCGGGCATGGCGATGCCGAGACAGTTCGGCCCGACGATGCGCAACAGATGCGGGCGGGCGGCGGCGAGCATCTGCTCGGCGCGTTGTTTGCCGGCGCTGACCTCGCCGAAACCGGCGGTAAGGATGACGGCGGCGCGGGTGCCGCGCGCGGCAAGGTCTTCGATCAGCCCCGGCACGGTGTCGGGCGGCGTCGCGATGACCGCCAGGTCGGGCGTCATCGGCAGGCTCGCCACGTCGCCGAAGGCGGCCGTGCCGTGAATCGCCTCGGCGCGCGGGTTGATCGGCAGGATGGGGCCGCTGAAGCCGCCGCCCAGCAGGTTGGTCATCAGCGCGGCGCCGACCGAGTGCGGCTTGTCGGAAGCGCCGATCACCGCGATCGAGCGCGGCCGGAACATACGGTCGAGATTACGGATGGACATGGGTGTTCAACCAGCCTCTGTCGTTCCGGGACATGCGCGAAGCGCGTGGGGCCGGAATCCAGAGCCGCGTACCGTGTCGCCCTGGATTCCGGGTTCGCGAACTTCGTTCGCGCCCCGAATGACGGAAGAGCTCTTTCGCTTCACAACGTCTCCAGCAGTTTGGCGGTGCCGAGCAGCGCCGCGAACGGCCGCGTGATGACATAAGTCGGGATATCGGCAAGGTAATCGCGGAAGCGGCCCTTGGCCTCGAAGCGCTCGCGGAACGGCGATTCCGCGAAGGTCGCGCCCAGCCGGGGCACGATACCGCCGGCGATATAGATGCCGCCGCGGGCACCGAGCGTGAGCGCCAGATTGCCCGCGATGGTGCCGAGCATGGCGCAGAACATCTGCGTTGCCTCGCGCGCGCGCGGATGCTCATCGCCGGTCTTGGCGTCGGTGATCTGGGCGGCCGTGAACTGCTCCTGCGGCTCGCCGGACAATTCGCACAGCGCGGCATAGAGGTTGAGGAGGCCGGGGCCCGACAGCACGCGCTCCGCCGACACATGGTCGAGCCGCCGACGCATGAGGTCGAGCACCGCCGCTTCGTGCTCATCGGCCGCCGCCATGGTGACGTGGCCGCCCTCGCCGCGGATCGGCACCGCGCCGCCGGCGGCCGGGACCAGCGCGCTGACGCCAAGCCCCGAGCCGGGCCCGAGCACGCCGCAAGGCGCGCCCGCCACCGGAGCGCCGCTGCCGACCTGCGTACGGTCGTCCGCGCCGAGATGCGGCAAGGCATAGGCATTGGCGACGAAGTCGTTGATGACGCGCAGCTCTTTGAGGCCGAGCCGGGCGCGCAAATCTTCGACGGAGAACGTCCAGGGGAAATTGGTCAGCGTGACCTCGTCGCCGGTGACCGGCGCCGCGATCGCCAGCACCGCCTTCACCGGCCGGCTCGTCGCCTTTACGTTGATGAGATACGTCTCGATCATGTCGCCGAGATCGGGCGACTCGTCGGTGGCGTAGACGCGGACGTGCACCGCCGCCCCGCCCGGCTCGACCAGCGCGAGCCGCGTATTGGTGGCGCCGATGTCGGCGACCAGGCCCAGTCCCTGCACGGTCATGAAGCTATCCCGGATGTCAGCGCGCGGGCCACCACGTTCACCGGCTTACCGCTAAGGAAGGAAGCGATATTCGCCACCGTGGTGGTGGTGATGCGTTGGGTCGCCTCGCGCGTGTTGAAGGCGCTGTGCGGGGTGACGACGACGTTGGGCATGTTGAGCAATATGTGATCGGCGACGAGGTCGCGGATGTCCTGCTTATTGTCGTAGATCGACGAAATCAATTCGGCCTCCTCGCGGATCAGCGGCTCGTCGGGCAGCACGTCGAGGCCGGCGGCGGCGAGCTTGCCGCTGCGCAGGGCCTCGATCAAGGCGCGGGCGTCGACGACGCTGCCGCGCGCGGTGTTGATCAGGACGGCACCCTGTTTCATGCGGGCGAAGGCCTTGGCATCTATGAGGTGATCGGTCTGCGGCAGCGCCGGCACATGCAGGGTGATGATGTCGGCGGTGGCGAGGAGCTCGTCCATCGACACGTAGCGCACCCCGAGCGCTCGGGCCATGGCCTCGTCCGGTCTGACGTCGAAGGCGACCACCTCCATGGCGAAGCCCTTGGCGATGCGGATGACATGGCGGCCGATATTGCCGGTGCCGATGACGCCGAGGGTCTTGCCCTGCAGATCGAAGCCTTCCAGCCCCTGCGGCGAGAAATGGCCGGAGCGCGCCCGCTCCATCGCCTCGCGCAGGCGATGGCTGATGGCGAGCAATAGCGCGAAGACGTGCTCGGCGACCGTGTTCTCGCCATAAGTAGGCACGTTGCTGACCTTGATGCCGCGGTCGGCGCAGAAGGCCATGTCGATGTGATCGTAGCCGGTCGAGCGGGTGGCGATCAGCTGCAACTTGGGCAATTGCGCCAGCACCGCACGATCGAGCTTCGAATAGATGAAGGTGGAGAGGACCTGCGCGTCGGCATATTGGGCGGCATTTTCGGCGCGTAGCGGCTGATCGGTCAGCACCAGATCGTGGCCCGGCTTGAGCGCGTCGAACGCGGGCGCCTCGCGCGGCTCGGTTTCGAAAATGACGATCTTCATCGCGCTCCTCAGGTCTCGATGCGGGCGGCACGCAGGAGTGCCGCATCGTCTTCCGGGCTCGACGGGTTGATCGGCAGGCCGGCGCCCAGTTCAAATCCGCCCCAGGTGGCGATATCGGGAACGATGCGCAGCCGCCAGTGGAAGGAAGCCGAGGCCCTGTCCGCCTTGGGCGCGGAATCGACGGCGAAGTTATAGGGCGGGTCATTGAGCGCGTTCTTGATGCGCCGCAGGCTGCGCGCCAGCAATTCGCCGAATTCGGCGAGCGCATCGTCGCCGAGATCGGTAAACGAAGCCTGATGGTCGAGCGGTACGATCCAGGTCTCGAATGGATGTTCGGCGGCAAAGGGCACCAGCGCGATGAATTGCTCCGTCTCCTCGACCACGCGGACGCGCTCGCGGGTTTCGCTCTGCAGCTCGGCGCAGGTGGCGCAGATGCCATGTTCGCGGTGATAGTGATCGCCCCATGTGCGCAGGCGCGCAAGGCGCGGCGGCACGGTATCGATCGCGATCACCTGCGCATGCGGATGCAGCAGTGACGCGCCGGCCTTGCGGCCCTGGTTGCGGAACAGCACCGCCGTCTCGACGCGCGGCTCAGCCAGCAGCGCGCGCGAGCGATCGCGATAGGCGGCGACTACCGCGCGCCGCTCATCCGCCGACTGGCTTTCCAGTTCGGCGTCATGGCGCGGGCTCTCGACGATGACCTCGTGGAACCCGTAACCGGGACGCGCGGTGTGATCGGGATGCCGCGGCGTCTCGGCTTGCGGCTGCAGCGCGGGAAACTTATTCGGCACCACGCGCACGCACCAACCGGGCTCGCCCTTCGCCGGTGTCTCGGCAATGATGCCGGGCAATTCGCTTTCATGCCCGGGACAAAACGGACATGCCGGATCGAAGCGCGGCACCGCCGCCGACGGCCGCGCCGGCGCCGAGGCTTGCGGCCGCTGGCCACGCCGCGGCGCGATGAGGGCCCAGTTTCCGCCGGTCCGGTCCTGCCTTAGTTCACTCATTCGTTGCGCCAAACTCCGTTCATTCCCACGCAAGCGGGAATCCAGGGCCACAATCGCAAACGCAGAACATGATGCCCTGGATCCCCGCTTGCGCGGGGACGAGCGGGATGGGTGGCACGATCACGCCCGCTTCTTGGTCCGGTCTTTCGGCGCCGAGGCTTCGCTGGCGGCCACACGCTCCTTGACCGCAAGGAAGCTGTCCGGGCTGACCGACATGGAATCGATGCCGCATTCCACCAGGAACTCGGCGAACTCCGGATGATCGCTCGGCGCCTGGCCGCACAGGCCGACCTTGGCGCCGGCCAGGTGCGCGGCCTCGATGACGCTGTGGATCATCCATTTCACCGCTTCGTCCTGCTCGTCGAACAGGCCGGCGAGTTCGCTCGAATCGCGGTCGACGCCGAGCGTCAACTGCGTGAGATCGTTGCTGCCGATGGAGAAGCCGTCGAAGCGCTGGGCGAATTCCTTGGCGAGAATGACGTTCGAGGGGATCTCGCACATGACATAGACCTGCATGCCGTTCTCGCCGCGCTTCAAGCCGTTTTCGGCCATCACCGCCAGCACACGGTCGGCCTCCTTGGTCGAGCGGCAGAACGGGATCATGACGATAACATTGGTGAAGCCCATCTGCTCACGCAGACGGTGCATGGCACGGCACTCGAGCGCGAAGCCTTCCTTGTAGCGCGGCGAGTAGTAGCGCGAGGCGCCGCGGAAGCCGAGCATCGGGTTCTCCTCCTTGGGCTCGAACGCAGCACCGCCGATCAGGCCGGCATATTCATTGGTCTTGAAGTCGCTCATGCGCACGATCACCGGCTGCGGATAGAAGGCCGCGGCGATACGGCCCAAGCCGCGCGAGAGCCGGTCGACGAAGTACTCTTCCTTGTCGTCGTAGCCGGCGGTGAGCGCGGCAATTTCGGCTTTCGCCTGCTCGTCCTTGAGCGTGTCGAAGTGCACCAGCGCCATCGGGTGCACCTTGATGTGGTTGGAGACCACGAATTCCATGCGCGCGAGCCCGACGCCGTCGGCCGGGATGCGCCACCAGCGGAAGGCGGCCGCCGGATTGGCGAGGTTGAGCATCACATGGGTGCGGGTCTTCGGCGCCTTGGAGAAATCGATCTCATGCGACTCGAAGTCGGCCACGCCTTCGTAGACGAAGCCCTCATCGCCCTCCGCGCAGGAAACGGTGATCTCCTGCTCGCTGTGCAGCACTTCGGTGGCGTTGCCGGTGCCGACGATGGCCGGCAGGCCGAGCTCGCGACTGACGATGGCCGCATGCGAGGTGCGGCCGCCGTGGTCGGTGACGATGGCCGCCGCCTTCTTCATGATCGGCACCCAGTCCGGATCGGTGGTTTGCGTCACCAGCACCGAACCCTCGACGAAGCGCTCGATGTCCTTCGGGCTGTCGATCAGGCAGGCCCGCCCTGCCACCACGGCATCGCCGATGCTCAGGCCCGTGACCAGCTTTCGGCCCTTGGACTTGATGCGATAGGTGCGGAAGGCGCTGCCCGTGTGCTGCGACTGCACGGTCTCGGGACGCGCCTGCACGATGAACAATTCACCGCTCTCGCCGTCCTTGGCCCATTCCATGTCCATGGGTCGCCCGTAGTGCTTCTCGATGATCACGGCCCAGTTCGCGAGCCGCAAGATATCGTCGTCGCCGAGCACATAGGCGGCGCGCTCGGCCTTCGACGTCGGCACGTTCTTGGTCGGGTGCGCGCCGTCCTTCGTGTAGATCATCTTCTGCGCTTTCTCGCCCACCGTCTTCTCGACGATGGGCTTGAGCGCGGCGTTTTCCAGCAGCGGCTTGAAGATGATGTATTCGTCCGGATTGACGGCGCCCTGCACCACGTTTTCGCCCAGCCCCCAGGCGGCATTGATCAGCACCACCTTGTCGAAGCCGGTTTCGGTGTCGAGCGAGAACATCACACCGGAGCCGCCGATGTCGGAGCGTACCATGCGCTGCACGCCGACCGAGAGCGCCACCTTCATATGATCGAAGCCCTTGGCGATACGGTAGCTGATGGCGCGGTCGGTGAAGAGCGAGGCGTAACAGCGGCGGCAGGCATCGAGCAGCGCGGCGTCACCGCGAATGTTGAGATACGTCTCTTGCTGGCCGGCGAAGCTTGCGTCCGGCAGGTCCTCGGCGGTGGCGCTGGAGCGCACCGCGACGTCGACATTGTCCTTGCCGGCGCGCTTGCTGAGCTCGGCGTAAGCCTTGCGGATGGCTTGCGCCGTGTCGGCCGGCCACTCGCCCTTGAGGAACATCGTGCGGATCAAGGCGCCGGTCTCCTGCAAGCTCGCCTTGCCGGCGGCCAACTGGTCGAGCGCGGCGGCGATCTTCGCCTTCAGGTCATTGGCCTCGATATAGCGCCAATAGGCGTCGGCCGTGGTGGCGAAACCCGGCGGCACATGCACCCCACGCGCACCCAGCTTGGCGACCATCTCGCCCAGCGAGGAATTCTTGCCGCCGACTTTGGCCACGTCGCCGCGGCCGAGCTTTTCGAACCAAAGTACATGTGCGCTGTCCGCGGTCATGACCGTTTTCTCCTGGATTATTGCTGTGCCGTCCCCTTGAGGTGGAATTCCACCTCGAACGAACCAATGAGATCGAGCCAATCTTCCATCAACCGCGTCATCAGGAAGCGCCGGCGCACGCTCTCGCGCGCCGCCATGCCGATGCGCTCGCGAAGTTTGGCGTCCTTCAACGCGTCGACGATGCGGGCAGCGGCTTCCTCGACGCTGTTGACCAGGAAACCGGTCACGCCGTCCTCGATCTGGTGCTTGATGCCGCCGACATTGCCGCCGATCACGGTAGTACCTTTCCACATCGCTTCCGTGACGGTCAGGCCGAAGCCTTCCCGCAGCGATTTCTGCAACACCACAGCCGCCCGCCGCTGCAGGGCATTGACCAGGGCCGAATCCTGCACCGAAAGGATGCGGATGCGCTCTTCGGCGCTGCTGCACAGCTTGGAGAACACCTCCTGGCCTTCCGGATCGTCCGTGGCGACATTGCCGACCAGCACCAGCGTGCAGTCGACGTGCTTGCGCGCGATCTTAAAGGCGTCGATGACGCCTTGCGGGTCCTTCCAGGTGTCGAAACGCGACACCTGCACAACCAGCGGCAGATCGGTGGGGATGTCGTAATGGGCCAGGCGCTCCTCGATCTCGGCGTCGCTAAGGTCCCTGTTGGTGGTGGAAAACGGGTTGATCGCCGGCATGATGAAGCGCTGCGGGGCACTCAGCCTTTGCGCATAGTCCGGCATCGAAAAGACGACGGCGTCGTAGCGCTCGACCAGCGGCGCGAGGTAGTTCCACAGCTCCATGTCCGGATGGGTGAGGTCGACATGGCATTGCCAGACCCATGGCGCTTTTTTCCGGAAATGACGGATCAGCGGCAGCGGCTGCGGGTCATGCACGATCACGATGTCATGATCGATATGCAGGCGGGCCGCGTTCTCGAAAGCAACCTCCTCGTAGATCTGCGTCTTGAGATCGGTGAGGTTGATGTCGCCGCCCTGCAAGGCGTTGTGCATTTTCTTCGTGACACTGAAGAAGTCGGGCCTGCCTTGAATCACCCGCCAGCCGGTGCGGATGCCGGAGCCGTTCATCAACAGGGTCAGCGACGACAACAGCTCGGCGACGCCGCCGCCATAATAGGTCGAGTTGATATTGATGACATGCATGTCGTGCAGGCGCTCGGCCTTCTTCAGGATGCGCTCGACCGCCTCGGCGCCGATCAGCGCTTCGTAGTCTTCGACGGACACGAGCCTGAATTCGCTGGGCTCGAATTCCTCAGGGGCAAGCATCGATCGGGCTCCTTGGGCGGCGACTCTCCCGCCGCGATTGCAATTACCGCCACTCGCGCACGTCGGCATGCAGGCGGCGCCGCATCATGAACTTCGGCCCGTTCTGAACCATGCGATATGTCAAAAGCTTGGCGAGATTCTCGATGAAGAACCAGGCGAGCGCGTAACCCCACACCAGCAGGGCGTAGTTCCAGCCCAGCGGCGGCACGATGACGCCGTAGACAGCGGCCAACGTGCCCAGCACCTGGGTGGTCTCGCAGGCGAAAAACAGCCGCCAGTTAGGCCAGGGCCGCTGCCAGAACCAGCCGCGATTGCGAGTGACGTAGATGGTGAGGTGCCCGGCCACCAGGAGCTTGAGGAAGATCAGGGTTTGCAGGGTCTCGCGCGGGATATGCAGATAGTGATCGGCGAACCAGAACAGGCCGAAGGTTTCGACAACCCCGACCACCCCGAGTACGCTGCTGATGGTCAGCACCCGCGCCATGTCCCATTGCACCGGCTTCTCGGCCACCGTCACGTTGTCATAGGCGATCATCATGATCGGCAGGTCGTTGAGGATCGCCAGCAGCACGATCATCACCGCCGTCACCGGATAGAAATTGAAGATGACGATGGACAGCGTCATGAACAGCAGCACGCGGGTGGTCTCGGCGATGCGATAGGTCGCGTAAGCGGTCATGCGCTCGAAGATGCGGCGCGCTTCCTCGATGGCGCTGGTGATCACCGACAGGCCGGCCGCGGTGAGCACCAGATCGGCGGCGGCGCGGGCGGCATCGGTGGCGCCGCTCACCGCGATGCCACAGTCGGCCTGTTTCAGTGCCGGCGCGTCGTTGACGCCGTCGCCGGTCATGCCGATGATGTGGCCGGCGCGCTGCAGCGTCTGCACGATCTTGAACTTGTGCTCGGGGAAGACCTCGGCGAAGCCGTCGGCGCCTTCGATGCGGGCGCCGTCGCCGGCCGTGTCGTCGTGGACAAAAATCTCGCGCGCCGAAACGATGTTTTGCCCCAACCCCACCTTGCGGGCGATCTCGCGCGCGATCGCCTCATGGTCGCCGGTGACCATGCGAACATCGACCCCCATGGCCTCGGTGACGCGGATGGTCTCGGCGGAATCCTCGCGCGGCGGATCGGACAGCGGCAATAGCCCGAGGAAGCGCCAGCGGTCGCCGTCTTTCCTGGCGACGCCGAGCGTGCGGTAGCCGCCGGCGGCGAGCTTGTCGGTGGCTCGGCGCACCCTTTCGGCCAAGACGTCGTCGGCCTTGACCAAGTCGATAATGGCCTGCGGCGCGCCCTTGGCGACCTGAAACGTGCTACCGTCCGCCTGCACGGTCGCCTCGGCGCGTTTGCGCACCGGGTCGAACGACTGGAAGTTGATCACCTTGCCGGCCGGTGCGCTCCCGCCCAGCGCCTCGATGAGGGCGGCGTCGATCGAATCGGGCGCGTCGCGTTCGCAGGTGAGACCCGCGGCCTGCAACAGCTCGTCGCGGTTCTTGGCGCCGATCAGCACCGGATCGCCTAGCATCAATTCATTCTTGGTTAGCGTGCCGGTCTTGTCGGTGCACAAGATGTCCATGCCGGCCATCTCTTCGATCGCGACCAGCCGCGACACGATGGCCTTCATATGCGCAAGCTTCGAAGCGCCGACGGCGAGCGTCACCGACATCACCGCCGGCAGCGCAACCGGAATGGCGGCGACCGTGAGGATCAGCGCAAACAGCACGGTGTCGATCAGCGGATCGCCCCGGAACAGCGCCACCATGAAAATCATCGCGACCAGAGCGAGCGTGGTCAGTATGAGGAAATTGCCGATGCGCAGCACCGCCTGCTGGAAATGCGAATGGGATTCTGCGGTTTCGACCAGCTGCGCGGTGCGCCCGAAATAGGTGCTGCCGCCGGTGGCGGTGACAACCGCGCGCATGTCGCCCTGCCGCACCACCGAGCCGGAATAGGCGACGTCGCCCGGCTTCTTGTCGACAGGCAGGGATTTGCCGGTGAGCGCCGACTGGTCGACGCTCAAAAATTCGCCGTCGTGCAATTTCACATCCGCCGGCACGATATTGCCGAGCTTGAGCAGCACGACGTCGCCTGGCACCAAAAGCCGCGCGGCAATGTCCTGCCATTGGCCGTCGCGCAGCACGCGCGCGGAGAGCGCCAGCCGCTGCTTGAGCGCCTCGATGGCGTTGTCGGCCTTGTATTCCTCGAAATAGCCGACGCCGGCATTGAGCAGCAGCATGGTGACGATGATGGCGAACTCTTCCCAGCGCCGCGTCACGCCCGACAGCACGCCGGCGACCTCGATCATCCACGGGATCGGGCCCCAGAAATAACCGAGGAACTTGAGCAGGGGGTTCACGCGCTGCTCACGCAGGGCGTTCTCGCCGAATTGCTGGAGGCGCTGGCGCGCCTGCTCGGAGGTAAGACCGGTGGGGGCCGGCGCCGGTGTGGCGACATCGGCGGTACGGTCTTGCGGTTGCAGCGTCATAGCCAGCCTGCTCGTTCGGCCGATGCGCGCCCCACCCCTCTCGATTAACGCAATCGGGCACGGATTGTTGTGCCTCTCGTCCGCACCCACCCGATTGCGCGAGATCAAAACAATCAAATATTGATCGCGGCACGGTGCCGCAACGGGCCTCGATGGCCTTTGGCGCCATATTGCGCCGATATTATAACCTTAGATTGGCGCGCAGACGGGCAGGTTTTAATTGTTCAAATTTTCGGCATAGCGCAATGGCTTTGATGGAGACGCAAGAGGCCCCGCCCCGCGCGCCTCACGCAATGCTCGTCACCGACGTGCTGGCGAGCCAGGGCGTAACCGTTGCTACCGGCCTCAGCGATGAGGAGGTCAAGCGGCGGACACAAGTCTTCGGCCCAAATACCATCGTGGCGCGGCGGCCGGTCAGCGCGCTCACGGTGCTGGTGCACCAATTCCAGAGCCCGGTGGTCTATCTGCTCGCCGCCGCCGCCGTGCTGGCGATCTATTTCGGCGAGTTGGAGGAAGGCGGCGCGATCGTCATCGTGCTCGCGCTCAACGCGCTGATCGGCTTTGTCACCGAGATCAGGGCGGCGCGCTCGATCGAAGCGCTGCGGGCGCTGGGCACCCATTCGGTGCGGGTACGCCGCGACGGTCACGTTCGGCTTATCCCCGCCGAGCAACTTGTGCCCGGCGACATCGTGCTGCTGGAAGGTGGCGATTCCATCTCCGCCGACCTGCGGCTGGTAGAAGCGTCCCATCTCGGTGCCGACGAATCGACGCTGACCGGCGAATCGGTGGCGGTCGAGAAGGCGACCGCACCGGTCGCGGCCGACGCCCGCCTCGGCGACCGTCACCCGATGCTGTTCAAGGGCACCTCGGTCACCCGCGGCAGCGGTGTCGGCGTGGTGGTGGCGACGGGGCTTTCGACCGAACTCGGCCACATCTCCAAGCTGGTGGAAGAGGCCGAGCCGGAAAGCTCGCCGCTCGAACGGCGGTTGACGAAGCTCTCCGGGCAACTGGTGTGGGCCGTCATCATCCTGACGCTCATCATTGCCGTCGTCGGTGTCAGCGAAGGCAAGAACGCCTTCCTCATGGTGGAGGCCGCGATCGCGCTCGCCGTCGCCGCCATCCCCGAAGGCCTCCCGATCGTCGCGACGCTCGCCTTGGCGCGCGGCATGTTGCGCATGGCGCGCCAGAACGCGCTGATCGAGCGGCTATCGGCGGTGGAGACCTTGGGCGCGACCACCGTCATTCTCACCGACAAGACCGGCACCCTGACCGAAAACCGCATGACGGTGCGGCGGTTCTGGTTGCCGTCGGGCGAGATCGAGATCGACGGCGACACCAAGCAACTGGGCGGCGATCCCCAGCTTATGCGCCTGTTGGAGGTCGCCGTGCTGTGCAACGACGCCACCCTCGGCGAGGCCGGCGAGGATGGCACCGGCGACCCCATGGAGCTGGCGCTGCTGCGCGCCGGGCATCTCGCTGGGCTCAGCCGACGCGCGCTGCTGGAGCACAACAGAACCGTTCGCAAGGAAGCCTTCGACACGGCGAGCAAGATGATGGCGACCGTACACGGCCGCGGCGATCAATACCTCTTCGCGGTCAAGGGCGCGCCGGAAGCGGTGCTAGCCGCCTCGGCGCGCGTGATCTCCGAAGAAGATGAGATCGAACTCGACGACAAGACGCGCGACGCATGGGCCGAGCACATCGAGCATCTCGGCCTTCACGGCCTGCGCGTGCTGGCCTTCGCCATGAAGCGCGTGCCTCAGTCCGACGCCGATCCTTACGACGAATTGACTTTCCTTGGCCTTGTCGGCCTGGAGGATCCGGCGCGCGCCGATGTGCCGCAGGCGATCGAGGACTGCCGGCAGGCCGGCATCCGCGTGGTGATGGTCACCGGCGATCACGCGGTGACCGCCCGCAGCATCGGCCGCGCCGTCGGCCTGGGCGAGGCCGCCGCCCATGTGATCGAAGGGCACCAGTTGGGCGACATCGCCAACAACAAGCACAATGGCGACCTCTTGAAGGCCGGTATCTTCGCCCGCGTCAGCCCGTCGGAGAAGCTCGACCTGGTGCGCGCCTATCAATCGGCGGGCGAAATCGTCGCCATGACCGGCGACGGCGTCAACGACGCGCCGGCGCTCCGCCAAGCCGACATCGGCGTCGCCATGGGCCTGCGCGGCACCGACGTCGCGCGCGAAGCCGCCGCCATGGTGCTGCTCGACGACGCCTTCCCCACCATCGTCAAAGCGATCCGCGAGGGCCGCGTCATCTTCGGCAATATCCGGCGCTTTGCCGCCTATCTGCTGTCGTGCAATCTGAGCGAGGTGCTGGTGGTAGGGCTGGCGATCCTGTCCACCCTGCCCTTGCCGATCATGCCGCTGCAGATCCTCTATCTCAATCTGGTGACCGACGTGTTCCCGGCCTTCGCACTCGCCATGGGCGAAGGCGAGCGCGACATGCTCAAGCATCCGCCGCGCGATCCGAAGGAGCCGATTCTCGGCCGGCCGCAGTGGATCACCATCGTGCTGCAAAGCCTGGTGCTGACCGCCGGCACCTTCGGCGCGCTCGCCCTGGCGCAGCGCGGGCTCGGCCTCGACAGCCGCTCGGTCATCACCGTCACCTTCCTGACGTTGGCCTTCGCGCAGCTCTGGCACGTGTTCAACATGCGCGGGCTGCATTCGGCGGTGCTGGTCAACGAGATCACCCGCAACCCGTGGGTCTGGGCCGCGCTGGCGCTGTGCAGCGCGCTACTGGTGGCGCCGCCTTATATTCCGCCCATCGCCGACGTGCTGCACCTGGCGCCGCCGACCGCCGCCATGTGGGCCATCATCCTCGGACTGAGTTTGGCGCCGATGCTGGTGATACAAACGGTTACCCTGATGACCGCGCCACGGCAATCGAGGTCGTAAGCCATGATGGCGATGCTGTTGCCCTGGCTGGAGTTGCTCATCTGCGCCGCGGTGATCGGCATGGCCGGCCCGGTGCTCACGCAATACGGCGATATCATCGCCCGGCTGACCGGCCTGTCGCGCTCCTGGATCGGGCTGGTGCTGCTCGCCACCGCCACCTCGCTGCCGGAATTGTTCACCGGCATCAGCTCGGTCACCATTGCCGGCACGCCCAATATCGCCGTTGGCGACGCGCTCGGAAGCTGCGTGTTCAACCTGGTGATGCTGGTGCTGCTCGACGAATTGAGCCGCGACGAGCCGATGTACCGCCGGCTCGACCAGGGCCACATCCTCACCGCCGGCTTCGGCGTCATCCTGATCGGCGCGGCCGGCGCGCTGGTGCTGCTGAGCCAGAACGGGCTGAACTTCACCTTTCTGCACATCAGCGGCTATACGCCCTTCATCATCGTGCTTTATCTGGTGGCAATCCGCGCCGCCTTCGTCTACGAGCGCCGCACCCCGCGCCCGCCACAGCTCCTCAAGTCCGAAACCGGCATTACGCTGCGGACCGCCCTTCTGCGCTATGGCGCTGCCGCAGCCGTGGTGGTTGCCGCCGGCACCTGGCTGCCGTTCATCGGCAGCGACATCGCCACGCTCATGGGCTGGAAGACGACCTTTGTCGGCACGCTGCTGATCGCGTTCACCACCTCGGTGCCGGAGCTGGTGGTGACGGTGAGCGCGCTGCGCCTCGGCGCCGTCGATATGGCGATCGGCAACCTGCTCGGCAGCAACCTGTTCGACATCTTGATTCTGGCCTTCGACGACATCGCCTATCGCAAGGGTCCGCTGCTCTCGTCGGTGTCGCCGGCGCACGCGATCACGGCGTTTGCCGCCGTCATCATGTCCGGCATCTTCATCGTGGCCATGCTGTTCAAGCCGGAAACGCGCCTGCGCGGCACCATCGGCTGGGTCAGCATCTCGCTGCTGCTGGTCTATCTGTTCAGCGCCTATGCAATCTATCTGCTTGGGCATTGAGGAGCGCGCAAACATGATGCGCAACAACAGCTATGCCGCGCACATCCAGCGGCATCAGCGTTTCGTAGGCGCGAACCACGGTGTTGCGCGAAACGACGGGCCGTTCCAACAGCCGGCGCGACCGCTCCAACAACGCGGGAACCGGTATAAGGCACTGCAGCCCAAGCCGTGGAGCCCCTATCTCGCGTCCGACAAGGGCAAGGTCGCCGACTGGTCGTGGCCGTGGGTGTGCGGCGGCTGCACCGAACCGCGTTTCGCGGCGTACTGAGCAAAGTCCTGTTGCGCGGCTTCGATCCCTGCACCGCTCAACAACAGTGCCCGGCCGCGAGGTCGGGCACTCACATTTCGAGCCCTCTACCCCAGCTCCACCGCGCCGAGCAGCATGCCGATGCGGCCGTCGCCCCACATCGGCAGCAGGATGCGCGCATAAGGCGGCGCGCCGGCATGCTTGTAGAAGGTGGGCGCGCGCGCCTCGACCGTGGCGTTGCATTGGGAGAGCAGAAAATCCAGGCGCCCGGGCAGCGCTTCTTCGTCGAGGAACTTGCCGCGCAGGGCACGGGCTTTCGCCGATGTCGGCGCCAACGGTGTTGATGCGGAAGCGCTCGGGGTCGGCGAAGGCGTCGACCAGCAGCAGCCGATCCGCGACGTCCGGCAGCGCCGACGGTTTCACGTCATCCCAGAACGGCATCTCGTTGCCGGCGCGCTTGAGGTCGTCCCAATAGACGAACACCCGCTGCAAAGTCGGGCTCATGCTCGCGGGAAGCGGATAGGGATTGTCGGCCATCGTTCACCCTCGGTACGCGGTGACGCGACATCCCGTCAGCCGGTGATCCGGTCGGCGTCCCGCAGCACCACATAAATGGCCGGGATCACCAGCACCGTCAACAGAGTGGACGAGGCGAGGCCGAACAGAAGCGAAATCGCCAGCCCCTGGAAGATGGGGTCGACCAGGATGGTGGCGGCGCCGATCATGGCGGCGAGCGCGGTCAGCAGGATCGGCTTGAAGCGCACGGCGCCGGCCTCGAGCAGCACGTCGCGCAGCGTCTTGCCGGCCCCGCCGCTGTGGCGGATGAAGTCGACCAGCAGGATCGAGTTGCGCACGATGATGCCGGCGAGCGCGATGAAGCCGATCATCGAGGTGGCCGTGAACGGGGCGCCGAACAGCCAGTGGCCGAGCACGATGCCGATCAGGGTGAGCGGGATCGGGGTCAGGATCACCAACGGCAGTTTGAAGCTGCCGAACTGCGCCACCACCAGGATGTAGATGCCGACGATGGCAACCATGAAGGCGGCGCCCATGTCGCGGAAGGTGACGTAGGTGATCTCCCACTCGCCGTCCCACAGCACGCTCGGCTTGGCTTCGACCTCGGGCTGGCCGTGGAAGCGGATGGTCGGCTTCTCGAGCTTGCCCCAATCGTGCTGGTCGATCAGCTTGTCGACCGCGAGCATGCCGTAGATCGGCGCCTCGTAGGCGCCGGCCATTTCGGCCATGACCATGTCGGTGAAGCGGCCGTCGCGGCGGAAGATGGTGGGCGAGCCGAGCTCCTTCTTGACCCGCACCACGTCGCCGAGCTCCACCACGCTCTTGGAGCCCGGCACCACATTGGCCGGCACCGGGGTGGAGGCGAGCAGTTCGCTCCAGGACAGATTGCTCTTGGGCAGGCCGACCACGATCTCGATCGGGTTGCGGCCCTCGCCGCGATAGGAATAGCCGATGGTGGTGCCGCCGAACAAAGCCTTGATGGTGTCGTAGACGTCCTGCTGCTCGACGCCGAAGAACTCCAGCCGGTCCTGGTCGATGGAGATGCGCAGGCGCGGGCGCGGCTGGCCGATGGAATCGTCGACGTCGACGATATAGGGCACCGACTTGAAGATCTTCTCGACTTCGTGCGCGACGGCGCGGCGGGTCTGCGAGTCGGGGCCGTAGACCTCGGCGAGCAGAGTCGACAGCACCGGCGGGCCCGGCGGCACCTCGACCACGCGCGCCACCGTACCGGCCGGCAGCTTCACGTCTTTCAGACGCGCGCGCAGAGCGAGCGCGATCGTCGTGGCTGGTGCGGTCGCGTTCGCTGCGCGGCGCGAGATTGAGATGCAATTCGCCGAGCTCCGGCGATTCGCGCATGTAGTAATGGCGCACCAGGCCGTTGAAGTTGAACGGCGCCGGCGTGCCGGCGTAGGTCTCGATCGAGCGCACCTCCGGCACCTTGCGCGCCACGTCGGCGATGTTGAACAGCGTGCGTTCGGTGTCCTCGAGCGTTGCGCCTTCCGGCAGGTCGACCACCACCGACATTTCCGACTTGTTGTCGAACGGCAGCAGCTTCACCGTCACGCTCTCGGTGTAGAACAACACGCAGACGGCGATGGTCGCCACCCCGACGCTGATGAGAAAGGTCCAGGCGCGCCGACGCGTGCGCAGGATCGGTGTCGCGAAGCGGCGGTAAACGCGACCGAGCAGGCCTTCGCCATGCGCGGCCTCGTGCTCGTGTACCGCCATGCCCTCCGGATGCAGCTTGAGCATCAGCCACGGCGCGATCACCATGGCGACGAAGAAGGAGAACAGCATGGCGGCCGAAGCATTGGCCGGGATCGGCGCCATGTAGGGGCCCATCAGCCCGGAGACGAACAGCATCGGCAGCAGCGCCGCGACCACGGTGAGCGTGGCGACGACGGTGGGATTGCCGACTTCCGCCACGCCTTCGACCGCCGCCTGCAGGCGCGAGCGGCCGTCGCGCATCGCCCAATGGCGGGCGATGTTTTCCACCACCACGATGGCGTCGTCGACCAGGATACCGATGGAGAAGATGAGCGCGAACAGGCTGACCCGGTTGATGGTGTAGCCCATCATGTTCGAGGCGAACATGGTGAGCAGGATGGTGGTCGGGATCACCACCGCCGTCACCAGCGCCTCACGCCAGCCGATCGCGAAGGCGATGAGCACGACGATCGACACCGTCGCCAGGCCGAGATGGAACAGCAGTTCGTTGGCCTTCTCGTTGGCGGTCTCGCCGTAGTCGCGCGTCACGGTGACGCTGACGTCCTTGGGCACCAGCCGGCCCTCGACCGTCTGCAGGCGATTGAGCAACTGCTCGGCCACCACCACCGCATTGGTGCCGGCGCGCTTGGCGAAGGCGACGCTGACCGCCGGCACGCGGTCCCATTTGCCGCCCTTTTCCGGCTGCTCGAACCACACCCGGTGCTCCTGCGGGCTCGGGCCGATCACCACCTTGGCGACGTCGCGCACATAGACCGGACGGCCGTCGCGGGTGGTCACCAGCAGCATGCCGATATCGGGAATGCCGGACGAGCGTCTGCCCAGCCGCCACCTCGCGCATGGTGTCGTTGTCGCGCACGCTGCCGGCCTGGAACGAGCGGTTGGCCTCGCGCACCTTGCTGACCAGCTGCTGCAGGGTGACGCCGTAAGAGCGCGAGTTTCTCGGGATCGGGCTCGACCCGGATCTGCTGCGGATTGCCGCCGGAAATATAGGTCAGCCCCACATTGTCGGTCTTCACCAGTTCGTATTGCAGCTCGCGCGCGACCTGATAGAGGTCCTTCTCGGTCCAGCGTGCCGCCGCGTCAGGCTTTGGCGACAGCGTCAGCACTACCACGGCGACGTCGTTGATGCCGCGGCCGACGATCAGCGGTTCCGGTATGCCGACCGGAATGCGATCGAAGTTGGCCTTGATCTTCTCGTGCACGCGCAAGATGGCGTCGTCGGCGTTGGTGCCGACCTTGAAGCGCGCGGTGACCATCACACGATCGTCGACGGTCTGGCTGTAGACGTGCTCGACGCCGTTGATGCCCTTGACGATGGATTCGAGCGGCTTGGTGACGAGCTCCACCGCGTCCGGCGCCTTGAGGCCATCCGCGTTCACGCGGATGTCGACCATGGGCACGCTGATCTGCGGTTCTTCCTCGCGCGGGATGGTCAAGAGCGCGAGCAAGCCGACCGCGAGCGCCGCCATCAGGAACAGCGGCGTCAGCGGCGAGCGGATCGTGGCTTGGGTCAGACGGCCCGAAATTCCAAGTTTCACGGCTTCACCAGAACGTCGCCTGCCTTGAGGCCGGAGAGGATTTCGAGCGCATCGGGCATCTCGGGCCGCGGCATGAAGCGGCCGCGCTGTACCGGCACGTCGATCACATTGCCGTCCTTGCGCACGCGCGCGTAGTCGATGCCGAAGCGGGTGATGATGAATGAGGCCGGCACCACGATGCTTTCGCGCTTGCCCGCCGAGACCCAGACGCGGATGCGCTCGCCGACGAAATAGTCGCCAAGGCCCTCCACCTTGGCGTCGGCGATGACGCGGCCGTCCTGGATCTGCGGATAGACCAGCTTGATGGTGCCGAACTTGGCGCCGCTGGCGCCCAGCTCGGAACTGTCGACGCGGATGGTGTCGCCGGCCTTCATGTAGAGCGCGTGGCGCTCCGGAACGCGCAGGCGCAGCACGAAGTTCTTTTCGGCGATCGTCGCGACCGGCTCGCCCGTCAGAATGACGGTGCCGGTGGTCACCGGCACGGTGAGCACGCGGCCGGCGGTCGGCGCCAGTACCTTGCCTTCGGAGAGTTGCTGCTCGATCACCGAGCGTTCGGCGACCTTGGCGCGCAGCGCGTTATTGGCGACGTTGTAGGCGGTCTGCGCCTGTTCGAGACGGGCGCGCGGAACGGTGCCTTTGGAGAACAGGTCCTGGGCGCGCTTCAAATCGGTGTCGGCCTGGCTGAACTGGGCCTTGAGGCCGGCGATCTGCGCGTCGAGCGACTTCGTCTGCAGCACCAGCTTCTCGTCGCCGACGGTGGCGACCACCTGTCCCTGCTTGACCTCGTCGCCGTCCTTGACGGACAGCTCGGCCACGGTGCCGCCGATGCGCGCGCGCGCCGGCACGATATTGGCGCTCTCGACGGTGGCGAACACGGCCTTCTCGTCGGCGACCATGCCGGGTTTGACGGTGAAGGTGGCGGCGGCCGGGGCGGCTTTCGGCGCAGCGCCCTGTGCCAGCGCCGGCGCAGTCAGCGCGCACGAAAGGAGCAAGGCCAAACCGAGCGGCACCAAGCGTGCGGGCGGGACCAAGGTGGACGCAGCAATCCGCATGTCAATTCCTCATCCTTTCCGCCGCTCTCGGGCGGCGGAGCTCGCGGTCTCGTCTCGCGCGGATGACCGCCCCCCGTCATTGACGTGGCTCAAGGGCTTAGCTGGGCCGGGGCCAAGCGGGAGCCAACTCCGTATATATACGGAATTGTGAATATGTCTTGCTCGAATGACGATCAAGGGGAGGAACCTAAAAATACGAGCTATGCACCCGGATCCGGGCGCGGCACCGGCCATCGGCGGGACCGCCGCCTAGGAGAGCCCCGCCCTGCGGAAGCCTTCGAGATAATGTTCGCGCTCGGCTTCCTCGCGGATCGGCATGTTGGTCGCGATCCAAGCCAGCGAAATGTTCGGCTGCGTGCGTAGAAGATTGTCCAGTGCGCTTTTCGCCGCCGTCATGTCGCCGGCCATGCCGTTGGCAGCCACGAGCACGCGATGCGCGCCGACAAAGTCGCTGCGCTGGCGGATGCCCTCACGCGCCAGCTTGGCCGCCTCCGGGTAATTACGGCCGATGTACTGGGCATAAGCGACGATGCCGTAATACACCCCCAGATAAGGATCCCGCGGGCTCAGGCGGATGGCGCGACGCGCCGCTTCATCGGCCTCCCGCCAGCGGCCGGAATAGGAGAGCGACAAACCGTAATAGCCTTGCGCCAGCGCGAAATTCGGATTGAGCCGTAGCGCGGTTTCGTATTCAGCCAGCGCATCGTCGAAACGGCGGGAGAAGAGATGGACGTGGCCCAACGCGTTATGCGCCCACGGGTCCTCGCTGTCGGCCCGGATGGCCGCCAAGGCGGAACGTTCGGCAACCGCCATGGCGGTCGCCATGTCCATCCAGCCCATATGGGCGGGAAACATGTAACTGGTGGCCAGCAGCCCCAGCGCCTGTCCGTAGTTCGGGTCGATGGCGATGGCCTTTTCGAGCAGGGCTTGGCAGACGACAAAATCCTGCGGCGTTATCCGCCAATAATGCGAGAGCGCCCGCATCACCAGATCCCAAGCATCGAGGCTGTCCGGCGGCTTGCGCTGCGCGCGAAAGTTTTCGGCGGCGTAGAGCTGCGGTTCGATCGCCGCGGCGATCGCCTCGGTGATCTCGTCCTGAACGGCAAACACATCGGCCAAACTGCGGTCGTAGCGCTCGGCCCACAGGTGGCTGCCCGTGATCGCGTCGTTGAGCTGGGCGGTGATCCGTACCCGATCGCCGGCCTTGCGCACGCTGCCTTCGACCACGTAGCCGACCCCAAGTTCCTCGGCGACCTGTTTCAGATGAACGGCCTTGCCCTTGTAGATGAACGATGAGTTGCGCGCGATCACGAAGAACCAGCGCAGCTTCGACAGCGCGGTTATGATGTCCTCGCTGATGCCGTCGGAAAAATAGTCCTGCTCGGGTTCGCCGCTCATGTTCGTGAAAGGCAGAACGGCGATTGACGGACGGTCCGGCAAGGGCACGCCTGCATGCCGCGGTCCGAATTCCGTTCCGCGCTGCAGAGCGGAGATTTCCGGCAGTTCGCGCAACTCGCCGACAAAGCGGAAGCCTTTGCGCGGCACAGTGCGAATCAGCGTTTGCCGCTCGCCGCTGTCGCCAATGGCGCGCCGCGCCGCGTTGAAGCGGCTGGTCAAGGTCGAATCGGAAATCGCGCGGCCCTGCCAGACGGCGGCGATGATGTCGTCCTTGCTGACGACCCGATCGTGGTTGTCGATGAGGAACACCAACAAGTCGAAGACTTGCGGCTCCAGGGGGATCACGTCGGCCCCGCAGGTCAGCTCGCGCCTGCCCGTATCGAGGGCATAATCCTCGAAATAATACGTCCGATTCTTTGGCTCGGCGGCCATGTCGACCATTCTGGACCAACGCTCGGCGCGTTCGCCAGCCGAGCTCCCTTAAAGTTTTTCGCTTATTTTCCGCCCGCGCTGCAATCGAACCGCTTCAAAGCACGCTGATATTACCCGTTTCCAGGCAGTCCGCCGATACCACCGAAAGCTGTCCCAGACGCAACGGAGGCGCCCCGGCCTGTCCGGCGACCAAGGGCGCCTCAGACACGCCCTTTCTGGACGAACAATCAAGCCCGCCTCATCCGTAAATCAAGCTGCCGTCAAAGTATTTCCGGTCGCCTTGATTCACTTTGTCGCCACAGCCGGCCAATGCCGCAGATCGCGCCGGCCGGCTTCTGGACGATGGAGGACACTATGACGCAATGGAAAATCAGCGGAAAATACTTCGAGACCTGCAACTGCGACGTGGCCTGCCCGTGCGTGTTCACCAGTGCCCCGACGGAGGGCAATTGCACCGCGCTCGTCGCCTGGCACATTGACAAGGGCAAGTATGGCGACGTGACGCTCGACGGGCTCAATGTCGCACTCGCGGTGCACGCTCCCGGCAACATGGTGCAGACCAAATGGAAGGTGGCCGCCTATTTCGACGACAAGGCGAATGAGGCGCAGAACGACGCCTTGCATGCCATCTTCTCCGGCAAGGCCGGCGGACATCCCGCGACCCTCGCCTCGTTCATTGGCGAACTCGTCGGCGCCAAGAACGTCGCGATGCGCTACCTGAACGACGGCAAGCACGCGAGCCTGACGATCCCCGGCATCGCCGACGCCGCGATCGAGGCGATGGAGGGTCAGGGGGGCGAGCCCATTACCATCGACGGCCACCCGCTCTGCATCGCACCGGGCGAGCCGGCGACGGTGGCCAAGTCCAAGCACTTCACATTCGCGGACTACGGCATGGACTGGAAGCTCTCAGGCCGTAACGGATTCCTGTCCGACTTCGCCTATTCGGCGTGAGTGCCATGACGGGATTGGCTGAGACCCTCGGCGCGGGAAGATGGCGCGACCGTCTTCTCGCGCTCGCCATCGTCGGCGCGATCACCGCGCTGAGTTGGCTTTATCTGGTTCAGATGAACGCTGCCATGCCGCACGGCCCGGGCGGCATGGGACAGATGATGATGCCGGCGATGACGACGGGGCTGGCGAAGCAATTCATCACCGCCTTCGCCATGTGGAGCATCATGATGATGGCGATGATGCTGCCGACGGCGCTGCCGGCAGTGACGGTGTTCGACGGACTATCGCGGCGGCGTGCGCCGCAACGTCGATCGGCCGTGACGACGGGCCTGTTCATCACGGGTTATCTAACGGCCTGGACCGGATATTCGGTCGTGGCCGCGGCCGGTCAGGTGGCGCTCTCCCATGCGGCGCTGCTGACGCCGATGCTGAAGAGCACCAGCCAGGTGCTCAGCGTCGCCATCCTGCTGGCGGCGGGCGCCTTTCAATTCACCGCGCTGAAAGAGATGTGCGTCACGCAATGCCGCACGCCATTTGCCTTCTTCCTCGCGGAATGGCGCGACGGCAAGACCGGCGCGTTGGTGCTGGGGCTCAAGCACGGTAGTTATTGCGTCGGATGCTGCTGGGCGCTGATGGCGGTGATGTTCGTGGTCGGCGCCATGAACCTGCTCTGGATGGCCGCTCTGACACTTTTGATGCTGATGGAGAAAGTCGCGCCGGCGCGCTGGCGGATCAGCCAAGTGACGGGGGCCGCGCTGCTGCTGTCGGCGGTGACGCTGGCGAGCACGCTTGCCCGCTGAGTTCGATCGTTGGGAACGAACGTGGATGGGCCGTCTAGTCCATCCGGAAGTGAAAGATGCCGGTGGGATCGTGTTTGAAATGATAAACCTTGGCGACTTCGATACTTCGCCATTCCCAGCCGGCCAGCTTGTAGGCGGCGATAGCCGCTAACGTTCCGATCAGTGGACCGATCCAATAAATCCACCAGCCGTGCCAATCGCCGGCAATGACGGCGGGGCCGAGGGTGCGGGCTGGATTGGTGCTGGTGCCGGAGACCGGCGCCTCCAGCCAGACCATGAAGGCGTAAAGAGGAGGCAACATCGCCGGCGTGAAAGCCCGCAAGGTCCGGTGCCGCAGGAAGACGAACAAGCCGAAGATCAAGACGAAGGTCGTGACCGCCTCGCCCGCCAGCGCCAGGGTGACACCATAGGCGGGACCGGGGACCGTGGCGCCATAGGCGATGCTCCGCCCCATGGCGCCCCACGCCAGGAGCGGCACCGCCCCGAGCACGGCGCCTATGAGCTGGCTCGCCACGTAGCCCAAAGCCTGGCCGGATTTCATCTTGCCCGTGAGCCAGAATGCAAGCGTCACCACGGGATTGATGTGCGCGCCGCTCGTCTTGCCGAGCGGCGACAGCGTGATGAGCGCGCCGGTCGAGCCGAACAGAAAGCCGGTGATCGCGCGGCGCCCGGCTTCGCTGGGGACGAGGTCGATCAGCAGGCTGCCGCGGCCAAGATCGGCGATCACGAAGGACAAGCCGACACCGACGAGCAGCGCCGTGCCGATCAGCTCCGCGGCGAACAGTTTCCAGGGGATAGCATGGGCCGGAGTATTCATGTCGGTCGTACCGCTGGCCGGCACTCTATCGCAGTCGCGCGGGACGGTGATGTCTGATTTCCCAACTGATCCAATGCCTGCAAAGAACAAGGACGAAATTAAACAATCTGCTTCTCGGAAAGAAAAATTAGACGTTGACTCCATCATCACCTCCCCGATTCAGGCCAGTCATTATTTCAAACTAGGCCACTGAAGGTCAAAACAGGCCATGACCCATTTCCTTTAAAAATTCATCGTCTTAGCTTTCCCAATTGACTCCTCCCCCTGCCGGCGCATAATGAGAACAAATAGAGAACTCAACACGTTGCAAAACCGGCCATGTCCCTCCCCGCGGCAAGCACCCTTGCCACGCTGCGCAGAAGGCTTGCCTCGCTCGAGGCGGCAAACCTCGCCTTTCCGCGCGCGCGGCCCGACCGTGAAGACCCCCTGCGCTGCTGCGGCGACAGGGGGCTGACGGACTTTGCCCGCCAAAAAGTCGAGAGACGCAATGGCCAGGGCGGAGAACCTGGCGGGCTGGGCCGCTCCACTCTCGCACTCGCCGCGCTCAACGAAATCGCCGCCGCCCGCGAAAGCGAGATCGCGGCGGCAACCGGCTTTGTGCTGCCGCTCGCCGCCTGGGCCGCCGCCCATCGCACCACGGTCTGGATCGCCGAGGACATGGCGCTCGCCGAGAACGGCGCTCCTTACGGTCCCGCGCTCGACGACTTCGGACTGGCACCCGAACGGCTTGTCCGCATCGCGGTCGCCCATGCGCGCGAGGTGTCCTGGGCGATGGAGGAGGCGCTGCGCTGCCGCGCCGTCGGCGCCGTCATCGGCGAGATGCGCGGCGGCGAGGTCGGGCTGACGGCGAGCCGCCGATTGTCGCTCGCCGCCGGACGCGACGGCGCCACCGCCTTCCTGCTGCGCGCAATGCCTGCGCCTGAATCGCTTGCCGCCGCCACCCGCTGGGTGATCGGCGCGGCGCCCTCCGCGCACGGCTACGGCCCCGGACCGCCGCGGCTTTCCGTGCAGCTTACCCGCAACCGGCGGGGAGAAACCGGATCGTGGCTCTTGGAGTGGAACAGTGTCGGCCAGCGTTTCGACATCGCGGCAGCGGATCGTCAGCCTGTGGCTGAGGCGGCTGTCGACCGACCGCCTCGCGCGGCTTGGGGCGCCTGACCCGCGCCCGCACGCCGTCGTCGGCAAGCGCGGCAACGCGGATGAAGTGCTCGCGTTGGACGTGGCGGCCGAGCGCGCAGGCTTGCGAGGGGGCCTAAGTCTCGCGCAGGCGCGCGCCAT
Source organism: uncultured Pseudomonadota bacterium (assembly GCA_963814065.1). GTDB lineage: Bacteria > Pseudomonadota > Alphaproteobacteria > Rhizobiales > Xanthobacteraceae > Pseudolabrys. Next base: position 36,802 of record CAWFBL010000007.1, on the reverse strand, counting down.
GTGCCCCGCGCTCGTTGTCGCTGAAGAGGACACCGCCGCCGATGCGCGGCTGCTCTTTGGACTAGCCGAATGGTGCCAGCGTTACACGCCGCTGGTCGGGCTCGACGTGCCCGACGGCATGTTGCTCGACATCGCCGGCTGCGCGCATTTGTTCGGTGGCGAAGCGGCGCTGGTCGAAGACCTCCTCACGCGGGTGACGCGGTTCGGGTTTGCCGCGCGGGTGGGGATCGCCGATACCATCGGCGCGGCCCACGCCGTGGCGCGTTACGGGCAAGACACTTGCGTTGCCTCTGGCGGCGAACGCGAAGGCCTGGGCGCGCTGCCGCTTTCCGCTCTTCGCCTCGATGCGGAGACGGTGGCGGGGCTCGGCCGCGTCGGCTTCAAGTGCATCGGCGACATCGTCGATTGCCGCGCGCACCCTTGGCGGCGCGTTTCGGCACGGAGAGCTTACGCCAGCTCGATCGCGCGCTCGGCCTCGAAGGCGAGCCGCTGACGCCGCTGCTGCCGGTCGCGCCTTATTTCGCCGAGCAGCCGTTCGCCGAACCGATCGCCCGCGAGGACGACATTCTCGCCGTCACCGAGCGGCTGGCGCGTCGGCTGGCGACGATGCTGGAACGGCGCGGCGAAGGCCTGCGGCGCGTTGAGCTCGTGCTGTTCCGCACCGACGGCAAGGTCTGCCGCGTCGAGGCCGGCACCTCGCGACCGATCCGCGACGCAGGCGAAGTGCGCGCGCTGTTCGTGGAGCGGCTGACGGCCCTGGCCGATCCCATCGACCCCGGCTTCGGCTTCGATCTCGCGCGGCTCAGCGTGGTCACCGCGGAAACCTATGCGCCGCAGCAGATCGCCTTGGAAGACAATGGCGACGATGCCGATCTCGACCGGCTGGTCGACCGCGTGAGCGCGCGGCTGGGCGCGCGCCGCGTCACCCAACTCGTGGCGCAGGACAGCCACACGCCCGAGCTCGCCGCCGTCACGCTGCCGGCGCAAAGCGTGCAAGCCGATACCGACGGTGGCTGGGATGCCTTCCGTCGCTTTCGCGCGGCGGCGGAATTGAGCCCGCGCCCGCTACGCTTGCTGACACGGCCGGAGCCGATCGAAGCGGTCGCGAGCGTGCCGGACGGCCCGCCGCTGCGCTTCCGCTGGCGGCGCGCGCTGCACGAAGTCACCGCCGCCGAAGGACCCGAGCGCATTGGAGGCGCCTGGTGGCGCGACGACGGCGGCGCCGCGCAAGAGAATCTGGCGCGCGATTATTTCCGCGTCGAGGACGTAAGCGGCCATCGCTTCTGGATCTTCCGCGCCGGACTTTACCGCGATACCGCGATACCGGCCTGGTTCATGCACGGACTGTTCGCGTGAGTTTTTACCCTCTCCCCTTGTGGGAGAGGGTGCCAAGCGAACGAAGTGAGCGAGGCGGGTGAGGGGGAAATGCCGCAATATCGCGTGAGTGGATCAAAACGCAGTCAGGCACGCCGGCTTCGCGGTGTCGCGACAGACGCCGAGCAACGACTTTGGTGCCTGCTGCGTTCGCGCCGGTTGGAAGACATTAAATTCCGACGCCAGGTCCCGATCGGATCTTGGATCGTTGATTTCGTTGCTTTCGACCAGCGGCTTGTTGTGGAAGCTGACGGCAGTCAACACGTGGAAAGCTTACACGATCGCGCACGCGATACAGATCTGCGGAATCGCGGATTTAAAATTCTGCGTTTCTGGAACAACGACATTCTTTTCAATGCAAACGGCGTCCTCGAAAGGATTGCCGAAGAAATCGAACAGTCCCCCTCACCCCGCGGCCTTCGGCCGCGACCCTCTCCCACAAGGGGAGAGGGTTAAAGGACGCGGTACCGGTCCATGCGTTACGTCGAATTCGCCTGCACCTCGAACTTCTCCTTCCTGCGCGGGGCGTCGCACCCGGAGGAGCTGATGGCGCAGGCGGCGCACCTCAAGCTCGAGGGGTTGGGCTTGTGCGACCGCAACAGTGTCGCCGGCGTGGTGCGCGCCCATGTCGCCAAGCGCGAAAGCGGCTTGCAACTCGCCTATCATCCCGGCGCGCGCCTTGTTTTCAGCGACGGCACGCCGGACATCCTTGCCTACCCGCGCGACCGCGCCGCCTGGGGCAGGCTCACACGGCTGCTCACGCTCGGCAACCGCCGCGCCGAAAAGGGCGCGTGCATTCTGCATCTCGACGACCTGCTCGCCCATGCGGAGGGGCTGGAGCTGGTGGTGATGGAGGCTTCTTCTTTTCCCTCTCCCTACGCTCCTCTTCACCTCTCCCCGCTTGCGGGGAGAGGTCGACCGCCTGAGCGCAGCGAAGGTGGTCGGGTGAGGGGCTCTTGCCGCGAGTCTGAGCCGACCAACGCGCCCTCTCACCCGGCTCGCAGCGGAGTTTATCATCGGGCCGCGCTTCGCGCGGACCCGTTGGCTGCTCGCTACCCTCTCCCCGCACGCGGGGAGAGGGAAAAGAGCGCATGCGGAGGGGACATAAAGCGTTTGCTCTCGCGCCTTCGGTCGGCCGCCCCCCACCGCGTGCGGCTGGCAGCCTCGATGCTCTACCGCGGCGGTGACCGCGCCCGGCTGGCACGCCTCGCCGCCGAAGCGCGCGCCAGCGGCGTGCCGCTGATCGCGGTCAACGACGTGCACTTCCATCATCCCGACCGGCGACAGCTCGCCGATGTGCTCACCTGCATCCGCGAGAAGGTGACCATCGATCGCGCCGGACGGCGACTCGCCATCAATGCCGAACGCCATCTTAAATCCCCGGAGGAAATGGCACGGCTGTTCCGCGATTGCCCGGAAGCCGTCGAAGAAACATTGCGTTTGAGCGAGGCACTCACCTTCTCGCTCGATGAGCTGAAATACGAATATCCCGACGAACAGGTGGCTGGATTTTCGTCGCCGCAGGAGGCGCTCGAACATCTCACCTGGCAGGGCGCGGCCAGGCGTTACCCCGAAGGCATCGACGATGCGATCCGCCAAAGCCTTGCCCACGAATTCGCCCTCATCGCGCAGCGCCAATACGCGCCCTACTTCCTCACCGTTTACGACATCGTCGGTTATGCGCGCGAGCAAGGCATTCTTTGCCAGGGCCGCGGCTCGGCCGCCAATTCCACGGTCTGCTATTGCCTCGGCATCACCGAGGTCGATCCCGTGCGCGGCGGACTCTTGTTCGAACGCTTCATCTCCACCGAGCGGCAGGAGCCGCCCGACATCGACGTCGACTTCGAGCACGAACGGCGCGAGGAGGTGATTCAATATATCTACGAGAAGTACACCCGCGAGCGCGCCGGCATTGCCAGCACCGTGATCTCCTATCGCGGCCGCTCGGCGATCCGCGAGGTCGGCAAGGCCTTCGGCCTGAGCGAGGACACGATCGGCGCGCTGACCTCGAGCATCTGGGGCGGCGGCGGCGGTGCCCTTTTACAGGACGACATCAAACGGACCGGCCTCGATCCGACAAGCCCGCGCATGCGCCAGATCACCGCGCTCGCGGCCGAGATCCAAGGCTTCCCGCGCCATCTTTCGCAGCATGTCGGCGGCTTCGTCATCACCCGCAGCCGGCTCGACGAAGTGGTGCCGATCGGCAATGCCGCCATGGAGGACCGGACCTTCGTCGAATGGGACAAGGACGATCTCGACGCGCTCGGGATTTTGAAGGTCGACGTACTGGGACTTGGAATGCTGTCCTGCCTGCGCAAGGCATTCGATCTGGTGGGGCAGCATTATCCGGAGGCGTTGCCGCAAGCACGACATCTGCCGCTCGTGCCCTCTCCCCTCGTGGGAGAGGGCGCAAAAACGACGCTCACCCTCGCCTCGATTCCCGCCGAAGACCCCGCCGTCTACCGCATGCTGAGCCGCGCGGATTCGCTCGGCGTCTTCCAGGTGGAAAGCCGCGCGCAGATGAGCATGCTGCCACGGCTAAAGCCCAAGACCTTCTACGACCTCGTCATCGAAGTGGCGATCGTGCGTCCCGGCCCGATCCAGGGCGACATGGTGCATCCCTATCTGCGCCGGAAGCAGGGGCTGGAGCCGGTGAACTTCCCATCGAAAGCGCTGGAAGCCGTGCTGGCCAAGACCCTGGGCGTGCCGCTGTTCCAGGAACAGGCGATGAAGATCGCCATCGTCGCCGGCGGTTTCACACCTTCGGAAGCCGACAAATTGCGCCGCGCCATGGCGACCTTCAAGCGCACCGGCACCATCGGCACCTTCCGAGACAAGATGATCAACGGCATGCTGGCGAACGGCTACGAACGCGATTTCGCCGAGCGCTGCTTCGGGCAGATCGAAGGCTTCGGCGAATACGGTTTTCCGGAAAGCCACGCGGCGAGTTTCGCGCTGCTGGTCTACGCCTCGGCCTGGCTGAAATGCCATTACCCCGACGTCTTTGCCGCCGCCCTGCTCAACGCGCAACCCATGGGCTTCTATGCGCCGGCGCAGATCGTGCGCGACGCGCGCGAGCACGGCGTCGAGATTCGCCCGCCGGACGTGAATTTCTCCGATTACGAAGCGACGCTGGAGCCGGGACAGGACGCCGCGCAACATCTGCATCCATTGCATCGCGAGATGGCCTGCGACATCCACACCCGCTGCGCCATTCGCTTAGGGCTACGCGAGATCAAGGGGCTGAAGAAGGAGGATGCGGAGCTGATTGTGGCGAGGCGAAGCGTGCCGGTTACCTCTCCCCGCGCTTCTCTTTCTTTACCTCCCCCTGAAAGGGGGAGGTCGCCCGCCGAAGCTTGCTTCGCAAGCGAGGGCGGGCGGGTGGGGGTCGATCTCGCTGCATATGAAGAAAGCGGCCCCCACCCCTACCCTCCCCCTTGCAGGGGGAGGGAGCACTCAGTGCCCTACGACTCCCTACGCGACCTGTGGCTGCGCACGAACTTGCCGCCCCGCGCGATCGAGCGGCTGGCCGATGCCGATGCCTTCGGCTCGCTGGGGCTTTCGCGGCGCGACGCGCTGTGGGCGGTGAAGGCGCTTGGCCGCACCGGCGATCACGAAGACCTGCCGCTGTTCCGCACCGACACGGCAACAAAGCAGGAGCCGGACGTCGCGCTGACGCCGATGCCGCTCGGCGAGGAGGTAGTCAACGACTATCGCTTTCTCAAACTGACATTGCGCGCGCATCCCGCCTCGTTCCTGCGCGCCGATCTCAGCCGCCGCCGCATCGTCAAGAACGAAAGCCTGCGCCAAACGCGCAGCGGCACGCGCGCAAACATCTCCGGCCTGATCACCGTGCGCCAGCGGCCGGGCACCGCCAAGGGCGTGATCTTCATGACCATCGAGGACGAAACGTCGATCGCCAACGTCATCGTCTGGCCCAAGGTCTTCGAGCGCTTCCGCCCCATCGTGCTGGGCGCGCGCTATGTCGCGGTCTCAGGCTGTGTGCAATCGGAAAGCGGCGTCATCCATGTGGTCGCCGACAAAATCGAGAGCCTGACGCCGCTGCTGGCGCGGCTCGCCGACGGCGGCACGGCCATCGACGCATTGGGCCGCTGCGACGAGGTGCGGCACCCCGTGCAGGACGATCCGCGCGACATTCTCGCGCGCGGCGGCCGCAAGCTGTTCCCGCTTCTCGCCGCGATGCCGGAACTCGCCGACGACCTCGACGTGCCGGCGCGCGCCAGCCGTCATGTACCGGCGAAGAGACGAAAAACGGCGTAGAGAGATCTAACTTCGCTCATTCCCGCGTAAGCGAGAATCCAATACTTGTTGCGCTGGGTCCCAGCTTTCGCGGAGACGAGCGGATTTCAAAATTACTTCTTCGGAAACACCGCGATCATGTCGAGCTCGACGCGCGCGCCGGGGGTCGAAAGCTGATTGACGCACACCGTCGTGCTCGCCGGCGTCCAGTCGCCGAAATAGTCCGCCAGCACCGCGACCATGCCGTCCATGTCGCGCATGTCGGTCAGGTATTTCGTCACCTTCACCACGTCGGTCCAGGTCAGCCCCTCGTGGTCGAGGATGGTCTTGATGTTCTCCATTGCCGCCCGCGTCTGGTCTTCGATGCGGACCGGATGATTGTGCTCGGAGAAATCGTGCGGGTGCTTGTGATAGAGCGGCGACGGCGTGGCGCCGGAGATGAACAAGAGATCGCCCGGCGCCTCGACCCGGATCGCCGGCGCATAGGGCATGTCCGGCTTGCGCTCAGGGATCGTCTGGATTTCACCGAGCGAGGGATTGCTGGGCGATGTCTTGAAGGCCGGCCGGCGCGCGCTCATGGAAAATCCTCCCCGTGATCGCCCCTTATAACAAGGCGCGCGGCGGGGAGCATCCCGGACGAACGCCCGATCAGTGGTGGGTGGCGTCCGCCTTGCCGCTAACGGCCTCGCGCGCCTTGGCGACATCCTTGGCCGTGGTCAGGTCGCGCTCGGCGTTGAACACGTCGTCCATCATGATTTCGGCCGGGCGCTCGGTGCCGGAGTGATAGGTCGCCGACTTGGTGCCGTAGCGCAGGATGCCGAGCTTGGCGAGCAGGTCGAGGAATTTCATGGTCGCAAACCTCGTTGGGTGAACGTTATCGAACAATCCCCGAGACGCGCCACCCGCGCATTGATCTAACGCAACGCGCGATGTCGGGGCCGGACGCGCGTACGGGGCGAAGAATAAAGAGCCGCCCTAAAATCCGAATCCGAGCTGGCGTGCGTTCGCCCGGTAGATGATCGTTCCGTCCGGCTGGACCAAGGCGGACGTGGCGAGCGCCGCCTGCTCGCGCGTGCCGCTATCGATGAGGTGGATCACTGGATGTCCGGCCGACAGCAAATAGTCCGTAATGACCTGCCGGTGGCAATCCCGCCAGTTCTTTTCCGCGCACATAATGGTGGTGCCCGGCACCAAGCCATCCCGCAGGCGCTGCAAGGCGGCGCCGAAGGCCGGCGTCATCGCATAGTCCGCGTAGTTGCGCAGGAACCCCGGCGCAAAGCCGTCGTTCGGGCTGTCAGCCGCCGCCTGCGAATCTCGATAGCCGCCGAGCTCCGGCATGTGACGATAGACGACCCCCGCCTCCGTCAGGGCCGGCGCCATCGCATCGCGGCTGAACTGCGGATTGCGGCGCGACACCGGAAACCGGCGTACGTCGATCAATTGCCTGATTTCTGCCGCCCGCAATACATCGAGAAACTCTCCCCAACTCCGGTTGGAGTGGCCGACAGTGAAGACCGGCATCCCGCCGCCGCTCGGCTTTGCTGGCTCAGTGCCTTGCAATGATCGCACTCCCGCGCCGCCCGCCGTCTGGGCCTCATGTCGCGGGCGTGAACTCCTCGGCAAACACCGCCCCTGCCCCATAGTCGGTGACGAGCTTACGGGCGGCGGTGACCATCGGCGGCGGCCCGCAGAGATAGACCTGCGTGTTGCCGCTGACGTCCTCGGCCCGCACCAGATCAGTAACAAGGCCGGCGTGCCCGGTCCAACCGTCGCCCGGCTCCATCACCGCAAGACGCAACGAGAAATCCGGCAGGCTTTCGCGCAACGCCTCGAGCTCCTGCAGGTAATAAAGATCGTCGGGCCGGGTGGCGCCAAAGCACAGCACGACATGCCGGGACTGCCCCTTCATGGCGCGCAGCATGGCCACCATCGGGGCAAGGCCGGTGCCGCCGGCAATCATCAGCACCGGCTGATCGCCTTCGCGCAGGTAAAACACACCCTTCGGGCCGGCGATCTCAAGCCGCGCGCCGGGAAGACCGTTGGCCCGCACCAAGTTGGACATCTGTCCGTCCGGCAGCAGGCGAATGTGGAATTCGAGCGCCTCGGGTGACGCCGGGTCGCTCGCCATCGAGTAGGAGCGCACCGTGTCGCTGCCGGGGATCTTGATGTTGACGTATTGCCCGGGGTGGAAGCGAAAGGGCGTGTTTTGCGGCAACGATCCGCGAAGCCGCGCCGTGGTCGGCGAAAGCGGCTCCACCGCGGTGACCGTCAACGGCACGGTTCTTTCGGGAATGAGCTGGCTGCGCAGATAAGGCAGCTCGATCTGCACGTCCTCCTGCGCCATCGACACGCAGGTGAGCACCGCGCCCTGCTCGATCTCCTCGTCTTCGAGGGTGATGAAGGCCAGTTCGTCGACCTCGACCTTGCCCGACTTGAGGTGCGCCTTGCAGGTCTGGCAGTCGCCCATCTCGCAGTCGCTGGCGAGCGCAATGCCGGCCTTGCGCGCGGCCTTCAGGATCGGCTCGTCGGTGGACCCTTCGCAGGCGATCCTCTCGCCGTCGGCAAAGATGAAAGTGATACGCGGCATTTCGACTGCGTTTCGACGGCGGACCTGTTGCGACGGGACTGTTAGAACGGACATTGATCAGGGGGAGCGACGCGGCCGGAGCAACGGTCGCGTCGCCTTTCGCTCACTTCGCGATCACGAACTTTCCGTCCTTGACGGAAAGCAAGGTGACGCTGCTCGCCTGGGCGCCGAAATGGTCGGTCGGCGAATAGGTGTAGACGGCGGTGACGCCGATGAAGTCCTTGGTGGACTCGATCGCATCGCGGATTTTGCCGCTGTCGCTGCCGCCCTTCTTGATCGCCGCAATCATCAAGTTCATCGCGTCGTAACCGTTGCCGGCGAAGGTGGCGGGCTCTTTGCCATACTTTTTCTTATACTTCTCGGCGAAGTTCTTGATCACCTTCTTCTGCGGATCGCTGTCGGGAAGCTCGCCGACCACATAGAGCTTCGAGGACGGAATGAGCACGCCGTCCGCCGAGCCGCCGGCAAGCCGCAGATAATTGAAGTCGTTGGCGGCATGCGAGAGGTAAAGCGGGCCCTTAAGATCGAGCTGGCGATAATTCTTGGTCGCGATCGCCTGGCCCGGGCCGGTCGCCCAGATCACGGTCGCCTGCGCGTCGCTCGCCCTGATCTTGGTGAGCTGCGGCGTCATGTCCTTGTCGCGGTTGCCGAAGGTTTCCTGGATCACGACCTTGATGCCGTAATCGGCCGCGTGCGCTTCGAGCTGCTTGCGGCCGCTGGTGCCGAAGCCGGAGTCGGCGTTCAGCAGGGCGATCTTCTTGATGCCCTTCTTTTGCATGTCCTTCATCATCACGCTCTGCACCAGCACGTCGGTGAGCGGCGCCAGAAAGATCCACTTCTTTTTCTCGGGCGGCAGCACGATGCCGCGCGAACCGCCGTTGGCGATCATCGGCATCTTGGCGTTCTGGATGGTGTCGATGATGGAATAAGACGAGCCGCTGTTCATCGCGCCGATAATGCCCAGCACCTTGTCCTCGATCAGACGCTTGGCGGCGGAGACGGCCTTGTTGGTGTCGCTCTCGGTGTTGATGTTGTTGAAGTCGATCTTGGCGCCGTTGATGCCGCCGCTGGCGTTGGCTTCATCGACCGCGAGTTGAGCCCCTTCGAGGCCGGGCTTGCCGAGCGAGGCCAAAAAGCCGGAGGTCTCCAAGAGACCGCCGATCTTGACCGTCGACTGGGCGTGGGCAGGCAGGGCAAGGCCGAGCGCGAGCGCGGCGAGCAAAAGATGTCGTTTCATACCGGTACTCCTCTGGTTGATCGATGCAAACCGGTCGTCCGGAGGAAAGGATGAGTTGCCATCCGATCATCCGTCCTTCCGCAAGGCTTTCCCGGCCAAGGCGAAAAGTTCGAGAGGCGACGTGAAGATGCCGCCGCCGATGCGGCCGGCATGTCCCGTCTTGTGAATGATGCCGAGGGAGACGGCAGGGCCGGTCCCGGCCTCGACGACATGGGCGGCCAACAGACCCGTCCTGATGGTCGCGCCATCGAGGAAACGTGGATCGTTCACCGTCATCACGGTCGCGCCCAGCGCGCGCGATGGCGCCGGCATATAGGCGGCCAATGCTTTTTCCTGCGCCGGCGCGCAATGCATGGCCATGGCGCCAAAGCCGACGGCGTCGACGATGGCACTGTCGCCGATGGCGCCGAGGCAATCGTCCGCGCTAAAGCCTGCCTCCAGGCTTCCCTGCGGCGGCTGCGCCGGAACGCTGAACCAGCGGTCGGGAAGCCCCGAAACCTTCAGGCCGACGGCATCGCCATTCCCGCCGATGGCGGTGATCAGGCTGCTGCCGGCAATGCCGCTGCCGGCCATGGCCATGCATTTGCAGGCGGCCATCCACAGATTGAGGAAGAAGCTGGGGCTTTGCCGGATGAAAGGCGGCGGCGCGGCGTCCGCGAACAGCGACCGGCAGAGCAATTCCGTCGACGCCGGCGTGCGGCCATGCAGATCGTCGCCCTGCTTGAGTGCCTCGTTGGCGATGGCGATGAGCGGGATGTCGTGCCTTAGCGCGGGCTTCAACAAATCGATCAGAGGCCCATTGAGCCAGCGCAGATGCTGGACGACCAACGCGCCGCTCTTGCCGAGCCGCATGGCCGGCCCGTTGCCGCCATTGATTGGAGCGTAGGTGCGGTTTTCCGGATTGGCGGCGTCGGTCACGACATGAACGACCATGTTGCCGGTGAGCACGGCGGCGAGCGGCACGACCACATTGAAGTCCTGCGCCGGACGCAAGGCGACTTCGCCGCTGTCGATCATGGCGAAGGCATCGGACTCTTTTGCCGCCCAGCCCTCGAACAGAACGGCCATGGCCGCGGAGTTGCGGATCGGGGCACACGGCTTGCCGGCGATCGGCGGTCCGGCGTGAAGAACGACCTTGTCGGGCAGCGAGATAACGTCGCGCGCAAGCGCAAGCGCGTCCCAAACCGGATTTGCCGCCAGCATGCGCGCAAGCGCTTCGGCATCGGGGCCCTTGAATTTCGCTGCCCATAGGCATGGCTTGCACGAGACTCACAGTGCGCTCCTCAATGACTGCTGTTCCGGCGCGCTGTCGTCCCAGCCGAGGTAGGCGCGCGAGACATGTTCGTCTTCGAGCAGGCTTTCCGACGCCCCTTGAGCAACGACCCTCCCTTGCGACAGCACATAGGCGCGGTCGGCGATCTGGAGCGCCGCGCGCGCGTTCTGCTCGATCAGCAGAATGCTGAGGCCCGACGCGCTCAACTGCGTCAGCTTGTGCAGGATTTCATCGACAATCTTGGGCGCTAGCCCGAGCGACGGCTCGTCCAGCATCAGCAGTTTCGGGCTACTCATCAGCGACTGCGCGATAGCCAGCATCTGCGACTGGCCGCCGCTCAGCAGGCCGGCCTTTTGATTGCGCCGCTCCTCCAAGATCGGGAACAGATCGAAGGCATCGCGCATGCGCGCCTCGATCTCGTCGTCGCGATTGAGCCCGGGAAACAGCAATCCCCGCAGGCCCCATTTGTTATGCCGTGCCGTGTAGTAACCGAGCGCCAGATTGTCGGTGACCGTCAGTGACGGCAGCAGGGCACGCCGCTCTGGGATAAGATTGATGCCTTTGCGGATCACGGCGTCGGGCGACGTCTGTTTCGAAAGGTCATCACCGTTAAAGCGGATATGCCCGCTGGCTGGCTTCACGAAACCCGCGACAGACAGAACGAGGCTGCTCTTGCCGGCGCCATTGGCGCCGAGCAAGGCGACGATCTCGCCCTTGTCGACATTGATGCTTACGTCTTGCAGCGCGTGCACACCGCGGTATTGAACGGAGAGCGACTTGATTTCGAGCACGCGCTCGGCCCGGGCAGCAACGGTTCTCAGGCGCGTCACCACGTGCTCGCGCGAGCGACCGAGATAGGCTTCGACCACCGCCGGTGCCTGCTTCACCTCCGCCGGGGGGCCTTCGGCAATGAGGCGGCCCTGATCGAGCACCACGATACGGTCGGACACTTGGCCGACCAGGGTCATGTCGTGCTCGACCACGACAATGGCGTGGCCCTGCGCCGCCAGCCGGCGGATCACCGCGACCAGCGCCGCCTTTTCCGACTCGTTGAGGCCGGCGCCCGGCTCATCCAGCAACAGGATGCGCGCGCCGGTCATCAACACGCGTGCAATGCCGAGCAGCCGCTGCTGGCCGGCCGGAAGACCGCTGCCCATGAGGTCGGCGCAGGATCCGAGCCCGACGGTTTCAAGAATTTCCTGCGCGCGCGTCGCCAGCGTAGCCGCGACATGACGCGCCCTGCCCCAGGGGCTGAGACAGGCCAGCAGGCCGATGTCCGTCCCGGCGACACCGCCGGCCATGACGTTCTCGCGCACCGTCAGATGCTCGAACACCTCGACGGCCTGGAAGGTGCGGCCGATGCCGAGCCGATTGATCTGCTCGGCCGGCAGGTCCTGGATCGAGCGGCCCTTGAAGATCACCTGCCCCGATGTCGGCTTGCAGTTGCCCGCGATGACGTTGAGCAGCGTGGTCTTGCCGGCGCCGTTGGGGCCGATCAGCGACAGCGTCTCGTTGCCCCTGATCGCGAAGGAAACGTCGCTCAGCGCGGCGATGCCGCCGAAATTCACACTGAGCGCTTCGATCTCGATGATGGTTTTGCCCGCGGTCATGCGGTGCGCCTCCGGGCGTATGCACCGAGACGCACGACGCTATTCCAGGCCGCCTGCAACAGGCCCTCGCGGCAGTAGACGACCGCAACGACCAGCAGCACGCCGAAGACGACGACGTCATAGCCGCCGAGCGGCTTCAGTGCTTCGCTCACCAGACTGACGAAGGCAACACCGAACAGCACGCCCCAGATGCGGGCGAACCCGCCGATGGCCACCATCAGCAAGAGCTTGATGGAAAAGGCGACATCGAAGGGGCTCGGGCTGATATAGCCGATGTAACGGGCGTAAAGCGCGCCGGCGATCGCGGCGTAGGCGGCGCTGATCATCAGCACCATGCGCTTGATGCGATCGGGCGACATGCCGAGCGAGGCGACGACTTTGCCGTTCTCGGCGACGCCACGCATGGCGAGCCCGAGCGGCGAGCGCACCAGGTTGTCGGCGAGGAAGATCATCAGCATGCAGACCGCCCACACGAGCGGGAAGATCTCCTTGTCGGTGTAGAATTGATGACCGAAGAGCGTCAGCGGCGTGATGCCGGTCAGGCCGTTGGGCCCGCCGGTCCATTGGTCGAACTCGACGAAGCAGACGTGCACGATGATGCCGAAGCCGAGCGTCGCCATGGCGAGGTAGTGGCCTTCCAGGCGGAAGACGAGCCAGCCCAACGCCCATCCGACCAAGCCGACGCCGACGGCGGCGACGACGACGGCAAGCCACGGATTGACGCCGAGATGGTTCGCGATCAGCACCGAGCCGAAGGCGCCGAGCCCGTAGAACGCGGCGTGCCCGAGCGAAATCTGTCCCGTGTAGCCCATCAACAGCGACAGGCCGATCGCCGGCAGCGCCTGCAAGGCGACGAAGTTGGCGAGGTTGAGAAGATAATTGCTGCCGGTCAGATGCAGCGCCAGCAGACCCAGCAGCAGCAGCAGGTAGCGCATGATATTGGGCATGCCGGTCATTTCAGCGCCCGACCTTTTCGAGATCGCCGAGCAGGCCGCCCGGGCGCAGCGACAGAAACAACAGCAGCGGCAGAAACGAGATCGCGTCCTTGAACCCCGAACTGATGAAGCCCGACGACATCGCCTCCAGCACACCGAGCAGCAGGCCGCCGACCGCGGCCCCCACCGGATTGCCGAAGCCGCCGATGATGCAGGCGACGAAGCCGTTGATGCCGAGGTGAATGCCGGAATCGTATTGGGTGAGCGCGATCGGCGCGATGATGATGCCGCCGATGGCGCCGAATATCCCGCTCAGGAAGAAGCTGAAGGTGCGCATGCTGCCGAGGCGGATGCCCATCAGCTGCGCCGAGAACGGATTGATGGCGCAGGCGCGCATGATCTTGCCGAGATAAGTGCGCTGGAAGAACAGATAGAGCAGCACCATCAGCGCCGCTGAGGTGCCGAAGATCCACAAGGTCTGCGGCAGGATGGTCGTGGCGCCGAGGTGGAGCGGACGATCGCCGGAGAACGAGGGCATCGGCTGCGCATCGGTACCCCAGATCAGGATGGCCGCGCCCTGCAGCACGACGCCGATGCCGATGGTGGCGACGATGCCGCGCGTGACATGCGTGCCGATCGGGCGGATCGCGATGCGCTCGATCACCGCGGCCAGCACGCCGACCAGCACGACGGCCAGGATGATCGCGAGCCACAGCGGCAACCCGAGCGTGTTGAACATGATGGCGCTCAGCGCGCCGACCATCGCGAAATCGCCCTGGGCGAAATTAACGATACCGGTGACGTTGTAGATCGTGGTGAATCCGATGCCGATCAGGCCGTAGATGCTCCCGATCATCAGCCCGGCAATCAGCAGCTGGACGAATTCACTCATACGCGTCTCTCGTCACCGGTCATACCGGCCGGATTCGATGCAAGAACCATGCGCGGTAATCACGCCGTCTCCATCCAGCTTTCCGAAAACGCCAGAAACGCCGTCGGCTTTTTCGTGTCGGCAAAATCGCGCTCGACGATCTTTCCTTTCAAGGCGCGGCCGTTAACCGTGACCGACGCATCGGCGGAGTTGAGGAACAGGCTGTACATTTCGTGCGCTTTGGTCGGGCCCTTCTCCGGCGGCATGTCGACCGCATAGGGTTCCCCGAGCGACTTCCACGTCATCACCACCTCGAAGTCTTTCGACTTCACGACCTCCGCATAAGAGCGCAGGCAGTCGCCCTCGCGCCGCGCTTCGGTGAGCGGAAGATAGGAGATCGCCTTGATGCCGGGCGAGACGCGGAACGAAGCGAACTTGGAAAAGAACTCGACGACCAGATAGTTCGCGAGTTCCTCGTTATCGCTGATGCAGAAATTCCAGGCCTCCGGCGGGCCCTTTTCGACATTGGGCCGGTCGAGCACCAGCACGCCCTTGCCGCGGCCGAACGGCGACCAGGTGATGCGGAAGAAGGTGGCCAGGCCGGTCCAGGGACCGTCCTGCTGTTCCTTCAGGTAGATGCCCGGGTTTTCGCCGGTCCACGCCACGCGGCCGGGGTGAATGGGGCTTATCGCCATTTTTCGATCCTTTATTCGGCGGCTTCGGCGTTGAGCGTGTCGACGTAGTTGCGGATGCGCGTGCGCACCTGCTGCAAGCGGTCGTCGCTGCCGTGGTAATCGCCTTCGACGACGATCTTGGTGATGTCGGAGCCGATCTTGCGCACCAGCTCGTCATCGTCCCAATGCGGCTTCTTCGGCACGTGCACGACGGTGTCGTGGCAATAGGTCGGAATCTTGTCTTCGCTGCGCAGCGGCGACGCGTTGAGCGGCTCGCTCGCCTCCAGCCGCTTGACCTCGCGCAGCAGCAGGCGGCGCAGCAAGACAACGCCCTTGTCGCAATAGGTCAGGTGCTCGAGCGCATGGCGCGCGATCGGCCGCTGCGATATTTGCGCATCGAAGTCGCCCGGGATGCGCTGACGTTCTTCGTAAGTGCGGTTGCCGTCCTGCCCGACGAAATCGACTTTCTCCACGCCGCACTGGTCGGGATCGCCGATGCCGCGCGGATTGACTTCCTGATGGAAGTGCCGCCAGCCGATCACCTTGCAGTTGACGTTATCGACCGGCGAGGTCCAGCGCGTGATGCCGACTCGGGCGAACTCCTTGAGCCCTTGCTGCCCGTCCTCCCAGATGTGGCCGACCTGCGCGAGATTGGGCAGCAGGATATCGTTCGAGCGCACCCAGACATTGTCGCCCCAGCGCCGGCTGGTGACGTAGATCATGCCGGTCGGCGTTTCGACGAAGTCCATTTCGGGCAACTGGCCCCAGGCGTCGGCGAAATGCGAATAGGTGATGCGCGTGTGCAGGAAGACCGCGTGCGCGGGGTCCATCACGTTCTCATGCACCTGCAGCCAGTTGCACGGATAGTGCAGGCTGTAGGGCTTCATCAGATCGCCGTCCCATTCGTAGCTGTCGTAGATGGGAAACTCGGGCACCTCTTCGGGCGGACCGAAATAACCGAAGATCAGGCCCTTGTATTCCATCGCCGGATAGGCGCCGTGCATCAGCCGGTCTTTGAGGGTGCTGCCGGGCGGATCGCCGGGCGTCTCCAGGATGGTGCCGTCCACGCCGATCAGCCAGCCGTGATAGCAGCAGCGGATGCCGTCCTTTTCGCAGAGGCCGTATTCGAGCGACGTCCCGCGATGGGGACAATGCATGTCGACGATGGCGACTTTATTTTCCTTGGTGCGGAAGACGACGACGTCCTCGCCGAACATGCGCTCGCGCTTGGGCAGTTCGCCGACCTCCTCGGAGAGGCAGACCGGCTGCCAGTAGCGGCGCAGCAGCTCGCCGGCGCGCGACCCTTTCTCGACATGCGTCAGGTCGGGGGTCTCCGGCGGGACCGGATCCTGGTAGTAGCCGCCATAGGGGACCTTGAGAAACTGCTTCTTTGCCATGCAAAGCTCCCGTGCGCACAAACTTTCGGCACGGCAAGTTCGCCACGGCAGGCGGCAGAGATAAAATATCAAATTGCTTTCGATAGAATAGAATTATTCTATGCAGAAGGAGCGCGACGACGCGCTGAAACCCCGGAAAAGCATCCATTTCAAGCGCCAAGCGGGGCCGTAGGCCATATCATAGTCAAAATTTATGACCAATCGGGCTTAGCATAGATTTTTCCTATGATAGGACCGTCCGCAGAGGACTCGGCCAATGAACTACACGCTCAAGCAGTTGCGATACTTCGTGCTGGCCGCCGAGAACGGCAGCGTGACCCAGGCCTCGCGCCTGGCCAATATCAGCCAGCCCTCGATTTCGGCGGCGATCGCCGACCTCGAATCGGCCCTCGCCGCCAAGCTGTTCGCCCGCCATCACGCCAAGGGCCTGTCGCTCACCCCGGTCGGCCACAAGGTGTTCGCCGAGGCCAAGCGCCTGCTGACCCAGGCTGACCACTTCGCCCAGGTTTCCAGCGAGTTGGTCAATGGGCTGGGCGGACGCCTCGACCTCGGCTGCCTGCTCACCCTGGCGCCGCTGGTGATGCCGCCGCTGCTGAAAGCCTTGAAGCGCGACTACGCAACCCTGGACGTCGACTGCCACGAGCTCGACGTTCAGGAAATCCTCGACGGGCTGCGCAACGGCGCCTTCGAGATGGCGGTCACCTATAATCTGAACATCGAAGCCGATGTCGATTTCCGCGGCGTCCGCGATTTCCCGCCCTACGCGCTGTTGTCCCGGCAGCACCCGCTGACCCAGCGCGCGCGCATCGACCTGAAGGCGCTGGCGGACGAGCCGATGATCCTGCTCGACCTGCCGCTCACCCGCGAGTACTTCCAATCGGTGTTCGATGCCTGCGGGGTGACGCCGAACATCGTCTATCGCACCTCATCGCCGCAGATGGTGCGGAGCATGGTGGCGAGCGGCATGGGATATTCGATCCTCAATGCGCGGCCGCCGTGGCGTCATTCATTTGACGATTATCAATACGTCATCGTGGAGCTCTCGGAACAGCTTCCGCCACTGCGCATGGGGCTCGCTTATCTGAAGAACCACGTTTTCACGCGCGCCGCGCAGGCCGTCATCGACGAATTCGAAGGCCAGAACGGCATGCTGACCCCTTCCGCCCGCTTTGAAGGCTAAAGCGGGCGTTGGGAGGGATCAGTGCAAGCCGCCTAATCGAGGCTTTGGCTCAGGGCCGGGCCCCACGATACCAATCCAGGATCTGCTCGCCGGTCCACATCAGCACGCCCGAATGCTTGGTGATGTAGGCGAACAGCTCTTCCAGATAGCCGATCCGGTGCGGCACGCCGGTGAGATAAGGATGAATGCTGACGGCCATGACACGCATGGACGTCTCGCTCTCCTTGTACAGACGGTCGAACTGCCGCATGCCGCGCTTGAGCAATTCGTCCGACGAATGCTGCTGCACGGCCATGATGCTGACGTCGTTGATCTCGACCGTATAGGGCACCGACACCACCGTTCCCTTGCTGGTGTTGATGTCGACCGGCTGGTCGTCGAGCACCCAGTCGGCGACGTATTCGATGCCCTCCTCGGCGAGAACGTCGATCGTGTCGGCGGTCTCGGTCAGGCCCGGGCTTTCCCAACCGCGCGGCGCCTTGCCGGTGAAGGCGCGGATGGCGTCCACGGTCTGGCGGATGGCGGCACGCTGGTCGTCGAGCTTGTGCATCGGCCCCTGCACGTAGCCGTGGCCCATGAACTCCCAGTTCGATTTCAGCGCGGCCTCGGCCACGCGCGGATAGACCTCGCAGACCGAGCCGTTCAGGGCGAAGGTCGGGATGATGCCGAAATTGTTGAGCACCTCGTGGAAACGCCAGACGCCGACGCGCATGCCGTATTCGTGCCAGGCCCAGTTGGGGATGTCGGGCAGCAGCGGGTTGCCCATCGGCGGCGGCAGCACAGCCCGCGGCATTGGCCGCGCGATGTCCCACTGCTCGACGTTGACGATGGTCCACACCGCCATGCGCGCGCCGCCCGGCAGCTTCAGCGGCGGACGGTCGACGATGGCGGAAAACGGTACGCGGTCGTGCGGCGATTTCGACATGCAAGCTCCCAGCGGGTCGTCAAAGAGGCGAGCGGAGAGCTTTACCGGCAAGGCTCCGCTGGTCAATCGCAAACCGATCCGCCAGCCAGTCGATCATGAGTTCCTGGCCGAGCGTCGGATTGTCATGCTGGCAATGGTCCGCTCCGGTTTCTTCCTCGCTGGTCAATCGCAGGGTCACATCGATCCCCTTTGACTTGGCATAGTTGTAGACGGTATTGACCGCCTCCACGCCGAGAACGTCGTGCCCGCCATGGATAATGAGATAGGGGCATTTCATGTTGTCGAGCACGCCTTCGAGCTTGAACGGCTTGGCGATCTCGGCGGCCCCGGCCATGTTCTTCGCCCCAAACACCCAGGTGATGTGGCCGGCGAGCGCATGATCGTCGCCGCGCGTCTTCCAGCGCTCGCCGATGTCCCAAATTGCGCCGTGTGAAATGCAGGCGGCAATCCGCGGCTCCATGCTGCCGGCACGCGCGGCGTAATAGCCGCCCAGGCTCGAGCCGCAGACCGCAACGCGGCTCATGTCCACGTCGCTGCGCGTCGCCAGATAATCGATGCACTTGCCGACCGGCACTTCGTAGTCATAGCGCGTCGGCAGCTTGTGCCGCCGCAAGGTGCCGCCCTGCCCCGGGCCGTCGATCATCAGCACCGAGATGCCCCGCTGCAGGGCGCCGTGCGCCTGCATGAACCACATCTCGTCCTTGATGCTGTCCAACCCGCCCATCGAAATCAGCACCGGCTGTTTCTCGATCGCGTAAGGCGCCCGTACGAAATAGGCGCAGATTGGCTTACCCGGCTCGTAGGGCACGTCCACCACCTCGCCCGGCGGGTCGAGATAGCGAATGAATTTCTTGGAGCAGGCTTCCATCTGCTCGAAGGCCGGCAACCGGCGCGGGTCCTCGCCGGCGAGCCAAAACTCCGCCTGGCGATAGTAATCGGCGGCGCGTGCCCAGCAGTTCTGCGCCGTGCGGATGTGGCCCGCCTTCTCTTCTTCATCGCCGCGCTTGTGATTGCGGTCGGCGACAAGCAGCCATTCGGCGTACCAGCTCTCTTTGTCGCCGGGGATCATACGCGAGGCGGCCTGGAAGCACTCGCTGACCGCGCCGCCGCCTTCCTGCGTTTCGCCCAGGCCGCGGCGGAACTGGTAGGACATCATGTGATGCTCGGGCCAATGCTCCCAGCCGTAGGGCTCGTAGTGCGGCTCTTGCATGGACATGACGGTTCTCCTGGTGTGATGCGATTGGTGTGATGCGATTCAGATGGAACGGGACGGCGGCGCTGACGGAGGCCGGCCGGCGCCGCGCCGCAGGGAAAAAAGCGCGGCGCCGGCCGCCGCCACATCGCCGGTTCAGACGGACGTGCTCTTCATCCCCCACCGGTCGATGGTAACGCGCTCGAGCCAATCGAAGGCCCAGTTCTCGACCACCCAGCCGATCAGGCCGATGGTCAACATGCCGACGACCATGATGTCGGGGCGCAACTGCCATCGCGCATCGTCGATCATGAAGCCGAGACCATGGATCGAGGAGATCATCTCGGCGCCGATGATCACGCGCCAGCCCACGCCATAAGTGAGCCGCACGCCGGTCAGCATGAAAGGCAGCGAGCCCGGAATCAGGATCTTGCGGATGTAGAGCATCTGCGGCGCCATGAAGACGCGCGCGACGTCCGTGTACTGGGCCGACAGCGTCATCACCCCGGCCATGGTGTTGAACAGAATTGGCCAGATGCCGGTGAAGAAGATGACGAATACGGTCGATTTGAAGCCGACGCCGAACCAAAGAATCGCCAGCGGCACCCAGGCGAGACCCGGGATCGGGTAGAGCACCCGGCACAGCGGCAGGAACGCGGCGCGAATCCGCGGCGAAGAACCGAGAATGAGGCCGCCCGGAATGCCGGCAATGGCAGCCAGCACCACGCCGACGAGCTGGCGCACCACGCTGTCCCAGGTATTCGCCAGCAACGAGCCGTCGGCCAGCGTCTGCGCGAAGCCGCGGGCGACGCCGACCGGGCTCGGAAACGCCCACGGCGGGAACATGCCCGACAGGTGGATGATCTCCCAGAGCACGATGAACGCCACGATCGTGCCGAAGCCGAGCAGGGAGTCACGCATTCGACCGGGCCGCGTGGTCCGGCCGCGGCGTGGCGTGCGTTTCGTACCGCTGTTCAGGGTCGCCTCAACCATCCCTCTATTCCGAAATGGCGGCTGTTTCGGATTCGATCTCCATCGCCCGCCGGATTTCGTCGGACAGGAGATCGAGTGCTTCCTTGCGCAGCCGGTTGATCTCGAGCCCGGTCATGTCGCGCGGGCGGTCGCCGGGCACGCGCAGTTCGGCCTTGATGTGGCCGGGCCGCGCCGACATCACCAGCACGCGGTCGGCGAGAAACAGCGCCTCGTCGATCGAATGGGTCACGAACAGCACGGTCTTGCGATAGGTGCGCCAGATGCGCAGCAGCTCCTGCTGCATGACGTAGCGGGTCTGCGCGTCCAGCGCGCCGAAGGGCTCGTCCATCAGCAGCAGGATCGGATCGACGGCCAGCGCACGCGCGATCGACACGCGCTGTTTCATGCCGCCCGACAGATGATGCGGAAACTTCTCGGTAAAGGCGGCGAGACCGACCACCTGCAACAGGTCACGCGCGACCTGGCGTCGTTGCGCCGGGCCGGCGCCCCGCGCCTCCAACCCGAACTCCACGTTCTCCGCGACGGTCATCCATGGAAACAGGGCGTAGTCCTGGAACACCATGGACCGGTCCGGTCCCGGACCGGAGACGACGTGGCCATCGATGCGCACCTTGCCGCTGCTCGCCGCGGTGAGGCCGGCGACGATGCGCAAGAGCGTCGATTTTCCGCACCCGGAAGGACCCAGCAGGCAGAGGAACTCGCCCTCCTCGATCGCAAGATCGGTGTCGGCGAGGGCGAGCACCTCGCCCCCGCTGACCTCGAACCGTTTCGATAGTCCTTCGACCTGGATCACGATCGGGCCCCGCCCGTTAGTGCTTCTTCCAACCGGGATAGCCGGGGTAGCCCTTCTGCAGGGAGAAGTCGGTGACCTGTTCGTAGGTCATGTTCTTCTGGAGGATCTTGTCCTCCTTCATCCACTTGATCAGCGTGTCGATCCACACCTTCGGCGGCTTTTGATAGGCGAAGCTGCAATTCTTGTAGGAGGCCCGGATGAGCGCCGGGTCCATCTTGGGGTTGAAGTGCTTGATGACCTCGAAGCCTTCCTTCGGGTTGTTGCGCATTACCTCGACGGCATCCATGTGCGCCCACATGATCTTGCGGGCCAGGTCACGATGTTCCTTGATGAACTTCGGATTCATGATGATGCCGTTGCGCAGCATGTCGGTGTCGAGATGCTTCTTGTCGATCATCTGGTCGGCCGGCAGCAGCAGCTTGGCGCCCTTCTGCACGGCAAAGGAACCGTAGGGCTCGAACGGGAACGCCGCCGCCACGTCGCCGGTGATGAGCGCGCTCGCCGTCTCCGGCACCGGCACCAGCGCCAGGTTGACGTCCTTCGCCGACAGCCCGAAGCGCGGCAGGATCTCGTGCACCAACGTCATGTATTGAACGTCGAACTTCGTAACGATGCCGAAGCGCTTGCCCTTCAGATCGGCCCACGACTTGATCTTCGGGTTGGCGACGATGAGCGCGCAATTGGCCGACGAAGACCCGACAATCACGTTGCCGACGCCGGCCGCGCTGTAGCGGATCGCGGTGGCGTATTGATTATAGCCGACGTCGAAATCGCCGATCGACATCATCTGGTTCGACCGCATGTAGTTGCCGCCGACGAACTCGACGTTGACGCCGTAATTCTTCCAGAAGCCCTTGAGCTGGGCCATGAAGGGCTCGATGTGATCGTAGCCGGGCGAGCCCGCGACGACCTTGACCTTGTAGGTGTCCTCCGCCGCATGCGCCAGAGGAGCGATCGAAATCAGCAAAGCCGCGAGAGCGCCCGTCGCCAACTTTTTCATACACGTTCTCCGTCGTTCAACTTGTGTCAGGCCCCGGACTTCGTGAGGCTCGCTTTCGTTCGTCGCTCGGCGCCACCCATGACAGTCGGCGCCTGCGCGTGAGAGACGGGCCCGCCGGGCCCGCCCTCCAACGGTTATTCGGCCGCCTCGGTGATCGGCGTGTCGTGGCTCGCGGGCAGTTCCCGCACCTCGTTCCAGCCCTTCTCCATGTGGTCGAGCGCCGACAGTTCGATATCGGCGATACGGCTCAGGAGCTCGCCCGCGCGCGAGAGGTCGGTCTCGTAGCGCAGCTCGCGGAACAGGTCGGAGGACTGCTGCATCAGATCGGCGGCGGCCTGGACATCGTCCGCCTTCAGGCGGTTGCTGCGACCCAGTTCCGTCGCCACCCGGCGCAGATAGCCGGCCGCACCGGCACGGCCGAGCACACCGTGATTGGGGATGTTGCCCTTGACGAACAGCGGGTGCACTTCGCCGCTCGGCGTCAGCGCGTCCTGCAACTCGCCGCGGCGGACGGCTTCGGCGCAGCGCGCCATGCCGGGCGCGCCGGTCTCCCAGTGCGGGATCTGCCACTGGCTGCCGTAGAGCGCATAGGGCTTGGGATAGTCGCCGCGCAGGATCTTCAGATTGCGACGGAAGCTGTCGCGGATCGCCTCGGCAATGTCCCAGTGCGGGTCCTTGCCCGGCTCGATCCACACCATGGCATACGGACCATAGCCGTCATGCAAGCTCCACTCGCCGCCCCAGGGATGATGGTGTTCCCACGCGACGTAGTGATTGTCGACGCGCTGATTGGCTTCTTCCCAAGCCTGGCGGAATGCCGAGATCGGGCACTCGTAACGCGCGTACGGCATGACGTCGTTCGGCTCGAAGACCGTCACCGTCTCGCGCTGCAGATCATAGCCGGCGATCACCACGTGATGGCCAAAGCCGGTCTTACCGTGGAATTGCGATGCATAAGCAAGTCGCGGTGACGTCGCGGTGCCGTAGGGCCAGACGCGGCTGTAATGCAGGCCGACCTGAACCGGCACGCCGCGATCGATGAGGCCGCGCAGCCGCGCGAAGGCCTCGTCCCAGCCGCCCTCATGGTCCTCTTCCCAATGGGCGCGATAGCCCATCATCTTGGGCGTGTATTCCCACAGTTCGTGGAAGGCCCCCTTGCCGCCGTTGAAAGCCGGCGCGCCCCAGGTCGGCGTCCAGCGGAAGGAAAAGCCGTCGCCGCTCAATCCGTCGGCAAACAGCAGATCGGTCTCGCCCCAATGCCGCAGCATGCCGAGGATGCCGGTGAAATAGCAGCGGCCGCCATTGGCGTTTTCCGGATAGCCCTTCGGACCCAGCCAGGTCATCGAGTAGTAGGAGTCGGCGTAGCTTGAAATCTCAGGCATGACACCTCCTTCGCGGGCGCTCGCGCCCCACTATTCAGATCAGAGGGTTGATGGCTTTGGCAGCGAGCGCCTTCTGATCGATGCCGAACAGGTCGGCGAGCCAGTCGCTCATCAGTTCCTGGCCGATGGTCGGATTGTCGTGCTGGCAGTGATCGGCGCCGGTCTCCTCCTCGCTGACAAAGCGCAGCGTGGCATTGACGCCTTTCGCCTTGGCGTAATCGGCAACCCGGTTGGCCTGCTCGATGCCCAGCACGTCGAAGCCGCCGTGAACGATGAGGTAAGGGCACTTCATGTTCTCGAGCGCGCCTTCGAGCGTAAAGGGTTTCGCCTTCTCCAGCGCCTCCTTCATCGTCTTGGCGCCGAACACCCACTTGATGTGATCGGCCACGCCGTGGTCTTCACCGGCACCCGCCCACAATTCGGGAATGCTCCAGATGGCACCGTGCGAGATGCAGGCCGCGAGCCGATGCTCGTAGCTGCCGGCACGCGCGGCGTAATAGCCGCCCAGGCTCGAGCCGCAGACCGCAACGCGGCTCATGTCCACGTCGCTGCGCGTCGCCAGATAATCGATGCACTTGCCGACCGGCACCTCGTAGTCATAGCGCGTCGGCAGCTTGTGACGCCGCAAGGTGCCGCCCTGCCCCGGGCCATCGATCATCAATACCGAAATGCCCCGCTGCAGGGCGCCGTGCGCCTGCATGAACCACATCTCGTCCTTGATGCTGTCCAACCCGCCCATCGAAATCAGCACCGGCTGTTTCTCGATCGCGTAAGGCGCCCGCACGAAATAGGCGCAGATCGGCTTGCCCGGCTCGTAGGGCACGTCGACCACTTCGCCCTTGGGATTGAGATAGGAGATGAATTTTTTCGAGCAGGCTTCCATCTGCTCGAAGGCCGGCAGCCGGCGCGGGTCCTCACCCGCCAACCAGAATTCGGCCTGGCGATAATAATCGGCGGCGCGCAGCCAACAGTTCTGGGCGCTGCGGATATGGCCGGCCTTCTCTTCTTCATCGCCGCGCTTGTGATTGCGGTCGGCGACAAGCAGCCATTCGGTGTACCAACTCTCCTTGTCGCCGGGGATCATACGCGAGGCGGCCTGGAAGCACTCGCTGACGGCGCCGCCGCCTTCCTGCGTTTCGCCCAGGCCGCGGCGGAACTGGTAGGACATCCACGGATGCTCGGGCCAATGATGCCACCCGTAGGGTTCGTAATGCGGCCCGCGCTCGGTAACGACTTGATCGATCAGCTTCGCTTCAACATTCATTCCCACGCTCGCAAGTCTCAGGTCCTTCGCGATCGACAGAGCGCCGATCGTCGCCGGGCGTGACGTTCCGACATTTGGGGCGCGTTTGCAAGTGACTTTAATGACATTAAAGTCACTTGAATGATCTTTGTGCGGGTTGAACAGAAGACGGGCAGACCGCGAGGGCCGCGGCCGCGGAACCCTAACCTTGGATAGATGGCCGGCCTCGGCCCAACCTCATCTTGCGGCGCGCGCTCGTGCCCGCGGCGGAATTGGCTGCAAGCAATTTTCCTGCCGCGCGCTTGCGCGGTCGTCGCGATTGCCGGTCCAATGAAGGGAACCCGCATCGCGCGCCAAGCCGCGGCCGCTCAGAAAGTCGGCGGCGTGTTGACGAAGAGAATGCGCGCGCGGGTATCCCCGATATTGCGATAGCCGTGCGCCCGCTCCGAGCGAAACGAGAAAGAGTCACCGGCCTCAAGAACATAGGCCTTGCCGGCGACGACCAGCTCGATCTTTCCTTCCAGCACGTAGCCGAGTTCCTCACCGGGATGCTGAACCGTGCCGTCGCCGCCACCGCCGGGCTCCACGATGTGGATGTTGCTCTGCAGGAGATGCACGGACGAATAGGGGATCAGCCGCTCGAGCCGAATGCCCTTTCCCTTCCGCAACGGATCGAAGGCGGTCAGCGGCCGCTCTCCTGCCTTCATGACGACCCGCTCCGGCTCATTGGCGCGGGTGAAAAGCTCACCCAGCGTCAGCCCCAATGCCGACGCGATGCGCCGCAGGGTGGGCACCGAGGGCACGACCTTGTCGTTCTCGATCTTGGACAACATGCTTTCCGAACAATCGGCCTTGAGCGCGACCTCCTTCAGCTTGAGCCCCTCCATCATGCGCGCATGCCGTAGCCGCACCCCGACCCCGAAGTCGGCAGGCGTCTCCCCCGCCACGACTGCGGCGATCTGCCGTGGTGCGCGCCGTTTTACGCGCTTAGCCCGTTGCGCCATCTGAAGCCTCTGCTGATTTTCATCAAAGTAATCATAGGCGCCGCCGTTGATCCACTTCGAGCGGCCGACAATACGCCAAATGTCGACCGCTCGCTAATGGAAGCCTCCGTAACCGACGCTCGTCCAAGCACACTTATTATGCATTTGGAAACGGCGACTGCATAGATAACGCAACATGCAAACGCAGCACGAAATCTGCAGTCCGCAAGTTGAACGGAAACATACAATCGGCCAACCGAATGCCGCGGCCAGCCGCCGCGCGAAGCGTTACGAGTCAGCGGCAGGTTGATCCAGTCGTCCTGGCGTCCAGGTCAATTTGCGCGACTGCCACGACGACAAGCGCGCTGCTTAGTGAGACGCGCCGCCGGCCAGCACGCGGATGTAGGCGACAATCGACCAGACCTGTTGGTCGTTCGAGCGACGGCCAGGCGGCCATGGCCGTACCCGGCACGCCGTGACGAACGGCGTTATAGATGTTGCCCGCATTGGTCCGCTCCGACCACTTCGGCATGGTGAGGTTGGCCGGCGGCGGATCCATGAAGGCGTGGCGCACGCCCTGTCCATCGCCTTTGGCGCCGTGGCAACCGGCGCAATGCACGGCAAACAGGCTCGCGCCGTCGGCAATCGCCTTGGGAGAATTCAGGACGCCCGCCGGCGGCGTCGGTGCGCCACCGTCACATGCCGAAATGGCGGGCGAGAGCATGCACAGGACGATCGCGGCCCGCCATGCCCGCTTCCGGAACCAGTTCGTAGCCATGACTCTGCACTTCACGGATAATGGCTTCCACCAGATCGTCGAGGCGGCGGTCGACCACCGCCGACCGCTCGACCGAGAGATCAATCGTTTCCGGCACCAGCCCGAGCAACGTAACGCCGGCCGGATAGCAGTCGATCAGCCGCGCGGCGTCCAGAAGATCGGCAACGCCCACCTGATGCACGGACAGGCGATCGCGCACGGCGTCGATCACCGCGGCGCCATCGATGCGCACCAGACTGCCGGGCGGGTCATCCGTGCGCACGGCATCGACGATGATGACCTGCTCGGCGTCGGCGAGCAGGCCGAGCAGCGTCAGGCCGAGCGTGCCGCCATCCTCGAGCCGAACGCCGTCGGGAATGCGCCAGTCGCGCTCAAGCCGCGAGAGCGCGGCGGCGCCGATGCCGTCGTCACCGAGCAGCACATTGCCGAGACCGAGCACCAGCACGCCGATCGGCTTCTCGGGTGCCGCTACCGGGCTCATCGCGATGCCTTACGGCGCGGCAAGAACTTGTAGCCGGTGAAGATCGAATCGAAGGTCCCCATCCGCTCGATCAGCGCCGACAGCAGCACGAAGTGCAGGTGCACGACGACGAAAATCAGCACCACCCACATCAAGACGTGATGGATAAGTCGCGCCATCGGCAGCCCGCCGAGCCAGGGCGCGAGGCCATAGAATACCCGCAGCGGCGAGCCGACCGAGGCGTCCGGCGCATGCATCACAAGGCCGGTGACGATGAGCAGGGCATAGACGGCGAAGATCATCGCGTAGCTGCCGGCGGCGGCCGCATTGTGGCCTGGGTATTCCTCAGGCTCACGATGCAAAAAGGAGTAGAAGGCGATCGCACTCCACAGGCTGCGCAGGCGCCGGCGCGACACCGGGATGAAATCGCTCCAGCGCGCGTACATGTTGCCGGCAAAGAACCAGTAGACGCGCAGCAGCACCGCGGCGGTGAACACACCGGCCGTGTAGAGATGAACCGCGCGCACCGTGCCCATGACGAAATGGTCGCGCGCGGGGCCCGGAACGCTGATGAAGGGATGGCCGATATAGTAGCCGGTGACCGACAGCACGACGATCGACAGCGCAATGATCCAGTGCGTCAGCCGCACCGGCAGCTCCCAGACATAAATCCGTTCGAGCGCCGGGCTGCAATCCGTGGCCGTTGCCAGCGTGCTCATGGCGCCCCTCCCCGGCCTCAGGCCACTTTCACGCGCACCAACTCGCGCTTGGTGGCGTCGACCACATGCACGCCGCAGGCCATGCAAGGATCGAAGGAGTGCACGGTGCGCAGGATTTCGAGCGGCTGTTCGGGATTGGCCACCGGCGTGCCGACCAATGCGGCCTCGTAAGGACCGGGATGCCCGCCGGCGTCGCGAGGACCGGCGTTCCAGGTGCTCGGCACCACGCATTGGTAGTTGACGATCGAGCCGTTATCGATGTGCACCCAGTGGCCGAGCGCGCCACGCGGCGCCTCGTGGAAGCCGGCGCCAAAGCAGTCCTTCGGCCAGCTCGACGGCTCCCACTTCGAATTGTCCTGGATGCGATAGTCGCGGCGGCCCATGCTCTCGGCGAGATCGTTCACCCAGCGGTCCATCGACTCGACCAGCACCAGCGCCTCGATGGCGCGGGCAGCGACGCGGCCGAGCGTCGAAAAAAGCGCCTCGGGACCGACGCCGAGCGCGCCCGGCACCTTGTCGACCAGCTGCTTGACGCGGGCGGGACGGCCCGACTGATAGGCCACCAGCATGCGGGCGAGCGGGCCGACTTCCATCGGAAGGCTGTCGTAGCGTGGCGACTTGAGCCAGCTGTATTTCTGGTTGGTGTCGAGCCGCTCATAGGGCGGCTTGGGGCCGGTATAGTTCGGCTTGGTCTCGCCCTTGAACGGGTTGAGCGCGGCACTGTTGCCCTCGGCGTAATCGTACCACGAGTGCGCGATCTGTTCGGTGATCTTGGCGTGGTCGACCGGTACGATCTTGCTCAGATCGCGGCCATGGATGACGCCGCCGGGCAGGAAGAGCTGCGGGTTGGCGCTGTCGTCCTCCGGATACTCGCCGTAGACCATGTAATTGCCGACGCCGCTGCCGATCGACGCCCAGTCCTTGTAGTACGAGGCGATGGCGATGACGTCGGGGATATAGACGCGGCTGACGAAGTCGACGCCGTCGGCGACCAGCTTCTTCAGCGCGCCAATGGTCTCCATGTTGAGCGCGGCCTGCGAATCCGGATCGACCGGCGTCGCCATGCCGCCGACCAGGAAGCTCTGCAGGTGCGGGTTCTTGCCGCCGAGAATGGCGTGGATCTTGATGAAGCGGCGTTGGAAATCGAGCGCCTCGAGATAGTGCGC
This sequence comes from uncultured Pseudomonadota bacterium, assembly GCA_963814065.1. Classification (GTDB taxonomy): domain Bacteria; phylum Pseudomonadota; class Alphaproteobacteria; order Rhizobiales; family Xanthobacteraceae; genus Pseudolabrys. Next base: position 7,770 of record CAWFBL010000007.1, on the reverse strand, counting down.
CACCGCCATCAGATCGGCCTCGGGCGGCAGCCGGTAGGCCGGGTGGCCCCAATAGCCGTTGGCGAAGATGCCGAGTTGGCCGCGCTCGACGAAGTGCTTGATGCGGGCCTGCACGTCGGTGAAGTACTTGGTGCTCGACAGCGGCCAATTGGAGATCGATTGCGCCAGCGTCGCGGTCTTGGCCGGGTCGGCCTTCAGCGCGCTGACGATGTCGACCCAGTCGAGCGCATGCAGGTGGTAGAAATGCACCACGTGGTCGTGCACGTTCTGCGCCGACATGATCAGGTTGCGCAGGATGCGCGCATTCGGCGGCGGCACCGCGCCGATTGCCTTTTCCACCGCGCGGATGGAGGCGATGGCGTGCACCGTGGTGCATACGCCGCAGATGCGCTGGGCAAAGGCCCAGGCGTCGCGCGGATCACGCCCGCGCAGGATCAGCTCGATGCCGCGGAACATGGTCGAGGACGACCAGGCTTCCTTGACGGCACCCCCGTCGACTTCCGCCTCGACCCGCAAATGGCCTTCGATCCGGGTGACCGGATCGACAACGATGTGTGACACTAGTCACCCTCCCACTTGCTTTCCCCGCGCCTGCCGGCGCGATGGCGCACGAGTTCGCCGATGCCATGCAAGGCGGCGGCCGCCGCCACCAGGCCGGTGAGCCCGAGCCCGACCGGGTCGACCCATTCGCCGACGTCGAAGCCGGCGACGTTAGGCAGCCGCTTGTAGAACGGCGTCATGGTGTCCCAGAAATTCGGCTCGGCGCAGCCGATGCAAGGGTGGCCGCAGCCGATCGGCCAGTTCGTGCCTTCATTCCAGCGCACGATGGGGCAGTTCTGCGAGGTTGAGGGGCCCTTGCAGCCCATCTTGTACAGGCAGTAGCCGTTACGATGCGCCTCGTCGCCCCAGGCCTCGACATATTGGCCGGCGTCGAAATGGGCGCGGCGCTCGCAACTGTCATGGATGGTCTTGCCGTAGGCAAACAACGGGCGCTTGTACTGGTCGAGCGGCGGCCAGCGCTTCAGCGTCATGTAATAGACGATCAGCGCGGTAATATTTTCCGCATTGGCCGGACAGGCCGACATGTTGATGAGGTTCTTCACACCCGGCACCGCATCAGCCACCGAGAGGGCGGCAGTCGGGTTGGGCGCCGCCGCCGGAATGCCGCCGAAGGCGGCGCAGGTGCCGACCGCAATGGTCGCGGCCGCGCCGCCGCAGACCTCGCGCGCAATATCGAGCGCGGCGCGGCCACCGATGGTGCAATAGCCATTTTCCGCGGCGGGAATCGAGCCTTCGACCAGGACGATGTACTTGCCCTTGTTGTTCTTGATGGTTTGCGCCAGCACGCTTTCGGCCTGATGACCGGCAGCGGCCATCAGGGTCTCGTGATAATTCAGAGAAATTGAATCAAGAATGAGATCGGCCACGGTTGGATGGCTGGCGCGCAGGAATGATTCGCTGTTGCCGGCGCAGTCCTGGAATTCGAGCCAGACCAGGATCGGCCGTTCGCCGGTCTCCACGGCCTGGGCGATCGCCGGGGTGGCGGCATCCGGAAGCCCCAGCACGGCCGCCATCGAGGCGCAGAAGCCGATAAAATCGCGGCGGGAAACACCGTGGAATTCGAGCTCGCGCTTAAGATCACGGCTGCTCATGGTACCACTCCCGACTCAAGCGAAGCATGCCTGCTCATTGCGATCATCAATCAAAATTTTGGACAAGACTAGCTACGGACGCGCAGGGGAGATGGTCATGTTTGCAGATCAAGTTACGATCATAGCCGCGGACTATGTCGTTCTGGCGAAACCAGATACCAAGATCGACATAATATCACGATGTCATGCTGCTGCGCTTCCGTCGTACCGATGTTGACATAGATCAACTTTGTAAAACCGCGGCGAACGATTATAGTTTTTGCGATTGGAGTTGTGCCATGTGCCTCGGAATCCCGATGGAGGTGATTGCCGTGGACGGCTACCTCGCCCGCTGTTCGGCGCAGGGAGTTGAACGCGAGGTCAGCCTGTTCATGCTGCAGGACGAACCGATCGCCGCCGGCGATTTCGTCATGGTCCATGTCGGCTACGCCATCCAGAAGATGACGCCGCAGCAGGCACGCTCCGCCTGGGAATTGTTCGACGAAATCCTGCAGGCGGAAGGGCTGGACGCCGATGCATGAGCTGTCGATCTGCCAGGCGCTGGTGGCGCAGGTGGAAGACATTGCGCGAGAACGCGCGGCGCGCGTGACCGAAGTGCATGTCGGCATCGGCCCTTTGTCCGGGATCGAGGGGCGCTTGCTCGCCGACGCCTATCCGCTGGCCTGCCCCGGTACGGCGGCCGAGGGCTCGGAGCTCAGGATCGAGACGGCCCCCGTGCGGGTGCGCTGCCGGACTTGCGGCGCGGAAAGCGATGCGACGCCGAACCGCCTCATTTGCGCCGCTTGCGGCGAGTGGCGTACCGATCTGATCTCGGGCGACGAAATGCTGCTGCTGCGGGTTGTGCTGGAAGTCGACGACGCGCCCTCGCAGGAAAACGCAATGGAGAGTTCGCATGTGTGAAGCCTGCGGCTGCTCGGCGACCGACGTCGCCGGCAAGGATGCCGAGACGGTGGCGGTGCTCGGCCGGCTGCTCGATGCCAACGACCGCACCGCGGCGCATAACCGCACCCATTTCGACGGCCACCGCGTCGTTGCCATCAACCTGATGTCATCGCCCGGCGCCGGCAAGACCGCGCTGCTGGAAGCCACCATCGACGCGCTGAAGGACGAATTTCGCGTCGCGGTGATCGAGGGCGACCTCGAAACCGACAACGATGCCCGCCGCATCCGCGCTCGCGGCGTGCCGGCGGTCCAGATCACCACCGGCAGCGCCTGCCATCTCGACGCCCGCATGGTGCACGACGCGCTGCACGAATTGCCGCTCGCCGGCCTCGACATCGTCTTCATCGAGAACGTCGGCAACCTGGTGTGCCCGGCGAGCTTCGACCTCGGCCAGCACCGCAATGTCGTGCTGCTGTCGGCGACCGAAGGCGACGACAAGCCGGCCAAATACCCGGTCATGTTCCGCGCCGCCGATCTCGTCCTGCTGAGCAAGATGGATCTGGCCGAGGTGCTCGGCGATTTCGACGCCGGGCGGGCCGAGCATGCCGTGCGCGAACTCGCCAACGCGGCGCCGGTCCTGCCCATTTCCGCGCGCAAGGCCCTCAATCTCGAGGCCTGGACCGACTGGCTGCGTCGCGAAGTCGCGGCCATCCGCGCGGGGCAGGCCAGCACCCCGGCTCAGGAACATCACCATCATCACCACGATGATGGGCATCATCATCATCACCACCATGAGCACCATCACCACCCGGCAGTGGCTTGAGCGCCTGCGCGCGCTCGATCTACCGCGCCGCTACAAGGTCATGAACGTCTGCGGCGGGCACGAACGCTCGATCGCCATGACCGGTTTGCGCAAGGCGCTGCCGCCGAATATCGAACTGGTGCCGGGGCCCGGCTGTCCGGTTTGCGTCTGTCCGGAAGAAGCGATCTATCAGGCAATCCAGCTCGCGCTCAGCGAGAAGGTCATCCTGGTCGCATTCGGCGACATGCTGCGGGTGCCGGTAAACGTCGCGAAGAACGAGGTGCGCTCGCTGGAGCAGGCGCGCGCCGCCGGCGGCGAGGTGGTGCCGATCGCCTCGCCACTCGAAGCGGTGCGCATCGCGCGCGAACATCCCGACCGGCGCGTGGTGTTCTTCGCCGCCGGCTTCGAGACCACCACCGCGCCTGTTGCCGCCATGTTGGCCGAAGGCGTGCCCGACAATCTGTCGGTGCTGCTCGCCGGCCGCCGCACCTGGCCGGCGGTGGCGATGCTGCTCGATTCGGATACGCCCGGCTTCGACGCGCTGGTCGCGCCCGGCCATGTCTCCACCGTCATGGGCCCGGAAGAATGGGCCTTCGTGCCGGAACAGCACCATATCCCGACCGCCGTCGCCGGCTTCAGCGGCGAAAGCCTGGTGGCCGCGCTCTATTCGGTGATGCGGCAACTGGTCGAAGGCCAATGCTTCCTCGACAACTGCTATCCGGAGGTGGTGCGGCCGGGCGGCAATCAGAGCGCCCAGCGCCAGCTCGCCGCCACCATGGACGTGGTGGACGCCAACTGGCGTGGCATCGGCGTCATCCCGCAATCGGGCTACGCGCTGAAGCCGGCCTTGGCCGCGCATGACGCCAACCATCTTTATCCTTCCTTCGACGATGCCATGCGTAAGCGCGCCGGCCAGATGCCGCCCGGCTGCGACTGCGCCCGCGTCGTGCTCGGCAAGATTTATCCCGATCAGTGCGCGCTCTATGGCCGTGCCTGTACGCCGCGCAATCCGATCGGCCCCTGCATGGTGTCGGACGAAGGCGCTTGCCGCATCTGGTGGGCGAGCGGCGTGCGCACGCCGCGGGAAAAAACACCGGCCCATATCAACAGCGAACATGCCGACGCTTGAGGCGATCGACGTTGCCGCACCCGCCCTTGTCGCGCGGCGATGGGCCTTGGGCGGGCGTGTGCAGGGTGTCGGCTTCCGTCCTTTCGTTTACCGGTTGGCGCAACGCTTCCGCCTCGACGGCTGGGTGATGAACCGCGGCGGCGAGGTCGAGATACTGGCGCAGGGGAGCGACGACGCCCTATCCGCTTTCGCCGACCGCCTTGATCGCCGAGGCGCCGCCGCTGGCGCGGCCAAATATTATTGCAACGGACGTGGCGCCAATCGAGGCGGGCCACGGCTTCGCGATCCGCGAGAGCGAGGGCGCGGCGGAGCACGTGCACGTGCCGCCGGATTATTTCGCCTGCGACGATTGCCTCGCCGAATTGAGCGATCCGCAGAACCGCCGCTATCGCTATCCCTTCATCAACTGCACCCAATGCGGCCCGCGCTATACCCTCATCGCCCGCCTGCCCTACGACCGGCCGAACACGGCGATGGCGGGCTTCGCGCTGTGCCCGCAATGTACCGCCGAATATGCCGACCCCGCCGACCGCCGTTTCCACGCCGAACCGATCGCCTGTCCCGTGTGCGGGCCGCGGCTTGCCTATCGCGACGGCAGCGGCGAAGCTCACGGCGAAGACGCGCTGACAGCAACCGTCGCGGCGCTGCGCGCCGGCAAGATCGTCGCCGTCAAAGGTATCGGCGGCTATCACCTGATGTGCGACGCCGCCAGTTCACCGTCATCAACGCGCTGCGCCTTCGCAAGCAGCGTCCGCACAAGCCGCTTGCGGCCATGTTTCCGCGCGATCTCGTGGCGCTGCGTCGCGCAACGCATCTCACCGCGCAACACGAAGCCATGCTGCGCGATGCGCTGCGGCCGATCGTGCTGGTGCCGAAACGCGCGACCGGCAGATCTCGCGCCAGAAATCGCGCCCGGCGTCGGCGAACTTGGCGCCATGCTGCCCTACAGCCCGCTGCATCATCTGTTGCTCGCCGACTTCGGCGCGCCGCTCGTCGCCACCTCCGGCAATGTCAGCGGCGAGCCGGTGCTGACCGACAACGACGACGCCGAGCGGCGGCTCGCGCATGTAGCCGATGCCTTCCTGCATCACGACCGGCCGATCCTGCGGCCGGCCGACGACCCGGTCTATCGCGTCATTGCCGGTAAGCCGCGCCCCTTGCGGCTCGGCCGCGGCAATGCCCCGCTTGAACGCACCCTGCCGTTCACGCTCAGGCAGCCGGTGCTGGCGCTCGGCGGTCATCTCAAGAATACCGTCGCGCTTGGCTGGAACGACCGCGTGGTGATCTCGCCCCATCTCGGCGACATGGAGACGCCGCGCGGGCTCGCCCTGCTGCGTGAGGTCGCCGCCGATCTGCAAACGCTTTACGGCGTACGCGCGGAAACGATCCTGTGCGACGCGCACCCGCGTTACGCGACGACGAAACTGGCGCCGCAATTCGGGCTGCCGGTACGAGAGGTCTTCCATCACGAAGCGCACGCCTCCGCGCTGATTGGCGAAATCGGGCTCAAAGAGGATTGTCTCGTCTTCGCCTGGGACGGCGCCGGCTATGGCCGCGACGGCAGCATCTGGGGCGGCGAAGCGCTCTTAGGTGCGCCGGGCCGCTGGCAGCGCGTGGCGACCATTCGGCCCTTCGCGCTGCTCGGTGGCGACCGCGCCGCACGCGAGCCATGGCGCAATGCGCTTTCGTTGTGCTGGGAGGCAGGCCGCGACTGGACCGGCAGCGCGCGCGACACAAGCCCATTGCGTCATGCCTGGGAACGCAAATTGAATTGTCCAGTGACGACCTCCATCGGCCGCCTGTTTGACGCCACCGCCGCCTTGCTCGGCGTCGCCTCTGAGGCGAGCTACGAAGGCCAGGCGGCCAGCCAGCTCGAGACAATCGCGTCGGACGACGTGACGCCGATCGATCTGCCGCTCGCGCGCCGGGCGGACGGCGTCTGGCAGAGCGACTGGGGTCCGCTGCTCGATGGCTTGCTGAGCACCGATAAGAGCGTGACGGCCCGCGCCGCCCTTTTCCATGCCACGCTCGCCGCCATGCTGCTGGCGCAGGCGCGCGCGCTACGCGAGGACCATGACGTGACCAAACTGGGCCTGACCGGCGGCGTGTTCCAAAATCGTGTTCTGAGCGAGCGTATCATGCGCGAAGCCACCCGCGACGGATTCACCGTGCTCGTGCCCGAACAGATCCCGTGCAACGATGCCGGCTTGAGCTTCGGCCAGATCGTCGAAGCAGGCACGAGCCGATGATCGACGACAAATACGTCACCCTTGCGCACGGCAATGGCGGCCGCTTCATGCGCGCGTTGATCGAGGACATCTTCGCGCGCCATCTCGCCAATGCCCAGCTCGACACCACGGCCGATGCCGTGCAACTGCCGTTGCCGGCGGGCGACGTCATGGTCACCACCGACGGCTTTACCGTCAAGCCGCTGGAATTTCCCGGCGGCGACATCGGCTCGCTCGCCGTGCACGGCACGGTCAACGATCTGGCGGTGGCCGGCGCGACGCCGGTCTATCTGACGCTCAACGCCTTCATCGAGGAAGGGCTGGAGATCGCCTTGCTCGACCGCGTGATCGCCAGCATGGCGCAGGCGGCCAAAGACTGCGGCGTGCGGGTCGCCTGCGGCGACACCAAGGTGCTGCAACGGGGCGAAGGCGGCGGGCTTTACCTGGCGACGACCGGCGTCGGCGTGCGCCAGCCCGGGTTGCGACTCGGGCTCGATCGCATCGAAGCCGGCGACTGCATCCTGGTCAGCGGCCCGGTCGGCGATCACGGCACGGCGGTGTTGCTGGCACGCGAGCAGTTCGGCCTCAAGGGCGATCTCGCCTCCGACGCGGCCAGCGTGCTGCCGCTGGCGCAGGCGCTGTGGGGCCTGCCGGGCTTGCGTTTCATGCGGGACCCGACCCGCGGCGGCCTTGCCACCGTCATGCACGATATCGCGCAGACGACGGGCATGACGGTGCGGCTCGACGAGACCGCCATTCCGCTCAACCCGCCGGTGCGCGGCATCTGCGAGATGCTCGGCTATGATCCTTTGTTTCTCGCCTGCGAAGGACGCGCGGTGGCCGTTGTCGCGGTCGATGAAGCGGACGCCGCCTTGTCGCACTGGCGCGCGCTGCCGCAAGGCCGCGCCGCGGCGCTCATCGGCAGGCTTCAACAAGACGGCGGCCAGGTCATCCTGGAAACCGAGATCGGCGGCGAGCGGCTGCTTGAAGAACTCGAGGACGAACCACTGCCACGAATTTGCTGAGCGGTCGAACCGGACGGCAAACAAAGAGCGCGAGCAAGGTGGCGGAGGGAGA
>CAWFBL010000006.1:0-637877 GCA_963814065.1 uncultured Pseudomonadota bacterium | reverse complement strand
CGAGACGATCAAGAGGCTCAAGGCCATCGCCGAAGATCTCGATGGCGGGGATCCAACGCGCCGCCGCCGACCGGCCAAGGATCGGCCGATCGCCGGCACGCGGCTCATTCGGGAATATCAGGGCGTCGAGCATTGCGTGACCGTGCGTGACGACGATTTTGATTATCAGGGACGGCCATACAAATCGCTCTCGGCCATCGCGCGCGCGATCACCGGCACGCGCTGGAATGGCTTGACGTTTTTTGGATTGAAAAGCCGGCGGGCCGCGTCATGAAAAAGCCGGTCATCCGCAAGCTCCGGTGCGCGGTGTATACCCGTAAGTCCTCGGAGGAGGGCCTGGAGCAGGAGTTCAACTCGCTCGACGCGCAGCGCGAGGCCTGTGAGGCCTACATCGCGAGCCAGAAACCCGAGGGCTGGGTGCTGGTGCCGGACCGTTATGATGATGGCGGGATCTCCGGCGCCACGCTGGAACGCCCGGCGCTGCAGCGCCTGCTGGCCGACATCGAAACCCAGCGGGTCGACGTGGTCGTGGTCTACAAAATCGATCGGCTGAGCCGCGCGCTGATGGATTTTTCCAAGCTCGTCGAAATCTTCGATCGCAACAATGTCACTTTTGTAAGCGTCACGCAGTCGTTCAACACCACCACCTCGATGGGGCGCCTCACACTTAATATCCTGCTGTCCTTCGCGCAGTTCGAGCGTGAGGTGATCGGCGAGCGTATCCGAGACAAGTTCGCAGCCTCGCGCAAGAAAGGCATGTGGATGGGCGGCTTCGTTCCGCTCGGCTACGACGTCAAGGAACGCAAGCTCGTGGTAAACCAAGCCGAGGCGGCGACGGTTCGCATGATTTTCGAGCGCTTCATCAAGATAGGCTCGGCAACCGAACTGGTGCGGAAGCTCCGGGCCGAAAGTGTCCGCGGCAAGCAGGGCAAGCTGGTCGACAAGGGGGACGTCTACAAGCTCCTGAACAACCGCGTCTACATCGGGCAAGCCGTGCACAAGGGCACTGCGTATCAGGGCGAGCACCAAGCCATCATTAGTCAGGCGCTCTGGGACAAGGTCCACAGCATCCTCGCTGAGAGCCCGCGCCGGCGTGCGGCACAGACGCGAACGCAAACACCCACCCTGCTGAAGGGCTTGATCTTTGGGCCGACTGGGCGGGCCATGACACCTGCTCACACGCGCCGAGGCGGCAAGCTCTACCGCTATTACGTCTCCACCGACGTGCTCAAGGGCGAGTCTAATTCATGCCCGGTACGCCGCATCCCAGCAGCCGAAATAGAGAGCGCCGTGATCGAGCAGGTGCGCGGGATCTTGCGCTCCCCCGAGATCATCGTGCGCACTTGGCGCGTCGCACGGCAATCGCTTGATGGTCTTAGTGAGGCCGACGTACGGGATGCGCTGGAGCGCCTCGACCCGCTCTGGGACGAACTGTTCCCTGCCGAGCAGGCACGCATCGTCCAGTTGCTGGTCGAGCGCGTCGACATCAGCACCGAAGGCGCGGACATCCGCCTACGCACGCAAGGGCTGACGAGCCTCGTCACGGATTTGAGCGCGATCCAGCCGGAAGCCAGGAGGGCAGCATGACGGCTAAGCCTAAAGTCATGGGCGACGGGCGGACTGTCACCGTGCGGGTGCCGATTTCGATTAGGAGTCGCGGCGGACGGAAGCTTGTGCTGGCGCCTGATGGCGTTGCCTTCACTGGCCCCCCGATTCGGCGCCGCATCGACAGCGCGATGGTCAAGGCAATAGCGCGGGCGTTCCGGTGGCGGGATATGATCGAGAATGGCACCTATGCGACAATCCGAGAAATTGCCGCCGCAGAAAAAATCAGTGAATCCTACGTGGGCCGAACACTTCGATTGACATTGCTGGCCCCGAACTTCGTTGAGGGCATCCTTGAGGGGCGCCAAGCCAACCTGAAGCTGGACGATTTGATGACCAGCTTTCCGGTCGACTGGACGGCTCAGTCGAACGCGCTGCGTTATCGTGCGGATGTCCTGCGCTTGGCGAACAGATCGATGCGGTAACGGAATGTTAACGGTGAGAGGGCTCCCTCTCTTGAGGTCATTAATGTTCTTGATTTGTTCTCTATAGGAGAGTAGTACTGCGCGTGAGGCCTCGCCAAACTTGGTGATGTTGTCGCGCGTTGGATCGACGACACCCTCTCTCTGTCTTACGGTCTTGCCATGAACCTGCTTGCCCGAATGAATGATGGACCGGCGGTTTCGCCTGTGTCTCCCCATCGTGAGCTCGGAGCATATGAGGCGCTTTGGCTTGAACCGGGCGCCACCTTCAAAACGATCGCGGACCGGTTTGCTGCCGACCCGACAGCTGTTCCGTCTGATTTTGTGTCCGCTGCCGTCGCGGACGCGCGTGCGTCCGAGGTTCTGACCACGCTGAAGAAGGCTGGCGTTTCACGCTTCGGAATTCGGCTTAATCTGACCGGCAACTATCCTAAGAAGTTGCGCGATGCACGGCACCCTGTCGAGATGTTGTATTTTCAGGGGGCCTGGGAATTGTCTGAAACCCGGTGCGTAGCGGTGGTCGGAAGCCGAACCGCGTCCGAAGATGGTCTTAGACGGGCGGCCAAGATTGCGCGAGCGCTGGTGGACAAGGGCTTCACAGTCGTGTCCGGGCTGGCAGCAGGCATTGACAGGGCCGCGCACACAGCCGCGATCGAGGCGGGCGGTCACACTATCGCGGTAATCGGAACGCCGATCGGCACGTACTACCCCAAAGAAAATGAGGCGCTGCAGCGCCAGATTGCCGAAGAGCATCTGCTGATTTCCCAGGTACCAGTACTTCGCTATGCGCGCCAGCACGTGCCGCAGAACAAGCTATTCTTTCCCGAGCGGAACGTGACGATGAGTGCGCTCACAGAGGCAACGATCATCGTCGAGGCCAGCGACACGAGCGGAACGCTCACGCAGGCGCGAGCCGCTCTTCAACAGGAGCGTAAACTTTTTATCCTTGATTCTTGCTTTGAGCGCCGCGATATCACATGGCCGTCCAATTTCGAGAAGAAAGGCGCCATTCGCGTTCGCGAGCCAGCAGATATTTTTAATGCGCTAGGCGATGGCTCTTCGACTTCAGAAAATTGACGATACCAATCGTCGCGATCACTTCTATCTCGGCGAAGAAGACGAGTGCTATTTCCTATACGAGTACACAGCCGGCGCAGGCTGGCAGGGCGGGGCAACCAATCAGCTAGTTCATAACCTCCAAAAAAAGAAGGGCGACGGCGGTTATCATTACAAGGTCCCGGCGATTGCCCAATGCGCAAGAGACTTTTCACAAGCGATCAATGCAAAGTGGCTTGCTGGGGCTACTCTAGTCCCTGTCCCGCCCTCGAAAAACAAGACGGACCCTCTGTTTGACGATCGAATGGTGCAGGTATGCCGAGGCATAAGATCGGCTGTTCCGTCAGATGTTCGCGAAATTGTTGAGCAAATAAATTCTACGGATACGTTCAAAGGCGGGCACCGGAAGTCGCCAGACGAGCTGGAGGCCAATTACCGGATAGTCGCCAACGAGCTTGCTCAAGCGCGTCCAGCTATCGGTGTCGTCGACGACGTTCTTACGACGGGCTCTCATTTTAAGGCAGTAAGGGCCAAGATACTTGCCGAGCGACCTAATGCCAAAATTGTCGGGTTTTTCGTGGCACGGCGCGTAATCCCCAATCCATTTGCCGATGTCTCTATAGACGACTTGCTCGGCCAGTAGGGATAGCCGCGGAGAATCCCGTGAGGGGACGGCGTCTCGTGCGTCAGGCAGCTTGCACGGCGGCTATTTCGAGGGAGACGAAGAGGATCGCCCGTTCTTTCCCGTTGTCGAGATAGGTCGTCTCATCACCCGGGCTGGCTTGGGCGAGCGCCTGGCCGAGGGGAGACCCTACGTGTAGATATCCATTGATCGGATCGTCGGCGGCGCTGCTGATCGTATAGAACTCGGGCCGTGAGGGCTCAACGTCCAGGTGGCAGATAATGACGCGATCACCTTCCTTTAACTGGTGTTCCGGTTCGTCAGCCGATCCTGCGCTCTCGGTCGCGACGAACGTGGAAATGATATCTGCGCTAGATGGCGCTCCGCCTTCGGGCACTGGAACCTCTACCGCCCGAACCGTGCAGTGCTGGGAGAAGCCGCGGCTTGCGGCGGCGCGCTCAAGCGGTTTGATTTTCATGCGGTCGAGCGTCTCAATGAGATCGTCGAGAACTCCTTCTGGATCGAGGCTGTAGTTCGAGCCAAAGCAGCGCCAGAACGTCCAGCCCACGCGCTCCAGAATGCGCTGGCGCCGCATGTCATCCGCCCAGCGCGCCGGCCCGTGATAACGGTCGCCGTCACATTCGATCGCAAGCCGCCTTCCGCCCTCGCCTTCCACGACCATGTCGATCGAAAAGCCCACCGATCCAACTTGCGGCGTCACATAATACCCGCGCCGAACGAGTGCCCGGAATACAGATTTCTCGAATTCCGACTGGCAGAGATCAATTAGCTCGGTGGTCGGGCTTTCGACCTTCGGCATGGGATCGCGGAAATGCGCGATAACCTTAGCCTTTAGGTCCTTCGGGTTCAGGTCTTCCTCGCGGACTGAGCGGACAAGGATCATCCGGTCGCGCGCACGTGACAGAGCCACATTGTAACGCTGCTGGTATTGGATCGATGTTTGTGCTTGCTTGCGCGTGCGGTCGGCCACCATGGATATGAAGACGATATCCCGCTCGTCGCCCTGCATGGTGGCGCTGTCGCCGCACACCACGCGGTGGCGCACCATAGCGGCTTCACCAATGCGCTCCATGAGGAGCTTTTGGATGTAGACCGCCTGGTCTGCTCCGATCAGTGAGATCACGCCGATCGAACGGGCTCGGGCTGCGTTGCCTTCCGCTAACTTTTGCGTCGCGTCCACAATTTTCTCGATTTCAGAAACGACGATCTCGGCTTCGGCGGGGTTTATTTTCGACTTGCCCCGGCGCTGCCCATCTTCCACGTAGATGTCGATCAGCGGCGGATCGAGCCGCTCGCTCGGCTTGGGAATGCGCAATGGTATGAGGTTCTGGTTATAGAACTGCATCGAGAACCGGATGATCGGCTCAACGCAGCGGAAATGCTCCTTGAGCATGACGAACTTGGCCGGGAACATGACCCGAGCCAAGTCATAGATCGAGGCGCCCGGCTCGACCTCCGCCCGAAACGGAAATTCACTGAGGAAATTGTGGCGAAGCCGCGCAATATTCGCGATCGAGAGGAATGCCGAGCTTGGGCTGACCTGCCGGTCGTCCCCGACCACAAGGATCTTCTTGCCGCGCAAGAGCGCCGGCAGCTCCCGCGCGTCGGATTGCGAGGCTTCGTCAAGGATCACGAGATCAAAACTCGCGAGCATTGCCGGAAGCTGCTCCGAAACTCGCCAGGCAGGCATGATCCAGCAAGGCACGGCGTCATAGCATCTCTGCATGGCCTCGCGTGCGTTCTGCCGGTGAAGGACTGCGCGCTGGCCGGTCCCAGCGCCAAGGCGCCGGATGATGTTCGCAAAGCCTTGCAGGGCTGCCTTCGCCGAACCTTTCATGGTGGCGGCAAGGTTGTAGAAGGTCCGTTCCTTGACTACGGCGGCAAACCCTTCCCTTAAGGTCTTTTCCGTTTCAATGCGGTCCCGATGAAGCCGCGCAAGATCAACCGTCGCTCCGATCTTCTCAAGATAGCTGAGCTGGATTGCCCACTCCCACGCGTCGGCCCAGTCCGGCGGCACCGCCGGATCGCCAACATCCTGGACGGCTTCGGTTCGGAGACGTTCGGCCCAAACCGGCGCACCCGCCAAAGCGATGGCGCGGGTCGTGACCGTAATGCGATCAAACAGCGGCCCCAATGACAGCACATGCCCGAGCCTGGTCCGGAGCGCGTGCCAAGCCTTGGTCAGCTGACTGGCATCGAGCGAAGGTTTTCCCATGAGCTCGTTGAGGATTTGCTTGGCGTATCCGGTGAGGTCGCATTCGCTGCCATCAAACATGGCTGCGGTCTCTGCGACGTTCTTGGTTACGGACGCCAGCCGTATCGAGGACACATGCCGCGACAGCGCATCGCTAAACGATGCGATTGCGGCCGGATGCTGCAAGATTACCCTTGCCTCTGCCTCGCTCCCAAGCGCCGTGGAAAGATGTCTTGAAAGATTACTCAGTTCGCCTGGGATACCGACGATCGCTGCGTCGAGGGCATCGACAAGATGCGCGAGCGAGGAAAGCGCCGAGATTCCAAATGCAAGCTCTGCCGGAGCCGACAATTCTGGACGCAAGGCTTCCCAACGGACCGATAAGCTCTCCACTTCGGTGCGGAAGGCGATGAACACGCGCACATGCTGCCAATCATGCGCCGTCGCTGGCCTGACCCCGGCGACCCTGATGGCCTCGAACACGGGTTGATGCGCTCTAGTTGAGAAAGCGAGCATCCCAAATGGATTCTTGCCAGCAACGAGCGCGTCCAGAATTTGCACAAGCTGCTTCTGCGGTGGGAGTTCCATTGGCAACTCGACCGGTCGCGACAAGAACGCGGCGCGCCGCCGGATGAGGTCCTGCGCATCCGCGAGAAACGCGCTCACAAGGGGCTCAAGCCGATGCGCCGTCGCCTCGCTTCGTACGCGAGCCTCCGCTAATGCCCAGGCCCAGGCATGGCGCTTGAGGCCGTCCATTTTCGACGCAAGGCCTTTAAGGCTGGCCGCGAGGTGCTCGGCTCCCTCAAGACCGAGCTTGGCTATCGCGCGCCGCGTCAAGGGCTCAAGCGCTTCGGAATTTGCTGTAAGGTTCTTGGCGGCCAACAGGTCCTGATGCCAAGCCCGCACCGTCTCCGGATCAGGCAGGTTGGCGGGGCTGGGCAAGCGTTCGCCGAGATACTTAAGGCACTCCTTGACGGTTCTGCGCGCGGCGAACAGTGCCTCCATCTCAGCCATGTTCACGCCCGCATCGCTTAACGATCGCGTGGGGCGATCCGTAAACCACGCGTGCCGGGCACGATTTTCCACAAGGCGACTGGCAATCTCGTACGGTGTCTGTTGCGAGCCAGGCACCGTGGACATATGCGGCGCGGCAAGCGCGGCAAGCTGTTCGTCGATTTCGGCGAGCCGCCTTCTGTTGGTAACAATATTGGTATCCAGATCGTGGATTAGCTTGAGCTGACGGTTCCGGTTCATATCGATCGTATTGACGATCCCGAGCATCAGCCCGACCGCTTTTTCGACTTGCTTGAGGCCCTCACGTTCGGATGTCGTGACGCTGATCGCGAGGTCCCGCACGCCTTCCGGAAGCTGCTCCTGGATCACGCGCAAAGCGGTCTCGCCATGGGAGACAACCAGAACGCGTCGTCCGGTAGCGAGCATGTGGCTGATGATGTTGGCGATGGTATGTGTCTTGCCGGTCCCGGGCGGGCCCTGCACGACCAGGCCATCGGAATTCTCTAGGCGCCTGATGATCTCAACCTGCTCGTCGTTAAACGCCTTGGGGAAGGAGAGATCGCCATGATCGAAATCGACGGGCTCGTCCACGCCATCGAGGGGCAGCCCTCCAACTTCACCAAGCCGGTCGCCAAGTGGTTCGAAGGTGTCATCAATCCCGTCGGTCGGGCCAAGTACAAGCGTTCGGGCCGAGCCTTCGATTTTGACCGGTTCCTGTTCGTCGCCGCCGGAGACCGCCTGCTTCATTTGATCGATGTCGCGAAGGACGGAATTGCTCGATCGTCTCCGGGCATAGAGGACGTATCGATCGCTGACCGTGAGGAACTCCCCCTCCGCTTCAGGCACGGGCTCGTTGCCAGCCAGCGACTTGTGGTCGGGAAGATAACGGCCTTCCGGATCGAGCTGGCTGCCGCAAATTTTCAGGGTGGGTTCGAAACTTTCGTGCCGGAATGGAGAAATGCCTTCGCTATCCGGCGTCTCTAGCGACCGCAGACAGCGCCGGGCGGCGTCCTCCGCGAGCGCAAACCTCGGACCGGCCAGCTTTTCGAACGGCCGTAACTCAACTCGTGAAACCCCGCTGCGAGGACGAACCGTGATGTCGGCATTGCCCGTCTCGGCGATTTCGATCTCGACGCCGCATTCGATCATCGGTAGGTCGATGACCTCGGCAGCCTTCTTCCACCGCGACAGCCCGATGCCCCAAATGAGTTCGATCGCTTCACTTCCGCCGGACTGGAGCAAACGCTGCGCGATCTCGAAAAGGCGCTGATACACGGCGATTGAACGCCTGCGCGGCCTTTCCTGCTCGGACCAGCGCGCCCATGGGCCTGCGCAATAGGCCTCAAGCGCAGCGCGCGTCTCCGGGCGATCTTCGAGCCGTAACATTACGTCGAAGAAGACCTCGTTAGGCGGATCGGACTTATTGATCTTCAAGGAGCGGATGCAATCCGCTGCCCGGGCCTTGCCTTCAGCTACGAGGCGCTGCTGCTCGGCTTGGTTTAAGCGGTGGTGAACGGTTTCACGGAGTTCGGGGGCACGTGTAGGATCGTTTGAGATGTCGATCCACTCGGCGCACTCAGGCGCTATCTCCGGCGGCATCGATCGCTGTAGGCGCTGTATCCGTAGCCAAATCGACCCATCGTTATCGGCAAAGTCACACTTGATTGCCGGAAGGCCAGCAAGCTCATGCTGATGTAGGATAAATTGCGAACCATCGACGAGCTTGTGCTGCGAAAGCCTGGTAGCCACACGCTCGTCCAGCTTTACAAGCGCCTCGACGTAGTCGAGCAGGCCGGTGAGCCGCTGCGCCGCCAAGCGATCTTGGGCGGTAGTATCGTCGGTAGTGTTCACGGCCGGTCCGGACATAGATCCCTACTGTCGCCAAGGTTGCGGATTTCAAGGGGTCATTCAATCAGAATAATCCCTGTCTGGAGGGGCCCGTGCCGGTAGCCTAAGTTCAAAAATTCTAAGGCGTCGACTTAGCAGGCACCATCCGCCTTAGCAGGCACCATCCGCCCCGCACCGAGCGACCCAAAAACCTCTGCTAAATCAACACCCGCGTTCGCTCCCAGACTCTCCCGCTACCCCGAGATAATTCTTCAAAGTGCGGAGGCTGGCGTCGCGAAAAACGAATCAAAATCAGGCGCTTACGAGAACCGTACTAAATCCGCGAAGTCGGGAGGTTTGGAGACAAACGGGCCGAGAGAGAGAATTTCAGGCTCCGTCGGGGTCAGCGCAGTGCGGAGGTTTTGCGCGCGAATGCCCGCCGTTATTGGCGATTTGAGTGCGCTGAAAACCGGGCGGAGAATGTTAGCCTCGGATGGAGTGGCGGAGAGGGAGGGATTCGAACCCCCGATACGGTTGCCCGTATGCCGCATTTCGAGTGCGGTGCTTTCAACCACTCAGCCACCTCTCCGAGAGCCCGGAACGGCTTGAAAAAGCCCCAATCGGGCGGTCGCTATGTAACCAAGCGGGCCGAGACAGACAAGGGCGCCCGGCGTATATTGTCCAACGCGACAGAACAGCCGCGAAAGTCGGCACAGGATGCCCAACGCCCTCAAGTTCGACCGCCTCCGCCAGGAATTGCGCGGGATCGCCCTGACATTCGTTGCGGTGGCGATCACGACGGTGGCGATCGCGGTCCTCATCCGCGAGATCGGCTACACCCGCGGCACCGTCATCTTCCTGATCCCGGTCCTGCTCGCGGCCACCCGCTGGGGCCTGATATCGGCGCTCTTGGCCGCCGTTTTGGGCATGATGGCGTCGGCGTTCTTCTTCTACCCGCCGTATTACAGCTTGCGCGTGCGCGACCCGCAGGAGGTCATCAACCTCTTTCTGTATGTCTTCGTGGCGGTGGTGGTGAGCCAGCTCGCCAGCCGGTCGAAGAGGCAGTTGGAGCTGGCGCGGCAAAGCGAGGTTGACCTCCGCGCCCTTTATGCCTTCTCGCGCCGGCTGGCCGGGGCCTTCGCCGTGTCCGACATCCATGCCGCCATCGAGGACCACCTCGCCACCGTCACCCAGCGCAAGGTGGTCCTCTTCGCCACCATGCGCGATGCCGTCAACGCCGCCAAGGATCCGGCCAGCGCGGCGGTGCCGGAGCCGGTGCTGGCGACGGTGGTCGAAGCCGCCGCCGGCCACGGCGCCTCGTCAGCCGGCGAGACGGTGACCGCCGCCAGCGGCGAGGTCTGGCTGGTGCGCGCGGTGTCGCCCAAGACCCCCGACTTCGGCGTCATCGCAATCAATCTCGGCCCTCCATCCCAGGAAAGCATCGGCGAACTGCGCCGCCAGGTCGACGCGGTGCTGGCGGACGCCACCGCCACGCTGGAGCGGCTCGACATCGCCCACGCGATCAGCGAAGCGCGCATGCGCTCGCAGACCGAACAGCTACGCGAGGCGTTGATCGAATCCGTCAGCCATGAATTGCGCACGCCGCTTGCCTCCATCCTCGGCGCCGCCACGGTGCTCGGCGCAGCGCCCGCGCTCGCCGGCGAGGAGAAGCTCAAGGCGCTGGTGGACGACGTGCGCAACGAGGCAGAGCGGCTCAACAACGACATCCAGAACCTGCTCGACGCCACCCGCATCAGCAGCAACGGCCTCACGCCCCACGTCGAGTGGGCCGAACCCGCCGACATCATCAACTCTGCGATTGATCGTTGCCGACGCCGCCTCGCCGACCGCTGCATCGCCAGCGACCTCGACGCTAATTTGCCGTTGGTCCATGTCGACCCGGTGCTGGTGCAGCAGGCGTTGATACAGATTATTGACAATGCCGTGAAATATTCACCGCCCGGCTCGTCGATCACGGTATCCGCGCGCGCGCACGACCACCATTTGGCCATCGACGTCCGCGACGAAGGCTGCGGCCTGACGCCGCCGGAGCAGGCCCGCATGTGGGACCGCTTCCACCGCGGCGAACGCCACCTGGCGATTATTAGCGGCTCCGGCCTCGGCCTGTGGATCGCCAACGCCTTCATCGTGGCCAACGGCGGCATCATGCGCGCGGCGAGCGAAGGCGCCGGCCTCGGCACGACCATGACAATCGAACTGCCGGCGACGCCTGTCGCCGTCCCGCAACTGGAAGGCGACGAAGATGAATAAGCCCTCCCCGATCGTGCTCGTTGTCGACGACGAGATCCAAATCCGGCGCTTCCTGCGCACGGGCTTCGAGCTCAACGACTTTTCGGTGCTCGAAGCCGGCACCGGCGCCGAAGCGATCCGTACCGCGACGCTGCGCCCGATCGACCTCGTCATTGTCGATCTCGGCCTGCCCGACATGGACGGCGCCGAGGTGGTCGAACGCATCCGCTCATGGTCGAGCGTGCCGATCATCGTCTTGTCGGTGCGCGCGACCGAGGCGCAAAAGGTGCGTCTGCTCGAGCTCGGCGCCGACGATTATGTGGTCAAACCGTTCGGCATAGCCGAATTGCTCGCCCGCGTGCGCGTGGCGCTGCGCCGGCAGTCGCGCGCGGCAAGCGGCGAGCCCATTCTCAAGATCGGCCCGCTCACCATCGACCTCTCCGCCCGCGCGGTCCTGCTCAACGGCAAGCGGCTGGCGCTGACGCCCAAGGAATACCGGCTGCTGCAGGTGCTGGCGCAGCACGCCGGCAACGTGGTGACCCACCAACATCTTCTGAAAGAAGTGTGGGGCTCGGTGCACGTGCACGACACCCATTATCTGCGTATCTTCGTGCGTAAGCTGCGGCAGAAGATCGAGCCCGATCCGGATTCGCCGCGCATCCTGGTCACCGAACTGGGCGTCGGCTACCGGCTGGCGCAGGGTGAAGGTCACAACGGCGCCGTCGCTGCCGCCAGCGAAGCGACGCCGGCCGGTTAGCCGCAAGGCGCTTCTTCAAAGTTCGAACAGCCGCTCGGCGTTCTTGCCGGCGATGCGTGTCGCCCGCTCGCCGCCGAGCGCCCGCACGCGCGCCAGGCAACCGGCCATGTCGCCGATATTGTGCGGATAGTCGGAGCCGTAGAGCACGCGGTCGGCCGACCCCGCGGTCTTGATGCATAGCTCGAGCGCATTCTGCTCGTAGACCACGGTGTCGTACCAGATGCGTTGCAGATAGGTGCTCGGCTTGTCCTTGATGACCTCCGAGCAGGCCGGGATCATCTCGTGGCAGCGGTCGAGCCGGCCGGCGAGATAAGGCAGCGTGGCCCCGCCATGGGCGGCGATCAGCTTCAGGTTCGGATATCGGTCGATGAAGCCGGAATAGATCATGCGCGTGAAGGCGAGCGTGGTGTCGAACATGAAACCGACCGGCGGGATCATGTTGAACTCGTCCATGTGCATGTCGCGCACGCCTTGCGGCGCGGTGGGATGCACCAGCACCGGCAAAGCGCTAATTGGTCGATCGCCGCCCACACCGGCGCGAATTTCGGATGGGTCAGGTCCTCGCCGTCGATGCTGCCGAGCACCATCACGCCGACCGCGCCGTTATCGGCCGCACGGGCAAGCTCGGCCGTGGCGTCGTCGGCGAACTGCCACGGCAAGGAGGCGAACCAGCGGATGCGGTCGGGCCGGGCGCGCTGCTGCTCAGCCATCGAGTCGTTGACCAGTTGCGCGGCGCGCAGGCTGACGTCGCGCGAGCCCCAGAACACGTTGGGACAGGTGAGCGACACGATGGCGACATCGACGCCGGCCCGGTCCATGGCCTCGATGCGCAGGTCGTAATCCCACATGCCGGGCATCAGCGTCATGAACGGCGCGTCGTAGAGATGGATGGCGTTCTGCCCGGCGCGCGTGTTCTTCACGCTGTACTTGCTGCCGCCATGCTGGCGCAACAGCTCGATCCATTCGAGCGTCAGCATATGGGTGTGCACGTCGATGACGGTCATGGCGTAAATCTCGGGTTGGAGAACGCGACGCAGATCAGGCGCGGGTCTCGCTTGCATTGGCTGCGGCAAGCGCCCGCCGACGGCTGACCGCCGTATACTCGAAGAAGACCACGGCAGCGCCGCCGACGACACCGACAATATCGAGCAGATAACCGCCGGGCATTGCGCCGGCCGGAATCAGCGCGGCAAGCCCCGTGGCGCCGAACGCGAGACGCATCGGCCAGTTGAGCGGCCGCATGAAATAACCCACCGTCGCGCAAGACATCAGCCAGACGCCGAGCACGGCGGTGACGACGGCGATGCTGATCGCCACCGGCGGTCCGATCAACAGCAAGGTCGGCGAGTAGACGAACAGCACCGGCACGATGAAGGCCGTCCAGCCGAAACGCGTAGCCGCAAAGCCCGTCCGCATCGGATCGGAACCGGCGACGGTCGCGGCGGCAAAGGCGGCAAGCGCAACCGGCGGCGTGATCATCGACATCATGCCGAAATACATGACGTAGAGATGCGCCGCCATCGGCTTGACCCCGATCTGCACCAGCGAGGGCGCGACCAGCGTCGCCAGCAGCACGTAGACGCCGACCGTCGGCAGCCCCATGCCGAGAATGATGCAGACGATGGCCGACAAGATCAGCAGCAGGAAAAGGTGGCCTTGTCCGATTTGCACCAGGCCCAAGGTCAATTGATAGCCGAGCCCCGAGATCGACAGCACGCCGATGACGATACCGGCCGCGCCGGTGATCAAAATGAGGTCGAGCGAGCCGTGACCCGTCTCGCTCAAGGCACCGAACAGTTGGCGAAATCCCGGCCGTTTGCCGTTGAAGCCGAACACGATGGTCGCGGCGATGAGCGCGACGATCGCCAGCAGTACGGCCTTTTCCGCCTGATAATTGAGGAAGAACAGGCCGTAGATCAAAACGACGAAGGTGAGAGGAAAGAACCAGCCCTGGCGCAGCACGGGGCCGGCGCGCGGGATCGCGTGCGTCTCGAGCGGCGGGATGCCCTCCTTCGCCGCCTCCAGGTCGGCCTGGATGAACAGCGCGATATAATAGAGAAGCCCCGGCACGATCGCCGCGATGGCCACCGACGTATAGGACGTCTGCAGGAACTCGGCAATGAGGAACGCGGCGGCGCCCATCACCGGCGGCAACAGTTGGCCACCGGTCGCCGCCACCGATTCGATGGCGGCCGCTTTATGCGCCGGATAGCCGGCGCGCTTCATCAGGGGAATGGTGACGACACCGGTCGCCATCACGTTGGCGACGGCACTGCCGGAGATCGAACCGAACAGACACGAGCCGAGCACCGCGATCTTGGCCGCGCCGCCGCGAAAGCGGCCCATCAGCGACATCGAAACGTCGGTGAAGAACTGCATGCCGCCGGTGTGCTGGAGCACCGCGCCGAACAGCACGAAGACAATGACGATGGTGGTCGCCACCTTCACCGGCAGGCCGAGAATGCCCGTGGTGTTGACGGCAAGCTGCAGCGAAAGCTTGCGCCAATCGCTTGGAATGCCCGAGCCCGGCAAATAATTGGCAAACAGCGCGTAGAAGATGAACACCAGGACCAGGATCGGCAGCACCGGCCCGGTGGCGCGGCGCAAGCCCTCGATCAGCAGCACGACGATAATGATGCTGACGACGACGCTGTCGACCTGCCGCAGATAAATGAGCTCGGAGATGCGCGGATAGAACACCGCCAGATAGATGGCGGCGCTGAAGCCGGCAACGGCCGCCACGGCATCGTACCAGGGCAGCTCCGTCTTTTCGTCGCCGGTCAGGGGAAATTTCAAGAAGGCCATGGCGAGCGCGAGCGCCAGCATGCCGGCGAGATATTGCTGGTCGTAGAGCGCGAGCCCGACGCGGTTATAGGCATCGAGCGCCCAGCCGATCGCGCCGAGCGTCAGCAGGATGGCAAGCAGCTCGATCAGCTTCTTCGGCAAAGGAAGCGCTGCCCTCCCGGAGGGGGGCAGCGCAGCTTTGTCCGTCGTCGGATTGTCGGCCATGCGTTCAGTCGTTGCGCACGGACATCACAGCTTCTTCGGCGGCCACTCGCCGATTTCCTTGTAATACTTGATGGCGCCAGGATGGTATTCGACGCCGGGGATCACCTGCGCCATCTCTTTGGCGTTGAACAAACGCATGGGCGGGAACACCTTGCCGAACTCCGTGGCGTGATCGTGCAGCGCCTTGACGACCTTGTAGACGACATCGTCGGGCGTCTTGGTGCTGGCGAACAAATTGACGCCATAGCTGACGAGATAGCCCGGCTCGAGCAGGCCGAAATTCGCCCGCCCCGGCTTCTCGTAACGCAGATAGGCGACCGGCACTTCTTTCTGCACCGCGGCGACGATTTCGGCCGTCCGCTTCGGCACCGACAGGGCGCGGACGCCGCCAACGGTGGCGTCGGCCTCGCGCACCGGGGCGCCGCCGAGCGCGAACACGAACCAGTCGGTGCGGCCTTCCTTGAACGCGTTGGCGTTGGCGATGATGTTGGCGACGCGCACGCCCTGCACATCCTTCAGCGAGATGCCGCCAGGCGCCAAGGCGGCATTGGTCACGGCGGTGAGCGTTTTCTGGCTGGTGAAGCCGACCGGCCCGCGCGAGCCTTTCAGATCGGCGAGCGTCTTATACTTGCTGTCCTTCTTGACGAAGATCGTGTTGCGCAGCGGATAGAGGACCGCGACGGTGCGGATATTCGTGGTCGGCCGGCCTTTGAAGTAATCGCCGCCGTTAACCCCGAGCGACGTCTCGTAGACGTTGGCGATGCCGAACGGCACCTCGCCGGCGTTGACGATCGGCAAATATTGGCTGGAGCCGCCGAGCGCCTGCACCGTCATATGCAGGCCGGCCTTTTCAGCCAGCACCTTGCCGATGGCCGACGCCGTCGAATTGTAGATGGAGCCGCCCTGCGGGGTGGCAATGGCGATCGGCTGCTGTGCCGACGCGGCCGAGGCCAGCCCCAACACCCCGAGCGCGGCCAGCGCCGCACGTAATGTCCTATGCTGCATCATTCGTCCTCCCTTGGTGGTTCTTTTGTCGTTTATTGCTGCCACTTATGACGCGGCATTCGCAGCGAATCCAGTTGTTTGCCCGGATTTCTCAACTACCAACAGCTTGGATAGGAAGTGGCACCGGCGTCAAGCGCGCGGACCGCCTCGCCGTGGAACCCCCCGGGAAGGCCCATCCTGCGGGCCGGCCGCGGCGCCCCCTGCCAGGGCGATTTCCGGGCGTTCCTTGACAGGTTGGCCCGGCATCGCCATAACCGTCCCAACCGCGGGCCTATTGGTCCGCGAGTTTTTTGATGGGCTGCATAAGCCCTTGAAAACACAACGAAACATCCGACTGAAAGAAGCCGGTCCGGGACTTGGTTCCGAGCACCGGGGGACGAACACGAGGACGAAAGATGTTCGCAGTCATTAAAGCCGGCGGCAAGCAATACCGCGTCGCCCCAGAAGACGTGATCCGCATCGACCGGGTCACACAAGAGCCCGGCCAGGTGGTCGCGTTCGGCGAGGTGCTGGTGGTGGGCGGCGATACCGCGCAGCTCGGCACGCCGACGGTTGAGGGTGCCACGGTCGCCGGCGAGGTGATCGAGCACGCGCGCGGCGACAAGGTCATCGCCTTCAAGAAGCGCCGGCGCAAGAATTCGCGCCGCAAGCGCGGCTACCGGCACGAGTTTTCGGTGATCCGCATCACCGAGATCCTCACCGAGGGGGCCAAGCCCTCCGATACCCCGCCGCCGCGCCCCAAGCGCGAGGCGAAGCCGAAGCCGGTGGAAGCGGCCGCGACGGAAGACGGCGAGGCCGCCGAGGACAAGCCCAAGAAGCCGAAGGCGCGCAAGAAGGCGGCGGCCGGTACAAAGGCTAACAAGAAGTGAGATGATTCCGTCACGGAATCGGTGTAAACACTAGAGACGAATTCGAGAGCACACGATGGCCCACAAAAAAGCAGGCGGATCTTCACGTAACGGCCGCGACTCCGAAGGCCGGCGCCTTGGCTTGAAGCTTGCCGGCGGTGAGGCTTGCCTCGCCGGCAATATTATTGCGCGCCAGCGTGGCACCAAATGGCATCCGGGCCGCAATGTCGGGCTCGGCAAGGATCACACGCTGTTCGCTCTTATCGATGGGAAGATTCAGTTCGCTACCAAAGCCAAAGGCCGCAAGATCGTGTCGGTTGTACCGATGACGGAGGCAGCGGCCGAGTAAACGGTGGACTAAATTCGAGGTCCGCCGGCATTCAGTCAAACCGGCGGGGCTCAATGGGTTCCGAGAGGGGGAGACGGGATGCCGGCTCCCCCTCTTCGCATTTGGCAGCGCTCCCGCTGCCGCAATCGGAGCCCGAGCCATGACACTCTGCGAAGAACTGCCCAGAAGAGAATTTCGCGAGGCGAGTATCCCCGTCCTCGAGACGAAGCGGCTTGCCCTGCGCGCCCCGTGCCTCGAGGACGCTAAAACGGTAGCGATGCTCGCCAACGACCGTCGCATTGCCGAGAATACGGCGCGCATTCCGCATCCGTACAAGCACACGGATGCCGAGAGTTTCATCAATGGCGCGAACAAGGGTGACGGCGAAGCGGTGTTCGTGATCACGCTGCGCGACGGAACCATCACCGGCGCCTGCGGCGTCGCCGTGCACGACGATTTCCCGGAGCTCGGCTACTGGCTGGGCGCGGCCTATTGGGGCAACGGATACGCCACCGAGGCGCTGCACGCGGTGATCGACTACGCCTTCACCGATCTCGGCCACGAGGCGCTGCAGGCGGGCGCCCGCGTCACCAACCCGGCTTCCCGCCGGGTGCTGGAGAAGTGCGGCTTCCAGTGGACCGGCGTCGGGCTCTACCGCATCCGCGCCATCAACTCCTCGGCGCCGATCGACCGCTTCCGCCTCGAACGCGGCATCTGGTCGGCTCTGAAGGGCTGGGGCCGGATGAAAAAGGTGTCGTAGCCGCGGGGCCGGAGCGAGATCATGTACCAGCCTCCCCACTTCGTGGAGAACCGGCTCGCGATCCAGCATGCGCTGATCCGCGCGCATTCACTCGGGCTGCTCATTACGGCCGGTCCCGATGGCTTGCAGGCGAACCACGTTCCGTTTCTCATCGACGCCGAGGATTCGGAACGTGGCACGCTGCGCGCCCATCTTGCGCGCGCCAATCCGCAGCTACGAGAGCTCGCCGCGGCCGCGGAATGTCTTGTCGTCTTCCAAGGACCGCAGCACTACATCAGCCCTTCGCTCTATGCGACCAAGCGCGAGACCGGAAAGGTCGTGCCCACCTGGAATTACATCACGGTGCATGTCTGGGGTCGGCCGCGCGTGATGGACGATGCAGTCTGGCTACGGCAGCAGATAGACGATCTCACGCGGCATAACGAACGATCGCAGCCCGTCCCCTGGCTGGTGTCCGATGCGCCCGAACCTTTCGTCGCCGCGCAGATAAAAGCCATCGTCGGGCTCGAAATCCCGATCGCGCGCATCGAAGGCAAATGGAAAGTCAGCCAGAACCGGCCAGCCGCCGATCAGGCCGTTGTCGTTGCGGGACTGCGCGGTGGTGGAACAGACGCAGAAATCATGGCGTCGCTGGTTGCCGAGCGCGGCCAGAGCGCCGATTAGCCTCGCGACCTGTGCGCGCCGACCGGTCACCGGATCGTATTGCCGGTACCAGTTGTAGGCGAGCCCGCTTTCCAGCAGGAAATACTGTCCCGGAAAACGCAGGTTGTTGGAGGCCGCGCCGGTGATCGAATAGGCCTCGCCGAACGGCCACTAGTGCGCCTGCCACACCACGTTCTTGGCCGTGTCCGTCATCTCGATCGGCCGGTTGAGATGATCGGCATGCACGTAGTAGAGATTGGGCGTTGTCGTATTGACGTCGGCCACCACTGCCAATGGCATGTCATCGAGCCACACGTACTCGCGCAGGGTCTGCCCGGTGTCGTCGGCCTCGACCAGCAGATGCCCGGCACGGTCGTAAAGATAGTGCGTGGTGCCGGCCGGGGTCATGTTCGCCGTGGTGCGGATCGCGAGCCGCTCCAGGCCGTCATAGGTGTAATCGGCGGTGACCGTCGACCCGATGGTCAGTTCGTCGAGCCGGCCGCGCTTGTTGTAGCGGTAGTTGTAAGTCGTGCTGCCGCGGGTGTCGGCCATGACGTTGCCGGCGCCGTCGTAGGCAAACGAGCGCACCGTAGAAGAGTCCTGCTTCACGGGCTCCGAGCTAATTGCTGCGCACACATGACTAGTTCCCCGGAGTTTGGCGGGCGACGACCCTTATCCGGAGTAGGGGTCTGGCGACTTTTCATATGCCGCGGCGATAAGCTCAGGCAACGTCATATTTTCAATCAGCACGTGAGGTTCGCCTAGCCCAATAAGGAACCGTCGAAGGACTATTGACAATACATCACTATGTCTTGGACTCGTCTCCGCCGGCTCCAGGTGGGCCCCGCCACGCCGATCTTCATTCGCGACAATACTCAATAGCCGCCCTTCGCTATCGATAGCGTGAATTCGTCCGTCATCAGCGTCGTAGCATTCTAAAGATTTCTCAGCTAATTCGACTGTACAGTAAACACTGACGTCGCCGGCCCTGTCGACAGCTGAAGAATCATTGATGATGATTGGAGGTCTCATCAGAAACGATCCCTGAACCTTTCTGGAGGATTGGTTTGCTTCGTCTCCCACGGTCTATGACGGTTGATACCTTGCCCCGGTCGGGTTTCTCCGGTTTTTGGATCAATCACACGTCGGTGGTAGTGTGGCCACCTTCCAAAACGATTGCCCGTGCGATTTCCAAATGGTGCAATACGCAGGTTCTTGCCTACCTTTATTTCCCAGCCGAGCCACGCGGCCCGGCCTGCCAAACCAAGAAGGCCCCCAACCAAGGCAGCTCTTCCAACTTGCCAAGGATCGACGCACGCAAAGTTGCCGTTATTATGCACCAACTGAACAACTAAATCGACGCCTCCGCTGAATATTGCGCCCGCCAGAAAAACCACACACCACGGACATTGCCCCGTTGGGTCGACATACATCCCAGGTGCGGACCCAGCGTATGTATACACACTCGGCCCATCGACGAACCCCAGCGGATCAGGCTGCGTGTAGCGCCCCAGCGTCGGGTCGTAGTGCCGGTACCAGTTGTAGGCGAGCCCGCTTTCCAGCAGGAAATACTGTCCCGGAAAACGCAGGTTGTTGGAGGCCGCGCCGGTGATCGAATAGGCCTCGCCGAACGGCCAGTAGTGCGCCTGCCACACCACGTTCTTGGCCGTGTCCGTCATCTCGATCGGCCGGTTGAGATGATCCGCATGCAGGTAGTCTGTAGCCCGCATCAAGTGGACGCGGGATGCGGGAGCGGCATCGCGGTTCGGTCCGGCAGCCCCCGGATTTCGATCCGCTCATCCGGGCCACATGCTAAACAAGTGCAGCCTATCGACAATCAAACCGTTCCAGGCCGGTCCCCGGTCGGCAGCAAGGCACTGCGCTACGCCCGCGACAACAGGGCACAACCCCACTGGAATCCGCCCCTAACTTGGGCGAAAATCCTCCTCGACCAAGTCCAGGGAGAACGCCATGGCCCAAGCATCTCAACAAGTGTCGCAATACGATCTCGACCAGTTCATCGCTGACGCCCGCACCACGCTCGCCAAGGACCCGGGTCCCGCCGGCCGCGAGCAGGTGCGACTCGACCTCGAGAAGCTGCTCGCCAACCCCGATTTCATCCATGACTACTGCGGCGACGATCAGCCGCGCGGGCTGAAGCTGCTCTACGAGGATCCCTCGCTCGGCTTCCAGGTGCTCGCCCACATCAATGACAAGGCGCGGGTGTCGCCGCCGCACGACCACGGCGCCTCCTGGGCGATCTACGGCCAAGCCACCAAATACACCGAGATGACCGAATGGGAGCGCGAGGACGACGGCAGCGATCCCAACCACGCCAAGCTCAAGATCAAGCAGAAGTACCGGCTGACGCCGGGACATGCCGGCATTTACCAGGACGGGGATATCCACTCCATCGACTATCCCGACTATGCCCGCTTCGTGCGCGTCACCGGCACCAACCTCGATCAGATCAACCGCATCAAGATCGACCTGAAGAGCGGCGAGGTCGAGCAGATGACGCCGCAGCAGGCGACGTAAGCCGCCACCTCTCTTCGCCTCTCCCCGCGTGCGGGGAGAGGGTGGCGAGCATTGAGCGTCGGCGAAATGCGAGCCGGGTGAGGGGGCCTCGATGCAGCGCAAGACATTGACGCCCCCTCACCCGACCCGCCTTCGCTAAAGCTTCGTCGGGTCGACCTCTCCCCGCACGCGGGGAGAGGTGAAGAAGGAACAGCCATGCTCGAAAAAACAAAACTCCGTCCCCTCACCCCCGCCGCCGTCAAAGCCATGCTCGGCGATGGGCAGGAATTGGCGCTGGTCGACGTGCGCGAGGAGCTCACCTTCTCGCAGAACCACCTGCTGTGGGCGCGCAACGTACCGCTGAGCCGGCTGGAACTGCGCTTTGCGACGCTGGTGCCGCGTAAAGGTACGCGCATCGTGCTCGTCGACGAGGATGACGGCCTGGTCGCGCGCGCGGCGGCGATCCTTGCCGACGCCGGCTATGGCGATATCAGCTTTCTCGAAGGCGGCGTCGCCGGCTGGGAGAAGGCCGGATTCGTCACCTTTTCCGGCGTGCACGTGCCGAGCAAGGCGTTCGGCGAATTCGTCGAGCACGACAGCGGCACGCCCTCGATCAGCGCTACCGAGCTCGACGCCCTGATCCGGTCGGGCGCCAAGCTCAAGGTGCTCGACAGCCGCCCGTTCGACGAATACACGCGCGTCTCGATCCCGACGGGGATAAATGTGCCCGGCGCCGAGCTGGTGTTGCGCGTCCACGACATTGCGCCCTCGCCCGACTGCATCATCGTCGTCAACTGCGCCGGCCGCACCAGGAGCATCATCGGCGCCCAGTCGCTCATCAACGCCGGCGTTCCCAACAAGGTGATGGCGCTGCGCAACGGCACCATGGGCTGGCACCTCGCCGGGCTGACTTGCGCGAGCGGCGAAACCGGACGCACCCCGGCGTACAGCGATGATGGCCTCGCCTGGGCGAAGGCGCACGCGCAAGAAGTCGCCAACAAGTTCGACGTTGGCCGTACCGATCGCGCCACGGTCGAGAAATGGCGCGCCGACGACAGTCGCACCACGTATCTCTTCGACGTGCGCGATCCGCCGGAATACGAAGCGGGCCATCTGCCCGGCGCTGTCTCCGCGCCCGGCGGGCAATTGGTGCAGGCGACCGACATCTATGCCGGCACGCTGGGCGCACGCATCGTGCTCAGCGACGACAAGGAAGTCCGCGCGCTGATGAGCGCCTCCTGGCTCAAGCAGTTGGGCTGGCAGGACGTCTATGTGCTGCCGGAAGCCGGCAACGAGAAAGGCCGGCCGGCGCCTTTGCTGCTCGGCACGCCGTCGCCGAATGCGGTCGAGCCCACCGCGGCGATTGCCGGCGACGACGTGACGGTGGTCGATCTGTCGACCAGCCCGCATTATCGGCGCGGTCATATCCCCGGCGCCTGGTTCGCGATCCGGTCGCGACTCGCGCACGCCTTCAAGACCATCGCGCCCAAGGGCGACGTGATCCTCACGTCGGAAGACGGCGTGCTCGCGAGCCTCGCCGTTGCCGATACGCAAGCGCTCACCAAAGGCACCGTGCGATGGCTCAAGGGCGGCAACGCGGCGTGGAAGGCGGCGGGCTTATCTCTCGCCACCGACGAGCGGCTTGCCGACGAACCGGTCGATGTCTGGCTCAAGCCCTACGAGCGGCCAAACGACAACGAGGCGGCGATGAACGCCTATTTGTCATGGGAGGTCGACCTGCTGGAGCGCATCAAACAGGACGGCACCACGCATTTCCTGCACGCGCGGTAGCGGCCCCCGGCTTGGTCACCCACGCTAATTGATATCGACGCGCACCGTATGCCGCCGCGCGGGCGGGCCGTGCTTCCAGGAACGCGCATAGTCGAATACGACCCGCGCGCTGCCCGGCGCCAGCGCCTTGATACGCCAGCGATGCGTGCCGGCCGCGCCGACGCGACGATTGCTGCCGGCACGATAACCGGCATCGGTTATCTGCACGATGCCGAGATTGTCACTTTGCGCCTTGTTGAGCTGCCATCGATACCCGGTCGACGGGTTTTCGACGAGCACGGTCGTCACCGCCGCACCAACCGACAGCCGGACGATCTGGCCGCTGCTCTGGGTGGCCGTCGCGGCGCCCGCGCAGAGCAGCGAAGCAACCATGGCGGCACAGACGAATATGGATTTTTTCATCGTTAACACCTTGCCGACCTACCGTATTTATTGTCGATAGTCGCGGCACAGCCGGGCAGGGTCAGCCTATGCCGCGCCAAGGCATTGATTTCCATCAATCCCTTGCCATTTAGAGCCAACCATCCCCTCGGCCACATGTAATCCGCGATGAAATTCCTCGACGAAGCCAAGGTCTACATCGAGTCGGGCGCCGGCGGAAACGGCTGCGTCTCGTTCCGGCGCGAGAAGTTTATCGAGTTCGGCGGCCCGAACGGCGGCGACGGCGGCCGCGGCGGCGACGTGGTGATCGAGGCCGTCACCGGCCTCAATACGCTGATCGACTACCGCTATCAGCAGCACTTCAAGGCCGAGCGCGGCGGCAACGGCATGGGCAAGGACCGGCACGGCGCCAACGGCAAGAACAAGGTGATGAAGGTGCCGGTCGGCACCCAGGTCTACGAGGAAGACGGCGAGACCCTGCTCGCCGACCTCACCGACATCGGCCAGCGCGTCGTCATCGCCAAGGGCGGTAATGGCGGCTTCGGCAATGCCTATTTCAAATCCTCGACTAACCGCGCGCCGCGCCGCGCCAATCCCGGCCAGGAGGGCGAGGAACTGACCATCCGCCTGCGGCTGAAGCTGATCGCGGACGCCGGCCTGGTCGGCCTGCCCAATGCCGGCAAGTCCACCTTCCTCTCTGTGGTTACCGCCGCCAAGCCGAAGATCGCCGACTATCCCTTCACCACGCTGCACCCGCAGCTCGGCGTGGTGCGCGTCGACGAGCGCGAATTCGTGCTGGCCGATCTGCCTGGGCTGATCGAAGGCGCGCATGAAGGCGTCGGCCTCGGCGATCGCTTCCTCGGCCACACCGAGCGCTGCCGCGTTATCCTGCATCTGGTTGACGGCACCAGTGACGACGCCGGCCGCGACTATCGCACCGTGCGCGGCGAACTGGAAGCTTACGGCCAAGGCTTGACCGACAAGCCGGAAATCGTCGCGCTGACCAAAGCCGACGCCATGACGCCGGATGCGATCAAGACGCAAACGGCGAAATTGAAGAAGGCGTGCAAGAAGACGCCGCTCATCTTGTCCTCGGCGTCCGGCCAGGGCGTGCAGGACGTGTTGCGTGCGCTCGTCAAAGTGATCGGCCCGGCACGCGCGGCCACCGAGGAAGAGCCGGCGCCGAAAGAAGAAGAAGCCTGGCACCCGTAGCGTCACGCCGTCATGACCGGACTTGCCCCGATCATTGCAGTCACGCTATCTGCTTGCCGGGGCAAAACGCATGCAACAGCGCCGGATCATTTTGTCGGTCTTAACACTCGCGCGTACCGCCATGGGCTTCCAGTTCCAGTCGGTTGCAGCGATCTCGCCGTTTTTAATCGATCGCTTTCAACGCAGCTACGCCGCGCTCGCCGGCCATGCCCGCGAGCCCACAGGGCAGTCGGCAGCGCCGCTTTGGTTTGCGTCGGCGATGATGGTAGTTTCCACGCTGGTGTTGCTGAGATTCCGGCGCATCCAAACGACTGTTAATTAGGAGCCCCTCATGAAAACCCGCGCTGCGGTCGCCTGGAAAGCCGGCGAGCCCCTCACCATCGAGACCATCGACATCGAAGGCCCCAAGGCCGGCGAAGTGCTGGTCGAGGTCATGGCCACCGGCATCTGCCACACCGACGCATTCACGCTGTCGGGCGCCGATCCGGAAGGCATTTTCCCGGCTATCCTCGGCCACGAAGGCGCCGGCATCGTGCGCGAAGTGGGCCCGGGCGTCACCAGCGTCAAAGTGGGCGACCACGTTATTCCGCTCTACACGCCGGAATGCCGGCAGTGCAAAACTTGCTTGTCGCGCCGCTCGAACCTGTGCACTTCGATCCGCGCGACCCAAGGCAAGGGCCTGATGCCCGACGGCACCAGCCGCTTTCGCTGCGACGGCGATCCCGTGTTCCACTACATGGGCTGCTCGACCTTCGCCAATTTCACCGTGCTGCCGGAGATCGCGGTGGCGAAAGTGCGCGAGGACGCGCCCTTCGACAAGATCTGCTACATCGGCTGCGGCGTCACAACCGGCATCGGCGCGGTGATCTACACCGCCAAGGTCTGGCCGGGCGCCAATGTCGTCGTGTTCGGGCTCGGCGGCATTGGTCTCAACGTCATTCAAGGCGCGCGCATGGTCGGCGCCGACAAGATCATCGGTGTCGACCTCAATCCGGAAAAGCGCGCCATGGCGGAGAAATTCGGCATGACCCATTTCGTCAATCCCGACGAGGTCGGCCGCGACAAGGTGGTGCAGGCCATCGTCGACATCACCGACGGTGGCGCCGATTTCTCCTTCGAATGC
Source organism: uncultured Pseudomonadota bacterium (assembly GCA_963814065.1). Classification (GTDB taxonomy): domain Bacteria; phylum Pseudomonadota; class Alphaproteobacteria; order Rhizobiales; family Xanthobacteraceae; genus Pseudolabrys. Next base: position 612,493 of record CAWFBL010000006.1, on the reverse strand, counting down.
ATCGGCAACGTGCACACCATGCGACAGGCGCTGGAGTGCTGCCATCGTGGCTGGGGCGAGAGCATCATCATCGGCGTCGCCGGCTCCGGCCAGGAGATTTCGACTCGGCCGTTCCAACTCGTCACCGGCCGCGTCTGGAAAGGCACCGCCTTCGGCGGCGCGCGCGGCCGCACCGATGTGCCCAAGATCGTCGACTGGTACATGGAGGGCAAGATCAACATCGACGATCTGATCACCCACACCATGCCGCTCGAAAAGATCAACGACGCCTTCGACCTGATGCACGAAGGCAAATCAATTCGCTCAGTGGTGGTGTATTAATTGCGCCAAACACCGCGGCTGCCATTGCCCGCGAGAGCGGGCAATCCAGAACACAACAGCATCTCGGTGATTACTGGGTCGCCGCCTGCGCGGGGACGACACCTTGGGAGGAGCGCCTACTTCTCACACAGCCGCCGCGGGCCGCCATAGGGCTGGTAGGTGCAGGTCGCCGCGTCGAACGAATAATAGGCCGCGCCGCAGGCCTGATAGTTGCACGACGCCGGCTGCTTGCGCGCATCCGACGTTTGCACGCCGGTCGGCGTGCTATTGGCCTGGCTCGGCGGATTGCCGACCGTACACAAGCGGCGCGGAGCGCCGTAGGGCTGATAGGTGCAGTCGGAAGCGCGGAACGAATGATAGCGCGTCTCGCAGGCCTGTACGTCGCAGCGCGGCGCCGCGGCTTCCTGCATGATCGCATCCGGCTGCCCCGTCAGGCTCGCTTGCTCGCTCGCATTCGGCTGCGCCGTCGGGTTTGCCTGATTGGTTGCGCTCGGCTGCGTCGGTTCGTCGGCTCCCGCGATGGCATGCGCCATGGCGGTCATCGTGCCGTCGGTAGCAACCGGCTGCGCACTGGCTTCCGCGGTTGTCTGAGCGGAGGCCGGCCCCAGACCGACCGAAACGACAGGCGGCTTGGCCGCGGGCTTCGGCGTCCGCAATTTCGCGACGGCAGATTTCGGGACATCCGATCTGGCGGTGCGCGTCGACTGCGCCTTGCTGCCGGTGGTCTCGACCGACTTCGCACGCACCGCAGTCAAAGCGGACTTTGCCGGCGCGCTGGCCGTACGCACCATCGTGTGCAGCGCGGGTGGCGGAGTCGACAACCAGTCCAGGCCCATCATCACACTGCTGATGGACACAATCAGGACAACGACATACAGCACAAACGACATACTTCGGCCCGGTATGAGATACGCATCCGGTTAGCAACGTCAGCTTAAGAGCGGAGTTCCGCCGTAAACGGCTCAACGACGGAACGAAGCCATCAAGAGCGCGGCAAGCTTAACGCATTTGTCCGTGCCGCGCTCTTCCGATCCCCGTCACGGTAAATATAGCCCATCCGCGCCTGCGGTTCCATGCCGCACTTCCGCGCGCGCATACCACCTACCCTCCGCTAAATGGCCCCATTCTGGCCCTTGAAACGCACATCCACACCCTATCAGCCGCGTTCGACCTGGGGGGTCAATCCAGGAGAACGTGGATAATGAAGTTGCGCAAAGCTGCCGCTCTTTGCAGCGCGTTAATCATGTTTGGCTTCGTCTCCGTCGCCAACGCTCAAACCGGAATCGCTTCCATCTATGCCTATCGCGGCGAAAAAACTGCCAATGGCGAATATGCCAGGCCGACCAAACTGACCGCCGCTCACAAGACGCTTCCGTTCGGCACGCGCGTGCGCGTGACCAATCGGCGCAACGGGCGCAGCGTCGTCGTGCGCATCAACGACCGCGGCCCATTTGTGCGCGGCCGTATCATCGACCTGACGCCGGCGGGCGCGCATGCGCTCGGCTTCTCGGGGCTTGCACCGGTGACTGTGACCGTCGTGCACGGCTAACCCCCAACACACAATCTGCCATCATCGGTCCGGCGCCGACGGATCCACGCAGTGGGATTCGATCGGCCGGACCGTGTCCGGGAGCGGAGTTGATGCCATATGGGTTGACTCCGCCCCCGCACGGCAGAATTGTTGCGAGCCCAAGCCCGGCGCAGATCGGGCGCGCTTGTGTTCTTGGGGAGGTCACAAAATATGGCGTCAGCGGCCACCGACGGTCGGTTCGCAATCGTCGCAGACAATGCAAGCAAGCTGTTTCTCGACGGAACCGTCGTCGCCTTCCGTCAGCTCACGCTTGCCGTTCGCAATCAGGAAATCCTTTGCATCGTCGGGCCGAGCGGTTGCGGCAAGACCACGCTGCTACGCTGCATTGCCGGCCTCACCGATATCAGCGACGGCCAACTCTTGGTCAACGGCGCGTCCGTCGCCGGTCCGCCGGAAGGCGTGGCGATGGTATTTCAGCACTTCGGCCTGCTGCCCTGGAAGACCGTTTATGACAACGCCGCCTTCGGCCTCGCCATGGCCGGCGCGCCGGCCGCGCGTGTCAAGGAACGTGTCGCCCATTACCTCGATCTCGTTGGGCTGACCGGTTTCGAGAAGCATTATCCCTATCAGCTTTCCGGCGGCATGCAGCAGCGTGTCGGCCTGGTGCGCGCGCTGGCGATCAATCCGTCGATCCTGCTCATGGACGAGCCGTTCGCCGCGCTCGACGCGCAGACCCGCGAGATCCTGCAGGAAGAGCTGCTGCACCTGATGGAGCGCCCGGAAGAGCGTAAGACCATGGTGTTCATCACCCATTCGATCGACGAGGCGATCCTGCTCGGCGACCGCGTGGCGGTGATGACCGCGCGGCCCGGACGCATCAAGGAAGTCATCGACATGCCGTTCAGCCATCCGCGCGACGTCGAGACGCTGCGCGCCGATCCGCGCTTCGCCGAGCTGCGCACGCACATCTGGCACCAGCTGCATACGGCGCGGCCGAAGAGCGCGCGTGTGGCGGAGGCTGCGCCATCATGACCGTGCAGACGCAAGACGGCGGCATGATCGCCATGGCCGCGCGCTCGGAGAGCGACGACCGCGAGCGCGCGAAGCAAGTCGCCGCCCGCCGCCGCCGCAAGCAGCTTGCGCTCAACGTGACGGTGCGGCTGATCTCGCTCGCCAGCGTTCTGACGATCTGGCAGGTCTTCGGCGGCAAGATCGATCCGGTGCTGTTCACCACGCCGATCGCCATCGCCAAGGCGGCCGTGGAGATGGTGGCGAGCGGCGAATTGTGGACCTACCTCGCCCCCAGCCTGGTCGTGCTGGCGATCGGGCTTACGCTCGCCGTCGTGATCGGGGTCGTCATCGGCCTGCTGCTGGCGCGCTATTGGCTGCTCGACGTCGGGCTCGGCGTCTACATTACCTTCCTTTATTCGATTCCGAGCGTCGCGCTGGTGCCGCTGATCGTGCTGTGGGCCGGCTTCGCGCTCACCTCCAAGGTCATCATTCTGTTCCTGTTCGCCTTCTTCCCGATGGTCATCAACACCTATCAGGGGGTGAAGAATGTCGACGGCAAGCTGCTCGAGGTCGGCCGTTCCTTCCGCTGCTCGGAACGGCAATTGTGGACCAATATCGTGCTGCCGGGCGCGCTGCCTTTCATCGTCACGGGCCTGCGGCTGGCGGTCGGGCGCGGGCTGATCGGCATGGTGCTCGCCGACCTCTACACCGCCATTTCCGGCATCGGTTATCTGATCGTGCGCACCGCCTCGACCTATCAGGTCGACAAGATGTTCGTGCCGATCGTGGTGCTCGGCCTGCTCGGCGTCACGCTCACCGCCTGCGTGCGCTTCGTCGAGGTGCGGGTGGCGCCGTGGAGCAACACGGCCAATCAGGATTGAGGAGTGCGTCAAGCAAAAGACCAAGTCGAAAACCGATAACCGATGGGAGGAAGACAATGAAGCTGAGCAAGCTCTGCTACGGTCCGCTGCTGCTGGCGGGCTGCATGCTGATCGCAGGCCCGATCGTCAGGCCGGCGGCGGCCGCCGAATGCAAGACCATGCGCAAGATCAATATCGGCGTCGCGGTCTCGCCGCCGAACGTCGTGCACACCACGCCTTACGTCGCCCAGGCGCTCGGCTACTTCAAGAAGCACTGCCTCGACGTCAGCATCATCCAGTTCGAGGGCGGCTCGTCGCCGGCGGCGAAGGCCGCGGCTGCGCAGGGCACCGCGCTCGTTCCGGTGACGGCCGTGGCCATCGGCCGCGGCGTCAAGGTACGCCAGATCTGGGGCCTCGCCCCGCGCCTGCCGCAGTCCTACATGGTCTCGGCCGACATCAAGACCGCCAAGGATCTCAAGGGCAAGAAGCTCTCCGCGGCCGGCGGCGGCGTCGGCGGCTTCAACTGGATCATGGGCCGCCAAGTGCTGTTGTCCGCCGGGCTGAAGGTCGACGACGTGCAGTTCATCGCCGGCGCCACCGCCGGACGCCTGCCGGGCCTGGTGTCCGGGCAGATCAACGGCGTCTCGCTGCATCCGGAAAGCGTCTACCTCGCCAAGAAGAAGAACCCCGGCCTGCACGTGCTCGTGCAGCTCGCCGATCTTATGCCGGATTTCTACTACAACGCTTATGGCGGCCAGACCGCCTGGATCGAGCATAACCACGACCTGATGGTCGACGTCATCGCCGCCATGATCGAGGCCAGCCGCACCATCTACAAGGACGAAGCCAAGGTGGTGCCGATCATGATGAAGGCGACCGGGCGTCCGAAGGACGCCGTGGAATACGCCTGGAAGACGCTCACCGACCACTGCGTCTGGACGGTCAATACCGGCTTCGACGCCAAGCGCGTCGCGTGGACGATCCAGCACGACTTCGAAGTCGGCTACATCAAGAAGAAGCCGACGGTCGAGCAGGTGTTCAATCCGGACATCGCCAACGAAGCCGTCAAGAAGCTGGGCGGGCCGATCAGCATCGGCAAGTGCACGCAGTAAAGGCGAATAGGGAGTGGCGAGTAGCGAATAGTTGGTTCGCCACTCGCCACTTCCCTACTCACTACTCACTACTCACTATTTGCTGTTTCGCTATTCGCTCCCAGTACAGCAGGACCAACATTCATGAACGTCCAAACACCCCGCCCGCTCGGGCCCCAGACCTGGGAAGCGGTGCGCGACAAGCTCGACCAGGCGTTGCCCTTCGCCAATATGCGCGACACGCCCTATTACCGCGACGCGGTCTACGAGCAGTTCTCCGAAAAGGAATACGCCCGCCGCTACGCCGCGCTGCGCGCCAAGATGAAGGAGCACAAGCTGGACTGCGTGGTCGCCGCCGGCGGCCCCAGCCACTGGAGCTTCGGCGGCAGCATGGCCTGGCTCACCGGCCATTACGAATGGCACGCGCTTTCCTGCTACGTGCTGGTGCCGCTCGATGGCGAGCCGACCATGATCTACTCCATGGGTGGCACCCACGCGGAAGCCGTGCGCCGCTGCGTCGCCCCCGCGGTCAAGGACGTGCGCCACAGTCGCGGCGGCCGCTATGCCGAGGTGATGCTGGAACGGCTGAAGGAATTAAAGCTCGAGCGCGGGCGCATCGGTCTGATGGAAATCGACCCGCGCCATGAAGACTACATGCCGGTCAACCAGTACAACACGCTGCGCGTCGGCCTGCCCGATGCCGAGATCGTATTCACCAAGAACTTCCTGCACGAGCTGGTCGTCATCCACAGCGCCGAAGAGCTCGAATGCGTGCGCAAGGCCGGCGTTCTGTGCCAGCACGCCATGGAGGCGATGATCGCGCGCGCCAAGCCGGGCGCCAAGGAATACGAGCTGCGCGCGGCGGCCGGCGCCGCCATCATGGACGGCGGCGGCGACATCGACTTCCTCATCATCGGCTCGACGCCGATGGACAACCCGGCGATGATCTTCGGCAATCCGCGGCCGTCGCACCGCGTGCTGAAGAAGGGCGACATCATCAACATGGAGCTCGCCGCCGGCTACCGCGGCTACACCGCGCAGATCGGCTCGCCGATCACGCTCGGGCCGCCGAACGACATGGTGCGCAGGTTCTGGGAAGAGATCACGCTCCCCGGCTACCAGAAGATCGTCGCCGAGATCGCGCCGGGCAAGCCGACAGAGGCCATGCGCACGGCGAGCCGGTTCTTCCGCGACCACGGCATGCAGTCGCGGCCGACGCAATGTCACGGCATCGACATCGTCACCGACAACCCGCACGTCTCGGCCGAACACGTGCGCGGTATCGAGATCGACATGGTGCTCAAGCCCGGCATGGTGATCATGGCCGAGCCCAACCCGATCACGCCCGACGGGATGTTCGGCATCTTCCTCGGCCACACCTTCATCATCAACGACACCGGCCACGAGGTGGTCGACAACTTCCCGCTCGAGATCGCGGTGGCGTAGGGCAGAGCGGCGCCGCGATCTCCCATCCCTCCCCCGCAAGCGGGGAGGGACAAGCGAGCTATGGCTCCGCCTTCCAGCCGCTCGCCTTCAGCTTGGCGGCGGCCTGCTTGACCAGCGCGTAGTCGTACACCGACTGTAGCGCCGGCGCCTGCTTGAGGCCGACGATCGAGGCGCGCACCGCAAGCTCGTCCTTCCACGCTTGCAGGGACGCTTCGCCGTCGTCGAGAAACTTGGCCGCCTGATCTTCCATGGCGCCGCGCAGCACGTCCAGCGACACGCCCTTGGCGTGCTTGGCGAAGATGCGCAGCGCGCCGTCGGGCTCGCTCTTGATGTAGCGCACCGCCATCAACGTGCCACGCAGCATGCGCTCGACCAGCGCCGGCTGCTTCGCCAGCAAGGCGTCGGACACCGCCAGTCCATTATTGGGCGAGCGGATCACGCGCGAGATATCGACCAGCATATGGGCGTTGCCCAAGAGATGGTCCTTGCGCGCGATGCGCTCCTCCAGATTGGTCAGCAGCACCGCCGGCAGCGAGCGCTTCTTGATCACCGCCAGCCGCGGCGCGCTGCCGAAGCCGAGTTGCACGTAGGTAACCGCGTCGCCGCTCATGCCATGCTTCATGAGCAGATTGCGCAAGGACATCTCGAACAGATCGCCGTGCGACTGGATGCCGACCGCCTTGCCCTTGAGCTCGGCCACCGTCTTGATGCTCGGGTCGGTCACCCACAGTTTCCAGGGCGGGCTTTCCGACAGCGTCATCACCACCTTCAGCTTGCCGCCCTTGATGATGGCGCTGATGGCCGAGCCGGTCGAAGTGCTGAACTGGATCGCGCCCGAGATCAGCCCCGGCGTGGCGATGCCGCCGCCGACATACATCGGCTGAACGTCGAGGCCGAGCGCTTTGTAGTAGCCCTTGTCGATGGCGACAAAGAACGGCAGGTAGGCCGGATCGTTGGTCGCGCCCATGCTGAGCTTGACCGTGTCGGCCGCCGACGCCGGCCATGGCGAACCGGCGAGTGCGACAGCCAATATGCCGGCGGCAAGGGCAATCCTTCGAAATAACGTCATCGCGAACTCCACAACGGGATGTCTGGGAAATGCGTCAGGCCTGCCCGCGCAACCGGTAACGGCCGTCGGGCAGCCGCTCCAGGCCGACCGCCTGCCGCACCTCGTCGAGCGCGAGCAGCACATCGCGGCCGTCGCGGCTGCCGGTCGCTTCCATCAGATCGCGGAAGCTTTGCGGCCCCGCCGCGAGCGCCTCGCGCACGGTCTGCCCGCGCGCGGCACCGAGCCGGGGCGGCGCCGGAATCTCGGCCTCCGCATGACGGTCGGTGCCGAACGGAAACGTCAGGTCGAAGCCGGCCTTGGCGCCGGTGCGCGTGCCGCGCAACGACGGATCGAGCGGCACCGCGCGCATGCCGCTCATCACCACCAAGTCGCGGTCGGCCTGGAAGCGCGTCGCCAGCGCCCACTCCATCTGCGCATCGGAAAAGATATCGACGTCGTCGTCGACCACGAACACGTGCTTGACCTCCGCGGCACTGCCAAAGACCGCGGCAATGGCGTTGCGGGCCTCGCCCGGCACGCGCTGGCGCAGCGACAGCCGCAGATTATAGACCCCGCCGCTCGCCGGCGTGGCGTAGAGCGCCACCGGATCGCGCACCGCCGTACGCAGCGCGCCCCAGGCCGCCGCCTCGGTGCGGATCGTGTTGAGCGCGGCGGTGTCGGTCGTGTCGAGATAGCGCCCGCCGATGGTCGCGGTCTGGAACAGCGCATCGCGCCGCATGGTAATGGCGGTCAGATGAAACACCGGATTGGTCTTGAGATGACCATAGTAGCCGAGGAACTCGCCATATGGCCCCTCCGGCTCGTGCCAGCCGTTTTCGTCGAGATAGCCTTCCAGCACGATCTCGGCATCGGCCGGCGCCCAGGCGTCGATGGTGGCGCAACGCACCAACGGCACCGGCGCGCCGCGCAGCGCGCCCATGATCGCCATCTCGTCTGCCCCGGTGAAGGTGCAGGCGGCCGTCACGCCATCGGCCGGATGCGAGCCGACCGCGAACACCACCGGCATGCGCTCGCGATGCTTGACGAACTCGCCGTACATGATGCGCAGATCGCTGGGCGCGACCAGGTCCATGCCGGCCTCGTGGCGGCCGCGCAGCATCAGCCGGCGGTAGCCGACATTGCGCCGCTTGCCGTCGAAGCTGCGGGTGACGTCGATGCTGGCCGAAATATAGGGCGCGCCGTCTTGGCCGTGCTGGAGATGCACCGGCAGCCTGGTGAAGTCGGCCTCGGCTCCGGTCAGCACCACCTGTTGCACGGGGGCGGCGCTACTCGGCACCTCGACCGGCGCGACCGGATGTTCGACGCGCGCCAGGACCTCCTTGAGCAGATCCGGCTCCTCGACGTCCAAGGCCAGCGCCAGCCGCCGGCGCGAGCCCATGACGTTGCCGACAAGCTCCGCCTGCTCGGGCCCCGCCTTGCGAACCAGCACCGCCTTGGGATTGCCGTCGAGATGCGTGGCGATGTCGACAAGATCGCGCGCCTCATCGACCACATCGAGTTCGCCGGCCTCGGCAAGCCGGTCGATGAACCGGCGCAGCCGGAAGCGCTCGACATCGACCGCCGGCTGCGATCCGCTCTTCAAGGCTGCTGTGCTCACGAAGTCTACTCCGAAACGCTGTCGGCATTATAGCGCCGGACCGCCCCAGTGGAATGCGTGCGCGAGCATGGAAGGGTCGCTTTGCAGCCGCCTTGATCTGCCTCATTGCGATTCGAACAGGGCAACCGCAATATTCCACCGATGATGGTTGGAAAATGCGGCAGGCCCCCATGAAGGAAATAAGACACCGGCCCTCGACACCGCGCGCGGCCCTTCGCACGATTGTGGCACTCGCCTGTCTTGCCTGCGCGCTGCCCGGCACCGCCACAGCGCGCTCCACGAGCGCGATCCTCGACGCGCTGGTCGCCGCCTATCCGCAGATCGTGCGCCACGACGGCCACTACATCTATTGGAAGGACGGCACCCGCATGGCGGTGTCGGACGGCAAGGAGCGCAAGTCGTTCGACGAACTGCTGCGCCACGCCTCGATCTTCGACCAATTCCATCGGGCTTATCCGCGCGGACATCTGGCGCATCCGCCGGCTGTCAATGACGACCCCGGCCGCTTCCGCGACGAGGCCTTTTTCAACAAGATGTACGGCGACTGCCGCAAGGGTCAGGTCAAGCCGCGCATGGTGCCGATCACCTGGCTGCCGAAAACCTGGGGCAAGCGCGTTTATGTCACCAGTGTGAACGGCGTCGCCCGCAAGCTGCAGGCGGTTTCCGCCGAAATCGACCGGCTGCCGGCCCGCATCAAACAGGCCGCCTACCCGATCGCCGGCGTCTATTCATGCCGCCCGGTGCGCGACACCGGCAAGCTGAGCATGCACAGCTACGGCGCCGCCATCGATCTCAACGTCAAGATCTCCGACTACTGGCTGTGGCACAAGAAGGCCAATCCGATCCCCTATCGCAACCGCATGCCGCAGGAAATCGTCGACATCTTCGAACGGCACGGCTTCATCTGGGGCGGCAAGTGGTATCACTACGACACGATGCATTTCGAATACCGCCCCGCCCTGCTCGGCATGAAGGGCGGTTGAAATACGATCGCGCCGGAGACTGGCGTTTCCGGCGCGATCGGTCTTGAATTGTCGACGAACGACGCCTCAGCGGCAGCCGTAATCCCGCTCTTGCGCCTGGATGCGGCGGATGCGCGCGCGGTCGCGCGCCGACATCGGAATGTCGCCTTCATACTCGTAACGACACGCGCGATTGCCGAAATAGCGGATGGCACGCTCCGTCTTGAAGCAATAGCCGTAGTCGGCATAGATCGAATTGCGCTCGACCCACAGCCGGTGGCAGACGCCCGCTTGCGCATTGGCCGCCGATATCGAGAACCCGGTCGACAATGTCGCGGCGGCGAGAACGGTCGCAAGCAGAACCTTGTGCATCGGGGAACCTCCTCTGATGAACAGCGCGAAATGCGTGAAGCGACATTTCACAGCATCGGCGCGTGTCTACATTGACGCAAATCAATCGGGCTTCCATGGGCGCCGAAGGCGAGCGCTTGTTCGGATGCGCGGCTCCGGCCGCACCGTGACCCCGCGCGCCCGAGCGCCATGCAGCTTTCGGCACACGGTACCCATGCTAGATTGTGCGCAAGACCAAAACGCCGCCCGAAGGAGAATGCGACCAATGCCCCCCATCACCATCGGCGACTACACGGTGGGCCGTGTGGCCGAGCTGGAATTTCCGGCCTTCCCGGCGCTGGAGTTCTTTCCCGCCGCCACGCCGGACATGGTGGAAGAGGCCCGTCGCGCCTATCCCGGACGCATCAGCGCCGACGGCAAAATCGTCATGAGCTTCCATTCGTTTGTGCTCAGGACCGGCCGCCACACCATCCTGATCGACACCTGCTGCAATAAGCCGCGCCCCGGCCGCGGTCAATTCGACGAGGGCAAGGCCGATTACCTCGGCGGTCTGGCAAATATTGGCGTCCGGCCCGAGGAAGTGACCCATGTCATGTGTACCCACCTGCATTGGGACCACGTGGGCTGGAACACGCGCCTCCACGACGGCCAATGGGTGCCGACCTTTCCCAATGCGCAATATGTGATGGCCAAGCGCGAATATGATTACTGGGACGCGGTCTACGCCAAGGAGAAGAACAACCGCATCCATACTCACGCGCTCGCCTTCGAGGACAGCGTGCTGCCGATCATGCGGGCCGAGAAGGCGATCTTGGTGCATGATGACTTCGAGCTCGACCACGGGATTTCGCTCGAGCCCTGTCACGGCCACACGCCGGGCCACGTGATTGTGAACGTCGCCTCGCAGGGCCAGCAAGGCGTGTTCATTGGCGATGCCATCCACCATCCGATCCAGCTCTTGTTCCCCGATCTTTCCACCCGCGCCGACGCCGACATGGACATGGCGCGCGCCTCGCGCCGGGCGCTGATCGAAAAGCACGCCGGCACCGGCAATCTGGTGATGCCGCATCATTTCTCGACGCCGTCCTGCGGCACCATCGAGCCGGCAGGCGACGCCTTCCGCTTCGATTTCGTGGAAGGGAGCTGACCCGTGAGCACGCGTCCCGAGGCCATCATCGACGGCAAGCGGCGCCCTTTCACCGGCGCGGAATATCTCGAATCCATCCGTGATGGCCGCGAGGTCTATATCTACGGTGAGCGCGTCAAGGACGTCACCACGCATCCGGCGTTCCGCAACGCCGCGCGCTCGGTCGCCAAGCTCTACGACGCGCTGCATGCCGACGAAACCCATGCCGTGCTCACCGCGCCGACCGACACCGGCTCCGGCGGCTTCACCCACAAATTCTTCCAGGCCGCGCGCTCGCGCGAGCAGGTGATCGCCCAGCGCGACGCCATCGCCGCCTGGGCGCGCGTCACCTATGGCTGGATGGGGCGCAGCCCGGACTACAAGGCGGCGCTGATGAACACGCTCGGCGCCAACGCCGCCTTCTACGGCGACTTCGCCGACAACGCCCGCGCCTGGTACAAGCGCACGCAAGAATCCGTGCTCTATCTCAATCACGCCTTGGTCAACCCGCCGATCGACCGCGCCAAGCCGGTCGACGAGGTCAAGGACGTCTACATTACCATCCAGAAGGAGACCGACGCCGGCATCTACGTTTCCGGCGCCAAGGTGGTGGCGACCAATTCGGCGCTTACCCATTACAATTTCCTCGGCCAGAACATGGGCCAGGAGATCACCGACCCCTCGATGGTGGTGATGTTCATCGCGCCGATGGACACGCCCGGCATCAAGCTGATCTGCCGCGCCTCCTACGAGATGACGGCGGCCGCCACCGGCTCGCCGTTCGATTATCCGCTCACCTCGCGCTACGACGAGAACGACGCCATCTTCGTCTTCGACAACGCATTCATCCCCTGGGAGAACGTGTTCATCCACCGCGACGTGCAGCGGCTGAAGGACTTCTATCCGAAGTCCGGCTTCGTCAACGGCTACACGTTGCAGGGCTGCACCCGACTCGCGGTCAAGCTCGATTTCATCACCGGGCTGCTGGTCAAGGCCGCGCGCACCACCGGCGTCGACGGCTTCCGCGGCGTGCAGGCGCAGATCGGCGAGGTGATCGGCTGGCGCAATCTGTTCTGGTCGCTGACCGACGCCATGGCCTGCAATCCCGAGCCCTGGGTCGACGGAACGGTGCTGCCGAACGTGCGCGCCTCCACCGTCTACCGCATGTTCATGACGGAAGCCTATCCGGCGGTGCGTTCGATCGTCGAGAAAGTGATCGCCTCGGGGCTCATCTATCTTCCGTCGCACGCGCGCGATTTCAACAATCCGGACATCGACAAGTATCTCGCCCGCTATGTGCGCGGCTCCAACGGCATCGACTACAAGACCCGTATCAAGACCATGAAGCTGTTGTGGGACGCCATCGGCAGCGAATTCGGCGCCCGTCACGAGCTCTACGAAATGAACTATGCCGGCAGCCACGAGCTGGTGCGGCTGTTCCCGCTGCAACAGGCCACGGCCTCCGGTGCCTTGGCCGAGATGGAGGCGCTCGCCGATAAGTGCATGGCCGACTACGACGAAGCCGGTTGGCGCATCGATGGCTACCGCGACGGCAGCGATATCTCCATCCTCGGCAAGCACGAGGACTGAAACGCTCGCGGAGGCTGGTCGGCATAGGGCAGAGATTCGCCGCCTGCCAAGACAGCAAGTCGCTTAGAAAGCCGTAACTATCGCGAGGTCGTTACGGCCGTGCCCCCCAATTTTACTCCGTCTTTACGCGGCTTTTGATCGCGGCTTAACCACGCGCGCCTACGACTCGCGTTCGAAAAATAACCCGAGTTCGGTGGGCTCAATGTCAATCAAATCGGCCTTGTTGCGCCTTTCTCAGGCGACGCGCGCCTTCGTCCGCGAGCGGAAGGGGAACGTAGCCGTCATTTTCGCGCTTACCATCATTCCGATCATCGCTTTTGTCGGCGCCGCTGTCGACTTCAGCAACGCGAACGCGACCAAGGCAAAGATACAGGCGGCGCTCGATTCCGCCGCGCTCATGCTTGCAAAAGAAGCCGCGACCGACACCCCGGACGAATTGCAGGCCAACGCAGCGAAATATTTCAAGGCTCTTTTGGGCTCGACCGACGCCAACGGTTTGACCATTTCCGCCAGTTACACGACCAGCGGCGGCTCAGCTGTGATGATAAACGCCTCGGCAACGGTCCCCACGACCTTCATGCAGATACTCGGCTACAAGGGCATCGCGATGAACGAAACATCGACGACCCGGTGGGGCATGACGCGCCTGCGCGTTGCCTTGGTGCTCGATAATACCGGATCGATGGCCGACAACGGCAAGATGACCGCTCTGAAGACGGCGACCAAGAACCTCTTAACACAGCTCGATTCCGCGGCGACGGCCAATGGCGACGTCTACGTATCGATCGTTCCGTTTGTGAAGGACGTCAGCCTCGACGGCGGAAATTACAATGCGTCATGGGTGTTGTGGGACGACGGCACCGACAGCTCGTGGGATGGCACCAACGGAACATGCAGCCTGTCGGGAAACTCACCCCGCAGCAAGTGCGTTGCCAAGTCGTACTGCTCGATCTCGGGCTACAATAGTCAGAGCAGTTGCACCTCTGCCGGAACCTGCTCCATCTCTGGCTATTCGACCAAGAACTCCTGCACAGGCGCCGGGGTCTGCTCGAATTCTTACTACACGACGCAAAGCAAATGCACCTCGAAGGGCTACACCTGGCACTGGGGCACCTGGACCTCGGGCGTGTGGGCTTCGGCGACCTGGACGCCTGACGATCACAACACCTGGAACGGCTGCGTCGTCGACCGCGGCGGCGCTTCGGCACCCGATACGGCAAACTACGACACCAATGTCGTCACCCCGACGACGACCATACCGGCCACGCTGTTCGCGGCCGAGCAATACTCCTCCTGCCCGCAGGCCGCGATGGGACTGAACTACAACTGGTCGACAATGACCGCGCTCGTCAACAACATGTCGCCCGCGGGCAATACCAACCAGGCCATCGGCCTTGCGCTTGGGGTGGATGACGTTGACGGGCGGCGGACCTTTCACGGCCCCGCCACTCAACTCCGACTACACCTATACGCAGGTGATCATTCTGCTGACGGACGGCCTGAACACCCAGGATCGCTGGTACACGACGCAGTCGAAGATCGACGCGCGTCAGCAGATCACCTGCAACAACATCAAGGCGGCCGGCGTCACCCTCTATACCATTCAGGTCAACACCGGCGGCGACCCGACCTCGACGCTGTTGAAGAGTTGCGCGAGCAGCTCGGACAAATTCTTTCTGCTGACCTCGGCCGACCAGATCGTGACCACGTTCAATACGATCGGCACCAACCTCAGCAAGCTCTACGTGGCGAAATGAGTTCGGCAGGCGAGGCGGGCCGCTTCAAGCGCGGCTAGCCAACAGCCCGGCCGCCGCGTCGCTCGCCCAGATCGCGCGGGCGCCTGCCTGATCGGAGGCGCTCGCGGACATCCTCATCCTTGGCAAAGATAGACGCCAACGGCCCGCGTCAGCGCCTTGCGGCAAATCAGCACGATTACGTCTCTTTCGCACTGCACCACGTGTTTACGCGTTGTATATATTGCGATAGGTCGCTACATCGACCAAGGGGGCTGTCATCATCAGTCGAGACGTGTCGAATCTCGGCGACCGTTCGCATTTCGTCGGGCGGTTTAAGCGACAATCCCCAATGCCATCGGCGGGCGCCTTTCTGCCTAGAGCCAAAAGCGGGACGCACCGTGGCTGTCATTTGACATCCGCGACCGCGCCGGCAGCCAACCGAGACGCCCCATCGGCGTCGCCATAGGGGACGAGACATGCTCAAATTTACGACTTTGACCATCGCGATCGGCGCAACCATGGCGCTGCTCGCCTTCGACGCCAATGCCATGCCGGTTTCGCCGAGTCTAGCAGATCGCCGGCGAAAATAACGTGACGCTGGTGCGCGACGAATGCGGCCGCGGCAGGCATTTCAGCGAGCGGCGCGGCCACTGCGTCAGGGATCGCGAGTTCCGCCGTTCCGAATGTCCGCGCGGCATGCATTTCAGCGAACGCCGCGGGCGCTGCGTCGATAACTTCCGGGCGCGCCGTTCCGAATGCGACCGAGGCGAGCATTTCAGCGAGAGGCGGGGGCGCTGCGTGTCGAACGATCGCGGAGAGCGCGAGCAACACCGCGACAACAGGAACGCGGCCAAGGCGATCGGCACCATTCTCAGCATCATCGGCAACGGCAATCACCGGAACCAGCACAACAACAACAACCAGCAGAACAACAACGGGCAGAACAACAACGGCCAAAATCACAAGAACGGCAAGGGAAAGCACAACAAGCAACAGTAATCCAAAGCCTGAACCGATCGAGACCGGCATGGCCGCACGCGGTCGTTGACGGAGCCGGGACTTAACGAGGCCGGGGGTGCACCGCACACCCGGCCTTTTTCGCGCCCGACGTCCTATGTGCCGTCGACGCCTCGCCAAAACATCACCTCAATCCGCGGCGATTTCGTCCCCGATCTGGCGCCATCTGCTACTGGAACCTTGGCATTGAAGGTGCCATGCTCACGCAGCGTCGAACAATCGCCGCGGCCAAAAAATCCGAGGGAGGAGACATGCCGACAAAAAGCCAGCACCCAGAGACAATTGCCTTGCACGCGGGTTACCGCGCCGATCCGGCGACGACCGCGGTGGCCGTGCCGATTTATCAGACCACGTCCTATCAATTCAATTCGACCGAGCACGCCGCCAACCTGTTTGCCCTGAAAGAGCTCGGCAACATCTACACCCGCATCATGAATCCGACGCAGGCGGTGCTGGAAGAGCGCATCGCCCAGTTCGAGGGCGGCGTGGCGGCGCTGGCGGTGTCCTCCGGACAGGCCGCTTCGCTGTTTGCGGTGCAGAACATCTGCCATGCCGGCGATAACTTCGTGTCCTCGACCGACATCTACGGCGGCACATGGAATCTGTTCCAGAACACCATGAGCACCATGGGGATCGAATGCCGCTTCGTGGATCCATCCGACCCGGAGAACTTCCGCAAGGCCAGCGATGCCCGCACCCGCTGCTGGTACGGCGAGACGTTGCCGAACCCGAAGCTCGCCGTCTTTCCGATCGCCGAGGTCGCCAAGATCGGGCGCGAAATGGGCATCCCGCTCATCATGGACAACACCGCCTGCCCGGTGCTGTGCCAGCCGATCAAGCACGGCGCCGCGATCACCATGCACTCGACGACGAAATATATCGGCGGCCACGGCACCTCGATCGGCGGCATCATCGTCGATGGCGGCAATTTCGACTGGGAAAAGCACGCCGACCGCTTCCCGATGCTCAACACGCCCGACCCCAGCTATCACGGCGCGGTGTGGACGCAGGCCGTGAAGCCGCTCGGACCGATCGCCTACATCATCAAGGCGCGGGTGACGCTGTTGCGCGACATCGGCGCAGCGCCGTCACCGTTCAACTGCTTCATGCACATCCAGGGCCTGGAGTCGGTGGTGGTGCGCATGCGTCAGCACTGCGCCAACGCGGCGGCTGTCGCCGATTGGCTCACGAAGCACCCCAAGGTCACCAAGGTGATCTACCCGGGGGTGATGACCGGCGAAGCCAAGCGGCGCGCCGATGCCTATCTCAAGGGCGGCTATGGCGGGCTGGTCGGCTTCGAGGTCAAGGGCGGGAACGACGCCGGCCGCAAGTTCATCGACAGCCTGCAGATGTTCTATCACGTCGCCAATATCGGCGACGCGCGCTCGCTGGCGATCCATCCGGCCTCGACCACCCATTCCCAGCTCACGCCGGAGGAACAAGCCAAGACCGGCGTCACGCCCGGCTATGTGCGGCTGTCGATCGGCATCGAGCACATCGACGACATCATCGGCGATCTCGAGCAGGCGCTGGCGGCGGCGTGACCTGCCGTTAGGCTGCGCTCCATTGAATCGGGCCCCACGTTCTGACCAACGTGGGGCCCGAATTATTTCCTCAGCCTATGTGAACTAGACGTAGCCGAGCCACAGCGCGACCACCATCGCGGCGCCAAGCAGCAAGATGACCAGGCCCGCGATGAGATGCAGCGCCCGCAAATGCCCGGTTCGCCACGCTTCGGCCTTCTCCGCCGTCGTCAGACCGAAATAGACCGCGGCCGTGATGGCGATCATGGGCGCGACGAACACCAGATTGTAGAGCACGAGCCAGAGCATCGCGCTCATGCGGGTCTCGGTCTTCGCCAGCAGCCCCAAAATCACGATGTAGGGCCCCGAGGTGCAGGGCAGCAGGAACAGGCTCACCGCGAGACCGGTGAAGAACGCGCCTGGCACGGAGGTCACGCCCTGGATCATTTTCTTCAGGGCCGGCCGCCAGCTCAGCGGCACCTCCATCACGAACCATTTGCCGTACCAGAGGTAGTCCTTGAGATTGAACAAGCCGATCAGGATGGCGAGGATCGCAACCGCGATGTAGATGCCACGGGTGACACCGGCCGCCTCGACAGCGGAATAAAGCCCGAGCCCCATCAGGTAATACGAGGCGAAGATCGATAGGGAAAAGGCGAGCCCCGCATAAAGCGCCCGGCGCCGGCCGCCGGCGCCCAGCACGGCCGTGATCAGGATGATCAGCACGGCAAAGGCGCAAGGGTTGATGGCATCGACGGCGGCGCCAGCGAGCACCGCCGACAACGTCAAAGGCCGCACATTGACTGTTGCGCCGGTCAGACGCGTCAGCGGCGATTTGCAGCCCTGCGCGATGCATCGCTGAATCGCCTGCTCGAGAGCCGGCTGCATGTCATCGGCGTAACCGCTGAAGACGCGGCTGCCGAGGAACGCCGTCGGCACCCCTTCGATCTTGAACCCGTAGGCGCCCGCCATGCGTTCGAACAGTTGGGCGTTGTTGTCGTTGAAGTAGACCTCGTACTCGCGCAGGTGCAGCTGCGGATATTTCGGTTGGATGGTTTGCAGATAGGCCCGCATGGCCGCGCAATGAGGACAGCCGCGCCCGTAAAACAACACCAGATCGACCGGCTTGCCGTCCTGCGCCACGGACGGCGCCGCGCCAGGATACGCCGTCGAGAGCAGCAGCAGAATGGCGACCAGGACCTTGCGCATGGCGGTCGAGCAAAAGCCTCTGTGGGCGGTACCTCGATCAAGAGGACCGGCAAACCGGCCGGCCCGCCTTGACTCACGTCAACACGCAGGACCCTCGGCTTCCGGCCGACGTGCCGATTGCGCGACGGCGGTTGCGATAACGATCGATTGATGTGCGACCGGTCCGCACGGCCTATCCAGCCGGGGCCGATTTCTGCTTTCTTGCCGCCGATGAAATTTCGCTCTCTCGCGCTCCTCCTGCTGGCCGAAGTGGCGGCGATGTCGCTGTGGTTCGTGTCCGCGGCCGTGCTGCCCGACATGCTGCACGAGGCGGCCGTTTCGCCGATTCGGCAGGCCGCTCTGTCGAGCGGCGTGCAGGCCGGCTTTGTCATCGGTGCGCTCATCTCCGCGGTTCTCGGCCTCGCCGACCGTTTCGATCCGCGCCGCGTCTTTGCCGCCTCTGCCATCGGCGCCGGACTGATCAACGCCACGCTGCTGATTGATGCGCCCGGCAGCATTCCCGCCATTGCCGCGCGCGTCGCCACGGGCGCGTTGCTGGCCGGCGTTTATCCCGTCGGCATGAAGATCGTCGTCGGCTGGGGCGAGAAGGACCGCGGCTTTCTTGTCGGCGCGCTGATCGGCGCGCTCACGCTCGGTTCGGCCTCGCCGCATCTGATCGCGCTGGTGGGCGGCGCCGACTGGCAGCTGACGATTGCCGTGGCCTCGGCGGCTTCGGTCGCGGCCGGCGTCGTCGGGCTCGGGGTTGCGCTCGGGCCCTATCACGCCGTCGCGGCCAAATTCGAGCCACGCGTGATGGCCACCGCCTGGACCGACCGGCGTGTGCGCCTGGCCTATGCCGGCTACCTCGGCCACATGTGGGAACTCTATGCGATGTGGGCCTGGGTCGGCGCGGCGGCGGCCGTCTCGTATGGCGCTTGGCTGCCGGCACCGGAGGCCGAGCGGCTTGCCAAGCTCACCGCCTTCTGCGCCATCGCCGCCGGCGGCATCTTCTGCGCCGTCGCGGGCCGGTGGGCCGACAAGATCGGCAAAGCAAAGGTGGCGATCATCGCCATGGCGGTGAGCGGCGCCTCGGCGCTCGCCACCGCGGCGACCTTCGGCGGACCGGTCTGGCTCACCTTTGCCGTCGTCGTCATCTGGGGCGCGGCTATCGTGCCGGACTCGGCCCAGTTCTCCGCCCTGGTCGCGGATGCTTCGCCGCCGCACCAGGCCGGCAGTCTGCTGACCTTCCAGACCGCCCTCGGCTTCGCCCTGACCATCGTGACGGTACAACTGACGCCGCTCGTCGCAGCGACCTTCGGCTGGCCGGTGCTGCTTGCGGGCCTGGCGCTCGGGCCGGCCTTCGGCATCGTTGCCATGGCCCGATTGCGGGCGATGGGCTGAGGCGCGTCACCGATGACGCTTCCTGTCTCCCATGCTAGACCGCCGACACAACTCGCCTTCCCCGCCGGGCCATGCCGAAGACCGCCGCTCAGAAAATCCCGTCGCTGACCGATTTCCGCCGCATCGTGGTGAAGATCGGCTCGTCGCTTCTTGTCGATGCGGCCGCCGGCAAGCTCAAGCGCGACTGGCTCGACAGCCTCGCCGCCGACCTCGCCGCCCTGCGCCAGGAAAAGCCGGACGCCAAGGCCGGCACCACGCGCGATTTGCTGGTGGTCTCCTCCGGCGCCATCGCGCTCGGCCGCGCCGTGCTCAAGCTGCCGAAGGGCGCGCTCAAGCTCGAGGACAGCCAGGCCGCCGCCGCCGTCGGCCAGATCGCCCTGGCGCGTGCCTGGGCGGAGGCGCTCGGGGGCCACGGACTGACCGCCGGCCAGGTCCTGGTGACGCTTGGCGACACCGAAGAGCGCCGCCGCTATCTCAACGCCCGCTCCACCATCGCCCGGCTGCTGGAATGGCGCGCCGTGCCGGTGATCAACGAGAACGACACCACCGCCACCAGCGAGATCCGCTACGGCGACAACGACCGCCTCGCCGCCCGCGTCGCCACCATGATGAGCGCCGACCTGCTGGTGCTGCTCTCCGACGTCGACGGGCTCTACGACAAGCCGCCGGGCAAGGGCTCGGGCGCCAAGCACGTCGCCCTCGTGCCGCGCATCACGCGCGAGATCGAGGCGATGGCCGGCGCGGCGGAATCGGAGACTTCGCGCGGCGGCATGCGCACCAAGATCGAGGCCGGCAAGATCGCCACCTCGGCCGGCACCCACATGGTGATTGCCTCGGGGCGCGTGTTGCATCCGCTGCGCGCCATCGCCGAGGGCACGCCCTGCACCTGGTTCATGACGCCGGCCAATCCGGTCACCGCGCGCAAGAAATGGATCGCGGGCTCGCTCGAGCCGCGTGGCACGCTCGTGATCGACGCCGGCGCCGTGCGCGCGCTACGCGGCGGCAAGAGCCTGCTGCCCGCCGGCGTCATCAAGGTCGAAGGCAGCTTCGAGCGTGGCGATGCCGTGCTGGTGCGCGGGCCGGACGGTGCCGAGATCGGGCGCGGGCTGATCGCCTACGACGCCGCCGACGCCGACAAGATCAAGCGTCGGCCATCGGCGGACATCTTGCTCATCCTCGGCTACACCGGGCGCACCGAGATGATCCACCGCGACGACCTGGTGCTGGGCGGCGGGTGAAGAGCCCACGCGCGGTGGGCCGGGGCGTTGGCCCACACGAAGCGCGCCGCGATCAAATGGCCCCGTGACGATTTGGCAGGTTGTTTTGCGGCCGGATGCGGCCTTCACTGCCCCCACAAACCGCAGCAGCCGGGCTCATGCATTCTTCCTGCGCCCCTTCCCGGCCCCCCTCAGCTGTGGATGTGGCCGTCGGCGTTTGCCGGCGACAAACGCTATCCCCCAGGGGGCCCTATGGGCCCCTTTCTTTTTTGCCGATAGCGCGAACGGTTCGGCGGGCTGGCCGCGGGCGAGCCGCTCAGCGCCGCCGCGTGCGGTCCCGCCGCGGCCGCCGGCTTTCCGCCAGCGATGCCGGCAGTGATTTGGGGCTTGTGGGCCGCTTCGGCAGACGCAGCCGCGTGCCGTCGGGAAACTCCAGATAACGGCCGAAAACCTGGCCCTTACCCCCCGGACGACCCTCGATGACAAACTTGGTGCCGACCGGAAATCGGGTGGGCAGACGAACGGAACCAGACGCCATAACAACTCCCTCCTGGAACACCGCCAGCCTGCCTTCCCAATGTGAAACCCGCTTGAAGCGTTGCGTGACTTGATGAGTTATCCACACTATCCCCAGTTAACCGAGGGACAGCCATCTGACCGGGCCACCTCGCCCCGGCCAACCCGACGTGATAGGAAACCAGCCCGGAAGGGGCCTTGTGGGGCACATTGCGACGATGACGGCGCCGCTGAAGAGCATCGAAGGATCGGGCGATATGGCCGCCGCCATGGCGGAGATCGGCCGCCGAGCGCGCGCCGCCGCGCGCGCGTTGGCATTGGCACCTTCGGCCCAGAAGGAGCGCGCCCTCCGCGCCATGGCCGCCGCCGTGCGGGTGCAGAAAACCGCGATCCTGGCGGCCAATGTCGAGGACATGGCGGAAGCACGTGTGGGCGGCGCCAGCGCAGCCTTCCTCGACCGCCTGGCGCTCAACGATGCCCGTGTCGAGGCCATGGCGGCGGGGATCGAGACCATCGCCGGCCTGAAGGACCCCGTCGGCACCGTCATGGCGTCGTGGACCCGGCCGAACGGCATGACCATCGAACGGGTGCGGGTGCCGCTCGGCGTCATCGGCATCATCTACGAGAGCCGGCCCAACGTCACCGCTGACGCCGGCGCGCTCTGCGTGAAAGCGGGCAATGCCGCCGTTCTGCGCGGCGGCTCCGACAGCCTGCTTTCCAGCCGCGCGATTTGCGATGCGCTGGCGCAGGGCCTGCGGGACGCAAGCCTGCCGGAGACGGCCATCCAGCTCGTCCCCACCCGCGACCGCGCCGCCGTCGGCATGCTGCTCACCGGCCTCGACGGCAATGTGGACGTCATCGTTCCCCGCGGCGGCAAGGGCCTGGTCGCCCGCGTGCAGACCGAGGCCCGCATTCCGGTATTCGCGCATCTGGAGGGCATCTGCCATGTCTACGTGGACAAGGCCGCCTCGCTCGACATGGCCCGGAAGATCGTGCTCAACGCCAAAATGCGGCGCACCGGCGTGTGCGGCGCGGCCGAGACCTTGCTGGTCGATCGCGCGGGCGCCGACCGCCTGCTCAAGCCGCTGGTCGAAATGCTGATCAACGCCAACTGCACCATCCACGGCGATCAGACGGTGCAGGCCGTCGACAGCCGCGTCCTGCCCGCGACCGCGGAGGATTGGTCGACCGAATATCTCGATGCCATCATCGCGGCGAAACTGGTTGACGGCGTCGACGGCGCCATCGACCATATCGAGCGCTACGGCTCTCACCATACCGACGCCATCGTCACCGATGACGCCGCCACCGCGGAGAAGTTTCTGCGCGAAGTGGACTCGGCCATCGTGCTGCACAACGCCTCCACCCAGTTCGCCGACGGCGGCGAGTTCGGCTTCGGCGCCGAGATCGGCATCGCCACTGGCCGGCTGCATGCGCGCGGACCCGTGGGCGTCGAGCAACTCACCACTTTCAAATACCGCATCCGTGGAAGCGGCCAGATTCGCCCGTGAATACGCAAATCCCTGCCGCGGCCGAGCGCCTGATTCCGCCCCATGCGCCCGGCATGAGGATCGGCCTGTTCGGTGGAACCTTCGATCCGCCGCATGAGGCGCATGTGGGCGCCAGCCTGCTCGCGCTCAAACGGCTCAAGCTCGACCGCGTCTGGTGGCTGGTTACGCCGGGCAATCCGCTCAAGAACACAAACGGGCTCGCCCCTATCCAGCAGCGCATCAACGCCGCCCGGGCGCTCACCCACCATCCCCGCATCGACGTCACTGGGCTCGAGGCCGTCATCAGGACGAGATACACCTATGACACCATCGCCTGGCTGATCGCCCGTTGCCCCGGCGTGCGCTTCGTCTGGATCATGGGCGCCGACAATCTGCGGAGCTTTCACCGCTGGCAGCGATGGCGTGGCATAGCGAAACTGGTGCCGATCGTGGTGGTCGACCGCCTGGGCCCGAGCCTTTACGCCGCCGCGAGCCCGGCAGGTCTCGCGCTCTCTCATGCGCGCATTCCGGAACGCGACGCCACCGCCCTGCCCGGCCATACGACGCCGGCCTGGACCTTTCTGCACGGCCTCAAATCGCCGCTGTCCTCCACCGAGCTGCGCACCCTGCGGCGGAAAAAGGCCCCCTGATGACGGCCTTTGCGCGCGCCGGTGGAAAAATCGTCCCGAAGGGTTATCTTTGTCGAGACCCCGGTTCGCACCGGGGTGAGTGCAACGAACCGAAAGGATAAGACCCCCTGTCCACACCTGCACTCTCTCGGGCGGCGCGTCAGCCGTCCAAGGCTGCCTCCCGGCGCCCGACCGCCAAGGAGGCGCTCAGCATCGTCCTCGCCTGTCTCGACGACATGAAGGCTGAGGACAGCGTGACCATCGATCTCACCGGCAAATCCTCGTTCACCGACTACATGGTGGTAACTTCCGGCCGCTCGAACCGGCACGTCGCCGCCGTGGCCGAACACGTGATCGAGGACCTGCATAAAGCCGGCCTGCACGACGTGCGGGTGGAAGGCATGCGGCAAGCCGACTGGGTGCTGATCGACGCCGGCGACGTCATCGTCCACGTGTTCCGACCGGAAGTGCGCACCTTCTACAATCTGGAGAAGATGTGGAGCGGCGCGCGGGGCGACCAGCGGCAGGCGAGCTGATACACGCGTCGGCCGGCGTGGCGGATTTGAAGTTCCTGTAGGCGCGATTTGCGAGTCCGACAGGAACTTCAAATCCAGCCGCATTGGATTCGCAAATTTGCTAGTGTCCCGACGATTGCGAAGTTCGCGCCAGAGCGTACCGCAGGAACGAACGAACTGCGGAATCGGGACACTCGATGCGGATCATCGTTGCCGCCATTGGACGCTTGAAACGCGGCCCGGAAACGGAGCTCGCCGAGCGCTATCGCAAACGGGCGGCGCAGACCGGCCGCAGCCTGGGCTTGCGCGACATCGAAATCGTCGAGATCCGGGAAAGCCGCGCGGCCGATCCGGGCAAGCGCATGATCGAAGAGTCGATCGCGCTCGCCAACGTGATCCCGGCGGGCGCGGGCATCGTCCTGCTCGATTCCCGCGGCGAGCCCCTCGACAGCGCCAGCCTCGCCGGCCGGCTAGGCCAATGGCGTAGCGACGACCGCCCGGCGGTCGTCTTCATCATCGGCGGCCCCGACGGCCTGACCGCCAGCCTGTACGAGGAAGCTGACCTGCAGCTGGCCTTCGGCACCGCCACCTGGCCGCACCAGCTCGTGCGGGTCATGTTGCTGGAACAGCTCTACCGTGCCACCACGATCCTGACTGGCCACCCCTACCACCGCGCATAACGGTTGATTTCAAAGGGGCCCGGGCCCCTTCCGTCCGACCTCCAAGACCGGCATTGGCGAATCGCCTGCTTCGGCCTTAATGCAGTCGCAATCACTCCGGATCACTTTGGCCTTGGCGACCCAGATGGCGGGCCTAACTTGGATGCAATGACTTGTCTCGGGGGCTTTAATCGTTTCGACCCGCGCCTCGCTCTGATTGCCGGGCTCGGATTCGCGCTGCCGATCGCGCTCGCCGGCGTGGTGGGCGCGCAAGAAAAGGCCGCGCCGCAGACGCAAGACAAACCAACGCAAGACAAGCCGTCGGCCAAGCTCGACGCCATCAAGCAGCACAACGAACGTCTCAAAGAGCTGCGCGGCGAGCAGAGCAAATCGGCCGAAACGGAAGCCGCACTCAAACGCGAAATCGAAGAGATCGGTACCGATCGGCGCAAACTCAACAAGAGCCTCATCGAAACGGCCGCGGTCTTGCGCGAATTGGAAGCGGCCATCACCGACACTGAAGCGCGTCTCAAGCCGCTCGATACCAGAGAAAAGCGTATCCGCGGTTCGCTGAACAGCCGCCGCGCCGTTATCGCCGAAGTCTTGGCCGCGCTCCAGCGCGTCGGTCACAACCAACCGCCGGCGCTGATCGCCACGCCGGAAGATGCGTTGAAGGCCGTGCGCACCGCAATGCTGCTCGGCGCCGTGTTGCCCGAGATGCAGCAGCGCGTGCAGGCGCTCGCCAACGATCTCACCGAGCTCGCCGCCGTGCGCAAGAAGATCGCCGTCGAGCATGATCGGCTGCAGGGCCAAGTCGCTGCGCTGGGCTCCGAGCGCAAACGTCTGGCAGCGTTGATCGTCGAGCGGCAGAAGCAGCAGACCCAGCGCGAGAGCGCGCTCGATACGGAACGCGCCCATGCCCGCGCGGTGGCGAAGGAGGCAAGAAGTCTCAGAGATTTGATCGCCAAGCTCGAGAAGAGCCTGGTGAAACCCGAGCAGCCTGCCGTGAAACCCACGCCGGTCGAGCCTGGCAAGGCGCTTGCTGCCCTACACGATCCCGGCCGCATGGCACCGGCGGTCGCCTTCGCCTCTTTGCACGGCAAAATTCCGATTCCGGTTAATGGCATTAAAATCAGGGGTTACGGCACACCCGACGGTATCGGTGGCGCGGAAAAGGGCGTCTCGATCGCAACCCGCGCCGGCGCCGAGGTCACCGCACCGGCGGACGGCTGGGTGGTTTATGCCGGTCCGTTCCGTTCCTATGGGCAGCTCTTGATCCTTAATGCCGGCGGCGGGTATCATATCTTGCTTGCTGGGATGGCGCGGATATCAGTCGATCTTGGCCAGTTCGTACTGGCCGGGGAGCCTGTAGCAGTAATGGGGAACGGTTCCCATGTCGCCGCCATCCTCGCGGCAGGTTCCAGCCAGCCGGTGCTCTACGTCGAGTTTCGTAAGGACGGAAACCCCGTCGACCCAGGCCCATGGTGGGCTTCTGGCGAAGGTGAAAAGGTTCGCGGATGATGCGCAAGACTCCTCTCATACTTCTCGGCGCAGCGGCTGGTGCGGCCATGACGCTGCTGGCAACTCAGCCGCAGATGATCTTCGGCGGCGCCAGCGCCAAGGCGGCCGCGGCTGACACCTACCGGCAGCTCAACCTGTTCGGCGACGTGTTCGAACGCGTGCGCGCCGACTACGTTGAGAAGCCGAGCGACTCAAAGCTCGTCGAGACCGCGATCAACGGCATGCTGGCCGGCCTCGACCCGCATTCGAGCTATATGGACGCCAAGAGCTTCCGCGACATGCAGGTGCAGACGCGCGGCGAGTTCGGCGGACTCGGCATCGAGGTCACCATGCAGGATGGCCTGATCAAGGTGGTGGCGCCGATCGACGATACACCCGCCTTCAAGGCCGGCATTCTCGCCAATGACATCATCACCAGAATCGACGGCGAAGAGGTGCAGGGCCTCACCCTGAACCAGGCGGTCGAGAAGATGCGCGGCCCGGTGAACACCAAGATCAAGCTCACCATCATGCGCAAGGGCAAGGACAAGCCGTTCGACGTCGATGTCACCCGTGACGTCATCCGGGTGCGCTCGGCGCGCTGGCACGTCGAGGGCAAGGACATCGGTTATATCCGCCTCACCCAGTTCAACGAGCAGACCACCAGCGGGCTGAAGAAGGCGATCGCCGACATCCAGTCCAAGGTGCCGGAAGACCAGCTCAAGGGCTATGTCCTCGACCTGCGCAACAATCCGGGCGGCTTGCTCGATCAGGCGATCTCCGTCGTCGATACCTTCGTGCAGAAGGGCGAGATCGTCTCCACCCGCGGCCGCAACGCCGACGAGACCCAGCGCTTCGATGCCCGTCCGGGCGACCTCACCAAGGGCAAGCCGGTGGTCGTGCTGATCAACGGCGGCTCGGCCTCGGCCTCTGAAATCGTCGCCGGCGCGTTGCAGGACCAGAAGCGCGCGACCCTGGTCGGCACCCGCTCGTTCGGCAAGGGCTCGGTGCAGACCATTATCCCGCTCGGCTCCGGCAACGGCGCGCTGCGGCTGACCACGGCGCGCTACTACACGCCGTCGGGCCGCTCGATCCAGGCCAAGGGCATCGAGCCGGACGTGGTGGTGGTGCAGGACGTGCCCGAGGACATCAAGGGCAAGACCGACACCATGGGCGAGGCTTCGCTACGCGGCCACCTGAAGGCGGCTGCCGGCAAGGAGGAAAAGGGTTCGCAGTCCTACGTTCCGCCGGACGCCAAGAAGGACAAGGCGCTGATCATGGCCGACGACCTGCTGCGCGGCCTCAAGAAGGACGCCTCGTTCCCGCCGAACCCGAAGGCGCCGGTGCCGAACTGAGCATAAGGCAGATTTTTGACGGAACGGGGCGGCCTTGGCGGGCCGCCCCGTTTGCTTTCCGAGCCCTGCCGTAAAGGTCCGGGTAACCAAGAGTGCTAGACTCTCGCGATGATTCGCGAGGACCCGGGCCGTGGATGATCTGAACGCGCCCCTCGGCCAGGACAGAAAGAAAAAGCGTTTCGCCCTGCCGATCGCCGCGCCGCAATTGCTGGCGGGTGCGCTGGCGTTGTGCGGCCTGGTGGCGGTCGGCTGGGCCATGTTCGCCGACGATCCGCTCGGCGGCGAGCCCATGGCGGTGGTCGCCACCACGCCGGCGGAGTTGGCGGCGAGCCGGCAGGCCGGTACCGGCGGCCGCCATCATGACGGAACGTCAGGTGTTGCGAAGCAGGCCGCTGCCACGAAGCCCGCCGCGCCACCGCCCGGCGGCCGCACCATCACCATCATCGACGGCTCCAGCGGCAAGCGCCAGGACGTAATCATCCCCGGCCATGGGAGCGGCGGCCACGCCCAGCAGGCAACGATCGACAAGCAGCTTCTGCAATCGACTCCGCAAGGCGCCATTCCAAAGATCGGGCCGGAGGGCGCGCGCTCGTTCACCCGCTATGCCAGCGAGCTCAAGGTACCGGCCAACCGCCAGGATGCGCCGCGTATCGCCGTTGTGGTCGGCGGTCTCGGCATCAGCGCCTCGGCAACGGCAGAGGCGTTTGGGAGGCTGCCGGCGGCGGTGACGTTCGCATTCATGCCCTACGGTCATGACCTCGACTTGCTGGCCGAAAAGGCGCGCGCCGCCGGGCACGAGCTGCTGCTGCAGGTTCCGATGGAACCGCTCGATTATCCCAACAACGATCCTGGCCCGCATACGCTGCTCACCTCGCTGACCAGCACGCAGAACATCCAGCGGCTGCACTGGCTGATGGGCCGCATGAAAGGCTATGTGGGGCTGGCGAGCTACATGGGCGCGCGCTTCACCGCTTCGGAAGAGGCCTTGATGCCGGTGCTGCGCGAGACCGCCAAGCGCGGCCTGATCTACGTGGATGACGGCTCCTCGCCGCGCGGCGTCGCCAGCCAATTCGCCGGCAGCTTGAACCTGCCCTTCGCCAAGGCCGACAGCACCCTCGACGCGGTGCCGACGCCGGTGGAGATCGATCGCGCCTTGACCCGCCTGGAGATGACCGCGCGCGCGCAAGGCTACGCGGTGGGCTACGCCAGCGCGCAGCCGAGCTCGATTGCCGCGATCAACCGCTGGGCGAAGACGCTCACGAGCCACGGCTTCCAGCTGGTGCCGATCACCAAGGTGGCGGTGAAGGCGAAATCGTCATAAAGACGACACTCCGACGGTGACATCCTCCGCGACAGCGGATGATCGCGAGTGCATGACGAGTGAGCGCCGATGACCGACTTCGAATCGCTACCCTATCGTCCCTGCGCCGGCATGATGGTGCTCAACCGCGAAGGCCTCGTCTTCATCGGCCGCCGATTGGGCGGGCCCGAGCACACCGACGCCACCCATGTCTGGCAGATGCCGCAAGGCGGCATCGACCACGACGAGGACCCCTACGAGGCGGCGCTGCGCGAGCTCTATGAAGAGACCAGCATGCGCTCGGTCGAAAAGCTCGGCGAGGTCGCCGACTGGCTGGCCTACGATATTCCGCGCGACATCGTCGGCGATGCCTGGGGCGGCAAATACCGCGGCCAGACGCAGAAATGGTACGCATTCCGCTTCACCGGTGACGACAACGAGATCGACATTGCGACACCGGGCGGCGGCGCGCACGAACCGGAATTCATCGCCTGGCGCTGGGCTGCGATGCGCGAATTGCCGGACCTGGTGGTGCCGTTCAAGCGCGAGAACTATGAGCGGGTGGTGCGGGAGTTCGCGAAGTTCGCCATCAGCTAACGGCGCGCCATCATCTCATCCGCTCGCCCCCGTCTTCGCGGGAACAAGCTCCAGCGGGAACCCAGAGCGGCTTATTGTGGTCAAGCAGAAAAGAAGAACTGGATTTCCGCTTGCGCGGGAATGAGCGGCGAATGCCGCGCGGCTGGCACGAGATCGCTAACCCTTCGACGCCAGCGCCCACTCCGGCAACATGACGTGGATGCCTTTGTTGCCGTCGACGATCTGCGTGACGATGAGATCGGCGGCCACGCTGCACAGCGTATAGGCGTCCTCCGCCGATAGCCCCGTGCGTTGGCGCACAAGGCCGATCATGGCGCGTAGCGCCTGCTTGGCAGCGTCGTCGAGGTCCTCATCGAAACCCATGGTCATGACGTGACCGGGCGTCTCCGCCCACGGCAATTCGATGCGCGTGTTCTTTTCCAACGTGACGCGGAACGTGCCGGTAAGCGCGCTTTCGACGGCGGTGACGTTGACCTCGCCGTGGCCCTGCGCGGCGTGCCCGTCGCCGACCGACAACAAGCCGCCGGCATGGAAGACCGGCAGGTGCAGCGTCGTGCCCTTGACCAGATCGCGGTTGTCCATGTTGCCGCCGAAGGCGCGCGGCACGATCGACGTCTGCCTGCCCCAGCCGGCGGGCGGCGCCACGCCCATGCAGCCGAAGAACGGCGCCGCGGCGAATTCCAGGCCCCATGGCATGCGGATACGGCCGCGCTCGCGATCGACCGCGATATGGATGCAGCGCCTGTCGGGAAAATCTTCCGGCAGCGCGCCGAGCAGCGGCAGGATCAGGTTGAATCCCCAGTTCTGCCGCAGCTTGATGTCGAGGATCTCGATCTTCAGCGAGTCACCCGGCTGAGCCCCTTCGACCGCCACCGGCCCGGTCAACAGGTGCGGCCCAGGCCCCCGCTTGGTGCCTTCAAGCACGGCGCGATGCTCGGGCAGCAATGTGAAACCGGAACCTTCCGGCGGCAGGTCGTCGGGCGTGCCGGAGAGCGTGTCGACGGTGATGGTGTCGCCGGAGGCGATGGTGACGACCGGCGGCAGCGCGGCGTCATAGAAGCCCCATTGCACCGTGCCCACGCGTGCCGGCAATTCGTGATGGGCGCTCATGGCTCCCCCTCCGGATTGGCCCGACCCGCCGACGGGCGGTGTTGAGATCAGTGCATCGCGGTCGTCTGGATATGACGATCGACTTCCTTGAAGTGGTCGAGGCGCGCGATCGCCTTGTCGAGCTCGTTGCCGGGTTCCAGCTTCTCGATGCGGGTTTCCATCTCGCGGATGCGCGCGGCGATGCTCTCGCGATCGATGTCTTGGATCGCCTCCGCCACGTCGGCGAGCACGGTGAGGCCCTCCGCCGAGACTTCGGCGAAGCCGCCGAGAACGACGATTTTCTGCTCCCCGCCCGCGCCGTGCACGGTGACGATGCCCGGCCGCAACGTGCTGACGGTGGGCGCGTGGCCGGCGAGCACGCCGAAGTCGCCTTCGGCGCCCGGCAGGTCGACTTGCTCGACGTCGCCGGAGAAGACGAGTTTCTCAGGAGAAACAAGCTCGAAATGGAAGGTGGCCATGATGTTTCAGCGAATGGTGAGTAGCGAAAAGCGAATAGATCTATTCGACAACGCTCTTTCCTATCCGCTACTCCCTTTTCGCTATTCGCTTCTTGCTCACGCCGCTTCCGCGGCCAGCTTCTTGCCCTTCTCGACCGCCTCGTCGATGTTGCCGACCATGTAGAAGGCGGCTTCCGGCAGGTGATCGTACTTGCCCTCGACCAGGCCCTTGAAGCCCTTGATGGTGTCGGCGAGATCGACCAGCTTGCCCGGCGCGCCGGTGAACACTTCGGCGACGAAGAACGGCTGCGACAGGAAGCGTTCGATCTTGCGGGCGCGCGAGACGGCGAGCTTGTCCTCTTCCGACAGTTCGTCCATGCCGAGAATGGCGATGATGTCCTGCAGCGCCTTGTAGCGCTGCAACACCTGCTGCACCTGACGGGCAACCTGGTAGTGCTCTTCACCGACGATCAGCGGCGACAGCATACGCGAGGTCGAGTCGAGCGGGTCCACTGCCGGATAGATGCCTTTGGCGGCAATGTCACGCGACAGCACGGTGGTGGCGTCCAAGTGGGCGAACGAGGTCGCCGGCGCCGGGTCGGTCAAGTCGTCGGCCGGCACGTAAATCGCCTGCACCGAGGTGATCGAACCCTTGGTCGTGGTGGTGATGCGCTCCTGCAGCGCGCCCATGTCGGTGGCGAGCGTCGGCTGATAGCCCACGGCCGAAGGAATACGGCCGAGCAGCGCCGACACTTCCGAGCCGGCCTGGGTGAAGCGGAAAATGTTGTCGACGAAGAACAGCACGTCCTGGCCCTGGTCGCGGAAATATTCCGACAGCGTCAGACCGGTGAGGCCGACACGGGCGCGCGCGCCCGGCGGCTCGTTCATCTGGCCGAACACCAGCGCGCACTTGGAGCCTTCGGTCGAGCCTTCATGCGGATCCTTGTTGACGCCGGATTCGATGAACTCGTGATAAAGGTCGTTGCCCTCGCGCGTACGCTCGCCGACGCCGGCGAACACCGAATAACCGCCGTGGGCTTTGGCGATGTTGTTGATCAATTCCTGAATGAGCACGGTCTTGCCGACGCCGGCGCCGCCGAACAGGCCGATCTTGCCGCCCTTGGCGTAAGGCGCCAACAGATCGACGACCTTGATGCCGGTGACCAGAATATTCGCTTCGGTCGACTGCTCGGTATAGGCCGGCGCTTCCGCGTGAATCGGCCGGCGCTCTTCGGACTTGACCGGGCCGGCTTCGTCGATCGGCTCGCCGATGACGTTGATGATGCGGCCGAGCAGGCCCGGGCCGACCGGCACGGCGATGGCGAGACCGGTATCGGTGACCTGCTGGCCGCGCACCAGCCCCTCGGTGATGTCCATGGCGATGGTGCGCACCGTCGATTTGCCGAGATGCTGGGCGACTTCGAGCACCAGCCGATTGTCGCCGTTCGTGGTCTCGAGCGCGTTCAAGATCGCCGGCAGGTCGCCTTCGAACTGCACGTCGACGACGGCGCCGATGACCTGGGTGATCTTGCCGGTAGCGTTCTGCGGTGTGGCCATATCGTCCTCGTTACCTAAAATTAGAGCGCTTCGGCGCCGGAGATGATTTCGATCAGTTCCTTCGTAATCATCGCCTGGCGCGTGCGGTTATAGGTGAGCGTCTGTTTGCGGATCATTTCGCCGGCATTGCGGGTGGCGTTGTCCATCGCGCTCATGCGCGCGCCTTGCTCGGACGCGGCGTTTTCCAAGAGCGCGCGGAACACCTGGATCGACAGGTTGCGCGGCAGCAGTTCGTCGAGGATTTCGCCTTCTTCCGGCTCGTAGTCGTAGGCGGCAGACGCGCCGGCTTCACCCTCGGCCTTTTCGAATACCGGCGGGATCACCTGCAGCGCCGTCGGGATCTGCTGGATCACCGATTTGAAGCGCGAGAAGAACAGCGTGCAGACATCGAATTCGTTGTTGTCGAAGCGCGCGACGATCTTGTCGGCGACCATCTGCGCCTGCGCGAAGCCCATCTGCTTGACGCCGCGCATCTCGACGACCTCGACGATGTAACGGCTGAACAGACGGCGAAGCTGGTCGGCGCCCTTGCGGCCCACGCAGAGAATCTTGACTTCCTTGCCTTGCGCCAGCAGCGCATTGGCGCGGTCGCGCGCCAGACGCGCGATCGAAGAATTGAAGGCGCCGCACAGGCCACGCTCGGCGGTGCACACGACCAGTAGATGAACCTTGTCCTCACCGGTGCCGGCGAGCAGGCGCGGCGCCGAGTTGCTGCCGGCGACCGCCGAAGCGATATTACCGAGCACGCGGTCCATGCGTTCGGCAAACGGACGCGCCGCATGCGCGGCGGCTTCCGCACGGCGCAGCTTGGAGGCCGCGACCATCTGCATGGCCTTGGTGATCTTTTGCGTCGCCTTCGTCGAAGCGATGCGAACGCGCATATCCTTGAGGGAGGCCATTTCTTCTCAGTCGCCCTTAATCAAACCGCTTATCTCTACCTCGGTCATGCCCGGCCCTGTGCCGGGCATCTCGCTTAGGAAGGCACAGGGCCCACCTTATCGGGATGGCCGGGACAAGCCCGGCCATGACGCCTGTTAGGCGAAAGTCTTCGCGTAGCCGTCGACCGCGTCCTTGAGCTTGGCTTCGTCGTCCTTCGACAGATCGCTACTCTTGCGGATCGAGTTCGAGCAGATCGGCATGCTTGGTGCGCAACAGCGCCAGCAAGCCGTTCTCGAAATCGCGCACCCGCGAGACGTCGAAGCCGTCGAGGTAACCATTGACGCCGGCATAGATCACGCCGACTTGCTCTTCCATTTTCAGCGGCGAGAACTGCGCCTGCTTCAGCAGCTCGGTCAGACGCGCACCGCGCGCCAACATGCGCTGGGTGGTGGCGTCCAAGTCCGAACCGAACTGCGCGAAAGCGGCCATTTCGCGGTACTGCGCGAGTTCGCCCTTGATCTTGCCGGCGACTTTTTTCATCGCCTTTGTCTGCGCGGCCGAACCGACGCGCGACACCGACAGACCGACGTTCACCGCCGGGCGGATGCCCTGATAGAACAGATCGGTCTCCAGGAAGATCTGGCCGTCGGTGATCGAAATCACGTTGGTCGGAATGTAGGCCGACACGTCATTGGCCTGCGTTTCGATGACCGGCAACGCGGTCAGGGAGCCGGCGCCCTTATCGTCGTTCATCTTGGCGGCGCGCTCGAGCAGACGCGAATGCAGATAGAACACATCGCCCGGGTAAGCTTCGCGGCCCGGCGGGCGGCGCAGCAGCAGCGACATCTGGCGATAGGCAACCGCTTGCTTCGACAAATCGTCATACACGATCACGGCATGCATGCCGTTGTCGCGGAAATATTCGCCCATGGTGCAGCCGGTGAACGGCGCCAGGAACTGCATCGGCGCCGGATCGGACGCGGTGGCGGCGATGATGATCGAATATTCGAGCGCGCCCTGCTCTTCCAACACCTTCACGAACTGCGCAACCGTCGAGCGTTTCTGGCCGATGGCGACATAGACGCAGTACAACTTGATCTTTTCGTCGGTCTGCGCGTTGAGCGGCTTCTGATTGAGGATGGTGTCGAGCGCGATCGCGGTCTTGCCGGTCTGGCGGTCGCCGATGATCAGCTCGCGCTGGCCACGGCCGATCGGGATCAAGGCATCGATCGCTTTGAGGCCGGTCGCCATCGGCTCGCTCACCGATTTGCGCGGAATAATGCCGGGCGCCTTGACGTCGACGCGCATGCGCTTGTCGGCCTTGATCGGGCCCTTGCCGTCGATCGGATTGCCGAGAGCGTCGACGACGCGGCCGAGAAGACCCTTGCCGACCGGCGCATCGACGATGGCGCCGGTGCGCTTCACCGTCTGGCCTTCCGTGATCTCACGGTCGGAGCCGAAGATCACGATGCCGACGTTGTCGATTTCGAGATTGAGCGCCATGCCGCGCGTGCCGTTCTCGAACTCGACCATCTCGCCGGCCTGCACGTTGTCGAGGCCGTAGACGCGGGCGATGCCGTCGCCGACCGACAGCACCTGGCCGACTTCGGAAACCTCGGCCTCCTGGCCGAAATTCTTGATCTGGTCTTTCAGGATGGCGGAAATTTCCGCGGCGCGGATGTCCATCAGCGTGCCTCTTTCATCGCGAACTTGATCGCATTGAGCTTGGTGCGGAGCGAGCTATCGACCATGCGGCTGCCGATCTTCACGATCAGACCGCCGATGATGGCGGGGTCGATCTTGATGTCCAGGTCGATGTCTTTGCCGCCGGTGACCGATTTGACCGCGCCCTTGAGCGCCTCGAGATTCGCGCCGTTGAGGGTCTCAGCGACGGTGATTTCCGCCGAAACCTCGCCGCGGTGCTTGGCGACCAGGGCGCGGAAGGCGCGGATCATGTCGCGCGCGGCGAACAGGCGGCGGTTGGTGGTGATCACCCGCAGGAAATTGGCGGCAATGCCGCTGATGCCGGCCTTTTCGAGGATGGCCGACAGCGCCTTGAGCTGCTCGTCGGCGCCATAGATGGGGCTGCGCACCAGGCGGTTGAGATTGGGGTTGGCGGCAATCAGCGCGTCAAAGCGCTCAAGGTCGCCTTTAACGGCATCGATCGCCTTTTCCTCGAGCGCCAGCTCGAAGAGGGCGTTGGCGTAGCGGCCTGCCATGCCGGAGATAATCGAGTCTTTGCCTGCCAAGGGACGCTCGTTTCTTTAAATCGTTCACAGGCGGGACGCCGTCGCGCAGCAGGCGGCGCCAAGTTGTTGGAATTCAAGAGGGAATTCCGATTCTCGGGGACGTCGCGGGTACCCGCGGAAAACCCCCATGAAATCGACGGGCTAGCTATCACAGGGGAAACCGCGGTGCAACAAGACGGCAAGACGCAGGCGGCACCGGAACGTCGCGGAAGATAGCACATGGTAGCGAATTCGGCATGACGGTCATGCCTCGCCAGCCGGCAATTGCCACGATAGCGTGGGCGCCGTCCGGGAAGCGGCGGCGGCCGCCGGACTCCTAGCCGGGAGCCGACGCCATCATGTCGCAGGTCGAGATCGCCAAATCCGCGCAAACCAACCGGGAGGCCGCCAGCGCGGCGCGCCTGCTGGTGGTGATGCTCGCCTTTGCCTGGGGCCTCAATTGGATCGCCGCGGAATTCGCGCTGCGGGACGTGCCGCCCTGGAGCCTGCGCTTTGCCGGCATCTTCATCGGGCTGCTCACGCTGTGCACCGCCGCGTTGTTGACCGGTCACGATCTGCGCGTGCCGCGCGGTGAGCGCCGGCACGTGATGGTGGCCGGATTTTGCAACGCCGGCGCCTTCCAGATGCTGTCGGTTTTCGCGCAGCTCGATGGGGCGACGTCGCGCGCCATCATCATCGCCTATTCGATGCCGATCTGGGCGGCGGTGCTCAGCTGGCTGCTCATGCGCGAGCGGCTGAGCGCGATGCGATGGCTGGCGCTGGCGCTCTGCGTCATCGGCCTGGCGATTCTGATGGCGCCGCAACTCGCCGCCGGCGTGCCGCGCGCCGTGCTGGAGGCGCTCGGCTGCGCGCTGAGCTGGGCTTTCGCCACGGTCTACATCAAGTGGAAGAAAGTCACCGCGCCGCCGCTCGCCAATGCCGCCTGGCAAATGATGTTCGGATCCATCCTGATCACGGCCGGCACATTCATCTTCGACGGTTACCCGCGCCTGTGGCCGATCCATACCGTGCCGCTGCTCGGCCTCATCTACACCGGGGTCTTCGGTTTCGGTCTTGCCCATTTCCTCTGGTGGTCGATCGTCAGCAAGCTGCCGGCGGTGACGGCGTCGATCGGCTCGCTGCTGGTGCCGGTGATCGGCGTCACGGCCTCCGCCCTCATTCTCGGAGAACACCTGACGCTGCCCGACATCATCGGCTTCGCCTTCATCTTTGCCGCGGCGGCGACCGTGCTGTTGCAGCCGAATACGAAATTCAAAGAAATGCCGGACTGATCGTTGCGCACGCTTGCGCTCGATTGATCGAAATTGCGGCAACAGACTTAATCGATAGCCGAACAAGCAAATTTGAAACGCTGATCTGCGTGGCGCGGGACCGGCAAAGTCTTTTTGCGCGCGCCAGCCGCACCTATTTCGAGCGCGTCGCGTTCGAAGCCGACGGGCAATAGTCGTTGAGAAGGAGCGGAACATGGCACCACCACAGAATATCGAAACGACGCAAATCCCCGGCACCGAGATCGAGGCGTCGCGGGTCGCCCTCGGCACCTGGGCGATCGGCGGCTGGATGTGGGGCGGCAGCGATGACACCCAATCGATCCGCACTATTCAAGCGGCGGTCGATCGCGGCATCACGCTGATCGACACCGCGCCGGTCTATGGCTTCGGCCATTCGGAGGAGATCGTCGGTCGCGCGCTGAGCGAAGGCGGCAGGCGCAATAAGATCGTCATCGCCACCAAAGTGGCGCTCGACTGGACCAGGGACGAGAAGGTGTTCCGCAACGCCAGCCGCGCCCGCATCATGAAGGAGATCGACGACTCGCTGCGCCGGCTGAAGACCGACGTCATCGATCTCTACCAGGTGCACTGGCCCGACCCCAAGGTGCCGGTGCAAGAGACAGCGGGCGCGATGAACGATCTGCTCAAGGCCGGGAAGATCCGCGCCATCGGCGTGAGCAATTTCTCAGCCGAACAGATGGACAAGTTCCGCGCCGTCGCACCGCTGCATACCGACCAGCCGCCCTACAATCTGTTCGAACGCGAGATCGAACGCGACACGCTGCCCTATTGCCAGAAGAACAACATCGTGACGCTCGCCTATGGTGCGCTCTGTCGCGGCCTGCTCGCCGGCAAGATGACGGCGGATACCAAATTCACCGGCGACGATCTGCGCCGCAACGATCCCAAATTTCAACGGCCGCGCTTCGGCCAGTATCTCAAGGCAGTGGCCGAGCTTGATCGTTTCGCCGCCGATAAATTCGGCAAGCGGGCGATCCATCTGGCGGTGCGCTGGATCCTCGACAAGCAAGGCGCCGGCTTCGCGCTGTGGGGCGCGCGCCGGCCGGAGCAACTCGATCCCATCAATGAGGTCTACGGCTGGAAGCTCGATGCGGCGGCGATGAAGGAGATCGACAACATCCTCGCGCGCAACGTCACCAATCCGGTCGGCCCCGAATTCATGGCGCCGCCGGAA
This sequence comes from uncultured Pseudomonadota bacterium, assembly GCA_963814065.1. Lineage (GTDB taxonomy): Bacteria > Pseudomonadota > Alphaproteobacteria > Rhizobiales > Xanthobacteraceae > Pseudolabrys. The sequence goes on along the minus strand of CAWFBL010000006.1, from coordinate 574,197 downwards.
AAGGCGGCGGCCTGATTGAGTTGGCCTCGCCCCCACTTATTGGGGGAGAGGCCGATTGCGTCAGCGGCGTTTCGGCTTGTCCACTTGCTTGCCGGCTTTCTTGTCCGCCTTCTTGTCGGCCTTCTTGGCCGGCTTCAAAGCCGCCGGCGGGGCGCCCTTCCAGTAGAACCGCCCGAACTCGGCGCGGGCGATTTCGCTGGCGAAGCGGGCCGACGATTTGGCGGCCGGCTTGGGTCGGGGCGCGGGCGGCGGAGCCGCGTGCCCGTTCACCCCATTTACGCGCGCGGCGACCTCCGCGCGCCAGGCCTCGCGCCAGAGCAAAGCCCGCTGGTGCCGCTCGGCCGATTGCTCGGGCGACAACGGCTCGGCCGGCCCTTCGCGCCGAGACGGCCGCCTATGTTCATGAGATTGCACGTCCTTTTTCCCACACTCGAGGTCGACAGCCGCGGCTGCGGCAGTCGCGACCGCTCACGCGCGCAAGCGCGCACAGCGGCGGTCGGTGTGTGGGAAGGGGGCCTAGGCGGCCCGGATGTCGTCTCTGTTCGACATGGCGCCGATATGGGCGGCCAGCGTGGCAAATCAATGGCGCCGCCCGCGCCTTCAAGCGCGGCGTGCGCTACAAAAAACTCTGCGGATCGACGTCGACCGCAAGCTGCACATTGCCGCGCGGCTTGGGTGCCTTGGCGAGCCATTCGCGCAGGTAGCTGGACAGATCGAAGTTACGCGGCGCCTTTACCAAGAGCCGGAAGCGATGCCGTCCGCGCACCACCGCGATCGGCGCTTCCGCGGGCCCGAGGATGCGCACTTGCTCGTCCCTGGGCGCATGCGAAACCAGCATGCGGCCATAGCCTTCCGCGCCATGGCGCTCATTGGCACTGATGACGAGGCTCGCCAATCGCCCGAAGGGCGGATAGGAGGTCGCCTCACGCAATTCGATTTCGCTTGAGTAGAACGCCTCGCGGTCGCCGGAAATCAGCGCCTTCATCACCGGATGCTCGGGCTGATGCGTCTGCAAAAAGCCGACACCCCTGCCCTCTTCGCGGCCGGCGCGGCCCACCACCTGATGCAGAAGCTGGAAGGTGCGCTCGCCGGCGCGCGGATCGCCGTTGCCGAGACCGAGATCGGCATCGACGATGCCGACCAGGTTGAGCTTGGGGAAGTGATGGCCTTTCGCGACGAGTTGCGTGCCGATGACCAGATCGAAGCGGCCTTCCGCCACGTCGTCGAGCTCGCTGCGCAAGCGCTCGACCGATTCAACGAGATCGCTCGACAAGACGAGAATGCGCGCATCGGGAAACAGCGCCGCCGCCTCCTGCTCGAGTCGCTCCACGCCCGGACCGACGGCGGCGAAGCTTTCGGTCGCGTGACAATTCGGGCATTCCGCCGGCGGCGGCATGGAGAAGCCGCAGTGATGACAGACGAGACGTTTCCTGAAGCGGTGATCGACCAGCCAGGCATCGCAGTTCGGGCATTGCAGTCGGAAGCCGCAGGCACGGCATAACGTCAGCGGCGCGTAACCACGGCGGTTCAGGAACAACAGCGCCTGCTCGCGCCGCTCGAGCGTGATCTGCACCGCTTCGGCAAGGCGCGGCGCGATGAAGCGCCCGCGCGGCGGGCCTTCCGTGCGCAGATCGATCGGCTCGACATGCGGCAGGCGCGCGCCGCCGAAGCGCTCGGGCAGATGCAGATGGCGATAGCGCCCGCGCCGCGCGTTGACTTCCGATTCCACCGACGGCGTCGCCGACGCCAGCACCACCGGGATTTTCGCGATACTCCCGCGCACCACCGCCATGTCGCGAGCGTGATAGTGCGCGCCGTCGTCCTGCTTGTAGGCCGGGTCGTGCTCTTCATCGACGATGATCAGCCCGAGATCGGCGTAGGGCAGAAACAGCGCCGACCGTGCACCAACCACCACCGGCACCTCGTTTTGCGCCACCGCCGTCCAGGTGCGTGCGCGCAGGCGCGGCGTGAGCTGCGAATGCCATTCCGCCGGCTGCACACCGAAGCGCGCGGCGAAGCGGTCGAGGAACTGGGCGGTGAGCGCGATCTCCGGCATCAGGATCAGCGTCTGGTGACCGCGGCGGATGTTTTCCGCCACCGCCTCGAAATAGACTTCGGTCTTGCCGGAGCCGGTAACGCCGTCGAGCAAACTGACGCTATAGCCGCCCTGGTCGATCGTCGTGCGCAACGCGTCGGCGGCGGCAAGCTGGCCGAGCGCTAAATCGGGCTTCTGGAAATCGGGATCGGGCGGCTGCATCAGTTTCTCGGGCGGCAGCACGACCGTTTCCAGCGTGCCTTCGTCGATCAGCCCGTCGACGACGCCGGCGCTGACGCCGGCCTCGCGGGCGGCATCGCCCTTCGAGCGCATGAGCCCGTCATCGAACAGCGCCAGCACGCGTGCGCGCGCCGAAGTCATGCGCTGCGGCGCGGGACCGGCGCGGCGCACGCCGACGCGCTCGCGCGAAGGCGGCGTGCCCATGCGCAAGGCCATGCGCAACACCATGCCGCGCGACGACAGCGTGTAGCCGGCGACCCAATCGACGAACTGGCGCAGTTCGTCCTTGAGCGGCGGGATATCGAGCTTCTCGTCGACGTCTTTCAGCCGGTTGTGCAGGCGCGGATTGGGATTCGGGTTGTCCGCCCACACCACGCCCATGGTGTCGCGTGCGCCGAGCGGCACCGCCACCAGATCGCCGGGCTTGAGATCGAGGCTCGCCGGCACTCGATAGGAATAGGCCTGATCGAGCGCGACCGGCACCAGGACATCGACGACACGCGTGCTCATGGTGCTAGATGTGGACGATTCCGCCCGGTTAAGGAAGGTTGAAGGAAGCCCTCCTAGTGTCGTCCCGGCCAAGTGAGCGCCAGCGAACCAGAGCCGGGACCCAGTAACCCCCGCGGTCACGATGCGGAAATACCGTGATTACTGGGTCCCCGCTTTCGCGGGGACGACGAAAAACCATGCCGATGCATAGTGCCATCGCCCCCGACGTGCAGGCCGAAATCGGCCGCTGGCTCGGCTATCTCGGCGCCGAGCGGCGCATGTCGCCGAAGACGCTGGAGGCCTACGCCCGCGACGTCCGCCAGTTCCTCGGTTTCCTGACCGAGCATTTCGGCATTCCGCCCTCGCTCAAATACCTGGCAAGCCTGACGCCTGCCGATATCCGCGCCTTCATGGCCGCGCGCCGCAGCGAGGGCGCCGGCAGCCGCTCGCTGATGCGTTCGCTGGCCGGTGTGCGCTCCTTCGCCCGTTTCCTCGAACGCAACGGCAAGGGCAAGGTTGCGGCGCTTGCCGCCGTGCGCAGCCCGAAGCTGCCGAAGAGCCTGCCCAAGCCGCTCAGCGCCAGCGCCGCCCGGCAGATGACCGATGCCGACCTGCGCGCCGGCGAGGAACGCGAGCCCTGGGTGCTGGCGCGCGATGCCGCCGTGCTCGGCCTGCTTTACGGCTCCGGCCTGCGCATCTCGGAAGCGCTCGGCCTGAAACGCAAGGACGCCGAGGGCAAGCGCGATGCGCTGATCGTGACGGGAAAAGGCAACAAGACCCGCATGGTGCCGCAGTTGCCGCAGGTCGCCAAACTGATCGACGAATATCTGGCGCTTTGCCCTTACGACCTGTCGCCCAACGGGCCGTTATTCATCGGCGCGCGCGGAGGCCCGCTTTCGCCGCGCATCGTGCAACTTGCCATGGCGCGCATGCGCGGGGCGCTCGGCCTACCCGACAGCGCAACGCCGCATGCATTGCGCCATTCGTTTGCCACCCACCTCCTGGCGCGCGGCGGCGATCTGCGCGCCATCCAGGAACTGCTCGGCCATGCCTCGCTGTCGACGACACAAATCTATACTGCGGTTGACGCCGAGCGTTTATTGGACGTTTACGCCAGCGCCCATCCGCGCGCGTAACAATAAAGCCGCAAATAGCCTCTAGCGCCTCTTGCCCGCGGCCGCGAATTGATATCATCGTCCCGCGCCCTGAAACGGAGGCGGCGATGTCCGCGCATGAAAATCTCGATCACGCCGAGCACGCCCAGCATGCCGGCCATTCCAACAAGAAGATCGCGCTGCTGATCTCGGTGCTGGCGCTGTTCCTCGCCTTCTCCGAGACCCTCGGCAAGAATGCGCAGACCACGGCGCTGAGCGACACCGTCACCACCAACGACCTGTGGGCCTTCTACCAGGCCAAACACATCCGCGGCACCATTCTGCGCGCCGGGGCCGAGCAGATGAAGATCGAGGTCGAGCGCGCCACCGATCCGGCGGTGAAGGCGCGCCTCGGCAAAACCGCCAAGGACTGGCTCGACACCGCGGCCCGCTACGACGACGACCCGAAGGGTGGCGAAGGCCGCAAGCAGATCCAGGCCAAGGCGAAAACCACCGAACACAAGCGCGATCTCGCGCTGGCGCGCTACCATCAATTCGAGGTGGCCTCGGCCGCATTCCAGATCGGCATCGTGCTGGCTTCGGCCGAGGTGATCACAGCCATGGCGGCGCTCGGCTGGCTGGCGGGATTGCTTGGCCTGGCGGGGCTCGGTTTCACGGCGGTCGGCTTGTGGGCGCCGCATGCGGTGCATTTGTTCTGATCGTTTGCGTGCCCCGAGCACAGCGCCCGGCTACACCGCCCGTCGATAGGCGCGCCGGCGCAGGCGCATCAGCCGGCGCAGAAAGCGGCCGGCGCGTTGCGGCTCCAACAGCCAGGCAAATTGGCGCAGGCGCTCGCGCACCGGCTCGGTGATCGCGTGCGCCCAATCGCGCAGCCACATCACCCGGTCGTAGAGCGCGCGGAACCAGACCATCTGCAGGAGCTTGTCGCGCGTGGCGTCGAACACGAAGGCGGTGACGCCGAGGCCGAGCAGCTTGGCAAGCAGCAGCACCACCGCGACGCCCAGCCAGTTGCGGGTGGCGATCAAATAGACTTCGAGAAACTTGAGCGGCAGCAACACGATAAACGGCACGACGAAGACGCCGAGCGCCGCCCAAGGCGGCAGCGTCTCGATCGCCTGCTTGAGCGAGCGCTTGAGCCGGCGCCAGGGCAGAAGATCGACCGCCCAGGCAATGACCGGCCGCAAATGATCCCACAGCCACGCTTCCAAAAGGAACAGCAGCGCAAGTACGATCCAGAGCGGGCGCAGAAGGCGGCGCATGACGGGCCAGATAGTAGCGCCGCGGCCGGGTGCAATTAAGGCGCCTTTACGCGCGCACGCGGCCGCCGTCGACGTGCAGCGTCTGCCCGGTCATGAAAGCCGCATCGTCGCTGGTCAGGAACGAAACCGTACCGACCAGGTCGGCCGGCACTTCCACCCGCTTGATGGCCTGGCTCTGGGCGATGGCCGCGAATTCCTCGTCCATGGTCTCGAAGCCGGGGCGCGGCGCGCGGGCAACGGTGCCGGGCGAGCGCGTCAGCCCGGGCGCGATGGCGTTCACCGTTATGCCATCGGGCGCAAGATCGGTGGCAAGGGCGCGGGTGAAGCCGACCACGCCGCCCTTGCTGGCGGTGTAATGGACAAAGCCGGTGACCACCGTCCCCAAGGTGGACGAAGCCATGTTGATCACGCGGCCCCATTTTCGCGCGCGCATGCCGGGCACGAAGGCGGCGGTGACGAGAAAGGTGCCGTCGAGGTTGATCGACAGCGCCCGGCGCCAGTCGGCGAAGGTCATGTCGGGGAAGTTCTTCTGCGGGAAGATGCCGGCGCAGTTGACCACGATGTCGACGTGATCGAAGGCCGCCTGCACTTCTCTCGCCATGGCGGCGACCGACTCTTCCGAGGCGACGTCGCACTTGACGGTGATGCCTTTGCGGCCGGCGGCCTGCACCAGCTTCACGGTCTCGCTGCCGTCGCCGGTGTCGATCACCGCGATATCGACGCCGTCTTCCGCCAGCCGCTGCGCGAAGGCCTGCCCAATGCCGCCCGCCGCCCCGGTAATGACGGCGACCTTGCCTTTGTGGCCTTTGGCCATGGTGGTGTCCTCCCGGCGAAGATATTTTTAAGCGTTGCGTCCAATCATTTGTCATCGCCCGCCCGCGCGCAAGCGCGTTCGGCTGTCATTACCCGCGAAAGCGGGCAATCCAGTAACCCCTGCAATGTTCGTGTTTACTAGGGTCCCCGCCTCCGCGGGGACGACGGTCGCGTGTGTGGCGACGCGGCGCGCTACATATGGATGGCGCGCTTATCGACCGCCATGGCGGCTTCCTTGACCGCCTCGGGCAATGTCGGGTGGGCGTGGCAGGTGCGCGCGATGTCTTCGGCCGAAGCGCCGAACTCCATGGCAATGGCGGCTTCCGCGATCATGTTGCCGGCGTCGGCGCAGACCATGTGCACGCCGAGCACGCGGTCGGTCTTGGCGTCGGCCAGGATCTTGATGAAGCCTTCGGTGGTCCCATTGACCTTGGCGCGGCCGTTGGCGGTCATCGGGAACTTGCCGACGTTGTAGGGCACGCCGGCGGCCTTCAGCTCCTCTTCGCTTTTGCCGACCGTGGCGATCTCCGGATAGGTGTAGACCACGTTCGGAATGACGTCGTAGTTCACGTGGCCGGCCTGGCCGACCAGGATTTCGGCGACCGCGACGCCTTCGTCCTCGGCCTTGTGCGCCAGCATCGGCCCGGCGATGACGTCGCCGATCGCCCAGATGCCAGGCACGTTGGTGGCGAAGTACTGGTCGGTGACGATGCGGCCGCGCTCGTCGAGCTTGACGCCGGCTTCCTTGAGGCCGAGGCCTTCGGTGTAGGGCACGCGGCCGATGGAGACCAATACGACATCGGTTTCGATGGTTTCCGCCGCGCCGCCTTTCGCCGGCTCGACCGTCGCCTTCAGGCGCTTGCCCGCGGCGTCGACCGCGGTGACCTTGGACGACAGCTTGAACTTCATGCCCTGCTTCTCGAACAGGCGCTGCACCTGACGGCGCACCTCGCCGTCCATGCCGGGCAGCACGCCGTCCATGAACTCGACCACGGTGACGTTGGCGCCGAGCCGGCGCCAGACCGAGCCGAGCTCGAGCCCGATGACGCCGGCGCCGATCACCAGCAGATCCTTCGGCACCGACGGCAGCGCCAGCGCACCGGTCGACGACACGATGCGCTTTTCGTCGATGTCGATGCCCTTGAGGCGCGCGACGTCGGAACCGGTGGCGACGACGATCGACTTGGTGTCGAGCGTTTGCGTCTTGCCGTCGGCGCCTTTCACTTCGACCTTGCCGGCGGCAACGATGCGCGCCGCGCCGATATAGGCGTCGATCTTGTTCTTCTTGAGCAGGAACTCGACGCCCTTGACGTTGCCGTCGACGCCGGAATCCTTGAACGCCATCATGGCTTTCAGATCGAGCTTGGGTGACACGCCGATGCCCATCTTGCCGAACGAATGGCCGGCCTCCTCGTAAAGCTCGGAGGCGTGCAGCAGCGCTTTCGACGGGATGCAGCCGATATTGAGGCAGGTGCCGCCGAAGGTTGCGCGCTTTTCGATGACTGCGGTCTTGAGGCCGAGCTGCGCCGCGCGGATTGCGCAGACATAGCCGCCGGGGCCGGTGCCGATGACGATGAGGTCGTAGGAAGGCATTAATTCGTCTCCGCAGTCGCAAGCGTCACATCAGCGATGCGGAAGCAACACGCGACATGACAATGAAATTCTCAGTTCGCGTGCGCGAGCAGTGCCGCCTGTTGTTCCGAAATCTCCCGCAGGCGATCGGCGCCGAAATCAACGTCCTCGTTGTCGGGCCCGCCCCAGTAGATTGAATGGCCGTGATCACTCACCCGGACGTCCTTGAAGTAGTCGGGGTTGCCCAACGGCGCAAAGATCTTGCCCTTAGCGATGGTACCGCGCAGATCGACAATCCCTTCATAGCCATCGTTCCATGTCAGCTTGAGAACGCCGTGAACAACCGGCTCCGCGGACAATATGCGGGGCAGCTCGCTCATTTGACCTTCTCCGGCTTTTCCTGCGCGATCGTCATATCCCACGTCCGCTTCAGCACATCCCGCCGTGTCTCGGCCCAGGCCCGCACAACCATCAATTTCGCAGGCGGCAGACTGCCCCTCAGCACCCGCAAGTCCTCGATTGCGATCTGCGCCGTGAATTCCGCGAACACCGCATGAAAATGAGGTGGCGGGTGCTCATCGGCATAAAAGCGAATTCTGACTCCTTCGACGATCGCGACCGTGGGCATAACCCCAGTCTATCACAAATCCAGCACCAGCCTTGCCGGGTCCTCCAGGCACTCCTTCACCCGCACCAGGAAGGTGACCGCCTCGCGGCCGTCAACGATGCGGTGATCGTAGGAGAGCGCGAGATACATCATCGGCCGCGCCTCGATCTTGCCGCCGACGACCATCGGCCGCTCCTGGATCTTGTGCATGCCGAGAATGCCGGACTGCGGCGCGTTGAGGATCGGCGTCGACATCAGCGAGCCGTAGACGCCGCCGTTCGAGATGGTGAAGGTGCCGCCCTGCATCTCGTCGATCTTGAGCTGGCCATCGCGGGCGCGGCGCCCGAAGTCGGCGATGGTCTTTTCGATCTCGGCGAGCGACATATGGTCGGCGTCGCGCACCACCGGCACCACCAGGCCCTTCTCGGTGCCGACGGCAACGCCGATGTGGTAGTAGTTCTTGTAGACGAGATCGGTGCCGTCGATCTCGGCGTTGACGGCGGGAATTTCCTTCAAGCCCTGGATGCAGGCGCGCGCGAAGAAACCCATGAAGCCGAGCTTCACGCCGTGCTTCTTCTCGAACAGGCCCTTGTATTGATTGCGCATGGCCATCACCGCGGTCATGTCGACCTCGTTGAAGGTCGTCAGCATGGCGGCGGTGTTCTGCGCGTCCTTGAGCCTTCGCGCGATGGTCTGGCGCAGCCGCGTCATGGGCACGCGCTCTTCGCGTGACGCGTCGTCGGCCGGCGACGGCGCGCGCATCTGCGCGGTGGGAACGGGCGTCGGCACGGCGGCGGCGCGCTCGATCGCGGCCAGCATGTCGCCCTTGGTGACGCGGCCGTCCTTGCCGCTGCCGGGCACGGTCGACGGCTCGATGCCGCTCTCGGCCGCAATCTTGCGCACCGAAGGCGCAACCGGCATGTCGGCTGCTTTGGCGGCGGGCGCCGGCTTCGGTACCTCAGCCGCCTTGGCAGTGGGCGCAGGTGCTGCCGCGGCGGCAGGCGCGGGCTTAGCGGCCGCACCGCCATCGCTGATCTGCCCGAGCAGGGCGCCGACCGCGACGGTCTCGCCGTCCTTGACCACAATGTCGGAGAGCACGCCGGCGGATGGCGCCGGCACTTCCAAGGTGACCTTATCGGTCTCCAGTTCGACCAGCGGCTCGTCGACGGCAACCGCATCGCCCGGCTGCTTGAACCATTTGCCCACGGTCGCTTCGGTGACGGATTCGCCGAGGGTGGGGACGCGGATGTCGGTCATGATTTTTTCCGTTTAATTCGATCTTGTTCTGCCGTCATCACCCGCGAAAGCGGGTGATCCAGTAATCACCGCGTTTGCGACATCGCACCGCCAGTGGTTACTGGGTCCCCCGCCTTCGCGGGGGACGACACATCGCAATTACCCCAGCGCCTCATCGAGAAATTGCTTGAGCTGGGCAAGGTGCTTGGACATCTGGCCGACAGCCGTGGAGGCCGATGCCGGGCGTCCGGCGTAGCGGGCGTTGCGGTGCTTGGCGCCGATCTGGTTGAGCACCCAGGTCAGGAACACGTCGACGAAGAACCAGGCGCCCTGGTTGCGCGGCTCTTCCTGGCACCAGACGATCTCCGCCTGCTTGAAGCGTGACAGCTCCGAGATCAGCGCCTTGGTCGGGAAGGGATAAAGCTGCTCCAGGCGCAGCAGGTAGATGTCGTCGATACCGCGCTGCTCGCGCTCCTCGTAGAGATCGTAATAGACCTTGCCGGTGCTCAGTACGACGCGACGGATCTTGTCGTCGGGCACGAGCTTGATCTTCTCGTCCGGCAGTTGCTGCGCGTCGTCCCACAAGAGGCGGTGGAAGCTGGTATCGGTCGTCATCTGATCGAGCCGCGATACTGCGCGCTTGTGGCGCAACAGGCTCTTCGGCGTCATCAGGATGAGCGGCTTGCGGATATCGCGGTTGAGCTGCCGGCGCAGGATGTGAAAGTAGTTCGCCGGCGTGGTGCAGTTGGCGACCTGCATGTTGTCTTCGGCGCAGAGCTGCAGGTAGCGCTCGAGCCGCGCGCTCGAATGCTCCGGGCCCTGCCCTTCGTAGCCATGCGGCAACAGGCAGACCAGGCCGGACATACGCAGCCACTTGCGCTCGCCCGAGGAAATGAACTGATCGAACACCACCTGGGCGCCGTTGGCGAAGTCGCCGAACTGCGCCTCCCAGAGCGTGAGCGCGTTGGGCTCCGCGGTCGAATAGCCGTATTCGAAGCCGAGCACGGCTTCTTCCGACAGCATCGAGTTGAGCACCTCGTAGCGCCCCTGCCCTTCGCTCAGCTCGTTGAGCGGGGTGTAGCGCTCTTCGGTTTCCTGGTCGAACAGCACCGAGTGGCGCTGCGAGAAGGTGCCGCGTTCGGAGTCCTGGCCGGACAGCCGCACCGGATGGCCTTCCTTGAGCAGCGAGCCGAAGGCGAGCGCCTCGGCGGTGGCCCAGTCGATACCCTCGCCGCTCTCGATCGCCTTGGCGCGATGGTCGAGGAAACGCTGGATGGTGCGGTGGACCTTGAAGCCTTCCGGCACCGTGGTGATCTTCTTGCCAATGCCGCGCAGCACCGCGACGTCGACGCCGGTATTGCCGCGGCGCGGATCGTCGACCTCGGTGGCCGCTTTCAGCCCGGTCCAGCGACCGTCGAGCCAGTCGGCCTTGTTCGGCTTGTAGCCTTGGGCGCCTTCGTATTCGGCCTCGAGCCTGGCGCGCCAGTCGGCGCGCATCTTCTCGACCTCACCCTCGGTGACGACGCCTTCGCCGATCAGCTTCTTGGCGTAAATCTCCTGCGTCGTCGGGTGCGCGCGGATCTTCTTGTACATCAGCGGCTGGGTGAACGAGGGCTCGTCGCCCTCGTTGTGGCCGTAGCGCCGATAGCAGAACATATCGATGACCACCGGCCGCTGGAACTGCTGGCGGTATTCGGTCGCCACCTTGGCCGCGAACACCACCGCCTCCGGATCGTCGCCGTTGACGTGCAGGATCAGCGCCTCGATCATCTTGGCGACGTCGGACGGATAGGGCGACGAGCGCGAGTAGCGCGGATAGGTCGTGAAGCCGATCTGGTTATTGACGATGAAGTGGATGCTGCCGCCGGTGCGGTAGCCCTTCAGGTCGGACAGGCCGAAGCATTCCGCCACCACGCCCTGGCCGGCGAAGGCGGCGTCGCCGTGCATCAGCAGCGGCATCACCATGCGGCGCTCTTCCGGCGTGGCGTCGTGCTGGTCCTGCTTGGCGCGCACCTTGCCGAGCGTCACCGGGTCGACGATCTCCAGATGCGACGGGTTGGCGGTCAGCGACAGATGCACCTTGTTGCCGTCGAACTCGCGGTTCGAGGAAGCGCCGAGATGATACTTCACGTCGCCGGAGCCTTCGATCTCGTCCGGCGTCGCCGAGCCGCCCTTGAATTCGTGGAACAGGGCGCGGTGCGGCTTGCCCATCACCTGCGTCAGCACGTTGAGGCGGCCGCGGTGCGGCATGCCGATGCAGATTTCCTGCACGCCGAGATTGCCGCCGCGCTTGATGATCTGCTCGAGCGCCGGGATCAACGACTCGGCGCCATCAAGGCCGAAGCGCTTGGTGCCGGTGTATTTGACGTCGAGGAATTTCTCGAAGCCTTCCGACTCGATCAGCTTGTTGAGGATGGCGCGCTTGCCCTCGCGGGTGAAGGTAATCTCCTTGTCGCGGCCTTCGATGCGCTCCTGGATCCAGGCCTTCTGCGCCGGGTTGGAGATGTGCATGAACTCCACGCCGAGCGTCTGGCAGTAAGTGCGGCGCAGGATGACGAGGATTTCGCGCAAAGTTCCGAACTCGAGGCCGAGCACCATGTCGAGAAAAATGGGGCGGCTGTAGTCGGCCTCGGTGAAGCCGTAGGAACTGGGGTCGAGTTCGTTCTCTTCCTTCTCCGGCTCCAAGCCGAGCGGGTCGAGCTTGGCGTGGAAGTGGCCGCGAATGCGGTAGGCGCGGATCAGCATCAGCGCGCGGATGGAATCGCGCGTCGCCTGCATGACATCGCTGGAGGAAAGCTCCACGCCCGTGGCCTGGGCCTTGGCAGCGATCTTGTCGCCGAGACGCTTTTCAGTCTCGGCCCACTGGCCGTCGAAGGCGGCGACCAGGTCGCCATTGGGCCGGATCGGCCAGTTCGGCTTCTGCCAGGAGGGCCCGCGCGTCTCGCGGGCAACATCGGCGGGCTCGTCCTTCAGGCTCTGGAAGAACTCCCGCCACTCGGCGTCGACCGCGGCCGGGTCTTTCTCGTAGCGGGCGTAGAGGTCTTCGATAAAGGCGGCGTTGCCGCCATACAGGAAGGAGGTACGGGCGAAGGCAGCGTTAGCGTCCTGGCGGGACATGGCAATTCCCTTGCGCGGTCAAATATCCGCGACTTTTTCACACTGGCGCGGCCCCTGTGACCGCGCGTCGCCGACAGCCGAGCCCTGATTGGGCCGGCCCCCGACGACGGGTTAACTCTTGTAACCCTATTTATGACGCCAGTAAGTCTACGAAAGTCCTAAAAACTGAATCACGACTTCAGGACTTCGACGAGCGTCTTCCCGAGCCGGGCCGGTGACGGTGATACCTTAATTCCCGCCGATTCCATTGCCGCAATTTTGGACTCGGCGTCGCCCTTGCCGCCCGAAATGATGGCACCGGCGTGGCCCATGCGGCGGCCTGGCGGCGCGGTGCGCCCGGCGATGAAGCCGACCATGGGCTTCTTGCGGCCACGCTTGGCCTCGTCCTTGAGGAACTGGGCGGCGTCCTCCTCGGCCGAGCCGCCGATCTCGCCGATCATGACGATGGACTTGGTTGTAGCGTCGGCCAGGAACATCTCCAGCATGTCGATGAATTCGGTGCCCTTGACCGGGTCGCCGCCGATGCCGACGGCGGTGGTCTGGCCGAGGCCCTCGGCGGTGGTCTGGAACACGGCCTCATAGGTGAGCGTGCCGGAGCGCGAGACGATGCCAACAGAGCCGGGCTTGAAGATGTTGCCCGGCATGATGCCGATCTTGCAGGCGCCCGAGGTCATCACGCCCGGGCAATTGGGGCCGATCAGGCGCGACTTGGAACCCGAGAGCGCGCGCTTGACCTTGACCATGTCCATCACCGGGATGCCTTCCGTGATGCAGACAATGAGCGGGACCTCGGCCTGGATCGCCTCGCAGATGGCGTCGGCCGCGCCGGCCGGCGGCACGTAGATGACGCTGGCGTCGCAGCCGGTCTTGTCCTTGGCCTCCGCCACGGTGTCGAACACCGGCAGGTCGAGATGGGTGCTGCCGCCTTTGCCGGGCGAGGTGCCGCCGACCATCTTGGTGCCGTAGGCGATCGCCGCCTGCGAATGGAAGGTGCCGTTCTTGCCGGTGAAGCCCTGGCAGATGACCTTGGTGTTCTTGTCGATGAGGATGGACATTAGATGCGGCCTTTCGGCTCTTTACCTCCCCCTGAAAGGGGGAGGTCGGCGCGCCAGCGCCGGGTGGGGGTCATATTCGAGCGTTGCAGTTCGGCAACCTTGATCGCGATCACCTCCAGAACGCCCGGCAAATTTTGAATGACGTCTGAATTCCAAAAGCGCAGCATCACGACGCCGCGCTCCACAAGCCAACGCGTTTGCGCTCCATCGCGCGCAACAGCGTCGACTTGAGCGTGCTGGCCACCGTCAAGCTCGACAGCCAACCGCAACGCCGGGCAATAAAAATCTAAAATGAAACGGCCAGCAGGATGCTGTCGACGAAAATCGGCGCCAAGCTGATTATTTCGAAGTCGTTGCCAAAGACGCATTTCGACGTTGGTCAAATTGTGACGCAGCCGGCGAGCGTGCGACGTCTTCACTGCCGTGCGATTAAATCGCGAGGCTAAGCTGACCCCCACCCGGCTCGCTGCGCGAGCCGACCTCCCCCTTTCAGGGGGAGGTGGCGCAGCCGCGCCGTCCGTGGGCAATCGCGCGATCATCACGCCGATTCCTTCACCGCCTTGACGATCTTCTGGGCGGCGTCATCGAGATCGTCGGCGGAGGTGACGTTCAATCCTGACTCGACGATGATCTTCTTGCCGAGCTCGACATTGGTGCCTTCCAGCCGCACCACCAGCGGCACCTGCAGGCCGACTTCCTTCACCGCGGCCACCACGCCCTCGGCAATGACATCGCATTTCATGATGCCGCCGAAGATGTTGACCAGGATGCCCTTCACGTTGGGATCGGAAGTGATGATCTTGAACGCGGCCGCCACCTTCTCCTTGGTGGCGCCGCCGCCGACGTCGAGAAAGTTGGCCGGCGCCATGCCGTAGAGCTTGATGATGTCCATGGTCGCCATGGCAAGGCCGGCGCCGTTGACCATGCAGCCGATCGAGCCGTCGAGCGAGATATAGTTGAGGTCGTACTTCGACGCCTCGGTCTCCTTCTCGTCTTCCTCGGTGAGGTCGCGCAGCGCGACCACGTCCGGATGACGGTAGAGCGCGTTGTCGTCGAAGCCGACCTTGGCGTCGAGGCAGATGATCTTTTCGTCCTTGGTCACCACAAACGGATTGATCTCCAGGAGGCTCATGTCCTTGCTGATGAAGGCGTTGTAGAGCTTGGGCAGGACGTCGCCGACCTGCTTGGCGAGATCGCCGGAGAGCTTCAGCGTCTGCGCCACCCGGCGCGCGTGGTGGGGCATGATGCCGGTCGCCGGATCGACCGAAAAGGTGAGGATTTTCTCGGGCGTGTTCTTGGCGACTTCCTCGATCTCCATGCCGCCTTCGGTCGAGACCACGAAGGCCACGCGCGACGTCTCGCGGTCGATCAGCGCCGACAGATAGAACTCGCGGTCAATGGCCGAACCTTCCTCGATATAGAGGCGGTTGACCTTCTTGCCGTGCGGGCCGGTCTGATGCGTGACCAGGGTGGAGCCGAGGATGCGCGCCGATTCCTTCTTCACGTCGTCGACGGATTTCACCACCTTGACGCCGCCGGCCTTGCCGCGGCCGCCGGCGTGAATCTGCGCCTTCACGACCCAGACCGGACCGCCCAGCTCCTCGGCGCCTTTTATGGCTTCGTCGACGCTGAAAGCCGGCACGCCGCGCGGCACCGGCACGCCGAATTCGCGCAGCACCGCCTTGGCCTGGTATTCGTGGATGTTCATCGGCTTGCCTCACCCATTGACTGTCATGCCCCGCGAACGCGGAACATCCAGTTTCCACCGCCCCTAAGTCGCATCACGGAACATATGCCCCGTGATGCCGTGATGACCGGGCCGCCCAAGCCTGTCCCCGCGCAGTCGGGGGCGGGCGACGACCGACGCCGTCAGCTCCCCAGATTCGGGGCAATCTTCTTGCAAGCCTCGACCAGCGAACGGACCGCGCCGGCCGACTTCTCGAACGCCGAGCGCTCGCTGCCGTTGAGCTCGATCTCGACGATACGATCGACGCCCTTGGCACCGATCACCACCGGCACGCCGACATACAAGTCCTTGACGCCGTATTCGCCGTCCAGCCAGGCGGCGCAGGGCACGACCCGCTTCTTGTCGAGCAGATAGCTCTCCGCCATCGCAACGCCGGAAGCCGCCGGCGCATAGAAGGCCGAGCCCGACTTCAACAGGTTGACGATCTCGGCGCCGCCACTGGCGGTGCGGGCGACGATCTCGTCGACGCGCGACTGCGTGGTCCAGCCCATCTTCACCAGGTCGGGCACCGGAATGCCGGCGACGGTCGAATAGCGGATGAGCGGCACCATGCTGTCGCCGTGGCCGCCGAGCACGAAAGCGGTGACGTCTTCCACCGAGACGTTGAACTCGTCGGCGAGGAAATAACGGAAGCGCGCGGAATCGAGCACGCCGGCCATGCCGACCACCTTGTGCGGGGGCAGGCCGCTGTATTTCTGCAGCGCCCACACCATGGCGTCGAGCGGATTGGTGATGCAGATGACGAAGGCGTCGGGGGCGTATTTCTTGATGCCCGCGCCCACCTGCTCCATCACCTTGAGATTGATGTCGAGCAGATCGTCGCGGCTCATGCCCGGCTTGCGCGGCACGCCGGCGGTGACGATGCAGACGTCGGCGCCGCCGATGGCCTCGTAGCTATTGGTGCCGGTGAACTGGGCGTCGAAGTGGTTGACCGGCGAGGATTCGACAAGGTCCAGCGCCTTGCCTTGCGGAATGCCTTCGGCGACGTCGAACATGACGACATCGCCGAGATGCTTGAGGCCGATGAGGTGGGCGAGGGTGCCGCCGATCTGGCCCGCCCCGATCAATGCAATTTTCTTACGCGCCATGGTGGGAAAGCTCTCGATGTGGGTCGGAAGCCGCGGAATGCGGCCCGGTGTGGGTTAACCCCTCTGGTGCGCTGCGACAAGGTGTCCGCTCGTGGCATACATTATACCAGTCCCGCAGCGCCTCTTGTCCAGCCCCTTTCGAGTCGATGTTTCCGCCAGCGTCGCGACATCGTTGCTCGCACCGAAGGGCTGACCCGAATGACGCGCATAGGAAGAGCCGCGGCTGCCCGCGCCCAAGCCGTCGCGGCACGGCACCCCTCACCGCTTGCGCTGCGCCATGTCCTGCAAAATTTCGAGCTGGATTTGCTGGATCTCGGCTAGCCGCTCCCATTGCCGATTGATCAGGTGGTCCATCTTTTCGTGCAGATGGCGGATTTCCAATTCCGCCTTCAGGTTCACCCGGTAGTCATTCTGCGAACGCAGGCGGTCCTTATCCTCCTGGCGGTTCTGGCTCATCATGATGATCGGCGCCTGGATGGCGGCGAGACATGACAGCACCAGATTGAGCAGGATGAAGGGATAGGGATCGAAGACGTCGCGGGTCGCGGCCCACGCGTTGTAGGCCATCCACACCGCCAGCACGGCGAAGAAGATGCCGATGAAGATCCAGCTGCCGCCGAAGTCGGCCACCGCGTCAGCCACGACCTCGCCGGCGCTACGGTGCTTCTCCCAAGCCGATTCGACGTCGCGGCTGACCGTCTCCTCGCGGGCCAGGCTCTCCACCACCTGACGCTCCAGCTCGGTGAGTTCGCCACGCTCGCTCTCGAGCAGCCGGGCGACGTAGCGGGTGCGATAATCGCTGATGTGGTGGGCGCAGATCACGTCGTCTGCGGTCAGCTGGGGATAGTCGGTGGCGATCAGGGAGGCGATCGCCGGCCGCACCGCGCCGAAGCGCACCGGCAGGCGGGCTTCCTTGCCGCAGATGGCGCAACGGGGCCGCGCGCGTTTGCGCGGTGCATTCGGCGGCACCGGCGGCGGCGGGGCAGCGGATGGATCGGAGGCTTGTGAAGGCGGCTGGTCGGTCATAGGCGAGCCTTCTCGGGTAAACGGCCCGGGCTTAGCTGGTCTCAGTCATCGCCGCCCCACACAAGGTATCATGGCCCGCGACGGCGACAGTCGAGTTTTTGCGGCACGACCGGCCTACGTCTCCGCAATGCCGCCAGTGTCGCCTGAGTCGGCACCCGAACGCGAACCGTGCGGCAGGGCCAGATAATCTTCCGAGCGCATCTCGATCAGCCGCGAAGTGGTACGCTTGAATTCGTACGCCTCGTAGCCGTCGGTCGCGAGATAAAGCTCGCTCGGCTCCGCAGCGGCGGAGGCGATCAACTTCACCGCGTTGTCATAAAGCGTATCGATCAGGATGATGAAGCGCTTGGCCGCGTTGCGCTGCGGGAAATCCATTACCGGGATGTTGCCGATGATGAGGGTGTGGAATTCACGCGCCAGCCGCAGATAGTCGTTGGCGCCGAGCGGCTGCTCGCAAAGCTCGGAGAAGGCGAAACGCGCCACCCCCATGGCCGCCTGCGGCACCCGCAGGGTGCGGCCCTGCAAGTGGATGTCGCGCGGCTCGGCCTCGATCTGGCCGGTGAGCTGCTGCCAGGCCATGTCGAGCGCGACCTCGGCGTCCTCGTCGGCCGGCACGTACCAGACCGAGACGTAGGAAAACTTCTCCAGCCGGTAGTCGGTGCGCGCCTCGAGCCGCACCACCTCGACCTGCCCATGCAGCAGACGGATGAAGGGCAGGAACAGCGCGCGGTTGAGGCCGCCCTCGTAGAGGTCGTCGGGCGCGACATTGGAGGTCGCTACCAGCACCACGCCGCGCTCGAACAGCCGGGTGAACAGGCGGCCGAGGATCATGGCGTCGGCGATATCGGTGACGTGGAATTCGTCGAAGCAGAGCAGCCAGGTCTCGTCGGCGATCTGGTCCGCGGTGAGCCTGATCGGGTCGTCGCCGCTGATCTCGCCGTATTTGAGCTTGTGGCGGAACACGCGCACGCGCTCGTGCACGTCGGCCATGAACTCGTGGAAATGGGCGCGGCGCTTACGCTCGACCGGGCTGGCGGCAAAGAACAGGTCCATCAGCATGGTCTTGCCGCGGCCGACCTCGCCGTAGACGTAAAGGCCCCTGAGCGGCTCGCGGGCCGAGTCGCGCTTGCCGAACAGCCAGCCCAGCGCCGAGGACTTGCGCGCCAGCCGGTGCTCGGCGAGCCGGCGTTCCAGGTCGGCAAAATGGCGCGCGAGCGCTGCCTGGGCGGGATCCGCCTCGATCTTTGCGGCGGCGACGAGCGCCGCGTAGCGCGCGCTGAAGGATTCGGACATCGGGACTTGAACGGAGGGTGCGGAGCGGCCGGCGGATGCGACACCTAGGGTGATCCGGGCCGGCTGTAAATGCGCCCGCGGCTAGGCTGCGCCGGGCATTGCCCAGCGGCGGCGGGCTCGCGCCGCGGGTTTTGCTGCAGCGCGAGCGCAGCATTGCCGCGGGATAGCCGCAAAATTGCTGCGCAACATGGTTGCAGCAAAATGACTACAATGTGTTGTTAATCATGCGTTTTTCGCTTGGGAGATCTTCCGGCCCGGTCGATCCTGCCCCTATCATTGCTGCAATGCACCATATAGCTCTCGGGTGCCGCCACGGGACTGATTCCCTGGGCGGCGCCGGGAGCGAAACGCCGAGAGCAGGGCCAAAGAAATGGAGACTGGACTATGAACGAGCCTTTGCCCGACGGCGGCGCCATCCGCAAATTGTGGATCGGCGAGAACGATGCCTATGGCGACCACCTGCTGCGCCTCGACCTGGACAGCCGGCATACCCGCTTTTCCGGCGCGGTGTCCGATGACGTCATCATCCGCCATGCCGCCACCGCCGATGAGGCTGGCGTCGTGGTGCACGGCTTCTTCGTCGACGGGACCCTGCGCGGCGCCGGCGAACTGCGCCGCATCGGCCCGGTGTTCTCACGCGAGGCCGAGGCCGCCTTCTCGATCGAGCAACCCTGGCAGAGCCACGGCGTCGGCACCGCCCTGCTCGAGCGCACGCTGCTGAGTGCGCGCAACCGCGGCATCAAGAAACTGCACATGCATTGCCTCGCCGCCAACCGGCGCATGCAGCAATTGGCGCGAAAGTTCGAGGCCGACCTCAGCTTCGATTTCGGCAGCGTGGTCGGCGAGGTGCAGGCGGACCGCTTCACGGCCATGTCGCTGTGGCGCGAATGGATGGCCGACGGCCAGGGCGTCGCCAACGCCATCCTCGACATGCAGGAGCGGTTTCTGCGGGTGGCGTGAGCCTTGAATGAGCAGCGCGCACCGACTGTTCCCTCCCCCTGAAAGGGGGAGGGTTAGGGAGGGGGTCCATGACCGTCGAATTGACCCCCACCCGACCGCCATCGCTCCGCGAAGGCGGTCGACCTCCCCCTTGCAAGGGGAGGTAGGATTCAGGGCGTCAGCGGATAAGCCGCTTCCACCACGTACGGGCCGCCGCCGACCGAATCGCGCGAGGAAAACAACACGAAGCGCGCGACCGGAAAGGCCGCGGTGCGGAAGTAGCCGCGGGCGGCGAGATATTCGGCAACTTGGCGGCTCGAGGACTCGCGCAAACGCGCCAGCGTCACATGCGGCGTGTATTTGCGGCCTTCAGGCTCGAGGCCGATGCGCCGGAACAGGCGCTCCTGCTCCGCCTGCGCCTCCATCAATGCCGGCGATGCCGCCACGTTTGCCACTACCGCGCGCGGCTTGCGGCCGCCGAACGCACTCAGCCCCTCCATATGGATCTCGAACGGCGGGCGCTTCACACGGCTCAAAAGCGAAGCGACCTCATGCGCGGTCGCATCATCGACATCGCCGATGAAGCGCATGGTCAGATGATAGTTTTCCGGATCGATCCAACGCGCGCCCTGCAGACCGCCACGCAGGCTGGAGAGCGACTGCACGACGTTGGACGGGAGTTCGACGCCGGTAAACAGGCGGGGCATGGCTCAACCCGGATCGGGATTGGCGCGGGCGATCAGTTGCTCGACGCTCGGCAGGATGCGCCCGATGATGACATCGACGCCCTTGGCGTTGGGGTGCATGCCGTCCGCCTGGTTGAGCTTGGCGTCGGTGGCCACCCCGGCCAGGAAGAACGGACAAAAGACGACCCCATAACGCGAGGCAAGCGCCGGATAGATGGCATCGAAGGCCTTCACGTAGTCGGCGCCCATGTTGCGCGGCGACTGCATGCCGGCGAGCAGCACCGGGATGCGACGCTTGGACAGCCGGTCGAGGATCTTGGTGAGCGCCGCCTCGGTCACCTTGGGATCGACGCCGCGCAGCGCGTCATTGGCACCCAGTTCCAGGATCACGCCATCGGTCCCCTGCGGCACCGACCAGGCCAGCCGGTCGAGGCCGCCGCTCGCGGTGTCGCCGGAGACCCCGGCATTGATGATATTGACGTTGTAGCCCTTGGCCTTCAGCGCCTGCTGCAGCCGCGCTGGAAAGGCGGCTTGGGCCGGCAAGCCGTAGCCGGCGGTCAGCGAATCCCCCAGCGCCACGATTTTCAGCGGCGCGGCGGTTACGGGCGGCGCCATCAGGAAGGCGCAAACCATGGCGACGACGGCCGCGGCCAGCCACCGTTGGAACCGGAAGCCACGCCTCCCATATGAAATCAAACGTGAACGCCGAGGCCCCATGAGAGCTCCTTCCGAGACGTCGGCCATTGCGCTGGCGGGCGTCAATCTTTCCCTCGGACAGGGCGCGGCCCGCGTCCATATCCTCAAGGACATCGACCTCCATATAGGCAGAGGTGAGGCCTTTGGCTTGCTGGGGCCGTCCGGGTCCGGCAAGTCCACGCTGCTGATGGTGATGGCGGCCCTCGAGCGCGCCGACAGCGGCACCGTCACGATCGCCGGCGAAGAGCTGAGCGCGCTCGACGAGGATGCGCTCGCCCGCTTCCGCGGCCGCCATGTTGGCATCGTGTTCCAGTCCTTCCACCTGATCCCGACCATGACGGCACTGGAGAACGTGGCGGTGCCGCTGGAGCTCGCCGGCGCCGCGGACGCGCAGGAGCGCGCCCGCAGCGAGCTTGCCGCGGTGGGCTTAGGCGAGCGGCTCGGCCACTACCCGGCGCAGCTTTCCGGCGGCGAGCAGCAGCGGGTGGCGATCGCGCGAGCGCTGGCGCCCAACCCGGCCATCCTGGTAGCCGACGAACCGACCGGCAATCTGGACGAGGAGACCGGCCGTCAGGTCATCGATCTCTTGTTCGACGGCCATGCCCGGCGTGGCAGCACCCTGGTGCTGGTGACCCATGACGGCGCGCTCGCCGCGCGCTGCCAGCGGGTGGCGCGGCTGCGCTCGGGGCATGTCGATTCGGTGGGCGTGCCGTGACTTGCTGCTTGTCCCCGAACGCTGAGAGTCATGCAGACCGCGCGGCATCCTCAGCCTGCTCCCTCCCCCCTTGTGGGGGAGGGTTGGGGAGAGGGGTGAACGCTAAGCACTGTGTTCTTTGCTTACCCCCCTCCCTGTCCCTCCCCCACAAGGGGAGAGGGAACGTTGATTGCCGAGGCACGGCATGACGACAAATTCCATGCCTTTGTCTTCGGCCGCGTCAAGCTGGCGGCTTCCGCTGCGCTTTGCGCTGCGCGAGCTGCGTGGGGGCTTGCGCGGCTTCTACGTCTTCCTCGCCTGTATCGCGCTCGGCGCCATGGCGATTGCCGGCGTCGGCTCGCTGGCGGCCAGCCTCAACGAGGGCCTCGCGCGCGAGGGCCAGGTAATCCTCGGCGGCGATCTGGCGTTCACGCTGATCCAGCGCGAAACGAAACCTTCCGAACTCGCCTTCTTCGAGCGCCACGGCACGGTGTCCCGCGACGCGACCATGCGCGCCATGGCCCGCACGCCGGACGGACAGGCGACGCTGGTCGAGCTGAAGGCGGTCGATAACGCTTATCCGCTGTACGGGACGGTGAAGCTCGATCCAGCGGGCACGCTCGACGCGGCGTTGCGCGAACATGGCGGCGTCTTCGGCGCGGTCGCCGACCCGACCTTGATGGCGCGGCTCAACATCAAGCCCGGCGCGCAGGTCAGCGTCGGCAACGCCAAGATCATCATCCGCGCCGCGCTCACCAATGAGCCCGACAAGCTCGCCGGCGGCATCGGCTTCGGGCCGCGCCTGATGGTGAACGAAGCCGCCTTGCGCGCCACCGGACTCGTGCAGCCCGGCAGCCTCGTGCATTACCACTACCGACTGAAGCTGCCGCCGGGCGGCAACAGCGCAGCGGCGCTGCAGGCGGTGGTGAGCGAAGCGCGGGCGCAATTCCCGCAAGCCGGCTGGGGCATCCGCACCCGCACCAAGGCCTCGCCGCAACTGCAACGCAATGTCGAGCGCTTCACGCAATTCCTCACGATTGTCGGCCTGACGGCGCTGCTGGTCGGCGGGGTCGGCGTCGGCAATGCGGTCAAGAGCCATCTCGACCGCCGGCGCGAGGTTATCGCGACGCTGAAGGCGCTCGGCGCCAGCGGTGCGCGCGTGTTTTCGGTCTATCTCACGCAGGTGCTGCTGCTGGCGCTGATCGGCGGCTTGATCGGCGTGGCGCTGGGCGCATTGCTGCCGTTCGCGGTGGCGGGCATCTTCGGCGCCATCATTCCGCTGCCGATCACGCCGGCGGTGCATCCGGGCGATCTGGCGCTGGCGCTGCTCTACAGCCTGCTCACGGCGCTGGCATTCGCGCTGTGGCCGCTGGGCCGCGCCCATGACGTGCCGGTGGGTGAATTGTTTCGCGATGAGGTGGCGCCGCAACCGCGGCTGCCGCGCGCGATCTACGTCATACTCACGGCGGTTGCCGTCATCGTGCTGGCGGCGCTTGCGGTGTTGCTCGCCTATGACCGCAAGGTGGCGATCATCTATGTCGGCACCGCCGCGGTGGTGTTCGTGCTTTTGCGCGGCGTCGCGTGGCTGCTGATGACGATCGCGCGCCGGGCGCCGCATGCGCGCGCGACCTCGCTGCGCATGGCTATCGCCAATATTCACCGGCCCGGCGCGCTGACACCGAGCATCGTACTCTCGCTTGGCTTGGGCATTGCGCTCTTGGTCACCGTGATCGAAATCGACGGCAACTTGCGCCGGCAATTCACGCAAGAGCTGCCGGTCAAGGCGCCGTCGTTTTATTTCCTCGACATCCCTTCCACGCAGGCGCCGCAGTTCGCCTCGTTCCTTCACAAACAGGCGCCGTCCGCCAAACTCGAAGACGTGCCGATGCTGCGCGGGCGCATCGTATCCGCGAACGGCATCCCCGCCGACAAGCTGAAGCCGAAGGAAGACGCCGCCTGGGTGCTGCAAAGCGACCGCGGCGTCACCTATGCCGACAAGGTGCCGAAAGGCTCGCGTCTGGTTGCCGGGCAATGGTGGAAGCCGGGCTACGACGGGCCGCCGCTGGTCTCGTTCGAGCAGCGCATCGCCGAAGGGCTCGGCCTCAAGCTCGGCGACCCGGTTACCGTCAACGTATTGGGACGCAACATCACCGCCAAGATCGCCAGCCTGCGCCGCGTCGATTGGCAAAGCCTGAGCATCAATTTCGTCATGGTGTATTCGCCCAATACCTTCCGCGGCGCGCCGCACAGCCACATCGCCACCCTCACCTTTCCCGATGGCGGCACGCCGACCCAGGAAGGCGATGTGCTGCGCGCGGCGGCGAAGAGCTATCCCATGGTCACCGCGGTGCGGGTGAAGGAGGCGATCGAAGCGATCGCCAAGATCGTCGGCAACCTGCTGCTGGCGATCCGTGGCGCCAGCGCGATCACGTTGTTGTCAGCGGCGCTGGTGCTGGGCGGCGCGCTCGCCGCCGGCCACCGCCACCGGGTCTATGACGCGGTGATCCTGAAGACGCTGGGCGCCACCCGGTTGCGGCTGGTCGGCGCCTACACGTTGGAATATCTGCTGCTCGGCGCCGCCACCGCCCTGTTCGGCGTGTTGAGCGGCTCGCTCGCCGCTTGGCTGATCGTCGTCCAGCTCATGCACGTGCCCTTTGCCTGGCTGCCCTGGCCTGCGCTCGCCGCCGCCGTCGGCGCGGTCATTGTGACGGTGGTGCTGGGGCTCGCCGGCACCTTTTCGGCGCTCGGGCAAAAGCCGGCGCGGGTCTTAAGAAACCTGTAGGTTTCGCGACATTCCGCCGCGTGACGGCTTTCCCCTGCTGCGGAGAGCCCGTTTCCGCTATAATCCGGCCGTCGAGGCATTAACCTTTGGCAATAAAGCCAAGTCATGATCGGGCCATATCTGGCGCTGACACTCCGAACACCTTAAATTTGGAACACGAACGCGACGGCCTTCGCCGGCGCGTATGACGGGCCTAACCCGGACAAGAGAGGAAACTTCGATGTCGGACTACGACCGTAACTATGCTGCCCGTCCGGCCTATGGCGCCGGACAGGCCGCTGCGATCGATGCAGGCCTGCGCGCCTACATGATCCGCATCTACAACTACATGGCCGCCGGCGTCGCCATCACCGGCGTGGTGTCGTACCTGACCTTCAATGCCGCGGCCGTCACCAATCAAGCTGGACAGATCACAGGCCTGACTCCTTTC
This sequence comes from uncultured Pseudomonadota bacterium, assembly GCA_963814065.1. Classification (GTDB taxonomy): domain Bacteria; phylum Pseudomonadota; class Alphaproteobacteria; order Rhizobiales; family Xanthobacteraceae; genus Pseudolabrys. The sequence goes on along the minus strand of CAWFBL010000006.1, from coordinate 549,278 downwards.
GGCCAGGCGATCTACGGCGGCCCGCTGATGATCGTGCTGTTTCTCGGCACGCTCGGCATGGTGTTCTTCCTGAGCTTCCGCATCAACAAGCTCCAGGTTGGAACGGCGCTGACCTTGTTCATGGTCTATGCCGGGCTGCTCGGGCTCATGCTGTCGTCGGTCTTCATGACCTATACCGGCGCGTCGATCACCCGCACCTTCTTCATCTCGGCGGCATCGTTCGGGGCGCTCAGCCTGTACGGCTACACGACACAGCGCGATCTCTCGCCGATCGGCTCCTTCCTGATCATGGGGCTGTTCGGGCTGATCCTGGCGATGGTCGTCAACATCTTCCTGAAGAGCACGGGTCTCGACTTCGCCATCTCGGCGATCGGCGTCCTGATCTTCGCCGGCCTGACCGCCTGGGACACCCAGAAGATCAAGGAGATGTACAGCGCCAACGACGACGGCACCATCACCGGCCGCAAGGCGGTGATGGGCGCGCTGACGCTCTACCTCGACTTCATCAACCTGTTCCTGTTCCTGCTGCGCTTCATGGGCGACCGGCGCTAACGCCCCCTTGGGCGATCGCCGCCAGGCGACAGCAAAGAGCAGATCGGTTCAGCGCCCCGGCCTCGTGCCGGGGCGTTTTGTTTTTGCTACCGTGCGCGCCACATGAGCCCCACCGTCCGCCCCGCCACCTTGAGCGACATTCCCGCCATCGCCCGCATCTACGCTCACGCGGTCGAGACGGGCACCGCCTCGTTCGAATTGACGCCGCCGGACGACGCGGAAATGGCGCGGCGCATGAGCGCGCTGCTGGACAACGGATTTCCCTACCTGGTGGCGGAGGTCGACGGCGCGGTTGCCGGCTACGCCTATGCCGGCCCCTACCGGGCGCGGCCGGCCTACCGCTTCACGGTCGAGGACTCGGTCTATGTCGCGTCGGAGGCGCAGGGGCGCGGCGTCGGTAGCGCGCTGCTGCCGGTGCTGGTCGAGGAGAGCGCGGCGCGCGGCTTCCGCCAGATGATCGCGGTGATCGGCGACTCCGAGCAGGCGGCTTCGATCGCCCTGCATGCCCGTGCCGGCTTCTACTATGTCGGCACCCTGCCTCATGTCGGCTTCAAGTTCGGCCGCTGGCTCGACACCGTGATGATGCAGCGCCCGCTCGGCCCGGGCGCGACCAACGCGCCTTCGCCATAATGCAAAAACCCCGCCGGAGGACCGGCGGGGCTTTGAAAGAGGCGCAGGAAAAGGCGATCAGATCGCTTCCTTCAGATCCTTGGCGGCGCGGAAGGCGACCTTCTTGCTGGCCTTGATCTTGATCGCCTCGCCGGTGGCCGGATTGCGGCCCATGCGGGCGGCGCGCTTGCGCACTTGCAAAATGCCGAAGCCGGCAATCTTCACCCGCTCGCCCTTCTTGAGATGCTTGGTGATCATGCTGATCAGATCTTCCATCATCTCCAGACCCTGCTTCTTGGTCAGCTCGTGCTGTTCCGAGAGGGCGGCGGCGAGTTGCCGCGTGGTCACGGGCTTGCTGGCCTTGGGCTTGGATGCGGCGGCTTTTGCTGCCATTGAGGTAACTCCTTCGAAGCGCACCATGCGCGAGGCTTGAGCACTAAGAGATTCGGATTGGGCTGCAAAGAGGGTTTTGCGGGCCTTTGAACCAAAAAACGCAATAAAGACGGGGCCGGAATGCTTTCGGTGCCCACCGGGCGTTGCCGCTGGCGGGCCAATCGTCTATCTACGGCCCGAAGCGCCCGTAGCTCAGCTGGATAGAGCGTTGCCCTCCGAAGGCAAAGGTCAGAGGTTCGAATCCCCTCGGGCGCGCCATTTTCTCAGCGAAATTGCCAGCATTGGCGGCCCGGCGACGGGCCTCAGCCGAGCCGCGCCAGCTCGCTGGTCAGCGGAATGCGCCGCGGCTCGGGCACATAGAAGTCGCCGAGCTTTACCATCGGCCGCGGCTTGACCACGATCGACATCAGCCGCTCGCGCAGCAGTTTGGGCGAGGTCGGCTTGAGCAGAAACTCGTGCACCCCGGCGCGCAGGGCCTCCATGACGCAGAGCCGCTCACCGCGGTCGGTCAGCATGATGATCGGCAGATTGGGGCGCGGAAAGACACCCGGCGAGCGCACGATGCGCATCACCTCCATGCCGTCGAGGATCGGCATGTCCCAGTCGAGCAACATGACATCCGGGTCGCAGGTGCGGATGGTCTCCAGCGCGCCCAGTCCGTCGGTCGCCTCGATCACCGCCTTGGCGCCGAGATTGGTCAGCATCAGCCGCGTCAAGCGGCGCATGTAGGCGTTGTTGTCGACGATCAGGATATTGAGACCCTGAATCATGTTTTCGATGGTCGTGTGATGCATGGGAACGCTTGCTGGACTGACTGATACTGGTGCCAGGGTAGTCAGAAGGGGCTTTCATTTTACTAAATTCGACGGCTCGATTTTTCCCAATGCACCGCAAGCGCACGGCAGGACCGGTCCCCCCGGCCCTGTTTCGACGCGTGGTTTTCATTTCGTTAACGACGCCCCGACCCGCCCGGGATAGATGCAGACCAATCGCCGCCGCCGGCAAAGATAAGCGGCTTGGCCGGCTTGAACGACGCGGTCACGTCGCCGACAAAATCGCGCTCATGCACGAGATCGAGCTTGCGCGCCGGACGATGCGCGCCGCAAGGTCGAGGCCATCGAGCCGCACCCAGACGATGTTCGGGCTCAGCGTCGATTCGAAGAAATAAAGGCGGCCGGTGGCATCGGCGACCGTGCGCAAGATCGTGTGCGAGACGGCGCTGACCGGCGTCAAAACGGAAACTTGCCGACAAATCGAAGTTACAAGCGGGCTCTCTTTGCGTTACGCTCGTGCCGTCCCGGAGACTCCTCACCATGAAACTGCCGAGCCCCGACCACCCCATCACCATCGCGCCCAACGACAAGCGCGTGCGAGTCATTTTTGGCGGCAAGGTCATCGCCGATAGCAAGCGCGCGCTGACACTGCGCGAGACGACCTATCCGCCAATGCACTACATCCCGCGCGCGGATGTCGACATGGGCCTCTTGCAGGCGACCGCGCATCACAGCCATTGCCCCTACAAGGGCGATGCCAGCTATGTCTCGATTGCCGTCGACGGCCGCGATGCCGAAAACGCGGTGTGGAGCTATGAAGCGCCCTACCCGGCGGTGAAGGAGATCGCCTCGTATCTGTGCTTCTACCCGAACCGCGTCGATGCGATCGAGGAGAGTGCAACGTAAGCGGTGGCGCCACCTTCGAGATGGCGGCTAATGCAGGCGTGGCGTTTTCAAGTACCGGGCACGGTCGGATGAATTCACCGCCACCTCGAAGGTGACGCCGTCACGATAGAGCGTAAGCGGCACCTCGACCCCGGCGGGACCGAGCGACCGGACCTTGCGATAGAATTGCGCCAGCGTGGACACCGTTTCGCCAGCCACTTCCAGCACCACGTCGCCAGTCTTCAATTCCGCGCGCGCGGCCGGCCCTTTGGGCGCGACGCCGACGACCACGATCCTGTCCTCGATCTCGGTCGAATAGATGCCGAGCCAGGGCCTGACCGGTCTGTTGACGCGACCGAGAGTCCTGAGGTCGTTGAGGATCGGCTTCAACAGATCGATCGGCACGATCATGTTGAGATGCTCGTTTTCGCCGTTGCGCGCGCGCTCGACCTGCAGCGAGCCGATGCCGATGAGCTCGCCCTGCGGCGAAATCAGACCGGTGCCGCCCCAGTTCGGATGGGCGGGATAGGTGAAGATGGCTTCGTCCAGGACGTATTCCCAATAGCCGGCGAATTCCTGCTTGGCGGCGATACGCGCCGCCACCGAACGGGTGCGCCCGCCGGCGCCGCCGACTACCACGCGCTCACCGATCTCGACCCGGTCAGCCGAGCCGAGCGGCAGCGTCGGCAGATCGATTTGGCCCAGCGCCTGCACCAGCCCGAAACCTGTCTCCGGGTCATAACCGAGCGCGTGGCCGGCCACCACGCGGCCATCGCCGAGATGCAGCCAGATGGTCTCCACCTCGGTGATCAGATAGCCGATGGTCAGCACCAGCCCGTCGTCGATCAGCACACCATTGCCGGCACGCTCGACGCCGAGCGTATCCGCGGTAAAGCCGTCGGGCGGGATAATGGCATGCAGGCCGATCACCGCCGACAGCGCGCGCACGAGATCGTAGCCATAGTCCTGCGCGCGCGGCTGGGACGAAGGCGGGACTTTCCATTCGAGCATCGAGGGCATTGCCGGGATCCCGGTGCTGGATGTTGAACGCGGCCATCATACTAGCTGGCAAGCGGGCGAGAAGACGGCAAATGGCGCAGAGGCGGATTTCTCCACCCCGCGCGCCGAGGGCGCTCGAGCGAGAATGTCAGGAAATCGCGGTTTGCCGCCAAGCGGAGACCAGCCGCTCGCCGTTGTCGTAGACGAGGCGGTTGCGTCCGCTGGACTTGGCCGTATAGAGCGCGTCGTCGGCGCGGCGCAGCAGGTCGTCGATGCAGTCGTCCTCCGGCGTCAGGGTGGTAACGCCGACGCTGACGGTCAGCCGCACTTCGCCTTCCTGGGTCAGCAGCCAGGCATTCATCACCCGTTCACGCAGGCGCTCGCCGACGTCGTAGGCGACCGCGCTATCGGCGCCCGGCATGATAACGGCGAATTCCTCGCCGCCGATGCGGCCGAGGTAGTCCCTGTCGCGCAAACCGGTCTTCAAGAGCTTCACGACCTCCTGCAGGGCGCGGTCGCCGGCGGCGTGGCCGTAATTGTCGTTGATGCGTTTGAAGTGATCGAGATCCAGCAGAACGCAGCTCAGGTGATCGCCGTGATAGCGTACACGGCTGATGTCACGGGCGGCGGCGGAGAAAAAGGCGCGCCGGCTGAGCGCGCCCGTGAGGCTGTCCGTGGTGGCGACCAGGCGCAGCTCTAATTCGTCCATCACCAGCGCGGCGAGGTCTTGCAGAATGCCGATCTGCTCCAGATTGGGATGGCACACCTCGGTGTCCATCACACACAACGTACCGATGCGGTAGCCGGCGGGCGTGCGCAAGGGGACGCCGATGTAGCTGCGCACATAGGGTGGCTCGACCACCATCGGCAGATTGCGGAAGCGCGGATCGGCGTGGGCGTCGGGAATGATGAGCGGATCGTCACTCTCGATGGTGTGGGTGCAGAAGGAATGCTGGCGCGGAGTCTCGCAGAAGGTGAGGCCGGAGCGCGCTTTGAACCATTGCCGGGTGCCGTCGACGAACGACACCAGCGCGATCTGCGCTCGCATGATGCTGCGCGCCAGCCGTACGACGCGGTCGAACGGCTCCTCGCGTGCTGTGTCCAGCACCTGGTAGCTATGCAGCGCTTGCAAGCGCAGCCGCTCCATTTGCGGGGTATCGCTCATCTGCCAAGCGCCGCCGTTGTGCATTCTCGCGCGGAATGGAAAGCCATTGACGCAGGGGGTGCACTAGCGTGCTACCACCGCGTGCTGGTGCGATAGAACGCCCCCAGCCCCTTCACCGGAATTAATGCGATTGCCCGCATTTGAACGATCGGTATTGTTCTCCACGACAAGGCCCGGACCCACCCCAATGACTCCACTTTCCGTTCTCGATCTGTCGCCGGTGTCCGCCGGCTCGAGCGGCGCGCAGGCGCTGCGCAATTCGCTCGATCTGGCGAAATTCGCCGACCATCTGGGGTTCACGCGCTATTGGGTAGCCGAGCACCATAATTTGCCGTCGATCGCCAGTTCCGCGCCCGAGATCATGATCGGGCAGATCGCGGCGGTGACCGAGCACATGCATATCGGCTCGGGCGGGGTCATGCTGCCCAACTGGGCGCCACTGGCGGTGGCCGAGCGATTCAAGGTGCTGGAGGCTCTCTTTCCCGGCCGCATCGACCTCGGCCTCGGGCGCGCGCCCGGCACCGATCCCGCCACCTCCTACATGCTGCGGCGGCGCCAGGGGATGAGCGAGCAGGACGATTTCCTCGAGCGCTTCCAGGAACTGATGCTGCTGGAGACGCGCGGCTTCCCGCAAGGTCATCCGTTTCACAATGTGCAGGCCATGCCGGCGGAAGTGCCGTTGCCGCCGATCTTCCTGCTTGGATCGTCCGATTATTCGGCGCAGCTCGCGGGGCAGATCGGCGCGGCGTTCTCATTCGCCCACCATTTCGCCACCTTCGACGCGGTCGAGGCGATGCGGCTCTACCGCGACAGTTTCCGTCCCTCGCCCGCGCATGACAAACCCTATGCGATCCTCGCCACCCATGTGGTGTGCGCCGACACGGACGAGGAAGCAGAGCGACTGGCGACCACCGTCGAGCTCAATTTCGTGCGCCGGGCCAAGGGCGAATATCTGCCGCTCGCCTCGCCGGAGGAAGCGCTCGCCTATGACTACACGCCGACCGATCGCGCGCGCATCGCGCAGAACCGCAGCCGCATGTCGGTGGGCTCGCCGGCGACGGTGAAGGCGCGGCTTGCGCCACTCATGGAAGCAACGCACGCCGACGAACTGATGGTCACGACCATGATCTACGACCATGCGGCCCGCAAGCGATCCTATGAATTGCTGGCGCAAGCCTTCGAATTGACCGCCCGATAAGACGCGCCGACACCCCCGGTTTACCGCCGCTCTGACCGTGCTAAAACCCGCGCGGGCGCGACGCCGCATTTTTTCCGATTTCGTCCGCGTTTGACAGGAATGGGAGGGTCCATTGGGTAAGCAGTTCACACTCACCACCGCCGACAAGCATCAGCTCGGTGCCTACCGTGCCGACCCGGCCGGCACGCCCAAGGGCGGCATGGTGGTCATCCAGGAGATCTTCGGGGTCAATCACCACATCCGCGTTATGTGCGACCGCTTCGCCGAGGCCGGCTATGCCGCGGTGGCGCCGGCGGTGTTCGACCGCTTCGCGCCGAATTTCGAGTGTGGCTACACCCCAGACGAGATCGCGCACGCCCGTAGCCTGCTCGGCAGTCTGAACTGGGATAACATGATGGCCGACATTGCCGCCGCGGTGGCCGATCTCAAGAGTGCCGGTCCGGTCGGCATCGTCGGCTATTGCATGGGCGGTACCGCAGCGTTCCTGGCCGCCTGCCGCGTGCCCGGCCTGTCGGCGGCGGTCGCCTACTACGGCGGCCAGATCGCCAAGTTCGCCGACGAGAAACCGAAGTGTCCGCTGCAAATGCATTTCGGCGAGAAGGACGAAAGCATCCCAATGGATGTCGTCGCGACCATCAAGGCCAAGCAGCCGCAGGCGGAGGCTTACACTTATCCGGACGCGCCGCACGGCTTCTCCTGCGACGACCGCGCGGCCTACCGCAAGCAAGCGTCCGATCTCGCCTGGAGCCGCACGCAGGAATTCCTGGCAAAGCACATGAAGTGATGAAGACGGGCGCACGAGCGCGCCTGTCTTGTTATCACCGGGCCGCGCCCAACGGGCCCGCGCAAAGCGCGGCCCGATGACGGGCTCCGGCGCGCGACCCGCTGAACTCGCGCAACGAAGCAGAGCCCTTCTAAGCGACATGGCCGGCAAAGCGACATGCCGGCCGGGACATGCCCGGCCATGATCAGCGAAGAATGCTTCGGTCGCGCTACCTCAGAACCACCGTTCCTTGACCATCACGGTATCGCCGGGGCGCAGCCGATAGTTCAGCGGCACCTTCTGGCGGACCGTCTGGCCGTCGACATTGCTGGTGATCTGCACCGTGTCCTTGTAGGCGCGCGGCGAGAAACCGCCGGCGATGGCCACCGCGTTCTCCGCCGTCATGTTGGGCACGTATGGATACTGCCCGGGCGTCGTCACCTCGCCGAGGATGAAGAACGGCCGATAGGTTGCGACCGACACGGTCACATGCGGATTGCGCACGTAACCCTGTTTGAGCCGCGTGGCGATGGCGCGCTCCAGCGCCCCGGTCGTGCGGCCGCGCGCCGGCACGCTGCCGACTAGCGGCAGGGTTACCCGGCCTTGGGCGTCGACCAGATAATCGCTGGAGATACCGCCCTGGCCGAAAACCACGATGCGCAGCTTGTCGCCGGAATCGAGCGTGTAAGGCTGCTCCGCCGGCGCATAGGCATAGACGTCTGACGAAGCAGGCGCCTGGGCGGTGACCGTCGCCGGCGGCGGAGCCGCCTGCGGAGCCGACGCCTGCGGCGGGCGATATTGCATCACGAAGGACTGCGGGACCCCGGGCGCTTGCGCCTCGGCGGTCTGGGCGGTGTCCTGCGCGCTGATCTGATTCGCGCGGTGACGACGGCCGAACAGACCTGACGTGAACAAGCCGCGCCCGGGCGAAGTGCCCTGTGCCGCGGCGGGCTGCTGGCTGTCATAATCCTGCGCATATTGCGGCTGCGCCTGGGCTTGCTCGGCGTATTGGGGCTGAGCTTGAGCCTGCGCCTGCCCGGCGTCTTGTTGCGGCTGTGCTTGCGCCTGTGCGCTATATTGCGCGCTGTTTGCTTCGCCGTAGCGCTGCACCACCGGCACCATCTGACCGGTCGAAGGATCCTGGACGTAAGAGATCGCTTGCTGGCGGCTACACGCCGCCGCGCTGAGCGCAATCAGGATCGGGCAAATTAGTCGTGCGTACCGCATCAATACCAATCCAGCTTCACCGGTAGAAGCGATGCGGTATTAACGCTTTATATGGTTAACAAATTCTCACCATTATTGCGGTACCGCCGCCGGGCGGGCAAAAATGCCCACTCCGGCGAGGGCGAACAGAAAGCTAGGCCGTGACGTCCTGCTTGAGCTGGGCGCCTGTGCCGATCGGGCAGCTCACGCCGGTGCCGCCGAGCCCGCAGTAACCGAACGGGTTCTTGGCCAGATACTGCTGGTGATAGTCCTCGGCGAAATAGAACTCCGGCGCATCGACGATTTCGGTGCTGATCGCGCCGTATCGCTTCTTCGCCAGCTCCTGCTGATACATCGCTTTCGAGGCCTCCGCCGCCTTCCGCTGCTCGGGCGTGAAGACATAGATGCCGGAGCGATATTGCGTCCCGACATCGTTGCCCTGACGCATGCCTTGCGTCGGGTCGTGGCTCTCCCAGAAGGTCTTGAGCAGGGTCTCGTAGGAAACCTGGCTCGGGTCGTAGACCACCAGCACCACCTCGTTGTGGCCGGTACGCCCGGTGCAGACTTCCTCATACGTCGGATTGGGCGTGAAGCCGCCCGCATAGCCGACCGCGGTGACGTAGACGCCGGGCAATTCCCAGAACTTGCGCTCGGCGCCCCAGAAGCAACCGAAGCCGAACACGGCCTTCTCGCTGCCTGCCGGATAGGGCCCCTTGAGCGGATGGTGATTGACGAAATGCTCCGACGCGGTCGGGATCGGGCGGCCGCGGCCAGGCAGGGCGTCGCTCGCCGTGGGCATATCAATGGATTTCCTGAAGCCGAACATGGATGGTTCTCCTCAATCGATGAGCGCAATATAAGCGCTGTACGCCGCTTGCGGAACGTGGCCGCCGATCACGTCTTGGGCAGGCAAGCGAAAATGCCCTTCACAAGCCCGCGATGCCTAGCGCGCGTAGCCGATCAAGGGCTTCTTGCGGCGGCCGAGCAGCATGAACAGGATGCCGATCACACCCAGCAGGCTCCAGGCGGGCGCCGCCAGGATGCCGAGGATCACCGGGTCCCACAGCATGCCGGCGACGTAGGGCATCACCAGCGGCTTCACCTGGGCGGTGAAGTTCTGCAGGCTGTCGGCATTGATGAGCGTCCAGAGCGCCCGCACGCTGGTGAAATCGACGGAATGGTCGGCGATCGACTTGGTGCCGTCGACGACGACCAAGATGAAGGCGGCGGCCAGGCAAATGAGGCCGAGAAAGCGAAACAGGAAGCGAATCATGACATGCGGGGGTTGAGACGGCGTCGCCGAAGGTGCAGGAGTTACCCTGCACAGCGCCGCGGTTCAACCGTGCAAAATGCGAAGGCTGGCATTCCCTTGAGCTTTCGGCATCGGTTCCGGTAGGGTCGCCCCGCCGGGCCGCACCGGCGTGTCATCGGAGTACAAATGTCCGCGAACCCCCCCGCCGGTCGCCAACGGCCGACTTTCACCGACCAAGAAGCCCTGCAATTTCATAGTAGTGGCCGCCCCGGCAAGCTGGAAGTGGTCGCCACCAAGCCGATGGCGACCCAGCGCGATCTGTCCCTCGCCTACTCGCCGGGCGTTGCGGTGCCCGTGCTCGCCATCGCCGAGGACGAAAGCCGCGCCTATGACTACACCACCAAGGGTAATTTCGTCGCCGTCATCACCAACGGCACCGCCATTCTCGGCCTAGGCAACCGGGGGGCGCTTGCCGCCAAGCCGGTGATGGAAGGCAAGGCCGTGCTGTTCAAGCGCTTCGCCGACATCGATTCCATCGATCTCGAGGTCAACTCCGAGGACCCAGACGAGATCATCAATTGCGTGAAGCTGCTCGGCAAAGGCTGGGGCGGCATCAATCTGGAGGACATCAAGGCGCCGGAATGCTTCATCATCGAGCAGCGCCTGCGCGAATTGATGGACATCCCCGTCTTTCATGACGACCAGCACGGCACCGCCATCATTGCCGCCGCCGGCTTGATCAACGCGCTCGATCTGACCGGACGCGACATCGCCAGCACCAAGCTCGTCTGCAACGGCGCGGGCGCTGCCGGCATTGCCTGCCTCGAGCTTTTGCGCGCCATCGGCTTCCGGCCCGAGAACTTGACCCTGTGTGACACCAAGGGCGTGATCTACCAGGGCCGCACCGAAGGCATGAACCAGTGGAAGTCGGCCAACGCGATCAAGACCAAGGCGCGCACGCTGGCCGATGCTTTCGAGGGCGCCGACGTCGCTTTCGGCCTTTCGGTCAAGGGCGCCTTCACCAAGGAGATGATCAAGTCCATGGCTGACAAGCCGATCATCTTCGCCATGGCCAATCCCGACGCCGAGATCGATCCCGAGGAAGTGGCGGAGGTGCGCGACGATGCCATCATGGCCACCGGGCGCTCCGACTATCCGAACCAGATCAACAACGTCCTCGGCTTCCCCTACATCTTCCGTGGCGCGCTCGACGTGCGCGCCTCCGCCATCAACATGGAGATGAAGATCGCCGCGGCGCATGCGCTGGCCGAACTCGCGCGCGAGGACGTGCCGGACGACGTCGCCGCCGCCTACGGCTCGCGGCCGAAATACGGGCCCGATTACATCATTCCGGTGCCGTTCGACCCCCGGCTCATCTCCTACGTGCCGCCGGCGGTAGCCAAGGCCGCCATGGACACCGGCGTCGCCCGCAAGCCGATCGTCGACATGGAGGCCTACGGCCACCAGTTGAACGCGCGGCGCGATCCGATCGCCGGCACCCTGGTGCAGGTGTTCGCGCGCCTGCGCCGCTCGCCCAAGCGCGTCGTCTTCGCCGAGGGCGAGGAGGAGCAGGTGATCCGCGCCGCGGCGAGCTTCGTACACCAGGGTCTCGGCACGGCCGTGCTCGTCGGCCGCGAGGACCGCGTGCGCGCTACCGCGCAGGAAGTCGGCATCGAGCTCAGCGACGGCATCGAGATCATGAATGCCGCGGTGTCGACCCGCAATGCGGTCTACATCAATTATCTCTACGAGCGGCTGCAGCGCCACGGCTATCTGGTGCGCGACTGCCAGCGGCTGGTGAATACCGACCGCAATCATTTCGCCGCTTGCATGGTGGCTCTGGGCGATGCCGACGCCATGGTGACCGGCGTCACCCGCAATTTCTCCGTGGCACTGGAAGACGTGCGGCACGTAATCGACGCCAAGCCGGGCCACCGCGTCATCGGCGTCTCGCTGGTGGTGGCACGCGGGCGCACCGTGCTGGTGGCCGACACCGCGGTGACCGAAATGCCCGACGCGCCAGAGCTCGCCGAGATCGCCATCGAGGCGGCGGGCGTGGCGCGCCGGCTCGGCTATGAGCCGCGGCTGGCGATGCTAGCCTTCTCCACGTTCGGCCATCCGGAAGGCGAGCGCTCGGCGCGCGTGATCGAGGCCGTGCGCATTCTCGATCACAAGCGGGTCGACTTCGAATACGAAGGCGAAATGGCCGCCGACGTCGCACTCAATCCGGAACTGATGGCGCCCTATCCATTCTCTCGCCTGTCGGGACCGGCCAACGTGCTGGTGATGCCGGCCTTTCACTCCGCCTCGATCTCCACCAAGATGCTGCAGGAACTGGGCGGCGCCACCGTGATCGGGCCCTTGCTGGTCGGGCTCGACCGGCCGGTGCAGATCGTGCAGCTCGGCGCCAAGGACACCCAGCTCGTCAACATGGCGGCGCTCGCGGCCTACAATGTGAGCGGGTGAGGTCAGGAGCGGAAACGTATGAGCGAGAAGAAACTCTCCGGCGTCATTGCCGCCATCGCGACACCGATCCACGAAAGCGGCGCGCCTGATTTCGACCGCGCCACGACGCTTGCGCGCCATCTGCTCGACAACGGCTGCGATGGCCTCAACGTGCTCGGAACAACCGGCGAGGCGACTTCATTCTCGCGCGACGAGCGCATGTCGGTGATGAACGCTTATAAGGACAACGGACTGCCGCTCGACAGGCTGATGGTCGGCACCGGCGCCGCCGCGGTCTCCGATGCCATAGCGCTGACGCGCCATGCGGCCACGCTCGGCTTTGCCGGTGCACTGGTACTGCCGCCGTTCTATTACAAGGGCGTACCCGATGACGGCCTGGTCGCCTATATCGAGCAGATCGTCGCAGCAACGGCCGACAAGCCAATTCCTCTTTATCTCTATCACTACCCGGCGATGTCCGGCTTGCCGTGGCACGTCGCGCTGATCGGCCGGCTCTTGGAAGCGTTCCCCTCACGCATCGTGGGATTGAAGGACTCCTCCGGCGACATGGCCTATGCGCGCTCAGTGGCAGCGATCTCGAAAGACTTCGCGGTCTTTCCGTCGACCGAAGCCGCGCTGCTCGAGGCGCGCCAGGGCCAGTTCGCCGGCTGCATCTCGGCCACCGCCAACTGCAACGCCGATCTGTGCGCGCGCGCCTGGCGCGAAGGCGACCCGGCGGCGCTGGAAGCGGCGGTGAGGATCCGCAAGCTATTCGACGGCAAGCCGCTGGTGAGCGGGGTTAAGGCCCTGCTCGCGCATATCCATGGCGATCCGGCGCTGGGGCGGGTTAAGCCGCCGCTGGCGCCGTTTTCCGCCGCTGACCGGGCCGCGGTAACCGCCGGCTACGACACCGTCCGGGCCAAACGCGTGGCGTGAGCCGGCCCCCGCCCGCGGCGGGACGGGCGTTGACGCCCGGGCGCCTGCTCACTATAAGCCTTCCCAAATGGCGGCGAGGGATGCTCGCCGCCGATTTTTCTTGCAAAACTCGGTCGCCTCAGCGGACTTTTTCCGCCGCTGGCGCCAGACGCAAACGAGAGAGTGATGGCCAACACCAAATCCGCCCGCAAAGCCACGCGGCAGATCGCGAAACGGACCGCGATCAACAAGACTCATCGCAGCACGATGCGCAGCACGGTGCGCAAGGTTGAGGAAGCGATCACCGGCGGCGATCGCAACGCGGCGATGACCGCTTTCAAGGAAGCTGAGCCGGTGATCATGCGCTCGGCGCAGCGCGGCGTCGTACATAAGAATAGTGCCAGCCGCAAAGTCTCCCGGCTCGCGCACCGCATCGCCAAGCTCGCGCAGTAAGTCGGCGCTCGTCGCCATTCTCACTTTTTGATTTTTCGCGGCACGCGCATCAGCGGCCGCAGGTCGGCTGGCAAGCCGACGGACGGCCCGCATTACGGTCAAGGGCCCGTCATTAAGCCTTCGCGTAACTGTGCGCGGCCTAATATTACCGAATATTCAACCTGCCGATGCGCGTTTATAGCGCATTAGTGCCACTGCCGCAGGCACTTCTCGCGCAGGGGGCTACCCTGAATTTTGAGCAGGAATTGTGGCGCCGCATGAATAGCTTATCGTCCATACCAACCCAAGGACTTGAAAAATACTGGGGCGCAAGGGTTTCTTGCCTTGGCCAGCGCCAAAATAATTCGGTCACAATGCCGCGCGGCAGGCAAAAAATCCCCTGCCTGAATCTCCGCGCTTCATCAAATGCTTGCTAAATCGCCCTTGATCACAATACCGCAACACTTCGAGAAAATCGGCGCAGCAGCTTGTCACCGCCCGGTAAATCTCGTTGCTCCCACCCGCCCCGTATGCTTCTGTCTTTTCACGCCTTGGCTTTCGTTGGGGCGCACATCAGGAAATGGTTTCGTACTACGCTCATCGGCGGATGAGAGCGGCTGCTTTGTCACTGTGTGTATCGCGTATGTACTGCGTACGGCCGTTCGCAACGTCATCACTGCTGGATCGCGACATCGATGTCGTCTTTCCACGTGAACTGTCTGGTCGCTGCGTGCTTTGACTGCGACGCGATAGTTAGACGGTCCACCGGGCGTAGTTTTTGCACGGCTAAGGGCGCAAGCCCGACAACACTGTGGGGGATGTCATGACAGAGGCAGGGGCCGCGTCGAGGTATGTCGCCAAATCAATCGCATTTTCCGCATCTAGCGCGTCGTCGCTGTCCACCTTTTGTTGCGGCGTTTCTTCCAGTGCGTTTTCTGATTTCCTGATTTCTTCCAATCCCCGCGCGTCCGCATCCTTGCGTGATTTAAGCGGCGCCGCCCCCCCATCCAGCGGCTAAGGCGCAGTTTCCTCGCGTAGCGTCGATTCTGTGATGGGCTCCCGAGCCCGCGCGAAAAGTGTCTCCGGCATCGTCTTTGCTTGAGTGTTGTTGCGTCAGTTCCGGTGCGTAGGCGCGCATTATTGCCGCCATGCCGAGCAACCGAGTTCGGTCAACCGTTTTAGTTGGATAGAGAAGAAAAAAATGTCGAACGCGGATCAGGAGAGTTGGTCAAAGGTACAACAGCGCCTGAAAGCGGAAGTCGGTGACGACATCTATTCGAGTTGGTTTGCGCGCATGGATCTCGAAGCCGTCGATGGCGGCACGGTGCGCCTGTCGGTGCCCACCCGCTTCCTCAAGAGCTGGATACAATCGCACTATGCGGAGCGCGTGCTCGCCTGCTGGCAGGCCGAGGCGAGCGTGGTCAGCCGCATCGAACTGATCGTCCGTTCCGCCATGCGGATCTCGCACGTCACCAAGCCGAAGGACGAGCCCGCCAATGAGAGTGCGCGCTCGTTGAACGGCAATGGCACCATGGGACGTCCGATGTCGGTCGGCGATGCCGGCGTGCACGAAGCGCTCGGCGGCTCGCCGCTCGACCCGCGACTGACCTTCGACACTTTCGTGGTCGGCCGCTCCAACACCTTGGCTCATGCCGCCGCCAAGCAGGTGGCCGCGGCCAAGCGTGGCGACGCGGTGATGTTCAACCCGCTCTACATCCATGCCGGCGTCGGCTTGGGCAAGACGCATCTGCTGCAGGCGATCACCTGGGCCGGCAATGCGCTGGGCGAGCGCAAGGTGCTCTATCTCACCGCCGAGAAGTTCATGTACGGCTTCGTCTCGGCGCTGCGCACGCAGACCGCGCTCGCCTTCAAGGAGGCGCTGCGCGGCATCGGCGTCCTGGTGATCGACGACCTGCAGTTCCTGCAGGGCAAGTCCACCCAGGCCGAGTTCTGCCACACGCTGAATGCGCTGATCGACGCCGGCCGTCAGGTGGTGATCGCCTCCGACCGGCCGCCGTCAGACCTCGAAAGCCTCGATGACCGCGTGCGCTCGCGGCTGGCCGGCGGGCTGGTGGTGGAAATGGCGCCTTTGGGCGAGGAACTGCGCCTGGAAATCCTCAAGGCGCGCGTGACCGCGGCGCGGATGCATCACCCCAGCTTCGACGTGCCGCTGCCGGTCCTGGCCTATATCGCCAAGACCGTGACCCATAACGGCCGCGACCTGGAGGGCGCCCTCAACCGGCTGCTCGCCCATAACAAGCTGACCGGCCACCCGGTGACCCTGGAAATGGCCGAACGCGAGGTGCGCGATCTGATCCGGCCGCAAGAGCCCAAAAGGGTCAAGAT
The DNA here is from genome assembly GCA_963814065.1 of uncultured Pseudomonadota bacterium. GTDB lineage: Bacteria > Pseudomonadota > Alphaproteobacteria > Rhizobiales > Xanthobacteraceae > Pseudolabrys. The sequence goes on along the minus strand of CAWFBL010000006.1, from coordinate 533,345 downwards.
CGAGGACATACAAAGGGTGGTGGCGCGGCAATATAATGTGAGCCGGTCCGACCTGTTGTCATCGCGGCGAACGGCCAATGTCGTGCGCCCTCGGCAGGTCGCGATGTATCTTGCCAAGACACTGACCCTGCGGTCGTTGCCGGAGATCGGCCGGCGCTTCGGCGGCCGCGACCACACCACGGTTCTGCACGCGGTGCGCAAGATCGAAGGCCTGGTCGGCAACGACATGGCGCTGGCCGAGGAGATCGAGGTTCTCAAGCGGCAATTGCAGGACTAGGGTGGAGCCCGCTCTTCCCCCGCGCGGGAAGAGCGGCGACCGACCGCCTGTGGACGCCGCTGGGGATAGTCCGGCCCCCGCCCCCCACGGACTTGCGAATTTTGTTCCGGCACGTCACTTTTGACGTCCGGCCTCGCAGGTCGCAAGCCGGAGGGTTGTTGTTGCGCGTCTAATTGGTGGTCCCGCAGGGGCACCGAAGCGGGTCTCCGTCGCGATGAAGATCACCGTCGAGCGTTCAGAGCTCCTCAAATCGCTGGGTCACGTCCACCGCGTGGTCGAGCGGCGCAATACGATTCCGATCCTCGCCAACGTGCTGATCAAGGCTGATGACGGCCGGCTGAGCCTGAAGGCCACCGATCTCGATCTCGAGGTGACCGACTCGATTTCCGCAGAGGTTGCGCCCGGTGGCGCCACCACCGTGCCTGCGCACATGTTCTACGACATCGTGCGCAAGCTGCCGGACGGCTCGCAGATCGTGATCGAGGGCTCGGGCGAGCGCGCCGTGCTGTCGATCCGCGCCGGCCGCTCGCGCTTCACCCTGCAGACCCTGCCGGAGAGCGACTTTCCCGATCTCGCTGCCGGCGAGATGAGCCATTCCTTCAAGCTCGCCGCCGGCGATCTCAAGCGGCTGATCGACAAAACCCAGTTCGCCATCTCCACCGAGGAAACGCGCTACTACCTGAACGGCATCTACCTGCACATGATCGGCACCGACGGCAGCACCACCTTGCGCGCGGTCGCAACCGACGGGCATCGCCTGGCCCAATGCGAGTTACCGCTGCCCGAAGGGGCGGCCGGCATGCCCGGCATCATCATGCCGCGCAAGACCGTGGGCGAAGTGCAGCGGCTGATCGAAAGCGGCGAAGGCGATGTCGAGATCGAGCTATCGACCAGCAAGATCCGCTTCACCATCGGCAACGTCGTGCTTACCTCCAAGCTGATCGATGGCACGTTTCCCGATTACGCACGCGTCATTCCGCTCAACAACGACAAGAGCCTGGTCGTCGACAAGGCGGAATTCGAGACCGCGGTCGATCGCGTCTCGACGGTCGCGAGCGAGCGCGGCCGCGCGGTCAAGCTCTCGATCAGCGGCGGCAAATTGCTGCTCTCGGTGACCAATCCCGACTCCGGCAGCGCCACCGAGGAAATCGAGGTCGATTACGATTCCGAGCCGCTCGATATCGGATTTAATTCGCGCTACCTGCTTGACATCGCCGCTCAGATCGAAGGCGAAGTCGCCGTGCTCAAGCTCGCCGATCCCGGCTCGCCGACGCTCATTCAGGACAAGGACTCCAAGGGCGCGCTCTACGTGCTCATGCCGATGCGGGTGTAGCGCGCGGGCCGCTTGCTCGAGTACCCTCTCCCCTTGTGGGAGAGGGTGGCGAGGGCCGCCAGGCCCGAGCCGGGTGAGGGGTCAGTGCCTGCGGGAGGCCATCACCGTCCGATCGCAATACACAATCGCAGCCACGCCAAACGGCTGCGACGCGATTTGACTGATGCCGAAACTGCGATGTGGCGATTGTAACGGCACCGCAGACTTGTGGGCTTCAAATTCCGCCGACAAGTGCCATTCCAGAACTTCATTCTGGATTTCGTTTGTTTTGGTTCGAAAATCGTCATTGAAATCGACGGCAGTCAGCATTTCGGGTCTGAGCGTGACCGACGGCGCGATGCTGCCTTGGCGAATGAGGGATTTCGCGTGCTGCGCTATTGGAATAACGATGTCCTGCAACGCCCGACGTCGGTACTGGAAGACATCGTCGCACACCTTGCCAATGCGAAGAGCTGACCCCTCACCCGGCGCGCTGCGCGCGCCACCCTCTCCCACAAGGGGAGAGGGTCGGCTGCGGCCTGCCGCACGGCATTCCCGATGACCGCCGCCTTCATCCGCCGCCTCAGCCTCAGCAATTTCCGCAGCTATCACGCCGCGACGGTAACGCTCGATCAAGCAGGACCGGTGGTGCTGACCGGCGCCAACGGCGCCGGCAAGACCAACCTGATCGAGGCGATCTCGCTGCTGGCGCCCGGCCGCGGTCTGCGCCGCGCCACTCTGGACGAGTTCGCCTTTTCCGAAGGCGATGGCGCATGGGCGATCAACGCCGAAATCGAGGGCATGCTGGGGCTCGCGACCCTCGGCACCGGCATCGAGGCGCCGGCGGACGAGGAAACCTCGGCGACCCGCCGCTACCGCGTCGATCGCGAGCCGGTATCCTCGGCCACCGCCTTTGCCGATCACCTGCGCGTGGTGTGGCTGATCCCGGCGATGGATCCGCTTTTCAACGGCCCCGCCTCCGAGCGCCGTCGCTTTCTCGATCGCCTGGTGCTGGCGGTCGATGCCCAGCATTCGAGCCGTGTCTCCGCGCTTGAGCGGTGTCTGCGCTCGCGCAACCGCCTGTTGGAAGACCCTCACGGCGACGCGCATTGGCTGGACGCGGTCGAGCACGAGACCGCCGAGGTTGCCGTGGCGGTGGCGGCCGCGCGCGCCGAGACCGTGACGCGGCTGCGAGCGGCGCTGACCCAGGCGCGCGACAGCGCGCCCGGTTTTCCGCGCGCCGGAATCGCGCTCGATGGCGTGATTGAACAACTGCTGCCGCAGCACAGCGCGGCCGAGATCGAGGACCGCTACCGCACCCTGCTCAAGGATAACCGCGCGCGCGATGCCGCCGCCGGCCGCACGCTGGAAGGGCCGCACCGATCCGACCTGAAAATCATCCACGCCGACAAGGGCGTCGCGGCGGCGGACGCCTCCACCGGTGAGCAGAAGGCACTGCTGATCCGCCTGGTGCTTGCCCATGCCAATCTCATCAAGGACATGACCGGCTTTGCGCCGCTGCTGTTGCTCGACGAGATCGTGGCGCATCTCGACCCGGCGCGCCGGGCATCGCTTTACGACGCGCTTACGGAATTGGGCGCGCAAGTGTGGATGACCGGCGCCGATCCGGCCGCCTTCGGCGACATCGCAAACCGCGCTCAGGTCTTCGAGGTGCGTAATGGAACGGTCACGCCACGCGGCTAGCGCAGCGGTCTATCCCGACGGCAAGCTCCGGCGATCAAGCTCCCGTGAATAAAGAGGAACAAGCGACATGGCTATGTCATTACCTAGCGTGAGGTGAAACTGTCGAGCCCTGGGGACTGGCAATGACAACTGAAAAAGGAACACATCGATTGCTGGCGGAACTGCAGCGCACCTTTGATCGGATGCGCGTGGATCTCGACCGTGCCGAGATCCTGACCGCTGCACTCGCCGGGTTTGCCAAGCCCGTGCCGGACTATGAACCGCGGTTCCATCACTTCGGCCGCGCCCGGCTGAGCAAGCACCGGCTTGGATCGGCTTCCAACAACTGAAGTTATTCCTGCAACGATGCCGTGGCGAAGTTCCTTTAGCATTTCGCAAACCATAAATTGCAGAAAATTTGAATGATCGGCGCAACGGAAACCCGAGAAGTGTTTGGCAATATACAAGAAATTCCTCGATCTGGTTCCGCCTCATGGTATCCCGCTCGGCAGCGCCGCGCACCACCACGGATGACAAGAAGCAAGCGCCGGCCAACCCGACCGGCGCGCTTGCTGTTCTCGATGCCCATCGCCGCGACACGCTCCTGCAGACCGTGGCCGCGGCGGCCAAGGAATTGCTGCGCTCATCCGATCTCAGCGTATCGCTACCCAAGGTGATAGAGCGGATCGGCCGCGCCACCGGCGTCGACCGCGCCCATATTTTTCTCATCGACGGCGACAATCTCGAAGGCCGAATCCTCGAGCATCACGTCTGGACCGTTCCCGGCCTGCCGACGCCGCCCAAATTCCAGAAAGCGGAAGCCCCGATGGCCGAGGTCGGCCTGAAACGTTGGCTGCCGCGATTGGCCCGCGGCGACACCATTGTTGGCCATGTGCGCGACTTCGACCCCGAGGCGCGCGCCCTGTTCGAAGAGGGCGGTGTCAAATCGGTGTTGTCGGTTCCGGTGTTTGCCGAAGGACAATGGTTGGGGGTCATCGGCTTCGATGACTGCCGCAGCGAGCGCAGCTGGTCGGCGGCGGAGATCGACGCCATTGAAACGCTGGCCGAACTTGTTGGCGCCGCCGTCGCGCGCACCTCACACCTGCAGAAGCTCTCCGACGCCAATCACATCGTCGAAAACAGCCCGACCGTTCTCTTCCGCGTCCGCCCGCAATTTCCGTTCCCGCTGACCTATCTGTCGAAGAATGTCAGCCGCTACGGCTACAAGGCCGATCAACTGCTGGCCGAGCCGGAACGCTGGATCAGGCTGATCGAAGCCGCCGACCTGCCGGCCGTCCTGGCCGCCATCCGCGCCATCGTGATCGGCCAGAGGGCCTCGGTCGACATTGAGTTCCGCTTGAAGAAGCCGGACGGCTCGCTCGCCTGGTTTGCCGCCCACGGCACCGCACTGCACGACGGCGGCAACGAGCTCGTGGGGATCGAGGGCATTCTCAACGACATCACCGAGCGCAAGGCCGCGGCCGAAAAAATCGCGGTGCTGGCGCGCACCGACTCGTTGACCGGGCTGCCGAACCGCGCCGCCTTTCTCGAACGGCTCACGCTCGAGTTCGCCCGCGCCCGGCGCGGCGGCTCGCAATTCGCCGTGCTCTATCTCGATCTCGATCAGTTCAAGGATGTCAACGACACGTTGGGGCATCCCGTCGGCGACCGGCTGCTGCGCGCAGTCGCCGAGCGCCTGAAGGGCTGCGTGCGCGACACCGACATGGTGGCCCGCTTCGGCGGCGACGAATTCGCGGTGCTGCAGGATGACATCACCGACGGCGCCAATATCGAACGGCTGGCGTCCAAGATCGGCCAAGTGGTCGCCGACCCTTACATGATCGGCGACAATCAGCTTCGCTCCAGCGTCAGCATCGGCATCGTGCCCTATCGCGGCGACGTTGCCGGGGTCGATGCCATGATGATGAAGGCCGACCTCGCGCTCTATCGCGCCAAGAGCGAGGGCCGCAATCAGTATCGCTTCCACGTCGCCGAACTCGATCGCGAGACGCGCGAGCGCGTCCTCATCGGCGACGACCTGCGCCACGCCATAGAACGCAGCGAGCTCGAATTGTACTATCAGCCGCAGGTGGATCTCGCCAGCGGACGCATCCAGGGGCTGGAAGCGCTGCTGCGCTGGAATCATCCCACGCGCGGCATGCTGCTGCCATCGAGCTTCATCTCGATCGCGGAAACCACCGGCAGCATCGCCCCGATCGGTGAATGGGTGATCGCGCAGGCCTGCCGGCAGATCCGCGCCTGGAGCGAACAGGCACAAGCGCCGCCGGTCGTCGCGATCAATCTATCGGGCGCGCAATTCAAGCTCGTCACCCAACTCGACCAGATCGTCATCGACAACCTCGCGCACTACCAGGTGGAACCCAGCCGCCTGGAGATCGAGATCACCGAAACCGTGCTGATCGAAACCACCCGGCGTCACCGCGAGGCCTTCGAGCGCCTGCGCAAGGCGGGGGTGCGGCTGGCGATCGACGATTTCGGCACCGGCTATTCGTCGCTCGATTATCTGCGTTCGTTCCACGTCTCGCAGTTGAAGATCGACCGCAGCTTCATCGAGAACGTGACGACCAATGCCGACGACGCCGCAATCGTGCGCGCCACGCTCGGGCTTGCCCATGAGCTCGGCATCGAGGTGGTGGCGGAAGGCGTGGAAACCGCCGCCCAGCGCGATTTCCTGCTGGCGGCCGGCTGCAAGCTCGGCCAGGGCTTCTACTTCGGCAAGCCGGTGCCGGCGGCGGAAGCCTCGGCGCGGCTGAACGAGCGCCCGCAAGCGGCGGAATAAGCGCCCTATAATTCTCCCAGCAGTTCGCGCCGCTGCCGTTCCGAGGCGTCGGAATAACGGCGCAACGCATGCGCCTCGCTGAGTTGGCCGATCACCTGGCGGCGCTCCAGCGTGTCCACCACCGCCAGCACTTCCGCCTCGTAGCGGTCGAAGGCCGCGATCGCCTCCTGCGCGGTCATCTGCGGCAGCAGCATATTATCGGCCTGGCGCAAGATTTCGCGCACCGAGACGGTGGCGTTCAACTCGCTGCCATGGGCTTCCGCCACCAGGACGACCCCGGCATAACGGCCGTCTTCGTCCACCGCGACCACCTGGTTGGTCGAGCCCAAGGGGAACGCTTCGCGGAAGGCCGAGACCGGTGTCTCCACCGGCGTGGTGCGCACGTCGACGCGCATCATCTGCCCGACGGTCAAATCCCTGATCCAGCCGACATCTGCCGCGCTGCGGATGGTCTCGCCGCGCAGATGGAAGCGCCAGGTGGCGAAGGTGTAGCCGAAGAACTCGCGCGTCACCTGCCGCGCTATGATAACGGCGAGCAGCACGGCGGTGGTGAGCCAGAGGTCGCCGGTCGATTCCAGCGCAATAAACGACATCGTCAGCGGGCCGCCGATCACCGAGGCCGACAGCGCCGAGAGACCGATGATGGCATAGGCGTCAGGGTCGAGATGCGCGCCGGGGACCAGCGTGGTCACCCCAATGGCGAATAATTGCCCGCCCAGCGCGCCGAGCAAGAGCGAGGCGAAGAACAGGCCGCCGCGGAATCCGGAGCCCAGCGAGACGATGGAGGCGAGCGATTTGAGCACGAAAATAATGGCCAGCGTCTCCAGCGGCAGCTTGAACAGGCCGGTGAGATGCAGCGCACCGTGGCCGGACGACATGACCTGGGGCGAGATCATGGCCAACAACCCCACAATGGCGCCGGCGATGGTCGGCCTGATCCAGGGCTTGATCTTGATGCGCACGAAGAGCTGCTCGCAGGCGGCGACCCCGCGCATCAGCAGGATGCCAAAGATGCCCGCCAGGACCCCGAAACCGGCCGCCACCACGATGTCGTGCACGGCAAGCGTGGAGACCGTGCCGGTCTCGATGCCGAGTTCGCTGGGCGAGAGGGCCTGGGCCGTCAGGTAGCCGAGCAGGGAGGCGATGCCGACGGGCGCCAGCGAGTTGACCGAATAGCTGCCGATGATCAGTTCAAACCCGTAGAAAGCGCCGCCCAGCGGCGCGCCAAAGGCCCCGGCAATGGCTGCGGCAGAGCCGGCGCCGACCAGGATGCGCATGTCGGCCCGCCGCAGCCGGAACGCCTGACCGAGCTTGGAAGCGATACCGCTCGCCCATTGGGTATAGCCGGCCTCCAGGCCGACCGAGGCGCCGACGCCGCTCGACCATACCGTCTGCGCCGCCACGATCAGGCTACCGCGCATCGACATGCGGCCGCCGTGCAGCGCGTTGGCCTCGATGGGGTCGACCTCGGAGCCGCGGCGGCGGCTGATATAGGCGGAGACCAGGCCGAACAGCAGGCCGCCCAGGCACGGCGTGACGAAGGCGCGGATGGGATCGAGCGAGATGCGCCCGGAGAGGCGCTCGCCCGGATCGAGCCCGAACGCCGTCACATGCATGAAGCCGACGGCGGCGCCCATGGCGGCGACCACCAGGCCGGCCAGCACCCCGACCACCGCCGCGAGTACGATGATGCTGGATTCCCGCGCGCGCACCATGGCGCGCAAGCGATGGGGGACCTCAAATGACAATCGAGGCCGGGGGATGGGCGGCGGGCTGAACCAGCGCATGGGACAGAGAATCGGAACCGGCGGGGATGCGTGCGTTGCTTATGAACAGGTGCGCGCCGCATGCAAGCAAAAGCGCATCAACGAGTTGGTCATGGCGTTTCGATGGCGGCCAAAAACAAACGCCAAAACCATGCTTTAGGGGGCGCCAAAACGGCCCATAAAACACGGCTTTTTTGTAGCGGCAGGTCTTTAAAAAAAGCTTTCAGATCAACATATTATGGCCAGATACTTTGCGCTGTACGAGGGCTGGTTTTCGTGTCACACAAACATTCCTACCCGACTCAATTTTTCGCCCGCCGCGAGGGTGCCGTCGATGGCTGATGCAGCCCGCAATATCCCGTCCGATGCCGAATATGGTGCCGAGTCGATCAAGGTCCTGAAGGGCCTCGACGCCGTGCGCAAACGGCCCGGCATGTATATCGGCGACACCGATGACGGCTCGGGCCTGCACCACATGGTCTACGAGGCGGTCGACAACGCCATCGACGAGGCGCTCGCCGGCTACGCCAGTGAAGTGTCGGTCACACTCAATCCCGACGGCTCCTGCACCGTGCACGACAACGGCCGCGGCATCCCGACCGACATCCACAAGGGCGAAGGCATTTCCGCCGCCGAAGTCATCATGACCCAGTTGCACGCCGGGGGTAAGTTCGACCAGAATTCCTATAAGGTCTCCGGCGGTCTGCACGGCGTCGGCGTCTCGGTGGTCAACGCTCTATCCACCTGGCTCAAGCTCACCATCTGGCGCGACGGCAAGGAACACTTCATCGAGTTCCGCGACGGCGTCGCGGTCGAGCCGCTCAAGGTTGTCGGCGAGACCGACGGCAAGCGCGGCACCGAGGTCAGCTTCCTGCCTTCGCCCGCCACCTTCACGATGACCGAGTTCGACTTCGCGACCCTGGAGCATCGCCTGCGCGAGCTCGCCTTCCTCAATTCCGGCGTGCTGATCGTGCTCTCGGACCGGCGCCACGCGGTCGAGAAGCGCGAAGAGTTGAAATACGAAGGCGGCGTCGAGGCCTTCGTGCACTACCTCGACCGTAACAAGTCGCCGCTCATTCCCAGCCCGATCATGGTGCGCGCCGAGCGCGAGGGCATCACCGTGGAATGTGCGCTGTGGTGGAACGACGGCTATCACGAGAACGTGCTCTGCTTCACCAACAACATCCCGCAGCGCGATGGCGGCACCCATCTCGCCGGCTTCCGCGGCGCGCTCACCCGCCAGATCACGCAATACGCCGAAGGCAACGGCGGCGCCCGCAAGGAGAAGGTGGGACTTACCGGTGACGACTGCCGCGAGGGCTTGACCGCGGTGCTGTCGGTGAAGGTGCCCGACCCGAAGTTCTCCTCGCAGACCAAGGACAAGCTGGTCTCCTCCGAGGTGCGGCCGGTGGTCGAGAACGTGATCAACCAGGCGCTGCAGGACTGGTTCGAGATTCATCCGCAGGAAGCGCGCGTCATCGTCGGCAAGGTGGTGGAAGCCGCCGCCGCCCGCGAGGCCGCGCGCAAGGCACGCGAACTGACCCGCCGCAAGGGCGCGCTTGATGTCTCTTCGCTGCCCGGCAAGCTCGCCGACTGCCAGGAGCGCGACCCGGCGAAATCCGAACTATTCATCGTCGAGGGCGACAGCGCCGGCGGCTCCGCCAAGCAGGGCCGCAACCGCGAATTTCAGGCCGTGCTGCCGCTGCGCGGCAAGATCCTCAACGTCGAGCGCGCGCGCTTCGACAAGATGCTGGGCAGCCAGGAGATCGGCACGCTGATCACCGCGCTCGGCACCGGCATCGGGCGCGACGAATTCAATCCGGACAAGCTGCGCTACCACAAGATCATCATCATGACCGACGCCGACGTCGACGGCGCCCATATCCGCACGCTCCTGCTCACCTTCTTCTATCGGCAGATGCCCGAGTTGATCGAGCGCGGCCACCTGTATATCGCGCAGCCGCCGCTCTATAAGGTCAATCGTGGCAGGTCCGAACAATATCTGAAGGATGAGCGCGCGCTTGAAGATTATCTGATTTCGACCGGCGTCGAGGAAGCGGTGCTCAGGCTGGCAAACGGCGAAGAGCGCGCCGGCGGCGATCTGCAAAGGCTGGTCGAGGAGGCGCGCAACATCCGCAATACCCTAAACGGCCTGCACAGCCGTTATAACCGCCAAGTCGTGGAGCAGGCTGCCATTCTCGGCGTGCTCAATTCGGAAATTTTCGGCAATACCGAAAAGGCCAAGGCAGCCGCGCCCTTTATCGCCAAGCGGCTCAATGTTCTGGCGGAAGAGACCGAGCGCGGCTGGGAAGGCGAATTCAGCGAAGAAGACGGTTTCACCTTCGCGCGCACGGTGCGTGGCGTGAAAAGTGTCGCCATCATCGATCACGCGCTGCTGGGCTCGGCCGATGCCCGCAGACTCGACGAACACGCGGCGTCCTTGCAGAAGATCTATGAGAAGCCCAGCTCGCTGCGGCGCAAGGACGAGACTTGGCCGATCTACGGGCCGGTCGGTCTGTTCGAATCGATCACCGGCGCCGGCCGCAAGGGCATCGCCATGCAGCGCTACAAAGGCTTGGGCGAGATGAATCCCAACCAGCTCTGGGAAACCACGCTCGACACCAATGCCCGCTCGTTGCTGCAAGTGCGCATCAAAGAGGTGGACGAGGCCAATGTGCTGTTCGACCAGCTCATGGGCGACATCGTCGAGCCGCGCCGGCAATTCATCCAGGACAACGCACTGGCCGCGAGCGTGGATGTGTAGGCGGCCGGCCGCACTCCGGGACACGGCCGGCATCCAATGACGGGCTTGCCGGCCTGGATCAGCGCGGCGCTGCAACACAAGCTCGACCATGTCTCGCGCAGCGTCCTACGCGACCACGCGCAGGCCATCTCCGATATTTATCGCGCCGGCGGCACCAGCGAGACTATTCGCACCGATATGGACGCGCTTGCTTACGCGGTCGCGCGGATGCCGGCGACCTACGCCGCCGTTCATGCGGCGCTCGCGCGGACAATGGCGATCATTCCCCATTTCGAAGCGCGATCGATCCTGGACGCGGGCGCGGGACCCGGCACGGCGAGTTGGGCGGCTCTCGATGTCTGGCCATCGCTGCAACGGCTCACGCTGATCGACAGCAATCCGCGCCTGCTCGACCTTGCCCGCGAACTGCACGGCGCCAGCCGGCAGACGAGCCTTGCGGCCGACATGGTTCTCGGCGATTTCGCGCATGCTCTCGAGCGCGCACCCAACGCCGATGTGGTGATGACGAGCTACGCGCTGACCGAGCTGGCGCCGGCCGCGTTGACCGGCGTGCTCTCGGCGCTGTGGGAGCGCGCCGACCGGCTGCTGGTCATCGTCGAGCCCGGCACCGTCAATGGTTTCCAGCGCATCCTGCAATGCCGCGATGTCCTGATCGCCGGCGGTGCGCACATCATCGCACCCTGCTCGCATGAAGGCCGCTGTGCCTTGGCCCACGATTCCCGCTGGTGCCATTTCGCCGCGCGCCTGGCGCGCTCGCGCGATCATATGATCGCCAAGGATGCCAGCGTGCCCTTCGAGGACGAAAAATTCTCCTATCTGGTCGCCGGCAAGGGCTTCGCCGACGTCGCCCGAGGCCGCCGTATCCTTGCGACGCCGAAGGTCAGCAAGGCCAGCGTCACCCTGACGTTGTGCGCGCCGGACCGTCCCGAAGAGCGCACGATCGCGCGCCGCGACAAGGACGCCTACAAGCTGGCCAAGCGCCGGGACTGGGGCGATATCGCCAGCGTTTGAAGCGGGGCGCTCGGCGGCCGCTCAGACCCGAAACACCGGCAACGAAACGACCACGCGGGCGCCGCCGCCCGGGGCCTCGGCGATTTCGACGGTGCCTTCGTGAGCCTCGACCAGGCTGCGCACGACCGCAAGGCCGAGGCCGGCGCCGCCGGTGGCGCGATTGCGCGACGCTTCGAGGCGGTTGAACGGCTGGAACATCGTGCCGCGCTGATCGGCGGGAATGCCGGGGCCCTCGTCGTCGACCGTCACCACGGCCATCTCGCCCTGCTGCGACGCCGCAACGCTCGCACGGCGGCCATAGGCCAGCGCATTGTCGATGACGTTGGCGAACACGCGCCGCAACGCCAGCCGGTCGCCGAGCACGACGGTCCCGGCCGGCAGGCCGTCCTGCCAGGTGACCGGTCCCCCCTGCGCGACGCGATCGTCGATATCCGTCCGCAGCAATGCGGCAAGATCGAGCATCTCGCGCGACAGCTCGCCCGCACCGACCCGCGCCGACAGCAACGCGTCGTCGAGCAGCACGATCATGTCGTCGATATCGGCGATCGCCCGCGCGCGCTCCTGCTCGTCGGGCAGCCGCTCGACGCGCAGCCGCAGCCGGGTGGCGAAGGTGCGGACATCGTGGGCGATGCCGCCGACCAGCGTCATGCGCGCCCGCAACGTCTCGCTGAGGCGCTGCTGCAGACGGGCGAAGGCGGCGATCAGCGCGCGGATTTCCGGCGCGCTGCGCGTCGCGCTCGGCAGCGGCGCCGGCTCGGCCGTGAGATCGACCTTGTCGACGGCAGCGGCGAGCCGCGCCAAGGGCCGCGTCTCCCGCTGCATGATCAGGAGCGCCAGCAGGGCGACGACGGTGCCGATCAGTCCCGCGCCGAAGCCGATCGGCAGGCCGAACGGCGTCACCGGCACGGGCGCGCGGGTCTCCAGCACCAGTGTCTCGCCGGTGCGCAAACCGACGCGCAAGGCGATATCGCGGTCCACCATCTTGGCGAGCCGGGGAAAGCGCGCGTCCGGCCGCACCGGCGGGTGCGAGAGTGCGACCGACCGACCATCGAGGGCCGCGGCGTATTGCGCCTGCAGTTTTCGGTCGCGCCTGCCGAGCGGCGGCGGCGCTGGCGATACGGTGCCCGCCGGCGCAACGCCGACCGTAAGGTCGGCGCCTGAGACGGCGCGCAGCAGCAACGCCCGCTGTTGCAGCGCCGCACGCTCGGCGAGCGTCGCCAGGGCGGCGACCCGCGCCGGCGCCGGCCGGCTGATTTCGCCCTCGTGCGCCGCGGCGCGGTAGTAGAGCGCGACAACGCCGATCCACAGCACCAGCAGACCGACGAGGATGATCAGCGCGATGCGCGCGGCGAAGGTGAAGCGCAGCATCATGACACTTGCCGCACCGGCGCGGTGAACAGATAGCCGCCGTTGCGCACCGTGCTGATGAGATTGGACTGCGGGCTCGCCGCTTCCAGCTTGCGGCGCAGGCGCGACACCAGCATGTCGACGGTGCGATCGAAGGGCTCGGCCGAGCGGCCGCGCGTCCAGTCCAGAATCTGATCGCGCGTCAGCACGCGGCGCGGCCGCTGCACAAAGCACGCCAGCAGATCGAACTCGGCGCTGGTCAATTGCAGCGCCCCGGCATCGCCCTCGCACAGGATGCTGCGAGCGTCGAGGTCGACGACGAAACGATCGAACGCCAAGCGGCGCGACAAGGGCTGGCTCGGCGCGACTGTCGCACGGCGCAATACGGCGCGGATGCGCGCCAGCAATTCGCGCGGCGCGAACGGCTTGACCAGATAATCGTCGGCGCCGAGCTCGAGGCCGACGACGCGATCGATCTCGCTACTCTTGGCGGTCAGCATCAGGATGGGGATGGTGTCGGCGGCGCGCAGGCGACGGCAGACCGACAGCCCATCCTCACCCGGCAACATCAGATCGAGCACGATGAGGTCGGGCCGCATTCGTTGCAGCACCGCGTCCATCGCCTTGGCGTTGGCGGCGAGCTCGATCTCGAATCCTTCCTGTCGCATGAACTCGGCGACGAGCCGACTCACTTCCGGATCGTCCTCCACGATCAATAGGGTCGCTGCGGGCGGGCTGTGCATGCGCCACTGTTGAACAAGAACCGTGGCGCAAGACAAGCGCGCGCGGGCCATTGTTACGCACCGTTACATGGCGGCGACAAAACGCGACACATCGTTTCCGGGCGGAGAAACGGCAGTGACATCAGGAGCGCATGGTGTGCGCATGGTTACCGCGTGTGGTGGCCTCAGCACAGGAGAACCAGCTCATGAAACACCTGATGATCACCTCGGCGCTGATCGGCGTCATGTCGCTCGCGGCTGTAGTCGATGCCAATGCCTGGGTGCGCAATCGCACCGTCTACGGGCCCTATGGCGGCGCCGGCACCGTGCACGCCTGGGGCGGTTGCGCCAACGGCACCTGCTCCCGCCACATCACCCGCACCGGCCCCTACGGCGAGACCTATTCGCGCGACCGCTCGGCGACCTGCGCCGGCGGCACCTGCACGGTCTACCGAAACGGCAGCGGGCCCTACGGCCGCACCTGGTCGAGCCAATCGGTCTACAGCCGCTGAGATGCGCCTTGCGGGTGGCGACGGTGTCGCCCCCGCACCGGGCCCGCGTCGCGGCGTTGGTTTTTGCGGAGACTGTCATGGATACCGGTACGTTTCTTCCTCGACCCTCACATCCGCCTGCTGATCCTGGCGACGGCGGCGGGCTTTATGGTGCTTGAATATCTGCTGTCGCGCCTCGCCCATCATGACGTCCACGATTGGCGTGAAAGTGCCGCCTCTGTCGGCGTCGCCTTGGGGCAGAACCTTGTGCGCGCCGTGGAAGCCGCGTTGTTGGCGATCCCCTTCGCCTTCGTCTACCAGCACCGGCTGTTCGACTTTTCGCAGACCGCGCCACTGGCGCTGATCGGCCTCTTCCTCGGCAGCGAGTTCCTCTATTACTGGCACCATCGCGCCGCCCATCGCATCCGCTGGATGTGGGCAACGCATGCGGTGCACCACTCGGCCACGCGCCTCAACCTGACGGCGGCGATCCGTCTCGGCTGGACCGCCAACATCTCCGGCAACTTCCTGTTCTTCCTGCCGCTGGTGTGGATCGGCTATCACCCGGTCGCGGTGATCGCCATGCTCGCCGTCAACCTGCTCTACCAGTTCTTCATCCACACCGAGCTCGCGCCGCGGCTGGGCGTGCTGGAATGGGTGCTGAACACGCCGGCGCATCACCGCGTGCACCACGCTTCCAACCCGAGCTGCCTCGACAAGAACTACGGCGGCATCCTGATCGTGTTCGACCGCCTGTTCGGCACCTTCGCCGAGACACCGGCCGAGCCGCTGCGCTACGGCCTGGTCGGCGGCGTGCCGTCGTTCAATCCGGTTCGCGTCGCGCTCGGCGAATGGCTGGCGCTGTGGCGCGACGTGCGTAAGGCGCGCGGGGCCCGCGCGGTTCTGCGCACGCTGTTCGGCCCGCCCGATGCGGCCGACTCGCCAAAACCCTGACAATCCACCACCGCAAAGGACATCACCCATGAAATCCGTCTGGTCCCCCCTTGCTCTCGCACTTCTCGGTGTGGCGATTCTCGGCACCGCGCCGGCGCGCGCGCAAGTCCCGGCCGGGATGCAGCAGCAAGCCCGGCACATCGCAAGCCTCTGCCGCGCCGATTACGAAACCTTGTGCCACGGGGTCATGCCCGGCGGCGGCCGCATCCTCGCCTGCCTGCAGGCGCACAGCCTCGCGCTCTCCCCCGATTGCCGCAAAGCCCTGCCGCAGGGTCAGGCGCTCAAGCAGAAGGCTTCCGCCATGGGCGTGATGCCGAAGTGAGGCGTCGAAACATGCCGTGATCGCGCGGCGGCTCCGGGCGTGGCCGCCGCCGCTACGGCATCAGCTTGCTGCCGAGCCATAGCCCGATGATCAGGGCGCCCAGGAACAGCGCCAGGAAAATGCCGAACAGCCATTGCGCGATGGTTGCGGAGGCGGCTTCGACGTCGGTAAAGCCGAAGATGCCCGCGATAATGGCGATGATCAGAAAAACGATCGCCCATTTCAGCATCGCCCGACCCTCCAGCGTGGTGACCCAGTTCCCATAATGAACGGAGTGGGGCTCGGGTTCCACCGCCGCAAAGTCGCCTGTAGGGCGTCGGTTCAGCTCATCGCCGGCCTGAACGGCCGCGTGCCGCGCGTGCGCGGATCGCGTGCGGCCCAGCGGACGGCATCGACGCGCGCCAGGAAATCGCCGACCACTGCGTTGAACAGGTCCGGCTCTTCCAGGTTCACCACGTGGCCGCTCTTCGGCATCATGACGAGGCCGGAGGCGGCCAGCGCGTCCTTGAGGAACAGGCTCGGCTCGATGCAGCGGTCGTCCTCGTCGCCGACCACGATCAGCGCCGGTGTCTTGAGCTTCCTGATCTCGGCGTCGAAATCGTAGAGCGAGGGCCGCCCGCCCTGAAAGCAGCGCGAGGTGTTGGCCGAGCCGAGCGCGTCGTGTTCGGCGAGATGCTGGGTGAACTCGGCAAAGCCACGCGGATCCTTGAGCAGGAACGGCACGCGGCTCGGCCCCATGACCATAGGTTTCGGCGATCTTGGCGGAGCCTTCGCGCTCGAACTGGTCGCCGAGTTCGCGCGAGTGCTTGTGAAAATCCTCGGTGTACCAGCGCTCGGAGCCCGAGCCGGTGCCGGCCAGCACCATCGAGCACACCCGGCTCAGGATGATTGAGCGCCACCTGCAACGCCGTGTAGCCGCCCATCGACAGCCCGATGAAATGCGCCTGCTCGATCTTGAGATGGTCGAGCACGGCGATCGCGTCGCGCATCACATGCATGTAGCTGTAGGCATTCTGGTCGGCCGGTACGTCGGACGGCTTATAACCGCGCGCGGAATAGGTGATGCAGCGGTAGCGCTTGCCGAATTCGCGCATCTGCGGCTCCCAGCCGCGATGGTCGGAAGCAAATTCATGCACGAACAGGATGGGCGTGCCAAATTCCGTTTTTTGCCCCACCTCCTCGTAATAGAGCTTCACGTTGTCGGGGGTTGTCGCGTAGGGCATGGCGTTTCCTCTTTGCGTCGATCCATCCTCCGCTCATTCCCGCGCAAGCGGGACTCCGGAGCCGCGACCGCAGCGCTTCTTGAAGGACCGGGGCCCCGCTTTCGCGAGGACGAGCGGATGGCTCAGAATAAATCCAAATACTCGCGTTGTTCCCAAGGCGTGACGTCGGCTTGCGCGGGCTCGGCTTGCTCCTTCTGGAAGCGCGCGAACTCGGCCTCCTTGATGTGGGCATAATAGTCGATGAAGGCGTCGCCGAAACCGGCGCGGAATACTACATCGGTGCGCAGGGCCGCACACGCTTCGCCGAGATCTTTCGGCAACAGGGCGGCATCCGTTTCATAGGGCGTATCGGCGGAAGGCCCGGGGTCGCGCTGCTGCGCCAGCCCATCGAGCCCCGCATAAATCTGCGAGGCCATGTAGAGGTAAGGGTTGGCGGCCGGCTCGCCGACGCGGTTTTCCAGATGCGTCGACGCCTCGCCCGGCTGGCCGAGCAACCGCATCATCACGCCGCGATTGTCGCGCGCCCAAATGGCGCGATCAGGCGCCAGCGAATAGGACTTGTAACGCTTGTAGCCATTGATGGTCGGCGTGGTGAAGGCGGCTGCCGCCGCCGCGTGCGCGAGCAGCCCGGCGAGATAATGCTGCCCGAGCGGCGACAGGCCGTCCTTGTGCGCGAAGGCATTACGTTTGCTTTCGCGCGCGATCAGCGACTGATGCAGGTGCCAGCCGCTCGACATCACGTGCGGCAGCGCCGGCCGGCACATGAAGCTC
This sequence comes from uncultured Pseudomonadota bacterium, assembly GCA_963814065.1. Lineage (GTDB taxonomy): Bacteria > Pseudomonadota > Alphaproteobacteria > Rhizobiales > Xanthobacteraceae > Pseudolabrys. The sequence goes on along the minus strand of CAWFBL010000006.1, from coordinate 515,902 downwards.
GCGAGATAGCCGTTGCGGCGCGCGAGCTGCTTCACCGCAGACGCGGAACAGGATCATGGCGTCGGCGGCTTCCAGGCCCATCAGCGGGCGGAAGGTGAATTCGCACTGGCTGGGGCCGAGCTCGACTTCCACCGAACGCAGCGGCAGACCGAGCTGCGCAATGCCGCGCCGCAAGATCGCGACCGCCGGATCGAGCATGTCGAAACGCGTTTCGGTGAGATACTGATAGCCCTGTGTGAGCAGGCTCACCTCCGGCGCCTGCGGCGGCCAGGTGGCATCTTCCGGCGCAAGGCGCGGGTTCTCCAGCTTGAACAGGTGGAATTCGACCTCGAGCCCGGCGCAGAAATCGAAGCCGGCATTAGCCAGCGCATCGAGCGCTTCGCGGCAGCGCGCCCGTGTCGAGAACGGCACCGGCTTGCCGTTGCTGAAGTAGATGTCGCACAACAGCCAGCCCGTGTTCTCGGCCCAGGGCAGCACGCGGAAGGTGGCCGGATCGGCGACCATGACGAAATCGCCGCCGCCCTGCATTTCCTCCATGGCGAAGCCGCCGCCCGGCGTGAACACCGGATAGACCGTACGGTGGGACGTGTCCTTGGCGAGCAGCGTCGTGGTCATGGTGACGCCATCGCGCATGGCACCCGCCACTTCGGAGGCGAGCAAGGTCTTGCCGCGCAGCACGCCGTGCTGATCGGCGAACGAGAAGCGTAGCACCTCCAATTTGTGCTGCTTGATCGCGCGCTCGATCTGGCGCGCCGCGCGCTCCTGCTCCGCCGACCACAAGCCGTGGCGGGAGACGAAATCGCGCGGCTTGGCGGGGGCGGATTTACGAGGCGACATCAAACACCGTCATGCCCGGCCTTGTGCCGGGCATCCACGTCTTGCGGCATTGACAGTTTTAAAGACGTGGATGGCCGGGACAAGCCCGGCCATGACGCGGCAAAAACCCCCGCCAACTTTAACCTCAATCCCCCATTCGCCCAGCTCGCGCCCTGGCGTTTGCTGGCTTCGGTCCTCTGCCAATAGCCCTGCAGGTCGTCGGCGGGGCCGATGCCGTCGATGGCCGCCGGCCCGGTGATGGAAGCGGCCTGCGTCTCGTCGAGCACCATGATCGGCCGCTCGCCCTTGCCCATCTGTTCGATCGCGGAACGCAGCAAGCGGCGATAGGCGATGATCGCCTTGTCGGACGTGCCGAGATGCTCCTCGCTGCGGTCCTGGATCGCGCCCATCGACTCGCAGGCCCACTGGTCGTGCACGTTGATGTCGAGACCCATGCCGGTATAGGTCGCGCTCTCCTGCTCGTGCGGATCGTAGCCCCAGTCGTTGTCCTTGTTGCGGTTGGGGATGTAGTCGGGCAGCGAATAGAGCTGCAGCCGCTGGCGTCGCATCTCGTCCTTGTCCACCGGCACGCCGAACGAGGTGAAGATCGCGTACCAGTAATGCCTCTCGTCATCGATCGGCACATGCCACTGCGTAATGGTCATGTCGCGGCTCATCGGGATGACGAAAGCGTTGGGGAACATCAGGTTGGTGACGCGCACGTGGGTGCTGCGCTCGCTGATCTGGCGTAGCGTCAACAGGCGGAAGCCGAACTCGGTCGGCTCGACCTCGATGCGCGGGATTGGGAATTCACGCATGATCTGCGACATCGGCATGTCGGAGTTGCGCGTGATGTCGCGGAACACCTTACCGTAGCTCTTGGTCGGGTCGTCGTCTTCGAAGAAACGGTGCAGGAACGAGGTGTGCACCGGGTCGATGCCGACTTCCAGAGATTGCAGCCAGTTGCAGTCGATCATGCCTTTGAAGGCGAAGGTGTGGCTGTCGGGCGCGACGAAGCAATCGAAATGCGGCAGCGCCGGCGGCTCGCCCGGGCCCATATAGGCGAACAGGATGCCGCTCCTCTCGACCACCGGATACGACACCTGCTTGATGTTGGCGCACAGGTTGCTGTCGGCGGGCTCGGCCGGCGTTTCCACGCAGGTGCCGTTCACGTCGAACAGCCAGCCGTGGAAAGCGCAGCGCAAGCCGCCGGCTTCGAGCCGGCCCTTCGACAAGTCGGTGCCGCGATGGGGGCAGCGACGGCCGATCAGGCCGTAGCGGCCCTGCTCATCCTTGAAGATCACCAGGTCTTCGCCGAACAGGCGGATCGCCTTCACCGGCCGGTTGGCGCCGGAGAGTTCATCGACCAGCGCTGCCGGCTGCCAGTAGCGCCGCATCAGCGTGCCGGTCTGGGTGCCGGGACCGGCGCGGGTGATGAGATCGTTTTGTTCCTGGCTCAGCATCGGGGCCTCCTCACCGTCAGAAATTGTCGCGCGCTACCGGCCGAAGATGTATGTTCGGTGACCGAACGTTTGTGCGAATTAGAACAGGCCTGATGAGAAGGCGCAACTGAAACGGCCTCTTTGGGCTTGTGAGCCGGGCAAAAATTCCGCCATCTGCCGCCAAATGTTCGATGACCGAACACCGAGCGGATACCGAGGACGCTAACGATGCCACGCTTGAAACGATCGGACGCCGAGCAAGCGCTGGCCGGCGCCGCAGGCCCGGACTTTCTCGAGGCGCTCGCCCGTGGCTTGCGGGTGATCGAGGCCTTCGGCCGTGAACGGCGCTGGCTCACCCTCAGCGACGTCGCGCGGCTTGTCGATCTGCCGCGCGCGTCGGTCCGGCGCACTCTCACCACGCTGGTCAAGCTCGGCTACGCCGAGACCGACGACCGCCTGTTCCGCCTGACCCCGCGCATTCTGACGCTGGCGGGGGCTTATCTATCGTCGAACGCGGTCTCGGACATCGTCCAGCCGGCGCTCGAACGCTTAAGCGACCAAGTGAACGAAGCCTGCTCGGCGGCGGTGCTTGACGGCGATGAAGTCACCATGATCGCGCATGCTTCACCCAACAGGATATTGCCCGTCAGCGCGCAGATTGGCTTTCGTTTGCCGGCGCTGTCGAGTTCGCTCGGCCGCGTGCTGCTGGCGGCGATGGACGAGCGAACAGTTGGATCGGTTCCTCGCGCGCGTCGAAGCGATAAAGTTCACGCCGGCCACCGTTGTCGATAAGACCGAATTACGCGCCGCCATCGCCAAGGCGCGCGCCGACGGCTTCTCGCTGGTCGACCAGGAAGCCGAAGCCGGTTTCAGATCGGTTTCCGTGCCATTGCAGCGGCGCGACGGCAGGACCATTGCGGCGCTCAATATCGGCGTTCACAGCGAGCGCGGACCGCTCGACACGATGGTCAATGTGTTCCTGCCCAAACTGCAGGCACTGGCTGCGGACCTGCAGCAACAGATCATCTGATCGGCCGCCGCGCCACCCGCATGGCGGGTGAAGCAATCGCTTCTCACCACCCGCGCGCCGGCTTATCTCTTTCATATTCCGCAAGCGTCCGCGTTTCGGTGGACACCCAATTGTTTGGGCTCATACGATTTTCGCCGACCGGCGCGAACCACGGCAATCAAACCGGCGGTCGGCGGCAATGTGTGTCGATTCGCGACAGCGAATACAACAGACCGCAAGCGGCGCGTTGTTGACTATGCCAATTTACCGGTAAAAGATGGCTGTAACTGCCGTCGCACGTCGTGTGGCGGCCGAAAAACACGGATCGAAAGCGAAAAAACGATCCGGCGGGAAATTGTTCAGGGAGGGAGCAAATGCTCAAACGCAGCGCGTTTCTGCGGCGCCTTATGCTGGCGCTCGTCATCACCGCCGTGCCGGTCGCGGCCAGCGCCCAGCAGTCCATCAAGCTCACGATCATCGACGGCTATCCGCCCAAATCGCTGTGGGTGAAGGTGCTGATCGACTATTTCATGCCGGAGGTGAACAAGCGGCTCGCCAAGGACGGCAACAAGTACAAGATCGACTGGCAGCCGGCCTTCAGCGGCCAGATCGCCAAGCCGCGCGGGGTCATGGACGCCATCGGCAACCGGCTCGGCGACATTGGCGTCGTCACCACCGTGTTTCATTCCTCGAAGCTGCCGCTCAACAACCTGCCCTATTACACGCCGTTCTCCAGCCGCAATCCGATTCTGGTGTCGCGGGTGATGGACGGGCTGATGGACAAGTTTCCCTCGTTCCAGAAGCAGTTCGACGCGCAGAATCAGATCGCGCTCACCAACTATTCCTCCATCGACAACTACGGCGTTTTCACCAAGAAGAAGATCAACAAGATGGAGGACATCGACGGCCTGAAGCTGAACGCCGCGGGTCCCAACGCGCTCTATATCAAACCGCTCGGCGGCGTCGGCGTGCTCGGCAGCCTGCTCACCTACGCCAACCAGATCAAGACCGGCGTGACCGACGGCTGCCTGATCTGGCCGGAGGCGACCATCACCTTCAAGATCGCGGAGGTCGCGCCGCATTATCTCGAAACCGACTTCGGCACCGGCGTCAACAAGTCGCTCACCATCAACAAGGACGTCTGGAAGGGCCTGCCCGCCGAGGTACAGAACGTGCTGAAGGCGACCGCGCGTGATTATCGCGACAAGGTCGCCCAAGCCGCGCTCGACAAGGCCGCCGTCTCGATGAAGAAGTTCAAGGCCATGGGCGGCACTGTCGTCACGCTGTCGAAGGCCGATCAGAAGAAGTGGGCCGACAAGATGCCCAACATCGCCCAGAACCTGGCCAAGGACGTCGAGAAGAAGCAGCACTATCCGGCCATGAAAATTCTGGCGGCCTATATGGAAGCGCTGCGCGCGGCCGGTGAGCATCCGGCGCGCGACTGGGACAAGAACTGAGCCTCGGCCGCTCTGCCATCGCCGCCCTCGCCCGCGTTTCGCGGAGAGGGTGGCGAGCAACGCGAGCCGAGCCGGGTGAGAGCGCATCAGGAGCGCGGCAACGTTCGCTCACCCTCTTCGCCTCCATCGAAATCCGCCTCTCCCCGCACGCGGGGAGAGGCGATGCCGTCTTGAGAAGCCGTCGGAGCCATTTTCGTGAGCGACACTGAAAATTCCCCGCAGGCCCCCTGGGCAACGCTGAGCTGGTTCGACCGCGCGGTCTTTCTCCTCAATGCCTTCGGCTCGCTGTGGGTCTTGCTGATCGTCGTCTTGATCTGCCTGGATTCATTCGGGCGCAGCCTATTCAACCATCCGCTCGACGGGGTCAACGAACTGGTGGCGGTGTCGATGGCCTTCATCGTGTTCTGCCAATTGCCCGACACGGTGCGCCTCAACAAGCTGACCCGCTCCGACACCTATCTGCCGCGCCTGCAGGCGAGCCGCCGGCTGCTGGCGCGCCTCACGGTCAGCGGCATCGATCTCCTGGGCACGGCGGTGATGGCCGCCATCATCATCGGCACCGTGCCGCTGCTGATCGAGTTGATCGAGCGCGGCTACTACATCGGCGAGCAGGGCATCTTCACGATCCCCGAATGGCCGATCCGCGGCATGGTCGTGCTCGGCAGCACCGCCACCATGCTGTGCTTCCTCATTCGCGCCGTGAGCCACTGGCGCGCCTCCGTTCGCGACCAGGTCTGACGGCGCACCCATGGAACCCGTCGTCGTCGGCGTCCTGTCGCTCGTCCTGATCGTGCTGATGATCTATGGCGGCTGCTACGTCGCCATCACCCTCAGCTTCGTCTCCTTCCTCGGCGTGTGGATCATCAAGAGCGACGCCACCATCGCCATGCGCATGATGACGCTGTCGGTGACCGCGACGATCCGTCATTACGACTACGCCAGCATTCCCACTTTCGTGATGATGGGGATGATCGTCGGCAAGACCGGCTTCGGCTCCGACATCTATCAGGTGGCCAATCAACTATTCCGGCGGCTGCGCGGCGGCCTCGGCATCGCCACCGTCGCCGCCAATGCCGCTTTCGCCGCCGTCACCGGCTCGTCGATCGCCTCGGCGTCCGTGTTCACCCGCGTGTCGGTGCCGGAGATGATCCGCTTCGACTATTCGAAGCGCTTCGCCGTCGGTGTGGTGGCCGGATCCTCGGTGCTCGGCATGATCATCCCGCCGAGCGTGATGATGATCATCTACGCCTTCATCGCCGAGCAGTCGGTCGGCGACATGTTCCTGGCCGGCGTGGTGCCGGGCATCCTGTTGGCGCTTGCCTATGTCGCCACGATCATGCTGATGACGCGATTCACACCGAACTTCATTGGTCGCGGGGCCCTGGTGACCCCGATGGACGACGAGGACCTGCTGTCGCCGCTGGAAATCCTGGTGAAGATCGCGCCGATCGTGGTGCTGATCGTGATCGTGCTGGGCGGCATCTACAGCGGCTTTTTCGATGCCGCCGAGGCCGGCGCCATCGGCGCCTTCTTCGCCTATTTGCTGGCGCTGCTACGCCGGCGCATCGACTGGAAGATCTTCCGCGAAGTCCTCATCGATACCGGCCACATCACCGCGAACATCCTGTTCCTGATTATCTCGGCCTCGATGTACAGCCGCATGCTCGGCATTGCCGGACTGCCGTTCATGCTCAGCCAATGGCTCGAACACATCAATCTCGGCTTCGCGCCCATGATGGCATTCTACGTGGTGCTGTTGCTGTTCCTCGGCACCATCATCGACACCGGCTCCATCATCCTGGTCTGCGTGCCGCTATTCCTGCACGCGATCGAGAGCATGGGGCTCAGTCTTGTCTGGTTCGGGCTGATCACCGTGGTCGGCGCCGAAATCGGTCTGCTGACGCCGCCGTTCGGGCTGTCCTGCTTCGTGATCAAGACCGCCATCGACCGCCCCGACATCTCCTTGAACGACATCTTCCTCGGCGCGTTTCCGTTCGCGCTGGTGATGCTGGCGGTGCTGATCGTGCTGATCGCGTTCCCGCAGCTCTCGCTGGTGCTGCTCGGATCGTAAAGGCGGCCGCCGTGACGCCGGCCGCGGAATACAATTTGCCGTGGCGCTGGAAGGAGTTAGCCCGACAAACGGGCCGCCCAGCCATGGTCGGCGCGCCGGCGCCAAGCGGCCTGCCGCAGACCCAACAGCCGATGGGCGACGTTCTTGGCTTCCGCGCGGCTGCCGGCCGCACAGGTACGATATTCGAGGTCGGCAACCCGCGACACGGCGGGCTGCCGCCGGAACAGACGGGCGAAGGGATTCAGGCCGCCGTTCTCTTTCAGGTCGGCCAGGGCATGCGCCACGTTGGCGGAATCGCCGAACGCGATCACGCGCCCGGTCAGACTGTGGCGGACCTCGTAGACGCCAGGGCCGGCCGGCGCGTCGATATCGCCGCCGCTTCCAGTGCTGGGGAACCTTTTCCAGCCGCTCCAGATCTGCACCATCGGACAACCCTCGAATTCTCAGGAATCGCGCCCTCAAGAACGCCGGAAACGCGCCTTGGTTCCTGGCGCCGGGCGTGGTTTTTCGAAGGGCATTCCATCGCCAGGAAAGCGCGGCGCGCCGGCTTGGCGGTACGGCCGGCCCTCAGCGGCCCGGCAGCACCAGCACCTTGGGCTTGGCCGGCAGCGTTGTCTTGGACACCACCATGGTGGGAACCGGGGCAATCTCCACGTCCCACTCCTTGCGCACGCGGTCGAGGAAACGGTCGAGCGTGTAAGCGCTGAAATAGTGCATCGGGATCATCAACGGCGCCTTCAGCGCGTGCAGCACCTCCACCATGCCCTCGAGGTCGAGGGTGTATGACCCGTCGACCGGCACCATCACCACATCGATCCGTCCGATCTCGTTGAGCTGTTGTTGCGTCAGCGTGTGGTGCAGATGGCCGAGATGCGCGATGCAGAGATTGGCGATCTCGAAGATGAAGATGGAATTGCCGTGACGCTCGGTGCCGCCCTGCCAACTGCGGATATTGGTCGGCACGTTGCGCACGCGCACATCCTTATATTGCATGTCGATGCGCGCCGGCTTTTCCTCGCCGGCCCAGCCGCGCAACACGTATTTGATCGCCGGATCGGGATTGTCGGTGAAGTGCGACGAATGCGCGTGGTTCATGGTGATGATGTCGGGAATCCCGCGCGGCCGGACATAGTCGTTGTAATCGGTGGCGATGCGCACCCGTTGCGGGCTTTCGATCTGGAAGGTCGAATGGCCGATATAGGTGATCCGCACCTGATCGGGCGCCAGCGCGGCTAGCCGCATCGATGCCGGCAGGAATGGCGTCTGGCGCGTGGCGACGAGGCCGGGACAGCCCAGCATCATCATTTCCGGCTTCGCCGGCGATGGCGCCGCTCCTTGCGCTGAAGCTTGCCCGCTCGCCGCCAACAGAAGCCAGATTGTCGCCGCAAGGAATTTCTGCGCCGCGCCGCCCATCAAACCGCGTGACATGACTTCACCCACGCCAAACATCCCGGCGGGGCGAATCTGGCACGGTTTACGTCAGGCCGCCACTGACATGACGACGCTGGACCGGAAGCCTGCCGCTAGCCGCCGAAATGACGGCGATCGCGCGTCGAGACGATGATGCCCTTGGGGGTGACCACCACCCAGCGGCCGTCTCGCCGCTCGACCGACTGCACCGGCCCGAGGCCCGGCAGTTGGGCGCCGGCGACGGCGCGATAGCGCCGGCCGTGACCGCCGACATAAACGACGCCACGGCGCTCGCCGCGGATACGCCAGCCGCTTACCACCACCGGCCGGCTCATGGGCGCGGACAGGCTCGGCGCGGGGCGCGGCATCGGAACCGCCTTCGCGCCCGGAACGGAGCCGGTCACGATCGCGTCGGCGCGACCGGAAAGATTGGCGACCTGGGTGCGGGTCGTGGCCGTCGCCAGGCTCGCCTTCAGGACGGCGACCTCTTGGGTCAGATGGGCGATGGACTGCTGCATCGCCTTGCGCTCTTTCACGCCGGCAAGGTCGGCCCGGTCGTAATCGCTGAAATGATTGCTGACGGCAGCGCCGATCAGGGCGCCGAGACCGGCGACCAGCGCCAGCGATGCGGCAAGCGTCGCGCGGCTGCGCGGCCGGCGCGACAGCCGGAAGCCCGGATCGGTCTCGGCTGACGGCAGGTCGGCATGGTCGACGCCGTGTTCGACGAATTCCTCGGCCGGGGACAGCGGCGGCGCATCTACCGCCGGCAGTTCCCTGGGATCGCCGTGTCCGATCTCGTCGCGGTCATTGTACGCCGTCATGGCCCGCTCCTCGCCAGCTCAAGACGGAGCTGGTCAGGAAGCAGTAACCATGTCCGGTTACCAACCGGTTACCCGTTACAGCGCCAGGCCGTTATCGGCCGCATGCGCATTGAGCGACACCGCCGGCCGCGCACCGACGTGCTGGATCACTTCCGCCGCCGCCAGGGCCCCGAGCTGCGCCGACGTGCGATGATCCTTGCCGCGCGAATGGCCGACCAGGAAGCCCGCGGCGAACAGATCGCCGGCACCGGTGACGTCGACCACCTGCTCGATCGGCATGGCATTGACCGCCTCCAGCCCTTCGCGGTGCACGACCATGCAGCCCTTCTCGCTGCGCGTCACCACGGCAAGCTTGGCGTCCTGCTGCAGCGCCTTCACCGCCGTGTCGAAGTCGGCGGTCTCATAGAGGCTGTGCAGCTCGTGTTCATTGGAGAACACGATGTCGACCGTGCCCTTCTTGATGAGGTCGAGAAATTCGGCGCGGTAGCGGTCGACGCAAAACGAGTCCGACAGCGTGAGCGCGACCCGGCGGCCGGCCTTATGCGCGATCGCCGCCGCCTTGACGAAGGCTTCCTTCGCCTGCGGCGGATCCCACAGATAGCCTTCAAGGTAAACGATGGCGGCGTCGGCCACCGCCTTCTCGTCGATATCGCTGGGCTTCAAGTCCTGCGCGGCGCCGAGAAAGGTGTTCATGGTGCGCTCGCCATCCGGCGTGACCATGATGTAGCAGCGCGCGGTCGACGGCCCGTCGCTCGCCGGCTTGACGTCGAAGGCGACGCGGGCGGCGCGAATGTCGTGAGCGAAGGCGCGGCCCAACTCGTCGTCCTTCACCTTGCCGATGAAGGCCGCGCGGGCGCCGAACGAGGCGACGCCGACTATGGTATTGGCGGCCGAGCCGCCCGAGCTCTCCGTCGCTGGGCCCATGGCGGCATAGATCGCCTGCGCGCGCGCCTCGTCGATCAGCGCCATTGCGCCCTTATGCATGCCTTGCGCGACCAGGAAGTCGTCTTCGGCGCGGGCGATCACATCGACGATGGCGTTGCCGATACCGAGCACGTCGTAGCGGGGAGCAGTCATTCAGGATCCTCTCATTTCGAAACGCGGCGCACTATAACGAGTGAAAGGGTTGAGGCAATGCGGGTTTCTCCGCCGATTAACCCACGCTTGCCCACCCGCGCGCGTTCATCTTTTTTGCGAAAAATGACGAGACGGGGTGGCAAGCCGGCCAAGACAGCGTTGACATCGAGCGCTGGGCGGGGGCCCATAACGCCATGTCCTTGGCGCGCGATATCACCACCGTCGGTGGCGGGACCCTGCTCTCGCGGCTGCTTGCCTATGCGCGCGACGCGGCGATCGCCGCGCTGCTCGGCACCGGGCCGTTCTCGGAAGCGTTCTTCGTCGTGCTGCAGGTGGTTAATTTCTTCCGCCGGTTGCTGGCGGAAGGCGCGCTCAACAGCGCCTTCGTGCCGATCTGGCTGCGGCTGCGCAACGGCGAGGACGGTGCCGCCAATGCCAACCGCTTTACCATCCGCACCCTGGTCGCCCTCGGCGTCATCACCGGCACCATCGCCCTCGTGGTCGTGGTGGCGGCGCCCTACATCATCGCCACCATCGCGCACGGCTTCGACGAAACACGCAGCCATCTGGCGACGCTCTATCTGCTGATCGTCGCCCCTTACATCATGCTGGTCGGCGTATTGGCGGTGCTCTCCGCCGCGCTCAATGCCGAGGCGCGCGTTGTCGCCGTCACCGTCAGCACCGTCATGTTCAATCTGGTGCTGGTCGGCGTGCTCACCTTCGTGATGGTCCATCATGCCCCGCTGATCAACGTCAGCATCTGGCTGGCGACGGCCATCGTCTTCGCCGCACTGATCCAATTGATGATCACCGGCACGGTCTGGTCCGCGGGCGGACACCGTCTCGCGCACGTGCGTCTGCGCGGGCCCGATCAGAGCGGGCCGTTCTTCAGGCGTGCCTTGCCCGGGCTGTTCGCCGCCGGCGCCCCGCAACTGAAGCTGATCGCGGCGACCGCGCTCGTCTCCTCCTCGCCCGCGGCGGTCTCCTGGCTCTATTACGCCAATCGACTTTACGAGCTGCCGCTCGGCGTCGCCTCGATCGCCATCGCCGCGGTGATCGTGCCGCGTATTGCGGCAAGCGTGCACGCCGCCGACCGCACCGCTTACGCCAACGCGCAATCGCGCGCTTACGAGATCGCGCTCGGCCTGGCATTGCCGGCGGCTACCGGCTTCGCATTGGTGGCCGAACAGATCGCCGGCGGCCTGTTCGAGCACGGCATGTTCGGCGAAAACGATACCAAGGCGGTGGCGGTGGTCCTGACCGCGATCTGCTCCGGCCTGCCGGGGCACGTGCTGGAAAAGGTGTTCGGCGCGGTGTCCTTCGCCCATGAGGATACGGCGACGCCGATGGCGGCCGCGCTCACCGGTCTCGTCGCGGCGGTCATCGGCGGCGTGGTGCTCTACCCGGCCTTCGACTTCGTCGGCGTTGCCGCCGCCATCGCGATGTCGGCCTGGATCGGCGCCGCGCTGCTCGGCACCGTGCTTTACCGGCGCGGCTGGTTGCGGCTCGACCATGAAGCGCGGCACCGGTTGCCGCGCATCGCGCTCGCCACCGCGATGATGGGACTTGCGATTGCCGGCGGGCTCACCACCGCGGAGATGCTGCTTCCGCATCTGCAGGCAACGGCCGTGGGGCGGCTCGCGCTGCTGTTTGCGCTGGTGGCCATCGGCATGGTGGCCTATGGCACCGCGCTCCACGCACTCGGCGTGACCAAGGTCCGGGAGCTCGCCGCCGCGGTGCGCCGCGCCTAAGGCCCTTGCGCCACGGCGGCCCGCCGTGGCATGGCATCGCCCGTCAATTTCAAGAGGCGAAGACGATGGCGTTCAAGGAACGCGTATTCTCCGGCGTGCAGCCGACCGGCAACCTGCACCTCGGCAATTATCTCGGAGCGCTCAAGCGCTTCGTGGAGCTGCAAGATGATCACGACTGCATCTATTGCGTCGTCGATCTGCACGCCATCACCGTGCCGGTCGCGGTATGGGGCGGCCCCAAGGAATTGCCGCGCGCCACGCGCGAGGTGACCGCGGCCTTCATCGCCTGCGGCATCGATCCCAAGAAGCACATCGTCTTCAACCAGAGCCAGGTCGCCGAGCACGCCGAACTCGCCTGGGTGTTCAACTGCGTCGCGCGCATGGGCTGGCTCAGCCGCATGACCCAATTCAAGGACAAGGCCGGCAAGGACCGCGAGAACGCGTCGGTCGGCCTGTTCGCCTATCCGAGCCTGATGGCCGCCGATATTCTCGTCTACCGTGCCACCCACGTGCCGGTCGGCGAGGACCAGAAGCAGCATCTCGAGCTCGCGCGCGACATCGCGCAGAAGTTCAACAACGACTTCGCCGAATCGATCACCGCGCACGGCTATGGCGACGAGTTCTTCCCGTTGCCCGAGCCGATCATCCAGGGACCGGCGACGCGCGTGATGTCGCTGCGCGACGGCTCCAAGAAGATGTCGAAGTCGGATGCCTCCGATTATTCGCGCATCAACTTGACCGACGACGCCGACGCCATCGCGCAGAAGATCCGCAAGGCCAAGACCGATCCCGAACCGCTGCCGAGCGAGCAGAAGGGACTGGAGACGCGGCCGGAAGCCGACAACCTGGTCGGCATCTACGCGGCGCTGAGCGGCAACGACAAGAACATGGTGCTCAGCGAATTCGGCGGCAGCCAGTTCTCGACCTTCAAGACGGCGCTGGTCGATCTCGCCGTGGCAAAGCTCGGGCCGATCGGCGCCGAAATGAAGAAGCTGGTGCGGGACCCGGTCTATATCGACGAGATCCTGGCCGACGGATCGCAGCGCGCGCAGGCGATCGCCTCCGACACCATGAAGGCGGTCAAGGACATCGTCGGCTTCGTGCGCCGATAGCATATGATTTTCGCAAAACTTGCCGCGAACGCGCCCGCATTCCTTCCGGGAACCGGCGTTTCAGCATTATTTTTCATTGGCCGAGCTCGAAACAAATCGCAGTTTTGCAATGGGTTTAATTCCCCCGCGCCGCGTCTTGTCGGACGCGCGTCCGCCGTGCGACCATTGTCACTCTGGTCATGCGTTGTTGTGCCAACTTCGCGGGCGACATAGGGAGCCATGATGAGCACCAAACGCCGCATCTACGAGACCGGCCACAAGCGCAAATACATGGTGGTGATCGACGACACCGACGAATGCGATCGCGCACTCTATTGGGCGGCGCGGCGCGCCGGCCGCACCAAGTCGCAGCTCATCATGCTGCTTGTGATCGAGCCGGGCGAGCGCAACCAGCAATGGCTGGGCGTTGCCGACATCATGAAGGCTGAAGCCGAAGAGGCAGCCAACAAGATCCTCGACAAATACGCCAAGCGCGCCAAGGAAATCGCCGGGGTCGAGCCCGACCGAGTAGTCCGCGAGGGCGATCCCATCGAAGAGATCACCAAGCTCATCGACGAGGATACCGACATCGGCATCCTGGTGCTGGCCGCCGGCACCGGCAAGGACGATCCCGGCCCGCTGGTCTCGAGCCTGGCCAAGACCGCGGCCAATTTCCCGATCCCGATCGCCATCGTGCCGGGTCATCTCCGCGACGACGACCTTGAGGCGATGGCCTGATCTCTTCGGCTCTCCCGCGCGCTCGCGGGGACAGGGCAGCCGAGCGAAGCGAGTTCGGGAAGGGCCCGTGCAACGCCCCCGCGCCCGCCGGGGCCGCCGGTTGACCGCGACGTGCGCCGGGCCCATGTATCGCCTATATGTATCGCCTATAATCCAGTCCGCCCGCGGGCCTTGAACCCGCGTGAGGTAAGGAGCCTTGACGATGTTCATTCAGACCGAAGCCACGCCCAATCCGGCGACCTTGAAGTTCCTGCCGGGACGGCCCGTCCTCGAATCCGGCACCCTCGACATGCCGAACAAGGAGGCCGCCACGCAGTCGCCGCTGGCCGAGCGGCTGTTCGAGATTCCCAATGTCGGCGGCGTCTTCTTCGGCGCCGACTTCATCTCCATCACCAAGACCGGCGGTGAGTGGCAGCAGATCAAGCCGGCGATCCTCGGCGCCATCATGGAACAATTCATGACCGATGGGCCGCTGTTGGCGAGCGGAGCCGAACCGTCGCCCGAAGGCGCCGACGAGTTCTTCGACCAGAAGGACGCCGAGACGGTCACCATTATCAAGGACCTGATCGAAACCCGCGTCAGGCCCGCGGTGGCCGGGGACGGCGGCGACATCACCTTCAAGGGCTACAAGGAAGGCGTGGTCTTTCTCGCCATGAAGGGCGCCTGCGCCGGCTGCCCCTCGTCCACCGCGACGCTGCAGCACGGCATCCAGAACCTGTTGCGCCACTTCGTGCCGGAGGTGACCGAAGTCCGGCCGATGTAGCCTGCCGGATCGCGGCAAACACTGCGTCATGCCCGGCCTTGCGCCGGGCATCCACGTCTTGGGAGACGTCGCATCGAAAAGCGTGGATGGCGGGGACCGGCCCGGCCATGACCGTGGTAGATTTCCAGCGTCCGTGCGGTGCTAAACTTAAACAATGCGCCTTCTCGCCATCGATACCGCGCTTGAGGCCTGCTCAGCGGCCGTGCTCGACACGGCCGGCGGCGGCATTCTCGCGCGCGAATCGCAGGCCATGATCCGCGGCCACGCCGAAGCGCTGATGCCGTTGATCCAGCGGGTGATGCAGCGCTCCGGGTTCGAGTTTTCCGACCTCGACCGCATCGCGGTCACCACCGGGCCGGGCAGCTTCACCGGGCTTCGCGTCGGCATCGCCGCCGCCCGTGGCATCGCGCTCGCCGCCGGCAAGCCGGCCTTCGGTCTGACGACGCTTGCCGCCTACGCCGCGCCGCTGATCGCCGCCGATAATACGCAGCCTGTGGTGTCCGCCGTCGATGCCCGTCACGAGCACGTCTATCTGCAGGTCTATGGCGCCGCCGGCCGCACCCTGGTAGCGGCACGGCGTTCGCCGTTGCGCGAAGCGGTATTGCGGGCGGCGGCCGCGGGCTCGCCGCGCCTCGTCGGCACCGGGGCGGAACTGTTGGCTGCCGCCTGGCCCGACAACGAGCCTGCGCCGGGCGCGGTCTTCGCGCATCGCGCACCGGACATCGATTGGGTGGCGCGGCTTGGCGTGGTGTCGAAGGAGGCGAGCTCGCCGCCCAAGCCGCTCTATTTGCGCCCGCCCGACGCCCAGCCGCAGGACGCCGCTCAACTGCCGCGCCGATGATGAAACGCCTCATTCGCCTCTTTGCGCGCGCGGAGCCGGCGCTGTCGGAAGCGAGCCACCGCGACACCGAATCGATCGCCATCTTGCACGCCGCCTCGTTCCGCCGCGGTTGGAGCGAGGAGGAAGTCGAGGAACTCATTGCCGATCGTCAGGTCTGCACCCATCGCGCCATGCTTGGCGCGCACCTTGCCGGCTTCATCATGTCGCGACGCGCGGCAGACGAAGCGGAAATCCTGTCGGTCGCGGTTGCCCGCGCGCGCCGCGGGCGCGGGTTCGCACGTACGCTGCTCAATCTGCATATGCGCCGGCTGGCCGGGCTCGGCGTGCGCAGCGTGTTTCTGGAAGTCGACGAGCAGAACGCACCTGCGGTGCGCCTTTACGCACGCGCTGGTTTTCACGAAGTGGGGCGGCGGCCGAATTATTATCCCGGGGACGGAGATACCAGCTCTACCGCCCTGGTGCTGCGTCGCGATCTCGCCTGAGCCGCAATTCCGGCGCAAGCCAGGGCCGCCGGCGCCCGGCGGTGCACGATTTGCGTTTGAAAACCGGTTCCACTTTCCGGAATCGTGCGCCATAGACACAGCCTGGACGCGCTCAATATGATAGGAAAGCCGGATGGAGAGAGCCCCGTGACCACGCCGGACAAGGACGACCTTCCAACCAACCCGATCGAGGCCCTTTGCGTGGCCAACGGCATGCGGATGACCGAGCAACGCCGCATCATCGCGCGCGTGCTGGCGGCGGCCGACGACCATCCCGACGTCGAAGAGCTCTACCGGCGCTGCGCCAAGATCGATGACCGCATTTCGATTTCCACCGTCTATCGCACCATGCGGCTGTTCGAGGACGCCGGCATCATTGCGCGCCACGATTTCCGCGAGGGCCGCGCGCGCTACGAAACGAGCTCCGAAACCCACCACGATCATTTGATCAACCTGCGCAGCGGCGAAGTCGTTGAATTCCAATCGGACGAGATCGAGCGTCTGCAGGCGGAGATCGCGCGCAAGCTCGGCTATCGGTTGGTCGATCATCGACTCGAGCTCTACGCGGTGCCGCTCAAGGACGAGAAGTCCGGGCATTAGCGCGATGGTCCGCGCCCTCTTCATCGCCGTCGTCTTCTTCACCATGACGCCGCTGCTGATCTCGCTGCAGTGGCTGCTCGGCAAATTGCATCTGCCGGGATGGGGCTTCATCTGCGCGAACTACTATCGTCTGCTGCGT
Organism: uncultured Pseudomonadota bacterium; assembly: GCA_963814065.1. GTDB lineage: Bacteria > Pseudomonadota > Alphaproteobacteria > Rhizobiales > Xanthobacteraceae > Pseudolabrys. The sequence goes on along the minus strand of CAWFBL010000006.1, from coordinate 499,394 downwards.
GCGCTGCTGCGCATCAAGGTGCGCGTCAACGGTTCCCCGTCACACGACCGCGCCGTGCTCTATGTCTCCAACCATGTATCCTGGGCCGATATTGTGGTGATCGGTTCGCTGTCGCCGGTTGCCTTCGTCGCCAAGAGCGAGGTGCGGCGCTGGCCGCTGGTCGGCATCACCGCCGAGATGCAGCGCACCGTGTTCGTCGATCGCGCGCGACGCCATCAGGCCGCGGACGCGGTGAGCGAGATCGTCAGCCGGCTTGCCACCGGCACTTCGGTGGTGCTGTTTGCCGAAGGCACGTCGAGCGACGGCAACCGCGTGCTGCCGTTCCGCTCCGCCCTGCTCGGCGCGGTGAAACAGGCGGCGGAACAGGGCGGGGACATCCTCATTCAGCCCATGGCGATCTGCTACACCGGCACGCACGGCATCCCCCTGGGCCGCCAGCATCGCCCGCTGGTCGCCTGGTACGGCGATCTCGACTTCATGCCGCACATCAAGACCTTCATCGAGCGCGGCGCCGTCGACGCGGCGGTGAGCTACGGCGAGCCGATCAAGGTCGATCACCGCCACCGACCGCAAGGCGCTGACGCGGCGACTGGAAGGCACGGTGCGCGCCCTGATGGCCGCGAGCCTGCTCAAGCGCCCTGTGCCGGCTGCCGGGACGGCCACCGCGCAGGCCGCCGTCCAGACCGCGCCCTTGCAGGCGCCGGCGTCTTAAAATCGCAAGCTAAATCAATTATATCGTCGGACGCGACAAACCCCGCCCGGGCGGGTTAGATTGGGTCCCGGTTCGTTACGAGAACGCATGAGCAATTCCCGCAAAGTCCACGTCAAGTCGTTCGGCTGCCAGATGAACGTCTACGATTCCCATCGTATGGCGGACACGCTGGCGCCCGCGGGCTTCGCCGAAACGGCGGCACCGGACGACGCCGACCTCGTCATCCTCAATACTTGCCACATCCGCGAGAAGGCGGCGGACAAGGTCTATTCGGAGATCGGCCGTCTCCGCGTGCTGAAAGAGGCCGCCGCCGCCGAGGGACGCCGCATGCTGATCGCGGTCGCCGGTTGTGTGGCGCAGGCCGAGGGCCAGGAGATTATCCGCCGCGCCGGCGCCGTCGATCTGGTGGTCGGCTCACAGAACTATCACCGGCTGCCTGAATTGCTGGTGCGCGCAGCCAATGGCGAAAAGATCGTCGATACCGAATTTCCGGTCGAGGACAAGTTCGAGCGGCTTGCCGCGCCCGGGCGCGAGGTGATTCACCGGCGCGGCATCGCGAGCTTTGTCACGGTGCAGGAAGGCTGCGACAAATTCTGTACCTTCTGCGTCGTGCCTTATACGCGCGGCGCCGAGGTGTCGCGCCCGGTCGCGCAGATCGTCGCCGAGGTCGAACGCCTGGCGGCGGCCGGCGTGCGCGAGCTGACGCTGATCGGACAGAACGTCAACGCCTATCACGGCGACGGCGAGGATGGTGCACCGGCGACCTTCGGCGCGCTGCTGCGGCGGCTCGCGCGAGTGCCGGGCATAGTGCGCCTGCGCTACACCACCAGCCATCCGCGCGACATGACCGACGATCTGTACGCCGCGCATGCCGAGGTGCCGGAGGTGATGCCCTATGTGCATCTGCCGGTGCAGTCGGGCTCCGACCGCATCCTGGCGGCGATGAACCGCAAGCACACCCGTGCCGACTATTTCGCGGTGATCGACCGCTTGCGTGCGGCGCGGCCCGATCTGGCGCTGTCATCCGATTTCATCGTCGGTTTCCCCGGCGAAACCGACGACGATTTCCGCGACACCCTCACGCTCATCGAGGACGTCGGTTACGCCGGCGCCTACTCCTTCATGTATTCGCCGCGGCCCGGCACACCTGCCGCCGACATGGCCGACCAAGTCCCGGCCGAAGAAAAAGCCGAACGGCTACAGCGGCTGCAGGCCCTGATTACCCGCCAGCAGCGCGCGTATAACGCCGGCTTCGCCGGAAAAACCGTCGATATCCTGCTGGAAAAGCCGGGCAAGCGCCCTGGGCAACTGGTCGGCCGCTCCCCATATTTACAGACAGTCCAGGTCATGGCGCCGCGTTCGCTGATCGGCGAGACGGTGCCTGTGACCATTACCGAAGTCGGAAGCAACAGCCTGTTCGGCGCGCTTGAAGACGACGCGCGCGCGCCGCGGCTGGCCTTGGCAGGAGCCTGAAGCACCCTTGCGCACACCGGATCCCGTGATCCCGACCGCCGCCGCCTCCGAGGAGACGGCCACAACGCAGATCGTGCTCGCCTTCGAAGACAACCGGCTGGCCTCCACGCTGTTCGGCCAATACGGCCAGAACCTCGCGCTGATCGAGCGCCGGCTCGGCGTCCTCGCTGAGCAGCGCGGTAATCACGTCACCATCGACGGCTCGCGCGGCGCCTGCGAACAGGCCCGCCGCGTACTGGAAGGCCTCTACGAACAGCTCCGGCGCGGCCGCGACCTCGCCGCCGGCGACGTCGAAGGCGCCATCCGCCAGGCGATCGCGCAAGGCTCGCTGTTCGACTACGAGCCAGGCGGCGAACGTTCCGCCTTCGAGGAAATCAACCTGCGCAAGCGCCCGGTACGCGCGCGCACCGCCGCGCAGGACGCCTATATTCGCGCGCTCAAGCGCCACGCGCTGGTGTTCGGCACCGGCCCGGCCGGTACCGGCAAGACCTGGCTTGCGGTGGCGCACGCGGTGCAGATTTTCGAACGCAAGGAAGTCGACCGCATCATCCTGTCGCGACCGGCGGTGGAGGCGGGTGAGCGGCTCGGCTTCCTGCCCGGCGACATGCGCGAAAAGGTCGACCCCTACCTGCGCCCGATCTACGACGCGCTCTACGACCTGATGGACGCGCGCATCGTCGAACGCGCGATGCAGGCCGGCGAGATCGAGATCGCGCCGCTGGCCTTCATGCGCGGGCGCACGCTGTCGAACGCCGCCGTGATCCTCGACGAAGCGCAGAACACGACATCCATGCAGATGAAAATGTTTCTGACGCGGCTCGGCGAGAACAGCCGCATGATCGTTACCGGCGATCCGAGCCAGGTCGACCTGCCGAACGGCCAAACCTCGGGCCTCGCCGAAGCGGTGCGGCTGCTGGCCGGCATCGACGGCATCGGCCATGCCACGTTCACGCATGAAGACGTCATCCGCCACGAACTGGTGGCGCGTATCGTTGCCGCCTACGACCGTGGTCCTACGAAGACGCGCGAGGCTGGGGAATGAATCCATCGCTGCGCGTGCAGGCGACGGTGCCGGAAATTCAGGTTCAGTCGCCGTCGTGGGATTGCGAGCCGACGGCCGTCGCGACCGTGCGCGATGCCATCGCCGCCGCGGCGCGGCATTGCGGCGCCCATGGCGAGGTCAGCGTCGTACTGACGGACGATGCGGCGGTCCGCGATCTCAATCGGGAATGGCGCCACATCGACAAGCCCACCAACGTCCTGTCGTTCCCGGCCGCGAGCCCGCGCGGCGGTGCGCTGGAACCGCTGCTCGGCGATATCGTCATCGCTTACGAGACGGTCGCGCGCGAAAGCGACGAGGAACATAAGCCCTTTCTCCATCATCTCGCCCATCTCGCGGTGCATGGCTTTCTGCACCTCTTGGGGTACGATCACCAGACTGATTCCCAGGCTGATGCCATGGAGGGGCTCGAGCGTGAAATTCTCGCGCATCTCGGCATTGCCGATCCCTACCGCGAGCATGAGCCGGGCAACGCCTGACCGTTATGCCTGACAACGACCCTCCAAGTTCGACCCCGTCATACGAACCGCGCCATCTCCCGGTACTGGTGCCGGAGCGCCGTGAGAACGGCGACAACTGGTTCACGCGGACACTGCGCCGATTGTTCGGGTGGCGCGGCCATTCAATCCGCGCCGATCTCAAGGATGTCCTGGAGGCGATGACGCCCGGCGAATCCGGCTTTTCGCCGGAAGAAAGCCGGATGCTGCGCAACATCTTGGGGCTGCGCGAGCGCCGCATCGGCGACGTGATGGTGCCGCGCGCCGACATCGTGGCGGTGCAGCAGAACATCGCGCTCGGCGAACTGATGCGCACCTTCGAAGGCGCCGGCCATTCGCGACTGGTTGTCTACGACGATACCTTGGACGACCCCGTCGGCATGGTGCACATCCGCGACCTCATCGTTTTCATGACGGAGCGCGCGACGGTCGATCCGGAAAAGAACGCCAAGCGCAAGAAGCCGCTGCCGGCCGGCCTCGACCTGCGGACGATCGACCTCGCCATGCCGTTGTCGGCGGCCGGCATCATGCGCCCGATCCTGTTCGCGCCGCCCTCGATGCGAGCGATGGACCTGCTTGCGCGCATGCAGGCAACCCGCATGCATCTGGCGCTGGTCGTGGACGAGTATGGTGGCACCGATGGATTAGTGTCGATCGAGGATATCGTCGAGGAGATCGTGGGTGAAATCGCCGACGAGCACGACGAAGACGAGCTGCCGGCCGTGGTACGCCAGCCGGACGGCTCGTTCGTCGCCGACGCGCGCGCCAATCTCGAGGACGTCGTCGCCATCGTCGGCAGCGATTTCGACATCGGCGACGCGGCCGAAGAGGTCGACACGTTGGGCGGTTACCTGGTAACGCGCGCCGGGCGGTTGCCGCTGCGCGGCGAACTTATCCCCGGACCCGGACTGTTCGAGTTCGAAGTGCTCGATGCCGATCCACGTCGCGTCAAGCGCGTGCGGATTACCCGGCTGAAGGAACGCCGCGAAAAGGCGCGTGAGCCGCGCCGCCGCGGAGAATCGGATACCTCAACGTCGACAGGTACGGCGACGCCGCCGCACGGCGACGAGAGTGCCGCGTCAAAAGACACCGATCGGCATGATGCCGGTTCATCGGCAAGCGCGCACCACCCGTGACCGTCACCCGCATCGCCCATTCGGTCGTGCTCGCCTTCGGCTGGCGGCGAGCCGCTATCGCGTTCATTGCCGGCGCCGTCTCGGTGCTGGCGCTGGCGCCATTCAATGCCTGGCCGGTGCTGATCTTCACCTTTCCGGTGATGGTCTGGCTGGTGGACGGCTCGGCGGCCGGCCGCGCCAAAGGGGTGTGGAGTGCCGCTGCCGCCGGCTGGTGCTTCGGCTTCGGCTTCTTCGTCGCCGGCCTCTATTGGATCGGCTATGCCTTCCTGGTCGACGCCAAGACCTTCGGCTGGCTGCTGCCCATCGCCGTTTCCGGGCTGCCCGCCTATCTCGCGCTCTATACTGCGCTCGGCTTTGCCGTCGCCCGCCTGCTCTGGGTGCGTGGACCGATGCGCATCCTGTCGCTGGCGGTCGCGCTCACCGCGACCGAGTGGCTGCGCGGTCATCTGTTCACCGGATTTCCCTGGAACACATTCGGTTATGCGCTCACCGAGCCGCTGGCGCTGGCGCAGAGCGTCTCGCTGGTCGGCATCTGGGGTCTCACCTTCCTGAGCGTGGCGATCTTTGCCAGCCCCGCGGTGCTCGCCGACGATCCGGCCGATACGCCGCATCCGCGGCGTGCGCCGCTGATCGCGCTCATGGTGCTGGCGGCGATGGCCGGCTACGGCTTGGCGCGCTTGCGCGCCCACCCGACCGCATATGTCAGCGGGGTGAAGCTGCGCATTATGCAGCCGGATCTGCAGCAGAATGAGAAATTCAATTACAACGCCAAGCAATCGGTGATGCAGCGCTATCTGCGGCTGTCGAACCGCGCCACCGGCCCGAACTCCAAAGGGGTTCAAGACGTCACGCACTTGATCTGGCCCGAGTCGGCGTTTCCGTTCTTCCTCACCCGCGAGCCGGACGCGATGGCGCAGATTGCTGCTCTGCTTGCGCCGCATACCGAATTAATTACCGGCGCCGCACGCATCGCGCCGGAGTTGATGCCCGGTCACATACGCGCTTACAACTCCGTCTACGTGATCGACCCCGACGGCTCGGTGCACGGCATCTATGACAAAGTGCATTTGGTGCCGTTCGGTGAATACCTGCCGTTCGAGCCGTTCCTCGAAAAGCTTGGATTGCGCAATCTGACCAAGCAGGTCGGCGGCTTCCTGGCCGGCAAGCGCCGGCGCGCGATGGAGGTGCCGGGCGCCCCCAAGATGCTGCCGCTCATCTGTTACGAGGCGATCTTCCCAGGTGCCGCGGTACCACGCGACGAACGACCGGGCTGGATCGTCAATGTCACCAATGACGGATGGTTCGGCATCAGCACCGGACCTCATCAACATTTTCAGCAGGCGCGGGTGCTCGCCATTGCAGAAGGCCTGCCGCTGGTGCGCGCTGCCAATACCGGCATTTCCGCCGTGGTCGACCCGGTCGGGCGCGTCATCAAGTCGCTGCCGCTCGGCGCTGAAGGCGTGCTCGAACTCGAGGCTGCCGCAACCAATTGCGTCACCTGTTTATGTGATATTCGGCGACGACGCTTTGATTATACTTCTGGTAGCAAGTCTGATGTTGGTCGCCCGCCGCAAACTGCGCCCCTAGCTTTCAACTTCGCGCAGGATCGACTTAAGGTTGAGCGGCGGCAAATTAAGTTGGTGGAATTTGCTGTGTCTCCTTGTCGCGACAACCGCACCGCGCGTGGGAAGTTATTGAAAATGATAGTTAATTTTCATTACTTTTTTATGCTGTAGATTGGTCGCCTGCAAATCATGGATTGCATAAGCCCTAGCATATGTGACATTACGGCGCTCGATGGAGGCATAGGAGATTTTTATGGCGAAGAAGGCACCCAATCCGATCGACAAGCACGTGGGTTCCCGCGTGCGTATGCGCCGGATGATGCTGAGCATGAGTCAGGAAAAGCTTGGCGATGCGCTCGGCCTGACCTTCCAACAGGTTCAGAAGTACGAGAAGGGAACCAACCGCATCGGCGCCAGCCGCCTCCAACAAATCGCGCATATCCTGCAAGTTCCGGTGTCGTTTTTCTTTGAAGGCGCACCGCATGTTCCGGGCACCCCTGGCGTCGGCATGAGCGAAGCGCCCTCGCCGGCTTATGTCTCCGACTTTCTTGCTACTTCCGACGGCCTATCGCTGACCAAGGCGTTCATGCGCATCAAGAACAGCAAGTTGCGCCGGCGGATTGTCGATCTTGTTGAGCAGATCGCAGGCGAAGACGACTAAGAACGCGGACGGCAGTACTTGTCCCAACGGGGCTGCCCACGTCCGCCCGCATCTTGACCTCGTCTCTCACCGCTGCAAGAACACCCCCCGACCTGAAACGACGCGGCTGCCAAGCCGCGCCACGGGAGGGAGTTACACGTGGCACATACCAATTTTCTATTCACCAGCGAGTCGGTGTCGGAAGGACATCCGGACAAAGTCTGCGATCAGATTTCCGATGCAGTGCTTGATGCATTTCTCGAAAACGACCTCAAGCTCGGAATTGACGACGACAGCAAGGTGAATACGCGGCTCGGCTGCGAGACGCTGACGACGACCAACAAGATCATCATTGCCGGCGAAGGTCGCGGCCAATCGCCGCTTTTCCATAAGCACGGCGACAAGGCCGTCGTTAATCGCGAGATGATCGCGCAGATCGCGCGCGATGTCGTGAAAGACATCGGTTACGATCAGGACGGCTTTTCGCACTACGGCGCCGACGTGGAAGTGCTGCTGCACGGCCAGTCGCCGGACATCGCCATGGGCGTCGATGCCAAGAAGAAAAAGACCGGTGATGAAGAAGGTGCCGGCGACCAGGGCATGATGTTCGGCTTCGCCTGCACCGAGAGCGAGGTCTACGAAAAGAACTCGTTCATGCCGGCACCGATCTACTTCGCGCACAAGATTCTGAAAGTGCTCGCCGACAAGCGCCGCAACGGCCAGCTCGCCGATCTGCAGCCGGACTCCAAGAGTCAGGTAACCGTGCGCTACGTCAACGGCCAGCCGGTCGGCTGTACCAAGGTGGTGGTCTCCACCCAGCACCAGGCGCAGAGCCGCAACGGCAAGAAGTACACTCCGGGCCTGATCAAGGAGATGATCGGCGACGCCGTTGAATCATCGTTGCCGGAAGGCTGGATGCCGTCCAAGGCATCCGACTTCCTGGTCAACCCGACCGGCAATTTCGTCATCGGCGGCCCTGACGGCGACTGCGGACTGACCGGCCGCAAGATCATCGTCGACACCTATGGCGGCTACGCCCCGCATGGCGGCGGCGCCTTCTCCGGCAAGGATCCGACCAAGGTCGACCGCTCCGCGGCCTATGCGGCGCGCTATCTCGCCAAGAACGTCGTGGCCTCCGGCGTCGCCGAGCGCTGCACCATCCAGATCGCCTATGCGATCGGTGTCGCCGACCCGATGTCGGTGCTGGTCGACACCCACGGCACCGGCCAGGTGCCGGAGACCAAGCTTGAAAAGGTGCTGCCCGAACTGTTCCGGCTGACGCCGACCAATATCCGCCGCACGCTCAAGCTGAACCGGCCGATCTATCGGCGCACCGCGGCCTATGGCCATTTCGGCCGGGCGCCCGATAAGGACGGCGGCTTCTCCTGGGAGCAGGTCGACCTCGCCAACAAGATCAAGGCGGCGGTGAGCTGACGCTACCGGCGCAACGCCAGTTGCTGAAATGCCTCGCGCAAGCGGGGCATTTCTGTTTTCGGGACCATGCGGGCGTAGTATGCAGCCCGCGTCATGGACGAGAGCAAAGACCCCCGCGACAATTCGCAACGCGCCTTCTTCGGGCGGCGTAAGGGCCATCCGCTGAAGGTGCGGCAGGCGGCGCTGTTCGACACGCTGCTGCCGCGCATCGGCCTCGATCTCGGAAAGCCGGCACCGAGCGATCCGCGCACGCTGTTTGCAAACGCCCCCGGCGAAGTCCATCTCGAAATCGGATTCGGCGGTGCCGAACATTTGATTGCGCAAGCAAATCCAATCCGCCCCACGGCTTCATCGGTTCGGATGCCTTCATCAATGGCGTGGCGAAAGCGTTGGTCGCCATTGATGAAGACAAACTCGAAAATGTCCGCCTGCACTTCGGCGACGCGAGCGAACTCATCGACTGGCTGCCGCCGAATTCGCTCGCCGGCATCGACCTGCTTTATCCCGATCCGTGGCCGAAGCGGCGGCATTGGAAGCGGCGCTTCATCCAGGACGAAACGCTGACGCGGCTCGCGCGCATCTTGAAGCCCGGCGGCGAATTGCGCTTCGCCACCGATATCGCCGACTATGCCGTTTATGCGCTCGTGCGCGTGCTGCGCTCGCCGCATTTTGTGTGGACGGCGCAAGACGCCGACGACTGGCGCAAGCCTTGGGCAGGCTTTTCCAGCACGCGTTATGAAGCCAAGGCCAAGCGCGAGGGGCGCGTGCCGGCGTATTTTATTTTTCGGAAGGTCTAGCCTGCATTCCGAGGCGCGAGCCATAAGCGCGTTTACGCGCGTCTTTGCCTCGCTATGGCGAGCGAGCCCAGAATGACGGGAGAGGCTACTCGCCCGTACCCTGACGCACCTGCCAGAAACGCACCACGCGCTGGGCGGTGGCCGCAGTCAGCCGTTCGAAATTCTCCAAGGCCGACTCGAGCACCTGGCTCGAGACCTTGGCGCCCGGCCGCGCATTGATTACCTCGCGCACGGTCGGCCAGCTGAAGCCGGCGGCACGCGCCAGGATCAGCACCGGATCGGCGCGCTCGCCGTTCATCAGCCGGTCGACCACATCGACCGGCACCGAGCAGATGGTGGCCAGCGCCGCGATGGTTTCTTCGTACTTGCCCGTCTTGGCGAACTCGGCGACATCCGCCTCGGTCAGCTTGCGCTCTTTGTGCAGCGCGCGGACCGCGGCAAGCGCCGCGGCGTAGTTGCGCGGCTGCGCCTTGGCGGCGACCTCGCCGCTCACCTTCGCCAGCACGCGGCGGATCTCGGCCTGCGTTTCCGGCTTCGCTTGTGCCAGCAGCCGCTTCTGCACGACTTCGGTGGCCTGCATGAGCAATTTCCGGAACAGACGCGGCGGAATGTCGGCGCGCAGGCCGACTTTCTCGGCCAGCACGCTGTCTTGCTCGGCGCGCTTCACCAGCGCGGTGAAGGCGTTGTCGGACAACCGGGCCTTGGCGTTGGTGGCGATCGAACGCGCCACCTCGCGGTCGCCGCGGGTGACGAGCAGGTCCGAAAGCGGCTCTTCGATGCCTTTGCGCGTCGACAGCGCCAGGAGATGCGTCTGGCCCTTGGTTTCGGCGATGCGCATCAGGTCGGGTTGGCCGAGATTAGCCTCGCGCAGCACCGGGCCCGCGACCGCGATGTCGTCATTCTCCGCAAGGGTGCGCATGACGCCAGCCGGCGCGTTCGGCACCGGCGCGATGCGGCGTGCCAGTTCGGCCAGCGCTTTCGCCTCGATCTCTTCGATCAGATAGCCGATGACGTCGTCGAACAGCGCGACGTGCTCGTCCTGGAAATTGGACGCACCCTCGAGGAACAGACCGGTGATGCGGCGCAAGGTCTCGGCGCGCTTCTCCGCCGAGCCGTGCTGGACCACGTCCTCCAGTTCCGGTAGCAGCGAGGCGGGAGCAGCCATTGCGGAAAACCTGAAATTCAGCCCGTGGAATCGACGCTGGCTTACGCCTTTACCTATATTTAAGGCCAGATTCTGAATGAACGGTTAGCCCCTCAATAGCACTCGCGGGGCTTGCATAACGCCCGAAAACGGCTATATTTTCAGTTGTTCACAACACGCTCATAACCGGATGGTTTTGAGAGTGGGTCCTGCGGGGCCCGCTCTTTTTTGTTACACAAATGGCCGAAAGCCAAGATCTGAACGCCGCCGCTGCGGCGCCCGAGCTGAACGAGCCGCGGCTGATCGTCGAGCCGGGACTGTCGGCGCGTGTGGCGGCCATCGCCGAGCCAGTGATCGAGGATCTCGGTTACCGGCTGGTGCGGGTCAAGGTTTCCGGTGCCGAAGGCTGCACCGTGCAGATCATGGCGGAGCAGCCGGACGGCAGCATGACGGTGGAAGACTGCGAGGCGGTCTCGCGGGCACTCTCGCCGGTGCTGGACGTGGCCGACCCGATCGACCGCGCCTACCGGCTGGAGATTTCCTCGCCCGGGATCGACCGCCCGCTGGTGCGCAAATCGGATTTCGACCGCTATGCCGGGCATCTGGCGCGGATCGAGATGGAAGTCCCGGTCAATGGCCGCAAGCGATTTCGCGGCTTGTTGGCCGGCACCGAGGACGAGGCGGCGCGGCTGCGCCGCGACGAAGTGCCCGAAGGCGAGCCGCCCGAAGTGCTGCTGCCGATCGCGGATATGAGCGAGGCCAAGCTGGTGCTCACCAACGAACTGGTGGCCGCGGCTTTGCGGCGCGAGAAGGCCGCCAAGCGCGAAGCCAAGGCGGCCCGCAAAGAAGAACGACATCGAAGGTTAAAGTCCGGCGCTGCCGGACACTGAGGAAGGAGACTTTAGCTATGGCAGTGAGTGCCAACAGGCTCGAACTGTTGCAGATCGCCGACGCGGTCGCCCGCGAGAAGTCGATCGACCGTGGCATTGTCATCGCCGCCATGGAGGACGCCATCGCCAAGGCGGCGCGCTCGCGCTACGGCGCCGAGACCGACGTGCACGCCGAGATCGAGCCGAAGACCGGCGACCTCAGACTCACCCGCCACATGCTGGTGGTCGATCAGGTCGAGAACGCGTCCAACCAGATCACCGTCGAGGATGCACGCAAGCACCATCCCGCGGCGCAAGTGGGCGACACCATCGCCGACCCGCTGCCGCCGCTGGAATACGGCCGCATCGCCGCGCAGTCGGCCAAGCAGGTGATCGTGCAGAAGGTGCGCGAGGCCGAACGCGACCGGCAATATGCCGAATACAAGGATCGCATCGGCGACATCGTCAACGGCATCGTCAAGCGCGTGGAATACGGCAACGTGGTGGTCGACCTCGGCCGCGGCGAGGCCATCGTGCGACGCGACGAATTGCTGCCGCGCGAGGTGTTCCGCAATGGCGACCGTATCCGCGCCTATATCTACGACGTGCGGCGCGAGCCGCGCGGGCCGCAGATTTTCCTCTCGCGCACCCATCCGCAATTCACCGCCAAGCTGTTCACGCAGGAAGTGCCGGAAATCTACGACGGCATTGTCGAGGTGAAGGCGGTGGCCCGCGATCCCGGCTCGCGCGCCAAGATCGCGGTGATCTCGCGCGATTCTTCCGTTGACCCTGTCGGCGCCTGCGTCGGCATGCGCGGCTCGCGCGTGCAGGCAGTGGTGAACGAGTTGCAGGGCGAGAAGATCGACATCATTCCGTGGTCGCCCGACATCGCCACCTTCGTGGTGAACGCGCTGGCGCCGGCGGAAGTCGCCAAGGTGGTGCTCGACGAAGACAAGGAACGCATCGAGGTGGTGGTGCCGGACCAACAGCTGTCGTTGGCGATCGGCCGGCGCGGCCAGAACGTGCGCCTCGCCTCACAGCTCACCGGCTGGGACATCGACATCCTCACCGAGCAGGAGGAGTTGGAGCGCCGCCACGCCGAGTTCGAGAACCGCACCAAGGTGTTCGTCGAGGCGCTCAATCTCGACGAAGTGGTCGGCCAGTTGCTGGCGTCGGAAGGCTTCGACTCCATCGAGGAACTCGCGCTGGTGGACGAAAAGGAAGTCGCCTCGATCGAGGGTTTCGACGAGGAGACCGCGCGCGAACTGCAAGATCGTGCCCGCGAATATCTGGACCAACAGGAGGCGGAATTGGACGCCAAACGTATCGAGCTCGGCGTCGAGGACGCCCTCAAGGAAGTACCCGGCATCACCACCAGGATGCTGGTGGCGCTCGGCGAAAACGACGTGAAGACGGTCGAGGACCTGGCCGGTTGCGCCACCGACGATCTCACCGGCTGGACCGAACGCAAGGACGGCGAAACCAAGCGCGAGCCCGGTTTCTTCGAAGGCCTCGACGTGCCACGCGAGGAGGCCGAGGCGCTGATCATGCAGGCGCGGCTTAAGGCCGGCTGGGTGACCGAAGAGGAATTGGCGCCGCCGCCGGCCGAAGCCCCGGCGGAGGAGCCGGCGGAGCCGACCGCCTAACGCAAAGGAGACGATCACTGGTGACCCTGACGACGGCACAGGACGACGATCTTGACCGCGGGACGACGAGCGTCGCCCCGGGCACGGAGCGTTCGTGTGCCCTCACCCGTCAGGTCATGCCGGTGAGCGAACTGATCCGCTTTGTGGTCGGCCCGGCCGACGAGGTCATTCCCGACGTCAAGCGTAAGTTGCCCGGCCGCGGGCTGTGGATTACCGGCACCCGCGAAAGCATCGCGCAAGCGGTCAAACGCAACGTCTTTGCCCGCGGTTTCAAGCGCAATGTGCGGGCCATGCCCGACTTGGCGGAAGAGACCGAGCGCTTACTGGAGCGCGCGGCCCTCGACGCGCTGGCGATCGCCGGCAAGGCGGGCCTCGTGGCCACCGGCGCGAGCAAGGTCGAGGCGGCGCTGGCGGATGGGGATGTGCTGGCGCTGGTCCATGCGGCCGATGCCGCCACCGACGGCCGGCGCAAGCTGGACGCGGCCCTGCACCGCACAAGAAGCGGGCAGGCGCGGGAAACCGTGATTATTGAAACACTTTCCGGCAGCCAATTGGATTTGGCATTGAACCGCCCAAATGTGGTACATGCAGCCCTGCTTGCCGGCCCTGGGAGCGAGACGTTTCTCGCTCGCGTGAGGCGCTTACAGCGCTTTCGGACCGAAAACCTGCCAGATTCAGGCAAAAGCGAATGCGCCGAAGGTCGGCGCACGAGGACTTAGGACGGAATGAGCGAAACAAAAAACCCTGGCGAAAAGCGACTGAGCGTGGGCGGCGGCAAGTTGACGCTGAAGCCGCGCACGGAGACGGGCGTCGTGCGCCAGAGCTTCAGTCACGGCCGCAGCAAGCAGGTCGTGGTCGAGAAGGTCAAGCGCCGTACCATCGCGCCCGCGCCAGAAATGAAAGCCGAGCCGGCTCCTGTCGAGGCGCCCGTAAAGCAGCGGCCGGCTGGCGGACGCAGGGGCGCACCCAGCCCGGCTGCCGGACCGAGCGCCGAAGCGCCGAAATCTTCCGGGGTCGTGCTGCGCAGTCTGACCGAAGAGGAACTCGCCGCACGCGCGCACGCGCTTGCCGATTCCCGCGTCCGCGAAGCCGAGGAACGCCGCATCGCCGAGGAAGACGCGCGCCGTCGCGCCAGCCGCGATGTGGTCGACCGTACCGAACGCGAGGCGGCGGAAGCGCGCAAGCGCGAGGAAGACGACCGCCGCAAGCTCGAAGAAGAATCCAAGCGCAAGGCCGACGAAGTTGCCAAAAAACGCTTCGGCGAGGAAGAAGCGAAGCGTGCCGGGACAGGAGTTGCGGCCCGTCCGGCACTCGAAGCCGAAGAAGAAGAGCCGCGCATCGCGCGTCGTCCGGGCGCACGTCCGGCTGTCGCGCCGCGTCCGGTTGCCCGCGCCGGAGCGCCCAAGCAGCGCGGCCGCCTCACCGTCATCAATGCCTTGAGCGCCGACGAAGTTCGCGAGCGTTCGGTCGCGTCGTTCCGCCGCCGCACCCAGCGCCTGAAAGGCCACGCCAACAACGAGCCGCGCGAAAAGCTGCTGCGCGAAGTCATCATCCCGGAAACGATCACCGTCCAGGAGCTCGCCAACCGCATGTCCGAGCGCGGCGTGGACGTGATCCGACTGCTGATGAAGCAGGGCCAGATGGCGACCATCAACGACTCGCTGGACGCCGACACCGCTCAGCTCATCGCTGAAGAGATGGGCCACACGGTGCGGCGCGTGGCGGAATCCGACGTCGAGGAAGGCCTGTTCGACGCGCCCGACGCGCCGGAGACGCTCAAGCCGCGGCCGCCGGTCGTCACCGTCATGGGCCACGTCGACCACGGTAAGACGTCGCTGCTCGACGCCATCCGCTCGGCCAATGTCACCGCTGGTGAAGCCGGCGGCATCACCCAGCATATCGGCGCCTACCAGGTGACCTCGCCTTCCGGCGCCACCATTACCTTCATCGACACGCCGGGCCACGCGGCGTTCACGGCGATGCGTGCGCGCGGCGCCAAGGTGACCGACATCGTGGTGCTGGTGGTGGCCGCCGACGACGGCGTGATGCCGCAAACCATCGAAGCCATCAATCACGCCAAGGCGGCGAAAGTGCCGATGATCGTCGCCATCAACAAGATCGACAAGCCGGACGCCAATCCGGACCGCGTGCGCACCGATCTCTTGCAGCACGAAGTGCAGGTCGAAGCCATGGGCGGCGAGGTGGTGGACGTGGAAGTCTCGGCCATCCAGAAGCTGAACATCGACAGGCTCCTGGAGATGATCGGCCTGCAGGCCGAGTTGCTCGATCTGAAAGCCAATCCGGATCGTCCCGCCGAAGGCACCGTGATCGAGGCCAAGCTCGACCGTGGCCGCGGCCCGGTCGCAACCGTGCTGGTGCAACGCGGCATGCTAAAGACCGGTGACATCGTGGTAGCCGGCGCCGAATGGGGCCGCGTGCGCGCGCTGGTCTCCGACACCGGCGAGCCAGTGCAGAGCGCCACTCCGTCGATGCCGGTCGAGATCCTCGGTTTCTCCGGCACGCCGGACGCAGGCGACCGTCTTGCGGTGGTCGAGAACGAAGCGCGCGCGCGTCAGGTCACCGACTACCGCGCCCGCGCCCGGCGCGAGAAGCTGGCCGCCCGCGCCGCCGGCATGCGCGGTTCGCTCGAGCAGATGATGGCGCAGGCCAAGACCGCCGGCCGCCAGGAATTCCCGCTGGTCATCAAGGCGGACGTGCAGGGCTCGTTGGAGGCCATCATCGGCGCCCTCGACAAGCTCGGCACCGACGAGGTGGCCGCGCGCGTGCTGCACGCCGGCGTCGGCGGCATCTCGGAATCGGACGTCACCCTTGCCGAGGCATCGGGCGTTCCGATCATCGCCTTCAACGTGCGCGCCAACAAGGAAGCGCGCGAAGCGGCGGAACGAAACGGCATCGAAATTAGGTACTACAACATCATCTACGATCTTGTGGATGACGTGAAGCAGGCGATGTCCGGCCTGCTCGCGCCGACCTTGCGCGAGACCATGCTCGGCAATGCGCAAATTCTTCAAATCTTCAAGGTTTCGAAGGTCGGCAACATCGCGGGCTGCCGCGTTACCGACGGCACCGTGGAGCGCGGCGCCAATGTACGGCTCATCCGCGATAATATTGTTGTTCACGAAGGAAAGCTAAGTCAGCTCAAACGCTTCAAGGACGACGTACGCGAAGTCACTGCCGGCCAGGAATGCGGTATGGCATTTGAGAATTATCAGGATATGCGGCAGGGCGACGTCATCGAATGTTATCGGGTGGAGACGATCCAACGCTCGTTGTGAGTCCAAGTCTCACGCGAACCGCTGAACGGCCCACCTAACAAGCAAAACAAGCATCCCTCATCTTTTGAGACGGGCGCTGACGCGCCACCATCAGGATGAGGCGTACTGAGCAAGCTTCATGCTGAGGAGCCACCGAAGGCGGCGGCTCGAAGCATGAGGTGGAAGGACGCAAAGGAAATGCGCCACAAACATCATCGCGACAACGCACCGGGTAGCGGCTCGCAACGCCAGTTGCGGGTCGGCGAGCTGGTGCGGCACGCGATCGCCGAAATGCTGACGCGCGGCGACGTGCACGATCCGGTACTGGAAAATCACATGATCACCATTCCGGAAGTGCACATGAGCCCGGACCTCAAGCTCGCCACCATCTACGTCATGCCGCTCGGCGGCCACGACGCCAAGACCGTGATCGGTGCCTTCGAGCGTAACAAGCGGTTCCTGCGCGGCGAGATCGCGCACCGCATCAATTTGAAATTCGCGCCGGATATTCGCTTTCGGATCGACGACCGCTTCGAGGAAGCCGAACGCATCGACAAGCTGCTGCGCTCGCCGGAAGTAAAGCGCGACCTGGACCGTGAGGACGACGATGAGTGATGAAACGAGCCGCAATCTCGCTTCGCCTCCCCCGCTCGCGGGGGAAGTCGACGAGCCATCGGGGCCGCGCGAAGCGCAGCCCGATGATGGGCTCCGCTCGTTGGGAGGGGAAATTGGCGTGATCGATCGCCCCCTCCCCAACGCTCCCCCTCAGGCAGGAGAGGGAGGCCGCGCGGCAAAGCCACGCCACAAGAAGCAATTCAAGCGCGACAAGCGCGACGTCCACGGCTGGATCGTGCTCGACAAGCCGGTGGGCATGACCTCCACCCATGCGGTCAGCATCATCAAGCGGCTGTTCTCGGCCCGCCGCTGCGGCCACGCCGGCACCCTCGACCCGCTCGCCTCCGGCGCGCTGCCGATCGCGATGGGCGAAGCCACCAAGACCGTCCCCTTCGTCATGGACGGCCGCAAGCTGTATCGATTTACAGTACGCTGGGGCGAAGAGCGCGACACCGACGACGCCGAGGGCCGGGTCACCGAGTCAAGCGACAAGCGGCCGACGGCGGACGACATCCGCGGCCATTTGGCGGCCTTCACAGGGTCGATCCAGCAGGTACCGCCGCGCTATTCGGCCATCAAGATCGAGGGCGAACGGGCCTATGATCTCGCCCGCGACGGCGAGATGGTGGAACTCAAGGCCCGCCCGGTCGAGATCATCCGGTTGGAGCTCGTCGACGTCCCCGACCCCGATCACGCCGTTTTGGAGGCCGAATGCGGCAAAGGGACCTATGTCCGGGCGCTGGCGCGGGATCTCGGCCGCAATCTTGGCTGTTTCGGCCATGTCAGCGCCCTGCGGCGGGTCTCCGTCGGGCCGTTCGGCCCGGAAACCATGATTTTACTGGAAGATTTAGAGGCTCTGTGTCATAGAGCCGCCGCTGGCGAGGCGAGCCTCGCCGACGCGCTTATGCCCGTCGAGACCGCGCTGGACGACATCCCGGCGTTGGCCGTCAGTCGGGCGGATGCGGCAAGGCTTCATCGAGGCCAAGCCGTGCTGTTGCGCGGAAGGGACGCTCCCATTTTCCATGGGCCGGTCCATGTCACGGTTGAGGGCCAGCTGCTGGCGCTCGCCGAGATCGACCATGGCGAAATCGTCCCCAAGCGCGTGTTTAACCTGGCCGGCTTGGTTGGAAGAGCCCGGCCGCCCAAGAAAGGATGACCGATGTCGGTTACCACCAGCCGCAAGGCTGAACTGATCAATGAATTCGCCCTGAAGCCGGGCGACACCGGGTCGCCCGAAGTGCAGATCGCGATTCTGTCGGAGCGCATCACCAATCTCACCGAGCACTTCAAGAGCCACGCCAAGGACAATCATTCCCGTCGTGGCCTGCTCAAGCTGGTGAGCCAGCGTCGGCAATTGCTCGACTATCTGCGCCGTAAGAACGAATCAAGCTACAAGGCTTTGATCGAGAAGCTCGGCATCCGCCGATGATTTTGTACTCGCGCGGGGCAAGGCCCGGCGCGATTTCCGTGCAGCGGAAGCGAAAGCGCATCCGCTGATTTGATCCGGTGGCGAAGGGCGCCGCCGGCGACCGGCAAGGTCGATATGGATCGGCCTTGCGACAAGGCCAGGTTCGAAACGCCATGGCAGGATCGCCAGACGCTGTTGCATGCGTCCTTTCGGCATTATGCGACAGCCTCTCGCCGTCTTGCTCATGGCTTTCGGGACTGCGTCTTCGAACCATGAGAGAAAACCGAAATGTTCGATATCCATCGCGTTGAGCTCGATTGGGGCGGGCGCAAGCTCACCCTCGAGACCGGCAGAATGGCGCGTCAGGCCGACGGCGCCGTGCTTGCAACCTACGGCGAGACGACCGTGCTGGCCACGGCGGTAGCCGCTAAGAGCCCCCGTGAAGGCGTCGACTTCCTGCCGCTGACTGTCGACTACCAAGAGAAATATTACGCCGCCGGCCGTATTCCCGGCGGCTATTTCAAGCGTGAAGGACGTCCGACCGAAAAGGAAACGCTTGTTTCGCGCCTGATCGATCGCCCGATCCGTCCGCTGTTCGCCGACGGCTGGCGCTGCGAGACGCAGGTGATCGTCACCACGCTGTCGCACGATCTCGAAAACGATCCCGACATCCTGGCGCTGGTTGCCTCCTCAGCGGCGCTGACCCTGTCGGGCGCGCCGTTCATGGGTCCGATCGGCGCCGCCCGCGTCGGCTTTATCAATGGCGAATACGTGCTCAACCCGCAGCTCGAAGAGATGCCTGAGAGCGAGCTCGACCTCGTCGTCGCCGGCACCAACGACGCCGTGCTGATGGTGGAATCGGAAGCCAAGGAGCTGTCCGAGGACATCATGCTGGGCGCCGTGATGTTCGGCCACCGGCATTTCCAACCGGTGATCGAGGCCATCATCAAGCTGGCCGAAAAGGCCGCGAAGGAGCCGCGCGAACTCAACGTGCCCGACAACGCGGCGCTGGAAAAGGAAATCCTCGGTCTCGTCGAGAAGGATCTGCGCGCGGCCTATACGATCCCGCAGAAGCTGGAGCGGCAGAATGCCGTTGCCGCCGTCCGCGAGAAGGTGATGGAGCACTTCTTCCCGGCCGGCACGGACAATCCGGAATACGGCAAGCAGCGCGTCGCCGGCGTGTTCCATGAGCTCGAAGCCAAGATCGTGCGCTGGAACGTGCTGGACACAAGCAAGCGGATCGACGGGCGCGACCTCAAGACCGTGCGCCCGATCGTCGCCGAAGTGGGCGTGCTGCCGCGCGCGCACGGCTCGGCACTGTTCACCCGCGGCGAGACCCAGGCGTTGGTCGTCACCACGCTCGGCACCGCCGAGGACGAGCAATGGATTGACGCATTGCAGGGCAGCTACAAGGAATCCTTCCTGCTGCACTACAACTTCCCGCCCTATTCGGTGGGCGAAACCGGCCGCATGGGCGGCACCAAGCGGCGCGAGATCGGCCACGGCAAGCTGGCCTGGCGTGCGATTCATCCGCTGCTGCCGACGCCGGCCGAGTTCCCCTACACCATCCGCATCGTCTCCGAGATCACCGAGTTGAACGGCTCCTCGTCGATGGCGACGGTGTGCGGCTCATCGCTGTCGCTGATGGACGCCGGCGTGCCGCTGAAACGGCCGACCGCGGGCATCGCCATGGGCCTGATCCTGGAAGGCGAGCGCTTCGCGGTGCTCTCCGACATCCTCGGTGACGAGGACCATCTCGGCGACATGGACTTCAAGGTAGCCGGCACCGAAAGCGGCGTCACCTCGCTGCAGATGGATATCAAGATCGCCGGCATCACCGAGGAGATCATGAAGGCCGCGCTCGGCCAGGCGAAAGACGGCCGTCTGCACATCCTCGGCGAGATGTCGAAGGCCCTGACCGCCGCACGTGCCGAGCTCGGCGAGCACGCGCCGCGCATCGAGATGTTCAAGATCCCGACCGACAAGATCCGCGAAGTGATCGGCACCGGCGGCAAGGTGATCCGCGAAATCGTCGAGAAGACCGGCGCCAAGATCAACATCGAGGACGACGGCTCGGTGAAGGTGGCGTCCGCTTCCGGCGAGTTCGATCAAGGCGGCGATCAACTGGATCAAGTCGATCGCCTCCGATCCGGAGCCCGGCCACATCTACGAGGGCACCGTGGTCAAGGTGATGGACTTCGGCGCCTTCGTGAACTTCTTCGGTTCGCGCGACGGCCTCGTCCACATCAGCCAGCTCGCCCCGCGCCGGGTGAACAAGGTCACCGACGTGGTCAAGGAAGGCGACAAGGTGAAGGTGAAGCTGCTCGGCATGGACGAGCGCGGCAAGGTGCGCCTGTCCATGAAGGTCGTCGACCAGGATACCGGCGAGGACCTGGAAGCCAAGCAGAAGGCGGAGGGTGAGCAGGCCCAGGCCGCCGGTGGCGACGCCGCGGAGTAAGCGCCAACGCACTCAGAATTAAGGGCGGCCCGCGTGGCCGCCCTTTTTATTTGGCCAGCGCCAGGGGCGGCGCGCTGGGCGCCTTGATGGTTTCCTGCACGATCTCGCCCAAGCGCGGCGAAGTCCCGCTTGCGCGGCGAGGTGCGCCGCCAGGCAAGCCCGACGGTGCGCACGGGCTCCGGCGCATTGAAGCGCAACAGTTTCACGCGCGGGTCGCGCACCTCGGCATCGACCGCCACCTGCGGCACCAGCGTGACGCCATAGCCGTTGGCGACCATCTGCATCACGGTGGCGAGCGATGTCGCGCCCAGGCCCGCCGGTGCGTCGCGGTTTGATGGACTAAGTTTTGGCGCGGCACAGAACGCCAGCGCCTGATCGCGCAGGCAGTGGCCTTCTTCCAGCAAGATCAGACGACGCTGGTCGACGTCCGCAACGCTCACCTTACCGCGCGCCGGCGACGGTTCGCCCGCCGGCAGCGCCAGCAGGAAGGGATCGTTGAACAACGCCAAGGTCTCCACGTCGGCGCCTTCCACCGGCAACGCCAGCATCACGCAGTCGAGATCGCCGCGGACGAGCTCCTCGAGCAGCAGCTTGGTCTGGGTCTCGCGCACTTCCAGCTGTAGCTGCTGATGCTGCTGCTGCAGCTGCGGCAGCACGCGCGGCAAAATATATGGCGCCAGCGTCGGGATGATGCCGAGCTTGAGATTGCCGCTGAGGACATCCCGGTGACGGGCGAAATCGATAAGGTCGCGGGTCGCGGTGAGGATCGCATCGGCGCGCGCGGCGATTTCTTGGCCCACTTCGGTGAGCACGGTCTCGCTGGGGCGGCGCTCCACAAGCTCGGCACCGATTTCCCGCTCCAGCTCCCGGATCTGCATGGAGAGGGCCGGCTGGGTCACGGCGCAGTCCTCGGCCGCCCGCCCGAAGTGGCGGTAGCGTGCAAGCGAAGTGAGATAGCGAAGCTGTCGCAAAGTGATCATGGTGATCAGATAATCTTATTGCCGCACCCAATCAATACGATTGGACCTGATCGCCCTTTTGAGCGATAATAGTTACAATTGCAACTTCCATGCAGAAGCATTGCAACCCCGCCGCAATTGGTTGACCAAGAGGAACACCCGAGATGGCCAAGAAGCTGCCCCTCACCACACCCGCCGGTAATCCGATCGGCGACAAGTCATAATAATTCCAACAAATCGAAGAAGATTACAGAACACGACCGGAGAGAAAGATGGACGCAAAAACTGACGACAGCGCGGGCAAATGCCCCTTCGCTCACACAACCACGAGAGCCAACCGAGATTGGTGGCCGAACCAACTTGACATCCAAGTCCTCCATCGGAGCTCCAAAAAGTCCGATCCGATGGGCGAAGCGTTCGATTACGCCAAGGAGTTCAAGAGCCTCGACCTGAACACCGTCATCGCGGACCTGCGCAAGGTGATGACCGACTCGCAGGAGTGGTGGCCGGCCGACTTCGGCCACTATGGGCCGCTGTTCATCCGCATGGCTTGGCACAGTGCCGGCACCTACCGCATCGCCGACGGCCGTGGCGGCGCCGGCGCAGGCCAGCAGCGCTTCGCACCGCTCAATAGCTGGCCGGACAATGTGAACCTCGACAAGGCTCGCCGGCTGCTGTGGCCCATCAAACAGAAATACGGCCGCAAGCTCTCCTGGGCCGACCTGATGATCCTGACCGGCAACGTCGCGCTGGAGTTGATGGGCTTCAAGACGTTCGGTTTTGCCGGCGGCCGCGCCGATGTCTGGGAGCCGGAAGAGCTCTACTGGGGTCCCGAAGGCACGTGGCTGGGCGACGAACGCTACAGCGGCGAACGCGAGCTTTCGAACCCGCTTGCCGCCGTGCAGATGGGCCTGATCTACGTCAATCCGGAAGGACCGAACGGCAACCCCGACCCGGTCGCGGCGGCCAAGGACATCCGCGAGACGTTCTTCCGCATGGCGATGAACGATGAGGAGACCGTCGCGCTGATCGCCGGCGGTCACACCTTTGGCAAGGCCCACGGCGCCGGCGATCCGTCGCTGATGGGTCCGGAGCCGGAGGCTGCCGATCTCGAAATGCAGGGCCTCGGCTGGAAGAGCGGCTTCGGCAGCGGCATGGGCGATGACACCATGGGCGGTGGCCCGGAAGTGACCTGGACCACGACGCCGACCAAGTGGAGCAACAACTTCTTCGAGAACCTGTTCGGCTACGAATGGGAGCTGGAGAAGAGCCCGGCCGGGGCGCAGCAGTGGGTGGCGAAGGGTGCGCCGGAATCCGTGCCGTATGCGCACAATCCGTCCAAGCATCGCAAGCCGACCATGCTGACGACCGACCTCTCGCTGCGCTTCGATCCGGCCTATGAGAAGATCTCGCGGCGTTTCTACGAGAACCCAGACCAGTTCGCGGACGCGTTTGCCCGCGCGTGGTTCAAGCTCACGCACCGCGACATGGGCCCAATCGTGCGTTACCTCGGCCCGCTCGTGCCGAAGGAAGAGCTGCCGTGGCAGGACCCGATCCCAGCGGTCAACCACGAGCTCGTCAGCGAGCAGGACATTGCGGCACTGAAGGCGAAGATCCTCGCCTCCGGCTTGTCGGTGTCGCAGCTCGTCTCGGCGGCCTGGGCGTCGGCGGCCACGTTCCGCGGCTCCGACAAGCGCGGCGGTGCAAACGGTGCACGCATTCGCCTCAGCCCCCAGAAGGACTGGGAGGTCAACCAGCCGGCCGAACTGGCGAAGGTGCTTCAGAAGCTCGAAGCCATCCAGAAGGAGTTCAACGCGGCGCAGAAAGGCGACGTGAAGATTTCGCTCGCCGACCTGATCGTGCTCGGCGGCTGCGCGGCCATCGAGAAGGCCGCAAAGGACGCCGGCACCGATGTGAAGGTGCCCTTCACGCCGGGCCGCATGGATGCGTCGCAGGAGCAGACCGACGTCGAGTCCTTCGCCCCGCTTGAGCCGATGGCCGATGCCTTCCGCAACTACTACCGCGAAGGGCACCTGATGGCGCCCGAGGAAGCCATGGTGGATCGGGCCCAATTGCTGACCCTGACCGGACCAGAGATGACGGTGCTCGTCGGCGGCCTGCGGGTGCTCGGTGCGAACGCCGGCGGGTCCAAGCACGGCGTCTTCACCAAGAAGCCCGGCGCCTTGACGAACGACTTCTTCGTCAACCTGCTCACCATGGACACGGAATGGCACGCGGCTGGCGAGAACGTGTTCGAGGGTCACGACCGCAAGACAAAGGCGCCCAAGTGGACCGCCACGCGCGTCGATCTGATCTTCGGCTCGCACTCGCAGCTCCGCGCGTTCGCCGAGGTCTATGCCTGCGCCGACTCACAGGAGAAGTTCGCGAAGGACTTCGTGGCGGCCTGGAGCAAGGTGATGAACGCCGATCGCTTCGACCTCGCCTGATCGCGGCAATCGCGCCGACGATCAAACGATCGCCAAAAATACAAACGGCCGGGGATTTCCCCGGCCGTTTTCTTGTTTCTGTCATTCCGGGACGCGCGCACGAGCAATCGGGCCCGGAATAACAGTCAGGATCCGCCGTTCTCAACCTCGCCGCCCGCCGCCTTCAGCGCGTCGGGCTGCGGCATGGCGATGACGTTGTAGCCACTATCCACGAAATGGATCTCACCGGTGACGCCGCTCGACAGATCGGACAGCAGATAAAGCCCGGCGCCGCCGAGATCATCGAGCGTCACGCCGCGGCCGAGCGGCGAATATTTCTGCTGGAAGGCGAACATGTAGCGCGCGTCCGAGATGCCGGCACCGGCGAGCGTGCGGATCGGGCCAGCGGAGATGGCGTTGACGCGAATCTTCTGGTGGCCGAAATCGACCGCCAGATAACGTACCGACGCTTCCAGCGCCGCCTTCGCCACGCCCATCACGTTGTAGTTCGGCATGGCGCGGTCGCCGCCGTTATAGGTCAGCGTCACCATCGAGCCGCCGTTCGGCATCAGTTTCGCGGCGCGGCTCGCCGCCTCGGTGAAGGCGTAGCAGGAGATCACCATGGTGCGGGTGAAATTGGCGCGCGTCGAATTGGCGTAGCGGCCCTTCAGCTCGTTCTTGTCGGAATAGGCGATGGCGTGCACGAGAAAATCCATCGTGCCCCATTGGCTCTTGACCTGATCGAACACGGCATCGACGGACGCGGTATCCTCGACGTCGCACGGCATGAGGAACGAGGAGCCGGCCTGCTCGGCCAGCGGCTTCACGCGCTTCAACAACGCGTCGCCCTGATAGGTGAAGGCAAGCTTGGCACCCTGGGCGGCCAATGTCTTGGCGATGCCCCAGGCGATCGAGTGGTCGTTGGCGACCCCCATCACCAGTCCACGCTTTCCCTCCATCAGTCCCGGCATTTCCCCATCCTCAATCCGTCGTCATCCGCGGAAGCGGGTGACCCAGTAACCCCTGTCTCGGCAATATGGCAACACGGCGCGTACTAGATGCCCCGCTTTCGCGGGGCATGACAGCGGAGGATGTTGCGGCGGAAAAACATCACCCATCCAACCGCTTGAACACCAGCGACGCATTGGTGCCGCCGAAGCCGAACGAGTTCGACAGCACCGCGCCCAGCGCAACGTCGTCCCTGCGCTCACGCACGATCGGCATGTCCTCGAAGGCGGGATCGAGGTGCTCGATATTGGCGCTTTCGCAGATGAAGCCGTTCTGCATCATCAGCAGCGAATAGATCGCCTCCTGCGCGCCGGCGGCGCCGAGCGAGTGACCGGTGAGCGACTTGGTAGCGGAAATCGGTGGCGCCTTGGCGCCGAACACCTCGCGGATTGCCTCGATTTCCTTGAGATCGCCGATCGGCGTCGCGGTGGCGTGCGGGTTGATGTAGTCGATCGGCACCTTCACGTCGGCCAGCGCCAGCTTCATGCAGCGCGCGGCGCCCTCGCCCGAAGGCTGCACCATGTCGTAGCCATCGGAGGTGGCGCCGTAGCCGGCAACTTCGGCGTAAATCTTCGCGCCGCGCGCTTTGGCGTGCTCGAACTCCTCCAGCACCAGCACGCCGGCACCGCCCGCGATCACGAAACCGTCGCGGTCGACGTCATAGGCGCGCGAGGCCTTGGCCGGCGTGTCATTGAAGCTCGATGACATCGCGCCCATGGCGTCGAACAATACCGACAGGGTCCAGTCGAGTTCCTCGCAGCCGCCGGCAAAGATCATGTCCTGTTTGCCCCATCGGATCAGTTCGGAGGCGTTGCCGATGCAATGGTTGGACGTCGCGCAGGCGGACGAGATCGAATAGTTGACGCCCTTGATCTTGAACCAGGTGGCGAGTGTAGCCGAGGCAGTCGACGACATCGCCTTGGGCACCGCGAATGGGCCGATCCTTTTCGGACCCTTGGTGCGGGCGGTGTCGGCGGCTTCGACCAGCGCGCGGGTGGAGGGGCCGCCCGAGCCCATCACGATACCGGTGCGTTCGTTGGAAATGTCACTCTCCTCGACGCCGGAATCGCGGATCGCCTGCTCCATGGCAACATGATTCCAGGCCGCACCGCCGCCGAGGAAACGCATGGCGCGACGATCGACCGCTTCGGCGGGGTCGAGCGTAGGCGCGCCGTGCACCTGACAGCGAAAGCCAAGTTCGGCGTATTTGTCCGCCTTGACGATGCCGGACTTGGCCTCGCGTAAGCTGGCCAGAACTTCCTGCGTGTTGTTGCCGATCGATGAGACGATGCCCATCCCGGTCACGACGACCCGTCGCATGGTCGCAATATCCTCACTCGCGCGGTGGATTGGTCATGGAACCGCAAGTCGCTGGGCCGAGGCCCGTGGCGCCATGGCCATAGATCGCGCCCCTGGAGCCTCGACGCAAGACCCTTGCTCGGATCGATCGATAGCCGCAAGCGCCGGGGGTCAGGCACCGCTCGGCTGCAGGGCCTCGTCCTGCTTGTACAGGCCAACCTTGAGACTGGAAGCTTTGTAGATTACCTGGCCGTCGGCAGACAGCCAGCCGTCGGCGATGCCTAGCACCAGCTTGGAGCGCATCACCCGCTTGAAATCGATGCCGTAGATCACCTTTTTCACGCTCGGCAGCACCTCGCCGGAAAATTTCAATTCGCCCAGACCGAGCGCGCGGCCCCTGCCGGGCGCGCCCAGCCAGCCGAGGAAGAAGCCGACCATCTGCCAGAGGGCGTCGAGACCGAGGCAGCCCGGCATGACGGGATCGCCCTTGAAATGGCAAAGGAAGAACCAGAGGTCCGGCTTCACGTCGAGCTCAGCGCGGATCAGGCCCTTGCCGTACTCGCCGCCGGTTTCCTGGATGTCGGTGATGCGGTCGAACATCAGCATCGGCGGCAACGGCAGTTGCGCATTGCCAGGACCAAACAGCTCGCCGCGGCCGCAAGCGAGCAGGTCCTCATACTCGAAGCTGTGACGGCGGCTTTCCATCGACGTCGTGGTCGTCCCGCTCAGCGGGTTCGGCTGTATCCCCATGGCCGAACTCCTAACATATCAAGCTCAACCCGGCCAAGATGGGGGTGGAACCGCAGTAGGGCAAATCTTCCCGGCTTTCGGCAGGCGCGACAAATTGGCCGCAGACCCCGCTTTGGGGCTTGCGCGCTGTTGCGAAGGAGTTGCATCTAGAGGGGCAAGTCGTATATGTTACAAATGAAACAGTTTCGGTGGCCGCCCTCGGGAGGCCGACCCAGGGTGTAATGATTATGCAGACGCGAACCATGACACTGCCGCCGGCGGGACCGTCGGCCGATTCTTCGGCGCTCACCGGCTGTCCGTGGCATGACGTGAAAGAGATGCTGCGGCAGGTGGGACTGCGGCCGACCCGTCAGCGCATGGCCCTGGGCTGGATTCTGTTCGGCAAGGGCGACCGCCATCTGACCGCGGAAATGCTCTACGACGAGGCCAGCCGCGCCAAGGTTCCGGTGTCGCTTGCCACCATCTACAACACTCTGCATCAGTTCACCGAAGTCGGCCTGTTGCGCCAAGTCGCGGTCGACGGCTCCAAGGCCTATTTCGACACCAACGTGTCGACCCACCACCACTTCTTCGTGGAAGGTGAGGACGAATTGCTCGACATTCCGGGCGACGATGTGATCGTCGGTGCCGCGCCGAACCCGCCGGAAGGCTACGAAATTGCCCGCGTCGACGTGGTGGTGCGCCTGCGCCGGAAGAAGTAACCGCGGTTCTTGAAGACACGCGATTGTCATGGCCGGGCTCGTCCCGGCCATTTCGTTTTGCGGCCTCGCTTACAGCCTAATCGATTTTCTCGTTGGGATAGGCGCCCCACAGGCGCACCTGCCGGATCCAGCCGTCGAAGCCCTTGCCGCTGAACTCGCACCAGGTTCCGGTGCAGGACACCAGCGTGCCGAGCACGCCGCCCTGCAGGCGGGCCACCACGGTCGACTTGGTGTCCGGGCTGTCATAGAGCGGCACCAGATCGGTCTTCAGCGCCGGTACGACGAGCGCCGTGCGCTTGCCGGACAGGAGCGAGTGGTAGACCCAGCCTTCCGCCCCCTGCCAGTCGCGGATGCGCCGCCAGTTTTCGAATTCGGCGGTGATCTCCACGGGCATGCCGGCGCGGGTATAGACCCAGCGCACGTCCTGATCGCGGCTGGGGCCGGAGCGGACATTGATGCGGTCCGCTTTCAGACTGACAAAACGGGGGACCGGCAGGCCGGTCACCGAGCCCTTGCCGAGCGCGATGTCGGGGCCCCGGGCCGCCGCAACAGCCGTCAGCAATGAGAGGCCGACCAGCGCCATGATGGCCGCCGCAAAGCGGCGGCGCAGGGCGCGGGAGCTTTGTGTTGGCACTGCCATCTGCTAGGAAAAAAGCACGGGATTTGAGGGCCTATACGCGGATGCGCCGCAGTGTGGGCGAGCAGGGTTAATGAGGGCTGAATTGGCGTGGCAAAGACGAAGAAGCCGCTTGTAGTGGTGACGCGCAAGCTGCCCGACAATGTCGAGCTGCGCATGCGCGAGCTTTTCGACGCCCGCCTTAACGCCGACGACAAACCGATGAGCCCGGCTCAGCTCGCGGAGGCGGTAAAGACCGCCGACGTTCTGGTGCCGACCGTCACCGATCGCATCGATGCCTCGGTGCTCTCGAAGTCCGGCGAGCAGCTCAAGCTGATCGCCAATTTCGGCAACGGCGTCGACAATATCGACGTGGTGACCGCGGTTCAGCGCGGCATCACCGTGACCAATACGCCGGGCGTGCTGACCGAAGATACCGCCGACATGACCATGGCGCTGATCCTGGCGGTGCCGCGGCGGCTGGTGGAAGGCGCCAATGTGGTGACCTCGGAGCAGGCCTGGCCGGGCTGGTCGCCGACCTGGATGCTCGGCCATCGCATCTGGGGCAAGCGGCTCGGCATCATCGGCATGGGCCGCATCGGCCAAGCGGTGGCGCGGCGCGCCGGCGCCTTCGGCCTGCAGATCCACTACCACAATCGCCGCAAGGTCGCGCCCAAGATCGAGCAGGAGCTCGACGCCACCTATTGGGAGAGCCTCGACCAGATGCTCGCCCGCATGGACATCATCTCGGTCAATTGTCCGCACACGCCGGCGACCTACCACTTGCTATCGGCGCGGCGGCTGAAGCTGCTGCGGCCGGAAAGCTATATCGTCAACACCTCGCGCGGCGAGGTGATCGACGAGAACGCGCTATCGCGGCTGATCGAAGGCGGCCAGATCGCCGGCGCCGGCCTCGACGTGTTCGAGCACGAGCCGGCGGTAAACCCGAAGCTGGTCAAGCTCGCGCGCGACGGCAAAGTGCTGCTGTTGCCGCATATGGGCTCGGCGACGCTGGAAGGCCGCGTCGACATGGGCGAGAAGGTGATCATCAACATCCGCACCTTCATGGATGGGCATCGGCCGCCGGATCGGGTGCTTCCGAGTATGTTGTGAGGCGTTGAGCACCGGCAAAATCAGGCGTCATCATCCGCGAAGGCGGATGACCCAGTAATCACAAAATTGTCAGCGTTTTCCGGATGCCTTGCCTTCGCGAGGCACGACAGCAAGCGGTTACGGCGCGTGTCCCGACAAATCCTTGATCGTCGGGTTCTCGCCGGAGAGCGGATTGCCCGGATCCCAGGCATAGCTCAGCGTCTCGAAGCGCATGGAACGCGCGTCGACCATCAGCAGCCGCCCCACCAGCCCTTCGCCGAAGCCGACGATTTCGCGGATCACTTCCAACGCCATCATCGAGCCGAGCACGCCCGGCAGCGCGCCCAGAATGCCGGCTTCCGCGCAGGCCGGAATCGAGCCGGCCGGCGGCGGCTCAGGAAACAGGCAGCGATAGGTCGGATTAGGCCTGCCGTCGGGACCAGTCTCGTGCGCGCGGATGGAGGTCAGCGAGCCGTCGAAAGTACCAACCGCGGCGGTGACCAGCGGCTTCTTGGCGAAATAACAGGCATCCGACGTCAGATAGCGCGTGGCGAAATTATCGGAGCCGTCGGCAATGATGTCGTACTTCGATATCAGATCGAGCGCGTTGCCGGCGTCGAGGCGCGTCATGTGGGTTTCGACCGCCACATGCGGATTGAGCCGCGCGATCACAGCCTCCGCGCCGTCCACCTTGCGATTGCCAATATCGTCGGTGCCGAAGATCACCTGACGCTGGAGATTGGAAAGCGACACCACGTCGTCATCGACGACGCCCAGCGTGCCGACACCGGCTGCGGCAAGATAGAGCAGCACAGGCGCGCCGAGGCCGCCGGCGCCGATGACCAGCACGCGGGCGGCCTTGAGCTTGGCCTGGCCGGGGCCGCCCACCTCGCGCAGGACGATGTGGCGGGCGTAGCGTTCGAGTTCCTTGGCATCGAGCATCGGGATCAACACTAGGTCGGCGCAGGCCCTTGGGCCAGCGCCTTGATCGGCCCGGCGCGGCAGGATGAGGCAGCGTCTCCGGCTATGCGCCTTACATGTGATCGATTAAGCTTCAGCGTTATCACTGTCATTGTGGCGTTAGAGGCGATGCGTCGCGGTTTTCTGTTCCTCCTGCTTGCCGCCCTCCTCGGCACCAGCCCCGCGCTGGCCGACTGGTATGGCCGTCCGAGCCGCTCGGACGCGGCCGCGATCGCCACCCCAGCCACGCCGAAAGCGGCGAAGAAGCCGGCCCATAAGCCCGCCGGCAAGACGGCTGGGAAGCTGGACGAGAAGACGGTCAATACGTCGGCCAAGAAGAAGATCAGGAAGCCGGCGAAGCAACGCGGACATGCGCGCCAGGCGCTGAAGAACGTCCCGCTGCCGAAAGCCGCGCCACACGCCAAAGCGGCCAAGGCGACGCCCAAGCAATCGGCCGACGCCAAGGCAAAGCCGACGAAAGACGCGGCAAGCTCCGCGTCGAAGACCGTCGATGTCAGATTGCCGCCCCCCAAGCCAAGCACCGGCAAGAAGGTTGAGAAAAGCGCCGAACGTCCGGCATCGAAACCCGTCGCATTACCGATGCCCAAGCCCACCATGCGCACGGCTGCCGCCACGACCGGCGCACGCACGGATGTCCCGACCGACGAACGGCTGAAAATCCAGTTCGCACTGATGTGGGCCGGCGACTATGCCGGTGTTGCCAAGGACGACGATCCGCTGCGCGCGGCGGTGAGGAATTTCCAGAAGCGGCACAAGGCCGCGATCACCGGCACGCTCACGCCCAAGGAGCGCACCGATCTCTTGTCCGCTGCCGATCACTACGAGAAGCGTTTCGGCTGGCGCGTGGTCACCGATCCGGCGACCGGCATCCGCATCGGGTTGCCGACCAAGCTGGTGCCGAACGCCCACGATGCCGAGCACGGCACGCGCTGGTCGGCGGCACACGGCGACGTGCAGGTCGAGACCTTCCGCCTCAAGGACCCCGATCTCAAGCTCGCCGACGTCTTCGCCGAACAGAAGAAACAGCCGCGCACGCGCCGCGTCGAACGCAGCGACCTGCACGACGATAGCTTCTCCATTCACGGCATGCAGGGGCTGAAATATTTCGACGTCCGCGCCGAAAAGCGCGACGGCGAGATACGCGGCTTCACGCTGCTCTACGACCAGGCGATGGAAGGCATCGTCGCGCCGGTCGCAAACGCCATGGCGAGCGCCTTCGCACCGTTTCCGGCGCGCAACATGCCGTTCGCGGCGCTCGCCAAGCCCGTCGAGTATGGCACCGGGCTGATCGTCAGCGCGCAAGGCGACATCATCACCGACCGCAAGGTGGCCGACGGCTGCCAGGTCATTGTGGTGGCTGGGCTCGGCAATGCCGCGCGCACCGCGGTGGACGAGCGGCAAGGCCTCGCGCTGCTGCGCGTCTACGGCCAGCGCAAGCTGCCGGCGCTGGCACTGCCGCCAGGGCCCGCCACCGCCAAGGCGCTGACGCTGATCGGCATCCCCGATCCCAAGGAGCAACAAGGCGGCAACAAGTCGAAAGAAATCAAGGCGCGGCTCGTCGGCGGCACCGCGATCGATCTGCGCCAGCCGGTGCCGATGGCCGGCATTTCCGGCGCCGCCGTGCTCGGGGATGACAACCGCGTGCTGGGCATGGTGGCGACGCGCAACGCGGTACTGGCCAGCAACGGACCGGCGCTGGCACCGGTGCATCTTGTCCCCGCAGCCGAGATCCGTGAATTCCTTGCGGCGCATGGCGTGACGCCGGCGACGGCGCCAACGGCCGACGCGCGCAACGCGCTGGTGCGCGTGATTTGCGTGAGGAAGTAGGTTTCCGACAATTGGGGACGGCTGCACCCTCACCGCTCATGCCCGCGAAAGCGGGCATCCAGTTCTTGCCGATGCGCCGCGAAACGCTGGATTCCCGCTTGCGCGGGAATGAGCGGGGATAAGTCTTCCGGTCGCAAGAAACAGGCACACGTCATCGCCCGTGTTCTTTGAGCGGCCCCGGGTAGGCCGGTGTCCCTTATTCCTTCCCCGCAGGGGGCCTGGGGGAGTCTCCCCCAAAAGCAGAGGGAGAATGGAGCGCCGGGAGGGCGCCAGGGGCTGGCGAGGCCCCTTTGGGCGGGGTTGGCGAGCCCCGCCCGCGCGCCTTGCGAAGGCGCGCGCCCGCTTGGCGAAGCGGGCTGCGCCCTCCGGGCGCTCCATCCGTCAAACCCGCACAGGGCGAGCTTGACCGCGACGCGCATTGTCGGCGCGCCGGCCTTGCCGTTCACCGCGGCGCCCTCGAGACGGCGTCCGCGTGAAGCGGTCAAAGCGCTGCATGATAAGGCCGCCGGAGTCAGCGGGGATAAATTGGCGATCGAAATTTTTCGGCCTGTGGCCGGCGCGACACGATCAGCGATTCGTCGCTACGCGGCCGACTCGACCGCGAACAGAGGCTGGATCGTGTAACGGGTGACGACGCCGTTGTTGCGAACCCACCAGTAGCCCTGCTTGCCTTCGTAGCCCGCGTCGGGCCGCAGCAGTTGGGTGATCTTGTTCAAGTAGCATACCGCGTCGTCTCTTTGCCTGAACCGGCAACGAGCGAGCGCCGTATCTGAAACGTCGCCCCCCTCGTTAAGCGTACGCTTGCAGATGGTGAACATCCTGTCCTCCAGCGTTTCCGCTGACATCGACTAAGTTCACCGCTACTCTATTAAGCAGAGGTTAATTATCGGTTTTTCCAGGCCGGCGGGCGTTTTTCCACGAACGCCTTCATGCCTTCCTTCTGATCCTCCGTCGCGAACAGCGAATGGAAAAGCCGACGCTCGAACATGATGCCTTCCGCCAGGCTCGCTTCGAAGGCGCGGTTAACCGCTTCCTTCGCCGCCATCACCGAGGGCAGCGACATGCCGGCGATGGTCTCCGCGACCTTCATCGCCTCGTCCATCAACTGCGCGACCGGCACCACGCGCGCCACCAGCCCGGATTTCTCCGCTTCCGCCGCGTCCATCATGCGGCCGGTGAGGATCAGATCCATGGCCTTGGCCTTGCCGACGGCGCGGGTGAGCCGCTGGGTGCCGCCGATGCCGGGAATGACGCCGAGCTTGATCTCCGGCTGGCCGAACCTGGCGGTGTCGGCGGCGATCACGACGTCACACTCCATGGCGAGCTCGCAGCCGCCGCCGAGCGCAAAGCCCGACACCGCGGCCACGACCGGCTTGCGGGCACGGGCCGTATGATGCCAGGGACCGGCGAAATCGTTGAGGAAGGCCTCGATGAAGGTCTTGTCGGCCATTTCCTTGATATCGGCGCCGGCGGCAAAGGCCTTCTCGCTGCCGGTGATCAGCAGGCAGCCGATATTCTCGTCCGCCTCATAGGCATCGACTGCCTGGGCCAGTTCGATCATGAGCGCGCGATTGAGCGCGTTGAGGGCCTGCGGTCGGTTGAGCCGGATGATGCCGACCCGGCCTTTGGTTTCGGTGAGGATGTTTTCGTAAGCCATGTTCCGGTCTCTCAAGCAAATCTGAGTACGTGGCGGGGCGACGGCCGCGGCAGCGAACGCCCCTCTCCGCTCGGGGGAGGGAAATCGTGCTCGCGGCAATAACAGTGCCTCACTTCTGGCATGCCGGACAATAGAACGTCGAGCGCCCGGTCTGCACGATGCGCTTGACGGTGCCCTTACAGTGCGGACAGGGCTCGCCCTCGCGGTCGTAGACCTGGAAATTGTGCTGGAAATCGCCGAGCGAGCCGTCGGCGCGCCGGTGATCGCGCAAGGAGGAGCCGCCCGCCTTGATGGCATCATGCAGCACCGCCTTGATGGCATGCACCAGCGCCTCGGCGCGCGCATTGGGCTTGCCGTTGCGGTCGGCGATGGTGGAGGCGCGGCGTTTCGGCGACAGCCGCGCGCGAAACAGCGCCTCGCAGACATAGATGTTGCCGAGGCCGGCGACGATGCGCTGGTCGCTGAGCGCGGCCTTGAGCGAGGTCTTCTTGCCCTGACAGGCCTTGGCGAGCATCGCGGCGTCGAACGCGTTGCCCAGGGGCTCGGGCCCGAGCGCGCGCAAGAGCGGCTCGTCTTCGAGCTTGGCGCGCGGCACGATCTTCATGGAGCCGAAGCGGCGCGGATCGTTGAAGGTGATCACCTCGCCGTTCGACAAGTGAAAGACGACGTGGTCGTGCGCCTTGCTCTTCGACTTCTCATGATAATAGACGCCCGGCCGCGACTCGTGCCCGACGCGCATCGAGCCCGACATGCCGAGATGCATCAGCAGCACGTCGCCGGAGGAGAGGTCGGCCAGCAGATATTTGGCGCGGCGGCCGAGGCCCTCGACCTTCTGGCCTTCAAGCCGCTTTTCGAAGTCCTTGGCAATCGGCCAGCGCAGGCGGCGGTCGCGCACCTCCACCTTCTTGAAGCGCGCGCCCTCCATGGCCGGGGCAAGGCCCAGGCGGACGGTTTCGACCTCGGGAAGTTCGGGCATTATGGCGCTGTCATTTCGGTCGGCTCGCCGAAGGTAATGCGATTGTTAAAGGGATCGATCACGGTCACTTCGGTCATCCCCCATTCCTGCTCTTGCAGCCCAGGGCGGTTGTGACGGTATTTCCTGTCGTTGAGCTCGCGGTGCAACGCCGCGACGCCGGTCGTCTGCACGTAAGCGATCGAGCCGGGCGTGCCGTCGCCATGATGCTCGCTCAGGCGCAGCGTCAGGTCGCCGCGCGATACCTGCATGTAGACCGGCGCGCCCTCCTCGAAACGGTGCTCCCAGTCGACCTTGCAACCGAGAAAATCGAGGTAGAACTCGCGCGCCTTTTCCAGCGAAAAAATTCGGAAAACGGGAATTACGCGTCCGAATTGAACCATCGCACCATCCCTCACCCGGCCCCCGGCGTTTCGTTAAGGCATTGCCGGGGCTTATGTAGCGCCCCCCGATTGTTCGCGCTATGGTCCTGCCCGAAAAGGATAATTGGTCATGACCGCCGCCCCAAACGAGACCCATTTCGGCTACGAGAGCGTTCCCCTGGAGGACAAGCAGGGGCGCGTCGACGACGTCTTCCACTCGGTGGCGCGGCGCTACGACCTCATGAACGACCTGATGTCGGGCGGCCTGCACCGGGCCTGGAAGGACGCGCTGGTAACGGCGGTCAATCCGCCGACAAAAAGCCGTACCCGCCGTCTCAATGAAAAGTCGGCCAAGCCCTTCGCCCTTCTCGATCTTGCCGGCGGCACCGGCGACATCGCCTTCCGCGTGGTCGCGGCGGGCGGCAAAGGCACCCGGGTCACCGTCTGCGACATCAACGCCGAGATGCTCGCGGTCGGCGCCGAGCGGGCGACCGAGCGGGGGCTCGACGACGTGGTCACGTTCGAACAGGGCAATGCCGAGGAACTGCCCTACCCCGACAAGAGCTTCGATTGCGTCACCATCGCCTTCGGCATCCGCAACGTGCCGCGCATCGACCGTGCGCTGGCGGAGGCTTATCGCGTACTCAAGTTCGGCGGGCGCTTCCTGTGCCTGGAGTTTTCAGCCGTTGACGTGCCCAGGCTCGACCGGCTGTACGAGCTTTATTCCTTCCAGGTGATCCCGCGCATCGGCCGCGCCGTGACCGGCGACCGCGAGGCCTATCAGTATCTCGTGGAATCGATCCGCCAGTTTCCCAAGCCCAAGGCCTTTGCGCGCATGATCGAGCAAGCCGGCTTCCGCCGCGTGTCGTTCACCCAGATGACCGGCGGCGTGGTGGCGCTGCACTCGGGCTGGAAACTGTGACGGTATCGTGATCTCTGCCATCTCCCATCTCTTCCGTCTTGCCCGCGCCGGCTTCGTGTTCGCGCGCGAGGGCGTGCTGGCGCTGGTCGACACCAGGCCGCTACCCCTCGGCGCCAAATGGGCGGTGGCGCTCGGCCGGCTGATCGAGCGGCGCGGCGCCGGCCAAGGCAGCAGCCGTCTACCCGTCGCCCTCACCCGGCTGGGACCGACCTACGTCAAGCTCGGCCAGTTCCTCGCCACCCGGCCCGACGTGGTGGGCAGCGCCATCGCGCGCGATCTGGAAAGCCTGCAGGACAAGATGCCGGCGTTCCCGCAAAGCGAGGCGGAAGCCGCGGTCGCCGCCGCGCTCGGCAAGCCGGTGAGCGCCGTCTACGCGAGTTTTGGGCCGCCGGTCGCTGCCGCCTCCATCGCGCAGGTGCACCGCGCCGAGATCGAGGATAACGGCGAGCGCAAGGCGGTCGCGGTGAAGGTGCTGCGGCCCGGCATCGAGCGGCGCTTCCACGCCGATCTTGCCGCGTTCTTCTTTGTCGCGCGCAAGGCGGAAGCTTTTTCGCTCGAGGCGCAGCGGCTTCGGCTGGTCGAGGTGGTGGCGACGCTCGCGCGCTCGGTGGCGATCGAGATGGACTTCCGCCTGGAAGCGGCGGCGGCTTCCGAGATAGCGCAGAACACCAAGGATGACGCCGATTTCCGCGTGCCTTCCGTGAACTGGGACCGCACCGCGCGCGAGGTGCTGACGCTGGAATGGATTGACGGCACGCGCCTTGCCGACCACGAGACGCTCGCCGCCAAGGGCTTTGACCTGCCGGGCCTCGGCCGCATTGTGATCCAAAGCTTCCTGCGTCACGCGCTGCGCGACGGCTTCTTCCACGCCGACATGCATCCCGGCAATCTGTTCGTCGACGACGACGGCCGGCTGGTGGCGGTCGACTTCGGCATCATGGGCCGGCTGGGGCCGAAGGAACGGCGCTTTCTCGCCGAAATCCTGTTCGGCTTCATTACCCGCGATTACCTGCGCACGGCACAGGTGCATTTCGACGCCGGCTATGTGCCGCGTCATCATTCGGTGGAGAGCTTCGCGCAAGCGATCCGCGCCATCGGCGAGCCGATCCACAACCGCACCGCCGAAGACATCTCGATGGCGAAGCTGCTGACGCTGCTGTTCGAGGTCACCGGCCTGTTCGACATGCGCACGCGGCCGGAGCTGCTGCTGCTGCAGAAGACCATGGTGGTGGTGGAAGGCGTCGCCCGCTCGCTCGATCCCAAGCTCGACATGTGGTCGACGGCCGATCCGGTGGTGCGCGAATGGATCGCGCGCAATCTCGGGCCGGTGGGAAAGCTGGAGGGCGCGGTGGAAGGCGCCGGCGAGATCGGCCGCTTCGTCGGCCAGGTGCCGAGCCTGCTCAGCCGCGCCGGCACCCTGCTCGACCAGATCGACGACATTACCCGCGACGGCCTGGTGCTGTCGCCGGATACGGTGGAGGCGATCGGCCGCGCCGAGGCGCGCCGCAATCGCTGGACAACGGCAGCGCTGTGGATGATCGCGCTGCTGCTGCTGTGGATCGGGCTGATGGTGATGTGAGGCTTCGTGCCCCGGATGCGACGCAGCACGAGCGACAGCGAAGTGATGCGACGCCGATCCGGGGCCCAGCTTTCTTCTGATTCAAGTAACCGGGATCCCGGGTCTGCAACGCACCACTTCGTGTTGCGCTGCGCCCGGGACACGCACCTCACGCGCCAGCCAACGCTTCTCCCATCTTGTCGAGGCTCTGGCTCCAACCGGCTTCCATCCCCGCCAGCATCTGCGGCGCCAGCGGCACCAGACCCTTGGCGTAGCTGTGCACCGTCATCCTGGTCTTGCCACCCTCGTCTTCCAGCGTGACCGTGGTCTCCCCTTCCAGCAGATGGTTGCCGTCGTTGTCGACGGCGATGGTCGCGAACACCAGGCGTGACGGCGGCGCGACCTCTTTGAACACGCCCTTCATCGGATAATCGTTGCCATCGGGCCCATGCATGACGATACGGAGGGTGCCGCCGACGCGGGCATCCAGTTCGGGCACCGAGCTGGTGAAGCCGCGCGGGCCGAACCATTGCGCCATGTGCTTGGCGTCGGTCCAGGCGCGCCACACCAATTCGCGCGGCGCGTCAAAGACGCGTGTGAGGGTAACAGTGCCTTCGCCGTAGGTTTCCGGCTTGGCTGTGGTGGGCTGCGGCATCAGGCTGCTCCTGCGTAGGCGCGTTCGATGGTGGCGATGTCAAGTTTCTTCATGGTCATAACGGCGTTCATGGCGCGCGCGCTTTTACGCGTATCGGGGTCCGTCATCATGCGCGGGACGTCGCTCGGCACCACCTGCCAGGAAAGGCCGAACTTGTCCTTCAGCCAGCCGCACGGGCCTTCCCGGCCACCGTCCTTCGTGAGCGCGTCCCAGTAGTAGTCAATCTCGTCTTGCGTTGCGCACGAGATTTGAAACGACACCGCCTCGTCGAACTTGAAATGCGGTCCACCATTGAGTGCGGTGAACGGCATGCCGTTGAGCTCGAACGCGACCACCATCACCGAGCCCGGCGGCTTCTTATGAATCTCTTGTCCGGCGTCCGGATAGCGGCTGATGGCGGTGATCTTCGAATGGGGGAACACCGCGCAGTAGAAATTGGCGGCCTGCTCGGCTTGGCTGTCGAACCACAGGCAGGGCGTGAGCGGATGCTTGAGCTGCATGGTCACGCTCCCTGTTTCGCTATTTCCAGATAGGCCTCGAGTTGGTCCATGGTGCCGGTCCAGCCGTTGGTCATGCTGACGCGCGACTGCTCGCTGTCGAAGGTCGCCTGTTCTTCGGGGGTCGCGTCCAGGGCCTGCCAGCGCACGGTAAACTTGGTCTTGCCGTGGGCTGCGTCCTCGAAGGTGAAAGTCGAAAGCATCTTGAGCGGCCAGGTCGGGGCCGCCGGATGGCGGGTAACGCCGCGGTTCTCGTCGGAGAAACAGTTGACGAAGACGAGCTTTTCCTGCGGCACGATTTCGCGATAGGTGAACAGGCCCCACATGACGGAGCCATCCGGCGCCTTCATGCCGTAGTGGTAGGTGCCACCGACGCGCAGGTCCATCTTCGAATGGATGACCGTGAAGCCCTTTGGCCCCCACCAGTGCTTCATGCGCGCCGGATCGGTGAAGCACTTCCACATCAGATCGCGCGAGGCGTCGAACTCGCGGGAGATGATGAAGTCTTTCGACCCGACCTTGGCGGATTGATCCGGCATCAAACCTTCTCCCTCGGTAGCTGGGGCTTGGTTTCCATTGGAAACATATGGAAATATGGTTCCGCTTCGTGGAGTGCGCGCGCGTAGGACGGACGCGCCATCAGGCGGGCGAAGTAGGCCTTTAGATTCGGCGCCGCATCATCGATCGGCACGACGCAGTTGGCGTAGAACAACGAGGGTGACGCCGCGCAGTCGACGATGCCGTAATCATCGCCCATCGCCCAGCGGCGGCCCGCCATCATCTCTTCGATCATTGCGTAGCACTTTCGCACCATCGCCTTCGCCTGCTCGACACCGAAGGGATCGCGGGCGTCAGCGCGGCGCAGGTGGTCGCCGACGATCTTCTGCATCTGTACGTGCACATAGAGATCGTAGAAGCGGTCCCACATGCGCGCCTGCCAGGCGAGTTGCGGGTCGACGGGCACGAAGCGCGTGGTACCGGGATGGAACGCGTCCAGGTATTCGATGATGACGGTCGCCTCGGCGACGGTCTGCCCACGCACGTCATCGCGCAGGACCGGGAATTTGCCGATCGGCCAAAGCGAGCGAAACGCCGCGCTCGATTTCTCGTCGCCGAGATCGACCAAGACCGGTTCGAACGGGATGGCGTTTTCGTACAAGGCGATGAGCGCCTTGTGGCAGAAAGACGAGAGCGGGTGATAGTAAAGCTTGAGCGACACGACTTTTTTTGCTCCCTTCCCGTCTTTGCCATTCTTGTTTGCGCGATCCTGACAGTCGCGCCGATTTATTTCGGCGCGAGCACCATCCAGCCAACGCCGAACTTGTCGGCCACCATGCCGAAGCGCGTGGCGAAGAAGGTCTCGGTCATTGGCATCTGCACCTGCCCGCCATCGCCGAGGGCGGCGAACAGGCGCTCGGCTTCGGCATTGTCTTTGGCGGTGAGCGCCATCCCGAAGCCCTGGAACGTCGGCTTGCCCAAGCAGCGGCCGTCGGACGCAAGCACCTGAGCGTCGCCGACATGGAAGGCGCAGTGCATGATCTTTTCGCGGTTCTCGGGTGAGACCGGGCTGTGGTCGGCGGAGTCCTTGAAACGCATCAGCATGTCGACCGTGGCGCCGAGGGTCTTTTTGTAGAAATCGAGCGCTTCCTCGCAGCGGCCGTCAAAGAACAGATAAGGCTGCACGTTCATCGGTCTTCCTCCTCAGATTGGGATTTCGCCGGCTGCGCTGCTTTCCCGGGCATTTGCGGCTCCGCCATTTGTCTGGGGACAGATGGAACCGGCCGGTTCCGGCCATTGACAATATAGGTTGATATCAACATATTCGACTCATGTCAAACGCGGAGGAATTGCCGTTCGACGTCACCCCGTATGTGCGTGACGCCTGCCTGTGTTTGCATACGCAGCGCGCGGCGCGGGCATTGGCGCGGCGCTTCGACGAGGCGCTGCGGCCGGTTGACCTGACGAACGGGCAATTCTCGCTGCTGATGTCGCTCAACCGACCTGAGCCACCGACGCTGGGCAGCGTGGCCGCGCTGCTCGCCATGGACCGCACCACGCTCACCGCCGCGCTGAAAGTTCTGGAGCGGCGCAAGCTCGCGAAGGTGAAGGTCGACAAGGAGGACCGCCGCAGCCGGCGCCTGGTCATCACGGCGGCCGGCCGCGCCTTGCTGAACAAGGCATTCCCGATCTGGAAGGAAACCCACGCGACGGTCGAGCGACTGCTGGCCAACGCTTCGGCGGACACGTTACGGGCAGCGTTGCTGGCGCTTTCATAGTCGTGATTTGAACGAGCCTTGCCCGTTCGTCCCTGCGGAAGTGGGAACCCGGGGCGATTGCACAATGACCGAGCGATCGACGCACTGGATTCCCGCTTGTGTGCGAATGAGCGCAGCGAGGCGTGGCGCACGTTGGACATTACGGCTTCCCCATCGCAGCGACATGTTCCGCCAGCCGCGCCATGGTCTGCGCCAGGCCCTTGTCGGCGCCGTATTCCTTGATGACCCGCGCGCGCTCCTCGGCCGACGGGAAACGCCCATGCCAAGTAAGACGCGTCTGGCCGTTGCCGAGATCCTCGAAGCTCACGGTCTGGGTGAATTGCACGGGCTCGACGTCTTCGCCGCCGCCATGGCGGTAGACGATACGCTCAGGCGGAATGATCTCTTCGTAGGTAACGCGGTTCTGATAATCGCGGCCATCCGGCCCATGCATGACGAAGCGCCACACGCCACCCGGCCGGAAGTCGAAGGAATGCGTCGTCGTGGTGAAGCCGTTCGGGCCCCACCATTGCGACAGATGCTTGGGGTCGCTGAAGGCCGCGAACACGAGCTCGCGCGGCGCATCGAACACGCGGCTGCCGATAATGGAGCGGGGATCGGAATCGAGATCGAGGCTATTTCTTGCGACCATGTTTGCGCTCCTTCCTTTTTCCCGATTTTTTCGTGTTGTTCGCCGCCGGCGCCTCGGCCTCCGACGCCTGCAACTCGCGCAGGTAGTCGTCGAGGCGGTCGAGCCGTTCCTCCCAGAGCCGGCGATATTCCACGAGCCAGTCATCGACGCCCCGGAGCGCGTCCACCTCGATCTTGCAGGGCCGCATCTGCGCGTCGCGCCCCCGCGTGATGAGGCCGGCGCGCTCGAGTACCTTTAGATGCTTGGAAATCGCCGGCAGGCTCATGTCGAACGGCTCGGCCAGCTTCGACACCGAGGTTTCGCCGAGGGTCAGCCGCGCTAGGATGGCGCGGCGCGTGGGATCGGCGAGCGCAGCGAAGGTGGTGGAGAGGCGGTCGGTCGACATCGGAGTATTGAACCACTTAGTTAATTAACTGATGGGTTAAATACACAATTGCGAGCTCCCGTCAACCGAGCCGGCTTGACAACAGCCGCCTGAGGCGCTGTGATTGCATTGCAATCAACGCTGTCATCGTCTCGCAACTAACTGAATTTATTTCAAAATCATGGCTTCGCTGACCGTCCGCCAGCTCGACGAGCGCTTGAAAAAGCTGCTGCGCCTGCGCGCGGCCCAGCACGGCCGCTCGGTCGAAGACGAGGTGCGCACCATCCTGCGCGCCGCCGCTGAGGAGTCCGGCCTGCAGGCGCTGGAGACCATCAATCCGCCGGTGGCAAGCGCGGCCCCCTCACCCGCATCAACGGCCGGCACCAAACGCGTGCTGCTGATCATCGGCGGCGGCATCGCTGCCTACAAGTCGCTCGATCTCATCCGCCGGCTGAAGGAGCGCGGGCTTGCCGTGCGCTGCATTCTCACCAAAGCGGCGCAGGAGTTCGTCACAGCGCTTGCCGCCGGCGCGCTCGCCGGAGGCCACGTCTTCACCGATCTGTTCGACCCCACGCATGAATTCGATGTCGGGCACATCCGGCTGGCACGCGAGGCCGATCTCATCGTGGTCGCGCCCGCCACCGCCGATCTGATGGCCAAGATGGCCGGCGGCCATGCCGACGACCTCGCCACAGCCGTGCTGCTGGCGACGCGCGCCAAGATCCTGCTGGCGCCGGCGATGAATCCGCGGATGTGGGCGAACAAGGCGACGCAGCGCAATCTCGCGCAGCTCCTCGCCGACGGTGTCACGCTCGTCGGTCCGAACGAAGGCGAGATGGCGGAGGCGCACGAAAGCGGCAAGGGCCGCATGGCCGAGCCGACCGAAATCGCCCGCGCCGCGGAGAAGGCGCTCGGCGACCGTGAAGCCAAGGCCGCTCACGGGCTTACGCATGCTCGTCACTTCCGGCCCCACACACGAGCCGATCGATCCCGTGCGCTATATCGCCAATCGCTCCTCCGGCAAGCAAGGCCACGCCATCGCCGCTGCCGCCGCGCGCGCCGGCGCCGAGGTCACGCTGGTCAGCGGGCCGGTGATCATTGCCGATCCGCCCGGCGTGACGATGATCCACGTGGAAAGCGCGCGCGAGATGCTGGCTGCGGTTGAGCGCGCGCTGCCGGTCGATGTTGCCGTGTTCGCGGCCGCTGTCGCCGACTGGCGGGTGGCGCAGGCAGGCGTGCAGAAAATCAAGAAGACGCCGGGCGAGAAGCCGCCGCCGCTGTCGCTGACCGAGAATCCCGACATTCTCGCCACCGTCTCACACGATAAGACGCGGCGGCCGAAACTGGTGATCGGCTTTGCCGCCGAGACCGAAAACGTCACCGAGAACGCCAAGGCCAAGCGCTTGCGCAAGGGCTGCGACTGGATTCTCGCCAATGACGTGTCGCCTGCGACCGGTATCATGGGTGGCGACAGCAATACCATCACACTGGTCACCGCCGGCGGCAGCGAAGCGTGGCCGCCGCAATCGAAAGAGGACGTCGCCACCATGCTGATCGGCCATATCGCGGCGGCGCTGAAGGAAGGCCGAGCATGAGCGTCATCGACGTCGAGGTCACGCGGCTGCCGCACGGCGAAGACATGGCGCTGCCGTCCTATCAGAGCGCGCTCGCCGCCGGTCTCGATCTCATGGCGGCGGTGCCACAGGATGCACCGCTTACGCTTGCGCCCGGTGCGCGCGCACTCGTCCCCACCGGCCTCGCGATCGCACTGCCCGCGGGCTTCGAAGCGCAGGTGCGTCCGCGCTCCGGCCTTGCCGCGCGCCACGGCCTCACTGTGCTCAACGCGCCCGGCACGATCGATGCCGATTATCGCGGTGAATTACAGGTACTGCTTGTAAATCTCGGCACTGATTCGGTGACGATTGCGCGCGGCATGCGCATCGCTCAGTTGGTGGTCGCCGCAGTGACGCGAATTAATCTACGTGAGGTTGCGTCACTCGACGTGACAGTGCGTGGTTTCGGAGGTTTTGGCTCGACCGGCAGTTGAATGGAAAGTTCCAATAATATGTAGACGATCCGGCGACCGTAAATTACTACCACAGATGCAACTCATTGCAGATGTGACCGGTGTCGGAAATGCCGCTGGTATCCCGTAAGGGCGTGCTCGCCATTGCCGCTGTCATCGACGTGGCGATCAATGCCGGAGGGCGACCGGTGTCGGCCAAGGCGCTTGCCGCGCGGCATCAATTGCCGCCGCGACATCTTGAGC
The DNA here is from genome assembly GCA_963814065.1 of uncultured Pseudomonadota bacterium. Classification (GTDB taxonomy): domain Bacteria; phylum Pseudomonadota; class Alphaproteobacteria; order Rhizobiales; family Xanthobacteraceae; genus Pseudolabrys. Next base: position 454,842 of record CAWFBL010000006.1, on the reverse strand, counting down.
CGGTGCTGCAGGCGCTGGTGCATGAGGGAATCCTCAAAGGCATCCGCGGACCACGCGGCGGTTACGAACTCGCGCGCCCCGAACGCACGATTAGCGCCGAAGACATCTTGCGTGCCGCCTCCGCCGCCGATGACATCAACGAAACAACGATGCCATCCTCCACGCTGGTCAGCACCGTGGTGCGGCCCGCGCTGACAGAAGCCGAGCGCCTGTTTTCCGAGGCGCTCGCCCGCATCAGTCTTGAGGAGATGATGCAGCAGGCACTGGCCCTGAAATAGCCGCGCTGGCGGACGCTAACCGAGTCCCGTTCACGGTCTGGACTCTTTCGGCGCGATTCCCCTTGGGGGTAAAGTCCAACGATTCGCGAACGACGTGGCGGACGCTGTTCGCATCCTTTGGGGCAGGCTTGCATGCCGGAGACGATCCGGGCGGCGAACGGGGGGCTGCGCTCTCGTTCGTGGCGAGGCGGATTCCTCGCCGCCTTCATCATCGCAAACGCAACGATGGTGCTGCTCGCGCCGGCCCGCGCCGACGCCGGCGCGCCCTTGCGCGTCGATATCACCCAGAGCGTGGCGGGCATCGCGCGCCAGGACATCGCCGCCATCAGCCTTACCCTCGGTTTGCTCTGCTTTGGCGTGCTTGCCATCATCGTGCTGCTGCGCACGCGCCGGCACGCCGACCACATCGAGGTGGTTTCCGGCGATGAGGTGACGCTGCTGTATGCCGAGATCGACCGGCTCAAAGCGCTGCTGCTGGCGGAGCCGCAGGTGCTGGTGGAATGGCTGGCGGCATCGGACCAGCCAGAAATTCTCGGCGACACATCGGTCGTTCTGCCCGGCGACCTGCCGGAACGCGTACTCGCTTTCGGCACGTGGTTGGATGCGGCTGCGGCGCAGCGGATGGACCACGCAGTGCACACGCTGCGCGGCGAAGGCCGCGGCTTCCTGATGACGGTCACCAGCACGCGGCGCCGCCTGATCGAGGCGGAAGGCCGGGTCGTTGCCGGGCGCGCCGTCTTGCGGCTGCGCGATATCAGCGGCATCGAGAAGCAATTGCTTGAGCTCGGCGAGCGCCACGACAAGCTGTTCTCCGACGTGTCGACCATGAGCGCGCTGCTCAACACCCTGCCCGCGCCGGTGTGGGCGCGTGACGCGCACGGCCGGCTGCTGTTCGTGAATGCGGCCTATGCCAGGGCCGTTGAAGCCGTTGATGCAGACGACGCAGTGATGCGCGAACTGGAGCTGTTCGACCGCCCGGCGCGCCAGGAACTGCTGCGCGCCCAGGGCGCCGGCGAGACCTACGCCGCCCGCCTGCCCGCGATCGCCGCCGGCCAGCGCCGCATCTTCGACGTGGTGGCCGGCCCGAGCGGCCACGGCAGCGCCGGCATCGCCATCGACCGTACCGAGGTCGAGGCCATGCGCGCCGAGCACGCCCGCATGGTCGAGGCGCACCGCCGCGTGCTCGATCAGCTCGCCACCGGCGTCGCCATCTTCAACTCCGACCGTAAGCTGATCTTCTACAACACCGCCTTCCGCTCGCTGTTCGAGCTCGATGCTGGCTTTCTCGACCAGACGCCGAGCGACAACGCGGTGCTCGAGACGCTGCGTACCAAGCGCAAGCTGCCGGAGGAGCAGGACTTCCGCCAGTGGAAGAACGCGCTGCACGAGGCTTATCGCGCGGTCGAGCCGCAGGAGCACATGTGGTACCTGCCCGACGGCCGCACCCTGCGCGTGGTCACCGCGCCCAATCCGGAAGGCGGCATCACTTATCTCTATGAAGACGTCACTGAGCGGCTCGACCTGCATCGCCGCTACGACGCGCTGATCAAGGTGCAGCGCGAGACGCTCGATCACCTGGCGGAAGCCGTGGCGGTGTTCGGCTCAGACGGCCGCGTGCGCCTCCATAATCTTGCCTTCCAGCGCATGTGGAAGCTGACGCCGGACGCGCTCGATCAGCACCCGCATGTGGAGGCCGTCACCGCGTGGTGCCAGGCGCTACACGACGACAACAAGGTCTGGCGCGACCTGCGAACCACCGTCACCGCCATCGAGAGCCGCGAGCCGATGATCGCGCGCATCGAGCGGCGCGATGGCGAGGTATTCGACCTCACCACCATGCCGCTGCCGGACGGCGCCACCCTGGTTACCTTCCAAAACGTCACCGACACGGTGAACGTCGAACGCGCGTTGCGCGAGCGCAACGAGGCGCTGGAAGCCACCGACCGCATCAAGATCGACTTCGTCCACCACGTCTCCTACGAGTTGCGCTCGCCGCTTACCAACATCATCGGCTTCGCCAATCTGCTCGGCGACTCCGCCTTCGGCCCGCTCACCGACAAGCAGGACGAATATCTCGGCTACATCACCGCCTCGACCAACGCGCTGCTCGCCATCATCAACAACATCCTCGATCTCGCCACCATCGATGCCGGCGCCATGACGCTGAACCTCACGCAAGTGGACATCGGCGCCAGCATGCAATCGGCGGCGGAGGGCGTGCAGGACCGTCTGGCCAAGGACAACATCAAGCTCGACATTGTCGTGCCGCCCGACATCGGCAGCGTCGTCGCCGACGAGCGCCGCCTGCGGCAGATCCTGTTCAATCTGCTGTCGAACGCGGTCGGCTTCTCGCCGGCCGGAGAGACCGTCACGCTGGCCGTGACGCGGCGGCCGGACGCGGTGGTCTTCACGGTGAGCGATCGCGGCCCCGGCATTGCGCCGGACGCCAAGGACAGGGTGTTCGACTGGTTCGAAACCGATCCGCGCGGCTCGCAGCACCGCGGCCCCGGCCTCGGCCTCTCGCTGGTGCGCTCCTTCGTCGAGCTGCACGGCGGCACGGTGACGATCGACTCCGGACCCGCCGAGGGCACCACCGTCACCTGCGTGTTTCCCACCCAGCACGCGCAGAAGCAGAGCGCGGCGTAAGGGCGCTCACGCATAAGTCCAATGCGGTAAGCGCCGCTCGTTGGATATCCGATGCGCTTCGAATTCCCCGCATCGACGGGACGTCTTTCGCTCATACCTTCCGTTTCCGCCCGGTTATCATCGCCTTCACCAGGCTCTCGCGGTGCTCGAAGCTCGCGACCAGCACGCCGATCACATGGAGGACGATGAGACCGACAGTAAGATTGGCGAGTACTTCGTGCACCTCTTCCACCGACCTCGCGCCCCAATAGACATCGGTTGTCATCATGTAGCCGGTGATGCAGGTGCCGATGAGCATGACGATGAGGGCCACGACCATAGCGCCGCCGGCCGGATTGTGGCCGAGATAGCGCGGCGCCCTCAGCAGAACGACGTCGCGCCCATAGGTCAGCACCGCACGCGGCGAGCGCACGAAATTGCTGAACCGTGCGTAGCGCGGGCCGACAAAGCCCCACAGGATACGCAGCGCGAGCAGTCCGGCAATGGTGTAGCCGGCCGCGATATGCACCGTCTCCATTTCATCTCCGGTGACGTAGGCGAGCAAGAACAGCGACGCCAGCGACCAGTGGAACGCACGCACGAAGGGGTCCCAGACCTTGACCGTTGCCGGCGGCGTCGCGCCGCCGGCTTCGATCGCATGGTTGACGCTCGTCATCGCTCGAGCCGTCAAAGCTGACCGACGATCTTGCCGCTGGTCGGATCGACGAACAGCTCGACCCGCTTGCCGTCCTTGTCGAGCGAATACATCTCGCCACAGGCCTTCTTCAACTTGGCCTTCTTCACGGTATAGCCCTGCGCTTCGACCTTGGCCTGCAACGCGTCGAGCGAGAGCCATTGGCTCTCCGGCGCCGCGGTGCAGGGACGGCCGAGGCTGCCCGCCTGAGCGGAGGTCGTAAGGCCGAGCATCACGACAGCAACTGCCAAAGCCGAAAGCTTCAGCAAGGCCGCGGCGCCGAACACACCGGCGGCAATCTTGAAGGAAGAGATCTTAGCCATTTGCGGTCTCCCAATCTGAAAGTCCGGCCGCGCGACGCGGTGGACGATGACGGGACCTTGCCTGAAGGGCGCTGACCACAGCCTGTTAGGCGATGTCAGCGAATTGTCAGCCGGCGACGAGGTGCGCATTCCCCGAAAGCGAAGGAGCCGGCGGCACCGCCACCGGCTCCTCCAGACCGCGGACGACGATCGTCTCAGTCGCGATCCTCGCGTTCGCCGCGCTCGTGGGCTTCCTCGCCCTTCGCGTGGGCGTCGTCTCCGCCCTCATGCGAGCGGTACTCGGTGCCCTTCTTGCCGTCGGTCTTCTCGCCGCGGCCGTCGGTCATCGCCTTCTGCGTGATCTGTCCGTCGTCCTTTATGGCCGGCTTGGCTTGGTCGCTGGCCGCCTGCGCCACGGCCGCGAGGCCGAATAGAGCCGCGATAGCGCCGAAAATGATGGTCTTGCGCATAATGATCCTCATCGTCCTTTCAGGGTTTCTTTGTCGGTTGCGGGCGGCCGGGCCCCGGCTGCCATGGCCGCGACCATCGCCAATTGCTGCTGACGGCCGCCTGTTGATCCATGTCAGCGACCTGTCAGGTCGCTTGCCCCATGGTCGGGCGGCCAGAAAAGCGGGCCAGCCCGGGAACACCATGCGTTCAGGCCGACTTTCGACGCTACTCGTAATGCCCCTTTTGGCGGCCACGCTCCTGATAGCGCTGGCGCCGGCAACGATGGCGCGCGACCACGACGAACACCGCCGTGACGAAGTTCGCCGCGCTGTCGAGGTCGGCGAGATCAAATCGCTCGCTGACATTCTCACTGCCGTGCGCGGCAAGCTGCCGGGCGAAGTCGTCCGCGTCGAAATCGAGCGCGACGACGGCCGCTGGCGTTACGAACTCCGCGTCGTCGACGACAAGGGCCGGCTGTACGAAGTCGAGATCGACGCGCGCAGTGGCGAGATCGAACGAATTAAGGAGAAGTGATGCGTTTGCTGCTTGTCGAGGATGACCGGCGGATCGCCTCGGACGTCGAGCGCACGCTTCAGGCGGCCGGCTATGTGGTCGAAACCGTGCGCGATGGCGAGGAAGCCTGGTTCCGTGGCGACACCGAGGACTATGGCGCCGTCATTCTCGATCTCGGTCTGCCGGGGATGGACGGTCTTACCGTGCTCAAGCGCTGGCGTGCCAACGGCCGTACCATGCCGGTGCTGATCCTGACCGCGCGTGGAAGCTGGGCCGAGCGCGTTGACGGCATCGATGCCGGCGCAGACGACTATCTGCTCAAGCCGTTCCGCATGGAGGAATTGCAGGCGCGGCTGCGCTCTATCGTGCGCCGCTCGGCTGGCCATGCCTCTTCGGTGGTGATCGCCGGCGACATCGAACTCGACGAGCGCCAGATGAAGGTGAGCGTGCGCGGCGTGCCGGTCGCGCTGTCGCCACTCGAATATCGGCTGGTCGCCTATCTGCTGCGGCACCACGGCCGCGTGGTGTCGCAGCATGAGCTCGACGAGAACGTCTATGGCCACGGCGAGGACCACGATTCCAATGCCCTGGAGGTGCTCATCGGCCGCGTGCGCAAGAAGCTCGGTGCTGGCGTGATCGAGACACGGCGCGGATTCGGTTATCTGATGCCGGAAACGCCGCGGTGAGGTGGGGCTCGCTGCGACTGCGGCTGGCCGCCGGCGGCATCATCGCCATCCTGGTGGCGCTGACCATCGCCGGCACAGGTCTGACGTTACTGTTCGAACGCCATGTCACACGCACCATCGGCGACGACCTCGACGTTTATCTGAAACAACTGGTCGCCGGCATCGATGCCGATGCGCAAGGGAAACTGGTCGTAAGCCAAGCACCGGCCGACCCGCGCTTTGCCGATCCGCTATCGGGGCTCTACTGGCAAGCGTCCGATGATCGCGGCGACTTGCTGCGCTCGCGCTCCCTCTGGGACACCGCGCTCAAGTTGCCGCCGGACGAGCCGTCACCGGGCGAACTGCACCATCACGTTATTGCCGGGCCGGGCAAGGCGCGGCTTCTGGTCAGTGAGCGCCGCGTACTCCTTACCATCGGTGACCGGCGCGTACCGGTACGGGTGGCGGTGGCGACCGACCTCGCGCGCGTCTCGGCGGCCACATCGAAATTCGCCCGCGACTTGGCCGTGGCGCTCGGCGTGTTGGGATTGGTACTGGCGATTGCCACCACAATTCAGGTCGGGCTAGGTCTGCGCCCGCTTGATGCGTTGCGGCGCGGCGTTGCCGATATCCGCTCGGGCCAATGCGAGCATCTCCCCGCGGACGTTCCGGCGGAGGTGAAGCCGTTGGTCGAGGAGGTGAACGGGCTGATCGACGCCCAGGAGCGGGAGATCGGGCGCTCGCGCAGCCGCGCCGCCGATCTGGCACATGGACTGAAGACGCCGCTCGCTGCCCTTGCGGCCGACGCCGCTCGCCTGCGGGAGCGCGGTGAGGAAGATATCGCCCAGGACATTGAAGCGGTGGGCGACGCCATGAGCCGCCACGTCGATCGCGAACTCGCGCGCGCGCGGGCACGCGGCACGGCGCGGCAACGTGGCAGCGTCGCCACACGGCTGAAGCCCCTGGTCGGCTCGCTGATCGCTACATTGTCGCGCACGCCCGCCGGACAGCAGTTGGAATTCGAATCCCGTATCGCCGGTGAGCCGAATGTACCGCTCGATCGCACCGATCTCGCGGAAGTGCTCGGCAATCTCCTGGAAAACGCCGCGCGTCACGCCGCCCGGCGCGTCCGCGTCAGCGCCGGCGCCGGCACGCCGATCGCGGTCGAGGACGACGGGCCCGGCATCGTGCCAACGGAACGGACGCGCATGCTGGAGCGCGGTGCGCGGCTCGACGAGCGCGGCGAAGGCGCTGGCCTCGGTCTGGCCATCGTGCAGGACGTCCTCAACGCTTATGGCTGGCGACTCGAGCTTGCCGCATCCGACCTCGGCGGGCTGAAGGCGACCATCACGCCGGTGCCCGCCAAGCATTGAACTGCCGCTTTGCGTCATCTTCGACCGGGACGCGCCGAGCGGCGCCGAGCTGCACGGCGGCCCTTTTGTACCGGCGGCGGCCAGATTTTCCCTCCCTCCGCCGCCGGCAACCAACCGATGGTCGGGATAGACTAGTTGGTTTCCAGTGCCGACAATTGCTCGGTGTCGAAGCGGGCTCGCAATTTCGCGATGGCGTCGGCATCCGGCGGCCCGCTACGCGTCACCAGCTTCACCAGTTCCTCGAAATATTGCTCGTGACCGGGCGGCGATACGGTCATGATCATCCGCGCCGGCTTGTCGCTGGCATTGGCGATGTTGTGCGGCACGCCCGGCGGAATGAAAACATAGGTTCCGGGGGTGGCGCGGATCTTTTCGCCGCCGACCTGCCACTCGCATTCGCCTTCCAGCACGTAGAACGTCTCTTCCTGCACGCGGTGAACGTGGGTGCCGGTGGAAAAACCGGCCGGCAACGTCCAATCGAACATGGACGTGTGCCTGGTGTCCTGCCCGGTCACGAGGAAGACCAAGGGCTTCCCGGCCAACGAAACCTGTTTGCCCTCGCCGGGCATCCGGACGACCGCTTTCGCACTCATGATATCCTCCGTGGGTATGCGCTTCCTTGCGCGCTTGCGACCTTCCAATCGTCGTCCGGCTGCCGGGACAGGTCGTGAAATCGCTGCGAAAAAGTTGCAAGATGTTTCCGAAGAGGGGCGGCTTTTCATGGCGACGACCTACGAATTCGGCCCGTTCCGGCTCGACACGGAGGCCGAAATCCTGTTCCGCGGCGCGCAACCGATCGTGCTGGGCCAGCGCGCGGTAGCCCTGCTGCGGCTGCTCCTTGAGCGGGCCGGCGCCCCGGTCTCCAAGGATGCGCTGTTCGAAGTGGCGTGGCCGGGACTGGCCATCGAGGACAGCAATTTGACCGTCCAAATCGCGGCACTGCGCCGGGTGTTGGACGAGACCGGCGGGGGCGCGAACTGGATCGAGACGATGCCGCGTCGCGGTTATCGCTATGTCGGACCGGCGGTCGCGACGGGCGACGCACCGTCCGCGCCGCCGACGACGACGGCGCCATTCGTCTTGCCCGGCAAACCGTCCGTTGCGGCGCTTCCATTCACCAATCTGAGCGGTGACCCGGAGCAGGAGTATTTCGCCGACGGCATGGTGGAGGACATCATCGCCGGACTCTCCCGCATCAAATGGCTGTTTGTCATCGCCCGCAATTCGAGCTTCGCCTATAAAGGGACGGCCATCGATGTGAAGCGCGTCGGTCGCGACTTGGGCGTACGCTACCTGCTGCAAGGAAGCGTCCGCAAGGACGGCAGTCGCGTCCGCATCTCGGCCCAGATGATCGAGGCGGAAACGGGACACCAGTTGTGGAGCGAGCGTTTCGAACGTCCGCTCGATGACGTTTTCACGTTGCAGGACGAGATCGCCCTCAATGTGGTCAGCGCCATCGAGCCGAGCCTGCGGCGCGCGGAATTCGAGCGCGTGAAACGCAGGAGGCCCGACAGCTTCGATGCCTACGACCTTGTCCTGCAGGCGCAACCGGACGTCGACTCCGGAATGCCGGCGCAGGTGACCAAAGCGCTGGTGCTTCTCGAACGCGCGCTTGCGCTCGATCAGACCTACGCGCTGGCGCACGCCAATGCGGCCATGTGCCATCATTGCCTATTTCTGCGCAGCGGCCTGCACGAAGAGAACCGGTTGGCGTCAGTCCGGTACGCTGAGGCAGCCATCCTGCATGGCCGCGACGATGCGCACGCTCTGACCCTTGCGGGATTTTCGATCGGCATGGACGGACATGATCGCGCCGCCGCTTTCGTCGCATTGGAGGCCGCGCTCGCGATAAGTCCGTCGTCTGCGCTGACTTACATTCTTGGCAGCGTCATTCTCGCCTGGGGCGGCGATTCTGAACACGCAATCGAATGGAGCGAGCGGGGTATGCGTCTCAGTCCGCTCGATCCCTGGGCTTTCGCCGCGTTCGATGCGCAGGCTTTGAGCCATTTCCATCTCGGCCGCTACGACAAAGCTGCGCATGCCGCCTACAAGTCGGTTCATGCCAACCCCGCCCATAGTATCACCTATGTGCAATTGGCCGCGGCGCTCGCCAAACTCGGAAAGCTGGAAGAAGCCAAGACGGCCGCGGCAAAAGTGCTGGAACTGCACCCTACCTTCCGGTTCAGCCGTCAATTTGCCGGCGTTAATTGCGCTCCGGCACTTGCAAAAACGCTCGGCGACGCACTCCGTGCCGCCGGGCTGCCGGAATAACTCTCGCGCACGTAGTCGACATGCTGTCGCTTTTAGCCGGCTTCTGGCCCATCTCGCATTTTGACGTCATGGCCGGGACAAGCCCGGCCATGACGCGTAGTTCGAAGCGGAGCATTACCGATAGCGGTAGCCGTGACGCGGCGGGAGCGGCTCCTGATAGCCGACATATTGGCCGTCCACGCATTCGCCGTGGCTGAGATCGAACAGCGCGGCAAAGCCGCGGCAGGGCTCGAGCGCGGCGTCGACCAGCGCCACCGTGCCCATGCCGACGACGCCACCGACCACGGCCGCGCCGGCTGCTGACGCCGGCAGCGCAGCCGCCGCCGCACCGCTCCACCAGCCTTCCGACACGCTGACGCCGGCGATGGTGCCGCCGACCACGCCCGCACCCGTCGAAGCCGGCGCCGTGTCGACCGCACGCGGATGAACGACGACGTGCGGTGGCTGGTAATAGCGATGATAATGCCGATAGTGCCGGTAGTGCATCGGTGCCGCCGTCGCCGACGTGGCGAATGCCGCTGCCGCGGCAATGGAAATTGCGTAGACGATTTTGCGCATATTAAAGCCTCCTTGGCAGGGAGCGGCCTTTGCGCCCCGTGCCTTGCCCAACGCTGCACTGCGTTCAGCGTTCCCGTCTCAACAGCCCGCCGGACCATAAATCACCGTGATTGCAACAGGATGGCGAGGATGTGGTGCGCGGCCGCCGAACATGCCGCGGGCGTGGTAAAATCGTGTCCGCGTTGTGGCGGGCGAAGCCCGCATCGAGGAACCCACCGGGTTCATCGGCAGTTCCCCAGGAGGTAGAATGGGGACCAAATGCGCGGGGCGACTTCAAACCGGCAAACCGATGCGTCCGGCCGGCCGCCGCGACGTATTGGCGTAGCGATATGGATTGGGAAAGCGCGCGCCGCACTTTTCAGACGGCGCTGATCTGGACGGCCGTCGCCGCGTTGGCGTTCGTGCTGTGGCACATCCGCCAAGGCGTGTTGCTGGTATTCGGCGCGGTGGTGATGGCGGTGTTGCTGCATGTGCTGGCGTCGCTCATTTCCGATTGGACGCGGATGCCGCACGGCGCCGGCCTCGCGCTCGCGACCGCCCTCCTGGCTGCCTTGATCGGCTTCACGTTCTGGCGCTTCGGCGCGCAGCTATCGAGCCAATTCGCCCAGCTCATGCAGCACGTCGAGAGCGGCGAACAATATTTGCGGTCCACATTTCACAATAGCGGCCTCGCCCAGGTCGGCACCCAGGTCGCCGAACAAGGCACATCCTTCATTACCAGCTCGATCAGCGGCATGGTGTCAGCGGGACTGAGCTTTGTCGAAGCCGCCATCGTGCTGTCGATCAGCGCGGTTTATTTCGCCGCCCAGCCGGAACTCTATCGCCGCGGCGTCGCCCTCCTGTTCCAGCCCGAGCGTCGCCCGCGCGTGATGCAGTCGCTCGACCTGATCGGGCGCACCTTGAAGCTCTGGCTGCTCGGCCAGTTCATCCTGATGATCGGCGTGGGCGTCCTGTCGTTCATCGCGGTGTGGCTGATCGGCTTGCCGAACGCGATCGCGCTCGCTTTGCTCGCCGGCATCCTGGAGATCGTGCCTTATCTCGGGCCATTCATCAGCGCCATTCCCGCCGTGCTGGTGGCGCTGACATTGGGCTTCACGCCGGCCATCTGGACGATGGTCGCTTATGTGGCCATCCACGTGTTCGAGGGCTACATCACCGCGCCCATGATCGAGCGCTATTTCGTCACCATCCCGCCAGCCTTGATCCTCAGCGGCATCGTCGCCAGCGATCTCTTGTTCGGGACCATCGGCGTCATCCTGGCGGCGCCGATCACCGTTGTCGTCTACATGGCGGTGAAGATGATCTATGTGGAAAATCCGCTCGACGAAAAAATCCGACACGCGCATCGCTCCTGAGACGCGTCGCGGTTCCTTGTTCCACGATTACAAATCGCTCACGTGTTCCATCGATGTTCGTTGACGCCCCTGCGTCACATCGTTGCGCATCATCATTCGGCTTTATTCAGCTTTCCTTTCATCGGAACTGGCTCCGTCGCGGAATCGTTAGCCCTTGAGACGGGGCGACGAATGAAACATCGAGAACCGACTCAAATCGGGAACGAAGCGACGAGAGGAACGACACCATGCGCTATAAGAAGATTCTACTGATGACGGCGCCGCTGCTTTTGAGCGGTGCACTTGCCGCTGCGCCGGCGATCGCCGCCGACAACGGCATGATGAACAACAACGGCGCCGCGACCAGCAAGGCGCCGAACGATATCAACCGGGCTGCCACCACGCCCGGCCGCGCCACCACCGGCACCGCGACCACCGAGTTGACGAGCAAAGTCAGCCAGAACGACGCCAGGCAGCTCGTCAGCGAAGCGGTGAACGAAGCCAAGAAGATGCAGCAGGACCCACAGCTCAAAAAGCTGATGGCGAAGGCCAAGGGAATCTACTTCGTGCCGGAATTCGGGCGCGGCGCGCTGATCATCGGCGGGCGCGGCGGCGCCGGCGTGGTGCTCGCGCGCAAGGACGGCAAATGGACCGATCCGGCCTTCTACGATATGGGCGCCATCAGCGTCGGCGCGCAGGCGGGCGCGTCGGGCGGACAGGTCGCCTTCCTGCTGATGTCGCAGCAGGCGGTTGACGCGTTCAAGGGCGGCAACAAGTTCTCGCTCAACGCCGGCGCCGGCCTATCGATCGTGACTTATTCGGCGAACGCGCAGGCGTCGTGGGGCAAGGGCGACATCGTCCTGTGGTCGAATACCAAGGGCGCCTATGCCGGCGCCACCGTCAGCGTCACCGACCTGAACTGGGCCGACGACAACAACCAGGCCTATTACGGACGCAAGGTCGACCCCGCCGCCGTGCTGGACGGCCAGGTGAACAGCCCCGATGCGACGCGGTTGAAGCAGGTCCTGCCTGGCTGACGCACGATCCCGAAACGGTTCCAGTCTTCGGACAAGACCGTGCGTCGCTGAGGCGGATGCGGCCCGGGTCGGCGGATCCCCCCGGCCGCCGGCCCGGGCCCCAGTCTTGGGGAAAACTCGGGGGAAAAATTGGACGGCCGGTGCACAGGCGCCGGCCGTCCTTTTTTGATCGTCTCGAAGGAAATTTTCGCCGCGAAAGTCTCGCCTATTCCGGGCGTGGCCGCTTATATGCTCCCGGCCTCGCAACGGATGATTCGGTGTCCCTAGCCCACGGCATCTTCAGCTTCACGGTGGCTCTGACCGACGAGCAGGCGACGCGCCGGCTGATGACCGATATCGCCGGCCTGCTGATGCCTGGCGACCTCGTCACCCTTTCCGGCGACCTCGGCGCCGGCAAGACCACCTTTGCCCGCGCCCTCATCCGCCATCTCGCCGGCGACGAGAGCATCGAGGTGCCGAGCCCGACCTTCACCCTGATGCAGAGCTATCAGCTGCCCCAGTTCACCCTGGTGCATGCCGATCTCTACCGGCTGTCGCAGCCCGAAGAACTCGCCGAGCTCGGCCTGGAAGACCTCGGCGCCGACGCCGTCGAACTGGTGGAATGGCCCGACCGCGCCGGCAACCTGCTGCCGCCCGACCGGCTCGACATCGCCTTCACGCTGTCGCCCGAGCACGGCCCGAGCTACCGCAACGCGCGTATCACCGGCCATGGCAGCTTCGCCGCGCGCGCGGCCCGAATCGCTGCCGTGCGCCGTTTTCTCGGCGAAGCGGGGCTGGGCGAAGCCGCGCGCCAGCGCATCCAGGGCGATGCCTCCACTCGCTCCTATGAGCGCATCACCTTCAGCGGCGCGACCCGCATCCTGATGAACGCGCCGCGACGGCCGGATGGTCCGCCGGTGCGCGACGGCAAGCCTTATAGCGCCATCGCCCATCTCGCCGAGGACGTGACGCCGTTCATCGCGGTCGACAACGCACTGCGCGCATGCGGGCTGTCGGCCCCGGCGATCTACGCCGCCGACCGCGAGACCGGCCTGCTGGTGCTGGAAGACCTCGGCAACCAGTCGGTCGTCAGCGGCGATCCCCCGGTGCCGATCGAAGAGCGCTATCAGGCGGCGACCGATCTGTTGGCGGCGCTGCACGGGCAGCCGCTGACCGACGTGCTGCCGGTCGCGGAAGGCGTCACGTACAAGCTTCCGCCTTACGACCACGACGCCTTCACCATCGAGCTGGAACTTCTGCTCGAATGGTACCTGCCGCGCTTCCATGCCCAGATTGGCGATGCCGAGCGCGAGACTTACGTCGGGCTCTGGCGTGATGCCTTGAAACCGGTGCTCGCCGCGCCCACGACCTGGGTGCTGCGCGATTATCATTCGCCCAACCTGATGTGGCTGCCGGAGCGCGAGGGCATCAAGCGCGTCGGCCTGCTCGACTTCCAGGACGCGCAGATGGGGCCGGCGGCCTACGATGTCGCCTCGCTATTGCAGGATGCGCGCGTCGATGTTCCCGAGCGGTTGGAGATTGCACTTTTGTCGCGCTACAGCCGCGCGCGCCACGCCGCCGATGCAAGCTTCGATCCGCGCATCTTCGCACAACTCTATGCCACGCTTGCGGCGCAACGCGCCTCCAAGATCCTCGGCATCTTCGCCCGCCTCGATGTGCGCGACGGCAAGCCGCAATATTTGCGTCACATGCCGCGCGTATGGGCCTACCTGCAGCGTTCGCTGGCGCATCCCGCGCTGGAACCGATGAAAGCGTGGTATCGCGCCCACGTACCGAGGCTCAGCGTTTGATGCATCCCCCACCCAGCCGCGCCATGGTGCTTGCCGCCGGACTCGGCACCCGCATGCACCCGATCACCGACCGCATGCCCAAGCCGCTGGTGCAAGTCGCCGGCAAGACGCTGATCGACCGCGTGCTCGACCGGCTCGGCGAAGCCGGCGTCGAGCAGGCCGTCGTCAACGTGCATTATCTCGCCAGCCAGATCGAAGAGCACCTGAAGGCGCGCGCCAAACCGCGGGTGATGCTGTCGGACGAACGCGGCGTGCTGCTCGGCACCGGCGGCGGCGTGCTGAAGGCGCTGCCGCATCTCGGCGATGAGCCGTTCTATCTGGTCAATGCCGACACCATCTGGATCGACGGCGTGACGCCCAATCTCGCGCGGCTTGCCGAAAGCTTCGATTCCGACAGCATGGACGCGCTGCTCTTGCTGGCGTCGACCGCCGGCAGCATCGGCTATGGCGGACGCGGCGATTTCACCATTCTCGCCGACAGCCGCCTGCAGAAGCGCGGCGAGCGGCAGGTGGCGCCCTTCGTCTATGCCGGCGCGGCGATCCTGGCGCCCGCGCTGTTTGCCGACCCGCCGCCGGATGCCTTTCCCCTCACCACGCTGTTCGACCGCGCCGCCGCCAAGGGCCGCCTGTACGGGCTGCGGCTGGAGGGCCTGTGGATGCATGTCGGCACCCCGGAGGCGATCGCGCAGGCCGAAGCGGCGATCCAGGCCAGCGTGGGGTAGCGGCGGCGCCGTTTCCCGGGCGCAGCGCAGCGTGAAACGGTGCGCGGCAGACCCGGGATCCCGGTTTTCTCGCCAGCAACCGGGGTCCCGGATCAGCGGAGCACCGTTCCGCCATAGTGCGTCGAAGACGCGCGTAAACGCGCTTATGGCTTCACGCTGCACCGCATCCGGGACACGGGTGATATGGTTCGGCCATGCCGGCGAGTTGTCGTCCCAACGTCTTCAACATCCCCGCTTCAGCGCCGTTTCTGCCGGTGCTGATTGACATGCTGCGTGCCGGAAAATTGGTGCCCGGCTTTCCCGCTTCCGACGATCCGCTGGAGCTTGCCCGCGCCACGCTCTATCTGCCGACGCGGCGCGCCTGCCGCCTCGCCCGCGAGGTGTTCCTCGACCGCCTCGGCGAAGCCGCGCTGCTGCCGCGTATCGTCGCGCTCGGCGATTTGGATGAAGACGAGATCGCCTTCGCCGAAGCCGCGACCGGCGCGTTGGCGGAAGCAGCCCTCACGCTGCCGCCGGCCATCGCGCCGCTGGAGCGCCGGCTGCTGCTGAGCGAATTGATCCTGACGTGGGCCAATTCGCCGGACGTGCGCGCGGCGGAAGGCGCGCCACTGATCGCCAATACGCCGTCGGCCGCGCTCGGCCTTGCCGACGACCTCGCCCGCCTGATGGACGACATGACCACGCGGCAGGTGAGCTGGGACAAGCTCGACACGCTGGTGCCGGACGACCTCGACATCTATTGGCAGTTGTCGCTGCGCTTCCTCAAGATCGCGCGCGAGACCTGGCCGGCCTTGCGCGCCGAGCGCGGCGCCATCGAATCCGCCGAGCGGCGCGACCAGTTGATCGAAGCGGAAACCAAACGCCTTGCGGGCAGCGACGCGCCGGTGATCGCAGCCGGCTCCACCGGCTCGATGCCGGCAACCGCCAAGCTCCTCGCCACCATCGCCACGCTGCCGCACGGCGCGCTGGTGCTGCCCGGCCTCGACCGGCATCTCGACGAAGCGTCATGGCAGCTCATCGCCGGCAATGACGACGACGAGACGCATGACGGCTTGCCGGCCGCCGGCCATGCGCAATTTGCCATGCATGCGCTGCTCGACCGCATCGGCATCAGGCGCGACGAGGTCGAGCAACTGGGCGACGGCGCGCCGCACGACCGCGACGTGCTGATTTCGGAAGCGCTGCGGCCGGCCGCCACCACCGAGCGCTGGCGGCAGAACATGAGCGATGCGGGTTTCGATCGCGCGGTCGATACCGCGCTTTCATCGCTCGGCATCATCGAAGCGGCCAATGCCGAGGAGGAAGCGCTCGCCATCGCGGTCGCCTTGCGCGAGGCGCTCAACGACCAGGACAAGACCGCCGCGCTGGTCACACCCGACCGCGGCCTGGCGCGCCGGGTGGTGGCGGCGCTGGCGCGCTGGCAAGTGCCGGTCGACGATTCCGGCGGCGACGCGCTCGCCGATACCAGCGCCGGCGTGTTCGCGCGGCTGGTCGCGGAAGTCGCGCTCGATGGCCTCGAACCGGTGCCGCTGCTGGCGCTGCTCAAGCATCCGCTGCTGCGGCTCGGCGCCGAGGCGAGCGCGCACAGCGTTGCGATTGCCGCGCTCGAAGCCGCGCTGCTGCGCGGGCCGCGGCCGCGCCCCGGCAGCGCGGCGCTCGCGCAGGCGCTCAAGAACTTCCGCGCAACCCGTCACGACGACCTGCACCGAAGCGATCCTCGGCTCAAGATCGACGACGACAAGCTCGATGCCGCCGCCGACCTGATCGAGCGGCTGACGCAAGCGCTGGCGCCGCTGGAAACGCTCAAAGCCGGCACGCAGGCGCTCGCCACGCTCGCCGAGTGCCATCGCACGGCGATCGAAAACCTGAGCCGCGATGCTTCCGCCGATATCGCGGCCTTCGCAGGCCATGACGGCAGCGCGCTGCAACGCGCCTTCGACGACCTCACCGGCAGCCCGTCGGCGCTTGGGCTCGGCGTCGCGCGCAGCGACTACGCCGAATTGTTCCACGCCGCGATCGGCGACCGCGTGGTGCGACGGCCGGAAACGCGCGACGTGCGCGTGCACATTTACGGACCGCTGGAAGCCCGCCTGCAGCCCATCGACCGCGTCGTGCTGGGCGGCCTCAACGAGGGCACCTGGCCGCCGGAAACCCGCAGCGACCCTTGGCTGTCGCGGCCGATGCGGCGCGATCTCGGCCTCGATCCGCCCGAGCGCCGCATCGGGCTGTCGGCGCACGACTTCGCGCAGAGCCTGGGCGCGCGCGAAGTGATCCTGACGCGCGCCGCCAAGCTCGCCGGTGCGCCGACGGTGACCTCTCGCTTCGTGCAGCGCATCGCCGCGCTCGCGGGCAGCGAACGCTGGAACGCGGTCATCGCCCGCGGCGAAAGATATCTTGAGTTCGCCCGCGCGCTCGACCATCCAACGCACGTCAATCCCGCCAAGCGCCCCGAGCCGCGGCCGCCGCGCGCTGCCCGGCCCAAACAGCTTTCGGTCACCGCGATCGAAGACTGGCTGCGCGACCCCTACACCATCTACGCCAAATTCATCCTCCGCCTGCAGCCGCTCGACGCGGTCGACACGCCGCCGGGCGCGCGCGACCGCGGCAATGTCATCCACGGCGCCATCGGCGACTACACGTTTGAATTCAAGGACGGCGTGCCGGCGGATCAGATAGCGGAGCTCAAGCGGCTGGGCGACAAACACTTCAAGCCGCTCGCCGATTATCCGGAAGCGCGCGCCTTCTGGTGGCCGCGCTTCGAGCGCATCGCGCGCTGGTTCGCGCAATGGGACGGGGAGCGCCGCGACGGGCTGACCGCGCTGTTTGCGGAGATCAAAGGCGATCTCGTCTTTCCGGTCGGCGAGCGCAGCTTCACGCTCACGGCCCGCGCCGACCGCGTTGAACGCCTCACTGACGGCAGCTACGCCATCCTCGACTACAAGACCGGCCAGGCGCGCACCGAAAAGCAGGTGCGCACGGGACTGGCGCCGCAATTGACCCTGGAGGCCGCCATCCTGCGTGAAGGCGGCTTCAAGGACGTCGCGCCCGGCCCGGTGAGCGATATCTGTTACGTCACGCTGCGCGGTGGCGAGCCGGCCGGCAAACTGCAACGTATCGATTTCAAGGACGGCACGACCGATGCCCAAGCCGAGCGCGCGCTCGGCAAGCTGAAGGCGCTGGCCGCCGCCTTCGAAAACGAAGCAACGCCCTATTACTCCCTGGTCCATCCCATGTGGACCACCCATTACGGCGACTACGACCATCTCGCGCGCGTGAAGGAATGGTCGCTCACCGGCGGCGGCGGCGAAGAGGGAGGCGGGGAATGAGTTGGCGCCTTCGCTCAATGTCGCAAACGCGGCCAATAGTGCCGGAGGGCTTGCGTCCATGACCGCCGCGCGCACCATCCCCGACGACGTGCGGCGGGTGCAGATCGATGCCGCCGATCCCGACGTCTCCGCCTTCGTCTCGGCCAATGCCGGCTCCGGCAAGACGCATGTGCTGGCGCAACGGGTGATCAATCTGCTGCTGCGCGGCTGCGATCCGGCCAAGATCCTCTGCATCACCTTCACCAAGGCGGCGGCCGCCAACATGGCGAACCGCGTGTTCAGTACGCTCAGCAAGTGGACCGCGCTCGACGACGCCGCGCTCGACGAGCAGATCAGGCTGAGCACCGGCAAGCGCGCGAGCGCCGCCGACCGCGCCCGCGCGCGGCGGCTGTTCGCCTCGGCGCTGGAGACGCCGGGTGGCTTGAAGGTGCAGACCATTCACGCCTTCTGCACGCGGCTGCTGCACCAGTTTCCCTTCGAAGCCAATGTCGGCGCGCGCTTCACCGTGCTGGACGAAGCCGCCACCGTCCAACTGCTCGACCGGCTCACCCTCGACGTGCTGCTGGAAGCGGCTGGCGCTCCGGACAGCAAGCTCGGCGAGGCGCTGTCGACCGCCATCGTGGTCGCCGCCGATCAGACCTTCAAGGATGTCATCGGCGAGGCCATCTTCGAGCGCGACACGCTGCGCCATTGGCTCGATCAGGCCGGCGGCATCGACGCCGCCATCGCCGCATTGTCGCGAGGCCTCGGCCTCGATCCTGACGATTCGTTGGCGAGCTTGGAAGACGAATACTTTTCCGCTTCGCTCGTTCCGGCCGAGGAATGGCCGGCGTTGATGGAAGCGCTTGCGGCCGGCTCGACCAACGACCAGAAGCACATCGCGGCGCTGCAAGCCGCCCGCGTCTCGCAAGGGCGCGAGCGTATCTTTCAATATCTCAAGGTGTTCTGCACGGCTGAATTGGAGCCGCGCAAAAACATCGTTACCAAGAAGCTTGCCGGCGCGTATCCCACCTGGGCCGACCTCTTGGCGCGGGAACAGGCGCGCGTCTGCGCCCTCATCGTGCGCGAACGCGCGCTCAATGCCCGCGAGCGCACGCGCGCACTCGTCACCATCGCCAATGAGGTGATCGAGCGCTATGCCCGGGAAAAAGAACGGCGTGCCCTGCTCGACTACGACGACCTGATCGACAAAGCGCTGGCGCTGTTCGCGCGCGCCTCCGCCGCATGGGTGCTCTACAAGCTCGATCTCGGCATCGACCACATGCTGATCGACGAGGCGCAGGACACCAGCCCCAAGCAGTGGAAGATCGTCAAGACCATCGCCTCGGAATTCATGCCCGGTGGGGCGCGCGCCAATGTCAAGCGTACCATCTTCGCGGTCGGCGACGAGAAGCAGTCGATCTTCTCGTTCCAGGGCGCTGCGCCGCAGGCCTTCGACGAAATGCGCCGGCTGTTCGAACGTCAGTTCACCGGCGCCGCGCTCGGCTGGCGGCATCTGCGTTTCCACCACTCGTTCCGCTCCGGCCAGAACGTGCTGCGCTCGGTCGACCAGGTGTTCGCGAACCGCGAGGTCTATGCGAGCGTCACCACCGACGAAGTCGGTATTCCCGAGCACCAGGCGCTGCCCGACATGGCGCCGGGCCTAGTCGAAATCTGGGACCTCAACAAGCCTTCGGAGAAGAAGGAGATCGAAGGCTGGGACGCGCCGTTCGATACCGAGAGCGAAGAGAGCCCGCGCGTGCAGCTTGCGCGCCGCATCGCGGCCTATGTGAAGCATTGGTGCGTGCGCGGGCTCAAGGCGGGCGACGTATTGGTGCTGGTGCGCCAGCGCGGCGCCTTGTTCGAGGCCATCATCCGCGCGCTGAAGAACGCCGGCGTGCCGGTCGCCGGCGCCGACCGCCTGGTGCTCGCCGAGCACATCGCGGTGATGGACTTGATGGCGCTCGCGGATTGCCTGCTGCTGCCGAATGACGATCTCGCGCTCGCCAGCGTGCTGAAGAGCCCGCTGTTCGGCATCACCGAAGAGCAGCTTTTCGAGCTCGCCTGGCAGCGTAAAGGCTCGCTGCGTGCGAGCCTGCGCGACAAGGCCAAGGGCGACGAATTCTTCAGCGCTATCGACAAGGCCCTCCAGGATCTCGCCCGCGCCGCCCGCCATATGACGCCGTTCGGCTTCTTCGCCCATGTGCTGGGCGCGCAAAAAGGCCGTTCCAAGTTTCTCGCCCGCCTCGGGCCGGAGGCCAACGACGCGCTCGACGAATTCCTCAATCTCGCACTCGACTACGAACAACGCGAGACGCCGTCGCTGCAAGGCTTCCTTGCCTTCATGCGCGCCGCGAAGAGCGAGGTGAAGCGCGACATGGAAATGGCGCGCGACGAGGTGCGGGTGATGACCGTGCACGGCGCCAAAGGGCTCGAAGCCAACACCGTCATCCTTGCCGACACCACGACAACGCCCGCGGGCGCGCATCCGCCCCGGCTGCTCGCTTTGGCGAACGGCGGTCTGGTTTGGGCGAAAGGCAAAGCCGAGGATGTCGAGGCCATGACCGCGGCGCGCCAGACGATGCTCGATGCCGCGCGCAACGAATACCGCCGGCTCTTGTACGTCGCCATGACGCGGGCGGCCGAGCGCCTCGTCGTCTGCGGCGCGCAAGGCGACCGCAAGATTCCCAACGGCTGCTGGTATCAGCTCGTGCGCGAGGCGCTTGAAAACGACTGCGTGACGGAGCCGGCCGACGACGGCATGGGCGAGGTGCTGCGCTATCGCAAGTTCGCGGCAGAGGCGGCACCGACAGAAGAAGCCGCCCCCGCGCCGGTCCAAGAACCGGTCGTGCTCCCCGCCTGGCTCACGCAGGCGGCGCCAACCGAGCCGCCGAGCGCACGGACCGTCACGCCGTCGAGCGCTTTTGAAGACGAGGCCGCGCGCGCGCCGGCCGGCGTCGGTGCCAGCGCGGCGCTGCTGCGCGGCTCGCTTACCCATCGCCTGCTGCAGTCGCTGCCCGATATTCCCGCCGAACGCCGGCTGGCGGCGGCACAAGCCTATCTCGAACGCGCCGGCGGCGCATTGGATGCCGCGCAGCGCGCGAGCATCGTCGAGCAGGCGATGGGTGTGCTGGACGATGCCCGCTTCCGCGAGGCTTTCGAGCCCAGCAGCCGCGCCGAGGTGCCGATCGTCGGCAAGATCATCCTCAATGGCGAAACCGTGCGTGTGTCCGGGCAGATCGACCGCCTCGCAGTCACCGACGCCTCGGTGCTTATTTGCGACTTCAAGACCAACCGGCCGGCGCCGCAGCGAATCGAGGAGGTGCCGCCGGGCTATCTCACCCAGCTTGCCCTCTATCGGGCCGTGCTGGCCAAGCTCTACCCCGGACGGGCCGTTCGTGCCGCCCTGCTCTGGACCGAAGTACCTGATCTTATGGAGATTTCCGGTGTGACGCTGGACGCGGCCCTGACCCGCGTCACCAGCGCGTGAGCCCGCCTTGACGCTGGCAGGGCCGGTTCATAGGTTCGGCTCCTCGCGATTTGCGGCGCTGAACCGGCGCCTTCTCACAGCAAGAGGTTTCCCATGTCGGTCGGCAAGGTCTCGGATGCAAGCTTTGAATCGGACGTCCTGAAGTCGGCCGAGCCGGTGGTGGTAGACTTCTGGGCGGAATGGTGCGGCCCCTGCCGCATGATCGCGCCGGCGCTGGAGGAAATCGCCGCGCAGCTCGGCGACAAGGTCAAGATCGTCAAGTTGAACGTTGACGAGAACCCGAACGTCGCGGCCAAGTACGGCATCATGTCGATCCCGACCTTGATGATGTTCAAGGACGGTGAGATCGCCTCGCGCCAGGTTGGCGCCGCGCCAAAGCAGAAGCTGCATCAGTGGATTTCGAGCGCGGTGTAAGCCGCGCTGATTGACTGAACGTGTTGCGATGGCCGGGGTTCGCCCCGGCCATTTTGCTTTTGGGCGATACCCTCAGCCGTCATCGTCCGCCAACGGGTCCGCGCGAAGCGCGGCCCGACGATAAACTCCGCGATGCGTCTCGAAGGATGGGGCGGCCCATGGTTCGAGACGCGCTGCTTCGCAGCGCTCCTCACCATGAGACCGAGAGAGGTTTGCGTTTACTGGGTCCCCGCCTTCGCGGGGACGACGCAAAGAATTACACCGGCAGCGTGCCGTTCTGCCGCAACACATCGCCGGCCAGGTAAAGCGAGCCGGTGATGAGAATGCGCGGCGGCGGATCGAGGTCGAGCTTGCGCGCGGCATCGAGCGCTTCGGTAAGATCGTCGCGGCTGGTCGCCGGCAGGCCGATGGCGCGCGCGGTGGCGGCGAGTTCTTCGGCCGGCACGCCGGCCTCGACGCCGGGCACCGGCACCGCGATCAAACGTCGGGCAAGCCCGGTGAAATTGCGCAGGAAGCCCTCGCTGTCCTTGTTCGCCAGCATGCCGACGATCAGCAGCAAGGGCCGCGACACGCGCTCTTCCAGATCGGCCAGCGTCGCCGCAATGGCGCGTCCGCCGTCGGGGTTGTGGCCGCCGTCGAGCCACAGTTCGCTGCCCGCCGGCGCGAGATCGACCAGCGCGCCTTGCGTCAGCCGCTGCAGCCGCGCCGGCCAGTCGGCCTTGACCATGCCGGCTTCGAAGGCCGCCGGCGGCAACCGCAATGTCGGTAGCGCGCGCAATGTCGCGATCGCAAGTCCCGCATTCTCGAACTGATGACGGCCGTAAAGCTTCGGTGCCGGCAGATCGAGCAGGCCGACATCGTCCTGATAGACCAGACGCCCGCGCTCTTCGGTCGCGGTCCAATCCTCGCCCGCGATCTTGAGCGGTGCGTTGAGACGCGCCGCTTGGCGCTCGATGACGGCAAGCACGTCGCGATGTTGCGAGGCGACGATCGCCGGCGCCCCGCGCTTGATGATGCCGGCCTTTTCGGTCGCGATCTGCTCCAGGCTGTCGCCGAGGTAATCGCTGTGGTCGATGGCGATGCGGGTGATGATGGTGGCAAGCGGATGGTCGATCACATTGGTGGCGTCGAGCCGGCCGCCGAGCCCGACTTCCACCAGCAGCACGTCGGCAGGATGGCGCGCGAACAGCAAGAGGCCGGCCGCGGTCGTGATCTCGAACACGGTGATGGGCGCCGCGCCATTGGCGCGCTCGCATTCCTCCAGCGCGGCGGCAAGATCGGCGTCGGAGACGAGCGTGCCCTCACCTTCCGCGCCGAGGCGGAAGCGCTCGTTGAAACGCGCCAGATGCGGCGAGGTATAGACATGCACGCGCTTACCGCCCGCTTCCAGGATCGCGCGCAGGAAAGCGATCGTCGAACCCTTGCCGTTGGTGCCGGCAACATGGATCACCGGCGGCAGATGAAGCTCAGGATGGTCGAGCGCCGCCAGCAGCCGCTCGATGCGCCCGAGCGACAGATCGATGCGCCTGGGATGCAGCGCGGTGAGCCGGGAAACGATGGAGTCGATGGGGGTCATATCAGTGAAATGCATTCCGAACCGGTCGACGCGTTTCTTCTCCGCTCGTTCCCGCGCAAGCGGGGACCCAGGGCCCTATAGTCGAGAGTCGCCATCCGATTTCCTGGATTCCCGCCTGCGCGGGAATGAGCGGGTTGAAGCGCATCGTCCTTCGCCGCTCGGCCGCTTCGTGGCTCTGCGCCTTAGGGTGACGGAGATAGGTATACCGCTTCAGGCTGGAAGCCGTCACGTCGGGGCTTGTGCGGCGGCCGGCGCCGGGGCTTCGACCGGTACCGCCTCCGCGGGCGCCGGTAATTGCGTAGGCCGCTCGGGCGGCGGCGTCTTGGTCAGCAAGCGGCATAGTTCCGCAAGCGTCGCGCGCAACTTGTGCCGATGCACCACCATGTCGACCATGCCATGGGCGGCGAGATATTCGGCGCGCTGGAAGCCTTCCGGCAATTTCTCGCGGATGGTCTGCTCGATGACGCGCGGACCGGCAAAACCGATGAGCGCGCCGGGCTCCGCCAACTGCACGTCTCCCAGCATGGCGTAAGAGGCGGTGACGCCGCCGGTGGTCGGATTGGTGAGCACGACGATATAGGGGCGGCGCGCTTCGCGTAGCATCTGCACCGCCGCCGTAGTGCGCGGCAATTGCATCAGCGCCAGAATCCCTTCTTGCATGCGCGCGCCGCCGGAGGCCGCGAACATGATGAACGGCGTCTGCCGCTGCACCGCAGTCTGCAAACCGGTGACCACCGCTTCGCCGGCGGCCATGCCGAGCGAGCCGCCCATGAAGTCGAAATCCTGCACGGCGATGGTGACCATCTGCCCGTCGAGACGACCGACACCGAGCTTCACCGCGTCCTGCAAGCCGGTCTTGGTGCGTGCATCGCGCAGGCGATCGGCATAGCGGCGCTCGTCGCGGAAACGCAGCGGATCGAGCGGCACTTCCGGCACGGCGACGTCTTCGTATTCGCCGTTGTCGAACATGCTTTTCAGGCGCTGCGACGCCGAGATACGCATGTGGTAGTTCGACGCCGGGATGACGAACTGGTTGGCCTCGACCTCCTTGTAGAAGACGAGCTGGCCGGTCTCCGGACATTTGATCCAGAGGTTTTCCGGCGTCTCGCGGCGCAGGAAGCTGCGAATTTTCGGCCGGACGACGTTGGAGATCCAGTTCATGAATAAGCCTGCATCTATCCTCGGCTGTCATGCCCCGCGAAGGCGGGGCATCCAGTATTCGCTGAGATAGGTGACCTTTAGCTACCGTGCCACAATGAACTTTTCGTGGCTACGGGATCATCCGCTTTCGCGGATGATGACACCCGTGACATTCAACTATGCTTTGCCGCGCCGTGACTGTCGTCATGGTAGCTCATTCCGCCGCCACCCGCCGCGCCGAACGCACGCCTTGCGCGATGTCGGCCACCAGTTCGGCCACCGCCTTGACCGTCCCGGCAGTCGCCTTGCCATTCTTGTCGAGGCTCTTGGCCAACACGTTGATCAGCGCCGACCCGACCACCACGCCGTCGGCACCCTCGGCGATGGCGCGGGCGCTCTCTGCATTCTTAACGCCGAAGCCGACCGCCACCGGCAGATCGGTATGGCGCTTGATGCGCTTGACCGCCGTCGACACCTTGGCCGCGTCGGGCGCGGCCGAGCCGGTGATGCCGGTGATCGAGACGTAGTAGACGAAGCCGGACGTGTTGTTGAGCACCGTCGGCAGACGCTTGTCGTCAGTGGTGGGCGTGGCGAGCCGGATGAAATTGAGCCCGGCTTTCAGCGTCGGCAGGCAAAGCTCTTCGTCTTCCTCCGGCGGCAGGTCGACAATGATCAGACCGTCGACACCGGCGGCCTTGGCGTCGACGAGGAACTTGTCGACGCCGTAGATGTAGATCGGATTGTAGTAGCCCATCAGCACGATGGGCGTCGCATCATCCCCTTTGCGGAATTCGCGCACCATCGCGAGTGTCTTGGTCATGCGCTGTCCCGCCTTCAAGGCGCGCTGACCGGCAGCCTGGATCGCCGGCCCGTCGGCCATGGGATCGGTGAACGGCATGCCGAGCTCGATCACATCGGCGCCGGCCTTCGGCAACGCCTTCATGACCGAGAGCGAGGTTTCGGTGTCGGGATCGCCGGCCATGGTGAACGTGACCAGCGCCGCACGGCCTTCCTGCTTCAGCGCGGCGAAGCGCTTTTCGATACGCGTGGTCATGTCTCGCTCCGGATCGCCATCAATTTGTTGCTGTCATCGTCCGCGAAAGCGGACGATCCAGTACTCACACTGCAGTCAGTGATTACTGGGTCCCCGCCTTCGCGGGGACGACACCGGAGAATGTTGCTCATCTCTTCTTGCTTTCCAGAAACGCCTCGACGCTGGCGAGGTCCTTGTCGCCGCGGCCGGAAACGTTGACCACCATGAGGTGATCCTTCGGCTTCTGTGGCGCGAGTTCAAACACCTTGGCGAGCGCGTGCGCCGGCTCCAGCGCCGGGATGATGCCTTCCAGCCGGCTCACGAGCTGGAACGCGGCCACCGCTTCGTCGTCGGTCGCCGACAGAAATTGCACCCGGCGCATGTCGTTGAGCCAGGCATGCTCGGGACCGATGCCGGGATAATCGAGACCGGCCGAAATCGAATGCGCTTCTTCGATCTGGCCGTCGTCGTCCATCAACAGGTAAGTGCGGTTGCCGTGCAGCACGCCCGGTCGGCCGCCGGCAATCGAGGCCGCGTGCTTGCCGCTGTTGAGGCCGAGGCCGGCCGCTTCCACGCCGTAGATTTCGATTCCGTCATCGTCGAGAAACGGATGAAACAGGCCCATGGCGTTGGAGCCGCCACCGATGCAGGCAACAAGTGAGTCCGGCAAGCGGCCCTCGGCTTCCAGTATTTGCGCGCGGGTCTCATTGCCGATGATCGACTGGAAATCGCGCACCATCGCCGGGTAAGGATGCGGGCCGGCCACCGTGCCGATGCAATAGAAGGTGTCGGCGACATTGGTCACCCAGTCGCGCAGCGCCTCGTTCATGGCGTCTTTCAACGTCTTCGAGCCGGAGGTGACGCTGCGCACCTCGGCGCCGAGGATTTTCATGCGCAGCACGTTGGGCTGCTGCCGCTCGACATCGACCTCGCCCATATAGACGATGCAAGGCAGGCCGAACTTGGCGCACAGCGTGGCGGTGGCGACACCGTGCATGCCGGCGCCGGTCTCCGCGATGATGCGGGTCTTGCCCATGCGCAGGGCCAGCATGATCTGGCCGAGCACATTGTTCACCTTGTGCGCGCCGGTGTGATTGAGCTCCTCGCGCTTGAAGTAGATCTTGGCGCCGCCCGCCGAAAGGCCGTCGGCCGTCTTTCTCAAATGCTCGGTCAGCCGCTCGGCGAAATAGAGCGGCGATGGCCGGCCGACATAGGTCGCGAGATGGCCGTCCATCTCCTGCTGGAATTTCGGGTCGGCTTTGGCGTCCGCGTAGGCCTTTTCCAGGTCGAGGATCAGCGGCATCAGCGTCTCGGCGACGAAACGGCCGCCATAGATGCCGAAATGCCCGCGCTCGTCGGGGCCGGTGCGGAAAGAATTGGGACGCACACTCATACGATGCTCGCTTTCGAGAGATCGAGGGGCTCTTCCGCCGCACGCGCGGCGCGGATGAAGGCGCGGATCTTGTCCGGGTCTTTGACACCGGGCGCACGTTCGACGCCGGAGGAGACGTCGACGCCGGGCGCATGCGTGATGCGCACCGCTTCGGCGACATTACCTGCATCGAGCCCGCCCGACAGCAGAAACGGAATGCCCGGATTGACGCCGGCGAGCAGCGTCCAGTCGAACGGCTTGCCCAGACCGCCGGGGCGGGTGGCATCTTTGGGCGCGCGGGCGTCGAAAATCAGCCGATCGGCGACATTGGCATAGAGCCGGATGGGCGAGAGGTCGGCGCGCTCGGCGATCGGCAGCGCCTTCATCACCGGGCGCCCGTAGCGGGCGCGCACCGCGACGACGCGATCGAGTGTCTCGCTGCCGTGCAATTGCAGCATGTCGGGCTTGAGCATGGTGATGATGTTGAGCAGCGTCTCGTCGGTGGCATCGACGGTGAGCGCGACGATGCCGGCGCGGCCCTTGACGCGGCTGCCAAGCGCGCGCGCGGCCTCCAGCCCGAGATGGCGCGGGCTGGGCGGGAAGAACACGAAACCGACCAGATCGGCGCCGGCTGCCAGCGCGACGTCAAGCGCGTCCGGGGTCGTCAGGCCGCAGATTTTGATGGTCAGAGCCATAGCGGCCGGGTTCTACCGCCTTCTCCGGCCCTCGCAAAGCGCGAACGGGCCTCAGGACTCCCTCGGCGGGATCAATGGATGGGGGCCGAGGCCCGAAGAGGGCGGCGATCCGGCGGTCCCGGCCGCGTGTTCACGGCGGCGGATGGCATCGATTTCGGCGTGCAAGTCGTGGACGTCGGCCTCGAGCCGGCGTGCCAGCCGGCGCCACTTGCCCTGGCGGAACCAGGCCGCCACGCCGCCGATGATCACTCCCAGGATCACCAGGACGAAGATCAGCACGAAAAGCGGCATGGATGCCGAATAGAGCGGGGTCGCCGAGATCGGGTCGAAGGAGACCATCACCGTCTGCCGGTTGGCGACCGCGAAGGCGATGATGATCACGGCCAGCGGGATCACGATGACGGCGGTGACGATCTTGCGGAACATGGCAACCTCTCGCCCCGGCTGCAGAAGCGCACCAGGACCTCAATCACGCCCTACATAACACCTGGATCCCGGCTCCGCAGCCCGGGACTGGGGGAGACGCGCTACCCGCCTGAGGCCACGTTCTGCTCCGGCGCCGCCGCGCCGTCGGCCTTGTTCAGCCGCTCGCGCATTTCCTTGCCGGTCTTGAAGAAGGGCACCGACTTCTGGTCGACCGACACATGCGCACCGGTGCGCGGATTGCGCCCGGTGCGAGCCGGACGATGCTTGACCGAGAAGGCGCCGAAGCCGCGCAACTCGACACGATCGCCGCGCGCCATGGCGGCGGTGATTTCACCGAGGATCGCGTTGACGATGTTCTCGACGTCGCGCTGATAGAGATGCGGGTTCTGGGCGGCAATACGTTGGACAAGCTCTGACTTGATCATGACGCCGCCTGCTCGCTCTACTCGGTCAATGGGCCGTTGGAGGGTGCCAAAGCGCCAAGAGACCGTCAAGATTTAGTCGCTCTACCGCCTGCACCGCGCCCCAATCTTCCAGTCGGCGTGCCATATCGGACATACCTACGGCGCCGAAGGTCCAGGCGGCGACATGCAGGATAGAGAACTCGCTGAAGCGCGGTTGCAGCGAATAATCGCGCACAGGCAGATCGACCGGCACTTTTTTCACCTTTTCCAGCCAAGTCAGCGCGGTTTTTTCGTTGCCGAGGGCGTCAACCAGCTTCAACGGCAGCGCTTGGCGGCCGGTGAAGACGCGGCCGTCGTCGACGGCAGAAAGCTGACTCTCGGTCATGTTGCGGCGCGTCTTCACCAGATCTTTGAACCACGCGTAAGAGTCGAGCACGATCGACTGGATGGCGGCGCGGGCCTCCGGGCTGGTCGGCTCGAAGCCGTTGGGCGCCGCCTTGAGCGGGGTCGATTTGATCGAACTCCATCTTGATGCCGAGGGTGTTCAAGGCGTCGGTGAAGTTCGGATACTGGAACAGCACGCCGATGGAGCCGACCAGCGAGGTGTCCGCGGCAACGATGTGCTCGCTCGAGAGCGCCGCGATGTAGGCGCCGGAGGCGGCCAGCCCGTCGACCACAACCACCATCGGCTTCGCGGCCTGCAAGGTACGCAAGCTGTCGTAGAGCTGCTGCGAGCCGGCGGTGGTGCCGCCCGGGCTGTTCACATGCACGATCACGGCGCGCGCCGATGATTTGGCGAGCTTGGCCAGCGCGTCGACCCGGTCCTGATTGTCGCGGATCAGGCCCTTGATGTGCACGCGCGCGATGTAGCCGGGCTGCGGCAGCAGGTGGGTACCGGGCACCACCATGGCGATGGCGGCAACCACGGCGGCGACCAGGATGACCAGCGCGCTGACGCGCCAGAAGGTCAGTTTGCGCCGCAGGCGGCGGCGATCGACGATGGCATCGGGATCGAGCGACATGGCTGCGCTCCTTGCTAGGAATAAAGGGCCCGGCACTTATCGGGCCGATTCTTGGTGCCGATTCTTGGCACGGCCGTGTCGAAAAAAGAAACCCCGGGGCGGAACCCCGGGGTTTCTTCAGATTCTGATCCGATTGGCAGCTCTCGGAGTCTCGTCACCTCCCCTTGGAGGGGAAGGCCGGCCGCCGACCCTCCCCCTGCAGGGGAGGATCAAGCGTCAAGCGGCGCGTTTCGTGTCAGTCCTCGGTCTTTTCGGTCTCGGCTTCCGCCTCGGCCTCGTTGCCGGCCCGCTGCTTGAGCGCGGCACCCAGGATGTCGCCCAGCGACGCGCCGGAATCGGCGGTGCCGTATTGGGCGATCGCCTCCTTCTCCTCGGCGACTTCCAGCGCCTTGATGGAGACCGCCACCTTGTGGCTCTTGCGGTCGAACTGGGTGACGCGGGCATCGACCTTCTGGCCGACGGCGAAACGCTCGGGGCGCTGCTCGCCGCGGTCGCGGGCCAGATCCGACCGCTTGATGAAGGCGGTCAGGTCGGTCCCGGTGATCTTGACGTCGAGACCGCTGTCCTTGACGTCGATCACCTCGCAGGTGACCACCGCGTTCTTCTTCAGATCGCCAGCGGTCGCCATCGGATCGTCGGCGAGTTGCTTGATGCCGAGCGCGATGCGCTCCTTCTCGACATCGACGTCGAGCACCT
The DNA here is from genome assembly GCA_963814065.1 of uncultured Pseudomonadota bacterium. Taxonomy (GTDB): domain Bacteria; phylum Pseudomonadota; class Alphaproteobacteria; order Rhizobiales; family Xanthobacteraceae; genus Pseudolabrys. The sequence continues at coordinate 424,657 of CAWFBL010000006.1, read as the reverse complement.
GGGCCTTGACCACGTCGCCCTTCTTGTACTCGTCGATCACCTGCTCGCCGGGACGCTTCCAGTCGAGGTCGGAGAGGTGGACCATGCCGTCGACGTCGCCGTCGAGGCCGAGGAACAGGCCGAACTCGGTCTTGTTCTTGACCTCGCCCTCGACCACCGAGCCCGGCGGATGGGATTCGACGAAGACCTCCCACGGATTGCGCATGGTCTGCTTGAGGCCGAGCGAGATGCGGCGCTTGACCGGATCGACCTCGAGGATCTGCACTTCCACTTCCTGCGAGGTGGAGACGATCTTGCCGGGGTGGACGTTCTTCTTGGTCCACGACATCTCGGAGACGTGGATGAGGCCCTCGATGCCGGGCTCCAGCTCCACGAAGGCGCCGTAGTCGGTGATGTTGGTGACGCGGCCCTTGAAGCGGGTGCCGACCGGATACTTGGCCTCGATGCCCTGCCACGGATCGTCCAGCAACTGCTTCATGCCGAGCGAGATGCGGTGGGTTTCGTGGTTGATCTTGATGATCTTGACCTTGACGTGCTGGCCGATGGACAGCACTTCGGTCGGGTGATTGACGCGCCGCCAAGCGATGTCGGTGACGTGCAAGAGGCCGTCGATGCCGCCGAGGTCGACGAAGGCGCCGTAGTCGGTGATGTTCTTCACCACGCCTTCGATCACCTGACCCTCTTCCAGGTTCTGCACCAGCTCCTGGCGCTGCTCGGCGCGGGTCTCTTCCAGCACGGTACGGCGGGAGACGACGATGTTGCCGCGACGGCGGTCCATCTTCAGGATCTGGAACGGCTGATTGACGTTCATCAGCGGCGTCACATCGCGGATCGGCCGGATATCGACCTGCGAGCGCGGCAGGAAGGCCACGGCGCCGTCGAGATCGACGGTGAAGCCGCCCTTGACCTGGTTGAAGATGACACCGGTGACCTTCTCGTTGGCCTGGAAGGCCTTCTCCAGCTTGCCCCAGCTCTCCTCGCGCCGCGCCTTGTCGCGCGACAGCACCGCCTCGCCGAGCGCGTTCTCGACCCGCTCCAGATAGACCTCGACCTCGTCGCCGATCTTGATCTCGGACTGCCGGCCGGGCGCTGCGAATTCGCGCAAGGCGACGCGGCCTTCGGTCTTCAGCCCGACGTCGATGACGGCGAGGTCCTTCTCGATGCCGACGACCGTGCCCTTGATGACGGAACCTTCCTGCAGGTTTCCGTGCTCGAAGGACTCGTCGAGCATGGCGGCGAAATCTTCACGCGTGGGTGCTTGAGCAGTAGCGGTGGCCATAGAATCTCCTGTTGGACGGTTGCGCCGGCGGGTTGGAATGACGTTTCAGAAGTTCGGGCCGAAGTTTCCGCAATGCTTCGGCGGCCTCCGGAATCCCCGGATGGCCGGCGCAAAAACCGCGCTTCTGGAACGATTGAACTCTTGAAGGGCGCGCGTCGCCGGTGCGCGAGCGGGGCTTGTCCTCCAACAACGAGGGGCGGTCAGCCGCGCCCTCGGCCCGCTCGGGAGCCCTCGACGATGTCGATGGCGGCCCTAATTGCCGCGTCTATATCCAAATCCGTCGTATCCAGCAAGTATGCATCCGGCGCTTGTTTCAAAGGGGCGGCGGCCCGGTTTGTGTCGCGTTCGTCCCGTTTGCGGATATCGGCGAGCACCGCGGCCTCGTCCACCGGCCGGCCGGCGGCCTGGTATTCCCGGGCCCGGCGCGCGGCGCGCACCTCGGGGCTGGCGGTGACGAAGATCTTCACGTCGGCGTCGGGGCAGATGACGGTACCGATATCGCGGCCGTCAAGCACCGCACCGGGCGGCCGGGCGGCGAAATCGCGCTGAAAGGCGAAGAGGGCGTCGCGCACCTGGGGGATTGCCGACACCACGGAGGCGGCTTCGCCGACGGCGGGGCTCTTGAGGGCCGTTTCGTCAAATTGGGCCGGGTCGAGCGCCTTGGCCGCGGCGACCGCCACCGGCAGGTCGTCGGGGGCGCATCCGGCATCCAGCAGAGCCAGCGCCACCGCGCGATAGAGCAGCCCGGTGTCGAGATGGCGCAGGCCGTAATGGGCGGCGAGCCTCTTGGCCAGCGTGCCCTTTCCCGATGCGGCCGGACCGTCGATGGCGATGATCATGGTATTCACTCAGGCGGCGTCAGCCCGAGCGCTTGGCGCAACGCGAGTGGCGCATCGGGATCGATGATGGTCGAACCTTGCTGTTTTCGGCCGATGAGTCGAGGCACCGCACCCGAATTGTCGAACATCGCGGCCTGATCGGCCTGATCGAGGAACCAGGGGAGTTGATCGAGCGACCGCATCCAGCGCCCCCGGATGCTTGCCTCGGGCACGTCATGCCCACCCTTCTCGACGCGAAGCCGGACCCGCTCGACGTTCAAATCCGGCGAACGGAGCATGACGTAGATCAGACGGAAGGCGAAATCCCGCTGCTTGGCTTCGGTCACAAGCCGTCGATATTTGTCCGTGGAGAGCACGGTTTCAACACCGACCGTCTGGTGGGCGCGGATTGAAGCCTCCAACCACGCCTCGATACGCCTTACGGCTTCGAGATTGGCCTGCCGTAACGCCAGCTTTTCGACATCTTGGATGCGCTGCGTGAGCAGATCGGGATTGATGATCCACACCGACTGGTCGAAGGCTTCGATATCGGTGTTGCCGTAAAGACTGCTCTTACCTGAGCCGTTCGGACCCGCGACGATCCAGAGCGTCGGCCTCTCGGTAGCCGTCACTTCTTGGCTCGCGACCCGTTCTTGGCGCGCCGCCCCTCCGGCGACCCAAAGAGCCTAACGTTCTCGTGCCGCGCCTTGGCTACGTTCTTCTTGAACACGGTCGTCAGATCATCAATGAAAGTGGCACTGTTGGCATCGAGCGACAGCACGCGGACGAGTTTACCTTCCGCGTTCCGCACACGTTTTTCGCGCACGGATCCCGCTTTCTTGCTGGCCGGCAGCTTGCCGCACTTCAGATCGCGAATGACCGCGTCGGTCATGGGATAGCCTTTCAGAGAATCTCATCCAAAATATAGGATCTGACGCCGGCCGGCGCCACGCCCCGCTGCGCCCTATTACCCCGCCAAATCCGCCCCCAGCCCGCGCATCAGATCGACGAAGCCGGGGAAGCTGGTGGCGATGAAGGCGCTATCGTCGATTCGCACCGGCTTCTCGCTCGCCAGCCCCATGCACCAGCGCCGACATGGCGATGCGGTGATCCATGTGCGTTGCGACCTCGCCGCCGCCGGCGACCGATGCCTGACCGTGCACGATCATGTCGTCGCCTTCGATCTCGACCGTGACGCCGTTGGCGCGCAGCATGTCGGCGGTTGCCTCCAGGCGATCGCTCTCCTTCACGCGCAGCTCCTGCAGGCCCTTCATACGGGTCGGCCCTTCGGCGAAGGCGGCGGCCACCGCCAGCACCGGATATTCATCGATCATCGCCGGCGCCCGCTCGGCCGGCACCTCCACGCCCTTCAGCGCCGAGAAGCGCACGCGCAGATCGGCCACTTCCTCGCCGCCGTCGGCGCGGGTTTCGAGCGTCTCGATGTCGGCGCCCATCTCGCGCAAGGTCGTGTAGAGCCCGGTGCGCAGCGGATTGGTCATCACCGCCTCCAGGATCAGCTCGGAGCCGGGCACGATCAGCGCCGCCACCAGCGGGAACGCGGCCGACGAAGGATCGGCCGGCACCACCACATGAGCCGGCTCGAGCTCCGGCTGGCCGATGAGCGTGATCCGGCGGCCGTGCTGGCCGTGCGGCTTGCTGGCGACCTTGGCGCCGAAATGCCGCAGCATGCGCTCGGTGTGGTCGCGGCTCGCCTCGCTCTCGATGACAGTTGTCTCGCCAGGCGCCGCCAAACCCGCCAATAGCACCGCCGATTTGAGCTGGGCCGAGGGCACCGGCGATTCATAAACGATCGGGATCGCATCGGCGGCCCCTTGCAGCGTGATCGGCAGCCGGCCGCCTTCGGCCTCTTCGATCACACGGGCGCCCATGCGCTCGAGCGGAGCGAGCACCCGCCGCATCGGCCGCTTGCGCAACGAGGCGTCGCCGTCGAAGACGGCGGTTATCGGACAGCCGGCGACCGCCCCCAGCACCAGCCGGCAGCCGGTCCCCGAATTGCCGAAGTCGAGCGCCGCCGCCGGCGCTGCAAATCCACCGACGCCGACGCCGTGGATGCGCCACACGCCGTCCTCGCCGCGTTCGAGCCGGGCGCCGAGCGCGCTCATCGCGTCGGCGGTATGGAGCACGTCTTTGCCCTCCAAGAGGCCGGCGACCGTGCTCTCGCCGACCGTGAGGGCGGACAGGATCAGCGCGCGGTGGGAGATCGACTTGTCCCCCGGGACGCGGACGCGGCCCTGGAGCGGGCCGCCGCGGCGGGCGGTCAACGGCGTCAAAACAGCGGTGTTCACGGGGCAGTTCCTTGGAAAACCAGGCCGTCCTAGCATGCGCCCGCGCGCGCCGTCATCCCGCGGCCGGCCGGGGTTCAGGGGCTCCTGCGCTATTGACAGGCGGGCTGCAACTAGCCAAGTGAAGCCCCGATTTAGCGAATTATTCCGAGGAACATCGACCCGTGGCGAAATCCGAGCTGGGCACCAAACGCGTCTGTCCCGACACCGGCCGCAAGTTCTACGACCTTAACAAGACGCCGGTAATCTCGCCCTATACAGGCAAGATCGTGCCGATCGCCCCGGCGCCGCGCGCGCGGGCCGAGCCGGCAGCGGCGGCGGCCCGTCCGGCACCGGTCGAGGAAGCCGAGGTGGCGGCACCCGAGACGGCCGACGTCGAGTTGGTTTCGCTCGAGGATGCCGACGTCGAGGCGCAGGGCAAAAAGAAGAAGACGGCGGGCGCCGAGGCCGATGCCACCGAGGACGAGGACGTCGAGATCGACGAGAGCCTGGACGATGCCGCCTTCATCGAGGAAGAAGAGGAAGGCGACGCCGACGTCAGCGACATCATCGGCGACGGCATCGAGAAGGAAGAGGAGAACTGATACCGGGGCCGGTCATCAGAAACCGGTAATCGGAAATTTGCTTTCTGTCCGATTACTGACTACTGACCACCGTTCCCGTTCCCAGGAGGGGCCATAGCTCAGTTGGGAGAGCGCTTGAATGGCATTCAAGAGGTCGGCGGTTCGACTCCGCCTGGCTCCACCAGCCTTCGCTCGCTTCGCGAGCTACGGCTCGGCAAGCCCACCAGGACGATCAGTCTTCATAAAAGAGCCGCCGCACAGGCGGCTTTTTTATTTGCCGGTTTGATGCCGCGCTGCTGACAGCCGCGCCGCCGATAGGCATCATGCGGCAAACTCTTGGGAGGAAATGTCGATGCAAGGAAAGATCGCGCTCGAAGAGCACTTCGCAACGCAGGCCACGCTCGGCGACTCGCAAGTGTTCGGCGCGCATGTGTGGGACATGCTGGGGCCGCGCCTCACCGACATCCAGGGCATGCGGCTCAAGGAAATGGACAAGCACGGGATCGAGATGATGATCCTGTCGCTCAACGCACCGGCGGTGCAGGCGATCCATGACGTCAAGCGCGCGGTCGCCATCGCCAAAGAGGCGAACGACGTACTGGCGGAAGAAGTGCGCAAACGCCCTGCCCGCTTCGCCGCTTTCGCGGCGCTGCCGATGCAGGATCCGCAAGCCGCGAGCGCCGAGCTGACGCGCTGCGTGAACGAGCTCGGCTTCGTCGGCGCGCTGGTCAACGGCTTCTCGCAGCGCGGCACGCCGGAGAACGTGCTCTATTACGACCTGCCCGAATACCGGCCGTTCTGGAAAACGGTCGAGGCGCTCGACGTGCCGTTCTATCTGCACCCGCGCAATCCGCTGCCGGGCTGGAGCAAGTTCTACGAAGGCCACCCCTGGATGCTGGGGCCGAACTGGGCCTTCTCGGCGGAGACCGCCGTGCATGCGCTGCGCCTGATCGGCTCGGGGCTGTTCGACGAATGCCCCAAGCTGCAGATCGTGCTCGGCCATCTCGGCGAAGGCATTCCGGTGCAGCTCTGGCGCATCGACGGCCGCAATGGGTGGATGAACGCGCCGCACAAATATCCCGCCAAGCACGGCGTCGGGCACTACTTCCGCAATCACTTCCACGCCACCACGTCGGGCAACTTTCACACGCCGTCGCTGGTCAACGCGATGACCGAGCTCGGGCCCGAGCGGGTGATGTTCTCGGTCGACTGGCCGTTCGAGGACGTCGGCGAAGGCGCGCAGTGGTTCGACCAGGCCGAAATCAGCGAAGCCGACCGGGCCAGGATCGGCCGCGACAACGCGATCAAGCTATTCAAGCTGCCGCTGAGCTGAGAGCGCTACCGCTTGCGGCGTTTCGGCGCGGGCTCGCGGCGCGACCAGATCGGCTCGTCGGCGCCGTTGCCCCAGGCGGTGGGCCGATAGAACAGGTGCTCGCCCTCGCGCGCATAGCGGTGCATCTCGTGCACCCAGCGCGGATGCACGTAGGTCGCGTGATAGTGCGTCGCCGTGCCCACCGCCGAGACATAGAGCTTGCCGTCGAGCGTATCGTTGGCGATACGGCGCGCGCGCCGCCACGCCCCGCGCTCGTGCGGGATATCCGGCTTGCCGTCGCAGGCAAACGTGAACTGGCAGGCGAGATGGTGATTGGCGTTCTGATAGATGACGCCGCAGACATCGCGCGGATAGACGCCGGAGAAGACGCGGTTCATCACCACTTGCGCGACCGCGACCTGGCCGCGGAACGGTTGATCGCGGGCCTCGAAATAGATCGCGCGGGCGAGACAGTCTTCGGCGTGCGCGCGTGACTTGCCGGTAAGGCCCAGGCGCTGGGCCGGCGATTGCGGCGGCGCCGGGCGCGGCAGCACCGCGATCGTCGCCGGCAGGGGCATCGGCGGCGGCAGCGCCGGTGTCGTTTGCGGCTTGTCGTTGCTGTCGATGCTGGCGACCTTGTAGGGCTCGAGCTGCGGCTTGGCGGCCGAGGGTTGTGGCTCGGCTGTCGAGGCCGGCGGCGCGGCTGTCGCAGCCTGCATATCGGATGTCGTGGACGGCGGCCGCGCGACCGATACTTCCGGCTTGGCGGTCGGCGTCCGCGGCGTTTCTTTCGGTGGCGGCGCGTAGGTGGTGACTTTGACCGGCGTCGGATCGGCCAGCGACCGCGCCTCGGCGATCGGCGAATACGCGGCCGTGCCGCTGGTCACATCGTCGCGTTGCGCGACCACGGGCCTCCGCGCGGCAAACGCGACCATGTTCAGTTGCGACCAAACCGCCAGCGGCAAGTTCACCAAGCTGTAGTGCCGCGCCTGCACGGAGGCGGCGGTGAGCGAGGTCTTTACCGGCGGCGCATCGAGGATCGCGAACACCACCGCAAAGCCCGCCACGTAGGCGCACACGCGTCCGAGCGCGTGAAATTGATATTCCTCGACGGCCGGATCGCTCCGATCGCCGGCATCCGAACGACGCCTGTGCAACACGCATTACCCTGTCATCGCCCGACCTTTTTGGGTGGCCGGTCGGCGGCGATCATAACGAGGCGAAGCGAGCAGGCGCGGCGGGCGGCGGATTTTTGGTCATTTAAGGAAAATGCGAATGCTTAATTTAACCAATGAATACCCATATTTACGATGCTTCTTAACGCTCCCGCACGCGGCGGCGTCGGACCGCCTTCCGTGCCAGACCGGGACGCGCCCCAGCCATGTCCCGTCCCTGCCCCGATCGACCGGCAGCAAGAGCACCCGCCACGGCGCCCCATTGGCGCTACGAAATTGAGCGGGAGCCCGCCCGGCCGGCCGCGGTCCATAATTTACCGTGAGGCCCCTGCGGCGGCCCGCAGACCCGCGGAATTCCGCCGCGCTGGGGGTCACTTGGCGCCGATTGCGGCGAATTTTCCAATTCTTGAACCCTTAACCCGGCTTGCCCATATTAGGGGCAAGCCGGCGGCAGGTGCCGCCGGCCAAGTGCCGGATCCGGACGAACCGGGTTCGGATGGGGTGCCTACCCAGGACCCCGTCAAAGTCGCTTCCAACGAGGACTTTGAGGCCATGTCACGAGTTCCGTCCCTGTCCAGCCCGTTTTTGTTGGGATTCGACGAAATCGAGCGCGTGCTCGACCGCGTCACCAAGGGTGCCGATGGCTATCCGCCCTACAACATCGAACGGCTGGCCCATGACGGCCAGAACCCGGAGCGGCTGCGCATCACGCTTGCCGTCGCCGGTTTCACCCGCGACCAGCTCGATGTCACCATCGAGGAGAGCCAGTTGGTGATCCGCGGGCGGCAACAGGACGACAAGAGCCGCCACTATCTCCACCGCGGCATTGCCGCTCGCCAGTTCCAGCGCACGTTCGTGCTGGCCGATGGCATGGAGGTTGCAGGTGCCGACTTGAAGAACGGCTTGCTGTCGATCGACCTCACCCGGCCCCAGCCGGAACGGGTCGTGAAGACGATCGCCATCAACGAGCAGGACTAACGGACTCGATAACAGGACTCGACCGCGTCAAGCGTTCAGAAAGGAGTTGAGGGCCATGACCACCGACAAGATCGATACCAAGATCACTGCATACGATAAAGCGCATCCCGCGATCACGCAGGAAGCGTTGGCGCAACTCGGCGACGGCGAGATCGCTTACGTCAGGGCGATCCGCTCCGAGGATGTCGCCAGCATGTTTCCGCAGGCGCCGAAAATCGAGCCGGGCCTCGAGCTGTTCTCGCTGCACGCCGCCGACGGCACGCCGATCATGCTGACCGACACGCGCGAAGCCGCGCTCGCCAATGCCTGGAGCCAGGAGCTCGAGACGGTGAGCGTGCACTGACGCGCGCCGCGTACGGCAAGCCATATCTCACGTGTCATCACCGGGCCGGTGCGAAAGCGCCGTGACCCGGTGATCGTGTATTTGAGCGGCCTTGATAGCCTCTCGCGTCTCGTGGTTCGAGACGCGCACTTCGTGCGCCGCCTCAGGATGAGGCGGAGATGATTTAGGGAAATTATGCGATTACGCCGCGCTGCTCTCGGGCGGCATCGCGAGCACCGCATAGAGCGCGTCGGCGTCGCTCGATTCGCGCAGCTTGCGCTCGATCTCGGGGTCGCGCAGCATGCGCGCGACGCGGGCGAGCGCCTTCAGGTGATCGGCGCCGGCCGCTTCCGGTGCCAGCAGCAGGAAGATCAGATCGACCGGCTGGCCGTCGAGCGCGTCGAAATCGATGGCGCGCTCCAGCCGCGCGAACAGGCCGAAGAGGCGCCCGAGCTTGGGCAGTTTACCGTGCGGAATAGCGACGCCGTTACCCACCGCGGTGGAGCCGAGCTTCTCGCGCTGAAGCAGGATTTCGAGAATCGCACGCTCGTTCTGGCCGGTGAGCGCGGCCGCGCGCGCGGCAAGCTCTTGCAGCGCCTGCTTCTTGCCGTTGACCTTGAGCGCCGGAATGATCGCGTTGGGCGCGACGATATCGGTGAGCGTCATGGACATGTCCGATGATCGGAAAAATCAGCAACGCGGTGCAAGGGGTGTTGAAGGCCGCGGACCATAAGAGCGGTCCGCCGTCCCGTCAATGGTGGATGACGTGGACGGATTGCCGTTTTTTCTTGCATTTTGGAATAATTCAGCGGCCGCCACGCAGGCCCTGATGATCCTTGCGACGCCGCTTGTAGCGCCTGAGCCGTTTTTCAATGCGAACCGCCGCCTGATCGGCGCTTTCATAGGCGCCTGCCGCCATGCCCTCGGCTTCGAGCAATGCACCGGAATCCAGATGCAGCACGCATTCGGTACGGAACCCGAAGCCATCCCGGCCCACAATGGCATGCCCCGAATAGCCGCCGTGGAAGTATTTTGCAGTTGCGTCCTCGACGCGGTCAGTGATGCGCTGCCGCAAAGCCATCCCGACGCTGATGTTTTTTCCCGAAACGCGCAAAGGCATGCTTGCCTCCTGTCGGGCGCGAACAAGAGCCGCGCCATTCCCGCCCCGGCTAACTCAATTAGCTTAAGTGTGCCGCGACAAAGGTCAATGCGCGCACACGGCGCATGGTTGCCGAAAAGCGGGCGCAGGTGTGCGGAAAACACCTTAGGCAAGCTGAAATGTCAGCGAAGGATCGATGAATCGCGGAGCCGCTTCACGTTGCCGCGGCCTGCTTTTCGCGCCGGCGCTGCACCGAGGACGGAATGCGCATGGCTTCCCGGTACTTGGCAACCGTGCGACGCGCGATATCGACGCCGGCGGCGCGCAACTTGTCGACGATGTTGTCGTCCGACAGCACATCGACCGCGGTTTCGCCGTCGATCAGCTGGCGGATGCGATGACGTACCGCTTCGGCGGAATGCGCTTCGCCGCCGTTGGCGGAGGCGATCGACGACGTGAAGAAATATTTCAATTCGAAAATACCGCGGCTGGTCGCCATGTATTTGTTGGCGGTCACGCGCGATACCGTCGATTCGTGCATGCCGATGGCATCGGCGACGGTCTTCAGATTGAGCGGACGCAGATGCTGGACGCCGTGCGCGAAGAAGGCGTCCTGCTGGCGCACGATCTCGCCGGAGACTTTCAGAATTGTCTTCGCGCGCTGGTCGAGCGCACGCACCAGCCACGTCGCGGTCTGCAGACAATCGGCGATGTAGCTCTTGTCCTTGTCGTTGCGCGTGCCTTTTGTCACCTGCGCGTAGTAGCGCTGGTTAATCAGCACTTTCGGCAGGGTGTCGGAATTAAGCTCGACCTGCCAGCTACCGTCGGGCGCGGCGTGCACGAACACGTCGGGCACGATCGGCTGCACCAAGGTGGAGCCGAACGCGCTGCCCGGCTTGGGATTGAGATTGCGGATCTCGGCGATCATGTCGACGAGATCCTCGTCGTTCACGGCACACAAGCGGCGCAGCGCGGAAAAATCGCGCTTGGCCAAGAGATCGAGATGCGCGACCAGCACCTGCATGGCGGGGTCGAAGCGATTGCGCTCCTTGAGCTGGATGGTCAGGCATTCGGTGAGGTTGCGCGCGCAGATGCCGGGCGGATCGAGCGTCTGCAGAACGCCGAGCACCGCTTCCACTTCGGCGAGCGACGCGCCGAGCTTCTCCACCACGCTGTCGAGATCGCCCGCGAGGTAGCCGGCCTCGTCGACCATGTCGATCAGGTACTGCGCGATCATGCGCCGTACCGGATCGTGAATCGCGAGCGCCATTTGCGCGGCCAGGTGATCGGCAAGCGTGCCTTCGGCGGACACGAACGCTTCCAGATTGTAGCCGTCGTCGTCACCGCCGGCACCGGTGCCAGACCACTCCGAATAGGTGGGCATCGGCGCTTCGGCCGGCGCGCGCTTCTCGGCGCCGTCGTCGGGAAACACGTTTTCGAGCTCGGTGCCGAGCGCCTGCTCCATGGAGCTGCGGCTGGTCTCCAGCGGCTCGCCAATCCAGTCCGCGGTGGCGCCCGCATCGTCGTCGCCATGTTCGGCGCCGGACGTCTCGGCTTCGGCGTGCGCCGCCGGCGCGTCATCGTCCTCGCCGTTACGCTCGAGCAGCGGGTTGCGTTCGAGTTCGCCCTCGACATAGGCGGCCAGATCGAGACTGGAGAGTTGCAGCAGCTTGATGGCTTGCATCAGCTGCGGCGTCATAACCAGCGCTTGCGTCTGGCGGAATTCTAGTCGTTGCGATAGCGCCATAAGCGTTTCCCGGCGGAAACTGGTCCAATTCTTGCTTATACCTATAACAGGTTCCTGCCGGCGGCGGTATGCGATTCCGCGTTGCAGCATTGCGCAAATTTTATGCAGTCTTAGCTTGCTGCCGCAAATTTAATCGGCCTTAGGCCGGCGCTACAGCTTAAATTCTTCGCCCAGATAGAGCCGACGGACATCCGGATTGTTGACGATGTCCTCGGCACGGCCCTCCATCAGCACCGAGCCAGAGTAGATGATGTAGGCGCGGTCGGTGAGGCCGAGCGTTTCCCGCACATTATGGTCGGTGATCAACACTCCAATACCGCGGTTGGTCAGATGGCGTACCAACGCCTGGATATCGCCGACCGCGATCGGGTCGATGCCGGCGAAAGGCTCGTCGAGCAGCATGTAGCTCGGCCGCGTAGCCAGGGCGCGGGCAATCTCGACGCGGCGCCGCTCGCCGCCGGAAAGGGCAATGGTCGCCGTCTTGCGCAGGCGCGCGATATTGAATTCCTCCAGCAGCGCGTTGAGATCATGTTCGCGGCGGCGCTTGTCCGGCTCCACCACTTCGAGGACGGCGCGGATGTTTTCCTCCACATTGAGGCCGCGAAAGATCGAGGCCTCCTGCGGCAGGTAACCGATGCCGAGGCGCGCGCGCTGATACATCGGCAGCGACGTCACATCGTAGCCGTCGAGCTCGATGCGGCCGCGGTCCGCCTTGATCAGGCCGGTGATCATGTAGAACACCGTGGTCTTGCCGGCGCCGTTGGGGCCGAGCAACCCCACCGCCTCGCCCCGCCGCACATAGAGCGTGACGCCCTTGACCACCTTGCGCCCGGCGAAGCTCTTCTCCACGCCGTGGGTGGCGAGATAGGCGTGGCGCACGCCTTGCTGTCCATCGCCGTCGCGGCGCTGCCGGCTTGCCGTCTGCTGGCCCGCGGCTGCGTGGCCGGGATGGCTCGTCGCCTGCCCGTAGCCGGCCGGATGCGGCTGCCGCGCAGCTCCCGGCGTCGCGGCGCGACGCGGCTGCTGCGGCCGACGCCGAAACAATGTGAGGATGTTCACCCGGTGGCCTCGCGGTGCATGGTCTCAGAGCCGGCAGCCATCCGGCATCGCCGCCTGCCGCGATTGTAGCCGATTCCCGGGCGTGGAAGGGTGCCCGCTTCGATACGTGAAGCTTGGCTCTGTCTTGCTCAATGGATCGGACCAAACAACGGCGAGTTGATGCCGGAGCCCTTTCCGTTCGAATCGCTGGGCAGGAATAGACCTTCCACGCGGCCGCGGCCGTTCTTGGTCGATTCCACCCGCGACTGCCCGCTGGTCAGGTTGACCACCAGCTTGTCGCCGCGCAGCACGTTCTTGCCTTGTGTCATCACCACGTTGCCGACGAGCGTCACCGTGTTGGTCGCCATGTCGAAGATGCCCTTATTGCCGCTGGCGGTCTGGTCCTTCTGGGTCACCACCACGCCGCCGAGCGCTTCCAGCCGCTTGATCCGCTGCTCCCCGCCAGGCCCAGGGGTCGCGGCCTGCATGGTCTTGGTCTTCTTGCCCTTGCCATCGCCGTTGTCGTCGTTGCGCACGTAATACACTTTCAGGGTACCGCAGCGCATCTTGGTGTCGCCCTGATTCACGCGGACGTCGCCGCTGAACGTTGCGACCTGCTGCTTGTCGCGCACTTCGAGATTGGCGGCTTCGATGTGCACCGGCTGATCGTGGTTCTGCGAGAAGCCCTGCAATGCGTTCGGCGGCCCGCTGGACGTCGTCTTGGCCGGCCGCGCCGCGCGCGGCGCGCTCATGGCGATGCCGGCCGACGTCAGCAAGGCAACTGCGATCAACAGCGCGCGGCCAAATTTCCTGGGCACGATCACCGCGCTCCGTTACCAGCGCCGGCCTCGGCCGCGGTGCTTTTCGCGGGCTTGGGCGGGTTGGCCTTGTTGAGCATCAGCGTCATTTTCACCCCGTGGTCGAAGTGGACCAGATCGCCGTGATCGGTGATATGCAGCCGGTTGGCGTCGAGCGTGCCCTGCAACATCTCGAGCTGGACCGGATGGTCGGAAACGACATCGCCCTTCTTGATGTCGACCTTCGCCTCGCTCAATCGTCCCGTATAGCCGTTGCTCGAGTTGAGAAGGATATTGTCGTTGAGCTGCAGGGTCTCCTTCTTGCTGTCATAGAGACCCTTGAGCGCCGACAAGCGTACCGTGCTCTTGTCCTTCATCTGCACCTGGGCATGGAGGTTGTTCAATTCGATCATGTCCGGCTTGGTCAGATCCTGCGCCGCCGAATTGGCGGTCAATACATAGGCACGGGCGTCGCGCGTGAAGCCGGACATCTTCGGCTGCTCCATGGTGACCTTGGTGCCGTGGATGACCATGCTGCCGATATTGACCGGCATGCTGCTCAGCATGCGCAGCGGATTGAAATAGGTCGTCAGCGTGATCGTCACGACGGCGAGCGCGACGGCGAGCGGCACCGCGACCCGCAGCACGCGCACCAGCTTGCTGTGGCGGCGGGCGGCGCGAAACGCGCGCGCGTTATCGGTCCGGCCCGTGGTCCAATAGGACCGCCCGACCTGCGGGTTGGTTCTGGCTGCGATTGCGCGGTTCATGCCAAGGCAGATGCCGGGTTCCGGACCGATTTGATTCCGTAAAAGATCACGCGACTGGGCTCATCACGCAATGTGCCGCACGAATATGGCCCGCGCGCGGCGGTCGGGGCCCAAACACGCGCCGCGCATTAACCAAAATTAATTCTAGTACAACAGGTTAGACCGAGTGCGAAAAGATGTCCTCGCCCGCCCAGCCGGCCAGATCGAGCCGCACCCGATCGGGCAGGAAGCGGTAGCAGGCCTCGGCCAATTCGCGGCGGCCCTCGCGCGCCAGCATGGCGTCCAGCCGCTCCTTCAGGGCGTGCAGATGCAGCACATCGGAGGCGGCATAGGACACCTGCGCGTCGCTCAGATCGTCGGCGCCCCAATCGGACGACTGCTGCTGCTTGGACATGTCGACGCCGAGCAGTTCGCGCGTGAGATCCTTCAGGCCGTGCCTGTCGGTATAGGTGCGGGCAAGCCGCGAGGCGATCTTGGTGCAGTAGACCGGCTCGGCCATGACGCCGAAGGTCTTGAACAGCATGCCGAGATCGAAGCGGGCGTAGTGGAAGAGCTTGATCACCGAGCGATCGGCGAGCAGGCGCTCGATATTGGGGGCGTGGGTCTGCCCGGCCGCAATCTGCACCACGTCGGCGCTACCGTCGCCGGGGGAAAGCTGCACCACGCAGAGCCGGTCGCGCGCGGGCTCGAGCCCCATTGTCTCGGTGTCGATCGCCACCGCGCCCTTGTAAGCGGACAGGTCCGGCAGGTCGCCGCGGTGCAGACGGATGGTCATTTATCCTTCGGACTTGCTGGCGCGTGACCTATTTCGAAATCGCGCTTTTCGGACTATGGCGCTCTAAAATCTGGTGCCCAGGAGAGGACTCGAACCTCCACGGCTCTCACCGCTAGTACCTGAAACTAGTGCGTCTACCAATTCCGCCACCTGGGCACGTCGCGACTAGGTATTGAGCCGGTTTCAGCTTGTCAATTGACGCCCGCCGATCCGGGCCGCCCCTATACAGGCACCGGCCGATCCTGTAATGCCCAGTTCACTCCCTTTCTTGCCCGCGGGATGCGGAAAATGTCCGTCAGAAGCGCCTCCGAGACCCTGGTCACCATCTATGGCGGTTCCGGCTTTCTCGGCCGCCATCTGGTACGGGCGCTGGCCCGCCGCGATTACCGCATCCGCGTGGCGGTGCGCCGGCCCGAGCTTGCCGGCCACCTGCAACCGCTCGGCAAGGTCGGCCAGATCCACGCGGTGCCGGCCAATATCCGCAACAGCGCCTCGGTGCATGCGGCCGCCCGCGATGCCCAGGTGCTGATCAATTGGTCGGCATCCTGGCCCAGGGCGGCCGGCAGCGCTTCGATACCGTGCACGCCCACGGCGCCGAGCAGGTGGCCCTGGCCGCCGCCGCCCAGGGCGCCCGCATGGTGCATGTGTCGGCGATCGGCGCCGATGAGGCCTCGCCCAGCCACTATGCCCGCTCCAAGGCCGCGGCCGAGCGGCTGGTGCTGGCGGCGCAGCCCAACGCCGTCATCATGCGCCCGTCGATCCTGTTCGGGCCGGAAGACGATTTCTTCAACCGCTTCGCCGCCTTGGCGCGGATGTCGCCGGCGCTGCCGCTGATCGGCGGCGGCCATACCCGCTTCCAGCCGGTGTTCGTGGGCGACGTGGCCATCGCGATTGCCGATGCGGTGGATGGCCAGGCCCGTCACGGCACGACCTACGAACTGGGTGGGCCGGAAGTGTGCACGTTCAAAGAGCTGATGCAGTTCGTGCTCAAGACCATCGAGCGCCGGCGCCTGCTGCTGCCGCTGCCGTTTCCGCTCGCCAAGCTGAAGGCGTCGTTCCTGCAGCTTATGCCCAAGCCGCTGCTGACGCCGGACCAGGTTGAGCTGTTGCGGGTCGACAATGTGGTGTCGGAGCAGGCGGTGAACGAAGGACGTACCTTGTCTGCGTTCGGCATCGAGCCGGAGCCGATCGGGACGATCGTGCCGTCCTATCTCTGGCGTTTCCGCAAGACCGGCCAGTTCCGCAGCCGCGCGGCTTAAGCGCTCACAGAAAATAGAGCGCGAAAAGGCCGACGCCGCCGACGAGGATGCGCCACCAGGCGAACACGTCGAACGAGTGGTGCTGCACGTAGCCGAGGAACGTCTTCACGACGATCCAGCCGAAAATAAACGAGAACACGAAACCGACGGCGATCGCCGCAAGATCGCCGTGCGCGAGTTCCTGGCGGTTCTTGAACGCCTCGAATGCGAAGGCGCCGACCATGGTCGGCATCGCCAGCCAGAACGAGAATTCCGCCGCCGACCGGCGGTCGGCGCCGGTGAGCATCGCGCCCACAATAGTGGCGCCGGCGCGCGAGACGCCGGGGATCATCGAGAAGCATTGGAAGATGCCGATGATGAAATACATGTGCAGGGGATAATCGGTCGACTCGCGATAGCGCGGCTTCAGGTCCAGTCGATCGATCCAAAGCAGGATGAAACCGCCGACGATCAACGACACGCACACCACGCGCACGTCGAACAGATAGGTCTTGATGTAGTGGTAACTGAGTGCGCCGATCACCGCCGCCGGCAGGAACGCCAGCAAGATGCCGATGACGAAACGTGCCGCCGCCCAGCTCGTGAACATGTTGATGGCGAGCGACCACAGCCGTCCGAAATAGATCGACAGCAGCGCCAGGATCGCACCGAGC
Organism: uncultured Pseudomonadota bacterium; assembly: GCA_963814065.1. Taxonomy (GTDB): domain Bacteria; phylum Pseudomonadota; class Alphaproteobacteria; order Rhizobiales; family Xanthobacteraceae; genus Pseudolabrys. The sequence continues at coordinate 407,772 of CAWFBL010000006.1, read as the reverse complement.
TGGATCAGGATGGTAAACGATTTACCAAAATCATCGCCGCCCCAGCCGAGGAGATGTTCCATCAGCAACAGATGGCCGGTGGAGGAAACGGGCAGGAATTCGGTCAATCCCTCGACCACGCCGAGCACGGCCGCCTTGACCAGATCGACGGGGGAGGAGACCAGGCCGAGGCCGGCGACCTGCATGGCGGCGATTGACATGACGGGGCTTGCTCCGGGACAGTCGGCTGCGCTCGAACCGCGGCAGGAATCAGGCGGGTGAGCGCTTTTGGCGCAACTCCATGATCCCGGCAACTGAAATCCCGGTAACCGGTGGGCAAGTTGCGCGGCTGAACGGATTTCGATAGTCGGGCGTGCAATTCCCGCCTAAAGGCGCAAATTGCCAATCCGCAGGGTGCTCATGCTGACACTGCTTCACCAGCCGCTCTGTCCGCGCTCACGCTACGTGCGCCTGATCCTGGCCGAATACGGCGTCGAGACGCGCCTGGTGGAAGAGCGTTTCTGGGAACGCCGGGAAGAGTTCCTGCTGCTGAACCCCGCCGGCGAATTGCCGGTGGCGGTCGCCGAAGGGCAGCCGGCAATCCCGGGCGCGACCATCATTGCCGAATACATCGAAGACATCCGCACCGCCGAGCACGACACAGACGGCGGCCTGATGCCGCCGCATCCGAGCCAGCGGGTGGAGGTGCGGCGGCTGGCGAGCTGGTTCAACAACAAGTTCTACGATGAGGTCAGCAGCCCGCTGGTCACCGAGCGGGTGTTCAAGCGCTATATGACCAAGGAACAGGGCGGCGGCCCGCCCGATACCGATGCGCTGCGCGCCGCGCGCCACAATATCCGCTATCATATGGCCTATATCGGCTGGCTGGCGCGCACGCGCGATTGGCTTGCCGGCGAACGGCTGACGCTGGCCGATCTTGCCGCCGCCGCACACCTATCGGCGGTCGATTACCTGGGCGAGGTGCCGTGGAGCGAAGACGAAGCCGCCAAACACTGGTACGCGCGGGTGAAGTCGCGGCCGTCGTTCCGGCCGATTCTGGCCGAGATCCTGGCGGGGCTGCCGGCGGCGGAACACTACGCCGATCTCGACTTCTGAGCGGCGGCGCCTCGCTGAAGGCCGCGCTGGCGGAGCGCGCACATGATCTCGGCTTCGCGGTCGTCGGCGTCAGCCGGCCCGATGCCGTGCCGAAAGCCAGCACCCGCCTGCAGCGTTTCCTTGCCGAAGGCATGCACGGCGATATGGATTGGCTGGCTGCGACCGCCGAACGGCGCGGCGCGCCGATGGCGCTATGGCCGGATGTGCGCTCGGTGATCATGCTCGGCGTGAACTACGGGCCCGATCACGATCCGCTCGCCGTCCTGGTGCAACGCGACCGCGCGGCGATTTCGGTCTACGCGCAGGGCGACGACTATCACGACCTGATCAAGAAGCGGCTGAAGGAGCTGGCGCGCTGGCTCACCGCGCAGGCCGGCGGCGACGTGAAGGTGTTCGTCGATACGGCAGCCGTAATGGAAAAGCCGCTTGCGGAAGCAGCCGGTCTCGGCTGGCAGGGCAAGCACACAAATTTGGTTTCTCGCCAATTTGGCTCCTGGCTTTTTCTTGGCGCGATCTTCACCACGCTCGACCTGCCGGCCGATACGCCGGAGCCCGATAATTGCGGCAGCTGCCGCGCCTGTCTCGATGTCTGCCCGACTGCGGCGTTTCCCGCGCCTTACCGGCTCGATGCGCGGCGCTGCATTTCCTACCTGACCATCGAGCACAAAGGGCCGATCCCGCGCGAACTACGGCCGCTGATGGGCAACCGCATCTATGGCTGCGACGATTGCCTGGCCGTCTGCCCGTGGAACAAGTTCGCCGTGCAAGGACGCGAGGCCAAGCTCGCCACGCGCGAGGCTTTACGCGCGCCGAAGCTGGCGGAGTTGGCACGGCTCGATGATGCGCAATTCCGTAGCGTTTTCACCAAGAGCCCGGTCAAGCGCACCGGCCGTGACCGCTTCGTGCGCAATGTGCTGATTGCGATCGGCAATTCGGATGACGAGTTGTTAGCGCCTGAAGCCGAGCGTTTGCTCGACGATGCTTCGCCGCTGGTACGCGGTGCCGCGGTGTGGGCGCTGTCGCAGTTGTTACCGCGTAAGGAAGTCGCGAAGCTGGCGAATGAAAATGAAATAGACGAGTCAGTAAAGGCGGAATGGGCTGCGGCTTTGCAATGATGTCATCGCCCGCGAAGGCGGGCGATCAAGTAATCCTTGCCTGTGTTTGAGCCAATGATTCCGTGAGTACTGGGTTCCCCACCCCGCGGGGAACGACAGCGTAGTGATTCGCGGCGCGCAACAGGCACCGCATCAAAACTCCGCCACCGCCGCGATCAGCCGTTCGATATCTTCCGGCCGCGACAGCCGGTGATCGCCGTCCTTGATCAGCGTCAGCACCACGTCGTCGCGCGAGAAGCGCGACACCAGCTCGACCGCGTGCTGCCAGGGCACATCCGGATCCTTCACGCCTTGCAGGATGTGCACCGGGCAGCCGCTCTCGATCAATTCGCCCATCATCAAGTGATGGCGGCCGTCTTCGATCAATCCCTTGGTGATCGGATAAGGCTGCTCGCCATAGTCCGAGGGCCGCAGCCACATGCCCTTCTCTTCGATCGCGCGCTTGGTGTCGGCCGGAAACCGCTTCCACATCAGCTCTTCCGTAAAGTCGACCGCCGGCGCGATCAGCACCATGCCGGCCATAGGTGCTGATGCGGCGTCCTTTTGCTCCCTGAGCGCGCGCGCCAGCAGCAGCGCCATCCAGCCGCCCATGGACGAGCCGACCACCACCTGCGGCCCTTTCGCGAAGGCGAGGTAGACCGCGACGCTTTCCGCCAGCCAGCGGCCGATGGTGCCGTCGAGAAAGTCGCCGTCCGACTCGCCGTGGCCGGAATAGTCAAAACGCACGCAAGTCCGGCCTTGCCGCTCCGCCCATTCATCGAGCGCCGCGGCCTTGGTGCCTTTCATGTCGGATTTGAAGCCGCCCAGCCAGAAAATGCCCGGCGCATCAATCTGACCCTTGCCCTCGCGCACGCGCACGGCGATGGTCCGTACAGGTGGAGGTGATTCGACGACCAGCGAGTTAAGACGGGATTCGCTCATGCGCGCTTCGAGCAGACTGGCTGTGGTGGAGGACTTCGACACCGAACAGCAACCGTTCTCGCCGCAAGCGGGCCTCGAACGCAAGAGGCCCGTGGTTGTTTCCGACCCCGCTGCCCCCACCCATTCGCTCGCCGGCGCCACCGTTCTACAGCTTGTGCCGGCCCTGACCGACGATCCGGCCGGGCGGGCCGCGATCGATATCGCGCTCGCGCTGCTGCAATCCGGCGCCCGCGCCATGGTGGCGGGCGGCGGCGGGCCGCTGGTCGAGGAATTGCGCGCCTTCGGCGGCGACTGGCTGCCACTGGACACCGACAGCCTCAATCCGCTGCGCATCGCCTACAACACCCGCCAGATCGGCAACCTGATCGCCGGCGAGCGCATCGACATCGTGCACGCCCAGAGCGCGGCGATGGCATGGAGCGCGCTGCGCGCCGTCCGCCGCCAGCAGCCGGTCTATCTGGTGACCTCATTCCCCGACCAGCTCGCGCCGCATTCCTTCCCCGGCAACGCTTTCCGCCTCTCGCTCACCCGCGGCGACCGCGTGATCGCGCCCTCGACCTACATCGCGCGCGCCATGATCGAGCGTTACGCCATTCCGCGCGGGCACGTCACGGTGATTCCGCGCGCCGTCGACACCGAGGCTTTCAGCGCGAGCACCGTGAGCACGGCGCGCATCGCGACGCTGCGCCACCAATGGGGGATCGCGCCGGAGGTTCAGGTGGTGCTGGTGCCGGGCCGGATCGCGCCGCGCAACGGTCAAATGAGTATGATCGAAGCCGCGCAGCTCATGGTCGATGCCGGCGCCGACAACGTCGCCTTCGTGTTCCTCGGCGCCGACGACGACCAGCCGCGTTACCTCAACGCCTTGCGCGAGCGCGCAGCCGCGTATCGCTTCGATTGGCGATGCCGCTTTGTCGGTCCCTGCGACGATATGCCAGCCGCGCTGGGCGCCGCCGACGTCGTGGTGGTGCCGGCGCTCAAGCCGCCGCTCTCCGGCCGCGCCGTGTCGGAAGCCCAGGCGATGGGCCGGCCGGTCGTCGCCACCACCGTCGGCGCGTTGCCGGAAAACATCCTCTGTCCGCCGCGCATGCGCGACGATCTGCGCACCGGATGGCTGGTGCGACCGGGTCATGCCCCCCAGATCGCGCGCGCGGTGACGGCGGCGCTCAGCCTCGACGGCACCGCCTACACGGCACTGGGCGCGCGCGCGCGCCAGTTCGCCGAATTCATGTTTTCCCCACAGAGCGTTGCCCACGCCATTCGCGGCCTTTACACTTCGTTACTGTCGCGCGACGCCTGATTTTCCCGCCAAAAAGCCTGCATTTGCGTCAAACGGGTTTAGAGGGTGCGCGGCCTGCGGGATGAAACCGCTAATTTACCTTGCCGCGGTATCGTTCCATCGGAATGCCGTAAAGTCCGCCTTCAATGGGTGTTCGTCCTCGTAGAACCCCCTGAGTCGCTGGTAGGTCGTGACGTTATGTCGAGTTTTTCCGCGACTGGTGCCCAGGCCGACGACAATCGCGCCGCTCGTGACAGTCGCAGCACGGCGCATGATCCCGTCACCGTCCTCATCGTCGTCCCCAGTCTCGATAGCGGCGCCGCCGATACCGGCGCGGTCGAGCTCACGCGCGCGCTCACCCGTGCCGGTAACCGCGCCGTGGTGGCTTCGCGCGCCGGCCGTCTCGTCGCCGATGTGACCCAGGCCGGCGGCGAATTCGTGCCGCTCGACGTCGCCAGCACCAATCCGGCGGTGATGCTGCGCAATATGGCCGTGCTGATCCGGCTTGCGCGCGAGAGCAAGTGCGATGCCGTGCATGCGCTCGGCCGCGGCGCCGCCTGGAGCGCCTATCTGGCGGCACGGCTGCGCGGCGTGCCCTTCATCACCAGTTGGTACAAAGGCTTCCGCGAGCAGAACATCTTCAAGCACCTCTACAACGGCATCATGGCGCGCGGCGACTGCGTGGTGGCGGTGAGCGAGCAGATCGCGCAGCTCATCCACGATCGCTACGGCACGCCCTGGGAGCGTATCGCGGTGGTGCCGTCCAGCGTCGATTTCGATTGCTTCGATCCGGGTTCGGTGACGCGCGACCGGGTGGAAGCGGTGCGCCACGTCTGGGGCGTCAAGCGCGACACCAAGGTGATCCTGATCACCGGCCGCATCGTCCGCCGCAAGGGTCACCACGTGGTGGTGCGCGCCGTGCGCCGGCTCAAGGACATGGGGCTCAAGGACTTCATGTGCGTCTTCGTCGGCGAGGACCGCGGCCGTACCCATTACACCGGCGAGCTGTGGGATCTCGTGCTGGCCACCGGAACCATGGATGTGGTGCGCATGTCGGCGCCGATCTCCGACATGGCGGCCGCCTATGCCGCCGCCTCGGTGGTGGTCTCGGCGGCGGTGCAGCCGGAAGGCCTGCAGCGGGCGATTGTCGAGGCGCAGGCCATGGCGCGCCCGGTCATCGTTTCCGATCTTGCCGCCGGCCCGGACGTGGTCTTGAGCCTGCCGGCGGTTCCCGAGGGCCGGATCACGGGCTTGCGCTTTCCGGCCGGCGACGATGCCGCGCTGGCGGCGGCCTTGCTGCGGCTGTTTTCGATGCCCGAGCCGACCCGCGCGACCATGGGCGCGCGCGGCCGTGCCTGGGTTCTGGGTCATTTCGACGCCGAGACCGTCGCCGATCAGGCGCTACGGGTCTACGGCGTCGCCGGCGCGGACGACGAGGCGCCGGCGCAGGTGCCGAAAGCGCGGCAAAACTGAAACATTTGAGTAATTTGGTTGCCATTTCCGGCTTTTTTGTCGACCGGACGCCGGGAACTGCGTTGACTTATTCGCCGTTTCTACCAATCTTTTGGAGTCTCGAGGGGCGCCAGCCGCGCCATCGGGACTGACACCTTTTCGTTCAACAGCATGAGGAGAGCCCAGCCATTCGTCGTCCGATGAAAGCAGCGCTGCCCGTCCAGAAGGAAGGCCCGCGCATCAACGAGGAGATCCGCTCCCGCGAGGTACAGCTGATCGATAGTACCGGCGACAACAAAGGCGTCGTCGAAACTCAAGCCGCCCTGGAGCTCGCCCAGGCGGCCGGGCTTGATCTGGTGGAGATCGCCCCCAATTCCAATCCGCCCGTCGCCAAGATCCTGGATTACGGCAAGTACAAATACCAGGCGCAGAAGAAAGCGGCGGAAGCCCGCAAGAAACAGAAGATCGTCGAGGTCAAGGAGATCAAGCTCCGGCCGATGATCGACGACCACGACTACGACGTCAAAATGCGATCGATGAAGCGCTTCTTCGAGGAAGGCGACAAGGTCAAGATCACCTTGCGCTTCCGCGGGCGTGAAATGGCGCATCAGGAGCTGGGCGCCAAGTTGCTCAATCGCGTCAAGGACGATGTCGAGCCGATCGCCAAGGTCGAATCGGAGCCGCGCTTCGAAGGCCGGCAGATGATCATGATCCTGGCGCCGCGCTGACGCTGCTCGCGCGCCCGAGATAAGGCCTAACGCGCCGCCCGCGAATCACGCGGACGGCGCGTTGTTTTTTGATAGTCCCGCAGCCGGCGACACCGGGCCGCTACTTGCCGCGGTCGGCCTTGTTGTAGCTTGTGAAAGGCGGCGTCGGCACCGTCGCCCCGATCGCGATGTAGGCATAGCCCTTGTTCTGCCAATAGGTCAGCGCATAGGGGCCGGCCGGGATCACCGTCACGAAGCCGTGCAAGTCCTCCGGCTTGAAGCCGAGCGCGGCGGCGTCGTTGCGGCAAATCTCGAAGCGCACGCCCTGCTGCGCGAAGCTTGCCGCGCGGTCGACGATATTCTTGTACTTGGCGTAGTTTTTCTTGGCCCACACGACCACTTCGGGGCCGTGCGAGACGATCACCACTTTGAGGGGGTCGATTTCCTTGGGGCCGAAATCGGTGGTCGCCTTCAGCAGCGCATTGAGGTTATTGAGCACCACGCCGACCGTCTTGGGATCCTGAAAGTTGAAGTCCCAGACGACCTTGAGCTGCTTGAGTTGGTCGATATCGGCGTAGCTCTCGAATTTCGAGCTGCCGTACGGCGCCTGCGCACCTTGAGCGCGGGCCAAGCCCGGAACAGCGGTGCCTATTGCAAATAGAACGGCGATGATGACGCGCGCGCGTGACATTTGTTTCCCCCCTTTGACGATCCTCGAACAGCCGTCGCTGTCGGGCGATGTTGATCGCCATGGCACCGAAGGGGCAACAAACGTTGTCGTTACCGGGAGGTGATAGCGGGACGCCGGCTTACGAGGCCGCCGCCTTGGGAACCGGGCGGTGCTCGGCGCGGGCACGGCGGCGTGCCGTCGGCCCGAAGCTGCCGAGCACGTTGGCGCCCACGCTCCAGAGCTTGTTGGCGCCGCTGACCACCGAGACCAGCTTTTGGATCGGGTGCCGTTCGATCTCTTCCTGCGGGCGGGAGAGAAACAGTTCGGCGTGATAGAGGCCCTCGGTTTCGCGGCCGTACGAATCCAGGCCTCGCGCCTCCACCGCGCGAATGGCGGCTTCCATTTCCTCGCGGCTGGCGAAGCGGCGCTGCACGAAGGTGGCGCCTTCGTAGAGCTCGGTGACCAGCCCGTATTTGGTGAGCGTGTTGTCGATCTCATTGAACGGGAACATGCGCAGCACGAAGGACGCGACCCACGGCGAGCTGCCGGGGCGGATCGCCTTCATCACCCGCTCGAAGGTCTTGCTGGTGACGTAGCCGACGCAGCCGGTCGACACGATGATATCGACTTGCGAGATGAGATCGGCCTCATCGGCCGTCAGCTCGCGGCTTTCCAGATCGATGGCGAGGCCGCGGTCGAGAATGCCGCAGGCCTCGGCGTAGCGCACGGCGTTCTCGGAGATGTCGAGTCCGATCACCTGCACCCCCGGATCGCGGGGCCAGGACTTGTAGAAGTGGCGGTCGAGCGCGAGCATCTCGTCGCTGCTTAGCGTCTGCAGCGCGGGCGCCACATAGCGCTGGCGCAGCGCCTCATAGTCGAGGGCGCATTTCATCAGGGCGCCGTTGATGGCGTAGGAGCATCCGAGGTCGAGGATAGTGACCGGCTTGTCTTGCAGTTCCTGGCGGGCGCGGATTAACTGGTCGAATACGGGCTGAGCAAGATGAGGGATAATATAGTCAAGCTGGCCTAAGTATTTAAAATAATTTCTTGGGTCTTTCGACGTGTATAAATCGGAGAAGTCCATCTTTGATTGGTTTAATTTTGAAAAGCTAATCGGCTTATTCATCAATAGAACTCCTTCGCCGTGCATTCAACGGACTCTCCGCGACAGGTTTTGCTGCTTGGTCAACTTATATAACTCAGCCGAGCTAGGGTCGCAACCCACGAAGACTTGCAAATTTGCCGCGAAATCCATCGAAATCAGCTCGTTATTGGCCGATTCCACCCCAACCGAGGCCAGGAGGCAGGGCAGGCGGCGCGCCGTTTTGGTTGTCAACAGGCGGCGTCTCTGCCATAACGCCGCCGCTCGTCGCCCGGCTGAAAAGGGCTGCCGTGGCGGCGACCTTTCGCTCAATTCCGAGCACCGGCTCCCGAAGCCCATGGGGCTTCGCTGAGAGCTTTTTTCGGCCGAAGGGCTCTAAGCCCCAAGCGCCGTCATGGAGAGCCAAATGCCCAAGATGAAGACCAAGTCGGGCGCTAAAAAGCGCTTCAAGATTACCGGCACTGGCAAGGTGAAATTCCAACAGTCCGGCAAACGCCACGGCATGATCAAGCGGACCACCAAGACCATCCGCGAGCATCGCGGCACCGCGGTGCTGTTCAAGACCGACGGCGACAACATCAAGAAATACTGGATGCCGAACGGCTGATCCAGTTTTCCTCGTCGCCCCATTCCGTTTGCCTAGACTGACAGGAGTTTTCCCATGTCCCGCGTCAAGCGTGGCGTCACCTCACACGCCAAACACAAGAAAGTCTTCAAGGCCGCCAAGGGCTATTACGGCCGGCGCAAGAACACCATCCGCGTCGCCAAGCAGGCGGTGGAGAAGGCCAACCAATACGCCTTCCGCGACCGCAAGCGGCGGAAGCGCACCTTCCGCGCGCTCTGGATCCAGCGCCTGAACGCCGCAGTGCGCCCGTTCGGTCTCAACTACTCGAAGTTTATCGACGGGCTGGCCAAGGCCGGCGTCGAAGTCGACCGCAAGGTGCTCTCCGACCTCGCCATCCACGAGCCGGCGGCGTTCCAGACCATCGTCGAGAAGGCCAAGGCCGCGCTGCCGGCGTAAATCCCTGCGCGTCGTCCCCGCGAAAGCGGGGACCCAGTAACCACCGGCTCTCGTAATCTCGCTCACGCCGGGGTTACTGGATCATCCGCTAAAGCCTGCCCCCGCGCAGGCGGGAGCGGATGATGACGGTCCGTGGACTCTGAAAGGCTGAAGCCACGCCCATGTCCGACGTCGCAAGTCTCGAAAACGAAATCCTCTCCGCCGTCGCGGGCGCCAAGGACGAAGCGGCGCTGGAAACGGTGCGCGTTTCCGCGCTCGGTAAGAGCGGTTCGATCTCCGCCCTGCTGAAGACGCTCGGCAAGATGACGCCGGACGAGCGCAAGGTGCAGGGACCGGCGATCAACGGCTTGAAGGATCGGGTCGGGACGGCCATCGCCGCGCGCAAGGACGCGCTCGCCGCGGACGCGCTCGATGCCAGGCTCAACACCGAGACGGTCGACGTCACGTTGCCGGTGCGCGAGCCACCGGCCGAAACCGGCCGCGTGCATCCGATCAGCCAGGTGACCGACGAGCTCACCGCCATCTTCGCCGACATGGGTTTCGCGGTGGCGGAAGGTCCCGACATCGAGACCGACGACTACAACTTCACCAAGCTGAATTTCCCGGAGGGCCATCCGGCCCGGGAGATGCACGACACCTTCTATTTCCCGGAAAAGCCGGACGGCTCACGGCTGTTGCTACGCACGCACACCTCGCCGGTGCAGGTGCGCACCATGCTCAGCCAAAAGCCGCCGATCCGCGTCATCTGCCCGGGCCGCACCTACCGCAGCGACTCGGACCAGACCCACACGCCGATGTTCCATCAAGTCGAAGGCCTCGTGATCGACAAGTCGTCGCATCTCGGCCATCTGAAATGGATTTTGCAGGAGTTCTGCAAGGCGTTCTTCGAGGTCGACAACGTGAAGATGCGCTTTCGGCCGTCATTCTTTCCCTTCACCGAGCCGTCGCTGGAAGTCGACATCCAGTGCAAGCGCGACAAGGGCGAGATTCGATTCGGCGAGGGCGAGGATTGGCTGGAGATCCTCGGCTGCGGCATGGTGCACCCGAACGTGCTGCGTAATTGCGGGCTCGATCCCGACGAATATCAGGGCTTCGCCTGGGGCATGGGCATCGACCGCATCGCCATGCTGAAATACGGCATGCACGACCTGCGCGCGTTCTTCGAGGCCGACGTGCGCTGGCTGTCGCATTACGGCTTCCGCCCGCTCGACTTCCCGACTCTGGCGGGGGGATTGAGCGCGTGATGATGTCGGGCACAGCCGAGCACTTGGCACGGGCCGTTCCCTCCCCCCTTGTGGGGGAGGGTTAGGGAGGGGGGTCGCAGCCGATGCCTCACGCTGCCATCAGCCAACAGCAGCGCGGCCGTGCCAAATCGCTACGCCGGACCATGACGCGCGCGGAAACGCTGCTATGGCGCTATCTCAAGGCCCACCACATCGACGGCCTAGGGTTTCGACGGCAGGCTCCGTTCCGTGGATTCGTCGCCGACTTCGTGTGCCATTCCGCTCGTATCGTTATCGAGTTGGACGGTGAATCGCACGACTTCATCTCTCGTCAGAAAAGCGACCGGATACGCGACGCTTGGTTTCGTTCGCAAGGCTACGCGGTTTTACGTTTCACGAACGATCAAGTGTTGACGAATTTAACCGGCGTCGTTGGCGCCATTCGCGCCGCTGTATTGTCTCGTCTGCAAAAAGAACCCCCCTCCCTGTCCCTCCCCCACAAGGGGGGAGGGAACGATCACATGGCTGTCCGTCGTGCCGCACCCTGCAAGCGGGGAACGGGACGAGGCCGTGCCGTGGGAAAGGCCGAGTCATGAAATTCACCCTCTCCTGGCTGAAAGAGCATCTCGACACCACGGCATCGCTGCCCGAGATCGTCGACAAGCTCACCATGATCGGGCTGGAAGTCGAGGCGGTCGAGGACAAGGCGGCGCTGCTGAAACCCTTCATCATCGCCAACGTGATCTCGGCCGAGAAGCATCCCAACGCAGACCGTCTCAGGGTCTGCATGGTCGACATCGGCCAGGTCGCCAAAGGCGAAAAGCCGATCCAGGTGGTGTGCGGCGCGCCCAATGCGCGCGGCGGCATGAAGGGCGTGTTCTCCGCGCCCGGCACCTACATCCCCGGCAAGGACATGACGCTTTCAGTCGGCACCATCCGCGGCGTCGAAAGCCACGGCATGTTGTGCTCGGAAGCCGAGCTGCTCGTTTCCGACGATCATGACGGCATCATCGAACTGCCGGCCGACGCACCGGTGGGCACGAGCTACGCCGACTGGGCCGGCCTCGGCGATCCGGTGATCGAGATCAACCTCACCCCCAACCGGCCCGACTGCACCGGCGTCAACGGCATCGCGCGCGATCTCGGCGCCACCCTGATCGGCGACTACAAGGAGAACGCGCCAAAGCCGGTGAAGGGTACGTTCCCCTGCCCGGTGACGGTGACGATTCAGGCGCCGGAGCTTTGCCCGGCCTTCGGCCTGCGGCTCGTGCGCGGCGTCAAGAACGGCCCCTCGCCCGACTGGGTGCAGAAGCGGCTCACGGCCATCGGCCTGCGCCCCATCAACGCGCTGGTCGACATCACCAATTACCTCACCTACGACCGCGGCCGACCGCTGCATGTGTTCGACGCCGCCAAGGTGCGCGGAAACCTCACCGTGCGCCGCGCCAACGACGGCGAACAACTGCTCGCGCTCGACGGGCGCACCTACACGCTCGATCGGGGCGTTTGCGTCATCGCGGACGAGAAGGGCGTGGAATCACTTTCCGGCATCATGGGCGGCGAGGAATCGGGCTGCGACGCGAATACCACCGACGTGCTGATCGAATCGGCGTTGTGGGACGAGTTCAACATCGCGCAGAGCGGCCGCAAGCTCGGCATCAACACCGACGCGCGCTATCGCTTCGAGCGCGGTGTCGATCCCAATTTCATGCTGCCCGGCCTGGAGCTGGCGACGCAATTGGTGCTCGATTTCTGCGGCGGTGAGCCGTCCGAGATCGTGGTCGCCGGCGATCCCGCTCCGAAGGAAAAGATCATCGACTTCCCGCTCAGCGAATTGCCGCGGCTTGCCGGACTTAAGCTTCCTTTGACCGATGTGCGCCGCGTGCTGGAGAAGCTCGGCTTCTTCGCCGCCGGCCAAGGCGAGAAGGTGAAAGTCGCGGTGCCGTCCTGGCGGCCGGACGTGCATGGCCGCGCCGACATCGTCGAAGAAGTGGTGCGCATCGTCGGTGTCGACCAGGTGCCGCCGACGCCGTTCCCGCGCGGCGACAATCCGCGCAAGCCCGTGCTCACCCCGATCCAGAACCGCACCCGCAAGGCCAAGCGCGCGCTCGCCGCGCGCGGGCTGACCGAGGCGGTGACCTGGTCGTTCATCTCCAAGCGCGAGGCCGAATTGTTCGGTGGCGGGAGCCCTGAGCTCGCGCTCGCCAATCCGATCGCCGCCGAGCTGTCCGACATGCGGCCGAGCCTGGTGCCCGGCCTGGTGACGTCGGCACAGCACAATGCCGACCGCGGTTTCCCTGACGTTGGCCTGTTCGAGGTCGGCCAGGTGTTCAGGGGCGACCGGCCGCAAGACCAGTTCACCGCCGCAACGGGCCTGCGCCGCGCGCTCGCGCATCCCGACGGCGTCGGGCGCCATTGGGCCAGCGCCAACAAGCCGGTCGACACCTTCGACGCCAAGGCCGATGCCTTCGCCGTGCTGGCGGCTGCCGGCGCGCCGATGCCGGCGCTGCAGATCGTGCCGGGCGGGCCTTCCTGGCTGCATCCGGGCCGCAGCGGCACCATCCAGATGGGGCCGAAAAATATCATCGGCTATTTCGGCGAGCTGCATCCTCGCACGCTGGCCGCGCTCGGCGCGGAAGGCCCGCTGGTCGCCTTCGAGGTGATCCTCGAAAACATCCCCGAGCCGAAGGCAAAGCCGACGCGCGCCAAGCCGCTGTTGGAGCTGTCGCCGTTCCAGCCGGTGGAGCGCGACTTCGCCTTCGTGGTGGCGCGCGAGGTCAAGGCCGCTGACATCGTGCGGACGGCGCAAGCGGTCGACCGCAAGCTGATCAGCAATGTCAGCCGTGTTCGACGTCTACGAGGGCAAGGGCATCGATCCCGACAAGAAGTCGATCGCCATTGCCGTCACGCTGCAGCCACGCGAGAAGACCATGACCGACGAGGAGATCGACGCGCTGGCGGCGAAGATCGTCGGCGAGGTGCAGAAGCGCACGGGCGGGGTGTTGCGGGGGTAAGGCCTAAGCGCTGCGGCGTGCGCTCTTTCCCTCTCCCCTTGTGGGAGAGGGTGCCGAGCGAATGCTTCAGCATGAGCGAGGCGGGTGAGGGGTCAGTGCCAGCCGTCAGGCTCTCACCCCTCACCCGGATCGCGCTCCGCTATCACTACCGCGCGATCCACCCTCTCCCACAAGGGGAGAGGGAAGCGAAATTGCCGCACGCCAACTGCAAGTCAATCTACCCCGCCAGCAAATCCGCAAACGCAAAACCGTCGCGTTCCACCGTCTCGCCGACGCTCACCGGAATTTTGCGCGACAGCATGGGCCCCGCCGAGACGAACGAATGGAACTCGCCGTTCTCGCCGCACGGGTCGGTGCCGGCCGGCAGGTCATCCAGCAACGCGCCCTCGAAGCGGCGGCCGGCGAAAGACGGCGATAACTTCTTCAGGTCGACCACGGCCAGATGCGCTTCCACGCCGCCGTCGATCATTTCGTGCGCCAGCGCCGCGGTCGGCTTCAGCCAGAGCGGGAAAACGGGTGTGATGCCGGTGCCGGCAAGCTGCTTCTCGCGATAGGCGCGGATGTCCTCCAGGAACAGATCGCCGAAGATCATGTGCGTCACGCCACGCGCCTTGGCGTCGCTGATCGCCGCCGCCATCGCGCGCTCGTAGATTTCGTTCGGGCACGGATAGGGAATGCGCACGATGATCGGCGCGAGCCCGGCGGCATCGATCTGGGCCAGCAACAGCTCCTCGCGCACGCCATGCATGGCGACCCGCGCGAAGGCGTCGGTCACCGTGGTGAGCGCGCCGACGATCTCGTAATCGCCGCTGCGCCGCGCCTCATGCAGCGCCCAGGCGCTATCCTTGCCGCTCGACCAAGCGATCAGCGCCTTGGGTTTGGTTGAAGACATGGTGTGCGAATCCTTGCTTGCCTGCTCCGCTCATACCGTCATTCCGGGGCGCGTACGCCGTGCGCGAACCCCGAATCCAGGGCGGCATTCCGTGTCGCCCCTCGATTCCGGGCCAACGCGCTATGCGCGTGTCCCGGAATGACGAAACGAGCGATCGCGCTCAACGTCTCATGGTTCATAGTCGGTAACCGCGCGCGCTTCGTCAATGAACCAATTTGCAATGAGTCTTTGCTTAAATTAGCAGCACAACGAGACGCGCGGGCGACAACCGCGCCGGGAGGAACGCGTCAAATCCGGCGGCCAGAACGGACGCCACGGACCGAAACCATGGGGTGGATGGCCGACCGAGTTGGGCGCGTACTCGCCCGCTATCTGGAAGAGCCGGCGACGGGCTACGAGCCTTTCACGCCGAGCGATGCCGACGCCTTGCGCGCCACGTTGAAGCCCGGCGACGTGCTGCTGATCGAAGGCAACAACCACATCTCCGGCGTCATCAAATATCTCACACAGTCGACCTGGTCGCATGCCGCGCTGTACGTGGGCGCCATCGGCGACCGCGTCACCGCCGATGGCGAGGCGCTGGTGCTGGTGGAAGCCAATATCGGCGAAGGCGTGCGGGCGGCACCGCTGTCGAAATACGCGCGCTATCACACCCGCATCTGCCGGCCGACCGGCCTCACCGACGACGACCGCGCGCGCGTGTGCGCCTATGCCAGCGAGCGCATCGGCTTCGACTACGACCTGAAGAATATCATCGATCTCATGCGCTATCTGTTTCCGCTGCCGGTGCCGCAGCGCTGGCGGCGGCGCATGATCGCGCTCGGCTCGGGCCACCCGACGCGCATCATCTGCTCGGCGCTGATCGCGCAAGCCTTCGAAGCCGTGCGCTATCCGATCCTGCCCAACGTGATCCACGCCGACAGCGAAACGGCGCGGCGGGAGATTTTGGAAATTCGCCATTCGTCGCTTTACGCGCCGCGCGATTTCGATATCTCGCCCTATTTCGAGGTGGTGAAGCCGACGGTCCTGCGCGGCTTCGACTACAAGGCCATGGCCTGGAGCGATCTCGCGGCCGTCGATGCAGCGGCGGCAACGCTGGTGCCGGCCGAGGAAGACGCGTTGGCACCGATCGGCTAGCCGGCAGCGGCGCCGTTCGCCTCAGCGCCTGAGAATGCCGCCCAGGGTCCCGCGCACGATGGCGCGGCCCACGCTGCCGCCGGTCGAGCCGCCGAGCGACTTTCCGATATCGGCAGCGAGCTTTCCGACCACACGGCTGGTGACCGAGCGCGTCACTTCGCGCGCGATCAACTGGCCGGTGGACAGGCGCTGCCCGCGTGGCCGGCTAGTGCCGAAGATACCGGCGAGAATGCCGCCAATACCGCCGAGCAAGCCGCCGGCGCCGACCGGCGCCCCTTGCGCCGTGCCGCCGGGCGCTTGCGGGTCCTGCGCCCGTTTCTGCAACATTTCGAAGGCGGATTCGGGATCGACGGCCGTGTCGTATTTACCCTTGACCGGGCTCTTCGCGATGATGGCGTTGCGTTCCGCGGCATCGATCGGTCCGAGCCGCGTGGTCGGCGGGCGGATGAGCGTCCGCTCTACAATGCCCGGCACGCCCTTGGCATCGAGAAACGATACCAATGCCTCGCCCTTGCCGAGTTCGGTGATGACCTTTGCCGTGTCCAGTTTCGGATTGGGACGGAACGTCTCGGCCGCGGCCCTGACGGCGCGCTGATCGCGCGGCGTGAAGGCCCGCAGCGCGTGCTCCACGCGATTGCCGAGTTGCCCCAATACCTCGTCGGGCACGTCGAGCGGGTTCTGCGTGACGAAATAGACACCGACGCCCTTCGAGCGGATGAGCCGCACCACCTGTTCGATCTTGTCCAACAGCGCCTTGGGCGCATCGTCGAACAAGAGATGCGCCTCGTCGAAAAAGAACACCAGCTTCGGCTTGTCGGGATCGCCGACCTCGGGAAGCTCCTCGAACAGCTCCGACATCAGCCAGAGCAGGAACATCGCATAGACGCGCGGGCTCTCCATCAATTTGTCGGCGGCCAGAACGCTGATGAATCCGCGGCCGTCGCGATCGGTGCGCATGAAGTCCTTCAGCTCCAGCGCCGGTTCGCCGAAGAAGGTGGCGCCGCCCTGATTTTCCAGAACCAGCAACTGACGTTGAATGGCGGCGACCGACTGACCCGATATGTTTCCGAACTGCGCGCTCAGTTCCTTGGAGTTTTCCGAGATGAAGGCGAGCATCGCCCGCAAATCCTTCAGATCGAGCAACATCAGCCCCTGCTCGTCGGCGACGCGGAAGGCGATGTTGAGCACGCCTTCCTGCACATCGTTGAGATCGAGCAGTC
Source organism: uncultured Pseudomonadota bacterium (assembly GCA_963814065.1). Classification (GTDB taxonomy): domain Bacteria; phylum Pseudomonadota; class Alphaproteobacteria; order Rhizobiales; family Xanthobacteraceae; genus Pseudolabrys. Next base: position 390,924 of record CAWFBL010000006.1, on the reverse strand, counting down.
GCGACAGCAGCAGCGGGCCCATCTCGGAAATCGTCGTCCGCACGGGATGGCCCTTCTCGCCAAATACATCCCAGAAGATCGCCGGATACTCGTCCGGCTCATATTTCAGGCCCATCTGGCTGGCGCGCTTGACGAAGGCTTCTTTCGCCTCGCCGACCGCGGCAATGCCCGAGAGATCGCCTTTGATGTCGGCTGCGAACACCGGAACGCCGGCGCGCGAAAAGCCTTCGGCCAGAATCTGGAGCGTGACGGTCTTGCCGGTCCCGGTTGCGCCGGCCACCAGCCCATGACGGTTGGCGACCGATAATGTCAGTGTTTCCGGCTTCGTCCCCTTACCGACAAAGATCGTTCCCTTCGGCTCCAACTCCGTCATTCGCCCCTGCCTCCAAAATTCCCGCTCGCGATGAGCCTCGTTCACAAGTTGCTGCACCGAATTGCGGCATACTTGACTTACCCGAGGCGAGTGTTTCGAATACCTGCGGATATTTCAATACGAATGCCGTCTTGACGCTGAGCCCATTTTCGGCGCCGAGGCAATTCCCCGAGAGGAGAGAATCATGGCCGTCGATTGGGCTGCTGACGTCAAGAAATATGTCCCCGATGCGAATTCAGCCGCGATTGCCGGAATCATACGGTATTGCGGCATTGCCCTGCAAAGTCGGGACGCCTCGCTGGTGTCGTTTACCGACAAGACCGAGACCGCGCGCGTTCGTGACAATTTCTTGAAGAAGAAGCTCGGGTTGACGGATTCGGATGAAGTGCTCGACAAAGCGATCGCCGAAGTCGGCGAGAAGATGAAAAGCGACCACACGAGAAACCGCGTCACTGTCTATTATCTGCTGGCCGAGCGCTACGGCAAGCTCTCCATGTTCGGCTGAACGGGCGCGTTTCTCGCGGCCGCGCGGCGGTGACCGGTTGACGCGCTGACAGCGCCGGTCTCATTGCCTTGCCGAATCCGGGCCTATGAGCGGCCTGCCTTGTCGCCCGCGCCCTCCGCTGGTGGTCGGACACCATAGGGCGCGGCGGCAAACCAGCGCGGAGCGCCCTTGCCCCGCACCTCGCCCGGCCTTACCTGTCAACCGCATGTTCGACGCCGCCGCCAAAGCGCTTGCCCAGATGCTCACGCCCGCCTTGCGCGGCGTGTTGCTGAAGGCGGTCGGCCTTGCGCTCGCGTTGATCGTCATCGCCGGCATCATCCTGCAGCGGGTGCTGACGGCGCTTGCCGAGAACGGCGCCACCTGGGCCGAGCACTCCACCGGCTTCACCTCGCACGCGCTCTGGACGACGCTGACCTGGGTGCTGTCGATCATGGCGAGCCTCGGCATCATCACCGGCGCGCTGTTCCTGATGCCGGCGGTGACCGCCTTCGTCGGCAGCTTCTTCGTCGACGAGACCGCCGAGGCGGTGGAGATCGAATATTACCCGGCCGAACCGGTCGGCCACGCGCTGCCGTTCCTGCGCGGCCTCATCGAGGGCGTGAAGATCGCCTTCCTGTCACTGCTGGTTTATTTCTTCGCGCTGCCATTCGTCCTGTTTGCCGGCTTCGGCGTCATCATCCTGTTCCTGGCGAACTCCTATCTGCTCGGCCGTGAATATTTCGAGCTCGCCGCCATGCGCTTCCGCCCGCCCTATGAGGCGAAAGCCATGCGCAAGGCCAATGCCGCTTACGTTTTCCTCGCCGGCATGGTGATCGCGGTATTCGTGTCGATCCCGGTGGTGAATCTCGCGACGCCGATCTTCGCCATGGCCTTCATGGTGCACATCCACAAGCGCATGAGCACCAAGCGCGCGGAGTTGGTGGAGCGCGTGCGCTAGCTGTCGTCCCGGGCGAGCGAGCGTTTGCGAGCGAGGCCCCCGGAACCCATAGTCCCTGTAGCGAATATTCTGGACCGACAGGGGTTTGGGTCCCCGCATTCGCGGGGACGACAGCGGCCTATGCCGCTACCGTCTTCCCAGGCCACTTGCACAGATCGGCGATGATACACTTCTCGCACAACGGCTTGCGGGCGACACACGTGTAGCGTCCGTGCAGGATCAGCCAATGGTGGGCGTGGACTTTGAATTCCGCCGGCACCACCTGGTCGAGTTTCTGCTCCACCTCGAGCGGCGTTTTGCCAGGCGCAATGCCGGTACGGTTGCCGACACGGAAGATGTGGGTGTCGACCGCGATCGTCGGCTCGCCGAACGCGACATTGAGCACCACATTGGCGGTCTTGCGCCCGACGCCCGGCAGCGCCTCCAGCGCCTCGCGCGAGCGCGGCACCGCGCCGCCGTATTGCTCGGCCAGGATCCGCGACAGCGCCACCACGTTCTTGGCCTTGTTGCGGTAGAGGCCGATGGTCTTGATCAGGTCGCGCACCTTGTCCTCGCCGAGCGCCGCCATCTTGGCCGGCGTATCGGCGGCGGCGAACAGCCCCGGCGTCGCCTTGTTGACGCCGGCATCGGTCGCCTGCGCCGACAGCACCACCGCGACCAGCAGGGTGTACGGATTGGTGTGCCGAAGCTCGGTCTGCGGCTCCGGATTGGCGTCGCGGAACCGGCGGAACGCCTCGGTGATTTCCGCCGTTGTCCATTGCGGCACGGCGCCGGTCGCCGCCTTGGCATCGGCCGCCGCCCGTTTGGGGGCGGATTTGACCTTGGCTTTGCTGGCCTTGGGCGCGGCTTTGCGGCCCTTGACCTTGCGGGCCGCCGGTTTGGCCGATTTTTTCGCCAATTTGTTGCGGGTCGCCTTTTGCGCCATGATTTCGGGTATACTTGAGGATCATGATGGCCGACAACGACGACGAACTCGAACCCACCATCTTTTCGGCGGTGATCACGCCGCACCGCTCGCTGAGCGCCACCGGCTTCTTCCTGCTGATGGCGGCTTATGGCCTGCTCAGCTTCGTCGCGGGCCTCGCCTGCATGCTGGCGGGCGCTTGGCCGGTGATCGGCTTCCTGGGGCTCGACGTGCTGCTCTTGTACTGGGCCTTCCAGGTCAATTACCGTCGCGCCGCCGCCTACGAGGAGGTCAAGGTGACGCCGGTCGCGCTCACCGTGCGCAAGGTGAGCCATCTCGGCGCGGTGCGCGAATGGGTGCTCAACCCGCTTTGGGTCCGGCTCGAAAAGATCGTGCACGAGGAATACGGCATCGAGCGCCTTTTCCTGGTCTCGCGCGGCAAGCAGTTGACCGTCGCCGGCTTCCTCGGTCCCGACGAGAAGGCGAACTTTGCCAAGGCGCTCGGCGCCGCCATCAACGAGGCCAAGCGCGGAGTGACAAGGACGGTGCTGCCGTAGCGCACCTTCACAGTGGTTCTCCCTTCCCCTTGGGAGGGATGAAAGGCACGCCAGAAATCGGGTGGCTTCGGTGCCCACCCCGCCTTAGATCGGCGACATGACCATGACACTCGATCAGGCACCCCAAGTGACTTCCCGTCCCGACATCACCCCGCTCGCCACCGCGGCCGTCGACTACGACGTGGTGCGCCGCGCCATCGCCCATATCCGCGGCAACTGGCGCCGGCAGCCGGAAATCGAAACCATCGCGGAAGCGGCCGGCGTCACGCCGACCGACCTGCATCATCTGTTCCGCCGCTGGTGCGGGCTGACGCCGAAGGCCTTCCTGCAGGCGCTCACGCTCAGCAATGCGCGCGACCTGCTGCGCTCGTCGGCAAGCGTGCTCGACACCGCCTATGAGGTCGGCCTCTCCGGCCCCGGCCGCCTGCACGACCTCTTTGTCACCCACGAGGCCATGTCGCCGGGCGAATGGAAAGCCGGCGGCGAAGGCCTCACCGTCACTTACGGCTTCCACCCTTCACCGTTCGGCACCGCCTTGGTGATGACCACACCGCGCGGCCTCGCCGGGCTGGCGATGGCCGACGCCGGCAAGGAAAAGGCGGCGCTGAAGGACATGCGCGCGCGCTGGCCGAGGGCGCGCTACGTCGAGGACGCCGCCGCCACCGCGCCGGTCGCGCGGCGCATCTTCGACACGAATTTGTGGCGGCCCGAGCAGCCATTGCGCGTCGTTCTGATCGGCACCGATTTCGAAGTGCGCGTGTGGGAAAAGCTGCTCACCATTCCCATGGGCACGCTCACCAGCTATTCCGAGCTCGCCAGACGAGCCGGCGCCCCGACAGCCGCGCGCGCGGTCGGCGCCGCTGTCGGCAAGAACCCGATCAGCTTCGTGGTGCCGTGCCATCGCGTCGTCGGCAAGTCGGGCGACGTCACCGGCTATCACTGGGGCATCACGCGCAAGCGCGCCATGCTCGGCTGGGAAGCGGGTCAGGTCGCGGCGTAGCTACGCCGCCAGATCGAGCTTCGACGCCACCGTCGAATCGGCGTTGAGCCGGTAGATCATCGGCACGCCGGTGGCGATCTCGCGCTTGAGGATGCCTTCCGGCGAAAGACGATCGAGCACCATCACCAGAGCGCGCAGCGAGTTGCCGTGCGCGGAGACGAGCACGCGCTGGCCGCGCAGCACGGCGGGTAAAATCTCCTGCACGTAATAGGGCAGCACGCGCGCGGCGGTGTCGCGCAAGCTCTCGCCGCCGGGCGGCGCCACGTCGTAGGAGCGGCGCCAGATGTGTACCTGCTCCTCGCCCCATTTGGCCCGCGCGTCGTCCTTGTTGAGGCCGGAAAGGTCGCCGTAATCGCGCTCGTTCAGCGCCTGGTCCTTGATGACCGGAATGCCGGTCTGGCCCATCTCTTCCAGCATCAGGTCGAGGGTGCGCTGGGCGCGCTTGAGCGCCGAGGTATAGGCGATGTCGAACTTGAGCCCCTGCGCCTTCAGCTTGCGGCCGGCGTCTTGTGCCTCCTTGATCCCCTGCGGGCTGAGGTCGACGTCGCGCCAGCCGGTGAACAGGTTCTTCAGGTTCCAGTCGCTCTGGCCGTGGCGGACGAGCACAAGCAGGCGGTCGCTCATTGCAAAGCCTCTCGAAATTGGTCGTTGCCGGGCCAAAAGGCGCGAAGCGCCGCCTCCACGCAAAAAGCCCGGCGAGCCATCTTTCAAAATGAGATAACGTTCCGGGTCAAGCCCGGCTAGTCCCGGCGCGCAGGAGATAAGGCCATGGCCGGACCGCAAACCGACGGTGTCGAACTGCTGTGGCCGACCGTCATGCTGCGGCGGACCCTGCCGGGCGCCGAGCTGGCCAACCAGGCGCTCGCCGAATTCGTCCTCGCGCTCGAAGAGGACAATGCGGCGCTCACCACCGATTACCGCACCGGCAATCTGCTCGCCGCCGACCATCCCGCGGTGCAATGGCTGCGCGAGTGCATCAACCGCACGGTGATGGAGTATTTCCGCCAGCTCAACATGGGCTACCAGATCGACTGGACGCTGCACGGCTGGGCAAACGTCAACCGACTGGGCGATTACCACGACCCGCACAACCATCCGCACTGCTATTTGTCCGGCACCTATTATGTTCAGGTGCCGACCGACCGCGCGCCGTTGCGCACGCGAAGCGATGTGCGGCCGGGCTGCATCACCTTCTACGATCCGCGCGGGCCGGCGGTGAACATGGGCGCGATCCGCGGCGACCCCTACATAAACTCGGAGCACACCGTGCAGCCGTCGCCCGGCGACATACTGCTGTGGCCGGCGTTCATGACGCACTTCGTGCATCCGAATTTGAGCGAGACCCCGCGCATCAGCGATCAGCTTCAACGTGATGCTGAAATGGTCGGACGCGTATTTGCCGGCGCAGGAGTAATTCCCTCTCCCCGCGTGCGGGGAGAGGGTGGCGAGCATTGAGCGTGAAGCGAAATGCGAGCCGGGTGAGGGGGCATATCCGCAACGCTCAAAATCGCGGCAACGCCCCTCGCCCGACGTTCTCGCTTCGCTCGAACGTCGACCTCTCCCCGCCCACGGGGAGAGCTGAAAAAGCGCCTCAAAAATCCTTCAGCCCCAGCACATCCATCATCGAATAAAGCCCGGGCTTCTGGCCGCGCGCCCACAACGCCGCATGCAGCGCGCCGCGCGCGAAGATCATGCGGTCCTCGGCCTTGTGGGTGAGCTCGAGACGTTCGGCGGGGCCGGCAAACATCACCGTGTGCTCGCCCACCACCGTGCCGCCGCGCAAGCTCGCAAAACCGATGTCGCCCGCGTTGCGCGCGCCGGTATGGCCGTCGCGTCCGCGCTCGGAATGCTGGGCGAGATCGATGCCGCGGCCGTCCGCCGCCGCCTGCCCGAGCAGAAGTGCGGTGCCGGATGGCGCATCGACCTTCTTGTTGTGATGCATCTCGACGATTTCGATGTCGAACGAATCGTCGAGCGTCGCGGCCACGCGCTTGGTCAGCGCCGCCAATAGATTGACGCCGAGACTCATGTTGCCGGACTTGACGATAACCGCCTTGGCCGAGGCGTCCTTGATCTTGGCATCATCGGCCGCGCTAAAACCGGTGGTGCCGATGATGTGCACCTTGCCGCTTTGCGCGGCGAGCGCGGCAAGCGCGACCGTCGCCGCCGGCGCGGTGAAGTCGATGATGCCGTCGGCATTGCCGATGAGCGCCACCGCATCGCCGGTCAGCTTGATGCCGTTCTCGCCAATGCCCGCCAGCACGCCGGCATCCTGACCCAGCAGCGGCGAGCCGGCACCCTCCAGCGCGCCGGCAAGGCTCAAGTCCTTGTGCTCGGCGATCGCCTTCACCAGCGTGCGCCCCATGCGCCCACCGGCCCCAGCAACGATCAAACGCATCTCGGCCATGTCTCAACTCCTGGACCAAGCTTCGGATATAGCGGGCTGAAATGCGCTTGTCATTCCGGACGCCGCCATAACCGTGTTTACGCGCGTCTTCGGCGCGCTATGGCGGCGCGCCCCGGAATGACAGCTACGGCTGCGGGCCGTCGTGGCCCTCGATGATAATGAGGTCGATCTCCGCCGCCCCCAGCCGGTTTTTTACGTTTTCCTGATATTCGGGCGAGTCGTAACAGGCGCGCGCGGTCGCGAAGTCCGGAAACTCGATCACCACGTTGCGCGCGCGGGCCGTGCCTTCCGGACATTCGAACTTGCCGCTGCGCACAACGAAACGCCCGCCGAATTTCTCGAAGATCTCGGGATTGTTGGCGGCATAGACTTTATAGGCAGCCTCGTTCTTCACATCGACGCGCGCGATCCAGTAGCCCTTTGCCATCGTAGGTCTCCCTGTCTTGCCCAAGCCGCCTCGGTCAGGCTCCTGTCGCGTGCTCGATCTCTGCGACGATGTTGTCTGCGGCCCGTTTCGGATCGTCCGCCGCCAACACGGGACGGCCGACCACCAGATAATCTGCGCCGGCTTCGATCGCGCGCGCCGGCGTCATGATGCGCTTCTGGTCGCCGGTCGCGCTGCCCGCTGGCCGGATGCCGGGCGTCACCAGCGCCATGCCCGGGCCGGCGATGTCGCGCAATTTCGGCGCTTCCTCGGGCGAGCAGACCAGACCGTCGATGCCGATGTCGCGCGCCTGCTGCGCGCGCGCGGCGGCAAGCTCCGCCACGCTCATGTCGTAACCGGCGGCGGCAAGATCGCTGTCGTCGTAAGAGGTGAGCACGGTGACGGCGAGGATGCGCAGCTTCGAGCCGCGCTTTCCTTCCACCGCCGCCTTCATGGTCTGCGGAAAGGCGTGCACGGTAAGAAACGTCGCGCCCATACCGGCGACGCTCTCGACGCCCTTCTGCACCGTGTTGCCGATGTCGTGCAGCTTGAGATCGAGAAACACCTGCTTGCCGGCGGCAATCAACCCCGCCGCGAAGGGCAAACCGCCGGCGAAAGTGAGCTGATAGCCGACCTTGTAAAAGCAGACGCTGTCGCCGAGCCGCGCCACCATGGCCTCGGCCTCGCTGACCGAAGGTACATCGAGAGCGACAATCAGGCGTTCGCGCGCATCCAAGGTCACCGTCTGCTCCTTCACATCAATCGCGCCATAGCCACCAGCCGCCTCGCCTGAGCGCGCAAGGCGTTGGTGGTGCGGTCATCGACAATATCGTCGTTTTCATCGAAAGCCTGCCGCGCGTACGGGATCGACACCTGCTCGGGGATCACCAGCCCGCCGCAGCCGAGCTCGAGAATTTGACGTAGCGCCATCAGCGAGCGCTGGCCGCCCGAGGGCCCGGTGGTGACGGCGCCGAGCGCAAACACCCGGTTCTTGAAGGCTGCATAAGTCGGATCGCCATCGGCGCGTACACGCGAAACCCAGTCGATGGCGTTCTTCAACAGCGGCGTGACCGATGCCGAGTATTCCGCGCTGGCGATGAACACGCCCTGGTGCGCCACGATCGTTTCCTTGAGCCGTTGCGCGCCGGCGGGCTGGCCTTCGCGGGCGTCGAGATCGGCGTCGTAGAGCGGCAGCGGATAGTCGGCAAGCGAGAGGCGCGTGACCTCGCCACCGGCAGCGCTCAATTCCCTGGCCGCCAGCGCCGCCAGCTTGACGTTGTAGGAGCCGGTGCGGGTCGAGCCGGCGAAGACGAGGATTTTCGGGCTGGGCATCGGCGGCTCCGTGGTCGAGCCCGCATAGCATACCAAAGCCGATCATGCCCCGCGAATGCGGGGCATCCAGCAATCGAATTCTACGATGTTGAAAACCGGCTGGCGTCCGTGAGTACTGGATCGCCCGCTTTCGCGGGCGATGACACCGAGTATACCTAGCGCGCGCCGCGATAGACCCACACCCGCGCCGGCGGCAGGTTCAGCCAGATCACGTTGGAGGCTTCGGCCTTGATGCCGTAAAGCGACTTCGGGATCGGCGGCAGCATGCCGTAGGTGAACTGCACGAACGGCGCATTCGGCTTGAGCAGCGCCATCACGTCGGCCATCAGCCGCAGCCGCGTGCGCGGCGGCTTGGTCAGCAATGGCAGGCTCGATACCACCGCGCCGGCCGGCTCTTGCACGACCTCCTGCAGCACCCGGCGCAGCCGATAGGCATCGCCCTGCACCACCGTCGCCGCCGGATAGCGCTTGCTGAGCAAGCGACAGAAATCGGAATTGTATTCGACCAGGATCAGCCGCGCGGGATCGACACCATGGTCGACCAGCGCCTCGGTCACGGGGCCGGTGCCGGGTCCGAGCTCGATCACCGGACCGGTGGACTGCACGTCCACATAGCGCGCCATGGTGCGCGCCAGCGCTTTGCCGGACGGCATTACCGCACCGGTGCGCAGAGGTTTTTCAATCCAGGAACGAATGAACTGCATCTCGTCGTCGAGACGCAGGCCCTTTTTGACAGCGGTAGTTTGTGGGGACATTGATGCGATCACGCCAACTGGCGGCGTCGCCCGCCGCAAGCCCAATCGGTATAGAGCGGCGGGCAGAGGGTCAAGCGGGTTCACACACCGTCAGGCGGAATCGCCGCTGTGCCCGCTCAGGCCGTCCAGGAACTCCTTGACGCGACTGAAGAAGCCAACGGATTCCGGCTGCGTGTTGTCGGAAGACAGCTTTTCGAACTCGGCCAAAAGTTCACGCTGGCGTTTGGTCAGGTTCTGCGGCGTTTCCACCACGACCTGCACGTACATGTCGCCGGTCTGTTTCGATCGCAAAACCGGCATGCCTTTGCCCGAGAGGCGGAAACGGCCGCCCGTTTGCGTTCCGGCCGGCACTTTGACCCGCCCTTTGTTGCCGTCGATCGCCGGCACCTCGAAATCGCCGCCGAGCGCGGCCGTCACCATCGAGATCGGCACGCGGCAATGCAGGTCGGCGCCGTCGCGCTGGAAGAACTCGTGCGGGGTGATGGAGAGGAAAATATAGAGATCGCCCGACGGTCCGCCGCGCAAGCCCGCCTCGCCTTCGCCTGAAAGCCGGATGCGGGTACCGTCTTCGACCCCAGGCGGGATATTGACCGAAAGCGTGCGCTCGCGGACGACGCGCCCGGCGCCCGAGCAGCTTGGGCACGGATCCTCGATCACCTGGCCGCGGCCCTGGCAGGCCGGGCATGTCCGCTCGAGCGTGAAGAAGCCCTGCGCATGACGCACGCGGCCGGCGCCGCCGCAGGTCGAGCAGGTTTTCGGCTTGGTACCTGTCTTGGCGCCGGTGCCCGAGCAGGTCTCGCAGGTGACCGAGGTCGGCAGACGCACCTGCGCGGTCTTGCCCTCGAAGGCCTCCTCCAGGTCGATTTCCATGTTGTAGCGGAGATCGGAGCCACGCTCGCGCCCCGACGCACGGCCACCGCCACGGCCGCCGCCCATACCGAAAATGCCTTCGAAGATATCGGCGAAGGTGGTGCCGAAATCCGCGCCGAAGCCGGCGCCAGCACCCATACCGCCCTGCTCGAAGGCGGCGTGGCCGAAACGGTCATAGGCGGCGCGTTTGTCGCCGTCCTTGAGCACGTCGTAGGCTTCGTTGATTTCCTTGAACTTGTGCTCGCACTCGCTGTCACCCGGATTGCGATCCGGGTGATGCTGCATGGCGAGCTTGCGGAATGCCGCCTTGAGCTCAACCTCGGTGCTTTCGCGCGTAACACCCAGGACTTCGTAGTAGTCGCGTTTGGACATGCCGGTGTCCGCTCTCGGTTCAGAACGCCGTCACAGCCGTAATTGATTCGGCGGTCCCTGCGGAGCGGAACGGTGCTCCCCCGGGACAGTGCCCGGGGGCGACACGCTCTGCGTTCGCGGAACGCCGGCCCATGGCGGGCGCCTTACGATCAGGCGGACTTCTTGTTGTTCTTGTCGTCGTCGACTTCGGTGAACTCGGCGTCGACGACGTCTTCCTTCTTCTCCTCGGCCGCGCCGCCTTCGGCACCGCCAGCGGCAGCTTCCTGCTGCTGCTTGTACATGGCCTCGCCGAGCTTCATGGAAGCCTGCGCCAGCGCGTTGGCCTTCTGCTGGATGGCGTCGGCGTCGTCGCCTTTGAGCGCCTCCTTCAGATCGGCCATGGCGTTCTCGATCGCGTTGCGGTCGGCCTCGCCGACCTTGTCGCCGTGCTCGGAGAGCGCCTTCTCGGTCGAATGCACCAGCGCCTCGGCGTGGTTCTTGGCTTCCACCGCGGCCTTGCGCTTCTTGTCCTCTTCGGCGTGCGACTCGGCGTCCTTGACCATTTTCTCGATGTCGGATTCCGACAAACCGCCACTGGCCTGGATGCGGATCTGCTGCTCCTTGCCGGTCGCCTTATCCTTGGCCTGGACGTTGACGATGCCGTTGGCGTCGATGTCGAAGGTGACCTCGATCTGCGGCACACCGCGCGGAGCCGGCGGAATGCCGACCAGATCGAAATTGCCGAGCATCTTGTTATCTTGCGCCATCTCGCGCTCGCCCTGGAACACGCGGATGGTGACCGCGTTCTGGCTGTCCTCGGCGGTGGAGAACACCTGGCTCTTCTTGGTCGGAATGGTGGTGTTGCGGTCGATGATGCGGGTGAACACGCCGCCCAGCGTCTCGATGCCGAGCGACAGCGGGGTCACGTCGAGCAGCAGCACGTCCTTGACGTCGCCCTGCAGGACGCCGGCCTGGATGGCGGCACCGATGGCGACCACCTCGTCCGGGTTGACGCCCTTGTGCGGCTCCTTGCCGAAGAACTGCTTCACGACTTCCTGCACCTTCGGCATGCGGGTCATGCCGCCGACCAGGACCACCTCGTTGATCTCGCCCGCCGACACGCCGGCGTCCTTGAGCGCCTTGCGGCAGGGCTCGACGGTCTTCTGGATGAGGTCGTCGACCAGCGCCTCGAACTTGGCGCGGGTCAGCTTCATGGTCATGTGCTTGGGACCGGAGGCGTCCGCCGTGATGAACGGCAGGTTGATCTCGGTCTGCGTGGTCGACGACAGCTCGATCTTGGCCTTCTCGGCGGCTTCCTTCAGCCGCTGCAGCGCGAGCTTGTCATTACGCAGGTCGATGCCCTGCTCCTTCTTGAATTCGTCGGCGAGATAGCTGACCAGGCGCATGTCGAAGTCTTCGCCGCCCAGGAAGGTGTCGCCGTTGGTGGACTTCACCTCGAACACGCCGTCGCCGATCTCGAGCACCGACACGTCGAAGGTGCCGCCGCCAAGGTCGTAGACCGCGATCAGGCCGGTCTTCTGCTTGTCGAGCCCGTAGGCGAGCGCGGCCGCGGTCGGCTCGTTGATGATGCGCAACACCTCGAGGCCGGCGATCTTGCCGGCGTCCTTGGTGGCCTGGCGCTGGGCGTCGTTGAAGTAGGCGGGGACGGTAATGACGGCCTGCTCGACCTTCTGCCCGAGATAAGCTTCCGCCGTTTCCTTCATCTTCTGGAGGGTGAAGGCGGAGATCTGCGAAGGCGAAAAAGTCTTGCCGTCGATTTCGACCCAGGCGTCGCCGTTGCCGGCCTTGGAAATCTTGTAGGGGACGAGCTTCTTGTCCTTCTCCACGGTCGGGTCTTCGTAGCGCCGGCCGATCAGGCGCTTGACCGCGAAGATGGTCTTTTCCGGATTGGTGACCGCCTGGCGCTTGGCCGGCTGGCCGACCAGCCGCTCGCCGTCGTCGGTGAACGCGACGATCGAGGGCGTCGTACGCATGCCTTCGGCGTTTTCGATGACTTTCGGCGAAGTGCCTTCCATGACGGCGACGCACGAATTCGTGGTCCCGAGGTCGATGCCGATGACCTTGCCCATAGTTGTTCCTCTCAAATTGCGGCAGGCCGGCCGGGCCACTTGTGCCGTTAGGCCTCTTGGCGCCCGTCTGGGATTGTCGGCGGCTCGTCCGCTGACCCCCCTTGTCCAGCCCCCTGGATACGCGTTTCGCCGCGTTTTGCGGCTCAATCGCTCATATAGGAGGGCCGTGGGGGGCCGCAAGTCAGCCGCTCACGAATTCGCGAGGCCGTCCAGCGCGTAGGACCTCGGCAGCCCGTCCAAACCGACGACTTCTCGCCGGTCGCGCCGTGGGAGTTGCGGGCGACCGCGGCTGGGGCTTGTATGTCGTCTCTGCCGGGCCTCGAACCTGGAGCACCCCATGATCCGACTTCGACGGCGTGATTTCACCTTCGGTCTGGCCTGTCTGGCGCTCGCCCGCCCCAGTTTTGCCGCCAGCACCATCAAGCCCGACGCAGCGAGCGCGCTGCTCGTGATCGACGTGCAGAACTGCTTCCTTCCCGGCGGCAGCCTGGCCGTGAAGGACGGCGACAAGGTGATCCCGGTCATCAACCGCATTGCCTCGGGCTTCGCCAACGTGATCGAGACGCAGGATTGGCACACGCCGCACCACGTTTCGTTCGCCTCCAGCCATCCCGGGCATAAGCCGTTCCAGACCATCGACCTGCCTTACGGCAAGCAGGTCCTTTGGCCGGACCATTGCGTGCAGGGCACCGACGGCGCCAAGCTTTCCAAGGATCTCCACCTTCCGGAGGCGGAACTCGTCGTGCGCAAGGGCTATCACAACAGCGTCGACAGCTATTCGGCCTTTCTCGAGGCCGACAAGAAGACCCATACCGGGCTCGCCGGCTATCTTAAGGAACGCAAGATCGCGACGCTGTTTCTGGCCGGCCTGGCCACGGATTTCTGCGTGGCCTGGAGCGCGATCGATGCACGCCATGCCGGTTTCGTCGTCTATGTGGTGGAGGATGCCTGCCGCGGCATCGATACCGGCGGCTCAGTGGCCAAAGCCTGGGCCGACATGAAGGCGGCGGGGGTGAAGCGGATCCAGTCGGCCGATCTGGCGATCTGAGACCGGCGCCACTGTCCTGCCGTCAAGTTTGCACATAAGTCGGGGTCTTGAGCCCATCGTCTTGCCGGTAAGGAACCCCGAATGCTGCGTACCATAGCGGCCGCCCTGCTGTTTGCGGCCATGGCTGTCATCGCCGCGCCCGCCGCGTCGGCCGCTCCGGTCTTTCCGACCGGGCTGCGTATCGGGCTCGAACCGCCGGCAGGACTGACGGTCAGCAAGCACTTTCCCGGCTTCGAGGACGACAAAAGTCACGTCCTGGTCGCTGTCTTCGAAATGCCGGCGATCGCCTACGACCAGATCATGGGCGGGGGCTTCACCAAGCAGACCCAGGACATGACCGACGTCAGCAAGGCCGACTTCACGGTGGCCGGCGGCAGCGGCTACCTCGTCAGCGGCAAGGCCGCGGTCAACGGCCATGGCGAGCAGCGCTGGTACCTGCTGGCGAAACCGACGGCTGCCGCCAAGGGAAAGGCCTTCACAAGCCTGGTACGGGTGGACGTGCCTGACACCGCACGGACGGTCTATTCCGACGCGGTAGTGCGCAAGATGCTGGCGAGCGTCGATTTCCGGCCCCGGCCCGTCAACGAGCTGCTCGGCATGCTGCCGTTCAAGCTCAGCGATCTCGCCGGCTTCCGGGTCTCGCAGGTACTGCCCGCCGGCGTCATCCTCACCGACGGGCCGGGCGACGACATCGGCAATAACACCCAGCCTTACCTGGTCATCGCCGTCGGACGCGGCGGGCCGCGCGACAGCAACCTGCGGACCACCTACGCGCAGGACCTGCTGCGATCCGGCCCGCTGAACGAGGTCCGCTTCACCTCGGCCGACAATATCCGTATCGACCGCTCGCCGGCGCTCGAGCTGCGCGCCACCGCGAAAGATTTGAGCGGCCACGCGGTCACCGTCGTGCAATGGCTGCGCTTCGGGACCAGCGGCGGCTATCTGCGCATCGTCGGCGTCGCGCCCAAGGACGACTGGGACAAGGTGTTCAACCGCTTCCGCAGCGTGCGCGACGGCATCGCCTCGCGCTAAATGTTCCCCGGACGCGGCGCGGCACGAGCGCCATAGCATTTTTCGCTTGGCGCGCCGCAAACTCCGCTCATTCCCGCCTAAGCGGGAATCCAGAATCAAACCTGCAAGGTTGGAGATTTGGCCCTGGGTCCCCGCTTTCGCGGGGACGAGCGGATAGAGCGTGTTGCCTCAGAACGCGATGGTGCTGCGCACGCCGGCCACGAAGGCATGGTCGAAGGTGAGCGTCGCGTCGTTCGGGTTCTGTCCGCCGTTCGGATGCACGATGTACTGCAGGTCCGGCTGCACGACCCACCACGGCGCGATCTGCGCGGCGTAACTCGCCTCGAACACGATTTCGTGGTCGCGGGCCACGTTGCCGGCATCCCGGTCGGCGGCCACCGCATCGCCGCTGATCTTGGCGTAAGAAGCGCCGAGGGTGAGCGTATCGTCGGCGCGTCCGGGGATCAGGCCTTTGAAGCCCGCCCCGCCATCGAAGTACCAGGTGATCAGGTTGCGGTCCTCCGGCGAGTAGCCGCCGCGCAGGAACAGGCTGACGCTGCGCGCCTCGCCACGCCAGACCATCTGGTCGGCGACGCCGTAAATGCCCCAGTTGCCGCTGTGGTTGAGCGGAGCGGTCGCGGTGGCATCCGACAGCAGCACGGTCGCCCCGCTGGCGTTGAGGCCGTAGCGCTTGTCGGCGAAGTCCGTGGTCGCATACCAGCCGCCGACCTTGTAGACGCCCGGCAGGCCCATCGCGTTCTTGCCCTGATTGACCTTGTATTGCGCCTCGCCCATCCACAGCGTGCCGCCCGAGGTCGAGAAGGTAACGCCGTGCCGGTTGCACTTCTGCGCGTCGTCGTTGCAGTTGTCGCCGGCAGGATCGCCCGCGAACACGGCACCCAGGAAGGTCAGGTTGTCGTTCGCGTTCAGCTTCAGGCGCGCGCCAGGTGTCGCCAGCGGAAAGGCCGGTCCGCCGTTGGTCATGTTGGCGGCGAGGTTGTTGCCCCAGCCGAAGGTGCCGTCGAGCAACCCGCCAGCGGTGTCGCTTGTGAAGAACTCGTCGTCGGCGGCAAGCTGGCCGATGCGCACCGAAAAGCGGTCGTTGAAATTCTGCTCGAACCAGGCCGTGTATAGCCGCGTGGTCGGCAGCGCGTCGATATTGCTGGGATCGGCGAGGCTGCCGGCATTCTCGGCGACGTTATGGCCGCTGTTGTGAATCTGGAACACGGTGACGTGGGTGGTCGCGCCGCGCCAGCCGATCAGCTTGCTCAGATCGGCGTCGACGGAGAACTCCAGCCGGCCTTCATAGCTGGCGCGCTGATCAAGCCCGCCCGAGAGCACGCCGAACACCTCGGCGACGTAGTTGAGGGTGATGTCGATGCCTTTGTTGCTCAGATCGGTGCGGGCGCCGCCCCAGTCGCCAGTGAGCTTGTCCTGGTCCCAAATCGATTGCGGCGCTTTGGCCGGCTGGGCCGCCTGCGCCCCGGAGGCCGCGAGCGTCAACGCCACCGCCGCGCCGGCCGTCAAAAATCGCCATTTCATTGACATGCCACGATTATCGCCGCCGTTGAATGCGCCACCATTACAGGAAAACATAAGGCCCCCTTTTCTTCTTGGGTCAGGTCAGTGGAGAGAAGTGTAATATTATAACATAACTATGACATGGGATTCGCTACTCTGCTAGTGCCACGAGCCGCCGAAGCGCCGCGAAATGGGCCTGCCGCACGGGCGGGTTGAACAGCGACCAGCGTTCAGCCAGCTTCAGGTCCGGACCCGCCATCGCCACCTGACGCTTGTAATCCGCATAGGCCTGCGTGGCGGCGACAAAGTCATCACGCGTGGCCGCCATGGCGATGCGGCGCAGGTTCAGCACGAGACCGCGCACCGAACGGCGCGCCTTCAATCGTTCTGCCAGCCCGCCGCGTACGCTGGTGTCCGAGCGAGCCGGAAAGTTCTCGCCCAACTCGCGCCACTCGCCGCCGACCGAGTCCACGACCAAGTTGATGACATCCTTGTCGTGCGCCGGGATCGCCGTATCGAGCACGCTGGCGAAGGCGGCGATCTCGTCAAGCTCCGCCTGCACGGTGTTGGCCGTGGAAGGCTGCCTCGCCGTCGCCGACCGCGTTGAGATAGGCAACCAGATCGGACTTGTCCTTGGCGGTGAGCCCGAGATCGAAATGCCGGTCGAAATAGCCCACGACCTGGTCGTAGCTGTCGTAACGCCCGTCGTGGAAATAGGGCGCGTTGAAGTCGGCGTTGACCAGCGTCGGCGTCTTGAACAAGCCGCCGGTGCCGACGTCATGCACCCGATGATCGACGAAGGCGCTCGACGACACATGACACGTTGCGCAGCTCATGGCCGCGTCGGTGCGGAAGGGCTTGTTGAACAGCACCTCGCCGCGATGCGCGGCCGCCGAAGCTTCCTTGCTCAGCCGACCGCCTGAAACCAGCTTTGGATTGGGCAGGAACGAGATTTCGCGCACATAGGTCACCAGCGCGTCGAGCACCTGCGGCGCCGGCTCCGAGCCGGCGAACTCGTTGACGATGACGTTGCGGATGAACAGGCGCAGCGAGCCGTAGCGGCCGTCGTGGCCGTAAGGCGCGAGATACTTGGCGCCGCGCAGGCTCGGCGGCGTCACCGCATCGAGCACGCCGTTGTCGGTCTTAGGATTAAACAGCGCGCCGGTGGTGTCGAAGTTGCCCGGCCGTGTTGAAAGACCGGGAACGTAGAGCTTGGCATTGCCGGCGCCCTGCTGATGGCAGGTGTTGCAGCTCATGCCGGCCTTGCGCGCCACGCCGCCGAAGATCGCCGGCGAGGAGAACAGCATGTCGCCGAGATTGAACAGGTAGGAGCGCTTGCCGCCGGCCGCCTCGAAATTGAAGCGTTCGGTGGGCTGCTTGAGAATCTCTTCGTTCAGGTCGGTGCCGTAGGGCAGCACGCCTTCACGGGTGGTGATCGGCGTTGCCGCGACCCGCGCCGGGCCCAGGACCAAGGCGACCGAGAAGGCAATCAGGGCGGCAGCGCAGGCCGCCGCCCCGACCCGCCGCGCCATTTTGCTGTTCGCGCGCGTGACCATCGGCTTAACCGCCCAGCTCCGGCTTCTTGAGGCCGAGCTTGGGGGCCGCGCTCTGCAGCAGCACCGCCAACTCCTCGCCCGCCTTGTTGAGCGCGGAAGCGTTGAGCTGCTTCAGTTCCTTGACCTTCACCAGGTCTTCGACGGCCTCGATTTTCTCGTCAATCTCATGAGCGAGCTTGGCGTCTTTCGCCTTCAGGGGGCCCTCGAATACCAGCTTGTAGACGGCCTCGATGCCTTCAACGTTCTCGTGCATGTCGATCAGCGAGGTGCCGGCGTAAGGCGATTCGCCGCCCTTCGACTTGTTCTCGCCGACCTCGTAGGCGAGCCCAGCGGTGCCGTTGAGCAGGCCCTGCGGAGAGAACTTGAAGCTGTCGGCGCTCAGCTGCTTTTCGAACTTGGCGAGATTGTCGACGAGGCCATCGACCGGCTTGGCGATCTCACCGAGCTTGCCGGAGAACAGCGGCGCCTCGACCGCGTGATAGCCCTGCTTGGCGTCGGGCCAGGCGTCGATCGCGCTGTCGAGATCGGGGAAGAACTCGCCGGTGATCGGCTCGATCGCTTCCCATCCCTTGCGCGACTTGATCCACGCGGCTTGCGCCTTCTTGACGTCGCCCGCTTTCACCGCGGCTTGCAATTCCTTGGCGCCGGCGAGCGCCTTGCCGATGTGCTCGACCGCAAACGGCTTGTAGTTCTTGGCGCCGTCGGTGAGCGCGTCGGCCGCAGCCGGCTTGGCCGCGATCAACGCGAGGCCGAGCAGCGCGCCGCACAGCATCGCCGCGCGCGCGCCGGCACGCAGGCATGTCATATTGGACTCGATTGAAAGCGTCATGGGTCTCCCCCAAAGGGACAGGAATGGGCACTTGAATGGTGCCGCACCATGGGTCCGCGGAATTGTCCGCGTCAACAATAAATCGAACAAAATCAATAACTTAGAATTATTCCAATGATAGCTTTGGAGGCCGCATATCGGCGGGCAAAGTGCTTTCGAATTATTCCAATGCGTGAATCATAGATAAGTCGCTGCCCGCGTTCGCGAACGCGACGCGCTCTGCGCTTTGATGGGTTGGCATTGAAACAATGCGCAGCGGCGTGCCGCGTCGTGCCAGCACGCGACAAAATCGCGCATGGCAGTTATGCGGATTCTCCGCCGCCAAACGTGGACAACGTCGCAGCCGTCAGCCCCGAGACGCGCTCAAAGCGCGCGTCAGGTTGACGGGCAGAGACCGTATGCGACGGAAATCAGTTAGGCGGATTGTCGTTGGCGGACGCCGGCGGCTGCTTGGGTGACGCCTTGCTGACAGCGACCATGGCCGGACGCAGCACGCGCTCGCCGATCATGTAGCCGGCCTGGATCACCTGCGCGACATGACCGGGGGGCAGGTCTTGGCGCTCCATCTCGAACATCGCCTGATGCACGTTGGGATCGAACTTCTGTCCCTCCGGCGAGAATTTCTTCACGCCGTGCTTCTCCAGCGCCTTGAGCAGTTCACGCTCGGTGAGCTCGACACCTTCGATCAGCGCCTTGCCGTCCCCGGACTCGCGCAGCTCGGGGCCGATCGCCTCCAGCGCGCGATGCATATTGTCGGCCACCGCCAGCACGTCGCGGGCAAAGCCCGTAATGCCGTAGTGTCGCGCATCGGTGATCTCGCGCGCGGTGCGCTTGCGCAGGTTCTCCATCTCGGCCAGCGTGCGCAGCAGCTTGTCGCGATAGTCGGCGGCTTCGCGCTGGGCTTCGGCAAGCGGATCGGCCGGCTCGGCCGGAGCCTGCGGAGCGGCTTGCGCGGCGGCCTTTTCGGCGTCCACGGTGGCCTCGGCAGCGGCGTCCTCGGCTTTGCGCACGGTCGGGTCCGTCATCGTCGATTGATCCCCACAATTGTTGTGAACGCCCCGCATATCAGGGTTGCAGCGCCAAAAATCAAGCACTCAGCCCGACAGCAGCCGACTTACCACCCTGGCCGTGTAATCGACCATCGGGATGACGCGGGCGTAATTGAGCCGGGTCGGCCCGATCACCCCGATCACCCCCACAATGCTGCCCTTGGTATCGCGATAAGGCGCCACGATGGTGGAGGAGCCGGACAGCGAAAACAGCTTGTTCTCCGAGCCGATGAAGATGCGCACGCCGTCGCCGCGCTCGGCGCGGCCGAGCAGGTCGATGACGCCGCGTTTGGTCTCCAGCGCATCGAACAGCGCCCGCACCCGCTCCAGGTCGTTGAGCGCGTGCAGGTCCTCGAGCAGATTGGCGTGGCCGCGCACGATCAGCTTGCGATCATCGGTCTCGCCGCCCGACCAGCTGGCGAGACCCGCCGAGATGATCTTCTGGGTGAGTTGGTCGAGCTCGGCCTGGCCTTGCTTGACCGTGCTCTCCATCTCGTTGCGCAATTCGGCCAGCGTCCTGCCGCTGATGCGCGCGTTGAGGAAGTTGCCGGCTTCGGTGAGCACATTGCTGGGCAAGCCGGCGGGGATCGGCAGGATGCGGTTTTCCACCTGACCGTCCTCGCCGACCAGCACCGCGAGCGCGCGCTCCGGCTCCAGCCGCACGAACTCGATATG
Organism: uncultured Pseudomonadota bacterium; assembly: GCA_963814065.1. Lineage (GTDB taxonomy): Bacteria > Pseudomonadota > Alphaproteobacteria > Rhizobiales > Xanthobacteraceae > Pseudolabrys. Next base: position 370,730 of record CAWFBL010000006.1, on the reverse strand, counting down.
CTTGAGCCGCACATTGTTCTTGGTGGTGAGCACGATCGAGGCCGAGCGGGTCAGTCCCGACAGCATCTGCGAGGCCTCGGTCAGAACCGACTCGAGCGACTGATTGCTGCCGGCGCCGGCCACCTGCGCTTCGATCGAGCGGCGGTCGTCTTCGGTCAGGTCGCCGATCTCCATCAGCGCGTCGACGAAAAAGCGCAGGCCGAGCTCGGTCGGCAATCGCCCGGCCGATGTGTGAGGGGCATAAATGAGGCCGAGGTGCTCGAGGTCCGACATCACATTGCGCACCGAGGCCGGCGACAAGGGGATCGGTAGGATGCGGGCGAGGTTGCGCGAGCCCACCGGCTCGCCCGTGGCGAGATAACTCTCGACGATCTGGCGGAAGATCTCGCGCGAACGCTCGTTGAGCGCCGCCAGGCTCACCTGCGCCGAACCGATCGGGATGTCGTGAGACGCCACTACCCTAACTCCTTGAGACCCGACCAACAATTGACCATTCACCCGGCCTTGTTCAAGTCGGGCGTATGGTTATGGTGGCCCGGCTGAAAGCAATAGCCGTGCGTGCTTTGGGGCGCGCCGGCGACAAGGGGGGAGCACTGCCGATGCGGCCGAGCCGCCGAGAGGTCGATGAATTGCGCCCGGTTTCGCTCGAGCGCGGCGTGGTCAAATACGCCGAGGGCTCCTGCTTCGTGAAATTCGGCGATACCCACGTGCTGGTGACCGCCAGCCTGGAAGAGCGGCTGCCGCCCTGGCTCAAGGGGCAGGGCCGCGGTTGGGTCACTGCCGAATACGGCATGCTGCCACGGGCCACGTGCGAGCGCACCCGCCGCGAGGCCTCCGCCGGCAAGCAGGGCGGCCGTACGGTCGAAATCCAGCGGCTGATCGGACGCAGCCTGCGCTCGGTCATCGACTTGCCGGCGCTCGGCGAACGCCAGATCACCATCGACTGCGACGTGATCCAGGCCGACGGCGGCACCCGCACCGCCTCGATCACCGGCGCCTGGGTGGCGTTGTCCGACTGCCTGACCTGGATGAAGGCGCGCGACATGCTGCGCGGCGAAGTCCTGCGCGATCACATCGCGGCGGTTTCGTGCGGCGTCTACAAGAACACCGCCGTCCTCGATCTCGACTACGCCGAGGATTCGGAAGCGGAGACCGACGCCAATTTCGTCATGACCGGCAACGGCAACATCGTCGAAATCCAGGCGACCGCGGAAAAGACGCCGTTCAGCGAAGACCAGTTCTCGATGCTGCTGGGGCTGGCACGCAAAGGCATCGAGAAGCTGGTGGGTTTGCAGAAGCTGGCGGTGGCGTGAATCCGGTGCGTGCCACGAGCACGTTTCACCTCTCCCCAAAGGGGAGAGGGAGTGCCGCCGCATTCGTGGCACGTCTGTGTTTTGCATCCATTCGCTCCTGACAATGGCTCGACACCTCACCGGCCCCGTCGTCATCGCCACGCATAATCCCGGCAAGCTGCAGGAAATGCGCGAGCTGCTGGCGCCGTTCGGCATCGCGGCGCAATCGGCCGGCGAGCTCGGGCTCCCGGAGCCGGAAGAAACCGGCAAGACCTTCGCGGCGAATGCGCGCATCAAGGCCATGGCCGCGGCCAAGGCGACCGGCAAGCCCGCGTTCGCCGACGACTCCGGCCTCGTGGTCGAAGCGCTGAATGGTGAGCCCGGCATTCATTCCGCGCGCTGGGCCGGGCCGGACAAGGATTTCCGCGCCGCCATGAACCGCATTCAGACGCTGCTGATCGAGCGCGGCGCCAAGACGCCGGAGCAACGCCGCGCGCACTTCATCGCCGCGCTGTGTCTCGCCTGGCCCGACGGCCATGTGGAGGACTTCGAGGGCCGCGTCGACGGCGTCGTGGCCTGGCCGCCGCGCGGCGACAAGGGCTTCGGTTACGATCCGTTGTTCCGCCCCGACGGCTTCGACATCACATTCGGCGAGATGAGCGCGGAGGAAAAGCACGGCCTGCCGCCGAAAGGCAAAGGCCTTTCCCATCGCGCCCGCGCCTTCGTGAAACTGGCAAAGGCGTGTTTGAAGTAGCGATCTTGCGTCTTTGCGAGATCGTTACAATTTTAATCAACTCTATTGACGCGATTCGTATTCGCTCTGGCCGGCTGCGCGCGAAGCAGCCATAATGCTTAACATGACGTTAACCAAACGCCCCGAGCCATTCGCCGTCTACGTGCACTGGCCGTTCTGCCTGTCGAAGTGCCCGTATTGCGACTTCAACAGCCACGTCCGCCACGACGGCATCGATGAAACGCGTTTCGTGCGCGCTTTCGAAGCCGAGATTGCGGCTACGGCCGCGCGCGTGCCCGGCCGCACCGTTTCCACCATCTTCTTCGGCGGCGGCACGCCATCGCTGATGCAGCCGTCGTCGGTCGAGGCCGTGCTCGATTGCATCGCCAGGCATTGGAACGTCGCGCCCGACGTCGAAGTGACGCTGGAAGCCAACCCCACCAGCGTGGAGGCAACGCGCTTTCGCGGCTATCGCACCGCCGGCGTCAACCGCGTCTCGCTCGGCGTACAGTCGCTCGACGATGCCGTACTGAAAGAGCTCGGCCGGTTGCACACCGCGCAGGAAGCGCTCGATGCGGTTGCCGTCGCGCGCTCGATCTTCGAACGTTATTCGTTCGATCTCATTTACGCGCGGCCGCGGCAGACGCTCGATTCTTGGGCGGCCGAGTTGAAGCGTGCGATCGCGGAAGCGGCCGAGCACCTTTCGCTCTATCAATTGACCATCGAACCGGACACGCCGTTCTTCGGCCTCTACAAGGCCGGCAAGCTGATCGTGCCTAATGAGGACCTCGGGCGCGACCTCTACGATCTCACGCAAGCCGTCTGCGCCGACGCCGGCCTGCCGGCCTACGAGATTTCCAATCATGCGCGGCCGGGTGCCGAATGCCGGCATAACCTCGTCTATTGGCGCGGCCACGACTATGCCGGCATCGGGCCCGGCGCCCATGGCCGGCTCACGCTCGACGGCCGCCGCTACGCCACCGAAACCGAGCGGCGTCCGGAAAGCTGGCTGATGCGCGTGGAAGCCAGCGGCAGCGGGCTCATCGTCGATGAAAAGCTCACGCCCGGCGAAGCGGCCGATGAATTCCTGCTGATGGGCTTGCGCCTTGCTGAAGGCATCGAGACGGCGCGCTATACAGCGCTGTGCGGGCGCGAGATCGATCCCAAGCGCGTCGCCATCCTGCGCGATGAGGGGGCGGTGGAAACCACCGGCAACGGCCGCCTGCGCGTGACGCAGTCCGGCTTTCCCGTGCTCGACGCGGTGGTGGCCGATTTGGCGGCCTGAACCTTAAGTCCCCGAGCGGAACGAATGTGGCGGCGGGCTGACCATTTGGCCGCCGTTCGGCGTCACCCGCAGCACGGCCAGGCCGCGATCGTTGCTGCCGTCACGCCGGAAGCGGAAGATGCCGTCGATGCCGGCGAAGCCGGAGGCGTTCGTCAAAATTTCCCGGCTGAAGCGCTGCACGCCTTGCGTCTTCACCAGGGCGGCGACCAGCGCCACCGCGTCATAGGAGAGCGTTGCCGTGCGCACCGGATCCTGGCCGAAGCGGGCGCGATAGCGCGCGGCGAAATTGCGGAAGCCCGCCGTCTGCGGCGCCGCATACAAGCCGCCCTCGAGCTGCCGGTCGGCAAAGAGGCGCGGATCGTCCCACAAGCCGGTGCCGAGCAACTGCACGCGGCGCAGGTTCACATGCGCGGCCGCCAGCGCGTGCACGACCTGTATCACCTGCTCCGCGTTATCAGGGATGAAGATACTGTCGACCCGGTTTGCCACCTGCGCCACCCGACGCACCGATTCGGCGAGCTTGCCCGGATCGGACGAATATTTTTCGATCGCCAGGATGCGGCCGCCGCGCTGCGACACCTCCTGCTGGAACGCCGCCTGCACCACCGAGCCATAGGCATTGTCCGGCAGCAGCGCGGCGAATGAGCGCTTGCCGCGGGAAATCTGATAATCGACGATGCGGTTGACGTCGGTCTCGGGCAGGAAGCTCAGCAGATAGACGCCGGGCGCGGCAACGCTCGCATCGGTCGAGAAGGCGATAACCGGAACGCCGCGCGGGCGCGCCACCGCGCCGACCGCCCTCACCGCCTGCGCAAACAGCGGGCCGATGATGATCTCGGCGCCATCGGCCAACGCCTGTTGCGCGCCCGCTTGCGCGGTCTGCGGATTGCCGGCGTCGTCCTTCACCAAGAGTTGGATGTTCGGGTTCTTGAACTCGTCGAGCGCGAGTTGCGCGGCGTTCTTCATCGATAACGCGGCGACACCGGCATTGCCCGGCGCCGACAACGGCAGAATCAACCCGACGCGAATCTGCCCGGTGCCGATGGTGTGCGGCTGTTCGGCTGGCGACGCCGGCTGCGGGCCCACCGTACCGGCACCGGTCTGATTGAACATGGTGCTGCTGCAGGCCGACAATAGAGCCGCCGCGGCGACGCACATTGCCGCGGTCAGGCCGCGCAATCCGCGCATTAGCAATCCCCTGTGGTTGCGCGGCGTCCTCACCATCCCCTTGGCGAGGCCCGTCAGACTTTCGTAACCATATTTTCAATAATGGCCTCCAAAAGTTAACGCAATGAAAAAGAAAGGGAATTTGCCGCACCAATGGCGCGCATCGAATCCCTTGGCTACACTGCCGGACATGGCCAGCGAGACAAACGAGGGGGCGCGCAACGCAGCGCAGGGCGTTTCCGGCAAAGTCGCCAAGCCGGCGCCCGGGCTCTATCTCGTCGCCACCCCGATCGGGAACCTGGGCGATGTCAGCCTGCGCGCGCTCGAGGTGCTGGCCGGGGTCGACGTCATCGCCTGCGAGGACACCCGCGTCACCCGGCGGCTGAGCGAGCGCTACGGTATCGCCACGCCGCTCACGCCCTATCACGAGCACAACGCCGCCGAGGCGCGGCCGAAGCTGCTGGCGCGCCTGGAGCAAGGCCAGGCGGTGGCGCTGGTCTCCGACGCCGGCACCCCGCTGATCTCCGATCCCGGCTACAAGCTCGTGCGCGCTGCCTGCGATGCCGGCTACGCCGTGACCGCCCTGCCCGGCGCTTCCGCGCTGCTGGCGGCGCTTTCGGTTGCTGGGCTGCCGACCGATCATTTCTACTTCGAGGGCTTCCTGCCGCCCAAACAGACGGCACGGCAGAAACGCATCGCGCTGCTTGCCGCGATACCGGCAACGCTGGTGCTGTACGAGAGTGGACCGCGCCTGGCGGCAACGCTCGCCGATCTTGCCGCCGGTCTCGGTGCGCGCGCCGCTGCCGTCTGCCGCGAGCTCACCAAGCTGCACGAGGAAGTCCGGCGCGGCGATCTCGCGACGCTCGCGCAGGATTACGCGCAAGGCGCCGAAACGCGCGGCGAGATCGTGGTGGTGGTGGCGGCGCCAACCGAGCAGCACAGCACGGCCGACGACGTCGATGATCTGCTGCGCAACGCGCTCACCCGCGTATCGGTGAAGGACGCGGTCGGCGAAGTCGCGCTCGCCACCGGACGTCCGCGCCGCGAAGTCTATCAACGCGCACTGGAACTGAGCAAAGGGACCGGCGATGGCGCGCCCTGACGGCAAGGCGCCGAAACCCTCGCCAGTCGGCAAGCCGCCACCGCGGCCGGAGAGGCAGGCGGCTTTCCGCACCGGCCTTTCCGCCGAAAGCCGCGCCGCCGCCCTTCTCATCGCCAAGGGCTTCCGCATCCTGGCGCGGCGCTGGCGAAGCCCGGCCGGCGAGATCGACATCATCGCGCGCCGGCGGCAGCTCCTGGTGTTCGTGGAAGTGAAAGCGCGCGGCGATCTCGACGAGGCCGCGGAATCCGTCACGCCGCGCCAACAGCAGCGCATCGCCGCCGCGGCGGAAGCCTGGCTTGCCCGCTATGGCGACGACAGTTTCCGCGACATCCGCTTCGACGCCATCCTGGTCGCGCCCGGCAAAATCCCGCGTCACATTCCGGCGGCGTTCGGGATGTGAGTTGCGGTCGTCCCGGGCGACCCCCGACCTGGTCGGGCGAGACCCGGGATCCCTACGCCGCAGTCCATCGATGGTCTTCGGAGTATGGGTCCCCGCCTTCGCGGGGACGACAGCGGGGAGCTAAGCGCTCAGCCGCTCGAAGAACTGGTCCACCTGGCCGCGGATACGGCCGGCGACCTGACCGAGATCGTCGGCCACGCTCTTTACCGCGCCGGCGCTGGCGCGGGTGTCGTCGGTGGCGCCCCCCACCAGATTGACCTCGCTCGCCGTGTCGCTGGTGCGACGCGCGGCGATCTCGACGCTACGGGCGATTTCCTGGGTGGCGGCGCCCTGCTGGGTCACTGCCGCGGCGATGGCGCTGCTGATGTCACCGATTTCGCGAATGATATGCTCGATGGAGGCAATCGCCTCGATCGAGCGCACGGTGGCGCGCTGCATGCCGGCGATCTGCGCGCTGATCTCTTCGGTGGCGCGGCTGGTCTGACCGGCGAGCGCTTTGACCTCGCCGGCCACCACGGCGAAGCCACGGCCCGCTTCGCCGGCGCGTGCCGCTTCGATGGTGGCGTTGAGCGCGAGCAGGTTGGTCTGCTCGGCGATGTCGGTGATCAGCTTGACCACGTCGCCGATGCGCGCGGCCGCCTCGTCCAATTCCTTGACGGCGAGATTGGTGCGCGAAGCCTCACTCACCGCCTTGTCGGCGATGGTGTTGGACTGCGCCACCTGCCGGTCGATCTCGTTGACCGAGGCGGAAAGCTGCTCGGTGGCCGATGCGATATCGCGCACATTGCTGGAGGCCTCCGACGAGGCGGATGCCGCGCGCGTGGTTTTCGAGGCGGCGTCATCGGCGACGCCGGCGAGCTGGGTCGAGGCCGCGAGCATCTGGTCGGAGATCAGGCCGAGGGCGACCAGGGTCTCCTCCACCTCGGCGGAAAAGCGCGCGATCTCGCCCGAGATCCGCGTCTGGCCGAGCTTCTCGGCTTCGGAATCCTCGACGATCTGCTGGCTGAGCTCTTTGACGTGCTGCATCGCCTGCTGAAACACGGCGATCGAACGTGCCAACGCGCCGATCTCGTCGCCGCGCTCGCTGTAGGGCACCGCAACCGAAACGTCGCCGGCGGCCACGCTTTCGATGACGCGCGTGATGGCAGCCAGCGGCCGGGCGACATCGCGCGCGATGGTCAGCACGCCGGCGACCGCCAGTGCGATGACCAACAACGCGAACAGGGTCACTTCGACATTGCCGTCCATGCCGGCACCGCTGCTGAGCAACGCAATGCTGGCCAGCGCCAGGCTGGCCATCGATGCGAAGATCGCATAGAGCTTGGCGGCGATCGAAAGCTTCGACACAGTCACGAAACGGCCCCACCCTGAAAGACACCAGTCCCCGTGCGGATACTGTGCCGGTAAAATGTTAACGCTTTGTTTTCCTTAAACATCCCCCTTACATGGCAGCCATGGCACTGAACGTCGCGGTACAGATGGATCCGATCGAACGGATCAACATCAAGGGCGATTCCACCTTCGCTCTCTTGCTGGAAGCGCAGAAGCGCGGTCACGCGCTCAGCTATTATAACCCCGACCGGCTGGCGATGCTCGACGGCCGTGTCTTCGCCGCGGTTCAACAGTTGAGCGTGCGCGACGTCGCAGGCGACCACTTCACGCTGGCCGAGCCGCGCCGGGTGGAGCTCACCGAATTCGACGTGGTGCTGCTACGCCAGGACCCGCCGTTCGACCTCGCCTATGTAACCAGCACCCACCTGCTCGAGCGCATCCATCCCAAGACGCTGGTCGTCAACGATCCGGCCAACGTCCGCAACGCGCCGGAGAAAATCTTCGTCACCGAATTCCCCGATCTGATGCCGCCGACGCTGATCACCCGCGACCTTGCGGAGATCAAGGCGTTCCGTGCGGTGCACGGCGACGTCGTTATGAAGCCGCTCTACGGCTTCGGCGGCGGCGCGGTGTTCCGGGTCACAAGCGACGATCTCAATTTCGGCTCGCTCTACGACATGTTCTCCAACACCTTCCGCGAGCAATGGGTGGTGCAGAAATTCCTGCCGGCCTTCAAGGACGGTGACAAGCGCATCATCCTGGTCGACGGCGAATACGCCGGCGCGGTCAACCGTATTCCGGCGGCCGATGATTTGCGCTCCAACATGGTGCGCGGCGGCTCGCCGGCGGCGACCGAGTTGACCAAGCGCGAGCGCGAGATCTGCGGGCGGCTCGGGCCGGCGCTGCGCGAGCGCGGGCTGCTGTTTGTCGGCATCGATGTGATCGGTGACTTCATTACGGAGATTAACGTCACCTCGCCCACCGGCATCCGCGCCGTGAAGAATGTCGGCGGGCCCGACATCGCCGCGCTGATCTGGGACAAGATCGAGGCCAAGCGGACGTAAGTCGGCGATTCCCAAGACGATTGAGCGATGCCACAATCTGGAGGGGGGCGTCCTCTGGACGTGACGCGCCATGGCGGGGAATCCGGTACGGGCGGGGCTGCGGCTGTCGCTTCTTGCGCTCTATTGCCTTGTGCTGCTGCTGATCTTCGATTTCGCGTATTCGTCTTTATTTTACACGGACGATCCGCGCCATCTCCACATCGCGAATGCCGTCTACGACCACGGGCTCACCCCAAACTTCGACGGCTTCAACTTCTGGGGCGAAAACCGCACCCATGTGCAGACTGACAATCTCGGCTTCAAAGATTACGCCGTTCGCGACGTGCCGCTGAAAACCGACGCCCGCCGCATCCTGCTGATCGGCGATTCGTTCACGGAAGCCATCGGCGTGTCGTTCGACAATTCCTTCGCCGGCCGGCTCTACCACGCCGGTCAGCGGCACAAGCCGAGGGTCGAATTTCTCAACGCCGGTGTCGTCTCCTATTCACCGACCGTCTACTACGTGAAAACCAAGTATCTCCTCGACAAGGGGCTCAAAGTCGATGAAGTGGTCGCCCTGCCCGACATGTCCGATACCTTCGACGAATCGCACAGCTATTTCTGCATCGATCCGATCCCTGAATATCGCGCCTATTGCCGACACTCCAGGTACGGCAGCATCGACAAAAACAGCTGGGGCACGTGGTTACAAAAGAAGTTCATCGTCACCGACAACACGCGCTTGATCGTCAAGTTCGAGCTGCACCAGTGGTTCGGCAACGCCAAGCAATACGTGCTCGATCCCTCCCGTCTGGACGGATGGGCGCTGCCGGGTTGGAAGGGCGGACATGACTTCCAGCCGCTCGGCATCGAGGGTGCGATGACTCGCGCCACGCGCCACATGCAGATGCTCGCCGATCTGCTGAAGGCGCGGGGTATCGCGCTTCGTGTTGCGGTCTATCCCTATCCGGACATCGTCAACCACGACAATCTGCAAAATGGCTACGTCGAGATGTGGCGGGATTTCTGCAAGACCAACTGCAAGGAGTTCATCAACCTGTTCCCCGCGGTGTTCGCCTACAAGAAGGCCCATCCGCGGGACTGGTACGAACGCCTCTACATCTACGGCGACATCCACTTCAACGCCGAGGGCAACCGCGTGCTGTACGACGAACTCGTCAAGCACCTGCTCTGAGTGCTATCTGCTTTGCTCGGTATTGAATCCGCGGATCAACCTCGCTTCACGCGCGCGCCGGCGCGGCCGCCTCGCCCGTCTCTAGGCGCGGGGAGCGGCCGATGCACAGGGCGAGCAGCGCCGCCAGAAGACACAGCGCGCCGGCGGTGAAGAAGGCGGGCAGATAGGTGCCGAGCTCGGTGCGCGTGAGGCCGGCGCCATAGGCCGCCGTCGCCGCGCCGATCTGGTGTCCGGCGAAGACCCAGCCGAACACAAGCGCGGCCTTTTCCCGGCCGAACCGATCGGCCGCAAGCCTTACGGTCGGCGGCACGGTCGCGATCCAGTCGAGGCCGTAGAACACGGCGAAGATCGACAGCCCGTAAAAAGTGAAATTGGTGAACGGCAGAAACAGCAGCGACAGCCCGCGCAGACCGTAATACCAGAACAGCAGGTAACGGCTGTCGAAACGGTCGGTCAGCCATCCGGAACTGATGGTGCCGACGAAGTCGAACATGCCCATCATGGCCAGGATGCTGGCCGAGGTCACCGCCGCCAGGCCATAGTCGCTGCAGAACGTCACGAAATGCGTCTGGATGAGGCCATTGGTGCTGCAACCGCAGATGAAGAAGGTGAAAAACAAAATCCAGAAGGTGCCGGTGCGCGCGACATCCTTCAGCATCAGCAGCGGCGACATCATCAGCGACAGCAGGCCTTCGCCGCGCGCGGGCGCCGGCGTGACCTCGGTCTCGCCGTAGAGCGGCAGATCGAGATCGGCCGGGCGGTCCCGCATCAGCGCCAGCACCACCAGCACCGTCAGGATAAGAACGCAGGACATGAAGACGAGCGCGCTGCGCCAGCCGTAATACTGGGTCAGAGCGGCGATGAGCGGCAGGAAGACGAGCTGGCCCGTAGCGGCGCTTGCCGCCAACAGGCCCATCACCAGACCGCGCCGCTTGTTGAACCAACGGGTCGCGATCGTCGCGGCGAGCACCATCGCGGTCAGGCCCGTTCCGACGCCAATGACCACGCCCCACAACACCATGAGCTGCCACAGACTGGTGATCCCAATGGAAACGAGGAAGCCCGTGGAAATCAGCACCAGCGCGACGATGGCGACACGTCGCACGCCGAAACGGTTCATGAAGGCAGCGGCGAACGGCCCGAGCAGCCCATAAAGAAAAATTCGCAGCGCCAGCGCCGCCGAGATTTCCGACGTCGTCCAGCCGAACTCCTTTTCCAACGGCACGATCAGCACGCCGGGCGCGCCCATGGCCGCCGCCGTCACCAGCAGCGTCAGAAAGGTGGCGGCAACGACCGCCCACCCGTAGTAGATTTGGCGGCGGGCCAGCGCAGCAGCGAGTGCGTCGGAAAGCATGAGCCAGGATCCGGTGGTGGTCCGCTGTTCGGCCGACGGGTCGCGCGCCAGCGGATCGGGAGTTGTGATCTTAGGGACGATGCGGCCGCCTCCCTCATGCCACGCCCGCAACCGTAGCACACGAAAGCCTGAGTGGAACGCCGCCACGCCCCTTACGGCGGCGTGTTAAATGACCAGCATAATCTAATTGATATTGATGATGAACATCATATAATTTGTCAAGCCGCCAAACGCAGAGGAGACATGCATGCGGGTCAGCCGCGAACAGGCCGCCGAAAATCGCGAGCGCATCGTTTCCGTCGCCAGCGCCCTATTCCGCGAGAAGGGCTATGACGGCATTGGTGTCGCCGACATCATGCAGGCGGCCCATCTCACCCATGGCGGCTTCTACGGCCATTTCGAATCGAAGAGCGATCTCGCCGCGCAGGCAAGCCGCGTGGCGCTAGCGAAGTCGGCCGCGCGATGGGATGCGATCCGCGCCGACAACGGTCACAAGGCCTTCGAGGCCATGGTGACGTCCTATCTGACGGCGCGCCATTGCGATCATGCCGGCACCGGCTGCGCGCTCGCCGCGCTCGGCTCGGACGCCGCACGGCAGGACAAGCCGGTGCGCGTGGCCTTTCGCGAGGGCTTGCTGCGGCTGGTCGACGTCCTGATGTCGGCGCTGCCCGGCACCAAGGCCGCGCGGCGCCGCCGGGCGCTGGCCGTCATGGCCGAGCTCGTCGGCGCGATCGTGCTGGCGCGCGCGGTGGACGACTCCGCGTTATCGGACGAGATTCTTGCCGCGGTCAAACACGACCTGCTGGCCCGCGCCGGCTAGTGCTACGCCGCCTCCTGCTCGAAGCCGGCGATTGAGAACACCATGCGCTGGTGACCGAGGCGCACGTGCTGCACCTCCCAGATCATCTCCTCAACCTCCAGATTGGCGGCTTCGGCCTCGAGCCGCGCCTGGCGCGCGAAGTCGAGGTCTTTCTCCATGGCATTGCGATCGATCATGGGCGTGACCCGTTTGTCCTCCTGGACGTGACGCCATTGTAGCTGAGTCGTTTTGTTCTGTAAATGTTCTTGTTGTTTTCCGCGATTGTGTACCTGCAAACCCAAAAAGCGCGGTCGGGCCTTAAGCGAGTGGCATCTATGAATTAAGCTATTGATATTTATGCGAGAATCATGGCGCGATCGTCGAAGCTGTAAAACACTTTTCCACACCTAATAAACAGACGGTGTTTCCACCGCGCCAGTCTAAAATCCCCATTTTTCAGTTGTTTTTACGTCATCCGGCCGCGCATAAAAGCCTACGAACGGCGCCGGATAAAACCGCTTTCCGCATCCCCCTCTGAAAGTCGATACTCAGCCTCGGTCCTCTGGTCAGGACCACAAGATTTAGTTTTTGACTCAGATTTGCTGACTATCTGTGGTTGACCAGTAGGGTCAGTCTACGGATACTTCGTATTGGTCTCGGAAACGGAAAAGGCCGCTAACCCCGGCAAGGGCGCGGCCTCTAGGTTTCCGACCCGCATTCTCCCCTAGCCGGGACGCGGGAAGGCAAGTTCGTACAAGCCGAGTGAATCAGCATTCGGGCCTTCGGTCAATCCCGGCTTCCATGCGCCTATGGCCTAGGCGCGCGCGAACCTGTGGAGGCTGTAATGGCAACCAAAGGCACTGCTAGAAAGGTCGTCTTCCGAGACTGGGGAGATGGTCAATTCGTGACAGAGGACTACGCTAAGCGCCATCCTCGCACGACCGAAATGCAGCACGTTTATGTGCCTGCACCCAAAATGAGTATGCCAAAGAAGGGCAAATAAGGCCCAAGGAGCTCGGCGACAACGCCGAGCTCCCCTTATCGGTCGTCGCGCTTTGAAGGATCGGGTTCAGTTTGGCCGATCATTTCAGCCAAATCGTTTAAATCCTTTGGCGTGGCTTGATGGCTTGCAACCTTCCGTAAGGCCGCGTCAAATTTCTCGGGGTCTATCTCATCTCCGAGTTCGCGGGCCTTCTCGCGGAATTTTTCGATCTGAGGTTTTTTTGTCATTAGTCATGTCCAATTCAAGCGAAGGTACGCCGTACCACTACGTGGCTTATATCGACGAGGCAGGTGACCCTGGCTTAGCTCGGGTCAAACCTTCCGATAATCCAGGTTCCAGCGAATGGCTAATCCTATCTGCCGTTTTGGTCGGGATTCCAAACGAGAAAAACGTGGCCCCGTGGAGAAACGAGATACTTCGGCAAATACGATCGCAACGGAAAGACTTGCACTTCACCGACCTGAAGCCTTGGAACAAACGCATAGTGTGTTCTGAAATCGCTAAACTACCAGTCAGGTGCTTCGTGGTATGTTCCAACAAAAAGAATATGCGCGGCTACCGCAATCCTTTTGCTGAGAAATACCCTAACCCGAACTGGTTTTACGCTTGGCTTTCCCGCCTTCTGCTGGAGCGTGTAACCTATTTTGTCCGCGAAAAGTCGCTTCAACAATACCGCGAAATAAAAAGAGTTCGTCTCGAATTTAGTGAGCGTGGCGGCCTGACACATACATCGCTAAACACCTATTTCGAGTGGCTTAAGATGAAAAGCACAGGCGGAGATATGTTTCTGCCGCTTGGCGATCTCGTATGGGAGACGATGCACCGCGATTTACTTCACATCTATCCACACAAAAAACGCGCCGGCTTGCAGTTAGCCGACACAGTGGCAAGCGCGTTCTTTAAAGCGTGCGATTATTGTGACACCGGCGCTTGCGATCCAGAATTTGCTCGCTTGCTCAATCCGCGAATGTGCCGAGTACCAGACGGGAACAACGGTCAGGTCTCAGGATATAGCGTGAAACTTATGCCGCGTTTCAAAGATGCAAAGCTAAATCCGAAACAAGCCGAGATTTACACATTCTATGGTTATCCAAGACAGTGGTGGGCCCCAATCCCAGCTACCAGTGCCCCCAGTTCGTAAGAACTGATTGCAAAGGGCGCTACGGGGATCAGTGCTACCCATAACGCTAGGATCAGCCAGCCCACCTAGTTCTATATATATATGATTATTGTTATGAATCAATGGGTTACTAACCCATTGAAAGAATCTAACTATTTAGGCTTGCGCCCGCTCAATGCCGTTATCAGCGGCGCGATACGTCAGCCGCTTGCCTACGATGCCCCTCATCGCGCGAACTGCACGCTCCTTATCGTCAACTCCAAGCGCAACGCGGTTGCTGTAGCGGAAATCAAACTCGGCCAGATAGCGGTGCAGATGTTTCTCAGCACAGTGCTGATAAACGCCCTTCATGCCGCGTTTGAAGATCGAGTAGAAACCTTCAACCGTGTTTGTCGTGATCTCACCGCGCACGTATTCCTTTGCACGATGCTCGACCGAACCATGGCTGGCAAACTCGCGGCCAATGCCCTTGTACCAACTGGCCTCATCGGTCATCAGGTGGCTTTCGCGCTTGATGTTCGTGCGCAAGATCGGCACCAGCGTGGCGGACGTGGTGCCATCAATGTGGAAGCTGCGCGCAGAGCCGCCACGCTCCACTAGCGTCAGTACGATGTTGCGGAACTGGCCGGCATGCGTTCGGTTTTCGAGTTGGCGCCAGCCTGAAATCTCCATCAGCGTTTCGTCGACTTCTACGATTTGGCCGGCGCCACCCATAGGGGCCAGCGTACCGTCACGCATAGCCTCACGGATGCGATGGCAGAGGAACCAAGCCGACTTGTAGGTGATCTCCAGCGTCCGGTGCACCTGGTGCGCGCTAATGCCCTTCTTGCTGGCCGTCATCAGGTAGACAGCCTGGAGCATCTTATGCAGCGGGATATGCGAGCACTCGAATACGGTTCCAACGCGCACGGTGAACTGCTTACGGCATTCCTTCGTGTAGCATTTCCATAAGCCGTTGCGAACTTTGCCGTTTTTGCCCTTTACGCCTTGCAACTTACGCGCGCTATCGACCGAACCGCAGTGAGGGCAAATAACCCCGTCTTTCCAAAGGGTTGCCTCTAAATGGGCAAAAGCGGCCTTTTCGTTGCTGAAGCACGGACGGCTGAGGATCGACATGACAGAAAGCCTTATATGATCGAGCTTTCTTACATCATAGCGATGCGCCGTGGTTTGTCAAGTACATAATCGCCTGTTTTCCCTGACTTCCGCTATCCTGACGGGTATTGGGCTGAGGTCGGTCCCCCGGGGCCGCCCATCGTCAGGGTTTGGGGCTCATGGTCCAGCACGTCGCGACGGTTGCTTTCGAGGGCATCGAGGCCCGCGCCGTCGACGTGCAGGTGCAGGTGGCGCCGGGCCTGCCCGCCTTCAACATCGTCGGCCTGCCCGACAAAGCGGTGTCGGAGGCGAAAGAACGGGTACGCGCGGCGCTCATCGCCTCCGGGCTGGCGCTGCCGGCGCGCCGCATCACCGTCAACCTCGCCCCCGCCGACCTGCCCAAGGAAGGCAGCCATTACGACCTGCCGATCGCGCTCGGCCTGATGGCGGCGATCGGCGCCATCCCGCAGGATGCCATTGCCGGCTTCACCGTGTTGGGCGAGCTTGGCCTCGACGGCTCGATCGCCGCGGTCGCGGGCGTTTTGCCGGCGGCGATCGGCGCCAATGCGCGCGGCCAGGGGCTGATCTGTCCCGCGGCCTGCGGGCCGGAGGCGGCCTGGGCGAGCCCGGAGATCGAGATCGTCGCCGCGCAATCGCTGATCCAGCTCGCCAACCATTTCAAGGGCACCCAGGTGCTCAACCGGCCGCAGCCGAAGATCCGCGAACTCGACGGCAGCCCGCTCGATCTCGCCGACATCAAGGGTCAGGAAAGCGCCAAGCGCGCGCTCGAAGTCGCCGCCGCCGGTGGACACAACCTGCTGATGGTCGGCCCGCCCGGCGCCGGCAAGTCGATGTTGGCAGCGCGATTGCCGTCGATCCTGCCGCCGTTGACGCCATCCGAGCTCTTGGAAGTGTCGATGATCGCTTCCGTCGCAGGGGAAATTGAAGGCGGCGCGCTGACCAACCGCCGGCCGTTTCGTTCCCCGCATCATTCCGCTTCCATGCCCGCGCTGGTCGGCGGCGGTTTGCGGGCGCGGCCGGGTGAGATTTCGCTCAGCCATAACGGCGTGCTGTTCCTCGATGAGTTGCCCGAGTTCTCCGCGCAAGTGCTCGATTCGCTGCGCCAGCCTTTGGAGACCGGCGAGGTCGCCATCGCCCGCGCCAATCACCGCGTCACCTATCCGGCGCGCTTCATGCTGGTGGCGGCGATGAACCCCTGCCGTTGCGGGCGCGCCAACGATCCCGGCTACGTCTGCCGGCGCGGCGCCAACACGCGTTGCGCCGCCGAGTACCAGGGACGGCTGTCGGGGCCGCTCATCGATCGCATCGACCTGCACATCGAAGTCCCCGCAGTGACCGCGGCCGATCTCATCCTGCCGGCGCCGAGCGAAGGTAGCCGCGAGGTGGCCGCGCGCGTTGCGCGCGTCCGCGATGTGCAGCTTGAGCGCTACGCCGCCATGGGCCTCGACAATGTGCGCACCAACGCGCAGGCCTCGGGCCCGGTCCTGGAGGACGTCGCGCGCTGCGACGGCGCCGGTCTCGCACTGTTGCGCGATGCCGCCGACGCCATGCGGCTTTCCGCCCGCGGTTATCATCGCGTGTTGCGCGTTGCCCGCACGCTCGCCGATCTCGACGGCGCGGAGAAGGTCGGCCGCGTGCATCTCGCCGAGGCACTGTCCTACCGCGCGCTCACCGACGAGGTGCGGCGCGCGGCTTAACACCCCATTCACCAGGCCGCAGCGCGTTAACCGCCCCTTCACCACCCGAGCATGGAACCCCGGCGCAGCGTCACTGGGGAATGGAATCGCAACAAAACCCGGGCCAAATGGAGCAAAGCAAGCCGCGCTGGCGGGCGCTTGTCGGAGCGCCGAGACCACACGGGCATGAGGTAGCATGGGGCAAAATCCGGCATCCGAACTCACTGCGGTTCAGTCTCGGCGCGCGCGCAATCACAAGGCGCTTGTGCTGTTCGGCCGCTCGGTGGTCACGACGCTGTCGGTCGTGTCCGCCATTCTCGGCTTCATCACCGGCGCCCGCATGCAGGCGCACAATTACGATCCATATGCCTACGCCACCGGCGTCGGCGCGCTGTTTGCCGCCGCCTGCGCCGCGATCGCCTGGCTGCTGATGCGGCGGCGGGCGATGCGCGAGAAGCTGCGCAGATTGGAAGCGCAGGTCGAGGAATTGTCCGACCAGCATTGGGAGCTGCGCGAAGCGGAAGAGCGCGCGCGCAGCCTGCTCGAAGCGCAAGGCGATGTGATCGTGCGCCGCAACGCGCAAGGGCTCATCACCTACGCCAACGATGCGTTCTGCACGCTCGCCGGTCGGGGTCGCGAGGCGCTGATCGGCAAGGCAAGCGAACTGCCCGTGCTCGAACAGGGCGACGTCGCGGTGCTCGCCGACGGCACGCGCGCCTACGACCAGAAGATCGCCAACGCTACGGCGGCGCGCTGGGTCGCCTGGCGCGAAGTCGCGGTGCGCACGGACAGCGGCCAAGAGGTGCAGGCGGTCGGCCGCGACGTCACCGGCCGCGTCGAAGCAGAGCGGGCGCTCGGACACGCACGCGACCAGGCGGAAGCCGCCAACCGCGCCAAGTCGCGCTTTCTCGCCACCGTCAGTCACGAAATCCGCACGCCGCTCAACGGCCTGCTCGGCATGGCCGACCTTTTGCTCGACACCAGCCTGACCCCCGAACAGCTCACTTACGCCAAGGCGGCCAAGACTTCGGGCGAGACGCTGTTGTCGCTGATCGAGGAGATCCTCGACTTCTCCAAGATCGAAGCCGGCAAGCTCGACCTCGAGGCGCGGCCCTTCGCGCTGCTGCCGCTGGTCGAGGAAGTCGTCGAGCTGTTGGCGCCGCGCGCGCAGAGCAAAGGCATCGAGATCGCAAGCTTCGTCGACGACGCGCTGCCGGCAACGCTCATGGGCGATGCCGCGCGGCTGCGCCAAGTGCTGCTCAATCTCGCCGGCAACGCCATCAAGTTCACCGACGCCGGCGGCGTCGCGGTGCTGGTCGAGCCGGACGAAGCCGAAGACGCGATCCGCTTTTCCGTGCGCGATACCGGTGTCGGCATTTCGCCCGCCGACCAAGCGCGCATCTTCCACGACTTCGAGCAGGCCGACGGATCCGCCAGCCGCCGGTTCGGCGGCACCGGTCTGGGGCTCGCGATCTCGCGGCGCATTGTCGAGGAAGGCATGAACGGGCAGATCGCGGTGGAGAGCACACTGGGTGTCGGCTCGACGTTCAGTTTCACGGTGCCGCTGCCGGCGGCGGAAAATGCCGAGGGAGCCGCCTTCGCCACGCCCGATCTCAACGGTGTCTCGATGCTGATCATCTCGCCGGCGGAGGTCGAGGCCGCGCTGCTGGCGCGCCGGCTCGGCCGCTGGGGCGCCAAGACCTGCGCGGTGCGCGACGAGCGTATCGCCATGGCGCTGTTCCCCGAGCGAAATTGGGATGCGCTGCTGGTCGATTTTTCCGTCGCGCAAGCCATGCACGATGTCGCCAAGCTCGACGTGCCGCGCCGCATCGTGCTGATCGCGCCCGGCGATCGCCACGCGCTACCGGCGCTGAAGGAGGCCGGCTTTACCGGCTATCTCGTCAAGCCCGTGCGCGCGATCTCGCTCGCCGCGCGCTTGCGCGACGACGACGCCTTCGAGTTCGTTCAAGCGCCGCCCACTGCGCCCGATGATGAGCAAGTCCCCGTTTCCGACAAAGGTCTTGCGATCCTGGTCGCCGAGGACAACGAGATCAACGCATTGCTCGCGCGCGCATTACTCACCCGGCTCGGCCATCGGCCAATCCTCGCCGAGGACGGCGAAGTGGCGGTGAAGGCCTGGCACGCGGCGCGTGCGGCCGGTCAACCGTTCGACCTCGTGTTGATGGACGTGCAAATGCCGGGCATGGACGGGCTGGAAGCCGCCCGCCTGATCCGCGCCGCCGAAGCCGCCGGCGCGGAAGCCGATACCGGCCAACGGCCAACGCCGATGCTGGCACTCACCGCCAACGCCTCGGAGGACGACCGCGCGGCGTGCCTGGCGGCCGGCATGAACGGCCTGCTGGTCAAGCCGCTCAACCGCGAGCGGCTGAACGAGGCGATCGCCGCTCTTCCACAGGGTTCCGTCGCCCCGCTCGCCGCAGCTTGAGGGCGGTTGCCCGCGCTGTCATAATTCCGTATCCAGGTCATGATGTAGGGGGGCAGTCGGCGGTACATCACTGATTCGCTGGCCTGAATTCGGTAGCAGGTTCTCGTATCGCGTGCCGCAAAGGACCCGGACGTCTATGGCAAGCCGCCTTCATTATGATCCCCCGCGTCGTCTGTTCGAGCGCTTTCGTTCGACCCCGACCGGAACGGGAATGCACGGGTTGCTGGCCTCGCTGCAAGCCTATGGCGGACTGCAGACCGGCGTCGCCCGGGCGCAGCGGCCGGGACAGACCCTCGGCCGTATCGGCTCGCTGGAGGTGCGGCTGGCGCAGACCGCCGCCGAAGTGCGCCAAGCGCAAAAGCTACGCTATCGGGTTTTCTACCAGGAAGGTTCGGCGATCCCCAATCCCGGCCGGCTATTCGCCCGGCGCGACGTCGATTCCTACGATGCCCTTTGCGATCATCTGCTGGTGCTCGACCACGCCGCGCGCGGCCAATCCGGCCGGCCGGCGGTCGTCGGTACCTACCGTCTGCTACGGCAATCGGTGGCGGAGGAGCATGGCGGCTTCTACACCGGTGGCGAATTCGACATCTCCGGCCTGATCGCGCGCCATAATCATCTGCAATTCCTCGAGCTCGGCCGCTCTTGCGTGCTGGCGCCCTACCGCAACAAGCGCACCGTCGAACTGTTGTGGCGCGGCATTCACGTCTATCTCTTGCAGAACCGCTGCGGCGTCATGATCGGCTGCGCCAGCCTCGACGGCACCGAGCCGCGGCAGTTGGCGCTGCCCCTGTCGTTCATGCATCATTACGCGCGGGCGCCGGAAGAATGGCGCGCGCGGGCGCTGCCCGAACGCTATGTCGAGATGAACCGGCTGTCGAAGCAGGCGATCGATCCGAAGGCGGCGCTGCGTCTGTTGCCGCCGCTGATCAAGGGCTACCTGCGGCTCGGCGCCTATATCGGCGATGGCGCCGTGGTCGATTACGAATTCGGCACCACCGACGTGCTGATCGTGCTGCCCGTTTCGGCGATCAGCTCCCGCTATCTCGACCATTTCGAGCTGACGCGGCGGGCGGCGTAATCTGCCGCCGCATTCTCGGTGCCATGTCCCGCGAAAGCGGGGCAACCAGTACTCACTGTCTATCGATCAATTGCAGGCGCTTGCGCTTACCGGTTTCCCCGCATGTGCGGGGGACGACAATCATCGTTTGCGGCAAAGCTTGCGTTCAAAGCCTGCGCAGCAACACTTGCTCGACCATGTGGCTTTCGTTCTTCTCCAAAATGAGATCGGAACGCTGCCGTGTCGGCAGGATATTTTCATGCAGGTTGACGAGATTGATGCGCGCCCAGATCCCGGACGCGGTTTCGACCGCTTCGTCGTCCGACAGATTCGAATAGCGATGGAAATATGATTTGGGATCGCGGAACGCGGTGCCGCGCAAGGTCAGGAAACGATCGACGTACCAGGTCTTCAGCACGTCATCGTCGGCATCGAGATAGACCGAGAAATCGAAGAAATCGGACACGAAGGGAATGGCCTTGCCGTCCCTCGGCAGCCTTCCGGTCTGCAGCACGTTCAGCCCTTCCACGATCAGGATGTCCGGCCGGTCGACCTCGACCCACTGGTTGGGGATGACGTCGTAGAACAGATGCGAATAGACCGGCGCCCGCGCCGGCCGCCGTCCCGCCTTCACGTCGGTGAGGAAGCGCAACAGCGCCGGCAGGTCGTAACTTTCCGGAAAGCCCTTCTTCTCCATCAGGCCTTCGCGCTCGAGGATGGAATTGGGATAGAGGAAGCCGTCGGTGGTCACGAGATCGACCTTGGGCACGTTCGGCCAGCGCGCCAGCAGCGCCTGCAGCACGCGCGCCGTGGTCGACTTGCCAACCGCCACCGAACCGGCGACGCCGATCACATACGGCATCTTGGCATCCTCGGTGCCGAGGAAGCGCTGCTGCGCGATGAACAACCGCTGCGTCGCCGCCACATACATCGACAACAGGCGCGACAGCGGCAGGTAGATTTCCTCCACCTCGTTCATGTCGAGGCGGTCGTGCAGCGAGCGCAGCCGGGTGACCTCCTCCGGCGTGAGCGTCATCGGCGTGTCTTGCCGCAGCTCCGCCCAATCCGTGCGAGAGTAGGTGCGGAACGGCGAGAGGTTTTGTTCGGTGCGCTGTTCCATTGCCGTTTCCGATTAGCCGCGCGAGGCTTTCTCTTCGTGGCCGCTCTGCGCCGTACGCTTCTGCAGCGCCGCCTCGACCTCGGCCAGCGTCACGCCACGCGCGTGCAGCAGAACGAGCAGATGATAGAGCAGGTCGGCCGCTTCCGAGGTCACCCGGTCCTTGTCTTCCTGCACGGCAGCTATCGCGGTTTCGAAGGCCTCCTCGCCCATCTTCTTGGCGCAGTGGGCGACGCCCTTGTCGATCAACGCACGGGTATAGGACTCCGCCGCGTCCGCTTTCGCGCGCGCGTGCACCCGCTTTTCGAGGTCCGACAGGGTGAATTGGCTCATTATCCAAGTTCCTTCGGGGCGGGGTTTAGCACCGTTGGCCGCCCGCGTCATTCCAGGGCGCTGAGCCCTGACCCGCCTCATGGCGAGGGCGGAAATTACGCATCCAGCCGCATCGGCAGCCCGGCCTTGGCCATGTATTCCTTGGCCTCGCGCACAGAATGCTGGCCGAAATGGAAGATCGAGGCCGCCAGCACCGCGGTAGCGTGCCCGTCGCGGATGCCCTCGACCATGTGCTCGAGCGTACCCACCCCGCCGGACGCGATCACCGGCACGGTGACGGCGTCCGCCACCGCATGCGTGAGCGCGATATCGAAGCCGCGCTTGGTGCCATCGCGGTCCATGGAGGTGAGCAGGATCTCGCCGGCGCCGAGCGCCACCACTTCCTCCGCGTACGCCACCGCATCGATGCCGGTGGGATGGCGCCCGCCGTGGGTGAAGATTTCCCATTGCCCCACCGCCACCTGCTTGGCGTCGATCGCCACCACGATGCACTGATCGCCGAACTTTTCCGCCGCCTCTTTCACGAACTGCCGGCGCGCCACCGCCGCGGTGTTGATCGACACCTTGTCGGCGCCGCAGGTCAGAAGCTTGCGGATGTCGTCGACCGTACGCACGCCACCACCGACGGTGAGCGGCATGAAGCAGGCCTCCGCCGTGCGGGTGACCACGTCGTAGATGGTGTCGCGGTTCTCATGGCTGGCGGTGATGTCGAGAAAGGTGAGTTCGTCGGCACCGGCTTCGTCATAGGCGATCGCCGCCGCGACCGGATCGCCGGCGTCGCGCAGATCGACGAAGTTGACGCCCTTGACCACGCGGCCATCCTTGACGTCGAGGCAGGGAATAACGCGCACTTTGAACATGACAGCGAGCGGGTCCTAGATCGCCTGACGGCGAACGCGCCGAAGGTGCAGCAGCAGCAATATCAGCGCGACGATGCCCCAGACAACCAGCACCATCACCGCCACCGGAATCGTCACCATCGCGAACCAATGGCTGACGAACATCAGATGCAACGCAGCACCGATATCACGGCCGAGCAGCAGACAAGCGTGGACGCCGCCTTTGTCGAGGGTACAGCCGAGCACGCCGGCAATGCCCGAGGCGGCCAGCGTCGCGACGACCGGCAGCGCACCGAACAATACGATCAGCGCCAGCGCCAGGATCATCAGCCGCCTGATCGTGCGCGTCCGTGTTGCGCTCATGGCCGCGCCCGCGTACTCGCCTTGCCGCGCGACTGCCAGATCAGCGTCAGCGCCTCGGCGGCATCGAGCCTCCCGTCATATAGCGCGCGGCCGGCGATGGCGCCTTCGAGCTTGGCCGCGCCCGGCTCGAGCAGCGCCTTGATATCGTCGATAGAGGCAAGCCCGCCGGAAGCGATCACCGGAATCGAGATCGCGTCAGCGAGCGCAATCGTGGCGTCGAGGTTGAGGCCCTTGAGCAGGCCGTCGCGCGAAATATCGGTGTAGATGATGGCCGCAACGCCGGCGTCCTCGAAACGCAGTGCGGCGTCGAGCGCCGACAGTTCCGAAGTCTCCGCCCAACCCTGCACGGCCACCTTGCCGTCGCGGGCGTCGAGCCCCACCGCGACACGGCCGGGAAAATGCCGCGCCGCATCCTTCACCAACTCGGGATCGCGCACCGCCGCGGTGCCGATGATGACGCGCGTCACGCCTTTGGCGAGCCAGCCTTCGATGGTCGCCATGTCGCGCACGCCGCCGCCGAGCTGCACCGGGATGCCGACGCTCTCCAGGATGCGCTCGACCGCCGCCGCGTTCACCGGCTTGCCGGCGAAGGCGCCGTCGAGATCGACGATGTGCAGGTATTCGAAGCCCTGCGCTTCGAAAGCACTGGCCTGCGCCGCCGGGTCGCGATGGAATACGGTCGCGCGCGCCATGTCGCCCTGCTCCAGCCGCACGGCGAGGCCTTCCTTCAAGTCGATGGCGGGAAAGAGGATCATGCACTAACTCCGTCATTCCGGGGCGCGGCCGCCAGGCCGCGGGCCCGGAATCCAGAGCCACACGCGCTCAGCCTACCGCTCTGGATTCCGAGCCCGCGAGCGTCGCTCGCGCCTCGGAAAGACGATCTACTAATCACGGCGACCACCGCAAGAAATTCGCGATCAGGGCCAGCCCCAGCCGCTGGCTCTTCTCCGGGTGAAACTGCGTGCCCACCATGTTGTCGCGCCCGACAATGGCCGTGAGCGGGCCGCCGTAATCGGCCTGCGCGATGAGCTCCGAGCGGTGTGAGGCCTTGAGCTCATAGGAGTGCACGAAATAGGCATGCAAGCCGTCCGGCCCAAGCGCGAGATCGGCCAGGAGCGGATGCGGCTCCAGCATGTTGAGCGTGTTCCAGCCCATATGCGGAATCTTCAAGCTCTTGTCGGACGGCGCGATGCGATCGACCTCGCCGGCGATCCAACCGAGCCCCGGCGTCACCCGATATTCGCGCCCACGCTCGGCCATCAATTGCATGCCGACGCAGATGCCAAAAAACGGCGCGCCACGCTGAAGGACATTCTCATTGAGCGCTTCCACCATGCCGTCGATGTCGTCGAGCCCGCGCCGGCAATCGGCAAAAGCGCCGACGCCGGGCAGCACCACGCGCGACGCGCGCGCTACTTGCTCGGGATCGCTGGTGACGTGAATCGCCTCCGCGTGCCCGATGTCGCGCGCCGCGCGCTCGAAGGCCTTGGCCGCCGAGTGCAGATTGCCGGACCCGTAGTCGACGATGGCAACGCTCATTCAAGAGCCTCCCGGCTCGGGAAACAGGCCGATCACGTCCGAGCCCAGCTCGCGCCGCGCCGGCAATGACGCACGCCCCTCCGGCGGCAGCGGCGGCGGCACGGGCTGCGGCCGCATCGCCCATTGGGCAAAGAAACGCCGCTCGGCGTCTTCAAGATCGTCGCCCACAACGAAACCGACCATGCGCCAGCCGCGCCGCTCGAGTTTCCAGCGCCTCAGGCTGCCCGCTTCGAGACCGACAATGAGCGCAATGAGCAAGCCGGCGAGCAGCTGCGCCGTACCCGACAACCCGGCGCGGGCGAGCGCGGCCTCGACCGCCACGCCGACGATCACGTAGACCACGAACGCCAGCCACTGCCGGCGCGCCAACAGCCACAGCGGCGCCAGCAGAAAGGCCCAGCCGTAGAAGCCGTCGCGCACGAACAGAAAGCGCTCCGGTTCGGCGCGGACGCCTTTCTGCGGCGGCGGCTCATGCACAGTGTAGGTGGGCATCTCTGTTTTCCAGCCGACGCGCGGCTGCCCTCCTCAGATTGTCATGCCCCGCTAAGGCGGGGGCATCCATCGGCCCCCGGAATCGGAGCAAATCGGAAACCATCGTGATTACTGGGTCACCCGCTTTCGCGGGTGACGACGGCCAAGAAGCTATCCGCCCAGCGAACCCTTGGTCGACGGCACTTCGTCCTTGGCGCGGGCGTCGATCGCCACCGCCGCCCGCAAGGCGCGCGCCAGCCCCTTGAAGCAGGACTCGGAAATATGGTGGTCGTTAGTCCCGTACAAGCAAGCCACGTGCAGGGTGATGCCGGCGTTTATGGCAAAGGCCTGGAACCATTCCTGCACCAGCTCGGTGTCGAAGGTGCCGACCTTGTCGCGCACGAACTCGGCCTTGAACACCAGGAACGGGCGGCCGGAAATGTCCATCGCCACCCGCGTCAGTGCCTCGTCCATGGGCACGTGCACGTCGGCATAGCGGGTGATGCCCTTCATGTCGCCGAGCGCCTGCTTCACCGCTTGGCCGAGCGCGATGCCGACATCCTCGGTGGTATGGTGCTGGTCGATGTGCAGGTCGCCCTTGGCCTTGACGGTGATGTCGATGCGCGAGTGGCGCGCCAACAGGTCGAGCATGTGATCGAGGAAGCCGATGCCGGTCGCGATCTGCGAACGGCCGGTGCCGTCCAGGTCGAGTGCAACCTCGACGTCGGTCTCCTTGGTCTTGCGCGTTACCTTACCCTGCCGCATGACGGAATCCTTTGAACGGGCGCCTTTTAACAGGGGTTTGCGGCGTCCGCTACAGCAGCGGGAGCCCAACCCTCGCCTACCCTTAATCAGGTCAATCCGGGCTTGGGGGCCGCGCCCAGCCCCGAAATGGCCGGACAAGGGCCCGCGTTTGCATCCCCCGCCAGCCACCCTTACATGTCTGCCACTCCAAGGGTTCCTGCATGTCTTCCAACGAATTCCCCACCTGGCACGGCACCACCATCCTCACTGTCCGCAAGGGCGGCAGCGTGGTCATCGGCGGCGACGGCCAGGTCTCCATCGGCCAGACCATCATCAAGGGCAATGCCAAGAAGGTGCGCCGGCTCGGCAAGGGCGACGTGATCGGCGGCTTTGCCGGTGCCACCGCCGACGCCTTCACGCTGTTCGAGCGGTTGGAATCGAAGCTCGAGCAATATCCCGGCCAGCTCACCCGCGCCGCGGTCGAGCTTGCCAAGGACTGGCGCACCGACCGCTATCTGCGCCGTCTGGAAGCCATGATGATCGTCGCCGACACCAATGTCTCGCTGGTGCTGACCGGCACCGGCGACGTGCTGGAGCCCGAGCACAATGTCATGGGCATCGGTTCCGGCGGCAACTATGCGCTCTCCGCCGCCCGCGCGCTGCTCGACAGCGACATGGACGCCGAGGCGATCGTACGCAAGTCGCTCGACATCGCCGCCGAGATTTGCGTCTACACCAACCGCAACGTGACGATCGAAAGCTTGAAGACAAGTTGAGGCTGTCATGCCCCGCGAAGGCGGGGCATCCAGTAATCACCGGCATGAGTTATACCGAGACACCGGGGTTACTGGATCGTCCGCCTTCGCGGACGATGACACAAAGAGTAACAGGCAAATGACCGACTTCTCTCCCCGCGAAATCGTTTCCGAACTCGACCGCTACATCGTCGGTCAGCACGACGCCAAGCGCGCCGTCGCCATCGCCTTGCGCAACCGCTGGCGGCGCCTGCAGCTCGACGACAAATTGCGCGAGGAAGTTCTCCCGAAGAACATTCTGATGATCGGCCCCACCGGCGTCGGCAAGACCGAGATTTCGCGGCGGCTGGCGCGGCTTGCCGGCGCGCCCTTCCTCAAGGTGGAAGCGACCAAGTTCACCGAGGTCGGCTATGTCGGCCGCGACGTCGAGCAGATCGTGCGCGACCTCGTCGAAATCGGCATCGCGCTGACCCGCGAGAAAAGACGAAAAGACGTGCAGGCCAAGGCCGAAATGGCCGCCGAAGAGCGCGTGATCGACGCTTTGGTCGGGCCCGGCTCCGGCCCGTCGACCCGCGAGAGCTTTCGCAAGAAGCTGCGCACCGGCGAGCTCGACGACAAGGAAATCGAGATTGAAGTGCAGCAGGGCAGCGGCGGCATGCCGATGTTCGAAATTCCCGGCATGCCGGGGGCACAGATGGGCGCCATCTCGATCGGCGATATTTTCGGCAAGATGGGCGGCGGCCGCACCAAGTCGCGGCGCGTCAGCGTGAAGGATTCGCACCCGATCCTGGTCAACGAGGAATCCGACAAGCTGCTCGACGACGAGGCGCTGACGCAAGACGCCATCCGCACCGTCGAGCAGAACGGCATCGTCTTCCTCGACGAGATCGACAAGATTTGCGTGCGCGAGGGCCGCCAGGGTGGCGGCGACGTCTCGCGCGAGGGCGTGCAGCGCGATCTGCTGCCGCTGATCGAAGGCACCACCGTCGCCACCAAGCACGGGCCGGTGAAGACCGACCACATCCTGTTCATCGCCTCCGGCGCCTTCCACATTTCCAAGCCGTCGGACCTGCTGCCCGAACTGCAGGGCCGGCTGCCGATCCGCGTCGAACTGAGTGCGCTCACCCGCGACGACATGCGCCGCATCCTGACCGAGCCGGAAGCCTCGTTGATCAAGCAATACATTGCGCTGATGCAGACCGAGGGCGTCACCCTCCACATCGGGGAGGACGCCATCGACGCCATCGCCGACATCGCGGTGGCGGTCAATTCGAGCGTGGAGAACATCGGCGCGCGCCGCCTGCAGACGGTGATGGAGCGCGTGCTCGACGAGATTTCGTTCGCCGCCTCGGACCGCAACGGCGACACGGTCACAGTCGACGCTGCCTATGTGCAGAAGAACATCGGCGATCTGGCCAAGAACACGGACCTGAGCCGGTTTATTCTCTGACTCGTGTCCGTTCCCTCGCGCGGAGAAGACGCTACTTCGCCTTCTCCTTCATGCAGTCCATGACGAACTTGGCGCGCTGGTCCATGGCGATGTTCTGCTGCGCGGCCATCTTCTGGCATTCTTCGAGTCGCGCCTTCTCACTGGGCGGCATCATCTTCTTCGGCGCGGTCGGGTTCATCGCCGGCTGCGCCATCGCCGCGCCGACGATGACCGCGGCAGCGGCAGAAAGAACTTCGATCAGCCTCGGCATGGCGTCGTCTCCCGAACGGAAATGCGCGGCATGATCGCGCGGCGTAGGTGGCCAATGCAAATAACGCCGGATCACTTCTTCTTGGGTGGATCGTCGTCCGGCGCCGGCTCCGTCACGGCCACCGGATCGGAAGCCGGAAAAGTATCCTCCAGCCCCTCCTCCAGGTCGCGCTCGAGGTCTTCCTTGCTCGGCTTGTGTCCTTTGTCGTGTTCTTTGGCTGGTTTTTCGGATTTGGGCTTGCTGGACATGGCCTCTCCTCCAACGCGTGACGATCAGCGGCTCGGCGGCTTGCGCAGTCTCACATAGAGCGCGCCCTCGCCGCCATGGGCGATATGCGCGTCCTCGAAGCCGACGACATAGCTACGGAACTCCGGCAGCGCCAGCCAGTGCGGCACCTGCCGGCGCAGCACGCCGCCTTCATTGTGCCGGCCCTTGCCGGTGATCACCAGCACCAGGCGGTCGCCGCGCGCGCTCGCCTTGCGCAGGAAATGCAGCAGCGCGGCATGGGCCTCGCTTTGCGTGAGGCCGTGCAGGTCGAAGCGGCCGTCGATCGCCTCGCGCCCGCGCGCGACGCGCTGGCGCATGCGGCGGCCGAGCGGCGTCAAAGGCGGCGGGGCCAATTGCTTTGCCGGCGGCGGCTTCGGCGTAACGATGCGCGCTTTCGATGCGCGCCGCGGCATCGCCGGTGGCGCCGGGACCTCAACCGCCTCCGCCTCTTCTTCTGATGCGACCACCGCCGCCTCGCGCATGGGCGCGATCGATTGCGTCACCGTCCGCCACAGCACGCGCTCTTCCCGGCTCAGCACGCGGCGGCGCTCGCGCGCGCTCATCACTCGGCCCGCGGCCGCCGCTTGGGCAGCGGCGCTACTTTCTTGATGGCGGCCAGCGTGGTGGCATCGGGCGACAACTCGGACGGCTTCGGTCGCGGCAGCGGAATGTCGGTGTCGCCCTTCACCTTCAATTCGCGCGGCACCAGCATGACGAAGCGGCCGTGCTGTTTGATGCGGCCGGCGATGTGGTCGATTCCTACGCCATGGCCGAAATAGATGTCGGCGCGCGCCGGCCCGATGATGGCCGAGCCGGTATCCTGCGCGAAGAGCAGGCGCCTGAACGGCGTCTCCGGCGCCTCGCTCTTGATCGGCAATTCGGCTTCGACCCAGATCGGCGTGCCGTAGACGTGGATGTGCCTGTCCACCGCAAGCGAGCGCAGCGCCGTCAGCTCTGCCCCTTGCGCGCCGATGATCTCATCGGTCGGTTTGAGGCCGGTCTCGGTGAAGAACACGAAGGAGCGGTTCTTGCGCCGCAGGGCCCTGCCTTCCTTCGGATTCGCCTCCATCCACGCGCGGATGCGGTCCATCGACATGTCCTCGCGCGCGATGATGCCGCGATCGATCAGGTCGCGGCCGACCGGATAATAGCGCATGCCGTTGCTGGCGATGTAATTGAGCCGCAGCAGCTTGCCGTTATCGAGCTTGACCCGCGCCGAGCCTTGGATCTGCGCGAAGAACGCATCGACCGGGTCCTTGATCCAGCAGATTTCAAGGCCCTTGCCGTCGAGCACGCCGTCTTCGATCTTGGCGCGCGTATATTGGCTGAAGACCGTGTGGCGCCCGAGCCATTTCTTGGGCACGCGATAGAGCGGTACGCTGTATTCCTTGCTGCGCTTGCGCGAGCCCGCGAACTCGGCCTCGTAATAGCCGGTGAAGAAGCCTTCGGTTTCGCCGGCGGGGGCGATGCGCACCGGCCTGAAATTGGCTTCGAAGAACTTGCGCGCCTTGGCGCGGCTGAGATTGCCGGCGGCGACGGCGCGCTTGCACACGTCGTAGAGCGCGCCATACATCGGCCGCGCGCCCCGCACTGCCTTGGCGCCGCCGAGAATGGCGCGGCAGCTCTTGAGGTAGGCCTTGAAGGCGGCGGCCTGGTCGTCGTCGGTCCAACCGTTGAGGTCGGCGAAGGTCAGCGGCTGGACCTGGGCATGGCGCAGCTTGAACATCGGCGGATGACTTCGCGCTTCGTGGTGATGGCGCGCCTTGTGCGCGGCCATGGCCGGCGTGGTGACGATGAGCGAGAGCGCGGCGGCCGTCATGACGGACGCGGGAAAGACTTCGCGGAAGCGCCTTAAAACCAACCCGAATCGAACAGCGGAGCGGGATGCGACCGCCTGCATGTCGTTCATTGTCCGGCTTCGGTGGCGACCAATTTCCAGTTGGGGTCGCGCGAGGAGACCTCGCGCGCAAAGGTCCAGACGTCGGTGACGTCGGCGACTTTTTCGGCGCTGCCGTCGATCACGTTGCCGGTCTTGTCGCGGGTCGCCGTGATCAGCTTGGAGACGAAGCGCACCGTCACCTGGGAGGTACGCTGGCGCAGCTCGGCGCCGGTAATCTCGGCCTCGTCGATGGAGACGAAACGGTTCTCGACCGTCTCGCCGCGCTTTTCACGCTCGCCGATGGCTGCGTCGAAACCTTCGAAGACCTCGCGCGAGAGCAGCGAGCGCAAGGCGCGGCGGTCGCCCTCGGCATAGGCGTTGACGATCATCTCGTAGGCGCCGCGCGCGCCGGCGATAAAGCTCTTGGCGTCGAAGCTGGAATTGGCGGTGGCGATGGCGTCGAGACCGGCGGCGATCGGCGAGTCCGCCGCGACGACGCCCTTCCAGCGCTCGCTCGGCGGCGCGGCTTCGACCGACGCGGGCGCCGCCGCTTCAGCGTTGCGGTTGGGCAGCGCAATCACCTTTTCCGTCGCGGGCTGGCCCGGCTTGGGCGCGGAATAGGGATCGTACGGCGGCCGCTCGCGTCCGGTGCGCTGGCCCAGCACGCTGCGCAGCCGCAGGAAGATGAACACGGCGAGCGCCAGGAAGATAATGGTGTAGATATCGAACACGTCGTCCATGCTTTCGGCAGCCATCGCGGGGTTTTTGCCCGCCGCCGGATTGGACGGCATGGCGGGCG
The DNA here is from genome assembly GCA_963814065.1 of uncultured Pseudomonadota bacterium. Classification (GTDB taxonomy): domain Bacteria; phylum Pseudomonadota; class Alphaproteobacteria; order Rhizobiales; family Xanthobacteraceae; genus Pseudolabrys. Next base: position 339,801 of record CAWFBL010000006.1, on the reverse strand, counting down.
CGTCCACCATACCTATCTATGCTGGTGGGCGTGCCGTTCCATAGGCCGTACGCCGAATCCGGCGCTCTCTGGGCTCCGGCGCGACCTTAGACGATCAGGGCGGCGACGCCAACATCCGCCCCCGAGAGAACGACTATGAATGTGGCAAAATGGGTGCTGTTCGCCGTATTGGCGCTGCCTTTCGCTGAATTGGCGGCGTTTGTCGCCGTCGCCGCGACGATCGGCTTCGGCTGGGCGCTCATCCTGTTGCTGACCACCTCATTTGCCGGCGGGCTGGTGCTGCGTCATGCCGGCGGTAACCATATTGCGCGCATGCGCACGGCGCTCAACGGCAGCAGCTTCAGCGCGCTGCAGGCCGACAACACCGGCGCCCTCGTCCTTTTGGCTGGATTTCTACTGCTAGTTCCAGGGTTTATAACAGACGCCATCGGCGTCGTGCTGCTTCTGGCGCCACTCGGCGCGGCGCTTCGACGCGGACCGCCGGCGCGCGCCGCCGACGGCGTCATCGATCTCGAGCCCGAGCAGTGGCACCAGGTCCCGGACCCCTCACTGCCGCGTTGGGACAAGGACGAGCGCCGCGGAGACTGAACCGCGGGGGCCGTTCTTGTTCCGCTCCCGGCGCTATGTTAGCCAACGCTCGCGCACGCGTGGATTGTCGATTGAACGCTGAGCCGGCCCGTTGAGCACCGGTGCGGCGGGATCGAACCCGCGCAAGCAACCGTTGGATCACAACACCGAACTTGAACCGATCAGGCGCCAGGCGCTTCGCCGCGCGGAGGGAAATTCATGACGACAACGAATGGCGGCGAGCAAGCCGAGGCGATGCTGGGCCAGGGCCCGCAGCTCAACGTGGTGGCGCAATACATCAAGGATCTTTCGTTCGAGAATCCGAATGCGCCGCAGTCGCTGCAGATCCAGCAACAGCCGCAGATCGGCATCCAGATCAACGTCAACGCCGCGCCGCTGTCGGAAACCGACTTCGAGGTGTCGCTCAAGCTGGAAGGCAAGGCCGAGATCGGCGACCAGCTGCTGTTCGGCTTCGAGCTCGACTTCGCCGGCGTCTTCCGCATCCAGGGCGTGCCGCAGGACAGCCTACAGGCGGTGGTGCTGATCGAATGCCCGCGGCTGTTGTTCCCGTTCGCGCGCGAGATCGTCGCCAACACCGTACGCAACGGCGGCTTCCCGCCGCTGCTGCTCGACCCGGTGGATTTCGTCGCCCTCTACCGCCAGCGCATGGAGCAGGTGGAGCCGGCCGGCGCACCGGTGGTGTGAGACAAGACCGCACACCAAAGCTGTCATGCCCCGCGAAAGCGGGGCAGAGTTTGATCCGCAGAGATTGAAGCATTCTCCGCTCATTCCCGCACAAGCGGGAATCCAGGGGCAAGATCGTAGGGCATCAGATTGCAGCCTCTGGGTCCCCGCTTGCGCGGGGACGAACGGTCAAAGGCGTTCCCCCTCGGCGGATCGGACTGCAGTACACCGCGGTCTCGCGGCTCAATTTGACGATTGCGAATACCGGATCGCCCGCCTTTGCGGGCGACGACCGTTACTGGGCGTCGCTCTCGCGATACTTCAGCCATAGCGCATGGTCGCCCAGCGTTGCCACGAAGGCGCGGTGAGCGGCGCGATCCTCGTTGCTGACCCGCGTCGTTAGTACGGTCGAACGCTGGCGCACCACCGCCACCCCGTCGACCATATTGCCCTGGCCGCTGACGTGCTCGGCGAGGCCGAGCTGAGCCTGGCGGCCGCCGATCAGCTCGAGATAAACCTCGGCCAGAATTTCGGCATCGAGCAGCGCACCGTGCTTGGTGCGGCGCGAATTGTCGATGCCGTAGCGCGCGCAGAGCGCGTCCAGATTATAGGGCCCGGCCGAGTGCTTGCGCCGCGCCAGCATCAGCGTGTCGACCAGCCGCTCGCGCGCGATCAACGCACGCTCCACGCGCTTGAGCTCGGCGCACAGGAAGCCGTGATCGAAGCCGGCATTGTGGATCACCAGCGGAGCGTCGCCGATGAAGGTCAGAAACTCGTCGGCAACGTCGCGGAACAGCGGCTTGTCCTTGAGGAACTCGGCCGACAGGCCGTGGATGGCGAAGGCCTCCGCCGGCATGTCGCGCTCGGGATTGAGATAGGCGTGGAAGGTGGTGCCGGTCGGGATGCGATTGAGCAGCTCGACGCACCCGACCTCGACCAGGCGATGGCCCTGGTTTGGGTCAAGACCGGTGGTTTCGGTATCGAGGACGATCTCGCGCATCGGTTTCTATCGTCTTGCTCTTGCTGTCGTCCCCGCGAACGCGGGGACCCAGTACTCACAGCGACCTCGGTGTTTACCGGATTGCCCGCTTTTGCGGGCAATGACACTCAATAGACGGGGGCCGACTCAATGGCCTCGCTTCGTCATCATAGCGACCCGCCTGAGAATTTCACGCACCTGCTTGTGCGCCTCTTCTAGGCCACCCGAACTGTCCACCACGAAATCCGCCCGCGCGCGCTTTTCAGCGTCGGGCATCTGCTTGGAAAGCAGCGCCTGAAATTTCGCCTCGGTCATCCCCGGCCGCCCGAGCACGCGGGCGCGCTGCATATCCGCCGGCGCCGACACCACCACCACCGCGTCGCAGCGCTTGTCGCCGCCGGTCTCGAACAACAGCGGGATATCGAGCACCGCCACCTGCGCGCCCGCCCGTTCCGCCGCGCGCAGGAAATGCTCTTCGTCCGCGCGTACCAGCGGATGGACGATCTGCTCGAGTTTCTTGATCGCGGCCGCGTCGCCGAGGACGGCCTTGCCGAGCTTCTCGCGATTGACTTTGCCGCCTTCGGTCGTGCCGGGAAACGCTTCTTCGATCAGCGGCAACGCCTCGCCTTCGTAGAGCCGATGCACCGCGGCGTCGGCATCGTGCACCGGCACGCCCTCCTCGGCGAAGAATTTCGCCGTGGTCGACTTTCCCATGCCGAGCGAGCCGGTGAGGCCGAGGATGAACATGAGTTACCGCGCCACCCAGCCGTTCTGCCGCAGAAAGGCGAGCAGCGGCAGAAGCGGTAGGCCGAGAATGGTGAAGTAGTCGCCTTCGACACGTTCGAACAGATGCACGCCGATGCCTTCGAGCTGATAGCCGCCGACGCTGGCCGAGGCGGCATCGCTCGCGGCTTCCAGATAGGTGTCGATGAACTCATCGGAAAAGTCGCGCATGGTGAGCCGCGCGCTATCGGCGTGTTCGAACAGCACCTCGCCGTCACGCACCAGCGCGATGGCCGAATGCAGTTCGTGGCTGCGCCCGCGCAGACGCCGCAATTGCTCAGCCGCGGCGGTCCGATCAGCCGGCTTACTGAAGCGTTCCGCTCCGCGCGCCAGCGTCTGGTCGGCGCCGAGCACCAGTTGGCCCGGCTGTTTCGCCGCCACCGCCGATGCCTTGGCGCGCGCCAAGACCCGCGCCGTCGCAATCGGCTCGGGTTTGCCGGCTTGCGCTTCGACAGCACGCTCATCGAGCCCGGCCGGCCTGATCTCAAACCACAGGCCCGCCGCCGCCAGCAGCTTGCCACGCACATCGCTGCGTGAAGCGAGCACCAGTGGTTCATCGGCAAGCCAAAGGGGCATGGCGTTTCTTTCTTATCCCTCCCCTGAAAGGGGCGGGTCGCCTGCGGTCGCGTCAGCGATCCGCAGGGGGGTGGGGTTTGTTCGCCGTGCGGAAGCCCCTCAAAGGTCCCCCGCCCGGCTCCCCCCGATCAAGTCGGGGGTCGCCACCCTCCCCCGCAAACGGGGGAGGGATAGAAGAAGCTCACGAGGCCGGCGCACGGCGCCGGTCGGTCAAGAGCCGCATCACCGCGGCCGCCGTTTCCTCAATCGAGCGTCGCGTTACGTCGATCGACGGCCAGTTATTCTTCGAGCACAGCCGACGCGAATAGGCGACTTCCTGCGCCACCGCATCCTTGTCGATATACTGATCGTCGTGACGGTGCGCTTTCAGTCCCAACAGCCGGTTCTCGCGGATCTGCACGATCCGCTCAGGGCTGGCATAAAGCCCCACGACCAGCGGCCGGGTCAGCTTCTCCACGCCGGGCGCGAGCGGCACGCCGGGCACCAATGGCACGTTGCCAGTCTTAACGCCGCGGTTGGCAAGATAGATCGAAGTCGGCGTTTTCGAGGTGCGCGAGACCCCGACCAGCACCACGTCGGCGTCTTCCAACCCTTCCAGGTGCTGGCCGTCGTCATGCATCATCGAGTAGTTGAGCGCTTCGATGCGCTGGAAATATTCGGCATTGAGCACATGCTGGGCGCCGGCGCGGTGGATCGTCTCAGCGCCGAGATAGGATTCGAACAGGCGCAAAATTGGCCCCAGCACCGACATGCAGGGCAGACCAAGCTCGCGGCACTTGTTCTCGAGCAGCTGGATCAGGTCCTCTTCCAGCAGCGTATAAAGGACCAGGCCCGGGGAATCGGCGATCTCCACCAGCACGCGGTCGAGCTGCTTCTTGGAGCGCACCATCGGATAGAGGTGTTCCACCGGCGACACGTTGGAGTATTGCGCTGCCGCCGCCCGCGCCACCGTAATGAGGGTCTCGCCGGTGGCGTCAGACACCAGATGGAGATGAAAATAACCTGTGTCCGCCATTGGGATAGCTTAGGGAGGGCCTGTGGATTGCTTTGGAGGAGGCCACGGCTTTTCCCGCCGCGCAAGCAATCAATGGGGCAAAGCCCAACATTCGTCCACATGGGTGCCAGCGGGAGGCCCTTTCGGGCGAAGTCAGCAGATCGTGCCGCAATGTGGATGCCGCTTTGGGGAGAAATCGGAAAAAGCCTGATGAAGCAGAGAGATGGCACGGCCTCGGCTGTGGATCGAGGTACCAATTAGAACGTTGGATTCTGGAAGACCTCAAGCGCACCGGTGGACAGACTGTGGGCGCGGCGGCATGAGTCAAATTAACCGATCAGTAACCACTACAAAGAAGTCTTAAGAAGAGTCTTTATGGAAGCAAGTGTGCGGGAGGAGAGGACGGGGACAAAGCCGTTGCTGCGCGTGCTGGCAGGCGAGCGGCAGCCGGTTCCACCGGTCTGGATGATGCGCCAGGCGGGCCGATATCTACCTGAGTACCGGGCGCTGCGTGCGAAAGCGGGCAGTTTTCTCGACCTCTGTTTCAATCCAGAATTCGCGGCCGAGGTCACGCTGCAGCCGGTCCGGCGATTTGGCTTTGACGCAGCCATTCTGTTTTCCGACATCCTGGTCGTGCCACTGGCACTTGGACGTAAGCTCTGGTTCGTCGAGGGCGAAGGCCCGCGGCTTGAGCCGTTGAGCGATCCCAGCAGTTTGCCGAGCGAAGCTGATGATACCGTGCTGTTACCGATCTATGAAACCGTGCGGCGAGTGAAGGCGGAGTTACCTCACGAGGTCACGTTGATCGGCTTTTGCGGTGCGCCGTGGACGGTCGCGACTTACATGGTTGCCGGCCGCGGCACGCCTGATCAGGCGCCGGCAAAGGAATTGGCCGCCCGCGATCCGTCGGCTTTCCAGCATCTCATCGATTGCCTGGTGGACGCTTCCGTCGGCTATCTCGCGCGGCAATTGGAAGCCGGCGCCGAGGTCGTGCAGATTTTCGATACCTGGGCCGGCTCGTTGCCGCCGGAGGGTTTTGAGCGTTGGTGCGTTGAGCCGACCAAGCGTCTGGTGGCGAAGCTGCGCGAGAAGAAACCGGGTGTGCGGGTGATCGGATTTCCGCGCGGCGCCGGCAAGAATATCCCGCGCTACGTGGCCGAAACGGGGATCGATGCGGTGAGCCTGGAGAGTGAGATCGACCGAAAATTCGCGCGCGAGCAGATCCAAAGCCGCGTGCCGGTGCAGGGTAACGTCGATCCGCAGATCCTGCTCGCGGGTGGCGCGGCGCTCGACCGCGAGGTTGATTCAGTGCTGCAGGCGTTTGCGGACGGCCCGCTGATTTTCAATCTTGGCCATGGTATTCTGCCGCCGACGCCGATTGCCCATGTCGAGCAGATGCTTCGGCGCGTGCGGGGATAGATCGGGGCCCTCGAATTGTCGGCCTTGATCAGCTATGCTGCCTCAGGGCTTTGAGGCGACAGCATGCCGCGACGTTGGCTGTTCTTTCCACGAATGCGAGACCGACGCTGCATTGTCGGCCTTGCCGGCGCCTTGCTTTTGTTGGGAACGGTGTGCTCGAAAGCGGAACTTCGCATTTCCGGCCAGCGCGATTCCCTCACCGTGGAAGCACAGAACACAACGCTCAGGGATATCCTTGAAGCATTGCATCGCCGATTTGCATTTGAATATCACGCGCGCGCGCATCTCGAGCAAACCGTCACCGGGACCTATGCCGGTTCGCTGCAGCACGTGCTTTCGCGCATATTGGCGGGTCGCGACTACACGATGCGCCTGTCTTCGCGCGGTGTGGATGTCGTTCTTTTCGATGAGAGCCGTTCGGGCCGGCCGACCTCGTCGAAATCGTTCCGTTCGGCCGCGAGCGGCCGATGGAAGGACGGCGACGGCAATCTCGTTTCGCCGCCGAGCGGTCGCATGGCGCGATTTGCCGACGCTGAGGCGCCAACGACGTGGCGGGACGGAGATGGTAATCTGATCGCGCAGCCGACCGTAGCCATGGAGCGCGTGAAGAGATTTGCCGCGCCTGACGCGCCGGCCACGTGGCGAGACGGTGACGGGAACCTCATTGCGCCGCCTGTCGGGCGCTGATGCAATGATCTGGCATGAGGGTGGCCGATCCTGGCCTACCGAGCCGAGAAAGCCATGTACCTCTGGATCAAAGCCTTCCACGTCATCGCGGTGATCGCCTGGATGGCCGGCATGCTCTATCTGCCGCGGCTTTACGTCTATCACGCCGGCGCCAAGCCGGGCTCCGAGAGTTCGGAGACCTTCAAGGTCATGGAGCAGCGGCTGCTGCGCTACATCATGACCCCGGCCATGATTGTGACCTGGGTGCTCGGCATCGCGCTGGTGTTGCAGGGTCGATGGCTGGGCGCCGGCTGGTTCCACGCCAAGATCGCTCTGGTGCTGGTCATGACCATCCTGCATGGCCTGTTCAGCCATTGGGGCCGCGATTTCCAGTTCGACCGCAACCCGCGTTCGCCGAAATTCTATCGTATTGCCAATGAGATACCGACACTGTTGCTGATCGTCATCGTCATCCTGGCAGTGGTGAAGCCGTTCTGAGCCTTGTCGGGCCTCCCTGAGGGGCGGCAGACATCTCGGATCTCCATTCAGCCCGCTCCGGGCCGCCGTCGGCGGTCCGATCCTCCCCGACCGGCACGATTAACCGGGTTTTTCCCGCCCTCTTGCGCGAAGCGCGGGCTGCGCTTATGTTGCCGGTAATCCCACCGAACGCAGGCGGATGTATCGCGTTCCGGCTCCCTTCGTGTTCGGGCCGGTCGCACATCGGGCCCGGGATGCCTTCCCAAAGCATCGTCTCATCCTGACCTGCGATCTTTATCCGTCTATCAAACCAGCGTCAGTCTCCCGTTTTCCCCCACGTAGACTCCGCCGGTTTCTCTCCACTAGGACAAAACCCGCATGCGGGAAATGAAACTCCAAGACCTTAAAGCCAAGACTCCCGCCGAACTCCTCGCTTTTGCCGAAGAGCACCAGGTCGAGAATGCCAGCACGCTGCGCAAGCAGGAGCTGATGTTCGCAATCCTGAAGCAGCTCGCGACCCAGGAGGTCGATATCGTCGGCGAAGGTGTCGTCGAGGTGCTGTCGGACGGCTTCGGCTTCCTGCGCTCGCCGGAATCCAATTACCTTTCCGGCCCCGACGATATCTACGTCTCGCCCTCGCAGATCCGCCGCTTCGCGCTGCGCACCGGCGACACCGTCGAGGGCCACATCCGCTCGCCCAAGGAAGGCGAGCGCTACTTCGCGCTGCTCAAGGTCAATACGATCAATTTCGAGGACCCCGAGAAGGCGCGCCACAAGATCAACTTCGACAACCTGACGCCGCTCTATCCCGACGAACGGCTGAAGATGGAATACGAAGACCCGACCAAGAAGGATCTCTCCGCCCGGGTCATCGACATCGTCGCGCCGATCGGCAAGGGGCAGCGCGCGCTCATCGTGTCGCCGCCGCGCACCGGCAAGACCGTGCTGTTGCAGAACATCGCCCACTCCATCACCGCCAACCATCCGGAAACCTATCTGATCGTGCTGCTCATCGACGAGCGGCCCGAGGAAGTCACCGACATGCAGCGCTCGGTGAAGGGCGAGGTGGTGTCCTCGACCTTCGACGAGCCGGCCTCGCGCCACGTGCAGGTCGCTGAAATGGTGATCGAGAAGGCCAAGCGCCTGGTCGAACACCAGCGCGACGTGGTGATTCTGCTCGATTCGATCACCCGCCTCGGCCGCGCCTACAACACGGTCGTGCCGTCCTCGGGCAAGGTGCTGACCGGCGGTGTCGACGCCAACGCGTTGCAGCGCCCCAAGCGCTTCTTCGGCGCCGCCCGTAACATCGAAGAGGGCGGCTCGCTCACCATCATCGCCACCGCGCTGATCGACACTGGCAGCCGCATGGACGAAGTGATTTTCGAAGAGTTCAAGGGCACCGGTAACTCCGAGCTCATCCTCGACCGCAAGGTGGCCGACAAGCGCACCTTCCCGGCGATCGACATCACCCGCTCCGGCACCCGCAAGGAAGAGCTGCTCACCGAGCCGGCGGTGCTCAAGAAGATGTACGTCTTGCGCCGCATCCTCAATCCGATGGGTACGATGGACGCCATCGACTTCCTGTTGGACAAGCTGCGCAACACCAAGAGCAACAGCGAGTTCTTCGAGAGCATGAATACCTAAGCTGGCTTGGCGTTCGGGCTTCCCGAGTTATTCAAGTCTCCGCGGCCGGCCTCGTTTGTTCGGGGCCGGCCGCAAGCGTGTTCGTTGCCGCGTAAACGGGGCAGCGCTTATTGGCTTGCATTGCGCTGCCCCGCTTAATCGATTGTTGTCGAATGGCGCTCTAATTCGACCGCGGCGCGGCCGGCGAGCAATTCGGCCGGCCGGAAAGCGGAGCGGCCATGAGAGCACGTCTTTGCGTTATTTTTCTCGTCGGCGTCAGTTTCTTGTTCGCCGCCAATCCGGCATCGGCGCGCAAAGCGCCCGATCCGGCGGTGGTACATATTTCCTCCGGGTTCGTGCGCGGCGTCATTCACGATGGGCTGCGCGAGTTCAAAGGCATTCCCTACGCCATGCCGCCGGTCGGTGCGCTGCGCTGGACCATGCCGCGCCCGGCAAAGTCGTGGAAAGGCGTGCGCGACGCCAAGAAATACAGCAGCGCCTGCCCGCAATTGTCGCGCTACAGCCTGACCGAGGCGAGCAACAATGAGGATTGCCTCACCATCAATGTCACCGCGCCCTATTCCGGCAAGCCCGAGCGCCGCAAGCGTCCGGTGATCGTGTGGATCCACGGCGGCGCTTTTGTCGGCGGCTCGAGCTCGCTTTATCCGTTGGGCACCTTGGCCAAGGCTGGCGATGTGGTGATGGTGTCATTGAATTACCGCCTCGGCGTGTTCGGCTTCATGGCCCACCCGGCTTTCGCCAAGGCGCATGACGGCGGTTATGGGCTCGAGGACCAGCGTTGGCGCTGGGTTGGGTGAAGCGCAACATCGCGGCGTTTGGCGGTGATCCGCAGCAACATCACCATTGCCGGCGAGTTGGCCGGGGCCGCCAGCGTCTGCATGCACATCCTGGCGCCGCAGGAAACGCGCGGCCTGTTCGAGAAAGCGATCATCGAGAGCGCCGGTTGCGCCACGCCACTCCCCAGCGTGGCGGACGGCAACAAGATCGGCGAGGCCATCGCCAAGGCAGTCGGCTGCGACGACCGCAAGACCGCGGTGGCCTGTTTGCGCAAGAAATCGGTGAAGGATTTGCTCGATGCCGGCAACAAGGTCTCCAGCGGCAGCCTCACCACCTTCTTTCCGGTGATCGGGGCGAAGACGGTGCCGCTGCAGGGTGCGCAGGCGCTGGCCAGCGGCCGATACGTCAAGGTACCGGTCATCAATGGCGGCACGCGCGACGAGCTGCGTCTCTACGTCGCTTACGACGTCCAGGCCGGCGCCAAGATCACCAAGGAGAACTACCCTGACAAGCTGAAGGCGATCTATGGCGACAACACCGCGGCGGTGCTCAAGCAATATCCGGTGAGCGACTATTCCTCCGCCCCGACGGCGCTGGGCACGGTGATGTCCGATTTCATCGCCACCATCGGCATCAACAATTGCATTTATCTGGAAACCGGCAAGCTCATGAGGAAACGCGTGCCGGTCTATGAGTTTGAGTTCGCCGATCGTGACGCGCCTGCCGTGACCACCGATCCGGGCTTCGAGATGGGCGCGGTGCATTCGTCCGAGTTGCCCTACCTTTTCCCGCACTTCGACAACACCAGCAAAGTCGCCGGGCCCGATCTCCAGCCGGGTTCGCAGAAGGTCGCCGACGATATGATCGCGTACTGGACGAGCTTTGCCAAAACGGGGCGGCCCATGGCCGTGCATGCGCCGGCATGGCCTCGAGTTTAAAGTCGGATGCGGGTGTGATGCGCTTCGATCCCGGCAAGGTCGGATTGTTTGACGCTGCGGCGGAGCACAAGTGCTCCTTTTGGAAGACGCTTTATCCGAACATCCTGACGCAATAGCACCGGGCATAAGAATAACCGCCACGGCTTTCACAGCGGTGGCGGGCGTGGTGAAGGCGTTCGCCTGCCGGGATGGGCGCCCAGGGGCGCCATGGACGCCTCGCGCGCGGTGACCTAAGAGTTACGCTGAGTTCCTTCGAGTTGATGAGCAGCTAAGGCGGGCGATTGCCTTGCGGTCCGGCCGGACCGCAAGGCGGGTCCGCGCGGGATGATCGGAGCAGCGAGACTTGCCGAGCGCGCTATCCCAACGCCTGCGCACACTCGCGGTCACCTGGGTCGCGGTCGCCGGCATCGGCTATGTCGTCGATCTCCTGCGCCAGACCCAGGATCACCTGACCAACGGCGCCGGGCGGCCGTTTGGCGACGACTTCATCAATTTCTGGTCGGCGGCGGCGCTCGCCTTACGGGGCAGCGTCGCCACCATCTACGATTTGAACGCGTTTCACGCTTTCGAGACCGCGGTCGCCGGCGCGGCCATCGACTTTTATCACTACAGTTATCCGCCCACGCTGATGGTACTGACCGCGCCGCTGGGACTGGTGCCCTATGTGCCGGCGCTGTTCGCCTGGCTGATCGCTGGATGGCTGTGCTTCTACGCCGCCTTGCGCGTCGCCCGTCCGCAAGCCGGCACTTGGCTATTGGCGCTCGCCGCGCCGGCCGTGTTCATCAACGCCGTCGGCGGGCAGAACGGCACCTGGACCGCGGCCTTGCTGGGCGGAGGATTGTCGCTGCTCGAGCGGCGGCCGGCACTGGCCGGCGTGCTGTTCGGGTTGCTCACCTATAAGCCGCAGCTCGGCCTGCTGGTGCCGATCGCGCTGCTCGCCGGCCGTCACTTCCGCGCTTTCCTGGTTGCCGCGGTGACCGCGGTGGCGCTGGTGCTGATGAGCGTGCTGCTGTTCGGCGCGCCGCTATGGCCGACCTACTTTCATCACGCCTCGGTCTTGCAGCACGTCATCCTGGAAAACTCCACCGGCGTCTGGCATCGCATGATTTCGGTTTTCATCTTCGCGCGTCGGATCGGCGCCGATGTGCCGACCGCCTATGTGGTTCAGGCCGCGGTCGGCCTGTGCGCGGCGGCCGTCGTGGCGGTGGCTTGGTTCCGCGAGACGCCGGCGGCGGCGAAGAACGCACTCCTGGTGCTCGGCACCTGCCTGGCGACGCCCTACCTGCAGGACTACGACCTTGTCGTCGGCGTCTTTGTCGCGGTCTGGCTGGTCGAGCTTTATGGGCCGGTCGACGAATCGCGGCCCGCGCTGGTGGGCGCGGGGTTGATCCTGCTGGTCCCGTTCCTGGCGTCTCCGCTCGCGCACTTTACCGGTTACGACGTCGGCCCGCTGTTCATCGCCCCTGCGTTTGTAATTGCCGGGCAGGCCGCGTTCACCCGCTCGCGCTCCGGCGATTCAATCGCCTCGGCGAGTCCGTGAGCGCACTCAATTCAGTTTGAGCATTGTCGTCATGCGCGATCGCGAAGCGCAGTTGGGTTAAATCGCACGCCCAAACTTTGTGCGCTCTTGCCGTTATTTGATGCGGTAGTTTTCGCAGTTGCGAAAGGAATTGGAAATCATCTTCTGGCGAATTGGGGTGCGAAAGTACCACAAGAGCCCGCAATGTCGCAGCACCGCCGCTCTTCAATTCCACGCCCGGCGCTGTGGATTGCCATTCCGACATTCATCGTCGCCGCGATTGCGGCCGGCATTGTCAGCCTTTGGCCGTCGCTTCCCCTTGCCTTGGCGTTGGCTTTCGTCGGCGCGCTGATCGTCGGCTGCTTCGCCGAAGCGCGGCTTTCGCACATCATCGCCGCCATCAGCAAGATCGCCGGCGGCGACCGCTACCTCGGCCTGCCCGAGTTGATCGGCGACGGCGCGTTGCAGGCCTTCGGTGAAACCGCGGAGACCATCCGCGGCGCGCTGATCGAAGCCGATACGGTCGCCGTCGATCAGCGCCGACGCGAAACAGAAGCGCGGCTGCATCATGCCGGCCGCGCCTTTTTCACCGGCAACTTCCGCCGCGGTATCGACGAGGTGGTCAACGACTTCACCAGCGCCGGCGAGCGCATCCGCGGCACCGCCGCCGAGCTTGCCGAAAGCAACCGGCTGATGGCGCGGCAGGTGGCGGTGTCGTCCGAAGCCGCGGCACAGGCCGCCGAGGATGTCGCCGCGGTCGCTTCGGCCGCGCGCGACGTGCAGACGCTGGCGATCGATTCCGGCAAGCAGGTCGACGCGGCGCGCGCCGCCAGTCAGCGCACCGCGACCGAACTCGCCCGCGCCGACGAGACCATGCGTGCTCTCGGGGGTGCCGCCACCCGCATCGAGGAAGTGATCAAGCTGATCAACGCGATCGCGGGACAGACGTCGCTGCTCGCGCTCAACGCCACCATCGAGGCGGCGCGCGCCGGCGAGGCCGGCCGCGGCTTTTCCGTGGTGGCGGCGGAGGTGAAGGAACTCGCGCGCCGCACGGCGATGGCGACCAAGGATGTCGGCGACCAGATCCACGGCATCCAGCAGGCGGTGCACGACACCGGCGAGGCGATCGATGCGGTCGGCCGCAGCGTGGCCGACATGGGCAAGGTGAACGAAAGCGTCACCCGCATCATGGAGCAGCAGATCAGCCAGCTCGACGTCATCGGCAACGAGGCCACCAAGGTCGCGTCGACTGTTAGCGAGGCGCTGCCCGGTATCCGCGCCGTGGTCACCGACGTGACGCTCGCCGGCGATGCCGTACTCTCCACCGCCGATGACTTGCTCGTGCGGGCGCAGACGCTGACCGGCTCGGTCTCCCGTTATTTCGCCGACCTCGACCACGGCTCGATCAAGATCGGCATTCTGCATTCGCTGTCGGGCACGCTGACCACGAGCGAGCGGCCCTTGCAGCAGCTCCTGGTGATGCTGATCGAGCAATTGAATCGCGCCGGCGGACTGCTCGGCCGGCCGGTGGAAGCCGCCATCATGGACCCGCGCTCGGACACCGACGCCTATGCCGCGCAGGCCGAGACGCTGTTCGCCGAGCACGGGGTTGCCGCCATCTTCGGCTGCTGGACCTCGGCGTCGCGCCAGCGCGTGCTGCCGGTGCTCGAGCGCCACAACGGGCTGTTGTTCTACCCGAGCCAGTATGAGGGCGAGGAACAGTCGCCCCATGTCGTCTATACCGGCGCGACCCCCGCGCAGCAGGCGTTGCCGGCGGTCGACTATCTACTCGCCATGGGGCGGCGGCGCTTCTTTCTGCTCGGCACCGACTTCGTCTATCCGCGTACGACCAACGCGATTATCCGCAATTATCTCTCCGCGCGCGGCATCGGTGCCGACGCGGTCGACGAGCTGTACACGCCGTTCGGCGAGAAGGCGTGGGCCGAGATCGTGCACCGCATCCGCCGGTTCGCCGGCCGCGACGGCGTGATCATCGCGACGCTCAACGGCGACTCCAACGTCCATTTCTTTCGCGAGCGCGCCAACCAGGGTCTCGATGCCGACGGCCTGCCGGTGATGAGCTTGTCGCTGGGCGAGGCCGAGCTGCCGGCGTTGGCCGAGCGCAAGCTGATTGGCCACATGGTGGCGTGGAATTATCTCAACACCATCGACACGTCCGAGAACCGCGCCTTTGTCGCCGAATGGCGCGCGTTCACCGGCGATCCGAATGCGATGACGAACGATCCGATGGAGGCGAGCTGGATCGGCTTCAAGCTGTGGGCGGAGAGCGTTGCGCAGGCCGGCACCACGGACGCGGCGGCGGTCCGCCGCATGCTTGCCGGCCGTTCGATTCGCGCGCCGTCCGGCTTTGACGTCATGGTCGACGCTGAGAACCAGCACCTGCACAAGCCGGCCGTGATCGGCCGCCTCGATGAGCGCAACGTGATCCGCCCGGTGTGGATCAGCGACGGGCTGATCGCGCCCGAGCCATGGAGCCGCTGGTTGAAGCAGAACCGCGCCGTCGCTCTGTTGCGCAAGGCGGGGTAGCTCGCTTTATCCCTCCCCCGTATCGGGGCGGGGGTACTTGCTGGCTGTCCAAGGCGCGCCGACCCCACCCGGCTCGCTGACGCTCGCCACCCTCCCCTTTCAGGGGAGGGATGACCGCTGGCTCAGCCGTTCCGCGCCACCGGCGACATGCTCTTGGCGAAGCTCGGGCTCGGCATGCAGACGGCGTCCTTCTTGCTGCCGAGCGCCTGCTTGCAGTCCTTGATGCTGGAAAAGCCGCAGCGCACCGGCGCATGCGCCTGGTCGAGGAAGCCGCACCATTCTTCGGCTTGTGCGGAACACAATGAACCGGCCAGCAGGCCGGCAACGGCAAAGCCAAGCAGAAAGCGCATTTTCTGATTCCCTGGTCGCGCGCCCCCGGGAAGACTGGAGCCGGCAATTTCCGCCGTTGTCGCGGTAAGATCAAGCTGTTTGAGGAGCCTGCGGGCGCATGGCTGTGACCGCTGCCGCAATCTGGCCGGGCTCGGTGACCGGCAGCGAGCAGGTCCCGGCCACGCACACAAATGCCGCACTGCCTTGGGTTGCCTTCAGCTTGGCTTGGGCGGGATGCGTCGGCGGTAGCGCGGCGGCATTTTCCGCGCGCAGCACGATGCGGTCGAGGTAGGGCAATTTCAGCGCGGCCCGCGCGAAGCCCTCCGCTTGCGGCCCGGTCGCCACGATCTCGGCGGCGCGCAGGCGCAGGTCGAGCGCATTGAGCAGGGTGACGTGGCCGAACAGGTTGCGCGGTTGCGCCGAGATGATGCCCTCGATCAGCCGGTCGGCCTTCTCCAGCCATTGATGGTCGCCGGTGAGCGCGGCCAGCCGCACCAGATTGGCGGCCGCCACCGAATTGGCGTTGGGCGTGGCGTCGTCGGCGGTGGAATGGGGCCGCAGCAGCAGGTCGCCGGCGTCGTCCGCGGTCAGGAAATAAGCGCCGGTTTCGCGGTCGGCATAATGCGCGTCGAGCTGCCGCTGCCATGCGAGCGCCAGCTCCAGCAAGGCGCCCTCTCCGCTCGCCTCGTAAAGCGCGAGCGCCGCGCCGATCATGGTCGCGTAATCTGACGCCAAGCCCGGCAGCAGCAATTGCCCGCCGCGCCAGGAATGGCCGAGTCGATCGCCGCGCGTCATGTGCTGCGCGATGAGGTCGAAGGCGCGCCGTGCCATCTCGAGCCAGGACGGCTCGTCGAGAATAATGCCGGCGTTGACCAGCCCGGCGATCATCAGCCCGTTCCAGTCGGCCAGCACCTTGTCGTCGAGGCCGGGCCGCACCCGCGCCTCACGCGCGGCCAGCAGCTTTTGGCGCAATTGCGTCAGCCGGCTCTCCTCCTCGGCGGTGCGCGGCTGGGATTCCAGCCGGTTGAGGATCGTGTGTCCCTCGAAGTTGCCGCCGCGCGTCACGTCGTAATGATGCGCGAAATATTCGCCGTCTTCGGCGCCGAGGGCTTCAAGCACCTCGCCGTAGCGCCAGACGTAGAACTTGCCCTCCTCGCCTTCCGAGTCGGCGTCGAGCGAAGCGCAGAACGCCCCCTCCTTCGTCGTCATCTCGCGGGCAAGCCAGCCGACCGTCTCGCGCGCACGCGTGGCGAACAGCGGATTGCCGCTGCGCTGTCCGGCGAGCGCCAACAGCGGCAACAGTTGCGCGTTGTCGTAGAGCATCTTCTCGAAATGCGGCACCAGCCATTTCTCGTCGACCGAATAACGCGAGAAGCCGCCGCCGAGATGGTCGTAGATGCCGCCCTCGCTCATGCGTTCGAGCGAATGTTCGACGGTTTCGAAGGAGCGTTCATCCTGCGTGCGTAAGCCCGCGCGCCAGAGAAATTCCAGGATCATCGGCTGCGGAAACTTGGGCGCGCCGCCGATGCCACCGTGCACGGAATCGAAGGCATTGCCGATCTGGCGCGCGGCGCCGTCGAGCTCGGCGAGCCCGATGGTCACCTTGCCCTGCGGCCGCGCCTTCTGCGCAAGCTGCGCCAAGAGCGCGGCGCGGTTCTGCTCGATCTTTGCCGGTTCCTCGCGAAACAGGCGGGCGACCTCGCGCAGCACGTCGGCAAAGGCCGGCCGGCCGTAGCGCGAATCCTTTGGAAAATAAGTGCCGCCCCACACCGGCTCGCCGGTCGGCGTCAGAAACATCGTCATCGGCCAGCCGCCCTGCTCGCCCATCAGATGCAAGGCGTTCATGTAGATCTGGTCGATGTCCGGCCGTTCCTCGCGATCGACTTTGATGTTGATGAAAAGCTCGTTCATGACCTTGGCGGTCGCGTGGTCCTCGAACGACTCGTGCGCCATCACATGGCACCAATGACAGGCCGCGTAGCCGACCGAAAGCAGGATCGGCTTGTTTGAACGTTTGGCTTCGGCGAGCGCGTCCGGTCCCCATTGCCACCAGTCCACCGGATTGTGCCGATGCTGCAGCAGATAAGGCGAGGTGGCGCCGGCGAGACGATTGGTGTGCGCGGTATCTTCCATGGCGCGGCACTGTAACCGACTATCGCCGATACGGCGAATTGAGGCGCGCTTCGGTTCCAAGGATGCGGGGGACGCCGATCGGTGAAGCGAGCGAAGCCGCCCGGATCAGAACTGACCCAGCTTGCGCTCTTCCGAGAAGTCGAACATCGGGTTGCGCTTATTGGCGAGGCTCTCCCACGAGCCCTGCCAGTCGGCCAGTAGCTTCTCGGCGCGCGCGAGATTGCGGTGTGTGAGATTGATGTGGCTGCCGGCGCGCCTGGCCTCGAACACGCCGAGCGCCGCGCGATAGGCAGCCACCGCTTCCTGCAGCGGCACGGTGCTGTCTTCGCGTTCGCCCAGCATCAGCAGCGCGTTGCCGAGGCTGTTCTGGGTGATGGCCCAATGCTGCGCGCCGTGCTTGCGCGTGCGTTCCTTCAGCGCCTCGCGATAGGCCTCGACCGCCTGTCGCAGCCGCGCGGTGCCGCTTTCGCGTTCGCCGAGGATTTGTAGCGCATTGCCGAGATTGTGCTGGGTCGCCGCCCAACGCAGCGGCACGCGCTCGCGCGTGCGCTCGGTCAGTGCACGCCGGAAGGCGTTGACGGCCGCCTCCAGATGCGCGCTGCCGCTCTCACGTTCGCCGAGCGCGCGCAAGGCATTGCCCAGATTGTTCTGGATCATCGCCCAATCGAGCGGTTCGGTCTCGCGGGTGCATTCCTCGAGCGCCTCGCGGAAGACGTCGATGGCCTCATTGAGCCGCGCCTTGTCGGTGTCGCGCTCGCCGAGCGCGCGCAGCGCGTTGCCGAGGTTGTTCTTGGTCAGCGCCCATTCGAGCGGCACCTGCTGGCGCGGATACTTGATCAGCGCGGCGCGGAACGCCTGGGTCGCTACGTGCAGCCGCTCGGGATTTGTCTCGCGCTCGCCCAGCGTCGCCAGGAAGACGCCGAGGTCGTTGAGCGCTTCTCCGCGCTGGTCGGCGTTCTGTGCCAGATGGGCCGTCAGCTTGGCGATCTCGATCGCGATCAGCAGATCGAGTTTGCTGCCGCAGGCGCGGCCGCGCTGGAGAAAGCCGTCGGCGCGCTGGCGCAACGCCTCGAACTGCGCGGAACTGTTGCCGGCATGGGCGAGACCGACGATGGTTTGCAGCCGCTCCGCCGCCGTGCGCACGTCACGGCGCAGGATGTCCTGTTCGAGGCCGGCTTCCAGGATGGCAATGCCGCTTTGCAGCGCGGTGCGCCGCCATTCCGGGCTTGCCGCTCGCCATTCTGCGAACCCGCGGTCGGCTTCGCGCGCCGCGCCTTCGATATTGCCGGCGGCCATCAGCGTGGCGATGCGCGCCCGATCCGCATTGATGATGTTGTTGACGTGGCCGCCGCGCTTGCCCCGATTGACGATGTCGGCGGCGATGTCGACCGCGACGTTCAGCTCGATAAGGGCCTGGTCGATATCGCGCACTTCTTCCGGCTTCAGCCGGCACGCCAGTTCGAACACCGTTTGCCGCGATATCCCGGCTTGCTCGGCGCGCTCGGTGTCGCCGCGGGCGTCGAAGATCGCGAGGAGCTTGCCGATAGTCTCGTCCGGTAGCGACGGCAAGGTATTTTGTGCCTTGCCCAGTGCCCGTGGCGCGGGCGTCATCAGCTGATCGAGCTCGGCGTCGATCAGGTGGCGCAACAGCTCTTCGAGGATGAAGGCGGAGAGCAGATGAGGCGAGCTAAATCCCGCCTGCGACATGGTGGGTTCGGACAACAGGCGGCGGCGAAAGCCCTGTTGGCGATGGTGCCGTGCATCGGATTCGTCGATTTCGTCGCGGACGAAAAAATCGTCCGGGGAGACGAAGAGGAAGCGTGTGCGGCCGGCGGCCTCGGCCCAATCATGCTCCATCTCGGTAATGGAGCGTTCGTAGCTGTCGCCGGCCGGCTCCCAGCCGCGCTGCAAGCCGACCAGGCCGACGAAGAGGTCGGCCTTCTGCGCCCGTTCGCGATGGGCGTCGAGATCGTCGGGCGCGTGCGCGTCCGTGGCGTCGACGCAACGGAAGTACTCCGTCGCGTTGATGCGCGCATGAGTAGCCTCGCGGTAGGAAATCAGATCCTCCGCGGTGGAACTCAGGAATACCGTGAGGACAGTATGCGGCAAGGTTTGAACTCTGTGCGCGCGAGTTTCGCGAATCTTGGGCATTTATACCGTTCGCGCAACACACGACCGGCGGCTGAGGGGCCCTTGTCACAAGCAATTTGCCTTCGGAGGGGGTTTTTGTGGCGTTGGAGGGGCGAGGGTTGGGCGCCGCCGTGGCGTCACGCAAGGATCGAATCAAGGGCGCGACCGATGCGCAATTTTTGAATCAAGATTTTCGCGCGGTGATGGCAATTGATTCGCCAAAGAGCGAATTGATGTCAGGCGCGCCGCGAATCGCTGGCTTGGGGTGGTTTGGGCTCTCGCTCGCCCGAGGTTTTCCGAGACCGAGGCGGTCATTTTGCCGGCGGCGTTCGCGCCGCCGTACCGGCCGCGCCGCCGGTGACCGAGGTCGGATTCGATGGATTGACCGAGGAATTGGAGAGGCCGCCGCTCGCCGACCATAAGATGATGGCGATCACCGCCGAGATCACGACAAGGCTGCTGGAGAGGATCCAGCGCGTGCTGTTGTTGCGCCACGGGAAGTTGCTGGTCGGCATGGCATTCTCCGCGCTGTGTGCCTTGGTCAATGCAACAACGCGGCGCACGCGCGGTTCCGCGCCTGTGCCCTGCCGCATCGGCACAAACGCGTACAGCGGGATGTTTGGCGCCGGCCGCGCCGGAAGAATTAATTAGAACGTGAGGCTTTTCGTCTCGTCCCTCGGCGGGGTCATCGCGCCTCCAGAACCAGCTTACCGCGGAGGTGGCGGCCTTCGCTGACCTTGTGCGCTTCGGCCGCGTCGGCGAGCTTGTAGCGGGTGATTTCCGGCGGGTGCACGGCTCCGGCCGCGAGCAGCGCCAGCATGCGTTCGAGGTGGGCGCGGTCGCGCTTGACGTCGGGCTTGAGCGTCGCGACGTCGTCGCGCGGCACCTTGAAGCCCTCCGGCGCCGGCGCGATCCACACCAGCCGGCCGCCGGGTTTCAATACCTTGTAGCAGCCGGCGCGTACGTCGCCGCCGACGGTATCGAACACCACGTCGCAGATCGGGCCGATGTTGCTGAAATCTTGCGTGTTGTAGTCGATCACCTGGTCGGCGCCGAGGCCGCGCACATAATCATGATTGCGCGCGCTTGCCGTCGTTATCACCTTGGCGCCGATATGCTTGGCGAGTTCGATGGCGAAGCCGGCCACGCCACCGGCGCCACCCTGGATCAGGATGGTCTCGCCGGTCTTCAGTTTGGCGGTGTCTTCGATCGCGGTGATCGCCGTGAGGCTGATGAGGCCGAGCGCCGCCGCTTCGGCATGGCTCAAGTCGTCGGGCTTCTTGGCGATCAGCGTGGCCTTGATGGCGAGCTTTTCCGCATAGGTGCCTTCGATGCCCTGATCCATGACGCCGAACACCGCGTCGCCGACCTTGAAATCGTTGACGCCGGCGCCGAGCGCGCTGACCACGCCGGAGAAATCGCGGCCGAGGATGTGCGGGAGCTTCCTGAGCTTGTAGGGACCGCCACCGCGCCGCACTTTCGGATCGGCGCCATTGACGCTCGCCGCATGGACATCGGCCACGATCTCGCCGGGCCCCACCACCGGGTCGTCCGTCTCGCCATAGTGCAGCATCTCCGGGCCGCCGTGTTGAGTGAGCAGCATGGCTTTCATTGAACGTCCTCCCTTGGCCGCGATATTAGGTCAGGCGCGGACGATTTCGTCCAGTTTGCGATTTGGTCGAGGTCGGAAGGCATTCTCTCTTGCCCCTCCCCTGGTGGAAGAGGGTGGCGCACGACGGATGCTGGTGAGAGAGCGAAGCGCGCAAGCGCTCGGGCAAGGGCTGCCGGATTGTCGCGCTACTTCTTGTTGCTGGCGCCTGTCAGTTCGCTCAGATGCAGCTTGGGGCCTTGCATCTTGCGCTTCGCCCAGTGCTCGAGATCGGCAACGCTGAACTTGGCGAGAAACGGGTTGGCCTTGACGATCTGCTCGCGCTTGGTCCGTCCGGTGGAGTCGGCATAGGCCATGACCTGCGCGGCGTCGGCCTGCTGCGGTGCCGTCAGGAGCGCGGCGGCACCGGCGCCGCCGGCAAAGTGCGCGAGATAAACTGTCGCAGGGGTCACGGGCAGGCCGCGCCGTGCCAGCATCGCCGCGTGACGCTCGGCAAATCGCCGCGTCATTTCGCGCGCGATCTTTGCATTCCGCCGCAACGCCAGCAATTGCTCGCGGTTGCGTCCCTTGGCGAGATCGGGGCGGTAGGCGCGGATCATGTCGAGCCAAGTCTCGTCGAGAAACTGCGCGGGGCCGGTCGCGCTTGAGCGCTTGTTTTTGGCGCCGGCCTTGTCGTTCGATTCGGCGCTGATGATGCGCTCGACCACGGCATCGACCGCGGCGCGGCCGGTGAGCGGACCGTTGAACCAGGCGTCGAGACTTGCGGCGGCGATCCAGCCCAAGCCGCACGTGGCAACGATCAGGCTTGCGATTGCGGCCAGACGCAGCCTGGAGATTCGGTGCGGCGCGGCCGGTGCAAGGGCGCGGGGCTTTCGGCGAACGCTGGTCGCAGGGGTTAAGGATGGCGGCGAATTGGCTCGCTCAATCTTACGCGGCGCTTGGCGCGCGGCCGGCGCGGCGGTCCCTGAAAGAATGGCAAGCTGCTGGTCGATTTCCTTGAATAGACCGGCACGCTGCTGGTCCAGCAGCGCGAAACCCACGTGCAGGACGAGGTCGTCGCGCCAGCGAGCGTCCCGCGTCTTGAGGCCGCGTCCGGCCGTACTGAGGACCATTGCGTTCATGGCTTTGGCTGCGGTCGATACCAATTCAGTTTTGAATGAAAGCCTTAAGCTTTCGGCAACCTGCCGCGGCCGCGTGGCCGGCATGAGGGCGGTCGCTTGGTATGGCTAATGAAAGGCTAACGGGCGGCGCATTTGGCGCTCTGCGACAGCGGGGGCCGCCAGCTGCTCCAATTTCAGCCCGGCGGTTCGCGCCGCCCGCTGCGTCCGGCCGGCGTCGATTCGTGGGGCGGACCGCTCCACATCGAGATCGATTACGTGGCGGTGCTTTAGCGCCGGGCGCGCGTGGCCTTGACCTGAAGTACGTGCGGCGCTTGCCTGCGCCGCGATGTCCGACCCCACCCGCCCCACCATCTTCGCCCTCTCCTCCGGCCGCGGGCCGGCGGCGATCGCGGTGGTGCGCATCTCTGGCGCGCGCGCCGGCGAGGCGCTGAAGGCGCTGACGGCGAAGAGCCCCCTGCCCCGGCAGGCCGCGCTGGTGCGGGTGCGCGACCCGCAAACCGGCGAAAGCATCGACCAGGGCCTTGCCCTCTTCTTTCCGGGCCCGCGCAGCGAGACCGGCGAAGACGTGGTCGAGCTGCAGCTTCACGGCGGCCGCGCGGTGATCGCTGCGACGCTCGAAGCGCTCGGCAAGATCGAGGGCCTGCGCCCCGCCGAAGCGGGCGAGTTCACCCGCCGCGCTTTCGAGAACGGCAAGCTCGACCTTACCGCGGTCGAGGGCCTGGCCGATCTGGTTGCGGCCGAAACCGAGGGCCAGCGCCGCCAGGCGTTCCGGCAGATGGCGGGTGCGCTTCGGGAGCCCGCCGAGGAATGGCGGCAGCAGCTCATTCGGGCACTGGCGTTGGTGGAGGCGCGCATCGATTTTTCCGACGAGGGCGATGTGCCGGAAGATCTGGTGGCGCCGGCGCTCACCATCGCGCGCGCATTGGCCGACGAGATCAGTCGTTCATTGGCCGACCAGCATCGCGGCGAGCGGCTGCGCGAGGGGCTGGTGGTGGCGATCGCCGGGCCGCCGAACGCCGGCAAGTCGACCTTGCTCAACCGCATCGCCAGGCGCGAGGCGGCGATCGTCTCGCCCTACGCCGGGACGACGCGCGACGTGATCGAGGTGCATCTCGACCTCGACGGCTGGCCGGTGACATTGCTGGACACGGCGGGGATTAGGGAGACAGGCGAGCCGGTCGAGATGGAAGGCGTGCGGCGGGCGAAGGCGCGCGCGTCTGCCGCCGACCTGGTACTGTGGGTGGTCGATGCCGGCGCAACGAGCGCGGTTGGTGAATTGCCGGGCTGCGGCGCGTTCGGCGGGCCGGATCTTGGGACGGTAAGCGATGAGGTGGCCGGGGCAGAGGAGACGGCCGAAATCGGCGAGACGGTGACCGAGCCGGCGACCTGGCTGGTTCGCAACAAGATCGATTTGGCGGGGCCGGCGGCCGAAAGGAATGAATTGCAATCCGAGAAATATGGAAAGAATGAATTTAGAATATCGGAAGGCGAGACGTCACCTGAAAGGGTGAATATAGAATCAAATAATGAATACGAGTTCAATAAATATGAATTAGAGTTCAATATTTCGGCAATTTCCGGCGCTGGCGTTGATCCGCTGCTTTCCGCCCTCACCCGCCATGCCGAGACTTTCCTGGCCGGCGCCGAATCGGCCTTGGTGACCCGCGCGCGTCACCGCCGAATTCTCCACGATACCCTCGGCGCGCTGCACCGCGCGCTGGCGCCGGAGCTCGCCGGCCACGAGGACCTCATCGCCGAAGAGCTGCGCCTGGCCACCCAGGCGCTCGGGCGCCTCACGGGCCGCGTCGATGTCGAGGATATTCTTGACGTCATCTTCCGCGATTTCTGCATCGGGAAGTGAGGGCGCCGTCGGCGGGTCAGGCGGCTCCGTCATGGCAAGCGGGAGAAGGTAAGATCGGCCTGTGTGGCATGGGGTCGCCGTGGCAACCGGTCGTCTCGCGGGTCACCGCGCTGCCTGCGAAGCTGCGCCAGCAGGCGCGGGATGCGCCGGGAGCCGCCATGGCCGATTTGCCCGCATGGAAGAGGATGCTGCAGGAGCCGAACGCCAGTGGGTGGATTGGTTTCTTCGTCCTGGTGGTGGCGATCGGCGTGGCGACGATCTGGTTTGGCGGCAACGATAGGCGTTCGGGCGGCGAGGCCGCGCGCTTGATCGACGTCGTTAAATAGGCCGAGCTGGCGCGGGCGGGACGAGAGCGAACCGGTGCACCGGGGGCTCGCCTGGCGCCTAAGGTGTTTCCGCTTCAAGGTGGGGCTTGGCCGATGTTTCACGTGAAACATCGGCCCGGGATGTTCTTTCGCTCAACCGCTTTTCCCGCTACAACGCCGGCAATCGAGGCGAGTCATGGGCACGAGTTTCGACGTCATTGTGATTGGCGGCGGCCACGCCGGTTGTGAGGCTGCTGCTGCTGCTGCGCGCATGGGTGCCAGGACGGCGCTCGTGACCCATCGATTCGCCACCATAGGCGCCATGTCCTGCAATCCCGCCATCGGCGGGCTGGGCAAGGGGCATCTGGTGCGGGAAATCGATGCCCTGGACGGCCTCATGGGCCGCGTGGCTGACGCAGGGGGCATTCAGTTTCGGGTTCTGAACCGCCGGAAGGGGCCGGCGGTCCGCGGTCCGCGCGCCCAGGCCGACAGGAACCTCTATGCCGGGGCGATGCAGGCTGAAATCTGCGCCATTGGTGGTCTTGAGGTTATTGAGGCCGAAGCGGACGACCTGATTCTGCGGGAGGGGCGGGTTTGCGGGGTCAAACTGGCCGATGGCCGCGAAATCGCGGCCGGGGCGGTCGTGTTGACCACCGGCACCTTTCTTCGGGGGCTTATCCATATCGGAGAAAAGCAAATTCCGGCCGGCCGGGTCGGGGAGGCGCCTGCCATGGGCCTTTCCCGAACCCTTGAGGCTGCGGGTTTCGCCCTTGGCCGGCTGAAGACCGGGACCCCACCAAGGCTGGACGGGCGCACCATCGACTGGGAAAGCGTGGAAATGCAGCCCGGGGATGATCCCCCGGAGCCGTTTTCGGTGCTCACAGAGCGGATTTCCAACCCGCAGATCCAATGTGGGATCACCCGCACCGTTCCGGCAACCCACGAGATCATCCGGGCCAATGTCCATCGTTCACCCATGTATTCGGGCCAAATTGCCAGCACGGGACCACGTTATTGCCCCTCGATCGAGGACAAGATCGTCAAATTCGGCGAACGGGACGGTCACCAGATCTTTCTGGAGCCCGAGGGGCTCGAAGACACCACGGTTTACCCGAACGGGATCTCCACATCGCTGCCGGAGGAGGTCCAACATGCCCTTGTTGCTACTATTCCGGGGTTGGAAAAGGCCCGGTTCGTGCGGCCGGGCTACGCCATCGAATATGATTACGTCGATCCGCGCGAACTGAACCCGACCCTTGAAACGCGCCGGCTACGTGGCCTCTTCCTTGCGGGCCAGATCAACGGCACTACGGGCTATGAAGAGGCAGGCGCCCAAGGGCTCTTGGCCGGTCTGAACGCGGCGGCGCTGGCCGGCGGCGGGCCGGGGATCACCTTCGACCGCGCGGAGGCCTATCTCGGTGTCATGATCGACGATCTGGTGACCCGGGGGGTCTCAGAGCCCTATCGCATGTTCACCTCACGGGCCGAATATCGCCTGCAATTGCGGGCGGACAATGCGGACCAGCGGCTGACCGACAGGGGCATGGCGATCGGCTGCGTGGGCCCTGTGCGGTCGGCCTTCCACAGCCATAGGCGCCAAGCTTTGGCGGACGCCCGGGCGTATGCTCGGGCGGTGTCGCTTTCACCCAAGGAAGCCGAAGTCCATGGCCTCACCTTGAACAAGGATGGCCAGCGCCGTACTGCGTTCGAACTCCTTTCCTACCCGAATATTGGAATGGTGGACTTGGCGAAGATCTGGCCGCGGTTCGGCGACCTCGATGCGAAGATCGCCGAGCAGCTCGAGATCGATGCCAAATACTCGGTGTATCTTTCACGCCAGGCGGCGGACGTGGCCTCCTATCGTCGCGACGAGGAATTCGAGCTGCCGGCTGATCTCGATTATGCGGCGCTGCCGGGCCTTTCCAACGAAATGAAGCAGAAGCTTGCCAAACATCGCCCGCGAACCATCGGCCATGCCGGCAAGATTGACGGGGTGACACCCGCCGCCCTCACCTTGCTCGTCGCCCACGTCAAGCGCGACCGCCACAAGGCGGCGCAGCGCGCGTGAGCAAGCCCAGACAGGGCGCGCTCGATCTCTCAGGCGATCGAGCCGAGGCTTTGCGGCTAAATCCTGTTTCACGTGAAACACTGAGACGACTGGATCAGTTCGCGTCCCTGCTCCTGCAGTGGCAAGCCAAAATCAATCTCATTGCGCCGTCGACGGTGCCGCACATCTGGACGCGGCACATCGCCGACTCGTTACAGATCATCCCGCTGGCACCAGACGCCAAGGTCTGGGTCGATCTCGGCTCTGGCGGCGGCTTCCCCGGCATTCCGATCGCCTGCGCGCTTGCCGACAAGCCTGGTGCGCGTGTCCATCTCGTCGAGAGCAACGGCAAGAAAGCCGCATTCTTGCGCGAATCAGTGCGCGTGTTGGCGTTGCCCGCCGAGGTGCATCACGAGCGGGTAGAGGATATCGGGGAAAGCTGGCGCGGGCCCGTCGACGTCGTGACTGCCAGGGCTTTTTCCCCGCTGAAAACCTTGTGCGATCAAGCGTTTCCCTGGCTCGCGCAAGGGGCCGTCGGCCTCTTCCTTAAGGGTCAAGATATAGACGCCGAATTGACCGAAGCCGCTAAATATTGGACACTGCAGGCCGAGTCCATATCCAGTAAGACCAGTCCGGATGGGATCATCCTCGTGATTCGGGAGCTCAAGGCTCGTATAAGGGGATAAGCTCGGACATGATGCATTTGATTCTCGGGCTCATGGGTTTCGAGCTAGGGCCTGGACAAACCGTGACCGACACGACCACAACCGACATGCAACGAAGGGTTGTGTCCGGCGAGCCGACGGAGGCTGCCAGTCAGCCCGCCCCGGAAGCAACTGCCGAGGGCGTCCCAGTGGAGAGCGTTGTGTTGGCGGGATCGAGCGAAGACGATGTCCCTGCTTTGGCAGGGACCGCAAGCAACTCGGCGGAAGCCGACAGTACTGCCCCGAACGAAGCGAGCACCCCAGTTCGAGCGGACGCTCGAATCGAGGAAAGCGCGCCGGTGGAGGCTTCCGCGCCAGCCGAGCAGGCCGCGATCCCGGTGACCGGCGGCGAGGCCGCGCCGGTTGAGCCAGCGGCGATTTCCGCGCCGAGCGAGGCCAATGGCCTACCACCTGTCGAGCTTGCGAACGCTTCAGCGGAAGTCGTCAGCGAAGCCCCCAAGGAAGCGAACTCGACCGCGCATGCCGATGCCCAGGCTCCGACAGAGGAGAGTGCGGCAGTGGAGGCCGTAGCTCCCGCCGAGCAATCGGGCGCGGCAGTGGCCGGCGACGATGATGTAGCCATTGAAGCTTCGCCGACGGCGAACCAGGCCAATGGCCCAGTCCCCGATGAGGTGACGGTGAGCGCTTCGGCGGAAGCCGTCAGCGAAGCCCCGGTGGAAGTCACTCCTCCCGCACAAACGGATACCCGGGCCTCGGCCACGGAGAGCGCGCCGGTGGAGGCGCCGCCCGAACGGCCCGCCGCGCCAGCGGCAGCCGTCGTTTCCTTCCCCCAGCCGGCGCCGCGGCCGGCGGCATACCCGCGGGTGCTGGCGGTCGCCAACCAGAAAGGCGGCGTCGGCAAGACGACCACCGCGATCAATCTCGGCACCGCGCTCGCCGCCATCGGCGAGCATGTGCTGATCGTCGACCTCGACCCGCAGGGCAATGCCTCGACCGGCCTCGGCATCGAGCGCAAGGCGCGCCACATCTCGACCTATGACGTGCTCACCGGCAACGCCGGCATGCGCGAGGCGGTGCTGCCGACCGCAGTGCCGCAGCTCTTCATGGCGCCCTCGACCCTCGACCTCTCCGGCATCGAGCTGGAGATCGGCCAGGCGCGCGACCGCGCCACCCGGCTGCGCCACGCGCTTCACGAACTCAATAACGGCGAGCGCACCTACGACTTCACCTATGTGCTGGTCGACTGCCCGCCCTCGCTCAACCTGCTCACCATCAACGCCATGGCGGCGGCCGATTCCGTCCTGGTGCCGCTGCAGTGCGAGTTCTTCGCGCTCGAAGGCCTGTCGCAGCTGCTCAAGACGGTGGAGCAGGTCAAGGGCAGCCTCAATCCCAAGCTGTCGATCCACGGCATCGTGCTGACCATGTACGACTCGCGCAACAACCTGGCCAACCAGGTGGTGGCCGACGTGCGCGAGTTCATGGGGCCGAAGGTCTACGACACGATGATCCCGCGCAACGTGCGCATTTCGGAAGCGCCGTCCTACGGCAAGCCGGTGCTGGTCTACGATCTCAAATGCGTCGGCAGCGAAGCCTACCTGCGCCTCGCGACCGAAGTGATCCAGCGCGAGAAGGAATACCGGGCGGGGTAATCCCTCCCCCTGAAAGGGTGAGGTGGCGAGCGTCGCGAGCCGGGTGGGGGTCACCCCCGATGCTCGTCGCGCCTAAGAATCGACCCTTCCCTTGCACGGAAGGGAAAAGCGAGGCCGCGGCTCGCTTTGATGAAATCGGACTGACCAAAGAAGACAGGGAACGCGAACGTGGCAGATCGATCAGGAGCACCGGCGATGGCGGAGAACAGGCGATTGGGGCGCGGCCTCGCCGCGCTGTTCGGCGATGCCGAGGAGACGGGCCCCAGCGAGAGCACGCGCCGGCCGCGCCGGGCGCCGATCGAGAGCTTGAAACCGAACCCGCGCAATCCGCGCCGCGCCTTCACCGACACCGAGCTCAATGAGCTCGCCGCCTCGATCAAGGAACGCGGCATCATCCAGCCGATCGTGGTGCGCGTCGCGCCCGACGCCGACGGCGGCTACGAGATCATCGCCGGCGAGCGGCGCTGGCGCGCGGCGCAGCGCGCCGGCCTGCACGAGGTACCGATCGCGATCGTCGAGGCGACCGATGCCCAGTCGCTCGAATTCGCCATCGTCGAGAACGTGCAGCGCGCCGATCTCAATGCCATCGAAGAGGCCTCCGGCTATCTGGCGCTGATGGAGCAGTTCAACCACAGCCAGGACGACGTGGCGCAGATCGTCGGCAAGAGCCGACCCCACGTGGCCAACACGCTGCGGCTCCTGAAGTTGACCGAGCCGGTGCAGGCGCTGGTGCGTTCCGGCGAGCTGAGCGCCGGGCACGCGCGGCTCCTGGTTGGGCAGCCCAATGCGCTCGAGATCGCGCAGGATATTATCAAGCGCGGGCTCAATGTGCGCCAGGTCGAGGCCGACATGCGCAAGGACGGCGCGGGCCAGGCGCGGGCGGTCAAGCGCGAGGCCAAGGGCTTTACCGACAGCCGCGACCCCGACACCCGCGCGCTGGAGAAGCGGGTGTCCGACGCGCTCGGCTTGGAGGTGACGGTGAGCCACCACGGCGAGGGCGGCGTGCTGCACATCAAGTACAAGGACTTGGATCAGCTCGACGCGGTGCTGCGGAAGCTGGGTGGGATTTGATCCACGGCCGCCGGCGCAGTTCCGCCGCGCCGGTCATTCACAGATTGCCCGCACTTGGCTTGGCGAGCCCGCTGCGGCGCAACTATCCGTGTCGTCGCCGCAGCGAAATCAGGCCAGCATCAACCCAAGGGCCGATCAGCCCTTGAGGCCCTTGAGGTGCTTGTTGCACTCGCTGTAGTAGCCGCCGCCCTTCTGGATCCACTTCAGGCCGCCATTGCCGTTATGCGCCTTGTTGGCGTTGTACTGATCGAGGCAGGTGTGCATCCGCGCCTTGCCGGCCGACTCTTTGGCGTATTTGGCGCTGACCTTGCCCGGGAAAACCGCGTTCGACGGGCTCATGGGCTTGGTCATCGCCGTCGAGGGCTTCTTGGTCGGCGCCATGTTGGTCGGCGCCATGGGCTTGGCCGCGGTCGACTTCGCTTCCGTGCCGCATTCAGCCTTGCGGAAGTCGTTCCACTTCATGCCCTTGAGCGTGCCGGCCTTCTGCGCCGCTTTGTACTTGGCGCTGCACTCCTTCATGGTCAGCGCCATGGCTGGGCTATAGGCGCTGACGCCGAACGCGATCGCGATCGACGCGCAGATCAGCTTCATTTGATGGTTCATCGGATCACTCTCCTTTAGCCTTCTGATGCTTCTATCCTACCGGCGTACCGCCACCGGCAGGGCTTGAGACGGGTTAAGTGCGGATGGCGTGCGGGCGAAAATTACCCGCCGGCCTCGGTGCTGGGCGGCTCTTCGACCGTGCCGTTCGGGCTCATCTGGTCGACGGCGGCGGGGAGGTGCTCCGACAACAAAGATAGGATCTTGTCGGTCGGCAAACCGATCGAATTGGCGATTTGCTGGACCTTTTCATCGCCGAGGGCGGCGCGAATCTGATCGGCGCTGATCGGCAGATTGCTGCCGTTGCCGAGCCAGGACGACACCTGATTGCCGAGGCCGGACTCCTGGAGCTTGCTGAGCAGACCGTTCACGCTGCCGAGATCGGTCTTGGCCATGGCCTGCGAGAGCAGGGCCGGGGCATTGGCTTCAAGCTGGCCCATGGTTTGGCTGAGCATCTGCCCCATGGCGCCTTTCAGGCCGCTGCCGAGATCATCCAGTAGACCCATCGATGTGACTCCTGTTTAGGCCGCCGGATATCGGCAGCGAATCATTCGCCGGTTGTGTCCCGGATGCATTTCTTCGTGAAGCTGGTCTTTGCTGCGCCGGCAAGCTTTTTCATCTTTGCGCTCGCTTCGCACGATTTTTTGGCGTCGGCGTCGCACTTCTTCATGAAACTGGTCAGCGCCGCCCCGGCAAGATGCTTGCTCGTTGCCGTGTCTTTACAGGTCTCGGCCTGGGCCAGGCCGCCGGCCGAAAACGTGCAGATAACCGCCGCAACCAACAGACGCTTCATATGTCGCTCCCTTTCAAATGGGCCAGCCGGGAATCCGGGGACCCAAGCGAAGTCGAAAATTACCAGTTTGGCGGGCAACTGGGAAGTTGTATGGCGCAGGTCGTCGCCTGTGTTTTTTCCCCGATACGAGGCACCTAGGGCAGGTCTGGGCCTCGGCATCTTCGCGGTGAGCGCCGGCAGGTGGAGGCGCGCACAACCTATAAGGGCCGGCGCCGATGGCGATTGGCGCTCTTGTCGTGCGCCTGGCCGCCTGCTGTCAGGCGTGCGCGGCCGTCGAGAGACGTCGCGTTGCGCTCTGCCGCAATCGCGATCGAGACTGCTCCGGTCAATCCACAAGCGGGATTCGTGAGCGGCTTCTCGTGGGCGCGCCCTTGAGCGGTTTCGAAAATTCGATCAGATTGTCATTACTAGCGGCCAAAATATTCAGAAGATTGTAATCAGTGTCGCGTAACCCGCGTGATTCCATTCGGATAGATTCTGAAAAGGAGAATTGATATGGCCAAGAAGTCGAAAAAGAGCAAAGCAAAGACAAAGAAGACAGCGAAGAAAAGCAAAAAGGCGAGCAAAAAGACGAGAGGCAGGAAGGCGGATCGCGCGCGGGTATCGGCGAAGCAGCCGCACGAGGTCTATTACGTGGCGCGCAAGTATGGCGTCAGCGCGGACACGGTGCGCCAGACGATCAAGCGCGTCGGCAACAGCCGCGAGAAGGTCTACGCCGCGCTCGAGAAGATGTAGCGCGAAGCGAGCGCGATCACGAGCGCAAGATTGCATTCGTTTGGCTCGGATCTGTTCGGGTACGAGGGCGGCCATGGTGCCGCCCTCGATCGTTTTAGTCGTCTTCATCGTTTTAGTCGTCATCGCGAAGCGCACTTCGAGTCGGGCGCCAACGAACGCGCCAACGCTGTGAGCCGCTCACCAAGGAGAACGAGGCGGTAAGTCCTCGCCGACGTTGATCGTCGAGACCTCTACAGATCGATTCCGATGACGCGCCGCGACGTGCGCAAGCGTCGCCAACAGGGAACCGAAAGCTAGAACCCGGCGTTTGAACTGCATAAGGCTGAGGAGGCGACAATGCGGTTCATCCTGCTCATCATCGTGCTGTTGCTGCTGATCGGCGCGCTGCCGACGTGGCCCTACAGCAGCGGCTGGGGCTATTACCCGTCGGGCGGGCTTGGATTGATCTTCGTCATCGTGCTGCTGGTGTTGTTGTTGAGATAGCGCGGCAGGTTCGGGCCTTGGGCGACCGGCGGGCGGCAAACTCTACTTCCCCTTGGGGTAAGGTTAGGGTTTGCCGCCCGCCGAAATGATCGGCCGTCAAAGCAAGCTGCAAATATTACTCAGAGCCGACATTACTCAGGCAGACATTACTCAGGCAGACTTGGTTGCTCACGCCGACTTGGCGGCAAAGAAGCTGCACCAGCCGTTGGCGCTAATGGTGCCGGCGACCAATTGGCAGGAATTCGGCGACTGGAAGAAGCGGCACTTCGAGCACTGCTGGCCGTTCTTCGGTTTGTCCTGATACTTGGCAACCTTCTTCGTTGCCTTCGATTGGGCATTGGCGGTGTCGGCACCGATCAGCACCACGGCCGTGCCGATGGCCGCCGCCGAGCCGAGCAGTGTCTGAAACACGCGCCGGCGCGAGAGGCCGGGCGGCTCGGCAGTCTTGTCGGGTGGGATTTTCTCACTGAAGTCGGACATTGTGCACCTCCGAGTTGCCCCGTTGGTCGCCACCCGCTGGGCCAACGTGAGACGCGCGAACGGGTTCCCGGAAAAGATAGAAACGTTCCAAGGCACGCCGTCATTGCTGCGGGGCTGCGACGATCTCGCTTTGCCTTCTTCCAGCAGGGGAGGTGAAGGAAGGGCGTATTGCGCTCACATCGTGAAAATCGCCGGCATCACTGCACCGAACTTACGCTGGATTGCCGGCCCCGTTGGCTGCTAAGCATCCAGGCGAAAACACGACCACGAGGGAGGAGACCGGTGCCTGCAAAGCTCTTCGGCGAAACGTTGCCTGCCACTTATCGCTTCAAGCTCGGCAGCTTCGAGGTCGCCACCATCATGGACAGCCATGTCATCCGCCCCGGCCTCACGCCCAGTTTCGGTGGCGAAGCGCACGCCGATGAGATCAGGGCGCTGGCCAAAGCCAACCACATCAGCGACGACAAATACTTTCACCCCTTCACGCCGATGCTGGTCAACACCGGCAAGGAACTGGTGCTGTTCGACACCGGCAACGGCGCGCTCAGCCGCGAGAACGAGCCGCTCAAGGGCCGGCTGCCACCCGGGCAACTGGTCGCGCGCATGGGCGAGCTTGGCTACAAGCCGGAAGATGTCGACGTGGTGGTGATCACCCACGGCCACCCCGATCATATCGGCGGATTGACCGAGGACGGAAAGCCGGTGTTTCCCAACGCGCGCTATGTCTACGGCGCCGCCGAATTCGACTTCTGGAACAAGGGCGAGAACGTGCGCGAGGCGCGCAAGTTCAACCGCGTGCTCTATATGAAATACGCGGCGCCGTTCGCCAACAGCGCCACCATGATCAAGCCCGGCGACACGGTGGTGCCGGGCATCACGGCGGTGGACGCGGCCGGGCATTCGCCTGGGCTGATGGCATTCATGATCGAGAGCGACGGCAAGCAGCTTCTGAACTGGGCCGATACCTGCAACCACTATGTGGTCGCGATCCAGCGGCCGGACATCCATCTCGACGTCGACGACGACAAGGAGAAGGCTGTGGCGACCCGCAAGCGCATCCTCGAGATGGCGTCGAAGGAGCAACTGCTGGTCGCCGGCTATCACATGCCGTATCCCGGCCTCGGCTATGTCGACAAGATCGCGACTGGCTACCGCTGGGTGCCGCACAGCTATCAGATGCTGGTGTAACTTCATGTCGTCCCGGGCGACCGCGCAACGCGCGGGAGGCCCGGGACCCATAACCCCGGTGCTCAAGATAGGTGGATGCAGGGGTTATGGGTCCCCGCCTGCGCGGGGACGACCGGTAAGGGGCTAGCCCTCGCGCCGCCTTGCACTCACCGCGATCGACAGCAGCGTGCGTTGCGCGATGGTCTCGGCCAGCGCCGCATTGCGGCGCGCCTCCAGCGAGGCTTCGGCCAGTTGCTGCATGGCGCGCAGCAGGCGCGGCGCCGTCCAGGCGCGCAGCGCGGCGCCGATTTGCGACTGCCGCGTGAAATGCACCGGCGGCGCGGCGCGTGACATGGCGAAATCGACCGTATCGCCGCCATCGACCGCGAGCCGCATCTTGTGCAGGCTGGCGACCTGACGGATCGCCGCCGAGACGATCGCCGCCGGCGAGGAGCCGCCGGCGCGCGCCTTGCCGAATTCGGTCTCGGTGTCGGCGGTGCGGCCGGCAAAGGCGGCGTCGATCACGCCGTCGAGCGCCAGCGTGGAGGCATCGGCCACCACCGCCAGCACGTCGGCGATCTCCACCCGTTCCTGTCCACGGGCATAGAGCGTGAGCTTGCGGATCTCGTTGCGCGAAGCGAGCCGGTCGCCGCCGAGCAGCGAGAGCAGCGCCGCGCGCGCGTCCGGCGCGATGGTGAGACCGGCCTCGCGCGTCTCGTCGTCGATCAGGCGGGCGAGATCGCGCTCGTTGTCGACATAGCAGGGCACGGCGGCGGCGACCTTGGCCTTCTCGCACAGGGTGCGCAACGGCGCGTTGCGGCGCAATTCGCCCGCCTCGATGATGACGCGGCACTCGCGCGACGGCTGCGCGATCACGCTTTCGACCGCCGGCGCGATGTTGCGATTGCCCGCCTTGACCCAGACCGCGCGGCGGCCGCCGAACAGCGGCACGGTATGCGCTTCTTCGACCAGCCGGCCCGGGTTGGCCGACAGGTCTTCCGGCTCGAGCCGGGCGAGGCTGAAGGGATCGCCAGGATCGTCGACCGAAGCGCGCACCAGCGCATCGACCCGCTCGCGCACCAGCCCGGCGTCAGGCCCATAGACCAGGATGATCGGCTGGGCGGGATCGGGCTTGGCGATGAAGCGGTCGACGTCGGCGGCTTTGATGGCGGTCATGCGAGCGACAACGTAAGGCGGGCCTGCATTGCGCGCAATTGCCGACGCGTCGCTGCGGGCGCGGTTCAAGCGGGACGCAGAAGCACCTGATCGCTGAGCTGCGCCGCCTCCACCCGTGCGATGGTGAAAGCCGCGCGGGCGGCCAGTGGCGCGAAGCCCTCGATCCCGCGCGGGATCAGCTTGAACCGGCTTGCGGTGATCCGCCGCCGGTGTGTCTCGTCGGAACTGGTCACCGAGCCGGCGACCAGGCGCGCGCCCCCGGCCCGCAGCGCTTTGAGATTGGCCACGATCGCTTCGTCGCTGCCGTACTCGAACAGTCCGCCCTCGGATGAGGCCGCGATCATGGCGCCGTCCGCGGCGAGGTCGCGTGACAGCGCCTCGAGCGAGGCGGACTCGTTCCAGTCATAGCTGCGGTGATCGAAGACGATGGCGAGACCGGCGAGCGGCGCACCGTTCGCCATCAGAGCGGTCAGCGCGTTGCGGCCAAAGAACGGCCCGGCGTCGTCCGGGTCCAGAACATGGATCGTGATCGGCCGCTGCAGCAATTTGCCGTCGCGGCGGTTCAGAAGGATCAAGGCGTTCAGGCTGTCGATCGCCGGGCCGCCGCCGATATTGATCAAATGCAGGGCCGCGCCCGGCGCGTCGGCCAATGCCGGCGCGAGTCCATCGGCAAGGAGATGCGCGATCTGCTGGGTGCGCAGGCGCAGCAGCGTGAGATGCGGCGAAGCCGCCGCCCGCCGGTCCGTCGGACTGTCGTAAGGCGGCGGCAGGTTGTCGGCGCCGAGCTTCATTACGTAGGTGGTGATGCCGTCGAGAAAGGTCTCTTTGGGGTTGGATACGGCGCGCACCAGCAGGGACTTCCTGGCCGCCGATTTCAATAACAGCCGCATGATGAATTTCGGGATACGCCGCTGTCGGCGCTCTTGCTCGGCGGCGGCGGCGAGCAACCGGCGCCTGCTCTCCGCGTCATCGGCGACGGTGAAGCGCGGATCGGTGACGTCGATCACCGGCAGGAGATGGCCGTCACGTGTTGCCGCGGCGACGAGATCGCCGTGCGCCGCTGGCGTTTGCTGCATGGGTCGCCTCCGACGCGGTTGGCGCTTGGATACTGAGAGCGGTCGTACCGCACGGCGCACCAGCCCGGTCATGCCCCGCGCGAGCGGAGCACCTGGTAACCGCTAGCGTATCGGTTTTTCTCGAGGCCGGTACTTATTGGGTCCCCGCCTTCGCGGGGACGACGGCCGGACTTACGTCCCGGCCACGAAGTACGACGCCAGACGAACCTGGATTGCGCGTGCCAGTACGTCGGCGGCGCGATTCTCGGCATCGCGCAAGCCGCGTGCGCCGGCAAAGCGCTGCTCCTGGCCCGGGATGTCGTAGGTCACCCGCGAGAACGTGTTGCCCGAGACCACCGTGTGGCCGTTGGAAAGATCGACCAGCGTGTAGCTCGCATTGAGGCCGTAGTTCTCCACCTCGGGGCGCGCGGTGTTGATGTCGACGATGACCTGTTTCTGCGTGGCGGACAGGTTGATGGTCAGCCGATAGGCGGGCGAAGCGGCCTCACCGCCACCGGTCAGCTTGTAGATCAGCTCGTTGCGCATATGGACGCTGATGCGCGCCAGCGAGGTGCCGTTCGGCACCCTGAGGGGCGGGACGTCGACGCTGGCGAGCTTGCCCCTGAGGCCGCTGCCGCCATTGACGGTCGCGTCGCCGTAGAGCGGCTGGAAACAGCCGGCGGTGAGCCCGGCCAACGCCAGAATGGCGACCACGCGCAGGGCTCGCCGCGGAAGAAGGTTTTCAGGCCACCACATTGACGATCCTCTGCGGGACGACGATGACCTTTTTCGGGCTCTTGCCGTCCAGGGCTCGTTTTACCGCATCGAGCGCCAAAACGGCAGCCTCAATATCGGCTTTTGCGGCGTCCCGGGGGACGGTCACGTCGGCGCGCTTTTTGCCGTTGATCTGCACCGGCAGGGTGACGGTGCTCTCGACCAGCAGGTCGGGCTCGACCGTCGGCCAGGTCTCGGTGGAGACCAGGGTGTCGTGGCCGAGCGCCGCCCAGCACTCTTCCGCCAGATGCGGCATCATGGGGTGGAACAGGCGGACCAGGATGTCGCCGGCCTCCCGCAAGGCCCAGGCGAAATCGGGCGAGGGGGCGGTCTCGGCCGAGCCGATGGCGTCGCTGAGGGCGTTGGCGCATTCGTAGATGTGGGCGACGCAACGGTTGAAACGCAGCTTGGCGATGTCCTCGGAAACATTGGCCAGCGCCCGGTGGGCCGCCTTGCGGACATTTTGCGCTTCCGGGCCGAACTTGTCGGGGCGCGCGGACGGCCCGGTGACGTTTGCGATCTCGCCGACCAGCCGCCACAGCCGCTGCACGAAGCGGGAGGCGCCCTGCACGCCTTCCTCGCTCCAGATCACGTCGCGGTCGGGCGGCGAATCCGACAGCATGAACCAGCGCGCGACGTCGGCGCCGTAGCTGTCCATGATGTCGTCGGGGTCGACGGTGTTCTTCTTCGACTTCGACATCTTCTCGATGGCGCCGATCTCGATCGGCTCGCCGGTGGCGGTGAGCGTCGCCTTGCGGCTGTCGCCTTCGCTCGCGATCGTCACCTCTGCCGGCATCGCCCATTCGCCGTTCTTCTTGCGGTAGGTCTCGTGCACCACCATGCCTTGCGTGAACATGCCGCCGAACGGCTCGTCCACGTTGACATGGCCGGTCTTCTTCATGGCGCGCGTGAAGAAGCGCGAGTAAAGCAGATGTAGGATCGCGTGCTCGATGCCGCCGATGTACTGGTCGACTGGCATCCAGGCGTTGGCGATTGTCGGCGTGGTCGGCGTCTTCTCGTTCCACGGATCGGTGAAGCGGACGAAATACCAGGACGAGTCGACGAAGGTGTCCATGGTGTCGGTCTCGCGCCGGGCTTCGCCGCCGCACTGCGGACACCTGACGTGCTTCCAGGTCGGATGGTGGTCGAGCGGATTGCCCGGCTTGTCGAAAGTGACGTCTTCCGGCAGCGTCACCGGCAGATCGGCGTCTGGCACCGGCACCGCGCCGCACTTCTCGCAATGAATGATGGGGATTGGGCAGCCCCAATAGCGCTGACGCGAAATGCCCCAGTCGCGCAGGCGATAATTGACCTGACGTTGCGCTACGGGAGCCATACCCCGCTCATTCCCGCGTAAGCGGGAATCCAGGGGCGGCGCGCTCTGTGATTGCTGCTCTGGGTCCCCGCTTTCGCGGGGACGAGCGGAAGTGTGCAGCGGCAGCATTTCGCGTTCCAGCCGCTTGGCCACCTCTTCCTTAGCGTCTCGTATCGTCATGCCATCGAGGAAGCGCGAATTGAACAGGGTGCCGTCGCCGTCATAAGCCTCTTTGGTGATGACGAAGGTCGCCGGGTCCTGGCCCGGCGGCAGCACCACCGGCGTATTGCCGAGGCCGTATTTGTTGACGAAATCCAGGTCGCGCTGGTCGTGTGCCGGACAGCCGAAGATGGCGCCGGTGCCGTAGTCCATCAAAATGAAGTTGGCGACATAGACCGGCAACGTCCACGATGCATCGAACGGGTGCACCGCCTTGATGCCGGTGTCGAAGCCCATCTTCTCGGCGGTGTCGATCGCCTCCTGCGAGGTGCCCAGGTGGTGGCACTGCTCGATGAAGGCGGCGAGCTCGGGGTTCTTCTTCGCCACCGCCGTCGCCAGCGGGTGATCCGGCGACAGCGCCAGGAACTTGGCGCCGAACAAGGTGTCCGGCCGGGTGGTGAAGATCTCCAGCTCAGACTCGTTGTTGGGCACCGTCTTGGGATCGAGCATGAAGCGGACGAGCAGCCCCTCCGAGCGGCCGATCCAGTTCTTCTGCATCAGGCGCACTTTGTCCGGCCAGCGGTCGAGGGTATCGAGCGCCTCCAACAGCTCTTCGGCGTAATCGCTGATCTTGAACACCCACTGGTGCAGGTTGCGCTGCTCGACCAGCGCGCCCGAGCGCCAGCCGCGGCCATCGATCACCTGCTCGTTGGCGAGCACGGTCCGGTCGACCGGGTCCCAGTTCACCTTGCGGTATTCGCGCGCGACCAGCCCCACTTTAAGGAAGTCGAGGAACAGCTTCTGCTGGTGCTTGTAGTAGGCGGGATCGCAGGTCGCGATCTCGCGCGCCCAGTCGAGCGACAGCCCCATGGATTGGAGCTGCTTCTTCATGGTGGCGATGTTCTCGTAGGTCCAGGCCTTGGGGTGGACCTTGCGCTCGGCGGCGGCGTTCTCGGCCGGCAGCCCGAAGGCGTCCCAGCCCATGGGGTGGAGCACGTTGTTGCCCTTGGCACGCATGAAGCGGGCAAGCACGTCGCCCATGGTGTAGTTGCGCACGTGGCCCATGTGGATGCGCCCCGAGGGGTAGGGGAACATCTCCAGCACGTAGTATTTCGGGCGCGGGTCGTCGTTCTGGGTGGCGAAGATGCCCTGCGCGTCCCAGGCCTGCTGCCAGCGGGCCTCGGCCACACGGGCGTTATAGCGCTCGGCGCGGTGGTTTTTTGGTGGTTGGGCGGTCATTTGCGGGTCTTTCTAGAGGCCCGCGAGGTGGCATGGAAGGGGGTGGGGGTCAATGGGTGGGTGCAGGTGCCGAAGGTCCGCGGTGACGCGGCGACCAGGACGCAGCGTGCCTTATTTTCGGCCCCCCAGTGCGCGCTTCAATGCCTCAAGTAACACCGCCGCCTGATAGGGCTTCTCCACCACCGGCGCATCGCGGAACGGGCCGGCCGGGATTTCGTCGGCGCGCATGCCGGTGAGAAAGATGAAAGGCGTGCGCTGTGCGGTGAGCTCGTCGGCGACCCCCAGGCTGCTGGCGGCGGCATCGCTCAGCTTGATGTCGAGCACGGCGAGGTCGAATTGCCCCTCCTTGCCCAGGACCTTCAGCGCCTCCGCGGCGCTGCTGACGCTGACCACACTGACTGCGCCGGCGGTTTCCAGGATTTGTTGAATGTCGAGCGCGATAAGGAATTCATCATCCAGCACCAGGCAGCGTTTGCCGACGATGGACGGATCCGGGTTGGCCAATCAACTCTCCCGCGAAGTTCACACGATGGAACTTTTTCTTCTCCTACGAATTGAAAGGTTCGGCATTTAAAAAAGACACATGGGGTGAGGGATTTAATGCGGCTCAGGCCAGCGCAATGATCATCGGGAACAGCCGCAACGGCGGGCATTGCACGTCTTGCGAGCAATGCCCGTTGCGTCGGCGGCCGTCTTTGCGTGAATTCAGCGCCGAAGAACTGGCCTTCGTGAGACAATTCAAAATCGACGAATTGCGGGTCGATGCCGGCATCAGCTTTCTGCTGGAGGGCGCGCGCAGCGAACATCTCTATACGGTGCTGAGCGGCTGGGCGTTCCGCTACAAGATGCTGGAAGACGGCCGGCGCCAGATTCTCAACTACGCGCTGCCGGCCGATCTGATCGGGCTGCAAGGCGCCGT
Organism: uncultured Pseudomonadota bacterium; assembly: GCA_963814065.1. Taxonomy (GTDB): domain Bacteria; phylum Pseudomonadota; class Alphaproteobacteria; order Rhizobiales; family Xanthobacteraceae; genus Pseudolabrys. The sequence continues at coordinate 299,415 of CAWFBL010000006.1, read as the reverse complement.
GATGCACGAGATGGAGCATTCGGTGGAGGCGCTCACGCCGTTGACACTGTGTGTGTTCCCGCGCGCCAAGCTGTGGGCGCTTTACAGTAAGCTGCCGACGCTCGCCTTCGACCTGACTTGGCTTGCGTCGCGCGAGGAGCAGATGATCGATGAGAATCTGGTCAACCTCGGGCGCCGCACCGCGCTGGAGCGCATCGCCTATCTGCTGCTGCACCTGTTCGCGCGCGCCGAGGAGGTTGGCCTGACCAAGGCGAACAGCGTCGCGTTTCCGTTCACCCAGCAGCATCTTGCCGACACGCTCGGCATGTCGTTGGTGCACACCAACAAGACGCTGAAGCGTTTGACGGCGTCCGGCGCGCTGCGTTGGAAGGATCGTCAATTCGAGTTGGTCGATCGTGACGCCTTGCAACGCATCGCCGGCGCCGATGGCCACAAGCCGCGGCCACGGCCGTTTATTTGATTGCGAGGTACTGGCCTGTCGCGGCCCGCGACCGGTGGTCGATCCAGGATGCCGCCATCGGACCGGTCTTGCATAATCACACCGTCACGGCGTACTGGATGCTTTCCTTTCGCCGAGCATGACACGCTTGTATTCGTGAGCCATATGAGCATCTCCAGCACAGGCCTCGACACCGTCCGCTCCGAGATCGCGCGCGCCTGCCGCGACGCCGGGCGCGATCCGGCCGAGGTGACGCTGATCGCGGTGTCGAAGACCCACGGCGCGGAGACAATCGAGCCGGTGATCGCCGCCGGCCAGCAGGTGTTCGGGGAAAACCGGGTGCAGGAGGCCAAGAGCAAATGGCCGCCACTGCTTGAGAAGCACCCAGGCCTGTCGCTGCACCTCATCGGCCCACTGCAGTCCAACAAGGCCAAGGAAGCCGTGGCTCTGTTCGATGCCATCCATGCGGTCGACCGGGCGAGCCTGTGCGCCGCCTTGGCCAAGGAGATCGACAAGCAGGGCCGCCAGCCGCTTCTGTTGGTCGAGATCAATACCGGCTCCGAGCCGCAGAAAGCCGGTGTGCTGCCGCAGGATGCCGACGCCTTCCTTGCCGCCTGCCGCGCGACCTATGGTCTGGAGATTTCCGGCCTAATGTGCATTCCGCCGTTCGAGGAGGCGCCGGGTCCGCATTTCGCGCTCACCGCCAAGATCGCCAAGCGCAACGGTCTCAAGCTGCTGTCGATGGGCATGAGCGCGGATTTCGCCACCGCCATCCAGCTCGGCGCCACCCATGTGCGCGTCGGCACGGCGATCTTCGGCGCGCGCGAGAAGAAAACGTAATCGTCGTCCCCGCGTAGGCGGGGGCCCATAACCCCTGCCTGTCCTTATCACGGCGGACTGGGGTTATGGGTCCCGGGCCTCGCGCGCGATGCGCGATCACCCGGGACGACATTGGAGAGGATCGATGAATCAGTCTGACCGCGACCGCTGGCAGGAACGGTTCGCCGCGCCCGGCTATCTGTTCGGCAAAGCGCCAAACGAATTCCTCAAGAGCCACGCCCATCTGCTGCGCAAGGGCGAGAAGGCATTGGCTATCGCCGACGGCGAAGGGCGCAATGGCGTCTTCCTCGCCGAGCAGGGTCTCGATGTCCTCTCGATCGATTTCTCCGTGCTGGCGCAGGAAAAAGCGCGGACCCTCGCCGCCGAGCGCGGGGTGACGCCGCGCTTTGAGCTGGCCGACGTGCTTACCTGGGACTGGCCGGAGAAAGAATTCGACGTGGTCGCGGCGATCTTTTTTCAGTTTGTCGGGCCGCCGGGACGCGACAAGATTTTCGCCGGCATCAAGAAGGCGCTGAAGCCGGGCGGGCTGCTGCTGCTCGAGGGCTATGGCGTCAAGCAGCTCGAGTACAAGACCGGTGGCCCGTCCGAGATCGAGAACCTTTATACGCGCGAATTGCTGCAGACAGCCTTCGCCGATTTCGCCTCCCTCGACATCCGCGCATACGACGCGGTCCTCGGGGAGGGCGACCGCCACGCCGGCATGTCGGCGCTGGTCGACCTCGTCGGCCGGAAGTAAGTCTTACCTGAGCCGCGGCGGATAGCCGGGCTGGCCTTGCGCCGGACCGCCGAGCGAGTTGGCATCGAGCGGCTTCTTCAGCAAGCTGGAGCGCAGCGGGCTTGGCGCTGGCGCTGGCGGCGGAGCCGGTGCCTGCACCGAGGGCGCCTGCGTGGGCTGTAGCGCCGGCGCATCGACAGTCGTGCCGTAATCGAACTCTTCGCCACCGCGCTGGCTCATCGAGGCGCTGCGCCAGCGTTCGATTACGGTGCCCAAGAGATCGCGGTCGAGGCTATTGCCGCCATCGGCGCGGGTGTTACCGGCGGCCTCGCTGTTCGGCCGCTGGTCTGCCGGCAATTCCTTGAAGCGCATGCGGGTCGGCAAGGCGACGCCCGAGCCGAAGGTGAATACTTCGCGGGTGCCGAGCGAGGGAATGAACGACAGCAGGTTCGCCGCCGCGTCCGACACCGCCGAGCGAATCAGCCGCTGGTCGCGGTCGTTGGCGAGCCGCATCACGAAGAAGGTCGAGCACTGTGAAATGATGGTGGGGTCGATCTCCGCCGGCCGCTGCGTGATCAGGCCGAGGAAGACGCCGTATTTGCGGCCTTCCTTGGCAATACGCGACAGCGCGCGCCGGGTCGGGCCGAAGCCGATCTTCTTGTCGGCCGGCGCGTAGCGGTGCGCCTCCTCGCAGACGAACAGCAGCGGCGCCACGCCGTCGCTCCACAGGCCGAAATCGAACGCCATACGGCAGAGCACCGAGACCACCGAGTCGATCACCTCGGCCGGGAACCCGGCGAGTTGCAGGATCGTCATCGGCATGCCTTCGGTCGGCAGCCGGAACAGATGACTGAGGATTTCCGCCATCGTGTCGCCGCCGATATTGGCGTTCTCGAACATGAAGGCGTAGCGCGGATGATTGCGGAAGGTCTGAATGCGCGAGATCAGCTTGTGGTAGATGACGCGCGAGGAGCGGTTCTCCAGCTTGCCCATGCGCTCATCGAGCAGGTTGATCAGATCCTCGATGCGGTAGGGCACCGGCGTGTCGGCGGTGAAGCCGGCGTCGCGCGGGTCGCGCCGTTTCGCCAGCGAGCGTTCCGCGCCGGGCTTGTATTGCAGATAGGCCGACTTCGCCATCGGGATGACGTCGGCGAGAATCTCGACTTCCTCTTCGAGGCCGGGTCGGCCGCCGAAAAAGACGTCGACGATCTCCTCGAAATTGAACAGCCAGAACGGCAGCCGCAGATTGCGCGGGTTGAACACCTGCGCCTTGTCGCCGAAGCAGTGGCCGTACTCGTTGTGCGGGTCGACCAGGAAGATACGCAGATTGGGTCGGGTGGCGAGGATCTGCTGCAGGATGATGGCGACACCGCTCGACTTGCCGACGCCGGTCGCGCCCAGCAGCGCGAAATGCCGGCTCACCAGCTGATCGATATCGATGTGCACGCCGATCGCGGAATTCTGCTGCAGGTTGCCGATATGGGCGTGATCGCCGTCGGCCGCCCCGTAAACCAGGCGTAGTTCGTCGTCGGTGAGCAGCTTGGCGCCGTCTCCGATATTGGGATAATCAGTGACGCCGCGCTGGAAGCGTGTGGCGCCGTCGTCGCCGAGACGAATTTCGCCGATGAGGTCGAGGCGTGCGATCCTGCGGAAATTGGGGTTGAGCCCCGCTCCCGGCAGCGCCTGCTCGCTGATCTCGGTAATCAGGGCGATGATGATCGTCTTGCCGCTGATCAACCCCATGAATTTGCCGACAGTCGGCTGCTCGCTCGCGGGCGTGCGTGGGTTGAGCTCAACGCTTGCCTGCGCGCCGCCGACGGCGGCGACGCGGCCGATTTGTTCGCCAGCGGGACGCGCCGCCGTGGTCATGCCGGTCGCGGGTGGAGTGTTCATCATGGGCTCATTCCTGTCGCGGCGTTTTTTCTTGCCGGGGCGGCCCCACGCCGCTCGGATTCCTCGACTTGGATGAGACGGACAATAAGGTGCTTATGTTAATGCACAGATTAGGTCCGGTGATCGCCTACCGTGATGCTTAACCGCTGGTTTACGCAGTTCAGTCGATTAGCGATTAATCAACCATGATGCGCGTGCCGGGCCCGAGCCGTGCCAGCAGCAGGCGCAGGCGGGCGGATTCGAGCGCGACACAGCCGGCGGTTGGTGCCAGCCCCGGCCGTGCGACATGGATGAAGACGGCGCTGCCGCGGCCGGCCACCCGCGGCCGGGTGTTGTGGTCGAGCTCGATCACGAAGTCGTAGAGCGAATCGGCGCGGGCGAGCCGGTCGGCCGTTGATCCCGGCGGCACCTTGACCGGCTGGTTGTAATGGCGGTCGTCGGGGTCCTCGCACCAGCCGTCGTCCTTTCGGATGCGGCGAATCGGCAAGGCTGTAAGGGGGCGGGAATGGCGGTCGGCCCGCCACCACAGCCGCTTGAGCCGGAAGCAGCCGCGCGGGGTGGCGCCGTCGCCTTCGAACTTGTTGGCCTTGATGCTGGCGCGGCCGAGCGCCACCGGCAGCGCCAGGGATCCCGCCGTTAGCCATCCTTGCGTTGGCTTGCCCGGGCGCCGCCGTACCACAATGCGGGCCAGAGTGTGTTTTTTCATGCCTTGCCGACCCCTGGCGCAAGATGTGCCGCCGGTGTGCCCAACCGTGGCTAAATATCAGTTCGCGCTTGCTCTTTCAGCCCTGAATGCTCTACTGCCCAGCATTGCCGAATACGGGCGCGTTGGCGGCCCGTGACGGGGGCCCCCTGAGCCATGTCCAACAAGCGCACCATCCTGATTGTCGACGACGATACCGAGCTGCGCGAGGCGCTGGTCGAACAGTTGGCGCTGCACGAGGAATTCGATGCCATCGCGGTGGACAGCGGCACCAAGGCGGTGCAGGCGTCGAAGTCCGACCAGATCGACCTGGTGATCATGGATGTGGGCCTGCCCGACGTCGATGGCCGCGAAGCGGTCCGGATTCTAAGGAAGAACGGCTTCAAGGCGCCGATCATCATGCTCACCGGTCATGACACCGATTCGGACACCATCCTCGGGCTCGAATCGGGCGCCAACGACTATATTACCAAGCCCTTCCGTTTCGCCGTGCTGCTGGCGCGCATCCGCGCTCAGCTCCGGCAGCACGAAGCGAGCGAGGACGCGGTTTTCGCCATCGGGCCCTACACGTTCCGTCCGTCGTCAAAAGTGCTGCTCACGCCGAAAGGCGGTAAGGTCCGGCTGACGGAGAAGGAGACCGCCATCCTGCGCTATCTCTATCGTGCCGGCCAGAAGCCGGTGTCGCGCGAGACGCTGCTGCAGGAGGTATGGGGCTATAATTCCGGCGTCACCACCCATACCCTGGAGACGCATATCTACCGGCTGCGGCAAAAAGTGGAAAAGGACGCCGCCGCGCCGTCAATCCTGGTGACGGAAGCCGGGGGCTATAAGCTGGTGCCGTGAGTCGCGCGTGCGGCCTTATGTGCGTGGCTGCCTCCGGCCGTTGCCCGGAGGCGAACCGGGAATCCGGCAGCCAAGCCATCCGTCTCTCGATTTTGTATCCGGATTACGCGTTCAAGCGTCCCGCGCCGCGGGCGCGTATTTTGGAATGACCTAGACCAAGATGGGCCTGGAAGAAGACATCGCCTTTTTCGAGCAAGTGCCCAGCCTGGCAGCGCTCGGCAAGCAGGCTTTGCGCGTGCTCGCGATCGGCGCGGAAACCCGCCAATTGCAAACCGGCGCGGTGCTCTTTCAAGCCGGCGATGCCGCCGACGGCGGCTACATCGTGCAGGAAGGCTCGTTGCTGGTGGAGCCGACGCATGGTGAAAAATACACAGTCAAACGCGGCGCCATGGTGGGCGAGATGGCGCTGCTCATGGGTACGGTCATGCAGACGACCATAACGGCGCAAGAGCCGACCACGCTGGTCCGCATTTCACGCAGCCTGTTCCGCAAGATGCTGGAAGGCTATCCGGCCGCCGCCACGCGGCTGCGCGAAAACCTGGTCGAACGGCTCGGTGCCTGGACGCGGGATCTTGAGGACGTCAAGAGCCGCATGGAGCGAGAAGAGAAATAGCTCAGTCTTCTATCGTCGCCGTCACCGGCACGTGGTCGGACGGTCGTTCCGCGCCGCGATAGTCCTTGGCGATCTTGATTTTCGAAACGCGGCCGGCGAGCGCATCCGAGGTCCAGATGTGGTCGAGTCGGCGGCCGCGGTTGGCGACACGCCAATTGTCCATGGCGCGATAGCTCCACCAGGTGAACAGCTTCTCCGGCTCGGGCGTGAGCACGCGCATGGAATCGATCCAGCCGCCGGCTTGCCGCGCGTCGGTGAGCTTCTCGCATTCGATCGGCGTGTGCGAGACCACTTTCAGCATTTGTTTGTGGCTCCACACGTCGTGCTCGAGCGGCGCCACATTGAGATCGCCGACGAGAATCGCGCGCTCGGATTTCTTCGGCCGCAGCGCTTTATGCGCGCGCATCTCGTCGAGGAAGGAGAGCTTGTGCTCGAATTTGGGATTGATGTCAGGGTCGGGCTCGTCACCGCCGGCCGGCACGTAGAAATTATGCAGTGTGATCGGCTCCTTCAGCCCGGCGCGCTCGCCCAGCACCACCGCGATATGACGGCAGTCGGTCTTGCCGCAGAAGCTCTCGACCGAGGTCTTCTCGAACGGCACGCGCGAGAGGATGGCGACGCCGTGATAGCCTTTCTGGCCGCTGAGCGCGGCGTGCTCGTAGCCGAGCCGCTTGAAACGCTTGAGCGGGAAGGCGTCGTCCGGACACTTGGTTTCCTGCAGGCAGAGCAGGTCCGGCCGCGTGCTTTTCAGGAATTTGGCGACCAGATCGATGCGCAGGCGCACCGAATTGATATTCCAGGTGGTGACGGTGAGAGGCATGCGAGCCAACATAGTCACCTGTCATGCCCCGCGAAAGCGGGCCATCGGGATTCCGCCGATTGTCCTGTGATTACCGGATCACCGCTTTCGCGGGAATGAACGGGAAGTCCTAGTTCCGGTAGCGTGTGTAGTCGATGCGGAACATGCCGGGGTCGGGCTTGGTGTTGGGATCGAGATTGTACACCGCGACCGTGGTGTCGTAGCCCTGCGGGTCGGTCACCGTCCACTGCTTGAGCTGCATGTCCTTGGCGCTGAACATGATCATCAGCCGGCTGGTGCCGACGACGGCGTTCTTCTCCTCGACCACCACGGTGACGAACACGTCGTCGGCGTAGACCGCGACCAAATTGGTGTCCTTCAGCAAGTTGACGTGGTCGGCGAGCAGGAAGCGCAGCGGCGTCTGCGACAGCGGGTAGAGGTCCTGGGTCGCCAGGCTGCGATCGCGCACCACTACCGACTCGCCGTCCGAAATGATCTCGGTCGGGCTGGGCGGATCGTATTCGAAGCGCATCTTGCCCGGCTTGGAGATGTAGAACTCGCCCTTGGAGCGGCTGCCGTTGGGGGCGACCTGGACGAAATTGCCCTCCAGCGTCCGCACGGTGGAAAGGTAACTGTCGACCTTCTGGATAATGGCGCGCTGCTTGGGGTCGAGCGCGGTGGTGCTGCCGGCCTTGCCGAGCAGAGCGGCAAACGGATTTGAAGCCGGGCTCTGTGGCTGCGCCGGTGCCGGAGCGACCCGCTGATTGGGACCCTCGGCACGCGCACGCACGACGCGGGCCGGCAAGGCGGCGCTGTCGGTCGGAATCGAGCCGGTGTACTGCATCAAAGGCCGCGGTCGTGGCAGCGGCACATTCTGGACAATGGAGGCGGCGCTCTGCGCCAATGCGGGGGCGGCGGTCAGACAGGCGAACAATACGGCCGCCGCCAGCTTGCCGCCGGGTCGCGCCTTGTGGTGTGGCACCATCACGGTCTCCGCCTCACGCTCCCTTTGTCACCGCGCCGCGATAACGGCCGGCTGTGGCTATTTCGCGACCCGTTCGCGAGCTTTGGCGACTTCCGCCACCTTCTCTTTGCGCTTGCTTGGAAACCGCCGCTCCCGTTTCAGGATCATCCGATCCGGATTAACGGCGGCGGGAGCGATTCTCAATAGCGATCCTGACCTTCTTCCTCGATCAGGATCTCGCGTTTGCCGGCGTGGTTGGGTTGGCCGACGATGCCTTCTTGTTCCATGCGCTCCATGATGGTGGCGGCGCGGTTGTAGCCGATCTGCAACCGGCGCTGGATATAGGAGGTAGAGGCCTTGCGGTCGCGTTTCACGATGGCGACGGCTTGGCTGTAAAGGTCGCCGCCCTCGGCCATCCCCATGCCGGTCGCATCGAACACGGCGCCGTCCTCGCCCAATTCCTCCTCGGTGGCGGTGACTTCCTCCAGATAATCGGGCTGACCCTGCGATTTCAGGTGGCGAACGACCTTCTCCACCTCCTCGTCGGAGACGAAGGGTCCGTGCACGCGGCTGATGCGGCCGCCGCCGGCCATGTAGAGCATGTCGCCCTGGCCGAGCAGCTGCTCGGCGCCCTGTTCGCCCAGGATGGTGCGGCTGTCGATCTTGGAGGTGACCTGGAAGGAGATGCGGGTTGGGAAGTTGGCCTTGATGGTGCCGGTGATGACGTCGACCGACGGGCGCTGCGTCGCCAGGATGCAATGGATGCCGGCGGCGCGCGCCATTTGCGCCAGGCGCTGGATGGCGCCCTCGATGTCCTTGCCGGCCACCATCATCAGGTCGGCCATCTCGTCGACGATGACCACGATCAGCGGCAGCGGCTCGAGATCGAGCTCTTCCTTCTCGTAGATCGCCTCGCCGCTTTCCTTGTCGTAGCCGGTATGCACCGTGCGGGTGAGGGTTTCGCCCTTCGCCTTCGCCTCGGCCAGGCGCACATTGTAGCCCTCGATGTTGCGCACGCCGAGCTTGGACATCTTCTTGTAGCGTTCCTCCATCTCGCGCACCGCCCATTTGAGCGCGACCACCGCCTTCTTCGGGTCGGTGACGACGGGCGTGAGCAGATGGGGGATGCCGTCATAGACGGACAGTTCGAGCATCTTGGGATCGACCATGATCAGCCGGCATTGCGCCGGCGACAGCCGGTAGACCAGCGACAGGATCATGGTGTTGATGGCGACCGATTTGCCCGAGCCGGTGGTGCCGGCGATGAGCAGATGCGGCATGCGGGCGAGATCGACGATCACCGCCTCGCCGCCGATGGTCTTGCCGAGGCAAAGCGGCAGGACGGCCGTGGTTTCGTTGTAATCGCGGCCCAAGAGCAATTCCCGCAAGACGACCTTTTCACGCGTCGGGTTCGGCAACTCGATGCCGATGGCGTTGCGTCCCGAGACGACGGCGACGCGCGCCGACACCGCGCTCATGGAGCGGGCGATGTCGTCGGCAAGGCCAATGACGCGTGACGACTTGATGCCGGGGGCCGGCTCCAATTCGTACAGCGTGACCACCGGCCCCGGCCGCGCGTTGATGATTTCGCCGCGCACGCCAAAGTCCTGCAGCACGGTTTCCAGCGACGCGGCGTTGGCATCGATGGTTTCTTTCGACAGGGTGGCGCGGTCGGAGGGCTTGGCAGCCGCCAACAGATTGAGCGAAGGCAGCACGAAGCCATTGCCCGGACGGCGCGCCGACGCCTTCGGCGCGGCGCGGCGGCGACGCGGTGTGGGCGCCTCTTCCTCCGCCGCCTCGTCTACTTCCTCATCGACGTCTTCGTCGTCCTCGAAGACTTCAGGCACCAGACGCGGCGCGGGCGTGCCCGCTTCGAAACGCGGCTCGACGCGCCGGCCCGTGCCGGCCGGCGGTCCACGCCGTGACGTCTTGGGCAGGCCGCGGAACAAGCGGACGACGCGCGCCTTCCAGCTCAGCAGCGCGTGCACGATAAGGCCGAGCCAGGCCGAGGCGCGGTCTCGCCCCTCCTCTTCGTCTTCTTCTTCCTCGTCCGGCTCCTCGTCCTCGTGATCCTGCCGCTTTGCCCGTGCGAGGACGCCGAGGCGCGGCAATCGCCAGCCGGCGGCAAGCGAAAGCGTGATGGCGGTGGCGACGAATAGGACGATGGCGCTGATGAACGAGGCGAAGCCGCCGAGCGGCCAGCCGAAGATCAGGCCCGGCAGATGCAGAAGCGCATCGCCACCAACGCCGCCAAGGCCGGTGGGCAGCGGCCAAGTCGGGGTGCGCGGCAGGGCGGAGATGAAACCGGCGGCCAATAGAATGGTGCCAAGCCACGCCACGGCGCGCCACTTTTCACCGAGCGGCCGGTGCGACAGCAGCCGCCAGCCGAGCAGCGCCGCCGGCGCCAACAGCAGCACGGCGGCAAGCCCGAGCAACTGCATGGCCAGATCGGAGAAGATCGCGCCCGGGAACCCGAGCATGTTGTGGATCGGCTTTAGCGTGGCGTGACTGAGGGAAGGGTCCTGCACCGACCAGGTCGCGAGCGCGACCGCGCCGAGCAACGCCAAGGTCAACAGCACGAGGCCCGCCAATTCACGCAACCTCCGCCGCAGGAAGTCGCGGAAATGGTCGGTGATGAAAGCGACGGCGTCGAGACTGCGATCCGTAGCCGGCATCGTTAAACCTTTTCCTTGCGCACGCCGCTTGTCGCGATCGTGCGTGTCCCTCTTACCCCAGCAGCGCGACGAGACGATGTAACGCCTCGGCCGTCGCCGCTTTGTCCTGAACCATCGCGAGGCGGATGTAATCCGCGCCCGGATTGGAGCCGTCGGCCTGGTCGCGCGCGAGATAGCGGCCCGGCACCACGCGCACGCCGGCGTCAGCCCATAGCCGTTTGGTTACGATCTCGCTACCGCCATGGGCGGAGACATCGAGCCAGAGAAAGAAACCGCCAGCCGGCCGTTGATAGCCGTAGCGGTTGCCGATGATCTGGTCGGCGAGATCGAACTTCGCTTTGTAGAGCCGGCGGTTCTCTTCCACGTGTTCTTCGTCGCCATAGGCGGCGACGGCGACGTGCTGCGCGGGCGTCGGCACCTGCGGCGCGGCAACGTTGCGCAGTTCGAGAAAGGCCGCGAGAAATTTCTTATCTCCGGCGATGAAACCGATGCGCAGGCCGGGCAGGTTCGAGCGCTTCGACAGCGAGTGGAAGACGACGACATTGGCGAAGTCGTCGCTGGCGGCTTCCAACATACCGGGCGGAGCGTGCTCGCTATAGATCTCGCAATAGCATTCGTCGGCGAACACCAGGAAGCCGTAGCGTCGCGCCAGCGCGACCAGCCTCTCGAGATAGTCACGGTCGGCCACCGCGCCTTGCGGGTTCGACGGCGAGGCGAGATAGAAGGCAACGGTGCGCTTGAGCAGGCTGTCGTCGAGCGCGTCGAGATCGGGCAGGAAACCGGTCTCGCGCGTCGTCGGCAGGTAGACCGGCTCGCAGTCGGCGGCGAGGCTGCCGGCGGCGTAAGCGGCGTAGAACGGATTCGGGATCAGCATCGCCGGCGTGCTCGCGCGCGGGGCGACCCAGCGCTTGGCGGCGATCGCCGCCAGAAACAATCCTTCGCGCGTGCCGTTCAGTACCAGCACCTCGCTCTCGGGATCGACCGGGCGCGGCAGGTCATAACGGCGGCCGAGCCATTGCGCCGCCGCTTGGCGGAACGGCTCGATGCCCTTGTTGGGCGGATAGCGGCCGAATTCGTTGAGATGGGCGGCCAGCACCGGCCCGACGAAGGGCGGGATCGCATGCTGCGGCTCACCAACCGAGAGGTTGATCATCGGCTGGCCCGGCTGCAGGCCGGCAATGAGGTCGGTCAGCCGCACGAAGGGCGAGCGGGATTCAGTGCTTGGCGGCGTGGAGAGGACAGACTGGCGCTGTGCTGTGGTTGTCGACATTGCGATTAGACTTCGCTAGCGCCTACTCATTAATCCGGAAGACCGGTCCCCGTCTGTGAAGTGGATGCGCGGCCGGGTTCGGGCCCGTCGCGCGGTGGGGTGGGCTACCATAAAGAGGGCGAGGTTAAGACCCGATTAACCATCGGGGCGCCGGGGGGCGGCGTGTCTCTAATCCAGGCGGCTCTGCGAGTCACGAGGGCTTGGTGGGGCCCTGCAGTCGCTGGAATTGACCGTAAATAAAGAGAGGCCCCGGTTCTTGCGAACCGGGGCCTCAACGGGAGGGACAGTGCCGGGTTTCCGCCCCTACCGCTAGCTTGTGTGCATCATCACAGCGGGATCATGCTTGGCCTTGCGGGCCTTACTGGATGACCTCGCCGTGCAGCGAGAGATCGAGACCGTCGCGCTCGGATTCCTCGCTGACACGCAGGCCGATGACCGCCTTGATCACGTACAGGATGATCAGGGTGACGACGGCGTCGTAGACCAGCGTGCCGAGGATGCCGTAGATCTGCGTGATCACCTGATGGGCGTTGCCGTCGAGCAGGCCGCTGCCGGCGCTATTGATCGCCTTACGGGCAAACACGCCGGTCAGTAGCGCGCCGATGATGCCACCGACGCCATGCACGCCGAAGGCGTCCAGGCTGTCGTCGTAGCCGAACATGTGCTTGAGGCTGGTGGCGCCCCAGTAGCAGCCGACGCCGGCCGCAGCACCGATGACCAGCGCGCCGACCGGATCGACAAAGCCCGAGGCCGGGGTGATAGCGACCAGGCCGGCGACAGCGCCGGAGCAGATGCCGAGGACCGAAGGCTTACCCTTCAGGCCCCATTCCACGAACATCCAGGCCAGCGCCGCGGCGGCAGTGGCGATCTGGGTCACCGCCATGGCCATGCCGGCCTGGCCGTTCGAGGCCACCGCCGAACCGGCGTTGAAGCCAAACCAGCCGACCCACAGCAGGGAGGCGCCGATCATGGTGAGCACCAGGTTGTGCGGCGCCATGTTCTCGGTGCCGAGGCCCTTGCGCTTGCCGAGCACGAGCGCGCAGCACAGACCGGCGACGCCCGCGTTGATGTGAACGACGGTGCCGCCGGCGAAGTCGAGCACGCCGATGCCGCCGAGCCAGCCGCCCGGGCCCCAGACCCAATGCGCGATCGGCGAATAGACGACCAGCGACCAGATACCCATGAACCACATCATCGCCGAGAATTTCATGCGGTCGGCGAAGGCGCCGCAGATCAGCGCCGGGGTGATGATGGCGAAGGTCATCTGGAAGCACATGAACACCGACTCGGGAATCGTCCCGTTGAGCGTGTCGGTGCCCATCCCCATCAGCATGAAGCGCGAGCCGCCGCCCAGGACGCTGCTGCCCGAGGTGAAGGCCCAGCTGTAGCCGATGACCATCCAGAGCACCGTCACCAAGCAGGTGATGGCAAAGCTCTGCATCACAGTCGCCAGCACGTTCTTCTTGCGGACCATGCCGCCGTAGAACAGCGCGAGGCCCGGGATGGTCATCATCAGCACCAGGGCGGTGGAGGTGAGCATCCACGCGGTGTCGCCGGTGTCGAGCTTCGGCTTGGCCGCCGCCTGCGCGAAGGCGCTATCGGCAAAGGTCACGCCGATTGCCAGTGCGGCAAGCGCTATCAGCCCCGCACGCGAAAATTTCTTAAACGTCATGGTCTTTAACTCCTGTGCGTATCGTTTGCGCATGCGGGTCATCAAAGTGCCGCGGCGTCGGTCTCGCCGGTGCGGATGCGCACGGCGTGGTCGATGCCGAAGACGAAGATTTTGCCGTCGCCGATCTGTCCGGTTTTCGCCGCACCGCTGATCGCGCTGACCACTTTGTCGGTCTGGTCCGATGGCACCGCGACTTCCACCTTGATCTTGGGGAGGAAGCTCACTGCGTATTCGGCGCCGCGGTAGATTTCCGTGTGGCCTTTTTGACGCCCGTACCCTTTGACCTCGGTGACGGTCAGCCCCTGGACGCCAATGGAGGTTAAGGCGTCGCGGACCTCGTCGAGCTTGAAGGGTTTGATAATGGCCATGACGATTTTCATGGATTCGATCCCCGCTTGGGCCCGTTTTATCCTTCACTCAGTGCGGGCATGTTCACTGGGCCAGGCCGGCAAAGGCGGCTTTGCAGGCAGGGCCGCCGATAGGGAATCAAACGCCGTGCCAGATCGGGCGCAGTCGGCTAGCGTGCTGATTCCATGAGTAAAATTTGATGGAGAGCTTACCCACCGGAGTACCACCGTGGGCCCAAGCTCAAAAGCGCGTCAGGGCGTAAACGCTCTGCACAAAAATTAATCACATAAAATGACGCCGCCCCAGGTGCCGACCGGGAGCCGTTACCAGCCTTCGGTCATGCCGTTATTGCAGCGCTTCGCCGTGCTGGCTGACATCGAGGCCCATGATTTCGTCCTCGTGTCGCACCCTCAGGGGGACCATGGCGCCGACCACCTTGAGAATGACGAATGTCATGGCGCCCGACCAAACCAGGGTCACCACCACCCCGTAGCACTGGGAAAGCAGCAGGTGGGGGTTGCCCTCCAGCAGGCCGTGCACGCCGCCAGGCAACGCCGGGCTCGCCGACACGGCACCGACCGCCAGCACGCCGACCAGCAGCGTGCCGGTCAGGCCGCCGATCCCGTGCACGCCGAATACGTCGAGCGAGTCGTCATACCCGCACTTGAGCTTGAGCCAGGTGCAGGCCCAGAAACACACGCCGCCGGCGATGATGCCGATCAGCACGCCTTGCATCGGCAGCACGAAGCCGGAAGCCGGCGTGATCGTGCCCAAGCCGGCAACGGCGCCGGAGATCATGCCGAGCACGGAAGGCTTGCCGCGTGTCCACCACTCCAGCAGCATCCAGGTGAAGGCGCCGGCGCTGGCGGCAAGATGGGTGGACATGATCGCCGACACGGCGCGCGTATTGGCGCCGAGCGCGGAGCCGCCGTTGAAACCGAACCAACCGACCCACAACAGGCCGGTGCCGATCACCGCCATGGTGAGGTCGAACGGTGCCAGGTTCTCGCTGCCATAGCCGCGACGCTTGCCGACGACGGTGGCGGCGACCAGACCGGCGATGCCGGCATTGAGATGCACCACCAGCCCGCCGGCGAAATCGATCACGCCGTCGCGCGCGAGGAAGCCGCCACCCCAGATCCAATGGGCGATGGGCACATAGACCAGCAGCAGCCAGAACACGCAAAACAACAGAAAGGCCGAAAACCGCAGCCGGTCGGCCACGGAGCCCGCGACCAGCGCCACGGTGATGACCGCGAAGGTCATCTGATAGATCATGAACAGGCCTTCGGGGATCGTCGGCGCCAGCGGTGAAATCGACTGCGGCATCATTCCGCGCAGGAAAATGCGCGTGAGCGAACCGATGTAAGGCCCGCCATCGGTGAAAGTGAGCGAATAGCCGACGACGGCCCACAAGACCGAGACCAGGAAGGTGGCGGCAAGGCACTGCGCCATGGTGGCGAGCACGTTCTTCTTGCGCACCATGCCGGCGTAGAACAGCGCGAGACCGGGAACGGTCATCATCAGCACCAGGCCGGTCGCGGCCATCATCCACGCCGTGTCGGCCGGATCGATCTTGCCGGTCTGCGCCAGGGCGGGCGTTGCGATGAATGTGGTGGCGACAGCCAAGATGGCCGCGACGCCGCGGTGTTGCGCCCGTGTCATCGTTCGGATCCCCCCGGATGATTTTTTAAAGTGCGGCCGTGTCGGTTTCGCCGGTGCGGATGCGCACCGCTTGCTCGATCGGAGCGACGAAGATCTTGCCGTCGCCGATCTGCCCGGTCTTGGCGGCGCTCACGATGGCCTCCACCACCTGGTCGGCGCGCGCACTGTCGACTGCGATTTCCATGCGTACCTTGGGCAGGAAATTCACCGCGTATTCGGCGCCGCGGTAGATCTCCATGTGGCCCTTCTGGCGGCCGTAGCCTTTGACCTCGGCCACGGTCATGCCCTGGATGCCGATGCGGGTCAGGGCGTCGCGCACCTCGTCGAGCTTGAACGGTTTGATGACGGCGATAACGAGCTTCATTGTCTCTCCCCGGCGGAAGGGCGCTGAAGCGCCTGGACGTCAACACGGAAAGCCCGCCCCGGCGAAGCCGGTACGGGCTCGTGCTGCCTAGCGTAAGGGCGAATCGAACACAAATTAAGCACACATTCTGCCGAACTCACAGGCAGAAGGCGCGGTTTCAGGCAATTTAGGTAAGTGGTGCTGCCTTATCGGCGGGGGTGCGCCGTCGCGAGGCCAAGTTTGCGGATCAGCCCGGGCAGCGCGCGCTTCACCTGCCTGCGGGTCATGCCCGGCCGGATGTGCGGGTCATAGAGCAGGGTCAGCAGGGCGCGGTCGTAGACGGAGAGGTAGCCCACCATGCGGTTCTGGTTGAGCGTGGTCCACGGATTGTGCTGGTCGTGGTTGGACAGGCCGAAGGCGTGCAGCAGTTCGTGATAGGCGCAGTCGAGGAAGACGTCGTCGCCCTGGTCGACGATGATGAAGGAGACCGAGTGCACGATCTCGCCCTCGCTGTCGGACTTCACCGAGGTCATGCACTGCGGATCGGTACGCTGGACGAAAGTGCGGGTGATCTCAGCGCCGAAGGCGTCGCGCAAGGCCGAGTGAAAATCCTTCTCGTCGATCAGCCGCACGTCGATGTCGGCGCTGGCCTGATCCTGCGCGATGGTCAGATGCAAGTTGGGAATCTTGCGCGCATATTCCTCGACGACGCGTTGCATGGTGGCTTTCCGATCGACGCTGCCGCGGGAAATGATGTCGGCGCGGATCGGATGATCGTAGCGGCGCACCCCGCGCGGCTTGGCGCCGATGCGCAGGTCGGAGCCGAAGGCGAGCGCGAGGAAGCCGCGCTCCAACTCGTGCGCGGTGAAGTGCGTGTATTGCGGTGGCGCGCCGTGAAACGAGCCGGCCGGCGCCGGCTGTTTGCCGGAAGCCGCAAGGGCGGGGAACGCGAGCAGCGCCGGTAGCAGTGCAAAGGCGACTGCGATCGGGCGCAATGCCAAAAGGCCCCCTCGCCAACCCTCGCCCTTGCACGAGGAGGGTGCAATCGCCGCACGGTCATCCTCCCCCTGAAAGGAGGAGGAATGTGGAGGGGCTCCGCCTGTTACGCCGTTTTCGCGAATTTTCCCGTTACTCCCGCCGTTGGCGCACCAGGCCTTCCTGCGCCACCGAGGCGACCAGGGTGCCGTCGCGGGTGAATATAAGTCCGCGCGAGAAGCCGCGCGAGCCGTGCAGATTGGGCGAATCCTGCGCATAGAGCAGCCACTCGTCGGCGCGGAACGGCCGGTGCAGCCATAATGCGTGATCGAGGCTCGCCGCCATGAACTCGCGCTCGAACAGTGTGCGCCCGTGCCGCACCAGCGCGGCGTCGAGCAGCGTCATGTCGGACGCATAGGCCAGCACGCATTGATGGATGGCCGGATCGTCGGGCAGGCGGCCGGTAGCGCGGATCCAGAGGTGGAAGTTGCCTTCCGGATATTTCTTGCCGGCGTAGCGTTCGTATTCGACCGGCCGCAATTCGATCGGCCGCTCGCGTTCGTAATAGCGCCGCACCGGATCGGGCATGGTCGGCAGTATGCTCCTGCGCATCTCCGACTCGTCGGGCAGTTGCTCGGGCGGCGGCACGTCGGGCATCGGCGCCTGGTGGTCGAGCCCCGGTTCGTTGGCGTGGAACGAGACCAGCATGGAGAAGATGGCGTGACCGTGTTGTCGGGCGGTGACGCGGCGGGTGGTGAAGCTCTTGCCGTCGCGGATCGGGTCGACGTCGTAGATGATGGGTACCTTGGGATCGCCCGGCAGCAGGAAATAGGCGTGCATGGAATGGGGCGGGCGGCTGGGGTCGACCGTGCGCACGGCGGCGACCAGCGCCTGGCCGATCACCTGGCCGCCGAACACGCGCTGCCAGCCGACCTGGGGCGAGCGGCCGCGGAACAGGTTTACGTCGAGCGTCTCGAGGTCGAGAACGGAAAGCAGATCCTGGACGGCGGAGGACATCGGGCGGGATTCCATGGGTAAGTCAGTGCCAATGACGCCGCTGGGCGCGGCTAAGTCAAGGCACCCACTTTTCACCTCCCCCTGAAAGGGGAGGTCGGCGAGCCAAGCTCGCCGGGTGGGGGTCAAATGACCTATGAAGTGAACCCCACCCTAACCCTCCCCCTTGCAAGGGGAGGGAACGGCGAGGTTCTCAGCTGCCTAACGGTGCTAAGATGGCTTCCAGAATGACGACAGGCACAGAAAAACGCGACGTGGTGATCGGCGGGGCCGGCTTTGCCGGGCTGGCGCTGGCCATCGCGCTGCGCGAGGCGTTGGGCGAGCGCTTCAGCGTCACCGTCGCCGATCCCGCCCTCCAGCATGAAAAGTCGAAGGACCCGCGCGCCTCGGCGATCGCGGCTGCCGCGCGCCGGCTGTTCGAGGCGATCGGTGTCTGGGATCAGGTCGCGGATGAAGCGCAGCCGATCCTCGACATGGTGGTGACGGACTCCAAGCTCGAGGATGCGGTGCGGCCGACCTTCCTCACCTTCGGCGGCGAGGTGGAAGAGGGCGAGCCGTTCGCGCACATGATTGAGAACCGGCTCCTGGTCGACGCGCTCGTCGACAAGGCTAAGGCGCTCGGCATCGACCTGCGCGGGACCGCGGTGACCTCGTTCGACTATGAAAGAGACCCCAACCCTCCCGCTTCCAGGGGAAGAGAGGACTCGCGGCAGAGTCTTCCTCGGCCCCGACAGCGAAGACATGAGGTGGGCGGCAGCAAGCACATTGACGTGCGTCTCGCCGACGGCGGCGCGCTTTCAGCGCGCCTGCTGGTGGGCGCCGACGGCGCGCGCTCCTCGATCCGCGAGCAGGCCGACATCGTCACCACCGGCTGGGACTACGACCAGGCGGCGATCGTCACCACGGTCGCCCATGAGCGCGATCACGAAGGCCGCGCCGAAGAGCATTTCCTGCCGGCCGGACCGTTCGCCATCCTGCCACTCAAGGGCAAGCGCTCATCGATCGTCTGGACGGAGAAACGGCGCGAGGCCGAGCGCATGGTGGCGTTGCCAGACGATGAATTCCACGACGAGTTGGAACGACGCTTCGGCCTGCATCTCGGCGACGTCGACGTAGTCGGGCCGCGCCGCGCCTTTCCGCTCGGCCTGTTCACCGCGCGCTCGTTTATCGCCGATCGGCTGGCGCTTATCGGTGACGCCGCGCACGTCATTCATCCGATCGCCGGCCAGGGGCTCAATATGGGCCTGCGCGATGTCGCGGCCTTGGCGGAAGCGGTGACCGACGCCGCGCGGCTCGGCCTCGACATCGGCGGCGCGGACGTGCTCGAGCGCTATCAGCGCTGGCGGCGCTTCGACACGGCGATGATGGGCGTCGCCACGGATGGGTTGAACCGGCTGTTTTCCAACCGCTCCGATGTGCTGCGGCTGGTACGCGATGTCGGTTTGGGATTCGTCGAACGCGTGCCGGCGCTCAAGCGCACGTTCATCCGCGAGGCCGCGGGCTTCACCGGCGAAGTGCCGAAGCTGCTGCGGGGCGAGGCGTTGTAGGGCCTCGTGTCCCGGGTGCAGGGCAGCGTGAAACGGTACGCCGCACCGCGTCCGGGACACGCAAACATCAACTCAGTGGAATGCTGCCGACGTGATCTTGGAACGCCTTGCGGCCGGAGATCGCGGCATACCAGCGGTCGAGATTGGGCGTTGCCGGGCGGTTTGGCACCAGCTGCATGTAGCGATAGCACATGACGCCGACCGGGATGTCGCCATAGGAGAAGGCGTCGCCGGCGAGGAATTTCGTTTTCGCCAATTGCGCGTCCATGATCTGCATCGCGGCCGTGGTCTTGTCCTGCGAGGCCTTGATCGCCGTCATGTCGCGCTTGTCTTCCGGCGTGCGGATCAGTCCCCAGAACGCCGGCGTGATGGCGGGGCCGACCACCGACAACTGCCAGTCCATCCATTGGCTGGCGAGCGCGCGTTGATGCGCGTCTTTCGATTCGAGCGTGCCGCTCTTGTCGTACTTGGCGGCGAGATAGCGCACGATGGAATTGGATTCCCACAACAGGAAGCCGTCTTCTTCCTCCAGCGTCGGCACCAGGCCATTCGGGTTCATGGCCAGGTATTTCGGCTCCTTGTTCATGCCGAACGTGCCGCCGACGTCGATGCGCTCATGGTCGATGCCCAACTCGCCCACCGCCCACATGGCCTTCTGCACGTTGGACGACGTGTTGCGGCCCCAGATTTTGATCATGTGTGACTCCCTGACGTGTGACTATTCGTTGTCTTGTCATGGCCGGGCTTGTCCCGGCCATCCCGATAAGGGACGCAACGACCTTCGTCCCCGAAGCGAGATCGCCGGGACGAGCCCGACGATGACGAATCGAAAGATCGCGACGGAGGTTACTCCAACCGGCGGGCTTCCTCCGGCAGCATGATGGGGATGCCGTCGCGGATTGGATAGGCGAGCTTGGCCTTGCGCGAGATCAGCTCCTGCCGGGCGGCGTCGTATTCCAGCGGGCCTTTGGTGAGCGGACAGACCAGGATTTCCAACAGCTTGGGATCGACGCTGTTGGCGGGCCGTTCGGCGGGCGATGTGGGCATAGGCGGGCTCTCGCAGGGTTCGGCCGATTTATAGCATAGCCAGATCGCTTGTCGTCCCGGGCGACAGAGTGCGCCTTCGCGGGCCGACATAAAGGGCTTACTGCAATTGCGGCTCGCCTTCGCTGTCGTTCTTGGCGAGTTCGATCTCGGTGATGGCGATCAGCACCTCGGCGCGGGTTTTGAGATCGGGTGCTTCCAGCAGCGCCTGCTTCTCGGCCGCGCCGTAAGGCGACATCATCGACAGCGCGTTGACCAGCGCCTCATTGGGCGCCTTCTCGATGCCGTCCCAGTCGGCGTTGAGATCGTTGGCATCGAGAAACTCGCGCAGCGCCACCAGCAGCGCATCGCGGTCGACCTGGCTTTCGCCCTTGCGCGCGATGAAGTCGTCGGCGAACGGCGCATAGGTGACGCGGCACTGGCGATAGGCCGTCTTGACGCGCAGCTCCTCCTCGAGACGGAAGCGCGCGATGCCGGTGAGCTCGAGCAGATAGCGGCCGTCGCCGCTCTCGGCCAATTGCGTGATGCGGCCGACGCAGCCGATCTTGAACAGCGGCGGCGTGTCGGCGGCGTCATCGGCATGGGCGAGGTCGGGCTGGATCATGCCGATCAGACGATGGCCGTCGCGCAACGAGTCGTCGACCATGGCGAGATAGCGTGGCTCGAAGATGTTGAGCGGCATGGTACCGCGCGGCAGCAGCAGCGCGCCCGGCAGCGGGAACACTGGGATCACTTCCGGCAGATCGATCGGCCCGCGATAGTGGGCGTTCATCGGCATGCGTTGGCCCTCATGCAAACGAGCATCGGCGCCTGACCTTCTCCGCTCATTCCCGCGTAAGCGGGAATCCGGTCTGGCTCCCCGCTTGCGCGGGGACGAGCGGAAAACGGCTCACGAAAACAGGATCGACGACAGCCGCTTGCGGCCGTCGACCGCCGCCGGGTCGTCAAAGCCCCAGGCTTCGAAGAACTGCACGAGCTGCTT
The DNA here is from genome assembly GCA_963814065.1 of uncultured Pseudomonadota bacterium. Lineage (GTDB taxonomy): Bacteria > Pseudomonadota > Alphaproteobacteria > Rhizobiales > Xanthobacteraceae > Pseudolabrys. The sequence continues at coordinate 278,071 of CAWFBL010000006.1, read as the reverse complement.
GCGGGCGGCATCTTCGTTCCATTTGCGGTCCTTCCTGACGATGGCAAGCAGCTGTTCGACCGCCTCCGCCCGCTGGCCATTGGCATTGAGCGCGGCGGCGAGATCGAAGCGCGCCTGATGGTCGTCGGGATTGGCGAGCACCTTCTGCTCCAGCTCGGCGAGCGGCCCGAGCGACTGCGCCTGCTCGGCGATTTCCAGCGCGGCGCGGGCGGCGGCCACCGCCGACTCGTTCTGCTTGGCCTCCGGCACCAGCGCCAGCGTCTGCTTGGCCTGCTCGAGCGCGCCGGTCTCCACGTAGCAGCGGGCAAGTCCCGCGAGAGCGTGCACATTGCCGGCATCGCCGGCGAGGATCTGCGCATAGACTTCGGCGGCCTCGGCGGCGTTGCCTTCGACCAGCGCGGCGTCGGCGGCCTCCAGGAGGTTCTTCTCCTCGGGCGCGACCTTGCCCTTGGTCAGCCGCTCAAGGAAGGCGACCACCTGGCTTTCCGGCAGCGCGCCCATGAAGCCGTCGACCGGCTGGCCGTTGGCGAAGGCGATGACGGCGGGAATCGACTGGATGCCCATCTGGCCGGGGATGGCCGGATGCTCGTCGATGTTCATCTTGGTGAGCTTGACCTTGCCCTTGGTGGCCTGCACGGCCTTTTCGAGCACCGGGGTCAGCTGCTTGCAGGGCCCGCACCAGGGCGCCCAGAAATCCACCAGCACCGGCTGGTTCTTGGATTCCTCGATGACGTCCGCCATGAAGCTCTGCGTGGTGACGTCCTTCACCGCGTCGGCCGTAGCCGTCATTTCCCCGCCGTTCTGCAGCATCCTGACCTCGCCTTTGCCGCCCCTGAGCTCGCGCGCGATCCTTGTGCGACCCATGGATCACGCGTGGTTTTTTTGAGAGTTCCGCCCGGATTAAATGGGCATCCGGGAGGGGAATGCAATCGTTCAGACGGCGTCGGACGGAGGGCCCGAGAGGTGCTCGATGCGGGGCTCGTGGCCGGTGGCGCGCAGGAACTTGACCAAGTCGTCGCGGGCGATCGCCGTGGTCATGGTGTTGACGAGGGGGTGATAGTTGAGCGTCTCGTGCGCCATCATGGCGGCATCGAGCACCACGGTGACGCGGGCATCGCCGTCGTTGATGACGGAAAAGGGCGTCACCGAGCCGGGCGTCACCCCCAGGACTTCAAGCATCAGGTCGGCCGAGCCGAAGGAGAAGCGGCCGCCGGCGCCGAGCAGCCGGTGCAGGCCCTTGAGATCGATTTCCGCGCTTTCGAGCGCCACCACCAGGTAAATCGCGTGTTTCTTGTCGCGCAGGAACAGGTTCTTGGTGTGGCCGCCGGGAATCTGCCCGCGCAGCGTGCGCGACTGCTCGACCGTGAACAAAGGCGGGTGGGAGACGGTCTGGTGCGGTATGCCGACACTGTCGAGAAAGGCGAAGAGCTGGTCGGGCGTTTTCGGATTGGTCATCGGCGGCGAAACATTCTATGCGGGAGCGGGGTTATTACCATCTGGAGCCCAATGAGGACCAACATGTCGCGAATCCTGCTGGCCGCCGGCCTCTGCGCCGTTGTCTCGACCGCCGCCGTGACCCTGAGCCCGCGCCCGGCCAGCGCCTATGGCGATGCGCCCTGGTGCGCGGTGTCGTCGATCGGCTGGGACGACGTCTCCACCGAATGCAGCTATTGGAGCTTCAAGGAGTGCCTGCCCTACGTTCTCGGCGGCAATCGGGGCTTTTGCGAGCAAAATCCGGATTTTCACGGGCCGGTCGAGCGGCCGGCCAAGCGCTATTACCGGCATCGCCACCGGCGCTGACGCCCGAGTTGCCAAGGGGGCGGCCTTATGGCTATAGGAACGGCCGCGCCGGCCGCGGTATCGAAATTTAACCGGCCGGTGCTACTTAACTACCGGATGCGGGTGTAGCTCAGGGGTAGAGCACGACCTTGCCAAGGTCGGGGTCGAGGGTTCGAATCCCTTCGCCCGCTCCAGTTTGGCTCCGAACGGAGCTGTCGAAGTCCCAGATCGCCGTAAGATTGCGAGCGCTGCGGTAACGCGCGGTTCACGCTGCGCGTATGCCTGTCTCAAACCCCGGCCATTTGTTGGGCTGACCGGTCGCCGGGATCGCCTGCTTGATGTAACCTTGCCGCCCGGAACGGGTCCGCCAGCGATGCGGTCATGCCGCAGGCGCCGGGCGACGGGAGGCGGCGATGGACCAGACCGTTTTGTTTGTCCTCTTCCTGCTTGTGATGCTGGTCGGCTGGTTCGGTCAGCGCGGCGCGGCGGTGACGCTGTTTCTGGTCACGGTGGTGCTCAGCGTTGCCGACTTCTTCCATCACGCCACCAGCGCGCTCGCCTTGTCGTTCTAGGGGGCGAGGATGACCGCACGCACCGCCATCGTGCTCAATGCGCTTGCGCTCTACGCCGTCGCGCTCGTGCTGCTGCTTGGCTTCTATTTCCAACTGGCGTGGCACGAGTTGCCTTGCCCGTTGTGTCTGCTGCAGCGGGTAGCCTTCGTCGGGCTGGCGGTGGGACCGGTGCTCAACATCCGCTACGGGCCGCGGCCGAGCCATTACGCGCTGAGCGCGCTGGCGGCGATCGTCGGCGTGGTCGCGTCGGGGCGGCAGGTCATGCTGCACATCCTGCCGGGCGACGCCGGCTACGGCAGCCCCATCATGGGTCTGCATTTCTACACCTGGGCGGCGCTGATCTTCGTGCTGGCGATCGTGCTGATCGCGCTCGTCATGCTGTCCGATTGGCAGTTCGCCGACACGCCCGCGCCGCCACCGGCCATTGCCACCATCGCGGTCTGGCTGGTGATGCTCATCACCTTGGCCAACATCGTCTCGACGCTGCTCGAATGCGGCCTGACGTTCTGTCCGGACAATCCGGTGCGCTATCTGTTTTTAATCGGCGGCTGACGGCTTACGCGTCTTCCTTCACATCGGCGATCTCGCCGTCTGTCATGCGGACAAGCTCCGCCGGGCTGGTCCGGAACACGTGGCGCGGTGAGCCGGCGGCGGCCCACACCGGATCGAGCGCCATCAGGTCGGCGTCGATGAAGATGCGCAAGCCGTTGGCGTGCGCGACAGGCGACACGCCACCGATGGCAAAGCCGGTCACGTCGCGCACCCAGCGTCCTTGCGCCGGCTTCACCGGCTGGCTGAGGCGGGCGGCGATCTTGGCGAGATCGACGCGGTTGGCGCCGGAAGCGATCACCAGCACCGCCTGCTCGCCCGCGCGCAGCACGATCGACTTAGCGATCTGCGCCACCGTGCAGCCGACGGCGTTGGCAGCGTCCTGCGCGGTGCGGGTGCCTTCCGGGAACATGGTGATGGTGTCGGGATGGCCGGCGGCGATGAGCGCCGCGCGCACGCGTTCGACGGAATCGCTCAAGTTAAGATCCCCTTGCTCAATACCCCGCCGCCAGCGCGCCGCGGGTGCGGCGGTCGGCGGCGCCGACGTAGCCTTGCGGCGTGACTTCGATCGAATTGGCGTCGGTGTGCGGTTCAGTCGGCACGATGTTGTGGCCGCGCGCCGTCAACGCCTCGAGCACGGCCGGCGCAAAGCCCGGCTCGACGAATGTCTTGTCCGGTTCCCACTGGTTATGCAGCCGCGGCGCGCTCACCGCCTCGCCAATCGGCATATGGAAGTCGATCGCGTTGCTGATCACCTGCAGCACCGCGGTGATGATGCGGCTGCCGCCGGGCGAGCCGGTGACCAGGAACGGCTTGCCGTCCTTCAGCACGATGGTCGGCGTCATCGACGACAGCGGACGTTTGTTCGGCGCCGGCAGGTTGGCGTCGTAGCCGACGAGACCATAGGCGTTGGCCGTGCCCGGCTTGGCGGTGAAATCGTCGAGCTCGTTGTTGAGCAGCACGCCGGTGCCGCCCGCGACAAGGCCGAGGCCGAACGAGAAATTGAGCGTGTAGGTATTCGACACCGCGTTGCCGTCGCCATCAATGACGGAGAAATGCGTGGTGTTGTGGCCTTCGTTGTCGGCCGGCTTGCCGGGATGGACGTCGGCGGCGGGCGTCGCCTTGTCGCCGATGCCAGCGCGCAAGCGCGCGGCGTAGCTTTTCGAGGCGAGGCGCGCGAGCGGCATCTTCACGAACGCGGGATCGCCGAGATAGGTCGCGCGGTCGGCGTAGGCGCGCTTCATGGTTTCGATCAGGTCGTGGAACGCGGGCGCGCCGCGGCCGAGCTTCGATAGATCGTAGCCTTCGAGGATGTTGAGCATCTCGACCAACGTCACGCCGCCGGACGATGGCGGCGGCATGGAAACGATTGTGTAGCCGCGGTAGCTGCCGCTGATCGGCGCGCGCTCGACGGCGCGATAGGTGGCGAGATCGTCCTTGCTCATGATGCCGCCGGCCGCTTGCACGGCGGCGGCGATCTCTTCGGCGATGCGGCCGCGATAGAAAGCGTCCGGACCGTGCTGTGCAATCGCCTGCAAGGTCTTGGCGAGGTCTGTCTGAACCAGAAGTACGCCTTCGCGCAGCGGCGCGCCGTTCTTGAAAAAGATCGCGGCCGACGACGGCCAACGGCCCAACCGTTGTTTGAGGCGCGGCAGCGAGTCGGCGACATGGTCCTCGACCGGGAGGCCATCCCGCGCGAGCTTGATCGCCGGCTCGACCAAGTCGGCGAGGGTGAACTTGCCGGAGCCGTATTTCTTCTCCGCCAGCGCCAGGCCCGCGACGGTGCCCGGCACGCCGACCGAAAGCCCCGAGTTGCGCGATTTCGCCGGATCGGGCTTGCCGTCGGAATCGAGAAACATGGTCTTGCTGGCGGCGGCAGGGGCGGTCTCGCGATAGTCGATGGTGGTGTTGCGGTTATCTTTGGCGAGATGGATCACCATGAAACCGCCGCCGCCGAGATTGCCGGCGACCGGATAGGTGACCGCCATGGCGAAGCCCACCGCCACCGCGGCATCGACCGCATTGCCGCCGCGCTTGAGGATGTCGACGCCGATCTCTGCCGCGCGCTTTTCCTGCGCCACCACCATGCCGTGACGGCCGAGCGCGGTTTGCGCGGCCGGGATCGCCGGCTGCGCCTGGGCGGCGAACGCGATGAAAACAAGGGCGAGGGAGATAAAGAACCGACGCATGTCTCTCTTTCTTCACCTCTCCCCGCTTGCGGGGAGAGGTCGACCCGCCGAAGCTTTAGCGAAGGCGGGTCGGGTGAGGGGGCGTTGAGAGGGTACCGTCTGCGGTGCCGCCCCCTCACCCGGCTCGCATTTCGCTTAACGCTCAATGCTCGCCACCCTCTCCCCGCAAGCGGGGAGAGGGAAGAATTACCGCGCCTGCCCGTGATAGGCCGTGTTTGGCCGCATGTCGGTGGCGGTGGCCACGCGGTTAGACATGTTGAAGAAGCCGACCACCGCCGCGATGTCCCAGATGTCGCGATCGGAAAATCCGGCGCGGCGTAGCGTCTCGCGGTCGGCATCCTCCACCGCCCACGGCTCCAGCGTGAGCTTGACCGAAAAATCCAGCATGGCGCGCTGGCGCGCATCGATGCGCGCGACGCGATAGTTCATCACCATCTGCTCGCCGAGCAACGGATTGCCGGAATATTGCCGCACCGCGGCGCCGTGCGCGGTAAGGCAGTAATAGCAGCGGTTCTGCGACGACACCGCGACCGCGATCATCTCGCGCTCGAGCTTCGACAGGCCGCTCTGGCCCAGCATCAGGTCGTTGTACATGTCGACGAAGGCTTGCAGCTTCGCCCTGTCGAAGGCGTAAGCGAGCAGCACGTTGGGCACGAAGCCGAGCTTCTCGGTGCATTTGTCGAAATAGCGCGCCATCTCCGGCGTTAGCTCGGCCGGCGGCAGGTCGAGCGCGATCACCGGTTGATCGTCGGGCTGGCTTGCTTCGACGCTGTGCAGCAACGGCGTGGCCGTCGTCTTGGTTGTCTTGGTCTTGCTGCTTGTCTTCACGCTTGTCTTGGCCATGACGGCCCCTTGTTCGTTTTTCCCGTCGCCAGCCTACAACGTTCTGCACCGCCGCGATATGCTCGCGCCTTCGCACTTTCGCCCCTTTTATCAGCGACTTAAGTGGCACTCAACGAGTCGCTTGGGGGCGCCGTCCGTCACGACCGCGTCACCAAGTCGTGCGTTGCTCTCGACGCGCCCGTGGGGAATGTGAACACTCACGCGGGCGATTCTCCCCCTCGGTTCTGCGAGGAATCCCATGGCCAACGAGCTTCCCGGCAACGAGGAAGAAGACTTAGCCCACGCCCATCTGGCGCAGGCCGGCGCCGCGCTGCACGGCCGCCGGCACGACATCCCGGCGAGTTTCATCACCCAGCTTTATGCGCGCACCGTGCCCGAGGACATCGTGCGCTATGACGCCGGCGAGCTCGCCTTTCTCGGCGAGCGTGCCTTCGATTTCCTCAGCACGCGCAAACCGGGCGTGCCGAAAATCCGTTGCGAAACGGTGCGGCTGCGCGGCGCGGACGAGCAGCAGTCGGCGGTGACGGTCATCGAAGTCGTCAACGACGACATGCCGTTCCTCGTCGATTCGGTCATGGGCGAGCTTGCCGAGCGCAAGGTCGAGGTGCGGCTGGCGGCGCATCCGGTGCTCGGCGTGCGCCGCGACGGCGACCGCCTGGTCGCGATCGACGGCGTGGACGCGCCCGACCACGCGCGCGAGAGCGTCATCCAGGTCCATGTCGAGCCGCTCGGCAGGGAGATCTGCGCCGACGTCACCCGCGCGCTGGAAACGGTGCTGCAGGAGGTGCGGCTGGCGGTGCTCGACTGGCGGCCGATGCTGGAGCGCCTCAACAACATCGTCGCCGACCTCAAGACCAATCCGCCGCCGCTGCCGGTCGACGAAATCGCCGAGGCGATCCAGTTCCTGCAATGGCTGGGTGCCGACAATTTCACCTTCCTCGGCGTGCGCAACTACACCTTCGACGGTCATGAGCTGCAGCCGGACTACGACGGCGCGCTCGGCATCATGCGCTCGCGCGATCTGCGCGTGCTCAAGCGCGGCGACGAGCACCTGGAATACACGCCGGAGATCATGGCCTTCCTCAAGGAGCCGCGGCCGCTGATCATCGCCAAGGCGAACATCCACGCCCGCGTGCACCGGCGCGCCTACCTCGATTATATCGGCGTCAAGCATTTCGACGCCGCCGGCAGCCTGCTCGGCGAGCAGCGTTTCGTCGGCCTTTTCACGTCCACCGCCTATACCCGCTCCGCCCACGGCATTCCTTATCTGCGCCGCAAGCTGGCGGCGATCGAGCGGCGCGCCGGCTTTGCCTCCAACAGCCATTCCGGCAAGGCGCTTGCGAATGTGCTGGAGCATTATCCGCGCGACGAACTGTTCCAGGTCGACGAAGGCACGCTCTACCGCTTCGTCATGACCATCCTGCACCTCGACGAGCATCCGCGCGTGCGCGTGCTGGCGCGGCGCGATCGTTTCGACCGCTTCGTCTCGGTGCTGGTCTATGCGCCGCGCGACCGCTACGACAGCGCCATCCGCGTGAAGATCGGCGATTATCTGGCGCAGGCGTTCCACGGACGCGTGTCGGCGTTCTATCCGTTCTTTCCGGAAGGGCCGCTGGTGCGCGTGCACTTCATCATCGGCCGCTCCGGCGGGCCGACGCCCGAGGTGCCGCGCGCGACATTGGAGCGCGACATCGAGGCCATGATTCGCACCTGGACCGATGGCCTGCGCGAAACGCTGCTGCTCAGCCATCAGACGGCGGCGGCGCGCGCTTTGTTCGACCGCTACCGCGAGGCGTTCTCCGAGGGTTTCCACGAAGTCTATCCGCCGACGGTGGGTGCGGACGATATCCGCACCATCGAGAGCCTGACGTCGGAACGCCCGCTGGCTGTCGATTTCCATCACCGCCAGGAAGAGGACCAGCGCGCGGTCGGGCTGAAGGTGTGGAGCCTGGAGCGCCCGCTGCCGCTGTCCGAGCGCGTGCCGGTGCTGGAAAACATGGGCTTCAAGGTGGTGGACGAGCGCACCTACCACATCGCGCCGCAAGGGCACGCCAGCGTCTGGTTCCACGACATGCTGCTGACGCGCGGCGACGGCGAGGCCATCGATCTCGCCACCACGCAAGGGCCGTTGGAGTCGACCTTCCTGACGGTGATGCGCGGTGGCGCCGAGAACGACGGTTACAACGCGCTCACGCTGGTCGGCGGGATGATGTGGCGCGATGTGGCGTTGATCCGCGCGCTGTCGCGCTATCTGCGGCAGATCAGGATGCCGTTCTCGCAGGACTACATGTGGGCGACGCTGGTCAAGCACGCGTCGATCGCCGGCGAAATCGTCGAACTGTTCCACGCCCGCTTCGAGCCGAGCGCTGAAGCAGCCGAAGGTCGCGACGCCAAGCAGCAGGACATCGTCACCCGCATCGAAGAGGCGCTGCAGGCGGTCGAGAGCCTCGATGAAGACCGCATCCTGCGTCATTTCCTCAACGCGGTGCAGTCGAGCCTGCGCACCAATTTCTACCAGCTCGACGAGGAAGGTAAGCCGAAGCCGCTGATTTCGATCAAGTTCTCAAGCCGTAAGCTCACCGACCTGCCGCTGCCACGGCCGCTCTACGAAATCTTCGTTTATTCGCCGCGGGTGGAAGGCGTGCACCTGCGTTTCGGCAAGGTGGCGCGCGGCGGCATCCGCTGGTCGGACCGGCCGCAGGATTTCCGCACCGAGGTTCTCGGTCTGGTCAAGGCGCAGCAGGTCAAGAATGCCGTGATCGTGCCGGTCGGCGCCAAGGGCGGTTTCGTGCCCAAGCTGATGCCGAAGGGCGCGGCGCGCGACGTGGTGCAGGCGGAAGGCGTCGCCACCTACAGGCTGTTCATCACGAGCCTGCTCGACATCACCGACAACATCGACACCACCGGCGCCATCGTGCCGCCGGTCAATGTGGTGCGCCACGACGACGACGATCCTTATCTGGTGGTCGCCGCCGACAAGGGCACCGCCACCTTTTCCGACATCGCCAACGAGATCTCGCTGGCGCACGATTTCTGGCTGGGCGACGCCTTCGCCTCCGGCGGCTCGGCCGGCTACGACCACAAGGCGATGGGCATCACCGCGCGCGGCGCCTGGGAATCGGTCAAGCGCCATTTTCGCGAGATGGATATCAACATCCACGAGACGCCGTTCACGGTCGTCGGCGTCGGCGACATGTCGGGCGACGTGTTCGGCAACGGCATGTTGCGCGAGACCACCACCAAGCTGGTGGCCGCCTTCGATCATCGCGACATCTTCATCGATCCCGATCCAGACCCGGCCAAGAGCTTCGCCGAGCGCAAGCGGCTGTTCGAATTGCCGCGCTCGAGCTGGAAGGATTACGACAAGGCGCTGCTCTCGAAGGGCGGCGGCATCTATCCGCGCGCCTCGAAGGAAATCCGCCTGAGCCCGGAAGCGCGCGCGCTTCTCGGCCTGGACGAGCGCGTGACGCCGCAGGAATTGATGAAGGCGATCCTCAAGGCGGAGGCCGATCTGCTCTGGTTCGGCGGCATCGGCACCTATGTGCGCGCCGCGAGCGAAAGCGACGAGGCAGCCGGCGACCGCGCCAACGATCCCATCCGCGTCACCGGCTCCGATCTGCGCTGCAAGGTGATCGGGGAGGGCGCCAATCTCGGCATGACCCAGCGCGGGCGGGTGGAGGCGGCGCTGGTCGGCATCCGCCTCAACACCGACGCCATCGACAATTCCGCCGGCGTCAACACCTCCGACGTCGAGGTCAATATCAAGGTCGCGCTCAGCCCGTCGATCCGCTCCGGCGCGCTGACGCTGGAAGCGCGCAACGCGCTGCTGATCGAGATGACCGACGAAGTCGCCCACCTGGTCCTACGCAACAACTACCAGCAGACGCTGGCGCTGTCGCTTGCGCAGCGGCGCGGTCTGGAAGACCTCGGCTTCCAGCAGCGCCTGATGCAGACGCTGGAAATGCACGGCGAGCTCGACCGCGCGGTCGAGTTCCTGCCCGACGAGATGGCGATCGCCGAGCGGCGCAAGCGCAACGTCGCGCTCACCCGGCCGGAACTCGCCGTGCTGCTCGCCTATGCCAAGCTCTCGCTCTACAGCGAATTGCTCGATTCCAGCGTGCCGGACGATCCCTATCTCGGCCGCGAGCTTGGCCGCTATTTCCCCCAGGAAATGTCGAAGCGTTTCCCGGACGCGCTGCACGCCCACCGGCTGCGCCGCGAGATTATCGCGACGCAATTGACCAACTCCATGGTCAACCGCGGCGGGGCCACGTTGATCGTGCGCATCGCCGACCAGACCGGCGCTTCCGCCGCGGCGATCGCCGCGGCATTCGCCGCCACCCGCAACAGCTACGGGCTGGTCGAGCTCAACGGCGAGATCAATGCGCTCGACAACAAGATTTCCGGCGACACCCAGCTTTCGCTCTACGCCGCCGTGCAGGACCTGCTGCTCGACCGGTTGGTGTGGTTCCTGCGCAATGTCAATCTCGCGGAAGGGCTCGATGCCATCATTGGCCATTACCGGGAGGGCATCAGCGCGGTCGACGCCGCGCTCGATGCGGTATTGTCGAAGCAGGCGGCCGCGGCGCTGGCAACGAACGTCGCGGAACTGACCGCGGCCGGCGTGCCCGAACTGCTGGCGCGCCGCATGGCCAATTTGAGCGTGCTCAAGCCGGCGCCGGACATCGTGCTGGTGGCCGACCGCGCCGGCAAGCCGGTGGCTGAAGTCGCCGCCACCTATTTCGCCACCGAGAGCTTCTTCCAGATCGACCGTGTGGCGCACGCGGCGGCCGGCATCACCGTGTCGGATTATTTCGACCGGCTGGCGCTCGATCGCGCGCTCGATTCGATCGGCGAAGCGGAGCGCCGGCTCACCGCCGCCATGGTCGGCAACGGCGTTGCCGGCGCCGGTGCGGTGGAGGAATGGGTCAAGCCCCGTCAGGCCGACGTCGACCGCATCCGCACGGCGATTCACGAAATCGCCGGCTCCGGGCTGACGCTGTCGAAGCTGTCGGTGGCGGCGAGTCTGCTGGGAGATTTGGCGAAGCAGTGACCATCTTAATCCGTCCCCTGAAAGGGGAGGGTCCGGCGCGAAGCGCCGGGGGTGGGGTCACGCTGCAATCGAGCACGGCCCCCACCCGGCTCGCTTCGCTCGCCACCCTCCCCCGCAAGCGGCGGAGGGATAAGCGGCCTCAATGCCTGAAATGCCTGGTCCCGGTGAACACCATGGCGATGCCGTGCGCGTCGGCGGCCTTGATCACCTCGGCGTCGCGCATGGAGCCGCCGGGCTGGATCACCGCGGTGGCGCCGGCTTCGATCGCCACCAAGAGCCCGTCGGCGAACGGAAAGAAGGCATCGGAAGCCACCACCGAGCCTTTGGTCAGCGGATCGGCGAGCTTCATCTCGCGCGCAGCGTCTTCTGCTTTACGGGCGGCGATGCGCGCCGAATCGACCCGGCTCATCTGGCCGGCGCCGATGCCGACCGTGGCGCGGTCCTTGGCGTAGACGATGGTGTTCGACTTCACGTGCTTGGCGACGCGGAAGGCGAAGCGCAGGTCGGCAAGCTCGGTGTTGCTGGGCGCGCGCTTGGTCACCGTCTTTAATTCCATGTCGTCGACCACCGCATTGTCGCGCGACTGCACCAGCAGGCCGGCGGCGACGGTCTTCGCCGTCAGGCCTTTGGCGCGCGGATCGGGCAGGCCGCCGGCGAGCAACAGGCGCAGGTTCTTCTTGGTGGCGACGATCTGGATCGCCTCTTCGCTGGCGTCGGGCGCGATGATCACCTCGGTGAAAATCTCGGTGATCGCCCTGGCGGCTTCAGCGTCGAGCGGCCGGTTGAGCGCCACGATGCCGCCGAAGGCGGAAGTCGAATCGCAGGCCAGCGCCTTGGCGTAAGCCTCGACCAGGCTCGCGCCTTCCGCCACGCCGCACGGGTTGGCGTGCTTGACGATGACGCAGGCCGGCGCGCGCTTGGGATCGAACTCGGCGACCGCTTCATAGGCCGCGTCGGTATCGTTGATGTTGTTGTAGGAGAGCTGCTTGCCCTGCACCTGCCGCGCCGTGCTGACGCCGAAGCGGGCGACCGGGGTGCGGTAGAAGGCGGCGCTTTGGTGCGGGTTCTCGCCGTAACGCAGCGCTTCGATCAGTTCGCCGCCGACGGCGCGATAATCGGGCGCATTGTCGTGCAGCGTATCGGCGAACCAGTTGGAGATTGCCGCATCATAGGCGGCGGTGCGCGCATAGGCTTTGGCCGCCAATTGCTGGCGCAGTTCGTAGGTCGTCATGCCGGCGTGCTCGGCTAATTCGGCCAGCACCTTCTCGTAATCGGTAGGCTCCACCACGACGGTGACATCGGCGTGGTTCTTGGCGGCGGCGCGGATCATCGCCGGCCCGCCGATGTCGATGTTCTCGATGCAATCGTCGTAAGCCGCGCCTTTGGCGACGGTCGCCTCGAATGGATAGAGGTTCACCACCAGGAGATCGATCGGCTTGATGCCGTGCTCCGCCATGGCCTTGGTGTGCTCGGCATTGGCGCGGATCGCCAGCAGGCCGCCATGCACCTTCGGATGCAGCGTCTTCACGCGCCCATCCATCATCTCGGGAAAGCCGGTGAGCGCGGAAACGTCGGTGACGTTCAGCCCGGCATCCTTGAGCGCCTTGGCGGTGCCGCCGGTGGAGACGAGTTCGATGTCGTAGCCGGCGAGCGCTTCGGCGAATTGGAGGAGACCCGTCTTGTCGGAAACCGACAGCAGGGCACGGGTGATGCGGCGGGGATGGCTGGTCATGGCGATGGGGCTAACACAGGAGCAGGGCGAAAGTGTATCGGTGGAACCCGGATCGGGCCGGGCATCCACAAACATCGTGGCGCGCATCGCCCATGCAAGCGGCCTTTTGTCTTGCCGCTCAAAACGGCAGTTCCGGCTCGGCCTCCTGGTCGGGCTTGGCATCGGGCGGCGCCGGCGGCGTGTGGCGCAGGCACCAGCGCACTTTGTCCCGGGTGCGGGCGTGTCCTTCGATCACGATCTGCAGCGTGCGGCGCGGTCCGTCCGAACCGGAGAGGAACACGCTTTCCTCGAGCTGCACCGGATCGCCGAACGTGTTGAAGGTCCACATTTCCAGGTCGGGCAGCAGCAGGATCACGCCATAGCCGTCCGACAGCCGGCTCGCCTTCACTGCCGGATGCAGATGGAAGCGGACCGCGAATTGGTCGTCGCCGCGTGTGGGGAGCGCCTTGCCGTCGAGGCCGGTGAAGCTGTCCTCGCCGTCGAGGATGCGGCCGTCGGGGCTGAGCCTCACCGCGCGGGTGTGCACGATGCCGTATTCGACCGCGTAGCCGTCGTGGGAGGCGCGCAGCCACACGCCTTCAGCCTGCATCCCGCGCTCGATCCGCACACTGTGCGGGCCGCTGATGATCGGAATGCCGAACAGCAGCTTGCGCAGCGAAGGCGTTTCCATGAAGCGGCACGACGAGGTCTTATTGAAGGTCACCGTCGAATGGGCCGCGGTCCCCCGCGTCATTTGCCGCCAGCTCTCCTTGTTGACCGCCGGCAAGCCGCAATTGACCACCATCCGATTCTGTCGCCAGGACAATTCGAACGACAGGCAGCCGGCGTGCGCCTCCTGGCTGACCGCCATGGGCGGCGGCTGGCCGGTATCCATCACCAACGCGCTGTCGCCGGCGTCGATGCGCTGATAGCCGGAGTGCGGCGCGTTCGACACCGGCGTGCCGCGGGCGTCGTCGTAGGCGAGCACGGTGGCGAGCAGATCGACCGGCGTCGGCCCCATGCCGTTGAACTGGGCGAAATGACCGTCGGTGTGCCGGAAGAAGCGCAGCATCGGCATCATGCGGTCGATGGCGTTATTGAGCGCCTGCGGCGACTGCACATGGCGCGCGGAAAACAGTTGCCGCAGCGGCAAAAGATCGGCGAGCAGTTCGATCAGCACGCCCGGATTGCGGCTGATGTGGCCGCCGTCCGGCAGGATTTGCGTGCGCAGTTCGTCGCTCAGCCGCCGCGCGTTGCCGCGCAATTGTCCCGCCAACCCCTGAATGCAGAGCGAAGCGCAGGTGAGCGCCATCACCGCCTGCAGCCGTGGGAGGCCGTCGCGGGTGTCGTTGAGGGTCTTGCGCAAATAGCGGACCTGCCGCGACAGGCTGCGGATGAAGCGCCGGTAGAAGCGGGCGTCGGCGTCCTGCAGCACGAACGGCGCTTGGCTGAGCCAGCAGTTGATGCGGCGCGCCAGAATATCGGGCCGCCAGCCGAGCGGGTGCCAGCCGCCTTGCACCGCGATCCACTCGTCGATCAGCGAGCGGGCATTGGCGCGGGTGATCGCCGAATTGGCGGCGCGCAAATGGCGCAGCCAAGCGAAGCTGAGCAACACTTCCGCCCATTCGTCCGATGGCGGGGTGACCTCGAACGGCGAGCGGCGGTCTGAGATCACCACCTTGCCGGCGAAGGCGAAGCGGCCGGCATAGATTTCGCTGGCGCGGGTGGCGTCGGCGGTGCGCAAATCCTGCGGCGCCAGCACGATGCGGTCGGTCTTGGTCGAACCGAAGCGCCAGCGCGTGAGCGGATGCGTATTGAAACGGCCGAGCAGGCTGCGGAAACCGCGGCGCCCGATGAGCACAGACAACCTGGCCCGCTCCGCGACCGAGATCCGCATCGTCAATGTGCTCATCCCCTGCGCCTGAGCCCGATTCCCCTGCGCTTGTCCCACGATATCGAAGGGTTGCCAAAGGGCCAATATGTCAGGTCCTTGAGTAAATTAGTCCGCCGTCCGGACGAGCCGGGCGGCGTAGAAGCCGTCGAGTCCGCCCCAGCGTGGATCGGCGTCGGGCCAATGCAGCGGCAGCGTGCGCAAGTCACCTTCATCCGTGATGAATTCGGCGCAGCCGCCAACCTCACCGGCGGTAATCGGCCGGCGTGCGAGGCGTGGCTCGCGTGCAAGGAGAGCGGCTATCTGCTGCTCGCCTTCCTCCGGTTCCAGCGAGCAGACGCAATAGACCATCGTACCGCCGGGCTTGGTCAAAGTGACGGCGCGGTCGAGCAGGCGCTGCTGCAGCGAGGTCAGCATGGTGACGTCGGCTTCGCTTTTGAGCCAGGGAATGTCGGGATGGCGGCGGATGGTTCCGGTCGAGGAACAGGGCGCATCGAGCAGCACGGCATCGAACGGCGGTGCCTCCCATTCCAGCGCATCGACGGCGATGGTTTCGGCCTGAAGCGCAAGGCGCGCGAGATTTTCCTTGAGGCGCGCGAGCCGCGCCGGCGAACGGTCGAGGGCGGTGACCTTGGCCCCGGCCTGCGCCAGTTGCGCGGTCTTGCCGCCGGGCGCCGCGCAGAGATCGGCGACGGTGAGCCCGGCCACGTCACCGATGAGCCGTGCCGGGAGGGCGGCGGCGGCGTCCTGCACCCACCAGGCGCCTTCGGAAAATCCCGGTAGCAGGGGAATCGCGCCTTGTGCGTGGGTGCGCACCGTCCCGGTCGGCAGCAGGCGGCCGCGCAGACGCTCGGCCCAGGAAGCGGCGTCCTGCTTGGGCGTGAGATCGAGCGCCGGCTCATGGCCGACGGCTTCGGCGATCGCGCGCGCGGCGTCGGCGCCGTAGCTCTTGGTCCAGCGTGCGAGCAGCCAGTCTGGCGTATCGTATATCGAGCTGGTTTCGGCCATGGCGGGACGGTTTTGCGCCACCCGCCGCAGCACCGCGTTGACCAGCCCGGCGTAACGCGCGGCGCGCCGGTCGGCCTGCGCCAGCCGCACCGAAAGATCGACCGCGGCGTGGTCTGGCACGTCGAGCCACAGGATCTGCGCGGCGCCGAGCAGCAGGATGGTCTCGCAGCGCGGCGCTTCGGGTGGGAAGCCACGATCGAGGAAGCCACCGAGCACATGGCGCAACGTACCCAGCCGCCGCAGCACGGTGGCGGTGAGCCGCCGCATCAAGGCGCGGTCGCGGTCGGCGAGGGCGGCGATGCCGCGATGCGCGGCGACGCCGGCGAGCTGCTCATCGAGCGCCACGCGCCGGCGCAGGACGCCGTCGAGGAGGTCGGCGGCAATCCGACGGGCGGCAAGGCCCGGGACTTCCGGCTGGGGGGAGCTGCGCGTGCGCGCCATCGGTCGGCTTTTGCCCATGAATTGTGTCTACGGCGCGAAGCATTGCCAAAAAAACTCACCGATTCACAGGTTTACGGCATGCCGTTTCATTGCAGCGAAATTGTGCGGAAAATCAGATGCTATCTAAAGTTGTACTTGCGCGAATTGTTCATTGTATATATCCCTAGGACCATGTTCGTGACAGCGAAATCTCCCGTGTCGCTGCGCCATGGCGGCGCGCTGCTGCTGGCCGCGGCAAGCTTCGCCGCGGGCCTGAGCGCCGGCGCGCTGGTCGCCCCGGCCGGCGCCAGCCGCCCCATGAGCGCGCCAGTAGTCCAGGCGGCGCCCACTGGCTTGCGCGCGGGCCATCCGGCCGAAGTGCTGCGGGTGATCGACGGCGACACCTTCGCCGCGCGGGTGCGCATCTGGCCGGGCATGGAGGTCACCACCAAGGTTCGCCTGCGCGGCATCGATGCGCCGGAACTGCGTGCGCGGTGCGATGGCGAGCGCACGCAGGCGCTGGCCGCGCGCGATGCGCTCACGCGCCTTCTGGCGGAAGGCGACGTCGGCGTGTCGGAGGTCGGGCAGGACAAATATGGCGGCCGCGTCGATGCCACGGTATCGACCGCGCGCACCGCCGACGTTTCGCAGGCAATGCTCGAGACCGGTCTCGCGCGCCGTTATGCCGGCGGCCGGCGTGCTAGCTGGTGCGGATAGGCAGGTTCGTCAGCGCTCAACGACCACCGGTGCGCCGACCGGAACCATCCGGAAAAGCTGCACAATGTCGCGGTTATACATGCGGATGCAGCCGTGCGAGACGAAGCGGCCGATCGAGGATGGCCGGTCGGTGCCGTGGATGGCATATTCGCCGCCGCGCAAGGTGAGCGCGGCCGCGCCCATCGGGTTATTGGGTGCGCCGCCGGGAATAACCTTCGGCAAACGCGGGTTCTCGCGGCGGATCATCGGCGGCGGCGCCCAGGCCGGCCGGACGTATTTGCCTTCCACGCGGGCGCGGCCGAACCACTGCATGCCGGAACGTCCGACGCCGACCGGAAAGCGCAGGGCGCGGTAATCGTCGAGCACAAGATAGAGGCGGCGCTCGTGGGTCTTGACCACGATGGTTCCGGGGGAGAACCCGCGAAAGCCGACGACGGCCGGCGCGGCATGCGCCAGTGCCACCAGCAACGCCCATAACAAGACGATCGCCACGAACAGTGCTGTGCGCCTGAGCAGGAGCGCCATCGATCAATGATCCCAGCCGGTTTCCGGAGATCATCATAGTGCGGCGCGCGCCCGGCGCGGACGGAAGCGCGAAGTAAAGTAAATGGAGATTAAAATTTGGCCGTAGGCGGGCGGGGCGCGTTTCATCCAATGGCAGCGGCAAAAAACCGCAAATTCCCGACGCCGGGGGGCGTTAACGCGGGTTTCAAGCGAGATCGATTTATGGGATGCTTCCGGCTGGCTCGATAGGGGTGAGGGGCATGTTGGCGCCGAGGGCAGCCGAAGCGCGTCGTTTTCAGCTCGTACTGATCAAGCCGTCGCATTACGACGATGACGGTTATGTGATCCAGTGGGCGCGCTCGTCGATTCCGTCCAATTCGCTTGCCGCGGTCTACGCCCTCGCCGAGGACGCCGCGCGCCGCAATGTGCTCGGCCCCGATGTCGCCATCGACATCAGCGCGATGGATGAAACCAACACGCGGGTCCGTCCCGAGAACATCATCGCGCAGCTTCAAGCGCCATGATGGCTTCGGCATGGTCGGGCTGGTCGGCGTGCAGTCGAACCAGTTTCCGCGCGCGCTCGATATCGCGAGGCCGTTGCGCGCAGCCGGCATCCCGGTGGTGATCGGCGGTTTCCACGTCTCCGGCTGCATCGCCATGCTGCCCGAGATCCAGGCCGACTTGCAGCAGGCCATCGACATGGGCTGTAGCCTGTTCGCCGGCGAAGCCGAGGAGCAGCGCATCGACGAGATCATGCGAGCGGCGGCCGATCGCACGCTCGCCCCGATCTACAATCACATGGACGATCTGCCCGCGCTGCAATCCGAGCCGACGCCGTCCCTCCCGGTTGAGATCGCCAAGCGCACCATCGACAATTACGGCAGCTTCGACGCCGGGCGCGGTTGCCCGTTCCAGTGCTCCTTCTGCACCATCATCAACGTGCAGGGCCGCAAATCGCGCCGGCGCTCGCCCGACGACATCGAGCATCTGATCCGCGAGCATTACCAGGCCGGCTTCCGCAACTTCTTCGTCACCGACGACAATTTCGCGCGCAACAAGGATTGGGAGGCGATCTTCGACCGCATGATCCTGTTGCGCGAACGTGACGGCCTGGCGATCAAGATAATCATCCAGGTCGACACGCTCTGCCACAAGCTGCCGAACTTCATCGAGAAGGCGGCGCGCGCCGGCGTCAACAAGGTCTTCATCGGGCTGGAGAACATCAACCCGGCCAACTTGATGGCGGCCAAGAAGCGGCAAAACAAGATCACCGAATACCGCAAGATGCTGCTGGCCTGGAAAAAGGCGCGCGTGATCACCTATGCCGGCTACATTCATCGGCTTTCCCGCCGACACGCCGGAATCGATCCGCGAGGATATCGAGATCATCAAGAAGGAGCTGCCGCTCGACATTCTGGAGTTCTTCTGCCTGACGCCGCTGCCCGGTTCCGAGGACCACAAGACGCTTTGGCAGAAGGGCGTCTGGATGGATCCCGACATGAACAAATACGACCTCGAACAGGTCGTTAACGCGCATGGGCGAATGTCGAAGGAACAATGGGAAGAGCATCTACCGCGCCGCCTGGGATATCTATTACACGCCTGAGCATATGCAGACGATCCTGCGACGTGCCGGCGCCTTCGACATTCACCTTCCGCGCCTCACCAATCTGCTCCTCATCTTCTCGAAGGCCGTTCCGGTCGAAGGCGTTCACCCGCTGCAGGGCGGGCTCTTACGCCGCAAGTACCGGCGCGACCGCCGTCACGGCATGCCGATCGAGCCGGTGTGGACGTTCTATCCGAAGCTCGCCTGGGAAACCGTCTCCAAGACTCTCCGCCTGGCGGGATGCCGGATCATGCTCGAGCGCATGCGTCGCACCGTCCGCAACGATCCCAACCGCTACGCTTACGTCGATCCCGCGCTGACGCCCGTTGCCGACGAGGAGGGGCTCGAGCTGTTCACCCACAACGAAGGTGCGCGCAACGAGGTCGAGCGCACGCGCAAGATCGCCGCGCTGACGCGCACCGCGACGCGATCGCTCGCCGGCACCTAAACGAAATCGCCGGGGCTTGCCCCGGCCCTACAAATCGGGGCGGCGATGTCGATGCATCGCCGCCCCGAACGTTTCGTATGCCGCGGATAGCGGAAGCCGCTTACGCCCTCACGCCTTGGCGTGGCGCTTGTTCTGCCGGTTGTCGACCAGATCGTCGACCACGGCCGGGTCGGCCAGTGTCGAGGTGTCGCCGAGATTGCCGAACTCGTCCTCGGCGATCTTGCGCAGGATTCGCCGCATGATCTTGCCGGAGCGCGTCTTCGGCAGGCTGGGCGCGAACTGGATCAGGTCGGGCGAGGCGATCGGGCCGATCTCCTTTCGCACCCACTGCACCAGCTCCTTGCGCAGTTCCTCGGTCGGCTGCACGCCGGCCATCAGCGTGACATAGGCGTAGATGCCCTGGCCCTTGATGTCGTGCGGATAGCCGACGACGGCGGCTTCCGACACCTTCTCGTGCGCGACCAGCGCGCTTTCGATCTCGGCGGTGCCCATGCGGTGGCCGGCGACGTTGATGACGTCGTCGACGCGGCCGGTGATCCAGTAATAGCCGTCCTCGTCGCGCCGGCAGCCGTCGCCGGTGAAGTACTTGCCGACGTAGGTCTTGAAGTAGGTGTCGATGAAGCGCTGGTGGTCGCCATAGACCGTGCGCATCTGGCCCGGCCAGGAATTGACGATGCACAGGTTGCCGGAGCAGGCGCCTTCGAGCGCGTTGCCCTCGGCGTCGACGATCTCCGGCATGACGCCGAAGAACGGCCGCGTCGCCGAGCCGGGCTTGAGCTTGGTGGCGCCCGGCAGCGGCGTGATGAGAATGCCGCCGGTCTCGGTCTGCCACCAGGTGTCGACGATCGGGCAGCGGTTCTCACCGACCACGCGGTAGTACCACTCCCAGGCTTCCGGATTGATCGGCTCGCCGACGGTGCCGAGCAGGCGCAAGCTTTTGCGCGACGTCTTCTTCACCGGCTCGTCGCCGCCCTGCATCAGCGCGCGGATGGCGGTCGGCGCGGTGTAGCAGATGTTGACCTTGTGCTTGTCGCACACTTCCCAGAAGCGCGAGGTGGTCGGGTAATTAGGCACGCCCTCGAACATCAGGCTGATGGCGCCGTTCGAAAGCGGCCCATAGACGATATAGCTGTGGCCGGTGACCCAGCCGACGTCGGCGGTGCACCAGTAGATGTCGCCGTCGTGATAGTCGAACACGTATTGGTGCGTGATCGAGGTGTAGACCATGTAGCCGCCGGTGGTGTGCAGCACGCCCTTCGGCTTGCCGGTCGAGCCCGACGTGTAGAGGATGAACAGCGGATCCTCCGCGCCCATCTCCTCGCACGGGCAGTCGGCGGGCACGCTCTTGGCGGCCTCGTCGTAATAGACGTCGCGGCCGGCTTTCATGTTCACGGCCGCGCCGGTGTGGCGCACGACGATGACCGTCTTGACCATGCCGTCGGCGCGGTCGCAGGCGGCGTCGGTGTTTGCCTTCAGCGGAATCTTGCGGCCGCCGCGCACGCCTTCATCGGCGGTGACGACGCAGGTCGAGGTGCAGTCGGTGATGCGGCCGGCCAGCGAATCGGGCGAGAAGCCGCCGAACACCACCGAATGGACGGCGCCGATGCGGGCGCAGGCGAGCATGGAGATCGCCGCCTCCAGGATCATCGGCATGTAGATGGTGACGCGGTCGCCCTTCTTGACGCCGCGTGCCTTCAGCACGTTGGCGAAGCGGCAGACCTCGGCATGCAGCTCTTTATAGCTGAGCTTCTTGTCGGTCTTGGGGTCGTCGCCTTCCCACAGCAGCGCGGTCTGGTCGCCGCGCTTTTCGAGGTGGCGGTCGACGCAGTTGTAGCAGGCGTTGAGGGCACCGTCCTCGAACCATTTGATGGAGACGTTGTGCGGGTCGTAGGAGGTGTTCTTCACCTTGCTGAACGGCTTCATCCAGGTGATGCGCTTGGCCTGCTCGCCCCAGAATTTGGCCGGGTCCTTGATCGAGGCCGCGTACATTTCCTGGTACTTGGCGTCGTCGATGAAGGCGCGCTTTCCCCATTCGGCGGGAACGTCATAGATTTTGTCGGACATCTCAATCTGCCTCCCTGCCCACGCGCAATGTCGCGGGGTACATGTGGGTTCGACCCTTGGCCGGCATTATGCGACGCCGGTCCCGTCAGGGACAAGGCGCGATATGCCCAACTTTGGTGGGCTACTTTATCCCTCCCCCCGCAAGCGGGGGAGGGTGGCCGCGCGCGATAGCGCGCGGACGGGTGGGGGCGGTTGCAATGATATGACCCCACCCCGCCCGCCTTCGCTCCGCTTCGGCGGGCGCCCCTCCCCTTTCAGGGGAGGGATAACAAGCGCATGGCGCTACAACCCGCCCATCTTGCACACCAGCTTCCACTCCTCCGCGGTCACTGGCTGAACGGAGAGCCGTGATTGCTTCAAAAGCGCCATCTCCTTCAGCTTCGGTTCGGCCTTGATGGCGGCGAGCGTCACCGCCTTCGGCATCGGTTCAACCGCCTTCACGTCCACCACCACCCAGGGTGTGCCTTCTGCCGCGGTCGGATCGTGATAGTGCTCGCGGATGATCTCGACGATGCCGACGACCTCCTTGCCGATGTTGGAATGATAGAAGAAGCCGCGGTCGCCCTTTTTCATCTTCATCAGGTTGAGCTTGGCGGTGTGGTTGCGCACGCCGCTCCAGGCTTCGCCCTTGGCGCCCTTCTTGACTTGGCTGTCCCACGACCAGGAGTCGGGCTCCGATTTCATCAGCCAGTAGGCCACGTCATTCCTCCGCGTTTCTTCCCTCGCCCCGTTTACGGGGAGAGGGTGGCGAGCATTGAGCGTTGAGCGAAATGCGAGCCGGGTGAGGGGGCATTTTGCCGAAGAGCCCCTCACCCGACTTTCTCGCTACGCTCGAAAGTCGACCTCTCCCCGCGAGCGGGGAGAGGTAAAGAAGAATCATTCCGCCTTGAACGGCCGCGTCATCAGCGACTCGATCGCTTCGTCCACGCTCAGTTTTTTCGCCAGCACGGCGGCGACCGCCGCCGAGATCGGCATCTCGACATCTTTCGCGCGCGCCATCTCCAGCAGCACCGGCGCGGTGAACACGCCCTCCGCCAGCTTGTCGGCCGGCGGCGCTTCGCCACTGCCGAGCGCGACACCATAGGAGAAGTTGCGCGATTGCGGCGTCGAGCAGGTGAGGATCAGATCGCCGAGGCCGGAAAGGCCCATCATGGTTTCGGCGCGCGCGCCGTAAGCGCGGCCGAAGCGGGTGAGCTCGGCAAAGCCGCGCGTGGTGAGGGCCGCCAGCGCGCTGGCGCCGAGGCCGCGTCCGCTGACAATGCCGGCGGCGATCGCCAGCACGTTCTTGGCGGCACCGCCGAGCTCGACGCCGCGCACATCGGTCGAGTGATAGGGGCGGAAGGTGCCGGAACCGATGGCGTGCGCGAGCTCGGCCGCCAATCCCGCGTCGGCGGTCGCGATGGTGATTGCGGTCGGCAGCCCGCGCGCCACGTCGGCGGCGAAGCTCGGACCGGACAGAATCCCGGGCACGGCTTTCGGCGCACATTCGGCGATGATCTCGGTCATGAACTTATGAGTGCCGCGCTCGATGCCCTTGGCGCAGGCGACGAGGGGCGCGGGCTTGTCGAGCAGCGGCGCGAGCGAGGTGACGACGCTGCGCAGTACCTGCGCCGGCACCACCAGCAGGATGGCATCGCTCTGCGCGGCCTCGGCGAGATCGCGCGTGACTTTGGTCGAATCGTTGAGCTTCACGCCGGGCAGGAAGCGGCTCTCGCGATTTTTTTCGAGATGCGCGGCGTTGGTCGGCTCATGTTCCCACAGCGTCACGGTCCGGCCGGCGCGTGCGCTTGTCTGCGCCAATGCCGTTCCCCAGGCGCCGCCGCCCAGGACGGAAATTGTTTCGATACTCATGCGGCGCAATTCCAATGGGCGCTGCGATGGGAAACGAGCCGTGCGGCGGTGTGCTCCCTCCCCCACACGGGGGGAGGTGAACGGAGTATGTCGCGCCGCCGCGGCAAGATTGGCTCAGTCGTCATGGCGACATTACTTATACGCCGCGGTGCGCAGGCGCGCGCCTTTCGCGGCAGCGATCTCGTCGAGCGGCCAGCGCGCGCGCGGCGCCACGTCGAGCGGATCGCTCATGCCGAGTGTCAGCCGCTCAATGCCGGCCCAGGCGATCATGGCGCCGTTGTCAGTGCACAGTTCGAGCGGCGGCACCACCAGCGCCGTTTCCGCCTCGGCCGCGATCTGCTGCAGCACTTTGCGGATCGCCTGGTTGGCGGCAACGCCGCCGGCGGCGACCAGCGCGGTGGGCGCGCCGAAGCGGTTATGGAAGATGCGCAGGCCCATGCGCAGCCGGTCGAGCACGACGTCGACGATCGCTTGCTGGAACGAGGCGCAGAGGTCGGCGACATCCTGGTCCGACAGCGGCGCGACGCGTTCGGCCTCCAGCCGCAGCGCGGTCTTGAGGCCGGACAACGAGAAGTCGGCCTCCTTGCGCCCGTGCATCGGCCGCGGCAGCGCGAAGCGTTGGCCATTGCCGGACGCGGCTTGCTCCTCCACCAGCGGCCCGCCCGGATAGCCGAGCCCCAGCAGCTTGGCGGTCTTGTCGAAGGCTTCACCGATGGCGTCGTCTTGGGTGGTGCCGATGCGCACATAATCGCCGACGCCGCGCACGGCGAGGATTTGCGTGTGCCCGCCGGAGGCAAGAAACAGGCAATAGGGGAAGGACGTGCCGTCGGTCAGCCGCGCGGTGAGCGCATGCGCTTCCAGATGGTTGACCGCGATGAGCGGCTTTCTCTTCACCAGCGCGATCGCCTTGGCGGTGGTCAGCCCGACGATGACGCCGCCGATCAGGCCGGGTCCGGCGGCGGCGGCGATGCCGTCGAGCAGATCGAGGTTGCAGCCGGCCTCATCGAGGGCGCGGGCGATGATCGAATCGATCGCCTCGACATGGGCGCGGGCGGCGATCTCCGGCACCACGCCGCCATAGGCCGCGTGCTCGGCGATCTGCGACAGCACTACATTGGAGAGGATCCGGCGGCGGCCGCCGTCCTGGCTGCGTTCCACCACCGCCGCCGCGGTCTCATCGCAGGTGGTTTCGATGCCGAGAACGAGCATGGCGCCTTGCTTGAACCTCAGATGCGGTCATTCCGGGGCATTCGCCTCAGGCGGACGAACCCGGAATCCAGGGCTAAGCACATCGGCCTTTCGTTTCAGCTCTGGATTCCGGGCCCGGCGCTACGCGTCGTCCCGGAATGACAGGAAAGGCGACCTGAACTAAAAGCTGCCCTAGCATCGAGAGGACAGATGGCGCAATCCACCGAAAATGCCATGCGTATCGGCACCCGCGGCAGCCCCTTGGCGCTGGTGCAGGCGCGGACCGTGCGCGCGCGGCTCTCGGCCGCGCTCGGGCTGGAGGAAGAGGCGATCGATCTGGTCATCATCCGCACCTCCGGCGACATCATCCAGGACCGGCCGCTGGCGGAAGAGGGCGGCAAGGGCCTTTTCACCAAGGAGATCGAGGAGGCACTGCTCGACCGCCGCATCGACCTCGCCGTGCATTCGGCCAAGGACATGCCGACCGTGCTGCCGGGTGGGCTGACGCTCGCCGCCTGCCTGGAGCGGGAGGATGCGCGCGACGTCTTCATCAGCCGCAAGGCCAAGACGCTGGCCGAGCTGCCGCCGGGCGCGACCCTCGGCACCGCCTCGCTGCGCCGGCAGGCCATCGCCAAGCGCGCGCGGCCCGATCTCAAGGTGACGATGCTGCGCGGCAACGTGGAAACGCGGCTGCGTAAGCTCGACGAAGGCCAGGTCGACGCGACGCTATTGGCGCTCGCCGGTCTCAAGCGGCTCGGATTGGAAGAGCACGCGACCCACATCATGAGCACGCGGGAATTCCTGCCGGCGGTGGCGCAGGGCGCCATTGGTATCGAGGCGCGCGAGGACGATCCGCGTGTACGTGACGCGCTTTCGCGCATCGATCATGCCGACACCTTCACGGCGATTTCGTGCGAGCGCGCCTTCCTCGCCGCGCTTGACGGCTCCTGCAAGACGCCGATCGGCGGCTACGCCACGGTAAGCGGCGACGCGATCGAGTTCCGCGGCCTGATCGCGCGGCCGGATGGGAGCGCCGCGCACGACATCGACGGCACCGGCCATCGCGATGATGCCAAGAAGATCGGCGATGAAGCCGGGCGCGAATTGAAGCATCGCGCCGGGCCCGGTTTCTTTGACTGAGCGGAGTTTGGATCGGCTCATGTGCAGTGAGTTCTAGTTCATGAAACTTGTCGTCACTCGCCCGCAAGCCGATGGCGAACGCACCGCGAGGGCGCTTGCGCGCGCAAGGCCATGAGGTGCTGTTGGCGCCATTGATGCAGGTAGAATCCTTGCCCGCCGATCTCGCCGGCACCTGGGGCGCGGTGGTGATCACCAGCGCCAATGCGCCGATCGCGATAGCCGACAACACGGCGCGTGACGCGCTGTTGCAGACGCCGCTCTACGCCGTCGGCCGCCGCAGTGCCGAGGCTGCGCGCGCCGCCGGATTCGCCAATGTCATGTCGGCCGGCGGCAATGTGCGCGATCTGGTGCGGCTTCTTGGCGAGCGTCGCGCCGACGCATCCGCGCCGTTGCTCTATCTCGCCGGCGAAGACCGTGCCGCCGATCTGATCTGCGAACTGACCGTACGCGGCATCGCTGCCGAAATGCGCGTGGTCTATCGCGCGGTCACCGCGCCTTATCCGCCGGCGCTCGTCGCCGCCTTGCAGGAAGGCGCCGTCGACGGCGTGCTGCATTTCTCGCCGCGCAGCGCCGAGAATTATGTTGCCGGCGCCAGCGCCGCCGGCCTCGGCGAGGCGGCGCTGGCGGTGGCGCATTATTGCCTGTCGGCCGCCATTGCCGCGCCGCTGTGCGCGGCCGGCGCTGCGCATGTAACCATTGCGCCGCAGCCCTCCGAAGCCGCGCTCATCGAACTTTTGGCGCCATCGGCGGGTTGATTGGTGTTAGCCCTTATATTTGGGCCTTATATTTGCGATATCTCCTGCAGGTAGATTCGATGAGGAGCTTGGATGGCAGACCCGCGTAAACCGCCGGAGGCGACGACGTCCGGCCGCACGCGCGCGGCGCCGACCATCGACCTCACCGCCACCGACATGTCCGAACCGGCGGCCGAAAATCCGACGGAAGCCGCGCCCGAGCAGCAGGCGTCGGAGCCTGCCGCGACGGCACAAGAGCCGCCTACCTCGCCGCCCCCGGAAAATATGGCGGCCGGCGAGCCGCCGCGACGGGGCAACGCCTTCATGGCGGCGGTCGCCGGCATCTTCTTCGGCGCCGTTGTCATTGCCGGCGTCATCGCGGGGCTCTGGTATGGCGGCTACATTCCGTCGAAACCGGCCGAGCCGAGCGACCTGCCCGCGCGCGTTGCCGCGCTGGAAAAGCAGATGCATGCGCTGGAGAGCAAGCCGCCGCCCAAATTCGATACCAAGCCGCTCGACGACAAAGTGGCCGCGCTCACGCAGCGCGTGAGCAAGATCGAAAGCGCGCTCGCCAATCCGACCGGCAAGGATACGGCGCAGCGGCTGACGGCGCTCGACAATACCGTCAAATCGCTGGGCAAAGAGGTGAGCACGCTCAACAAGCGCAACGATGACTTCGCCGCCCATGTGAAAGAATTGCAACAGCAAGCGGCGGCGGCCGAGAAGGCGGTGAACGATCTGCGGCAGAATCCGCCGACCGTTACCCAAGGCGCAACGCCGTCGGCGAACCCGGACGAACTGAACGCCTTGCAGAGCAAGGTCGCCGCTTTGGCGCAGACCGCCGGTGAGATCGATGCCTTGCGCAAGCAGGTTGCGACGCTGGCGCAAAAGGTTGAAGCCATGAGTGGCGCGGCCGGTAACGCGCAGAACGAGATCAAGTCGCTGCGCGACGCAGTCGCCAGCGCGCAAAGCAAGGTTGCCGCGGCCGCCACTGCCGAGCGGGCGACGCGCCTCGCCTTGAGCGCGACAGCCTTGCACAATGCGGTCTTGAGCGGCGCGCCTTATGCGGCCGCGCTGGCGCAGGCTAAATCGCTTGGCGCGGACCAGAAGGCGCTCGCCCCGCTCGACCGTTTCGCGGCGAGCGGTGTGCCGAGCAAGAACGAACTCGCCAAGGAGCTGACCAAGCTGATGCCCGCCATGCTCAAGATCGCCGGCGCGCAAAAGCCGAGTGGCGGCATTCTGGCGCAACTGCAGGCGAATGCGAGCAAGCTGGTGCGCATCACGCCGGTGGAGACGCCCGCCGGCGACAATCCTTCCGACGTGCTGTCGCGTGTCGAGGTCGCCGCCGCCCATGCCGACATAACGGGCGCGCTCGCCGACCTCGCCAAACTGCCGGACAAGGTGCGCAGTATCGCGCAGGATTGGATCGCCAAGGCCAAGGCGCGGCAGGATGCGCTTTCGGCCGCGCGGGCATTCGCGGCGCAGGCCGCGCGCGCACTGGGTAACGGGTGAGGGCGCGATGATCCGGGTCGTTGTCTTCTTCGTTGCGCTCGCGATCGCCGCGCTCGGGTTTGCCTGGGTCGCCGACCGGCCGGGCGACGTGTCGGTCACCTGGCTCGGCTATCACATCCAGACCTCGGTCACGGTGGCGGCGCTGGCGCTCGCGGTCGTGGTGCTGTTGTTGATGCTGCTGATCTGGCTGCTGCGCGCCGTGCTGCGCTCGCCCGGCCAGATGTCGATTTTCCTGCGCCATCGCCGCACCATGAAGGGCCATCAGGCGGTCAGCCGCGGGCTCATCGCCATCGGCGCCGGCGATCTCAGGCTGGCGCGGCGCAACGCCGACGAGGCGGTGCGCATGACGCCGGACGAGCCGCTGACCCTGCTGCTGAGCGCGCAATCGGCGCAGATGGCCGGCGACCGGCCGGCCGCCGAGCGCGCCTTCCGCGCCATGACGCGTCACGACGAGACCAAGCTGTTGGGCCTGCGCGGGCTCTATGTGGAGGCGCAGCGCCGCGGCGATACCGAGGGTGCGCGCCGGGCAGCCGACTTGGCGGCCAAGGCCGCGCCGGAGCTGGCCTGGGCCGGGCAGGCGGTACTCGACGACCGCTGCGCGACCAACGATTGGGCCGGCGCGCTGGAGGCGCTCGAGCGCATGCGTGGCGGCATGAGCAAGGCCGACTATCGCCGCAAGCGCGCCGTGCTGCTCACCGCCCGTGCCCAGGCGCTGGCGGAGATCGAGCGCGATACCGCGCGCGACTTGGCACTGGAGGCGGTGAAACTCGCGCCCGATCTGGTGCCGGCCGCGGCCCTGGCCGGCCGCCGGCTGGTGGAAGCGGGCGAGCAGCGCCGCGCCCGCCGCATTCTGGAAGCGGCCTGGCGGGCCAATCCCCACCCCGATATCGCCGAGGTCTATGCCGATCTGCGGCTGGGCGACAGCGCGCGCGATCGTCTTGCCCGTATGCAGAAGCTCGCCGCCATGGTGCCGGGCCAGTTGGAGGGCGCGCTTGCCGTGGCGCGTGCCGCCCTCGATGCGCGCGAATTCGCCGCCGCCCGATCGGCACTTGAACCTTACGTCTCGGCCCCCACCCGCCGCGTCGCCACGCTGATGGCCGAAATCGAGGACACCGAGCATGGCGACACCGGCCGGGTGCGCGAATGGATGGCGCGGGCCATGCGCGCCTCGGGCGATCCGGTGTGGACCGCGGACGGCGTGGTGTCCGACCGCTGGCTGCCGGTGTCGCCCAACGGTCGCCTCGATGGCTTCCAGTGGCGGGTGCCGCTGGCGGAGATCGGGGTCAGCCGGCCGGTGATCGAGGTCACCGTGCCGCCGCCCCCGGAACCCGCGCAGGGAGCGATCGAGCCGCCGGCGGAGGCCGACGTTGCCGAGGTGGTTGCGCCCGAAGCGACGGCGGAGCCGGTGTCGGTCCCGGCCGAGGAGGCGAAGGCGGTGCCCGAGCCTGCGCCCGAGCCCATCGCGGAAAAGCCGGTGGAAACACCAGTTGCCGAGCCGTCCAAGCCCGCTGTCATGCCCAAGGCCAAGCCGCTGGAGCCGGTGATCCCGCTGGTGCACGCCCCCGACGATCCCGGAACGGGGCACGAGAGCGATCCCGGCGAGCCGGTGCCGCAGCCGGCCGAGCCGCCCGATGCCTGGCAGCGCCTGCGGCAGTTGTTCAAGTGATTTTGGCTTCCCTCTCCCTTTCAGGGGGAGGGAACGGCAAAGCTTCGCGCGGGAGGGTGGCCTCGGCGTCGCTGACCGCGCCTCCTTGCCTTGCCATCGCCCGCCCGCGCCGATATCAGTGGCGCGCGCTTGCCGGCGTAGCTCAGCGGTAGAGCATCCGCTTCGTAAGCGGGTGGTCGGGGGTTCAAATCCCTCCGCCGGCACCAGCTTTTCCCCTCGCGCATTCGGCGCGGACCGTTGCACAATTTACTGAGTGCTTTTTGTTCGAGATCGAAACGGCCGCCGCGCCGCCGATACCGTTCATCTTCGCAAGCGAAGTCGGATTGATCCGAGTTCCGCCGTATCATGGTGTGGATTAGTTCCGAGGTTGCGAGCTTGCGAGGAAAGTGAAACGCGCCACATTCGCCCGCGCTTTAATCCACGCCGATCCGGCAATCGCAGCTTCGCCGGCATTTTCGCCGAAAATTTTAACGCCCGCAGGCGCGAAAAAGTCACCAGTGGTAGGTGACAATGCATCGGGGCGGAAACCTTCGGCGCCTGTCCGCGTTGCGTCTTCCGTCATTTGATCCTGAGCCCACGTGAGTTCTGCACCCTTGGGGGCGGCCAAAGAGCCGCCCCCCTTTTCTTTTTGGGGCCATTCCGGGGCGGGCGCGTTTGCAGTAAGCCAAGTGGTATGCCGCCACTCCTGCTGTCGAGGCGCTTCGCGCCACTGTTCTGGTGCCAGTTCTTCGCGGCCTTCAACGACAATTTCCTCAAGACCACGCTGGTCTTCATCGTTCTGTTCCAGATGGCGGCGGAGGACGCCGGTGCGCTGATCACGTTGGCGAGCGCAGTGTTCATCGCGCCGTTCTTCTTCCTCTCCGCGCTCGGCGGCGAGCTCGCCGATCGCCACGACAAGGCGCGCGTGGCGCAAGTCTTGAAATTTGCCGAGATGTTTGTTGCCGCGATTGCGGTCGCCGGCTATGCGCGGCAGTCGCTGGTGATCCTGTTCGTGGCGCTGTTCGGCTTCGGCGTCATCGCCGCGCTGTTCGGGCCGATCAAATACGGCATTCTGCCCGACCATCTGCGCCGCGAAGAATTACCGGCCGGCAACGCGCTGGTCGAAGCCGCGACCTTCATCGCCATCCTTACCGGCACCATCACCGGCGGACTGGCCGCGCGAACGGGCGGCGACACCGTCTTGTTCGGCGCGCTGGTAATGGCCTTCGCGCTCGCCTGTTGGCTTGCGAGCCTGATGATGCCGCCGACCGGCGCCGGCGCGCCGCATTTGCGGGTACGCGCCAATATCGCCATCTCCACCGCCGCCATGTTCCGCCATCTGCGCGCCGACCAAAGGCTGTGGTGGGGCGCGCTGGTCACGAGCTGGTTCTGGCTGGTCGGCATCGTCGTGTTGTCGCTGCTGCCGCCGCTGATCAAGAACCTGATCGGCGGCAATGAAGATGCCGTCACCGCCTGTCTGGCGCTGTTCTCGGTCGCGGTCGGCATCGGCTCCGGCCTTGCCGCGCTGATCGCGCGCGGCCGCATTGTATTGACGACCACGTTCGTCGGCGCCGCGCTGCTGGCGCTGTTCGCGCTCGATCTGGGCTTTGCCGGCTATGGCCACGCGGCGGCGACGAGCTTGCAGGGCCCTGCCGCCGTGCTCACCTCCGGCCTCGGCCTGCGCGTGGCCATCGATCTCGCCGGCATGGCCATGGCCGGCGGCTTGTTCATCGTGCCGGCTTTCGCCGCCGTGCAGGCCTGGTCGGAGGTCGCCTACCGCGCCCGCACCATCGCCGCGGTCAATGTGCTCAACGCCGCGTTCATGACCGCCGCCACCGTGCTGGTGGCGATATTGCAGAAGCTCGGCGTCACGGTGCCGATGTTGTTTTTGCTAATCGGTATTGCGGCGGTGCTGGTCGCGCTGGCGATTTGGAAGACGATGCCGAAGGGTGCGTGAACGCGCGGCATGCTCTCTTCACCTCTCCCCTGGGGGAGAGGTCGAACCGCCGAAGCATCGCGGGTTAGGGGGAGGGGGCGCACGCGATTCATTTGCCCCCTCACCCGGCTCGCTCACTTTCGTTCGCTCACCACCCTCTCGCCGCGCGCGGGGAGAGGGAACGCACCGTGCTTGTGGCGCGCCCTAAATTACTTCCCCCGCATCGCCAACACCCGATCCACCATCTCGCCCGCGACGCCGAGATAATTCGCGGGGTTCATTAGCGCTTCAAGCGTCTTGCGGTCGGCGTACTTCTTGATCTCCTCATTCTCCTCCAAGAGATCGATCAGCGGCCGCCCGGTCTTCACCACCTCGCGGCAGACGTCGTACACCACGTCGTGCGCGGTGTTGCGGCCCATCTTGTCGCCGAGGCCCATCATCACCGCTTCCGACATCAGCAGACCCTTGGTGATGAAGAGGTTCTCGTGCATCTTCTTTTCGTTGACATGCAGGCCTTCGACCACGAAGCGGGTCTGCGCCAGCGCGCCGGCGGTGAGCAGGAAAATTTCCGGCAGCGCGATCCATTCGATCTCCCATGGGCCGGTCGAGCGCTCGTGGTCCTCGATCTGCGCCTCGAGCAGTGCCGCCACAAGCTGCTTCACCATCGCGGTCTGCGCCGTGATGTAAACGGAAGAGATCGGGTTGCGCTTCTGCGGCATGGTCGAGGACGAGCCGCGGCCCTGGTGGAACGGCTCCTGCACTTCTTCCACTTCGGTCTGCATCAGCAGTTTCACGTCGAAGGCGATCTTGCCGCAGCTTCCGGTGACGAGCCCGAGAAAACAGCCGACTTCCGCGATGCGGTCACGCACCGTGTGCCAGGAGATTTCCGGCTGGCCGAGCTTCAATTCCTTCATCAGCTCTTCCTGGCATTTGAGGCCGTCCTTGCCGAGCGACGACAAGCGTGCCGGCGGCGCCACCGAATTCGCCGACCAGCACGCGCGGCTTCAGTTCGTTCAAACGCTGCTTGTGGCGCTCGAACGCGGCCAGCATGGTCGCCATCTTGTAGCCGAAGGTGATCGGCACCGCCTGCTGCAAGTTCGAGCGCCCGGCCATCGGCGTGTCGCGGTATTTTCTGGCAAGCTGAGCGAGCGCATCGCAGATGCCCTCGATTTCGTTCTCGACCAGCGCCAGCGCTTCCTTGATCTGCAGAATGGTGGCGGTGTCGGTGATGTCCTGCGTGGTCGCGCCCCAATGCGACCATTCGCCGAGCTTGCCCTGGCACAGCTTGACGAGCTGCTGCACCACCGGCAGCACCGGATAGCCGATGCGCTCGGTCGCTTCCTTCAGCTTCGCCATGTCGATTTCTTTGGCGTCGCAATGCTTGACGATCTCGGTGGCGGCTTCCTTGGGAATGATGCCGAGCTTGCCCTGCGCCTTCGCCAGTGCCGCCTCGAAGTCGAGATATTTCTGCACCCGGTTCTCGTCGGAGAGCACCTCCCGCATCGCCTCGGTGGTGAAGACGTTGCGGAAGACATGGGAGTCGAAAATCGTCGCGGCCATGAAGCTCTCCTGATGCGCCGGGTGGCGGCCGGGACATTAGACGTTTCATTGAGGCAATCAACGCCGCCAAGGCCGCGCTTCCCCTCTCCCCTTGTGGGAGAGGGTGCCCGAGCGGAGGCGAAGCCGAGTGAGGGCAGGTGAGGGGGTTGAAGCTTCGATGAGGTGCCGACCCCCTCTCCCGGCGCGCGCTCGGATTCCCTCCGCGTGCGCCACCCTCCCCCACAAGGGGGGAGGGGAAGAGAGAGTGCCGCGCGCCCAGTTCCTCGCCACGGGGCAGCGAGGCCTTACCCCAGCTTCTCCTTCATCCAGTCCGCGCTCTGCGAGCGCCAGCGGTAAGCGCGGGTGGTGGCGATGTGGTTGCCGGCAAGCCCGTCAACCGAAGAAGCCGTGTCGTGCCAACTCGGCGCCCCCGGCAATGACCGCGATCAACACCAGCTTCTTGAATGTCTCAGCCGCAATTTTATCGCGCATATGTTGTCCAACGCACATGCCAAGCACAACTGGCAACGTCGCAGCCGTCGAGACTGAAACGTCAAGCCAACTGAACTGGCGGCTGGCCGTCAGAAGAATTGCCAGCAAGCCGGCGGAAACAACGAGATACAGTGATGCTTCCTTGGTGAACGCCTTTCCGCGCAGTCCCTTTGCAAGCAAAAATATAAAAACAAGCGGTCCCGGCATCGCCGCGATGCCTCCTAGGATCCCACCGAAAAACCCGAATGTGATGCCGGTTGGTAAAACAAAGCGGGACTGAAGCTGCAGCTTCGGCGTGAGCAGCGTGACACCGCCGACGGCCATAAGCGCGAAGCCTGCGATACTCTTTGCAACCGTCGCATCGAGCGTCAACAGGATTCGAACGCCAAGAAAGAGGCCGGGAATCATGCCGAGAATCACCGGCATTAATTGCATGAGGCATCGCCCAGTCTTTCCGCCCTCCAGCGCCTGCGGCAAGTTGCTGAAGATCAAAGGCATGCTCAGCAGCATGGCCGCTGATTTGACGTCGATGAACAACGACAGCAGCGGCAGCGCGACGACTGGCATGCCG
Organism: uncultured Pseudomonadota bacterium; assembly: GCA_963814065.1. GTDB lineage: Bacteria > Pseudomonadota > Alphaproteobacteria > Rhizobiales > Xanthobacteraceae > Pseudolabrys. The sequence goes on along the minus strand of CAWFBL010000006.1, from coordinate 244,109 downwards.
ATTCCGATTGTCCCCTTCAGGAGGCCGGCGACGATAAGGCTGCAAACCGCGGCAGCGATGATGCTTGCTTGCTCGAACATTGCAGCGCATTCTTGCTGCGAGGTTTGCGATTGTCTCGCGCGAACAGTTCGGCCCGTGCCGAACTGTTGTCGATTGATATGCATCCGGTATCAGCGATAGAGTTAAGGATGGTCGCAGCGGCAAATCTGGTGGAAGTGGCCGCGCTCGTGGGTGACACTGCGCGAGCGACGATGCTCAATGCCCTTATGGGCGGGCAGTCGCTGACAGCCACTGAGCTTGCTTACTGCGCCAATGTCTCTCGCTCGACGGCGAGCGACCACCTGAGCAAGCTGGTTGCCGCGCGGCTTTTGACCGTCACGCGCAGTCGCCGCTTCAGCTATTATCGGATCGCGTCCCCGCTGGTCGCGACAATGCTGGAGAGCATCAAGGTCGTCGCCGCCATAGAGGTGCCGCCCCGCCGTCAGCCGCGGTCAGCAAACGACGTTGCACTGCGTTTTGCCCGAAGTTGTTACGATCACCTGGCTGGCCAGGTAGGAGTCGCTGTTACCGATGCACTTGTGGCCATGGGGCATATCGTACTCACCGTTGAAGGCGGTGAGGTCACGTCTCCGGGCGGGCGTTTCCTGTCCGCGTTCGGCGTTGATCTAAGGCCGCGGACTCGGCGGATTTTCTGCCAGCCGTGTCTCGACTGGAGCGAGCGTCGTTATCACATCAAGGGACTCGTCGGAGCTCGGATTCTAGATCGTCTATTGGAGCTCGGGTGGCTCAAAAGTGTTTCGGGCAGTCGTGCACTCCAGCTAACGTCGTCCGGAAGGACGGGCTTATCCGAAATCTTCCAGATCGAGATCAACGACGAGGGTGTGCCGACCTGTCGATTATGCGAGCGACGACGGCTGACAGCTTAGTGGGTATGAAACGCTCCTGACGCGCCGGGCGGGCGGGCGGACCATACCGGGTCCTGCGGCGTGATCAACACACTCGGTGTCATCGCCCGCGCAGGCGGGCGATCCAGTAAACACAGGCATTTCGGTCTAGTGCGCGGCAGGGGTTACTGGATGCCCCGCTTTCGCGGGGCATGACAGGCAGAAGGTGCTGGGAGAAGCCTTACCCCAGCTTCTCCTTCATCCAATCCGCGCTCTGCGAGCGCCAGCGGTAGGCGCGGTTGGTGGCGATGTGGTTGCCGTCCTCGACGATCATCAGGTCGACCGGGCCCTTGACCTCGCGTGCCAGCCGCTCGGCATCGGCGGCCGGGACGATGCGATCCTTGCGGCCGTTCACGATGTAGATCGGGCAGGTGATGTTCTGCGCGATGCCTTCGAGCGTCAGCGTGGCGGCATTCTTCTTCGCTTCGTTTTGCGTCTTGCAATGACTGCGCACGCGGAAGGCCTCGCGCGTCAATTCCGGCAGGCCGTCCCAGGCCGCGGCCATGTTGAACGGCCCGCCGAGCGCGATGCAGGCCTTGATGCGTTTCTCGAACGCCGTCGCGCGCGGCGCGTAATAGCCGCCGAGGCTGACCCCCCACATGCCGATGCGGGCATGGTCGAGATCGCCGCGCGTCGCGACATAATCGACCACCGCCTTGACCGCCACCTCGTAGTCGCCGCGGATCGGAAAGTCGTATTGCGCCTCGCCCTGGCCCGGCCCCTCGAAAATAAGCGTCGCCATGCCGCGCGCCAGGAACGGCGCCTCGTAGGCGTCGCCTTCTTCCTTGGTCGAATCGAGGCCCACCGCCATCACCACCACCGGCGGCTTCTGCACACCGATGGGTTTGCGCAGGATTCCCGCGAGCGTCTTGCCTTCATAGGGAATTGTCACCCGCTCGCCGGCGGGCTTGAGGAACGGCAGCGCCATCTGCCGGCAGGCCACCGCCTTCATGTGCGCCATCTTCATCTGCGGCACGTCCTGCACGAACAGGAACGAGGCGAAGTGATAATAGACACCGGCGCGCTGCAGGCATTCGGCGGCGGTGAGCTCATGGCCGCCCGCGAGCGCCGCGCGGCCGAGCTGTTCGTGGTGCGCCGCGCGCTCGCTCCAGGCGCGGCACCAGTCGTCGTAACTCGATAACGAGCCGGTGATCTCCTCGAAGTCGGTGAGCACCACGCCGTTGGCGATGAAACGCGGCCCCCAATGGGCGATGGCCGCCTTGATCGTTGGATCGGATGTCATGGGAAATCAGCGCTGCAGTTCGAATTCGGCTTGTGCCGCTTCGCGCATCAGCGTCGACCACACGCGCTCGCGCAGTTCGGCGAAGCGTGGCTCGCGCAATGTCGCCCGCGAGCGCGGGTGCGGCAGATCGATGGTGATGGTCTCGTGGATGCTCGACGGCCGTCCTTTCAGCACGATCACGCGGTGGCCGAGCAGCACGGCTTCTTCGATCGAATGGGTGACGAAGATCATGGCGGTCGGCCGCTCTTCCCAGATGCGCAGCAATTCGAATTGCAGGATCTCGCGCGTCTGCGCGTCGACCGCGGCGAACGGTTCGTCCATCAGCAGCACGCTCGGCTCCAGCGCCAGCGCGCGCGCCAGGCCGCAGCGCTGCTGCATGCCGCCGGACATCTGATAGGGGAAGGCGTCCTCGAAGCCGGTGAGGCCCACCATCTTGATGAATTCCGGCACCTTGCTTTCGATGGCATTCTTGGAGGCGCCTGCCATGCGCAGGCCATAGCCGACATTTTCGCGGACCGTCTTCCACGGGAACAATCCGAAATGCTGGAACACCATGGCGACCCCGGGGATGGGCTCCTCCACGCGCTGGTCGCCGACCCGGATTTCGCCGGCGTCGTGCGGCAGCAGGCCGTCGATACAGCGTAAGAGCGTGGTCTTGCCGCAGCCGGAGGGGCCCACCACCGCGACGATCTCGCGCTGGCCCACGTTGAAGTCGATGTTGCGGAAGACCTCGAGCGCGCCATAGCGCTTGGCGAGGCCCTGGACGCGGATGAGCGGCTCGGCCGCGCCCCCGGCGGTCGCCGCCGTAACGGCACTTTGCGGACTGATCATGCGGCCGCCCGCCCGCACGGGTGGCTGAGAACTGTCGGCATTGGCGTTGCTCCCCAGGTATTATTTTGTTGGGGCCTATGTTGCCGCATCGAAACCGGGGCGGCAATGCACCCCTCCGCCCCAATTAGGCGCCATTGGCGGGTGATCTTGAAGGCTCGGCCGGGCGCCGCGCGCGTGAGCCGGCTCGCGATCGTTAATGGCCGTCAAGGTTACCGCAAAGTTACCGGTGACGGTTACCGGCCGTAAACGATAGGAATTCAGGGCCTCTTCAACATAGCCTGAAGTGCGATCCTAACGTTAGCAATTGAATACGGCCCGCCGCCTAGGTTCACCGTGGGGAAGTCGGCAAACGGGACATTGGGGCAAGCAACGTGCGTAACAGCACCCTTGTGATGATCGGGGCGGCCGCCCTGTACGTGGTGCTTGCCGTGTTCGTCGGCTATGTCTGGGTGCACCGGGAACCGACTGGGCCGGCGAAAGTGCCGACGCACGAGCAGGTATCCGAACAGAAGCCGAGCAAGCCGGCGCCGCCGCCACAGCCGCCGGCCGAGAAGCAGGCGCAAGAGAAGCAAGCGCAAGAGAAGCAAGCGCAAGAGAAGCAAGCGCAAGAGAAGCAAGCGAAAGCGCCGGCGCAGAAACCGGTCGAGCCGGCGAAGCCGCTGCCCGAGAAGCCGGCACAGCAACAGGCGCAAGAGCAAAAGCCGGTCCGGTCGGCAACTCCGCCGCCTGAGAAACCGGCGCAGCAGGCGCAACAGCAGGCACCCGAGCAGAAGACGAGCAAGCCCGCGCCGTTGCCGCCGCCCAAGCCGGCCGAGCAGCAGGCGCAGCAGAAAAAGCCCGCGCCTCCCAAGGAAGCAAAGCCGGTCGTCACCGCGACGGTCGTGGTCGCCACCAAGCCTTTACGCTTCGGCACCGAGCTGGACGCTTCGATGCTGCGCGCGGTGCCGTGGCCGGCTTCCGCGATTCCGGCGGGCGCCTTCGCCAAGGTCGATGACATTCTCGCGCAGGGGCCGCGCATGGTGCTGACGCCGCTGGCGCCGAACGAGCCGTTGCTGGCCGCCAAGATCGCCGGGCCTGTCGCGCACCCGAGCGCGATCCTGCACAGAGGCAGGAACACGCTGACCATCCGAGTCGGAGATTTCGAAGGCGGTGCCGTGCGCCCGCGCGACCGCGTCGACGTGGTGCTCACGCATCGGACCGACAAAGAGACTGTGACGTCCATGGTCGTGCTGCGCGATTTGCGCGTGCGCGGAGTGCGCGGTGCCGAAGGACGTGCTGCCCGGGCGGTGACGCTGGCGGTGAACGAGGCGCAGGCGGATAAGCTGTCGCTTGCCGCATCGGTCGGCACGCTGTCGCTGCTGCGCAAGGCCGAAGCCAAGTTGCTGCCCAAGTTGTCGATGAAAGAGCTGGCTGGGCCAACCGAACATCCGGCCGCGCCGGCGGTGTTGCCGAGACCAAAGCCGCCGCAACAGAAACCGCCCCGGAAGAAAGCCGCGCCGCTCGTGCGCCCGCCGCCGCCACCGCCGCCGCCGCAAAAGAAAGCGGCACCGCTGGTAAGGCCGCCTCCACCCCCGCAGCCGCGACAGAAGGTGGCGACGCCGGTCGCGCGGCCAAAGCCGCCGCAGAAGTCGGCGGGTCCGGTCGAAAGACACAAGCCAGCGCCGAAACCGCGCCATACGGTCCGGCGTCATTGCGCGACGGCCGTCGGCTTCGAGCGATGGGGAGCGTGCGATGAATAAAGACGAGATCGCCGGCTTTAGTTGGCGCGCGCCGCAACGCGTGCAACGGGGCTGGCTGCGCGATGTCGCGCTCGCCTTGGCGATCGTGCTCGCGGCCTCGCTCTTGTGCCGCCTCGGTGCGGCCTATTGGCCCGCGCGTAGCGGCGGCGTGCATCGCGCCATCGTTCTCCTGGTGCCCGGCACGAGCGCGCCGGACCGTATTCGGGCTGTGTTCTAGAGCCACTGAGGCCGAAACGCTTTTGACCGCTCGTCCCCGCTTGCGCGGGAATGAGCGGAGAATGCTTCGATCTCCGCGAACCAAACTCTAGAATAATTTTCTGACCAGGCCCTCTTAGAAACAACCCGGGCGACGGCGTGCGGGTGTTTGACATTCGAGTCGGTCGCGAGTCGCACATTCAGACGTCATCCCCCGCGAAGGCGGGGAACCAGTAATCACCGAGCCCGATGGGAATACGGGATTGCCCGCCGGAGTGGACGAGGGCGGCCCGTGGCCTCGTGCTTCGAGATGCGCTGCTAAAGCGGCGCTTCTCAGCATGACGAGAGAGGCCGGAGCATTGGATTCGCAGGCTGTCTGGCAGAAGCAAGCGGTGCGCTCAAAGGTGCAGCGAAACATCCCGGCCGCATCGAACGGTTGAAACGGAGAGACCCTCCCGTGGCGGCTGTTTCGCGTCCCGGCTACCATCCCTCGCTCAAACCGGCGGAAAAGACCGGTCGTCTTCTAGAGGGGAGGATACCAACATGGCCACCACCGTGAATGCCGGCGCGCGTCTCGACCGGCTGCCTATCTCGTCGTTCCATTACCGCATCTTCTGGCTGGTCGGCGCCGGCATGTTCTTCGACGGCTACGATCTCTACGTCGCCGGCGGCGTGCTGGCGGCGACCTTGAACACCAAGTTCTCGACGCTGCACGAAAACCTGCAATTCCTGTCGATCACCTTCGTCGGCATGACGTTGGGCTCGCTGATCACGGGCTTCGTCGGCGACGCCTTCGGCCGCCGCTTCACCTACCAGATCAACCTGCTGATCTTCGGCCTCGCTTCGCTCGCCGCCGCATTCACGCAGGACATGAACCAGCTCATCGTCTGCCGCTTCGTGCAGGGGCTCGGGCTCGGCGCCGAGATCGTGGTCGGCTATTCGACGCTGACCGAATTCGTGCCGCCGCGGACGCGCGGGCGCTGGCTCGCCTTCATGGCGTTCATCGTGGTGGCGGGTTTCCCGATTACGTCGGTCCTCAGCTATCTGATCATCCCGGCCTGGGGCTGGCGGCCGATGTTCGTCATCGCCGGCATCGGCTCGCTCATCGTCTGGTATCTGCGCAAGAAGTTGCCCGAGTCGCCGCGTTGGCTGGAGACGCAAGGCCGCAACGAGGAAGCCGAAGCGCTGATGACGGAGATCGAGAAGGAAGCCGCCAGCGCCGGCCCGCTCGGCCGGGTGGTGCCGGGCGCAGCGCCGGTGCAGGTCTCGGCCGCCGACATGATGCGGCCGCCGCTGCTGCAGCGCATGGTGGTGGGAAGCTGGGTGCTGATCACCATCAATACGCTGATCTTCGGCTTCGTGATCTTCCTGCCGCAGTTCTTCCTGCGTCAGGGGCTCACCATCAGCCACTCGCTCGCCTACACGCTGGTGCTGTCGATCTCCTCGTTGGTCGGCTGCGCCATCGGCGCCTGGGCGGCGGATTTCGTCGGCCGGCGCATGACCATCATCGCGGCGTCGGTGGTGACCATCGTGTTCGGCTGGATCTACGCGCGCTTCAACGCCCAGTCCGACCCGGCGATGGTGCTGGCGATCGGCTCAGTGCTGATCGTGGCGATCTATGTGCTGACCGCCATGCTGTTCGGGGTCTATACGCCAGAGCTGTTCCCGACCGAGATTCGCCTGCGCGCCAACGGCATCTGCAACACGCTGGGGCGGGCCGCCACCGTGGTGTCGCCGTTCATCGTCGGCTCGCTGATGGTGAAATACCATCTGCCCGGCGTCATCGGCTTGATGATCGTGTTGTTGTTGGTGCAGATCGCGGTGGTCTGGGCCTGGGGCGTGGAGCCGCGCAACCGGGCCTTGGAGGAGGTCGCCACCGCGGCCGGCTGATCCCGCGGCGGACTTAACGATCTCGGCCGTCCGGGCTTTTCGGGCGGCCGATTCGTTCATACATGTGGGGGCAACCATTTGGGGGCGACGCTCAATTCGATACCGCAAGGAACGCCCAAGGAACGCCCATGTTTGAAGCCTTTCGCCGATTGATTGCCGACGTCAGCGATGGCGGCAAGCCGACTGCCCGCTTCGACGAGAACGACTATCGCCTCGCCACCGCGGCGCTGTTGGTGCATGCCGCCCGCATCGACGGCCAGTTTGCCGACAGCGAGCGCGTCAAGCTGAGCGCGCTGATGAAGACGCGGTTCGATCTCGACGATGCCGCCGCCACCGAATTGATCGCCGAGGCCACCGAGGTGGAACGGGAGGCGATCGACCTCTATCATTTCACCGCGCAGCTCAACCGCGCGCTCGACGAGAAGGGCCGCGCCCGCATGGTGGAGATGATGTGGCAGGTCGCCTATGCCGACGGTGTCGTCAGTGAGTTCGAGGACAACCTGATCTGGCGGGCGGCCGACCTGCTCGGCATCTCGCAGCGCGAGCGCATCGCGCTGCGCAACCGGGTGGCGGAAAACCGCCAGCGCGGCGAGTAATCCATGGCCGATCTTCGCCTCGCTACCGTAATTACCGGCGCTTCGGCCGGGATCGGTGCCGCCCTGGCGAGGGAGTTTGCCCGTCACGGTCATGAGCTGGCGCTGGTGGCCCGGCGCGCGGACCGGCTCGAGCAACTGGCCGACGAGATCGCGGCGACCGGCGCGCGGCGTCCGATCGTGATCGCCGACGACCTCACCGAGGTCGGCGCCGCCCAGCGCATCGGCGCGGCGCTCACCGCGCAAGGGGCCGAGCCGCAGTACATCGTCAACAATGCCGGCTTCGGCCTGGTGGGCACGGCGACCGCGCGCGACCGCCTCGAGCAGTTGCAGATGATCGACCTGAATGTGCGGGTGCTGACCGAATTGTCGCTCGCCTTCGTCGACAGCCTCGCTCGCCATAAGGGCGGGGTGCTCAATGTCGGATCCATGGCCGGCTTCCTGCCGGGGCCGGGCATGGCGGTCTATTACGCCACCAAGGCCTTCGTGCTCTCCTTCAGCGAGGCGCTGCACAGCGAATTGGCGCCGCGCGGCATCCGCGTCTGCGTGGTCTGTCCCGGCCCGGTGCCGACCGAATTCGCCAGCCGCGCCGGCATCAAGGAGGGGCTCGCCCCCGGCCTGCTGACCCGCAGCCCCGAGCAAGTGGCGGTCGCCGGCTATCGCGGCCTGATGGCGGGTCGGCGCACGGTGGTGCCCGGCTTCATCAACAAGCTGGTCATCCTGGGCATCCGGCTGGCGCCGCGCCGGGTGCTGCTCAGCATGGTGGATCAACGGCAGAGCCGGCGCAGGTCCGCGCGGCGGACATAGCGGCCCTGGCTGGCGCGCGGCTTGCAAAGGCTCGCGAAGGAGGCGAAGCAATTAGGACCTGAGGCTGTTCGTCATCATCATGCTGAAGCCCGTTCTCATCGTCCTGCATCAGGAACATTCCTCCCCCGGCCGGGTCGGCCAGGCGCTCGGCAAGCTTGGCTATCCGCTCGACATCCGCCGCCCGCGCTTCGGTGATCCTCTGCCGGACAACATGGACAATCACGCCGGCGGGGTGATCTTCGGCGGCCCGCAAAGCGCCAATGATCAGGACGACTTCATCCGCCGCGAGACCGACTGGATCGGCGTGCCGCTGCGCGACAACAAGCCGTTTCTCGGCATCTGCCTGGGGGCGCAGATGATGACGCGACATCTCGGCGCCGGCGTCTTTCCGCACCCGCAAGGCTATGCCGAGGTCGGCTATTATCCGATCCGTCCGACCAAGGCCGGGCTTGCCATCTGCCCGCAGTGGCCGGACCACGTCTATCAATGGCACCGCGAGGGTTTCGAGCTACCGGCGGGAGCGGAACTTCTGGCCCAAGGCGAGGGCGGTTTCGCGGTGCAGGCATTCCGCTACGGCACCGGCTACGCCATCCAGTTCCATCCGGAAGTCACCCACGCCATGATGTACAAGTGGCTGGTGCGCGGGGCCGCGCGCATGGATATGCCCGGCGCCAAGCAGCCGCACGAGCATGTCGCCGACCGCGCCGTGCACGATTACGCCTCGCGCAATTGGCTCGTCGCCTTCATCGACCACTGGATCGGCCACCCACAGGCCGTCCTGCCGGCCGCCGCCTCCTGAGGCGATCCTCCAACCAGCATTGACAAACCGGCGTGTGTTCCATCGACTCGGCGCGGGGACAGTAAGGGGAAATCACGCACGCACGGAGGCGTGCCGATGCGCGATTTGGAACACAAACCACCGCCCGTCCCCAGGTTCCCGACGCTGAGCGACACGCTACGCGCGCCCGACGGCATTTTCGACCTGTTGCCGATCGCGACTTTCATCTGCGATGCCGCCGGCACCATCCTGCAATACAACCGCCGCGCCGCCCAGCTGTGGGGCCGCACCCCGCGGCCGGGCGAGACCCATAACGCGTTCATCCAAGGCACGCGGTCCTGGGACGCCGATGGCGCGCCGGTGACGCGTGCGTTGCTCGACGATGTGCTGGCGAACGGAACGTCGGTGCGCGATGTCGAGCGTCTGGTCGAACGTCCCGACGGCTCTCACGTCGCCGTCTCGATCACCATCGATCCGCTGTTCGATACGGCCGGCAAGGTGATCGGCGCCGTGCATTGCTTCCAGGACATCACCGAACGCCGGCGCGCCGACGACGCGCTCGAGCTCTCGCGGCGGCATGCGCTGGAGCAGGAGCAGCGGCTGGCGGCGACCTACGAGCATGCCGCCATCGGTATTTCCGAGGTCGATCCCAGCGGCCGCCTCATTCGCGTCAACGAAGCGATCTGCGCCATTACCGGCTACAGCCGCGAGGAACTGGTGACGAGCGGGCTGTTCGACTTCACCTATCGCGACGATGCCGATTCCGATCGCGAAGCCTTCCGCAAGCAGGTCGCCGGCGGCCTGGAATTCTATTCGATCGAGAAGCGTTATATCCGCAAGGACGGCCGCCTCATCTGGACGTCGGTGCGCTCCTCGCCGGTGCGCGATCCGGACGGCCATTTGCTCTACCTGGTCCGCGTGGTGCAGGACGTTACCGAAACGAAGACCGCCGAGCAGCGCCAGCGGCTGCTGATCGACGAATTGAATCACCGGGTGAAGAACACGCTGGCGACGGTGCAGTCGCTTGCCTCGCAGACCGCGCGGCGCTCGCTCTCGCCGGACGACTTCAGCGCGAGTTTCGAGGGCCGGCTGATCGCGCTCTCCAAGGCGCACGACCAGCTCACCGACCATCACTGGGAGAGCGCCGATCTGCGCAAGCTCCTATCGGCCGGCTTCGCGCCCCATGGCGCCGGCCCCGACAAGGTGGTGCTGCGCGGCGAGGACGTGATGCTGCGGCCGCGCGCGGTATTGACGCTGGCGATGGTGTTTCACGAGCTGATCACCAATGCCGCCAAATATGGCGCGCTGTCGGCCCCGGCCGGGCGGATCGAGATCCGCTGGCAGCCGGTGACCCGCGCGGGCGCAGAGGCGCAGTTGCGCATCGACTGGCGGGAGCAGGGCGGCCCGCCTGTCGTTCCACCGGAACGGCACGGCTTCGGCTCGCGGCTGATCGAGGGCAGCGTCAACGCCGAGCTCGGCGGCAGCGCGCGGCTTGCCTTCGACCCCGTGGGCCTGCACTGCGAAATCCTGATTCCGCAGAGCACGTCGACGGTCGATATGCGCGTCGGCCCGAGCGAGGATTGGTCGATCTGAGCGACGGCGCGCGTGCCGGCTTGCGCCGGCTCACGGCAAGCGCGCGGCGACGATCGGCGCGACCCGTTGCGCGGCGATCCGGTTTGCGGCTTCGTCGACATGGATGAGGTCGAGAAAGAACGGCTGCGACGTCCGGTCGAAAATATGCGTGAGGTCGTGTACGTGCCCGGCCGGGCCGGTGGCCACTGCGTCGCGATACATCCGCTCGGTGAGCTCCCCGAAACGGGGATAGACCCGCCTGAGCGTGCGCGCCATCTCGGCCTCCCGACCGGACGACGATTTGCGCTGCAGCAGCATCGGTTGCAGGGCGAAGTCGCAGCGCAACTTCTCGGCCTGGCAGTATTTTTCCGCCGCGGCCATGTCGATGCGCAATGAGTTGTTCTTCAGCGCCGCCGGCAGGACCTCGCTGTCGAGCCAATGCAGGGTTTGCGCCGAGGCGCCGATTGTCATCGCCTGCGCCCGAGCCGCCGCCTTGAGCAATTCGAACGTCACCGCGTTGCCCAGCCAGGGACCGAGGCGCTTGCTGGTCGGTTTGAGATAGGTATCGATGGCGTTGTTGCCGCCGGTGTAAAACAGAACCTGATCGATCGAATATATTTTTCGGAAGTGCTTGAGCAGCTTCAACTCCCCCGCCAGTGTCGCGCCTTCAATGCCGAAACTGTAGACTGTGACATTGCGGTGACCCATGCGATGCAAGAGTTCCTGCAGGCGCACCGGGATCGTGTCGGCGTCGCGGATACGCCAGCCCCACACCGCCGACCCGCCGGTCACGGCGATGTGCCAGTCGCCGGGCTTCTTGGGCGCGGGCATCGCCGTGCGCAGACCCAGCTTGTTGAGCGTGATGCCGTCGCCGTGCCACGGGCGATAAAGCCGAAATCCTTCTTTCGCCTGATAGGTGCGCGCATCGCTCAGCAGGTGGCCCGGCCAAGGTCCGTTGCGCGCGATGACCGGCGGATCTTCGAGCGGGGCGATGCGGTCGGCGAGATGAATGGAGATCGCGAAAATCTCGGCACCGGCAAGCAAGGCAAACGGCAGCACGAAGGCGATGGCGTAGAAGAAGATGCGGCGCAGCCGTCCCTGCGCCAGGACCGCGGCAATTACCGCGACCAGGAAAATATCGAAGGTCAGGCTGACGGTGTTGACGCGGAAGCTGAGGTCGGCGCGTTGGCTGAAGTATTCGAGACCGAGCGGGCTGATGACGATCGCAACGGTCGCAAGCGCGGCCGCAACAACATATTCGATGAGTTTACCCGACCGCGCCATCAGAACTCATGTCCCTAATACACCCGAGCAGGCGTTTTGCGCGTTGCCCGCCCATTCTCCATTCAGTCGAGTTCGAAGGCGTCCTTGTAGTCCCGCTTCAAGGCGGGGTTCTGCTGTTCCTTGCGCAGGATGCAGTTGCCGATCGACAGCATCTCGATCTCGGTGCCCATGAAGCAGCGGAACGCGTCTTCCGGCGTGCACACGATCGGCTCGCCGCGGACGTTGAAGCTGGTGTTGACCACGACCGGACAGCCGGTGAGCGCCTTGAAGCGCGAGATCAGGGCGTGGAAACGCGGATTGGTGTCGCCGTGCACGGTCTGGACGCGGGCGGAATAATCGACATGGGTGACGGCGGGGATGTCGGAGCGCGGCACGTTCAGCTTGTCGATGCCGAACAGCTTGCGCTCTTCGTCGCTCATCGGGCGCTGGTGCTTCTCCGTTACCGGCGCCACCAGCAGCATGTAGGGCGAGTCGGCGTCGAGCTCGAACCAGTCGGCGAGGTCCTCGCGCAGCACCGCCGGCGCGAAGGGGCGGAAGCTCTCGCGATATTTCACTTTCAGATTGAGCGTCTTCTGCATGGTGGGCGAGCGCGCGTCGCCGAGGATCGAGCGCCCGCCGAGCGCGCGCGGCCCGAACTCCATGCGGCCCTGGAACCAGCCGAGCGCCTGGCCGCCGGCGAGCGCCTGCGCGGCCTGGTCGATCACCGCGCCGTCGTCGCACACCTTGAAGCGGGCGCCGGCGGCGGTGAGCCGCTGCTCGATATCGCTCTGTTCGTAAGTCGGGCCGAGATAGGCCCCCTGCATGCCGTCCGGGCCGTTGGTCGGCGCGCGCGGCAGCTTCTCGTGCTGATGGCAGGCGGCGAGCGCGGCCCCGATGGCGCCGCCGGCGTCGCCCGCCGCCGGTTGAATCCAGACCTCGCTGACCGCGCCGTCGCGCAGCAGCTTGCCGTTGGCGACGCAATTGAGCGCGACGCCGCCGGCGAGACAGAGCTGCGTCATGCCGGTCTCGGCGACGAGCGCGCGCGCCAGCCGCAGCACCACCTCCTCGGTCACCGCCTGGATGGAGGCCGCGAGATCCATGTCGCGCTGGGTGAGCCAGACGTCCGGCTTGCGCGGCGGCCCGCCGAACAATTCGTCGAACCGGCCATTGGTCATGGTCAGGCCGGTGCAATAGTCGAAATAATCGAGATTGAGGCGGAAAGAGCCGTCGTCCTTCAGGTCGATCAGGTGATCGAGAATCGTTTGCGCGTATTTCGGCTCGCCGTAGGGCGCCAGGCCCATCACTTTGTACTCGCCGGAATTGACCTTGAAGCCGGTGTAATAGGTGAAGGCCGAATAGAGCAGGCCGAGCGAATGCGGAAAATGGATTTCCTTGGTGATCGCGAGCTCGCTGCCGCGGCCGATGCCGGCCGAGCTGGTCGCCCATTCGCCGACGCCGTCCATGGTCAGCACCGCGGCTTGCTCGAACGGCGAAGGGTAGAACGCCGAGGCGGCGTGGCTGAAGTGATGCTCGGCGAACAGGAGCTTGTCGGCCGTGCCCAGCTCCTTGTCGAAGGCGCGCAATTCCTTCAGCAGCATGTCCTTCTGGAACAGCTTCTCGCTCAGCCACACCGGCATGGCGGTGCGGAACGACTTGAAGCCGCGCGGGGCGAAGGCGAGATAGGTTTCCAGCAGCCGCTCGAATTTCAGAAACGGCTTGTCGTAGAAGGCGACCCGGTCGACATCGCGGGGCGACAGGCCGGCGTCGGCGAGGCACCAGCGGATCGCGTTCATCGGAAAGCCGGGGTCGTGCTTCTTGCGGGTGAAGCGTTCCTCCTGCGCGGCGTTGACGATGCTGCCGTCGCGCACGATCGCCGCCGCGCTGTCGTGATAGTAGGCGGAGATACCGAGGACGATCATGTGCGCGGACGCTCAGAACAGCGTGTAGATGAACGGCGCGACGGCCGATCCCTTGGTGAGGATGACGAGGCCGCCGAAGACCAACATCATGGCGATGATCGGCAACAGCCAGAATTTCTTGCGGCTGCGGATGAAATCCCAAAGCTCGGCGACGAAGGACACAGGAGACGGCCCCTAGAATTGTTTTTGCATGGAGCCCGGCTCCGGCCCTGGCGGCTCGCGCGGAATCCAATAGGAGGCGGCGCCGGGATCGCGCTTGAGCCGCAGCAGGTCCTTGCCGCGCGCGCGCAACAGCAGCGCCATGGGCAGGATGGCGCCGTAGAACATGGCGCCCATCACGATCGGGTTGACCACGTGGTGCAGCAGCATGCCGAAGGCGAACCAGACGCGGTTGAGCGGCTGCAATAGCCGAGGAACGAACAAGGCCACGGCCGCGAACGCGACGGCAACGGCGAGTGCCCACCAGCGCACCGGCTCGCCATGGGTCGCCGGCAACAGCGCGACGAGAGCGAAAAACACAGCGAAAACGAGCCCGAACGATCGGTTCGAGCCCATCGCGACTTTCCGATGCGAAACGACCGGTTCGTTCGCCGCCATTCGGATTTCCTCTGCCGCCAGCTTGGCGCGCAACCATGAGTTAAGTCAACATCGATTGCGCTTGTGTGACAGTCGCGTGGCGGCAGGCCGGCGTGGTGCGGGGGCCGGAATCGTGCTGATATTGCGCGCCCAATTTTGACCGGGAAATCATTTCAGAGGACCGATGCCTCGGCGCGAGATCACCTGGCTTCTTGCGCTGACGGGCTTGAGCCTCGTCGTGCTCGCGGCGAGCGGCGGCTTCACCGCCGAGATCACGCCCGATACGGCGGGCTATCTCGGCCTCGGGTCGTTTCCGGCCGCCCTGGGCGCGCCGCGGGTGCCGCTCTATGGACCTCTGATCGAGGCGCTCGGTGGCCGTCAATTCACCGCGGTGCCGGCGCTGCAGACGGCTTTCTTTGTCGCCGCCGCATGGATTTTCGTCGTCGAGCTGCGCCGTTTCGGCTTGTCGGGGCTTGCCGTGTTGAGCGTCGCGGCGGCGCTGTTGTTTTCGAATTCGCTGTTGCTGGTCGGCCGCTGGATCCATCCCGAACTGCCGGCGATTGCCTGCGCGCTGCTCGCCTTCGCCGGCACGGTGCGCCTCGCCGGGCCGGACAGCAAGCCGTGGGCCATCGTGCTGATATTCGCGGGCGCCGGCTTAAGCTTCCTGCTGCGCCCCAGCTTCCTGCCGCTGATCTTCGTGCTGCCGCTGCTGCATGCCGGCTTGCGCGCCTTGCGCGGCGAGCGGCCGTTCACCGCCTGGAGCGGCGCGATCCTGGTGGCGGCGGCGCTGCCGTTTCTTGTCTTCGCCAGCGTCCGCGCCGTGGCGGTGGGCGATTTCAATATCGTCTCGTTCGGTGGCTTTCAGATGTCGGGCATGGCGACACTGATGCTGTCGGAGCCGGTGGTTGCGCGCCTTCCCGCCGACCAGCGCGCGCTCGGCGCGCGCCTTCTCGCCGCGCGCAAGGCTGCCGAGGAATCCGGGCGTGCCATCGGCGTGCCGGTCAGTTCCTCGCACCAGCGCTCCTTCGTGTCGGCGGCGCTGTCCTATTTCGATGTCTATGCCCGCACCTACGATCAGATGCTGATGCTGGTGAGAGCAGAGCGCGGCGCCGGCGAAAGCTGGGTCGCGTTCAATCGGCGCCTGATGGGCTTTTCGCTTGCCGTTCTGCGCGCCGCGCCGCTGCGCTACGCCGCCTGGGTGGTGGGGGCGTCGCAGCGTCTGCTCGGACATGCCGTCATCGCCAATCTGCCGCTGATGCTGGCGGTGATCGTCATCGTCATTGCCTGGCCGCTGCGGCTTCTGTCGCGGCGGACGGTTTCCCTTCCGCCGGCGCAGACGAACGACATGCCGGTGCTGATCCTGCTGGCCGCCGCTTGGCTGGTGGGGGCCGGCGCGCTGATCGTGCTGGTGACGTTCCCGGCCATCCGTTACGTCGACACGGCCAACCTGCTGCTCGCGCCGCTCGCGATCTACTGGGCCGTGCGCATGGTCGCGCCCGCGGCCACCAAGTAGCGCGCGCGTCAGGCTTCGTCTTCCGCCCGGTCGGGATTGCGGATTTCGTTGACGGCGAGCGCCAGCACCAAGAGCCCGACCACCACGAAATTCGCCGTGACCACGGCGCTCGTGGTGGGGATGATCCACGGCGCGGCGATCAGCCACACGCCGAGTATGACGTTGACCCACTCCTCCCAGGCGCGGAAAGCCGACAGCGTGATCGCCTCGGTCAGGATGACCAGCACCCCGGTAATCACCGCCGCACGGGTCGCCACCGGCTGCAGGTCGAAGCGCAGCGCCCACGGCGAGATGCAGAGCCAGATGCCGAGCCCCCAGCTGCACCAGTCCTCCCAATGGCTCGGGGGCGTGAAGCGAGCGGCCGGCATGGGCATTGTCTCCTTAGGGCGGGGGCGTGTGGGACCTTACGCCGCCGATGCGTGCTTGGGAACGACGGCGGTGTGACGGTTTGCCGGCGGAAGGGACGAGCCATCAAGAGCCCGCCTTCGCCCGCTGGGCTAGGGCGCGCAACTTCGCACCAAGCAGGCGCGCCGAGCCGAAGCTCCGCAGGAGCGAAGGCTGGTGGAGCCGAGGGGATTTGAACCCCTGACCTCCTCATTGCGAACGAGGCGCTCTCCCAACTGAGCTACGGCCCCGCCGAACGGGCAACGAGAACGTTGCGGTAAATTGCGGCGAGTGGGGCCATTTAGGGCCGGGGTTTTGGCCTGTCAAGGCGAGCGCGACGCCTGGTCGACTTGTTCCGGGCCATCGATGCGGCTACTTTCCGCCGGCCCCTGGAACGGACGGACACTCATGCGCTCGATTCTCGATATCATTATGCTGGTGCTGCAGATTTATATCTGGCTGCTGATCGCGGCGGCCGTGCTGTCCTGGCTGGTGGCGTTCAACGTGGTCAATACGCGCAACCAGGTCGTGGCCATGTTGGGCGAGTTCCTTTACCGCATTACCGAGCCGCTGTTGCGCCCGATCCGCCAGATGCTGCCCAATCTCGGCGGGATCGACGTCTCGCCGGTAATCCTGATTCTGCTCATTCTGTTCCTCGAGAACGTGATCGTCCGCTACATCTATCCCAACGTCTTCTAGTGCCGCCGATTTGAATTTCCCTGTACCAGTTGCCGCAATCTCACTCAGGAACTTCAAATCGAAAGCGGCACTAGATTTATGAGCGTTCCGTAGGCCCTCGCTGCCGGCGGCATCACGCTTCAGGTGCGGCTGACGCCCAAGGGCGGCCGCGACGCCATCGACGGTATCGAGCAGCTCGCCGACGGCCGCAACGTGTTGAAGGTGCGGGTGCGGGCGGCGCCGAGCGAAGGCGCGGCCAATGAGGCGCTCATCCGGCTGATCGCCAAAGCGATGGGCGTTCCCCCGCGCGCCGTCTCGCTTGCTGCCGGGGCGACGTCTCGCGTCAAGCGGCTCGCCATTTCGGGCGATGGCCCGACGCTGGTGGCGGCGCTGGAACGCATTGCAACGTCGGCCTAAGGCCGGGCATATCCAACCGCATTGCCCGGAGCGATCCGGAGTTACGCGACGTCGAGGGCGACTGGAGACATGACCGCAACCATCATTGACGGCAAAGCCATCGCAGCAGAATTGCGCGGCCAGATCGCTGCCGACGTCGCTCGCCTTTCCAGGGCGCATGGTCTCGTGCCTGGTATCGCGGTGGTATTGGTCGGCGAAGATCCGGCGAGCAGCGTCTATGTGCGCAGCAAGGCGAAAGCGGTGGCGGAAGCCGGCATGCGCGCCTTCGACCACAAGCTGCCGGCGACAACGAGCGAGGCGCAGCTGCTCGCGCTCATCGGCAAGCTCAATGCGGAGCCCGAGGTGAACGGTATTCTGGTGCAATTGCCGTTGCCGCCGCAGATCGACGCACAGAAGGTGATCGCGGCGATCGACCCGGCCAAGGACGTCGACGGGTTCCATCCGCTCAATGTCGGGCGGCTGGCGAGCGGGCTGCCGGCGCTGGTGCCGTGCACGCCGCTCGGCTGTCTGCGGCTGGCAAAATCGGTGCATGGCTCGCTCGCCGGCATGGAGGCGGTGGTGATTGGCCGCTCCAACATCGTCGGCAAGCCGGTGGCGCAATTGATGCTCGGCGAAAACGCCACGGTCACCATCGCCCATTCCAAGACGCGCGACCTGCCGGCGGTGTGCCGGCGCGCCGACATCCTGGTCGCCGCCATCGGGCGCGCCGAGATCGTGCGCGGCGATTGGATCAAGCCGGGCGCGACCGTCATCGACGTCGGCATCAACCGCGTGCCGGTCGAAGACGGCAAGCCGCGCCTCGTCGGCGACGTGGCGGCCGAGGCGCGTGAGGTCGCCGGCGCCTTGACCCCGGTGCCCGGCGGCGTCGGGCCGATGACGATCGCCTGTCTGCTGCTCAACACGCTGCGCGCGGCCTGCGCGCAGCGGGCACTGCCGGCGCCTGAGATTTAACGGCGCCTTCGGCAGTCATCGCCCGCGAAGGCGAGCGATCCACTAAACGCAAGCGGTTCGGGTGGCGTCAAGCACCGTGAATACTGGATGCCCCGGCTTTCGCGTGGCATGACAGCTTCAAATTTTCGGAACGGCCGTGCCTCAGCCCTGCCAGGCGTAGGCGACCTTATCGAGGGTCTTGCCGCCGAAGCGCTCGGAGGAGCGGGCGACGGCGCGGCCGCCGAGCGCGCGATAGAATTCCACCGCCGGCTCGTTGTCGGACAGCGCCCACACCACCAGGCTCTTCAGGCCGCTCTGCAGCAGGTCCTTGCGCGCGGCGTTGAACAGCCGGCGGCCGAAGCCCAAGCCCTGGAATTCGGGGCGCAGATAAAGCTCGTAGACCTCGCCGTCGTAGAACAGGCTGCGCGCGCGGTTGCGCCCGTAATTGGCGTAGCCGGCAACCTGCTCGCCGAACTGCAGAATGGTGATGCGGCTGCCCTTGCGGATCGCCGAATCCCACCAATCGGGGCCGCGCCGGTTGATCAGCTTGTCGAGTTCGTTGCCGGGGATGATGCCCTGATAGGCCGCGCGCCATGCCTCGTCATGGGTCTCCGCCACCGAATTTGCGTCGGCGGCCTTGGCGCGGCGAATCTCTATTAGGGTCGTGCTCATTGGCAAATAGAAGCAACGAACCTCGCGGCCTTCAAGCCCTATGATTAATGTTCGGTAAACAGTGTGGACTACGTGCCACAGCCGGGCGATAATAAAGTCACCAGCCTGTCGTAAATGCGCGCCCGGCACGGTCGCGTGCGGCCCTTTTCCGGTCGCGCGCGGCGGAATTTGTCATATGCGCGATGTCGTTGACATTCGGGCCGACTTCTTTTCACAAGCAGGATAAGTGAGAAAGGCGTGAGGCCTTTGGCTTGCCGGTGGCGGCCGCGCGTTAGTGGATAACTGGCCGGAGCGAAGCGTGATGGAATTTCCCCAACGGCTGATCGAGGGCTACACGGCTTTCCTGAGCGAGCGGCTGCCGCAGGAGCAGAGCCGTTACCGCGAGCTCGCCGAGACCGGGCAGCGGCCGGAGATCATGGTCATCGGCTGCTGCGACTCGCGGGTCTCGCCGGAAGCGATCTTCGACGCCCGCCCGGGCGAATTGTTCGTGGTGCGCAACGTCGCCAACATCGTGCCGCCCTACGCGCCCGACGGGCAGGCGCACGGCGTCTCGGCGGCGCTCGAATTCGGCGTCGGCGCGCTCAAGGTGAAGCACATCGTGGTGCTCGGCCATGCGCAGTGCGGCGGCGTGAAGGCCTTTGCCGAGGATGCCGCGCCGCTGTCGCCCGGCGATTTCATCGGCAACTGGATGTCGCTGATGGCGCCGGCGGCGGCCAAGACGCCGCGCGGCGAGCTTGCCCCGGCCGACTATCTCACCCGGCTCGAGCACGCCAATATCGTCAACAGCCTCGACAACCTGATGACCTTCCCGGGCCTGGCCAAGCTGATCGGACGCGGCGCGGTAAACGTGCACGGCGCCTATTTCGGCGTCGCCAAGGGGGAATTGTCGGTGCTGGACCGGGCAAGCGGCGCCTTCGTGCGCGTGGCCGCCGAGCAGCACGCCAGGGCGTTTCAGACGGCGAGGTTTTGAGTACCTCTCCCCGCGTGCGGGGAGAGGGAACTACGCCGCCTTCTTCTTCGCCTCGATCAGCTTGCGGTTGATCAGCACCTCGGCGATCTGCACCGCGTTCAGGGCGGCGCCCTTACGCAGGTTATCCGACACCACCCAGATCTCGAGACCGTTGTCGACCGTCGGGTCGGTGCGGATGCGGCTGATATAGGTCGCGTCCTCGCCGACGCATTCGTAAGGCGTCGTGTAGCCGCCGGCCTCGCGCTTATCGATCACCAGGCAGCCCGGCGCCCGGCGCAGGATCTCGCGCGCTTCGTCGTCGGAGATCGGGTTTTCGAACTCGATGTTGACCGCCTCGGAATGGCCGACGAACACCGGCACCCGCACGCAGGTGGCGGTGAGCTTGATCTTGGGGTCGAGAATCTTCTTGGTCTCGACCATCATCTTCCATTCTTCCTTGGTGTAGCCGTCTTCCATGAAGACGTCGATTTGCGGAATCACGTTGAAGGCGATGCGCTTGGGAAACGTCTTGTTCTCGATCTCGTCGAGTGTGAACACGGCCTTGGTCTGCGAGAACAGCTCGTCCATCGCGTCCTTGCCGGCGCCCGACACCGACTGATAGGTCGACACCACCACGCGCTTGATCTTGGCGGCGTCGTGCAGCGGCTTGAGCGCGACCACGAGCTGGGCGGTCGAGCAGTTCGGGTTGGCGATGATGTTCTTCTTGGTGAAGCCGGCGGCGGCATCGGCGTTCACCTCCGGCACGATCAACGGCACGTCCGGGTCCATGCGCCAGGCGCTGGAATTGTCGATCACCACCGCGCCCTGCGCGGCGATCTTGGGCGACCATTCCTTCGACACCGAGCCGCCGGCCGACATCAGGCAGATGTCGACGTCGGAGAAGTCGTAGTGGTCGAGCGCCTTCACTTTCAGGGTTTTGTCGCCGAACGAGCACTCCTGGCCCATGCTCTTGCGCGAGGCGAGGGCGACGACCTCGTCGGCGGGGAACTCCCGCTCGGCCAGGACGGTCAGCATTTCGCGTCCGACATTGCCGGTGGCGCCCACCACTGCGACTTTGTAACCCATTGTTAACTCTCCGAAAACTCCAGGCCGGCTTTTTGCGTCAGCGCAATTCCGACGGCGGCGCTTCTAAGCGAGAAAGGAACATAAGACAACGTCCGCAGGTTGACTCGACATGCATCCTGCCCTGCGCTCATGGCGCGACGAGCTGCCTGCCGCCCTGGTTCGCATACTTGCATATCTGGGGGCGGCGGCGCTGCTTGCCATGGCCGCGGCGTGGATTTTTCAGAGCTCCGCCGTGCTCGGTGCGCTGACGCCGTCGCCGCGCGGTGCCTGGATCGATATCCGCAAGCCGTTTCCGGCGTTCGCCCTCAACATTCCGGAATCGGCCGGCGCGCCCACCGGCTATGCCATCCAGCGCAACGTCGCAGGCGGCGGCCGCAAGGACATCCTCAGCCTCGGCGATCCGGACGGCGCCGATCCTTATCTGCGGGTCGTCATCTATCGGGCCGGCGGTGAAATTGGCCATTTCGATGCACCGGGCATCGCGCTCGCCGCCGACACCCAGGCACTCGGACCGGTTGAGATGCGCAGCGAGGCGTCGCTTCAGAGCAAGTTCGGACCCCTGACCATCCTTGCTTTCGACACCTCCAAGGGCACGCCGCGCCATTGCCTCGGCTTTGTGCGCAGCTTCGGCGATCCGCGGCTGCAAATTTCCGGCTCGTTCTGCCGTGGCGGCGAGTTCATCGCGCGCTCGACGCTCGCCTGCGCGCTCGACCGGCTGACGCTGTTGTCGGCCGGGAGCGATCCCAAGATCGGCGCGCTGTTCGCCCATGCCGAATTGCGCCGGCAGGACTGCGGTGAGCGCGACCCCATCCTGGCGCCGACGCCCAAATACCGGACTTTGTGGAAGGCATTGCAGAACCGGCCCCTGCCGCGGCGGGTCGGCCGCTGAGGGCGACCCGTGGTCGCCCTGCAACGAGAGGTAACTTAATGGCCCAAAGGCACAATTCACGGCGAATTGTCCTGTCCCCGCCGACCGAAGGAGGCTACAATGCGTTGTACTTGGACAGTCGCGCGAGGAACGTCATGCGCTTGAAATACATCGCCGCCGCTTTGGCCGTTGCCGGCGCTTTCGGCCTGATGGCCGCCCCGGCCAACGCGGCGCCCAAACACAAGCGCATGTACAGTAACCGCGATCACACGGTGGTGGTCAGCCGCGACGAAAACGGCCGCACGCGCACCCGCATCATCATCCAGAAGCGCTCCTACCTCGATCCCGGCACCGAGCCGCTGCCGAACGAGCGCAGCACGCTCGACTATATCCAGCGGCCGGATCAGCGCCCCGACGACGTGCTCGACAACACCGTGTTCGGCAGCAATCAGAACGCCTTGCCGGGCGCGTTCACGCTGTCAGGCCCGCGCAATCCGTGGCTGGATTTCAACCGCTGAGCGGCGCGGATTTTCGGATTTGAAAAACGCGGGCTTCGGCCCGCGTTTTTTTGTTGCTGCCCTCAGGAAACTTCCTCAGGCCAGGATCTTCTCCAGCTCGGCCAAAATCGCCGAGCCCATCTCGGATGTGCTCACCGTCTTGGTGCCCGGCGAGGCGATGTCGCCGGTGCGCAGACCCTGATCGAGCACCGCGGCGATCGCCTGGTCGATGGCGTCGGCTTCCTTGCCCATGTCGAACGAATAGCGCAGCGCCATGCCGAACGAGGCGATCATGGCGATCGGGTTGGCGACGCCCTTGCCGGCGATGTCGGGCGCCGAGCCATGCACCGGCTCATACAGCGCTTTGCGCTTCTTGGTCTTGGGATCGGTTTCGCCGAGCGAAGCCGAGGCCAGCATGCCGAGCGAGCCGGTGAGCATCGCCGCGATGTCGGAGAGGATGTCGCCGAACAGGTTGTCGGTGACGATGACGTCGAACTGCTTCGGATTGCGCACGAGCTGCATGCCGCCGGAGTCGGCGAGCTGGTGCTCCAACTGCACGTCCTTGAACTCGCGCTCGTGCACCTGCGTCACCACTTCCCTCCACAGAACGCCCGTCTTCATGACGTTGTTCTTTTCCATGGAGGTGACCTTGTTGCGCCGCTTGCGGGCAAGCTCGAAGGCGACGCGCGAGATGCGCTCGATCTCGTAGGTGTCGTAGACCTGCGTATCGACGGCGCGCTTCTGGCCGTTGCCGAGATCGGTGATGGTCTTGGGCTCGCCGAAATAGACGCCGCCGGTGAGCTCGCGCAGGATCATGATGTCGAGGCCTTCGACCAGTTCGCGCTTGAGCGAAGAGGCGTCGGCCAGCGCCGGATAGGTCACCGCCGGGCGCAGGTTGGCATAGAGCGCGAGGTCCTTGCGCAGGCGCAGCAGGCCGGCTTCGGGGCGGGCGTCATACGGCACCTTGTCCCATTTCGGGCCGCCCACGGCGCCGAAGATGACCGCGTCGGCGGCCTTGGCCTTCTCCATGGTTTCGTCGGTGACCGCGACCTGATGGGCGTCGTAGCAGGCGCCGCCGACCAGGCCTTCCTCGGTGACGAATTTGTCGGGGCCCTTGGCGTTGAAGAATTCGATCAGCCGCTTCACCTCGGCCATCACTTCCGGACCGATGCCGTCGCCGGGGAGCAGCAGGAGATTGTGGGTCGCCATAGCGGGCCTCGCTGATACGGGTTTCGGCCGTTCTGTCCGGAATTCGGGCAAGACGATACAGCCCGGAATCCACTATCCCGGTGCCGAACGTATTGGACGAACAGGGATTATGGAGTCCGGGGTTCGCGCTTCGCGAGCCCCCGGCCTGACGGCGCGGGGGATTGCTATCGGGCCGAACGGCGCTTGGCAACCGCCTGTCACTTGGCAACCGCCTGGCAAAGGGCCGACACTGGGTCGATCGCCGTGGAGGAGAGCGTGCCGGAACGTCCCAAGGTGGTCATTATCGGCGCCGGGTTCGGCGGCCTGGAGGCCGCCAAGGCGCTGCGTGGGGCCGCCGCCGAGCTGACGGTGATCGACCGCCATAACCACCATTGCTTTCAGCCGCTGCTCTATCAGGTGGCGACGGCGGCGCTGTCGCCGGCCGATGTCGCCTGGCCGATCCGCCACATCCTGCGCGATCAGCGCAACGTCACCGTGCTGATGGCCGAGGTGACTGGTGTCGACATGGAGCAAAAGTGCGTGCGCGCCGATACGATCGAGGTGCCGTACGATTATCTGGTGATCGCGACCGGCGCGACGCATTTCTATTTCGGGCACGACGAATGGGCGTCCGCCGCGCCCGGGCTCAAGCGCATCGAGGATGCGACCCGCATCCGCCGCAGCATCCTGATCGCCTTCGAGCGGGCCGAGGTCATGCCCGACGCGGCGGCCAAGCGATCGCTGCTGACCTTCGTCATCGTCGGCGGCGGCGCCA
Organism: uncultured Pseudomonadota bacterium; assembly: GCA_963814065.1. Lineage (GTDB taxonomy): Bacteria > Pseudomonadota > Alphaproteobacteria > Rhizobiales > Xanthobacteraceae > Pseudolabrys. The sequence continues at coordinate 219,802 of CAWFBL010000006.1, read as the reverse complement.
CCGGCGTCGAGATGGCCGGCGCGATCGCCGAGATCGCGCGGCAGACGCTCGCGGCCGATTTCCGCCGCATCGATCCGCGCTCCGCCCGCATCGTGCTGATCGAGGCGGGGCCGCGCGTGTTGCCGACTTTTCCGCCCGACCTGTCGGACTACGTGCGCGAGACGCTCGCGCGCGCCGGCGTCGAAGTGAAGACCGCGACCCGCGTTACCGGCATCGACATGCGCGGCGTCGATACCGATGGCGGCCGCATCGATGCCGGCGCGGTCATCTGGGCCGCCGGGGTGATCGCTTCACCGGCTGCGCGCTGGCTCGGCGCCGAAGCCGACCGCGCCGGCCGTGTGAAGGTCGATCCCGATCTGTCGCTGCCGGGCCATCCCGATATTTTCGTCGTCGGCGACACCGCCATGGTGGCCGTTGGCGGCAAGCCGGTTCCCGGCGTGGCGCCGGCCGCCAAGCAGATGGGCCGCTACGTCGGCAAGCGGATCGCCGCGCGCATCGCCGGCCGCGCCGAGGGTGGAATGTTCGGCTATCGCCATCTCGGCGATCTGGCCGCGATTGGCCGCCGCGCCGCGGTGGTGAAATTCGGCTGGCTGCAGTTGAAAGGATTGCTCGGCTGGCTGTTCTGGAGCGTGGTGCACATCTATTTCCTCATCGGCCTGCGCCACCGCTTTGTCGTCGCCTTCACCTGGCTGTGGGATTATCTCACCTTCCAGCGCGGCGCCCGGCTGATCACCGACCAGCCGCCGCCGGATACGCCCGCCCCGCGCTGACGGCGAGCGGCTTGCCGCTGCGGCGCCCACCCACGATACTCTGTTCGGTGCAAGCCGATCGGCCGCCAGCGCGCCGTTGGACAACGATGATTTTTCCATGCCCGCTGCCGCCGTCGCGCTCGCTCTCACCGCCGCCTTCTGCTTCGGGCTGGGGCTGATCCTGTCGCATATCGGTTTGCGCGGCATCGCGCCGGTGGCGGGCGCGGCCATCAGCATTCCGACGTCCACCGTGCTGTTTGTCGCCGTCGCGCCGTTCACCCTCGACCTCGGTGCGTGGTCGTGGCCGGCGGTGGCGATCTTCGCCGCCGTCGGCCTGCTCTATCCCGCGACCGGTACGCTGCTCACCTTCGCGGCCAACCGCCGGCTCGGGCCGGTGATCACTGGCACCTTCGGCAATCTCGCGCCCATCTTCGCGGTGACGCTCGCGTTCCTGTTCCTGGGCGAGCCCGTGCGGGCGGGGCAACTTGTGGGACTCGCCGTGATCGTCGCCGGCGTGATGGTGCTGACGGTGCCGCGCGGCGGACGGCACGCCCATTGGCGCTCGTGGTTCCTGCTGCTGCCGCTGGTGGCTTCCGGCATTCGCGGACTGGTGCAGCCGACCATCAAATACGGCCTGACGCTGTGGCCGAGCCCGGTCGCGGCAACGCTTGTCAGTTATCTCGTGTCGACCGCGATTGTGCTGACGGTAGTGCGGCGGTGCACCGGGCGTCTGCTTGCCGGCGGGGCCGCTGCCGGCGCAACTTGCTTTCGCCGGCGTCGGCGTCAGCAACGGCTTGGCGGTGCTTCTGTTGTATCTGGCGCTGGCGCGCGGGCCGGTGACATTGGTGTCGCCTTTGGTCGCGACTTTTCCGCTCGCGACCATCGCCATCGGCGCGGCGCTCTACCGCCGCATCGACGGCGGCGCCCACCTGGTGTTCGGTGTCGCGCTCACCGTCGCCGGCGTCGCGCTGCTGATCGCGGGCTAGCCTATAATCCGCTGAACCAGTTATAGCCCTGGTTCGACCAGTAGCCGCCGCGGTTCTCGTTGGTGACTTCCATCGCCACCACGTATTTCGGCTGCTTGAAGCCGAGCTTGGTCGGCATGCGGATCTTCATCGGGAAGCCGTAGGCGCGCGGCAACAGCTTGTTGTCGAACTTGAACGACATCTGCGTCTGCGGATGCAGCGCCGTCGCCATGTCGACGGTGTTGGTGTAGCCCTCGGCGCATTTGAACCAGATGTATTTCGCGCGCGTGTCGGCGCCGATGCGCTTGAGGAAGTCGCCCAGCACCGCGCCCTGCCAGGAGCCGATGGCGCTCCAGCCCTCGACGCAGACATGGCGGGTGATCTGCGACACCTCGGGCAGCTTGTGCAGTTCGTCCAGCGTCCACGGCTTCTTGTTGTCGACCAGGCCGGCGATTTCCAGCTTGTAGCTGGCGGGATCGACTCTCGGCGCCTCGTTCAAGCTGTAATAGGCGTTGAACGGGAACGGCCGGGTGATGTCGGCTTCGGTATAGGTCGGCGCCAGCTTGTTGCGGCTGAACAGCCAGGCCTGCACCCGATCATTGAAGCGCGACACGACCTTGAGCGCGTTCTCGGTGCTGTCGCTGTCGATGATGTCGCAGCCGGTGAGGAAGGTAAGCGCGCCGAGGCTGGCCGCGCCGCGCAGGAAATGGCGGCGCATGGGGTCGGGCATCAGCTTGGCGGCGTCCTTGATGACGAGCTTGGGATCGACGCCGGGGATCTTTTTGCGTTCCTTCATGGCGTGTTCACTTTTTCCCTGCGCATGATCTTGTCCGAAAACCGGTTCTCGCTTTTCGGGATCATGCGCTATCTTCCGGTGACCATAGCGCGCAGGCTCTTCGGCACGAGCAGCGCCAACGAAACGTGCACGACCAGGAACAGCACGATGGCGGACATGGCGAAGAAATGAACGTAGCGCGCGATGTCGTAGCCGCCGTAGAAAGCGGTGATTTCCTGGAACTGCACCGGCTTCCAAATCCCCAGGCCGGAGGTGACGATCACCACGGCGGTGAGGATGATGCCGACATAGAGCACCTTCTGCACCGCGTTATAGTGCGAGAGGTCCTCGTGCGAGAGCTTGAAGCTGAGCGCGGCCTTGATGTCGGCGATCACCTGGCTGGGATAGATCGGCCATAGCTTGCGGCGGAAGCGGCCGCTGACGATGCCGAGCGTCACATAGACCAGGCCGTTGATCACCAGCACCCACATGGCGGCGAAGTGCCAGAGCAGGGCGCCGCCCAGCCAGTTGCCGAGCGCGATAGAGCGCGGGAATTCGAGCGAGTCGAACAGCGGGGAGGCATCATAAATCTGCCAGCCGGAGCCGATCATCACCAGGATGGCGATCGCATTGATCCAGTGGCAGACGCGTACCCAGCCGGGATGGATGGTCGCGCCGGCGGCGGCAGTGTCGGTGATCGTTTCGGCGGTCATGGGAGGCGAGCCCCTTACCTTCGCAGCAGTCTAGCCGCTTGTCTCATCGTTGCCTATGCGGACCGGCCGGGCCCGCGGACGCACGGGCACGGCCGTTCCCCAAGCGCCGGCTTACTTCTTCATGCCGTCCTTGGACATATCGTCCTTGGACATCGAATCCTTCTTCATGTCGTCCTTCTTCATGCTGTCGTCTTTGGACATCGTGTCTTTCTTCATCGTGTCCTTTTTCATGCTGTCGGTCTTGGACATGTCGTCCTTCTTCATGCCGTCGGCGAAGGCCGTCGGCGCGAGGGCGACACCCGAGGCGATGGCCGCGGACAGGATGGCGGAGAACAGAACGGTCTTCTTCATTGGTGGATCCTCCTGATTGGACGTTGCGATCCCACCGCTAACATGCGTGCTTGCACACGGTCGCATCAGTTCCCGTTGTCGAAATCTGGCATTCGGCTCACGGTTCTGTGAGAATGGTGGGCCGGACGAAATCCGACCAAGGAGCGAATTTGTGAGCGACCCCTCCGCGACGAAGACCAGTCCCGGCCACTTTTTCGAGGATTTCCGGCTCGGTCAGCAGATCCGCCACGCGACCCCGCGCACCGTCACGACCGGCGACGTGGCGCTTTATCACGGCTTGTTCGGGCCGCGTTTCGCCGTGCAGTCGTCGGACATTTTCGCGCGCGCGATCGGCTACCGCCAGGCGCCGCTCGACGACCTTCTGGTCTTCCACATGGTGTTCGGCATGACGGTGCCGGACGTCTCGCTCAACGCCGTCGCCAATCTCGGCTATGCCGACTGCCGCTTCCTCAAGGCCGTCTATCCCGGCGCCACGCTCAACGCGGCGTCGGAGGTGATCGGGCTGAAGGAGAATTCCAACCGCAAGACCGGCATCGTCTATGTGCGCTCGCGCGGCTTCGATGAGACCGGCGAGACCGTGCTCGACTATGCGCGCTGGGTGATGGTGCGCAAACGGGACGAAGCCGCCGCGGCGCCGGCGGAAAGCGTGCCCGCGTTGCCGAAAGCGGTCGCGCCCGAGGCGCTTGGCGCCGCCTGTCCGCCGATCGATGCGGCTGCCTATGACACCGCGCTGGCCGGCAGCCCGCATCGCTTCGGCGATTACCAGGCGGGCGAAAAGATCGACCACGTCGACGGCGTCACGGTGGAAGAAGCCGAGCACATGATCGCGACGCGGCTCTACCACAACACCGCGCGGGTGCATTTCAACCAGTTCAGCGAGGCGCAAGGCCGCTTCGGGCGGCGGCTGATCTATGGCGGCCACGTCATTTCGCTGGCCCGCGCGCTGTCGTTCAACGGGCTCGGCAACGCTTTCCACATCGCGGCCATCAATGGCGGGCGGCACGTGGCGCCGCTGTTTGCGGGGCTCACCGTGTTTGCCTGGTCGGAAGTGCTGGAAACCGCGGACGTGCCCGGCCGCGGCGACGTCGGCGCCCTGCGCCTGCGCACGGTGGCGACCAAGGACCGCCCATGCCCGGATTTTCCGCTTAAGGATGGCGAGGGTTACGATCCGGCGGTGATCTTCGATCTGGATTACTGGGTGCTGATGCCGCAGTGAGTTTGCCGCCGTCATTCCGGGACTGCGCGAAGCGCCGGGCCCGGAATCCAGAGCCACATGCCGTGTCGGCCCTGGATTCCGGGTTCGCGCCTCCGGCGCGCCCCGGAATGACGATTAAGCACTCGCCCTCAGATGATCCACCAGCTGCCGCGCGTAGGGCGGCAGCGTGTTCTCGTCGCGCACGCAGATGGTCAGCTCGCGCAAGGCCCAAGGGTCGGTGAGCCGCACGCCGGTGACCGCCATGCTGCCGGCGATGCGTTGCACCGTGGTCTCCGGCACGATGCCGACGCCGACATTGCATTCCACCAGCCGGCAGATGGCGTCGAATGAGCGCAACTGTACGCGCAGGCGCAAGGGGCGGCCGATGCGGTTGGCCTTGTCGGCGAGGAAGCGCTGGATGGCGCTGGCGCGGTCGAGCCCGACCATGTCGTAATCGAGCACTTCGGCAAAGCCGATGCGCGGGCGCCCGGCCAGCGGATGATTGTGCGCCACCACCAGCACGAAGCGGTCGCTGCGGAACGGAAACGCGTGCAGGCCGCCGTAATCGACCGTGCCGGCGACGATGCCGATATCGCCGGTGCCGTCGGCAATGAGGCCGACGATTTCGTCGGAGAGCCGCTCCTCCAGATCGACGCTGATGTCGGGATAGGCGGTGAGGAACGAGCTCAGTGCCTCGGGCAGGAACTCGGTGAGCGCGTTGGTGTTCGACAGCACCCGCACCTGGCCGGCGAGGCCGCGCGCGTAAGGCGTGAGGTCCTCGTTCAGCTTTTCGGTCTGCGCCAGGATGGCGCGCGCGTGCTGCAGCAGGGTGCGGCCGGCCTGGGTCGGCGTCACGCCCTGGCGGCCGCGCACCAGCAATTCGGCGCCGAAGGCCAGCTCCATTTTGCGGATGCGGGTGGAGGCCGCCGCCAGCGCCAAGTTGGAGCGCGCCGCCCCATGGGTGATGCTGCCCGCCTCCACGGTATGGCGGAACAGGTTGAGGTCGGTGAGGTCGAAACGCATTGGAAAGGCTCCAGCCTTCTCATTTCGCGAAGGCAGGCTATCTAAAACACATATTGCACCATGGGGTTTTGAGGTACAAGTTTCGCAAATGAAGAAGCTGGCTGCTCCCGGGGGCCGGCTGGCTTTTTTGTTCGCATAGCCCCGCCGGCCGGATTTTCCGGGCGGCATGGTTCCCACCACGCGGGACGCAAATCGCGCCGCAGTCATTGCCGCGCCGGTTTGCTCCGAATGGTGCGTTGCGGCGTCGAGTGAGTTTAGATAGGAACCCGTCCGCTATTGCCGGACGTTGTCGGGCAGCGCGCGTTGAGGAGAATGACGATGGCCGACTTGGAAGCCGCCGCCCGACGACCGCGACCGCTTTCGCCGCATCTGCAAATCTACAAGCCGATGATGACGATGACGATGTCGATCGTCCATCGTATTACCGGCGCGGCGCTGTATTTTGGCATGCTGCTGCTGGCCTGGTGGCTGATCGCCGCCGCCTCCGGTCCCAATGCCTATGCCGACGTCGAAGGCTTCATGAGCAGCCTGATCGGACGGGTTATCCTGTTCGGTTTCACCTGGGCGCTGATGCATCACATGCTCGGCGGCATCCGTCATCTGATCTGGGACACCATTCACGGCTTCGAGCCGAACGAGCGCGAGATGCTGGCGGTGCTGACGCTGATCGGCTCCGTCGCCTTGACGCTCATCTTCTGGGGCATCGCCTACATGGTGGCGGGAGGCGCGCGATGAGCAGCCCTCGCCATATCGTCACGCCGATGCGCCGCGTGCGCGGCCTGGGCGCCGCGCGCTCCGGCACCGGCAATTTCTGGCTTCAGCGCGTGACCGCGGTGGCCGGTATTCCGCTTTCGCTCGCGCTGGTGATCATCATCATCGCGCTGATGGGGCGCAGCCACGCGGCGGTGATCCAGATTCTCGGTTCGCCGATGGTCGCCGTGATCATGCTGCTGTTCATTCTCAACACCTGCTATCACATGTGGATCGGCATGCAGGAGATCATCCTCGACTACGTACACGAGGATAAGCTCAAGTTCCTGAGCCTGATGGCCAACACCTTCTTCGTGTTCGCGGTCGGGCTCACCTGCGCATTCGCCATCCTCAAGCTCTCGTTCGGAGTTTAGGCATGGCCACGAATGGAAATTCCAATGGTGGGGCGCCGGCAACGAACGGACGCGCCTATCCGATCACCGATCACACCTACGACGTGGTGGTGATCGGCGCCGGCGGCTCCGGCTTGCGCGCGGTGGTCGGCTGCTCGGAAGCGGGCCTGCGCACCGCCTGCATCACCAAGGTGTTCCCGACCCGCTCGCATACGGTGGCCGCGCAAGGCGGCATCGCCGCGGCCCTCGGCAATATGGGCGAGGATGACTGGCGCTGGCACATGTACGACACCGTCAAGGGCTCCGACTGGCTCGGCGACCAGGACACCATCGAGTACATGTGCAAGAACGCGCCGCAGGCGGTCTACGAACTCGAGCACTGGGGCCTGCCGTTCTCGCGCCGCGAGGAAGACGGCAGGATCTATCAGCGCCCGTTCGGCGGCATGACCACCCATTACGGCAAGGGCACCGCGCAGCGCACCTGCGCCGCCGCCGACCGCACCGGTCACGCCATGCTGCATACGCTCTATGGGCAGGCGCTCAAGCATTCGGCCGAGTTCTTCATCGAGTATTTCGCCATCGACCTGATCATGGACGACGAGGGCCGCTGCCGCGGCGTGGTGGCGCTCAATCTCGACGACGGATCGATCCACCGCTTCCGCGCCAGCACGACCATGCTGGCGACCGGAGGCTACGGCCGGGCCTATTTCACGTGCACCGGCGCCCACACTCAGACCGGCGACGGCAACGCCATGGCGCTGCGCGCCGGCGTGCCGCTGCAGGACATGGAGTTCGTCCAGTTCCACCCGACCGGCATCTACGGCGCCGGCTGCTTGATCACCGAAGGCTCGCGCGGCGAGGGCGGTTATCTGGTCAATTCCGAGGGCGAGCGCTTCATGGAGCGCTACGCGCCGTCGGCCAAGGACCTGGCCTCGCGCGACGTGGTCTCGCGCGCCATGACCATCGAGATCCGCGAGGGTCGCGGCGTCGGCAAGGAGAAGGATCACATCTTCCTTCACCTCGACCATCTCGACCCGGCGGTGCTGGCCGAACGGCTACCGGGCATCTCCGAGTCCGCGCGCATTTTCGCCGGCGTCGACGTGACGCGCGAGCCGATCCCGGTGCTGCCGACGGTGCACTACAACATGGGCGGCATCGCCACCAATTTCCACGGCGAGGCGGTCACCAAGAAGGACGGCAACAACGACAGCGTGATCCCCGGCCTGATGGCGGTGGGCGAGGCGGCCTGCGTCTCGGTGCACGGCGCCAACCGGCTCGGCTCCAATTCGCTGATCGATCTGGTGGTGTTCGGCCGCGCCGCCGCGCACCGCTGCGCCGAGTTGCTCTCGCCCGGCGAAAAGCAGCCCGAGCTGCCGAAGGACTCCGCCGACCACGCGCTAGGGCGGCTCGACAAATACCGCCACGCTTCCGGCGGCACGCCGACCGCGCAGCTGCGCCTGAAGATGCAGCGCGTGATGCAGAACAACTGCGCCGTCTTCCGCACCGGCGAGGTGCTGGAGGAAGGTCACAAGCTGATCCACGACGTCTACGAGGGCATGCCGGATCTCCGCGTCACCGACCGCTCGCTGATCTGGAACTCCGATCTGATCGAGACGCTGGAGCTCGACAATCTGCTGGCGCAGGCGGTGGTGACCATGGACTCCGCGCTCAATCGCACCGAAAGCCGCGGCGCCCATGCGCGCGAGGACTTCCCCGACCGCGACGACACCAACTGGATGAAGCACACGCTGGCGTGGCAGACCGATGACGGCAAGGTCACCATCGACTACCGGCCGGTGCACACCTACACGCTGACCAACGACGTGGCCTACGTCGAGCCCAAAGCCCGCGTCTATTGACGCGGGCGTCGAAAGAAAGTGCCGCGGGTCCATTAGGAAATAGCCATGGTCGAATTCACGCTGCCGAAGAATTCCAAGGTCACGCAAGGGCGGACGTGGCCGCACGCGCCGAAGGCCACCGACGAGACCGAGTTCCGCGTCTACCGCTGGAACCCCGATGATGGCGGCAACCCGCGCGTCGACACCTATTACGTCGATCGTCACGACTGCGGGCCGATGGTTCTCGATGCGCTGATCTGGATCAAGAACACCATCGACCCGACGCTGACCTTCCGCCGCTCCTGCCGCGAAGGCGTGTGCGGCTCCTGCGCCATGAACATCGACGGCACCAACACGCTCGCCTGCACCAAGGCGATCGACGACAACAAGGCGCCGGTGCGCATCTATCCGTTGCCGCATCAGCCGGTGGTCAAGGACCTGGTGCCCGACCTCTCCAACTTCTATGCGCAATACGCGTCCATCGAGCCATGGCTGCACACGGTATCGCCGACGCCCGAAAAGGAATGGCCGCAGAGCCATGACGACCGGGTGAAGCTCGACGGCATGTACGAATGCATCCTGTGCGCCTGCTGCTCGACCGCGTGCCCGAGCTACTGGTGGAACTCGGACCGCTATCTCGGCCCGGCCGCGCTGTTGCAGGCCAACCGCTGGGTGACCGACAGCCGCGACGAAGGCGCCGGCGAGCGGCTCGACAACCTCGAGGACCCGTTCCGGCTCTACCGCTGCCACACCATCCTGAACTGCTCGAAGGCCTGCCCCAAGGGCCTCAACCCGGCCAAGCAAATCGCCGAGTTGAAGAAAGCCATGGTCGAGCGGCAGCTGTAACCGCCCGTTTCCCGGGCGCCACACCGCCTCGAATAACGGGCCGCAGACCCCGGGACCGTAGGTTGATCGGCCCGCCAAAGGGCCGGCTATTGGCCAGCCGCCACGCCTCGACTTTCGCTTGATCGCCGCCCGCCGCCGATGCAATCTGTGGCTGTATGGGGGTTGTGTCGTGCGTCGGTGGGTGGCTGTTCTGGCGGGCGTGTGGCTGTGCGCGGGTTGCTCCGGGCCGGTGAGCCAGTTGCCCGGCGCCTCTGCCGCCGACGTCGCCGCCGAGCAGCATCGGCAATTGCTGGCGCAGGCACGCGACTACTACGCCGAGCGCATCCGCGTCGACAACGTCGCCTTCCATATCCGCACCGCCAACAGCCGCTTCTGCAAAGCGCGGGTCGCCGCGCAGATCGGCCTGTTCGCCGGCACCGTGCGCAGCCTGCCGGAAAAGTACCACTCCGTTGCGGCCGAGGTGCTGAAGCTGACCTGGGGCACGCCGCGCGCGATCGCCGTTGCCGATCGGCTCGCCGGCGGCTCGCGCCGGTATCCGCGCCGGCGACGATATCCTCGCGCTCAACGGCTCGCCGGTGCCGGCGAGCGGCACGGAGAAATGGATCGACGCCGGCGTGAAGACTGCCGGTACCGGCCCGATCACGCTCACCACGCGGCATGACGGCAAAGAGCGGCAGCTCACCGTTTATCCGGTGATGGGCTGCTCGATCCCGGTCCGGCTCGTGACCGGCCCCGCGCCCAATGCCTTTACCGACGACAAGAAGATCGTGATCCAGTCCGGCGTTCTGCGGCTGACGAATAGCGACGCCGACATCGCGGTCATCATCGGCCACGAGTTGGCGCATGTGAATCTCGGTCACCGCGCCAAACGGATGCAAAACGCGTTACTCGGCGAGGTCGGCGGCGCCGTGATCGACAGCGTCTTCGCCGCGGCTGTGTTCCCGACACGCGGCACCTTCAGGCGCCACTTCGAAAGGGTCGGCGCCATGGCCTACAGCGTCGAGTTCGAGCGCGAGGCCGATTACGTCGGCGCCTATTACGCGGCGCGCGCCGGTTACGACATTTCCGGCGCCGAGAACATCTGGCGGGCGCTGGCGCTGGAAAGCCCGGGCAGCATCCGCCTGGCCAAAACGCACCCGACCACGCCGGCGCGCTTTGTGTTCATGCGCAAGACGATTACCGAAATCGAGGACAAGGAGCGCCGCCATCTGCCGCTCGTCCCCGAGCTCAAACTGGCGCAGACCCAGGCGGCGCCGGTGAACGACGACAGCGGGTACTGACGTCGTTACCGGCAATCGCTCTTATTCGGGCAGAGCTTCTCGCCCTCGGGAAACGGCTGGTAGGCGGCGCCAACGCATTGGTCTTCCTTGGCCGCCACAAGCTGGTTGAGATGGCCCGCATAGAAATAGGCAATGCGCGTTTGCGGCGGATCGTATTGCTTGGTGTCGGGATTGCGCTCGCTGAAGCGCAGGCAGGCATAATAGCGCTGCTCTTTGTTGAGCTGGGTCAAGGCCGGCGGGCTGAGCATCGCTCCTTGCACGTGGGTCGGATCGCTGAGCAGGCTCCGCAGGGTGGCGACGATCTCCTGCTTGTACTGCGTCGGATAGATATTGGGATCGACGGTGTTGCCGCCGGTTGACGAACAGGCGGCAAGCGTCAGCGTCAGCGCCGATAGCAAGCCCGCCTTTGCTGCGAATGTCGTCATCGGATGATCACCTTCGAGACCCGTCATGCCGCCCCGCATTGCGTGGTCAGGGCAAGTCCAGCTTGCGTTTGCGCTGGGCGAGCGTGCGTAGGCGCAGCGCGTTGAGCTTGATGAAGCCTTCCGCGTCGCGATGGTCGTAGGCGACGGCGCCTTCCTCGAAGGTCACCAGTTCCTGGTCGTAAAGCGAATATTTGCTCTCGCGGCCGACCACGATGACATTGCCCTTGTAGAGCTTGAGCCGCACACGCCCGGTGACGAACTCCTGGCTCTTGTCGATCGCCGCCTGCAGCATCTCGCGCTCCGGCGCGAACCAGAAACCGTAATAGACGAGCTCGGCGTATTTCGGCATCAGCTCGTCTTTGAGATGCGCGGCGCCGCGGTCGAGCGTGATCGACTCGATGCCGCGATGGGCGGCGAGCAGGATGGTGCCGCCGGGCGTCTCGTACATGCCGCGCGATTTCATGCCGACGAAGCGGTTCTCGACGAGATCGAGGCGGCCGATGCCGTTGGCCCTGCCGAGATCGTTGAGCGTCTTGAGCAAGGTGGCCGGCGACATCTTCTTGCCGTCGATCGCCACCGCGTCGCCGCGCTCGAAATCGACGGTGATATAGGTGTCCTTGTCGGGCGCGGCCTCCGGATCGATGGTGCGCGAATAGACGTAGTCGGGCACCTCCTGCGCCGGGTCTTCCAGCACTTTGCCCTCGGAGGAGGAGTGCAGCAGGTTGGCGTCGACCGAGAACGGCGCCTCGCCGCGCTTGTCCTTGGCGATCGGGATCTGGTGCTGTTCGGCGAACTCGATCAGCCTGGTGCGCGACGTCAAATCCCATTCGCGCCAGGGCGCGATCACGGTCACGTCCGGCTTGAGCGCGTAATAGGCAAGCTCGAACCGCACCTGGTCGTTGCCCTTGCCGGTGGCCCCATGACAGACCGCGTCGGCGCCGAGTTGCTCTGCGATCTCGATCTGCTTCTTGGCGATCAAGGGCCGCGCGATCGAGGTGCCGAGCAGGTACTGGCCCTCATAGACGGCGTTGGCGCGGAACATGGGGAACACGTAGTCGCGGACGAATTCCTCGCGCAGGTCCTCGATGAAGATGTTCTCCGGCTTGATGCCGAGCAGCAGCGCCTTGGCGCGCGCCGGCTCCAGTTCCTCGCCCTGGCCGAGATCGGCGGTGAAGGTGATGACCTCCGCGCCATAGGTCTGCTGCAGCCATTTGAGGATGATCGAGGTGTCGAGGCCGCCGGAATAGGCGAGCACGACTTTCTTGGGGCTCTTCTTGCCACTGGCCATTCGTTACCCGTGCGGCGCCCGCCGCTCCTTTTTCTCCGCCCGCGACCGAGGCAGGGCACTACCGATCCGAGCCCGTTGCATCCCTCACCGGGCGCACGGGGTCAAGTCCGGCGGCGGCGGCGGCAAGAGCCCTAATCGGCGGATTTTCAGCGAGGCGCTTGCAGGAGGGCGTCGGTCGAGGCGCCGGCGACCCGCACTACTTGTCTAGCGGCTTGGTGAAATGGAGCCCGAAATAAGGCACGAGCGCATTGTCCTTGTTGTCCTTCGCCGGGTCCTCGAAGGTCGGGACATTGGAATCGCCCGGCTGCTTGGTGCTCAAGTCGACCGCATAGCCGCCCAATTCCACCGACGGGATCGTAATCGGCTTCGTGGTGTTGTCCGGCGCGGCAGCCTTCTTGCCGCTATCGGCCGCATGGCCGGCACTCACGAAGGCAAACAGCGCGGCAACAACGCAGACAAAGTGCAGTTTCATCGCGGACCTCTACTGGAGGCTGTATTTTAGTCCGCTGGGGGGCCCTTTTCAATTCACGACAAAGTGGCCGGATGCGAGCGGTTACTGGCCCGTTACGTCTTCGTAGACGTCCATATCGGCGTTGCCGGCCAGGATCGTGCGCCAGCCCTGCAGGAAGCTACGCACCATGGGATCGCTCGCCACCTTGTGGCGATTGAGCTCGACCGCGGCGTCCGCGTTGTATTCGATCTCGATGACGAGCTGCGCGGGATCGTCGACGTTCTGCAGAATGCGGAACTGGGACGCTCCCATCGTGCGGTAGAATGGCGCGGCGCTGCGAATGAGCGCGAGTACATGGGCCGGATCGCCAAGCGCCCGCATCTTCATCTGCAGCAGCCGTTTCACGTTTCCAGCCTCCGCCAACGGGTCCTCCTGGCACGGCCAGCCACCGCAAGCGCACCTGGCGCCCCGGCGGAACCCCATCAAGGTGACCATCGCCCCCTTGCGAATCCCACCATGACATAAGGTTAACCTGCACGCGCGGTCTATTACCAGTCTTGGGGTTTGCGGCGCTTCGGGCTTGTGGCTCTTGGGGCTTGCGGCGGTCTTTCGGCGTCGCTTGGCGCAAAGGCGGGGGCGTCGAACGCTAGCGGTCCTTTGATTCCGACATTTGCTCGGGAACTTGCGGCAACGGGATGCAAATGTCGGAATCGGATCACTAGCGCTCGGGCTTGCGCTTTCCGCTGAACAGGCTGGCGATGAAATCGTAAATCGGCAGCGTGAGGCGAGCGATCACGCGCTCGATCTCCTCGTCGGAAAGCCGCGTGTGCCGCCAGCGGTAAATCAGGCCGTGTACGATCCAGATGATCAGGAAGGTGAAGACGCCGGCGAACACGGTGTCAGTGAAGAAATGCGCTCCCGCCACGATGCGGATTGTCGCCATTCCGGCCGTGAGGGCGAGTGCCGCGCCATAGGCGACCGCGCGCCATTGCGGCGGCACCAGTGCTGCCGGCGCCAGCGTCCAGGCCATTCCCGACACATCGCCGGAGACGAAAGAGCAATTGCTGGGACAGTCGCCGCGCGGATCCCACCAGGCAACGAAGTGCTGATTGCCGCTGAACTGGGTTACGTCGATCGGGCGCGGCCGGCCCCAGTGTTCCTTGAGCAAGGCATTGACGAACAGCCCCGGACCCAGCGCCATGGTCGCGATCAGGAAGAGCATGGCGCGGCCCGGTATCAACGCTTTGCGGCGGGGCAGCGTGAGCTTCAGCACCAGTGCGGCCACCGCCGGCGCGACCAGCACCGTGCTGACCCACAGCCCGTTGTTGCGCGCCGACATGAGCGGTGCAGAGATGTGCCAGGCGAACGGAATGTGGCGCGCATCGGCGACTTGGAAAAATGGCCTTGAGATGGCCAAGTCGAGTTGCGGGTAGAGCCCGAACACCAGGCCGACGACGGCCGCTATGGCGAGCGATATGATTAATCCGGTGCGGTTCATGCGTTTTAGCAGCTAGTGGCGGGCCGTCGTGTTCCCCCGGCTGCGGTCTAGCCGAGCCGGGCAACAAAGGGAAGGCGACGGGTTCACCCGCACCGCGATCTGGTTCCGGCCGCGGGCGTCGCTATGATGACCGCCCGTTTTCTTGTTTGAAACGATGTGCCCATGACCCCCATTCTCGATTTCTGGTTCGAATTCGCTTCGACTTATTCTTATCCGGCGGCGATGCGGATAACGGCGGCCGCCGCCGCCAAGGATGTGCGCGTGCGTTGGCGGCCGTTTCTGCTCGGCCCGATCTTCAAGGCGCAAGGTTGGGACAATTCGCCTTTCAATCTCTATCCCGTCAAAGGCCGCTACATGTGGCGCGACCTGGAGCGCATTTGCGATTCCCTGGCGCTGCCGTTCACGCGGCCGGCGACGTTTCCGCAGAGCACGCTCATTGTCTCGCGCGTTGCCTTGGTCGGGCTCGAACGGGATTGGGGCGAGGATTTCTGCCGCGCGGTCTACGCAGCGGAATTTGCTGAGGGTCGTGATATCGGCGAACCGGAGACGATCTCCGGGCTGATTGGGCGGATGGGCCAGGACACGCAAGCGGTGTTGCAGGAGGCGCAAAGCGACACGATCAAGAGCGCGCTGCGGGCGGAGACCGAGGAAGCGGGTCGGCTCGGCATTTTCGGCGCACCAAGCTTCGTGACCGCGGACGGCGAGCTGTTCTGGGGCAATGACCGCCTGGAGGCTGCGCTGGACTGGGCGCGGCGGTGAGACCTTCTCCGTTCATTCCCGCGCAAGCGGGAATCCAGGGCAACGAGCCTACCAAGATGAGAACTGGGTCCCTGCTTTCGCGGGGACGAGCGGTGGAGAGGTCTTACGCCGACGGTGTGCGGCGCTCGCGCCAGCGGCCGGCGTTGCGTCCGGCGATCACCCAATAGGCGAGCCCGAACACGGCACCGCCGGCGGCGACGATCTCCGCCGCGCGCGAAATCGGCGGTGGCGGATGGTCGATCGACTCTTCGTAGTTCGGCGGTGCCAGGCCAGTGGCATAGTAGCCGGCCACCAGCAGCGCGGCGCCGACCGTCGCATGGACGAGCAGCGAGCGGATTTTGAAGGCTTCGGAAAGGGCAATCAGGATCGCTGCCGGCAGCAGGCCGACGGCGCCGGTGAAGCTGGACGCGAAGAACACCGCGATGGTGAATCCGATGTCCTGGCCGAAGCCGCCGTCATAAGGGTGCCAGCCGGGGCCGACCGCGCCGATGGCAATCGCGACGCCGGCGGCCAGCGACGCCACGATCAGCGCGAAAACGATGACAAAGAAACGGCCGATCAGAGCCATGGAATCCTTTACGGCCCCTTGTCCCGGGCGCACCACTTCACTTCGTTACGTGCTGCGCCGCGTCCGGGGCACAAAGCTCGTCATTCCACCGTCGCCATCGCGCGCAGCGCCAGGCGCTCGCGCGCGGACAATTTCTCGCTCGCGCTCTTGAGCTGGCCGCAGGCGGCGAGGATGTCGCGCCCGCGCGGCGTGCGCACCGGCGAGGCATAGCCGGCGTCGAACACCACTTGCGAGAATTTCTCGATCTGCTCCCAGTCGGAGCATTCGTACCTGCTGCCGGGCCAGGGATTGAAGGGGATCAGATTGATCTTGGCCGGGATTCCCTTGAGCAGCCGCACCAGGGCTTTCGCGTCGTCGAGGGAATCGTTGACGTCCTTGAGCATCACATATTCGAAGGTGATGCGTTTGGCGTTGGAGAGGCCGGGATAATTGCGGCAGGCCTCCATCAATTGCGCGATGGGGTATTTGCGATTGAGCGGTACCAGCTCGTTGCGCAGCTCGTCGCGCACCGCATGCAGCGACACCGCCAGCATGCAGCCGATCTCGCGGCCGGCGCGTTCGATCATCGGCACCACGCCGGAGGTGGAGAGCGTGATGCGACGCTTGGAGATGCCGATGCCGTCGCCGTCGGCGACGATCAGCAGCGCGTCGCGCACCGCGTCCAAGTTATAGAGCGGCTCGCCCATGCCCATCATGACGATGTTGGTGATTTTTCTTCCTTCACCTCCCCCTGCAACGGGGAGGTCGACGCGCGAAGCGCGTCGGGTTGGGGTCGCTTCCTGACCCCTCCCCGGATCGCTTTCCGCGATCCGGCCCTCCCCTTTCAGGGGAGGGTTAGAAGAAGAGGATGGCCAGTCGCCCAACTTGTCGCGCGCCGCCATCACCTGGCCGACGATCTCGCCGGCGGTGAGGTTGCGCACCAGACGCTGGGTGCCGGTGTGACAGAAGGTGCAGGTGAGCGTGCAGCCGACCTGGCTCGACACGCACAGCGTGCCGCGCTCGGTGTCGGGGATGTAGACGCATTCGACCTCGTGCGGCCGCTCGCCCTGATGTTCGCCCGGCAGACGCAATAGCCATTTGCGCGTGCCGTCGACCGAGATCTGCTCGGCGACCACTTCGGGGCGTTCAAGGGTGTAATGCGCGGCAAGGGCTGCGCGCAGCTCCTTGGAGACGCTGGTCATCGCGTCGAAGGAGGTGAGCCCGCGGAAATAGATCCAGTGCCAGAGCTGCTGCACGCGCATCTTGCGCTGCGCCGGTGGCACCCCGATGCTGCCGAGCGCGTCGGCGAGCTCGAGCCGCGTCATGCCGACGAGCGACGGCTTCGCCGGCGCCACATAGCGCTCGAGCGGCGTCTTCTCGACGAATGCGGTCGAGGCCGGGGTGATTTCGACTGTGGTATCCATCAACTCATGCCGTCAGGTCCGCCGCGGCGGGACTGACGGCAATATAGGAGGCCGGGGGCCTACTTGCACGCCGACGCCACCTTATCGAGGGCGTCGGAAATACCCTTGAGGGAGTAGGTGTCGGTAGTCTTGGTGCCGTGGGTGGAGACGCTCTTCACCACCATTTCGGAGCCCTTGCGCATGGCCGCGATCATTTGCGGCTCCTCGGCGGCGTTCTTCACCCAGGCGCCGTCGTCCTGGGTGTACATCGAGTAGCGGGCCGAATCGTCGATGGTGGCGGTGGCGTCGACGCCCGATTTCTGCGGATAGCCGACGATGACCGAGACTTCATCCTTCACCTTCTCGGCCGGCCGCGTCGACACGAAGGCGTAGGAGGGATCGCGGTTGCGGCCGGCCGGGCTGGTCACGGCCTTGGTCGGCTTGGACAGCGCGAAACAGACCACCTTGCCGTCGGGTGTCGCCTTGTAGGCGCCCCAGTCCTCGAATTGCCCCAACAGCACCGCCTGCTCCTTGCCCTTCTGGGCCAGTGCCGGCACGGCGTAGGCGCAAAGCGAAACAGCCAGGGTTGTGAGGATGCTGCGGCGCAAAAAAATCGTGTTCATCGGGCCCTACCGGTCGCAGTGACGACGGTTTGAGAAACCGCCCAGAGGAATTGGTGAATACTAGCGCATTAGACGCGAATGTCGGCATTGTGAAGGCGGCAATGCGCCGCTGCCTCCGAAACTATGCACCAAAAGTTGCTCTCTGTCGCCCCGCGCCAGCAGGACCGGCGCCGTGCTAGAACTCCGTCGCCGACCTTCCGCTCATTCACCCCGACCGGCCCGACACTCATGAAAGCCTTGCTCTGCACCCGCTACGGCACGCCTGACGATCTCGAGATCGCCGATATCGCCGACCCCGAGCCGGGGCCCGGCGAAGCGGTGGTACGTATTGCCGCAGCTGCGCTCAACTTCTTCGACACGCTGATCATCGCCGGCAAGTATCAGTTCAAGCCGGAGATGCCGTTCTCGCCGGCCGCGGAATTCGCCGGCACGGTGGAGCGGCTGGGGCAGGGCGTCACCTCCCTCAAGGTCGGCGAGCGGGTACTCGGCTACGCCGTCTATGGCGCCGCGCGCGAGCGCATCGCGCTTGCCGCTGACCGGCTGGTGCCGATTCCCGATGCGGTCGACGACGAGCATGCCGCCGGCATCTGCGTCACCTATGGCACCACGCTCTATGCCTTGAAGGATCGCGCCAAGCTGCAGCCCGGCGAGACGCTGGCCGTGCTCGGCGCGTCCGGCGGGGTAGGGCTGGCGGCCATCGAGCTCGGCAAGCTGATGGGCGCGCGGGTCATCGCCTGCGCGTCATCGGCGGAGAAGGTTGCCTTCGCGCGCGAGCATGGCGCCGACGAAGGCATCGACTACAAGGCGGAAGATCTCAAGGATGCGCTGCGCCGTCTTACCGATGGCCGCGGCGCCGACGTGATCTACGATCCGGTCGGCGGCGCTTACAGCGAAGCGGCGCTGCGCTCGATTGCGTGGTACGGCCGCTTCCTGGTGGTTGGTTTTGCCGCCGGCGAAATTCCCAAGCTGCCGCTCAATCTGGTGCTGTTGAAAAGCTGCGACGTGCAAGGCGTGTTCTGGGGCTCATGGATCGAGCGCGACCGCGCCGGGCACCGCGCCAACACCGAGCAGCTTCTGACCTGGGTGGCCGAGGGGCGGCTGAAGCCGCATCTGCACGCCGTCTATCCGCTTGCCGAAGCGGCGGCGGCGCTGAAAGCGATCGCCGCGCGCAAGGTGATGGGCAAGGTGGTTTTAAAGGTGTGAGCCGTTCGCGCACTGAATTCGCCCTCATGGTGGGGAGCGCGCGAAGTGCGCGTCTTGAGCCATGAGGCCGCCACACCCTTCGAGACGCACCCTGCGGGCGCTCCTCAGGGTGAGGCGGAGAGAGGCTGGGGTGTATGAATTCCCGCCTGCGCGGTGACGGCAATTACTGTCGTGCCAATTCCGCCAGCTTGTCCCGCGCGGACGCGCGATGCAGCGGCGTGATGTGGTCGGACATCAGCTTGAGCGCGGTAGCGAGCACGGCGGCGTCATCGGTAAAGCCGAGCACCGGCAGCATGTCGGGGATCGCATCGATGGGCAGCACGAAATAGGCGAGCGCACCGAGCAGTACGGCCTTCACGCGCAACGGTGTTTCATTGTCGAAGGCGCAGTAATAGGCGGCCAGCAGGTCGGCGGCGAACGGAATGCGGGCCGCGACGCGGCCGAGCTTGCGCCAGAATGCGCGGACAAGGCGCTCGGTTTCCTGCGCGTTGCCGCGCCAGAAGGCGGTGTGGGCGTAGGTCATAGGTGTTATGTGGGCGGCGGCGCGGAGCGGCGCAAGGCGCATCGGCGAGCACTGTCTACCCTCTCCTACAAGGGGAGGGGGAAGCCTGGATGCCGCGCGTGCGTGCCCCGATTTCAAAGCTCAGCTTTAGTGCCGCACCTCCCAGATGCCTCGCCGCAGCCCGCTTTTGAGCCATGACAAAGACGCCGCGGCGTCAAACGGCCACCCTCGTAAACGGTTCGCCACACAACTATCTCTTGGTCGAGGCTTTAAGACCTTATGAGGCTTTCATGTCCTGGTCTTTGAATATCGGCAGGGTGGCCGGCACGGTGGTGCGCATTCACATCACCTTCCTGCTGTTTCTCGCCTGGCTCTTCGCGGCGAGCTATGCCGCCGCCGGCGCCGCCACCGCCTGGAATACGCTGCTGTTCATTGTGCTGCTGTTTCTGTGCGTGCTGCTGCACGAGTTCGGCCACATTTTTACCGCCCGCTACTTCGGCGTCACCACACCTTACGTGACGCTGTTGCCGATCGGCGGCGTGGCGCAACTCGAGCGCATCCCGGAAGAGCCGTGGGAGGAATTTCTGGTCGCCATTGCCGGCCCCATGGTCAATGTCGTTATCACGCTGGTGCTGGTGTTCGTGGCCGGCGCACACCTGCAAACCAGCGCCGCCTATGCGGTCGACAACACGCACGCCTCGATGATCGACCGGCTGGCGATCGTCAACCTGTTCCTGGCTCTGTTCAACTTGATCCCGGCGTTCCCGATGGACGGCGGGCGCGTGCTGCGCGCGCTGCTGGCGAGCCGCATGGGCTTTGTGCGCG
The DNA here is from genome assembly GCA_963814065.1 of uncultured Pseudomonadota bacterium. Taxonomy (GTDB): domain Bacteria; phylum Pseudomonadota; class Alphaproteobacteria; order Rhizobiales; family Xanthobacteraceae; genus Pseudolabrys. The sequence goes on along the minus strand of CAWFBL010000006.1, from coordinate 199,440 downwards.
CGACCGAAGTCGCCGCCTCGATCGGCCAGTTCGTTGCCTTTGCGCTGGGCTTCCTCGGGCTGATGTACAACCCGCTGCTGATCTTCATCGCCATCTTCGTCTATCTCGCCGCCAGCTCGGAAGCGCACATGGTGGCGCTGCGCGCGGTGTCGCACGGCGTGCCGGTAAGCCACGCCATGATGACGCGCTTTGCGACGTTGACGCCGGAAGACCATATCGAGGAAGCGGTGCAGACCTTGCTGGCGACCAGCCAGGGCGAATTCCCGGTGGTGGACGGTGCCGGCAAGCCGGTCGGCGTGCTCGACCGCGGCGCGCTGATCAAGGGGCTGAAGACGCTGGGGCCGGACGCGCGCGTCGCCGACGCCATGAGCACGGAGTTCCCCACCGTCAGCTACCGTGCGACGCTGGAGCAGGCGTTCAAGCTGATGCAGGAGAAGTCGGCGCCCGCGGTCGGCGTCATCGATGTTGCCGGCAAGCTCGCCGGCTTTGTCACCAACGAGACCATCGCCGAGATGATGATGGTTCGCGACGCATTGCCACGCGGTAGCCATATGGGCCCCTGGGGCCGCGCCGCCGACGCGTAGCTTCTCCTCTCTTCGCCTCCCCCTGAAAGGGGGAGAGTCTGCCCTCGGGCTTGATCCGAGGGTCGGATCGCGGAACGCGATCCGGGTGGGGGTCAAAACAGCCACGCGGAAATCAGTTTTTGCTTCGGATAACCACCTCACCTCGAATGCCCCCCTCCCTAACCCTCCCCGTTTCAGGGGGGAGGGAAGGGTGGCGGTTGTTCCGGAGCCCGGTTGCTTCCGGCCGTTTCCTCACTATATTGCGCCGCAATAGCGTCGCGTCGCGGGCTCGGAAGCGGGCCCGCGCTTTGGTTTCAGGGCCGCAGCGCCGCGTTCACCCAAGGTCCGACAAAAAGCGAAACCGGGCGCAGCCCCACCATTCCAACCCTCCCCTAAGAGCGGGGGCGGGAGAGAGTTGAAAATGAACATCCGTAATGTCGCCATCATCGCCCACGTCGACCACGGCAAAACCACGCTGGTCGACCGGCTCTTGCAGCAATCGGGCGTCTACCGCGCGAACGAGCGCCAGGTCGAACGCGCCATGGATTCCAACGATCTTGAGCGCGAGCGCGGCATCACCATCCTCGCCAAGGCCGCCTCGGTCGAGTGGCAGGGCACCCGCATCAATATCGTCGATACCCCCGGCCACGCCGATTTCGGCGGCGAGGTGGAGCGCATCCTCAACATGGTGGATGGTGCCCTGGTGCTGGTCGATGCCGCAGAGGGCCCGCTGCCGCAGACCAAGTTTGTGGTGTCGAAGGCGCTGAAGATGGGCCTCAAGCCCATCGTCGTGATCAACAAGGTGGACCGCTCCGACGCCCGGCCCACCGAGGTGGTGAACGAAGTGTTCGACCTGTTCGCCGCGCTCGACGCCACCGACGAGCAACTCGACTTCCCGATCCTCTACGGCTCGGCCAAGCAGGGCTGGATGGCGACCTCGCTGGAAGGCTCGCAGGACGACGGCATGAAGCCGCTGTTCGACCTGGTGCTCAACCACGTGCCGCCGCCGCAGGTGGAGGAGGGACCGTTCCGCCTGCTCGGCACCATCATCGAAGCCAACAATTATCTCGGCCGCATCATCACCGGGCGTATCACCTCCGGCAGCGTGAAGCCGAACCAGACCGTGAAAGTGCTCGACCGGCAAGGCAAGCTGATCGAGAGCGGCCGCATTACCAAGGTGCTGGCCTTCCGCGGCCTTGAGCGCACCGGCGTCGACGAAGCAAGCGCCGGCGACATCGTCGCGCTCGCCGGCCTGCCCAACGCGACCGTCGCCCACACCATCTGCGACCCGTCCGTCGACACCCCGCTGCCGGCGCAGCCGATCGATCCGCCGACGCTGTCGATGACCTTCCGCGTCAACGATTCCCCGCTCGCCGGCACCGAAGGCAGTAAGGTCACCGGCCGCATGATCCGCGACCGCCTGCTGCGCGAGGCCGAAGGCAACGTAGCGCTGCGCGTGCGCGAGTCGGACGACAAGGACGCCATGGAAGTCGCCGGCCGTGGCGAATTGCAGCTCGGCATCCTGATCGAAACCATGCGCCGTGAAGGCTTCGAGGTGTCGGTGTCGCGGCCGAAGGTGCTGCTCCGCCGCAACGAAGCGGGCGAACTCGAAGAGCCGATCGAAGAGGTCGTCATTGACGTCGACGAGGAACATTCCGGCGTCGTCGTGCAGAAGATGTCCGAGCGCAAGGCCGAGATGATGGAGATGAAGCCGTCTGGCGGCGGCCGCGTGCGGCTGGTGTTCTACGCGCCGACCCGTGGTCTCATCGGTTACCAGGGCGAGCTGCTCACCGATACGCGCGGTACCGCCATCATGAACCGGCTGTTCCACGGCTACGCGCCGCACAAGGGGCCGATCCAGGGCCGCCGCAACGGCGTCCTGATTTCCAACGACAAGGGCGAAGCGGTGGCCTACGCGCTGTGGAACCTGGAAGACCGCGGCCCGATGATGATCGAGCCGGGCTGGAAGGTCTACACCGGCATGATCGTCGGCGAGCACACCCGCGACAACGACCTCATCGTCAACGTGCTCAAGGGCAAGCAACTCACCAATATCCGCACCACCTCGAAGGACGAGGCGGTCAAGCTCACGCCACCGCTGAAGATGACCTTGGAAAAGGCGCTCGCCTATATCGAGGACGACGAACTGGTCGAGGTGACGCCGAAGTCGATCCGCCTGCGCAAGAAGCTCTTGGACGAGAACGACCGCAAGCGGGCCGAGCGGGCGAAGGAAGCCGAGGCGGTTTAACTCGCCGCGGCGGCCGGAGGCGGCTTTGGTTTGTCGTTGTCGGGCAGGTCGATGGCGGCGCGCAGGGCCTTGATGTGCGGCGCTTCGCGGTCGTGAGACTTGGTGTCCCAATATTTGGTGTGGCTGAAGAAGCCGATATGGCCTTCCTTCTCCGTCCACACCTCCCGGTCCACGGCGTAGCCGTCCTTGCGCGCGGGCTCGTCGCCTAGCCCACAAAACGCTTTGGCGACCGGCCCGCCGATGGCGTCGCCCCAGAAGATCTCGTGCACCTTGGAAGATACAGATTGGTCCATCGGGTCATGCCGAACATGCCGCCGTGGTGCAGGCGGACCTTGCCGTCGGGATCGGTGAAGGACAGCCAGCGGTCGTGGTCGAGCCGGGCGGGCGGACAGCTCGGTAGTTCGCGCTCGCGTACGTGCATGTCGAACATCTGCGTCGAGCGGGCGTCCCGCCTCCTGGTTCATCATCATATAGGGCGCGTGGGTAAGTGGGCTGCCGAGCGTGACGAAATCTGTCACCAGCCAGGCATCCACCTGCTTGCCTTCGCGAGCGGCCAAGGATGAAGTCGTCGCCACGCGCCTGCGGCGGCGATAATTGGCTGTTGGCTGCAAGCTTGCGGATCAGCTCGCGGCCCTGCTTGCGCATCCCGTCGCGGTGGAGCCCGCCTTGGTCGATCGCCTCGAATTCCGGATTGAGACGGGCATAGTCGACCGGGATTTGCCGGCAGATGCGGCTGTAGTAGGCGCGCAACATGTCATAGGCGACCACCGTCCCGAGGCTGTGCGCGACCACCATGATGCGGTCGTAAAGGCGCGAGCGGTGCAGCTGGTCGAGCGTGTCGACCGCTTCCTTACGGATGGCGCGGCGCACGGCGACATTGGCCGGCGAATTGCGGAAGTAGCGCGCGGCGTCGCCGAGATAGGGCTGCAGGAACGCGGCGTTGATGATGAGGTAGATGCCGATGATAATCAGCGCAGCGACCGTGCTCCAGGGCGAGTTGAGGCCCCATGGTACTCGGCCGTGAGCTACGAGACCCCAAAAGCTGTCGGTTCCGACAAGTTTGAAATATGCCAAGAGTTCGTAAAGCCCGAAAAAGAGCCACGAGAAGACATAGGCCAAGCCAAATGCCCATGCCCCATGCTTGCCCATAAGGGTCGCCGCCGCCGCGAATGCTATGACCGAAACGAGAAAGAAATCCGTCAGATTGTTGGCGACCGGCAGGGGCCCCGTTTGAAGCTTGCTGGCCAGCAACCATGCCAAGAGCGGGATTGCACCTAGCAGCAGCAATAGCAGGCCTAATCCTTTGTGACAGCCGGCCGCCGCCAACGCACCACCAACAAATACGGCGCCAGCGGCGATTCCATAATAGATCGGTGGAACCGCATGATCTGTAAGCGTCGAATGTAGTGCCCACACCTCACCAAGAATGGCCGCCACGGCGCCAATCGCGATCAGCAGCGTCCGCCACAGCTTGAAATAGCGCGAGCAAGGTGCAGCTAGCCACGCGACAACAATGGCAACTGTTATCATCAAGAAGGCGGAGGCGGGAATGCCGAATGGCTCGGTGGCTATTCCGGCAAATCGCACAAGTAGTTCAATGGCGATGTGGGTGACCGACAACAACAGCAGGCAGAGAAAGATCGCACCGCCCCACCATAGGCCGTTCATTTGGCCGCTAATCTTCGGCCCCTTGCGTCCGAGCTCGAACAGCCAGAGCAACACGGCCACAGCTTTGGTCTCGCTCATCAGATGGGCCCAATAGAGCTCGTGGAAATCCGCCACGCGGCGTCGGCGGTGCCCGGGATTTCGTTGGTGGTCATCACCGTGAGATCGAGATCGACGCCGCTCGGCTCCGGGTGCGACCAGAGCTTGTAGTGCGGGTCTTGGGTGTGGTTATCGTTCTTGAACCACACCGCATTGATGACGCCGCGCACCGTCTCGAGCGGGCGCTGACTGCCCATCCCGTGGACCACCAGAACGGCCGTGCGGAATTTTCGCGCCATGACGCCCACCCCATTCACGCTTGGACGACGCCCATGTTAGGAGGTTGTAGTGATCCAAAGAAAGCAATTTCTGGACGTTGACGACGCTATCCCGCCACGGAGGGGCTAAGCCCAGATTGCCATCGGCAGCCCGAAGACATCGTGCGGCGGCGGGGCGGGAAAGGGCCGCGCCAAGCGGGCATGCAGCCGACGTGCGATGGCGGCACAGGCGAGCGCATCGATCAAGTCGTCTTTCGCCGTGCCCTTGAGCGGCTTGGCCGAAACCAGTTTCGGGGGCAGGCGGGCCGCCCGAAGCAACTTGCGCCGTAGGGTGAGGCCAGGCGTATGGGGCCGACCTCCCACCTTTTTCGGCTCGTCGAGCGCGCGTTCCCCATTGAGCCGCCAGAACGCCAGCTCGGGATGGACTTCATAAACCCTCAGAGCGAGCGCTGGATCGCCGCGCAGCACGGTATCGACCTCGCGGATCTTGGGCGCGATGTTGAACAGCTGCTTGGACACCTTGCGCGGCGGCTCCGATGTCGCCAGCGCCACCCGGCAGGCCTCGGCATAATCGGCCGCATAGATCGCCGCCCGCGACGGCACCGAGAACACCGAGGATTGCCGCGCGCCCAACAATGGGCGCACGGCGTTCTCCGCTGCGCGGCCGCCGTGACCCGCGTGCTCGGGCAGCCCGATCGGCATGTCGACGGTCACGATTGCCGGCCGTTCCGGCGCCGCCAGCACGTCGGCGAAGCGGGCGAACACCGCAAGCCGTCCTTCGTCGCCCGCCGGCCGCACGAAGGCTGCGATCCACCCGGCCGGGCAGCCGTCGACGCCGGCGAGCCATAGGTTTTCCGAAGCATCCACCATCGTCTGGACTGTGGCACGCGCGTTGTCCCGGACGGTAGGCTGGTAGCTGACCTCAAGGGGAGTGACCGATGACCATCCGTCCGCGCCGCAGCGTGCTCTACATGCCCGGCTCCAACGCCCGCGCGCTGGAGAAGGCCAAGACGCTTCCCGCCGACGGTGTCATCCTCGATCTCGAGGACTCGGTCGCGCCCGATGCCAAGGCGGCCGCGCGCGATCAGGTCGTGGCCGCGGTGAAGGCCGGCGGCTTCGGCGCGCGCGAGGTGTTCATCCGCGTCAACGGCGTCGACACGCCCTGGCATGCCGACGATCTTGCCGCGGCGGCGCATGCGGCGCCGGACGCCATCCTGGTGCCCAAGGTGCAAAACCCCGACACGGTCCAACTGATCGGCCGGCGACTGCTCGACATGGGCACCGATCACAGGACGCGGGTGTGGGCGATGATCGAGACGCCACTCGCCATCTTCAAGATTCTCGACATCGCGGCGCAGGCAAAGGATTCCGAAACGCGGCTTTCCGGCTTCATCATGGGCACCAACGATCTCGCCAAGGATACGCGCGCGCGCCTCGTGCCCGGCCGCGCACCGATGCTGGGCTGGCTATCCACCTGCGTTGCCGCGGCGCGCATCTACGGCGTCGATGTCCTCGACGGCGTTTATAACGATCTCGGCAACGCGGAAGGCTTCGCCGCGGAATGCACGCAAGGCGTCGAGTTCGGCTTCGACGGCAAGACGCTGATCCATCCCAACCAGATCGGGCCTTGCAACACGGCCTTCTCGCCCTGTGAGGAACGGAAGTCGCATCCGGGCGCGCAAGATGATCGCGGCCTTCGACCTGCCGGAGAACAAGGGCAAGGGCGTGGTGTCGATCGACGGCCGCATGGTCGAGCGGCTGCATGCCGAGATGGCTCGGCGCACGGTGGCGATCGCCGAGGCGATCGCAGCCCGTGAGGCGCAGGCTTAACGGCAGGTTGCCGCAGCCGGCGAACTCTTTCATGAAGTTGTTGTGGGGACGGCTAACCGTACCCCGGTCTTATCCGAAGACGGCTTCGGCCGCGCGAACGGTAATCGAGAACAGGAGCACGCCGTTGGAGTCGCGCACCTGAATCTCCGAACCGACGCACTCGTCTCGTTCCGTGCAGGCGAGATCGAAGGAAACGGCTTCCGCGATGTCGCGGGCTTCCTCGGTGGACTTCAAATAGCGTCCGTGAAAGTCGTGCGTGCACTTTGCATTGCCCACGACGTCAAAGAAGAAACGTGTCGTCATAGTGGTCTGGCCCGCGTTGTTGCTCGATTCGAGTACTAGCCTACCGCCTCTTGGCATCCGGTTACCGCCGTGTGTTGGATTTTAATTGGCCAAAAATTCCATAAAAAGCGGCTCAATTTATTTTCGTCGCGCATCGAAAAAATTTGGCTTTGATATTGGATTGTCGCCCCGCGCGCGCGGTGAACGAAGCTTCGACCCGATTTCCGCGTTGTTCTTGCGGCAATTGCAAGTGCGGAGTTGGTTATGTCAAAAATTAACCAGAGAGACGACGTCATTACGCAGATCACAACTATCAACGTTGATCCGGACCGTCAGGACGAGGTGCTGCGGGTGATGATCGAGCGCGCTCAATTCATGGCCGAGCAGCCTGGCTTCGTCTCCATCAGTTTGCACCGGAGCACGGACAACAGCCATATCGTGAACTACGTACAGTGGGCCGACCGTCGCCAGCTTGAGGCCGCGCACCGCTCGCCGGAGTTCCGCAAGCGCTGGCCGGAGTTCAGCCGCCTCGTCCAGGATATCGAGGCCAGCCTCTACGATGTGGTGCTGGTGCTGGAGAAGTGAGCGACATTCACACGTAGTCTTCACGGCCGGGCTTGTCCCGACCATCCACGTCTTGCTTCACTGCTGTAAAGACGTAGATGCCCGGGACAAGCCCGGGCATGACGGAGAAATTGACGGGCGCTTGAGCTCAACTCACGCCCAAGGCCGCGCCTCGGCAAGCTTGTGCTCGTAGCCGGTGATCTTGTCGGCCTTCTGCTTGGTCAGTTCGATGTCGTCGAGGCCCTTGAGCAGACAGTGCTTGCGGAACGGATCGATGTCGAACCTGACTTCGCCGCCGTCGGGGCCGCGGATCACCTGCTCTTCGAGATCGACGGTCAGCGTCGAGTTGGCGCCGCGGTCGGCGTCGTCGAACAGCTTCTCCAGATCTTCCGGCGAAACGCGGATCGGCAGAATGCCGTTCTTGAAGCAGTTGTTGTAGAAGATGTCGCCGAACGACGTGGAGATCACGCACTTGATGCCGAAATCCATCAGCGCCCAGGGCGCGTGCTCGCGGCTCGAGCCGCAGCCGAAATTGTCGTCGGCGACCAGGATCTTGGCGTTGCGATAGGCCGGCTTGTTGAGCACGAAGTCGGGATTCTCAGTTCCGTCGTCCTTGAAACGCATCTCCGAGAACAGGCCCTTGCCGAGGCCGGTGCGCTTGATCGTCTTCAGGTACTGCTTGGGGATGATCATGTCGGTGTCGACATTGATCATCTTGAGCGGCGCCGCAACGCCTTCGAGAACCGTGAACTTATCCATGGTGCTGAACTCCCGGCCGTCTCGATACCGAACGACCCCTGTTCATAAATCACCCGCTGGAGGGGTCAATAGCGCCGGCTGGCCGGCAGACATGCGGGCCTTGCCGGGCGCCGGGCGCCGGGCGTCTCAGCGCGCGCCCATCTCGTTCTTGGGGATCGCGCCGAGATCGGTGACCCAGGCGCGCGCGGAGCGGAACCAGTTCTGCCGCCGCGGGACGAACTGGTCGCGCTGGCGCAGGATGCCGACGCGCACGTTATAGACCGCCTGCTGGCCTTCGCCGGGTGTGGTCGAATAGATCGGGGTGCCGCAGGTCGGGCAGAACGCCTGCAGGCGTGGATTGCCGCTGTTCGCGGTGGTCTTCAGAAAAGTCGTCGGCTCGCCGGTCATCTTGAACGTGTCGCCGGCAACCCGCACCGACACACGGAAGGCCGTCCCCGTCCCGGTCTGGCAATCCGTGCAATGACAGATCGATGTCCGCTCGGGATCTGCCTCGGCTTCAATAGAGATGTGGCCGCAAGCGCACGCGCCTTGGATTTTCATAAAAGATCTCCCTTAATCCGTCCCCGCCTCGATAGCCTCCATGTCGGCATCGGAAAAGCCGAAGTGATGGCCGATCTCGTGGATCAGCACGTGGGTGACGATAGCTTCAAGCGTGTCGGTGTGGGTCGTCCAATAGGCGAGGATCGGCTGCCGGTAGAGCCAGATCATGTTGGGCATCAGCCCGGTCATGTCCGGCCGGAACGGCAGGCCGATGCCTTGGAAGAGGCCGAGCAGATTGTAACGGCTGCCGACGCGCATGCGCGTGACCACTTCGGGGCTCGGAAACTCATCGACCCGGATCACCAGGTCCTCGCATAGCTTGCGGAAATCCTCCGGCAGGCGCGCATAGGCCTTTGCCGCCAGCGCCTCGAATTCGGCGAGCGTCGGCGCGGTGTGTCGGCTGCCTGGCTTGGGGGAGGGCTCATGCATGGAAACTATCTAGGGGGTCGGCGGGCGCTTACCAAGCGGTTGACGGGGCAGCTTGGATGGGCGACCGTTTGGCGATTGTGGCGTGGGGCGAGGCTTCGCGCGTGCGGCATGGAGCGCGCAATGCCAAGAGTTGTGTGGGTCTTCGCTCTGGCGGCACTGGCTGGCGTGCTGGCGCTCGGGGCTGCCGCGCCGGTATCCGCGCAAGGTACGTCGAGCCGCCAATACATCGCGCAGCGCCGGCCGCATATCACCATCCATCCGCGCCGCCATCGATACCTGCCGCCCAACGCCACGCGCCATTGCGTCGCCTGGCTCGCCAAGGAATACCGCGTGAGCGGCACCGTCATTACGCCGCAGCAGCGCTGCTGGTGGCAGTATTAATGCGGTCTGTTTCCTCGCTTTCCGTCCGGATTTCGGCAAACTTTTCGGCATTCAAATCGTTGTAACTCCGGTCGCTGGGGTGGCATCGGAGGATGAACGATGTCGAAACTGGCAAGTATCTTCGCGGGCGTCGCACTGGCCACCGGTCTCGCGCTAGCGCTGCCCGGCGCCGCGCAGGCGCAGCACTGGCACCACGGCGGCTGGCATCATGGTTGGCACGGCGGCTGGGGCGGATTTGGCCCGGGCTTCGCGCTCGGCCTTGGTCTCGGCTACGGCGCGCCTTACGGCTATTACCCGCCACCGCCGGTCTATTACGAGCCGGCGCCTGACTGCGGTTGGGTGCGCGCGCGCGTCTGGCGCTATCATCACTGGCATTTGCGCCGGGTCTGGCGCTGCTGGTAGCAGCGCAAGCCTTGCGGCGCACGCCACCCCTCCCCTGAAAGGGGAGGGATAAGGTGGCTTCAGCGGCGTCCTACTTCCACTCGCGGATGTCGACGAAGTGGCCGGCGATCGCGGCGGCCGCCGCCATGGCGGGCGACACCAGGTGCGTGCGGCCCTTGTGCCCCTGGCGACCTTCGAAGTTGCGGTTGGAAGTCGAGGCGCAACGCTCGCCCGGCGCCAGCTTGTCCGGGTTCATGGCGAGGCACATCGAGCAGCCCGGCTCGCGCCAGTCGAAACCGGCGGCCTTGAAGATCTTGTCGAGACCCTCGGCTTCCGCCTGTTCCTTCACCAGCCCCGAGCCCGGCACGATCATGGCGTAGACGCTGCCGTTGACGGTCTTGCCTTCGGCGATTTTCGCGGCGGCGCGCAAATCTTCGATACGTCCATTGGTGCAGGAACCGATGAACACACGGTCGAGCTTGATGTCGGTGATCTTCTCGCCGCCCTTGAGGCCCATGTAGCCAAGTGAGCGTTCGGCGGCATGGCGTTTGTTCTCGTCGCGGATATCCGCGGCGATCGGCACGCGTCCGCCGATCGAGGCGACCTGCTCGGGGCTGGTGCCCCAGGTCACCAGCGGCGGCAGTTCGGCGGCGTGCAGCCTGATCTCGTGGTCGAAATGCGCGTCATCGTCGGAACGCAACGTCTCCCAATAGCGCATGGCCTCGTCCCACAGCTTGCCCGTGGGCGCCTTCGGCTTGCCCTTGAGGAATTCATAGGCCTTCTCGTCGGGCGCGATGAAGCCGGCCTTGGCGCCGCCTTCGACCGACATGTTGCAGACCGTCATGCGGCCTTCCATCGACAGGTCGCGGATCGCCTCGCCCGCGTATTCAAGCGCGTAGCCGGTGCCGCCGGCGGTACCGATCTCGCCGATGATGGCGAGGATGATGTCTTTGGCGGTGACGCCGTCCGGCAACTTGCCTTCGACCACCGCGCGCATGTTCTTGGATTTCTTCTGGATCAGCGTCTGCGTCGCCAGCACGTGTTCGACTTCCGAGGTGCCGATGCCGTAGGCGAGCGCGCCGAAGGCGCCATGGGTCGCGGTGTGGCTGTCGCCGCATACGATCGTCGTGCCGGGCAAGGTGAAGCCCTGCTCGGGACCGATGATGTGGACGATGCCCTGGCGCTTGTCGAACTCGTTGTAATACTCGATGCCGAAATCCTTGGCGTTCTTGGCGAGCGTCGCGATCTGCTCGGTCGATTCCGGATCGGGATTGGGCTTGTTGCGGTCTGAGGTCGGCACGTTGTGATCGACCACGGCGAGCGTCTTGTCGGGCGCGTGCACCTTGCGGCCGGCGACGCGCAGGCCTTCGAAGGCCTGCGGGCTCGTCACCTCGTGCACCAGATGGCGGTCGATATACAGAAGGCAGGTGCCGTCCGGTTGCTCGTCCACCAGATGGTCGTCCCAGATTTTGTCGTACAGCGTGCGCGGTTTCATTGCTCGAAGGCCTTGGCTTTTGATGAATTGGTTAGGTGGCTAGACGACGGCGCTCATCGCGCCGGACGCGCGATCAAAGTGCGGCCTGCGCGCACACCGCCAGCCGGCCAAAGAACCGCCAGGGCAGCCGCGCGTGGTCGGCGAGAATGATCCGCTGAGCCTCGGAAACCATGTCCCTTATATAACCGTTCAAAACAGCCCCGACAACGCGGACGAAGAGTGTTGAGTGGTCGGCTATTCCAGCCAGTCATGGTCGGCACAAGGCCCGGTATGACGATTTGGGCCCATGAAAAAGGGGCCGCAAGCGGCCCCTCCAGCGTCGCAGCGATAGCGGCGGCTTACTTTGCCGCCGCCGCCTCGGCAGCGGCGCTTCCGCCGCTGGTCGCCTCGGCGATGCGGGCCTTCTTGCCGCGCAATCCGCGCAGGTAATAGAGCTTGGCGCGGCGAACCTTGCCGCGGCGCACCAGCTTGATCGAGTCGATCATCGGCGAGTAGAGCGGGAACACGCGCTCGACGCCTTCGCCGTAGGAAATCTTGCGCACCGTGAAGTTCTGGTGGAGGCCACCGCCGGAGCGGCCGATGCACACGCCCTCATAGGCCTGCACGCGGCTGCGCTCGCCTTCCACCACCTTGACGTTAACGATGATGGTGTCGCCCGGCCCGAATTCGGGAATGTCCTTGCCGGCGGACAGCTTTTCGATCTGCTCCTGTTCGAGCTGCTGGATCAGGTTCATGGGAAATCTCCGTCGGCAGCGCCAGCTTGGCGGCGCGCGGTCTTTGTCTCGTTCTGAATTGGGTCGGGCGAGCTTCTAGTACAACTCGCAGCCGTTGTCACCCTCGGGTTTTGGTCAGGTTTTGGGCTTATTTCGGGCGACATAAGCCGCCCATAGGTCGGGGCGGCGCTCCCGGGTCAGCCGTTCGGCCTCCGCCCGCCGCCAGGCCGCCACTTTGGCGTGGTCGCCGGAGGTCAGCACCTCCGGGATCGGCTCGCCCTCGAACACCGCGGGCCGAGTGTATTGCGGGTATTCCAGCAGGCTGTCGGCGAAGCTCTCCTCGGCGGCGGAGGCCTCCTTGCCCATGACGCCGGGCAGGAGCCGCACGCAGGCGTCGATCAATGCCAGGGCGGCGATTTCCCCACCCGAGAGGACGAAATCGCCCAGCGAGACCTCCTCCAGGTTCCGCGCCTTGATCAGCCGCTCGTCGACCCCCTCGAAGCGGGCGCAGACGATGACCGCGCCGAAGCCCGCCGCCAGTGCCGTCACTTTGCCTTGGGTCAGTGGCGCTCCGCGCGGGCTCATCAGCAGGCGGGGGCGGGTGTCGTGCGGGACGGCATCGAGCGCGTGCGCCAGCACGTCGGCCTTCATCACCATGCCGGGCCCGCCGCCCGCCGGCGTGTCGTCGACGGTGCGGTGCCTGTCGGTCGCCGCATTGCGGATGTCATGGGTGTCGAGCGACCAGATGCCGGAGGCAAGCGCCTTGCCGGCGAGGCTGACGCCCAGCGGCCCGGGAAACATCTCCGGAAAGATGGTCAGCACCGATGCGCGCCACATGGTCCGATTTGCACCTCATCCCCGCTCGTCCCCGCGCAAGCGGGGACCCAGGGCCATGATCGAAAGCCTACATGCTTACTGCTCTGGGTTCCCGCTTGCGCGGGAATGAGCGGAGTTCGGTTCGCGGGCCTCGATCTCGGCCGGCAATTCCACCACGATCCGCCCGGCCTTCGCGTCGATCTCCGGCACATTGGCGGCGGTGAACGACAGCATCAGCGGCGGGCCGCCAGTGGCGGGCGCAATCTCGACGATGTCGCCGGCGCCGAAATTATGCACCGCCGTCACCTTGCCCAGCACGGCGCCGTCTGTCGTCACCGCGTCGAGCCCGACGAGATCGGCGACATAGAAGGTATCGTCTTCTCGAATCGCCGGCAGCCGTTCGCGCGGCACGTAAAGTTCGAGATTGCGCAACGCTTCCGCCGCGTCGCGGTCATCGATGCCTTTCAGCCGCGCGACGAAATGGTCCTTGGCCGCGCGCAGCGACTCGATTTCGAAACGCCGTCGGCCGTCTTCGGTTTCCAACGGGCCGTAATCGCCGACCGCCGCCGGATCTTCGGTGAACGACCACAGCTTCACTTCGCCGCGCACGCCGTGCGCAGCCCCGATGCGCGCGACGCAGACGCTTTTTTTTTCTTCCCTCTCTCCCTGGGGGAGAGGGTGCCGAACCTCCGCAGGCGGCGAGGGGGGTGAAGGGGCGCGGACGTTGCTTTTCCTGCTCGGCACGGGCCCCTCACCCGGCTCGCGCTTCGCTAGGTTTCAGCGCTCGCCACCCTCTCCCTCGAGGGGAGAGGGTTACGCCGTGCGTGCGGCGAAGGCAGAAAAACATATGAGCGCGGAATCAGCTCGCCGCAGGCGCGGCAGAAGCGGCCTTGGCGGCTTCCTCGGCGCGCGCTTTCTGCTCCTTGCGCGGCACGGCCTTCTGCGGGTTGTTGCGCGCCTCGCGCTTCAACACGCCGGCGGCGTCAAGGAAACGCTTCACGCGGTCGGACGGCTGCGCGCCCTTCTTCATCCACTCCTGCGCCTTCTCCATGTCGAGCTTGAGCCGCTCGGTCTTTTCCTTCGGCAGCAGCGGATTGAAGTAGCCGAGCCGCTCGATGAAGCGGCCGTCACGGGGCGAGCGCGAGTCGGCGACCACGATGTGATAGAACGGCCGCTTCTTGGTTCCGGCGCGGGCCATGCGGATGACGAGAGACATTGCAGAGGTTCCTTTCTGACTAAGACGCCGTCATTCCGACCGAGCGAACGAAGTGAGCGAGAGCCGGAATCCATATTCCGCAGCGCTGGGACTATAGATTCCGGGTTCGCTGCTTCGCGGCGCCCCGGAATGACGAATGGGGGTTAACGAAATCATTTCTTCTTCCCGAATCCGGGAAAACCTGGTGGCAGCTTCGCGCCGCCCAGTCCGGGCAAGCCGCCCGCGCCGCCGCCGGGGAAATTCGGCGGCAGCTTGGGCATTCCGGGCATGTTCGGCGGCAGGCCGGGCATCCCTCCGGGCATGCCACCCGGCATTTTCTCGGCCATCTTGGCCATCTCTTCCGGCGACGGCATGCCGCCGCCCATGCCCAGCAATTGGCCGAGGCCCGCCATGGGCCCACGCTTGCCCTTGCCCATGGCCTTCATCATGTCGGCCATGGTCCGGTGCATCTTCAGGAGCTTGTTGATCTGTTCCGGCGAGGTGCCGGAGCCGGCGGCGATGCGCTTCTTGCGGCTCGCCTTCAAGATGTCGGGGTTGCGTCGCTCCTTCGGCGTCATCGAATCGATGATCGCGACTTGTCGCTTGAGGATGTTCTCGTCGACATTGGCGCCGGCGAGCTGGTTCTTCATCTTGGCGATGCCGGGCAACAGCCCCATCAAGCCGCCCATGCCGCCCATCTTCTGCATCTGCATGAGCTGGTCGCGCAGGTCGGAGAGATCGAAGGCGCCCTTGCGCATCTTCTCGGCCGCGCGCATCGCCTTTTCGGCGTCGATGTGCTGGGCGGCTTTCTCCACCAGCGCGACGATGTCGCCCATGCCGAGGATGCGGCCGGCAATGCGCGCGGGATCGAAGTCTTCCAGCGCGTCGAGTTTTTCGCCGGTACCGATCAGCTTGATCGGCTTGTGGGTGACCGCGCGCATCGACAGCGCCGCGCCGCCGCGGCCATCGCCGTCGACGCGGGTCAGCACGATACCGGTCAGCCCGACACGCTCGTCGAAGGCGCGGGCGAGATTGACCGCGTCCTGGCCGGTGAGCGCGTCGGCAACCAGCAGCACCTCGTGCGGATCGGCGGCCTTCTTCACGTCGGCGGCTTCGGCCATCATCGCTTCGTCGAGCGTGGTACGGCCGGCGGTGTCGAGCATCACCACGTCGTAGCCGCCGAGGCGGGCGGCTTCGAGCGCGCGCTTGGCGATCTGCGGCGGCGTCTGGCCGGCAACGATCGGCAGCGTATCGACCTCGGCGTCGCGGCCGAGCACGGCGAGTTGCTCCATCGCCGCCGGACGGCGCACGTCGAGCGAGGCCATCAGCACTTTGCGCTTCTGCCGGTCGGTGAGCCGGCGTGCGATCTTGGCGGTGGTGGTGGTTTTGCCCGAGCCCTGCAGGCCGACCATCATGATGGCGACCGGCGGTGCGGCATTGAGATCGATGCTTTGCTGGTCGGAGCCGAGCGTGGCGACGAGCTGGTCGTGCACGACCTTGACCACCATCTGGCCCGGGGTGACCGACTTCATCACCTCGACGCCGACCGCGTGCTCCTTCACCTTGGCGGTGAACTCGCGCGCGACGTCGAGCGCGACGTCGGCCTCGAGCAGCGCGCGGCGGATCTCCCGCAGCGCCTCGTCGACGGCGCCTTCGGTCAGCGCGCCGCGGCGGGTGAGGCGGTCGAGAATGCCGCTCAGGCGATCCGACAGGCTATCGAACATTTCAAACTCGATCCTTGCTCTGGTTACCTCTCCCCGCGTGCGGGGAGAGGTCGAGCCGCCAAAGCGTTAGCGAAGGCGGGTCGGGTGAGGGGGCGTTGCCGCGATTCTGAACGCTTCGGAGGCGCCCCCTCACCCGGCTCGCATCTCGCTCACCATCCCTCTCTCCGCAAGCGGGGAGAGGGAAAATACAAACAACGCCCGAGGGCGCATCGCGCTGTCGAGCGGTGGCCTCCGGTCTCAGGGACCGGGCGGCGGAACTTGAATTTCACGTCTTAAGCGAAGACGCGCGGAAACTAGGGTCGGGTCTCCGGGGAGTCAAGGAGGGCGTTGCTACCATATCGGGTACGTGCTGGGCACGCCAACTCCCAGTGGCGGTGACGGCTTACGGCGCGAGCTCCCAGGTCACGGTCACCGTGGCGTGCAGGCGCTGCTCGCCCGGGGCGACTGGAATGCCGGCGGCGCTTGCCCGCATCGCCTGCAGGGGGCGCGGCGGCGGCGAGGCGCCTTGTTCGGTGATCGCCACCACCTTGCCGAGCTTGGCGCCGGCGGCCTTGGCATAGAGCGTCGCCTTTCGTTGCGCGTCGGCGACGGCGTCGCCGCGCGCCTGGTCGAGCAACTTGGACTGCTGCGAGACCTCGAATTCGATCCCCGACATCTCGTTGGCGCCGGCCGAAATGGCGCGATCGAGGATCGTGGGCAGGTTGCCGATGTCGTGGATGCGCACGGTGATCTGGTTGGTGACCTGGAAGCCGAGCAACCGGGTGGTGCCGTCCTTGGAATCGTATTGCGGTTGCAGCGACAGGCGCGAGGTCTCGATGTCCTTCTTGTCGATGCCGCTCTGCTCGACGGTGGTGAGCACCTTTGTCATCTGCTTGGCGTTGATGGCGCTCGCCTCGCGCGCGGTCTTGGCCTGGCTTGTGACGCCGATGCGGATCAGCGCGGTGTCGGGTGCCACCGTGATCATGCCCTGGCCGGTGACGGTCACGAGATGTTCCATGGCCTCAGCCGGCAGCGACGCCAGCACGACGGCGGAAAGGGCAAAGGCGAGGGTGCGGAGGTTCGGCATGGTCATTTCACCGGAACATAGATGTTGACGATCAATTTGTCCTCTGCGGTCTGCAAGGGGTCGCTGACATATTCCTCGATGAACGGCTCGGTGGCGTCCAGATTGTGCTCATCGAGATACTCGGTGATGGCCTCGTAGGTCGAGCCCATGGCGTCAAAGGCGCCGCGGTGCACGAATTCAAGGGCCCGGCCGGAAGGCGCCGCACCGGCGGCAATGCCGTCAGGCGGCTTTTCGGCGGGCGCGGCCGCAACCGGCAGCGCTGCCCGGAAGGAGAAGCCCTTGTCGCTGGTGGCGGTGTAGATGACCAGCGCCGGGCCGGACGGCTTGATGCTCTGCTTGTCGGCATAGGCGTGCAGCCGGCCGAGCGCGCCGCGCAAGGTGGCGTAGGCATCGGACCAGGCGCTCTTGCCTTCCACATAGACCATCATGCGGGTGGGCAGCGCGACTTCCAGGCCGAAAGCGTCGCCCGGCTGCAACGGCTGCGCTGGCGGCTCGCCGGGGATCGGCGGCACCGGCTCCTCCGTCAGCGGCGGCGCCGGCTGTGCCAGCGCCGGGGCGCTGAACGCCAGGACGATCATGATCGGTGCCACGAGGCGCAGCCCATGCATTCCCGCCCTCCACGCACGGGGCCCTGTCAATCTGGTTCCAATCGCCATATAAACCGGGCCAAACCCGGGCAAACTAGCACAAATCGGCTAAGTCCATGGGCGCACTCGCCAATCATGCTTTCGTCAAGATGAACGGCATCGGCAACGAGATTGTCGTGGTCGACCTGCGCGACGGTGGCGGCAAGATCGAGGCCGCCGAGGCGCGCGCGGCCGCGGGCCCAGAGGGCGCGCCCTACGACCAGTTGATGGCGGTCTATCCCCCGCGCATCAACGGCACCGACGGCTTCATCCGCATCTATAACAACGATGGTTCGGAAGCCGGCGCCTGCGGCAACGGCATGCGTTGCGTCGCAGACCTGGTGTCGAAGGCGGGTGGCAAGGACGCGCTTACCTTCGAGACTACGAGCGGCATCATCAACTGCTGGAAGAGTGCCGACGGACTGTTCACCGTCGATATGGGCAAGCCGCGCTTTGCGTGGAACGAGATTCCGCTCGCCGAGGAATTCCACGACACCCGCACGATCGAATTGCAGGTCGGTCCGATCGACAAGCCGATTCTGCACTCGCCGTCGGTGGTCAACATGGGCAATCCGCACGCGATATTCTGGGTCGACGATGTCAACGCCTATGACCTCGCGCGGTTCGGGCCGCTCTTGGAGAACCATCCGATCTTTCCCGAGCGCGCCAACATCACGCTGGCGCATGTCGCCGATCGCGAACACATCGTCATGCGCACCTGGGAGCGCGGTGCCGGTCTCACCAAGGCCTGCGGTTCGGCGGCCTGTGCGACGGTGGTGGCGGCGGCGCGATTGAGGCGAACGGAGCGCAAGGTGCACGTGACGCTGCCCGGCGGCGAGCTCACCATCGAATGGCGCGCCGACAACGACCACGTGCTGATGACCGGCCCGGTGGAGTTCGAGTTCGAGGGGCGCTTCGATCCGGCGTTGTTCGAGAAGGCGGTGGTGCCATAATTCCCCTTTACCCCCCCTGAGCACGTCGACCCTCCCTTTCAGGGGAGGGATAAGAAGGAGAATGCGTAGCTGATGCCCATCGACGTCGTCACCTTTGGTTGCCGCCTCAACAGCTACGAGTCGGAGGTGATCAAGCGCGAGGCGGGTGCCGCCGGCGTCGCGGACGCCGTGGTGGTCAACACCTGCGCGGTGACGGCGGAAGCGGTGCGCCAGGCGCGGCAATCCATTCGGCGGCTCAAGCGCGAGCGTCCGGGCGCGCGTATCGTCGTCACCGGCTGCGCGGCGCAGACCAAGCCGGAAGACTTTGCCGGCATGGCGGAAGTCGAGCGCGTCATCGGCAACGAGGAAAAGCTCGACGCGCGCGCTTGGGCTTCCGGCGAAAAGGTCGCCGTCTCCGACATCATGGCCGTGCGCGACATGCGCGCGCATTCGATTGACTCGATCGACGGCCGCGCCCGCGCCTTCGTGCAGGTGCAGAACGGCTGCGATCACCGCTGCACCTTCTGCATCATTCCGTTCGGCCGCGGCAATTCGCGTTCGCTGCCGGTCGCCGATGTTGTGGCGCAGGTGCGCCGTCTGACGGAGAGCGGCTTTCGCGAAGTCGTGCTCACCGGCGTCGATATCACCAGCTACTGCGACGGCGACGCGCGTCTCGGCGCTTTGGTCAAGCGCATTTTGCGCGAAGTGCCGGAGCTGGCGCGGTTGCGGCTATCGTCCATCGATTCGGTGGAAGCCGACGCCGACCTGTTCGACGCGCTCGCCAACGAGCCAAGGCTTGATGCCGCATTTGCATTTGTCCTTGCAGGCCGGCGACGATCTCATCCTCAAGCGCATGAAGCGCCGTCATTCGCGCGCCGGCGCCATTCAATTCTGCGAGCAGGTGCGACGCCTTGCGCCCCGACGTCGCCTTCGGCGCCGACATCATCGCCGGCTTCCCGACCGAGAGCGAAGACATGTTTGCTCGTTCGCTCGATCTGATCGATGAATGCGGGCTGACCACGCTGCATGTGTTTCCGTTTTCGCCGGACCCGGCACGCCGGCCGCGCGCATGCCGCAGGTCGATCGCGCGCTCGCCAAGGAGCGCGCGCGCCGGCTGCGCGAGAAGGGCGAGGCCGCGCTGCGCGCGCATCTTGCGCAATGAAGTGGGCGCGACGCGCCGCGTGCTCACCGAGTCGCCCGCGCTCGGCGCGCACCGAACAGTTCACGCCCGTGCGGCTTGCGGCGCCCGCCGCCGCGGGCGAAATTCTCGACCTCACTATTGCCGATCACAACGGCCGACAATTATTGGCCGCATAAAAAACTTGGGAGAACGTTCATGAGCGCGGGCGATCATCTCGTTACCACCGTGGAGCAGCTCGAGGCGCTCTATGGCGAGCGCAAGCCGACCACCATCCGCAAGGAAGTCGATCGCCTCAGCGCCGGTTATCGCAAGCTGATCGAAGCTGCGCCCTTCGTGGCGATCGCCACCGCCGGTCCGGAAGGGCTCGACTGCTCGCCCAAGGGCGACCCCGCCGGCTTTGTGCGCATCCTCGACGACAAGACGCTCGCCATCCCCGACCGCCCCGGCAACAACCGCCTCGATGGCTACCGCAACATTCTGCGCGATCCGCGCGTTTCGCTGTTGTTTCTTATCCCCGGCGTCGGCGAGAGCCTGCGCGTCAACGGCCGCGGCTCGATCTCGATCGATCCCGAATTGATGCAAGGCTTCGCCATCAACGGCAAGCTGCCGCGCAGCGTGTTGATCGTCCACATCGACAGCGTGTTCTTCCACTGCTCGAAGGCCGCGGTGCGCGCCAAGCTGTGGGACGAGAAAAGTCGGGTCGACCGCAAGAGCCTGCCCAGCACGGGCGCGCTGCTCGCCGAGCTGACCGAAAACGAACTCGGTGGCGAAGCGTACGACCGCACGCTGCCCGAGCGCATCAAGGTGGAGCTCTACTGAGCTTCACCTTCATCTTTCCATCCGCAAGCGCTCAACAGCTCGCGCATGTGCTCGGGCACCGGCGCGGTGACGGTCACCGGCGGCTTGTTCTTGGAAATCGGCACCGTCACCTCGCGCGCGTGCAGTTGCAGCGGCGGCCCGCCAGTTCGTGGCGCGTCGCCATAGACGGCGTCGCCCACGATGGGAAATCCCATCTCGGCGCAATGCACGCGCAGTTGATGCGTGCGGCCGGTGAGCGGTTCCAGCGCGAGCCAGGTTAGCCTCCTGTCGTCCCCGCGAATGCGGGGACCCATAACCGCTGGCGCGTCCGTAATCGCGAGGCCAGTGGTTATGGGTCCCGGGCCTCCCTCGCGCTGCTCGGTCGCCCGGGACGACGGAAAACTTCTTCCCATCACCTTCCAGGTGGTCGCCGACGGCAGGCCGTGCGGGTCGGCCTTCATCCACCAGCCGCGGCTTTCGTCGCGCTTGGCGAGCGTGATGTCGATGCGGCCCTCGTCGGTCTCGGGGCCGCCTTCCACCACCGCCCAATACGTCTTGCCGATCTTGCCCTGCTTGAACAGCTTGCCGAGCAGGGCGAGTGCTTTGCGGTGGCGGCCGAGCACCAGGCAGCCGGAGGTATCGCGATCGAGCCGATGGGCGAGCGCGGGCGCGCGCGGCAGGCCGAAGCGCAGCGCGTCGAAATAGTCCTCCAGCGCATCGCCGCCTTTCGGCCCGTGATGCACGGCGAGACCGGCCGGCTTGTCGATCACCAGCATCAGCCCGTCGCGATAGAGCAGACGGGCGAGCATCTCTTCCGCTGTCATATTCAGTTACCAAATAGGTCCGGAACGGGTATCACGTGCCCTCTTTCTCTTCACCCTCCCCTGCGGGGGAAGGGTCGCTCGCCGCCGCGGAGCGGGGCGAGCGGGGTGGGGTGCATTCCCCCGCTCTGTCGATCACCCCTCCCGACCCGCCTCCATTAATGCTTCGGCGGGCCGGCCTCCCCCTCCAGGGGAGGTGAAGAACAGCGAATTTCGCCGCTATGGACGACACGACACAGAAAACGAGCTGGTGGAAGCGCCTGAGTGGTGGGCTGAAGCGTACGTCCGCCTCGCTCGGTTCCGCCATCACCAGCCTGGTCAGCAAGCGCAAGCTCGACGCCACCACGCTGGAGGAACTCGAAAACGAACTGATCCGCGCCGATTTCGGCGTCGACGTCGCCGAGCGCATCGTTGAGACCCTGCGCAGCGGCCGCTATGAAAAGGGCATCGCGCCGGAAGAGCTGCAGAACCTGCTCGCCGCCGAGATCGAGAAGGTGATGGCGCCGGTGGCCAAGCCGCTGGAGATCACGGCGCGTCCCTTCATTGTTCTGGTCGCCGGGGTCAACGGCTCCGGCAAGACCACGACGATCGGCAAGCTCGCCGCCCGGTTCCGCGCCGAAGGTAAGTCGGTGATGATGGTCGCCGGCGACACGTTCCGTGCCGCTGCCATCGAGCAACTGAAGATCTGGGGCGAGCGCACCGGCGCGAGCGTCAAAGCAAGCACGCAAGGCGCGGACGCTGCGGGGCTTGCCTTCGACGCACTCGCCGCCGCCAAGGCGGAAGGCGTCGACGTCGTGCTGGTCGACACCGCCGGCCGCCTGCAGAATCGAACCGAGCTGATGAGCGAACTGGAAAAGATCGTGCGCGTCATGCGCAAGGTGGAACCCGAGGCGCCGCACGCGGTGCTGCTGGTGCTCGATGCCACGGTCGGGCAGAACGCCCTTAATCAGGTCGAAATCTTCCGCAAGACAGCCGGCGTCACCGGCCTGGTGATGACCAAGCTCGACGGCACCGCGCGCGGCGGCATTCTGGTGGCGATCGCCTCCAAGTTCGGCCTGCCGGTGCATTTCATCGGCGTTGGCGAGAGCGTCGAAGACTTGTCGCCCTTCACCGCGCGCGATTATGCAAGGGCTGTGGTGGGGCTGGAGTAACCACGGCTGTCGTCATCCGCGAATGCGGATGACCCAGTGAACGCAGGCGTCTGAGAGAAGAAACGAGCATTTGTGATTGCTGGATCGCCCGCCTTCGCGGGCGATGACAACCAGAGAAAGCGGCGAGCGCTTATGCCTGAAAAGCAAAAGCTTAATCCCACCCTCAAGCTGGTGCTCGACATCGGGCCGCTGGTGCTGTTCTTCGCCGCCAACGCCAAGTTCGGCATCTTCGCCGCCACCGGCGCCTTCATGGTAGCTGTGCTGGCTGCGCTTGCGTTCGCTTATGTGAAGACGCGCCGGATCGAGATAATGCCGCTCGTTACCGCGGTCATCGTTTTCATTTTCGGCGGCCTGACGCTCATCCTGCACAACGACACCTTTATCAAGCTCAAGCCCACCATCATCTACCTGCTTTTCGGCAGCGCGCTTGTGGTCGGGCTGGCGATGGGCAAGCCGTTGCTCGGCCTGTTGTTCGATTCCGTCTTCGACCTGACCGAGGAGGGCTGGCGCAAGCTGACGTGGCGCTGGGCGCTGTTCTTTTTCTTTCTCGCCGTCGTCAACGAGATCGTCTGGCGCAATTTCTCCACCGACTTCTGGGTGAGCTTCAAATTGTTCGGCGTGGTGCCGCTCACTTTCCTGTTCGGCGCGCTGCAATACCCGCTGCTGGTGAAATACACGACCAATCCAGAAACGCCGGGCAAGCAGGAATAGTCGTCAGCGCGCCGCCATGGCCGCGGCTTCTTGCGCCGGCGGCAGCAGGTAATGCTTGCGATAGACGAGGAAACGCTTCTCGAAATAGTGATAGGACAATCCGGCGACCGGCAGGAAGGCGAGGAACGCCAGGTTGGCGACCAGCAGCGCCGGGAAGAACCAGTTCGTGCTGCCGGGCGTGGTCCAGAACAGATAGCGCAGCAGCACGATCGGGAAGAAGTGCAGGAGATAGATCGAGAACGACCACTCCCCGACCTTGGCCAGTGAACGGTCGAGCCATCGCGGCATGCGGAAGCTGGCGCCGTCGTAGAACGCGATCAATGAGCTCCAGGTGATCGCTTCCACGGTCGGAATGACGATCCACAAAGGGGAAGGCGAGGGCGTGCCGTTGAAATGATGGAAGCCGCCCAAGGCATCGAACTCGGTCCACAGCACCAGGAACGAGGCGAACGAGATGCCAGCCACCCAGCGCAGGACTTTTCTGTCGATGCGCACCAGCGCGAACAGCATACCGAATACGAACTGGTCGATGCGGCCGAAGATGGTCCAATAGGCGAGATGCTGCGCCTCGCCGTAGGTGTGCCACCAGTCGAGGCGTAGCAGCATGGCGACTGCTACGGCGCCGAACAGCGCGAACGGGCCGTAGCGGCGGAACGCAAACAGCAGCAGCGGGAACAGCAGATAGAATTGCAGCTCGATCGAGATCGACCAGGCGCCGCGCGGCCAGGTCGGCAACACGATGCCGCCGATGAGATTGGAAAGCGGTACCGGTTCGCCGCCACACCAGCCGACCACGGTCCAGGCGAACAGCACCACGATCAGCAACGGCCCGAGCCGCATGGCGCGGCTCCAGAGGAAATTGCCGAAATCGATGCGATGGTCGCCGACCAGTTTGGCGAACAGATAGCCGGACAGCGTCATGAACAGCGCGACGCCGGTGTGGCTCTCATCGAGCAGCGCGAAGGGAAATAGCGGGTGGCTGGCGTAAGGCACCGGGAAGGTGTCGGTCATGTGCAGGAAATGCCAGACGAACACCAGATAGGCGGCGAGCGCCCGCACATGGTCGAGCCGGGAGAAATAGATGCCGTCGGTCGAGCGCAAATCCGCTGCCTTCTTGCGGGGTTTCCGGCACCTTTTTTACCCGCGGCAGGTCTAAGGATTGGTTACGTCGCGCAAACGGCGCCAAACGTATGATTTGGCTGCGACTTTGCTACGCGAACAGCGGGGCTCCCTCTCCCCGTTGGGGGAGAGGTGGGCCGAGCTTGCGGCGGGTCCGTGTCGTTACTTCTTCAGCGCCTTGTCGACTGCCGGCATCAGCGCCGCCAGCATGTTGGATGCTGAGATCGGGCCCACCAGCTTGTAGACGATGTGGCCGGAACGATCGATCACATAGGTTTCCGGCACGCCATAGACGCCCCAGTTGATCAACTCGCGGCCGCTGCGGTCGGCGCCGCTCGCGGCGTAAGGGTTGCCATAGCGGCCGAGGAAACGGCGCGCATCGTCCGGCGCGTCCTTGTAATTGATGCCGACGAGCTGGAAGCGCTTGTCGTGCGAAAGCTGCTCGAGGAACGGCACTTCGTCGTGGCAAGGCACGCACCACGATGCCCACACGTTCACCAGCGTTACCTTGTCCTTGAAGGTCGCGCCATTCAGGCCCGGCACCGGCTTGCCGTCGCGCACGAGACCGGCGATCGGCGGCAGGTCGGTCTTCGGCATCGGCTTGCCGATCAGCGCCGACGGCAGCAGCGACGGATCGCCTTCGCCAAGGCCGATATAGAACAACGCCGCCAGGGCGAGGAAAACCGCAAGCGGCAACAGCACGAGAATGCCGCGCCGCACATTGCTCGGGCGCTCGCTTGGCGTGGCAGTACTCATGACGCGTCCGTTGCGTGGCGCGAGCGGCGGCCGATGCCGCGCTCTTCGAGATCGCCGAGGATGCGCCGCTGCGCCGAATAGTCGAGCACGACCCAGGCAATCAGCGCCGCCACGACGAACGCCGTCACCGCATATGCGGCGACGATGAAGCCCGCCTCTTGTGCAAACGTCATCGTCACGCGGGTAACTCCTGCGCCTGCATCAGCTGCATCGTGCGCACACGCCGGCGCAGGATCTCGTTGCGCATGGCGGCCAGATGCAGCGTCGCGAACAGCAAGGTGAAGGCGACCGCCATGATGACCAGCGGCCACAAGATCGAGGGCGCGATGGTCGAGCCGCCGATGCGGAAAATCGATGAGCCCTGATGCAGCGTGTTCCACCAGTCGACCGAGAACTTGATGATCGGCAGATTGATGGCGCCGACCAGCGACAGGATTGCCGCCGCGCGCGAGCCGCGGCCGGGGTCTTCCGCGGTCCAATAAAGTGCCAGCACGCCCAGATAGAGCAGCAGCAGCACCAGCATCGACGTCAACCGCGCGTCCCACACCCAATAGGTGCCCCAGGTCGGGCGGCCCCACAGCGAGCCGGTGATGAGACAGATGAAGGTGAAGGCGGCCCCGATCGGCGCCGCCGCCTTGCCGGCGACGTCGGCGAGCGGATGCCGCCATACCAGGGTACCGAGCGCAGCCACGGTCATCACCGCCCAGCCCATCATGCCGAGCCAGGCGGCGGGCACGTGCAGGTACATGATCTTGACGGTGGCGCCCTGCTGGTAGTCGTCGGGAGCGTTGACCGCGCGGTAGAGCCCGATGGCGAACAGCACCACGGTGGCGGCGATCAGCCACGGCAGCACGCGGTCGACCAGGCGCAGGAAGCGCGTCGGATTGGCGAGATCGATCAAGGCCATTCTAAATATCTAGTCACAGGCGCCGGGGCGGGCAACTTCGCACGTGTCGCATGCTTATCGCTTCCCGTTATTCCAGCCCATGCCGCAGCGCGGCCGCCGCCGCGACAGGGCCCAGCACCAAGCTCATCAGGGTTAGCGCGCAAAGAATGGTGAAAGGGGGGCCGAAGGGGGCGTGGCCCTCGATTGCGGCGGTGGCCGCCGCCACCCCGAAGATCAGCACGGGGATGGTCAGCGGCAGCACCAGCACCGCCAGCAGCAGCCCGCCGCGGCGCAGCGCCACCGACAGCGCCGCCCCGACCAGGCCGATGAAGGTGAGCGCCGGGGTGCCGGCGAGGAGGGTCAGCATCAGCGGACCGAGGGCGCCGATCTCGACATTGAGCATGAGCGCGAGCAGGGGGGTGATCAGCACCAGCGGCAGCCCGGTGGTCAGCCAATGGGCGATGGCCTTGGCCGCCACCGCCAGCTCGAGCGGGATCGGCCCGCCCATCAGGAGATCGAGCGAGCCGTCCTCGTGGTCCATGGCGAACAGGCGGTCGAGCGCCAGCAGGCTTGCGAGCAGCGCCCCGATCCAGAGGATGGCCGGCCCGATCTGCGCCAGCAGCTTCAGGTCGGGCCCGACCGCGAACGGCACCATCACCACCACGATCAGGAAGAACAGCGCGCCCATCAGCGCGCCGCCGCCGACCCGCACGGAGAGCCGCATGTCGCGGACCAGGAGGGCGGTGAACGAGTTCATGGGCGCGGGCTCTGCCGCGGACGGGTCGCACCGGTTCTTGCGTTCCCTCCCCCCACGCAACCCGGGCCTGCCCAGGTTGCGAATTTTTCTGCGCAAATCGGGCAAGCCCGACTTGCGATGGGGAGGGACAGGGAGGGGGGCGCCCAGGACCGGCGCGCGCAACACCCACCCCGGACCTCTCCACACAAGGGGGAGGGGAATATGCTGCGGTAAGCGTCACGTCCGAGTACGATCATTGCACCGGCCCCATCCTCAATTCTCGCGGGGCTTCAAGCCCAATCGGCCCATGGGTGGCGGCGACGATCAGGCCGCCGCCTGACAGATGCGCCTGCATCAGCCCGGCAAGCTTTGCTTGCGACGCGGCATCGAGCGCCGAGGTCGGCTCGTCCAGCAGCCAGATCGGCCGCTTCACCGCAACCAGCCGCGCGATCGACAGCCGCCGTCGCTGGCCGGCCGAGAGATAGGCCGCCGGCAGGCCGGCGAGCGGCGAAAGCCCCACCGCCTCCAGTGCCGGCGCGACATCGCCGGCGCCGTTGCCGAGATAGGCCGCCCAGAAGCGCAAGTTTTCCCCAACCGACAGCGCCGGCTTCAGCGCGTCCTGGTGGCCGAGATAGTGCGCCTGCTCGCCGACGGCGGCCTCCGGGTCGCCGCCGTCCAGGCTGAGCTTGCCCTCCGCCAGCCGCACCAGCCCGGCGATCACTCGCAGCAGCGAGGATTTGCCGGCGCCGTTGCGTCCGGTGACTAGCAGGGCTTCACCTGCCGCAACGCTGAAATTCAGGCGGGCGAACACCGCTCGCCCGCCGCGGATGCACGCGAGATTGTCGCCGGAAAGCCGCATCAGGGCGTCCGAGTGAGATTGGCGCGCGGGCTGATTATTTCAGCGGCTGAAAAGCAAAACCCTCCGCGCATTTTGGAACGTTCCCAAGAATTGTAGCGTCGACGGCGAAAAGACCTTATAAGCCCCGACCGGCGGCGTTACTTAAATCGAATTCGGCCGCAAGTCTTGTCTGGCGAGAAAAATTACATCTTGCCAATAGCTTGGGCCATAGCCGCGCCCGATCATCCCGCCCGGGTAATGGAACATCTGACCATGACGTCGCTCGACAGTTTTCGCTGCTGCAAGACCCTCAAAGTGGGGAGCAAAAGCTACGCCTATTTCAGTCTCCCCACCGCGGAGAAGAACGGGCTGAAAGGTATTTCACGCCTGCCGTTCTCGATGAAGGTCTTGTTGGAAAACCTGCTGCGCAACGAAGACGGGCGCACGGTGACCAAGGACGACATCAAGGCGGTGGCGGAATGGCTGAAGACCAAGTCGTCCAATCATGAGATCGCCTTCCGACCGGCGCGCGTCTTGATGCAGGACTTCACGGGCGTGCCGGCAGTGGTCGATCTCGCCGCCATGCGCGACGCCATGGAGCACCTCGGCGGCGACCCGAAGAAGATCAATCCGCAGATTCCAGTCGATCTGGTCGTCGACCATTCGGTGGCGGTCACCTTCTTCGGCAACAACCAGGCCTTCAAGAAGAATGTCGAGGAGGAGTACCGGCAGAACCAGGAGCGCTACAAGTTCCTGAAGTGGGCGCAGCGCTCGTTCGACAATTTCCGCGTGGTGCCACCCGGCACCGGCATCTGCCACCAGGTCAATCTCGAGTACCTGTCGCGCGTGGTCTGGTCGAAGAAGGACAAGGTCAAGTGCGACGGCAAGGAGCAGGCCATGGAAGTGGCCTATCCCGATACGCTGGTCGGCACCGACTCGCACACCACCATGGTCAACGGCCTGTCGGTGCTCGGTTGGGGCGTCGGCGGCATCGAGGCGGAAGCCGCCATGCTCGGCCAGCCGCTGTCGATGGTGCTGCCGGAGGTGATCGGCTTCAAGCTCACCGGCCGCATGAAGGAAGGCGTCACCGCCACAGACCTCGTGCTCACCGCCACCGAGATGCTGCGTAAGCGCGGCGTGGTCGGCAAGTTCGTCGAGTTCTTCGGCCCCGGCCTCACCCATCTTACGCTTGCCGATCGCGCCACCCTCGGCAACATGGCGCCGGAATACGGCGCCACCTGCGGCTTCTCGCCGGTCGACGACGACACCCTGGTCTATCTCAAGAGCACCGGCCGTCCGATCGAGGTGGTCAAGCTGGTCGAGGCCTACGCCAAGGCGCAGGGCATGTTCCGCACCGCGAAGACGCCGGACCCGCATTTCACCGACGTGCTCAAGCTCGACCTCTCCACCGTCGAGCCGTCGCTCGCCGGCCCCAAGCGTCCGCAGGACCGCATCGCGCTGAAGGACGTGAAGTCGGGCTTTACAGGATCCATGGACAAGGAATTCCACAAGTCCAACGAGATGGCCAAGCGCGTGCCGGTCGAAGACAAGAACTTCGATCTCGGACACGGCGACGTGGTGATCGCGGCGATCACCTCGTGCACCAATACGTCCAACCCGAACGTGATGATCGGCGCCGGCCTGCTCGCCCGCAAGGCGGCGGCCAAGGGCCTCACCGCCAAGCCTTGGGTGAAGACCTCGCTGGCGCCAGGCTCGCAGGTGGTCGGCGAATATCTCGAGAAGTCCGGCCTGCAGAAGGACCTCGACAAGCTCGGCTTCAACCTGGTCGGCTTCGGCTGCACCACCTGCATCGGTAATTCCGGGCCGCTGCCGGAAGAAATCTCGCAGGCCATCAACGACAACGATCTGGTGGGCGCCGCCGTGCTTTCGGGCAACCGAAACTTCGAAGGCCGCGTCAACGCCGATGTGCGCGCCAACTATCTGGCGTCGCCGCCGCTGGTGGTCGCCTATGCGATCGCCGGCTCCATGCAGATCGACGTCGCCAAGGACCCGCTCGGTGCCGACGACAAGGGCAAGAAGGTCTTCCTCAAGGACATCTGGCCGTCGAACAAGGAGATCGGCGCCTTCGTGGCGAAGAACGTCACCAAGGCCATCTTCGCCAAGAAATATGCCGACGTGTTCAAGGGCGATGCCCATTGGCGCAAGATCGCGGTCAAGGGCGGCCTGACCTATGCTTGGGACGACCGTTCGACCTATGTGCAGAACCCGCCTTATTTCGAAGGCATGGAGGCGCGTCAGAAGCCGATCGAGGACATCGTCGAGGCGCGCGTGCTGGCCTTGCTGCTCGACTCGATCACCACCGACCACATCTCGCCGGCGGGCTCGATCAAGCAGGAGAGCCCGGCCGGCGAATATCTGCGCGACCACCAGGTGCGTCCGAAGGACTTCAACCAGTACGGCACGCGCCGCGGCAATCACCAAGTCATGATGCGCGGCACCTTCGCCAACATCCGGCTGAAGAACCAGATGGTGCCGGGCGTGGAAGGCGGCTTCACGATCCACTATCCGTCGAAGCAGCGCATGACCATGTACGACGCGGCGATGAAGTACAAAGAAGAGAACGTGCCGCTCGTCATCTTCGCCGGCAAGGAATACGGCACCGGCTCCTCGCGTGACTGGGCGGCCAAAGGCACGGTCTTGCTCGGCGTGCGCGCGGTGATTGCCCAGTCGTTCGAGCGCATCCACCGCTCCAACCTGATCGGCATGGGCGTGATGCCGCTGGTGTTCGACGAAGACACGTCCTGGGAGTCGCTTGGCATGAAGGGCGACGAGCAGGTCACCATCCGTGGCCTGCACGGCGAGCTCAAGCCGCGTCAGCGGCTGATCGCCGAGATCGTCATGGGCGACGGTACCTTGAAACGGGTGCCGCTGCTCTGCCGCATCGATACCGTGGACGAGCTCGATTACTTCAAGAACGGCGGTATTTTGCAGTACGTGCTGCGTCAACTTGCCCACTAGAATCAAAGGACCACTAGCGCACGATCCCGAAAAGTGGGTGCCGGTCTTCGGGTAAGATCGTGCGCAAGTGAAAAGCCGGGGACGGAATCTCATTTGCCCTGATGCGATCGGGCTCTGACCGTCTCGCCGGCTGGATCGCCCGGTCACCGGCCGCTCACCGCGAAGTGAGTGGTCAGTGATCGGCCGTGCGTTCTATATGCGGCCGGGGCTGAGGGCCATGGGCCTGATCGACATGAGATATCGTCTCGTTGCTTTCGCGGCGGCGCTCGTTTTCGGCGCCCTCACGCCGGCGCTGGCCGGCGAGCCCCGCGCCGTTATCGAGCTGTTTACCAGCCAGGGCTGCTCGTCCTGCCCGCCCGCCGACCGGCTGCTCGCCAAGTTCGCGCAGGATCCCTCGCTGATCGCGCTCAGCCTGCCGGTCGATTACTGGGATTATCTCGGCTGGAAGGACACGTTGGCGCTGCACGGCGATACCGAACGCCAGCGCGATTATTCGTTGGCGCGCGGCGACCGTCAGGTCTACACGCCGCAGGTCGTCGTCAACGGCATCGTGCATGTGCTCGGCAGCGACAAGGAAGCGATCGAAAACGCCATTGCCAAGACCCGCCGCACCGCCGACCCGCTCAGTCTGCCGGTGAGCATGCGTGTCGCCGACGGCGCCATCACCGTTTCCGTGCCGGCGGCGACCGGCGCCGATCGCGCCGGCGCGGTGTGGCTGTGCCCGGTCACCGGCAAGGTGCGCGTGACCATCGGGCGCGGCGAGAACCGCGGCCGCAGCATCGTCTATCACAACGTGGTGCGGCGTTGGATCAAGCTCGGCGACTGGCACGGTCAGGCGGAAACCTTCCACATGAAACTCGCCGATCTGCCGAACGGCAAGTTCTCGCTCGCCGAGGTCGACCATGCGGCGGTGCTGCTGCAAAGCGGCAGCAAGGAAAAGCCCGGCTTGATGCTGGGCGCGACGATGGCGCCGATCGCGAGCGCCGCTGTGCGCTGAGCTTTCCAAGAGAGGCGATGCTTCATTGGTCATGGCCGGGCTCGTCCCGGCCATCCACGTTTTTGTTTTGTGATCTTCAGCAAACGGCCGATGCACGCCAAGAGGCCGGTCAGGACGACGGTCAGTCAAAAAAAATAGGGCCGGTGAAAACCGGCCCGAAGGGATTTAGGGGATTGAACCGTACGCGGAACTCAAAGGGCCCGGCCGACCAAGCCCCGGGGGGCTGGGGGGCTGAGGAATCCGGTGCTTGAACCGACCGGGCCTTGAGGCAACGATCGTCTTTTCCCATCCCAGCGTGTCGAGCGATTGACGGAAATTGGGCGTTTTAGTGGTGTGTTTTGACGTGTTCGTGATCGGTTTCAGCGCGTTTCGGACGCATCCGGGCTGATTTTACAGCCATGAGGCTCTTGCCGTCGGGCGCCGGGGGCGCGATCATTGTTACACAAACGCAAAAGGAGGCGCCGCATGACGTTCGGTTCCGGCGAAGTCGATCCGAGCCAGTCCCACGGGGGCGGCACGCAAGCGCGCAGCGCGCCCGCCGCCCTCGCCCAAGTCACCTTCAGCCGCCGCGAGCTCAGCCGAATTCTCGATCTTTATGGCCGCATGGTCGCCGCCGGCGAGTGGCGCGATTACGCCATCGATTTCCTCAAAGATCGCGCCGTGTTCTCGGTGTTCCGTCGTTCCTCGGAAGTGCCGATTTACCGCATTGAAAAGAACCCGAAGCTGGAACGCCGCCAGGGCGCCTATAGCGTCATCTCGGCAACCGGGCTGATCGTGCGCCGCGGTCATGAACTGGACCGCGTATTGCGCGCGATCGACAAGTCGGCGCTGGTGGTGGTGAATTAACCGCGCGCCTTGGCGGTCGTCTGCGCTTGGTGGGCCCGGCTTTGCCGGTCCCTTGCCATCCCGTCTATATTGAGCGTTTAAAGAGCCCGGCCGTCCACGCCGGCTCTCAAGGAGGTATTTCCGATGTCGCAAGCGGTCGCTCCGCGCGAGTACAAGCCAACCATGCTCAAGGACAACGCCTTCAACTGGGAGGATCCGCTCGATATCGAGGCCGATCTCTCGGAAGAAGAGCGCATGGTGCGCGAGACCGCGCGCGGTTTCGCGCAGGACTATCTGATGCCGCGTGTCGTCGAAGCCTGGCGTGAGGAAAAGCACGATCCCGACATGATGCGTGAGATGGGCAAGCTCGGCCTGCTCGGTCCCACCATTCCGGAAGAATACGGCGGCGCAGGCCTCGGTTACGTCTGCTACGGCCTGATCGCGCGCGAGGTCGAGCGTGTCGACTCGGGCTATCGCTCCGCGATGTCGGTGCAATCGTCGCTGGTGATGCACCCGATCTACGCCTACGGCACCGAAGCCCAGCGCATGAAGTACCTGCCCAAGCTCGCGAGCGGCGAGATGATCGGCTGCTTCGGCTTGACCGAGCCCGATCACGGCTCCGACCCGGGCTCCATGGTCACGCGCGCCGAGAAGGTGAGCGGCGGCTACAAGCTCAACGGCGCCAAGACCTGGATCTCGAATGCGCCGGTCGCCGACGTGGCCGTGGTCTGGGCCAAGCTCGACGGCGTCATCCGCGGCTTTATCGTCGACCGCGGCGCCAAGGGCTTCTCGACGCCCAAGATCGACGGCAAGCTGTCGTTGCGCGCCTCGATCACCGGCGAGATCGTGCTGGAAGACTGCGTGGTGCCCGAGGAAAACCTGCTGCCCAACGTCAAGGGTCTCGCCGGACCGTTCGGCTGCCTCAACAACGCCCGCTACGGCATCGCCTGGGGCGCCATGGGCGCCGCCGAATTCTGCTGGCACGCGGCGCGCCAGTACACGCTCGAGCGCAAGCAGTTCAATCGGCCGCTCGCCGCCAACCAGCTCGTCCAGAAGAAGCTTGCCGACATGCAGACCGAGATCGCGCTCGGCCTGTCCGGCGCGCTCAGGCTCGGCCGCATGCTGGAGACCGGTCGCGCGGCGCCGCCGTCGATTTCGCTGATGAAGCGCAACAATTGCGGCAAGGCGCTCGATATCGCGCGCACGGCTCGCGACATGCACGGCGGCAACGGCATTTCGGAAGAATACCACGTGATGCGCGTGCTCTCGAATCTTGAGACTGTGAACACCTATGAGGGCACGCATGACATCCATGCGCTGATTCTGGGGCGCGCGCAGACCGGGATTCAGGCATTCTTCTGAGCCAGGGGCGGCCGGGAATTTCACCTTCGAAATGCCAATTCATGGCTATCCGATGCTGGCGCTCGTCGGCCTGCTCGCCGGCGCCATCGCCTCCATGGTCGGCGGCGCCGCCGTCGTCACCTATCCGGCGCTGATCGCTTCGGGCGTGTCGCCGCAGGTCGCGGCGATGTGCAATCTCACCGCCATCACACCGGCCACCATGCTGGCCGCGCTCGCCGACCGCTCGCAACTGCCGCCCTTCAATCGCGCCTTCGCGGTGCTGATTCTGATTTCACTCGTTGGTGCCGCCATTGGCGCCGGCTGCCTGTTGCTGACGCCGGAGCGCGTCTTCGTGGGGCTGGTGCCGGTGCTGCTCGGCTTTGCCACCATGCTGTTCGCCTTTTCCGAGCGCATCAGCAAATGGCTGCGCAGCCGCGCCGCCGACCGCGGCCACGAGATCAGCTTCAGTATCGGCAGCCTGAAGGTGCTGCTGCCGGTGTCGTTCTACGGCGGCTATTTCGGCGCCGGCTTCGGCATCATGATGCTCGGCGTGTTCTCGCTGGCGACCGGCGGCGACTATCGCTCCGCCAATGTGGCGAAGAACTTCGTCGCCAGCCTCAACGGCCTGGTGGCTTCGCTGGTTTTCTTCAGCCAGGGCGCCATCGTGTGGCCGCAGACGCTGGCGCTGATGGCCGGCACCATCGGCGGCGGATTGATCGGCTCGCATCTCGCCCGCGTGGTGCCGCGTCCGGTCGTGCGGGTGCTGGTGGTGATGACGGGCGCTTCGCTCGCGATCTGGCTGGCGCACCGCTATTGGTTTTGAGGCCAAGAACTTACAGCGTCACCGCGGCTACCTCGCGCGCGAGCTCGGCGACGCGCTTGGTCATCGCGCTGTTGCCGTCGGTGAGCGCATCGACCACGGTGAAATGATTGGTGCCGGCGATTTCCTCGTAGCGGGTCTGCGTCGGGCCCTGCCGCCAGGCTTCGGCGATGGTCTTGCTCTGGCGCAGGAACTCGCTCGACTCCAGCGCGCCGACCACGGCATCGAACGTGCGGCCGGGCGGCACGCTCCAATAAAGCGGCGAACAGGCATGCGCCCTCTTTTCGTCGAGCTTGAGGTCCTGGTTGACCGAGATCTGCAACAGCGGCGCCAGATCGAACAAGCCGGAAATCGCATAAGCGGCCGGCACGAGGTCGGCCGGCGCGTCGGGCGCCAGCGTCTTCCAGTCGGTCGCCACCAGGCAGGCGGCGAGGTGGCCGCCGGCCGAATGGCCGTAGACCATCATGCGCTTGTGAAACCGGCGCCAAAGCCAGAGACCGGCCGCGCGCATTTGTTCGATGATGGCGGGGATCGACACCTGCGGGCAGAGATCGTAGCCGACGACCGCGACGGTCACGCCCTGCGCATTGGGGCCGCGGGCAAGTTGGCCGAACATCGAGGGATCGAGCGAGCGCCACCAGCCGCCGTGGATGAACATGGCGAGCGGCGCGTCGTCGCCCCCGCCCGGAAAGATGTCGACGGTCTGACGCGGCGAGGGGCCGTAGCTGAGCCCCAGTTCGGCGCCGGATGCGGCGGCACGATAGGCGGCATTCTCCGCGCTCCAGCGGTCGAAAATCTGCTGATGCTCGGGCACGCGGGCGCGATTGTCGTATTCTTTTTCGTAGTCGATGGCCATGCTGGAACTCCGCAAAATCTGCGCGACACTGGCGCATGCGGCCGAAGCAGGCAAGCGGCTTCCCGTCGCCGGCAAACCTCGCTATCTCTTGGCCCATGAAAATCGACGGCAAGCCCACGCGCACGATCTGGCTGGAAGGCGACGGAAGGAGCGTCGGCATCATCGACCAGACGCTGCTGCCGCATCGCTTCGCCACGGTGCAACTGAAGACGCTCGAAGATGCGGCGCACGCCATCAAATCGATGCAGGTGCGCGGCGCGCCGCTGATCGGCGCGACGGCGGCCTATGGCGTCTATCTCGCCGTGCTGACGGATGCTTCCGACGAAGCGCTCGATCGCGCTTATGCAATGCTCATCGCCACTCGGCCGACCGCCATCAACCTGAAATGGGCGCTCGACGAGATGATGGCCGCGGTGCGCAACCGCCCACGCGGCGAACGGCTCGCCGTCGCCCTGCGGCGTGCCGGCGAGATCGCCGAAGAGGACGTCGAGATCAACCAGGCCATTGGCCGCAACGGTCTCAAGATCATCGAAGATATCGCCGCGAAGAAGAAAAACGGCGAACGCGTCAACGTGCTCACCCACTGCAATGCCGGCTGGCTCGCCACCGTGGACTGGGGCACCGCCACCGCGCCGATCTATATGGCGCATGACAAGGGCGTGCCGGTGCATGTGTTTGCCGACGAGACGCGCCCGCGCAACCAGGGGGCTTCGCTGACCGCCTGGGAGCTCAACCGACACGGCGTGCCGCACACCGTCATTCCCGATAATACCGGCGGCCATCTGATGCAGCACGGCATGGTCGATCTGGTAATCGTCGGCACTGATCGTGTCACGGCGCAAGGCGACGTCTGCAACAAGATCGGCACCTACTTGAAAGCGCTCGCCGCCCGCGACAACAATGTGCCGTTCTATGTGGCGTTGCCGTCGCCGACCATCGACTTCACCGTCAGTGACGGGGTAAGCGAAATCCCCATCGAGCAACGCGGGCCCGAGGAAGTTGCCCTGATGACCGGCAAGACCAAGGACGGCCGCATCGAGACCGTGCAAATTATTCCTGACGGCTCGGCGGTCGCCAATTACGCTTTCGACGTGACGCCGGCGCGGCTGGTCACCGGCCTGATCACCGAGCGTGGCCTGCTTAAACCCGATCGCGATGCACTCGCTCAGGCCTTCCCCGAGCGTGCCTCAATTGGTGCTAAGATCGCCTCATGACGCTGACATCGCCATTGCTGGTTCCCGTCGACGGCCGCCAATCGGAGACGGCGTTGCGCGTTGCCCGTGGCACCGCGCGGCTGTTGCATGCGCACGGCTTTTGCGTGGTGAGCGAACTGCCGTTGCCTTCCGGCCGCCGCGCCGATCTGGTGGCGCTCGATACGGGCGGCACCATCTGGATCGTCGAGATCAAGTCGTCGGTGGCCGACTTCCGCGCCGACCAGAAATGGCCGGACTACCGCGCCCATTGCGACCGGCTGTTCTTCGCCACCTGCATGGAGGTGCCGTGCGAGATCTTTCCGCCCGACACCGGTTTGATCGTGGCCGACAATTTCGGCGCCGCCTTCCATTGCGAAGCCCCCGAGCATCGTTTGCCGGCGGCGACGCGCAAGTCGATGATGCTGCTGTTCGCGCGCGCCGCCGCGATGCGTCTGCAATCGCTCAGCGATCCGAACGGGCCTTATGGGGATGTGACGTAAGCCGGCGTCATGTGACCATTGCCGGTGCGCTACAATTTCGCGATTGTCATCGCCCGCGTAAGGCGGGCGATCCAGTGAACCCCAGTACGAAAATCCGTTGGACTCAGCGGATACTAGATGCCCCGCTTTCGCGGGGCATGATAGTCGGAGACTGCGATAAGTGACGTGCTTACCTTGGCGCCCTTTTCGCCAATATCCGCTGCAGCGTGCGCCGGTGCATGTTGAGACGACGCGCGGTCTCCGACACGTTGCGCCCGCACAGTTCGTAGATGCGCTGAATGTGCTCCCAGCGCACGCGGTCGGCCGACATGGGATTTTCCGGCGGCTCGATCTTATCGTTGCCCTGCGCCAGCAGCGCCGCAACGACATCGTCGGCATCGACGGGCTTCGCCAGATAATCGACCGCGCCGAGCTTCACCGCGTTCACGGCGGTGGCGATATTGCCGTAGCCCGTGAGGATGATACCGCGCGCTTCCGGCCGGCGGCGCTTGAGCGCGCAGATCACGTCGAGGCCGTTGCCGTCGCCGAGCCGCATGTCGACGACCGCGAATGCGGGCGCCGCGCGCTCGACCTGCAGCAAGCCGTCCGCCACCGATTCCGCGGTGGCGACGGAAAAGCCGCGCTGCTCGAGCGCCTTGCCCAGCCGCTGCAGAAACGAACGGTCGTCTTCGACGATGAGCAAGCTCCGCTCATCCGGGATGTTCTCCCGCTCCGGCGCCTCGGCAACCTCGTTCATGACCATATCCACGTTGCACAACCCCCGACTTCCTGCGTTCGCTCGCTCAATGTCGCCGAGCGGAACCATCATATAATCGGTAACACTCCGATAGAAATAGTGATCGGCCGCCGCAATCTCAAGAAGCCGTGAACGTTAATGGCCGTTCGAAATCCTCCCGATTCCAGCGCAGCTTAACAATGGCGCCGTGCGCCGGCGGCCGCTGGTTTTCGAACGAAAGCATGGCGCCCGAGCGCTCCAGCAAGGTCTTGGCGATGAAAAAGCCCAGTCCTAGTCCGCGCGGCTCCTCGTCGCTGTCGGCGCGGCTGCGGCGGCGGCTCGTGACATATGGCTCACCGATGCGGTCCATGATCTCCGGCGCGAAGCCTGGACCGTCGTCGGTAATGGTGATTTCGAGGCTGCTGTCGTCCCACATGGCCTGCACGCCGACCCGTTCGCGCGCGAAATCGACGGCGTTTTCCAGCAGGTTGCCGAGCCCGTAAAGGATCGCCGGATTGCGCGCGCCAACCGGCTGGCTGCCGTGCTCGGCATGCGTCGCGACATCGATGGCAACACCGAAATTGCGATGCGGCGCCACCACTTCTTCCAGCAGCGCGGGCAGCGTCATGCGCTCGAACGGCTCGCCGCCGCTCGCCGACAGTTCGGTGAGCTTGGCCAGGATATCGCGGCAGCGCGTGGCCTGCTCGCGCAACAGGCGCACGTCGTCACCGTGCGGCGCATTGGCGGCGATCGCATTCTCCAATTCCTTGGCGATCACCGAGATGGTCGACAGCGGCGTGCCCAGTTCATGCGCGGCGGCGGCGGCCAGCCCGTCGAGCTGCGACAGATGCTGCTCGCGTGCCAGCACCAGTTCGGTGGCGGCAAGCGCGTCGGAGAGCTGACGCGACTCCTCGGTGATCTGCCACGCATAGACGCCGATGAAGCCGATCGCGAGCAGGATCGAGAGCCATACGCCCATCATGTAGATCGGCGGCAGCCGCAGCGGATCGTCGGGGTCCCAGGGCAGGGGATAATGCACGAACACCAGCATGGTGGCGCAGGCAACCGCAAAACCGCCGAGCATCACCGTAAAGCGCGGCGGCAGCGCTGTCGCCGACAACAACACCGGTCCGAGGAATAGAAAAGCAAACGGGTTCTGCAACCCGCCGGTCAGAAACAGCAGCACCGCCAGTTCGGCGATGTCGAAGGCCAAAAGCCACGCCGCCCGGTCGGGCTCGAGCCGCTGTGTGCTGTGGAAACGCAGGCGCAAGGCCACGTTGAGCCAGGCGGCAACCACGATTACCCCCATGCAGGCCGATAGCGGCAACGCGAATTCGAGCCCGTAGTAGACCACCAGCACGGCCGTGCTCTGCCCGATGATGGCGAGCCAGCGCAGCCGCACCAGCGTATCGAGCCGCACATTGCGGCGTGGATGGCTTTGGGGGAAACCGAAAGGGAGCATGCCGGCAATGTAACGCCTGGTTCCGCCGTTACCAATTGGAGGGCTTGCGCTGGCGCCGGTGGGGCGGCACATGATGCGGGCCAGCCGGACCCGCTCAATGGACGCCCAGAACACCGCCGCTATCGCCGTCGACGACCTCGTCAAGCGCTACAAGAGCGCCACCGCGGTCGACGGCATCACGTTTCACCTGCCGGTGGGCTCGATCACCGGTCTGCTTGGCGGCAATGGCGCCGGCAAGACCACCACCATCTCCATGATCATGGGCCTGGTCACGCCGACCTCAGGCACCGTCCGGGTGCTGGGTGCCGCGATGCCGAAAGAGCGCTACCGGGTGCTGCAGCGCATGAACTTCGAGAGCCCCTATGTCGACATGCCGATGCGGTTGACGGTGCGGCAGAACCTGTCGGTGTTCGCGCAACTCTACGGTGTTCCCGATCCCGATAAGCGCATCGCCGATCTCGCCGCCGATCTCGATCTCGGCGAATTCATCGATCGCCCCAACGGCAAGCTGTCGGCCGGCCAGAAGACACGGGTGTCGCTCGCCAAATCGCTGCTCAACAACCCGGAAGTCTTGCTGCTCGACGAGCCGACCGCTTCGCTCGATCCCGACACCGCCGACTGGGTGCGCTCGCGGCTGGAGGATTATCGCGCCGCCCATAACGCCACCATCCTGCTCGCCTCCCACAACATGAACGAGGTCGAGCGCCTGTGCGATCGCGTCATCATCATGAAGCGCGGCCGCATCGAGGACGACGACAGCCCCGAGCGCCTGCTTTCCCGCTACGGCCGGGAGACGCTGGAGGAGGTGTTCCTCGACGTTGCCCGCGGACGCAGCGCGCAATCGGAGGCCGCGCAATGAGTATCTGGTCGTGTAGGCGGGCGCTTCCAGGCGCCGTTCATTTCCGCGCAAGCGTGAATCCGGTCTTTGCAATCGGTTCAATGCGCGCGGCTCTGGGCCCCCGCTTTCGCGGAGACGAACGGAGGAGAAGCACGCAGGCATCCGGAATTCGGGGCGCAACGCAATGACCGCTTTCGATGGCGTGTTCGAATTCTCGCCGGCCCGCGTCGGCGCCATGGTGCGGCGCTACTGGTATCTGCTGTCTTCGTCCTGGCCGCGCGTGCTCGATCTCGTCTATTGGCCGACGGTGCAGATGCTGATGTGGGGCTTCCTGCAGATGTACGTCGCGCAAAACGCCGGCTTCTTCGCCCGCGCCGGCGGCGTCTTCATCGGCTCGGTGCTGCTGTGGGACATTTTGTTTCGCGGCCAACTCGGCTTTTCGATTTCGTTTCTCGAGGAGATGTACGCGCACAACCTCGCCAACATCATGATGTCGCCGCTCAGGCCGGTGGAGTTCATCGCTTCGCTGATGATCATGAGCGTGGTGCGGCTGTCGATCGGCATGATCCCGGTGTCGCTGTTGGCCATCGCCTTCTTCGGCTTCAACGTGTGGGCGCTGGGTCTGGCGCTGGCCGCTTTCTTCGCCAATCTGATTTTGACCTCGTGGTCGATCGGCATCTTCGTCGCCGGTCTGTTGTTGCGCAACGGTCTGGGCGCGGAGAGTCTCGCTTGGACGATCATGTTCCTGTTCTTGCCGCTGACCTGCGTCTACTACCCGGTCGAGGTGCTGCCGCACTGGCTGCAATACGTCGCCTGGTCGCTGCCGCCGACCTATGTGTTCGAGGGCATGCGCGCGTTGCTCATCCACCACGTCTTCCGCGCCGACCTGATGCTGCAGGCTTTGGGTTTCAACGTGATCCTGTTCGTGGCTGCATCATTCGCCTTCCTGAAGCTGTTGCAGAGCGCGCGCGAGCAGGGCTCGCTGCTGCAGACCGGGGAATAAGCGAAAAATCACCGTAAATTGAGCGATTTGGCGAGGTTCCAGCACTGTAAACCGGATGCCAAATACTTATCTCGATATTGACGTTATGACAGAAAAACGACAGTCTGCCGCGGTGCAATACGGGCCGGGGACCGAATTAACCATTGGCGAACTGGATGCGGCGGCAACGCTGTCCGGTGACGGCGGCTTGTTGCTCGCTTCGCCAATGTACTGGTTCTACGAAATGGGCCAGGCCGCGCTTAATCCTTCGCGCGCCTTCGCCGACGCGACCCGCCTGTTTTTCAAGAACCCGGCCAACCCGCTCGCTCACACCACCTACGGCAAGTCGGTGGCCGCCGCGATGGAATTGTTCGAGCGTTCCACGCGCCGCTACAACAGGCCGGAGTGGAACATTCATCACACGACGGTCGGCGGCGAGCGTGTGCCGGTGCATCCGACGGTGATTTGGGAGCGCCCGTTCTGCAAGCTCTTGCATTTCGAGCGCGCCTTCCGCCACGTGCCGCGCCGGCCGCAGCCGAAGCTGCTGATCGTGGCGCCGATGTCGGGCCATTACCCGACGCTTCTGCGCGGCACGGTGGAAACGTTCCTGCCCAATCACGACGTCTACCTCACCGAATGGACCGACGCGCGCAACGTGCCGCTCACCGAAGGCCGTTTCGATCTCGACGACTACATCGACTACATCATCTCCATGTTGCACAAGCTCGGCGGCGACGCGCACGTGATCGCGGTGTGCCAGCCCTCGGTGCCGGTGCTGGCGGCGGTCGCCTTGATGGAAGCCGACGACGATCCTTACGTGCCGCATTCCATGGTGCTGATGGGCGGGCCGATCGATACCCGCATCAATCCCAACGCGGTCAATGATCTTGCCGAGAGCCGTGGCCTCGAATGGTTCCGCAGCCATGTGATCACCAAGGTGCCGTTCCCGCATCCCGGATTCATGCGTGATGTCTATCCGGGCTTCCTGCAGCTGCATGGCTTCATGAGCATGAATCTCGATCGCCATCTCAAGGCGCACCACGACCTGTTTCTGCACCTGGTCAAGGGCGACGGCGATTCGGCGCAGAAGCACCGCGCCTTCTACGACGAATATCTGGCGGTCATGGATCTCACCGCCGAGTTCTATCTGCAGACGGTCGACACGGTGTTCATTCAGCACGCGTTGCCCAAGGGCGAGATGACCCATCGCGGCCGCCGCATCGATCCGGGTACGATCAGGCATGTCGCCCTGATGACGGTGGAAGGCGAGCACGACGACATCTCGGCCATCGGCCAGACCGAGGCCACCCACGCGCTGTGCCCGAACATTCCGGCCGAGATGAAAGCGCATTACGTGCAGCCCGGTGTCGGTCACTACGGCGTGTTCAACGGCTCGCGGTTCCAGTCGGAGATCGCGCCGCGCATTGCCGATTTCGTGCTGTCCAACAATCGCGGCCACGGGCGCGGTAATGGCGCAACCGCCGGTTCCGGCCGGCGTAAGGCCTCGGGCAACGGTTCCGCCGCGGCCAATGGCGCGTCCGACCCGCATTGACGGGGCTTTTCGCGTAGGGCGCCGCGTTTGATCCGGAGTCGTCGGTTAACCTCTTGTAGCGTATAAGAGATTCGCAGTCGTCGCGAGTGCGTGCAGGCGTACCCGGAAAGGTCCGTTTCGGACCGCCGTGGGAACTCGATTCAGCCTAGATCGACCCAAGATATCGTGGATTGGCGCCGCAACATCCCCTGGCTATTGGGCCTCAGCGATTCCGAGCGCGAGGGGGCTTCCCCGTCCGACGGTTATGGCAATATGGGCCGCCGGCCTGAATCCGGTTGGACTGGTCCCATGTCCCAGCGTGCTTTGCTTTACCGCCGTCCGAGCGAGCCCTCGGCGATCAATATTCTCTTCGATCGTGAAATCTACCTGGTGCGCGTGCGCCGCCATCGGCAGGCGCGCCGCTACACCCTGCGCATCCATTCCGCCACGCGGGAGGTGCTGCTCACCATGCCGCCGCGCGGCAGCCTGAAAGAAGCGCGCGCCTTCGCCGAGAAGCACGGCGGCTGGATCGCGGCGCGGCTGGGCCGCTTGCCCAAGCCGGCGCCCTTTCGTGCACGGCACCGTGATACCGCTGCGCGGCGTGGATCACCGCATCGCGCATCGGCGCGGGCGCGGCACGGTGTGGATCGAGATCGGCGACGACGGCGCCCGTTCGCTCTGCGTTGCCGGCGAGGACGCGCACATTGACCGACGTGTCCATGACTTCCTCAAGCGCGAAGCCAAGGCGGATTTGGAAGTGGCGAGCCGTGCTGCCGCCGAACGGATCGGCGCCAAGCTCAAGCGGGTGTCGATCCGCGATCAGTCGAGCCGCTGGGGCTCGTGCTCGTCGACCGGCGTGCTGTCCTATTCGTGGCGATTGATTCTCGCGCCACCCTTTGTGCTCGATTATCTCGCCGCGCATGAGGTGGCGCATCTGGTCGAGATGAATCATTCAAAGCGGTTCTGGCGGCTGGTCGACCGCATCTGCCCAAACGTCACCCGCGCCAAGACATGGCTCGATGTGCACGGCACCGACCTGCACCGCTATGGCCTGGAAGCCGACGCCTATGGCCGGCGTGTGCGGCGCTAGTGGTCCGATTCCGACATTTGCATCCCGTTGCTGCAAGTTCCCGAGCAAATGTCGGAATCAAAGGACCACTAGCAATTATGTGATTCGAGTGGAGCTTTGAATTTGACATTTGATGAGAAAACTCGCCGCAAATGGGTATCAAATGTCAAATTCGCTCCACTAGTATCGCGCGCCTTGTTGCTATAAGCATCCTCACCGTCATGGCCGGGCTCGTCACCGCAGGTCGGGTTTACCCGACTTGCGGCGCTTTTTTTTGATGCCGGGCATGGCCGGTCCAACCTAATTCGGATTCGATTTGCATGCTCCGTCCCGGTACTTTCGCGCTCACGGCCCTCCTTGCGGCGCTGAGCGCGGTCGGGCCGCTCACCACCGATATGTATCTGCCGTCGCTGCCCAGCATCGTGCACGTGCTGGATACGACCGCCAGCGACGGGCAACTCACCATCTCCAGCTATCTGATCGGCTTTGCGGTCGGCCAGATTCTCTACGGCCCCTTCTCGGATCGCCACGGCCGCAAGCCGGTGCTGTTCGGCGCCATCGGCCTTTATTGCGCGGCGAGCCTGGCCTGTTCGCTTTCCAATTCGATCGAGATGCTGATCGCGGCGCGTTTCGCGCAGGCGCTCGGCGGCTCCGGCTGCATCGTGCTGGCGCGCGCCATCGTACGCGATCTTTATTCTGGCGTGCGCGCGGGGCGCGAACTCTCGATGATCGGCTCGGTGATGGCGCTGGCGCCGGTGTTGGCGCCGGTCGTCGGTGGCTTGTTGCAGACCGGTTTCGGTTGGCGCTCGATCTTTGTCACGCTGGTGCTGGTCGGCATGATCGGATTCGTTATCGTGTGGCAGTTGCTGCCGGAGACACTGGCCGCGCGTAGCGACGATTCGGTGTCGCTCCGTTCGATGCTCCGCTCCTACGGGCTGTTGGCGCGCAATCCTGGCTATCTCGTCTACACGGGCCTCGCCACCACAAGTTACGCCGGACTGTTTGCCTGGATTTCGACCGCCTCTTTTGTGCTGCAGAATCTGTATGGGCTGTCGGCTCTCGACTTCGGCATTCTGTTTGCGATTGGTGCGCTCGGCTACATGGCCGGTGCGACTCTGGCCACGCGGCTGGTGCTGCCGCTTGGCCTTGACGGCACCATCGGACTCGGCGGTTTGACC
Source organism: uncultured Pseudomonadota bacterium (assembly GCA_963814065.1). Classification (GTDB taxonomy): domain Bacteria; phylum Pseudomonadota; class Alphaproteobacteria; order Rhizobiales; family Xanthobacteraceae; genus Pseudolabrys. The sequence continues at coordinate 154,671 of CAWFBL010000006.1, read as the reverse complement.
ATGGCCATCGGTGGCATTGCCATGGTGGTGGCGGTGGCGGTCGGCCTGAGGTCGTCGCTGTCGTTGGTGATCCCGATGGCGGTCTATCTCGCCGGGCTCGGCCTGGTGCTGCCGCAGACGATCGCCGGCGCCATGACGCCGTTCCCCGAGCGGGCAGGCGCAGCCTCCGCGTTGCTCGGCTTCATTCAGCAGACTGTGGCGGCGCTCTGCGGCATCTTGGTCGGACAATTGCTGGGCGAGACCGCCTGGCCGTTGGCTGTCGCGGTGGCGCTGATGGGTTGCGCCAGCCTGCTGTTGTGGCTGGCTACCGGCGCGATACGTGCTCGCGTGCAGGAATAGCGATCAGCGCCGGCCGAACAGGCTGTCGAGCAACCAGCCGTCCAGACCGCTGCCGTTGGTTCCGCGTTGGGCATTGGCGGCGACCGGTTCCGGCGGGCGCGGCGGGCGGTTGCCGCCGAACAGGCCGGAGAACAAGCCGCCGCCGCTGCCGGTCGATGCCCCGGGCAGCGCCGCGACCGGCACGCCTTGCAGCGCGCCGCGCATATAGCGGCTCCAGATGTCCACCGGCAGGCCGCCGCCGGTGACATGCCTGGTCGGGGAGCCGTCATCGTTGCCGAGCCAGACGCCGGTGACGAGGCGCGCGGTGTAGCCCATGAACCAGGCGTCGCGGAAATCCTGCGACGTGCCGGTCTTGCCGGCCGCCGGCCAGCCCGGTAGCGAAGCGTGCTTGGCGGTGCCGATGGCGAGCGTCTGCCGCATCATCTGGTTCATCATGCCGACGTAACGGGCATCGACGACGCGGCCGGCACTGCCGTCATGACGGGCAAACAGCAACCGACCCTTCGGAGTCGTGATGCGCTCGATCACATGCGGCGACACCGCATAGCCGCCGTTGGCGAAGGTCGCGTAGGCGCCGGTCAGCTCGAGAACCGAAACTTCGGATGTGCCGAGCGCGATCGAGGCGTTCGATTTAAGCGAGGAAGCGATGCCCAGCCGGTGGGCGGTGCGGATCACCGCCGGCGGCCCAAACTCCAAGGTCAGGCGCACCGACACCGTGTTGAGCGAGAGTGCCAGGGCCTTGGTCAGCGTAACGGGACCTAGGTATTCGTGCTCGTAATTTTCCGGCTTCCAGCCATGCACGCTGATGGGCGCGTCCTCGCGCACGCTGTCGGGGGTGAGGCCATGCTCGAGCGCGGTCAGATAGACGAACGGCTTGAAGGCCGAGCCCGGCTGCCGCTTGGCGGCGACTGCGCGGTTGAACTGGCTCTTGGCGTAATTGCGGCCGCCGACCAACGCGCGCACGGCGCCGTTCGGCGTCATCGAAACCAGCGCGCCTTCGCCGACGCGGTATTTGTCGCCTTTTTGCGCCAACTCGTCGTCGAGCGCCTGCTCCGCTTTCAACTGCATCGCCGAATCGATGGTGGTGTGCACCACGATGTCCTCGTCGACGTGGCCGAGGATGTCGTTGACCGCGTCCATCACCCAGTCGGCAACGTAATTGACGCTGTCGTTGGCGGCCTGCTCAACGATATGCGGCGGGCGCGCCAGCGCGAGGCGCTCTTTCGACTTGCTGATGAAGTCGAGCTGGGTCATGGCGGCGAGCACGATCTTCGCGCGCTTTTCCGCGCCGTCATAGTTGCGCGTCGGTGCGAGCCGCGACGGCGATTTGACGAGAGCCGCGAGCAATGCCGCTTCCGCCAGCGTGAGACGGCGCGCCGAAACACCGAAGTAGCGCTGCGACGCCTGCTCGATGCCGTAGGCGCCGGAGCCGAAATAGACGCGATTGAGGTAGAGCTCGAGGATCTTCTGCTTGGAGAATTTGTGATCCAGCCACAGCGCCAGCAGCATTTCCTGCAGCTTGCGATGGATCGTGCGCTCTTGCGTCAGAAAGAGATTTTTGGCGAGTTGCTGGGTGATGGTGGAACCACCCTGGGCGACTCCACGGTGGAGCACGTCGGCGACCAGCGCCCGCATGATGCCGTAAGGGTCGACGCCGAAATGGTGGTAGAAGCGGCGGTCCTCGATGGCGATGAAGGCCTGCGGCACGTAAGCGGGCATCTCTTTCAACGACAATGGCGCGCCCGCGCGATCGCCGCGTCGCGCCAAAGGCTGGCCGCGTGCGTCGACGATCTCGATTGATGGCGGCCGCTTGGGGATTTCGAGCGATTGGATCGGCGGCAGGTGGGCGCCAACCCAGATGACGGCGCCGATGCCGCCGATGCCGGCCCACAGCCCCAGTACCAGGCTCCAGTAGACGAGCCGGCCGATGAAAGAACGGGCGCTGGACCGGGCGCGCTTCTTGCGCTTGCGCCGACTCTTCGCCGGCGGCTGTGCGTTGGCACGGTCACTTGCCTTGACGCGCACCTCGGGCGTTGCGTCGAATTTCGGCTCTTTGCGGCCGCCCGAATGTCCCCGTCCCGACGCCATTACGCCAACCCGTTGCGCCGGCGTCCATTAGCGCCGGCCCCCGCGAAGGACGCTACGGGCCCCGATTTAAGGTGCCGTTAAGCGGAGATTTCTGCGTGGTTTCAAAGCTTTGCACCGCGCCGCGCCAGGCCGCCGTCCTTGACACCTGTTTGCCGCCACGCTGAAACTCACCACCCGCAGAACGAGCGGCTTCGAGGCAGGAACATAATGGTCGGGCGTATGCTCATCGGCGCCGGCGCCGGCTATTCGGGCGACCGGATCGACGCGCCGTTTGCGGTCGTGCGCGACTTGCGGGCCGCGGGCGAACGCGCCGCCGTCATCTTCGAGACCCTGGGCGAGCGGACGCTGGCCGCCGCCCAATTGCGCCGCCGCGAGAATCCGTCCGCTGGCTATGAGCCGAAGCTCGCGCCCTTGCTCAAGCCGATCTTGAAGGATTGCATTGAGGGTAACATCGCCATCATCGGCAATTTCGGCGCCGCCAATCCGCTCGCCGCGGCGCAGGTGATCACGGAGCTCGCCGCGCAAAGTGGGACGCGCGCCAAAACACGCACCAGGATCGGCGTCGTCACCGGCGACGACATGCTCGATGCCGCCGGGCTCGAGGTGCTGCGCGCCTGCTGCGACGACCTTCCGGACGAGAAGCTTCTGGTCTCGGCGAATGCCTATCTCGGCGCCGGGCCGATCGTCGAAGCGCTGGGCGAGGGCGCACAGGTCGTTGTCACCGGCCGCGTGGCCGATCCTTCGCTGGCGCTCGCTCCCCTCATCCATGCCTTCGGCTGGTCGTTCGACGACTGGGCCAGGCTTGGTCGCGGCACCATGGCCGGCCACCTGCTCGAATGCGGCGCGCAGGTCACCGGCGGCTATTTCGCCGATCCCGGCTTCAAGGACGTGCCGGCGCCGGAGAATATCGGCTACCCCATTGCCGAGATCGATGCCGACGGCGGCTGCATCATCGGCAAGGCGGCAGGTGGCGGGCTGGTCGACCGCCGTACGGTCACCGAGCAGTTGCTCTATGAGGTGCACGATCCCGCCGCTTATCTCACGCCCGATGTCACCGCCGACATCAGCGATGCGAGCCTTGACGAACTCGGCGGCGACCGGGTGCGCCTCAACGGCGCGACCGGCCACCCCCGGCCGGAGCGGCTCAAGGTCACCGTCTGCTACGATGGCGGCTGGCTGGGCGAGGGCGAGATCTCCTATTACGGCCCCAACGCGTTGGCACGCGCGCGGCTCGCCGGCGACATCGTACGCAGGCGCAGCCCGCAGAGCTTGCGTATCCGTTGCGACGTGATCGGCGTGTTGAGCGTGCTCGCCGACGACGCCGGCCGCGCGTGGGATAGCCTCGACAACATTGCCGAGCGCGGCAGCGAGGACCTGCGCCTGCGTGTCGCCTTTGCCGGTCCCGACAAGGCGTCGGTCGAGCGTGGGCTGGCCGAAGTCGAGGCGCTTTATTGCGCGGGTCCAGCCGGCGGTGGCGGCATCCGCGCCGGCTTGCGTCCGCGCATCGCCGCGACCTCGTGTCTGGTGCCGCGCGACGCGGTGCGGCCGAAGGTCCACATCATTGAGGCCGGCCATGGCTGAATTGCCGCTGCACGCCCTGGCGCACGCCCGCGCCGGTGATAAGGGCGACCGCCTCAACATCTCCCTCATCGCCTACGCGCCGGAACTGTTCCCGCTGCTGCGCGAGACGGTGACCGAAAGCGTGGTTGCCGCGCTGTTCGCGCACCGGCAGCCGACGGCGGTGCAGCGTTACGTGCTGCCCAAGCTCCACGCGTTGAATTTCGTGCTCGATGGCGTGCTCGACGGCGGTGTAACGCAAGCGCTCAACGTCGACTCGCACGGCAAGACGCAGAGCTATCGTCTGCTCGGCCACACCATCAGCGTGCCCGACGAGCTTGTGCGATTCGCGAAGTCTGCACCGCGAGATCGATAGCGTAGCCGGTTCAGCGCGCCTTGCCGCCGGCAAGGATGCGCTGCTTGACCGTCGCGCCGGCCTCGTACCAATCGCGTGTGCTGTTGACGATCTTGACCACCGACAGCATCACCGGCACCTCGATCAGCACGCCGACCACGGTTGCCAGCGCCGCGCCGGAATTGAAGCCGAACAGGCTGATGGCCGCCGCCACCGCCAGCTCGAAGAAGTTGCTGGCGCCGATCAGCGCCGAGGGCCCGGCGACGCAATGGGCTTCGCCGGCGGCGCGATTGAGCAGATAAGCGAGGCCGGAGTTGAAATAGACCTGAATGATGATTGGGACGGCCAAGAGGCCGATGATCAAAGGCTGCGCGATGATCTGCTCGCCCTGAAAGCCGAACAGCAGCACCAGCGTGGCCAGCAGGGCGACCAATGAAATCGGCTGCAAGGTCGACAGCAGCCGATTGAGCGCCGCCTGCCCGCCATTCGCTATGATGCTGCGCCGCACGAGCTGGGCGATGATCACCGGCACCACGATATAGAGCACGACCGACAGCAGCAGCGTCTCCCACGGCACGGTGATCGCGGAGAGGCCGAGCAGCAGGCCGACGATCGGCGCGAACGCAAACACCATGATGACGTCGTTGAGCGCAACCTGGCTCAGGGTGAAATGCGGCTCGCCGTCGGAGAGGTTGCTCCACACGAACACCATGGCGGTGCAGGGCGCCGCCGCCAGCAGGATCAAGCCGGCGATATAGCTGGCGATCTGGTCGGCCGGCAGATAGGGCTTGAACAGCCAGCCGATGAACAGCCAACCGAGGAGGGCCATCGAGAACGGCTTGATCGCCCAGTTGATGAACAGCGTCACGCCGATGCCGCGCCAATGTTCCTTGACCCGCGACAGCGCGGCGAAATCGATCTTCACCAGCATCGGGATGATCATCAACCAGATCAACACCGCCACCGGCATGTTGACCTTGGCGATTTCGGCCGCGCCCACGAGGTGGAACACGGCCGGGAACCAATGCCCGAGCAGAATGCCGGCGACGATGCACAGCGCGACCCAGACGGTCAGGTAGCGTTCGAAGGTGGACATGATCTTGATTTGCCTGTTCGGGACTATTCGGCGGCGGTCGCCGGCGGCGCCGCGGCGTCGTCCTTGCTCGCGCCGATGTTATCGAGCCGCTTTTGCAGGCTGAGGCGGTCGAGCTTGGCGAGCGGCAGATTGACGAAAATATTGATGCGGTTGGTCAACATGCGCAGCGTGTCGGCGAAGGCATAGCGCTTCTCCGCTTCGGTGCCGGTCGCCGCCGCCGGATCGGGCACGCCCCAATGCGCCGTCATCGGCTGGCCGGGCCACACCGGGCAGCTCTCACCGGCCGCGTCGTCGCAGACGGTGAAGACGAAATCGAGCTTGGGCGCGCCGGGCTGTGCGAATTCCAGCCAGCTCTTAGAGCGCAGACCGCCGACGTCGAAATGCATCTTCTGCAGCAGATCGAGCGTATAGGGATGCACCGCCCCCTTGGGGTGGCTACCCGCGGAGAAAGCGTGGAAATGTCCCTGGCCGACGCGGTTGAGCACCACCTCGCCCAGGATCGAACGGGCGGAGTTGCCGGTGCAGAGGAAGAGGACGTTGTAGGGCTTATCGGGCGCACGCATCGTCATCACCCCTTCTTGCCCTTGGCCTTCGGGGTCGGCGCGCAACCACAGGCCGGATCGGCGACGGCGTCCAGCAGGCGGCAGATTTCCGGATGACCGTCGCAGCAATCGTTGACCAGGAAGCCGATCAGCGCGCGCATGCCCTCGATGTCGGCGCGATAGATAATGGTGCGGCCCTCGCGCGTGCTGCGCAGCAGCCCGGCGCGCACCATGATCGCAAGATGCGTGGAAATCGAATTGTGCGGCGCGCCGATCGTATCGGCGATCACGCCGGCGGTGACGCCGACCGGCTCTTGTTTGAGCAGCAGCTTGAAAATGGCGAGCCGGGTCGGCTGTGCCAGCGCGGCGAGCACTGAAATGGCATGCCCCGAGGACAATGCCTCGCCGGCCGGCACGCGGCCGGCATGACTGGCAACCGCGAGCGTCGTGGTCTTGGGCATTGGAATGACTTCTCCCGGTCGCATTCTTACAGGGCTCCCTTTCGCTTCTCCAGGTGACAGCCGAAACGATTTCGATTATCGTTTATGTCGAGACGTCTCGACATAATGTAATTTCGCCGCGCCACATCGCAAGTGAATGTTTTGTGACGCAGGAGGGAAAGGGACGCTCTCCGGCCTGGTAGGCCCTACCGGCCGGACCTCGAGGAAACGGGAGTCTCGGTCGAGGGACCGGCTCCACCAGGGAGGACGTCCATGAATCGCTGTTCGCGAATGATCGATGCTGGCCGCAGGAAATTCCTGACCGGGGCCGGCATCGCTGCCGCCGGCGTTGCGGCGGCCCAGCTTTCGACCCCGCAAGCCAAGGCGGCCCCCGCCGCCGCCCGGGTGGATTATCCGTCCAACCGGCTCGCCAATCTGCGCGATCTCAAAGTCGATGAGCCGCTCAACGTCGCTTATCCGGACCAGGATGCGCCGGGCGTGCTCATCAAGCTCGGCAGGCGGGTGCCGGACGGTGCCGGCCCCGACGGCGACATCGTCGGCTTCTCCACCATCTGCCCGCACAAGGGCTTCCCGCTCGCCTACGACAAGAGCGACCGTACTCTGAATTGCCCCGGCCACTATTCGCGCTTCGACTGCGAAACCGGCGGTCTCGAGGTCTGGGGCCACGCCACGCAAAACCTCCCGCAATACGCGCTGCGCATCGACGACAAAGGCGACATCTACGCCGAAGGCGTCGACGAGCTGCTGTATGGCCGGCTGTCCAACGTGCTCTAAGGGAGGGAAACCATGACTTACAAACGTCACATCGACCGCTTGCCGATCGTCCCCAAGGACGCCAAGCGGCACAACGTCACCTGCCATTACTGCATCGTCGGCTGCGGCTATCACGCCTACAGTTGGCCGGCCAACAAGCAGGGTGGCACCGCGCCCGGCCAGAACGCATTCGGCGCCGACCTCGCCAAGCAGCAGCCGGCGGAGACGGCGAACTGGTATGCGCCGTCGATGTACAACATCGTCAAGCAGAACGGCGAGGACGTGCATATCGTCATCAAGCCGGACGAGAATTGCGTGGTGAATTCCGGCCTCGGCTCGATCCGCGGCGCGCGCATCGCGGAGCTGAGCTACTCGCGCCAGCGCAACACGCAATTGCAGCGGCTTACCGATCCGCAGGTCTGGCGCTATGGCCAGATGCAGCCGACGAGCTGGGATGACGCGCTCGATCTGGTCGCTCGCGTTACGGTCGGGGTGATCAATGAGGCGGGCGAGGATGGGCTGATCGTCTCCGCCTACGATCACGGCGGCGCCGGCGGCGGTTACGAGAACACCTGGGGCACCGGCAAGCTCTATTTCGGCGCCATGAAGGTGAAGAACATCCGCATCCACAATCGTCCGGCCTATAATTCGGAAGTGCATGCGACCCGCGACATGGGCGTTGGCGAGCTCAACAACTGCTACGAGGATGCCGAGCTTGCCGACACCATCGTGGCGGTCGGCACCAATGCGCTGGAGACGCAGACCAACTACTTCCTCAATCACTGGGTGCCGAATTTGCGCGGCACCTCGGTCGACAAGAAGAAGGGGCAGTTCGGCTCCGAGCCGGTGGCGCAGGCCCGCATCGTCATCGTCGACCCGCGCCGCACGGTCACCGTCAACGCTTGCGAGGTGGAGGCCGGCAAGGACCGGGTGATGCATCTGGCGATTAACCCGGGCACCGACCTCGCGCTGTTCAACGCCTGGCTTACCTACATTGCCGACAAGGGCTGGACCGACAAGACGTTTATCGACGCCTCGACCAAGGACTTCGACAAGGCGGTCAAGGCCAACAAGACCAGTCTGGAAGAGGCGGCGCGCATCACCGGCCTCTCAACCGACGAGATCGCCAAGTCGGCGCAATGGATCGCCCAGCCCAAGCAGGGCGGCGCGCGCCGGCGCACCATGTTCAGTTACGAGAAGGGCCTGATCTGGGGCAACGACAACTACCGCACCAATGCCGCGCTGGTGAACGTCGCGCTCGCCACCGGCAATGTCGGCCGGCCGGGCGGTGGCTGCGTGCGCATGGGCGGCCATCAGGAAGGCTATGTGCGTCCCGACTATCCGGGAACGCGGCCCGCCGTTTACATCGATAAATTGCTCATCGGCGGCAAGGGCGGCGTCCATCACGTCTGGGGCTGCGATCACTACAAGACCACGCTCAACGCCTTCAAGTTCAAGCAGACTTATAAGAAGCGCACCGACATGGTGAAGGACGCCATGCTTACGGTGCCCTACGGTGACCGTGACGCGATGGTGAAGGCGATTCTGCGTGCCATCAAGCGCGGCGGCCTGTTTGCCGTCGATGTCGACATCGTGCCGACCAAGATCGGCGAGGCCTGTCATGTGCGGCTGCCGGCGGCTACCTCGGGCGAGATGAATCTCACCTCGATGAACGGCGAGCGGCGCATGCGGCTCACCGAGCGCTACATGGATCCGCCGGGACAGGCGATGCCCGACTGCCTGATCGCGGCGCGTCTCGCCAACGCCATGGAGCGCGTATTCCGCGAGCAGGGCAAGACGAAGCAGGCCGACAAGTTCAAGGGCTTCGACTGGAAGACCGAGGAAGACGCCTTCATGGACGGCTATCACGGCCATGCGGCGGGCGGCCAGCACGTCACCTACGACCGGCTGCGTGCCATGGGCACCAACGGCTTTCAGGAGCCGGCCGCCGACTTCAAGGACGGCAAGCTCGTCGGCACCCAGCGTCTTTATACCGACGGCAAGTTCGGCACCAAGGACGGCAAGGCCACCTTCATGGCAGCCAAATGGCGAGGTCTGGAGGCGCCCGGCAAGCAGGCCGAGAAGAACAAGTGGCCGTTTCTCATCAACAACGGCCGTACCAACCACGTCTGGCAGAGCGCCTATCTCGACCAAGACGACGAATTCGTCATGGACCGGTTCCCGTACCCGTTCATCCAGATGAACCCGCAGGACATGGCCGAGCTCAAGCTCAAGCAAGGCGACCTGGTCGAGGTCTACAACGGCAACGGCTCGACCCAGGCCATCGTCTATCCGACAGCGACGGCGCGGCGGAAGCAGACCTTCATGCTGTTCGCCAATCCCGACGGCGTGCAGGGCAACGTGGTGTCGCCCGGCGTTAACGAGCTGATCATCCCGAACTACAAGCAGACCTGGGCGGCGATCCGCAAAATCTCCGACGAGCCGGAGAGCGTGCGGCATCTCAGCTTCAAGTCGATGGAGTTCAAGGTCGGCTAAATTGAGCGCCCGTAGCTGCCCCGCGGATCGCCTCCGCGGGGCAGTTGCATTTCAGCGGGCTAATTCTGCTGCTCGATGTTTTCTCCCGAACGCAGCGAATTGCTGACGCGCGTCACGATGGCATCCCACTGGGCTTTTTCCTTGGCCGGGTAGCGCAACTCGAGGCAATTGATAATGCCGTCGGCCTGGCGCGGAAAATTGCAGCGGTGATAGAAAATCTCGCCGTTGCGCACGCCGGAGACGACGAAGAACGACGATCTCGTCCGCTTGTAGGTGACCTCCGGCTTGTCGAAATATTTTTCGACGTAAGATCGTGGCGTGTCCTCTTCGATGTTGTGCGTGCCGTAGATCAAAAGCGTCGCGCTGCCATCGGCGGTGCGGAAGGTCTGCCCGTCGCTGTTGTCCGGTGGGCGCTCTTTCACGGTAAACAGGTCAGCCGGGTAATCCGCCGTCGTGCCGAAGCGCGCGTTGTGATAGGTCGTCCATCGGTGCTGGGCCACTGCCGCCGCGCTCCAGAAGAACACTGCGACGATGGCGAATGTCGGCCATGCTTTGCGTGGCTGCATATCGGGTCCTTTTTTGCTCGTCGGCGTAACACGCCTGAGCCACAACCGGGCGGCATTGATCCAGGTCAGATGGCTGAAAGTCATGATTTAGGTCAACGGCTTGCGGCAACCGGTGACTATGGTATGGGGCACGCCACCCCTGGACCGCCCGATGAACCCCTCCCGTCCGCCGCTCAAAATTCGCCGCATCAATCTCGACACCGGCCGAGAGAACGTGGTGGTGATGTCGCGGCGTTCGAAGGCGCTGCGGCCGGAAGTTTTCCGCGGCTTTTCCCGCGTCGAATTGCGCCGGGACGGGAAAGTCCTGCTGGCGACGTTGCTGATTACCGATGACGGGCTGGTGGGGCCTGACGAATTGGGTCTGGCCGAGCCGGCGTTCCGTCGCTTCGGCGAACCGGCCGGCAGCCTGGTTGTGGTGACACCGGCAGCGCCGCCGGACAGCCTCGACGCCGTGCGCGCCAAGATTCAGGGCCACGTGCTGAGCGCGCCCGAGATCACCGCGATCGTCGACGACCTCACGCACTACCGCTACTCCGACATGGAGATTGCCGCCTTCCTGATCGGTTCCGGCAGCTTCATGACCAGCGGCGAATTGCTGGCACTGTCGCACGCCATGGCGGCAGCGGGTACGCAACTCAAATGGGACCGTTCCATCGTCGTCGATAAGCATTGCATCGGCGGCATCCCCGGCAACCGCACCTCGATGATCGTGGTGCCTATCGTCGCCGCGCACGGGTTGATGATTCCGAAGACCTCGTCGCGCGCGATCACCTCGCCGGCCGGCACCGCCGACACCATGGAGGTGCTGGCGCGCGTCGACCTCGGCGTCGACGAGATGCGCGAGGTGGTGACCGCCTGCCACGGCTGCCTGGTGTGGGGCGGCCACGTCAACCTGTCGCCGGCCGACGACATCCTGATCTCGGTCGAGCGCCCGCTCAGCCTTGATACCCGGGAGCAGATGGTCGCCTCCATCATGTCGAAGAAGCTGGCGGCCGGCTCGACCCACCTGCTGCTCGACCTGCCGGTCGGTCCGGCGGCCAAGCTCACCACGGCGATGGAAGCCATGCGCCTGCGCAAGCTGTTCGAGTTCGTCGGCGATCATTTCGGCATCGCGGTCGAGGTGGTGACCACCGACGGCCGCCAGCCGATCGGCAATGGCATCGGGCCGGTGTTGGAAGCGCAGGACGTGATGGCGGTGCTGAGCAACGATCCGCTGGCGCCCGCCGACTTGCGCGAGAAATCGCTGCGGCTCGCCGCGCACTTGCTCGAATACGATCCCGAATTGCGTAGCGGCACCGGCTATGCCCGCGCCAAGGCGCTGCTCGAAAGCGGCGCCGCGCTCAAGCAGATGGAAAAGATCATCGAGGCGCAGGGGCCATCCACCTGCCGCAGCGATCTCGGGCCCCTGACCGCCGACATTCCGGCGCCGCACGATGGCACGGTGACGGCTATCGACAACCTGCGGCTCAACCGGCTGGCGCGCACCGCCGGCGCGCCCATCGACAAGGGCGCCGGCATCAAGGTGTTCAAGAAGATCGGCGACCGCGTGGAGCAGGGCGAGCCGCTCTATCGCATCCATGCCTTCGATGACTCCGAATACGAACTGGCGCTCGCGGTCACCCAGGCTGCCACCGGCTACACCATCGACGGCGCGCGGAAAGGCGGAGGCACGCCATGAGCAGGTGCGTGCTGCAATGCCTGCCGACGGCGGCGCGCGAGGCGCGGCAGCTTGCCGGCCGTCTCGGCCTCGCCATGCACACCATCGCTGTGCATCGCTTTCCGGACGAGGAACTGCGCGTCACGGCGGGGCCGGCGGCGCCGACGACGATCCTGTACACGCCGCTCGACCGGCCGAACGACAAATTGCTGGCGGTGCTGTTTGCGGCGGAAGCCTTGCGCCGCGGCGGCGCCAAGCGGCTGGTGCTGGTCGCGCCCTATCTCTGCTACATGCGCCAGGACATCGCGTTTCATCCCGGCGAAGCGATTAGCCAGAAGGTGGTCGGCAAGCTGCTCGCCGACGCCGTCGATCGCGTCGTGACCGTCGATGCTCATCTGCATCGCACCAAGCGCATCGACGATGTCTTTCCCGGCATCAAGGCGGAAGATCTGTCGGCCATGCCGGCGGTCTTCGAGACCTTGCGCTTCAGCGGCGTCGATCCCGCCACGGTGGTGGTCGGTCCCGACGAAGAGTCCGAGCCCTGGGTCGCAGAGCTCGCCGGCGAACTCAACGTTGCGCACGCCATCGGCCGCAAGAAGCGGCGCGGCGATCAGGTCGTGGAGATCGCTTTTCCCGATCCGGGCCTGCTTGCCGGCCGGCCCGTGCTGCTGGTCGACGACATCGTTTCTTCAGGCGGCACGCTCATCGCCTGTGCCCGCGCGCTGCTCGCCGCCGGCTGCCGGACGATCGATGCCGTCATCACCCATGCATTGTTTCCGCCCGAGATGATCCGCAAGTTCCACGAGGTCGGCATCCGCTCCATCCGCTCAACCACCAGCGTGCCGCATCCGAGCAACGCCATCGCGCTCGACGAGATCCTGGCGCGCGCGCTGCTCGGCGAAGTCGGGCTGACCGAATTGCCGAGGCTGCCGCGATGAGCGTGACCATCCGCTTCTGCGGCGCAGCCCGCACGGTGACCGGCTCCTGCCATCTGTTCGACACGCCGAAGGGCAAGCTGCTGGTCGATTGCGGCCTGTTCCAGGGCTCCAAGACGCTGAAGGAATTGAATTACGGCCGTTTTCCCTTCGACGCCGAAGACATCGGTGCGGTGCTGTTGACGCACGCGCATATCGATCACAGCGGCCTGATCCCCAAGCTCGTGCGCGCGGGTTTTCGCGGCCCGGTGTGGGCGACACGCGGCACCATCGATCTGTGCACGTTCATGCTGCCAGATAGCGGCAGCATCCAGGAATTGGAAGTTGCCCAGCTCAACCGGCGCAATGCCGCGCGCGGCCGTCCCGCGGTGACGCCGATCTATAGCCAGCGCGACGCCATTGCAGCGCTCGATGCCTTCCGTGCCGTCGAATACGAGCGCTGGTTCGAGGCGATGCCCGGCGTGCGGGCGCGTTACTGGAACGCCGGCCATCTGCTCGGTTCGGCCTCGATCGAGATCGAGTTTGCCGACGAAGGCGAGGACGGCAAGCCGCTGCGCGTGCTCGCCTCCGGCGATCTCGGCCCCGACGCCAAATTGTTGCAGCCGGAAGCGGAAGCGCCGGCCGGGCTCGATTATGTCTTGTGCGAATCGACCTATGGCGACGAGGACCGGCCGCCGGTGACGCGTGAATCGCGACGCGAGCGCCTGGCGGTGGAAGTGCGTGCCGCGCGGGAAGCCGGCGGTGCGCTGCTGATCCCCGCCTTTGCGGTCGAGCGTACCCAGGAGCTGATCGTCGATCTGGTCGACCTGATGGAGCGCGGCGAGATTCCGCAAAGCCCCATCTTTCTCGATTCGCCGCTTGCCATTCGCGCCACCGAGGTCTTTCGCCAGCACACCGAGAGCCTGGAATCCGACGTCGATGTCGAGCGCCTGTTGAGCTCGCCGCACCTGCGTTGCACCGAGACCGTGGACGAGAGCAAGGCGATCGCCCGCTTCACCGGCTTCCACATCATCATCGCCGCCAGCGGCATGTGCGATGCCGGCCGCATCCGCCATCATCTCAAGCGCTGGCTGTGGCAGCGCAATGCGACCGTGCTGCTGGTCGGCTTTCAGGCGCAGGGCACGCTCGGCCGTTTCCTGGTCGATGGCGCCAAGGCGGTGCGCATCATGGGCGAGGCGATCAAGGTCAATGCGCGCATCCGCCGGCTCGACGAATATTCCGGCCATGCCGACGGCCCCGAGCTGGCGCGTTGGATCGCGGCGCGCCGTCCCATCCGCTGCGGCGTGTTCCTGGTGCACGGCGAAGAGCCGGCGCTCGCCGGGCTCGCGCAACGCATCGCCGAGCGCACGGTTCCGGCGGCGCAGGTGTTCACGCCGCTGCTCGACGATATCTACGAATTGACCACCAGCGCGCCGACACCGATCGACGCTTCCCATCGCCGGCGCTTGGCGCCCGAGGCGGTTGTCAATCTCGATTGGCACAACGACATGTCGAAGCTGATCCTCGACATCAACGACGCTGTGGAAGCCGCCGCCGACGACCGCGCCCGCGGCGTCATCATCCGGCGCTTGCGCCGTGCGCTCGCCAACGAGGCGTAATGTCACGCTGCTTCGCGGAACCGGCTGCCTCGCACGGTTTTCGAAACCAATTCTTCACCTAACGATCATTGCGTGGAGCGAATTTGAAGCTCCGTTATCTCTCATCGCCTAGGTCTTTGCTTTGCCCGTCAATACGTGTGCCAAAGCCATGGCAAAGCGTCCTTTCAACGTCGATCGTCTGTGGAATTTCGTGGTTCGTCATCGCGTCAGCTTGCAAGACCTGTTCCTCGCCGCCGTCGCCGTCGCTGTAACGGCCATGGTCCTCTACCAGGTCGATGTCTTCTCGACGGGCGGAAGGCCGGTCGACCAGGCGATCGAACTGGACGAAATGCCGATTCTTGCGGCGGTGCTGTGCGTTGCCATGCTGCTCTATTCCTGGCGCCGCTGGACCGAACAGAAACGCGAGACGCGGCGGCGAATCGAGGCCGAGAAGCATGCGCGCGAGCTCGCCATGCAGGATCCGCTCACCGGCCTGCCGAACCGGCGCCAGTTCGTTGACACGTTGAATGCCGCCATCGCGGCGCCACCGCGCTCGGGTGGCGCGCACGCGCTCTTCATTCTCGATCTCAACCGGTTCAAGCAGATCAATGATGTGTTCGGCCACAACGTCGGCGACGAGGTGTTGATTGTCGTCGGTGAGCGGCTGTTGACGGCGGTACGTCCCGGCGACTTGGTCGCACGGCTCGGCGGCGACGAATACGCCATCCTGGCGCGACATCTTGCCGGCGCCGAGGGGGCGAACAGTATCGCCCGCCGCGTCATCGAAAAGCTGTCCGTCCCGGTGCAGACCGGCATCGTGCAGCATTATCTTTCCGTGGGCATCGGCGTTGCGCTGTTTCCGTTTCCCGGCACGACCAGCGAGGAGGTCATGCGGCGCGCCGACGTGGCCCTGTACAAGGCCAAGGACAACGAGAAGTCGTCGGTTCGCTTCTTCGACGACGAGATGGATCACTTTGTGCGCGAGCGCGAGATGCTGGAACGGGAGCTGCGCGCGGCCATCGACGCCGACGCCATCGAGCCGTACTTCCAGCCGCTCATCAATCTCCACACGCAGGAAGTCACCGGCTTCGAGGCGCAGCCGCATTGGCGGCATGAGAAACTCGGCGACATCCCGCCGGCCCGCTTCATTCCGATCGCCGAAGATACCGGCCTGATCCATGCCCTGGCGGAAAAGCTCTTGCGCCGGGCGTGCCGTGAAGCGCGCTCTTGGCCGAGCCATGTGAGTCTGGCCTTCGACCTGTCGCCCGTTCAACTCAAGGACCCGGGCCTCGGTTTGCGCATACTCGGCATCCTCAGCGAAACCGGGATGTGGCCGAGCCGTCTCGCCATCGAGATCACGGAGAACGCGGTGGTGCGCGACCTCGAAACGGCGAAGCAGGCGCTCGGCCCGCTGCGCAACGCAGGGGTCAAGATCGTCCTGGACGATTTTGGCACCGGCTATTCGAGCCTCTATCACCTGCGCAATTTCAAGGTGGACCGCATCAAGATCGCCGGCGGCTTCGTCGAACGCATGGCGGCCGATCACGAGAGCGCGGCGATCGTCAATGCCTTGATCGGACTCGGCCGTGGTCTCGGCTTCACCGTCACCGCCGAGGGCGTCGACGGCAGCGCGCAGGGCCGCGAATTGCTGGCGCAAGGCTGCGAGCTGGGGCAGGGCCGTCTGTTCAGCGACGCGGTGCCGGCCGGCGAGACCACGTCGTTTTTTGCCGGCCGGACGGGCGCCAGCTCGGCGGGCTAGGGTCCGATCCACTGAGGCTGAAACGCTCTTGACGCTCGTCCGCGCGAAAGCGGGGACCCAGCGGCGGCAAATTGAGGCTTATGATTTGGCGCCTGCCTTCCCGCTTGCGCGGGAATGAACGGAGAATGCTTCCATCTCCGTGGATCAGACGCCGATAGCCTCCCGGGCTATTTCGCCGTCTTGCCGTCGCTATTGCGCATCGAGAACACCCCGATCAGCGCGCGCTTGATCGCTGCCTGTCGCGTTGGTGAGGTGATCTGCGCGCCCAACAGGTCGGTGATGTAGAACACGTCCACCACCCGCTCGCCGAAGGTGGCGACATGGGCCGAGGCGATGTTGAGGTTGAGCTTGGACAGCGTGGTGGTCAGGTCATAGAGCAGGCCGGTGCGGTCGAGGCCGGTGATCTCCACCATGGTGTAACGGTGGGACCACTGGTTGTTGATGGAGACCGAAGGCTCGATCGCGAACGCCTTGATGCGGCCCTTGGGGGCGGCGCGCGTGGCCACCACATCGGGCAGCCGCAATTCGCCGCGTAGCGCTTTTTCGATGGCGTCGGCGATGCGGGCCGCGCGCCGTTCCTCGTCCTCTTCGCGGTCGAACTCGCGCGCGACCGAAATGGTGTCGAGCGCCCGTCCGTCGGTGGTGGTGTAGATCTGCGCGTCGACGATGTTGGCGCCGGCCATGGCGCAGGCGCCGGCGATGATCGACAGCAGCCAGGGATGGTCGGGGCAGAGCACGGTGAGTTCGGTCACCCCGCGCACCGCATCAAAGCTGACCATGGTTGAGAGATTTTTGTCGGATTGCTCGCTTGTGCGCAGGAAGTTGGCATGGGCAATCTTGTGCGGCACGTCGACCTTGAGCCAGTAGGCCGGATAGTGCTTGGCGATATAGGCCTCCAGCTCGTCCGATGACCAATCGGTCATGGCGGCGCGGAATTCGGTTTGCGCCATGGCGACGCGCTGGGCTCGGTTGACTTCGGAGAAGCCCCCCGTGAGCACCGGCTCGGTCTCGTAATAAAGCGTGCGGATGAGCTGCGCTTTCCAGCCGTTCCACACGCCGGGGCCCACCGCCTTGATGTCGGCGGTGGTCAGGATGGTGAGCAGCTTCAGCCGCTCGGCCGACTGCACGACCGCGGCAAAATTCTCGATCGTCTTGCGGTCGGAGAGATCGCGCGACTGCGCGACGCTGGACATGGTCAGATGGAATTCGATCAGCCAGGCCACCAGGTTGGTGTCGGCCTGCGACAAGCCGAGCCGCGGGCAGAGGCGCTTGGCCACCCGGCTGCCGGCGATCGAATGATCCTCCGGCCGGCCCTTCGCGATGTCATGCAGGAACAGCGCGACATAGAGCACCGTGCGGTGGGCGGGCTGAATCTTCCCCATCAGCTCGTTGGCGAGCTTGGTGTCGTCGGTCGCTCCGCGCTCGATCTCGGTGAGTATGCCGATGCAGCGCAACAGATGCTCGTCCACCGTATAGTGGTGATACATGTTGAACTGCATCATGGCGACGATCTTGCCGAAGGCCGGCACGAACTTGCCGAGTACGCCGGCCTCGTTCATCCGGCGCAGTACCGTCTCCGGATCGTTCTTCGAGGTTACGATGCCCCGGAACAGGCGGTTGGCCTCTTCGTTCTCGCGCAGCTTGGCATCGATCAGCTTGAGCGAGCGCGTCATCGCGCGCATGGCATCGGGATGGAAGGCGAGATTGTGCTTCTGCGCCAGATGGAAAATGCGGATCAGGTTGACCGGGTCGCGCCGGAAGACGTCGCCGCGGACCAGCCGGATGCGGTTGTTCTCGACCACGAAATCGTTGTTGTCGGCAAGTTGCCTGCGCTTCACGGGCCGGAAGCGCGCCATCACCCGGCTCAGCACCGGCACGCTCTTGGTGTGGCTGTCTTCCAGCTCGGCGCAGAGGATGGCGGTCAAATCGCCGACATCCTTGGCGATGAGGAAGTAGTGCTTCATGAAACGCTCGACGTCGCGCAGGCCGGGACGCGCGCTGTAGCCGAGGCGCACCGCGATCTCGCGCTGGATGTCGAATGACAGCCGCTCCTCGGCGCGGCCGGTGAGGAAATGCATGTGGCAGCGCACCGACCAGAGGAAGTTCTCGCAGCGGCGGAATAGCTGGTACTCGGTCTTGTCGAACACGCCGCGCTTGATCAGCTCGCTAGGGTCGCGCACGCGGTAGACGTATTTGGCGATCCAGAACAACGTGTGCAGATCGCGCAAGCCGCCTTTGCCGTCCTTGACGTTGGGCTCGACCAGGTAGCGCGACTGCCCGGCGCGGCGGATGCGGTCCTCGCGCTCGGCGAGCTTGGCGGCGACGAACTCGGCGGCGGTGTTGCGTACCACCTCGTCGTCGAAGCGTGTCACCAGTTCGTCGAACAGCTTCTCGTCGCCCAGCAGGTAGCGCGCTTCCAGAATGGCGGTGCGGATGGTGATGTCGGCCTTCGACTGGCGGATGCACTCGTCGATGGAGCGGGTGGCGTGACCGACCTTCAGTCCCATGTCCCACAGGCAATAGAGGATCGCTTCGGCGATCGATTCGCCCCAGGCGGTCTGCTTGTAGGGCAGCACGAACAACAGATCGAGGTCGGAGCCGGGCGCCTGCAGCCCGCGGCCATAGCCGCCGGTCGCGACCACCGCCATGCGCTCGGCTTCGGACGGGTTCTGCGACTGGTAGAGATGCTTGCGCGCGAACTCGAACAGCACGCGGATGATCTCGTCTTCCATCCGGCAAAGCTGCTCGGCGCAGCGGCGGCCGTGGCGGTCCTTGAGCAGAAGCTTCTCGGCTTTCTCGCGGCCATCGTTGAGCACGGTTTTCAGCCGCTGCGCCACGATGGCGCGCAGATCGCGCTCGTCGCCATGGTGCGCGGCCGCGAGCGCATCGAGCTCGGCGGTGAGCGCGCGCACGTCGATCAGCTCGGCCGTGCCCCGTGGGGGGTGACCGGCAGCGGCGTGGGCGGCGGTATCGAGGGCAAGTGAAGCCATGAGCAATCCGGATAGCCGAGCGGGCGCGCGAAGTCACCGCCCTGGTCCAAAGATATTGGGAGGGAGGGCTATTTTGGAGTGCCCAAGTGCGGATGAGTCCGGGCCGGTCGCCCCTTTTGCCCACCAAAACGGCAGGTTGCGAGCGCCAAATCTGCGCGCGGCCTGTGGTGACGGCCGCTCCGGACTGTGGTTCCCTGTCGGGCAGGACGCCGGCTTGAGACCGGTGCCGCAGAGA
This sequence comes from uncultured Pseudomonadota bacterium, assembly GCA_963814065.1. Taxonomy (GTDB): domain Bacteria; phylum Pseudomonadota; class Alphaproteobacteria; order Rhizobiales; family Xanthobacteraceae; genus Pseudolabrys. Next base: position 135,265 of record CAWFBL010000006.1, on the reverse strand, counting down.
AAAAAGTCGGGAGGAAATCCATGCGCATGTTTCAAGTCTGCACCTGCGGGCAGCCGCTGCAATTGAATGAAGGCCCGACGCCCGAGCCGAAGGGCACCGAGGTGCTGCTCAAAGTGTTGGCCGCCGGCGTCTGCCACAGCGACCTGCACCTCGCCGACGGCTATTTCGACATGGGCGGCGGCAAGCGCCTGAGCCTGGAAGACCGCGGCATGAAACTGCCGATCACCCTCGGCCACGAGAATGTCGGCGAGGTGGTGGCGGTTGGGCCCGAGGCCAAGGCCGTCACGATCGGCGCGCGCATGCTGGTCGACCCCTGGATAGGCTGCGGCACCTGCCCGGCCTGCCTGCGCAACGAGGACAATCTCTGCTCGGCCATGCGCAGCGTCGGGGTATTTTCGAACGGCGGCTACGCCGATTACCTGGTCGTGCCGCACCCGCGTTATCTGTTCGACATCGGCGATATGCCGCCGGAGCGCGCGGCGCCGCTGGCCTGCTCGGGCGCGACGACATTCGGCGCCTTGAAAAAAGTGACGACGCTCAAGCGCGAGCCGACGGTGATCATCGGTGCCGGCGGTCTCGGCCTCATGTGCCTGGCTTTGCATCAAAAAATGGGTGGGCACTCGGCGATCGTCGTCGATATCGATCCGGCCAAGCGCGATGCCGCCAAGAAGGCGGGCGCCGCCGCCGTGGTCGATGCCAAGGCGGCGGACGCGCTCGATCAGATCAAGCGCCTGACCAATGGCGGCGCCTGGGCGGTGGTCGATCTCGTCGGTTCGTCGCAGTCGGCGCGGCTCGGTTACGACAGCCTGGCCAAGGGCGGCAAATACATCATCGTCGGCCTTTACGGCGGCGACCTCACCCTATCGCTGCCGCCAATTCCGATGCGGGCGCTGACCGTCCAGGGTTCCTATGTCGGCAGCGTGCCGGAAATGCAGGAAATGATGGAACTGGTGCGCCGCACCGGCTTGCCCGACGTGCCGGTCGCCACCCGCCCGCTCGAGGATGTCAACGCCGTACACAATGAATTGCGTGCCGGGAAGATCGTCGGCCGCGTGGTGTTGGTCCCGGGGTCTTAATCCCTCCCCGAAAGCGGAGGGTGGCGACGAGCAAAGCGAGGAGCCGGGTGGGGTCACCGTTCGGCATCACGCGACCCCCACCCAGCGCGCCGCACGCGCCACTCTTTCCCGCAAGCGGGGGAGGGATCACAAGGAGACGCAAATGGACGCCAACGAATTGCGCAGCCTGCAGGCGCCGATCAAGGAGCGCTACCGAAACGATCCCGGGACCGCGGTCGTGACCTTGAAAGCCAACGGTACGCTCGACGATGCGAACATCGCCTGCAAGCTGGAGACCGGCCGTTTGTTGGCGACCGCCGGCCTGCATCCGGCGAGCGGCGGCACCGGGATGGAACTGTGCTCCGGTGACATGCTGCTGGAGGCGCTGGTCGCCTGCGCCGGCGTTACCGTCAAGGCGGTGGCAACCGCGCTCGAAATTCCGCTCAAGTCCGGCACCGTATCGGCGGAAGGCGACGTCGATTTTCGCGGCACGCTGGGCGTGGCAAAAGACGCGCCGGTGGGCTTCCGCGAAATTCGCCTGCGCTTCGATCTCGACAGCGATGCGCCGCAGGACAAGCTCGATACGCTGCTGAAGCTGACCGAGCGCTATTGCGTCGTCTATCAGACCATCAAGAGCGGCCCGCCGGTTGCTGTGACCATGGCCAGGGTGTAGCCACACTCTTACCTTTCCCCGCTTGTGGGGAAAGGGCGGCCTGCCGAAGCATGAGTGAAGGCGGCCGGGTGAGGGGGACTTTCCTTTCGCCGCGCGTTTGAAATGCCCCTCACCCCGACCCTCACCCCGCAAGCGGGGAGAGGGAGAAGTGCAAATGTCCCCCGACCTTTATTTTGCTCTCACCCTCATCGTGAAGATGGCCGTCACTGCCGGCTTCGTGGTGGCGGCGACCATGGCGGCTGAACGCGCCGGTCCCTTGGTCGGCGGTCTTGTGGCGACGCTGCCGCTCGGCGCCGGGCCGGTCTACGTCTTCCTCGCGCTCGATCACGGCAAGGATTTCATCGCCGCCAGCGCGCTCAACAGCCTCGGCATCAACAACGTGAACGTCATCTTCGCGCTCATTTATGCGTTACTGGCGCAGAAACGCTCGCTGTTCGTGAGCCAGTCGCTGGCGCTCGTGGTCTGGTTCGCCCTGGCCTGGGTCGTGCACGAGATTCATTGGACCATATTCAACGGTGTCGCCATCAATGTCGTGGTGCTCGGCACCTGCATCGCGCTGGCGCGGCCATTGCGCAACGTGCGCCTCCCGCCGTTGCGCACCTATTGGTACGATCTGGCGATGCGCGCGGGGCTGGTCGCGCTTTTGGTCGGCATCGTGGTGACCTTGAGCTTCCACATCGGTGCCGCCGGCAGCGGTATCCTTGCCGTGTTTCCCATCATCTTGATCAGCGTGCAGATCATCTTGCACCGCCGCGTCGGCGGCCCGCCTTCGGCCGCGGTGATGGCGCACGCGGTGGTCGGGCTGATCGGCTTTGGCTGCGCCTGCATCGTGCTGCATTACACCGCGGTGCCGTTCGGTGCGGCCATCGGGCTGACGCTTGCGCTCGCCACCTCCGTCGCCTGGAGCCTGATCGTCTACGGCGCGCGTCGCTGCGGCATCGCCCTGTGAGGCCAGTCCCGTGCTGATCTTTGCGCTCGGCCTGCTGCTGAAGATCGCGATGACCGCCGGCATCGTGATCGCGGCCTCTGTCGTGGTGGAGCGCAGCGGGCCGTTCATCGGTTCGTTGATCGCCTCGCTGCCGACCGCCGGCGGCGCCGCCATGATCATCCTCGCCTTCGAGCACACGCCGTCCTTCATCGCGCAGGGCGCGGTCGGCGGCATGGTATCTGGCGCGATCGTCGCACTGTTCGCGCTCGCCTATGCGGTGCTGGCGCAGCGACGAGGCCTGGCGGTGAGCCTGGGTGGTGCCTTCCTGGTGTGGCTTGCAGCCGCCACGCTGTCGCGGCTCGTCGATTGGAACGCAGCGGGCACCGTGCTGCTGACCGCCATCGTCTTTCCGCTGACGATCGTCGCCGGGCGGCGCTTTCGCTCGGAAGGCGCGGTGCAACGCGTGAAGTTCACCGGCGCCGATCTCGCTTGGCGCGCCGCCCTGGTGACGCTCTGCGTCCTCATCGTGACCGCGGCAAGCTATTCGATCGGTTCCTATTGGTCCGGCCTGCTCGCGTTCTTCCCGGTCGCGATGGCCTCGTTCTTCGTCATCCTGCATCCGCGCATCGGCGGGCCGGCGACGGCGAGCGTTGCCGCGCACGTGCAGATGCCGCTGATCGGTCTCAATCTCAGCCTGCTGCTGGTGCACTGGCTCGCGGTGCCGCTCGGCGTGTGGTGGTCTTATGTGATCGGCCTCAGCGCCGGCATCTCCTGGAACGCGATGCTGTGGCTTGCACGCCGCCGGTTCAAGCGCCGCTAGACAAGCAGCCCTTCCTCCAGCGCCTTGATCTGAAGGGCGAGATAGCGCGAGAAGATGCGGCATTGCGCCAGGCTGCCGGCATTGAACCACAGTCCCGGCTGCGCGGTACGCCGCCACATGTTGTTGAGCTCGCCGCCTTCGTCGAAGCCCCAGACCGGGCCGATCTTGTCGGCAATCGCGTCGCCGAGATAGAGGCGCACGGTTTCCTGTTGGTTCTCGTAGCCGGTCGCCAGCACCAGCAATTCCGCCGGCACAACGCCGCCGTCCTTGAGCTTCGCGCCTTCGGCCACGAACCGGTCGATGTCGGCAAATTGCATGAGGTCAATGTCGCCGGCGATGATCAGCTCCGAGCAGCCGACGTTGAAGTAATAGCCGCCGCCGCGGCGCAGATACATCATCTGGAAGCCGGTTTCGTCCTCGCCGAGCCACAGCTTGAAGCCACGTTTCTCCAGCGCGTCGTGCAGAGGCTTGTCGATTTCGCGGCTTTGTGCGGTCGAGAGCTGATAGGAGCGCCGCAAGACGGGGTAGGGCATCGAGGTCGCGAGCAGGTCGCAATCGTCGAACGGAATGCCCTCCGAATAGATGGCGTAAACGCTCTGCGCTTCCTTCAGGCTCACCACATAAGTGTTGTTGCGCTGGATGATCGTCGCCTCGGCGCCATGCGCGTGTAATTCCTGGGCGACGTCGTGGCCGCTGGTGCCGGTGCCGAGCACCAGAACCTTGCGGCCCCTCCAGCGCGCGGCGTTGGCGAAATCGCCGGAATGCACGACCTCGCCGGCGAATTCGGTGAGGCCGGGCAGGTCGGGCGTGTAGGGAATGCTGCTTACCCCGGTCGCAAAGATGAGATGGCGCGGATGCATCTCGCGCGCGGTGCCGTCCCGCCGTTTCAGCGTGACCGACCACCGGCGGCTTTGGTTGTCATAGTCGCCGGCGACAAGTTCGGTACCCGGCCAATAGTTGAGCTCCAGGCTTTCGACATAGGCCTCGAACCAGTTCGCCAATTTGTCCTTCGGGATGTAAACCGGGAAGGTGGGTGGAAACGGCATGTAGGGGAGATGATTGACGTGCGTTTCGTTGTGCAGCGTCAGTGAATGATAGCGCTTGCGCCAGTTGTCGCCGATGCGTGGGTGACGGTCCACGATCAACGTGTCGACGCCGAGCTGTCCCAGGCGCGCGGCGATCGACAGGCCGGCGTGGCCGCCACCGACCACAACGACGGCGGGATCGCGATCCGCGTAGGCACGCGCCTGGTCGCGGCGGTCGAGCCAGTTCTCGGCACCGAAATCGCGCGTGCCGTGTGGGCTGTGCGCATCGCGCAGCCGGAAGGCTTCTTCATGGCCTTTGATCTCTTCCAGCGCGGTAACCAGCGTCCAGGCGCGCATTTGCCCGGGGCTTTGCGCATCCGGCACGAGACGGACGACGCCGGCGCAGGGACCGACGGCGGTGTCGAATGCGAACAAAGTCTCGATGCACTCGGTTCCCGCGCGGCCGATCCAGCGCGGCGGGGTGCGGCTTGGCGGAATGCGGAAATTCGCAGGCTTGGTTCGCGCCAGCGTCTCTTGCAGCGTCGCGGCGATTGAGCCGCGGCCGCTCATCGTCTGGATGTTCCAGGTGAATGCCAGAATGTCGCGCCAGAGCCCGTCCGGCAGGAACAAAGCCGCCGCCGCGGCGTCTTGCGCCTGCAAGGCTGTCTCGAAGCGTTCGAGCCAGGCCAACGCTTCCGCCGGCGCGGTCGTTTGCTTTCGCTCGGCGATGTTCATCGTCGCGTACACCGTTCGTCCCCGCGAAAGCGGGGACCCAGGGGACAATGCGGCGCAACCAAGTTCAGCGCTGGATTCCCGCTTGCGCGGGAATGAACGGAGAATAATTCAGCGCCCGGAATTCGCCGTCAACTCTTTACGCTCTTCGCCAGCGTCTCTTTCAGTTTGTAGAGCGCCTCCATCGCCTCGCGCGGCGACATATCATCGGGGTTGAGCGCGGCAACCGCGGCCTCAATCAGTTCGCGCGCGTCACCCTGGACTTTCTGCGGCGGCTTGTAGGGCGCGGCGAACAGCGGCAGATCCTCGAAGCCCTTGGGCGCGGCGCGGTCTTCCGCTTCGAGCTTGGCCAGCACGACCTTGGCGCGCTCGATCACGGTTCCCGGCAGGCCGGCAAGCTTGGCGACCTGGATGCCGTAGGAGCGGTCGGCGGCGCCCGCCACCACCTCGTGCAGGAACACGACTTCGCCCTGCCATTCCTTCACGCGCACCGTGGCGTTGTGCAGCCGGTCGAGCCGGCCCGCGAGCGCGGTCAGCTCGTGGAAATGGGTGGCGAATAGCGCGCGGCACTTGTTGACGCCGTGCAGGTGCTCGACGGTCGCCCAGGCAATCGACAGGCCGTCGAAGGTGGCGGTGCCGCGGCCAATTTCATCCAAAATGACCAGCGCGCGCTCGCCTGCCTGATTGAGAATGGCGGCGGTCTCGACCATCTCGACCATGAAGGTCGAGCGCCCACGCGCGAGATCGTCGGCGGCGCCGACGCGCGAGAACAGCCGGTCGACCACGCCGATGCTCGCGGACTTCGCCGGCACAAAAGAGCCCATTTGCGCGAGGATCGCGATCAGCGCGTTCTGGCGCAGGAAGGTCGATTTGCCCGCCATGTTGGGGCCGGTGATGAGCCAGATGCGGCCCGCTTGCGTCTCGCCGGGAGGCGCCAGATCGCAACCGTTGGCGACGAAGGGCGTGCCGTCGCGCGCCAGCGCCTGCTCGACCACGGCGTGACGGCCGCCCTGAATGACGAAGTCGAGGCTGTCGTCCACATGCGGGCGGGCGTAGTCGCGCTCGGCGGCCAGCGCAGCCAGCGCACTCGCAACATCGAGACGGGCGAGCGCGTCGGCGCAGGCCTTGAGCGCATCGGTCTCGGCAATTACGGCCGCGGTCAGCCGCTCGAAGATTTCCAGCTCCAGGCCGAGCGAACGCTCGGCCGCGCTGGCGATCTTGGCTTCCAGTTCGCCCAGTTCGGTGGTGGTGAAGCGCACCTGGCCGGCCAGCGTCTGGCGGTGGATGAACGAAGCGTTGAGCGGCGGCGACATCAGCTTGTCGCCGTGCTGCGCTGTGACCTCGACGAAATAGCCGAGCACGTTGTTGTGGCGGATCTTGAGCGCGCGCACGCCGGTTTCTTCCGCATAGCGCGCCTGTAGCGCGGCGATGACGCGGCGGGATTCATCGCGCAACGCGCGCGTCTCGTCGAGCGCGGCGTCGTAGCCCTCGCGCACGAACCCGCCGTCACGCTTGAGCGCCGGCAATTCGACGGCCAAGGCCGCCGACAGCTCCGCTGCCAGCATGCCGTCGGGGCGGCGGCAGGCCTGCAAGGTTTCGGCGATCTCGGCCGGCGCTTCCTTGTAGGCGTCGAGCGCACGTGCAAGCTCGGCGGCGGCGAGGATACCGTCGCGGATCGCAGCAAGATCGCGCGGGCCGCCGCGCCCGACCGCCAGCCGCGCCAATGCGCGGGCAAGATCGGGCGCCCCCTGCAGTCGCGAGCGGGTGTCGGCGCGCGCGGCGACGTCATCGACAAAGGCCGAGACCGCATCGAGCCGCCGCAGGATCGCCTGCGGATCGGTGAGCGGCGCCGACAACCGCTGCGCCAACAGGCGCGAGCCGGCCGAGGTGACGGTACGGTCGATGGCTTCGAGCAGCGATCCGCGCCGCTCGCCGGCCAGCGTGCGCATCAATTCGAGATTGCCGCGGGTGGCCTGGTCGATCGCCATGGTGGCGCCGGCACTCTCGCGCATGGGCGGCGACAGCGGCGGGCGCTGGCCGATCTGCGTGCGCTCGACATAGGTGACGCAGGCGGCGGCGGCGGTCAGCTCCAGTCGGGTGAGGGCGCCGAAGGCCTCGCTGGTCGCGACCGCGAAGAACGACGTCAGCCGGCGCTCGGCGGTGGCGCCGTCGAAGACGTCGCGGGTGAGCGGCGCAACCGCCGGCAGTTCGCGCCAGATCGGCACCAACTCGGCGTCGCTATAGAGCGCATCGGAGACGATGATTTCGCCCGGCTCCAGCCGCGCGATCTCGGCCGAAAGAGAAAGCCGGTCGCATTCGGTGATGCGGAATTCGCCGGTCGAGATGTCGATCCAGGCAAGGCCGAAGCGCGCTTCGCTGTCGACCGATGACAGCCGCGCGCGCGCAACCGCGAGCAGATAGTTGTTGCGCTTGGCATCTAGCAGCGTGTCTTCGGTCAGCGTACCGGCGGTGACCAGCCGCACCACGTCGCGCCGCACCACGCTCTTGTTGCCGCGCTTCTTGGCCTCGGCCGGGTCCTCGAGCTGCTCGCACACGGCCACGCGATGGCCGAGCGCGATCAGCCGATGCAGATACTCGTCCGAGCGGTGGATCGGCACGCCGCACATCGGGATGTCCTGGCCCTGATGCTTGCCGCGCTTGGTCAGCACGATGCCGAGCGCGCGGCTCGCGACTTCCGCGTCCTCGAAGAATAGTTCGTAGAAATCGCCCATCCGGTAGAACAGCAGGCTGTCCGGATTGGCGGTCTTGATCTCGATATATTGCTCCAGCATCGGACTGAGGCGGACGTTATTGTCGCCATTGCCCGCCGGCGGCGCGCCGCCTTGCGGCGGCGTCTCGTCGGGCTCGTTGAGGCCTGCGGGGTTGGTAAGCGCCATGGCCGTTACGCTAGCAGATGCGGCAGCGGCTTTCACCGGGCGATGTCGGCCCGACCGGGGATAACGCGGAAAATCAGGCGCTTATTGCATATGGGCCGCGCGCCGCAGCCCCGAAATCATCGAAGTATTGAGCAGGTGCTGCTTGGCGCGGGCGGGGTCCGATGCGGTCGCGATCATCTCCTGCAACCGCGCGCGCTGCACGGTTGGATCGCGCTCCTCCATCATCCGCTTGTTGCGGATCGACATGGCCTGCACCTGCTCGACGGTGGCGGCGCGGCGCTGGCGCGAATAGAGGTCGAGCAGTTCGGGCCCACCTTCGCGGCGCCACAGCCGGCCAAGCTTGTCACAGAGATTGACCGCGTCGTGGATGCCGCTGTTGAGCCCGAAGCCGCCGAGCGGATTGTTGAGATGGGCGGCGTCGCCGGCGAGCAGCACGCGGCCGAGGCGGAAGCTTGTCGCCACCCGCTGATGCACGCGGTAGGTGCTCTTGTAGCGCACCTCGTAAGCGTCGGGCTTGGCGGCAAAACGCTGCAACGCCGCCTCCACGCGCTCGGCCGCGAGCAACGCCTCGTCGCTCTCGTCCGGATTGGCGGGATAAGCGAGCCGCCACAAGCCGGGCGGACCCTTGTCGGGCACCTTGAACATGGCGCCGAACTCGACCGGATCGGCGATATAAGTGTTGCGGGCAAAGCCGCGCGCGCCGAAGTCGTAGGGCGTGCTGATGACGACGAAAATCTCCGGCCAGGTGAAGCCCTCGAACTCCACGCCCGTTTCCTTGCGCACCACGCTGCGGCCGCCGTCGGCGCCGATCAACCAGGACGCTTGCATAACGCGCTCGCCGTTTTCGTCCTCGACCGTGACGGCAACGCCATCGTCGTCTTGCGTGAAGCCGGTGACGCGGTGGCCGAAATGGACCTCGGCGTTGCCTTCCGCCTTCAGGATATCGAGCTGGATCGGCGTCAGCTTGTGCTGCTCCAGATGCAGGCGAAACGGGTGCGGCGTCTCGTCCGCCAGCAGGTCGAGATCGAATTCGGCGATCAGGTCGCCGGGCTTGTTACGGATTTGCCAGTGCCGCACCTTGATGCCGGTTTGCAGCATCCGTTTCGTGATGCCGTAAGGCGCCATCATGTCGAGCGTGGGCGGATGAAACGAACCGGCGCGCAGGTCGTGGGTCAGGCCGGGTTCGGCCTCGAGCAGCACGACCGGAATGCCCTGGCGCGTGAGCGAGAGCGCGCACATCAGGCCGGTCGGCCCGGCGCCGGCGATGACGACTGGTCGCTCCCGCATCGTCCGGTCTTATTTTGGGAAGGTCACGCCGGTGATGCGTTCCAGATTGCCGTGCCAGATTTTCTCTTTGTCGGCCTTCGGCATGTCGATGCCTTCCAGGATGCGCAGCGTCTCGCGCGTGTACATGGTGCCCTTCTCGGGATCGAATGGGCAGTCGGAGGCGAACACGATCTTGTCGAGGTCGTAGAAGGCGAGCCCCGCATGCATCGCCGGCTCGGCGGTGAACGTCGCCGTGTCGGCGTAGAAGTCGTGCTTGAAATAATCGAGCGGCCGCTTCTTCAGGCTCTTGCGCACCAGGCTCGAGGTCCTCGTCCGAGGTGCGGGCGCCGATCTGGTCCCAGCCGGGGCCGATGCGGCCTTCCAGCATCGGCACGATGCCACCGAAGTGGTGGGTGATGATCTTTAGGTTCGGGTACTTGTCCATGATCCTGGAGAACACCAGCCGCGCCATCGCCGCCGCGGTCTCGTAGGACCAGCCGAAGGTCCACCAGATTTCGTATTTGGATTTCGTCTCGCTCAGATAGTCGGGAAAATTGGCGCCGCGCGCCGGGTGCAGCCAGATCGGCTTGCCGAGCTTGTCCATGGCGGCGAAGAACGGTTCATAGGCCGGGTCGTCGAGCGGCTTGCCCGCGACATTGGTGTAGATCTGCACGCCGAGCGCGCCGTTTTCGATCGCGCGCTTGGCCTCCCGCACGCCGGCATCGGGCGCCGCCAGCGCGCCTTGCGCCACCCAGCCCGGGAAGTGATCCGGGTCCTTGGCGCAGATCTCGACAAAGCCATCGTTGATGATCTTGGCGTATTCCTCGACCTTGGCGCCGTCGCCCTTGGCCAGCAGTTCGATCGGCGGCATCGGATAGGAGAGAATTTGCGCGTAGTCGGTGAACTGGTCGACCACGCGCTTGCGCTCGTCGAGATCGTGGATGCATGGCACTTCGCGCATGCGCTTGCCGATGTCCGGATAGCCGCTTTCGACCAGCAGCTTGTAAAAGGCTTGCGGCATGAAGTGGGTGTAGGCGTCGATCCGCATGGGCGAAGTCTCCGTGACGATGTTTTCGCAGGTGCCCGCTCAGTAGGGCGTGATGACGTTCAGCAGCGCCTGCCGGCGCCCCTCGACAACGGCGTCGCGCGCGCGTTTGAGCGCGTCGGGCAGGTCGCTCGGCTTCTCGACGCGCTCGGCATAGGCGCCTTGCGCGTGGGCGATCTCGTCATAGGGCGGCGCCGGATTGAGATCGGCCAGCGTGCGGCCGTCGTCTTCGCCGGCGACGCCGTCCTTGAACATGGAGAGCGTGGCCTTGCGCACGGCGCCGTAGCGGCTGTTGTTGAACACGATCGTCAGCACCGGCAGTTGGTGCACCGCCGAAACCCAATGGGCGACGGTCGGGTTGCCGAACATATGGGCGCCGTCGCCGAGGGTGGCGACGATGAACTTGTCGGGCGCCGCCAGCTTGGCGCCGAGCGCCGCGCCGAAGCCCCAGCCCAGGCCGCCGGCCGGTCCCAGCGCGTGGAAGGTGCCGGGCTTCTCGCGCGCGCAATGGTCGGGACGCAGCGGATATTCGTTGAAGATCACGGCGTCGGGACCGACGGTTTCACCGATCACCCGCGAGAGGTATTCCGGCGAGATGTGCTCGCCGGCGCTCGAAATCCTTGGCGAGTTGGGCACGGCGGTTGCGCATGCGCTCGGTGAGGCGGGCGCGGCGCGAGGCGATGCGCGCATCCGCCATCTGCAACCGTGGCTCGACCGCCGCCAGCAGGGCGGTCAGCGCGTTGGTGACGCCGGCCTGCACGGCAAGATCGCTGGGGAACGAGCGCATCGGATAGCGCACATAGAACGGATCTTCGCCCATATGCGCCACGCGGCAGCCGGCCGGGGGATGGGTGAGGTGCGGAATCCACGGCACGTCGGATTCGAGCACGATCACCAGATCGGAGTCGGTCAACAGCGAGCCCGGCTCGTAGCCGAAGTGCATGGGATGGCTCGACGGTAGGCATACGCTGCGCGGATTGTGGGTGACCACCGGTATGGCGCAGCGCTCGGCGAGCTTCGACAGCGGATTGACCGCGTCGGCCGGCAGCGTCGCGGCGATGATCAGGGGCCGCTCGGCGCCGGCGATCCATTCGGCCAGCGTCGTGATCGTCTTCGGATCGGGATGCGGGGCGGCGGCTTGCGGGCGCGGTTTGGCCGGACCGACCGGCTCGGGCAGCGGCGCGGCAAGCGGCTCGCGCGGCAGCACGAGGTAGACCGGTCCGCGCGGATGCGCCATCGACACTTCCACCGCGCGTGCCACCACGTCGCCGACCTGTTGCGGCACGCGCAGCTCGTAATCCCACTTCACCATCTCGCGCAGCATGCCGGCCTGGTCGAACATTTCCTGCGCCCAGTGGATCGGCCGGGTGCGCGAGCCGAACTGGCCGTGCTCGGTGATCGGCGATCGCCCGGCGGCGAGGATCAGCGGCACGCGGTCGCGCGAGAGATTGGTGATGTTGTTGATGGTGTTGCTGGTGCCGACGTTGACGTGCACCATCACCGCCTGCGGGCGGCCGTTCATCAGATAGGCGCCGTGCGCCATCGCCACCGCCAGGTTCTCGTGCGGCACCAGCACCGGGCGCGGCACCTTGGCGTTGGTCTTCTTGGCGCGGGTGAAGGCTTCCACGATGGGCGGAAAGTCGGTGCCCGGATTGCAGAAGAAGTAATCGATGCCGTGATCGGCGAGCGCGCGCAGAAAGCCCTCGGCAGCGATGGTGTGGCGCCCGGTTGGTGAGAGAGCCATAAATGTCCGCCCTGTTATGCGCCGGCTTTGCTTTTGTCGCCGGCGCTTGTTGTTGTGGTTCGAGTTTTACGCGAGCAGGCGGGGGCTGACAACGGAGGGCCTGATATTCGTCATTCCGGGTCCGGCCCTTCGGGCCGTCTCGGGACGACAAGCAATGCTACTCCGCCGCCTGCCGCAACGCCGGCTGCGCCTCGATCTCGGAAAGGCATTTGACGAGGCTTTCGCCTTCCGGATCGACCAGCGCCGCGGTGCGCGCGCTCGCGATCGCGTCGGCGGCGCGTTCCGGCGCGATGCGGTCGGCGAGCGCCGGCTGGATCACGCGCTCTTCGATGGCGCGATAGTTGGCAAGCCCGCGTGCGTGAGTGTCGCCGTAGCCTTTGATCAGCCGTGCGCATTCGGCGATTTCCAGCGCGAGGTCGGTCGAGCGCGGCGCCGCCTTGGTGATCAGCGTGAGCCACGCTTCGATCTGCTCTTGCTCCTCCTTGTAGCGGATGCCGTAGGGCCGCGCGCGGCGCAGCTTCGCCAGCATCAGAAAGCGCAGATAGCCGCTCACCGAGGTGGTGTTGATCTCCATGCCGAAATAGGCGCGGCCGTACCAGCCCTTGCGCTCGGCGTAGCGCCGGATCGGCCGTGCGATCGCAGGCGGTAGAAGCTGCGTCAGTTCCTCGATGCCCGGCTTCAGGAACTCGTGCACCGAATAGGGCTCGTCCTTCACGCGCAATTCCTCGCGCGCAATACGCTGCATGCGCGCCGGCGCGATCTTGGCCTGCGCAACCCGCACTACGTCTTCGTAGGACATGCGCACGGCGAGATGGCGCGCGACCGCCTTGAGCAATTTGCCCTGTGCGCCCGCATTGGCGTCGGCGGTGGCGACGCGCGTCAGCCGGTCGAGATAGGCGCGCGCGTAATCCTCGCTTTGATAGGCGACCAGCCGGCGCACGCCTTCGATCACGACCGGCCGCACATGCGCCGGGAAGGTGCGCAACACCTCGTCTTCCAGCGATTGCAGCGTGGCCGCGGCGCGCGTCTTCTTGTCGGCTAGCTGGACGGTTTGCGTCTTCGCCCGCGCGGCTTCGAGCCCGGCGCGGAAGCCGCGCAAATTGCTGTCGACCGACTTGCCGTCGGTGCGAATGGCGGCTTCGAGCTGCTCGGGCGTCAACGGCAGCCGTCCGCTGCCGGCGATGGTGCCGAGCATCACCGCGCTGATGATCGAGCCGCTTTGCTTCGCCAGCGCATCCATGTCGATGAGCAGCGTGTCGTGCGCGTGCTCCTTGATGGCCTTGGTGAGCGTGTCCTGGTCGAAGCGGCCGTCGCCCATGGCGATCTTCTCGTCCATGGAATAGAAGCGGCTGAGCGAGGCGATGACGTGGGTGCGCTCCGGCGTGACGAAGCCGCTCGCCACGGTGCGCCCGGCTTCCAGAAGTTCGCTCGCGACAGCAATGTCGATATCGCCAACCCCCGGCGTCAACGCCAGCACCGGCCGCTTGCCGTTCAGTTCGTTGACGTGAACCGGCAGCATCTCGATGTAATAGGTGGTGGCGCCGGTACGCTGCGCGACGCCCGGGATCGACGTCGACTGCACCGGGAAGCCGGCGTCGGCTGCCGCCGAAACGATCCAGTTGGTCAGTACGCCGCCGCCTTCGCCGCCCAGCGCGGCGATCAACAGCGTGATCGGGCGGGTGGCGCTCATGCAGGCGTCGTCTCGGGCTTGCCGGCGTAACCGCCGAGCCAGCCGATCACGCGCTGGCGCAAGCGGTGCAGCGCACGGTCGCGCCAGGTGGCGTTGCGGACGATCTCCGCGCGGTAGAACGATGGGCACAGCACGGCGGCATGCGCGACCTCGCCGCAGAGGCCGCAGCCGACGCAACTTTCGACGACCGTTGCCACTGGGTCGGTGCGCAATGGATCGGGCGAGGGCTTCACCGTCAGCGACGGGCAGCCGGAGAGCCGGATACAGGAATGGTCGCCGGTGCAGATCTCATCGTCGACACCGAAGCGGGCGCGCGTCACCCGCTCGCCGCGCTTGAGTTTTTCGGCGTCCTCGGCGCGCACGCGGCGTTGGCGTGCAAGCTGGCATTCGCCGTCGGCGATGATGACCTTGAGGCCCTTCTCGGCGGTCTTCATCGCCTCCTTCAGCGTGCCGGCCATTTTCGCGACGCTGTAGGTGCGCACCGTGCGCAGCCATTTCACGCCCATGGCGCGCAGCGTCTCCTCGATGCCCATGCCATGCATCGGCCCGCTGCGGCTCACGGCGCTCGACGGGATGTATTGCTGGCCGGTGGCGGAAGCGTAGCCGTTCTGCATCACGATCAGCACACCGTCGCCCTTGTTGAACAGGTTCGACGCCACACCGGTGATCACCCCGTTGTGCCAGAAGCCGCCATCGCCCATCACAGAAATCGGGCGCTGCGCCAGGTTGGGCCCGACCGCGGCGGCGCTGGCGAGCGACATGCCGTAGCCGAGGATCGAATTGCCCATGGAAAACGGCGCGAAGGTCGCGAATGAATGGCAGCCGATATCGGCGCTGATATGGGCGGGACCAAGTTCGCGCTGCATCAGCTTCAGCGCCGAGAATACCGGGCGCTCCGGGCAACCGGTGCAGAAGGCGGGCGGCCGCGGTGGCAGCGTGCCGAGGGCAGCGGCGGCTTTCTGTTTGTGCGCGATCAGCCCGCGCGCTCTTTCAGCGATGGTGTCGGCGTCGATCCCGTTCGGCTTGGTCGCCTGCAGGAAAGACGCCAGCCCTTCCAGCAGCACGTCGGACGCGTATTCCCCGGCCTGCGGCAGTGGACCCTTGCCCAGCACCTTGGTCTGCATGTCGGCGCGGCGCAGCTCGACGTTGATCGCGTCCTCGATGTAGGCCGGGTTGCCTTCCTCGACCACAAGCACGGCGCGCTTGCTGGCGCAGAAAGCGCGAATTTCGTCTGGCACCAACGGATAGACCACGTTGAGCACCAGCATGGGGATGCGCGACGCGCCGAACACATCGGCGAGTTCCATGCGCTCGAGCGCGCGCAGCACGCTGTTGGTCAGCCCGCCCATGACAATGATGCCGACGTCGTTAAGGGCGCCGCCGATGAGTTCGTTGAGCTTGTGCTCGCGGATGAAGGCCTGTGCTGCCGGCAGTCGCTGTTCCACCTTCAGCTTTTCCTGCACGAAGGTGACCGGCGGGTGCGCCAGTTTGCCGTAGTTGAAGCGCGCCGGGCTCGGGATGCGGTTGATGCCGGAGAATTCCGCCTTGCGGTTGGCCTTGGCGGCGAATTCGCCGGTGGCGTGGCAGGCGCGGATGCGCAGTTCCAACATGACGGGCGCGTGGCTCGCCTCCGACAATTCGAAGCCCATCTCCACCGTGCGCACGATCGAGGGCAGGTCGGGGCGCGGGTCGAGCAGCCACATCGAGGATTTCAGCGCATAGGCATAAGAGCGCTCCTGGATGACGCTTGCGCCTTCGCCGTAGTCTTCGCCGAGAATGATCATGGCGCCGCCCACGACGCCGGGCGAGGCGAGGTTGGAGAGCGCGTCGGCCGCCACGTTGGTGCCGACGATCGATTTCCAGGTCACCGCGCCGCGCAGGGGATAGTTGATCGAGGCGCCCAGCATGGCGGCGGCGCTGGCCTCGTTCGAGCAGGTTTCCAGATGGACGCCGAGCTCGCCCATGATGTCCTCGGCGTCGACCAGCACGTCGAGCAGATGGGAGACCGGCGCGCCCTGATAGCCGCCCACATAGGAGACGCCCGACTGCAGCAGCGCCTTGGTGACGGCCAGGATGCCTTCGCCGCGGAAGGTCTCGCCGTCACCGAGCTTGAGCGCCTGCACTTCCTTCTTGAATGAGCGTTCCACCGCGAATCTCCAACCGATGGTTTGGCGACCAACTATCTACCAAGTCCCGGTTACATATGCGAGGGCAGCCAGGTGGCCAGGATCGGGAAGCTGATGATGATGGCCAGCCGCAGAATGTCGGTCAGCACGAACGGCATCACCCCATAGAACACGGTCGATAGCTTGACGTCGCGTATGACGCTCTTGATCACGAATACGTTCATGCCCACCGGCGGGTGGATCAGGCCGAGTTCGACGGTCATCACGATCACCACGCCGAACCAGATCGGGTCGAAGCCGAGCGACTGGATTACCGGGAACACGATCGGCACGGTCAGGATGATCATGGCCATGGCGTCCATGATGCAGCCGAGCACCAGATACATCAGCAGGATCAGCACGAGAACCCCATAGGGGCCGAGCCCGAGGCCGGTAAGGAACACGGTGAGCTTCTGCGGTACCTGGGTGATGGTGAGAAAATAGCCGAAAATCAGCGCGCCGATGAGGATGGTGAAAACCGCCGCGGTGGTGCGCAGAGATTCGATCAGGCAGTTCCAGAAGTCGGCGCGCGACAATTTGCGCCGCGCCACCGCGATGATGAAGGCGCCCGCGGCGCCCATGCCGGCCGCCTCGGTGGCGGTGAACATACCGGCATAAAGTCCGCCGATGACGAAGATGAACAGCAACACCACCGCCCAGATGTCTTTGACCGACTGCATCCGCTCGGCCCAGGTGTGGCGCGGGGTCTTGGGTAGGAAGCCGGGGCGGAAGAAGGCGATGAGGTTGATGGTGATGATGTACATCCCCACCGCGATGATGCCGGGAATGATGCCGGCGATGAACAGCTTTCCGATGTCCTGCTCGGTGATCAGCCCGTAGACGGCGAACACGGTGGAGGGCGGGATCATGATGCCGAGCGAACCGCCGGCGGCAATCACGCCGGTCGAGAAGCTTTGCGGATAGCCGAATCGCCGCATTTCGGGATAGGCGACCTTGGAGAAGGTGGCCGCGGTGGCGACCGATGAGCCGCAGATCGCCGCGAAGCCGCCACAGGCGGCGATGGTCGCAACACCGAGACCGCCGCGCAGATGGCCGAGAAACGTGTTGGAGGCGCGGAACAGTTCGCGGCTCATGCCGGACGCCGAAGCGAAGGCGCCCATCAGCAGGAACAATGGAATGACGGCGAACTCGGCGTCAGTCGCCGTGCGGATCGGGGATTGCGACAGGATCTTCAGCGCGGGGGTGATGTCGCCGATCATGTAGCCGAAGCCGAGCACGCCGACCGTGCCCATGGCGATGCCGACCGGCACGCGCAGCATCATCAACGCGAACAACGAGGCGAACCCGATAAAGGCGACGGCGTTGGCGTCCATGCTATATTTTTCCGCGCATGAACTTGTCCGAAAACCGGTTCCCACTTTCCGGAATCATGCGCCTACTCGCCTGTGTGGGATTCGGTGGCGGGGGCGAGTTTTTCGGGCGCGATCAGCAGCCGCAGCGTGCGCAGCAGCAGCAGCAGCACCGCGGCGGCGAGGCCGATCCAGGCGACGAAATAGTAGATCCAGACCGGCTGGCGCAGGTCGAACGTGCCGGTATGGGCGTCGCGGATGTTTATGACCTTTTCGGCGAACATCCAGGTGAAGGCGAGCATGCCGACCAGCGTGACCAGCGCCGCGAACACGTCCAAGGCGCGCTGCAACATCGGCGGCGCCACGTTCCACAACAGGTCGACGGTGATGTGGTCGCCGCGATAGCTCGCCGCCGCCATGCCCCAGAAGATCAAGATCCCGAGCAGCAGGCTGGTGACGTCGTAGGCGTCGGGAATGCCCCAGGAGAAGAAATAGCGCAGGATCACCGACACGAAGGTGAGCAGGGTGACGACGGCGAGAAATCCCGCCGCCGTCACCTCGATCAGGTCAATGAACTTGTCGACGGGGCTCTGCCCCCTCGTTGCATCGTTCATTGATAGGCCGCGTTCTCTTTCTTGAGGTCGGCCTTCAGCGCGGCCAGCACCTTGGCCGGGTCGATGCCGGCCTTCTTGGCCTGCGCTTCCCATTTGGCGGTGAGCGGCGCGGCGGCCTTGCGCCACATGGCGACCTGCGCCGGTGTGATCGTATAGACGTCGTGGCTCTTCTCGGCCTTCAGCTTGGCGATGCCGGCGTGCTCGAAGTCCGCCCACGGCGCGGCCACCCGCTCAGCCCACTTGCTGTTGCAGTGGTCATCGATGACTTTCTTCTGCTTGGCGTCCATCGCGTTGTAGGTCTTCTTGTTGAACACCAGCGCGAAGGTCGTGGTGTAGAGCGGCAGCTCCATGTCGTACTTGGTCACCTTGTCGATGCCGAACAGCACGATCGAGCCCCAGGGGAAGGTCACGCCGTCGGCGACGTGGCGCGCGAGCACGTCGCGCACTTCCGGCGCCGAGGCCTTCACGTTGGTGCCGCCGAGCAGCCGCACGAATTCGGCGATGGTGCCCTGCGCGGGCCTTATCTTCAGGCCCTTGATATCGCCCGGCACGACGACCTTCTTGTCGACCATGTGGAACGAGCCCGGATCGTGCACGAAGGCGAGGCAGAACTTGACGTCCTTCATCTCCTTGGCCGCGTATTTGCGGTACCACTCGTCGAGCGCGACCGAGCCGCCCTTGGCGTTCGACATCAGGAACGGCAGTTCGCCGGCGGCGATGATCGGAAAACGGCCGGGCGTGTAGCCGGGGTTGATGTAGGTCATGTCGGCGATGCCGTCGCGCGCCATGTCGTAATGGTCGAAGGCCTTGCCGAGCTGCTGCGAGGGATAGATGGTGGAGGTGATGGTGCCGCCGGAATCCTTCTTCACCGAGGCGGCCCAATCCTCCAGCGCCTTCTGCAACGGATGCGACGGCGGCACCCAATGCGAAATTTTGAGATGGAAGTCCTTGGCGATGGCGCCGGCGGGGGCGCACAGCAGGGCGGCGAATGCCGCAGCGTAGACATACCCGGCGAAACGGGGTTTCATGGAGTTCCTCCCTTGGTTTTGTGTTGGCGAAAGCCAGATTTTCTGTAATTCAGCAGAATGTCGACCGGATTGTAAAGTCCAACGGTTTGATACCAAACTATGTCGCGGGGCGCGCGGTGGCGCGGCGCCCGTGTTCGGGGGGATCGCGGTGAGTGGGAGCAATGGGATAGGCCGGCGCGGCCGAAATGGGCAGGCTCCGGCCGATTCGATCCGATTGGGGCCGTTGGAGTATTGGATCGGCTTCAACCTGCGCATGGCGCAGGAGGCCACCTTCCAGGCGTTTTCGCGCCGCTCGCTGGAGATCGGCGAGAACCCGGGCCGTTTCGCCACGTTAACGCTGATCGGGCGCAATCCGGGCATCAGCCAGACCGAATTGAGCCACGCCAACGGCCGCGACAAGTCGAGCCTGACCCCGGTGGTCGAGGACCTCGTGCGGCGCGGGCTGGTCGTGCGCGAGCGTATGGATCACGACCGCCGCGCCTACAGCCTCAATCTGACCCCGGACGGCAAGAAAGCCCTCACCATGCTGACGCGCTGCGCACGCCGGCACGAGCGCAACCTCGACCGCGTCATCGGCATGCGCGACCGCAAGCGGTTTTTGCAGCTGCTGAAAAAGATCGCCGCCGAGATCGATTGAACCGTGTTTTCCCTCTCCCCGTTTACGGGGAGAGGGTGGCGAGCGCCGCCAGGCGCGAGCCGGGTGAGGGGCATTGCACGACCCCTCACCCGGTCGCCTTCACTAATGCTCCGGCGACCGACCTCTCCCCGCGCAGCGGGGAGAGGTGAATGCCGCGGCGCCCAGTGCGGTGGATTTAAAGTTCGTTTCATTGTTTGCGAGCCGAGTCCTCAAACGAACTTCAAATCCAAAACCGCACTAGAATCATAAAGTCGCTAGTGTCTTTTCGAATCCGAAGTTCGTCCAGAGCAAGCTGGATAATCTGACGAACTTCGGATTCGGGACACTCGGCGACCCTGAACTCCCCCGCACCGCCTCGCGCGCGGCAGGCGTCCGCGCTTTCGTCGCGCTTGCCGAATTACCGGCTGCGTCGATGCAATTCCGTGTGTCCGTTCAATTTCCGAAAACGGCACGGCTCGGTCGAACGCGTTGCCGGCATCTGCGTTGGGGCCGTCCGACTCTGCAATGCGGACGTCGGGTGCATCACGGTGCGCGGTATGGATGGGCCAAAAGAAGATATTGCATTTTACAAACAATCAAGGAAGCCGGCGACCAGCGCGTCGCTATGCCGAGCTAGACCTTGCGGTCGTTGGGTCGCATGGCTCTGTCGCTGGCACAATTATCCGAAGTCGCCATGGCTGAATAACGTTCAATCCATAGACGACCCACCATGTGTCATTTGGATCGAGCGGAGAATCCGTATCGTCGATTTGTATCGGAAGCTCCGAAACATCAACTTCCCAAACGTCGATCTGTTCACTGGCCTGTGGCAGCTTAGAAGCGAAGAAGAATCCGCCGGTGATGCTATTTATCGCTTCACCTTCACTAGGATTTAGCAGGAGTCCAAATGTCTGAATGCTCGCTCTGTTGGCGCAATGCGATTCGTGATATAATTTCATTTTGCGTGCCCATGGTGTTCGCAAGATCGCGTAGCAACTTCTTAGGAAACGATCTTCGCGCTGCGATATTTTTTGCCCATTATAAATTTTCAGATATTCATCGACTTAGAAAACGGTCGGCGAAGGCCTTGCGCCCAACATCGTAAGGCTCAGGATTCGTGGCATGCGGGACCGGCCCGGCGCGGCTCCCAACGAGATATTTAATTCGGTAGGTGCAGTTGCCAGACGGGTGAAGCATTCCTCCAATCACTCTTTCGGGGCGCAACACTCCTTGTTCAATCAGAATATCAAGCACGCTTTGGACTTGTGGTCCGAGACCGAGAAAGACCGTATCCTCAAGTTCGCTGACTTCGGAGACAAAATACTTTTCAAGATAGCTCCGCAGCAGCGGGTGCTTTGCCATGTTTGGAGAACCCCGGTAGTCTTTATCGTCGATGAACACCGGATAGCGGAGCAGTGATGTCGAATGCACAAGATGACTCGCAATCCCGAATAAATCTGCCGCGTCTCGAAGCCCAAGCCATTCATGCACTCTCCAATGATTAAGTTGCTTGATTAAATTGCTGCGCATGGGCTCGCCGCTAAATGACGCCGTTATTTTCGCGGCCCTGATCGCGGAAGCTATGGGCTTTCCTGCCGCTAATTCAGCCCTTGCCGCATTATTGGCGTTGACCATTTGGGTTGGGCCGGGAGTAATGCCGACGAGCGCAATCTTGGCTTGCCGGTTAATGTGTTCGAACGGAGCATAATATATCTTTAGATGGCCATCCGTATCCATCAGGAGACGGCCGTCTCGAATTTCAGGGGCCCTCTCCGAAACGAAGACAGGTGAAAACTTCTTGAATAGCTCGTCTATTGACATCTAGGAACAACAATTACTCTTCTGGGTGGCTTACTGTGCGTCGGCATAGAACCCAATGGACGCGCCAGCGACAAGTGCAAGGTGATTTCGTGGTTCTAATTCATTTGTTGTCCCCACTTATTTTCTGAAGCTCATTGGGCACACAAAAATGCGCCGAAGTGTCACAATCACCAATCCAGACCAATTATATAACTTCCGCTCTGGGTCACATGCGGACCAAATCTCCTCCAAATGGCAGTTCCGGTCTGGTTCAGAGAACGGACTTAGAGCGTGTTCTCATAAATTTGCATGGCGCGGATCACCACGCACCTAATTTCCGCAGTGCCCACGAAAGCGGCGGGGGAAGCGGACATCGCGGAGGGGCCGAGTCGGGCCAAAAGCGGGCAGGTGCACCGATTGTGCGAAAAATCTTAGCTTTGCGTCTCCGCAAAATGTTTTGTTAGCGCGTTTGCGTCTTCAAACAACTTCATATTCTTCGCCACGTCATAGCGACCCTCTTCCAAGCTTTCCGGGTTCCACTCGCTTCGCTCGGCGGTGAAAAAATCGCCGCCGTAGACGTGTATAGCGCCGGTGAGGCGGCGGATCGGATTGGTAACCGAATGAATAATGTTGTGGCCCAGAGGCTCGGCATCGCCAACGCTCAGCGCACGTGCTCCCGCAGCCTCAACCTTGCCACTGCCATCAGGCAGTCGCCGCCAAAACACGTTGTCCTCTCTCCCGCTGTAGATGCCGATCACGGCCCACATCTGATGATTGTGGGGCATGATGGTCATCATAGGTCCCCAGATGACATTGAGGATCGTGAGATCCGGCGCGTGATAGAGCTTCTGAACTTCGGCGCGCTTCGGCTCGCCTATCCCTTTCAGAACCGAATTCGGTTCAGATACGGCGCGCGCGACGACCTCGCGTACCAGCTTGTGCGATGAGTCGGCGGCGAGCGCAGCCCGGCAATCGGCGGTGAATTGCTCAAGGTCGAACATTCGTTTTCTCCATTTCACGGAGCCCCAACATGATTGTCCAAGCATTCAAAACGACTGCAATCAGAAGGAGGACGTAGGAAGCCGTCACCAGATACATACCCCAGTTCGCATGTCCCGTCAGGGCCAGAAGCGGCAGTGGGCACGCTTGCTGCATTGCGCAAATTGTCGACACGAACGCGGGCTGTCGGTCGCCAGCGCCCCGGCCTCAAATGTGCTCGCATCTGATCGCTTTAGGGGCTTTGGGACTCCAGGTAGGCTGCAAGCGAGATCATGTCGTCCTCGCTAAAGTTGGCGACCACCGGCTTCATCAATTCGACCGTCGCTCCCTTGCGCTTTCCCCTCTTCATGTCGTTGAGTTGACGGAATTCATAAGTAGCCGTGCGGCCGACGATACCCGGCACTTCTCCGAGGCCCTTGAGGTTCGGACCATGACAGCTCGCGCAGACCGGCGATTTGCCGTCACCGACGGTCGCTAACGCTTTACCCTTGGCGATACTGCCGATGGGGGCGTAATCGATGAAGCCCGACTTTGGATCTTTTGCCGTCGCTCTTGCGGCATCCTTCGGCAGCACGATGATACGTTGGCCGATCGGCTCGCGAGCGTTCCCTCCTTTAGAAAGGCGCATGCCGCCCGCCCCGACAAAACTCACCGGCACAGTATCGCTCTCAATCACCTTGTTGAAGCCGACCGTCGGCCTCAGCGCCGAAAAGTAATCCGCCGCCGCCTTTACATCGGGCTCCGGGAGCGCCTTCGCAATCGCGACCATGACGCCTGCCCGAACCCCGGTGCGGTCGCCTCTCTTAAACGCCTCCATCTGCTGCACGATGTATGCGGCCGGCAATCCGGCGAGACCAGATGACTCCGGATGGCCGTCGCCCGACGGCAAATGGCATGCCGCGCAGGCAAACCCCGCCGGTTTCGGCACGCCGTGCGCCACGACCCGCGGCATTGGCGGATGCATGTTCGGGTACCAGTCGGGCGGATTGTGTAAATTGTTGATCCGCGCCTGCGTGTATTCTTTCGTGCTGCCGGGAAGCCGGCGCATGGTGGTGTTGTCCGCTGGCTTGAACGGCGGCGTGAGCGGATATGCCCAATCCAGACTCTCTGCTGCAATTGAAGACGCATTCCACGTCGTGAGGCTCGAAGCGAGGCAGACAAGGAGAGCCATCGCACGCTTATGGTTCAGACTCATCATTTTTCTCCTGTGCCAAATGACAGACATGCCCATAGCTGCGCAGCAGCGGTTGATCGTCTGAAAAATTCATTCCCGCACGCGGCACCAATTCGCCCGCGCCCCCATCCGTGGGCATGGATTCGATCGACCTCCGCAATCCCCTACCGAGGCAGATAGCAGCCTGAATACCTCCCGCGCGCCGACGTGCCATACGGCCACTCCGGCAACCGCAAACGACAAGCACAAGGCTACCTTGCAGACACGGAAGGGTTTTGGAAAAGATTGCGCATAAAATCGACGTGAGCGAATTTCGATAGATATCCTCAGGTAATCACAGGTTCGGCGGATGGGCTTGAACTGCCGTTCCGCCAAGATAACAAGTCAGCGTTTGGGCTGGCGCGCGCCGAGAGACTTGCCTCCGCTAGGGTGGGCAGGCGAGTGCGCAGGCGTATGAGGCCGCAGCTCAACATGCCGGTAATGCAACGGGAAGATTATCAGACCCCGCGCTCTCTCGTCGTGGCCGAGATGGGTCAGACCGCGACATGGCCAAACATCCGCGTCGCGCCCGCTCTCCTTCACATCGCTGATGCCCGGCAGTTGCAGCTCGTGAAGAAGATCGCCGCCGAGATTGATTGAGCCGTGTTTTCCCTCTCCCCGTTTACGGGGAGAGGGTGGCGAGCGCCGCTAGGCGCGAGCCGGGTGAGGGGCATTGCACGGCCCCTCACCCGGTCGCCTTCGCTGACGCTTCGGCGACCGACCTCTCCCCGCGCGGCGGGGAGAGGTGAATGCTGCGGCGCCCAGTGCGGCGGAATTAAAGTTCGTTTCATCGTTTGCGAGCCGAGTCCTTGAAACTGCACGGCTTGGTCAAACGCATTCGCTTTGCCGGTATCTGCGTTGGGTCTGTTCGACTTTGCAATGCGGACATCGGGAGCATCACGGTGCGCGGTATGGATGGGCCAGGAGCGGAAGCGACGGGCTTGCTGACGCGGTCCGCTTTTCGCTTCAAAGCGGGCGCTGCCGGCGAGGATGGACGCGTGAAGTGGAGGGACCTAGAGCACCGACTGCATCGTCACCACATGTGAGTTGATCTTTTCGAGGACCGCTTTGGGTACGACATCCCGTTCGGGGAGCTTCCACCATTTGTCATGGACCGCGGCTACCGTTTCCGCGATGACGCGTTTAACGTCGCCTTCCGGCAGCTTCGCGCGATTGGCGAAGTTGCGCCAGCGGTCCGGTGTGAGCGCCTTGAAAGACTTTTCGCCGCCGAGCGAGAGCGCCAGACGATCCTTGGGGAAATAGGCCGTCGTGGAAAGCACGTCGTAGACGGGAGCCAGTTCTGGTGTTCGCGGATCTCGGTAGATGAGAGACCAATTCTTGAGATGCATGTCGCCATTGCCGACGAGTGCCGACAAGGCAAGTCTGCGGACGAATTCGAGCGCAGCGTCGTAGGAAACCATAGCTAGTGCGCGGCCGATGTCGTGGTAGCTGGCTCCGTCGTATTTCTGAGACGGATACAGCCCGAAGACCTGGGCAAAATCTTCCATATGGATTCTTTTGGCGTTCGCATCGCGGTCGAAACGCTGGACCAGAAGGACTTTCCCGGTCGAAAGGACGTTAAATTCCTCTGGTATTCCTTCGAACTCACTCTTCTCGACGAGCTCGCGTTTGGGCACCTCCATGCCGATCGCTTCAGACAGGGCAAGAACGGCGAATTCGTTTTCCGACAAGGCTATGTGGTTCACGGAAGGGAATTTCGCGATGTAGTGTCCGTCATCATTGCCGACGGCCAAGGTCAGCCCCCCTTCCTTTCCGGCGTTCTTGAAGACGGAAAGCTTCATCTGTACGCCAGCGAGCGAAAATCGGGGCGCCTTGGGATCCATCTTGTCCAGGTCGTTGACCGCGTCGCGACCTTCCGTGATTACGCGCACCGCGCCAGGCAGGTCCGTTCCGAGGGCGGCGAGAAGGTCGAAGTCGTTTCCCGGCCTCACTGTCTTGACGTGAAATTTCTCCATCGCATCGCGCAACTTGTCCTCGGGAAGAAGATTGGCGAAGAAGGGCGGCAAGCGCGCTTGTTCTGGTCTGGGATCCTTGCGGAGTTCTCCATGCTCGGATTTGAACGAGAGGCTGAGGATGGGCCTATTCTTTGTCGCGCGGTACCGCTCTGCGAAGCTGAATGCGACGAACTCACCGGGAGTGCGGACGATGGTGCCGACGTCGACGCCGTCGAGCGACACGTGCAGGGAGTTTGGCACTTCAAGGTCGGAGGGCATGCCTAGGCTTCTTGTTCTTCTTCGACTGGATCCGGCGAGAATGCCGGCCTGTCGTCGTCGTAGGGCCGCATCATTGCCTGGACCGCCGGTACCACCGCCTGCGGAATGAACATAATCTCCAAGCCAAGGGCGCGCGCGATGTTCATGAGCGTCGTGGCGCGCGCAGCGCTTTCGCCCGCCTCGATCTCTCGGTAGCGGGGCCGGCTTAGGTTGGCCCGGTCGGCGATCTGTTCCTGCGTGAGGCCCGCCTGTTCGCGGGCTTTGCGAAGGAGAGTGCCGATCTGCTTCAGATCCGGATTGTCTTTTTTCATGATACGTTTAAAGATCTTTTTGTGGACATTGATCTGCAAGCGTATCAGAACGGGCCGCAGCTGTCAAATATATGATCTGTTTTCATATCTTTATGCTAAAAATGATCTTAAAACGTATCACGAACCGCGGAACATGCCGATTCGCCACGTTCCCATGCATTCCGAGCGGCCCCAAGATTCACGGCCGGCCTGACCAGCTTCCGCGCCGGTCTCCTCAGCTTGAGGTCAGGTTCGACTGACTGTCGCCGATAACCGGCCCGACCCGCACTGCAAAGCCGACCTCACGCGCTCCGGCGGCTTAGTTCAGCTTGGATCAGACCGCGACATGGCCGGACATCCGCGTCGCGCCCGCTCTCCTTCACATCGCTGATGCCCGGCAATTACAGCTCGTGAAGAAGATCGCGGCGGAAATTGACTAGCCTCTCACGCGGTTTCCTCTCTGCTCTCGTCCCCGCCAACGAGCCCGCGCGAAGCGCGGTCCGATGACAGGCTCCGGCAGGGCCCCAGTAATCCCGGTCTGTCCGTCTTGCCGGCGCAGGGATAATGGGTCCCGGCTCGCGCTCGCGATGCTCGCTCGGCCGGGACGACGGCGGTGGTTGCGGCTATGCGCCGAACTTCTCCCGCACCGTCTCCGGCACCGGATGCGATTTCAGTTCCCCGGCGGCATCGCGCACGACCCAGACCCGTTTTTCCGAGCATTCGACGCACAGCTCATCGCCGCGGCTGAGGCGATGCTCGATGTCGAAGCTGGAGCGGCCGAAGGTGACCGTCGTCTCCACCGTCACGTCGTCGCCGAAGCGGGTGGGGCGCATGAACTTGGCGCGGGTGCGCACCAGCGGATAGCCGGCGAAATCGAGGGTCTTGAGCTGATTGAACTTGGTCATGCCGAGCGCGCGCTCGAAGATGGCGGCGGTCGAGGCATCGAAGATCTCGAAATAGCGCGGATAGAAAATGATGCCGGCGGGATCGCAGTCGCCCCACTCGATGCGCACCTGGCGGGTGTTGGTGAATTTCATGCGGCCCAATCCATAATTCCGACGCTCGAACGTAAGCTCTTAATAGTCTTGTGTGCGGCGCGCCAGCCAAACCGAATGGCCGCCGCAATCAGGGTCTTCCATCCGCTCGGCCACCACCGCGAAGCCGTTCGCGGCGAGCAGCGAACGATACTCGGCCGGATCGAGACTGGCGTGATAGAGCGGCTCACCGCGGAATGCGCCAATGGCCTCGCCGTGGCGCGGGCCGCTGGTAAACATGAGCGGAGCGCCCGGCTCGGCATGGGCGCGAAAGATGGGAAACATTCGCCGCTGATCGTCGAATGTGAGGTGGAAGAAGCTGTCCCAGGCCAAAATGCCATCAAAGCGCCGTCCGAGCGCGAGCGTCCGCATATCGGCGACGAGCCACTGCTGGTCGGGAAAATTTTCGCGGCATAGCGAGATCATGGTCGGCGATGAATCGACGCCACGGACTTCGAACCCCTGCGCCAGCAGGTAAGCGGCCATCGGCTTACCCGGACCGCAGCCCAGGTCGAGGACCGTGCCGCCGGGCGTCGCTTGAGCCGTGAAACGATCGAGCCAACTCTTTTCGAAGAATTTTCCGAGACGGCCGCGGTCGCCGACCCACGCGAGCGCGTGGCGTTCGTACAGGGCGATGATGTCGTCCGCGCTCATGACGCCCATCGAGCCCGAACCAATTCGCTCGAATCGGCTCTGCCCCTTACAGATTGTTTGCGCATGATCTTATCCGAAAGCCGGTTTTCCCTTTTCGGGATCATGCGCTAGCGCGGCGCCATGCGCAGCGCGCCGTCGAGGCGGATCACCTCGCCGTTGAGATAGCCGTTCTGCACGATGTGCACCACAAGCGCAGCGAATTCGGCCGGTTCGCCCAGCCGCTTGGGGAAGGGCACCGAGGCGCCGAGCGAAGCCTGGGTGTCCTGCGGCAGCGCCGTCAGCATCGGCGTCGAGAAGATGCCGGGCGCGATCGCCATGACGCGGATGCCGAACTGGGCGAACTCGCGCGCCGCCGGCATGGTGAGCGCGGCGACGCCGCCCTTGGACGAGGCGTAGGCGGCTTGGCCGACCTGGCCCTCGAAGGCGGCGACCGATGCGGTTGAGACGATCACGCCGCGTTCGCCGTCGGCGAATTCCTCGAGCGGTTGCATGGCGGCGCCGACCAGCCGCATCATGTTGAAGGTGCCGATCAGGTTGATGCGGATCACGCGCTCAAAGTCTTCGAGCGGCATCGGGCCGTCGCGGCCGACGATCCGCTTGGCGGGACCCACCCCGGCACAATTGACCAGGATGCGCGCCGGACCCTGGGTGTCGGCGGCGTGTTGGATCGCCGCCTTGGCGCTAATGGTATCGGTGACATCGCAGATCGCGGCGATGCCGCCGATCGACTTGGCGACGTTGGCGGCCGCCTTCTCGTTGACGTCGAAGATCGCGACCCGGGCGCCCGCGGCGGTCAGCGCGCGTGCCGTGGCCTCGCCAAGGCCCGAAGCGCCGCCTGTGACAATGGCCGCCTGTCCTGCGATCCGCATCTTACTGTGCCTTCTTGTGTTCGGGATTTTCGATCAACAACGCGATGCCCTGGCCGCCGCCGATGCAGGCCGAGGCGATGCCGTAGCGTGTGCCGCTGCGCTGGAGCTCGCGCGCGCAGGTCAAGGTCAACCGGATGCCGGTGGCGCCGAGCGGATGGCCGATGGCGATCGCGCCGCCGTTGACGTTGAGCTTGTCCTCGTCGAGGCCGAGTTCGCGCGCGCAGGCCATGACCTGGGCGCCGAAGGCTTCGTTGATCTCGATACGGTCGATGTCGTCGAGCTTCAGGCCCGCGCGTTCCAGCACCGCTTTGATCGCCGGCACCGGGCCGATGCCCATGATCTCCGGCGGCACCCCGACCGCCGCGCTCGCCAGGATGCGCGCCAGCGGCTTCTTGCCGAGCTTGCGCGCGTAATCGGCGCTGCCGACGAGAATGGCCGCCGCGCCGTCGACGATGGCCGATGAGTTGCCGCCGGTCTGCACGCCGCCGAAGGCCGGCCGGATTTTCGCCAGTTGCTCGACCGTCGAGGGCCGGATGTGGGTGTCGGCAGTCAGCGCGTCCTTCACCTTGATGCCGCGCGGATTAAGGCCGTCGGCCTCGAATTTTTCCGTCGCCACCGGCGCGATCTCGCCCGCGAGAAAACCATCCTCTTGCGCCTTCAGCGCGCGCGTGAAGGAACGCGCCGCGAACTCGTCCACCTGTTCACGCGTGATCTGGTATTGCTTTGCCAGGTTCTCGGCGGTGTCGCCCATGGTGAGGTCGGGGCCGGTGTCGCGCAGCGCCTCCCAGAGAAAATCCTTGAACTCGGTCTGGCCCATGCGGAAGCCGCCGCGCATTGTGTAGGCCGCGATGGGGTTGCGGGTCATGGATTCGGTGCCGACGCAAAGCGCGAGTTCCACGCGCCCGAGCGAGGTGGCGTCGGAGCCTTGCGCCAGCGCCTCGATGCCGGTGCCGCAGACCCGCTGCACCATGTGCGCCGGGGTCTCCTGCGGCACGCCGGCATAGAGGCCGACATGGCGCGGCAGCATGTAGGCGTCGAAGCTCGCTTGGGCCATCGAACCGGCGATCACGGTGCCGACGTCGGCGGGATTGGCGCCGGTCTTCTTGAAGGCTTCGCGCGCCGCCTTGATGCCGAGATCGATGGGCGAGACCTGCCCCAGCGCGCCGTTGTAATCGGCGAACGGCGTGCGCACGCCGTCGATCAGCCAGGCGTCGTCGTAAGTTGCGCCGATGCCGTTCCTTGCGGTGCTCAACTGTTTACTCCTCGATGCTCAGGACGCGCGGCGATGGCGTGGCCGCATAAAGCTCGTCGACCAGCGCGGCGCGGTGCGTCAGCACGCTGCGCTGGTTGATCGAGCCCTTGTCGGTCATCTCGCCTTTGTCGAGCGACGGCGGTTCGGCCATCAGCAGCGCGCGGGTAATGCGCGTGGATGAACCGGGGCTTGCCTTTGCGAGTTCCTTCAGCCGCTCGGCGAAAACGCCGCGCACGCGCGGATCGCTCAACACGGTCTCGGCCGTAGCGTCTGCCGGCAGATCGGGCGCCAGCCCGCGGCAGGCGGGGAGATCGGGAAACACCAGCGCGCCGATTTCGTTGCGGTCCGCTCCCGCCAGCACGACGTCGCGTACGTAAGGCGCGAACCGATCGATGAAGTGTGACCGCAGCGGCCCGACGCTGACCCAGGTGCCGGTCGACAGCTTGAAATCCTCCGTGATGCGGCCGTCGAACAAGAGGCCGTGGCGGAGATCGTTATCGTCGGCGAACTTGAAGGCGTCGCCGAGGCGATAGAAGCCTTCTTGGTCGAAGGCCTGTGCGGTGAATTCCGGCTGTCGCCAATAGCCCGGCGTGATGTTGGGCCCGCGCACGCGCGCTTCCAGCTTGCCCTCGTTCGGCACCAGCTTGAGGTCCATGCCGGCTGCCGGCAGGCCCATGTTGGCGGCGTTGTCCGCGTGCCAGGTGCGTGCCAGCGCGAAGGGCGCGGTCTCGGTGGAACCGAAGCCGGTGAGGAACAGGATACGCTCGCCGCAGGTCTCGACCGCAAGCTCCTGGATCTCGTCGAATACGTGCTGGGCGATGCCGGCGCCGGCGAACCAGAACAGCTTGAGGCGCGAGAAGAAATTGCGCCGCAACTCGGCGTCGCTGCGCAGGAAGGGCAGCAGCGCCTCGTAGCCCTTGGGCACGGTGAAATACCAGGTCGGCGCCACTTCGCGCAGGTTCTTCACCGTCTCCTCGATGGCGCCGGGCAGCGGCTTGCCCCCATCGATATAGAAGGTGCCGCCGTTGTAGAGCACGAGGCCGACATCGTGATTGCCGCCGGCGGTGTGATGCCAGGGCGCCCAGTCCACGATCACCGGCGGCTCGTCGGCGAAATAGGCCAGCGCCTGGCGCAGCATCACCTGGTTGGCGCACCACATGCGCTGGGTGTTGATCACGCATTTGGGCGTGCCGGTGGAGCCGGAGGTGAACAGGAACTTGGCGATGGTGTCGGGGCCGACCGCGTCATGGGCGGCATCGACCTTTGGCGTCGGGGCCGGCTTGGTGAGATCGGCGAACGCGGTGGCGCGCCGGCCATCCGGCGCGTTGCGCGCGACCACGATTTCCACGTCGTCCGGCACGACTGCGCCGATTGCCTTGGAAAACATGTGTCCGTCGCAGGCGAACACCATGCCGGGTGTGAGCAGATTGACGATCGCGCGCAGCTTGTTGAAGTCGCCGGACATCAGCGAATAGGCCGGCGAGATCGGCGCGTGCGGGATGCCGACATAAAGCGCGGCCAGCGCCAGAAGCGCGTGCTCGATGTCGTTGCCCGATAGGATCACGATCGGCCGTTCGGCGGAGAGATTGCGCTCGAGCAGCGACTGGCCGATGCGGCGGGCGAATTCGAGCGCCTGCTCGTAGGTGATGGTGCGCCAGCCGCCGTTCACGTCGCGCTGCGCGAAGAAGGGTTGCGTCGGCGTTTCCGCTGCCCAGAATTCCAGCCGTTCGGTCAGCTTGTCGGGGTAACGCCCGAGCGGCTGCGGCGAGCGCAGATGGATGGTGCCATCCGCCTTGTGCTCGACGATCACGTCCTGCGGCCCGAGATTGACGTGCCGGGTGCCGGCGGTGGTCTGGGAGCGTGCGGACGCGGCAGTCACAACGCAATCACCTCTTCCGGCGTTGGCTCGGCATAGAGCGCCTCCACCAGGTCGGCGCGGTTTGCCAGGACGCTGCGCTGGTTGATCGAGCCCTTGTCGGTCATCTCGCCTTTGTCCATCGACGGCGGTTCCCCCATCAGGACCAGCCGCACCACGCGGGTGGATGAGCCCTGGCTTTGCGTGGCGAGCGTCGTGAGCAGCTCGCGGAATTTCGCGCGCACCTTGGCGTTCTGCACGATCATCTCGGGCGCGGCGTCGGGCCCAAGCCCGGCAAGCTGACGGCAGGCCTCGATGTCGGGAAACACCAGCGCGCCGATATGGTCGCGGTCGGGCCCGGCGAAGACCACGTCGCGCACATAGGGCGTGAAGTGGTCGACGAAGCGCGCGCGCAACGGGCCGACGCTCACCCAGGTGCCGGTCGACAGCTTGTAGTCCTCGGCGAGGCGTCCGTCGAACAGCAGGCCCTTCATCGGGTCGTCGGGGTCGGCGAATTTCAGCGCGTCGCCGATCTTGTAGAAGCCTTCCTCGTCGAAGGCCGCTGCCGTGTGGTGTTCCTGCCGCCAATAGCCGGGCGTGATGAGAGGTCCGCGCAGGCGTGCCTCCAGTTTGCCTTCGTTCGGCACCAGCTTGAGCTCGACGCCGGGGAAGGGCAGGCCGATATTGCCGGTCTTGTCGAAGTCCCAGGTGCAGGCAAGCGCCGCCGGCGCGGTCTCGGTCGAACCCAGCGATGTCAGAAAGATGATGCGCTCGCCGGTGGTCTCGACCGCCAATTGGGTGAGGTCGTCCCGGGTGGTCTGGCTCAACCCGGCGCCGGCGTAAAACAACACCTTCAGCCGCGAGAAGAAGTTCTGGCGCAAGGTGTCGTCGGCGCGGAAGTGCGAGACCAGCGCTTCATAGCCTTTCGGCACGTTGAAATAGATGGTGGGCGCGATCTCGCGCAGGTTACGCGCGGTCTTCGGCACGCCGGGCGGCGTCGGATTGCCGTCGTCGATGTAGAGCGAGCCGCCGTTGACCAGCACCATGTTGAAGTTGTGGTTGCCGCCGAAGGTGTGGCTCCACGGCAGCCAGTCCAGCACCACCGGCGGCTCGTCCTCGACGAAACGGAAGCCGGAGGCGAGCATGGCCTGGTTGGCGCACAGCATGCGGTGGGTGTTGATCACCGCCTTCGGGCTTCCGGTCGAGCCGGAGGTGAACAGGAATTTGGCGATGGTGTCGGGCGTGACCTGGCGCTCCGCGGCGCCAACAGTGGTGGCGTCTTCCGCGCCGATCAGATCGGCGAACAAGGTCGCCTTGCGGTTGGGCGGCGGATTGGCGGTCACCACCAGTTCGACGTCTTCCGGTACGGTGGCGGCGATGGCGCGGCCGAAGGCATTGCCGTCGGCGGCAAAGACCATGCCCGGCGTGAGCAGGTCGACGATCATGCGCAGCTTGCCGAAATCGCCCGACATCAGCGAATAGGCCGGCGAGATCGGCGCGTAGGGAATGCCGACATACATGGCGGCGAGCGCCAGCAGCGCGTGCTCGATACTGTTGCCGGACAAGATCACGATCGGCCGTTCCGCCGACAGCCCGCGGCGCAACAGCGACGCGCCGATGCGCCGTACGGTGTCGAGCACTTGCGCGTAGGAGAGCTTGCGCCAGGCGTCGTCCGTGCCGCGCTGGGCGAGGAACACGCGCTCGGGCGCCTCTGCCGCCCAGCGCTCCAGCGCCTCGCTCAGCCGGTCGTGGTAGGCGCCGAGTGCCTCGCCGCTGCGCACCAGGATGGTGCCGTCAGCCTTGCGCTCGACCACGGCGCCGGGCGCGCCGAGGCGCACCGCGCGCAACGGCGCCGCGGCGACGGGCTCGGCCATGCGGATCGGCTCAGGCATTTCGTCCCTTCGGTTATTATTGTTGTCCAGGACAACAATACGATGGTCCGGCGTCCGGCCTCAAGAGTGACGCTTTGTCGGGGCTAGTGGTCCGATTGCGACATTTGCCGCCCGTTGCCGCATGCTCCGGAGCAAATGTCGGAACATTTGATAAGCCGGCCTGCTGCTGGCGGGTATCAAATGCCAAATTCGCTCCACTAGGGTGACGGTCTGCAAGGGTCGTATAAGGGTCGTATATGGGAGAGGCATTGCGTGCGCCAAAGGACTCCGTTCTCGTCATCGATCGCCCCCGCGCCGCCGATTCCGCCTGGCTTCAAGCCGCGACCGGGCCTGGCCGCCGCCGCGGTCCTGGCGTCGCTGCTGTGGGCCTGCGGGCCCGCCGCCGCCGATGACGGCGATCTGGCCGTTCCTGCCGCCAGCTATCCGAAGCTGCTAACGCATGCGGCGTCCGCCGAGGCTTTCGTGCCGGCCGGCTGGAAGCTCGAGAGCAAACGGTCCGGCGATCTGAATGGCGACGGCCGTGACGACATCGTACTGGTGCTGCGCGGCGACAATCCGAGCCATGTCGTCGATGCGCGCGGGCAGGGCGGGCCGCAACGCTACGACACCAATCCGCGCATGCTCGCCGTGGCCTTCGCCGGCGCATCCGGCGGCTACGACCTCGCGTTCGAAAACCACACGCTCATCGCGCGTACGACCGAACCTGGCACGCAGGACCCGCTCGATCCCGACGGCATCCAGGCCGGCGGGGTCGAGATCAAGAGCGGGACGCTGCAAGTGACGCTCGGTTATTTCGGCGGCAACATGGGGCACGTGACCTACACGTTCCGCTTCCGCAACGGCGGCTTCGCCATGATCGGCTATGACAGCGTCGATGTTGACCGCTTCGCCGGAACGATCCGCCAGGTGAGCGTC
Organism: uncultured Pseudomonadota bacterium; assembly: GCA_963814065.1. Classification (GTDB taxonomy): domain Bacteria; phylum Pseudomonadota; class Alphaproteobacteria; order Rhizobiales; family Xanthobacteraceae; genus Pseudolabrys. The sequence goes on along the minus strand of CAWFBL010000006.1, from coordinate 100,650 downwards.
AATTATTCGACCCGGCGGATGAAGCGCAGCACCGGCAAAATCTCGGACGATGCCGACAAGGCGACCTGGACGAAGTTGCCGGCAAAGCCGTTGCTGACGCTGGATCAGGTCGGCGACGGCCTGCAATTCCAGCCCTAGCGGCGGCCGTCAGCTCTGCTTCACCTTCGGCCCGCGCTTTTCCAGAAAGGCGCGCAGGCGCGTCTTGGCCTCCGGATCGGCCTGGGCGATGGACGAAATCAGCGATTCCATGGCGTAGCCGGCAGCCGGGTTGCTCTCCGCGATGTGCGGCAGCGTGTGCATGACGGCGAAATTGGTCAGCGGTGCGTTGGAAGCGATGCGTTGCGCCAGTTCCAGCCCCTTGATGTAGCCCTTGCCCGGCTCGACCAGATAAGTCGTCAGCCCCATGGCCTGGCCTTCCTCCGCCGAATAGGTGCGCCCGGTCAGCATCATGTCCATCATGCGCGCGACCCCGATCAGCCGCGGCAGCCGTACCGAGCCGCCGCCGCCGACGAAGATGCCGCGGCTGCCTTCCGGCAGTGCGTAATAGGCCGAGCGCTCGGCGACGCGCACATGCGCGGAAGCCGCAAGCTCCAGCCCGCCACCCACCACCGCGCCGTGCAGCACCGCCACCACCGGCACCTTGCCGAACTGGATATTCTCGAATGCGCGATGCCACAGGCGCGAATGATGGATGCCCTCGCGCACGCCACGCTCTTTCAGCTCGGAGAGATCGAGGCCGGCGGAAAAATTGTCGCCTTCGCCGAGCAGCAGCACGGCGCCGACGTCGGCGGGCAGGTTGGAGAAGAACGTCTCGATCCCGATGACCGTTTCATCGTCGAGCGCGTTGCGCTTGTGGGCACGGTTGAGCCGCAGGATCGCGACGTCGCCCTCGCGCTCGGCCGTGAGCGAGGCGGGAAGGGCGATGGACGGAAAATCTTGCTGGCTCTCGGACACTCTATCTCTCTCCGCTGTCATGCCCCGCACCGCCTGCGCGGGTGCAGGCGCCAACGGGGCAGCCAGTAAACACAAGCTTTGCCTCTTTCAGCAAGGCCGGGATGACTGGGTTATCCGCCTGCGCGGATGGCGGCGGCAGCGAATCACGCCACCTCGAACACATCCAGCCGCACCGCCAGCGCCTCACGCTGGCCCCTGGCAATGGCGAGGATGCGGTTGAGCCAGGCGGCTTCAGGGTCCGAGGTCTCGAACCGCATAACGGTGCGAAAATAATAGCTCGCCGGGTCCACGCGCTCGCCGCGCGCCAGTGCCGCCAGCACCTCCGGCGGTCCATGTCGCAAGCCCGCGCTGTTGACCAGGATGCGCCCGCCGGCTGCGGTCTCGAGGGTGTAGCGCGCCTGGATGTCGGCGGCGCCGTCGCTGCGGATGATCTGCCAGTCGGCGCCGCCGGGCAGGACTTTGCCCTGCAATTTGGGCCCTTGCACGGTGCCGCCCAGAATGTCGATGATGCGGCGCTCGCCGTAGGGGGTGGGGCCGAGATTGAGCATCGGCGCCAGCTCGGCGTGGATGGTGAAGATCGGTTCTTGTCCCAGCATGGCGTATGGTTGGGCTCCCAACTTTCCAGTGGTCCGATTCCGACATTTGCCTCCCGTTGCTGCAAACTCCGGAGCAATTGTCGGAATCAAAGGACCACTAGCAAGTATTTGATTCTAGTGGAGCTTTGAATTTGACATTTGATAAGCGGCTCGCCTCAAATGGGTATCAAATGTCAAATTCGCTCCACTAGTTCCGAGGCGATTTCGCCATTTGACCCTATGGATGGCGGGCCGTAAATACGGGCCGAAGCAACCGGGAATTCTTGTGAATGGCGCGCATTTCGTCACTGGCCGAGGCTATCGCCGCTGCCGTCCGCGACGGCGATACCGTCGCGGTGGAAGGTTTCACCCATCTCATTCCGCACGCCGCGGGTCATGAGATCATTCGCCAGGGGCGCAAGCACCTGACCCTGATCCGCATGACGCCGGACCTGGTCTACGACCAGTTCATCGGCATGGGCTGCGTCGACAAGCTGATCTTCTCGTGGGGCGGCAATCCGGGTGTCGGCTCGCTGCATCGCTTCCGTGACGCGGTGGAGAACGGCTGGCCGCAGAAGCTCGCGATCGTGGAGCACTCGCATGCCGCCATGGCCAATGCCTATGAGGCGGGCGCCGCGGGACTGCCCTGCGCCGTATTCCGGGGTTACATCGGCGGCGACCTGCCCAAGGTGAACCCGGCCATCAAATACATCACCTGTCCGTTCTCGGGCGAGCAACTCGCCGCCATTCCGGCGCACCGGCCGGACGTAGCGGTGATCCACGCTCAGCGCGCCGACAAGGCCGGCAATGTGATGATCGAGGGTGTGCTCGGCGTGCAGAAGGAGGCGGTGCTCGCTTCCAAGCGCTCGGTGGTCACGGTGGAAGAAATCGTCGACGAATTGCCCGAGCGCAGCCTCAACGCGGTGGTGCTGCCGCACTGGACCGTCGGCCATGTGGTGGAAGTGCCGGGCGGCGCCTTCCCCTCCTATGCGCAGGGCTACTATCCGCGCAACAACGGCTTCTACAAGCAGTGGGACGCGATCTCGCGCGAGCGCGACACCTTCCTGGCCTGGATGAAAGAGAACGTGCTGGACAAGGGCCCCGAAGCCTTCGCGCAATATGCGCGCCCGCAGCGCGTGGCGGCGGAGTGACGACCATGGCCGAGTCTTTCCGTCTGTCATTCCGGGACGCCGTGAAGCGGCGGACCCGAAATCCAGACGAAAGCACCATATTTGTTTCTGGATTCCGGGTTCCGGCCTTTGGCCGGCCCCGGAATGACGAGGTGATTGATGGCTGACTACAAGCCCAACGAAATGATGACCATCGCGGCGGCGCGCGCGCTCAAGAACGACGACGTCTGCTTCGTCGGCATCGGCATGCCCTCGGCGGCGGCCAATCTCGCGCGCCTCACCCATGCGCCGGACATCACGCTGATCTACGAATCCGGCACGCTCGCCACCAAGCCCGAGGTGCTGCCGCTGTCGATCGGCGACGGTGAACTGTGCGAGACCGCGCTCACCACGGTGCCGGTGCCGGAGATGTTCCGCTACTGGCTGCAAGGCGGCCGCATCAAGGTCGGTTTCCTCGGTGGCGCGCAGATCGACAAATTCGCCAATCTCAACACCACCGTGGTCGGCCCTTATGACAAGCCGAAGGTGCGCCTGCCCGGCGGTGGCGGCGCGCCGGAGATCGCCACCTCCTGCGGCGAGATCTTCATCATCATGGCGCAGAGCAAGCGCGGCTTTGTCGACAAGCTCGATTTCGTCACCTCGATCGGCCACGTGAGCGGCGGCGACAGCCGCGCCAAATTGGGGGTGAAGACCAAAGGGCCGACGCGGCTGATTACCGATCTGGCGCTCTTGGAACCCGATCCGGAGACCAAGGAGATGACCGTTGTCTCCATGCACCCGGGCGTCACCCGCGAGCAGATTCAGGAAAACACCGGTTGGAAGGTGGCGTTCGCCGCGCACGTCGCGGAGACGCCGGTGCCGACAGCCGAGGAACTCAAGGTCTTGCGCGAACTGCAGGCGCGCACGGCGCGCGCCCATGCGGCGGCGTGAGGAAGGAATGGAATATGCGTGACGCTTTCATTTGCGATGCGGTGCGGACGCCGATCGGCCGTTTTGGCGGTTGGCTCGCCAGGGTGCGCGCGGACGATCTCGCCGCTATCCCGATCCGGGCGCTGATCGCGCGCAACCCCAAGGTCGACTGGGGTGAGGTCGATGACGTGTTCTATGGCTGCGCCAACCAGGCCGGCGAGGATAACCGCAACGTGGCGCGCATGGCGGTGCTCTTGGCGGGCCTGCCCGACAGCGTGCCCGGCGTGACGCTCAACCGGCTGTGCGCTTCCGGCATGGAAGCGGTCGGCAGCGCGGCGCGCGCGATCCGCACCGGCGAGATGGAACTGGCGATCGCCGGCGGCGTCGAGTTGATGACGCGGGCGCCCTTCGTGCAGGGCAAGTCGGAGGAGGCTTTCTCGCGCAAGGCCGAGATCTTCGACACCACCATCGGCTGGCGCTTCATCAACCCGCTGATGAAGAAGCAATATGGCGTCGATGCCATGCCGGAGACCGGCGAGAACGTGGCCGAGGAGTTCCAGGTCACCCGTGCCGACCAGGACGCCTTCGCGCTACGCTCGCAGCAGCGCACCGCCAAGGCGATGGCCGAGGGCTATTTCGCGGGCGAGATCGTGCCGGTGGAGATCGTCGGCCGCAAGGCGACGGTCACCGTCGATACCGACGAGCATCCGCGCCCCGAAACCTCGCTGGAACAGCTCGCCAAGCTGAAGACGCCGTTCCGCAATCCGGGCACCGTCACCGCCGGCAATGCTTCCGGTGTCAACGATGGCGCTGCGGCGATCATCGTCGCGTCGGAAGAAGCGGTGAAGAAGCACGGCTTGACGCCGCGCGCGCGCGTGCTCGGCATGGCGTCGGCGGCGGTGCCGCCGCGCATCATGGGCATCGGGCCGGTGCCGGCTTCGCGCAAGCTGATGGCGCGCCTCGGCCACAAGATCGGCGATTATGATTTGATCGAGATCAACGAAGCCTTTGCGTCGCAGTCGCTAGCGTGCCTGCGCCAGCTCGGCCTGCCGGACGATGCCGAACAGGTCAATCCGCACGGCGGGGCGATCGCGCTCGGCCATCCGCTCGGCATGTCGGGTGCGCGGCTGGCGCTCACCGCCGTGCATGGTCTGGAAGTGCAGGGTGGCAAGCTCGCGCTCGCCACCATGTGTGTCGGCGTCGGTCAAGGCGTATCGCTCGCGCTCGAGCGCATCGGCTGAAAGCGAACAACGAAGGATCAACAATGTCGCTGATCTATCCCAGGGAAAGTCTGAGCGCTAACCCTAAGCATCTCTCCCCGGAATACCGCAGCACGGTGAAGCGCTCGCCGTCGAAGCCGCTGATCATCGTGCCGCATACGCTGTCGGAACTGACCGGCCCGGTCTACGGCCACGACGCCGTGCAGGAGGGCGACAACGATCTCACCCGCCAGCACCAGGGCGAGCCGCTGGGCGAGCGCATCATCGTGCACGGCCATGTGCTCGACGAGGACAAGCGCCCCGTGCCCGACACGTTGGTGGAAATCTGGCAGGCCAATGCCTGCGGCCGTTACGTCCATATCGTCGACCAGCATCCGGCGCCGCTCGACCCCAATTTCACCGGCGCGGGCCGCGCGGTCACCGACAAGAACGGCTACTACCGCTTCGTCACCGTGAAGCCCGGCGCCTATCCGTGGGGCAATCACCACAACGCCTGGCGGCCGAACCACATCCACTTCTCGGCGTTCGGCCATTCGTTCCTGTCGCGGCTGGTGACGCAAATGTATTTCCCCGGCGACCCGCTGTTCCCGTTCGACCCGATCTTCAATTCCGTGACGGACGAGAAGGCGCGTCAGCGCATGGTCTCGACCTTCGATCTCGACAACACCATTCCCGACTGGGCGCTCTGCTTCCGCTTCGACATCGTGCTGCGCGGACGCGAGGCCACGCCCTTGGACGCGGATAAGCATTAAGCGGGCAGGCATCAGAATGTCGGACATCACGCCATCGCAGACCGTCGGCCCGTATTTCGCTTACGGGCTCACCCCCAAGGGCCGCTGCCAGTGGGACCCGAACGGCAGCTATAGTTGGAAGGAAACCGTCGGCGACAATCTCGTCACGCCGGACGCGACCGGCGAGCGCATCCACATCGAGGGTGTGGTGCTCGACGGCGACGGCCAGCCGATCAACGACGCCATGATCGAGATATGGCAGGCGGACAGCCAGGGCCGCTACGCCAGCCCGCGCGATACCCGCGCGTTGCCCAACACCCAGTTCAAGGGCTTCGGCCGCTCCGCCACCGACAAGGACGGCATCTACAGCTTCGACACCATCAAGCCGGGAGCCGTGCCGGGCCCGAACGGCAAGAACCAGGCGCCGCACATCGTGGTCTGCGTCTATTCGCGCGGCATGCTGCGGCAGATCTACACCCGGCTCTATTTTCCCGACGAGGCGGCTAACGCCGCCGATCCCATTCTGGCCATGGTGCCGGCAGACCGCCGTGGGACTCTCGTTGCCCACAAGCAGAGCAAGGGCGGGCAAACGCTCTACCGCTTCGACATTCGCGTTCAGGGCGAAAACGAGACGGTTTTTTTCGAAATCTAGCCGTTTGCCGTTGAAATTTGGACGGAGAGGCAGGCCGCTTGCTGCCCATCTTCGCCCGTTCCTGTTGCCAGGATAGTGGGCAATTTCCCAATAACGCTGGCAACGATGATCCGTATTGTGGTTCAAGCTACCCGATCGCGCTTCTCCTAACGGGCTTTTCGACAAATTTGGATTGCCCACCCACTGTGCCCATCTTTTCCAATCTGTCTTTTGTGGTTGACGACGCGCGCCTGGCTTGGTTCCCTTGACGTGTACCGGCCGCTGAGAGCCGGGCGGGATACACCCTGGGAAACGCGCCATGAACGAGCAAATTCTTCAGGAGATCAGCGATTTCTGCCGCCAACGGGGCCTGGCAGAATCCACCTTCGGCCGCCGCGCCGTGAACGACGGCAAGCTCGCCAGCCGCCTGCGCAATGGCGGCCGTATCACCACCGACACGCTTGATCGCATCCGCGGCTTCATGGCGAGCAACGCCGATGGCGCGCCCGCGCGCCGCCGCGTCTTGTTCGAGCCGCCGGCGCCGCAGCCGATGCCCATGGTGACGCCGAAGCCGCTGCCGGTTGTCACGGCCCAGTCAAGCGAGGATCCGCAGCGCAATTTCCGCTTCTTCGACAACCGGCAGAAATACCTGCTGTTCGTGAACACCTGCTCGGAGAAGTGGGAAGTCGCTTCGCGCGTCGGCCTCGAGATCGCCAACATCCATCCGCGCCCGCCGGCGGTGCGCGTGTTCGACGCCGGCGTCGGCGACGGCACCGTGCTCGCCCGCGTGATGCGCTCGATGCACGACCGCTTTCCGACCATGCCGTTCTACATCGCCGGCAAGGAAATCAGCCTGGAAGACGTCCGCCTCACCCTCAACAAGATGGCCGACCGCTTCGTCGAGCATCCCGCGACCGTGCTGGTGCTCACCAATCTCGCCTATGCCGAAGCGCCTTGGCTGGCCGTGAAGTCGCTGTCGGCCGCCTCCAGCCTGGTCTGGAAAGAGCTGGCGATGGACGGCAACACGGCGCACGCCTTCGAGGAACAGATCACCGGTCTGGAGCCGTTCCTTGGGGAAAGCTGGAAGGCCGGCGTCTCGCCGAAGAGCGGTAACCCGGTCTACGAGCGCCCGGTCATCCTGGTGATCTACCGCGCCGATCACCGCTTCCTGCTCGACCAGATCGTGCCCAAGCCCGGCGGCACCGTCGCCGACTACGATCTGGTGATCGCCTCGCAGCCCTATCGCGCGCGCGCGTCGCTGCAGTTCAAGGCCAAGCGCGTGCTGGCGCCGCTGGCCCGTTCGCTCGGACCCGGCGGGCGCATGATCGTGATCCATTCCTATGGGCACGATCCGGGCATGGAGATCGTCAACAAGGTCTGGCCGAACGACAATCCGTTCACCCATAGCCGCCACGACCTGCTCAAGGAAGTGAAGCACGAACTGGGTCCGGCCGGCCGCGATCTCAATTTCAACGCCTATGCCGACCAGCGTTCGCTGTTCCGCTACGACATGCACACGCTGCCGTCGGAAATATCCAACTCGATCGGCACCTCGACTTTGCTCGCCGCCTGGAATGCGGCGATCTACGTGGCGCAGATCGAGGATGACCGGCTCTCCGACGTCAACAGCGACCGCCGCTACATCGAGGCCACCCGCGAGGTGCTGCAGCAGAACGGCGGCTTGTGGTTTTACGACGAGTCCTTCGTGATTTCGCACCGGCGCGAGTGAGCACCATGGAGGGCATCATGCCGGTCGACACCGCGCCTATGCCGAACGCGATCGCGCAGCGGTTTTCGCTCGAAGCCACGCGGCCGACGGCGGACGAGATCGCGCGGCTGACGACGATCCTGCCGCCGGGCACGCCGGTCTATCTCACCGCGGTGCCCAACCAGTCCGCGGGCGAACAGGCCGCCACCGCCGCGCGGCTGCGCCAGGCGGGGCTGGAGCCGGTCGTCCATGTTGCCGCCCGCCGGCTGGGCAGCGTCGAACAGTTGCACGACCTGCTGAAAGTCTTGCGCGGCGAAGCCGACGTGCGGCGCCTGCTGGTCATCGGCGGCGACATCGATGCCGCCGGCCCGCTTCCCGATGCACTGGCGGTGATCCGGCATGGAAACTTGCCCGGTTTCGGCATCGAGGAGATCAGCATCGGCGCCTATCCGGAGCCGCATCCGCGCATCACGCCCGGCCAGCTGGAGGCCGCGCTCGACGAGAAGATCGCGCTCGCCGTCGCGCAGGGCTTGCGTGTCCACATCGTGAGCCAGTTCTCGTTCTCGCCCGAGCGCATCCTCGCCTGGCTCAGGCAGTTGCGCGCCTGCGGCATCGCGCAGCCGGTGCGGATCGGCATTGCCGGCCCGACCAGCATGCCGGCGCTGCTGCGCTTTGCCCGCCGTTGCGGCGTCAACGCGTCGCTGCGCGGGTTGGCTTCCGGTGTCGCCCGCAGCCTGGTCGGCCATGTCGGGCCCGACCACATCATTGCCGCGCTGTCGGCGGCGGACGATCTCGGTGACGCCGCCCTGCATTATTTTTCCTTCGGTGGGACGGTTGAAACCGCCAGCTACGCATGCCAAGCCGCTGCGGGACGGCTCCCCGCCGACCATGCTATGGCTCACCCGACTTAAGACCCGCAGCCGCTCCGATGCCGGCGGGCCTCATTTGCGGAGGAAACGATGACGCAACGGACCAAACCGCCCTTCCGGGCCGACGAAGTCGGCAGCCTGCTGCGCACGGCGCCTATCAAGGAAGCGCGCGCCAAGCACGAAGCCGGCCAGATCAGCGCCGCCGAGCTCAAGGCGGTCGAAGACGCCGAGATCAAGAAGATCATCAAGAAGCAGGAGGAAGTCGGCCTCAAGCTCGCCACCGACGGCGAATTCCGCCGCTCCTGGTGGCACTTCGACTTCTACGGCGGCCTCGACAATGTCGAGATCTACCAGCTCGGTCACGGCATCCAGTTCCAGGGAGTGCAAACCAAGGCCCAATCGATCCGCATCAACGGCAAGATCGGCTTTACCGATCACTACATGCTGGAGCACTTCAAGTTCCTGAAGGCGAATTGCAGCGTCACGCCCAAGATGTGCATCCCGGCGCCGTCGACCTTCCATTTCCGGCTCGAGCCGAACGCGGTCAGCAAGGATGCCTATGCGAACCGCGATGCGATCTTCGACGACCTGGCGGTCGCCTATCAGAACGCGATCAAGGCTTTCTACGCTGCCGGCTGCCGTTATCTGCAGTTCGACGACACGGCATGGGCCTATCTCTGCTCGCAGGAGCAGATGCAGCAGGCGCGCGATCGCGGTCTCGACGTCGATCACCTGCAGGAAACCTACACCAAGTGCATCAATAAGGCGCTGGAGGCGAAACCCGCCGACATGGTGATCACCACCCATGTCTGCCGCGGCAATTTCCGCTCCACCTTCATCTCGTCGGGCGGCTACGAGCCGGTGGCCGAGAGCTTGCTCGCCAACTGCAATTACGACGGCTACTTCCTCGAATACGACAGCGACCGAGCCGGCGGCTTCGAGCCGCTGCGCTTCCTGCCCAAGGGCAACAAGATCGTGGTGCTCGGCCTGATCACCAGCAAGAGCGGTCGGCTCGAGCAACGTGAAGACGTCAAGAAGCGCATCGAGGAGGCGACCAAATTCGTCGCGCTCGACCAGCTCTGCCTGTCGCCGCAATGCGGCTTTGCCTCCACCGAGGAAGGCAACGTGCTGGCCGAGGAGGAGCAGTGGGCGAAGCTGCGCATGGTCGTCGAGCTCGCCGACGAGGTGTGGGGAAAGTAATTCCCGCAAATGCTGCCGTCGTCCCCGCGTATGCGGGGACCCAGTAATCCCGACGCTTCCGATCGATCGCTCGGTTCGCGCTTACTGGATGCCCCGCCGGAGTTGATCCCCGCGTATGCGGGGACGGGGCATGGCGATCGGGAAAAGGGGAGGAAAACAACAAATGTCTCAACGCACCAAGCCGCCTTTCCGCGCCGATCACGTCGGTAGCCTGTTGCGCCCGGCGGCGCTCAAGAAGGCACGCCAACAGCACGCCAAGGGCGAGATCGACGATGCCGCGCTCAAGGCGGTCGAGGACGACGCCATCAAGGCCGTCGTCCAGAAGCAGGAAGGCGTCGGCCTCAAGCTCGCCACCGACGGCGAGCTGCGCCGCTCCTGGTGGCATTTCGATTTCTTCAAAGGCCTGCAAGGCGTCGATTTCATCGAGGCGCCGCCGATCAAGTTCCACGGCGTCGTCACCAAGAGCGAGGCCATCAAGATCAACCGCAAGGTCGACTTCGCCGGCCATCCGCAGATCGAGCATTTCAAGTTCCTGAAGGCGCACTGCAACGTCACGCCCAAGATGTGCATCCCGGCGCCGAGCACGTTCCACTTCCGTCAGGGGAGGGCGATGGTCAGCAAGGAGGTCTATCCCGACCTCGATGTCTTCTTCGCCGACGTCGCTGCTGCCTGGAAGAAGGCGATCCGCGCGTTCTACGACGCCGGCTGCCGCTATTTGCAACTCGACGACACCGCCTGGGCGATGATCTGCGATCCCAAGGAGCGCGAGCAATCGAAGGCGCGCGGCGACGATCCCGACAAGCTGCCGGCGATCTATGCGCAGATGACCAACGCCGCGCTGGCGGACAAGCCCGCCGACATGGCCATCACCATGCATTCCTGCCGCGGCAATTTCCGCTCCACATTCATCGCTTCGGGCGGCTACGAGTTCGTCGCCGAGCATCTGCTCGGCAATACCAATCTTGACGGCTATTTCCTCGAATACGACACCGAGCGCGCCGGCGGCTTCGAGCCGCTGCGCTTCTTCCCCAAGGGCGAGAAGCAGCTCGTGCTCGGCCTCGTCACCTCCAAGAGCGGCCGCCTCGAGCCGCGCGACGAGATCAAGAAACGCATCGAGGAGGCGACCAAATACGTGCCGCTCGAGCAACTCTGCCTGTCGCCGCAGTGCGGCTTCTCATCCACCGAGGAAGGCAACGTGCTGGCCGAGGAAGAGCAGTGGGCGAAGCTGCGCATGATCGTGGAATTGGCGGAAGAGGTGTGGGGCCGCTGAGCGGTCGTCCCCGCGAAAGCGGGGACCCATACGCCGTATACCATCCGTAGGACTGCGGAGTATGGGTCCCGGCCCTCGCTCCGCTCGGCCGGGACGACAATTCCATGCAACGCACCACGCCCCCTTTTCGCGCCGACCACGTCGGCAGCCTGTTGCGCCCCGCCGCGCTGAAGGAGGCGCGCGCCAGGCGCGAAAAAGGTGAGATCGATGCCGCGGCGTTGAAGGCAGTGGAAGACCAGGAGATCGAGAAGGTCATCCAGCGTCAGGAAGACGTCGGGCTCAAAGCGGTGACCGACGGTGAATTCCGCCGCGCCTTCTGGAATTACGATTTCCTCGGCGGGCTGCCCGGCATCGAGACCTATCTCGGCGAGCGCAAGATCAAGTTCCAGGGTGTGCAGCCCAAGCCGATGGTGCTGCGCGTGACGTCCAAGCTCGGATCGTACACGCCGCATCCGATGATCGAGCATTTCAAGTTCGTGGCTTCGCACACCAAGGTCGTGCCGAAGATGACGATTCCGTCGCCGTCGTCGGTGCACTTCCGCTACGGGCGCGATGCGGTGCCGGAATCGATCTATCCGGACATGAGCGACTTCTACCGCGATCTCGGCGCCACCTACCGACAGGCCGTGCGCGCCTTTGCCGACGCCGGCTGCCGCTATCTGCAACTCGACGAGGTCAATTTCACCTATCTCTGCGATCCCAAACTGCGCGCGCAGGTGGCGAACCGCGGCGAAGATCCCGAGCAACTGCCGTCGATCTATGCCGGTATGATCAACGCGGCGATCTCCGACATTCCCGACGACATGACCATCACCATGCATCTGTGCCGAGGCAATTTCCAATCGACCTTCGTCGCCTCGGGCGGCTACGAGCCGGTGGCCGAGATCCTGTTCAACACGATCAAGGTCAACGGCTATTTCATGGAATACGATTCGGACCGTGCCGGCGGCTTCGAGCCGCTGCGCTTTGTCCCCGAGGACAAGACGGTCGTGCTCGGTCTGGTCACCAGCAAGAGCGGGCGCCTGGAAAGCAAGGATGAGCTCAAGCGCCGCATCGAGCAGGCGTCGAAATTCATCGATCTCGATCAGCTTTGCCTGTCGCCGCAATGCGGCTTCGCCTCCACCGAAGAGGGCAACCTGCTGGCGGAAGAAGAGCAGTGGGCCAAGCTCAAGATGATCGTCGAGGTGGCGCAAGAGGTGTGGGGCCCCTGAGTTAATCCCTCCCCCGCTTGCGGGGGAGGGTGGTCGCCGAAGGCGACCGGGTGGGGGTTCGTTTAATGTGACCCCACCCGGCTGCTCGCTGTTGCTCGCAGCCACCCTCCCCTTTCAGGGGAGGGATAAAAAAGTGCAGGGAGAGAAACAAAATGATGCGCACCATTCCCCCCTTCCGCGCCGACCATGTCGGCAGCTTGCTGCGGCCCGACGCGCTCAAACAGGCGTGCGCGCAATTCGCCAAGGGTGGGATCGACGCCGCGGCGCTGAAGGCTGTCGAAGACCGCGAGATCGAGCGCGTCATCAAAAGCCAAGAAGAGGTCGGCCTTAAGGGCATCACCGATGGCGAGTTCCGCCGTTCGTGGTGGCATCTCGATTTTCTGTGGGGCCTCGACGGCATCGAAAAGCACGTGATGGACACCGGGATCGCCTTCGCCGGCGTCAACACCCGCAACGAGGGACTGAAGGTCACCGGCAAGGTCGGCTTTTCCGGCCATCCCATGATCGAGCATTTCAAGTTCGTCGCGGCGCACACCAAGCGCACGCCGAAGATCACGATCCCAGCGCCGTCGGCGGCCTATGGCCGGCCGTTGCCGACCCCGATCGACAGAAACATCTATCCCAAGCTCGACGCCTTCTTCGACGATCTCGGCCAGGCCTACAAGAAGGCGGTGCGCGCCTTCGCCGACGCCGGCTGCCGTTATCTGCAACTCGACGAGGTGTTCATCGCCATGCTGTGCGATCCGAAGTACCGCCAGCAGATGAAGGACCGCGGCGACGACCCCGAGAGGCTCGGCGAGCTTTACGGCGATCTCATCAACACGGCCATGTCCGATATCCCGGCCGACATGCGCATCACCATGCATATGTGCCGCGGCAACTATAAATCCACCTTCATGGGCACCGGTGGCTACGAGGCCGAGCAGGACATCCTGTTCAATCGCATCAAGGTGCACGGCTATTTCATGGAGTACGACTCGGACCGCGCCGGCGGCTTCGAGCCATTGCGCCTCGTACCAAAGGACCGCCAGATCGTGCTTGGCCTCGTGACCACCAAGACCGGCCGGCTGGAATCGAAGGACGACATCAAGCGCCGCATCGACGAAGCCACGAAATACATTCCGCTCGATCAGCTTTGCCTGTCGCCGCAATGCGGCTTCGCTTCGACGGAAGAGGGTAATACGCTCGCGGAAGACGAGCAGTGGGCCAAGCTGCGCATGATCGTGGAACTGGCGGAAGAGGTGTGGGGGAAGTAGAAGCATTTTCTGCGTGTCATCGTCCGCGAAGGCGGACGATCCAGTAATCCCTGTCTATCGATTTAGCCGCAATGCTGGTGTTTACTGGGTCCCCGCCTTCGCGGGGACGACACCCTGAGCAAGCCGCAGATGCCCCTCGACCCCGAAAAACTGCTCGCGCTGAAAATCCCCGACGTCGAGCACACCTACGGTCCGCGCGATTGCATCCTTTATGCGCTCGGCGTCGGGCTCGGCCAGGACCCGTGCGACGAAGACCAACTCGCCTTCGTCTATGAGAAGAACCTGAAGGTGCTTCCCACCTTTGCGGTGACTCAAGCCTACACGGCCTACTTTCTGCGCCGGCCCGAACTCGGCGTCACCTGGAGCCATGTGGTGCATGCCGAACAAGGGCTTGTCCTGCACCGGCCGGTGAAACCTGAGGGAACCGTCATTGGCCGCACGCGTATTCTCGACGTGATCGACAAGGGCGCCGATAGGGGCGCGCTGGTCTATACCGAGCGCGCGATCGTCGACAAAGCGAGCGGGGTGCTGCTGGCGACCATCAGCCATAATGTCTTCTGTCGCGCCGATGGCGGCTTTGGCGGGCCGAAGCGCGTGCAGCCGCCGCCGCATGTTTTGCCCGAGCGCGCGCCCGATATGGTGGTCGATCTGCCGACGCGGCCGGAAGCCGCGCTGATCTATCGGCTGTCCGGCGACGTCAACGCGCTGCACGTCGATCCCGCCTTTGCCCGCGCCGCCGGTTATCCGCGCCCGATCCTGCACGGGCTTGCGACCTTCGGTATCGCCGGCCATGCTCTGCTCAAGGCGGTGTGCGGCTACGATCCGGCGCGGCTCACCGGCATGGCCGGACGTTTTTCGGCGCCGGTGTTCCCGGGCGAGACCATTCGCGCCGAGATCTGGCGCGACGGTAGCGCGGTCAGCTTCCGCGCCCGCGTCGTCGAGCGCGATGTGGTGGCGATCGACCATGGCCGCGCGGAGGTGAACTAACGATGGCGAAGGCCGATCATAGACACGAAGACCACGCCGACATCCGCGCAGGCGTGCGCGCGCTGTGCGCCCGCTTCCCCGGCGAATATTGGCGTACGCTGGATCGCGATCGGGCCTATCCGACCGAGTTTGTCGCCGCGCTCACCGAGGCCGGTTATCTCGCGGCATTGATCCCGGAAGAGTTCGGCGGCAGCGGTCTCGGCATCGGCGCCGCCGCCGCGATCCTGGAGGAAGTGCATGCCTCGGGCGGCAATGGCGCCGCCTGCCACGCCCAGATGTACATCATGGGCACCATCCTGCGGCACGGCTCGCCCGCGCAGAAGCAGGATTACCTGCCGCGCATCGCCAGCGGCGAATTGCGCTTGCAGGCCTTCGGCGTCACCGAGCCGACATCGGGCACCGACACGCTCAGCTTGCGCACCACCGCGCGCAAGGAAGGCGACCATTACGTCATCAACGGCCAGAAGATATGGACCTCGCGCGCCGAGCATTCCGATCTGATGCTGCTGCTTGCGCGCACCACGCCGCGCGAACAGGCGCAAAAGCGCACCGATGGCCTCTCGGTATTTCTGGTCGACATGCGGCTCGCGCTCGGCACCAGCATGACCATCACGCCGATCCGCACCATGATGAACCACGCCACCACGCAGATCTTCTTCGACGACCTGCGCGTGCCGGCGGAAAACCTGATCGGCGAGGAGGGCAAGGGCTTCCGCTACATCCTCTCCGGCATGAACGCCGAGCGCATTTTGATCAGTGCGGAATGCATCGGCGACTGCAAATGGTTCATCGACAAGGCGACGTCCTACGCCAAGGAACGCGTGCTGTTCGGCCGGCCCATCGGGCAGAACCAGGGCGTGCAGTTTCCCATCGCGCGCGCCTATGCGCAGATGCGCGCCGCCGAACTGATGGTGCACGAGGCCGCGCGTCTGTACGAGGCCGGCGCGGACATCGGCGAGCAAGCCAACATGGCGAAGCTTCTGGCTGCCGATGCCTCCTGGGCCGCCGCCGACATGTGCGTGCAGACCCACGGTGGCTTCGGCTTTGCCGAGGAATACGACGTCGAGCGCAAATTCCGCGAGAGCCGGCTCTATCAGGTGGCGCCGATCTCCACCAACATGATCCTGTCGTACTTGGCCGAGCACGTGCTCGGTTTGCCACGGTCGTATTGAATTTGGCAGTGCCGTGCCGCAAGCTTACCTCTCCCCGCGTGCGGGGAGAGGTCGACCCGCCGAAGCTCTAGCGAAGGCGGGTCGGGTGAGGGGGCGTTGTCCTATGCGTGGTGCCGATCCCGCCAGCACAAACCGAGCGCGGCGCTTGCGTTCGAACGCGACCAGCGCCGAATTACGGCTTTGGAACCGATTGCGCTCGCGCGCGATTGGCGGTTGCAAATTCATTCGCCAGGAGCCCATTGGCCCCTACGTGGTTGACTTTGTCTGCCGAGAGCAACGATTGGTTATCGAGGTTGATGGTGGACAACACTCCGACAATGCTCGAGACCGCCAGCGTGACGAATGGTTGCGCGGGCATAACTATCGAATTCTACGTTTTTGGAATAACGACGTGATGAACAACATGGACGGTGTGCTGGAAATTATCGCGGGCGCTTTGCATGCGGACGCGCCCCCTCACCCGATTTCCGCCGATGGCGGAAATCGACCTCTCCCCGCAAGCGGGGAGAGGTAGGTCGTGCCAACCCTCCCGCTCGAAGGCCTCCTCGTCGTCTCGCTCGAACAGGCGGTTGCCGCGCCGACCTGCACCTGCCGTCTGGCCGACGCCGGCGCGCGCGTCATCAAGATCGAGCGCCCGGAAGGCGATTTCGCCCGCGGCTACGACGCGCTGGTCCATGGCGAGAGCGCCTATTTCGTCTGGCTCAATCGCGGCAAGCAGTCGGTGGTGCTCGACCTCACCCAGCAGGACGACAAGGCGCTGCTCGAAGCCATGCTCTCGAAGGCCGATGTGTTCGTGCAGAACCTCAAGCCCGGCACCGTCGGCAAGCTCGGCTTTGCCATCGAACGGCTGCGCAAGGATTACCCGAAGCTGATCTGCTGCTCGATCTCCGGCTATGGCGACAGCGGTCCTTATGCCCGGCGCAAGGCCTATGACCTGCTGATCCAGGCCGACAGCGGGTTGTCGTCGATCACCGGCGGCCCGGAGGCGCCGGCACGCGTCGGCGTCTCGGTGGTGGATGTCGCCACCGGCATGAACGCCTACGAAGCAGTGCTCGAAGCCCTCATCGCCCGCGGCCGCAGCGGCGAGGGCGCGGCGGTCGGCGTATCGCTGTTCGACGCCATGGCCGACTGGATGACGGTGCCGCTGTTGCAGACCGAAGGCGGCAAGCCGCCGCATCGCATCGGCCTCGCGCATCCGTCGATCTCGCCCTATGGCGTGTTCAAGAGTCGCGATGGCGCCGACATCCTGATCTCGATCCAGAACGACCGCGAGTGGCGCATCCTGGCCGACAAGGTCATGGGCGACGCCACGCTCGCGGCCGACCCGGATTTCGCCACCAATCTCGAACGGGTGAAGCGGCGCGGCGAGACCGATGGCCGCGTGCAGGCGGCGTTCGGTGCGGCGGATGTCGCCGAGCTTGAAAAGAAACTTGCCGCCGCCGACATCGCCTATGCGCGCGTCAACGACACGGCGCTGTTGGCGAAGCATCCGCATCTGCGGCGGATCACCGTCGGCTCGCCCACCGGCCCGGTATCGATGCCGGCGCCGGCCCCGGTGCGCGGCGGCGCGCCGCGCACTTACGGACCGATCCCGGCGCTCGGTGAGCACACGGAGATGGTGCGGAAGGAATTTGGCTCACCGGGCGTCGTCCCCGCGAAGGCGGGGACCCAGTAACCCCAACCTTGCCGTATCTTGAATGCCGAGGTTACTGGGTCCCGGCTCTCGCGCGTCGCGCTCGGCCTGGACGTCAGCCGAACTACTCCAACACCGCCGCTTCTTCGATTTCGCCTTGGCTCGGCTTCTTCTTCGAGGAGCCGATGATGAAGATCAGCGGGATTACCGCCAGCGTCAGATACATCAACAGCTTGTAGTCGTTGAGATAGGCGATCAGCGTCGCCTGCTGGGTGACGATCAAGTCCATCATGGCGCGACCTTCGCTGGTCGCCATGTTGAGGATCGAATGCACGTCGGGAAACTGCAGCGCGTCGTTGAACGGCGTCACCTGCGCCGCCAGCCGCGCATGCATGTACGTGCCCTCGCTGGTCAGCCGCGCGATGACCATGGAAATGCCGATCGAGGAGCCGATATTGCGCACCAGCGTCAGCATCGCGGTGCCGCCGGTGCGCAGGTGCCCCGGCAGCGTGAAGAAGGCGGCGGTGGTGATCGGCACGAACAGCAGGCCGAGGCCGACGCCTTGGACGATGCTGGTGATGACGATGGTCTGCTGTGTGGTGTCGAGCGAGAAACCCGTAAAAACCCACAGCGTGCCGCCGGAGAGCAAGAGCCCGGCCAGGATCAGCCAGCGCGTCTCGAACATGCGCATCAGCCGCGGCGCCACCATCATGGTGAACAGCGTGCCGACGCCGCGCGAGCCAAGCAGGAATCCGGCGGTCTGGATCGGGTAGCCGAGCAAGTTCTGCATGAACGGCGTCACAAGCGCCATGGTGCCGAACAGCACCACGCCGATCACCACCATGAACACGCAGCCGGAAACGAAATTACGGTCCTTGAACATCTCGAAGCGCACGAACGGCTCGTCCGTGGTCAGCGAGTGAGCGAAGAAATAGTAGAAACCGACGGCCGACACGATGGTCTCGATCCAGATCTCGGTGGCGCCGAACCAGCCCACCTGCTCGCCGCGGTCGAGCAGCAATTGCAGCGAGCCGATGCCGATGGCCAGTGCGATGAAGCCGAACCAGTCGAATCGCATTTTTTGGTTCCGCTCGGTCTCGTCCATGAACAGCATCAGGCCGACGACGGTGACGATGCCGATCGGCAGATTGATCAGGAATACCCAGTGCCAGGAGTAATTGTCGGTGAGCCAGGCGCCCAGTGTCGGGCCCATGATCGGGCCCAGCATCACGCCGATGCCCCAGATCGCCATGGCGCCGCCGCGCTCCTCCGGCGTGTAGGCGTCGAGCAGCACCGCCTGCGACAGCGGCACCAGCGCGGCGCCGGCCATCCCCTGCATCAGGCGGAACAGCACGATCTCCTCGATGTTCTGCGCCAGCGCGCAGAGCAAAGAGGAGGCAGTGAAGCCGGCCACACAAACGATGAACAGCTTCTTGCGGCCGAAGCGGTCGGCGAGCCAGCCCATCGGCGCGGTCATGATGGCGGCGGCGACGATGTAGGAGGTCAGCACCCAGTTGATCTGGTCGAGGGAAGCCGACAGCGAGCCCTGCATGTAGGGCAGCGCCACATTGGCGATGGTCGTGTCGAGCGCCTGCATGATAGTGGCGGTCATGGCGCAGACCGTCACCAGCATGCGCTGGACCTTAGGCGACATCGACGCGGCGGCGGCAGTCATCTCAGGCTTACTTCTCTCTGGCGAAGGCGAGGAACGAGGGCAGCCGGCTGTGATGGGTATCGATATTCACCGTCACGCTCATGCCGGAGCGCAACAGGTGCGTGTCCTCGTCCTTGTCGAACACGATGCGCACGGGCACCCGCTGCACCACCTTGACCCAGTTACCGCTGGCGTTCTGCGCCGGCAGGATCGAGAACTGCGCGCCGGTGCCGGGGCTCACCGATTGCACGGTGCCCTTGAACACGTGGTCGGGGAAGCTGTCGACGTCGATGGTCGCTTTTTGCCCGACCCGCAGATAGGTGATCTCGGTTTCCTTCGGATTGGCTTCGACCCAGGGCGCCTGGTCGTCGATCACGCTGAACACCGGCGAGCCGGCGGCGATGAAGCGGCCGAGCTGGATGTTGTCGACCTGCGTCGCGGTGCCGGAGATCGGCGCGCGGATCACGGTGTGGGCGAGGTTGCGCTTGGCGTCGTCGACGGCGGCTTTGGCCTGCGCATATTCGGGAAATTGGGCGAGCGGCAGATTGGGATTGCCGAGCAACTGGCTCAACGTCGTGTCGTGCTGTTGTTGGGCGAACTGCGCCTGCAGTTGCGCGGTGACCAGGCCGGCCGCCGACGTGTCGAGGTCGGCACGAGAGCCGGCCTGCGATCTCACCAGTTTTTGCTTGCGTTCGACATCGGCCCTTTTCAGCGCGACGTTCTTGTGCGCGAGGTCGACCAACGTAGTGAGCGATTTGAACGTGGTCGTCAGCTTGTCGTAGTTCGCCCGCGCGGTGGCGAGCTTGGCCTCCGCCTGCTGCAGCGCGAGCTTGTAGGGCTCGGGGTCGAGCTTGAACAATTCGTCGCCCGGCTTGACGTGCTGGCCTTCGCGTACGGCGATGTGAATGATCTTGCCGGAGACGTCGGGCGTGATCAGCACCTTCTGCGCGCCGACATAGGCGTTGTCGGTGGAGATGTAGCGCCCGCCCGTCAGATAGAACGCGGTGCCGCCCACCAAAGCGATCAGCGGCAGCACGACCAGAAGAACCATGCGCAGGCTCCTGCGCTGCTTCTTCGGCGGTGCGGCCGGAGCCGGCGCTTGGCTTGTGGTCTGTTCGTCGGGTCGGCTCTTGGCTTCCGGCGCTTCAGTCTCCGGCGCCTGCGGCGCTTCCGAAGCAGGCACGACCTTCAATGCTTTCTCACTCATGATGCTGGCGATTCTTCAACAATGGCGGGTTGGGCGATTTGTGGGGTGTCGTTGCGATTGATGGCTTTGCGCAGGTTGTCCTTCATCGTGACCAGGTCGCGCAGCAGGCGCGCATTGGCTTCGTCCTCGAGGCCCTCGAGCACGGTGTCCATCACTTCCTGACCGAGGTCGGCGAGGTCGGCGAGCAGCGGGCGCGCGGCCGGCGTCAGATAGAGCCGGTTGGCGCGGCGGTCGTTGGGGTCGGGCCGGCGCTCGATCAGCCCGTTTTCCGCTAGGCGGTCGAGCAGACGAGTGAGCGAGATTGGCTGCAGCTCGAGAATTTCGGCGAGCTCCGACTGCTTGAGGCCTTCGCAGAGGTCAAGCCGGACCAGCACGGTCCATTGGGCGCGGGAAATGCCGAACTGGCGCGCGCGCTGGTCGGCGTAGGTCCGCAGCATTCTGGCTACGTCCATGAGTTTAAAGGCAATTTCACGCTTGACCGTGAGCGGCAGCATGGCGGAGGTCCTGTTTAATCAGTGCCGATATAATAAGTATCCTTATAATAAGGTCAATGGTGCTTTATTGGCGGATGGTTACCAATTCCTTACCGCCACCCGTCACCGGGCACGTCCCAATGGACCCGCTGAGGGAGGCCTTCCGCCCCTGCAAGGGGTGCCGGGACGAGCCACGCTACGAAAGGTGCTGAGGGTGACGCCGCTGCGCCGCTCGGGCAAAGTCGGGGCGGGGAAACGCGAATTCAAGGCGCGCAATTCCGAAAAATGTCTGTCCCCGACGTGTTCGGGGATGGGCACCGGTTTTCGGAAAAGGTCACGCGCAAACAAAGAGGGGACGCCGGCAAATGGAAATTGGTTTTATCGGCCTCGGGAACATGGGTGCGCCGATGGCGCGTCGCCTGATCGAGGCGGGCCACAAGCTTGTCGTCTACGACACGCGTAATGATGCGGCGGCGCCGTTCGTCGCTCTCGGCGCGCAGCTTGCTTCATCGCCGGCCGACGTCGCAGACCGGGTGGAGACCGTGATGGCCAGCCTGCCGTCCCTGCAGGTCTCAGAGAAGGTCGCGACCGGGGAGGGAGGCGTCATCGAGGGCAAGCGCGTCAAGCGCCTCGTGGATCTGTCCACCACCGGCTCGCGCGTCGCGGCCAAGATCGCCGCCGATCTCGCCAAGAAAAACATCGTGCAGATCGACTCGCCCGTCTCGGGCGGTGTCGGCGGCGCCAACAAGGGCACGCTGGCGGTGATGGTGTCGGGGCCGAAGGCCGAGATCGACCACGTCAAGGACGTGCTCGGCGTGTTCGGCAAGGTTTTCATCGTCGGCGAGAAGCCCGGCATGGCGCAGACCATGAAGCTCGCCAATAATTTCCTGTCCGCCACCGCCATGGCGGCCACGGCGGAAGCCGTCGCCATGGGCGTCAAAGCCGGCCTCGACGCGGCGGTGATGATCGACGTCATCAATGCCGGCTCCGGCCGCACCACGGCCTCCGATCAGAAATTTCCGCAGACCATTTTGCCGCGCACGTTCGACTATGGCTTCGGCACCGCGCTGATGCTCAAGGACGTCCGGCTCTGCTTCGACGAGTCGAAGGAGCTCGACGTGCCGAATGCGGTCATGCGCGCCGTGCTCGATCAATGGGAAACGACCAACACGGAATACGGCGGCGACAGCGACTTCACCAATATCGTGAAGATGATCGAGAAACGTGCCGGCGTCGTCGTGGGAGGAAACAAGAAATGAGCGACGACATCCACGAAGTCTATGCCGTGCGCTATGCCGAGCACGCGCGCATGCGCTCCGAGAACTACATCTTCGGCGATCCCCACGACGCGATGACCTCGATCGCCTATTACGTCTGGGTGATCAAAGGCCCGCACGGCACGTTCGTCTGCGACACGGGCTTCGACGAGACGGCGGCGAAAGAGCGCGGCCGCAAGATTACCCACCCGGTGGGCGAGGGGCTGAAGGCGCTCGGCGTTTCGCCCGACAAGGTCGATCACGTCGTCGCCACCCATATGCATTGGGATCACGCCGGCAACTACGACCTGTTCCCCAACGCGCGCTACCACGTGCAGGACACCGAGATGGCCTATGCCACCGGCCGCTGCATGTGCCACCAGACGCTGCGCATTCCGTTCAGCGAAAGCGACGTGCTGGCCATGGTCAAGAAGGTCTACGCCTATCGCGTCGAATTCCATGACGGAGTGGAGGAACTGGCGCCCGGCATCACCGTGCACAAGATCGGCGGCCACTCGAAGGGCCTGCAATGCGTGCGGGTGAAAACCAAGCGCGGTTACGTCGTGGTCGCGTCGGACTGCTGCCACCTGTATTCACATATGGACGAAGGCCGCGTGTTTCCTATCACCTACAGCGTCGGCGATACGCTCGAGGGCTACAAGACGCTCAAGAAGCTCGCCTCCTCGCGCCAGCACGTCGTTCCGGGCCATGATCCGGAGGTGATGAAGCTTTATCCGGCGGCAACGCCGAACCTGGAGAACTGGATTGCGCGGCTCGATGTGGCGCCGCGGGTGTAGCTCCCTCTCCCCGCTTGCGGGGAGAGGGTGGCGAGCCGCGAAGCTGCGAGCCGGGTGAGGGGGCGTCACCGAAGCGCTCAGACCCGCGGTAACGCCCCCTCACCCGACCCGCGTCAGCTAACGCTTCGGCGGATCGACCTCTCCCCGCATGCGGGGAGAGGTGAAAGCGCGGCTACACCAACCCCAGATCCCCAAACGCCGCTTTGTGATGCTCGGCGCTGGCCGGAGAAAAGCAGCAGAACACCACCTGCATCATGCCGCGCGGGTGGGCGGCGAGTTCCGCCGCCACGGTGCCGACCGCGATGCGCGCGGCGAGACCCGCGGGAAAGCGGTAGATGCCGGTGGAGATGGCAGGATAGGCGATCGAGGTCAGCTTGTGCGCGGCGGCAAGCTCCAGTGCCGTGCGATAGCAGCCGGCGAGCAGGTCGTCCTCGTGCTGGCCGCCGCCCTGCCAGACCGGGCCGACCGCGTGGATGACGCAGCGCGCCTTGAGCTTGTAGCCGCCGGTGATCTTGGCGCCGCCGGTGTCGCAGCCGCCCAGCGTCTCGCATTCCTTCAACAGCTCGGGTCCGGCGGCGCGGTGGATGGCGCCGTCGACTCCGCCGCCGCCGAGCAGCGAGCTGTTGGCGGCATTGACGATTGCCGCGACGTCGAGCGTGGTGATGTCGGCGACGACGATGTCGAGCCGGGTCTTGCCGATCTCGGCGCTGAGTTCGGTCATGGGGGAAGTTTACTCACCTGCCTCTCGGCTGTCGTCCCCGCGAAAGCGGGGACCCATACGCCGCAGCTTATCGATAGCCTGCGGAGTATGGGTCCCGGGCCTCGCTTTGCTCGCCCGGGACGACGGCCGAATATTCGGCCGTCACTCCGCAAACACCTCGGCTTCCAAATCGATGCTGGAGCGCACGCCGATGTCGTCGTAATGCGCATCGAGAAACCGCCGCGCCGCGCGTTCGCCCAGCTTGCGCAGGAGTTCGAAGGATTTGTAATCGTTGCGCAGCCGGCTGGTGGAGGATGAGAACCGCTCGCCCAGACCTTCCAGCACGATGCGGTGCACCCTGATGTGCCGGTACTGATGGCGGCCGGTGCCG
Organism: uncultured Pseudomonadota bacterium; assembly: GCA_963814065.1. GTDB lineage: Bacteria > Pseudomonadota > Alphaproteobacteria > Rhizobiales > Xanthobacteraceae > Pseudolabrys. The sequence goes on along the minus strand of CAWFBL010000006.1, from coordinate 76,716 downwards.
TGCGGCAGTCGGCCCTGCTCGATCTGCCGGTTGACGAGTTCGATGGTGCGCAGTTCCGCCATCAGCGAGGAATTGAAGGTGATCTCGTTCACCCGCGCCATGATCTCGCGCGTGGAGGTCGGGATCTTGCGCCGCACCAGCGGATTGATCTGTACGATCAGCACGTCCTCGCTGTCGGTCGCGCGGAAGAATGGAAACAGCACCGGATTGCCAAGATAGCCGCCGTCCCAGTAGGCGACGCCGTCGATCTCCACCGCGCGGAACACCGCGGGCAGACAGGCGGAAGCCATCACCGCCTCGGCGGAAATCTTGTCATGCGGAAAGATGTGCAGCCGTCCGGTCTGCACATTGGTGGCGGCGATGTAGAGCGGCCGTTGATCGGCGCGCAGGCCTTCGAAATCGACGAAGCGCTCGATCAGATCCTTGAGCGGATTGATGTTGAGCGGGTTGACGTCGTAGGGCGAAAGATAGCGCGACCAGGCCGACAGCCAGTCGAGCGTCGGCGGTCCGCTCGGCACCAGCGAGAACAGCCGGCTCAGTACGTTGCGTTGCAGCTCGGGGAGGTCGCCGCCGAGGCTCACCGCCTTCCAGAAATCGGCGAGCCGCTTACGCGCTTCCTCCGGCCCGCCGCGCCTGAATCCGTCGGCCAGCATCACCGCGTTGACCGCGCCGGCCGAGGTGCCGGAAATGCCGTCGAACGAAAGCCTGCCATCCTTGATGAGATGATCGAGCACGCCCCAGGTGAAGGCGCCATGCGTGCCGCCGCCCTGCAGCGCGAGATTGATGCGTTTGGGGCCGCTTGGCTTTTGCGAGCCGCCGCCGCCGAACGCGCGGGTGAGGATATCGATCATGGTTTACCCGTCATTCCGGGGCGCGGGGTCAAACAGATTTCGTATGGGCCGATGCAGACTCCGCTCATTCCCGCGCAAGCGGGAATCCAGAGCCAAGATCGGAAAGCGCGCATATTTGGCCCTGGGTCCCCGCTGTCGCGGGGACGAGCGGTTGATCACTGCGCGGTCCAGCCGCCGTCGATCGAATAAGCCGAGCCGGTGATGGTCTCCGCCGTGTCGCCGGCCAGGAACACCGCCAGCGCGCCGATATTCTCCGGCGTGGTGTAGTTGAGCATCGGCTGCTTCTCCGACACCAATTCGGTCTTGGCTTCTTCGTACGATTCGCCTGCCGCCTTGGCGCGCGCCTCGATCTGCTGGGCGACCAGCGGCGTCAGCACCCAGCCCGGACAGATGGCGTTGCAGGTCACGCCGTCGTTCGGGGTCTCGATCGCCACCACTTTGGTGAGTCCGACCAGGCCGTGCTTGGCGGCGACATAAGCCGCCTTTTGTCCGCTGGCGACCAGGCCGTGCGCCGAGGCGATGTTGATGATGCGGCCCCACTTGCGCTTCTTCATGCCGGGCACCGCCGCGCGGATGGTGTGGAACGACGACGACAGGTTGATCGCGATGATCGCGTCCCACTTCCCGATCGGAAAATCCTCGATGTTGGCGACGTGCTGGATGCCGGCATTGTTGACCAGGATGTCGAGCTTGCCGAATTCCTTTTCGGCCGCCGCGATCATGCCGGCGATCTCGGCCGGCTTCGACATGTCGGCGCCGTTGTAGCGCGCCTTGATGCCGAAATCCTTTTCCAGCCCGGCGCGTTCCTTTTCGATCGCAGCCGCATCGCCGAAGCCGTTGATCATCACGTCGGCGCCTGCCTGCGCCATGGCGCGGGCGATGGCGAGCCCGATCCCCGAGGTGGAGCCGGTGACCAGCGCGGTCTTGCCTTTGAGCATGGGATTCCTCATCTGCGAGAGCGGCGCCGAAGGGCCCGGAAGGTGGTTGCGGGCCGCGAGGCTGCCCCTATTTTTGTTGCGGTGCAATATCTATGTGCGGACTAGCTTTTCGCAATTCCAGCATTATCGCGTTAGACTTCAGGTTAAAGGCAGCAGATCTTGGCCAGACAAATCCGATCATCGGCGGTATTTCCGGCGCCCGGTCATGACCATGACCGCTGCGCCAGCGCGGCCATCACCCATGCCGAGGAAATCTGCGCGGCGCGCCACGAGCGGCTCACGCCCATGCGGCGCAATGTGCTGGAGGCGCTGCTCGCGAGCCATCAGCCGCTCGGTGCCTATGAGCTCATCGACCGGCTCGCCGCGCATGGAGCACGGCCGGCGCCCATCACCATCTACCGCGCGCTCGATTTCCTGCGCGAGCAGGGCCTCGTGCACCGCATCGAGAGCCGCAACGCTTTCATCGCCTGCGTGCACAATCACGAGAGCGGCGATCCGGTGGTTTTTTTGATCTGCGAGAAATGCGGCGCGGTGGGCGAGGCGGCTTCCGCCGCGGTTGCCGAGACCATCAGAAGCGCTTCGCGCGAGGCCGGCTTCACGCCCAAGACGCCGGTGATCGAGATCTACGGCACCTGTGCGCATTGCAAGGCAGCGGCCTAGATTCGCCCCATATACCGCCGTCATCGCCCGCGAAGGCGGGCGATCCAGTAATCTCAATCTTTTCCATACCGCGCACGCTTGGATTACTGGATGCCCCGCGTTCGCGGGGCATGACAGCCATCCTTGTGGCGAGGGATGTCCTAATTTCATCACCCGCGCTACAACGGCCCTGCCGCCGGGAAGCCCATGACTGCCAGCTCAGCCTCTACCGCTCACCATCACGTCACCCGTCCGCTCGATGCGCTGGCGACGGCGGCGGTGGTCGTGTTGTGCCTGTCCTGGGGCTTCAACCAGGTGGCGGTGAAGCTTGCCATTCCCGACATCCCGCCGCTGACGCAAGGCGCCATCCGTTCCTTGGTAGCGGCACTCCTGGTCGCCGGCTGGTGTCGCGTGCGCGGGGTGCCGATGCTCAACCGCGACGGCACGCTGATCCCCGGTCTCGTCGCCGGCACGCTGTTTGGCCTCGAGTTCCTCTTCGTCTACCAGGCCCTGGCCTACACCACCGCAACCCGCGCGGTGCTGTTCCTCTATCTCTCCCCGTTCTTCGTCGTCCTTGGTGCCCGCATCGTGCTGCCGGCCGATCGTTTTAACCGGTCGCAATGGGCCGGGCTTGCGCTGTCGTTTGTCGGCATGATGGTCGCCTTCGGCCTGCCGACGCCGGCGCTCGATCCGCGCCAGACGCTCGGCGATCTGATGTGCGTCGCCGCTGCCGCGTTCTGGGGCGCCACCACGCTGACCATCAAGGCGAGCGCGCTCAACCGCACTTCGGCGGAAAAAGTGATGCTCTACCAGCTCGTGGTATCGGGACCGATTCTGGCGCTCGCCGCCTGGGCGTCCGGCGAGCACGTGACCCACTGGCCCTCGGCGGTCGCGGCCGGTGCGCTCGCCTATCAGGCCGTTTGGGTGGTGAGCCTCACCTATGTGGTCTGGTTCGCGCTGATCGCGCGCTATTCGGCGAGCCGGCTGTCGGCCTTCTCGTTCCTGACCCCGCTGTTCGGCGTCGCCGCCGGCCATCTGGTGCTGGGCGAGCCGCTGACGGGCGCCTTTGCCGCCGCTGTCGCCCTGGTCGCCGCGGGGCTAGCGCTGGTCAATCGGCCGCGCTAGCCCTACCATGATACCAATCGGAACCCGGCGCTGAAGGTAGGGTTATTCAAGCGTCACGCGATGAGCTTATATCCAGCATGCACCTGGCCGGTTTAACGGCGCCGCTTGGCGGCGGCCGTTGACGCTTGCCGGGTGCTCTGGCACTCCGTTGCTGTAAGGAAGCTGCAATGAGCATCGACACGATCACCCGCCACCGGACCGAAGCCGTCGACGTCGGCGGCGTCAAAGTGGGCGGCGGCGCCCCCATCGTCGTTCAGTCGATGACCAACACCGACACGGCGGACGTGGACTCGACCGTCCGCCAGGTGGCCGCGCTCGCGCGCGCCGGCTCCGAGATCGTGCGCATCACCGTCGACCGCGACGAGGCTGCCGCCGCCGTGCCGCACATCAAGGAGCGGCTCATGAAGATGGGCGTCGACGTGCCTATCGTCGGCGACTTCCACTACATCGGCCACAAGCTGCTCAACGATCATCCGGCCTGCGCGGTGGCGCTCGACAAGTACCGCATCAATCCCGGCAATGTCGGCTTCAAGGGCAAGCGCGATCCGCAGTTCACCCAGATCGTCGAAATGGCGATCAAGCACGGCAAGCCTGTGCGCATCGGCGTCAACTGGGGCTCGCTCGACCAGGAGCTGCTCACCAAGCTGATGGACGAGAACTCCAAGTCTGCGACGCCGCGCGAGGCCCGCGCGGTCATGCACGAGGCGATGGTGCAGTCGGCGCTATTGTCCGCGCAGCGCGCGGAAGACATCGGCCTGCCGAAAAATCGCATCATCCTCTCGGCCAAGGTCTCGGCGGTGCAGGATCTGATCGCCTGCTATCTCGAGCTCGCCCGCCGCTGCGACTACGCGCTGCATCTCGGTCTCACCGAGGCCGGTATGGGCACCAAGGGCATCGTCGCCTCCAGCGCCGCCATGGGCGTGCTGCTGCAACAGGGCATCGGCGACACCGTGCGCATTTCGCTCACGCCCGAGCCGAATGGCGATCGCACCCGCGAGGTGCAGGTGGCGCAGGAGCTGTTGCAGACAATGGGCCTGCGCACCTTCGTGCCGCTGGTCGCCGCCTGTCCCGGCTGCGGCCGCACCACCTCGACCACCTTCCAGGAACTGGCCCAGGATATTCAAGGCTTCATTCGCGATTCGATGCCGGGATGGAAGACGCGCTATCCCGGCGTTGAGACGCTCAACGTCGCGGTCATGGGCTGCATCGTCAACGGCCCGGGCGAATCCAAGCACGCCGACATCGGCATTTCGCTGCCCGGCACCGGCGAGCAGCCGACCGCGCCGGTATTCATCGACGGCAAGAAGGCGGCGACGCTGCGCGGCGCCACGCTCTCCGCCGACTTCAAGCAGATGGTGATCGACTATATCGACCGCCGCTTTGGCGCCGGCGGCGCACGGACCGCCGCTGAGTGAAGACCAAGCCGTTTTTGATCGGCTTCATTGCCGTCATGGCCGCGGTGGTCGCGGCCTCGTTCTATTTCAGCGAGACCGTCGAGCGCACCGACAAGGTCATCCTCGCGACGAAGTCGCCGGACGGCCGTTACAAGGCGGTGCTTGAATCGCTGACGCGCGCCGGCGATCCGAGTTTCTGCGCCGACAGCATCGCGATTTTCCTTGCCGTCTATCCCGACAGCTTCGTCGAAAGCGACAAGGTGTACGAGGTCTATTCGTCGCCATGCGCCGCGCCATCCGGCCGCGTGCCGGCGCCGAAGATCGAATGGCTGTCGAACACGTCGCTGCGCGTCACCTATTCGCCGCCGCCCAAGGCCGACCCCGGCAAGCTGAAGATGAAGCTGCTGGATGCGTCGAAGTATGTGCATGTCGAGTATGTGGCGCGGAAATAGCGTCGCCACGGTCGCCCAAGCTTCGATCGCCGCTTTCTAGTTATTGCCTCTAGGGTTCAGTTCCATCCACCGCTGCAGGTCGGGCTCGATATCGGCGCCTTCAAAGAGCCGCGGCAAGGCCTCCCTGGCGACCGAGATATCGGCCCAGATCAATTTCTGCATTTCGGGCGATGACGCGGTGCTGTTTCTAAAGTTGTCGTCCAATTTGATCCGGCAAATTGCCCGGTTGAACTCGTAGAGTTGCCAGCCGTTCTCGGCGGCGGGACCGCGAATTTCGATCGCCTTCGATAGCATCGCCTCGGCTGTGCGATAGTCGGGTTCGCGCTTATCCTTCAATGCGAATCCGAGCTGGCCGTAATTTGCGTGGAAGCGAGCTTCCTTGTCGCTCTTGATGAGCGCCTGGAAGATCGGAATTGCCCGATCGAGGAACGGCTTGTCTTCCTGGCGCTGCCACGATTTCTGGCGAAGTACCTTCGCCTGATAGAACAATTGAACTTTCACCGGTGCAGATGCCTTCTGGATTGCGGCGTTGAGGTCATCGAGCGAGAAGTTGGTCCCATCGGTCGACGACAGATATTGATAGGTCATGCTGATCGCTTGCGCGTCGACTTGAGCCTGCTCGTCCTGCTGCTTTTCGAACGCCTGCACGCGCGCCGCCACCGCGTTGACGTCCGCTCTTGCGAGCTCGCCTCCCAGGAAGATGCGGGTCCAAAGGTAGCCGAAAAGGAAGCCCGTTATCGAAAAGAACAGGATGATGACGACGGCGATTCGCGTACCGTGCGCCGGATCGCCTAATGAACCGCCGAAATATATGCCGGCCTTGGTGAAGAGATGCGGCACCGTCGCGATTTGAGTGAGGCCGACGCCGACCAGGATTTTTGTAAGCCAATCGGAAATCTGTTCGAGGTTGGTATTGGCGTGATACGCGACCCGCACGGCCTCGTTGTCTTCGGCGTGGTTCGCACCGGCTGATGGCGGGCCCTTCGGTACGGCGGCGGCGGCGCCTTCGGCCTGTAGCGAGCGCGGAATACCAAACAAAAATCCGAGAAGGACGCCGCCCAACAGGCAGGCTCCGCTGAGCAGCAGTCCGGTGGTCAAATGAGCGGGGTTTCGAGAGCTAAAGCCGTAATAGCCGACTGCTGCAAAACCGAAGATGATTGCAAGGACGAGGCTCGTTCCCCAATCCTGCCCATTAAACCGAACGCTTCGGATGCTCGCCAGCAGGCGCTCGATGCCAGACATGTCCGCCCCCACACGCACAGCCACTGACTTCTGAACAGATAGCCTACGACCAAACGTAAAGGTTGCCTAGCGCCGAATTACAAGCATGTTGTACGAGGTGGCCGCATTTATCGGCCGATGGCAGACTCTGCAATGGGTCTGCCGGTCCTGGGACCAGGTCGCACGACTGGGATGTACTGATGCGACCCGCAGCAGTTGGCGATTCTTAAAACAAGCGGATGGACACCATGAACAAGCTTCAACCGGTTCCCCTCGGGCTTGCCTTCGGCATCCTGTGGGCTGTCTCCGTGTTCATTCTCGGCCTCACCGCCGTCGGCGGCTGGGGCAGCGGCATCGTCGCCGGGCTCGGCACGTTCTATATCGGCTATGGCCCGTCGATCCTCGGCGCCATTATCGGCGCGATCTGGGCCTTCATCGACGGCCTGGTCGGCGGTGTTCTTCTGGCCTGGCTTTACAATATGTTCGCGAAATAGCGCGCCGGGTATTGTCCTCCGCGAAGGCGGAGGACCCAGTAAACACCGATTGCACTGTGATTACTGGATCGTCCGCCTTCGCGGATGATGACAGCAAGGTTTTGATCGCGTCGGTACCCGCCACGCCTTAAAACCAGCCGCCGCCGTCGCTGCCGCGATTGGCGAGGCTCGCTTCCTCCAGATCGAGCTCATACTCAATCCGGCGCCGCGCCTCGTCGGTGATCTTGCCATCGCGCAACTGCCGATAGATGAATTCGCGCTCGGCGGCGATCAACTCTCGCTTCAATGCCGCGCTCCGGCGTGTGCGTTCCAGCCCGTCACCCATGTCGCGCGGCAGGATCTGCGTGCGGCTCAGATTGCGTGTGCGTAGCAGCTCGATCACATCGTCGGGCACCTCGTGGCCGTCCGCCACTTGCTGCAATCGCTTCTCTACTTCCTCCAGGGCCGCCTGCCGCGCCGCCAATTCAGCTTGAATTTCGCTCATGCGCTCGGCGTCGCCGTCGCATTTCACGCCGAGCCAGCGCACCACGCTCGGCAGCAGCAGGCCCTGGCCGATCAGCGTGACAATGATCACGCCGAAGGCGACGAAAAGGATGAGATCGCGGTGCGGGAACGGCTTTCCCGCTTCGGTCACGTAAGGAATGGCGAGCGCCGCGGCAAGCGAAACCACGCCGCGCACGCCGGTGAAGGCGAGCAGGAACACCGGCCGCCACGGCGGCGCCGGATCGCGCTTGGCCAAAGACGGGCTCACCCAGCGCGGGAGGTAAGTTGCCGGAAACACCCAGACGAAGCGCGCCGCGATCGCGATCGCCACGGTAAGGGCGGTGGCGATCGCGAGATCGGCGATCGTGAAGGCATGACCGTTGTCGATCAGCGTGCGCGCTTGCAGGCCGGTGATCAGGAACACCAGGCCTTCGACCAGATAGACCAGCAGGTCCCAGAAGAAGATGCCCTGCAGCCGCGTCGCCGAAGAGATGAGCAGCGGTCCGTTCCAACTCACATAGAGCCCGCAAGCGACGGTCGCCAGCACGCCGGAGCCGCCGAGATGCGCGGGCACCCAGAAGGCGAGATAAGGCGTCATCAGCGACAGCGTGATCTCCACCCGCGGCTCGTGCGACCATTGTCGCAGGCGCAGGCTGAGCCAGCCGATGCCGATGCCGTAGATGACTTCGCCGACCACGATCGCGACGAAAGTGCCGCTCGCTTCCGCCGGCGAGAACGCGCCGGTGACGATGGCGGCGACCGCGAAGCGGTAGAGGATGAGAGCGGTGGCGTCGTTGGCGAGCCCTTCGCCTTCCAGCACCACCATGACCCGGTGCGGCAGCCGCAGGCGGCGCGCGATGGCGAGCGGCGCCACTACGTCCGGCGGGGCGATGATGGCGCCGAGCAGGAAGCCGACCGCCCAATCGAATTTGAGCAGATAGTGCGCGGCCGCCGCCACAGCGCAGGTGGTGAATACCACGCCGCCGAAGGCGAGCAGCGCGATCGGGCGCAGGTTGAACTTGAATTCGCGCCAGCTCATGGAGACGCCGGCCGAATAGATCAGCGGCGGCAGGATCACCAGCAGCACCACTTCAGGCGCCAGCGAGACTTTCGGCAGGCCGGGAATCAGCGCCATCGCGATGCCGGCAACGACCAAGAGGATCGACGGCGCCACGTCCAGCCGCCGCGCCAGCACGGCGACCGCGGCCAGCACCGCCATCATGAACAGCAGCGTCTGCATGATCGCGGTCATGGGCTGCCGCCTGCGCCCTGCAACAGGTTCGACACCAGGTTCACTGTCAGCGCGAGCACCGTCAAGTTGAAGAAGAACGAGACGGCCCCGTGCACCGTCGCCATGCGGCGGATCACCTTGCTGGTGATGGCGACGTCCGAGACCTGCGAGGTCATGCCGATCACCAGCGAGAAATAGAGAAAATCCCAATAAAGCGGATGCTTGTCGTCGGGAAACACCAGCCCGCCGATGATGCCGTCGCGGCGCTCGCCATAATATTCGTGCGCGTAATGCAGGGCAAAGATCGTATGCACGAACGACCATGACATCACGATGGTCGCCATGGCGAGCAGGGCGCGGCCTATATCGCTCGCCTGGGGCGCCGATTTGGTGCCGCCCAGTTCGAACACGATGGCGATCAGGCTCGCCAATGTGGCGACGATGGTCAGTACCAGGATGACGAAGGCGCCCTCGTCCTGCTCGGCCGCGCGCTTGCGGATGCGCGCCTCGTCGGCGCGCAGCATCATGGCGTGGGTCGTGACCAGATAAAGCGCAAGCCCCATGTTCCAGCCGACGAGCAGTCGCGTCGGCAGGTGCCAGCCGAACGGTTCCAGCGCGACGACGGCGAGACAGACCAGCACGGCGAGCAGCAGCTTGAAGTGCAGCCGGGCGAAGCGGATCGGCAAAGGCGGCAGGGGCGGCGGCAGACGGGCGGTCTTGGCCATGGATGATCTGATGGGCGATCCGTCGCGGGCGGTCAGGTGCTCCGCTCGGCGATGAAGTGGGCGGCAGCGCGCAGGATATCCGCTTTCTCCCCGAAAGGATCCAGCACGGTGTCGGCTTCGGCGATCAACCCATCGAGCCGCTTGTGGGCGCCGTCGATACCGAGAATGGAGACAAGCGTCGCCTTGCCGGCGGCGGCGTCCTTGCCGGCGGCCTTGCCGAGGGTCGCGGTGTCGCTTTCGACGTCGAGCAGGTCGTCGGCGACCTGGAAGGCCTGGCCGACGATCACGCCGAAACGGTCGAGCCGAGCGAAGGTGTCGGCATCGGCCTTGCCCAATAGCGCGCCGGCGCGGCAACCGAAGCGCAGCAAGGCCCCGGTCTTCATCGCCTGCAAGGTGAGGACTTCCTGTTCGCCGAGCGCGCGCTTCTGCTTCTCGAAGCGGCCTTCGGCGGCGAGATCGAGCATTTGCCCGCCGGCCATGCCGCCGAGCCCGGCGGCGCGGGCAAGCTCGCCGACCAGCGCGCTGCGCACGTTTGCGTCGGCATGCACCTCGGGCCGCGAAATGACGTCGAAGGCCATGGTGAGCAGCGCGTCGCCGGCAAGGATCGCGGTCGCCTCGTCGAAGGCCTTGTGTACGGTCGGCTGGCCGCGGCGCAGGTCGTCGTCGTCCATGGCCGGCAGGTCGTCGTGCACCAGCGAGTAGCAGTGTATGAGTTCGAGCGCGGCGCCGGCGAGCAGGGCGCCTTCGCGGTCGGCGCCGAACAGGGCGGCGCTTTCCACCACCAGGAAGGGGCGCAGCCGCTTGCCGCCACCGAGCACGGCGTGGCGCATGGCGGCCAGAAGCCGCTCGGGCCGGGCGGTCTCGCCGGCTAGCGGAGCGTCGTCGAGAAGCCGGGCGAGCAGCGCTTCGCTGTCGGCGGCAACGGCCGCCAGGCGGGCGGCGAAACTGTCTTTGGAACGGGCATCCATGGCGGCCATTTACCCATAGCGTCGCATCCACCGCAAATACTGCCTGCGATGGGCTAATGTCCGCTCCCATGCTCCGATACGGTAAACGGCGTCCGTCACGCAAAACGGCAGCAGGCCGTGGCTGGCGGCGTGCATTTTGGGCCGTGGCGATCGTGGGAGTCGTGCTGGCGGGGCTGCCTTACGCGATTGCGCCGCTCTACGCCGTGGGGCGCCCGGTCTCGACGGTGATGATCTGGCGATGGCTGACCGGCGCGCGAGTGGTGCGGGACTGGGTGCCGCTCTCGGGGGTCGACCCCGACCTCGCAAAGTCGGTGATCGTGGCCGAGGACGGCCGGTTTTGCAGCCATTACGGGGTGGATTTCACCGAAATCCAGGACGCCATCCAGGACGCCGATAATCTGGAGGACATGCGCGGCGGCTCCACCATCACGCAGCAGGTGGCGAAGAACCTGTTCCTTTGGCAAGGTCGCAGTTATGTCCGCAAGGCGCTCGAGTTCCCGCTGGCGCTGTGGATCGATCTGGTGCTGGGCAAGCGGCGCCTTCTGGAAATCTACCTGAACATCGCCGAATGGGGCCCGAACGGCGAGTTTGGGGTGCAGGCGGGGGCCGAACGCGCCTTTGGCAAGCCGGCCCGCAGCCTCAGCCGCAGCCAGGCGGCGCTACTCGCCGCCATGCTGCCCAACCCGCACGATCGCGACGCCCGCCGTCCAGGGCCGGGCCTGCGCCGTCTGGCCCGGCTCTATGTCAGCCGCTCGGCCCGCGCGGCGGACGCCACCACCGCCTGCCTCCGGTCCCGCTGACGGGCTGGGCCAAGCCCGCCAAAGGCCCTATCTCCACTGGCGTCCGGCCAGACCATCCTTTATAAGCCCGGCCAAACCGATATTCCCAAATTTCCAGGAGTTCGTTCCCATGGCTGTGCCGAAAAGAAAAACCTCGCCGTCGCGCCGCGGCATGCGCCGCTCGGCCGACGCGCTCAAGCGGCCGACCTATGTCGAGGACAAGGACTCCGGCGAGTTGCGCCGCCCGCATCACATCGACCTGAAGACCGGGATGTACAAGGGTCGCCAGGTGCTGAAGGTGAAGACCGAGGCATAAGCGCCGGCCGCGCCAGCGGAGGAAGCTGATGTATCTGATCGCCTTTCCCCTGCTGCTGATCTCGTTCGCGATCTACAACATCTTTGCCTTCATCATGCCGGGGGTGAGCTTGACCGCTCCGCTCTCGCGCGTGCACATGATTTCTGGCGCCGAATGGACGATGTCGGCCGGCGACATGCTGGTCGGCTTCTCGGTGCTGCTCCTGTTCGGGGAGTTGATGAAGGCGACCCGCATCGGCATGCGCACGGTCGTCGACCACGGCCTCTCGTTGGTCATCTTCCTCGGCATGGTCGTCGAGTTCCTGCTGGTGGCCGAGGCCGCCACCGCCACCTTCTTTCTACTGCTCGTCATCAGCTTCATTGACGTGATCGGCGGCTTTGCCGTGAGCCTGCGCTCGGCACAGCGCGATTTCACAGTTGAAGGCGGACTGCCGCATAGCTCGTAACGTCCGCTGTCGTAATCCTCCTTCGTTCGGACCACGTACATGAGCCGCGACTTCCAACTGCCCGGCCGTTCGCCGGTGATCACCTGTGACGGCATGGCGGCGACCTCGCATCCGCTGGCCACACTGGCCGCGATCGAGACGCTACGGGCCGGCGGCACCGCGGCTGATGCTGCTGTTGCAGCTGTTGCAGTGCTCTGCGTGGTCGAGCCGCACATGACGGGCATCGGCGGCGATTGCTTCACATTGATCGCGCGGCCCGGCCAGCCGGTCTGGGGCTATAACGGCTGCGGCCGCACCGGTGCCAAGGCGTCGGCCGAGCCCTTGCGTGCGCAAGGCACGGCCGAGATCGGTAATTCGGTCCATGCCGTCACCGTGCCGGGCTCGATCGCCGCTTGGGAGGATATCCTCGAGGCCCACGGCCGCTTTGGTCTCGACCGCGTGCTGCAGCCGGCGATCAAATACGCCGAGGGCGGCTTTCCGGTGGCGCCGCGGGTGGCATGGGATTGGACGCGCTATATCGGCAAGCTCAAGGCCGATCCGGGCTGCAGTAAGCACTATCTCTTCAACGGCGAGCCGCCACGCGAAGGCGACGTCATCCGCTTTCCCGCGCTCGCAGACACCTTGAAGGCCATCGCGGCCGGTGGCGCGCGGGCCTTCTATGAGGGTGAGATCGCGCAAGACTTGGCGGCGACGCTCGCCGCGCGCGGCTCGTTTCTGTCGGCGGAAGATTTTGCCAATCATCGCGGCGAGGTCGTTACCCCGATCTCGACCCGCTATCGCGGGCTCGACCTCTGCGAAATCCCGCCCAATGGCCAGGGCATCACCGCCTTGGTGATGCTCAACATCCTGGAGAATTTCGATCTCGCCGCGCTCGATCCCCTTGGTCCCGAGCGTTTCCATCTGGTGCTGGAGGCCGCGCGGCTGGCTTTCGCGGCGCGCGACAGCCACATCGCCGAGCCCTCACACATGCGCATCGGCGTGCCCGATCTGCTCGACAAGGCCTGGGCCAAGAAGCTCGCGTCACTCATCGATATGAGCAAGCGGGCCGCGCTTCCCGCATCGCCGACGCCGGGCAGCGACACCGTCTATCTCACCGTTGTCGACCGCGACCGCATGGCCTGCTCCTTCATCAACTCGCTCTATTCGAGCTTCGGCGTCGGCCTTTGCACTGAGAAGACCGGCATCCTGCTCAACAATCGAGGCTCGTGTTTCACCCTCGAGCCGGGCCATGTGAACGAATTCGGTCCGGCCAAACGGCCGATGCACACCATCATTCCGGCCATGACCACGAAGGACGGCCGCTGCGACATGAGCTTCGGCGTCATGGGCGCGCATTATCAGCCCATGGGCCACGTGCAGATTGTCAACAACATGCTCGATTACGGCATGGACGTGCAGCAGGCGATCGACGCACCGCGTTTCTTCTTCGAGGGCGACAAGACCATTGTCGAGCACGGCACCAGCGCCGCGACCATCGAAGGACTGAAGGCGCGCGGTCACACCATTGTCATGGCGCCGACACCTTGGGGCGGCGCGCAGACCATCAAGATCGATTGGGATCGCGGCACGCTGATCGCCGGCTCCGATCCGCGCAAGGATGGTTGCGCGCTCGGTTACTGATTGGCTAACGCCACCTGGTCAAATCCGCAGTGGTCCGATAGGCGCTCACGGCTTCGGTCGGCTCAGCACGGCGGCGCTCGCGCGTCTGCGGATGCCTGTCTTTGGTTGCAATTAACTGCGCGAGGAACGGCGCCTGCCGATAATGGGGCCGTGCGGGCGTGGCCGCAGCGGGAGCAAGCGCAACAAGCGCCCGGCTTTCCGTTGCCGGCTGCGCACTTGCCCCTTTGGTCTCGCCTGACGCCATCGCGTTTGTCTCAATTCGGGACAGCGGAGCGCTGTCCATCCTCGATGTGGCAAAGGCCATGCCGCCTTCCACGAGCCGTACCGGCAGCCGTAAGCAACCTGCGGTTTTCCGGAATGTTTAGGGATTGTCCGTAGCGTGGCCCTCAATCTCGGTTCGCCGGGCAACGCCGATCCAGGCCGTAGCGTTCCAAAAAGAGGCGAGAGTGACCCGTAACGACCAGCCGTCCGCGAGCCCGGACGTCGCCGCCATTCTCCAATCCATCGGCGAGGCCGCTTACGAATGGCGGCTCGATACCGATGCTCTGGTCTGGACGCCGAATGCGCCGCAGGTGCTCGGCGTCGATCTTTGTGCGCTGGACAGCGGCCGGGCCTTCGCCCAGCATGTCGATGCCGAGGGCGGACAAAGCCGCATCGATGCCATCGAGCAGATCAGTGCGGTCGATGCCGGCGCCGGCGTGTCCTATCAGGTGCAATACGCCTTCCGGCGCGATCGGCCCCGCGACAAGGTGTGGGTGGAGGACAGCGGACGCTGGTTCGCCGGCACCGACGGTAAGCCGGTACGCGCGCACGGCACGGTGCGTCTGATCGACGAGCGTCACGAGCGCGAATTCCAGCTCATGCGGCTCGCCAAGTTCGATCCGCTCACCGGCGATATGAACCGCGCCCACCTGACCGAAGTGCTGGCGACGATCCTCGACGAGGCGGTGCGCTTCCGCACCTCTTGCGGCTTCCTGCTGATCGCCATCGATCATCTCGGCCAGCTCAATGAGGCCTATGGCTTCGACGTCACCGACGACGTGATCGCAAAAGTCGCCCAGCGCATCCGCGCGCGCCTGCGCGGCAAGGACCATCTCGGCCGCGTCTCCGGCAACAAGTTCGGCATCATCCTGACTAATTGCAGCGCCGACGAAATGGCGGTCGCCGCCGACCGGCTGCTCGCCGGCGTGCGCGACGAGACATTCACGACGGCTGCCGGGCCGGTGGCCGCAACGGTCTCGATCGGTGGGGTGACCGCGCCGCGGCACGCACGCTCGGTGCCGGAGATTTTGAGCCGCGCGCAGGACGCGCTGCACAATGCCCGCGCCAAGCGTCCCGGTTCGTTCCATGCCTACCAGCCCAACGTCGAGCGCGACACGCTGCGCCGCGACAGTGTGCGCGCGACCGACGAGATCTGCGCCGCGCTCAACGAGCGCCGTATCACGCTCGCTTACGAGCCGGTGGTCGAAGCTTCGAGCCGCCAGCTCGCTTTTTACGAATGCCTGATGCGGGTGACACGCACCGACGGCGGCGTGCTCGGCGCCAATGAGATCATTCCGGTGGCGGAACGGCTCGGCCTGGTTCGGATGCTCGACCATCGCGTGCTTGAGCTGGTGGTGAACGAACTGATCGCTTCTCCCGGCATGGTCGCCAGCGTCAACGTCTCGCCGGACTCTACCGTCGATCCCGACTGGTGGAACGGACTGGGCGTGTTGCTGCGCGCCAACCCCGGCGCGGCGGAGCGTCTCATCATCGAGATCACCGAGACCGCGGCGATCCGCAATGTCGACGATGCCCGCGGCTTCGTCACCCGCGTCAAGGATGTCGGCTGCCGCATCGCCATCGACGATTTCGGCGCCGGCCATACCTCGTTCCGCAACCTGCGCAAGCTCGGCGTGGATATCGTCAAGATCGACGGCGCCTTCGTGCAGAACATCGTGAAGTCGAGCGACGACCGCGCCTTTGTGCACACGCTGATCGACCTGTCGCGTCGGCTCGGCCTGAAGACCGTCGCCGAATGGGTGCAGGACGAGGAAGCGGCCAAGCTGTTGGGCGAATGGGGCTGCGATTACCTGCAGGGCGCGCTGATCGGGCTTGCCAGCGCCGAGCGCAAGCCGGCCCTTGCCATGGCTCAGGCCGTCAAAGCCTGAGCGGCAAGGCCTGAGCGCGACGGTTTTGGAGCAGGGCGGCCGTCAGTCCTTGGTGCTGAGACGCTCGACTTTCTTTTGCATCTCTTCGAGCTGGCGCTTGAGCTCGTCCATATCGCTGATCCCGCCGGCACCTTGCGCCTTATCGGCCGCCGCCTTCTCCTGACCGCGCGCGAACGGCGTGAACATGGCGAAGGTCTTCTCGAACATTTCCATGTTACGTCGCACCTGCTCTTCGAGCGGCCCGAAGCCGCTGACGCCGAAGGCATGCGCCATCTGCTCGCGGAATTTATCCTGCTGGCCCGTGAAGGATTGCATCGACTGCTCGAGATAGCGCGGCACCAGCATCTGCATGCTGTCGCCGTAGAAGCGGATCAACTGTCGTAAGAACGTGATTGGCAGGAGGCTTTGGCCTTCCTTGTTTTCCTGCTCGAAGATGATCTGCGTCAGCACCGAACGCGTGATGTCATCGTTGGACTTGGCGTCATAAACCACGAAGTCCTCGCCCTTCTTCACCATGATGGCGAGGTCTTCGAGGGTGACGTAGGTGCTCGTGCCGGTGTTGTAGAGCCGCCGGTTGGCGTATTTCTTGATGGTGATTGGCTCTTTTTCGTTTTCTGCCATGTGATCACGCGTTCCCTCTGCCCCTGCCGTAAGCATAACCGCATTCCGGTTGGCCCGGCCAGTCGTTTTGTGGCGGCGCGGGAGAATAATAGCGCGCTGCGGTATCCCTTGCGCAACCGTCTAAAAAGGGCCAATTGTCGAGGATATCTGCAGGTCGCCCGTTGTTGACAGGGTTTCCCCCGCCGCTGAGGATGCGGCAGTGCCAAAACGGCCCCTTGCCCGCCACTGATCACCAAAGGAGTTACGGATGAAGGACGATATCGTCATCGTAAGCGCCGCCCGCACGCCCGTCGGCGCCTTCAACGGGGCCTTCGCCAACCTTCCCGCCCATGAGCTGGGAAAGACCGCCATTCATGTCGCACTGGAACGGGCCGGCATCGAGGGCGACCGGGTCAATGAAGTGATCATGGGCCAGATCCTGAGCGCCGGTGAGGGCCAGAACCCGGCGCGGCAGGCCTCCATCGCCGCCGGCATCCCGGTCGAGAGCCCGGCCTGGGGCCTCAACCAGCTCTGCGGCTCCGGCCTGCGCGCCGTTGCACTCGGCTATCAGCAGATTCTCAACGGCGACGCCGATGTCGTCGTGGCTGGCGGCCAGGAATCCATGAGCATGGCGCCGCACTGCGCCCATCTGCGCAGCGGCGTGAAGATGGGCGACTTCAAGATGGTCGACACCATGATCAAGGACGGCCTGTGGGACGCCTTCAACGGCTATCACATGGGCAATACGGCCGAGAACGTCGCCAAGCAGTGGCAGATCACCCGCCAGCAGCAGGACGAGTTCGCCTTCAACTCGCAGCAGAAGGCCGAGGCCGCGCAGAAGGCCGGCAGGTTCAAGGACGAGATCGCGCCCGTCACCATCAAGTCCCGCAAGGGCGACATCGTGGTCGACATGGACGAGTACCCCAAGCACGGCACCACCCTGGAAGCGCTGGCCAAGCTCCGCCCCGCCTTCGACAAGGAAGGCACGGTCACCGCCGGCAGCGCGTCCGGCATCAATGACGGCGCCGCCGCGGTGGTGCTGATGAAGGCAAGCGAGGCGGCCAAGCTCGGCCACACCCCGCTCGCGCGCATCGTGTCCTGGGCGCATGCCGGTGTCGATCCGGCGATCATGGGCACGGGGCCGATCCCGGCCTCGCGCGCGGCGTTGAAGAAGGCCGGCTGGAGCAAGGATGACCTCGACCTGATCGAGGCCAACGAGGCCTTCGCCGCGCAGGCCTGCGCGGTCAACCAGGACCTCGGCTGGGACACCGGCAAGGTCAATGTCAACGGCGGCGCCATCGCCATCGGCCATCCGATCGGCGCTTCCGGCGCGCGGGTGCTGGTGACGCTGCTTTATGAGATGCAGAAGCGCGACGCCAAGAAGGGCCTGGCGACGCTGTGCATCGGCGGCGGCATGGGCATCGCCATGTGCGTGGAGCGGTAGCGGACACGCACGGGGAAGAGGTCGTGGAGCGCTAGCGAAGCTACGCGCGAAAAATGCGTGGAGCGGTAAGAAGCCGCACGGAGAAATATGCGCCGGGCGCGGACTTTCGCTTGATTTGATCTTTGTCATGGCTGGGCTTGTCGCCGCGTGTCGAGGATGCTCGACGCGCGGCGCTTGAGGATTTTGTGCAACGCGGAAAAGCCCCGAGTTGCGCGCACCATCCACGTCTTTAAGCTGTCATGAACAAGTCTTGCATGCTCCGCACAGGGCAGGGCATGACAGGATAGAAAATTCGGAGGGGACGATATTATGGCTCGCGTAGCGTTGGTCACCGGCGGCACCCGCGGCATCGGCGCCGCGATCTGCAAGGCGCTGAACGGCGCCGGCTACTCAGTCGCCGCAGTCTATCACGGCAATGATGAGGCGGCGGCGAAATTCAAGGCGGAGACCGGCGTGCCGGTGTTCAAGTGGGACGTCTCGTCCTTCGAGGCCTGCGCCGACGGCGTCGGCAAGGTGCAGGCCGAGCTCGGGCCGGTGGACGTGCTGGTCAACAACGCCGGCATCACCCGCGACGCCATGTTCCACCGCATGAAGCCCGAGCAGTGGACGGACGTGATCTCCACCAATCTCGGCTCGCTGTTCAACATGACGCGGCAGGTCTGGGAGGGCATGCGCGAGCGTAAGTTCGGCCGCGTGGTCAACATCTCCTCGATCAACGGCCAGAAGGGCCAGATGGGCCAAGTGAATTATTCCGCCGCCAAGGCCGGCGAGCTCGGCTTCACCAAGGCGCTGGCGCAGGAAGGCGCGCGCGCCGGCATCACGGTGAACGCGATCTGCCCCGGCTACATCAACACCGAGATGGTGCAGGCGGTGCCCAAGGACGTGCTGGAGAAGAGCATCCTGCCGCAGATCCCGATCGGCCGGTTGGGCGAGCCGGAAGAGATCGCGCGCTGCGTGGTGTTCCTCACCTCCGACGAGGCCGGCTTCATCACCGGCTCCACGCTGACGGCGAACGGCGGGCAGTACATCGCTTGACCGGGCTGCACGGTTTTAAGACCCGCAAGTTCAACCGCTTACAGGCGCTTTCTTGTCAACATGCCGCCGGTTCATCATACTGACGGCATGCTGGTCCTCAAGCGCACCATGAATAGCGCCACGAGCGGCGAATGGTCCGATCAGGAATTCAATGTGTTCGAGGACAACGTGCTCGTCGGCCGCATCTTGCGCAGCCATTCCGCTCCCTCGGAGCGGCCGTGGCTATGGACGATCACCTGCCACCCACCGGGTGCCACCGATAACCGAGGTTATGCAGGGAGTCTTGAAGCGGCGATGTCGGAATTGACGTCGCAATGGGAAATCGCCGATCCGGCACAAGACTAGATTGTACTGAGCGCCTCTCAGAGACCGACGCCAGCCAGGACTAATCGGACCGACTGAGCTGATGCTCCTCGGCCGTACGCTCGAACGATTCCGAGGCGCTCTTGATCCGATAGGTCACGCGGTTGTCGTGTTCGACCGGCAGCGGACGCACGATTTTATAGGGGCCCCGCGCGGCATTGTTTGGAAATTGCGACGCGTAGTAGACCGTCTGGCCAGTGGAATATTTGTGGTTCATGTCCGTTCTCGTGTTCGCTTCGGCTTGCAAGCAATGCAGGCTTCAGTGTGCGGACCTGCGAAGACACCCGGCACGGAGCCGGGTGTCCCCCGCAACAGAACCGAACTCGATCAGACGGCCTGCAGGTTCGCGGCAGCTTGCTTGCCGCGCTCCGTAACGATGTCGTAGCTGACGCGCTGCCCCTCATTGAGGGTGCTCATGCCGGCGCGCTCGACCGCGCTGATATGCACGAACACGTCGCGCGAGCCATCGCTCGGCGTGATGAAGCCAAAGCCTTTTTGGGTGTTGAAGAACTTAACGGTACCTGTCGCCATGATGGACTTCCTTGCGTTAGACGCTGCTTTCAGTTGGGAAACGCACGAGCGCTCATCGCTGCATGCGATCGAAACATCCGAGTTTTAGGGATGTCCTGATAAGCGCCCTAAACGGGACAGCGCAGCAAGGCAAAACCGAAAACTTGGTTTCAACAAACCCACCATATACCAATCAACGCACTGCGTCCACTTGCTAATTTGCCTTTCGGCGCGGCCGACAAATTAACGAAAAATGACGACATTCGGCTTTCCGCTACCGTCATGGAGACGGCAGGAGTCACACTGACCCCTGTCCAGTTAGCCGCGCGTGCCGCGCGATTGCGCGCAAACTCGTCGCTCCATGATGCCGGGCCTTAGGCGGTCTGCGTTCGCGGCGCCGCGCCGGGCTTGCGAGCGTCAAGGCGCTTGTTTTTTGGCGCCGCGATCAAGCCCTCGCGGATGGCCTTTTTGCGGGCGAGTTTGCGGGCCCTGCGGATGGCCTCGTTCTTTTCGCGCGCGAGTTTTTCAGACGGCTTCTCGTAGGCTCGACGGCGTTTCATCTCCCGGAACACGCCCTCGCGCTGCATCTTTTTCTTCAGGACGCGAAGCGCCTGGTCGACATTGTTGTCGCGGACAAATACCTGCAAATCGGCTCCTTTCATGACTTAAGGAATGGGCTTTGTTTCGACGTCCGCGAGGGGACGTCGATCGGAGAGGCGGGAAAGCGATCAAATACCCGCCGCTTTATTACCTTTGCCGGGCCTCGTCAGCCCAAGCGTGGCCGCAACTGCCACATACATAGTCAGGACGAGAAACGACAGCCCCGGAAACGAGCGGCCGGATCGACGACACGGCATTACAGAGCGGGCAATATGCGACGTCGCGATCTTCGTTTTTCCCGGGCTTAGGCTGCGCATCCAACCGACGCTGCCAGCGCCGTTCAATCTCGCGAATAATGTCGACCGGCAATTCCTGGGCCATGGCAGTGCTCCCCTGCGGCGAGAGCGCAACCGGTCTCTCTGCCACCGGCAGCCCGCACTGATGCCGATGATCATCCGAACATGGAGGTTATCGGCGTGAATTGCCAGCCTTTTCGGCCAACTGGTCGGTCAAGCGGTGGAATACCGCGCGCTGGAGCAATGAAAGCGCCTTGCGAGTCGAGCGTTGGGCAATTCGAGACCGAGTCGGGCGCCAGAGAGCCGGTCTTGTTGCACCCACCGATCGAGCCTTGAAATTGCCTATATTCGTCCCCATCTACGCGCCATCGATAGTTGGCCGAACGACTGGGCCGCATCGCCTCTTTGCTGACGGCGAGCACGTTTCAGACACTTCTCCAAAATCGACGAACCGGAACGATGGCGTGCGATTCTTCGCCCGCCCGCGTTCCACGTGTACACCGTCAGTGAAAGGAAAACTTCATGAACATCGGTGTTGTTAAGTGGTTTAACAGCCAAAAAGGCTTCGGCTTCATTCAGCCGGAGAACGGCGATAAGGACGTCTTCGTCCACATCAGCGCGGTCGAACGCGCCGGCATGGGCACCCTCAACGAGGGCCAGAAGGTATCGTTCGATCTCGTCGCCGACCGCCGTTCCGGCAAGTCGTCGGCCGAGAATTTGCGCGCCGCCTAATCGGGCGCGCTAGGTCCATCTCGCTCGGACCACGGATGTACTGGTAGAGCGTATGGGTTTTTGAGTCCCGCGACCGATTCGTCGGTTCGCGGGATTTTTTTGCTTCATTTTGCCGCGCGTTTTAAAGGCGAGCTCAGCGTCGTCCCTTCGATCGCTTCTTCTTTGCCGTCGTCTTAACGCTCTTCTTTGCCGCCGCCTTCTTGGCGACTGTCTTGCGCCGCTTCGGAGCGCTGCGCTCAGGCGTGGCAGGCTTCGGCTTCGCCGCGTTGCCTTCCGCCTTGTCGAGCCGCACGTTGAAGTATTCCCAAGCACGGCCGACCGGGCCCGGCGCGAGGTTGAAGCTGCCGGCAAGCTCGGTTTCCTCGGCATTGAGCGGCCCGACATGGCCCAGCATCTTGGCCTGGATCTGCAGCGCGGCGTTTTGCGCGGTGTAGACGCAGCGGAACACCAGCTCCGCCAATGAGGTGCCGGCGACGGTCGCGCCGTGGCGGCGCATCAGGACCGTCCAGTGCGGCCCGAGCGCGCGCGCCAGCGAGGCGCCTTCCTCGCGCTCCTTCACGATCAGGCTGGTGTTGCCGAACTCGTCGCGCGAATCCCAGAACGGCACCAAGTCGCCCATGGTGGCGCCGAGATGGAACACGGGCTTGAGCTCGGCGCCGGAAATGCAGAACGGCAGGATCGACGGCGCATGGTGGTGACAGACGGCCATCACGTCCGGCCGCGCCTTGAACACTTCGCCATGGATGACGCGCTCGCTGTAGAGCCGCGCGGTCGGCGGTTCGATCGGCTCGGAATCGAGCGTGAATTCGAGAATGTCTTCAGGCTGCACCAGCTCCGAGCCGCGCGAGCGCGACATCAGATAGCGCCCGGGATCGGTGGGATGGCGCATGGTGACATGGCCGAAGGCGTCGAGCACGCCTTCGAGCGCGAGGATTCGGTTGGCGCGCGCGAGCTGGTCGCGCGCTTCGGCGAGGGCATTGGCCACGGCGTTTCTCCCTTGTGAGTTTTATTTGTTCTTAGCGCGGTTGGCGGGCCGGCGACCAGTTGGGCGGTGCCAGCTCGAAGGTTTCAAAGTCGAAGCCGGGCGCAACCGTGCAGCCGATCAGGGACCAGTCGCCGAGGCTTTCCGCGGCCTGCCAGGCGCGTGCCGGAATGGTGACCTGCGGTGCCTCGCCGGCACGGATATCGGCACCGAGGCGGATGATCTCTTCCTTGCTGCCGTCGACGATTTCCAGCTTGAGCGGCGAGCCGGCGTAATAGTGCCAGATCTCCACCGCATCGATGCGATGCCAGTGCGAGCGCTCGCCGCGCGCCAGCAGGAACAGGATGGCGGTGGAAGCGGCGCGGCCATTTATGATGCGGGTGTCGCGAAAGGTCTCGCGGAAGTGCCCGCCTTCGGGGTGCGGCTTCAGGTCGAGCTTGGCGATGATCTCGGCGGCGGTGGGGAAGGGCATTGGCGGTCCTCGTCATTCCGGGACGGCGCATCGGCGCCGTGCCTGGAATCCAGGATGGCAGGCACCGAGCGCGTGGCTCTGGATTCCGGGTTCGCCGCTACGCGGCGCCCCGGAATGACAGTAACGGTCAGAACCTGTCCTTGCGTCCCCGGATCTCCGCGAACACGTCTTCCGCCGGCTTGCCGGCCATGCCGACGTCGCAGGCGAGATCGGCCACGTCGGCGCGCAGGAAGGGGTTGGCCAGCTTCTCGTCACCGATGGTGACCGGGATAGTGGGCTCGCCCTCGGCGATCTGCTGTTGCACCTGCGCCGCGCGTGCTTCCAGCACCGGGTTCTCCGCATCGATGCTGAGCGCGAAGCGGATATTGGCCGCGGTGTATTCGTGCCCGCAATAGATCTGCGTCTCGTTCGGCAAGCCGCGCAGTTTGAGCAGCGAGCGCCACATCATCGGCGGGTTGCCCTCGATCACGCGCCCACAGCCGATGGAGAACAGCGTGTCGCCGACGAAAGCGAGATGATCCTTCGGGAACCAGTAGCTGATGTGGCCGAGCGTGTGGCCGGGCGTCTCGATCACCTTGCCTTCGAGGTTCCCCACCTTCACCGTGTCGCCCTCGCCGACCGTTTCGTCCACCGCCGGGATTTTCGATTTCTCCTTCTCGGGCGCGACCACGCGGCAATGGTATTTGCGCTTGAGCGCCTCGATGCCGTCGGTGTGGTCGGCGTGATGATGGGTGACCAGGATGTCGGTGAGCTTCCAGCCGGTCTGCTCGAGGGCGGCCTCCACCGGCGCCGCCTCGGGGGCGTCGATCGCGGCGGTGGCGCCGGTGTCGGGATCGTGCAGCAGCACCCCGTAATTGTCCTTCAGGCAAAGAAACAGGCGGGTCTCGGCGGACATAGGCAATGATCCTCGTCGGTTCGTCGCTCGTGCCCCCGAATCCGAAGTTCGTCATATTATCCAGCTTGCGCTGTACGACCTTCGGGTTCGCAAGGGACACCAGCAACTTTATGATTCTAGTGCGGTTTTGGATTTGAAGTTCGTTTACGGACTAGCTCGCAAGCAGTGTAACGAACTTCAAATCCACCGCGCTGGCGGTCTACCGGCGTTAACCGTATCACGGAGAGCGATCCCGGCACACGCCGCTGCCGGATCGAGCGGCGATTTGTTGCGGCATTTCGTGTTATTTTCAACCCATGTCGATCGACGTCGTAGACCTGCGCAATTTCTATAGCCAGCGGCTGGGCGTGGTGGCGCGACGCTTCATCGGCCGCGGCGTCCGCTCGCTGTGGAGCGATACGCGCGGCCAGTGTGTGCTCGGCATCGGCTATGCCACGCCTTATCTCGGATTGTTCCGCGAGGAGGCCGCGCGCTGCCTCTCCTTCATGCCGGCGGCGCAAGGCGTGGTGAAATGGCCGTCGCAAAAGCCGACGCTGACGACGCTGGTGGACGAATTCGAATTGCCGCTCGCCGATGCCGTGGTCGACCGCGTGATGCTGGTGCACGCGCTGGAGATGACGGACGACCCGATGGCGCTGTTGCGCGAGGTGTGGCGCGTGCTGGCCTCCGGCGGCCAATTGCTGACGGTGGTGCCCAATCGGCGCGGGGTCTGGGCGCGTACCGACACGACGCCCTTCGGTCACGGCCGGCCTTATTCGCGCACGCAGATCAATCAGCTGCTGCGCGAGACCTGGTTCACGCCGACCGGATGGAGCGAAGCACTCTACGTGCCGCCGGTCGACCGCGGCTGGTTCTTGCGCACCGCGCCGGCCTGGGAGCGGACGGGGGCGAGCGTCTCGGCGCCGTTCGCCGGCGTGCATCTAGTGGTGGCGACCAAGCAGGTCTATCGCGCGATCCCCGCGCGCCGCGTCAAACGCAAGCTGGTGCCGGCGTTGGAGCCGGCGTTGGCGCCGTCGACGGGCGGATGATTTCGGAAAAACGGAATCCGGCTTTCCGAACAAAGTCACGCGCAAGCAAGTCGACCGCGCGTGAACGGCTTACGGCTTATTCGGTGGGCTGATCGCTCTCTGCCTGCACGGCGCCCGGGCCGCCGTCGCCGCGCTCGCTGCGGAAGCTGCCGCGATGCCGGCGTCGCCGACGATGCACGCCGCCGCCGCTGAAGCGTTCCTGCTGGTCGTGGCCGTTCTGCGGGCCATTCGGCTGCGGTTGTCCGCCGGTGATGAAAGCCGGCAGGCCGGCTTCCTGACTTTCGGCTGGCTGCGGCTGACGGTTGTTGTTCGCCTGCGCGACCGGCTGCTCACGCGGCGGGAAGGGCTGCGCATCGCGCGGCAGGTAAGGCTGCGGTTGCGGCTCGCGCGGCGCGAAGCTCGGCTCGGACGGGTAGCCCTGGTTCTCGTCTTCGCCTTCGTCGAAGTCCTCGGACCCCTGCATGCCCGTTTGCTGTTGCTGGTTGAAGTAGGGGTTCTGCTGGCGAAACTGTTCCTGCGCCGCGGCAATCAGACGAAAATAATGTTCAGCGTGCTGATAATAATTTTCGGCCGCTACCGGGTCGCCCGAGCTTTGTGCGTCGCGCGCGAGCTGGATGTATTTTTCCGCGATGTGGGAGGCGGTGCCGCGAATCTTCACATCGGGTCCGTTCAACTCGTAGACCCGCGTCATCGGATTCTGGCTCTTGCGGTGATTTCCTCGTCCCCGCATGCGCTTTTGACCGTTTCTCATGTTATCCCTGTTCATTCACCTTTCGCTTCCTGTTGCGACTCGCCCCCGCTAGTCGGCTCACTTGCCATGCAAATCTATACTGCCGCCAACGCGCGGACGCCGGCGCGCGCCAGAACCCGCACCAATGACCCAGACTATTGCGTTCGTTATCGCGCTAGTCGCAGCAACCCCATGGCCGCGGTATCAGTCCGCAGCGTCGCCTACCTTTCGTTTTGCACATCGCGTCTCGTTGTAGAAATGTGATGCGCTCAACCGGTGAAGCATCCGGACCCGTATCGGCGATTTCGTGTTGCCGTAAACCGGCTGTTCCTCATTCGCCCTGTGCACCACCGCCTCACAGCGCCCTTGGCGCCGGGGTTCGTGGCGGTGCAACCGTCACGGGTCGATTCCGTGGCAGGAAGCTAGTCGTTTCCGAGGCATAATCCAAGCGGTTTTTTCGCCGGCCTTCGAGCCCTGCGTTTTCGGGTGGCGCCAATGCGGCTGGCTCATACGCCATTTGTGGCCCCCAGCGCCCGCGGGATTCCGGCTAAATCCTCACGCGCCTCGCCTGCGGTCAAGCCGAATTTGGTAAACAGCGCGCGAACCGCCGGTTCCTGTCCCGCGCCTAATTCTACCACCAGCCGGCCATCGGGCGCGAGCAGACGGCGCGCCTCCGCGGCGATCAAGCGATAACAATCGAGCCCGTCATTGCCGCCGTCGAGTGCGATCGTCGGGTCGTAATCGCGCACTTCCGGCGCCAAATGTGCGATGTCGTTACGTGCCACATAGGGCGGATTCGATACGATCAGATCGAAGGGGCCGTTGAGCCCGGCGGCCATGTCGCAGCAGGCGAAATGGCAACGCGATGCCAAGCCAAGCCGTTCAGCATTGGCGCGCGCGACTTCCAAGGCCGCCGCGCTGATATCGGTGCCGGTGCCGCCGGCATTCGGCAACTCGCTAAGCAACGCCAAGAGCAGGGCGCCCGATCCGGTGCCGATGTCGAGGACGCGCAAGCGCTTCGTGCGAGACGCTTTGCTCGCCATGCCGTCGAGCACGTATTCGACGATGGTTTCCGTTTCCGGCCGCGGCACCAGCACGGACGAGTTGATCGCGAGCGACAGGCTCCAGAATTCCTTCGCGCCGATAATGCGTGCCACCGGTTCGCGTTTGAGCCGGCGCGCGGCGAGCCCGTCGATCGCCTTGATCTCATCGGGCGTGAGCACGCGTTCGCCGTGGGTCAACAAGGTCGTGCGGTCGATGTCGAGCGCGTGGCCGACCAGCACGCGAGCATCGGCTTCGGCCTCCTCGATGCCGGCCTGCGCCAACATGTCCTTCAATGCCCGCCGTGCCGATGCGATGGTCCATTCTTTACCGCCCTCTGAAAGGGCAAGGTCGGCGAGCGAAGCGAGCCGGGTGGGGGTCGTCGCCGTCATGCCGCGCCTTGCGCCGCCAGCAGTTCGGCCTGGTGCTGGGTGATCAAGGCATCGATCAATTCGTCCAGCGCCTCGCCTTCCAGGACTGAGGACAACTTGTGCAGCGTTAGATTGATGCGGTGGTCGGTGACGCGGCCTTGCGGAAAATTGTAGGTGCGGATGCGCTCCGAGCGGTCGCCCGAGCCGATCTGACCGCGCCGTTCCGCCGCGCGCTCGGCATCGCGCCGCGTGCGCTCCTGGTCGTAGAGCTTGGCGCGCAGCATGGTCATCGCCTTGGCGCGGTTCTTGTGCTGCGAGCGGTCCTCCTGCACGTAGATCACGATCCCGCTCGGCAAATGCGTGATGCGGATGGCGGAGTTGGTCTTGTTGACGTGCTGGCCGCCGGCGCCGCTGGCGCGCATGGTGTCGATCTTCAGGTCCTTGTCGTTGATGTCGATGTCGACGTCTTCCACCTCCGGCAGCACCGCGACCGTCGCCGCCGAGGTATGGATGCGGCCGGACGCTTCGGTGTCGGGCACGCGCTGCACGCGGTGCACGCCGGATTCGAATTTCAGCCTGGCATAGGCGCCGCGACCGCGGATCTCGGCGAAGATCTCCTTGAAGCCGCCGCGGGTGCCTTCGCTCATGGAGATGATCTCGACCTTCCAGCCCCTGCTGGCGGCGTAGCGCTCGTACATGCGGAACAGGTCGCCGGCGAACAGCGCGGCCTCGTCGCCGCCGGTTCCGGCGCGGATTTCCAGGATCACGTTGCGCTCGTCCATGGCGTCCTTGGGGATGAGCGCGAGGCCGAGCTGCCGTTCCAGATGCGCCAGACGCTCCTGCACCGCCGGCTTTTCCGCTTCCACCAAGCGGCGCATGTCGCTATCGGTCGAGGGGTCGTCGATGAGCGTCTCAAGGTCTTCAAGCTCGTTCCAGGCCGCGCGATAGGCCTTGATGGCATCGACCACCGGTTCGAGCTCGGCGAATTCGCGCGACAGCTTCACGAACGATTCGGCCGCGACATTGGTCGACAGCTCACGCTCGATAATGGCGTGACGGTTGAGCAATGCGTCGAGTTTTAGTTGCGGTAGCTGCATTTGTTGAAGCCAAGGCCGAGATCTTCCCGGTCATCCCAAGTGGTTCGATGGTACAATAGCCAAGGTGTCACACGCCGGGAAACGGCCGGCATGACGCCGCCTTGGATTCCCTATAACTGCAAACCTTGTGTCGCCGCGAAGCTTTCCAGCTTGTGGCGGATGGACACGCTGCCGATCGGCTGGTCGAGCAGCGGCAGGATTTCCTCTTCGCCCTTGCGGCAGTCGAGCTCGAGCAGGAGCGCCTTGACCGGACCGACCGCCGACGGCGACAGGGACAGCGCGCGGTAGCCGAGAATGGCGAGCGCCAGCGCGCCGATCGGCTGCGAGGCAAGCTCGCCGCACAGCGCCACCGGCTTGCCGTGTTTGTGACCCTTGTCGACGATGTCCTTGAGCGCGCGCATCACCGGCGCCGACAGCGGATCGAAGCGGTCGGAAACGCGCTTGTTGCCGCGGTCGGCCGCGTAGAGGAACTGCATCAGGTCGTTGGAGCCGACCGACAGGAAGTCTACCCGTTCCAGCAATTCGTCGAGCTGGAACAGAAGCGAAGGCACTTCCAGCATGGTGCCGATCTCCACCCGTTCCGGCAGGGTGTGGCCGTGCCGGCGCAGGTGGGTCAGTTCGACCTCGACCAAGGCCTTGGCCCTGTCGAATTCCTCCACCATGGCGATCATCGGGAACATCAGCCGCAAATGGCGACCGCCGGCCGCGCGCAACAGGGCGCGCACCTGGCTGCGCAAGAGGCCGGGACGGTCGAGCCCGAGCCGGATCGCGCGCCAGCCGAGCGCGGGATTTTCCTCTTCCACATTGCGCATGTAAGGAAGCACCTTGTCGCCGCCAATATCGAGGGTGCGGAAGGTCACCGGCAGCTTGCCGGCGGCGTCGAGCACGGCGCGATAGAGCGACAATTGCTCGCCCGTGCGCGGGAGGGCGTTGGCCACCATGAATTGCAGCTCGGTGCGGAACAGGCCGACGCCGACGGCGCCCGTCTCCTCGATATGCGGCAGGTCGATGGCCAAGCCGGCGTTGATCATGAGCGCGATCCGGTTGCCGTCCTTGGTCACGCAGGGCTGGTCGCGCAGGGCGCGGTACTGCGCCTGCCGGCGCGCGCGCAGCTTCACCCGTTCGGCATAGGCCGCCTCGATGTCGGACGGCGGGCGCATATGCACCTGGCCGGTCGAGCCGTCGACGATGATCGGGTCGCCCGGCTCGACCATGCCGGTGGCGTTGTCGATCTCGCCGACGGTCGGAATGCCGAGCGCGCGCGCGACGATCGAGACATGCGAGGTCGGGCCGCCTTCCTCCAGCACCAGCCCGCGCAGCCGCTTGCGGTCGTAATCGAGCAGCGCGGCCGGGCCCATGGAGCGGGCGACGATGATGGCGTTTTCCGGTAGTTGCTCCTTGGACGGCGCATGGTCCTTGCCGGACAAGATGCGCATCAGCCGGTTGGCAAGATCGTCGAGATCGTGCAGGCGCTCGCGCAAATACGGATCGGAAGCACGCAGCATGCGCGCGCGCGTGTCGGACTGCACGCGCTCGACGCCGGCTTCGGCGGTCAGGCCGGTCATCACCGCCTCGCGGATCTTGTGCAGCCAGCCCTGGTCGTAAGAGAACATGCGATAGGCTTCGAGCACATCGCGGTGCTCGCCGCCGTCGGCGAGATCGCGGTGCTCGACCAGGCGATCGAGGTCGGCACGCAAGGTCGCGATCGCGGCATCGAGGCGCTTGGATTCGCGCTGCACGTCGTCGGCGATGACGTTGGTGATGACCACGCGCGGCTCGTGCAGCACCACGTGGCCGAGCGCGATGCCGTCGGCCAGCGAGGTGCCGGAGACGTGCATGGCGTGGCGGGCGGCAGGCTCGGCGCCGGGGCGGGCCAGCGACGACAATTCGCCGGAGGCGATCATCTCCGCGAGGACCATCGAGGTGGTCTGCAGCGCCTCTTCTTCTTCCTCGGTGTAGGTGCGCCGCGCGCGGTTCTGCACCACCAGCACGCCGAGCGTATTGCCGGCGCGCAGGATCGGCACGCCCAGGAAGGAGTGGTAAATCTCTTCGCCGGTTTCCGGGCGGAACGAGAAGGCCGGGTGGGCCTGGGCTTCCGACAGGTTGATGGGGTTGGCTTCGCTTGCCACCAGGCCGACAAGGCCTTCGTCGGCGTTCAGCACGGTCTGGTGGACGGCCTCGTGCTTGAGGCCCTCGGTGGCGTACAGCTCGAGCGTTCCGTCTACGCGCAGCACGTAGACAGAGCACACCTCCGCCACCATGTTGGCGGCGATCAGCACGACAATCTTGTCGAGGCGTTCCTGCGCGCTGACCGGCTCCGCCATCACCTCGCGGAGCCGCCGCAACAGCACGCGCGGACCGCCGAGCGCGCCACGCATTATCAGATTCCTTAGTCCAGCCCGCGGCCTTTGGCCGTACGGCCTCGTCTACGGCCCGATCGTGTACGAAGTGCGACCGGGCGACCCGCAAGCCTTCGCCCACATGCTGGGTCAGCCTATAGCGAATGGCCCATGCAAGGGGCAAGCCAACCCCCCTTATAAACCATCACCCTGAGGTGGCCGCCGAGGCGGCCCTCAAAGGGCGACGGCCCCGGCCATGCATCCCTCGCCCCGCGGGCGAGCGCGCCGCAGGTTGACGGATACGAGGCCGTCCTGGCGCCGGGGCGCCCTTAGGCCTTCAGCTTCAGCAGGGCATCCGCGGTGCCGTGGGCCAGCTTGGCCAAGTCGGTCGGCGAAAGGTTGACGCGATCGAGGAATTTGCGGCCGGCCTCGTTCGGCGCGTAGGGGTAATCGACCGAGAACATGATGTGGTCGATGCCGAAGGTCTGCAGCGCGGCCAGGAACGGCGGCTCGGTGAAAATGCCGCTGGTGGTGATCCACACCTGGTCGAGGATGGCCTGGCTGATTGGCCGCTGCAGATGGCCGATGTCGAGCGACGACACGGCATCGATTCGGGCCAGCATGACGGGCAGCATTTCGCCCATGTGCCCGACGATGATCTTGAGCTTGGGATGCTTATCGAGTGTACCGGCGAGCACCATGCGCAGCACGTGGACCGCCGTCTCCGAGTGCCAGCCCCAGGCGGCGGTACTCAGCACGCGGGAAGCGCCTTCCTCGAGACCGGAATAATAGGCGTCGAGCACCGCCGCCGGCGGGATGTGCGGATGGATGTAGATCGGCACGTCGAGCGCGACCGCCGCGGCGAGCAGGTCGTCGTAGCTCGGATGATCGAGAAAACGCCCGACCGTCGTGCCGTGCACCATCGCGCCGACCAGCTTGAGTTCCTTCACCGCGCGCGTGAGCTCGGCGGCGCAGGCCTCGGGGCTCTGCAAGGGCAGCGCGGCGAAACCGGCGAAACGGCCGGGATGACGCGCGATGACGTCGGCGAAGTAGTCGTTGACCTCGCGCGCCATGGCGACGCCGTCGGGGCCGGGCACCAGGTCGGGGCCGGGGCCGTTGTTGGAAAGCACCTGCACGGTGATGCCGGTCTCGTCCATCGACTTGAAACGCCGCTCGCCGATTTCGGGCAGGAGCTCCAGCGGGGCCGGCTTACCGGGGGGCGCTTTTCGCGGCAGGTAGCCGCGCGCCTTGATGACGGCCGGGTCGATGCGTTTGACCACGGCCGGAACTGATAAATGCTCTTCGAGCGCGACGACACGCATGGTTTCCTCCCCCCGGGCTTTGCCGGCTTACTTGTCCAATCCGTAGAGCGTGTGCAGGGTGCGCACCGCCAGCTCCGTATATTCGGCGTCGATCAGCACCGTGAACTTGATCTCCGAGGTGGTGATGGCGCGGATGTTGATGCTGCGTTCCGCCAGCGCTTTGAAGGCATGCGCCGCCACGCCGGCATGGCTGCGCATGCCGATGCCGATGACCGAGATCTTGGCGACGTCGGTGGCGCCGTCCATGGCTTCGTAGCCGATGTCGGCCTTGTTCTTCTCGATGACGACCTCGGCGCGCGCATAATCGGCCGACGGCACCGTGAAGGTGAGGTCGGTGGTGGCGCCGTCGGCGGACACGGTCTGCACGATCATATCGACGTTGATGTTGGCGTCGGCGAGCGGGCCGAAGATGGCGGCGGCAACGCCCGGCTTGTCTCGCACGTGACGGACCGAGATCTGCGCTTCGTCCTTGGAGAAGGCGATGCCGGTGACGACTTGCTGTTCCACGATGTCTTCCTCGTCGCAAATGAGCGTGCCGGACGGCGGCTGCCGCGGGTCGATGTCCTCCGGCTTCTCGAAGCTGGAACGCACGAAGATGCGCACATTGCGCATCATGCCGAGCTCGACCGAGCGCACCTGCATGACCTTGGCGCCTTGCGAGGCAAGCTCCAGCATTTCCTCGAAGGCGACGCGCTCGAGCCGGCGCGCCTTCGGCACCACGCGCGGATCGGTGGTGTAGACACCGTCGACATCGGTGTAGATGTCGCAGCGCTCCGCCTCAATCGCGGCGGCGATCGCCACCGCCGAGGTATCGGAGCCGCCGCGACCGAGGGTGGTGACGCGGCCGGTGTCCTTATGCACGCCCTGGAAGCCGGCGATCACCGCCACCTGCTTCTGGCTGGCGAAGCGCTTGATCAGCTCGGCGCCGTTGATGCCGAGGATGCGGGCGGCGCCGTGGGCGTTGTCGGTCAGGATCGGCAGCTGCCAGCCCTGCCAGGAGCGGGCGTTGACGCCCATGCCTTCCAGCACGAGGGCGAGCAGCCCGGCGGTGACCTGTTCGCCGGTCGCCACCACGGCGTCGTATTCGCGCGCGTCATGCAGTGGCGCGGCCTCGCGGCACCAGGAGACCAGCTGGTTGGTCACCCCGGCCATGGCCGATACCACCACGGCGACGTCGTAGCCGGCCTCGACCTCGCGCTTGACGTGGCGCGCCACGTTGCGGATGCGGTCGAGATCGGCGACCGACGTCCCGCCGAATTTCATTACCAGCCGAGCCATTGACGTTCCCGGACGCGCCAAAACACGCTAACAAGCGGCCGGCGCGAGGCCCTGAAGCCCCGAGCGCCGGCCCGAAAAGCCGCGTATACATAACGGCGGGTCGGCGGGCCTGCAACTTGAACCCGCGCAAAAGGTTAGGGACCGTATGGTCGTGAGACGAGCCCACCGGGCCAGCGATACCAGCATCGACGCGGCGGAAGTCGAGCGCTTCGCGCGCCACGCGCCCGACTGGTGGGACCCGCGCGGGCCGATGGCGGCCCTGCACAAGTTCAACCCGGTCCGCCTCGGCTATATCCGCGACCAGGCGGCGGCGCATTTCGACCGCGACGCCAGAAAGCTCGACTGTCTTGCCGGCCTGCGCATGCTCGATATCGGCTGCGGCGGCGGCATCCTGTCGGAGCCGCTGGCGCGGCTGGGGGCCGACATGGTCGGCGCCGATCCGGCCGAGGAGAACATCGAGGTCGCGCAGATCCATGCGCGGCAGAGCGAGGTTGCCGTCGACTACCGCGCCACCACGGCGGAGGCGCTGGCCGAAGCGGGCGAGCGGTTCGACGTGGTGCTGGCGATGGAGGTGGTCGAGCACGTCAACGACGTGCGCCAGTTCGTCGGCACCTGCGCCGGCATGGTGAAGCCCGGCGGGCTGATGATCGCCGCCACCTTGAACCGCACGCTCAAGAGTTTTGCGTTGGCGATCGTCGGCGCCGAATACGTGCTGCGCTGGCTGCCGCGCGGCACACACCAGTGGGACAAGTTCGTCACGCCGGAAGAGCTGGAACGCGCCATGGAGCGCAGCGGCATGCGGGTAACGGGCGAACGCGGCGTGGTCTATAATCCGTTCGCCGACCGCTGGCAGCTCTCGTCCGACATGGACGTGAACTACATGCTGGTGGCGACGAAAGACGAATCCGACAAGGTAGAGGGGGAGACGCCATGATCCTCGAACTGGTGGAATTCAATTCGCCGAAGGGCTGGACCCGCCAACAGGTGGCGGAAGAAGCCCGCAACGTCATTCCGAAGTGGCAGGCCAACCAGGAATTGCTGCGCAAGCATTTCCTGCTCGAGCTCAATAGTTCGAATGGGAGCAAGACCGGCGCCGGCGTTTATATCTGGCCGTCGGTGGAAGCGGCCAAGCGCGCGCATGATGAGGAATGGCGTCAGTCGATCATCAAGCGTACCGGCGGCGCGCCGACCATCCGCTATTTCGATCTGTTCCTCTTGATCGACAACGAGCAGGGCAAGGTCACCGAATTCCCCGAGGCGGCGGAGTTGAAGTCGGCGGCGGCATAGCCCTTCTTTGCCGTCCCCGCGAAAGCGGGGCCCCATGTGCCGTGCCTTAACGATGGGCTGCGGCGTAGGGGTCCCGGGCCTCCCTCGCTTTGCTCGGTCGCCTGGGACGACAGGCTTCCTCATTCGCTTCCACGTGAGTCAAACCTTGCAATGCTCTGGGCCGTCTTCACCATCATCGCCGCGGCGGCACAGACCGTGCGCAATGCGCTGCAGCGCCAGCTCACCGGGAGCCTCGGCACGGTCGGCGCCACCCATGTGCGCTTCCTGTTCGGCTTTCCTTTCTCGCTGATCTTTCTTGCCGGGGTGCTGCTGGCGACCGGCTCGTCGCTGCCGAGGCCGGGGCTGTGGTTCTGGCCCTGGGTAATCGCCGGCATGCTGACCCAGATCGCCGCCACAGCCATGATGCTGGCGGCGATGCATGAGCGCTCTTTCGTGGTCACCATCGCCTACACCAAGACCGAGCCGGTGCAGGTCGCGCTGTTCGGCTTCCTGCTGCTCGGCGACAAGGTGACGCCGCTGCTGGCGCTCGCGATCCTGATCGCGACCTCCGGCGTTATCGTGATGTCGCTGAAGCCGGGCGCGCTGCACGCGACGAGTTTAAAGGCGACCGTGCTCGGACTCGTCTCCGGCGGCCTGTTCGGACTGTCGGCCATCGGCTTCCGCGGCGCTATCTTGCGGCTCGAGCTAGGGCACAATTTCGTGCTGGCTGCGACCTTCACGCTGGTGGTGGGTCTCGCCATGCAGTCGCTGCTGCTGTCGGGTTATCTGTTGCTGCGCGATCCGGCGGTGCTGAAGGGAATTTTTCAGAAGTGGCGGCTGTCGCTGCCGGCCGGCTTCATGGGCGCGCTCGCATCGCAGTTCTGGTTTTTGGCGTTTGCGATTGCGACGGCGGCCAGCGTGCGCACGCTGGCGCTGGTCGAGGTGCTGTTCGCGCAAGCGATCTCGAAGTTTGTGTTCAAGCAGCCGACCTCGCAGCGCGAGGCCATGGGCATCGTGCTTGTGGTGATCGGCGTGGGACTGTTGGTGTGGGCGTATTGACAACGCACTTGTCGTCCCCGCGAAGGCGGGGACCCATACGCTGTGTCATCTCGATAGGCTGCGGAGTATGGGTCCCGGCTCTTGCTTCGCTCGGCCGGGACGACAGCCAAGATTAGTTGCGTTCTTCCGGCAGCATCGGTAGCGGGAGGAATTCGATGCCTTCCTCGGCCAGGTCCTTGGCTTCCTCGGGTGAGGCGGCGCCGTAGATCGAGCGGTGCTCGACCTCGCCGTAATGAATCTTGCGCGCCTCTTCGGGAAACTTGTTGCCGACATTGTCGGCGTTCTTGGTGAGATGATCGCGCAGCTCTTTCAGCTTGGCGCGGAACTCCTGTTCCTGCGGCGACACCATGGCGACTGGCGCCGGCACAGCGGGCGTCTCAGGCGCGGACGAGGAGACCTCGGCCTCGATCGGCGCCCGCGCTTTTTTGCCGGACGACGACAACCGCGGCGCCATGATCGCCTTTTCGACCTTGGCCGAGCCGCAATGCGGGCAGCTCACCAGCTTGCGCTTGGCCTGCTTGTCGTAGGCGGCCGAGTTGGCAAACCAGCTCTCGAATTCGTGGCCTTTGTCGCAGACCAGGCTGTAGCGGATCATTCGCGCCCCCGCACTAGTGCCGGCGATTTGAAGTTCCTGCACCGCCCGCAGCAAACTCGGTCAGGAACTTCAAATCGAAAAGCGGCACTAGAATCATTGAGTTGCTAGTGCCCTTTGCTTCCCGAAATTCGTACATGAGTGTGCTGCCACGTATCACGAATTTCGGGAAGCGGGCACCATGTGCAGATAGGTCGGCTCCGCCATCGGCTCGACGATCTCGAAGCGCCGCCCATGCTGCAGCGAGGGAACACGTCCACGCGCGGTGGCGACCTCGGCCGGATCGATCTCGGCCATGATTACGCCCGGCTCGGTGCCGCCTTCCGCCAGCACGCGGCCCCATGGATCGACGATCAGCGAATGACCGAAGGTAGCGCGGCCGTTTTCGTGCTCGCCGCCTTGCGCGGCGGCGAACACGAAGGAGCCGTTCTCGATCGCGCGTGCGCGCACCAGCACGTGCCAATGGGCTTCGCCGGTCTGTTTGGTGAAGGCGGAAGGGATCGCCAGCATGGTGGCGCCGGCCTCGGCCAGCGCGCGATAGAGCGACGGAAAGCGCAGGTCGTAGCAGATTGTCAGCCCGAGCCGGCCCCACGGCAAATCGGCGAGCGCCGCGGTTTCGCCCGGCTTGTAGTTGTTCGACTCGCGATAGCTTTCGCCGTTGGCGAGATCGACATCGAACATGTGGATCTTGTCGTAGCGGGCGACGATCTCGCCCTTGGGGTCGATCACCAGCGAGCGGTTGGCCGCGCGTTCAGGCGTGAGCTTGAATGCCAGCGAGCCGACATGGATGAAAAGGCCGAGCTTGCGGGCGAGCTCGCGGAACGCCGCCAGCGAGACGTCGGCGTCTTCCTCGACGATGGTGCCGAACAGACGCTCGCGATTGGTCGCCAGGATATTGGTCATCTCCGGCGTCAGCACATATTCGGCGCCGGCGCTCTTGGCTTCGCCGATCATGCGCACCGCAGCGTCGATATTGGCGGCCGGGGTCAGCCCCGACCGCATCTGGATCATCGCCGCCTTGAAGGTGCCGTCGCTCATGCGGAAATCTCTCGCCCGGCGAGCATCGGGTCGAGCCGGCCGGCCCGGTCGAGATCGTAGAGGTCGTCGCAGCCGCCCACATGCGCGGCGCCGATGAATATCTGCGGCACGGTGGTGTGCCCGTTGGCGCGCTG
This sequence comes from uncultured Pseudomonadota bacterium, assembly GCA_963814065.1. GTDB lineage: Bacteria > Pseudomonadota > Alphaproteobacteria > Rhizobiales > Xanthobacteraceae > Pseudolabrys. Next base: position 39,661 of record CAWFBL010000006.1, on the reverse strand, counting down.
GATCATCTCGGCCCGCCGCTCGCGCTCGCGCCCGACGTCGATCTCGCTGAAGCTCACGCCCTTGCGGGTCAATAGCGCCTTCGCCCTGTGGCAATAGGGACACCAGCGGGTGGTATAGATTTCGACAGGCGGCATGGCCAATCCAGTTGAAGTTGCACCATTCCGTTATATGGGACTGCGGATTGGCGCAACAACCCGGGCGAAAACCAGCACGTCGACATGGGCGGCGCCCGCCCGTAGCAGCGCACGGGCGCAGGTGTCGACCGTCGCACCGGAAGTCAGCACGTCGTCGATCAGCACCAGCCGTTTGCCGCGAACCTCTGCCCGCTGGGCGAGCAGCACCTTGAAGGCGCCCTGCACATTGTCGGCTCGCTCGGACTTGGAGAGGCCGACCTGCTGTACCGTCGCCCTGACCCGGCGCAAGGAGCCATGCAGCACCGGCACCCCTGCGATCTCGGAGATGGCGCCGGCCAGCGCAGCGGACTGGTTGAAACGGCGGGCCCACAGCCGCCGCCAATGCAGCGGCACGGGAACGAGGCCGTCGGCATCGGTCAGCAATTCACGGCCGGCACGGGCCGTCCATCGTCCCAGCATGGGCGCAAGATCGAGCCGGTCGCCGTATTTGAAGCCATGCACCAGGGCGCGGGCGATGTCGTCATAGCGCACCGCCGCGCGCGCCCGGTCGTAGGCCGGCGGATCGGCGATCGCCTCCATCGACAACAGGCCGGGGCCGGGATCGTAGGTGAAAGGGATGCCGAGCCGGGCGCAGTAGGGCGGCTCGATCAACGAGAGCTTGGACCAGCAGGTGGCACACAGGCCGCTGCCTTCGCCGAGCGGCTCGCGGCAGGCCGGGCACAGCGGCGGCAACGCCACGTCGAGCGCCAGCCGCAACGCGGCGCGCATCGGCGCAGTGAAGCGCATCCGGCCGAAGGTCGTTACACGTGTCGGTCCGGTCGAGGGCATCGACATGGGCGCAAGCCTACTCCCTCCCTCGCTTGCGGGGGAGGGTTGGGGAGGGGGAATTCGGGCTTAGATTGCCCTACAGATACGCCTCCCTGTCCTCCCGCTAGCGGAGGGACCCACGACGGAAAGCTCATGCCCGGTCCTGCCATCTTCGATCGCCATCTGCTGCGTCAGCGTCGGAAGCGCGCGCGGACGCTCGGGCCGGCGACGTTTCTCGTCGATCGGGTGGCCGCCGAATTGGGCGAGCGGCTGTCGGCTGTGCTGCGGCACTTCGATCGCGTCGTCGATCTCGGCACGCCGACCGATGCGGTACGTCGGGCGCTGGCCGACAGCGGCAAGGTCGGCACCATCATCGCTGCCACACCGGCCACCGAACGCGACGGCTCTTCTCTCCGCGTCATTGCCGATGAGGAGGTGCTGCCGTTCGCGGACGGCTCTCTCGATCTCGTCGTCTCCGCGCTGGCGCTGCAATTCGTCAACGATTTGCCGGGCACGCTGATCCAGATACAGCGCGCGCTGAAAGCCGACGGCCTGTTGCTCGCCGCGCTCATCGGCGGCGACTCCTTGACCGAATTGCGCCAAGCCTTCGCCGCCGCCGAAAGCGAGATCGAAGGCGGCATTTCCCCGCGCGTTGCCCCCTTCGCCGATGTGCGCGATTTGGGTGCCTTGCTGCAGCGTGCCGGCTTCGCCCTGCCGGTCGTCGACAGCGACCGGCTGAGCGTGCGCTACGATTCCGCCTTGGCGCTGATGCACGATCTACGTTGCATGGGGGCGACCAATGTCTTGAACGAGCGCCGGCGCGTGCCGCTCAAGCGCGCCACCTTGCAGCGCCTGGCGGAGATCTATGGCGAACGTTTCGCCGACGCCGACGGGCGTGTGCGCGCAACCTTCGAGGTCGTCTGGTTGGTCGGCTGGGCGCCGCATGACAGTCAGCAGAAGCCGCTCAAGCCCGGCTCGGCCACGCAGCGTCTCGCGGACGCGCTCGGCACGCGGGAGATCCCGACCGGCGAGAAGCCGGAGCGGTGAACCCCGGGCGTCAGAACATATTGATGAGCTTGTCGTAGAAGGTGTTCATGATCGCCGAGCCGAGCGTCGTCACCGAGGTCACGATGGCGATGCTGATGCCGGAGGCGATCAGCGCGTATTCGATGGCGGTCGCGCCTTCCTGCGCCCGCATGAAGTGGCCGACCAGCTTGCTCGAAACGACACGGCGCATGGTTTCTGCTCTGGTTCCTTCGTGACCTGGGATTACAACAGCGCCGTCAGGTGGGGTATCAGCGGAATATCGGCGGGCGGCATCGGGTAGTCGCGCAGCCGGTTCGGCCTCACCCAGGCGAGCCGTTGTCCTTCCGTCGGTGCGACCGTCCCTTCCCATTTGCGGCAGACATAGAGCGGCATGAGAAGGTGAAAGTCGGCATAGGCGTGGCTCGCGAAGGTCAGCGGTGCGAGACAGGCCTCGTTGACGGTTATTCCCAGTTCCTCCCTCAGTTCTCGGATCAGGCTCTCTTCCGGCCGTTCGCCGTCTTCGATCTTGCCGCCGGGAAACTCCCACAAGCCTCCCATGGGCTTGCCCTCGGGCCGTTGTGCGAGAAGCACGCGGCCGTCGGCATCGATGAGAGCGCAGGCGACGACAAGAACGATAGGTGCGCTCACGGGGCCGTTATCCTTGACGATGGCAGGGCTTAGTTAAGAGGCCATTCAGTCGGTCGCGTAGCCTGGGGCCGACTCGGGGGTTGGTTAACTTGCGATTAAGACCGGTAATCGCCGTTAATGGCGATGTATTCCTTGGTCAAATCGCAGGTGAGCACGCGATCCCGGCCCTTTCCGAGGCCGAGCGCGACTTTCAGGCTGATCTCGGGCTTCTTCATCACGGCGCTGACCTCGGCCTCGTCATAGCCGGGATCGCGCGCGCCCCGATGGGCGACGCGGATGCCGCCGAACCAGATCGACAGCCGGTCGCGATCGGCCGGCTCGCCGGCCTTGCCGACCGCCATCACGACGCGACCCCAATTGGCGTCCTCGCCGGCGATGGCGGTCTTCACCAGCGGTGAATTGGCGATCGACATGGCGATGCGCCGTGCCGAGGCTTTCGATACCGCGCCCTCGACCACGATCTCCAACAGCTTGCGCGCGCCCTCGCCGTCGCGCGCGATCTGCTCGGACAGATCGGCGAGCACCGCGTGCAACGCCTTCTTGAACGCCCTCAAGCGCGGATCGCTCGCGCGCGCGATGCGCGGGCAACCTTGTGCCTGGCCGGTGGCGAACATCATCAGCGTGTCGGACGTGGACGTGTCGCCGTCGATGGTCACCGCGTTGAAGGTGTCGGTGACGCCTTCCTTGAGCAGCGACTGCAGCGCGGTGGCGCTGAGCGCCGCGTCGGTGAAGACGAAGGACAGCATCGTCGCCATGTCCGGCGCGATCATGCCGGCGCCCTTGGCCATGCCGTTGATGGTCACCGTCGCCTTGCCGATTTTTGCCGTCGCGGTCGCCACCTTCGGAAAGGTGTCGGTGGTCATGATCGCGCGCGCGGCGGCGAGGAATTCGCCGGGCGTTGCGCGCGCAATCAAATCATCCATCACGCCGGAGAACTTGCTGGCATCGAGCGGCTCGCCGATCACGCCGGTGGAGGCGAGGAAGATTTCGGTGGCTTTGATGCCTGCCGCCTTCGCGGTGATATCGGCGGAGAGCTTGGTCGCGGCGCGGCCGTTCTTGCCGGTGAAGGCGTTGGCGTTGCCGGAATTGACCACCAGCGCACGCGCCAGGCCCCCTTTGGATTTCCCGGGTTTGAGATGATCGCGGCACCACTCAACCGGCGCCGACGGACATTTCGAGCGGGTGAAGACCCCGGCGACCGTGGTGCCAGGGTCGAACAGCGCCAGCAGCACGTCGGTGCGGCCGGCATAGCGGATGCCGGCGGCGGCGGTCGCCATCCGCACGCCGGCGATCGCCGGCATGTCGGGCACGTGCTTGGGGGCGAGGGGAGAGACGGCGGTGGACATGGAAAGCACCTGTCATTCCGGCGCGCGAGCGTCGCTCGCGAGCCCGGAATCCATATCCACCAAGCTTTCAGTCGAATCGCAAGACCGGGATTATGGATTCCGGCTCTCGCGCTGGCGCGCCCGGCCGGAATGACGACCCATTACTTCTTCGCCGGCGCGTCGGGCGCTTTGGCGTCCGGCTTCTTCTCTTCCTCGCTCTTGTAGAACTTCTCGATCTTGGCATCGGCACGCAGCTTGGCGACGAGGTCCGCCTGCGCCTTGCGCTCGACGTAATTCACGAGCTGCCCCTTGACCGCCTCGAAGGTCGGCGGCGGCTTGATGCGCTTGTCCTCGACCTTGATGACGTGCCAGCCGAACTGGGTCTTCACCGGGCCGGAGATCTCGCCCTTCTTCAGATCGAATGCCACCTTGGAGAAAGCCGGCACCATCTGATCCTTCGTAAAATAGCCGAGGTCGCCGCCATTGGCCTTGCCCGAGGGATCCTCGGTCTTTTCCTTGGCGACCTTGACGAAATCCTCGCCTTTCTTGAGCTCGGCGATGATCGCCTCGATCTTCTTCTTGGCTTCCTCGCTCGACTTCTCGTCGCCCGGCTTGGCGCGGATCAGGATGTGACGGGCGTGCACTTCTTCCTGCTTGCCCATCCCCTTGATGGCGGTGTCATAGACCTTGTGCAGGGCCTCGTCGGTGACCGCCTCCTTGGCGACCTGCCCCAGCAGGTCGGACATCAGGAGCTTCTTGCGGTCGAATTCGAGCCTGTGCTTGAAGGCATCGCTGTCGCCGATCTTCTTATCCTCGGCCGCCTTCGACACCAGGATGACGTCGGCCAAGAACTGGACCAGGTAGTCCTTCTTGGCCGTCGGCGACATGGGCGGGATCTGGCCCGCTTCCTGCTCGGCAACCGCGAGGTCGCTCTGGTGGATGTCGACGCCGTTGACCTTGGCTACCACCGGGTCCTTCGCCGGGCCTTTGGCGTCTTGCGCGTGCAGCGGCGCGGCGGCCGCCAGCACCAGCGCCAGCGTGGCGGCGAGGAAGCCGACCCGGCGCCGCGGGGCCGGGGAACCGGCCAATTGCGAAATCGTCATAGCGCTGTCCTTGAAATTGAGGTGTCCGGACCGGCCGGACGGACGCGGCCCTTGTCACCCAACAACCATGGCTTTGCAATGGCGGATGCGTCCGCTACGGACCAACCTCCGCGTCAGCGCTGTCACATGGCACCGATCCGAGCCGCCAAGCCCTGTGGCAAGCCGCCGATTGACAATAATCCGACCCCCTCCTATCTCTCGATTAGTCTCGGCTGGTTGCGCCTTGCCCGCGTCTTTCGTGTCGAATTTGCCCGAAAAGAGCCGCATTCCGGCGCGCTGGAAGCTTAAATCCGGCGGTGGCGGCGTGGTAAGAGCGGTCGTCACAAGAAAGTAGGAGCTCCCCGTATGATCGGCGCCGTTGCCCGCAAGCTGTTCGGCTCCGCCAATGAGCGCCGGATTCGCGGCTACCTGCCGCGGGTCAGTGACGTCAATGCGCTGGAGCCGGAAATCGCCGCGCTCTCCGACGAGCAGTTGCGAGCACGCACCGAGGACTTCAAGAAACAGATCGCCGACGGCGCCGAGCTGGACGACCTCTTGGTTCCCGCCTTCGCCACCGTGCGCGAGGCCGCCAAACGCGCTCTCGGCCAGCGCCATTTCGACGTCCAGCTCATCGGCGGCATGATCCTGCACGAAGGCAAGATCGCCGAGATGAAGACCGGCGAAGGCAAGACGCTGGTCGCCACCCTGCCGGTCTACCTCAACGCATTGACCGGCAAAGGCGTGCACGTCGTCACCGTCAACGACTACCTCGCCGCGCGCGACGCCGAGTGGATGGGCCAGATCTACGGCTTCCTCGGGCTCACGGTCGGCAACATCGTCCACGGCATGGACGACGAGGAGCGCAAGGCCGCCTACGCCTGCGACATCACCTACGGCACCAACAACGAGCTCGGCTTCGACTATCTGCGCGACAACATGAAGTACCGGATGGAGGACATGGTCCAGCGCGACCACGTCTACGCCATCGTCGACGAAGTTGACTCGATCCTGATCGACGAGGCGCGCACGCCGCTGATCATTTCCGGCCCGCTCGACGACCGCTCCGATTTCTACAACACCATCGACACCTTCATGCCTCGGCTCGACAAGGGCGACTATGAGGTCGATGAAAAGCAGCGCACCGTCACCATGACCGAAGCCGGCATGGAAAAGATGGAAGTGGCGCTGCGCGAAGCCGATCTGCTCAAGGGCGGCAAGCTCTACGACGTGGAGAACGTCTCGGTCGTCCATCACGTCAACCAGGCGCTGCGCGCCCACAAGCTGTTCCAGCGCGACAAGGACTACATCGTGCGCAACGGCGAGGTGGTCATCATCGACGAGTTCACCGGCCGCATGATGCCGGGCCGCCGCTATTCGGAAGGGCTGCATCAGGCGCTCGAGGCGAAAGAGCATCAGCCGATCCAGCCGGAGAACCAGACGCTCGCCTCCATCACCTTCCAGAACTACTTCCGCATGTACGACAAGCTCGCCGGCATGACCGGCACCGCGATGACGGAAGCCGACGAGTTCATGGATATCTACAGCCTCGAATGCCTCGAAGTGCCGACCAACATGCCGCTGGCGCGCGTCGATGACGACGACGAGGTCTATCGCACCGCCGCCGAGAAATATCGCGCGATCATCACCTTGATCGAGGACTGCAAGCAACGCGGCCAGCCGGTGCTTGTCGGCACCACCTCGATTGAAAAGTCGGAGCAGCTTGCCGAGTTGCTGCGCAAGCAGGGCTGGGAGCAGCACGATTTCTCCGATCCCAACGCCTTCGCCGCGCTCTATTCGGGCGACGACGGTGCTTCGAAGAAGAAGGTCTTCGCCATCCTCAACGCCCGCTACCACGAGCAGGAAGCCTTCATCGTGTCGCAAGCGGGCGTGCCGGGCGCGATCACCATCGCGACCAATATGGCCGGCCGCGGCACCGACATTCAGCTCGGCGGCAATGCCGACATGCGCATCCGCCAGGAGATCACCGACATCGAGGACTGGGGCACGCGCGACAAGGACCCGCGCGCCGATGAGATCCGCAAGCAGGTGGCGCGGCTGAAGGAGACGGCCTTGAAAGCCGGAGGCCTCTTCGTGCTTGGCACCGAGCGCCACGAGAGCCGCCGCATCGACAACCAGTTGCGCGGCCGTTCAGGCCGCCAGGGCGACCCCGGCCATTCCAAGTTCTTCCTGTCGCTTGACGACGACCTCATGCGCATCTTCGGCTCCGACAAGCTCGACGGGATGCTGCAGAAACTGGGTCTCAAGGAAGACGAGGCGATCGTTCATCCCTGGATCAACAAGGCGTTGGAAAAGGCGCAGCAGAAGGTCGAGGCGCGCAACTTCGACATCCGCAAGAACCTGCTCAAATACGACGACGTGATGAATGACCAGCGCAAGGTCATCTTCGAGCAGCGGCTGGAGCTGATGCGCGACGAGCAGGTGGACGACACCATCGTCGATATGCGCCATTCGGTGATCGACGAACTGGTCACTAAGCACATCCCGGAAAACGCCTATCCCGAGCAGTGGGATATCGACGGTCTCGATGAGGCGCTGCGCAACGTGCTCACCCTCGACCTGCCGGTCAAGGACTGGGCGAAAGAGGAAGGCATTGCCGACGAGGAAGTGAAGGAGCGCGTCAAACGGCGCGCCGACGAGTGGATGGCGGGCAAGGTGGCCAATTGGGGCTCCGACGTCATGCGCTATGTCGAGAAGTCGATCCTGCTGCAGACGCTCGACCATCTCTGGCGCGAGCATCTGGTCATGCTCGAGCACCTGCGCCAGGTGATCGGCCTGCGCGGCTACGGCCAGCGCGACCCGCTCAATGAGTACAAGGCGGAGGCCTTCGCGCTGTTCGAGGCCATGGTGTCGCATTTGCGCGAAGCGGTGACTGGCCAGCTCATGCGGGTCGAGATCATGCAGCAGCCGCCGGAGGACGAGACGACGGAGCTTCCGTTCATGGAAGCGCACCATGTCGACCCCACCACCGGTGAGGACGAGTTGGCGCTCGCCGGCGCCATGACCGCAACGGCGGTCGCCGGCGTCGCCCCAAGCGCGCAAGTCGAGCGCAATCCGAACGATCCGACCAGTTGGGGCAAGGTCGGCCGTAACGAGCCGTGCCCTTGCGGCTCCGGCAAGAAATTCAAGCACTGCCACGGCCGCTACGCGTAGCTGTCGCCGCCCGCGCTGCCGCGGGGCACGAGCGGAGGAGCGCGGCGTTACGCGATCCGCGCCGCCAACTTCTTGCGAAACGCGCGATCGCGCTTCAGGTGCCACTCGCGGCTCATGGCGTCGCGGCGGCTCTCGCATTGCTCGCAGTGCAGGAGCACCCAGATCGCGCCCGCGCGTGAAGCGCGCGCCCTTGCCGGCGTTGTGACGCGCGAGCCGGCGCGCGACGTCGTTGGTCCAGCCGACATAGGTGAGCCGGCGCCTGCCGGTGACCGTGCCGAGGACGTAGACGAAATAGTTCATGCGCCAGCTATAGCGCGGATTTCTGAACGGATCGGATACGGGGCTCGGTCGGGGCGCGTCAGCGCATCGCCGACCAGCGGGCGCTGAAGGAGCCGGTCGGCATGGGCGGCTGCGCGCCGGTCAGCAAGCTGTTGCCGGTTTTGCCGGTTGGGGCCGTGAATGCCGTGCGCAGGCTCGGCGGCGCCGACTCGGGCGCGGGCGCGCGCTTGGCGGTCTGCTTGGGTTGCGCCTGCTTCTTGGTGGCCTGCTTGACCGGACGATGATGCTTGGGTGCGGGTGCGTTGCGCGCCACGGCCTTAGGCGGCGTGCGCGGCTTCGCCCTCGTCGCGTGCAACCGCAGCGAAACCGGCGGCGTGGACGCGACCCGGTGGGGGCGTTTCGGCTTGGCCGCCAGTTCCGCGCTGATGCGGGGCGCCGGGGCGGCATGCGCCGGCGCGGTGTTGTCGGACGAGCCACCAAAGAGGCCACCGATCAGGTTGGCGATGGTGGATTTCTTCGGCTTTGCCGGTTTCGCCAAAGGCGAGCGTTCCGGCATCGGCACGACCGCGGTTGTTACCGGCGTGGCGGACATGGCGGCCGGTGTGCTTGACGGCGCCGGCAGCGAGACGCGCGTGGCCGGGACGCTTGCCACCGAATAAACGCGTCCATCGTCTTCGACCTGGCCCGGTGCCAGCTTGTCGGCGAACACCGGGTTCATGCCGCCGTCGGCGCCTTTGGCGATCGGCTCCACCGAAACGCCGTCGGCGATGTATTGCGCCATCTTGAACTGTTCCTGGCGCCGGTGGTCGAGGATCGTCTGCGCGACCATCGGATCGAGCTGGTAGACCGGGCACTTGCCGCCGGGATTGAAGTTCAGCGGCCCGCTCGCGCCTGGCGGCGGCGCCGCGTCAAACACGTAATGCTTTTCGCACACAGCGACCTTCGGCTCCTGGTGGGTCGCCTGGAAGGCGTCGTAGCCCTGCTTGAGCTGTTTCCAGAACGCGAAGTTCGGATTGTTGCGGTGCTTGGCCATATTCAGCGCGGTCATGCGGAACGGATAGGCCTGCAGCTGGAATTCCCGCTGTCCGCCGAAGAACGACTCGCGCGCCAGTGCGTAGATCTCCTGGATCTGTTCGTCGGTCATGGCGTAGCAGCCGCGCGACGAGCAGTCGCCGTGCACCATCAGCTCGGAGCCGGTGCGGCCCCAGGCACGGTCGAAGGCATTCGGATAGCCGGTATTGAAGGACAGGTAGTAACTGGAGTTCGGATTCATCTGCGCGCGGGTGATGGTGTAGAAGCCCTCCGGCGCCTGGCGGTCGCCTTCCTTTTTCTTCGGGCCGAGCGCGCCCGACCAGCGGCAGATCGGGAAGGTCTTCAACAGCGCGAATTCGCCGTTCTCGTTTTTCTTCCACACATCGAGCTGCGATTCTTCCTTGAAGATTTGCAGCAGGATGGGCGAGCCCTTGTCCATATCCTTCTCCTTGAGAAGGGCCAGCATATGCTGGGACAGGGGGGCCTGGGCGCGGCCGGTGGGGGAAATGGCGTCGCCATTGCAGCCGGCAAGCGCAATCGCGGCGGAGAGAGCCGCAGGCGCCAGCAGCGCGCGAATAAACCGTCGTGTCAAACGCCGCACTCCCCGAAGGGCGATCCCTTATTCAGCAATCGTTATCCTTAAGATATGGCATTCGCAAGGCGTCAAAGCGCGCCGCAGGGGTTGGCTAAGTCCATGGTGAATCGATGGTAAATCGGCGACAGGCGTACGCGATTGGTTGCCTCAAGGAACCCCATGCGACTCGCCGGCCCGCGCGACTCACTAATTCGTCGGACGGGCCAGTTCGCGGCCCATGTTGAGGAATTTCTCCCGCCGTTGCCGGCGCACCGTCTCGCGGTCGAGTCCGCGCAGTTCCTCGAGCGCATGGGCGATGGCCTCGCCGGTGGCGGCGATGGCCGCCGCCGGATCGCGGTGGGCGCCGCCGGTCGGTTCGGGGATGATGCTGTCGATGACGCCGAAACGCATCATGTCCTGGGCGGTGATCTTCATGTTGGTCGCCGCCTCCTGCGCCTTGGCGGTGTCGCGCCAGAGGATGGAGGCTGCGCCCTCCGGCGAGATCACGCTGTAGATTGCGTGCTCCAGCATCAGCACGCGGCTGGCCGTGGCGATTGCGATGGCGCCGCCCGAGCCGCCTTCGCCGAGGATCACCGCCACGTTGGGCACGCCGAGATTGAGGCACGCCTCGGTCGAGCGCGCGATGGCCTCGGCCTGGCCGCGCTCCTCCGCCCCGATGCCGGGATAGGCGCCGGCGGTATCGACCAGCGCGATCACTGGGATGTCGAAGCGGTCGGCCATGTCCATCAGCCGCACCGCCTTGCGATAGCCCTCGGGCATGGCCATGCCGAAATTGTGCTTGAGGCGGCTTTCGGTGTCGGAGCCCTTCTCGTGGCCGATGACGCAGACGCTCTCGCCGCGGAAGCGGCCGAAGCCGCCGACGATGGCGTCGTCGTCGCCGAATTTGCGGTCGCCGGCGAGCGGCATGAAATCGGAGATCATACCGGCGATGAAGCCGAGGCAGTGCGGGCGCTGCGGGTGGCGCGCAACTTGCGTCTTCTGCCAGGGCGTGAGGCCGGCATAGAGTTCCTCGAGCGCGGCGGCGGCCTTGCCCTCCAGGCGAGCGATCTCCTCGCCGATGGCGACCGCGTCGCCGGTCTCGCCCAGGACGCGCAATTCCTCGACCTTGGCCTCCAGTTCGGCCACCGGCTTTTCGAAATCGAGATAGCTGCGCATGGGGTTCCGGGTTGTGAAAAGGTCGGGCTGACCTGACGCGGCGAGGCCCTTGAGTCAAGCAGACCGGTCAAATGCAATCGGCCGGCTTACGCCTCCCCCAGCGGGTGCAGGTCGCGCACCAGCGCCTTCAGCCGGTCTTCCAGCACATGGGTGTAGATCTGGGTGGTGGAAATGTCGGCGTGGCCGAGCAGCGTCTGCACCACGCGCAGGTCGGCGCCATTGTGCAGCAGGTGGCTGGCGAAGGCGTGGCGCAGGACGTGCGGGGAAAGCCGCTCGCCGCCGATGCCGCAGGCCGCGCCCAGCGCCTTCAGGTCGCGGGCGAAATGCTGGCGGGTGAGATGGCCTTCGGCGCCGAAGGACGGAAACAGCCATTTCGATTGCGCGTCGCGCTTGGCTTCCGCGCGCAGGGCGAGGTACTCCGCCATGGCGCGTTTGGCGGCCTGGTTGAGCGGCACCAGCCGTTCCTTGTCGCCCTTGCCGCGCACCACCAGCATTTTCTGGTCGCGCCGCGCGGCGGAGGCCGGCAGCGCCATCAATTCGGACACGCGCAAGCCGGTGGCATAGACCACTTCGAGCAGGCACAAGAGCCGCGCCGCGCGCAGGCGGGCGGCCGGCGGCTGTTCGGTATTGTCGGCATTGGCGCGCGCCTGCGCGAGCAGCCCGTCGACGTCGGCGATCGACAGCACCTTCGGTATCTTGCGACCGCGCTTTGGTCCCTCCAGCACGGCTGCCGGATCGTCCTTGCGTTTCCCCTCGGCGTAGAGGAAGCGATAGAGCTGACGCACCGCCGACAATCGCCGCGCCAGCGATGACGGCTTGAAGCCGCGCTCGTCGAGGCTCTTCAGGAAGCCGCGCAGATCGTCGGTATCGGCCTGCGCGATGCCGCGGCCGGCGGTGCGCAGGTGCCCCGCCAGGTCGGCGAGATCGTTGCGATAGGCGGACGAGCGTGTTCTCGCCGGCGCCGCGCTCGGCCGCCAGCATGTCGAGGAACAGCTCGATCAGGTTGTCGTCGGAAACGTTCGGCCGGCGCGCCATCGCCTGCTTATTGCTGCTTGAAGAATTTGCTCGGCGGAATGGTCACGACGATCTCGCGCGGATGCAGCTTGACGAAATTGGCGAGCGAAAACACCGTGCCATAGGCCAAGCCGCCGAGGAGGCCCAAAAAAACGAGAAATCGGAACAGACTCGGCATGGTTGAAGCCCAGCGCAATGCCTATGGTAAACTGGTTAACGGGACGCGAACCGATCACGTTCCCAGCCCTGAGACAAGACCGCGCTCGCGGCCGAGCCAATAGCTGGTATATGGGGCCGTGGATTCGAATTTGAATTCTACCATGGTTGATATCGCCGTTCAAAAGTCCGCCGAAAACGGCCAGGAACAGGCCATCGTCCGCGCCTTGGGGGCCCGGTCCATCGTGCTGGTCGGCATGATGGGCGCCGGCAAGTCGTCGGTCGGCCGCCGGCTGGGGTCCCGGCTGGGCGTTCCGTTCGTCGACGCCGACACCGAGATCGAGAACGCCGCCGGCATGACCATCGCCGAGATTTTCGCCGCGCACGGCGAGCCCTATTTCCGCGCCGGCGAAGCGCGGGTGATCGCCCGCCTGCTCGACGGCGGCCCGCAAGTGCTGGCGACCGGTGGCGGTGCCGTCATGCACCAGCAGACCCGCGACCTCATCCACATCAAGGGTATCTCGGTCTGGCTGAAGGCCGACCTCGACGTGCTGCTGCGGCGCACCAAGCGGCGCAACGACCGTCCGCTCGTCGCGCGGATGCAGGAGCTGTTGCCGTTGCGCGAGCCGGTCTACGCCCAGTCCGACGTTATCGTGCATTCGCGCGACGAGCCGCATGAAACGATCATCGAAGAGATCATCGACGGCGTGGCCAAGCACCTCGACGTTGCCATAGGTCCGGGGAATTTGTGATGACCGCTCCGCTACGCGCCAGTGAACCGATCGTGGTGCCGGTCGCGCTCGGCGCCCGCGCCTACGAGATCGTCATCGGCCGCGGTCTGGTCGCCAAGCTCGGCGAAGCGGTCAAGGCGCTACGCCCGGGCGCGCGTACCGCGATCGTCACCGATGAGACGGTGGCCGCGCGTCACCTTGCCGCGGTGGAAGCCGTGCTGGCCTCGGCCGGCATCGAATCGGCGCGCATCGTGGTGCCGGAAGGCGAAGCGTCCAAGAGCTACGCGAGCTTCGAGAAAGTCTGCGAAGCGGTCGTCGCGGCGCGCATCGAGCGCGGCGATCTCCTGATCGCACTCGGCGGCGGCGTGATCGGCGATCTCGCCGGCTTCGCCGCGGCTTGTGTGCGGCGCGGGCTCGACTTCGTGCAGGTGCCGACGACGTTGCTGGCCCAGGTCGATTCCTCGGTCGGCGGCAAGACCGGCATCAATTCGCCGCAAGGCAAGAACCTGATCGGCGCCTTCCATCAGCCGATCCTGGTGGTCGCGGATACCGCGCTGCTCGACACGCTACCGGAGCGCCAGTTTCGCGCGGGCTATGCCGAGGTCGCCAAATACGGCTTGCTGGGCGACGCCGCCTTCTTCGCTTGGCTGGAGGCGAACTGGCGCGACCTGTTCGCCGGCGGGCCGGCGCGCGAGCACGCCATCGCGGTGAGCTGCCGCGCCAAGGCCGGAGTCGTCGCCCGCGACGAGCGCGAGAGCGGCGAGCGCGCGCTGCTCAATCTCGGCCACACCTTCGGCCATGCGTTCGAGGCCGGCTGCGGATTCTCAGACCGGCTGTTGCACGGCGAAGCGGTGGCGCTCGGCATGGCGATGGCGTTCGAATTCTCCGCCCGCAAGGGCCTCATCGGCGAAGCCGAAACAGCGCGCGCCGTCGCTCATCTTGCGGCGGTCGGGCTGCCCACCCATGTGAGCGCGGTGCCTGGCGGCGTGCCGGGCGTCGACGCCTTGATGGATTTGATTGCCCAAGACAAGAAAGTAAAGCGCGGCAAGCTCACCTTCATTCTGGTGCGCGGCATCGGGCAGTCCTTTGTCGAAAGCGACGTCGATGCGGCCGAGGTGCGCGCCTTCTTGGCCGATAAACTCAGCGCGTGATCCCGAAAATGCATGTCCCGGGCTTGACCCGGGATGGATACCGGTTTTCGGATAAGATCACGCTCCGATAAAGATACTTACAAATGACTGCGAATGACTGGCTGTCCATCGGGATCGTGCTGATCTGCCTGCTGCTGTCGGCGTTCTTCGCCGGTAGCGAGACGGCGCTCACCGCCTCGTCGCGCGCCAGCATGGCGCGGCTCGAGAAGCAGGGCAGCCGCGGCGCGGCCATCGTCAACCGGCTGCTCGAGCAACGCGAGCGGCTGATCGGCGCGCTTCTGCTCGGCAATAATGCGGTCAACATCGCCGCTTCCGCGCTCGCGACGAGTTTGCTGCTGGCCTTGTTCGGCAAGGCGGGCATCGTCTATGCCACCATCGTGATGACGGCGGTCGTGGTGATCTTTTCCGAGGTGATGCCGAAGACCGCGGCCTTCAACGCGCCCGACCGCATCGCGCTCCTGGTCGCGCGGCCGATGCAGTGGATCGTCAAGGCGCTGGCGCCGATCCTGATGACGATCGAGTTTCTGGTGCGCTGGCTGCTGCGGCTTTTCGGCATCAACATCGACGAGAACCAGCCGATCCTGTCGCCGCACGAGGAATTGCGCGGCGCGGTCGATCTGCTCGCCCGCGAGGGCGGCGTGGAAAAGGTCGACCGTGACATGTTCGGCGGCGTGCTCGATCTGCGCGAACTGGATCTGTCCGACGTGATGGTCCACCGCACCAACATGATCAGCATGAAGGTGGACGATCCGGCCGAGGAAGTGGTCAATGCGGTGATCGCCTCGCCGGTGACGCGCATTCCGTTCTGGCGCGACAATCCACAGAACATCGTCGGCGTCCTGCACGTGAAGGATCTGTTGCGCGCGTTGCATGCCGTCGACGGCGATGACGCCAAGGTGGACATTGCCGCGCTGCTGACGCCGCCCTGGTTCGTGCCCGACACACGGCCGGTGGCCGAACAGCTCAAGGCCTTCCGTCGCCGCAAGACGCCGTTCGCGCTGGTGGTCGATGAATACGGCGAGGTCGAAGGCCTGGTCACGCTGGAGGACATTCTGGAAGAGATCGTCGGCGACATTACCGACGAGCACGACGTCGCCATGCCCGGCGTGCGTCGCCAGCCCGACGGTTCGGTGATCGTGGAGGGCGCGGTCTCGATCCGCGATCTCAACCGCGTGATGGACTGGAATCTGCCGGACGAGGAGGCCAACACCATCGCCGGTCTGGTGATCCACGAAGCGCGCTCGATCCCCGAAGTGGGGCAGAGCTTCACCTTCTACGGCTTCCGCTTCCGCGTGCTGCGCCGCGCGCGCAACCGCATCACCTCGCTGCGCATCCAGCCGCTGCCGCGCACGGCGGCGGAGTAGGATCCAATCTTGACCGCTCGTTCCCGCGAAAGCGGGGACCCCGATTTTTTGTTTCGCTGGATTTCCGTTTCTGTCGCTGCTCGTGGTTTGTTCAACGAACCGCAGCGATCTCCATGCGACTTTATCTACAGGTCTACACCTCGCCGGCCGCTTCGATGTCCTTCAGGTGTTGTCGGAATCCGTAAGCGGGCTCCCGCTCGCGCCGCGCCAGGTACTCGCTGAACCGCGTTTGATCCCGGTAGCTTCGACCTGCCTTCATCGCTTCGAGTTGCCGGGCTTCGGTCTCGCGATAGGAAATCGCGGCGGTGACGATGTCGTCGAGCCGGTCCTCCGGAAGAAAGAGGACCCCGTTGGCATCGGCGACCACAAAATCGCGGGACGTGATGACATGCTGGCCGATGATCGCGCTGCTGAAGATATCCGGCGGCCTGACGTGCAAACGCTGAGGCCCGGTCGGGAGCGCGCCTAGACTGAAGACCGGAAATCCGATGTCGATGAGTTCCCTGCTGTCACGGTGAAGGCCCCAGATCACGATGCCGGTTATGCCCACGGCCTTTGCTTCGAGCAGAACGATGTCGCCGATGCACGCTTCGTCAAGGCGTCCGCCATTGTCGACAACAAGGACGTCTCCCGGCTCGACGTCGCTGAAGGCCTCGAGGAAGATGTCGATGCTACCGACGTGACGAACGGGTCGGGCGCGACCCACGCACCGCATGTGCGCTGCAAGGGCCTGCAGGCCGGCTGGCGCGAATCGGATTGGAACGCCTGATCTCAAGCAACCATCGGCAAGATGCGGGGTCGTGAGACACTGTAACTGATCGATCGGCGTTTCGTTCATGGCGACATTCTCGTCAAGCAACCGCGATGTCCGTCCTGTTCCCGCTTGTGCCGTGGGCCGGGAAGAGCCCGGAAACGGCTCGGGCTTTGGGCATTCCGATCGGCGACGGACGGCTCCGGCCGCGCGATCGAGCCGCTACGATAGCCATCTTTATCGCTTTCGAATATTGGATATAATTAAAGCAACACTTTAGGAAATCGGAACGATGGTCTCCTCCTTCGACATTGACGCCCTGCGCACGATCGTTGTCGGCACGGAGCTCGGCAGCTTCGCCCGCGCCGCTTCGCAGCTCGGCCGTTCGCAATCGGCGGTCAGCATGCAATTGAGAAAACTTGAGCAGCAGGCCGGTCGCCCATTGTTCCGTCGGAACGGCCGCAAGCTTGTTCCGACCGAAGCGGGCGATGCGCTGCTCGCCTATGCTCGCCGGATCATCGCGTTGAATGATGAGGCGGCGGTATCGGTTGGCGCCACCGCGTCGGCTGCCTCGGTGCGAATAGGACTTCCGCAAGATTTCTTCGAAGATGTGATGCCCGAAGCGATCACGTTATTCGCTCGCCAAAGGCCGGGGGTTCACGTCGAGGTTCGTGCGGGGCGCAATTACGGCCTCGATGAGGATGTGTCTGCGGGTAGGCTCGACGTCGCGCTGGCGTTTTTTCAAATGGGGTCGGAGAAGCACGGAGCTCGGATTGCGCCGCTGCCGATGTTGTGGCTGGGCGGGCAGCGATACGCCGAACTCCAATCGGAGAATGAGATACCCTTGGTCCTCAATGACCATCCCTGCCTGTTTCGCCAGACTGCAATTCAGACTTTGGAGAGGAAGGGTTTGCGGTGGCGGCTGTCGCTGACGACGCCGAGTTTGCCGGGCGTTTGGGCCGCGCTCCGATCGGGATACGGCATATCGGCCCGAATCCCGCATAAGCTTCCAGCGGGAATACGGGACTTTGGCCCGAGGCTTGGCCTGCCCAAATTGCCATCCATCGAGTTGCGGATGCTCGCAAGAAGCGAGTTGTCGCCGGCCGCTTCAGACCTACGCGATATTCTGGAGCAAGTCGTCCGCAGGCGCGTGGTCACGCAAAACGCCAAATTGCGTGGCAGGTAATGGCGCCGCCATCGATTCCGGTATGGCTGCCAGCCGGAAATTTACCTGCTAGCTCGCCCCGCCTTCGCCCGGCACGGCGGCGTGGATGGCGAGCGCATGCACGCCGGCGGCAAGCTCGCCGGCCAGCGTCTCGTTAATCATGCGGTGGCGCTGCAGCCGGGTCTTCCCCTGGAACGCCTGTGACACGATATAGACCCTGTAATGGGTTTCCCCGCCCGGCCGGTGTCCGGCATGGCCTGCGTGCTGGTGGGATTCATCCACAACCTTGAGGCTTTGTGGGGCGAAAGCCTCGGTCAACTTCTGTGTGATCAAATCGACGGTTCGCATGCTTCCCGACTTAAGGACGGGGAGGGAACTGGTCAATGGTAGCGACGCGACGCAATGAACTAAGTCCGACCATTGTCAAGTCTTGAACGTGTCATCGACAAAAGCGCATAATGTTTGGTCATGAAATTCGACTCGCCCCTTTTTGATAAGATTCGCGTCAAACCGGCCAAAGACCGCCGGCCCAAGACCGGCGGCCCCGCTTGCGAATGGGTCGGCTGCACGGAGGCGGCCACCCATCGCGCCCCCAAGGGGCGCGGCCGCGAAAAAGACTATTGGCGCTACTGCCTGCGTCACGTGCGCGAATACAATCAGTCGTACAATTTCTTCGCCGGCATGAGCGACGCCGACGTGATGGCCTATCAGAAAGACGCCCTTACCGGCCATCGGCCGACCTGGAAGATGGGAACCGGCAAGGGCGGGCCGCATACGAAAACGTTCGAGCACCAGACCGACACGTTCGGCCTGTTCGGCGACGACATGAAGCGGGAACAGCAGAAGCGGGCGGAAACCCGCGTCATCCGCAACGCCGAGCGCAAGGCGCTCGACACGCTCGGCCTCGACATCGACGCCAGCGGGGCGGAGGTGAAGATGCGCTTCAAGGAACTGGTCAAGCGCCACCATCCCGACGCCAACGGCGGCGACCGTTCCACCGAAGAAAAGTTGGTAGAAATCATCCAATCCTACAACTATCTGAAGTCCGTCGGGTTCGGCTGACGCCTGCGCGGGGTCCTGTGGAACACAGGTCTGCCCCGCCTTTCGCGCAGGGGCCTGGATGCCTATCTTATTGATATCGTTTATGGGGCCAATTGCTGCGAGCGGGTTTTTCGTCCCGTATCGGTCTGCTAAGTTGCCGCCATATCAGCCGGACCGTTGAGAATCGGACCGCATCAGGCTTCGGGAGGGCCGAAGCCATGGAGGATCAATGACCGCCGCAACTGAAGAAGTCGCCGGCCTGCCGGATATGAAAGTTTCGATCCGGCAGGTGTTTGGCATCGACAGCGATTTGGAAGTGCCGGCCTATTCGAAGGCCGAGGAGCACGTACCCGACATCGATCCCGATTATCGCTTCGACCGGCCGACCACGCTCGCCATTCTCGCTGGCTTCTCCAGGAACCGCCGCGTCATGGTCACCGGCTATCACGGTACCGGCAAGTCGACCCATATCGAGCAGGTGGCGGCAAGGCTCAATTGGCCGTGCGTGCGCGTCAACCTCGACAGCCACATCAGCCGCATCGATCTGATCGGCAAGGACGCCATCGTCATCAGGGACGGCCAGCAGGTCACCGAATTCCGCGAAGGCATCCTGCCCTGGGCGCTGCAGAACAACATCGCGCTGTGTTTCGACGAATACGACGCCGGCCGCCCGGACGTGATGTTCGTGATCCAGCGCGTGCTGGAGGCTTCCGGCCGGCTGACGCTGCTCGACCAGAGCAAGGTCATCAAGCCGCACCCGGCCTTCCGCCTGTTCGCGACGACGAACACCGTCGGCCTTGGCGACACCTCCGGCCTCTATCACGGCACCCAGCAGATCAACCAGGGCCAGATGGACCGCTGGTCGATCGTTACCTCGCTGAACTATCTGCCGCACGACAACGAGGTGGAGATCGTGCTGGCCAAGGCCAAGCACTATCAGAACGAAAAGGGCCGCGACATCGTCGGCAAGATGGTGCGGGTCGCCGACTTGACGCGCAACGCGTTCATGAACGGCGACATCTCCACCGTCATGAGCCCGCGCACGGTGATCACCTGGGCGGAGAATTCAGAGATCTTCAACGATATCGGGTTCGCCTTCCGGCTCACCTTCCTCAACAAGTGCGACGAACTGGAGCGGCCGATCGTGGCCGAGTTCTATCAGCGCTGCTTCGGCGTCGAACTGCCGGAGTCGGCGGTCAACGTGGCGCTCAGCTAAGATCGCCGCCCGACGCTGGGTGGCAGGAAAGCCATGGCCTCCAACATCAGACCCAAGACCCCGGTCAAGGAATCGCCGACCGAGCCGTTCAAGCGCGCGGTCGGCGGCTGCCTGCGCGCCATCGCGCGCAAGAGCGATCTGGAGGTTTCCTTTGCCGCCGAGCGTCCGGGTCTGATCAGCGGCAAGGTGCGGCTGCCCGAGCCGCCGCGCAAGCTCAGCAAACACGAGGCGGCGATCGTGCGCGGCCACGCCGACGCCATCGCGTTGCGTCTTGCCTGTCACGATTCGGCCATGCATCGGCGTTTGCAGCCGTCCGGCCAGCAGGCGCGCGCGGTGTTCGAGGCGGTGGAGCAGGCGCGCGTCGAAGCGATCGGCGCTCGCCGCATGGATGGCGTCGCGCAGAATCTCGGCGCCATGCTCGACGAGCGTTATCACCGCGGCAAGTTCGACCAGATCACCGAGCGCGCCGACGCGCCCATCGAGGAAGCGCTGTCGCTGATGGTGCGCGAGCGCCTGACCGGCGCGGCCCCGCCGCCGGCGGCCAGGAAGCTGGTCGAACTGTGGCGGCCGCTGATTGAGGAGCGCGCCGGCCGCGATCTCGACCGTTTGGAATCCGTGCTCGAAGACCAGCACCTGTTCGGCGACGCGGTGCACGATCTGCTCGACTCGCTGGAAATGGGCGAGGACCGTTCATCCGATTCCGACGAGGATGAGGAGGAGGGCGACGAGGATCGCAGTCCGCAGCAGTCCGGCGAAGAGGGCGAGACCGCGGATAGCGATGACATGCAGCGCTCCAGCATGGAGGACACGCAGGTTTCCGCCGAGGACATGCCCGATTCCGCCGCCGAAGCGGTCGAGGCGCCGACCTCCGACATGGCTGAAGACAGCGAGATGGGCGACGCCGAGACGGCGGGCGAGCCGCAGCGGCCGCGCCAGTTCGGCGCCAACGCCCCGCGCGGGCCGGACTATCGCCCCTTCACCACCAAGTTCGACGAGACCATCGCCGCCGAGGAATTGTGCGAGCCGGAAGAGCTCGATCGGCTGCGCGGTTATCTCGACAAGCAACTCTCGCATCTGCAGGGCGTGGTGGCGCGGCTCGCCAACCGTCTGCAGCGCCGTCTGATGGCGCAGCAGAACCGCTCCTGGGAGTTCGATCTGGAGGAAGGCCAGCTCGATCCGGCGCGGCTGTCGCGCATCGTCATCGATCCCTTGCATCCGCTCTCGTTCAAGGCCGAGAAGGACATGCGGTTCCGCGACACGGTGGTGACGCTGCTGCTCGATAATTCCGGCTCGATGCGCGGGCGCCCGATCACCGTCGCCGCCACCTGTGCCGACATCCTGGCGCGCACGCTGGAGCGCTGCGGCGTCAAGGTCGAGATCCTCGGCTTCACCACCCGCGCCTGGAAAGGCGGCCAGTCGCGCGAGCATTGGCTCACCGCCGGCAAGCCGGGCAATCCGGGCCGCCTCAACGATCTGCGCCACATCATCTACAAGTCCGCCGACGCGCCCTGGCGCCGCGCGCGCAAGAACCTCGGGCTGATGATGCGCGAGGGCCTGCTCAAGGAAAACATCGACGGCGAGGCGCTCGACTGGGCGCACAAGCGCCTGCTTGGGCGTACCGAGCAGCGCAAGATCCTGATGATGATTTCCGACGGCGCGCCGGTCGACGATTCCACGCTGTCGGTCAATCCGGGCAACTACCTCGAGCGCCATCTGCGCTGGGTGATCGAGGAGATCGAAACGCGCTCGCCGGTCGAATTGATCGCGATCGGCATCGGCCACGACGTGACGCGCTACTACCGGCGTGCGGTCACCATCGTCGATGCCGAAGAGCTCGGCGGCGCCATGACCGACAAGCTGGCCGAGCTGTTCGAAGAACATGCGCAGGAAGAACGGCCGACCCCGCCCGCCCGCCGGAGACGCGTTGCGTGATCCAGCCTGCGCGGCGTCGCCATTGGGTCGTCTTTGGTGTTTTCGCTGCCGCTTTCTTGGTGCTCGTCGCCGGTTTCGCGTTGGCCGAAGGGCGGCGCTATCCCGCCAAGCTCACGTCGATCACCGTCAACGCCAAGCCGATCACCGCGTTCGACTATCGCGAGCCGACGCGCACGCGATTCGGCGTGCTGGAATTCCGCGGCGGGCTCGAGCTCACCGCTAAGCTCCCGAGCTTCGGCGGCTTCTCGGGGCTGCACATGGATGCCGACGGCGTTGGTTTCCTCGCGCTCAGCGATCGCGGTGCCTGGCTACGCGGCCGCATTCTTTATCGCGATGGCCGCCCGGCCGGTGTCGCCGGCGCGCAAATGGCGCCGATCCTCGGCGCCGACGGCAAGCCGCTGGCCGCGCACGGCTGGTACGACACCGAGTCGCTGACCGCCGATCAGGCCGGCCACCTTTTCGTCGGCATCGAGCGCGTTAACAAGATCGTCCGCTTTGACTACCGCAAGAACGGCCTGAGCGCCCGCGGCCGGCCAATTCCCGTTCCAGGCGATTTCAAGGGCCTCACCTACAACAAGAGTTTGGAATGCTTGGCGGTGGCGCCGAAGTCCTCGCCGCTTTCCGGTGAGTTGATCGTCATCACCGAGCACAGCCTGGATGCCGCCGGCAATCACCGCGGCTTTCTTCTGCGCGGCCAACAGGTCGGCCGCTTCAGCGTCAAGCGCAGCGCCGATTTCGACGTGAGCGACTGCGCCATCCTGCCGCCGAACGATCTGTTGCTGTTGGAGCGCAGCTACTCGCCGCTGCGCGGTGTGGCGATGCGCATCCGCCGCATTCCGCTCACGGGCATCAAGCCCGGTGCGCTGGTCGACGGCGAGCCGCTGATCGTCGCCGACCTCAGCTACCAGATCGACAACATGGAAGGCATCGGCGTTTCGCGCGACGCGCAGGGCGCGACCATCCTGACGCTGATTTCCGACGACAATTTCTCTGTGCTTCAGCGCACGCTGCTGCTGCAGTTCAAGCTGGTCGGAGAATGAGGGAGTGCCGCGCGCGGCAATTCTGCTGTCATCGTCCGCGTAGGCGGACGATCCAGTATTTTCTGCCGATGCCTTGAGTATGCGATGCCCCGCCTGTGCAGGGCATGACGGTCAGCTCGCCGCGGCCAGCTTCTTGGAGATTGCGCGCTTGAGCTCGAGCATGCGCGGGGCCAGCTCGGCGTCCTTGGCCTTGAGCAGGAAGGCATCGAGCCCGCCGCGGTGGTCGACGGTTTTCAGCGCATTGGCCGAAATCCGCGCCTTCACCGAGCGGTCCAGGGTGTCGGACCGCAGCGTGACATTGACCAGGTTCGGCAGGAACCGCCGCTTGGTCTTGATGTTCGAATGGCTCACTTTGTGTCCGACCAGGGGGCCTTTGCCGGTCAGCTCGCAACGCCGGGACATGGCTCAATTCCTCGAAAAAACGCCGGCGCGACAGTCGAGCGCCGGTCCGCATCGTCACTTTCTTGCGTGATTGGCCGCACCTATAGAGAGCGGCGAAACGGGCGTCAAGCCACGGATTGAGCGGCAATTATGCCTACTGCCGGCCGTACAGTTCCCTGGTCTTGCGATCCCGCTCCGCAGCCTTGTCCGGATGCTGGCGCCATTTGCGCCACATCAGGGTACCGTAAGCGAGCGCCCCGCCCAGCGCGACCACCAGGACGATGTCGATAAAGGCCCACAGCCAGCCGCCAATTTCGTCAGGCATGGTCGTTCTCCCGTCTCTCGGACGTCGGCGTCCATCGTTCCTGGGGTTAACGCCCGCTCCGGCGATCCGATCCCTGCGCGCTCCCAGTGGGTATCGGGAGCCGGAATGCCCCCGGACGCCATCGACCGAGATGGCGTCACCTGGGACGGTTCCATGAAAGCAAAGGTCCAAACGTGGCGCGGTGCGCCGCAAGGGGCTAAGGCCACCTATTGAAAGTTACGCCCCCGAGATATTCCGTGGTGGTGACCATAGCCCGAGCCAGCCTGTCCAGTCAGTCGGCTCAAATGGCGGCAGGCACGCCACGCCCAGGAAGCGCCGCTGCACAGCGCACGACATGAAGCCACCTTGCCTGCCCTGCAACCGGCCTGCAGTTCAAAATGGCGGGCGCTCCCTTTGATAATCCGTCCCGATGTCGCGTTCCGGCCCGCCTTGGCTTTGTTATGGTGTTTGCCTTCGGCCTCTTCGCGCGATCGTTTCGTGCGTTCGCACTTGCCGTTGGCTCCCAGCGCGTAACCGTGCTTGCAGGCGATGGCGACGCACTGATCGCCCTTTCGCCGCGTCCCGCTTCCGCACACCAGCGGACAGATACGGCCATGCTTCGCCTGGACCGCATCCAGCGTATCGACGCTCGCGACTTTGATATCGAGATGGGTGCCGGCGTGTTCGTTGAATTCTTTGAGCGCGCGACGGCTGCCTGAATCCCATACCCCGCTCAGGTCGCCCGGATCGCAGCCGACCTGGCGAAGATGAATTTTCAGCAGCCGCACGATATCGGCATGGTCCAGCCCCCGCAGGCCGCTTGCGGCCGGGGCGCTCGACGGCGGCGTCAGCGAGGCGACCTTGGTCCGGGTCTTCAGCGGTTTTTCCTTGTCGGCCGCTGCCTCCTGTTTCACTTTCTCGATGGCGGCTTGAAGCTCGCGTGCCGCTTTTTCGGCAGCCAGTTGTGCCGCCTTGGCCGCTTGCTGGGCCGCCTTGGCGGCGGCTGTCTCGCGCTGCACCTTGTCGAGGGTTTCCTTTGCCGATTTGGCCGCGGCTTCCCGGCGTGCCTTGTCGAGGGCCGCGGCGTGCGCCTGTACCTTGGCCTCGATTCTGGCGCGTTCTTCGTCGGCAAGCTTGGCGCGTTCGATGGCGGCGATCTTGTCGCGCTCCGCCCGCGCGAGATCGGCGTAATATCCGGTCTTGTAGGTGCTCAGAAACAGGCCCCAAGCTTTCTTGGTATCGATCCGCTGCGCGGCGTCGTAGCGCCGCCGCTCCTCGGCCGCCGCATCGGGCTTGGGTGCCGCCGGCTTGCCGGCGAAATAGAAATCACCGCTGATCGGCGAACTGGAAAGCCACGGCTGTTGTTGCCTGTCCGTGGCCTTTGAAACCATCACGCCGACTTGGTTGAAGGTGCGGAAGATGTCGAGGCCGGGGCGGCGCATCACCTCGGCCAAGGCTTTGCTGAACGGGCTGTGGCCGCCGCTTCCGTCCAGCGCCACGTTGCCGGGCTGGGTGGCGAAGGAAATCAGCGTGCCCTCGGGCGCCTGCATCTGTGCCAGACCGCCCGTGATGGCGCGCAAGCCACGGCTGCCGAAAGGATTGTTGCGGCAGGCGTCGAGGATCAGGAGATTGAGCCGCGCACGGGCGCTCTCCATCTGTCGCATGATCAAGCCGGTGTCGAGCATCTGGAAGTCGACATCGGCTTCCTGGTGCAAATCGGCGTCGATCGGCACAAGGTAGTTGACGCCATTCACCTGCAGACCATGGCCGCCATAATAGAACAGGGCGACATCGGCGCCCTTCGCGGCATTGCGAAACGCCTGCACCGCATGGTCGAATTGCGATTTGTCCAGGTCGATCTGCGCGCCGCCGTCGACCAGCGTGAAGCCAAGATCGCGCAACGTCTTGGCGATGAGCCGCGCGTCATTCGCCGGGTTGGCGAGCCGGACCACATGCTGATAGTCCGAATTACCGACGACCAGCGCCACGCGCCTGGCGGCGTCGGCGGGAAAGGCTGCGAGCACAACCACGAGCCCCGCGATCGCCGCCATCCTGAATCGCGGCCAACAGACAAACGCCATGACGACCCCCCATCGCGTCAGCGAGTAAAATTTTAACATACCGATCGGCATTTGCACCACGAACCGCCCGAATTTGACGTTCTCGTCTCCGCTGGCGCAAATTTCTATCCATAGGCTCTCATATTTCTCGGGCCGGAATATCTCGCTTGGGAGCCACACCGGGGTTCCGCAACTGAACAAAGATTCGACTTATTCGCCGTCGATCACGTGGCGCCGCTGGCGGCGGGCATCGTTTTTGCAGATTTGCCCCATCAGTGCCCTTGCACAGCCGGCCATACTGCCCGTTAAATACCGCTGTCTGTCTGCGAATTGGGTCGTAGGAGGTTGGAGTTCGTGCTGCCGCTAAGGCGAACCGCTCGCTCGCTGCCGTTGGCCATCGCTGGCCTGTTGCTAGCGGTCGGTGCGTCGCCCGCCCAGACGCGAGGCAAGCTGGAAGCGCACTACGTCGCCTCGGTTGCCGGCTTTCCCATCGGCAAGGGCAGCTGGGTCGTCGACATCAACGATAGCCATTACAGCGCGGCGGCAAGCGGCATCACCATCGGTTTGATCCGTCTGTTCACCGGCGGGGAGGGCACCAGTGCCGCCCACGGCACCTTCAACGGCGGCAAGTTGCCGTCGTCGATCTATGCCGCCACCATCATCTCACGCCATAAGACCACCGAGGCCCGCCTCACGGTCAAGGACGGCGATGTCACGGCTTCCAAGATCGA
Source organism: uncultured Pseudomonadota bacterium (assembly GCA_963814065.1). Lineage (GTDB taxonomy): Bacteria > Pseudomonadota > Alphaproteobacteria > Rhizobiales > Xanthobacteraceae > Pseudolabrys. The sequence continues at coordinate 13,369 of CAWFBL010000006.1, read as the reverse complement.
CCCGCCCCGCGACCACGATCCGTCGCGGGTGCCGCTCACCAAGGCGCATGAGCACGGCATTCTCGATCCTATGACCGCGTCGCTTCTGCGTGTGCCCGGCAGCGGCAAGCTGCTGACCCCGGACGTTTGCCACCATGAGGCGGCCATTTTCGACGGGCGGCTGCGCTACGACCTCAAGCTGGCCTACAAGCGCATGGACACGGTGAAGGCGGAGAGGGGCTATTCCGGCCCGGTGGTGGTCTGCTCGGTCTATTTTACGCCGGTGGCCGGTTTCGACCCGACGCGCACGGCGATCCGCTACATCGCCAAGCTGCGCGAGATCGAGGTGTGGCTGGCGCCGATTGCCGGCACGCGCGTATTGGTGCCATTCCGCGCCCAGGGGCCGACCCCGATCGGCGAGGCGGTGCTGGAGGCCGACCAGTTCGTGTCGACCGCGGCCCCGATCCGCGCCTCCATCAAGCACTCGCATACCGAGTGAGACCAGGCTTTTCGACCGCATCCGAACGGCGCGGTTGCGCGACTCTTTCGCTTGACTCTTGGCGCGAGGCCGACTCGGATGCGGCGTTAACGTTTGCAAGGATTTTAAGCCGCGTGAATCCCACTTTTCCACATGATCTTGTGGCCGCAGGCGCTATGCTTGCCAGATGTCGCCGTGAACGAATCTGCACAACCCCTGAGTCAGCGATTCGGGCTGCTTTCGTTCCAAACTCGTTCCAAGTCTTAACGGCGCCCTGCGCAAACGTCACGTTGTGATACAAGGAGCCAGCGGCGTCGCCGCGCGAGCCGCCAAGTTGGAAGCGTAATGACCCTTTCCTTTTCCCCGCAAGCTTCCCGCGCCGCTACGCGTGCCCGCGGCGTCGGCGTCACCGCCGTGCTCGGGCCCACCAATACCGGCAAGACCCACCTCGCCATCGAGCGCATGCTGGCGCACTCCTCCGGCATGATCGGGCTGCCGCTGCGCCTGCTCGCGCGTGAGGTCTACAACAAGGTGGTCGATCGCGTCGGCGCCGAAAACGTCGCGCTGATCACCGGCGAGGAGAAGATCAAGCCGCCCAATCCGCGCTATTGGGTGTCGACCGTCGAGGCCATGCCGCGCGACCTCGACGTCGCCTTCCTCGCCGTCGACGAGATCCAGCTCGGCGCCGATCTCGACCGCGGCCACGTCTTCACCGACCGCATGCTCAACCGCCGCGCCCGCGAGGAGACGCTGGTGCTGGGCGCGGCCACCATGCGGCCGATGGTGGAGAAGCTCTTGCCGGGCGCGCATATCGTTTCCCGCCCGCGGCTGTCGATGCTGACCTATTCCGGCGAGAAGAAGCTCACCCGGCTGCCGCGCCGCTCGGCGGTGGTCGCCTTCTCGGCCGAGGAAGTCTACGCCATCGCCGAGCTGATCCGCCGCCAGCGCGGTGGCGCCGCCGTGGTGCTGGGCGCGCTCTCCCCGCGCACAAGAAATGCGCAGGTCGCGCTCTATCAGTCCGGCGACGTCGATTATCTGGTGGCGACCGACGCCATCGGCATGGGTCTCAATCTCGACGTCGATCACGTCGCCTTCGCCGCCGACCGCAAGTTCGACGGCTATCAGTTCCGCAAGCTCAATCCGGCCGAGCTCGCGCAGATTGCCGGGCGCGCCGGCCGCGCGACGCGCGATGGAACATTCGGCACTACCGGACGTTGCGATCCGTTTGGGCCCGAGCTGGTGCAGGCGCTGGAAAGCCACAGCTTCGAGCCGATCCGGATGCTGCAATGGCGCAACGCAGAGCTCGATTTCTCATCGCTCGGCGCGCTGCAGGCCTCGCTCGCCATGACCCCGAGCGAGCCGGGGCTCACGCGCGCGCCGGTTGGCGAGGACATCCTCGTGCTCGAGCACGCCGCGCGCGACGAGGAAGTGCGCGCGCTCGCCCACGACCGCGCATCGATCGAGCGGCTGTGGGACGCCTGCCAGGTGCCGGACTATCGCAAGATCGCGCCGGCGACGCATGCCGAACTGGTGGTGACCCTCTATGGATTCTTGCAGCGAGAGGGTAACATCCCGACCGATTGGTTCGCTCACCAGATTGCGCAGGCCGACCGAACCGAGGGCGATATTGACACTCTTTCCAACCGGATCGCGCATGTCAGAACCTGGACTTTCGTTGCCAACCGGCCCGACTGGCTGGCCGATCCGGAGCATTGGCAAGGCGTCGCGCGCGCAATCGAGGACAAGTTGTCCGACGCGCTGCACGAACGCCTGGCCGAACGCTTCGTGGACCGCCGCACCAGCGTGTTGATGCGGCGGCTACGAGAGAACACGATGCTGGAAACCCAAATCGACAAGACTGGTGAAGTGATCGTCGAGGGCCACGCCATCGGCAGGCTCGACGGTTTTATGTTCGCGCCCGATGCGTCCGCCAGCGCCGGCTCGGAGGCAAAGGCGCTCAACGCCGCCGCACAGAAGGCGCTCTCCGGCGAGATCGAGGCGCGCGCCACCCGCCTGTCGCAGGCACCCAATGATCAGATCGTGCTCGCCAACGATGGCGTCGTGCGTTGGCTCGGCGCCGCGGCCGGCAAGCTGGTTGCCGGCGACGATGCCTTGCGTCCGCGCCTGCGCGTCATCGCCGATGAGCATCTGGCCGGCCCGGCGCGCGAACTGGTGCAGACGCGGCTCGATCTGTGGCTGAAGAATTATATCGAGAAGCAGTTGGCGCCGTTGTTCTCGCTTTCCGCCGCCGAGGACGTCACCGGCATGGCGCGCGGTGTCGCCTTTCAGCTCGTCGAAGCGCTTGGCGTGCTGGAGCGGCAGAAGGTCAGCGACGAGGTCAAGGGGCTCGACCAACCCTCGCGCGCCACGCTGCGCAAATACGGCGTGCGCTTTGGCGCCTATCACATCTATCTGCCGGCGCTATTGAAGCCGGCGCCGCGCGCCTTGGCGACGCAGCTATGGGCGCTGAAGAACGAAGCGCCCGACGCCAAGGGCGTTGCCGATCTCCTGCATCTCGCGGCCAGCGGGCGCACCTCGATTCCGGTCGAGAAGGAAACGCCGAAAGCGCTCTACCGCACCGCCGGTTATCGCGTCTGCGGCGAGCGCGCGGTGCGCGTGGATATCCTGGAGCGGCTCGCCGACCTCATCCGGCCGGCGCTGGCCTGGCGCGAACATGCGTCCGGGACGAAGCCTGACGGTGCCGTCGATGGTCGCGGCTTCACGATCACCGGGGGAATGACATCGCTCACCGGCGCTTCGGGCGAGGACTTCGCGTCAATCCTGCGTGCGCTCGGCTATCGCATGGAGCGGCGGCCAAAACCGCCGGAGGCTGAAAAGCTGCCGGAGCCGGAGAAATCGCCGGAACCCGAGAGCGCGCTGGAGAGCGCCGAGCCAGGCGCGGAAACGGCGGTGCTTGCCGAAGCGCCGGCCGAGGTCTCCGGCGTGCCCGCAAACGACAACGCATCGATCGACGCCATGGTCGGCGTGCTGCCCGAGGCCGAACTGCTGCCGTTGTCGGTTGATGCCGCATCGTCCGAACCGCCGGCTGAAACCATCGCCGAGTCTCCCGCGCCGGCCGTCGAGGCGGCTCCGGTGCAAGCGTTGGAGTCGGAGGAGGCGCCGGCCGAGGCCGCCGCAGAGCCGGCGGTCGAAGCCACCCCAACGGACGTGACGGAAGCCCCCGCCGCGTCGGCCGAAGGCGAGGCGGCCGCGCCTGCCGAGGCGGCGGCCGTTGCCGGCGACGAGTTGGCCAATGAACCAGAGATGATCGAGGTCTGGCGCCCGGCCGGCCGCAGCGAACGGCGTCCGCACCGGCCGCGTCGGCCGCATCGTCCCGGGCAACAAGCCGCAACCCCGGCAACGGGCGACGGCGCCCCGGCGGCTGAGGCCACGGCCGCGCCGACCGAAGGCGCTGAACAGGCCGGCGAACCCCGTCCACGGCGCGACGGCCCCGACCGTCAGGCGCGTCAGGACCGTCACGACCGCCAGCAGCGGCGCGAGCGGCAGGATCAGCGCCCCGACCAGCGTCAGGGCCGCGGCGACCGCCAGGATCGCCCGCGCCGGCCGCGGCGCGGCGAGGGCGGCGGCGTCGAACGGGCGGAGCGGGAAAAATACTTCGCCAAGCCCCATGGCGGCTCCGACCGCCGCGACAAGCAGCCGGATCCCAATTCGCCCTTCGCCAAGCTGGCGGCACTCAAGCAGCAACTCGAGCAGAACGGCAAAGAGCCCACTTGAGCCGCGCAGCCCCTCGCCGCCACCCTGAGGCGCTCGACGCGCAGCGGCGCGCGGCCCGGGACGACGGATTGGAGGCCGGGGAGGCAGACCGCCAGCGCATCGACAAGTGGCTGTGGCACGCCCGCATGGTGCGCACGCGGGGCGATGCGGCGGCGCTGACCGAAGCGGGCCATGTCCGCGTCAACGGCAAACGCATGAAGGCCGCGGGCCATCCGGTTCGGGTCGGCGATGTGCTGACCGTTGCGTTGGATCGCTCGGTGCGGGTGGTGGAGGTGGCCGGCTTCTGCGACCGGCGCGGTCCCGCTCCTGCGGCAAGGGCGCTTTACCGCGATTTGACCAGGGGTTCCGGCCCCGAGGCCTCCGCCGGGGACGCTGATTCGCGTATCGTCCCGACGCCCCGCGACGAATAGCGGCGGTGGTGATATGAAGCCGCTTGCAGCCTACTTGTCCTTGCGATAGGCAGCGCCTGCCTTGTTTTGTTGGCCGGAGCCCGGAGTGAGATGACTTACGTCGTCGTCGAAAACTGCATCAAGTGCAAGTACATGGACTGCGTTGAAGTGTGTCCGGTGGACTGCTTCTACGAGGGTGACAACATGCTGGTCATCCACCCCGACGAATGCATCGACTGCGGCGTCTGCGAGCCGGAATGCCCGGCCGAGGCGATCAAGCCCGACACCGAGCCCAGCCTGGAGAAATGGCTGGAACTGAACGCGGAATACGCGAAGTCGTGGCCCAATATTACCGTCAAACGGGAACCGCCGGCCGACGCCAAGGATTGGGACGGTAAGCCGGACAAGTTCGATAAGCATTTCTCGGCAGAGCCGGGCGAGGGCGATTGAAGCCCGGCTGATTGCACGCAAAGCGCTGGTAATATTCTAAGGTCCGCAGCGTCGAGACATTAACCGCGCGCCGCAATTTGCGAAAATATGACCGTTGCGTTGCGCTTCTGCGTCGCGATAACGCTTTGATTCAGCCCAAAAATGTGCTATATAGGCACAAAAGCGGAAAATTGTGATGCGGCCAGGTTGAAATCGAGCTCCCTCTCGTGGGGGCCTTATTTTTCGCTTGGCCAGTTCCAACCGTACTAACAAAGAGGGCGTGAGTTCCACGCGTCAGCAGTGGCAGGAAAAGCGCGTCAAAAGTCGTCCAAGAAGGGTTCCGCCAGCGCCAATAGCCGGCGGAGGAAGAAATCTGCCGCCCCGCGGCGGACCCCGCAAGCCACCCGCAGCACGACGCGCGTGGCTCCCGCAGCCAAGACGGCCGGCAACCGAAAAGGGGCCGGTGAAGGAGTTTTGCCCGGAATGTCCAGCAATAAGAAGACTACCCAACGCCAAGGTTTCAAGACCAACGAGTTCATCGTCTATCCGGCGCATGGCGTCGGTCAGATCCTGGCGATCGAGGAGCAGGAAATCGCGGGCGCCAAGCTCGAGCTGTTCGTCATTAACTTTATCAAGGACAAGATGACCCTGCGGGTGCCCACGGCCAAGATCGTGTCGGTCGGCATGCGCAAGCTGGCCGAGCCGCCGCTGGTCAAGAAGGCGCTGGATACCCTCAAGGGCCGAGCCCGCATCAAGCGCACCATGTGGTCGCGCCGGGCGCAGGAGTACGAGGCCAAGATCAATTCCGGCGACATCGTCGCCATCGCCGAGGTGGTGCGCGATCTCTACCGCTCGGAGAGCCAGCCGGAGCAGTCGTACTCGGAGCGTCAGCTCTACGAGGCCGCGCTCGACCGGCTGTCGCGCGAGATCTCGGCGGTGCAGAAGATCACCGAGACCGAGGCGGTGAAGGAGATCGAGGCCGCGCTCGCCAAGGGCCCGCGCCGTGGTCCCAAGCCCGCCGAGGAAGCCAATGGCGACGAGGCGGTCGAGGACGAGGCGGCCTAAGCTGTCTCTCGGCCAACGGACGAGTTCAAAGCCCGGCGGAAACGCCGGGCTTTTTGTTTGAAGATGCGCGATGATCTCCGAGTTCGATCGAACCGAACGCGCCGTCGCGCCGACTAAGCAGGAGAGGATAGCCCGTCCGGCGCCTGGCAGGTGCCGGCGGAGTTCCGGCGACCTCGGGGGAGACGACCATGAAGATATCGATCGTATCGCTCGGTGCGCTGGCACTGAGTGCGGCGCTCATCGCCGGCGGCGCGTTGGCGCGCGCCGAGGACGCGCCGCAATCGGGCCAGGAAACGGCGCAGCAAACGCAGCAATACGCAAAGCGTCTGTTCGGCAAGCCGGTCGCGCCGAAGGGCAAATCCTTCGCCTGCTTCGCACGCCGTTACGACGCAGCCCATCTTGCACAACACCCGGCGCAGACGGTGACCGCCATGCGGCTGCTGGTCAGCGCGGAAGTCATCCCGGACGACAACTCGCTGTCTTACGGTTTCATTCTGGGCCTGAAGTTCCGCGATCGCGCGGGCAAATTCAGCTCGAGCGGCTCCTGCAGCCATCCGACCGCTCAACAGGAATCGCCGGATAAGTTGATCCTCGGCTGCGGCGTCGACTGCGACGGCGGCGGACTTTCGCTTGCGCTGGCCAGCACCGACAAAACGATGCTGGTCGGCATTGACAGCATCGCGATCTGGGACGACGGCAAGCCGGACGACGAACGCACCAGCCTGCAGGGCGGTACAGACGATCGCCTGTTCCGGCTTGAACGGGTGCCGCTCGAGCAATGCCGGCCGCTGATGAAGGGCAACGACCAAGATCAGCCCGCGACCATGTAGCGATCGCTCACACGGCGATGGAGGGCACCATGCATCGACGCAACATGTTGACGGCAGCGCTGGCGGGCTTGGGCGGCTTGTTCGCGGCCGCGTCGGCTTCACGTCGGGCGGAGGCGGCGCCCGACAAATCGAAGGTCGTCTATCATCTTGCCGATCTCGACAAGGTTGGCTTCGTGCTCGGCAATATCCATAACCACTACAAAGGCATGGGCGGGCCGGACAAGGTGACCATCGCGCTGGTCGTGCATGGGCCGGCGCTGCGGGCCTTTCATGCGGCGTCCGCGCGGCCCGACGTCACGCACCGCGTGCGCGCCTTCGCGAACGCAGGGCTCAAGCTCAACGCCTGCGGCAACACCATGAAGGGCGAGCACGTCACGCTCGCCGATCTCCTGCCGGGTTTCGTCGTCGCCGAGCGCGGCGGCGTAGTACGCCTCGCGGAACTGCAGTCGCAAGGCTACGTTTACCTCAGGCCCTGAGCGCCGGCGCAGGAGGAATTTAAGCACGGGCGAAAAGCGCCGCCGGTGCGCGTTTGGGCGCGATGGACTTCCGCCCACCGCCGTGGCCCGCCGCTTGCGTTTCGGCCAGGGCGCCGCGGCGCAGTTGCCGCGGGCGCTGAGAAGACTAGAATGCGCGCCAAATTACTTAAACGACAGCTTCTAGGGAGACAGCAATGACCGCCATTCGCGGCTATGTCGCGCCGACGACCGAGGCCGGTGCCCTCGGCGTGCACTCGCTCGATCAGTTCGTCCTCGCCGTCCCTGACGGCAGCGTGGCGCAGGATTTCTACGGCAACTTCGGACTGGATGTTCAAGCTAAGGGCAACACGCTTGAGCTCAAGACCTTCGGCCACGAGCACCGCTGGGGCTCGGTGGTGGAAGGCACCAAGACCAAGCAGATGCATCATCTTTCCTTCGGCTGTTACGCCGAGGACATCGACCGGCTCAAGGCGCGCATCGAGGGCAACGGCGTCAAGCTGATCGACCCGCCGCCCGGCTTCGACAGCAACGGCTTTTGGTTCCGCAATCACGAAGGCGTGCTCATCGAGATCAAGGTCGCGCCCAAGGTTTCGCCCGACCACAAGGCCGACAGTCAGTGGATTACCGTCGGCGAAGGCGAAGCCGCCGCCACCACGCGCGAAAAGTCGCCGGTGGTGCGGCCGCGCCGGCTGTCGCACGTGCTGATCTTCACCCGCGACATCGACGCATCGCTCGAATTCTATGAGCGCAATCTGGGCCTGCGCCTGTCCGACCGCGCCGCCGACATCGTCGCCTTCATGCACGGCATCCACGGCAGCGATCATCATCTGCTGGCGCTGGTGAAGTCGAGCGCGCCCGGCTTCCACCATTGCAGTTGGGATACGGCCAGCGTCAACGACATCGGCCTCGGCGCCATGCGCATGGCCGACAAGGGCTGGCAGAAGGGCTGGGGCCTCGGCCGCCACGTGCTCGGCTCCAACTACTTCCATTACGTCATGGATCCGTGGGGCAGCTTCTCGGAATATTCCTGCGACATCGACTACATCCCGAAGGACGAGCGCTGGCCGTCCGGCGATTACAAGCCGGAGGATTCGTTCTACCTCTGGGGCCCGGAAGTCCCGCGCGAATTCACGATCAACGCCGAGGCCGGCGAGAGCTGAGTCTCTCGATCACCGTGAACGTGAACGGCGATTCAAAACACATTCGTCGTCATGGCCGGGCTTGTCCCGGCCATCTCGCTTATGGACGCGTAGCCCGTAACCCGGGAACGATTTGATGGGCTGCCCCGGATTTCGCTTCGCTCCATCCGGGCTACAGCTTGCTGTCGTCATCCGCGAAAGCGGATGACCCAGTACGTCCGGTGTTGGTAATCCTTGCGAGGTGAGTGAATGCTGGATGCCCCGCCTGCGCGGGGCATGACGGAATGATTCACTCCACCACCATCTTCACCTTCTGGCCGGGCTTGAGTTCGGCCTTCGGCGACAGTCCGTTGAGTATGCGGAAGCGCGCGAGCTGATGGCTGGAGACCGCCATGCGGCGCGCCATCGTGGCCACCGTGTCGTTGGCGCCGACGGTGACGACCTTGATCCGCAACGGCTGGATTTTCTCGCTCTCCTGCATGGTCATGCGGCGGAAGCTCGACACCGACTCGCGGAATGAATGATCGGCCGCTGGCGTCATGTCCTTGGCCGCGAAGATGAAGCGGTAGACGTCGCTGCCGAAGCGCACCGCGAACAGACGGAACGTCCAGTCCTTGCCGCGCGCCCTGGCGGTCGCCGCCGGAAAGCCGTTGATGGTGAAGGCGCGCAGGCTGAGCCGATCGACATTTTCGATCCAGCCGGAATCGAGATATTGCGCGAGCGATTGCTGCGCCGGCACGCTGACCACGTCGAGCCGCATCGCCTCCTCGCCGCCGTCCTTGAGGCCGAGCACCGCCTGCGCCGTGTTGTCGAGCGTGAAGTGCGGCGGCGCCTGGAAGGTGAAGCCGAGCTTGGGATGCAGGAAGCGGCGCCCGCGCACGACGCCTTCGCTCGGGTCTTCGCCGTAGACCATGCCCCCGAGGTCGGCGAGATAGGCGGCGCGGTCGCGCGCGCCGATGCCGGGCCCGCTGAACTCGCGGGCGTCGATGAGCGCCTTCTTCACCCGGTCGGGCGTCGAGGGGTGATCGGACAGGAAGTCGGGCGTGTGCGCGCCCGAGCTGAGGTCGGCGTTGCGCTGCATATCGGTAAGGAAACGCGCCGCGCCATAGGGGTCGAAGCCGGCGTGCGCCGAGGTCTTGATGCCGATGGCGTCGGCCTCGAACTCTTGCGCGCGCGAGAAGCTGGCGAGCGTCAGCTTCGATTTGGCGAGGGCCAGCGCGCCCGCTTGCGGATCGCTCAGCACGTCGCTCACCACGTGGCTGATGAGCGCGGCTTGGCGCGCCTTCTCCTCGCGGATCTGCGCGTGATGGGCAATCACATGGCCCATCTCGTGGGCGAGCACCGAGGCGAGCTCCGCCTGATCGTTGGCGAGCGCGATCAGCCCGCGCGTGACATAGAGATGCCCGTTCGGCAGCGCAAAGGCGTTGACCGCCGAAGAATTGAGGATGACGACCTCGTATTTGTCCGCGGGTTGATCCGCCGCCACCGCCAGTCGTTTGACGGTGTCATCGACCATCTTCTGCACGCGGGCGTTCTGGTAGAGGCCGCCATAGGTGGCGAGAATGCGCGCGTTCTCGCGCTGCTCAGCCGCCGACAATTTGCTTTGCGAGGGCGGGGCCTCGGGCACCGAGAGCGAGACATTGCCGTTATTCGGCAGCGACGAGCAGCCGGCGAGCAGCACCGCCAGCAGCAGCGCCACGCTGCAAGCCTTGCCCTTCATCGCTCTCGTCAGTGTCGCGCCCATTCCCGCCACTGCCGCCTCAAGGCTCCCTGTCCTTGCCCGAAATCCGGGCGCCGCCTGCGCCGCCGGCGAATTCGATTTGCTCCGGCACCTCGGCCTCGATCACCGGTCCGCGGCGCATCTCGATGAAGCCGCGCACCCGAACTTCGCGGCCTTGCAAGCGCCGCGGATCCACCCCGGCCGCGGCAAAGATACGCCGCCGGCGGCGCAAGATGATGGCCGAGAAGTCCTTTGTCCAGCGCGGCCCGAAATTCAAATATATTGTGCCGCCACTTCGATGCACCGACAAGATCTTGCCCTCGACCAGGGCGAAATTGCCTCGATTCGCCGTCAAACGGGCGAGATTCTCGACCTTTATTGGCGCAAAGCGCGGAAAAGCCCACAATCCGAGACGGCCGGCGCGTGCCTTGCGCTCGCTCGCCAGCAGCGCCTCGGCGCAGGGCTTGCTGCCGACCCGCGCGGCGACACGGGCCGCGCCCTCGGCGAGCAGCGCCTGCTGCAGCGAAGTTCCGCCGGCAAAGGCAAAGGCGACCAGCCGGCCGTAGCGGTCGTGGTCGTCCCCGAGCCGTTCCAGCCGCAGGGTCTTGCCGGCAACAAGCCGTTGCAGCGCCGCACGGCTTTGCTGGGTGACCTCGATTGCCGCAAGGCGCAACTGCCGGCCGTCGCCGAGCGCAAGCGTACGGCCGTCGACCACGGCGGCGACCGTGGCGGTGCCGATCGGGGTGAGCTGACAGGCTTCTTGCCCGAAGGCTTGGCCGGCAAGCAGCCCGCAGGCGGCGATCGCCGCGGCGAACGGGCGGAGCATGATGGCCGATTGTCGGCAGCGCGAAGCGTGCGTCAATAGCGGCGCATGCTCAAAACCGTTCGAGCAAGCTGCCGCGGCCAACGATCTTGTCGGCGATCGATGCCCGGCGCAGCGCGCTCCAATATGACGCCGCGTTGATGGCGATGACGGGAATTCCCAGCCACCGTTCCGCTTCGTCGGCGAGGTCGGTGACGGCGAGGTCGGTGCCGGCCTGCACGATGGCGTCGACATTGGCCTCGGCGAGCTGCTTCAGTCCCGCGATGATGTCGCCTTCGCTCGCATGCGCGATCTGCACCTCGCTCGGCCGTTTGAGACTGTGCACCGTGGCAACCTCGTATCCGTGATCGGCGAAATAGCGGCTGACGTGCTCGTCACCGACCGGCTGATAGGGCGTCAGGATGCCGATGCGTCTGACGTTCGGAAAGTGCCGCAAGCCGTCGACGCAAGCCGCGGAACCGATGGTCACCGGAACGCCCGCGCGCGCTTCGAGCCGCGCCGACAAAGCGTCGCCGCCGGCCTTGCCACCCCAGAAGGTCGGGATCGACATGGCAAAGAGCACGTGTTGCGGCTTGCAGGTCATGACGCGGTCGATGGCGCCATAGAGGTCGGGACCGATCGCCCCCACCATGGCCTCGAACTCGGTGTCGTTGGTGAGCGGCATGTCCGGGATGTGAATGCGCGCGATGTGATTGGTGACGCCGGGCGGCCGCATGGCGTCCGTTTCCGCTTGCACCGTCGTGTTGGTGGACGGAATGACGATACCGATCTTGAGCCGGTATCCGAGCCGATCTGTCATATGTCATCCTTCTCCGCTGTCATCCCCGTGTAACCCGGCAGACCCCTCGCAAGGGGCTGGCCGAGTTTGACGCAAGTCGGGTGCAACAAGTCCGGTGCAACAAGCCTGGTGCGACAAGTATGGTGCAAAATGAATGCCGGAACCCGTGCGGCGACGAAAGGCCCCTGCCTTGCACCGTCAGGGCAATGGCGCCATCGGTTTCGACGATGCCGGGAGCCAAGGCGCTTCGCCCAGGATGGCGGCGGCCGCGGCCGGCAATAGCGGCGCAATTCGCGGCTTTTCCAACGGGGATCGACGCCCGATCTGTTCATCGCGCCCGCGCCGATGCTGCACGGCCGGTCCCGCTGTGCTAAATGGCGCGCAGCGGTCCCGTAGCTCAGCAGGATAGAGCAGCGGTTTCCTAAGATATTGCTCCATCCCAAGTTATTGAAAATATTTAACTATCCGGAAGGGCCGGTCCCGAGTAAATCGGGAGTAAATTAGCCGCACAAAAAACTGTCATGGACCTGATTTATCTCGTTTCAATCTGGTTGCTACCAGTGCTGATAGCGGTCACCTTCCATGAAGCCGCTCATGGATACGCTGCTCGTCTGCTCGGTGATGAAACGGCATCGAGACTTGGACGTGTCAGCCTCAATCCGATCCGGCATGTAGACCCTTTTGGCACAATTATTCTGCCCGGCCTCCTACTATTCGCACACTCGCCATTTCTATTTGGGTACGCGAAGCCGGTCCCTGTGAACTTCAGGGCTCTCCGTAATCCCCGTATTGGTATGGTGCTTGTCGCGGCGGCAGGCCCTGCGATGAACATTGGACTGGCAATCGTCGCTGCTGCGAGCTTTCATCTCGTGGTCTATTTGCCGGCAACAGCTGGTCAGTGGGTCGCGCTGAACCTGAAGAACGCGGTCATCATCAATGTCGTTTTGGCGGTGTTCAACTTATTTCCGATACCGCCGCTTGACGGTGGCCGCATTGCGGTAGGTTTGCTGCCTAAGGTCTTAGGCCGACAACTTGCACGGATTGAGCCTTACGGAATGGTCATCCTTATTGGGCTCATAATTGTTTTGCCACTGCTAGGTTCGCGTTTCAATCTGAACCTTAATTTTGTGTCATATCTTATCTCCATGTCGACTGACACGATCATCAGAGTCATCCTTCAGTTGACCGGCAATATCTAGAGATGCCCAGTGAACTGCTTCAAAGGGCTGACAATGGGAAAGTTGTTTGGCTACGCTTGAGCCATGATCGACGATGACCCGGAAATCGAACGCTCTACCCTGAGCGGCCCGGCGTCTCCGTGAGGGACCAGGACCCGCATGATCTGCTGTGGGTTCGCGAGCCCTTCCTGTCATTCGGTGGCGATTACGGAACGTTTGTCGTGCACTGGCACACGCCGGTACAGGTACCAGATTTGCGACTTAATCGAATCAACCTGGATACCGGCGCGGCCCTCGGGCGGCAGCTTGATTGCTGCTTTCTTCTCCGAAGAACGTGTTCCTGTCTCGCT
>CAWFBL010000005.1:0-262241 GCA_963814065.1 uncultured Pseudomonadota bacterium | reverse complement strand
GCGGCCGGCGCGCAATTCATCCAGACCCAGTTCTGCATGGATGCGGATATCGTGCGGCGCTACATGGCGCGGCTTGCCGAGCACGGCCTTGCCGACAAGCTGTTCGTGCTGATCGGCGTCGTGCCGTTGCGCTCGGCCGGCTCGGCGCGCTGGATCCGGGACAAGCTTTTCGGCGCCATCATTCCCGACGACTTCGTCGTGCGCATGGAAGGGGCAAGCGATCCGCCCGCGGAAGGCAGGCGCATCTGCCTCGAAGTGATCGAAGCGCTTGCCGCCATCCCGCATGTCGCCGGCTGCCACATCATGGCGCCCAATCATGAAGCGGCGGTGCCGGCGGTGATTACTGCCGCGCGCGAAAGCATCGCGCGCTTGGCCGCGGTCTAGCGAACGTCGGAACCTGGAGCGAAGCCGCGATTGTCCCCACCGCTTGCCACACCGCAAGCGGTCGGTCACAGTGAACGCAAGCACGGCGAGCAGCGAAACCGAAACGCTGCTAAGATCATGCTCGCAAAACAGGCGCGACAAGCGCCGTACCAGGGAGGATACAGATGACGCGCATTGTTAGTCGCATGCGGCTTGCCGGCATCGTTGCCGCCGCAACCGCTTTGGCCTGGACCGCACCGGTTTCGGCGCAGGAGCATGTCTGGCGTCACGGCCTGATCAAGGCCAAGGCCGATGCCGGCATTTTCATGATGGTAACGACCCGGGACTTCGCCAAGAAGCAGGGCCTCAAGCTCGAGACCTCTCAGTTCCGCAACGACCAGATCGCGCTCAAGGCACTGCTTGCCGGCCAGCTCGACAGCTATGAAGGCGGCCCGCAAGGCGTGTTCGCCGCCGATGCGCACGGCGCGGACGTGCGCATTCTCGGCTGCCATTGGGTCGTGGTGCCGCACGGCATCTACGCCAAGGACGGCATCAAGAAGGTCACGGACCTCAAGGGCAAGACCATCGCGGTCTCGGCGCCCAACTCGATGCCGGATATGCTGGCGCGCTTTGCGCTGGAGAAATACGGCGTCAATCCCAAGGACGTGAAGCTCGCCGCGGTCGGCGGCGATCACGACCGTTACAACGCGCTGATCAGCGGCGTCGTCGATGCGGCGGTGGTGTCGAACGAAGTCGAGCCGGTCATGCCGAAGAGTCTCCATCTCCTGGTGGCCGGCCGCGACGCGGTGCCGAAGTTCCTGCGCGTATGCATGATAACCAGCCAGAAGGTGCTCGACCAGAAGGGCGAAGATGCCGCGCGTTTTCTCGCCGCCGAAATGAACGCGCTGCATTACGCGCTCGGTCACAAGGCCGAGACCGTGGCGCTGACCGAGAAGATCATCCACAGCAAGCCGAACGACCCGCGCCCGGCCTTCGTCTATGACGACGCGGTCAAGCACCACGCGGTCGATCCGACCCTCCCGCTGCCGATCGACAAGTTCGACTGGGTGCAGGATCAATTGGTGAAGGCCGGCAAGCTGAAGAAACCGGTGGATTTGAAGACCGTGCTGGCGCCCAAATATCGCGAGCAGGCGCTGAAGATGACCGGTAAGTCCTGAGATATTTGTCGTTCCGGGGTCGTGGCGTGACGGCCGCGCCCCGGAATGACGAGCAGATAAGGAGTCCGCATGGGTGAGGTCACCTTCCGCGACGTCTCCAAGCGCTTCACCCTGCGCGTCGACGGCGAGGTGCATCAGGTGCAGGCGCTCGACCGCGTCAGCTTCACCGTGCACGACGGCGAGATCGTCGCCCTGATCGGGCCGAGCGGTTGCGGCAAGACAACGGCGCTGCGCGTCGCCATGGGGCTCGATGCGGCGAGCGGCGGCCGTGTCGCCGTCGACGGCCACGAGGTGCGCGGCTGCGGCCACGACCGCGGCATGGTGTTCCAGCACGCCGAACTGCTGCCGTGGCTGTCGGCGCTGCAGAACGTCATGTTCGGCCTGGAAATGAAGGGCATGCGCGGCGCCGCCTTGCGCGAAACGGCGGAGAAATATCTTGAGCTCGTGGGCCTCACCGCCTCGCAGAACCGCCGCCCGCACCAGCTTTCCGGCGGCATGAAGCAGCGCGTTGGCATTGCCCGCGCGCTCGCCATCGATCCGTCCGTGCTGCTGATGGACGAGCCGTTCGGCGCGCTCGATGCGCAGACGCGCGAGACGCTGCAGGCCGAGCTGCTCGACATCCATGCCCGCACCAAGAAGACCGTGCTGTTCGTGACCCACGATCTCGACGAGGCGGTGCTGATCGCCGACCGCATCGTGGTGATGCGCGAAGGCCGCGTGCAGGAGGAGATGGCCGTGCCGCTTGGCCGCCCGCGCGGCGATCTCGGCCTGGTACGCGGCACCGGTGAATTTGCCGAAACCCGTTACAAGGTCTGGCGCGCGCTGCACGACGCGCCGGTCCTTCACTGAGACCCATCATGGCCGAGTTCGCGCAGACCCGACACGAGAACGAAGCCGCACCCGCCGAGCGGCGGCCTTGGCCGCGCTGGGTCATCACCACGATGTCGGTCGTCTGCGCGCTGGTCCTGTGGGAAATCCTCGGCCGCAACGTCAATCCGATCTTCGGCTCCTATCCGAGCGCCATCGCCGTTGCTTTCTGGCAGCTTACCGTCAGCGGGCAATTGTGGGACGCGCTCTCCGACAGCCTGCGTCCGTTCGCCGCCGGCTACAGCCTGGCCATCCTCATTGGCGTGCCGGTCGGCCTTTTCATTGGCCGCTTCCGCACCGCCGAGGCCGCGCTCGGCATCTATGTCACCGCCGGCTACGCCATGCCGCTGGTCGCGCTGGTGCCGCTGTTGATGTTGTGGCTGGGCCTGGGCGTCGCGGTGAAGGTCGCGGTGGTGTTCCTGATGTCGGTGTTCCCGATCTGCATCAACACCTGGCTCGGCGTCACCGCGGTGCCGAAGACGCTGATCGAGGTCGGCAAGTCGTTCGTGGCGCCCGATCTCGTCATCCTGCGCCGCATCATCCTGCCGGCGACGCTACCCTACATCATGGCCGGCATTCGCTTAGCAGTCGGCCGCGCGGTGGTCGGCATGGTAATCGCCGAATTCTTCACCACCATCACCGGCCTCGGCGCGGTGATCATCAATTCGGCCAACAATTTCGACACCGCCACCATGTTCGTGCCGATCATCATCCTGATGACGATGGCGATCGGGCTCAACGCCTTCATCGGCTGGGTCGAGCACAAGGTCGCGCCCTGGCAGGCGGAAATTACGGGCCGGGACCGGGAGTAAGCGGCAACAGCGTGCGGATCGCCACGAACAGCATGCGCACCTGTGCTTCCGAGATATCGCGAGTGATGAACACCACCCGGCTCTGCCGCTTGCCGTCGGGCCAGGTCTCCAACTCCACCGGCGGATGGGCGAGGTGCTGCACGAACTGCACCACCACCGGGCCCTGGCAGCCTTCGACGTTGAGGAAGCCCTTCACCCGCAGCAGGTCCGCGCCGCGCATGGTGATCAGCACGTCCATGACGCGCGCGAATACCGCCCATGGCATCGGTTCGCTTTCGGTCAGCACAAAGCTGGCGATGCCGTCGCTATGCTCGGCTTCCGCGACGAAAGCATTGCGCGTTTCGCCCGCCGGCTCGACCAGGGCGCTCGGATCGAGCTTGCCGTTGACGGCTTCCAGAATGTCGGCGTTGCCGTTGAGCGAACGCAATCGCGCCGACAGCGCCGACACCGCCCCCGGCCCGGCGATATCGCCCTTGGTGATCACCAGCCGGTCGGCGAGGATCGCCTGTTTGCGGGCCTCCGTCGACCATTCAAGCGTGTCGGCGCCAGTCGCAGCGTCCACCACGGTCAGCACCACTTCGAGATAGAACGTTTCGCCGAGCGCGCGGTCGGTGGCGAAGGTCTGCAGGATCGGGCTCGGATCGGCCATGCCGCTGGTCTCGATCACGATGCGGCGGAAATCGGGAATCTCGCCGCGTTCGCGCTCGATCACCATGCGCCGCAGCGCGATCTGCAGATCGGTGCGGGTGATGCAGCACAGGCAGCCGTTGCCGAGCAGTACGGTTTCGTCGGCGCTGTCGCGCACCAGCGCGTCATCGATGCCGGTGGCGCCGAACTCGTTGACCACCACCGCGGTGCCCTGGCCCTCGGGTTTATTAAGGAACTCGCGCACCAGCGTGGTCTTGCCGGCGCCGAGGAAGCCGGTGACCACGGTCACCGGAATGCGCCCGCCGCGCACGCGGCGTTGCCGGCGCCCGAACGCGCCCGCGGCCTTGGAGGGGAAGACTTGATCCATGCGGCTTACTTTAACCTCTCCCCGCGTGCGGGGAGAGGTCGATTTCCGAGTGAAAGCGAGGAAATCGGGTGAGGGGGCATTTCGGCGATTCTGAGCGCGTCGAAAGCCAGCCCCTCACTCGGCTCGCATCTTGCTGGCGCGCGATGCCCGCCACCCTCTCCCGCTAAAGCGGGGCGAGGGAAGACTAGAAATCCATCTCCAGCGTGTAGAGCCCGCCCACCAGGCGGTCGACGGTGTAGACGATGCCGCGCTCGTCGACGAACACGTCGTTGAGCTGCACCGCGCCCACCGGCGAGCCGGTCGGCGCCGGCGGCACGAAGGCGGCGATCTCCTTCGGCTGATAGGCGTTCGAGATATCGAAGGCGCGCAGGCCGCCGTTGAAGAAGGTGCCGAACACGATCTGGTCCGACTGGAATGCGGTCGGCAGCGGCGGGTTCTCATGGATGTTGTGCGCGCCGAAGCGGCCGCCGCGGTCCTTGTAGGCGTCGACCGGCGGCATCGGCAGCGTCGCGAACGACACCGGATGGGTTTCGTCGCGCGCGTCCAGCAGCCACACCAGCTTGGGCCAGTCCTTGGCGTTGTTCTCGGTCGACTCTTCGGTCACCAGGATCAGGCCGCGGTCGAACAGCGGCACCGCCGTGTGCGTGAAGCCGGTATAGGGCGGCGAATTGGTCCAGTGCGAGATCACCTTCGGCTGTGACTTGTCCGACATGTCCATGATGTACATGCCACCGTCGAGGTAGCAGAGATAAAGCCGATCGGGGCGCTGCTTGTAGACGTTGCAATTGTGCGCGCGATAGCCCTTGTCGAGCGAATGGCGCGGCGGCGGCGCCACGTTGTCGCCCTTGCGCGTGCCGGAAAGCCACCAGCGGCCGAGCTCCTTCGGCTTTGCCGGATCGCGCACGTCGATACAGCGGTAGAACTGGTCGTCCTTGGGATCCGCCGCCTCGAAGTCGGGCGCGCCGGCCGCGATGTGCACATATTCGCCGTCGGCGAACCAGAGCTGGTGCACGCCGCGCGAATGCGGGCCCGAGCAGTCGAAGAGCGAGATCGAGCTTCGGGTTCTCCGGCTCCGAGACGTCGAACAATTCGAAGCCGGCGGGCTGCATCCCGGTCTTCTGGGTCTGATAGGCGACCGCCATCAGGTTGCCGGCGCATTCCAGCGAGTTCGAGCGCATCTGCGCGTGCGGCAGCTCGGTCTGCACCACCACCTTGGGATCGCGCGGATCGGAGACGTCGACGCCGGTGAAGTTCTTGGGCGCGCTCTCGTGCGCCAGCCACAGGATGCGGCGGCCGTCCTTGGCGATCGTCATCGACATGCCTTCGCCCATGCCGCCGAAGCCGCCGAGATTGTTCTGGGCGAGAAGCTTGAAATTCCAGGTTACGGGCTCCCCGCTATGGCTGAGCGGACTGGTTGCGGCGGACATTCGCGTCTCCGATGGCTTGTGTTCGCGGAAAAGGGCCGGCGCAGGACACGCCGGCCCGGGTTTTACTGCATGCGCCTTGCGCCGTCATCCCTGGTGGCTGCATGGGTCACGCCCCGCAGCGCAGGTCCCATGGCGCGAGACGGTCGCTCAGGCTTCCGCCTTCTTCATGAAGTCCTTGCGGAAGCATTTGCTCCAGTCCGGGATCTTCTTGATCTTGTGCGCCTTCATCAGCACCTCGGCGTGGTGCGTCATGTAGGCATCGAGATCGGCCGGCCAGCCCGGATGCACCTCGACCCGGCCGAGCGCGTTGGCGAAGGTCTCCTTCGACATCTTGTAGCCCTTCGAGGTGTAGAACGAGTAGATCGTATCGGCGACCTTCTTCGGCTCGTCCTTGAAGTCCTTGGCCACCTCCAGCCAGGCCTTCAGGTAGGGCACGATGGCGTCGCCGTTCTTGTCGACGAAGTCCGGTGTCGCCGCCATGAAAACCGGCAGCTTGTCGAAGTCGTAGTAGTCGACCAGCGTATTGGCGATGCCTTCGGATTCCGCGATGGCGTTGTAGGGCTCGACATTGGCCATGGCGTCGACCGTCTTGGCGGCCATGGCGGCCACCATGTCGTTCACGTTCATGCGCACTTCGGTGTAGTCGCCCTTGTGCAGGCCGTGCTTGGGCAGGATCTGGTCGACCAGGATGTTGCCGATCGAAGAGCCGGTCTGGTTGGCGATCTTCTTGCCCTTGAGCTGCTCGATCTTGGTGAGGCCGAGATCCTTGCGCGCCATCACGCGTCCGGTCTTGCCGACATATTCGACCATGGCGACGGCGATCAATCCGCCGCGGTCGTGGCCGATGGCGAAGGAGGGACCGGCAAAGGTGCCCATGTCGACCTGGCGCGCCACCATCTGCTGCATGGTGAGGTTGCCGGACGGCACCGCGAATTCCTTGGCGTCGATGCCGTGTTTCTTGAGGATGCCGGAGTGCAGGAGATAGTAGGTCGGCATGCCCCACATGTTGGTCTGATAGCCCTGGCGCACGACCGTGTCGGCCGCCCAGGTCGGACGCGCGCCCAGTCCCGCCGCCAGTACGCCGGCGCCGGTTGCCGCCAGCGCATGCCGGCGGGTAATGCCAGTGTTCGTTTTCGTCATCTTATCCTCCCTTGATTTGGCCGTTGCCGTTTGCCGGCGTTGCGGTCCGTGCTTGCGTCTTCGACTGTCATGCTTGGCCGAGATGGCCGAGCAGAATTTTCTGCCATTCGAGGAATTCCGCGCTCAACGGATCGCGCGGACGCGGCAGCGGGATCTTGACTTCCGTCTTCACCGTGCCGGGATGCGGCGACATCACCACCACCCGGTCGGCGAGGTAGACCGCCTCGGCCACGTTGTGCGTGACGTAGATCACCGTCTTGCGGGTTTCCCGCCACACGTCGGCGAGCAGTCGCTGCATCTCGTCGCGGGTCAGCGCGTCGAGTGCCGCGAACGGCTCGTCCATCAGCAGCACCGCCGGATTGTAGGCGAGCGCGCGTGCGATGGCGACCCGTTGCTGCATGCCGCCGGAAAGATGGTGCGGATAGGAGTTCGCGAACTTCTCCAATTTCACCAGGCGCAATTGTTCGCGCGCGATTTCCTCGCGCTCCTGCTTGGGCATGCCCTTCATTTCCAGCCCGAATGCGACGTTGCCGAGGGCGGTTCGCCAGGGGAAGAGCTGGGCGAAATCCTGGAACACCACGCCGCGGTCCTGGCCGTGACCGGTGATGCGCTGTCCGCCGATCGTGATCTGCCCGCCGGTCGGTGTCAGAAAACCGGCGATGATGTTGAGCAATGTCGACTTGCCGCAGCCGGATGGGCCGACGAGGCAAAGAAATTCGGATTGTTCGATTGAAAAGCGGGCGTCTTTCACACCCTCCACGCGGCCGGCGGGCGTGTCGTAGGCAAGCGAAACGTCGGCGACTTCGATGTGAGACATTCTTTTTTCGCCTCTAAACCTTGGCCTTCTGCGCCGGCGCCCAGCGCGCCGGACGCTTCTCCAGGAAGGCGGCAAAGCCTTCCGCGGCTTCTTCCGATTGTCGTTTGGCCGAATGCGCTTCGATCAGTGCGTCGAACGCCGCCTCGTCGAGATGGCTCCAGGCCGAGCGTAGCGCGCAGATCTTGGTCTGCGCGATGGCGTCCGGTCCGTTGGCCAGCAGATGATTGACGATGCGCTCGCCGGTCGATTCCAGTTCCCCAAGCGGCACGACCTCGTGCACCAGGCCGATGCGCAGCGCTTCGGCCGCGTCGAAGCGTTCGCCGGTGAGCGCATAGCGCCGCACCTGGCGCAGGCCGATGGCGTCGTTGAGCTGCGGGACGATGATGGTGCCGGCGACGCCGATCTTCACCTCGGCGATGGAGAAGGTGGCGTTGTCGGCGGCGATGACGATATCGCAGGCCGCGATGATGCCGGTTCCGCCGCCGAAGCAGGCGCCCTGCACCAGCGCGAGTGTTGGCACCGGCAGCAGGTTGAGCCGCTGCACCGCTTCCGCGGTCTTGCGCGAGGCGGCGAGGTTTTCCTGCGGCGACGCGCGCCGCACCGCGTCGAGCCA
The DNA here is from genome assembly GCA_963814065.1 of uncultured Pseudomonadota bacterium. Classification (GTDB taxonomy): domain Bacteria; phylum Pseudomonadota; class Alphaproteobacteria; order Rhizobiales; family Xanthobacteraceae; genus Pseudolabrys. The sequence goes on along the minus strand of CAWFBL010000005.1, from coordinate 254,009 downwards.
TTTGATGTCGGCGCCGGCCTGGAAGTTCCTTGCCCTTGCCGGCGATGACCACCGCGCGCAGGTTCTTGTCCGCGAGCGTGTCATAGGTCTTGAGCAGGGCCTCGATCAGCGTCGCCGTTATAGGCGTTGAAGACCTCCGGCCGGTTGAGCGTGACATGCGCGACCCCGCGCTCATCGACGCTGCAGAGAACCGGACCGTTTTCGCTCACGCTCATGCGCGTGATCCTTTTTGCGAAGCGCAACTCACACTCCGCTCATTCCCGCGTAAGCGGGAATCCAGGGGCCGAAATTGCCTAATTGACATTGTGACCCCTGGGTCCCCGCTTTCGCGGGGACGAGCGGATTTTTGGTCGTCCGCACAGAGCATCGTCTACCCCTTGGCCATCCGCACCATGCCCCATTTGTTCACGGTGGCCTTCTCGATCGAGCCGAACACCAGCCGCTCGAACACGAAGCCGATGACGCCGATCACCACGATCGAAGCCAGCATGATGTCGGCCTGCAGGAACTCCTTGGCGTCGAAGATCACCCAGCCCAGGCCCCAGTCGGAGGCCGCGATCATCTCGGCGCCGACCACCGCGATCCACGAGCGCAGGAAAGCCTGCCGCATGCCGGTGATGATGAACGGCGAGGCTCCGGGGATGATCACCTTCCAGAACAGCTTCTTTTCGTTCGCCCCCATGGCGCCGGCGGCGCGCAGCCATAACGGATTGACCGAGCGCACCCCCGACCAGGTGTTGAACAGCACCGGGAAGGTGGCGGCATAGAACACGATCAGGATGGTGGTGGTGTTGCCGATGCCGAACCACAGCATGAACAGCGGCACCAGCGAGAACGACGGGATCGGCATCAGCGCCGACACCAGCGGCAGAAAGAAATTCTCCACCGGCTTGAAGCGCGCCATCGCGATGCCGAGCGGGATGCCGAGCGCCAGCGCCAGGGAAAAGCCGATCATCACGCGGTAGAGCGTGGCGCCGGCGTGCTCGAACATGACGCCATCGGCGAGCATCGACCACAATGTCGCGGCCACCGTCTGGATGGTCGGCAGCAGCACCTGCGGGAAATAGCCGCTGTAGGCGACGCCTTCGTAAACGGCCATCGCGCCGATGATCGAGAGCGCGCCGCGGATGAGCGTGCGCCGGTGCTGGGCCTGGTCGAGCGTCATTCCATCGCCTCCACCATGCCCCAGCGCACCACCGTGTAGTTCTCGAGCTTCTGGAACACGAACTTCTCGAGCGACAGGCCGATCACGGCGATCACGACCACGCCGGCCATCATGGCGTCGGTGTTGAGGAACTCGCGCGCGCCGAAGATCAGCCAGCCGAGCCCCCACGGCACGGCGGCGAGCATTTCCACCGCCACCAGGATGCGCCAGGCCTGTGCCAGCCCGAGCCGCAGGCCGGTCAGGATGTAGGGCAGTGCCCCGGGCAGGATGACATGGCGGAACATCCGGTGTTGGTCGGCGCCCATCGACTGCGCCGACCGCACCCAGATTTCCTTCACCGCCTTCACGCCGGTCCAGGAATTGTAGATCACCGGAAACATGGAGACGAAGGCGACCAGCAGCACGGCGGAGACTTCGCCCGGGCCGAACCAGAGCAGGAACAGCGGCGTGTAGGCGAGGCCGGGAATCGGCGCGAGAATGCTGACCAGCGGCAGGCAGATGTCTTCCGCGCGGCGTGAGCGTCCCATCAGCATGCCGATGGTGAGCCCGACCACTGCCGCGAGGCCGAAGCCGGTGATCAGCCGCAGGATGGTATCGAGCGCGTGATGGGGCAGGATGCCGGAGATCGTCAGTTCGACGAAGGAGCGCGCGATCTGTTCGATGGTCGGAAACAGCTTGGCCGGCATCGCGCCGGAGCGCGCCACCGCTTCCCAGATGGCGCCGACCACGATGAACGGAAAGGCATTGCGCGCGAATACGCGCAGACGCTCGCCGAGCCGGCTCGGCGGTGCGGGGGCGACCGCGATGGTGACGGCATCCTGCATGGTGCCGGTCGATTTCCTCCCGATAGCGCTTGCCGGCCTCTTACGGGCCTTGGCGTAAGTTCTCTCTTGGGCGCGTCGTGCAAGGATAGTGCGCATTGAGCGCCGACCACAAGCGTAGGTGAGTTTGTGTGGCAGCGATGTGGCGCCGGTCTTTTGCCGCTGGCGAATTGCGCGCAGAAACGCTAAGCCCGCGCAGCTTTTCCGACGGCAGTGACGGTTTCAACGGAGTTTCGCGATGTCGAAGAATGCACAGAAAATCGGCTGGATCGGTGCCGGCCGCATGGGCCTGCCCATGGCCGAGCGTTTGCTGAAGGCCGGTCATGACGTGTCGGTGTGGAACAGGACCCGCGCCAAGGCCGAGCCGCTGACCAAGAGCGGCGGCAAGATCGTCGACAAGCTCAGCGATCTCGCCGACTGCGACGTGGTGTTCTCCATCGTCTCAACCGGCAAGGACCTCGACCAGGTGATCTTCGGCAAGACCGGAGTCGCTTCCGGCGGCAAGGTGCCCAAGGTGCTGGTCGACTGCTCGACCATATCGGTCGAGGACTCCGCCAACATCCGGGCTAAGCTGAAGGCGGCCGGCGGCGAATACGTCGCCGCGCCCGTTTCCGGCAACGCCAAGGTGATCAAGGCCGGCCGGCTGTCGGCGGTGCTCTCCGGCGACGAGGCGGCCTGCAAGGCGGCGATGCCGCTGATGGAGATCGTCGCGCCGCAGGGCGTTTCCTACGTGGGCGCGGGCGAGCTCGCGCGCGTGTGCAAGATCGCGCATAACGTCATGCTCGGCGTCGTCATCGAGAACCTGATCGAGATCACGCTGCTGGTGAACAAGATGGGCGTGCCGCGCCACGCCTTCCTTGCCTTCCTCAACAACGGCGTCATGGGCTCGATGTTCACCAAGTACAAGTCGCCGGCGCTGGTCAATCTCGACTGGACCACGACCTTCACGCCGGAGCTGCTGCGCAAGGACATCGATCTCGGCCTCGAGCTCGGCCGCGAGATGGATGTGCCGATGCCGGTGACGGCGGCGACGCGCGAGGTGCTGCAGAGCCATTTCGGCGCCGCCACGCTGCAGAAGGACCCGCAAGCCTATCTGCAGAAGGACTTCGCGGCGCTCATGGAGACCATGGCGCTCGCCGCCGGCATGAAGGTCGAGTCCGAAAACAAGAACGTGCCGACGGGGCTGGAGAGCTAGCCTGCGCGTCGCCGAACAACGCAAACCGTCATCGCCCGCGAAGGCGGGCGATCCCGTAATCACGGCACAGGTCGTAGATACTGGATGCCCCGCTTTCGCGGGGCATGACAGCATTCGGCTTTGGCGGGCAGCAAGCCTTACGGCTTCGCGATCTTCCACGCACCGTTGAGGAAGCCGTCGCCGGTGATGTCGCCGGGCTTATGGTCGCCCTGCCAAGTGTAGAGCGGGTGGCCCTTGTAGGCCCACTGCATGCTGCCGTCGGTGCGCTTGATCATGCTGTAGCCCTTGCCGCCCTTGGCGCCGGATTCCGCCGTCAGCGGCGGCCAGTTCTTGGCGCAGCCGCCGTTGCAGGCCGATTTGCCGCCCTTGTCCTTGGCAAAGGTGTAGAGCGTCATGCCGTGCTCGTTTGTCAGCACCTTGCCCTTGGCGCTGTTGCCGGTCTTGGTCGGTGCCGCCGCAAAGGCCACACCAGCAAAAGCGAGCGCCGCGGCCGTGGCCACGGGAATAAGATATCGTTTCATGCAATCCTCCATTTGACGCCACGTGTCGTGCGCAACGGGACAAAACCCGCCAAGTCGCTTCTATTCCCGCGCATGCAAGAAGAATTTCCAGCTTGCATGGCGATCTTCGCACGGTTTTCGCCAATTGGGTCATGAAAAAAGGGCCGCTTGCGCGGCCCTTTAACGTGCACATTTGGAGGATTGACCACCGTTCAGTGGTAAGGGAGGAAACGGCAGCGTGCGCACGTGTACGTAACTCAATCGGTCATTGCCTCGGATCGCAAGTAAAGACGCCATAAATTCACAGTGGATTTGCGAATTGCGATGTCCCATTATCGCGGCGCGCACTTCGGTGGGAGGAATTGGAATTGGCCTTCACGCTCTATAACGCGCCGCAATCGACCTGCAGTCAGCGCGTGCGCTTCGTACTGCATGCAAAAGGGCTCGCTTTCGACGAAGTGAAGCTCAATCTGCTCGAGGGCGACCAGCTCAAGCCCGACTATCTCAAGCTCAATCCCAATGGGGTGGTGCCCACCCTCGACCACGACGAACAAATCGTCATCGATTCCAACGTCATCATCGAATATCTCGACGAAGTCGTGCCGGACGCGAGCTTCACGCCGGAGGATCCGGTCAAGCGCGCCCGTATGCGCACGCTGATGCATTTCATCGACGAGATGCCGGCGGCGGCTGTCCGCGTGCCGACCTTCAATCTGGCCTTCATGCCGAAATTCAAGGCGATGAGCCGCGAGGATTTCGTCGCCATGGCGGAGTTGAAGCCGCTGCGCAAGGAATTCATGATGACCATGGGCCAGACCGGCTTCCCGCAGTCGGAGATGGACGCCGCGCTCGCGCGCCTGCGCCGCACCTATGAGCGCATGGACAAGGAGATTGAAGCGAGCGGCGGCCCCTGGCTGCTCGGCAAGGACATTTCGCTCGCCGACATCTCGGTGATGCCGGCGCTCGTGCGCATGCACGACCTGCGGATGGCGGACTGGCAGGATCTGCCGCGCGTCGTCACCTGGTTCGACAATATCCGCGCACAAGCCGCTTTCCAGCCCACCTACTATCACGGCTCGCTGCTCTCCGAGCGCTTCCCGCATTTGCGCGAAGGCACGGCGAAGGCGGGGTGATCCTTTTCACCGCTCCCCGCATGCGGGCAGAGGGAAAGCACGCGTCTACGCCGCCGCGGTCGCCGGCGCGTCGGCCTTGCCGCCGATGGTGTCGAGTTGGCGCTGCATGGCGAGCTTGTCGAGCGCGGCCAGCGGCAGGTTGACGAATATGCCGATGCGGTTCGTCAGCATGCGGAACGTGTCGGCATAAGCCAACCGCACCTGCGAGGGATTGCCGGCCGCCTTGGCCGGATCGTAGACGCCCCAATGCGCGAACATCGGGTGGCCGCGCCAGATCGCCCGCGGCAGCAGCGTCGCCTCGTCACACACGCTGAAAATGAAATCGAAGGTCGGCGCGTCGTCGCCGGCAAGCTCGTTCCAGCTTTTCGCCCGCAGGACGCCGGTGTTGAAGTGCATGCGCGCGAGCAGGTCGACCGCCTGCGGATCAAGCGCATTGCCGTTCAGAAGCCCGGCCGAGCAGGCCCGGAATTTTCCGGCGCCTTCGCGATTGAGAATCGCTTCGGCCATGATCGAGCGGGCGAAGTTGCCGCTGCCTAAAAAAAGAACATTGTAGATGCTGTCGCGCGTGGTCATGACGTCCCCCGACTGTTGACCCGATTACCCACCTCGCCCGCCGAAGCCCCATCTGCGATCGCGGATCGTTGTCTTGCGGCGGGCTGCGCGCACGCTGATACACGCGAGAAGTTAAGTCGCGCTTAGCGCAATTCACCGTGTGTCGTTGTTCATTGCATGCACGACGTTGAAGTCGATGTGACGAACGCGCGCGCGTTGAGTTTTGTGACAAAGGCGACGGTCATGTGACTTGGTTATTAAGTCACCGAGAAGAATTGTCGGTTTATCTATACCTGCAATTACGGCTCAGGATTCTCCATGCAACGATTGCTTCGCATCAGCCTGCCGATCGCGGCCAAGGCTTTCCTGTTGATCGGCGTGCTCGGCGTCATGTCGGCGGCCGCTAATTGGTTCTGCCTGCGCAGCCTGCATCAGATCGACCTGCTCAACGCGACGGTGACCGAAAAGGTCGACCCGGCGCGGCTCACGCTGACGGAAGCGAAGATCGCCGTGGAATCGCTGGGGCTCGCGACCTACAAGATGGCCGGCACCAACGATCCCGCCACCATGCGCGAGGCCAACGACGAGCGCGCCGGCCAGTTCGCGGCGACCAAAGTCTGGCTCAACAATGTGCTGGAATATCTGCCCGCCCATCGTGACGACATCGACGGCATGGTGCGAAGGCTCGATCTGGTCAATTCCATTGCCGATTCCGTCCATGATCTCACCAAGGCGGGCCAGCGCGAGCGCGCTCGGGTGCTGCTCGAATTCAAGTTCGACCCGGCGCTGGTCGACGCCACCACCAGCATGAACCGGCTGATCGACATTCTCGGCGGCCAGAACAAGATGGCGATGGAAGCCGCCGCCGATAGCAAGGCGTGGACCTACCGGATGCTGGCCATGGTGCTGGTCGGCGGCACGCTGTTGACCGTGCTCTTGGCCATGTGGCTCGCCCACGGCACGGTGGCGCGGCCATTGCAGCGGCTGGCGGCCGTCACCCGCGAGATCGCGCAGGGCGATTTCGAGGTGCCGATCGACGGTCTTGCGCGCGGCGACGAAGTCGGCGTTATGGCCCGCGCCGTATTGGTGTTCCGCAACAACGGCGTTGCCCTGCGCGAGGCGCAGGCGCAGCGCGAGCGCGAACGGGAGCAGTCGGGCGTAGAAAAGCGCGCGGCGCTCGATCAGTTGGCCCGCAGCTTCGAGAGCAAGATTCTCAATGTGGCGGCGGCACTGGCCACCGCGGCGAGCCAGCTCGACGGTTCGGCGCGCGCCATGACCGGGATCGCCGAGGAATCCGGCCGCTCGGTCGGCCAGGCCGCGGTGGCGGCGGAAGACACCACACAGGTCGCCGGCACGGTGGCGGCGGCGATCGACGAATTGTCGACCGCCATGCACGACATCGACGTCCAGCTCGCCAACGCCGCGAACGTGGTGGTGGAGGCGACCCGCCGCGCCAATATCGCGGTCGATAATGCCGACGGGCTGGTTTCGACCGTCGGCGAAATCGACGAGGTGGCGGGCATGATCCAGGCCATCGCCAGCCAGACCAACCTGCTCGCGCTCAACGCCACCATCGAGGCCGCGCGCGCGGGAGAGGCCGGCCGCGGCTTTGCCGTGGTGGCGCAAGAAGTGAAGAGCCCTGGCGGCACAGACCACGCAGGCGCTCGCCAATATCCGTGACAAGACCGGCGCGGTCGGCGACATGGTCGAAAGCGTGCGCGGCGCGACGCAATCGATGTCGACCGTGGTGTCGCAGATCGACACGGTGTCGCAGTCGATCACCGGCTCGGTACGCATGCAGAGCGAGGCGACCCACAAGATCGCCGAAAGCGTCGACGGCGCCGCCGCGCGCATCCGCCAGGTCGCCGAGACTATCGCAGGCGTCAACGATTTCGCCAGCCGCACCCGCAGCGGCGCCCAGCAGATTCTGCAGGCGGTGGCCGACCTCAACCGCCAGGCCGCGGCGCTGCAGCGGGAAGCGCAGGCCTTCGTCGCCCACGTGCGGGCGGCTTAGATATTGCCATGAACTGCGCGTCCCGGGCACAACGCAACACGACAGTGGTGCGCCGTAGACCCCGGTTCTCTTGAAAAAGAAAGCTGGACCCCGGATCAGCAGTGCGTCACTTCGCTGACGCTCGCGCAGCGCAGCATCCGGGGCAAGTTGAGCATCAGCCTGCCGGCAGCGTCACCGTCGGCTCGATCTCGCCCATTTTGCGCGACTCCTCGAAGCCGTGCATGCCGAGATGCCATTGCAGCGCGACAACCGCGCCTTTGACCGGCTGCAGCAGGCTCGTGCACATCCCCGTGGCCACCGACAGCCAGAGCGGGATCGACAGCCACATCGGCGGCCCGAAGGCGGTTTCCACCGCCAGCACGATCGGCACCAGGATATGGCCGGTGATGACGATCACGAGATAGGCGGGAAAATCGTCGGCGCGGTGATGATGCAACTCCTCACCGCATTCAGGGCAGTTGTCGGCGACCTTGAGATAGGCGCGGAACATGTGGCCCTTGCCGCAGGCCGGGCAATGACCGCGGAATCCCTTCAAAAGGGCCTCCATGGCCTCATTGCGGAAGCTCGGCGCCACCGCGGCGGCCCTGAACTCCAGTGGATCTGGCTTGAATGTGTGTGTCGTCATCGGGCTTTGTTCCGGCAGGTCGACCCCTGACATAGCGATTCACGGCCGTTTTCGCCACCCTTCGCCTGCACGGCTGCCCTGCGGCGTGCTGCCGCTTGGCACTGCTCCAGCAAGGTCGAGAACCGTCCCGAGGCTGCTTATTCGCGGATCATTTGCCGATCTTGGGCACCTCGATCTTCAAAGTCGCGGTGTCATGGCCGCCGATGGTGCCGGTGGCGTAGAGGACGGCGCCCCCGACCACGATGACGATGAGCGCTCCCACCAGAACTCCGAGCACACCAATTCCACCGCTGCGAATCTCAGCCATCTGTCGCCTCCGCCTTGCTGTCGGAGGATTTAAGCAAAGTGCGCGGAAAATGTTCCAAAACGGATACGGCCCGGAGCGGACGCCTCGGGCCGTCGAAACGGCGCGAATCGTTAACGCGCCTCAATATCGATGGCTGATCGGCAAGTCCCCCGCGGGGATCAGCGAGATCACTTTGGCGCCCTTGTCGGTAACTGCCATCTCTTCCTCGAGTCCCTGCTGTTTTCGCCACCCTTCGCCTGCACGGGTGCCCTGCGGCGTGCTGCCACCCGGTTGTCTGGGCCCACCAGCGTCCTACGATGCGCGGTGAGCGCCGCGACAAGGCGCAAAGCAAGGGAAAACGCCATGCTCAGCGCCGCGCGCAACGAAATGCTGACCCGCGTCGGGCCCGGCACGCCCATGGGCAATCTGCTGCGGCGCTATTGGATGCCGATCGCCGGCGCGAGCGAACTCGACGCCCAGCCGATCAAGCCGGTGCGGCTGCTTGGCGAAGACCTCACGCTCTACAAGGACCGCTCAGGCCGCTACGGCCTGGTCGCGCGCCAGTGCGCGCATCGCGGCGCCGATCTCTCCTACGGCACCGTCGAAGAAACCGGCATCCGCTGTTTCTATCACGGCTGGAAGTTCGATTCCGCCGGCGCCTGCATCGAGCAGCCCTACGAGGATATCGCCAATCCCAATCCGAAATCGCGCGAGGGCTGCGGCATCGCCGCCTATCCGGTGCGTGAGCTCGCCGGCCTGCTGTGGGCCTATATGGGCCCCGCGCCCGCACCCGAACTGCCGGTATGGGCACCGTTCACCTACCAGAACGGCTTCCGCGAGATCGTCACCGCCGACATTCCCTGCAACTGGTTCCAGTGCCAGGAAAATTCCATCGATCCCGTGCATTTCGAATGGATGCACGAGAACTGGAGCGCGCAACTGCGCGGCCAGGATAAGCAGGCCGCCCGCCATCTCAAATTGCGCTTCGACGAGTTCGAGCACGGCTTCGTCTATCGCCGCATCCGCGAAGGTGGCGACGAAAGCGATCCGAACTGGACCGTCGGCCGCGTCGCGCTGTGGCCGAACGCCTTCTATCTCGGCATGCATTTCGAATGGCGCGTGCCGATCGACGACGAGAACACGCTCAGCATCGCCTGGTTCTTCATGCGCGTGCCCAAGGGCCGCGAGCCTTACGTGCAGGAAAACGTGCCGACTTGGGTCAGCCCCATCCGCGACGCGCAAGGGCGCTGGATCGACAGCCACGTCATCAACCAGGACGTTATCGGCTGGGTAGGGCAGGGGCGCATCGCCGACCGCACGCGCGAGAACTTGCGCACGAGCGATATCGGCATCGTCGAGATGCGCAAGCGTTTCTTCGCCGACATCGACAAGGTGGCGAGGGGCGAGGACCCCTCCGGCCTCATCCGCGATCCGGCGCGGGCGGCTTGCGTCGAACTGCCCGACGTCATGCGCAAATACAATGTCGAGGGCGTGCCGCTTGCGGACTACGACACGCACCCGCTGCTGCGCGAACGCCTCGTCGGCTTCCGCCACCACTATGGCCAGCCGCCCGACGTGCGCCGCGCGTTCGAACAGGCGATGGGGATCACCTCTCCCCGCGAGCGGGGAGAGGTCGGATCGCGTCAGCGATCCGGGTGAGGGGGCATCTCAGCAAGCGCGTGCGAAGCGTTGGCGAAGTTGCCTCCCGGGCATCCGTCAAGAAACTGCCACCGCATTCGAAGTGGGATGGATTGCCGGGTCAAGCACGGTAATGACCGTGCAGCGAGGTCTGTGCCCGCTCAATACCATCGCCGCTGATCGGCAGCTCCTCCGCCGGGAACAGCGAGATGACGCGGCAGCCCTTGTCGGTGACCACCATCTCTTCCTCGATGCGCGCGCCGGAGTAGCCGTCCGTCGCCGGGCAATAGGTCTCGAGCGCGAAGACCATGCCTTCCTTGATCTCGGTCGGATGCTCGAGCGAGATCACGCGGCTGATGATCGGCCGCTCGTGCAGCGCCAAGCCGAGGCCGTGGCCGAACTGCAGGCCGAAGGCCGACAGCTCGTCCGGGAAGCCGAACTCCTCCGCCTTCGGCCAGGCGCGCGCCACCTCGTCGGTGGTGACGCCGGGCTTGATCAGCTCGATGGCGCGGTCGAGCCACTCGCGCGCCTTCTTGTAGGCATCGTGCTGCGCCGGCGTGGCGCGGCCGACGTTGAAGGTGCGGTAGTAGCAGGTGCGGTAGCCCATGAACGCCTGCAGGATGTCGAAGAACGCCTGGTCGCCCGGGCGGATGAGGCGGTCGGTGAAATTGTGCGGATGCGGATTGCAGCGCTCGCCGGAAATGGCGTTCACCGCTTCCACGTCGTCGGAGCCGTGGCGATAGAGGAACTCGTTGACCTTGGCGACGATGTCGTTCTCGCGTACGCCGGGTTTGAGCTCCTCGTTGATCATGTGATAGGCGCCGTCGACCATCGCGGCGGCGCGGTTGAGCAGTGCGATCTCGTCCTGCGACTTCAGCTCGCGCGCTTCCAGCATCAGCTGCTGGCCATCGACGACATTGATGCCGGCCTTCTGCATTTCGAACATCATCGCCGGCTCGACGATATCGACGCCGACCGGCATCTTCTCGACGCCGGCTTCCTTGAGCAGCGAGAACAATTCCTTGGCGTGCTTTTCCATCAGCCCGAACGAGGGCTGCACGGTGCCGCGCAGGCCGAGCAGGCCGGCCTTGCAGTTCTCCGGCTTCAGCCACGGCGCGTAAAGCTTGTGGTGGACGGCGGCCGAGCCGAAGTCCCACAGGATCGGATCACCGCCGCGGGTCAGCAGCGCCCAGCGCGAAATCTTGTCGCGCTCCCATTCGCCGATCTTGGTCGAGGTGAGATAGCGGATGTTGTTGACGTCGAAAACGAGCAGCGCGCCGCACTCGGAATTCTCCAGCACCTGCTTGGCGCGGCCGAGGCGGTAGCGGTGCAGGCGGCGGTAATCGACGCGTTCCTCGAAATCCACCCCCATGATCCCGAGCGAGGGCAGCGCCCGCCCCCAATTGTAGCGCGGGTTGATGTCCTCCGGGAGGATCTCGATCAGTTCGCGCGTTCTCTCATCCATGGCGACCCTCCTTCAAATTCTTGGCGACCGGCGTGTCTTGCTGGCGGACTTTTTCGAGGGCGGTTATGCGCCCTCAGTGCTAGGGTTCGCAAGAGCATCGCGGCACCGCATGCCGGGCTGCCGGGTGGGCGGACAAGGGCGCTGAAGAGGCGGGATCAAAAAACTTATCCCCGCTCGCTAAACCGCACTTATCATCTGCGCGTCCGGTTCGACTGAGGGCGCTTTCATGAGGCGTCATGAGGGTGGAACCGGATGCGGTGCCTGCGGGCGAAGGAAAGAACGCATCCTTTGCGCTCGGGCGGCGCGGGGCTCCGCCCGGGGACACTAAGACCCCCCGCCAGGAGCTGGCTGACGGCGTGAGTTTGTCGAGACCTTGCCGAAAGCGCGGCCCGCGTCGGAAAGACACCGCGATGGAGCGCCGCGGGGCGCGCGCGTCACGCCAAGACACGTCACGCACCGCAAGGTGCGGACTTGAAGATGGTTGCGCCACGCGGCGCTCCATCGCCCTCGCATTATGCGGGGGTCGACTCCCCCGGACCCCCTGGTTCGCGGGGCAAGGGAAATACGGGCGAACCCGGCGCCCGCCAAAGAATACGGGCGATGGCGCATGGCTGTTTGATATTTGAATCGGTGAAGCCGCGAAGCGCGCGGTACGCTCGATTCCCTCGCCCGCGTCGCGGGGGAGAGAGACGCCGCACCGCCTCACGCCTCCAACATCACCGTATCGAAATCCGCCGGCAGCACGATCTCCAGCAGCTCGCAGTCGTCGGAATAACCGAGCACGGTGTGCTTGATCTTCGGCGGCTGGATCCAGCACGAGCCGGCGTGGAAGGTGTGGGTGCCTTCGCCCTCGAACGCGGTGGTCATCCAGCCTTTCAGCACATAGACCATCTGGAATTCGACGTCGTGATAATGCGGCGTCGATACCTCCTCCGGCTTGAACGGCGGCAGCATGCGGATGACATGCGCCTGCACCATGCCGCCGGTCGCCGGCGCCAGCCCAAGATCGCGGTACGCCGCATAAGAGCGTAGCCCGGCGTCGAAATCTTCCTCGCGGTGATGGCTGACGGTGAATTTCTGTGGTGGCCGCGCCTGCTTGGCGGCCTTCTTTTTTGCGGCCCGCTTCGTTGCGGGCTTTGCGGTTTGCTCTTGGCGGCGACTTTGGTTTTCTTCTTCTTCGCCGCGGTCTTGCTTGCCTTTGCGCTGCGTCTTGCCTGGACTTTCTTGCGTGCCTTGGCCATTGATGCCTCCCTGCGCGTGCATGGATGGATTGGATCACGATGGCCGAACCCTTGGAAGGCCCCCGGCAACCGGCGGAAATCCGCATCTTTGTCGATGCCGATGCCTGTCCGGTCAAACCGGAGATCTATCGGGTGGCCGAACGCTATGGCCTCCAGGTCTATGTGGTCGCCAACGCCTTCATGAACGTGCCGCGCAGTCCCATGATCGAGCGCGTGATCGTGCCGGACGGGCCGGATGTGGCCGACGACTGGATCGCCGAGCGCGCCGGTGCATGCGACATTGTCGTCACCGCGGATATCCCGCTGGCGGCGCGCTGCGTGCGCAACGGCGCGACGGTGATCGGCCCGACCGGCAAGGCTTTCGACGACGACTCTGTCGGCATGGCGCTGGCGACGCGCAACCTGATGTCGGATCTGCGTTCGGCCGGCGCCACGACGCGCGGCCCCAAGCCGCTCAGCCGGCAGGACCTGTCGCGCTTTCTGTCGGCGCTCGATCTGGCGGTGACGCGGTTGCAGCGGAAGTAACGTCTAGAGTGCGATCCACGAAGATGGAAACATATTCCGCTCGTCCCCGCGTAAGCGGGAATCCAGGAGCCAAATCATAAAGGCCTCTGTTTGCAGCCCTGGGTCCCCGCTTTCGCGGGGACGAACGGAATGCTGTTTCAGCCTGACTGGATCACCCTCTAACCCGAGACTTCAGCGACGCCGCCATGCGCCTTCGACCAGCCGGCCGGGTCGTGCATGAACTTCTCGACCTCCGCCAGCAGTCGCGCGTCGAACTTGCCGCTCGCCTTGGCGACCCGCAGCACGTCCCACCAGGTGGTGAGCGCATGCAAAGTGACACCGAGGTCCTTGAGGATTTTCGCGCCTTCCGGATAGATGTCGTAGAAGAACAGCACGAAGCAGTGCGCGCACTGGCCTTCCGCTTCGCGCAGCGCCTTGACGAAGTTGACCTTGCTGCGGCCGTCGGTGGCGAGGTCCTCCACCAGCAGCACGCGCTGGCCGGGGATCAACTGGCCCTCGATCTGCGCGCCGCGGCCGAAGCCTTTGGCTTTCTTGCGCACATATTGCATGGGCAGATGCAGCCGGTCGGCGACCCAGGCGGCGAAGGGGATGCCGGCGGTTTCGCCGCCGGCCACCGCGTCAATCTCGCCGCGGCCGATGTCGCGGTCGATGGTGGCGACGGCGAAGTCCATCAGCGTCGTGCGCACGTCGGGAAACGACATCAGCCAGCGCGAGTCGTTGTAGACCGGGCTCGCCCAGCCGCTGGTGAAGATGAAGGGCTTGTCCTCCATGAACCGCACCGCGCCGGTGTCGAGATACATGCGCGCGGTCAGTTCGGCGATGGTGGTCTTGTCGAGGAAGGTGGTGCTCATGCCTCAATCGATAATCCAGCGCGGGCGCGAAACCAAGAGCAGCGGTGCCGTTATCCGAAGGCGCATTCCCTCCCCCTGAAAGGGGGAGGTAGCGGAGCGTGTGGCACGGCCAGGCCTCACGGCGCCTTCGGCCCGGCCTTCATAAACCAGTCGGCGATCTGGCCGCCGTTCCAGAACAGCACGTCCTTCTTGCCGCGGATGTGCTCGAAGATGCGGCGGAAATACTTGGCCCGGTGCGGCGCGCCCATGATGTAGGGGTGCACGGAAATCGCCATCACCCGCGCCGAGTCCTTGGCGTCGGCGTAGATCTGCTCGAACTGGTCCATCGCCCGCTCGTAGAACTCCGAGGCCTTGTGGTGCTGGATCAGCATCATGGCGACGTCGTTCACTTCCTGCGTGTAGGGAATGCTGAGCAGCGGCTTGCCGCGCGTCTTCAGCCACACCGGCTGGTCGTCGAGCACCCAGTCGCCGACATAGTCGTAGCCTTCCTCGGCCAGGATATCGACGGTCTCCCAGGTTTCGGTGAGGCCGGGCCCGACCCAGCCGCGCGGTCGCTTGCCGGTGATCTTCTCCAGCGCCTCGACGCATTTGCGAATGTCGGCGCGCTCGTTTTCCACCTTCTGCATGTTGCGCTGGGTGTAGCCGTGGCCGAGGAATTCCCAGCCGCGCTCGACGCAAGCCTGCATCAGTTCGGGGAAGGCTTCCGCCGCGGTGCCGTTGATGTTCATGACGCCCGGCACCTTGAACTCGTCATAGACCGCGAGCAGCCGCCAGAAGCCGACGCGGTTGCCGTATTCGTGCCAGCACCAGTTCGGGATGTCGGGCATCGGCGCGCCGCCCGCGGGCGGCGTCAGCACCGTGCGCGGCATGGTCTGGGTCGGGTCCCATTCCTCGACATTGGTGATGGTCCACACCACCATGCGCGCATCGCCCGGCAGCTTGAGCGGTTCGCGGTTGCGTATCGGCGAATAGGCGATGCGGTCGGTCGGCAGCATGCCGACGGGCGGCTTGGGGAAATCCATGGAGCGGACCTTCGATGGTGTGCGGGCCGTGAATTGATAGCAAGGCAGGGAAGAAACGTCACGCGCTGGCGCTCACGCGCAGGCCGACCAGGCGGTCGAGGGTGGCGGTGTCGTTCTGCAATTCCGCCGAGGCTGCGCGATGCGCCACCGCGCCGCGCTCCAGCACGATCGCCTCCTGCGCCAGTTCGAGCGCGATGTCGGTGTGCTGCTCGACCAGCACGATGGCGATGCGGCGGTCGGCCAGCATCGTCTTCATCGCGGCGGTCAGTTCGTCGATGATCACCGGCGCCAGGCCCTCGAACGGCTCGTCGAGCAGCATCAGCGCCGGGTTGGTCATCAGCGCGCGGGCAATCGCCAGCATCTGCTGCTCGCCGCCGGAGAGCTGGTTGCCCATGTTGCGGCGGCGCTCGTTCAGGCGCGGAAACAGCTTGAATACGGCCGGCAGATCCCAGCCGTCGCCGCGCGCGGCAACGGTGAGGTTTTCCTCCACGCTGAGCGAGGGAAAAATCTCGCGCTCCTGCGCCACCCAGCCGATGCCGCCGGTGGCGCGGGCATGCGGCGGCAAGCGCGAGATGTCCCGTCCGCGCCAGATCACGCTGCCGCCGTGCATCTGGGTGTAGCCCATGACGGTCATCAGCAGCGTCGACTTGCCGACGCCGTTGCGGCCGAGCAGCGCGAGGCTGCCGTTTTCCGGCACTTCGAGTGAGACGTCGTGCAGCACCACGGCATTGCCGTAGCCCGCGGTCACGCCTTTCAACTGAAGCAGCGGCTCAGCCATGGTGTCGCTTGCCCAGATAGACCTCGCGCACGCCGGGATCGGCGGCGATCTCGGCCGGCGTGCCCTCGGTGTAGATGGCGCCGCCGACCAGCACGATGATGTGGCTCGCAAAGCGGAACACCACATGCATGTCGTGCTCGATGAACAACAATGTCAGATCGTCCGAAAGCCCCGCCACCACCTCGAAGATATCGCCGCTTTCCTCCTGCGGCACGCCGGCGGCCGGCTCGTCGAGCAGCAGCACCTTCGGCTTGGTCGCCAAGGCAAGAGCGATCTCCAACAGCCGCTGGCGGCCATAGGGTAGTTCGCGCGTTGGCTGATAGCAGTCGTCGCCCAGCCGCAGCTTGACCAGGATCTCGTAGGCCTCCTCGATCGCCTCGCGGTGCTCGCCGATATTGCGCCAGAAGGTGCGCGCGATGCCGCGCCGCTCGGCGACGGCGAGCGTCACCGCCTCCAGTGCGTTGAGCCCCGGAAACAGCGTGTTGATCTGGAAGGTGCGCGCGAGCCCGCGCCGCACACGGTCCTGCGGCTCCAGCGCGGTGATGTCTTCGTCGCCGAGCAGGATTTGCCCGTCGTTCGGCGTCAGCATGCCGGTGATCAGGTTGATCAGCGTGGTCTTGCCGGCGCCGTTCGGCCCGATCAGCGCGTAGCGTCCGCCGACCGGGAGGTCGAGCGCGATGTCGCGCGCCACGATCAGCGAGCCGAAGCTCTTCGACAGGCCGCGGGTGGAGAGCGCGCTCAACTCTTCCTCCACCGGTTCTCGACCCAGTTCGTCGCCGCCGCCAGGCCGCCGAGAATGCCGTTGGGCAGGAACATCACCACGAGGATCAGCAGCAGGCCGATCCAGAAATACCAGTATTGCGGCGCGATGCCGGAGAACTGGTCGTGCGCGATCATGTAGACGATGGCGCCCACGATGCCGCCATAGAGCCGGCCGCTGCCGCCGAGCACGACCATCACCAGCACGTCGGCGGAACGGCCGAAGCCGAGTGCGTCGAGCGCGACGGTCTGCGTCGTCTGCGCCAGCAGCGCGCCGGCAACGCCGGCGATCGCGGCGGAGATGGTGTAGACGGTGCGGATATGGGCGCGGCTCGGTGCGCCGACCGCCGGCATGCGCACCGCGTTCTCGCGGATGCCGCGCAGCGCCAGCCCGAACGGCGAATGGATCAGCCGGCGCACGCCGAGGAACACCACGAA
Organism: uncultured Pseudomonadota bacterium; assembly: GCA_963814065.1. Lineage (GTDB taxonomy): Bacteria > Pseudomonadota > Alphaproteobacteria > Rhizobiales > Xanthobacteraceae > Pseudolabrys. The sequence continues at coordinate 237,001 of CAWFBL010000005.1, read as the reverse complement.
CAGCACGATCAGCGAATAGGCGTAAGCCGTATAGCCCCACAGATCGAATTCGAAATGGCCAAGCAGCGGCCAGATGGTGATGCCCTGCAGGCCATCGCTGCCGCCGGTGAGCCAGCTCGCGCTGTTGGCTGCCTGCTCGAGCAGCAAGCCGAGGCCGAGCGTGATCATGATGAGCGTGAGATGGCGGAAGCGGGCGATGACGAAACTCGAGGCATAGCCGAGGAGTGCCGCCACCGCGGCGCCGAAGATCACGCCGGTGAACGGCTCGCCCCAGACCAGCTTGGAGAAGATGCCGGCGGCGTAAGCGGCCGTGCCGAAGAAAGCCGCATGGCCGAGCGAGACGATGCCGGCGTAGCCGAGGATGAGATCGAGCGAGAGCGCAAACAGCGCGGTGATGGCGATTTGGCTGGCAAGCTGCAGATAGTCGGGCAGGAAATAGAACGGCAGCAACGTGGCGAGCCAGAACACCGTCTCCGACCAATGCCAGCGCGTCTGGCTCTTGAGATAGTGCACCGGCCCGGCGGCCGCATTGGTGAAGACCGCCATGGTCAGCGTCTCCCGAACAGGCCGTTCGGCCGCCACATCAGGATCGCCAACATCACCAGATAGATGAGGAAGGCGCCGAGCTGCGGCACATAATATTTGCCGGCGATGTCGCTGACGCCGATCAGAATCGCGGCGGCGAGCGAGCCGCCGATCGAGCCGAGGCCGCCGACGGCGACCACGATCAGCACGTAGATCAGATAGGTGAAGGCGAAATTGGGATCGAGGCCCACGATCTCGATCGCCAGCGCGCCGCCGAGGCCGGCGAGACCGCTGCCGGCGGCGAAGGTGATGGCGAAGGTGCGTTCGACATTGATACCGAGCCCGCTCGCCATGCGTTGATTGTCGACGGCGGCGCGCACCTGGGCGCCGAAGCGGGTGAATTCCAGCCCGCCGACCAGTGCCAGCGTGATCGCCACGCCGACGATGATCAGGAACAGCCGATAGGGCGCGATATCGAGGCCGAGGACATTGAACGAGCCGCGCAACAATTCCGGCGTGCGGATCGGCTGCTGGGTGGTGCCGAAGAACCACGCCGCCGCCGCCACCGAAACGAAGGCGATGCCGATGGTGAGCAGCACCTGGTCGAGGTCGCTGCGCTTGTAGAAGCGGCGGTAGAACACGCGTTCGAACACCACGCTCAGCGCCGCCGGCACGATGAAGGCGAGCGGCAAGGTGGCGAAGAACGACCAGCCGAAGCGGTTGATCAGCAGCACGGTGACGTAGCCGCCCACCATGGCGAAGGCGCAGTGGGCAAGATTGACGAAATTCATCAGCCCGAGCGTCACCGACAGCCCGACCGACAGCAGAAACAGCAGCATGCCGTAGGCGAGGCCGTCGAACAGGACGCCGAAAACGGGAGGAAGCATGGTTCGCGTCGGCTCCTCGAGCGCAAGCCTATGTCATATACCGCCAGGCGGCATTGATACATTCAATGAAAACGATAGCAAATGGGGCGACCTTGGCGGCCGCCCCATCCGATGCTGCATTGCGTGCGGTGGCCGGCGGTTACTTCATCTCGCCCGCATGGACCGGGTCGTGCACGTCCGGGACCTTGTCGATCACGACGTTGACGAGCTTGCCGCCCTTCTTCTCGACCTTGCTGATGTAGATGGTCTGCACGACGTCGCGGGTCTTGGGGTCGATCATCATCGGCCCGCGCGGGCTCTGCCATTTCATGCCCTTGGCCGCGGCGATCAGGCTCTCCGCGTCGGTCTTGCCCTTGGCCTTCTCGATGGCCGCGTAGATCAGGTGCATGCCGTCGTAGCCACCGACCGCGCCGAAGTTCGGGTTTTCGCCGCCGGCGATCTTCCGATAGGCGGCGACGAATTTCTCGTTCATCGCGTCCTCGCGGTTGTAGTTGTAGTTGCCGGCGGTGATGATGCCGAGCGCGTCGCTGCCCATCGACTTGATCGCGGCGTCATCAGCCAGTTCCTGCGTACCCAACACCTTGATCGTATTGGCGCCCATGCCGCGCTCGGCCAGCGCTTTGCCGAAAGCCGCCGGCTGCGAGCCGCCCGGGATGAACACGAAGATGGACTGCGGCTTGAGGTCCTTCGCGCGCTGCACATAGGCGGAGAAGTCGGGGCTCTTGACCGCCATGCGCACCGTGCCGAGGATCTTGCCGCCGGCGGACGTGAAGCCGTAAGAGAAGCCCTTTTCAGAGTCATGACCGGGCGCGTAATCCGAGGTCATGGTGTAGTCGTTCTTGATTCCGTTTTTGGCGGCCCACTGGCCGAGCGTCACCGTGATCATCGGCAGGGTGAACGAGGTGCGCGTGCAATAAGGCGACTTGTCGGTGATGATCGACGTCGCCGCGTTCATGACCACGGTGAACTTCTTGGCTTCCTTGGACACGCTGCAGCCCGCGATTGCGTTGGGGGTCAGCAGCCAGCCGGCCAGGATGTCGACCTTGTCGCGCACCACCAGTTCCTGCGCCAATCGCTTGGCGACCGACGGATTGATGCCGCCGACGTCCTTACGGATGATCTCGATCTTCTTGCCGGCGACCGTGTCGCCATGCTCCTGCATGTAGATCTTGATTCCGTTGTCCATCTGCTTGGTGAGATCGGCGAATTGTCCCGAATAGGGCATGACAATCCCGATCTTGATGGTGCCGGCGGCGTGGCCGGCAGCCGGCAGGAACGCCGCCGCGAGCAGGGTTGTACCGGCGAGTAACGCGCGCCTCATGAGATATCCTCCCAAGTTTATTGGCAATGTTAGATCGATGCGATCGACCGCTAACATGCCTCACGTCGTCGGCAAAGAAAAGTATTACGGACGTGCTTAACGCCGCTTCAGCGTGCCGCTTTTCGGGATTCGCTTGACTCTTTTCCGGGCAGTTCCGCCGAAGCGGCGATGCGTCGGATTCGCGCAGCGATCGGGTCTGCGGGCTTACGCGCTCAGGCTACGCTCGCCAGCTTCTCTGCGGGCAGCTTCAAATCGAACACGCGTATGGCGTTGCCGCCGAGGATGTTGCGCTTGGCCTTCTCGCCGAGGAACGGCAGGTCGTAGATGGTCGATGGCAGGTCGAAGTCCCAGTGCGGATAGTCGGACGAATAAAGCAACTGGGTTTCGGCGTTCATCATGCGGAAGGTCTGCTCCAGCGCGCCCATGTCGGTCATCTCCATGGGCTGCGTGGTGAAATACATGTCGCGCATGTAGTCGCTGGGCTTGCGCTTGAGCGCCGGCGCTTCCGAGGAGCGCATCATGTATTCGTTGTCGAGCCGCTGCATCATGAACGGCACCCAGGCGAGCCCGCTCTCGATCCAGATCACCTTCAGCTTGGGGAAGCGCTCGGGCAGGCCGTTGATGATCCAGTTGGTCAGATGCACCATGTTGTAGAAGACGAAGCCGATGGCATGCACCGAGATGAACTTGTTCATCATCTCCATCGACTGTTCGTTCCAGTTGTAGCCGGCGTGGAAGCCGAGCGGCAGCCCCATTTCCTCGAGCAGGGCGTAGGTCTTCATGAAGGAATTGTGGTGGATCGGCCGGTGGCGCGCGGCGGTGACCATGAAGCCGCTGACGCCCGGCTTGCCGGCGAATTCCTTGACCATGCGGTAGCTGGCCTCGGCGTCGTTGAATGGCAGGTACAGCATCGAGCGCAACCGCGGCTCGTGCGCCAGCACACGCTCGCACAGCCAGCGGTTATAGGCGCGCGCCATCGCCACTTCGACTTCGACCTGCGGATGCAGGCCGAGGGTCAGCATCGGCGTCGGAAACATGACCGCGACGTCGGTGCCCATGGCGTCCATCCAGCGCTTGGTCAGCGCGGCGTCCCGGTGGTGCGGGCCGTCGGTCTTCTCCATCGTGCGCAGCGCGTAGCGCATGACGCGGCCGCCCATGTCCTGATAGCCGGGGCTGCTGTGGAACACGCCGGTCTGCCGCATGCCGGTCTGCCGCCCGCTCATGGCGAGCTGCTGGATCACCGGGTCGTCCATGTATTCGAGGATCTCGCCGAGCGATTCCGATTCGTAGTGATGCGAATCGACGTCGACGATGGGGAAGCTTTTGTAGTTGCGCTCGGCCGCCTGCTGGGAGGCGTGGGCGAGCAGCTTGGTGGTGTCGAATTCCTCGACCGCCATGCGGCGGAAATCGCTGAGCGGAAGGTCCATCGTCGTTAGCCCCTCAATGCCGATACGGACCAGGTTTTCCCGCTCGCTCCCGCGCAAGCGGAGGCCCAGTTCTGGATTCTCGTTTGCGCGGGAATGAGCGGAGTGTGTTGCGCGCTCTTCCAATACTTCATTGCTTCCCCGTCCAGGCCTGCCACATGCCAAGCTCGAACACCTGCAGGTTCACCGCCTTGAGCATGGCGGTGACGGTGACCATGACCTCGGTGGCGGTCATGGGCGCATCGCTTGGAAAGGCCGCTAACGGGTCTTCGGATTCGCTTACGCGTTCGGCATAGAGCCGCACCGCCTGCGCCAGCATGGCCTGGATGTCGGCATCGCTCGGCTGGCACGGCGGCGCTGCGTTCAGCTTGCGACGACATAGATGTCCTCCCCGCGCCGCACCACTTCGAAGCTCTTCAGCTTGAGGCTGCGATCGGCGGCGCATTCGCCGGTCTTCAAGTCGTATTCGTAGCCGTGCCAAGGGCAGACGAAATGGATTTCGCGGTCGGAAAACTTCTGCCCGACCCAGGTGCGGTCGGGGCCGATCACGTCCTCGACCTTGTGCATCATGACGCCTTCGCAGGCCGGCCCGCCCTGGTGCACGCACACGTTTTCGTAGGCATAGAAAGCGCCCTGCCAATGGAATATGCCGATCTCGGTGCCGGCGTGGCTGACGATGCGGCGCTCGCCATCGGGCATTTGGGCGGCCTTGCAGACAAAGACTTCGGGCATGGTCGCTCCGGCTTCGGTCAGCAGTCGCTAGGGCCGATCGGAACTATGGCATTGAACGGCCGGGCGCGGCAATTCACCGAGCCGCCGCGCTTCGCCGCCGCCGAAGGGGAGGGTTTGCCTTTTCCGCATTGCCGAAGGCATGTCCGTCGCGCTAGGTCGGCGCGGAAAGGAATGACGTTTCTTGCACGAATCGATCGGATTTCTTGCGGCCGTTGCTGCCGTCTTCGCGCTCGCGGGTTTCATCAAGGGCATCATCGGCGGCGGCCTGCCGACCGTCTCCATCGGTCTGCTCGGCATTGCGATGCCGGTGGCGCAGGCGGCGGCCTTGGTCGTCGTGCCCGCCTTCCTGACCAATGTCTGGCAGTCGCTGGGAGCGCGGCTCTGGCCGCTGATACGGCGACTTTGGCCGATGCTGCTGTGCATCTGCATCGGCGCCTGGCTGGGCGCCCGGATCACCACCGGCATGCACAGCCAATGGGCGCGCGCCGGGCTCGGCGTTGCGCTCGCAGTCTACGCTTTGACCGGGCTGTTCAAATTGCGGCTGCACGTGCCCCCGCGGCACGAACCGTGGTTGGGGCCGATCGTCGGTCTCATCGCCGGCCTGGTCGCGTCCGCTACCGGCGTTTTCGTCATCCCGTCCGGCCCTTATCTGCAGGCGATCGGCCTCGGCAAGGACGACATGGTGCAGGCGCTCGGCATCACCTTCACCGTATCGACCGTGGTGCTGGCCGGGATTGTCGCGCATGCCAATGCCCTTCAGGCTGCCATGAGCATTCCGGCCGTGCTCGCCTTGGTTGCCGCCGTGAGCGGCCTTGCCGTCGGGCAACGCGTGCGGGCGCGCTTGCCCGAGGAGACCTTTCGCGTGGCGTTCTTCGCCGGCCTGTTGCTGCTCGGCGTCTACTTGGCCTGGCGTGGGATCCTCGCGATCGCCTGAGGCGTGCCACGCCGCCGAAGGCGCCGCGGCATCCGGCCCACCGTCCGCGGCAGCCAAGGCTTTACTCGGCATTCGTATGTGTGCAAATAATTACGCCCGGCGAGGGTCGTAGAATGGCGCATATCAGCGCGCGAGACGGCGTCCGGCTATATTATGAGGAGGCGGGCAGCGGCACGCCCGTCGTCTTCGTGCACGAATATGCCGGCGACTGGCGCACCTGGGAGCCGCAAATGCGGCACTTTTCCCGCGCCCACCGCTGCGTCACCTTCAGCCAGCGCGGCTATCTGCCGTCCGACGTGCCGGATGACGCGGCGCAATATACGCAGGATAATTTCCGCGAGGATGTCGTCGCGCTGATGGATGCGCTCGAGATCGACAAGGCGCACATCGTCGGCCATTCGATGGGCGCTTCCACGGCGCTTCATGTCGGCATCCATTATCCGGAACGCTGCCTGTCGGTGACCGCCGCCGGCTGCGGCTACGGTTCGAGCGCCGATCCGAAGGTGGTCGAGGCGTCGCGCGCCGCCTCGCGCGAGACCGCCAAGATGTTCGCGAGCGAATCGATGGCGACTGCTGCCGCCCGCTATGGCGACGGGCCGACGCGGCAGACGCAGAAGAATAAGGACCCGCGCGGCTACGCCGAATTCATCAGGATGCTGAGCGAGCATTCGGCCAAGGGCCACGCGCTGGTCATGGAGAACCTGCAGGCCAAGCGTCCGACGCTGTGGGACATGGAAGCCGATCTGCGCAAGTTCAAACCGCCGTTGCTGGTGCTCGTCGGCGACGAGGACGAATGGTGCGTCGATGCCAGCATTTTCCTGCGCCGTATCGCGCCGACCGCCGGGCTCTGCGTCATTCCCCGCTCGGGTCACACGGTCACCAGCGAGGAGCCGGCCGCCTTCAATGCCGCGGTCGGCGATTTGATCGCCACCGCCGAAGCCGGACGCTGGCTCGCGCACAAACCATAGAACCTCTCATCGGAGAATTGCGATGGATCTCAAGCTCAACGGCAAAACCGCGCTGGTCACCGGCGGCTCGGAAGGCATCGGCAAGGGCATCGCGCTTGGTCTGGCGCGCGAGGGTGTCGATGTCGCCATCTGCGCGCGGCGCCCGGGGCCATTGGAAGAGACCGCCGCCGCGATCGCCAAGGAAACCGGACGCAAGATCGTCGCCATCCCCGCCGACCTGCGGCAGGACAAGGATGCGAAGAATTTCGTCGAGCAGGGCCACAAGGCGCTCGGCCGCGTCGATATCCTGGTCAACAACGCCGGCTCGGCGGCCGGCGGCGTCATCGAGCATCTCACCGAAGACGACTGGGAGCTTGGTCTGCAGCTCAAATTCATGGGCTATGTGCGTTGCCTGCGCTACGCCTTGCCGATCATGCGGGCGCAAGGGGGCGGCCGCGTCGTCAATCTGATCGGCAATGACGGCGTGAAGCCGTCCTATTGGGAAATCTGCCCGGGCGCCGCCAATGCCGCGGGCCAGAACCTCACGGTTTCGCTCGCCGGCCAATACGGCAAGGAAAACATCAGCTTTGTTGCGATCAATCCGGGCCCGGTGCGCACCGAGCGTTGGGATGGGCTGGTCAATGCCATGTCGCGCGACATGAAGATTTCCTACGAGGAAGCCGACAAGCTCGCGCCTGCTTCGATCCCGCTCGGCCGCATCGCCGAGGTGGACGAGGTGGCCAACCTGGTCGTCATGCTGGCGTCGCCTTTGATGACCATGGTCAACGGCACCATGATCGAAATCGACGGCGGCCAGGACAAGCCGTTGATGGACCGCTTCCGCGACCGGCCCAAAGGGTAGCGGCATGACAATGCGCGCTCGCCGGGAAATTGGGCAGAGAGCGATGCATTTTTGCGCGGCTGATCTGCTTGACGCGTCGAAACGGCGGTCGGATTATTTGTGCGCGTACAACTTCGTCCACCGGAACCGACAGAACCTTGTTAAGGCTCGCGGGCGAAAGCGAGGCCACACCGCGCGGTAAGGCACGGCCTCAGGACATTACGGGAGATGAAGGAATGAGACTGAAGCGCCACCTGTTCTCTCTTGCGCTGGTCGGGCTTGCTGGCGCCGGCTTTTTCACGCCGGCCACGGCACAAGGGACCATCAAGATCGGCGAGCTCAACAGCTACAAGGCGTTTCCGGCCTTTCTCGATCCCTACAAGAACGGCATGCAAATGGCCGTCGACGAGATCAACGCCAAGGGCGGCGTCAACGGCAAGAAGCTGGAAGTGATCATGCGCGACGACGGCGCCAATCCGGGCGCGGCGGTGCGCGCCGCCGACGAACTGGTGACCCGCGAGGGCGTGACGATTCTGGCCGGCTCCTTTCTCTCCAATATCGGGCTGGCCGTCGCCAACTATGCCGGCCAGAAGCACATCTTCTATCTCGGCGGCGAGCCGCTGACCGACAAGATGGTCTGGCAGGACGGCAACAAATACACCTTCCGTCTGCGGCCCTCGACCTACATGCAGACGGCGATGCTGGTGGCGCCGGCGCTTGCCGCGCACAAGAAGCGCTGGGCGCTGGTCTATCCGAACTACGAATATGGCCAGTCGGCTGCCGCCGCCTTCAAGGACATGATGAAAAAGGCGCAGCCGGACATCGAGTTCGTCACCGAGCAGGCCACGCCCCTCGGCAAGATCGACGCCGGCGCGGTGGCGCAGGCGATCGACGACGCCAAGCCGGACGCGATCTTCAATGTCCTGTTCGGCGGCGATCTCGCCAAGTTCGTGCGCGAGGGCACGACGCGCGGGACCTTCAAGAACCGCACGGTCGTCAGCCTGCTCACCGGCGAGCCGGAATATCTCGATCCGCTCGGCAAGGACGCGCCGGTCGGCTGGATCGTCACCGGCTATCCCTACAACAAGATCAAGACGCCGGAATATTTCGCGTTCCTCAATGCCTACGAGACCAAGTACAAGACCTACCCGCGCATGGGCTCGGTGGTCGGCTATGTGTTGATCAAGTCGCTCGCGGCCGGCATCGCGGCGGCGAAGTCGACCGAGCCCGACAAGCTGGTGGACGCGTTCAAGGGCCTGCACGTGGCAAGCCCCTTCGGCCCCATCCAATACCGGGCGATCGACCATCAATCGACCATGGGCGCCTATGTGGGTCAGATCGCGCTCGACAAGGGCAAGGGCACCATGACCGACTTCAAGTATGTCGATGGCGCTTCGGTGATGCCGCCGGACGCGGTGATCAAGACGATGCGCCCGGCGAGCGCGAATTGATGTGAGTGTCGCTTCTCTCCCTCTCCCCGCTCGCGGGGAGAGGGTGCCCGAGCGGAGGCGAAGCCGAGCGAGGGCGGGTGAGGGGGCCTCGATGGCGGAACTCTGACGCGATGCCCCCTCACCCGACTTCCTCGCTGCCGCTCGGAAGTCGACCTCTCCCCGTAAGCGGGGAGAGCTGAACAAGCCATGACCCCCAGCGCACTTCTGTTCCAGGCGCTCAACGGGCTTTCCTCCGCCTCCGGCCTGTTCCTGCTGGCGGCCGGCCTGTCGCTGATCTTCGGCGTTACCCGCATCGTCAATCTGGCCCACGGCTCGCTCTACATGCTGGGGCTCTATATCGCCTACAGCTTCGTCACTCGCTTGAGCGGCGTTGTCGGTTTTTGGGGCGGTGTTGTTGCCGCCGCGCTGGTGGTGGGCGCGATCGGCGGCGCGATCGAGTTCGTCCTCTTGCGCCGCATCTATCGCGCGCCCGAACTGTTCCAGCTGCTTGCCACCTTCGCGCTGGTGCTGATCATCAACGACGCCACGCTCTGGCTGTGGGGGCCGGAAGACCTGCTGGGGCCGCGCGCGCCGAATTTGAGCGGCGCGGTCGAGCTGCTCGGCCGCCGTCTGCCGAGCTACGACCTGTTCCTGATCTTCGTCGGCCCGGCGGTGCTGCTCGTCCTGCACTTCGCTTTGGCGCGCTCGCGATTCGGCCGGCTGGTGCGCGCCGCCACGCAGGACCGCGAGATGGTCGGCGCGCTCGGCGTCAACCAGGCGATCCTGTTCACCGCGGTGTTCGCGCTCGGCGCCGCGTCTCGCGGGTCTCGGCGGCGCGTTGCAGGTCGCCCGTGAGCCCGCCAATCTCGCCATCGACCTGACCGCCATCAGCGACGCCTTCGTGGTGGTGGTGGTCGGCGGCATGGGCTCGATCACGGGCGCCTATCTCGCCGCCGTGCTGATCGCCGAGGTCAAGGCGCTTTGTATCGGCATCGGGCTGGTGCACATCGCCGGTGTGGCGATCAACTTTTCCAAGCTGACCTTGGTCGCCGAGTTCCTGGTGATGGCGGTCGTGCTGATCGTGCGGCCCTATGGCTTGCTCGGTCGCGTGCAGGCGGCCGTGCGCTCGGTCGCCGAGCCGGAAGACCCGATCCGCCCGGCGACGCCGGCGCTGAAAATGTTCGGCGCCCTCGTGCTCGCGGTGCTGATCGCGCTGCCGTGGCTCGCCAGCAATTCGCCTTACACCCTGGTGCTCGGCATCGATGTGCTGATTGCCGTGCTGTTTGCGGCCTCGCTGCATTTCATCATGGGCCCGGGCGGGATGCATTCGTTCGGCCACGCCGCCTATTTCGGCCTCGGTGCCTATGGCGCGGCGTTGCTGGTGAAGTGGCTGGCCGTGCCCATGGGACTGGCGCTTGCCGCCGCGCCGGTGGTGGCGCTTCTGGGCGCGCTGTTGTTCGGCTGGTTCGCGGTGCGGCTCGAAGGCGTTTATCTCGCCATGATCACTTTGGCTTTCGCTCAGATCGTCTGGGCGCTGGTGTATCAATGGGAGGAGTTGACCGGCGGCTCCAACGGCTTGATCGGCATCTGGCCGCCGCCGCCGTTCGACCAGCGCGGCGCTTATTTCTGGCTCACGCTGGCGCTGGCGGTCATCGGCGTGCTGCTGTTGCGCCGCTTCCTGTTCGCGCCCTTCGGCTACGCCATGCGCGCCGGGCGCGATAATCCGCTCCGCGCCGAGGCGATCGGCATCGACGTCAAGCGCGTGCACTGGCTCGGCTTTGCCATTGCCGGCGCGGTGTGTGGCGTCGCCGGCGGCTTGTTCGCCTTCGCCAAGGGATCGATCTCGCCGGAAACGATCAGCGTGAGCCGCTCCATCGACGGCCTGGTCATGGTGCTGCTCGGCGGCGTCCAGACGCTGACCGGCCCGATCGTCGGGGCTGCGGTGTTCACCACGCTGCAGGACATGGTGATGCGCGACAGCCAGTATTGGCGCGCCATGCTCGGCGGCATCATCCTGGCGCTGGTGCTCGTTTTTCCCGACGGCATCGTCGGCGGCTTTGCGCGTCTCGCCGGCAAATTGCCGTTCAAGGCGAGGGCCGGGTCATGAGCGTGCTCGCCGCCCGTTCGTTGTCCAAGGCCTTCGGCGGCGTGCACGCGGTCAACGGCGTCAGCTTCGAGATCGGACGCGGCGAATTCCTCGCCATGATCGGGCCCAACGGCGCCGGCAAATCGACCTGCTTCAACATGATCAACGGCCAGCTCGCGCCCGATTCCGGCGCCATCCTGTTCGAAGGCCAGGACATCGCCGGCCTGAAGCCGCGCGAGATCTGGCGGCTCGGCGTCGGCCGCACCTTCCAGGTCGCCGCCACTTTCCATTCCATGACGGTCGCCGAGAACGTGCAGATGGCGCTGATCTCGCACGCCGGCGAAACCTACGGGCTCTGGCGGCCGGCGGCGGCGCGTCACCGCGCGCGCGCGCTGGACCTGCTCGAACAGGTCGGCATGCAGGATTCCGCCGACCGTCCGAGCCGGGCGCTCGCTTATGGCGACGTCAAGCGCGTGGAGCTCGCCATCGCGCTCGCCAATGAGCCGCGCCTGCTGCTGATGGACGAGCCCACCGCCGGCATGGCGCCCGGCGAGCGCAACGACATGATCGCGCTGGTCAAGAAGCTGGTGGTCGAACGCGGCATTTCCGTGCTGTTCACCGAGCATTCCATGGACGTCGTGTTCGCCTTTGCCGATCGCATCATCGTGCTGGCGCGCGGTGCGCTGATCGCCAACGGCACCGCCGCCGCCATCCGCGACAACGAACAGGTGAGGGAGGTCTATTTCGGCAGCGGCAAGACGTTCTCGGAGGCTGCGCCATGAGCGGCGGGGCCATGCTGACGGTCGATGGCCTGAGCGCCTGGTATGGCGCCGCGCGCATTCTCTATGACCTGAGCTTCAATGTCGGCCGCGGCGAGGTGGTGGCGCTGATGGGCCGCAACGGTGCCGGCAAGTCCACGACGCTGAAAGTCGATCATGGGTCTGATCGCCCGGCGCGAGGGTCGGGTCCGCTTCAACGGCGAGGACGTTTCCGGCTTGCGGCCCTTCGAGATCGCGCGCCGGGGCCTCGGCTTCGTGCCGGAGGACCGTCGCATCTTCGCCGATCTCACGGTCATGGAAAATCTCGACGTCGGCCGCCAGCCGCCGCGCCGTTTCGCCGACGGCACGCCGGCGCCGTCGTGGACCGAACAGAAGCTGTTCGCGTTGTTTCCCAACCTGGGGGAAATGCCCGGCCGTCCCGGCGGCCGCATGAGCGGCGGCGAGCAGCAGATGCTCACCGTCGCGCGCACCCTGATGGGCAACCCGCTTTTGGTGCTGCTCGACGAACCATCGGAGGGCGTGGCGCCGCTGATCGTGGAGCAGATGGCCGCGACCATCGTCGAACTGAAGAAGGAAGGGCTGTCGATCCTGCTCTCCGAACAGAACGTCCATTTCGCGCGGCTGGTCTCCGATCGCGTCTACGTGCTGGAGAAGGGCCAGATCCGCTGGCAGGGCGGCATGGAGCAGCTCATCGGCAATCCTGACGTGCAGCGCGCCTATCTGACGGTATAGATGGAAGCTGCAGGGAGGCGGCCGGCCCATGAGGTGCAAAGTGAGACGGGGCCCTTTCGCGGCGCGGCAATTGGCGTCATGATTCGAGCGGCGGGGGCAGGGGACAAGTGATGCGGCGTGACAAGTTGAAGGTCGTGGCGGAGGCTGCGAACGTAGTGGACGATCCGGCGGCCGAGCCCGGCAAATACGTGCTCGACGACCAGGTCGGCTTCCTGATGCGCGTCGCCATGCAGCGGCACACCGCGATCTTCATGTCGCGCATGACCTCGGGCCTGACGCAGACGCAGTTCGCCGCGCTCGCCAAGCTCTTCGAGGTCGGGCCCTGCTCGCAGAACCATCTCGGCCGGCTGATCTATCTCGATGCCGCCACCATCAAGGGCGTGGTGGATCGCCTGTGCTTGCGCGGGCTCGTTACCGCCATGGCCGACCCCAATGACCGCCGCCGTCGCGCGGTGGCGCTGACCGAACGCGGCCGCTCGGCGACCGAAGAGGCGACGAAAGTCGCCGCCGAGATCACCACCGCAACGCTGGCGCCGCTTTCGCCGGAGGAGCGGAAGGCGGTGGTGAAGCTGCTGAAGAAGCTGGGTTGATCGCTACCGGCCGCTCGGCCACCAGGCGGTCTGGTCCGCCAGGTCCGGCCAGCCGATGCGGCGGACCGCGCCGCGCGCGGCTTCGTCGGCGGGACGCGCGGTGTCCCAGTCGGCGGCGGTGAAGCGCTGGCCGGTAAACCCATCCGATGCATTCGACATCAGCCAGACCGCGGGTGGGCCCATGATGGCGGGACGCAGCATCCGCTCGCGCGGCCAGCCGGCCTCGTCGGCGACGAAGGGCGTGTCGGTCGGCCCGCCCGGGACAAGCACGTTCACGGTGATGCCGGTGTGCTTGAGTTCCTCCGCCCACACCGCCGACATCGATTCCAGCGCCGACTTGGTGGCGCCATAGGGCAGGACGCGCAGCATGGTGCGGAAGCTGGTGGTGTTGTTGATGATGCGGCCCCAGCCCTGTTTCACCAGATACGGCAGCGCCGATTGCGCCAATAGCATCGGCGCCCGCACATTGATCGCAAAGAAACGGTCCCACAATTCGGCGGAAAGCTCTTCGATGCCGGGATGATTCTTCTCGGCGTCGGGGCGGATCGAACTCATGCCGATGCCGGCATTGTTGATCAGGCCCTCCAGGCGGCCGAAATGCGCCACGGTCTTCGCCACAGCCTCGGCGCATTGCGCCGGCTCGGCGAGCTCGGCTTGAATGGGAATGAAACGGTCGCGATTTTGCGCGACCGCAGCAGCCAGCTTGTCCAGGGCCGCTTGGTTACGGTCGACTGCGGCGACGGCGTGGCCGGCGGCAAGCAAATCGGTGGTCATCACGGTGCCCAGCCCGCCGGCGGCGCCGGTTACGAGGATCACGCGGCTTTGGCTATCCGAGGTCATGCCCGCCTCCGAAATCGCACTGTAACAGCTATCTATCCGCGCCCGCCATGATCGCCTTCAGCCGTTGCGGGGTCACCGGCAATCGCGTGACGGCGCCGGGGCGCTGAAGCGCATCGTCGGTGGCCGAGGCGATCGCCGCGCCCACCGCGTTGGCGCCGCCTTCGCCGGCGCCTTTCAGGCCGAGCGGATTGAGTGGGCTCGGCGCGTCTTCGGTCAGCAAGAGCGAAAGCGCGGGGATTTCGCGCGCCGTCGGCATCAGGTAATCGGCGAACGTCACCGACAACGGCTCGCCGGCCTCATCATAGAGAAATTCCTCGTAGAGTGCCCCGCCGAGGCCTTGCGCGAAGCCGCCGGCGAGTTGGCCCTCCACCAGCTTGGGATTGACCGCGCGGCCGACATCATAGGCGATGGCGTAGCGTTCGATGCAAGCGGCGCCGGTGTCGCCGTCGATGCGGACGACGCAGATGTGGACGCCGTAAGGATAGACCATGTGGGTCGTCTCGAACGTGTCTTCGGCGCGTAAGCCGCCGGGGATAAGTCCCGCCAGTTCGCCGAGCGGCATCGAAGGCCCGGGTCCGGTGATGACGCCGTCGACGATATCGAGCGCGACCGCCTCGGTTTGCATGAGCGTCGCGGCCTCGCGCAGCGCCGCCTCGCGCAGCTTGGTCGCGGCGAGCCGCGTGGCTTCCCCGCACATCACCGTCACGCGCGAGGCAAAGGCCCCCATGCCGCGCTCGATACGGTCGGTCTGGCCGTGGATGACACGTACGTTCCGGTAATCGACACCCAGCGTGTCGGCGCAGATCTGCGCGATGACCGTCTCGATGCCCTGACCGAGGGAGGCATTGCCGGTGACGACTTCGATGGTGCTATCGGAGAGCGCTTCGATGCGCACCATATCGAAAGGCCCGAGCCCGCTTTTTTCCACGAACAGCGCCAGGCCGGCGCCGACTTTCTCGCCCTTGGCGCGGCGCGCGCGCATCTCGGTTTGCAGCGCGCCCCAGCCGACCAATTGCAGCGCCTTGTCGAGCAGCAGCGCGTAATCCCCGCTGTCATAGACGATGTGCGTGCCGAGCGTGTCGAGCCCGAGCGCGTAAGGCATGGCGCTCCGGTCGATCAGGTTGCGGCGGCGGATTTCGACCTTGTCCACGCCGACCTTTGCCGCGATCGCATCGAGCAGGCGCTCGCGCACGAATGTGGACTCATAGCGGCCCGGCGCGCGATAGGTGCCGCAGGGCGTCTTGTTGGTGAGGCGGATATGGCCGGCGGCACGATAGGCCGGCACGCGATAAGGGCCCGGCAGCATGGCGGCCGCGAGGTCAGGCACGGTGGCGGCGTGGGTGCGCATATAGGCGCCGTTGTCGTGGAAGAACTCGTCGTCGATCGCGAGGATATGGCCGTCTCGGTCGATGGCCGCCTTGATGCGATGGTGCTGCTGGCGCGAATGATTGGCGGCGATCAGATGCTCGCGCCGGTCCTCGATCCATTTGATCGGCTTGCGGAAGGCGAGCGCGGCCGCGCAGACCAGCACATCCTCGGGATAAAGCTCGCCGCGGATGCCGAAGCCGCCGCCGACATGGCCTTCGTAGAGCTGGATGGATTCGATGGCGCGGCCGAGCATCTTGGCCAGCGTGTCGCGGTTCCAGTGCGCCACCTTGGCGGCGCCGTGCATTTCCAGCACATCGCGCGCTTCGTCGTAACGGGCGATGGCGCCGCGCGTCTCCAGCGGCACGCCGGAATGGCGGCCGACCGACAGCGCCAGTTCGACCACGGCATCGGCCTCGCCGAAGGCGGCATCGACATCGCCATACCCCTTGCGGATCACATCCGGCTCGGTGGTCAGGCGATCGTCAAAGCGGCCCGGCGCGGCGGTGGCGGACATCAGCGGCGGCAGCGGTTCGATATCCATCTCGATGAGATCGGCGGCGTCTTCCGCCAAGTACTGGTCCTGCGCAAACACCGCGGCGACCGGCTCGCCGACATAACGCACGACGTTCTTGGCCAGCGCCGACTGCCGGTAGGGCTCGAGCGATGTCAGCCCGGTGAGGCGGAAGCCGATGGGCGGAATGTGCGCCACGTCGGCGTGAGTCCAGACGGCGTAAACACCGGGAAAGGCGAGGGCGGCCGTGGCATCGATCGCCTTGATACGGCCGTGCGCGACGGGCGAGCGCACCACGCGCATCGTCCACTGGCCCGGAAAACCGATGTCGGCGGCAAAGCGCCCTTGCCCGGTGAGCAGCGGGCGGTCTTCCAGGCGCGGGACGGAACGGCCGATGAATTTGCTGGTTTGCTTAGCCATGGCTGCACGCCGCAGCGAGCTCCCTCTCCCCGCGTGCGGGGAGAGGGGTGGGGTGAGGGGGCCTATCGATATGCGAGGCCTGTCGACACGCCCCCTCACCCGGAATGCGCGCGCGTTGCGCGCACATTCCGACCTCTCCCCGCACGCGGGGAGAGGTGAAGAAAGGAGCGGTCGCGTCCATCACGTCCCGCGCATCTCTTCCGCTGCCGCGCGGACGGCCTTGATGATGTTCTGATAGCCGGTGCAGCGGCAGAGGTTGGAGGAGAGCACGTCGAGCAGGTCTTCGTCGCTGATGCCGGGCTCGCGTTCGAGCACGCCGACCGCCAGCATCAAGAAGCCCGGCGTGCAGAAACCGCATTGCAGGCCGTGGTGATCCATGAAGGCCTGCTGCATGGGATGCAGCGTATCGCCGTTCGCCAGCCCCTCCACCGTGCGGATTTGCTTGCCCTCGGCCTGGGCGGCGAACATCAGGCAGGCGCGCACCGGCTCGCCGTCGACCAGCACGGTGCAGGCGCCGCAGATGCCGTGCTCGCAGCCGATGTGCGTGCCGGTCTGCCCGCAGTCCTCGCGTATGGCGTCGGCGAGCGTGCGGCGCGGCTCGACGGCGATGGTGTGGGTGAGGCCGTTGATGTGGAGGGTGATGGCGGTCTTGGCGGTCATCGTAACGCACTCACCAAGGCGGTCAAATCCACTGCTGTCATGCCCGCGAAAGCGGGCATCCAGTACACGCGGGCAGTTGTCGTATCGCGATGCGGTGTCCCATTCGAACGCTGGCGTTTACTGGGTCCCCGCTTTCGCGGGGACGACATCTGAAGTTGATGCGGCGTCATGCCTTCACTCCCGCATGCCTCAACACCGCACGGATGCGCTGAGGCGTTGCCGGCATCTCGTCGATCTCGACCCCGAACGGCGACAGCGCGTCGTTGACGGCGTTGATCACGGCTGCCGGCGCGCCGATGCAGCCGCCTTCGCCCAATCCTTTCGCCTTGGTGATCGAAGCCGTGCTCGGCGTCTCAAGATGGTGCAATTCGATCGGCGGAATCTCGCGCGCGGTCGGCGGCAGATAATCGGCCAGCGTCCCGGTGAGGATATTGCCGGTATCGTCGTAGACGATCTCCTCCAGCAGCGCATTGCCAATGCCTTGCGCGATGCCGCCATGCACCTGGCCGTCGGCGATCATCGGGTTGATGATGCGGCCTGCGTCTTCCGCCACCAGGAATTTCTCCAGCGTCACTTTTCCGGTCTCGATGTCCACTTCGACAATCGCGATATGGCAGGCGTTGGAGAAGGTGCCCGCGGGATCGTAGGTGGCGCTCTCGGTCAGGCCGGGCTCGATCTCGCCATTGAAGCGGTGGGTCTGCGTATAGGCTTCGCGCGCCATTTTCGCGATACTGATCGAGCGGTCGGTGCCGGCGACGTTCGCTTCGCCGTTTGCCAGCACGATGTCGTCCGCTGCCGCTTCCAGCATATGGCTGGCGATCTTGATGAGCTTGGCGCGCACCTTGCGCGCTGCCATCAGCGAGGCGCCGCCGGCGATCACCAGCGAGCGGCTGGCGAAGGTGCCCCAACCATATGGCGACGTGTCGGTGTCGCCGTGCACCACCCTGATCACGTCGGGGGTGACGCCGATCTCGTCGGCGATGATTTGCGCCAGCGTGGTGCGCAGGCCCTGGCCGTGCGGGGAAGCGCCGATGCGCGCCTCGACGAAGCCGGAGGGATCGACCGAGACGATGACGTGCTCCCAGCCGACGGTGATCTCCATGCCGCGCGCGGCGAAGGCGGGCGTGCCGTAGCCGGTGCGCTCGGAGAAGGTGGCAAGGCCGATGCCGAGATAACGGCCCTTGGCGCGCGCTTGCTTTTGCCGCGCGCGGAACGCGGGCAAATCGATGTGCTTGAGCGCCAGCTCCAGCGTCTCCTTGTAGCTCGCTTCGTCGAACACGAGGCCGGTCGGTGACGTGTGCGGGAACGTGTCGATCAGGTTGCGGCGGCGGATGTCGGCGGGTTCGAGACCGAAGGCGGCGGCCGCCTTGTCCATGGCGCGCTCGAGCGCGAAGGTGATGACCGGGCGCGACACGCCGCGGTAGGGCGCCATGGTGCAGGTGTTGGTGAGCACGCCGCGCGCGCGGCATTCGTAGGCGCTGAAATCATAAGGGCCCGGCAGCTCGGCCATGGCCATCAGCGGCTCGACGCCGCAGGTGGTGGGAAAGCACGAATAGGCGCCGACATTGGCCACGCTGTCGGCTTTCAGCGCGATCAGTCTGGCGTTCGCGTCGAACGCGGCCTGCAATGTCATATATTGATCGCGGCTGTGAAAGCCGGCGATCAGGTTCTCGCGCCGGTCCTCGGTCCAGGCCACGCTGGCTTTCAGCTTCCGTGCCAGCCACACCAGCACGACGTATTCGGCGGCCAGCGACATCTTCTGGCCGAAGCCGCCGCCGACATCGGGCGCGATCACGCGCAAATCGGATTCACGAATGCCGAGCACGTCGCAGATGGCGGTGCGGGTGAGGTGCGGCATCTGGGTGCTGCAGGTCAAAGTGACGCGGCCGGAGGCGGTGTCATAGGCGGCGTGCCCGCCGCGGGTTTCCATCGGCGTTGCGTTCTGCCGGTGGGCGCGCGCTTCGACGGTGACGATTCTGTGGGCGCTCATCCAAACGGCGTCGAAGCCGTCGGTTTTCGCCAAGCCCTCCACGATGACATTGCCGGGCGCTTCCGGGTGGACCTGCGGCGCGGCCGCTTCAAGCGCGGCGCGGCCATCGGTCACCGGCGCGGTTTCGTCGATGGTGAGCTCGACCTGGTCGGCGATGTCCTCGGCTTCCTCTTCGCTGGCCGCCACCACCGCGGCGACGGGCTCGCCGACGAAGCGCACTTCGGTCCCGGCAAGGATCGGCTGGCCGACCGGCCTGTAATTGAACTTGTGCAGCAGCGGCAGGATCGGCTTCACGTCCGCAAGATCGGCCGCCGTGATGACTGTTGCCCCCTTGGGGGCGTCGATCTTGGTGAGCTTTCCGGCGGCGACAGGGCTGCGCACGAAGCGCACCCAATGTTGCGCGGGCAGGTCGGCGGTGAAGCGGCCACGGCCGGTGATCAGGGCGGGGTCTTCCAACCGGCGGATGGCGCGCCCGACCCAGGTGAGCCCCGCGCCTTTGGTCTCGCGCGCGCTCATGCGTTGCCCCCGACTCCGCTCATTCCCGCGTAAGCGGGAATCCAGAACAGCAGGCTGGGCGTTTGCCGCACTGGATCCCTTTCGCGCGGATGAGCGGGTGAGCGCGCGCGGCCAATCATGCGCTCTGCTCCAGCGCGCGGCGCACCACCGCGCGCACCAGGTCGCGCCGGTAGTCGGCCGAGGTCTGATGGTCTTCCATGGGCTCGACCGCATCGGCCGCCGCTTCGGCGGCGGCGCGGAAAACATCATCGCCCGGCGTCTGGCCGTCGAGCACGGCTTCGGCTTCGGCAATGCGACGCGGAAACGGTTCCGCCCCGCCGACGCCGACACGCGCGTCGGTCATTTTGCCGCCGGCGAGACGATAGGTGACCAGCGCCGCGCTCATGGCGAAGTCGCCGGCACGGCGGGCGAACTCGTTGAAGCCGAACTTGGTGTCGGATGCGAGCAGCGGCAGCCGCACATGGGTCAGCAGCTCGTCGTCTTGCCGCGCCGTCTCCATGATGCCGGCGAAATAGTCCTTGGCCGCGATCTGGCGCGCGCCGCGCACGCTCTGCGCGACCATGGTGGCGTCAAGCGTCGCAGCGACCAGGCACCATTCCGACGCCGGGTCGGCGTGCGCCAGGCTGCCGCAGAAGGTGCCGCGGGTGCGGATCGGATAATGCGCGATGTTGCGCGCGACGGCGGACAGCAATGCGCCGAGCGGATTGTCGATCACCGGCCTGTGGAAGGCGGCGTGGCGCACGCCCGCGCCGATGGTCAGCGCCTCGCCGTCGCTGTCGATGCGGTTGAGCTCGGCGACCTCGTTGATGTCGACCAGGTGTGCGGGCTTGGCCAGCCGGAAGGCCATGATCGGCACCAGGCTCTGGCCGCCAGCCAGCACGCGGCCGTCCTGCGGCGCGACCTGGGCAAGAATGGCAACAGCCTCGGCAACCGTTCGCGGAACGTGACGGGTGAACGGTGCGGGCTTCATGAGGGCCGGGACCTCCAAAATCGCTTGTATGCTAACGATCCCGGTTCCGCCAAGTCAACGCGGGGGCGGTGTCCGCTCAGGGCGTGTCGGCCTCCGCTTCCTCTTGTCGCCGCGGTGCGATCGACGGCGGTGGGGTTCGCGCCCGCCACATCGCCCTTGGAATGGTTTCCGGCGCCAGGACCCCGAAGGAGAAATAAAGCTTGATCAGCGCATCGGCATCCATGTCGGGCACGGGGATGACCGCGTCCTCCGCAACCAGGACCAGGCCGCCCCAGGCCGGCAGCGGTGAGGTGGGCAGATAGACCAGATAGCGCCTTTCGCCTTTGACTTCGTAGGGGTCGGGCGATGCCAGGAAGGCAGGCACGTCGACGCCCTGTTCGCCGCCCAGCCGGCACATCACCACCGGAAGGCCGCTCAGATCGGCATTGCTGCCGGCGAAGATGCGCACCACCTGCGACACCGGGCGGTAGATGGTGCGGAAGATCGGCACCTTGGTCAAAATGCCGTCGACCGCGTGGTCGAGGGTACGTTGCGCCTGGGTGCGCACCGCCAGCCCCAGCAGCCACAGGATGATCAGCACCACGATCGCGCCGATCAGGAAGGTCAGCCATTCGCGCTGCTGGCCGACCAGGGCGGCACCGCCGATGGTCAGGATGTCGCCGAACCAGGTTCCCGGGCCGAACGCCGCCACGATCCAGTTGATGGCCCAACTGATGATCAGCACCGTCAGCACGAACGGCAGGATCACCAGCGAACCGGTCACCAGGTTACCGATGATGCTCGTACGCCAGAGTCGTCGCAGAAAGGTACGCATTTCAGGGCCGTGACCGTTGTGACGGATCGATTGCTTCGCGCGTGCGCCCGACATTAACGCGTTAGCGGCTATTTTGGCTCAATCGGGTCCCAATGTCTCGCTCAGGAAAGAGGCAGCGGCGGCCCGCGGCGTGGGCTGCCTACCACCGCACCCGGCGCAGCCAGTCGAAGCCGTCGCGGATCGCCGGTTGCAGCCGGGCCGGGCCGAGGTCCTCCATCAGCGCGTGCCAGCGGTCGGCGCCGCGCACCAGCACGTCGGTGACGGCATTGCCCGGCAGGTCGCGGGTGAAGTGGCGGATGCCCTCCGACTCGAACAGCGCGAACAGGGCGAAGGCGATCAGCATGGCGGTGGCCGCCCGGCGCGCATTGCCCATGCTTTCGGGGTCGCTCGCCACTTCCGCCTTGCCGATGCGGCGGATCGGCCGCAGGCTGCGCGAAATCCACAGCCGCGCGCGCCGGCGGTAGGGCGGAAAGAAGACTTCGTCGGTCATTGGGCCATCTCGGTCCTTCAGAAACGAAAATAGATGAACGGCGCCACGCCTTCCGGCCCGATCATCTCGATCAGCAGCAGTCCACCGCCCAGCAGCAGGCCGAGCGAGAGCGCCGACCAGCTCTTGGTCTTGTCGGCCAGCTTCTCGATGCCGTTGCCGGGCAGGAACTGGACCGCCACCGAGCCGGCGGTGAGCACCAGCAGGAACGGCGTCAGATAGTGCGTGCCGCCCTGGAACGAGAACATGGCGCGGAAATAGGACAGCGCCGTGTCGAGCTCAGGGCTGCGGAAGAAGATGGCGGCGAGCGTGAACAGGTGGAAGGTGATCAGCCAGCCGGCGAAGGTGGCGAAGCGCGACACCCCCGGCGATTCCGGCAGGTCGCCGACCGCGGCGGCGCCGAGCGTGCTGAGCTTCGGCTGGCGCGCCGCGCGGAAGGCGTGCCAGCGCGTCTTGATGAAGCGCTCGGTGCACAGGCCCACGCCGTGGATGGCGCCCCAGATGACGAAGGTCCAGTTGGCGCCGTGCCACAGGCCGCCCAGCAGCATGGTGAGGAAGATGTTGCGGTACATGCGCAGGCCGTGGTCGCGCTTGTCGCCGCGTAGCGCGCGGTAGAGATAGTCGCGCAGCCAGGTGGACAGCGAGATGTGCCAACGCTGCCAGAGCTGCGCCAGCGAGGTGGCGCCGAGCGGGCGGTCGAAGTTCTTGCGGAACCGGAAGCCGAGCAGCGCGGCGGTGCCGATGGCGATGTCGCTATAGGCGGAGAAGTCGCAATAGACCTGCACCGCGTAAGCGTAATGCGCGGCGATGAGGTCGAGGCTCGATGCCTCGGCTCGGCTCGGCGAAGACGGGATCGACCAGGCCGATGGCGATGTAATGGGCGATCACCACCTTCTTCAACATGCCGTTGAGAATGAGCAGAAAGCCGAAAGTCACGGCGGTCTGGTTGAGCGCCGGGGTCTTGGTGAGCTGCGGCAGGAAGTGCGAGGCGCGCACGATCGGGCCGGCGACGAGCTGCGGGAAGAAGGAGATGTAGAGGAAGAGATCGAGCGGCGAGCGCACCGGCTTGATGTGGCCGCGGTCGACGTCGATCACGTAGGAGATGCCCTGGAAGGTGAAGAACGAGATGCCGATCGGCAGGATGATCTCCAGGAACGGCATGTCGCGATGCAGCCCGAGCGCCAGCGTCAGATCGGTCAGGCTGTTCATGAAGAAGTTGTAGTATTTGAAGATGCCGAGCACGCCGAGATTGAGCGCCACGGCGCTGATCACGATGCGCTTGCGCAGCACCTTGTCCTTGGTGGAAGCAAGCCCCAGCCCCGCGAGGTAATTGAGCCCCGAGGAGCCGGCGAGCAGTGCCATGAAGCGCCAGTCCCAATAGCCGTAGAAGAAATAGCTGGCGCCGAGCAGCAGCGCCTTGCGCGGCTCGGCGTGCGCGCGCAACGCCCAGGCCGCGACGAAGATCGCGAAGAAGAAGATGGCGAACTGGGGCGTCGGAAACAGCATGGCCTATCCAGGTCCGGAATTTCGATAAGGCGGGATTGGCCTCTCGAACCCCTCCCCGCCGCCTCGCTTGCGCGGGGAGGGCGCGCTCTTCGCGCTCAGCGCAGCCCGATGGCGTCGGCGACGTAGGACGCAAACACGCGCCGGCCGATGATGGTGAAATGCTCGCCGTCATCCTTGCGGATCTGGCGACGCACGCCCTGCGGGCCCTTGCCGAAGGACGTATAGGCACCGGAGGGCGTGAGTAACTTGTTCCATATGTCGACGAAATGGAAACCGTGCCGCTTGGCCTCTTGATGGTAGATGCGATTGAGCTTGCGATACGCCGCGGTCAGCCGATGGGGGCGAACCGGCGGCAGCGTGACCCAGTAGAGCTTCGCCTTGGTGTGCTTGAACAGATTCATGAAGTGCGCCACGCGCTGCCGATAATTGGCGACCCAGCGCTTGCTGAGCGGATCGTAGCGGTGACCGTGCTCGCGAATGTCCTGGCGATCGTTGCCGCCAAGCACCACGATGACGACATCCGGCGCATGATGCTTGAGGAACTTACGGGCGACCGCGTTCCAATCGTAATAGTCCGTGCGCACCAGCCCGGTGGAGAACCGGGTCTGTCGCACCACGCGGATGCGAGAATTGTTGCTGAACAGATCTTCCATGCCGCGTGCGAGATCGTGGGCGACCGAATCGCCGAGCACGGCGACTTCAAGCGTATGTGCGCGCGCGCTGAGCGCGGTCGATTGCGCCTGCGCCGGCAGCGCCAGCGAGCAGACGGCAAGCAGTGAAAGAAAGCAAAGCCCGACGCGACGGAATTGAGCGACGGGCTTGAGGTGGATCAGCGCAAGCGACATGCCGATACGCCTCCCTTGAGTTCGAGTGCATGATGTCGGGCCCCCGCGGCCAACAGAGACGAAGAAATTTCGTATAACCTTAATGGCGCAGCGTGATAACCCTGAGATCAATCGCCGCAGACGATCTGTGGGTACATTCTGTCGCACGCGGGGTGCGACATTAGGTCACGAACATTCAGCCGCAGCTTGGCAAGCGATGTGCGTGTCGTCGGCGTTGGTGTCAGCGTTGGCGTCGGGAACTTTTTCGCATCGAATCGGAATTGCCGCGCGTGCGGGACGTCGATGCAATGACGGCGGATGCTATGAGGCAAATGCTCAGACGATGAGTACTTAGCTGCCGACCTTGAGCGTCGAGACCAGCGCACGCAGGGCGGCGATCGTCGACGGCGCCACCAGTTTGCCGGTGCGCGGATTTTCGGTCGGCACGCCTTCGATGGTCATGGAAAAGCGCGCTGCCTCGCTATCGACGGTAATCGTGTGGGTGTTGCGCGTCACGGTGGGATCGGCCCAGATTTCCAATCGCGTGCGATCGGGGCCGATACCGGCGAGGCTGAGCGCGGCCGCCACATTGACATTGGCCGGAAAGCCGCGGGCGCCTTCGCGCGCGCTGCCGTCGAAGACCTTCAACGGCTCTTTCAGTTCCGCGAGCGAGATGTTGCGCTCGACGAGATAAGGCGCGCCTTCGAGCCCAGCCGGCGGTTTGCGGGTGACCATCGTGATGGAGCGTATGCCGCTTTCGGCGGCGGCGCGCACGGCGTCGAGCCCGAGCAGGGCGCCGGTCGGCGGCAGAATGCGCGCGCCGGTGTTCTTGGCCCGCGCGATCAAATCATCGTGTTCCAGCAGTTGCGCGACCGACAGCGGCATGAACACGCGGCCCTTGTCGATCGCGCTGATAGCCACGTCGCGGAACAGCGCCGGCGGCAGGCATTCGACCACCACGTCGCAGTCGTCGGCGAGTTCGGTTGCCGCGCGGAAGGCGACGCCTTCCAGGGCCGGCAGCGCGCGCCTGGCCTTGTCGACGTCGCGCACCGCGACCGCCGCCAGAGTGAGGCCGGCAACGCCGTCGAGCAGGCGGCGCGCCACTTCGAGGCCGACGGCGCCGAGCCCGGCGATGCCGACGCGCAAGGGAAGTTCAGCGGACACGCGCGTTTGCCGATCCACCGTCAACGCCATTCGTCGAGCCGCCAGCCGTCCTCGGTGAAGTGCACGTTCAGGCCGGCGGCCTCCATGCGTTCGCTCGGATGGGCACTGATGCCCCACTGGTCGAGCCGGCCCGGCGGCCAGGCCCAATCCGCCGGCATGCCGGCGCGGTAGCTCGCATCGATCTGCTGCATTTCGGCGGTGTATTCGATCGGGAAATTTTCCGGCCCCAGGAAATAGCAGAACACGTTGTTGCCCGGCCCATGGCGGCCGGGGCCCCATTCGATTCCGCGGCCGTCGTCGCGCATGCGGCCGGCGCCGCGCATGACGGCGTCGAGGTCGGGCATCTCGAAGGCGAGATGGTTGAGCGTCGGCCCGCCGCTGAAGCCGACCACCACGCTGTGATGGTCGCTGTTGCAGGAGAGAAAGCGCAGGCGCTTGGTGGTGTCGCTGAGCGAGAAGCCGAGCGCCTCGCGCAGGCAGGCGACCGTCGGGTCGCTGGCGTCGGCATTGAGGTTGATGTGCGAGAGCTTGCGCGGACGGTTCGGTTGGTCGGCCGCGTCGGCGTGGTCCTCGACGCCGCAGACCACCGCGACGTTGCGGCCTTCCGGGTCCTTGAAGCCGAAGCCGTAGGCGCCGTGCGGCTGACGCAACGGCGCGGGCGGATCGACGGTGGCAAGCCCATGCGCGCGCACCCGCGCATGCAGCGCATCGACGGTTTCGCGGTCAGCCGCGTCGAACGTCATGCGGACCAGGCAGGGCTCGTCAGCCGGGCGGACGCTGAAGATGTGATGAAAGGGGCCGCTGCCGCGCAAGTAAGACACGCCGGCATCTTCCGCGACCGGAATGAGATTCCATACCTTGGTGAAGAACGCCAAGGCGGCATCCGGCGCGGCGAAGCCGGCATCGACGCTGCGCAAGGCACGCACCCTGGCTTGGCTCATGCGTTCTCTCCCAGGAAGCGCGCGGCGTTGTCGTGATGCAGGAGCTTCACATCGCCGTCGGATAGTTGCAGCGCGGCCACCGCATCGATTGGGTGGCGCTCATAGATCTCGAACGGAAAATCGGTGCCGATGCAGAGTTGGCTCACGCCGAAGGTGTCGATCAGATGGCGCAGGGTATGCGCGTCGTAGACCAGCGTATCGTAATAGAGCCGGCGCGCGTGCTCGTGCGGCGAGGCGCCCATGCGTTCGGCAAATTCCGGCTTGATGTTCCAGCCGTGCGCCAGCCGCGGCAGGATGGAGGCGAAGGCGCCGCCGCCGTGGCTGAAGGCAAGCCGCAGGCGCGGATGCCGCGTCAGCGTGCCGCCGGTGATCAGCGAGGCGATGGTGTAGGCGGTCTCCAGCGGAAAGCCGATATAGGCCATCAGCCCGGGCGGGCCGACGATGCGCTCCTTGCCGCTCGGATGCAGCGCGTGCACGAACACCGCGGCGCCGAGTTCTTCCGCGGCGGCGAAGAAGCCTTCGAAGCGCGGATCGCCGAGCGGGGCGCCGTTGACATTGCTGCCGAGTTCGACGCCGCGGAAGCCGTCCTTCATCAGCCGCTCCAGCTCGCGCGCGGCGACGTCCGGGTCCTGCATCGGCACGCCGCCGAGGCCGATGAAGCGGTCCGGCGCGCGCGCGACCATGCCGGCGATGGTGTCGTTGACGTGGCGGGTGAGCGCCAGCGCGTCGTCAAGCGGCAGCCAGTAGGACAGCAGTTCCGGCATGGGCGAGAGCACCTGGCGCGCGATGCTCATGGCCGCCATGCCTTCCAGGCGGCGCTCGATGTCCCAGCATTCGTCGGTGACGGTACGGAAATTGCGGCCGTCGATGATGACGTTTCTGTGGTGGCAGTCGTGCGCCGGCTGCATATGCGGCCAATGCGCGCCGCCATGCTTGCCGGCATAGGCGGGAAATTCCGCCGGCACGATGTGGGTATGGATGTCGATGGCGTTCGGCATTGGTGGCTTGCGCTCTCCTGAGGGCGCGCATCATCGGCTGCCGGTCGCGCCGGGGCAAGCGCTTACAAGGAGACTCAGTCGGTGGTGTCCACCAGTGTGCCGCCGGCGCGCAGCGCACGCTCCGCTTGCGCGATCATGGTGTCGACGATGTCGGCGGCGGGTCGCCTGGCATCGATGAGGCCGATGGCCTCGCCGGCGACGACCGGCATGACATCGAAATCGCCCCGCACGCGCGCCTCGTTATAGACCGACTTCAGCGCACCGAAATTGGCGCGCGCCTCCTGTTCGCGGTGCGCCCACTCGTCGGTTATGGGATTGCGCATCATGCGAAACGAGAATTGCTCCGGCCAGGACACACCGCGCAGCGGGTCGATGGCGGCGGTGCGTATGGTGGCGTCGCCGTCGGCCGCAGCGGCGCGGGCGATGGCCGCGGGCGGCGTCAAGGCTTCTTCCGCCGCCCAGAAGCGCGTGCCGACGAGAACGCCGTCGGCGCCGAGCACCAGGCTGGCCGCGAGGCCGCGGCCATCGGCGATACCGCCGGCGGCCAGCAGCAGCACCTCGGGCGCGCGCCCGGCGAGCAGGTCGGCGACCTCCGGTACGAAAGGCAAAGTGCCGCGCCGGCCGCCGTGCCCGCCGGCTTCGCCGCCTTGCGCCACGATCGCCGTCGCGCCGACGTCGATCGCCTCCTCGACGTGGCGCAACGTCTGCACCTGACAAATGACGGGAATACCGGCGTCGCTCGCCTTGCGTGCGAACGGCGCGGGATTGCCGAACGACAGAAACAGGCAAGCCGGGCGGCGCTCGATCGCCCAGTCGACCGCTTGCGGGTTCTTTTCCGCCGCCCAGGTGATGAAGCCGATACCGATAGGCATGTTACCGGCGGCGCGGTATTGCTCGTCGAGATCGGGCTCATTGCCGAGCGTCCCGGCGTAGCCGCCGCCGAGCACGCCAAGGCCGCCTGCGGCGGTGACAGCCGCCGCCAGCCGGCCGCCGGTCACCAGCGCCATCGGCGCGCACAGGATGGGATGCTTGATGCCGAAGCGTCGCGTCAGTCGGGTCGTGATCATGGCGTCATGTCCGATCGCGGCGGGACGCTACTTTCCCAGAAACTTGTCGAGCGCCGCGATCTCCACTTTCTCCCCTTCGAAATCCTCCGCCATGCGTTCATAGAGGCGCGCGGCGGCGGCGAGCATTTCGCTTTCGGGACGGTCCTTGCCGACGAATTCGGAGATCTCGTCGAGCTCGTCCTCGAACCGGTAGGCCTTGGGGTACATGATCGGTATCGTGCGAGACAGATATTGCAGCAGGTCCGGCCGGCTGTCGGCCAGCTCCGCTTTCAGCGCTTCCGCGGCGCCGCCGCGGGTGGCGGCGAGCAGCATGGCGGTGCCGAGCGCGGTGAAGCCCTTGGTGATGCCGGCGTAGGACATCTTCAAGGCCGAGGCGGCGGTGAGCGGACCGCCCAGCACGCGCACGATCAGGCCGTAGTCGTTGAGCCGCGCCAGTTCCTTTGCCGCCGGGCCGGAGGTGTAGAGCTTGGTGTTGCTCGAGCCCGGCTTGGGCGGCGGGCCGATGATGCCGGCATCGGCAAAAGCGGCGCCGGTCTCCGCGATCACGGTGGCGATAGCGGCCGCGGTGTCCGGGCTCACGGCGTTGCAGTCGACATAGACCGGCTTGCGGTTGGCGGCGGCGAGCAACGGGGCAAGATGCCTGGCAAACGCCAAGGCCTCGCCCGGCGGCATGATTGAAAGCAGGAAGTCGGCCTCGACGAGTTGCCGCTCGTCGACATCCCGCATGCCGGCGTCGCGCGCGCGGGTAATGCTCGCCTCGCTGCGGCCTTCCAGGGTGGTCAGCACCGTCACCTTGTTGTCGGTCAGGCGGCGGGCGACGCCGGCGCCCATGTTGCCGGGGGCGACGATGGCGACGGTCGGGGTCATGGTTAGCTTCCTGCAATCATAAAAAAGCCTCGATAACACACTAATTTAGGCTATCCTCACAAAATGCGAATAGGCGAGAGCGCGACAGTCCTTTAGGGTCGAGCGATTCTGAACTGCATCCGAACCGGCAACAAAGGACCTCAGCTTGGATAACATTCCCGTTCCGGCCGGTGCAGCCGGAGCCAGCAGCGCGCGCGCCTGGACTCAGCGTCTGTTGCGCTACCGCGAACCCAACCATCTGCGCAGCGCGGTTGAACTCGGCATAAGTTTCGGGCCGCTGGCCGCGCTTTGGGTCGCGATGTGGTTCCTTTATTCGCTCGGTTTCTGGTGGCTGAGCTTGTTGCTGGCGGTGCCGGCCGCGGGTTTCCTGGTCCGCCTGTTCTTGATCCAGCACGACTGTGGGCACGGCGCTTTTTTCCGCCACCGCGGCCTCAACGATTGGACCGGCCGCGCGCTTGGCGTGCTCACCATGACGCCCTATGACTTCTGGCGGCGAACGCATGCCGTTCATCACGCCACCGCCGGCAATCTCGATCGCCGCGGCATGGGCGATGTCGACACGCTGACGGTGCGCGAATATCTGGCGCTGCCGCTCCGCCGCCGGCTGCTCTATCGCCTTTACCGCAATCCGCTGGTGATGTTCGGCGTGGGGCCGGCCTATCTTTTCTTCGTGCAGCACCGGGTGCCGGTCGGCCTCATGCGCAGCGGCTGGACGCCGTGGTTCAGCACCATGGCGACCAACGCGGTGCTGGCGATGATTGCCGGTCTGCTGGTCTGGTTGATCGGCATCGTCGCCTTTGCGCTGGTGCATCTGGTGACCATGCTGCTGGCGGCCACCATCGGCGTATGGCTGTTCTACGTGCAGCATCAATTCGAGCACACGGCTTGGTTCGACGGCGAAAGCTGGGACCTGCACGAGGCGGCGCTGCGCGGCAGCTCCTATTACGTGCTGCCCGGCGTGTTGCGCTGGTTCACGGCCAATATCGGCATGCACCACGTGCACCATCTTTGCAGCCGCATTCCCTATTACCGGTTGCCGCGGGTGCTCAAGGAAAATCCCGAGCTCGGCAGCATCGGCCGGCTGACGCTGTGGGACAGTCTCAAATGCGTGCGTCTGGTGCTGTGGGACGAGCGCGCCAAGAAGCTGATCTCGTTCGGCGAGCTGCGCCGAATGCGATTGCAGGCGGCCTAACGTTCGCGGACCCCGTCGCGCCGGGCGGCGCCTCCGGTCAATGACCGCCGCCGCCTGCGGCCCATGACCGGGGCGCGCGAACTATAGTTCGCTGCACTGCGCACGTTTACGACTATTGCGCGGGTGGACCTCTCCCCGCCGATGCCGGTAACATATACGGCAATGTAATCCATGGGCCACAACGGCCCCGGGGGAGGATCTACCATGCGTAAGAGTTTGGTTATCGCCGGCGCCGCGCTGCTGCTCGCCGCGGGCCCGGCTGCGGCCCAGCAGAAGCCGGTCAAGATCGGTTTCGTCTCGACTTTCTCGGGACCGGTCGCCGTCATCGGCAACAATATGCGCGACTCGTTCGAGCTCGCGCTCGACCACATGGGCCGCAAGATGGGCGGCCGGCCGGTGCAGGTGATCTATGAGGACGACGGCTTCAAGCCGGCGACCGGCCGGCAAAAGACCGAAAAGCTGATCCAGTCCGATCACGTCGACTTCCTGGCCGGCTACATCTGGTCGAACGTGCTGCTGGCGTCGCTCAAGCCCGCGGTCGATTCCAAGACCTTCATCATCAGCGCCAATGCCGGCCCGCACCAGATCGCCGGCGAACTGTGCTCGCCCTATTTCTTCTCGACGTCATGGCAGAACGACCAGACGCCGCAGGCGATGGGTCTCTACATGAACCAGAAGGGCGTGAAGTCGGTGTTCCTGATCGGCCCCAACTACGCGGCCGGCAAGGACATGCTGGCGGGCGTCGCCTCGACCTTCAAGGGCAAGGTCGTCGGCAAGGAGCTGACCACCTGGCCGTCGCAGCTCGACTTCTCCGCCGAGCTCGCCAAGGCCAAGGCGGCCAAGCCGGACGCCATCTTCGTGTTCTATCCGGGCAAGGCGGGCGTCCAGTTCCTGAGCCAGTACGCGCAGGCCGGCCTCAAGGGCAAGATCCCGCTCTACACCGCCTTCACCATCGACGAATTGTCGCTGCCCCTGCAGAAGGGTCTGGCGCTCGGCGTGCCCGGCGCGCAGGAATGGGTCAACGATCTGCCCAATGCCGCCAACAAGAAGTTCGTCGCCGACTTCATCAAGAAGTATCCCGGCCACAAGCCGTCATTCTACGGCGCGCAGAGCTACGACGCGGCCAACCTGATCGCCTCGGCGGTCAATGCGCTGCACGGCGATCTCTCCGACAAGACGAAGGTGGAAGCGGCGCTGAAGAAGGCCGATTTCAAGTCGGTGCGCGGCGGCTTCAAGTTCGGCAACAACCACTTCCCGATCCAGAACTTCTACCTGCAGGACGTGGTGAAAGAGGGCAACGACTACGTGCTCAAGACCGTCGCCACCATCGTCAAAGACAACCAGGACATGTACCACGACAAGTGCTCGATGAAGTGAGCACCGGGCTATTCGCGACGCGGGGCGGCAGGAGCGGGGACGTTTCTGCCGCTTCGGTTTTCTGGTTAGCTGTGTTGAGCCCGACCCTTCGAGACGCCGCGCTTTGCGCGGCTCCTCAGGACGAGGCTAAGAGAGCTTGCCCTCACCTTGGGGAGCGAGGGCGAAGCCCGAGCGTCTCGAAGGGTGAGGGCGGACGGATCGTTAGCCCATGACCCTGTTCATCGAGCAATGCCTGAACGGATTGCAGTTCGGCCTGCTGCTGTTCCTGCTGGCGGCCGGGTTGACGCTGGTCTTCGGCATCATGGACCTGGTCAACCTGGCGCACGGCTCGCTCTACATGATCGGCGCCTATTTCGCCGCCACCTTCGCGGCCTGGACCGGCAGCTTCGTGCTTGCTGCCGTGCTCGCCGTTGCGGCGACGCTTGTGGTCGGCATGGCCCTCGAAGTGGCGGTCATGCGCAGGCTTTACGGCCGCGACCATCTCGACCACGTGCTCGGCACCTTCGGGCTGATCCTGTTCTTCAACGAAGCGGTGCGGCTGATCTGGGGGCCGGCCGGCTTGAGCCTGCCGTTGCCGTCCTGGCTGCTGATGCCGGTCGAAATCCTGCCCGGCATTTCCTATTCGGCCTATCGGCTGTCGATGATCGTGGTGGCGCTGGTCGTTGCCGCCTTCCTCTACGTCCTGGTCATGCGCACGCGCATCGGCATGCTGATCCGCGCCGGCGCCAGTAACCGCGAAATGGTCGGCGCGCTCGGCGTCAACATCAAGCTGCTCTATACGCTGGTGTTCGGGCTTGGTGCGGCGCTCGCCGGTCTCGCCGGCCTGATGCAGGCGCCGATCCTCACCGTGCAGATCGGCATGGGCGAGAACATCCTCATCCTCGCCTTCGTCGTCACGGTGATCGGCGGCATCGGGTCGATCCGCGGCTCGCTGGTGGCGGCGCTGCTGGTCGGCTTCATCGACACGCTGGGGCGGGCCTATCTCCCCGATATGCTGGCAATGGTGCTGAGCCAGGACGCCGCTTCCACCGCCGGGCCCGCCATTTCGTCCATGCTGATCTATCTGCTGATGGCGGTGGTGCTGGTCGTCAAGCCCGAGGGCTTGTTCTCGGCGGGTGGACGATGACGGCTGCGCTCTCAGTACGCAATGTCGCGGTGGTCATCCTGATGGCCGGGCTGACGCTGCTGCCGCTCTACGTGCACGTCAGCGGCGACCAGTTCACGCTGACGCTGTTCACCCGCATTGTGATCATGGCGCTCGCGGCGGTCAGCCTCAATCTCATCCTCGGCTACGGCGGCATGATGAGCTTCGGCCACGCCGCCTATCTCGGCATCGGCGGCTATGCCGTCGGTATGCTGGCGTATGAGGGAATCTACAACGGCTTCATCCAGTGGCCGGTGGCGCTGGCGGCCTCGGCCCTGTTCGCGCTGGTGATCGGCGCGCTATCCTTGCGCACGCGCGGCGTCTATTTCATCATGATCACCTTGGCTTTCGCGCAGATGGCCTATTACGTCATCTCCGGCATTTCGCGTTACGGCGGCGACGACGGGCTGACCATCTACAAGGACAGCCAGTTCGGCGGCCTCGTCAATCTCGGCGACCGGGTGCAGTTCTATTACCTCTGCCTGGCGCTGTTGTTCGCATCGATCTTCATCGTCTGGCGGCTGATCAATGCGCGCTTCGGCCTGGTGATCCAGGGTGCGCGTTCCAACGAGGCGCGCATGCGCGCCATCGGCTTTCCGACCTATCGCTACAAGCTGACTTGCTTCGTCATTGCCGGCACGATGGCCGGCCTGGCGGGCGCGCTGCTTGCCAACCAGGCCGATTTCGTCAGCCCGTCGATGATGTATTGGACGCGCTCCGGCGATCTCATCATCATGGTGGTGCTGGGCGGCATGGCCTCGCCGTTCGGCGCGGTGTTCGGCGCGGTGGCGCTCTTGGTGCTGGAGGAGGTGCTGTCGGGCATCACCGAATACTGGCAGATCATCCTCGGGCCGCTGTTGCTGCTGGTGGTGCTGTTCGCGCGCGGCGGCATCGACGGGATGCTGCTTTCGCTCGGCAAACGGCAGAAGCGCGAACCGGCGAAGCCCGCGGCGGAAAAGGTGCGCGCATGAGCGGGCCCATGCTGCAGGTCGAGCATCTTGCCAAGCGCTTCGGCGGCATCGTCGCCACCGACGACATCTTGTTGACGGTCGAGACCGGCGAACTGCTTGCGATCATCGGCCCTAACGGCGCCGGCAAGACGACGCTGATCGCGCAGCTCTCCGGCCAGGTGGCGCCGGACTCCGGCCGCATCCGTTTTGCCGGCACCGACATCACCCGCCTGCCGGTCTACAAGCGCAGCGCGCTCGGGCTCGCGCGCTCGTTCCAGATCACCTCGCTGTTCCTCGATCACAGCGTGCTCGATAATGTAACGTTGGCGGTGCAGGCGCATGCCGGCCACTCGTTCCGTTTCTGGCGCAATGCGCGGCGCGAGCCCGAATTGCGCGCGCCGGCGCTGGAAGCGCTCGCCCGCGTCGGCCTCGCCGAGCGCGCCGACTGGCCGGCTTCCGCCCTCAGCCACGGCGAGCACCGCTTGCTCGAGCTCGCCATGGCGCTCGCCAGCAAGCCGCGCATGTTGCTGCTCGACGAGCCGATGGCCGGCCTCGGCCCCGAAGAGTCGTCGCGCATGGTCACCATGCTGCAGGCGCTGAAAGGCGACTACACCATCCTGCTGGTCGAGCACGACATGGAGGCGGTGTTCGCGCTCGCCGACCGCATCACGGTTCTGGTTTACGGCCGGGTGATCGCCTCCGGTTCGCCCGACGTCATCCGCGCCGATGCCCAAGTGCGCGAGGCCTATCTTGGCGAAGAAGAGCAGGAGGCGGCCTATGGCTGACACGGTGCTCGAGGTCTCCGGGATCGAGACCGCCTATGGCCTCAGCCAGGTGCTGTTCGGCATGTCGCTCAGCGTCGCGCCGG
Organism: uncultured Pseudomonadota bacterium; assembly: GCA_963814065.1. Classification (GTDB taxonomy): domain Bacteria; phylum Pseudomonadota; class Alphaproteobacteria; order Rhizobiales; family Xanthobacteraceae; genus Pseudolabrys. The sequence goes on along the minus strand of CAWFBL010000005.1, from coordinate 202,299 downwards.
GCGAGATGGTCACGCTGATGGGCCGCAACGGCATGGGCAAGACCACCACGGTACGCTCGATCATGGGGCTGACGCCGGCGCGCAGCGGCGCGATCCGCTTTGCCGGAACCGACATCACGGGCCTGCCGGCCTACAGGATCGCCAAGCTCGGCGTCGGTCTGGTGCCGGAAGGCCGGCAGATCTTCCGTAACCTGTCGGTGCGCGAGAACCTCGTCGCCACGGCGGCCAAGCGCGCGGGCGATGGCGCCTGGTCGCTGGAAACCGTCTACGGCCTGTTCCCGCGCCTGCGCGAACGCGAGCAGAGCATGGGCAACCAGCTCTCCGGCGGCGAGCAGCAAATGCTGGCGATCGGCCGCGCCCTGATGACCAATCCGCGCCTGCTCATTCTCGACGAGGCGACGGAAGGGTTGGCGCCGCTGATCCGCGCCGAGATCTGGCGCTGCCTGGCGCGGCTCAAGGGCACGGGCCTCTCCATCCTGGTGATCGATAAGAATGTCGGCGCGCTGATGCGGGTTGCCGACCGGCATTTCCTCATCGAGCGCGGCAAGGTGGTGTGGAGCGGTGGCTCAAGCGAGCTCGCCGCCGCCCCCGACGTGCAGCACCGATATCTCGGCGTGTGACCGCGAATACGTCCTCAAGCCTTCGGCGCGCTTGCCGCCGCAAGAAGCGCAGTGGCGACCGCCGGCGTTGCTGCCGCCGGTGCGGGACGCGCGATCAGATGAAGTACGCGCGAATAGAAGCTGTGTTGCGCGTCCATGCTGGTGATGCTGACCACGGCGGTGTGCGACAGCTCGTTCTCGAAGATAGAGAACATGATCTTGCGATCGGTCTCGCTGAGATGACAGATCGCGTCATCGTCGATCACCCAGAGCGGCTTGTGGACGAGGAGCCGGGCAAAACTGAATTGCAACTGCTCGTCTGTTCTCAGTTCCCTGTCCCAGCGCGCCTCGCGATCGAGCGAGGGAATCAAGCGAGCCAAATCGGCGCGTGTGAGCGCCTGGGTCAAATCGGCGTCGGAGAAGGCCTCGGGGGTGGAAGGATAGGTGAGCGCTTCGCGCAAGGAGCCCGACGTTATGTAGGCCCGCTGCGGCAGGAACATCGTGTCGGCCCGCGGCGGCACGCGAAGGCTGCCCGTTCCCCACGGCCACAGCCCGGCGATCGCCCGGAAGAGCATGCTCTTGCCGATGCCCGGCTTGCCGATCAGGAGGACGTGCTCGCCCGGCTGGACTTCGACAATCGGGTCTTCCGGGCTGACCCTGTGATCGTCGATGTCGACCGCAACATGGTCGAAGACGAGGTTGTTCGAGCCGGCGACGATATCGAGCCTGGAGCGCGGCTGCTCGAGCCGGTCCATGGCAAAAAGCGCGGAGCGGAAGCTCATGACGCGCAGAAGCGTCGCGCGCCAATCGGCGATATCGCGGGCATTGTCGACGAACCAGCGCAGCGATCCCTGCACCTGATTGAACGCGCCGACCGTCATCATCAACTCGCCGAAGCTGAGCTGTCCGCCGAAGTAGCCGGGAGAGGCGATCAGGATCGGCGCAACGATCGCGAACCAGCCGTAGCCGGCGGTCACCCAGGTCAGGCGCGCCAGCCCGCCCACGATCCGGCGCATGATCGCGATGACGCCGTCGAGCTCGTGTTCGAGATGCTGCTGCTCGTGGCGCTCGCCGCCGTCGAGCGCGATCCCATCGGCCGACTCGTTCACCCGCACGAGCGCGAAGCGCAGGTCGGCTTCCCGCGCGTAGCGCTCCACCTCCATCTTGATGAGGGGGCGGCCAACCAGCCAGCTGAACAACGAGCCCGACGCGGCAAAGAGCAGGGCGGCCCATACCATGAAGCCCGGTATCGCGAGATTGTGCCCGGCGACATCGATCACGAAGCCTTCCGACAGCACCCAGAGCACGCCGACGAAGCTCACGAACAGCAGCGCGGACTGAAAGAAGCCGATGGACAGCGCGGCCGACAATTCGGTCAGGCGGCGCGCGTCCTCATGGATGCGCTGATCGGGATTGACGCCGATGACGCCTGCGCGCGCGACGAAAAAGGCGCGCTTGGGCACCATCCATTGCGCCAGCAGATCGCGCGTGAGCCACTTGCGCAGCTCCACCTTCGCCGTCTGGTCGAGCCAGATCTGCGCGACGTTGAGGATCAGCAAGCTGCCGGCGATGATGGCAAAGACGCCGATTTGAACCCCGAAGGCGCCGAGGTCCCTTTTTTCGATGGAGTTGTAGAACAGCTTGTTCCAGACGTTGAGGCGGAGTTGCGCCGCAACGGTCGCGCCGATGACGACCACCAGGCCGATCGCGATCAGAATGAGCTTCTTTTTTCCGAGCGATCCCGCCAGCGCGCTGAACAAGCTACGGACCTGCTGGCGCATGCTCGGCGGATTAAAGACCCACAACCCCAGTTCGGGACCGTTCGTCACGTGAGGACACTCCTTGGCAGACGGGTTCGATGCCCGCGCGTTTTGATTCGCTGAATTGTGCCTGGGCTGCCCCGGCCGGGCTACTCCGCGGGCTCGGGCAAGGGCGCCTGCGGGCGCCGCTTCACGAAGGTCGGCATGGCGCCGCCGAGTTTCCGGTGCAGGCCGTCGAGCAGCAGGTAAATCACCGGCGTCGTGTAGAGCGTCAGCACCTGCGACACCAGCAGCCCACCGATGATGGTAATGCCGAGCGGGCGCCGCAGCTCGGAGCCGGGGCCGGTGGCGATGATCAGCGGCAGCGCGCCGAGCGCGGCGGCGAGCGTGGTCATCAGGATCGGGCGGAAGCGTTCCAGGCAGGCTTCATGAATCGCCTGCGCCGGCGGCAGCCCGCGCCGGCGCTCGGCGTCGAGCGCGAAATCGACCAGCATGATGCCGTTCTTCTTCACGATACCGATTAACAGAATGATACCGATGAAGGCGATTACCGTGATCTGCTGGCCTGATACCATGAGCGCGAGCAGCGCGCCCAGCCCCGCCGACGGCAGCGTCGAGATGATGGTAAGCGGGTGCACCAGGCTCTCGTACAGCACGCCGAGCACGATATAGACCGCGATCAGCGCCGCCACGATCAACAGCGGCTGCGCACCCATGCTTTGCTTGAAGGAGAGAACGTCGCCGGCGAAATCGGTGCGGATCGAATTGGGCAGATGCATCTCGGCGACCGCCTGTTCGATCGCCGTGGTGATCGGGCCAAGCTCGGTGCCGGGCTTGAGATTGTAGGTGATGGTGGTCGAAGGAAACTGGCCCTGGTGGTTGACCACGAGCGGCGAAATGGTGCGCGTGACATGCGCGACCGCCGACAGCGGCACCTGCCTGCCGTTGCTGCCGGTGACGTAGATGTGGGTCAGGTCCGTCGGGTCGCGCTGGTAGCTGCGGGCCACTTCGAGAATGACACGGTACTGGTTGCGCGTGCCGTAGATGGTCGACACCTGGCGTTGCGAGAAGGCGTCGTTGAGCGCGCTGTCGATGTCCTGCATGCGCACGCCGAGCCGCGAGGCGGCCTTGCGGTCGATATCGACGGAAGCTTGCAAGCCGCCCTGTTCGCGGTCGGTGGTGACGTCGGTGAGGCCGGGCAGCGCCTTCAGCCGCTCGACCACCTTCGGCACCCATTCCTGCAATGCGTCGATATCCGCGCTCCACAGCGTGAACTGGTACTGCGAATCGCTCGAGCGCCCGCCGCGGCGCAGCGCCTGGGCGGGCGTCAGGAACACACTCAGACCAGGGATGCGGGCGAGCTTGGCGCGCATCCGCGCGACCACGCGCTGGGTGCTGACGCCGCCGCGTTCGGAAACCGGCTTCAGCGAGACGAACATGCGGCCGTGGTTGACCGAGGCGTTGAAGCCGGACGAGCCGACCGAGGAGCCGAGGCCTTGCACCGCCGGGTCGGCGAGGATGATCTTCATCGCCCGCAGTTGCAGCGTCTTCATGGCGTCGAAGGAGATGTCGGTGGAGGCGCGGGTGCCGCCGAAGATCAGGCCGGAGTTGTCCTGCGGCAGGTAGCCCTTGGGCACCTTGATGAAGAGGCCGATGGTGAGCGCGATGGTGGCGAGAAAGACGATCAGCGTCAGCAGGCGGAAATTCAGCACGGCGACGAGGCTGCGGTCGTAGAAACGGATCATGCGCCGCATCGTGCCTTCCACCAGGCGGTCGAGCCAGGTGGCGTCCGGACTTGGCCGCTTGCGCACGAAATAGCCGCAGATCATCGGCGTCACCGACAGCGACACCACGGTGGAAATGGCGATCGCGAAGGTCAAGGTCACCGAGAATTCGCGGAACAGGCGGCCGACGATGCCGCCCATGAACAGGAGTGGGATGAAGGCGGCGACCAGCGAGACGCTGATCGAGACCACCGTGAAGCCGATCTGCCGCGCGCCTTGCAGCGTGGCGCGCATGGGCGAATAGCCCTTTTCCAGGTTGCGGAACACGTTCTCGATCATCACGATGGCGTCGTCGACGACGAAGCCGACACACACCGCGAGCGCCATCAACGACAGATTGTCGATCGAAAAGCCGGCGAGCCACATGGCGGCGAAGGTGCCCGTGAGCGCCAGCGGCACCGTTATGCCGGCGGCCAGCGTTGCCGCCGTGCGGCGCAGGAACAGCGCGACCACCAGCATCACCAGCACGATGGTCGCCAGCAGCGTGAGCTGCATGTCGTCGACGCTGGCGTGGATGGTGCCGGTGAGATCGGCCAGCACCGAAATATCGACGCCGGCCGGCACCCATTTGCGGATTTCGGGCAGCACCTTGTAGATGCGGTCGACGGTATCGATGACGTTGGCGTCGCCCTGCTTGGTGATGATCAGCAGCACCGAGGGCTGCATATTGTACCAGCCGGCGGAGCGGCTGTTGCGCACGCTGGGCTGGATGCTGGCGATATTGGAGAGCCGGATGACGGTGCCGTTCGCCGTCTTCACCACGACCGGATCGTACTGGCTGGCCTTCAGGAGCTGGCTATTGATGCCGATGGTGGTGGCGCGCTCCGGCCCGTCGAAGGAGCCGAGCGGGCCGACGGCGTTGGAATTGGCGATGGCCGTGCGCACCTGTTCGATGGAAACGCCCATGGCGGCGAGCCGGGTCGGGTCGACGCGCACGCGGATCGCCGGCTGCTCGGAGCCGGCGACGGTGACGTCGGCGACGCCATCGACCTGCGACAAGCGCTGCGCGATCACGCTATCGGCTGCGTCATAGAGCGCGCTGCCCTGCAAGGTCTTCGAGGTCAGCGCCAGGATCAGGATCGGCCGGGCCGACGGGTTGACCTTGCGGAAGGTCGGCAGGGTCGGCATGTCGCCGGGCAGGTCGCTGAGCGCCGCATTGAGGGCGGCCTGCACGTCGCGGGCGGCGCCTTCGATGCTGCGCGACAGATCGAACTGCACGACGATGCGGGTATTGCCGAGCGAGTTGACCGAGGTGAGCTCGCTCACGCCGGCAATGGTGCCGAGCTGGCGCTCCAGCGGCGCCGCTACCGTCGCTGCCATCACGTCGGGCGAGGCGCCCGGCCGGTTGGCGGAGATGAAGATGGTGGGAAATTCGATGCTCGGCAGGCTCGCGACCGGGAGCTGGGTGTAGGCCACGATGCCGACCAGGAACAGCCCGATCGCCAGCAGCGTGGTGCCGATCGGCCGGCGGATGAAGGGCCGCGAGAAGTTCATGGCGCGCCCTGCATTGCATTTTGGCAGAAGCATCAGCGGCAAGACTCGGCCTGTTCCCTCCCCCACCAAACCCGGGCTTGCCTGGGTTTGGCATTGTGATGCGCAAGTCGGGCAAGCCCGACTTGCGTTGGGGGAGGGTTGGGGAGGGGGGTAGGGCAACGGGCGAGGGTGTTCCTGGTGAGGTCACCCCCACCCCCAACCCCTCCCCGCAAGGGGGAGGGGAGCAGGCAGCGTGCGCGGCGCTGCTAAATTCTCCGTTCGTCCCCGCGAAAGCGGGGACCCAGGGCCACGAATTGCCGCTCTTGCGATTTTGTCTCTGGATTCCCGCTTGCGCGGGAATGAGCGGAGAGTGTGGCATGGCCATCACTCCGCCGGGTGCGCCCGCAAGCGCGGCCGTGTCAGGCGCGCGCGCAGGCGCTCCATGTAGAGATAGATCACCGGCGTGGTGTAGAGCGTCAGCAACTGGCTGAGCAGCAAACCGCCGATGATGGTGATGCCGAGCGGGTTGCGCAGTTCCGAGCCGGTGCCCGATTCCAGCGCCAGCGGCAGCGCGCCGAACAGCGCGGCGAGCGTGGTCATCATGATCGGCCGGAAGCGCAACAGCGCCGCCTGCACGATCGACTCTTCCGGCGACAGTCCCTGCTCGCGTTCGGCGTCGAGCGCGAAGTCGATCATCAGAATGGCGTTCTTCTTCACGATGCCCATCAGAAGGATGATGCCGATCAGCGCGATCACCGACAGATCGTAGCCGAAGGCCATCAGCGCGAGCAGCGCGCCGACGCCGGCGGAGGGCAGGGTGGACAGAATGGTCAGCGGATGGATGAAGCTCTCGTACAGCACGCCGAGCACGATATAGATGGTGATGGCGGCGGCGAGGATCAGCCAGGGCTCGCCGGCGAGCGACTTGGCGAATTCGGCGGCGTCGCCGAAATAGCTGCCCGATACCGAGGACGGCATGCCGATCTGCTGTTGCGCGTCGCTGATGGCGGTGACCGCGTCCGACAGCGCGAAGCCCGGGGCCAGATCGAAGCTGACGGTGATGCTCGGGAACTGCTCTTCGTGGGCGATGACCAGCGGGGCGGTGGTGCGCACGATGCGCGCGAAGGAAGAGAGCGGGACCTGGTTCGAGCCGGTCACCGAGTTGGGCGTCGCCGTGGTGTTGGTGTTGCCGGTGCCGACCGAGGTGTTGCCGGAGGTCGCGGTGGTGCCGGTCGAGGTGCGCGAACCGGTGACGTAGATATTCGACAGCGAGGATGGGTCGGCCTGATAGCGCGGTTGCGCCTCCAGGATGACGCGGTACTGGTTGGCCTGGCCGTAGATGGTGGAAATCTGCCGCTGGGCGAAGGCGTCGTTGAGCGTATCGGTCACGCTCTGCATGGAGATGCCGAGGCGGCCGGCCTTTTCGCGGTCGACATCGACGGTAACGCGCGGCCCGTTCTCCTGCGCCTCCGAGGCGACGTCACGCAACGCCGACGCTTCGCGCAGGGCCTGCGTCAGCTTCTCGGCCCATTCCACCACCTCGCTGCGGCTGGTGCTTGCCAAGGTGTATTGGTACTGCGAGCGGCTGACGCGGGTGGATATCTGGATGTCCTGTGCGGGCTGGAAATAGACCGCCATGCCGGGAATGCCGGCGACGTCGCGCTTGAGCCGCGCGATGATGGCGCTGACGAGGTCGTTGCGCTTCTCGCGGGGCTTGAGGGTGATGGTCAGCCGGCCGGTATTGGGCGTGGCATTGAGCGGGCTGACGCCGATCACCGACACCACGCCGCGCACGTCCGGGTCCTTGCGGATGGCGTCTTCGACGAGATGCTGGCGCCGCTGCATTTCGTCGAAGGAGACCGAGGGGCCGGCCTCGGTGATGGCGGTGATCAGGCCGGTGTCCTGCAGCGGCAGGAAGCCTTTCGGCATCCCCACGTAGAGGGCGATGGTCGCGGCCAGCGTGATCAGCGTCACCATCAGCGTGCCGAACTGGTGGCGCAGCACCCATTGCAGGCTGACGTGATAGAAATCGACCACGCCGTCGAGCGCGCCGGCGAAGCCGCGCGCCAATTTCCCGTGCGCCCGTGCGCCATCATGCCCACCTTGGCCGGCGCGCAGCAGCCGGCTGCACATCATCGGCGTCAGGGTCAGCGACACCACGGCCGAGGCGACCACCGCGATGGTCAGCGTCAGCGCGAATTCGCGGAACATGCGGCCGACCAGGCCGGTCATGAACAGAAGCGGGATGAACACCGCGATCAGCGACACCGTCAGCGAGATCACCGTGAAGCCGATCTCGCCGGCGCCCCTCAGCGCCGCCTTCAACGGCGTTTCGCCGTTCTCCATGTGGCGCACGATGTTTTCGATCATGACGATCGCATCGTCGACCACGAAGCCGGTACCGATGGTCAGCGCCATCAGCGACAGGTTGTCGAGCGAGAAGCCGCAGAACCACATCACCCCGAAGGTCGCGATCAACGACAGCGGTAACGCCACGCCGGCGATGACGGTGGCGCGGATCGTGCGCAGGAAGACCAGCACCACCAGCACGACCAGGCCGATGCTGAGGATCAGCGTGAACTGCACGTCGCGCACCGAGGCGCGGATGGTGTCGGTGCGGTCGTTGACGATGGTGAGGCGGGCGCCGGCCGGCATCGCCCGCTGCAGCCGCGGCAGCTCCTGGCGTATGCGCGCGACCGTCTCGATCACGTTGGCGCCCGGCTGGCGCTGCACGTCGATGACCACCGCCGGCTTGCCCTGGTACCAGGCGCCGACTTTGCTGTTCTCCAGCCCGTCCACCACGTCGGCGACGTCGCTCAAGCGCACCGGCGCGCCGTTGCGGTAGGCGACGATCACCGATTTGTAGGTGTCGGCGTTGGTGACCTGGTCATTGGCGGCGATGGTGTAGGACTGGTGGGTGCCGTCGAGCGAGCCCTTGGGGCCGGCGACATTGGCGCCGACGATGGCCGTGCGCAGGTCTTCAAGGCCGATGCCGTAGGCGGCAAGCCGCGACAGATCGGCCTGGATGCGGATCGCCGGGCGGATGCCGCCCTGCACCGAGACATGGCCGACACCGGAAATTTCCGACAGTCGCGGCGCCATGATGGTGTCGGCAAGATCGCTCAGGTCGCGCAGGTCGATGGTATCGGAGGTGAGCGCCAGGGTGACGATCGGCACGTCGGCCGGGTTCACCTTCGAATAGAGCGGCGGGTAGGGCAGGTTGCGCGGAAGCTGGGAGGCGGCGGCGTTGATCGCCGACTGCACGTCCTGTGAGGCGGCATCGATGTCGCGGTCGAGGGCGAATTGCAGCGTGATCTGGCTGACCCCGAACGAGCTCGACGAGGTCATGGTCTCGAGCGCCGGGATCTGGCCGAACTGGCGCTCCAGCGGCGCCGTCACCAGTGAGGTGACGGTGTCGGGGTTGGCGCCCGGTAATTGGGTAGTGACCTGGATGGTGGGGAAGTCAACCTGCGGCAGCGCCGAAACCGGCAGCCACCAATAGCCGAGCAGGCCGGCCAGCATCACCGCGACGCCGAGCAGAGAAGTGGCGATCGGCCGGTGAATAAAGGGTGAGGAAACGCTCATTGTTGCGGGCGGTGTCTGCCCCCACGACGCCCCTTCCGTTCAGCCGCCACGGCGGCGCCGGCCCCGACGACCGGTGCCTGGCTGGTGCTCGGCTTGGCGCCTTGCGGCGGCCCGCCGGGCGCGCCGCTTCGGCCGCCGCCGACCCGGACCTGCTTGCCGTCGGTCAACTGCACGAAGCCGGTGGTGACGACGCGCGCTGGCGGTTCGACCCCGCTCGCGATTACCGCCTGCTGTTCGTCCTGCTTTTCGACCTTGACCAGGTGCACCACGGCCTTGTTGTCGCTATCGACCGCGTAGACGAAGGCGCCCTTCGGCCCGCGCTGCACGGCGGCGGTCGGCACCACCACGACGTTCTTCAACGTGTCGATCAGCAGCCGCACATTGACGAACTGGCCGGGCCAGAGCTGCAGGTTTGGATTGGGGAACTCGGCTTTCAGCTTCACCGTGCCGGTGGTGGAATCGACCTGATTGTCGATCACCGTCAGCTTGCCGTGCGCGATCACCTCGCCGGTCGCCGGGCGCTGCGCCTCGACCGGAAGCGGCCCCTTGGCGAAAGCGGCGTTGACGCGGTCGAGTTCCTGCTGCGGCAGGTTGAACTGCACCGAGATCGGCTTGATCTGGCTGATGGTCACCAGCGCGGAACTGGAATCGGAGGCGCGTACCAAATTGCCTTCATCCACCATGCGGATGCCGGTGCGGCCGAAGATCGGCGCTGTGATGGTGGTATAGCCGAGCGTTGCCTGTGCGTTCTCAATGGAGGCCTGGTCGGCCTGCACCAAGGCGGTGTACTGCGCGACCAGCGCCCTCTGGGTGTCGGCCTGCTGCTTGTTGATGGCGTTGGTGGCGGCGAGCTTCTGATAGCGCACGAGATCGTTCTTGGCGTTGGCGAGCTGGGCTTCGTCCTGCGCTTTCTTGGCCTTCGCCTGGTCGAGCTGGGCCTGGTAGATGGTCGGATCGATGCGCGCCAGCACATCGCCCTTCTTGACGTCCTGGCCTTCCTTGAAGGTGACCGCGATCAGCTTGCCGTCGACCTGCGGGCGCACGGTCACGGTGTTGAGCGCCTGCACGGTGCCGACGGTGTCGATGTAGACGGGAACGTCGGCGCGCTTGACCGGCGCCACCAGCACCGGCACCGGGCCGCCGCCGGCGGCGAAGCGGTGCCGGCGCTGCTGCGGCTGCTGCTGCTGATGCAGGTTTGGCGCGTACGCAAAATAAAGCGCACCCCCGACCGCCACCAATACAACGATCCAAGCCAACGCTCGACGTACGCGCCGTGCGGGCTTCTTCTTGGTCAACTCCTCATTCGGCAGTTTACCGTGCATGCACCGTTTCCAAGGGTTTCGGCAGCCAGCCACCCCCTAGTGCCTGATACAGGCTGACAATGGCCTGAAAGTGGGCAAGCCTCGCCTGCACCAGCGTGTCCTGAGCCTGATATAGTGTCTGTTGCGTCTGCAGTACGGTCACCAAATCGATGGTGCCTTCGCGGAAGCGCTGCTCGGAAATATTGAAGGCTTCCCGAGAGCTTGCCACCGCGTGGCGCTGCAACTGCTCGCGCATGGCGGTCTGCCGCACGCCTTCCAGCGCGGTTTCCACGTCGGAAAAGGCGGAAATCACCGCTTTGCGGTAGTCCTGCAGCAGTTCGTCCTGCTTGCCCTTTTGCAGGTCGAGATTGCCGAGCAACTGGCCGCCCTGGAAGATCGGCTGGGTCACGCCAGCCGCCAGCGAATAGAGTGCCGATTCCGGCTGCAGCAGGGTCTTCAGCACCGCGCTCTGGAAGCCATACTCGCCGGTCAGTGAAATCGAGGGCAGGAACTGGGCGCGCGCATTGGCCACATCGGCGTTGGCGGCGGCAAGCTGTGCTTCCGCCTGGCGGATGTCGGGCCGCTGCGTCAGCAGTTCCGACGGCAGGCCGGGCGTCACCCGCGGAACGCGGATGGTGTTCAGGCTGCCGCCACGGATGCGCACGCTCTCCGGCGAGCGCGCCATCAAGACGGCGAGCGCATTGCGGTTCTGGGTCAGCGTCTGCTGCAAGGGCGGGATGGAGGCGCGGATGCCATCGACCACGCTTTGCTGCTCAGCGGTCTCCAGGTTCGAGGCGGTGCCGGCACTGACCCGTTGCTTGATCAGGTCGAGCACGCGGTTGGCGCTTTGCAGGTTCTCGCGCGCGACCCGCAGGCGATCTTGCGCCGCCAGCACCTGGAAATAGGCGTTGGCGGCAGTCGCCACGGTCGACAGCGCGACAACTTCCTTGTCGAAGCGCGCCGCGCCCGCGGTTTCCTCGGCGGCGCGCAAGGTGGCGCGGTTTTTGCCCCAGAAGTCGATTTCGTAGCTGGCGTTGAGGGTGCCGAGCAGGGTGTCGTGCTCGGAACCGCCGAACGAACTGCCGCTGCTCGAGCTTTGCGAGGAGCGCGCGTGCGTCGCACTGCCGTTGAAATTGATCGCCGGCAGCAACGCTGCGCCGCTGATGCGCGATTGCGCGTCGGCCTGCACGATGCGGGCGACCGCGGCGGCAATGTCGAGATTGGCGTCACGTGCGCGCTCGACGATGCTGCTCAACTCGCGCGAGTGGAACGTGCGCCACCAGTCGAGCTTGGGCAGCGCCGCATGCGCCAGCTTCGGATTTTGCGGGCCGAAGCGATAAGCGAGTGGAATATCGAGCCCGGGCTCCGGGAGCTTGCCCGTGAGCAGACAGCCGCCAAGCGGCAAGGCTAACGCGAAACTCTGCAACATCATCATCACCGGGCGCACGCAACTCTTCTTGTTTGAGCCAATGCTCCTAGCAGTCTGATGCATCCCGACGCCTTCCGGTCATTGTTTGGCAGGAAACGCGAATCACCAGACCACTTTATGCTATTTGCCCCCCGGCTTGCCTCCGTGTGGCCAGTCGGCCAACGCCTGACGACCGGCCGACGACATCTTGGCGGCGGCGTCCGCGAAAACGCCCTGGATGACCTGATCGTACGTCTGCCGAGTGGCACGGACCTTGGCCATGACCACGCGCAGGGCCTCGACCTTGAACGGCTCCTGCCGCAGCGTCTGACGGATTTCGTCGCGGGCGGCGTGATAAGCGTCCTGCGCCTGCTCAATAGCGGCGTGATTGGAGTCCATTGCCGTGCGCAAAATCTGCCCGTCGGCGGGCGGCAGGTTGGCGGCCAGGCGCTCCATGCGCACGAAGACGTCCGGGTCCCAGTGCCGCACCGCCGGCCCGCGAATGAACATCGCGACCGCGATACCGACAAAGAACAGATTGAGCGCGAGCGAGCCCAACAGCAGCCAGCGCGAACCACCGCGTGCGGTGCTGAAGCTCGCCTGCGCGACGGTCATGGCCGCACTCCGGTCAGCGGCTCAGGCTCGAACACGGTGGCCGAGAGGTCGATATTGGAGGCGCTCACCGCCTGGCCATCGATGCGGCGGTCGATGCCGGAAATCCCGATGGCGAAGCCGAGCACGGCGCAGCAGGCGAGCGCCGCCATGCGCGGCCAGGCCGGCGCGAACTGCCAGTCGAGCAGCACCGCCGGCAACCGCCAGAACGGCTGCTTCTGCCGCGGCAGCGCGCCGGAGAGCCGTGCCTGGATGCGGCCAATTGCGGCGTCATCGGCGCGGATGGCTTGGCTGTGGCGCAGCAGCGCGGCATCGAGCCGACGCGCCTCTTCATAGATCGCCTGCGCCTCGGCATCGCTCGCGATCAAGTGCTCGGCGGCCGCGCGCTCGTGTTCCGGCCAACGCGCCGCATCGGCGCCATGGCGGTCGAGGAAGGTCTGCAACAACTCGGTATTCATCACGCTAGTCCTCGTCGATCAGTGTTCCTAAGGCGCGGCGCAGGTTCTGCTTGCCGCGCATCAGCAAAGTCTCCACCGCCGAAACGGTGGTATCGAGAATTTCGGCCACCTGCGCATTGCTCAACCCCTCTTTATAGGTGAGCACGATGGCGGTGCGCTGGCGCGCCGGCAGTTCCTCGATGGCAGCCGCCAGTTGCCGTTCACGTTCGTCGGTCTCCGACTGCTCGGCGGCGTCGGGGCTTGGGTCGACGATTTCGCCGGCGGCTTCCAGCGCCACCCAGGGCGCGCGCCGTTTGCGGTCGAGGCAGAGATTGACCACGATCCGCGTGAGCCAGGTGCGGAACGCGGCCAGGGGCTGCCAGCGGGGCGCATGGGTCCATACCCGCAGCATGGCCTCCTGCACCACTTCCTCGGCATCGGAAGCGTTGCCGAGAATGCGGCGGCCAAGCCCGAGCATGGCCGGCAGATGACGGCTGGCGAGCTTACGGTAGGCTCGCTGGTCACCTTTCGCGACCAGGGCCATGAGCGCTTCGTCGCTGTCATCCATTGCGCTGCAGTGGTCGCCATCGGAAATGCCGATCCATTATAGCCCAGACCCGTCCAATGAACGCGGCAGGTTGGCGAATCCTGTGCCGAAATAGAGGGCTAAGGGATCGCGGGGAACGGTCGTGATGGAACCTAAAGCCTCGTAAATGTGGCATTTATAACCCGATCCGGCCTCCGGCCTGCCGATTTTAGGCCGTTCGCGAGGGTCAGTCGATCTTAGGGGGACCAACTGATCGGGCCCGGGCCTGCCCTGGCTCTTTCTCGGTCAGGGGGAACGGTGAAGCCTGCGTCCTAGCCGCGCCCGGACGCAACGTCCGCGAGCGCAAAGCCCGCGATGCGCTTGTAGTTTTCCGACAGCGCCCGCAACTCGTCCTGGGTGATGTATTTATCGAGATCGTCGAACGGCTGGTCGCCGACCAGTTCCTCGACCTTGATGTTGATGAAGTCGGGCGGATGCTCGCGGTTGGTGCGTACCACGCGGCCGGTCACGGCGGCGCGGGCGCCTTCATAGGCTTTGAGCGCGTCTCGCGGATCGACGCTCGAGCGCAGGAAATCGGCGAGCGTGCGGGCGTCGATCGCCGCCTGCGCCGCGCCGTTGGAGCCGCGCGGATACATCGGGTGTGCGGCATCGCCGGCGAGGGTGACGCGGCCGAATGTCCAAGTATCGATCGGGTCCTTGTCGACCATGGGGTATTCCAGGATCTGGTCGGCGTCGCGGATCATCTGGGCGACGTCCAGCCAGTCGAACCGCCAGCTCTCATAGATCGGGAAGAAGTCGGCGAGGTCGCCCGGCTTGTTCCAATCGTTGGCGTCCTTGGTGTCGCGCTTGATCTCGGCCATCCAGTTGATGAGCTGGTTGCCCTGGTCGTCGATGTTATCGACGATCGGATAGATCACCAGCTTGCCGGTCAGGATGGAGCCGACCCGCATATAGGTCCGCCCGCCGAGGATGGGCTTATGCCGGGTGACGCCGCGCCAGGTGTTGATGCCGGAAAACACAACGCGGTCGTCCGGATAGAACTGCTGGCGGATCACCGAATTGATGCCGTCACATGCCACCACGACGTCGGCGCTCACGTTCTCGATGACGTCGCCGGTCGACATGCGCTTGAAATGGATGGTGGCGCCGCGCTCGTCCTGCTCGACGCCTGTGCATTCATGATCGGTCTGGATGGCGTCGGCGCCGAGCCGCTCGCGCGCCTGCTCGTAGAGGATAAGGTGCAGCTTGCCGCGGTGGATGCCGACTTCCGGATATTGGTAGCCGCCGAACTTGCCGCGCGGCTCCTTGTAGATGAGCTGACCGAAGCGGTTGAAGAAGCAGCTTTCGCGATTTTCAATGCCCGCCGCGAGCAGGTTGTCGCCGATGCCGAGCGCGGAAAACTCGCGCATGGCATGGGGCAGCACCGTGATGCCGACGCCGAGCTCCTTGATCTCCGGCGCGCGCTCGTAGACGCGACAATCGACGCCGCGCTGTTTGAGATTGAGCGCGAGCGAGAGCCCGCAAATGCCGCCGCCGACGATGGCTACCTTCATGCCCAACCTTTTTCCGAATTTCAGCGGGAATGGACGAAATCGACGCTCTCCTGTCAACATGCGTCCATCGACCGACTTTGACCGTTAGAAGGAGGGGCCTTTAACCATGGACCAGACCCGTTATGACCGCGGCATGGAAATGCGCCGCAAGGTGCTGGGCGATGCCTATGTCGACCGCGCGATCGCCAATACCGACGACTTCGATCGCGACTTTCAGGCGATGCTGACCGAATACGCCTGGGGCGCTGTGTGGGGCGACGAGCGCCTTGCGCCGCGCGACCGCAGCATCCTCAATCTCGGCATGATCGCCTGTCTCGGCCGCATGCATGAGTTCGAGGCGCATTTCCGAGGGGCCATCCGCAACGGGCTGACGCGCGCGGAGCTTTCGGCGATCTTGCGCCATATTGCCGTTTATTGCGGTTTCCCGGCCGCGGTCGACGCGCACCGCGTCGCCAAGAAGGTGTTGGCGGACGATCAGGCAGCGAAGGCAACCTGAGTCTTTTTCAGGTGCCCCCGAACAAGCGCGTCCCGGGGAATCCGCGATCCTGGTTTGGACTCGCAGGGGCTCACCGGCTTGCTGAAATCCACCGCCCATGGAACCGATGGGAACTCCGGCTTGCCGAGGTTGAGCGTCCCCTCTGCGTTCGAAGGGACGCCTCGGCCGGTACGCCAAGGCAATATCGCCGGCCACTATTGATGTTTTCTGGATTGCCGGGGTATTTGCCGCCATCATAATGCCGCTGATTCTGCTGTTCTTGCGTCCTGTCAGGGATTACCAGACGCCGGCGGTTCACTGATTGGCTACGCTTTCGGCCTAGCTGTCTTGAATGTGCCGCGATCGCACGCCAAATCGGAGCACGGCATTGGCGGAATGGCTCACCAAGAGCTGCAATGGGTGAATGATGATCCGAATTTTCGCTGCTCTTCTGCTCGGCATGGCAACGGTGCTGCCCGCCCTTCCGGCTCACGCCCAAAGCCAGCCCGGAGAGCCGATGGGCATCGGAAACGCGATGCCGCCAGGTTCGTGGGCTTACGACGACGACAGGGCCCCTGTCCGTGGACAATACGGCCAGCCGCCGGCTGCCGATCCTTATGCGGCGCGCCCGCCTGGGCAGGTGGGTTCGTCATCCGCGGTGGGGCATCCGCAGTCGGCCGAAACCGTCATGACGCTGCCGCCGGAGGACCAGCCCGAGACCGGTCAGCCCAAGGAACTGCCGCCCAACCTACAGCGCCAAATGGTGAATTTCGCCACCAAGGAGCCGGCCGGCACCATCGTCATCGATACCGGCCACACCTACCTTTATCTCGTGCTCGGCCACGGCCGGGCGCTGCGTTACGGCATCGGCGTCGGTCGCGAGGGCTTCACCTGGTCGGGCACCGAGCGCATTTCGCGCGTGAAGCAATGGCCGGACTGGTACCCGCCCAAGGAGATGATCGAGCGTCAGCCCTATCTGCCGCGCATGATGGCCGGCGGGCCCGGTAATCCGCTCGGCGCGCGCGCGCTCTACCTCGGCCACACGCTTTATCGCATTCACGGCACTAACCAGCCGTCGACCATCGGCAAGTTTGTGTCTTCCGGCTGTATCCGGCTGCTCAACCAGGACATCGAGGATCTTTACGACCGCGTGCAGGTCGGCACCCGTGTTGTGGTGATGCCGGGCGGCAAGCCGCCGGCGGTCTCCGATAACGGCAACTTGCCGGCCATTGCACAGGCGCCGGCGACGGCGGGCGAGGGCCCGACGCCGATCGGGGCCATCACCTCATCGCGGCTGCCGCCGCCGCGCTGAGCGGCCTCGCGGCATTGTCGGGCGAGCGCTTTCCCGTTGCGATTGTCGGCGCCGGCCCGACCGGGCTGACGCTCGCCAATCTGCTCGGGGTCTACGGCGTCGCCTGTGTGCTGATCGAGCGCCATGCGGCGACGGTGCACGAGCCGCGCGCGGTGTCGATCGACGATGAATCGCTGCGCTGCATGCAGGCGATCGGCCTCGTCGACGAGGTCATGGCCGAGACCATTTCCGGCTACGGCTCGCATTATTATTCGGCGCGCGGCCGCCTGTTCGCCACGGTGCAACCGACCGAGCAGCCTTATGGCTTTCCGCGCCGTAACGCCTTTCGCCAGCCGATCCTCGAACGACAGTTGCACGAGGCGCTGTCGCGGTTTGCGCATGTCAGCGCGCTGTTCGAGCACGAACTGATCGCATTCACTGACAACGGCCGACAGCGTCTCTTTGCGCGTGCGCAAAAGCGACGGCAGCGAGCGCGATCTGAGTTGCGAGTATCTGATCGCTTGCGACGGCGCCTCCAGCTTTGCGCGCCGCCAGCTCGGCATCGGCATGAGCGGCTCGACCTTTCGCGAGCGCTGGCTGATCGTCGATCTCGAGGATTCACCGGTTCCCTCGCCGCACACCAAGGTATGGTCTGATCCGGCGCGGCCGACCATCGCGTTGCCGGGCCCAAACCTGACCCGCCGTTATGAATTCATGTTGCACGACGACGAAAGCGACGAGGAGATGCTCGCGCATGAGACCGTGCAGAACTTGCTGGAAGCGCATGAGGCGGCGCCGAAGAGCCGCATCGTGCGCACGGTGGTCTACACTTTCCATGCGCGGTTGGCCGAGCGCTGGTCGCAAGGCCGCGTGTTGCTGGCGGGCGATGCCGCGCACTTGACGCCGCCCTTCGCCGGCCAGGGCATGAACAGCGGGGTGCGCGACGCCAACAATCTGGCCTGGAAGCTGGCCGCGGTCGTGCACGGCCGGCTCGGCGCGCGGCTGCTCGCGAGCTACGAGCCCGAGCGCCGCGATCATGCCTGGAGCATGATCGAATTCGCCCTCGCCATCGGCCGCGTCATGCGGCCGCCGAACGCGCTCGCCGCCTTCGTACTCGAATACGGTTTCCTGCTGCTGTCGCGCTTTCCCAAAGCGCGCGATTACATCGCGCAGATGAAATTCAAGCCGCCGCCGCGCTTCGTGCAGGGCTTCATCGTGCCGGATGTGGCTGACGCGAAGAAGACGCTGGTCGGACGCCTGTTGCCGCAGCCGCGTGTGCTCGCGACGGATGGGCGCGATGTGCGGCTCGACGACGTGCTCGGTCCGGGCTTTGCCGTGCTGGTGCACAGCAATCGCGCTGCCGACGTATTGTCTGCGTTATCGGCGCCGCCCTGGCGCGATCTTGATGCGCGCATCGTGGTGATGCGGCCGGATGGCGCCGCAGTGTCGGCGCCGGAAGGGATCATCGCCGTGCGTGCGCTCGGCGCGCCGGACAAGCGCCTCGCGCGCTTCGGCGATCACGTGCTGTTGCTGCGGCCCGATCGTTATGTGGCGGCGTGCATTTCTGTCGACGATCTCGACAAGGGCGCTGCCGCAGTGGCGGGATTGGTCAAGGGGACGTTCGCGAGTTAGCCGCAAACTCTCCGCTCATTCCCGCACTCGGGTCCGACCTCCGGTCGGCCCGAGCACAGGCTCCTGCGGGAATCCAGGCAGCGCTCGCAGGATTGGCAATTCTTGACGCCGGGTCCCCGCTTTCGCGGGGACGAGCGGCGCTTGTCACTCCGCCGCCGCGCTGGCGCTCTTGCCGATGGCGGCGTTGACCCGCGGCATCACCTCTTCCGCCATCAACTGCATCGAGCGTTTGGACAGCGCCGGGTCGACCCAATCCATGCCAGCATAGACCAGCTCGCCGAAATCGCCGGTGTCCTCGCGCATCGCCAGGATCGCGTCGACAACCTTGTTGACCGATCCGTGGAACACGCAATTGTCCATGACGAAATCGTCGGTGATCTCGTCGTCCGATTGCTCCTTGTGGCTCTTGAACACATAGAGCCGGTTGCCGCGCTTCATCTTGGCGCGCATCTGCTCGAAGTAGAACCGGTAGGGACTGTTGGCATCGCTGCGGCCGTAGCGCTCGGCGGTCTTGTCGTCATCGGCGACGAAGATGGTGCGCGCCACCCGCCAGTCGTCGATCTTGGCCTTTTCACCGACCTCGGCCTTGCCCTTGGCGTAGTTCTGCCAATGCGATTTGAGGTGCTTGGCGAGCAGGAAGTTGGCCGACAGCGGATGGAAGTCGCGCTTGCCCATCAACACCACGCCGGGCGAGAACGGCGCCACCACGGTGCCGACGATTTCCGGCCGCGGCTTCTGGAACGGCTTGGGCATGATGCCGACGCCGAGATCGAGCGCCGGCACGCGCTCGATCGCGACCTTGAAGCGGTTGTCGGGGAAATTGATGCTGTAGGGCGGATCGCGCTCCCAGATCGCCAGGATGACGTCGATCGCCTCGGCGAAGATCTTGTTGCGGTCCTCGTCGAGGATACCGAGCGCTTCCGCGTCGGATGTCAGCGCGCCGGCGGAGACACCGAGGATGAAACGCCCCTGCGCCAGATGATCGAACATCGCGGCGTTGGCCGCGATCACCACCGGATGCTGCTGCGACAGGTTGGTGGTGCCGGAGGCGAGCTTGATCGTCTTGGTCTCGCTGATCAGCGTTGCGAGAAACAGCGTGCTGTTGGTGACGTTCTCGCAGGCGTCGGTCAAATGTTCGCCGACGAAGGCGTCATGGAAGCCGAGCTTGTCGGCCAGGATGATCGCCTCGCGATCCTCGCGTAGCGTCTGCGACCAGTCGCGCTCCATCGGATGCACCGGCATGGTGAAGTAACCCAACCGCATTCGCTTCTCCTAGCAACGCTTGTCCGAGCCGCAAACTAACCGAGACCGCTTATCCTTGCAGCAAATCTTCGGTCGTGGGCAATAGTTCCGTGCGGCGATTTTGCCGCGTTGATATGGCGCAAATGTCCATTTTGAGAGGGCGAAAACGCAGCCGGAAAAGTCTCACACGGCAACGCGCGCGAGGAACCCCTCGACCTCATTACGGAGCTCGGCAGCGGCGGCTTCGACCGCCTGCGAGGCATTGAGCACGCTTTCGGCCGAGTGCCGGGTCTCGGTGGCAGCACCCGCTACTTCGTCGAGCACCGATACCACCAGCTTGGCGCCATCGGCGGCGCCCGCGACGTTCTGCGAAATCTCCGACGTCGCGGCGCTCTGCTCTTCGACCGCCGCCGACACGGTGGTGGCGCAGGTGTCGATTTCCTGCATGCGGCTGGAGATACGCCCGATCGCGGCCACCGCGCCGGTGGTCGCTTCCTGCACCGCTGTGATCAGCTTGGCGATGTCCTCGGTCGCCTTGGCGGTCTGCACGGCAAGCGATTTGACCTCGGAAGCCACCACCGCAAAGCCCTTGCCGGCTTCGCCGGCGCGCGCGGCCTCGATGGTCGCGTTGAGCGCCAGCAGGTTGGTTTGCCCGGCGATGGTGCGGATCAATTTGATTACGTCGCCGATCTTCTGCGCGGCCTCGGCCAGCGCCGTGATCCGTTGGTTGGTATCGCGCGCCTCGCCGACCGCCGCCCGCACGATGTCGGTGGTCATCGTCAGTTGGCGCCCGATTTCGCTGATCGAGCCGGTAAGCTCGTCGGCGGCGACCGCGGCGGTGTCCACATTGGTGGAAGCCTCGTTGGAAGCCGACACCGCGCCTTCGGCCCTCTTCGAGGTCTGGCCGGAATTGGCGAACAGCGTGGTGGCCGTCGTGCGCATGGCCATGGCGCCGTCGCCGACTGTGCTCAGCAAGTTCTCCACCCGCTCGCGGAAGCTTTGGATCGCCTCGTCGACGGCGGCACGCCGCTGTTGCTGCTCCTGCATCAAGGCGCGATCGCGCGCAGCGCCGCGGCGTTCGGTGATGTCTTCATGCGTTGCGACCCAGCCGCCGCCGGCCATCGGCCGGTTGATGACGACAATCATCCGGCCGTCGGCGGAGGTGACTTCGTTGGTGGTGCTGCGCCCTTGTGACATCGAAGCCATGAGCTCGCGGCGATAATCCCCCACATCGCGCGAGAAGCTGCCATTGGCGATGCGATATTCAAGCAGGTCGGCGAGCGCTGTGCCGGGCTTGGCGATTGGGGCGGGCAGCTTGTACATTTCCTGGTAGCGTCGATTGCACACCACCAGCCGTTCATTGCCGTCGAACATGCACAGGCCTTGCGACATGTTGTCGAGCGCGACCCGCATGCGGGCATTTTGCACCCGCAGGCGTTGGCCGAGCAGCGCGAGCACGACGGCGGCCGCCAGGATCGCGGTGATACATGCCAGAATGGCGGCAACAATCGGCGTGGGGATATTGCCGAACTCGGCGGCGACCGGCACCGCATAATGGTACACGATGAAGCTGACCGGCAACGTCAGGCCGGCCGCCAGCGCCGCAAGGCGCCAGTCGTGGGGCACGTCCAGCCTGGAGAACGTTCCGCTCATTTATCCTGCCCGAATTGCCGGTCACGGTATTCCTCAACCGGTTGTTTTGCAGTTAATTGCGGGCCTCGTCGGTTAACCAAAGCATAACGCGGAAGTGTGGGAGGACGGCTGAAATGGCGAAGCTGCGGGCGGTGGAATGCCGCGAATTCATCAAGGCTGTGGTCGAAAAGGCCGAAGAAATGGCCGTTCCGGTGTCGATTGCCGTGGTCGGGCCGGAAGGCCACCTGATCGCGGTCGAGCGCATGGACGATGCCGGCTTCATCACTCCCGAGACGGCGATCGCCAAGGCCTTCACGGCGGCGGCGCTGCGCTCCATGAGCCCACGTTTTCCGGATGGTCTGGTGATCCAGCAGTGGTTCAAGGAGCGCAATCCGCAACTGCTGATCGCGCTCTCCGACCTGACCCATGGGCGCATCGCGGCGAGCGGCGGCTGCGCGCCGGTGTTCAAGGGCGATGAAATGGTCGGCGCCTACGGCATTTCCGGCGGCACCTCACAGCAGGACGAGGAGATGGCGAGATACGCGCTCGCCAAGACCGGCTGGGCCAAGGTGCCCGAGCACGACACCACCGATGCCAGCGTGAAAGAGCACATCAACGCGCTCTACGAAAAGGCCGGCATCAAGGACCGCATATAATTTCTGTTCACGCCCGGGAGTTCTGCAATGACCGCTTCATCTACCGCCGGTCGCGACGCCACATGGCATGGCCGGATCGAGGACGATCCGCTGCTCAAGGGCTTTGGCCGTTTCGGCGACGACGTGAAGCCGGAAGGCGCGTTGGCCGCTGTCTTCGTGCGCTCGCCGCATGCCTTTGCGCGCATCGCGCATATCGACACGAACGCGGCCAAGAAGGCGAAGGGCGTGAAGGCGGTGTTCACCGCCGCCGATCTCGCCGAGGCGCACTATCATTCCATCTCGCACGCCCATCCGATCCCCGGACGCGGCGGCAAGCCGCCGTTTTCGCCGCACCGACCGGTGCTGGCCGGCGAGCGGGTGATGCATGTGGGCGAGCCGGTCGCATTGGTGGTCGCCGATACCTTGACGGCCGCGCAGGAAGCGGCCGAGCAGGTGACCGTCGATTACGAACCGGTCGACGCGGTGACCGACGTTCGTGCCGGCGCGCAAGACGGTGCGCCACAGCTCTGGCCGGAGGCGCAGGGCAATATCGGCTTTGAATGGAGCGCGCCGCCCGACCCCGACGGCAAGAAGCAGGCGGCGCTCGAGCGCGCCTTCGCCGAGGCCGCCCATGTGGTCAAGGTCGAACTCGTCAATCAGCGCCTCGTGGTTGCTTCGCTTGAGCCGCGCAGCGCGAGCGCGAGCTACAATCCCGCCAGCCAGCGTTTTACGCTTCGCTGCGGCACCCAGGCGGTCGGCGCCATGCGCGCGCACATGGCTGGGATCATGGGTGTTGCGCCGGAGCAGATTCACGTCACCGACGACGATGTCGGCGGCGCCTTCGGCATGAAGGGTGCGACCTATCCCGAATACGCCGCGTTGCTGCATGCCGCCCGCGCGCTTCGTACGCCGGTGCACTGGGTGTCGACGCGTTCGGAAGCCTTCGTCACCGACAATCACGGCCGCGACTTGTTCTGGAGCGTCGAGCTTGCGCTCAACAAGCGCGGCCGCTTCCTGGCGCTGCGGGCGAACGGGCTTGGCAATGTCGGCGCTTATTTCACCGGTATCGCGCATTTCATCGTGACGCTGCACGTCGCCGGCTGTTTGCCCACCGTCTATGACATTCCGCTGGCGCAGGTGAACGCACGCTGCGTGTTCACGAACACCGTGCCGACCGGGCCCTATCGCGGCGCCGGGCGCCCGGAAGCGAGCTATCTGCTCGAACGCGTGATCGATGCCGCCGCCGATCAGACCGGGATCGACGCCGCCGAACTGCGCCGGCGCAATATGATCGCGCCCGGCAAGATGCCGTACACCACGCCATTCGGGAACACCTATGACAGCGGCGATTTTCCCGCGGTGTTGGAGCGCGCGCTGCAACGCGCCGACCATGCCGGCTTTGCCGCGCGCAAGAAGGAAGCGAAGAAGCGGGGCAAGCTGCGTGGGCTTGGCATCGGCTGCTATCTCGAGATCGCCGGCGCCTTTCCGGAAGAGGCCGCGCGGATTTCGTTTCCGGGCGGCGAGGCGGTGACCGTGAGCATCGGCGCCGGCGCCAGCGGGCAGGGGCATCAGACCGTGTTCGGCAAGGTGACGGCGCGCCGGCTCGGCATCGCGCCGGAAGCGGTAACGGTGACCTCGGGCGATTCCGACCGTGACGTGCCCGGCTTTGGTGCGGTGGCGTCGCGCTCGGCCATGATGACCGGCGGCGCCATCGCGGTCACCGCCGACGCGGTGATCGAAAAGGGCAAGCGCGTCGCCGCCATGTTGCTGCAGGCGGGCGAGGGCGATGTCGATTACGCTGACGGAAAATTCAATGTGAAGAACACCGGGCGCCAAGTTACGCTGTTCGAGGTGGCCACGCGTGCCGCCGAGCTGCAGCGTCAGGGCGTCATTGCGGAGAGTCTCGATACCACGGCAACCGCCAAGCTGCCGCCGTCGTTTCCCAATGGCTGTCATGTCGCGGAGGTGGAGATCGATCCCGACACCGGCGCCGTCGATGTCGTGAATTACGTCGCGGTCGGCGATTGCGGCAACGTGCTCGACGACACCATCGTCGCCGGCCAGGTGCATGGCGGGGTGGCGCAAGGCTTGGGCCAGGCGCTGACCGAGGACACGATTTACGACGGCAGCGGTCAGCTCGTTTCCGGCTCGTTCATGGACTACGCCATACCGCGCGCCGATACTGTCCCGCCAATCGATGTCGAGCATTTCCCGGTCGCCTGCCGCACCAATCCGCTGGGCGTGAAGGGAACGGGCGAGGCCGGCACCACGGCGGCGCCTCCGGCGCTGATCAACGCCATTCTCGATGCATTGCCGCAAGGCGCCGAGCTCGACATGCCGGCGACACCGGCGCGCATCTGGCAGGCGTTGCGGAAAGCGAATTCCACGTCGCGCTGAACACGCCGGCTTGGCGTTTCGCCGATCCCGTTCGACAGCCATGCGCGAATCGGACATTGCTCGGGCATGAAACCGCGCTTTCTGTTTGCGCTGCTCGCCCCCTTCGTGCTTGCCGCCTGCGCCGGTACGCCTGCGCCCGAACGTAGGCTCGCCGTTCATTGCGATATGGCGCACCCCGGTGCCACCGTCGATACCGCGGCCGCGGTTGCCATGATCTCGCGCTACCGCATCAGCAACGGCTTGCCACCGGTGAGGCTCGATCCGGCTCTGATGCGCATGGCGCGGTCGCAAGCTCAGGCCATGGCGGCCCGCGGCGAACTCGAACACGATGTGGCGGGCTCGTTCGAATCGCGGCTTACGGCGTCGGGCTTCGACGCCGCGCGGGCGGCGGAAAACATCGGCGCGGGCTATTGCACGTTGGGCAAGGCTTTCGCCGGCTGGCGCGCGTCGCCGCCGCACAACGCCAACATGCTGCTTGCCGGCGCCACCCGCATGGGCATCGCCATGGCCTATGCGCCGAATTCGAAATACCAGGTGTTCTGGTCGCTGGAGCTCGCGCAGCCCGACAAGAAGGGCTGATGCACTGCACAAATTCCTGCGAGCGTCCGCACCGGTAAGCGGTATTACGGTGGCCGGAAGCCAGAAATACAGTTGACCGCGGCCGCTAGGCGCGATCCAATCTCTCCGATCCCCCTGCTGGGGCAATGGGGAGCGAGCGATGAGGATCGGGATTGCCTTGACGCTGGTGATCGCCTGCCCGACGGCGGCGATGGCGCAATATGCTTTGCAACTGAGACCTTCACCCTACCGAATCCTGAGTGGCTGGGAGCAAAAGGTAAATGCTCCAGCGCAAGCCGCGCCGATGCCGAAATTCGCCGGCCCTGCCGTTGCCGCCAGCAATCGTGCGCCGGCCGTGCGCGAAGCCGTGCAACGCAGCGGCGGCAAGGATCCGGTGAACGGGACCGGCATCTATAGCGGGCAGGCGCCGCACTATTAAGATCTGCGCGCTGACGGCAACGGCGCTGACGCATCTGGCGTCGTCGCCGGTGTCGTCATTGAGCGTGTCCGTTAATCCCCATCGCCGGTCATCAAGCGCGGACTACGCCCTGGACCCGGCGTCCGCCGCTGACTAGCCTTGCGGCCGCATGCCGGTGCTGCCCAACCTCGACACTTTCGACGCCGTCACCCGCGCCTTCCGCTGGCAGGTGCCGGCGCGCATCAATATCGGCGTCGACGTCTGCGACCGCTGGGCGGCGTCCGATCCCGATCGTCTCGCCATCCTGCACATGCGGCCCGACGGCCGCAGCGACGAAATCACCTATGGGCATCTGCGCGAAACTTCTAACCGGCTTGCCAATGTTCTGAGCGCGCACGGCATCAAGCGCGGCGATCGCGTCGCCATCTTCATGCCGCAGGCGCCGGAAGTGGCCGCCGCCCATGTCGCCATCTACAAGCTCGGTGCCGTTGCGCTGCCGATCGCGATCCTGTTCGGGCCGGACGCACTCTCCTATCGCCTGCAGAATTCCGGCGCCAGGGCGGTGCTGACCAATGCGCCGGGGCTCGCCAAGCTCAACGAGGTGCGTGAGGAGGTGCCGGCGCTCGCCTGCGTGTTGTCGGTCGACGGCGAAGGCGCGGGCGCCTTGGGCTTCAGCGACACGCTCGCGCGCGCGTCGGCGGATTTCACGCCAGTCGACACAGCGGCCGACGATCCGGCGATGATGATCTACACCTCGGGCACCACCGGCAATCCGAAGGGCGCGCTGCACGGCCATCGCGTGCTCACCGGCCACTTGCCCGGCGTCGAGCTGCCGCATTTTCCGTTCCCGCAGCAAGGCGACCGTTATTGGACGCCGGCCGATTGGGCCTGGGCCGGCGGCCTGCTCGATATGCTGCTGCCCAGCCTCTATCACGGCGTGCCGGTGGTGGCGCGCAAGGTCGAGAAGTTCGATCCGGAAGAAGCTTTCGCGCTGATGGCCAAGGCCGGCATCCGCAATGCTTTCATTCCGCCGACCGCGCTGCGCATGATGCGCGCGGTGCCAAGCCCGCAAGGGCGCCACAATTTCAGGCTGCGCAGCGTGGCGTCGGGCGGCGAGTCGCTCGGCGTCGAGGCGCTGGAATGGGGCAGGTCGGCGCTCGGCGTCACCATCAACGAGTTCTACGGCCAGACCGAATGCAATCTGGTGGTCGGTTCTTGCGCTCAGCTCGGACTGCTCAAGGTCGGCGCCATGGGCAAGCCGGTGCCGGGCCACACGGTGGCGGTGATCGATCGCGAAGGCAACGTGCTTGAGCCCGGCGAGATCGGGCAGATCGCGGTCAAGCGTCCCGACCCGGTGATGTTCCTGGAATATTGGGGCCGGCCGGAAGCGACCCGCGACAAGTTCATCGGCGACTGGATGACCACCGGCGACCAGGGCGTTACCGATGACGAGGGTTACATCACCTTCGTCGGCCGCGACGACGACGTCATCACGTCGTCCGGTTTCCGCATTGGGCCCGGCGAGATCGAGGACTGTCTGATACGCCATCCGGCGGTGGCGCTCGCAGCCGTCATCGGCAAACCCGACGCGGTGCGTGGCGAGATCGTCAAGGCTTTCATCGTGCTCAAGGGTGGCCGAACCGCCTCCGACGATCTCGCCAAGGACATTCAAGGCTTCGTGCGCACGCGGCTCGCCGCGCACGAGTATCCGCGCGAGGTCGCCTTCATCGAGCAGTTGCCGATGACGACGACGGGCAAAGTGATCAGGCGGTTGTTGCGGGAAAAGGCGTGAAGCGCGCCCGCGTCCGCTCAGTGCTCGGCGTGCCGCAGGATGAAGATGTGGTAGCCGAGCCGACGTCGAGTCACCAGGTAGAGCATCATCGATTCGACAATGAGCGCGGTCGAGGTCGCGACCGCGGCGCCTTCGAGCCCCATGGGCGGGATCAGCACGATGCAGAGGCCGAGATTGATGGCGAAGGCCAGCGCATAGATGGCGGCACATTGCCGGCGCTCGCCCAGCATGTTGAGCAGCCGTTCGGCGGGACCGACGGCCGCGCGCGCCAGCATGCCGATGGCGAGGATGAACATCACCGAATAGCCGGCGGTGAAGCCGGCACCGAACAGCGATAGCAGCGGGCGGCCGAAGACGAGGATCAGCGCGCAGGCGGCCAGCGAAGGCCAGAATGTCCAGCGGATGGTCTCGCCGAAGAACCTGGCCAGCCGCTCGTGGTCGCCGGCGACGTGATATTCGGTGAATTTGTGCGTGGTCGCCCCGGCAATGGCGAAATAGATGAAAGCGACCACCGACAGGATGCGCGCGGCGGCGTAATAGACCGCGACTTCGGCCGGCGAGCGGAAATGCTCGAGCACGAGGATGTCGACGTAAGTGAGCATCAGGTAGAACGCTTCCACCAGCAGGATCGGCAGCGCGGTGCCAAGCCAGGTGCGCGGGGCGTAGCGCTTCGGCCCAGGCGGCACGGTGCCGGTGAGCCGGCGGTTGAGCATCAGCAATTGAACGGCGGTCACCGCCCAGGTGGCGAAGATCGCGATCGTCATCGCGGTCACCGCGTTGACCGTATAGCCGACAAACCAGGCCACGCCGATCGCGACCGTCAGCACGAGTTGGCGGCCGATGAAGAACGGTACCAGCGCCAGCATGGGCCAGTTGTAGGATTGGGCGATGCCGCTTTGCAGTCCGCCCAAGCCGGTGATCGGGATGATGACGCAGGCGAGATAGAGCGGCATGACCGCGAAATTGTCGATCCAGGGCTTGAGCACCGTGACACCGATGGCGCCGGCGAGCGCGATCGCCGTGGACAAGGCGAACGCCAGCCAACGGCTGCCGGTGAGGAAGCCGCGCAAGGCATCGGGCTCCTCGAGCTCGGTATATTCCGGGATGAAGCGGCGCGCGGCCGAGGACAGGCCGACGTCGGAGAGTGAGCCGATCATCAGCACCCAGGTCCAGACGTAGATGTAGACGCCGAATTCGAAGCGGCCCATCCAGCGCGCCAGCAGCACCTGGGAACCGAGCGCGACCAGCGCGCTGACCACCCGCAGCAGGAACACCTTGCCGGCGATGAGCTGCGCGAGCCGGCTGTCGCTGCGGTCGGCGAGGAAGGTCTTGGCGCGCGCGATGAGGCGCGTCGCCAGGCTTGGCGACGGCGCGGGGTTAGGCTCGGACCCGGCCGGGCGCTCCTTCTCCTGCCGCGCCGGCCGCAGCCGCGTTGCGTAGGACGGCGACGTCATCCGGTCTGGCTAGCAAGGAATTGTTAAGAATTGGTTGGATGCTGTTTTCCCTCTCCCCGCTTGCGGGGAGAGGGTGGTGAGCGGCGAAGCCGCGAGCCGGGTGAGGGGGCGCTTGTTGTGAGCCCGTGCCTTGCCCCTCACCCGACCCGCCTTCGCCAAAGCTTCGGCGGGTCGACCTCTCCCCGCGCAGCGGGGAGAGGTTAAGAAAGGGCGGCGAGAATGCCTTCCACCACCTTGCGGTCTTCGGTCGAAAGCGGCGTTTGCGGCGGCACCGGATCGCCGACGGCATAGCCTTGCATCTGCAGGCCGGCCTTGATGCAGGCGGCGAGATTGAAGCGCGCGAAGGCCTCGTTGATGCGCCAGAGGTCGCGCTGCAACGCCAAGGCTTCGTCCCACTTGCCCGCGCGGCACAGATCGTAGAGCCGCACGCTCTCGCGCGGCACGATGCAGGCCGGGCCCGCCATCCAGCCGACGCCGCCGATCAGCATCACCGCCGCCGGGATGTGCGCCGAGGCCGAGAACACCTTCATCTTCGGCGCCCGATTCATGATCGAGAGCAGGCGGCCGGTGTTGCTGGAGGCGTCCTTGATGTAGCGGATGCGCGGGTGTTCGGAGAGCCGCGTGATGACGTCGAGGGTGAGATCGCTGCGCTGGAAATTCGGATTGGTGTAGATCACCACCGGAATGTCGACGGCGTCAGCGATGGCGCGGAAGTAGGCCTCGACCTGCGCGTCCTTCAGCGGGAAATAGGCTTCGAGGATAGCGAGAATGCCGTCGGCGCCGAGCTTCTGCCAGCGTCGTGCCTGCTCGACGGCGTCGGCGGTCGATGTCGAGGCAACACCGGCAACCACCGGCACGCGGTTGTTCGCGGCTTCGATGGTGGCGCGCACCACCGCCTCGCGCTGCGCGCGGGTGAGATAGGCGAACTCGCCGGTCGAGCCGAGCGGCGTCAGCCCATGCACGCCGGCCTTGATGAGATCGTCGCACAATTTCCCGAGCACGTCGGTCTTGATCTTGCCGGCATCATCGATGGGCGAGACGAGATAGGGAAAGACGCCGTGGAATTCGGACATGACCTGCGTCGCCTCGGCTAGAACACCCACAGCGCCTCGGGCGGAAACTCGATGTAGTGCTCGCCGCGCGCCGGCGGTTCGTCGGCATAGGCGCGCACATTGAGATCGCCGCGCGCGAACAACAACTCCCAGCGCTCGCCGAGATACATCGGCGTCTCCAGCTTCATCGCCAGCCGGTTGGGGCCGGGCGCGTCGGTGCAGCGCACGCGCTCGAGCCGGATGATGCCGACCGCCTCGGCGCCGGCGCCCGCCTTGGTACGCGCGACCCCGGTGATGCGTTCGCCGAACACGTCCATGGTGGCCCGGCCGTTATCGACCGCCACCAGCTTGCCGTCGAGGCGATTGTTGACGCCCATGAACTCGGCGGAGAAGCGCGTCGACGGTTCGTTGTAGAGCGCGGTCGGCGGCCCGTCCTGGGCGATGGCGCCGGCATCGAGCAGCACGATGCGGTCGGCGATCGCCATCGCCTCGACCTGGTCGTGGGTGACGTGCACCGCCGACAGGCCGAGCGTGGTGATCAGCGTGCGCAGCCAGACCCGCGCTTCCTCGCGCAGCTTGGCGTCGAGATTGGACAGCGGCTCGTCGAGCAGGATGACCGGCGGCTCGTAGACCAGCGCGCGGGCAATCGCCACGCGCTGCTGCTGGCCGCCGGACAATTGCGCCGGCATGCGATCGGCCAGATGCGCGAGGCCCATCTGGTCGAGCACCTTGTCGACGCGCGTCTTGATGTCGGCGGGCGCGGCGCGGCGCAGCACGAGGCCGGTCGCCACGTTCTCGAACACCGTGCGGTGCGGCCACAGCGCATAGGACTGGAACACGAGGCCGAGTCCGCGCTGGTCGGGCGGCAGCGTGATGTTGCGCGCGGCGTCGAAGAACACCTGCTCGCCGATGGAGATGCTGCCGGCATGCGGTTGCTCAAGCCCGGCAATGGCGCGCAACAGCGTGGTCTTGCCGCTGCCGGAGGCGCCGAGCAGCGCCACCACTTCGCCGGCGGGCACGCGCAGAGAAACACCCTTGAGAACCTCGTTGTCGCCGAGCCGGACGGCGAGATCCTGGATCACCAAGTCAGCCATGGACCCGTGTTAACCGGCAAAGCCGCCGCTGTCGAGAAAGGCCTGCTCCTCCGGTGTGGTCGTGCGGCCGAGCACGGCGTTACGGTGCGGAAAGCGCCCGAAACGGCGGATGATGTCGGCGTGCAGATCGGCGAATTTCAGGCTCTCTTCCTCGCCATGCGCGCGATAGAACGCGAGCGCCCGCTCCTGGTCGGCCAGATCTTCCGAATGCATGAACGGCAGATAGAAGAAGGTGCGCATGTCGTCGAAGGCGCCGTCGAAGCCGTTGAGGATGGCGCGGCTGGCAACGGCGCGCGCCTGTTCGTCGGTGGCGAAGGCGCGTTCATGACCGCGGAACATGTTTCGGGGAAACTGGTCGAGCAGGATGAGCAGCGCGAGCATGCCTTCCGCGCTCTGCTCCCAGAAGCTCAGTTTGCCGGCCGCGGCCTCTTCATGGCGCGTGAGGAAGCGCCGGCGGATTTCTTCGTCCAGGGTCTCGTTCTTTTCGAACCAGCCCTTCGGCCCGACCTCGC
Source organism: uncultured Pseudomonadota bacterium (assembly GCA_963814065.1). Lineage (GTDB taxonomy): Bacteria > Pseudomonadota > Alphaproteobacteria > Rhizobiales > Xanthobacteraceae > Pseudolabrys. Next base: position 171,056 of record CAWFBL010000005.1, on the reverse strand, counting down.
GCCAAAATGTGATGATGTCGTGCGGGCTCGGCCCGTCGCTGGGGGTGTCGGTCATGACGCGTCCCGGTCCGTTTCTTCTTCGCGCAAGGCGCGCCGCAGTATCTTGCCCACATTGGTCTTCGGCAATTCGTGGCGGAATTCGATGTGCCGCGGCACCTTGTAGCCGGCAAGCCCTTTGCTCAGGAATTCGCGCAATTCGTGCTCGGTGACCTCCGGTCTCTTCTTCACCGCGAACAGCTTGGGCGCCTCGCCGGAATGGCGGTCGGGCACGCCGATCACCGCGCATTCCAGCAGCCCGCCGTGCGTCATGGCGAAGTCCTCGACCTCGTTGGGGAATACTTTGAAGCCCGAGACCAAGATCATGTCCTTCTTGCGGTCGACGATGCGCACGCGGCCGTGCTCGTCCATGACGCCGATGTCGCCGGTGCGCAGGAAACTGTCGGCGGTCATCACCATGGCGGTCTCGGCGGGCCGCTGCCAATAGCCCGGCATCACCTGCGGTCCGCGCGCGCAAATCTCGCCCTCCGCGCCGATCGGCAGTTCGTGCCCTTCGTCGTCACGGATGGAGATTTCGGTCGACGGCAACGGGAGACCGATGGTGCCGGTCCATTCGGGAATGTCGCCGCGGTTGCAGGTGAGCACCGGCGATGTCTCCGAGAGGCCATAGCCCTCGATGATCGGCTTGCCGGTCGCCTTCATCCAGGCTTCCGCCACCGATTTCTGCACCGCCATGCCGCCGCCGACCGCGTATTTGAGCAGCGACCAGTCGAGCTTGCCGAAGTCGGGATGGTGCAGCAGCGCGTTGAACAGCGTGTTCACCGCCGGCAAGGCGTTCACCTTGACTTTGGCGAGTTCCTTGATCAGCCCGCCGATGTCGCGCGGATTGGTGACGAGCAGGCATTGCCCGCCGATGCGCAGGCCGAAGAGGAAACAGGCGGTGAGCGCGAAGATGTGATAGAGCGGCAGCGCGGTCAGGATCACGAACTGCTCGACGCGCGGCGGCTGCGCCACCAGCGGCATGTTCCAGGCTTCCACCTGCAGCACGTTGGCGACCAAATTGCGATGCAGCAGCATGGCGCCTTTGGAAACGCCGGTGGTGCCGCCGGTGTATTGCAGGAACGCGATATCGTCGGGCCCAACCGCGGGCGGCGCAAACGGCAGGTTGCGGCCGGCACTGAGCGCATCGTTGAATTTGATCGCGTCAGGCAGCGTATAGGCCGGCACCATCTTCTTGACGTGGCGCACCATGCCGTTGACCAGTGCGCCCTTCACCGTACCCAGCATGTCGCCGAGGCTGGCGACGACCGTGTGCTGGATGGCCGTGTGCGGCAGCGCCTCTTGCAGCACGGACGCGAAATTCTCCAGCACCACGATCGCCTCGCAGCCGGCATCGCTGAGCTGCAATTGCAGCTCGCGCGGCTTGTAGAGCGGGTTGACGTTCACCACGATGAAGCCCGCGCGCAGGATGGCGGTGATGGCGATCGGATATTGCAGCACGTTCGGCATCATGACGGCGACACGGGCGCCGCGTTTCAGTCCCCGGCTTTGCAGCCAGGCAGCAAGCGCGCGCGAGGCGGCATCGATCTCGCCATAGCTGATCGTCTTGCCCATGCACATGCAGCACGGGCGCGTGGCGTAGCGCTTGAAGCTTTCCTCGAACAGCGTCGGCAGCGACGGATAGACGGACGGGTCGATGTCGGGCGCAACGCCCGGCGGATAATGCCGCAGCCAGATCCGTTCCATGTGGTTTTCCCCGCGCCGGCGGGCGGACCGGCGATTCGACATCAACATCGTGTGAGTCGATGACGGGCGCAAGACCGATCAGCTAGAGTCGAATCCAATTCGGTCGAATCGGCTTTGTCCCTAACATTTTGCTCGCGCATGATCTTATCCGAAAACCGGTCCCCACTTTTCGGGATCATGCGCTAGCGATCGACGCCGCCGAAAGGCACCAGCGGGTTGTCGGTCAGCGCCGCGCGGTCGGGCCGGTCGGGGGCGGCGGCCCCGAGAAAAGCCTCGAACAGTTCGCGCACCGTGGCTTCCGGCAGATCGCGGGTGATGAAGACCAGCCGGGTGCGGTGGTCGTCGTCGGGCCAGCGCGCCAGTTGCGCGGTCGGGTGGAAGATGTGCTGGACGCCATGCACCACCACGGGCGTGTCCGGCATCTCGGCCAATTTGACGATGCCTTTCACGCGCAAGAGCTGGGCGCCATAATTGGCGCGCAACAGCTCCATGAACATGTCTAGCGTCCCGGCCGGAATCGGCGTGTCGCTGGTCAGCGCGAAGGCGCTGATATGATCGTCATGCCGGTTGCGATCGAGATGGTCGTGCTCATGATCGTGCGCGTGGTGATGGCCGTGATCATGGTCGTGATGGGTATGATCGTGTGGGTCGGCATAGGCCTCCGCCGCCAGCCATTTCTTGACGTCGGGAATTTTACGCTCCGGATCGTAGAGCCCACAGCCGAGCAGCTTGTCGGGTGTGGCCTCGCCCCTGGCGGCATCGAGGATAAGCGCGGCCGGATTGAGCGTGCGCAGCCGTGCGATCGTGCGCGCGCGTTGCGCGGCGTCGGCAAGATCGGTCTTGGTCAGCACGATGCGGTCGGCGACGGCGGCCTGCTTTACCGCCTCCTCGTGGGCGTCCAATGTCGCCTCGCCGTTGACCGCATCGACCACCGTCACCACGCCGTCGAGCCGGTAGCGCAGCAGCAGATAGGGATGCGCCATCACCGTATGCAGCACCGGCGCCGGATCGGCGAGGCCGGTCGTTTCGAGCAAGAGCCGCTTGAAGGTGCAGCGGCGGTTGTCGAGGTCGCGCAGCAGCGTTTCCAGCGCATCGACCAGATCGCCGCGCATGGTGCAGCACAGGCAACCCGATTGCAGCAGCACCATGTTGTCGCCGACATATTCGACCAGCAGATGATCGAGCCCGATCTCGCCGAACTCGTTGATGATGACGGCGGTGTCCTTGAGCGCCGGATCTTGCAGCAGGCGGTTGAGCAAGGTGGTCTTGCCGGCGCCGAGGAAGCCGGTGAGCATGGTCAGCGGAATCGGCGTCGGCGGCTGGCGGCGGTCGTTGCGCGGGCCGGGCTCGCTCATTTCTTGGCCGATTTCGTTTTCGGCTTCCGGTTATGGGTCCGCTTTGCGGCTTTGCCACGGTGATGGCCGCGGTGCACGCTCTTCTTCTTGGCCCGGCGCTGCAGGCTCGGTGCCTTGTCGGGATGACCGGGCGGCCCGGTGAACACGACCACTGGCGGTTCGGTGTCGACCGGCGGGCCAAGCACGAATTTGCCGTTGGTCGGCCGCAGGGCGGAGAGCATGAAGCCGTGCGCGGAATCGCCATTGGCCGAGGCGCTGCTATCGTCGTCATCGTCGCTGGCATCGGTGGCGGGCCGGTGGCGATGCGGTCCGCACATTTCGTCGCGCAGATCGGGCGGCTGGGCGTCGATCGGCGCCAGCGCGTCGACGGTGCCGAGCGAGGGGGTCAGCCACGACAACGGCGCCGCGTCGAACCCGCGCTCCAGGAGTTTCGCCGCATCGAGCATGCGGCCGTATCCGGAATGGGCACCGAGCACGATCGCGATCAGGCGGCGGCCGTTGCGGGTGGCGGAGGCGACCAGATTGTAGCCGGACGCGCAGATGAACCCGGTCTTCATGCCGTCGGCGCCGGGATAGCGGTCGAGCAGGTGGTTGTAGTTGTGGATGATGCGGTTGCCGTAGCGGATGGCGTGGATGTGCCAGTAGAAATCGTACTGCGGAAACTCGCGGATCAACGCGCGGGCGAGAATGCCGAGGTCGCGCGCCGAGGTGACGTGATGCTCCGCCGGCAATCCGTTGGGATTGACGAAATGGCTCTGCGTCATGCCGAGGCGCGCGGCATTGGCGTTCATCAAGTCGGCGAACTTGGGGATCGAGCCGCCGACCCCCTCCGCGATGGCGACGGCGACGTCATTGGCCGATTTGACCAGGAGCATCTTCAAGGCGTTGTCGAGGGTGAGCCGGGTGCCGAGCGGAAGCCCCATCTTGCTCGGTGCCTGCTCCACGGCATCGCGCGTCATCGTGATCATCGTGTTCAGGCTGGTCTTGCCCAACTGAACCTGGCGCAGCGTCGTGTAAGTGGTCATCAGCTTGGTGACCGAGGCCGGATACCAGGGATGGGTGGCATTTTCCGCCAGCAGCACCTTGCCGGTGGAAGCCTCGATCAGCAGCTTGGCCTCGGCGTGGGCACGAACGGCGCCAGCGAGCGACAGCGCCAGGGCGGCGATGGCGGCCAACAACAAGCGGGAACAGGAATAATTCGGCATTGCGGTCCGGTCTTAAGGGGGGCCTTTGGCGGTAGGGTTCCGCAGACGGCGGCGCTAGGCTATCGAAGCTTCGGACCGGAGGCAAAGCCAGTTCGGCCCCAACGTGAATAACGGTATTTCTTTCTTATCTGTCGCTAATGCGACTAAAGTTCGACATCGCGCTCTGGCGTTCCCAACAAGGAGAGCCGCAATGACCGCAGCCATCGTCGGTTGGGCCCACACCCCCTTCGGCAAGCTCAATGGCGAGACCGTCGAAAGCCTGATCGTACGGGTCGCCGGCGACGCGCTCGAGAATGCCGGAATTGCCGCCAAGGACGTCGACGAGATCGTGCTCGGGCATTTCAATGCCGGCTTCTCCGCGCAGGATTTCGCCGCCTCGCTGGTGCTGCAGGCCTCACCCGATCTGCGCTTCAAGCGTGCGACCAGGGTGGAGAATGCCTGCGCCACCGGTTCTGCCGCCGTGCAGCAGGGCCTCAAGGCGATCGCGGCCCGCACCGCGCGCATCGTGCTGGTGGTCGGCGTCGAGCAGATGACGACAACGCCGGCGCAGGAGATCGGCCGGAACCTGCTGAAGGCGTCCTATGTGCGCGAGGAAGCCGAGATCGAAGGCGGCTTTGCCGGCGTCTTCGGCAAGATCGCCGGACTTTATTTTCAGAAATGGGGCGATCAATCCGACGCGCTCGCCATGATCGCCGCCAAGAACCATAAGAACGGCGTGGGCAATCCGTACGCGCAAATGCGTAAGGACCTCGGCTATGAGTTCTGTCGCACCGAAAGCGAGAAGAACCCGTTCGTCGCCGGTCCCCTCAAGCGCACCGATTGTTCTCTGGTTTCCGACGGCGCCGCCGCGATCGTGCTGGCCGATATCGAGACGGCGCTTCAACTCCGCAAAGCGGTGGCTTTCCGCGCGGCCGAGCACGTGCAGGATTTCTTGCCGATGTCGAAACGCGACATCCTGAAATTCGAAGGCTGCGCCGTGGGCTGGCAGCGGGCGCTCGCCAATGCCGGGCTGAGATTGGAAGATTTGTCCTTCGTGGAGACCCACGACTGCTTCACCATCGCCGAGCTGATCGAATACGAGGCCATGGGCCTGACGCCGGAAGGGCAGGGCGCTACCGCCATCAAGGAAGGCTGGACGCAAAAGGACGGCAAATTGCCGATCAATCCGTCCGGCGGACTGAAATCGAAAGGCCATCCGATCGGCGCCACCGGCGTGTCGATGCACGCCTTGACCGCCATGCAGCTCACCGATACGGCCGGCGATCTGCAGATCAAGAATGCTCGCCTGGGTGGCATCTTCAACATGGGTGGGGCGGCGGTGGCGAACTACGTCAGTATCCTCGAGCGCATCAAATAACGATGCAATCACGGGTCGACGAATTCGGATGAATCACCCGGGTAATCTCGCTGCCGCGGGGGTCTAAATTCGGAAGGCCGGCCCAATAGTTTGATATAAAACGATTTTTGCCGAGCGACAAAAATTGATCGCGAAGCGGGACGTGTTAGAATTTGTTTTCCGTGAGTGGCTGTTCGTGTGTAATTTTCAATAAGACGTCCGAGGGGTCACGGATGACAAATATACCCACCGATCTTCTGCGCACCTTGATCGCGGTTGTCGACATGCGCAGCTTCACCAAGGCCGCGGCCTTGCTCGGTCTGACTCAGCCGGCGGTGAGTGCGCAGATCAAGCGTCTGCAATTTTTGCTCGGTTATGAGCTGTTCGACCGCAGCGTCCAGGGCATCAGTCTCAGCTCGCAAGGCGAGACGGTGATCGGCTATGCGCGACGGCTGCTCTCGATCAACGATCAGATTGTTCATCTCGGCAGCAGCACTACACGCGCCGAATTGGTGGTCCGCGTGGGTTCCTCCAGCGACTATGTAGCTTCGATGCTGCCCGGGACGTTGGCGCGGTTTCGCGAGCGCTGGCCCGATGTGCGATTCATGGTGCGTCACGATACATACGATACGCTGGTTCGCGATCTGCGTAGCGGGTCCATCGACGTCCTCGTCGGTCTTTCGCTTAATCCGCCGCCGGACGCGCACCACGTTGCGGTGAGAGACACCGTCTGGGTTCGCGGTGTGTCGACGCACCTTGAGTTCGACCGGCCGGTGCCGCTGGTGACCTATGGCGAGCGTTGCAGCTTCCATCGCGTAGCGGTGGCGGCGCTGAAAAACGCCGGGCTGCATTGGGAGGCGGTCTTCACTGGGCCGAGCATCGCCAGTCTCAGCAACGCGGTGGCGGTCGGGCTCGGGGTCATGCCGGTCCTGCGCTGCCTCGCCAGCGAAGTCGGCCTCATCATTTGGGAAGATGCGCCGCTGCCGAAGCTGCCCGACATCTATTCAGGCATCTATGTTCGCGAGGGCGGCGCCCGCTCGGTTTATGAGCAATTGGCCGGTGATATCGCCGAAGCGCTCTATGGCACGCCGCAGCGGGCACCGAAGCTGGTGGTCGATCGCCCGCGCAAGGCCAATCCGGCCGCCTGACGGCTACTGGAACGCCCGCTCCGCCGCCGGCGGCAAATAGGAGGCGTCGAACACGTCAGACGCCTTCGGCTTGGCACCCTTGAAACGGTAGGCGATGGCGAGTTGCTCGACGGCGCGGGAAAAGCGCGCATCGTCGATGCCACCATAGCCGTTCGCCTTCACCTCGGGCGTGACGATATTGTCCGCGATCACCATGGCAAGCCGTTCGCGCTCGAGGTCCTTGTTGAGCGCATCGTTGCGTGTCAGCACCGTGTCGATGGCGGCCGCCGGTGAAGCGACACTGGCCTTCAGGCCTTTGAGCAGGGCACGCAGGAAGCCGGACACCGCTTGCGGGTTCTTGGCGGCGAAAGCTGAGTTCACAATGACCGCCTGGCCGTACAGTGTGAGGCCGTAATTGGCCATTTCCAGCACGGTGATGTCGTTCACCGGCACGCCCTTGTCTTTGAGATCGATGAACACCGAGTAGGAGAGGCCGGTCACCGCGTCCACCTGGCCGGCCGCCAGCATCGGTTCGCGCACCGGGACGGCGATGTTTTCGACCGTGATCTTGCCGGCGGTGATGCCGTTGAGCTTGGCGAAGATCGGCCACTGCGCGGAAGCGGGATCCATCGGCGGCATGCCGATCTTCTTGCCGTCCAGGTCCTTCGGCCCAGTGATGCCCCGGCTCTTGCGCCCGATCACCGCATAGGCCGGCCGGTTGTAGAGCATGAACACGGCCTTGACCTGCGCTTTCGGGTTGGCGTCGCGATACTTGATCAGGGCGTTGATGTCGGCGAGACCCATGTCGAAATCGCCCGAGGCCACCCGGGTGATCGGCTCGAGTATGCCGGTCGCCGGCTCGATGCTGACATTGACACCCTCGGCTCGATACCAGCCGCGGTCGAGTGGCGTGAGGAAAGGCGCCGCCGTGCCGTCGATGCGGCGGTCGAGGCTGAATTGGATGGCGGTTTCCGCGGCGGTCGCGGCGCTGGCTCCGGCAACGAGGACTGCGGCGAGCGCAAGGAGCGCACAGGCCATCCTGCCGGCGCCCCGAGCGCTCATGGCAGCAGTCCTTTGCGCGATCCGCGTAACTGCATAGGCTTTCGCCTGTTGCTGAATTCCTGCCGAGCACAAAAATACATGCGCCGGCAAAGAGCAAGATAAGATCGTGGATTTAGACGTCAGGAACTGCCGGTAAGACTAACATTGCCTCCTTTCCGGGCATGGCAGCGATTAACTTCTCAGGCTGCGAGAATCGCCGCGTCCGGGGTTATGCTTGCCTTGCCGGCTTGGAGGCTTCATGCGGACGGCAAAGCCTGCGACCCGTGACATCGCGCTTTTCCGCGCGCCCTATGCGCCGGCGGACGAGGAGATCGCTGCGCGCTTGCTGGCTGCGGCCGCCCGGTCGCCGGAGGCCGAAGCGCACATTAACGTACGTGCCACTCGGCTGGTGAACGCAATCCGCGCCCGCAAGGGCGGCCTCGGCGGTGTCGAGGATTTCCTGCATGCCTATGCACTCTCGACCAAGGAGGGGCTGGCGCTGATGGTGCTGGCGGAGGCGCTCCTGCGGGTGCCCGATGCCGATACGGCCGACCGGCTGATCGAGGACAAACTCAGGAGCGGGGACTGGGCTCATCACGATCCCCATTCGACCGCCTTCCTGGTCTCGGCCTCGGCCTGGACGCTCGGCATCACCGCGCGCGCTATCCATGTGGGCGAGACGCCGGAGGGGATCGTCGAGGGGCTGATCAAGCGGCTCGGCCTGCCGGCGGTGCGCGCCGCCACCCGGCAAGCGATGCGGCTGCTCGGCTCGCATTTCGTGCTCGGCCAGACCATCCAGGAGGCACTCGAGCGCGCCGGCGCGCACCGCGAATTCCTCTATTCGTTCGACATGCTGGGCGAGGGCGCCCGCACCGCCGCCGACGCCGAGCGCTATTTCGAATCCTACGCCAAGGCCATCGCCGCTATCGGCGCGACCGCCGGCAACGAGGCGCTGCCGCGCCGGCCCGGCATCTCGGTGAAGCTGTCGGCGCTGCATCCGCGCTATGAGCCGATCTCGCGTGAACGCGTCTTGAGCGAGCTTGCGCCGCGCGTGCTCGAATTGGCGCGGCTTGCCAAGTCGCACGAGCTCAATTTCACGGTCGATGCGGAGGAGGCCGACCGTCTGGAATTGTCGCTCGACGTGATCGCGGCGACGCTGCGCGATTCCTCGCTTGCCGGCTGGGACGGCTTTGGACTGGCGGTCCAGGCCTATCAGAAGCGCGCCGGCATGGTGATCGATTGGATTGCGGAAGCGGCGGAGGCGCTCGACCGCCGTCTGATGGTGCGGCTGGTCAAGGGCGCCTATTGGGACACCGAGATCAAGCGCGCGCAGGAGCGCGGACTTGCCGATTATCCGGTGTTCAGCCGCAAGGCGATGACCGACCTTTCCTATGACGATTGCGTGCGGCGACTGCTCAAAGCGCGGCCTCGGATTTATCCGCAGTTCGCCACCCATAATGCGCTGACGGTCGCGAGCGTGATCGAAGATGCCGGTGGCATCGAAGACTTTGAATTCCAGCGCCTGCATGGCATGGGCGAAGCGGTTTATCGGGAACTGCGCGCCGAACTGCCGACGGTGAGTTGCCGCGTCTATGCGCCGGTCGGTGGTTACGCCGATCTTCTGGCGTACCTGGTGCGTCGTCTGTTGGAGAACGGCGCCAATTCGTCCTTCGTGTCGGCCGCGGCCGATCCGGCAGTGCTGATTTCCGACGTTCTGCGGCGGCCGCAAAGCTGGATCGCCAGTCCGGAACGCGCGCGCAATGCGCATATTCCGCTGCCGCGTGATCTGTTTCTGCCAGTGCGTCGCAACTCGATGGGCATGGAATTCGGCGACAGCGTGGCGCTGGAAGCCTTGTTGGGAGAGGTTGCCGCCGCGGCCGGGCCGGCGCGCGCGGTGCCAATCGTTGATGGTGCCGCCATCGAAGGCCGCGAACGTGCGGTCACTTCACCGATCGATGGCAAGCCCATCGGTCCGGTGCAGGAAGGCGACGAGGCGATCGTATCTGCTGCCATGGGCGCTGCGCGGCAGGGTTTCCCGGCTTGGAACGCGACGCCGATCGACCAGCGCGCCACTGCGCTCGAACGCGCCGGCGATCTGATCGAGCGAGACCGCGCGCGACTAATTGCGCTGCTGCAAAGCGAGGCCGGCAAGACGCTCGATGACTGCCTGTCGGAAGTGCGCGAGGCCGCCGATTATTGCCGCTACTATGCGGCCGAGGCGCGCCGGACGCTCGCCCCGCAAGCGCTGCCCGGGCCGACCGGCGAAAGCAACGAACTGCGTTATCGCGGCCGCGGGGTATTCGTCTGCATCAGCCCCTGGAATTTTCCGCTGGCGATCTTCACCGGCCAGATCGTCGGCGCGCTCGTCGCCGGCAATGCGGTGGTCGCCAAACCCGCCGAGCAGACGCCGTTGATCGCCTACGAAGCGGTGAAGCTCATGCATGAAGCCGGCGTTCCGGCGAGTGCACTGCATCTGGTGCCGGGCGACGGCCAAGTCGGCGCCCTGCTGGTGGACGACGCCCGCGCCGCCGGCGTCGCCTTCACCGGTTCGACGGAGGTGGCGCGCCTGATCAACCGCGCGCTCGCCGCCAAGGATGGTCCCATCCCGGCGCTGATCGCCGAGACCGGCGGCATCAACGCCATGATCGTCGATGCCACCGCCTTGCCGGAGCAGGTCACCGATGACGTCATCGCGTCGGCCTTCCGTTCCGCCGGCCAGCGCTGCTCGGCGCTGCGCCTGCTCTGCCTGCAGGAGGATGTGGCGGCGCGGGTGCTCGCCATGATCGAGGGCGCGGCGCGCGAATTGCGGCTCGGCGATCCGCGCGAAATCGCGACCCATGTCGGGCCGGTGATCGATGCGGACGCCAAGGACAAGCTCGATCGCTGGATCGCCGGCATGGAGACGCGAGGTGCATTGCGGTTCCGGTTGCAGGCCGAGCCGCCGGCCGGCGGCAGCTATGTCGCGCCCACTATCGTCGAGCTCGGTTCCGCCCGCGAATTGAATGAGGAGGTGTTCGGCCCGGTGCTGCATGTGGTGCTCTGGCGTGCCGGTGAACTGGACCAACTGCTCGATGACATCGCCGGTAACGGCACCGCGCTCACGCTCGGAATCCATTCGCGCATCGACGCGACCGCCGAGCGCATCGCGGCGCGGCTTGCGAATGGGAACGTCTACATCAATCGCAACATGATCGGCGCGGTGGTGGGTTCCCAGCCCTTCGGCGGCAGCGGCCTCTCGGGGACCGGGCCCAAGGCGGGTGGGCCGAACTATCTGCACCGCTTCGCGCTGGAACAGGTGATGACCGTCAATACCGCCGCTTCCGGGGGCAATGCTGCCCTGCTGAACGAGGAAGATTAGCGCCGCCGATGCCCCATTATCCCTACCGTCGGGAAATCGGCCATGGTCACAATCTGTTAACCGGTATGACAAGAGGATCGGGTATTCTCCGTTCATGACTGATTCGGTGGCCCGGCTGTATGACGCAGTGCTCGCCGCGCGTGGCGGCGATCCGGCGAAATCGCGCACCGCCCGTCTCTTGCGGGCGGGTCGCGCGAAAATGGCCAAAAAGCTCGCGGAAGAGGCGGTCGAGGTGGTGATTGACGCCATGCACGGCCAGCCTGAGGCCGTGGTGCGTGAGAGTGCCGACCTGCTCTATAATCTGGTGGTGCTTTGGGTCCACGCCGGGGTGCGCCCCGAGGAGGTCTGGTCCGAAATGCGCCGCCGCGAGTTGATGTTCGGAATTGCCGAAAAACTGCCCAAGAATATGGTACAGACCCCGCCGCGGCGGAAGGTCGTCGCCCTGCAAGCGCGGCGTGACCACAAGCGCCGCTGATCCGGCAATTCCTCTAGTACGAGTTCCGTGATGACCGTTCCGGCCGACGCGTCGCGTTCCCCGCTTCGCCGCATCTACGATTGGTGCCTGGGGGCCGCCCACAAGCCGCACGCCATGTGGACCATGGGCGCGGTCGCTTTTGCCGAAAGCTCGTTCTTCCCGGTGCCGCCGGATGTAATGCTGATCCCGATGGCACTGGCGCGCCCGCAGCGGGCCTATGTGATGGCGGCCTGGTGCACGGTCGCCTCGGTGCTCGGCGGCCTCGTCGGCTATGCCATCGGCGCGCTGCTTTATGACTCGGTCGGCGCCTGGCTGATCCAGCTCTATGGCTATGCCGACAAGGTCGAGAGCTTTCGCGAAGCCTATGCGCGCTGGGGCGCCTGGATCATCCTGCTCAAGGGATTGACGCCCATTCCCTTCAAGGTGGTGACCATCACCTCCGGCTTCGCCAATTACAATTTTGGGCTATTCGTGCTGCTTTCGATTGTGACGCGTGGCGCGCGTTTCGCGATGGTCGCCTTCCTGTTGCACCGCTACGGCGCGCAGGCCCGCGACATCATAGAAAAGCGTCTCGGCCTCTGGGTGACCATCGGCGCTTCGGTGGTCATCCTCGGCCTGGTGGTCGCGGTCTACTTGATCTGACCAGTCGGAAATGCTCAATTTCGCCTGTGGATGCTCTCGTTTTGAGGGTGTCCGCGGGAAATGGATTGCTTGCAGGCGGCTAACCGGAGCTTGGCCATGGGCAGCCGATGGGTCTCCAATGGGCATGGTCGACCGGTCGCGCTTGCGGCCGTGGTGGCCTGTATTGCCGGCGCCGCTGCGTTGATGCCGGTCTCGGCTCTCGGACAGGAACCGACGCGTCTGGCCGCCACCGAACAACCCGGATTTTTCCAAACGATCGGCCGTTGGTTCGACCAACAGACCAATCATATCGGGTCGACTCTCGGCGGTGCCCGCCAGAAGGTCGAAGAGATTGGCCAGCAGGCCGAAGTCGCCACGACCACCACGGTCGATCATGCCAAGAACGCGGCCGGTGCGGTCGTCCGTTTGCCGGCGACGCGGGTCGTTTCCGGGAATGTGCAATGCCATGTCGCGCCGAACGGCGCTCCCGACTGCGTGACGGCGGCGGAAGCCGTGTGCCGCGACAACGGCTTCAAATCCGGCAGCAGCATCGGTACGACGGCCGCAGTGGTCTGCCCGCCGGAGGCGCTGTTGGCGGGGCACCTCAGCGGGCCGGGCTGCCATACGGAAACCTTCGTCTCCCGCGCCCTCTGCCAGTAACCGCGCGAACCGCGTCGTAACGGCCAACCGGCGCTTGTGCCGCGTCCGCGCCTGTGTTTCGGTCGCTCCATAAGAAAAGCAATAGGGAGCGATGCCGGTGAATCTCTACGCCAAACTGCTCGAACGCGAAGCCGCCGGCCGACCGGTGACGGTCGGCCTGATCGGGGCCGGCAAGTTCGGCACCATGTTTCTGGCGCAGGCGCGCCTGACTCGCGGCATGCATGTGGTCGGCGTAGCCGATCTCAACGTCGCCCGCGCGCGCAGCCAACTCAACACCGCCAACTGGCCGGACGCCGCCTATGCCGCCGCTTCGCTCGCCGACGCGCACAAGGCGCGCACCACATTCGTCACCGACAGTGCGGACGCCCTGATCGCCGATCCGCGCATCGAGGTGATGGTCGAAGCGACCGGCGTGCCTGGCGCCGGCATCCACCACGCGCTGCACGCGATCGCCAACGGCAAGCACATCGTCATGGTCAATGTCGAGGCCGACGCCGTCGCCGGTCCGCTACTGGCGCGCCGCGCCAAGGCGATGGGCGTCGTCTACTCGCTCGCCTGGGGCGATCAGCCGGCGTTGATCTGCGAGCAGGTCGATTGGGCGCGAGCCGCCGGCTTCAAGGTGATCGCGGCCGGCAAGGGCACGCGCTACGAACCGCATTATCACCAGTCCAATCCCGACAACGTGTGGGACATCCTCGACAAGTATCTGAACATCACCGACCGTAACTCGATCAATCCGAAGATGTTCAATTCCTTCGTCGACGGTACCAAATCCGGCATCGAGATGACGGCGGTGTGCAACGCCACTGGCCTGGTGCCGCAATCGGACGGCCTACATTTTCCGCCGGCGACGCGCTTCGAGCTGGCCGAGATCTGCAAGCCGAAGGCTGACGGCGGTACGCTGGAGAAAGCAGGCGTCACCGAGGTGACCTCCTCGGTCTATCGCGATGGAACGGACGTGCCGCATCATCTGGCGCTCGGCACCTATGTCGTGTTCGAGGGCGAGACCGAATATGCGCGCCGCTGTTTCAAAGAATATTCCATGCTGCCGGACAAGAGCGGGAAATACGCCGCGCTCTACCGGCCGATCCACATGATCGGGCTGGAGCTCGGCATCTCGGTCGCATCTTGCGCGCTGCGCGGCGAGCCGACCGGCGCGCCCACCGGCTTCCGCTCCGACGTGGTGGCGACCGCCAAGAAGCCCCTGAAGGCCGGCGAAATCCTCGACGGCGAGGGCGGCTTCTGCGTCTGGGGCAAGCAGACGCCGGCCGAAGTGTCGCTCGAGCGCGGCCTGCTGCCGCTCGGCCTCGCGCATGACGTCAAGCTCAAGCGCGATATCGCCGAAGGCGGCGCGCTGTGCTGGGCCGATGTCGAGTTCGATCCCAACGACCTCGCGGTAAAGGTGCGGCGCGAGATGGAATCGGCTTTCGGCCGGCCCAATGTCGGCGCCGAGCCGGTCTCCTGAGGGGGCGGGGCAAGAGCCCGATCCACGCAGCTTGAAACATTCTCCGCTCATTCCCGCGAAAGCGGGAATCCAGCGCAAGTGGCCCCTGGATCCCCGCTTTCGCGGGGACGGGCGGTCAATTTCGATTCGGCTAGAATAAATCTCGCTCTAGGCGAGTTCGATCTTGCCGTCGACGGTGTGGCTCAAGCCCGCCTGCTCGATGGTGAGCACCACCTTGGCGGCGAGGGTCTCCGTCCCCTTGAGGCGGCCGTCGGCGACCGCGGCGCGCACGGCCTTTTCAATCTCCTGCTGGGAGGTCACGCCGACCACCTTGAGGAACTTGCGCAGCGACATATTGAAGGCTTCATCGTCCATGCCCGGTCTCCTGGAAACGGTTGAAAAGGGTGGCTGGCACCCAATCTAGGGGGCTTGGTCCGCGGGCGAAAGCATCGGGGAAAGGGCCGGACGGGGGAGGCGGCGGGAAGGCGACTTGTTGACCGGAAGCCGCCTGTGGCTATGATCCGCCCGCCGTCGCAGGCCCCGCCGATTTTCGGCCGTGGTCGTGATGCCAGGTTGCCCCTGTGGCGGAATTGGTAGACGCGCCTGACTCAAAATCAGGTGGTGGAAACATCGTGCTGGTTCGAGTCCGGCCAGGGGCACCATTCTTCGTTTCATAGTTGTTCCTCGTTGCGCAAAATGCCCGTGGTTCGGGCACTTTTTGCATGCGGCCTACTCACTGTCCCCCATAGCAAACGGTGATTATGCGGGTAGGTGAGGGTAGAATTGAGGGTAGTGCTCTTTCACAGAGAGGAGTCCTACCCGCATGGTTCTCAGTGCGTTCTCCATCCAGCACGCCAAGCCGCGGGCGAAGCCCTACAAGCTATCCGACGGCAATGGCCTGCATCTCCTCGTTCAGCCGAACGGGAGCAAGCTATGGCGCTTCCGCTACCGCTTCGGCGGTCGGGAAAATATGCTGACATTCGGGACGTTCCCGGATGTATCGCTCGCAGCCGCGCGCGGTCGGCGCGACGATGCCCGCAAGCTCTTGGCCTCTGGCAGGGACCCGTCCGAGCAGCGCAAGCTGGACAGGCTCGCGGCAGAGACCGCCAAGCGCAACACGTTCGGCGCCATCGCCGAGGAATATATCGCCAAGCTCGAGCAGGAGGGGGCTGCCCCGGCCACGCTCGATAAGAAGCGATGGTTCCTGCAAGACCTCGCGGCCCCGCTCACTGAGCGGCCGATAGTCGCCATTACGCCAGCCGAGATATTGCTGCTCCTGCAGCGCATCGAGAAGACCGGCCGACGGCATACGGCGAGGAGGCTCAGGGGCGTTATCGGCAGCGTGTTTCGGTTCGCGGTGGCGACCTTGCGCGCCACAAACGACCCGACCTTCGCCTTGCGCGGCGCGTTGCTGAAAGAGACGGTGACACACCGGGCAGCTATTACGGATGAGCGAGACTTCGGTTCTCTCATGCGCTGCATCGACGACTACGACGGCTGGCCGCCGCTCAAGGCCTCTTTGCGGTTCCTTGCGCTCACCATGACGAGACCGGGCGACGTAAGGCATATGCGCCGCTCGGAGGTTATATTCCCGAAAGCCTTGTGGCGGATACCGGCCGAGCGCATGAAGATGCGACGGCCGCACGATGTGCCACTCTCGGAGCAAGCGCTCGCCATACTTCGTGGCATCTGGCCGTATTCGGATGGCTCCGAGCTCGTCTTTCCGTCCATCCGGTCGGTCAAACGGCCCTTGTCGGAGAACGCATTCAATTTCGCTCTTCGGCGCATGGGCTTTACTCAGCAAGAGGTGACGGCCCATGGCTTCCGAGCTTCGGCCAGCACCATCCTCAATGAGCGAGGCTTTGACCGTGATGTCATCGAGGCAGCCTTGGCTCATGAAGATGAGGACGAGATTCGCAGGGCGTATAATCGGGCACGGTATTGGCCTCAGCGCATCGACCTGATGCAAAAATGGGCCGAAATCATCGAAGAGCTCAAAACAGCTACACCAACCGCCTTGGCCCGCTAACAGCGGGCCTTTTCTTTTCGACGCACCATGCGGCGCTATGTTCAGCTTGCGGTTGTGCGCCCAGACGCATAGAATTTCACTGCTGCTAGTGGCTCAACCCACCTGGAGCATCCGGATGTCTCCGCAAGGAGAAATCCGATGCAACACACGGTCAGGCTACCGCTCTACCTTACGTGGAAGGCGTTGAAGCAGAATCTTGGATGGCCGTACTGCAGGGCTCATACCTGGAGGATGATGTTCGACAAGGAGTACGCGCGAGACCCATTCCCCATGCGGGGTAAGCTCGGCGGCCACCGAAACGCACATCCCCTCTGGTACACCCCGCACGTCCTCGACTACTTCAAGCAGCACGGGTTGCCCGTCCCTGAGCACATCGAATGGCTCTCTTGACGGACGACCTTTCTACCGGGGCGGTCGGTGGCCACTGGCCGCCCCACTTTTAGCGAGGCTCGCCATGCTTTTCGGAAGTCTACGCGACATTTTCGGCCCCAAGCCATCGTCTGACCCTTATGCTCCGAAACCCCGCCCGTGCATCGTCTGTGGGAAAGTATTTCAAGATAAGAGCCGTACTTGGCAGTTCTGCTCACACCGCTGCTTCGTGAAAAGTACCGGCACCACGCACGCACGCTGTACATGGTGCGACATCGCTAAGCCGGACGAGCAGCACGACGAGATGCACCTCGATGACATGCTTGAGGGCCGCAGCGACCTCCCCGACATGTACCATAATTTCTACTGCTCACAGGCGTGCTACAAAGCAGCGGAAATAGACGCGCTTGGCAATAACAAAGACCCGCGCACATCTCCTCTCGTGCGACGGAGTTCCACGATTGACGTGCCTTATCACCTGAGCAGTCGTCGCATCGAGCTAGGCGCCGACCGTTGCCTTTTGTGTGGCTCCCTGACGCGGCCTACCAACTTCCGCATTCTGCATCGCAAAGCTGCTCATGGAATTGCACCTGATGGCACCGTGAAATATACGGCCTTCTGGTTCTGCTCACCAGAGTGCTACGCGCTCGCGCTCGACAAATACATCGAGCCAAAATACCGTTTCACCGCGAACTTTGCTGACTCCGACCAGATCAAGGAAGTCGCACGAGAATACGGATATGAATACCCAGAAGAGTATCAGCCACTCGTACAGAACGCCGTAAGCCGTGCGCTTGACGCTTGGGTTGTTGAGCGTGACTGGCAGATAAAGAAGGCGGCAGAGCACTTCGGCGATGAAATCGTTTCCCAGTATCACAAGTGGCAAGTAGAGGATGCTTCGCGGGAAGCAAAAGAGCTGTCTGATTCCGTAAGACTTCAGATAGCCGCTGACCGCCTCGCACTGCAGACCCAGGGTGAGCCCGTGCAGCCTATACCGGATGCTAAGTTCTTTGAACACACGCACGTCCTGGGGCCATCCGGTTCAGGAAAGACGACCCTTTTGCAGAACCTCGTGCTCGATTGGCTCGGACGCGAGGATCCGCCCGCCCTCGTCATCCTTGACCCAAAGGGAGAGATGATTCAGCGCATATCGAAGCTAGGGGTTTTCAATCCAGACACGGGCCGATTGCGTGACCGTCTCGTTATCATCGACCCGAAGTACAAACCCGCACTCAATATGTTCCATCCAGCGCAACGATGGAACAAAATGTACTCCGACGAAGTACGGCAGCAGCTCGAACAGCAAGCCATCTCGACATTCACCTACGTCTTTTCTACCAGTGGCTCGCCGCTGACCGATAAGCAGAAAGTACCCTTTGGCTTTGCCGCGTTGCTGCTCTTCGAGATGAATAATACACCGAACTCGTCAGCCGACCTCCTCACTCTTCTCGACCTCATGGACGACCAGCTCGACACGCGGGGCACTCCACGGGAGAAATTCGCTAACAGCCCGTTCCGGCCCTTCATGTCGCGGCTCGACCCGATAACGCAGCGCTTTTTTCAAAACGACTTCTACGGCAGCAACTACTCAGATACGCGCCAGCAGATAAAGGCGCGCCTCAATACCATCCTACGCAGGGCAGAGATACGCAATATCTTCGTTCAGCCTAACCGCGAACTGGACATTTTCGACTGCTTCCAGCGCAAGAAAATCGTCCTCGTAAACACTGGGCTTCCCGTATACGGCTCGGAAAGCTCGCAGCTCGTCGGACGATTCATCATCACGCTTGCTCTCAATGCTGCTTTTGAGCGCTATGCCATTCCACGCAGCCAATGGAACCCGGCCTATCTCATCGTGGACGAGTTTCAGGAGTTTGCGGATGAAGAACTCACTCCAAAACTGCTGCGCTTGGCGAGAGAATACAATCTAGGAATGGCGCTCGCCCATCAGAATATGTACTGCCCGGAGTTGAACGATAATATCCGCAACGCTATCTCTACCAACACGAGCATCAAATACGCGGCGTCGCCGGAAGCTATGGACTTGAACTATGTCGCCAAAGACCTGCGCTGCGACCCGAGCTTCCTGCGTCAGCAAAAGGTACACGACGGCAAAGCGCACTTCGCCTGCTACGTCCGCGGCATGACCCAGCACCCGATGCAGATAGAGCTCGATGTCCTCCGAATGGCCATCCAACAGCGCATGACGAATGAGCAGTACCAACGCCTCATTCAGACGAATACCAGCCAGCTTGCCGGGAAACCTCGCGCGCCCACAATCGACACTGCTCCCCGGCCCGAGCCGCAGCCACGGCCGCAATCCACATCGGGCCAGCCGGATAGCGACAGACTCTGGTAAAATCTAGTTGAGCAATTTGCATAGTACATCATGGCCGCCTCGACAGGATTGGCGGTAGGATGCTGCTCGACTATCACCCACCTATGACCTATCGCTCTCGCAGGGAACGCCAACCGAAGCTCGCAGCGGACGGCAAGCCGTCTTCGCTGTTCTTCACGAAGAACGACCGCGAGATATGCGCGCTTCTCGCCCCGACATCCACCCGCTTTCCTTGGGGTTATTACTATCTTCCCACCAGCTACATCTTCACGCTCATAGATCGGCAACCGTTCGTCGTGCGCCGCAGGCTCCGCGACCTATTCGACCATGGCTTCCTAGAGCGCCAGGGCATCCGCACCCTCTACCGAGACGAGATTTACTCCCTCAATGCAAAGGGCGAGGAGAAGCTACGGTCGCCTGACAACCGCATGCCGTTCTACCGGCCGCGCCGTCTTACACATGAACTGCTCGCGTGCATCATTGGCGCATCGTTCGAGTACGGGGCGCGCGCATACAACCTCAGCATACTTCCGGGGGAAAATAACAGCCCCAGCCGCCCGGATTGGCCCGTCTTCACTATCGGTCGCCATACCTATTTCATCGAAGCGGATATGGATACCGAATCCCTCCACTCGAATACGAAGACCGACGCGAACACCATCGAGAAAAAGCTCCTCCAATATCTCCATTCCATCGACAGCCGCACTATCAAAAACGCCCGCGTCCTTTTCGTCACTATCAGCTACACGCGGCAGCTCGCGCTCATCAACGAGCTCAAGCGAACCATCGACAAGTCCAAACTCCCCCATAAGCTCGCGGAGCATTTCTGCTTTACCTACATCGACTACGACCGCGACCTCTTCACCATACCGAAGCTCACCGAATGGGCATTGACCACACGCTATGAACGCGCCGGACACGACCCGTTCACCGTCATGGAAAGCGAGGTGATACAACGTGGAAAGCAAACTTCTGCGGATCAAGGAACTCATCGACCAGCAGCAGGCCATCGAAGCTGAACTCAATACCCTCATTACGGGTGCTCCGAAGCGTGCTGCTCAGAAGTGCAGTAAGTGCGGCGGCGAGGGCCATACGGCTCGTACCTGCACCGCGCAACAAGAACTTCCGACATGAAAAAAGGAGCCGCGCGAATGCGGCTCCAGTCGGGGAGGAACAGTTATTCTTTCGGCTCATCATCGCTCTTCATCGGAAGAAGCACGATGGCGCCGTCGAAATTCACTGGGATGAGGTTGAGCTTGAGCGAATAGCCGTCGCGGCCTTCGAGCTTCCATCCAACCCCGATTGTGGTCCATATGTCGCCGACTTTGACGCGCGCGTTCATTGTCGGCTTGCGACCTTTGGGCATAGCGCCCTCACTTTCTCCCGTCACTTCAAGTGCGGGGCAGATGGTGCAGGACTCGAACCTGCCTCACAGCGTTTTGGAGACGCCGTCGCCGCCATGGAACATGACCACCTGCTCCACACTCGAAAAAGAACAAGGGGCGAGGCGGCGCTTTTATGCGGTTACGCCGCAGCGAATAGTCCTCACCAGCATTCTCCTACGGGACTCGGGTCGAAACTTATCCGATAGGCGGCCTCACCGCCGCATTGCTCCCCCACTACGCTCGTTTCGCTATCCCCAGTGTACCAAAGCCTCCGCGGATCCCGTGAGAACATGTGGATAGGCACATTCACACGGAGGCTCACCATGAGCACCTTCATAGACTTCGACGGCATCAAGCAGTCCGTCACCATCGAGCAGGTCTCGCAAATGCTCGGCTTGCAGATGAAGAAGAGCAATAACCAGCTACGCGGGCCATGCCCGGCGTGCCGATCCGGCGGCGACCGAGCGCTCGCCATCACGCCGTCGAAAGGAGCATTCTATTGCTTCGGACTTGGAAAAGGTGGCGACGCTATCGCGCTCTGCGCACACATCAAAAACGTGCCGCAGCGTGAAGCAGCGCAGCTCATCTCCGAGCATTTCGGCTTGAACGACAATTCCTCTCACAGCTCCCCAGCCCCCGAGCGCAAGCAAGGGAGCAACCAGGTAGTCGACGGTCTTGCACCGCTCGACTACCTGGACCCTCATCATGAGGCTGTAGAAGCCGTGGGCTTCGAGTTCGAGGTAGCTGTGGCTGTTGGCCTCGGCTACGCCCCGAAAGGCCTCATGCGCGGCACTGTGGCCATTCCCGTGCGCCTGCCTGACGGTCAGCTCATCGGCTACATCGGCGTCATCGACGCCAAGCTGCCGAGCCATTGGCACATGCAGCCTACCAACGTCGTGCCGCTCAAGAAGAACACTGCTTGAACTGTCGCTAGCCGCTTAAGCGTTGCCTGCTATGCCAGCCCGATGCAGACGGGCGCAGCAACGGGCTCTGGGGCAATCTGCCTGTGGTGCGTATCTTGCCGAAGCTGTGTCCAGCGACACGCCGCTCTCGAAAGGGAGCGGCCTTTTTTAGTGAAACAAAATTTGATGGCTGCGCATCGTAGCTCATAGTTCCTCAACGCGACCGCACCTACTCGACTCTTTTGCTTTCGTGCTGATTCTATTTGACCGCCCAACAATAGGAGGCGGCCATGTGGATGCTCCATTACGCGATGTTCGCGGCGGCATACGTCTTCATCATCTGGATGCTCGTGCCGTGACGCGCGAGGAAACGATAGCAGCGAATGACAGGCTGCGGACGCTCTTCAAGGGTGGCCGCATTGAAGTCTGCCACGGCCCCTATGAGCTCGACGACCGCACGCTTGGTCGCATGCTCTGTGTGCTCGGGCTCTACAACAGGTTCGACAAGGATAGCCTGCACGATTGCGGGACGTTCATCTTCTCCGGGTTCGCTTGCGAATGGTACATCGAGATCGTCGACGGCGAGCGCGTATTGCGGGTGTGGGTAGCGGACGATGTGCTCAATGGCGCGCGGTAGAATGAGATGCAGTCAAAAGAGGAGACTGCGCCATGTGGAAGCGTGTGGATTCTGACCGCTACTACGAAATGCTCGAGGTGTTGCCGCCGGCGCACTGGACCGGCAAGGGCTTCCTTGTCGGCGAGCCCGCCACCCATCGGACGTGCAAGATAACCGGGACCGTGCGCCCTACGTTCGCGGCGTTCATCGCTCTAAAGGGCCGCTACTACGAAGGCCCGGACATGACGATAACCGAGTTCGACGTATTCGATGTTCGCGAACTGGGAGATTGTCGATGAAACGTTGTGCGCACTGCTATGGCTCATTCGGTCTCGCGCGCCGAACGGCTTACTACGTTCGCGGCTTCTTCATCGTTAAGCTGCAGTTTTGCTCAGCCAACTGTGAGCGGGCATACAACGAGGAGCGCCAGCGAGCCCTCCAAGCCAACACGTTCAAACAATGGCTCTATCGCTAGTTCTTTTATCCCCAAGCCGTCATTTGACGGCTTGGTTCTTTGATATAATCAGACGTAGCGCTTACCACTCGGCCCGACAGTTGCGATGTCGGACACTCATCGTTCGGCCGGACGTTTTCATAAGCGTCGGGCCGCGTGGTTGGCCGTTCTTTCCAAGTCCGCTCCGTTCCGCCGAACGAAAGTTCGGAGTGTGGTACACCCGCCTGCAATGCTTGCGTTCGGGCGGAATGAAGCGAACAGCCCTGCTCAGACGAAAAACACCGCTCCGCTCCAAGGGCAAATCCGATGCTGCCAAGATAAAGGAAGAAATCCAAGCGCTTCTAAGAGCCCTCGTCATCAAGCGCGACGGCGGATGCGTGGTTGGCCGAATCCGCAAATGCGGCAATGAAATATTCAACCCGGATGCGGTGTATCAAGCAGAACACCTCGTCGAGCGCAGCAACAGTTCGACCTACGCCGATCCGCGCCTCGTAGTCTGCGTCTGCCGCAACTGCCACGGCTGGAAGCATTTCAAGAAATCCAACCACGATGCATACGACGAAATGATAAAGCAGCTCATTGAGCCCGAGCGCGTAGCCCTATGGGAAGCGTGCGAGCGCGACATCCACGCCCACAAACCCACCCGCATGACGCTCTATGACTGGCAAAAGGAAGCAACCTACCTACGAGCTAAGCTCAACGCCGCATGAACCAAGACGAAAAGGCGAAGGTTCTCATCCTCGGCATCCTAGTCGGCATCGTCTACACGCTCGGCACCGGGGCGCTCATATGCTTCCTCGTAGCATGAATTTCCCATACGCGGCGCCATTTCGCGAGGAGACCCTCATCAACTGGATGGCGTCCAACCTCCCCGCGGAGGTCGGCATGCGCGATAGTCAGTATTCCTGGTATGCGGCGCTCAAGCGCGAGTGCAAGCGAGATGGGGCTGGCGTGCCCATCGCATTCTTGGATGCGCCAAAGGCCTCAGCGACCTAACGCCGGTGACGCCGCTTCGGCTTCGATGCTGCGGTGCCCCCGCATCCGTTGCGTATCCAATTCGCATGCGAGCAGTTCTTTACGTTCGCCGCGCGGACGCATCCCCGATTGGGAGCGGTTCCTGCCGGGCACCTGCCGCTATCCGGCAAGTAACGCATGGCTTGTGCAGGGAAAGCAGTGCACAGCACAAAGGCCGTTGTCGCCAAGATTGCTAGGATTTGCTTCATCGCTTCCCTCCCAAGTTGCGTCCCCGCATCGGACTTTCGATCTTACACGCAGGTCTTGCAAGCCCTTTTTATGCTATACTGAAAGCTGTATAAACCACGGCTTGAAAATCTATCAAGTATGGCACATGGAGGCAGACGACCAGGAGCAGGACGACCAAAGGGTAAGCCAAACCGCCCGAGCATTTTGGAGTACTGGAGCGGAACAGAATACCCGAAGCCGGTCATGGACTACTTCGCTCACGTAACCAAGAGCTACAAAAAGAACCCGCGCCTCGCTATTTGGGTAGGCGATCAGCTCTGCGGCAAAGCTACGCAGACAATAGCCGGCGACGAGAACAATCCCCTTTATGTCTCTGGGGTGAGCATCAAAGTCCGCAGGTAATATGCATGTTGACCTCGACTTCGAGGTGCATGAATCTCATCTACCGCTCTGGGAACGTGACGACTGGCGCTATGCGTTTCTCATGGGCGGTCGCGGGAACGGCCGATCTGGTACGGCTTCCCGGTATTCCGTCGGAAGACTGTTCGGCAAAGAATATACCCGTGGAGCATTGGTTCGCGCCGTACACGCAGACATCGAGAAGTCTTGCTGGGCTGAGGTGTACAGCCGACTAGCAGAGCAGGGCGTGCTGGAAGCCGAGGGGCTTCGTGTCGTTCCAGGCGACATGACTGCCACGTACGGCAGCAACATGCTTACATCGCTCGGCTTCAAGTCTTCCGCTGGCTCACTTACCGCGCGTCTCAAATCACTTGCCGATTTCAACTTCGCATGGATTGAGGAGGCGGAAGAGACGGGCGAAAGCGAAGTACAGAAGCTCGATGAAAGCCTGCGAACCACAAAGGGCCGTAACCATCTCCTATTTACCCTCAACACGCCTCCCAAGACACATTGGATAATCAAACGATTCTTCGACCTCGAACCGCACCCCGAGGCGCAGGGCTTCTACATTCCGCACCTCAAGCCTGCATATGCGAGTGAAGCGATTTATGTCCCCGGCACATTCCGCGACAACCTGCCCAACATCGACCCCGCGACTGCGCGCCTCTATGAGAAATACAAAGAAACCAATCCCGCGCACTATTGGCAGGTCATCGAGGGTCTATGTCCGGAGACGGTGCAAGGTCGCATCTACCAGGGATGGCAGCCCATCGATACCGTGCCGCACGAGGCGCGCCTGCTCGGCTACGGGCTGGACTTTGGCTTTGACCCTGACCCGGCGGCAATCGTCGCTATCTACTGGCACAACGGCGGCTATATCCTTGACGAGAAGCTCTATCAGACTGAGCTTTTGAATGAGCACCTCGCGGCGACGCTCAAAGCGCTGCCGCGCGCTCCCATCATCGCCGACAGCGCCGAGCCAAAGAGCATCGAGGAGCTCAAGAAGTACGGACTCAACGTCATTCCCTGCGAAAAGGGCAAGGACAGCGTGAACTGGGGCATCAAGCACGTTCAGGGCCTACGTATCAGCTACACGCGCGCATCAGTGAATCTCGAGAGCGAAGTCGAGAACTACGCCTGGAAAATGAACAAGGACGGCGAGAACGTCGGTATCGAAGACCCGAAGTGCGCCAATCACCTCATGTCCGCCGCGCGCTACGGCCTGACGATGTTTACTGGCAAAGGTTCAATGTACGACCCTGAGGAACGCGACCGCGCCGCGATACAAGCAGAGCGCTCGCGTCGCGAGACGCTATCCACCGTTCGAGAGGATGCGGGGTTGTAGATGGTATACTTTATGTTGGCGCGGAATACCGGGCGCACGAGGCCAGATGCCGGCTATCACTGGTACAGGCGTGGCGTAAGCCGTAAACCCTACGCGCTTTAGTGAGGACAATTACAACCAAAACCTCACAATTCTTTTCCATGAAAATCGTCGAGACGATTCAGACAGAGATAACCCAATACTACGGCGAGATGAAACAGGTCGCCGATGCTGTTCCGTTTTCGACCTACAAGCTCATCCGACGCATCGGCATCTTCAAGAACCGGCACCTGCCAAAAGGCAAAATCACCAAATCAGGCCAGTATCGCTATTGGTTCGACATCATCCAGCCGCGCATCAATAACGAGATAAAGAACCTCCGCTTTGGCAGCAAGAACGTGCTGCCGTTTTCCGTGGACCCGATAGGCGACTTCGCCGCTGTCTTCACCATCCATGCCGCTCTCAGCGAGTACATGTGGGACACCGGCCGCGAGGAAGAGCTTGTCGAACAGATCGAGCAGTTCTCCGGCGATGGCAACGTCTTGTTCAAGAAGATCAAGGGCGACTATGAGCCGTGCGACTTTGACAATACATTCATCGTCAACGAAACCGCCCGAAGCGTAGATGAAACACCCATCATTCATCGCGCTCAACTCACACAGTCGCAGCTCCGCGCCAAGGCGAATGTGTGGAAGAACGTCGATGAAGTAATCAAGAACTGCGGCAACAAGTTTTTCCGCCGCACACTTCGCTCCGGCCAGACCATCACCACCAACCCGCTCTACGAGGTATTTGAACGCAATGGCGAGGTGTCGGAAAAGGAGCTTTTCGAAGCGCAGGGCAAGCAAGGCGGCGACGAGAGCAAGTATGTCTTGGCGCGCATCATCGCAGCAGGGCTCGGCTCAGACAAGAATGGCGAGCGCTATATCCTCTTTGCGGAACCGCTCAAAGGCAAAATGTCCGACTGGTATGTCGAGGCGCACCGTGGGCCGTACAAAGGCCGCTGGTGGCGCGAGGGCCTGTACGAGCTCATCATGGACCATCAATACCGGGGCAATGAGATAGGAAACCAGCTCGCCCGTGGCCTCGACTGGGCATCCCGCGTTGTATTCAAGGACGATAACCCGGGCATTATGCAGAACATTCGCACGGACATGCAGGACGGTGACATCATCAAGTCAACGAACCTCGCACAGGTAGACATGCGTTTGCATGGCCTCGACCAGCTCATCGCTGACTATAACCGCATCGTTGCCGAAGCAGACCAGATAGCGAACTCATCAGAAGTCATTCAGGGACAATCACTGCCCGCCGGCACGTCCTTTGCACTTGGTCAGCTCGTAGACACGAACGCAAGCAAGCTCTTCGTCCTACTTCGCGGAAAGCTCGGCCACGCCTACTCCAAGGTGTTCCGCGAATTCGTCCTACCTGACCTCGTGAAGACACTCAGCATGCAAGAAATCATCCGCGTGACAGGGCAGACCGACTTCATCGACCGGTTCCGCGAGATCGTCGTGAACAGTTGGTACGTTGATAATCTCGTCAATATCGGCCCACACACTCCCGATATGGTCGAGGTTTTGAAGCAGGCGAAACTCAAGGAGCTTCAGCAGACCGAGCCGCTCATCAAGAACACAGACGAAATATGGCAAGGTGTCCTCAAGCGTATCCGCGTCACCATCACCGGCGAGAACTATGACGTGTCCGAAAATCTCCAGACGATAGCGGCCGTCCTGCAATTCGAGACCGACCCAATCCGCCGCGCATTCCTCCTCGATACAATCTACGCCGCGAAGGGCATTCCCGTGCCGCCTGCCTTCAATACCGCGCTGGCGCAAGCTCAGCCAGGCCAGCAAGGAGCCGGGCAGCAGCAAACGCAGCAGACACCGCAAGGGGGCGGCACACCTACGAACAAAACGATCCAGACTATCGGCAAGACGTCCAACCTCCAGCCCGAGCAAATAGCCGCATGATATGGAGGAGCGCAGCGCGCAGCAGCAGCTTAGCGACGAATTCCTCGCATCCTATAAGCGCATGACCGACCCGGAGGAACGCAAAAAGGAAGAAATCAAAAAGCGCCGAGTTGCATTTATTGAATCACTAACAGACGACGCGGGACTATGACCTTGACTGAACAAATACGCGAAAACCAGAAGACGCTGCATGACCTCGCCATTGCCATAGACCTATACAGCAAAAACGCGATTCCCGTTGATAAAGTCAAAGCGAAGATCAAGGAGGAGTACGAGCGTCTTCAATTCAAGCTGCAAGAGCTCGAAGTGCAGGCGCAGAACGTCAAGATTGACACGATGAACCAAGTGCTCGCCATGTACAGAGGCGATAAGACCATATGATTGACCCAGAAGTCGTCGCACGCCTGCGCAAGAGCCGAGACTGGATGGCCGTGCAGGACCATATCGAGGGAATTGTCGCGGAGCTTGACCGTCTTCCGCATACCAAGGGTAAAGACGACCGCACAATCGCCACAGAGACCGTAGGCCGCGAATGGGCTCGCGATAAGCTTGCCGAGGTTCTTCGGCCATTCATTGACTACGAGGAGCGACCGGACACGCTTGGCCTGGCGCAGGAGCGCGCCGAGGATGCCGGACTTGATTGAGTTATCCCCACGTCGTCCCTAACCACTCCCTTGCGCACGTTACACTGATCATATGGCTACCAAAGCTGAAGTTATCGCAGAGCTTGTGAAGCATGGCATAGAGCACGACGTGAACGCGCTAAAGGCGGACCTTGAAGCGCTATTGCCGGCGATGGCGAGCGCACCAGAGCAACCAGCGATGCCCGCTGACGCCGCGGCAGAAGTCCCTCACGCCGAAGCTCCTGCCGAAACATCCGCCGCCGAAGAGCAGCCCGCTGACGCCGCGCCCGCAAAGACGGCTGTCATCGTGTGTGATCCTCACGGCCATCCGCACCGCACGTATTCCCTTGAAATGCACGGCGAGAACTTCCGGGCGCTCGCCGAGCAGTACGTAGCCGCTCGTCCGGGCTGGTCTTTGAAGTAGTTGCTGCGTCAGGCGGTGGCTTGGTCGCCCATGCCAAGCCCCGGCCCGGCGTAACAACGCCTTATTTACATAACCTCTTGGAGAGAAGTCTCCTAAAACATTCTATGGACCCAGAGGAAACTCAGGTAGGCGACGACACCTCAGTCGAAGAAACGGTAGCCGAAACCTCAACCGGCGACATTAGCACAGAGACTACGGCAGCAGACGACCCAGCGAAGACTGCGGAGCTTGCTAAAAACTACAAGGCTCGCGCCGAAAAGGCCGAAGCCGAGCTCAAGAAGCTCAAGCAGCCAAAGCAGGCCAGGGACCAGCAGCCCTACGACCCCGCGACAATTCGCAAGGAGGCGGAAGCAGCAGCACTCGCGACGCTTGAGCAGCGTGACCTCGACGAGATGGAATACTCCGACGAGGTAAAAGCTGACATCAAGAAGCTCGCGCAGTTACAGGGCGTTTCCGTTCGTAAGGCCGCCAAAGACCCCTACATCCAACACCGGATAGCAGAGGCACAGGCGACCGAGCGCACCACTGAGGCCGGAGTCACCCGCACTCCGAATGCGACGGGTATCAGAACTGAGGGAACACCGAAGTTCGATATGTCCACTGAAGAAGGCCGCAAGGGCTTCAAGGAGTGGCAGAAATCTCGCCGCAAGTAAGGAGTTGCGGGGCATTAGTCCCTCAATTCCATGGACGATCTAAAACTCGAAATTTGGTACGAGATGCAGGACACCCTGTTCGTTGAGAACACGGCTCTGTTCCTCGCCGATACCGATGCAGCCGCCGTCCTTTCGGACAAAGGAAACAAGGTTCACCAGCCTATCCTTTCCAAGGCGCGCACTGGCACGTACACCCCGTACCAAGACATTACTTACAAGCAGCAGGCTGCGTCCAAGCAGACCCTCACCGTTGACCAGTTCAAGTACGCGGCTGAGGAAATCGACTGGACCGACAAGCGCCAGACCAGCAACTACAATCCGGTCGCGTTTTCGGCTAAGTCGATGCAGCGCAACCTCAACAACCGAATCGAGCAGTACTTCCTCTCGAAGATTACGGGAGCGAAGCACATCATCGACGGTGAGACGGTTGGCGGAGCTTCGGGTTCCTACCTGAGCTTCACCGGTCCGACCATCTTCGATGCGTTCGAATCCGCGGACAGTAAGCTGAGCTCCTTCGATGTGCCGACCATGAACCGCGTCGCGGTTATGGGCCCGCACAGCGTTGCGGCAATCCGCAAGCTGAAGAGCCAGCGCGAGAGCCCGCTCGGTGATACCGTTCTCGCGAACGGCATTATCGGGTCTTGGAACGGCTGGACCATCGTTCAGAACAACAACTTGCCGTACTCGGCGGTTCTTGGCCTGGCGACGAACCCGACCGCGGGCGACACGGTGACCATCGCCGGTGTTGTGTTCGCGTTTGTGAGCAGCCTCACTTCCGCGGCTGCCGGCTCGGTGCTCATCGGCGCTGACGCTGACACGACCCGCGCGAGCCTCACAGCGGCCATCAACGGCGACTCCGGCGCAGGCACCACCTACGTCGAGCTTGCAACGGAGGACATCTTTATCCTCCGCGAGAAGCGCGCCATCACGGCCACGAACGACAACTCGGGCAATACTATGACCATCGCCGGTTATGGCGACGTTGTTGTTGCCTCAGACCTCACGGCCACGGCAGACGTCTGGGCCAGCCAGAAGCAGGATTCCTACTTCGGCGTCCGCGGCGCTATCGACCTCGTCGTGCAGATGGACCCGAACAACATCCGCATCATCGAAAAGGAGAAGGGCTTCGCGGACCTCGTGAAGTCTCTTGTCGGCTTCGGTGCGTACATGTTCGACGACGGCGCACGCGCCTCTGTCGACATGAAAATGGACGCGAGTTCCTGGAAATAAGCTCTATTTCCGATTCCACCCTCACGGGTGGGATAGAGCGGCTCACGGCCTCCCTATCCTGTCCGTGAAAGGTGGTAAGCGAGCGAAAGCTCCTCTTAGAAACTAAGACACCTCATTATGTTCAAAATCTTCAACCGCGGGATCTCGGTATTCACCGACAACTTCTCCGCGTTCAAAGTCAACGGCACCGAAGTCCTAGACAAGGACGGAAACATTGGCGCGGCGCTTGTAAAGGGCGCGGCGCTCACAGCGAAAAAGGGATACTTTTCGGTCGCGGTCGATACCAACGGCACCACTGCGGTGGACGTATTCGGCGCGAGCGGCGCACCAGTTGCTCTCACCGTCACTTCCGTCGTGTCAGTCGCCAAAGACACCACGGCAGGCAACATCACGCTGAAGCAGGCTGCCAATACCGTCGTTACGATCGCCAAGGGCACCTCTGCCGGCGTTCTGGTCGGCGGCACGTCTCTCTCGCACACCGATTACGCGCCTGGCGACGCTTGCACGGTAGTCTCATCGAGCTCCGGCAACTCGACCGTCATTATCACGTTCGCGGTCGCCTAGCCTATGCCTAGCCAATTCTCACTAGAACGGGCACCAAAGGGCTACGAGCAGCTCACCGTGAGTACGGCGGCTGTAGGCCTCACCTTGCCCTCAGGTGCTACGCGAGCCGTCGTGTACGTCGAAGCACAGCCAATCCGCTGGCGCGACGACGCAGTAGCCCCGACATCGTCCGTAGGCGTACCGGCAGTCGCCACGGACGCATTCGAGCTCCCATCGGTCCAGTCCATCAACGGCTTCAAGGCCATTCGCTCGGGCTCAACCGACGCCACGCTCAATGTCGTCTACTACGGCGCTTAGCAGCTAACGTACAATCTATGCCCTCAACACTCAAAGCACGCATAGGCGAGGTCACGACCTATCGAGACGCGGAAGCTCACGAGCAGCGTATGCGCGTCCCCGTTTTGCTTCTCAACGAGGCTGGCGAGACCGTCTACGAGCACAACCAGAGCTTCCCTCTAGCCACGACCGTGGAAGAGATTCAGGCGCACGCCGCGCGCGTCCGCGACGTGTATCTCGAAGACCTCGCACGCCACGAAGCTACGAAAGAGCTCCAGGCGCAGCAGGACGCAGCGGCAGAAACGGCCGCGGCACTTAGCAACATAGAAATAAATTAGTATGTCGAAAATCACCAAAGTCCTCTTCCCTCAGATCGCGTCTGCGGACAACGTCGAGTACACGCTCCGCGACGCACAGGGCAACATCAAGCAAATCTTTCAAGAGAACGCGCTTTGTAAGGCGCTCTTGAAGGCAGGCAAGCTCTCGCCGCTCTGGATAAACCGATGGTACGCGCCCGTTGTTGCGCCGTTCCTCGGCTCGTTCGGCACGTCGAAAGTGTTCGGCAACCTCGTCACCAATGCGGGCTTGGCGCTCGTCGCCGGCCGCATCAACGGCTCGGGCTCACCGGCCGCGGCGACCTACATCGCTGTAGGTACAGGCACCACCTCGGCATCGGCGAGCGACACCGCGCTCGAGACCGAGAGCTCCACAAGCGGCCTATCGCGCGCCGCAGGCACCGTCTCTCTCGTCACCACGACGCAGACCAACGACACGGCTCAGATCACGAAAGATTTCAGCGTCACGGGTACCGTGGCCGTCACGGAGTCTGGCGTGCTCAACGCCTCATCTTCCGGCACGCTTCTGTGCCACCAAGTGTTCTCGGCGATCAACGTCGCATCGGGCGACACGCTGACGATCACGTGGAAAATCGCAGCTTCCTGATTGGATGCTGATTCAGCGCCTTTCGAGGCGCTGGGCTCAACACCTAATATATGGCGACCTTTGGAGAAACGACTACAGGAGCGAATAGCGACTGGCTGAATGCGAACCAGTTACTCGGGAACTTTGTCACGTCACCATCAGACGCGGGCACGTTGACGAGCATGAGCCTGTACTGGAACGCAGAGAACGGCGCACAGCACGTAAAGTACGTCCTCTATGACCAGAGCGGCAATTTTCTTGCTGCGTCTGCTGGCTTCCTCGTTACCTCTACCGGATGGGTAACGCAGTCAATTTCGTATTCGCTATCGCCTTCCACCGGATATTTACTCGGCGTCATATTCGACGAAGCGGGAACTAGCGCTAATGCGTATGACTTTCATCGGAGTGGAGTGCCGGCACACACAGCATCTGGTGCTGGCTACTCGTCTCCCGGGAATGTTACTTATGGTGTCACAGGCATCAACTACACACTATCCATTTACGCTACCTACACACCTGCCAGTACCACGCACACCAAAACCCTCACCGAAACCGTCACCACTTCCGACAGCTTACTAAGGACTACCGTCCGCGCATTCGCGGAAACGCTTACGGCTGCCGCGAGCGTCGTAGCAGATATTGCGCGGAGTTTGAGTGAGGCGGTTACGACAGCGGCGACGCTTTTGAAGAAGCCGGGGAGGGTTCTTATAGAAACCGGCTCTGGCACACCCTCAGTTGTCGATAGTTATAGTGAGAGCAACTACTCCGGTGGCGGGTACTCGGTATACAGTGCATTACCAGAGTATGCGCAATCGTTCACTGGGAACGGCAATACACTAGACAGTGCGAAGTTTTACCTCAAAAAAGTCGGTTCCCCAACGGGGAATGTCTACGCCAAGATATACGCTCACACGGGAACGTTCGGGTCCGGAGGCACTCCAACTGGGTCTGCACTTGCCGTGTCGGATGCTGTAGATGTGAGCACCATCGGCACCAGCAACGCGCTCCAGACGTTCAGTTTTAGCGGTGCTAACCGTATTACCCTTGCGAACGGAACGCACTACTGCGTTGTTATTTCCTACAGTGGCGGCACGGCGGGAGTGGACTTTATCATTGCTGGTTATGATTCCACTTCGCCAACACACGCTGGCAACGCCGCATACTACGACACCTCGTGGCATGCCACCTCCCCAGACATTTGCTTTTACGTCTACGGTGTCGGCAGCACTGGTGCATTTTCGCTCTCTGATACTTTCGCTTCCAGCATAACGTCCGGTCACATCTTCACCGAAACACTCACGCTCGCCGATACGCTCATACGCAAGGGCGCCCGCACTCTTTCAGAGACGCTTTCGTTCGCTGCCTCTGCAATTGCTCACCCGGTGCGCACGCTATCCGAAAGTACGACGCTTGCAGACGCACTCACAGCCCTCAGCGGCCACGCAGCTACTCTTTCCGAGACAATCACATCCACCGCGTCTCTCATCCGAACGACCTCTCGCTCGTTCGCGGAATCCGTCACGAGTTCAGATACATTCATCGGCTTCAAGGCCATCCCTGCGATACTCTCCGAAGCACTCACCATAGCCGACACACTCACGCGCACCGCGAAAAAGACGCTCTCCGAAACAGCTACCATCGCCGCATCGCTAATACGCTCCGTCGCTCACTCGTTTTTGGAAACTCTCAGCCTCTCAGACGCGCTCAGCAGCATTTCGGGGCTCGGCCGCACGCTCTCAGAGACCATAAGCGCCTCAGATACCGTCGCGCGCGCCACTACCAGGGCATTTTCCGAGGCCATCACCGCCTCCGCGAGCCTCATACGCGCCACATCGCGCGCATTCCACGAGACAATCACGCAGTCAGACGCTCTCATTCGCTCCACAGCGCGCATTTTCACCGAAACCGCCTCTTTGGCAGATACCCTGGTCAAACTGCCGTCTCGCGTGCTCTCAGAGGCAATCTCGGCATCAGATACGCTGATACGGACGGCCGTTCGGACACTTTCCGAGACACTTTCGCTCTCCGACACGCTCCGGAGCGGCATCAAATACGGCCGCGTGCTCACTGAGACCATTTCCAGCGCGGACACTATCGTCAGGGGCGTAGTGCATGTCCTCACCGAGCAAATCACGCTCGCGGACCTCATGCGCCGATTGCGTAACGGCCTATCCGGTCTCTGGGAGAACGCGATCCGCGCAGCGACCTCATTCACCAACCAGACGCGCTCCAGCAATTCCTGGACGGACCAAAACCGGAGCTCGGATGCATGGGATAACCAGCAACGAGGCGTCTAAAAGCACGATATAATATAGACCTATGCGCTTCAATGACAGCAGCAACAAGGAAAGTTCTCTCTACCACGACACTATCTACTGGCTTACTGGCTCGCGCCAATCGTCTAGCGCGATCCTGCCAATCGTAGACTTCACCGGCAATGCGAACTTCGCGCTTGATGCGTTCGTGCGCAAGTATTTCCAGGTCAGCGGCCGATGGCAGTATGACGACAGCAATCATGTTGATGGAGACGGCAACCCAACTCTGCCGATAGCGACGTCCAACCTTGTAGCGAACCAAAAATCCTACACCATCGCCGACGAGCATCTCCGCATCTCACGCGTCCGAGTCATTGACAAGCTCGGAAACTGGAAAACGCTCAAGCCTATCGACCGGCGCGACCTCGACGATGACCAGCTTGCCGCCACCGGCGAGCCAGATAGCTACGACAAGCTCGGGCCCGCGATACTTCCCTATCCGTTGCCCGATTACAGCGCGACTGGTGGCGTCGAGCTCACCTTTGAGCGTGGCTCTAACTACTTCACGGTGAGTGACACGACGAAGGAGCCCGGCATTCCGGCGCCTTTCCACGAATTCGTCTCGCTATCCGCAGCCAGGCGTCAGGCGATAGCCAAAGGCATTATGAGCAAGGTGCAGATACTCAACTCCGAGCTCCAGCGCCTCGACGACGATTTGCTGAACTTCTTTGCGTTCCAGGACAGGGACGAAAAGCCGAAAATGACCATAGAGCCGACGATGGAGTGGTATTAGCATCTACGAATATTCTATGCCCGAGGAAACACAGCCGCAGAACTCTCCGCAGCAAACCAGCTCGCTCCCATTTCCACTGGACCGAGAGTCAATATTTGCGCTCAAGAAAGGTGGCTTCATCCTAGCCGGAACTGCAACGCTTGTCTCCGGAACAGTCACTATCAGTGACCCGCGAATTCAAACCGGCAGCATTGCTATTCCAGCTTACGCTTCGCCGAGCGGCACTACCGGGACGAACCTGAAAGCAGTCGCCGCACAAGGTTCGCTCACTATCACGGCCATCAACACGAGCCGCGCGACCGTCACCACCGACGTATCGAAAGTCTCTTATCTCATCATTCTATGAAGCTCATACTGGACTACTTTTCAGGCATGACAGGCGCCCCGACACTCGGTCGTCGCATCTACACGCGCTATGGGCTCATCAAAATCGACACATACCACCGCTATATCCACGGATTCGTTCCGCACTATGCGCAGCTTGCCTCTCCTTCAGCGGATTCTCACTTCAATCAGAAAGTCACGCCGCCGTTTCCGCTCGTCCTCTCCCCCGGTGTAACGAGCGTGAGCGCACAAGCTGACAAATATCCCGTCCTCATACTGGCAAATGAGCACAACGCGCTCGGTAAGGTCATTTACGTGACCGACCTATGGGAATTCGTTTCCAGCGATAGCAGCGACACATCTCTCGGCATTCCCAATGGAACGCCGACAAGCAATGTCGGTATAGACGCAACCATATTCAACGGAAAGATTCTCACTTCGCACCCGGTCAATGCATCACTCTATTACGGTGCGATCAGCGCAACCCCGAGCTGGACGGCGACGAGCGGCTCCGTCGCGACAGGCACAACTCATATTCTCAGGAATTTCCAAAGCAAGTGCCTCGTCACTGATGCATCATCCGGCTCCTACAGCCGCAATGATAAGGTCACCATCATCAACGATGATTTCTCTTTCACCGACGGCATCACCCTTGGAGATACGTTCCACATCCTTGATATTGGAAACTATCAGGACCGGTATGCGCTTCTCTTCGCGCAGAAGACGACGGGACCCCATCTTTCTGCCTCTACTACCGTGTTCATGTGGGACGCGGTGCCAGGCGACCAATACGACCAGAAATTCCACCTCGCGGGTTCATATGCGTGCTCTGCCGTCATGGACGACATATTGCATGTCTTCATGCAGGTTGGGCAAAACCTCGTTTGCTATGCATTCACTGGCGCCTCATTCCGTAGAATCGCGACAATTCAAAATGTCGTCGTTTCCACACGCAGCAATGTGCCTAAATCGCGTGTGAGCGTTGACGGCCAGTTCTTCGTGCTTCTTGCGACATCATCCGGGAATACGGACAGCACGCAGCCATTCTATTGGAATCCCTACAGTGGAGAATCTTTCTTCATGCTCGATGCAATCAGCTCGCTACCATTTCTCGCTGTCTGCATTGCCAATGACCCAAGCAACAACACGATGCAGCGCTACCTTTCGTATCAGAATTCCGGCAGTGTCGGCATCCTTTACAAGCTCACGCTCGAAAGCACCACATACGCGGGAACGGGCGCCTCGTACAAATCGAACTCCATTGACGCCCCCGTCGTCAAAGGCGTCCACGATATGATGCCGATTGGACGCATGCAGATCAACAATATCGAAGTCGAATACAATACGCCCCCGCCGAGCTCGGACGACAGCATAGCAGTATCCCTTATTACCAAGGACGCGTATGAATCCGATGACTACGCTACAGTAACCGCGACCGCCAAAGACACAGATGCCAACTCGACTGATGCGAATATCGAGCCAACGCGCGCTATAATTCAACTTGGGGCGAACGCCACGGAATTCGAAATCGACCTCTCAGTAACCGTCGCAACGACTTCCTGGGCGCTCATCATCCGCCGCATCACTGTAGATTACGACCCTATCGCCCTTCAAAACTAGCGTATGCCAGCACAAACAGAACAGCAGCGCCAAAATGCCATCAATGCGTCCGGCCAGCAGCCGGTCCCGCAAGCTGCGCCTCAGCAGCCAGCCCAACAGCCAACACCGCCGTCTACCTCAACGGCAGCCGCGCAGCCGACTTTCTCGCAGGGTGACCACGCCATAATCCCTACACTCACGCCGGTTCAGACCCCGACCCCTGCGCAATCCATCAAGCCCGCCACTACTCCCTCACTTCCCCAGCCCCAGGCGCCGCCGGTACAGCAGAGCTACTTCAATTCGGTGGCGTCGAATGTCCAAAGCACCAAGGATGCGCTTCAAAGTGCCTATGATACACAATCCAAGCAGATACAGGACCAGCTCGATACGCTGAAGCAGCAGCAGTCCGACGCACTGGCGCAGGAGAAGACGCTCGCTCAACCATTCCAGGCCCAATATGAGCAAACGAAGGAACAGCAACTCAACGTCACTAGTAATTTCCAAAAGAATCAGGCGCTTGCTGACGAGCTCAATTCCCTGGTCACTGAGGCAAACTCGCGTCTCTCGGGCGTTGCAACCGACTTCACATCGAAGTCCTACGGCGCGGCCGTCTACAACAAAACGCTATCGGACATCACCGCGCGCGCCGGGCTCATTCAATCGGCGATGGCCGCGTACAACGGCCAGATAGGGCAGGCCTACACGATGATCGACCGTTCAGTCGCGGCTATGAATGCCGACCGAACCGACCAGATGAACTACTACCAGACCATCCTCTCGCTCAATAATCAGAGCCAGCTCGACCTGAGCTCCCAAGCGAAAACTCTCGCGCAGCAGAAGCTCGCCGACCTCCAGACACAGGCCGACAACGCGCAAAAGACGGCAGACACTATCAAACAGGCGATGCTAGACCCCGCGACCGCGCAAGCGTATGCCCAGGCTGGCGTAACGCTCGCCGACACGCCCGACCAAATAAATCAGAAGCTTGCTGACTACAGTTACTCGCAAGAGCTTGCAACGAACAACAACCAAATGGCTGCCAAGGGCTACACGACGCTCTTGCCGGGCCAGTCCGCTCCTGCTGGGGCGCAAGTCGTAACGATCCAGGACAGTAAGGGCAAGGAGCGGCAGTACTATCAGCTCCCTTCGTCAACCAGTTCTAGCTCTGCCCTCTCCGGACTTCTCGGAACGCCCGCAGTAGATACTTCGACAGCCGCGGCCGTAAGCGGCAATGGCACCCCGACTGACATTCTCTCTGCTACCGGACTCTCGCTCCCCGCGTTCAACTTCCTTACGCAAGGAACCTCCGCACTCTCTCGCATGAGCTCGGCAGACCGTCTCACCATAATGAACGAAGCTAGCACATGGGCAAAAGCGAACGGTGTCGATGTTGCTACCTTCCAATCGCAGTACAAGGCTTACAACGATGTTCTTCAGAAGAATATCGCCCGAGCCAATAATACGCAGATTTTCGCAGGCGAGGTTTCCGGAAGCGCTGACGCGCTCATTCAGGTCATCAATCAGAAAGACCTTGGCAAGTTCAATGCCGTAAACATCGCCAATCTCGCCATCGGCAAACAGGTCAATGACCCGCTCACGATGAAATACTCATTCCAGCTTCAGGCCATGACGAACGACCTAGCTGGATACTTCGCAGCGTCTCGCGGCGCGAATACTCCAGAAAATGCCGACATTCAAGACGCAGCGCAGGTGGTAGCGAGCGGTCTCAACGCGGGCAGCACTCAGGCCTTCAAGGAAGCCATCCAAGCTAATGAACAAAAAGTGAGCAATGTAGTCAATCAGGCCGTCACGCGCACACAGCAGCAAGTATGGAGCCTTTTCGGCGTCGGCGACCAATACCAATCTCCCGGAGCTGGAACGTCGTCCAATGCTTCATTCGTTGAGAAGTCGCTCACAAGTCAGGGCCTCGATTACAACTCACTCCTCACTGAAATGCAGTCGCAGACACCTACCGGTCATCAACCCGCACTGGACGCAAGCACAGGCCAGCCCGTCTTTGCGACACCTCAAGAAATCAAAAATGGTCTCGCTGTACCTCTATGATCCCATACGCTCCTTCGACGGCCGCCGGTATACCGTTCAAATCATCATCAAACGCTTCAGCAGCCGGAATGATACCGTTCACCCCTGGAAAGCCATCCGTAGCTCAACCAGGCTTTTTTGGCCAAATCGCCAAAGCTGCTGGAGCAGGTATCGCTAAGGTAGAAGCTGGCTATGCCCAGGCCTCTACACCACCAAGCTCCACGTCCGTAGACACAAGCGCTTTCAACGTTCCTGAAGGCGCGCTCAAAATGGGTGCTGGCGCTGTCGAGACGGCCAGCTCACCACTCGCACCGCTGTTCTCTCCGCTCGGCAAACTCATCGGCTATGTCAGCGACAAGCTTTCCAACATCCCCGCTGTCCAGTCATTCGCACAAACGCCGGCAGGCGCAGCTACAGAACGTGTTGCCGGAGATATTGGCAATGCAACGGAGATCGCCGGAGCGATAGCCGGGGCGAAAGGTTCAGCCCCGGTGGAATCGACACTCAATACTGCCGCGGCAAAGACCGCCGATACGACTGGTTCCGTTGCCGCGCAAGGCTTCGGTGCGACGACCGGAGCGGGGGCTGCATCGGTCAAATCAGCCTTCAATGGCTCGCAGGCATTCCTGGATGCGATGCGCGGCAAAGTTACACCCGAGCAGGTAGTCCAAACCGCCCAAGACGCCGTACAGAACATCGCGGAGAGCCGCCGACAGGCTTACCTAGGTGACCTAGCCAAGCTCGGCGAAAATACAAAAAGTATCGACATCACCCCAATCACACAGACGCTTCAAGAAAAGCTCCAAGCATTCGGTATCAAGGCCGGCCCGAAGGGAACGCTCGATTTCTCGCGCTCTTCCATCGCAAACAATGGCACCGCGCGAGCCGACGTTCAGGGCGTATATAACACATTGAAAACATGGGGCACGCAGCCAGGCGACAGAACTCCGGTCGGCCTCGATACGCTCAAAAAACAACTCAGCGATTTCTATTCCCCTTCCGGAAGCGCCCGTGCGCTTGTGCAAGCCGTAAAATCAAAGGTCTCGGATACGCTTAACCAACAAGTCCCCGGCTACCAGGGCATGACAAGCAAATACGGAGCTACGACGCAGCTTCTTGAAGACATCAAGTCTGCAACCGCTATCGGCGGAAAGGCGAAGGCGGACACAATCTTCACAAAGCTCACTACCGCGCTCAGGGCTGACAAACAATTCCGCCTTGATATGCTCAACGAATTGCAGTCCAAGGGAGCGCAACCCGAACTTATGGACCAGATCGCTGGGCTTAACATGTCCTCGGCTATCCCAAAGGGTCTAGTTGGCAAGGGAGCTGACATCGGAGCTGCCTTCGCTCTCCTCGGACATTATTTCGACCCGAAATACATTCCGATGATACTCGCCACATCTCCTCGAGTAGTCGGTGAATTTGCTCACGCGCTCGGTATGACGAAAAACGCCGTAAGCGCGGTTGTCGGTGCAGTAAACAAGGTCTCCGCTAAAGCGGCCACTGGTGCTGCCGCAGCAGCTCCTCAAGCGAGCCAAGCGCCAAGGACAGCACAATGACCACTCCTATGAAATGCAACATGCCACTAGCATTACACGCATCCGATTATTTGCAATGAAGCTATGCCCACCGAAGAACAGACATACCGCAAAAGCACAGGAGAAAAGCTTGACGCAATTCTTGAGCAAACCACCAAAACAAACGGTCGTGTTTCCAAGCTTGAAGAATCGCAGCAAGAACATGCGATAAAATATGCCAAACTCAGCACGCGCATAAATACATCAGTCGCAATTCTCGGCTTCATGATTACTTCAGTAGCTATCCCCATCATCGCGGTGCTCATACAAGCTGGCAGGCTATAATTACCTAGTAGTGTATGGCCCGCCTAAGCCTCTACATCCCGGTAAAGCCTCTCCATTTCAACCAGCACTTCGGCGATAATATCCCGTGCGTAAAGGACTTCGGGCTGCCGACGCAGCAGATCGTCGACGGCTCCGACAACAACACCTGTCCCGTAGGATACGACAAGCTCTACGCTCACTTCGGCATGTCGGGTCACAACGGTACTGACCTGATGGCCGGCGAGCAGAACGTCTATGCCGCCTGCGATGGAGTTGTCATTGAAAAGCAAACCGTTCCCGCGCGAGGT
This sequence comes from uncultured Pseudomonadota bacterium, assembly GCA_963814065.1. GTDB lineage: Bacteria > Pseudomonadota > Alphaproteobacteria > Rhizobiales > Xanthobacteraceae > Pseudolabrys. The sequence continues at coordinate 129,842 of CAWFBL010000005.1, read as the reverse complement.
TTGGGTCTCGGCATCCTCACCAATGAGCCCGTGGAGATCGACTGCGGTACCCATTTCGCCAAATTACGCTACTGGCACCTCAAGACGATGTACGTAGAAGTTGGACAGTCCGTGAAAGCAGGCGACCTCATCGGAGTTTCGGACAATACAGGCTACTCATCGGCCGACCATCTGCACTTCGAGCTCGACCCAATGGATAAAGACGCGGGAGGCCATCCCTACTATGCAATGCCTGCTGGCAATATCGCTGGAGCCGTAAGTCCCGAGCCGTACTTCAACGGCATGTACGCCGCGGACATCCCGCGCGCCATTTCACTCTACACTTTGCTCATCCCGCTGCTCACAAAGCTCCGAGACGCTTTACAAGCTAGCCATCAGCCGTCCGCCTAGCGCTTCCCTCTGCCTCGGTCGAACGCGGTTCCAACCCCGCAATAGGCAGAGAGGAGCGGTGGGCAGAAGCTCGCCGCTTACAAGCATAATTCTCCAATGCATGAACACTGGATTCATCAAGGGCATTGAGCATGGCGTAGCCTCGCTCATCTTGTTCGCCATCCCGATCGTTCTCATGAACGACGGCGGCTGGCAGGGCATCACGATAGGAGCCGCCCTCAACGGCCTCTATGCCTGGGCGCGCGCTTATAGCGCTGTCCAGTAGTCCCTCGATCTGCGGCCTCGGTAACTCACTGGAGGCCGCCAATCGGCGGAGTACCATCACCACTATGAAGCGCAGCGCCCACTTGGCACACGCCCTAATTCGTATACTATTCGCCTATGCACAGGAGTTACGGGGATGGACGAAGAAAGCGCCATTGACCAATTCATTTCGCTCGCCGCTACCCTCGTCAAACGAGGGGGAGAGTGCAGAACCGTCTACTTTCAGCACGTAGTTGGGATGCTTCTAAGGAGTGCTGACCCCCAATACCTCAATAAAGTCATCCGGCGCCATGTATCCGAGGCAGACCCTTCGGCGCTGCAGCAATTTGATGCGTTAATGAATCCCATACTCGACGGTTCTCTCAAATCAAAAGTATTAGGTAGCCTTGAGCAATCTCTCGAAGATGCACTCTCAGAGAAACAAGAGAGCATACGACGCAAAAAAGAGATGCTTGAACAACTTGAGTCTACACAAAAGAGAGGCCTTTTCTCCCGCTGGCGTTCCTAGTCTAGTTTCAATGCCTGTTGAATAGGAATATCCCTAGCCGTCTTCTCTGCGGCTTTGTAGCGGGCGCTTATCCAATCTATAGCGGCGCGCCCGTTTGCACCTTCTCGATCCTCCACGCCTCATATCATCGGCGCCCTCGGAAACGGTAATCCTCTGAGCGGTGTGCAAACTCCTACCTGTCGCTCAGAGCGATGGAGACCATGCCATGTCGAATGAGGTTTCTCCCTGCCCGGATTTAAGTGGCAACCAGCGGAGGCTCCGGACTTCGCCCACCTTACCCGCCAGGAAATAACCACGAAGCCCCCGCCTAAAAAGGACGGGGGCTTATGTGGATGACGCCTAGATAGGCGCGGCAGCTTCCAGCAACACTGGGAACTATCGCGCTCATCCTATCTACTAACGTCATGCCGTCACGATAGCACGTCGCAGGACGCGCAGACTGGCATGATGGGGATAACTTCAGCCCCCTAATCGCATGTATCATCGCTCCGTACATATGTTTTACTGTACTGATTTCACATCCCGCGCTTTCGAAAGCGCTCATTTCCTTACTGTTCCGCCACCGTTCGCGCGGCTTTCCAGCCGCGACCAATTCCAAATACTTTGGTCTATTCCCTACATGCTATCGCAGCGGGGTGCCGTTCCAACCACGGCTCGCCTCAGCCAGTCCTACTGGACATGGCCTCGGCTCCCGGGACGCATTTGCAATTGGTCGCGGCTGGACTGGCTACGCCAGCCAGACCGCGCTCACGGGGCGGACCGTTCCACGGCACGTTTCACCAGAAACCTCCGCTCACGCTCCATCTACGCCATTCCCCAGCCCCGATCACAGCTGTGGACAGCCGTTACGGGCTATACGGACACCTCGCAGATAAAGGACAGGCAGAGCCCGTCCTTTATGCCTCAGCGTCCGATAGTCCGCCGCCTGCCCACAGCTGGCCGCGATTCTGCCAGTACGGCACGATGTACAATTCCCCCATATGGGTCGGAGGGCAGAACAGCCTCAAACCGAGGCCGGGCGGCGAATCTGGAAGGCCCTAGAGCGCATCGAACACCGCGGGCACTCCCGAGACCGCATATTTCGCGATTGGCTCGACCTGATGCTCAACGCATACCTTTCGCAGACACAGCACATCCAATCAGGCTGCAATACTGAGCAGCCACAGAACGAGTACGAAGACGCCTATATGGCCGTTGTCGGCAATTATACGGACGACCAACCCAAGGGAAGCCGCGCCATTGACCACCTAGCAGAGGCGCACAACGCTCTTATCGCCGGCATCGCGAACGGCGAACCCGACCCCCTCGGAGACCTCTACATGGCGGCTATTTCTTTCGGCGAACACGGCCAGTACTTCACACCCTGGACCGTTGCCGAGCTCATCGCTGCGGTGAATATGCAGGACGTACAAGACGGCCAGACCGTCGCCGATCCCTCCGGGTGCGGCTCCGGCGTTCTGCTCCTGGCCGCGGCAAAGGTAAACCCACGCGCGCGCTTCCTCGGCATCGACTTGGACGAACGCTGCGCCAAGATGGCGGCGCTCAATCTCTCACTTCGCGGGCTCACCGGCTCTGTATATTGGGGCGATGGCCTCACCGGCGAGATGCACACACGTTGGAATTTCCGCGGAGGCTACCTGTGGCGCGACGATAACCCCGAAGACGTGGCGCCATACACACCGCAAGCGGTCCCCATGGCCCATACGGAGCGCACACCGAAGCCGAAGCCCGCGAACCCGGACCAGCTCTCGCTGCTATGATGCCCCCCTGCAGCAACTGCGGCTGCAAAGGAACGGAGCACGACTGGACGACCCCGCCGTGCTCCTTCCGGCTCACCAATCCCCGCCAACGCGGCCAGCATGTTTGTGCCCAGATGCACCCGCGACGGCTCCGCGGCCGTTGCTTGGCGTGTCCCTGCATGAAGTACATCCCGGCGACGAAGCACCCGCAGCCGCTAAACCCCTATCTCGGACGTATCAGACGGCGCTAAAGGACAGCGCCGGAAAATGAGGTCGCGCAGGCCGGAGCGCCCTGCGGGCGGTCGGCCCGCGCTCCCGCAACTTCTCGCCTATCGAACAGCCAATAAAGGACAGCGGAGCCGTCCTTTATGTCCGTCACGATAGGCGCCGCTGCACTTCGAGCTTATTGTGATACACGACTCTGATATATTCTGCGCAACATGAGGGCATCTCAATGCGCGAGTTAGACGTAGCAGACTTCAATGCCTTCCTGAAGGAATTTCAGGGTGAGACAGACCGCGGAGCAGCACTCGTCGGAGCAGCCCTAATTGATCATCGCCTAACTAATACGCTCCGCTCCTTTATGATTTCCAATAAGGTTGCGAACAAATTACTCGACGGCGGTACTGCCCCGCTTGGGGCTTTCTCTGCTCGCATTGACGCCGCTTATGCACTCGGGCTTATCAGCGCTCACGAACACAACGAATGCCACCTCATCCGCAAGGTAAGAAACGAATTCGCCCATCGGACACATGGGACCACTTTTGAAGACGCCAAGATCATAAGACTTTGCGACCAGCTCAAGTCAGACCTGCCGGGGGGTCGCGCGGAATTTGCCGACAAACCACGCCACGTATTCATCAACGCTGTAGTGCTTGTTGCCCTGCCGCTTACCTATCGAGCTGAGTTTGTGGAGAGGGAGCGACGCGTATCACCGAACTGGCCGTATCCATGATGCAGGAGCGCTCCTCTCTTGGTGAGAGCTCATCCATCTCGCTCTCTTCATGCGATAATTCTATCGGACAGCTCTTTAGGACACACGCGCGTGTCCGTATGCAGGCCGCCTCCAGCTCCGCACCGCTTACCAAGGCGCAAGAACGGACGGGGCCGCGGCGTCCTGCCTTCGCACATGCAAATCGGCTTCCACACTTCGACCGGCCAGCCCGTTCGGATCTTCCAGCGCGACCGGCGCCAGCACGTCTACGCCATCGGCGCGACCGGCTCGGGAAAGACCAATTGGCTGCTTGGGCTCATGCAACAAGACCTCCGCGCGCGGAGGGGTTTTTGCTTTCTCGACAAGCACGGGGACGCCGCGCGCCAGTTAGCCGACAGTTCCCCAGCCCCCGTCATCTACTGGAAGCCCTCGGAGCTATCGCACGTCATCGCGCTCAATCCCCTGCAGAACGTGCCGCCGGATGAGCGATGGAAAGTGACGGCGGAAATCGTCTCTATCTTTGCGGATATTTGGAACCTAGGGCCGGAGACACCGAGACTGCTTTACTACCTGCGGGCCGCCATACGTCTGCTTCTAGACACACCAGGCACCACCTTACTCGACATTCGACGCGTGCTCTCCGACGACAATTGGCGCACCAGCTTGGTACGAAAGGTGCGTGATAAGGAAACACGCCAGACATGGCTTGAGTTTAGCACGAAGGACGCGAAGCAGCGGGCCATCGAGATAGGGAGCTTGCAGAACAAGATTGCAGCCTTGGCCGACCCGCTTCCGCTCCGCTACGTTATCGGACAGCCAACTTCAACGATTAGAATTGGCAGGCTGCTAAATCTAACCACGCCGCTCATCGTGGACTTGTCCGATCTGGGCGACGAGCCTGCCCATCTTCTCGGTGCACTCATCGTCTCGCAGTTCAGGCTCGCGGCCGAGGCTCGCTCCCAGCTCCCCGAGGATGAGCGAAGGGACTTCACCCTCTACATCGACGAGTTTCAGAACTTCGCCACGCGCTCGTTCTCTAAGATACTCTCGGAAGCGCGCAAGTGGCGGCTGTCGCTTGTGCTCGCGCATCAATTCCTTGACCAAATCCAGGACGAGCAAATCCGGGAGGCGGTGTTCGGGAATTGCGGGACTATCGTTTCATTCCGCGTCGGGCCGACCGATGCGCCCTATATCGGGAAGGCGGTGGGATGCTCGCCGGATACGCTGCTCGAGCTCGGGCGAGGGGAGGCATGGGCGCGCGTGCTCCAAGACGGCCAGCCATCGCAGGGAATGCCGCTGCGGACGGAGAAAGTGGAGCTACGGACCGGGCATCTCGCGGCGAATATCGCGAACACCCGAGCGCGGTATGCGCGGCCGAGGGAGATGGCGGACCGCAAACCGGCTAGGACCGTGACGAAGTGGGGATAGCTTGGTTCGATACCACCGCCGATGAAGAGAAAAGGGCGCCCCTTTCGGAGCGCCCATTCCTTCAGCAGAACAGCCGCAAGATGGCGGCTACCGTCGAGGCCAGAACATGGGGCACAAGGCACCCCAGGCCAAGGCGGTAAACCGCACCGCTCGGCTGGCTGGCTTCGAAGATAAGAAACAAGCCCATGGGCGTTGCTCCTATCTTTGCGCGGGGTCCTAACTTAGCCGACATCGCGCGTTGAGCCAGCGATTGACGGTTTTATTCCAGGTTTTCTAGCCTCAGGAGGTGACCGTCAACACGCTTCGGCTATCTCGGTGTCCCGGCAGAAATAAGAAGTCATCCATCCGACGCAAGGGAGACAGAACTATTTTCTTACGGGGATTTGCGCGAAAAAACGCTTGCACCGGCGCGAATCAGTTGCCTACGAACGTGAGAACTTCTCCGCGATTACCTGTGCGATACTCGTTCGGCGCTTGCGAGCGATGGCAGCGATTTTCTTGTAAGTAGACGGGTAAAGACGCGCTCGGGCACCCGCATACTGGAATGAATTGCTGATATTCACCATACGCGAGTTGCAATCGTTTCTTTTAAGATGGCAGTCCGCACACAGTTCCTCGAAGCGGGAGATGTCTCGGGCATACATTTCTCCGCGTTTGAGCGCCCAATGAAAGCGAGCGCATTGGTGCGGGCATTTTTTGTTAACACACCGTCTGGCTTTTCCATAGTTATTCAGTATCCAGCGGTGAATGGCAGCGTACTCTCGTGTCTGCCATTCCTGAACCTTCATGCGGCTTGTATCAGCTCACAGATAACAGCGGCCAACGACTTCCGCCGCTTAAACGCCAACACGCGCAGCTTCTCGTAGGTGCTAGGATAAATGCGGAGCTGCTTAGTGGCTCTCTCCTTAGTCTTTCCCATGTCGACAGCATAACATATGCGCCGTATGTCAACGCCGCAGTTATCCACACTGCAGCAGTTGCATACATTCTAAAGCATGAGAGAATGAACGGCAGATGGATAGAGGCGGCGTCCAAAGCGGGCCAGTGGCCACATCCATCTAAGCTCTTCTCAGTGCCGAGTGGCCTAAAGCTGGATATTCGCCCGACCGCATCTCGAAAGAGAGAACGGGCCAAAAAGCGGAACAACTCGCACCAGCCCGGCACCAACGAAGAGTAAGCTCTTTGACAACTGAATAATCCAGACCACGACATTATCAGCTAAACAACACCGCTATGGCACCAGACGAAAACAAACCCGTCGAGGCTCCGGTCACGGGAAATCCGGCACCGGATGCGGACGCTCCCGCCAATGGCGAAGGCGTTCCCGAAGCACCTGAGCAGGCGTAGCCCACTGGAGGCAGGGGGCCGACACCCGACCTCCTGTCTCCGAAAGCTCTTTATCAGTTACAAGCACGCGCCCTTTAGCTGCCGCCGAACCATTCGCGTGCGACGGCGGCTCAAGGGATAACAAAACCAATTTATGAGAAACTGGACACGTTTCGTAAGCACAAAAGAATTACAAGCAACCACGAAGCTCCCCGACTACGGAACGAGCGGCAGAGGATACGCTGCAACCGTCGCAAGTGAAGTGAATTGCGAGCTTCGCCGCCGTAACAAAAACCGTTCATGAAATCACTAGACGGCATCTTCCCTCCTCAGCAAGAGGATAGGACAAAGTTATCAGACATCATCTGGGGCACAGTAGCCATGTGCAGCATCATTGTGTTCGTGTGGCTGCTGCTGTTCTTCGCTTAGTATGTACGACACCAAGCAAGCAACCCGCGACAGCAAGCGCGCTCTCGCATCCTACCGCCGCCGCAAGTTCGAGAAGCTACAGCGCGATGGCAAGCGCCGGTTCGACCGAAAGCCGACGACGCTGTGGTCGGTGCTCGCCGTGGTCGCGTTACTCGTAATCCCCGCCATGTATGCGTAATCAAATCATCGTCGTCGTCGTAACGACTATCCTTTGGTTCATTGCCCTTTGCGCGACTGCCGCGATGGCGCAATCGGCTTGCTTCGAGCGCGGCTATCCGAGTTTCGACTTCACGATCACCGGCCAGTTCTACTGTACTAATCAACTAACCGCCGTACCTCTATGAGCTATCCAATCACATCAGTAGACCCGCGAGACATCAACCCGGAATTACCAGAGGAGACTGACCCACAATAGCGTATGAAGCTAACCAAGTTGGGTGACGAGCTATTCGTTCCCGAGAATTTCTCTCGCTTCCACCACTACTACGCCGATGCAGATGGTACCAAGGAATATACTGGCATCACGACGGTCTTAGGCGTCATTGCGAAGCCCGCGCTCATCTCGTGGGCAGCGAAAATGGCCGCTGAGTACATAGCCGAGAACGCAATTGTAGACGGACAGAATCTTCTCATTACTCCGGCAATCATCGAAGAATCAAAAACCGCGCACGCCAAGAAGCGAGACAAGGCGGCTGACGCAGGGACGGACACTCATGCGCTTGTGGAGGAGTATGTCCGTGAATGCATAGAACGTAGCGGCCTAGCCGACGCCGTGTATGCGAACTCGCCTATCCAGGCATTCCAAGAATGGGCTGTAAGCGAACGTATCCGCTTCATCGCCTCAGAACAACGCCTCTACAGCAAGACGCACTGGATAGCTGGAACCGCCGATCTCATCTTTGAGAAAGACGGCAAGCGCTACGTCGGGGATGTAAAGACCTACAAAAAGCTCTGGGATAGAGTTCCGGTTATGCAGTGCGCCGGTTATGCGCTCATGTGGGAGGAGATGAATGGACAACAGCCTACGGGACTAACGCATGTACCTCCTCCCAATATCGACGGCTACTGCATCATCAACCTTCCGAAAGAGCGGGAGTTCAATCCATCCGAAGATGTCATGTGGTCGTATGACACGGAGGGAGACACGGAAGCATTCTTATCAGCGTTGAGATTATACCGTTACCTAAACAACAAATAGAACATGGACTACAGCAAAGTTACCCGCAGCGGCGCATGGGTCAAGGCCGCAGAATTACAAGAAGGCCAAAAGGCCAAGATCGTGGACGAGTGCCAGCCTATCGAGAGCCAGTTCACCGACGACAAGGGCAATAAGAAGATGCAGGACGTATGCAAGGTGCGCTTTCTGGGCCTTGCAGACCCCATGAATGTCAACCTGAACCGCGCGACCCTAAAGGGGCTTGTCGATGCGTTCGGCACCGACAGCAAGGCGTGGATAGGACAGATGCTCACCGTCCACACTGAAAAAGTGGCCGTGGCGGGGAAGCGCGTCACCGCTCTTTATCTTGTGCCGGAGGGCTTCGAGGTTGGCGAGGATAGCGAGGGATACGTTCAGATCGTGAGAACGGGCGAAGCTCCGGCGGCGGACGCGCCGGAGGCGGACGCGCCATCGGCCGAGGTGACGGCTGACGACATTCCTTTCTGATATATGGAGCAGCCCCGCACCGAGCAGCAGAACAAGGCAATGCACCTCTACTTCGAGCAGGTGGCGCAGGCCTTGAACGATGCGGGGCTCTCCATCGAGCAAGTGCTGCAGAACTTCACGATGGAGCTCAACTGGAACAAGGATAGCGTCAAGGAAATCCTATGGCGCACCGCGCAAAAGCGCATCGTCGGCAAGCACTCGACCACCGAGCTCAATAAGCGCGAGGACATTACCCGCGTGTACGAAGCCGTCAATCGTTTCCTCGCGAAGCTCGGCATTCACGTTCCATTTCCGAGCATGGAAGCGGGATACGCCGATCTAGCGAAAACACATGAGGAGTATGCAGCCGACTTACGAGCAAAAGCCCAATAGCGATATGGAGCGCATCGGAAACCTATTCGGCAAAAGCGCCAAGCCCATCCGTAAGCGCAGGAGCGAACGCAGCGAGCTCGTCGAATACTTCTACCTCAACGCCAACGCCGACCGCGACGGCAAGAAGTACAAGAAGCTCCCGGCCTCATTCTTCGCTTACAAGCTCTCGCATCTCAAGGTGCCCGACCTCTACTACCTGAAATCAGTCTGCGAAGACGCGCGGCGGCGGGGCGCGTCGTGGAGCAAGACGTTCTGGTATGAATTAAAGGCCAATCGAAAACATTGAACTATGAGCGGAGCCCTAATCTATTGCAGTCCCATATTCTGGAATGCCCTGTACATGCTTTCGCTTCACAGCGAGTATGCGTGCTCACTTCACATTTGGTACGCGCCGTGGGTTTACTGGATTTGGATTGCGCCCGGCCTATGACCCTCACCACCCCCACCAAGCGCCACGCCGCCCAAACCACCTCCCTCTTCACCTACCACCACGAAATCAAACCCCAGCTCTCCGAACGCCAGCAAGCCGTCTACGACGAACTCGCCAAAGTCGAGAACCTGACGAACAGCGAGATAGCGGCGAGCCTGCACGCCTCCATCAACACCATCACGCCGCGCGTCTATGAGCTCAGGCAAAAGGGCGCGGTGGTGGAGGCGTGCCGGCGGGAGTGCCGGGTGACGGGGCGGAGGTGTATTGCGTGGAGCATTAGAGGATAGCGCGCCCGCACTCCCCACAACTCCAGGTGATTAGACCCCTTGATCTGAACCCGATTCGCGAGTTAAGCTGAATTGTGTGACGGCAAGACGGGGTAAGGAAATGTCTGACTTTAATTTGGGAAGCGCAAAAAAACAGATAGCCGAGATTATGAAGGTTGTCGAAACAGTGCCTGAGGCATTGCAGGAAAAATGTTTCGAGCTGTTATTCAATGCCGTATTCGCAGGATTACCAGTGCCCGCAAAGCCTGCCGACACGTTCGCGCCGGAGATGCCGCAACCCGAAAAAGCACAAGAGACGCCGCCGGAGACGGGAAAGAAGCTTCCGTCCAATGTGCTTGCATTTGCTCGAAAGTATGGGGTGTCTCAGGACGAATTAGGCAAGCTCTTTATCCTCGACCATGATCCGCTGCTGCCGATCTACAAAATACCAGCAGGCAATATCAGGCAGGCTCAGCTTTCCAAGGTCATGATGGTTCTGCTCGAAAACGCTTTGCTCAATAACACATTCAACGCTCCATACTCCGAGCTCCGTGAAAACGTGAGAGAAGACGGGCTATACGATAGTAACTTCAATGGCATGCTGAAAAGCAATCACAAGTTTTTTAAGGGCGCTATTTCGCAGAAGAGCATCAATGAGAATGCCGTCGTTGAACTGACAGGATCAGGATATGAAAAGCTCGCCGCAATCGCGAAGGGGCTAGGCGCATCGGCCTAGTGTCTCCATGAAAGAGCAGCTTCTTAACCTCACGAGGGAGCACCTCGCGGAGATTACCGCCATGCAGAGGGCGGTTCGGTCTTCCGTTCCAGTTCGCATTACGCAAAGCGCCATACTAACGACTGGCCAAAGGATAGCCCGCATGTGGTTTGACGGGGTGCGTCCAGCATTGGAACGCGTTGCATTCCAGCCTGAAACAGTGATGGCCTTTTCCACACGCTTTGAGACGTTACTTCGGCTCAGCAATAGCCGCCCGATGAAGTCTATGCTGCTGCCAGTTATGAACGACGTTATTCAGCCGTATAAAGACCTCATCCACCACATCGAAATAGGCTCATTCTCGAATACGGGAGGCCTCAGTATCGCCCCCTATATCGAGGGTCTTCCGACTGATGAAGGAGAGTATCTTGATGAAGCGCAACGCTGTCTTTCTGCCAATGCGCTTCGCGGCTGCATCGTCCTTGGATGGTGCGCGACCATTGCTCGTATCCACGCAAAGATCGGCGAAATCGGATACGAGAAATTCAACAAAGCCAGCGAAGATATGAAGGCGAAGACCGTCGGCCGCTATAAGCCCTTCAATAAGCAATTCTCGATCGACTCACTTTCGGAGCTACAGCGCATTTTCGACACCGACATCCTTTGGGTCTTGGAGTACTTGAATCTGATCGACGGCAACCAGCACCAAAGGCTCCGACATTGTTTCGAGTTCCGCAACAACAGTGCCCACCCTGGACTGGCACCGATCACCGGCGAGAACCTTTATTCTTTCTTCTCGGACATCACCAAGATCGTTTTAAAGAACTCGAATTTTGAGTTCAAGAAGGCGGATGACTCTTCCAGAACGGGCTAGTGGTGGAGGCATGCTGGCAGGAGTGCCCGTTGACAAGACGGACGTGCATCGCGTGGAGCATGGCGCGATAGCTAAGAAAAGCAAAAGCGCTCGGTAGCGAACCGAGCGCTATCCCTCCGTCGAGGAGACTGGCCCCATGGAGCCAATTGCTGCGCCGCGCGCGACGCGTATTTCAATCGCCGGATAACCGCCGGCGCTCACGGACCCACATCAGATCCCGCTGATGCGCCGTAGCCTTGACCCGGAATTTCACCACCACGTTCGGTCCCCTTTTCGGGCACCATCATTGTTTTCGGGACCGACGATCAGTCCATCACTCCGGTTTACGGCCTTCAAGGTGAGCTTGGGCTAGGCTCTCCCTCTAAGTCGAGGAATTGTCGGGACCTCGACATGACTATGGAACCGGCCGAATTGGGCCATTTCGTGGCGATCATCAACCGCGGATTGCCCTGTGCATAAGTTGCAGCCTCTGATTCGACTCTCCCCCCGAATTGAGTCACGAATCCCACCGTGACCGGTGTGATTATTACAAAGCAGTCGGCCGTTCCCGCTAGCTCTTCAAGGACGCGGGTTCCGTGAAAGTTTTGCACGTTGACACATTAATCGCTCGAGGCGCTTTCGCAAATTCTGACGAGTGGAAACACATTCGTTCCGGCATTCTAGATGCTGTGAAATCAGTAGATTGGCCTCCTGGGTCCGGCATCTTCACCATCTATCCTGAGCGCGGCAAAAAGCGCGGCGAAGGTAATGGTGTAAAGCCGATTAAGGACGCCGCAATTCGCCGATTGGTCAAACTCGGCTGGAAGTCTGAATTTCCTTGGCCGGTGGGCGAGCGCGTCAAAGAGAGTGGCCGTGAGAGTCCTGGCAAACTTGATGCTGTGTACGAGAGCTCCGCCGGCCTAATCGGCTTTGAGTGGGAAACCGGCAATATCTCATCCTCGCACCGCGCGCTAAACAAGATGTGCTTGGGTCTCGTTACAGGCGTCACGGTCGGAGGTGTATTGGTTGTACCTTCGCGCAAGTTTTACGTTTGGCTGACGGACCGAATTGGAAATGTGGCCGAACTAATGCCGTACTATCCACTCTGGTCGGCGGTGCCGTGCGAGCAAGGCGTTCTTGAAATCATCGTGATTGAACACGACGCCGAAAGTGTTGACGTGCCCAGAATCCCAAAAGGCACGGACGGTCGAGCGGTAGTTTAGGGCACTCATTTTTCTACGAAGTCATCATTTCTGTGGTGATGTATATCTCCGTCTTCCAAGCGCGATGCGATGACCTTAGCAAAATCGATCTCTATGCCAATCCAGTGACGCCCCTTTAGCTCGCAAACGGCGAAGGTTGTGCCACTACCACCAAAGGGGTCTAGGACTAGTTCGCCCGGGACAGTGCTAATTTCTACAACACGATCGAGGACTTTCGTCGAAAGTGCGTTCGCTTGCCGTACTTTCGATTTGAATTTCCAGTGTCTCACTGGCGGAATATCTGTCCAAACATCTTTCAAATTCACGCCCTTGGGGTTCATCGCTCCACGGTGTCCGCCGTAATCGCGAATTTCTCCACCGCAATGTCTGCACAGCTCTATAGGCGTGCGTACTCTGCGGAACGTTTTTGGTTTTCCTTTTGTGAAATACAAAAGGCTATAGTGGCTTGGATAAAGACGCCCCGGAATGGGAAGGCAGCTTTTCATGTCGATGGCGATGTCGTGCCTGAAAAGCATCCCTCGCTGCATCAGGTACGCGCCCAATAGGATGTTCCAACGCGGGATGTTGTAAACGAAGAGGGCGCCACCCGGCCTCAAAGCACGCACGCATTCATCGAGCCATTGATAGCACCATTGCAGGTATTCATCGTCAGGGCGGTCGTCGTTTGCCCGTGCTCCGTAGCGCTTCTTCAAATTGAAAGGCGGGTCCGCAAATACTGTATCTATTGTCTCGTCTTTGATAATCGGCAGAAATTCGAGGCAGTCGCCTTCGAATAGCGCGCCGAGATCCGTCCGATAGAACGGTCGGATGTCCTCCTTCCCCGGTGTTAGATAATTGCTCACGTCGAAGCGGCCTTGGTGAAACACCAAAGCCGCTTGTCGCGAGCCAGAAACCTTTGCTGCACGTGAGCTCATTGACACTCCCAGTCCGTCCTCAAGCTACCGGAGCGGTCAGAATCCACCATCGCCGCCGGCGCACTTTGCACAGCCAGCTTGACCTTGAAGTCAATGTTCGTATTTTGTTCTTTCTATGCCAGTCGAGACTCTCGGGCAAGCTTTTTCCGTCGGCTGGCGCATCACCGTCCGCTGCGCCTGGGGGCCGCGCGATGGCATGAAGCGGGTGAGGGAGTGCGTGCACGGGCCCGAGCTGGCAGAGGCTTAGGCCGCAACCTCACCTTCTTTTCTCCCCCTTCCGCGCATATCCGCATCCCTCCGTCGCGTGATAGGTTCGGTGTGTTGTGTAGCCGATGTACTCGCACGTTCGTTTGCAATGAGCCATATTCGATGCCCTGAAGCACTTGGCATGGGATAGCCCATAACCCATGCATGCATTTGCTAGCTGTGCGCAGGTGGTCGCGCCCGCCGTTGTCGCGAAGACGAACATTCCGAACAAAGCTGTTCCCACCAATAGATGGCGAGTGATTGAAGGTTTCATTGCGATCTCTCCCCGATACGATTCTGAAAGAAGAAAGTCCTATCATCGCTACAGAAGGGTGTGCAGTTTGCGAGAGACAAGCCATCCCTGCAACCCTCCCACGAATTGAATTCTCTACCCATATCCGGGTGAGGGGGTTTCTCATGGCCTCACGGCATCGAACCACAGCGTATTTTGGCGATGCGGGTAGGCGCGTGGGTAGCGCCATCGGTCACTGTCAAAAAAAGCCCAATCTTGCAGGCGCTTTGGCATGACTGTGAGTCCGGCCAGGGCACCACTTCCAACCGACTTGCAAGGGCAGGCCGCCGTTAGCCGAGCGGCGGCAAGTCGTCGTCGCTCGAATAGGCCGGCAAGGCATCGCGCAGGACGCGGCCGTTGACGACCACGGTGCGCGCGACCGGCCGGCAGACGATCTCGTTCAAGGTCGCGGCTTCGATGACGATGAAGCTCGCGGCTACGCCGACGGCGAAGCTGCCCTGCGGCGCGACACCCATCATCTGCGCGGGCAGTGGCCCGAGCATGGCGAGCGACTGCGGCAGCGTCTGGTCGAGATGATAGACATTGACCGACTGGCGGTACGTCTCGATCGGATCGTAGTCGCCGAACGGATAAAACGTGTCGCGGACATTGTCGCTGCCGATGGCGGCGGGAATGCCCTTGGCACGGATTTCGTGCAGCGCGGTGACGCCGCGCAGCCGCGGCGTGCGCCCCAGGCGCCGGTCCTGCAGGTAGAGATTGGCTGCCGGCAGCGTGATGATGCCGATGCCGGCCTCGGCGCACAGCGCCAACGTCTCCTCAATGCGCGCGTCCGACTGCAGCGGCAGACTGCAGCAATGGCCGCAGACGACGCGGCCTTGCATGCCGTTGCGGATCACCGCCTTGGCGACGTGCCCGAGGTGAAAAACATCGACGGCCGTGGTCTCGTCCACGTGCAGGTCGACTAGCAATTGCCGCTCTTTGGCCAAGGCGAACTGGGCATCGAGCAGTGCGTCGATGTTGTCGATGAAGATGTAGTTATGATCGGTCGACCGACGCAGCACGCCGCCGATGAGCCCGCCTTGCGTTGAAGCCGCGAGGTCGGCAAGCCGGCGGCCGTAGTCGGTGGCGTAGATGTCGATCGGCACCGACGTGGTCGCTTGCAATGTGACGCGCCCGCTCCAGGCGCGTTGAAGCTCGGCGAAGACCTGCCAGCTCGCTTCCGCCTGACCTTCATACGAGTCGATATGCGTGCGCAGCGCGCCGACACCGTGCGCGTAGGCGCAACGGATCGAAAAATCCATGCGCTCGCGGATGTCG
This sequence comes from uncultured Pseudomonadota bacterium, assembly GCA_963814065.1. GTDB lineage: Bacteria > Pseudomonadota > Alphaproteobacteria > Rhizobiales > Xanthobacteraceae > Pseudolabrys. Next base: position 114,572 of record CAWFBL010000005.1, on the reverse strand, counting down.
TCCAGGCTCCAGTTCGTCAAACGGTCGGCGTTGATCGCCTCGCGCGCATTGGCGAACGAGGCGCCGAGCGGACCGATGCGCGCCGTGATCTGCGACTTGTCGATATGCGTGTGGACGTCGACCAGCGTCGGCCAGACATGGCGGCCGGCGAGATCGAGCGCTGGCGCTTGATCGTCGCGGGGCGTACCGGTTGGCACGATCTTTGCCAGCTTTTTGCCGTCGATCAGCAGATCGACGAACAATGATCCTTCCCGGTCCTGCTGGGCGCCGGTAAGACTATCCTGCAGAAAAGCGCTTGGAATTCGTGCGCGCCTGATCCAGAATCGATCCGCTTGCGGAAGTGAGATGGCTTTGTCGCTTACCATTCGCCGTTACCTACAACCTTTGACTTGCGCGCCGTTCGCGACGAAGCCGGCGTGCCTAGCTAATTCAGTGCGCCGTGCGCCGTCAATCGACTCGGCGCTTCGACAAGGCCTGCGATGATCTTGAATTGTCGAGTCAACGGCACGGCCGTGTCGGCCGACGTCCCGCCGCGCATGCTTCTGTCGGATTTCCTGCGCCACGAACTTCGCCTCACGGGCACGCATGTCGGTTGTGAAATGGGTGCCTGCGGTGCCTGCACCGTCATCGTGGATGGCAATGCCGTCCGTTCGTGCCTTTTGTTCGCCGCACAGCTCGACGGCTGTGAGATCAGGACCGTCGAAAGCCTCGCTTCGGGAACGGAGCTTTCGCCCGTCCAGGATGCCTTTCACCGCCATCATGCCCTGCAGTGCGGTTACTGCACGCCGGGCCTGCTCATGACGATCGCGGCGGCATATGAGTCCGGCAGCTTGCCGCGTTCGGAAGAGGCCGCGCGCGAGTTTCTCTCCGGCAACATCTGCCGTTGCACCGGCTATCAACCGCTGGTCGACGTCGTGCTCGAGCTCGCCGGATGAAGCCGCCGCCTTTCGCGTTGGTCCGCCCGCGCAGTGTGCCGGAGGCGCTCGAAGCGCTCGCCTCCGATCCGGAGGCCAAGCTCATCGCTGGTGGCCAGAGCCTGGTGCCGCTTCTGAACCTGCGCATGACCGCGCCTTCCTTGCTCGTTGATTTGAACGGCATCGACGGCCTTGCTGATGTGATCCTCGTTGACAATGAACTGCGCATCGGCGCCATGACGCGACACAAGGATCTGCTGGTCCACCCGCTGATCGCAACCGCCGCGCCGTTGATCGCCGCCGCCATGCCTCATGTCGGCCATGTGCAGACGCGCAACCGCGGCACCATCGGCGGCAGTCTCGCCCATGCCGATCCGGCTGCCGAGCTGCCGCTGGCGATTGCTGCTCTGGACGGTGTGCTGGTCGCCATCAGCCGGCGCGGCAGCCGCCACATTCGCGCCGGTGACTTTTTTGCCGATGCGCTGACCACGGCGCTGGAGGCGGACGAGATGCTCGTTGAGGTCAGGCTGCCGGCAGCAGTTCCGGGCACGCGGGTGGCGTTCCGCGAATTTTCCCGCCGTCATGGTGACTTTGCCATCGCCGCGGCTGCGGTGCAGGCGGCGTCGGCCGGTGACGCGATGGTCGTGAAGGCGGCCCTCGGCGGCGTCGCCCCGGTTCCGCACGTTTGCCGTGAGCTGGCGGCGGGCTTTGCCGAAGGCACGCCCGATCCGGATCGTCTCGCCCAGCTCATCGCGCATGAAATCTCCTTGTTGGATCCGCAGACCGACCTGCAGGCGAGCGGCGCCTACCGCCGGCATCTCGCGCATCTGGCGCTCACCGAAGCGCTGCAAAAGGTGCTCGCATGAGCGCGCACGACAAGAATTCGCCGCTGCGGAAGGAGGACTTCCGGCTGCTCAGCGGGCGCGCACGCTTCACCGACGACCTCCATCTCGATCGTATGGTGCAGGGCGTGTTCATTCGCAGCCCGATGGCGCATGCGGAGATCGTCCGCATCGACGCGAGCGAAGCGATGCGCGCCGGCGCGCTGCTGGTGCTGACCGCCGACGATCTGCCGTTCAAGGATCGCGACTTCGTCGTGCGCTACTGGCACCCGGCCATCAAGAACGGCCTGCCGCCATTTCTGGCGGTCGAGCGGGTGCGTTATGTGGGCGAGCCGGTTGCCTTCCTGGTGGCCGACGACCGCTATCTCGCGGAAGATTTGGCGGCATTGGTCGACATCGAATACCGGCCGCTGCCGGCCGTTGCCTCTGCGGCGTCTGCTATGGCGGCGGATGCGCCGCAGCTTCACGACGAATGGCACGGCAATGTCGCTGCCCATTTCGTCCACACGGCCGGCGAGCCGGAAGCCGCGCTGGCGCGCAGTGCCGGCCGCCTCAAGCGTTATTTCCGCTACGCGCGGCAGGTCCCCCTGCCGCTCGAGGGCCGCGGGTGCGTCGCTTCTTTCGCGGCTGACCGCAACGAATTGACGACTTACGTCTCCACCCAATCGCACTATAACGTGCGCACGAATCTTGCGACGCTGCTCGATCTGCCCGAGAGCAATGTGCAGGTGATTGCTGAGGATGTCGGCGGCGGCTTCGGCTCGAAGTCGCGCACTTATCCGGAAGAAATCATCGTCAGCCATGCCAGCATGCGTTTGGACCGGCCGGTCAAATGGATCGAGGACCGGTTCGAGAACCTGCAGGCCACCACGCATTCGCGCTCGATCGATACCGAACTGGATATCGGCTACGACGCCGACGGCCGCATTACCGCTTTGAAAGAGCGGATCCTCGTCGATGTCGGCGCCTACGTGTTCACCAGCGGCATTGTGACCGCCGAGATCGCCGCGGCACGGGCGGCGGGGCCGTACAAGATCGAGAACATCGAGACCGAAGTGGTGTGCGTCGGCACCAACAAGACGCCGATCGCGACCTATCGCGGGGCTGGTCAGCCCGAGGCCACGTTTCCCTTGGAGTCGGTGCTCGATGTCGTGGCCAAAGAACTCGGCCTGTCGGCGGTTGCCGTGCGCGAGCGCAATATCGTTCATCCCGGCGATATGCCTTACGTGCCGTGCACCTATCAGGGCGCATCGAGCGCTTTCGAAAACGGCGACTTCCCGGCCATGCTGCACAAGGCAGTGGATGGCGGATACGGCGAAGCGGTGCAAGACAACGAACGCGGCGAGCGTCTGGCGTGGGGCCTTGCCTGCGGCGTGGAGGCGTCCGGGTTCGTCAATTACGAGTCCGCCAAGGTCTCCATCGATCCCTCCGGTCTCGTGACCGTTCTCTCCGGCATCTCGTCGCAAGGGCAGGGGCAGCACACCACTTACGCGCAGGTGTGCGCTGAGGCGCTTGGCGTTGCCTTCGACAAGGTGCAGGTGCGCCTCGGCGATACCGGATTGCTGCCGTTCGGCCGTGGCGGTTTTGCCACGCGCGGCGCCGTGCTCGGCGCCAACGCGGTAGCGGCGGCGGCGGCAAAGCTGCGCGAGCAGGTGCTCGGTATCGCCGCGATCCTGCTGCAAGCCGACGCCGACACCTTGTCGATCTCGGACGGCATCATCCGCCGCAGCGGCGCCGACACCACGCTGCGCGTCGGCAACGTCGCGGCGGCGATCATGCCTGGCGGGCCGCTCTATTCCGGCGGCATGGCGCTTGCCGTCGAGCACATCTTCGACAGCAAGGACCTGCTGACCTTGGGCCTTTCCGTGCACGCCGCGCGGGTTGCGCTTGATCCGCGCAGCGGGTTCTTCCGCATCGTCGACTATCTGATCGTGCACGATGCCGGCCGTATGCTGAACCCGATGATTGTGGAAGGCCAGGTCATCGGCGGCGCCGTCGACGGCATCGGCAGCGCGGTGTTTTCCGAAATGCTGTACGACGACGAGGCCCAGCCGCTGTGCGGCACGCTCGCCGACTATCTGGTGATCACCGCCCCGGAGGCGCCGCGCGTACGCATCGCGCACGTGGAATCGCGTTCCTCGACTAATCCCCTTGGCGTCCGCGGCATCGGCGAGGGCGGCCTCATTCCGGTTCCGCCCGCGATCGTCAATGCCATCGCACGGGCGATCGATCCGAAGGCGGTCGGTCATGAGGCGTTGCTCTCGAAGCTGCCGATCACGCCGGAGATGGTGTTCGGCGCGATCGAGGCCGCGCGTACCGGACAGATAGTGCCACCGCAGTGGCAAGACGCGTGGCCGTTGCGTTAGCGCCCGTCCTGCTGCATTCTGCCGCTGATTAATCTCTCCTGATTCACGGGGATAGGAATCGGCTGGTCGCTCGCCTGCCGACACTTGAATGAAGAGACCTACCAGCGAGAACGGCGCGGACCCGCAGGCGCGCGGGGAACCCGCAGCCCGTGTCACTCTAGGCCGTAACCGCAAGCAAATCCTGCGTGGCAACCTGCATGACGAAGTCGCCGCCGTGCTGCGCGACATGATCATTCAGGATGAATTGCCGCCGGGCACGCGGATTCCGGAAAGCGATCTTTGCGCCCAATTGGGCATCTCGCGCACGCCGTTGCGGGAAGCACTGCGCGTTCTTGCCTCGGAAGGCCTCGTGAAGCCGCTGCCGCGCCGTGGCGCCATCGTGGCCACGCCCGATCCGGACGAGATCCAGGGGCTTTTCTACACCATCGGCGCGATCGAATCGTTCTGCGCCAAACTCGCCTGCATCAACTTTACGCAGGACGAGATCGACAACATTCTCCGTCTGCACAAGCGCATGGTTCAGCTTCATGCCAAGGGGCACGGCAGCAAAGAGTACTTCCGCACCAACCTCGCCATTCATCAGGCGATCGTGCGCGGCGCGCGCAACAAGTTTCTCGCCGACACGCACGAGTCGTTGAGCGTGCGCATCCTGCGCGCCCGCTTCTTTGTGAACATGCCGCCGGCGGCCTGGACCCGGGCGCTGCGCGAGCACGCGCAGATCGCGGCCTTGATCAAGAAGCGCGAGGGCCGCGAGCTGTCGGAGCTGCTGGCGCAGCACATGATCGGCTCGTGGCGCGACTTCGAGGTGACGCTCGAACGCTCGCGCTTTGCCCAGTCCTATATGGCGAAGTAGCCGCGGCGGTCACCGGATCGGTGAGAATGGCGCCGGCAGCAGAATGCGCGTTTCCATCGCCACGATGATGTCCGGCGACTGCTGCAGGTACGCCTGCCAATCCGGATCGGCCGCGAGCAGTGCACGCCGCTTCTCGCGCTCGGCCAGGCTGTCATAGCCCCACAGATGGACGATCTTGTTCAGCTCACCGATCTCGGTGTGAAAATAGCCGATCAGATTGCCCAGAATGCGCTGCTGGATCTCGAGGCCGCGCGGATTATAGTCGGCGTAGTACTGGTGAACGGTGCCAGGCTTGACCGTGTAGGTTCGCTCTTCGACGATCATCATCGATCTCCAAATAAGGTGTGCGGCGCGCTGCGGTCAGACCATGACGTCGCCGCCGGCCGGACACAGCGTCTGGCCGGTGAAGAAGTCCGAATCCTTGGTGGCGAGGAATAGCGCGGTGGAGGCGATGTCCTCCACTTCGCCAACGCGGCCGAGCGGATAGGCGCCGACGATCTCGTCGCGCACCTCGTCCGGCATGAAGTTGTAGAGATCGGTGCGGATGATCGCCGGCGCGATGGCGTTGACGTTGATGCCCTGCTTGCCGACCTCGCGGGCGAGCGCGCGCGTGAAGCCGATCATGCCGGCCTTGGCGGCGGAAAGGTGGGTGAAGTCGGCGCCGCCGATGATCCCGAAAGTGCCGGTGACGTTGATCACCTTGCCGCTCTTCTGCTTCAGCATGTGCGGGATGACGAAGCGGGTGCACAGGAACATGCCGCGCAGATGGATACGGATCATTTCGTCCCAGGTCTCGATCGACATTTCGGCGAGCGGCACCGAGTTCAGCAGGCCGGCATTGTTGACCAGGATGTCGATGGTGCCGAATTTGGCGACGCCCTCGTTCACCATCGCCTGTACGGCATCGGCGTCGCCCACGTCGGCCTTCACCGCGATGGCGTCGGCGCCCAGGTCCTTGACCTTCATGACCACCTCGTTGGCGGCGCCGGCATCCTTCACATAGTTGACCACGATGTTGGCGCCTTCGCCGGCGAAGGCTTCCGCGATGCCCCGCCCGAGGCCACGGCCGCCTCCTGTCACTAACGCAACTTTTCCAGCAAGACGTCCAGCCATAGCCGTTCGACTCCTCGTTATTGGATTGAATCTCTGATGCGGTCCCAACTGCGGTCGGATACTGCGGTGAAGAAGCGATCGATCAATTCGTTGAAGATGTCCGGTTCTTCCAGGTTAGGCAGGTGACCGGTTCGCGGCATGATCGAGAGCGCACAATCCGGCAAAGTGCGCTTCATGAAAAGATTGGGTTCGAGGCAGGGCGGGTCCTCATCGCCGATGACGAGCAACACCGGTTTCTGCAGGTTCTCCAGTTGCGGTTCGAGCGACCAGAGGGAGGGCCGTGTCGCCAACACCCCGCGCAGTGTCATCGCCATGCCGTCGGCCGAATGTCCGCCGAGCTGCGCTTCAAATTGTCGCCATGCGGTTTCACTCTTCACCCGCAACAGCGCGGCATAGCGGCTGTGCGCGAGTTCCCGTGCATAGGCGTCCATGCCGATTTTCTGGGCATGATCTGCCTCTTGATTCATCGCGTTGAAATACGCGCCGCTTTCATCCGGCTTCGCGCCGTATCCGCAACCGGCGACGACCATCGCGCGCACCACGTCCGGATGCCGCAGCGCGACGTGCAGCGCGGCAAAGCCACCCATCGAAAGTCCCACAAAATAGGCCTTTTCGACGCCAAGCGCCCTGAGCACCTCGACCGCGTCTTCGGCGGCACGCGTCTGGCTGTAGTTCTCGAGTGCGCGTGGAACCTGCGAGGGCGGATAGCCGCGCGCATTGTAGCGAATACATCGATAGCGCCGGTGCAGCACCGCGACTTGCGGCGCCCAACTTTCCAGATCGCCGGAGTATTCGTGCAGGAAGATGATCGGCTCGCCCTGGCCGCTGGCGCGGACCGATAACGTGACGCCGTCGCTTGCGGTGATGGAGAAGCGCTCGTCGCTCGTCATGGGGCCCGTTCGATCGTGTCGGCGGCGGATACGGTAGCCTATTGCATAATGAATTAAAAGTACGTAAGATGAGCCTATCCTAGGGAATTGTATGTTTACGGCCTCGCTGTTCGCCGATCGACCGATTGCAGCGGCTTCCCAACGCCCCGCGCCGTCTCGGCTCACACAACATAACCGTCGGGACGGTCGGTATAGCCGGCCGCGCGGACAGAGGCCGTGCCGTCCGCTCGCGCATCGTTGCGCGGGTTTCGGATGGTCCGATGTAGCTTCATCATCAGGAGTGCGGAATGCTCGCCAACGTCATTGACGCGGTCGACCACCATCTAGCCCAGGCCGTTTCGGTCGGTGTGACCCAGGAAATGGTTCGCATCGACAGCACCAACGGCAAGGAGGCTGAGCTTGGCCACAAGCTCGCCGCCCAGCTCAAATCGCTCGGCGTCGGCCGCGTCTGGTGCGAGGAAGTGTTCGACGGCCGCGTGAACACCTTTTGGGAGGTCGACAGCGGCAGGCCGGGGCCGCATCTCTTGTTCACTGGCCATCTCGACACCAAGCCGGTCTGCGAAGGCTGGACCCGCGATCCCTTCGATGCGGCGATCGAGAACCAGCGCTTGTTCGGCCACGGCGTGATGGACATGAAGGCCGGCCTCGGCTGCCAGGTCGGCGCCATGATGACGCTGATCGGCGGCAACATGCCCTTCGGCGGCAAGATCACCTTCGCCGCCGTCTGCGACCACATGGGCGATCAGACCGGTGCCATCGACCTCTTCAACCGCCACAAGTTCGACTATTGCGTGCTCGGCGAGCTGACCGACATGCAAATCTACGTCGCCCATCGTGGCCGCTATTATTTCGACATTTCCACCATCGGTCGCTCCGCTCACACCTGCCACAAGTACAAGGCGATCAACGCGATCGAAAAGATGCTCCCCGTCGCCGAGGAGCTCTCGAAGCTCAAATACTTCCCCAAGATCAGCGACGAGATGAAGCAGCTGGTGGGCCCTGAGCTTTTCACCGCGGTCGGCCGCATCTATGGCGGCCTCTTTCCTGGAGGCCCCTCGATGATCCCGGACCGCTGCACCATCCGGGTCGACACCCGGCCGCAGCCGGGCGTCCCGCTCGAGGAAGTGCGCGCGCTGCTCGATGGCGCCATCGAAAAGGCCAAGGCCCGCGATCCCGATATCCGCGTCGAAATCGTCGTCGCCGACGTGAAGAATTCCTTCATGGTGCCGACCGACTCCAAGGTGGTCACCTGCCTGCGCGAGGCCTGGGAAACGGTGATGGGCAAGTCGGCGGTTTTCCGCGGTGGTTCGTGGCTGGCGGACACCGCTAGCGTCGGTCACCTGTGCGAGACGGTGATCTTCGGGCCGGGCGGCGATCCCGTCTATCAGCCCGACGAGTCGCTCGCGCTCAGCGACATGGAAGCCGCGACCCGCATCAACGCCCTGACGGCGCTGAAGCTGCTGGCGCCCTGACGGCCGCCCGCCGATGGCCTATCGCAGCCTTTCGCTGGCCGACTACATCGACCGGTCCGCGGCCGATCTTGGCCGCGGCATCGCGGCGGGCGATCTGTCTCCGGTGCAGCTTGCCGAATGCGCGCTTCACTTGGCGAAGGCGACCGAGCCACAGATCAACGCCTATGTCGCCTTCCTGGACGATTACGCCAACAAGATCGCCAGCGAGCGCGAGGCCGAGGCAAGGGCAGGGCGCCTGCGCGGGCCGCTCCATGGCGTGCCGATCGCGGTCAAGGACAACTTCTATCTGGCCGGCTTTCCGATCAGAAAGGGCTCGCTGACGTCGTCGCGAGGAGCCTGCGACCTACGACTCGCCGATGGTGGCGCGTTTGCTCGAAGCCGGCGTGGTCGTCATCGGCAAGACGACGACGCCCGAATTCGGCTGGAAGGGGACAGGCACGTCGCCGCTGACCGGGGCGACGCGCAACCCGCATGACCCGGCCAAGAATTCCGGTGGCTCCAGCGCCGGTTCGGCCGCCACGGTCGCCGCGCGCGCAGTGCCCATGGCGATCGGCTCCGATGCCGGCGGCTCGGTCCGCATTCCGGCGGCGTTCTGCGGGCTGGTCGGTCTGAAGCCGACGCTCAGCCGCATTCCCGTTTATCCGGGCACGGTGACGGAGACGCTGTCGCACGCCGGCATGATCTGCCGCACCGTGGAAGACGCTTCGCTCACGTTGGCGGCGACGGAAGGGTCGGACGCGCGTGATCCGTTTTCGTTTGCCGCGCGCGGGTTCGGCGAGGCTGAGCGGCTGCAAAGATTGCAGCAGGGCAAATTGCGGGTCGGGCTGATGCCGCAGCCCTTCGATATCGCGCCCGATCCCGCCGTCGAAACGGCCATGCGTGCCGCACTGGACGCCCTGCGCAGCGGCTTGGCGGCGGAGTTTACCGATGCGCGCTTCAAGTCGCCGCTGCCGCGCGACGTCTTCGAGACGTTCTGGGTCACCGGCCGCGGCTATGGCTTTGTCGACATCGTCGAGCGTCACCGCGACTTGATGGATCCGGGCCTGGCGCGTTGCTACGACCTGGCGCGGGACTACACCTTGCCGGCGTTCTTCAAGGCGATCGAAGCGCGCCGGCAGTTCGTGTCCGAGGCGTTCGCGCTGTGTGAAGCCTTCGATGTGCTGGTGATGCCGACCATGCCGCTGACGGCCTTTGCCGCCGAGGCCGAGGTGCCCGAGGGTGGCGAGGTCCATGCGCCGCTGCCCTGGGTGACCTGGACGCCCTATACCTATCCGTTCAACTTGTCCGGTCAGCCGGCGATTTCGATCCCGGCCGGCATGGCGGACGGTCTGCCGGTCGGGCTGCAGATTGTCGGCGCCTGGGGCTGCGATGCGCTGGTGCTCGCCGCCGCCGCTGCCTGCGAGGCGGCCATGGCGAAGGCCGGCATCACCGTCCCGGTTCCCGCTGTGGTGCAACAGGCGCTCGCGGCCTGATCCGCGAGCGCCCGTCGTCGTTTCGCGGTCGTCAGACGACCGGCCAGCGCGAGACCGGCTTCACGTTGGAGCGCTCGATCAACTTCGGCGCCAGTTCGCGGCAATGCGCGCGCGCTTCGTCGAGGTCGATGGTGGTCAGTTCGCGGCCTTCCATGAGGATCTTGCCGTCGACAAGGACGGTATCGACGCAATCGCCGCTCGCCGTGTAGACCAGGCTGTAGACGTAGTTGTAGGTCGGCACGAACTCCGGCCTGTCGATGTCGATCAGGATCAGGTCGGCTTTGCGGCCGGGCTCGATGACACCGAGGTCTTCGTCCCAACCCATGGCCTTGTAGCCGTTGAGCGTCGCCATCTCGATGACCTCTTCCGCGGTGATGACGGAAGCGTCGATGTGGGAATCCTTCGGCAGCGTGGCCGCCAGGTACATGGTCCGGAACATGTCCTTGTGGTCGCCCGAATTGACGCCGTCGCAGCCGAGCGCGACCGTGACGCCGGCTTTGCGCATTTCGAGGAACTTGCCCATCTGGGTGGTTCCCTTGGCAAGTTTCAGCGCCGCCGGCGGGTTCTGGCACACCTTGGTATCGGTCTCCGCCAGCATCGGCACCTCGTATTCGTCCACCGCGGTCATGTGGTTGAGGTAGACGTTCGGGCCCAGCACGCCGATCTTGTACATGTGCTCGACCGGACGGTGGCCGGTGACGCGCATTTCGGTCGCCGCCTCTTCGCGCGAGCTCGCTTTGTGCATGAGCGTCGAGGTGCCGTAGCGGTCGGCGAGTTCCTTGGTGCCGATCATCAGGTCGTCCGAACAGGTGCCGACCCCCTCGATGGTCGCGAAGATCTTGATGCGGCCGTCGGCGGCGCCGTTGAAGTTCTTGATGTTGTTCTCGGTGAGCTCCAGGCACTCCTTCAGCGACATCTTGAGGAAGTATTCCGGGCACTTCTGCCCGTCCGGACCGGCGTGATCCCACACCCAGCTTCCCGTGCTCGCCCGGATGCCGCTTTTCTCGATTGATTTGACGATCGAGGGCAGGAACTTGCAGCCCGGCTCGGCGAAACAGGTGGTGCCCGAGCGGATCATCTCCGCGATCAGGCACTGCGAGTACCAGTACTCGTCCTCCGCCGTGGTGGCCGCGAAATAGGGATAGCACCAATCTTTGAGCCAATCGCTGGTCTTCAGATCGTCGGGGATAAGCCCGCGGGCGATCTCGTTGAGATGGGCGTGGCCATCGACGAGCCCGGGCATCACGACGCGGTGCGACGCGTCGATCACCTTGCCGGCCGTGTATCGCTTCTTGATGTCCGCCGTCTTGCCGACCGCGACGATCCGATCGTTGCGGATCGCAATGGCGCCATCGGTCAGGATGCGGCGCTGCGCATCCAGTGTCAGCAGGGTGCCGTGTTCGATGAGGATGTCTACGGTTTCGGTCATTTAAAACTCCTAGAGACTCCGCTTCTGTTTTGCCGATCGATCGCGCATCGCGATGCACGCTACGTGCCGTTCGTCCGTCTGCGCGGCCCTATTTTCATTGCCCAGTTTGACGGCAATGGCAGGCCACTTCCTGTGCATCGGCGCCGGCGCATTCGAGGGGGCGCGAGCGCCGCGCTTTCCGATTTGCATATTGAATAATTTATATGGTACACTTTGTGAAGTGAGGGGACTTGTAGATTGCGATGCCCACGGCCGCCGCGTTCCTCAAACCGTCAACGCCTTTCATATTTTGGCGTGTGCCTATCGCGGCTCTGCAACCACCGATCGCCGGCGCTCGAAATTGCTTTGATTGGCCCGAAATGTGCATCGGGTTGAGGCAGTAAAATCGCGTCCAGAGCGAGTTGAATGACAGCTTCGATAAATGCTGCAAAGAAAATGCCGACAATGTCTTCCGCTGCGTCGGCGGCTTCGGTGACGCAGATGCGGCCGCAGCAAGCAAAGCCGAAAATCGAGTTCCAGGACGTCACCAAAGTCTTCGGCGCCGCCGGCAAGCGCATGGTGGCGCTGAATGGCGTTAACCTCTCCGTCGACGAAGGCAGCTTTATTTCGATTCTCGGTGAAAGCGGTTGCGGCAAGACGACGCTGCTGCGCATTGCCGCCGGTCTGATTGCGCCGAGCGGCGGCCGCGTCGTCATGGACGGCAACGCCGTCACCAAGCCCAGCCGTGACATGGGCTTCGTGTTTCAGCAATCGGTCTTGCTGGAATGGCGCACGGTGCTCGAGAACATCCTGCTGCCCGCGGAGATCCTCAAGCTCAAGCCCGCCAACTATCGCGACAAGGCGATGGACCTTCTGCGCACGATGGGGCTCGCCGGTTTCGAGGATCACTATCCCGCTCAGCTTTCCGGCGGCATGCAGCAGCGCGTCTCCATCGCGCGCGCCTTGATCCTGTCGCCATCGGTGCTGCTCATGGACGAGCCCTTCGGCGCGCTCGATGCCATCACGCGCGAGCAGATGAACGTGGAGCTTCTCAACATCTGGGGGCAGAGCAAGACGACGGCGATCTTCATCACCCATGACATCGGTGAAGCCGCCTTCCTCTCCGACCGCGTCGTGCTGCTCGGCAGCCGCCCCGGTCGCGTGAAGGAGGTTTTCGACGTCGACCTGCCGCGCCCGCGCACCTCCGAACATCGTTTCGATGCGCGGTTCACGAGCCTGTGCCGCGACATGAAACACGCGATGACGACGTGAGGAGGCCGGGATGACGATTGCCGCTACCGCCCCCGAACTCGAAGCCGATCGTCCCGCGTGGTATCGGACCCGGACCGGACAGTTGGCGCTCTCGCTTGGCGTTCTGGCGGGCGTGATATTCCTTTGGTGGCTCTACGTGCGGGTGACCGGCGTCGCCGCCGTGGTGTTGCCGTCGCCCTTGGAAGTCTGGCGCTCCCTGGTGGAAAACACCCTGGACGGCATGCTGCTCGGGCACATGTGGACGACGCTGACCGAAGTGTTGCTCGGCTTCCTCCTGGGTAGCGTGATCGGCATCGCGTTGGGGACGATTACGGCGCAGAGCGAGCTCATGCGCTCCATCCTCAATCCCTACATCCTGGCGTCGCAGGCCATGCCGAAGCTCGCTTTGGCGCCGATCATGGTGATCTGGCTTGGCTTCGGGATTACGCCGAAGGTCGTCATCACCGCCCTGATCTGCTTCTTCCCGCTCTTGGAGAACACGATTATCGGCCTGACCTCGGCCAATCCCTATCAGGTGGAGCTGTTTCAGGTCCTGACCGCGAGCCGCTGGCAGACATTCTTCAAGCTACGCGTGCCGACCGCGCTGCCGGTGATTTTCACCGGCCTGCGCGTCGCCATCACGCTTGCCGTCGTCGGCGCGGTGGTCGGCGAATATGTCGGCGCCAATCGCGGGCTCGGTGCGCTCATCATAGCGACGCAAGGCAACTTCGACACGCCGCTGATGTTTGCCGTGTTCATCTATCTCACGGTCATCGGCATCGTTCTCTACAAGATCATGGAACTGCTCGAGCAGTCCTTCTTCTCGTGGCGCCGCTTCAAGCGCAACGACTAACGCGCGGCAACGCGCGTCCTACTCCATCGGCCGGGAACCGCAAACGAAACCGACAAGGGAACCTGATCATGAGCACCGAGCGTACCCCCACGACCAAGATGAATCGCCGGCAGTTGCTGACGGCGACCGCGGCGACGGCAACGGCGGTCGTTGCGTCGCCCTATATCGGCAAGGCCGGCGCCGCCGGACTTGAAACGTTCAAGCTGTGCAGCTGGTCGCCGCGGCTGGCCGAGGAAGGCAACATCTTCGTCTCGGAAGCCAAGGGCTTCTTCAAGGAGCAGGGCCTGAAAATCGAGTGGATACCCGGCGCGGGCTCCGGCGTGGCGCTCAAGAACATGCTGGCCGGCAACGGCGACATCGCCTTCGTCGGGCCGGAGGCCATGCTGCTCGCCGCCGACAAGGGCGTGAAGCTGAAGGCGGTCTACGACCTCTATCCGCGCAACGTGTTCAACGTGTTCTCGCTGAAGGAAAAGCAGATCATCACGCCCTACGACCTCAAGGGCAAGAAGGTCGGCGTCATCAGCATGGGCAGCGGCACCCGCTATAACCTCGCGACCATTCTGGCGATGAACGGCATGAGCGAGCAGGACGTGGAACTGGTGGCGCTCGGCCTCAATGCCGCGCCGGCGATCAAGTCCGGCAAGGTCGATGCCATGGCCTCGACCGACACCATCCTCTACGGCATGCAGCGCCACGGCCTCGGCCCGGTCGACGTGATCTGGGCGCGAGATTATCTCAACACCTCGACCGATATCTTCATGCTCGAGGCGAAGAAGTATGATCCGAAGAAGGATTTCTACCTGCGTTTCCTGCGCGGTTACCGCAAGGGCATGGAATACACCATCCAGAACACGAAGGAGGCCGCCGAGATCACCTCGAAGATCGCAATCGACGGCAAGGATCCGGTCATGGTGATGGCAAGCCTCAAGCTGCGCATCTTGTGCTCGCAGGACGCGGCCACCAAGAAGCATGGGCTCGGCTGGATCGACTCCGGCCCGCTGAAGGAATGCGCCGGAATCTACAAGAAGGCCGGTTTCATCAAGAACGATATCGACATTGACAGCATCGTGACCAACGAGCTGGTGGAGAAGATCTAAAGTCGGGTGCATCGACTCTGAGACACCTTTGACCGTTGGTCCCCGCGAAAGCGGGGACCCAGTGCTGCAAAATGATGAGTTGCGATTTGCATCCCGGATTCCCGCTTACGCGGGAATGAGCGGAAAATATTTCGGTGTTTGCGGACTAGACTCCAGTCCGCAGCCGAGTGCCCGCTTTGAGCCCGGCGTTACGGATCGTTTGATCTCCTGCAGATCGTTTGATCTCCTGCAAATGACAAAACCCCGGGGCTAGCCCCGGGGTTTTAACGTTCCAGCGGACGGCGCAGCCGTCACCACTTCTTATAGGGCAGGAATTTGCCGGACATGGTGACCTGCACGCGGTCCCCGTTCGGGTCCTTGATCTTGTCGACTTCCAAGGTGAAGTCGATCGCGCTCATGATGCCGTCGCCGAATTTCTCGTGAATGACCGACTTCATCGGCATGCCGTACACCTGCATGATCTCGTAGAAGCGGTAGATCAGCGGGTCGGTGGGAACGACCGGCCCCAGACCTTTGATGGGGAATTCGGTCAGCGCTTCGCTCAGGTCGGCGTTGAGGCCGAGCGCGGACAAGACCTTTTCCGCCTCTTCCTGCGAGGCACGCGCTTGTCCGTAGAACAGCGAGGCGATCCAGACCTCGTCGCGTCCGACGATCTTTTCCAGATCCGCGTAGCTAACGCCCTTGCGCTTCTTGGCCGCGAGGAGTTGCTGGGTCAGTTCGCTGGCATCCATGACGGTTGCTCCTGCTCGATGGTGGGCGGCATTATCCACGCCACCCGCGAAGGACCCGGCAGCCAATTCGGTAGTATAAATAATCTGCCGAGTCACCCCGGTTCGCCACTGCGGCGAGTGCACGGGCAGGTAGGGGAGGACAGCGATGCCGGTGATGAATCGCCAAGTCCTGTTGAAATCGCGGCCCGCCGACATTCCGCAGGCGGAGAACTTCGCGCTCGCCGAGGCGCCGCTGCCGCCGCTCGCCGACGGCCAATTCCTGGTGCGCAATCATTTTCTCGGTGTCGAGCCGGCCATGCGCGGCTGGGTCTCGGCGGTGGCCAACTACTCCGAGCCGGTCCCGCTCGGCGGCGTCATGCGCGCCTTTGCCGTCGGCGAAGTGCTGGAATCGCGCCACGCGGACTTCAAGCCTGGCGATCGCGTCGTCGGCATGTTCGGCTGGCAGGAATACGCCGTTTCGGACGGCGGCGAGGTGCGTCGCGTCGGCGAGGGCGATCTGCCGCTGTCGCTCTTTCTCGGCGTCCTGGGCCTCAACGGCCTCACCGCCTATTTCGGCCTGCTCGATGTCGGCCAGCCGAAGGCCGGCGAGATCGTGGTGGTGTCGACCGCCGCCGGCGCGGTCGGCCCCTGTGTCGGACAGATCGCCAAGCTCAAAGGCTGCCGCACCGTCGGTATTACCGGCGGGCCGGTGAAGGCGAAGTTGTGCACCGAGGAATTCGGTTACGACGCCGCGCTCGACTACAAGGCACCCGCTTTCACGCAAGATCTTGCACAGGCCTTGAAGGGCGGCGCCGATGTCTATTTCGACAACACGGCGGGGGCGATCAGCGACGCCGTGCACGGCCATCTCAACGTGCATGCGCGCATCGTCATTTGCGGCACCGCGTCGATCGCGCGCTGGGATCCCTGGCCGATGGGTCGCCGCGTCGAGCGCCATCTGCTGGTCAAGCGCGCGCGCATGCAGGGCGTGCTCATTTTCGACTATGCCGACCGCTACGCCGAAGGCATCGCCCAGCTTGCCGACTGGGTGCGCGCCGGCCGCATCCGCTACCGCGAGGAAATTCTGCCGGGTCTTGAATCGGCGCCCGACGCCATCGCCGGCCTTTACCGCGGCGAGAACCTCGGGCGCCGGCTCATCGGGCTGGTGTGAAGTTGATTGAGCGGCGGGCGAGAATTTGGGTGTTTTGCGCGGCGCGTTCGGGATCGTCATCCGGCATGCAAGCGACCGCATCCAAGGCCGCGATATAGTCCGGCGGCAGCCGGTGTTCGCGCGCGCCTTCGAGGACGAAGGCCTTGTACCAGTCATAGGGCGTGAGGTTCGCGTCCGTCGTCATGGCGACATAGAGCCAGGCCTTGACGATCTCGTTGTCGGTGAGGATGTCGGCGTGCTTTTCGGAATAGCCGATGCCGAGCCCTTCCACCTTGTCGAGCGCGCGCTTCTCGGAGGCGTCCAGCTCGTACAGCACGCCCCAAACCGTATCGCCGGCGAGGCCGGTGTGCTCCACATCGCACTTGCCCGAGCCGTCCTTGCCGGCCTTGTGCCATCTGAGCGCATGGCCCGTGAGTTGCCCGATGCCGAGCGGCGTGGCGGACGGCGTGCGGGCCCTGAGGCGGCTCGTGCGCATGTTCGAGCCATAGGCGAAAATCGTGATGCGGCTTACGGCGCTCATCGATGGGTCGCTGCCGCTAGAGTTGCTCGGCGTTGAGGTAGGCGAAGCGCGCGCCGCAGAAGGCGCAGACCGTGCCGAGGATCAGCGCGGTGAGCCCGGCCATCACGTCGATGGCGCCGCCCATGTTGCTGCTCTTGCTCATGATGCCGCCGGCGGTGGCGACCGCGAACACCACGGCGATGAGCAAGCGGCGGGCGAGCTGATAGACGAATTCACGCTCGCGCGCGGCCGCGATCAGGTAGGCGCCGGTGCCCCAGCCGCCGGCGAAGCCCGCGGCGGCAACCGCCCACCAGGCCAAGGCCGAGACGAAGCGTGGCCGGGCGCCCGTCGCCAGCTGATGCAGCCCGACATCGAGGCCGACGCCTAACACCGTGAGCACGATGTGCACCACCAGCGCCGCGAACAGCCCACAGGCGACCGCGGCGGCGTAGTGGAATTGGCGCAGCACATCGCTGTCCATGAGGAACTCCGGCTCTCGATCGGCGGTGCGACCCTAGCGCATCCCCGCCGCGCATGCGAATTCGGCGCTGCGGGATGACGCGGCCGCGCACGTTGCGGCAATATGCCGAACGGGCGCCAGGTCAAGGCGTTAGTGTGGCGGGGCAAACGGGCGAGGGCAGGCATGGCGGTCGCCGGCGACATCGTTGAAAGCGACATCCCGGCGCGGCTCGACCGGCTGCCCTGGGGCCGCTTTCATACGCTGGTGGTGGCGGCGCTCGGCGTCACCTGGATTCTCGACGGGCTCGAGGTGACGCTCGCCGGCGCGCTGGCGGGCGCGCTGAAGGAAAGCCCGGTGCTGCAATTTTCCAACGCCGATATCGGCTTTGCGGCCAGCGCCTATCTCGCCGGCGCGGTCGTGGGCGCCGTCCTGTTCGGCTGGATGACCGACCGGCTGGGACGCAAGAAGCTGTTTTTCATCACGCTCACGGTCTATCTGCTGGCGACCGCGGCCACCGCCGGTTCCTGGAACATCTGGAGCTTCGCGTTCTTCCGTTTTCTCACCGGCGCCGGCATCGGCGGCGAATACGCGGCGATTAATTCCACCATCCAGGAACTGATCCCTGCGCGCGTGCGCGGCTGGAGCGATCTCGTCATCAATGGCAGCTTCTGGATCGGCGCCGCCATGGGCGCGCTCGGCTCGTTGGTGCTGCTCGATCCCAACGTGATCGACCCGGAGATCGGCTGGCGGCTCGCCTTCCTGATCGGCGCCACGCTCGCGCTCATCATCTTCTTCATGCGGCTGTGGCTGCCGGAAAGCCCGCGCTGGCTCATGACCCACGGTCATGAAGGCGAGGCCCGGCGCGTGATCGAAGGCATCGAAGCGCATTTCGCCGATCTGCCGCCGGCGCATGATCTGCCGCGCGTGACGCTACGTGCGCGCCGCTCGACGCCGTTGTGGGAAGTGGCGCAGACCCTGTTCAAGCGTCACCGCCAGCGCACCTATGTGGGCTTGAGCCTGATGGCGGCGCAGGCCTTTTTCTACAACGCCATCTTCTTCACCTATGCGCTGATCCTCACCGACTTCTATCACGTGCCGTCCGACCACGTCGGCTGGTACCTCTTGCCGTTCGCCGCCGGTAATTTCCTGGGCCCGGTGCTGATCGGCCGCCTGTTCGATACGGCGGGCCGCAAGCCCATGATCGCCTTCACCTACATCATCTCCGGCGTGCTGCTGGCCGGCACCGGCTGGCTGTTCGCGCGCGACCTCATCACCGCCGAAACGCAGACCATCTGTTGGATGGTCATCTTCTTCTTTGCCTCGGCGGCAGCGAGCTCGGCCTATCTCACGGTCAGCGAGACTTTCCCGCTCGAAATCCGCGCGCTGGCGATCGCCTTCTTCTATGCGGTCGGCACCGGCATCGGCGGCATCATCGGCCCCACGCTGTTTGGCGCGCTGATCGACACCGGCTCGCGCATGAGTGTGTTCGGCGGCTACTTGCTCGGCTCGGTGCTGATGATCCTTGGTGGCCTCGTCGCCTGGCGCTGGGGTGTCGCCGCCGAGCGCAAACCGCTGGAGATGGTGGCACGGCCGCTGACGTTTATTGATATCGATTAGACTCGGGAGGTTGATTCCCCTCAGCGCCCGATGCAACCATGCGCGCTCGCGCGCGGCCCCCCAAGCGATGCCAATAAGTGGAGCTTCATGAAAATCGTCCAGTTCTCGCGCTTCGGTCCGCCGGAGCAGGTCGCCGAATGCATCGATGCCGAGGACCCGCCGGCGCCGGGTGACGAGGAGGTGCTGCTCGATGTGCTGGCCTTTCCGATCAATCCGGCCGACACCTTGATGTTCGAGGGCCGCTATGCGCTGCGCCCGCCGCTGCCGTCGCGCGCCGGTGGCGAGTGCATCGCGCGCGTGAGCGCCGTCGGCACGTCCGTCGCCGACCTGCGCGAGGGCGACTGGGTGATCCCGCTCGACCGCGACAACTGGGTGCAGCGCAAGCTCGCCAAGGCCGACCGGGTGATGAAGGTGCCGGCCGGCATCGATCCGTTGCAGCTTGCGATGCTCAAGGTCAATCCGCCGACCGCTTACCTGATGATGACCAAATACGTGACGCTCGCGCCGGGCGACTGGATCCTGCAGGACGCCGCCAATTCCGGCGTCGGCCACTGCCTCATCAGGCTGGCCAAGGCGGAGGGCTTCAAGACCGTCAACATCGTGCGCCGCGAGGGGTTGGCCGGCGGACTCACCGCGCTCGGCGCCGATGTGGTGCTGGTCGACGGGCCCGATCTCGCCAAGCGCATCACCGCGGCCACCGGCGGCGCGCCCATCCGGCTCGCCATCGACGCCGTCAGTGGCGGCCAGATCGTGCGCTTTGGCAATGCGCTCGCCGACGAGGCCACCGTCGTCAATTACGGCCTGCTGTCGGGCGAAAACCCGCAATTGAGCGGGCATCAATGCGTGTTCAAGCGGCTTCGGCTTACCGGCTTCTGGCTGACCCCGTGGCTGCAGAAATCGTCACGCCAGGAAATTGCGACGCTCTATGCCGGGCTCGCCCAGCGCATCGCCGACGGGACGCTCAACATTCCGGTACAGGCGACCTTTCCGATCGAGGACATCAAACAGGCGCTCGCCCTTGCCAATGGCTACCACCGCGCCGGCAAGGTGCTGGTGACGCCGAACGGCCCGATCGGCTGACGCCCGGAGAACTTGCATCATGGCTCTCTTGCTCACGCCCTTGTTTGGCAGCGCCGAGGTCTGGCGCCGCGAATTCGCCGCCGTCATGCCGGAGCTTGAGGTGCGCGTCTGGCCCGAGGTCGGCGATCCGGCCGATATTGAAGCGGCCGCCATCTCGGCGTTGCCGCCGGGGGCTCTGCGCAAGCTTCCCAATCTGCGCCTCATCCTGTCGCTGACCGCGGGCGTCGATGCCATGCTGAGCGATCCCGATCTGCCCGACGTGCCGATCGTGCGCGCCGGCGATCCCACTGGCGATGCGATGATGAGCGAAACGGCGCTGCTGCACGTGCTGCGCCATCACCGCGACATGCCGGAATACTTGCATGCGCAGGCGCGCCGCGAATGGAAGAAGCTGCCGGTCAAGCGCGCGAGCGAGCGCAACGTCGGCGTCATGGGATTGGGTACCATCGGGCTCGCTTGCGCCGAGACGATCGCGTCGATCGGCTTCAAGGTTGCCGGCTGGGTACGCCAGCCGCGCTCTGCCCATGACATCGAAATCTTTGCCGGCGGCGACCGGCTTACCGCGTTCCTTGCGCGCAGTGACATCCTGCTCAACCTGCTGCCGCTCACGCCGGAGACGCGCGGTATCGTCAATGCCGAAATGCTCGAGCTGTTGCCGGCCGGCGCATCGATCATCAATCTCGGCCGCGGCGAGCACGTCGTCGAAGCGGACCTGATCGCCGCGCTCGATTCCGGCCATCTCGCAGCCGCCACCCTCGACGTCTATCCCGTCGAGCCGCTGCCGAACGACAGCCCGCTCTGGAGCCACCCTAAGATCACCGTGATGCCGCACGTGTCGCGCCGGCTCGATCCCGGCGACCTTGCGTTGCGCATCTGCGCCATTCTCCGCGACTTCCGCGCCGGTCGCCCGCTCGGCCAACAGGTTGATCGCAAGCGCGGTTATTGACGGCGCGCCGAGCCAATAAATTCGGCGGAACCTCGGTCTGGGCGCTGCGTTGGGAACACAAGCGGTTCCACGCAGGCAAACGCAAAGGCCGGAGGGTGACATGAGCGAAACACCGGCGCGGGCGGGCTTTGGCGCTTGGATTCTGCTGCTGGGCGCACTGATCGGCCTCGGTGTGGCGGTTTTCGAGTATTTCTCGACCGATAACGGTATCCACGGAACGGCTGGCGTCGTTCTGGTGATCATCACCGCTGCGTTGATGTTTCTTGCGGCCGGTGCGCTTGCGATCTGGCCCGCCATGCCGCGCTGGCTGCGTGGCGTTCTGCTTTTCCTGATCCTGCTCGACATCTTCGGCACCGGCTTCGCCAGCTACATGCTGGAAGCCTGGTGGCTGGTCGGCGCCATGGCGCTCGCGTTTGTCGGTTGGGTCGTTCATCTCGCGGCCGATCCCGCGCCGCGTCCCGTTCCGGCTCCCGCGTGATCTCATGAACACCATCAGCACCGTTTCGATTACCACGCTAATTTGCGCCCTTGGATTGACCGGCGTCGCCTTGGCGCAGAACTCGCCGCCCGCTGCTTCGCCCAACGAAGAGATGCCGGCGCCGGCGAAGCCCGCTCCACAGCCGCCGTCGCAGGCGCCGGTCGTCGGCGCCACCCACTACAGCGGCTGGTACACCTTCAACGGCGATCTCGAGGACCGCAAATATTCCGCGGCTTCGCAGATCACGCCGCAGAACGTCGACCAGTTGCAGAAGGCCTGGGAAGTGCACACCGGCGATATGTCGGACGGTAGCGGCAAGCTTCCGAAGAGCGACTGGTCGGCGACGCCCTTGTTCGTCAACGACACCGTCTATGTATCGACGCCGTTCTACCGCATCTTCGCGATCGCGCCCGATACGGGCAAGGTGAAATGGACCTATGACACCCACGCGGTGCTCAAGGCCGAAACCCAGCCCGATCTGAAGACGCGCGGTGTCGCCTATTGGCAGGCAGCCAAGCCGCAAGCCGGCAAGCCGTGCCAGAAGATCGTCTATATCGGCACCATGGACGCCAAGCTGCATGCGGTCGACGCCGACACCGGCAAGAAATGCCAGGGTTTCGCCAAAGATGGCGTGCTCGACCTCAACCAATGGAACACGACCAACGCCAAATGGCCGCTCTCCATTCTGCAGCCGCCGACCGTCTACAAGGACACGCTCTACATCGGCTGGGCCGGCAAAGATTGGGCCGACAGCGAAGCGCCGCCCGGCCGCGTCTTTGCGGTCAACGCGCAGACCGGCAAGCTGAAATGGGCGTTCGACGCGCTGCCCGAGCAACAGCAGAAAAAGACCGGCACGTCGAATGTCTGGGCCAGCATGTCGATCGATCCCGAGCACGGCATTCTCTATCTGCCGGTCTCTTCGCCGAGCCCCAATTTCTATGGCGGCAACCGCAAGGAAAAGCTGCCGCTCGCCACCTCCGTCACGGCGCTCGATGCCGACACCGGCAAGGTGATCTGGAGCCGGCAGATCGTTCATCACGACATCTGGGACTACGACACCAATGCCGCACCGACGCTGGTCGACATCCACAAGGACGGCAAGACCATCCCCGCGCTGATCCAGACCAGCAAGATGGGCATCTTCTTTGTGCTCAACCGGCTGACCGGCGCGCCGGTCTATCCGATCGAGGAAAAGAAGGTGCCGCAGTCGGACGTGAAGGGCGAGCAGTCGTCACCGACGCAGCCTTACGTGACGACGCCGGAGCCGACGGTGCCTGACCGCTTCCCCGGCATCTCCACCATCGCCGACATCGCGAGCTTCGGCGAATGCAGCGACACCTTGAAGAAGCTGCGCTATGACGGCCGCTACACGCCGCCGAGCCTCAAGGGCAGCCTTGCGTATCCCTCCACCGCCGGTGGCGTCGAATGGGGCGGCGGTGCGCTCGATCCGGCGACCAACACCTATGTGGTGAACAGCTCCTATGTCGCGCAGATCTACAAGCTGCTCCCGCGCAAGGACTACGAGCAAAAGACCAAGGGCATGAAGGACCCGGGCAGCCAGGGCTATTACCCGCAGACCGGCTCGCCCTACGGCTTCTATCTCACCAATTTCGTCAACCGCTGGGGCATGCCGTGCTGGAAGCCGCCATACGGCACGCTGTCGGCCTATGACCTCAACACCGGCAAGCTGTTGTGGAAGAAGCCGTTCGGCGACGTGCAGAAGTGGGGCTTCTACATGCCGCGTTCCTGGGGCTCGGTGACCATCGGCGGCCCGCTGATCACCAAGTCTGGCCTGATCTTCATCGGCGGCTCGATGGACGCGCGCGTGCGCGCCATCGATCTGAAGTCGGGCAAGGTGCTATGGAAGTCGCTGGTCGACGCGCCGGCCGTCGCCAACCCGGCGACCTACACGTACAAGGGCCGGCAATACGTGGTGTTCGTGGTCGGCGGCAACGCCATCCTCAAGCCGCAGTTCGGCGACCAGGTCGTAGCCTATGCGCTGCCGAAGAGCGGCGGGTAGGGCCGCGCTATTTCGGGCGGCTGACGGTGAGCGACACGCTGCCGCGATTGTTGCCGTAGGCCTGCCAGGCGTCGTTGGCGTAGCAGTAGAGATAGCCCGGCCCCTTCGGCGTGTAACTCCTACCCTCGCCGATCTTGAACGTCTCGCCGGCGGCCAGCGTCTTGGCGTCCTCGCCATGGTCGCTGGCGATGAAGCCCATCAACGAGAACCAGGGCGCGTCCTCGTCGCGCCGTGTCCACCAGAAATCGGCCTCCCGGCCGGTGACGTTCTTGAAGGCGGTTTCCGCTTCCCCGAACAACGATGATGCGAAGCGGGCGATATCGCCGAGATGGAAGCCTCCGGCCTCCTCGCCGGCGGCGGAAAAGCGATCTTTCTGGTCGACCCATTGGCCGGTGGCAACGAAGTCGTAGGTCACGCCGGCTTCGAGATAGAGCCCTGTGTGGTTCCAGTGCTCGATCGCGAATACGTCGACCGTCTGCTTCTTGCCCTGCTTCAGGATCTTCGTTTCCCAGTAGTTTCCCTGCGACAGCGACGGGTCGCTATTACGCTCGATGGTCGATTTGTGCAGCGCTGCCTTTTCGTCCGGAATTTGCGGGTTGGTGCGCGGGCGCGTTTTCAAAACCTTGAACACGCCGGTGCACGAGTCGTGCAAGATGCCTTGCGCGTTGGGATTGAGCTGCTTCTGCACCTTCGGCCACAACATCAAGCCCTGCTTCTTGGCTTCCGAGAACATCCAGCTCAAGGCGCCATCCGACAGGCCCGTTTCCAGATAGCCTCCGCCGACGTCGCTGTGCACGCCGGGAAACCATATCTGCTGAACGTCCGCCGCCGCCGGGACATTCGACCACAATGTCGGCGCGAAGCTCGCGCGCCGCTCATCCATGGCGACCGCGTGGCGGGCATGCTGAACGATGTGGCTCAGCGCGGTATCGTGGAAGCGATACTTGTCGGCGCTGTCGAGCAAGCCGAGCAGCGCCAGATCGTCCGGGATGCCGAGCGCGCCGACGGTGTCCCAAACGCCGATGAAGTAAATGGGCGTGGTTTCCTTGGTCGCCGCGCCGGCGGCAACGTTGTGGAACGGATAATTCTTCGGGTTGGTGAATTCGAGGCCTTTGCGGTAGGCGGCAAACACCTCGTTGATCGGTGTCCACACCTCTTCCGGCTTCATGCCGGACGCGTCGACGAGCCCGCACTTCGCGATCAGTCCGCCGAGGCTGCGCACGGTGTAGGCGCCGCGGCTGAAGCCAAAGAGGAAGATCTGGTCGTCCGGCTTGTACTGGCCGGCAAGCCAGCGGTAGGCGCTGACGATGTTCTGGTCGAGGCCGGCGCCGGTGCCGCCGCCGGCGACGCGATCCCACCAGCCTTTGCCGGTGCCGACGCCGGGATGATAGTAGGCGTCTTGCTTGTCGGTCTGGTCGCGTATCAGCCCGTTATAGAGCTTCACCACATTGGTGGGCGACGGCAGGCCATGGTCCATGTCTT
The DNA here is from genome assembly GCA_963814065.1 of uncultured Pseudomonadota bacterium. GTDB lineage: Bacteria > Pseudomonadota > Alphaproteobacteria > Rhizobiales > Xanthobacteraceae > Pseudolabrys. Next base: position 89,578 of record CAWFBL010000005.1, on the reverse strand, counting down.
CCGGGGTATTCCAGGTGCCGTCGCAGCAGACAACGAGGTTTCTCATTGTGGCGCTCCCACACTGATGGAATGTGCGGGTCAACCATAGATTGACAGGCGTCGCGGTTCAACGTGGCTCGCTCACGCCTTCCCGCGCCGCGATCACCTGCTCGGCGGCGGCGATACCGGTTTCGAGCGCGCCGTGCGCGGTCGAAAAGTCGTGGGTGGAGCAGGCTTCGCCGGCAAAGAACAAGCGGTCATCGACGGGCGCGGCCAGCGTCTGCCGGCAGCCGCTCTTGCCGGGCAGAGCGAAGCTGTATGAGCCGCGCGCCAGCGGGTCGCGGGCCCACTGGTGGCTGGCGATCGGTTTCACGCGCTTGGCGAAATCGCTGCCGAGCCGCGCGACCAGCTCGCTGAGGGCAAAGTCGAAGAAGGCGGTCTCGCCGCCGGCTTCCAGCTCCGCCGCCAGTCGCCCGCCGAAATAAACTTCGATCATCGGCCGGCCGAGCGGCTTGAACTGATAGAGCGCGGTGCCGGTGCGGTTGATGTCGCCGAATAGCGTCCGATCGGACTCGAACCCATCCGGCCTGTCCAAGGAGAGGAAAAGCTTGTCGGCAAGCCCGAGCGGCAGCCCGTGCGCGGCTTCGATCTTCTCCGGCAGCGCCGGCGTGAAGCGCACCGCTTCGTTCGCGAGCACCGCCGTCGGCAGGGTCACGATGACTTGCGCGGCGGACAAGGTGCCTTTGTTCGTTTCGATTTCGATCCGCGGCCCGCTGTGATCGATTGCCGTCACCGCGCAGTCGAACGACACCGGCACGCCGGCGCCATGCTTGACGATGGCCGCGCCATAGCCCTCGACCACGCGCCAGTTGACGTCGCTGCCGTCGTAATTGGCGAGATCGTGCACCGACAGGCGGTCCAGTTCGGCGCCGCTGATATAGGTGCAGACGGCATTGATCAAGGCATTCCAGAGCCCATCCGACGACAGCAATTTCGAGGCGGGGCGGTCGGGCTTGTCGCCCGCGGCCTCAACTTCCGCAAACAAGCTCGCGAGCGCGTGGTGGAAGGCGTCCTGCTGCTCGGGCGAAAAGCCGAAAGGCAGATAGGGCTTCGACCAGGGCGGCACCGACTTGTCGACGTGTTGGCCTTGGGCTTCGGCAATCGCGACCCACGGATTGCGCTCGGCCGAATGCAGCCAGCCGCAGCCGAGGTCGAGCGCGAAGCCCCCCGGCGCCCGAACCGTCCAGGCGCGGCCGCCCAGCCGTTCGCGCGCTTCCACGATGAGACAGGACACGCCGGCATGATGCAGCCGCCGGCCGGCCGCAATACCAGCCGCGCCGCCGCCAACGATCACGACGTCGTAGTCACCACTTGTCATAATGAGGGTTTTGCGCGCTTCCCGCGCTCATCGCAAGGGTAGGTGCGGGGACAGGGGGAAGCCTAATCGGGCGGGAAGCCGTTCTCGCCGTCCGGCTCGGGTTCTATTTCGAGGCACTGGGCGTGGTGCGTCCAGTGCTCGATATGCTCCAGTCTGGCGAATTGCTCCTGCGCGATGCGGCAGGCGTCGTCCGGCGATTGCGCCCGCGCGACCCGCACCACCCGCTGCACCGCGCTGACGGGATGGCCGTCCGAGCTCAGCAGCGTGTTCAGAAACTTGACGCGATAAGCAGGCACAGCGTCGCCCCTCCATCGACGTCCACCGGGCCATTCGCGCCGGGCCGCTCGCCCGGCGCTGAGCGCTTATTGGAATGCGCAGCCCGCCTTGACGCCGAACTTCCGGAAGATCATGGCGGCCGGACAGAAGCCGGTGAAAGCCGCCTGCAGCATGTTCAGGCCGATGAAGGCCGTGAACAGCAGCCACCACGGGCTCACCGTCCAGGCCAGCGCAATGCTCACCAGGATCATCACCCCGGCAAAGGCCATCACGGCACGATCGACATTCATTTCGGTCTCCATCTCATGAGTTCGTTCGATCTCGATCTATTCCGTCGCGTCAGGCGGCTTTCGCCAACTGCCCGCGCGTCCAGCTCACGATGTGGCGCGCATCCATCACGCCGGCATTGCGAGCGATCAATCGTCCGCCGCGGAACAGCAGCAGCGCCGGGATGCCGGAAATGCCGTAATCGGCGGCGACGCGCGGCTGCTCGTCGGCATTGACCTTGACCAGCCGCACCTCCGGCTCGAGCTCGGCGGCGGCCGCTTCGAACATCGGCCCCATCACCCGGCACGGTCCGCACCACGGCGCCCACACGTCGACCAGCATGGCGATGTCGTTGTTCTGCCGGTGCTTGTCGAAGGCAGCGGCGTCCACCGCGGCCGACTGGCCGCTAAACAGCGCCGCATGGCACGACCCGCACTTCGCCGCCGTGACCGGCTTGCCCATCGGCAAGCGGTTGGTCTTCGCGCAGTGCGGACAGACGATGTGCAGATAGGCCATGGCTCAAGCCGGTTCTTTGGTGGTTTCCTTGATCTTGCGCAGGTTGAGCTTGTCCATGAGGAATTTCTCGTAGAACGGCTCGCTTTCGCCCTTGCGGATCTTGCGCATGAAATACTTCTCGAAGCCGACCTTGGCGTAATGCACCCACTGGCCCTTGGAGGCCCAGTTGACGTTGCGCGGCGGGATTTGCGGCTGCGCCACGAAGGCGACGCCGCTGTCGCCGAAGTCGGCGAGGCACACCGCGTTCCAAGTCGGTTCGCTGGTGGGCTCCTTGCCGCGCAGCAGCGCGCCGATATTGAGCGCGGTAGCGGTCACCATCGACTCGATCATGAAGCCGGTCTTCGGCACGCCGGTCGGCACCGGCGTGGGCGACACCGGCGCGATGGCGACGCACACCCCGATCGAGAACACGTTGGGGAAGGCCGGGTTGCGCTGATGCTTGTCGGCCACGATGAAACCGCGCGGATTGGTCAGCTTCTCGATGCCGCGCACCGCGGCGACGCCGCGGAAGGCCGGCAGCATCATCGAATAGGCGAAGGGCAGTTCGTGGGTCTTCTTGACCTCGCCGTCCTCGGTCAACTCCTCGGCGACCATCTTGCCGGCTTCGACCCTCTTCACCCGCGCATTGGTGATCCACTTGATGTGGTGCTCGCGCATCTCGCTTTCGAGCAGGCCCTTGGTGTCGCCGACGCCGTCGAGGCCGAGATGGCCGATATAGGGCTCCGAGGTGACGAAGGTCATCGGCACCTTGTCGCGGATTTTGCGCCGGCGCAGCTCGGTGTCGAGGATGAAGGCGAACTCATAGGCGGGCCCGAAGCAGGAGGCGCCTTGCACGGCGCCGACGATGATCGGCCCCGGGTTCCTGGCGAACTGCTCGAAGGCATCCTTGGCGGCGACCGCGTGATCGACGTGGCAGATCGACTGCGTGTTGCCGTCCGGCCCGAGCCCCTCGATCTCGTCGAAGGCAAGTTCCGGCCCGGTGGCGATGACGAGATAATCGTAATCGACGGTGCTCCCGTCCTCGAGCTCGATACGGTTTTCCGCAGGATGCACGCGCTTTGCGCCCTGCGGCAGGTAGCGGATGTCCTTGCGCTTCATCACCGCGTCGAGATCGATCTCGACGTCCTCACGCTCGCGCCAGCCCACCGCCACCCACGGATTGGACGGAACGAAGTGATAGCGCGGGCCTTGCCCGATCACGGTCAGGCGGTCCCCCTCGCGCAGTTGCGGGACTAGTTCGTAAGCCATGAGCGTGCCGCTCAGGCCTGCGCCCAGCACAACAACCTCTGCCATGACGTTTTCTCCTGGTGTTATTCGACGCGACGCAACCGCCTCGGCGACTGGCGCGTAGATATATTCAAATTTTTGAAAGTGTAGTCCGATCGCGCCGGAGGCGTATTGAGCGAGATCAACAAACGCGCAGGCCCGACGCGTGCGCCAAGCCTCTCAATATATTTGACTTTCCCAGCGACGGCGTTGGGAGGGGCGGTGGCTGGCGACTACAGCCCGGCCAATTCGCGCATGATCCGATAGAGCGCCGCCTGCCCCTCGAAGCCGATGCCGGGGCGGTCGGAAAGGCTGAGGTGGCCGTCCGCGACCACCGCGTCGTCGGCGAAGCCGCCGAAGTCACCGAACACGCCGGGATAGGACTCCGCGCCGCCGAGCCCGAAGCCGGCGGCAATCGCCAGCGACATCTGGTTGCCGCCGTGCGGAAACAGCGACGTGCGCGGCCAGCCGCGCCGCTCCAGCATGGCCACTGTGCGCGAGAACTGGGTGATGCCGTAGGCTTGCGGCGGATCGATCTGGATGATGTCGCGCTTCGGCCGCCAGCCCCCGAAGGTCACCAGGTTCTCGACGTCCTGGGTCGAATAGAGGTTCTCGCCGGTTGCCAGCGGCGAGGCGTAGGTGCCTGCAAGCTCCGCGAACAGCGCCAGCCCGAGCGGATCGCACGGCTCCTCGTACCAGCGCAGCTTGAACGGTTCCAGCGCCCGCGCATAGGCCAGCGCCTCCTCGCGCTCGAACTTGCAGTTGGCGTCGACCGCCAGATGATCGCCGGAGCCGACCACTTCCAGTACCGCTTCCAGCCGGCGCAGGTCATCCGCGAGCGGCAGGCCGCCGATCTTCATCTTGACCATGGTGTAGCCGGCGCCGAGATGCCGGCGCATCTCGTCCTGCAGGTCCTTGACGGTCTGCCCCGGCCAGTACCAGCCGCCGCCGACGTAACAGAACATGCGTGCCGCCATCTTGCCGCCGCTGAAGCGCTCGGCCAGCAGGGCATGCAGCGGCTTGTCGAGAATCTTGGCAAGCGCGTCCCACACCGCCACCTCGATAGTGCCGATGGCGATCGAGCGCTCGGCATGGCCGCCGGCCTTCTCCCGCTGCATCATGCTGCCAAGAATTTTCGCCGGGTCGAGATTGCCGTCGTCGTCGAGCAGCGTCTCCGGCGCGGCCGCCAGAATGCGCGGGATGAAGCGCGCGCGCATTGCCGCGCCGCAGGCGTAGCGGCCGGTGGAATTGAAGGCAAAGCCGCACACCGGCTTGCCGTTGCGCATGACGTCGGTGATGACCGCCACCACCGAGGTGGTCATTTCGGAAAAGTCGAAGCTCGAATTGCGAAGCGACGACTTGAGCGGGATCGCGATCTCGCGGATATCGACAATGCGCATGCCTCGGCCTCATGTCCCGCGCGGAGCCGAGCGACGCTCAGCGGCGTTGGCCCCGATCATTTCTGGGTGGTTTCAACGTGCCACGCCAGCAGCCGTCGGCGCAGCATCCGCAGCGAATAGATCGCGGCCGTGCCGACGATGCCGATCTCGACGATGCCGGCAAAGACGCCGGGCGAGTCGGCAAATCGCTGCGCGTAGATCATCGAGCCGCCGAGGCCGACGCCGCCCATCAGCATCTCGGCGACGATGCAGACGATGAGCGCAAGCGGCAGGGCGATCTGGAAGCCGGTCAATATCTGCGGCAGCGCGCCGGGCAGGATGACGCTCCACACGATGCGGCGCTCCGGCGCCCCGAGGCTCTGGGCCGACCAGATCAAATGGCGCTCTACGCCTTGCGTGCCGGCGATGGTGTTGGCGGCGATCGCGAAGAAGGCGGCAAAGGCGATGAGCAGGATCTTCGACGTGTCGTAGGCGCCGAACCACAGCAGGAAGATCGGCAGAAAGGCCACCTTGGGCATCGGAAAGCCGACCGAAATGATCGGATCGAAGAACCAGCGCATCAGCGAGCGGCGCGACATCAGGATGCCGATGGTGACCGCCGCCAGCGCGGCGAGCGTGAAGCCGGCGAGCGCGCGGTAGAGCGTGAAGGCGGCTTTGACGAAGAAGCTGCCGTTGGCGACGTCCGCGATGACGCGCGAGAAGATCGTCTCGAGCGACGGCAGCAGGAAGGGCGTGAGAATGCCGCTCTTGGCAAAGCCTTCCCAGATCAACATGAGCGCAACGATGGACCCGAGCGGCGCGGCCTTGCGCCCGACCCAGCGCAGCACGCTGCCGGGCGTCACCGCCGCCCGCGGCTCGACCTCGGCGCTCGACGCTGATTCGTTTACTGTCGCCATACCAGGATCTTCGACATGGTCCATTGGAAGATGCGGTCGGCGCAGAATCCCAAGGTGACGACCGTCAGGATGACGGCGAACATCGAGGGATAGACGCCGGCGTCGCCGAACCCGCTCACCAGGTAGCCGAGCCCGTTGCGGGCGATGAGCAACTCGGAGGCGACCAGCAGCACGAACGAAATCGCGATCGCGGTGCGGATGCCGGTCAGCACCTCCGGCATCGCGCTCGGCACCACGATCTGCCAGAGAATCTTGCGCCGGCTCGCGCCCAGGCTGAGCGCCGACCAGATATAGACGTGGTCGACGCCGCGCGCGCCGTTATAGGAGCTGACCACGATCGGCAGCATGCAGCCGATGAAGATGAGCACGATCTTCGACATGTCGCCGATGCCGAACCACAGGATCATGACCGGGATCAGCGCCGATTTCGGCATTGGATAGAAAAGCTGAAAGACCGGATTGACGATGGTGCGCACCGTTGGATACCAGGCCATGGCGATGCCGGCGGCGGTGCCGAGCACGATGGCCAGCGCTAGCCCGCTGGCCACGCGCAACAGCGAGGCCTCGCCGTTGACCAGCAGCGTTCCGTCCTTGGCCAGCCCCCACCACGACGCCAACACGTCGCTCAACGGCGGCAAGGCCAATTGCGAAATGAGTCCGCTGCGCGCGATGAGCTCCCACGCGGCTGCGAGGATCAATAGCGGCAGGTAACGGACGAAGACGCCTTTCACGGTCGTCGTCCTAGCTTCTGTGCCGCCATCGCCTCGTTGCGCACGCGATCCCAGATATAGCGCGATATCTTGTTGAATTCGGGCGTGTCCATGACTTCGGCGCCGCGATCGTCGAAGTGCGTGTCGACGATTTCCATCACGCGTCCGGGACGCGCCGACATCAGCACGACGCGCTCCGCGACGTAGACAGCCTCGCGTACGTCGTGGGTGACGAACACGATCGTCGTCTTCGTCTTCTGCCAGATGGACAGCAATTCTTCCTGCATGATGCTCCGGGTCTGCGCGTCGAGTGCGCCGAACGGCTCGTCCATCAGCAGGATATCCGGCTCGATCGCCAGCGTGCGGGCGATGGCCGCGCGTTGCTTCATGCCGCCGGAGAGCTGACTTGGATAGGCGTCCTCGAAGCCGGACAGTTGAACGAGATCGATAAAGTGCTGCGCCCGTTCGCGCCGCTCCTGGCGCGATACGCCGATATTTTCGAGGCCATAAAGGACGTTGCCGAGGACCGTCTTCCAGGGAAACAACGCGAAGTGCTGGAAGACGATGCCCCGATCGGGCCCCGGCCCGTTGATCGGCCGCGAGCCCACCACGATGCGTCCGCTCTCGATCGGCAGGAACCCGCCGATCAGATAGAGCAGGGTGCTCTTGCCGCAGCCGCTCGGTCCGAGCAGCGCCACGAACTCCTTTTGCCCGACCTCGAGCGAAATCTGGCCGAGCGCCTGTACCGGCTTGCCGGTGGGCGGCCGGTAACTGTGGCTCACCGACTCGACCGAAATGGCGGCGGCGTTGGCCGACAGGGACTGCGCCATCACCTTGCTGTCCATCGCCGCCTGTCCTTTTCGATCTGTCATCGTCAATTCTTCATGCGCTTCATGGCATCGTGGATCAGCGACAGATCGGAGTACTTCTTTGCATCGATGCCCTTTTTGATCACCCCGTTCTTGAGCGCGAGATCGATGGCGTGCTGGAGATTCGGGATATTGGGCAGATCGTTGGGATCGCGATAGTAGTCGTTCTTGGTGAAGGCGTAGTCGATGCGCTTGAGCGGGCGATGGGTGAAGTCCACGACGATCTGCAGGGCCTGCTTGCGATTGGCAGGGTTCAAGAACCAATGCAGCGCCCGGATATAATCCTCGAAGAAATCGACCAGCGCCGCCCGGTTCTTGTCGATGAAGTCCTTGCGGGAAACCAGGGAAACGGTCTGCTGCGGCCCGGTAACGTCGCGGCTGGTGAACATCTCCTTCACCTTGTCCTTGCCGAGCAGGGAAGCAAACTGCGGCAGGATCGGCGCCATGTCGACCTTGCCCGACATCAGCATGGCGGGCATGTTGCCGAACGATACCTCGATGGTGTTGAAATCGTCATTGGTCAGGCCGTGCTTGTGCAGCATGCCGCGCATCGACGTGTCGATCGCCGAGCCGATGGAATTGGTCGCGATGCGCTTGCCCTTCAAATCCTCGATCTTGTTGATGCCGCTGCTCTTGAGCACCCAGAAGCCGCTCGACCAGTACGGCGCGCGGTCCTGAATGACGTCACCGACCACACGGGCATCGATACCGGCATTGGTGACCGCGAGGTCAAGTGCCGTCGCCGACAGCGCGGCGATATCCAACCGGCCCGACGCGAGCGCGGTGAGCTGTGCCGTGCTGCCGCGGAAGCGGACCGCATCGACCGTGTAGGTCTTACCGTAGTGCTTGAGAAGACTTTTGTTCTGAAACAGCAGCGGCGCCATGTGGCCCGGCGTCTGCGACCAGCCGATCTTGATATTGAGCGGTTCCGCCTGGGCGAAAGCCGTGCCGAGCGCGAGCGCCGCCGCGGTGATCGCCAATGCTTTGAGCCGGTGTGCGAACGTCATTCCGTGTATCCTCCGATGTGGGCGATCTTGAATATGCCGCCTTGTGTTTGATCCGGTCGTGTCGCCCCTTGATTGGGATGTCTTGCTCATCGACGAGTTGTCGATGCCGGCGCCTGATCCGCTCCTGCAACAGAGGCGCTGAGATGGCGCGGCGATTCGACGTGCTCGGATGCTATGTCGTACCAGTCTCCTTCTCCCGAGCGTGGGATCTTGAGCCGTTGTCGGCAAGTACAAAAGCTGCGATCAGGCGCGCAACTTGAGAATCTCCCGTGCCTCTTTGGGCGTGGCAATTTCCGCTCCCAGTTCGTCCAGTATGCGGACCGCCTTCTCGCACAGCGCCGCGTTGCTCGGTGCCAGCTCGCCCTTGCGAATATAGATGTTGTCCTCGAGACCCACGCGCACATGGCCGCCCATGAACCAGGCCTGCGCCAGCATGGGAAATTCCCAGCGCCCGATCCCGAACGCCGCCCACATGGCGTCCTGCGGCAGCAGCGAGTGGGCGTAGATCAAGGTCTGCGGCGTCGACACGAAGCCGTAGCGCACGCCCATGACGATCTGGAACAGCGGTGGGCGCTGCAGCACGCCCTGGTCGAGGAGCATGTGCGCGAGCTGGATATCGCCCGAGTCGAACACTTCCAGTTCCGGTTTCGATCCTGCCTCCTGGATCGCCTTGGCCATGACCGTGACGTTTTCCGGCGGGTTGATCACGGCGGCGGTGCCCGACCACATGGTGTTGAGGTCGAGGGTGGCGATGTCGGGCTTGAGCGCGACGATATGCTCCACGCGCTTGAGCGGATGCACGAGTGTCGATCCGGCCGCCGCGACGCGCGGATCGTCCTTGCCGGGCACGAAGCGGCCGCCGGGGCCGGTGGTCAGGTTGATGATCAGGTCGGAATTCTTGTCGCGGATGCGCTCGACGGTTTCGCGGTAATGCGCGAGCTCCATGCTCGGGCGGCCGTCGGCATGGCGCACATGGATGTGCGCGACGGCGGCGCCGACTTTCGCCGATTGCAAGGCGGCATTGGCGATCTGCTCGGGCGTGCAGGGCAGGTTGGGATTCTGCTGGACCGTGGTGAGATTGCCGGTGACCGCGACCGTCAGAATGGTTTTGTTGCTTTTGCGCGGCATGGTTCTGCGTCCCGGCACTTACCTGTTTGACTTTAAACAAACGACTGTTTACATGGCCTTGTCTCAGATGGGCGATATCGAGTCAAGCGTGCGCAAGGTCTCCGCAACAGGATCGTCACGGTTGAAAGCGGGAAGCCGGTCCCGCGCCGCGCGCGCCGTTGCCAAGCGCGCGGCCACGCGCACCGCGGTGAACGGAACAAGCAAGAAGGTCGCGCGGGTCGCGGCGCCGTCGGTGCGCGAGCGCATCCTGATGGTGGCGGAACGTCTGTTTGCCGAGCATGGCATGGCCGGCGTCGGCCTGCGCGCGATCAGCGCCGAGGCCGAGGTCAATCTCGCCTCCATCGCCTATCATTTCGGCTCCAAGGATGGCTTGCTGGAAGCGCTGTTTGCGCAACGCGCCGCGCCGATTGCCGAAGAGCGGCTGCGTCTGTTGGCGCTGTGTTCCGCAGGCGGCAAGGCGCCGGCGCTGGAAAATATTCTTGACGCGTTCCTGCGCCCGGCGCTGGTGCTCGGCATGCAGCCGCGTTTCGGCGGCCCCGCCTTCGTCAAGTTGCGTGCGCGGCTCGCCAACGAGCCGGAGGCGCTGTCGCGCAAAATCTTGGCGAAAGCCTTCGACCTCTCCAGCCGCGAATTCCTCGACGCCGTCGTCGAGGCGCTGCCGCAGTTGCCGCGCGCCGAGATCGAGTGGCGCTTTCATTTCATGCTCGGCGCCATGTTCTACACCATGGCCAACAGCGGCCGCATCCAGGCGTTGACCAACGGCCGGGTCGATCCCGGCAACGTCAAGCGCGCGCTCCACCACATGATTCCGTTTCTGGCGGCGGGTTTCCGCTCGGCGCCGGTTGCCGAGCCGACCCGATAAACTGAAAGACGAGAGGAAAAGCCCGATGACTGCTCGCAAGATCACGCGCAAGGACATGAGCGAGGCCGCGGAGAAGTACAAGAACTGGGGCAAATGGGGTCCGGACGACGAAGTCGGCACGCTCAACTACACCACGCCCGAAGACATCATCGCCGCCACCAGGCTGGTGAAGAAGGGCAAGGTGATCTCGCTCGCGCTCAATTTCGATTACACCGGTCCGCAGGGCGCCAAGAGCAAATATCCGGCGATGGGCCGCACCAATCCCATCCACACCATGATCCGCACCGGCACCGACGCCTATTCCGGCGTGCTCGACAAGCGCGGCATCCAGCGCCGCCGACGATATGGTGACCATGCCGCTGCAATGCGGCACGCAATGGGATGGGCTCGGCCACGTGTTCTACGAAGAGCATGATGTGGAACGGCTATGACTGCCGCGAGGTGACCAGCGCCGGCGCGCAGAAGTGCGGCATCGAGAAGACCAAGAACCGCATGGTCGGCCGCGGCGTGCTGCTCGACGTCGCGCGCTACAAGGGCGTCGACTCGCTCGACGACGGCTACGGCATCACCAACGAAGACCTCTATGGCACGGCGAAGAAGCAGGATGTCGCGCTCAAGCGCGGCGACTTCATCATCGTGCGCACCGGCATGATGGAGCGCTGCCAGAAGGCCGGTAGCTGGGACGGCTATCCGGGCGGCGACGCGCCGGGCTTCGGCTTCGATACGCTCGATTTCGTCAAGGACACCGAGCTTGCCGCGCTTGCCTCCGACACCTGGGGCTGCGAAGTGCGGCCCAATCCGGTGGCCGAAGGCGAGAACATCAACCAGCCCTGGCACTGGATCACGATTCCCATCATGGGCATGACCATGGGCGAGATCTTCCAGCTCAAGGAACTCGCCGACGATTGCGCCGCCGACAAGGTCTACGAGTTCCTGTTCGTCGCACCGGCAATTCCGATTACCGGCGCGGTCGGCTCGCCGATCAACCCGCTGGCGATTAAATAACGAGTCCCGTGTCCCGGAAGCGGTGCTAGCACCCAGTCGTGCACCGCCGATCCGGGACCCCGCTTTCTTCTAACCGACGTATCCCGAGTCTGCAGCGCACCGCTCACGCGCTGCGCTGCGCCCGGGAAAAGTCGAAAGGCTCTCCATGCCCAAACAATACCCCGTCACCCACAGCGAGGCCGAATGGCGCAAGATTCTCAGCCCTGAGCAATACGCCATCATGCGCGAGCACGGCACCGAGATGCCGGGAAGCTGCGCGCTCAATTTCGAGAAGCGCGCCGGCACCTTCGTTTGCGCGGCCTGCGACCAGCCGCTGTTCGTTTCCAAGATGAAGTTCGAGAGCGGCACCGGCTGGCCGAGCTTCAACGATCCGGTGGAAGGCGCGGTCGAGACCGATGAAGACGCGAGCCACGGCATGGTGCGCACCGAGGTGCATTGCAGCCGCTGCGGCAGCCATCTCGGCCACGTCTTTCCCGACGGCCCGCCGCCGACCGGCTTGCGCTACTGCATCAACGGCATCGCGATGAAATTCGTGCCGGCGTGATGCTCAGCCGGTCCTGCTGCAACGGTCACAGATCGAATCGAACCACGGAAATTAACGAAATGCGCGGGGAGGAAAAATGACAACGCTCGGCCACAATCAGAAACGCATCGGCGCCGAAGTGCTCGCCGACATGCTCAAGGACTACGGCGTCACCCATGTGTTCATGGTGCCGGCGGTGCTGCGGCGGACCTTCGTCGAGATGGAGCGGCGCAAGACCGGCATCGCGCGCGTCCATTGCCACGGCGAGAAGTCCGCCGCCTACATGGCCGACGGCTACGCGCGCGCCTCCGGAAAGCCGGGCATCTGCATGGCGCAGGTGATCGGTGCGCTCAATCTCGCGGCGGGCCTGCGCGATGCCTGCCTTGCCCATTCGCCGGTGATCGCCATGACCGGCGGCCGCGATCCTCGGACCAAGTTCCGCAAGGTCTATCAGGAGGTCGATGACGTGCCGGCGTTCGAGCCGGTGACCAAGATGAACGTCACCGTCGATGACGTCGCGCGCATTCCCGACATGGTGCGTCAGGCCTTTCGCACCGCGACGACCGGCGCGCCCGGGCCGGTACATCTGCAGTTCCGCGGCAATGAGGGCCAGGTCGATCTGGATGAGGCCGAGATAGAGGCGCTGGTCGAGCAGCAGTTCGCCCATGTGCCGCCGTTCCGGCCCGAGCCGCAGGCCGAGCATGTGACGGCGGCGCTCGATCTGCTGCAGAAGGCCGCGCGTCCGATCATCGTTGCCGGTGGCGGCGTGCGCGCGTCCGGCGCGGCGGCGAACTGGTGGCGCTGGCGGAAGCCTTGCAGATTCCGGTCGCCACCTCGCTCAACGGCAAGGACAGCATCCCCGGCTCGCATCCGCTCTCGGTCGGCGTGGTCGGCACCTATTCGCGCGAGAGCGCCAATCGCGCCGTCAACGGCGCCGATCTGGTCTGCTTCATCGGCAGCGAAACCGGCGGCATGACCACGCATTTCTGGGCGGTGCCGAAGATCGGCACGCCGGCGATCCAGATCGACATCGAGCCGGAAGCGCTCGGTCGCAATTATCCGCTGGCCGCCAGCGTGCTCGGCGATGCCAAGGCGGTGCTCGGCCGTATGCTGGAGCAGGCCGATAAGGCGACCGCCAAGAGCCGCGCCGGTTGGATCAAGGAGATCGCCGGCCTGCGCGATGAGTGGTACGCCAAGTACAAAGCGGATCTCGAATCCGACAGCGTTCCGATCCATCCGGCGCGCATCTGTCACGAGCTCAGCCTGCATGTACCCGACGACGCCATTGTCATTGTCGACACCGGCCATGCCGGCATGTGGATGGGCGGCATGTACGATCTGCGCACGGCCAAGCAGAGCTACATCCGCAGCGCCGGCCATCTCGGCTGGGCCTTTCCGGCCGGCATCGGCGCCAAGGCGGCCTGTCCGGATCGCCCGGTTGTGGTTTTCACGGGCGATGCCGGATTCTGGTACCACATCGGCGAGGTCGAGACGGCGGTGCGCTGGAATATCCCCTCGGTGACGCTGGTCAACAACAACAGCGGCGGCAACCAGTCCAAGCGCGGCTTCGATCGTGCCTATGGCGGCGTGCAGACCGAGGAGGGGCGTCGGATGTGGACCTACCGGCCGACCAATTTCGCCAAGCTTGCCGAGGACATGGGCGCGCTCGGTATCCGGGTGGAGAAGCCCGACGAGATCGCGCCGGCCCTGGCGCGCGCGATTGCCGCCAAGCGGCCCGCCGTCATCGACGTCGTCACCGATATCGAGGCGCTGGCGCCGACCGCGGTCGCCTGACGCAACGAAAATTGAAGGTTCCATCATCCCGCTCGCCTGCGGTCGAGCACTGGCGGGCGGGTTTTTTGCCCCAATTTGGTCCCGTCCGTCGGGTCATATTTCCCCGGGGCGGTTGGTTATTTACAAGAAATGTTGATGATGAGTCGGGGAGGAACGCTTGTCTCGTCCCATCACGCTGGAATTTTCGACAGTCCGATGTTGACCGCGCGCCACGCAGCGATTCGTCTGCTCAAATGGATGATGGTGGCATCGCTGGTGCTGCCGGCGGTGCTGTTCGCCTTCGCCGCCTGGACCAGCTACCGCAACATCGAGCGCGTCACCGACGAGCGCATTGATCGCTCGCTCGACATTCTGCACGAGCACGCCCTCAAGGTGCTGCAGACGTTGCAGCGCACGGTTGCCGAGATCGACGAGATCACGCGTGGCATGTCCGACGCGGACATTCGCGCGAACGAAGCCGTCTTGCATGCTCGGCTCATGGGCATCGTCAACGCCTTGCCGCAGTTGCAAGGGCATCATGATCATCGACAGAGCCGGCCATCCACTGGTCTCGGCCAATGTGCTGCCGGTGCCGAAGAACCTCAGCTTCACCGAGCGCGATTATTTCCAGGCGCAGGTCGCTCACGATGTCGGCACTTATGTCAGTCGCGTGCATTACCCGCGCATGCCCGGCATCGATACCTATTTCTTCTCGGTGTCGGAGCGTCGGCTCTCCTCCGACGGGCAGTTCAACGGAGTCATTTCGGTCGCGGTGCTGCCGGCCTATTTCGCCGGCTTCTATGCCCGCATGGCCAGCAACGACGGCAGCTACTTCGCGCTCGCGCGCGCCGACGGCCGGTTTCTGGCACGCTATCCGATCCTGAAAAATCCTTTGGTCGAGCTCGATCCCGAGAGCGCCCTGCGCGCCGGCATCGCCAAGGGGCACGAGCGCGGACTCAGCACGGTCAATTCGCAGCTCGACCACATCACGCGGCGCATCGGCTATCGCAAGCTCGCCGGCTTTCCGCTCTACGTGCTCGCGGGCGTCGAGACTTCGGCGATCACCCACGAGTGGCTCACTTATATGAGCAGCCATCTCGTCTTCGGGCTGCCGGCCACCGCCCTGCTGTTCGCGGTGCTGCTTCTCGCTTTGCGGCGCACGCGGCGGCTTTATGACGAGGCGGACCGCCGCGAGACCGCCGAAGGCGCGCTGCGCCAGGCACAGCGGCTGGAAGCGATCGGCCAGTTGACCGGCGGTGTGGCGCACGATTTCAACAATCTCCTGATGATCATCAGCGGCAGCGTGCAGCGCCTGCGCGGCGAATTGACCGACCAGAAACAGACCCGGCTGCTCGACATGATCGCCACCGCCACCCAGCGCGGCGAAACGCTCACGCGGCAACTGCTGACTTATTCGCGCCAGCAGACGCTGACGCCGCAGGTGATCGACCTCAGCCAGCGGCTGCCGCTCATTCGCGAGTTGCTCGCGCGCTCCCTGCACGGCAACATCGAAATCAAGGTCGATGCGCCGGCGACGCCTTGCGCGGTGCGGGTCGACCCCGGCGAGTTCGAGCTCGCCATTCTCAATCTCGCGGTCAATGCCAAGGATGCCATGCCGCAAGGCGGCCGGCTTTCCATCCGCATCAAGCCGGTGACGCTGAAAGGGGAGGCGACCGACGAAGGCTTGAGCGGGGAATTCGTCGCCCTACGCGTGGCGGACACCGGCCACGGCATTCCCGCCGATGTGCTGACGCGGGTGTTCGAGCCGTTCTTCACCACCAAGGAGTTCGGCAAGGGCACGGGGCTCGGCTTGAGCCAGGTCTACGGTTTCGCCAAGCAGTCGGGCGGCACGGCGACGGTGTCGAGCGCCGACGGTCGCGGCGCCACGGTCACGCTTTATCTCCCGCGCAGCCACGACAGGCCGGAAACGGTCGCGCCGAAGGCGTCGACCGAGGCGCCGAAGGCGACCGTCGGCACGGTGCTGCTGGTCGAGGATAACGGTGATGTCGCGGAAGTCGGGGCCGGATTGCTGCGCCAGCTTGGCTACCGCGTGCGCAGCGTCGCCAACGCGCAGGCGGCGATCGCCGCGTTGCGGCTCGATCCGGAAGTGGACCTCGTCTTCTCCGACATCCTGATGCCGGGCGGCAAGAACGGGCTCGATCTCGCGGCCGAGATCGCCGAACGCTACCCCGATATCCCGGTGCTGCTCACCACCGGCTATAGCGCGAGCGCGCAGGATGCCGTCGCCCGCGGCGTGGTGGTGCTGCAAAAGCCCTACGATCTCGAGAGCCTGCGCCGCCATATCAGCGAGGCGATCGAAAATGCCCGCGCGCGCCAGCCGCAGGTCGCATCGGCCGACTAGCGCCGAGGGGACGGCCGCGGCGCAGCTTTGACCTAACGCAAGGCTGCGGCACCGCACGGCCGATAGAAAGTCGGCACCGCGGCGGCCTGCCGGGTCAACAGGAGCGTTGAAGATGAAATATGTTCGCCTTGCCGCCGGCAAGAACGGCAAAACCCATTTCGAGGATGCCACGCTCAAGCTCGACGAAGCCGATTACCGGCCGCCGGCGCCGATGGTTTTCGTTTCGCACGCCTATCAGACCGACGGCGTGCAGTTCATCCGCCTGCCGTCCGGCTGGAGCGCCGACGCCATCCACGTGCCGAAGAAGCAATTCATGCTCTGCCTGAAGGGCCATCTCGAAGTGACCGCCAGCGGTGGCGACAAGCGCAGCTTCGGCCCCGGCGACTGCGTGCTGATGGAGGACGTCGAAGGCGACGGACACCACAGCCGCGTCAAGGGCGAGGAGTTCGTGGCGGCGGTGGTGCCGGTCGACTGACAGTGGTGATTCAGATGGCGTTGCCGCAAACTGCGTTCGTTCCCGCTTAAGCGGGAATCCAGAGCGCGCCCGCAACGTCGGTGAGTTTATCGACTGGGTCCCCGCTTTCGCGGGGACGAACGGGATAGCGGGGACGCCGCCTCACCCTTCGCCGATCTCGCGCAGAATTTCGGCGCTGTGCTCGCCGAGCAGCGGCGCCGGGTGCTCGGAAGCCGCCTTCCAGCCATCCATCACGATCGGCGTGCGCACGCCCGGTATGGTGCCACCCTTGGCGGCATTACTCGGCAGCTCGAGCTTCATGCCGCGGTGGATCACCTGCGGGTCGTTGAACACCTGCTCGACATTGTTAATGGGGCCGGCGGGCACCCCCTGCTTTTCGAGCTGAGCGAGCAGGTCGTCGCGCTTCACCTTGCCGGTCAGGGCTGAGAGCTTGCCGACCAGCTCTTCGCGGTGCGCGAGCCGTCCGACATTGTCCTTGTAGGCCGGATCCTGTCCCAGCTCCGGCGCCCCCAGCACGTTGCAGAACTTGACGTATTGCGTGTCGTTGCCGGTGGCGACGATGAGGTGGCCGTCGGCGGCCGGGAACACCTGATAGGGCACGATGTTGGCGTGCGCATTGCCGAGCCGCTTGGGGATGTTGCCCGACACCAGATAGTTCAGCGCCTGGTTCGACAACACGCCGACGGTGGAGTTGACCAGCGCGGTGTCGATGTAGCAGCCCTTGCCGGTCTTCTCGCGCTGGGCGAGCGCGGCGAGGATGCCGATCGTCGAATAGCATCCGGTGAAAATATCAGACACCGGCACGCCGATACGGGTCGGCTCGCCATCCGGCATGCCGGTCAGGTCCATGATGCCGCCCATGCCTTGCGCCATCAGGTCGTAGCCGGCGCGCTTGGCATAGGGGCCGTCCTGGCCGAAGCCGGTCACCGAGCAATAGATGAGCCGCGGGTTTTCCGGCGCCAGGCTCTTGTAGTCGAGGCCGAACTTGGCGAGCCCGCCGACCTTGAAGTTCTCGATCAGCACGTCGGAGCGCGCCGCCAGCTTGCGTATGATGCGCTTGCCGTCCTCGCTGTCGAAGTCCACCTCGATCGAGCGCTTGCCGCGATTGGCGCCGTGGAAATAGGCCGAGCCGATGTGCTGGCCGTCCTTGCCCTCCACGAAGGGCGGGCCCCAGCCGCGGGTATCGTCGCCGGTTCCCTTGCGTTCCGCCTTGATCACGTCGGCGCCGAGATCGGCCAGCATCTGCCCGGCCCAGGGCCCTGCCAGGATGCGGGCCAGTTCGAGGACCCGGAGACCCGCCAACGGTTTAGGCATGTCGTGAAAGCTCCCTGGACGTGTCGGAATGGAGAATGGAGGGCGACGGGCGCGGTTATAGAGGCATCGCTCCATCCTGGCCAGAGCGGGAAATACCCATTAGTCGTGCGGGGTTGCGGGAGAAATTTACATGGTGTTTATGGCAGTTGGAAGCGTTAGCGCGCTAATGTTTCCCAAACAGAAGAAGGGGCACATCGACAGGTTGTCCGCGTGGCAAGCGCGGGCGGGTGCCCTTCCCAAAAAACGAAACCATGGAGGACACCCGAGATGAGGACGATCAAGACAATTTTGGTGAGTGCGGCGGCGGCGGTGCTGTTGACGGCGACCGCGCAGGCGCAGGTGACGCTGAGAGCGTCGCACCAATTCCCCGGCGGCAAGCACGATATCCGCGACGACATGGTGCTGATGATCGCCAAGGAAGCCCAGGCCGCCAATGTCGGCATCAAGATGCAGGTCTATCCCGGCGCCTCGCTGTTCAAGCCGAAAGAGCAGTGGAACGCGATGGTCAACGGCCAGCTCGATTTGTCGCTGTTCCCGCTCGACTACGCCAGCGGCAAGGTGCCGGCCTTCGGCGCCACGCTGATGCCCGGCCTGATCCGCAGCCAGGACCGCGCCAAGCGCATCAACCACTCGCAGTTCATGAAGGACATGCGCGCCGATATCGAGAAGCACGGCGTCATGGTGCTCTCCGATGCCTGGTTCGCCGGCGGCATGGCCTCCAAGAACGGCTGCATCACCAAGCCGACCGACATGAAGGGCCGCAAATTCCGCTCCGCCGGCATCACCTTCGCCGACATGTGGAAGACCGCCGGCGCCTCGATCGTCAGCCCGCCGTCGAACGAAATCTACAACGCCTTCCAGAGTGGCGTGATCAACGGCACCGACACCAGCCTCGGCAGCTTCGCCTCGATGCGGCTCTACGAGGTCACCGACTGCCTGACCGCGCCGGGCAACAACGCGCTGTGGTTCATGTACGAGCCGGTGCTGATGTCGAAGAAGAGCTTCGACAAGCTCAACAAGAAGCAGCAGGACGCGATCATCGCCGCCGGCAAGAAGGCGCAGGCTTTCTATGAGGGCAAGGCCGACGAGGTGAACGACGAGGCGATCGAGGCCTTCAAGAAGCACAAGGTGAAGGTCGTGAGCCTGTCGGACGACGAGTACAAGGCCTGGCTCGCCGTCGCGCGCAAGAGCTCGTATGCCGACTTCGCCAAGAAGGTTCCGAACGGCCAGAAACTGATCGACGAAGCGCTCGCGGTGAAATAGCGCGAACGCACCCCTTGCCCCGGCCGGCGGAGATTTTCGTCGGCCGGCGGCAAGCCGCGCTCTCCGCAAATCCCGATCACCCCATCCGGCCGCAACAACCATGGACACCTACATCCGGGTCGTCAGCCAGCTGTCGCGCATTGCCGGCGTCGTAGCGGCGCTTCTGGTCGCGCTCGCTGTCGGGGTCATCTGCGACATGGTGATCGAGCGCTATATCTTCAATCTGACCACCATCTGGCAACTCGACGTCGTCACCTACAGCATCATTGGCACGACGTTTATCGGCAGTGCCTACGTGTTGATGACGCGCGGCCACGTCAATGTCGACGTGCTGCCGCTCTATCTCGGCCCGCGCGCGCGCTATTGGCTGGCGATCTTTTCCAACCTGTTGGCGCTCGCCTTCTGCGTGGTGCTGTTCGTCCTGTGCACGAAGTTCTGGTACCAGGCTTGGTCGAAGGACTGGCATTCCGACACGGTCTGGCGTGCCCCGTTGTGGGTACCCTATTTCTCGATGCCGGTCGGCCTCGGCCTTCTGGTGCTGCAATACATCGCCGATTTTCTCGCGATCGCCACCGGCCGGCGCGAGCCCTTCGACCTCAGCCATGAAGAGCACGTGGCATGAACCCGGCCGTTGAAGGAATCGTCATTCTCACCGCTACCGTGGTGACGCTGCTGTCCGGCATTCCGGTGGCCTTCGGCCTCGGCGCCATCGCCGTCATCTTCCTGGTGGTGTTCCAGGGCATCGACAGCATCCAGGTCGTGGCCGAGACCTTCTATTCCAGCCTCGATGAATTCACCCTCGTCGCCATCCCCATGTTCATCATGATGGGTGCGGCGATCGGCTCCTCGCCCGCCGGCAAGGATCTCTACGAGGCGATCGACCGCTGGCTCTACCGCGTGCCCGGCGGACTGGTGATTTCCAATCTCGGCGCCTGCGCCATCTTCGCGGCCTTGACCGGCTCGTCGCCTGCCACCTGCGCCGCCATCGGCAAGATGGGCGTGCCGGAGATGCGCAAGCGCGGCTATCCGGACGAGGTCGCCACCGGCTCGATCTGCGCCGGCGGCACGCTCGGCATTCTGATTCCGCCGTCGATCACCTTCATCCTCTATGGCATCGCCACCGAGACTTCGATCGGCCGCCTGTTCCTCGCCGGCGTGATGCCGGGCCTTTTGCTCACCACGCTGTTCATGGCCTGGACGCTGGTCTACATCTGGCTCAAGGGCTTCCGCGCTTACGCGCCGGATTTCCGTTTCACCTGGAAGCAGAAATTCGAATCGATTCCGAAGGTCGCGCCGTTCCTCGCGGTTGTGGTCGGCGTGATGTACGTGCTTTACGGCGGCGTCGCCACGCCCTCGGAAGCCGCCGGTGTCGGCGCGGCGTTCTGCGTCATTCTGGCGCTCGTGATCTACCGCATGTGGAAGCCGTCGGCGTGGTGGGAGATCCTGCGCTCCACCACCCGCGAGTCGGTGATGATCCTGATGATCATCGCGACCGCCGCGCTGTTCGGCTACATGCTGACCTCGCTCTACATCACCCAGACCCTGGCCCAGGCCATCGCCGACGCCCATTTCAACCGCTGGGTCCTGATGGGCATGATCAACCTCTTCCTGTTGGTGTGCGGATGCTTCATCCCCCCGGCGGGCATCATTCTGATGACGGCGCCCATCCTGCTGCCCATTATTACGGCAGCCGGATTCGATCCGGTCTGGTTTGGGGTTATCGTAACTATTAACATGGAAGTAGGCTTGATTACCCCGCCGGTAGGGCTCAATTTATTCGTGGTCAATGCCATTGCCCCGGAGGTGCCGACCAACAAGGTGCTGTGGGGCTCGTTGCCCTACGTCATTATGATGATCATAGGCATCATCATCTTGTCGATCTTTCCTGGTATTGCCACATGGTTGCCGAACCTGCTGATGGGTGTCGGCAAGTGACAGACGGCGCCGGACCGTCTGAGCGGTCACGGAGCGCATAGGATGAACGCCTCGTTTTTTGGCGAGATGTTGCAGTCAATTACCGAGCGGGGCCGAGCCCTGATCGAGCGCGCCCGCGAGCGGCGCGGCACCGATTCAAGCCGGTCCGAGAGCCTGGTCGAACTCTGCGATCATCTCTTGTCCGGCCGCGGCGAGGCCTCCGGCGTCGCGCTCGCGCGTGAAATTCTGACCCGCTATACGGAACTCACCACCGGCCCCCGTATCGCCTTCTTCGAGGCGCTGGCCGAGCGCTTCGGCCCCGACAAGACGCGCATGGAGACGGCGATCGCCCGCTGGCACGAGGACCCGAACGACGATACCGCTGCCGAGCTGCACGCCGCCTCGGAACCGCGCCGGCAGGAACTGTTCCGCCGGCTCAATCTCGCGCCCGGCGGCACCGTCGCGCTGGTGCGCATGCGCGCGCAGTTGCTCGACGTGCTCGCGCATCGCAAGGACGATCTGCGCCCGGTCGATGACGACTTCGTCCACCTGTTCTCCTCCTGGTTCAACCGCGGCTTCCTGGTGCTGCGGCGGATCGACTGGTCGACGCCGGCGGTGATCCTGGAAAGGATCATCCGCTACGAGGCGGTGCATCAGATTCACGGCTGGGAGGATTTGCGCCGGCGCATCGATCCGAGCGACCGCCGCTGCTTTGCCTTCTTCCATCCGGCGCTGGTCGACGATCCGCTGATCTTCGTCGAGGTGGCGCTGACGCGCGACATTCCGGGCGCGATCGCGCCGATCCTGGCGACCGAGCGCGACGTGGTCGACGTCGAAAAGGCGCGCACCGCGGTGTTCTATTCGATCTCCAACTGCCAGCGCGGCCTTGCCGGCGTGTCCTTCGGCAACTTCCTCATCAAGCAGGTGGTCGAGGATATCTGCCGCGAGTTGCCGCGGCTGTCGACCTTCGTGACGCTGTCGCCGGTCACCGGCTTTGCCGGCTGGCTCAAGGAGCAGCGCGAGAACGCGACGTCGCCGGTGCTGACCGAGAGCGACCGGGCGGCGCTGACCGCGCTCGACGAAGCCGGCTGGTGGGTCGATCCGGAAGTGGCCGCCAAGCTGCAGGAGCCGATCATGCGGGCCGTCGCCTGGTACTTCATGCGCGGACGCAATCGGCGCGGCATGCCGCTCGATCCGGTGGCGCGCTTCCATCTCGGTAACGGTGCCCGACTCGAGCGCATCAACTGGCTGGCCGACACCTCCGAGAAGGCGATCGCGCAAGGCTGCGGCTTGATGGTCAATTATCTCTACGACCTCGACGACATCGAGAGGAACCACGAGACGTTCGCCGAGAGCCGCGCCGTGGTCGCCTCCAATGGCGTGCAGCGCCTGCTGCGCCCCTCGCTCGAACTGGTGCCGGTCGCGGGGTAGTTGCTTCTTGTCGTCCCGGCCAAGCGAAGCGCGAGCCGGGACCCATACTCCGCAGTCTATCGAGAGAGCACGGCGTATGGGTCCCCGCCTTCGCGGGGACGACAATTAAGACTTCCCGTACACCGGCACGATGGCGCCGCGGGTGACCTTGTTGTCGGGCGAGGCGAGGAACAGGATCGTCGCCGCCACTTCCTCCACTTTCGGCCAAGCGTCGTAGTCGGCCCGCGGCATGGCGGCACGATTGGCGTGCGTGTCCATGATCGACGGCGCCACCGCGTTGACCAGGATGCCGTCGCCGGCGACTTCTTCCGCCAGCGCCACGGTGAGCGCGGCGACGCCGGTCTTGGCCACCGTATAGGCCGTCATGCCGGCGCCCTGCCGCCATTCCAGCGCCGGCCGCGCCGCCACGTTGACGATGCGGCCGCCTTTGCCGCCCGCCTGCATGGCCTTCACCGCCGCGCTACAACAAAGGAAGCAGGTGACGAGATTGCCTTCGAGCTGTTCGATCAGCTTCGCCTTGTCGGTATCCGCCACCGCGCCGGGCGCAAACCCGCCGGCGAGATGGATCGATGCCCACGGTGTGAGCTCGCCGTAGAGCTTCTCGATAGCGGTGTGATCGGCAAGATCGGCGACCGCGACCAGCTTGACCTTGGCATGCTCGCTATAGGGAAAGCGCTCGGCTTCCTTGAGGTGGATGTACGACACGGTGCAAGAGGCGCCGGCCTCGAGCAGCGCGCCGACCACCGCGGTGCCGAGCGCGCCAGTGCCGCCGGTGATCACGACATCCTTGCCGGTAAAATCCATGCTTTGTCTCTATCCGCCCTCATCCCGAGGAGGGCGCGGCACGCGCCCGTCTCGAAGGATGGGGCGGTCCCATGCTTCGAGGCGCGTCGCTGTCGCGACGCTCCTCAGCATGAGGCCGATTGAGTTCGAATGAAACGCAAAAGCGACAACATTCAGAGTCCTACCCGCGTCCGCGCTTGGCCCGCTGCGGCAACACCTGGAACTCGACCCAGTTCGCCACTTCGCTCACGCGCAGCTGCTTGTTGAGCACATTATTGCTGATGCCGTGCCGCCAGGACAGCCGCCGGCAAAGCGGGTCGCGGTCGAGCTCATCGAGGTCGTCGGCGAAGCGCTTCATGTCGGCGTCGTCGATGAAGAAGCCTTCGTCGATCAGATGGGCGCCGATGCGGCGCACGATGACCGCAAGCTCGCGCAGCGGATATTCCGGATGGTACTGCACGGCCCAGGCGACCGAGCCGCCGGTGCGGAACTCGACCGCCTGCACCGCCGACATGGCATTGGTGGCGAGCACGGTCGCGCCCGGCGGCAGCGTCTCGACTTCGTCGAGATGCACGGTCGGCGCGTTGAAGACGTCCGGCTTGCCCACATACATGGGATGCTTGCGGCCGGCTTCGGTCAGCCGGATGCCGCGGCCGAAGCCGATCTCGCGGCCGAGCGGATTGCGCCGCACCTGGCCGCCGGCCGCCGTGGTGATCACCTGCAGGCCCCAGCAGGAGCCGAGCAGCGGCGTGCCGCTCTCGAGCGCGGTCCGCACCAGGTCGATCTGTCGCAGCACCGCGCTGTCGCCTGAATAGATGTGCAGCGACGAGCCGGTGATGGCGATGCCGTCGTAGCCTTCCAGCGCTTCGCCGGCCGGCAGCGTCGCCGTCGGGTCGGCCGGATGACAGATATCGAGCGTCGCGCCCGGCAGCAGCTCGCGCAACAGGTTGGCGTAGCCGTGGCTTGCCTGGGTACCGCCGATGGCGACGTGTTCGGCCACGGTCTCGGGCGTATTGCCTTCGATGACGAGCAGGCGGGGAGAGGGCATGGCGCTTTCGAATTCGGGACGTTTCGAACACATCAGGGAATAGCACAAGTCGTGCCGTCGCCAAGGGAACCCGGAGATCGCGGCCGAATGATGTGACAGCCCACGGTTTTGCGCGCCGGCGCGCTTGAGTGCCTGCGCCATGCCGCCCATGCTGTCGCGAAGCAACCGAATCGACGGGCATGGCCGACTTCGACCTCGCCATCATCGGCGGCGGCATCAACGGAACCGGGCTCGCCCGCGACGCCGCCGGACGCGGCGTGCGCGTGCTGCTGGTCGAGATGAACGATCTCGCCTCCGGCACCTCCTCGGCCTCGTCCAAGCTGATCCACGGGGGCTTGCGCTATCTCGAGCAGCGCGCCTTTCGCCTGGTGCGCGAGGCGCTCAGCCGAGCGCGAAGTGCTGTTGCGCACGGCGCCGCACGTCATCCGGCCGCTGCGGCTGCTGCTGCCGGTCATGCCCGGCCGGCGCTCGCCGCTCATGCTGCGGCTCGGGCTGTTGCTCTACGACATCCTCGGCGCACGCAAGCGCCTGCCGCGCAGCCGTACCGTCGATCTCACCCATCATCGCCTCGGCCAGCCGCTCAAGCGCTCGTTTCGCGTCGGCTTCGTGTTCTCCGATTGCCAGGTCGACGATTCCCGGCTGGTGGTGCTCAACGCGCGCGATGCCGCCGAGCATGGCGCCGTCATCCGCACGCGCACGCGCTGCATCCGCGCCGAGCGACAGCGGGAGTGGGAACTGGTGCTCAACGCGCGCGGCCGCCGCGAGGTGGTGACCGCGCGCGTCCTGGTCAATGCCGCCGGGCCCTGGATCGGCGAGGTGGCGGAGACGGTGATCCGGCAGCCGCTGCGCCGGCCGGTGCGTCTGATCAAGGGCAGCCACATTGTGGTGCGTCGGCGCTTCGAGCACGAGGCCGCCTATCTGCTGCAGGCCGCCGATGGCCGCGTGGTGTTCATGCTGCCCTTCGCCGAGGATTTCACGCTGATCGGCACCACCGACGAGAACTTCGTCGGCAATGTCGGCGCGCCGGCGCCCGACCGCCGCGAGATTCTCTATCTCTGCGACACCGTGAACGAATATCTGCGCGAGCGCATCAGCCCCGACGAGGTGGTGTGGTCGTTCGCCGGCGTGCGCGCGCTTTACGACGACGGCGCCGGCAAGCCGGAGGACATCACCCGCGATTACGTGCTGGCGCTCGATGCGGCCTATGGCGAGGCGCCGCTGCTGACGGTCTACGGCGGCAAGATCACCACCCATCGCAAGCTGGCGGAGGCGGCGATGGCGCGGCTCGGCCGCTATTTCCGCGCCAAGCCGCGCTGGACCGCCGGCGCGCCGTTGCCGGGCGGCGATTTCCCGGTCGAGGACTTCGACGCCGTGGTCGCCGAGTTGATGCAGTGCTGGCCGTTCGTTTCGGGCGCGCATGCGCGGCGGCTGGTGCGCGCCTATGGCCGCCGCGCCGAGCGCATCCTCGGCGAGGCGAAGCACATGGACGATCTCGGCGAGCGCTTCACCGGCGATCTCACCGCGGCGGAAGTGCGCTATCTGGCGGAGCAGGAATGGGCCGAGACCGCCGAGGACGTGCTGTGGCGGCGCAGCAAGCTCGGCCTCGAAGCGAGCGAGCCGGAGCGCGCCGCCATCGACCGCTATCTCGTCTCCCTGATCGGACAGGAGCGCGCGGAAAGCGCGCGCTGAGCGGCGTTAACGAAAGCTTGCCGGATGCCGGCCAATTTTACCGGCCGGTTTCAGTACACCGCCATCTCTCTGTGGTTTGATGCCCGCGCTCGATGACCCATCCGCTGGATGACCGACCGCTCATGGAACACGACACCACGCTGATCGCCGAACGCCTCGCGACCACCCACGTGCTGATCGTCGACGACGACTACAGCATGCGCAAGGTGGTGCGCGCCATGCTCATGGGCATCGGCGTGCGCAACATCCAGGAGGCGCCCGACGGGCCGGCCGGGCTCGAGGCGGTGCGCGAACGCGCGGTCGATGTCGTCATCCTCGATTGGGAAATGCCGGGGCTCGACGGCCCGGGCTTCATGCGCCGCCTGCGCTCGCCCGGCAGCTTCCCGCATCCCGACCTGCCGGTGATCATGCTCACCGGCCACGGCGAGCGCTCGCGCGTGGTCGCGGCGGTCAAGGTCGGTGTCAACGAATTCCTGCTCAAGCCGGTGTCCAGCAAGGCGCTGCGCGACCGGCTGGTGTCGGTGCTGTTCCGCCCGCGCCCGCTGCTCCAGGACGGCGACTATTACGGGCCGGCGCCGCGCAAGCTCGCCAAGCTCACGCACGCCGATAACGACGAAGCAATCGCCAGCATCATGCTGGTGAACTAAGCTCCGCATTGCGACCCCTCGTCCGGGGCGCGAAGATGCCGGAGCCCGCCGACCCGCGCGCGCAAATACGCCGGCTGGCGGGACGCCGTGCGGCGGACGCTGACGCGCTCTGCTTAACGCTCCCCCACGCCCTTCTTTCTTTACCTCCCCCTGCAAGGGGGAGGTCGATTGTCGTCGCGCAGCGACGGCAATCGGGTGGGGGTCAATCGGACGCGGTAGCAACCCCCACCCCAACCCTCCCCCTTGCAGGGGGAGGGAGAAGGGAGATCGCGGGCTGCAAACGGCCTTCCGTTGGTACGCGCCTGTGGTGCGCGGCCCCGATTCAATCGGCAGGAAAAATGCTTTAGCGTAGCCGCCGGTGACGCGGGGAGAGAGGAAGCGATGGCCGAAGGCGGCGCAGTGCAATCGCAGGCCGTCGGCGCGCGCGCGCTGGTGCGTTTCGAGGCGGTGAGCAAGCGCTTCGGCCCGGTCACCGCGGTCGACGATTTCACCCTCGACATCGGCGCGGGTGAATTCTTCGCGCTGCTCGGCCCCTCCGGCTGCGGCAAGACCACGCTGTTGCGCCTCATCGCCGGCTTCGAGACGCCCGACGCCGGCCGCATCCTGCTCGACGGCGAGGACATCGTCGCCGTGCCGCCGCACCGGCGCCCGGTCAACATGATGTTCCAGAGCTACGCGCTGTTTCCCCATCTCAACGTCGAGAAGAACATCGCCTTCGGCCTGCGCCAGCCGGCGCCGGGCGAGGACAGGCTCGCGCGCGCCGACATCCGCGCCCGCGTCGACGAGATGCTGGCGCTCACGCAGTTGCAGGGCCTCTCTCGCCGCCGTATCGACGAGCTTTCCGGCGGCCAGCGCCAGCGCGTGGCGCTGGCGCGCGCGCTCATCAAGCGCCCGCGCGTGCTGCTGCTCGACGAGCCGATGGCCGCCCTCGACAAGAAGCTGCGCGGCGAGACGCAGTTCGAGCTGATGCGCCTGCAGCGCAAGCTCGGCACCACCTTCGTCATCGTCACCCACGACCAGGAAGAGGCGATGATCGTCGCCGACCGCATCGCCGTCATGAAGGACGGCCGGTTGATGCAGGTGGCCGAGCCCGCCGCCATCTACGAGCGGCCGAATTCGCGCTGGGTCGCCGATTTCATCGGCGAGGTGACGTTGCTGCCGGGCCTCTTGGGCGCGACCCACACCACCATCGAGACCGCGCTCGGGCCGTTGCGCATCGCGCCCGGCGTGGTGGCGCGGCCCGGCACCGAGGTGGCGCTGGCGCTGCGCCCCGAGAAGCTGAGCCTGAGCCCGCATCAACCGGGGCCCAACCCGGGCAACATGCTGGCCGGCACGGTGATGGAGGTCGGCTATCGCGGCGACGTCTCGCTCTACCAGGTGCGGCTTTCCGACGGCACGCCGATCAAGGTCGCCCGCGCCAATACCGGCGTGCGCGGCGAGGCGCAGTTTTCGCCGGGCGACGAGGTGTGGGTGACCTGGGCGGCGGACGCCGGGGTGGTGTTGAAGGAGTGAGTTTATTTCTGACATTCCGGGGCGCGCCAAAAAGCGCGGGCCCTAGCCTCAGCCCGCAGCGGCCGCGCGATCCTACGTTAGGCGGTGTCCTGCGGAATGGCCTCGGACTGGCGGTAAAGGAAGAGATATAACGATAGGAAACTAAAGAAATATGCGGAATATCGCCGGACAGGGGCCAAAACCTACAGTCGTACGGTAAAGTTGATGCAACTGGCCAACTCCGGCCAAGCATTCTAAAATCTAACCTCTCAGGGGCTTGTTGTTTGTATTGCAGGCTGCCGCGCGTTCACCGGTACGCGCCGTACAGCGGACCATTTCAGGACCATCATGACCAATCTCATTATCGCATTTCTGCAGCATATTGGGGTGCCAGTCATTTTCATTGGCTTTGGTATAGTAGCTGATGCACTTAGTACTAAGATTTTGAAGTCGGCGGTCGTAAATTGGATGGCGCGTGATTACATCCCCTCAATTACCCAGCGACGGGTACGTAGATTTTTGAAGCTTTTTCTGGATGGTTTTATTCATAAAATATACGGCAACAATTTCCTTTCGCTCAATTTCATAAAACGATCGTCGATAGTATCGCTTATTTTCCTGGTCATTGCCCTCGGGCTACAATTTACATTCTATCCAACTCAGATGGCTAATCAATTTGCTATACTTACGTCTCATCCTGGTGAGGCAGCGCTTTTTTTCGCTGTAATTATTGTAATAAATTTTGGATTTGATTGCGTATCAAATGTGTTATCAATTTCATTTCTGCGGATGGCAATGCTGTCGGGTCGCATTCGCGATACAGTTATCGTGTTTCTTGCGGACATAACGCTACCTCTTTTGCAAGCTCGATTTTATATTACGCGCTAATATTCGTTAGCATCTTGGGTCTTCTGCTGCTCAAATTTCTGCGGTTCCTGCTTACAACACCATACTTCGTTTTCCCACGCTATCCTTTCTCCCTGCTCGGAGCCGTAATCGCTATTTGTGTTCTAGTTGTCCATTTGGCCGTGGGCCTAGTGACTTAGAGGTGCAAAAGCTTAACGCCTAGCAGGGGTGTGCATTCCCGAGATGTGCTCTGCCATGACAGGAGAGGCCCGACGGGCACAACTTTGAAGGTAATTTCGACGCTTGCATGGATCGACGTTGCCCTTCTGTAGCGGCAGGCATGAGGCCATGCCAGTCAGAAAGTGGAAGCGCCTGTGCTGAATCGCGCGGTCTTCCATTCTCTGCCACGCAAACGCGGGGGCAGGCAGCCCGATGTCGGCCATGACGGGGCAGAGCACTAGCGCAGATGCCTAACGAAACGACCTCCACCCCGGCGCGCTCCGCGCGCCGACCCTCCCCCTTGCAGGGGGAGGGATTAGGCCATGCCGCGCGGCGCACCCCACGCCCCCGCACCGGCCCCGCCCTCTATCTCCCCTATCTCTGGCTGGTCGCCTTCTTCCTCGTCCCGTTCCTCATCGTGCTCAAGATCAGCCTGGCGCAGACGGCGATCGCCATGCCGCCCTACGTGCCGGTGCTCGATCTCGCCGCCGGCCTGAAAGGCCTCGCCGCCTTCGCGCACGGGCTGACGCTCGACGGCTACCGGCTGATCGCCAGCGACCCGCTCTATCTCGCCTCGTTCCTGAAGAGCCTCACCGTCGCCGCCGTCTCCACCGCGCTGCTGCTCGCGATCGGCTTTCCGCTCGCCTACGGCATCGCCAGGAGCCCGCGCCGCTGGCAGCCGCTCCTGGTGATGCTGGTGGTGCTGCCGTTCTGGACCTCGTTCCTCATCCGCGTCTATGCCTGGATCAACATCCTGCAGCGCGACGGCCTCTTCAACGACGTGCTGATGGCGCTGCACATCGTGCGCGCGCGCCCCGAATGGCTTTCCTCCGACACCGCGGTCTATATCGGCCTGGTCTATTCCTACCTGCCGTTCATGGTGCTGCCGCTCTACGCGACGCTGGAGAAGATGGACGTCGCGCTGCTCGAAGCCGCCGCCGATCTCGGCTGCACGCGGGCCCGAGCGTTCCTGCGCGTGACGCTGCCGCTGGCGCTGCCGGGGATCGCGGCCGGCTGCCTGCTCTGCTTCATCCCAATCACCGGCGAATTCGTCATCCCCGATCTGCTCGGCGGCTCGCGCTCGCTGATGATCGGGCAGACGCTGTGGCTGGAGTTCTTCGCCAACCGCGACTGGCCGGTGGCGTCATGCCTCGCGGTGCTGCTGCTGGTGCTGCTGCTGCTGCCGATCATGGTCTACCAGCGCCTGCAGCAGCGGCAGTTGCGGGGGATTTGTTGATGGGTGGTTGTTTGGTCATGCCGTGCGGCGAACTCCGCGTGCTCCCTCCCCCCTTGTGGGGGAGGGTTGGGGAGGGGGGTAGAAACTCGCTCGTGCGCCAGCCGCTACCCCCCTCCCCGTCCCTCCCCCACAAGGGGGGAGGGAACGATGTGGCAGCGCCCAATTCCATTCGCGAGCGGAGTCGCCCCTGATGCACCGCATGTCGCGCTTCAACATCGTGGCGGTCGCGCTCGGCCTTGCCTTCCTCTATCTGCCGATCGCCGTCCTCATCATCTATTCGTTCAACGCTTCGCGGCTGGTGACGGTGTGGGGCGGCTGGTCGCTCGCATGGTACCGCGAGCTCGCCCACGACCAGGCGATCCTCGATGCCGCCTGGATCTCGATCCGCGTCGCCGCGCTGTCGGCGAGCGCCGCCACCGTGCTCGGCACCTGCGCCGCGGTGGCTTTGGTGCGTTATGGCCGTTTCCGCGGGCGCCTGCTGTTCTCCGGCATGGTCTATGCGCCGCTGGTGATGCCGGATGTGATTACCGGCCTGGCGCTGCTGCTGCTGTTCGTCGCGCTCAATATCGACCGCGGCTTTTGGACCATCGCCATCGCCCACACCACGCTGACGCTCTCCTTCGTCACCGTCATCGTGCAGGCGCGGCTGATCGGTTTCGACCGCTCGCTGGAGGAGGCCGCGCGGGATCTTGGCTGCCCGCCGCTGCGCACCTTCATGACCGTGACGCTGCCGCTCATTCTGCCGGCCATCGCCGCCGGCTGGATGCTGGCGTTCTCGCTCTCGCTCGACGATCTGGTGATCGCGAGCTTCACCACCGGCCCGGGCGCCACCACGCTGCCGATCCGCATCTATTCGGCGGTGCGCCTCGGCGTGAAGCCGGAGATCAACGCGGTCTGCACCGTCATGATCGCCATCGTCACCATCGCCACCATCGCCGCCTCGCTCATCGCCAAGCGCGGCGCCATCCGTCGCGAACGGGCGGTGGTGGCGCGGGGGTGAGGACTTTTCCCGGGCGCGGCGCAGCGTGAGCGCATAAGCGCGTTTACGCGCGTCTTCGACGCGCTATGCGAACGGTGCGCTGCAGACCCGGGATCCCGGTTAGGATTTCAAGCAAGCTGGGTCCCGGATCTGCGGTGCACCGCTTGCGCGCTGCATCGCATCCGGGACAAGAAACATCACTCACTCTGCCGCCGCCCGGGCGGGCGCAGCAGAAACACCAGGAACCAGATCGGCACGATCACCATGGCGCCGAGCAGCACGTTCGGCCACACCCAGGCGAGGCCCTGGCGCGCCAATTCCGCGAGCTGGGCGGTGGAGAGCCCGGTGGCGCCGATCAATTGCTCGGGCGTGATGCCGAAATGACCCATGATCGTGCCCACCACCAGCGAGGCGAGGGCGATCTTGATCAGGGTCCGCAGGGCACCGTAGAGCATCCGCACTCCCCGCGCATGATCCCGAAAAGCGGGAACCGGTTTTCGGACGAGATCATGCGCCCATGAAACTGTCAGGGACGGCACACACGCCACCAGACCGAGCTGCCTTGCCGCAGGCGGTGATTCGGTATCCCGAGGATCATAGAGAAAGCCGCGGGCGGGGGCACGCGAACAACGCCGCGCATGCCCTTCGCCTCCCCCTCCAGGAGAGGTTGGGCCCTCGATAACGGATGGTCGGAGTTACTTGGTCGCGCCGGTCGACGCCGGGCTGGCGCTGCCCACCGCCGCCGAGCTGCCGGTCAGCCGCTCGATCACCGAGCGCACCGCATCGCGCGCCCGCTCCCGGTCGCGCACGGCGTTGAGCAGCGGCGCGGCGGCGCCCGAGCGGCGGATCAGCGCCTCTGCGTCGGGCAGCATGATCGGATCGTCCCACGAGCCCTGCACGATGAACGGCAGCTCGAAGGGCTTGGCCTTGTCGTCGCTCTTGTCCGAGACCAGCGTGGCGGTGCCGGTGAGATCGAGATCGCGCTCGGGGATCGAAGCCGAGCCCGCCATCGCGAGTTGCACGGCAGGCCCCGTGATCTTCATGTCCTGCACATTGGCTTTGCCGTTCACGATCTTGAGCGCCATCTCGATCTTGTCATAGGGCGTGCTGCCGGTGCGGAATTCGCCGCCGCCGGACAGCGGCCGGCGCTCCAGCCGGCGCAGCAGTTGCTCGACATTGAGGCCGACCAACTCGCCCTTCGTGCCCTCGAGCGTGGCGGTGCCGTTCAGGCTGCGGGTCACCGCCATCACGCTCGCGCCCTTGCCGTCGACCGCCAGCGTCATGTTGCCCGTGCCTTCCAGCCGGTGCAGGCCGAACAACTGGTCGAGGCAGGGCTGCAGATTGATGCCGGTGAACTGCAGTTGCGACCGCACGTCGACGCCGGAATCGAAATTGGCGAGCGAGAACGAGCCTTTGATCATGCCGCCATAGGCCTGCGCCTCGCCGACGGTGACCACCAGACTGCCTTTGCGCAAGTTGGCGCCGATGGCGGTACGCCCGAGCTGGGCGTTGGCGACCGTCACTTTGCCGGCCGACAGCCGCAGGTCGAGGTCGAGGTCGGAAAGGCCCTCGAGGCTGATGTGTCCGCTGTTCCATTCGCGCTGATTGGTGGCGAGCAGCCGCGCGGTGGAGATGTAAGGCGTCAGGTCGAGGTTCTCGGCGGCCAGCGTGCCCTGCACGATCTCATGGCCCTGGGTGGTGAAGGTGAGCACGCCCTCGGCGGTGTTGCCGTCGAGCTCGACATTGACGTTGGTGAGCCCGACGGTGCCGCCGGTCACATTGGTCTTGGCCTTGATGGCGAAATGGCCGAAGCCGCCGCCGGGCAGCGGACGCTGGCCCATCCAGATCATGGCGTTGCGCAGCGAGTTGGTATCGGCGGCGAGCGTGCCTTCGATCTTCAACGTCGGCTTGATGCTCATGCTGCCTTCGAAGGCGCCCTTCAGCGAGTCGCCGGCAAGCCGCAGCTTCACGCCGGTCTTGTCGCCGGAAAGCGCGGCGGCGAAGTTGCCGAGCGTGAGCGTGGCGTCGACCGGCTCGCCGTGCCAGATGAAGCGGCCGGTGGCGCCGAAGCTGGTCGAGATCGACGGCCAGGCGAGCGAAATCTGTACTGCCTCGATCGTCTCCGCCAGCTTGCGCGCCGGGTCGCGCACCATCAACGTGCCGCTGTCGATGCGCATTTCGGAGAAGGCGGCCACCCGCTGCGTGTCGGTCTTCTGGCTCACCGCCAGCGTGCGCAGCAGGCCCGACCAGTTGGAATGGCCCTGGGCGTCGACGTCCACCATGATGGTCGGGTGGTTGAGCGCGACGTCGGCGATCTCGACCCGGCCGACCAGCAGCGGGAAGAAGCGCAGCCGCACGGTCAGCCGCTCCGCGGTGAGCGCCGGCTTGTCGGCGGGGCCGAGCATCACGTCGGCAAAGCTGACGCGGCCAGAGGGAAACAGCGACACCGTGACCGGGCCGCGCAGCGTCGGGTTGAGCCCGGTGACCGCGCGCAGCTCGTTCAGCACCCGCGCGCGCACGGTGGCGGGCGAGACCAGGGTCTTGGCTGTGACCAGGAGCACGGCTCCGACCGCGACGACGGCAAGCAGCACAATTCCCAGGCGTTTGAGGCCGGTACTGGCAGTCAAAGGAGTTTCCGCTTGTTTTTCGGTATCAAATGCCGAGGAACTATACCATCGGTGCTACCAGCCCCAAAATGCGAGGCCTCTGTGACCCTTTCATGGCCGGTGCCGAGGCGCGCGGCCACGCTCGGCTGATCTAAGTAAATAGCGCGGCTGTGGGGCCTTTGCGGGCGCCGGCGCCTTGCCGAGCCCGCTTCTGGCGCGTCCGTCGTGTCCGCCTTACTGCGCCAGCACCCGCATCGCGGGGAACGTGACTTCCACCAGCGTACCGTCGTCGACCCGGCTGCTGATGGCAAAGCGCGCGTGATTGGCCTCGGTCAGCGCCTTGGTGATGGGCAGGCCGAGGCCGGTGCCGTTGCCGCGCCGGCGCGCGGTGGTGGCGAGCTGGCGGAATGGCTCCAGCGCCGTCTGCAGGTCGCGCTCGCTCATGCCGCTACCGGTATCGCGCACGCGCAGGATCACCTCGTCGTCATCGGTGAGCGCGGTGGAGACGATCACCTGGCCGCCGGCGCCGGTGAACTTGATCGAATTGGACAGAAGATTGAGCATGATCTGCCGCACCGAGCGCGGGTCGGCCATGACCTGTGGCAGCTTGGGCGGCAGCGAAGTGCGGATGATGACGCGCTCGCGGTTCGCCTCCGGCTGCATGATGGCGACGCATTGCTGCACCAGCTCGTTGAGATTGACGCCGACGAAGGTGAGATCGAGCTTGCCGGTCTCGATCTTGGACAGATCGAGCAGGTCGTTGAGCAGCGACAGCAGATGGCTGCCCGAGGCGTGGATGTCTTTCAGATATTGCTTGTAGCGCTCGTTGCCGAGCGTGCCGAAACGCTCGTCGATCATCACCTCGGAGAAGCCGATGATGGCGTTGAGCGGCGTGCGGATCTCGTGGCTGATCTTGGCGAGGAATTCCGACTTGGCGGCCGAGATCTTCTCGGCGTGCTGGCGGGCGCTGATCAGGTCTTCTTCGCTGCGTTTCCAGACGGTGACGTCACGGACCACCGCGCACAGCTTCTCGCCGTCCTCGATGCGCCCGATGGTGATGTAGAGCGGCACCATGCCGCCCTGCCTCACCTGGCCGATCGCCTCGCGGCCGGCTTCGAAGCCGCGGCCGCGCGATTGGCGGCCGAGATAGTCGAGTACGCCGCGCCGGCTTTCCGGCACGAACAGAGCGCCGAGCGAGAGCTCGGCGAAATCGGCGGCGTCGTAGCCGAACAGCGCCTGCGCGCTGCGGTTGGCGGAGATGACGTGGCCGGTGCGGTCGAGCACCAGCACGCCGTCGGTGGCGGTATCGAGGATCGACTTGATCTCGCGGTTTTCCGCCTCCAGGCGGCGCACCATGAATTCGTTGGCGGGCCCCGCCGGCGGTGCCTCGGGGCGCGCTTGTGTGTCGATCATCAGGACCAGCGCGTTCTCGTTGTTCCAGGCCACGCTGAGCAGGCGGCCCTGCACCGGGCGCTGGCTGCCGGCGATGGTGGAGATGGTCAGCGGCCTGGCGCCGTTCTTGCCGTTGCGCACGTCCTTGGCGGTGAAGTCTTCCTCGGTCTCGATGAACAGGCTGTCGAGGCCGCCGGCTTCCGTGAGCGCGGTCAGATCGGGATAGCCGGTCCATTCCAGGAAGGCGCGGTTGGCGTAGAGCAGATCGTTGAGGCGATAGACCAGGATGCCGACCGGCAGGCGGTCGAGGATGGGCCGGTTTTCGCTGACGTCGCGGGCGGCGTCGCCGTTGCGGGCGGCACGCGGCGGCTCTGCCGGACGGGGCGGCTCCGCGATCATGGGCACCGGTTCGTCCGGCGGCGGCGGCTCTTCCGGCGGCGCGGCCTGGGCGGCAGTGTCATGCGCCTTCTTCAGCCGCTCGCTGAGATCGCGCGCCAGCTCCTGGAACGCGCTGTGGTCGCGCGGGCTGAGCGAGGGCGCGGATGTGCTGGGTAGCAGCTGGGGCTCTTCCGGCGCTTGCGCGGCTGGCGGCGGTTCCGGTTCCTGGCTCGGTGGCGGCTCGGGGGGCGGGGGCGGGGCGGCCGGGAACGGCACCACCTTGGGCTCCTCGACCTTGGGCTCCTCCGTCTCCGGTTCCTCGACTTGGGGCGGCTCCGGCGGCTCGGGCTCTTCCAGCTTTGGCGGCGTCAGCGCTGCTTGCGCGCGGCGCGCCTCGAGGTGCGCGAGCTTGTCCATGTCGCGGCAGATGCCGAAGCCGCGATAGCCCGCGAACTGGCGGTCGCGGTCGAACACCGGCAGGCCCGACATTTCGATCGGTAGCCGTTCCTCGCCTTCGTCGGTCGGCCACTGAACGACCACGCCGCTCCAGGTGTTGTGCTCGGCCAGGGCATGAGCGATGGCGCCGTCCGAATCGAGCGCGAGCTTGGCCGCGATCTCGCCCCAGGGACGGCTCAGCGCGGCGGCGGTGTTCGGCCCGAGCATGCGCGCGAAATCTTCCAGGCCATGGGTGAAGCAGTTGCTCGCATCCATCTGCCAGACGAAGCGCTGCGGCGAGCGGCGCGGCGGCGGCTCAACCGCTTCCGGTTCCGGCGTGCCGGACACCGGCGGCTCCGCTGCTTCCGATACCGGTGCGTTGGGTACCGTCGGCGGTGCAGGCACCGAGATCGGCTCGTGGGGCGGCGTCGGTCGTTCGGGCGGCGCCGGCGCTTCCGCGACCGGCGTAGCCTCTGGTGGCGATGCCTCCGGCTGTGCGCCGGCCTCCGG
This sequence comes from uncultured Pseudomonadota bacterium, assembly GCA_963814065.1. GTDB lineage: Bacteria > Pseudomonadota > Alphaproteobacteria > Rhizobiales > Xanthobacteraceae > Pseudolabrys. The sequence continues at coordinate 52,704 of CAWFBL010000005.1, read as the reverse complement.
TGGCGCGGGCTGCGCAACAGGTGTCGTCGGCGCGCCCGCCGGCTGCGCTTCCGGCGACGGACCGGTGAACGCCACCAGCAGCAGGAAAGTCGGCCCGGCGCCCAACCGCCACATGCGGATATGACCGGCCGCGCTTTCGCCTTCGGCCTGGCCATCGACCGTCGCCGCGCGCGCGACGTCCTCGGCGCCGAGCGTGGTCAGGTCGCGGCCGATCGCGAGCCACTGGCGCGCGCCGGGCTTGGCTTCGACCAGTTCGCCGCTGGCGGTGAACATGGCGGCCGGCCATTCGAAATCCATGAGCAGGCGGCGTGCGCGCTCGGTGAACGGCAACTCGGTCCCGGCGCGCTCGCTCGACACCACCAGCACGGCGGCGGTGCCGTCGGTGAGCGTGAAGCGCGAGCACAGGCAAAGCAGTGTGTTGGCGAGCGGAGCGCCAAAGCCCAGCAACTGCTCGAGCTGGGTCGCGCCGCCTTCCGGCAGCTTGTCGATAAGACGCACGATCTCGGCGGCGGCCGGATGCTGCGGCCCAAAGCGAACCTCGGCCAGCGTGCCGGGCGTCGCGCCGCCGAAGATCGCGGCGGCGGTCGGGTTGGCCCAGAGAATGCGGGAAGCGTCAGCGCTCCATAGCCAGACCGGCTCCGAACTCAGGGCGTGAGCCGCGAGTCGAGGATCGCTCAAAAAGATGCTTTGAATGTCGCTCCCCGTCATGACTTCGTCGCATCGACTACGGCTAATGAAGTATTAATACGGCGAGCCAGGAGGCCCGTAAACGACAGGGCGGGGTCTGTCCGCATTCATACGCTGATAACCTTAATGGCGGCGGTTGATGGCTGGCGTGGCCCGCCTGCAATCATAGATAGAGGTCGGGCCGGCGTTGGCCGGTGGTACAAAGAGGAGGAGGCGGTTTATGGCTAAGGACAACAACATGAGCTTCGAAATCCCGGCGGAGATGCGGGCGCTCGCCGAGAAGAGCGTGGAACAGGCGAAGCAGGCCTTCGACGGCTTCGTCGCCGCCGCAAAGCATGCAGTGGATACCGCCGAGACCCAGGCCAAGGGGGCGCATTCGAACGCCAGGGAGGCCGGCGCGCTCGCCATGGGCTTCGCCGAGCGGAATATCGCCACCTCGTTCGAGTTCGCCCAGAAGCTGATGCGCGCGAAGGACCCGCAAGAGGTGATGGCGCTGCACGCCGAATACGCCAACAGCCAGATCGCCACGCTGACCGAGCAGGCCAAGGAATTGAGCCAGAAGGCCGCCAAAATGGCGGGGGGCCACTAGCCTCTGCGACGGCGTACGGCGGAGTCCTGACGGGGCGACGAAACCACCCGACCGTGCCGCCGGGACGCGCTCCCTTTGACATTTTTGTGCAGTGCAATATTTTTGTTGCATCGCACCTAAGATGGTGCTAGACAGCATCCAACGGGGCCCGCTGGGGACTTTTCGACGGGCCAACCGATAAGGGAGCGCGGGCCGATTTGCCGAGGGCGGGCGGCTCGCCGGGACGTGTACAGCCGCCCTCGTTCCCGAGGAGCCTCAGCCATGAGCGAAACTGCCACTGCCTCACCGAAAGCCAAATCGAAAGCGATGCCGGCGCCGGTGTTTGAACTGCCAAAGTTCGAAATTCCCAAATTCGACATGCCGAAGATGGAAGTGCCCGCTGCCTTCCGCGAGCTGGCCGAGAAGTCGGTCGCCCAGGCGAAGGAGCACTACGACAAGATGAAGTCCGCCGCCGAGGAGGCGACCGACCTGCTCGAGGACACCTACGCGACCGCCTCAAAGGGCTGCTCCGGCTACGGCCTCAAGGTGATCGAGACCGCGCGCGCCAACAGCGACGCCGCCTTCGATCTGATGAGCGACCTGATGGGGGCGAAGTCCTATTCGGAAGTCGTGGAGCTCACCTCGGGCTACATGCGCAAGCAGTTCGACGCCATGATCGCGCAGGGCAAGGAGCTTTCCGAGCACGCGCAGAAGGTGGCGACCGAAACCGCCGAGCCGCTCAAGGAGAGCTTCAACAACGCCATGAAGAAGGCCGCCTGAAGCCGCTAATCTTCGCGGCCAGCACGAATGGTGCACAGCCCGGGCTTTGCCCGGGCTTTTGTTTTGTCTGCGGGGCTTCATCCCCCCGTTCAGGGGAGGGTCGGCGCGCGTGAGCGCGCCGGAGGCGGGGACGAGCGGAGAATGCTTCAATCTCCGCGGATCAAACTCCGGCGCCGCCACTTGCCCCGCCGGAATGGATCGGATCAACGGCTTGCCAAACCGGGAGGCTGAACCTAGGTTCGCCCCTGCAACGTCCAACCGGACGTCGTCCCGTGCAGGTGTAGCTCAGTTGGTTAGAGCGCTGGTCTGTGGAACCAGAGGTCGGTGGTTCAAGTCCACCCACCTGTACCATCCCCTCCGATAATCCGATCGAATGAGGCCCCGGCAAGCCTAGCTCCGGCACGGCGCGCGCCCAAACAAAAACGCCGGCGAGGCGATCGCCGGCGTTTTGTCGTTTGTCGGTGCCGCGCTCAGCGCCGCGAATAACGACCGCTGTCGGTGGCGCTCGGGCCGATGAAGCTGCGATGCCGCTGGGGCCGATAGTACTGCTGCGGCGGGCGCTGCTCCTGCTGCCGGCCGCCGAACAGCCAGTTGAAGAAGTCGCCGCCACCGCCGCCGTAGCCGGTGTTGCCGACATAGCCGCCGTCACCCTGGAACATGCCGACTGGCATGCGCACCGGCTTGGACGAGGTGTTGGGCGCCCGCTCGACCGGGATGTAAGCGATCCGGCGCTCGCGCGCGTTCTTCAAGATCGCGATCATCTTGGCGTCGCGGCCGTAGACGTCGTCGCGGAACTGCAGCTTGCCGTCCTGGTCGACGAAGGCGGTCTGATAGCTCAGGTGCACCGGGATCGGACGCGGGAAGTTGATGTTGATCTCGTCGCTGCCGAACATGCTCTGGATTTTCGCCGGCGTGTAATGGTCGCGCGGCAATTCAAGCGAGAGCAGCTTGGTGGCGTATTCGACCGGATCGAACACGCGCATGCAGCCGTGGCTGTAGGCGCGCTTGGCACGCTTGAACAGGTATTTGTCGGGCGTGTCGTGCTGATAGACCAGGAACTTGTTGGGGAAGTTGAAGCGGATGCGGCCGAGCGCATTGCCGGCGCCCGGCGGCTGATAGATGTGCACGGTGCCGTTGGGATCCTGGCGGATCTTCAGGCCGATGCGGTCGAGCGCATTGGGATCCTGCTGCAGCGCCGGCAGGTATTCGTTCTGGATGATCGACGGCGGCACGTTCCAGGTCGGGTTGACGGTGATGTACTTCATCTCCGCCGAAATCATGGGCGTCGCCTTGCTCGGCTTGCCGACCACGATCTTGGTCTTCCAGTAGGTCTTGCCGTCGTGCATCAGGCTGAGCGTGTAGTCCGGCACGTTGACCATGACATAGGTGTCCTGGGCATTGCCGAGTTTGCGCGGCAGCCAGCGCCAGCGCTCCATGTTGACGATGACGGTGTTGATGCGGCTCTGCGGCGCGCGGTGCACGACCTGCTCGCCGTTGAGTACGCGCAGCGTGTTGGGGCCGACCATGCCGTCGACGCCGATGTCGGCTTGCGTCTGGAACGCCTTCACGGCGTCGACCACCGCATCGTCGTAAAGCGGGTTCTTGGTGTCGGCGATATCGAGGCGCTTGCGCAACTGCACCACGCGCTCGCTGCGCATGCCGGGGCGCAGGATCGGGCCGGCGTCGATGCGCACGACCTTCTTCTCGTGCTCCGTCGAGGTTGGCGCGTCGGCCTTGTGGCGCAGCACGGCGAGCTTCTGCTTCAGCGCCTTGAAGCCGGGTTGCGGCGGATTGTAGCCGTCGAGCGCGGCGGCAATGTCCTTGGTGTCCGCCATCTTGGCCAGCACGGAGGCCGGCTCGGGCGGCGCCAGTTTGAACGAGATGTCGTCGCCGACGCGGGTGAAGCTGATGCGGCCGACCTGGGCGTCGCGCGCATAGACCAGCACCGCATTGGTCAGCTTGAGTTCTTCGAAGGCGAGATCGCGCGCCGACGTCGTGGCCTTGAAGTCCGGCGTCGGATAGTCGCTCGCATCGAGCCCGTCGGCCGCCACGCCGGCGAGATATTTCACCGCCGCCTTGGCGCGCGCGTCGGCAACGCCGTCGTTCAGCCACAGCGGCTTGTAGTCGCGCTTCTTGTAGAACTCGCGAACGCCCGCGCGATCGTCCTTGCGCGAGATCATGCGGTCGAGCCGGCTGGCGATCATGTCCTTGATCTGCGCCGCCACCATGCTGTTGGCGGTGGGTGACGGCTGCTCGACGGCGGCGGTCGCCGGCGTCGTCGGCGTGATGTGAATGTCCTTGGCGGTCGGCGCCGGCAGGTTGGGCAACGGCACTTTGACGCCGGGCAGCGCTTCCTGCTCCTTCGGCGCGCGCTTGGTCGCTTCCGTCTTTACGGCCTCTGTCTTGGGCACGTCGGTCTTGGAGGTGTCGGCCTTGGGCGGCTCGCTCTTGGCGGCCTCTGCCTTCGGCGCCTCGCTCTTGGCCGGCTCAGCCATGGGCGCGTCACTCTTGGCGACGTCCTTGGCGGTCGGCGGCGAGACGGTGTCGGCCTTCGCGGCCTGCTTGTCGGTCGCTGCCGGGGCTGCCTTCTGCGCGGCCACATCCTTCGCCGTCAGCGGCGGCGGCAGGCTGGTGTCTGGCGTCGGAATAGCGGCATTGATCTCGCTCTCCGTGAGCGGCTGCGCCTGTCCGGGATGGCCGGCCAGCACAAGAATCAAGCCAAGGGCGGTCGAAGCCGCCAAACAGTCGAGACGGAGACTCTTCACTACGATCTCCCAATAATTTCGCGGGGACGGCCCGATTCCCCGTACTGGTTTTTGTATCCTAACCGATAGCTCCAAACTGGTTACGCTTTTCCATAAACGCCTCACCGAACAATTACCGACTGTGACTATTTCTGCACAGTCAGCCCCCCGGATTCGACGCAAATCGGGCACGAAAACGCAGTAAACTTGGTCATTAGTCGCCTGAAGGAGCCGCCTGGTTCAAGATGGGACGGCGTTTTCCCCACCTTGAATTCTTCGTGATCGAGGCTCGGGCTGGCCGGCCCTCGGCTCCTCGCCGGATGGCCGAGCCCGCCGGCCGCGCCGGCGCGCTTGTGCTGGCGTGATTATGGGCAGCGCCGCGGGTCGCCTCATCGGCATGCAGGTGGCCTCGGCACGACAGCCGGCGGCGCTGATCGCGCCGGTTGTCACATTCGGTCGCAGGCCGATGCCAAGAAAAAAACCGGGCCCCAATCAGGGGGCCCGGTTTGAGAGAAATGCGCCGGTGTGGGGACCGGGCACATTTTCCAGAGGGGAACATGCTGCACGCACCGGCCATTCTGGGAGGATGTAAATCCGGCGCGACAGCTAGGATCGACATAGCCCCAAGAGTTCAAGCCGGGCAATGGGATGGGCCGCATGTCTGCCATGCGCAATCGACCCCGGAGACTCGTTGTCGCATGTATTGTCGCATTCGATAGGAAATCAGAAGTGCCAGCGCTGCGCGTTCGCAACCAGGAAGTCGCGAAACACCTGAATGCGCGCGACCGATTTGAGCTCTTCTGGGTATACAAAGTATGCATCGAGGGCGAGCGTGTCGGCTTCGCCGAACAGTTGCACCAGCCCGCCGTTTTCCTCGACCAGATAGTCGGGCAGCATCGCGACCCCGAGCCCGCGCTGACACGCGCGCAGCACACCGAGCACGTTGTTCACGCTGAGACTCGGCACGCGCGAGCCCTTGCCGTCGGTACCGACTTCGAGCAGCCAGCGCCGGTTGGAAAAATGCGCCGGCACCGCGCCGCCGAGCAGGATGATGCGGTGCTTGTCGAGGTCTTCGTGATTGCGCGGCGTGCCGAAACGCTTGAGATAATCGGGCGAAGCGTAGGCGTGGAAATGCACCGAGAACAGCTTGCGTTGGATCAGGTCCGGCTGCGTCGGCTGGCGCAGGCGGATGGCGACGTCGGCTTCGCGCATGGCGAGGTCGAGTTCCTCGTCGCCGGTGATCAGCGTGATCTGGATGTCGGGATAGAGATCGAGGAATTCGCCGAGCCGCGGCGTCAGCCAGTGCACGCCGATGCCGGCGGAAGTCGACACTTTCAATTCGCCGTGCGGGCGCTCGCGGCTGTCGGTGAGCTTGGTGCGCGCCGCCTCCAGCTTCATGAACACTTCATGCGCCGTGCGGTAGAGCAGCTCGCCCTGTTCGGTGAGGATCAGGCCGCGCGCATGACGGTGGAACAGCGACACGCCGAGTTCGCTCTCGAGCGCCGAGACCTGGCGCGACACCGCCGACTGCGACAGACCGAGCCGCTCGCCGGCATGGGTGAACGAACCGGCTTCGGAGGCCGCGTGGAACACCTTGAGCTTGTCCCAGTCCATCGAGCTTTGACGCGCCGGAACCGTCATTCCGCCGCCGCCCGCTCATGTTCGTGGGCGGCGAGATATTTCTCCGCCTCGAGCGCCGCCATGCAGCCTTGACCGGCGGCGGTGACCGCTTGCCGATAGATGTCGTCCGTGACGTCGCCGGCGGCGAAGACGCCCGGCACCGAGGTGGCGGTGGAATGGCCGGCGGTGACGATGTAGCCGGACGGCTTCATCTGCAGTTGGCCGACGAACAATTCGGACGAGGGCGAATGCCCGATGGCGATGAACACGCCGTCGGCCGCGCGCTCGGTGACCGCGCCGGTCTTCACGTTCTTGAGCTTGACGCCCTTGACCTTGAGCGGGTCGTCGCTGCCGATCACGTCTTCCAGCACGGCGTCCCAGACGACGTCGACCTTCGGGTTCTTGAATAGCCGGTCCTGCAGGATCCTTTCGGCGCGGAAGGCATCGCGCCGATGCACCAGCGTGACCTTGGAGGCGAAATTGGTGAGGAACAGCGCCTCCTCGACCGCGGTATTGCCGCCGCCGACCACGATCACTTCCTTGTTGCGGTAGAAGAAGCCGTCGCAGGTCGCGCACGCCGACACGCCATAGCCCTTGAACTTCTGCTCGGAGGGCAAATCGAGCCAGCGCGCCTGCGCGCCGGTGGCGATGATCAGGCTGTCGGCAAGATAGACGTCGCCGGAATCGCAGGTGAGGCGGAAGGGCCGCTCGTTGAGCTCGGCCCTGGTCACGATGTCGGTGACGATCTTGGCGCCGACATGCTCGGCCTGGGCCTGCATCTGCTCCATCAGCCACGGGCCCTGGATGGCCTCGGCGAAGCCGGGATAGTTCTCGACGTCGGTGGTGATGGTGAGCTGGCCGCCGGGCTGGATGCCCTGGATAAGGACCGGTTCCAGCATGGCGCGCGCCGCGTAGACGGCCGCGGTATAGCCGGCCGGTCCCGACCCGATGATCACAACCTTTGCATGGGTGGTTGGCATGAATTCGCGCCCTGGCATCAATCCGGACGCTTTTGGCGCCCGCGCGACCGGTCTTTTCCGGTTCTTTTCGCGGGGCACAATCTATGTCTTTTCAGGAGCCATGCAAGATACGCAACCCCCCATAGTCCACATTCGATGGAGCCGAAGTCGCGGGCGCAATAATCTTTCGCGAAACATTATTTCGCGGTAGAAGAGGATGCCGGCAATGGAGGGAGCCGTCGTGCCCGCCCGTCTCGACGATATCGACCGTCATATCCTGAAAGAGCTGCAGGACGACGGCCGCATGACCAATGTGGAACTCGCCCGCCGGGTCGGAATCTCGGCGCCGCCCTGCCTGCGCCGGGTGCGCGCGCTCGAGGAGGCCGGCTTCATCAAGGGCTACCGCGCCCTGCTCGACGAGAAGATGCTCGGCTACGAGGTGACCGTGTTCGCCATGGTGCACCTGGCGAGCCAGGCCGAGGTCGATCTGAGCGCCTTCGAGGACTTCGTGCGCGGCCAGCCGTTGGTGCGCGAATGCTGGATGCTGTCGGGCGAGATCGACTTCGTGCTGAAATGCGTGGCGCCCGACCTCAAGACCTTCCAGGCCTTCGTCGAGAAGCTCACCGCCGCCCCGCAGGTGCGCAACGTCAAGACCTCGCTGGTGCTGCGCAATTCCAAGGACGCGGCCATGGTGCCGATGGAAGGCGCCTGATTTAATCTGCGCGCAATTGCAACGTCCGCGTTGACGGGGCGTTAGCCACGTCCCCGCATTAACCACTCGTTAGCGCATTTTTGCCGTTGCGGATTACCGCATTTTCACCTCGATCGCCTACAGCTTTTACTCGATTTAATTTCAAAGACAGCCGCGGTGATGCAGAAAACCAAACTGTGTTCGCGTTTGTGCCGTCTGCTCCAGAACTTTGGCGCGGCGCGCGGGGGCAATGTCGTCGTCACGTTCGCGCTGGCCAGCTTGCCCGTGATTGTCGGTGTCGGCTCGGCGATCGATTACAGCCGCGCAAACGCGGTGAAGGCGGCGTTGCAGGCGGCGGTCGATTCCACCGCGCTCAAGCTCGCCAAGGACGCCGGCAACCTCTCGGCCGCCGAATTGCAAACGCAAGCCGACGACTTCTTCTCCGCCAATTTCAATCGGCCCGAGGCCAAGAATCCGAACGTCAGAGTCGTTTCGAATCAGAGCTCGTCCACGATCAAGGTGAACGGCAGGGCCAAGATGGCCACCAGCATCATGTCGATCTTGGGCATCAAGAACATCAAGCTGACGGCAACGGCGACCGCGGCCTGGGCGGCGCAAGCGCGCCTTCGCGTGGCGCTCGTGCTCGACAATACGGGCTCGATGCAGGAAGACGGCAAGATGCCGGCGCTGCAGGCCGCCGCAAAAAGCATGCTGTCGAAGCTCGCCAGCGCCGACGTCGCGACCGATGACGTCTATGTGTCGATCGTTCCCTTCGCAAAGGACGTCAATCTCAGCGGCGGCAGCAACAAATCGAGCTGGCTCGACTGGACGGAATGGAACGCGCTGCACGGCACCTGCAGCGATTGGCGCGACAAGACCGAATCCACCTGCCTGAGCGACCCGCACAACACCTGGACGCACGACAGCCACAGCAACTGGAACGGCTGCGTGGTCGACCGCGGGGACACGACCGGCCCCAATGTCGGCGCCTACGACACCAATTCGGTCGTGCCGTCGACCGCCATCCCGGCGACCATGTATGTCGCCGAGCAGTATTCCGCCTGCCCGCAAGCGGCGATGGGCCTCAGCGACAAGTGGACGAAGATGAATTCGCTGATCGACGCCATGTCGCCGAACGGCAGCACCAACCAGGCGCTCGGATTGCAGATGGGCTGGATGTCGCTGACGCAGAACGGCATCTTCGATACGCCGACAGAGGACCCAAGCGCGGGCTACGCCAAGCACCTCGTTCTTCTGACGGACGGCCTCAACACCGAAGACCGTTGGTATACGGATCAGACCTCGATCGACACGCGCGAGCAATTGCTCTGCGACAACATCAAGGCCGCCGGCATCACGCTGTGGACCATCCAGGTCAACACCGGCCATGATCCGACCTCGACCCTGCTGCGGGACTGCGCCAGCGATCCGACCAAGTTCTACCTGCTGACGTCGGCGAGCCAGATCCTCTCGACCTTCGACAACATCAGCTTCAAGATCACCAAGCTGCATCTGTCAAAGTAACGCCGGGCGGCGGCGCCGTCCGGCGTATCGAAGCTTGCGAATTTTACGGCGAGGCGGTGCGCCGGCCGCGGCGGGTCAGCGCCACTCCACCTTCTTCACCTCATAGGCCTTGGCGCCGCCGGGCGCATTGACCTCGACGGAGGCGCCCTTGGCCTTGCCGATCAGCGCGCGCGCGAGCGGCGAGGTGATCGAAATGCGGCCGGCCTTGGCGTCGGCCTCCGGCTCGCCGACGATCTGCCACACCTTTTTCTCCTCGGTGTCCTCGTCGACCAGCGTCACCGTGGCGCCGAATTTGATGGTGTCGCCGGAGAGTTTCGACACGTCGATGACGTCGGCGCGCGCGAGCTTGTCCTCGAGCTCGGCGATGCGGCCTTCGTTGAGCGACTGCTGCTCTTTGGCGGCGTGATATTCGGCGTTCTCCGAGAGGTCGCCGTGCGAGCGCGCCTCGGTGATCTGCTGGATGATGCGGGGCCGCTCGACCTGCTGGCAGTGCTTCAGCTCACTCTCCAGCACAGTGTAGCCTGCGGCCGTCATCGGAATTTTTTCCATCTTATTATCTCCTCTTGGCGGGGCAGCCGCACCATGAACGCGCTCGCTGCGCCGCCAAGCCTTTCAACCCCGTCGGTATGTCCCGTTCGACTCGTAATACGACTCCGGCCACGGGTTTGCCGCGCACCGGAGCCCTGCAATTATAGCCTGAAACACCCACCCGCGGCCGGCATGGCCGCCGTACGCCGCATTGGGTAGGGATTCCCGGCCCCACGTGCCGCGCCTGCTATGCGCGGAACCCTCGGATATCGCCCTCAGGTCCGGCCATTATAGCTTTGCAGGGCTCGGACTTGGAGGTCTCCCCCCAGATAGGCCTTGATTCCCTGCGCCGCGGCGACGGCCCCCGAAAGAGTGGTGTAGTACGGCACTTTATGCAAGAGGGCGGCGTGGCGCAGGGAACGACTGTCGGCCAGGGCCGTGGCCCCCTCGGTGGTATTGAAGACGAGCTGCACCCCGCCGTTCTTGATGGCGTCCACGATGTGGGGCCGGCCTTCCAGCACCTTGTTGATCTTGTCGGCGGCCACGTCGTGCTCCGCCAGATAGCGCTGGGTTCCCGAGGTGGCGATGACCTTGAAGCCGAGGCCGGCGAGCAGTTTCACCGCCGGCAGGATGCGCGCCTTGTCGGCGTCCCGGACCGAGACGAACACGGTGCCCGAGCGCGGCAGGCTGGTGCCGCCGCCGATCTGGCTCTTGGCGAAGGCGATCTCGAAACTGGTGTCGATGCCCATCACCTCGCCGGTCGATTTCATCTCCGGGCCGAGCACGGTGTCGACGCCGGGGAAGCGGGCGAAGGGGAACACCGCCTCCTTCACCGCCCGGTGCTTGAAGTGCATGGGCTTGAGGCCGAAGCTCGCGAGCTTCTCGCCCGCCATGATGCGGGCGGCGAGTTTGGCGACCGGCAACCCGATGACCTTGGCGACGAAGGGCACCGTACGCGAGGCGCGTGGATTGACCTCCAGCACGTAGATCTCGCCGTCCTTGATGGCGTATTGCACGTTCATCAACCCGCCCACGTGCAGCGCGAGCGCGAGATCCCGGGTCTGCCGTTCGAGTTCGGCGATGGTCTCCGGCGAGAGCGAATGCGGCGGCAAGGCGCAGGCGCTGTCGCCCGAATGAATGCCGGCCTCCTCGATATGCTCCATGATGCCGGCGATGAAGGTGTCGGTGCCGTCGGCGAGGCAATCGACGTCCACCTCGGTAGCATCTGACAGATAGCGGTCGATCAAGAGCGGGCTCTTGGCCGAGACAACGAGCTCGCTCGGCCGGTCGAGGTCGCCGGCGAGCCGCGCCACATAGCGGTCGAGCTGGCCTGAATCGCGCACGATCTCCATGGCGCGGCCGCCGAGCACGAAGGACGGCCGGATCACCACCGGATAGCCGATGCTCTCGGCGATGGCGCGCGCGGCGCCCGGCGAGGTGGCGATGCCGTTCTGCGGCTGGCGCAGATTGAGCCTCTCCAAGAGGTGCTTGAAGTGGTCGCGGTCCTCGGCGAGATCGATGGCGTCGGGCGAGGTGCCGAGGATGGGCACGTTCGCCGCTTCCAGCGGCCGCGCCAGCTTCAGCGGCGTCTGGCCGCCGAACTGCACGATGACGCCGTGCAGCGTACCTTTCGAGCGCTCGGTGTCGATGATTTCCAGCACGTCTTCCGGCGTCAGCGGCTCGAAATAGAGCCGGTCGGAGGTGTCGTAGTCGGTCGACACCGTCTCCGGATTGCAGTTGACCATGATGGTCTCGTAGCCGGCGTCCTTGAGCGCGAAGGCGGCGTGGCAGCAGCAATAGTCGAACTCGATGCCCTGGCCGATGCGGTTGGGTCCGCCGCCGAGGATGATGACCTTCTTGGCGTCGGAGGGCGCCGCCTCGTCGATGACGCGCCCGTTAAACGGCGTCTCATAGGTCGAATACATGTAGGCGGTGGGCGAAGCGAATTCCGCCGCGCAGGTGTCGATGCGCTTGAACACCGGCCGCACGCCGAGCGCGCGCCTTTTTTGCATGACCGTCTCGGCAGGGGTCGCGGTGAGCTTGCCGAGACGGGTGTCGGAAAAACCCATGGCCTTGAGCCGGCGGAAGGCGTTCGCCGTCTGCGGCAGGCCTTTCTCCTTGATCGCGGCCTCGGTCTCGACGATGCCGCGGATCTCGGCGAGGAACCAGGGATCGATGCGGCAAGCGTTCTGAATGAGCTCGTCGCCGGCGCCGAGCCGCATGGCCTGCGCAACCTTCAGCAGCCGTTCCGGCGTCGGCGTGCCGAGCGCGGCGCGGATGGCGTTTTTGTTGTCGCTGTCCTCGACGCCCTTGTCGGGGTCGAAGCCCTCGATGGTCAGTTCATCGAGCCCGGTGAGGCCGGTCTCCAGCGAGCGCAGCGCCTTCTGCAAGCTTTCCTGGAAGGTGCGGCCGATCGCCATGGCTTCGCCCACCGACTTCATCGAGGTGGTGAGCACCGGCGAGGCGCCGAGGAATTTCTCGAAGGCGAAGCGCGGGATCTTGGTGACCACGTAATCGATGGTCGGCTCGAAGCTCGCCGGCGTGGCGCCGCCGGTGATGTCGTTGGCGATCTCGTCGAGGGTGTAGCCGACCGCGAGCTTGGCGGCGACCTTGGCGATCGGAAAGCCGGTCGCCTTCGACGCCAGCGCCGAGGAGCGCGAGACGCGTGGGTTCATCTCGATGATCACCAGCCGCCCGTCCGCCGGATTGACCGCGAACTGCACGTTGGAGCCGCCGGTCTCCACCCCGATCTCGCGCAACACCCGAAGCGAGGCGTCGCGCATGATCTGATATTCCTTGTCGGTGAGCGTGAGCGCCGGCGCGATGGTGATGGAATCGCCGGTGTGCACGCCCATCGGGTCGACGTTCTCGATCGAGCAGATGATGATGCAGTTGTCGTTCTTGTCGCGCACCACCTCCATCTCGAATTCCTTCCAGCCCAGCACCGATTCTTCGATCAGCACTTCGCTGGTGGGGGAGGCGTCGATGCCGCGCTCGACGATCTCGATGAACTCGGCCTTGTTGTAGGCGATGCCGCCGCCGGTGCCGCCGAGCGTGAAGCTCGGCCGGATGATCGCCGGCAGGCCGATGTCGTCGAGCGCTTCCAGCGCCTGCGCCAGCGTCTTGATCTGGTGCGAGCGCGGCGTCTCCAGGCCGATCTCCTTCATGGCCTCGCGGAACCGCTCGCGGTCTTCCGCCTTGTCGATGGCCTCGGCGGTGGCGCCGATCATCTGCACGGCGAATTTTTCCAGCGTGCCCATCTTGCGCAACGACAGCGCGCAATTGAGCGCGGTCTGCCCGCCCATGGTGGGCAGCAGCGCGTCCGGGCGTTCCTTCTCGATGATCTTGGCGACGATCTCCGGCGTCACCGGCTCCACATAGGTGGCGTCGGCGAGATCCGGGTCGGTCATGATCGTCGCCGGATTGGAATTGACCAGGATGATCCGGTAGCCCTCGGCCTTCAGCGCCTTGCAGGCCTGCGTGCCGGAATAGTCGAACTCGCAGGCCTGGCCGATGACGATCGGGCCGGCGCCGATGATCAGGATCGATTTGATGTCGGTGCGCTTGGGCATTGGTTCCCGGTAAAACGGCACAAAAAAAGAACGCGCTTGTTGCGCGTCCCCCGGACCGCGCCGAGGGTCGAAACCTCGCGCGCGTGGGGTCTTTAGACCAGATTCGACGGGCAGGGAAGGGCGGCGGGCCGCGATCCACTGCCGTCCCATTTAAGGCCCGGCCGCGCGCTTTCCAGGCTTTTCCACGGGCTTGGTCGGCCCGGTGGAGGTGCGATGGGCGTGCCGCCGGCGAAATCCGGCGAAACCATGCGCTCGGCAGGTCGTTATCTTGCCATGAGCCCGCCACATCGCGCTTCCGCGCCCGCCAAATCCGTCCCCGCCTGGGCCGCCGGGCTGGCGCTGGTCGGTGCCTGGGCGCTCACCGTGGTGCGCGCGCGAGAACAGATGGATGCCGAGCCGGGCGCGCGCGACGCGCCGGCGCCGCCACACGCGGGCGCGTGGTCCGGCTGGGCATTCCGCAAACATGTCCTCTACCGCGTGTATGAACAAATTACCGAGGACCGGGTGCTGTCGCTGGCCGCCGGCGTCGTGTTCTACGGCCTGCTCGCCTTGTTTCCGGCGCTCACCGCGCTGGTTTCCTGCTACGCGCTGTTTTCCGATCCGGCCACCATCAACGGCCATCTCGCCATGCTGGAGAACGTGATGCCGGGCAGCGCTTACGGCATCGTGCGCCAGCAGATCGAGCACATCGCCGCCGGCACCACCGGCGACCTCAGCCTCGCCTTCTTCGTCAGCCTCGCCATCGCGCTGTGGAGCGCCAATGCCGGGATGAAGGCGATCATCGACGCCCTCAATATCGTCTACGGCGTGAAGGAATTGCGCGGCTTCATCCGTCTCAACGTGGTGTCGCTGATCATGACGCTCGGCGCCATCATCGGCCTCTTGCTGGCAATCTCCGCCGTGGTGGTGATGCCGATCGTGCTGTCTTATCTGCCGCTCGGCGGCGTCGGCGGCAGCATCGTCGCCGGGCTGCGCTGGCCGGCGCTGATCCTCCTGCTGATGATCGCGCTCGCGCTGCTCTACCGCTTCGGGCCCAATTGCGAGCATCCGCGCTGGGAATGGTTCAGCGCCGGCAGCGTATTCGCGGCGCTGGCTTGGCTCGTCGGCTCGCTGGCGCTGTCGTGGTACCTGGGCAATTTCGCCAACTACAACGCCACCTACGGCTCGCTCGGCGCCGGCATCGGGCTGATGATGTGGCTGTGGATCACCGCCATCGTGGTGCTGGTCGGCGCCGAGCTCAATTCGGAGGTCGCGGCCGCCCGCAGGGGCGGAGCGAAGCCGGTGTTGGACAAGATCGGCGGCGGCACGGCGGGCTGACCCGGCGCGTCACGCTCGCGCATGCGCATGCAGGTCTGCTTCGTTGGTCCGCGGGTAGCTGATGCGCGATGGATCGGCTATACATCCGCTCCCCATCCAGTGAGTGCCCCCGCCCGTGTCCAATTCCATCATTTCATCGTCCAACGGTTGTGCAATTCCCGCTGTCGGCTTCGGCACCGGTCCGATGACCGGCGGCATGTCGGTCGAAGCCGTCGCCACCGCGCTCAAGGTCGGCTACCGCCACATCGACGCCGCCCGCAAATACGGCACCGAGCCCCAGGTCGGCGAGGCGATGCGCGCCTCGGGCATTCCGCGCGCCGATATCTTCCTCACCACCAAGGTCAGTCACGAGAACCTGCGCCCGGCCGACTTCGCGCGCTCGGTGGACGAGAGCCTGAAGGCGCTGCAGGTCGATTATGTCGACCTCTTGCTGGTGCACTGGCCCAATCCCGAGATCGACGTTCCCGAATACATGCCGGCGCTGGCCAAGGCGAAGCGCGAGGGGCTGGCGCGCCACATCGGCGTCGCCAATTTCACCACCACGCTGCTCGAGCGCGCGGTGGCGCTGTGCCCCGAGCCGCTCGATGCGCTGCAGGCCGAGTATCACCCTTATCTCGATCAGTCGAAGCTTCTGTCCGCGGTGCGCAAGCACGGGCTTGCCTTCATCGCCTATTGTCCGCTCGGACGCGGTACCCTGTTCGGCGATCCGGTGCTGGCCGAGATCGCCAAGACGCGCGGCCGGACGCTGGCGCAGATCGCCTTGCGCTGGCTGCTGCAGCAGGATGTCGCCGTCATTCCGTTTTCGTCGAAGCCCGCGCGCATCGCCGAGAATTTCGGCGTGTCCGATTTTTCGCTGAGCGACGAGGAGATGAGCCGCATTTCCGCGCTCAAGCGCGCCGACGGCCGCGTCGCCGATCCCGCCGGCCGCGTGCCGGGCGGCTGGGATTGAGCCCGCGAGGCGTCACGCCTCAGCGTTCGATCGGCACGCCGACCAGGTTGCCCCATTCGGTCCAGGAACCGTCATAGACCCGCACGCGTTCGGGCTCGTGGCCGAGCAGTTGGGTGAGCGCGAAATAGACCACCGTCGCGCGGTGGCTCATGCGGCAATAGGCGATGATGTCGCGCTCGGGCTCGGCGCCGCGCGCGGCCATGAGCGAGGCGAGTTCGCTTGCCGGCTTGAAGCGGCTGTCGGCGTCAAGCAGGTCCATGTAGAAAAGATGACGCGCGCCGGGGATGCGGCCGTAACGCACCGCGCCGACGTCGGGGCCGCCCGGGCCGCCGACGCGTGCACCGCTGTATTCCTCCGGCGAGCGCGCATCGAGGATCACCGTGTTGGCGTCGCCGAGCCTGGCCAGCACCTCGTCGCGGCTGATGCGCATGCCTTCGCGGCGCGCGACCGGCGCGTAGCTCACGGCGGGCGCCGGCTTTGGGACGTCGGTCGTGAGCGGCAAGCCCGCCGCCTGCCAGCCATAGCGGCCGCCGTCGAGCACGCGCACGTCGCTGTGGCCGCAATAGCGGAAGGCCCACCAGGCATAGAGGCCGAACTGGATGCCCTCGCCGTAGAACACCACCGTCGTGTCGTTACCGATGCCGTGGCGGCCGAGTTCGGCGGCGAAGTCTTGCGGTGTGGGAAATTCGCGCATCGCCGGATCCCACAGCATGTCCTTCCACTTCCAGCCGAGCGCGCCGGGTACGTGGCCGGCCTTGTAGGCTCGCAGGTCGTCCTGCCCGAGACCGGCGATCTCGATCAGCGTAACCTTGTCGGCGTTGGCCTTAAGCCATTGCGGCGTGACCAGGGCGTTTGTGTCTGCGGCTATGTTCATGGGGGCGATCAGCTAGCACGCCGATTGTATTCTGGCGACACGGAATCGCTTGCGGGCGGATGCTTCGCTCCGGCGATTTGATTCAGATCACGCCGGGTTTCACCATGCCGTAGCAATTTTGCCTAACATGGGGTGGCGGCCCACCGGCCAGGCAGACTGCCCAGCCATGCCGGCGGGACGATCTGACAGCGCATCCTCAGGACGCAGGCCTCGCGGACAGTATCGCGCGGATAGGGAGCAACGCAGCATGTTACGAATTTTCGCAACCGGCCTTGTGTTTCTGTTCGTTGCGGTGCCGGCCGCTTTCGCCCAGTCGCTGAGCGTGGACGAGTTGGCGAAGCAGGTGGAGGCCCAGCACAAATCGACGGTCGAGGCGGTCGATTTCCTGCGCCAGGCGATGGTCGCCGTTTCCGGGCATGGCAAGTTCGCCTTCCGCAAGGCGCTGTTCATCGAAGAGCCGCCGCAGGGCTTCGGCGTCTACACCCCGCGCAAGAACAACGTCTTCAAGCTCGGCGAGAAGATTTACGTCTATCTCGAACCGGTCGGGCTGACCTGGAAAATGCAGGACGGTTTCTATCACATGGCCGCGACCGTCGATTACGAAGTGCGCACGCCGGAGGGAAAGGTGATCCTGGGCCAGCACAACGCGACCAAGGTCGAGCTGAAGAGCCGCGAGCAGAACCAGGAGGTCATGTTCCGCTTCAGCTTGAGCGTTTCGGGCGCGCGGCCGGGCAAGCTGATTTTGGCTGCGACCTATCACGATGTCGCAAGCAAGAAGGCCGCGACTTTCGAGCTTCCCTTCGCGTTCGAATGAGCGCGGGCGCGGCTCGGATCAGGATCGCGTGGCGTCCTCGAGCGGCAGGCAGCGTACCTCGATATCGGAGCCGAGCTTGATGCGGCTGACCACGCCGCCGCAGGTGGCGGCGGCGATGATCGGTTCGGTGCCCGCCGCCAGCACCGCCTGCGGCAGGAACACGGTAATCAGGATGCTATCGCGCGCGGCTTGCTGTTTCGGCGGCACCAGCTCGACGTCGACGCGGATATCGTCGTTCGACAGCGCGCGGGCGGTGAGCGCCTTGCGGACCGAGCCGGTGGCGCAGGAGCCCATCGCCAGCAGCAGCAATTCGGCCGATGTGCAGCCCTTGTCGCTGCCGCCGTCCTGCGCCTTGCGGTCGGTCACCACGCTGTGGGGGCCGGCCGTGCCGATCAACGTCTTGCCCGCGACGGGCCGCACCGAAACCATGCCGATTGCCGTTGTGTTGTTTGCAGTTCCAGCTAGCACGCCAAAGCCGTCGCTGGCGAGCCGGCGCCGTCCCGACCGGTGAGAAACGGCACGCACGCCGAAGGCCGTCACCTCGCGGCCGATTTCGTCCTTATGGCGGTTATCGAACCGTCCGCCTCGCCGACGAGGCTATCGAACGCTTTGCGATCGACGATTTTCATGTGCCGGCGGTCGCGATTGCAGATGATGCGGCGTGTCGTCAGGGCGCGAAAGCCCCGGCTCACCGCCGCCAGCGACATGCCGACGTATTGGGCGATCTCCGAGCGGTCCATCGGCAGATAGATTTCCGCCGTCGATTCGCCGCGGCTTGCCTGCAGGTGTTCCTGCAGCTGCAGGAAAATCGCCAATTTGATCAAGGCATGTTTCTGCGCCAGCAATAGCGCGTGATGCTGCGCCTGCCGCAGCTCGTGGCAAAGCTTGGCGATGACGTGGAATTCCAGTTCGGCATCTTTCGATAGCCGTCGCCGTAACGCAGGGGTCGGCAGTGCGTAGGCGGTTACCGGGGTCACCGCCTTCGCGGCGTTGATGTAGCGCCCTTCCTCCGAGAGTCCGAACAAGTCCTGGGGATAGAGGAAGGCCGCGATGTGCTCGCCGCAGTCCCGTCCGGTCTTGTACGTTTTGACGACGCCGCTGATGATGTTGAAGATCGCATCCGCCGGTTTGCCGTCGGTGTAGATTTGTTCGCCCTTCTTGAAACGGACGATCGACGCGATGGTCGCGAGATGCGCGCGCTCTTCATCGCTGAGCAACTGGTGAAGCAGACCGCCTTCCGGCTTGCGGGGCAGCCAAGGATCGGCCGCGCGAATGGCGGGACCGCCGGGACCGTTTGAGCGCGCTCTCGCTGTCATCGTCCGCCCTTTCAGCTTGTCACGACTGACCGCGCGGAAAGTAACGGCGTAGTGTGCGCGCAATTGTGATCTCGATCAAACCCGGCCACGAATCGGATCGCATCGACGGCGTCGCGGCGCCTGGAGGTTGCCTCGGGGCAAAAACGGTCGAACTTTTGATCTCGATCAAATATGCCGCGCCACGCGCGCTTGGCTGGCCGGGGCGGAGAATTGATACTTTCGGAAACACAGAGGGGGACAAGAGAGGGGGGCACGTGAACCCAGACGGGCCTGGGGACAAGCGCGCTGTTGGAGTTTCGATCGATGGCGTCGGATCTGGAGAACGCGTTGCGGTCGGCGCACCAGGCGAACATCGACCGCTATCGTCAACTTCTGAAAGCCGACCTCACCGACAATGAGCGCCAATTCATCGAGCGGCAGCTGGCAGACGAGCAGGCAGCGCTCCGGAAGATTACGGCGGCAGACGCGCTGCTCGGTTCGGCCGTCGATTGATGGCCGCGGCCCATGGCCGGCGGTCGAGAAATGCATGTTGGTGCCATGAGCCCGTCCGCGCGCATGATTTTCGAGCTCAACATCAAGCACTACCGCGCCTTGCTGGAGACCGAGAAGGACGCGGCCAAACGCGAAACGATTGCCAAGCTGCTGGCGGAAGAAGAGCAAAAACTGATCGCGATGGACAAGGAAGGCAAGGCTTAAGCCCGCTGCCTCATTTTTTATCAGGCCGACTTACTCAGCCCAATCGCGCCAATGCGTCGGATCGACGGCAATCAATTTGCCGGTCGCGGCGTGCGTCCATTGCCGGCCCTTGCGGCGGCAGGGGAACACCAGCGCGTACACCTCACCGTCCTCGATGACGCTGAGCTGCAGGTCGCGATCGTCCGGCGCGGTCGATATGGAGTGCCAGTCGTGCACGATCGTCGTGCGTCCCTCGTTGCAATCGTCCACGCCAAAAATCTAGCGCGCATCCGTGCGACCGAATTGAGATAGGTCAAGAGTTGCTGCGCGGTTCGCCGGCTGGAGCGTCCCTCGATGTCCTCGCTTGCCGTGCGCGTACCGCGAACATGAGCGGCAGCAATAGCGCCACCGCGACCAACCACGAAATCGATCTTGCGGCCGCTTTCAGGATCGCATTTGGATCGGATCGCGTAAGTTGGCGTTGCCGCGGCATTCAGCGGCCGTCTCAGGCCTTCGCCCGCCACAGCGCGAGCAGCGGGCCTTGCTCGCCGTGCAACGGATCGCTCTTCGGCAGCGGCACGTGCGGAATGCTCTCCAGCGCCTCTGCGCGCTCGCTCTCGCCACCGCGGCAGAGGTTATAGCTGCCGTCGGCGGGATAGCCGCCGATCACGCGCAGATCGGCGCTGCCGGAAAGCCGCTGATGGCCGGTGCCGGCCGGCAGCACCGCGACGTCGCCGGCCTTGATCTCGATCTCCCGCCCTTGCTCGCCGCCGAAGCGTACCCGCGCGCTGCCGCGCGCGATGCCGAGCGCCTCGTGGGTACGGCCGTGGTAGTGCAGGAACGGATAGATGCTGTTGCGCCACATGCGGTGGCCCCAGCCGTTCGCCATGAATATCTGCTCGATCGCGGTCTCCGGATCGCGTGCCGCCGCAACGTCGACCGCGCCGCGATAGACGACGAGCGGCAGCGCCGGGTTGTTCGGCACCGAGCCGTCGTCGTGGAACATGAGGGTGAGCGGTTCGACTGCCATTGGAAGGCCCTTCGACTCGGAAACGAGCGCGGTCGGCGAACGGTTCCCCGCGCCCCATCATGCGATACGGCGCCCGTGTTTCAAACAGGGATTTTTCGGCGACGCGCCGTCGTTGGCAGGCATTGCCGCGCGGCGCGGATCATGAACCCTACAAACCCCACAATGAAAATGTTTAGGCCACGACGCGCGCGCCGCGTTGAGCTAGCTCAAAATTGCGTATTTCTTCGCTCGCCGCCATGCACAATTTCGCGAGGCGTCGCCACGCACCGGCGCTCACGCGCTCTTGCGCCTGGCCTCGCGCATCATGTCGGTGAAACGCCGGAACAAATAATGGCTGTCGCGCGGGCCCGGTGACGCTTCCGGGTGATACTGCACCGAGAACACCGGTTTGTTCTTCAGTGCGATGCCGCAATTGGAACCATCGAACAGCGAGATGTGCGTCTCCACGGCGGTGTCCGGCAGCGACTTGCCGTCGAGCGCGAAGCCGTGATTCATCGAGGTGATCTCGACCTTGCCGGTGGTGAGGTCCTTCACCGGATGATTGGCGCCGTGATGGCCCTGGTGCATCTTCACGGTCTTGCCGCCGACCGCGATGCCCAGCATCTGATGGCCAAGACAAATCCCGAAAGTCGGCGTGCCGGAATCGACCAACTTCTTGATCACCGGCACGGCGTATTCGCCGGTTGCCGCCGGGTCGCCCGGGCCGTTCGACAGGAACACGCCGTCGGGCTTCAAGCCCATGATGTCCTCGGCCGAGGTCTGCGCCGGTACCACCGTCACTTTGCAGCCGGTGCCGGCGAGCAACCGCAGGATGTTGCGCTTGATGCCGTAGTCGACGGCGACCACGCTGAATTCCGGATTGGTCTGGCGGCCGAAGCCCTCGTTCCACACCCACGGCGTCTCGTCCCAGGTGAAACGCTGGGCGCTCGTCACCATCGGCACCAAATCCATGCCGACCAGGCCCGGCCATTCGCGCGCTTCCTTTTTCAGCGCGGCGAGGTCGAACCTGCCGTCGGGCGCATGCGCGATCACCGCGTTGGGCATGCCCTTCTCGCGGATCAGCGCGGTGAGGGCCCGGGTGTCGATGCCGGCCAGCCCCACGATGCCGCGCGCGCGCAGCCAGTCGTTGAGATGGCGCTTGGCGCGGTAGTTCGAGGACGCCGTGATCGCGGTGTGCAGAATGATTCCGCGGGCCCCGGACGTCGCCGCCATGTTGACGGTCTCGATGTCCTCGTCGTTGGTGCCGACATTGCCGATATGGGGGAAGGTGAAGGTGATGATCTGCCCGGCATAGGAGGGGTCGGTCAGCACCTCCTCGTAGCCGGTCATGGCTGTGTTGAAGCAGACCTCACCGACCGCGTGGCCGGTGGCGCCGAGCCCGAAACCCTCCAAAACGGTTCCATCGGCCAGCACCAGGAGGGCCGTGGGGGCGGGCTCGTCCCAAGGGCCGGCGGGCATCGCTTGCGTCTGGGTCATGGGCTCTTAGTTGCGTATTATATTCGAGAACGCAACTGCCGTTCCGGTTCGACCCCCACCTCATTCCTCCCCCTTTCAGGGGGAGGAAGGTCGGGCGGCAACGCGCTCCCTCCCCCCGCAAGGGGGAGGGGTGGGGTGGGGGTCATAGGCAAATTCGAAAGGATAGGACCCGTGCTGCGCGACGACATCAACACCGCCCTGAAAGAGGCGATGAAGGCCAGGAACGAGCGCGCGGTGTCCACCCTGCGCATGGTCAATTCCACGCTCAAGAACGCCGACATCGAGGCGCGGGGGACCGGCAAGCCGGCGCTCGGCGACGCCGAGGTGATCGCGGCGCTGCAGAAGATGGTCAAGCAGCGCCAGGAATTGGTCGAGCTCTACAAGAAGGGCGCCCGCGACGACCTGGTGAAGCAGGAGGAAGAGGAGATCGCCATCATCTCCGGCTACCTGCCGCAGCAGATGTCGGAGGCCGAGATGACCGCGGCCATCGACTCGGCCATCGCCGAGACCGGCGCATCGAGCATGAAGGACATGGGCAAGGTCATCGGTATCCTGCGCGGCAAGCACGCCGGCCAGATGGACATGGGCAAGGCCAGCGGGATGGTGAAGGCGAAGCTGCAATAGGACGCGCGGCGAGCATCCTCCTCCGGCTGTCATCGTCCGCGAAGGCGGACGATCCAGTAATCCCGAGAGGATAAGGGTTACTGGATGCCTGCTTTCGCGGGCATGACACCATGCATGGATGGGAGACGCGTCTACGCCACTTCCAGCAATATCTCCGTCAGCCGCTCCGGCGCATCGACCATCACATCGTGCCCGCAAGGCACTTCATAGGTGCGCCAGGACGAATCCGCCTTAACGCGCGTCAAGGCGTGATCGAAGCCGGGATTTTCGTAGCTGCGGGCGCGGATATAGCTCTTCTTGCCGATGCCTTCGAGCGCCCCGGTGAGCGCGACCTTTTCGGTGAAACAGGCAACCGGCTGCGGAACGCACAGCGCATCGACCCAGGGCTGATCCTTCTCGTTGACCTTGAAGAACGCCGCCGGCCGCGGCGGCAGACCGAGGCCGCCCTGCGCCTTTGCCGCCTCGATGGCTTGGCGCACCGCCTGAGAGGTGGTCGCCTCCACCGAGTCGCCATGGTTCGGCACGAAGGCGTCGAGGAACACGATCGAGCGGATCGCCGGCGCGCATTGCTCGGCCACGCCGGAAATGACGAAGCCGCCATAGGAATGGCCGCACAGCACGACGTCGTCGAGCCGCTCGTATTTGAAGACATTGACGATATCGGCGACATGCGTGGAGAGGTTGACGTCCGCGTTCATGAGATGCGCGCGCTCGCCGAGCCCGGTCAGCGTCGGCGCGAACACGGTATGGCCTTGTGCGCGCAAGGCGTCGGCGACGCGCTGCCAGCACCAGCCGCCGTGCCAGGCGCCGTGGACGAGAACGAAGGTTGTTGGCATTGATTGGCTCCTCCCCGCCGGGAGGGTAGCAGGCCTTTCCGCTTCCTGTCATTCCGGGTCCGGCCGCTTGGCGCCGTCCAGCCATGACGGCGCAAGTCAGGCCCGCTTTTTCTTCTGCTCCATATAAGAGCGCAGCACCGCGTTCATGCGCCGCTGATAGCCGGCGCCTTCGGCCTTGAAGTAATCGAGCACGTCCTCGTCGACGCGGATGGAGATCGCTTTTTTCTTCGGCGGGATGACGAGGACGGCATCGCCCCAGTTCCAGTCGTCGCTCCAATCGGGATCGTTCGCAATCGAGGCTTCGATTTCCTCGTCGGTGATCGTGTCGAGCCGCTTCCAGTCGGTTTGACCTTTCCGCCGCTCGAGACGGCCATCGGGATGTTCGATAATATGAGTGCCGTCCGGCAGCGAGGCCACCAGCGCAACGACATGCTCATTTTCTAGCTTCTTCTTGCCGGCCATATCGTTCTCGTTCGTAGCGTCGGGCCGCCCGTGCGGAAATGATCCGAATGTTGTCGCTGCGTTGCGTGAACACAACTGCAATCAATCTGCCGCGTATGGTTCCAACCGACACATACCTCTCTTCGCTCGAATGATGTGTTGAACGATACGTGACTTGGTTCGGATCGTTGAACACCTCTGTCGCATCAGCAAAGTCGATGCCGTGCTTTTCAATATTCGAACGGCGTTTGTTGTCGTCCCATTCGAATTCCGAAAATGATTCAATCATCACCGGACATCCAGATCGGCGTCCGATGTATGATCGAACGCGAGAAAACGTGACAGCGTGCCCACGAAATGCGGACTACCGTTGCGAGCGCCCTGGGGTTTCCTCGGTCCGAATTTTCTAAGCGAATTCGAGACTGATTTGTATATACAAATGTATGCTGATGGAGTCAAGATTGCTGATAACTAACTTGGGTCCTGTGGAAAACTAGGAAAAGGCCAGGATTCCCGCGCCTTGCGGTGGCCTCGCACGTTCACCCCGGAAAACCTCGATTCATCGGCCTAATATAGGGGACCGATTCGCCCTTAACCGACGAACGACGCCGCGCCCTTCAAGGCCGAACCAACGCCCATGCGCTTCTCGCCCCAGTTTCTCGATGAGCTGCGCGCCCGCATCCCGGTCTCCGAGGTGGTGGGCCGGCGCGTGAAGCTCACGCGTGCGGGCCGCGAGATGAAGGGGCTGTCGCCGTTCAACAAGGAGAAGACGCCGTCGTTTTTCGTCAACGATTCCAAGATGATGTGGTTCGACTTCTCCTCCGGCAAGAACGGCACCATCTTCGATTTCCTGATGCAGACCGAGGGCGTCAGCTTCCCGGAAGCGGTCGAGCGGCTCGCCAGTCTCGCCGGCATGCCGCTGCCGAAGGTCTCGGCGCAGGACGAAGCGCGCGAGCAGAAGCGCAAGGGCCTGCACGAGGTCATGGAGCTTGCCGCCCAGTTCTTCGAGGCGACCCTTGCGTCCAGGGCCGGCGCCAAGGCGCGCGGCTATCTCGCCGACCGCGGGCTCGATCCCGCCGTCCAGCACAAGTTCCGCCTCGGCTATGCGCCGGGCGAGCGTTTCGCGCTGAAGGAGCATCTTGGCAGCCAGGGCGTGCCGGTCGAGGACATGGTCGAAGCCGGCCTGTTGGTTGCCGGCAACGACATCCCGGTGCCTTACGATCGCTTCCGCGACCGCGTCATGTTCCCGATCGCGGACGTGCGCGGGCGGGTGATCGCCTTCGGCGGGCGCGCGCTGGAAAAGGACGTTCCCGCCAAATACCTGAACTCGCCGGAGACGCCGCTCTTCCACAAGGGCGGCACGCTCTACAACATCGCGGCGGCGCGGCAGGTGGCTTACGCAGGCAAGGCTACGCAGTCCGCGCAGCAAAATGCCGGCACGCCCGTCATCGTGGTCGAAGGCTATGTCGACGTCATCGCCATGGTGCGCGCGGGCTACGAGGCGACCGTCGCCCCGCTCGGCACCGCGTTGACCGAGGACCAACTCGGCCTGCTGTGGAAGCTCGCCGATGAGCCGGTGCTCTGCTTCGATGGCGACGGCGCGGGCGTGCGCGCCGCCTATCGCGCCGTCGATCTGGCGCTGCCGCGGCTTGCGCCCGGCAAGAGCCTGAAGTTCGCGCTGCTGCCGCAAGGGCAGGATCCAGACGACCTGGTGCGCTCGGGCGGCCGCGAAGCCATCGCCGAGGTGATCGAGGCCGCTCGCCCGCTCGCCGCCATGCTGTGGGCGCGCGAGACCGAAGGGCACTCGTTCGATACGCCGGAGCGGCGCGCGGCGCTGGAAGCGCGCATCAACGCGGTGACGGGCGGAATCGCCGACGAGGCGGTACGCAAATATTATCGCCAGGAGTTCAACGGTCGCCTTTCGCAGTTTTTCGCGCCGGCGCAAGGGGAGGGTCAGCGCGGCGCCGGCCGCCGGCAAAGCTGGAATCAGCAATACGAACGCGGCCAAGGCTGGCGCACACCGCGCGACGGACGTGGCCGCCCGGGTCAACGTCCGGGCGCGAACGGCAGGCCCGGTCCTTATGTTGTGATGAGCCAGCAGCTTGCCGGCAGCTCGGTGCACCGTGGGCATCGCAGCATGGTGCCGCGGCGCGAGGCGCTGATCCTGCAGGCAGCCCTCAACCACCCCTGGCTGCTGCACGACCACCTGGAGGAACTCAGCCAACTCGAGTTCCGTCATCCCGAGGCCGAGCGGCTGAAAGGCGCGTTGATCGACATAGCCGCCCATGCCGCCGCCGAGGACGCCGAAACCCTGCGGGCGGAACTCGGAGCACGAGACCTCGGTCCGCTGGTGGAGCGCATTGCGGCCGCCATCACCACGGTCTCGGTCTGGGGCACCGGGCCGGAGGCGGCGCCCGACGACGTGCTGGTCACCTGGGCCCAGCTCATCGCCTTGCATCGGCAATGGCATTCACTAACTAAGGAGCTCAAGGACGCCGAACTGGCCCTCGGGCGGGACAATAGCGAGAGCAACTATCTACGCCTCTGCGACGTCAAGGCCCGGCTCGCCCAGATGGACGGAACCGAGGCCTTGATCGAGGGCTTTGGCGCCTCTTCAGGCCGCGGCGCCCGAAGCTTATGAGCAAGGTACGAATGCCGCCCTCGGGGCGGAACGGCATGGCCGGCCCCGCGCGGAAAGATTCGGGTCGATTTTCGCGCAAAAATGGGGTTAATCGGAGCTTAAGCGGGTTCCGACGAGACTAGCGGCCTGATTCGGGGGCGGCGCCTTGGCGCGGCCCTTTTTGGCCATGCGCCACGTGTCGTTGACGGCAAAGGGCGACGCGGGGATTGGCGCGCTGACCAGGAAGGTCCAGGAGAGATAGATGGCGAGCAAGCTGAAAGTAGCGGCGCAGGCGAAGGAAGAAACTCCGGAGAAAGAGACCGAAGGCGCGCCCGATACGCCGCTCCCGCTGCTCGACCTGTCTGACGCCGGCGTCAAGAAGATGATCAAGGCCGCCAAGAAGCGCGGCTACGTCACCTACGAGCAGCTCAACGCCGTGATGCCGTCGGAGGAGGTGACCTCCGAGCAGATCGAGGACACGCTGGCGATGCTCAGCGAGATGGGCATCAACGTCATCGAGAACGAGGACGCCGACACCGAAGAGGGCGAGGAAAAGGCTACCGACGAAGTCGCCGACGACGACGATGACGATACCGGCAACGAGCTGGTCGAGGCCAAGTCGAAGTCGCTCGCCACCACCGAAAAGAAAGAGCCGTCCGAGCGCACCGACGATCCCGTGCGCATGTATCTGCGCGAGATGGGTTCTGTCGAACTGCTCTCGCGCGAGGGCGAGATCGCGATTGCCAAGCGCATCGAGGCCGGCCGCGAGGCGATGATCGCAGGCCTGTGCGAAAGCCCGCTCACCTTCCAGGCCGTCATCATCTGGCGCGACGAGTTGAGCGAGGGAAAAGTCTTCCTGCGCGACATCATCGATCTGGAAGCGACCTATGCCGGGCCCGACGCCAAGCAGGGGCCGGCGATGAACGGCGACGGCAGCGCGGCGCCCAACGGTGCCGGCAATCCGGGCGCGCCGCATCTGCAGGTGGTGCAGACCGCCGCCCCGCCGGCGGCACCGCCCGCCGCCACGCCCTTCAAGGCCAAGCCCGAGAGCAACGACAACGAAGAGGCGAAGGATCCCGCCGAAACCGCCGCCGAGGGCGATTACGACGACGACGACGACATGGAGAGCTCGCTCTCGCTTGCCGCGATCGAAGCCGAGCTCAAGCCCAAGGTGGTGGAGACCTTCGACACCATCGCCGACACCTTCAAGCGGCTGCGCCGCCTGCAGGAGCAGGACATCGAGAACCGCCTGCGCAATTCCTCGCTGTCGCCGGCGCAGGAGCGCAAATACAAGAAGCTGAAGGAAGAGATCATCACCGAGGTGAAGTCGCTGCGGCTCAATCAGGCGCGCATCGATTCGCTGGTCGAGCAGCTCTACGACATCAACAAGCGCCTCGTGTCCAACGAAGGCCGGCTGATGCGGCTTGGTGAAAGTCCTACGGCGTCACGCGCGAGGACTTCCTGCGCAACTACATGGGCAACGAGCTCGACCCGCGCTGGCTCAACCGCGTCTCCAAGCTTTCCGCAAGAGGCTGGAAGAACTTCGTCGCCAACGAGAAGGAGCGGATCAAGGACATCCGCGGCATGGTGCACGACCTCGCGGCGCAGACCGGCGTCGAGATCGCCGAGTTCCGCAAGATCGTGCAGATGGTGCAGAAGGGCGAGCGCGAGGCGCGCCAGGCCAAGAAGGAGATGGTGGAGGCGAACCTGCGCCTCGTCATCTCCATCGCCAAGAAATACACCAACCGCGGCCTGCAGTTCCTCGACCTGATCCAGGAAGGCAACATCGGCCTGATGAAGGCGGTCGACAAGTTCGAGTACCGCCGCGGCTACAAGTTCTCGACCTATGCCACCTGGTGGATCCGGCAGGCGATCACCCGCTCGATCGCCGACCAAGCGCGCACCATCCGCATCCCCGTGCACATGATCGAGACCATCAACAAGATCGTGCGCACGTCGCGCCAGATGCTCAACGAGATCGGCCGCGAGCCGACGCCGGAAGAACTCGCCGAGAAGCTCGGCATGCCGCTGGAGAAGGTGCGGAAAGTTCTCAAGATCGCCAAGGAGCCGCTGTCTCTGGAGACGCCGATCGGTGACGAGGAGGATTCGCATCTCGGCGATTTCATCGAGGACAAGAACGCCATCCTGCCGATCGACGCGGCGATCCAGTCGAACCTGCGCGAGACCACGACGCGCGTGCTCGCCTCGCTCACGCCGCGCGAGGAGCGCGTGCTGCGCATGCGCTTCGGCATCGGCATGAACACCGACCACACGCTGGAAGAAGTCGGCCAGCAGTTCTCGGTCACGCGCGAGCGCATCCGCCAGATCGAGGCCAAGGCGCTGAGGAAGTTGAAGCATCCGTCAGCGCAGCCGCAAGCTCCGCTCGTTCCTCGACAACTAGCTCAGCCGGTCATCCCCGCGAAAGCGGGGATCCAGCTCTTCCTTGAGAAGTAGACTTGGCTCTCGGTAGCGCGACACAAAGAGATTGATATGCAGCGCGATTTCACCGTCGTTGTTGAACGCGACGAAGACGGGAATTACGTTGCCTCGGTGCCCGCACTGGCTGGCTGCCATACGCAAGCGCGTTCCTTGGATGAGCTCATGGAGCGCGTTCAGGAGGCGATTGCCGTGTGCCTCGAGGATGACGATGCGGCGGCACGTCCGGCCCTTGAATTCATCGGTGTTCAGCGGGTGACCGTGCCGGCATGAGCCGGCTGCCGCGGCTGACCGGTGCCGCGGTCATCGCGGCGCTTGCGAGGTCGGGCTTCACCGTTTCCCGCGTTAAAGGCAGCCATTCATCGGCTGCGCCACGCCGACGGCCGGGTCACAACCGTGCCGGTGCACGGGCCGAGATTATAGGCCCCGGGCTGCTGGCGAAAATTCTGCGAGACTGCGATCTGTCTCGTGAAGATTTCGACGCGTTGCTTTAAGCCGGCCCCCGAGCCGTCCAAGGAAGCTGCGGAGCTTCCTCGATAACCGGCTTCTCTTGTCCCGGGCGCGCAGCAACGCCGAAAGCGCGTTCACGCGCGTCTTTACGCGAAAGCGTTGCTGCGCGCCCGGGACCCCGGTTTCTGAAAACAAAACGGTGGGCCGTGAAGCCCGCCGTTTTGCGTTCGGCCTGCCTTGAGCGCCGCTGCCGATTATGCTGCGCTCATCTCGGCGCAAGCGGCGCCGGCCGCGACAAGAGAGATACGCAATGACCGATCCAGAAGCCCCGCGCGGCACGCTCACCGTGCGCATCAGCGCCATGCCGGCCGACACCAATGCGAACGGGGATATTTTTGGCGGCTGGGTGATGTCGTGCATGGATCAGGCTGGCGGCATCGCAGGGGTCGAGCGCGCGCGCGGCCGTGTCGCCACCATCGCGGTCGACGCGATGAAGTTCATCCGGCCGGTGCGGGTCGGCGACGTGCTGGAGGTCTACACCGAGATCGAGCACATCGGCCGCACCTCGATGAAGATTCATGTCGAAGCCTGGTCGCGGCGGTTTCAGACCTCGATCCACGAGAAGGTGACGGACGCCAATTTCACCTTCGTCGCGATCGACGACAACGGCCGGCCAAGGCCGGTGCGGGAGGGGCGAGGTTTTTCCCCGCCCTCATCCTGAGGCGCCGCGCGAATGCGCGGCGTCTCGAAGGGCGAGGGCGGCCACATGGTTCGAGACGCGTTGCGTCGCAACGCTCCTCACCATGAGGCCGGGCGAGGTCCGTTTTTTTTATCCAGGCTTCATTATTCAATCGTCGGGCGGGTTAGCCGACCTGTCCACCATAGCCCGCAAGGGCGAAGGCGGAAGACGTGACCCGCCATTGTCATCGCGGCGGCGGATGACGCTGCGCTGATCCGCCTTACTTCCCCTTCATCACTTTTTCGGCTTGGCGCCGCCGCCCTCAATTCGTCTTGCTGGCTTCCCTCACCAGCACCGGCTTCTCCCGCCACACATCCGGAAACAGCTTCTTCAAATTCACCACCTTCGGCGCGTCGTTGTAGGCGATGTAGGGCTGATAGGGGTGCAGCACCGCGTAATCCTGGTGATAGGCTTCGGCCGGATAGAACGCCGCCTTCATGGTGCCGGTCTTGGTGACGATGGCGCGCTTGAACACATGGGCGGCGTCGAGTTGCGCGATGTAGTCGCGCGCGGTCTTGGCCTGCGCGGCGCTCTGCGGGAAAATCTCCGAGCGGTATTGCGGGCCGTGATCGGGCCCCTGGTAGTTGAGTTCGGTCGGGTTATGCGCGACCGAGAAATAGATTTGCAGGATCTTGCCGTAGGAAACCTGGCGCGGGTCGAACGTCACCTGCACGCTTTCGGCGTGCTTGGTCATGTGCGCGCTGACGCTTCGGTAGTCGGCGTCCTTCTTGGCGCCGCCGGCATAACCGGAGACGGCGTTGCTGACGCCCTTCACGTGCTGATAGACGGCCTGGATGCCCCAGAAGCAGCCGCCGGCGATCACGGCGGTCTCGAGGCCGGCGGTCTTGTCCGGCGTCTCGTGCGCGGGCGGCGGGATGACGACGGCGGGCTCCGCGTGCAGCGCGAGCGGCACGAAGGCGCAGGCGGCGGCGAGGACGAAGGCGGCGGGTCGGCGCATGGGTGTTTCTCCGGAAAGGGTAGCGCCTCGATAGCCCATCGCGCGCCTGGCCGCTTATCACAAGGTTACACGTCTGCGTGACGGGGCCGGCGCCTCGCCCCGCCTCATGCTTCGAGACGTGCGCTGCGCGCGCTCCTCAGCATGAGGCCGAAAAGGGGCGTCGTCTGACGCGCCGCGGTGCCGCGCCCTGACATGACGTGCCCCCTCGATACCAGCCATGAATAATCATGGTCGGACGCGCCGGCCGGACGTGCTAGGCATGCACGCAAGCCGATCCCCCCTCGATCTCCCCACAGAGTGCTTCATGACTTCGCTTGCTTCTGGCCGTGAATTCCTCGCCATCCCGGGCCCGACCGTCATCCCCGATGCCGTGCTTGCCGCCATGCACCGGCCGGCGGTCGACATCTATGCCGGCCCGCTGGTCGCGCTCACCGACAGCCTGCTCGCCGACCTGCAGAAGATATTCCGCACCGCCGGCCGCACCACCATCTACGCGTCGAACGGCCACGGCGTGTGGGAGGCCGCGCTCACCAACGTGCTCTCGCGCGGCGACAAGGTGCTGGTGCTCGAAAGCGGGCGCTTCGCCATCGCCTGGGGCGACGCGGCCAGGATGCTGGGCGCCGAGGTCGAGGTGCTGCCCGGCGATTTCCGCCGCGCGGTCAGGCCGGAGGCGGTCGCGGCGCGGCTGAAGGCGGACGCCAGGGCCGAGATCAAGGCGGTGCTCGTCGCGCACATCGACACCGCCTCCGGCGTCGTCAACGACATCAAGGCGATCGGCGAGGCGATCCGCGCCGCCGGCCACGATGCGCTGCTGATGGTCGACACCGTCGCCTCGCTCGGCTGCGTGCCGTTCGAGATGGACGCCTGGGGCGTCGACGTCGCCATGGCCGGCTCGCAGAAGGGGCTGATGACGCCGCCGGGCTTAGGCTTCACGGCGGCCTCGCCGCGCGCGCGCGCGGCGCACAACAAGGCCGACATGCGCACGCCCTATTGGGACTGGACCTTCCGCGAGGGCGACGTGCACTACCACAAATATTGCGGCACCCCGCCGGAGCAGTTGCTGTTCGCGCTGCGCGCGGCCTTCGACATGCTGTTCGCCGAGGGCCTCGACAACGTGTTCGAACGACACCGTCTGCTCGCCGAGGCGACGCGCCGCGCGGTCGCCGTCTGGGCGGAGGGGCAGGCGATCGGCTTCAACATCGCCGAGCCGGCCGAGCGTTGCGACACGGTGACGGCGGTGGTGACGCGCGCGGGCGAAAGCGCGCAGCCGCTGGTCGATTATTGCGCCGCAGCAATGCGGCGTGGTGCTCGGCCGCGCGCTCGGCGAAGCCGAGGGCAGGGGCTTTCGCATCGCGCATATGGGCCACGTCAACGCGCCGATGGTGCTCGGCACCCTCGGCGTCGTCGAGATGGGGCTTGCAGCGCTCGGCATCCCGCACGGCAAAGGCGGCAGCGCGGCGGCGATCGAGTATCTGGCCAAGGCCGTGCCGGGGTGACGCAGCGTTGGTCGTGGATGCTGCGGAGTTTTCTTGACGACCAACTCAAGGGGTCATCCCCGCGAAAGCGGGGATCCAGTAAACGCCGCGCTCAGCGATGAGCCGCGGCGCGGCCGTGATGGATTGTTGCAGAGCCGTGCCGCATGCGCGCTTTCCCTCTCCCCTTGTGGGAGAGGGTGCCCTCGCTGAGGCGAAGCCGAGCGAGGGCGGGTGAGGGGGCCGCGCACGACAAGGTCACCCCCTCACCCGGCTCGCCTTCGCTATCGCTCCGGCTCGCCACCCTCTCCCACAAGGGGAGAGGGAAGAGAGACCGCCGCGCGTCTTATGACTTTTTTGGAAGCGTCGGTTGGAGGCGGGCTGGCCTCAATCGAACATCACCATCCCGCGCAGGTTCTTGCCGGCGTCGAGATCGGCATAGCCCTGGTTGATGTCTTTGAGCGCATAGCTGCGGGTGATGAGTTCGCGTAGCTTCAGGTCGCCGGTGCGGTGCAGCCGCAACAGCTCGGGGATCTGCAGTCGCGGGCTCGCAAAACCGTAGACCGCGCCCATCACCGCCTTCTGTGTCGCGAACAGTTCAAGCGGCGGAATGTCGATCTGCTTCACCGTGTCGGGCGTGATCGCGGTCACCACCACATTGCCGGCTTTCTGCGTGGCGCGGAACGCCGGCAGCAATGTCGCCGGCGGATCGATGCAGACGAAGGCGTGATCGACGCCGATGCCGTCGGTCAATTCCAATACCGCGCGCGTCAGCGCTTCGCCTTGCGCGTTCACCGTATGCGTCGCGCCGAAATCGCGCGCCCAGTCGAGTTTCGCCGGCACGATATCGGCGGCGATGATGACGCCAGCGCCGCACAGCCGCGCGCCCTGCACCACGTTCATGCCGTCGCCGCCGCAGCCGACCACCAGCACGCTGTCGCCCGCCTTTACTTTCGCGCGGTTGCGCGCGGCGCCGACGCCGGCCGGCACGCCGCAGGCAACGAGCGCGGCGAGATCGAGCGGCACGTCCTTGTCGATGACGACGACGGAGGCCTGGTCCACCACCGTTCGCTCGGCGAAGCCGCCGACCATGCAGAAGGCGCCGACTTGCGCGCCCGCCGCATCGCGCCGGCGATAGCTGCCGTCAAGCTGCGGCCCCTGCGTGATGCGTGGCCCTTCGGCGCACAGATGATGCAGTCCTTTCGCGCACCAGCGGCAGCGCCCGCAGCCGGGGATGAAGGTGAGCACGACATGATCGCCGGCAGCGATCCCCGTCACGGCTTCGCCCACCGCCTCGACCAGGCCGGCCGCTTCGTGGCCGAGCACCATCGGCGCCATGGCGACGCGCCGCTCGCCGCGCATGACGTGCAGGTCGGTGCGGCAGAGCCCGACCGCCTTGACCTTGACCTGCACTTCCGAGGCGCGCGGCGGATCGAGCGTGATGGGCTCGATCGACAGCGGCGCGCCGATCTCGCGGAACACGGCGGCGTTGGTGATCATGCCGACTTTATGGCAAGCGGGCGGGATGCGGGCAATGACGGGCAGACATTGTGGCCGCGGATTCGCCCCCCATGCGACCCATCATCGCCTTCCGTCGGCCCCTTCTCCGTGCCATCCTGCGTGGCCCAAGGAATCAACAACGAGGTCCGGCATGATCGCGCCCGTGCGCTCGGCGCTCCCTCTGGCGCTTTTTCTCACGCTGATGGCGCTGCCCATCGCGCAACCCGCGCAGGCCGCCAAATGCGGCGGCAGCTTCAATGGCTTCCTCGCCGGCATGGCGCGCGACGCCGAGGCCGCCGGCATTTCGGCGCGCACGGTCAACACCGCCTTTGCCGGCCTCACGCCCAACCCCAGGGTCATGGCCTTCGACCGCCGCCAGGCCCATGCCTTCCGCCGCGAGGGCAGCTTCGAGAAATTCGCCGCGACGCGCGTCACTACCGCGCGGCTCAACCGTGCCGCCCGCCTGATGCACCGCCACGCCGCGCTGCTCGCCCGCATCGAGCGCCGCTTCGGCGTGCCGAAGGAAATCCTGATGGCGATCTGGACCATGGAAAGCGACAACGGCGTCGGCGACATGGGCCGCCTGCCGGTCATCCGCACGCTGGCGACGCTGGCGCATGATTGCCGGCGCTCGGCCCTGTTCCAGCGCGAGTTGATCGCGGCGCTGCGCATCCGTCAGCGTGGCGATCTGTCACCGAGCCAGATGGTCGGCGCCTTTGCCGGCGAGATCGGGCAGACCCAGTTCCTGCCGTCGTCCTACATCAAATACGGCGTCGACTTCGACGGCGACGGCCGCGTCGATCTGCGCCACAGCGTGGCGGACGTGCTCGCCTCCACCGCCAATCTGTTGAAGGTGCACGGCTGGCATGCCGGCCAGCCCTATGGCGAAGGCACGGCGAATTTCGATGTAATGCGCGACTGGAACCGCTCGGAGATCTATCGCCGTGCGCTGGTGTTGTTCGCGCACCGGCTGCAGGGGCGGTGAGGGGGCGGTTAGCCGACCTTCATCATCTTCTTCGGCTTGGCGCCGACGCGCGCGATGCTCTTGATCGCAAGCGGTGCCTGGCCGGATTTCTCGGCGATCTCGCGGTCCTGCTCGATGATGAAGCCGCGCGCGGGCTCGTCTTTCTCCAGTCCGTCCAGCAAGGCCGCCGGCACGCGCCGGTTGGAGCGCTGCGAGCCGTCCTCGTAGATCACGTCGAAGAATACGAATTCGCCTTTAGGGTTGCTGCCCGGCTTTTTCGCCATCGTTCGATCCTTTCGCAAAACGCAAGACCCCGCGCCGGGGCGGGGTCTTATGTGTCTTTGCGCGCGATATAGGCGAGCGCGGCGCCGTTTGCAAATCTGCGTCGCGCGCGGGTCGATGTGAGCTCGAGGGCCGGGTTCCGCGCGCAAGCGCGCTCTCTGGAGCCTGATCCGCTGAGATTGAAGCATTCTCCGCTCATTCCCGCGCAAGCGGGAATCCAGGCGCCAAATCATAAGCCTCAATTTGCAGCAGCTGGGTTCCCGCTCCCCGCCTGCGTGGGGACAGGTTTCGCGGGGACGAGCGGTCATGAGCGTTTCAGCCTCGGTGGATCGGACCCTAGCGCTTGGTAAAGCTGTAGTTGCACGTGCGTCCGCTGGTGCGGTGGGCGCTGCCGTGCTGGGCGCTGAAATGGCCGGTAGCGGTGTAGGCGTATTTGGCGCCCATTGCCCGGTGCTTGCGCGCATAGGCGGAGTCGTTGACGACGCCGTGCGCATTGAAACTCGCCGCGCCGTCGGGGCCGATGTGGCCGTCGATGGTGAGCGAGCCGGGCGCGTTGGCGCGGCCCTTCTGGCCATGTAGCGCGCCGCGCGTCACCTGCGCGGCGAAGTGATAGGTGTAGCCGCGCGCGCCGCCGGCTTCGCGCGGGCAGTTGACCGTCACCGCCCAAGTGCCGTCGAAGCTTGCCGCCCGCGCGCTCGAAGCCGGCGCGGCCCAGGCCGTCAGGCACAGGGCCGCGATCGCAATCGCTTGTCGTTGCATGAAGCATTCCCCCAGCGGATTCAGGCCGCACAGCTTGCCAGGGTTTTGCCGCCGGGCAAGCGGCTTGACCGGTATTCCAGCCATGCCCGCGGCCCCGGGGGGCAGGGCATGTACTCATAAGATTCGCTGAGCGGAATGTCCGCTTTACCCTTTGAAAGCCGACGTCTGCAGTGCACTTACTCATGTCGGTTATGGGCCAAAAGATGACATGCGACGTTCTTAGCGTCGCTGCTACATCGGGAGCCCTTCACGCCGGCGTATCTTGTCGGGCCGATGGTGATTTGAGCAATTGGGCCTCGGGGCACGCCAGCATTCTGGGCTCTCTGTGGGGCTACGTTGGTCTTTCCGTATGTCTATGATTGGATTACGCGAAAGCAACTCAAGCTTTGGGAGTGAAGCATGGCAGAGCGACCCGACGAAAATGAACCTCTGTACCTTGCAATCGGAAAATTCATGTTCTGGTTTTCTCAGCTTGAATTTACGATAAAGGCGTCGCTGGCGAGTGTTCTCGGACTGAAGGAAGAACAGTTTGACACCGTCGTTGCGCCTTATGACTTTGCTGTATTGTGTACTGTGGCAGAAAAAACATTGAAGCTCGATGTGGACAAGGAACTCCACTACCACGTCGAAGGATTCTTCAACAAGTGCAGGAAATTGAACCAGGAAGTCCGGTTAGTTGTTGCGCATGGCAGTTG
The DNA here is from genome assembly GCA_963814065.1 of uncultured Pseudomonadota bacterium. Classification (GTDB taxonomy): domain Bacteria; phylum Pseudomonadota; class Alphaproteobacteria; order Rhizobiales; family Xanthobacteraceae; genus Pseudolabrys. The sequence continues at coordinate 15,804 of CAWFBL010000005.1, read as the reverse complement.
GACTAGCGGTGGCGCGCGCCATGTGAGCAGACAGACGCTGGAAGCAAAAATGCACTTCGAGAAGCCAGAAAAGCTTTTGTCAGCCGCAGACACAGCGAAACATTTGATGCGCTCGTACTTCCAATTAGGCGCAATAATGAATCGATAGGATAAAGCTTTGTACCCTGTTGAACGACGAGGGCCATGGGCCATAAGCCGGCATGCCAAGCAGGTGATCTTCGCTGTCAATATTACTCCACCTAGGCAAGCAAGCGCTCCTTGCACGCGATCCGGCTTCCGCTAGGATCATTGAAGATCAATGGCGTCGCATTCCTTATCATCGTCTCAACACCATTGCTGCCGATCGGGAATCCGGGATCCAACCCGCGCTAGGGTGCTTGACATGGCGAAGAAATCGAAGAAAAAGGCACTTCCAACCGGCCAGGAACGCATGAAACGTATACCGCCAACCGACTTCAGTTTGCGGCCGCAAAAATTCGAGTTCGACCCGAAGAAGGCGTATCCGACCGAGCAATTAGCCGAAATCGGCGCAATCGCTTTGAGGTCGAATCAAATTGAGGCGCAGATTGATTTTATCGGCTCCCACATCCTGTTTTTTAAAACACCGTTCTGGCTGCAAATCGCAACCAACAACGCTCTGGGCCTGAAGGCAAAACTTGCTTTGCTGCGCGAGTGTATGGAACGCTCGACCTTGCTGGATGACAAAATCAAAAACTGCATCAACGATTCTTTCGCGGAAGTGCTGCAATGCCGCGCTTACCGAAATGCCATCATCCATCACCACATTTACGATCATGCACAGGGCATAGGCACGTTCGTCGATGACGCGAAAAAGAGCTATCAGATTCTGGTGTCGCTCGACGCGCTGACCACGCTCTACGAGATCATGTGTTCGTTATTGGATGAGCTGCGGGAAGTCGATTTGTTGTTCCGCATGGTAACCGATGCGCAGCGGCCTGGGCAGATGGATCAGAAAACGCACGTTTTTAATCCGTTCGACGACAATTATTTGAAGGCGAATATCATTCCCCACCATTTCGAGCGGCTCATGAAACTGCAGCGGGAGCGTAAAGAGCTTCATAAGCTGCCACACTTCCCAGACGCCGACTTTATTAAATCCTTCAATGTGCGGGAAGGGGGAGTCGGCGAGTAGTCGCCACCATTTCCTGCGAAACACCAATTGCGGCGTTTCGAGAATGAGGCTGGCGTCGAATTTTCGAAGTGGGAAATCGGCCGAACGTCAGCTTCGGGTCATCATCCGACATTGGCGGCGCAGAGAGCCATGTCTGCTTTCCCCTCGAGAGCAGACATTGGGCGGACCGCCCCCGCAGCTTTTGGCTGCCCGTTAATGAGTCCGCGCCCTAGCGCGCGCGTCCCGGCGCCGTGGCTTTCACCGGCACGGCTTCGCGCCTGCCCCCGCCGCCGTCGCGCTTGTGCTCCTTGCCCAGCGCCATCACCGCCGAGCCCATGGCGACGCTGCCGAAGGTCACGATCAGGCCGAACAGCAACAGCCCGAGCGCGGCATAGCCGAAGCGGTCGGCCAAGAGCAGGCCGCGCAGGTTGCCGGGGTTGAGCGCCATCAGCCCACCGAACATCAGCAACGCCACCCCGATGCCGGCGGCCAGATTGACCGCCAGCAGGCGAAGCAGCGGCTGACGCAACAGCGCGCGCGTGCTCACGGTGCCATCAACTCCATCCAAAGGGCCGCATGATTGTGGGTGTCTTCGTTTCGCGGCAAGTAAACGGGAAGCCGTCTGACGCGACGATTATCACGCTCCAATGTGACGGTTTTAGGCCGCCTGTCCACGCCTCACGGCGCCAACTCGCGTGGCTCAAGTTGCGTGGCTCAAGCCGCGTCGCCGGTGGCCGCGCGTGCCGCGCGCTGAAGACGAAGCGCGGACGCGTTACTCCAGCTCTTCGATCATGCGCACGTCGCGCACCGCGCCGTCGCCCAGCACGCGCACGGCTTCCTGATAGGCCGGGCTGTCATGGGCGGCGATGGCCTTTTCCAGGCTGGGGAATTCGGCCACCACCACGCGCTCTTTCAGTCCCGCTTCATGGACCACCTGCGCGACCCCGCGGCAGAGATAGCGGGCGCCGAACGGCGCCGTCGCCGGCCCCGCGAGCTTGGCGTAAGCCGCGAGCTTGTCGGGGTCCTTGATCTCGCGATAGCAGGTGATCCACAGCGCCTTGGGCATGTCGTTCCTCCCTTTTTTGTTGCCGATTATCTTTGCACAAGCCCTTAAGGCTCCACCAGTTCCACGCGGCGGTTGAGCGCGCGGCCTTCGTCGGTGGCGTTGGAGCCGAGCGGCGCCAAATAGCCGACGCCGGCGGTGTAAAGCCGTCCGCGCGCGATACGATAGGACCTCACCAGCGCGGCGGCGACCGCCTCGGCGCGTCGCCGCGACAGCGTCATGTTGTGCTCATAGCTACCCTGGCTGTCGGTATGGCCGACGATGAAGACTTTCAGCGTCGGCTGGCCCTGCAGGAGCTTGGCCATTTCGTCCAGCGTCGGCTTGCTGTTCGGCTTGATCGTCGCCTTGTCGGTGTCGAAGTAGATGCCGTAAAGCGCGATGTGGCCCTTCTCGCCCAGCCCCTTGGCCATGGCGGCGGCGTCGACCATCTTGTTCTTCATGGCGCCGACTACCGCCACCACCAATTCAGTGGTGATGTTGTCGTTGTTCTTGCTGGTCACCACGGACGCATAGATGTCGGCGCTGCCATCCTTCTTGTGTGCGGCGAAATAGCGGAAATTGAAGCCGTCCACCCACATCTCCGGGACCGGCAGCACGTCGATCTGCTCGCTGAAGGGGATGCCGCCGCACTGGTCGGTGTCGCAAGCGAGCAGCGTCTCGAAGCCGGCGCCTTTGAGCTGGTTCTCGAAATTGCGCGACACTTCCAGGATCGAGGGGCCGGGCCCGGTGCGATAGGCGACGCGGGTGACGCGGCCTTCCAGCCGCAGCGCCTTGGTCGGCTTGCCGTCCTTGAAAGGCGCTCCTTGCATGCGCGCGGCATCGAAGTCCTTGGCTTGGTAGCCGGTGATGACGCTGCCCTTGAAACGGCCGATGCCGGGATAGTCCTTGCCGCCCCTGGCGTCGCCCGGCTGCGCCGCGGCGGCGGCGATGCCGGTGAGCGTGAAGGCGATCGCAAGCAAAAGGCTCCGCAAGGCGGGAAGGGCAGGCCGCATGATGTCGCTCCGTCGCTGGCGAGAATGATGGCTGCACACCGCGCTAGGCTCGCCCCGCGCGCGGGCCGACGATCCGAAACGGACCATCAAAAAGCTTACGGATGAAAGCCCGATGACGCCACGGCCTGGGCGCCAATCTGGCGGTGAAATTCCACGGCCGTGGTTACCGGGCGTCTACCCGCACGGTCGCGCGCGCCCGCTCGACCGAGGCGTCGCCGTCCGGTCCGCGCCCGAGCGCCATGATGGCGGTGCCCATGGCGGCGCTGCCGAAGGTGATGAAGAAGTCGAACACCAGGACGCCCAGCACCGCGGCCGGCTCGCGGTCGGAAAGGATCATGTGGCGGATGTTCATCGGATTGAGCACGAGCAGACCGCCGATCATCAACACGGAAATCACCGCGCCGATGATGAGGTTGATGGCGAGCAGCCGGAAGAGCGGCACTTGCAAGAGATGCATGAGCGAAGGTCCCTGATGCGGCGCGTTCTTGCCGGCGCCTTTGTTTGCGAATCTATCGCAACGGCGCGCGCCGGCGCAATCCGGTTAGCGTGCACTGCACAAACGGCCCGGTCCGTTGCCGCGCCGACGCGCCCCGGCATGAGACCGAGGGTTGCTTTCGGCTTTCGCATGGCTCCACTAACATCCGCGCCCATAACGATCAGAACAAAGATCAGAAGAAGGAAGACGCCATGAAACTGCCTAGCCGAATGGTCGATATTTCGGTCGCGCTCGACAACGAGACGGTGCTCGATCCGCACTTCATGCGCTCGAAGATCAAGTACCTCACCGGCAAGGAAAACGCCTGGATGCTGCTGGAGGGCTTCCCGGGCCTCAAGGCCGAGGACCTGCCGGACGGCGAAGGCTGGGCCTTCGAACAGGTCGAGCTCGCCACCCACAACGGCACCCACATGGATGCGCCCTATCACTTCCAGTCCAAGGACATCCACGGCAACCGCATGATCACCATCGACGAGGTGCCGATCGACTGGTTCTTCCGTCCGGGCGTGAAGCTCGACTTCCGCCATCTGCCCGATGGCCATGTGGTGAGCGCGGCGGAAGTGGAAGCGGAGCTCAAGCGCATCGGCCACGAGCTCAAGCCGTTCGACATCGTGCTGGTCAACACGCGCGCGGGCTCGCGCATCGGCCACGACGACTATATGAGCGCCGGCATCGGCATGGGCCGCGAGGCGACGCTTTATCTCACCTCGCGCGGCGTGCGCGTCTGCGGCATCGACGCCTGGGGCTGGGACGCGCCCTTCGTGCACATCGGCAAGCGATGGGAAGAGACGCACGACCCGGCGATCATCTGGGAAGGCCACAAGGCCGGGCGCGAGATTCCCTATTGCCACATGGAGAAGCTCTGCAATCTCGAGCAGCTTCCGACCGACGGCTTCACCGTCGCCTGCTTCCCGGCCAAGATCAAAGGCGCGTCCGGCGGCTGGACGCGCGCGGTCGCGCTGTTCGACTGAGCATCGGCGCTCGGCATCCGCGCGCCGAGGGAACATTGCCAACTATCCCGCGTTGCCGATTGTAGAATTATCGGACCGACGGGGTTTCATGCGATTCTTGGCATTCATCGGCGTGCTGGCGATTGCGGTGGCAATTGCCGGCGGTGCCTATTTCTACGGCGGCTTCTATGACGTCTCCGCCGCCGCCGGAGGAAATCCTGCGGTGGAATGGTCGTTGGAAAATGTGCGCGAGGCCTCGGTCGCCAAGCATTATCAGGCGCCGCCGTCGCCGGCCTGGTTCAGCACGCCGAAGGCGGTGCAGGAGGGGGCGCACGAATTCTCCGAGGAAGGCTGCGTGCGCTGCCATGGCGCGCCGGGCGTCAAGCCTGAAAAGTTTGCCCAGGGGATGGAGCCCAATCCGCCCGATCTCGGCAAGGCCACCAAGGACGACCCGCCGGCCAAGGTGTTCTGGACCGTGAAGAACGGCATCCGCATGACCGGCATGCCGGCCTTCGGCGGGCATATGAAGGACGACGAAATCTGGCGCGCGGTTGCGTTCGCTCAGCATGAAGAGAGCGTCACGCCGGAGCAGTACAAGACTTGGTCGGCCGCGCACGGCGAAGCCGGCGAGCACGAAAGTGCCCCACCGGCTTCCGGCGCCAACGCGCCGGCGAAGTGAGCGGGCTAGTCCTGCCCGGTCTTCAGTTCGACGTCCTCGAACGTCACATCCGCGCCCTTGCTGAAGCGCTTGCCGTTCTTCTTGTCGTGGCGGTGGAATTGCGGCGCCGGAAAGCGCACGCGCAGCGAATAGCTGCCGTCGCCGGGCACCACCCAGTTGCGGCCGTAGTGATAGAGATAAGGGTGCCATAGCAGCGGCTGACGGTGGGTGCCGATCTCCTTGCCGTCCTTGTCGATGACGGTGACATCGATATCGAGCCCGGGGATCATTCGCCCGTCGGCGCGGTCGCGCACCGAGACCTCGATGTGGATGTTCTCGTCCTTCGGCTCCTGCCACGCGAAGCCGCCGTTCTTGGGCACGTACATGCCCTCGGCCTTCTCCACCGCATAGGCGATGAGATAGTCGCCGCTTTCGATCTCGGCGCCGCCCTCGGCGACGTCTTGCAGCATGTGCTTGAGGATGCGGCCGAAGGCTTCGCCTTCCGCGCGGCCGAGCTCGAGCCCGCGCGCATCGCCCTCGTCGCTGGGCGTCATGGCGTTCCGGGTCGCAGTCATCGTCATGGTCGTCCTCCGTCTTGTTGATTGCTCGGTGGACCAACGCCCGAGCCGTCGGTCCGTTGCCGGAGGCGGGCCGGCGAATCGCCGACCCCGCACAATTTTGCATACCTTTTACAACTGTTTTGCGTATCACGCATGAGTCACGCGCATGTGGGTCATGCAGCGAGCGGGCTTCTGTGCAGTGCAAAATCGGTTATATGCAGTGCAACAAGAATAAGAAACGACAGGGGAAAACGTCCCGGGCCGGCCTCGAATTCAGGAGCTGACCATGGCCTATATCCCCGCCGCGACCGCCCCGCGCGATATCGCAATTTTGCAACCCGCAACGCGTCGTCGCGGCCTGTTCGCCCGCCTCCTCGACGCCATGATCGCCGCGCGTCAGCGCCAGGCCGAGCGCGAGATCGCGGCCTTCCTGCGCAGCGCGGGCGGCAAGTTCACCGACGAAACCGAGCGCGAGATCGAGCGCCGTTTCCTGTCCGACCCGACCCGTTTTTGACCGATTTGAAGGAGAACCGAATGTCGATCTTGGAAACCCGCGCCCCGGTTTTGCCGAAGCTGTGGTCGCTGCCTCACACGCTGTTGTCGCCCGTCGTTCGCTTCGGCGTGACCTTCTTCGAGGCCTTCTCGGAAGCCCTCGACCAGGCGCACGAGGCGCGTCGGCGCTTTCCGTTCTGCGACTGGTAAGGCTTACGCCTAAGCTCCGGCGAGCGCATCGCGCGCCGGCCGTTCGATGTCATGCCCGGGCTTGACCCGGGCATTGCATTTTCAACGGGCCGCTGGCGAAGACTTCACGCCACCCCTTCCACCACCCGCATGTCGCGCTCGACACTGCCGGTGCCGAGCACCCGCAGCGCCTCCTGGTAGCCCGGCGACTCGTGGGCGGCGATCGCCTGCGCCAGGCCGTCGAACTCGATCATCACCACGCGCTCGTCCATGCCGGCCTCGTAGGTCTTGGCCGGCTTGCCGCGCATCAGGAAGCGGCCGCCCGCCGCGTTGATCGCCGGCCCCGCCAGCTTGGCATAGGCCTGCCACTGCTCCGGGTTCTTCACGCTGCGATAGGTCACCACCCAATAGGCCTTCGGCATTTTTCGTCCTCCCTTGTTTCACGCCGGCTTGTTGTCCGCCGGCATGTCGGTTTCCGTTGTCGTCTCCGCCGGCGGCGCCTCGGCGGCCGGCATGGTCGTCTCGGCTTCGGGCGGATAGGGCTCCGGCATCGCCACCGATGGATCCATCGGATTGGGCGTCTCGCTGGTGACCACGGCGCCGACCGGCGCGGTGGAAGCGAGATCGAATTCCGTCTTCTCCGGCGCGGTCAGCGCCGACTGCACCCTGATGCGATAGAACACGTAAGCCGCCAGCGCCGCCTCCACCACGGCGGTGAACAGGAACAGCGCGCGCGGCCCGAGCGCATCCATCACCAGCGCGGCGAGCAGGGGGCCGATCACCGCGCCCACCGCGTTGGCGAGCAGGATGGTGGCCGCGGTCGGCACCATGTCGGCGAGCGAGGTCTTGTCATAGGCGTGCGCGGCGGCGAGCGAATAGCCGGGCAGCGCCAGCCCGCCGAACATCAGGCCGAGAGCCAGCAGCAGCAGGCCGTTGCGGGCGAACAGCCAGATGGCGACGCCGGTCGCCGCCGCGCCGATCAGCAGCACCATGAGCACGAGGCGGCGGTCGAGGCGGTCGGACAGCCGGCCGACCGGCCATTGCACCAGCGCGCCGGCGAGCGTGGCCGCGCTCATGAACAGCGCCACCGATCCGGTGGCCATGCCGCTGCCCGCCGCCGAGATCGGACCCAGGCCCCAGAACGCGCCGTTGGCGACGCCGACCATCAGGCTCGCCACCAGGCCGACCGGCGCCGCCTTGTAGAGCTGCAGCGGCCGGAAGCTGACCATGGTGATCGCCGCCGGCTGCGCAGAGCGCGTCAGCGCCACCGGCACGATGGCGAGCGAGGCCATCATCGCGGCCAGCATGAAATCCTCCGGCCCCTTGATCGGATAGACCGTCACCATCAGTTGCCCGACCGTGAAGGCGAAGAAGTTCACCATCACGTAGGACGACATCACCAGCCCGCGGTTGTCGTTGCTGGCGCGGTCGTTGAGCCAGCTCTCGATGACGAGATAGAAGCCGGCGATGCAGAAGCCGTTGACCATCCGGAACAACACCCAGGGCCAGACGCTGTTGGCCAGCGGATAGGCGAGCCCCACCACCACGGCGAGCGCGACCAGCGCGGTGAAGGCGCGGATGTGGCCGCCGCGCAGGATCAGAAACGGGCCGAGCAGGCAGCCGCCGACGAAGCCGGCGTAATAGGCCGAGCCGATGCCGCCGAGCGCGACCGCGCTGAAGCCCTCGGCCTGGCCGCGCAGCGGCAGCAGCGTGAACTGCAGGCCGTTGCCCGCGAGCAGGAAGGCGACGCCGAGCAGCAGCGAAGCGATCGGGCGCAGGTTGTGCCGCATGATCGGAACACGGGCTCCGGTATTGGTGTGGGTTTGGCCGCGCGGGCTCTTTGTCGACGCGCGGGCCGGCATAGACGGAAACGCGCGCCACCGGCAACCCCCGCGCCGCGTGCTCGCGATGCCGACTATCGACTGGCGCCCGCGCCGGCCTACATTCCCCGCATGGACAAGTTCGGCCTCGCCTTGCGCACCGTGGTGTTCTTTCTGTTCCCGGTGCCGTTCCTGCTCAGCTTCGCCGTCGACCGGGGCGACGGCTGGCCGGCTTATGTCGCCTACATCGCCGCCGGTGTGCTGGTCGTCGCCGCCATTGCCATGGCCTGGGCGGGGATGCGCGGCGAGTCGGAATAGTCGCTGTAGCCCGAATGGAGCGTGAAGCGACATCCGGGCGCGGCGGTGGCATCGCCTGCGCGATGTCCACCCACCGATGCCTTTCGATGAGGCGCTATTTCGACGTCTTCATCTCGACGCGGATGCCGTGCACCGTCTTGCCCGACGCGTTCAAGACGCGGCCAAGCGGCTGCGGCGCCATCTCCGCGACCAGGCAGCCCTTGCCGTCCCATTTTGCCAGCGCGCGCATCACGTCCCTGTTCGGCGGCAGCTGAGACCCGTCGGGCGCGATATCGTGGACGGGGCCTTGCACCTGATCGAACACGAAAACGGATGGCCAGCGGTGATGGTGCAAAGGCTCTTCGTCACCGGGCTCCAGCGTTACTTCCAGCACCCGCATCTGGTCGTTTTCGAACACGACCTTGTGGTGGGCGGGCGCCGCCGTCACGGCATCCAATGCGGGATCCCACATGGCGGGGTCCGAAGCGGCATGATCGTACGACATGGCAACCTCCCTGATGGTCAGCGCGAGACGATCGAAGTTTAGGATCGGTGCTGCCTGAAACGCTGAGCCTCGGGTCGCGCCGTCGGCTCGCGGTTTCTCGGTTTCTGGTCGAAAAGCTACCACCAAGAGGAGCGGCGGCAAACGCGCGTCGGCGTGTCTTCCGCCGTCGTCCTCCGCCAACGGGTCCGCGCGCGGCGCGGCCCGATGATGAACGCCGGCGGAGGACCCAGTAAACACGGAGGGTGCCGTGATTACTGGATCACCCGCTGGTGTTTATCCCCGCGAAAGCGGGGACGGGTGATGACGGCCGAGGTGTAACGGCTGCGCGGAGCCTCGAAAGCATCGGTTCAGTGTTGCGCTTGTGGCTTCTGGCCATCGGAGGCGTAATCGTTGCGGCGGCGCTTACGGGTGGAAAGCGGACAGTCCAAGCCGCCCGCATTCCACGCGATGTGAAACCGTCAAGCGGCCTCGCTCAGACGCTTCAAAATGTCCAGCATGTCCTCGGACAAATCCGCGTGGTGGTGTGCCACCTTCCATTCTCCGTTCAGCCGCCGGTACACGTTGGTCACGCGGTGATGAAGCGTAGCCTTGTGGCCGGCGATGACGAGCGTTCCAGTCTCGACGCCCGTTTCAACTGCCATGTCGGATCCGGCGGCGATCTTCTGATCCAGGAGCCTGATTTCGCCGCCGCCCGCGATCGCGGCGACTTTCGCGAAGCTGGCGACGATGGTGTCGTATCCTTCGTCGCGGCCGCCGATCGGATGTTGGGCGGACGCTTCGTCGCTTCGGACCCAGGCATCGGCCATGGGCGCCGCGTCGCCGGCGGCCATGCGGTTCAGGGCGCCATAGAATCTCGTCGACGCGGCAAGGACTTCGTTCATTGCGGACATGGTGTGTCTCCTTCTTGAGGGTGAGCAGGGCTGTTCCCGGTCCGCACCGGGTTCCGCTCATCGGTGGATTCGGTGAGGTTCGTTTAGCCGGCAGCTTCTTCGATGCCGGACTTCACCGAGGCGAAGAACTCGGTCCGTGGGTTAGTCTTGGGGTAGGGCTCGTGCGGCACATCGACGCCAAGGAACCGACAGAGCGGCTCCCAGCCGTCCCGCGCGCCGAACACCAGCGCGCGTCCCTCGGCTACGAGCGCGCGTGCCGCGGCCGCGTTCGCGCGGTAGGCGGCGAGGATGCCGTCGCGGCTCCTCTGCCCGCCAAACGCTTTTCCGATGATCACTCTGTCGATCATCTCGAACCAGGCACGGCGGTCTTCCGGCCACGATGTCTTGTCGAGGATGAGGGGCAGGATGGTCTGCGAGAAACTCCCATACCAGTCCTCGGGATCGCGGTCGGACAGAATGACCTTCGCACCGGGGGTCGCCGCCAGGACGTCCTGCCAGTAGGCCGCGACCGGAAAGTCGACCGCCGAGCTGAAGCTGGCGAAGATGCTTACGTAGTCCGGGCGGCCCTCCGCAGCCTCCGTCCAGAGCCTGATCTGCTCCGGATCGCCGATCACCTCGGACATGTGGTGGCAGGGCCCGAAGCCCAGGCGCTCAAGCGCCAGCTTCAACGAGTAGGTGCCGGTCCGTCCAAACCCAGCGCCGATGATTTTGAGTGCCATTGGCCCTGTTCTCCTTTATGAATACCATCTATCGAGATCGCCAATATCGCCTTGATGGGGTGATAATGGCTCAAAATGTGCCTTTTAGTCGAACGAAACGTTTTCATACACTATGAATGAAATCGATCTACATCGTGTCGATCTCAATCTCCTCGTCGTCTTCGAGGTGCTCATGGAGACGCGGAGCGTCAGTGCGACCGCCGAAAAGATCGGGCGTACGCAGTCGGCTGTAAGCCATTCGCTTGCCCGGCTGAGAGACCAACTCGGGGACCCGTTGCTCGTCCGCGTCGGCGGCAAGATGCAGCCGAGCCCGTTCGCCGAAATGATCATTGAGGACGTGCGTCCAATACTTCGGAGCATACGCCGGGTCATCGCGCCGAGGAGCCTGTTCGATCCGGCGACGAGCGACCGCATCTTTCGGATTGCCATGCCGACGCTCACGAACGTCATCGCGGAAGTCTCAGCCCGGGTCGAGGCGGAGGCGCCCAATGTGAAGATCGAATGGCTTCCCGCGCATCACGACGTCTACGCCGCCTTGAGTGAAGGACTCATCGACTTGGCGCACCTTGGCGGCGAGCCGCGCCTGCCGGACGGCCTTGAGGAGCAGGTGATAGATCCGTTCTCGTGGGTGACCTTCGCGCGGCGGGATCACCCCGCCTGTGAAGCGTGGGGGATCGACGCCTGGCGCAAGTACCCGCATCTCCTGGTCAACGTCACGCGGTCGATGCAGAACCCGTTCCCGGTCACCCCACGCGGCGACGCCGACGCACGACGCGTGAGCGCGATGATCGGGGATTCGGCGGGAGTTGCGTCGCTTCTCGAGAAGTCGGACTTCTTGGCAACGTTCCCGGCCATACTGCTGGCCTGGGACATGGAGACTTTTGGACTTCGCGCGATGAGACCGCCAGTTGATCTCGGCTCGGTCCTCGTCCGCTTCTTCTGGAGTTCGCGGCTTGCCAACGATGCCGGCGGTATTTGGATTAGGTCCATCGTGATCGAGGCCTATCGCCGCCTCCATGCCGAGGCGGAAGCGAAGCTCTCTGGCGATACCCTGCTTCAGCCATCACCGAGCGTCGGACCGTAAAGTCAACAGCTGCACCTTTCTGTGTTCCGGGCAGTCCGGCTGTCGTTCTCCGCCAACGGGTCCGCGCGCAGCGCAGCCCGATGATAGACGCCGGCGGAGGACCCAGTCCGCACCGACAGTGCAGTGATGACTGGATCGTCCGTTTTCATGGACGATGACAGCCGCATTTCGCTGCGCGGGGTCGCCCCACGGCGGCACCTGCGGGGATAACCGGGTCCAAGCGGGAATAACCGCGCCGAAGCGGGGATGAGATTATTTTCACATTATCCTTGACTGTATTCCGCCAATGACTATAATCCCATGCATCCCGCCCCGTATACCGAGGGGTCTGCAGTCTCCAGACGCGGGGCGGGGAGCGGTGGCCGGTTCGGGGGCGTCGGAGATGCGGCGCTGGTTTTCCCTGATCCGGCGGTCCAAGCCGCATCGTCCCGGCGCGCCGTCCGCGCGTCACGTGGGCCCCACTGGCGGCGGCAGCCGGCACGGTCGGAAGTGCTGGGCACCGTTTGGGCCTAATCAGCGGTGGATAGGCGGCCCGCCAATGCAAAGAGGCGAGGTTGCCTGAAAGGGTGAGTCCACCGGGGGCGATGCGGAGCAAACCTAACAAACACCGCGCGCGGGACGCCGAGGGACTGGCGGACTTGCGGCACACTCAGCTTCGACAAGCCTCGATGTCGTGAGGCGTCGAGGCCCGTGGGTCTGAGCACTTTTAGTTTGCGCACTTTGCGTGAACTTAAGTGCGCCCGGACCCGAACGCGTCCCGCGCGCCCTCGGTACTTCATTCGAAGGCGAGCGGCTCGTCGCGCCGAAGCCCGCAAGGGCGAAGGCGGAAAGATGGAAGAGGGCGCACCCGGCGCCGACCAAAGAACACGGGCGATGGCGTGCGGCTGTTTGACAACCACACACCGTCATCCCCCGCGAAGGCGGGGGACCCAGTAACCTCGGACAGTGCAGTGATGACTGGATTGCCTGCTTTCGCGGGCAATGACGTCGGGCGAAACAAAATGGCCGGGATAAACTCCAGCGGACGATCCAGCAATTACGGCGCGTCGGTGTCTACCGGGTCCCCGCCTGCGCGGGGACGACATCTGAGAATGCCGCGAACAACGCGCCGTCCCCACGTGACGAACCGTGCAGAAGGTGGACGGGCCGGAAACGCGTGGGCTTCGCTTTCGCGATGCCCACCCTACGAACCATCCCTTCGCGTCGACGAGATCGGCGCGGGCTTGCAAGCGCTTACTTGTGGCCCTGCGGCGGATACCCGTGGGCGTAGTGATCGGCCCACGCCAACGCCACGGCGAAGATGACGAAGGCCACCGTGATCCCGCCCACGAAGAGTTCGACATGCTCCGGCATCTGCTTGCTCTCCCCTTACCGATTCGATTGAAAACTAAGGGCAATCGGCTCCGGTCGGCCTTGATCCGGATCAAAGCGGAGGCGCAGCAAATGGCGGCGGGGCGCCGCGTCGGCGGGGGGCGCGCGTGGGCCGCGGAGGTAACAAGCGGATGTAATTCGTGATGAAACCGGGCCCTATCGCCACGCTTAGGTCACAAAGGCGCCCGACTTGCCATGGAAAGGTCCTGACAGAGACGGAGGCGCCATGTTTCGCATAGCCTTTATCGCCGCTGCCATTCTGGCCGTCGCCGCATCCGCGGCCAGCGCGCGCGAGCGTCACGCCGACGGCCACGGCCGGTTCGATGTGCTGATCAGCAAATACGCCGCCCAGAACAAGGTGCCCGAGAGTCTCGTGCGCCGGGTCATCCACCGCGAGAGCCGCGGCAACCCGCGCGCCGTTCACGCCGGCAATTACGGCCTGATGCAGATCCGGCTCGGCACCGCGCGCTCGCTCGGCTATCGCGGCGGCGCGCGCGGCCTGCTCGATGCCGAAACCAACGTGAGCTATGCGGTGAAATATCTGGCCGGCGCCTATCGCGTCGCCGGCGGCAATGCCGATCGCGCGGTTCATTATTATGCGGCCGGCTATTACTACGCCGCCAAGCGCAAGGGCCTCGTCCGCAGCGGGCGCCGCAGCCTTCGTCATCACAGCCGGCGCCGCCACTCGCCGCACTTCATCGCGACGGCGGGCACGCCCGAGGGCGGTATCGATTCCGGCCGGCTCGATCGTTTCTAACCGCGGGGAGGCGGTGGGGACGTGGCGTGAGCCAATGATCGCGCGTTTGCGCGGTCATTGGCGCGCGCGCTAACGCCGCTTTCTGGTGCGCGGCTTTACGGGTTGCGGCGTGCGCGTGTTGGTCTGCCAGTTGCCGAGGAATGCGAACGGGCTGGGCTTCTGCGCGACGGGACGCGCGCGGCGCGCGCGATGCCGGTGCCGCCGCACGTGACGGCTGCGCTTGAGCTTGCCGCGCCTATCCAGGCGCTTGAGCACCGGTGGCCGCTCGGGCGGCAGCATCACCAGCAGTTCGACCGACGAGGCTTCGCCGATTCCGACCGGAATGGTGGTCTTCGTGGTGTCGATCGATCCGGTCACGTCGTTGGATGGCTTGGCCGCCAGCGCGGCGACGTTGAGCGGCTTCTGAGCGGCGGGCTGGTCCGGCGCCTTGGCGGTCGCGTGCGCTTCTCCGCCGTTGAAATCTTGGTCGCGGAAGTATCGTCCGCTTTCTTGGCCGCCGAAGTGTCGGCGGCCGTCTTGGCCGCGGAAGCAACGTCCGTTGCAGGCGCCTTCTTGGCCTCGCCGGAGTGCGGCGCGCTGTCGGCCTTGGGTTCTGCCGCCGCTTGCGTCTGGCTATCCTCTTTCGCTTGCTCAGGCTTGGGCGCTTCCGGCTTCGCCGCGTGCGGCGCCGGCTCTTGAATTTCCGGCGTGTCCGCGACGGCTTTCGCGGTCGGCGCCGCCGCATCCGGCTGGCTCGGCGCGATCGCGGCTTGCGGCTTCACGTCAGTCGGCCTTGCTTCTTGCGGTATCGGCATCGCTTGCGCGGGCTTTGCTTCCACCTTCGGTAAAGTCGGTTCGGCCGGCTCCGGCGGAATTGTCGCCTCGATCTTGGCGACCTTCATTTCCTTTGCCGCCGGCGCGGCTTTGGCCACAACGGTCGCCTGCGGATGCTGCTGCGGCACCTCGGCCGCAATGGTCTTTGTTTCGGCCGGCGCGGTTGCCGCGGCCTCGGCCTGCGATGCCGCTTTGGCCGTAACGACAGGCCGTGCCGGCTCGGCCTTAGGCTCGGCGGCAACCGGTTCCGGCGCGGTCAGCTTCGGCAGTGCGGGCTCGGCCATGGGTGGCATGGTGCTCGCCGGCGGGACTGCCTCGATGTCCGCCGTCACGGGCGTCTCCGGGATCGGCGCAATGGCCGCGACGTCGAACTTCACCGGCACCAGCGGCGGAAGCTCGACGCGGATCTCGGTGTCGCGCAGGTCGCGCAACTGCTTGACCGCGTCGGCACGGCGCAGCGCGGCCAGGATGAGGAACTGCCGCCATTGCGGATGCTCGCTGCGATCGAGCAGCGCGCCGCGCGCGCCCGTCGGACTCGGCTCCACACGCAGAATCGTCCCGCGCGGCGGTGTCAGCGCCAGCAGCAGGATAGCAATGGCGAGGGATACGCCGCCAACTGGAATCAGACGCATGCGCGGCAGCATGAGTTGTGCATAACTGAGTCGCTTGCTTCTGCCAAAGCCGTTTGCGCGCCCTGCCGCAGAGCGGGGCCCATGACCGGAGCCCATGACTGGAGCGCATGGCGGTGACAGTCGCGGCGCCGGTTGCTAGGAAGCGTTCAACGGTATCGCCATGCCGATAAAAAGGGGGAAGCAACATGATGAAGAAGCCGGCCTGTCCCGTCATCGCCATCGAAGAACACTATTGGGACGCCGAACTCAGCAAGCACTACACCGGTTCCGAGGCGAGCCGCGGCGGCGACACCGAAGAGCGGCTCTACGACTTCGGCGCCTTGCGGTTGAAAGAGATGGACGAGGCCGGCATCGACGTGCAGGTGCTCTCGCACGGCGCGCCCT
>CAWFBL010000004.1:0-2129794 GCA_963814065.1 uncultured Pseudomonadota bacterium | reverse complement strand
CAGCAAAGCGGCGCCGGCGCGACCCTGCTTGGCCAGCGGATGCCCCTCCATGGTGGTCATGATGGCGGAGGCGTCGCCGGGGATGTTGAGCAGGATCGAGGAGATGGCGCCGCCATACATGGCGCCGAAATAGATGCCGCTTAGCAGGATCAGCGCGGACGTCGGGTCGAGCCCGAACGAAAACGGCAACAGCACGGCGATCGCTGTCGCCGGGCCGATGCCGGGCAACATACCGACCCAGGTGCCGACGCAGGCGCCGACCACGACAAAGAGCAGATTGTAGCCCGACAGGCTATGCTCGAAGCCCATGATAAGGTTGTGAAAGGTCTCCATCCCCCTCTCACAAGCCGATGGTGGGCAGTGGCACGCCCAGCCACACGCCGAAGACGACATAGAACGCTCCGGCCATCAGCACGGCCGCCAGCGCGTTGCCGATCACCCCGCGGAACCGCAGGTAGGTCAGGAAGCCGAAGACGAACATGAGCGTGGCGACCAGATAGCCGGTGAGAGTGAACAGCGCGCAATAGAGTGCGATGATCAGGGCGGTGAGCCAGGCGCGACCCTCCGAGCGGACGTCGGCGGTGGCTTCGGCGCGGTCGACGGTGCGCAGGTCGCGCAACTCGCTCGCCGCATAAAGGACGCTGAAGACCAGAAATGCGCCGCCCACCACCTGGGGAAACAGACGCGGACCAAGCTCGTCGCCGATCGGCGGCATCCGGATGCCAAAGGCAGTGTAGACGTAGAACGCGCCGCCGGCGCAAAGCAGCACCGCCAGAATCAGTCGCACGACCACGGCCGCAGACCAGATGGCGGGGTCGACCCTTTCAGTTGATGGCGTTTCCGTGCTCACCTTAAAGTCCTACCTCGACGCCCCCCGGGAGCTTTTTCCTTGTTCTTTTTGATTTTCCTTTGAACTTGCCGCGTTACTCGCACAGGTCGCGGCGCGGCGGCCCGACATAACTGAACATGACCTGCGGCGGCACCGGCCCCTTGATGCGGCGGCCTTCCTGCATGTTCTCCCAGGCATGGGCGAGCAGGCCGACCGAGCGGGCCAGCACAAAGATGCCGCGACCGAGCGGCGCCTCGAAGCCGAGTTCGGCCAGGATGACGCCGAAGCCGCCATCCACGTTGATCGGCAGCGGCTTGCCCTTGCGGCGGCGTAGAGATGTCTCGATCCCGCGCGCGACCTCCGCGTACTTTCCGCTGGCGGTCCCGGCCGTGCATGCCTCATCGACCAGCTCAAGCATGCGCTCGGCGCGCGGATCGACGTCGTGGAAGCGATGGCCATAACCGGGGACGAACTTGGCTCCCTGCGCGAAGAAGTCGTCGAGCTCCTGGTCAACCGCGGTCGCCAGATCGGTCTGCGCGTTCATACGGCCGAGGATGCGGTCGAACATCTCCATGCATTGCTGGCCGGCGCCGCCATGGGTATCGCCCAGAGCGTTGACGCCTGACGCGATGGCGCTGTTGAGGCCGACACCGCACGTGATCGCCATCGACGCGATGGCGCAGGACGGCGACATCGGCCCGCCGTTCACCGAGGCCACCATGGCGGCTTCCAAGAGTCGCGCCTGCGCTTCCGTAGGAATCTCGCCACGCACCAGCAACCAGATGGTCTGGATGAAGGTGAGGCGGCCGATCAGTTGCTCGATCGGGTAGCCGCGCAGTTGCACGCTGCCTTGCTCGACGTCGATGATCTCGGTCTTCCACCAATCACGCACTACCTTCAGTTCGGGATTGTCCCTGAGCTTTGAGGCCGGTTTGCCGTCCGCTGCTGTCATCACCGTTCGTCCATTCGTTGCGCGCGCATGCGTCGGATCAGGCCGACGCCGCCGCGATTTGCCGGTCCTTGGGGCCTGCGTGTGGCGTCGTGACCCGTTGCACGCCCTTCTCGGCGAGCAGTCGCGGGATGTCTTCCAGGGTCTTTGCGATGATGACGCCGGCCTTGGCCAGCATCTGCCGCTTGGCCGTCGCGCTGTCACCTTCCGCGCTGATCATCGCCGCGGCGTGGCCGAAACTGACGCCGGGCGGATAGCGCTCCTGGAATTCACCGGCGATCACCGCGATGATCGGCTTCTTGATGCCATTCGCGGTCAGGTATGCGGCGAGTTCGGGCTCGTTGCGCGATCCGGGCTCGCCATACATCAGGATGGCATCGGTCTCCGGATCATCCTCGAACAGACGCACATAGTCCGCCGTTCGCCGGCCGATGATACGGTCACCGCCCATGGCGACGGCGGTGGAGACGCCGTAGCCGGCGTGACGCAGCGTCAGAGCCAGTTCGGCCGTCATGCCACCGGAGCGCGAGCAGATGCCGATGCGGCCGGACGCATAAATGTCGGCGGGATCCACGCCGCCGATCCCGCCCAGCTTGCATTTGCCGGGAGAAATCACGCCGTTGGTGTTGGGGCCAACAAGTGACACCCCCGCTTCCTGTGCCGCCGCCACCAAGTAGGCGGCGGTCTGCCGCGGGGCACCTTCCGAGGTCACGACCACCACCTTGATGCCGGCGTCGATCGCCTCCAGCACGGCATCGCGGATGGCGGACGCCGGCACGTAGATGACCGAGGCGTTGGCTTCATGCGCGGCCACCGCGGCCTTCATGGTGTTAAAGACGGGGATGCCCAGCACCTCTTCGCCGGCGCGGCCGGGGGTAACGCCGGCGACCACGCGGCTGCCGTAGCGCAGGCTGTTATCGGTGTCCTGGCGTGCCTGCCGGCCAGTGAGGCCCTGCACCACCACGCGCGTATTTTCGTCGATCAGAATGCTCATTGAACCTGCGCCAATCGATTTGCCTTTTCGGTCAACTCGACAATCAAGCGAACGCCGTCGGCCATCGGCGCTCCGTGCGGCATGTAGTGGATGCCTTCCAGTTCGGCGGCGGCATTGCGCGCCTCGTCTTCGCCCGGGCCGAACATACGGATCACCACCGGAAATTTCTCGAGGTCGACCTTGCGCGCCTTCAGCGCATCGATCACCGGGGCGACGCGGCGGTCGATGCGCGCCATCTGCTGGTAATGCCAGCTCACGAACAGGCTTTTGACTCGCGGGTTGTCGAGGATCGCGTCGATCAGCACGCGCACCTTGTCCGAGTTTACGGTGGAGGCGTCGGTGTGATTGGCCGGCCGGCCGCCGGCGGCGAGGATGAGGTCATGCTGCATTAGGCCGGCGCCGCCGCCACCGACAAAGAGCCCGATGTCGCCGTCCAGCTCGGTATAGCGGATCATGCCGCCGGGCAGGATGCGGTTCGCCTCGATAACGCGCCATTCGCGTTCGTTCATGGCGCCGCCACTGGCCGCGCCACTGTCGGGACCCTCGAACATGGTGTCCTCGGTCGCCATCATGGCGCCGACCAATGTGAGCTTGCCGTCGGGGCCGATGGTGATCGGGTTGAGCTCGAGCAGCGTGGCGTCGGACTTCACGAACTCGCCGTAGAGGTCGGCGGTGAGCTTACCGAGACCCGCGAGCAACTTGCCGGATACGCCGGCACGCTCCCACAGATCGATGGCGCTCCAGGTCGGCACGCCCTTCAGCGGATTGATCTCCAGGGCGTGCACGGCGTCGCGATTGCTGGCGTGCACCACCTCGATTTCGACACCGCCCTGCTTGCTGACGAGAACCTGTGGCGGGAAGTCTTCAAGGATAAAGGAGAGATAGAGCTCGTCTTTGATCTCCACCTTCTCTTCGACATAGACGGCCCCGCAGGGAAAGCCGTTCACGGTGGTGCCTATGATGTCGCGCGCGGCGGCTTCGGCCTCTTCAGGGGTATCGGCAAAACGGACGGCGCCGGCCTTGCCGCGGCGGCCGATCGGCACCAGCGCTTTGATGACCACCGCGGCTCCGAGCTCGCGGGCGATCTCAGCGGCGCGTTCGGGCACCGTCGCGGCACCCCCGCGTGGCACCGGCAGGCCCTGGCGCCGCAATTGTTCTTTTATCTTGTCTTCGGTGACGTGCAGCAAAACGTGAACTCCAGCCTCGGCTTGCCACGGCGCGTCATTGCGCCCGGCGATTCATCACTTCTTCCACTCGGGCCTTCGCTTCTCGACGAAGGCGGCGATTCCCTCCATGCGGTCCGGCGCCGAGGTCAGGCGCTGGTGACCGAGAACCTCGATCGCGAGACCGGTCTCGATGTCGGTCTGCAAGCCCGCATGGATGCATTGCTTGATGATGCGCACCGCCAACGGCGGGTTTTGCGCGACCTTCTCCGCCGCCGCCAACGTCGCCGACAGCACGTCGGCCTGCGGTGCGAGTTTGTTGATCATGCCCCAAGCCAGCGCGTCTTGGGCCGAAAACTGCTCGCCGGTGAGGATCAGTTCCTTAGCGCGGTGTTCGCCGACAATGCGGGCAAACCGTTGCGTGCCGCCCGAGCCGGGCATGAAGCCGCGCTTGACCTCGGGAAAGCCGAAGCGCGCGCTGTCCGCTGCATAGGCGAAATCGGTGCGCAGGATCATCTCCGCCCCGCCGCCGAGCGCGTAGCCGTTGACCGCGCACAGCACCGGGATCGGGCAGCGCTCCATGGCGAGATTGTATTGCTTGAAGATGATGCGCTGCGCCTGCCACTGCGCATCGGTCATGCCGTTGCGCTCTTTCAAGTCGCCGCCGACGCAGAACGCGCGCTCGCCTGCGCCGGTCATGACGACGCAACGCGCCTCATCGTCCTGACCGGAATTGATGTGGGTGAACAGGTCGAGGATTTCCTGTCCGAGCCGTGTATTGACGGCGTTTAGCACCTCGGGGCGGTTAAGCTGTGCCAGAATGACGCCGGCCGCGGGGCGGGTCACTTCCAGATGTTTGAACTCGGATACTTGCACAACGAAACGCCTTTACGATCCTGATGGTCCTGATGACGGCGCCAATAAATCGCCGCTGGCTGCGTAGTGCCCCCGGCGGCCCCGCCCTAACGGAGCAGGCTCAGGCGGCCCGGAGCTTGGGCTTCGCCTCCGGGACGACCGTGAGCTGCGGGATCGCGCCCGCGTCGGGCTCGCTTTCCAGCGCCATCACCCGGCTGCTGATGGTCTGCACCTGCGGCTCCGCCAGCACCAACCCCGCCGTGGCCAGAAACTTGGCTTCAAGCTGCTCGGGGCTCAGCGGGTTCGACGGCTCGCCGCGCGGCTCTTCCTGGCTGTGACTCAGCACGCGGCCGTCCTTCAGTGTCAGCTTGATCATGCTTTGCCGGCCGCCAAGCCCATAGGCCGGGTCTGCAATGAGGTTGATCTTTTCCGCTGCGGCATGAACCGGCTTGTCCTCGAAGCCGCGCCAATAGTCGATCAGGCCGTTGCTGCCGCGCGCCAGCGCCAGCGCGACGCCGAATTGCGTGCTGCCCATGGCGACGTTCAGATTGGACGACTGCGGCTTGGAGGCTTGGCGGATCGCCAGCGCGCTCATGTGCACGTCGACGCGCTCGATTTCGTCGGGCCGCACGCCCTCGCGATAGAAATGCTGCGCGATGTCGAGCGGGCCATGCGCATAGCGGCAGGCGGAATGCGGCTTGAAACCGACTTCCATGATGACGAAGCGCTCGCCCAGGCCGGTGAATTCCTCGGCGTTGATCGCATCCGTCATGCCGTGCAGAAAGCCTTCATGTGATTCTAGCGCGGTCTTCGGTCCGGTGAAGCCCTTGCTTGCCATCACGCCGGCGAGCACGCCATTGAACGCGGCGCGGCCCGGCCCGAGCGGCTTGGCCATGCAGGGATCGTCGAGATAGGCTTGAAGGCCGCCCGAATTCATGGCGGCGAGTCCGATCGCGCAGGCGATCTGTTCGACGTTGCAGCCCAGCAGCGTCGCCACGATCGCCGCGCTGCCGATGGTGCCGACCGTACTGGTGGTGTGGTAGCCGCGCTGCCGGTGGCCGGGGTTGATCGCCTTGGCAATCCTGATCGCGATTTCGTAGCCGGCGACCAGCGCTGCCAGCGTTTCCTCGCCGCTGGCGTGGGTCAGCTCGGCGGCGATAAAGGCGCTCGGCACCAGCAGTGAGCCCGCCTTGATCAGACCGTTGCCGTGCGCGTCGTCCAATTCGACCCCGTGACCGAGGGTGCCGTTGCACAGCGCCGTCATGGCCGAGGGCAACTTGGCGCCGAAGCCGACCACGGTCGCTTCCGGCTTGCCGCCCCACTCCGTCGCCTGCTGCACGATCTTGATTCCCGCCTCGCTAATCGCCGAGGCGGCGATCTGATTGCCAAGGCTGTCGCGCGCGATGAGCTTGGCCTGGTTGCGAACGTCCGGCGGAAGGTGCGGGAACCTCAAGCCGGCGGCGAATTCCGCCAGTCGCATGGTGAGTTTGTTCAACGCCGGATCGATGGATCCATTGCTTGGCATGGCCGCTCCATCCCTTCAAAACTGACGCAAAGGCAAACGGCGGATACGCGTCGCTGGCGCCTCGCATTCTTCTTGATGAGGCCCCCGATGGACCCGGGCGAAAGCGATGTCAAGTGAAGATGGCCATTAGATTTTTATGTCGAGTATTTCTCGACATGATGATGTGAATCCGCCAGCGGGCAGCGCGCTAAATTGAATTCCACTCGACATGCGCAGGCGGCATGCAGCATCAGGCGAAATCGCACGCCTCACGAATTGGCGTGCTTTTCCGCTACCGCCGCCAACGCTTCGTACAGGTCTTGTACGAACTGGCGCGACGGATTGACGTGCTTCTGAAGGACACTGATAGTCCGCGACAGCGGCGGCTCGCCGAATGGCACAGCGCGGATGCCCTGCATGAACGGTCGCGGAATTGGTCGTTTGGGCGCGATCGATACACCAATGCCGTTAGCCACGAGGCTCATGATGCCTTCCAGCGTGTCGACTTCCATGGTGGCGTTGACTTCGATGCCACGGCGCGCGAGCTCTTGGTCGATCAACCGCCCGAGCCCCCAAGCGACCCGGCGAAGGCGGATGAAGGGCGCGCTGGCGAGCAGTTCGCGGTCAGTCTTGCCCTTGGCCTTGCTCGGCACGATCACCGCGAGCCACTCTGTACAGAACGGTTGCCAAACCAGCCCCGGCTCGACCGTCGCCGGCTGCGGCAGAACCGCCACGTCAATCGCGCCGCGGCGAACGCCCGCTTCCAGTTCGTGCGCGAGCCCCGTGGACAGTCGGATCGCGAGATTCGGACGACTCACCCGCAGACGCTTCAGCGCATGGGGCAACACTCCGGAGACGATGGTGTGCACGGCGCCGATGTTGAGTACGCCGGCCGGGGGAGACCGTTTGGAATCGTCGCGCAAGTTCGCCCAATTCGTCACCAACTCTCTTGCGCGCAGGATGAATTTCTCGCCTTCCGGCGTCAATTTAGGAGGGCGAGCATTTCGGTCGAACAGAACGACGCCGAATTCTTGTTCAAGCGCACGAACCTGTAGGCTGACCGCCGAACGCGACAAACCGACGACCTTGCCCGCCTTTGCAAAGCTGTGTTGGTCGACGATTGCCAGCAATGTATTCAGATAATTTACGGCCATCCATCACCAGCTCTATTTGCCATCGGGCCCCGGTGAACTCTATGGCCATTCCACATTTAGTGACAACTAGCCCATTGACAAAGCTACGAACTCCAAAAACATAGACGTTCAAACTCTGGTTGAACTGAAAAATATAGACCCCTCAATCACGCAAGCGATTTCCATAACGTAAGGATAATCGATTTTGCAATGGATTGGCCGGAAACCGTTCTGTCTCTGCCTATTCCGAATAGTCCAGGAAACATTGACATTTCGGGCGCCGGCCTAGTCGCCCGTAATGTCCTGTATCGAGCCGTGCTACCGAGTTGGGTAGTAAAATGGTGGCAAGAGTTCTTGTGTCGTTCGCCCCTCTGTCGCAGCCGCCCGAACGAGCTGCTACCCGGCCAGGCAAGCCCATGTGCTTACTCTCGCCCTGGGTGATCTTGCGCTCCATCAGCGAGCCCACCCCTCTGGTTTCTTCGCTGTTCGCCCAATGACTTGCCTACTGGAATCGAGTTGTTCCTCAACAATCCTTGTCACTCGCCTTCATCACTGTCCGCGTCGGGAATAGCGTCGCGAAGGCGACGTTCCAGCTCGATTGTCTTAGCGGCCAGCGCATCGCGCGGTCGCGGCAGATCGATCGCCAAGTCAAGCACGACTTCGCCCGGATTTGCTTTCAACACGAGCACCCGGTCAGCGAGAAAGACGGCCTCGCCCACGTTGTGCGTGATATATACCACGGTCGTGCGAGTCTGCTGCCAGACCTTCTCGATCAAACCCATCAGCTTTTCGCGCGTCAGCGCATCGAGCGCGCCGAGCGGTTCGTCCATTAGCAAGACACTCGGGTCGTAGGCGAGCGCGCGCGCAATGGCGACACGTTGCTTCATGCCGCCCGAGAGTTGATGCGGATAAAGGTCGGCCGAAGCGGCCAGCCCCACCTCTTGCAAGCATTGAAGCGAGCGGCGAGATCGCTCGGCCGCCGGCACCTCCAATGCCTCTAGCGAAAACTCGACATTGCGTTGCGCGGTCCGCCACGGAAACAGCGCGTATTCCTGAAAAACGACGCCGCAGCGCAGCGCATGCGCGGCCGGCGGATGGTCCCCGACCAGGATCTCGCCATCCATCGCGACATTGCCGCTGGTCGGCGTGATGAAGCCGGCGATCGCATTCAACAGCGTCGATTTCCCCGAGCCGCTCGGCCCGATAACGGCAACGAACTGTCCGGCCGGAATGTCCAGATCGATGCCGCGCAGCACTTCTTTGTTCTGGAACGACAATGAAAACTCAGCAATCGACAGGACTGCCGGCGGCGCGCGTGTTCTGGCGCTTGTCATGCCGGGACTGGTTTGGGACGTCATCGCGTTCACGTTCGGCTCCCTATGAACTGTCGCCAATGCCCCAGCGCCGAATGGTCCGCGCCTCCAAGGGAGCAAAGATCAGTCTGTCAAAGATCATGGACAGCGCCATGATGACCAGTAGCAGGCTCAAGATCACGTCCATCTGCACATAGTCTTTGGCCTCGAACATCCTTACGCCGAGGCCGGTGGGAGCCACCGCAAAGAATTCGGCGCCGATCGCCGCCCGCCACGCCAGCGCTAGCCCTTGACGCAGCCCGATAATAATTGAGGGCAGCGACGCCGGAAGCACAACCTTGAGGAAGAGCTTGAGCCCGCCCACGTTGACGGACTGGGCGACTCGCATCAGTTGGGGCTCGACGCCTCGGCTTCCACTCCACGTGTTGACGGCTATCGGCAGCGCGGAAGCGATCGCAATCAGCAGTACCGCCGCCTGCAACGTCAGCCCCATCCAGAGGACGAACAAGGGGACCAGAACAAGGATCGGAATCGGCAACAGGAAATTGATGACCGGGCGAAACAGATCCTCCATCAGGCGCGATCGTCCCATTACAAGCCCAACCGGTATCGCAACCACTATTCCGACCGCGTAACCGACCGTCATGCGCCCGAGCGTCGCCAGCGTCTCATTGAGCAGCTCGCCGCTCGCGAGAAGGGACCACAGGCGCTCCAAGACCATCGGCAGCGGCGGAAACAGCAGCCGATTAAACCCCGCAAGCTTTGCGGTCGCTTCCCAGATCAACGCGAGCGCGAGCACGAAGGCCACAAAGGCGAGATTGCTTTTGGCCGCGTCGAGCCAATACCGCCGCCCGTCACTCTTTGACGGGCGGCCAGCTACCAGCCTCTTCGTTGGGTCAAACGCGCCCGCCACGGCGACGATCTATCACATCGTATCCATTGCCTTGCGGGCAAGATCCAACCGAATCAATTTCTTCCAATCTGGAGCACTCTTGATCTTCCCGCTCTTGATCAAAAGGGCCGCGGCGCCGTTGAGGTAGGCTCGCATGTCGGCCTCGGAAAACTGCACATCAAGATCGACGGTGTTCCACGCCATCTCGACGACCGTCCGGTCGAGCTTCACCCCCTGCTTGGCGAGGCCGGCGACGATGGTGTCGACCGCGTCACTCGGGTGAGCTTTGATCCATTTCACCGCCTTATAATACCCGCGCAACGCGTTCACGACGACATCCGGATGCTTTTTGACGAATTCGGTGCGGAAAACAATGAAGACCGGGATCGGGTCGTACGCCATCATCGACTCGAGACGAACAGCGGCTTTCTGTTGGACCGCGATAGAAATGTAGGGCTCGACGCTCGCCGCCGCGTCAACGCGACCTCCTGCGACCGCAGCCGGCATATTGCCCATGCCCATGTTGACGACTTGCACATCCTTCAGCGACAGGCCGGCATGGGGCAAAACGTAGTTCTCCATATCCAAGGCGGTGGTGGTGCCCTTCTGGATGGCGACCTTTTTTCCTTTCAGGTCAGCCACGCTTTTGATGCTTGAATTGGGCGGCACGATAATAGCAGTCGTATCGCCGACGCGATTGGCAACGGCCGCTATGACAAAATCTCCCGTTCGCCCGCCGACGATGGTTGGTGTTGTTGCCATCGAGCCCGCATCGGCCGAGCCCGCGAGAACCGCTTGCAAAACGTCACTGCCGGCGACAAATCCCTTCGAATCAACGGGCACGCCCCAGAGGCCGCGCGCTTCGGTGACCATTAGCGATCCGCCCGCAATCGAGGTCTGGTAGGCGAACCTGATCTTGACGTCCTTCGCGGATTGAGCGCTTGCAAACCCGCAACTCCCGGCAAGCAATATCGTCGCGCCAAGGATGGAAGCAATTTGCGTCCTTGCATTTCTTATCATGGAGTCCTCTCCCGGTTGGCCCCTCGTTTTTTAACGTCACCTCGACTGCATGAGGCCCCATCGTTGCAGCATGAGGTGTTCGATTCGTTCGAAGATCAATCGCTCGGTCAGGTAGGCGAAACAGGCGATCGCCAGGACGCCAACGATCATCGACGGCGTGTCGAGGAAAACGAGACCCTTGGTGACAAGAACGCCAAGCCCACTCGTCGCACCGGCGAGCAGTTCGCCAGCAACCAAGCCATGCCAACTCCGCGCAAAACCCAAGCGCACGCCGGACAGCACAGGCGCGAAGGCTGCGGGCAGGATGACCTTGTAGAAGCGGCGCATTCCGCGGATGTTCACTGAATTGGCGACGCGAATGTAGACCTTGTCGACCGTGCGAATTCCACTCCAGGTATTAAGCGCGATGGGAATCGCACCAACGAAGACGACCAATGCGATGGTCGCGGGATTTCCGAGCCCAAACCACAGCATGAATAGCGGCGTCCAAGCGACCGCGGGCGTCGCAAGCAACGCCGACAACAGGCGAACGGCCAATGGTTCGGCGAATGCCAAACGGGTGACGAGCAACCCCAATGCCACGCCGATCACGGTAGCGATGACGAAGCCGGCGAACAATCGGCCAAGGCTGGCACCGATCGCAACGACCAGCACCCCGTTGCCGGCAAGTTCGAACACCCTTTGGGCGATCGTCTGAAGTGGCGGCATGAAGATCGGCTTGAATGCCCCGCTTTCTGCGACCACCTGCCAAGTGATCAGCATCAAGAACGGCAGAGCGAGCCGCCGGAGCCGGACAAGTTGATACGGAAATCGACGGCGGCGCGCGAGCGCTCCACGCGCCGCGGCCCCTACATTGGAACGGCGTGCTATCCTGGACTCTGACGGCGCTTCATTCCTTAACGAAGACATGCCCGTTGCAATCGGCCGTACCGATCGCCCCTCCCCAGCGATTCCTCCCGCGGATCCGTTTTGACTTCGGATCCTGTGTCGGCGTGGACGCAAAAAGCCCACAAACAGAGTGCCGACCTTTGTTAGTTTTTAATGCGCTCCTATTCGATCGAACGATTTTCCGTTGTTTTGGATCGTAAGCCCGCCGCCGGCAGCATTATTTTGACTTGGCCACGACCGGATTAGGCCGGTCCACGCCGAGTGTCTGCCAGACATCATCGATGCGCTTTGCAATCTCGCCCGAAATGGTATCGGCGAAATCCTTCGCCCGCTCCGGGGTCGCCCAGGTCGGATCGCCGTACCACCCGTCCTTCGACAGGTCGAGCACGTTGGTCACAAAACCGTAAATTTCGTAGGAGCGCCGCATCGCATCGAGCGCTTCGGCCTTTTCGGTACGTTGCGGCGGCGTGATCTTTTCTGGGTGATACAGCTTTGGGTCATGGGCCATGACTGCGAGCGTCTCGATGCTACCCGCATGAGTGAGCCGCCCGCCGTCCGGCGCATAAATGCGCTGGGCGACAAAGTGGGCATGCGCAATTACAAATTTTACGCTGTGCTTGAATTGAAGTTCCATGCAGACCGCGTTGATCGACGGCTGATGCGCCTCGTGCCAGTTCACCATGATGAACAGCTTGACACCACTGTTCTTCAGTTCGGTCACAATATCGGTGATCAACCCTTCGAATGTGGCGCGGCTGAGCGAGATCGATCCAGGCAAGCCGACATGAGGATAGGTTATGCCGTACGGCCCAAACGGCACAAACAAACAGTTGAGTCTCTCGGCCAGCGCCTTCGCCACGACTTCAACTGCGAAAACATCGGTTCCACACGGTAAGTGCTTTCCGTGCTGCTCGACGCTGCCAAACGGGATCACCGCCACCGGCATGCGATCGATGACAGCGCGCACCTCATCGCTCGGCATGTTTAGCAGTTCAAAAGCCGCCATGGACCTCTCCCCTGACCCGTGTTCCCCCGGCTGCCGAAGGCGCCAAGTGGTGCCGATTGGCCTCGCCTCGTCTGGCAGGGCTCAAACCAGCTTAAACGGAAGCATGACAGCTCATCGGCCTTATGGCAATCGATTGTCGCATCCGATCTAATGCCCCAATGGAAGAGCTGCCACGCTTTGTCCGCTACGGCGAGACTATTCGGCTCTAGTGTCGAGTTATCACGAGGCAGGAAAGCAATCGGCGATCAAGGAATGGCAATCGATTGTCATAATCATCGACCACACGTGCCGGTGGGCCCCTTGCCCTCTTAGCTCCCTGCACCGATCTGGCGAGGCGGCGCCGTCGAGCCTCGCACAATCAGGGTGGTCGCCAGCGCGATGGTCATGACCTCGTTTGCTGCTCCAGCGAACCGCTCTATCATCAGACGGCCGGCACGAACGCCGATTTCATAGAGCGGATGCCGCACTGTCGTCAGTGGCGGGTTCAACCGGTCGACAAGGTAGACATCATTATAACCCACGACCGATACGTCTTCTGGAATCCGGATATTGGCGCTCTTGAACACATCGTAGCAGCCGATCGCCAATAGATCGTTGGCTGCGATCACGGCCGTGAACGACACTTTGCGGTTCAGCAGCTCGCTGGCCAGCGCGACCCCGAGCTCGACGCCGACCGGTCCCTGGAACTGATCGGCGGAAATGATGGCCGCGGGATTAAGGTCCAGTCCAGCCTCCTTCATCGAGGCGACGAACGCATGCCGGCGGTCGAACCCGTTCGACACCGAGGCGGTCCCGGCCAAGTGGGCGATGTGGCGGTGGCCGAGCGCCGCGAGGTGCTGCACTGCAAGCCGGATGCCTTTTTGATCGTCGCCGCGCACCAGCGGCACCGCGAGATCGTCGGTGCTTCGGTTCAACAGCACGACCGGTATCTTGGCGGCGAGCAGCGTTTGCAACGGCGGATATTTTGTGGTCGCGGTCGCCAGCAAAAGGCCGTCGACGCGGTGGTCTATCATGGCGGAGACGAGCTCGACTTCGCGCCGCGCGTCATTGTCGGTGCTGGCGAGCAATACCGAAATGCCGCTCGGACGTAGCGCGTCTTCCAGACCGCGCACAATCGGCGGATAGGCCGGATTTGAAATATCGGGGATCAGCAACCCGACCGATGAGCTGCGGTCCATGCGCAAAGCGCGAGCGACGCGGTTGGGCCTATATCCCAATTCTTTAGCTGCGCTGGCCACACGGGCAACGAGCGCGGCGCTCACGCGATCAGTCCCCGCGTTTAATGCGCGCGACACAGTTGACGAATGAACACCGGCGCGCGCGGCAACGTCCTTTACTGTTATCGGAGATATCGATCGCCGCCTCTTGTCCAATCAATGCTCCCGTTATGAGGTCGTTATAAGCAACCCAAATATAGACCTGCAATTAATGAGCGGTTCAGCGCATGTGCAATAGCTCACCCTCGTATTCCATTACGAACGGAACGATGAAACGCCTGACATCCTCGGGTTGTCAATATCGATTAGGAGCCGTTTTAGAAGATGCTCCGCCAAGGTGAGAATTCAGTCGCCACAGGAGCCCGCAAACCGAGAACGGAAGTAAAGCGCTGCCGATGTTTGATACAGGGGCGGCATCCAATAAGACGAATTTCAATACCGCCATCTTGCCGCCGACGATGCCGGCATCGGTAAGGAAAACGACGGCCGGCTTGCCAGGGATTTTCTGCCGCACGACCACGGCGCGGCCCTGGTGCCGGCGAGCCAGTCCCAGTTCTGTCCGATCCAGGTGCCACCGTCCGCGGTCGCTTCCGGCAGCGCGCCGAAGGTGGTGCAGCCGGAGGCTTCACCCGCGGCGCGGTCGAGCGAGCGGGCATCCTTGCCGAAGAACGTGAACGCATTCTCGTAGCGCGCATTGAGCATGCCGACCGCGGCCAGCGATATACCGGCGCCTTCGGCAATGTCGCGCATTTCCTCGGCGTAGTCCGGGCTGCTGGCGGTGATCGCCGCCGCATGAGAAACGGTCGCCGCTCAGGTCCAACGTCTTGATCGTCACCTTTGCGCCCCGTCGGTGCACCGCTATTTTGGCTCGAATTCGATGCGGCGCTTGAGATCCGCCGGGATACGGCCGTTGAGGGCGTCGTCTAGCCAATCAGCGAGCTTGGGGATCACCTCCGCCATCACGCCGCCCAGCGGATGGAATTCGTCCTGGAACAACCACATCTCCTTCGGGCCGGCAATCTCGTTGAAGAACCGGTCAGCACCTTCGACGGGGCACAAATAATCGTTCTCGCCCTGGGTGATAAGGATCGGGCAGGTGATCCGCTCGCCGACGCCGGACAGTCCCATGGTTGCGGCCATGCGATCGAACGCTTCTTCGTCGGTGATCCCCGCCATGTACATGAAGTTAGCCTTGAAGCTCGGCGGCGCCAGCTCGAACAGCGGGACCATCGAATAGAGAACGCCCATGATACCGGCACAGGCCTTGACGCGGGAATCGTGCGCCGCCAATTGCGGCGCCCAATAGGAGCCGAAGCTCGCACCCGAGACCGCGAGCCGGTCGGCATCGATTTCCGGCCGGGTCGACAGGTAGTCCAGTGCCGCTTTGCCGGCGCGCAGATACTTCTCGTCGGTGACCGCGCAACCCTTGACCCGCGATCTCGCCCTGCCCCGGCCCGTCGAGCGACAGCATGGCCATACCCCGGCGCGTGAAGGCGTTGTTCTCGACGTTCGGGAACTCTTCCTTGAACATGTCCATGCCGGGGAAGAAGATGACGCAAGGCACTTTGCCCTTGCGCGCGGGCGGGAGGTGCAGGACGCCGTAGACAGATTCGCCGTCGACATCGAGGACGACCCGCTCCACGTTGCCGTCGCCGAGCGCAATCAATTTTTCGTAGCAGGCGACGCACAAATCGTAGAGCCGGCGCTTCTCCGACGTGTCGCGCAGGATCGACCATTGCCCGCGGCCGTAATAGAGCGAAGCCCGATAGTAGAAGTCGTGCGCGGTCACCCGATGCCCTTTGGCTTCGGCCTCTTCCGCCATCTCTCTGAGCTGGTCGGCGGTGTGGGCCCATTGCCGCGCGTTCTGACGAAACGTCTTCGTCCGCTCCATCGTGCGCTCGACTTCCGCGTAGCGGTAGCCGCGCTCGAGGCGGAATGCGAGGGCGCCGGGGAACAGCAGGTCGTGGCCGGCCAGCCGGAACAACTGGTCCATGGCCCATTGCTGGCCGCTGCGGCGCATCGGTAGCGATGTGCGATCGCTCATGCCACCACCTCCGACCGACAGGCGGCGACGACAGCGTCGGGCTTGACCATCCAACCGAGCGTCGCCTCGATCAGCTTCTCCGCCGCGGCGCGATAATCCACGCCGTTCATGTTGGCACACACATCTTCCATCAGTACCACCCGATTGTCGCGATTGAACGCTTCGAAATACGTGCAGAGCACGCAAGTAGTTTGTGTTGACGCCGCCGGCCGGGAACCTACCGACGCCGAGTGCGCGCCGGCGCGCAGGATTTCACGGGAAAGCAGTGCCATCGGCCTCATGCCATCAACTGGTAGAGGTCGCGGTTGAGGCTGCCGACCAGGTGCATGAATTTGTCGGTGAGCCGAAGCTCGCGCGTACGCGGCCGCGGCAGATCGATCTCGGCGATGCGGTGGATGCGGCCGGGTCGCGGGGTCATCAGCACGACGCGGTCCGACAGGAACACCGCCTCGGCGAGACTGTGAGTCACGAAGACCACCGTCTTGCGGTAATGCGCCCATATGCGCAGCAGCTCGAAGCCCATGCGGTCGCGCGTGATCTCGTCGAGGGCGGCGAAGGGCTCGTCCATCAGCAGGATGGCGGGATCGATGGCGAGCGCACGCGCCAGCGCCGCGCGCTGCTGCATTCCGCCGGAGAGCTGATTTGGGTATCTGCCATCGAAGCCTTCCAGGCCGACCGTACGCAGGAGCTCATCGATCTGCACCGGCGCGACTGCCGGGCCCTGGCGGCTGTCCACCAAACGGCGCAGCAGGCTGACATTGTCGGCTATCGTCAGCCACGGCATCAGGCTCGCCTGCTGGAAGACGACGCCGATGCGCCCCTTGCGACGCAGGTCGCTGGCCGCGACGCCGTCGATCGTCACGTCCCCGCGCGTCGGCGTGAGCAGATCGCCGATTGTCTTCAACAGCGTGCTCTTGCCGCAACCCGAAGGGCCGACCAGCGAGACGAACTCGCCTTGTGCGACCGACAGCGAAATGGCGCTGAGCGCGGTCACGGCCTCGGACGCCGTCCCGTAGGTGACGTCGAGGTCGTTGACCTGGATGTAGGGGGGAGCGCCGGCCGTAGCCGGCGCTTCGGTAACGCTCATCGCTTGGCTCACATTGCCTGCTTACTTGGCCTTCAACATGTCCTCGAACTGCTTTGCTTCGGGAAGCTGCTCGAGGATCGCGTTGGTGTACATGTCCGACGGCTTCGGCTTCTTGGCGAGTTCGCCGCCGAGGACGTTGATCGAGGACGCCCATTTGGCGTCGTTCATCATGCCGAAGCCCTTGGCGTAGTCCGGCGAATTGTAGAGGCCGTAGATGATCTTGAGCTTCTTGACTTCGAGATCGTGGTGGCGGTCGGGCGCGACCTTGATGACGTAGTTCATCGCCTCGTCCATGTGGCTCTTGGTCCAGATGTATCCCTTGAGCGTGCCACGGATGAAGGCCTTGACGACGTCGGGATGGCTCTTCAGCAGGTCTTCGTTGGTGTAGACGACGGTGCCATAGACATTGAGCCCGTAGTCCTTGAGCGCCATCACGTTAGTCGGGAAGCCCTTCATGTCGAGCGTCAGCGCCTGGCCGAAGGCGTAGCCGAACAGGCCGTCCACGCCGCCGGCGGCGAGCATCTGCACCTCGGCGCCGCGCGTGACGTTGACGAAATTGATGTCGTCGAGCGTCATGCCGGCGCTATGCAGGAGCGGATTGAGGATCGTCTTCACGTTGGCCGCGATCCAAGCGAGCTTCTTGCCCTTGAAGTCGGCAGGCTTGGTGATGTTCTCGGACTTCAGCGAAATGATGGAAAACGGCGAGTCGGGCTGGTCGGCCATCACCGCCACGACCGGCACGCCGCTCGAGCGCGCCTTGATCACGCTGTCCGCATTCGAGATGCCGAATTGCTCGCGACCGGTGCCGACGAACACCTCGTTCTGCTGACCCGACGAGGCCGGGCGGATCTCAACGTCCAGGCCTTCGGCCTTATAGAAGCCCTGCTGCTGCGCGGCATAGTATGGCGCGTGCATGCCCCACGGCGTGAAATTAAGGCGCAGAATGACATGCCTCAGCTCGGCCGCGCCCGCCGAGGCGGTCAGCACGCCCCCAACGGTCAGCGCGGTCATCATTCGCCACGGCAAAACGCCATACAAACCGCCGCCGCCCAGTCACCACAATCATCGTATGCTCCCTCTCGCAAACTGATCACTATTCTGTTCGACCAAAGAGCCTGCCGCTCACGTCGGTGCGCCGGCGGTCGTATCGCCGGTTTGCGTCCGCCACGAGACGAAACGCTCGGTCGCCGACATCAACCAGAAAAAGCCCATGCCGATCGCGGCCAGCACGACGATCGAGGCAAACGAGCGCGCCGCGTCAAAATTGAAGCTGCCAGAGAGGACCAGGTAACCAATGCCGTTGGTCCCGGCGAGCCATTCGGCGACGATCGCGCCGAGTACCGCCAGCGTGGTCGCGATCCGCAGGCCGGCGAAGATGTAGGGCACCGCATAGGGCAGCCGCAGACGCAGAAAGATCTGGCGCTGCGTGGCGTCAACCGACCGGAACACGTCGAGATAGTGCTGCTCGACTTCCTTGAACCCCGCCATAGTGTTGATCACGATCGGGAAGAAGGCGATCGACGTAACCACGAGAATCTTCGACGCCGGTCCCGCCCCGACCCACAACAGGATGAGCGGCGCGATCGCGATCTTGGGCACGCTCTGCGTTGCGATCAGCAGCGGCATGAACATCCGCTCGGCCAGCGGGAAACGCACCATCACGACGGCAAGGCCGATACCGAACACGACCGAGGCCAGATAACCGGCGCCGATCTCCGACAGCGTGTAGGCGGCGTGCATGGCGATGAGGCGCCATTCGAGCACAAACTTCGCGACGATGTCGGAAGGCGCCGGCAACAGAAATGCGGGAATGTGAAAGACGCGAACGGCCGCCTGCCAGGCGGCGATCAGGACGACAACGGTGATGATGGATGCTCCGGGACCCGCGAGGATGCGGAAACGGCGGCGCGGCGAAGCCATCGACGGCTTGGCGGCGCCTACATCTCCTCCGGTCCGGGGCAAAGCGCCAGTCACCTCAGGCATTGCGCACGCATGAAGGTCATTGCCCTTCACCTTGACCGCCGGAACACGAGGGGCCGGAAAACGCAATGTCGCGCGCCAACGCCGGCATTGATCTTAAAAGTAAATCAATCGATTGATCTAATGTCAAGCAGCGCCCGATGCCGCAGAAAGCCGACGGCCCGTCGTGGACTCGGCCTTTCAGCCTCGCCGCGTTTGCTTTCGCGCCGTTACGCGCGCCGGTCTCG
Source organism: uncultured Pseudomonadota bacterium (assembly GCA_963814065.1). Lineage (GTDB taxonomy): Bacteria > Pseudomonadota > Alphaproteobacteria > Rhizobiales > Xanthobacteraceae > Pseudolabrys. The sequence goes on along the minus strand of CAWFBL010000004.1, from coordinate 2,110,693 downwards.
ATGCGCGCTTGGCAGGCCGGACCGTGCGATGCGGCCGTTCAACGCGCTTCTTCGGTGTCGTTTTCGCAGCAATTTCCGTGCCACCAACCGGATAGCTGTTCAGCGCACGAAACAGCATGGCCGAGAGGCTCACGAACTGCGCCAATGCTTCACCGGGCGGATTATCAGCGCCGGTAAGCTGTTGCAGCCGAGCCGGATTAGCCAAGGCATAGATCAGCGCGCCCATCATGAATTGATAGCGCCACTGTAGGTCCCGCTCGGAAAGCTCCGGTAGAGCGACACGAACCGCCTGCTGAAAACGCCTGATCGACTCTGAAAAATAGCGATCGATCAGTTCATTGGCGAAGTCATGGGCTTCGGCCAACAAGAGCGCGCGGATGCGTGAAAAGCGCGCGTCACGGCCGCCGATGTCGTGACTGTCCTTGAGGACCGGACGCAGGAACGCTTCAATAATTTGTTCCAGCAGCGGCGGACGTCCGGGCCCCGGCGCGCATTGATCGAGAAGCCGCATGCGCTCTTCGACCAGCGGAACCGCCGTGCGGGCAAACACCGCTTCGACCAAAACGTCCTTCGATCCGAAGTGGTAATTAATCGCCGCGATATTGACCTGCGCGCGCGCCATGATCGACCGCAGCGATGCCCCCTTGATGCCCTCCTCTGCAAATAGCTGCTCCGCAGCTTCGATGATGCGCTGACGCGTGGCGGCGCCCGGCGACGCGGCTAAACGTTGTTCGGCGGCCGACATGATTGGATGATCGCAACCTTTGCTCGCTGAAGGCCAGCCACCTTTTATCAATCGATTGCAAGGGTCAAGTGGCGGTCGATTGAACGAGGCTCAAGCAGCGACGCACAATTTGATCAAAAGCAAGAACGCCTTCCGGATATCTGCCCTTCCTTTTCCTCCAACAGGTACTGCCCCCGGATTGACAATAAATCACCCCCAAATGTCCTGGGCGGCCTGAACGATAAGCGCCAGCTTCGCCCGCTCAACCGCTTCCGTGACCGGATTTCCGGCTACCGTGCTCGCGAACCCGCACTGCGGACCAATCGCCAGACGATCAAGGTCGATATACTGGGTCGCCTCATCAATACGCCGTTTTAGCGTGTTGAGGCTTTCGACAACCGGCGTCTTGGTGCTGACCAGACCGAGCACCACACCCTTACTCTTAGGCACGAATCGTAGTGGTGCGAAATCGCCGGCCCGCTCGGTGTCGTATTCCAGCAGGAAGTGGTTGACGTTGGTGTTGGCAAAGAACCGCTCGGCCACCAACTCGTAACCGCCGGCACCGAGATAGTGGCCCTTGAAGTTGCCGCGGCACATGTGCACGCCGAAGACCACGTCGTCCGGCGCCCCGGCGACCGCCTGGTTGATGCTATCGATATAGAGATCGACCAGCTTGTCGGGATCGCTGCCGAGTTTTGCCGTCTGCTCACGTATGCTCGGGTCGCAGAGCAGTGCCACCGCCACTTCGTCGATTTGGATATAGCGGCAGCCGGCCTTGGTCAGCTCGGCGATTTCGTCCCGGAAGATGGTGGCGAGATCGGCGACGAACGCATCAATGTCTTTGTAGACTGTTTTGTCGGCGTAATCGTCACAGCGATAGAAGTGCATGGTGGACGGCGACGGCATTGTGATCTTCGCCGTCACCTGGGTGACCTTGTGCAAGAACTCGTACTCGTCAAGCGCCAGCGGCTGCTTGCGCGCAATCTTGGCCTTGGCGTAGGGCGCGGTAAAATCGACCTCATGTCCCTGGTCGTTGCGAAACTTGAACGAGGCCGGCTTGATCTCGAAGCCATCGGTGCGCTCGACGAATCGACCCCAATAGGATCCGCGACGGAATTCACCGTCGGTCACCACCTGGAGCCCGACCTCCTCTTGCAGCGCGACCACATCGCGGATGCACTGATCCTGGAGTGAGGCGAATTCGGCATCGCCCATCTCGCCGGTAGCGTGACGGCGAAACGCCTGCCGCAAGGCTTGCGGCCGCAGCAGGCTGCCAACGTGGTCGGCGCGGAACGGGGGGCGGCCTTTGCCGTGCGAAGCCATGCGGGCGATCTCCCTGGATATTGTCTATAGGCCGATAGATGGAATTTAGATCGGCTCCATGGCAAAAGACAATGGCCCTTCGGCAAGAGGGGCCCGTAGACAATCGAGCGAAACGCCATGACTATCGTCAGCATCCCCGCCTCCCGCCGCGGCATCAGTCGCCGCCGACGGGCCCCCGAGATCATCGAGGCGGCCGCACGAGTCTTTGCCGAACGCGGCTTTCACGGCGCAACCACGCAGGATATCGCTGACGTTCTGGGCATCCGGCAGGCCAGTCTCTATTACTATTTCTCCTCGAAAGAGGCGGCGCTCGAGGTAGTCTGCCTGAAGGGCGTGGAAGGCTTCTTCGAGGCTGCAAAAGCCATCGCCGCCCGCCCCCTAAGTGCGCGAGAACGCCTGACGTTATTGATCAACTCACACCTGTCACCGCTGATCGATCGCGGCGATTTCGTCCGCGTCTTCCTCAACGAGCGCCAATATCTGCCCAACGAAAGCCGCCGCCGTATTGGCCGCTGGTCCCGCGGCGTCGAGCGTATCTTCGAAGAGGTGATCAAGGAAGGCATCGCCAAGGGTGACTTCCGCGCCGACCTCGACACGCGGCTGACGACGCTCGCCATCCTCGGCATGTGCAATGCGGTACCGAGTTGGAATCGCAAAGAAAACAGAGCGATCGAGCGCATCGGCGCGGACTTCGCCAGCCTGGTCCTCGACGGCATGTGCAAACCGCTCGCGTCGCGCCGCCGCCGCTGAGCCCTTGCTTATTGGCCTATGGAATTTAGAATTCGATTGAGTTATAGAATTTGGCCAGAGGAAACGCGCCAATAAGCGCATAGAACGAGCGCAACGATGACCGAGAGCATCACGGTCAATCGCGACAGGCTGCGCAGCACCACCGCTCCGCATTGCTTGTGCAAGCGGGCGCGCACGACGCCACATGCCGTTGCCTTCCGCTCCAAGCGTTTCGGTGTCTACCGGGAGCGGCGTTGGCCGGATTACGCCGCGCTGGTCGCCCACGGCGCCCGTATACTACAGCGCCTTGGTGTTCGTTCCGGCGATCGCGTCGCCATCATGGGCGACGTCTGCGAAGAGTGGATGATCTGCGATCTTGCGGCGCAATCGCTCGGCGCCATCGTCTACGGTATCTACCCCACCGCCTCCCCGGCAGAGGTCGAATACCAGATGCGCGATGGCGGCGCCTCGCTGTTTATCGCCGAGGACCAGGAATACGTTGACAAGATTCTGCCCTTTGCCGACGATCTGCCAGATTTGCGCGCGCTGTTGGTGCTGGACGATTCGGCGATGTTTGCCTACGAGCATCCAAAGCTGCATCGGTTTAACGCGCTACGCGAGGCAATTGAAGCGCCCGGCATCGACTGGCTGGAGGCGGAGATCGAAGGTCTTTCGCCGGAAGACCCCGCCTTCATCGTCTACACGTCGGGCACCACGGGCCATCCTAAGGGCGCCCTGGTTACCCATGGTAAGCACCTCGCCGCCACCGACACCGTCGTCGCGCATTACCCGACCCTGCGGACGAAACCACACCGCACCGTGGTCTACTTGCCGATGTGCCATGTGCTGGGCCGCGACGTCGCCATCACGCTGCCGTTGATCTCGTCACTGGTGCCACATTTCGGCGAAGACCCAGAAGATTTCGTCACCACATTGTTCGAGGTGGCACCGACGGTGCTGTTTACCGTGCCGCGTTACTTGCAGAAATTCGCCTCGCATGTTCTGGTGGGCATGCTCAATTCCAGCGCCATCAAGCGGGCGGTTTACGAGCGGGCCATGGGCTTTGCCCGCAGCTACACCAAGCGTCGCTGGGAGGGAGAAACCAACGCCACTCAACGGGCGCTCTACCGCGCCATTCAAGCGCTGGTGTTCCGCCCCATCCTCAACAAGCTCGGCTTCGATCGGCTGGAACTGGTGGTCAGCGGTGGCGCGGCACTGTCGGCGGAGACCGCCGCGCTCTGGCATATCTACGGCGTCAATGTCGTCGAGATGTACGGTCAGACTGAGGAAGCCGGCGGCATCGTTGCCGGCCAGCGCGGTCCCTTCCCGAGCCCGGGCAGCGTCGGCACGCCGGTCGACGGCCTCGACGTGCGGCTCGCCAATGACGGTGAGGTGCTGGTACGGGGGCCTGACCTTTTCGAGTGCTACTGGCGCGACGAGGACGCAACGCGCGAGGTCAAAGGCGCCGACGGCTGGCTGCACACCGGCGACGTCGGCGAATGGCGCGACGGAAACTTACGGCTGATCGACCGCGCGCGCGACTTCATCGTCACTGCCGGCGGCAAGACCATTTCGCCGTCCTTCATCGAAAACGCCCTGCGCGCGAGCCCCTATGTCGCGGAAGTCGTGGTATTCGGGCACGGCCGCAAATACCTGACCGCCATCGTCGAGATCGATTTCGACACGGTGGCCGACTGGGCGCGCGCCCACGACGTCGCCTACACCGGCTTCACCAGCCTGACCGCACATCCGCAGATCGAACGCCTGATCAAGGCCGAGATCGCACGCATCAACGGCGATCTCGCGCGTGTCGAGCAGATCAAATCATTCCGCATCCTTCCCAAGGCGCTTGACCCAGAAGAGGAAGGCGAACCGGTGACGCCCACCCGCAAGGTGAAGCGGAAACTCATGTATGAACGGTTCAAGGAACTGGTCGACGGCATGTACGACGACAGCGAGGAACGGCTGATCGCCGCCGGCGCCGGCGGCGGTCTCGCGGTGTGAACGAGAGAGCGAAAAAGTCATCAACAAAATGAAACGGGGAGAAACGACATGCTCAAGAGGACGATACTCGGCGGCTTAGCGGCCTGCGCCCTGACTTTGCCTCTGGCGGCGCCGGCCGCCGCCCAGGACGATTACGTGATCGGGCTGACTGGCGCGCTCACCGGCCCGGTTTCCAGCACCTATACGCCCGCAGTCGACGCCATCCGCATCTATCTCGACCGCGTCAACGCCGCCGGCGGCATCAACGGCCACAAGGTCAAGTTGCTGATCGAGGATGACGGCGCCAATCCGTCGAAGGCGGCCGCCAACACCAAGAAGCTGCTCACCCAGGACAATGTGCAGCTCATGATCAATGCCAGCCTGTCCTCGACCTATGCGCCGGTCATTGCGGAATCGAAGCGCGCCGGCGTGCCGCTCCTGTTCGCCAGCGGCGTCTGCCCGCCCAGCGTCTATCCACCGGCGGCGCCCTTGCAGTTCTGCACCACCGGCTACGCCGCCCACTACGACAGCCAGGCGACCCTCGACTTCATCAAGGCAACCGCCAAGGAGCCGGTGAAGATCGGCTTCTCGGCCATGGCGATCCCGCTGTCGCGCGGCGAGATGGACTACGCCATGAAGGTGTCAAAGACGATGGGCATGACGCCGGTGAACGAAGAGGTGATTCCGCCGCCGACCGCCGATTACACGCCGTTCGCCACCAAGCTGAAGGACTCCGGCCCGAACTGGGTCTATTCCTGGGCGCCGTGGGTGACGCAGGTGCGCACGCTGGAAGCGCTGCGCAAACTCGGCTGGCAGGGCGACTATATCGCATGGGGTCATCTCGAGGCTGAAGCGGAACTCGCTCGCCTCAAGGACGGCAAGTTCTACACGGTCAACTCCAACGCCATGTTCCAGGAAGGCCTGCCGATCCAGAAAGAGATCGAAGCGGTGGCCAAGAAGGCAAACTCGAAATATCCGGGCCAGATGATGACCGAAGGCTGGATCGGCGGCATGACCATTGAGGCCGCACTCAAGGTGGCCGGCTGGCCGGCCACCCACGCCAAGCTGCAGCAGGCGATGGAGAACCTGAAGATCGACACCAAGGGCCTGCGCGGCGGTCCGATCGTGTGGACCAAGGACAACCACTTCCGCACCAAGCTCTACTATCGCGTTTACAAGTGGGATTCAGCCAAGTCCGCCATCGTGCGGGTGCAGGACTGGAAGACGTATGATGTGAAGTGAGCGCGAGTTCGTACTGCGCCAAATCGCGCCACACGCTCCCTCCCTCCCCCTGCAAAAGGAGGAGGGTCGATCCGAGCGTTAGCGAGGCTCGGGCTGGGGGTCGGTTCTTGATCCGACGGCTTATGACCCCTCACCTGGCTCGCTCCGCTTGCCACCCTCCCCCTTGCAGGGGGAGGGATGAGGCCGTGCCTTACTGAAAGTCCTTCGCGCTCACGCAATTGAAAGCCGCCCCTTGCAACTCGTCGTCAACATCGTCGTCCTCGCCTCGATCTATTCGCTGATCGCCTGCGGCTACGTGCTGATCTACCGCGTCAGCCGCGTGCTCAATCTCGCCCACGGCGAACTGATGATGCTCGGCGCCTATCTGGTGCTGGCGACCGCCTCGCTGTTCAACGGCCAACCGATGTTGGCGCTTGGCGCCGCCATCCTGCTCAGCCTGCTCGCCGGCGCGCTGGTCTATGTCTTCCTGATGCGGAAGATGACCGGCGAGATGGTGCTGGCGGCCATCCTCACCACGGTCGCGCTCGGCATCCTGGTCCGCGGCGGCATCGTGCTGATCTGGTCGTCGCAGCAGCAATACCCGGCGCAGGCGCTCGGCGTCGCCAATCCTTCTCTTGCGGTCCTCGGCGGCGCCCGCATCTCGCTGTGGTCGGCGCTGCTGGTCGGGACCAACGCCGCGGTCTATGGCGCCCTTTTCGCTTTCCTGCGTTTCGGCCGCTGGGGCATGCGCATGCGCGCGGCTGGCCAGAACGCGCTCCTCGCCGCCCAGCGCGGCATCAACCTGCACACCGTCTATGCCCTGGCCTGGAGCCTCTCGACCATGACCGGGGCGCTCGCCGGCATCCTGATGGCGCTCGATTCCGGCCTGACCACCAGCATGCCGGTGATCGGCTTGAAGGCCTTTCCCGCCGCGCTGGTCGGCGGGCTCGACAGCCTGGGCGGCGCGCTCGTTGGGGCCCTGATCATCGCCGCGGCCGAAGTGCTGCTGATCTATTATGTCGATCCGCTGCTCTCGGACGTGGTGCCGTTCCTGGTGCTGATTGCCATGTTGATGGTGCGGCCATGGGGGCTGTTCGGCACGCGCGAGGAGTTGGACCGTGTTTAGGCCGGCGCCGCGCGCCAGCGGCTATTTCCGCACCGACTACGGCCAGGACCTGGCGCTGCTGCGGACCCGCACTGAGCGCGTGAGTGCGGTGATGTTTCTGCTAGCACTCACCGCTTTTCCATTCGCCGCTTCGCCCTTCCTGCTCGACCTCGCCTGCCAGGTATTCCTCGCCTCAATTGGTGCGCTGGCTCTAATGCTGCTGACTGGCTACGCCGGCCAGATTTCGCTCGGTCATGCCGGGCTGCTCGCCGCCGGCGCCTTCACCACTGGCATCCTGACGCGCGAAGTAAGCGCCCCGTTCTGGATCACCCTGCCAGCTTCGGCGATCACGGGAATGCTGCTCGGGCTCATTTTCGGATTGCCCTCGCTGCGGCTGCGCGGACTTTATCTGGCGGTTAGCACCCTCGCCTTGCATTTCATCGTCATCTATCTCGGCGGCGAATACGAGTCCAAGCGCGGCTTCTCGAGCGGCATCCTGATCGATCCGCCGAGCCTTGCCGGATTCCAACTCACCGATGGCCGCGCCTGGTATTTCGTGTTGCTGGCGGCGGCGGCTTTGAGCCTGTTGATCTGCATTAATCTCCTGCGCAGTCGATCGGGACGCGCCTGGCGCGCCATCCATGCCCGCGAGACAGTCGCCGAGGCGCTCGGCATCAGCATCGCCGGCTACAAGCTGCTCGCCTTCGTGATCTCCTCCAGCATGACAGCGGTTGCCGGCTGCCTATTCGCTTATTACCGCGGCTTCGTCTCGATTGAAGCTTTCGATTTGTTCCTGACCATACAATACGTCGCCATGATCATCATCGGCGGCATGGGCTCTCTGCTCGGCGCTGTGCTTGGCGCCGTCTTCGTCACGATCTTTCCTTATGTGATTGAGGCTCTGCTCGGCCTCTTGCCGAACGTACAGAAGCTCGCGGGCGACATCTTCGCGGTCAACTATGCCTCTTTCGGCCTGGTGATGATCCTGTTCCTGGTGCTGGAGCCGCTTGGCCTGGTCGGCATCTGGCATCGGGTACAGAACTGGATTCTGCTCTGGCCGTTCAAATACCGGCCGCTGGCGGGGGCGCAGAAATGAGCGCGTCCCTCCTTCAGGTCGAGAAGATCGAGGTCGTCTACAAGCGCGTCATCACCGCCGTGCAAGGTGTCACACTGTCGGTCCCCGAGCGTCAGATCGTGGCCCTACTCGGCACCAATGGCGCCGGTAAGACCACAACGCTGCGCGCGATTTCCGGCTTTCTCGGGATCGATGATGCGCGCGTGACCGAAGGCGCCGTATCGTTTCTCGGCCGCCGCATCGAGAACCGGCCGCCACACGAGATCACCGGCCGCGGCATCGTGTTGGTGCCGGAACGCGAGAAAGTGTTTCCCAATCTCACGGTGGCTGAAAACCTGACCGCGCCGGTGCCGCGCGCGGCTGGCGCCGCCGAGCGGCGGCGACTGGGTGAACAGGCCTATCATTTCTTCCCACGTCTTGAGGAATTGCGTCAGCGCACCGCCGGGCTCCTGTCAGGTGGCGAGCGGCAGATGCTGGCGATCGCCAGCGCGCTGATGTGCCGGCCGCAACTGTTGCTGATCGACGAATTATCGCTCGGACTTGCGCCCGTCGTGGTCGGTGACCTGACCCGCCGCCTCGTCAGCATCCGTGACACGCTCGGAATTGCCATTCTGCTGGTCGAGCAAAGCGCGACGGTGGCGCTGGAGATCGCCGATTATGCCTACGTTATGGAAAACGGCCGCGTCGTGCTCGACGGCGACCGCGAGCGGCTGAAGGGCCATCAGGACGTGCAGGAGTTCTATCTCGGTCAGGCCGACGGCAAGCGCCGTTCCTATCGCGACGTCAAACAGTATCGCCGGTCGCGGAGATGGTATGGCTGAGCTCAGCGTCGAACATTTGAGCCTGCGCTTCGGCGGATTGACCGTGCTCGATGACGTGTCGTTTGCGGTCGAGCCTGGCGAGCTGTTCGCCCTCATCGGCCCCAATGGCGCCGGCAAGACCAGCGTGCTCAACTGCATCAGCGGCATCTACCGCGGCGACGGCACCGTCCGCTTCGGCGGCCGCGACATCATGGGTCTCACCCCCCACGCGATCGCCCGCCTCGGCGTGGCCCGCACCTTTCAGCATGGTGAACTGTTCGCCGAGATGAGCGTGCTCGACAATCTGCTGACCGGACGGCACGCGCGCATCGGCACCAATCCGCTGGCCGAGATGCTGTTTCTCCCCAGTGTGCGGCGCGCGGAAACGGCACACCGCGCCGCCGTCGAGCGCATCATCGAGCTGGTCGAACTGGAGCGCTACCGCCATGCCCCGGCCGGGTCACTGCCGTTCGGCTTGCAGAAGATCGTCGGCTTTGCCCGCGCGCTGGCGCTGGAGCCGGCCATAATGCTGCTCGACGAGCCCTCGGCCGGACTCAATCGCGAGGAGCGCGAAGATCTCGCCCGTTTCATCCTGCGTATCAAGCATGAATTGAAGATGACGATGATCTGGATCGAGCATGACATGCAGATGATCACCGATCTCGCCGACCACCTGCATGTGCTGGATTACGGGCGAAGTATTGCCGAAGGCACTCCCGAGGCTGTGTTGTCGAATCCCGAGGTGCTGGCGGCATATTTGGGTACAGAAGCGGCGGTTTAAGATTCTATCGGGTCAACGATCTCTACTCTTAGGCCGTGAACCTATAAATCTGTCGGGCGAACGACCTGCCAGAGTCCGCTATGTTCCGGTCATAGCGCGAAGCCCGCTCCCCAAAAGAATGGGATGGCGACGCCCGCATATTGCCAGTGAGATAGCTGACGGCTCCCCCCTGAATCCGTGGCGGCCTATCTGGCGTTCGAGGCACGTCATGGGACCAAGCCATCGACCATCGACCATCGGCGGCGCTGCGCGGCCATTCGCTACGTTCATAGCATTGGCGGCCATCCAATCCCCACCGCGGACGAGCGGGTGAAGGCGGTGGTGCGCGGCATCCGGCGCACACATGGCGTGGCGCCACGACGCATCGCACCGGCAACAGCCGATTGCATCATTGCCATGGCCCCTCGCCCGAATGGCACGCTCACGGCGCTCCGTGACCGTACACTGTTGTTGCTTGGCTTCGCCGGCGCCTTCCGCCGCCCCGAACTGGTCGCCCTAGACGTCGGCGATGTTGAAGAGGTCCCCGAAGGGCTACGCATAACCATCCGACGCGGCAAAACCGATCAGGAAGGCCGCGGCGCCGTCATCGCCATCGTCCGTGGTGAAATCGCATGTCCCGTGACGGCGCTGAGAGCCTGGCTGGACGCCGCAGAAATCACCTATGGCCCCCTCTTCCGCCCGATCCGCCGCGGCGGCCACGTTCAGCCTCCGCGCCTCACCGATCGTTCCGTCGCAAACATCGTCAAGAGTCACGCCGAGCGGACTGGACTGGACCCGGCACTATTTTCGGGACATTCGCTGCGCGCGGGCTTTCTCACCAGCGCCGCCAAACGCGGCGCGTCGCTGTTCAAGATGATGGCGACGAGCCGCCACCGGTCCACCGATACGCTGGCGGGCTACGTGCGTGATCAGGAGCTCTTTAAGGATCACACCGGGGCCGGGCTGCTCTGAGGATTGCACGAACCAGAACGGCTCAGCGATTAGGCTTCTTTCTGCGGATTCCGCTTGATGTCGTTAGCCGCGCCGTGGTGTGAATTCCGCATTCCTAGGAGGAACAGGATCGAGGCGCAGTGCCCAATGTCGCCGATTGGCCGCTCCGGTCATTTCGCGGCAATACAGCCTCTTGCTAACTTTCGGAGCGAAGCGGACATCCCACGAAGGGCGTGAAACCGGAGCGCATTCATTCGGCCGGATACGGCGATACCAAGCCCGTCGCTCCCAACGACACGGAGGAAAGCAGGGCCAAAAACCGCCGCATTGAGCTTACGGCGATTTGGGGGTAACCGCCCATCGAGACAGAGGCGGGACCTTCTTCCTTGTGCCAGATGTGGGTTGCTCGACTGTTGACGCATTCGGCGTGGGCGGTATTCGGACGGGGGTGTAACCGTCGAGCGGGGCGTTGCAAGACTCGGATTAAGTCCGGTTTTGGGGGCGGAACCAGACGTTCCATCGGTCGTTAGTGCGTATGTCTCGGGTCCTACTCAACGATGCTCCAGACGGTGGGGACCGGGCCGATATCCGCGGTCGATTTCGGCGTCGTGCCGTTCATCTCCCAGATCGCCACATCGCCATCGGTGCCACGCCATAGAATGTCGGCCTTGCCGTCGCCGTCATAATCGCCGGTCGACACAATCTGCCACGACGTGGGCACGTTCCCGATGTCGAGGCGGGCCGTAGGCGTGGTGCCGTTCATTTCCCAGATCGCCACCTCGCCGCCGCCTTGGCGCCAGAGGATGTCGGCCTTGCCGTCGCCGTCGAAATCCCCGAGGCCGGCGATCTGCCAGGATGTGGGAACGTTGCCGATGTCCGCTTCGGCGGTGGCCGTCGTGCCATTCATCAGCCAGATGGCAACGTTGCCGCCGCTGTGTCGCCAGAGGATGTCGGCCTTGCCGTCGCCGTCGAAATCTCCGACGCCGGCGATCTGCCACGCCGATCGGGACGTTGCCGAGGTCAACTTGGGCGGTGGCCGTCGTTCCATTCATCAGCCAGATGGCAACGTTGCCGCCGCTGTGTCGCCAGAGGATGTCGGCCTTGCCGTCGCCGTCGAAATCCCCGACGCCGGCGATCTGCCACGCCGTCGGGACGTTGCCGAGGTCAACTTGGGTGGTGGGCGTCGTGCCATTCATCAGCCAGATGGCAACGTTGCCGCCACTGTGACGCCAAAGGATGTCGGCCTTGCCGTCGCCGTTGAAGTCGCCGGTCGATTGAACAAAATTCAATGTGCCGGCGATCTGCCACGCCGCAGGGACATTGCCGGTGTCAACCGCGCTCGCGGCACTTGTTCCGTTCATCAGCCAGATCGCGACGTCACCTCCGCTATGCCGCCATAGAATGTCGCTCTTGAGATCGCCGCTGAAATCGTGAGCCGTTGGGGCCATCGTGACCGAGAGTTGGACGTTGCCGGTCGCTCCGCCAAATCCGTCGACGGCAATATAATAGGTCGTTCCACTGACTGCATCAAAGGCAACGCGGCTGGTCTGGTCGCTCGGTGCACTCACGTCGTCGTTGGAGGCAACGGGCGTCAAGGCGTTGACAGCGGTTCCAGTGTAAACTGCGACTAGCGTGTTGAAATCACTGCCCGCCGTCTTGATCACGACTCGCTGGCTTGAGGTCGGCTGGAATTTCCACCAGACGGAGCTGCCACCGGCGTTACCGGCGTGATCCGGCTCGCCGATTTCTTTGCTCGCAAGCACATTGAAGCCGGTCAGCGACTTGCCAAGCGCAATCGTTGCGGCGGCGGAGAAGTCGTCATTCGCGGGGCGATGATTGCTGATGAATGTAGCGGCTACGCTCTTGTCCGCCGTCACGCTGACCGCACAGGTGCCATTGCCGCTACAAGCTCCACTCCAGCCGCGGAATGTCCAGTCCGTCTGCGGCGTGACGCTCAACGTCACGCTGGTTCCACTCGCAAACGAGCCACTGCATGTACCCGGGCAGTTTATGCCGGCCGGCGAGCTCGTCACCTGGCCTTTGTCGGACGGTGAAAGGCTTACCGTGAACGTGTACTTTTGCTTGACCGTCTGCGCCAAGTCCGACGACGTGCTGCCTTCCCAACTGACATCGCCCGCATAGGAGGCGGTGATGCTGTGGTCGCCCACGCTCAAGCCTGTGGTCGTGTATGAGGCCACACCACCGGAGAGCGTCCCGGGTCCCAAGGTTGCGGGACCGTCCTTGAAGGTAACCGTTCCCGTCGGCGTGCCGCCAGATGATGACACAGTGGCCGTGAACGTCACCGATTGCCCGACTGTGCTCGGGTTGGCGGAGGACGAAACACTGGTCGTACTGCCGGCCTTGTTGACCGTTTGCGTCACGCCGGCGGATGTCGAGGTCGAAAAATTGCTGTTACCGCCATAGATGGCGGTTATGGTGTGGCCGCCGACGGCAAGCGAGGACGTCGAGAATGTCGCCGTGCCGCCCGACACGGCGCCGCTGCCGAGCGTGGCCGCGCCGTCCTTGAAGGTCACGCTTCCCCCCGGCGTGCCCGAGGCCGGCGATGTCGCCGTGACGGTTGCGGTGAAGGTCACCGATTGCCCGACTGTGCTCGGGTTGGCGGAGGAGCCGAAACGACTGGTCGCTACTGCCGGCCTTGTTGACCGTTTGCGTCACGCCGGCGGATGTCGAGGTCGAAAAATTGCTGTTACCGCCATAGATGGCAGTTATGGTGTGGCCGCCGACGGCAAGCGAGGACGTCGAGAATGTCGCCGTGCCGCCCGACACGGCGCCGCTGCCGAGCGTGGCCGCGCCGTCCTTGAAGGTCACGCTTCCCCCCGGCGTGCCCGAGGCCGGCGATGTCGCCGTGACGGTTGCGGTGAAGGTCACCGATTGCCCAAACGCGCTCGGTGTGGCCGACGAGCCGAGCGAGGTGCTGGTGCCGCCCTGGTTCACGGTCTGCGATAGGCCCGATGAGGTCGAGGTCGTGAAGTTCACATCGCCCGCGTAGACCGCAGTGATGCTGTGGCCGCCGACGGCAAGCGAGGACGTCGAGAATGTCGCCGTGCCGCCCGACACGGCGCCGCTGCCGAGCGTGGCCGCGCCGTCCTTGAAGGTCACGCTTCCCCCCGGCGTGCCCGAGGCCGGCGATGTCGCCGTGACGGTTGCGATGAAGGTCACCGATTGCCCGAACGCGCTCGGTGTGGCCGACGAGCCGAGCGAGGTGCTGGTGCCGCCCTGGTTCACGGTCTGCGATAGGCTCGATGAGGTCGAGGTCGTGAAGTTCACATCGCCTGCGTAGACCGCGGTGATGGAGTGGCTGCCGATCGAAACGGACGCGGTCGAATAGGTCGCGGTGCCGCCCGACAAGCTGCCGGTGCCAAGCAACGTCGCACCGTCGTAGAAAGTGACCATGCCCGTCGGTACGCCGGCGGCGGGCGAGTTGGCCGAAACCGTTGCCGTAAAGGTCACCGATTGCCCGGATGTGCTCGGGTTCGGCGAACTGCCGACGCTGGTGGTCGTCGCACCTCGATTGACCGTCTGGATGACCGGCGCGGACGTGCTGCCGGTGATGTTGCCGTCGCCCGCATAGACGGCGGTGATGCTGTGATCGCCGAGCGAGAGCGATGTCGTGGTGAACGTGGCGACGTTCCCGGACAGACTGCCGCTGCCGATGTTGGTGCCGCCGTCCTTGAAGGTCACCGTCCCGGTGGCCGTGCCGCCGCTCACCGTGGCGGAAAAGGTCACCGACTGGCCGAACACGGTGGGATTCTGCGACGAATCCAACGCAGTAGCGCTCGTGCTTTGGCTGACGGTTTGCGTCAGCGCCGCCGAAGTGCTGGGGACATATTCGAGGTCGCCGCCGTATGCCGCCGCGATGCTGTGATCGCCGGCGTTCAGCGACGCGGTACTGTATGTCGCCTTGCCATAAACGAGCGCAGCTCCGGCGCCAAAATTGGTCACGTCGAGCGGGCTGGCGTTCGGGTAGGTGGTCCCGTTGTTGGTGGTGTCGCCCAATTGGCCATCGTTGTTGAGACCCCAGCACTTGACACCGCCGGCGCTGGTCAGCGCGCAGGCGTGAAGATCGCCGGCGGCGATGGCCGATACGCCGCTGGTCAATCCGCTCACATCGACGGGCGTCGGATTTGCGCTGCTGTTGGCCGTCGTGCCGAGTTCGCCGTAATCGTTGGCGCCCCAGCACTTGACGCCGCCGCCGCTGATCAGCGCGCACGTGAAGCTTTGCCCAGCGACGACGGCGGCAACGCCGCTGGTCAGTCCGCTCACATTGACCGGAGTAGGATGCGCGCCGGCGTCGGATGTGCCGTCGCCGAGCTGACCATAATCGTTAGCGCCCCAGCACTTGAGGCCGCCGGCGCTGGTCAGCGCGCAGGTGTGTCCACCGCCAGCGGCAATCGCGATCACGCCGCTGGTCAGTCCGCTCACATCGACGGGCGTCGGATTTGCGTTGCCCCAGCATTTGACGCCGCCGGCGCCGGTCAGCGCGCAGGTGTGAACCCCGCCCGCGGCAATGGCGACGACCCCGCTGGTCAGTCCGCTCACGTCGGCCGGCGTGGGATTCGGGGTGATGTTTCCGCTGGTGGTCGTGTCGCCGAGCTGGCCATACTGATTATTGCCCCAGCATTTGACGCCGCCTGCGCTGGTCAATGCGCATGTGTGATCGGTGCCGGCAGCGATGGCCACGACGCCGCTGGTCAATCCGCTTACATCGAGGGGCGTCGAATTGGAGTTGTTGGTACCGCTGTTCGTCGTGTTGCCGAGTGCGCCATAATAGTTTTTGCCCCAGCATTTGACACCGCCGGCGCTGGTCAGCGCACAGGTATGACCTTCGCCAGCGGCAACGGCGACGACACCGCTGGTCAGACCGCCTACATCGAGGGGAGTCGCATTGGCGTTGTCTGTACCACTGTTCGTCGAGTTGCCAAGCTGACCATAGAAGTTGTCGCCCCAGCATTGGACGCCACCGGCGCTGGTCAGCGCGCAGCTGTGAAGCCCGCCGCCGGCGACCGGATAGCCCACGCCGACCGCGTTGACCGTGCCCGTCCCCAGCGTCGCGGTGTCGTCCTTGAACGTCACCGTCCCGCTCGGCGCGCCGCCGCCTTCGCCGGCGACGGTCGCGGTGAGCGTCACCGTCTGCGAATAGG
This sequence comes from uncultured Pseudomonadota bacterium, assembly GCA_963814065.1. GTDB lineage: Bacteria > Pseudomonadota > Alphaproteobacteria > Rhizobiales > Xanthobacteraceae > Pseudolabrys. The sequence goes on along the minus strand of CAWFBL010000004.1, from coordinate 2,094,860 downwards.
CGCTTGGATTGAGCGAAGACGACAATGTCGCCGCCGAAGGCATATTGCCATCTACGGTCTGCGTAACCGCAAGGGACGTCGAAGCGGTGAAATTGGTGTCGCCGCTATAGCCCGCGGTGATCGAGTGGGAGCCGAGGCTGAGCGAACTTGTCGAATAAGTCGCCGCGCCGCCGGACGGCGATACAATGGCGAGCGTGGTCGTGCCGTCCTTGAACGTCACCGTTCCGCCCGGCGTGCCGGCAGCCGGCGAGGTAACCGAGACCGTCGCGGTCAGGGTCACCGACTGGCCGACGACGCTCGGGTTCGGAGCGGTGCCGAGCGTCGTGGTCGTTGTGCCCTGGTTGACGTTCTGCGTCGCCGCCGACGAGGCCGACCCGGTGAAATTGGTATCGCCGTCGTACACGGCGGTGATCGAGTGGGAGCCGACAGCGAGCGAGTCGATCGAATAAGTCGCGGTGCCGCCCGAAAGTGTGCCGGTGCCGAGCGTTGTCGAGCTATCTTTGAAGGTGACCGATCCGGTCGGCGTGCCGGCAGCCGGTGACACCACCGTAACCGTTGCAGTGAAAGTCACGGATTGGCCCGACAGGCTCGGATCGGCGGACGCCGAGACCGCGCTCGTCGTTGCCCCTTGGTTCACGGTCTCTGTCAAGGCTGGATAAGAAGAATTGCCAACGAAACTGTTATCGCCGTTGTAGACCGCGGTGATCGAATGGGATCCGACGGACAGCGCCGCCGTCGTGTAGGTCGCGGTGCTGCCGGACAGCGCGACCGTGCTGAGCATGCTGGCGCCATCCATGAAGGTGACGCTGCCGCTCGGCGAGCCGACCGAATTCGGTCCGCCGGAGACGGTGGCGGTGAACGTCACCGGCTGGCCGAAGCTTGTAGTGTTCACCGATGTATCGAGGGTGACCCCCGAGCCCCATTTCGAGCAGGACCCGTTGAAACAGGCTTGCGTGCCGGGGCAAATCGTGCCGCAGGTACCGCAGTGGTTGCGGTCGGTCAGGGGATCCACGCAGTTCCCGCCGCAATCGAGAAGCCCGATGCTGCAGGCGGCCGGAGCCGAAGTAACGTTCTGCGCAAAGCGGGCGAGGAATTTTTTCTGAAACGGCGTGCCCGGCGCGATGCACGAGCCCTGCACCAGGAATGTCCCGGATGGGCAGACGGTTGCCGCGGAGCTCAAGCCCATCGGCGTTGAAGCCGCGTAGGATTGATCGAGAGTAGTTGTGACCGCGAAGGCTGCCACTACGAGGCCAGCCAACGCGACGAATACCCCCCCGCGCAGGCGCGCAGAGACAACGGCCCGCATTCTCCCCCTCCCCGAAACGCAACGCTTGCCAGATCCGGAATGCCCCGAAATTAAGAATGAGGGGGATTCCCAGGTCTTCCGCATAAACCAGTCGTAAATTTATCCGTTCCGCTCGGTTCGGCTGTCAACGGAACACTTTGCATCAACCTGGATTCCCCGGATGGCTCCCGAATCGCGGCTAGGCTTGCGGCCCGATGGCAACAGCTTCGTGGTTACGCGGGCCGACGGTCAGCCGTTGCAGCCCCGATCGATCACCCACGAATGGGTTCGGCTCTCGAAGGTGACGGGCCTACCTCGCATCCGCTTCCATGATCTGCGACACGCCCATGCAACTCACTTGCTCGGCGCCGGCGTCCATCCCAAGGTCGCATCAGAGCGGTTGGGTCACTCCAAGGTCGGAATCACGCTGGATCTTTACTCTCACGTGCTGCCGGGAATGCAGGACGAGGCAGCTTGCCGCGTAGACGACGCGCTACGAGCTGTAATGGCCAAGAACAAACAGAATGGTTAGGCCGATCTCATCAGCAGCGGGACCACTATGGAGAGCGACCGCATATAGCCCTGAACCGCAGTGGTGACGGCAGCCGGTGCCGCACACCGTTTGCGAAGTGGCTGCGAAAGGCTGAAGCATGCAGACTACGTCAAGAGCCCTTCCCTGCGTCGCATCCGCGACCCGCACAGCATCCAAAAGCGCGCCCGTGAGCTCTCTCGGCGCCGTCGATCGATCTGGGTCGATTTGGAGCCACTGGGAGGGCAAGCGCAAGGACCTCGTCAACGCGGCCGCCTACAGCTGGCTCCCCGTTGAGGACCTTCAATCCGCATGCTGCAGATCAGCGCCGCTGATCGGAGAAGCTATCCATCGCACCGCGGTGGAAGAGTTGGTCTCGAGCCCGTTCGACTGAGACGTGCCGCCGTCGTTCGCCTCCGCGGCCCCTCCTCAGTTTTGCTGCGGCCCGGACGGCGGCGAGTGTTCGCCGAGCAGCACGCCATTGACCGTCTTGCCGTACATCGACATGGCGCTGTCGTGGTACTTCCGCCGCGTCTCGGCGACCGAGCCGGTGAAACGCGGATCTTGCGGCCGCTCGTGGCTGTCGACGAAAGCCGCCACGTCCCACGCGTCCTGATCGGACAGGGTATGGCCCTTGCTGAACGGCATGTTTGCGGCGACGAAACCGGCGGCGTTCTTGATGCTTCCCATACCGGCGCCCCAGTTATACGAATGCGCGCCCCACACCGGGGGAAACACGGTCTTGCCTTGGGCCGAAAGCTGGCCCTGCCCGTCGGCGCCGTGACACAACGCGCAGTTCTGCGCATAGACTTTCTCGCCGCGCGCATAACTGAACGGCTGTGCCGGCTTCTTCAGCTCGGGATAACCTCGGCCCTTCATGTCGGCGCCGACCGGCGCGCCCTTGGCAAGGAAATACGAATAGGCCTGCAGCGCCACCAGCACCTTGCTGCCATAGGCCGGCGGCTTGCCGTTCATGCTGTAACGGAAGCAGCCCTGCATGCGCTCGGCGTAGGTATTCACGTGTTTGTTCTTGCTGCGATAGGCGGGATAGGCGACGAACGCTGCCCACAATGGCGCGGCGCCGGCAAGGCGGCCGCGGTCGAGATGGCAATTCGCGCATTGCAGGTCGTTGCCGATATATTGCTTGGCGTAGGTCTGCGTATTGTAGAAGACGTTTTCGCCCAGTCGCACCATTTTGCCGAATTCATTGTCGGGGATGGCGCTGTCCGGCAGCGGCGTGAACCCCCGAGCGGGAGCGCCGGCGGGCGCAGCCGCCGCATGCTGAATTGGTTTGCCGGCGGGCAGTGACTGCGCCTCGGGCATGGCGGCATAATAGGCGGCGACGTCGGCGATCTCCGTCTTGTCGAGCTTCTTGGCGATGCCGGCCATCAGGCCGAGCGGATCATTGTGGCGCGTGCCGTTGCGCCAAGCGTCGAGTTGGCTCTGGATGTACATCGCGGACTGCCCCGCCAGACGCGGAACTATGGCACCGACGCCACTGCCATCCGGTCCGTGGCACTGGCTGCAACCGGGCACGCCCTTGCCCCAGGCACCGCGTTCGGCGAGGAGCGCGCCGGCCGCGACCTTATCCGTCGCGGTCTTGGCCGCTGGCTTGGCGGCAGCGAGGGTTAGACCGGCGTAATAGTCAGCCACCGCCTTGCGCTGGGCGCCGTCGAGTGCCTTCGCGATCGGCGCCATCACCTCGCTCTGGCGTGTGCCGTCCGCAAAGCTTTTGAGCTGATGGACCAGATAGACGGCGCTCAAGCCCGCGAGTTCGGGGAAATCCGGCGGCCGGCTGGCCGGCGCCGTTCTCTCCATGGCAAGCCGAGCACGGCAATGCCCCGTTCTTGGTACCCTGCATGACGATGTCATGCCCGTTCGCTGCCAGCGCCGGGGCAGCCATCAGCACTATGCAAGACAACCCGGCCGCGGCGGCGTTGCTCGCCGTCCGACCCTTGTTCGAACCTTTGAGCAAGAACCGAACCGCGCCGATCTTGATCACTTGTGTCTCCTAGGATGGACGGAAGGTCTCGCGCGCACCGCCAGACGCGCTCCCCGGTCCCTGACGCGACGTACCTTAAGCCGGGACTCCCATATGAACCCCGAACCCGTACGGGTTTTTGCGCTTTTCCAGCATCTTGGCAAGACAGGCTGGCGGCGCGGACGACAGTCCTGAGCGCAGTGCTGACCCCGGCTGGCGCCGAGCGCCAAAAGAAACATAAGTGCGAACGGCTGACCGCATACGCCGCGCCTTCACTTTTGGACACGCTCAGTGCACATAACGACGAGGCACGGCGCAATTGGGTAGCAAAATGGTAGCGAACGGTGATTTTGCGGCTTTTTGGCAAAAAAAATTATTAAGTAGTTTCAAATAGATGGAAGGGTGGCCGAGCGGTTTAAGGCACCGGTCTTGAAAACCGGCAGAGGGGCAACTCTCTCGTGGGTTCGAATCCCACCCCTTCCGCCAGTCAACTTGTTTGTTAAGAAGAATTTCGCGCCGAAGCGGCCCTATCCATAAGCCGTAACCCATATCGCTTCGTGGAAGCGCTTAGAGAGAGCGTGTGCGGCCGCTTGTGGTACCATTTTTATCGGCAAGTTCGATGTGCTGCGCGCGGCTTCTCTGTCAATTTCCGTCTCGTAAAGTGGCCTGCGAAAAGTGCGGGCGGGCCGGACGCCATCGCCTCGACCGGCTAATCGAGCAGCGTGGTACCGATGGCAAAATGCCCGATTTCCTCGCCCAGGTATCGGCCGATTGTCCGCGCCAGGAAACGCCATCAATAACCGCACGTCACGGCATCTCGGGGCCAACTGCCGAGCCTTGTTCGATGAACTGGAGCGGTCGGCACTCAATCCGCTGCCGGCCGAGCCCTACGTCTTTGCCGAATGGAAGGAATGTAGGGGCGGCCTCGACTACCACGTCGAGAGCAAGAAGCACTACTACTCGGTGCCGCGCCAGCTGCTGCGCGAGAAGGGCCTTGGCGCGCATCACGGCGCGCACCGTCGAAGTCTTTTACCGCGGCAAGCGGGTCACCAAGCCATCTCGTACTTTGCCGACTGGAACTCGCTAAAATCTGCGACGTCGTCGTTCCAGAGAAAATCGATCTTCTTGCACAAGGTTATAGCTTCGCCTTCAAAATTTAGTTCTATCAAATGAAGCCAGTGATTTCCGTCCTCTTCGGACGAGGTCATGGACCCCGCACAAAATATTTGTGTCCCAAGCTTTGTATTTCCCTCGATCTTTTTGTGCAGATGCCCGCTTAGAATGATCGGAATTTTCTTTCGGTGTGCCGCCTCCACTACCAATTGGTCATCGATGAGACTAAATACAGATTTACACGGAATTGACGGTGGAAAATGTATTACCCAAATAACAGGCAGTGGCGGGTATTCTTGCCGAACCCGATCAGTCTCTTCTTCCAACGCATTCACGATCTCCTCATACGCTCGGCCTCGACCCCACCGATTAAAGCGGATTGGGGCTTGTGCATCGCTATTTTGTCGCAAGCAAAAATCTGCAGCTATCAAGGCTGACCTTGAGCCATCTTTCCGATCTCTCAACACTCGAACTCTAACGTCAGGTCGAATGTTGCCTTCAAACGGCGACCACTCGTCAGAGAATATTGAATCAAACCTCTTTCCTCCCGCATTTCCTTCGTTGTCTCTATATCGGTCATGATTGCCCGGAAGCAGGAACGTTACTCTCGCCCCACCTCGAATCGTGGGCCGCTCGATATCGCTGAGCCATCTACCGGTTGCCGGAGCACTCACATATCTGTGGGCCTCCGCCAAATCGTCGTCCAGTCCCGTCGTAGCAAGATCGCCTGAGATGACTGCTACATCGAACCGTCGTCTCTTTTCAAAAATGAATCTTGCAGCGTTTTCCGCAATTTCATCTGAATAACTGGAAGGATAAGACGACATGTCTCCTTCGCGAATGTGGCGCACTGTCGATATTGGATTTTGACTAAAAAGCTGGAGCCAATGCTGCCGATTTGGCTCGATACAGAAATGAAAATCCGAAATATGCAATATCCGCAAACGCGACATAACGGTATCCTAGCTCATTCAAGAACCTCAGGCGTAACCCACTCCCCTGCGTCGTCCTCCGGCTTGTTCGGAGAAAGTTGAATTGCACCACCACGCAATACCAATTCGCCCCAACTGCCTCCCAATTTGCCACCCGCTGACAAATAGTTGGCCATCTCGGTATAAAGCAACGAAAAGAATTCTGTGCTCTCGTCCGGGCAAATCTGTATTCGATCCAAAATTTGATACTGCATTTCGAGCGAAAATCGGCCGTGAGCGCCGACCGCTTCGAAGTCATCCATCCCATACCTATGCCTATTTCCAACCACCGAAAACAATCGCTTCATCCTGATGGCAAAGGCCCGTCTAAGGTCACCAGTTGATTGAGATTCCAAAAATCTAAGGTGCGGATCATTTCGCACGGTTCGGCGAGCTTCCGCACGATGCGCTTCAAGGCCACGTCTCCAAAAATTTACCAACTCCACGGTTGGCAAGAATTTTTTGGGCGCAAGATCGTGCGCAGATTCATTTTTGGCAGGCGCTTCTAGATCGAGATCAGTGGATACCTGCGGATCAGAATATGCTGCAACCACAACCGGATTAGAGGCCAGTGCATCACGGTATGAAATCAGGTGCCCCTGCTCCATATCAAAGATGTCCGCCAGCGGATGATAGCCCATCTCTGATAGAGCCCGCGTCCATACATCCTCGACCCACGTCACCAGCGTCCGCGAACGTGACAGTCTTTCTAATGGCTCTGTGACGTTCTTCGCAGCGGACCAAGCTTCGTGAGGTTCTGCCCCTATGAGGGCCAGCCGTTTCAGCGAACTGCGCTCAAAAAGCGAATCAGCATGATAGGCTGCCACTTGATATGCGGCGTCACCCGACAACTTCGATGTCCTGTAGACCCGCCCAGATTTGGACGACCGGGGTGCAGGCAAAGCTAAATTCGCCTTCGCCTGCCGCTTCAATGCGTCGGCCGCGTCACCGTCCATTACATATCTCTCTTTTTGAACATGACGGGAGCCGTCAGCGCATCCGGCTTCTGAAGCGCACTCAATTTCAATTCCACGGATTCTATGGCGCTCTTCAAATCAGCGAGCGCCTCTTCATCGACCTGAAAAACTAACTCCTCCCGGGACGGGTCGTCTGAGTCAGTCGTGATCCTAAATTAAATCATAGGCACATACCCACGAATACCCTCATACTTTGGCGTGAAATTTGGCCGCAGATCGACGAACGTCGCGAATCGTTTCGCATTGTCCAAAAAACCAACTTTGAGTCGCCAAATCTTGGTCCAAGCTTCAATCGCCGGTTTCGAAGCTGTCAATTCAAACAATCGAGACGCGAGCATCGTTTTTTCATTGACGCCAAGTCCCGCCTCGTCATCGAATCCATTCACGAATCGCTCAATGGCCTCACGCGCTGAAGCGCCGGGGGGTAGCGCCGACACACGATCAAATAAAATCGATATTACGCTGATCAGCAAAGCGACAGTCTCGGGAGAGCTGCGGAGCACCTTAGCCAAGCGGTCGCAGCGTTTTTTGCTGACATCAAACGCGGCCTCGCCAGCCACGTCATCCCTTAGCGCGTTAAACTCCGGCTCAGAGAGTGACGCAATCTGAGCGACAATCTCTTCGAATGAGGTGCCCGGAAAAATTTCTGGTTGCATGACTATACGAGACCTGACGCTCGCGCGTGGCGCGATCACTCGACCCAACTGAACCGACGAAGGATTGGAGCGGGGGAAACATCGACCACCCCGTGGGCGTCCGCCACATCGACCATGTGTATGTGGCAGCCTGGCGGCAAAATGAACAACCCAGCCATGGGCAACACCCCTGCGAACAGCACAATGCTCCCCATAGATTAACGCCGTTTCACCGGCGCAACCAATTGATATAATTCATTTTTTGATTGGGCGCTTCCCAAAAGCCGCCCGCTCCTAAGCCACTGCCCGGATGAGCCTAACACGAGGGCCAGACGGGTTGGAACTCTAAATTGTACCAGCCGCGACTTGGGGTCGCAGCTTGTCAGCGCACCACCGGTCCAACCTAACGTAGCCAAAACCCATGCGCCGTGACCATAGGTAAGCGGTTAATCACGCAACGTCTGGCGCCATTGATCCTGATGCTTCTCGTTCCGCAGCCGCTTGAGCTTGTCCGCCATGTACGCCTCGGCCGCTTGCTCGAAGGTCAGCGCCTCGGACTGTTTCTGGCTCGAAGCGGGCGCCGCCCGTGCGCTGGCGTCCTCGATCGGGTAATCCCTTCGTCCCGCAGCGCGCGCTGCGGTGCCCTTCGCACGGGCTTTGACAAGGCTAATGTTGGCGAGCGGCCCCGGCCCCGTGTCGCGGGTTCGGCCATTGAGGGTGAAGCGGTAAATCCATGACCGTGCATCTCCGGGCCGGATTTGCTGGTAGAGGCCGCGGCCATCGGGGGTAGAGCCCGGCGCGGAGAGCGTGCGTATCTTCGCTTCGGTGAGTGGTCGACAAGGCGTGCCATGAAATCTCCCTGTGGGTTCTACCCACGATCCAGAGAATCCAAATCGCGCACAGCGACGACATCTGGTGGTCATCCGTGCGGCATGGACACCATGGACGGGAGTTTTGTCGGCACCACTTCCGCCAGCCTGTCCCACGCGCGCTTGATGGCGCGCGCCGCCCCTGAACCAAACTTACGCGCGACTCAACCAGCCAACACCGCCGCAACAATCTGGTTGGGCTTCACCGGCGTCGTGTTGAACTCCACCTTCAGGTGCGAGAGCGCGTCGCACACCGCGTTCGCGATGACGACCGGCGGGGCGATTGCGCTGCCCTCGCCCACGCCCTTGACGCCAAGTGGATTGAGCGGCGACGGCGAATGCAGGTGGATGAGCTCGAGGTGCGGCATGTCGCTCGCCCCCGGCACGAGATAGTCCATGAACGAGCCGACAAGCAGTTGGCCGTCGGAGTCGTAAGTCATTTCCTCGAGCATCGCGCCGCCGAGGCCCTGGATGGCGCCGCCGTGAATCTGGCCTTCCACCAACATCGGGTTCACGATCGTGCCGCAGTCGTGGACGATGACGTATTTCTGGATGTCGATGCGGCCCAATTGCGGATCGACTTCGATCAGGGCCGCGTGCGTCGCGTAGGCCCAGGTCACCGTCTGCGGCTCGAAATAAGCGGTCTCTTCCAGGCCCGCGGAGATGCCCTCCGGCCGCTGGTGGTCCCAGCCCGGCCGCGCCGCCTTGGCGACCTGCGACAAGGTGACCTCGTTGCCCGGAACGCCGACAACGCCGACCGCGCCATTGCGCAATTCGAGGTCGTCTGGCGAGCACTCCAGCATATTGGCGGCGATCGCGAACACCTTCTCGCGCAACGGCTCGCTGGCGTTATGGATGGCGCCCGACAGCGTCACCGTGCTGCGGCTGGCGATGGTGCCGAAGCCGATCGAGACCGCCGATGTGTCGGCAAGCGCGATGACGACGTCGTTCGGATCGACCTTCCAGGCGTCAGCGGTAATCTGCGCGAAGATCGTCTCCATCCCCTGCCCCTGCGGACAGGCGCCACCGGCGACATAGACCTTGCCGGTCGGATCGATGCGCACCGTGGCGCTTTCGAACGGACCGACGCCGGTGCCCTCGACATAGCAGCCGAGACCGAGCCCAAGATAACGGCCCTTGGCGCGCGCGGCGCGCTGCTTCTCGCGAAAGCTCTCAAGTCCGCCGATCGCCTCCAGCGCCTTGCGCAGCGCTTCAGGATAATCGCCGCTGTCGTAGACGATCGGCTCGCCGTCGCGATACGGGATGCCGAGATGATAGGGCATCTCGGACGCCGGAATAAGATTTCGCATCCGCACTTCGGCGGCGTCGAGGTTGAGCTCCGCCGCGATCAGGTCCATCGCCCGCTCCATCGCGAAGCTGGCCTCCGGCCGTCCGGCGCCGCGATACGGCGCGTTCGGCACCTTGTTGGTGGCGACGATGCGCGAGCGGACCGAGAAATTGTCGAACTTGTACGGCCCCGGCAGATGCACGGCCGTGTTATAGGCGATGCCGGAACCGATCGGATTCCACGCGCCGCAATCGACGAAGAAGCTGTCGCGGAAGGCGAGCAAGCGTCCGTCGTCATCGAAGCCGACCTCAACGTCGTGGATCTGGTCGCGCGAATGGCAGGCGCTGATGAAGTGCTCGTGCCGGTCCTCGATCCATTTTACCGGACGGCCGACTTCGCGCGCCAGGAACGGGATCAGCAGGTCCTCCGGATAGACGTGCCCCTTGACGCCGAAGCCGCCGCCGACGTCGAGCGCGACGCAGCGGATGCGCGCTTCCGGCATGTTGAGGACGTTCGAGGCTTCGCGGCGCAGCCAGTGTACGACCTGGCAAGCAGACCAGACGCTCACGCTGTCGGTACGCGCATCGTAGCTGCCGACCACGCCGCGGCACTCCATTGGAATCGCGGCGTAGCGGTGGTGATAAAAGCGGCGGCTCAAGCGGTGCGGTGCCGCGGCCAGCGCGGCTTCAGTGTTGCCTTTTTCGACGGCGAAGTCGCCGATCAGGTTGGTGCCGTACTGCTCGTGCAGGACGGCAGTTTCGCTCGTCAGACCGGCTTCCGGGTCGACGACCGCCGGCAACGGCTCGAGCTCGACCGTGACCAGTTCGGCCGCGTCTTCCGCCAGGTAGCGGCTCTCGGCGATGACGACGGCGATCGCCTCGCCGACGTGGCGCACCTTGTCATAGGCCAGCAGCGACTGCTGCGGGTTGAGAAATTTGTGCTGGACCAGCGTGGTCCATTTCTTCGGCAGCGACAACTGCGTGTCAGATACCGGCGGCAGCAATTCCATCAGATCGGGCCCGGAGATCGCATACACGACGCCCGGCGCGGCAAGCGCGCGCGAAAGATCGACCGAACGGATGCGCGCATGGGCCATCTGGCTGCGCACGAAGGCCGCATGCAGCATGCCGGGCAGTTTGAGGTCGGCGATGTACTCGCCGCGCCCGGTGAGCAGCCGCTGATCTTCGCGCCGCAGGATCGACTTGCCGACGAAGTCGCCGTTCGACTCAGACATTGGCCGACGCTCCCGCATCCCGTTGCAACCGCATCTCCGCCGCCGCGGCCAGCACCGCCTTGACGATGTTCTGGTAGCCGGTGCAGCGGCACAGCACGGCCGAGAGCGCCTCGCGCACCTCGGCCTCGGTCGGCGACATGTTGGTGTTGAGGAAATCGATGGCCGCGACCAGCATGCCCGGCGTGCAGAAGCCGCACTGCAGCGCGTGGTTTTCGTGAAACGCCTTCTGCACCGGATGGAATTTGCCGCCCTGCGCCAGCCCCTCGATCGTCACGATCTCGGCGCCGTCGGCCTGAACGGCAAGCATGATGCAGGAGCGCGCCGCCTCGCCGTTGAACAGAATGGTGCAGGCGCCGCACACGCCGTGCTCGCAGCCGACATGCGTACCGGTCAGATCGAGGTGATCGCGCAGAAAGTCCGCGAGCAACGTGCGCGCCTCACAGCGCCCTTCGTGGGCGCGCCCGTTTACCGTCAGGCGAACATCGAGCAGTTTCGTCATCCTCGTCCCTTCTGTCGGAGCCGCCGGCGCCTCATGCGACGGCCCGTTCGAGCGCGCGCGCCGTCAACACCCGGGCAAGGTGCCGGCGGAAGTCCGCGCTGGCACTGCGGTCGTCGAGCGCATCCACGGCCTCGGCCGTGGCTTCGGCCGCCCTGGCAATACTGGCCGCGTCCATTCTGCTGCGATCGAGTATCGCCTCCGCAGCCGGCAGACGGCGCGAGAAGGCCGCAACCCCCGCCGTCGCAACCCGGCTCATTTTGCAGACGCCGCCCTCCTCGACGATCATTACGGCAACGGCGGCGATGGCGAAGTCACCGTGCCGCCGCGAGAACTCCTCGACGGCAAATCGCGCGCCGCCGGGCATGACCGGGAAACGCACCTCGGTGAGCACCTCATCGGCAGCCAGCGTCGTGGTCATGGCGTCGCAAATGAACTCGGCCGCGGGTATCGTTCGTTCCCCCTGCGGGCCGCGGACACACACTTCGCCGCCCAGCGTCTGCAGGATCATCGGGATCTCGGCGGCGGAATCGGCGTTGGCGATCGATCCGCCGATCGTTCCCCGCGACCGCGTGGGAAGATGGCCGACCATTCGGATCGCCGCCCGCAACAGGGGCAGATCCCGCTCCACAACCGGCGAAAATTCGATGGCCCGCTGCCGGGTCATGGCGCCGATGCGGACCACGCCGTCGTCGGATCGGATATAGGACAGTTCGGAAACGCGATTGAGGTCGACAACGATTTCCGGCGTGGCAAGACGGAAATTCATCATCGGAAGCAGCGTTTGCCCCCCGGCCAGGAGACGCGCGTCGTCGCCATGACGCTCGAGCAGCCCGACCACCTCATCGACAGTGGCGGGCGCATGATATTCAAACGCCGCGGGCTTCATACGGGCTCCAACATCGGGGGCGAGTCAGCCATCCTGCTCGTCTTTAGGCGCGCGCGTCGACTGAGGAACGAACGGCTGCCACGGCCACCCCCCGTCGAGCGCGCAGCATCAATCGCTACGATGGCGGTTAAGTCAACCAGGCCTGACATCCGTCTCAAATCCCAAGACAACCAACAGTCTACCGAGCCTTCTGGCCGCGCTGCGATATGTGCCACGGCAACGCCCAGCGCTCAAACCATTCGACGATGAAGAACATGATCGTGCCGAGAATGCCAAGCAGCAGGATCGCGGCAAAAGCGCGGGCGCTGTTGAAGGTCGCCTGGCTCGTCAGGATCACGTTGCCCAGTCCGCGTTCGCCCGCGACGAACTCGCCGACGATAGCCCCGATCAGCGCGAACGAAATGCCGATTTTGGCGCCGGCGAATATGCTCGGCAGCGCGTTAGGGAATTGGATCTTCATCATGATGCGGCGGCGCGCGGCGCGTGCCGAACGCGCAAGGTCGATCATGTCGTTATCGACAGCCCGCAGGCCGACGGTCGTATTGATCACGATGGGGAACACCGCGATCACCGCCGCGATCGCGATTTTCGGCGCGCCGCCGGTGCCGAGCCAAATGACGAAGAGCGGCGCAAGCGCGACCTTCGGCACCGAATTTGTCGCCACCAGCAGCGTATAGAACGTGCGGTCGAGGAAGCGCGACGAGACGATCGCGATCGCCGCGGCAATGCCGCCGACCAGCGCGATGATGAAGCCGACCATCGTGACGTAAAGCGTATAGAGCGACTGCTCGCCAAAGAAGATCGGGTGGTCGAAAATGTCGGCGACCACGACGGACGGTGCCGGCAGCAGGAAGCTCCTGATGCCGAATGCCCGTACCGAGACCTCCCACAGCAGAACGAGCGCCGCCAGAACGACGAAAATCGTTCGCGCATGCTCCGTCCGGCGCCACCACTTCATGTATTACTCCGCCTTGACCAGCCCCATGGACGCGAAGAGATGGCGGATGTGGTGGACATATTTTCCGAAACCCTCGGTCTGGCGGATGCTGAGCGGGCGCGGCCGGGGAATGTCGACCGGCAGGATTTCTGCGATGCGGCCGGGATTGCGCGCCATGACCACCACGCGGTCAGCCAGGTAAACCGCTTCGTCGATGCCGTGGGTGATGAACATCACCGTCTTGCGGGTCTGGTACCACAGCCGCTCCAGTTCCGCGTTCAGGTCGTCGCGAGTCATGGCATCGAGCGCGCCGAATGGCTCGTCCATCAACAGCAGTTCGGGATCGACGATCAGGGCACGGCATATGGCAACGCGCTGGCGCATGCCGCCCGACAGCTCCCACGGATAGCGGTGCGCGTAGCCCTCGAGACCGTAGTCCTTCAGCAGTTGCAGCGCCCGCGCTTCATAGTCCTGACGTCGCAGCCCGCGGAATTCGACGAGAATTAGAACGTTGTCCAGCACGGTGCGCCAGTCGAGGAGGACGTCGCGCTGAAAAACGATCGCCATGTTGTCCGGCGGCGATTGCACCTGCTTCTGCCGGACCGAGATCGTCCCGGAGCTGACCGGCTGCAGCCCCGCCACGCACTTCAGCAAGGTGCTCTTGCCGCAACCCGAGGGGCCGACGACACTGATGAACTCCCCGGCCGCAACGTCGAGATTGATATCCTTGAGCGCGGGAATCGGGCTTTCTTCGGCGGCGTAAGTCTTGTCGACACCAACAATCGAGATATACGGCAACGCGCGATCCGGCTGGATCGGCGTTGTCGAATGCTCGGTGGCCAGCCCGACCGTCACGATTTGATGAGATCGTTGGTGTAAAAGTCGGCGATCTTGACGTCTGGCTTGATCAAACCGGCCTCGGCCATCGAGGCCACCGCCTGCTTCCAGTCGTCCGCCGACTGCCACCCCATCGGCTTGCCCTTCGTGTTCGGCGTGCTGAAGAACTCCTTGCACATGGCGGTCTGCCCCTTGAGGATCGCGGGCTTGAGCTGCTTGTTCGGCCGGTCGGTAATGATCGCCTGCACGGCTTCATCGATGTGGGCCGGGTCGGCGAAGATGTATTCCCAAGCGCGGCCCTGGTTTGCAGCGAGCTTGGCAAGTTCATCCTTGCGCTTGGCCAGGGTCGCTTCCGTCGCGATCAGGCCGTAGCTGGGGAACATGATCCCGACATCGGCGGCCAGGAAGGAATGCGCCGGCCGTGTCGTCTCGACGTACGGCTCGCCGAATTCCTTGAGCGACATGAACCCGTCCGCGCTCCCTGCCGCATATGTCGGCACCATCGCCGCCGGCGAGACCATGACGACATTCACCTCGCCGGGCCCCTGGCCTCGCTTGAGGCCAAGACGCTTGAGGTAGCTATCGATGAACGGTGCCCAGGGGCTGTTCGCGAAACAGACGATCTTTTTGCCGGCGAGATCCTTGGCGGTCTTTCGGGCCGTTCTTCGCGTCCACCAGGACCGCGAGGTCGCCCTTTCTCAGGAACCCGGCAAAAGAGGTCACGGGGAGACCCTTCGTCCGTGCAATCGCCATAGGCCCGAGTTGCACGAGGCCGACGTCGACGTTACCGGCCGCAACCAAATTGATGGTGTTGAGCGTGCCGGTGCCGTCCTGCAAATTGATGGTCAGCCCGTCCTTCTTGAACCAGCCCTTCACGTTCGACAGGTGCAAAGCCGAATGCACGCCCCACGGGGCGAAGTCGACGCGAATGGAAAGGCTGTCGCTGGCAAATGCACGTCCGCTGCGCAGAATGAACGGCGCGGCCAACAAGCCGCCAGCCACTGCTCGGCGCGTGAAGCCCGACGGCCGCATCGAAACGTCTTTCTCGATTGGCACTCTTAACTCTCCTTGTTTCGTTCGCACACGTCGCTGTGGCTCACGGCCGCGGTATCTTCATGCTCTCTGCAAATCCTATTTGGTAACTGTCTAGTCAGTCAACTGGAGGACATTGCGCAAGAATGAAGCAACATCCATGCCATTGCCGAAAAAGAAGATTTGGGTCTGCCAAATGCCGCCGCCTCGCATTGCGGGGAACTCGAACGGCCGGCGTCTAATTGTTCGGCATGCCCTGCAGCCGTGGGCGCGCCTATCGTTGCGTATGGGACTACATCAAACGATCCGCGATATCGCGCGCGGCAGCGTAAGCAAACACGATCGCGGGCCCGATTGTGATGCCCGGTCCCGGATAATGGCCGCCCATGACGGAGTGCATGTCATTGCCGCACGCGTACAGGTTGCCGATGCGTGTTCCATCCTGGCGCAGCACACCTGAACTCTCGTCCGTTACAAATCCCGTTGCGGCACCCATGTCGCCCGGGTAGAGCCGAACGGAATAAAATGGCGGCGTTTCGATCGGCCCGAGACAAGGATTTGGTTTGTGGTTCGGGTCGCCGGCCGTAATGCGCTGATAATCGGTCGTGCCACGGCCGAAATCCTGATCCACCCCTTCGCGCGCAAACGCGTTGAAGCGCGTCACCGTGGCGCGCAGATTGCGCGGATCGATGCCTAATTTGTTGGCGAGTTCCTCCAGGCTTTGCCCTTGCGTCAAATAACCGTCCTTCAGGAACGGCCCGCGGCCGAACCGGCCAGGTCTTACCATCCCTAGCCCGTACTTCCGCACCGCGGTTTCGTCTGCAATCAGATAGGCCGGAATGCTTGGCGACTTGGCATTCGCCTCGTAGAGGCCCTGCCCGAAAGGATGATAGGACAAAGCCTCATTGATGAAGCGCTCGCCGGCCTGGTTGACCGTGATGATTCCCGGTCGGCCGCGGTCGAAGATGAAATGCGGGAAGACCGCGGTCGTGCCGTCCGGTCGCTTGCGCACGGAGACCGGCGTCCAGAACGCGGTGTCCCGTCCGTCGTTGCCGTAATGCGCGCCGAGACCGAGCAGGAGATCCTGCAGTTGGCCCGTATGGCCTGGCGCTCCGGGACAATAGTCGGGAACCGGTTTCCGCAGCATCTCCTGCCGTCGCACGGGATGCCGGTTGAAGCCTCCGGTTGCCGCGACCAGACCGCCGCGCACCGCGAGCTGCTGTGTCACACCGTTCTGTGCAATTGTGAGACCGACAACATTGCCATCCTGAACGTCGATCTCCTGCACCGACGTATTCAACAGGATCGGGACATTTCGATCGCTGAGTGAAATGAGCAGTCGCGCAATCAGCGCATTTCCCATCATCAGCCGCGTGCCGCGACCGTAGGTCAGCCGATCGACGGCGTGACGCGCGAGAATGCCCACCGAATGGCGCAGCGCCTTGAGCGAGCGGGTCGATGCCAGCAGGTTCAGCACATCTTCCTGGTTCACCATCATGCCGCCCAGGATCGTGAACTCCGGCACGGGATTGCGGACGAGACCCAACATGCCCTTTAAAGCGCGACCGTCGAACGGCGCCGCCTCAAGCACCCGCCCCTTCAATGTGGCGCCCGGCAGGTTGCTGTTGTAATCGGGATGCAGTGCGCGAGCGCGAAAGCGCACCTGCGACTTCTGCTCAAGAAGCGCGATCGCCTCGGGACCGGCGCGCAGGAAGGCCATCCGCATCGACTCGGGCGATTCGTTGCCGACGGAATGCCTGAGATAGAGCGCGGCCTTTTCAATCGAGTCATCGGCCCCGACCATCGCGGCGTGATGGGTATTCGGAATCCACGCGCTGCCCGCCGAATAAGCGCTCGTGCCCCCGACCCGATCGGTATGCTCGATGAGAAGCACGCTCAAACCGGACAAGGAGGCAAACAGCGCCGCCGACATGCCGGCGACGCCGGACCCGACCACCACGACGTCAAAGCTCTGCCCTTCTGAAAAGTCGGACAACTTGGCAGGAATCATCGGCCTCTCCGAATTTCCCTCGACACCCGGGTACAAGGTGATGCCGGGCCTGTTGAATAGCTATTCAACACAGGGGCGAAGGCTTAGCACACCTCGGGACCAGGTTTCGAGCGGCGTCGGCAACGGACGGGGGCAGCTCCATCGTGGCGTGGATAGCCTACGCGAGATCGCCCCCCGCGAGGGCCACGCCCCTTCGATCGGACGGCTAAGCGGCCGAAATCCCGTACGATGGGCACTTTTGTCTTGACCAAATGGCAAAAAACAAACGATGCCCGCCGCTAAACGCCGGTATCGGGCCGGCCATAGGTGCGAGAGCCGTAGATGAGCGGCACCGTTTCGTCACCGACGACGCCCACGACCCTGCCGACGAACAAGGTGTGGGTGGCAAGCTGCGTGGCGGAGTGCAGGACACAGTCGAACGAAGCGACCGCCCCTTCCAATTGCGGCGAATGCGTTTCGCCGACCGTCCAGCGCGCATCGTCAAAGCTGAAGGGCGCGCCGTCCCGGGGCCGGCCCGCGAATGTGTCGGACAGGTCCTCCTGACCGAAGGATAGGATATTCAAGCAAAACCCGTGATTGGCGCGGATCGCCTGATTAACCGGTGAGTTATGGTTGATGCAGACAAGGGTCATCGGCGGATCGGCGGAAGCCGAGGTCGCTGAATTGACCGTGATCCCAAACCGCCCGGCCGGGCCGTCCGTGGTGACAATGGCGACGAGCGAGAAGACGCGCCGCATCGCGGCCAGGAACTGGTCGCTGCCGGCGCTCGGCAACGTGGCGAGATGCGGAACGCGTTCCATCCCGCGTCCTTTTTGCTTCTCAATCATCGGTATCACCTGGGCTGAGCAAGAACATGTCGGCGCGCTTGCTCAATCGGTGACCTGAATCACGTAGGGCTTCACCTGCATCTTTTCCAAATTGAACTCCGAGCGCCCGGTGTAATTGATGTGCCGTCCGTAAGTGTGGAGCGACATCGAAATGGATGCCCCAATGTTGCGAACAGTATGGATGTCGTCCGGATAGCACCGTGATGCTTCGCCGGCGGTCATCACCCGCTCTTCCGCGCGCTTCAACTCGGCATGACCGGGCCTCGCGCCGTCATCGAGCCGCGCGTAGCCGATTTCCTGCTCCTGCCCTTCGATTCCGACCACGACGGCCCAGGTCTTGTGGTCGTGCGGGGTCGTTCCCCTGCCCGGCAGCCATGAGAACAGAAAGACCGCCAGGTCGTGGTTGGGTTCTTCGTGCAGCAAATGCGCCCCGAACCCTTGTTTGGCGTTGCATTCCAGGTACTGCGGATCGCGCCATCGCGGGTTCAATGCGAGACGCTTAGCCAGCGGCACGACCAATTCGGTAATCTTGGCCGCATCCGTTTCGCCCGCCACGATCTGGCGCAGATCTTGGACGTAATCACTGAGATCGTAAGTAGCGGCCATCGTCCGGACTTCCCTCGTTTGTCATCATTGCTATAGGCGCCAGCGGTATCGCGAGCGGCGCGCTCACTTCTTCCAGGGAATCAGGAGCTTTTCGATCTCGTTGAGCGCCAAGGTGAGCACAAACCCGATCAGCGCGATGCTGAAGAGCCCGACATACATCTGGTCAACGGAAAAGGTCTCCCAGGCATTCCAGATCAGGAAGCCGAGCCCGCTCTTCGCCCCCACCATCTCGGCGATGGCAATGAGCACGAGGCCCATGCCGACGCCGAGCCGCACCCCGGTCATGATCATCGGCATGGCGCCGGGCAATGCGATGGTGCGGAACACGTTCCAGCGGTTGGCTTTGAAGTTCTGGCCGACGTCCAGGTAGATCTGGCTGATTTCGCGCACGCCGGTCATGGCGTTCATCGCGATCGGGTAGAATACGCCGACCGCCACCATGAAGATCTTGGACGGCTCGCCGAGGCCGAGCACCAGCAGCGCCAGGGGCAGGATCGAGCTTTTCGGGATCGGATAGGTCGCCGCGATCAGCGGGTCGACCACGGCGCGGACGGTCGAGTTGAGGCCCATGATGATGCCAAGCACCAGCGCCGGCACGCCACCGACCACGAAGCCGATCGCCAGCCGCCTCATGCTCGCCAGCGTGTGATGCTGCAACTCACCCGATTGCAACATCGCGAACAGTGTGTGCAGGATTTCGCTTGGTGCGGGAAAGAAGCGGACGTCGACGACGTTGGCGCGCGCCAGCACCTCCCACAGCAAGAGCAGCGCGATCGGCGACACGAAACTGATGATCCGCTCACGCGCGGTACGGCTGAGGGTCCACTTCGTCGGCTCTTCGGCGGCCAGATCGCTCATCATGTCTTCCCCGCCGTTTCGGTCTGTTCGCGCGCCCGGTCGACTTCGTCCCGCAGGTTGGTCCAGATGTCGTGGACGAGGCCGCCGAACGCGGGATCGCGCTGCAGCTCCATGATGTTGCGCGGCCGCTCGAAGGGAACATCGACGATCGTCTTCACGCGTCCCGGCTGAGCCGTCATGATCATGATGCGATCACCGAGCAGCACCGCCTCGTCGACGCTGTGTGTGATGAAGAGCACCGTCTTCCTGTGCTCCTCCCAGATGCGCAGCAGCTCCTCCTGCAGGAGCAGCTTGTTCTGCGCGTCGAGCGCGGAAAACGGCTCGTCCATCAGCAGGATTTCGGGATCGTTGGCGAAGGCGCGGGCAATCGAAACGCGCTGGCGCATGCCGCCCGAGAGCTGGTGCGGATAAGCGTCGGCGAAGCGGGTAAGGCCGGTACGGTTGAGATAGTGGCCGACCATCTCCTTGATCTGCGCGGCGGGCGCGGCACGCATCCTGAGGCCGTAGGCGGCGTTCTCCCAGACCGTCATCCAGGGGAACAAGGAGTCGCCCTGGAACACCATCGCGTTTTCCGGCCGGTGCGAATTGGCGCCGGCATTCACGGTGTAGCCGCCGGAGGTTGGCTTCTCCAATCCGGCGAGGATGCGCAGCAGCGTGGTCTTGCCGCAGCCTGAGGGCCCGACGATCATGAAGAATTCACCGGCGCCGATGTCGATGGTCACGTTGTCGACGGCAATGAAGCGGCCGAACCTCTTCGACAGAGTCTGGATGCGGATGGCCGGCTTCATCGCCTCGGCACGATTGGCGCGTTCGGCCGGTGCCGCGGGCGGCTCTGCAGGCTTGGTATCGACAAGGCCGGGCATCAATCCACCACGCAACTCAAGGCAAAGGCTGCAACGGAGCGACGCCGAGCCGCTGTGCCACGGCGGCGAGTTCGTCCGCCACCTTGTCCGGCAGCGGGATCCCCGCGACCCGCCGCTCGCGCATGGTGCGGGCGCCGCGTTCGCCCGGCATCAGGATCTCCTCGGCGCCCGGCGCGAGCGGCAGCGCCTTCAGCGCTTGCACCAGCCGGTCGATTTGCCGGCGGAACTCGTCCAGCGCGATGAATGTCGTCACATCGATCGCGATCAACAGTGCGTTCTGCCTGTGCGCGGCGCCCTTCCCGCTCTTCTCGAGCGCGTCGGCGATGATCGGATTGCCGGTCAGCACGCTGGTCAGGCACTCGATCATCAGCGAAAGCCCCGACCCCTTTGGCCCACCGAGCGGCAGCGGCATGGTCGCGGCCGCAGCGTCGGTGGTCGGGTTGCCGGCATCGTCCACGACCCAGCCCGGCTGCAAGGGCGCGCCGGTGCGCCGTGCCTGCAGCATCTTGCCGCGCGAGATGATGCTGGTGGCCATGTCGAAAAGCAGTGGATCGGCGCCGGCGCCCGGCACCGCAATCGAAATGGGATTGGTCCCGAGCGCGGCGCCGCGCGCGCCGTGATAAGGCATCAGCGGGATGGTGGCGTTGACGCCGATACAGGCGAGGCCGGCTTCAGCGACCCGTCCCGTGTAGTAGCCCATGGCGCCGGTATGGGTGGTGTGCGCGATGACGGCCAGCGCGACGCCGCCTTGCTTCGCCTTCTCGACCGCCTGGTCCGCGGCGTAGCGCAGCGCGACCGGGCCGGGCGCACTGTCCGCCGCAATCAGCACGCTGCTGACGGTTTCTTTGGCGATCGTCATGGCCGGGCGCAGGTTCATCTCGCCACGGTCGATCATCTCGAGATAGCGCGGCGCCCGCATCACGCCATGGGTGTCGACGCCGCGCAGGTTGGCCCACACCAGGCTTTGCGCGATCGCCTGCGCGTGCTCGGGCGGCATGCCGACGCCGACGAATATCGCGGCGGTCAGACGGTCGAGCTCGGCGCTGGAAAAGCGGGTCGGCATCAATGTCCCAGATATTTCTTGAGCCAGGTGCGCACGATGTCGATCACCATCTCATTGTCCTCGGCGAACATGAAGTGATCGACCTCGGCGACCAGGTGCAGGTCGGTCGGGTTGCCGGCCTTCTGGAACATGGCGATCGACTGCGCTGTCGGCGTCACGGAATCGGTGGAGGCGTGCAACAGCAGCAGCGGCCGCGGCGCGATCTTGCCGACGACGTCGATGGCGCGGAACGCCAGCATGCTCTCGACCGTCTCCAGCGGAAATTCCATGATCGAGCCGGGCGCCAGGTTGCCGCGCATCTTTTCCGGGATCGGGACGATGTCGTAGCGCGGAATCTTGATCAACTCGCCGGTCTTGGCGCGAAGCTCGCGGCCGTGCTGCAAGGTCTGCGAGAACTTCTCCCACGCCCCCGGCGCCGAATGTTGCTCCTCGAACTTGCTCTGGCCGTCGCCCCAACCGCCCGACGAAATGACGGCGGCGATGCGCTCGTCGACGCCGCCGGCATAGACCGACACCGCGGCGCCAAAGCTGTGGCCGGCGCAGGCGATACGCGCCGGATCGACCTCCGGCCGCGACATCAAATACGTGACCGCGCTCTTGGTGTCCTCCACCTGCTCCAGGCAGATGATGTTGGCGCGCGGGCCTTCGCTTTCGCCGCAGCCGCGCATGTCGAAGCGCAGGGCGACGTAGCCCCATTTCGCCAGCATTGTCGCGGGGCTGATGCAGGCCCGGCTGCCTTTGTTGCTGCCGAAACCGTGCAGCACCAGGCAAGCCGGCCGTTTCTCGCCCGGTTTCATGTCGTCAGGGATGTGCAGCACGCCGGCGAGCTTGAGGCCGTTGGAGACAAACGTAACGCGCTCTTCCATTTCACTTCCTTCGGTATGGTCGGCTTACGCCTGCCGGCCACGCAACGATCAGGCGGCGGACCGACCGGGACAACGGTCCCGGCCCCTTCCGCCGCCCCGGACGACAATCAATGTCGGTTCATTCGCTTCCCGTGGACCCGTGTTACGGCTTCTTGTAGGGGCCGAGCTGCTTGACCGCCGCCTTGGCGAACGACATGTCGACCAGTTCCTCGGGCGTCGTCTTGCCCTTGATCAGGCCCTCTTTCTTGAGGAATGCCCAGTCCTTCTCCATGCTGGCCATGGCCACCTCCCCGTCCGGATCGATGAGACAGGGGCTCATCTTCTTGAGCAGCGCGACGCTCTTGGTGCGGGTGTGCTTGATCACGGTCGCGATGACCGCGTCGGCGTTCGGGCCGGCGATCTTGCCGTCCTTCAGGCCATCCAGGTAGGCGCGTACGCCGCGCAGGTAGGCGACCATGAAGCGCTGGGCCACGTCATGGCGCTTCTTGATGAAGTCGGGGCCGTAGATCAGCACGATCTGCTGCTGATTGGGATAGAAGGAGGAAACCGTCGCCAGCTTCACGGCGGCGCCCTTGCTGACGATGAGGCTGGCGAAGGGCTCCGGCGTCAGCGTCATGTCGATGCCCTTGTTCTCGAGCGCGACCAAATGGTTGGGCAGCGTCAAGGCAGTTTGCTTGAGATCGGAGTAGCTTAGGCCACCCTTTTTCATCATCTCGTTCAAGATCGACATGTCCGCCGATCCGGTGCCGATGGTGGCGATGCTGTGCCCCTTCATGTCGGCAAACGATTTGATGGTGCCGTTGTCATAGAGGTCCTTGCGGACCAGCACGACGTTGTAGCCGTAGCCGGGCGCGTTGCGGCCCTTGTCGGCGACCACGCGCAACGGAATGCCGCGGGTGGCGGCGTTGTACAGGCCCGCCGAAACGGCGCCGGAGGCAATGTCGATCTGCCCGGCGCTGAGCGGAGCGACCTGCTTGGTCAACGAACCGATCTGTTGGAAGTCCGGATCGATATTGACGTCCTTGAAGTAGCCCTTGTCGAGGGCCAGAAACAGCGGCGCATCCGAAAACGAGCCGATGATGCCGACGACGACCTTGTCGGCGGCCATGCCGGGTATCGCCGAGCCGATGAGCAACAGGCCGGCCAAGGCCCCCCGTAGCCAAAACATTCCAGTCTTGTTCATCAGGTTCTCCCCTTTTTTGTTCGACCCGATGGGCCGACCGCAGGTAGGCGCGTCCGGCTTCGCGCCCCACTAAACCTTCATGACGTCCTCGCTCAGCGCGCGCTTCACCAGCGCCATCAACTCGTCGACGTTCTGGCGCATATAGAGGGTCGCCGCCACGCGGACCGGATCGCCGGCGTAGTAGCGCTCGTATTGCAGCATGCGCTGGCCGAACTGGGTGCCGGTCGCGTCCCACGCCAGCTTGGAGAGGTGGATGCGGCTCTCGGCGTCGACGCCGGCGCCGCGATAATAAGTGGCGATATCGGTGCCGACCTCCGAGCCCAGGTCCTCGTGGGTCGGGTTGATCAGCAGACCGCCGGCGCCGATCACCTGCACCACCTTCACTATGCGCTCGTACATGCGCGGAAGGTGGTAGCGGATCGATTGCAGCGGCGGCCAGGCCGGCCGGATCGCGCCGCTTTCGGTACGCTCCGCCTTCAGCTCGGCAAGGTGCACGGCGCCCTCGATAAGCTGTAGATAACCGAGGATCTCGCCGAGTTGCTCCTGCACGTGCAGGAACACGTCGGTCTTGACCGAGCGCGACACCGCGATGGCGACGCCGACCAGGAACTTGCACTTGGCAAGCCCGCGGATCGCGGTCTGATGGCCGGTGTTGTTCTGGATGCTGGCGCTGGTGAACAGCTTGTTGGCCATCGGCACGTTGCCGTGCAGGAACACGCGCTCCCAGGGGATCAGCACGTCCTCGAACACCACCATGGCGTCCGGCTCTTCGAAGCGACTGCCGAGCGGATGGTCCCAGCGCACCATGCCGCCGTCATCGAACGGCTCGCGGCAGATGAACTTGAGCCCCGGCGTATCGGTCGGGATGCCGAAGGCGAGCGCGTATTTCTCCTCGCCCGGCGCGACGCTGCCGGGCAGCGGATAAACGATGATCTCGTCGGCGGTCGGGCCGTGGGTCGCCAGCATCTTGGCGCCGCGCACGATCAGGCCGTCGCCGCTCTCCTTCACGACGCCGAGATGGGCGTAAGGGTTCTCCTGCTCGGCCGAGTTCTTGGAGCGGTCGGTCTGCGGATTGACGATGGCGTGGGTGAGAAAGAGATCGTTCTTGCGGCAGTGCTGGTAGTAGTTGGTGAGGTTCTTTCCGAAGTCTTCGCCCAGTTGGTAGAAGAACTTCGTTTCCTCGAACGCCATGACCACCGTGTTGCAGTAGTCCGGCGAGCGGCCGACCATGCCGAAGGTCGCGTCCGCCCACAGCGCCATGGCCTTGCGCCGGTCGGCAAGGTCCTCGACGCTGTGCGGGATCATGAAGGAGATGCCGTAAGGGTCGTTGCTGCCGTCGTCGGTCGCGGCCATCTTGACCCCGTGATCGGAGGCGGCCTGCAGGTCGTAGAGCGCGGCCATCGTCTCGATCGGCCGCTTGAAGGCGGGATCGGACACCACATCGTCGACCTTGCGGCCCGCAATCCAGACGTTCTTGTTGGCTTGCGCCTTCAAGCCGGCGACATAAGCCTGACCGTCACGAATCATTACGTTCACAACCTCCTGCCCGCCGGCGCCGCAACGCCGCGTGAGGCGACCTCACGCCGATGTGCGGGCTCTCTTCTTGGCTCGCGGGAGCCGGGATGGGATGCCCGCGAGAGGGACGACATTGGGTGGCCCCGGCTGGATGCGCGATGTCACGCTGGCGGCGGCGTCACGCAGCACCGTGGCTATCTTTTTCAGATCGGTGGCTTTCAGCCGTTCGGCCGGGGCGGCAATGCTGAGCGAGGCGATCGACGCTGCCGTCGAGTCCGAAGATCGGCGCCGCGACGCCGCTCACCTGCCGACTGAATTCGCGCTGGTTCACGGAATAGCCGTCGGCGCGGACTTTTCTTGAGCTGGCGCAGGAACTTCGGCGGGATCGACCACGGACCACGGCGTGAAGGCCTTGAGCCTGCGGCTCGCGCGCCGGATCGTCGCCTCGTCCTGGTAGGCCAGCAGCACCTTGCCGCTCGAGGTGCACTGCGCCGCCGCCCGTCCGCCGATCTCGCTGTAGGTCCGCACGTCCTGCGGGCTGTCGAGCTTGTCGATGTAGACGACCTCGAGGCTCGCGGGATCGAGCACGGTCAGCCGCACGCCCTCGGCGGTCTCACGCACCAGGCGGGTCATCGCCGGCCGCGCCAGATTCGCGCACGTCATAGCCCTTGATGATGAGGGTTCCGAGTTCCCACACCTTGAGCGA
Organism: uncultured Pseudomonadota bacterium; assembly: GCA_963814065.1. GTDB lineage: Bacteria > Pseudomonadota > Alphaproteobacteria > Rhizobiales > Xanthobacteraceae > Pseudolabrys. Next base: position 2,069,289 of record CAWFBL010000004.1, on the reverse strand, counting down.
GGCCGCGTAGCGGCCCTCCTCGGTGGTGACGAAGCCGGTTTCGGCCAGCGTGTTGAGCAACCGGTGCGCGTTGCTCTTGGACATGCCGAGCGACACGGCGAGATCGCTGACACCGCAGGGACGCCCGTTCCGGATCAGCGCCTCCAGCACAACCAGGCCTTTGGCGAGCGTTTTTTCCATCGGAACTCCAGAGAATGGAACGCCGTATCAAGATTTGACACAGTACGGCAGGGCGAAAACGCGTGTCAATTGAAAATCGCGCCTGGACGGTCGCGGTCCGCTCCTGTTCAATGCGTCATCCGCTTGCCGCCAATATCCGCGTCATGATATCTGTGACGACGGTTCAATATTTGATACGCGACGCAACGCTCTCAATCCGGAGATGATCACACGTGCTCCAGTCAGGCCACGACGATATCATCATCATCGGTGGCGGCATCGGCGGGCTGACGCTCGCGCTGTCGCTGCATGCGGCCGGCCTTGGCAAGTACGTGCGCGTGTTCGACGCGGTAAGCGAATTCAAGCCGGTCGGCGGCGGCATCAATCTCGGCCCGCACGCGATCAGGGTGCTGTCGCTGCTCGGTCTCGAAGACGCGCTGCTCGCGGTGTCGAAGCAGCCGCACGACTACGCCTTCTTCACCAGGCACGGCCAGCTCGTCTACCGCGAGCCGTGGGGCAAGGCGGCGGGCCACAAGTGGAACCACATCTCCATCCATCGCGCCGAGCTGCACAAGGTTCTGATCGCGGCCGCGATCGAGCGCATGGGCCCGGATTGCCTGCACATGGACCGGCGTTGCGTGGAAGTGACGCAAGACGCGCGGTCGGTCTCCGCCTCGTTCGTTTCGTCGAAGGGCGAACAGGAAAAGCATTCCGGCGCCGTGCTCATCGGTTGCGACGGCGTGCACTCGCTGGTGCGCAAGACGCTGAACCCGGACGAGGGCCCGCCGCGTTTCCACGGCATCAACCTTTGGCGCGGCGTTGCGCGTCACAAGCCGTTCCTGACCGGCTCCAGCATCGCGCGCGTCGGCGCCATGCGCAGCACCATCATCATCTATCCGATCCGTGACAACGTCGACGACGAGGGCAACCAGTTGGTGAACTGGGTGGCCGAGCTCGACAGCGACACCGCGGTCAAGGCCGACTGGAACGGCGAGGCGAAGCTCGAGGACTTCTATCCGGTCTACCAGAACTGGAATTTCGATTGGATCGACGTCGCCGCGCTGATCCGCAGCACCGACCCGATCCTCAGCTATCCGATGGTCGACCGCGATCCGCTCGAGCGCTGGACCGTCGGCCGCATCACCCTGCTCGGCGACGCGGCGCATCCGATGTTCCCGCGCGGCGGTAACGGCGGGGCGCAGGCGATCCTGGATTCCGCCAGCCTCGCCCAGCATTTGGGCAACGCGGGCGGCGATTTCGCCAAGGCGCTGCTCGACTACGAGGATGAGCGGCGACCGGCCACCTCGCGCATCGTGCTGCAGAACCGCACTGCGCCGCCGAACCTCATCGTCGACACGGTCGAGAAGATGTCGGGCGGAAAGCCGTTCGCGAAGATCGAAGACGTCGTGGCGCCGGAGAAGCTACGCGAGATTTTCGAGAACTACCAGAAGATTGCCGGCTATCACGTCGACGTGGTCGGCAACAATCAGAGCAAATGAAGGATGAGCCCATGGCGTTCGCGACCGATACCAAGATCCTGAACTACGAAGGCGCGCAAGTGCTGCTGGCGGCCGCGGTCGCCAAGGCAACGGAGATGAAGGTTCCCGAGTGCATCTCGGTCGTCGATTCCGGCGGCCACCTGCTCGCCTTCGCGCGCATGGACGGCGCCTTCTACATGTCGATGGAAACCTCGCTGGTGAAGGCGAGGACGGCGGCCAGCTACGGCGAGCCGACAGGCAACATCCTCGCCGGCGTCGACATCAAGCTCGCCATCGCCACCCAGGGCCAGCGGGTCAATCTGCCGGGCGGGCTGCCCGTCATGACCGAGGGTCATGTTATCGGCGCCATCGGTGTCGGCTCCGGCACCGGCGAGCAGGATCGTGAGGTCGCGGCCGCCGCCTTGAAGGCGCTGCCCGGCGCCCGGCAGTTCGACTGACGCCACCCGATGCAGAGCAAGCACACGACCTTCGAGGGCCACAAGGTCCACTATTGGGAGGGTGGCGCCGGGTTTCCGCTCCTGATGCTGCACGGCGTCGGGCCCGGCACGTCGATCATGGGCAATTTCGCACCGGTGCTCGATCCGCTCGCCGAGCGTTTCCATGTCTTCGCCGTCGATCTGATCGGTTTCGGCGGTTCTGATCGCAACAGGAACGAACCGTTCTTCGACGTGGAGCTGTGGGTGCGCCAAGCCTGCGCCATGCTCGATCTGATGCCGGCGGGGCCGGTCGGCGTGATCGGCCATTCCATGGGCGGCGCCATGGCGCTCAAGGTGGCGGCGCGCTCGCCACGTGTCGTCAAGGTCATGACCTCGTGCAGCGTCGGCGCCGACTATCCGATCAACGAGGCGCTCGACGGCTTCTGGTCGATGCCGAAAGACCCCGCCGATCTGCGGCGGATCATGGAGCGGATGGTCTTTGCGAGCGATGCCCTTACCGACGACATGATCGCCGATCGCTGGAAGCTGCTGACCCAGCCCGGCTATCCCGGAATACTTCGCCGAGCTCTTCCCGCCGCCGCGCCAGCGCTGCCTCGACGCCGCGGTGCTCGAGCGACGACGAGATCGCCGGCATCAAGGCGGAGGTCGTCATGCTGCACGGCCGCGACGACCAGCCCTGCCCGCCCGACCAGACCACGCATGGTGCTGTCGCGCAAGCTGCCGGCGCGCCGACGTCCATCTGCTCGGCCGCTGCGGACACAACCTGCCGCGCGAGCGCACGGCGGCCTTCCTGCAGCATGCCGGCGCGTTGTTCGGCGACCTGAGGCCGCCGCTTCCTTTCAATTGACGAGACATCCGCGAGAAAGGCTTGCCATGATCGGCGTGAAACAGATGGGCTATGCGAGTTTTGAAACGCCCGATCTCGCACGCGCCATCGATTACTATACGCAATATCTCGGCCTCACCGAGGTGCAGCGCGACGGCAAGAGCGCCTATCTCGCCTGCCCGTCCGATTTCCATTCGGTCGTGTTGACGGCAAGGCTCGACCGCCGCCATGACGCGCCTCGCGCTTCAGCTTGCGCCGGACGCCGATCTCGAGGCCTTCGCGAAACAGACGGCGGCGAAAGGCGTTCAGGTGCAGCACAGGTCCGACGCCGGCCCCAATACGCCGGTGACCCTGTCGGTGACCGATCCGTCGGGGCTGGAGGTCGAGCTGCTGGCGACCCGCCCGGTGACCGAGAAGCGGCCGGACAACCATGGCGTCGCGCCGCGCAAGCTCGGCCATACGGCTTTCTTCACCGCCGACATCCAGGCGACGGTCAAGTTCTATACCGAGGTGCTGGGCTTTCGGGTCTCCGATTGGATCGGCGACTTCTTCGTGTTCATGCGCTGCAATCCCGACCACCACACGGTCAATTTCATCACCGGGCCGAAGCGCGGCTCTGCACCACATCGCCTTCGAGCTCAACGACTGGAACCACGTGAAGGAGGCCTGCGATCTGCTCGCCCGCCATGATCTCGATCTGATCTGGGGGCCCGGCCGGCATGGGCCCGGGCACAATATCTTCACCTATCACTACAACCCGGACGGCTTCACCATCGAGATGTTCGCCGAACTCGACATCATGAGCAACGAAGAGAACGGCTATTTCGATGCGCGGCCGTGGCATCACGACAATCCGCAACGGCCGAAGATTTGGGATCCCGCGAGCGTGCACACGCGGAATTTCTGGGGCCTTTCGAAGCCCGAGCAGCCGACGCAGATCGGGAAGTATCGCTGATCGGTCGCTTGGGCCGTGATTGAGGCGGGCCGGCAGCGCCGGCCTCGCCGCCGTGGATTGATCTCGATCAATGACAATTCCGCGGATCGTATGATGAAGAAGGGAAATGGTGGCCGAGATGCAATCAGAACCCGATGCGGGCGCAAAACGGACGACCTCCTTTATCGGCCGTTTACTGAGACGACTCTTGCGAGACGACAGCCAATTTCAATGCGGCGATTGCGTGCGCTTTGAAAGTTGCGGCAGCCCGCCTAACCCCGACTGCGAAATGAGATTGATTCAAAGCCTCAATCCGAGGCCGCGAAGGCGCCCCCGGCTCGAGTGCTGATCGTCCAAACGCCGGCCGCCTATTTCGACAGCATATCTCGCCGCAGCAAGCCGTTTGCACCACGCTGCGATCGAGTAACGATCGAATGATGTTGCGATCGGAAACGGTTCGGCGCGGCTCGGCTTCGCTCAGCGGTCAGGCATGCCGCCCTGGCCACCATAGCCGCCTCGCTGCATGCCACCTTGCCCGCCGCCCATTCCACCCTGGCCGCCGCGCATGCCTTGCGGAAGGTCTTCCTTCATATCGTCGGGCAGCATTTCCTGAATCTGCTTCATCATCATCTGCTGTTGCGTCATGCCGGCGCCGCGCCGGCGCCCACGCCGCTTCTTCTTGGCGGCGAGCTGAACGGTCGTTCCGACGACTGACCCCGAACGCACCCCCTTGGCGCGTCCCGCGGCGTCGGTAGACGAAGTCGGGATCGACAGCAGCAGGCCCGCGACGGCCACGATTGCGAAATCGCATGACGTGAATTTGCGCATCACCCCCTCCAACATATTCGCGTATGAGAATTTTTGGCGGAGACCGAAACGAAAGCTTTGCCCGAAGCTCCGCACGCGCCTGCAGGAAGCGTAGTCACGGGGCGCCGGCCTGTCCAGGCGGTACCGGGAATTTCCCGCGCGCTGCCCAATTCTGCGGCACCTCCATGGCCTTTGCCAGAAATGATGGCGTCAGGCGACCGGCCTGCCGGGAGCGAGCTTGATCGTCGTTTTGCGAACCAATACGCTTGCGTCACAGTCAATTTGACTTAGGGAGCGACCATGAAACGGACTGTCACGCTTGCTTTGGCCCTCGCTTTGGTGTCGTGCGCGAGCACGAGCTTCGCAGCAGGAACCGCTGAACAACGTTCGGCATGCACCCCGGATGTCTTCCGCCTGTGCGGCTCCGAAATTCCATTCGTCAGCAAGATCGTCGCCTGCCTGAAGAAAAACAAAAGCAAGCTCAGCCCAGGTTGCCGCACCGTCTTCAACGCGCCGACCACGACGGAGGCGTCGGCCCGTACGCGCTCATTGGGCGACGAGCCCACGGCTCACGTTGCGTACTGGTGCAACTTCCATCAAGTGGCCAAGGGCGCGGACCAGCAGAAATGGCTGGAGTGGTGCGGGCCGAACGCGCACGAGTGAGACGACGCGCGTTGCCGGCGCTCGATCTACGCAGCAGCACTACTGCGAACTCGTAAAGCGTCGGGGCCGTCTCGCGGCGCGGTGATGACGCGCCATGCCGCGCGTCATTGCGCGTTGGCGTCCCCGGTCGCTTCCTTGGCGGACGGCTGCACAGGTCTGACCAGGTCGCCGTCGCGCAAGAACGCACCGGCGCGCGATACGACCATGTCGCCTTCCGAAAGTCCCTCGCGGATTTCGACCACGCCGTTAGACAACAGGCCGAGAAGCACCTTGCGCGTCACCACGTGGCCGTCGCTGACGACCTCGACGATCGGGCCGATCGTGTCGTAGAGCACGGCCGACAGCGGCACCGCCATGCCGCAGCTTTCTCCGACGACGATCGAGGCCCGCCCGAAGGTGCCGATCCGCAGGCGCCGGTCGTCGCCGATGAAGATGCGGGCGGACCCAAGCTGGGTCGCCCCGTCGACCGTGGGGGCAACGAACCGCACGCGGCCCGGCACGAGACCGACGCCGATCACCTTCACGCTGGCGGGCTGGCCGGGCGATAGCCGTGAAATGATCTTGGTGGGTACCTCGGCCTCCAGCTCGATCTCGCCCTTGGCGATGATCTGGAACATCGGCGGCGCCTGAAACGAGGTCAGCGTGCCGACCACCGCCGAGACCTTGCCGACCACGCCGGCACTCGGGCTCTCCACCGCGACGTTACCGCCCGGCATGCCTTCCGGCGATGCCAGCCGCGCGAGCACCTGGCCGGCGATTACCGTGTCCCCGACTTCGACCAGCACGTGAGAGATCCGGTAGCCCTGCTGCGCGGGCCGCAACAGGACTTCTTGCTTTGGCACCAGCATGCCGGTGACGTCGATGGTGTCGGTGAAGCATTTCTTCTTCGCAACGGTGACGCTGACCGCCGGGCCGCGGTAGTGCTCGGCCTTCGGCTCGGCCGCAGACGCGGTGAGCGATGGCGCCAGCATGAGCAGGCCGCCGAGCGGGCCCAACCAAGCGAAGGTCTTAATGGATCGAGTTTTAGCCAGCATTCTACTTCCCGAAAATATCGTTCAAGATGCTATTGACGTCGGACGGCATGGCCTGGGACTTGTCTTGTTGATCCCCGTTCGCCGGCGCTTGCGCGTTCTTGTTGTCGGTCGATGTTTCCGTAGCCGGCCCGGTCTTGTTGCCGTCACCCCCGAAGAGATTGATGCCACTCCCGAAAAGTCCGGCACCCAAATCGTGCAGCTTGGAATAGGCGGCATCGGGATCGGAAAGAATACCCGACATATCCGGGTATATTTTCGGCGCGCTCCATTTTCCCTCGACGATAACCGGCACGCCGAAACCGACGGGATTGGCCGGGCCGCCCTGCCCCTCGAGACTGACCACCAGCTTGCTGTCGAGCTTGAACTGCAGGGTCTTCCTCGCAAGATCGGCGGTGCCGGTCCCGTTCACGCGTACCAGCGGACCAAGCAGCTTGAGATTGTCGGTCTTGGCTTGGCCTGAGGTGATGTTGAACAGCGCACTGAGCTCGTTGAGATCGGTCTTTTCCGCCTGTTTCTCCTGCCAGCCGCTCAGCGTGGTCTGGGTCAGCGAGCGGACCATCTGGGCGACATTCACGTTGCGGATCGCCCCATCCCGGAACTGAACGTCCAGCGTGCCATTGAGCGACGACATGATGGCGCGCGCGCTATTGCCCGTCGATTGGACGTCGATCTTCGAGCGCATCGTGCCCTCGAGCTCGTGGAAATCGGCGAGCGCCGACAGAAGCGGCATGGCCCGGACGTTGCTCAAGCTCACATTGACGGACTGCCGCGGCGTCGGACCCGACGCATTGAGCGTGATCAGCCCGTCGGTTCGCCCGCCATAGAGCCCGGTATTCGAAATGCCGACGTTGAGGACACCGTTGGTCAAGGCCGCCTCGACGTAGACCGGCGCCAATTTCAGGTGCGACACGTCCAGTTCCGACGCCGAGAAAGCCACGTTGGCGTCAACGAAATTCAGGTCCTGGAAATCGACAGCCTCGTCGCTCCACGGCTTGTCCGGACTCGAAGGCGCGGCGCCGGCCTTCGCGCTGGCGGCAACCGGCAGCAGGCTGAGGCGCTTGAAATTAAGATCGACCTTGACCCGCGGCTTTTTCCCCAGTTGCACCGATACCCAACCGGTAAAGCGGTCCTTGCCGATGGTGCCGGCGAGGTTGTTGACCTTGATGATCGAACCGAACGAGCTCACATCCAGCGTACTGACCAACTGGCCTTCGAGCACGCCCGGCGCATCGAGCGTCAATTCCAGCGGCAGCGCTTTGTCGATCGTCTCGATCGGCGCCTTGCTGTTGACGCGAATGTCGAGAAGCTGGTCGCCCAATCGGGCCGCGATCTTGGTCTCGATCCGATGATCAGGCGTCAGCGTGCCGGCAAGATTAATCCGGTCGAATCGGTTCTTGATCTCGCCGCCAGGCCGCACGAACAGCACCTCGCCGTTCTCCACCGCGATGTGCCGGATTTCCGGAATCCGGTCGGCGTCGATGTGGGTCGGCTTCGCCGAGACGCCCGGCGCGCGCGCCGCCGCCCGGCGCGCCTGCGGCACGCGCAGCACCGGCTTGTCCAGCTTGATCTCGTTGATCTGCAGCTTGCCGCGCACCAGATCGGCAAGCGAGACCTCGACCCGCGCGCTTGCGACCGTCAATTCCGGTTGCGCCGCGTCGGTGCCCTCGCCCCGCCAGGCAATATCGCGCACGACGAGGGAGGGGTTCGGCAGGATGCGTAGCGTCGCGCCGCCGGATATTTTGACCTTCTGGCCCGTCTCCGTCGCGATTCGATCGCTGATTTGTTGAACCAGAAAGCCCGACGGAACGCCCACCGTCAAAATCACCACCACCGCCACAACGACGACGGCAAACACGATGGCTGTGATTTTCACCACTCTCATAGTGAACGCGACCCGGTTCAGGAACGTTTCATATCAGCAAAGAACTCCAATCCTGGCAGTGCCGACGTCTCGCGGCGCGAACAATAGCCGCGTGCGTTAGTGATCGGCCGTCTGTAGCGAACTTTCTTGCTCCGAATCGCTGTCCTCGAGGCTGAGTAAGCGCTTGCCGAAGCGCCAGCAGAGCTTCGAAAGATCGTCCATGAAGCTGAACGCCGCCGGCACGAAAACCAGTGACAGGACCGTGGAAAACAGCAGACCGCCGATCACCGCAAGCGCCATCGGCGAGCGGAATTCGCCGCCGGCGCCGAAGGCCAGGGCGCTCGGCGTCATGCCGGCGATCATGGCGATCGTGGTCATGATGATCGGCCGCGCGCGCTTCCGGCCCGCGTCGACAATGGCCTCGTCGCGTTTCATACCGTGGTGGACCGACTCGATGGCGAAATCCACCAGCATGATCGCGTTCTTGGTCACGATGCCCATGAGCATCATGATGCCGATCCAGACCGGAGTCGTGAGTTGCTCGCCGGTGATCAGCAGCATGCCGATGGCACCGCCGATCGAGAGCGGTAGCGAGAACAGGATGGTGATCGGTTGCAGGAACGAGCCGAACAGGATGACCAGCACCGCATAGACCATCATCAGGCCCAGCTCCATGGCCTTGGCAAAGCCCGCGGAGAGCTCGTTCAGGCTTTCGGCGTCGCCGGCCTGTTTGACCGTGATTCCCTTGGGCAGGCTCTTCATCATCGGCAGCGCGAAAATGTCCTTCAACGCATCGCCGAGGGCGGCGTTGCCGACAAGATCGGCGGAGATGGTCGCCTGCCGTTCGCGGTCATAGCGGTCGATACTCGTCGGCCCCTGGCTCAACCCGACGTCGGCAATCGCCGACAAGGGAATGCCACCGCCTGCCCCGGTCGGCACGCGCAGGCGCTCGAGCGTTTGCATGTTGGCGCGCGCGCTGTCCTCGAGCTGAACGCGGATCGGCACCAGGCGGCCGCCGACGTCGAATTTGGCCAGCGCCGGGCCGACGTCGCCGATGGTCGCCACGCGGATGGTCTGCGCCAGACCGTCGGTGGAGACACCGAGGCGCGCCGCCAGATCCTTGTGCGGCCTGATGCGCAGTTCCGGCCGATCGAGCGAACGTTCCGAAATGACGTTGGCGATGATCGGGATGCGATGCATCTGGCTCGCCATCTCGGCGGCCACGTTGTCCACGATATTGCTGTCGGCGCCGTTCACCACGAGCGAAATCGCGCGCAGGCCGTTGTCATCGACGAACCAGTAGCGAATGTCCGGGATGCTCTCGATCTCGCGACCGATCACCAGTTCCATCTGGTGGGCGGTAATGGAGCGGTCTGACTTGGGCGTGTAATTGATGATCAGCGAGGCGCGGCGCACTTCCGTGGCTTTGCCGGGCACGCGGCCGCCGTCGACGAAAACGCTGGTCACTTCCCGGTGTTTGCGCAGGCGCGTGACGATATCCTCGGTCACCTTCTCGGTGTCGGAGAGCTGCGATCCCGGCGGAAGCTCGATCGCCATCACCGAGCGTCCGGTATCCTGGGCCGGCAAGAACCCTTGCGACAGCAAGCTGATGCTCCAGATCGAGCCCGCAAATATCAGCAGGCCCACCGCAAGCGTGATGAAGTAATGCCGCACCGACCAACTGACGAGGCGCGTATAGGCGCGCAAGATGCGGCCCGGCGGCTTTTCGGCATGCCTCTTGGGCTTCAGGAAGTAAGCCGCCAGCATCGGTGTCACGAGCCGGGCGGCAAGCAGCGAGAACAGTACCTGCACGGAAACGGTGATGCCGAACTGCTTGAAGAACTGGCCGGCAATGCCGGACATGAAGCTTGCCGGCGTAAAGATCGCGACGATAGTCAAACTGATGGCGATGACCGCAAGACCGATCTCATCGGCGGCATCGATCGAGGCACGATAGGCGGACTTGCCCATCTGCATGTGCCGTTCGATGTTCTCGATCTCGACGATGGCGTCGTCGACCAGAATGCCGGTGCTCAGCGTGATGGCGAGGAAGCTCACCATGTTGAGCGAGAACCCGAGCAGGTCCATCACCCAGAAGGCCGGGAAGATCGAGAGCGGCAACGAGACGGCAGCGATGACGGTGGCGCGGAAGTCGCGCAGGAAGATCGCCACCACGATGACCGCCAGGATCGCGCCCTCGAACAAAGTGTGGATGGCCGCTTCGTAATTGCCCTTGGTGAAGTCGACCGAGGTGTCGATCAGCTTGAGGTCGACGTCCGGGTGGGCCTTCTTGAGTTCCTCGATGCGCTTCTCGACCGCTTTGGCGACGACCACGTCGCTGGCGCCCTTCGAGCGCTTGATTCCGAAGGCCACCACCGGATCGCCGTTGAAGCGGGCGAAGGTCTGCCGCGGCGCCACGGTATCCGTGACGATACCGAGATCGTCGAGCCGGACCTCCCCACCTTTCGGGAGGGTGACCATCGTGCCGGCCAACTCGTCCAGCGTTTTCGCGCCGCCGAGGGTGCGGATCGCCTGATCGCGCCCACCGATTTCGGCGCGGCCGCCGGCCACGTCCTCGTTGGTGCCGCGCAGGCGCTGGCTGACATCGAGCGCGGTCAGCCCCGTGGCCTGCAAGCGGTCCGGATCGAGCGAGACGAGGATCTCGCGCTGCACGCCGCCGATACGCTCGACCTGCGCGACGCCGTTGACGCCCAGCAGCGCGCGCTTGACCACGTCGTCGACGTACCAGGAGAGCTGCTCCGGGGTCTTGCCGGGCGAGATGGCGGCGTAAGTCAGGATCGGAAGGCCGACGACGTCGACCCGCTGAATAAGCGGCTCATTGATGTTGCTTGGCAGATCGCCGCGAACGCGCGTCACGGCATCCTTGACGTCGTTGAGGGCGCGGTCGGTGTTGGTCTCGAGCCGGAACTCGATCGTCGTCACCGACATGCCATCGGTGATCGACGAGGAGATATGGCGAACCCCCTCGACGCCCGACACGGCGTCTTCGATGGTCTTGGTGACCTGCGCTTCAAGCTCGGAGGGCGCGGCGCCGAACTCGGTGACCACGACGGAAACGACCGGGATGTCGGCGTTCGGCAGCCGCGTGACCGGCAATTCCAGAAAGCTGCTCCAGCCGAGCGCCAGCAAGATGATCGATAGGACGATCGAAGGCAGCGGCCGCCGGATCGACCAAGCGGAGATGTTGAACCCCATTACTGCACCACTGTCTGATCGACCTCGCTCGCGAGCATGGTCTTGACCTTGTCGCCGTCGTGCAATGAGGTTCCGGCGTTGGCGACGACGGTATCGCCTTCGGAAAGTCCCTCGCGAATTTCGACGTTGCTGTCGGACACCAGGCCGAGCGTGACCTGGCGCGTCTCGATCGTGTTATTGCGCACGATCTGCACGCTGGTGCCCTGCGTGCGGTAGATGATGGCGGCGCGCGGCACGGAGATGCCGCAACTGCGGCTGGCGTCGATGGTGGCGCGGGCGAACATCCCGACCCGAAGCGAGGGATCCTTGTCGACCGACAGGCGCGCGGTGCCGAGCTGGGTGTGGGGATCGATTTCGGCGCCGACACGGCGCACGCGGCCATTGCGCTCGGGACCGCTGCTGAGGTTGATGCGTGCGGTCGCGCCCGGCTTGAGCTTGGGTATTTGCAGGCTTGGAACCTCGACCTGCAGCTCAACGTCGTCGTCGACGATGATTTGAAACAAGGGGCCGGCCTGCGGCGACGCCATGGCGCCGACCGTTGCGGAACTCGCCATCACCAGGCCATCGGCGGGGGCGGTCAAGGTTTTCGACGCCGGGGCGTGCGGCCGACCGGCGGCGCGCGGATCGGTTGGCCCCTGCCGCGTGAGGGTTGCCAGCGCCTGTCCGGAAACGACCCGATCGCCGACCGAGACTAGCACGTTGTCGATCTTGTAGCCGTCGCTGTCGACGATCACGACCGCGACCCTGCGCGGCACGAGAAAGCCGGTGACGCGCACCTGATCGGAAAAGCACGCCTTGGTCGCGTGCACGACGAGGACGATGGCGCCTTTCGATTCCGCGGTGTTCGCCGCATAGACCGCGGGCGGCCCCGCCAAGGCGAAAAGCGGTGCAAGGCCGATGGCGGCGGCAGCGAGCTTCATCGGGCGCAACGGCTCACCTCGATTTCACGAATTGAAAGTCTCGTTACGGTCCGCAATCACCGCGGGCCGTGCACCCCTCCAGAGAGCTCGAGCGGTGCCGGCCCGTCCGAACTTCCCTCCACCATCCCGGGCCCGCCGAGCGGCGGCATGGCCGCCCTTCGGCAGGGCCCCTCATCTTGCCGGCGTCGCCGGACGTCTCACTTACCGGCGACCTTGCTGTCGGCCATGTTGGTAATCGCCACCCGCCGGTTCTCGGCCGCAAAAGGATGCTTGGGATCCTTGAGGTGGGTCTCGCCGTAGCCGACGGTCACCAGATCGGCCGCCGGGATCTTGTAGTGCTCCATCAGGAACACCTTGACCGATTGCGCGCGCCGTTCGGAAAGCGACTGGTTGTACGTTGCCTTGCCTTTGGCGTCGGCATAGCCGCCGACGATGAAGGTGTTGCCCTTGAGCGACGCATCGGACAGGGCCTTGCCCAGTTCGTTGACCGTCGACATCGCCGACTTGGCGATCTGCGCCGAGTTGAACTCGAAATTGATCTGCAGATCGATGTTTGGCTTGCGCGTGGTGATGGTCGCGATCCGGTCGCGCTCCTGGACCGACAGCTTGGGCGACGGCTTGTTGCGCACGCTGTCGATGAAGTGCTCGTCCTTCTGGTCCAGCGCCGTGTCGTTCGACCCGGACAAGCTTCGCGTCAGCGGCTTGGGCGTCAGCGATTTGATGATCGTCGCCGCCGACACCTCGCCGGCCGCCGCCATACCGGTACCCAGCGAAAAAGCCAGCCCGAATACCGCCACCGACAGTCCCAGCCTGCAGCCCAGCCCATCAATCCTGTTCAGCATGATTTGCTCCCTCTGCCCTGGCGCCGACCGTTCCGTGGGGCGCCGCTGTTCGTTCGACGTGCGTACAAACAAAAAGGTTCAACGTATGCCGTAATTCGAGAACTCCTCGGCAATCCGCGGGTCGATGGATTTCGCCGCCGCGATATCGCTGTTGCCGCCGGAAATGTTTCCGCTGCGCAACTTGGCGATCCCGCGGCCGTAGAGAGACGACGCCTGCTGGGCGTTGATCCGCAGCGAGGCGTCGTAGTCGACGATGGCGTTCCGCGGCAGGCCGATTTTCAGCTTGACGAGGCCGCGGCTGTCCAAAGCTTCGGCGAAACGCGGCCGAATGCGCAGCGCCTCGTCGCAGTCCTTCAGCGCGGTCTGCAATTCGTCGAGCATCGCCCGCGCCCAGCACCGATTATTGAGCGCCTGCGCGTCGTTGGGTCTGGAGCCGATCACGTCGTTGAGGTCGCCGATGGCCCGCGCGTAATCGCCGTTGCGCGCATAGAGCAGCCCGCGCTTGTAATGCGCGTCCATGTCGGAGGGATTGTCCTTCAGGCGCGCATCCAGATCGCGGATTTGCTCGTCGGTCGACAGCTTCTTTCTTGCTGGCGGGGTCTCGACCGATGGCTTTTCCACGACCGGCGGCGGCGTCTTTACGGGCGTCTTCTCCGGCTCCAGCTTAGCCAATTGATCCTCGGCCAAGAGCGCATAGTGGCCGGTCGGATGCTTATCCAGGAAGTCGTCCCAGGCCTTGCGCGTACCCACCCGCTTTGCGTGGTCGTAGTCCCGGCGCTCGGCGGCCCGGGTATCGTCGGCGACCGTCGATTCCACCTTCTTGGGCGGCTCGGACGTTACCGGAGTCTCGGGAGGCGTCGTCTCCACGACAGGCGACGTCTTTCCCGCCTGGTGAAAATAGAACTCCTCCGCCAGCGACGACGAGAACCACGGGGTCTGCTCGCTGCGTGACAAGCGCGTGACGTTGAGGCGCGTGTGGGTGAAGACTTCTTCGCCGGTCAATGCCGGATCGCGCAATTCCTTGACCAGTTGGGCGACAAACAGGCCTTGCTGCGCGGTTGCGTCGCCGATGACGGTTCCCGGCGCCGCCGAATACATGACCAGCGTATTGCTCGGCGCGATCACGGGCGCGAGGCCGGCGGCCACGGAACGAAACCGCCGCTCGTATGGATTCCTCCGGGAGGCATTGAGGATGGCAATTTTGACCTTGGCGCCGCGGATATCCATCTGATTCAGCATCGCATCGATGCTGAAGCCGTCGCGCCGCACATCCGGCTCGGTCCATATCTGCGCGTCCACCGGGATCATGTAGCTTTGCCGGTTGGACTGGATGCCGTAGCCGCTGAAAAAGATCAGGGCGACGGAGCCGGACTTGATCTTCCCGTAGAGACGATCGAGCGCGCTGCGCATGGCTTCTTTGGTGAGGTTCTCACCAATGTCGACGTCGAAGCCATCGCGCCGCAGTTCTTTCGCGACATCCCGCGCTTCCTTGACGGCGTCTTTTGGGGGCGAGTCGCTGTCCGGATATTTGGCGTTGCCGATCACGAGCGCGAAGCGATCGGCCGCTGCATTTTGCTGGGCCGAGGCGCTGCGACCGACGCCGATCGCGAGCACAACGGCAAAGAGCACAATGCCGAAAAAGCGTATGCTCATACGCCATTCCCCCCCGCATGAAGCGCGTCAAAATTGCGCGTTTCACAGCGGTGGAATTGTATTCTGCGCCCCACCTGTTTTCAAACCCTTTCTCGGCACGCGAACTTGTTGCGCAACCGAAACCGGTTGGCGACGACGGCGCCGCACACAACGGACTATGCGAGGAAAGGCTCGCCCGGCCCCGCGGGCCACGGCGCGGCCCGTCTTTTGTCTCTGCGCTCTAGTAGGCGATGCCGAGATAGAGCGGAAGAAATCTGCCGCAACTGAAACCGCCGTAGCACCCGCCGGCGTGCCTATCGGTGCGCCAAGCCAATCTCGTCAACTTGCGGTGCGCTCGCGCCGACCGCGCGGCAACCTTTGCGCGCTTCTTCGTCGCGACACTCCGGTGTCCGGCGGCTGAAGACGTGGCGGCGGGCGCGATGGCCGGCCGCGCGCGCGGCAAAGCCTGGACTTCCTGGGATGACGCCGTCGCCACGCCGAGCGGAACCGCTACGGCTATCGCAAGCAAGATTGGCCAGACGCGCTTGGATTTCATGGTGAACATGTCCTCTTGCTGGCTGCGTTGGAGCAGACTGTCGTCAGGCTAGAAACCAACGCCGATCATGGTTGCATGCCCCCCGCCACCACCGCCGCCGGCTCTTGCTTGCCGGCTGGCCCGCGGCCTTGGGCGCGAATGCGCGGCCTTCGACCGGCTTCGCTCATGCCGCCTGGCCGCCCGGCGATCGCGCTCGCGTTCACGCGCCCGCCGCTCTGCCTTGCGGTCCCGCGTCCGTTTCTCGGCTTTGCGCTCGTTCGTGTGCCTTTCGGCTTTCTGTTGTTCTTCCGGAGGTGGCCTGTCGACGACCACGGCCGGGCATACCCGAAGCTTCTCGTTGCTCAGTTGGTCGACGAAGTCGTCGGTGACGGCAATGTCGCTGTCGGTCGCCGAGCGGCCCTTCTTGGCCTCGTATTTCTTGATTGCGAGCTTGGTCGCCGGATTCAAGACGCCATTGTCATCGCCCTGATAGCAGCCAAGACGGGCCAGTTGCTTCTGCGCCGACGTAACCAGGGCCGGCGTATTCGCGGTTGGAATCTCGGGCTTGTCGGTCGGCAGCGGAACGGCAATTTTCGCTGGTTTGGGCTTGTTGAGGGCGCCGGTGATCTTCTCGAGCGAGGCAACGACCCGCGGGCGCAGGCTCTCGCAGGTGAGATCGTCCGCCAGCCGCTTCATGTCGTCGCGCACCGACGCGCTGACGCCGGCGCCGTCAAGATCGTCGAGCCGCGCCTGCTCGCGCTTA
Organism: uncultured Pseudomonadota bacterium; assembly: GCA_963814065.1. Lineage (GTDB taxonomy): Bacteria > Pseudomonadota > Alphaproteobacteria > Rhizobiales > Xanthobacteraceae > Pseudolabrys. Next base: position 2,053,161 of record CAWFBL010000004.1, on the reverse strand, counting down.
CATGCCAAATCCTTGTTGCGCGTTTCGGTTTCGGCAAGCTGCTTGGCACGTCGATCGATTTCCGCCTGCAGGGCGGCGATATGGGCGGCCTGCTCGTTGCGACGTTGCTCGGACTGAGTGACCTCCTTCGTGCGGCGTGCGTTCTCGGCTTTCAACGCCGCGATGCGAGCAGTCTCTTTGGCGCGCCGTTCATCCTCGGCCTTTTGCTCGGCGGCAATGCGTGCCGCCTCCTGGGCACGCTGCGCTTCCGCGGCGCGCATTTGCGCGGTGATGCGCGCCGCCTCTGCGGCCTCCTTCGCACGCTGCTCTTTGGCGGCACGCTGCCGCGCAGCGTCACGCGCGGCACGCGCCTTTTCCGCGCGTTGACGCGCAGCGCGTTCCAAGATGTCGAGGCGATGTTGTGCGTTCAAAGCGAGCGGCGAATTCGGATACCGGCTGATGAAGGATTCAAGCGCATCCTTGTCGGTGACGTCCTTGACCTTGTTCCAGGCTCGCACCTCGTCGGTCGTCGGCTGAGGCGGCTCGGGCCGCGGCGGCGGCTCGAGCTTGGCGAGCTTCTGCAGCTTCGCAAGCTGTGCCTTGGCAAGGTCTGAATAGAAGCCGGTCTTGTAGGTACCGAGGAACACCTGCCACGCTTGCGGGGTCCCCACCTGCGCCACCAGTTCGTAATCGGCCTTGACCTTGGCGGTCGACGCCGGCTTCGGCCGCTCGGGTGCCGGGACGAGTGCGACGTTTCCGCCGCCGAGCGACCCGTAGACGAACGGCAATTGATGATGGTCGGTGAGCTTGAGCACTTCGTCGCGGACCCGGCCGAAGGCCAGGCGGACATCGAGCCCGGGGATGGTCAGATTGTCCAACAGCGCCGACGTGAACGGGCTGTGTTGGCCCGTGCCATCGAGCGCGGTTTGACCGGCCTTGGCGGCATAGGCGATCAGCGTATTGCTGCCGGCCGGCTCGACCGCGGAAAGGCCGGCGCGCGCACCGCCTATCGCCCGCGTGACGATCTCGCGGCGCAGCCGCCGCATGGCGAGGAGGAACGGATTATCGCGACAGGCGTCAAGGATGATGAGGCGCAGCCGCCGCGCCCCGTCGACGGACTGGAGCACGCGATTGAGCGAAATCGCTTCGTCGGGCGCGTCGCGATCGCTGGCGAGCTTGGCATCGGTGGGTATCAGGTAATTCGTACCTTCGACCTCGATGCCGTGACCCGCGTAGTAGACGACGGCGATGTCGGAGTTATAGGCGGCGTCCTCGAACTTTCGAAGCGCGCGCTTGAAGTCGAGATTGCCGACATTGTAGGCGGCGATGACGGTATCGAAGCCGGCATCCTTGAACAGTTTGGCGATCGCCGCCGCGTCCTTCTCGGGATTGGGCAGACGGGGAACGTTGCGGTAGGCCGATTCACCGATCACCAGGGCGACGCGTTTCTCGGCGCCCGCCGCCTCGGCATGGGTCGAATCCAATGCGAAGGCCAAAAACAAGGCCCCCAGAATTCCCTTTGCAAGTAATTTCAGATACTTGCTCACTCCAGCCTCGCTGTCGCGATCTCGAAACGAATCCCGGCAGAGTTATCGGCGATATCGATTTTGCGGGCCTACTGCGGTCGCCCCCCGCGAAAAACACCAAAAAGCTTTCAGGGCCGCGCACAAACAGTGCCAAAATCTATCGATTTTGGGCTCTTCTCGCAACGGCAAAAGCCGTGCATGGTTTAACCATACACGCGCGCGGCGGAATTTTGCAGGCGGCTATCCGTCGCGCCGGCCGCAATCGCGCCAATCTCGCCGCAAACGTGCGCCCGTGGCCACCATTTTCCCATTTGACGGGACTGCCATGCAGGCGCCGCTGCCAGGCCGCGTCGCAGGAGCGCGGCGCTCTCATGCGTCGCTGTTGCGCAAGCGCAACAAGGCCCCGAAAACAAGCTTATACCAACGCGTCGCTGTTGAATTGGCCGCCGACCCGCTTCTCATCGCCATAGGCTTCGACTAATTTTGGCCACTAATTCAGGGGCGGTGAAGCGACACCGTTTCCATTTTACTGTTGTTATTTGCAGGGGTGGGGTGATGGTCGGCGGTCGTGGTGCTATCAAAGAAGTTTGCGTAGATTTAAAGCCTTACCAGTTCGGCGCCGCGGCGCGAACGACCCTCAAAATCTCCGCCCTGGGCGGTGTAGCCCTCGCGATGGCGATGTTCTCGTCGTCGGCGGCGATGGCCCAGTGTACGGGACTGCCTGGCGGCGCCGCCGGCAGCCTCACGCAATTCGCATCGACGACGGCGGCCGGTCTGATCTCGACCATCAACACGATGAATACCGCGTTCCTGACGCAGACGACGGCCTTCATCAGCGCCCCGCCGAACCCGCCGCCGAATTCACCTGGCGGCGGCATCTGGGTGCGCGGCGTCGGCGGCGACATCACGACGAAAAGCACCACGACCTCCAATTGGAGCTTCGGCACGCCCGCGACCAGCGGCACCGCGACTTGTAACGACTCGACGTCGACGAGCTTCGGCGGCGTGCAGGCCGGCTCCGATTTCGCCCGCCTCAACGTCAATGGCTGGAACCTGCATGCCGGCACCACGGTCGGCTATGCGGAAAGCACCAACGATACCGGCAGCAACTCGATCAAGGCGCAGGTGCCGTTCGCGGGCACCTATGCAGCCGCGACCAAGGGCCGCTTCTTCATCGACGGTCTGCTTTTCACCAGCTACTACGACCTCGCCACCACGGACACGAGCGTCGGTGTCAGCGGTCAGCATTCCAGCGCCTTCGGCGTCGGCCTTGCCGGTTCGGCCGGCTACAACTTCCCGATCAAAGATAATTGGTTCATCGAACCGTCGGTCGGCTTCGTGTGGTCGCGTACCAGCGTCGATCCGTTCACCGCCGCGCCGATCCTCGGCGTGGTGGGCGGCGCGTTCGCGGCGCCAGCGACGGTCAGCGTCGACAATGTCCAATCGATGTTGGGCCGTGTCGGCTTCCGTGTCGGCACCACCGCGGTCTCGGGCGACGTCGCCTTCCAGCCGTTCTTCGCTGCCAGCTTGTGGCACGAGTTCGCGGATGACGTCGGATCGAACGGCACGACCCAGTGCGTCGCTTCCGGCTTCTGCGTCGTCGTCCCCGGTCCGGAGTTCACGATTTCGGAGAGCACGTCGCGCGTCGGTACCTACGGCCAGTATGCTCTCGGTCTGGCGGTCCGCAGCCTGACCTCCGGTTGGCTCGGTTATATCCGCGCCGACTACCGCAACGGCGAAAACATCGAGGGCTGGAGCGTGAACGGCGGCATCCGCTATCAGTTCACGCCGGAAATGATCGCGGATATGGGCAAGCATCCGATCTACAAGGCCCCGCCCCTGCCGCCGGCGTATAATTGGACCGGCTTCTATGCCGGTGTGAACGGCGGCATCACCTACGGCAATTCGGACTACTATTTCCCGGCGGCCGGAACCTATCCGCGCGACGACGTGCACTTCCACGGCGGCCTGCTCGGTGGCCAGATCGGCTACAACCATCAATTCGGCAAGTTGGTCGCCGGTCTCGAAGGCGACTTCGACTGGTCGAACGCGGTCGGCGGTTCGGCCTGCCCGAACTTCTTCTTTACCTGCGAAGCCAAGATCGATTGGCTGGCGTCGGCCACGGGCCGCCTCGGCTACACCTTCTGGAGCGATAGGATCATGACCTATCTGAAGGGTGGTCTGGCCGCGGCGAGCGTGAACATCCAGACGATCGGGAACCTTCCGGCGCTGGCCACGGCGGGCGAGTCCGCAACCGTTTACGGTTGGACCGCCGGCCTCGGTACTGAAGTCGGCCTGACCAAGCATTGGTCGGCAAAGGGCGAGTACATGTACTACAGCCTCGGCGGCCACGATTACGCGGTTTCGGGCGGCAGTGTCGCCCACGCGGAACCGAACGGCAGCATTGCCCGGGTTGGTCTGAACTACCGCTTCTTCCCGAACTAAGACGGCGGTAGCGCGCTGGCGGCTTCGACCGCGGCGCGCTTACCCGACTTCCCTACAGCAGCCGCCGCACATCGTTGCGGCGGCTGTTTTCGCGTTCACAGCTTGGCGCAGGTCATCACCACCACGGTCTTGGGATCCCCGCCGGTGCATTCCGCGGTGCGCGGCGGCAGGATCTGCGGCTCCTGGATGATGCGCTCCGGATTGGAGCAATAAGCGGCAATCAAGGTCTCGTCCGGGGCGCAGCTGTTGCTCGCCTTGCCGGTCAGCACCCGCAAAGCGACGCCCGCCTTGGCGGGCGGGCCCTGCTCGCCTTTGGGCCCCTGAGGTCCCTGCGCACCGCGGATGCCCGGTGCGCCTTGCGGTCCTGGCGGTCCCGGAGGCCCTTTCGGTCCCGGCGCGCCCGCTGCACCGGCCGGCCCGCGCAATCCGATGACCCCTTGCGGGCCCGGGTCGCCCGCCGGGCCGGGGTCGCCCTTGGGCCCGGGAGGGCCGCGCTCTCCCTGCGGGCCCGGCGCCCCCTTGGCGCCCTGCGGCCCTTGCGCGCCTTGCTGACCCTGCGGCCCCTCGAAACAGCCGGCGAGCGTGAGCGACAGGATGCAGGCGACGATAACCGTTGTCGTGCGCATGGCGTTCCCCCCTTGTGGTCATTCTTTGAGAGACAGTGTGGCGCATGAGTCGGCACAGTCAACACAGGCGCACCGAACGCTTTGCGGTCTTCGCGCAATGCAGGCGTCAGATTCACGCGCGGCGCGGCGCACGTGACCGCGCAGCCGACAGAACCCGATCAAGCCAAGAGGTTTTGTAACGAAGCCAGCCGCTTCGAAGAACAGCGGCGCGAATTTCTATTATTCGAAGGTGTCCGCCAGCGGCCCGCCGCGGGTGCGGCAATCGCGCTGGCAGGCGCGATCGCAGGCATCGGTGTGCTCGAGGCAGCGCCCCTGGCTGTCGACCCGCAGACACGCGTTGAGACTCCAGGTGCAGGATGACTGGCAGGCGCTCCAGCAGGCGCCCTCGCCCCAGACCGCCTGCGCCCGCGCGCTGCGCGCGAATGGCAGATGGTGGCTGTACGCGGGGCGGTACTTGACCGCGAGATCGGCGGCGCCCGCCGGGCCGCCTGCGGGCAGCGCAAGGGCAGCAATCAGCAAGGCGGAGAGGGCAATCATCGGCTTCATGGCGCTGTTCCATCGGAATCGCTCACCGAACGGTAGCGCGGCGCCGGCCCGCGGCCAATCGGGATCGTTTGGCCGGGTTATCCGCAGGGCCGGTCCTTTGCAGGTGCGCCAGGACCACGATTGTGACAAGAAAAGGTGTTCTGGGGGCATGGTTTACGCGAGGAGTTGTCGGGTGAGCAGCATCGCACCATCCCCAACTACCCAGGAACCGGAACAGCATTTCGGCACCAACGGCATCAAGCCGATGGGCCGGCCGAGCCTGACCACGCGCACCTTCATGCGTATCGTGGCGGCGGTCGAGCGGCTCAACCTCAGATGCAGCAAGGTCGGCAACCCGCCGATCTACGACAAGGCCGTCTTTCCCTGGGCCAAGGCGATCGAGACGGAATGGCCGGCGATCCGCGCCGAGCTCGATCGGGTGTTGACGCGCAAGGACGACCTGCCCGGCTTCCACGAACTGTCGACCGACGTCACCACCATCAGTCAGGACCGCGGCTGGAAGACGTATTTTCTCTGCGGCTACGGCTTCAAGTCCGACAACAACATCAAATCGTGTCCCGAGACCTGGCGTATCTGCCAACAGATCCCGGGGCTGATCACCGTGATGTTCTCCATCCTCGAGCCGGGCAAGCACCTGCCGCCGCACCGGGGGCCCTACAACGGCGTGCTGCGGCTGCATCTCGGCCTGATCGTGCCGGAGCCGCGCGACCAATTGGGCATCCGGGTCGAGAACGAACTCTATCGCTGGAAGGAAGGCGAAGCGGTCATCTTCGACGACGCTTTCGAGCACGAGGCCTGGAACGACACTCCCCACACGCGCGTGGTGCTGTTCGTCGATTTCATCAAGCCGACCCGGTTTCCGGCCCGCTTCCTCAACTGGTTCCTGCTCAATCTAGCGGTGTTCACCCCGTTTATCCGCGAGGGCATGGACAACCAGAAGGCCTGGGAGAAGAAGTTCTACGCCGAGGCCGAGGCGCTCAGGAACCGGTAGGACCAAGGACGCTGCGACAACCTCTCCTCCCCTCTCCCCTTGTGGGAGAGGGTGCCCGAGCGGAGGCGAAGCCGAGCGAGGGCGGGTAAGGGGTTGGAGTCAATTGAGCGCACCGCCCCCTCACGGCTCTCAATCGCCTTGCCATCCCGCCCGAACGCGATTAGCTCCCTCCCCACATGTCCATCGCCGATACCGAAAAACCCGCCCCCAAGGTGAGCTTCGTCTCGCTCGGCTGCCCCAAGGCGCTGGTCGATTCCGAGCGCATCGTCACGCGCCTGCGCGCGGAGGGCTATGAGCTCGCGCGCGAGCACGCCGGCTCCGACCTCGTCATCGTCAACACCTGCGGCTTCCTCGACAGCGCCAAGGCGGAGTCGCTTTCGGCCATCGGCAGCGCGCTCAAGGAAAACGGCAAGGTCATCGTCACCGGCTGCATGGGCGCCGAGCCGGAGAGCATTTCGTCGGCCTATCCCGACGTGCTGGCGATCACCGGGCCGCAACAATACGAGAGCGTGGTCGAAGCCGTGCACAAGGCGCTGCCGCCGCGCCACGATCCGTTCCTCGACTTGGTGCCACCGGAAGGCATCAAGCTCACGCCGCGCCATTACGCCTATCTGAAGATTTCCGAGGGCTGCAACAACCGCTGCAGCTTCTGCATCATCCCGCGCCTGCGCGGCGATCTGGTGTCGCGGCCGGCTAACGACGTGCTGCGCGAGGCCGAGCGGCTGGTGAAGGCCGGCGTGAAAGAGCTGCTGGTGATCTCGCAGGACACCTCGGCCTATGGCGTCGATCTCAAATACGCCGCCAGCCGATGGGGCGACCGCGACGTTCGCGCCAAGTTCATCGACCTGGCGCGCGCTTTAAGCGAATTCGGCGTCTGGGTGCGGCTGCACTACGTCTACCCCTATCCGCACGTCGATGATGTCATGCCCTTGATGGCGGAGCGAAAAGTTCTGCCCTATCTCGACATTCCCTTCCAGCATGCTTCGCCGGCGGTCCTGAAGCGCATGAAGCGGCCGGCGGCGCAGGAAAAGACGCTGGAGCGCATCGCGCGCTGGCGCGAGATCTGTCCGGACCTGACGTTGCGCTCAACCTTCATCGTCGGCTTCCCCGGCGAAACCGAGGACGACTTCGAATACCTGCTGCAATGGCTCGACGAAGCCGCGCTCGACCGCGTCGGCTGTTTCAAATACGAGCCGGTCGCTGGCGCGCCGGCCAACGACCTCGGCGATGCGATTCCCGACCAGGTGAAAGAAGAACGCTGGCACCGCTTCATGCAGGCGCAGCAGAAAATCTCGGCGCGGCGCTTGAAGCGCAAGATCGGCACGCGCCAGCAGGTGATCATCGACGAGGCCGGGCCGGATTCTTCTTTAAGCGCGCGTCCGAACGCAAAACCGGTGCCCACTTTTGCTGGCCGCGCGCTGGCCAAGGGCCGCTCCATGGCCGACGCGCCGGAGATCGACGGTGCGGTCTATGTCGCCAGCCGCCGCCCCTTGCGCGTCGGGGAGATCGCCACGGTCAAGATCGAGCGCGCCGACGATTACGACCTGCACGGCACCGCGGTCGGTTTCTGACCGCGCCCGCGTTCACTTGATCTCGACACGCTTCAAGAATTCCCATATCGGCAGCGCGGTCACGCCGCCGACGACGCCGCTCAAGTAACTCGGAATGTCGGTGTTGAACAGCCAGCGCCACAGCAGGCCGGCGAGGAAGCTCGTCACCAGCATGGTCGCGAGCGTGATCAGTGCTCTCTGCCACAGCGGCATGTCATTTCTCCGCGCAGGCTCGAGGATATGCTATCGAGGCGTCCGGTCAACGTCGGTATCCCAGCGCCCGCAATCTTTACACGACCGTGCCGAACACCTTGCCGATGCCGGCGGTGAGCGCCATCGCCAGCGCGCCCCAGAACGTCACGCGCACCGTCGCGCGCCAGATATTCGCGCCGCCAGCGATCGCTCCCACCGCGCCGAGCGCCGCAAGGAAGGCCAAGGACGCGACCGACACCGCCGGCACGAGCCAGGCGAAGGGCGACACCACGACCATCAGTAACGGCAACGCGGCGCCGACCGAGAAAGTGATCGCGGAGGCGATCGCTGCCTGAATCGGGCGGGCGGTGGTGATTTCCGAAATGCCCAATTCGTCGCGGGCGTGGGCGGTCAAGGCATCCTTCGCCATCAATTGCTGGGCCACCTGACGGGCAAGCGTCGGATCGACGCCGCGCTCGGCATAGATCGAGGCCAGCTCATTCAATTCGAATTCAGGGTCGTCGTGCAGTTCTTGGCGCTCGCGCCCGAGGTCGGCCTGCTCGGTGTCAGCTTGAGAACTGACCGAGACATATTCGCCCGCCGCCATCGACATGGCGCCGGCGACCAGGCCTGCGACACCCGCGATCAAGACCTCGCCCTGCGTCGCCGCCGCGGCGGCGACGCCGACGATCAAACTGGCGGTGGATATGATGCCGTCGTTGGCGCCGAGTACCGCGGCGCGCAGCCAGCCGATCCGGCTGACGAAATGGTTTTCGGGATGCACGCGAAGACGACTCATCCGATCCTCATGACCTGGGGGGGCCGGGTCACCCTTTCTGGAATAATGCCTTTGGCAGTTTATGCTTGGTCGCCCACTCCACCCAGGCCACGTCGGTTGGGCCGATGGCGGTCTCGACCACCCGCCAATGACCACCTTGGCGCCGCAACAGGGCCAAAACCAGGCCGGAGAACATATCGGCCTCAAAGGCGTCACGAAATTTGGTTCGGCGCCAATCGATCTTGCCGCCGCTGGGGCGCCTTGGGTCGGTGTCTACGTAGGCCCAGTCGCCCATCACGTTCAGCGTGTTGACGACGAAGATGACCGGGCCGTCGGTTTCCCGCTCTACGGTCGGGCGTAGCGCGTCGAGCACGTCGGCGCGCAACGCCGAGCCGCGCGCCGGGGAAACGACCGGCTGCGCCAGCGCGGGGCCGACCCACAGCAGCGCGAACACGAAGCCGATAACGAGCCGCGACAATGAAAGTTGGCTTTCCTTGATCATCTTCGTCACCATCATATCCTGACAATCGGTGATCTTCCGCAAAACGCGCTTCATTCTAGCCTAAAGCCGGTAAAACGTCGCCGCATTGTCGTGGAACACGGCGCGCTGCTCGGCCTCGCTGAATTCCGCCAGCGCCTTGCGATAGTGGCCGAAGAAGTCGGCGTAGCTTGCGTGCAGTTTCTCGAGCGGGAAATTGCTGCCGTAGATCACGCGCCCGGCCCCGAAAATCTGCATGGTGTCGCGGATGACCTGGCGGGCCTGCGGCGCGGTGAGCCCCATGCTGAACATGCCGAGCCCGGAAATCTTCACGTGCACATTGGGAAACGCCGCCATGGCGGTGAGCGCCGCGCGCCATTGCTCGATCATCTCCGGGCTGCGGTCGGTCAGCATGCCGGCGTGCAGCAGGATCATCGGCACATTGGGAAAGTCCTTGATCAGCTCGACGGCGTAGCGTGCCTGGCAGGCGAACACCTGCAGTTCGAACGACAAGCCATACTTCTCCAGCAGCGCAAAGCCGCGGCGGAATTCCGGCGTGTTGCAGAAATCCGGCCGGCTCACCCGCTGCCGCAGCGGATGACTGTCCCAGAAGATCTGCTGGCGCACGCCGCGCAGATTGGGAAACTGCGTCTGCGCCTTCAGTTTGGCGTCGAGATCGGGGTCGGTCATGTTGGCCTGGCAGACGATGCCGTGCGGAAAACCGTGCCGGTCGGCGACCGATTGCAGCCAGCGCGTCTCGTCGAGAGCGCGGTCGAAACCCCAGTTGGCGGTAACATGCACCGACTTCGTCACCCCCTGCTCGCCGGCATCCTGCATGAACTCCTCTACGGAATAGTCGCGGCGCAGGCCGAAATACTCGCCGTACATGCGCGGGATCGGCGGATCGGCGAGCCACGGAATGTCCGCCCGTCGCCAGATATGGTGGTGGGTATCGATCACCGGTCCGGTATAGGCGGACATTCGTTCCTCCCTCGTTTCTAATTGTTAGTCGTTGAGCGCGCCTACCACGCGGACGATGGCGTCGGTCAGCCGCTGCAATTCGTCCGGCGTGATCGTAAATGCCGGCGTGAGATAAACGACATTGCCGATGGGGCGGATGAACACGCCTTCGGCGATGAAACGCGCGCGCAAGCCATTGAGATCGTCGATGCGCTTGAGCTCGACCACGCCGATGGCGCCCATCACGCCCACTTCCTTCACCTGCGGCATGGCGCGGCAGGGTTCGAGCGCCTCTGCCATTTGCCGCGCGATGGCCGCGACCTGCGCAAGCCGCGGCTCGCTTTCGAACAGGTCGAGCGAGGCGTTAGCGGCGGCGCAGGCGAGCGCATTGGCCATGAAGGTCGGCCCGTGCATCAGCGCCTTTTTCGGATCGTCCGACCAGAAAGCATCGAACACCTTGTTGGTGGCGACGGTCGCGGCCAGCGGCAATGTGCCGCCGGTCAGCGCCTTCGACAGGGTAACGATGTCGGGGACGACGCCGGCGCCTTCGCAGGCGAATAGACTGCCGGTGCGGCCAAAGCCGGTGAATATCTCATCGAAGATCAGCAGCAGGTCGTGTTTGTCGGCGAGCGCGCGCAGTCGCTTCAAGACGTCGGGCGCATGGAAGCGCATGCCGCCGGCGCCCTGCACCAGCGGCTCGACGATGATGCCGGCAAGATGCTCTGCACGCTCGGTCAACAACGCATCCAGGGCCGCCGTTGTCGCGTCGTCGGTCGGCAGGTCGACCACATGCTGCGCCGGCAGCAGACCGGCGAACAGCGCGTGCATCCCCTCCTCCGGGTCGCTCACCGCCATGGCGCCGGTGGTGTCGCCGTGATAGCCACCCTTGAAGGCGACAAATTGCGTGCGCCCGCGCGCGCCGCGGTTGATCCAGTACTGCACCGCCATCTTCATCGCGACTTCGACCGCGACCGAGCCGGAATCGGAAAAGAACACGCGCGTGAGATCGCCGGGCAGCAACGCCGCAAGGCGCTGCGCGAGGGTCAGCGCCGGCGCGTGCACCAGGCCGCCGAACATCACATGCGGCATCTCGGCGAGTTGGCGCGTCACTGCCTGCCGGATGGCGGGTTGGTTGTAGCCGTGGCAGGCGGTCCACCAACTGGCGATGCCGTCGATCAGTTCGCGCCCGTCGGCGAGCCAGATGCGGCTGCCCTCGGTGCGCGCGACCACCAGCGGCGGCACAGCCGTCTTCATCTGCGCATAGGGCAGCCAGACGTGATCGATGCTACCGACATACCAGCCCGGCAGGGCGTTCTTTTTGCTGGCGTCGTCCGCCATTTGGCGCTTCCTTACCCGCGTTTCCGGCGGGCCCCCGGCCCGATCCGACAGTCTTGGAAGGCCCTTGATGCACTCGCTCGACCGGTTCGCGCAAGACAAGCTGGACGACCTTGAGCGCCGCCACCTTCGTCGCTCACTCAGTCCCACTTATCGGGAAGACGGACTGTGGGTCGAGCGCGACGGCAAGCGGCTATTGTCGTTTTCCTGCAACGACTATCTCAACCTCAGCCAGCATCCCGCCACCAAGCGGGCGGCGATGGCCGCGCTCGAGCGCTATGGCGCCGGCTCCGGCGCTTCGCGGCTGGTGACCGGCAATCATCCGCTCTATGCCGAGTTGGAGGCGCGGCTTGCCCGCATCAAGGAGACCGAGGACGCGGTCGTCTTCGGTTCCGGCTATCTCGCCAACGCCGGCATCATCCCAGTGCTGATCGGGCGCGAGGGATTGGTGTTGCTCGACGAATTGGCGCATGCCTGCCTCTATGCCGGGGCGGAATTGTCGCGCGGGCGTGTGCTCACCTTCCGCCATAACGATGTGGCGCACGCGCGCGAATTGCTGGCGGCGCATCGCGGCGAGCATGACCGCGCGCTGATCGTCACCGACGGCGTGTTCTCCATGGACGGTGACCTGGCGCCGCTTGCCGACCTCAAGGTGCTGGCCGAGGAATATGACGCCTGGCTGATGTCGGACGACGCCCACGGCATCGGCGTGGTCGGCGATGGGCGCGGCTCCAGTTTCGTCGGCGGCAGGCATGTCACGGTGCCGCTGCAGATGGGCACGCTGTCTAAGGCCATCGGCGCCTATGGCGGCTATCTTTGCGCGTCCCGCCCGGTGATTGACTTGATGCGCACTCGCGCCCGCACCTTCATTTATTCAACCGGCCTGCCGCCGGCGATCGTGGCGTCCGCCATCGCGGCACTCGACCTCATCGAGAACGAGCCCGACTATGCGGCACGGCCGGTCGCCAAAGCGCGCGCCTTCACCCGCGCGCTCAATCTGCCGGAAGCGCAAAGCCCGATCGTGCCGGTCGTGATCGGCGAAGCCGACGATGCCCTGGCCGCCTCCCGCGTGCTGGAAGACGAAGGCTTTCTCGCCGTCGCCATCCGTCCGCCCACGGTGCCGGCCGGCACTGCGCGCCTGCGCTTCACCTTTACCGCGCAGCATCCCGACGACGAGATCGCACGGCTCGCGGTCCTCGTGCGCGATAAGATTTTGACGCGCTAACGCGCATGATCCTGAAAAGTGAGAGCCGATTTTCGGACAAGATCATGCGCAAAGAGAAATGACCGTGGCCGCCTATTTCGTCACCTCGACCGGCACCGATGTCGGCAAGACCTTCGTCACCGCGGGCCTGATCCGGCGGCTGCGCGAGGCCGGCGCCGAAGTCGATGCGCTCAAACCGGTGGTGAGCGGTTACGACTCCTCGGTGGTGGAGACCAGCGACCCGGCGGTGCTGCTTGGCGCGCTGGGGCGGCAGGTGAGCGCGGATGAAGTCGAGCGCATCGCGCCCTGGCGCTTCCGCGCGCCGCTGTCGCCCGATCTTGCCGCCGCCCGCGAAGGCCGCGCCATCGACTTCGAGCGGCTGATCGGCTTCAGCCGGCAGGCCATCGAGGGCACCCGCGGCACGCTGTTCATCGAAGGCGTCGGCGGCATCATGGTGCCGATCGACGGCCAACGTACGGTGCTCGACTGGATGGCGGCGCTTCATATCCCGCTGCTGCTGGTGGTCGGCGGCTATCTCGGCACCATCAGCCACACGCTCACCGCCATCGATGTCCTCACCCAGCGCAAGCTGACCATCGTGGCCATCGTGGTGAGCGAAAGCGAGCGCAATCCGGTGGAACTCGCCGACACGGTCGCCAGCATCGCGCGCTTTGCCGGCGAGACGGCGGTCATCGGCCTGCCGCGCCTGCCCGCCGGCATCAGCGAGCATCCCGCCTTCGCCCGCATCGCCGCGCTGCTGTGATTGATGCCCGTCATTCCGGGACGGTCCCGTCAGGGACCGGGCCCGGAATCCAGGGGCCCACGAACGACTTTTGCGTGTCGCTCTGGATCCCGGGTTCGCTCGCCGTCGCGAGCGCCCCGGAATGACGAAACAGGGTCAGTGGTGGTAGGTCAGGAAGGTCTCGAACATGCCTTCGCAGTTGACCAGGCCGTGCAGCAGCATGGTCAGCAGGGTCGAACCGGTCACCCAGCGGAACCAGCCGAGGATCACGCCGACCACGAAAATCTGGCCGATGACGAAGAGGTCATATTGCAGGTGGCTGAACGCCCAGAATAGCGAGGTCGCCACGATCACCAGCCAGACATCGCGTGGGCTGCGGTGCCAGCCGCGGAACAGGAAGCCACGGAACAGGGCTTCTTCGCCGATCGGCGTTATCACCGCCACCGCGATCCACAACAATGGCAGCCAGCCCGCGGCGCTCGCGGTGCGGTAGATGGAGGATTGGAACGGCGTGACGATGTTCTGGCCGAGCAGCCAGCTCACCCCATTACCGATGATGATGAACGCAATCATCACCAGGATGCCGACCACCACCTCGCCCTTCCGCGGCAGCTTGAAGCCGAGGTAGTCGACTGGGTTGGCGCCGGTCTGCCGCGCCATCAGCATCAACAGCGCCACCTGTATCGGGGTCGATATGGCGATGATCAGGGTGACGGCCACGCCGTCGCTGGCAAGGTCAGGCAACTGCGCAAGGCCACGCCCGTACCACCAGGTCAGCACCACCAGCGCCAGGATCTGGCCGATCAGCATGGCGATGAAGCCGAGGCCGAGCGTGGCCAGGCGACCCCAGGGCTTTACCTCATCGTTCATACGCCCTCGCCTTGCGCTGAAACGACGATGGCCGGGCGGACCCGGCCATCAAGTTGACCGCTGAGGCGTTCTATGGACGCCGCAGGTAAACGACCTGTTACGGCAGCAGAATGACCGAGCCCGTGGTCTTGCGGCCTTCCAGGTCTTCGTGCGCCTTGCGCGCCTCCTTGAGCGGATATTTCAGCTTGACCGGGATCTTCACCGCCCCGGAGCCGACCACGTCGAAAAGGTCGTTGGCGGTGGCGAGCAGGTCCTCGCGCTTGGCGACGTAGTGGTTGAGCGTCGGCCGCGTGGCGAACAGCGAGCCCTTGGCCTGCAGGATGTTGATGTTGAAGGCCTCGATCTGCCCCGAGGCGCTGCCGAAGCTGACGAAATAGCCGAGCGGATGCAGGCAGTCGAGCGAGGCCGGGAAGGTGGTCTTGCCGATGCCGTCATAGACCACGTCGCAGAGCCCGCCGTTGGTGATTTCCTTCACCCGCGCGACGAAGTCTTCCTTGCTGTAGTTGATGACGTGATGGCAGCCATTCTGCTTGGCGATCTCGGCCTTCTCAGGCGAACCGACAGTACCGATCACGGTGGCGCCGAGGTGGTTGGCCCATTGGCACAGAATCTGGCCGACGCCGCCGGCCGCCGCGTGCATGAGCACGGTGTGCCCCTTGCCGACTTTGAAGGTGCGTCTGAGCAGGTATTGCGCAGTCATGCCCTTGAGCATCATGCCGGCGGCCTGCTCATAGGAGATGTTGTCGGGCAATTTGACCGTGCGCTCGGCCGGCAGCAGGCGCTCCTCGGCGTAGCCGCCGAGCCCCACCACATAGGCGACGCGGTCGCCGACCTTGAAGTCGGTGACGCCGGGGCCGACCGCGGTTACCTCGCCGGCACCTTCGTTGCCGGAGACGAACGGCAGGCCCACGGGCGACGGGTACAGACCGGAACGGAAATAGCAGTCGATGAAATTGACGCCGCAGGCGTGTTGCTTGATCTTGATTTGACCCTGGCCGGGTGCCGGAATTTCGATGTCTTCGACAGTCAGGACTTCCGGACCGCCGGTTTTATGCACGCGCACTGCCGCGACCATGTTTCACTCCCTAAAAATTTTGATTGCCGGGTAGGCTGGATGTCGGCGGGATCATAGGCGGCCACTCGCCGAAAACAAGGGATGGGACGCGAGCGCCCGCCGGCCGCGCTAGAGACCGCCGCTGACGTTGACCACGCTGCCGGTCACATAGGATGCGGCATCCGACAACAGGAACAAGACGGTTTCCGCTATCTCCTCCGGCTGGCCGGGACGGCCCATGGGCAGGAGCGGCGTCACCCGCGCCAGCCGGCCGGGCTCGTGGATGCCGGTTTCGGTCGGACCGGGCCGCACGCCGTTGACCCGGATCCCCTCCTTGGCCACTTCACGCGCGAGCCCGACCGTCAACGAATCGACGCCACCCTTGGCCGCCGCATAGAACACATATTCGTTTGCCGAACCCGTCAGCGCCCCGATCGACGACAGCAGAACAATCGCCCCGCCCTGACCTCCATACCGCGTCGACATGCGGCGAACGGCGGCCCGCGCGCCCAGCAGCGCGCCGAAGAGATTGATATCGAGCACCGCGCGGATGGTGTCGGCACTGGCTTGATCCAGCCGCGAGTTCTTCCCGACGATGCCGGCGCTATGCACGAAATGGCTGATGGGTCCGAGTGCGCGCGTGGTCTCCTCGAACACCCGCTCGATATCGGGCTCATCCGCCGCATCGCCCTGAATGGCAATCGCGCGGCCGCCGGCTTCGCGCACCGCCGCGACCACGGCTTCGGCAGCGCGCGCGTCGCTCTTGTAGTTCACCGCCACGTCATAGCCGCGCGCGCCGGCCAGGCACGCGGTCGCCGCACCGATGCCGCGGCTGCCGCCGACGATCAGAAGGATGGGGCGCGACATGAAACTCCCGGCTGCATGACACGCTGCGCATGCACACCGCGAAATCGAGCACGCGGCGCCAGCGTCGGCAACAAGGCCCGCAAGGAAAGCAACGAAATCGGCGCGCGGCTTGTGCGCCCGGCAACAAAAGATCAGCGCGCGCCGGAGACGCGCAAGTTCGCGCCGTTGATGTAGGAGGCCTGGTCCGACAGCAGAGCCACGCGGCGGGTTACGCCGGAGCCTGTCATCGGGCGGAGCTTCGCGCGGACCCGGTGGGCTAACCCGACCTACACGCTGTCAGCCCCCGGGGCCGTCCGTCATGATGTAGCCCATCAGGTCAGCCACGTTGTGCTCCAAATTTCGGATGACGTCCTTGACGACGTCTCCGATCGAGATCACGCCCACGACCTTGCCCGCGTCCAGCACTGGTAGATGGCGAAAGCCGCGCGCGGCCATCATTGACATGCAGCCTTCCAGTTGGTCGTCGGGCTTGACCGTCACCGGGTTGCCCGTCATCACTTGGCCCACCGGAGTTTGCTTCGCATCGAGCCCGGGCAGCAGCACTTTTATGGCGCAGTCACCCTGGGTCACGATACCGACCAGTACGTCGTCGTCGATGACCAGCACCGACCGGACCCGATTGTCGCGCATCTGGCGCAAGGCTTCGACGACCATGTCGTCGGAACGAACATGGATCAGGGCGCCGCTCTTCTGGGCTAGAGCGTCTTTGACTGTGTTCATCGAGTTCCTCCCGTGAGCCCTGTGCTGGCCCGCCTGAGTGGTACGCATTGGAGGTTAGAGCCGGCTCGTTCGGCATCGACCATAGTCTAGCTCACTACGCGGCTATTAATCGAGGGGCTGGGCTCGTTCGCGTCGTATCTCTTCCTTTCCTGACCCGGAGCGAAACGTCAGCGCGGGCGGATTAGCGAAGCGTAATCCGCCAATCGGCGCCATCGAAATCGCTGATAGGATGCGGCGGGTTACACTTCGGCTCACCCGCCCGCCGTTCCCTAATCACGTTAGTCGATGATAACGGCCCTCTCCGCCTTCAAGCGGGCGAGGTTGTCCTTCATCTGCTGCAGCCGTTCAGGGGGGTGCCCTTGCCAATTCGCAACTTCGCCAATGACTCGTAGCGGATCGCGCGAACGGTAGGACAGCGTCGGATTACCGGGAAACTTCTTATCCGTGAGGTTGGGATCGTCCACGATCGGCCCCGTTGGCTCCACCACATAAATCCGCTCTCGCCCGCTGCCGGCGGCCAGTTCGGCGCCCCAGATCGCCGCATCCAGCGTGGCCGCGAAATAGACCCAGGATAGCGGCTCAGCCTCGGTAAAGTTGGACTGGTAGCCGACGACGATCAGGTCTCCGGGTTTCAGATCGGCCCGCGTTCCGTGGAAGAACGATTGTGCAAACGTGCTGGCAGTCGCTGACATTGGCTCGCCGCTCCTTTGATGTGAATTGAAGGGCGTTTCCCTGACACACAGGCGCCGGCTTGCCGCAAGTCCCACCTTGGGCTAGACAATGATAGTGGAAGCGAGAGCGACCTCTTCCTCGACATTCACAGAGAGCCGCGACGTTGGCGCCGCAGGGGGGATTGACGCAGCGTCGTCCGTCAATCGACGCCATCGAAATCGTTGGCAGGATGCGGCGGGGGACGCCTTCAGCTAACCCGCCTTACGCGCTGCCGCTGCCTAGTAAGGACCGTGGCAAGCGATTTCCCTAAGCTGAAACTCAATAGATTTTGGAGGTAAGAATTGTGCGGGCCCGTAAGGCCAGACTCCCGCCTGTCCGAGAAGATGCGGACGTTCGCAATCAAAATCGTACCAACCTGCATTGGACGCGCCAGTCGGCATTCCATCGTCAGTATAGATTAACGCCTGTGCGACTCTCGTCTTGCGACCACTTTCATACGGTGGCCCATAGTCAGTTCGGTATTTAAGAGATGTGAGATCAATGTAGATGGCTTGACCGCTGGCCTCTTCTATCTTTCGCCAATTTGGAGGCCGCATCGGCTCGCATTGATGTCGGCGGCAATAGAAATCAGTGCATTCATAAGGGCCGCGGCCTACTGGCTGCGCGAATACTGGCGTCCCAACCATGGCAACGATGGCAAGGGGAGTCCGTCGCAATCGAAGAAGGGACGCTGGAAATCAAAATCCGCCGTTCAAATTCATGCGTCCCCGATATTCGACACACCAAGCATGGCGACCGATCCTTGAAAGACTTACCTGGGCGCCGAGCATTGCTTGTGTTACCAGCCTCAAATCTTCACGGTTCCGCAAATCAAAACCGGATTTGAAACTATCAACGTACGCTTTGGCTTTTTGTGCCTGTCCTTTTAGACCGCACCGGGATTCAGCTACTGATGAAGTCCCGATAATTAAGGCGAAGTTTTCTCGCATAGACAACTCATGCGCGCCAGATGATGTTGTCATCAAAATTGTCAATGCAATGATATCTATTCTCGCTGCCATTATTGTAGTTCCGCAGTTATATCGAGTATTTTTGATCCAATCGAATGAACACACTCCGTCTCCTTATCGATCATGTTACTGGTCACCTTAATTGGCTTTCTTCTTCGGTTTCCCTTTTTTGGTTGAAGCAATCGACCCATCGTTACTGTGAGTTTTGAGTCCGTTGCGGCGTGGCTAATCATTGCTCCGTGAACAAGATCGTGACGCGTTTCGGCTAATTGGCTCAATTGATCCACAAGATGCTTGCTTGAGGAAAGCCTATTTTTCACTAGCGCAATTTTGCTTTTCAAATCATGCGGCAGTTCATGTTCATCGGGGCGGCGAAGCGTAAGCACTAATAGATCTAAACAAAATTCAGTCGCCGCCCACTCGAACGCAAAACGACCGAGCGCGCGATAAAAATCATCGTGGGCTTCGCTAGATGGCATATTTTTAAACCAAATTTATTCCTCAAGAAGTGTAGGCCAAGGCTTATAAAAATCAAATCGGTCCGGGCGGCACCCAAGCAAGCAGCCCGGTTGGAGGCTGTCGGGCGGTTTGAGCGTCTGCGAAAATCGGGAACGCTCGCCCCGGCTTTCGCTTCGCTCCAGCCGGGCTACAGCACCAGACCTGTCGTCACCGGGCTTGTCCCGGTGACCCCGCTTAGGATGGCACAAAGCGTCCCTAAGCGAGATGGCCGGATCAAGCCCGGCCATGACCATGGAGAGGCTTTTTGCCGCGCGCCGGGCCTCACGATGACGGATTGAGACCTACCTTCCCCCCGACACCCGCAAGTTGGCGCCGTTGATGTAGGAGGCGTCGTCCGACAGCAGGAACAGGATGGCATGCGCCACCTCGTCCGCCTGTCCCGGACGGCCCATCGGCAACAGCGGCCCCACCCGCTCGAGGCGGCCGGGCGGCTGGATGTCGGTGTCGATGACGCCCGGCGTAATGGCGTTGACGCGCATGGCTTCCTTGGCAACCTCGCGTGACACGCCGATCACCGCGGAATCGACCGCGCCTTTAGCGGCGGCGTACCAGATGCATTCGTTAGCGCCGCCGAGCGGCGCCGCCATCGACGACAGCATCACGACCGCGCCGCCCTTGCCGCCGTGCCGCGTCGACATGCGCCGCACGCAGGCGCGCAGGCAGATGAGCGCGCCGAAGGTATCGACCTCGAGTACCTCGCGGATGGTGTCGGTGTCCGCCTCATCGAGCCGCGAGCTCTTGCCGATGATGCCCGCGCTGTGCACGAAATGCGTGATGGGGCCGAGCGCCTTCGCCGCTTCGTCGAAAGTCCGCTCGATATCCGCTTCCAGCGCCATGTCGCCCTTGATCGCCACCGCCTTGCGGCCGGCCGCCTTTACCGCATCGACCACCTCGTTCGCGGCCTTGGCATTGCTCTTGTAGTTGACGGCGACGTCGTAACCGGCAGCGGCCGCAAGGCGGGCGGTGGCGGCGCCGATACCACGGCTACCGCCGGCGATGAGAAGAACAGGCATGGAGAACTCCCGACAGAAATGAGGCCGATAGCGAATACCGTTAGGCGGGCGAGCGCAACAGCCCCACGGCAAAGAAATAAAGCGCGATCGCACAAAGCGGCCAGGTTACGAACGGGCCGGGCGAAAGGTTCGCGGCAACCGCCAGGAATGCCAGCACCGCCCACAGCGCCAGCAGCGCCACATTGAGCGGGCGCCAATGCTTGACGCGCAGCGGATGCAGGAAGCGGATGGGACAGAAGCTCAGTGCCGCCAGCACGAACACCGCGGCGGCAGCGATCCAGGGTGGTGGCTCCAGGATGTAGAGATAGAAGGCCGCCAGATTCCACACCGCGGGAAAGCCGCGGAAATAGTTGTCCTCGGTCTTCATGTTTCGGTCGGCGAAATAGAGCGCGCCGGTGATGCAGATGATGACGCCGGAGACGATGGCGAGCGCTTCCGGCAACAGTCCGCTGGCGGCGACGGCATAGGCCGGCACGAACACATAGGTCGAAAAGTCGGCGACCAGATCGAGCGTGTCGCCCGACCAGCGCGGCAACACCTCGCTTACCCGGAAGGCGCGCGCCAGCGGCCCATCGACACCATCGACCAGCAGCGCGGCACCAAGGGTAAAGAACATCGCCGCCCAATGGCCGCCGGTGGCGAAGATCAGCGCCAGCAACGCCAGCGCCGGTCCGGTCGCGGTCAGCACATGGACGGCGAAGGCGCAGACGCGTTCGAATCGGCTCATGGCCAATGTTTGCGCATGGTCCCTGCCCTCGATCAAGCGGGAGACTGTTGCATACGGGCACGGCGCCAATTCTCCCTCTCCCCGCAAGCGGGGAGAGGGTCGGGCTGAGGGGCACTTACAAGATGCCGAGCGGTCGAGCTTGTGGATGCACCCCCTCACCCGACGCACGTTCCGCGCGTCGACCTCTCCCCGCCCAGCGGGGCGAGGTGTGCGCTGCGGCCAAATACGATTCCCCAGCCAAACAACCCGCGGCAGGCCGCGCTATTGATTGCCCCAGTCGAGCTTGACGATCTCGCAGGAGCGCCCGGCCAGATTCCAATTGCGGCCGAAGCCGCGGAAGCGCGACTTGTCGGCCTTTGCCACGATGACGTCCGGACCGATCCAATATTCGCTGTTACGGATCACCACGTTCTGCCCGCGTTCCTTGCCGCGCACCGGCGTAATGGCGCCGCCACCATATTTCTCCAGGCTGACGACGCGCGTCTCTCCTTCGGTCTCATAGGTGATCGGCACCTGGTGCACGCCGAGAAACTGGCCGACCAGGATCGACAAAAGATGCGTGGTGCCGCCGACGCGGCCGGTGAAGATGCGGGTCAGCCCCTTCACCGCCTGGATCGGCGCCTTGTCATCGACGAACAGCGCCGCGGTCCAGTTGCCGCGCGCCATGATGCCGGGCAGGTCCATCATCAACCCCACCTTGATGCCGGCAAGATCGATGCTGTCGAAATGCCCCTCGTCGATGCGGATGCCGGCCCAGGTCTGGCAGCGGTCTTCGGTCGGCGGATGTTCGCCGAGCGACAGCACGCAGGGACAAAACACCGTGCAGCTGCACGACAGCGCCATCTCGCCTTTCAAGGTCCACGCTTCGGTCAACGATTTACTCCCCGGCTTTTATCAACCTTTAACGCAATTCGTTCAGCCCGGCCAATGGGCGGCGAATGCCATGCCGATGAAGACCACGCCGGCGACAATCAAGAGGACGCCGACGGCGTGGCTGAAACGGGTGCCGGTCAGCATCTTCTCGATCGTCATCACCACGCCGAGCGCCGCCATCCAGATGACGTTCATCACCCCGACCGCGAACATCACCGCCATCATCGCCCAGCAACAGCCGAGGCAATAGAGGCCTTGTTTCAGGCCGAGCCGGAACACGCCGCGTGGCGTCGTCGCCCAGTGGGCGAAGAAGAACGGGAACGGGCTCTGGCATTGCCGCAAGCACGCGTGCTTGAGCCCGGAGAACTGGTAGAGGCCGGCCGCGACGAAGATCGCGCCCGAGAACAGCCCGCTGGCCGAGGCCATGCTCTCGTCGATCAGCGCGCCCTGGGTGAAACCGAACTGCACCAGTGTCGCCAATGCGGCAAAACCGAGCCAGACCACGGTGTAGCCGCCAGCCAGCACGAACGGCGACACGATGGGCTCGCCCTTGGCCGCGGCGGTGTCGGCGATTTCGGCATAGGTGAAAATCATGGGACCGGCGCTCGGCAGCATCATCGCCAGCACCATGGCGGCCCACATCAGGCCGACCACTGCGAAGCCGGTCGCGCCCCAGGTCTCGCCCGGCATGGCGAGCACCGACAGGCCGAAGGTCGGCTTGCAGAGCGCGGCAAAGGCGCGCGGCAATAGGTCGAGCGCCTGCATGCCGGGACCGAGCGCGCCGGCGGGCCCACCCATGCCGGCAATCAGCAGGCCGAGCCAGAGCCAGCCCAGACCGGTGATCGCCACCACGCAAAGCCCGGCCAGCCATTTCGGGCGTGCCAGCAGC
Organism: uncultured Pseudomonadota bacterium; assembly: GCA_963814065.1. Classification (GTDB taxonomy): domain Bacteria; phylum Pseudomonadota; class Alphaproteobacteria; order Rhizobiales; family Xanthobacteraceae; genus Pseudolabrys. The sequence goes on along the minus strand of CAWFBL010000004.1, from coordinate 2,030,595 downwards.
GCGCCCAGCCGGCTGGCGGCGCGCGACAAATGGTGCAGGCTGCGGTCGACGGTTTCGGTCATGACAGCATTCGCTCGCTTCCTGGCATAGCGCAACGGACCCGGTCGCGGTATCGGCAGATCGGCGCGGCGATTTCCGCCCGGAACCGGCCCGTGCTAACGTAACGGATGCAAAATCGGGACGGAAAGCATTGATCCTGGACAAAAATACCGGTGCTGAAGCGATCGTCGTCGGGGGCGGCCCGGCGGGCCTGACCGCAGCCATCGCGCTGGCGAGTGGCGGGATCCAGACCGTGCTGGCGGGCCAGCGACCAGCTCGCGCCGACAACCGCACCACCGCCCTGCTCAGCGGCTCCGTGACGGCGCTGGAGACGTTGGGTGTCTGGGAGCATTGCCGGGAGCATACGGCGCCATTGCGCGTGCTGCGCATCGTCGACGACACCGGACGGCTCTGGCGCGCGCCGGAGGTCAAATTCGCGGCCGACGAAATCGGGCTCGAGGCCTTCGGCTACAACATCGAGAACCGGCATCTGGTGGAGGCGCTGGAGCAGCGCGCCCGTGCTCTTCCCGGCCCGCGCCTCGTGGAAGACGAGGTGATCGAGGTGACACCGGGCGAGCACGAGGTGTCGGTGGCGCTAAGAGGCGGCGAACGGCTGCGGGCGCCGCTCGTCGTCGGCGCGGATGGGCGGCGCTCGCTCTGCCGTAATGCAGCCGGTATCGCGCTCGACGAGCGCAAGTATCGGCAGACGGCGCTCACCGTCTGCTTCGGCCACAGCCGCCCGCATCGCGACACTTCGACCGAATTCCACACGCCGAGCGGCCCCTTCACGATCGTGCCCCTGCCCGGCCACCGTTCGAGCCTGGTCTGGGTGCTCGATCCGGCGGATGCCGAAGACATCGCGGCGCTCGATGACACCGAATTGTCGGCCGCCATCGAACGCGGCGCCCATTCCATTCTCGGCAAGGTCACGGTCGAGCACGGCCGCGGGCTGTTTCCGCTCACCATCGGCACCGCTCGCCGCTTCGCGCAGGCGCGCATCGCGTTGGTGGGCGAAGCCGCTCATGTGATCCCGCCGATCGGTGCGCAGGGGCTCAATCTGGGCTTACGCGATGCCGCCACCATCGGCGAGCTTGCCGTCGCCGCGCATCGGCACGGTGGCGACATCGGCGACGCCGCGCTGCTGGCCCGCTACGAGCGCCTGCGCCGCGCCGACGTCGGCAGCCGCACGCTCGCGGTCGACATGCTCAACCGCACACTGCTGTCCGATTTCCTGCCGGCGCAAGGCGCGCGCGGGCTCGGGCTCTACATGATCGACCGCATCGGCCCCTTGCGTCGCGGCGTCATGCGCGAGGGCATCGCCCCGCGCGTTTCCGAGCCGCGGCTGATGCGTGGGGAGGCTCTTTAAACCTCTAGTGAAACAAGAGCGGCGGCAGCGAGCCCGTTCTCACCAGCCACATCACCGTGGTCAGCGTCACCACCGAGACCAGGGTGCCGACCAGCACGGCGCTGGAAGCCTGCTCCACCCAGACGTCGTATTGGCGCGCGAATACGAACACGTTGAGCGCCGGCGGCAGCGCAGCCATCAGGACGGCGGTTTCGACCCAATATTGTTCGAACGGCCCCAGCACCGACAGCAGCAGAAACACCAGCAGCGGATGCAGCAGCAGCTTCACCGCGGTGGTGAACGGAATCTCCCATGGCATTTTCTGTAGGGGCCGCAGCGCCACCGTCACCCCGAGCGCGAACAGCGCGCAAGGCGCCGCCGCGTTCTGCAGGAATTGCAACAGCCGATCCAACGCCTGCGGCGGATGAAATTGCAGCGCGGCCGAGACAACGCCCAAGGCGCTGGCGATGATCAAGGGATGGCCGGCGACGCGCTTGACCACTTCCAGCGCGATTGCCGGCACGCTCAGGGGCTGCGGCCTTGCCAGCGCCATCAGGAACGGCACCATCGTGAACAAGACGATGTTGTCGAAACAAAAGATCAGCGCCACCGGCACCGCCGCGTGCTGGCCGAGCGTCGCCAGCGCCAGCCCCGGGCCCATATAGCCGATATTGCCGTAGCCGCCGGCAAGCCCGGCGATGGTCGCCTCCCCGATATTGCCCTTGCGGAAAGCCATGCCGATTCCGAAAGACACCGTGAAGGCCCACAGGGTCGCGAGCGAGGTGGCGAAGATGAAATCGACCTGGGTGAGCTGATCGAGCGGCGTCTGCGCCAGGATGCGGTAGAACAGCGCCGGCAGCGACACATAGACGATGAAGAAGTTCATCCAGCCGAGCGCGGTGTCGGGGATCTGCTTGATCCGGCCGCAAACAAAGCCGATCAGGATCAGCCCGAAATACGGCAGCGCGAGGTTGAGAACGTCGATCATTCAAGGGCTTCCGGCGGGTGCCTCGCGCTGCTTCTAAACGGCCACTTGGCGCGCCCCTTGCATTGCTCTAAACGGCAAGCCAGCCCTTTGCAAAGACCCACCAGCGAAAACGAGCCATGAAACTGCCACGTCAGTTCTTCCAGCCGCTCGCCATCGGGGCGCCCGCCCCGTTGCGCGAATTGCCGGTGCGCCTGGAGCGCATGATCCATTTCGTGCCGCCGCACGTCGAGAAGGTCCGCGCCAAGGTCCCCGAACTGGTGGCCCAGGTGGACGTGGTGCTGGGCAATCTGGAGGACGCGATCCCGATCGACGCCAAGCAGGCGGCGCGCGACGGCTTCATCGCCATGGCGAAGGCGACCGATTTCGGCGCGACCGGTCTGTGGACGCGCATCAATGCGCTCAATTCGCCCTGGGCGCTCGACGACGTCACCGAGATCGTCGGCGCGATCGGCGACAAGCTCGATGTCGTCATGCTGCCCAAGGTCGATGGCCCTTGGGACATCCATTACCTCGACCAGTTGCTGGCCCAGCTCGAGGCGCGCCACGGCGTCAAGAAGCCGATCCTGATCCACGCCATCCTGGAGACGGCGCAAGGGGTCAACAATGTGGAGGCGATCGCCACCGCCTCCCCCCGCATGCACGGCATGAGCTTGGGGCCCGCGGATCTCGCCGCCTCGCGCGCCATGAAGACCACCCGCGTCGGCGGCGGCCATCCCGATTACAGAGTGCTGGCCGATGCTCCTTCAAAAGAGCCGATATCGGGTAAACCCGACATCGGCGGCGATGCCCCGCGCGCCGCCTACCAGCAGGACCTCTGGCACTACACCATCGGGAAGATGGTCGATGCCTGCGCCGCCGCCGGCATCAAGCCGTTCTACGGTCCGTTCGGCGACTTCTCCGACGCCGCCGCCTGCGAGGCCCAGTTCCGCAACGCCTTCCTCATGGGCTGCGTCGGCGCCTGGTCGCTGCACCCCTCCCAGATCGCCATCGCCAAACGGGTGTTCTCGCCCGATCCGGGCGAAGTGGCCTTCGCCAAGAAGATCGTCGATGCCATGCCGGACGGCGCCGGCGCGGTCATGATCGACGGCAAGATGCAGGACGATGCCACCTGGAAGCAGGCCAAGGTGCTGTTGGACCTTGCCAAGATCGTCGCCGCCAAGGATCCGGAGATGGCGGCGACTTACGGCCTCTGAGTTGCGGCCTATGGTTGCGGCCGGCCGCCCTGGCGGTCGACGCTGGAATGCATTATTTGTCAGAAGCCATGAATAAGATGCGTAACGCCAAGTACATGATCGGCCAGGTGGTCAAGCACCGTCTGTACCCGTTCCGCGGTGTCGTTTTCGACATCGATCCGGAATTCAGCAATACCGAGGAATGGTGGGAGTCGATCCCCGCTGAGGCGCGACCGCGCAAGGATCAGCCCTATTATCATCTGTTCGCCGAAAACGACGAGACCGAATACGTCGCCTACGTTTCCGAGCAGAACCTGCTGCCGGATAACTCCGGGGAGCCGATCCGTCATCCGCAGGTGTCGGAAGTTTTCGATTGGGACGACAGCAGCGGCTACCGCCAGCGCAACAGCCAGCTGAATTAGACGTCCGTTCCGACCCCGCGCGCGCCAAGCACGTATCTCGTGCGAACTTCGAATAAGAATAACAAAAGGCGCGGCCTGAGCCGCGCCTTTTGCAATCGATCGCTTCAGCGCGAAGACTTACTTCTTCGCGGGCGCCTGCGCCGAAGGCTTCTGGGCCTCGAGCCGCTTGCGCGCCGCCTCGGCCTTCTTCTGCAGCTCTTCCTGCAGCTTGCGCTGCTGCTGCTCGAACACCTTGGGATCGGTCGGCGGGCCGTCCAGCGCCTTGGCGAAATCGTTGAGCGGCAGCGGCAGACTGATCGGCTGACCGCGCATGTTGATCGCCTGCACGGTGAGGGTCTTGCCCTTCTTCATCTTCTTGATCATGTCGTCGGTGACGGGATAGTCCGACATGCAACCGACCGGGAAGCAGATCTTGTAGGGCTCGTTCGCCGGCGTGCCCTGGTCGATGATCACGCGGGTGCCGTGCTGCAACTGCATGCCGAGCGGCACGGTGACGCGCAGGATTTTCGGCTGCCCCTCCGGCTCGAACAGTTGCACGATGGCAACCGGCATGCCGTTTTCCAGGCGGCCGTCCTTGGTGACGACGCAGACTTGCTTGTTATTGGTGTCCTTGCCTTTGCCGCACACCTTCATCCATGGCGAATACATGAGCTGAGGCTTGTTGTTCTCCGCCTGCGGCGCAGGTGCGGCCGGCGCGGGCTTCGGCGCCGGTTTGGCGGCGGGTTTCTTGTGCTGGGCAAACGCCGGCGGCGCCACCAACAGAGTCGCCGCCATCAAACCCACGGCTGCCGCAGTGGCGGTCAGCACCCGACCCCAGGGCCGAGGCGTTGCGATCCGATGATCCATTGTTAATTCCCTTGTTCCCACCGCCCGCAGCCCCTCGCCGCACCGAACGGTCACCTCTTCTTTTCCGCGGCTCTCTCCGCACGAAATGGGGCGAGAGCGTGACCGGGGCATGTGCCTGATAGCCGATCTTCGGCCTGCAATAAAGCCATGAATGCGCCGAAAATGCGGGTCCGCGCCGTGGTAGGTTGGGCGAAACCAGGACCGAATCGCATTCGACCGTTGCTGCCGCCCCTCATCGACCCGCGTGCCGGCATGGCGTGGAAGCCGTCCCGGCGTTCGGTGCTCCTCGGCGCGCTGCTTGCCGGCCTCGCACGCCTGCCGGCGCGCGCGGACGGCGCGGGCCATGCCATCGCCATGCACGGGCAACCGGCCTGGGGCCCGGACTTCAGCCATCCGACCTATGCCAATCCGGCGGCGCCCAAAGGCGGCCAGCTGGTGCAGGGGGTCTTGGGGACCTTCGACAGCCTCAATCCGCTGATCGTGCAGGGGCTGCCCGCCATCAATGTGCGCGGCTATGTGATCGAGAGCCTGATGGCCCGCGGCTACGACGAGCCGTTCACGCTCTACGGCCTGCTCGCCGAGACCGTCGAGACCGATGCCACCCGAAGCTGGGTGAAGTTCACGATCAATCCGGCGGCACGCTTTTCCGATGGCACGCCGGTGACGCCGGATGACGTGATCTTCTCCTGGCAATTATTGCGCGATCATGGCCGCCCGAATTTCGGCATCTACTACTCCAAGGTCGTGAAGGCGGAAACCGACGGCGCCCGCGGCGTTCGCTTCGATCTCACCGCCACCAATGACCGCGAACTGCCGCTGATCATCGGCCTGATGCCGGTCATCGCCAAGCACGCCATCGATCCCAAGACCTTCGAGAACACGAGCTTCACGCCCCCGCTCGGCAGCGGGCCCTACACCGTGACCAAGGTAAGCCCGGGCAGCACCGTGACGTTCACGCGTAATCCGAATTACTGGGGCCGCGATCTCGCGATCAATCGCGGCTTGTGGAATTTCGATACTATCCGCTTCGATTATTATCGCGACGGCAACACCCATTTCGAGGCGTTCAAGACCGGCCTTTACGACGTGCGGGCGGAAACCGATGCAAGCCGCTGGCAGACCGGCTACAATTTTCCCGCCTTGCGCCAGGGCAAGGTTGTCAAAGAGACGTTTCCCTACGGACTTCCGAAGGGCATGCTCGGTCTCGCATTCAACACGCGCCGGCCGATCTTCGCCGACATCCGCGTGCGGCAGGCGATCCTGCATCTGTTCGATTTCGAATGGATCAATCACACCTATTTCTTCGATCTCTATCGCCGCACCGCCAGCTATTTCGACGACTGCATCCTGTCGTCGCACGGCCGGCCGGCCAGTGCGCGCGAGCGTGCGCTGTTGGCGCCCTTCCCCGGCGCCGTGCGCCCCGACATCATGGAGGGGCAATGGTCGCCGCCCAAGAGCGACGGCTCGGGGCGTGATCGCAAAGCGCTACGCCACGCCTTCAAGCTGTTTGCCGAGGCGGGCTGGCATATCCAGGGCACCGCGCTGACCCACCGCGCGACCGGTCGGCCGTTCACCTTCGAGATGCTCACCTCGACCCGCGACGAGGAGCGGCTGGCGCTCGCCTATTCGCGCATGCTGCGGCGCGCCGGCATCGAGGCGCGCGTGCGCACGGTCGATGCCACCCAGTTCGAGCAGCGCCGCATCCACTTCGACTTCGACATGATGCAATACAACTGGGACGAATCGCTCTCTCCCGGCAACGAGCAGGCCTTCTACTGGGGCTCGGCCGCGGCCGATCAGGAAGGCAGCCGCAACTACATGGGCGCCAAATCGCCGGCCGCCGACGCCATGATCAAAGCAATCCTCAGCGCCGTCGGGGAAGACGATTTCGTCGCCGCCGTCCGCGCCCTCGACCGCGTGCTGCTGTCGGGCTTCTACGTGGTGCCGCTCTATCACCCGCCGGTGCAATGGGTGGCGCGCTGGACGCGAATCAAGCATCCAACGCGCACCTCGCTGTTCGGGTATCTGGCGGAAACCTGGTGGCACGAGGAGGCCACATGATCCTCGGTGACGACGACCAAGTCTCGCGGGACGGCGCCACCCTCGATGGCCTGTTCCGGCGTGCCGGCGTGCGCAATTCCGATCGTCTCGCCCTGGTCGATCCGCCGGATCGCGCCCGGGTCACCGACGGCGCCCCGCAACGGCTCACATTTAGCGAGGCCGACCGGGCGATTTCCGCGCTCGCCGCCCGCCTGCGCACCCTCGGCCTGCCGACCGATACGGTGGTGGCGCTCCAGCTCGCCAATACGGTCGAGAGCCTAATCGCGCTGCTGGCCGTGCTGCGGGCCGGCCTGATCGCGGCGCCTTTGCCGCTGCTGTGGCGCAGCCAGGAGATGATCGCGGCGCTCGGGCAGATCGGCGCCAAGGCCATCATCACCACCTCGCGGATCGGCTCGGCGCGCCCGGCAGAGGTGGCGGTCGAGGTCGCGGCGGCGCTCTTTCCGATCCGCCATGTCTGCGCTTTCGGCGACGACCTGCCGGACGGCGTGGTGGCGCTCGACGAGGTCGTGCGCGGCGGCGATTTCATTCACATGCCGGCCCGGCTCGGACAGGCGGCCGCCCACATCGCCGCTATCACCTTCGATGTCACGCCCAATGGGCTGGTGGCGGTCGCGCGCAATCACACCGAACTGATTGCCGGCGGTATGGCGCCGTTGCTGGAAGCAGGCATGACGCCGGACAGCGTCGTTCTCTCGGCCGTCCCGCCCGCCTCCTTTGCCGGGCTGGCGCTGACCGTCGTGCCGTGGCTGCTGGCCGGCGGCACGCTGCACTTGCACCATCCGTTTGCCGCCGAGGCATTCGCCGCGCAATGCTCGGCCTTCGATGGCGGCATCGTCGTACTGCCGGCGGCCGCGATTGCGCCGCTCGCCCAAGCGGGGCGCAACAACATCAAGATCATCATCGCCCTGTGGCGCGCTCCCGAACGGCTCGAGGGCGAACCGGCATGGCCAGGCGAAGCGGCGCTGGTCGACGTGGCGGCCTTCGGCGAGATTGGCCTCATCGCCGGCCGTCGCGAGGCGGACGGCCTACCGGCTCCGCTTCCCTACGGCAGCATTGCGGCGCCGCGCGGTGCGACGTCCGCGCTCGCCTTGATCGAGACCGGCCGCACGGTGGGCCGCTCGCTCGGCTTGCGCGGGGCCATGGTTCCGAACCGCGCTTTTCCGCCCGGCGTCGAGCTCGGCCATGCGCCTCACCTTGCGCCCGACCCCGCCGGATACATCGATACCGGATTTGCCTGCCGTTATGATCGCCGCGACAAGACACTGAGCCTGACGGCGCCACCCGCCGGCTTGAGTTTCGTCGGCGGCTATCGCTTGCGCGAACGCGCGCTCGAAGACCTGGTCGCCGGCATCAATCCGGAGGCGACCATCATGGCCGCGCCCGATGCCGCGCTCGGCCAGCGCTTTGCCGGCAGCGCCCATGACCGCGAGGCCATGATCGCGGCCTTGCAGGCCGGCGGCGCCAATCCCCTGGTTTTCGGCGCCTTTCGCGTGCGCAGCCGCGAAGCGGTGTAATCGCGCGGTTTCGTTGACCGGCCGTTAAGAGGCCGCGATCTAAGGTCGCGGACTTTTTGTAACGCCGCTTGCGTACCCCCATGTCGCTTCAAGGGCCTATCATCGTGGTCGCCGAGAGTTCGGCGGCCGACCTCACCGAAGCGCTCAGCGCTGCCGGTGCCTTCCCCATTGTGGAGGTCAATTGGGCCGAAGCGCGGGAGGCCTTTGTTGAGGTCAAGCCGGCGGCCGTGGTCATCGCCGAACCGGGCCCGCCGCCGGACGAAGCCGCCGCCCGCGCGTTGACCCTGCAGATCGCCACCGCGGAGGGACCGATCGTGCCGGCCATCGCCCGCATCCAGGGCGATCAGGAAGCTGCCATCCCGATCGCCCTGCCCGTCGACGCTGGCCTGCCGGTCGAACGGCTGATCGAGCGCCTGCAGGCGGCACAGCGGGTGCGCGCGATGCACGACACCGTCCTGCGCCGCATCGAGACCTTCGCAACCGACGCCGGCACGCTGCCGGCGCTGCCGGTCAACGACGCTTTGGAAGACGCCACCGTTCTCATCGTCGGCCGCGGCCCGCAATATCCCGCGCTCAGCGTCGCCATCGGCGAACGGGTCAACATGGTGGGCGCGTTCAGCGTCGAAGCCGCCGCCGGCCATCTCGGCGGGCGCGACATCGACGGTGTGGTGGTCGGCGACGGCTTCTCCACGCGCATGGTGGAAGCCTTCCTCACCGTGCTGGCGGAAGAGCCGCGCTTCCGCGACCTGCCGGTCGCGGTGATCGGCGAAGCGGCGCCCGATTTCGCCGGCAACTTGACCAACATCGATCACGTCAGCGGCGATCCCGCGCGGCTGGTGCCGCGCATGATGCCGCTGGTGCGGATGCACGCCTTCGAGATGCGTCTCAAACGCATCCTCAAGTCGCTCGACGCCGAGGGTATCTTCGATCCGCACACCGGCCTGCTGGTGCCCGAGGCGTTCTTGCGCGACCTCGACAAGACCATCGCCGAGGCGAGCGACCGCAGTCAGGCGCTGTCGATCGCGCGCTTCTCGTTCGACGGTCCGGTCGACGAGCGCGCCGCCCGCGACGGCGCCCGCCTGGTGACCAAGCTGATCCGCGACATCGACTTCGCCACCCGCGAGGACGACGGCTCGATCCTCATCGCCTTCACCCAGACCGATCTGCGCAGCGCCCACGTCGTGGTGCGGCGCATCGCCGGCGCGCTGCGCAACCACATGCGCGCCGTCGACCGCCCGCACGAGAAGATCACCGCCAATGTGACGCTGGCGACGGTGAAGGCGGGTGACAACCTCGCCAGCCTGATGACGCGGGTGATGGGCAGCCAGGTGGTTGCCGCCGAATAGCCAAGCGCCTAGGCTTCCTCCGATCCTGTCGTTCCGGGGCGCGCGAGCGCGAACCTGGAATGACCGCATTGAAGCGGGAGCCAGTCCATGTCCGGCCAGCAACCTCTCCGTATCGACGTCGTCTCCGACGTGGTCTGCCCGTGGTGCTTCATCGGCAAGCGCCGGCTGGAAAAGGCGCTGGCGCTGACCCCGGATATTCCGGTCGAAGTGCATTGGCACCCCTACTTCCTCAACGACTGGATTCCGCGCGACGGCATTTCGCGCACCGACTATCTGACGACCAAGTTCGGCTCGCCTGAGCGCTATGAGGAGATCGCCGAGCGCGTCTCGGCCGCCGCCGCCGAGGAAGGACTGGACTACGCCACCGGCCGCATCAGCCGCCAGCCCAACACCACCGACGCCCACCGTCTCATTCGCTGGGCCGGCGGCATCGGCAAGGCGGCCGACATGAAGCAGAAGCTGATGGATCTTTATTTCACCGAGGGCGCCGATCTCACCAATCGCGCCGTGCTGCTGCAGGCGGCCAGCGATATCGGCCTCGACCCCGACGACGTGCGCGAGGCGCTGGCGAGCGACACCGATGTCGAGAGCGTCACGCGCGAGGCGCAGTCGGCCAAGGATGCCGGCATCGACGGCGTGCCCTGCTTCATCTTCGGCGGCCGCTACGCGGTGTCGGGCGCGCAGGCGCCGGAATATCTGGCGCAGATGATCGCGCGCGTCGCGCAGGAAGCGTCGGCGTCTGGCGGCGCAGCGGCGGAATAGCCCCTCATGCAGATCACCGCCGCGGTGGTGCGCGAATGCACCGGCCCCTTCGCGCTGGAGTTGGTCGAACTCACCGACCCGCGCCCCGATGAACTACTGGTCGAGGTCGTCGCCTCCGGCATGTGTCAGACCGACCTGCATGCCCGCGACGGCTATTACGCCCTTCGCTATCCGGCGGTGTTCGGCCACGAGGGGGCCGGCATCGTGCGCGCGGTCGGTTCGGCCGTCACCGCGTTCAGGCCCGGCGATCACGTGGTGATGGCCTATCCCTGGTGCGGCGAATGTCCGAACTGCCGCAGCCATCGGCAGAGCTATTGCCTGAAGTCCGACACCCTGAAGCGCAGCGGCACCCGCGCCGACGGCTCCGTGCTCTACAAGCAGGACGGCAAGCCGGTCTATGGCGCCTTCTTCCAGCAATCGTCGTTCGGCACCTATCTGATCGCCAACGAGCGCTATGCGGTGAAGGTGCGCGCCGACGCGCCGATCGAGATACTGGGGCCCTTGGCCTGCGGTGGCCAGACCGGCGCCGGCGCGGTGCTCAATGTGATGAAGCCGCAAAGCGGCGACGCCTTCGTGGTGTTCGGCGTCGGTGCCGTCGGACTGTCGGGCCTGATGGCGGCCAAGATCGCCGGCTGCGATCCGATCATCGCCGTCGATATCCACGATCATCGGCTCAAGGTGGCGCGCGACGTCGGCGCGACCCACACCATCAATCATGCCGGCCGCACCGATGTGGTGGCTGAAATCCGCAAGCTCACCGGCACCGGCGTGCGCTATTCGTTGGAGACGTCCGCGCTGCCGGAAGTCCTGCGCGAAGCGCTCGAAGCGCTGATGCCGGCGGGCACCTGCGTGCTGGTCGGCAGCGCGCGCGCCGGCACCGAGGTTTCGGTCGAGATGAAGTGGATCCAGAACGGCCGCAGCCTGCGCGGCGTGATCCAGGGCGACAGCGTGCCCAAGCAATTCATCCCGCAACTGGTCGACTACGTGATGGCCGGCCAGTTTCCGCTCGAGAAGCTGATCACCTTCTACGATTTCGCCGACATCAACCGCGCCGCGGCGGAATCGGCGAGCGGCAAGACCATCAAGCCGGTGCTCAGGATGCCATACTGACGCGCGGACGCGCGCATTGTCATATCGCGAGGAAACGCCCGATGAGCAGCCCCGACTCGACCATCGAACTGATCAGTTCTTCCACCTGCCCGTTCGCCCAGCGCAGCCGCATGGTGCTGCTGACCAAGGGGGCCGATTTCAAGTTCACCGAAATCAGTCTCGACGACAAACCGGACTGGTTTCTGCGGATTTCGCCTTACGCCAAGGTGCCCGTGCTACGCCATCGTGACGGCGTGCTCTACGAGTTGGCGGTGATCAACGAGTACCTGGAAGACGTGCTGCCGGAGCCGCCGCTGTTGCCGCGCGATCCGTCGCGGCGCGCGCTGGCGCGCATCTGGATCGCCTTCGCCAACGACCGCATGGTGCCCCACGTCTACAAGATGATGTTGAAACAGGATCCTGAGGGTCAGCAGGCGCATGCCGAACGCCTGACGGAAGCCGTCCTACAGATGGAATACGAGGGTCTGCGCAAGCTGTCGTCCGGGCCCTTCTGGTTCGGGGACAAGCCCAATCTCGTCGACTTCACCTTTTTTCCGCACGTTCAGCGCTTCACCGTCCTGAAGCACTACCGTGGCTTCGCGCTGCCGGACGACTGCGAGCGCCTGCGCGCCTGGATCGACGCCATGCACGCGCTGCCGGCGGTGCAGGCCACGAAGCCGTCCGACGAGACGTTGATCCGGAACTGGTCGAAATATGCCTTCAACACCAGCACCGGCACGACGGCCCGCGATATGCGGGATATCTAAGGGAAGACGCTACGCCGCCTTGGCCCGCTCCGCGATGGCGGCGAGCTTGCGCAGGATCGTGGCCGTGCCCTTCAGCCGCTCAACCGGCCGCGGCCAGTCGTCGAAGAACACCACGCGCTGGTCGGGTCTGATCTTCACGCCCACGCCCTGCTCGCGGATATAGGCGATGAGCCCTTCCGGATTGGGGAAGATGTTGTCGCGGAAGGCGAGCACCACGCCCTTGGGGCCGGCGTCGATCTTCTCCACATTGGCGCGGCGGCAGAGCGCCTTGATGGCGACGATCTGCAGAAGGTGCTCGACCTCGGTTGGCAGCTTGCCGAAGCGGTCGACCAGTTCGGCGGCGAACGGCTCGATCTCGCTCTCGTCGTCGATCTCCGCCAGCCGCCGATAGAGCGCCAGCCGCACCGTCAGGTCGGCGACGTAATCGTCCGGGATCAACACCGAGGTGCCGACGGTGATCTGCGGCGACCAGCGGTCCTCGACCGGCGCGGCGAAGCCGGCCTTCAGGCTCAGCACAGCCTCTTCCAACATCTGCTGATAGAGCTCGAAGCCGACCTCCTTGATGTGGCCGGACTGCTCCTCGCCCAACAGATTGCCGGCGCCGCGGATGTCGAGATCGTGCGAGGCGATCTGGAAGCCGGCGCCGAGCGTATCGAGCGACTGCAACACCTTCAGCCGCCGCTCCGCCTGCGGCGTGATCGAACGGTTCGCCGGCAGGGTGAACAGCGAATAGGCGCGCAGCTTGGCGCGCCCCACCCGTCCACGCAGCTGATAGAGCTGCGACAGGCCGAAGCGGTCGGCGCGGTGCACGATCAGCGTGTTGGCGTTCGGAATGTCGAGGCCGGATTCGACGATGGTCGTCGACAGCAGCACGTCGTACTTGCCGTCGTAGAAGGCCGACATGATGTCATCGAGCACCGCCGGCGGCATCTGTCCGTGGGCGACGATCGCGCGCATCTCAGGCACATTCTTGTCGAGGAAGTCTTTTGCTCCGGCGAGATCCTCGATGCGCGGGCACACATAGAAGGCCTGGCCGCCGCGGTATTTCTCGCGCAACAGTGCCTCGCGCACCACCAGCGGGTCGAACGGCGAAACGAAGGTACGCACCGCCAGCCGGTCGACCGGCGGCGACGCGATGATCGAAAGATCGCGCACGCCGGTGAGCGCGAGCTGCAAGGTGCGCGGGATCGGCGTCGCGGTCAGCGTCAGGACGTGCACTTCCGAGCGCAGCTTCTTCAGCTTCTCCTTATGCGAAACGCCGAAATGCTGCTCCTCGTCGACCACCAGCAGGCCCAAATCCCTGAACTTGATGCCGCGCCCGAGCAGCGCGTGCGTCCCGATGACGATGTCCGTTTGTCCGTCGGCAAGCCCCGTCTTGGTCGCGGCCAGTTGCGCCGTAGAAACCAGCCGCGAGGCCTGCGCCACATTGACCGGAAAGCCGCGGAAACGCTCGGAGAAGGTCTTGAAGTGCTGGCGCGCCAAGAGCGTGGTCGGCACGATCACCGCCACCTGCTTGCCGCTGAGGGCGGTGACGAAGGCCGCGCGCAGCGCCACTTCGGTCTTGCCGAAGCCGACGTCGCCGCAGATCAGCCGGTCCATCGGCCGGCCGGCGCCGAGATCGGCGATGACGCTCTCGATCGCCGCCAACTGGTCGTCGGTCTCCTCATAGGGGAAGCCGGCGCAGAACTCGTCATAGGCGCCGGTCGGCACCGTCAGCTTGGGCGCCTCGTGCAATTGCCGCTCGGCGGCGATCTTGATCAATTCGCCGGCGATCTCGCGGATGCGGCTCTTCATGCGCGCCTTGCGCGCCTGCCAGTTGCCGCCGCCGAGCTTGTCGAGATCGACGCTCGATTCTTCGGCGCCGTAACGCGACAGCAGCTCCACGTTTTCGACCGGCAGATAGAGCTTGTCGCCGCCGGCATAGTGGATTTCCAGGCAATCGTGCGGCGCGCCGGCCGCTTCGATCGCCTGCAGGCCGTGGAAGCGGCCGATGCCGTGGTCGACGTGCACGACGAGATCGCCGGGCGCGAGGCTGGTCGCCTCCTGGATGAAATTCTCCGCCCGCTTGGCGGCACGGCGCGGACGCACCAGCCGATCGCCGAGAATGTCCTGCTCGCTGATGACGGCGGCGTCCGCGGTCTCGAAGCCGGATTCGATGCCGAGCACCGCGAGCGCGACGCTGTGCTTTGGCAGGCCTTGTGCCTGCGGCCAGGAACTGACGGAGGTGAGATTGTGCAGCTTGTGGTCGGCGAGCACGTGGCTCATGCGCTCGCGCGCGCCTTCGCTCCACAGCGCGATGGCGACGCGCTTGCCGGCCGCCTGCAGCGCCATCACATGGGCCGAGACCGCCTCGAACACGTTGGCACCGGGCTCGGCGCGCTCGGCGGCGAAATTGCGCCCGGCGCGCGCGCCGACCTCGACGACGTTCTTGGTCTCCGGAACCGTGAAGGGCGTGACGCGCGCCATGGGCAAACCATTCAGCCGCCCGCCCCACTCTTCGCCCGTCAGATAGAGCCGATCCGGCGGCAGCGGCTTGTAAACCGGCGTGACGCCCTCGCTCAGCGCGTCCTTGCGCGCGGCGTAGTAGTCGTCGATCTGCTTGATGCGCTCCTGGGCCGCCTCTTCGTCGAGCGGCTCAAGCGCCAGGACGGTGCCGGGCAGATAATCGAACAGCGTCTCCAGCTTCTGGTGGAACAGCGGCAGCCAGTGCTCCATGCCGGGATAGCGCCGGCCTTCGCTCACCGCCTCGTAGAGCAGGTCGTCGGGCGCGGCGACGCCGAACGCGGCGACATAGCCGGTGCGGAAGCGGCGGATCGTCTCGGTGACGAGCTGGAATTCGGCGACCGGCACCAGATCGAGCGCGCGCAGGTCGCCTTCGCTGCGCTGGGTCTCGGCATCGAAGGCGCGGATGGTCTCGAGCGCATCGCCAAAGAAATCGAGCCGCACCGGCATGTCCAAGCCGGGCGGAAACAGATCGAGGATGCCGCCGCGCACCGCGTATTCGCCCGGCTCGCGCACCGTGGACGCGCGCGTGAAGCCGTTGAGCTCCAGCCAGTCGACGATGCCCTGCATGCCTACGACATTGCCGGGAGCGACCGAGAGCGCGTGGGCGGCGACGAAATCGCGCGCCGGCACCCGCTGCAGCGCGGCGTTGACCGTGGTGAGCAACACCGAGGGCCGATCGCGGCCCTTGACGCGGGCAAGCCGAGACAGCGCGGTCATGCGCTGCGCCACGATGCCGGCATGGGGCGACACACGGTCATAAGGCAGGCAGTCCCAGGCCGGGAATTCCATCACCAAAAGGTCTGGCCCGAAGAACGACAACGCACGCGCCACCTGCGCCATGCGCTGGCCGTCGCGGCAGACCACACAGAGCGAAATAGCCGGCGCGTCCTTGCGCCCGGCGATGGCGCGCGCGAGATCGGCCAGCACCAGCCCTTCGGCGCCGTCGGCGACTTGGGCGAGCGTCAGCGGCTGGCCGGGCTTCAGAAGATCGGCGGGGGAAGCAGGTTTCATGAGGCGGTGTTCGACATGTGGAAGTCGCGCAAACGGCGGAACATCGCCGTGTCAAATTCGGGATCGGCGGGCTCGGCGCCCAGCACCCAGGCCAGCAATTGCTGATCGGGCACCGTCAGCAGCGCTTCGAAGCCTTCCATTTCCTCATCGGTAAAGCCGGCGAGATGGACATCGGCGAAGCGCCCCATCACCAGGTCCATCTCCTTGATGCCGCGGTGCCAGGCGCGAAACAGCAACCTCCGCCGGCGCGCGTCCAATCCTTCGCTCGAAAGTTCAGTTCCCAACACTTCTCTCCAACGCCAAAAGCCCGGACGGGGCCGGGTGCGGGTTATATAGAGGGCTGATGGCGCCCTGTCAGCGGGCGCTGTGCACAGGCCTGGATTGCGCCGGCGAAGAGCAGAAGCCAGCATGCAGGCCCATGCGCCCGCCTTTGCTCAATCCCCTGTTCGCGGCCCTCACCAGCCTGCCCGGCATCGGGCCGCGGCTGGAGAAGCTCTATGCGCGCTTGCTCGGCCGCGACGACCCGCGCGTCGCCGATCTGTTGTTTCACCTGCCCGCGGGGGTGATCGACCGCCGCGCGCGGCCCAAGCTCAACGAGGTGCAGGAGGGTCAGGTGGTCACCGTCGCGGTCAAGGTCGAAGAACACCGGCCGCCGCCGCGCAACCGACCGCGCGCGCCCTACCGCATCGTCACCAGCGACGACAGCGGCATCACGCTGACGCTCACCTATTTCAACGCCCGGCAAGACTATCTCGAGAAGACCCTCCCGCTGGGTGCGACCCGCTACGTCTCCGGCACCGCCGAGTTCTATGACGGCATGCTGCAGATGGTGCATCCCGACCGCGTGGTCGACGAGAAGGGTCTAGCCGACCTGCCGCTGGTCGAGCCGGTCTATCCGCTCACCGAAGGCCTCACGCTCAACAACGTGCGGCGCGCCATGGACGGCGCGCTTGCCCGCCTGCCGGCGCTGCCGGAATGGCAGGACGAGGCGTGGGTCTCGCGCGAACGCTTCCCCACCTTCGCCGACGCCTTGCGCCATCTGCACCGGCCGGCGGCGCCGCATGACGTCCTGCCGGAAAGCCCGGCGTGGACGCGGCTTGCCTATGACGAGTTGCTCGCCGGCCAGCTCGCCTTGGCGCTTCTGCGCGCGCACATGCGCCGCCAGGCCGGGCGCGGCACCACGAGCGAGGGCCGCCTGCGCGCGCGCGTCATGAAGGCGCTGCCCTATGCCCTCACCCATTCGCAGCAAAAGGCGGTCGACGACATCAGTGCCGACCTCGCCAAGCCACAGCGCATGTTGCGCCTGCTGCAGGGCGACGTCGGCTCCGGCAAGACCGTGGTGGCGCTCTGCGCGGCGGCGACCGTGATCGAGGCCGGCCGCCAGGCCGCGCTGATGGCGCCGACCGAAATCCTCGCGCGCCAGCATCTCAAGACCATCACGCCGCTTGCCGAAGCCGCGGGGATTAGCGTCGCCGTGCTCACCGGCCGCGAGCGCGGCTCCGAACGCAAGGCCATCCTCGATCGTCTCGCGCTCGGGGACATCGACATCGTCGTCGGCACCCACGCGCTGTTTCAGGAAGACGTCGCCTTCCACGATCTCGCGCTCGCGATCGTCGACGAGCAGCACCGCTTCGGCGTGCATCAGCGGCTGGCGCTGGCGCAGAAGGGCGAAGCGGTCGACATGCTGGTGCTGACCGCGACGCCGATCCCGCGCACGCTGGTGCTGACTTACTTTGGCGACATGGACATTTCCGAACTGCGCGAGAAGCCGGCCGGCCGCCAGCCGATCGACACCCGCACCATTCCGCTCGCGCGGCTGACCGAGGTGGAGGAAGCCGTCGGCCGCGCCATTGCCGGAGGCCACCGCGCCTATTGGGTCTGCCCGCTGGTGGAAGAATCCGAAAAGATTGATTTGGCAGCAGCCGAAGAACGTTACGAGGAGTTGCGCAAGCGCTTTGGCAACGCGGTCGACCTGGTGCACGGCCGCATGAAGGGCCCCGAGAAGGATACCGCCATGGCGCGCTTTGCCGCCGGCGAGACGCAGCTCCTGGTCGCCACCACGGTGATCGAGGTCGGCGTCGACGTGCCGGAAGCAACCGTCATGGTGATCGAGCACGCCGAGCGCTTCGGGCTGGCGCAAATCCACCAGTTGCGCGGCCGCGTCGGCCGCGGCTCGGCCCATTCGACCTGTCTCCTGCTCTACCGGACGCCGCTCGGCGAGACCGCCAAGGCGCGGCTCGCCATCCTGCGCGAGACCGAAGACGGCTTCCGCATCGCCGAGGAAGATTTGCGCCTGCGCGGCGAAGGCGACGTGCTCGGCACACGGCAGAGCGGCCTGCCCGGCTTCCATGTCGCGCGGGCGGAAGTGCACGGCAAATATCTCGGCGCCGCGCGCGACGATGCCGCGCTGGTGCTCTCGCGCGATCCCTCGCTTGCAAGCGCGCGCGGCGAGGCGCTGCGCCACCTGCTCTATCTGTTCGAGAAAGACGAGGCCATCAAGCTGATACGGGCGGGGTAGCTTCTTATCCCTCCCCGCAAGCGAGGGTGGGATAAGAAGGATTACTCCACCGTCTCTTTGTTGCGCGCCACCTGCGCCGTGCGCGCGGTGGCGGCGAGCGCGGCCATGTTTTTCTGCGTATCTTCCGGCTGCACCATGCCCGCCGAGATCAGCAGCGTCATCGCCTTCTCCACCGAGAGGTCAAGCTCGATCAGATCCTTGCGCTGCACGAAAAAGAAGAAGCCCGTTGTCGGGTTCGGCGTACACGGCAGGAATACGGAGACGTACTCGGCATCCGACTGCGGCAGCTTCAACGCCACCTCGCCGCTCGGCGTCTGCGACAGAAACACCAGCGAATAGGTGCCGGGCGTGGGAAATTCCACCAGCGCCACTTTGCGGAAGCTCGAGCCGCTCTTGGAGAACAGCGACTCGAAGACCTGCTTCATGGTCTTGTAGATCGGCCGCACGATCGGCATGCGGCTGAGCAGGCTTTCGCCCAGCTCAACGAGCTTTCGCCCCACCAGGTTGGCGGTGAGGAAGCCGAGCAGCGTCAGCGCCGCGATCGCGATCACCAGACCGGTGCCGGGCACCGGCCAGGGCAGATAGGTCTCCGGCCGGTAGGCGGGCGGGATGAGGACGCGCACGATGCCGTCCACCCAGGTGGTGAACGACCAGATCAGCCAGACGGTCACCGCCAGCGGCCCGGCCACCACCAGTCCGGTCAGGAACCAGTTGCGGATACGGCCCATCACGCCCGTTTGCGAGGCCGCAACGGTTTCCAGGTCTTCGGCGAGTTCCTCGCCGGGCTTCCTGTCCATCTCGCTCATACAGCGATCTTATTCCACCGTGACCGATTTCGCGAGGTTGCGCGGCTGGTCGACGTCGGTGCCGAGCGCGACCGCCGTATGGTAGGCGATCAGCTGCACGGGAATGGCATAGACCAATGGCGTCACCGTGGCGGCCATATCCGGCAGGATCAGCGTGCCCATCAGCTCGGTACCCGCTTCCTGGGCACCTTTCGGGTCGGTCACCAGGACGATCCGGCCGCCGCGTGCCGCCACCTCCTCCATGTTGGAGGCGGTCTTTTCGAACACGCGGTCATAGGGCGCGATCACGATCACCGGCAGGGTCTCGTCGATCAGCGCGATCGGCCCATGCTTGAGCTCGCCGGCGGCGTAGCCCTCGGCGTGGATGTAGGAGATTTCCTTGAGCTTGAGCGCGCCTTCGAGCGCGATCGGGAAACTGGTGCCGCGGCCGAGATAGAGCACGTCGTGCGCCTTGGACAGGTCATGCGCGAGCTTCTCGATCTGCGGTTCCAACGCCAGCGCCTGGGTCATCAGCCGCGGCGTTTCGATCAACGCCCGCACCAGCTTCTGCTCGTCGGCCTCCGACAGCACGCCGCGCGCCCGGCCCGCCGCGATGGCAAGACACGCCAGCACGCTCAGTTGGCAGGTGAACGCCTTGGTGGAGGCGACGCCGATCTCGGGACCGGCCAGGGTCGACATCACGACGTCGCTTTCGCGCGCGATGGTCGAGGTCGGCACGTTGACCACCGACAGCACATATTGCTTGTGCTCCTTGGCATAGCGCAGCGAGGCCAAGGTGTCGGCGGTCTCGCCCGACTGCGAGATGAAGATGGCGAGATCGTTCGCCTCGAGCGGCGCCTCGCGGTAGCGGAATTCCGACGCGATATCGATCTCGACCGGCAATTTGGCGAAACGCTCGAACCAGTATTTCGCCACCAGCCCGGCGTAAAAGGCGGTCCCGCAGGCCGAAATCGACAGCCGTTGCAGCTTGTCCCAGGCAAACGGCAGCTTCTCCGGCAGGCTCACCTCTTCGGTGGTCATGTCGATGTAACGCGCCAGCGTATGGCCGACCACTTCCGGCTGCTCGTGGATTTCCTTAGCCATGAAGTGCTTGAAATTGCCCTTGTCGACCAGCATTGCCGAGGCAGTCGATTTGATCACCGGGCGCTGCACGACTTCATCACGGGCATTGCGGACGACCGCGCCCTTGCGGGTGAGCACGGCCCAATCGCCATCTTCCAGGTAGCTGACGCGGTCGGTGAAAGGCGCGAGCGCAATCGCATCGGAGCCGAGATACATTTCGCCGTCACCGTAGCCGATGGCGAGCGGCGACCCTTTGCGGGCGCCAATCATGAGATCGTTCTCGCCGGCGAACAGGAAGGCGAGCGCGAAGGCGCCGCGCAGCTCCTTGAGCGCGGCGGCCACCGCATCGACCGGTGCCTGCCCGTTTTCGAGATGTTCCGTCACAAGATGAGCGACGACTTCGGTGTCGGTGTCGCTCAGGAACTTGGCGCCGTTCTTGACCAGGCGGTCGCGCAACTCGCGGTAATTTTCGATGATGCCGTTGTGCACGACCGCGACGCGCTCAGTGGCGTGCGGATGCGCGTTGCTCTCGGTCGGTTTGCCGTGAGTCGCCCAGCGGGTGTGGCCGATGCCGCTGATACCCTTGAGCGGCTGCTTCTCGAGCTTCGCTTCCAGCGCGCGCAGTTTGCCCTTGGCGCGCCGGCTGACGAGTTTGCCCTGCTCCAGGGTCGCTATGCCGGCGGAGTCATAGCCGCGGTATTCGAGGCGCTGGAGCGCATCGACGAGATGGCCGGCGACCGGCCGTTCCCGAGGATTCCGACAATTCCGCACATCCGGCTGGATGGCTCCCGTTATTCGATTACAGGTTTAGCCGCGGCCGGCAAACCTACGAAATCAAAACGCATTTCATCGCATGACATGGTTAGTGGCGAATGTCCCGCGGGCAGCTCAAGAGCGCCCTAGCTGGATGTTTTCGCCTTTCTGCCCAAGGCCTTCACTTGCCGCAAGCGCTTCGCCCAGCCTTCCTTGGTCACCTGCGGGGCGCGGGCGACCGCGAGCGAATCCGGCGGCACGTTCTTGGTCACCACCGAGCCGGAGCCGACATAGGCGCCGTCGCCGATCTTCACCGGCGCAACCAGCGCGGAATTGGAGCCGATGAAGGCGCCCTTGCCGATGTCGGTATGGTGCTTGGCGACGCCGTCATAATTGCAGGTGATGGTGCCGGCGCCGACATTGGCGCCCTCTCCCACCCGCGCGTCGCCGATATAGGCAAGATGATTGGCCTTGGCGCCGGCCTCGATGGTCGCAGCCTTCACCTCGACGAAATTGCCGATGTGCACGTCAGCCCCCAGATCGGCGCCGGGGCGCAGGCGCGCGAACGGGCCAACGCGGGCGCCCTTGCCGACGCGCGCGCCTTCCAGATGCGAGAACGCGCGGATGGTGGCGCCGTCCTCCACCGTGACGCCGGGGCCGAACACCACGTTCGGCTCGATGGTGATGTCCTTGCCGAACTGCGTGTCGGCCGACAGGAACACCGTCTCCGGCGCAACAAGCGTCACGCCCGCCTCCATGGCGGCTCCGCGCAGACGCTGTTGCAGTACGGCTTCGGCTTCGGCGAGTTGCGCCTTGGTATTGATGCCGCGCACGTCATCCTCCGAGGTTTCGATCGCCGCCGCCTTCAGCCCCATGTCGCGGGCAATGGCGACGGCATCGGTGAGATAGTATTCGCCTTTGGCATTGGCGTTGCCGATGCGATCCAGGATCGCAAGCGCGTGCTTGCCGGAGAGCGCCATCAGCCCGGCATTGCAGAGCGTGATGCGCTTCTCGCCGGCGCTTGCGTCGCGCTCTTCACGAATGGCGATCAATTCGCCGCCCTTCGTCAGCAGCCGGCCGTAGCCCGTGGGATCGGCCGCCTGAAAGCCCAAGACCGCCACGGCGACGCCGTCGCTCAATGCGCCGCGCAAGGCCGCAAGCGTCTGCGGCCGCACCAGCGGCGTATCGGCAAACATCACCACGATTTCCTCAACGCCGCGCTCGATCGCCTTGCGCGCCGCCAGCACCGCGTGCGCGGTGCCGAGCCGTTCGCGCTGCTCGAAGATCTGCGCTTGCGGCGCGACGTCGCGGGCGAGCTTTTCAACGGCAGCATGGTTAGGCCCAACCACGACCGCGATCTCGCCGCAGCCGGCCGCGTCTGCTGCCGCCAGCACATGGGCGATGAGCGGCCGAGACCCAATTTCGTGCAGCACCTTTGGCACGCTCGTACGCATGCGGGTGCCCTCGCCGGCCGCGAGCACGATCGCAAGGCAGTTTCGATCAGGCATCGAACTTCCCGATTCATCGGCGTCAGGCGCGCACCCATAACCGAGGCAGCGGGCCGCCGATAGCCCTGCAATCGTCGCTGCCCGCCATTCATGCAAGC
Organism: uncultured Pseudomonadota bacterium; assembly: GCA_963814065.1. GTDB lineage: Bacteria > Pseudomonadota > Alphaproteobacteria > Rhizobiales > Xanthobacteraceae > Pseudolabrys. The sequence goes on along the minus strand of CAWFBL010000004.1, from coordinate 2,007,983 downwards.
CAGGATTGCCGGATTCTGCTAACGTTTTCAATGAGCTGATTCGCAGCATCGGGGGACGCCATGGGGCGTGAGGTGCCGCAAGCTGAGGAAGATTTGGCCGACCATCTGCAACGCGGCCGCCAAAGGCGTGGGCTTTTGCTGTTCGGCGGCTGGGGTGCGGCCGCGATATTTTCGCTCAGCATGGCCGCCGTGGTGGCGCAAAAGGACCTGGGTCGCGGTCATTGGGAACAGGCGATGGCCGTGGCGGCGACACCTGGTGCCAATCCGCGGCTCGATCGGGCGAGCGCCGCCAAACTGGCGGAGACCGAGCAGCGCGCCGTCCTCACCGAGACGCGCACGGAGCGCCTGGCCGCAGAAGTACGCACTTTGTCGGCGGACCGTGACCGGCTGAGCGACCGCCTCGCGAGCCTCGAACAGAAGCTCGACAGCATCACCGGTTCGATAAAGGCACCCGCCGCAACAGAGCCGCAGGCAACGATCGAGACTCCGGCACGGAAAGCCGAGGCTTCAATGCCTCGCGATTCGGGCGCGAAACCCGCGGCTCCAGAGAGCGATTCCGCCTCGCATGGCCGTGCGGGCACCGCCGAAGAAGATCCTGCGCGGCCGGGACAGCTGGCGGCGATTCATGCGCCGCCGGCGGTGGGCTTCATGACCTCGCCGCAGATCGCGACCCCGCTGACCATGTCGGCGGATGCGGCCGGCGGGCGCACCTGGCCCCTCGATTCAGCGCAGGCTCGGGCCAACACACCGCGCGTCGTGAAGACCGAGTCCATTTGGGCGACGGCCGATAAGGAACCCCCGGCGACCGAACCCACCGCGGCGCCGGCCAAACCAGCGGAACCCGATCAGCCAACACAAGCCAAAGCCGCGCCCGCTCAGGCCCTGGCGCTGGCCGCGGTACCGATGCCACCCGAGCGTGAGGTCGCGGCCAAGCCGGTGCGGCCGGAAATTGGCGTCGACCTCGGGCGCGCGGAAACCGTCGACACGGTGAAGGCGCAATGGGCAGCGGTGAAGGCGAACTTCGGCCACGCACTCGCCGGCCTCCATCCCGTCTTCGCGCGCGACAGCCGGCCGGGCCACGGCCCCTACCGGCTGGTGATCGGGACGCTGCCGTCGATGATCGCGGCCGCGCGGCTGTGCGCGCGCTTCGCCAACGGCCACGTGTTCTGCCAGCCGGTGCACTACGCCGGCCAGCGCGTGGTGCGGCGCTAAGCGCTCAGCCCGCCAGCGCGGTCTCCGCCAGCTTCACCCAGTAGGACGTCCCGAACGGGATCGCCTCGTCGTTGAAATTATACCTGGGGTTATGCAGCCCCGCGCTGTCGCCGTTGCCGACCCAGATAAAGGCGCCCGGCCGCGCGTTCAGCATGAAGGAGAAATCCTCCGCCCCCATCATCGGCGGCAGTTCGGTGTCGACGTTGCCCGTACCCGCGACCTCGCCGGCAACCGACGCCGCGAAGTCGGTCTGCGCTTCGTGATTGACCAGCACCGGGTAATTGCGCCGGTAGGTGAGCTTGGCCTTGGCGCCGTAGGCTGCCGCCGTGCCCTCGACGACCTTGTGCAGCCGCTCTTCCACCAGCACCCGCACCTTTTCGTCGAGCGTGCGCGCGGTGCCGCGCAGCCGCACGGTCTGCGGGATGACGTTGTCGGTGTTGCCGGCCTCGAACATGCAGATCGACACCACCGCCGATTTGACCGGATCGACATTGCGCGAGACCACCGACTGCATGGCGTTGATGATCTGCGCGCCGACCAGCACGCTGTCGACGCCGAGATGCGGGCGCGCCGCGTGCCCGCCGACGCCCTCGATATCGATGGTGAGATAATCGGCCGCCGCCATGATCGGGCCGGCCTTGATGCCGAACTGGCCGACCGGCATGCCGGGATAATTGTGCATGCCGTAGACCTCGGCGATGCCGAAGCGGTCCATCATGCCGTCATCGACCATGGCCTTGCCGCCGGCGCCGCCCTCCTCCGCCGGCTGGAAGATCAGCGCCACGGTGCCGGCGAAGTTGCGCGTCTCGGCGAGATAGCGCGCGGCGCCGAGCAGCATGGCGGTGTGGCCGTCGTGGCCGCAGGCGTGCATCTTGCCGGGCACCGTCGACTTGTAGGGCAGATCGTTGGCCTCCTCGATCGGCAGCGCGTCCATGTCGGCGCGCAGGCCGATGGTACGGCCGGCCCCTTTGCGCCCGCGGATGATGCCGACCACCCCGGTGCGGCCGATGCCGGTCACCACCTCGTCGCACCCGAACCCCTGCAGCTTGTCCGCGACCGACCCGGCCGTGCGGATCACGTCGTAGAGGAGTTCCGGATGCGCATGCAGATCATGCCGCCAGGCAGTGATATCCCCGGCGAGATCGGCGATGCGGTTTACAATCGGCATGCTTCGCTCCGTCCTGCGGGCGCCGGCTCACCGCCGCCCAAGGCCCCCCTAGGGGCAAAAATGCACTCTAGCAAAATGCCAGCGGCGAGCGCGAGTTCAAGGATCGGGCAGCAGCCGCGCGCAGGATGGGCAGAGGAAGTCGAAAAGATCGTGCGCCGGCAGGCTGTTAGCGACGGCGCGGATCGGCCTGACTATTCATCCATCAGGGCGCCCCGCTATTGACCGGCCGGGCCCGCCCCCCTAGACACGGGGGGCGCTGCGCGCATGGCGGCCGCCGGGCCCGAGGACGCGAGTCCGAGGGTCGTGGTGTTTTTTGGTCCCGTCATTTAGATGTGCGCCGGTGAGAGCGCGTAGCTCAGTCGGTAGAGCAACTGACTTTTAATCAGTAGGTCCAGGGTTCGAATCCCTGCGCGCTCACCATGCCAAAATTCCGGGCCTTTGGTCGCCGATGTGGCCGGACATCGCTTAACGCGCAAAGTTGCAGTTGTTCGTGGTTATGCACATCGCGGCGTCGTGATGGCAGGAATTGCAACGCTCCGGCACGATAATGATCTCGCCGCTTCGCGCTCGTCCGAAGATGCCGAAATCGCATTCACCTTACAGAAGCCTGACAGCGAAAAATTGATTTCGCTAACGACCGGATATCACTACGGAAATTAGATTGCTGAGGTAGAGAGATATTAATTTGAATTTGCGACCTATGGCACGTCTACAAATGTGCGAAAGGACTGCAACATGAGTATTGCTGCGGTAAGCTCAACTCACGCCTCGCCGGTCAGTCCGGAGCGAGCCGAAGGCGCCGGACCCGATCATGATGGCGATGGCGACGACGCCGCCGTTCAGGCTCCGACACAGGCGGCCCCTCCTCCCGGCACCGGCACCGTCATCGATACCAAGGCCTGACGGCACCGCCAACCAATGAACAACCCGGCTCATGCGCGAGCCGGGTTGTTTTTTTTGGAATGCGGATCGTGCTTCGCCCGCGAAGCGGGACATACCGGCGCCGACTATCAATGGACGACGTGAGAAGGCTACCGCGTAAAACTTAGATATGACGCGAGCGCCGCGATTTGCTCAGGCGACAAGTTGCCGGCGACATGCGGCATCGGATGCAACGCGGCGGCATCATAGCCTTTGTGCCACTGCTCAAGTCGCTTCTGCAGATAGCTGTACGACAGTCCGCCCAGCCGCGGAATTCTCCCGATACCCTGGGCACGCGGTCCGTGGCAGGCAACGCAGGCGGCGACATTGTCGTTCGGAACGCCTTCTTGATATATTGCCCTTCCGGCCGGAACCAGCGCCTTGTCACCGTCATCGGCCGGGCGCGGATGCAGGCTGGCAAAATAATCCGCCAGATAGCGCGCCGCCCGCGGGCCGACATTGGCCGAGGCGGGCCACATGTACATTCTGGAAAATGGGTTGTCGCGACGGTGCGCGCGAAAGCTGCTGAGCTGATTGACAATGTAGCGAGAGCGTTGTCCGGCCAATCGCGGCGCGGGCGCATAGCCTTGCGCCGAGGGCCCATGGCACCAGGTGCAGTTCCTGACGCTGACATTGCCGAATTCACCCGCCAAGGCAGGCGCGGCCGAGACAATAACCGCCAGTGCTGCAATCTTCAGTCTGCTGCGTTTCATGATCCGAGCTTCCGCACCTTGGCGCACTACCTCAGAGAACTGACAAAAGCCGCGACCGACCTGACCTCACTCCTGGTCAAGCTGTGCGCGACGGGCAACATGATGAACGAGGTGCCCCGGATTGCCGGATTTTGACCGCGCTCCTTGGGCCAGTTGGTCAATTCCTTCACGAGGTAGGGATAGAGTTGCCCGGCCAGACGGGGGATTTCCTCGTGGCCAGTTGCGTCCGGGCCGTGGCAGGCTGCGCAAGCGGCGACATTATGCTCCGGGACGCCATTCTCGAAGATACGCCTTCCCGCGGCCACCAGCCGTCTGGGTTCGCCGCCGATCGGGGGTGGCTTGAGGCCGTGAAAGTAGCCGACAATCGCATCGATCATGCTCGGACGCAGCACATGCGCCACGTTCGACATGATCGGATTCGGACGGCTGCGGTCGATGAACGCCCGCAATTGATTCCTCAGATATTGCGGCTGCTGTCCCGCCAGTCGCGGGATCGCATAATAGCCGCGATAGCCTTGCGCCGAGACCCCGTGGCAGTCCTCGCAGTAGTGGATCTTGGCCCGCACGCTGGAGCGCGCGGCGGCATGGCTCGTTGCGCTGCCGGCGCCCAAGAAAGCAACCGCTGCAATTGCCAACGGCAAAATGAGCCGCAGGGCGACGGCCATTCGCGGCTTGCGCGCTTGATCGCGCGACGCCGTATCACTGGTCCGGGCAACCGCAGAGTTAGTTGGGACAGCGCGTGTCATGACATCAATCCCCCGACACCTACTGCAGACCGCTGACATAGGCCGCGACTGCCTCGATTTGCGGCTTGGTCAGCTCATGCGCGATCGGTCCCATAATGTTCGAGTTCTCCTCCGTCCGTTCGTGACCCCAATTCGTCAGTTGTTTCACGACATAGGGATAAAGCTGGCCAGCAAGACGAGGTATCGGGCCGTTGCCCTTGGCGTCGGGGCCGTGGCAGGAGGCGCAAGGAGGAACGTTGCGGCCGGAAACTCCCTCGGTGAAGATTTTCTTTCCCGTCGCCAGATTATCTTTCGGCGCGCCGCCGACGGGCTTTGGATCGAATTCGTGAAATTTTGTCGCCAGCGCCTTCACCATCGCCGGGCTCAGAACGTGTCCCACGTGGAACATGACGTTCGTTGCCCCCGGCGATTCCTTGTTCGCCCGCTTGCGTTCAGTGAAACCTTTGAGCTCGTTCTCGATGTACTCGATCTGCTGCCCGGCAAGGCGGGGTATCGGGTAATATCCAACGAAACCGCGCGCCGAGGCGCCGTGACAGACTTCGCAATATTTCAGCTTGGCGTTTACGGCTTGCGGCGAAACCGCGCCCGCATCGCCAGCCGCAAATGCGCGTCCTCCGGCGGAAATGGCGATGACCGCGATTGCCACCGGAAGGACCACCCGCGAGATCAGGCCATTTAACATAGGACGTCCGCGGCCTTCGTTGAATGTGAAGGGCATTGTCTCACCACCCTCAGATCTCTCGCATGTCTTGGTTCACGGTGGGCGGCCTCCCGCATGGATCTGCGATCACATCGCGATCCACAGATAGGCGAACAGCGTGTTGTTATCCTGGGCACCCACGGTGGTGCCGTCGAACTTGTTGTACCAGGTGTATTGCAAGCCGATGCGCGCATTGGCCCATGGCCACACTTCCGGATGGCCACTGATGTAAGGGATGTAGGCGATCTCGGCCGTGAAACCGTTGCTGTCCGGGCTGATGCCGCTCGCGTAGTCGGCGTAGAGCGTCGGATCGGATGAGCCCCAGGTGTCAAAGTACTGGCCGCTTAGAACGACGCGGTTGTCGTTGCCGTAGGCCACCGAGCCGTAGAGCCGAACGGTATTCAGCGTATTGGTCGGGTTGCTCGAGCCGCCGTTGGCAAAGGTGGAGTTGAGCGCCTGGTCCTCGTGGATGTAGGTGCCGCGCAGCGTGATCCAGTAATTGCCGCCCTGGTACTGGTACTGCGAGTCGAAACCATAGTCGGTGAAACGGTCGGTGTCCGAGAAGGTCTGGTTCAGATACAATCCGCTCGGATCGGTCGCGAGTGTCCAATTATGGACTCGGGCCGTCGTCCCAAAGGTGCCGAACTCCCACCAATTGTTGCCCCAATGCGGCTCGACGGCCAGCCGCCAGTATGGCGCAATGCCGTCGACAACCGGCGCGCCGAACGGGTCGAATCCCAGCGTGGCCAGGGTATTAAAATCGAGCGTGCGGTAGCCGGACAACTGGACGTAGACCAGGTTGTCGAAGAACGCATAACCGCCGACGCCCGCAACCGAACCTGCCAGAGCGCCGTCGATGAGCGTCGCCGCGCTCGGTCCCGGCGCAAGATCGCCGGCCGCTGCATATGGGAAACCCCAGGCCGGCGTCGTATTCCAGGGATCGCCCACGGTCGGATTATTGTTGGCGGTGATGCCGTAGGTCACATCCAGTTTGCCAATCTTGCCGGTGTCGGCATAACGGACGTCGGTGTTGTCCCATCCCCACTGCATGCTGGAATAAGGATCGGCCGGATCGGTACCGCCGACCGGTGCGCCGCCGTAGGTAAACTGCGAGAAAGCACCGATGTGATCGGTGATGGCCCCGCCCCAGAATAAGCTGAACTGCTCGATGCGGAGGTTGTCGTTCGGCTTGTAGGGTGCGGCATCGGCAGGATCGAGCGCCGCATTTCGGTGCGTGAAGCCGACGATGGTCATCATCGAGATGGGCGGCAGCCAACCGTCGCTCGTGTCTGCTGGCCCTTTGGCAACCGAATCACGGCTCATTCCCGCTTCGGTCTTCTTTGCGTAAGCGGCCAATGCTTTCACGGGATCGTCGTGTGACGGGAAAAGCGCCGTGCGGTATTTGCCGCCACCCGCCGTGTAACCGTTCAATTTAAAAAGTCGCCCGAACGGCGTGAGACCCGGGAAATCCGTATGACAAGTGCCGCAGGGCTGTCCGGTTTGGCGGGCAAAGCTGGGCAGCGCGTCCGCGCGCTGGCTCAGGCCCAATGTCGACAAGACAATCGCCGCGGCGCTCAGGGCGACGACAAGCAAGGTCCGCCCAGTTGACCTGTGCCGGATCGCCCGCTGCTCAACATGGAGCGACGGCCGACCTCGATCTAATTGCCACCACATAGCCCACCCGCCTACGCAGTCGCCCCATTGTTATTAGACTGTGAGAGGCCCCCTAGCGGTTTGGCGGCGATCAAAAAGCCAAATCCGCGAACCGAACACTCACAGGCGTTTTCGCACAGGCACGTCATCCGAGATTACGAAGCACGACTCGATAATTGCTGTACGAATGGAACTCTAAACAAGAGTCCTGACAAAAAGCTGACAAGGCCGCTCACTTCGCTCGCCATAGCAAGCAGTAGCCGTCCGGGCTGATGTTGCCGGCCACGTTTTTGCAGGCATGCGGTGGTTCGAAAAGCGCGCAATTACTGCATTTCTTGCTGCCGTTCGGCTTCGTACGGTAACTGACCGCAGATTGCGGCAACTTGTTTGCCAGCGCAGCATTCGTGTTGGCCGTAAGAATCGCGCCAGACATTGTCGCACATGCGATGCCCTGCAACAGGACGCGGCGCCGAGAGACCTTAGCTGCCGAGTTGATCAATGCTTTTTCCATGGCACACGCTCCAGAATATGCCGCCCAGGTCATTCAATACGCGACTCTCTCCGGCTGAGCTTGAGCAAAATCAATTTCGAACGTGAGGCACGCAAGAAAGTGCGATAATAATTCATGCGCGTTGGCGGTCGCCAACGGTCGATCTCGCGGCGATAGCCGCGCTTCGTCAACGCCACACGTCGATCGCATTGTCAGGTTTTTGTCAGGATCAGATAAAGCGCGACGTACAAATGCCAAAGAGCAACCATTATGTACGCGCTCGACAGATTGGCGATTCTCGCACACTTCCTGAAGCGCCATTGTCAATGTCGAGGCCAGTCGTCAAATTGAACGCCGACGACCCGATGGAGAGCACTGATGATCAAAGGCATAATTGCCGGCGTCGTTGTCACCATTCTCATCCTGTTTGGAGCCGGATACGCGGTTGTCCGCGCTGGCATTATCCCGGCAAACGCCGACGCGCAGCCCGGGGCCATCGAGGAATATCTTGCGGAGACCTCACTCACCGCGACACTCGAACGCAACGCTCCTAAAGGCGCCAATCCAGTATCCTTGACCGACGCGAACCTGATGGAGGGTATCAAGCTCTATGGTGAGCATTGCGCCATCTGTCACGGCACCTCCGCCGGGAACTCATCCGCCTCGCCGATTGCCAAGGGCGAATATCCCGCGCCACCGCAACTCGCCGCGGACGGGGTCGAAGACGATCCCGAAGGATGGACATTTTGGAAGGTGAAGCACGGCATTCGATGGACCGGCATGCCATCTTGGAAAGGCACACTGAGTGATCGGCAAATATGGGAGCTGGCGCTGTTCCTGAAGCACATGGACAAATTGCCCGCAGGGCCGCAAGCCGTCTGGCGCGAGGCAGCTAAAGGTTCGCATTGAGGAGACCGGCAAGGCCTTTCGCGATCGGACTCGAATACGTCTCGCGCTGTGCGTGAACCGCGCATGCGGTCATCGCCTTTGCCGAGCGAAACGACCGCCGCAAACAAACGCTGAACTTGTCGTTCCTCGATTACGGCGTACTTGCGGCTGATTTGCGCTGCCGAACCGAATTGTTCGTCGAAAAGCCCCAATCCGGTCAGGTGCTTGTAAGCCCGCTCCCCTAGAACCGATGTATTCGGGGAGTTCGGAAATGCATGCCCTAAGTGCCTTTGGTCGGAGTTGCTTCGGCAAACCGGCAATCACGCAATTTCGCAATGACGTCATGGCTGGGTGCGCATGACCGTTCCCCTCGGCAGCGACGACGCCTGCGCGATGCTCGCCCCCGCCGCTCAGCCCATGATACTGGATCCGCTTCGCGCCACGCCCAGCCGCCCTTGCCTTTCGATCGTTTCGAATCGAGAGCAGCGAGGTGGCGAACGGCGCCCCATCGAGCGCTTCATCGAGGACCGCTATCGCGATCAGTTTGGATCGGCCCTCGGCAGTCACTATCCGGTGTTGATGGGCTTGCATGACGAGGCCGGGACGATCGTGGCCGCGCTCGGACTTAGGCGGGCCGATGAGCACCGATTGTTTCTTGAGCAATACTTCGAGCGGCCGATCGAGCACATCGTATCGCAAGCCACCGGCGCAACGATTGATCGCGGCGAGATAATCGAACTGGGAAATCTCGCGGCGCGCGACCGCCGCGCGACCATGCGTCTCATCATCGCGACGGCCGCCCACCTCACCACGCTGGAATACCGATACACCGTTCTGACCGCCACCAAGCAACTGCGGGATACTTTCGATGCCTTCGGTCTTGCGTGGACCGCGCTGGGGCCAGCGAATGCGCAACGGCTTGCCGACGGCGGGCGATCGTGGGGCCGCTATTACCGAAACGATCCGCAAGTCATCGTCGGCGAGATTGCCCCGGCCATCGCTCGTCTGCGCGAACGATTTTCAAAGATGGGGGCGTCAGAATGAGCCTCGTTCTCGACGCCATTGGTCGGCATGCCACCGAGTGCGGCGGCGCCACCGCCCTCAGCGATAGCAACGTGCAGATCAGCTACGGCGCCCTTTCCGGCCAGATCGAGGCGACCGCCGACCTCTTACTCAAGCGTTGCCCGGATGACCGGCCGCTCGCCCTCATCGCCGACAATTCGGCAGCGTGGGTCCTTGTCGATCTCGCAGCGATATCGATCGGCCGCCCGCTCGTTCCGCTGCCGCACTTTATGAGCAATGAACAACGTCGTTACGCCCTGGCGCAGACCGGGGCCGGCTGGCTCATCGCGGATTTGTCAGCCGACGACGAACCGCGGATCGACGTCGCGGGAAAGGCGCTATCACTCGCTCGGCTACCGGCCGGCGAGTTCGCCCTTCATTCAGGCACCGGCAAGGTCACGTTCACCTCCGGAACAACGGGACAGCCGAAAGGCGTTTGCTTGTCGCAGGCGGGCATGGAGGTCGTTGCCACTTCGCTCGTCGACGCCATCGGACGCCGCAATGCAGGGGTCCATGTTGCGGTGTTGCCGCTCGCCGTCCTCCTTGAGAACGTGGCGGGTCTCTATTCGACCCTGCTTGCCGGTGGGCATTATCGGGTGCTCGCGCAAAGCGAGCTCGGCTTCAGCCGGCCATTCGAGCCGGATTTCGCGATGCTGATCGACCGTCTCGGATCGAATTCGGCGACCACCGCGATTTTGGTTCCGGAGATTCTGCGCGGCATCCTGGCGGTTCTTCGCCACGACGACCGCAACCTGCCGGACCTGAGATTTCTCGCCGTCGGTGGCGCCAAGGTCCCGGACGGGCTGTTGGCCGATGCGCGCAGTGCGGGTTTGCCGGTCTACGAAGGCTACGGCTTGAGTGAGGCTGCCTCAGTGGTGGCGCTCAACGTGGCTGGTGCGGACCGTTCCGGCAGCGTCGGCCGGCCTTTGGCCCATGTCGGATTGGACATCGCAGCAAGCGGTGAGATCATTCTTTCCGATCCGGCTTTCCTCGGCTACGTCGGCGAAGAACCCGCACCCGGCATCTTTCCGACCGGTGATATCGGCCGTGTCGATGAAGACGGATATGTGTTCATTCAAGGCCGCCTGTCGAATGTGCTGATCACCGGTTTTGGCCGCAACGTCGCCCCGGAATGGGTCGAGAGCGAGCTCGCGGCACAGCCTGAAATCCGCCAAGCCTTGGTCTTCGGCGAGGGCGCGCCCGGCCTGGCCGCGCTTATCGTACCGGCCTCTTCAACAACGACCGATGGCCAGTTGGCGGCGGCCGTCGCCGCGGCCAACCAGAAGCTGCCCGACTACGCGAGGGTCAGGCAGTGGCTCCAGGTTCAACCCTTCAGCTTTCAAAACCGGCGGCTCACTGCGAACGGACGGCTGCGCCGAGACGTCATCTATGGAGCCCACGAGGACCAAATGAATGTGATGTTGCAGGCGATGCACCAACAGACGACTTTTCTCGATCGGCTCGCCAGCGAAACGGCCAAGCAACGCGACTATCTGCTCGCCAGCGAACAACTCCGGCGGGGATTGGCCGGTGCCATTTCCGTCGAGACGTACCGGCAATACCTTGCGGAGGCGTATCACCACGTCCGCCACACCGTGCTGCTCATGAAGCTGGCGAAGACGCGGCTTCCCGCAGGGCGTGAGTGGCTCGCCGGCCCGTTGGACGACTATATCGCGGAGGAGACCGGGCACGAGGAATGGATCCTCGACGACATACGCAACACCGGCGGCGATCCCGACGCCGTGCGCCACGGCCGTCCGCGAATAGCGACCGAGGTCATGGTGGCCTACGCCTACGATTACATCAACCGGATCAACCCGGTCGGCTTTTTCGGCATGGTCTATGTCCTCGAAAGCACGAGCACGCAGTTCGCGACCGCCGGCGCCGGCACACTCATGAAATCCCTCGGCCTACCTGCTGAATGCTTCCGCTATCTGACCTCGCATGGCTCGCTCGATCTGGAGCACATGAAGTTCTTCGAGACGATCATGTCGCGCATCGACCACGCCGAGGACCGCGACGCAATCGTGCATGTGGCGCAACGGATGTACGTGCTGTTCGGCAATGTCTTCCGCGCCATACCTCTCGATGGACAAGCCGGCCATGACATTTGCTGAACGCAAGGTCGTCATGAGCGGTGGCTCCGGAGGCATCGGCCGCCAGGTGGCGGAACTGCTTCTGCAGCGGGGAGCGGACCTCGTGACAATATCGCGCTCCGGCGAGGGACCGCGCGCGGCAAGGCATTTGAAAGCCGACCTGTCGACCGATCAAGGGATCGACGCTGCCGGCGAGATGGTCGCGCGCGAGCGACCGGACATCCTCATAAACCTCGCCGGGGTGCAATATTGCGGAGCGTTCGAGAAGCAGCCGCTGGACAAGCTCCGCGAGGCCTACGCGGTCAATCTCATCGCGCCGGTGGCGCTTTGCCGAGCCGCTTTGCCGGCCATGCAGCAACGCCGGGACGGACAGATCGTCAATATCGGCTCGATCTTCGGCTCCATCCCGTTCGCGCATTTCGCCGCCTATTCAAGTGCCAAGGCGGGCCTGCGCTCATTCAGCGAAGCGCTGCGCCGCGAATTGGTGGACAGCGGCGTGTCCGTCACCTACGTCGCGCCCCGCGCGGTGCGAACGGCAATCATCACGCCGCTCGTCGAACGCTACGCACAACTTGTGGGCATGACCATCGATGAGCCGGCACGGGTCGCAAGCCGAATCGTGTGCGCAATCGAGCGCCACGAGAAGGACGTCTATCTCGGATTTCCGGAATCGATCTTTGTACGGCTGAATGCGGTCATGCCCCGCATGATCGATCGAGCGGTTGCGCCACGAGATCGCAAAGCGAAGCGGCTCTTTGCTTCCTGAACGTCAGAAGAGGTCGGTACCGTGAAGTCGATAACCCGATTTGCCTTTGTCGCGTGCAGTCTGATGACGCTTGTGCTCGCTCCAGGCGGCGCCCGGGCGAGCGACAACAAGGCGCTCGACCAGAACATTCTGCAGATCGCGCGGAGCTGGGCGCATATCAAATTCGAAGAACAAAACAAAACTCTGCAGCAGAAGCAAATTGCCGATCTCGCAAAGCAGGCCGCTGGGCTGGCCGAGAAGTATCCGGGGAGCGCCGAGCCGATCATATGGCACGGCATTCTCGTCAGCGAAGGGGCGTCGATGGCAAGCGAAGCCGGCAGCATGTTCACGGCACGTTCGCTTGCCTATCGTGCCCGCGATATCCTGCTCAAAGCCGAGAAGATGGATCCGACTGCGCTCGAAGCGGGCGCCCCAACGAGCCTGGGCGTCCTTTATTCTCGGGTGCCCGGCTTCCCGATCGCCTTCGGCGACAACGATACGGCGCGTCACTATCTCGAGGAGGCGATCAGAAACGCGCCCGACGGGCTGGACGCCAACTATTTCTACGGCGATTTTCTCGTTCAACAGCATGACTACCCGGCGGCGACACGGGTGTGGAAACATGCCTTGAGCCTGCCCCCGCATCCGCAACGGCCGCTTTGGGACAAATCGCGGCGGCTGGTGATTTAACAGACGCTGGCTAAATTGGCGGCGGGCGGTTCGTGATGCGCGCCCGCCCCACCCGGCGGTGAATTCATGTCCCCCGCCGCAGCCACTGCGCCTTTGTGGCGCGAGTTTGGGCGCCAGTTGCGGAACCCCACCGGGCTGCGCGGCAGGCTAGTCGGTCGGCTGATGGCGCTGGCCAACCGGACGCCGAACAGAATGGCCATCGAAGCCCTTCAGATCAAACCGTTCGACACCGTTCTCGAGCTGGGTTTCGGCCCCGGCCGGGCTCTTCGGCGCCTTGGCGCCCTTGCTCCGCGGGGAACGGTCTTAGGCATCGATCAGTCGGCCGACATGCTGGCTCAGGCATCTTGGCATAATCGCCGCGCGATCCGGCGCGGGCAGACGGCATTGCGCCTCGGCCCGTTCGCGAAGCTCCCGTTCAAGAACGGCTCGATCGACAAGATTCTCGCCGTCAATGTCGCCTACTTTTTCTGTCAGAGCGCGGACGATTTACGCGAAGCCCGGCGCGTGTTGCGCCCGGGCGGCCGGATGGTGATTTATGTCTCCGACAAGGCAACGATGTCGCGGTGGCCGTTCGTCGACGGCGAAACGCATGCCACCTACGGCATTGACGAACTGGTCGCGCTGGTTCGGTACGGCGGCTTTGAGACGGACGAACTGACGATCGAGCCGGTACCCCTGCCCTTTGGGTATATCGGCCTTATTGCGGTCCTGCAAAAGCGGCCGTGATCTTCGGCGATGTTTGTTGGCCGGCCAATTCAGGGGCGCTCACTTTGTCGGCTGGCACCAGCGCGGCGCGCGGAAAGACGAGCGTAAATAACGCCCCTCCACCGGGAGCGTCGCCGACCTCGACCGCGCCGTGCAGCGCCTTCATGATCCGCTCGACGATGGCGAGGCCCAATCCCGCCCCGCCTGTGGTCCGATCGCCGCGCCAAAACCGATCGAACAGCAATGTCCGGTGTTCGGGCGGGATGCCGGGGCCACTATCCATGACCTCGATCGACGGCTGGTTCGTGACGCGCAACCGGACAGTCGTTCCTTGCGGCGTGTGATTGATGGCGTTCTCGATGAGATTGCCGAGTGCGGCGCGCAAGGCGAAGTTGCTGGTGCGCACGACAACCGGCTGATCGCTGCGAGCCAGCGCGATGCTCTTATTGTCGCCCACGGCCAACGGCGCCAGACCTGCCGCGATCTCGGCTACGGCATCGTTGAGATCGACAATCTCCTCGAAATTGACCGATAGCGTCTCCAGCCGGGCAACCAGCAAAAGCTGCGACACGATCCGGCTCATATGCTCCACGTCGGTACGCAATCGGGTGGCAACCTCCGGATCTTTCAACGTGTCAATATTGGCCGTCAGCACGGCAAGCGGCGTCCGCAATTGATGGGCCGCGTTTGCATTGAACTCCCGTTGCCGCTGCAATCCGTGATCGAGCCGGTCAAGCGCGTCGTTCATGGAGTTGACCAGCGGAAGGATTTCAGCCGGTACCTTGTCGGCTGGCAGCCGAATACTGGCATTCGTCGGCCCGATTCCTTCCGCCAACTTGGATATTTGCGTGAGTGGCGTGAGCGCGCGCTTGACGATCCAGATGCTCACGCCCAGCAGGACAAAGAGGAAGACGATCTCGATCCATCCGCCATCGGTGAGAAATTCGTCGACGACGGCCTTCTTGAGATAACCCGGCGATTGCGCCTGCTGCTCCACCTGCACGTAGAGGTCCCGATGGCCGACAACCGTGTGCAGTGCGGCCCCGAACGTATGGAGCGGCCCGTTGCCGTCGGGATCGTAGTCATAAAGCTTCCCACCGCGATCGGAAAAGGCAGGCAAGGGACCGACGGTCATTCCCCCATCGAACAGGAACTGCCCGCTCGCATCACGGATAGCGTAGCGGTAGCGGCTCTCGGGGCCGGTATACGCCTCGGCAAGGCGCGGCGGCAGATCGAGATCGACAGAGCCGTTGCTGTCGACGACCAGATAGCTGGCGATGACTTTGGCTTGATCGAGCAGCGTGTGCTCGCGCAGCGCAATGTCGGTCCACCTTGCCTTGAGGTAGAGCCAGCCGAAGGCGCAGAGGCTCGCGATCAGCATGGTAATAGTGAGGCTGACCGTAATCCGCCGCAGCAGAGAATAGCGCTTCACGCCGTATCGTCCTTCAACAGATAGCCGATGCCATGCAGCGTATGGATCGAGCAGCCGGCATCGACGATGCCCAGCCTGCGTCGCAGTCTTGAAATCAAGACTTCAATACTGTTCGGGCTCACCTGCTTGCTCAAGCCATAAAGGCCATCTTCGAGATTGGCTTTGGTAGCCACCTGGCCTTCGCGGCGTATCAGGATTTCCAACGCCTCCAATTCACGGGCCGAAAAGCGCACGGTTGCCCCCGCAACAGTCACCTGACGCGCCCCCACATCGAGGCTCAGCCGGCCAACCGAAAGGACCGCGGACAGGGCCCGGCCAGGACGGCGGAGGAGCGCCCTTAACCGGGCCGCCAACTCGGTCATTGCGAATGGCTTTACAAGGTAATCGTCGGCCCCCGCATCAAGGCCCGTAACCCGGTCTTCAATCCCGTCGCGTGCGGTCAGGATCAAAATGGGCAGTTCCGAATGGCCTTGCCGTAATTCCCCCAAAACGTCGAGGCCGTCCCGATCAGGCAGGCCGAGGTCGAGCACAGCCGCATCGTAGGCGACCGAGCCTACCGCGCTAAGCCCGTCTGCAGCGGTTGGGAATGCATCGACGCCGAAGCCAAACCGCGCCAAGCCCTTTGTCACAGAGGCGGCGAGACGGCAGTGATCCTCGAGCAACAAGATTTGCATGAACGTCGCCAGGTTTGGGTCCCCGCACGCCGCAAGGTGACCTTCTTTTCAGGCTGGACAGTCAGCATGGGGAACACGGCTGATTGATGGAAGGAAATTAAGGCTCCACCGCAATCGGCAATCTATTGATCCACGTCAAAGTCGCCGTCGAAATGCGCTTGCAAACGGTGAAATTCTGCCATTTGAGACCGCAAATCTTCAACAATCCGATCCCCGCAACCGGACCGGCAATGTCAGTCTTTTGTCAGGATTCCGGGCCGCGTTTCTCAAACAAATTCGGGTTGGATAGGCAATCGTAGAGCCATGCCCCGTCTTGTTCTGGCGCACGGATATCAGTCCGCCGTGAGCATCCTGCCGCGCCCCGTGCGGATCGCGTCACCACGCCGTTGTGCGCTGTAGAGCGAGAGTGCAAGGCGCGAGCCGCGCTACGAGTGACAATGCCCTACGAAAAAGTTGCCCGGTTGCGCCTGCCCGGCCTGGCTGACTCCGCCGCGCTCGACCGGCACCCAAATTGGGAATCGGACAGGCCCCCAAAAACAAACGCGCCCCCGCTTGCGCGAGGGCGCAGTTGGCCGTCCCCCACGGCCGAAAACCGAAAGGTACGGGAGCTGCGTGTACCGGCGTTACCTTGTTTCCGGCCATACGCAGCAAAAGGAATCGGACTCCGAATGCGGACGATGGAAGAATCCCGGCGCTGGCGCAATCCGTAAATCGCGGCTTGCGGAAAACTCGCGCTGCACTGCCCGACGCAGGCGGCGGTCGACCGCTCAGCGCCCGTTGACGCCGCCGTTCACGGTGATGCTGCCGCCGACCTTGACGCAGGTGTCGCTGCCCGCGATCTTGACGAAGCCGGGACCGAATTCCGGACAGGGCTTGGCCTTGGCCTCATCACGCTGCTGCCGCGGCGCTTCGCCATGACCCTTCGACGGCTGACGCTCCGACTGCTGCGCGAGCGCGCTGGCAAACGGCAGCACGGCGATCGTCAGCGCAAGAAACAGTCTGCCCGTCACCATGGTTCTCAGCTCCCGCGGACCTTCATCACCAGATAGCCGAGACGCTTGTCGCGATAAAGGCCCAGACGTGGCACGAAGCGGTTGTGTTCGCGGGGCCGCATCCAACTACGACAAGAACCCGCTTCATAGTGATACCTCGCGCATTGGTGATCCGGAGCGACTTAGAATCCCTCGAGGGAACCATCCCGGGCCTCGATTAGCCTGATTGGACCAGGCTCCCGCCGCTGGCTTTTGACCCGCCCTTTCGCCACGGTGCGGCAATTGTCGGGCTGTCAATCCGCGGTAAGCGGCCTATTCTGGGGTCGGTATGAAGCGAACCACTTTCTTGAGTCTCGCCGCGCTCGTCGTCGCGGGCGCCTTCTTCGTCTCGCCCCTCGTCGGACTTTACGGACTGGCCGCCGCCGTCAAGGCGCGCGATGCGGCCGCGCTCGACGCGCGCGTCGATTTCCGCCGCTTGCGCCTGTCGCTCAGCCGCCAGGTGATCGAGACCTATCTGCAAATCAGCGGCCGCTCGGCCAAGCTCGGCAAGTTCGGACGCGCGCTCGCAATCGGCACCGGCGTCTCGATGGCCGATCCGATCATTGCGGGCCTGGTCAACCCGCAGACGCTGGTGACCTTCCTGAATTCGGCCCATGTGTCGACCGGCGGGCTTGAGCTCAGCGGACGCGGCCCGATGCAGAACGGCAATCTCGGCCCGGTCTGGAAGGCCTTGGTCAATTCCGAATTCGGCATCGCCAATTTCCACATCAGCCTGCCGACCTCAGCGCCGCCGGCCGAGCAATACCGGCTGCGGCTGCAGCTTCTGCAATGGACCTGGAAACTCACCGAGGTCGACCTGCCGCATAAGGTGCGCGTTCAGCTCGCCAACGAACTCAAGAAACGCATCGGCAGCTGACGCACATTGCTGCGGTGCGGGAGTGCGCGCGAATACCACCGCGGCGACACTTTGACCGGAATTTTGACGGGAATTTTAGGCGTCCCCCTCACACACTCTTTGCAACTCATGGCCATAGTGGCGGCGTGCGTCTTAAAATCTTAGCCGAACGGTCACGGGAGTTTCACCACCCGGTCCTCTCGCCGCCACGATCTCTCGCTACTCAGGGGAACATAACTTCGGGGATTGATGAACAGGAGGCCGAGACTATGCTCCACTGCGAAACGGCCAATCTCTCCGACATCCGCGCCTTTGCCAGCCCGCGCTGCCCCCATTGCGGCGACCTGATGGTCGCCCCGCTGGCATCCGAATTCGTCGAAGGCGCTGAAATCCGCCACCATTGGGAATGCGAGGCCTGCGGCCGGCCCTCCTCCAGCACGGTCCCGCTCTGCCGCCGCAAATAGCGATGGAACAACCGGCGCGGCGCGGTGTTCGTTCCCTTGTGGCGACTGGCGGGCGGCGCACGACGTGAGCCCGCGCGGCCGCTTTCCAAGGAGGAGATAACATGACGACCACATTTCCGCGGCTCGGTCTGGCCGCCTTTGCTTGCGCCGCCGCACTCGCCTTCGCCTCCCCGTCGCTGGCCGCGATGATGCACTTCAAGGCCAGCGCCAGCGGGGCGCATGAGGTGCCGCCCAACGACAGCAAGGGCACCGCCACGGTCAACCTCACCTACAACAGCGCCGACCACATGCTGAGCTGGCAGGGCAGCTACTCCGGCCTCACCGGCCCGGCCACCGCCGCTCATTTCCACAAAGGCGCGGCCGGTAAGAACGGTGGCGTGGCCGTGCCGATCTTCGCCGGCAAGACCGCCAAGAGCCCGTTCAAAGGCTCGAAGAAATTGACCGCCGCCCAGGCCAAAGACATGATGGCGGGCGACTGGTACGTCAACATCCACACCAAGGCGCACCCGGCCGGCGAAATCCGCGGCCAGGTCATGAAATAATCGGGGTCTGAAGCGCGGCCGGCCGGCCCGCTCCCTGAAGCGACATCGGTGGCCCGCCGGCCTTACGCCGGCGGGTTTTATATTTCCGCCGTGCTGCTTTGCCTTGCCCGGGCGGGCGCTTTAATGTGCCCGCCAACAAATTCCATCCGCGTGCAATATCAACGAGGTAACGCTCATGGCCCGCGGCAACGGCTCGGCGCCGATTCTCATCTCCGGCGGCGGCATCGGCGGCCTGGTCGCCGCCTACGCCCTCGCCCAGCAGGGTTTTTCGGTGCGTCTGTTCGAGCAGTCGTCGGAATTTCGCGAGGTCGGCGCCGGCATCCAGCTCGGCCCCAACATCTTCCGCGTTCTGGAGAAGATCGGGCTGAAGGACGCCATCCTGGCTGACGCCCACGTGCCGCCGGGACAGGAGATGCGCGACGCCCTCACCGGCAAGCTGATCCTGCGCATCCCGCTCGACGAGGAGTTTTCCAAGCGCTTCGGCGGCCAGCCCTACGCGGTCACCCATCGCGCCGACATCCACGGCACCTTCCTCAAGGCCTGCGAAGGCTCGAACCTGATCACGCTGGAGACCAGCCGCCGCGTCGACGGCTTCACGCAGGACGACAAGGGCGTCACCGTCACGCTCGAGAACGGCGAGAAGGTCGAAGGCCAGGCGCTGATCGGATGCGACGGCATGTGGTCGAAGGTGCGCGAGAGCGTGGTCGGCGACGGTCGCCCACGTGTCTCCGGCCACATCGCCTACCGCGCCGTGCTTAAGCGCGAAGACGTGCCGAAAGACCTCTGGCGCCCGGACGTCATCCTATGGGCCGGCCCGCGCACCCATTTCGTGCATTACCCGCTGCGCCGCGGCGAGCTCTATAACCTGGTGGCCGTCTTCCACTCCGACCATTACGAGGAAGGCTGGGACGCCGAGGGCAGCAAGGACCTGCTCTGGCAGCACTTCAAGGGCGAGGTGCCCGAGGTGCTGCGCATGCTGGAGCGCATCGAGACCTGGCGCATGTGGGTGTTGTGCGACCGCGAACCGGTGAAGAACTGGACGCAGGGGCGCGTGACGCTGCTCGGCGACGCCGCTCATCCGATGCTGCAATATCTCGCGCAAGGCGCCTGCATGGCGACCGAGGACGCGGTGATCATCGCCGAGCAGATGGCGGCGACGCCCGACGATCTGCCGGGCGCGTTCCAGCGCTATCAGCAGGCGCGTTATCTGCGCACCGGCCGCACGCAGATCATGGCGCGCGTCTATGGCGAGTTCTATCATGCGCGCGGCGTCGCCGCCGAACTGCGCGACATGGCGCTCACGGGTCGCACGCCGCAGCAGAGCTACGAGGGTATCGGCTGGCTCTATGACGGACCGTAGTCGAGCCCGCTATCGCGTGCGCGTAACGGCATCTCGAACCTGAGCGCGCGCGGCGCCGCCTCACGATTCGATAGCTCGCGAAAGAGTGGTCGATCCATGCGCACGGCACCGCAACGCGCGGCTTGGTTGGGAGCGACCGCCCTGGCGCTGGTCCCTGCCCTGGCGCATGCCCAATCGCCGGCCGTGCCCTCCGAGGTGACCCTCGACTTCGACCACGACGGTAAGCTTGATCGCGCGGTGTTGGTGGATCGTCCGGCCGAGGGCTCAACCGACCTTTACATCTACCTCGGCGCCGGCGCCGGAAAGCGCGACCCGTCACTCAAGCCGACAATCGTAAAGAGGCACCTCACGAACGCCCGCACGCTCCGTTTCGAAGCAACCGCAAAGGGCTCGCTTATCGTCATGTGGGGCTGCGGTGGCTGCAGCAACGATTTTGCCACCACCCTCACCATCGTTCATCGCCGCGGCGCGTTGTGGGTCGGCGGCGTCACCTACGACTGGGACACGCGCGCGGCCATTGGCACCTGCGACATCGATTTCCTCGCCGGCAAAGGTTTGCGATCGGACGGACCGGGAGCCAAGGCCAAGCCGATTAAGGGACGGTTTCGCCCGATCAAGCTCGCCGACTGGTCGGAAGACTTGCGGCCCAAAGCCTGCGATTGACGCGTCTGCGGCCGGCCTCATTTACGTCCTTTGCTGCGATACCCTTACCCCTTCAACGGCAAATCCGCGTCGCATGCCACCCGAGAGCTGATGCGGATACTTGTCGCGGTGCTCGGAAAGTCCCACTTCGGCGATCACGTTTTCGCCCAGCGGACCCTACAGCGGCTTGAACGAAATTATCCGCTCGTCCCCGCCAAAGCGGTGACCTGGTGCGAGCCTTCCGCGATCTTCAATCTTGGCCCGGATTCCCGCTCCCTGCTTCGCCAAAGCGAAGCCGCTTTGGGTTCGCGGCGGCGAGTGCGCGAAAATGAACGGGTATTGTTGAAGCCGATAGGCATGCCCTACAGCGGCGGGAAGCCGTAAAGCCGCGCCGGATTGTCCACCAGGAGCTTGTGCTGCTGGCCGGCGTCGGCCGTGAACTGCGGCACGAGATCGACGAGATCGGCTTCGTCGGCTTCATGGGTTGCGTTGGGATGCGGAAAATCGGTGCCCCACAGCACGCGGTCGGGCGCCGCTGCGATGATGGCGCGGGCGATCGGCACCGCTTCGGTATAAGGCGGCAACGAGATGCGCTCGGCGCCGCAGACCTTGATCCAGCAATTGTCCAGCTTGGCCAGTTCAAGCAGCGCCTTCAGCGGCGGCTGGTCGACACCGTCCTTGGCCGGCACGCGGCCCATGTGGTCGACGACGAACGGCAGCGGCAGCTTGCTGATCATCTCCGACAGCGGGATGATGCTGGGCGCGTCCACGTGCAGCACCACGTGCCAGCCCATGTCCTTGATGCGGTCGATGGTCTTCCCGAACAGCGCCATGTCGGGCGTACCGCCGAGGTGTTTGACGAAGTTGAAACGCGCGCCGCGCACGCCGCCGTCGTGCAGTGCCTTGTATTCCGGGTCGCCAAAGGTGTTATCGACGATGCACACGCCCTTGATACGCTGAGGATCGTCGGCGATGGCGTCCAGCATGGCGCGGTTGTCACTGCCGTGGCAGCTCGCCTGCACGATCACCGTGCGCTCGATGCCGAGATGGGCGTGCAGCGCCGCCAGCATCTCCTTGGGTGCGTCCTCCGGGGTGTAGCGGCGGCTGGGGGCGTAAGGGAATTTGGCCGCCGGTCCGAACACGTGGCAGTGGGCGTCGGTCGCTCCCGGCGGCAGCTTGAATTTCGGCTTGCGCCGATGGGCGAGGAAGTCGGGTCGGATGTTCATGAGAGAGCGTTTAGCCAAGCGCTTGGGGTGAGACAATGCCCTTCCTCGCAACCCGTCATTCCGGGACGGCCCGATGGGCCGGACCCGGAATCCAGGGCCATCCGGTCTAGCTTTGCCGTGTCGCTCTGGATTCCGGGCTCGCGCCGTTGGCGCGCCCCGGAATGACAGTCAGAGCACCGGAATATCCCCCTGCTCCCAGCCAGAAAGTGTCGCCGCGCGGAAATCGGAGAACGTGCCCTCGGCAATCGCCTCGCGCATACCAGCCATCAGCATCTGGTAATAGGCGAGATTGACGGTCGAGAGCAGCACCGCGCCGAGCATCTCGTTGGCCTTCACCAGGTGATGCAGGTAGGCACGCGAAAAAGTGCGCGCGACCGGGTGCAGGCTCTCCTCGTCGAGCGGACGCGCATCGGCGGCATGGCGGGCATTGGCGAGATTGAGCGGCCCGAAACGGGTGAAGGCCATGCCGTGGCGGCCGTTGCGGGTCGGCATCACGCAGTCGAACATGTCGATGCCACGCGCCACCGCCTCCAGCATGTCGTGCGGCGTGCCGACACCCATCAAATAGCGTGGCCGCGCGGCCGGCAGGACCGGCGTCGTCTCCTCCACCACCATGAGCATCACATCCTGCGGCTCGCCCACCGCCAGCCCGCCGACGGCGTAGCCTTGAAAATCCATGGCCGTGAGCTCGCGCGCGCTTTGTTGCCGCAACGGGATGTCGTCGCCGCCCTGCACGATGCCGAACAGCGCGTAGCCTTCGCGTGCGCGCGCCTCGAAGGCGTGCTTTGATCGCTCGGCCCAGCGCAGCGACAGCATCATCGCGCGCTCCATCTCCTCGCGCGAGGCCGGCAGCCGCAGGCATTCGTCGAGCTGCATGGAAATGTCGGCGCCGAGCAGCGCCTGGATCTCGATCGAGCGCTCGGGCGAGAGCTCGTGCATGGCGCCGTCGAGATGCGAGCGGAAGATGACGCCTTTTTCGGAGAGCTTGCGCAGGGATGACAACGACATCACCTGGAAGCCGCCGGAGTCGGTGAGGATCGGCAGCGGCCATTGCATGAAGGTGTGCAAGCCGCCGAGCGCCGCCACCTGCTCGGCGCCCGGGCGCAGCATCAGATGATAGGTGTTGCCGAGCACGATCTCGGCGCCGGTCGCGCGCACCACCTCCGGCGTCAGTCCCTTCACCGTGCCTTGCGTGCCGACCGGCATGAAGGCCGGCGTCTGCACGCGCCCATGCGGCGTAACGAGTTCGCCGCGCCGGGCGGCGCCGTCGGTTTTCAAGAGGGAGAAGGAGAAGGGGTCAGTCATTCGTCGCAGCACACTCTTTTTCCCTCTCCCCTTGTGGGAGAGGATGGTCCGAGCGAAGCGAGGACCGGGTGAGGGGTCGGAGCTTAATTGAGGCACTGGCCCCTCACCCGACTCGCGCTTCGCTTACGCTTCAGCGCTCGCCACCCTCTCCCACAAGGGGAGAGGGTTACCGAGTGCGCGGAACAGCCGGAAATAGCAAACACGCATCGCCATAGGAATAGAACCGATAGCCGTTAGCGATGGCATGCGCGTAGGCCCGCTGCATTGTCTCCAATCCCGAGAACGCCGACACCAGCATGAACAAAGTCGAGCGCGGCAGATGGAAATTGGTCAGCATCAGATCGACCGCGCGGAATGTGTAGCCGGGGGTGATGAAGATATCGGTCTCGCCCGAGAACGCCCTTAGCCGTCCGCTCTCATCGGCTGCGCTTTCCAACGTGCGCAGCGCGGTGGAGCCGACCGCGACGATGCGCCCGCCTTGCGCGCGCGCCGTGTTGAGCGCTTCCGCCACCTCAGCCGATAGCGTAGCGAACTCCGCGTGCATCTTGTGGCCGCTGGTGTCCTCGGTCTTCACCGGCAGAAACGTGCCGGCGCCCACATGCAGCGTCACCTTGTGCAGGACCACGCCGCGCGCCGTTAGCCGCGCCAGCAGATCGTCTGTGAAGTGCAGCCCGGCGGTCGGCGCCGCCACCGAGCCCTCGTCATGGGCGAACAAGGTCTGGTAGTCGGCCCGGTCTTGCCCGTCGGGCGCGCGGCGCGCGGCGATGTAGGGCGGCAGCGGCATTTCCCCTCGCTCTTCAATGGCTTGGTCGAGCACTGGGCCATGGAACGCGAATGAAAGCGTTACTTCACCTCCTTCATCTTTATGTAGAACTTGAGCATCGAGCTGGCCGAGGAAACACACCCGCCCCTCGTCGCCGAAACGCAAAACGTCCCCCGCCCGCACCTTCTTGGCGCCGAGAATGAAAGCATTCCAGTGCGAGCCGTCGAGCCGCTTGATCAGCGTCGCTTCGATCGCCGGCTCGGTGTCCCCACGCCCGATCCGCCGCCCTTTCAGCCGCGCCGCGATCACCTTGCTGTCGTTGACCACCAGGCAATCGCCCGGCTGCAGCAGGTCAGGCAGATCGCGCACCTGACGGTCTTCGAAAACTTCTCCGTTCGTCCCCGCGAAAGCGGGGGACCAGAGGCCGCTCTCTCCACCCTGCGTGATTGGCTCTTGGATTCCCGCCTTCGCGGGAATGACCGGGGATGTTTGCGGGCGCACCACCAGCAGCCGCGCGGCATCGCGCGGGCTCACGGGCCTGCAGCGCGATGCGCTCGGGCGGCAGGTCGAAGTCGAAGAGATCGGTGCGCATGACTTTATCTTATACCTCCCCCTGCAAGGGGGAGGTCGCCGCCGCAGGCGGCGGGTGGGGGTTGCTCATCATTTTGCGGCAACGCCACCCCACCCGGCGCGCAATCGCGCGCCACCCTCCCCGTTCCGGGGAGGGATAATCACGCCCCCATCGTCGCCTTGACGATCTTGTCGGGGTTCTGCACCGGCTCGCCGCGCTTGATCTTGTCCACGTTCTCCATGCCGGAGATCACCTTGCCCCACGCCGTATACTGATTGTCGAGGAAGCGGGCGTCGTCGAAGCAGATGAAGAACTGGCTGTCACCGGAATCCGGGTTCTGCGCCCGCGCCATCGACACCGTGCCGCGCACATGCGGCTCGTCGTTGAACTCGGCCTTCAGCTTCTGCCCCGAGCCGCCGGTGCCGGTGCCGTGCGGGCAGCCGGTCTGCGCCATGAAACCGTCGATCACGCGGTGAAAGACGATGCCATCGTAGAAGCCTTCCTTCACCAGTTCCTTGATGCGCGCGACGTGGCCGGGCGCGAGATCGGGACGCATCTCGATCACCACCGGTCCTTGCGTGGTTTCGAGCGTGAGGGTGTCTTCCGGCTTGGCCATTTCAATCTCCTTGCAAACAAAGAATTCGGTTTCGTCGTGGCCGGACTTGTCCCGGCCGGGGTGTTGCGATTGGGTTACGGCGCGATCGTCGCCTTCTTCACGTAGTCGAGCTTCTTGAAGTTGCCCTTGAGGTAGGCATTGCCTTCCATCTGCATGCGGCCCTGGTCGGGGCCTCTGCCGTTGGGCGCGCCTTCGCCGTAGCCCGCATAGAGCGCGTCAACCACGTTCATGCCCGACACCACCTGGCCGAACGGCGCAAAGCCCATGCGGTCGAGCGAAGAATTGTTGCCGAAGTTGATGAACACCTGGGTGGTGCGCGTGCCCGGGCCGGCGGTGGCAAAGCTGATCATGCCGCGGGTGTTGCTCTGCTTGACCGGATCGTCGGAGATGCGCGCGACCCGCCATTTGGCCATCAGCTTCGGATCGCCGTTGATGCCGAACTGCGCCATGAAGCCGGAGAGCACGCGGAAGAAACGGACGTTATCGTAGAAGCCGTTCTTCACCAGATTGTAGAAGCGGTCGGCCCCGCGCGGCGCCCAGGCGCGGTGCACCTCGATCACGAAGGTGCCCTTGCTGGTGTCGAAGCGCGCCTTGTAGGTCGGCGGCGCCTTAGCGTTCAGCGAGGCGGGGTTGGCGAGGCTCGCGCCTTGCGCGAGTGCCGGCAGCGCAGGCGCGGCCAGGCCGCAAGCCAAAGCGAGCGTCAGGATTGATCGACGGTTCATGGGGACTCCCCGGAACAATTGAGAGATCAGCCGCGCGGCTTGGCGAACTTCTGCTTCAGGCGTTTGGCCACCGAAGCCGGCACGAAGGCGGAAATGTCGCCGCCCATGCCGGCGATCTGGCGGACCAATGTGGCCGTGATCGGGCGCACCATGGGGGACGCCGGCAGGAATACGGTCTGCACGTCGGGTGCCATGGCCTCGTTCATGCCCGCCATCTGCATTTCATAATCGAGGTCGGTGCCGTCGCGCAGGCCGCGGATCAAAAGGCTCGCGCCCGACCGCCGGGCGGTCTCCACCACCAGGTCCGAGAAGGTGACGCAGGACAGCTCGCACTTGGCCTCGCGCGCCAGCGGACCACAGGTCTCCTCCAGCATGGCGAGCCGCTCCTCGGCGGCAAACAGCGGCACCTTGCCGGGGTGCACGCCGATCGCGATCACCAGCCGGTCGGCGAGCCGGACGGCGTTGCGCACCACATCGAGATGGCCGTTGGTAACCGGATCGAAAGAGCCGGCGTAAAGGGCTGTCCGCGCCATGGCCGGGGGTCTACCTCGCCCGTTTCGCCCCCGCAAGGCCATTTCCGGGACAGAACTTTTCCGTGCGCCGGGCGTTAATTCATCGAACCTTGTGGCTGCCGCCTGCGACCAACGCTCAAAGCTGCCGATAACAGGGGATTGTCATGAAACCGCTCACCGCCGTCGTGGCGGCAGCCGTCGCTGCCGCCCTCGTTACCCTCATATCCGCGCCGAGCGCGTTCGTTGCCGCCGGCCCGATGCCGCAGGCGACCGCCGACAGCATGCACGCCTGCGCCGACCGTCCGTGGCCCTATCTGCGCTGCGTCGGCACGCCATTCGGCAACCCGCATATCCGGCTGGTCACGACGGATCATTTGTCGAGCAAGTAACCTTCCCTGTCATTTCACGCCCGCGGCCGTACCAGTGACAGCCACAGCCCGCCGCCCATCAGCACCACACCGGAAATGCGGCCGAGCAGCTTGTTGTGCTTCGGCTTCATGAACCAGGCACGGCCGAGCCCGGCGGCCACGGCCCAGCCGGCATCGAGCATGCCGCCGAGCGTGACCGCGCACACGCACATCACCAGCAATTGCCGCTCCACCGGCAAGGTGGGATCGAGAAACTGCGGCAGGAACGCGGTGAAGAACGCGATCGACTTCGGATTGGTCATGGCAACGACAAAGCCGCGCCAGGCATTCACGTGCGCCGCCGGCGCAATAGCCTCGCTGGCCTCACCAGCATGACGCCACGCCTGGATACCGAGCCAGACCAGATAAGCAGCGCCGACCCAGCGCAGATAATCGAACACTTCGGCCGACGTCTTCAAAATCCAGCCGAGTCCGAACGCGATCAAGGCCAGCAGCAACGCATTGCCGGTCGAGGCGCCGGCCACCGTCAGCAATGCCGCGCGCGTGCCTTGGCGCGCACCGGTCGCCACGATCAGCGTGACGATCGGCCCCGGCGTGAGGAACAGCACGACGGTGATGGCCAGGAAGGCGAAAAACAGGTGCCAGTTCATGTGATGCTCTTTTCCACCTCTCCCCGCGTGCGGGGAGAGGTCGATCCGCCGAAGCTTTAGCGAAGGTGGATCGGGTGAGGGGGCGTCTCGACACGCCTGAGCTTACCCGAAAAGCCCCCTCACCCGGCTCGCATCTCGTTCACGCGATGCTCGCCACCCTCTCCCCGCAAGCGGGGAGAGGGAAACCTCAATCCTCTTCCTCGCTCAGGTGCTCCACCGACACCACGCGCTCGTCTTGCGCCGTGTCGAGCACGATCACGCCTTGCGTGGGGCGCCCTGCGATGCGGATGCCGGCGACCGTGGTGCGGATCAGCTTGCCCTGGTCGGTGACCAGCATCAATTGGTCGCCCTCCTCCACCGGGAACGAGCCGGTGAGCTTGCCGGTCTTGGTGGTGACGTGCATCGCCACGATGCCTTTGCCGCCACGGCCGGTGGTGCGGTATTCGAACGACGAGGTGCGCTTGCCGAAGCCGCGCTCCGACACCGTCAGCACGAACTGCTCGGCCGCCGACAATTCGACGTAGCGCTGCTCGCCGAGTTCCATCGTGCTGCCGTTGGTGCCGTTTTCGCCGTTCTCGCTCGCCTCTTCGCCCTCGGCCGCCGGCGGTTCTTCTTCGCCGAGGCCGCGGCGCACCGCGCTCGCGCGCTTGAGATATGCCGTGCGCTCGTCCGCCGTCACCTCGACATGGCGCAGGATCGACAGCGAGATCAGCTTGTCGCCCTCGGCGAGATTGATGCCGCGCACGCCCATAGAGGTGCGGCCGGTGAAGACGCGCACCTCCGGCACCGCGAAGCGGATGCACTGGCCGCCGGCCGAGGTCAGCAGCACGTCGTCCTTTTCGGTGCAGATCTGAACGCCGACGATGCCCTCGCCCTCGGCGAGCTTCATGGCGATGATGCCGGAGCGGCGCACGTCAACGAAGTCGGAAAGCTTGTTGCGCCGCACCGTGCCCTTGGTGGTGGCGAACATGACGTCGAGATTGCCCCAGGTCGTCTCGTCCTCGGGCAGCGGCATGATCGAGGTGATCCACTCGCCCACTTCCAGCGGCAGGATGTTGATCAGCGCCTTGCCGCGCGCCTGCGGCGCCGCCAGCGGCAGTCGCCAGACCTTCTGCTTGTAGACCTTGCCGCGCGAGGAGAAGAACAGCACCGGCGTATGGGTGGAGGCGACGAACAGGCGGGAGACGAAGTCCTCCTCGCGCACCTGCATGCCGCCGCGGCCCTTGCCGCCGCGCTTCTGTGCGCGATAGGTCGAAAGCGGCACGCGCTTGATGTAACCCAGGTGCGACACGGTGACGACCATGTCCTCGCGCTGGATCAGGTCCTCGTCCTCGACCTCCGCCTCTTGCTCCGTGATCACGGTCCGGCGCGGGGTAGCGAACTGTTCGCGCGACGCCTTCAATTCGTCCTTGATGATCGCCTGGATGCGCGCGCGCGAACGCAAGATGTCGAGATAGTCGGAAATCTGCACCGCCAGCTTGTCCAGCTCATCGGTGATCTCCTCGCGGCCCAGCGCGGTCAGCCGCTGCAAGCGCAGGTCAAGGATGGCCTTGGCCTGCTCGGCCGACAGCCGCGTGGTGCCGGTAGCCGAGACCGTGTGGCGCGGATCGTCGATCAACAGCACCACCGGCGCCATGTCCTTGGCCGGCCATTCGCGCGCCATCAAGGCGTCGCGCGCTTCGCCGGCGTCGCGCGACCCGCGGATCAGCGCGATCATCTCATCGATATTGGCGACCGCGATGGCGAGGCCGACCAGGATGTGGGCGCGGTCGCGCGCCTTGCCGAGCAGGAATTTGGTGCGCCGCTGCACCACCTCCTCGCGGAACGCGATGAAGGCGGTGAGCATGTCCTTCAGGTTCATCAGCAGCGGGCGGCCGCCGTCGAGCGCCACCATGTTGGCGCCGAACGAGGTTTGCAGCGGAGTGAAGCGGTAGAGCTGGTTGAGCACGACCTCGCGCTCGGCGTCGCGCTTGAGCTCGATCACCACGCGATAGCCGTCGCGGTCGCTCTCGTCGCGCAGGTCGGCAATGCCGTCGATCTTCTTCTCGCGCACCAGTTCGGCGATGCGCTCGACCATCGTCGCCTTGTTCACCTGAAACGGAATTTCCGAAACGATGATCGCCTCGCGCTCCTTGCGGACGGTCTCGAAGTCGACTTTGCCGCGCATGACGACCGAGCCGCGGCCGGTGTGATAGGCGCTGCGGATGCCGGCACGGCCGAGGATGATGCCGCCGGTCGGGAAATCCGGTCCCGGCACGATGTTGATGAGATCGTCGATGCTCAAGGCGGGATCGTCGATCAGCGCGTAACAGGCGTCGATCAATTCGCCGAGATTGTGCGGCGGGATATTGGTCGCCATGCCGACGGCGATGCCGCCGGCGCCGTTCACCAGCAGATTGGGAAAGCGCGCCGGCAGCACCGCCGGCTCTCTTTCGTTGCCGTCGTAGTTCGGCTCGAAGTTGACGGTGTCCTTGTCGATGTCGTCGAGCAGCGCCATTGCCGCCTTCTCGAGACGGCATTCGGTGTAGCGCATGGCCGCCGCCGGATCGCCATCGACCGAACCGAAATTGCCCTGCCCATCGATCAGTTCGAGGCGCATGGAGAAATCCTGCGCCATGCGCACCAGCGCGTCATAGATCGCGCTGTCGCCGTGCGGGTGATATTTGCCCATCACGTCGCCGACCACGCGCGCCGATTTGACGTATTTCTTGTCCGGCGTATGGCCCTGCTCGTGCATCGAATAGAGGATGCGCCGGTGCACCGGCTTCAAGCCGTCGCGCACGTCGGGCAGCGCCCGGGCCACGATCACGCTCATGGCGTAATCGAGGTAGGAGCGCTTCATTTCCTCGGTGATCGAGATCGGACGAACGTCGGAGGGATCCCCCGACTTGGGCGTATCGCTGTCTGACAAGTAAGGTGTTCCTGGAACGGAAATTCGCGTTTTGATTCTAGCCGATTCATGTGTGCTATGCCACTTGAAAGGCCGCTTATCAAATGGTGTTTAAGTTCGGTTTTTCAATATGTTAGAGTGAGCGATAAAGGGCCTGAAAACGGCCATCGCGCCGCCGTCGCGGGCGCGGCCTCACCGGCAACAGGATACCGCAGCAGGGCGAACCGCCATGGCCGCCGAATTCCTCATTTCCGCCCTCGTCACCATGCTGGTGGTGGTCGATCCGGTCGGGCTGGTGCCGACCTTCATCGCCATCACCGCCGGCCTGCCCGACCCGGCCCGCCGCGATGTCGCGCTGCGCGCCAGCCTGATCGCCGCCGCCGTTCTCGCCGGCAGCGCCCTGTTCGGGGACTGGCTGCTGCGCACGCTGGCGATCACGCTGCCGGCCTTCCGCATCGCCGGCGGGCTGCTCTTGTTCTCCATCGCGTCCGAGATGGTGTTCGGGCTGCGCACGGTGCGCCAGTCGCAGCAGGCCGAGCAGGCGATCGAAGAGCGGGTGCGCAACATCGCCGCCTTCCCACTGGCCATTCCGTTGATGGCGGGCCCCGGCGCCATCACCGCCAGCGTGCTGTTGTCGGGCCACGTCAACGGCCAGCCCTGGCGGCTCGTCATCCTGCTCGGCGTCATCGCGGTGGTGATCGCCGTCTGTTTCGTCGTCTTCCTGATCGCCTCCCGCATCGCGCGGCTGCTCGGCGTCACTGGTAGCGTCGTACTCTCGCGCCTGCTCGGCGTGCTGCTGGCGGCGCTCGCGGTGCAATTCGTCATCGACGGCGTGCGGACCGTGCTGGCCGGTTGAGCGGCGGGTTTCCTCCCGCGCGGCGACGTGAAACAATCGGCCAGGGCGACGCGTTGCCGGCGGGACCGGCATGCCGATCAAGGAGCGCGTCCGCGTGAAACCCACTCAGTTCATCGCCATGGTGCTCACGGCGCTCGCGCTGGTGCCGGTGGGCGCCCATCTCGCATCGCTGCCCAACAAGATCGATCTGGCGCAGACCGACTATTTCATCGCGCAGAACATCTATCGCGGCTGGGCGCTGTTCGGCATCGCGATCGTCGGCGCCATCATCGCCAATCTGGTGCTGGCGATGCTGCTGCGCCGCCAGCGCACGCCGTTCGTTCTGGTCTCAGTCAATCTTCTCTGCCTGGTCGCCAGCCTGGCGGTCTTCTTCGTCTTCACTTATCCGACCAACCAGGCGACCGATAACTGGACCGCCATGCCGACGAACTGGGAAAGCCTGCGCTGGCAATGGGAGGTCTCGCACGCGGCCAATGCGGTCATCACCTTCATCGGCTTCTGTGCGCTGACCGGATCGCTGCTGGTGACGCGCGAGCGGACGTAACCGGTCAGGACGCGGCCATGCGCTCGCGCACGCGCTTGTAGCCGGCGACGAAGCGCTCGAGCGTGCGCGAGGTGGCGCCGCGCGGCAGCATCACCTCGATGAGCGAGAATTGCCCGCGCCGTTTGACCGCCTGCTCGAGCGCATCGGCAAGCGCCTTGCGCGTCGTCACCCGCGCGCCCACGCCGCCGAGCGAAGACGCAATGTCGGCGAAATGCCAATCGTCGAGATCGTTGAACTGCGACTCCGGCTGGAACACGCGCAGCATTTCCCAGCTGCAATTGTTGAACAGCACCACGATGGGGTCGAAACCGTAGCGGCGGCAATTGCCGAGCTCCCAGCCGGTCATCTGGAAGGCGCCGTCGCCGACCAGCACCAGCGGCCGCAAGCCCGCCGCCGCGAAGCCGATGCCCGCCGGCACCCCGAAGCCCATGCCGGCGTAGTAGCCGGGCGCGGCCAGCTTGGTGTTGTCGATCTCCATGGCGGTGAACAGACAGTCGCCGATGTCGGAGGTCATCGGCATCTTGCCGTGGCGGTCGAACAGGTCGTTGATGGCGGCGGCGATGTCGGAAGGCGCGATCGGCCGGTCGTCCGCCTTGAGCCCGCGCGGATAGACGACGCCCTGCCCGGCTTTGCGCTTGCGCCCGGTGCGGCGCTTGGCGCGCGCGTCGAGGCCGGCGATCAGATCGGCGAGCGGCAGGTCGCGGTAGACGTGATGGCCGACCTGCACCTCGCGTCCCGCCGCCAGCACGGTGCGGCGCGGATCGGGCGCGCGATTCGACAGCGCGAAGTTGGTGTCGGAGAGGATCACGCCGAACAGCAGCAGAAGATCGGCCTCCTCCACCAGCTCGGTCACCGCCGCATCGCCGGCGGCGCCGAGATAAGTGCCGGCAACGACGTCGGGCGCCGCCTCCATCAAGCCGCGGCCCATGAAGGTGGTGACCACCGGCAGCGCCAGCTTGCGCGCCAGCGCCGCCACCTGTTCCTCGACGCCGTAGCGGCGCACTTCGACGTCCACCACCAGCACCGGCGATTTGGCACCGTCGATGCGGGCAAGGATCTCTTCCGCGCATTCGGCAAGCGCTTCCGGGTCGGCGGCGCGCTGCGGCAGCACCGGCACCGGCTCGACCTGGGCGTCCACCATGTCGCGGGGAAACTCGATATAGACCGGCAGCGACTGTTCAAGCGCGCTGCGCAGCACGCGCGCGATATCGGTATGCGCCGTGGCGGGATCGGTCAGCACGGCCTGGTCGCAGGTAAATTCCTTGAAGACCGCGAACTGGCTGTCGATGGTGCGCGCCTGGTGATGCAGCAGGAAGCCGCTCGCCCGCTCGCGCGCGCCCGGCGCGCCGGCGATCACCACCACCGGCGAGCGCTCGGCGTAGGCGCCGGCGATCGCATTGACCAGGTTGAAGGCGCCGGCGCCGTAGGTGACCACGGCAACGCCGAGGCCGCCGTGATAGCGCACGGTGGCATCGGCGGCGAAGCCGACCGCCGGCTCATGGCTGAGGGTGAACTGCGGCAGGATGCCGGACTCTTCGATCACCTTGTAGAGCGGCAGCACGAAATCGCCCGGGATGCCGAAGATCTCCCGCGCGCCGTGATCCTTCAGGCCCTGGAGCAGCGCGGTGGCGAGCGTGGGCATGACGACCTGCCTTATCCTGCGGTCGCAGCGACCCGCAGCGGAGCGAAATGATAACCGGCCTCGGCGCCTTCGAAGGTAACGGCGTGAGCATAGCTCGCCGCGGCGACAACCGGGAGCGCAGCGCTGAAGCCGGCGCCGCCGGTAACAAACGTATGGAACTCGCCGTTTTCGCCGCAGCGATCGACCTCCGGCGGCAGGGCGGCGAGGAAGGCGCGGTCGAAGCAGCGCCCGCACAGGCCGCCGTCGAGAAAGCGGTCGTCGGTCGTCACCACGATCGCCTTAAGCCCGTGCGCGAACATTTCTTCGACCAAGGCGTCTCGATCCTGTTGCCATAGCGGCAGTTCGGCACTCACGCCGGCAGATGCGCAGACGCGCTCCTCGAACGCGCGGTGCGCGGCGATATCGATGTCGCCGAAGATCACGGTGTCGACGCCGCGGAAGACCAGTTCGCGCAGGGCCCCGACCAGGCTCGCCTCGTAACCCTGCCACGGCGCTCGCGCAGACACCGGCGTCAGCCCGAGCGCGCGCACCTGCAGCGCCACCACATCGGGCGGCATCGCATGCGAGCGCGAGCGCTCACCGCTTTCGTCGAACATCGTCAGCGCATAGCGAACGTCGTGGCCAACCGCCCGCGCCCGCAACAGCGCGAGCCAGCCATCCTTGCCGCCGCTCCAGGAGATCGCCGCGGTCACGCCATCCCCTTCGCTGCGCCGCCCCTGACGAAGAACGCGGGGCTTGCCCGCATCCCGCTCAGAACGGAATCTCGTCGTCGAGATCGTTGCCGCGGCCGCCGCCGGCCATGGCCGGCTGCCGCTCGCGCGCCGGGCGCGGACTGGAGGCGCCGAAGTCGTCGCCGCCTTCGCTGGCGCCGCTACCGCCGCCGCGACCGTCGAGCATGGTGAGTTGCGAGTTGAAGCCCTGCAGCACCACTTCGGTGGAGTAGCGGTCCTGGCCGTCCTTGTCCTGCCATTTGCGCGTCTGCAGCGCGCCCTCCAGGTAGACCTTCGCGCCCTTCTTCAAATACTGCTCGGCGATCCGGCACAGGCCTTCGTTGAAGATGACCACGCGGTGCCACTCGGTTTTTTCGCGGCGCTCGCCGGTTGCCTTGTCGCGCCACGTGTCGGAGGTGGCGACCCGCAGGTTGGCGATCGGGCGCCCGTCCTGGGTGCGGCGAATTTCCGGATCCGCGCCCAGATTGCCGACGAGGATCACTTTGTTGACGCTGCCTGCCATGATGCTCTCCTGGCGATACGAACGCTGCTGAAGGCGCCAACCGCCGTTTACGGGGCCGCCGGCTGCCGGTGGCCCACCCAGATAATTACCCAGACCCTAGTGCGCGCCCCCTCAACGGCAAGCGCGTATGCCTGTGATTGCGCCTAATCCACAGCAACCCGCGCCGGCGCGGGCCTAGGTCTGCCCCGGCCCGAATAGGCCAGGCCAAATGTTCTTGTTATGTTCTAGCCGAGTTTGCGGACCCTGCCAAGCCCGAATATGGCGCGCGGGCCGCCGTGCCGGCAGCCCCGCCTATTTCGCCGCCGCCTTCAGCTTGGCGCGCCGCGCATAGACCTGATCCGAGGACAGCTTCAGTTTGCGCACTTCCGCGACCGCGGCGGCATCGAGCGGCTTGAAGCCTGCCGGCTGCAGCTTGTCGTTGCCCCAGGTGCTGCGCACGTGGTTCACCACGGCGGCGATCTCGGCGTCGGACAAATGCCCGAAGGGCGGCATCACGCTCGAGAGCGTCTTGCCCTCGACCTCGATCTCGCCCGCCAGACCGAACAGCGCGACCATGGCCGGAAAGGTGCGGCTGAGAAACAGATCGTGGTTGCCGGCGAGCGGCGGGAAGTTGCCCGCGACGCCCTGCCCGTTCGGCTGATGGCAAGCGCTGCACTGCTCGGCGAATATCTTGGCACCATCGATCGCTGTCTTCGACGGCGCCGGCGCGGCCGCCGCGGTCTTCGGCGGCGGATTGGGGCCGAGATAGGTGGCGAGATAATCGAGGATCTTGGCGCGGTCGTCTTTCGGTAGTTCCAGCCCGTATTGTTTCATGCTGTCGAGCAGATCGTTCCAGGTGCTGCGCGGCACGCCGGCGGACTCGACCAGGTATTGCAGGTCGTGACAGGTGCGGCACTTGCCGTAGACCAGATCGCGATTGGGCCCCGGCGGAATATCCGGTCCGTCTTGCGCATGGGCGGCGCAAGCCAACATCAAGGCGCCGACGGCCCCAGCGACGAGGGTCGCCCTCTGCATCGTCATCTCTCCTCGCTGGAAAACGGGAGCGCGGTTCGGCGCTCCCGTCATTTCGCTCGCGTCAGATCGTGATCGCGCGCGTCAGATGGTGACCTCGACGCGGTCGACGCCGTTCCACTCGTAGCCGCGCGGGTTCCAGCGCGTCAGCCCATCCATCGGCTGGGTGCGGCCGAGCGCGTCGGTGGCGCGGCACATGATCACGTTCTTGCCGCTGGCGAGCTTACCCTTGGCCGAGAAGTGGTGCCAGGCCCAGGGGCTCATCGGCGGCTTGATGTCCGCGTTGGTCCAGCTCTTGCCACCGTCGGACGACACTTCGACGCTGGTGATCTTGGCGCGGCCGTCGTTGAAAGCAACGCCCGTGATGGTGACCTCGCCGGACTTCGGCTTGTCTTCCGGCAGTGGCGAGAAGATCACGCTCTTGATGGCATGGCCGTAGGTGGGCCGGCTGTTCTGCCAGTTGTAGTCGTTGGCGCCGAACTTGCCCGGCTCGACCGGATAATTCGGCATGCGGTAGCCGACCGACTGGAACACGCTCGGGTTCTGCTCCGCCGCGAACAGAAGATAGGTGACCATCTTCACGTTCATGTTGCCGTAGTAGCCGGGAACGATGAGCCGCACCGGGCCGCCATTGGTGGCCGGGATCGGCTCGCCGTTCATCTTGAGCGCCAGGATGGCGTGGTCGAGGGCGTCGTCGGCGATGTGATAGCTCTTGGCGAAGTCGGAGCCGACCGGCGTCGCCGGCTGGTCCCAGCCTTCGGCGGTGAGCCAGTGCGCCATCGGGCTCGGATTCATCTTCAACTCGGCAAGCAGCGGACGCAGCGGCACGCCTTCCCATTCGACATTGCCCATGCCGCCATTGTGCCATTGGCCGCCGCCGACTTTCTGCTTGGCCGCATAGAACGCGCGGCCGTTGCCGGCGCATTGCAGCACCGCCACGCGCTTTTCCTGCGGCATCTTCTGCAGATCGGCGATCGAGACATCGCGCGGACGTTGCACCAGACCGTCGACCCGGATTTTCCAGTTGGCGACCATGTCCGCCGACGGCGCCGACGTGGTGGCGTACCAGGACGCGTTGCCCTCGTGCGGATAGTGGAAGCGGTTGAACAGGATGTTCTTGGGGGTGATGGCGTGTTTACGCAGTTCGGCGAGCGGGGTCTCCATCACGCCGAGCTTGGCGTTGTGGATGATCAGTCCGCTCTCCTTGCCCTTGATGATGGCGGCAAAGTCCGGCGCACCGGCGGCAGCGGCGACTTCCGGCAGGCCGCCCACGCCGAGCGACAGGCCGGCGGCGCCGGCCAAGGCCCCGAACTGGCGGCGAGTCACACGTATCTTGTTGGAACGGTCGAGCATGTCTCTCCCTCCTTCCCTCACGATCCGGCTGGATCGCCCTCTGGTTGGTCCTTGCTGGCGGACGTCCCTCGATGACCGCCATTCAGGATGAGGGGGTTATTGTTTCTCGTTTTCGCTGAATGTTCAGCACATCAGCACTGTGATCTTGGTTCCAGGGAGAATGGAATTCAATATATTTCTTTTATTGCATATATCGTTCGGAAATTTCCATGGATTGCTTGTGATATGGCATCGCCGCCGTGACCGACCGGCGCCGGGTTGGCGAAAGGCCGCGAAATCATTGCGTTATGACGCGATGCCGCAAAGACGGGCGATGGCCATTGCCACGCATGCCGGGCTCGGCCGTTGCCTTCGCACTGCAGCGTAAACGCTCAGCCCGCGCCGAGGAGGACAGCGACATTGTAGGTGAGCAATGAGGCAACATAGGCCAGCGCCAGCATGTAGCCGAAGGTGATCGCCATCCAGCGCCAGCTGCCGGTTTCGCGCTTGATCACCGCCAGCGTCGACGCGCACTGCGGCGCGAAAATGTACCAGACCAGCAATGACAGGGCCGTCGCCAGCGACCACTGGCTGGCGAGCACGTGCCCGATCTGCTGCGCGGCTTCCTTGCCGCCCTGGATGGCATAGACCGTGCCGAGGGCGGCGACCGCCACTTCCCGCGCCGCCATGCCCGGGATGAGCGCGACGCTGATCTGCCAATTGAAGCCGACCGGCGCCAGCAGCGGCTCGAGCCAATGGCCGAAGAGCGCCGCCAGGCTGTAATTGATCGCCGGACCGGTGGCACCCGCCGGCGGACGCGGGAACGAGGCCAGGAACCAGATCACCACCATCATCGAGAAGATCGTCGTGCCGGCGCGCTGCAGGAACATCTTGGCCCGCGTGTAGAGGCCGATGGCGACGCTGCGCGGTCGCGGCAATTTGTAGTCGGGCAGTTCCAGCATGAACGGCGGCGTCGGATCCTCGCGCCAGAAGAAGAATTTGGCGAGGAACGACACACCGAGCGCGCTGATAATGCCGGCGGCGTAGAGGCCGAACATGACCAGGCCCTGCAAGTTGGCAAAGCCCCATATCTGCTTGGCCGGAATGAACGCGGAGATGATCAGGGTGTAGACCGGAATGCGCGCGGAACAGGTCATCAGCGGCGCGACCAGGATCGTCGTCAGACGATCGCGCGGATTGTCGATAACGCGGGTCGCCATGATGCCGGGAATGGCGCAGGCAAAACTGGACAGCAGAGGAATGAAGGCGCGGCCATGCAAGCCCGCGCCGCCCATGATGCGATCCATCAGGAAAGCGGCGCGCGCCATGTAGCCGAGGTCTTCCAGCAGCAGGATGAAGAGGAAGAGGATCAAGATCTGCGGCAGGAACACCAGCACGCTGCCGACACCGGAAATGACGCCGTCGACCACGAAGCTCTGCAACATGCCGGCGGGCAGCAGAATTTGCGCCAATACACCGAGCCCGTTGAAGCCCTTCGAAATCAGTTCCATCAACGGCTGCGCCCAGGTGAACACCGCCTGGAACATGACGAACAGCAAACACAACAAGATCAGCAGGCCGGCGACCGGATGCAGCAGCACGGAGTCCAGCCGCGTCGTCAGCGTGTCCGGCTTGGCCGGCATATGCACCGCGAGCTGAATGATGCGGTCGGCCTCGCGCTGGGCGGCGCGCAGTTCGCCGCTGGTCGGCGGCTGCCAATCGCTGACGATTTCCGTCTTCGGCACCCCGGCCAGATGGTCGAGCCGACGCATCAGATCGTCGGTGCCGCCGCGCCGCACCGCCGCCGCCGTGATGACCGGAACGCCGAGCTCCACCGACAGCCGCTCGAGGTCGATGACGACGCCGCGCCGCGTGGCGATGTCGATCATGTTGAGCACCAGCAGCAGCGGGCGGCCGACCTGCTTCAGCTCGATGACCAGACGCAGCGCCAGCCGCAGATTGGTGGCGTCGGCGACGCAGACCAGCAGGTCCGGCGTCTGCTCCCGCGCGAAACGGCCGAGCACGACATCGCGGGTGACTTCTTCGTCGGGGCTGCGCGCGCGCAGGGAATAGGTGCCGGGAAGGTCGACCAGCGTCACCTTGCGCCCGGAGGGCGTCAGCAGGCTGCCGCTTTTGCGCTCGACGGTGACGCCGGGATAGTTGGCGACCTTCTGCCGGTTGCCGGTCAGTGCGTTGAATAAGGCGGTCTTGCCGCTGTTCGGCGCGCCGACCAGTGCGAAATGACGAGCCCCCGCTTCGACGGTGATGTTCATGGGCCCGTCAGACTACCAGGATGGCCATCGCCTCCCGACGTCGCACCGCGACGGTCGCGGTGTTCACGCGAACCGCGATCGGGTCGCGGCCGAAGATGCCCTCATGCAGGATTTCGACCAGGGCGCCCTCGGTGAAGCCAAGCTCGAGCAGACGCCGCTCGAGTTCGCCCTCGGGCAGGTCGGAGGCAACCGCAGCCGCTTCAATGGCGTGAATCCGGCCGCAGAAGCCGCGAGGCGCCTGCCCCAGCGGCGAGCATGAGATTTCAGATGTCTGGTCCATTTCCGGCATCGATCGGTTCCAATTGGGCACGGCCACATTGGAATGACTACGATCAGTCATGTGGGACACTGCTTGCGCTAGGTCAAGTTAGAAACGCAAATAATTTCAATACCTTAGAATGATTATAATAAAGCCGTCGGAAGCCTGGAAAAACAATCGAATCCGAGCCCGGCCGCGCGCAATCGGTCTTTTTGTCCCCAGATGGCGAGCCGGTATTCCCGCTTCGCACTGGCGAAGCCTGCACGTTCTCACTACGTTCCGGAAGTCGCTCCCGCTCCCGATGATCGAACAACCGGCGCCTGCCGGGGTCCCTTACCCTTTGCCCGAAGTCCCCATGACCGACCTGCCCAGCAAGACCCGCGACGCCCGCAATAACAACATCGTCATCCGCGGCGCGCGCGAGCACAATCTCAAGAACGTCGACGTCACCATTCCGCGCGACCAGCTGGTGGTGTTCACCGGGCTGTCCGGCTCCGGCAAGTCGTCGCTCGCCTTCGACACCATCTACGCCGAGGGCCAGCGCCGCTATGTCGAGTAGCCTGTCGGCCTATGCCCGCCAGTTCCTGGAGATGATGCAGAAGCCGGACGTCGACCAGATCGACGGCCTGTCGCCGGCCATCTCCATCGAGCAGAAGACCACCTCGAAGAACCCGCGCTCGACCGTGGGCACCGTCACCGAGATCTACGACTACATGCGCCTGCTGTGGGCGCGCGTCGGCATCCCCTATTCGCCGGCGACCGGCCTGCCGATCGAAAGCCAGACCGTCAGCCAGATGGTCGACCGCGTGCTGGAGTTGCCCGAGGGCACGCGCATCTATGTGCTGGCGCCGCTGGTGCGCGGCCGCAAGGGCGAGTACCGAAGGAATTGGCCGACCTGCTGAAGAAGGGCTACCAGCGCGTCAAGGTCGACGGCGCTTTTTACGAGATCGGCGACGTCAAGCCGCTCGACAAGAAGTTCACCCACGACATCGACGTCGTGGTGGACCGTCTGGTGGTGCGTTCCGACATCGGCACGCGCCTGGCCGACTCCCTGGAGCAAAGCCTCAAGCTCGCCGACGGGTTGGCGGTGATCGAGCTCGCCGATTCCAAGGCCAGCGGCGCCGCCGCCAACCGTGGCCGCAACGCCAATGCCGAACGGCTCATCTTCTCGGAGAAATTCGCCTGCCCGGTCTCCGGCTTCACCATCCCGGAGATCGAGCCGCGGCTGTTCTCGTTCAACAACCCGTTCGGCGCCTGTCCGGAATGCGGCGGCCTCGGGTCGAGCAGCACATCGACGCCGACCTGGTGATCCCCGA
Organism: uncultured Pseudomonadota bacterium; assembly: GCA_963814065.1. GTDB lineage: Bacteria > Pseudomonadota > Alphaproteobacteria > Rhizobiales > Xanthobacteraceae > Pseudolabrys. The sequence goes on along the minus strand of CAWFBL010000004.1, from coordinate 1,967,104 downwards.
CAAGGACGCGTCCTTGCGCAAGGGCGCCATCGCGCCCTGGTCGAAGTCGTCATCGCCCTATTACGCGCAGACGCTGGAAGCGCTCGGCAAGCACTACAAGTTCACCCTCGACACCAAGTGGAAGGACCTGGCCGAAGAAGACGCAACAAGCGATCCTCTACGGCTCCGGCGAGGACGAGATCAAGTTCGTCTATGACGACGGCCTGCGCGGCTACACCACCAAGAAGCCGTTCGAGGGCGTGATCACCAATCTCGAGCGCCGCTTCAAGGAAACCGAATCCGAGTGGGCGCGCGAGGACCTGCAGAAATATTTCACCGACGTGCCCTGCGCCGCCTGCCACGGCGCGCGGCTCAAGCCCGAGGCGCTCTGCGTGAAGATCGCCGGCCGCCACCATCGCCGACATCGCCGAATTGTCGGTGCGCACGGCCGGCGACTGGGTGACCGAGCTGCCGCCGCAACTGACCGACAAGCAGAACGAGATCGCCGGCCGCGTGCTCAAGGAAATCCGCGAGCGGCTCAAGTTCCTGGTCGACGTCGGCCTCGATTACCTCACCCTCTCGCGCGCTTCCGGCACGCTCTCCGGCGGCGAGAGCCAGCGCATCCGCCTCGCCTCGCAGATCGGCAGCGGCTTGACCGGCGTCCTCTACGTGCTCGACGAGCCCAGTATCGGCCTGCACCAGCGCGACAACGCGCGCCTGCTCGAAACGCTGAAGCGCCTGCGCGACCTCGGCAACACCGTCATCGTGGTCGAGCACGACGAGGACGCCATCCGCACCGCCGACTACGTGCTCGACATCGGCCCCGGCGCCGGCATCCATGGCGGCCACGTCATCGCCGAAGGCACGGTGCCCGACCTCATCGCCGCGCCGCAACTCGTGGACCGGCAAATATCTCTCCGGCGAGTTCGACGGTGCCGGTGCCGGAACGCAAGCCCCCAACCCGCGCCGCATGATCAAGGTGGTCAACGCCCGCGGCAATAACCTGAAGAACATCACCGCCGAGATTCCGCTCGGCCTGTTCACCGCCGTCACCGGCGTTTCCGGCGGCGGCAAGTCGACGCTGCTCATCGACACGCTCTATGCCGCGGTGGCGCGCAAGCTCAACGGCGCCTCGCTCGCCCCGGCCCCGCACGACCGCATCGAGGGCCTCGAGCACATCGACAAGATCATCGACATCGACCAGTCGCCGATCGGCCGCACCCCGCGCTCGTAATCCGGCCACCTACACCGGCGCCTTCACGCCGATCCGCGAATGGTTCGCCGGCCTGCCCGAGGCCAAGGCGCGCGGCTACGCGCCCGGCCGCTTCTCGTTCAACGTCAAGGGCGGCCGCTGCGAGGCCTGCCAGGGCGACGGCGTCATCAAGATCGAGATGCACTTCCTGCCCGACGTCTACGTCACCTGCGACGTCTGCAAGGGCAAGCGCTACAACCGCGAGACGCTGGAGGTGCTGTTCAAGGGCAAGTCGATCGCCGACGTGCTCGACATGACGGTGGAAGAGGCGCTCGAGTTCTTCAAGGCGGTGCCGCGCGTGCGCGACGTGCTGGCGCTGTTGCACCGCGTCGGCCTCGACTACATCCATGTCGGCCAGCAGGCCACCACGCTGTCCGGCGGCGAGGCGCAGCGCGTCAAGCTCGCCAAGGAGCTGTCGAAGCGCGCCACCGGCCGCACTTTCTATATTCTCGACGAGCCCACCACGGGCCTGCATTTCCACGACGTCGCCAAGCTTCTGGACGTGCTGCACGAGCTGGTGGAGACCGGCAACACGGTGGTGGTGATCGAGCACAATCTGGAAGTGATCAAGACCGCCGACTGGATCATCGACCTCGGCCCGGAAGGCGGCGACGGCGGCGGCGAGATCGTCGCGCAGGGCACGCCGGAGGATATCGTGAAGGCGGCGGCCTCGTCGGGCCGAAGCCCGAGGGCAAGCCGAAGTTATACAGGGCAGTTTTTGAAGCCGGTGTTGGAGCGGGAAGCGAAGCCGAAGAAGCGGATTCAGGCGGCGGAATAATTCAGGATTGCGCGCAATAGTCGTATTTGCCACTCTTACTACTTCCGAGCTTGGGAGGGTCGAATGGCAAGACAAGCAGCGGCGCGTGCGAATGTTGCTAAAGCGCCGAAAAGTTCGCTGGCTTCATCGATGCTCATCTCTGAGGCGCCTGTACCGCCTTGGATCACCATAGCGCGAGGTGAACTCGGCGTCAGAGATTATCCTGGCCCGCAATACAATCCTCGCGTCGTCGAGTATCTGGCCACGACCGGGCACGAGCAGAACGACGACGAAACAAGCTGGTGCTCCGCCTTTGTGAACTGGTGCATGACACGAGCCAACTATCGCGGCACGAACAACGCCGCCGCGCGCTCATGGCTAAAATGGGGAACGCACCTGCAAGCACCCCGACCCGGCTGCATCGTAGTGCTGTGGAGAGAATCTCCTAGCTCATGGAAAGGCCACGTAGGCTTTTTCGACGGATGGGACGTCGGCAATCGCGTGCGCCTGCTCGCTGGAAATCAAGGTGGCGGGGTGGACTATGACGAAGTCTGTGTTGCCACCTTTCCGCACGATCGGATTCTCGGCTTTCGCTGGCCGCAGTCGTAAACTCGACGTGCCGCAAACCCAATCACTCTTCGTCACGGCATCTACATGTTCGTGAAATGCAAACTCAATCGGACGGCGGCGGCGAGATCGTGGCGCAAGGCACGCCGGAGGATATTGTGAAGGCGGCGGCTTCGTCGGGCCGAAGACCGCAGGGCGAAGGCCGAAGTTATGCGGGCGAGTTCTTGAAGCCGGTGTTGGCGCGCGAGGCGACGGGGCGGAGGAAGAAGAAGGTGATGCAGGCGGCGGAGTAGGAATTTATACAGTTGCAATTTATTCTTTTGCAATTTAGCTCCCGGTGTATTTAAATTTTGTGGGAAGTTGGTGTGGCGGGGGGGGGTATTGCCATGCGTGCTCAGTTGATTGTTGCGGCGTCTTTAATTTCAGTCAGTGTACTTTTTTCCGGCTGTTCGAGCACGAACGAAATCGCGAAGCGGATCGCGGGTCGGTGGGGTCCCAATCCGGTCATTGATGCTAGCCAAGTCAAAGCGACAATCGATCGGCAGCAAGATGTGCTGACATATGTCGCGCAGGATTCAGGCATTGCGCCACAAGGCTACACATTGAACCCGGTTTATAATCCGCGTTGGTATTACGTTGCCCAATGGGGATTTAACATTGGCCGAGAGGATTGCGCCGCGTATTTGAATAACCTCTTCAAAATCGAGCGCGAGAAATTACGAAATCACGGAATAATTGGCGCCGTGCAGGCAGCCAGCATTGGAATTGTTACGGCAGCCGAGCCGGGCGCAGCAACAACAATGTCGGTTCTGGGCCAGGCTTTCGGCCTTGCGTCAGCACTTAATGACGCGATTTTAGAAAGCTATTTGTTCACCGAAGCACCAGGCCTTATCTCGATTAAGGTAAAGCAGATGCAGGACGATTACCAAAACAGCTTATCGAAAGATGCTATAGTCAGCGCGCCTCAAGCCTATAGCGCGCTGCAAAATTACTACAACATTTGCCTGCCCCAATCGATTGAAGGCGTCATTCTCCAAAAAGTCGCAACCTCCCAGACCACCAGCGGCGACAGCGGGAACGGAAAGCCAAAAGCAAAAGCCAAGACCACAGCGGTGGGCACTTCCTCTTCGCGAAAAGGCACCAGTATGACCATCCAGAAAACCCCGGGTTTGCAGAACTAGTGGCAACCATTTAACAGCCGAAACCACCGCGAAATTGTCGCCTAAAGCGCATCCGATTAATCTCTTGATTAGGAGCCAGAAATGGTCAGTCGCAGCATGTACATTTGGAAGCTAGACCCAGTAATTTCAGCAGAGGGCGGCGTCAACAAGCTGATCGATAAAGCCCGGCGCGCCAAGCTTTCCGCCGTCTGGGTGAAGGTCGCGGATGGCGCCTCCCCTTATCGAAATGTTACCAGCAGCATGGAGGCTACAATGACCAGTCTTGTAGGCCATGCGCATGACAAGGGACTTCAAGTCTGGGGATGGCAGGTTCCCCGCTGTGCCAGCAGGCAGGCGGCCCAGGCCGAGGCAGATAACTTTAGACAGCTTGTTCAGAAGTTCGAACTCGACGGCTTCATTATGGATGCCGAGGGCACCAGCGACTTTTTCCATGGTGGTCTCGACGAAGCGCGCACCTACGGCAGCGCCATGCGTCAGGTAGCGGATCAATTGGGCAAGCCCCTCGCCATTTCAAGCAACGATATTCCGCAGAACATCTCTGGGTGGTTACCCAAGTTCACTGCGATCGCGAGCCAGGCAGACCTCAACTTCCCGCAAACCTATTATGGCGCCAGCTCTAGCGTGATGTCCCGCGTGGACCAAGCGGCCAACGGCAACTCGCACCTTGCTATTCCGTTCATCCCTGTAGGCGCAGGATTCATCGGGCTGAGCGAAGGCGGCTGCGCATCAGCAGGCGCTTGCGGTGAGCGCGCGACGACGTTCATAGAGCTATGTAAAGTTCGTGGCTATCAAGGCTACTCGTTCTGGCATTGGGGTGGCGCGCCGATGGCACTTTGGGAGGTGCTCAATACGACACCAGCCTGAAGGCTCGTTGGGCGGATCGGCCTATAGGATGGATTGAGCGCAACGAAACTCATGGCATTCCGAAACGCCCATGGTGAGAATTACGGAATTACGGTGACAGGAATTACGAATTACGGTGACAGGAATTACGGAATTACGGGAATTACGGAATTACGGTGACAGTGCATTTAATTTTCGACACCCCTCCCTCACGCCGCGTCCGCCGGCCTGACCCGCTTGGCGATCTCGCGGCCCTTCTCCCGCTCCACCACCGCGATATCGTACTGGCTCTGCAAGTCGAGCCAGAACTGCGCAAGTTTTAGGTGACGCGTTTCCTTCGGCCAACCGGTTCCCACTTAGCCGGAAAACGCTACGCTGCCGAAATAGCGGCCGAGCCGCGCCGCCGTGTCGGCGGTGATCGAGCGCCGGCCGTTCAGCCCGTAGCAACCATTAAGGCGTGGCCGGTCTTTGGGTCCACGGGGTTCCGCGCTGGACGACGGTGTTGGCGTAGATCAGCAGCTTCCTGGCGCATGCGATGAGGGCAGCGTTGTGAGCTTTTCCGCGTGCCATAAGGCGAGCGTAGAGGTCTATTAGAGCTTTGTTCCAGCGGAAGGCTGCCGGCAGCGCTGCTGCCGAAGAGTGAGCGGCGCAGGCGGCCTCTGCCACCAGCGATGTGCCGCTGACCTTTATGCTTGCCGCTGTCGTCGTCAAAGGGAGCAAGTCCAGCGAGCGCGGCGGCTTCCTCACGGGATTACGGGGATTACGGTGACAGTGCATTTAATTCGAAACTGAAGAGCAGGAAGAATCAGATGAATCACAAGATTAGGTCGGCGCTCGGCTACATGGGCAATTCCGCAGCCCGTAAGGTGCATTAGCGGAGCGTAATCCGTCATTCTTGCGCGGCGGCGGGTTACGCCTTCGGCTGCGAATGCAGGGGCCGATGAAGCTCTCTCAGAACCAACGACCTATTTCTTCCAAGACCTGGACTGGATCAAAATCCAAAAGATCATCAAGTGTGAAATAATGACGATGGGAGCGTAAAACGTATAGATATACCAAGCGGTAGCCAAGTCGAAGCGCGGGACATTGATTTGCAGGACGCCGCGTATTCCGTTGAGCAGGTCCACGAATCCCCACGTGTTGGCCAGCCAAACCAGCGGAATGGCAAAACGCCAGTTGCTCCGCAACGCAAAGATGGAAGCCAGCGCCAGCGCCGCCGCTAAGAGATCACCGTAAGCGGCACTGGAAAGGAATTCTCTGGGCAATTTCGGATCGACCATCTCCGTAACCAACAAGGTCATTCCCACATAGCGAAACACATGGACAAAGAGCAGCGGAATGAGTGCGGAATTACGGGAAAGTTTGGTTAGGAGCGGCCAAACGTACCACACCGCGACGATGCCGAAGACGAAACGCTCGTAACAATCTGCATCCAGAATATTGTGACGCCATTCATCGCGGTCATCGTCCCATGGGTCTTCTTGCCGCACATCCGTAGCATGCGCAGCCGGGAATAACGGTGGAATTACGCTGACAGTGCACTGAAATTTTGGTGACAGCGAGCAAGCGTAGCCCGGATGAGCGCAGCGAAATCCGGGATAGCATTCGCCGCGGATAAACCAGCCCCGCATTGCGCTTCGCTCCATGCGGGCTACAGACAACAACTCACGCCGCGTCCGCCGACCGCGCGCCAGATCGGCGCGTCCTCGTCATGCGCCGCCAGCAGCGCATCGAGCCAGGCCCGCACGTGTCACCGCCTCGCCTCTCTCTCCTCCGGCATCCGCAGCCGCCGCACGGTGAGTTCGTCGACTTCCAACGTGCCGACACGCAATCGCTTGACGGCAAGGCTGCCGATCGCCATGCGCCCGATCGCCACGGCGCCCAAGGCGACCGCCCCGATCGCCACGGCGCCGAGGGCGACGGCCCCGACCGCCAGCGCGCCGGCGGCCACCTCACCCAGGGCGGCGGCGGGCTTGGCGCGCGGCGGCGGCAGCTTGTCGGTCATGGTATTGTTCTTGGTGTTGTTCTTGGCATCGGTCATGGCACTTCTCCTGCGGCCTCGCCCGCGTGGGGCGCGGCAAAGCCAAGCGTAGCGCTGCTATTGCCGTATGAACACAGGACGCGAGGCAATCACGCTTCCCCTCTCCCTTTGTGGGAGAGGGTGGCGAGCCGGAGCGATAGCGAAGGCGAGCCGGGTGAGGGGGGTGGTGACTCACTCGGATTCTGTCCCCCTCACCCGCCCTCGCTCGGCTTCGCCTCCGCTCGGGCACCCTCTCCCACAAAGGGAGAGGGGAAGAGAGAACGCCGCACCGCCCGCATGCGCGCCGGTAGCGGGGCGAGCCGGCTCCGCAAGGCGGATTACCGAAACATAATCCACCGGTCGCGGCGGCGCGGGTATGTTGCGGCTCCAAAGAATCCGCCCAACGTTTGGCGCCATCGCGCGCCGCTTGATCCTCTTGGTCTCTTCTGGTCCCCTCGCGTGCGGGGCGCATTCGCTCAAGTACAAGGACGCGCTCCATGCCTCTCCTCGCCGCCATCGCCAACAACTGGCAGAAGGCGCTGCCGCCGCTCGTCGTCATAGGCCTTGTCGCCTGGGTGGCCGCGTTCCGGCAGACGCCGACCGGCGAGCGCGCGCTGTTCGCGGCGCTGCTCGTCATCTACATGGTGCACCAGATCGAGGAGCACCTGTGGCCGGGCGGCTTCCGCCAGTTCACCAACGCCTATGCGTTTATGAGCGGCGACAGCGACTGGCCGGTCGATATCGGCGGCGTCGCGCTGGTGAATGTCGGCTTCGTGTGGCTGCCGGTCGCGCTCGCCGTGGCGTGGCCGCACGCGCTGCGCTGGGTGGGCCTCGCCTGGGTCGGCCTGACCCTGATCAACGCGCTGACGCACATCGGCGCGTCGGTGCGCTTCCGGCGCTACAATCCCGGCCTCGTCACCTCGATTGTGCTGTTCCTGCCGTTCACGATCTGGCTGCTGGCGCACGAGGCCGCCGACGGCATGCTCTCGGGCGGCGAGATCGGCCTGGTGCTGGTCGCCGGCGTGCTGCTGCATGTGCCGGTCGCGGCCCTGTTCGTGGTGCCGTACCGGCGCGGGCGCCGCGCCACCGCGTGAGCAGGCCGCCGTTTGCTTGCACGACGTCGCGCCCCATGGTGGACTTCGACGCCTCGTGCCGGCCTACCTCACGAGCCCGATTGAGAGCCCCATCATGCCCTTCGCCTGCACCCAGCCCGCGATCCCGACCGTCCAGCAGGACGACGCGGCGGTGCGCATCACGCGCTGGGATTTCGCGCCGGGCGCGACGACCGGATGGCACAGCCACGGCTGGCCCTATTTCGTGGTGATGCTGACCGACGCGGTGATGAAGATCGAGGTGGGCTCCGAGGTCAGCGAGGTGCGGCTCAAAGCCGGGCAATCCTATCAGCGCCCCGCCGGCATCGAGCACGACGTCATGAACGGCGCCGACCAGCCGATGGCCTTCGTCGAGATCGAGATCAAGCGGCCGGACGCCTTGGTGCAGCTGAAGGCGTAGCGCGGTGGGAGCGTCGGCAGCGCGGCGAGCCGCTGGCTCACGTGCCCCGGATGCTGCGCAGCGCGCGCGTTCGCGCGTGTTGCGCTGCTGATCCGGGGCCCCGGTTTCTTCTAAAGGCAGACAACAAAGCGAACCGGGGTCCCGGGTCAGCGCCGCATCATTCGCTGGCGCGAATGCCGCGCCGCGCCCGGGACACAAGGCTCCTAGGACCATAATCACATTTTCGTGAGAACTTATCCCCGCCCCCTGCGGGCGGGCTTAGCCTTCCCGCGCCCGATCCCCTGAGGGGTGCGAACCGGTTGCGCCGTTTCGTGGGGTCGGGCCGGCGCCCGCGGGCGTGCCGTCGCAAGGCACGCGCTCGGGCGGCACGGGGCACCGCCCGGGGACACTAGGACCCCCCGCCGGGAGCCGGCTGACGGCGTGAGTTTGCGAGACCTTGCCGAAAGCGCGGCCCGTGCCGGAAGACGCCGCGACGGCGCGCCGAGAGGCGCCACGCAGGTCCCATAGACCCGCGTGCACAGACGGACTGGTTGCGCTTCTTCGGCGCGCCGTCCCCCTCGCATTTTCCGGGGGCGACTCCCCGGACCCTTGCTGCGAGGGCCACCTGCCAAACCTCGGGCGCGAAAGCGCGCCGCGAGAACGAAGGAGTGCGCCCGCATGATCCCTCACGACACGCCGCCAAATGCCGCGTTCGCGGGCTCTTGTCGCGGGCGCAGCGCGGTGCGCAGGACCGCGCTGCAGACCCGGAAGCCCGGTTGATTGAAGCAAACCGGGACCCCGCCTCTGCGGCACATCACGGAGCCTGTCCTCGGGGCGCGCGAAGCGCGAACCCGAGGATGCTGCGCCGCGCGCGGGGAAAGCAGAAGCGCCGAGTTTCCACACGATACAGGAGCAACGCTCAAATGGCCCAGCCAAATCCCACGAAAGAAATTCGCGAACGCGTCACCGCGACGTCGCACAAGATACTCGACGCGATGGACGGCATTCTCGATCAGCTGGCGCCGCCGGCCGCGCGCCCCGGCACGCCGCCCCCCGCCGTGGCGCGGCGCCAGCTCGCCAACATCCTGCGCCTGTCGCGGTTCTGCGCACACAGCAAATGCCGGCGCAGCGGCAATTGCCGCGGCGAGCCGCTGCATTGCCTGCAGATCGCGGTGCCGCTGCTGCCGCCCGACGCCTTCGCCGGCATCCTCACCCGCCGCCGACGCCACCGTCGCGCGCAGCCCGGCGGCCGATCATGAGCCGAGGCGTGGAGATGGGAATGCAGGACGCGCGGCTACCACGCTTCCCTCTCCCCTTGTGGGAGAGGGTGGCGAGCCGGAGCGATGGCGAGGGCGAGCCGGGTGAGGGGGCATCGCCTCAATCAAACTCCAACCCCTCACCCGCCCTCGCTCGGCTTCGCCTCCGCTCGGGCCCCCTCTCCCACAAGGGGAGAGGGAAGAGAGAACGCCGCACTGCCCTGCCCCGCCATCAGCGGGTCGAGCCACTGCCTCACGTGCCCCGGACGCGGTGCAGCGCGAGCGCATGCGAAGTGGTGCACCGCTGATCCGGGGCCCCGGTTGCTTTTTCCGTGCGTCCGCGAGAACCGGGCTCCCGGGTCTGCGTCGCACCGTTTCACGCTGCACCGCGCCCGGGACACAGCGACCGAAACAACTCCACGCCCCCGCCCTGGCCGCAGCGGCGCGCGTCGCTTAGGATTGCATGGTCGTATTTCGTCTTGTCTGTCTTTCGTTCTGGGGGCTCTTCACAATGCATGTTCCGCAATTCGTCCATGCCGCCGCGCTTGCCGCTTTCGCCCTGCTCGCCTCCGGCTCGCTCAGCGCGGCGACCGCCGCGCCGGCGCGCAATTTCTTCTGCGAGCGCGGCCGCGCCGTCACCATCGTCGTCAACAGCCAGCGCCGCATCACCGTCTCGCCCATCGACGGCGCCGCCATGACCTTCCATCAGCAAGGGCGCGATCCGTTCCATTTCGCGCGTCAGGACTACAGCGTGACCATCTCGCGCGACCAGAACACCGCCACCATCGACATTCCCGACTGGGGCGTCAGCACCTGCCGCTTCCGGCCGGGCCGCTCGACCGCCGGCCATCCGGGCCTCGGCCACAGCGATCCTTGCGGTCCCGGTTTCCACCAGGCGCCGAAGACCGGGCGCTGCGTGTCGAATGCGCGGCGGCGCTGAGCCGGCGTCAACGGCGCGCGCGCCTCACCGCCTGTTCACCGGCGCGTGAAGGGGCCGTCAACGCCGCTGACCGCAACGTGACGGGCGATCACGCGCTTGTCGGTCGCAGTTGCGTGAAGGCGCGCGTATCTCTCCGGTTGCGAGGTGCCGGCGTATTGGCTTCGGCGCCGAAACGTCAACCGAAGGACCGAGATGCTCAGCGCCTTGTTCGCCTTGCTTGCCGGCATCGTCACCGTGGCCGCGCCCTGCACGCTGCCGGTGCTGCCGATCCTGCTCGGCGCGAGCATCGCACGGCGCGGCGCGCGCATGACGCGGCCGCTGTTCATCGCGGCCGGCTTCATCGCCGCCTTCGCCGCAGTCACGTTGACGTTCAGCTTCTTCGCGCGCGTCGCCGGGCTCTCGGCGGATCAATTGCGCACGGTGGCGATCGCGTTGCTCGCCGTCTTCGGCGTGCTGATGGTGTGGCCGAAGCTTTACGAACGCATCTCCGCCGCCGCTTCCGCTTTGTTCAGCCGCTTCGGCAGCGTGGCGCCGCATCACAGCGAAGGCGCCGTCGGCGGGCTGCTCATCGGCGCGACGCTCGGTCTGGTGTGGACGCCCTGCGCCGGCCCAGTGCTCGGCTCCATCCTCACGCTGCTCGCCACGCAGCAGCAGCCGCAATGGGCCGCCACGCTCTTGCTGCTCTACGCCATCGGCGCCGCGCTGCCGATGCTCGGCATCGCCTATGGCGGCCAATACGCCACCACCCGCGTGCGCGCCATCGCGCCCTACGCCCAACGGCTGCAGCAGGCCTTCGGCGTGCTGATCGTGTCGTTCGCCGCCGCCATGTACTTCCAGGTCGACACCCAGGTCACCGCCTGGCTCACCGCGTTCTATCCCTCCGGCCAGATCGGACTCTAACGATAAAGGACACACGCCATGCTTCGTAAGATGCTGTACGCGGCGCTTGGCGCCGCCGCCCTTGCCGGCCTCGTGCTCGCCACCGGCGGCATGATCGGCGTCTCGGTGCCCGCGCGCGCGACCGATGTCGCGTCGATAAAGCTCGCCGACGCCCACCGCCGCGCGCCGGAAATCACCGGCATCACCCACTGGCTCAACTCCGGCCCGCTGTCGCTCGCCGGCCTCCGCGGCAAGGTCGTGCTGGTGGACTTCTGGACCTACGGCTGCATCAACTGCGTGCACACGCTGCCGCGCGTCGTCAGTCTTTACGAGAAATACAAGGATCGCGGCTTGGTGGTGATCGGCGTGCACGCGCCGGAATTCGCCTATGAGAAGTCGACCGCCAACGTGGCCGCCGCCATCAAGCGCCACGGCATCCGCTATCCGGTGGCGCAGGACAACAACTTCGCCACCTGGAAAGCGTACGGCAACCAGTATTGGCCGGCGCAGTACATCGTCGACCGGCACGGCCGCATCGTCTACCAGCACGCTGGCGAAGGCGCCTACGATGTCATCGAGAATACCGTGCGCCGCCTGCTCGACCGCAACAGTTGAGTCGATGCGCTCACGGCCGACCAAAAGCGAAGCGGCGCGCGGGCCGAAGATCGCCTCGGAGAACGATCCTCGGACCCGTGCGCCGCGCCGCGGGCAACGTGCCCGCGATCAGGTCTTAGTACCCGCGGTGATGCCGCGGCTTATGGTAGGGCTTATGGTACGGCTTGTGATACGGCTTGCCCTCGTGATGCCAGCCATGCCAGCCGGAGGGACCACCCCAGCCGCGGCCGCGGCGATGGGAGTAGCCGCACCAGTACCAGCCGGGGCCATGCCAGCCGTCGAAATAGAAGCAGTAGTTACGGTTGCCAATCTTGAACTGGGTCTTTTCGACCAGGCTGAGTTGGCCGGCGTTCAGCGTCTTCGACAAACCGGCGGGGACGGCCTGCGCCGGGCCGCTCATCATGGCGCCAACGCTCAACGCCGCGATACCCGCAAGCGACAACGCCAATTTTCGAACGATCATGTGGGTCTTCCTTTCATTTGCCCCTTTAAGGCAGGGCGATGGCTGCCAAAGGCAGCCTGGAATAAACGGACAGCCAGGAAGTTTCCTGCGCCGGCCGTTCCCGTCCCGCGTTCGATCGCGACCCCTATTGGAACCAAGCCATGCCGATTGAGTTCATTCTGTGACAAAGGGGACGAAACGTGACGGTTCAGCCGAAAGGACGACCCATGCGGACCCTGCTGCAACGGACAAACAAGGCGCGGACTGGTATTGCCGCGCTGCTTTACGCAATGACCGATACCGTCACCCTCATCGTCGAATTGATGATGCTGCGGCCGCGCAATTGGCGGCAACGACGTCTCATCCGCGTCCCCGTCCGCGCGCGGCTGCGACGCTAACGTCACAGCGGTGACGCCATCGCGTGCGCCAGCTCAGCCCAACGAACTCCCGAAAGCGAACAGGCGCAAGAAAAGCCTTTCGTTTATTACGGCGAGAAGGCGCGCGGCGCCGACATCGTCCTGCGCCAGCCGTGGGAGTGCGGCACCTTCATCGCCGGCCTGGCCGGCGCAATGAAAAACGCGCTTCCCCCCTTGATCTAAGTCATGGTTGCATGACCCGCGTTGCGCGAGATGCCTTGAGCGTAAGCAGTGGGGTGCGACGGGGGTGGCCAGAAACAAACAGAAGCCAGCCGGCACGGCATCCGGGCAACGGATACTGCGGCGGCTGTACGAGGCCAACACGGTGGCTGGCCATCGCTTTCGCTATGGCCTGCTGGTATTCGATCTCGTCACCATCGCCTTCATCGTCGCCACCTCGTTCGTTCCGCGCAATCCCGTCATCGAGGTCCTCGATGCCGTGTTCGGAATCCTGATCCTCGCCGACTTCGCCGCCCGTATGGTGATCAGCCGGCGCGTTGCCCGCGATCTGCTGCATCCTGCGACCTGGGCCGACGCGGCGGCCATCGTCTCGTTTCTCGCGCCGGTGCTCGGCGAAGGCGTCGCCTTCTTGCGCATATTGCGCACCTTGCGCCTGCTGCGGACCTATCATCTGCTGGCGCAATTGCGCGCCGACAGTCGCTTCTTTCGCCGCAACGAGGAAGTGATCTTCGCGGTGACCAACCTGGCGGTATTCATCTTCATAACGACCGGCATCGTCTACGAGACCCAGCACTACGGTAATCCTCACATCCATAACTACGCCGATGCGCTCTATTTCACCGTCACGGCGCTGACCACCACCGGCTTCGGCGACATCACGCTGCCGGGCACGCTCGGCCGGCTGATCTCGGTGGCCATCATGATCTTCGGCGTCACGCTGTTCTTCAATCTGGCGCGCGCTTTGATCAGCCCAAGCAAGGTGCGCTACCGCTGCCCGGACTGCGGGCTGCTGCGGCACGACATCGATGCCGTGCACTGCAAGGCCTGCGGCGCGCTGCTCAACATTCCGGACGAGGGCCGGGCCTGAACGCCGGTACGCCGCCCTCAGGCGGCGGCGCCCAATTCCTTGTCCTTCGCTTCGGCGCGCTGCGCCGCCGGACGCGCGGCAATGCGCGCGACGTAGGCGGTGAATTCCGGCCGCTCCGGGACCAGCTTGAACATCATGCCGTAACGCAGACCCGCGCCGATGACGACATCGGCGGCGGTGAACTGCTCACCCATCAGCCACGGCCCCTGCCCGATCCCTTTGGCCATGATGTCGAGCACCTGGTCAAAATCGCGCCAGCCGACCGCCTGCGGGCGCGGCGGTTCCTTGCGCGGAAAGGCGCGGTCGGTCATCGCCGGTTCGAATACGCTCGGCCCGAAGAACAGCCATTTCAGATAGAGGCCGCGGCGCGGGGTGCCGACCGGTACGTTGAGCCTGACGGCGGGGAATTCGTCGGCGAGATAAGTGCAGATCGCCGCCACTTCGGTGATCGCGGTGTCGCCATGCGTCAAGGCCGGCACCTTGCCCTGCGGGTTGATCGCCAGATAGTCCGGCTTGAGGTTGTCGCCGTTCGTCAGGCTGACCAGCTTGACGTCGTAGGGCCGGCCCACTTCCTCCAGCATCCATAGCGCGATCGACGAGCGTGAAGGTGCCGCGTGATAAAGGGTGAGATTCGGCATGGCTGACCTCTGTACGGGTAATAGGCGGGAAGCGTTATAGCTCCTACATTACGACGGTGCAGGAATCATGACCATGGCCTTCCGCGACAACCCGACCCGCCACCGCTTTGAGCTCGACGTCGAGGGCGACATCGCCTTTTCCAACTATCACCGCGATGGCGGCGTGCTCACGGTCACGCACACGGAGGTGCCGAACCGGCTGCGCGGCCGCGGCGTCGGCGCGCAATTGGTCAAAGGCGTGCTCGACGCCGCCCGCGCCGAGCGGCTGACCGTGGTGCCGCGCTGCTCGTTCGTGAAGGCCTATATCGACCGCCACCCCGCCTATGCGGATTTGCTGGCCTAACCCGCCCAAAACTATCAGTTCGCGCGGAAATCCAGGACATTGGCCTAACGCAATCTTTACCCTTCGGTAATACATTTCCGACGCTGAATATTGCGTTGGGAGCGCGCCTTGGATTTCACCGCCGGCTTCGTCTATCTGTGGAATCAGCTGAGCCACCTGATGTTCTCGGTGGGCTCGCATTTCTCGTTCTCCTCGCTTGCTATCGCGCTGCTGATCTCGGCCGGCTTCTTCGCCCTGCAGCGTTATCGGCGCGGCCGCCGCATCCGGCTCAGGACCATCGTGCGTGCGCTGTTTCCGCGCCGCATCCTGCGCAGCCGCTCCAACCAGGCCGACATCGGCTATTTCTTCTTCAACGTCTTCGTGTTCGGCCTCATGTTCGGCTGGGCGGTGCTGTCCTATCAGTTCATCAGCAACGGCATCATCGCCGGCCTGGTGGCGCTGTTCGGGCCGGTGGAGCCGTCCGTGCTGCCGGTCTGGGTGTCGCGCAGCGTCATCACGTTGACGCTGTTCCTGGCCTACGAGCTCGGCTATTGGTTCAACCACTGGCTCAGCCACAAGGTGCCGTTCCTGTGGGAATTCCACAAAGTGCACCACACCGCGGAGGTGCTCACCCCGATCACCAATTTCCGCGTTCATCCGGTCTATGCCTGGATTTTCGCCAACATCCTCGCCTTTTCGGCGGCGGTCGCCAACGGCTTTGGCCATTACATGTTCGGCGACATGGCCTACCAATACGCGCTGAACGACACCAACATCATCCTGGTCGTCTTCATCCACGCCTATGTGCATCTGCAGCACTCGCACATGTGGATCTCGTTCCGCGGCCTGCTCGGGCGCATCTTCATCAGTCCGGCGCACCATCAGATCCACCATTCCGACAATCCCGTGCACTACAACAGCAATTACGGCAGTTGCCTGGCGCTTTGGGATTGGATGTTCGGCACGCTCTATGTGCCGGCCAAGGAGCGCGAAAAGCTGACCTTTGGCGTCGAGGGCCACCGCGACGCCCATACCGTGAAGGGCGAATTGGTCGCGCCGTTCGTCGACGCGGCGGGCCATTTGAAGCCGGCGCCCGGCCGGCGCGGCGCGCTGCAGCCGATCCCCGTTTCGGATCGCGACTGATTTCACCTGGCATGACCCAGCGCCTCGCACTGCCCTGAGCCGTCATGCGCAAGCGCATCGTCACCGTCAATGACAAGATGCAGAAGGGCTACCGCTATGCGCTCACCGCGCCGGCCGGTCGCCAATTCGATCCTGAATTCAAGCCGGACCTTACACCGGCCGAGATGCTGCGGCTCGGCGTGTTCGGCGGCAAATACATGACCGATTGCCGGCGCGAATTCCCCAAGAGCTGGTTCACGCGCGCCAAGCTTTCACCTGGGAGCCGCGACTGTTCGCTCAATTTCTTTGGAATCGACGCTAGCCAGCCGCTATCGGAATGGAAGCGCAAGGGCTGGATTCATCCCGACGATCCGCGCGGCTGGTTCCAGTGGTATTGCCGCTATTATAGCGGCCGCCGCATGCCGGAAGAAGACAAACGGCAGATCGGCCGCTGGAAGGCGATCCGCCGCCACGTGCGGCAAATCCAGAAGAACTGCGAGCCCGGCGACCTCCTCTGCCGCCGTCGGCAACGCCAGGCACTGCTGCACTGGGCCTACGACAGCCGGAAGATTTAGAACCGAAGGTCGGGCGGACGAACTCTCAAGAGAGACCTCTTGAACCAAGTCCGCGCCATGCGCCTCCCCCTAAACGGCGACGCGATCCAAGAGCCCCATCAGCACTTCCGGACAGGTGATATGCGGGTTGTGGCTGGAGTCGATCTCGTCGTCGCCCCAGCCTTCGCGGCGCGCGCGCTCGAGGAAGCGACGGAAGCGGTCGCCCGGGGCGGTGCGCGTGCAATAAACGTAATGGCGCGGCAGGGTCAGCGGTTCGTTCTGCAGCTTCAGCTTCTGCTCGAAGGTTTTGGCCGGCTGCGGCACGCGGTGCGGCATGCACCAGGCGACGTCTTCCGCCGGCGTATCCGGCGGCATCGGCATCGGCGGAATGCGCCAACCGTCGGGCGTGCGCACCTGGCGTTGCGCGCGCACTTCGGCCGACAACAGGTCAATCAAGCCATCGCCGTCCTCGGGCGCGAAGGCATCGAGATAGATCAGCTTGGCGATGCGCTCGCGCGCCCGGTCGGCGACGCCGGTGGCAACCATGCCGCCATAGGAATGGCCGATCAGGTTGATGCCGGTCAGTTCCTCCATCTCCAGCACGCCCAGGATGTCGGCGATGTGGGTCTCGAGATCGATATCGGGATTGGCGAGATGGACGCGCTCACCGACACCGGTATAGGTCGGCGTGAACAGCTCGTGGCCGCGCTCGCGCATCAAGCCGCGCATCTTCTTCCACGCCCAGCCGGCCGACCAGGCGCCGTGGCAGACAACAAACGTAGCCATTTCCCCTCACTCAGCGGCGACCGCACGAGCGCGCGAGCGCGTCCGGTGGCTGTTCCGGCGCGACCATACGAAGTCGAACGCCGCCACCGCAAGACCGGCGGCGAGCACTTCCCATCCCGGACGGATGCCGGCTTGAATATCGAAGGCCGCATCGAGCACGCGCATGGGCGAGACGTGAAAAGCGATGCCGATTCCGATCGCCTCGCCGAAGAAAGTCAGCGCCGACACCACAATGGTGAGGCCGAGCAGACTAAGGGTGGAGAGTTGAGCCCTGCCCTGCCACCACGCCAGCACGCGGTACGCTATCAGCCAGACGAACAGACTGGCGGCGAAGGTCGGCACCGTCACGTCGGCTTTGGTCTGCTGGAAATAATGGATGAGCGCCAGCAGCGCGATGGCGTAGACGATCTGGTGCAGCCGGCGCCAGCGCAAGCCGCCGAGCCGGCGCATCATGCCGTCGGTCGAGGTGATGGCGAGCGCGGCGAGACCGAGCCAGGCTGTGCCGCCGACGATCAGATACCAGCGGTGGGTGATCTCGTAGGCGACCTTGCCGAGGTCGAAGCTCTGGTCGGCGATGTAGAGCAGAAGATGCGTCGCGATGTAGCAGAAGCTGCCGACGCCGAGCATGCGCCGCACATCGACCAGATTGCCGTAGCGCGCGATGCTGCGGAACGGCGTTACCGCCAGTGTCACGCCGAGAAAGATCAGTGCCCAGAAACCGGCACGGTGGATGAGATCGTTGATCGGGCGCGCGCCATTCAGGATTTCGTCGACATCGAACAGCACCTTGGCCAGCGGGAACAGCAGCAGCAGAAGCGTGGCGATGCGCAAGCTGGACAGCCGCCCGCGCTTGTCGCGCCAGAGCTGCCAAGAAAAGGGTATTTTAACGGGTATCTTGCTGTCCGCCGGGCTAGCCCGCATCTCGCCGTTCCGTCTGCCGCCCGCGATTAAAGGCATGATTCTCGGCCTCCTGGGAGGCGCCCTGCTCCTAGCATCGTTCGGGCGGCTCACCCGCTCACAACCGATCACAAGATCGCGCGCGCGGCGTTAGCTAGGCCCTGCTAAATTCGCGGCAACGGGCGGCCGCCAGCCTCTTTCGAGGGAACCTTCACCCAGGCTTCGCCGTCCAGCACCGTCTCGCCATCGACGCCGCAGGTGCAGGTGAGCCGGGCACGGCATTTCTCCGGCATCAGCTCGGCAACCGTCACGCTCACCTCCACCGTGTCGCCGATCTTGACCGGGGCGCGGAAATTCAGGGTCTGCGAAATGTAGATGGCGCCCGGCCCCGGCAGCCGCGTGCCGAGCACGGCGGAGATCAGGCTGGCGGTGTAAAGGCCGTGCGCGATGCGGGTGCCGAACGGCGTCTTGGCGGCGAAGTGCTCGGACAGATGGATGGGGTTGCGGTCGCCGGTGATGGCGGCAAAGCCCACCACGTCGGCGGAATCGACGGTCTTGCGCAGGGTCTCGGTCATCCCCACCGAGAGGTCCTCGTAGTAGAGCATCTGCAGGGGCAAGATCATCGGCGTTCGTCTCGTTTGGCGTTTTCCGCTGCGGTAACCAATTACATACACATCATGCGCTTAGATGGCCCAGGGATTTGAGCAAAGCTGGTGGGGACGAGTTGCGTCATGATCTTGGTTCGGTTTGCGGTTTGTCTGTTTACGCTTTCGCTTCTGGGAATGGCCGTGTCGATCAGCGCTGGCTCACGCCAGGACCTGCCGAACACCGCCATTACACCGGCTTCAACTGTCGTGGCTGCCGCCGGCTAGGCTTTCCCGGCAGAGCCACCACAGGCCGCCGACCAGCACAAGATTGATCAACGCGATAACGGTCAAGACGCCAATCGTCGTATTGGCGCCCAGGTCCTCGATCAGCAGCGCGCCCAGCGAGGGCGCCAGTGCCAGCGTGATCAGGGTCGGAAACGCCAGCTTGCCCATCAGCAGCGGAAACCGCTTGGGCCCGAACAGCGCCAACGGCAAAGTGCCGCGCCCGACCCACGACACCCCGAAACCGGCGCCGTAGAGCAGAATGGTCAGCGCCAGCATCGGAAACTGCACCAGCAGCAGCAGCAGACCGATGGCCATCAGCGTGCAGGACCCGACCATGGTCCAGATCGGGTGATAGCGGCCGCCGAACAGGCGCTCGACCACGCGGGCGCCGACCTGGGCCGGGCCGAACAGGGTGCCGAGGGCAACCGCCGCGGTATAGTCGACGCCCCGCGCCTGCAGGAAGATCAGCAGGTGGACGACGACGATCGACCCGACGCCGGCTGCCAGCGCCAGCATCAGCGCCACCAGCACGAAGATCGGGCCCTCGTTGGCGATCGGCGTTTCGTCTGGCGCGGCCGCAGAAGCCGCCTGCTCGCGCGCCGGTTCGGGAGCAGGCGCTGCGCCCACGACGGCCATCTGCAACGGCAGCGCGACCGCGACGTGCAGGCCGGCATAGACGAGGCAGGCGGTACGCCAGCCGACATGGTCGATCATGAAGGCGCTGAGCGGCCAGCAGACCGTGCTGGCAAAGCCACCGAACAACGTGAGGTTGGTGATCGGCCCGCGCGCGCCAGCGCCGTACATGCGGCCGAGGGCGGCGAATACTGCGTCGTAGAGCCCCGTGCCCATGCCGACGCCGATCACCGCCCAGGCGGCGAGATAGGCCGGCAAGGACGGCGCCAGCCCCACGCCGGCGAGACCGGCGGCAAAACACAGGGAGCTCACCAGCAGCACCGGCCGTCCGCCATGGCGGCCGATCACCCGGCCGACCTGCGGCGAGATCAGCCCGGCGACCAACAGGCCGATCGAGGTGCCGCCCACCACAAGCCCAAGCGACCAGCCGGTCGCCTTGACGATGGCGCCGGAGAACACGGCGGGAAAATAGAACGAGGTGCCCCAGGCCAGGATCTGGGCGATGCCGAGCGCACTGATAACCACGCGCCGATCGCGTTGCGGCGCCTCAGCCACTGCGGTCAAAGCCCGGCCCTCCCTTGGCCCGCGTTGGAGCGCGGCAAGCCTACTACACGATTCTGACCCGCCGCTAACGCATGGCAAATTTGGCTGCCGGCCGAAGACGAAGCGGGCGAAACCAGCACGGATTCGGACCGTTTCCTTAAAGCGGCGCCCGTTCGGCCACCGGAAGGGCCGTATTCCGATTGCCTTCGGCTGAAACCTTTCGCGGCTGCGAAATCGCTTTTCCCCACAAAACCGCTATTCCGGCCGTAGCGGAAGAATTTTGCTTTATAGATCATTACGTTAAGCCATGCATTTATGCATTGCTGCGGCGCAACAATATTGGTTTTCAGTCCGCCGCACATCCCTATTTTGCGCCTAAGACGATTCACCGGCGCAGGCCGGTCTGAGAAAGATGAAAGAGGAACTGCCATGCTTGCCAGTCTTGTCCGCTTCTTCCGCGAGTGGCGCCGCTATAACCAGAGCATGAGCGAGCTCAATCGCCTGGGCGACCGCGAGCTCGCCGATATTGGCATCAGCCGCTCGGAGATCCAGCGGGTGGCTTGGAACGCCGCGCATACGCGCTAAGCCGTTCCGACATCCGGTTCGCGAGCGCCCGCCTTGCCGCGGGCGCTTTCGTTTTTGGGCGGTTGCCGGCGGCCGCGCTGCCGCCTAGCTTCCGCCCATGACGAACCGGGTTCATATCATCGGCGGCGGCTTGGCCGGCTCGGAGGCCGCTTGGCAACTGGCGCAAGCCGGTGTGCCGGTGACGGTGCACGAGATGCGCCCCGAGCGCGCTACCGCCGCCCACAAGACCGCCGACTACGCCGAGCTGGTCTGCTCCAACTCCTTCCGCTCCGACGATGCCGAGCACAATGCCGTCGGCCTGCTGCACGCCGAAATGCGCCGGCTCGGCTCGCTCATCATGCGCGCGGCCGATGCCAACCAGGTGCCGGCCGGCGGGGCACTGGCGGTCGACCGCGATGGCTTTTCCGCCGCCGTGACGGCGGCCCTTGAAGGTCATCCGCTGATCGCCTTCGAACGCGGTGAAGTCGCCGTGCCGCCCGGGGAGTGGGACAGCGTCATCATCGCCACCGGCCCCCTCACCTCGCCCGACCTTGCCGCCACCATCCGCGAGCTTACCGGCGCCGAGCAACTCGCCTTCTTCGATGCCATCGCGCCCATTGTGCATCGCGAGTCCATCGATCTCGATCAGGCCTGGTTCCAGTCGCGCTATGACAAGGCCGGCCCAGGGGGCTCCGGCGCCGACTACGTCAATTGCCCCCTCACCCGCGAGCAATACGGCGCCTTCATCGACGCGCTGATCGGCGGCGACAAGACCGACTTCCACGAGTGGGAAAAATCGACACCCTATTTCGACGGCTGCCTGCCGATCGAGGTCATGGCCGAACGCGGCCGCGAGACGCTGCGCCACGGGCCGATGAAGCCGTTCGGCCTGACCAATCCGCATCAGCCGGACGTCAAGGCCTACGCCGTCGTGCAGCTACGCCAGGACAACAAGCTCGGCACGCTATTCAACATGGTCGGCTTCCAGACCAAGCTGAAGCACGGCGAACAGGTGCGCATCTTCCGCACCATCCCCGGCCTCGAGAATGCCGAGTTCGCGCGGCTCGGCGGCCTGCATCGCAACACCTTCCTCAATTCGCCGGTGCTGCTCGACGGCAGCTTGCGGCTGAAAGCCAATTTACGCTGGCGCTTTGCCGGCCAGATCACCGGCTGCGAGGGCTATGTGGAGTTGGCCGCGATCGGTGGCCTCGCGGCGCGCTTTGCCGTCGCCGAACGCCGCGGCGAAGCGCTCGAACCGCCCCCACCGACCACGGCGCATGGGGCCCTGCTGGCGCACATCACCGGCGGGCACATGGAAACCATCGACGCCGGACCGGGTTCGTTCCAGCCGATGAACGTGAATTTCGGCCTGTTCCCGCCGACCAGCGAACCGCTGGTTATCGATCCCGAAGGCCGCAAATTCGGCCGCGGCAAGGCGAAGTCACTGGCGCGCAAGAGCGCGCTCAGTCGCCGCGCCTTGGCGGACCTGGAGCGCTGGCTGAACGGCATGGATGCGGCGGCAGCGGAATAGCTGCTAGCGCGCGAATATCCGTTTTGGATTGCGCGCCGCCCGCCACAGCAGCCATTGCCGGTAGACGAGCGACAACGGCGCCGGCTTGAACGGATTTCCGCGGGCCATACGCCGCAAGCTGGCGCCGACGGTCGCGACCGGCAGAAAGGCCGGCAGTGCCGCAGCCGGCACATCCTTCAGCGCATCTTGGCCCGCCAGCAGATGCCCGCGCGCATGGGTGCCGAATTCGGCCAGCGCGGCGCGCAAGGCCGCGCTCGTTTCGCCTGCAAAGATCGTCTCGCGATCGACTTCGTGGCGGTCCAACAGTTCCAACGGCAGATAGAGCTGCCGGCGCGCAGCGTTGAGCGCCAGGTTGGTGAGGACACCGGCAGCCGTATAGGCGATGCCGGCATGATGGCTGAGCGAGTGCGTCTCCGGCGTCAGCCCGCCGAGGATCGCCGCCGCAAAGGCGAACAACGCACCGCGGGTCTTGTCGGCATGGTCGTCCAGTTCGCGCAAGGTCGCCATCGGCGCGTCATAGAGATCGAAAGTGTGGGCGTCGATCAGCGCCTGCAGCGGGTCGGCCGAAAGCCCGTAACGCGCCAGCATCTCGCGCAAAGCCGCCGCCACCGGATGCGCGGCCGCTTCGGCATCACGCTCCCCCGCCAATGCCTCGCGCCACCATTGCAGCCGGATCTCGCCCGGCATCGGCTCGCGCGCGAGATCGCGAATACGCCCGATCTCGATATTGAAGGCGTAGAGCGCGAGCAGCGCGCCGCGATGCCGTTCCGGCGCGAACAGCGTCGCGAGATAACGATCGCGGTCGGCCTCGCGCACCAGCGTCGCGCAATGCTCGGCATTGGAGGTCATGGGAACACTTTAGATGATTTTCGGTTCGCGGGCCGCCACACACTCCGCTCATTCCCGCGCAAGCGGAAATCCAGCAATGACTGTACTGTCAGAAAATGTTGCCCTGGGTCCGCGCTTTCGCGGGGACGAGCGGGTGGTGGCACGGCTGTCCTACGGCACCGCAATCAGCCCCGCCCCGACGCGGCGGTTCTCGGCCAGTAGAATATTGTAGGTGCGCACCGCCGGGCCGGTGGTCATGGGATCGACCGACAGACTCACGGCGCGGAAGCGTTCGCGCAGGCGCGCCGGCATCGCCCAAGGGTCGTTCCCGACGCCGAGCAGGAAGAAATCGAGCGCCTCGGCACGCGCCAGCACCGGCGCCAGCATGGCCTCGGTCAAGTCGGCGATACCGCCGACCGGCCAGGCCCAGATGCCGTCTGGAAAGCACAGCAGCGAGCCGCGGTGTGACATGCCGCCAAATCGGAAGCCGCCATTGCCATAGGCTTCGATCGGTGCCGGGTTCGGCAGATGCGGGGCGTCGGTTCCGAGACCGCCCGCCATAGTCAGGGCTTTTCCTGGTCCCGGTCGGAGCCGCTCAGCGAATCGCGCCCCGTTCCGACGCCGAGATAGATCAGCACCGGCGCGGCGATGAACACGGACGTATAGGTGCCGACCAGCACCACGCCGAACATCATGGTGGCGGTGAAGCTGTGGATCGCCTGGCCGCCATAGAGCAGCAGCGACAGCAGCGCCAAGCTGACGGTCAAATGGGTGATGACCGAGCGCGACAGCGTCGAATTGACCGAAATGTTCAAGAGCTCCGGCATCGAGAGCTTCTTGTAGCGCCGCAACATTTCACGAATACGGTCGTAGATGACGACGGTGTCGTTGAGCGAATAGCCCAGAATGGTGAGCAGCGCCGCGATGCTGGTGAGGTCGAAGTTGATGTGCGTCAGCGACATGAAGCCGACCGTCAACACCAGGTCGTGCACGTTGGCGATCATGGCGCCGAGCGCGAACTGCCACTCGAAGCGGAACCACAGATAGATCAGGATGCCGAGGATCGCCAGCATCAGGCCGATGACGCCGTAGGACAACAGCTCGCTGGAAACGCTCGGGCCCACCACCTCGACGCGGCGGTAGGTCACGTCGCTGCCAAGCGCGGCGCGCGCCTTGGCGACAGCGGCCTGCTGGGCCTGGTCGCCGCCGGGCTGCTCCTTGAAGCGGATCAGCACGTCGTTGGGGGAGCCGAACTCCTGCAAATGCACCTCGCCGAGGCCGAGCCCGTTGAGGGTCGTGCGCATCTTGGCGAGATCGGCTTTCGGCGCCTTGGTCTGCACCTCGATCAGCGTGCCGCCGCTGAAATCGATGCCGAAATTGAGGCCGTGGGTGAAATAGAGCGTGATCGCCAAAATCGACATCAGCGCCGAAATGGGAAAGCTGATGCGCCGAAAGCGCATGAAGTCGAATTTGGTTTCGTCGGGGACGATTCGTAGCAGACGCACGGTTAATCGTCCTTCAGATCGGCACGTGTTTGGGCCGCCACCAACGCACCCAAGTGGCCACGATCAGGCGCGTCACGGTGAAGGCGGTAAACACGGTGGTGATGATGCCGATGCCGAGCGTCACGGCGAAGCCGCGCACCGGGCCGGTGCCGATGTAGAACAGCACCGCTGCGGCGATGAAGGTGGTGATGTTGGAGTTGAGAATGGTGGCGAGCGCGCGGGCAAAGCCGGCATCGATGGCGTTGATCGGCGAGCGACCGGCGCGCACTTCCTCGCGGATGCGCTCATAGACCAGCACGTTGGAGTTGACCGCGATGCCGACCGTCAGCACGATACCCGCGATGCCGGGCAGCGTCAGCGTCGCCTCCAGCATCGACAACACCCCGAAGATCATTGCGACATTGACCGCCACCGCGAGGTTGGCGAACAGGCCGAACAGGCCGTAGGTGACGAACATGAAGATCACCACCATGGCGGCGCCGACATAGGACGAGATCTTGCCCTGGCGGATCGAGTCGGCACCGAGACCGGGGCCGACGGTGCGCTCCTCCACCACCGTCAGCGGCGCCGGCAGCGCGCCGGCGCGCAGCAGGATGGCAAGATCGTTGGCGCTCTGCACGGTGAAACTGCCGGATATCTGGCCGGAGCCGCCCAGGATCGGCTCGCGGATCACCGGCGCCGAGATCACCTGATTGTCGAGCACGATGGCGAACGGCTTGCCGACGTTCTGCTGCGTCGTCTCGGCGAACTTGCGCGCCCCCGAGGTGTTGAAGCGGAAGTTGACGACCGGCTCGTTGGTGCGCTGGTCGAAGCCGGGCTGCGCGTCGGTCAACTCGGCGCCCGACACCATCACCCGTTTCTGCACCACGTAAGGAACCGCGGACTCCTTGCCGGTGCCGTGAAGGACTTCGTCCTCCGGCGGCAGGTTGCCGGCATCCGCCTGTTGCGGCGAAACCGAGGTGTCGACCAGGCGGAAGTCAAGCTTGGCGGTCTTGCCGAGCAATTGCTTGAGGCGGGTCGGATCTTGCAGACCCGGGACCTGGACCAGGATGCGGTCGTTGCCTTCGCGCGCGATCAGCGGCTCGACGGTGCCGAGCGCGTTGACGCGCCGCTCGATGATCTGGATCGACTGCCCGACCGCCTGGCGTATGCGCTCCAGAATCGCCGGTTCGGTGACGGTGAGCCGGATCAGCCGGTTGGGACCGGTGGTGACGTCGAGGCTGTTATGGCCGGTGGCACTCAAGATGCCGCCGAGCGGCTGCGACAGCGCGCGCAACTTGGTGAAAGCGTCATCGTAGCGGTTCTGCTCGCGGACGGTGACCTGCACGCTGTTGCCGCGCACCACGAGGCCGGTATAGCCGATGCGGGCGTCGCGCAGCACGCGGCGGGTGTCGTCGCGTAAGGCCTCCAGCCGATCCTTGCGCACGGTCTTACCGTCGACCTGCAGCAGAATGTAGGAGCCGCCCTGCAGGTCGAGGCCGAGCACGATATGGCGTTGCGCCCATTTCGGCCAACTGGCCACCATGCTGGTGGGCAGGAAATTCGGCACGGCGAAGATGATGACGAAGAATGCCGTCAGCAGGATCGCCGCCGCCTTCCACCGCGTGAAATAAAGCATGATGTCCCGACTAGGTGAGGAAATGAAGACGCCGGCGATCAGCCGGACGCCGCCTCTTCCTTCACCGGCTCACCTTTGGCGCGCACGTCCGTGAGCATCCCCCGCATCTGGCGAATGCGCACGTCGCTCGCGATCTCGATCTCGATCTGATCGTCGTCGATCACCTTGGTGACCTTGCCGACCAACCCACCGTTGGTCACGACGGTATCGCCGCGCCGCACATTCTTGACCATGTCCTGATGCTGCCTCACGCGCTTCTGCTGCGGCCGCAGGATCAGGAAATACATGATCACGAAAATCAGGACGAACGGCAGCAACGACACAAGCATGCCGCCCTCGCCTCCGAACGGCGAGGCGCCTTGTGCGAAGGCGGGCGTAATGAACATTCTCGTGGTCCCTCAAGGCTAACGCGAGCACGGCGGTCCGGCCCTAGGCCGCACCGGCGTACACGCGCAAATTTCGCGCGGACTATAACGGGCGGCGCCCCAATTGCAACGCCGCGCGCGCCCTGAGAAACCCCCGATTCTGGGCCGTTTCCGGGCAGCCGCCTTGCGGCCCCAAGGATGCCCCGCTAAGAGCACCGCCAGTTTCAGAAAAAGTCGAAACCATGGCCAAATCGAAATCCAAGCCGCCAGCGCGCCCGCGCAAGCCCGCCAAGCGTCAACCGCCACCCGTCGCCGGCGACCTGCTTTGGCGAATCGCCGATGCGCTCGAGCGGCTGGCGCCCAAGCGCGTGCCGGCGGTCGATTTTGCCGCAGCCGACGCCTTCATCTGGCACCCCGATGGCCGGCTGGCGCCGGTGCCGCGCGTTAACCGTGTGGAGATGACGCTGCTCAAGGGCATCGATCGCGTGCGCGATCTGTTGGTCGAGAACACCGAACGCTTCGCCAAGGGGCTGCCGGCCAACAATGCGCTGTTGTGGGGCGCCCGCGGCATGGGCAAATCGTCGCTGGTGAAAGCCTCGCATGCGGCCATCAATGCCATGGGCGCGCGCAAAGGCGACGGCGGCCCGCTCAAGCTGATCGAGATTCACCGCGAAGACATCGAAAGCCTGCCGGAACTGATGGCGCTCACCCGCGGCGCGCCCTACCGCTTCATCGTGTTCTGCGACGATCTGTCGTTCGATACCGACGACACCAGCTACAAGTCGCTGAAGGCGGTGCTGGAAGGCGGCATCGAGGGCCGGCCCGACAACGTGATCTTCTACGCCACCTCCAACCGGCGCCATCTGTTGTCGCGCGACATGATCGAGAACGAGCGTTCGACCGGCATCAATCCCGGCGAGGCGGTCGAGGAGAAGGTGTCATTGTCCGACCGCTTCGGATTGTGGCTCGGCTTCCACCGCTGCAGCCAGGACGAATACCTCGCCATGGTCGAGGGCTACATCGGCCATTACAGGGTGCCGGTCGCCGCCGACGAGCTGCGGCGCGAGGCGCTCGAATGGGCGACCACGCGCGGCTCGCGCTCGGGCCGCGTCGCCTGGCAGTTCGTGCAGGACTTGGCCGGCCGCCTGGGCGTGGCGCTGAAGGACTAACGGTCCTTCTCGGTGGAGCGTTGTCGGCGCGCTACTGCGGAAGCGGCGCCGCGCTTCCTGGCCGTGTTGCACCGCCGCTATCGATGTCGGGGCTTCCGGGAAACCCGGGCCCGGAGGGCGGCCCGATGCCGGGCCGCGGCGGCGGCACCGACGGCGCCGGAATTGTCGGCCTGGGCAGCAGCGCGACACCGCCATAAAGCAACCCGATCGCGATCAGCCAACTTCCGACGATGGGGCCGGCGATGTCGAACCATCCGCGGCGGAACGCACGCAAAGATAATGTCACGGCGCCCACGACCCACAACCCGATCAGCACGCCGGTGCGGGTGTTCGTCGGGTCGTTGAGGCTTGGATCGGTAACGACGATCGCGAGCGCAAACGCGATGCCGACGATGCCGGCGGCCGGCGCCATCAGCCAGGGGCGCAACCGTCGCCCGCTTACCAGCAGCAATCCGGTCACGACACTGGCGATCGGGCCGGTCAGGAAATTATTTTCCGCCGCATTGGCAATGGCCCAGAACGGATCGAGGATCGGTTTGTGGAAGATAAATCCGGCCGCGATACCGACGCCGAACAGCAGCGCGCCCGCAACACAAGCCCGCCCACCGACGAGACCGAAAGCGATACCGAGCCCGATCAGCGGCAACACGCGCTCCGGCGCGAGCGCGCTGTGCAGGATCCACCAGGCGAGCGGGCTCTCACCAGCCGCCGGCCGCAGCACGATGGCGCCGATGACGGCCGCGCCGACGACGGCCACAACGGGACCGCTCCACTTGCGCGCGGGGATGTCGCGGATGCCGCGCTCAGACCGCTGAGAGGGCGGGAACAAGGAAGTAGACTCCGCCGAGCCCAATCGCGGCGCCGAGCATTCGCGACAGCTGACCGGCCATGGGTTTATTGAGTCCGAGCCCGACACCAATGCCGAAAAGATGGATCATGCCGGTCGCCAGCACAAATCCGATCGCATAGTCGGCGGGATCGGCGGAGAGCGGCAGTTCGGCGCCATGCGCGTAGCCATGGCAGAGCGCGAAGAAGCCGATCAGGCAAAGCGCGATCCATTCGGCCGGCCGCCAGGCAAGAGCAATGGCGAGCCCCAGCGCCAAAATCGACAGCGCGATACCGATCTCGATCCCATACAGCGGGATGCCAAGCATCCCCATCACGCCGCCCACCACCATGATCAGGGGAAACGTGACCGGCAGCGTCCACACCGCACGCCCACCCATCTGGGCGCCCCATAGGCCGACGGCGAACATCGCAAGAAAATGGTCGGGCCCGGTCAGCGGGTGCGCGAAGCCGCTGCCGAAACCGCCTTGGGCACCCTGGATGATGTGGGCCGCGCTCGGCTGCGGCGCGGCCAAGATTGCGAGCCCCAGCGCAAGCGCCGAGATGGCCAAGGAAGCGGTAAGCGGCCGGTCCGCGTCTCTGCCTGGCATTGTCGTCTCCCCGAACCCCAACCTCAGCCATGATCCAGCAATGCGGCGGCTTTTGGCCATCCAGCGGCTTGAACGCACCTGCCGGACGCGCCGGCCACGCCACCTGGAACCACACTTTGACCCGATTCGAATGCACCAATAAGCCTTCGATTCCAAGCCAAGTCACAACTCGAATGCCCAATGCACTGAGGTGGCCGGCCCTGACCGGAGCGGTTGCCGTGCTCGCCCTTTGCGGGCAGCCGCGCGCCTTCGCGCATCCGCATGTCTTCGTCGACGCCCGCGCCGAAATCCTGTTCGACGCGCAGGGCCGCATGACCAACATCCGTCATGTCTGGCAATTCGATCCGGCCTTTTCCGCTTTCGCCAGCCAGGGGCTCGACAAGAACGGCGATCACAAACTCAGCACTGAAGAGCTGGCGCCGCTGGCGAAGACCAATGTGACATCGTTGAAGTACTACGGCTTCTTCACGCACCTGTCGGTCGCGGGCCGCCAGCTCAAATTGAAATTTCCCGATCGCTATTTTCTGCGCTCGAAGGGTGGTCGGCTGACCCTCTATTATGAACTGCCTTTGGCCGTGCCGACGCGGCCCGGCGCCAAGACGGTCCTTGAAGTGTTCGATCCGGAATATTTCGTGGCGTTCACCTTCGCCAAGACGACGCCGATCACGCTCTACCACGCCGCCGCCGGGTGCCACGCGGAGTATCATCCACCGCATCCGCTCGACGCAGCCATCATGGCGAAGCTCGCGGCCGTCCCCGTCAGCGAGCACGATTTGCCCCCTGCCCTGCGCGACGCCGCCGCCGGCCTCGCCCACCTGATCAGCGTGGAATGCCCACCATGAAGCGCCGTCGGGCGATCGTCATCGCTTCCACGCTGCTGTGGCTCGGCCACAGCGGCGCGGCGCTCGCCACGCGCAGCCCCTTCGGCGTCGCCACGCCGGATTCGAACGGCGCGGCATTCACCGGCCCGTTCGGCGGCTTCTTCGTTTGGGTCGCGATGTGGCAGTCCGAGTTCTACAAGGCGCTCACCGACGGCCTGATGCACGTCAAGGAAAGCGGCCATGCCTTTCTGCTGTTGGCCGGCGTCAGTTTTCTTTACGGCGTCTTCCACGCGGTCGGCCCCGGGCACGGCAAGGCGGTCATCACCTCCTATCTCCTGGTGTCGCGCCAGACCGTCAAACGCGGCATCGCAATTTCGCTCGCCGCGGCGCTCATGCAGGGCGCGGTGGCCATCGCGATCGTGCTGGTCGCGGCGGTGGTGTTGCGCAGCACGGCCGTCGAAATGACGCGCGCCACCGACTGGTTCGAGATCATGAGCTACGCGCTGATCGTGGCGGTCGGCGCTTGGCTGCTGTGGACCAGGACGCTGGGCCGCCACCATCACCATGGCCACGCGCATGTCGAGCCGCATGCGCATGGCGAGGATAGCGCCGGCGGCCCGCATCATCACGCGCACGATCATGGCCATGAACACAGCCACGATCACGGCCATGGCCACGATCATGATACGAATAGTGTGCAGTACCTGCGGGCATTCGCACGCCCCCGACCCGCGCCTCTTGTCCAAGCCGCTGACCGTTTCGCGCGCCTGGGCCGCCACGCTGGCCGTCGGAATCCGCCCCTGTACCGGGGCGATCATTGTGCTGGTGTTCGCCCTCTCACAGCGGTTGCTGATCGCCGGTATCGGCTCGGTGCTGGCCATGTCGCTCGGCACCTTCACTACCGTCTCCTCATTGGCCGTGCTGTCGGTGACGGCCAAGGACGTGGCGCTGCGGTTCGTGGGCTTTGAATTGAGCGCCGCCGAACGCATCATGCGTTTCGTCGAGATCGGTGGTGCCCTGCTGGTGCTGTTGCTCGGCGTGACGCTGCTCGGCGGATCCCTGCAAGGCGGGCTCCCGGGATGACACGCGCCATCCGCTCGCTGATCGTCGCGCTGACCGCGTTCGCTGCCGTGACGGCAGCGCAGGCGCATCCGCATGTCTGGGTCACCATGCGAAGCGATCTGATCTATGCCCCCGACGGAAGCATCACCGGCATCCGCAACCATTGGACCTTCGACGAGTCGTTCTCCGCCTTTGCGACGCAGGGCCTCGAGAGCGACGGAAAAGGCGGATTTACCGCGCGCGCTTTGCAGCCGCTCGCCCAGGTCAACGTCGAGTCTCTGAAAGAATTCGATTACTTCACCTACGCAAAGGCGGACGGCAAGAAGGCGCCCATGCGGGACCCACTACCGGACTATCAACTCACCTTTGAAAATCCGAGCCTGACCCTGCACTTCACGCTGCCGTTCAAGACGCCGGTGAAGGCGAAGGTGCTGAAGATCGAGATTTACGATCCGACCATCTTTGTCGACTTCGAATTCGCCAAGGGAACGCCGGTTCGCCTCATCAGCGCGCCCGCCCGGTGCAAGCTCAAGGCCCAGGCGGCGCCCGGTATCTCGCCCGCGCAAACCATGACGCTGGGCGAGGCCTTCTTCAATGCGCTGAGCTCGGCCAGCAAGTTTGGCGAGCAGTTCGCCAACAAGATCGAAGTCGATTGCCCCTGAAGCCTACTCGACGATAGTCCAGGCGGTGTCGACCGTTCCGACGACGGCTTGCGCCTTTGGCGCCGTGCCGTTCATTTCCCAGATGGCCACGTCGCCGCCGGTATGGCGCCAAAGGATATCCGCCTTGCCGTCGCCGTCATAGTCGCCGGTCGAGACGATCTGCCAGCCGCTGTCGACGGTGCCGACAACCGCCTGGGTTTTTGGCGTCACACCGTTCATCTCCCACATCGCCACCGACCCCGACAACGCCGCCGCGCCCTGCCAGAGAATATCCGCCATTCCATCACCGTCGAAATCGCCGACGCCCGCGACCTGCCAGCTGGTGTCCACGGTTCCAATGGCGACCTGCGCTTTGGGCGTGACGCCGTTCATCAACCAAATCGCGAGGCTCCCATCGCTCTTGTGCCAGAGGATGTCAGCCTTGCCGTCGCCATCGAAGTCGCCGATGCCGACGATCTGCCATGCCGTGTCTATCGATCCGACATCGGCCGTGGACGTCGGCGTCGTGCCATTCATCAGCCAGATCGCGACATCGCCACCGCTGTGGCGCCAAAGAATGTCGGCCTTGCCGTCGCCATCGAAATCGCCGACGCCGGCAATCTGCCAGGCGGTATCGACCGGTCCGAGGTCGACCTGCGCCTTGGGCGTCGTTCCTTCCATCTCCCAGATTGCCACGTCGCCACCGCTGGAACGCCAGAGGATGTCGCTGCGATGGTCGCCGTCGAAATCACCGGTCGATTGCACGAGGCTCGCGGTGCCGGCGATCTGCCAAGCCGTGTCGCTGTGCCCCAGATCGACTTGAGCCGTGGCTGTCGTCCCCTTCATTTCCCAGATCGCGACATCGCCGCCGGTGTGGCGCCAAAGCACGTCGCTGCGGCCGTCATTGTTGAAGTCGTTGGTGCTGGTGATATCGGCGGCTGACGGCCGCACGAAGACCCAGGCCGCCCCCGCATACCCGTTGTCACCGGATCCGCCGACAATCGCGGTGGTGGCATCGTCGGAAAGCGCCACGATGCCTTGATAAGCAGGCTCAGCCGCGCCGCTCCCGACCAGCTTTTCTCCCTGCTGGCTCCAGACGCCATTGCTGCGGGTAAAGACCCAGGTGGCGCCGGAAGGGAGGTCTTCAGACCCGCCCACCACGGCGGTGTCGCCATCGGCGGACAGCGCGACCGAAACACCCTGCGACGCCCGCGTCGTGCCGCTGCCAACCAGTTTGTCTCCTTGTTGCCGCCAGACGCCGTTGCTGCGGGTAAAGATCCAAACCGCGCCCAGTCCATTGTGGTCGCCGATACCACCCACGATGGCGGTGTTGCCGTCGGCCGACAGCGCCACCGACCAGCCTTGCTTGGCGTAGCCGGCCGCGCCCGCGCCAACCAGTTCGGTACCTTGTTGACTCCAGGTGCCATTGCTGGCGCGAACGAAAACCCACGCGGCCCCGGCACCACTGTCGTCTTCGGGACCTCCCAGGATGGCGGTATTGCCATCGGCCGAGAGCGCGACCGAAAAACCCTCGTGCGAAGCACCTTGGCCGACGCCGACCAGCCTCGCTCCTTGCTGGGTCCAGGTGCCGTTGGTGCTGCGGGTGAAAATCCACGCCGCGCCGACATTGCCGTTGTCGGACGGCCCGCCCACGATGGCCGTGTTGCCATCGGCGGAAATCGCAACCGCGTTTCCTTGCGTTGCCTTTCCGGTTGCGCCGCTGCCGACCAGCTTGTTGCCCTGCTGGCTCCAGACGATGGTGTGCGTTATTTTGTTGAAATATCGGATGAAGACCCAGGCCGCGCCGGCGAAACCGTTGTCGCGGGACCCGCCCACGAGGGCGGTGTTGCCGTCGGCTGACAGCGCGACGGATTTGCCGAGCCCGCCGGCACCCGTCGCGCCGCTCCCGACCAACTTGCGCTGTTGGGTCCAGACGCCGTTGCCACGCGTGAAGACCCAGGCCGCGCCTGCGCTCGAGTTGTCACCGTCGCCGCCTACGATGGCGGTGCCGCCGTCGCCGGACAGCGCCACAGAGATGCCTTGTCCGGCGTTTCCGACCGCGCCGCTGCCGACCAGCTTGTTGCCTTGCTGGGCGAATTGCGCGGCCGCGGGCGGCGCCCCGCCCACCAAAACGGCCGACATCAGCGCCAGCGACTGCGAGCAAGTTGCGCCCTCGCCCACCAGCGCTCCGAGGGCGAATGAACCGCAATGCCAAGAGACGCGGGCAACGATCGTCCCGCCGGACGGACCTCGGGTGCATGGCAGCCTCGTCTGTCATGCGCGCGACTTTAGACGCGTCCAAAATGACGCACGTCCCCCGATCGGGGGATGCGGCGATGCTGACGTGAAAAGCGTGATTGGTTCAGCTCAAAAGCAGACGCGCGCTTCCAGGAAGCGCGCGCCCTCAACAAGCGATCAAATTCAGCCCGGAAGTCACCCGCCGAGATATCTGGTCGGATCGACCGGCGTCGAGCCTTTGCGGATTTCGAAGTGCAGCTGCGGCGAGGTCACATTACCGGTCTGCCCGGCGCGCGCGATCACCTGCCCGCGCCTGACCTGCTCGCCGCGCTTGACCAGGAGCTTGCTGGCGTTGGCATACGCCGACACGTAGCCATCGCTGTGACGGATCAGCACCAGATTGCCGTAGCCCTTGAGCTCGTTGCCGGCATAGGCGACGACGCCGTCGTCGGCGGCCTTGATCGGCGTGCCCTCGGGCACCGCGAGGTTGATGCCGTCGTTCTGGGTGCCGTTCGGCTCGCGGCCGAAGCGCGCGATGATGCGACCCTTCACCGGCCAACGGAATTGCGGCATGCCGCCGGCGGGCTCCGCCTGCTTGGTGACGTTTTGCGTCGCCACGTGCTCAGGCTCGGCCTTGGCGACGCGCGCGGTCTGCGTCGGCACGCTGCTGACGGTCGCCACCGGCTCCGTGCGCGGGCGCGCGATCTTGGGCTCGGGCGCGCGGCTTGCCACCACCGCGCGGCCACGGGGGACCGTGACGCGGTCGCCGACATTGAGCTTGGTATAGGGGCTCAAGTGGTTGTAGCGCGCGAGTTCCGAGAGCGACATGCCATGGCGGCGCGCGATCCCAATCAGCGTATCGCCGCGCGCGGCGACGTACACATTGCCGGTACCGCGCGGTTCGGGCGCGCGCGCGACCGGAGCCGGCGCGCGTGCGGGCGGCGCCGGAGGTGGCGGCGGCGCCACGCTGGCAACATGGGAGCGATGATTGGAAACCCAGCGCGGGATGACGATGCGCTGGCCCGGACGGATGCTCGACGCGTCGCGGATATTGTTGACCTGCATGATCGCCGAGGCCGGCACATGGTGCTTGCGGGCGATGGAATAGAGCGTCTCGCCGCGCTCCACCGCGACGGCCGAGCCGCCCTCCCAGGTCCAGCGGCCTTCCGGCTGTGGCGGCGGAGGCGGTGGTGCCTGGTGAGCCGGCACCGAGCCGGTGACGTCGTTGTAACGCCCGGCCGGCCGGTAGGCGCCGAAGCCCTGCGCCCCGCTCGACACCCCGCTCGGATTGGCGGCGACCGTGCGCGGCCTGCTCGGCGCCGGCAATGGCTGCGAGACCACGCGCGACACCGGCTGCCGACGCTGGATCGAACCGGTCGTCTCCGGCGGCATCGGACGATAGTAACCGTTGGAGGTAAAGCGCGCTGAGTCCGAACAGCCGGCGGCGGCGACCCCGATCAGCGCGAGAATGGCAGCGCGCGACCAGGCACGCGAGCGGAACGGCACGGCAAAGGGCGGCATATGTTTACTCATTGGTACACAACAAACTTCGAATACGAACTAAAACAGTCGGCGGTAAATAACGCTTTAAGCTGCGGGAAATCATTGCGAGGCAGCGGGTCCAGCGGCGAAGGCGCCGCCAAACATCACAATTCCCGCGCCTGTCCCGGTACCAGCGGCACGAAGCGCACCGCAATCAGGTCTTCGCGGGCGACGCCCGTTTGCAATTTGGTAAGCTTGATAATTCGTTGCGCGCCGCCCGGGGGCCCGAGCGGCAGCACCATGATGCCGTTATCGGTGAGCTGATCGAGGAGCACTTCCGGCACCCGCTCCGCCGCGGCGGTGATCATGATGCGGTCGAACGGCGCCCAACTCGGAACGCCGGCGAGCCCGTCGCCCTCCACCACCTCGATATTGTCGTAGCCGAGCGAGCGCAGCCGCGCGCGCGCGCGTTCCGCCAGCGTGCGGTAGCGCTCGATGGTGACGACATGGCGCGCAAGCCGCGACAACACGGCCGCCTGGTAGCCGGAGCCGGTGCCGACCTCGAGCACGCGGTGCTGCGGCGTCACGGCGAGCTGCGCGCTCATATAGGCCACCACGAACGGCTGGCTGATACTCTGCCCGCAGGCGATGGGCAGCGCTTGGTCGAGATGGGCGACGCCGCGGTCGGCGGCCTCGACGAAATGCGCGCGCGGCACCGCGTCCATGGCGCGCAGCACGGCAGCGTCGCAAATCCCGCGCCGGCGCAGGGAAAGCATGAATTCCATGCGGCCGACCCCATGGTCGTCCGGCGCTTCTAGGATCACCGTGCACCCCTCATTTCGCCGCTTTTTGAGCACCTTTATAAGTGATTCCCTGTAAGCAAACCGGCGATAGCGAAAGGCCGGCACAAAGCTTTATCTTGCAAGGGCGGCCAAAAAAGCGCCAAGACAGCGGGAGCGGATGATGACGGATTCCTCGCCTAGCAAGCCAAAAGTGCTCGTGGTCGAGGACGAGTACCTCATCCGCATGCTGCTCGAGGATATGCTCGGCGACCTCGGCTACGAGCTGGCCGCGGGCGTCGGTACCATCGCGGAGGCCAGCGAAGTCGCCACCAGCGGCGATTTCAACGTCGCCATCCTCGACGTCAATCTCGACGGCGAGGAGATCTATCCGGTCGCCGATATCCTGGCCGGGCGTGGCCTGCCCTTCGTCTTTGTCACCGGCTATGGCGAATGCAGCCTGCCCGCGCCGCATCGCGACCGGCCGGCGCTGCAAAAGCCGTTCCAGGCCGAGCAGCTCAAGACCGCACTCGCCGACCTGCTGGCGACGGCGTAAGCGGAACCCCGTTGAGAGGGCGAAACAAAAATCATGAATTGGGAATATCAAATCGTCACGGCGGACAAGGCTAACGATTTTCTCGCCGCGCTCAATAAGCTTGGCGGCGAAGGGTGGGAGGCCCTCTCGGCCACCTATACCATCGGTGAATTGAGAATGATCACGCTTGGACAGGGCATGGCCCCGTCGAAGGCCGCCGGCGCGCCGATGTGGGTGGCGCTCGTGAAGCGGGCGCTCGACGCCAAAGCCTAGAGCCCGATCCACTGGAGTCGAAACGCTTTTGACCGCTCTTCCCCGCTTGCGCAGGAACGAGCGGAGAATGCTTCGATCCCCGCGGACCAGACGCTAATCAAACAACTCCGCGAGCTGCGTCATGAACGGCTCGTCGGTGAGGTCGAGGCGCAGCGGGGTCACCGCGATGCGGTTCTCGGAAATCGCCGCCAGATCGCTGCCATGCGCCGCCCCATGCGGGCCGCCGCGCTGAAAGGCGATCCAGTAATAAGGATTGCCGCGGCCGTCGCAGCGCGGCTCGATGCGCAGCAGTTCCTGGTCGCGCTTGCCCTGGCAGGTGACCGCAACGCCGGCGACCTCCTCCGGCGGGCAATCGGGAAAATTCACGTTCACCAACACGTCGCGCGGCATGCCGGTTTGCAGCACGCGGCGGATCAGGTCGGGCGCGAACTTGATCGACGTCTCCCAGCACGGACGCGCGCGGTTGGCGAAGGCGTACGCCTGCGACAGCGCAAACGACGGGATGCCGAGCACGGTGCCTTCCATGGCGCCGGCCACCGTGCCGGAATAGGTGACGTCCTCAGCGCAATTGCGCCCGCGGTTGACGCCGGACAGCACCAGGTCCGGCAGGTCTTTCATGATGTGGCGCACGCCCATGATGATGCAGTCGGTCGGCGTGCCCTTGACCGCGAAGCGGCGCTCGTCGACCTCGCGCAGGCGCAAAGGATCGTTGAGCGACAGCGAATGGGCGACGCCCGACTGGTCGGTCTCCGGCGCCACGATCCAGACCTCGTCGGAAAGCGCGCGGGCGATGGTCTCGCAGGCGGCGAGCCCCTCGGCATGAATGCCGTCGTCATTGGTGATGAGGATGCGCATGGGCTTTCTTATCCCTCCCCTTTAGGGGAGGGTCGGCGAGCGAAGCGAGCCGGGGTGGGGTGAACTTGAAGGCACCGCCCCCACCCGGTCGCCTGCGGCGACCACCCTCCCCCGCAAGCGGGGGAGGGATAAGAGACGCCATGCCACAATCTGAACTTCATGCCACTTTCTCGATTTTCTTCATCCCGCCCATGTACCCCTGCAACGCCTCGGGCACGGCGATCGATCCGTCTTCCTGCTGATAGGTCTCCATCACCGCGA
Organism: uncultured Pseudomonadota bacterium; assembly: GCA_963814065.1. GTDB lineage: Bacteria > Pseudomonadota > Alphaproteobacteria > Rhizobiales > Xanthobacteraceae > Pseudolabrys. The sequence continues at coordinate 1,929,088 of CAWFBL010000004.1, read as the reverse complement.
CCAGCGCGCGGCCGACGGCAACGCCGGAGCCGTTGAGCGTGTGCACCGGGCCCTTCACCTTGCCGTCCTTGCCGCGGTAGCGCGCGTTCATGCGCCGGGCCTGGAATTCGCCGCAGACCGAGCAGGAGGAAATCTCGCGATACATGTTCTGCCCCGGCAACCAGACCTCGATGTCGTAGGTCTTCTGCGAGGCAAAGCCCATGTCGCCGGTGCAGAGCGTGACCACGCGGTAATGCAGGTCGAGCTTCTTCAGCACGTCCTCGGCGCAGGCGAGCATGCGCTCGTGCTCGTCTTTGCTTTGCTCGGGCGCGGTGATGGAGACGAGCTCGACCTTTGTGAACTGGTGCTGGCGGATCATGCCGCGGGTGTCCTTGCCGGCGGCGCCGGCTTCGGCGCGGAAGCAGGGCGTGCAGGCCGTGAAGCGCAGCGGCAGTTGGTCTTCGGCGACGATCGATTCACGCACCAGGTTTGTGAGCGGGACTTCGGCGGTGGGGATAAGCCAGAGGCTTTCCCGCTTGCGACTCTCCACGAAGGGATTAATTACGTCATCATACAGCTTTTGAATGACGGGTAGAATCGATCTAAATTTTTCTTTATCCTCCTCGGGCACAGTGACTTCCCCAGACAATACTTGTCTCAGTTTTTCATGGGCCTCACTAAGACGCGTATTGACCTCGTTCGGGTCAATTTGATGCGTAGTTTGAAATTGATCATCAACAAACTTCGGCAGCTGCGCCGTTCCAAACATCACTTCGTCACGCACCAGGATCGGCGGATTGACTTCCGTATAGCCGTGCTCGTCGACGTGCATGTCGAGGAAAAGTTGCCCCAACGCGCGCTCCATGCGCGCCAGGCCTTTCTGCAACACGACAAAGCGCGCGCCGGATAGCTTCGCCGCCAGTTCGAAATCCATCTGCCCCAAGGCTTCGCCCAGCTCGAAATGCTGCTTGGGCGTGAAGGCATAGTTGCGCTTGGCGCCAAACGTGTGATGCTCGACGTTGTCGTGTTCGTCCTTGCCGGTCGGCACATCGGGCAGCGGCGTATTCGGCATCGTGGCGAGAATGCCGCTCTGGCCGTTCAATTCTTCTTCCAGCCGCTTGGCCTCGGCCTCGAGCGCCGGCAGCGTGGTCTTGAGTTCGTTGACCTCCGCCATCAGCGCGCTGGCGCGCGCCTCGTCCTTGGCCTTCTTGGCTTCGCCGATTTCCTTGGAGGCCGCGTTGCGGCGCGCTTGCCCCTGCTCGAATGTCGCGATCGCGGCGCGGCGCGCCTCGTCGAGCCCGAGGATCTTGTCGATCAGCTCCTGGCGCACGTCGTCGGGAGTGCCGCGCCGGGTCAGGCCCTCGGCGAAGGTCTCGAGGTTCTCGCGAATCCATTTGATGTCGTACATGGCGCCTTTGCCGTGTCATGCCCCGCGCAAGCGGGGCATCCAGTATTCAAGAGCGGCGGAGACTCGCATCGCGGTCGTGGCCGCGCTCACGTTTGGCGGATACGGGGGCGCCCGGTCAAGCCGGGCGACGACACCGGCGCGCGCCCTACTCCGCCGCGCCGGACCCGCCGGCGGTGCCACTGGCGGCAGCCCGCTGTTGGGCGGCCTTACGCTCGACGAAGCGCACCGACCAGATCGAGCCCTCGTAGAGGATGATCAGCGGCCCGGCGAGCGACATCTGACTGAGCACGTCGGGCGGGGTCAGCACGGCGGCGAGGATAAAGGCGCCGACGATGGCGTATTTGCGCTTCGACTTGAGCTGGTCGGAGGTGATCAGCCCGATGCGGCCGAGCAGCGTCAGGATCACCGGCAACTGGAAGGCGACGCCGAAGGCGAGCACCAGCGACATCATCAGCGACAGGTATTCGCCGACCTTGGGCATCAGCTCGATGGATGCGTCGCCGGCGCCGCCGGCCTGCTGCATGTGCAGCGAGAAACGCACCAGCATGGGGAAGACGAGGAAATAGACCACGAGAGCGCCGATGACGAAGAACACCGGCGTGGCCATCAGGTAAGGCAGGAACGCCTTGCGCTCGTGCTTGTAGAGGCCGGGCGCGACGAACATGTAGATCTGCCCCGCCACCACCGGGAACGACAGGAAGGCGGCGCCGAACATGGCGAGCTTCAACTGGGTGATGAAGTATTCGAGCAGCGCGGTGTAGATGAACTTGGAATGCTCCGGTCCCGCCACCCAGACGAAGGGCCAGACCAGCACGTTGTAGATGTCCTTGGCGAACACGAAGCAGAGCGCGAACGTCACCGCGAACGCCAGCACCGCCTTGATCAGCCGCGAGCGCAGCTCGATCAAGTGATCCATCAACGGCGCTTTGCTGGCTTCGATCTCGTCGGCGTCGGTGGTCATGCGCTGCCCCCGGCCTGCTTGGGCGGCGGCGTTTCGGCCTCTGCGTGATGTTCCGGCTTAGCCGGCGGTTCCGGCTTCTCGAGGACGGGCGGGCTCGACACCTCTTCCACCGCGACGACCGGCGCGGCCGCTGCCGGCTCCGGTTCGGCGGCCGGCTCCGGATGGACGACGGTCTCGGGCGTCGGCTCGGTCTCCTCCGGCGTCTCGTAGGGCGTATCCCACTCGCTCGACACCTCCTCCTCTTTGGCGGTGTCCGCCATGGGATCGTATTCGTTGATGCCCTTGAGCGAGTTGGTGAGGTCGTCCGCCTCCTTTTTCAGGTCGACAACCTCGGCCTCGCGCAGCGCTTCCTGGAACTGGCCCTGAAACTCGGAGGCCATGCGCTTGATCTTGCCGACCCACTGGCCCGCGGTGCGCAATACCGCCGGCAGTTCCTTGGGGCCGATCACGATCAGCGCGACCAGGCCGACCACGAGGAGCTCGCTCCAGCCAATGTCGAACATGGATTAGTCAACTCCGGGCCTCAGCGCCGCGACCCCCGTCGCGGCGGGCGACCCTCAACGCCGCCGCGGCAACGTTTTAGGAGCGTACGCTCTCGGCGTGCTCGGTTTCCGCCTTCGGGGCGTTTCCGGCGGCCTGGTGATCGATCGTTTTCACCGGCTCGCTCTTGGCCTTCTCGGTCGGCGTATCGTCTTCCGCCAAGCCCTTCTTGAAGGCCTTGATGCCGCCTGCGACATCACCCATCAGATCGGAAATCTTGCCGCGGCCGAACAGCAGCAGCACCACACCGATCACGATGATCCAGTGCCATATACTTAAGGAACCCATCGGCAAAGTCCTCCGCATCGACGGGCTGGTCACGCCTTCCCGCCAGAGATTTGAGCTAGAAACTAGGCTTGACAGGCGGCAAAAACAAGAACTTCCGGGACGCCGCCGGAGCCGTAATTGTCGCGCCGGTGCCGATGTTTACCTTAATTTTGCCCGCTTCGAGCCCGCGCCGCCGGGGTTCGCAACCCTGTCACAGTACTTTGGTTCAGATTGATTGGCGTGCGCGCGGCAGCCTCGCTTCCCCTCTCCCGTCGAATTCGGATGTTTCCGGCTTCGACCACGTCAAGCGCCGAACTCGGGTAAACCCGAGTTCGGGCGGGGAAAGGGAGCGCGCCGCGGCTTGCCGCACCGCCTCGGTTCGAACCGATCGCGCGCTAGCTTTCGGTCTGCTCGGGCGGCGGCGCCAGGCCGAGGTCGAGATCGCCCGGCTCCAGCGGATCCTCGTCGTCCCGGAGCGTGCTGTCGTCCGACGGCATCGGCACCGAGAACCCGGGCGGCATCGCGCCTTCCAAGAGGCCGGCGCCTTTAAGCTCGTCGAGCCCGGGCAGATCGCCGACACCCTCAAGCCCGAAATGGGAGAGGAAGTCCTCGGTGGTGCCGTAGGTGATCGGCCGCCCCGGCGCCTTGCGCCGGCCGCGCGGGCGGATCCAGCCGGTCTTGAGCAGTACGTCGAGCGTGCCGGTGGCGGTCGCGACGCCCCGGATGTCCTCGATTTCGGCGCGCGTCACCGGCTGGTGATAGGCGATGATGGCGAGCGTCTCGATCGCCGCGCGCGACAGCTTGCGGGTCTCGATGGTCTGCTTGGTGAGCAGCCAGGAAAGATCGCCCGCCGTGCGGAAGGTCCATTTGCGGCCGATGCGCACGAGGTTGACGCCGCGCGGCGCGTATTCGGTCTTTAGCCGCGCCAGCGCCTCCTTCACGTCGACGCCGTCGGGAAGCTGGCGGGCGAGCGTCGCCTCGTCGAGCGGCTCGCTCGCGGCGAACAGCAACGCTTCGAGCAGCCGCAGCTCCTCCGGGCGCTCCTGCGCCTGCGCCTCGGTTTGCGCGTCGTCCACCACGACCGGTTCCGCCGCGGCTTCGTCGCCGCTCTGAACGATCATCAGATTATTGGCCGCTGGCGGCATCGGCTCACTCTCCTTATGCATTGTCCTGAGTGTCACGCGTACTGTTACTGCCGCCCCCGCCGACACGCTTGCGCATGTAGATCGGCGCGAACGATTCCTTCTGATGAATTTCGGCGTGCCCCTCGCGCACCAGTTCCAGCGCGGAAGCAAACGACGAAGCGAAGACGGTGGCCGCCAGCGCCGGCTCCACCACATAGGCAATGAGATAGTCATCGAGCCGCGACCAGTCCGACGACTGCCCGATCAGCCGTTCCAGCGCTTCGCGCGCCTCGGCCAGCGACCAGACCTCGCGCTTCTTGAACCGCACCGTCGACATCACCGTGCGCTGGCGCTGGGTGGAATAGGCGCTGAGCAGGTCGTAGAGCGTCGCCGACCATTCCGGCTGCTTGATCTCGGCGATCGGCTCCGGCAGGCCGCGCGCGAAGATGTCGCGGTTGAGCTGCGGGCGGTCCATCAGGCGCGACGCCACCTCGCGGAACGCTTCCAGCCGGCGCAGGCGATAGGCGAGCGCCATCGCCATTTCCTCGGCGCTCGGGCCCTCGGCGGGCGCCGCCTCCGGCAGCAGCAGGCGCGATTTGAGATACGCGAGCCAGGCCGCCATCACGAGGTAGTCGGCGGCGAGTTCCAGCCGCAGCTTGCGCGCGGCTTCGACGAAGATGAGATACTGATCGGCGAGCGCCAGGATCGAGATCTTGGCGAGATCGACCTTCTGCTGGCGCGCGAGGGTGAGCAGCAGGTCGAGCGGCCCCTCGAAGCCCTCGACGTCCACCATCAGCGCCGGCTCGGTGGTGGCGCGGTCGGCCTCCAGGTTTGCGTCGAACTCTTCCATGCTCATGAGCCGGCCATCCGTTGCGAGGGCGACGCGCCAGTCGCCACCGTCTCGTTGAAAATGCGGCGGGCCGCCGCGACGTCGAAGGCCTCCGGCGCCGTACGCGCGGCGAGCGCCGCGTCCGCCCGCGCGGCCGCCTCGCCGGCAAGCTCCGGCACGGCGCCCGCAACCTCGTTCATCTCGGCGAGGTCGCCGTTGCAGTGGAGCACGACGTCGCAACCGGCCGCCAGCGCCGCGCGGCTGCGCCCGCTCAGCGTGCCGCTGAGAGCACCCATCGAAATGTCGTCGCTCATCAGCAAACCCTGGAACCCGATGAACCCGCGAATCACTTGCTGCACTATTGTGACGGAAGTGGTGGCCGGTGCGACCGGGTCGAGGGCGGAAAACACAACATGTGCCGTCATCCCCAGCGGTAATTTCGCCAGCGGCTTGAAAGCGGCGAAATCGGTCGCCTCCAGGCTCGCGCGGTCGGTATCGACCACCGGCAGCCGGTGGTGGCTGTCGGCGGTGGCGCGGCCATGGCCCGGCAGGTGCTTGAGCACCGGCAATACCCCTCCCGCCTGCAGCCCGGCGGCGATGGCGCCGGCGATCGCCGCTACCTTGGCAGGTTCCGTGCCATAGGCGCGGTCGCCGATCACCGCATCGGCGCTTTTGACCGGAACGTCCGCGATCGGCAGGCAATCGACGTCGATGCCGAGTGCGGCAAGATCGGCGGCGATCAGGTGCCCGGCAAGGCGCGCCGCGGCGAGCCCCACGGCTGGATCGCAGTCATAGAGGGCGCCGTAACGGGCTCCCGGCGGATAGGACGGCCATTGCGGCGGCCCGAGGCGCTGCACCCGGCCGCCTTCCTGGTCGATCAGCACAGGCACGTGCCAGCCCAGGATATCGCGGCACGATTGAACGAGATCAGAGACTTGTTTCGGGTCGCTGATGTTGCGCTTGAAAAGGATCAGGCCCCAGGGCCGGGCTTCCCGCAGGAAGGCCCGCTCGCCGGCCGAGACCTTCAGTCCCGACAGCCCGATAATGAATGCGCGCGGCGCCATCGGCGCGGATTAGCCCGCGTCATGACCGAGGGTCAAGTTTGTGGGCTTAATTCCTTTGGACAAAGCACGACCCACCTGCCGCCTTCAGCCGCGTGCAGAGCTTGATCGCATCGGGGTTGCTCAGAGGACCGAGCATGGCGCGGTAATAGACGCCCTTGGCGCCCAGATCGACGCGCCGGACCAGGACAGGCTGACCGGTGAGCACGTTGGCGTACTTGCGTTGCAGGCTGCGGATGGCCGCCTGGGCGTCCGCCTCGCTGCGGCGCGAGGACACCTGCACGGCATAGCCGCCGTGAGCCGCAACTGCCGATCGCGAAGCCGTGCGCGGCGGCGGTGCAGCCGTTGCCGTCTGCATCCGCGACGAGGCCGGAGCGCCCGCGTTCGGGCTCAGCGAGAGCGGCGCGTTGGCCGCATGCGCAGGATTGGCAAGATGACGCGCCGACGCTGGCGGAGTAGCCGTGTGCGCCGGTGGGACCGCCGCTTGCGGCGGGCTCGGCGGCTGTACCGACGGCTCGCTCGATGCGGCCGAATGGTCAGGCATGGTTTGCGCGGCAGCGGCCTGCTCCGGCATTACCGGCGTGGCCTCGGCCTGGCTCTGCGCCGCGCCAGGAACTGCCGATTGATCGGGCCGAATCGTAATCGTGTGGACCTTTCTCGGATTGGCGCCGATGACGCCGCTGCCTGGCGCCGGCGCGTTGCCGGCATCGGCGACGCTCTGCGCCTGAGTGAGCGCGCCCGGCGGCTCATCCTTGAGGTCCATCGGCTGCTCTTCACGCGAAACGATCTTCTGCGCGTGATCGTTGACGCGATCGTTGATCAGCTTGCCCGTCTGCGTGCCCTTCTCGTTGGCAGGCACGACCTTTGCCGGCGTGGACTCCGCCTTGATCACCGGCGGCGGGCCCGAGCCGGCCGCGCCAAACAGCGCGCGATAACCGAACGCGGCGGCGGTACCAACGACGGCAAGCGCAACGACCGCGGCGATCGCCAAGATGCCGATGCGGCGGCGCGGCGGCGGCGGCTCATCGTACAAATCCTGATCGTCGGTCATGTAGGGCGGAACGCCCGGTTCGTATGCCGTCTCTTCGTAAGCTTCGGTGACCGGCGGCGGATCGCCGTAACCGGGAACAGTCGCCTCAGCACGATAGTCGCTGTGATAAAGATCGCCCGCGGCCGACGGTTGCGGACCGCCATAAGCGCGCCGCGGCAATCCTTCAGCCGCATAGTCCTCGCGCGCCGCGTAGCCCCCGCCCGCTTGCGTATCGTGTCGGTAAGGATCGGCCTCAGTCGGTGTCGTCCGCCAGTCGATGGCCTGCTCGCTCGGCCGCTGCGCTGAACCGCGCGCGCCGTACTCACCGAAGGGATCGTTCTGTCCGATCAACCGCGCCAGTTCGGCAAGCGGATCGTTGTTGGCAGCCGACTGATCGCTGGCCGTCGGCGTTGCCCGTCCGCCCAGCGGATTGCTCCGAAATTGTCGTTGCGTCTGATCGTCGGCCATAAGGTTTCCGGTTATTCGCGCCGATTTCACCTGTCCCCGTCCGGGCGGTAACGCACGAGCCCAGCACGCGAAATCTATCGCATCTCTTCCGGCGCCTCGACCCCAAGTAGCGCTAGCCCTGAAGCGAGCACTATGACGATTCCCTGCACCAGAGCTAGCCGCGCCATCGTCGTTTGTCGATCTTTCTGCATAATGAAGCGTAAATGAGGCAAATCCTTCCCGCGGGTCCAGTGCGCGTGAAATTCACTCGCTAATTCAAATAGATAGAAGGCTATGCGGTGCGGCTCATGGGCCGCCGCCGCGGCCTCTACGGTGCGCGGGTAAAGGGCGATTTTGCGCAAAAGCGATAGTTCGCCGGGGTCGCTCAGCGACTCAAGCGGAGCCCCTTTCAGCCAATCGGCACGTCCCGAATCACTCTCCGGCAGTTCCGGCACCTCCTCGCGCGCGTTGCGGAACACCGATTGTCCGCGCGCGTGACCGTACTGGACGTAGAACACCGGGTTCTCCCGGCTGTGCTCGATCACCCGGGCCAGGTCGAAATCGAGCACGGCGTCGTTCTTGCGGTAGAGCATGTCGAAGCGCACCGCATCCTTGCCGACCTCATCGACCACTTCGCGCAAGGTGACGAACTCCCCTGCCCGTTTCGACATTTTCACCGGCTCGCCGGCGCGCAAGAGCCGCACGAGTTGGACGATCTTCACGTCCAAGGCGGCCTTGCCGGCGCTGACCGCCTTCACCGCCGCCTGCATGCGCTTGATGTAACCGCCGTGGTCGGCGCCCCAGACGTCGATCAGGTTCAGGAAGCCGCGGTCGACCTTGGACGTGTGATAGGCGATGTCGCTGGCGAAATAGGTGTAGCTGCCGTCCGACTTCTTCAGCGGGCGGTCGACATCGTCGCCAAACGCGGTCGAGCGGAACAGCGTTTGCTCACGGTCTTCCCAGTCTTCCGTCGCGCCGCCCTTGGGCGGCGGCAGCCGGCCTTCATAAATCTCGCCGCCGGCGCGCAAAGCCTCGATGGTGGCGGCAACCTCATCGCCATCCTCGATGAGCGAGCGCTCGGAGAAATAGACGTCGAAGCGGATGTTGAGCGCGGCGAGGTCGTCGCTAATGCTATCCATCATCATGGCAATGGCCTTGGCGCGCACGATCGGCAGCCATTCGGCCTCGTCCATGGTGGTGAGCTTGAAGCCGTGCTCGGCGGCAAGCGCGCCGCCAACGGGCTTGAGGTAATCGCCGGGATAGAGCCCTTCCGGGATATCGCCGATGTCCTCGCCCAGCGCCTCGCGGTAACGCAGGTAGGCCGAGCGCGCCAGCACGTCGACCTGAGCGCCAGCGTCATTGATGTAATATTCGCGCGTCACATCGTAACCGGCAAAAGCAAGCAGACTGGCAAGCGCGTCGCCGAACACCGCACCGCGGCAATGGCCGACATGCATCGGCCCGGTCGGGTTGGCGGAAACGTATTCGACGTTCACCCTCTCGGCTTTGCCGATGTCGCTACGGCCGTAGGCGCGACCTTGGGCGAGCGCGACCCGCAGTTCGTCGCCCCAGACGTGCGGCTTGAGCGTCAGGTTAATGAAGCCGGGTCCGGCGACACCGACCGAGACGACGCGGTCGTCCGCGCGCAGATGCGCGGCGATCTTCTCGGCGAACTCGCGTGGCTTTTTCCCGGCGTCCTTGGCCAGCACCATGGCCGCGTTGGTCGCCATGTCGCCATGGGTCGGATCGCGCGGCGGCTCGACCAGAACGCGGGACAGGTCGGCGCTTGACCCAAGCTCGGCCGCGCAGGCCTCGCGCACGCGCACGAGCATGGCGGCGAACAGGTGGGACGCGTTCGGGGCGTTGCTGGCGGCACTCATAGTGGCGCTGCGCGTAATGGAATTCGGCTTGCGAGTCAAAGCGGTACCGCGGCCGCCCGGTTCACAGCCGCAGTTTCGCGATCACCTCGCCGTCCTCGTCGCGGCCAGCTTCGCGAAAGCCGAAACTGCCGTAGAACTTCCCGGCGACACGGTTGTTCGCCATGTAGCAGATCGAAATCCGCTTGATCCCGCGGATGCTGGAGATTTCCTTGATCGCCGCGGCAAGCGCCGCGCGGCCGTAGCCTTTACCCTGCTGCGCGCGGTCGATCATGAAGCGGTAGATGAAAGCCTTGCGCGATTTCTTCGTCGCCGGCGAGACGTCATACATCAGGAAGCCGACCACCCGCTTGCCGGCATAGATGGCGCGCGGCTGCGCGTCGGGATCGAATTTCGATTCGGCCAGCGAATAGGCATTGCTCTCCACCAGATCGCCCTGATCGGGCGCCAGTTCGAGATCGACCACCGCTTCCCAATTCCGGCGCGTCACCGGTTTGATGCTCACGCTGCGGGCCATGGGCTCCATGTCCGGATTTGAACGCCTTTGAGCCCGGCAAAGCCCAGGGCGCCGCCCCTCCCGCATTGCGCTAAATCAATGCAAACCGCGCCGCGATCGTCAGCATGCGCGTTGAATCTTTCCCGGGGGCCCATCATGCTCAAAATCGCAGTCGTTGTCTGGATGATCGCTGGGACCGTTTTGGCCGGGATGGCCATCATGGTCGTGCTGGCGGTGCCGGCATTGGCGACCCACGACATGCAATATATTCCAATCGCCGCCATTGCCGGATTCATTGTCGCCATCCCAGTGGCCGTCATGGTCGCCAAACGAATCGTCACGTTGACGGCGAGCTGACCCTCCCCCGAGGCGTCACGCGCCGCCACACATGTGCTGCGAATCCGGCAGCGTCCAGGCTTCGCCGGTGCGCTGATTGGTCGTGGTGTATTCGCGGCCGCGATTGTCCCCCGGCGGGCAGTCCTTCGGAATCGACGCCAGGCACATGCGCACGGTGTCGCCGACGCGCGAACGCGCAATGGCGGCTTCCCAATCGTAGGAGACCTGGTAGCCGCCGTTGCTATAGGCCACCGCCGTACCCGAGGTGTCGGCGGCGGCACTGGCGGGCAGCCGTTTTCCGAAGCGATCGCTGATCTGCGAAATCGTGGTGGTGACGCACTCGCCGATGGCCGCCGGCAGCGCCGTCCGCACGGTCAATTCCCGGATACGCTGCGCATACAAATTCGCGATGCAGCGACGGTCGCGGCCGCAATCCTTGCGCTGCCGGAGCCAGGCGCCCTGGTCGCGCTCGAGCGCCGACCGTTGCGCGCCGGAGAGACGCCGGCGCTGCTGCGCATAGACGCTGGCCAGCCGTTCATCGAGCGCCGCCAGCCGCGAGTCCTGGCAAATAAGCACCTCGTCGGCGCTCCTGGCGTAGCGGCAATTGAAGCTCTGCGCATGGGCTGGCGCGGCCGAAAGGGTGGTGACGAACGCGGCCAACAGCGCGATTGTCAAAGCGTACCTTCGTTGCATGGCAGCCCCTTCCCGCGCCCCGCTCAAAAGCCCGCCACCGCTTCCAGCGATTGGCCCGCTGCGGCCTGGGCCTTGCGGGTCGCGGCGAACGCCTCTTCGACCGGCGGCGGCAGGGCGATTTCCTTGGAAAATTCCGGCCGCGCCGTCAGGTCGGCGAACCAGGCCGCCAGCCGCGGATGCAGGCGCGCCAGAGGGTAGCCGCCAAGCACGAGCCGGTTCACATAGATGAACCAGGCGATATCGAGCACGGTCAGTTGCTTGCCAAGTAGATAGGGCTTGCCGGCAAGTCGCTCGTCCAGCGCATCGAACGCGCGGCGGAAGGTCTGTGCCGACTGGCGCGCGGCCTCGTCGGTATAGCCGTGCTCGCCATAGGCACGCCAAAACGCGATCTGCTCGTCGATGGCCGTGTGGTCGTCTTTGCCCTGCACGGTGCCGGAGCCGGTGGTGGCGTAGCGTTCGAGATCCTCCGCCGATTTCGGCGGTCCCGGCGGGGCGAACACGAAGCGGAACGACAACCCGCGCAGGTCCATATGCAGCTCGTCCTCGTGCTTGAGCAGCCCCGCGACTTCGTTCTCGCTACCCTCGGGGATCAGTTTCACCTGCGGAAAGGCACGCTCGAGGTAGGTGATGATGTCGTTGCTTTCGATGTACACCGCACCGTCATGCACCAGCACCGGCAACAGCCCGCGCGGATTGATGCCGAGAAACCATGGGGTCAGGTTCTCGTTCTTGGATAGGTCGATCGGATGCGGCTGCCAGGGAATGCCCTTCAGGTTGAGGAAAATGCGCAGTTTCTGCGAGCAGGACGACAGAAAGAAATGGAAGATATGCACGCCCTTCCAGCCGAGCACTTCGCGCGTCCTGATGTCGGCGTCGACGAGCTGAACCATGTTGCTTCAATCCGGCAAAGGAAATCCCACGCAAAACGCTAGCATCCGCGTTGCGGGCGGCACAAGCGGCGCTAGCGGCTGGCGCGGTTGCCGGTCTCGGGCGTGGTCACGCGGAAAGCGAAGCGGAAGTGCGGCAGGTCCTCGCCCGGATGATCTTCCAAATAAGTGAGCTGCGGAATGCGGAAATTGCGCGGGCTCTTTTCCTTGCCCTTGTAGATCGCGGGATAGAGATCGATGAAATGCCAGCCCGGCACGCCGGTCGCATAGAGCGGCACCACCACGTCGCCCTGGCTGTTGAAGCCGCAGGCATAGCCGATATAGCTGTTGTCGTAGACGATGGTGTAGATGTTGGCGGTCTCGGTCCAGCCGACGCCCTTGAGATGAATCGTGAATGGCGTGCCGGCCGGCCCGCTCTCGATGCTCAACGGCGACGCGCTGGGCGCGATCCAGAACGTGCCGCTCTTGTCACCGACCGAAAGTCGATGGGCGCCGCCGAGATCGTCCGGCGCCTTGAAGCGGAACGCGACCTTGCCGCTCGCATCCACTGTCGCGTTTGCAATGACGCGCGACTTCTCTTCCCAGCCGTTGCCGCCGACACGGTTGCCGGTGACCGTTGCCCAATCGAGCTTGAGCGCCGCGCCGGGTGTAAAGCCGCTGCCACGCGCGACGAGCGGCGCCCCCACAACGCCGAAGCGCGGCGCAACGGTGAGCGCGCCGGGTGCCGGCAGTCGCCGGACATTCGTTTGCGTTTGCGCTTGTGCAGACGGCGGCAGGACGGGCGCGCCATCGGTGATGACAAAGCGGCGGGCGAACTGCGGACGGGTCGGCTCCGGGCTCTGCTGCATGTTGCGGTAGGCGAAGGTATAGGCGCCATGCACCACTTCCAGCAGATGGGTACCCGGCTGGCCGGTGGCCGGAATGGTGAAGCGCGCCGACCCGCCGGTGGTGACCGACGAAATCCAGCCGGTGAAATTGTTGTCGTAAAGCAGCAGCCATGAATTGTGCAGGTGGCGCCAGCCGATGCCCTTGACCGTCACCGTTATCGGCGTGCCGACAGGCCCGCTCTGCGGCGACAGCGTCACCGTCATGTCGATGGAGAAAGCCGGCCTGGGTGAACAGGCGCCCGCCCTGTTGCACCACAATGTCATGCGAGAAGCCGAAATCCTCCGGCGCGGCGAAGTGCGCGACAAAGCCGCCGCTGGCATCCGTCTTCACCTGTGCGAAGCGGTAGGCGACCGGCGCATATTCGCGGCCAGTGTATTGCGCGTTGGCCACCCGCCAGCGGCCTTTGACCGTTCGCCAGACCAGATCGAAGGCCTGGTTCGGCGGCAATCCCGCGCCTGCAACCTTCACCGGTGTACCCACCGGCCCGTGGTCGGGGGTGAGCGTCAGATGGCCGACGTAACCATTCTGCGGGCTGCCGACGCTGAGTTCCGGTCCGAGTGCCGCCGCGGGCTTAAGCGCGTCCGCCCGCGCCGGCAAGACGGCGAAGCCCGCCAGCAACAGGCCGGCCAGCGCGGCACGCCAATCGACGATTGTCGGCATGACACCTCTCGGTGCGCGAGCACCTATTTGACGATGGTCAGCTCCGAGAGTTTCACATTGAACGGCGCCCAAGTCTGCATATCGCCGCTCAAGCTCGTAGCCACCACTTTGTACGAGAAGGTACCGGTCGGATAGTCGGCCGGGATTTGCCACGAGGTTGTCCAGAAATAATCGTCGGTGCGGCCTTTGGGGTGCGGCCCGTAGTGCATCGGAAACGTCTTGCCGTCCGGCAACTCGATCACGAGGCTTTTCACGCCCTTATTATCCAGCTTCTTGCCGGTCTGATCTTGAAGGCGCACCCGCCAAACCACGATCTGCCCGTGCGTATATTGGCTCTTCAGGACGCAGATGGGCCCCGAATGGGCGCCGGCAACCATGTCACCTTCGAAGAACAGTTTCTGCGCGCCTTGCGCCTGCGCAAGCTGCGGCACGCCCGCCAACGCGCCGGCCAACATGACCACGGACCAGTTGAACTGGCACTTCATGTCGATCTCCTTCCACCAATGCCGGGAGGCCCCCTAACTCAGTGACTCCGGCTGCCAACAAAGTCCACCCGCCGCCGCTGCCAGCACTTGATCTCCATCAAACGATCGACGTTTTTGCGCCCGCCTGCCGTCCGGTAGTCGATCGCCATCACCGCAGCTCGGGCGTCGATTTGAACCAGCGGGCGTGCTCGAACCGCGCGTAGCGGTCGGTCATCCCGGCGATGTAGTCGGCGATACGGCGCATGCGGGTGGCTTCATCGACGGCGGCGATGCCCTCGCCCCATTCCTCCGGCAGTTCGGCGGGCGAAGCAGCGAAATGGGCGAACAAGTCGCGCACGACAGATTCGGCATCGTGCATAACCCGCATGACGCGGTCGTGACGATACATGCGCGGATAAAGAAAGCCCTTGATGTCCTTGTCGGCGGCGATGAACGCCGGCGAGAAACCGATTACCGGCTCGCTCGCGTTGCGCACGTCGGCGGCCGAACGCGGCGCCAGGACCTCGAGCCGCCGCCGGCTGTCGGCGGTGACGTCCTCGATCATGCGGGTGATGATGCGGCGCAAGCATTCGTGCGTTCGGCGGGCTAGTTCCAGCTTGGGATAGCGCCGGTCGATCTCGGCCACGATCGAGCCGACGAGCGGCACCGTGGCGATATCGTCGAGGGTGAAGAGATCCGCGCGCAGGCCGTCGTCGATGTCGTGGGCGTCGTAAGCGATGTCGTCGGCAATGGCGGCGACCTGCGCCTCGGCACTGGCGTAGGACCAGAGTTCGAGGTCCTGCTTTTGCGAATAGCCGAGGATCGCACCCGGCACGCCCTCCTCGGCGTAGCGGCCGATCGGCCTGCCGGCGCGGTCGGTGAGCGGGCCGTTGTGCTTGACCAGCCCCTCCAGCGTTTCCCAGGTCAGGTTAAGACCGTCGAAGGCGGCGTAGCGGCGCTCCAGGCCGGTAACGATGCGCAAGCCTTGCGCATTGTGGTTGAAGCCGCCGAAACCTTCGAGGCACTGGTCGAGCGCGCGCTCACCGGCATGGCCAAAGGGCGAATGGCCGAGATCGTGCACCAGCGCCAATGCTTCGGCGAGGTCCTCGTCGAGCCCGAGCGCGCGGGCGAGCGAGCGGGCGATCTGCACCACTTCCAGGGTATGGGTGAGCCGGGTACGATAATGATCGCCCTCGTGATAGACGAACACCTGCGTCTTGTAGGCGAGCCGGCGGAAGGCCGCGGAATGGATGATGCGGTCGCAATCGCGGCGGAAGTCGTTGCGCGAGGCGCTGGGCGGCTCGGAATAACGCCGGCCGCGGCTCGCCAACGGATCGGCCGCATAGGCGGCGCGCGCAATCGGCGTGGAAATGGCCATATTTGCCCTGCCCGGCCCGCATTGACCTTGTTGGCATGGGCACTTAACTAATTTGGGTCAGACTGCCAACCGGCGCTGTGAATTAGAGGCTTTTTGATGAGCGCGAGCATCACAGTCAGCGAACGGGCCGCCCGCCGCATCGGCGAGATCCTGCAAGGGGAACCGGCCGGCACCATGCTGCGCGTGTCCGTGGAAGGCGGCGGCTGCTCCGGCTTCCAGTACAAGTTCGACATGGAACAGGCGAAGGCTGACGACGATCTGGTGATCGCGCGCGAGGAGGCGACCGTCCTGATCGATCCGGT
This sequence comes from uncultured Pseudomonadota bacterium, assembly GCA_963814065.1. Classification (GTDB taxonomy): domain Bacteria; phylum Pseudomonadota; class Alphaproteobacteria; order Rhizobiales; family Xanthobacteraceae; genus Pseudolabrys. The sequence continues at coordinate 1,913,461 of CAWFBL010000004.1, read as the reverse complement.
CTCGCAGCAATATATGGCGGGTTCCGAGATCGACTTCGTCGAGGACCTGATCGGCGCCTCGTTCAAGGTGAAGAACCCGAACGCCACCGCCTCCTGCGGCTGCGGCACCAGCTTCGCGCTGTAAGATTTATCCCTGCCAATTCTCTCAACTGTCGTCCCCGCGAAAGCGAGGACCCAGTCGTGCCTGTCTGTCCGCCTCTTGAATGCCGGGGTTACTGGGTCCCGGCTCGCGCTCGCCATGCTCGCTTGGCGGGGACGACAGCAGAATTTGTTGCGCGCGCGCCCTACTCCGCCGCTTCCGCCGGCTGTGGCATCAATTCCGGCACTTCCTCGAGCTGCGGCTCGATGCGGCGCTTGATCATGCGGTCGACGCGATCGAGATACACATAGATCACCGGCGTGATGTAGAGCGTCAGCAATTGCGACACCATCAGGCCGCCGACCACGGCGACGCCGAGCGGTTGGCGCAGCTCGGCGCCGGCGCCGGTGCCGAGCGCGATCGGCAGCGCGCCGAAGATGGCGGCAAAAGTAGTCATCATGATCGGCCGGAAGCGCAGACTCGCCGCCTCGCGGATCGCCGCCTCCGCCGAGAGGCCGACACGGCGGCGGCCGATGGCGAAGTCGATCATCATGATGGCGTTCTTCTTCACGATGCCGACCAGCATGACGATGCCGATCATCGCAATCACCGACAAATCCATGCCGAACAGCATCAGCGTCAGGATGGCCCCGATGCCGGCCGACGGCAGGCCGGAGATGATGGTGATGGGATGGATGAAGCTCTCGTAGAGAATGCCGAGCACCACGTAAGCCGCGAAGATCGCGGCCAGAATCAGGATGCCCTGCCCGCGCAGACTATCCTGGAACACCTGCGCCGTACCCTGGAAGCCGGTGGTGATGGTCGCCGGCACGTGCTCCTGGCTTTCCAGCTTGGTGATGGCGTCGACCGCCTGGCCGAGCGAGAAGTTGGGCGCCAGGTTGAAGGAGATGGTCACCGAGGGCTGCTGGCCCTGGTGGTTGACTTCCAGCGGCCCGACCGTGGGCACGAACTTGGTGACCGCCGATAGCGGCACCACCGTCCCGTTCGAGGTCTTCACGTGAACGAAGCCAAGGTCGTTGGGGTTCGCCTGGAATTTCGGCTCGTTCTCCAGAATTACTTCGTAGTCGTTGGCCGGGGTGTAGATCGTGGCGACTTGGCGCGAGCCGAAGGCGTTGTAGAGCTCCTGGCGTACCTGATCGATGGAGACGCCATAGACCGCCGCCTTTTCGCGGTCGACCTGGATGGTGACCTGCGGGTTCTTGATGTAGAGGTCGGTGGTGACGTCGAGCAAACCCGGGATTTGCGCGATCTTGTCGCGCATTTCGGGCGCGACCCGATAGAGCGCGGCGGTATCATTGGACTGCAGCGTATATTGGTACTGGCTCTTGCTGAGCTTGCCCCCGAGCCGGATGTTCTGGATCGGCTGGAAGAAGACCTGCAGGCCGGGAATGACATTGGCCTCGCGCCGCAGTCGGCCAAGAATATCACGCAGTTTTCCGCGCTCGCCGCGCGGCTTGAGCGCGACCAGCATGCGGCCGCTGTTGCCGAGCGAATTGGGCCCGCCCGATCCGACCGTCGAGTTGGTGTAATCGACCGCCGGATCGTGCCTGATGATCTCGGCGACCTGGCCCTGCAACTTGACCATCGCGTCGAAGGCGATATCGGTCTTGCCTTCCGTGATGGCGATCACGTAGCCGGTGTCCTCGGTCGGGAAGAAGCCCTTGGGCACGACCACGTAGAGCCAGATGGTGCCGGCGATGGTGGCGAGCGTCACCAGCAGCATGACCGACTTGTAGCGCAGCACCCAGTCGAGCGACCACTGGTAGCCCCGCCGCCAGCCTTCGAACATCGCCTCGAACCAGCGCAGCACGAAGAACTGCTTTTCCTCGTGGTCGTGAGCCTTGAGCACGCGCGCGCACAGCATCGGCGTCAGCGTCAGCGAGACGAAGCCCGAGATGATGATCGCCACCGCGATGGTCACCGCGAATTCGCGGAACACGCGCCCGACCATGCCGCCCATCAGCAGCACCGGGATGAACACGGCGATCAGCGAGAAGGTGATCGACACGATGGTGAAGCCGATTTCGCGCGCGCCCTTCAGCGCCGCCTCGAACGGGCGCATGCCGCCCTCGATGTGGCGCACGATGTTCTCCAGCATGACGATGGCGTCGTCGACCACGAAGCCGACCGACAGCGTCAGCGCCAGCAGCGTCATGTTGTTGATGGAGAAGCCGAAGGCGTACATCGCGGCGCAGGTGCCGACCAGCGACACCGGCACCGCCAACGCCGGGATGATCGTGGCCGAGACTTTGCGCAGGAACAGGAAGATCACCATGATCACCAGGCAGACGGCGATGGCCAGCGTCTCCTGCACGTTGGTGACCGCGTCACGGATCGAGAACGAGCGGTCGAACAGCGGCGCCATCTCGATTGACGCCGGCACCTGGGCGCGCATCGCCGGCAAGGCGTTACGTACTTCGTCCACCACCGCGACCGTGTTGGCGTCTGGCTGGCGCTGGATCGCCAGCACGATGGCGCGGGAATCGTTGTACCAGGTGGCGATCTTGTCGTTCTCGACGCTGTCGATGACGTGGGCGACCTGGTTGAGCTTGACCGGCGCGCCGTTGCGATAGGCCACCACCACGTTGCGGTAATCGGCGGCGTGTTGCATGGCGCTGGTGGCGAGCAGCGTCACCGTGCGCTGCTTGCCCTCGAGCGAGCCGACCGGCGCCGACGAGTTGGCCTTGGCCACCACATCGCGAATGTCGTTGAGCGAGATGTTGCGCGCGGCCGCCGCCACCGGATCGACCTGCACCCGCACGGCGAATTTCTGCGCGCCGTAGACCAGCACCTGGGCGATGCCGGGCATTTGCGAAATCTGTGGCGCCAGCACGGTCTCGGCGTAGTCGTCGATCTTGGACAGCGGCATCGTGTCCGAGCGCATGCTCAGATACAGCACCGGGAAGTCGCCGGGATTGACCTTGCGGAAATAAGGCGGCGTGGTCATTTCGACCGGCAGCCGGCGCTGGGCGGTGGCGAGCGCCGTCTGCACATCGAGCGACGCGCCATCGATATCGCGCCCGAGGTCGAACTGGACGGTGATCTTCGAGGTGCCAAGCGCGGATTCCGAGTCCATCGACGAGATGCCGGCGATGGTGGAAAGCTGGCGCTCGATTGGCGAGGCGACCGAGGCCGCCATGGTTTCAGGCGAAGCGCCCGGCAACACCGCGGTGATCTGGATGGTCGGAAAATCGACGGCCGGCAACGCCGCCACGGGCAGCAGCCGATAACCGAAGGCGCCAAATACGATCAACGACGCCGTCAGCAGCGTCGTCAACACTGGGCGGCGGATACAGGTCTCGGAGAGGTTCATGTATCAGCTGCCTGCGGCGCGGGGCTTGCGCGGACCGCCGCCGTTGCGTCCGTGGGTCGCGACCTTGGTGCCGTTCTTCAATCGCAATTGGCCTTCGGTCACTACCGTCTCTCCGGCTTTGACGCCGGCGGTGACCACCGAATCGTCGCCGACTTGGCGCTCAACCGTGACATGACGGACCTTGGCGACACCGTTCTCCACCACGAAGACGATGCTGCCGTTTTGGCTCACCTGGATGGCATTGGTGGGCACCACCACCGCGTCCTCATGCCTGAGCGTGAGATCGACGGAGACGAGCGTGCCGGGCCACAGCCCCTCGTCCTTGTTCGGCATGGTGGCGCGGATGGTCGCCATGCCGGTCGCGGCATCGACCGTGTTCTCGATCATGGAGACTTCGCCGTTTTCCGGCTTCTGCGCGCCCGGAATGAGGGCTTCGATGCGTGCGGTCTTGGCGGCGAGCGCCCCGCGGATCGCCGGCAGGTTCTTCTGCGGCACCGTGAACGTGACATAGACCGGCGCCATCTGGTTGATGGTCGCCATCGGCGTCGTGTCGGCCTGACGCACGAAATTGCCGACCTTCACATTGGCGACGCTGATACGGCCGGAGATCGGCGCCTTGACGGCGCAATAGGTGCTCTGCACCTGCAGGTTTTGCAGCAAGCCATCATCGGATTTGATGGCGGCGCGATAGATGTCGGCCTGGGTCTTGGCGTTGTCGAGGTTGACCGTCGGAGTCGCACCCTTGGCCACCAGGTTGGTGTAGCGATTGACGTCGCGGATGGCGCCGGTGAGCTGGGCCTTGTCGCGGGCGACCGTGCCTTCGGTCTGGGCGATCTGCGCCTCGATGGCGCGGCAGTCGAGGGTGAACAGCAGCTCACCCTTCTCGACGTGGGCGCCGTCCTTGAAATGAACTTCGGTGATAGTGGTGTCGACGCGGGTCTTGAGCGCGACGCTGGCGATCGGCGTGACGGTGCCGAGCGCATCGAGATTGACCGGCACCTGCTTGCGCACCGCCTTGCCCACTTCCACCGGCACCACCCGGTTGGCACGGCTGGGCGCGCGGGCGGCGGCCCGATCACTGGTCAAAGCACCGCGAAAGACCACGACGCCCCCGATGAGGGCGAACACGGCTACCCCAAAAAACCACGCTTTCTTGCGCATATATGATGTGTCGACCCAGGTGGTCCCGGCCTGGGGCTCTCCCTCTCCCGCGGAACGGCGTTCGCTCTGGCACCAGATAAGGCCGCACAGGCGACCTCATTATCACAATAACGGGCCCAAAAGCATATTCCTGCGCATAAACATCGCCAAAGAACCGCTTCGGCTGGTAAACACGGCCGCCGCCGTCCAATTCAGGTTCAAGCCGGAACAAAGTCTCGATGCGGATCGCCACCTGGAACGTCAATTCCATACGTCAGCGCATAGACAGCCTGCAGGTCTGGCTCGCCGACACCGCGCCCGACATCGTCTGCCTGCAGGAGATCAAGTGCACTGACGAGGCGTTCCCGCGGGAGACGTTCGAGGCGCTGGGCTACAACGTGGCGGTGCACGGTCAGAAGACCTTCAACGGCGTGGCGCTGCTGTCCAAGCTGCCCTTCGACGAAGTGAAATCCGGCCTCGAGGGTGGCGACGGCGACGTGCAGGCCCGCTTCCTGGAAGCGCTGGTCTCGACCAAGAACGGCGTGGTGCGCGTGATCAGCCTTTACCTGCCCAACGGCAATGGCGGCGAAGAAAAATACGCATACAAACTCAATTGGATGGATCGGCTTATCCGGTTTTCAGCGGCACGACTTAAGCTGGAGGAACCGCTGGTTCTGGCCGGCGACTACAATGTGATCCCCGCGCCGCGCGACGCCAAGCGGCCGGAGGCCTGGGTGAACGACGCGCTGTTCCTGCGGCCGACGCGCGAGAAATTCCGCGCCCTCATCAACCTCGGGCTCACGGACGCCATCCGCTCGGTCAGCGATGCCGGCGGCCTCTACAGCTTCTGGGATTATCAGGCCGGCGCCTGGCAGAAGGACGACGGCATCCGCATCGACCATCTGCTGCTCTCGCCGCAGGCCGCCGACAAGCTGGTCGATGCCGGCATCGACCGCCAGGTGCGCGCCTGGGAGAAGCCGTCCGATCACGTGCCGGTGTGGGTCGATCTGGATATCGAGACCCGGGACTAGTGGAGCGAATTTGACATTTGATCCCCGCTGGCAGAAGGCCTGCTTATCAAATGTCAAATTCAAAGCTCAACTAGAATCAATTAGTTGCTAGTGGTCCTTTGATTCCGACATTTGCTTCCGGGCATGCGGCAACGGGAGGCAAATGTCGGAATCCGACCACTAGCGGCGGCCGTACAACCGCCGACATCAGCCCTTGTTCAGCACGCGTGCGACGTAGGCGTGAATGCGTGAAAGCGTTTCGGGCGCGACCCAGATATCGGTGACCGCTTTTTCGGTGGCCGCGCCGCTTGCGGCCATGCGCTCGCTCACCGCCTGGCGCAGTTGCAGCTTGGTCAGCGCGAAGGCCGGCGGCGATAATTCGGCAAGCTCCTGCGCGACCGCAATGGCGTCCGCCATCAGTTCTTCCGGCTCGGTGGTCTCGTCGATCCAGCCGCGTTCCAGCGCGGCCTCCGTCTCGTAGGTCGCACCGCTGAGGGTGAACTCCGCCAGATAGCGCGCCGGCACGGCGGAGCGCAGGATCTCGAAGGCGAGCGCCGGGAACGGCAGGCCGACCAGCAGTTCGGTCACCCCGATGCGGCCCACGCCTTCCGCCATGATGCGGCGGTCGGCGCAAATCGCCAGCACGCCACCGCCGGCAATGGCATGGCCGTTGATCGCCGCCACCACCGGGTGCGGATGAAAGAACACCGCTTCGAACAGCCGCTGCAGCGCCGGCAGAAAGGCGCGGATGTAATCGACACCGCCCTCGCTCAGCCGCCTCAGATCGACCCCGGCTGAAAAGATGCGGCCATGTCCGGTCAGGACCACGGCCTTGGCGTTCGAATGACGCAGCTCGTCAAAATGCGCGGCCAGCGCCTCGCAGAACTCGATGTCGAGCGCGTTGGCCTTGCCGTGACGCATGGTGACGACGACGATGCTGCCATGCGCGGCCGTCTCCAGCATGGCCACTACTCCGCCGGCACTGCTTGCGGAAGCGCCACGAAGGCCTCGCGATGCCAGAGCCGCTCGGCATGCACGATCGCCACCGTGAACACCAGAATGCCGACGATCTGATGCGCGAGCGACAAATCGAGCGGCACTTGCATCAGCAGCGTAGTGATGCCGAGCGCCACTTGGATGGTGGCGATGCCTGCAAGGATCAACGCGCCGCGCACGTCCCGTTGCGCGCGCCACGCATCGAATGCGTGGACCATGATGGCGAGCCAGATCGCATAAGCCAGCATGCGATGGTCGAACTGCACCGTCAGCGTGTTCTCAAAGAAATTGCGCCAGGCCGGTGTGATAAAGAACAGATCCTTGGCATTCGGAATGAAGGAGCCGTCGATCAGCGGCCAGGTGTTGTAGATCAGGCCGGCATTGGTGCCCGCGACCAGCGCGCCGAGATAGATCTGGCCCAGCACCATAACGGCGATGGCGAGCCCCAAGCCGCGCAGCCGACCGGGCGCCTCCACCCTGCGCCGGGGCGCGATCTGCTGGGCGGTCCACAGCACGGCGAAATAGACCGCGCAGGCAAGCGTGAGGTGGAACGCCAGCCGGTACTGCGACACGCTGACGCGTCCCGAGCCGGCGAGCCCCGACGACACCATCCACCAGCCGATCGCGCCAAGCGCCGCGCCGGCCCCGAAGATGGTCCACAATCTGATGCGCAGCCGCCTCGGAACCCAACCGCGCCACAGGAAAAACAGGAACGGCAGCAGGAACACCATGCCAACGGTGCGCGCCAGCAGCCGATGCGTCCATTCGTACCAGTAGATCACCTTGAACTGGGCGAGCGTCATCCCGCGGTTAAGCTCTTTGTATTGCGGGATCGCCTGATAGTCCTTGAATTCGGCCTCCCAGGTAGCTTGCGACAGCGGCGGCACCACACCGGTCACCGGCTTCCACTGCGTGATCGACAGCCCGGATTCGGTGAGCCGCGTCGCCCCGCCGACGATCAGGGTCAGGAAAATCATGGCCGCGACCGCGAGCAGCCAGAGCCGCACCACGCGCGTGTGGGTATCCGCTATATCCATCTGTTCGAGCCTGGAAATTCCGCTCCGGCAATGTCCTTGCAGGAGATGGCGCGGACCATATAGTCAGGCCCGCGTCCCTGCAAATGGCCGCGACGAAAGGCTCCCATGCGTATCCGCACCCGTAAACTCATCGGCGCGTTCGGCCTGCTGGTCCTGGTGACGGTGTGGAGCCTGGTCGCCATGACGCTGGCGCAGTCGGCACTGACCAACATCAATGGCCTGGTCGCCGTGGTCTATTATGTGGTCGCCGGGCTCGGCTGGGTGCTGCCCGCCATGCTGCTGGTGAAGTGGATGAGCCGACCGGACGCGCCCGACGACGTCAGGCCGCACTGACGCGGCGGAAGCCGTTCCACATGGCGGTGGCGGCACCCGACATCAGCACCTTCAGATAACGCGGGCGCTGGAACTCGCCGTTGACCGAGATGCGCGGCAAGGCCATCAGATGGTCGCGGTGCGCCCCGAACAGCACGCCCGGACGCGTCGTCACCGCGGTCTTGAAGCCAAGCTCGGCAGCAATGCGGAACTCGCGCGGACCGGCGGAGGTTGGATCGCCCACCGGATAAGCGAGATGCTCGGGCCGCTTGCCGAGCGCCGCCGCGATCACCGCGCGGCTCTGTTCCATCTCGGCGCGCACGGCATTGGCATCCGGAATCTTCATCAGCATGGAATGGCTGACCGTGTGGGCGCCGATGGTCACCAGCGGATCGGCGGCAAGCTCAGCGATCTCTTCCCAGGTCATGCACAGATCGCGGCAGAACGCCGCCATATCGACCTGATAGCGACGGCACAGATCGCGCACCGTACGGCGCACCTCCTCCTCGGTCTTCATACCGCGCAGGTAGTGGTACACCTCGTCATAGAGATCGCGCTTCTCCGCCACGGTGGCACAGGCGACGCGGCGCTCCTCGCCGTCGATGACCAGACCGATGCGGTCGTTCTGCGCGATCACCGCCTCCAGCGCGACCCACCACAGTTCGCCGAGCCGGTCGGGGAAGCTGGTCGGAATGTAGAGCGCGAACGGCAGTTCGTACTTCTTCAAGAGCGGATAGGCCCACTGCTTGAGATCCTTGTAGCCGTCGTCGAAGGTGATGCAGACAAAGCGGCGCTTGAAATCGCCGGCCATGAAGCGCCGATACATCTCGTCGAGCGAGATGACGTCGAAATTCGTCCGCTTGAGCAGCCCCAGCACCCGCTCGAAGAACTCGGGCGTGACTTCCAAGAGCCGGTTGGGCTGAAACGCCTCCGGCCGGGCCGGCCGCACGTGGTGCAGCGTCAGGATGGCCCCGACGCCGCCAAATAGCGGGCGCATGAGATGGTAGAGCCCGCTGAAATAGAGCGTCTCAAGGCCGCCGCGGATGATGGTTTTCTTCAAACTAACCAACCTTGTCGTTTCTCGAGCCAACTAGCTGGAATATTCCAACTGTTTATTGATATTTCTTTGCGACTGTGAGGCTCGCGCCGTTAACCAAACCAGCGCCATTCATGAACGTCCTCCCCCTTCGCAGCCCTTCCGCCAACGATGGCAGCCGCCCGGCAGTCGACGGCCGCATTGCCGAGGTCGTCGTGTTCGAGGACATGGCGGCGAGCGAAACGCATTGGCGCGCGCTCGAGCAGGCTTGCGTCCTCGCCACGCCCTACCAGCACTACGATTTCCTGAAATTGTGGCAGCGCCATGTGGGCGCCGGCGCCGGCGTTTCGCCCTTCATCGTGGTCGGCTTCAATCCGTTCGGGACGCCGCTGTTCCTGTGGCCGTTCGGCCGCCGCCGGATCGGCGGCTTGCGCGTCGCCGAGTTCCTCGGCGGAAAACACGCCAATTTCAACATGCCGCTGTGGCGCAGCGAGGTCGCCGCCCGCATGCAGGCCCGTGACATGCGGCTCGTGCTCGGCCGCCTCGGGCCCGCCACCGACATGCTCAAGCTCGTCAATCAGCCCCTGACCTGGGGCGGCAACACCAATCCGTTCGCTTTGCTGCCGCATCAGAACGCGGCCAATTTCGCCTTCAGCGGGTCGCTGATCCCCGACTTTGATGCGCTGCTGCGCGCGCGCACCAACGCCGCCACCCGCAAGAAGATGCGCAAGAAGGAGCGCACCTTGGCGAGCTACGGGACCGTGCGCTTCGCGCTGGTGGAGGGCGATCGCGACATCCGCCACACCCTCGATGTTTTTTTCAAGCAGAAGAGCGCGCGCATGCGGGCGCACGGCGTGCACGACGTCTTCGGCGATCCGAACGTGCGGCGCTTCATCGAAGCCGCGGCGACAGCGCAACGCGTCGACGGCAAGCCGCTGATCGAGCTCTATGCGCTATCGGTCGATGACATCATCGTCGCCACCATGGGCGGCATCGTCGGCGGCGGGCGCTTTTGCGCCATGTTCAATTCGATCACCTCGGGCCGCTACGCCGTCGAAAGCCCCGGCGAGCAGCTGATCGTTCACCTGGTGCGGCAATGCTGCGAGCGGGGCCTGCAAACCTTCGACCTCGGCATCGGCGAGGCCCGCTACAAGGATCTGTTCTGCAGCGATGCCGAGCCCCTGTTCGACAGCTACCTGCCGCTCAGCACCAGCGGCTGGATTGGCGCCCACAGTTATCGCATCGCGGCCACGATGAAGCGTGGGATCAAGCAGCGGGCGCCGTTGTGGCGGCTGGTGCAGGAGACGCGCCGCCTGCGCGCCCGCGTCTCAAAGGCGCCCTGATCGGGCGCCCCGCCCTCTCGATCAAGCGGCCACCACCTCGGCACCGCCGACCAGCACGCTGATCTCGCCGAAACCCGCCGCCCGCAGGCGCTCACGCACGGCCCGGGTGGAAGGACGCGACGCGTCGTCGGTCACCAGCACCAGCCGCGAGCACAGGGGCGCGAACCGCTCGATCGCCGTATCCGCGGCCGAGCCGAGATCCATGACCACATGGTCGTAGCTGTGCGCCAACGCCCCAATCGCTGTCCCCAGCATGGGCGACGTAGCAAGCGCATCGGCCTCGTCGTTGACCTCACCGCTCGCCACCAAGTGCACGCTCGAATATTGGTCGCACGCGATGATGTCGCTGAACGAAGCCTTGCCGTGCACCAGTTCGGCGATGCCGGGAGCCTCCGGTTCGGTCGAAATGACCGACAGATTGGGCGCCTGGAAGGCGAGATCGACGAGCACGACACTGCCCCCACCCTGCGCCAGTTCGCGCGACAGGGTGATGGCCGAATAGGTCGTCCCCACATTGCGCGTCATGCCGATGACGCCGACGCGCCGCCCGAGATCGCCCGATTGCTTGATCTCCTCGGTAATCTTTTCGATGCTGCTGGCGGCCAGCGACACAGGGCTAGCGTCCGTCCTGGCGTCACCAGCCAACGTTTGTCTCGTTGCCTCTTCCGGCGCCAAGGATGGTGAGACCACCCGCGGCGTGGTCCGCGTGACGAGCGCGGGCTCCGCCAGTTCGGGCTCGGAGCGAACCTCGGCTTCAGCCTCCGCATCTTCCGTCTCATAGGGATCGGCCGAGCCCGGCGAGGCCAGCAAGGCGCCGGTGACGATGAAGCCGGCGGCGAGAGTCAGCCCGGCAAAGGCCGCAATCAGCACGGTTGCCAGCTTCTTCGGGAAGGCCGGCGTGAGCGGCGGCGACGCGCGCGAGATGACGCGCGCTTCCGGCGGCGCGGCGCTGATGCTGTCACGGGCGCTGGCTTCGCGATACTTCTGCAGATAGGAGGCGAGCAGATCACGCTCGGTCTTTGCCTCGCGTTCGAGCGCACGCAACTCCACGTCTTGCGAGTTGGTCTGCGAGGCCATCCCCTTCACCTGGTTGAGGCTGGCGGTCAGCGTCTGGATGCGGTCGCCGGCGACCGTGGCATCGTTTTCGAGCTGGCGGACCAGCCGCTGGCCTTCCGCCCTTATCTGGCGGCTCGTCTCGGCGATCTGTGCTTTCAGTTCCTGAATGCGCGGATGCTTGCTGAGCAGCGTTGTCGATTGTTCGGCGAGCTGCGATTGCAGGGCGATGCGCTGCTCGATCAGGCGGCGCATGGTGTCGGAATTAGCGAGATCGGACGATTCGATCGATTGGCCGGAGGTCAGCTGAGTGCGCAGTTGCCGCGCCCTCGCCTGCAAGTCGGCTTGTTGCGCGCGCGCGGCGGCGATCTGCGCGTTCAGGTCAGTGAGTTGCTGAGTTGGCAGCGACGTGTTGTTGGCGCCGGAGAACAGATTGGTCTTGGAGCGGTACTGCTCGACTTTGGATTCGGCGTCCGCCACCTTCTGCCGCATCTTCTCGATTTCGCCGGCCAGCCAAACGCCTGCGGCGCGGGTCTGGCTCTGCTTGTCCACCTGCTGCATGCGCAGGTAGGTCTCGGCGACCGTATTGGCGACCTTGGCGGCGAGTTCGGGGTTGGCCGAGGTAAAGTCGACGGCAATCACCCGCGACTTTCCGACCATGAACACGTTGAGTCGGTCGTAATAGGCCTCGAGCGTGCGCTCCTCTTGAGTCATCGAGCTCAGATTACGGCCGAAGCCGAACAAGCCCATCAAGGTGCGCACCGGAGAGCGACCGACAATGGCGGGGTCGAATTCCGGCATCGAGGCCAGATTTTCCTTCTTGATCACCTCGCGCGCGAGATCGCGCGACAGAAGGACCTGTACCTGGCTCGCCACCATTTCCGGATCGATGGTCGTGCGATCGACGTTCTTGTCGGCATCGGCGCGCAGGAACACGTTCTGCCGCGCCTCCAGCAGGATTCTCGCTTCGGCACGGTAGCGCGGCGTGATGAGATTGACGACCACGAAGGCAAGCCCCGCGCAAATCAGCGCAAAGCCTATTATGGTCGTTTTTTTCTGCCACAACAGGCGCCCGAGCCCGCGCAGATCGGGCTCGCCATCGGCACCAACGGGCACCACGACCGGATCCGGCGTGGCAGCGGGATTCGACTTCTTGCGGAAAAACATTGTCACTCCAACACAACGGACTCGGTGGCGCGCTTGCGATTACAAACCATTATGGTTGCCGCCCCGTTAATTTTACCGCGCACCACAAGCTCAACTTTTGTTAACCAAGTCGGCCGCCTTATGGCACCGGATCGTCCGCAAGCGGGGCGAACGGCCCGCCGGTTATCAAGCTGAAAGCTACCGCTGGTACTTTCGCAGCGACTCGTCCCTTGCGCCGTCGAAAGCGACCGGATCGCAAGTTCCACGCCGAATCCGCACGGCCGCATTTGATGGCTCCCTTGAATATCCTGCATGTCTTTCGCGCTCCGGTCGGCGGGCTGTTCCGCCACGTGCTCGACCTTGCGCGCGAGCAGGCCGCGCGTGGACATCGCGTCGGCCTGATCTGCGACAGCCAAACCGGCGGCGAGCGCGCGGAGACCCTGCTCGGCGACCTCACGCCGTCGCTCGCGCTCGGCCTCAGCCGCTACCCCATGCACCGCAAGCCGCATCCCAGCGACGTCTTCGCCCTGCGCCACGTGATGGGCCGCATCGCCGCGACGCAAGCCGACGTGGTGCACGGCCACGGCGCCAAGGGCGGCGCCTATTCCCGCCTCGCCTTCAACCGCCGCCAGGCGGTGCGCGCCTATATCCCGCACGGCGGCAGCCTGCTGTTCACCCACGACACGCTGTCCGGCAAAATTTATCTTACCACCGAGCGCTGGCTGATGCGCTGCGGCGACCTGTTCCTGTTCGAAAGCGAATTCAGCGCCAAAACCTTCGAGCGCAAGATCGGTGCGCCCAGCGGCCTTGTCCGCGTCGTGCACAACGGGGTCTCGCGCGAGGAGTTCGAGCCGGTCGCGCCACGGCCCGACGCCACCGATCTGGTGTTCATCGGCGAAATGCGCATGCTCAAGGGCGTCGACCTCCTGATCAACGCAGTCGCCGCGCTACGCCGCCAAGGGCGCGACGTCACGGCTACCCTGGTGGGCGATGGTCCGGACCGCGAGGCGTTCCAGGTTCAGGTCGACAACCTCGCTCTTGGCGACATCATCCAGTTGAAGCCGGCGACCCCGGCGCGCCAGGCGCAGGCCTTCGGCCGCACCATGGTGGTGCCGTCGCGGCTCGATTCCCTGCCCTATGTCGTGCTGGAGGCGGCCGCGTCCGGTAAGCCGTTGATCACCGCGCGGGTCGGCGGCATTCCGGAGATCTACGGGCCGCTGTCCGACCACCTGGTGCCGCCGGACGATAGCGCAGCGCTCGCCCACGCCATCGCACAGGCGCTCGACGACCCGCAAGCGGCGGCCGAATTGGCCGACAAGCTGCGCGAGCGCGTCGCCGCCGAATTCACCATCGAGCACATGGTGGACAGCACGCTCGCCGCCTACCAGGAAGCGCTGCAGTCACTGCAAAAGGCCGGTCGGCGTTAACTCTTATTTCAACACAGCGCTAAGTCTTTTTTGACGTTCCTTGCTTAGAAATTATCGCGAAATACGTGAAAAGCCCTTGGCCGCCGCGTGAAGCGGCGCAATTGGGCAGTTTGTGGCGTCAATTATGACCGATACCGAGCTTCACGCCCCACTCAAAACAACGGGTGCCGCCGGCGTCATCGAGCGGTTGCGGGCTGGCCCGCGCGTTGTGACAAAAGACCCTTCGTTGTCCCCCGAAGCGTTGGCGGTCGTCGCCAAGCCGACGCCGCCCCCGATCTCGCCCATCGTGCTCGCCGGCGTCGTGCGCATGGCCGAGTTCGCCCTGATCATTGTGGTCGGCCTCGCCATTTATGCCCTCTATCTGCCGCCCGAACCCGGGCAGGTCTGGCGTTATCTCGGCGCCACCGCCGGCATCGCCTTCCTGGCGATGTTGGCGTTTCAGGTCGCCGACATTTATCAGGTGCAGGCTTTTCGCGGCTACGAGAAGCAGTACATGCGGCTCGCCTCCGCCTGGTCGGTGGTCTTCCTGATCGCCATCGGCGCTTCGTTCTTCGCCAAGAGCGGCGACATGTTCTCCCGCGTCTGGCTCGGCACCTTCTACGCCGGCGGGCTTGCCGCGCTCATCCTGTCGCGCAACGCGCTGTTCTACGCCGTGCGCAAGTGGACCCGCGAAGGCCGCCTCACCCGCCGCACGGTGATCGTCGGCGGCGGCGAGCTCGGCGAAAAGGTCATCGAGGAACTGCGGCATCAGAAGGACTCCGGCGTCGAGATCATCGGCTATTTCGACGACCGCAGCGATGACCGCGGCGGCAGCGAATGCGCCGGCGAGCGCAAGCTCGGCAGCGTCGACGATCTGGTCGAGTTCGCGCGCCGAACACGCGTCGATCTGGTGATCTTCTCGCTGCCGATCGCCGCGGAAGGCCGCATCCTGCAGATGCTGAAGAAGCTGTGGGTGCTGCCGGTCGACATCCGTCTCGCCGCCCACACCAACCAGCTGCAGTTCCGCCCGCGCTCCTACTCCTACATCGGCAAGGTGCCGGTGATCGACGTGTTCGATCGCCCGATCGCCGATTGGGACGTGGTGATGAAATGGCTGTTCGATAAGATCATCGGCAGCCTGCTGCTGCTCGGCCTGTCGCCGGTGATGGCGGTGATCGCCATCGCCATCAAGCTCGACAGCCGCGGGCCGGCGTTCTTCAAGCAGAAGCGCTACGGCTTCAACAACGACCTGATCGAGGTCTACAAGTTTCGCTCGATGTATGTCGATCAGTCGGACGCCGCCGCCAACAAGCTGGTCACCAAGGACGACCCGCGCGTGACCCGCGTCGGCCGTATCATCCGCAAGGCCAGCCTCGACGAATTGCCGCAGCTCATCAACGTCGTGCTCAAGGGCAACCTGTCGCTGGTCGGCCCGCGCCCGCACGCGGTCAACGCCAAGGCCGAGGCCCGCCTCTATGCCGAAGCGGTCGACGGCTATTTCGCGCGCCATCGGGTGAAGCCCGGCATCACCGGCTGGGCGCAGATCAACGGTTGGCGCGGCGAGACCGACACCCACGAGAAGATCCAGAAGCGCGTCGAACACGATCTCTTCTACATCGAGAACTGGTCGGTGCTGTTCGATCTCAAAATCCTGGCGCGTACGCCGCTGGCCCTGCTGAAAACCGAGCACGCGTATTGATTACCACCGAGGACATGGCGCTTCCGGGCGCGCTAGCCCCCCGCCGGTTGCCGCAACCCGCGGCGCGGGCGGTCGCGGCCCCGTCGGCCGCTGCGCCGCTGACCGGCGTTACCGCCATCGCGTTCCGCGAACGGCTGCTGCTGTTCGTCATCTACTTCACGGTGCTGGCGAGCTCGATCGCCTTCGTCGAGCCCTCCCCCCATGATGCCCTGATGGGCGTACTGGCGGTGACCTGCGTGATCGCCGGCGTTCGCTTCGACCGCAAGCTCGCCGCCTTGTTCCTGCTGCTGCTGGTCTGGAACGGCGGCGGATTACTCTCGCTGATGAACGTCGCCGGGCAAGAGAAGACGGTCCAATACACGGCCACCTCGATCTATCTCTCGATTGCGGCCGTCATGTGGGCGTGCATTTTCGCCGAAAACACCTTGACGCGGCTCGCGGCCATGCGCACCGCCTACATTCTGACGGCGGTTCTGGTCGCGCTGGCCGGCATCCTCGGCTGGTTCAGCGCCATTCCCGGCGCCCATGACCTGTTCGCCCCCGACGACCGCGCGCTGGGCGCCTTCAAGGATCCCAACGTGTTCGGCCCCTTCCTCATCTGGCCGGCGCTGGTGGTGCTGGAGCGCATGCTGGTGCGCCGCATCACGTTTCGGGACGTCGTCATTATCGGCGTACTCGCCGGCGGACTGTTCCTCGCCTTCTCACGCGGCGCCTGGTTTCACATGGCCTTGTCCAGCCTGGTGATGATCGTCCTGTCGTTCTTGACGGCGCGGAAGACAAGCACGCGCATGCGCATCGTCGCAGCGACCGGCATCACGCTATTCGTGCTGGCATCGTTCATCATCATCCTGCTGTCGATACCGGCCGTCCACGATATGTTCGATGCGCGCGCCCACCTCATTCAATCCTACGACGTCGGACAAGGCGGCCGCTTCCGCTTGCAGGAGCTCGCGCTCTCGGCGCTGCTGAAATATCCGAACGGCATGGGCCCGTTCGGCTTCGCCAGCACGCACGCCAACCAGCAGCACAACGTCTATCTGCAGGCGTTTCTGGTCTACGGCTGGCTCGGCGGCATCGCCTATATCCTGCTCTTGCTGACGACGTTCCAGGTCGCCTTGCGCAGCGTGTTCGTCGACACGCCGTGGCGGCCCTACATCATCACCGCGCTGGCTGCGTTCACCGGTGAAGTTGCCGAGAGCTTCATCATCGACAGCGACCACTGGCGGCACTTCTTCCTGCTGCTCGGGATCATCTGGGGCCTGTGGGCGGCGACGCTCCGCTACAAGCGCAACGGACACGCGCAAGCGCGGGCGCGCCCCTGATATCAGGGGCGGTCCGCCGTCATCGGCAGGGCTGATCGGGCTAGATTATTTCTTGCACAACAGCATCGGCTGGTGCTGGGCACCGCCCGGCATGTGCACGATCTCGCAATCCCTGAAGCCGACCGCGCGCACCACCTTGAACAGGTAGTCGGTGCGATAGGCGACCGCCGCCTCCGGCTGCTCCAGCGACTCGACCCACGCATTGCCGATCGCGTGCTGGAACGTGTGCCGCGTGCCGTAGGTCGCCGGCGGATAGTCGAGATTGAAATGCGAGTGCAGGATCGCGCCGCCCGGCTTCAGCAGCCGGTAGCTCTCCTGAATGTAATTCTCGAGCTCGGCTTCCAGCACGTGGGTGAGCAGCGAGTTGGACACGATGAGGTCCATGCTGCCGTCCGCTTCCGGGATCCGATAGTGCGACGTCTTCTCGCCGTCCTGGCGATAGGACACGCTCGAATGGGTCGAATGGTGAAAACGGAAGCGCTCGGCGTCGTAGTGCTTCTCGCACCAGGCGATGGTTTCGCCGTCGATGTCGATGCCGACATAAACGCCGGAGAAGCGCCGGCCGCGGAAATTGTAGTCGCGCAGCCAATGCGCCCAGCGCCCGCAGCCCGAGCCGATGTCGAGGATATTGGCGTTGGCGTCGGCCAGACCCTCCATGAACACGAACAGCCAGAAGTCCCGCGCGTGCACCAGGAAGTGGACCTGGTTGTTGAGGATGCGATTGCCGACGCCGATGCGGATGCGCAGGTGGTTGGGCGGCAGATCGCGGAATTCGGGATAGATCAACCGCGGCACGACGTCGAAGGCGTTGACCGTCGCCTTGAACAACGGGTTGAACGTCAGCCGCGAGGTCGACGGGAAAATCTTACGGACGACGCGATCCAAGCTCAGCCGTTTGCTGGGCACGGTCGGCGGCGAGGTGGCGGAACTGTACGACATGGTATTGGACCTACGGTAGGCTCCCGAGTGTTAGGCGGCGTGATAGGGTCGCAAGTGACCCTCGAGCAGATGACGGCGCCGCTGGCCCACGACCAAACGGCTGAACCAGGCGTCGGGCAAGATCGTCGCGAGCACGTAGGCGGCAAAACCCTTGACGAGCGAGACCTGCCCGGTTCCGTCCCGGCTCTCCCGCCACAGTCGCAGCATCGCCCGCGGCCGATAGGCGGCGGCATGCTTGCGCCTGATCGCGCGCCAGAGCGCGGCGTGCTTGCTCGAAGACTGTTTGAACAGCATGCCGGCGCGAGAGACGTGGTAGTCGAAATAGGGCTTGGGAATGACGATCGCACGATAGCCCATGCGCATCAGCCGCAAGTAGAACTCCCAGTCTTCGTAACCTTCGCGCATCGTTTCATCGTAGCCGCCCGCCGCCTGCCAAGCCGCCTTGCGCATCAATATCCCCGACGGCATCGGATTGGTGAACAAAAGGTCGAAACGGTTAAAATGCCGCTCCAGAAGGCCGTTCGCCTCGCCGACCAATCGCTTATGCGAAGACACCCCGGCCACATCGGGCGGGGACGCCCGCAACAGCGTCACGGCTTCCTCCAGAAACGGCGGCTCGATGGCGTCGTCGCAATCGATCGGCATCACCAGCGCAGAATGCGCCGCGGCGATGCCGGTGTTGCGCGCCGCCGGCAGGCCGCGGTTTTCCTCGTGGATCACGCGTGCGCGGTCACCCAGCAAATCCAGCTTCTGCAGGGTTTCCTTGTCGGTCGAACCGTCATCGACGATGACGATTTCGAAATCGCGGAACGTCTGCCGCGAAAGCGACGTCATCAAACCGTCAAGGAAGCGGCCTGCGTTGTAGCACGGCACCACTACGGTGACCGCGGGCGTCACCGGCGCCGCGCCTGAAGGCGGCGACTTGGGTTCGCGCTGAACTTTGTCGGTCGGGTGCATTGTGCTCGGAGGACATCGCCAAAGATGGTGCAATTTGCAACGTTTGGCCGAATTTTCTGTTAATCCGAGCGCGAGGACTACGCGTCGGTTTATGCAATCGACGTGAGACTTTGTTCACCATGCTTTTTAAGCGAATAATGTGCGGCGCCCGTTAACTTTCCTGTCCATGACATCGCAAGACGCCGCTCTCGCGCTGAAGTCCGTCCTGCAGCGGCCGTTTCGGCTGCTGACCAGCGTGCTGTCGCTGCGTTACTTCCTGCTGCGGGCCTTCACCGCCGGCGCCGCCGTGATAAGCGGGCTCGTTCAAACTTTCGTGTTCGCACGCGTGCTGACGCCCGAGCATTTCTCGATCTTCATCCTGATCGGCACTCTCGGGGTTTCGCTCTGGCTGTTCGATCTGGGCGCCGCCAAGATCCTGTTCGTCCGCCAGCGCAACCGCCACCTCGGCAAGTGCATCGACGATGCCGTGCCGTTGCAGTCGAGCGCCGTCGTCGTGCTTTACGCGCTGATCGTGCTCGTCGGAACCGTGCTGTGCTTTGCAATCGCGGCGAACTGGGGCCCGACCACGCCGTTGCAGGCAGGCGAGTTCGCGGCGTTCTTCAGCTTTTCCGCGCTGAACCTGGTGTGGTTCCCGCTGCGTAATGTCAGCAACGCCGTCGACGAGTTCATCTATTTCGAAACGCTGGAGACGATCCGGCGCGTCGGCCACATCACGGTCTTGCTGGCGCTGCTGATCGGGCTGCCGTTGCCGGCCTTCCTGCTGCTGGGCAACCTGGTCTGGGTCGGCGTCTTCGCCGCCTGCATCGTGCGGTTGCGGCGCCGGGGTGCGATCGCGGCCCGCCTCGGCGGCTTCTGGCATACGCTGACCGGGTTCTGGCGCAGCAACCGCAACGATCTGTTGCGCAGCGGCAACTATGCCGTCGGCGAATTGGCCGTCTACACCTTCCCCTATTTCGTCGTTCCGGCCGCCTTCGGCCTCGGCGCGCCGACCATCATTCTCGACACCGTCTTCAAGGTGTTCCGCGGCGCCACCCTGATCTACGCCGCCGGTCTCGACCCGCTGGTGCCGAAGCAGACCCGTGCCTTCGCCGCCGGCGACCTGCCCACGCTCAAGCGCGCGACCCTGACCGCGGCAATCCTCTGCGCCATCCCGACCCTGATCCTGTGCGCGATCCTGCTGCTTGACGGCAACCGGCTCTTCGCCCTCCTGCTCGGCCACGCCGCCACGGTTCCCCCGGCGGCGGTGCTGATCCTGGTGGTGCTGCTGGTGACCAACATGGCGCAGAACGTGGCCAACAGCCTGCTGCTGCACACGGGCTATTTCCGCGAAATCGCCCGGGTCGCGACCTTCCTGGTGGTCGCGATGGCGGCGATGACCGCGATCGTGCTCACCGCCCATCTCGATATCACCGGGTTCATCGGCGGTTATGCGGCGGTCTATGTCGCGGGGGCCGCGCTTTACATCGCCTATGTGGTGCGCCGGCCGTTCCGGCTGCTCCGCCCTACGGGGCCGACAAGTGTTGCGCCGCCATAGGCGCGTCCCTATAGTCCGCGCCGTTCCGGTCGGGGCGTGGCGCAGCCCGGTTAGCGCACCTGTCTGGGGGACAGGGGGTCGGAGGTTCAAATCCTCTCGCCCCGACCAATCCCCATTTCCCGAATTTCCAGCAGTCCCAGCGGCCCGCCCGAGGCCGCGCAGGCGTTTTATTCAGCCGGCGCCATGGCCGCGTCGATCAGCTTGCGGCACGCGCCCAGTTCGTTGAGCGCGGCCTGCAGTCTTTGCAATTCGCCGGACCCGAAATCCGCACTGGCGGCCACCACCCGCTGCTGCGCCGGCTCGGACTCCGGGGGCTCAGTTTCCAGGGGCGCAACGCCGCCATGGGCTGCCCGGTCGTCCGGCTCGACACGCGGCACCGGGGCGCTCTCAAGCGGCGGCTCGGGCCGCTCGGGGACGTCATCCTCGCTGTCGCCGAGATCGCGGCCGATGAACGAGGCGATCCGCCCGCGCAAGCCCGCTCCCACTTCCGCCGCCTCGGCCTCGGCTTCCTCTTCCTCCGGCGCGTCCTCGAACTCGACTGAGCCATGGGGGGGCTGCGTCGCGCCTTCGTGCCAAACCACCTGAACGAATCTCACACCCTGTTCGCGCAGAATTCGCTGCACGCCGCGGATGGTGTAGCCCTCGCCATAGAGCAGGTGGCGGATGCCGCGCAGCAGATCGATGTCGTCTGGCCGGTAATAGCGCCGGCCGCCGCCGCGCTTCATCGGCTTGATGTCGCGAAAGCGCGTCTCCCAGAATCGCAGCACGTGCTGGGGCAGATCGAGCTCCTCCGCCGCCTCGCTGATGGTGCGAAATGCGTCCGCTGCCTTGTTGTCCAAAGCTACGTTCTCCTACCGGGTTGTACGCAGTACTTGAACGAGCGCTTTAAGTGGCTTCGTGGCTCTCGCCAACGCCATTGATGCGCTCTTTCAGGATCGCCGACGGCTTGAATACCATGACTCGGCGCGGCGAGATCGGCACTTCCTTGCCGGTCTTTGGATTGCGTCCAATGCGCTCGCCTTTCTTGCGCACGACGAACGAACCAAAAGAGGACAGCTTCACGGTTTCCCCACGCTCAAGGCAGTCGGTGATCTCTTTGAGCACCAACTCTACGAGCGAGGCGGACTCCGTGCGTGACAGACCCACCTTCTGATAGACCGCCTCGCAGAGGTCGGCCCGCGTCACTGTTTTTCCGGTCATCGCCTGCCCTGCCCCCGGCGAAGATATCCCGCTGAATTATCAACGATATTCGGATGTTGGGGCCTGGTCAACGGGGCACGGTAAATTGTGAGAGGCAAATAATCCGGTAGGCGGGGTACCCGATCCAGTGCCTGGAGCGGCCGATCCCGCCGCCAGGCAGCCTGGCCTCACCAGCGCAGGAGCGCCGAGCCCCAGGTGAAGCCGCCACCCATGGCTTCCAGCAGAATGAGATGGCCACGTTTGATGCGCCGATCGGCCACGGCGTCCGCTAAAGCCAATGGAATCGAGGCCGCCGAGGTATTTCCGTGCCGATCCACGGTGATCACCACCTTGTCCGGCGAAATGCCGAGCTTGTGCGCGGAGCCGTCGATAATGCGCTTGTTGGCTTGGTGCGGCACGAACCAATCGATGTCGGCGGCTGTCGTCCCGGTCGCCTTGAAGGCATCGACGATGACGTCGGTGATCATGACCACCGCGTGCTTGAACACTTCGCGGCCCTCCATGCGCAGATGCCCAACGGTCTGCGTCGAGGCCGGCCCGCCATCGACGTATAGTTTGCTCTTATGCCGCCCATCCGAGCGCAGGTGTGTGGTCAAAATGCCACGATCCTCGCGCGTGCCCGGCTGTTCTTGGGCTTCCAGCACCACGGCGCCGGCGCCGTCGCCGAACAGCACGCAGGTCGTGCGGTCGTTCCAATCGAGAAGACGCGAGAACGTCTCCGCCCCGATCACCAGTGCACGTTTGAAGCTGCCGTTGCGCAACAGGCTGTCGGAAACCGACAGCGCGTAAACGAAGCCGGAACAGACCGCCTGCAAGTCGAAGGCGGCGCCGCGAGTGATGCCGAGGCCCGCCTGCACCGCCACGGCGGTGGAGGGAAACGTCAGATCGGGTGTCGAGGTGGCAAGCACGATGAGATCGATCGAATCCGCTTCCACGCCGGCATGAGCGAGCGCCGCGCGCGCCGCATGCAGCGCGAGATCGGACGTAAGTTCGCCCGGCGCCGCGATATGCCGCTCGCGAATGCCGGTGCGCTGCACGATCCAATCGTCGGTGGTCGCCACCGAGCGCGCCAGCTCGTCGTTGCTGAGAATTCGGTTGGGCAGGTAGCCACCACAACCGAGCACCACCGAACGCAACACCGTCACGAAGCCGCCCCACTCGCCAATTGTGCCGTCGCATTGGCCTGGCGGTCGCGTTCCACCGATTTGCCGATCTTGGCCAGCAGCTCGTAGCGTACCATGTCGTATCCGAGGTCGATCGCCGCCGCACAACCCTCTGCATCGGCACCGCCGTGGCTCTTGATCACCACGCCATTGAGGCCGAGGAATACCCCGCCGTTGGCGCGGCGCGGGTCCATCTTTTCGCGCAGGGTCTGGAAGGCCTGCCGCGCCAGCAGATAGCCGAGACGGGCCATCCAGGTCCGGTTCATCGCGGCGCGCAGATATTCGGCAAGCTGGCGGGCGGTGCCTTCGGCGGTCTTGAGCGCGATATTGCCGGCGAAGCCCTCGGTCACCACCACGTCCACCGTCCCTTTGCCGATGTCGTCGCCCTCGACAAAGCCGCGATATTCGAAATGGGGGAAATTCCCCTCGCGCAGGATGCGCCCCGCCTCGCGCACCGCTTCAAGCCCCTTGATCTCCTCAACCCCGACATTGAGCAGGCCGACGGTCGGCCGCTCGACGTCGAACAAGACGCGCGCCATGGCGCTGCCCATGGCCGCGAGATGAATCAGATGTTCCTCGTCGGCGCCGATGGTGGCGCCGACATCGAGCACCACCGATTCACCGCGGACGGTCGGCCATATTGCCGCGATGGCGGGCCGCTCGATGCCATCGAGCATGCGCAGGTTGAAGCGCGCCATCGCCATCAAGGCGCCGGTGTTGCCGGCCGAGACCGCCGCATCGGCCTGCCCGTTGTGCACGGCATCGATCGCCAGCCACATCGACGACTTCCAGCGGCCGTGACGCAGCGCCTGGCTCGGCTTGTCATCCATCCGTATCGCGACGTCGGTATGGACGATCTCGGATTTGGCTTTGAGCTTCGGCAGCCCATCCAGCAACGGGTCCATGCGGGCGCGGTCGCCGAACAGCAGAAATTCCATATCGGGATGGCGGGCGAGCGAAATGTCGGCGCCCGGCAGCACCACCGACGGCCCGTGGTCGCCGCCCATAGCGTCCAATGCGATGCGAACCTTATCGGACATGAATAGACCTTGGCGGCATTGGCGCCTGCGGCACGGTCCTCGGGAAGCGAAGCACGGCACGGACCATAGCCGCTGAGCCGCGACAGACAAGCCGGTTGTCGCTCCGTTCCACCGCTTGGGTTCCGGTCAGGGTTGGCCGCCGCCAAGCCGCTTCTTGAGGGCCTCCAGGCCGGCGAAGGGATGTTCGCCCTCGTCTGCGGTCCGAGGTGCGGCAAACTCGGCGCCCGGCTTGCGCGGATAAGGATCGATGCCGAGCAGCAGAAATTCGGTCGCCAGCGCGCCCAAATCGACCTTGCCGTCAACCAGCGGTTCCAGCGTCTCCTCGTCTTCGTCGATCGCGTGCGCCCTATGTTTGGCCGCGGCGGCACCGTCCGGGGTGAATACGACGTCGATGGCCTCATCGACCGGGTTCTCGATCGGCTCGAGGGTCACCACGCAGGTTTGCCCGACGCGTGCCTGCACCCGGCCGAAAACGCGGACGCCGTCGCCCTGGCGCGTCAGCTCGAATGTGGCGGAGAGCTGCGGCACCGCGCGCAGACCCGCGATTTCCGCGAGCGCCGCTCGGGTATCCGGCGCAGCCTCGATGCCGCGATGCAGGCCGGCCTCCGGGATTTCGTCCAGCGCCACCGGCGAGGACCATGGACTTCCGGCTTTTTCCATCGAAATCAGGCTCTTATCGTATTGCTTGCAGAAATCGCAGCGGGGTCCGGGAAGTGAACCTTGCCCGCCGCGACGGCGGCGGCATCCTGGGTCGCCAGATTGCGGACCGTTTCCCGCATATAGACTGCCAGGCGCGCCGGCGCAGCCACTTCAGCCGTCGCGCTGAAGATATTGCGCTTGAGCGCCGCGACCAGCGCCCCCTCACCCTCGTCGCTCAACGCCGCCTTGTAGGCCTGCGAGCGGCCATAGAAGGCCTCGCCAAGGCGCCGCATCCGTTTGGGTACCGCCAGGTCCCCCACACCCATTTCCCGCAGATTGTGGTCCATATCTTGGCAAAAATGGTCAAATAGTCCCTGCCATGCCGCGCGCAGCGACGGTTCGGCGGACAGACGGTCGAGCACCAGCCCTAAATGCAGCACGATGAGGTCGAACCGGCCGTTCACCGTGTCGGGAACAGCATATTCCTGGTAAAAGCACGGCAATCGCGCCTGCGCCACGATGGTGCCATACAGGGTCGAAATGGTGTCGCGCGTCGCGTTGCGGCGAAAAAGGGGAAAAATCATCGGCTTGGCTATAGGGTTGGTTCGCCGCCCGGTACGTCAACCTCTCTGCCGATGCAAGGCCTAAAGTGAGGAGACTGGGTTTGGGGGTTCAGCTTGTCGTATGACCGTCGCGGCGCGCGCCGCGCCTTTTCGGCTCTGGCCATTGCCGGTGCCCTCGCCCTCGCCGGCTGCGGCGGTTTCGACGGCTTTTCGGAGACGTTCCAGCGCGGCTACGTGCTGCCGGAAGGCGCGCTCGAGCAGATCCCGGTCGGCGCCACCCAGGAGCAGGTACTCCTGGTGCTCGGCACGCCATCCACCGTCGCCACCGTCAACGGCGACGCTTTCTATTACATCTCGCAAAAGACGCGCCGCGGCGCCGCCTTCATGAAGCAGAAGATAGTCGACCAGCGGGTGATCGCCGTCTATTTCGACAAGGACCGGCGGGTGACGCGGCTCGCCAACTACGGCTTGAAGGACGGCCACGTCTTCGACTTCATATCGCGGACCACGCCGACCGGCGGCCAGGAACTGAGTTACCTGCGCAACATCTTCAAGGCCATCAGTTCGATCTGACGAAACGACAATTGCCTGAATGCAAAAGGGCCCGCGCGAATGGCGGGCCCTTTTTCATTTGGCGTTGTTGCGGCCGCCTCAGTGCGAGAGCACGGCGAGCAACAGCAAGGCCACGATGTTGGTGATCTTGATCATCGGGTTCACCGCCGGGCCGGCCGTATCCTTGTAGGGATCGCCGACGGTATCGCCGGTGACGGCGGCCTTATGGGCTTCCGAGCCCTTGCCGCCGTAATGGCCGTCCTCGATGTATTTCTTGGCGTTGTCCCAGGCACCGCCGCCCGAGGTCATCGAGATGGCGACGAACAGGCCGGTGACGATGACGCCGAGCAGCATGGCGCCGAGCGCCGAGAAACCGGCCGACTTGCCGACCGATCCGCCACCCGCGATCAGATAGATCACGAAGTAGACGAAGATCGGCGACAGCACCGGCAGCAGCGACGGGATGATCATCTCCTTGATCGCCGCCTTGGTCAGCAGATCGACGGCACGGCCGTAGTTCGGTTTCGAGGTGCCCTTCATGATGCCCGGGTCCTCGCGGAACTGGCGGCGCACCTCCTCGACGATGGCGCCGGCAGCGCGGCCAACCGCGGTCATGCCCATCGAACCGAACAGATAGGGCAACAGGCCGCCGAACAGCAGGCCGACGACGACGTAGGGGTTGGTCAGGGCGAAGTCGAGGTGAATGCCCTGGAAGTAAGGATGCGTCGCCGCGTTCTTGGTGAAGAACGTCAGGTCCTGGTTATAGGCGGCAAACAGCACCAGCGCGCCAAGGCCTGCCGAACCGATGGCGTAGCCCTTGGTGATCGCCTTGGTGGTGTTGCCGACGGCATCGAGCGCGTCGGTCGACTTGCGCACGTCCGGCGGCAGGCCGGCCATTTCGGCGATGCCGCCGGCATTGTCGGTCACGGGACCGAAGGCATCGAGCGCCACGACCATGCCCGCCAACGCCAGCATCGTCGTCACCGCAATGGCAATGCCGAACAAGCCGCCGAGGTTAAAGGCGATCAGGATGCCGGCGATGATGACGATCGCGGGCAGCGCGGTCGACTCCATCGAGATGGCGAGGCCCTGGATCACATTGGTACCGTGACCGGTGACCGAGGCCGCCGCGATCGACTTCACCGGGCGGAAGTCGGTGCCGGTGTAGTATTCGGTGATCCAGATGATCAGGCCGGTGACGCCAAGACCGACGATGCCGCATAGGAACAGCGACATGCCGGTGAAGGTCTGGCCGTCGAGGGCGCCGAAGCCGTGCGGCAGCAGCAGCCCGATCACCGCGCCGATGCCGATCAGCGACAGGATGCCGGTGACGATCAGGCCCTTGTAGAGCGCACCCATGATCGACTGCGAGGCGCCGAGCTTGACGAAGAAGGTGCCGACGATCGAGGTGATGATGCAGATACCGCCGATGGCAAGCGGCAAGGTCATCATCTGATGGAGGATCGGCGTGCCGGCGAAGAAGATCGAGGCCAGCACCATGGTGGCGACGGTGGTCACCGCATAGGTCTCGAACAGGTCGGCGGCCATGCCGGCGCAGTCGCCGACATTGTCGCCGACGTTGTCGGCGATGGTGGCCGGATTACGCGGATCGTCCTCCGGAATGCCGGCTTCGACCTTGCCGACCAGATCGCCGCCGACGTCGGCACCCTTGGTGAAGATACCGCCGCCGAGACGGGCGAAGATCGAGATCAGCGAAGCGCCGAAGCCGAGCGCGACGATGGCGTCGATGACCGTACGATCGTTCGGCGCCATCTGCATGGGGCCGGTGAGGAAGATGAAATAAAGCGTGACGCCGAGCAGCGCCAAGCCCGCCACCAGCATGCCGGTGATGGCACCGGCCTTGAAGGCGATCTCCAGCCCGCCGGCGAGCGACTTGGTGGCGGCTTGCGCCGTGCGCACGTTGGCGCGCACCGACACGTTCATGCCGATGAAACCGGCCGCACCCGACAGGATGGCGCCGACGGCGAAGCCGACCGCGACCAGCCAGCCCAGCGTCAGCCCGATGATGACGAAAATCACCACACCGACGATGCCGATGGTGGTGTATTGGCGCTTGAGATAAGCCTGCGCGCCCTCGCGCACGGCGGCGGAAATCTCCTGCATCTTGGCGCTGCCGGCATCGGCGTTCAACACCGACACGGTGGCCCAGATGCCATAGAGGATCGCGAGCAAGCCACAGCCAACGATCATCCACAATGTAGTCATGGTGGCCTCAACCTCGATTGATTAACGGAGCTTGGCGGGAGTCAAACGCCCCCTGCCCAACGCCAGGGACGTCGAGGATGGCCGCCTGCATCGCGCTTCACCCCGACCGGAAAGCGCGCGGATATAGCCAAAAAGGTGACACAAAGGCAACCGCCGCCCGCCCCCTTCAACACTGGTGAATCAACAAAAACAGCGGCCAATCAGCGCTCCGATCGCGTACATCTGCGGCAGATCGCGGGTATTTCCGTGGAACCGCGGCCAACCGCCGCTCGGCCGTTGCGGGGTCCGGGGCGGACCTGCTTCCGGTTCGATTCGGGAACCCGCCGGGGCCTATTCAAGCGGCCACGCGGCGGAGCCAAATCTGAGGAATGCAATCCTTGTTTTGCGGATCCACGCGAGCAGGAGCCCCGCCCGCTCAGACCATCTCCACCTCAGCCCGCCGCCGCATGGCGTGCCAGATCAGCAGCGCTGCCGCGATCAGCACCGTCGGGAAGATCACCGCATTGATCATGGCCCAGCCGAAATCAGCCAGCAGCTGGCCGGAGGAGAACGAGGCCACCGCCATGCTGCCGAAGATGAGGAAGTCGTTGAACGACTGCACCTTGGTGCGCTCCTCGGGGCGATGGCATTCGGTGACCAAGGTGGTGGCGCCGATGAAGGCCAGATTCCAGCCAAGGCCGAGCAGCACCAGCGCGGTCCAGAAGTGCGCCACCGACAGGCCGCTGATGCCGACCACGCCGGTGAGCGCCAGAAGACCGAGGCCGATCGACGTAATGCGCACCACGCCGAAGCGCGCCACAAGGGAGCCGGTCACGAAGCTCGGCCCGTACATTGCCAGAACGTGCCACTGAATGCCGAGGGTGGCGTCGGTGACCGAATGGCCGCAGCCGACCATGGCGAGCGGCGCCGAGGTCATCAGTAGGTTCATGACCGCATAAGCCGTCACCCCGCAGGCCACCGCCACGATGAAGCGCGGCTGGCGCACGATCGCCGACAGCGGCCGCACGTTCTCCCCGCGCGTGGCGACGGGCCGGGGAATCCTGACGAATTGCAGCACCACGATCGCCACCACCGCGCAGGCCGATTGCGCGAGATAGCTGGCGGCGAAGGTGAACGGCGTGAACAGATCCTTGGTGAAGATCACCACCTGTGGCCCCAGCACCGCGGCGAACACGCCGCCCGCCAGTACCCAGGACACCGCTTTCGCCCGGTACCTCTCGCTGGCGGTGTCGGCGGCGGCGAAGCGATAGGACTGGAAGGCGGCAGCATAGAGCCCGCCGCAGAAAGTCCCGAACAGCAGCAGCCAGAAATTGCCGGTCATCACCGCGAAATAGGAGATCACGCCCGACAGCATGCCGAGCAGCGTGCCGATCTGCAGCGCGCTGCGGCGGCCTAAACGGCGCGCCAGCATGCCGACCGGCAGCGTGCCGAGCCACATGCCGATCACCATGCAGGTGATCGGCAGCGTGGCCAGGCCCTTATCGGGCGCCAGCACGGCGCCGACGATGCTGGCGGTGGAAAAGATGATGGTATTGTTGGCGCCGCCAAGTGCCTGCGCAGCAGCCAGCACCATGGCGTTGCGGCGCGCAAGCGCGTCGTCGACCGTGACCTGACGGATGGGTTCGGCGACAGCCGACATAGCGGGATTCTCCGGCAAAAAAGCCGCTCCTTCTAGCGGCATGTGGAAGCGATTACTACCATCGGCGGTGCAGAGCAGGTTCCCATTCTCCCCGCGAGCGTGGGCGCGCGGTGGGCAAAAAATGCGGTCAACTTTCGCTAGAACTTGATCGCGCCCGGGTGACGGATGCTGGCAAGGCGGGCCTCGGCCGGCGACAGCGCGCCGATCTGGCCAAGGGAGGCGCGCAATTCGTCCATATAGAGGTCGATCAGATAGCCCGGCCCCTCGTCACCGAGCGCGCCCAGCGACCACAGGAACGTTTTGCCCGCGAAAGCGGCGTCGGCGCCGAGGGCAAGCGCCCGCATGATGTCCTGGCCCGAGCGCACGCCGCTGTCGACCAGGACGGTTGCCCGATTCCCGACTGCCGAGACGATCGCCGGCAACACATCGATCGACGGCATCAGCGCCTCGATCTGACGGCCGCCGTGGTTCGACACCCAAATGCCGTCGACGCCGAGCGCCACCGCCTTTTCCGCGTCGGCGGGATGCAGGATTCCCTTCACCGCCATCGCGCCCTTCCAGCGCTCGCGGTAGCGCGCGACTTCATCCCATGAAAACGCGCCGCCCATCTCGCGGCGGGCAAAGAGGATGGTGTCGTTGGTGCTCGGGTTCTTGCCGGCATAAGGTCCGATGGTGGCAAAGCGCGGGTAGCCGTTGCGCAGCAGCGCCATCAGCCATTTCGGCCGCACGGTCATCTCATAGATCATGCGCGGCGTCGGCTTGAAGACACCGCCAAGGCCGGCATAGCTCTCGCGCGAGCGCGTCGTGCGCACCGGCACGTCGAGGGTAAGCGCCAATACCTTGACGTCGGCTTCTTGTGCGCGGCGCACGAGATCGAAGCCGATTTTGTGGTCGTTGTGCGCGAAGCGATAGAGCTGCAACCAGAACACATCGGGCGCGACTTTCGCGATCTCTTCGATGGTGGCGCCGCCGGCAACGCCGAGCGTATAGGGGACACGCGCGCGCTGCGCCGCCTTGGCCAGCAGCAGGTCGGCACCCGGCCACACCAGCGACGGCCCACCCATGGGCGCAATGCCGAACGGCGCGGCATAGCGATGGCCGAACAGTTCGACGTCGGTCGGCGGCAGCGTGTTGGTGACGCCATAGCGCGGCACCACCTTGACCCCGTCGAAAGCCGCCCAGTTGTGTTCGATGCCGATATCGTTGCCGGCGCCGGTATCGCCGTACTCGAAGGAAAAGCGCGGCACGTTGCGCGGCGCCGCCCGCCGCAAATAGGTCGAGGTAGGAAAGTGCCGGTGCAGGCGCGGGTAGTTTTCGTTAGCCCCGGCCGGCGTTATCAACCCGCTCTTGGCCGTCACGTCGTGCATGGCGTCCCCCATCAATTCTTTAGGGACATTATAGCGTCGCGCCCGCGCGCTGTCTGGCACGGCGGTATTCCGGCGCGCGCGGCTAGAAATGGCTGAACGAGGCCTGGCGGAAGGCGATCGGCTCGCCGTCGGAGCCGATGAAACGGGCGCCCTCGCCTTGCGCGACGACGCCGATCTCGCTGACGGCCACTTCCGCCACTTTCGCCGCCGCCTTGAAGCCTTCGGCCTTGTCGGGCGGAACCGTGCAGACGATCTCGTAGTCGTCGCCGCCGGTAAGTACCGGCTCGCGCATGGCCGGTTCAGCCGCAATCAGCGCGCGCGCGGCCTCCGACAATGGCACGCGCTCGACCTCCACATTGGCGGCAACCTGCGACACCCGGCAGAGCTTGGTGAGATCGCCAACCAGGCCGTCGGACACGTCCATGGCGGCGGAGGCGTGGATGCGGACCGCTTCGGCCAGCGCATTGCGCGGCTGAGGCAGCAAATAGCGCGAAGTGAGATGCTGTTGCTGCCCGCCGGTGAGCGGCCAGTCCCGGGCCGGGTCCTTGCGCAACGCCAGCCCGAGCGCGGCGTCGCCGATGGTCCCGCTGACAAAGACCAGATCGCCCGCCTTGGCCCCGGCACGGCGCACCATGGTGCCCACCGGCAGGCTGCCGAACATGGTGACCGCGATGGTGACCGGCCCGGGCGTGCGGTCGGTGTCGCCGCCGAATAGCGGACAATTGTAGCGCTGGGCATCGCCGCGCAGGCCTTCGGCGAAGCCGGTGAGCCAGTCCTCGCCGATGTCCTTGGGCAGCGCGAGCGACAAGAGGTAGCCGAGCGGGGCGGCCCCCTTGGCGGCGAGATCGGACAGGTTGACCCGCAGCGCCTTGCTCGCGACCGCGTGCGCAGCATCGTCGGCGAAGAAGTGCACGCGGCCGATGATGGTGTCGGTGGTGAGCACGAGGTCGCAGCCTTGCGGCGGCGTGATGACGGCGCAGTCGTCGGTGAGACCAAGCGCGCCGGGATGGGTGGCGAGCGGCGCAAAGATGCTGGCGATCAGCCGCTCCTCGCCGGAGAGTTTGCCGTTTCCGTTACTCATGTTTGGCGCTCATGACCTCGCCCCATCTCTTACCTCCCCCTGCAAGGGGGAGGTCGGTTCGCAAAGCGAACCGGGTGGGGGTCATCATGTATCCGACAAACGGACCCCACCCCAACCCTCCCCCTTTCAGGAGGAGGGAGTCCGCGCACCACTAGCCCGCAAACTCTTCCGGCCGCGCCTGGCGCGCCAAATGGTCGAGCACGGCATTGACCATGCCGGTCTCCTCGCGCTCGACAAAGGCGGCGGCGACGTCGGCATATTCCGACACCACCACGCGCGCCGGAACGTCGCGGCGATGCGCCAGTTCATAGGCGCCGGCGCGCAAAGCCGCGCGCAGGATCGCCTCGATGCGTTTGAGCGGCCAAGTCTTCTGCAGCGCGGTGTCGATCAGCGGATCGAGCGCGCGCTGCTCGCGCACCACGCCGGAAACGATGTCGCGAAAGAAGGCGGCTTCCGCCGGCAGGTATTGCGCGCCTTCGACCTCACGGCCGAGCCAGTGGCTCTCGAATTCGGCGAGGATCTCGTTCAGGCCGGTGCCGGCAAGATCCATCTGGTAGAGCGCCTGCACCGCGGCCAGCCGGGCGGCGCCGCGCCGATTGGCCTTGCGCGCCTCCTTGCCGGCGAGCGGAGCGGCCATCAGGCCCCCGCCAGCGTCTGCTTGAGCGCAACCATGGTGAGCGCGGCGCGGGCAGCCTGCGCGCCCTTGTGGCCGCGATCGCCGCCGAGACGGGCATAGGCCTGCGCTTCGTTGTCCACGGTGAGGATGCCGTTGCCGAGCGGGATCTGCCGCTCGATTGCGAGGTCCATGAGGCCGCGCGCGGACTCGTTCGACACCAGGTCGAAATGATAGGTCTCGCCCTGGATGACGCAGCCAAGCGCGACCACGCCGTCATACGGCTGGCGCTTGGCATTGGCGATATCGAGCGCGATCGCAATCGCCGGCGGCACTTCGAGCGCGCCCGGCACGGTGATGCGGTCGAAGGTGGCGCCCGCCCCCTCCAGTACCGCAACGGCGCCTGCCAGCAGCTTGTCGGAGATGTCTTCGTAGAAACGGCCTTCCACGATCAGCATGCGCAGCGGCGCGCCTTCGGCCTTGGTGTCCTTCGCGGTCTTGCCGCTCTTGGCACTCTTGGCGCTCTTGGTGGCAACGCGTTTCTTAGCCATTGGTTTGGTTGTCCTTGGTTTAGGCCGGGGTCGTAGCAAGCGCGCGCGCAGCGAACAAGGGCTAGCGTTCCCCGGCCGTAGCGTTGTGCCACACGCCGCTCATTCCGGCGAAAGCGGGTCTCCAGCACTCTTATGCGAGAGGCCATGCAGCGCCGCCGCGGGGTCCCCGCTTACACGGGGCCGAACGGGAAAAACCGGTGCTGTGCCTACGACAAGTCAGCGCGTATCCATCAGCCGCGCGGCGTAGCGGGCCATGGTGTCGATTTCGAGATTGACATCGGCATCCTTGCGCAGTGCGCCCAGGGTCGTCACCTGCAAGGTGTGCGGGATGATCAAGACCGAGAAGGTATCGTCTTCCACCGCATTGACCGTGAGCGAGACGCCGTCGAGCGCGACCGATCCCTTGGGTGCGATGAAGCGGGCAAGATCGTGCGGCGCGCGCAGCACGAAGCGCACCATGTCGCTCATGTCCTCGCGCGCCACGACGGTGGCAAGTCCGTCGACATGACCGGCGACCATGTGTCCGCCGAGCTCGTCGCCGAGCTTCAAGGCGCGCTCGAGATTGAGGCGGGCACCCACCTTCCAGCGCCCCGCCGTGGTCAGCCGCAACGTCTCGTCCGCGGTATCGACGGCGAACCAGGTGCGGCCGCCCTCCTCGCCGGTCCCAACCACCGTGAGGCAGACACCGGAACAGGCGATCGAAGCGCCGTCGACAATGTCGGCGCGCGGGTAGCTGCAAAAAATGGTCAAGCGATGCAGGTTGTTGGCGCGCGGCTTGACGCTGCGCACTTCGCCCACATCGGTGACAAGACCGGTAAACATCACGGCGCGGCCTCGTGTCCCGGAGCAGGTGCAGTACCCGGGGAACGTTGAATGGTTCGGTGACAAGACATGATCAAGCGCGCTCGTAATGTTCCAAGGTGTCAGCACCAAGGCTCTCACTGCCGCGCGCGTGCAGGCGCTCGGTGAGCGCGTCAAGCGCCATGCCTTCCAGCGGCGCGATGCCGTCGTCGCCGATCAGCTTGTCGGAATAGATGAGCGCCGCTTCATCGACGAGATCGGCCGCAACGAAGCTTGCGGCAACCGTCGGGCCACCCTCCACCATCAATCGGCTGATGCCTTCGCCGGCCAACACCCTCAGCACTTCCTGAAGGTCGAGCCGGCCCTGATCGCCGTCGACGCGAAACACACGGCAGCCTTTCTGCTCGAGAATCTCCTGGGCGATCTCGGAGGTGCTGCGGGCGGCGAAAAACCAGCTTGGCGTTGCGCGCACGGTGGCGACGACTCCACTCGACATCGGCGCCTGCAATTTTGCATCGAGCACCACGCGCACCGGCGAGTTCGCTTCCATCCCGGACAGGCGGCAGGTGAGCTGCGGGTTGTCGACGAGCACGGTGCCAATGCCGACCAGAATGGCGTCGCTTTGAGCGCGCATCTGGAACACGCGCGCGCGCGCGGCCTCGCCGGTGATCGCCACCGGTTTGCGCCCGGCAGCCCCCACTTTGCCGTCGGCGGAGATGGCAAGCTTGAGCGTGACATGCGGACGGCCTTGCGTGATGCGGGTGATGTGGCCGGCGTGCGCCCGCCGCGCGTCCTCGGCGCCAAGCCCGATCTCGACCGCGATGCCTTTTTCGCGCAGCCGCGCATGCCCCTGCCCCGCCACATCCGGATTGGGGTCTTCGAGGGACGACACCACCCGCGCGATGCCGGCCTTGATCACCGCATCGGCGCACGGCGGCGACTTGCCTTCATGCGAGCACGGCTCGAGCGTCACGTAGAGGGTCGCGCCTTGCGCCGCCCTCTTGGCGCGGCGCAAGGCCTCCACTTCGGCGTGGGGCCGCCCGCCGGGCTGCGTCCAGCCGCGCGCCAGGATGATCCCGTCCTTGACGATCACCGCGCCCACCGCCGGGTTCGGCCAAGTGTTGCCGAGGCCGCGCCGGCCGAGCGAAAGCGCCAGCTGGATCATACGCGCGTCAAAGGTACTTTGGTCTTCGGTCACCGGCAAACACTGTCAAAACCAACACAACAAAGCTACTGGGCGATTCAAGACGCAAAAGCAAGCTGGTGCGATACTCCCGAACGTCCCTTGCCATCGTGGCCGGAACGGAATCTCATTTAATAAAAACAACCCGGAGGAGATGTCCCGTGAGCCTGACGCCCGATCAGATGGAAGCGCGCGTCGCCCGCTTCAATAAGCTGCAGACCTATCAGCGCCAGAACTTCGAGGCGCACAACATTCCGCCCGGCGCGGTGGAGAAGGTCACCGCGCGCAAGGTCTTTCCCGTCATGGCGCCCGCCGACTACCAGGGCCGCAGCGCCGGCGCGCCGGTCAAGGGCCCGCGCGGGCTCGTCGTCTCCATCGCGGAATGCGAGCCGGGCAACGGCCCCGGGCTGCATCGCCATCTCAACACGGTGGAGAACTTCTTCTGCCTCTCCGGCCGCTTCGAGATTTCCTGGGGCGACAACGGCGAATACAAGACCGTGCTGGAGCCGCTCGACATGATCTCGGTGCCGCGCGGTGAGAACCGCAAGTTCTTCAACGTCTCCAACGAAGTCGGGCGTCTGCTGGTGATGATCGTGCCGGAAAGCGAAGAACAGGTCGACCCGATCTCCTACGCGCCGAGCCTCGCCAAGGAAATCGAAACCGAGTTCGGCAAGAACGCGCTCGATGGGCTCAAGACCATCGGCTTCAAGTTCGAAGGCGAGACGGTGAGCTGATCCCGGCGATAGACCCGCGATGGGTAACGCTTACGGCATGCCAGGCTGTCGGGCGCGCTATTTTTTTTCGCCCGCCGCAGCCTTTGCCCCCTCCCCCTCGCCCAGCTTGCCGAGGAACATCTCGAAGTCCTTGGCCTCGCGGAAATTCCGGTAGACCGAGGCAAAGCGCACATAGGCGACATCGTCGATCGAGCGCAGTTGCTCCATGACCATCTCGCCGATCATCTCGGACGACACTTCGCTCTCGCCCATGCTTTCCAGTTCGCGCACCACCTTGGAGACCATGGTCTCGATGCGCTCGGGGTCGACGGGACGCTTGCGCAACGCGATCTGCACCGAGCGCAACAGCTTGTCGCGGTCGAACGGCACGCGGCGGCTATTGCGCTTGATCACGGTCAGCTCGCGCAGTTGCACGCGCTCGAAGGTGGTGAAGCGGAAATTGCAGGTGAGACATACGCGGCGTCGGCGGATCACCGCCGAATCCTCGGTCGGCCGCGAATCCTTCACCTGGGTATCGAGGCTTCCGCAATTCGGGCAACGCATGACATCCCCCTATTTCCCCCGCCACACCGCATCATTGGTAGATCGGAAAGCGCTTGAGCAAAGCCGCGACTTTGTCGCGCACCGCCGCTTCGGTCAGCGAATCCTCTTCCGTCCTCTTCTGCGACAACACGTCGAGCACTTCGGAAATCATGTCGCCGACGTCCTTGAATTCGGCAATGCCGAAGCCGCGCGTGGTGCCGGCCGGCGTGCCGAGCCGGACGCCCGAGGTCACGAAAGGCTTTTCCGGATCGTAAGGGATACCGTTCTTGTTGCAGGTGATGTGGGCGCGGCCGAGGGCCGCCTCCGCCACCTTGCCCGTCAGTTTCTTCGGCCGCAGATCGACGAGCATCAGATGGGTGTCGGTGCCGCCGGAAACAATATCGAGGCCGCGCGACTTCAACGTCTCGGCCAGCGCCTTGGCGTTCTCCACCACGTTGCGGGCATAAGTCTTGAAGCTCGGGCGCAGTGCCTCGCCGAAGGCCACCGCCTTGGCGGCGATGACGTGCATCAGCGGACCGCCCTGCAGACCGGGGAACACCGCGGAATTGAGCTTCTTGGCCAGGGCCTCGTCGTCGGTGAGGATCACGCCGCCGCGCGGCCCACGCAGGGTCTTGTGGGTGGTGGTGGTGACCACATGCGCATGCGGGAACGGCGACGGGTGCGCGCCGCCGGCTACCAGACCGGCGAAATGCGCCATGTCCACCATCAGGTAGGCGCCGACCTCGTCGCAGATTTCGCGGAAGCGCCCGAAATCGAAAATACGCGGATAGGCCGAGCCGCCGGCGATGATGAGCTTCGGCTTGTGCTCCTTGGCGAGCCGTTCCACCTCGTCCATGTCGACGCGGTGGTCGTCGCGGCGCACATTGTAGGGCACCGGCTTGAACCATTTGCCGGACATATTGAGCGCCATGCCATGGCTGAGATGGCCGCCGGCGGCAAGATTAAGGCCCATGAAGGTGTCGCCTGGCTGCATCAAGGCGAAGAACACCGCCGCGTTGGCCGACGCGCCGGAATGCGGCTGCACGTTGGCGTACTTGCAACCGAACAGCTTGGTCACCCGCTCGATCGCCAGAGTCTCGACGACGTCCACGTACTGGCAACCGCCGTAATAGCGCTTACCCGGCAGCCCCTCGGCGTACTTGTTGGTGAGCACCGAGCCCTGCGCTTCCAGAACGGCGCGCGAAACGATGTTCTCGGAAGCGATCAGCTCGATCTCGTCGCGCTGGCGACCGAGCTCCTTGCCGATGGCGTCGGCGATTTCTGGATCAGTCTCGGCAAGCGGGGCGGAAAAAAAGGCCGCCTCGTCGGACGCGGGGCTGGGGCGGAAAGTCGCCGACATTTCAATCTCCTGGCGCCGCAAGTGAAATCGGCGCCGCATGATGGGAGGGTACGGGAGCAACGCGGGCCATAGCATATCGGCCGCAACCCGCCAAGTTGTGGCATGGTCGCGCCCAACGAGCCGCAATATCTAGCGTTTTTTGAGTACTTGCATCGCCTTCCGCGCGCCCCGTCCGCAGCGCGTGGCGGGGGGTTGGCGCGGCCGAGGTCAGCCCTTGACCGTGTCGGCGAGCTGGCCGAGGCCGTCCTTGTGGTAGATGTCGTCGCGGAACTGCACCACGCCGTCGGGCGTCGCCCAGGCGGTGATGTAGACCCAGTGCAGTTCCACCGGCTTCTTCAGCTTGGCGTCGATGCGATCACCCGATGCAATCGCTTGGTTGATGTGCTGACGGTCCCAGCCGGGCGTGTCCTTGAGCAGCCAGTCCACCAGCTCGCGCACATTCTGCACCCGCACGCAGCCGGAGGAATTGAAGCGCATGTCCTCGCCGAACAGGTTCTTCTCCGGCGTGTCGTGCATATAGACGCCGTGGGGGCTGGGGAAGTCGATGCGCAGCGTGCCGAGCGAATTGAAGCTGCCGGGGTCCTGCTTGAAGCGGTAGCTCACCGCGTCGGTCGAGTACCAGTTGATCTGCGACGGATTGAGCTCGTTGCCCTGCATGTCGAAGATGCGGATGTGCTCCTCGGTCAGGTAAGCTGGGTTTTTCTGCATGATCGGGATCAGATCGCGGCGCACGATCGACACCGGCACCGTCCAGAACGGATTGAAGTTGACCTCGATGATCTTGCTGTTGAGCTCGGGCGACGGCCGCGACGGCCGGCCGACCACGGCGGTGTGGCGGCTGACCACGACGCCGTCCTCGACCGCTTCGACTTGCGCCGCCGGAATGTTGACCATCACATAGCGCTTGGTGAGATGCCGGGTGGCGGCCTTCAGGCGATCGACATTGACCTTGAGCTGAGAGAGCCGCTGTTCGCACGGAATATTGAGACGGTCGAACATCTCCTTGCGCACGATGCCATCGACGGTGATGCCGTGGCGCGCCTGGAAGCGGCGCACCGCCGCCTCGACATAGGAATTGAAGATGTCGCTGTCGCCGACATTGGAGGCGAGATCGCCGACGACGATCAGCCGCCGCCGCAGCGACACCACGCTCGGATGTCGGTTGCCCAGACGCAGGCGCTCGGTGGGCGGCACCACCGGCCAGCCGCCGCGGGACAGGATGCCCTCGTACTGGCCGACGGCGTTCTCGGTGGTCTGCACGGTCGACGGCGCCAGCGTCGGCAGCGATGCCTTCGGCATGTGGATCGTGCGCGAGGCGCTGTCGAAATCCTGGCCGAGCGCGCGCCGCTGATTCTGCTGGATGAGCGCCTGCAAGGCCGCGTCCTGCGCGGCGGCGTGACGGGCAAGCAGCGGCATCATCACGCCAGCGCCGAGGAGACTCAATATTCGGCGGCGATCGGGGCCGTTGCCGGCCGGTGAGTGAGCTTTTGCCATCGCGTTCTCGAACCGAAGGCGCAAGGGGATAAAGCGCCTGCCGACCCCGTCATGCCCCGGTTCGCGCCGTCGAGGCAAGCACCACGGACGGAATCGAAGCTCACTTTCTCGCTATCGGGCCGAGCCGGCGAATTTGTGGCCGCTCTCATGACATTTTGCGCATTTTTCGAGCGCAACGACAAAGGCCCCGGCCGCACGCGGCCGGGGCAAGTTCTCACCAGCGGGACTAAGTCGGATTAGAGCCGATAGAGGATCTGGTCGGTCCAGAACCGCTCGAGCCGGTGCAGTGACTTGTTGAGGGTGGTGAACTCGTCGGCATTGATGCCGCCGACCTGTTCCACCGTGCGTACATGCTTCTGATAGAGCGATTCGACGATATCGCGCACTTCGCGGCCCTTGTCGGTCAGCTTGATGCGCACCGAGCGGCGGTCGACGCGGCTACGCTGATGATCGAGGAACCCGATCTCCACCAGCTTCTTCAGATTGTAGGAGACGTTGGAGCCGAGATAGTAGCCGCGCGTGCGCAACTCGCCGGCAGTGAGCTCCTTATCCCCGATATTGTAGAGCAGCAGCGCCTGCACGGAATTGATGTCGGCCCGCCCGCGGCGATCGAATTCGTCCTTGATCACATCGAGCAAACGGCGATGCAGCCGTTCGACCAAGGTCAATGCCTCGTGATACAGCGGCCGGATATGGTCGAAATGCGCCTCATGCTCGGCGGACTCGACCGTCTTTGCAACGGCTTTCATGTTCAACGCCCCATGCGTTTTATTTTGTTAGTCCTGCACCGGATAACGAGGCCCTGTCTTCCCCGCTTCCGATGGCGCCAACCTACGTGGGGCAGTCTAAAATCGGCTTAAATAACACCATAAAGATTAGGTTTATTTGCAACGGTGAACGGTTCCTTGACCGTTCAATTGAGGGGAACCGCGCAATACTTCGTTCACCTTGCATCGCCGGTTGCGGATATTTATTCGCGCAAGCTACTCATTACGCGTGCGGCCGCCGTGCCGGCCACCAAAAGATGGCGGCCGGTCTCCCCATGGTTGACCCAAAATGAACAGGGTCACGCGGCACCACGGTATGGACATCGGCGCCCTGTCCCGCAGCGTGGTGTATCTCAAGACAATCTAGGCGCGGAAATCACAACTTCGGCTGCCCACTTCGGGCAGCAACCAGTAGCCGCGTCAGCCGCGAATGAAACGGATGATGCCGGAGAAGTCGCGCCCGGCCTCGCCGCTCTCGACATATTGCGTGTAGATGCGCGCGGCGTCTGCGCCGAGCTCGGTCTTGGCGCCGCTCGCCTTGGCGGCGGCTTGCGCGAGCTTCAAGTCCTTCAACATCATCGCGGCGGTGAAGCCGGCCTGATAGTCGCGATTGGCAGGCGACGTCGGCACCGGCCCCGGCACCGGGCAATAAGTCGTCAGCGACCAGCACTGGCCGGACGACTTCGAGGAAATATCGAACAGCTTCTGGTGCTCGAGCCCGAGTTGCTCGGCCAGCACGAACGCCTCGCTGACCGCGATCATCGACACACCGAGGATCATGTTGTTGCAGATCTTGGCGGCCTGGCCGTTGCCGGCGCCGCCCGCGTGCACGATTGTCTTGCCCATCTTCTGCAGGATCGACTCCGCGCGCACGAATGCCCGTGTGCTGCCGCCGACCATGAAGGTGAGCGTCGCGGCCTGCGCGCCGCCGACACCGCCCGACACCGGCGCGTCGAGCATCATCAGCCCTTTCTTCTCCGCTTCGGCGGCGACCGCGCGCGCTGTCTCCACATCGATAGTGGAGCAGTCGATCAGCAGCGTGCCCTCGTTGGCGTTCTCGATGATGCCGGACGAGCCGAGATAGACGTCGCGCACGTGCTGGCCGGCCGGCAGCATCGTGATGACCACGTCGGCGCGCGAGGCCGCGATCTTGGCGGTCTCCACGCTGACGCCGCCGGCGGCCTTCAGCTTCTCGATCGCGTCCGGACTGATGTCGACGCCTTCGACCTCGTGGCCCGCTTTGATCAGGTTCTGCGCCATCGGCAGCCCCATATTGCCGAGCCCGATGAAGCCTATGCGCGCCATGCTCCCCTCCCCTTTTTATATCTTGTTCATGCCGGCTGCTCCTGCGCCGCCTTCAACGCCAACCACAGATACGTCGCCAGCAAAGAGCCGAGGACAATGGCGACCGGCCAGCCGCCGCCGAACACCTGCGGGAAAAAGATATCGAGCGCGAGCATCGAGGCGACCGACATCAGCCAGATCACCGCGCCCCAGGCCGCCGCCAACCAGAGGCCGACCGCGGCGACCAGATCGATCACCGCGAAAAACACGGTGGCCGATTGCCAGGCAATCGAATGCAGCTGAAACATCTGGCTTTGATCGACACCGATGCCGCACACCCAGGCCCAATGATAGAGCCCCTTGAGCATTGCGAGCCCGGCCATCGCGCGCAGGAACACTACCAGCCGCCGCGTCCAAAGACCGGGCTCGGGCGCGCCTTCGGCTTCCTTCACCGGTGCGAGGGTTTGACCGACAGCCGCGGGCTCGCTCATGGCAGCACCAGTTCGTCGCCGGGCCGTGGCGCGAAATAGCGCGCAACATCCTCCGCGCTCACCGCGGCGAGCGTCGCCGGGTTCCAGCAGGGCTCGTTATCCTTGTCGACGATCACCGCGCGCACGCCCTCGTAGAAATCATGGCCCTCAATGATGCGCGACACTATGCGGAATTCGGCGCGCATGCACGTCTCGAAGTCCCAGTCCTTGCCGCGGCGCATCTGCTCGAGCGCAACCTTGAGACTGAGCGGCGATTTGGCCCGCATGGTGGCGGCGGTTTTCGCCGCCCATTCGGCGTCGGCGCCGCCGGAACCGGCTTCGCGGTCGAGCCCGGCGAGAATGGCTTCAACCGCGTCTTGCGCGAAAAGTCGGTCGATGGTCGCGCGCCGGGCCATAATGGGCCCCTCGCCGGCCGGCTCGGCAAAAGCGGCCAGCACGGCATCGACCGACACGGTGCCGGCAAGCCCCTCAAGCAGCGCCGGGAAGCGTGCCGTCGGGACGCTGTGGGTGGCGACGCCTGCGGCAACCCCGTCGAGGCTGTTGAAGCGCTCGCCGGTGAGCGCGCAATAGGTACCGAGCGCACCCGGCAAGCGCGGCAGAAACCAGGTGGCGCCGACGTCCGGAAAAAATCCGATGCCGACTTCCGGCATGGCGAATGAGAAACGATCGCCGGCCACCCGGTGCGAGCCATGCACCGAGATGCCGACGCCGCCGCCCATGACGATGCCGTCGATGAGCGCGACGTAGGGTTTGCGGTAATTCTTGATCAGCGCGTTGAGCGGATATTCGTCACGCCAGAATTGCAGGGCTTTCGCCTGCCGGCCGGCGATGCCGAGATCGTAGAGATGGCGGATGTCCCCGCCGGCCGAAAAGGCGCGGTCCCCCACGGCGGTGATGACGACGCGGCTGATGCTCTCGTCCTCGGCCCAGGCCTTGAGCTGGGCGCCGAGCGCCAGCACCATCGGGTGCGTCACCGCGTTGAGCGCCTGCGG
Source organism: uncultured Pseudomonadota bacterium (assembly GCA_963814065.1). GTDB lineage: Bacteria > Pseudomonadota > Alphaproteobacteria > Rhizobiales > Xanthobacteraceae > Pseudolabrys. The sequence goes on along the minus strand of CAWFBL010000004.1, from coordinate 1,870,856 downwards.
GCGATTAAGCGTCACCACGCCGGCCGCGCCGCGCTTTTCGAACAGGATGTCGTCCGCTTCGCTCACCTGCGCCGCGTCACGCCGTCCGGAGCGGCCAGGCGCCGGCCTTTTCCAGCCGCGCCATGGCCTCGTCGGAGAATTCCGCCTGCGGGGCGTCGCCACCGATGACGAACATGAGGATCGATTCCGCGTTGGGATCGCCCTTGGTCACGTTCTCGAAGCGGCGGATCATCCCGGGCGGAAACGAAACCACATCGAGCGGCTCGAGATCGACATATTCGACTTTGCCTTTCTCGTCCGCCCAGCTCGCGCGCCAGGTGCCGGTCATGGCGATAAAGGTCTCGTTGGTGTCGTGATTGTGCATCTCGGGCCCATGGCCCGGCTTGGCCTTGCAGTAGCCGAGATTGAAGCCTTCGCGGATCTTGATCGCGGCCATGCGCGCGGCATCGTCACCGACCGGCGATGTCGCGTTCGCGCCGACATTCTCCGGCGGCTGGAAGCCGATCACGTTGAACAACATGCGTTCGCAGCCCGGCATCTTGCTGTCCGGCAGGCCGCCGTCGAAGCCGTTGAGGTCCTTGAAGCGGGCGACGCGCTTCATCATCTCCTCGCGCGTCAAATATCTTCGCGACAGCCGTTCCATTGTCTTCCTCCCTTAATTTCCCAGCATTGCCCGGCTGATGATCAGCCGCATCACCTCGTTGGTGCCTTCCAGGATCTGGTGCACGCGCACGTCGCGCAGCACGCGCTCGATCGGGTGATCGTGCAGATAGCCGTAGCCACCATGCAGTTGCAGACAGCCATTGACCACCTCGAATCCGGTGTCGGTGGCAAGGCGCTTGGCCTGGGCGGCCAGCCGCGTTGCACCGGGTTCCTTTTCACCCACCGCCAACGCGGCGCGATGCAGCAATAGGCGCGCGGCCTCGATATCGGTGGCGTAATCGGCAATGCGAAATTGCAGGGCCTGGAAATCGGCCAGGCGCGAACCGAACTGGCGGCGCTCCTTCATGTAGTCGATGGTGCGGTCAAGGCAGAATTGCGCGCCGCCGAGCGAACAGGCGGCGATGTTGAGCCGTCCGCCGTCGAGCCCGGCCATGGCGATCTTGAAGCCCTCGCCTTCCGCGCCGACGCGGTTCGCGACCGGCACCCGGCAGCTCTCGAAAATCACCATGGCGGTCGGCTGCGACTTCCAGCCGAGTTTCTTTTCCGGCGCGCCGAACGACAGGCCCGGCGTACCCTTCTCAACGACGATGCAGGAAATACCGCGCGGGCCCGCTTCGCCGGTGCGCGCCATCACCACATAGACGTCGGAGACGCCCGCGCCAGAGATGAAGGCCTTGGCGCCGTCGAGCACGTAAACGTCACCGTCCTTGCGCGCGCGGGTGCTGAGACCTGCGGCATCCGAGCCCGCCCCCGGCTCGGTCAGGCAGTAGCTCGCGAAATGCTCCATCGAGCAGAGCTTGGGCAGGAACTTGAGCCGCGCCTGATCGTTGCCAAAGGCGTCGATCATCCAGGCGGCCATGTTGTGGATCGACATATAGGCGGCGGTGGAGGTGCAGCCTTGCGCCAATTCCTCGAAGATGATGGCGGCATCGAGCCGGCTCAGCGCCGAGCCGCCGACATCGTCTTTGACGTAAATGCCGCCAAAGCCGAGCGCGGCCGCCTGGCGCATGCAATCGACCGGAAAGATCTCGCCCTCGTCCCAGGCGCGGGCATGCGGCATCATCTCATCGCGCGCGAATGCCCGCGCGGTCGACTGGAAAGCCCGCTGCTCCTCGCTGAGCTCGAAATCCATGGAAATGCCCGGTTCGCTTCTTTCGGCTTAGCAAGCGGCCCGCAACCGGGCAACGGGGCGGCGGCAGAGCGACACCCTAGAGTTTCGCGCGGCCTCGGCATCTAATGCCCAAGACCCATGCACGAGACCTCGCCCCAACCGGAGGACCGCCGCCATGGCAGAGGACGATAAGACACCGAGCGGACCCGATCTCGCCAAGGGCATTGCCTCAGCCGACCTCGCCGAAGGCGGCATGCTGACCGGCCATGTGGGAGACGAGGAGGTGCTGCTGGTCCGCCATGGCGGTGCGGTGTCAGCCATCGCGCCGCACTGCACGCACTATCATGGGCCGCTCGCCGACGGGCTGGTGGTCGGCGGCACCATCCGCTGTCCCTGGCATCACGCCTGTTTCAGCCTCGCCACCGGCGAGGCGTTGGCTGCACCGGCACTCAGTCCGCTGACCTGCTGGCAGGTCGTGGAGCGCGACGACACGATTACGGTGGGCGCCAAGAGCGAGCCGGCACCGCCGAAGAAGACCGGAGCGGCATCCGAGCGCGTGGTCATCGTCGGGGGTGGCGCCGCCGGCTTTGCCACAGCCGAAATGCTGCGGCGTCGCGGCTATGCCGGCCTGATCACCATGCTCTCCAATGACGATACCGCGCCGGTCGACCGGCCCAATCTGTCCAAGGACTACCTCGCCGGCAGCGCACCGGAGGATTGGGTGCCGCTGCGCGACGACGGCTGGTACGCCGAGAATGGCGTCGCGCTACGCCTCAATACGGATGTCACCGCGCTCGACACCAAGGCGCGCACACTCACCTTGGGCGACGGTGCGACGCTCCCCTTCGACAAGCTGCTGCTGGCGACCGGCGCCGAGCCGGTCCGGCTCCCCCTGCCTGGCGCCGACCAGCCGCATGTCTTCACCCTGCGCTCTTTCGCCGACAGCCGCGCCATCATCGCCCGCGCCAAGACCGCCAAGCGTGCGCTGGTGATCGGCGCCAGCTTCATCGGCCTGGAAACCGCGGCAGCCCTGCGCGCTCGCGATATCGAAGTGCATGTGGCGGCGCCGGAGAAGCGTCCGCTGGAGCGGGTGTTCGGCCCCGAGCTCGGCAATTTCGTGCGTGCGCTGCACGAGGAGCACGGCGTGATCTTCCACCTCGAAGACGGCGTCACCGCTATCGGCGACGGCACCGCCACCCTCAAAAGCGGTGGTGAGATCGCGGCCGACCTGGTCGTCCTCGGCGTCGGCGTGCGGCCGCGCCTATCGCTCGCCGAGAAGGCCGGGCTCGCCATGGATCGCGGCGTCAGCGTCAACGAATACCTGGAGACCAGCGTGCCCGGCATCTTTGCCGCCGGCGATATCGCCCGCTGGCCGGACCCGGTCTCGGGCGAGCGCATCCGGGTCGAGCACTGGGTAGTGGCCGAGCGCCAGGGCCAGACCGCCGCGCTCAACATCATGGGCGAGCGCACACCGTTCCGCGCCGTGCCCTTCTTCTGGAGCCAGCACTACGACGTGCCGATCAACTATGTCGGCCACGCCGAGAAGTGGGACGCCATCGAGATCGACGGCGACGTAATGGGCCGCGATTGCGTGGTGCGCTACAAGCTCGGCGGCCGCGTGCTGGCGGTCGCCTCCATCTACCGCGACGGCGACAGCCTGAAGGCGGCGGCGGACATGGAGCAGGAAGCGGCCGCGAGCGCACCCCCGCGCTGAGCGCGCGGCCGCCGTTCCGTTGAACGGGTAGCGGGGTTGCCCGGGAGGCGCTAAAAGGGCCGACTTGGAGGTCCCCATGGCCATCAAATACGGTCGTCCCCTGGAACGGAAAATCGGTTTCGTGCCGGTCGAGGCCGAGGCGCGCGAGGTCAAGGCTGACCCGCTCGACCTCACCGTGCGCATGCGCCGCAACCGCCAGCACGACTGGACGCGCCGCATGGTGCGCGAGAACGTGCTCACAACCAACGACCTGATCTGGCCGCTGTTTGTCATGGACGGCGACAACGCGCGGGCGGCCGTGCCCTCGATGCCGGGGGTCGAGCGGCTGACCGTCGACCAGGTCGCGCGCGAGGCCGAGCGCGCCGCCAAGCTCACCATCCCCTGCGTCGCCCTCTTCCCCTACACCGACCCGCAATTACGCGACGAGATGGGCAGCGAAGCGACCAACCCGGACAACCTGGTCTGCCGCGCCATCCGCGCCATCAAGCAGGCTGTGCCGGAGATCGGCGTGCTGTGCGACGTGGCGCTCGATCCCTTCACCAGCCACGGCCATGATGGGCTCATCCGCGACGGCATCATCCTCAACGACGAGACCGTGGCGGTGCTGGTCCGCCAAGCGCTCGTGCAGGCGGAAGCCGGCTGCGACATCATCGCGCCTTCCGACATGATGGATGGGCGCGTCGGCGCCATCCGAAAAGGCCTCGACCGCAACGACTTCACCGATGTGTCGATCATGGCCTATGCGGCCAAATACGCCTCCGCCTTCTACGGGCCGTTCCGCGACGCGGTCGGCTCGGCCAAGACGCTGACCGGCGACAAGCGCACCTACCAGATGGACCCGGGCAATACCGACGAGGCGCTGCGCGAAGTCGCGCTCGACATCGAGGAAGGCGCCGACATGATCATGGTCAAGCCCGGCATGCCCTATCTCGACATCTGCCGCCGGGTGAAGGAGACCTTCGGCATGCCGACCTTCGCCTATCAGGTGTCGGGCGAATACGCGATGCTGATGGCGGCGGCGCAGAACGGCTGGCTCGACGGCGAACGGGCGATGTTCGAAAGCCTGATCGCCTTCAAGCGTGCCGGCTGCGACGGCATCCTCACTTATTTCGCGCCGCGGGTGGCGGAGAAGCTGCAAGGCCATCAATAGGGAATGTTGCGTCGGGACGATCCACACACCGCTCTTTCCCGCGCAAGCGGGAATCCAGAGGACCCATCTCAACATTGATATTTCAACACTGGGCCCCCGCTTTCGCGGGGATGAGCGGATCGCTGACAATCTCTCAGAATATCGGAATTGAAACATGGGTGAATTTGCAGTCGGCCAAGGCGTATCGCGCTTCGAGGACCCGCGTCTGGTGCGCGGGGGCGGCCACTATGTCGACGATGTCAAGTTGCCCGGCATGGTGCACGGTGTCGTGCTGCGCTCGCCCCATGCGCACGCTACGGTCAAGTCGATTGACACCGCAGCTGCCAAGGCGGCGCCCGGCGTGCTGGCGGTGCTGACATCCGCAGACATCAAGGCAGCCGGCTGGGGCGACCTGCCGGTGGCCGGCGGGCTCACCCGCCGCGACGGCGCGCCCGCCTTCAAGCCGCGCTATCCGATTCTGGCCGACGGCAAGGTGCGCTGGGTCGGCGACTGCGTCGCCTTCGTCGTGGCCGAGACCCAGGCCCAGGCGATGGACGCTATGGAGTTGATCGAGGTCGATTACGAGGAACTGCCCGCGGTCACCTCAACCGCCGGAGCGCCCGAGCCCGGCGCCACGACGGTCTGGCCGGAATGCCCCGACAATGTCGGCTTCGTCTTCCTCATCGGCGACAAGGCGCCGGTGGACTCCGCCATTGCCGGCGCCGCGCATGTGATCAAACATCGTTTCGTCATCAATCGTGTCACCGCCGCCTCCATGGAGCCGCGCAACGCGGTCGGCCATTACGATATCGGCGAGGACCGCTACACCATCCACACTGCGCTGCAGCGCCCTCAGCCGTCACGCGCCGATCTCGCCAAGCTCATGAAGGTGCCGGAGAGCCAGGTGCGCGTCATCACCGGCGATACCGGCGGCAGCTTCGGCATGAAGTCGCCGATCTTCAACGAGGTGCCGCTGGTGCTGCTCGCCTCCAAGCTCGTCGGCCGACCCGTGAAATGGGTGTCGACGCGCACCGAGGCGTTCCTCAGTGACGCGCAGGCGCGCGACAACGTCGTCGATGCGGAACTGGCGCTCGACAAGGACGGCACGTTCCTGGCGCTGCGCGTTAAATCGCTTGTGGCGATCGGCGCCTATATGCAGGCCTCGATGCCGGCCTTCATTTTCAACGCCGGCACGATGGCCGGCGTCTACCGCACGCCCGCCATCCATGTCGATTGCAGCGGTGTCTACACCAACACCAATCCCATGCGCCCCTATCGCGGCAACGGCCGGCCCGAGGCTGCCTTCGTGATCGAGCGCATGGTCGACATCGCGGCCCGCGAGCTCGGCATTGACCCGGTCGAGCTGCGCCGGCGCAACTACATCCCCGCCAGCGCCATGCCGTTCAAGACCGGCTTGACCTTCATCTATGATAGCGGCGAGTTCGAGAAGAATATGGACTTGGCGCTCGAGATCGCCGACTGGAAGGGCTTCGCGGCTCGTAAGCAGGAATTGACCAAGCGCGGCAAGTTGCGCGGCATTGGTCTCTCCAACACCATCGAGCGCGCCGGCGCCGCCAGCCTGGAAGGCGCCGAGGTGCGTTTCAGCCGCACTGGCACTTTGACTCTCGTCTCCGGCTCCAACAGCCAGGGTCAGGGCCACGAGACCGTGTTCAAGCAATTGGTCTGCGACAAACTCGGCATCGATCCGCATGAGGCGCAATATCTGCAGGGCGACAGCGACGAGATTTTCTTTGGCGAAGGCACCGGCGGCTCGCGTTCGATGACCCTCGCCGGCTCAGCCTTTCATAACGCGACGGGCAAGATCGTCGAGAAGGCACGCGCCATCGCCGCCCATATGCTGCAGGTCGGCACCGACGACCTGAAATTCGAAGAGGGGGTATTCTCCACCTCGAAGACCAACCGCACCCTGAGCGTCAAGGAGATCGCCATCGCCTCGCTCAACCCGGACAATCTGCCGGACGGCATGGAGCCGGGCCTGACGGCGACCTCGGTCTATACTGCACCGGTCGCCAACTACCCCAACGGCTGCCACGTCTGCGAGGTGGAGATCGACCGCGACACCGGAACGGTCGATATCGTGCGCTACAGCGTGGCCGACGACGTCGGCACGGTGATGAACCCGAAGCTGCTGCACGGCCAGATCCACGGCGGCGTCGCGCAAGGGGCCGGCCAGGCGCTCATGGAGGACATCCATTTCGACGAGGCCGGCCAGTTGGTCACAGCCTCCTTCATGGACTACGCCATGCCGCACGCGCACAATTTCTGCGCCATGGACGTGGAGAGCAATCCGGTGCCGACCAAGACCAACCCGCTCGGAGTCAAGGGCGCGGGCGAGGCCGGCTGCGTCGGCGCCCTGCCCGCCGTGGTCAATGCGGTGGTCGATGCCTTGAGCGAGTTCGGGGTCAGGCACATCGAGATGCCGGCGACACCGGAGCGCGTCTGGCGCGCGATGCAGCGCTGAAGGCGATTCGGCCGAGAACACCCGGATTTCGAAAGACGGTTCAAACCGTACTCAAAACTATCTAAGCTCGTGGAAGCCTCGCGTGATTCGTGTCGCGCGGCGCTTTTTTGTGACGAGTTCATTGTTTTCGCGCGTTTTCCGGCGTGTTTCGGCCGTCCCACGTTTCAAGGAGAAGCCCCATGCGCAATGTCGGGCGCAAGCTCGCGTTCGTGCTCGCCGCCACCAACCACGGCTCCATGATCGTCAATCGGTTCGACTACCACATGGTCGATCCGGAGCGCGGCTACGGCGTCGGCTTCCAGCTCCTGGAGACGGGGGCGTTCGATCCGCTGGAGGTGGAGCTTGCCACGCAGTTGTTGGAAGCGCGGCGGCGCTATCACGGCGACGGCGTGGTGGCGCTCGACTGCGGCGCCAATATCGGGGTGCAGACCGTCGACTGGGCCACGGCCATGACCGGCTGGGGCTCGGTGATGGCGATCGAGCCGCAGGAGCGCCTCTATTATGCACTGGCCGGCAATATCGCCCTCAACAACTGCTTCAACGCGATCGCCATGCACGCTGCGGTCGCGGCCGAGAGCGGCGTCATGCGCATCCCGACGCCCGACTATCTTAAGCCGGCAAGCTTCGGCAGCCTCGAATTGCGGCAGCGCAAGAACAACGAATTCATTGGCCAGGCTGTCGACTATTCGGAGGCGACCGGTACGCCCATCCAGAAGATCGCGATCGACACGCTGGAGCTTTCGCGCGTCGACCTGATCAAGCTCGACATCGAGGGCATGGAGCTGGAGGCGCTCGAGGGTGGCAAGAAGACGATCGAAATGTGCCGGCCGATTCTGCTGGTCGAAATGATCAAGGTCTCGCGCGAGGATCTGCACGCCTGGATGGAGCAGCGTGGCTATATCGTGGTCGATGCCGGGATCAATCTCTTGGCGATCCACAGCAGCGACGAGACGCTGACCCAGTTGCAACTCGACATCCTGCGGCCGCAGTCTTCGGCGGCCTGAGCGCGCCCGCCTCACTCCATCGTCGAGCCGGCGGCCAGTCGCACCGGCTGATAGCCGGCGACTTCGAGCGCCGCCCTGATCTCCTCGGCATGCGCGGCATCGCGGGTCTCGATGGTGACGTCGAGCTTGGCGCCCTTGGCCGGCACGTCGAGGAACAGCCGGCGATGGTCGATCTCCAGGATGTTGGCGCCGAGTTCGCCAAGCTTGGCCGCGATGGGTGCCAGCACGCCCGGCCGGTCGGGGATCATCAGGCGGAACGAGACGATGCGGTTTTCGCGCTCGAGCTCGCGCACCATGATGGAGGCGAGAATGCGCGGATCGATATTGCCGCCGCACAGGATGAGCCCCACTTTGCGGCCCCGGAAATGCTCCGGCTTTGCCAGCATGGCCGCAAGCCCGGCGGCGCCCGCGCCTTCCGCCATGGTCTTTTGCAGCGTGAGATAGACGTTGACTGCGCGTTCGAGATGCGCCTCGTCCACCAGCACGACCTCGCTGACCAGCTCGTGGATCACCGGCAGCGTCAGCTTGCCGCAATTCTTGACCGCGATGCCTTCGGCCAGGGTCGGCCCGCCGATCGCCCTGTGCTCGCCGGTGAGCGCATTCCAGACCGAGGGATAAAGCGCGGCCTCGGCACCCACGATCTCGATCGAAGGCCGCACCGCGCGCGCAGCGATGGCATTGCCTGCGATCAGCCCGCCGCCGCCGATCGGAATCACCAGCACGTCGAGATCGGGAACCGCTTCCAGCATCTCCAGCGCGATGGTGCCCTGCCCGGCGATGATGCGGGGATCGTCGTAAGGATGCACCAGCGTGAGCCCACGCTCTTGCTGGACGCGTTCGCAGACCGTCTGGCACTCGGCAATGGTCTCGCCGTGCAGCACCACCTCGGCGCCATGCGAGCGAGTCGCCGCCACCTTCACGAAGGGCGTGGTCTCCGGCATCACGATGGTGGCCGGAATGCCCAGCCGCGCGGCGTGATAGGCGACCGCCTGGGCGTGGTTGCCGGCCGACATGGCGATGACGCCGCGCGCGCGCTCGGCCTGCGACAGCGAGGCGAGCTTGACCAGGGCGCCACGGTCCTTGAACGAGTTGGTGACCTGCAGATTCTCGTATTTGACGTAGACTTCCGCCCCGGTCAGCGCCGTCAGCTTCGGCGCCGGCAGCATGGGGGTATGCAAGACCACGCCGGCGATGATGCGGCGGGCGGCTTCGATATCGGCTAGGGTGACGCTCACGGGTTGTTCTCCTGCGGCCGGACCATGCCGCATGCGCGCCGCCGGTTCCAGTCGCAAACGAAGGGCTTCAACATACCCTCTTGCGCGAAGCCGATTCGTTATCCATGTCGTGGGACGGGTAATTTTTGTGGCTCGGCAACCGGAAGCTTAGAGGGGGCGGCGCCATGTCGATCGACATCAAACCCCATGCCTACGATCCGGCGACGCAGCCGGAATTGTTCGAGGGCGTGCTGGCGCGCCGGGTGATCGCCTTCATCGTCGACTGTTTCATCATCGGCGTGCCGGTCGTGCTGGCGGCCATGTTCATATTTGCCTTCGGCGTCGTCACCTTGGGGTTGGGCTGGCAGCTCTACTTGCTGCTACCGCCGGCGACCGTGATCTGGGCGCTGGTCTATTTTGGCCTCACGCTCGGTAGCGACGCCTCGGCTACCATCGGCATGCGGGTCGTCGATATCCAGATGCGCACGTGGTACGGGGCGCCGGCCTATTTCGTGCTCGGCGCCGTGCATGCCATCGTTTTCTGGGTCACGCTGTCGGTGCTCACACCGTTCGTGCTCTTGGTCGCCTTTTTCAACGAGCGCCGGCGGCTGTTACATGACATCCTGCTGGGGACCGTCATTATTAACAACCCGGCGCGAAGCTCCTATTTGCGGGGCGGCGTGCGGGGCGCGGGAGCGCTATAATGGCTTTGACGAAACCCCGGGGGCGCGCGATGCTAGGGCAAAATCGGAGCCCGTCCGCAGGCATGACCTAAGTGACTCAGCATTCCCGCGATACGCCGCAATTCTACCTGACGGCACCGTCGCCCTGCCCCTATCTGCGGGGCCAGGAGGAGCGCAAGGTCTTCACCCACCTGGTCGGCGAGCGCGCCGGCGAACTCAACGAGTTGCTGACCCATGGCGGATTCCGCCGCAGCCAGTCGATCGCCTATCGGCCGGCCTGCGAGAGCTGCCGCGCCTGCGTGTCGGTGCGGGTGGTGGCGAACGACTTCAAGCCTTCGCGCAACATGCGCCGCGTGGCCGAGCGCAACGAAGGCGTCATTGGCGCCATGCGCTCGCCGCATCCGACCTCGGAACAGTATTCGGTGTTCCGCGCCTATCTCGATGCCCGCCATCGCGACGGCGGCATGGCCGACATGACCGTGCTCGACTACGCCATGATGATCGAGGACAGCCATGTCGATACACGCTTGGTGGAATACCGCCGGCGCGGACCGGACAGCGCCATCAATGGCCGCGGCACCGGCGACCTGCTGGCGGTCGGGCTCACCGACGTGCTCAATGACGGGCTGTCGATGGTCTATTCGTTCTTCGATCCCGACGCCGGCGACCGTTCGCTCGGCACCTTCATGATCCTCGACCACATCGCGCGCGCCAAGGAGATGGGGCTGCCTTACGTCTATCTCGGCTATTGGGTGCCGGGCTCGCGCAAGATGGACTACAAGGGCCGCTTCCTGCCGCAGGAAAGGCTGATGCCGTCGGGCTGGACAAGGGTCGAGCGGTAACCGCGCTTCAACGCTGAGCCGCAGCCCCCTCGTCGCGCTTGAACAGGTCAGCCACGAAGGTCCATGTGCGCGTGAGGTGAGCGCGCAGCAACTCGCAGGCGCGCGGGTCGCGTTCCAGCGCGGCATTGATCAGGGCCCGGTGCTCTGCGGTGACATCACGGATCAAGGTGGCAGCCGGACTGTGCAGAAGACGTAGCGCGCGGTAGCGCTCGGTCTGCTCCACCATCTGTTCGACCAGGTGCAACAGCCGTGGCGCCGGCGCCGCCGCCACCAGCGCCGCATGAAAGGCACGATGGCGCGTTTCCCATTCCAGCGCCCGCGTCGCCCGTTCCTCGTCGGGGCCCGACCCCGGCAACGGCGCGCGCTCCAAGCGGTGGCAGGCGGCTAGCGCCGCCGCCTCCCAGCGGTCGTCGCCATGGGCCATGGCGAGGCTGAACGCCTCGCATTCCAGCAGGATGCGGATGCGATAAATGTCGTCGAGGTCGGCACACGACGGCAAAGGCACACGCACGCCGCGATGACCGCTGGCGACCAAAAATCCCTCACCCACCAGCCGCGCCAAAGCCTCGCGCAAGGGACTGATGCCGCAGCCGTAGCGCGCCAGAAGCTCGCGCGTCAGCAGCGCCGCGCCGGGCACGAATGCACCGGCGAGAATGTCGGTCTTGAGCTGCTCGTAGATCTGCGCGGCCACCGTGCGGCCGGCCCCCGTGCGCTCGGGGGAATCTAAGACGTTCATGGCGGTGATCTCTGCCCCGGATTGGATCACAGGTCAAGATTTCCAATATCTGTATTATTTTCCAAAATCGATTGACTCCGTCGCCACGGTACTTGAGCATGGAAATGGACAACGATGGCGCGGGGACCGCGATGTGGGCACTAGCAACGGCACGGATCGGCAGCGAAGCGGTCGCCTGTCTCAAGGTGGCGGGTCAGCTCTATCCACTTCCGGCTCTAAGCCCTGATTTGCCTGCGGGGGCCATCGACCTGTTTGCCGACTGGCCCCGATTTTCCGCGCAACTCGCCGGCCTCGCCGCGCAGATAGTAAGCGGCGGACGGCCGGGCGCGATTGAAGCCGATGCTGCCGAATTGCTCCCGCCACTGCTTTACCCTGGCAAGGTGCTGTGCGCCGGCGCCAACTATTACGACCACATGGCCGAAATGGGCTTTCCCGGCGTAAAGAAGGAGACGCAGCGGTTGTTCTTCTTCTTCAAGCCGCCGCGCAACGCCGTGGTCGGCCCCGGCGCGACCGTGGTCATGCCGCGTGGCACGCAGAAATACGATTGGGAAATCGAACTGGCCGCGGTGATCGGCAAGACCGCGCGCTATGTGACTTCGACGCAAGCGCTCGATCACGTGGCCGGCTACACCGCCGCCATCGACCTCTCGGCGCGCGACTTCAATCAAGCGCCCGACCAGTTCTACAAGCTCGACTGGGTGGCCGGTAAGGCGACCGACACGAGTTGCCCGCTCGGCCCCTGGATGGTGCCGGCGGCGGCCCTTCCCGATCCGCAAAATGTCGCCCTCAAGCTCGCCGTCAACGACGAAACCAAGCAGGACAGCACCACAGGCCAGATGATCTTCTCGATCGCCGAGCAAATCGCCCGCGCCTCCGAGATTATGACGCTCGATCCCGGCGACGTGCTGCTGACAGGAACACCGGCCGGCGTCGGGGTTCCGAAGGGCACCTTCCTCAAACCGGGAGACAGGTTGGATGCCGATATCGACGGAATCGGTCGCCTCACAGTGACCATCCGAGCCTGACCCGTGTCACCATGGAACGGAGGGAATCCGAGATGCACGCATTGACGACATTTGTTCGGCGCTTCGCCGCCCCGGCCGCCGCGCTCCTGTTGCTATCGACGGCCGGACACGCCGCCGACCTGACCCTGCGGTTCTCCACTGCCGCACCAGCCCCGGACTTCCTCGCGAAATCGCTCGAAACCTTCAAGGCCGACGTTGCCAAGGCCAATGTCGACATCAAGGTCGAGACCTATCCGGGCTCGAAGCTGTTTCGCCAAGGCACCGAGGTCCCCGCCATCCAGCGCGGCAACCTCGAAATGAGCACCATGACGACCTTCGAGGTGTCGCAGCAGATTCCGCGCTTCGGCTTCCTCAACCGCGCCTACCTGTTCAAAGACTACGACCATATGATGAAGGTGCTGAACGGTCCGGTCGGTAAGGCGCTCGATGCCGCGGTAGCCAAAGACATGGGCATCGAAATCCTCTCCGTCGCCTATCTCGGCACCCGCGAGGTCGATCTGCGGACAGCGCGCAAGGTGACAGGCCCGGCCGACCTCAAGGGCGTGAAGATGCGCATGCCGGCCTCGCCCGAATGGCTGCTGCTCGGCCGCACACTCGGCGTTGAACCGACGCCGATGGCAATGCCGGAAGTCTACGTCGCGTTACAGACCGGCACCATCGACGGCCAGGAAAACCCGCTCACCATCATGTACGCCGCCAAGTTCTACGAGGTCACCAAGCAGGTGGTGCTGACCTCGCATCTGGTGCAGCCGGTGTTCTTCGCCATCGGCAAGCCGTTCTGGGACAAGCTCACGGCCGCCCAGAAGAAGGCGGTCAAGGACGCCGCCGTGAAGGCCGCCGCGCAAAACAATAAGGGCCGCTTGGCCGACGAGAAGCGCGTGATCGCCGTGCTGAAGAAGAAGGGCCTGCAAGTCGACGCCGTCAACCTTGCGCCATTCCGCGCCAACGCGGACAAGGTCTATGCGGCCTCGTCGCTCGCCCAGAAATGGGACAAGGCGCTGATGGCCGAGGCCATTAAGCCCTGACCGCGGCCCGGCGGGCCTTTCGCCATGCAGATGCTGCACCGCGCCGTCGCGATCTTGCGGCAGATCGCGACGGTCGTCGCGACGCTAGCCTTCGCCGCCTTGGTGCTCGTCTTCTGTTACGGCGTAGTCGCCCGCTATGTCCTCCGCAGCCCCTCCGACGTCGCCAGCGAAGCCGCCGTCATCCTCTATCTGTGGACGATCATGATCGGCGGCTCGCTGGCGGTGACGCTGCATGACCAGATCGGCTTCGACCTCCTCGTGAACCGTCTCGGGCCGCGCCGCGGCCGCATCGTCGAGGGCATCGGTGCGCTGATCGCCGGCGCCATCCTGCTCTACGCGTTGCCGACCACCATCGATTATGTGCTGTTCCTGTGGCGCGAGAAGACCGCCGCCCTCGAATGGCCGCTCGATAAGGTGTACTCCTGCTTCATCCTGTTCCAGGGCGCGATGGCGCTCACCCTGCTTGCGCGCGCCGCCGAGCTCTTGTTCGGCCTGGGACACCCGCACGACGATCCACCAATCGAGACAGAAAGGCGCGCAACGTGAGCACGCCTTTCATTGTGCTGCTGGTCGCTTTCGTCGGCCTATCTCTGGCGCGCGTCCCACTGGCGCTGTCGATGATCACGGCCGGCTTCGTCTATCTGAAACTGTCTCACCAGGATCTGGGCATCGCTACCGACCAGATCATGAACTCGCTCTTTAACAATTACGTTCTGCTGGCGGTGCCGATGTTCATCCTGGCCGCCAATGTGATGAACGCCGGCACAATTAGCCAGCGCCTGTGGCGCGCGGCCGACGCGGCCGTCGGCCATCTGCATGGTGGCCTCGGCCATGTCACCGTCCTGGTGTCGGTCGCGTTTTCGTCGATGAGCGGCAGCGCGCTGGCCGACGCCGCCGGCCCTGGCCTCATTGCCCTGAAGATGATGCGCGAAGTCGGCGGCTTCCGTTCCGGCTTCGCCGCGGCTGTGACGGCGGCGGCCGCGACCATTGCGCCGATCATCCCACCCTCGATTCCGCTGGTGCTGTACGCGCTTAATTCAAACGCGTCGGTCGGCGCCTTGTTTCTCGGCGGCGTGGTGCCCGGCCTGATCATGGCGCTGCTGCTGATGGCGACCATCGCGCTCGTCGCTCGCCGCACCGGCCTCGCCCCGCGCGCATGGCCGGGCTGGCCGGAGCTCGGCAAGGCGCTGGCCAGCGCGGCGATTCCGATGACCATTCCGGTCGTGCTGCTCGGCGGCATCTGGAGCGGCGCTTTCACACCGACGGAGGCAGCCGCCGTCGCGGCCGTCTATGCGCTGCTCGTATCCGTCTTCGTCTACCGCGCCTACGACTGGGCCACGCTGTGGGCTGTGCTGGTCGAATCGATGCGTACCTCTTCCGTCGTGATGCTGCTCATCGGCGGCGCCTTCCTGATCAACTACGCCGTCACTGCCGAGCGCCTCGACCAGACGCTCGCCGCCTGGATCACCAGCGCCAAGCTGACGCCGGCCGAATTCCTGCTGATGATCAACGTCGTCTTCCTGGTCCTCGGCTGCCTGATCGACACCGGCACGTTAATCCTGATCCTGGTGCCGCTGCTCTTGCCGACGATCAAGGCGCTGCACATCGATCTCGTGCACTTCGGCGTGCTGATCACCATCAACATCATGATCGGGCTGGTCACCCCGCCGTTCGGCCTGCTGCTATTCACCCTGGCCAAATTGGGCAACGTGCCGATCAACGAGATGGTGCGGGAAATCTGGCCGTTCATCGGGGCCCTGTTGATCGCGCTAGCGATCGTAACTTATGTGCCGGCCACTGTGTTGTGGCTACCCGCTCTCGCCGGCTTCCACTGACCGCGCCGGCTTAGAGGCCCGGCACCGCGACGCCGAAGGTATCCAGGATCAGCACGGTATTCAGTACCAGCACCACCGCGGTGCCGGCGATGGCCACGACATTGGTCAGCCGGCTGTTGGCTAAGCTGCCCATGATGTCGCTCCGACGCGTGAACATCACCAGTGCGATCATCGGTACCGGCAGCGCGATGCTCAGGATCACCTGGCTCACGACCAGCGCGGTGGTGGCATTGACTCCGAGCGCGACCACCACGAAAGCCGGGATCATGGTCACCAGCCGGCGCACCCAGATCGGGATGCTGAAGCCGACGAAGCCCTGCATGATCATCTGCCCGGCCATGGTGCCGACCACCGACGAGGACACCCCCGACGCGATCAGCGACACCAGGAAGATGCCGGCGGCGGCGGCGCCCAGCAGCGGCGTCAGGATATGATAGGCGGTCTCGATCTCGGCGACGTCGCTGTGGCCGGCATGGAAGGCGCTCGACGCCATCATCACCATGGCCATGTTGATGAGGCCGGCGACGGCCAGCGCCACCAGCACTTCGCGGTTCGACAGCCGCACCACCAGGCGCTTCTCGCGCTCGTTGCGCGACGGGATGCGCGCCTGGGTGAGGCCGGAATGCAGATAGACCGCGTGCGGCATTACGGTGGCGCCGATGATGCCGACCGACAGCAGCAGCGCGCCGGCGTCCGGAATTTGCGGCGTCACGGTGCCGAGCGCGGCGGCGCCCCAGTTCACCGGCGCGATGAACATTTCGGCCAGATAGCAGAGTGCGATGAGGGCGACGAAGCTGGTGATGATCAGCTCGAGCGGCCGGAAACCGCGGCCCTCGACCATCAGGATGCCGTAGGTGACGATGGCCGTGATCACCATGCCGGCCAGCAGCGGCATGTTGAACAGCAGCGCCAGACCGATGGCGCCGCCGAGGAATTCGGCGAGATCGGTGGCCATGGCGGCGACTTCGCTCACCGCCCACATCGCCAAGACCACCTGCCCGGGGAACTGGGCGCGGCACATCTCCGCCAGATTGCGGCCGGTGACGATGCCGAGCTTGGCCGACAGCGCCTGGAACAGCATGGCGATCAGATTGGCGCCCAGCACCACCCAAAGCAGGCTGTAGCCGTATTTGGCGCCGGCCTGGATGTTGGTGGCGTAGTTGCCGGGGTCCATGTAGGCGATCGAGGCAATGACCGCCGGCCCGCCGAAGGCCAGATAGCCCCGCCAGCTACCGCGCGCCCCGCCCAGCAGGGCCTGGGCCGCGCCGACCGTACGATCGGTCAGGGATTTTGGTCGCGGCGGCTGGGCGTCCATAAAGGGCGGGTCTTTCGGGCATTTGGCTTGCGACGGACGGCAACCTAGTCTTATTGCGAATAATTTGCAATTGCACTTAGCACAAGGAACCTACCCGAATGTGCGGGATTGGTGCAGTCTTCGCGAGTTGAACTGAGGGGGCCGAGATCCGTCATTCCGCGCCAAATGCCGACGCCACGTCTGTGGCCAGGGTCCGCTCACCCTGGTTCCCTGCCCTCGCCGCCGCCATCCTGGCCGTCCTGACGCTCTCCGCCGGGCCGGCACTCGCCGCAATCGGCGCCGTGCACGGTCCGTCGGAGCTCTTGTTCGTCGCCCAGATCATGGTGCTGCTGCTGGTCGGCCGGCTGCTCGGCGAGGCCATGCTGCGCGTCAATCAGCCGGCGGTGATGGGGCAGTTGATCGCCGGCCTCGTCCTCGGCCCTTCCTTGCTCGGCGCCATCTTCCCAGATTTCCAGCACACGCTGTTTCCCGCCGCCAAGGAGCAGAAGGCGATGCTCGACGCGGTGGCACAGTTCGGCATCCTCATGCTGCTGCTGCTCACCGGCATGGAGACCGACCTCAAGCTGGTGCGCGAGAGCGGGCGCGCCTCGTTCTCCGCCTCCATTGCCGGCATCGTGGTGCCCTTCGTCTGCGGCGTCGCCCTCGGCGAATTGCTGCCCGACGCCATGCTGCCCGATCCGTCCAAGCGGCTGATCACCTCGCTGTTCCTCGGCACCGCGCTGTCGATCGCCTCGGTTAAGATCGTGGCGACCGTGATCCGCGAGATGAACTTCATGCGCCGCACGGTCGGTCAGGTCATCCTTGCCTCCGCCATCATCGACGACACCGTCGGCTGGATGATCACCGCGGTGATCTTTTCTCTGGCGCTGCAGGGCCACGTCGACGCTTTCAGCCTGGCCAAGAGCATCCTCGGCACGCTGGTCTTCATGGGGCTGAGCCTCACCATCGGCCGCCGCATCGTGTTCACCATCATCCGCTGGGTGAACGACACCTTCGTCAGCGACTTCGCGGTGATCACCGCCATCTTGCTGATCATGGGTGGAATGGCGATCATCACCGATCTCATCGGCGTGCACACCGTACTGGGCGCTTTCGTCGCCGGTATCCTGGTGGGTGAATCGCCGATCCTCACCCGCCACATCGACGAGCAATTGCGCGGATTGATCATCGCCTTCTTCATGCCGGTGTTCTTCGGCACCGCCGGCTTGAGCGCCGATCTCACCATCCTCAAGGACCCTGCCCTGCTCGCGCTCACCCTCGGGCTGATCCTGATCGCCAGCCTCGGCAAGTTCAGCGGCGCCTTCATTGGCGGCAAACTCGGCGGTCTCACCGCTGGGGAGTCGCTTGCGCTTGGCACCGGCATGAACGCGCGCGGCTCGACCGAGGTGATCGTCGCCACCATCGGCCTCTCCATGGGCGCGCTCAGCCCCAACCTCTTCACCATGATCGTCGCCATGGCGGTGATCACCACCATGGCCATGCCGCCGACGCTGCGCTGGGCGCTGGCGCGGCTGCCGATGAGCAAGCAAGAACGCGATCGGCTCGCGCGCGAGGAGATGGAAGCCAAGGGATTCGTGCCCAAGCTGGAGCGTTTGTTGCTGGCGGTCGACGGCAGCGCCAACGGCCAATTCGCCAGCCGCATCGGCGGCATGATCGCCGGTTCGCGCGGCATGCCGACCACCGTCATGCAGATCAAGACTGACCGGAAGACCGGCAAGGCAGCGGCGGAAGCGCAAAAGGAAAAGGCCAAGGAGGCGGGCGAGACGGTACAGGCGGTCGCGCAGGCGGCACGGCCGGTGGACGAGACCAAGAGCGCCGACGAAAAGCCGGAATCCAAGAAGCTCGACGTCACCACCAAGGCCGAGAAGGGTCCCAAACAGGAGGTTATCGCCAAGGAAGCCGAGAAGGGTTACGACCTGCTCATCATCGGCCTCGGCAAGACCGTCGCGCGCAAGAACGAATTTCACGACGACATCGCCCAGGTCGCCGCCGGCTTCGAAGGCCCGCTGGCGGTTGCCGAGGCGCGCGATCGACATCTGAAAGAACCGATCGACGGCCGGCTCAACATCCTGGTGCCGGTCAACGGCACCGAGCCGTCGCGCCGTGCCGCCGAGGTCGCCATCGTGCTCGCGCGCGCCAGCAAGGCGCCGCTCACCGCGCTTTATGTCACCGCCGGCGGCAAGAAGACACGCTCGCGCTACTACGAGGAGGCGATCCTCAAGGATATCGTCGCGCTGGCGGAAAGCTACGGACTGGAAGTGCGCACGGCGGTGCGCGCCGACCAGGCGCCGGAGGACGCTATCCTGAAGGAAATGGCGCGGCGACGCAGCAACTTGGTGGTGATGGGCGTCGGTCGCCGCCCGGGCGACAGGCTGTTCTTCGGCGACACCGCCGCGGCGCTGCTGGAGAAGTCGGAGAAGTCGCTGCTGTTCGTGGCGAGTTGATCTGAGACGAGACTAGAGCCTTAAGCGGAACGAGAAGCCCGCCCCGAACCGTTCGAGCGCTGCTGCATCTTCCGCGCGACCAACCAGGCCATCGCCACCATCAGCGGCAGGATGAAGTAAATCAGACGGTAAACGACGAATACGCCGAGCGCCGCGGCTTTCGACGACGGCACCATCAGAATCGTGACGGCCAACTCGAACACGCCGAGCCCGCCCGGCAACAGGCTGAAGATCGACGCCGTCGCCGCAATTGTATAGATGCCCAGAAAGTACCCGTAGGCTCAGTTCCAGATCGGGCGGGAGCAGGACATACATCACGGTCGCCGCCAGCAGCGCATCGGCTGATGCCAGCATCAGCTGCGCCACCGCCAACGACAAGGAAGGCGGCCGCAGCCGATATCCGCGGATCGCGATCGGCTGGCGCCAAAGCGCCGCGATTGCGACATAGCCGAAGCTGAGCGCGAGCAGGCCCATGCCGGCCACGACGACGAGCGGCCGCGGCAGATGCAACACGCCGGCAAATTCACCGACATTATAAAGCGCCAGCACTCCGCCAATCGTTATGACCCCGAGCGCATAAGCAAAGCTGCAGAACGCCACCACTTCGCCGATCGCGACAGCCTGCAGCCCGAGGCGCGAATAGATGCGGTAACGTACCGATCCGCCCGACAGAATCTGGAATCCGACATTGTTGCTGAGTGCAAACGCCGTGAACGAAGCAAACATCACATCGCAGAACGGCAGCCGATGGCGCGCATAGCGCAAGGCCAGGTAGTCATAACCGGTCAACAGCAGGTAGCTCGCAGCCGTCAGGCCTAAGGCGGCGGCGATCCGACGCGCGGGCATCGCGGACAGCCGGGCAAGCACCTCTTGCGGGCTGACATCGCCGAATTCGCGCATCAGCACAAAGATCGCGGCGCCGAAGACGATTATGGTGGCAACGAACGCCAATCGATCGGCGAGCCGCGCGATCATCGGGCGATCATGGCTCGGCGGCAAGCTCGGCTCGCATGACGTCGATCGCCACCGTCATGGCGTTTCCTCGCCATTCGAAGTCATTGCGCAACCAGGCAGCGATCCACAGCACCGGCAAGAGCGCATCCCTCACCATCCACAGGACCACTGAGCGCCATGACAGCTGCCAACCGGCGGCATGGGCCAGTGCGGCCTCGGCGGCATACCAGCCCACCACCAACGGCGCGAGCACGGCGACAATCGGCCAGCCCGCGGCGGCGGCCGCAACCGCCGCCAGTGCGAGCGGCGGAACGGCGCCGACGAACAGCTCGGGAATGAAGAACAGCCGGAATGTTTCGCGCCGCAGCCGCGCCCAGCGCAGTTGCCGGCGCCAGACATCGGCGAGCGCCCGCGCGCCGAGCGGCTGCTCGAACGGCTCCGTCACGAGCCGCACGCGCAAGCCAAGGGCGCGGACGATCTTGGTCGCAGCCGCATCCTCGGCGATCTCGCCGGCGAGCGCTTCGATGCCGCCCGCCGCATCGAGCATATCCCGCCGCCACAGCATCGACTTACCTTGCGCAAAGCCGAGCCCGATGCTGTCGGCAAAATACTGCCAACGCGCCTGATAAGTGTTTAGAAACGCGCACTCCAATTCGGCCGCCGCGTTTGCCGGCGCGCTGCCGATCGGCGGCGAGCAGACCAGCCCGGTGTCCCGCCGCCAAGCCGCCAGCATGCGCCGGACATGGTCATTCGGCATCAGGACATTGCTGTCGATCATCAGGACCCAGTCGTGACGCGATCCGTGCCATCCCTTGACCAGATTATTGAGCTTCGGATTGCGGCTGGCTGTCGAATTGCCGATCAACAGTCTGGCCTCGACATGCGGATAGGCCGCGACCAGCGCGCGCACGATCGGGATGACCGGATCGTCCGCCTCGGCAACACAGAATACGATTTCATAATTTGGATGATCGAGGTGAAACGTCGAGCGCAACGTCTCCTCGATGAAGTTCTCGACGCCACAGACGGGCCGGAGAATGCTCACCGGCACGCTCTCGTCGACCGCGCCCGCCCGGCTCCGGCGGAATTTTCCGATCACTAAAGCGATACTGGAAACTTGCACCAAGCTTGCGACCGCAGCCAGGCCACCGACCAGCAGAATCACGTAGTTCATGTGGGCTTGGTAGATTGCGCCAATGACACTCCGATGACGCGGGCCTGAGGCCTATTCACCGTCCCCGTTGGTCTTGCCTCCGCTCACCGGGGCCTTGAACTTGTTGCTCTTGGGGAAGCCCTTGGGCGCGATGCGGCCGGCGGCGGCGCGGTCGCCGCGCCACTCCTTCAACTCCTTCAGCGGTTGGTTGAAGCTGCGGCCGGCGCTGTCGGTCCAGCTCAAGCCTTCTTTGCCGTCAAAAGTCACGATGTCCGACAGGCCCTTCTGCAGATAGCGCTGCAACCGCACGCCGCGCCCGCGGTTCATCTCGGGCACCTGGTCGAGCTTGAAAATCAGCATCTTGCGGTTCTCGCCGATGGTCGCGACGTGATCGCCCTCCACCGCCGTCAGTTCCGCCGCCTTGTCGGGCGCCTTCAGGTTGAGCACCTGCTTGCCCTTGCGGGTAGTGCCGAGCACCTCGTCTTCCGGCACCACGAAGCCGTTGCCGGCGTAGCTCGCCACCAGGAACTTGCGCCCGCCCACATGCGCAAGCGCGGCGACCACGTCAAAGTCTTCCAGGTCGATGAACAGCCGCACCGGCTCGCCATAGCCGCGGCCGCCCGGCAGCTTCGCGGCATCGAGGGTGTAGAAGCGCCCGTTCGAGCCGAAAATCAGCACCTTGGCGGTGGTCTCGGTCGGAAACGCGAATTTCAGGCTGTCGTCGGCCTTGAAGGCGACATTCGACAGATCGCTGACATGGCCGCGCAGCGCCCGGATCCAGCCCTTCTCCGACACCACCACGGTGATCGGCTCGCGCACCACCATGGCCTCTTCGATCGCCGCCACGTCGTGCTCCGGGGCGTCGGCGAAATCGGTACGCCGTTTGCCGAGCGCGGTCTTCGGCCCGAAGGTCGCCTTCAGTTCCTTGATCTGGCCGGCGACCGTCTTCCACTGCTGCTCTTCCGAGCCGAGCAAGGCTTTCAGCTCGGTGCGTTCCTTGCGCAGCTCCTTATCCTCGGTGCGGATCTCCATCTCTTCGAGCTTGCGCAAGTTGCGCAGCCGCATGTTGAGGATGGCGTCGGCCTGCACCTCCGAGAGCTTGAAGGTCTTCATCAGGACGGGCTTGGGCTCGTCCTCGGTGCGGATGATCTTGATGACCTTGTCGATGTTCAGATAGGCGACCAGGAAGCCGCCGAGCACTTCCAGGCGATGCTCGATCTTGCCGAGGCGGAATTTCGAGCGCCGCACCAGCACGTCGCGGCGGTGGTCGAGCCATTCGCGCAGCGCCTCGGCGAGGCCGAGCACCATCGGGATGCGGCCGCCCTTGACCAGCACGTTCATGTTGAGCGGGATGCGCGCTTCGAGATCAGTCAGCCGGAACAGCGATTCCATCATCACCGCGGCATCGACCGTACGCGCGCGCGGCTCGATCACCAGGCGGATGTCTTCCGCCGACTCATCGCGCACGTCGGCGACCAACGGCAGCTTCTTGTCGTTGATCAGCTCGGCGATCTTCTCGACCAGGCGCGATTTCTGCACCAGCCAGGGGATCTCGGTAATCACCACCACGTAAGTGCCGCGGCCGGCGTCTTCGCTCTCCCAGCGCGCGCGCACGCGGAACGAGCCGCGCCCGGTGGTATAGGCCTCGGCGATGGACTCGACGGAATCGACGATGATGCCGCCGGTCGGGAAATCCGGGCCCTTGACGTATTTGAGCAAGGTGCGGCTGCGCGCATTCGGCGTTTCGATCAGATGCAGCGCGGCGTCGCACAGTTCGGCCGCATTGTGCGGCGGAATAGAGGTCGCCATGCCGACGGCGATGCCTTGCGAACCGTTGGCGAGCAGGTTGGGAAACGCCGCCGGCAGCACCACCGGCTCTTCCGAGGTGCCGTCGTACGTGGCGCGAAAATCGACCGCGTCCTCGTCGATGCCGTCGAGCAGCAGACGCGCCACTTCGGTAAGCCGCGACTCGGTGTAGCGCATGGCGGCGGCGTTATCGCCGTCGACATTGCCGAAATTGCCCTGCCCGTCGATCAGCGGATAACGCTGGGCGAAGTCCTGCGCCAGCCGCACCAGTGCGTCGTAGATCGCCTGGTCGCCGTGTGGATGGAAATTACCCATCACGTCGCCGACCACCTTGGCCGACTTCTTGAAGGCGGCGCCTGGATCGAGCCGCAACAGCCGCATACCGTAGAGGATGCGCCGGTGCACGGGCTTGAGCCCGTCGCGCGCATCCGGCAGCGCGCGGTTCATGATGGTGGAGAGCGCGTAGGCGAGATAGCGCTCTTCCAGCGCCTCACGCAAAGCGACCTCTTCGATGTCGCTGTGATCGGGGGGAATCAGTCGGGGGCCCATGAACGATAGCTAATGCCTTGTTGCGCCAGGAACAAGCGACCGCATGGCGCCTTGTGGGTTCCCGCCGGATAGGGCCGTTCAGGCGACGTTTCGCAGCGCACGGTCGAGCGCGGCGATGAAATGGGCACGCTCGTCGCCAAGCTCGAGCCCGCGCGGCGCCAGCACATGGCGGCTGAGAAAGAAGCCGGTGAGCGCGAAACCGTCGGCAAGATCGCCGTCGGAGGCCGCCGCCGCCTCGTCCTGCAGGAAAGCCGGCAGCCGCAGCATACGGTCCGCGTAAGGCTTGCCGGCCGCGCGCGACACCGCCCGGCCCGACTTGGGCGAGACGTAAGTCAGGTCCTCGGTGACGCCGGTCGCCGCGCATTCGGCAAGGTCGAGGCCGAAGCCGAGTTCCGCCAACAGCCGCAATTCGAAGCGCACCACCTCGGGCGCCGCCCAGGCCGCGTCGTCGAGCCGGTCGAGCAGGCTCAAGAACACGGTATAGAGGGCCTCGTGCGGGTCACGCTCGGGCAACAGTCGCATCAGCGCCGCCAAATGCGACACGCCATAGATAGCGTGCGACGCGCCGAAGAAACCCGCGGCGCGCAAGTTCAGCGACTCCACCGTGTAATTGCCGAGATGCTCGTCGAGCCGCGCCCGCCAGGTGGCGCTCACGCTGTTGCCCGCCTGCAGGATCGGTTTCAGCCGCGTGCCGAATCCGCCGCGCACCATGCCGAGATGGCGGCCGTGTTCGCGCGTCATCAGTTCGAGGATGCCGCTCGCCTCCCCGTGCCGCTTGACGCCGAGCACGATGCCTTCATCGGTCCATTGCATAGATTGTTTCTGTCATTCCGGGACGCGAGTGAAACGGGCAAACCCGGAATCCATACTCCCGGAATCGGAGAAAATCACGGCCACCGGGGTTATGGATTCCGGGTCCGGCGCCAACGCTCCGTCCCGGAATGACAACCCCTAATCCTTCGGAAACTCCAGCCCCATCGCCCGGTAGCGCTCGGGGTCGTCGCCCCAGCCCTCGCGCACCTTCACGAACAGGAACAGGTGCACCTTGGCTTCCGCGATCTCGGCGATCTCGCGGCGCGCCGCCGCACCGATCGCCTTGATGGTCTGTCCGCCCTTGCCGAGCACGATCTTGCGCTGGCTGTCGCGCGCCACATAGATCACCTGCTCGACGCGGATCGCGCCATCGCGCAATTCCTTCCAGACTTCGGTCTCCACCGTCGACTGGTAGGGCAGTTCCTGGTGCAGCCGCTCGAACAGCTTCTCGCGCGTGATTTCGGCGGCGAGCTGGCGCAGCGGCGCATCCGACATCTGGTCGGGGGGATAATGCCACGGCCCTGGCGGCACGTGATCGGCCAGCCAGCGCTTCAGGTCGGCGACGCCGTCGCCCTTGAGCGCCGCCACCATGAAGGTCGCCTCGAACGCGACCTTGTCGTTGGCGGCGTGCGCCAACGCCAGCAGCGCTTCCTTCGCCACCAGATCGATCTTGTTGAGGATGAGCAGCTTGGGCGCCCTCACCTCTTTCAGCTTATCGAGGAGCGCCTCGGCCTCTTCGTCCAATCCCTTGCGCGCGTCGATCAGCACGCCGACCACATCGGCATCGTGGGCGCCGCTCCAGGCGGTCGTCACCATGGCGCGGTCGAGCCGCCGCTTGGGCGCAAAGATGCCGGGCGTGTCGACGAAGATGAGTTGCGACTTGTCCTCGACGGCGATGCCGCGGATCAGCGCGCGCGTCGTTTGAACCTTGCGCGAGACGATGGTGACCTTGGCGCCGACCAGCGCGTTGAGCAGCGTCGACTTGCCGGCGTTGGGCGCGCCGATCAGCGCGACAAAGCCGCAGCGCGTGTCGCCGGCGGGCGCGGCCCTGTCAGGCATCCGGCTTATCCGCGGCGATCCCGACGCGCGCCAGCATCTCGGTCGCCGCCGCCTGCTCGGCAGCGCGTTTCGACGAGCCCAAGCCCTCGGCCGGCGGCTGGTCGGGCAGCGCCACCGCGACGCGGAATTCCGGATCGTGATGCGGGCCGGTGCGCGCGAGTTCGCGATAGGCCGGCGTCGGCAGGCCGCGCGCCTGCGCCCATTCCTGCAACATGGTCTTGGCGTCGCGCAGAGGACGCAACGGTTTGAGCATGCGCTCCTTCCAGAAGCGCTCGACCAAATCTTCCGCCGCCGGATAACCGCCGTCGAGAAAGACCGCGCCGATCAATGCCTCGCAGGCGTCCGCCAGGATGGTCGTGCGCAAACGCCCGCCGGCTTGCGATTCAGAACTGCCGAGCCGCAGCGCCGGGCCGATGTCCATGTCGCGCCCGACGTCGGCGCAAGTTTCCTTACGCACCAAGTCGGCGAGCCGGCGCGACAGTTCGCCCTCGTTGGCGCGTGGGAACGCGCGGTAGAGCATGTCGGAGACGACAAGGCCGAGCACATGGTCGCCGAGGAATTCCAGCCGCTGATAGCTTTCGGCGCGCTTGTGAATGCCACCCGAAAGCGCCGAGATGTGCGTCAGCGCGCGCTCGACCAGCGTCTTGTCGGCGAACTCATAGCCGATCCGCTCTTCCAGCGCGGCCCTGTCCTTCGCCTTGTTGCGGCTCATCTGACGATCGTGAACAGCCTGTCCCAGCGCACCGAGAACGGCCAACGCCAGAATTCCCAGGCATGTTCGCCTTGATAAACTGAGAAGAAGATGATCTGCGCCTTGCCGACGATGTTCTCGAGCGGAACCATGCCGACCTGGCTGAAGCGGCTGTCGGTCGAATTGTCCCGGTTGTCGCCCATCATGAAATAGTGGCCGGGCGGCACGGTGTAGACCTGGGTGTTGTCGGCAAAGCCGTTGTCGACCAGATCGAGCGTGTAGAAGACCTTGCCGTTGGGCAGCGTTTCCTTCCAGCGCTTGACCGGTTGCTCGCGCACACCCTCCTCGACGTCGACCCAGGGCTTGGCTGCCTCACGCTTGACCGCCACGCCGTTGATGTGGACGTCGCCGTCGATCACCTGGATCTTGTCGCCGGGCAACCCGATCACACGCTTGATGTAATCGATCGATGGATCGCGCGGCAGGCGGAATACCACCACGTCGCCGCGCTGCGGCAACCAGTCGCTCGGAACGCGGCCGGAGAACAGCGGCAGCGAGAACGGGAAGGAGTATTTGCTGTAGCCGTAGGAGTATTTCGACACGAACAGGTAGTCGCCGACCAGCAGCGTATTCTTCATCGAGCCGGACGGAATATTGAACGGCTGAAACAGGAAGGTGCGGATCACCAGCGCGATGATCAGGGCATGAATGATAACGCGGATGGTCTCGCCAATGCCGCCTTCTTTCCGCTTTGTTCCGGATGCCACGCTCATTGGCCTTTCGTCCCGCGGGTTACATGCCCCGCGATCTTGTAGCGGCTGGCACCCCAGCACGCAACGCACATCGGTCGCGCCGGCCGATAAGCCGTTCGAGACACTATTGTTCTAACGATGGCCCCGATGTTGCCGTGGGCGTCTGCGGGATCGCCGTGATGATGACGATCGCCTGCGCCGTCGGCCCCTCATCGGTGAGCGAGACGCTAATCGCGGCCTCACAGCCCGCCGGCGTGATCGCCTGCAGCCGCTCGAGCGCGCCGCCGGAGAGCTTCATGGTGGGCGCGCCCGACGGCAGGTTGACCACCCCCATGTCGCGCCAGAACACGCCGCGGCGGAAGCCGGTGCCGAGCGCCTTGGCGCAGGCCTCCTTGGCGGCGAATCGCTTGGCATAGGTCTCGGCCCGGTTGGCGCGCCGCTCCGCCTTGGCGCGCTCGGTGGGCGTGAAGATGCGCTCGAGGAAGCGATCGCCGTGCCGCTCCAGCACCGCCTTGATGCGGCGCACGTCGCAGATGTCGGAGCCGAGGCCAATGATCATCAATTCTCTTCCCGGTGCGTGATCCCATCCGAAATCCGGTTGCCCTTGCCGGGGATCAGGCGTGTGCCTTCTTGCGTCCGCGTTCCATGGCCGCGCGCATGAACTTTACCGTCTCCGCCAGCCCCTCGAACACCGCCTCGCCGATGAGAAAATGGCCGATATTGAGCTCGACCACCTCCGGCAGCGCCGAGATGGTTTCGGCGGTAGCGTAGTCGAGGCCGTGGCCGGCATGCACTTCCAAGCCGTAGCTCTTGGCCAGTGCGGCGCCGGCACGGATCAACTCCCATTCGGCCTTCGCTTCCGTTCCCCGTCCGCCGAGCAGCGCGTCGCACCAGGCGCCGGTGTGGATCTCGATCACCGGCGCGCCGAGCGCCACCGCCGCCTCGATCTGTGCCGGCGCCGGCGCGATGAACAGCGAGACCTGGATGCCGGCATGCTTGAGCGCGCGCACCACGGGCGCGAGTTGATTGTGCTGACCGGCGGCATCGAGCCCGCCTTCGGTCGTGCGCTCGCTGCGCTTTTCCGGCACCAGGCAGACCGCGTGCGGCGCGGTCTTCAGCGCGATCTCCAGCATCTCGTCGGTCGCCGCCATCTCGAAATTGAGCGGCTTGTCGATCTCCGCCTTCAGCCGCGCCATGTCGTCGTCCATGATGTGGCGGCGGTCTTCGCGCAAATGTGCGGTGATGCCGTCGGCGCCGGCCGCGATCGCCAGCTTGGCCGCGCGCACCGGATCGGGATGGCCGCCGCCGCGGGAATTTCGGATGGTGGCGACGTGATCGACATTGACGCCGAGGCGTAAGGGAGGCGCGGTCATCTAAAATCGTTTCCGCTGGAATTGCATCGGTTCGGAACAGGCAATCGCACTAGCCATTCACCCGTTCGGCCTTGGCCACGATCGGCTTGGCGCGCAGCTGCGCCAGAATGGCTGTGAGGTGCTTGAGGTCGTAGACTTCGAGATCGATCAGCAGATCGGTGAAATCGGGCGCCCGCCGCGTCATGCGGATATTGTCGATATTGCCGTCGTGCTCGGCGATCACCTGGGCGACCTGGGCGAGCGAACCGGGCTCGTTCACCGACTGCACGGTGATCTGCGCCGGAAAGCGCTGCGGCGTGGCTTCATCCGAATCCCAGCGCAGGTCGAGCCAGCGTTCGGGCACGTCCTCGAACTCGCTCAGCGCCTTGGATTGGATCGGATAGATGGTAATGCCCTCGCCCGGCGTCATGATGCCGACGATGCGGTCGCCTGGCACCGCCCCGCCTTCGGGCGCAAAGCGCACCGGCAGGTCGCCGTTCATGCCGCGCACCGGGATCGCCGGCCCTTGCATGCTCGCGTTCGGCACCCGGAACTTGACCGAGGTCAGCCGCTTCAGGCCGAACCAGCCGCTTTCCGGCTTGCGCTTGACCGCCATGGCGGCGGCGCGCTCTTCCTTGTAGTCAGGATACATGGCGCGGGCGACGTCGGATGCTTTCAGCTCGTTGCGGCCGACCGCCGCCATCACGTCGTCAACCGACGCCCGTGCCAGCCGCGGCAGCGCGCCGGTCAGACTCTCGTCGGAATAAGCGATCTTGGCGCGCTGGAACAGGCGCTCGACCATGCGCCGGCCGAGCCCGGTATATTGCGCGCGCACCGCAAAGCGGGTCGCGCGCCTGATGGCAAGCCGCGCCTTGCCGGTGACCACGATCGATTCCCAGGCCGCCGGCGGCGCCGTCTGTACCTTCGAGGTGAGGATTTCGACCTCGTCGCCGTTGACGATCTCCGACAGCAGCGGCGCGATCTTGCCGTTGATCTTGCAGCCGACCGCGCTGTTGCCGACGTCGGTGTGCACCGCATAGGCGAAGTCGATGGCCGTCGCTTTGCGCGGCAGCGCGATCAGCTTGCCCTTGGGGGTGAAGCAGAACACCTGGTCGTGGAACAGCTCCAGCTTGGTGTGCTCGAGGAACTCTTCCGGGTTGGAGCCTTCGGCCAGCAATTCGATGGTGCGGCGCAGCCAGGCATAGGCGCTCGATTCGCGCGACAGCAGTTCGGTCGGTGAGCCGGCACCGTCCTTGTAGAGTGCGTGCGCGGCGATGCCGTATTCGGCGATCTCGTGCATCTCGGTGGTGCGGATTTGCAGTTCCACGCGCTGCTGGCCGGGGCCGATCAGGGTGGTGTGGAGCGAGCGGTAGTCGTTGGCCTTGGGCGTGGAGACGTAGTCCTTGAAGCGTCCCGGCACCATCGGCCAGGTGGTGTGCACGATGCCGAGCGCCTGGTAGCAGTCGGCCAGCGACTTCACGATCACCCGGAACCCGAAAATGTCGGAAAGCTGCTCGAAGCCGACCGACTTGCGCTCCATCTTGCGCCAGACCGAATAAGCCTTCTTGCGGCGCCCCTGCACCTGGGCGGCAATGCCACGGTCGGCGAGCTTCCTGGTGAGCTGCTGCTCGATCTCCTCGATCAGCGCCTGGTTGCGATCGGCAACGGCGTTGAGGCGCGCGCTCACGACTTCGTAGGCTTCCGGATTGATCTCGCGGAAGGACAGGTCCTCGAGCTCCTCACGCATCTCATGCATGCCCATGCGCCCGGCAAGCGGCGCATAGATTTCCAGCGTCTCCTCCGCGTTGCGGCGGCGCGCTTCGGCCGGCATGAAATGCAGGGTGCGCATGTTGTGCAGCCGGTCGGCGAGCTTGACGAGCAGCACGCGCACGTCGTCGGCGATGGCCAGCAGCAGCTTGCGCAGGTTCTCAGCCTGCTTGGCCTCCTTGGTGACGAGGTCCAGCCTCTTCAGCTTGGTCAGGCCCTCGACCAGCGCGCCGATGTCGGGACCGAACAAGCTGTCGATTTCGGCACGGGTGGCCTCAGTATCCTCGATGGTGTCATGCAGCAGCGCCGCCGCGATGGTGGCGTCGTCGAGCTTGAGGTCGGTGAGGATCGCCGCCACCTCGAGCGGGTGGGAGAAATAAGGGTCGCCGGAGGCCCGCCGCTGCTCGCCATGGGCCTTCATGGCGTAGACGTAGGCCCGGTTGAGCAGAGCCTCGTTAGTATCCGGATTATACCGCCGCACGCGCTCGACCAGATCGTATTGCCGCATCATCTGCGGCCGCGGCGGCGCGGATTTCTCAACAGCGTGGGAAACCGCAAGGCCGTCGGTCGGGCTCGGGCGTTCGAGCGGCGCCCGGGTCGGCGACTGCTTCTGCATCCGCGGCAGATGGTCCGTTCTTGCGCGCATTGAACTCTTGTGGCCGCCCGGACGGGTGAAACGGGGCCGGCGGCCAATCCATAGATATCACGACGTGCGGCTTAGGCCGCAAGAGCTTACGCGGCAGCTCTTAAAGGGCTGGTTGACAAAAAAACAAACGGCCCGGCGGGGTGCCGGGCCGATTTCAAAGAATTCCTGGTCCGAAAGGTCGACTACTCGCCCTCGTCCTCCGGCACTTCCTCAGGCGGGGTGAGGCCTTCCAGCCCCTTGAGCAGCTCTTCCTCGGTCATCCGCTCACTGGTGACCTCGGAGTTGTCGGCGTCCACCCCACTGGCGCCGATCAGCGGCACCTCGGGCTCCGGCTCGTCGACTTCCACATATTTCTGCAGGCTATGGATCAGGTCTTCCTTGAGGTCGCCGGGCGACACGGTGGTGTCGGCAATCTCGCGCAGCGCCACGACAGGGTTTTTGTCGTTGTCGCGGTCGACGGTAATCTGCGACCCGGACGAGATCATTCGCGCCCGATGACCGGCCAGCAGCACGAGATCAAAGCGGTTTTCGACCTTGTCGATACAGTCTTCTACGGTGACACGGGCCATTGGCTCGGCACTCCCTCGGGTGGAACTTTGTCTTGGAGACGACCGGTAGGTATCCCCTACCGTGCGACATTTCAAGCACTTTTGTCTTGGTTTAGCCGCAACCGTCTGTTACCGAAAACGGCATCGCAAACAGGCTGGCCCGACCGGACATTATCGGCGGCAAACCCCCGACTGGGTATTTTCGGCAACTGGCTGCGATTTGCGCGGGTGCCAACTTAGAAATTGAACAAGGTGCCTCAACTGTTCTTTAACGCCGATCCCGTGCCCGACGCGCCGCGCCTCTCGCGCGCCGTGCGCCGCCCGGACCGGGAATGCAGGATATCATTGCGAGAGACATGAGAGAGCCAACATGACCGTTCCCGGCGAAAAAATCGCGTTGTTCATTGATGGAGCCAATCTTTACGCCACCGCCAAGTCGCTCGGTTTCGACATCGACTACAAGCGCCTGCTGCGCGAATTCCAGTCGCGCGGCTATCTCTTGCGCGCCTTCTATTACACCGCGGTCATCGAGGATCAGGAGTATTCCTCGATTCGTCCGCTCATCGACTGG
This sequence comes from uncultured Pseudomonadota bacterium, assembly GCA_963814065.1. Lineage (GTDB taxonomy): Bacteria > Pseudomonadota > Alphaproteobacteria > Rhizobiales > Xanthobacteraceae > Pseudolabrys. The sequence continues at coordinate 1,838,973 of CAWFBL010000004.1, read as the reverse complement.
CTCGACTACAACGGCTATTCGGTGGTCACCAAGGCGACCAAGGAATTCGTCGACCAGACCGGCCGCCGCAAGGTGAAAGGCAACATGGACATCGAACTCGCGGTCGATGCCATGGAGATCGCCGGCTCGATCGACCACATGGTGCTGTTCTCCGGCGACGGCGACTTCCGCTCGCTGGTGGAAGCGGTGCAGCGCAAAGGCGTGCGGGTGACCGTGGTATCGACCGTGTCGACCCAGCCGCCGATGGTGGCCGACGAATTGCGCCGGCAGGCCGACATCTTTACCGACATCGTCGAGCTGCAATCCAAGATCGGCCGCGATCCGTCCGAGCGCGCCGCGCGGCCCCCGCGGGAGGATCGTGAGGGGCGGGGCCACACGCCGCAGTTCCTGCAGCGCCCTGCGACGCCGCAACGGGCCGGTGCCGGCGCCCCCATCGATGACGAAGACGATGAGGGTTACGAATAGCCGTAATGGCGGCGGCCGAGCGCGGCCAGGGCAAGCCCGGACGTGACTGTCCGCGCTGCCCGCGGCTGGTCGCGTTCCGCGAGGACTGGCGTAGGAAGGAGCCGACCTGGTTCAACGCGCCGGTCCCCTCCTTCGGCCCCGTCGATGCGCGGCTGCTGATCGTCGGGCTCGCACCGGGCTTGCAGGGCGCCAACCGCACCGGCCGGCCCTTCACCGGCGACTACGCCGGCGTGCTGCTCTACGAGACCCTCCTGCATTACCGCTTCGCGCGCGGCGAATACGCTGCCCACCCCGATGACGGCCTGGCGCTCGTCGATTGCCGCATCACCAACGCGGTGCGTTGCGTGCCGCCGGAGAACAAGCCGACCACGACGGAGATCGCCACCTGCCGCGATTTCCTCAAACCCACCATTGCCGAGATGAAGAAGCTGCGCGCCATCCTCGTGCTCGGCCGCATCGCCCATGAAAGCGTTGTGGTCACGCTCGGCCAGAGAAAATCGGCGGTGCCGTTCAAGCACGGCGGCCGCCACGAGGTCGGCGGCTACGCGCTTTATTCGAGCTATCACTGCTCACGCTACAACACCAACACGCGCGTGCTCACGCCGGAAATGTTCCGCAAGGTGTTCGCGGACGTGCGGGCTTATCTGGACGATTGACGCCCCCCACCCGCTCGTCCCCGCGAAAGCGGGGACCCAGCAGCAAAGAACTGGATTCCCGCTTCCGCGGGAATGAGCGAACAACTACTTCGACGCCCGCAACCAAGCCACGACTTCTTCCGCGCTCTTGTCCGGCGGAAACACCGGATAGAACACATGGGCGATCACCGCGTCGTCGATCACCAGCACCATGCGCTTCAACAGCATCATGCCGGTGACCGTGAAAGTCGGCAGATTGAGCGCCTTGGTGAAGGCGAGCTTGTCGTCGGAGAGGACCGGAAACGGCAGATGCAAGCGCATTGCCGCTTCCTGCTGGTAGCTTGTGTCCTGCGTCGACAGGCCGAACACCTGCGCAACGCCTTGCGCTTTCAGCTCGGCGAAGTGGTCGCGGAAGCCGCAGGACTGCGGCGTGCAGCCGCGCGCGCCGGGGATCAGATCCCAGCCCTCGGGCAGCGCGACACCCGGCACACCGGTGCGCGGATAGATGTAGACGACGGTGCGGCCCTTGAGCTTCGCCAAGTTGACCGGCGCCCCAGAGGTCGCCGGTAGTTCCAGGTCGGGCAGCCGCATGCCGATGAGGTGATTGGCCGCGCCGTCGTCCCGCGGCGCCGGAATGTCGGTCGGCAACGTTAGCGGATTATGGGTGCCGGGCACGTCACGCATGATCACATCCCCAGTGTCAGATGCTGTAGCTCATGAACTCCATCAGCGATCCGTCGGGATCGCGGAAATAAACTGACGTGCCCGGCCCCTTGGCGCCGAAGCGCTGCAGCGGCCCGCGCTCAGTCGCGACGCCGTGCTTCTCGAGATGCGCGATAGCGTCCGCAATCGGTCCGCGCCACTCAAAGCATAGATCGCTGTTACCCGGCTGCACCGGCAACCGCGCCACTTCCGCCGGCTGCACGCCCGGCCCATGCACGTTGAGCTGCCGGTCGCCGAAGCGATAGGCCCAGCCCACCGGCCGCGGCACCAACTCGGCGCCCATGATGTCGCGGTAGAAGGCGTTGGAGCGTTCCCAGTCGGAAACGTGAATGACGCAATGGTCGAGGCTGATCGGCAGCGGCATGACGCTCCCCTCTTCGTCTCTTCAGGCTTCGTTGGCCGGCACGACCCCGAGCCTGCGTCCGACCCGCAGCGCCACCTCGCGCCGCGCTTCGTTGAGCTTGACCAGGCGCGCCTTGAGCGCGGCGACCGTCTGCGGCGGAGCGGTGCGCGGCGAACCCGAATTGAAGGGCGGATGCGGATCGTACTCGATCTGCAACTGGATCTCGCGTGCGGTCTCCTCGCCGTCGAGAATGGCGGCAAGCTGCAAGGCAAAATCGATGCCGGAGGCGACACCCGCCCCCGTGACGATGTTGCCGTCGACCACCACCCGCTCGGCCACGGGCGTAGCGCCGAGCGGCGTGAGATGTTCGAGCGCAGCCCAATGGCAGGTGGCACGCTTGCCCTTGAGCAGGCCGGCCGCCCCCAACACCAGCGAGCCGGTGCATACCGACGTAATAAACTGCGCCTGCGCTGCCTGCCGGCGCAGGAAGCCGAGCGCCTCCTCGTCCTCCATCAGATCCTGCTGGCCGGGCCCGCCCGGCACCATAATCACGCTGAGAGGGGGGCATTCGGCATAGGTCGTGGTCGGCACGATCTGCATGCCGCGGTCGGTGGTCACCGGCGCGCGCGTCGCGGCGACCAACTCAACGGCCGTATCGGGCAGCCGCGCCAGCACCTCGTAGGGCCCGGTCATGTCGAGCTGGGTGAGCCGCGGAAAGATCAGCATCCCGATACGCCGCATCGTCGGTTTCCTCTCTCGCGTCGCGCCTTACCGGGAGAGAACGCAAGGCAGCGACCTCATGCGACATCACCCACGCGCCCTCAGCAGCCGTCCCTTTTCCCGTTCCCATGAGCGCTTCTTCAAGGTCTCGCGTTTGTCATGCAGCTTCTTGCCCTTGGCGAGCCCGATCTCCACCTTGGCCCGCCCGCGCTCGTTGAAATAGAGCTTGAGCGGCACGATAGTCATGCCCTCGCGGTCGACCCCAATGGCCAGCCGGACGATCTCGCGCTCATGCAGCAGCAGCTTGCGCGGCCGCTTAGGCGCGTGATTGTTGAAGGGACCGGCCTGCTTGTATTCGGGGATATTGGCGTTGACCAACCAGATCTCGCCACCCTTCGCATCCGCATAAGACTCCGCGATGGTCGCCTTGCCCGAGCGCAGCGATTTCACCTCGCTGCCGGTGAGCGCGATGCCGGCCTCGAAGGTGTCGCCGATCTCGTAATTGAAGCGCGCGCGGCGGTTGTCGGCGACCACCTTGATGCGGCGTTCGGGCTTGGCGGCCATCGATCAGGCTTTGCCCGCCTTGATGGCGTCGCGGATTTCCATCAGCAGCACTTCTTGTGGGCTGGGCGGCGGCGCCGTCTCGGGCTCGGTCACTTCCTTCCGACGCAACCGGTTCATGCCCTTGACGACCATGAACATCACCCAGGCGACGATGATGAAGTTCAGCGTCAGTGTCAAGAAATGCCCCCAAGCCAATATGGCACCTTGCTTTTTTGCGTCAGCCAGTGCCACGGCGGTGACTTTGCCCGAGAGCGGCGTGAAATAGTTCGAGAAGTCGAGCCCACCGGTGACCGCGCCCACGATCGGCATGATGATGTCAGCCACCATCGACTGCACGATGGCGCCGAAAGCCGCGCCGATGATGATGCCGACGGCAAGATCAACCACGTTGCCGCGCATGGCGAATTCGCGAAATTCCTTCAACATCTCCGGGTCTCCCAGCCTGATGAATGAAACGAAGTGGCTATGGTCCGCGTCGCGGCGAAAAGGTCAACCGCCTCCGCGCCCGCCGCCAATCGACGCCGGCCTCGAGAACGGTTGGTGGCGATTGGGTGGAAGCGCTAGTTGAGCAGGCCGGCATGCACCATGGCGTTGCGCACGGCGGCCTTGGTCTTGTCGCCGACCGGCACCATCGGCAGCCGCACGGTGTCCGCGCATTTGCCGAGCACCGACAGCGCGTACTTCGCCGGCGACGGATTGGTCTCGACGAATAGCGCGTGATGCAGCGGCATCAGCTTGTCCTGAATCGTGAGCGCGGTGGCGTAATCGCCCTTGAGGCAGGCACCCTGGAACTCGGCGCACAGCCGTGGCGCGACGTTCGAGGTCACCGAGATGCAGCCGTGGCCGCCGTGGGCCATGAAGCCGAGGGCGGTACCGTCCTCGCCGGACATCTGGTTGAAGTCCGGCCCCATGGCGGCTCGTTGATCGGAGACGCGCACCACATTGGCGGTGGCGTCCTTGACGCCAGCGATGTTCTTGCACTCCCACAGCCGCTTCATGGTGTCGACCGACATGTCGATCACCGAGCGACCCGGGATGTTGTAGATGATGATTGGAATGCCGATGGCGTCGTTGATGGCCTTGAAGTGCTGATAGAGCCCTTCCTGGGTCGGCTTGTTGTAATAGGGCGTCACGACCAGCACCGCGTCGGCACCCGCCTGCTCCGCGTGCTGCGAGAGCTCGGTCGCTTCCTTGGTCGAGTTGGAACCGGCGCCGGCGATCACCGGCACGCGGCCCTTGGCCTGATCGATGCACCATTCGACCACCAGCTTGTGCTCTTCGTGATTGAGGGTTGGGCTTTCGCCGGTGGTGCCGACCGGCACCAGTCCATTCGTGCCTTCGCCGATCTGCCATTCGACAAGGCCACGGAACGCCTTTTCGTCGAGCGAGCCGTTTTTGAACGGCGTGACCAGCGCGGTGAATGAGCCCCGGAAGCTCGTCTTGGCGGTCATGGCGCGGTTTCTCCAGAAAGCGAACGGCTTTGCTCATCCATATCGGTTCACGGGCAGCGATGAAAGGCTTAAAGCCCGTAACGGTGCTAGAATACCCTGCCCTGCTTTTGCCCCGCTCGGCGTGTAATCGTCGCAGGAGCCTTAGTGAGAGTGCTCTTTCGCAATAGATTTGGCCTAATGGGGGGCGGACCGCCGATCGTTGATTCGGGGGCGAGCCGAACCGTGAACGAAGGCTTTGAATGGGCGTCACCGGGCGGAATACGCCGAAATTGTGCGACGCGCTGAGGGCCGCTGCCATCCTGGGCGCGGCCATTCTCGGTTTGAGCACCTTGGGCCTGCTGGCGACGGGCGCGGCCACCGCAGCGCGGGAAATCATCCCCTTGCCGCGGCCACGGCCTGCCGTGCGCGGGGTGCCGACGATGATGCCGCTGCCTCGTCCACGCGCCGCGCCCCGGCGGACCGTCGCTGCCTTGCCATCGGCAACGCCATTGCCGCGGTCGCACACGGCTTCGCGCACGCAGCCCACAATCACCGTCTCGCCAATGCCGCTGCCGCGTCCGCGCAGCGCACCCGGGCTGGCCGTTGCCGCGCTCCCCGAAACGCCCGCGCCGGTCGTGAGGCGCGACGTCCCGCTGCCGCCCGAACGCCCCGACAAACACCCCGAGGCCCTTGCCAAGCTGGAAGCCTATGCACCTGCTTCCGCCAACCCGACCGGCACCCCATTCGCGAGCCATATAGCCGTTCAACCGATGGCACGGCCAGCCAGCGGACCATTCGCCGTCGCGCCGACCACGCAGACCTCAACCGCGGACATCGAGGCGCTCAAGCGGGCGATCGCGGCCGCCCGCAAGGGTAATGGCAGCGACGCCGAAGCAGCGAGAAAGACCATCAAGGACCCCGTCGCCCGCAAGCTGGCCGAATGGGTAATCCTGCGCTACGACGGCACCAACCCTGGCTTCCAGCGCTACATCAACTTCATCAAAGCCAATCCCGATTGGCCCTACACCGACTTGTTCGAGCGGCGCGCCGAGAACGCCCTATGGGACGAGGGCATCGAGGACGCCGCGGTGCTCGGCTTCTTCGCGCACCGCAAACCGACCACGGCCAAGGGCTCCTTCATCCTTGCCCATGCGCTGCTCGCCAAGGGCGACCGCGCCGGCGCCGCGAAGCTGGTGCGCCAAGCTTGGCGCTACGAGGATTGCAGCGACGCCGTCGAGAACAAGGTGATCGAGATCTTCGGCAAGTTGCTCACCCACGCCGACCACAAGGCGCGCATGGAGCAGCGTTTCTATCACCACGACATCGCGGCCGGCATGCGTGCCGCCCACCGGCTCGGTGGCAGCGATCTTGCGATTGCGCACGCCTGGGCGGCGGTGCTCGGGCGCGCGCGCAATGCCGCGTCGCGCCTCGCCGCGGTGCCCGCCAGCGCCCGCAACGACCCTGGCTATCTCTTCGCGCGTGCGCGCTGGCTGCGCCACCAGGACAAATACGCGGAAGCGGCACGCGTGATCCTCAGCGCGCCGCACGAACCGAGCCCGCTGATCGAACCCACCGCCTGGTGGCGCGAACGGCGCATTTTGGTGCGCGATCTGCTCGACAAGCACGATCCAAAGACGGCCTACCGGATCGCTGTCGAGGCGGTCACGCCGACGCGCAATGTCTATCGCGTCGACAAATATTTCACCGCCGGCTGGATCGCCCTGCGCTTCCTGCACGATGCCAAGACCGCAGCCGCGCTGTTTGCCTATATCCCGCAAGGCACGCGCAGTCCGCATTCACTGTCGCGCGGCCGCTACTGGCAGGGACGCGCCGCCGAGGCCATGGGTGAGCAGGCCAAGGCGCGCGCCTTCTATGAAGCGGCGGCAAAATACACCATCACCTATTACGGCCAGCTCGCCCGCGCCCGGCTCGGGATGAACGATCTGGGCCTGCTTGGGCCGCCGAAATTCAGCCAGCAGGAACGCAAGGTTTTCGGCAACCTCGAGATCGTGCGGGCGGCGCGGCTGCTCTATGCGCTCGATGAGCGCAACTTGCTGGCCTCGATGTTCGCCGAGATTGGCGATAGCGCCCGCGACGTCGCCGGCATGGCGGCACTGGCGGAGGTCGCGGGCAAGCACGACGACCCCCGCGCCATGGTGCTGTTGGGCGAGATCGGGGTGCGGCATGGGCTGCCGCTCGACTATTACGCTTATCCGGTGGCCGGCCTGCCCGCCTATAAACCGATCGCGCCGCCGATCGGCCACGCCATGGCCTATGCGATCGCGCGCCAGGAGAGCCGCTTCTACCAGAACGTCGTTTCCAGCGCCCATGCCATGGGCCTGATGCAGGTGACACCGGAGGCCGGCAAGGACACCGCCAAGCGCTACAAGGTCCGCTACAACCGCAAGCGCTTGCTCAGCGACCCGGTCTACAACATGCAAATGGGCACCGCCGAGCTGTCGCGCCTGCTGCAGTATTTCAACGGCAACTACCTGCTCACCGCCTCCGCCTACAATGCCGGCCTCGGCCGCACCCTGCAGTGGATGGGCAAATACGGCGATCCGCGCAGCCGCAAGATCGATGTGGTCGACTGGGTCGAGCGCCTGCCCTACTCCGAAACGCGCAATTATGTGCAGCGCATCCTGGAGAACCTCGAGGTCTATCGCGCGCGCTTCGGCGGCCACAACAAGCTCCTGATCGAAGCCGATCTGACGCGCGGCGGGCACCGTTGATCTCGTACCGCTTCTGATCGTCCTTTGATCGTCCGTGCCTGCTTTCGCAGCGCACACCGGGCAGTAATATGCCGCGTAGAAATCAATTGCCCGGTTCACGGCCCATGCAGGACAGCGCGTTCTCGACCTTCATCTCTGCCCCCGACGGCCTGCGCCTGCATGCCCGCTGCTATGGCGCGCGCAGCTTGCCGGCGTTGCCGGTGATCTGCCTGCCCGGCCTCGCCCGCACGGAAGCGGATTTTGAGGCGCTGGCGACCACCTTGTCCGGCGAGGCCGAGCGCCCCCGCCGCGTCATCGCCCTCGACTACCGCGGCCGCGGGAAATCGGACTATGACCGCGATCCGGCCAATTACAGCTTCCAGACCGAGCTTGCCGACGTGCTGACGGTGGCCACGGCGCTCGATGCCTTGCCTGCGATCTTCGTCGGCACCTCGCGCGGCGGCATCCTCGCCATGGTGCTGGGCGCCGTACGGCCGACTGCCATTGCCGGCGTGGTGCTCAACGACATCGGGCCGGTCATCGAGCTGAAGGGCCTCATGCGCATCAAGAGCTATGTCGGCAAGCTGCCGGAGCCGCGCAGCTTCGACGAAGGCGCCGACATCTTGCGCCGCTTGTTCAGCAGCCAGTTCCCCAAGCTCACCGCCGAGAATTGGATGGCCGCCGCCTTGCGCGCCTTCAAGGATCAAGACGGCCGGCTGGTGCCGACCTATGACGTTCGCCTGACCAGGACGCTCGATGGCATCGATCTCGAACGGCCATTGCCGCCGCTGTGGAACGAATTCGACTCGCTGGCTCATATTCCGCTGCTGGTGGTGCGCGGGGTTAATTCCGACATCCTGTCGGCGGAGACGGTCGAAGCCATGCGCGCGCGCCGCGCCGAGATGGAGACCATCGAGGTGCCGGACCAAGGCCACACGCCGCTGCTGGCCGAGGCCGACGTCATTACGCGAATCGCCGGCTTCGTCGCGCGCTGCGATTTGCAGCACCAACGCGAGACGCAGGCGGCGCCGTCCAGAGCCGGTTCAAAATTCTAGAACCTGATCAAGTCGGGCCGAGGCGCTTTCCGACCGTCCGTCTCAGCGAAAGCGGGGCCCAGGGGCCGCAAATCTGAAGCCTTCCGATTTTGCCCCTGGATTCCCGCTGGAACCTGTCACCACGACGGCGGGGACGGGCATGAGCGGGGAATGCTTCAATCCGCGCGGATCAAACCCTGAGACCGCCGCCGCGCCTTTCCCCAGGCTTCACCGTGGCAAATAAAAACCCCCGGCGGTTTCCCGCCGGGGGCAATTTTATCAGATCGTCGGCCGACCTGCCTGCTCTAAGCCGAAGCGACTTCGCTTCGGCGAAGGCAGATCAGGGCCAGAAGTTCCGCTGAGCGCGGAAGATGACCTGCCACCAATCCTGGTCGTCGACCGTGTAGGCCGCCGTCGGCTTGAAGTTGCCCGGGTTCCAGATGGCCGCGTTGGTCGTCTGGTTGCCGTACGAGGTGTTGAGATGCTCGTACATCACGTCGACGCTCAGATCGAGGTTCTGGACCGGCGTCCACACCGTACGGGTACCGACCTGCCAGAACGAGAAGTCCGGGCTGTCGCCGCCGCAAGCCGCGGTGCCGCACAGGAAGGTGTTCAGCCAGGCCGTCGCCGTGCTGTTGTAGTCGATATGGCCGTAAGCGCCATACAACGACGACTTCCACTGCGCGTTCCAGTGATGCTGCGCACCGGCGACCACGCTCCAGCCGCGGGTCAGTTCGAGGCTGGTATTGACGGCGGAGCCGCCTTGACCGGCCGGCGCGTAGACCGCATCCGACACCCAACCGAGGCCGACGCTGCTGCCGTTGTAGACACCAAAGCCGCCAAGGCCGCTGCCGATGTACTTGAGCGCGCCTTCCGAGTAATCGGCTTCGATCGTGAAGTCGTCACCCTTCACCCACGGCGAGTTCAGCTTGAGGCCGCCACCGACGGCGAAGCCGACTTCGTCGTTCGGGTGACCGGTGCCTTCGGTGGCGCCGTAATAGTTCGCCGCCACCTGATGGATGGCGCCCATGATCTGCGCGCTACCCCAGGCCTGGTCGACCCGCAGGTTGGCCACCATATCCGGCCAGCCGTTGGAGCCGGCGTAGTTGTTCGGCATGACGCCGTTCGAGCCGGTCGGCGTGTTCAGAGCGTTGCCCACGCGGTAGACCACCGTGCGGCGCTGAGCCGGGTCTTCGGCCGAGACCGTGGCCGAGAAGCCGTTGCCGAGTTGCGCGGTATAGGCCCACACGAAGTCGCCGCCGCCGCCGGTATCGGCACCCCACACGTTGGTGGTGTTCGAATAACGCGGCGTGACGTAGAAGTCGTAGAACGACGAGGCCAGACCGGCCGTGAAGCCGGCCCACTGGATGAACGCGCGCGGGGCATAGAGGCCACCGCCCGGATTGTTGCCGTTATCCGCCTGGAAGCCGCCGGCAATGTAGGAACGCAAAGTGCCGTATTCGGTCTGGCTGCGGGTATCCAAGGTGAGGATACCGCGGGTACGCCAGTTGACCTCGTTGGCCGAGCGCGTGTGCGCGGCGTCGCCGCCGTTCACGATCGGGTTGAACGAGCCGTGCGCATTCCAGTTCGTTTCCGCGCGGACCCATCCCCCGAGCTTGATGCACGTATCCGTGCCTGGGATGTAATAGAAGCCCACCCCATACAGGCTACAAATCTTCACGTACTGGACCGGTTGGGCCTTTACGGGAAGATCGGCGGCCTGCGCCCCAGCAATCGCAACGAGACCCGCTGCGGAGCCGAGGAGAAGGCTTTTCACCATCTTCATTTTGAACCTCCAAACAGTGTTTATCGTGAGAGGGTTCCGTATCCGCCGCGTGCGACAGCACCGATGGAACTTCCCCTGGCTCCCCGCCATCCGGCGGCCCATCTCACACCACGCAACAAACCCGACCTGGAATTTCCAAACTCTGGGCTCAATGACCTGGTGCGATCCGGAAAACCGGAAAGCGCGACACGGGGATGCCCCCTCCGTCGCACCGGTGAGATTATCTGACGGTCCCTTTCACGCAATGAAGAAGGGCCATTCCCACAGGCTCTTAGATCGGTTTTCGAGCGACTGTTGCGTAAAAAACACGCAGTCCGACAGGCCCCTAAACGCCTCCGAAACGCCCCCTCTTGCGGCGGCCCAGCACAGCTCTATTTTTATTTATTCTCAATAAGATAAGCGAACAGATCAGGGTCATCCGCCCCTACCCGGCGCGGCGCGTCCTCCACACCGAAGCGAGCCCAAAGAGTAGTATCGCAACAAAATTTCGCGCAATCCTGCGCCCTCTCCCAGGCCCCGCCGCACAATTCGCGGGCAATCGACTCCCCCGGAAAGGCGGCCTCTACCCCGCAAAAAGGCGAATCCTGGGAAAATTTTCCGAACCGATTCTCTATGGAATGTTGGATTGGGACCCTGGATCGTCGCCGGCAGCCATTCTGGGCTACCACCGGGACATAAAGGGCTGGCGGAGACGGAGGGATTCGAACCCTCGATACGCCTTTGGAGCGTATAACGGTTTAGCAAACCGCCGCCTTCAGCCACTCGGCCACGTCTCCGCGATCGGCAATGCCTATAGGAATCCCCCTGGCGCGGTCAAACCTCGCAAATCGCGAACGGCCGGGTAACGCCCTTTTGTCGGCCCCCCCGAACGAAAAGGACGCGCGCGGTGTTATGCTGCCCAAACCCGCGGCAAACCGGAGATTTACGATGCGATGGACAAGCCTGGGAACCATCGTGCTGGCGACGATCGTGCTCCCACCCGTCATGACGACTGCTGCCCACGCCCAAGAGTACAAGTGGTGCGCGGTCTATACCGAGATGGACGCGACCAATTGCGGCTTCACCACCTTCCGGCAGTGCATGGCCACGGTCAGCGGCGTTGGTGGGTTCTGCGAACGCAACCCGGCCTACACCGGCGACGGCTCGTCCTCCCGCAACTATGATCGTCGCCGCCGCCGCGACCGTTGATCGCGCAGCCGCTGCCGGCGATCAGGCGGCAGCGCGCATCGGCATCACCTGCGCCACCGGCTGCGGATGCGCCTTGAGCCAATCGCGGGCGGCGCGCTGAGCACGACCGATCTCACTGTCGCTCATCTGCTCGGCGATCTCGCGGCGCAGGTGCGCACCGTCGGCGTGACCGCGCATGGCAGCGATGTTGAACCACTTGTGCGCCTCCACCAGATCGACGGCGACGCCCGCGCCCGCCGAATAGATCATGCCGCATTCGAAACAGCCGTTCGCGTCGTCCGGTTCGATCGCGGTGAGAACCGCCGCACTGTCGATGTAAGCCATTGTTGGCCTCCCAATTGTTTTGCGCGTCCCGGCCGTCCCGTGGCCTCGCCGCGCCTCTGCTTGCGGAGCCGAATTGTTCCGCTCCATGGATCGCGATGATCGAGTGAAAATTTGAATGGCAGTTTAAACGTTGCGATGAATCGAAAGTGAACGGTGTGCGCCGACAAAGGTTGATGGCATGCACGCAACGCCGCAAAAGTGCTGTAAAATCGGCATTTTCGCCGTGTCGGTGACGGATCGCTAACCGATTGGATTCATGTGGCAATAACCACCCGGCGGTAAATGCATCCGGGGGATCATGGTTGATTTTGCGCAAAGCTGTTTGTCGAAACAGGAGGGGATGTCGCACGAAGCCGTCCCGGCCGCACTGGACGGGAGCGGGACTTTCAATTGATCGAGCGCGTGGCCGCCTGCGCTTTCGGCTTGGGTATATTTGTCCTCGGGCGTCGCTTGCGCTGCTTCATCCTATGGCGTTTGGACCTCGGAGAATGGCGACGTCAGCGTCCGCCTTACCGACTGCGGGGACAATATCTGCGGCACGCTGGCGTGGCGGCTCTAGCAGTCCGTCGATGCGCGCATTGGCAAGCGGAAGACCAAAAGGTTCAAACCCGACCCCGCACGCGTGGACCGGCACGATCCATAACGCCGACGACGGCCACCGCTGCCGCGCTCGCTGCATCCTGCCGGACCCGCGCACCGCCACGTTGGAAGGCGGCACGTTGATCGTACTGTGCATGGGACACACGTCGCGACTGCGCCCAGTGCCGCGCCGTCAGCCTGCGCGCTGACCGAACAGCACCGCCTGCACCGCCGGATCCTTCATGTCGATGCCCTGGCGCAGATCGGCCCCCAGTGCCATGCCACGCTGCACGGCCGGCCTCGCCTTCACGGTTTCCAGCCAGCGTTTCAGATGCGGGAAATCGTCGATGTTCTGGTCCTGCCGCCGCCACAGATTGACCCAGCCGACGCAGGCCATGTCGGCAATCGAATAGCGGCCGGCAAGGAAGTCGCGCTCAGCGAGGCGCTTGTTCATGACGCCGTAGAGCCGGTTGACCTCGTCCTCGTAGCGTTTGATCGCGTAAGGCAGATCTTCGCGCGCGTAGCGCTTGAAGTGATTGAGCTGGCCGGCCATCGGCCCGAGGCCGCCCATCTGCCAGAACAGCCATTGATCGACCTCGACCTTGCCGCGCTCGTCGGCCGGATAGAACTTGCCGGCCTTGCGGCCGAGATATTGCAGGATCGCGCCGGATTCGAAGATCGAGATCGGCCGACCGCCGGGCCCTTGCGGATCGACGATCGCCGGCATGCGGTTGTTGGGCGCGATCTTGAGGAAGTCGGGATTGAATTGCTCGCCCGTGGAGATGTTCACCGGGATCAAGGTGTAGGGGAGTTTGCACTCCTCCAGCATGATCGAGACCTTGAAGCCGTTCGGCGTCGGCCAGTACCACAGCTCGATCGGCTTTGCCGGTTTGGCGACCTTCTTGACCGCCTTCTTGGCGCGCGTGCCTGCCGTTTTCTTTGCGCTTTTCGTCTTCGCCGCAGTCTTCGTTGTCCGCCTCGCCTTTTTGCGCGCCATCGCCTCACTCCGTGTCGAAGAGGATTGCCGGGAACGCATGCAGACCTAGGTTTGCCGCCGGCGAACCGCAACTGCCGTCGCGCCATTCATCCGGAAGCCTACCCGCCGCGCGCTCGGCGGTCTCCCCCTGAACGATCAGAGCCGCGGGGCCCCGACCGGCCGCCCGCGACAGCAGCGGCACGGCGCGACAGAAGACATGCGTCGCCCAACGGCGCGTGGCGAAAGCTGGTGGGGAAAACGAGAAGGGGATGACCTGGAGGCCGAAGCGCCCGCAACAAGCGTCCGAGGTTCGGCAAGTCGAAGCGGCGAACCTGTCCCGCCTCCTACGCAAACTGTCTCTACGCAAACTGTCTCTTAAAAAAACGGAGGGCGTCGGCGAGACTAGATGTCCCTCCGACGCCCTCTGTCATCATCCGGTACCGGGGCGCCGCGGAATAACCGCATAACGCTAGATCACCCCATGACGCACACCGGCCCCGTATGACGCAACCTTCGACACGTTAGGTGGGAAGGTCGGGAAGTGGCGGCAGACTAGAGCCTCTTCTTCCGCTTCTTCGTCTTCTTCGCCGTCTTCTTCGACGCTGCCTTCGCCTTCTTACGTTTCGCCATTGCTGCCCTCCTAGCCATATAGATCATGGCGGGTGTCGCATCAGTACGGTCGCGAATCGACACGCACTGCATTTCGTTTACTACAGCACAACGAAAAAAACAGTCTTCCGCTTAACGAATTGTGTACAGCGACGTCCCTCGGAGCTCTGCGGCGCAACGACAAACGCAATCGCGCGCGCCGCACACGAGCACCGCGCCGAACAAACGACATTGACAGCGCGCAAAGCGCGACGTTGCAAAACTATCGATGAAATAAGGATTAGTTGCATCGCGAACGCTGCGGGAAATTGCGTAGCTCGCATCGCCGCTCGACGCGCGCGATGATCGTTTTTTGTTTTCAACGGGTTCGCGTCGCACTTGCCGGCATGCACAATTTTTTTTCACGCGAGACCGCAAAACCGGGGGGACGCGGGACTGAATTGATCAAAAACGAGCGAATCGGGTCCGGGTGATTCGCAACAAATACCGCCGCCGGATCAAAAATTCGCTCGCCGTCGACCCACGACGAACGCCATCGCAGACATCCGAGCGACCGTTCGGCGGTGCAGCGCGACAACGTTCGCGCTACATCGCGCGACGCGCCGAGCGCGGCGTCAGAGCCCGAGTTTCTTTTTCAGAAGTTCGTTGACCGCCTGCGGGCTCGCCTTGCCGCCCGACGACTTCATCACTTGTCCGACGAACCAACCGATCGCTTTCGGGTTGCTCTTGGCTTGCGCGACCTTGTCCGGATTGTCGGCGATCACCGCATCGACCATCGTTTCGATGGCGCCGGTGTCGGTTACTTGCGTCATGCCGCGCGCCTCGACAAGCTCACGCGGGTCGCCGCCCTCGGTCCAGAGGATTTCAAATAAGTCCTTGGCAATCTTGCCGGAAATAGTCCCGTCGGCGATCAGATCGAGCATGCCGCCAAGCTGTCCGGCGGTGACGGGGGAGGACGCGATGTCCTTGCCTTCCTTGTTCAGCCGCCCGAACAATTCGTTGATCACCCAGTTGGCCGCGCCCTTGGCGTCGCGTCCCTTCGCCACCGCCTCGAAATAGTCGGCGGTCTCGCGCTCGGCGACCAGCACGTGGGCATCGTAGGCCGACAAACCCAAATCGCCGATAAAGCGCACCCTCTTCTCGTCCGGCAGTTCCGGCAGATGCGCCTTCAGGTCTTCGACGAAGGCGGCATCGAACTCGAGCGGCAGCAAATCGGGATCGGGGAAGTAGCGGTAATCGTGCGCCTCCTCCTTCGACCGCATCGAGCGCGTCTCGCCCTTGTTGGGATCGAACAGCCGCGTCTCCTGCTCGATCGTGCCGCCATCCTCGATGATGTCGACCTGCCGGCGCGCCTCGCAGTCGATCGCCTCGCCGATGAAGCGGATGGAATTGAGGTTCTTGATCTCGCAGCGGGTGCCGAGCGGTTCGCCCGGCCGCCGCACCGACACGTTGACGTCGGCGCGCAGGTTGCCCTTCTCCATGTCGCCGTCGCTGGTGCCGAGATAGCGCAGGATCGAGCGCACCTTGGTGATGAAGGCCTTGGCTTGGTCGGCCGAGCGCAGGTCGGGCTTGGACACGATCTCCATCAGCGCGACGCCGGAACGATTGAGGTCGACATAGGACAACGTGGGATGGCGGTCGTGCAGGCTCTTACCCGCGTCCTGTTCGAGGTGCAGCCGCTCGATGCCGACCGTGACCGTCTCAGCCCGGTCGACGTCGACGGTGACCGCGCCCTCGCCCACGATCGGCTGCTTGTATTGGCTGATCTGATAGCCCTGCGGCAGATCGGGATAGAAATAGTTCTTGCGGTCGAATACCGACTTCAGATTGATCTCAGCCTTGAGGCCGAGCCCGGTGCGCACCGCCTGCCTGACGCACTCCTCGTTGATCACCGGCAGCATGCCCGGCATGGCGGCATCGACCAGCGAGACGTGGCTGTTGGGTGCGCCGCCGAATTCGGTCGATGCGCCGGAAAACAATTTCGACTTGGAGGTGACCTGGGCGTGCACTTCCATGCCGATGACGACTTCCCAGTCGCCGGTTTGGCCGCGGATCAACTGGTCGGATTTTGCCGTACTGGACATGCGCTACCCCTACCGGGCGGCACCATTTCCGGCAAGCTTAGCGGACGGCCCTAGATCGGCAGTTCATGCCCCATGGCCTGCTCCACAAGGTCGAAGGTATTGGTGAATTCGCGGAATTCGATGAGCTGCCCCTGGGAAATGCGCATGAAATTGGCGACCCGGAAACGCAGAAGCCGCTGCGTCGCCCGCTGCCTGAAATGCACGTCGGCCATGACGGCCGCCCGGTCGCCCTCCACCACCATGATCTCGCGCTGGTAGCCCTCCAGGTTATAGACCTCGGCGACCCCCGCCAAAGCCTGGACTACCGCGGGACGGCCACGACGCTGGCCCGCATACGGAAAGATGTTGACCGGGGCATAGATGATCCAGTCAACATCCTCATGGATCAGCGTGCCGACGCGCTCGAAATCGCGCGCCGCATAGGCGTCGTAGAGCGCGCGCACAACAACGTGGACATCGCTTTCGGACACCGCCGACTCCCCTGGTCAGCCAATAGTATGACCTTACCACCGACTGACGCCAAGTGTTTCCTCAGTTTTTTTGCGATATTCAGTTGTAGGCAAATGAATCGTGGGCCGCATGGGGCCGCCGGCGCTAGCTGCGCTTCAGCAGCGTGACCAGGATAGCTTCCCATTCGGCATCGAGATCGCCTTTGGCCGGGTGCCGGCGCGCCTTGCCGTACCAGTAATGGGCGTTGCCCTCGTCGCCCTCGGCGCGGTGCAGAAAGGCATGCACCCAGGCGGCGTCCTGGCCGGACTCGTCCATCACCAGCCGATGCGCCTTGTCCCACTCACCCTTCTTCACCCACCACAGCGCCGCCAGGGGCGCGCCGAGTTCGCGCGGCGGCACCGGATGCGAAAGCGTGAGATGGAAAGCGGCGGGGGTCATGGGTCGGCACGATCAGCAAGCCAAAGCTTTCACGTGTCCCTGTTCGGCATAGTCGAGCAGCGGCCGATCGCGCGTGACCAGCGTGTAACCGAATTCGCGCGCAGTCGCGGCGAGGATGCGGTCGGCGGGGTCCTTGGGAGCCCCCCTGGGCAGGAATGAGGAAGCAATCAAGATTTCCGGCGACAACTCGGCCAGCGCCATGCCTTCAGTATTGTAAACTCGACGAAACCACCGCTGCGGTGGCTCTGGAAATCGCATGCGCCCACGCGCACAAAGAATTCCGATCTCCCACGCAGATATCGGCGACACGAAAACAGAGACCGTCGCAACAAAGGCTTCGTTCATTGCCTTCGTCGCGGCGCTTGCCATCGGCTGGTCATTGCCGAACCAGATGACGGCGCAGGTATCGAGGAGCAGTGGCGCCTCGACACTCATTTCACATCGTCCCAGCTCTTAACTCCGTAAACGACCTCACCCCATTCGGGCATTGCTGGTTCGGTGAGATCGGTGCCGGGCGCGATCCACACGGTTCCTTTCATTGCACCAATAAGAGGATGACGTCCTGCTCGTGTCGCAGGCGGCGGAGCATGTTCAGAACTCGGCGCACAGGCAGCGCGTCGGAAAACCAGTCTTCCCTCTTCCATATCGACTTGTTCGCTTTCGAAGCCCGCGTCCAGCCATGCCTTGGTCAAGACGTTATTCGACGCATTGTTGCTCCAGAACGAGCGGTACCACACGGCACGTGGCGGCAGTTTGGCACCGATCACGCTTTCGATTGCCTTGAACGTCATCGCAACTCGTTCCGCGCGCTGTTCGCGGAGAAATTCGGTCAGCGGCTCATATTTGCCCATAGCCAGCCTCAAATAGTTACATAAAATATGCACTAACACACAGTAACTATTCGGGCCCAAATGTCAAGCCTGAGGTGTGTCTTCACCACCATCGTTGCGGCGAAAACCGTCCCGCCGCCTGCTCCAGCACGGCCCCGAGCGAAAACAGCGTCTCCTCGTCGAACGGGCGGCCGATCAGTTGCAGCCCGAGCGGCAGCCCCTGCCCGTCGAGCGCCGCCGGCACCGCGATGCCGGGCAGCCCCGCCATGTTCACCGTCACAGTGAACACGTCGTTCAAATACATCTCGACCGGATCGCTGCCGCCCTTTTCGCCAAGGCCGAAGGCGGCCGACGGCGTTGCCGGCGTCAGCATGGCGTCGATGCCGGAGGCGAACGCCTCTTCGAAGTCACGCTTGATCAGCGTGCGCACCTTCTGCGCGCGCAGGTAATAGGCGTCGTAATAGCCGGCCGAAAGCACATAGGCACCGATCATCACGCGGCGGCGCACTTCCTTGCCGAAGCCGGCCGCGCGCGTTTGCTCGTACATGTCGGTGATATCGTCACCTTCGACGCGCAGGCCGTAGCGCACGCCGTCGTAGCGGGCGAGATTGGACGAGGCTTCCGCCGGCGCCACGATGTAATAGGCCGGCAGCGCCAGCTTGGTGTGCGGCAGCGACACCTCGACCAGTTCGGCGCCGGCGCTCTTCAGCCATTGCCGCCCTGCGTCCCACATCTTCTCGATCTCGGCCGGCATGCCGTCGATGCGATATTCCTTCGGGATGCCGATGCGCAGGCCCTTCACCGACTTGCCGACCGCGGCTTCGTAGTTCGGCACGTCCAGGTCGACGCAAGTGGTGTCCTTCGGATCGGGTCCGGCCATGGAGCGCAAGAGGATGGCGGCATCGCGCACCGTGCGCGCGAAGGGACCGGCCTGATCGAGCGAGGAGGCAAAGGCGACAATGCCCCAGCGCGAGCAGCGGCCATAGGTCGGCTTGATGCCCACGGTGCCGGTGAAGGAGGCCGGCTGGCGGATCGAACCGCCGGTGTCGGTGCCGGTGGCACCGAGGCAGAGATTGGCCGCGACGGCCGTTGCCGCGCCGCCCGACGAGCCGCCCGGCGTCAGCGGCGTGTTGGCTCCCTCCCTGCGCCACGGCGAGATCACCGGGCCGAAATAGGAGGTCTCGTTCGACGAGCCCATGGCGAACTCGTCGCAATTGGTCTTGCCGAGCAGCACCGCGCCGTCGCGCCACAGATTGGCGCTCACCGTCGACTCGTAGGTCGGCACGAAAGTATCGAGGATGTGCGAGCAGGCGGTCGAGCGCACGCCCGCCGTGCAGAACATGTCCTTGATGGCGAGCGGAATGCCCTCCAGCGGCCGCGCCTCGCCCTTGGCGATGCGCGCGTCAGCGTCCCTCGCCATCTCGGCCGCGCGCTCGGGCGTCTCCAAGACGAACGCGTTGAGCGCGCGCGCCTTCTCGATCGCGGCGCTATGGGCCTCGGCGAGCTCGCCGGCGGAGAAGCGCTTGTCCTTCAGCCCGTCGCGGGCGTCGGCCAAGGTGAGTGACGTGAGATCGGTCATTGATCGGGCGTATCGCAAACGAATGCATTGGCGGCAAGCTGCGAAGGCGCCACCTGCTTGATGATAATCGTGCCGTCCGGCTGCCGCTCGCGGACGAGCTCGCCCGGCAAGGGCAATCCGAGCGCGCGCAGATCGTCGGCGCTGTGCCCGTCCGGCATGCGCCCGGTCGAGATGATCTCGATCATCTCCCAGCGACGCTCCAGATCCGCTTGTTCACAGGCCAGGCACATCACTCGATCACTTTAGGAACCAAAAAGAAGTTGTCGTCGCTCATCGGCGCATTCCTGACCACGTCGCCGGGAATGCCGCCGTCGGTCACTTCGTCCTTGCGCATCTTCATCTTCATCGGCGTGACCGAGGTCATCGGCTCGACGCCTTCCACGTCGACCGCCTGCAGCTGCTCGACCCAGGCCAGGATGGCGTTGAGCTCGCCCTTCAGGTGTTCGACCTCATCATCGGCGACCGCAATGCGGGCGAGATGAGCGATACGGCGGACGGTGGCGTCGTCGACGGACATGAAACCTCGAATACTGGCGCGCCCGCCTATAGCAGAGCGCCCTTTGCCCTCGCAATGGAGCCCTCAGGCGGCCTGTTGGACGTGGTCCTCGCAAGCATGCACCTCGATCGTGACGTGCGACAGGCCGTCAAGGCCCTTCAGCCGCCGCTTGTAGACGTCCGGCGCTTTCGGGCGGTCGGAGACCACCGCCGCGATCAGCCCCACATGGCCGGGCCCGAGCCGCCACAGATGCAGGTCGGCCACCCGGTCGCCGCCGGTTTCCAGCCGCAGGCGGATCGCGCCGGCAAGCTTGCGGTCGGGCACCATGTCGAGCAGCACCGCGCCGGACGCGCGGACGAGGCCGAACGACCAGCTCAGGATCACGCAGACGCCGACCAGCGCCATGGCCGGGTCCATCCACACCCAGCCGAAGAAACGGCCACCGAGCAGCGCGACAATCGCCAGCACCGACGTCATGGCGTCGGCCAAGACGTGCACATAGGCCGCGCGCAAATTGGTGTCGTGATGATGGTGGTCATGACCGTGTGCATGGTCGTCGTGATGGTGATCGTGATCGAACAGCAGCCAGGCACTGGCGAGATTGACCGCCAAGCCCGCCACCGCCAGCCAGGTCGCTTCCGTGAAATCGATGGCAATCGGTGCATAGAGCCGCCGCATGGCCTCGTAGCCGATCAGCCCGGCGATGAGCGCCAGGATCACCGCGCTGGAGAACGCCGCCAGTTCCCCCACCTTGCCGGTGCCGAAGGTGAAGCGTGCGTCATCGGCGTGCTTGCGGGCGAAACGATAGGCGAGCGCCGCGATCGCCAGCGCGCCGGCATGGGTCGACATGTGCCAGCCATCGGCGACCACCGCCATCGACCCGAACAGGGTCCCGCCGACGACCTCCGCCACCATCATGACGGCCGTCAGCGCGACCACGAACCAGGTGCGGCGCTCGTGCCGATCATGCTTGGCGCCGAGGAAGACATGACGGTGCTCCCAGGGCGCGAGCGAACTTGTGTGCATCATGCGTCTCGCTGTTGATCGCCCCCGATCGCGGCGGCCTGCCCCAAGATAGAGCGCCCGCTCCGGCCAATGAAGGGCTAACGGACGGTAGCCAAGGACGCCCCATTTGAAGGAAAGTGCCGGGTGACGAGGAAACCCGATGCCCCCTGCCCGTGGCCACGGCCGATATCCCTATTCGCCGATCCCGGAGCGGCCGGCCTACGACTGGCCGGGCGGCAAGCGGCTCGCGGTCTATGTCGCGCTCAATCTCGAATGGTTCGCCTTCGGCGAGGGGCTCGGCGCCGAGCTTGCCCCCGGCGGGCCGCAGCCCGACGTGCTGAATTACGCCTGGCGCGATTACGGCAACCGGGTCGGCGTCTTCCGCCTGGCCGAGCTGTTGGCCGAACTGAACCTGCCGGTTTCGCTGCTGGTCAACTCGCAGATGCTGGAAGAGGCGCCGCAGGCGGTCGCGGCTTTCCGCCATGCCGAACTGGTCGGCCACGGCCGCACCAATTCCGAGCGTCAGGGCGGCTTGAGCGAACAGGAGGAAGCCGCCCTGATCGCCGAGACCACGGCCGCGATCGAACAGCACTCCGGCACGCGCCCGCGCGGCTGGCTCGGCCCTTGGATCTCGCAGTCGCCGTTCACCCCCGACCTGCTGCAGGAGGCCGGCTACAGCTATCTGCTCGACTGGTGCCACGACGACCAGCCGGTGTGGATGAAGACGCGGGCCGGCCGCATCCTGTCGGTGCCCTACCCGCAGGAGCTCAACGACATCCCGCAGATCGTCGCCCGCAAGCGCGAGGGCGCCGAGTTCGCCGACATGATCGTCGATGCCTTCGAGGTGATGCAGGCCGAATGCGCGCGGCGGCCGCTGGTGATGGGCATTGCGCTCCATCCCTACATCGTCGGCTGGCCGCACCGCTTCAAGCACCTGGCGCGCGCCCTGCGCACGCTGACCGCCGACGCCGACGAGCGCGTCTGGTTCACCACCGCCGGGGCAATCGCCGAACACGCAGCTTCGCTGCCGGCGGGAATAGTGCCTTAAGCTCCCATGCGTCTGGCGCCATGTGGCGCGAGCGCCATATTGGCGGCAGACCTCCCAGCAAGAGCATCGAGCCCGTGCCCCACTCTCAGACCGATCAAGCCCGCCCCACCATTTTGCTCATTGGCGCTTCGCGCGGCCTCGGCCATGCCATGGCGGCCGAGTTCCTTAAGAAGGGATGGAATGTCATTGGCACTGTCCGCGGAGAAGCCCGGACACTCCTGCACGATTTGGCGGACAAGTACGGAGGACGGGTCGAGATCGAAACCCTCGACATCAACGAGCAGGACCAGATCGCGGCCTTGCGCAACCGCCTCTCAGGCAGGGTCATCGACATGCTGTTCGTGAACTCCGGAACCACCACGCACGACGAGCATGTCCATATCGGGAAGGCGACCACCGAAGAGTTCGTGCGCGTGATGATCACGAATGCGCTCAGTCCAATGCGCGTCATTGAAGCACTGCAGGATTTGGTCCCCGCGGAGGGGCTGATCGGCGCGATGTCGTCCGGTCAGGGCAGCATCGCCAATAACGAGACAGGGCGGCGAGAGGTCTATCGCGGCAGCAAAGCAGCCCTGAACCAGTTCATGCGGAGCTTCCTGGCCCGAGAGCCCGGGACACCGCGTGCGATGGTGGTGATGGCACCGGGCTGGGTTCGCACCGAGCTAGGTGGGCCGGATGCGCGGCTCTCCATCGAAGAGAGCATTCCGAACCTGGTGAATGTTCTTCTCGCCAAGCAGGGAAAACCGGGCCTGGAATATCTCGACTATCTCGGCCGAACCGTCCCTTGGTGACCTACGACCATTTCGACTACCGAGCCGATGCGCGCGCCTTGCAGTTGCCAAGTGTGGCGTGGCTCACGGCGCCTCAGCGCCGTGCTAGACTTGGCGCCAAGGAGAACAGCCATGCTCACATTCCCTGACATTTTCTTCCCCGGCGCCGCCGGCAATTGGCAGGAGATCATGACGCGCTGGTGGTCGCCCAACATCGCGTTCAACTTCGCCGGCAACGCGGCCATCGAACGTGAAGTCACCGAAGACGTCGCCAGTTACGGGCGCCAGATCGGCTGGCTCAACGACGTGGTGGCCGCGCTCGCCAAGGACGCCGCCGCGCTGAAGGACGACCCGCAGGCGCAAGGCGCTTATGAGGACATGATGGAAGCGCGCGCCAAGATCGAAGAGATCAAGCAGCGGCGCAAGCTGAGCGCGCTCGATAGCGCGCGTGACGCGCTGGCCAAGCTCGGCGCAACCGATCTCGACGGTTACCGCCGCCTGGTGCGCTCGCTCGATCCCGACCAGCCGCCGGCCGCCGGCTGATGACGGTCGGCCCGTTGACGGAAATGGCCCCGCGCTTTGGGGCCCGCGGCGCCCTGCTCGGCCTCGATCTCGGCACCAAGACCATCGGCGTCGCGGCGTCCGATCCCGACCGCAGGCTGGCGACCGGGGTCGAGACCATCGCGCGCAAGAATTTTACCACCGACGCCAAGCGCCTGCTGGCGCTCGCCGGCGAGCGCAGCGCTGTCGGGCTGGTGCTTGGGCTGCCCATCAACATGGACGGCACGGAGGGCCCGCGCGCGCAGTCGACCCGCGCCTTCGCGCGCAATCTCGAAAAGCTCACCGAACTGCCTATCGCGCTCTGGGATGAGCGCTTGTCCACGGCCGCGGTGGAGCGCGAACTGATCGCGGCCGACGTCAGCCGCAAGAAGCGCGCCGCCGTGATCGACCAGCACGCCGCCGCCTTCATCCTGCAGGGCGCGCTCGACCGGCTGGCGCGGCTCAATCCATAAGGCAGGAAGCAAGAAGTGCGGACGCCTGGCGCCCGCACTTCCCGCGTCGGTCATAGCGACCGATCAGCAGAACGACTCGTCCGCACCCTTGCCGTAGGTGCCTTCCGTCGCGCAGCCGCCGCGCGAGCGATAGCCATTCTCCGGCACATAGGCATAGGCGCCACGCCCGTAGCCGTAGCCGTAGCGGTCGCGGTAACGGGCGCCGTAATACGGACCGTTCGCCGCATCGGCCACCGCCGCCCCGACCAGCAGACCGGTGCCGAAACCGATTGCGGCGGCCGCCGCCTTGCGCCCATGCGCCGCCTGGCTTGGCGCCGCCATGCTGAGTGCGAGCACGCCTGCCACACCGACAGCCGCCGCAAATTTGATGAAACCTTTCATGGTCTCTCCTTACTCTTCCATGGACCCCGTCGCCTTGCCCGTCATTCGCGCCCCTTAACACCCGAGCAGGCGCGCGGGTTCCCGCGCCGTGCCGCAGGTCCCTTCACGATCGCTTGTCGGGATAACGAAAAGCCGCGAGCGGTTTCTCGGCATCGAGAACGCGCCATCGTCTCGCCGCCCGCGCGCCGGATTGCGTGCCGTTTCGGGGCAGTCGGCTCCCGATTACGGCTTGGATCAGGCTTGTGGACTCGGCTTCCGCGCTACTTGCCGCCGGCGGGACATGCGCCTATAGACCTCCCTTTAATGAACATCGCGCCGAAATCGTCATTCGTCCTCAGCCATCGCCATTTGCTGGGGATCGAGGGGCTTTCTCGCGACGAGATTTCCGGTCTGCTCGACCTCGCCGAGGAATTCGTCGAGTTGAACCGCCAGATCGAGAAGAAGCGCACCTCGCTGCGCGGCCGTACCCAGATCAACATGTTCTTCGAGGTCTCCACCCGCACGCAGGCCTCGTTCGAGCTTGCCGGCAAGCGGCTCGGCGCCGACGTGATGAACATGTCGGCTTCGTCCTCCTCCATGCGCAAGGGCGAGACGCTGATCGACACCGCGATCACGCTCAACGCCATGCATCCCGACATTCTGGTGGTGCGCCATCAGTCTTCCGGCGCGGTCGCGCTGCTCGCCAGCAAGCTCGACTGTTCGGTGGTCAACGCCGGCGACGGCGCGCACGAGCATCCGACCCAGGCCCTGCTCGACGCCGCCACCATCCGCCGCAACAAGGGCCACATCGAGGGGCTGACGGTGGTGATCTGCGGCGACATCCTGCATTCGCGGGTCGCCCGCTCCAACATCATCCTGCTCAACACCATGGGCGCGCGCGTGCGCGTGGTGGCGCCGTCGACGCTCTTGCCGCCCGGCATCGAGCGCTTCGGCGTCGAGGTCGCGCGCGACATGCGCGAGGGGCTGGCGGATGCGGATATCGTCATGATGCTGCGCCTGCAGCGCGAGCGCATGAATGGCTCCTACGTGCCGTCGGTGTCGGAATATTTCCACTACTGGGGCCTCGACGAGAAGAAACTCGCCTACGCCAAGCCGGACGCCATGGTCATGCACCCGGGACCGATGAACCGCGGCGTGGAGATCGACTCCATCGTCGCCGACGGCGTGCATTCGCTCATCCGCGAGCAGGTCGAGATGGGCGTCGCCGTGCGCATGGCGGTGCTGGAAGCGCTGTCGCGGAACCTGCCGAATGCGTGAGGCCCTTTCACTGTCATTCCGGGACGCGGACGCAGTCCGCGAACCCGGAATCCAGAAACAAGCGTGGCGTCTGCATCTGGATTCCGGATCGCGCTTCGCGGCGTCCGGAATGACAAGGCTCGTTGACCATGCTCTCTGACCGCCGCCCGATCCTGCTCGCCAATGCACGGATCGTCGATCCTTCGCGCGATCTCGATTTTCTCGGCGATCTGCTGATCGCCGACGGCGTCATCCGCGAGGCCAAGAAAGGCATCGGCGCCGGCGGCGTGCCGGAAGGCACCGAAGTCGTCGACTGCCGCGGCAAGCTGATCGCGCCGGGCCTGGTCGACATGCGCGCCTTCATCGGCGAGCCGGGCGCGGCCGCGCGCGAAACCTTCGCCTCGGCAAGCCAGGCCGCCGCCGCCGGCGGCGTCACGACCATCGTCTGCCAGCCCGACACCTCACCGACAATCGACGATCCGGCGACCGTCGATTTCGTGCTGCGCCGCGCGCGCGACACGGCAATCGTGCACGTGCATCCAATGGCGGCGATCACCAAGGGCCTCGCCGGCGAGGAGATGACCGAAATCGGCCTGTTGAAAGCCGCCGGCGCGGTCGCCTTCACCGACGGCGAAAAGAGCGTGAACAATGCCTTGGTGATGCGGCGCGCCCTCACCTATGCCGGCGATTTCGACGCGCTCATCGTCCACCACACCGAAGACCCCGACCTGATCGGCGACGGCGTGATGAATGAAGGCGAGTTCGCCGCGCGCCTCGGCCTGCTCGGCGTGCCCAAGGCGGCGGAGACCGTCATGCTCGAACGCGACATCCGCTTGGTGGCGCTGTCGGGCGGGCGCTATCACGCAGCTTCCGTCACCTGCGGCGAGAGCATCGACGTGCTCAGCCGCGCCAAGGACGCCGCGCTCAAAGTCACCGCGTCGGCATCGATCAACCACATCACGCTCAACGAGAACGACATCGGCCCCTACCGCACGTTTCTTAAAGTTAAGCCGCCGTTGCGCGCGGAGGACGACCGGCAGCGGCTGGTCGAGGCGCTCAAGAGCGGACTGATCGACGTCGTCATGTCCGACCATAATCCGCAGGACGTGGAGACCAAGCGGCTGCCTTTCGCCGAGGCCGCACCCGGCGCCATTGGGCTGGAGACCATGCTCAGCGCGGGCTTGCGGCTCGTGCACAGCGGCGACCTCGACCTGATGACGCTGTTGCGCGCGATGTCGACGCGGCCGGCGGAAATTCTCGGCCTGCCCGGCGGCAGCTTGCGCGCCGGCGCCCCGGCCGACGTCATCGTGGTCGACGGCGACATGCCCTGGGTGCTCGATCCCGACGAGCTCAAGTCGAAGTGCAAGAACACGCCGTTCGACGAAGCCCGCCTCACCGGCCGCGTGGTGCGCACCATCGTCGCCGGCCGCACGGTTTATGAGTACGTGTAAGGGCCGTCTTCAACCGACTTCACTTTGTCATTCCGGGGCACGAGCATAAGCGAGCGAACCCGGAATCGAGGGGCCAGGCTCACATGCTTTGCCCCTGGATTTCGGGCCCGGCGCTTCGCGCCGTCCCGCATTGACTGCTAGACTTTGCCCATGACCACCGCCCTCGCCCTACTGTTCGGCTACCTGCTCGGCTCGATCCCCTTCGGGCTGATCATCACGCGCTCCGCCGGCGGCCCGGACGTGCGCAGCATCGGCTCCGGCAATATCGGCGCCACCAATGTGCTGCGCACCGGCAACAAGAAGCTCGCCGCCTTGACGCTTTTGGGCGACATGCTGAAGGGCACCGTGGCGGTGCTGGTGACGGTCTACGCCGTGCGCGCTTATCCGACGCTCAATGGCGCGGGGCACTTTCCCGCTCTCGCCGCCGGGCTGGGCGCCGTCCTCGGCCATCTCTTTCCGGTCTGGCTGGGCTTCAAGGGCGGCAAAGGCGTCGCCACCTATATCGGCGTGCTCATCGGCCTCGCTTGGCCGTTCGCGCTGTTGTTCGGCGCCGTCTGGCTGGCAGTCGCATTCGCCACGCGCTACTCCTCATTGGCAGCGCTGGTCGCCAGCGCCGCCATACCGCTGGCGTTGTGGCTCGACGGACGCGCGGCGGATGCCCTCTTCTTTCTCCTGTTGACCGCGATCCTGTGGGTCATGCACCGGGCGAACATCGCCCGCCTGCGCGCCGGAACCGAAAGCCGCATCGGCAAGCGCTGACCCCGCGCGGCGGCACTGACATTCCACGTCCATCAAGTGGGAAATTCACGCCGTCGCGCCGCCGGTGAAGGCGCCGTTTCACATCGCCCGCACGTAAATAAACTCAGCGCCGTTCCACGCGACATCGCAACCGCGAATGAGCGTTGCCGAACGCAGCAACCGATTATCCGCAATTAATGGTTGCTCACTGTGAACGCCAAAGTCAGTGATTGAATTCTTCAACTTCGATGCGCGCCACTACCTGGGTAATTCCCCAGTTGCTGAAATACCGTGATCCAGCCTGAACTAATGACTAACGGGGAAGCTCGCTTTTTCAGTCTTATGTGGTGCCGGAGGCAGCGCATGAATAGGGAACACCGACCCAGTCGGGAACCAAGCGCCACCAAAACTCGCGGAAGGGCAATGCGCGGCGACGTCACTGGCTTGATGCAGCTTCTTTTGTCTGCACAGACTTCTCTGGAACAATATGCAGACCAATCCTGCAATCGCATCATATCGAAATGCATTGCCGATTTCCGCAAGCGCTACGCGGTTTCGGACACCGACTTTGCCGAGAGCATCGTCTGGACGGAACCGAGTGCGGCGGCTCTCATGCGGCTTCTGGTCTACGCCCAGGGCGAAGCGGCCAACACACTCAACGACACGCCATGCGCGGAAGCGCTGCAGGAATGCATCATCAGCTTCATGAAAGCCCATGAGCTGAAATCAAAACACCTATATGGCAATGTAAGGCTGCACGGCTGACCCGCGCGAGTATTTCCCGGTGGCGAACGTAGAATATGTCGCGGGCGTTCGATCCCCGCACGAACAAAAATCGTCGGCCGCAGGCGAGCCGAAAACGCCACACGCAACGCGGCTTACCGTCGCCGGCCTGCAGATTTCAGCTTACATCGAGGAAGGTCGCGGGGCCCCGGTCGTCTTCCTGCACGGCAATTCCTCCAGCAAGGCGGTGTGGGCACATCAGTTCGACGTGGCGCGGCAATTGGGCCGCGGCATCGTGGCGCCCGACCTGCCGGGGCATGGCGAGTCCGAAAACTCGCCGACACCCGCTGAGACCTACAGTTTTCCGGGATATGCGGCCGTCGTCAGCCAGTTGCTTGACGGTTTGGAAATCAATTGCGCCGACATTGTCGGGTGGTCCCTCGGGGGCCACATCGGATTGGAGCTTTTTGCAACCGAACCCCGCATTCGCTCGTTGCTCATCGTGGGCTCGCCGCCCGCCCGGCCCTGCCCCGAAGCACTGACCTATGCGTTCCACGCGACCGACGACATGCAACTTGCCGGCAAAGACAAATTCTCCCGCTCCGACGCGATGGCCTATGGCGCGGCCATGATGGGCGGACCCGAATTCCTATCGGGTGAGCTTCTGCATCATATCGAGCGCACGGACGGCCAGGGCCGCCGCTTCATGTTCACGAATGCCCTCAGCGGGGTGGGCATCGACCAGCAGGCCGCGGTCGAAACGGTCGAAAAGCCGCTTTGCGTGGTGCACGGCGAGCGGGAACCCTTCGTTCGGCTCGACTACTTGTGCTCCCTGCGCTATCGCGCGCTCTGGAACGACCGCATCTACGTCATTGCCGAAACCGGACATGCGCCGCACTGGGAGTGCCCGGACGCCTTCAATGGCGTTCTGGCCTCGTTCTTGCAATCATCCGGCCAAGCCGGCGCGGAGGCGGAGAGCGGCTTAATTGTTGCAAACCGCCGCCCTGCCGCGCATTATTTGGACGGAGCTCCAACCGTGCCGGGGCCGCGATAGGGCGATGTTGCGATTTGAAGAGTTTGTAGAACAGAGCCGTCGTATTGAGACCATCCCGGAGCTCGCGTCCAGCTTTGCGCAGGCGATCCGCGATGAGGGCTACGAGAATTGCATCCTGACGTCCATCCGCGGTCAGAAGGTGGGTCAGGTCGCCTGGTATGATTTCCCCGAAGGTTACGCCGACGCCTATATCGATCGTCGCTGGGAGCGGATCGATCCCGTGTTGGCGTGCACCTTGCGCGCACTACGGCCGTTTTCGTGGGGCGACGTGATCAGAGCGACCGAGCTTTCCAAGGAGCAGCACACTTTCATGGAAGAGTGCCGCGAATTGCAGGTGCATTCCGGCTTGGTCTTCCCGTTTCACGGCCCCGGTCAACGCGTCGACGTGATGAGCATCAGCCGTCGCCTGAAAGACCCGCCGGCCCCCGAGCGCGCGAACATGCTTCACGCGGTCAGCCTGCAAGCCTGGACGCGTTATCTCGAGCTGTCCAACGAGGGGATCTTCGCAAAGGCCGAGAACGCGGTATTGACGCCGCGTGAGATCGAGGTGCTGCGCTGGTGCAAGGAAGGCAAGACGCGCCGCGACATCCAGGAGATCCTCTCCATTTCGCGCCAGACGGTCGACTTTCATTTATCGAACATCATGACGAAGCTCGGCGCCAGCAATCACATCAGCGCCGTTGTCATTGCGCTTCAGCATGGGCTGATCGATCTTTAAGCGTTGTCCACCTGGGCAAAAACCCAGTTACCCCAGAAAATAGGTTGTGCTGACTTTCACGGGCATCGGTACGCCCGGAGGTCCGCATGATCGAGGCATTCTCACTTAAGACAGCACATCTGTTTGACGATGCTTTGGCGTCGCAGGCGCGCCTGCGCTATCGCGTGTTCGTCGAACAGAGGGCTTTGCAGCACAACTACTACGACGGAATGGAGTACGACGAGTTCGATACGCCGGCCGCGGTTTACCTGGTCTGGCGTGATCCCGATCGTGGTCGTGCGCGGATTGATCCGGCTGGTGCCGACGTCCGTCGATTACATGATGGCGAAGTTCTGGCCGGATCTCTGCGCGCAGCGCGCGCTGCCGAAAAGCGAACGGATCTGGGAGTCGAGCCGCGTCTGCGTCGACCGCACGTACGACGCCAACGCCCGCAAGATCATCATGCCCGAGCTGCTTTGCGCGGTTCAGGAATTCTGCCAGGCCAACGATTACGAAGCGGCCGTCGGCGTCACCCGCAAGCACCTGCTCGAGCACTACTTCCCCGGCAAGGTTCAATGGCTCGGCGGAACCGCCGAGGTCGAGGGCCAGGCGGAAGCCGCCTTCTGGATTCCGACCGGCGATATGCGGCCGGTGGCGCACTGCTCGAAGTATCGCATACCCAATCACGTTTTGTCGTTCGAGCCGATCCTGCGGCAGGTGGCTGCCTGATGCCGAAATCGATGAGACTTTCCGACGACCTCAGCCAATTGTCGACGGCGGCAACCGCGCAGAACATGGCCGACGCCGTGACCTATCTGATGCGCGTATCCGATCAGGCCGGCATGCACGCCATCACGGACGGGCTAAGCGCCGTGCGCGGCAAGCTTTTGCAGATTGAAACCGAAGAATGGTCGCAGTCCGACAAAACGAACGGCCGGTCCGACGAGGGTAGTGAGCAATGAAAAGTGTAAGGGCGACATCGTCTCCGATCTCCGAGTTCGAGGCCACCGAATCCGGCGTGCGGTACTATTGCCGCAACATGCCGGCCGTGTTCGCGCGCGCGGTCAATGCGCGTATCTGGGACGAAGACGGCGTCGAATATATCGATTTCCTGTCGGCGTGCGGCTCGCTCAATTACGGCCACAACAACCGCGCCATGAAAGCCAGCCTCATCGCCTATCTGAGCGATGACGGCATCCTCAACGGGCTCGACCTGCACACCGACCGCCAAGCGCGAATTCCTGAAATCGTTTCGCGAGATCATCCTGGTGCCGCGCGGGCTTGACGCATCGGGTGCAGTTCACCGGCCCGACCGGCACCAATGCCGTCGAGGCGGCGCTCAAGCTGGCGCGCAAAGTCACCGGGCGGCGGCAGGTCGTCGCCTTCACCAACGCGTTTCACGGCATGACGGCCGGGTCCCTGTCGGTGACCGCGCGCCGTCAGTTGCGCGGGCCCCACGCGGGGCCGCACGGCGAGGTCGTGCGCCTGCCCTACGACGGCTACAACGGCGCCGGCATCGACGAGCTGGACCGCTTTCGCGACATCGTCAACGACCCCTCCGGCGGCATCGAGCCGCCGGCGGCGTTCGTCATCGAGCTCATCCAGGGCGAAGGCGGTCTCAACGAAGCGAGCGTGCCGTGGCTTCGCCATCTCGCGGCCATCGCCAGGGAAATGGGCTCGTTGCTCATCGTCGACGACGTGCAGGCCGGCTGCGGGCGCACCGGCGATTTCTTCAGCTTCGAAAAGTCCGGCGTCGATCCCCGATATGATCTGCCTCGCCAAGTCGATCAGCGGCAACGGCCTGCCGATGGCGCTGTTGTTGATCAAGCCGGAATTCGACCAATGGTCGCCCGGCGAGCACAACGGCACCTTTCGCGGCAACAACCTGGCCTTCGTGTCGGCGACGACCGCGCTGCAGTTCTGGCGCGACCCGCGCTTCGTTGCGGCAATCGAGTCGACGGCCGCGCGCATCCACGCCTGGATGCACGACATGACCGCGGAAATCGGCGCGACCCGGGTCGTTCCGAAAGGGCGCGGCCTGATGTCGGGGCTCGCCTTCGCCGAGGAAGGGGTTGCCGAATGCGTGGCGGCGGAAGCGTTCCAGCGCCAGGTGCTGATCGAGACGGCGGGCCCGCGCGACGAGGTGCTCAAGCTGCTGCCGCCGCTGACCATCGAGCGTGACGTGCTGGAAGAAGGCCTGGCGCGGCTGCGCGCGGCTGTCTTGAACGTGGTGCGTCAAGACAGCTTCAGGCCCGCGGCATAGGCACCGGTCGCCCGCATGACAGGCCAGCGCGCATTCGCCCTTCGCGGGCTCCCGCCGGAGCCCGAAAGGCGCGAACGATGATCCGCCATTTTCAAGGACGCGATCGCGCCCACCATCCGTATGAGACGAACGAGATGTTCGCGCTGCGCAAGCGCCAGTTCCGCGATCGCCTGCGCTGGAACGTGACGGTGCGCGGCGGATGGGAGATCGACGAGTTCGACGAGATGAACCCGCTCTATCTCCTCTCCTTGTGCGAGGCGGGCGGCTCGGTGGCCGGCTCGCTGCGCTTCCTGCGCACCACCGGGCCGACGATGCTGAAGAACGTGTTCGACCGCTACTTCGATACGCCGCTCGACATCGATACCCCGCTGGCTTGGGAGTGCACGCGGCTCGCGGTCGAGCCGGCCATCGCCGCCAAATGGCTCACCCCGACCGGCCTTTGCCGGGCGACATGCGAGCTCATGCAAGGCGGATGCGAAGTGGCGATGCAGGCCGGCGTCGAGACGGTGGTCGGCATCTTCGAGCGCCCGATGCTGCGCGTCTACCGACGCGTCGGCTGGAGCCCGGAGATCATCGCCAGCACCGGCCGGCTCGGCAAGCACGTCATCCATGTCGGCTTGTGGCGCGTGAACGAGGCCAACCTCGCGGCGATGCAGGAACGGAGCGGCATCGCCGACAGCGTGCTGGCGCCCGAGCGGCCCAAGGTGATCGCCGTCGCCTAGCACCGCCGGCGCGTGTGCCCGCCCCGCACGCCCAATGCGGACGGTTGCGCCGCATCGGCAATGCTCCCCGTTGCGAGCAACGGGGGGACGTTGCGTTGACGAACGGCGTGCGGCTGAACGACGAGCAACGGCTCGACTGGTTGCGCCTGATACGGTCCGACAATATCGGGCAACGCGGTGTTATGGCGCAAACGCCACAAGCCTTCTGCGGGGAGGCCCACACATGATTAAAGGGGCGCCATGGTAGGAGGCGCCCATGTTGGCGCGCGCGGCGCTGGCCACTTTACTGATAATAGTGCTTTGGGTCTATTTCGTTATGGCGGTCACAAAATATGAAAGTCTTTTTGATCGGAAAGAAGAAGAAACAAAAATTGGTTCGACGTTGATAACCAAAAATATCTCTGTAGGTGACGAAACCATACAGAAATGCATTTTTTTGATTAGCGCTAGCCACTTTCAGATCAAAGACTTCGTCGGGGCAAAAAAAATGCCGCGTGGTAACTGGATTTTTCGGGTAAATTGTAACGCGTCCTGGCTTGATTTCTTGAGACGGCATTTGCTGCGCTGCACAGGGCGGCTTTACCAGGAATTTAAAATCAGAAGGCAAATCTTTTCCGTATTGCTCGAATTGCCAGCTAGCCCAGACGACAACATCTTTGGCTGGAGTAGACCCAAAATTATTGAGCGGCATGATGAGTTCAGAGTCGCTGATCATGGACGGGAGCGTTGTACCGAACGAAACGTACGCTCGTTGGCCGTTGACCATGGTTTCTTTAAGTGTCTGGTCGGTTACAAAGAGCACAACTGCACTAATGATGGTCGCGATTGCCAATACGAACGTATAGACCATCAGCCAACCCGTGAATTGGTCGATGGCCAAAGGCTGCTGGAACCACCACGGTTCTTTCTTGCGCGTCTTATTGGCTTTCTTTTGCCGGGCGTAGTATGCGGCTTTATTGGCTTCATACTGCTCTTTGGCCCGCATCGTTACCCCAGCCTTGGCGCATCGCTCTATTTGGGTGGCATATTGATAATGACCGCCGGCGTTTGCGCGGCTCTGTTTATCTAAATCTCCTCCAATGCTACCCCGTCCAAATCCAAGACCACAAGATAGACTGAAAAGAACGCAGCCAAGTACGTGCCTCGTTTCAGCTTATTGGCATTCGAAGCTTCAGTTTCCGTTTCGAAGCCGTGCTTCTTCAGCCGTTTTGCCGGCTCGACGTAAGCAAAATCAGCCTTTTGCAGCTTCCGTTTCAGACGCGCGGCGGCTCGGCTGCCTATTCAGCATCTGAGGCAGCGGCACCCCTCCCCGCACGCCCAACGCGGGTTGTACCGGTGCGCCGCATCGGCAATGCTCCCCGTTGCGAGCAGCGGGGGGACGTTGCGTTGACGAACGGCGTGCGGCTGAACGACGAGCAACGGCTCGACTGGTTGCGGCTGATACGGTCCGACAATATCGGGCCGCGCACCTTTCGCGATCTGGTCAATCATTTCGGCGGCGCGCGCGCCGCGCTCGACGCCCTGCCCGGCCTGGCGCGCCGCGGCGGCGCAGCGCGGCCGGGCCGCATCTGCACGCTGGAAGACGCCGCCGCCGAGCTGAAGGCGGCGCGCGCCCGCGGCGCCGAGTTCGTGGCGCTCGGCGAGCCGGACTATCCGCTGCGCCTCGCCATGATCGACGATGCCCCCCCGCTGCTGGCGGTGCGCGGCAAGCCCGCCATTCTCAACCGGCCGCTGGCGGCCATCGTCGGCTCGCGCAATGCGTCGGCCGCCGGCGCCAAGTTCGCGCAGACCTTGGCGCGCGATCTCGGTGACGCCGGCTTCGGCATCGTCTCCGGCCTCGCGCGCGGCATCGATGCCGCCGCCCATCGCGCCAGCCTTGCGACCGGCACCGTCGCCGTGCTCGCCGGCGGCCATGCGCGCATCTATCCGCCCGAGCACGCCGATCTGCTTGAGACGTTGCTCGCCGAAGGCGCCGCCGTTTCCGAAATGCCGTTCGCCTGGGAGCCGCGCGCGCGCGACTTCCCGCGCCGCAACCGGCTGATCTCCGGCCTCTCCGTCGGCGTGGTCATCGTCGAGGCCGCCCGCCGCTCCGGCTCGCTGATCACCGCACGGCTTGCCGGCGAACAGGGCCGCGAGGTGTTCGCGGTGCCCGGCTCGCCGCTCGATCCGCGCAGCGAAGGCACCAACGGCCTGCTCAAGCAGGGCGCCATCCTGGTCACCGAGGCGGCCGACGTCATCAACGTGCTGGAGCCGATCCTCGGCCGCGGCCTCGATCTGCCGGCGCGCGAGCCGGGCGCGGAGCCTGCCCATCCGGTCGAGCCCGGCGAGGACGAGCGCGCTCGCATCGTCGCCCTGTTGGGGCCGACGCCGGTCGCGCTCGACGATCTGGTGCGGCTGTCGGGGGCAACGCCCGCGATCGTGCGCACGGTGCTCCTGGAACTCGAGATCGCCGGCCGCCTCGAGCGCCACGGCGGCAGCCTGGTGTCGCTGCTATGACGTCGATTTGGTGGTATTATAATATGTACATGCACGGAAACGGGCCTCAATTGGTCCCGTTCGACGCCTCCGGCATCTGGCGGGCGGCATTTTCGGCCTCCAGCCGCACCATGTCCAAGAGGTATCCGAGTGTGTCCAAGCCCGTGTGGCGCGCCATGGCGGCGAGGTCGGCCGAGATGCCTGCCACATAGACGGCGACTTCGACGGGATTGCTCGATTCGCCTTTGGGAAGGGCCATTGCTAAGTCTGCCGCGCCGCGGTTCCGACCTTGTCTCGATCAATATCCGATTTTATTCAGGCTGCAATCTTTAAATTGATAACTTTATGAATTACGTCTTATGGTTGTATTCGAGCGTAAACCCAGTCTCCTTCATGCCCCAATTGGCTGCTTTGCAGCCGACCCGGGAGGCCCCTTATTTGACTTAAGGGGTTGCCTTCCCCATGTTCCGGCCAAGGCTGACGGCCGATTCCGCTCTTCCGGCACCTGTTGGATTTGCGGATAACCTGTTGGATTTTCATGAATATCGTCGTTGTGGAATTGCCGGCCAAGGCGAAGACGATCAATAAGTACCTGGGGCCCGGCTACGAGGTCCTCGCCAGCTTTGGCCACGTCCGCGACCTGCCCGCCAAGAACGGCTCGGTCGACCCGGACGCCGGGTTCCACATGCTCTGGGAGGTCGACGCCAAGTCGAACCAGCGCATCAACGACATCGCCCGGGCCCTCAAGGGCGCCTCCAAACTGATCCTCGCCACCGACCCCGACCGCGAGGGCGAGGCCATTTCGTGGCACGTGCTGGAGGTGCTCAAGGAGAAGAAGGCGCTCAAGGACCACGAGATCGAGCGCGTCGTCTTCAACGCCATCACCAAGCAGTCGGTCACCGAGGCGATGAAGCACCCGCGGGTGATCGACGCCGCGCTGGTCGACGCCTATCTCGCCCGCCGCGCGCTCGACTATCTGGTCGGCTTCACCCTCTCGCCCGTGCTGTGGCGCAAGCTGCCGGGCGCGCGCTCGGCCGGCCGCGTGCAGTCGGTGGCGCTGCGCCTCGTCTGCGACCGCGAGTTGGAAATCGAGAGATTCGTCTCGAAAGAATATTGGTCGATCGCGGCGACCCTCGCGACACCCCGCAACGAGACCTTCGAAGCCCGTTTGGTCGGCGCCGACGGGCAGAAGATCCAGCGCCTCGACATCGGCTCCGGCGCGGAAGCGGAAGCCTTCACCCGCGACCTCGAAAACGCGACCTTCCGCGTCGCCAATGTCGAAGCCAAGCCCGCCAAGCGCAATCCGCCGCCGCCGTTCACCACCTCGACCATGCAGCAGGAGGCGTCGCGCAAGCTCGGCTTCTCGCCGGCGCATACCATGCGGCTGGCGCAGCGGCTCTACGAAGGCATCGACATCGACGGCGAGACCGTCGGCCTCATTACCTATATGCGCACCGACGGCATCGACATGGCGCCGGAGGCGATCGCCGGCATCCGCGGCATGATCGGCAAGCAGTACGGCAAGGAGTACGTGCCGGAAGCCCCGCGCGCTTACCAGAACAAGTCGAAGAACGCGCAGGAAGCGCACGAAGCCGTGCGCCCCACCGATCCCGACCGCTCGCCGGCGGACGTGCGCAAATTCGTCGACCGCGACCAGGCCCGCCTCTATGAGCTGATCTGGAACCGCGCGGTCGCCAGCCAGATGCAGTCGGCCGAACTCGAGCGCACCACCGTCGACATCGAGGCCAAAGCCGGCGCCCGCCTGCTCGAGCTGCGCGCCACCGGCCAGGTCATCAAGTTCGACGGCTTTCTCACGCTCTATCAGGAAGGCATGGACGAGCCGAGCGAGGATGAGGAATCCCGCCGCCTGCCCGCCATGAGCGCCAGCGAATTGCTGCAGAAGCAGGCGATCAATTCCGCCCAGCATTTCACCGAGCCGCCCCCGCGCTATTCGGAAGCCTCATTGGTCAAGCGCATGGAAGAGCTCGGCATCGGCCGCCCCTCGACCTACGCCGCCATCCTGCAGGTGCTGCAGACCCGCGGCTATGTCCGCATCGAGAAGAAGCGGCTGATGCCGGAAGACAAGGGCCGCGTCGTGGTCGGCTTCCTGGAGAGCTTCTTCCAGCGCTACGTCGAATACGATTTCACCGCCAATCTGGAAGAGCAGCTCGACCGCGTTTCCAACAACGAGATCGACTGGAAGCAGGTCCTGCGGGATTTCTGGAGCGACTTCATCGGCGCGGTGAACGACATCAAGGAATTGCGCGTTTCGGAAGTGCTCGACGCGCTCAACGACCTGCTCGAGCCGCATATCTTCCCGCAGCCCGCGGATGGCAGCGACCGGCGCAAATGCCCGAACTGCGAAACCGGGCGCCTCTCGCTCAAGCTCGGCAAGTTCGGCGCCTTCATCGGCTGCTCGAACTATCCCGAATGCAATTACACCCGGCAGATGTCGCCGGGCGCCGAAGGCGCCATCAACGGCACCAAGGTGCTGGGCGAGGATCCGGTAACCGGCCTGGAAGTGAGCCTGCGCTCGGGCCGCTTCGGCCCCTATCTGCAGCTCGGCGAACAGGGAAAAGAAAAGGACGCTGAGAAGCCCAAGCGCGCCGGCATTCCCAAGGGACTTTCGCTCGACGACATCGATCTGGAAAAAGCGCTCGGCCTGTTGTCGCTGCCGCGCGACGTCGGCGCCCATCCGGAAGACGGCGAGATGATCATCGCCGGTGTTGGCCGGTTCGGCCCCTACGTCAAGCACGGCAAGACCTACGCGAACCTGGAAGACGGTGACGACGTCTTGGCGATCGGCCTCAACCGCGCGGTCACCCTGATCGCGGAGAAGAAGGCGAATCCCGGCAAGGGCCGCCGCTTCGGCGCCGATCCGGGCCGCGTGCTGGGCGAGCATCCCGACAAGGGCGGGCCGATCGTGGTCAAGAAGGGCCGCTACGGGCCTTACGTGTCGCACGACGGCGTCAACGCCACGCTCACCGGCGACGTCACGCCGGAGACCGTCACGCTTGAGCAGGCAGCCGGCCTGTTGGACGCGCGCATCGCCAAGGGGGGCGGCAAGAAGCCCAAGAAGGCCGCCGCCAAGAAGCCGAAGGCCGCCAAGGCGGTGGCGGAAAAGAGCGACGCTATCGAGCCGGCGAAAGCACAGCCCAAACCGCGCGCCAAGCCGCGCGCGAAAGCGCCTGCCAAGCCGAAGAAGCCCGCCGCCGAACCCAAGCCCGTGCGCAAGGTGAGCGCGGCGGAGTGATCCTTCTTTACCTCCCCCCCTGCAAGGGGGAGGTCGTTTGTCGTCGCGAAGCGACGGCAATCGGATGAGGGTCGATTGAGGCCGCGACGACCCCCTCCTACCATCCCCCTGCGAGGGGGAGGAAATGAGAGGCCCCGGCCGAGCCGCAGTAGCATCAGCGCTGTGCCGCGATTACATTCATTGCCAATCGCGCCCCATCGGCGCCGGACATTTTCGTTTTGACCAAATCCGCTAAGCACAAATCCACCTCCCTTCCCCCCAAGGCCGACATCCTCGCCTTCATCCGGCAGCACCCGGGCAACGTCGGCACCCGCGAGATCGCCCGTGCCTTCGGGCTGAAGAACGCGCTGCGCGCCGAACTCAAAGCGCTTCTGCGCGAGCTTGCCGACCAGGGCGAAATCGAAAAGCGCCGCACCAAGCTGCATCACCGCGGCGCCCTGCCCTCCACGGTGCTTGCCGACGTGACGGTACGCGATGCCGACGGCGAACTCCTCGCCATCCCCGACGAATGGAACGAGGAGGCGAACGGCCCGGCGCCCAAGATCCGCATCCACACCCCGCAGCGCCCACGTCCGGGCGAAGCCGCGGGCGTCGGCGACCGCGTGCTGCTGCGTCTGGAGGAGACGGAGGAAGAAGATGGCGTGCGCTATCGCGGCCGCGTCATCCGGGTGATCGACCGCCCCAAGCATCGCGTGCTCGGTATTTTCCATAAAGGCCCGCACGGCGGCGGTCGGCTGGAGCCGGTCGACAAGAAGATGCTCGGCAAGGAATTCGCCATTCCAGCCGGCGCCACCGCCGACGCGCAAGATGGCGACCTGGTCGCGGTGGAGACGCAACGCGTGCCACGCCTCGGTCTTTCCAGCGGCCGCGTGGTCGAAAAGCTCGGCTCGCTCAAGAGCGAACGCGCGGTCAGCCTGATCGCCATCAACGCCCACGGCATCCCCAACGTCTTCCGCCGCGAGACGCTCAACGAAGCGGAAGACGCCAAGCCCGCGACCATGGCGCACCGCGAGGACTGGCGCGCAGTCCCCCTCGTCACCATCGATCCGCCAGACGCCAAGGATCACGACGACGCGGTGCATGCCGAGCCCGACACCGCAAAGACCAACAAGGGCGGCTTCATCGTCACCGTCGCCATCGCCGATGTCGCCCATTACGTGACGCCCGGCTCCGCGCTCGATCACGAGGCGCTCGTGCGCGGCAACTCGGTCTATTTCCCCGACCGCGTGGTGCCGATGCTGCCCGAGCGCATTTCCAACGATCTGTGCTCCCTGCGCCCGCAGGAAAACCGTGCCGCGCTTGCCGTGCGCATGGTGATCGGCGCGGACGGCCACAAGAAGTCGCACACGTTCCACCGCATCATGATGCGCTCGGCGGCGAAGCTATCCTACGAGCAGGCGCAATTGGCCATCGGCGGCCGCACCGACGAGATCACCGAAAGCCTGGTCGAGCCGATCCTGCGGCCGCTCTACGCCGCCTACGAAGCCATGGCGCGCGCGCGCAACGAGCGGGCGCCGCTCGATCTCGATCTGCCCGAGCGCAAGATCCTGCTCACCGCCCACGGCACCGTCGACCGCGTCATCATGCCGGAGCGGCTGGAGGCGCATCGCCTGATCGAAGAATTCATGATCCAGGCCAACGTCGCCGCCGCCGAGACCTTGGAGAAAGCCCACGTGCCGCTGATCTATCGCGTGCACGATGAGCCGGCGATGGAGCGCGTGGTGGCCTTGCGCGAATTCCTGCAGACGCTCGACATCCCCTTCCCCAAGACCGGCGCGCTTCGCCCCGAGGCCTTCAACCGCGTGCTCAAGCGCGCGAAAGGCCTCGACGCCGAGCAGCTCATCAACGAGGTGGTGCTGCGCAGCCAGGCGCAAGCGGAATATGCGGCCGAGAACTACGGACACTTCGGCTTGAACCTGCGGCGCTACGCGCACTTTACCTCGCCGATCCGCCGCTATGCCGATCTGGTCGTGCACCGCGGCCTGATCCGCGCGCTCAAGCTCGGGCCCGACGGCTTGTCCGAAAACGCCGACCGCAAAGCACTCGGCGAAATCGCCGCGCAGATTTCCGCCTCCGAGCGCCGCGCCATGGTGGCCGAGCGCGAGACCAACGACCGCCTGATCGCCCATTTCCTCGCCGACCGCATCGGCGCCACCTTCGACGGCCGCATCTCCGGCGTCACCCGCGCCGGGCTGTTCGTGAAACTGCACGGGACCGGCGCCGACGGCTTCGTGCCGGCGCGCACCATCGGCGACGAGTATTTCCACTACGACGAGAAGAGCCACGCCATGATCGGCCGCCACAGCGGCGAGACCTATCGGCTCGGCGACATGGTAACGGTGAAACTGGTGGAAGCCGCTCCGGTGGCAGGCGCTCTGCGCTTTGAAATGCTATCGGAAGGACGCCGCGGCCGCCCGGTCCGGCATCAGCCGCAACGGCATGAGCGCCGCCCACCCCATCGCGGCAAACAACGGAAGGCACGATGACGAGTGAAATTGCCCACCACCTCGCCGACCGCATGACCAGGTCGGAACGCGACCAGTCGTTTCCCGACAGCGAGCCGCGCGACGCGGCGACCTTGATGCTGATCGACCGTTCCGGCGCCGTGCCCAAGGTGCTGCTCGGCCGCCGCCATCACAGCCACAAATTCATGCCCGGCAAGTTCGTCTTTCCGGGCGGACGCATCGAGGCGCTCGACCGCGCCATGCCGGCCTTGAGCGAACTGCATCCCGACACCGAGAAGAAGCTGATCGAGCGCGTCGCCCAGCCGAGCGCCGGTTTCGCCCGAGGCCTGGCGCTTGCCGCCGTGCGCGAGACCGCGGAGGAGACCGGCCTGTTGCTCGGCGAAAAGGGCGACGTCCCGCCCGAGACCCCGGGCGAAATCTGGACCGAATTCGCCAAGGCCAACGTCTATCCCGACCTGGGTAATCTGCATTTCATCGCGCGCGCCATCACCCCGCCGCGCCGGCCGAAGCGATTCGACACCCGCTTCTTCACCGTCGACGCCTCGGTGGTGGCCCATACCATCGAGGGCGTGGTCGGCCCGGATTCCGAATTGGTCGAGCTCACTTGGGTGCCGATCGAGGAAGCTGCCCACCTCGACATGCCCGCCATCACCGGCGTGGTGCTGGAGGAGCTTCTGGCCCGCGTCGCCGCCGGCATGGCGCGCGACCTGCCGGTGCCGTTCTATTTCATGGTGGAGAAGACGTTTTACCGGGAACTGCTGTAGGACCGGCCCGCCGGCCCGTTTTCTTGACTTTTGCCGCTTCGTGGCTAGGTTGCCGGCCAACAGCGCCCGATTTCCGGTTCAAGGACTATAGTCATGGCCAAAGCCGTCACCCTCAAGATCAAGCTCGTCTCCAGCGCCGATACCGGCCACTACTACGTGACCAAGAAGAATTCGCGCACCCAGACCGACAAGATGGTGAAGAAGAAATACGACCCCATCGCCAAGAAGCACGTCGAATACCGCGAGTCCAAGATCAAATAAGCGCGGATTTCACGGCTAGCCGCTGCGGGGCGCCTTCGGGCGCCCTTTTGCGTTTGCGGGACTTCCTCGCGTTCGCGCTCAAGGGAAATGAAGGTGGCCGGCCGGAAGCGGTGTCATGAGGAGGCCACTCGCACAGCTTCCGTGCCGGCCGAACCCCACGGACCCAGGAGATGCGGCGGACCTGAGCACTCCGCAGGGCATAGCATTAGAAAATCGGTTCGGGCGCGCGCCGAAGCGGCCTCACCACGCCGGAATCGACCGTCGCCGCAAGGTTAGACCAAGCGCTTCACCCGCACCAATAACTTTTTAAGCACTTGCTAACTATGGCGAATTCGTCCCGGCCCCGGTCAGGCGGCGTCGGGCACGACCCGGTTGCGGCCGTCGCGCTTGGCACGGTAGAGCGCCTGATCGGCGCGTTTCATGATCGTCGCCGCGCTGTCGCCGGCGTTCTGCAAGGCGGCAATGCCGATCGAGATGGTGACATCGAGCTTCGCGCTGCCGTCCTGGATGGTGAAGCGCTCGTTGGCGATACGCCGGCGCAAGCGCTCGGCCACCATGGTGGCGACGCCCATGTCGGTCTCCGGCATCACCACGACGAACTCCTCGCCGCCGTAGCGGCAGGCGAGATTGATGTTACGGATCGAGTTGCGCAGGCGCAGCGCGAATTCGCGCAGCACGTCGTCGCCGGCATCGTGGCCGTAGGTGTCGTTGACCGCCTTGAAGTAGTCGATGTCGAGCACCAGCACCGCAAGCGGCTTGCCGCGATTGGCCGCCTGCTCGACCAGCGTCGCCAGATGCGTCTCCATGTAGCGGCGATTGTGCAGGCCGGTGAGCGGATCGGTGATCGCAAGCTCCACGGTCAGTTGCGCGTTGTCGCGCAGGCGCTCGGTGTAGCGCTTGCGCTTGATCTGCGTGCGCACCCGCGCCAGCATCTCGTTCTTGTCGATCGGCCGGATCAGGTAGTCGTTGACGCCGATCTCGAGCCCGCGCACCAGCCGCTGGTCGTTGTTGGGCTCGGCCACCGCCAGCAGCGGCAGACTGCGCGTACGCTCGAGCGAGCGGAGCTGGCTGCACAGGCGTAGCGCGTCGAAATTCTGCAGGCCGAGCGAGACGATCACGAGGTCGTAATTGCCCTCGACGGCGTGGAAGAATGCGTCATTGGGGTCGGTCTCCACGTCCACCGTGTGCTCGGCCGAAAGCGTGGCGACGATGCGCTCGTAGGACGAAGCGCGGTCATCCACGATCAGGATGCGCCCGCCGCGGCCGGTCTCGGCCACCGCCTCGCGTTCCGGGCTCTGGATGCCGATTTCCTTGGTGGTCACCGCGCGCATGCGCAATTCGTCGGCCGCCATCTTCAGGCGCGCGAGCGAGCGCACGCGCGAGATCAGCGCAACGTCGGTCACCGGCTTGGTCAGGAAGTCGTCGGCGCCGGCTTCCAGCCCGCGCACGCGGTCGGACGGCTGGTCGAGCGCGGTCACCATCACGACCGGGATGTGATGGGTCCGCGGACTGCCCTTCAGCTGGCGGCAGACCTCGAAGCCGTCCATGTCCGGCATCATCACGTCGAGCAGCACGATGTCGCATTCGGCGCGCTCGGCGATCGCCAGCGCCTCGGCGCCGCTATAGGCGGTGATCACGTCGAAATATTCCGCCGACAGCCGCGCCTCCAGCAGCTTCACATTAGCGGGGACATCGTCGACGACAAGAATGCGGGCGGTCATTCAAACACCATCAAACCGTTGCAGCGTCACCAGCGCCGATGAAATGGCGGATGGTCTCTATGAACTTGCCGACCGAGATCGGTTTGGAAAGATAAGCCTCGCAGCCGCCCTCGCGGATGCGCTCCTCGTCGCCCTTCATCGCGAAGGCGGTGACCGCGACCACGGGGATCGCCTTGAGCTCGGCGTCGTCCTTCAGCCACTTGGTCACTTCCAGGCCGGACACTTCCGGCAGCTGGATGTCCATCAGGATCAGATCGGGCCGATGGCGGCGCGCGAGGTCGATCGCTTCCGTGCCGTTGCGCGTGCCGACGGTCTGGTAGCCATGCGCTTCCAGCAGGTCGTGGAAGAGCTTCATGTTCAGCTCGTTGTCCTCAACAATCAGGACGGTTTTCGTCATTTTTCCACCGCCCCGTTTGTCCCCACCTTCCGCCGGCCCGGCCCCAAGCCGGCATCGCCAGCGCTCCCGCGCTCGGGCATGATGGGCAGGGTAGTGCCGATTTGTTAGGAAAAGGCAAATCTCACCGATGAAAAGCGGCCTTATCTCGCCTCAACAGGCGGCAGAAACGCTTGCAATTCAGGCGCTTACTTTCATCGCCTCGGACCCCGAGCGGCTCGGGCGCTTCCTCGGGCTGACCGGCATCGGCCCGGCCGAGATTCGCCAGGCCGCGCGCGAGCCCGGCTTCCTCACGGGTGTGCTCGACTACCTTGCCGGCGA
This sequence comes from uncultured Pseudomonadota bacterium, assembly GCA_963814065.1. Classification (GTDB taxonomy): domain Bacteria; phylum Pseudomonadota; class Alphaproteobacteria; order Rhizobiales; family Xanthobacteraceae; genus Pseudolabrys. The sequence goes on along the minus strand of CAWFBL010000004.1, from coordinate 1,794,254 downwards.
TGAGCACCTGCTGACCGAGTTCGCCCAGGAAGCCGATGTCGACCCGGCCACGGTGAACAAGGCGCGCGCCGTGCTCGGCGACGGCGACTGGGAGCGCGAGGTGCCGTGAGCTTCTGCCGCGACTGCCCTTCCGACGCGCCCGCCAAGGCAACCCGCTGTCCCGCCTGCCGCTCGCCGCGCCTGGTCACGCATCCCGAGGCGGCACGGCTCACCATCGCGCATATCGATTGCGACGCCTTCTATGCGGCGGTCGAAAAGCGCGACGACCCTTCCCTCATCGACAAGCCGCTGATCGTCGGCGGCGGCAAGCGCGGCGTGGTGTCGACCGCCTGCTACGTCGCGCGCACCTTCGGCGTGCGCTCGGCCATGCCGATGTTCGAGGCGCTGCGCCGCTGCCCCCATGCAACGGTGATCAGGCCGAACATGGCGAAATATGCCGAGGTCGGCCGCGCCGTGCGCCGCGCCATGTTCGATCTCACGCCGCTGGTCGAGCCGCTGTCGATCGACGAGGCTTTTCTCGACCTGACCGGCACCGAACGCCTGCACGGCATGAACGCCGCCAAGGTGCTGGCGCGCTTCGCCATGCAGATCGAGCGCGAGCACGGCATCACCGTGTCGGTCGGCCTGTCCGCCAACAAGTTCCTGGCCAAGATCGCTTCCGATCTCGACAAGCCGCGCGGCTTTGCCGTGCTGTCGGCCGAAGAAGCGCCGGCCTTCCTGGCACCGAGGCCGGTCGGCTTCATCTACGGCGTCGGCGCGGTGAGCGCGGCCAGGCTTGCCGCCGACGGCTACCGGCTGATCGGCGACCTGCAGCGCGCCGACGAAGTAGAACTGATGCGCCGCTACGGCGAGGAAGGCCAACGGCTGTGGCGGCTGGCGCGCGGCATCGATGCCCGCAAGGTCGATGCCGAACGCGAGACCAAGAGCATTTCGGCCGAGACGACCTTCGAGCGCGACGTCAGCGAGTTGCGCCCGCTCGAGCAGACGCTGTGGGACCTGACTGAGAAAGTCTCGGCGCGGCTGAAGGCCGCTTCGCTGGCAGGCAGCACGGTGACGCTCAAGCTCAAGAGCGCCGATTTCAAGACCCGCACCCGTGCGCGCGCGCTGAGCGCGCCGACCCAGCTTGCTGCCCGTATCTTTGCCGCCGGCCGCGATCTCTTGGTGCGCGAAGTCGGCAGCACGCGCTACCGCCTGATCGGCATCGGCGTCAGCCAGTTGGAGGAAGCGACCGGCGACGACGATCTCGCCGACCTCATCGACCGCCGCACCGCGGAAGCCGAGCACGCCGTCGATGCCCTGCGCGCCAAGTTCGGCAAGGGCGCGGTGATCCGCGGATTGGCAATGGAGGATGAGTAGCGACGCACGCGGCCTTTCGAATGTCATCCTTCGCGAAAGCGGAGGATGATGACTGCGATCGGTTGGTCGCCCCGCTCAAAATGCAACGCCAGAAAAACTTATCCCCGCTCGTTCGCGCGGCCTTATCATGCGTCCGTTCGGCTCGACTGAGGGCGTCATCTAGAGGCGTCGGATGATGGAGCCGGATGCGGTGCCTGCGGGCGGGGATCAACGCAAGCCCCGCGCTCGGGCGACCCGGGGCACGCGCAAACAAGTTTACGCAGTTTGCGCAATGCAAACTGCTATGCCGGGGGCATTAGGACCCCCCGCCAGGAGCTGGCTGACAGCGTGAGTCTGCGAGACCTTGCTGAAAGCGCGGCCCGGGTTGGAAGACACCGCGATGGAGCGCCGCGGGGCGCGCGGGTCTCGCCAAGACCCGCCCGCGCTTCGCCAAGCGCGGATCGGTTGGATGCGCCACGCGGCGCTCCATCGCCCTCACCTTATGGGAGGGCGGAAGGGGAAGACGGGCGTACCCGGCGCCCGCCAAAGAATACGGGCGATGACGCTTGGCTGTTTGAAAATTGAATAGGCGAAGCGCACGAGCGAACAACACACTCCGCTCGTCCCCGCGGAAGCGGGGACCCAGCTCTTTGGCGACGTAGCACTGGATGCCCGCTTGCGCGGGCATGAGCGGAGAGGTCGATGCAGCCGCGAGACTTTACTTACACGGCTTCGGCTTCTTCAGCTCCAGCGCGGTCAGCTTGCCGGAGAGCGTGAAATCCGAATAGTGCAACCGCAGCGCGCTCGAGATGCCGTTCTCGTAGAGGTCGAAGGAAATGACGTAAGTCGGCGTCTGCTCGCCGCCCTCTTCCTTCTTCGTGCTCTCCCGCTCGAAATAGCTGATGGTCACCGGCCAGCGCGCGAGCTTGGCCATCGCCGGCACGGTGCTCGCCGCATCGGTCGCCGGCTTGCTGCCCGGCGGGATCGCCTTGCCGATGACGGTGAGCGTATCGAACACCTTCAAGCCGGTGTCGGAGCCGTCATAGACCGGAAACGACAGCAGGGTCTTGTCCTCGCGCGCCGCCACGATGATGCGCCGCATGTGCTCGGTCGGGAACACGGTGCCGACGGGCGCCGTGAAGTTGTGGCGCGCCGGCTTGCTCAGGCTCACTTGGATCGCCTTGGCGGTGCGCTCGGCGTGGCCGTCGACATGGGTGCTGTGTTCGTCGTTGAGCTTGTTTTCGGTGTTGAAGCGGAAGGATTGCGCCTTGCCGTCTTCCCAGGTCACCGAGCGCATGTCGCTGACCACGCTGCGGCCTTCTTCCGATTGCAGATCGGAAACCTGGCGGAAATCGAGCTTGTAGCCCTCGCAGGCATTGCCGGAAAAGTCGTAGACGATGCGCCCGGCCACCGCGTCGATGCCGCGGGTCCCGCTCGACTTCAGCAACGTCAGATCATAGACCGCCCGATGCGGCGCCAAAAACACCTGGTCGGCAGGCACGGCGGCCTGCGCCGGCGCTGCCGCCAAGAGGGCGAGCACGGTGAGCATTTTGCCGCCGGAAAGCAGCTTCATCGGATGGGCCTTTCGCGTTATGGGGGCGCCTCACCAGCACAAGGGTGCAAGATGTAGGCAAGATAGAGGCCGCCCTGGATTGCGACAACTGCGGTTGCGCCGGCGCGGCCGATCGGCCAAGAGAGGCCGAACGTATGCCAAAAGGAGAACCGTTATGGCTGGAACCGTTGAACAGACGCTGGCGAAGCTCGGCATCACATTGCCGACGCCGGCCAGCCCCGTCGCCAATTACGTGCCGTTCGTCAAAAGCGGCAACCTACTGGTTGTCTCGGGGCAACTCTGTTTCGGCGCGGACGGCAAGGTGGTGGCCAAGGGCCAGCTTGGCGGCAGCGTCTCGATGGAGGACGGACAGAAGGCGGCGCGTGCCTGCGCCATCAACGTCCTGGCGCAGCTCAAGGCGGCCGTCGGCGATCTCGACAAGGTCGTGCGCGTGGTGCGGCTCGGCGGCTTCATCAATTCGGCGCCCGGCTACACCGACGGGCCGAAGGTGATGAATGGCGCTTCCGACCTGATGGTCGAAGTGTTCGGCGACAAGGGCCGCCACGCCCGCTCCACCGTCGGCGTCTCGGCGCTGCCCGCCGATGCCGCCGTCGAGGTGGAGGGCATGTTCGAGGTGGCATGATTTAGATGGCTCTCTTGCGCATGATCCCGAAAAGCATGTCCTCGACATGATCGGGGATGGAGACCGGTTTTCGGATTAAGATCATGCGCGAACTAAATTGGCTCACCGCGCGTCCCATTGCCCATCGCGGGCTGCACGATACGTCGGCGGGCATCGTCGAGAACACAGCCTCGGCATTCTCGGCGGCGGTCGCCGCCGGCTGCGGCATTGAATGCGATGTGCAGGTGAGCGCCGACGGCGAGGCCATGGTGCATCACGACGGCGCGCTCGGCCGCCTGACCGAAGGCAGCGGCCGGCTCGCCGCGATGCGGGCGGCAGCGCTGCAAGCGGTGCGCTTCAAGCAGACCGCCGACCGCATGCTGACGCTCGATGAATTGTGCGAGCTGGTCGGGGGCCGCGTCCCCCTGCTGATCGAGCTCAAGACCCACTTCGATGGCGAGCTGCGACTGCTTGAGCGCACCGCGGCCGTGCTCAAACACTATCGGGGACCGGCGGCGGTGATGTCGTTCGATCCGGCGCCGATCGAAGCCGCGCGCGCGATGGCCCCTGGGCTCACCCGCGGCATCGTCGCCGAACGCCATTATGCGGATTGGACGGCCCTGCCCCGCTTACAGCGCTTCCGTCTGGCGCATCTGTTGCATGCGCCGTCGACGCGGCCGCAGTTCATCGCTTACGCGGTCAAGGACCTGCCGGCGCCGGGCCCCTGGATCGCCCGCACGGTCTTCGGCCTGCCGCTGTTGACCTGGACCGTGCGCGACGAGGCCGACCGCCATCGGGCGGCCCGTTACGCCGACCAGATCATTTTCGAGGGATTCCGACCGTGACCCATGCCGACTTTCGAAATTCCGGCGTAAACTGCCGCTAGTGGAGCGAATTTGACATTTGATACCCATGTGCGGCGAGCCGCTTATCAAATGTCAAATTCAAAGCTCCACTAGAATCAAATGGTTGCTAGTGGTCCTTTGATTCCGACATTTGCTGGTGAGCTCGCAGCGAGGGGATGCAAATGTCGGAATCGGACCACCAGATAAGGCTCTGATGACCGAAATCGAACTGCGCATCCGCATCATCAAGTCGCTCGCCGAGGTGCCGGCGGCGGATTGGAATGCCTGCGCAGGCGGCGGCGCCTGGGCTCCAGGGCCCGGCGAGTTATCCACAGAGTTCTCCACACGAGGATATCCGGATAACCCTTTCGTTTCGCATGAGTTTCTATCTTCTCTTGAACAGGCGAATTCGGTCGGGGCGCGCACCGGCTGGCAGCCGCGCCACCTGCTCGCGGAGGACGCCAGCGGCACCCTGCTCGGCGCCGCGCCCTGCTACGTGAAGGGCCATTCGCGCGGCGAATACGTCTTCGACCAGGGCTGGGCCGACGCCTTCGAGCGCGCCGGCGGCGACTATTATCCGAAGCTGCAGGTGGCGGTGCCGTTTACGCCGGTGACCGGCCCGCGTCTCTTGGCGCGGCCCGGTCCGCTGGCGGAGGCCGTGCAAGGCGGCCTTGCCGACGCCCTGTGCGAAATCACGCAGGCGAGCGACCTCTCCTCCGCCCACGTCACCTTCCTGCCCGAGGCGGAATGGCGCGCGCTCGGCGCACGCGGCTTCCTGCAGCGCACCGACCGACAATTCCACTGGGAAAACCACGGCTACGCGACCTTCGACGATTTCCTTGGCCGGCTTGCCTCGCGCAAGCGCAAAGCCATCCGCCGCGAGCGCAAGGACGCGCTGGAAAGCGACATCACCACCCACTGGCTCACCGGCTCCGACCTGACCGAGGATGTGTGGGATGCCTTCTTCGGCTTCTACATGGACACCGGCTCGCGCAAATGGGGCCGCCCCTACCTCACCCGCGAATTCTTTTCGATCGTCGGCGCGCAGATGGCCGACCGCATCCTGCTGGTGATGGCCAAGCGTGCCGGCCACTGGATCGCCGGCGCCATCAATTTCATCGGCGCCGACACGCTCTATGGCCGCAACTGGGGGGCCATCGAGCACCACCCGTTCCTGCATTTCGAGCTGTGTTACTACCAGGCCATGGATTTCGCGATCGCGCACAAGCTGAAGCGGGTCGAGGCCGGCGCGCAAGGGGAGCACAAGCTCGCCCGCGGCTATTTGCCGAGCATCACCTATTCAGCCCACTTCATCGCCAATCCGGCCTTGCGGCGGGCCGTTGACGAATACCTTGCGCGCGAGCGTGCTTATGTCGAGGCCGACAGCGAGCAGCTTGCGGCCTACGCACCATTCCGCAAGGATTTGATCGAGCAGGAGTGATATGTTGCCGCCATTCCGGGGCGCGAGCCAACGGGTCAGCGCGAAGCGCGGCCCGGCCCGATGATAAACTCCGCGAGCGAACCGGGAATGACGGGCAGAAATTCGGGGACTGAAACAATGCCGAGCTACGATCCCAACAACATCTTCGCCAAGATCCTGCGCGGTGAACTGCCCTGCTACAAGGTCTACGAGGACGATCACACCTTCGCCTTCCTCGACATCATGCCGCGCGCGCCCGGCCACACGCTGGTGCTGCCGAAGGCCCCTGCCCGCAACATCCTCGACGTTTCCCCCGACGACCTCGCCCACGTCGCCAAGGTCACCCAGAAGATCGCCAAGGCCGGCATGCAGGCCTTTTCGGCCGACGGCGTGACCGTGCAGCAGTTCAACGAGGGCGCCGGCGGCCAGGTGGTGTTCCACCTGCACGTCCACATCATCCCGCGCAAGGCCGGCGTGCCGATGAAGCCGCCGGCGAGCGAGAAGGAAAAGCCGGAGCTGCTCGCCGAGTACGCCAAGCAGCTCGCCGCGGCGATTGAAGCCTAGCGCATGATCCCGAAAAGCATGTCCTCGACGTGATCGGGGATGGGAACCGGTTTTCGGACCAGATCATGCGCAAACAAAATGTCGGGGACAGAACCGATTTGATCTAATTGGATCAGGCGCTAGTGCGAGAGCAGAAAGCCGCCGATCAGCAACGCCGCCTCGCCCACCGCGACGCCGGCGAACACCGAGCGCTTGATCGCCAGGAAGGCGAGGAAGCCGCAGACCGCCGACCCCACCCGTAGCGCGAAGGGAAGCGTGGCCAGATCGCCGCTCGCAAAGATGATCAGCTTGGCGATGACGCCGGCCAAGATGGCGGTCGCCACAGCCCGCGACCACACTACGATTTCCGAGCGTTCGTTGAGCCCGCGCGCCAGCACCAGCCCGAAGGCCCGCCACACCTCGTTGGGCAGGAAGCCGACCAGGATCAGCACCAGATAGGGCCACAGCCCGTCAAGGGCGGCGTTCATCACATGGCCTCGCGAAAGCGATGAACGGCATAAGCGAGCGTGCCGGCGCCAATGCCCGTCCACATCAGGTCGAGACCGACGTGGAAATGGGTCAGCACCGGCTCGGTGGCGAGCCCCAGCACCAGCGCCAACCTGTCGACCATCTGCCGCGCATTGCGCGCCGTCGAGCACAGGAACGACATCGGCGTGAGAAACAGCAGGCCGCCGGCCAGCAGGGTCGGCAGCCCGGCCGCCAGATAATAGCCGACGAAGCCGGACGTGACGGCGGTGCTCATATAGGCGACCGACAGGCCGTTGCAGAAGGCGACGCGGTGCTCATGCGGCACCGACGGCAAGAGGCGCAATGACTCCACCCACATGCTCACCGAGGTGAAATGGGTGGGCAGCAACAGATCGCGGGTGCGGGTGCCCTGGCGACGCAACAGCGGCAACAAGGCGACCACCATGGGAAACAAGCGGATCGCGCTCAACGAAACCGCGATCGCGGCTTCCGCCAGCGGCCCGCCATTTCCGAGCGCCGAAATCAGGATGACCTGCGCGGGCGCCGCCCAGACCAATACGCTCGAGGCCGCCAGCCACCAGGACGAGAAACCGAAGCCATGGGCGAGCGCACCGATGCCGATATAGGTGCCCATCAGCACCAGGAAGAACACCGATGTGAGCGCCGACTTCATTCCGTGAAAAAAGGGATGGCGCATCGCGGGCCGGTCTGTGGAAAGCGACATGGCATAACCTGTTTCACAACGTCGCAGGCCACGCAATGCCGCCGGCGCGCGCGGGAATAGCCAAAGTGTCAAGGGCGCCAACCCGTTACGGGGCGCCCATACGGGCTCGACGAATGTCGCCGAATGGCGCAATGCGAGCGACGCAGCGCAGCCGCGTGGCGACATCATCTCGTTGCCGGGGTATTTTCTTCACACTGCCGCGCGCGGCATCTGGCGTCGCTCATCACAGCGCCGCGATCATCCGCTTCTATCGTGACCGCGGCTGGCATACGAAGATAACCAGTCAAGACGGCACGCTGGATCGCCTCCATCGAACTCGGGCGCGTGCGCCTGACGACCTTTGCCTGCCACGCACGCTACATCGGGCGGCGCGGGGTGCATTTCACCGAGCGCGGCGCAGCCCTTCGTCGGTTCGCCACGACGTCCCGATCCGCCGACCGATGCCCAGTTCGCGCGCTGGTTAGAAGAAGAGCGCGACCGCTTCGCGGTCGCGCCCAAAGCATTTTACCCAGGCCACGCCACCGGCGAGTGGCCGGCCGATTCAGGCCTTGATCAGCGGCACCTTGGGCACCGATGAACGCTTGCCGCCGTCGCCGCCCTTGGGCTGGCGCGGACGCGGCGAACGGCGCTTGGCCTTCGGCTTCGGCAGTTTTTCCGGCTTGGGCGTGACCGGCCCCTCCAGGAACTCGAAGCCGATCTTGTCGTGGCCGCCCTCGTCCTTGTCGACGATGACGCGCACGTGGCCGCCGTTCTTCAGGTGACCGAACAGCACCTCGTCCGCTAGCGGCTTCTTGATGTGCTCTTGGATCACGCGCGCCATCGGCCGCGCGCCCATCAGCTCGTCGTAGCCGTTGGCGATCAGCCAGCGCGAGGCTTCGTCCGACAGCTCGATGGTGACGTTGCGGTCGCCGAGCTGCGCCTCGAGCTGCAGCACGAACTTCTCGACCACCTGCGCGATGATGTCCTGCGACAGATGCGCGAAGGTGATGGTGGAGTCGAGCCGGTTGCGGAACTCGGGCGTGAACATCCGGTTGATCGCCTCGTGGTCGTCCCCTTCCCGCTTGGTGCGGGTGAAGCCGTAGGCGGACTTGGCCATGTCGGCGGCGCCGGCATTGGTGGTCATGATCAGGATGACGTTGCGGAAATCGACCTGCTTGCCGTTATGGTCGGTCAGCTTGCCGTGGTCCATGACCTGCAGGAGCACGTTGAACAGATCGGGATGCGCCTTCTCGATCTCGTCGAGCAGCAGCACGCAGTGCGGATGCTGGTCGACGCCGTCGGTCAGCAGGCCGCCCTGGTCGAAGCCGACATAGCCGGGAGGCGCGCCGATCAGGCGCGACACCGTATGCCGCTCCATGTACTCCGACATGTCGAAGCGGATGAGCTCCACCCCAAGCGAGGCGGCAAGCTGCTTGGCCACCTCGGTCTTGCCGACGCCGGTCGGCCCCGAAAACAGGTAGCAGCCGATCGGCTTCTCCGGCTCGCGCAAGCCGGCGCGCGCCAGCTTGATCGAGGCCGAGAGCGCGTCGATCGCCTTGTCCTGCCCGTAGACCACGGTCTTCAGCGTCTGCTCGAGATGCCGCAGCACCTCGGCGTCGTCCTTCGACACGGTCTTGGGCGGGATGCGGGCCATGGTCGAGATCGTGGTCTCGATTTCCTTGACGCCGATGGTCTTCTTGCGCCGGCTTTCCGGCAGCAGCATCTGCGCCGCGCCCGACTCGTCGATCACGTCGATCGCCTTGTCCGGCAGCTTGCGGTCGTGGATGTAGCGCGACGACAGTTCCACCGCCGCCTTGATGGCGTCGTTGGTGTATTTGAGCTTGTGGTACTCCTCGAAATAGGGCTTCAGGCCCTTGAGGATTTCGATGGCGTCGAACACCGACGGCTCGTTGACGTCGATCTTCTGGAAGCGGCGCACCAGCGCGCGGTCCTTCTCGAAATACTGGCGGTATTCCTTGTAGGTGGTCGAGCCGATGCAGCGGATGGTGCCGGAGGCGAGCGCCGGCTTGAGCAGGTTGGAGGCGTCCATCGCGCCGCCGGAGGTGGCGCCGGCGCCGATCACGGTGTGGATCTCGTCGATGAACATGATCGCGCCCGGATAGGCCTCGATCTCCTTGATCACCTGCTTGAGCCGCTCCTCGAAGTCGCCGCGATAGCGGGTGCCGGCGAGCAGCGTGCCCATGTCGAGGGCGAACACGGTCGCGCCCTTCAGCACGTCCGGCACTTCGCCGTGGATGATGCGGCGCGCGAGTCCCTCGGCGATGGCGGTCTTGCCGACGCCGGCTTCACCCACCAGCAGCGGGTTGTTTTTCTGCCGGCGGCAGAGCACCTGGATCGTGCGGTTGATCTCGGAATTACGGCCGATGAGCGGGTCGATCTTGCCTTCGCGTGCCTTCTTGTTGAGGTTGACGCAGTAGGCTTCGAGGGCGTCGCCCTTCTTCTTCGGCTCATCGCCGGTCTTGGTGTCGGCCTCTTCCTCGGCGCCGCGCACGGGACGCGATTCCGAAAGGCCCGGACGCTTGGCGATACCGTGGCTGATATAGTTGACCGCGTCGTAGCGCGTCATGTCCTGCTCTTGCAGGAAATAGGCGGCATGGCTTTCGCGCTCGGCGAAGATCGCGACCAGCACGTTGGCGCCGGTGACTTCCTCGCGGCCGGAAGACTGCACGTGGATCACCGCGCGCTGGATGACGCGCTGGAAGCCGGCGGTCGGCTTGGAATCCTCCGCGCCGTCGGTGATCAGGTTTTCCAATTCGGATTCCAGATAGGCGACCAGGCTGCGCCGCAGCTTGTCGAGATCGACATTGCAGGCCCGCATGACGGCGGAAGCGTCGGAATCGTCGATGAGCGCCAGCAAAAGATGCTCGAGCGTCGCGTACTCATGATGGCGCTCGTTGGCGAGCGCGAGCGCCCGGTGAAGCGACTGTTCGAGGCTGCGCGAGAAAGTTGGCATTTAGTGTCCCGTTTCCACTTGTATTGGACGCTCCCCAGCCGTCATTTCATTTCTTCTCCATCACGCACTGCAAAGGATGCTGATGTTTGCGGGCAAAGTCCATAACCTGCGTCACTTTGGTCTCGGCCACCTCGTAAGTATAGATGCCGCATTCGCCGATGCCATGGTGATGCACATGCAACATAATTCGCGTGGCCGCCTCGTGATCCTTGCCGAAGAAGCGCTCCAGCACGTGCACCACGAATTCCATCGGCGTGTAGTCGTCGTTTAGAATAAGAACGCGGTACAAGTTGGGCCGCTTGGTCTGCGGCTTGGTCCGGGTGATGACGGCGGTTCCCGGCGCGCCCGGATCGTTACGGCGCTTGCGATCGTCGTCGGCCATGCGCGGAGCGCGACCGTGGCTTGCAGCAATGCGCGGCGCCCCGTGGCGCAATAGCGGCGTGTCGGTCTTGGCGCGGATCGAAGAATTATCCTTGTCAGTGGTCATGGTCTGGGCCGAGGCAAGCAGCATTGCGACGTCGAATTTTACTGTCGTCCCCCGTGGACGACCAACCGCCATCATAAAGACCCCGGTACCTGCATTCCAAGCCGGCAATTTGCCCCTCCCCATCAAGGACAACGCCCGGTTCCCGAGACTAGCCGCCGTATAAGGGCCAAATAGCCATCAACTTAGCAACGACAACCCTACCGAAGGCCGCGACTGGCACATATTCCCGAAATCCGGCCCGGGATCTTGACGGTATTTCCGGGGCCAGCCTTGCAATTCCGGGACCAGCCGCGCGAGCGCGGAACCTGCCCGGTCACCGTTGGTGCCAGGAGCGTAACGCACAAGCCGCGATTCGCGGCATTACGCTTGAGCGGGATCAGCACGCTTGGTCGGGATCAGCGCCGCTGCGGCGCGGCACCGGGACCACGCGGTTCAGGACCCACGCACCATCAGGACCCACGCACCGGATGTCGCCGCGCGAGGGCGAGATGAGGCCAGCAGCGCCGCCCTATCGGCGGCGCGCGTTCCAACTTTGCCTTCCATTAATGATACCGCCTTGCGTTTTATTAACAATGAAACAAATCGCGCGCCCGCCCACGTGCCAATTCGGAACAACGTTTTGCGTGTTTTACGCGCCTTTTACGGCGAGGACTTAGGTTTTCTACCTACAGCACTCATAGCCCACGGTTGTGCCGATGATGAATCCGATCGCTTCGCAGCTGGCCCGTCTGGTCCGCCGCTTCAGAGACGACGACAAGGGCAATGTGGCCGTCATCTTCACTTTGACGATGATCCCGATCATCGCCTTCGTCGGCGCCGCCATCGATTTCAGCCAGGCCAATTCGGTCAAGGCCTCCATGCAGAACGCGCTCGACTCCACCGCGCTCATGCTGGCGAAATATGCGCCGACCCATACCGCCAGCGAGATCCAGGAAGAGGCCTCGAAGTACTTCAAGGCGCTGTTCACTGGCGGCACCGCCAAGAACGTCTCGATCGACGCAAGCTATTCGACGGAAGCCGGCTCGAAGGTCGTGGTGAATGGCTCGGTGCAGGTGCCGACCACCTTCATGGAGGTGCTTGGCTACAACAACATAACCGTAACCGGATCTTCCACCACCACCTGGGGCTCGACCCGACTGCGGGTGGCGCTGGTGCTTGATAACACCGGGTCCATGGCCGACAACGGCAAGATGACGGCGCTGAAGACGGCGACCAAGAATTTGCTGTCGCAATTGCAGTCCGCCGCCTCGAGCCCCGGCGACGTCTACGTCTCGATCATCCCCTTCAGCAAGGACGTGAATGTCGGCTCGGAGAACTACAACGCGACCTGGATCGACTGGAGCGACTGGGAAGACGAGAACGGCACCTGGCAGAACACCACATCCTGCAGCAGCGGCTACGGGCATTCCCGGCGCGGCCGCAGCCATTGCAGCAACAATTACACCTGGGTACCCAACAACCATAACACCTGGAGCGGCTGCGTCACCGACCGCGGCGGTCCCAATGCGCCCGGCAGCACCGCCGGTTACGATCAGAAAGTCGACGCGCCGGATCCCAACAATGCGGACACGCAGTTTCCGGCCGAGCAGTACGACAGTTGTCCGGTCGAGATGATGGGCCAGAACTACAACTGGACGGCCATGAAGAGCCTGGTCGAATCCATGCAGCCCAACGGGGGCACAAACCAGCCGATCGGCCTGGTCTGGGGCTGGCAATCGCTGGTCGGTGGCGGGCCGCTCACGGCGCCGACGATCGACACCAACTACCAATACCAGAAGATCATCATCCTGCTGTCTGACGGCTTGAACACGCAGGACCGCTGGTACGGCAATGGCTCGAACACCTCGACCGCGGTCGACAACCGCATGTATCAGACCGGCAACGGTTCGGGTACCTGCGCCAACATCAAGGCCGCCGGCATCACGATCTACACCATTCAGGTCAACACCGGCGGCGATCCGACCTCGACGCTGCTGCAGAACTGCGCCAGCACGCCCGACAAGTTCTACCTGCTGACCAGTGCGAACAGCATCGTGGGGGCCTTCAACTCGATCGGCACCGAGTTGACCAAGCTGCGGGTGGCCAAATAGGCGACCCGAGCCCGGCCGGGCAGGCCAAAGCCCCGGCTTTCTGCAACCGCACAAATCTCACATTAATAATATTCGTGACAGGCCGCCGCCGATTGACCGCCATGGCGCCAGGCCCATTAACCATTCAAACCCTTGTGCGGCCGCGGCTTCCGCGCCAATTGGGCCCAATTCCCTTACCAACAACCTCGACTTTTCTGAATACTTGTACACTCCCCTTTTAAGTCGGCGGCTTATGACGGTACGCGTAGTCAATCGTATTCGGTGAACCGCCATGTCTATCTCCTGGGCAAAATGTTGCAGCGCGCTGCGTGCGTTTGCCCGCGCGCGAGAAGGTAACGTCGCCGTTATGTTTGCGCTCCTGCTGGTCCCCATCGTGGCCGCCACTGGCGTTGCCATCGATTTCAGCCGCGCCAACATGGTCAAGACCAACCTGCAGGCCGCACTCGACGCAACCGCTCTGATGCTGTCGAAGGAGGCGGCAACGGAGACCGCCGACCAATTGCAGGCGCACGCCCTCGCCTATTTTAAGGCGCTTTACAACGGGCCGGACTCCACCAGCACCACGCTCAACGTCAGCTATTCGAGCGACGCCGGCTCTACCTTGAAGGTGACCGGCTCGGTGTCGGTGCCGACCGACTTCATGGGCGTCTTCGGCTTCAACGCCCTCAACGTCGACTCCTCATCCACCACCCAATGGGGCACGTCGCGCCTGCGCGTCTCGCTGGTGCTGGACAATACCGGATCGATGAGCAGCGCCGGCAAGATGAACGCGCTCAAGACCGCGACCAAGAATCTGCTGACGCAACTCAAGAATGCCGCCACCAAAGACGGCGACGTCTACGTGTCGATTGTTCCCTTCGTAAAGGACGTCAATCTCGGCAAGAGCAACTATGCCGCCGATTGGATCGACTGGACCGACTGGGACGCCAACAACGGGTCCTGCAGCGGGGCCAAGTACTACTATGGCTCGCCCAGCGATCAGTCGACGTGCCAGCGGTATGGCGGCACGTGGAAGTCGTCCAACCACAACAAATGGAATGGCTGCGTCGTCGACCGCGGCAACAGCAGCGGGCCGGATGTCAATGCCTACGACACCAACGTGGTCGCGCCCTCCACCACCATCACGGCCACGCAGTATGCCGCCGAGCAATATTCCTCCTGCCCGCAGGAAGCGACGGGTCTCAGCTACGACTGGAACGGCATGAATTCGCTGGTCAACAGCATGCAGCCCAACGGCAACACCAACCAGGCGATCGGTCTGCAGCTTGGCTGGCTGTCGCTGGTCGGCGGCGGCCCCTTCACCGCCCCGGCGAAGGACCCCAACTACGTCTACTCGCAAGTCATCATTCTGCTGACCGACGGCTTGAACACGCAAGACCGCTGGTACACCAGTCAGAGCAAGATCGACGACCGGCAGGAGATGACCTGCAGCAACATCAAGGCCGCCGGCATTACGCTCTACACCATCCAGGTCAATACCGGCGGCGATCCGACCTCGACCCTGCTGAAGAACTGCGCGAGCAGCTCGGACAAGTTCTTCCTGCTCACGTCGGCCGACGAGATCGTGACGACCTTCGATCAGATCGGTACCAACCTGAGCAAGCTGCGGGTCGCCCAATAAACGAACGACGGGCGCCGTGCTTCCCGCATGGCGCCCGCGATTTCCAAGGCGTAACGCACGAGCATTTTAGCGATCGTGCAAACCACCCTTTAACTGCAACTCATTGCATCTGATCCCGCATCGGCGGCAATTTCACCGCCCTTGTTAACTCCCTAACCCCCTGTCAACGCTCGCTTTCCAGGCTCATCCCGCATCAAAATTTTACGGCGACCCAGGCGTTTTCGACGATCATCTACATAGGCCCTTTATGACCAAAGCCTAGCATGGTGGTTCGAACACCGACCATTTACCGACGAACCGCGATGCCAACGATCAAACGCCGCCTTCAACGTCTTGCCTGCAAGCTGCGTCGCCTTCGCCGCGACTCGCGTGGCAATGTCGCGGTCACTTTCGCGCTCACGATGATCCCGATCCTCGCCTTCGTCGGCGCCGCGGTCGATTTCAGCCGTGCCAATGCGGTGAAGGCGAAGATGCAAACCGCGCTCGACTCCGCGGCATTGCTGGTGTCGCACAACGCCACCTCCCTGAACAGCACCGAACTGCAGGCGGAGGCGCAGAAATATTTCACCGCATTGTTCGACACGCCCAGCGCCAAGGACGTCACGGTCACCGCCACCTATTCGAAGGATGCTGGATCCGCCGTGGTGCTCAACGGTTCGGCCACCGTCGACACCGAGTTCATGTCGTTCCTCGGCTACAAGTCGATCACCGTCACCGGCTCGTCCACCACCAAATGGGGACTGACCCGGCTGCGGGTGGCGCTTGTGCTCGATAATACCGGATCGATGGCCGACGACGGCAAGATGACCGCCCTCAAAACTGCAACCAAGAATCTGATCGCCCAGTTGCAGGGCGCCGCCAGCCAAGACGGCGACGTTTACGTCTCGGTCATTCCGTTCAGCAAAGACGTCAACGCAGGCAGTTCGAACTACAGCTCATCCTGGGACTCGTGGATCGACTGGACTCAGTGGGATAGCGCCAACAGGACCTGCAACGGCTGGCTCTGGAACAATTACTGTTTCGGCAACTGGGTCGCGGCCAGCCACAGCACGTGGAACGGCTGCATGATGGACCGCGGTGATACGTCCGGTCCCAATTCGCAAAACTACGATCAGAATGTGCTGACACCACAGTCGACCGTTGCGGCCAGCAAGTATCCGGCGGAGCAATATTCGTCCTGCCCAAAGGCGGCCAGGGGTCTGAACAACGATTGGACGACCATGACCAGTTACATCGACCAGATGTCGCCGAACGGCAGCACCAATCAGCCGATCGGTTTGGTCTGGGGTTGGCTGTCGCTGGTCGGTGGAGGCCCGTTCACCGCGCCGGCCATGGATCCCAACTACAAATACCAGCAGGTCATCATCCTGCTGTCAGACGGACTGAACACCCAGGACCGCTGGTACGGCAACGGCTACAACACCTCCACGCAGGTCGATGGCCGCATGTACAATTCGTCGAACAGCTCCGGGACCTGCGCCAACATCCACAAAGCCGGCATCACGGTGTACACGATCCAGGTCAACACGGGCGGCGATCCGACCTCCACCCTGCTGAAGAACTGCGCCAGCAGTCCCGACGCGTTTCCCGATCCGAGCAAGTTCTTCCTGCTCACCTCGGCGGACCAGATCGTCACCACGTTCGACGCCATCGGCACCAACCTGACCAAGTTGCGGGTCGCCGAGTAAGGTCAGAGCAAGGCCCCTGCCGCCAACAAAAAAGCCCGGCTGACGCCGGGCTTTCGTTCATCCGATGGTACCGCGTGATTTGCGGCGGCGTCTTACTTCGCCTTCGTCATCGTCATCATGGATTTCGAACGGCTTGTAGCTCTCCTTGGCGAGATCGGCGTACATTTCGCTGATCTTGGAGGCTTTGGCCATGAAACCCTCGTAGCTGGTCTTGGCGTATTCGGTCTGGACCTCGATGGCCTTGTCGAGCGACTTCACGCCGAACAGCTTCTCCAGCGCGGCGGTGCCGTCCTCGAAGGCCTTCTTCGAATAGTCGGCCACTTCCACGGCGATCGCCTGGGCGCCTTTCGACAGCGCTCCGAATGACTTAAGGGTGGAATTGACGTTCTCTTTGCCGGCCTGCTGCAGGTCCTCGAAATTTTTCATCATGATAATCCCTTCCCGGCGCGTCTCGACGTGCCAATGAGGCTGCTCCCATCCCGGTCCCACCGGGACGGTTGGAACTTCATACCGCACTGCACAAAAAATGTCAACAACTATGTGCAGTGCAAAAACTTTCAGCAATCACAAAGGGATTGGCGCAACAATTTATAAACTGCGTCCCCGCTATGGTCACAATTTAACGCAATGCGGCGCTATAGCATGCTCCGAATCGCGGGGCGGCGACCGCTCAAGATAATGGGGTTGGGGTGAGCTGATGTTGCGTGGAGGTGCCCAGGTCCGGCGCGGTCTCCAGTGGGGCGCCGTGGCAATGGCGACGCTCTTGGTCGCGGCCACTTTTGCCAGCGATGGCGCCCAAGCGCGGCGGCGCCATCATCATCGCCATCACCACCACGTCTCCCGCTATCAACCGCCGACCGCCTCGATCGTCGTCGACGGCAATTCCGGCAAGGTCCTGCAGGCGAGCAACGCGGACAGCCTGCGCCACCCCGCCTCGCTCACCAAGATGATGACGCTCTACCTGCTGTTCGAGCGGCTGGCGGCGGGCAAGATCACGATGACGACCCCGATGCCGGTATCGGCGCATGCCGCCGCGCAGGCCCCCACCAAGCTTGGCCTGCAGCCGGGGCAGACCATCCGCGTCGAAGACGCCATCAAGGGCATCGTGACCAAGTCCGCCAACGACGCGGCGGTCGTGGTGGCCGAGGCGCTGGGCGGCAGCGAGCTTGAATTCGGCCGGATGATGACGGCCAAGGCCCATGCGCTGGGCATGCGGCACACCAACTACCACAACGCCTCCGGCCTGCCCGACAACCGCCAGCTCACTACCGCGCGCGACCAGGCGATCCTCGCCCGCGCCCTGCAGGACCGCTTCCCGCAGTATTTCCATTTCTTCTCCATCCAGACCTTCGTCTGGCATGGGCGGGCGATGCGCAATCACAATCACTTGCTCGGCCGCGTCCCCGGCGTCGATGGCATGAAGACCGGTTATATCCGTGACTCCGGCTTCAACATCGTGGTCGACGTCCACCGCAACAAGCGCCATCTGGTCGCTGTCGTGTTCGGCGGCCGTACCGCCCGGGCGCGCGACGCGCGGGTGCGCGGCCTGATCGACAAGAACATCCGCCTTGCGTCCACGAAGCGCAGCGCGCCGAAGGTGATGGAAGGCTGGAAGGCCCAGGAAGCGGTAGCCGAGCTGCCGACCCCGTCGCGCGACCCGCGCCACCGGAGGGAGGCGGCGGCCAAGCCCGCCCCCGGCTCCACCGCGCCGATCCGGCCCAATCTGGTGAAGACCGTCACCGTGCAGCCCGCCGCCATGCACACGGCGTCGCTGGCGCCGCCGGCTGCCAGGACCCGTGCTACCACCGGCAAAGCGCTGGAAGTGGCGAAGCTGACCCCCACCAAGCTGCCAGTACCGTTGCCGGCGGGGGCGCGCTCGCAGGCGAAAACCGCTGCGCCGCTGCAACAAGTCGCCTCCGCCGAAAAAGACGTGCCGATGGCGACGTCCGCCCGTGAGGCGGTGGCCAAGGCGCGCGGCGGCTACATGATCCAGGTCGGCGCCTTCGACGATGAGCAGGAGGCGAAAGAGCGCCTGGTCTCCGCCAAGGCGAAAGCAAAAGAACAGTTGATTAAGGCCGATCCGTTTACCGAAAAGATAGGAAAAGGGTCGAAATCACTATACCGGGCACGTTTCGCCGGGCTGGACCGGCACGAAGCGGAAAGTGCCTGTCGGCGTCTCAAACACAGGGACATCCCCTGTTTCCTGCTGAAGAACTGAACGTCTGCGCAAGATCCCACAGCGCCAATAAAAAAACGATACCGGGGCATCGAACTGAATTCAGGAGCCGCTGATGATGTTGCGTACGGAGTGCATCAGCGATGGCGACGAAGAAGGATTTCCTTCGCTTCATTGATACGGGCCGCCAGGTACGACGTCCCCCCCTGGTCGGGATGGAATTTCTTCATCAGCGCCCGGTGCGCTCGGGTAATGACGTCGTGGCTCGCCCCGGGCTCCAGGCCAAGGATCTGGTAGGCCTCCTGTTCCGACATTTTTCCGCTGGACGCAGCGCGGCCCGCATCCGCGTAACCGTTCGCGTGTTCACGCCAGCCGGCGTCCCGGCGGTCAAGATACGCCATCAATAACGCGCGGCTTTCATCGTCGAACTCGCCGAGCAGACCGACCAGGCTTTTGACGTCGAGACGCTCCAGCGCCTGCCCCTTGTAGCGACCGGTGAGGATGCGGCCGCGCATCTGGCCGCTGTCGTGGTCGAGCTCCATTTCCAGGCACGCCGAACTCACCCTCGAAGTCTGCCCAGCCTGTTTGCGGCTGCGCGCGGCGCGGCCCTGCCCCCCGAACGGCATCCAGCCGAGCAGACCAAGCCCGAAGATGCCGAGCGGGATCGCAATGCCGATCTCGCCGCGCAGGCCGAGGAAAGCGGCAAAGCCAAGCGCCAGCAGTCCGCCGCCAGCCTTGGTCACCCGGGCGCCCACCCTCGGGTCGACCTTGGAAATGACGTTGAGGGCCCATAAGGCGAGCACCAGGACCAGGAGGCCGAAGATAAGCGGCATGTTACTTGAGCTGCGCCAGCAGTTTCTGGGCGCCGCCGGCCTGCCGCGCCGATAGCGCTTGCAGCGCCTTGAGGCCGCCGGCGGCATAGGCGGCGACGGCGCGCAACAACTCGCCCAGTTCATGGGCGGCGCCGATATCGAAACGACCATAGGCGCCGTGCGTGAGACGGGCGATCTCGCGATAGGCGTTCTCGGCGACCGGGTCGTGGCCCTCCTGGAACATGAACACGCGCACGCCGAGCAGGCCCAGTTCGCCGGCGACCGCGCAAAGGTCGTCGATCGCCTCCTCCATGGCGTCGCCGACGAAGACCAGCGCCTGAATCGGCCGCCGGCCCTGTTCCTGGCGGGCGTGCGCAAGCACGCGGGCGATCTGGGTCTGGCCGCCGCGGCAGTCGATCGCGTCCATCAGGCGGGCGAGCTTGTCGCTGCCGGTCACCCAGCCGGAAGCGCGGCATTCATTGCGGCCGCGAAAATAGACGAGCTGGATGTCGAGGCCACCGACGCTTGCCGCTTCGCGGAACATATCGGCCTGCAGTGCGCAGGCGGTGTCCCAGGTCGGCTGCCGGCTCATGGTGGCGTCGAGCGCAAAGATCAGCCGCCCACGTTGGCCGGCGGTGTCCGCGGGGCCGAGCGCACGCACCCGCTCGATGAAGTCGGCGACCTCCGGCCGCGACGAAACCGGGGCTGGTTGGGAGTGGTCCTTGCTCATAGCGGTGAGCTTATACCAAATCAGCGCCATTTCTTGTCACGGCCGGGCTTATCCCAGCCGCCCGGTTTAGAAAAGGCGCGATGGTTCACAATTCAAGCGGGACCGCCGGGCCTTCGCCCGCCGAAGAGTTACCGGCGCAGCCGCAGCGGACGCGGGTTCGGCCCGCAGGCAGGACAGGCGACGGCAGGCCATGGCTCTCGGATGGATGCCTCGTGGTCCGATTCCAGCATTTGCCTCCCGTTGCCGCGTGCTCCGGAGCAAATGTCGGAATCAAAGGACCGCTGGCAATTATTTGATTCTAGTGGAGCTTTGAATTTGACATTTGATAAGCGGGCCTGCTGCTAGCGGGTATCAAATGTCAAATTCGCTCCACTAGCTGACGATGTCGTGGACCTGCAGCGGCTGGTCCATGACCGAATACCACTCGGCGCGGGCGGCGGCGCGCCGCTTGCCGTTTTCCGACAGCGGCAGATGCAAGCCGTTGAGCAGCGCAATGACTTCTTCGCGCGCCGTCAGGTGCGACATGTTGGGCCGCGTGCCGAGGATGGCCTCATCGAGATCGTCGAGGGCGGTGAGGCCGCGCGGGAAAAATTCGCGGTAGATCACGCGTTCGGCCAAGCCCTCCAGGCAGCGGAAGCCCATGCGCTTGGAAAGCTCGGTCAGCCCTTCGCCGACCAGCCGCTTGTTGCGCGAACTCATGGCCGACAGCCGGCTGCGCACCACGATCCAATCCGTCATGCGCCCGTCGACCAGACGGCGCTGGCGCCGCGACTCGCGCACCATCTCGGCATAGTGGCTTTCGCCGGTGACCCCGAAACTGGTTGGATCGAGAGTCCCGAGCACGTCGAAATCGAGGAAACTGTCGTTGAGCGGCGTCACCAGGGTGTCGGCCATGGAATGGGCGAGCCGCATCAGATAGGTATCATTGCCCGGCGTGTCGATCACGACCACATCGTGATCGTGCTCGATCGAGCTGATCGCCTTGGAGAAATCCGTGAATTCGTGCGCTTCATTAGCTTCAACCGAGCCGGTCTCCGCGCGCTCCACGCAGAAGTGCGTGGGCATTTCGAGCTTGATGCGCCCGCGCGCGGCCCAGGCGCGGCGGTTCTCGATGTAATGAGTGAAGCTCTTTTGCCGGCTGTCGAGATCGATGGTGGCGACGCGCTGCCCAGCCTTCAACAGCGCCACCGCCACATGCAGCGCGATGGTCGATTTGCCCGAGCCGCCCTTCTCGTTGCCGAGCACGACAACGTGTGCCGATTGGGGAGCTTCCTTGATCGACTGGACCAGCATGGCGCGTCCTTATAGTCGGTTGATTGTCAAATTTTTTTCACGCGACAGTCAAGCTTGTCGTCGCGGTGTCGTTAACATCGTGGCCGGATCGCTGTGGATTTGCTAGGTGACGAGTTGCATTCGCGACGATTAGTCGACAAAGCCCTGTTGCCATGGCCAGCCAACCTCAAGTGACGCGCACTCTCTCTGCGCTGCGCCGCGCGTTAGCGCCTTATCGCCGCGCCGGTGATTCGATTGCCTTGGTCCCGACCATGGGTGCGCTGCACGCGGGCCATCTCGCTCTCGTGGACGAGGCGAAGCGCCGCGCCCGTCGCGTCGTGGTGTCGATCTTCGTCAATCCGACCCAGTTCGCGCCGAACGAGGATTTTGCCAGCTATCCGCGCCATTTCGCGGCCGATCTCAAAGTCTTGCGGGAGGCCAAGGTCGACCACGTGTGGGCACCCTCGGTCGGCGTCATGTATCCGGAAGGCTTCGCCACCCGCATCGAGCCCGTTGGCGGCCCGGCTAAGGCCGGCCTCGAGGACAAGTTCCGCCCGCATTTCTTTGGCGGCGTGACGACCGTCGTCGCCAAGCTATTCCTGCAGGCGTTGCCCGACTTCGCACTGTTCGGTCAGAAAGATTATCAGCAACTACGCGTCATCACCCAGATGGCCAAGGATCTGGACCTCGAGGTGAAGATCGTCGGCGTACCGACCATGCGCGAGGAGGATGGTTTGGCGCTGTCCTCGCGCAACGCATATCTTTCGGCTGACGACCGCGCGCTGGCGCCGACACTCTATCGCGTGCTCAAGCAGAGCGCGGCGCGGCTGCGCAAAGGCAATAACCTGGAGCGCGCGCTTACGCTCGGACGCGACGAGATCGAAGACGCCGGCTTCCGGGTCGACTATCTGGAGGCGCGCCACGCGCTGACGCTGGAGCCGGTTCGCTCGCTGCAGTTCGGCCCGATCCGGCTGCTGGTGGCCGCCACCATCGGCAAGACGCGGTTGATCGATAATCTGGGCGTCTAAGCGCGTGAGCGGTCTATCCACGCCGCGCAAGGTCAGAGCAACCCCAGTTCCCGCAGTTCCCGCCGCATTTGCTCCGGCATCTTGTCGGCGCCGGGGGCGGCGCGCGCGAGATCGCGCGGCGCCTCCTTGTCCTCGAGATAGCGCCAACCCTGGAAGGCGGCGCGTGGACGCGGCTCGACCAGCACCACCTTGCCATCGAGCACCAGCCGGCAGCGGCCGATGCCGTCCTTGTCGGTGAAGGGCCGTACCGCCAGGATGCGCTCGCGGCACATGACCTGCCCCTTGATGACCCAATAGAGCGAGCCGCCTTTGGCCAGTTCCTCGGCGCGCTTGGGCACCATGCGGGTGGTGTGGGTGTGTTCGGGCTTTTGCCCGCGCCGCTTTTTCTCCGCCAGCCTCTCTTTGATCCAGCCCTTGAGGTCGGCCACGGAGTCGCAGCCGACGCAGAGCTTGATGAGATGAAGCGGCATTTGCGGACAGTCCACGCTTTAGAACGGCAGTCAGGAGCCCTGCATAACCCCCAGGGGGGCGCAGGAAAAGCCGCAGCTCCAGGTTCCTGGCCGGGCCCGTGCATTGTTGTGGAAATGACCCTATTCTCGCGCGGTCCAGCGAGGACGCCCATGCAGGTAACGGCCGCAACCGAGGTTCCACCGTCGTGGCTCGAGGGTTTCGACCTCAGGGCGCTGCCGGACGATTTCTATGCCGATCCGTTTCCCTACTATGACGCGCTGCGCAGCCTGCAGCCGATCAAGCGCCTGCCCGACGGCAGCTATCTGTTGACCCGCTTCAAGGATTGCGAAGCGGTCTACAAGGACACCGACACCTTCAGCTCCGACAAGAAGCAGGAGTTCAAGCCGAAATACGGCGACACGCTGGTCTACGAGCACCACACCACGAGCCTGGTGTTCAACGACCCGCCGCTGCACACCAAGGTGCGCAAGCTGATCCTCGGTGCCATGAGTGCCAAGGCGATCGCCCAGATGGAGCCGGGCCTGGTGCGGCTGGTCGCGCAACTGCTCGATCGCATGGCGAAAAAAGAAGCGGCAGGAGCAAGCGTCGACCTGATCGCCGATTTCGCCGCCGCGATCCCGGTCGAGATCATCGGTAATCTGCTCGATATACCGCACGCCGACCGCGAGCCGTTGCGCGGATGGTCGCTGAAGATCTTAGGGGCCTTGGAGCCGACCATTTCTTCCGAGCAGTTGGCCGCGGCGGATACGGCGGTGCGCGAATTCCTCGCTTATCTCGACGTCCTGGTGGCCGAGCGCAAGCGCCATCCCGGCGATCCGCAAACCGACGTGCTCACGCGCCTGCTCGGCGACATCGAGGGCGAACGGCTGAGCCACAAGGAACTGCTGCAGAACTGCATCTTCATTCTCAACGCCGGCCACGAGACGACCACCAACCTGATCGCCAACGGGCTGGTGACGCTGGCACGCTGGCCGGCGGAGAAAGCCAGGCTGATCGCGCAACCGGAGCTCACCCGCTCGGCAGTCGAGGAGATCCTGCGCTTCGAGAGTTCCAACCAGCTCGGCAACCGTAGCACCACGGCCGACACTGAGATCGGCGGCGTCGCCATGCCCAAGGGCACGCGCATCACGCTTTGTATCGGCGCCGCCAACCGCGACCCGGCCGTGTTCGACGAGCCGCAGCTGTTTCGCATCGACCGCGCGCCAAACCGGCATCTCGCCTTCGCCAGCGGCCCGCACCAATGCGCCGGGCTGGCGCTGGCCCGGCTGGAAGGCAAGGTGGCACTGGAGATGTTTCTCAAGCGCTTTCCGGATTACCGCCTCGAAGGCACGCCCGAGCGCTCGCGCCGCGCGCGCTTCCGCGGCTTCAATCGCGTGCCGGTGACGCTCGGCCTCGCCGGCTGAGCGACCTAACGCGCCGGCTCGATCACCATCACCTTGGCGCCTTCGGCGACCTGGGCGCCGGCCGCGACCGCGATCTCGGTGACCACGCCGTCGATGGGCGCATGCAGCGTGTGCTCCATCTTCATCGCCTCGATGATGGCGAGCCGCTGGCCGCGCGTGACCGCCGCGCCCGGTCGCCACCAGCACCTCGAGCACCTTGCCGTGCATGGGCGCGCGTACCAGGCCGCCCTGCCCCTGATCCGCGGTGTGATCGAGCGCAAGATCGCGCAAAGTCACCTTGGTCTGGCGGCCGCGACGCAGCACGTAGACAGTGTCCGCGTCGGCGATGGCGATGGCGTCATCTGCCGGCGCCGCGCCATCGACCGAAACCTTGGGACCGGCCGGCGCATAGTCGATTTGCGCCACGACGTTCTCCCCGTCGACCAGCAACGGCAGCGCCAGCCGGCGCGTGCCGGAAAGCTGGAAGCCATCGTCAGCGTCCCAGGGCGATGGCGGCCGATCCACATCGCGCGCCGCGTCGAGGCGGGCCGATTCGCGGGCCAGCAATTGCACGGCGCCAGCCGCGGCAGCGGCACGGTCGAGACCCTCGCCCGCCCCGGTAAGCGCGGCGAGATGGGCATCGATGAAGCCGGTGTCGAAATCGCCGGCGCGGAACACGGGTGCGCGGCAGAGCGCAGCCAGGAAGGCGGCATTGCTGCGCGGGCCGGCGATAACCGTCGCCTCCAGCGCCTCGGCCAGGCGATCGAGGGCTTCCTCGCGGGTCGCCGCATGCGCGATCAGCTTGGCGATCATCGGATCGTAGAAGGGCGTCACCTCGTTGCCCGCCTCCACGCCGGCATCGACCCGCGGCCCCGGCGGGAATTGCAGCGCGATCAGCCTGCCGGTCGAGGGCAGAAAACCGCGCGCGGGATCTTCGGCGTAAAGCCGTGCCTCCACGGCGTGACCCTCGAGCCGCAGTTGGTCCTGTTTGAGCGGCAAGGCTTCGCCGGCCGCCACGCGGAACTGCCATTCCACCAGGTCCAGGCCCGTGACGCCCTCCGTCACCGGGTGCTCGACCTGCAGCCGGGTGTTCATCTCCATGAACCAGAAGCCGCCCTGCTTCAGCCCGTCTGCGCCGTCGGCGATGAACTCGACGGTGCCGGCGCCCTCGTATCGAACCGCGCGGGCGGCGGCGACGGCGGCTTCGCCCATCTCAGCGCGCAAGCTCTCGCTCATGCCCGGCGCCGGCGCCTCCTCGATCACCTTCTGGTGGCGGCGCTGCAGCGAGCAGTCGCGCTCGCCCAGGTGGATGACATTGCCGTGGCGGTCGCCGAAGATCTGGAACTCGACGTGGCGCGGGCTCGCCACGTATTTCTCGATCATCATCCGGGCGTCGCCGAAGGCACCTTGCGCCTCACGCATGCAGGCGGCGAGCGCATCGTCGAAGTCGGCGTGGCGGTCGACCCGGCGCATGCCCTTGCCGCCGCCGCCGGCCACGGCCTTGATCAGCACCGGATAGCCGACCTCGTAGGCCTTGCGCTTGAGGAAGGCCGGCTCCTGCCGCTCGCCATGATAGCCGGGCACCACCGGCACGCCGGCTTTTTCCATCAGGGTCTTGGCGCGGTCCTTGAAGCCCATGGCGCGGATCGCGGCCGGCGGCGGCCCGATGAAGGTAAGGCCGGCGTCGAGGCAGCGTTGCGCGAAATCGGCGTTTTCCGCGAGGAAGCCGTAGCCGGGATGGATGCAGTCGGCCTGCGCTTCTTTTGCCGCCGCGATCAGCTTGTCGATGGCAAGATAGCTTTGCGCCGCCGGCGCCGGCCCGATTTCAATCGCCGCGTCGGCGCATTTCACATGCAGCGCATCGCGATCAGCCTCGGAATAGACCGCGACCGTGCGCAAGCCCAGACGCTTGGCGGTGCGCATGATGCGGCAGGCGATCTCGCCGCGATTGGCGATAAGGACGGAGGTGAACATCAGCGGCCCTGGTCGATGGCCGCACTCTAGCGCGTCAGCTGGAGCGGCGCGCCCGGCTCCGGGCGCTTCTTCTTGACCTCTTTGGCCTCCTTGGCCGGCGCCCTTTCCTTCACCTCCTTGGTCTGCTTGACCAGCCCTTTGCTCGCGGCCTCGCTCTTCGCCTTGGCGGTGTCGTGGTCGAGCTGCTTGGCGGTGGTCTTCGAGAGCTTCGGTTCGGAATCCATGATGCTCACCGCGGGAATCGAGTCGGCTGAGGGGTAATCCCAATGCTCGCCCGGGCGCGGCTTGGCCGGCAGCGGCGCGGCCGCGCTGGCAAGCGGCGTCATGGGGGGCACCGCAGAGACTGCGGGTTCGGCGGGCTTCGCGGCCGCCGCGGGCTTGGCGACCGCCGCGGGCTTGCCCCAATTCGCTGCATAGCGGGAGACATACTGATCGAAGGTCTCCGCCTTGAGGTTCGCCTTCAGCACATCGGCGTCCCCCACCGCCGCGAAGAAGGCGCAATGCTCGGCCGTGCAGCCATCGCGGCGCGAGAGCACGTGGGCGGCGATGCCATAGCGGTCGAGGACGATTGCGCGGCGAGTCGAGGCCAGCGCGCCGAGCACGCCGGTATCGCCCTGGTCGGCCAGGGCCTCAGCCTCGCGCAAGAGGTCGATGCGGGCCGCCATATAGGCGACTGCCGTGGCCGCACTGCGGGCGCTGGCGAACACCGTCTTTTCGCAGGCATTGCCGATCGATTCCCCGGCCGTGCCGTCGACGCAGGGCAGCATGGAACCGGGCGTGAGCGCGTTGCGCTCGAGCGCGGCGGCACGGGCGAGCAGCGCGCGCGACGCGGCGGCCTGTTCATTGCTCCCGAGGCGGACGAACACGGCGGCCACCGCCAGCACGATCAGCACGCCAATCGCCAGACCGGCGACCGCCACGGCAAGGCGGGCAGACCCTGCCCGCATCAGCAACGGCACATGCTCGCTCGGCTCACCGGTATTGGATTGGCCGGCGCTTGGCCGACCGGGAGCCGCGTCGGAAATCGCCGGCCACAACGCCGCCCCACGGTCTTCCAACTGGGCAATCAGGCGTTTGACGTTGTCGCGTCGTTCCCTGACGTAGTCCGACATGCATGTTCTCCCTCGGCTGCGATCAATCGACCGCTGCTGTGAGGAGGAACATCTTAGGGGACGGCAAAGGCGAAAGCGCGGCGTCCCGCGAAAAGGACGGGACTTATGCCCTGTCGAGTTGGCTCTCTTTGGCCACGCGCTCGAAAGCCTCACCGGAACTCTTGATCCGGTACTGGAAGTCGTCGCCTTCCGACGGCAACAGCTTGACCACCGTATAGCTGCCGGTCGCGGCGGCGCGGCCGAAGCTCGGAGAGGTGTAGTAGACCGTCTCGCCGACGCGGTACTTGTGGGCGCTGACCTGCAACTCCAAGGTGGCCATGGGCTGCATGGGCGGGCTCGCCGTACGGATCATCGCCGCCGCCGCGGTAATCTCGAGAGCGGCGCCGGTGATCCGCATAAAATCGGCAGCCTTTGCCGAATTCGTCGTCGATTTGGCCGGTTTGGTTGCCTTTGTCGCCTTGGCGACAGGTCGGCGCGCCGATTTCGCCGCCTTTTTGACAGTTTGGGCGTTCTTTACGGTCTTTTTGGCTGTTTTGTCCGTGGCTCGCCGGGCAGTCTTGGGGGACCGCCGGGCGCTCTTGGCTGACTGGGTGCTCATGGTAGGCATTTATAGCAGCTAATTTTGTTCGCGTGCGAAGTTTTTTTTGCCATTAAATTAATGTTTTCAGTATCTTACTTAAGAGGTTTCCGAATACCATGTTGGCTGCCCGACGCCTCCGACCTGGCCTCCCCAGGCCCCCAAGGTGCGCGCAGAAGACCCTTGCGGACGTGGTCAATCGGCGCTCTGCGGTACGGGGTGACCCCGAACCTGCCATCATTCGATCGGCACCAAATTACCGCAGATGACTTCTTCGAAGCTTAGGCGCGGCCGACCTGCTCGCGCTCGCCGACCCTGAGAGCGTCGGCGATGGCGCGGCGGTCCAGGCGGGTGCCATCATCGCCTTCGATCAGCAGCGGCACCCGGCCTCCGCGCTCGACGTGGCGCGACCACGACAGCGCGTCGTCCACCGAGCCGAACTCTTTGAAAAGCATCCGCTCCTTGGCGAGCGGCGAAATCTCGCCCGATCCCTTCGGGCCGCTGTAGACGCGATAGCGCATCGTCGAACCCCTTTCGTCTTGTGTTGTGCTTGCGAGCCCGTGCTCCGCATTCTCTGCGGGGGCATGCCCACCTCAAATCCCTCGCTTTGGACTTCCGTATTTGTGGTAACGCGGCCGCCGATGCATGGGTTCCAAAGCCATGGCCGCGGTCCGCCCTGGTTGCTATCGTGCCGCCCGAACGGGAAGGACTGGACTATGAAAGCAGCCTATTACGAAAAAAACGGTGCGGCGCGCGAGGTGCTGCGCGTCGGCGAGGTGGAAACGCCGACCGCCGGCCCCGGCGAGGTGCGGGTCAAGCTCGCCACTTCCGGCGTGAACCCCTCCGACGTGAAATCGCGCGCCGGCCTGGCGCGCAAGATCACCTGGCCGCGCCTGATCCCGCAGAGCGATGGCGCCGGCGTCATCGACCAGGTCGGCGACGGCGTGCCGCAATCGCGGCTCGGCGAGCGGGTCTGGGTGTGGAACGGGCAATGGCAGCGTCCGTTCGGCACCGCGGCAGAATATATCGCGCTGCCGAGCGCGCTGGCGGTGCCGCTGCCCGAGCGCGTGAGCTTTGAAGAAGGCGCCTGCCTCGGCATTCCGGCGATGACGGCGATCCACGCGGTGGCCCTGGTGCCGGCCGAGAAAGGCACCACCCTGCTGGTCTCTGGCGGTGCCGGCTCGGTCAGCCAATACGTCATCCAGTTCGCCAAGGCGCGCGGCGCCAAGGTGATCACCACCATCTCCTCGGACGAGAAGGCCAAGCTTGCGCGCGAGGCCGGCGCCGACCACACCATCGACTACAAGCGCGAGGACGTCGGCGCGCGGGTGATGGAGATCACGGACAAGCGCGGCGTCGACGCGATGATCGAGATGAACCTTGCCGGCAACGCCAAGCTCATCCCCGGCGTGCTGCGGCCGAAGGGCAGCGTGATCATCTACGGCACCAATGGCGAGGCCACGCTGCCGGCGCCGTTCTGCCTGGTCCAATCGATCCGGCTGCAGTTCTTCCTGGTCTACGAGCTCGATATGGCCGAACGGGCGCAGGCCATCGCCGGCATCAATGCGGCGCTCGAGAAGGGCGCGCTGATCAACCGGGTGATGCAGCCGACCTTTCCGCTCGCCGACATCGCCGCCGCCCACGAGGCGGTGGAGCGCGGCACCATGGGTAATGTGATCTTGACGATGTGAGTGGGGCTATGACGGGGGCGTCGCATCGGTTCGGCTGGTATCTCGCGGTTGTACAGCTGTTCTTCACGCTGTGCTGGACGGTCTACGCGATCTACCTGCCCAAGCTTGCCGCCACCGCCGGCATCCCGCACGGCAGCATCATCTACATCCTGTTGCTCGATCAGGTCGTCTTCACGGTCTGCGACTTCATGACCGGCATCGCCGCCGACAAGGTGACGCGCATGCTTGGCCGGCTCGGTATCTGGGTGGTTGCGGCGACGGCCCTGTCCTGCGCCGCCTTCATCGCCCTGCCCCTCATCGCCGTCGCCGGCGCGCCGATGCTGCTGGCGATCACCTGCGTGTGGACGGTCACTTCCTCGGCACTCCGGGCGCCGCCGATCATGCTGCTCGGCAAATATGCGGCGAGGCCCGCAGTTCCCTATCTCACCAGCCTCGCCATGCTCGGCTACGGCGTCGCCGGCGCGGTCAGCCCCTATCTCGCGGTCACCCTGCGCGATGCCGATCCGCGCCTGCCCTTCGCGGCGGCCAGCATCGTGCTGATGCTGGCGACGCTCGGCATGATCTCCGCCGAACGCCGGCTGACGAAAGAACCACCGCCGGACGCGGCCAAGCGCGCCACCGAGCGGCCGTTCGGCCAGTTCACCACCCGCGCCTTCGGCTTCGCGCTGGCGATGATCGTGCTGGCGCTGGGCTATCAGATTCATTTCGCGCTGGAGAGCCGCGGCCTGTTCCTGCGCTTCGCCAAGCCCACCGATCTCGCCTGGCTGATGCCGGTGTTCTGGATCGGCTTCAACATCGCCATGTTTCCCGCGAGCGTCGTCACCAAACGGCTCGGCGGCTTCACCGTGATGGGCGCCGGCAGCCTGATCGGTGCCGCGGCGATCTATGCCGCGCATCAGGCGCAAACCCTGGATTTCCTGATCGGCGCGCAACTCGTTGCCGGCGCCGCCTGGGGCGCGACCCTGATGAGCGCCTTCACCACCGCCTTTGCCATCGGCGCCAACGGCGGCGAAGGCCGCATGTCGGGATTGCTGTTCTCGACGCTCGCCATCGCCACATTCGCGCGCATGGCGGTGGTGGCGACCGGCATGAACACCGACCCCGCCTTTGTCGGCTTATTGCGCGCGGTCCCGATCTGGTGCTGGGGGGTGGCCGGCGCCGCCCTGCTCTATCTGGCGATCGCCAGCATGCGGCAATGGGCGGCGGGCGGCTCGCGCGCCGCCTGAGGCGATCGGCCATGGCCGAGCCTACCGAAATCGCCATCCGTGCCCGTACCATCGGGCAGCTGTTCAATTCGCTCGACCCGTCACCCTTCCGCGAGAAGGATCTCGACGCCGGCGTCGAGGAATTTCTGGTCGGCTGGGTACGCGAACTGCCGACGGCCGCGCCCTTCACCATCGTCGTGCACCTGCCACCGGAGGAAGTAGCAAGACCTGAGGCCGCGCGCATCGGCGAAGCCTTCGCGCATTATTTCCATTATCGCGCGGGCGTCGCCGAGCAGGAACGGCGCGAACTGTTCCGCGTCGGACGGCGCTTCCTGGCGATCGGTCTGGCGGTGCTGACCGCCTGCCTGGTGGCGAGCCAACTGGTGCGCACGCTTGTCGTCAACTCGGTGCTGGCGCGCATCCTGGAAGAGAGCCTGATCATCGTCGGCTGGGTGGCGAACTGGCGGCCGATCGAAATCTATCTCTATGACTGGCTGCCGATCCGCCGGCGCATCCGGCTATTCGAGCGGATTGCCGCGGCTAAGGTAGAGGTGAAGGCGGGGTGATTGCCGATGCACGCAATGCCTATTCCCTCCCCCTGAAAGGGGGAGGGTTAGGGAGGGGGTCGATTGCATTTATGCATCACGCCCACGCCGCCTCGTTAGACCCCCACCCGACCATCGTCGCTGCGCGACGTTGGTCGACCTCCCCCTTTCAGGGGGAGGTAGGAAACAGAGGTTACGGCGCCACCACGGCATCCGTGAAACCCGCCGCATCGAGCGCATGACGCACCGCGCCGGATTTCTTGGCGGCGTCGAGCAGTTCGCTCGCGAGCTTCAGTGCTGCGGGACGGCCCTTGGGCACGGCGACAGCGATGCCGGTCTGCTGGAAATTGCCCGGCAGAACGCGCGCGCCCGGCAAATCGGGCAAGAGGCCAGCAAAAGAGTCGTGCGACAGCGCGAAGGCGTCGCCGTCACCCTTGCGCGCCATCTCGGTCATCAGATCGACGCCGGCAACTTCCTCGACCGACGCCAGCGGCGCCGTGCGGCGCGCGCTGCGCATGGTGGTGGTGTTGGCGATCGCGACGATGCGCACGCCCGGCTTGTTGACATCGTCGATCGTCTGCATGGTGGAGCCGGCCGGCACCAGGTAGGTGCTCTCGATGACGAAGTAGGCCGGGCCGAAATCGACCCTCTCGGCGCGCGCGGCGTCCTGCGGCATGAAGGCGACATCGCAGTTGCCGCTTGCCACCGCGTCGGTGACCTGGCCCGAATTCGAGAAGACTTGCAGGTCGAGCGGCAGCTTCAGCGCCGCGGCAAAGCCGCGCAGCAGGTCGACGGCAACGCCTCGCGCCGCGCCCTTGTCGTCCTTGGTGGCGAAAAAGATGGAGGGCGCCGGCGCCACCACCACGCCGCAGCGCAAGCGTCCGGTGGGCGCGAGCTGTTTGATGTCATCAGGCCTTGCCATGCGCCCGGCTCTAGCATGCGCGCCTCAGCGCGGCCACCGGGCCACCGAGCTACGCGAGCACGTCGACGCTGCGCGAGGGTGGGCCGCTGCTCGTGCCGCTTGCCGGATCGAGCGCCTTGGCGGCGTCCTTGAGCGCGCCGTCGAGAACGGTGGCCGGCCGGCTGTCCAAGCCGTTCTTGGGCTTGCTGTCCTCGCCCGGCAAGGCGCCCGGCGACGCATGCGGGTCCTTGCCCTGCTGGGCCGATTTGGCGTCGCAGGTGCTGAAACAGACATAGCCGTTGACGACCGCGACCATCGCGTTCCCCCATCGCGAGCAAGGCTAGGCGGCGCGCGTAAACGAGGGCTGAATTGCCCGATCACACCGCCATCACAGAGCCGTGAGGCGCGCGCCATTTGCCGTCCGGTCACTTCGGACGCGGGCGGAAGTCCTGGTTCGGGAAGCCGCGGCGGGACGGCCGCCTGATCACCACGAAGCCGTTGCCGGTCGCCCGATGGCAGGCGTTGCAGTTGGCGGTGAAGCTGTCGAAGCCGACGGCAAAGGCGATCGGGTCCTTGGCGTCGATCGCGTTTTCCAGATCGCGGATCTGGCCGGTGATGACGGCTTCCATCATGTCGGCGAGCGGCAGGCTCTTGAACGTCGGCACCAGGTCCTGCACGTCGGACATGATCTCCTTGATCTCGCCAAGCTGATAGGCGGCGAGCGGCCAGTTGCGGGCGCGGCCGGCATACCAGAGCTTGGCGTGCTCGGTCTGGATCATGTTCATGAACCACTCGAGCCCCGGCACGAAACGCTTCGGCATGACGGCAGCGGGCTTCGGCGCGGGCGCCGCCGGTTGCGCGCCGGCGACGAGCGGCAGCAACACAAGCACAGCGGCGGTCACGATCGGGCGAAGGCGCATCGGCAGGCTCATGCTCTGCGTCGACTAGAACTTCTCCACCCAGGGGCGCAACTCGACTTCCCAGGTCCACGCGCTGCGCGGCTGCTGCAGCACATGCAGATAGGTCTCGGCGATGGCGTCGGGATCGAGCAGCGAGTCCGGCTTGTCGGCCGGCACGGGACGGCGCGCGCTTGCGATGCCGCCATCAATCACGAAGTGCGCGACGTGAATACCTTGCGGCGCGAGTTCGCGCGCCATGCTCTGCGCCAGGCCGCGCAGCGCGAACTTGCCCATGGCGAAGGGCGCCGACTGTGGATAGCCCTTGATGCTCGCCGAGGCGCCGGTAAACAGCACCGCGCCGCGCCCGCGCGGCAGCATACGCTTGACCGCCGCCTGCGCCACCAGGAAGCCGGCATAGGCGCTGATCTCGATCGCCTTGGCGACCTCGTCAGGATCGAGCTCGACGAACGGCCCCCGCGCGCGGGCGCTGGCGTTATAGACGACGACGTCCGGCGTCGAGCCGGCGGCATCGAGATCGGCGAACAGCTTGTCGACCTCGTCGCGTTTGGCGGCGTCGCAGGTGTAGGCCTTGGCGCCGGTCGCCTGCACGAACTCGTCGAGCTTGGCGGCCGAGCGCGCCGCAAGCGCGATTGTCATGCCCGCCTTGCTGAACGCGCGCGCGATGGAGGCCGACAGGCCGGAGCCGGCGCCGACGATGAGGGCGGATTGGTAGGTTTCGGACATTGGGGCTCCCTTTTTCTCGCGCGCGGCCCTTGTTGCACACTGAGCAGCCGAGCTTAAATCACATCCCGGCGAGCGATCACCCGCATAGCTCCGCCGCCCGTATTGTTTGGCGGGCGCCGGGTTCGCCCCTATTTCCCTTCCCCCTCGAAATAAATCGAGGGCGATGGAGCGCCGCGTGGCGCAACCATCCTTAGTCCGCACCTTGCGGTGCGGGCGCGTCTTGGCGGACGCGCGCGCCCCGCGGCGCTCCATCGCGGTGTCTTTCGACGCGGGCCGCGCTTTCGGCAAGGTCTCGAAGACTCACGCCGTCAGCCAGCTCCTGGCGGGGAGTCCTATTGCCCCCGGGCGGAGCCCCGCGCCGCCCGAGCGCAAAGGATGCGTTTTCCTTCGCCCGCAGGCACCGCATCCAATCCCATCATCGAGACGCCTCTAGATGACGCCCTCAAACGGATCGGACGCTGGGCATGATACGGGCGGAAAAACGAGCGGGGATAAGTTTTTTCGCTTGGGGTTTCGACCGCTTGGCAAGTGACGTAGGGCGGCTTAGCTAACGGCGCACCCCGCCGAACGTCATCATGAATGGCGAAGCCCGACGGCGGATTACGCTTCGCTAATCCGCCCTACGGGCCTTTAAGCGTCGCCTTGAGCGAGGCGTTGCGGCAGTTGGGAAGATGAAACGTCGTAGCCCGGGTGAAGCGTTAGCGAAACCCGGGATCGCCGCCCCCGGATTTCGCTTCGCTCATCCGGGCTACGCTTGCTGAACGCCAAGCCCAGCACCCGCCGCGTCTCGCCCGGCGCGATGATGCCGTCGTCCCACAGCCGCGCGGTCATGCATCTTATCGTCCCGAGCGCCGCGTCGCCTTGGCGGGTTCAAAACTGATCTTAAGACTCGTCCCAGTCGCCTTGGCGAAACGGCGCAGCATATCCAGCGACGGGTTGCCCCGTCCGCCTTCAAGCCGCGACACCGCCTGCTGCGAGGTCTGCATGCGCGCCGCGATATCCTCCTGCGACAGCCCGGCCCTGCCGCGCGCATCGATAAGCGCCGCAGCCAGCACGAACTCGTCTTCCAGCGCATCGTACGTTTGCTTGAAACCGGCTTCGCGGTCCCAGCGCCGGAAGCTTTCCGCCACAGGAGTGTATTTCCGCTTCATGTAACCTCCTTCGCCCGCGTGCGCGCGATGTCGAGAGCCCGGCGCGGCGTCTTTTCCGTCTTCTTGATGAAGGCGTGCAAGACAACCACCCGCCGCCCGCTGGCGGTGACATAAATAACCCGGGCAATATTGTCGCGGCCAATCAGACGCATTTCCCAGAGCTTGTCCTCAAGATGCTTGATATAGGGCTCACGCACCTGCTCGAGCCCCTTGCTCCGGATCAATTCCACGATGCGCCGGAACCTCGCCCGCAGGCCCAGCGAAAGACCTTCGACCTCGGCTCGTACGTCTTCATTTAGATAGACGACGGTCCACTGCATTGGGCATGCCTACATCATATATGATGTGACGGCGAAAATCAAATGGCACCGGACATCTGCGTGCCCCTCACATCCTAAATACCCCAAACCGTGTCCCCCGCACCGGCGCGTTGAGCGCCGCGCTGAATGCCAAGCCTAGCACCCGCCGCGTCTCGCTCGGCGCGATAATGCCATCGTCCCATAGCCGCGCGGTGGCGTAATAGGGGTTGCCCTCTTCCTCGTACTGGTCGCGGATCGGCGCCTTGAACTCCGCCTCCTCCACCTCCGACCACACGCCGCTCTCGGCCTCAATGTTGTCGCGCTTGACCGTCGCCAGAACGGAGGCCGCCTGCTCGCCGCCCATCACTGAGATGCGCGCGTTCGGCCAGGTGAACAGGAAGCGCGGGGAATAGGCGCGGCCGCACATGCCGTAATTGCCGGCGCCGTAGGATGCCGCCGACGATCACCGTCACCTTCGGCACCTGGGCGCAGGCGACCGCCGTCACCATCTTGGCGCCGTCTTTTGCAATTCCTCCTGCCTCGTAATCGCGGCCGACCATGAAGCCGACGATATTCTGCAGGAACAGCAGCGGAATGCGGCGCTGGCAGCACAGCTCGATGAAATGCGCAGCCTTCAGCGCGCTCTCCGAAAACAGGATGCCGTTGTTGCCGAGGATGCCGACCGGCATGCCGTGGATATGGGCGAAGCCGGTGACAATCGTGGTGCCGTAGAGCTGCTTGAACTCGTCGAACTCGGACGCGTCGACCAGACGCGCGATCACCTCGCGCACGTCGTATTGTTTCTTGAGATCGGCCGGCACGATGCCGTCCAACTCCGCCGCGTGAAACGCCGGCTCGCGCGGCGCCAGCAGCGGGATATCCACGCGCTTGGCGGTGTTGAGATGAGAGACGATGCGGCGCGCGATGCTCAGGGCGTGATGGTCGTCCTGCGCGTAATGATCGGCAACGCCGGATTGGCGCGCGTGCACGTCGGCGCCGCCGAGGTCTTCCGCGCTCACCACCTCGCCGGTCGCGGCCTTCACCAGCGGCGGACCGCCGAGGAAGATGGTGCCCTGGTTCTTGACGATGACGGTCTCGTCCGATATCGCCGGCACATAGGCGCCGCCCGCCGTGCACGAACCCATCACCACCGCAATTTGTGGGATGCGCAAGGACGACAGCGTCGCCTGGTTATAGAAGATGCGGCCGAAATGCTCGCGGTCGGGAAACACCTCGGTCTGGTGCGGCAGGTTGGCGCCGCCCGAGTCGACCAGATAGATGCACGGCAACCGGTTCTCGCGCGCGATCTCCTGGGCGCGCAGGTGCTTCTTCACCGTCATCGGAAAGTAAGTGCCGCCCTTGATGGTGGAGTCATTGCAGACCACCATGCATTCGCGGCCCTCGATGCGGCCGATGCCGGTGATCAGGCCGGCGCCGTGAATGGCATCGTCGTAGAGGCCGTTGGCGGCGAGCGGCGACAGCTCCAGGAACGGCGAGCCGGGATCGATCAGGTTCATCACGCGGTCGCGCGGCAGCAATTTGCCGCGCCCAACATGACGCGTCCGCGCGCGCTCGGGCCCGCCTAGCGCCGCCTCGGCGCGGCGCTCCCGCAATTCCTCGACAAGCGCGCGCATACGCTCGGCATTGGCGCGGAACTCGTCGGTATTGGTGTCAACGGCTGACGACAGAATCGCCAAGCTTCCCTCCCCGCTTCACGCCGGCAGCGTGCCTTGGCAGGCTCGCGAAGGCAATGGCGGGAACTCGGGACGCAACGCACATGGGGAACATGGTCGGCGGCGTCGGCGTTGCCCCGGAACGTGAATGGGGTGCTCGGGGCATGCAGAGGAGGTATCCGATGAGAACGACTCGATTGCTATCGACGGTCGCCGCCGCCGTGCTGCTCAGCGCCGGCGCGGCGGCGCAGGGCGTGAACAGTCCGGTCAAACCCGAGCGAGCGCCGGCCGCTCTGCAGAACGCGCCGGCTGAAAGGGTCGCGCCCAACATGCACGCCGGTCAGCGTCAGCCGCAGACGACGGGCCAGGGCTCCGCGCAACCGTTGAAGCCCGGCGCCGGCGGCAATGCGCAACTGAACGACCATGGAACCGTGGGCGCGGCGCCACAGAAGGAGGACTCCGGCGGCAAGCACGGCATGTCCGGCGACGAAAACGGCCACATGTCGCGCAGTGGCGCCGGGGATCGCAATTCGCCCGAACGCAACAGCAAGACGCTTCACAACGGAAACAACGACGAACGAAACGCCGGGGGCGAGGAACGCGGATCTTCCGGCAGTGCGGCGCGCGATCGCTCCGGCCACCACGGCAGCAACGCCACTACCGGCCAAGGCGCGGCTGCCGGCGCCGGCAAGCTCTCGCACGAGCAGCGCAGCAGGATCAGCGGCATCTTCAAAAGGCATAAAATACGGCCGACGCATCTCGACATGTCGGTGCATGTCGGCGTGCGCGTGCCGCCGCGAGTGCGTTATTATCCGCTGCCGGCCGATGTCATCAGGGTCTATCCCGCGTGGCGCGGCTACGAATACATCCTTGTCGGCGACCAGATATTGATCATCGATCCTGGCACCCGCGAGGTCGTCGCCATCCTGGACACGTGAGCGCGAAGGGACGGAATAACGGCGGGCGGCCGGAGTTCCCGGGCGCCCGCATTTTTTTGGCGTGCTCACGGTGAGTTCAACGTCCCTGAAATACGCGTGAGCTCCAGGAACATAGGTCCGCACGCATTCGTTGTTCATGCGTGTCGCTTTTGCGGCATATATTTTTAAAGGAGGCGAAATGAAAACACTTACCGCTCTGACCGTTGCAGCAGCTCTGGCCGCCAGTGTGTCGGTTGCCGGCGCGCAATCCTCGATGCACAAGCCGTCGTCCACCCCGATGCCGCAGTCGAACAGCAGCACCATGGGCGCTGCCCCGAGGGCCGGCACCATGGGCAATTCAAAGCATATGACCGTCAAGGGCCATGGCCGATTCTGCAGCCAGTTGGCGTCGGGCGGGCCGCTTGACTGCCGGTATGCCAGCATGGCCGCGTGCGAGAAGAACGTGAAGCCCGGCCTCAAGAAGACCTGCGTGACCAATCCGCGCATGGGTACGATGGGCGCGAAGTAAACCGCGCGCGTGCAGTTTTGCTTGAAACAAAGCCCCGTACCGGCGGCATGCCGGTACGGGGCTTCGCCTATTTGCGCCATGCGCGCGGCAGTGAACCGAACGCATCGTCATGCGCGGAACTCAAGCGCCGGCTCGCACGTTGTCTCCGCGAGAACCACGCGACAGATAGAATCACACGACAGATGAGGAGGGCCTGCAATGGACAAGGATCGCATCAAGGGTGCCGCGGAAGAAGCCAAAGGTAAGGTGAAGGAGGTTGCCGGCAAGGCGACCGACAACAAGAAGCTCGAGACCGAAGGCAAGGCGGACCAAGTGGCCGGAAAGGCGCAGAACGCCTGGGGCAACGCCAAGGACGCGGCGAAGGAAGCCGTCGATAACGACTGACGGCTGGCGGGCCACGTCGCATTCGAAAAGCCCGGCGCCAGCGCCGGGTTTTTCACTTTTCCCATCGCCTTCCCATTCCGCGACATGCGGCGCCCTTGCGGCGTCATGACCGGGGCGCATTTTGTGGCGTCCTGCGCTAAGCTGCGCGCGCAAGCCAGATGGGGACGCGCGATGGACGCTCGGTTGGATGACTATAAGGACCTTAAGCTCAAGCTCGACGGCATCGTGCCGACCGGTCAGGGCTTCTATCGCAACCTGTTGATCGACACGCTCTACGCGTCGCTGCCGCGCGATCCGCAGGCCAAGGTGCAGATCTACAACGCCGAGATCGTGCCCGGCGGCTACACCAATTGGCACTGCCATAACGGCGCCACCTTCTTCGTCGTGCTGCAAGGCATCTTCGAGGCGCACTTCCAGGAAGGCGTGCTGATCAAGGGCAAGGCCGGCGACTGCTATTCCGAGCCGATCGCCAAATTCCACCGCGGGCACAACCCGCACCCCGAATTGCCCTATCACTGCATCGGCATCGCCATCACGGCGCCCGACCGCGAGCACGTCACCAATTCGATCGAGCGGCCGTGGTAAGCGGGCCGATCCGGCGCGGCGCACAGAGGCGATAATGTCCCGCCGCTCGGAAGTCAGCGCCGGCGTCATCGCTTTCCGCCGCAACGACCAGGGGCTGGAGCTGCTGCTCGCCCACCCCGGCGGCCCCTATTGGCGCAATCGCGACGACGGCGCCTGGTCGATTCCCAAGGGCGCGGTGGAGTCCGGCGATCTGCTGGCCTGCGCCAAGCGCGAGTTCAACGAAGAGACCGGCCTCACCGCGCGAGGCCCCTTCGTTCCGCTGACGCCGCTGCGGCAGAAGAGCGGGAAGACGGTGCACGCCTTCGCGCTCGAAGCCGACTTCGATCTTGCCGGCTTCACCAGCAACACGTTCGAGATGGAATGGCCGCCCCGGTCGGGCAAGATGCAGAGCTTCCCCGAGATCGACCGCGTCGCCTATTTCGATGTCGCCACCGCGCGGCAGAAAATCCTGCCCGGGCAGAAGCCGTTCATTGAAGAGCTGCTGGCCTTTCTGCGTCACGGGAAGGCTTAGGCCGCCGCGCGGCGCGAATGGCGGCGGCGCGCGCCTTGACCGCACGGCGCGACGGGCGCCGGCGGGAGCGCTGCTGATGTTGCGCCGGTTCCACCTTGACCGCGGCACGCCACGACGCGACGGCGGCGATCAGGTTGAGCACCATGGAAAAGGAGAAGGCGTATTTCAGCCCCTCCATGAACGGCGCCGCCATCAGCGTCGGGAAGAAGCTCTTGCCGGTAAGCAGCGCGGCCTTGCCGGCCGGCAGCGCGGCCAGCGCCGCGTGCGGGATGAGCTCGCCCATGGGATTGTAGCCGAGGAAGGCGGCAAACAGGCTCGCCACCGGCGGTGCCGAGGCCACCTGGTGCGCGACGGCGGCCGGCATGCCTTGCGCGACCAGGCTCGCCTGCATCGTCGGCGGCAGCATCTCGGCAAGGCCCAGGAGCATCAGGCTGAAGAACACGCCGATCGACAGCACCATGCCGGCGTTCATCGCGGTGGCGCGCATGCCCGAAGCCTGTCCCCGTTCCGGCGCCGGCACCGAATTCATGATCTGCGTGGCATTGGGCGCGAT
This sequence comes from uncultured Pseudomonadota bacterium, assembly GCA_963814065.1. Classification (GTDB taxonomy): domain Bacteria; phylum Pseudomonadota; class Alphaproteobacteria; order Rhizobiales; family Xanthobacteraceae; genus Pseudolabrys. The sequence continues at coordinate 1,753,764 of CAWFBL010000004.1, read as the reverse complement.
GAAGAGCCCGGTGCCGACGCCGTTGACCATGATCAGCAAAGCAAACAGGCCGTAGGAGAAATCCGGCGGCAAGAGCATCAGCCCCACAAAGGACGCCGCCCCGATCACCATGCCGCCGACCGCGAAAGGCCGTGAGCCGAGGCGGTCCGACAGCCAGCCGGCGATCGGCGCCGCCCCCAAGAGACCGACGGTCAGCGGCAGCATGAAGATCGCCGACCATAGCGGCGTCTCCTCGAAATTGTAGCCGTGCAGCGGCAGCCAGATGCCCTGCAGCCAGATGATCAGCATGAACTGCAGTCCGCCGCGCGCCATCGAGGCGGCGAGGCTCGCCAGATTGCCTTGGGCGAAGGGCTTCAGCCTGAACAGCTTGAAGTCGAACATCGGCTTTTCGACGCGGGTCTCGATCAGGAAGAAGGCGACCAGCGCCAGCATGCCGACGATGAAGCAGCCCAGCACGAAGGGGCTGGTCCAGGCCATGACGTGATGGCCGTAGGGCTGGATACCCTCGGTGATCGCGGTCAGCACCAGGATGAGGCCGATGGCGAAGGTAGCGTTGCCGAAATAATCGATCTTGTGGCTGACGCGCGAACGGTGGTCCCGCAGCTTGAGGAAACCCCACGCCGTGCCGACAATGCCGACCGGCACGCTGACCCAGAACACCAGCCGCCAGTCGGCGTCGGCCAGCAGGCCGCCGATGATGAGGCCGAGGAACTGGCCGCCGACGACGGCCACCATGTTGACGCTGAGCGCGATGCCGCGTTGGCGCACCGGAAAGGCGTCGGTGAGCAGCGCGGTCGTGTTGGCCATGATCAGTGCGCCGCCGACGCCCTGGATGATGCGCACGACGATCAGATAGAGCGCCGCCTCCCCGCCGTGTCCGGGTATCAGCGCCAGCGCAATCGAGGCCGCCGTGAAGATGGCGAAGCCGAGATTGTACATGCGGGCGCGGCCGAACTGGTCGCCGAGGCGCCCGAAGGCCACCACCAGCACCGCGATACAGATCAGGTAGCCGATGATCGACCACAGCAGGTAGTCGATATTGCCCGGCTCGAGCGCCTTCAGCCCGATGCCGCGGAACACCGCCGGCAGGCTGATCAGAAGTATGGAACTGTTGATGGCGGCCGCCAGCATGCCCAAGGTGGTGTTGCTGAGCACCATCCATTTATAGCCGGGGCCCGGCTTTCCAGTCGTCGTGGTCACGAAAGACTCCCTGCGCCGGCAAACGATTCCGCCGGCCCCTGCTGGGACCGGACGGGTTCCGTTGCGGCGGCATTTTCCTGTATTGTGCAGGTATCTTCGCCGACCCTCGCAAACAATATGTATCATACAGATATATTGGGAGGCCTTGGCGGCGCCTCCGGCGCCAAACGGCAAAAAGCCGTGTCGCCGTTGACGCTTACGGATATCGGCGGAAGGGTTCCCGCCGATGCTGCAACGCAGAAATGCTAAAATGAAGGAGGAAGCGGATGATCAGCGCAAGCCGGCAGGCGCGCAGCGAGACGAACGAGACAAGCGTCGACGTGCTCGAACGGGAACTCGGGCAACTCGCGCGCGTGCTCGAGGCCATGCAGCGCAAGCGCAACTACCCGCTCGATCGCGCGCAATACCTCCTGCTGCGTCTGTTGGAGGAACAGGGACCGGTCTCGACCACGGCGCTGGCCGGGCTCCTGCTGCTCGACGATTCGACGGTGACCCGCCAGCTTGCCGCCATGGAGACCGCCGACCTCATCGGCCGCGCGCCCAATCCCAAGGACCGGCGCAGTACTCTCATCCATCCCACCAAGCACGGCCTGTCGGTGGCGCGGAAGATGCGCCGCATGCGGCTCGAACGCATCGCCCATCTGGTCGAGAGCTGGACGACGGGCGAGCGCGACAAGCTCGCCGTCCTGCTCACCAAGCTGAACGGCGCGCTGAAGGGCTCGTTGTGCGAGGCGTGAGGCTCTCTCATCCCTCCCCCGTTTGCGGGGGAGCGTGCCGCCCAACGGGTCCGGCCGAAGGCCGGCCCGATGGTAAACTCCGCCGGCGGGTGGGGGCTGAAACCAATTGCGACGCGACCCCACCCCCGGCGCTGGCGCGCCGGACCCTCCCCTTTCAAGGGAGGGATAAACTCACGCCCTCACCTCTTGCCGCTGGAAGGCGATATAGCCGCCGACGAACAGGATGATGCTCGCCGCCACCAAGCCGACGATCTGCGGCCAGGCCACCAGGATGCTTTGCGACAGCGGCAGCGGCGCGCCCATGACGGCGCCCTGCAACTGGCTCAAGTACACCGGCCCGAGCGTGCGCGTAGACGGATGCAGGATCGCCAGCACGATCTCACCGAACAGCGTGGACGGCGACAGCCGCGCCAGCATCTGCCCGGTGATCACCAGCGCCGCCTGATCCTGAGCCGGCACGATGGCCTGCGCGATCGCCGGCGCCAGCGCCGGCCAGATGATGGTGAGGAACAGCCACAGGCCGAGCGTCACCAGCGCGGCGGTCGCCGCCGAGCGGAAGAGCACCGAGGCCAGCATGGCGAGCGCCAGCCACACCCCGGCGTAAGCGATGGTCACCAGCAGGAAGATAAAGGCGCGCCCGATCTCCTCGCCGCCCGGCGGCACGCCGAGCATGACCAATCCAAGCCCGATCAGCAGCAGCCACAGCACCACCAGGCTGACGGTCAGCGTCGCCAGTCCGGCAATGAATTTGCCGAACAGCAGCGCATCCCGATAGATCGGCTGCGACAGGATACGCGACAGCGTGCGCCGGTTATGCTCGCCGTTGACCGCGTCGAAGCCGAGCCCGATCGCCATCAGCGGCACCAGGAAGCCGAGAAAAGACACGAACGACGGCAGCGGCTCGCGTGCCGTGGTGAACAGGCGCAGGAACAGGAACGGGTCCTGCGCGGTGACGTCGCGGATTTGGGTGATGGCAGCATAGACCGCGGCAAGCGCGACCAGCACCACCAGCCATTCCAGCACGCGCATGCGCGCGCTGGTCAGGTGGTCGGATAATTCCTTCAGCACCACCACGCCAAGGCCCTGGAAGGCCGATCCCTCACGCCGCATCACGCACCTCCTGCTGCTCTTTGGCGGCAGCGCCCTGGAAGTAGCGGGTGTAGATCGTCTCCAGGCTCGGCTGGTCGAGCGACAGCTGCTTGAGCCGGCCGCCGGCCGCGACCACTTCGGCCGCCGCCTCCGCGCGCAGATCGCGCTCGCAGGTCAGCCGCCAGCGCCCCTGCTCCGGCGCGCTGACATTACGCACGCCGTTGAGCGCCTTCAGCCGCTTGGCGAGGTCCTTGCCGCCGTCGGCTTCCACTTCCACGGTGAAGCCGCCGCCGAGCACCTGACGTCCGAGTTCGGGCACCGTGCCCATCAGCACGATGTTGCCGGCGTTGAAGAGCGCGACGCGATCGCACACGCTCTGTACCCGGTCGAGCAGATGCGAGGACAGCAGGATGCTGACGCCGTTCGATTTGAGTTGGCGGATCAGATCGAGCAGTTCGAGGCTCGCCTGCGGATCGAGGCCGTTGGTCGGCTCGTCGAGGATGGCGATGCGCGCCTGCTTCATCACGATCTCGGCAAGGCCGAGCCGCTGACGCATACCGCGCGAGAAGGCGCCCACCTTTTTCTCGGCGGCGCTGGCGAGCCCGACGCGCGCCATCGCCTCCGCAATGCGTTGCTTGCGCTCGGCCTTGGGAATGCCGATCAGCCGCGCGGTGTAGTGCAGGTTATCGGCCGCGGTGAGGTAATCGTAGAAGCCGACCTCGTCCGGCAGGTAACCGACATAGCGTTTGACGGCGAGCGGATCGCGCGCGGGATCGTGTCCGAACACGCGCGCGGTGCCGGCGCTGATGTCGCTCAAGCCGAGCAGCATCAGGATGGTGGTGGTCTTGCCGGCACCGTTGGGCCCGAGCAGCCCGAAGATCTCGCCGGCGCCGACGTCGAACGTCACGCCATTGACGGCAGTCGCCGTTTCATAGCGCTTGGTGAGGCCCTTGACCTCGATGACCGGCTCGCTCATCGCCGACCGAACCGTGCGACCGCGCCGACCATGATCAGCAAGGCGGCGCCGATGATACCGACACCGGCGATGCCCCACATGGTGGAGGTGGTGACGGTCACGCGGAAATTGGCGCTGCCCGTCTGCCCATGCGCGGCGGCGCTGAGCGTGGTGGCGTAATCGCCGGCGATGGCCTTGCTCGGCGGACGGATCACCGCCTGCACTTCCTTGTGCTCGTTGGGCGGGATGCGGTCGATGGTCTTCGGGGTGAAGGTGATCTTCCAGCCATCCGGCGCGTTCGAGGACAACTTGACGTTCTCGGCCGGCGCGGTGCCGGTGTTGCTGACGACAACCGGCACCGTCGTCTCGTTGCCGGCGGTGGCCCGCGCCGACAGCAGGCCCTGACGGCCGGACAAATCGAGCTTCGGCTGGCCGGTGATGTCGAGCTTCACACTTGTTGTCGCGCTGGCGCCGTTGGCGGCGACCCGCACTGTCACCGGATAGCTGCCGGCATCGACTGTGCTCGGCGGGCTGACCTTCAGCTTCACGTCCTTGGTCTTGCCGGCGTCGACCGGAATGGCGGTGAGCTGCTGGCTGCCATAGGCCTCGGTGAACGAGGTGTCGAAATTGGCCGGCGCGTTAGCGGCCAGGCTCACCAGGAGCTTCTTGCCGCTGTCGTTCTTGACGGTCAACGTATAGGAGAAATCGGAGCTTGAATTGCCGCGCAGCGCGGGCAATTGCGGCGTCACCGTCAGCTTGGCCGGCAACTGCTTGGCGAGGCTGACCTCGATCGGCAGGCTGGCATGGACGTTGGCGCCGTCGGCGCTGACGGTGAGCGTGTGGCTGCCGATCTTGGCGCCCTTCGGAACGTCGAGACGCAGATTGAACGACACGCTGTCGTCGGTCGACGGCATCGCCGCCGCGACCGGCTGACCGCCGCCGAGCAGCGTCGCCTTCCAGCCCGCCGGCACGCCGGTGACGGCGAGCTTGAGCCGTTCGGGCGCCAGGCCGAAATTGCGCAGCCGCAGATCCACCGTCGAGGTGGTGCCGGGCTGCACGGTCACGGCTGGATAGTCGGTGAGAAGATAAAGTCCCTTGATGTCGGGATGATCGGCTGCGAATGCGGGCGCTGCGAGCATGCCCAGCGCAACGATGAGCGCGAATATTCGGTTAGTCATGGTGGCGAACCCCACACACACGGCGGGGCGCCAGTGGCCCCGCTAGAACGTCTCCCCCAAAACGAAAGCACGGCGTTGCCGTGAAAAGATGCGGCGGTGTTACCCACAATCTTGACAAAATTTTGGAACGGCACCGCCGCGATCGGTCACAGAGTTAATCATGCGCGAGCGAATTCGTCATGATCAAATCGCCGACATGAACACTCTGTAATGAAACGTAATGAATCGCTATGCGGTAGTTCTCACGCCGCGAACCAACGGCCAATCCGGCTCGTTGTGCTGCATGATCCAGGGCTCCTTGAACGCCGCGGCGCACCACTCGCGCCACGCGGGCAGCGCCATCATCGCCTGCATGTAGGCGCGCGACAGCGCGCTCACGTCGAGGCCGAAACTATGGAAGCGCGCAACCACCGGCGCGTACATGGCGTCGGCAGCCGAGAAATCGCCGAACAAGAAGGCGCCCTCCCCGCCGAAGCGCGCGCGGCAGTCGCTCCACAGCGAATCGATGCGCGCCACATCGGCCATGACATCGTCGCCTCGCGGGCGAGGCTTCGGCGGCAGCCACATGTTCATCGGACAGTTGCGTCGCAGCGCCATGAAGCCGGCATGCATTTCGGTTGCGACCACGCGCGCATGGCTGCGCGCATGCACCTCTTGCGGCCAGAAATGCGCGTCTGGAAACTTCTCGGCGAGATGCTCGAGGATGGCGAGCGATTCCCATATCGCTTCGTCGCCGTCGATCAACACCGGCACCTTGCCGACCGGCGAATGGCGCAGCACCTGCTCGCGGCTGCCCGGCTCATAGAGCGGGATCAACTCTTCGTCGAAGGCGATGCCCTTCACCTTCATGGCGATCCACGGCCGCAGCGACCAGGACGAATAGTTCTTGTTGCCGATGATGAGCTTGAGGACCATTTTACTCGGGCCCGACATGGACAAACCGCTCGTCCTCGCGAAAGCGGGACGCAGAAGCAATAAGGTACTGGATTCCCGCTTGCGCGGGAATGAGCGGAGTGCGAGTTCGCGAAAGCGCTACTTCTTTTCGCCCGGCGCCATCTCCGGCAGTTCGACCGGACCGCCGGCCTTCTTCCAGGCGCCGAAACCGCCCTTGATGTGTGCCACCGGTTTCAGCCCCATGCGATGCGCGGTCTGCGTCGCCAGCGCCGAGCGCAGGCCGCCGGCGCAGAAGAACACATACTTCTTGTCCTGCGCGAAGACCGGCTTGTGATAGGGGCTCTGCGGATCGATCCAGAATTCCAACATGCCGCGCGGGGCATGCACGGCGCCGGGCACCCTGCCCTCGCGCTGCAATTCGCGCACGTCGCGGATGTCCACCAGCACGGTGTCGTCGCGGCCGGCAAGCTTGATCGCTTCCTCGACCGTCAGGGTTTCGATTTCGCGCTCGGCTTCTTCGCAAAGCGCCTTGTATCCAGTGGTTATGGTCTGCGGCATTCCGGCCTCCACGCGCACGGTGGCAGAGGCCGCCATAGCGCTCAAGCCGAGACCGCTACACCATTCCCATCAGCACGACAACGAGCGCCACGATGGTGAGCGCCAGCGCGGTCGCAACCGTGGTGACGATGCGCTCGTTCCAATCCGGCGTGAAGCTTCCCGCCGGCCGGACCGGCTCGGGAGGGTTCGTGGCGCGATCCGAAAAAAGGTCGGCTGCCATGGGCGATGCCTCCTGGGACATCGTGGTCGATGACGCGCCAATACGCGGGACACGGAACCCGAGAATCGCCCTCGTACGCTGCAGGATACCACCGGTTGCAGCCAGTCGACAAAGCCCGGCCCGCGGGCCACCCGGCGCACGTCACGGGGCCGGGCCCGGCAGCAGAGCGCTGGTGCGGCCGGTGAGCCAATAGGCGAGCAAGCCGAGCCATTCATGGCTGGCCTTATCGAGCCGGAGCAGACCGGCGCTCAACTCATCCGCCGGCGCGAGGCTCGCGAGATCGAGGCGCGGCGGCGTTGTCCAGTCCACCGGATAGGGCTCGACCGCAAAGCCGACGCGGCGAAAGCAGCCGACGGCGCGCGGCATGTGCAGCGCGGAGGTCACCAGCAGCCAGCGCTCGCCGGGTTTCGGCTTGACCAGCGCCTTGGTGAAGGTGGCATTCTCCGCGGTGTTGCGCGCGTGTGTCTCCAGCGTCACGCGCTCGCGCGCGATGCCGAAGCTTTCCAGCAGCGGCAGCACAAAGTCGGCCTCCGGCGGCGCTTGCGGAAACAAGCGCGGCATTGCCGCTGGAATAGACGATGCGTGCCTTCGGGTAGGCGCGTGCCAGCTTGGCGACGGCCGTCACGCGCTCGGCGCTGGCGTTCAGGGCGACGGTGCGCCGCTGCGATGAGAGCAGCGGATCGATGGCGCCGCCGAGCACGATAACGCCGTCGGGCGCGCCGCGCGCCGGATTCCAGGACGGGAAGCGGCTCTCCAGGACGTGGCTGAGCACGAGGCCGATCGGCGAAAAGCCGGCCACGGCGAGCAGCAGGATGCTGGCAACCACCAGGCGGATGCCGGCGCGCCTGCAGCGGGTCGCCAGCAGGACCACGCCAACGAGCCCGAGCACGATCAGGAGATTGGACGGCAGCAGCAGGAAGGCGACGGTCTTGGAGAGGACGAAGAACATTGGAGTCTGATCCATTCAGCCTGAATCAGAACCGTCCCTGACATTCGACGTTGCACATGATCTTTTCCGAAAACCGGTTCCCACATTTCGGGATCATGCGCTAACGCGTCTTCTTCCAAGCCTCATAACGCTTCTTGTTCTCGTCGTTGGGCGGATAGAGGCCCGGCAGTTGCGCGCCCTTCTCGACTTCCTGCACCAGCCAGGTTTCCAACAGTTCGTGCTCGGCGCCCTCGCTCGCCACGAATTCGGCAAGCGCGGCCGGGATCACCACCGCGCCGTCGTCGTCGGCAACGATGATGTCGTCGGGGAAGATGGCGCAGCCGCCGCAGCCGATCGGCTCGTTCCAGCCGACGAAGGTGAGCTGGTTGACCGATGCCGGCGCCGCCATTCCCGCGCACCAGACCGGCAGGCCGGTGCCGACCACGCCGTGCTTGTCGCGCATGACGCCATCGGTGATCAGCGCGGTGACGCCGCGCTTGACCATGCGCATGCACAGGATGTCGCCGAAGATACCGGCCCCGGTGACGCCCATGGCGTCGGCCACCACCACGCAGCCTTCCGGCATGGCCTCGATGGCCGATCGGGTGGAAATCGGCTTCGACCAGCTTTCCGGCGTTGCCAGGTCCTCGCGCACCGGCACGAAACGCAAGGTGAAAGCCGGGCCCACCACCCGCTTGCCGGCAAAGCCGAGCGGCATGGCTCCGGCCATCCACGAATGGCGGATGCCCTTCTTCAGCAGCATGGTGGTGATGGTGCCGGTGGTGATGTGCTGGAGCGCTTCGAGGACGGCGGACATTGCAGAAAATCCCTGAGTGGAATGGAGCCGCACCATATCGCAGCCGTGCGCGCCGGCAAAAGCGGCCGGGATCAGGCTTGGGTGAGGCCGAGCCGCTCGTCGCGGCGGCGCATATAGGCAATCAGCGGCAGCGCCAGCAGCACCATCCAGGCCTTGCCGACGATCTGGCCTTCGAGGAAGGCGAGCGAGCCGAAGGCGAGCCACAGGAACACGATGGAATCGACCACCAGCCCGACCAGACTGGAGGCGAACACCGCCGTCACCAGCCGCCGGCGGGCAAGCGGCGTATAGATGGCGAAGTCGGCGAACTCCGACAGCAGGAACGCTGCGGCCGACGCCATCACCAGCGCGCGCGGCGCCAACGCGGCCGAAACGAGGGCACCGACGACAATGGCGGCGATCCCGAACTCGACGCCGAGCCGCCGCTGCACCAGATCGCGCAGCACCAGCGCGGCGCCAATCATCAGCACGCCCGAGGGTGCCATGAGGCCGGGCGCCACCGGGATCACGCAGGGTCCGTTGGCAACGCAGGCGGTGCCGACATGGCCGATCATCCAGTTTGCGGCCGGGATGGTGAGGCAAAACAGGACGAGGAAGATTCCGCCCTCAAGGTTCGTGCGTCGGTCGATGGTCATCGGTGCTTCTGCTGCCTTTGCGTCATGAATTTGCGGAACCCTTGCGCGCGCAACTGGCAGGCGGGGCACTCCCCGCAGCCGTACCCCCAGTCGTGTCGGTGAATGCGGTCGCCCTGGTAACAGCTGTGGCTATCCTCGATGACGAGTTCGAGGAAGGGATAGCCGCCGATCTCCTCGGCCATCGCGAAAGTATCGGCCTTGTCGAGCCACATCAGCGGCGTATGGATTGCGACGCGCTTGTCGAGGCCGAGACCGAGCGCGACCTGCATCGCCTTCACGGTGTCGTCGCGGCAATCGGGATAGCCGGAATAGTCGGTCTCGCACATGCCGGCGACCAGATGGCTGGCACCGCGCCGATAGGCGAGCGCGCCGGCAAAGCACAGGAAGATGAGATTGCGCGCCGGCACGAAGGTGGTCGGCAGGCCGGTGTCGGCGATCTCGATGGCGGTATCGCGGGTCAGCGCGGTCTCGGAGATGGCGCCGAGCGCATCGAGCTCGACCATGTGGTCATCGGCGAGCCTCGCCTTCCAGCCCGCGTTCATCGCCGCCATCTGCGCGCGCAGCCGCTCGCGCATATCGAGCTCGACGGCGTGGCGCTGACCGTAGGCGAAGCCGACCGTCTCCACCCGGGCGAAGCGGTCGAGCGCCCAGGCGAGACAGACGGTGGAATCCTGTCCGCCGGAGAAGAGGACAAGGGCGGCTTGCGTGCTGATCGTCATGGCACGTCCCTATAATATTTTTCCGGCGCCTATGCTAATGGGGGCTAGGATTTTAGTGTGGTTTTGGTTCGGAAGCCCGCTTGATGAGCCTGCGGCAAGAATGAAGCGGACTTCCGAACCACCACAATAGAAACGAACAGGGAAGCCGGGAATTATGGGCAATGCCGACCACGGAATGATCGCCGTCGACAAGATGGGCGCCAAAGTGTTTTTCCTCGACCCGGACACTTTCGAGACGCGAAAAGTCATCGACGGCTTCCAGCGCACGGTGCACGAACTGCTGATTGTGCCGGAAACCGGCCTTGCCTACGTGCCGATCTACGGCGACGGCGTCCACGGCCGCAATCCCAACCCCGGGCATACGCTGTGCATCTTCGATCTCGCCAAAGAAGAACATATCGGCGACATCGATCTGCGGCCCCATATCGCGCCGCATACGCTCAAGCTCGGGCCGGACGGGCTGATCTACATCACCTGCGAGAACAGCGCGGTCATCGCCGTGATCGACCGCACGACGCATACGGTGGTCGACGCCATCGGCTCCGGCTCGACCAACGCGCACCGCATGATCATTTCTCCCGACGGCAGCCGCATCTATACCGACAACGAGGAAGACGCCGAGGTGTCGGTGATCGACCTGCCCGGCCGCAAGCTGCTCGGCAAGATCAAGACGCCGCAGCCGCTCGCCGGCATCACCGTCTCCGGCGACGGGCGCACCGTGGTCGCCGTTTCCGACGGCGACCCGGTCGTGTTCCTCATCGACACCGCGAGCGAACAGGTGCGCGAGACGCTGCCGCTCGACGGCGTGCCGAAGCCGGCGCAGATCGCCCGCTACAACGCCGACTTCAGCATGCTCGCCATCACCAGTTCGAACAGCGACACGGTGAGCCTGATCGATCCGTCATTCCGCTCCCAGACCGCGATCAAGGTCGGCAGTCAGCCCATGGACATGGTCTACCGCGGCGACGAACTGTTCATCGGCTGCCAGGGCGACGGCTCGGTGCATGTCGTCGACATCGCGGCGCGCAAGTGGAAGCGCAGCTTCGCCTGCGGGACGGGCTGCGAGTCGCTGGGGTTTTATTGAGTTGCAAGTTTATCGCGCGCGCGTTTCCCCACCGCTCTTTCCCGTCCCCGCCTTCGCGGGAACGAGCGGCGGAAACGTAGCGCTTTCCTCAATCCCAGTTCGGCGACCAGGACCAGTCGACGATGCGGTCGTTGTTGCCGGAAAGCTCATGGATCTCGCGCATCTCGGCGTCGGAGAGATTGAAGTCGAAAATGGCGAAATTCTCCTCCAGCCGCTCGCGCTTGCTGGTGCGCGGGATGACCGCGATGCCCTGCTGCACCAGATAGCGCAGGCTCACCTGCGCCGCGGACTTGTTGTGCGCCTTGCCGATGCGTTCGAGCACCTTGTCGCCCTTGGCGCCGCCGCGCGCGATCGGGCTGTAGGCGACCAGCCCCATGCCGTGCCGCTTGCAGGCGGCGATCACCTTATCCTGATTGAGAAAAGGGTGGCATTCGACCTGATCGCAGACGAGCGGCTCGGGCGAAACCCTGTTGGCCTCGTCGAGCAGCGCGACGGTGAAGTTCGACACCCCGATCGCCCGCGTGTAGCCCTCCTGCTTCATCTTGGCCATGGCACCGAGGGTTTCGGCAAGCGGCACGCGCGGATTGGGCCAATGGATGACCAGCAGGTCGATGTGGTCGAGCCGCAGCCGCGCCAAGCTCTCCTTGGTGGAGCGCTCGAGATCGGGCGGCGCCAGCAGTGTCGGCTGCACCTTGGTGGTGACCATCACCTCGGAGCGCAGACCCGAGGCGCGCACGCCCTCTCCCACCTCCGCTTCGTTTTCGTACATCTGCGCGGTGTCGATGTGGCGATAGCCGATGCGGATCGCCTGCTCGACCAGGCGCGCGCAATCGCGCCCGCGCAGCGCCCAGGTGCCAAGCCCGACCAACGGAATGCGGAAGCCCTTTGCCTCGACGACTGTATTCATCGAAATCTCCGGCGGCGCATTGTGCATCCATAGCGTGTAGAATGCCAAGCGGAAATGGCCATGGCGGCGGCGGGCACACGCCCGCCCCCGACATGGGTGCTTATCGCGCCTTTAGTTAAAGCCGTGGGTTACGGCGCGGACCGCCGGATGCGTCAGGGCGTGTCCCATTTCGGCGCATGGGGCGGGTTGACCACGCGCATATTGGTGGCGTTGAGCGCCGTCAGTTCCGCCATCTCCGCGTCGGACAGCACGAAGTCGAACACGTCGAGGTTCTCCTTCAGATGCGCCGGCGTCGCCGTGCGCGGAATCGAGCAGACGCCGCGCTGCACCAGATAGCGCAGGCTCACCTGTGCCGAGGTCTTGCCATGCGCCTTGGCGATGCGCTCGAGCGCGTCGGCGCCCGGCACCTTGCCGCGCGCGATCGGACAATAAGCCACCACCGCCATGCCGTGCTTGTTGCAGGCGGCGAGCACCTTGTCCTGATTGATGAAGGGATGCATCTCGATCTGGTTGCAGACCAGCGGCTCGGAGGTCACCGCCCAGGCCTCGTCCAGCATGGTGGTGGTGAAATTGGCAACGCCGACGTGCTTGGCGAAACCGTCCTTCTTGGCCTGGCACAAGGCGCCGACCGAGGTCTTGAACGGGATGTCCTTGTTGTTCCAGTGGATCAGCAGGAGATCGACATAGGGCAATTTCAGATTGGCAAGGCTTTCGTCGAGCGATTTGCGGAACTTATCCGGCTCCAGGTGCGTCTCGCGCACCTTGGTGCAGACGAAAATGTCCTCGCGCTTGACGCCGGACTGCCGCATGCCCTCGCCGACCTCCTTCTCGTTGCCGTAGAACCAAGCGGTGTCGAGATGGGTGTAGCCGACCTGCAGCGCGGTCTTCACCGCCTGCACGCAGACGTCCTCCTTCAGGGTCATGGTGCCGAGGCCGATCTGGGGAATGCGGGCACCGTGCGCTTCAATGAACTGCATTAGGGTCGTCTCCTTGGGGGTCATTTGTTCTGGCGGATTGGGCGGCGGGAGGCGGGAGAATGCCCCAGTCGCTGCCAGGCTGCCAACCGGGTGGGCTCGCGACACCCCAATTTGCCTCAGGCGCGGCTTTGGGTGGGCGCCGCGACGAAAAATCACGAATTTTTTTCGCAACGGCCAAAATCGACATTACTTGCGGGCGCAAGCTTTTGCCGGTCCTTCTTACATTAGAATAATTCAAGGGAAGAAAATTGCTATTGCATCAAGGGCTTTTAATGCTTTTGTGAGCGTGGGGCTCTATTACTGGAAAGACCATGCGCACCATTGTCACCCTCGTTGCCGTCGTCGCCGCTCTGTCATTTGCGCCCGTCATGGCGCAGGCGGCCGACTACACGCTCACCCTCAAGAATCACAAATTCACGCCGAGCGAGATCAAGGTGCCGGCCAACAAGCGGGTCAAGTTGACCGTGGTCAATGACGACGCCACCCCGGAAGAGTTTGAAAGCAGCAAGCTCAAGGTGGAGAAGGTGATCCCCGGCAAGGCCAAGGGCATCGTTCGCATTGGGCCGCTGAAGCCCGGCAAGTATCCGTTTGTCGGCGAGTATCACGAAGACACCGCCAAAGGTACCGTGGTCGCGGAATAAGCCAATGCTCGGCGCCCTCATCATCGTTTTTCGTGAAGTCCTGGAAGCCGGCCTCATCGTCGGCATCGTGATGGCAGCGACCCGCGGCGTGCCCGGACGCGGCCGGTGGGTCATCATGGGCATTGTCGCCGGTGTGCTGGGCGCGACAGTGGTGGCCGCCTTCGCCGGCGCGATCTCGCAGGCGTTTCAAGGTTCGGGGCAGGAACTGTTCAACGCCGCCGTGCTTGGCATCGCCGTGGTCATGCTGATGTGGCACAACGCCTGGATGGCGCGCCATGGCCGCGAGATCGCCACCGAAATGCGCCAGATCGGCACCGCGGTGAGCGAAGGCGCCAAGCCGCTGACGGCGCTGGCCATCGTGGTCGGCTTGGCGGTGCTGCGCGAAGGCTCGGAAGTGGTGCTGTTCCTCTACGGGATCTTCGCCTCCGGCACCTCCGGCTCATCGCTCCTGGTCGGCGGATTGCTCGGCGTCGCCGCCGGCGCGGCCTTCACGCTACTGACCTATGGCGGCCTGCTGGCCATCCCTACCCGCTACATCTTCACGGTCACCACCTGGCTGATCGCGCTGCTGGCCGCCGGACTTGCTTCGCAGTCGGTGCAATTCCTCAACAACGGCGGCTTCCTCGTCGTGCTCGATCGCACGGTCTGGAACACGTCCTGGCTGCTGTCGGAAGGCAGCCTGCTGGGCCGGCTGCTGCATACGCTGATCGGCTATACCGAGCAGCCGACCGAGCTGCAGCTCGTGGTCTATGTCGGCACGCTGGCGGCGATGTATGTGCTGATGCGCATCGCGCGCTATCAGCCGCAACGCGAACAGGTCGCGGTCTGACCGCGGCCTGAACGCTCACTTCACTTAAGCACTCTTGGCCCCGCCCAGCGCGGCGAAAGCCGCCTCCGGCGCCTTGTCGATCAGCTTGAGCAGCGCGCGCGCCGGGCCGCGCGGCGAGCGCTTGCCCTGCTCCCAATTGCGCACGGTCTCGATCGGCACTTCGATGCGCGCGGCGAAAGCGGCCTGCGTCAGCCCACAGCGATGCCGCACTTGGCGCACGAAGCTCGCCGGGTCGTTGTGGTCGATGGTCCGCTCGGAGCCATCGGGCAGGACTTCCACGATCCGCCCATCGGCCTTCAGCCGCACCCGCATCATGGCCGCATCTCCATCGCTCGCGATATGGTTTTAAGAGCTAGCTGATTCTTGGCGGCGAAGGGTTAATGACGCGTTAGCCCGTTCTTGGCAGGCTCGAGCAAGCACAATGATGTCAATGGCTTAGAAAGCGTCAGGGCAGAAGCTTTGGCCGCGCGCGCTACCGCGTCTTCTCGAAAAGTTCCCGCCCGATCAGCATGCGGCGGATTTCTGAGGTGCCGGCGCCGATCTCGTAGAGCTTGGCGTCGCGCAACAGGCGCCCGGTGGGAAAGTCGTTGATATAGCCGTTGCCGCCCAGGCATTGGATGGCTTCAAGCGCCATCCAGGTCGCGCGCTCGGCCGCGTAGAGGATGGCGCCGGCCGCGTCCTCGCGGGTGGTGCGGCCCTCGTCGCAGGCGCGCGCCACCGCGTAGACGTAAGCCTTGGCCGCGTTCATCGTGACATACATGTCGGCGAGCTTGCCCTGCATCATCTGGAAACTGCCGATCGGCTGGCCGAACTGTTGGCGGTCGTGCACGTAAGGAAGCACCGCGTCCATGCAGGCCTGCATGATGCCGAGCGGGCCGGCCGCGAGCACCACGCGTTCATAGTCGAGGCCGGACATCAGCACATTGACGCCCTTGCCGACCGCGCCGAGCACGTTCTCCGCCGGCACCTCGCAATCGGTGAACACCAGCTCCGACGTATCGGAGCCGCGCATGCCGAGCTTGTCGAGCTTCTGCGCCGGCTGAAAACCCTTCATCCCCTTCTCGATCAGGAAGGCGGTGATGCCGCGCGCGCCGGCGGCCGGGTCGGTCTTGGCATAGACCACCAGGGTATCGGCGAGTGGGCCGTTGGTGATCCACATCTTGGAGCCGTTGAGCACATAGCGGTCGCCCTTGCGCTCGGCGCGGGTGCGCATCGACACCACGTCGGAGCCGGCGCCCGGCTCCGACATCGCCAGCGCACCGAGGTGCTCGCCGGAAATCAGCTTGGGCAGATATTGGCGCCGCTGCGCGTCGTTGCCGTTACGGCGGATCTGATTGACGCAGAGGTTGGAATGGGCGCCGTAGGAAAGGCCCACGGCCGCGGACGCGCGCGACACCTCCTCCATCGCCACGCAATGGGCGAGATAGCCGAGCCCTACTCCACCCCACTCCTCTTCCACCGTGATGCCGTGCAGGCCGAGCGCGCCCATCTCCGGCCACAGGTCGCGCGGAAACACATTGCTGCGGTCGATCTCGTCGGCGCGCGGGGCGATTTTCTCCTGCGCGAAACCGCTCACCGTCTGGCGCAGCATGTCAACGTCGGCCCCGAGGCCGAAATCAAAGCCGTTCCAGGCGTTGGGGATCATGTGCGTCCTCCCGAAGGCGCGCCAGCGGGGCGCGGCCTGCCGCACTCTATATTTTGCGGGTTACGCTGTCAGCGGCTCGGCATCGAAGGCCGGATCAGGCTCGCCCCCTGCCCGGTCCTGCTTCAAGAGCCGGTCGATCGCGCGCGCCGGTGCCGGCTTGGCGAACAGGAAGCCCTGCATCTCATCGCAGCCGGCGAGCCGCAGCAGCACCCGCTGCTCTTCCGTCTCCACCCCTTCGACCAGCACGGTGAGACCGAGCGCGCGGCCGAGCGCGACGATCGCCTGCACGATCACGCCCCCGTTGGCCGACTGGCCGAGCGCGGTAACGAAGCTCCTGTCGATCTTCAGTTTGTCGAATGGGAAGCGCTGCAGATAGCCGAGATTGGAATAGCCGGAGCCGAAATCGTCGAGGGCGATGCGCACGCCGAGTTCATGCAGGTCAACGATGCGCTTGACCATCTCGTCCGGGTTGTCGATCAGCACGCCCTCGGTGATCTCGAGCATCAGCCGCGACGGCTCGACGCCGCTCTCAGCCAACGCCGAACGCACCAATTCGACGATGCCGCCGTCGCGCACCTGCAGCGGCGACAGGTTCACCGCCATGTAGAGGCCGGGCCAGCGTTCAGCGTCGCGCAGCGCCCGCCGCAGCACGAACGCGCCGAGCTGATCCATCAGACCCATCTGCTCGGCGACCGGAATGAACACCGCCGGTCCGATCGGGCCGCGCACCGCATGGGTCCAGCGCAGCAAGGCTTCCACGCCGACGATGCGCGCGCCCTGAGCGGCGACGATCGGCTGGTAATGCAGCTCCAACTCGTTGGCGCTGAAGGCGCGCGGCAACTCGTACTGAATAAATCGCTCGACGTCGGAGACGGTATCGATCGACAGGTCGAATGCGACGATCGCGCCGGGTCCCTTTTTCGCAGCCTCTCGCACCGCCAGCTCGACGCGGCGGGTAAGTTCGCCGCGCGTTGCCGCGTGTTGCGGCACTTGGGCAAAGCCGACATGAGCGCTGACCCGCGCTACGGTGTCGACCCAATGCGGCCGCGCGATGCTGTTGACCGCTTCGCGGATCACCGCTCCCACGTCGAAGGCGGGACCGGCGGTCAAGGTTACGGCGAACTCGTTGCTGCCGATGCGGCCGCACAGGGCGTAAGCCGGCAGCGCCTCTTTCAGTCGTTGCGCCACCGCCGCGTAAAGATCATCGCTCGCCAGCACGCCGAGTGCCGCATTGACGTCGGCCATGCCGTCGATGGCGATCAACGCGAAGGTGACGACCTCGTCGGATGCCCGTTCGGCGAGCGCGAGGTCGAGCAATTCCAGCGTCTTGGCATGGTTGGGCAGGCCCGTCAGCCTGTCCTCGTCGGCCGCGCGACGGGCCATCGCCTCGCTCTCGGCCAATTGCCGGCGCGCGCGCCGCAACTGCCGCAGCGAAAAACCGGCAAAGCCCACCAGCGCGATGGCGGTGCCCGCGATCAGCGGCATCAGCCGCGTGATCGTGTGCGTCATCGGGTAGCTGCGTTCCCAGGTGAAGAAGCCGGCGATGCGTCCTTGCGCGTCCAGCACCGGCTGGACTTCGCGCCGGCTCGCGGCCGGGTCGATCTCGAAGCGGAGCGCCTTCAGCCCTGCGGTCCGCTGCACCATGTGCACGAAACGCGGATCGAGCTGACCGGCCCGCCCGAACAGGGCGCGGAACTCGGCAATGGCGTTGCGCAAGGTCGCGCGCTGCTCGGCGACGAGACGCTCGTCGCTCTGGCGCGCCCAGCCGTAACCAAGGCCGGCGCACAACAAGGTGGCACCGATCGAGAGAACCGCCAGCAGGACGATCAGCCGGGAAGCGGACAGCAGGCGCCTTGTGCGGGCGCGCGAAGCTCCGGTGGTATCCTGGGCCGCGCTCCCGAGCCCGAGGCCGAGCAGCGCGGGCTTCCTGGTGCCGCGCTTGTCGCTCCTCGCCCCCATACTGGCTTGACCTTCCACCAGAATTCCCCCGAGCCAGCCTGCGACCGCCCCCTTCAGGCTTAAGGGACACAGCCTTAATAGTCGGTCAGCAAACAGGGTGAACGAAGTATGACCGCGCGGGGACGGCGACGTGAAGCCTAATCGGGTCCGGTCCGAAACAGCGCCGTCCCCAGCATATTAATCGCGCATGATTCCGAAAACCGCTTCCCATTTTTCGGGATGCGCTAGCGCAGCCCAAACCACAGAGTGGCGATACTGAGGAAGGCGAAAAAGCCGACCACGTCGGTCACCGTGGTCACGAACGGGCTCGAGGCCACCGCCGGATCGAACTTGAGCCGGTAGAGGGTGAGCGGGATCAGGATGCCGCCGAGCGCCGCCGCGATCAGATTGCAGATCATGGCGAGCCCGATGACGACCGCCAGCCCCGGTACCCTGAACCAGGCATAGGCCACCGCCCCGGTGATGATGGCAAAGGCAAAACCGTTGAGCACGCCAACCATCAGCTCGCGGTTAATCACCCGCCAGGCATTGGTATCGGTGAGGTCGCGGGTCGCCAGCGCCCGCACGGCGACGGTCATGGTTTGGGTGGTGGCATTGCCGCCCTGGCTCGCCACGATCGGCGCCAGCACCGCCAGCGCCACCATCTTCTGCAATTGCCCTTCGAACAGCCCGAGCACCGAGGACGCCAGAAACGCCGTGGCGAGATTGACCAGCAGCCAGTTGAAGCGGCCACGCGCAATGGTCCACACGCTGTCGGACAGTTCTTCGTCGTGGGTGACGCCGCCCAGTGCCTTGATGTCTTCTTCGGCCTCTTGCTGGATGACGTCGGCGATGTCGTCGAAGGTGATGACGCCGACCAGCCGGTCGCCGCTGTCGACCACCGGCGCGGCGACCAGGTCGTAGCGCTGGAACAGGCGCGCCACGTCTTCCTGATCTTCGTCGGCGCGCACGCGCCGGCGCTCCGGCTCCATCAATTCCGAGATCGGGATCGGCCGCTTGCTGCGCAGCAGCCGGTCGAGCGGCACCGCGCCGAGGAAACGGCCGATGTCGTCCACGACGTAGAGTTCGTAGAAGCGCTCCGGCAGCTCGGCCGTCTCGCGCATGTAGTCGATGGCCTGGCCGACGGTCCACAGCGGCGCTACCGCAATGAACTCGTCCTGCATGCGCCGGCCGGCGGAATATTCCGGGTAGTTGAGGCTGCGCGCCAGCGCCAGCCGCTCCGGGGCCGGCAGCTCACGCAAAATCTCAGCCTGGTCTTTCTCCGGCAGGCTCTCGAGGATCGTCACCGCGTCGTCGGATTCGAGGTCGCGGACGCCTTCGGCCACCGTCTTAGCCGGCAGCTCATCGAGGATTTCCTCGCGTACCGCGTCGTCGACTTCGGTGAGTGCGGAGAAATCGAAGTGGAGGCCAAGCAGCTCGACCAGGCGCGGGCGCTCATCCGGCTCGAGCGCCTCGATCAGCGCGCCGAGGTCGGCCTCGTGCAGGTCGCCGGCCAGCTCGCGCAGACGCTCGACGTCGGCCGCTTCGATCGCACGCGCCACGCGCTCGACGAATTCGGCACGGATCGAGCCGTCGTCCTCCCGCAACGCCTCGGCGGTGGTCTTCTGGTCGAGCATGCCGGTCCTCGGCGCTGGAGCATGACGGGCCGCTTGTACGCCCGGGTTCACAGGCGGGCAAATGATTAGCGCATAAACTCGTGCGGCAAGATGCGCTTGCAGGCCGTTTACCGTCGCGCTGAGGTATCTTCACCCTGAGGTCAAGCGATGATTCGTCGTCTCGTCACTGTCATGATTGCCGCGCTCGCCCCTTTGGGCGCCGCGGCGCAGCCCTGCCCGGGCAATCCGCAAGCCTTGGGAACCGAGCGCGTGCTGACGGTCGAAGCCGGCACCACGCCACAGGTCGGCCGCAAGCAGTTCCCGCAGACGCTGCCGCTGCGGCCGAAAGAATTGGTGCTCACCTTCGACGACGGGCCCTGGCCGACCACGACGCCGAAAGTGCTGGACGCGCTCAAGCGCGAGTGCGTGCGCGCCACCTTCTTTCTGATCGGCCGCAATGTGGCGGCACATCCGGCGCTGGCTCGCCGCGAACTGCGCGAGGGCCATTCCATCGGCCATCACACCTATTCGCATCGCCTGCTCAACCACCTGTCGCTGGCAAGGGCGGAGGCCGAGATAGAGCGCGGCATCGCGGCCGACGAATGGGCCCTCTACGGACAACGCCGGTCCACGCCGACGTCGCCGTTTTTTCGGTTTCCCGGCTTCGCCTCCACGCCGGCGCTGCTCGGTTGGGCGCGCGCACGCGGCATGGTGGTGTTCGGGGCCGACGTCTGGGCGAGCGACTGGAATCCGATGACGCCGGAGCACGAATTGCAGAAGCTCCTGCGGCGCATCGACCGGATCGGGCGCGGCATCGTGCTGCTGCACGACACCAAGCGGGAGACGGCGCTGATGCTGCCGGTCTTTTTACGGGCTCTTAAGAAGAAGGGTTACCGCATCGTCCACGTGGTACCGGCAAGCGGCCGAGCAGTTATCAACTGACTTTTCGGTTGCTGGGGAAAGCTGTTCACCACAAGCCGAGTTAGTTGGGCGGCCACCTGAATTCCGATTATGCTCGCCCGCAAGTTAAGGGCGACTCGCACCGGACGGCGTTAAGACCGCGGGCGGCTTTTCAGGAATTCGGGGACATGATGCGCGGAAAGGCTCTGCTTGCGTATTGTCTCGTTGGCGGCAGCCTGATCGGCTGCCTGCCCGGCAGCGCGGCGGCAGGGCTGTCCGAGGACGCGCCCCAGAATGTCAATTCGGCCGCGGTGCCGGGCGCCGCCCCCACCACGGTGCCGAGTACAATAACTGCCGCGGTGCCCGCCTCGGCGCCTGCGGCCACGGCCACGTCAGCCGCCGGGACGGCCAGGTCCGCCGCGGCGCCGACGCTCGCGGCGGAAAGCGCAACCCCACCGAACTGCCCCGGCCATCCCGGCGCCATCGGCACCAGCCGCACCATCGTCGTCGATCCGGCGAGCCTGCCCCAGATCGGCACCATGCAATATTCGGCGTCGTTGCCGCTCAGGGACCACGAGGTGGTGCTGACCTTCGATGACGGGCCGGTGCTGCCCTACTCCGCGCGCGTGCTCGACGTCATGGCCGCGAACTGCGTGAAGGCGACCTACTTCCTGGTCGGCCAGCAAGCCGCCGCCTATCCCCGCCTGGTGCGCCGCATCTACAACGAAGGCCACAGCATCGGCACGCACAGCGAAAACCATCCGCTCAATTTCAACCACCTGAGCAAACCGGCCCTCGCGCGCCAGGTGGATGACGGCATCGCCTCGGTCCAAAAGGCGGTCGGCGACCCGCGCGCGGTGGCGCCCTTCTTCCGCGTGCCGGGACTGCGGCGCAGTCACGAGGTCGATCGCTTCCTCGCCTCGCAGTCACTGGCGGTGTGGAGCGCGGACGAAGTCGCCGACGACTGGCATCATGGCATCACCCCGCACGAGATCGTGCGGCTGGCGATGAAGCGCATCCAAGCCAAAGATCATCGCGGCGTGCTGCTGCTGCACGACATCCATCCCGCCACCGCCGAGGCCCTGCCGCTGCTGTTCGCGGAACTGAAAGCGCACGGCTATCACATCGTGCACGTCATCCCGGCAGGTAAGCGGCCGCAATCGGTGCCCCCGCTGGCGCCGACGATGATTGCCTCGCAGCATGCGGGGCCCCACGCGGCCAAAGCCAGCCAGGTTGCGCATAAGGCCAAGGCGGCGCGCCGCGCCCATCACCGGCGCCAGGCGCGCGCGGCGGCGCATGAGGCACACAACCGGGCGCATATGCGGCGCGCCCGACGAGCGCGCGCGGAAATGCTCAGCGCGCTAGCGCGCAAGCACAGGACCCGCACCGCCGCCGCAGGGCCGAAGCCCGCAGCCGAGCCCGGCCAGCGGCCGCTCTGGCACTAGCGCCGCTCGATCTTCAGATTGTTGTTGGTGCGGCCGAGAGGACTCGAACCTCCACGGTTTTACCCGCTGCCACCTCAAGGCAGTGCGTCTACCAATTCCGCCACGGCCGCATGGAAGAAGGGACGCTGAGGTCTGTTGCGAAACCCCCGCGTCCCAAGACGGCGGACCATGTAACAAATAGGCTTTCGGGCCACAAGAGCCACGACGCCGGCCTCCCCGCTGATGGCCGTGGAATTTTCCTGCGCCATCAAGGCCTTGCAAAAACGGCCAAGCGGCTGCGGTCCCGCGTCCACAGGCTGCCTATATGGAGCGGATGGAAAAGTGGCGCTCAGCGCATATCGGGGCTGCGCGGCAGGATCTCGCTGACCTCGACCGCAATGCGGTTGCCGTTGACCGCCACCGAGCCCTTGGCCACGGGCAGATTGTTGGCGAGGATCCTGACGGCGTCGTCCTCGCTCGCGTCCAGCTCGATGATGGCGCCGCGGCCGAGCCGCAGCACTTGATGCACCGGCATGGACGTGGTGCCGAGCACCACCGTGATGTCGATCTCGACCTTGTCGAGTGTGGCCATGATTCCCCCGTACCGGTCTGCAAATGCGGCGGGGTTCAAGTCACCATGGTATGGTGAATGGATGGTTAACGTGCGCGACGAACTGACGATCGGCCTCGCCGCTCCGGCCGCAACGCCGGCGGTGGAATGGCGGGTGAGCGACGGCCTCGTCCCTTATGACGAGGCGCTGGCGGCGATGGACGCCCGTGTCGCCGATATCGTCGCGGGCCGCGCCAGCGAACTCGTCTGGCTCCTGGAACACCCCCCGCTCTACACCGCCGGCACCAGCGCCAAAGCCGGCGAGCTGATCGAGGCGCGCTTTCCGGTGCATCAGACCGGGCGCGGCGGCCAGCTCACCTATCACGGGCCGGGCCAGCGCGTGGCCTATGCGATGCTCGACCTGCGCCGCCGCGGGCCTGACCTTCGCCGCTACGTGGCGACGCTGGAGGAATGGATCATCCGCACGCTCAGCCGTTTCAACGTGCGCGGCGAGCGGCGCGAGGACCGCATCGGCGTCTGGGTGCGCCGGCCCGACAAGGGGGCCGGCTATGAGGACAAGATCGCCGCCATCGGCATCCGTGTGAGGCAGTGGGTGACGCTGCACGGCATCGCCATCAATGTCGAACCGGAGCTGTCGCATTTCTCCGGCATCGTGCCCTGCGGCGTGAGCGAGGCGCGTTACGGCGTCACCAGCCTCGCCGACTTGGGACTTCCGGTGTCGATGCCCGAAGTCGACATGGTGCTACGGCAAGAGTTCGGAGGTCTGTTCGGCACCACCGCCGCTCAGGCGGCGGAAGCGATGCGCGCCGAACGCTGACGCTCGATATAACGCCGGCCCTGCGTAATCCCGCCATAGCCATAGGCGTCGTCGCGCACATCGTGGACGTGCACATAGCTTTCCTCGTGCAGCGGCCCCAGCAGCTTCTCCATCGACTCGAAGGCCGCGGCGATGAAAGCCGCCTTCTCGTCCTTGGTGTTGCTACCGTCGGTAATGTGGATGTCGAGCCAGAAGCTCGCCAGCCACGCATCGGTCAGCGACTGACCGCCGACGAACCAGTCGTCGGGCGAAACCCGACTGACGATGACGGCGGTGACCTTCGGGTCCTTGTGCAGGATGGCGGCCGACAGCCGGCTGACCTCGGCGGCGATCTCGGCCCGGGGCAGCACCTTCAGGTGCGGAGTGGAAACGGTGACGGTGATCAGGGGCATGGGCTTTCTCCTTCGATGACGAGATGAAATCGAGGCCACATACTATCATTGACATTCGCAATCGTAACTGATATCAATGATAACAATGCAAAATCATGCTCTCGACATCGACGCCGTGCGCGCCTTCGTGCGGGTCGCCGACCTGCAGAGCTTCACCCGCGCGGCGCAGGCTGCGGGCATGACGCAATCGGCGGTCAGCCTGCAATTGAAGCGGCTGGAAGCGCGGCTCGGCCAGCGCCTGATCGAGCGCACGCCCCGCTCGGTGCAACTGACCGCGCAAGGAGCGGCGTTCCTCGACCGCGCCCGCGACCTGCTGGCCGCGCACGACCGGGCTTTGGCGGGCGATGAAGCCGCCAAACGTCGGCTGACCATCGGCATCGGCGATCATGTCGCCGGCTGGAACCTTCCCGCCCTGCTTACGCGGTTAAGTGGCTTCGATCCCAACCTGCACCTCGATGTCCGCATCGACTTTTCCAGCAACCTGCTCGAGGCGATGGACACGGGCGACTTTGACGCGGTGGTCGTGCGGCGCGAACCGCATCAGCGTGGCGGCGAGACCTTGTCCGAAGACGAAGTCGGCTGGTTCGCGGCAGCCGGCTTCCGTCATACGCCGGGCGACAGCCTGCGGCTCGCCATGCTGGCCGCGCCTTGCGGCATCCGCGCCCAGGCGATCCGCGCGCTCGACAAAGCCAAGATCGCCTGGGTGGAAAGCTTCACCGGCGGCGGCGTCACCGCGATTGCCGCAGCGGTCAGCGCCGGGCTGGCAGTGGCGCCGCTGGCGACGCGGGTCGCCTCCCCCGGCATGATCGACGTCGAGGCGAGCTTGGACTTGCCGTCGCTCGGCCGCTCCAAGGTGGTGCTGCATTCGCGCGTGTCGGATGCACGCGCCCGCGCCGCCATTCGCATCTTGGCGGCGGCGTTTCGCGGGACGATGTAACTCAGCGCCGCCGCATCCTCGTCAATCCGGCGTTGTTAGCGCAGTTCGCCGAATGTCCGCTTCGTCACCGAAAGCGGCGGACAGGCCGCGTTACCGCGAAGTGACGAGATGGGCCGATAACGCAAGTGCCGTGTTCGCACTGACCGACTTCGCCTGGTCCGCCGAGGCCACCCGCGCATCGAATGCCGCGACGGTCAAGAGCGTCGGGAATCGAAAAGCCGGCCCCGCGCGAGGGGGCCGGCTCCATCCGTTGTCTAGTCGTGATAGCAGCGGCAATGACCGTAATGGCATGCCCAGTGCCAGTAGCGCTTGCAGTAGTGATGGGCGCGACGACGATGGTAGCGATGGTAGCCATCCTCGCTGCTGTATCCGCCGCCGCCGTATTGCGCCAACTGGACGAGCGGGGTGGCGTTCGTGTTGGGCACCGTGCCGACGGGAGCCGCCGAAAGCGGGGCGATGAATAGACCGATTGCAGCCGCAGCAACCGCGGCTGTCAAAAGTGCGCGCATAGCTTTCTCCTGCGTTGTTGGCGAACCATAGGAACGATCGCGCACGGGCAGTCGCCGCGTGCGCGCCCACGTGTTTCCGTCGCATCATGATCCTACGAGGTTCCGCGGCCCGCTGTGCGACATCGGCCGCAACTGTCTGGTATTTGGCGCGGATTGCACTAAAATTGGCACATTCTGCGCGGCGCCGAAGCAAACGCGGGGGCGATGCTTGTGGTTGCACGGGTAACCAATAATGGTGAGCTCTCATTCGCCGGCGGCCGACACGGCCGGAGCCCCGCGGCGCATCGCGATGCTGATCTATCCGGGCGTCACTCCACTCGACGTCGCCGGGCCGCTCGAAGTGTTCGACTTCGCCAACATCATCACGGAGCAGAAGCTCTACGATATCGTCACGGTGGCGCCGACCGCCGCTCCTGTGCCGACGCCGCTCGGCTTCGCGTTCCTGGCTTCCTGCGCGATGACGGCACTGCCGCTACCGGTCGACACGCTTCTGGTCTCGGGCGGCGGCAGCCCTGATGCGGGCTGCGAGCCCGCGATCCTCGAGTGGCTCAAGCACGCGGCGCCGAAGGCGCGCCGCTTCGGTTCGATCTGCACCGGCGCGTTCGCTCTCGGCGCCGCCAATCTCATCGCGGGTAAACGCGTGACGACGCATTGGGCGTTCGGCGCGGAACTCGCCCAGCGCCATCCCACCGCAACCGTGGACGTCGACCCAATCTTCATCCGCGACGGCAATCTTTATACGTCGGCCGGAATTTCGGCAGGGATCGATCTCGCCTTGGCGCTGGTCGAGGAGGATCACGGCCGCGACCTCGCACTCACCATCGCGCGGTATCTTGTGCTGTTTCTCAAGCGCACCGGCGGGCAAGCGCAGTTCTCGACCCAGTTGGCGGCACAATTCTCTTCAATTCCGGCAATTCAGAAGATACAGCTTTGGTGTCACGAAAATCTGAATGGCAATCTCCATGTCGACGCGCTTGCCAAGCGCGCCGCGATGAGCAAACGCAACTTCATCAGGATGTTCAATGAGGATACCGGCGAGACGCCGGCGGAGTTCGTGGCGACGGCGCGCCTGCAGGCGGCCTGCCGGATGCTTGAGGAGACCGAGCTCGCCACCAAGACCATTGCCGCGCGCTGCGGCCTCGGATCGGCGGCGACTTTGCGGCGGACATTCATGCGCAGGCTCGGGGTATCGCCGACGCAATACCGCGAGAAATTTCGCGCCCGGGCCGTCATACCAACCGAATCTTCATTGGAACTTTCGCCCGCAACGTAAAACTGCACCGCAGCGCAGAGTTCCGACCAACTGCCAGACCTGGCGCGCATGGCGCGGCCGGTCTTTGCCGTCATGCAAATACGGTGTCGCTCAAAGTGCCGGCCGCGCGCGGCGTCGGCGATCGTTGCGACCGCCGCGGAATTACAAAATTAGGTGCTAAACGGGCCAAATACGAGCACATATGCAAGTCGTTGTTTGCAATGCTTTCACCACTGATGGCGCCGGTCGTGAATCATCAAATTGGTATGTTAACCTACAATCAATAACGTTCGGCGATGGTTCGGGGCATGCGGACGGCGCCCCCCATCGCAAAAGCTATTAGATTTGCTCTGTGCATTGGTGGCTTGGCAGTGATGTTCGGCGCTGGGGCGTCGATTTCTAGCGAAATCACGTCCGGTCGAACTGCTTGGAAAGCAAAATACCATAGGCCGTCACAAATTCCGTTTCCCAAGAGCGACCCCTATTCGGAAGCGAAGTCGAATCTGGGGCGCATGTTGTTTTGGGATCCGTTGCTCTCGGGCTCGCGTTCGCGCTCCTGCGCAAGCTGTCATAACCCAGCGCTCTCGTGGGCGGACGGGCTGCCGCGCGCGATCGGCGAGCAACAGGAAGCGCTGCCGCTGCGCTCACCGACGCTGCTAAACATCGCCTGGATCGACCAATTCGGCTGGACCGGACATTTCGCGAGCCTTGAGGACGTCACCTTCGGCCCGATCACCGGCGCCGCCAATATGAACCTGCCGAAGAAGGTGCTGATCCAGCGGCTATCGGCGATCCCCGGCTACAACGCCGCCTTCCAAAAGGCGTTCGGCGAAGGAAAGATCACGCCGCATAAGGTCGAACTCGCGCTCGCCACCTTTGAACGCTCAATCGTATCAACCGAAGCGCCGTTTGACCGCTGGATAGCCGGCAAGAAGAACGCCATCAGCGAGGCCGCCAAGCGCGGTTTCGATCTGTTCAACGGTAAGGCGAATTGCGCCGCCTGTCATAAGGGCTGGGCTTTCACCGACGGCTCATTCCACGACGTCGGTACCGCGAAAGGTGATGACATCGGCCGCGGAAAGCTGTTTCCGACCTCGGTGAAGTTGCGTTACGCATTTAAGACGCCGACCCTGCGCGACGTCGCGCGCCGCGCACCCTATATGCACGACGGTTCGGTGTCGTCCTTGGCGGCCGTCATCGACCTTTATGACAAAGGCGGCATCGACCGGCCGAGCCGCGCCGAGGACATTCGCCCGCTGCATCTGAGCAAGACCGAGAAGGCCGATTTGATCGCGTTCTTGAAGTCGCTCACGGGCACGCCACAGGGCACCGACGTGCCGGTCCTGCCGCGCTAAATTCGCGACAGCGCCTGCCGGCTAGAGCAGAACCGGCAACGAAGTTCCTAACAGCAGAAGTCCGCCGATCAGCAGCGCACCTGCGCCGACTTCCAACATGTCATTATAAGCGGTCTTGCGTTCCGCGATCGCCGCGCCTGACATTCCCAGCGCAACGCTAATCAGACTGACAGCGTTCAACATGAAGTCGCCGATCCTCGTGGTTTCATGGCGTCTTCGATATCCGCGAATGCTTACCAAGCGGCTGCTCCCTCGCACGACTTTGCATTCACGCCGGCCTGTGTTCGGCCTGCGGTTAACTAAGAATTAATTTGGTCATCCGGAAAACTTTCTCATTTCCTAAGATTCGTGGTAAAAATCTAGTTATAGCAGCGATCTACCGGCGACAGCGCAGCTAGTACTTGAATGGCGTTTGAGGAGGAGGGTTGGATGGGCCGGCCGCGAGGTCGATTGCGGCTTGCGGGAGCTTTTCCGCTTGCACTTATAGTTAACCTCGCTTTCGCTGGCAGCGCGAGCGCCCACGTGAAATGGTTCTGCGCCTACAACGTTGCCGGCCAGCCGGTCGGCCTGGAAAACGTGCTCTGCCCCGATTTCGAATTCCTCGTCGGCCTTTCGATCCTGGCGCTAATGGTGGGGAGTCTGGTCGAGTGGTCGATCTTGGGCCCCACCCTGTTGCGCGTCATGGAGCGCATCACGGGCGTGATCGAAAACAATACCGAGCTGATGTTCCGCGCCGGCGCCGCGTTCTTTTTTATCGCGATCTGGGGCATGGGCGGATTCATTCTGACGCCGGAATTGAAAACCAGCTCGACGGTGGTCGGCGCCATTCAGTTGATGATCGCTGTCGGCATGTTGTGGCGCCGCACCATACCACTGTCGGCGCTCGGTATTTTCGCGCTCTTCGCCATCGGGGTGTGGAAATACGGCATGTTCCACATGGCGGATTACCCGATCTTTCTCGGCATCGCCGCCTATCTGGCTTTGACCAGCCTGCAAAGGGACTTCTTTGGCATCCGGCCGATCGACATCGTGCGCTGGAGCGCGGGCATCACGCTAATGTGGGCGTCTATCGAGAAATGGGCCTATCCGGAATGGTCGTTTCCTCTGTTCGCCGAGCACCCTCAACTGGCGATGGGCTTCGATCCCGCGTTCTTCATGCGCGCTGCTGGTGCGGTAGAATTCTCCCTCGCTTTCGCGCTGGTGTGGACGCCGCTGGTGCGCCGCGTCGCTGCGATATTTCTAACCTCAATGTTCGTCAGCGCTATATTTGAGTTCGGCAAGGTCGACATGGTCGGCCACTCGATGATCATCGTGGTGCTGCTCGCGATCGTGGCCGACAGCAGTCGCAAGTCGGGGCTCGCGCGCTATCCCTGGCTGCTACCGGCCGCATATGTCGGCGCGCTAAGCGTGGTTCTAACGACATATTATATTGCACACACGGTGATCTACGGCACATCGCTCACCTGAGGCCGCCAGATCGTCGGCCGTTCGGAAAGGCCGCCTCGCAGCCACTATTTGACGTGGACGATTAGAAGCATCTTGGGATGGATGGCGCACCGGACGTCGAAATCGCCGCGTACCGTAAAGGTGATGTTGGTCTTGCTGCCTGGCTCCTGATCGCCAGAATCGAAATTGAAGTTCTTCGAATGAATGTAGGCATGATGACGCAAATCGCCGTCATCGTTTACGATCTGGATAGTGTCCCCCTGCTTGATCGTTAATTCGTCTGGATGGAATTGCCGCCCTTTCTGTGACACGACGTATCGCGGCTGGGCCAGACTCACCGACGCCGCCAGGCAGAGCGAGCCGGTGACGACGGCAAAGATAAGCGCCGATAAGCGCCGCCGCGTCTTCAGTTCGGCAAATCGCATAAGCATTCCATTGAACGCGTCCTCATCGGACGCGCGGGGGCGTACTCGCGGAACATCGATTAGGGTTCAAGGTGGCGATGCGCGGTTAAGGGGACGTTAACGAAGGTACCAAGATTGGACGGGCGCTGAACCGCCTTTAACTGGCGGTCCCGTATGACCGCACCATCTATCGGCGAGCTTTGGAATGCCTCTGAACAATAACGATGGGCCGACAACGCCAGGCGCGGGTCCGGTGCGACGCATCGCGGCCCGGGCGGCCGCATTCTGCAAGACCATCCGCGGCCAGATACTGGTCGCCTTCCTGTTCATGAGCCTGATCACCGCAGCGCTTGGCGCCTATGCCACGCTAGGTATCAATGACGACGGCGTACTGGTTCGCAAGACATACGATCAGTCGCTGATGGCCATCAATTACGCGCGCGCGGCGGCCACCGACTTCGCGTCCATGCGCGCGGTGTTCGCGCGCCGCTGGATTGCGCAGGATCCCAAAACGCGTGCACACCTCGACCGGAAGGTCGAAGAGCTGGCAAAGTCGCTCAAACAAGACCTGGCGATCGCGGTGCAGCGGGCGCAGTCGGGCCGCGCGCGCAGCGCCGCCGCCAAAGTTGAGCGCGCCGCAGATGCCTGGAAAAGCACCAGCGCGCGGCTGCTCGACAAGACCAAGCTGGATGCCAGTTGGGAGCTGCTGGACAACTACGCGGACAAGGTCGACGAGCAGATCGACCTCCTGGTCAATTACACCGCCGGCGACGGCTTCCTGTATCGCGAATCTGCGGCTCAGACCATCGCGCGCGACATGCACCTGAACATCGCCGGCACCATTTTGGCGCTGCTCCTGTCCGGCGCGGTCGCCTGGGCCTTGGCGCGGCGCATCATCAAACCGGTCGCAGCGGCCTCGGCGGTCGCCAATTGTGTGGCGACCGGGAAGCTCGACGTCGTCATTCCCAATGGCGGCGCGGACGAGCTCGGCGCCCTGCTCGCTTCCATGAGGGTGATGCGCGACAACATCAAGACCATGATGGATCGTGAGGTGGCCCAACGCCGCTCGGCACAAAGCCGGCTCGCCGATGCGCTGGAAGGCGCACAGGAAGGCGTGGTGGTCATCGACGCTCAGGACTGCATCGCGCTCGCCAACGCGCAGGCGGTCAATCTTCTCAATGTCCCGCCCGATATCCTCAAGCCCGGCGCGCCACTGACGCGATTGAAGCAGGCCCTCGCGAATGCGGCGCGTGGCACCCGATTGCTGACGCACGATGATACCGAACACGCGACGACCGGCGAATTCCAGCTTTCCAGCAATCGCTGGCTGCGCTTCAGCCAGAGCGCCACCCGGGACCAGGGGCTCATCGTCGTCTTTGGCGACGTCACTTTGCTGAAGCAGCAGGAAGCCACGCTGCGCGAGACCAACCTGCGGCTGGACGCGGCGCTCGACAACATGTCGCAAGGTCTTTGCCTGTTCGACGGGCAGAATCGGCTTGTGGTGGTCAATCGCCGCTTCCTCGAAATTTTTGGCCTAAAGGCCGACAACCTTTCGCCCGGCGTGTCGTTCGCGAAGATCATGGCGCTGAGCGAGGCGCGCAACAACCCAGACAGTACGACGGTCACGAAAATGCTGGCCGACCAGCTCGCGTGCGTCAGCCGCAACGAGACGAGTACGCACTATTACGAACTCGGCGACGGCCGCATCATCGCGAGCGTTTACAATCCGACCTCGAACGGCGGCTGGGTGGCGACCTTCGAAGACGTCACCGAGCGTCGGCAGGCGGAAGCGCAGATCATGCACATGGCGCGCCACGATGCTTTGACTGACCTGCCGAACCGCGCCTTGTTCCGGGAGAAGATGGAACAGGCGCTGGCGCGCGAAGAAAGCTTCGCCATCCACTTCATCGATCTCGACCGCTTCAAAACCGTCAACGACACGCTCGGTCATCAGATCGGAGATGCGCTGTTGTGCGCGGTCACCCAACGCTTGCAGATGGCGGTGCGCGGCGCTGACACCATTGCGCGGCTGGGCGGCGACGAATTCGCCATCATCCAGGCGAGCGCCAAGCCAACCGACGCTACCGAACTTGCCGCCAAGCTCATCGAAATGATGGCTGAACCGTTTAGCATCTTTGGCAACCAGATCGTGGTGGGCGCTAGCGTCGGCATCGCCATGGCGCCTACCGACGGCAAGGAGCCCGACCAGCTATTGCGCAATTCCGACATGGCTCTCTATCGCGCCAAGGGCGGCGGCCGCGGCGCCTATCACTTCTTCGAGCCGGAAATGGACGCCCAGATGCAGGCGCGTCACGCACTCGAGATTGACCTGCGCAAGGCGATGATAGAGCGAGAGTTTGAGTTGTACTACCAGCCGATCGTCGATCTCGCCAGCGGCAATTATGTCAGCTTCGAAGCACTGTCGCGCTGGAATCATCCGCAACACGGCCTCGTGGCACCCGATACATTCATCCCAGTGGCCGAGGAAATAGGCCTGATCGTGCCGTTTGGCGATTGGGTGCTCAAGCAGGCTTGCAAGGACGCGATCAATTGGCCGAGCGACATTACCGTTGCGGTCAATCTGTCGGCTGCGCAGTTCCGCAGCCCGACCCTGGTCTACTCCATCGTGTCCGCGCTTGCGACATCGGGACTGGCGCCCACGCGGCTCGAACTAGAGATCACTGAAACCGTGCTGTTGCAACAGGACCAGTCCATTCTCGAGACCTTGCACCAAATCCGCGATCTTGGCGTGCGCATCTCGATGGACGATTTTGGCACCGGCTATTCATCGCTCAGCTATCTGCGCGGCTTCCCATTTGATAAGATCAAGATTGACCGCTCCTTCACCAAGGAACTCGGTCAAAAGGAAGATTGTACGGCCATTGTGCGCGCGGTGACGCGGCTCGGCAGCAGCCTCGGCATGATCACGATCGCCGAGGGAGTCGAGACTCGCGAGCAGCTCGACATCCTGCGCGCAGAAGGCTGCGACCAAGTGCAAGGTTTCTTGTTCAGCTGGCCAGTGCCCGCGAATTATGTGGCCGAGCTCCTGCGCACGCGACCGAAGTTCGTCCACGCCGCGTAAGTTAGTCGGCAGCACCATGACAGGTTAAACGACGGTGCAAATGCTAAGCCGTCGGCAACACCGAGAATACGTCGCCCGGGCGGCGCAACCGGAAATCGGCCGGGCTGCCGATGCGCTGATCGATCTGGTCGACACGCGCGGCATAGGGCCCGCGCCGGCAGGATTCGATCATCGTCTCGATGATCTCGGCCTCGCCCGCGAACAACGCCTCCACGGTGCCGTCGCGGCAATTGCGCACCCAGCCTTCGAGGCCGAGCGATAACGCTTCCTGCTCGACAAAGGCGCGATAGCCGACGCCCTGCACGCGGCCGCGCACCACGACGTGGCGGATGACGCTCATGCCACCTCTCCGACGTCGACGCCGCGCGCGCCGGTAAAACGCGAGGGCGACCAGCGTTCGACCGAGCGCACGTAAGCTTCCGGCAGTTGCCAGCCGCGCGCGGCCGCGGCGATCGCTTCCACATAGCCCGGCCGCGCCCGGCCGAGCGCGCGCCGGCGCAAGAGATAGATCATGGCGGCAACGCGACGGCCCTGATGTAACACCGGCAACCGGCGCAAATCATAGAGTCCCTTGGAGAGCAGCTCATAGGCATGCAGTGCCGCGAGATCGCGCACGCTCACCCGCCACAGCACGCCATGCACGGCATGGCCCGGACGCGGACGCACCGAACCCCAGCCTTCGCTACCGACAAAAAAGCGATAGCCCTCCAGCACCGCGGGCCCCACCGCCTGCGCGTCGGGGCAGCGATGGCGCATGGCGGCGACGCTCATATTGGCGCCATAGGCGAAGTAGACGATCATGCGGCCCATTTCTGTCATTGCGGGATGCCGCGAAGCAACGAACGCGGACTCCATACGCACAGACCGGGGTAATGGTTTCCGGGCGCGCGCCCTCGGCGCGTCGCGGAACGACGACTACTCGAATTCGAGAATGACCGCATCCACCGCCAGGCTGTCACCGGGCTTGGCGTTGATCTTCTTGACCGTGCCGTCGATCTCGGCGCGCAGCACGTTTTCCATCTTCATGGCCTCGACCACCGCCACGGTCTCGCCGGCCTTGACCTCCTGGCCTTCCTTGACCGCGACCGAAACGACGAGGCCCGGCATCGGACACAGCACCTGCTTGCCGGTGTCGGCGACCTTGGGCGGCGGCATCAGCCGCGCATAAGCGGCCTCGCGCTCGGTATAGACATAGGCGCGCGTCTCGACGCCACGATAGGCGAGCGCGAATCCGTTGGGGATCATGCGCACCTGCACCGCCACCGGATGGCTGTTGATGGTGCCGCTCCACAAGGGATCGCCCGGCTTCCAGTCGGAGCTGAGATGGCGGCGCCCTTCCTTGCCCTGCTCCGGAAAGCGCACCTCGATGGTGCCGTTCTCGCGCTTGACCTCGAGCGCGACCTGCTCACTGCCAAGCCAGACCGCGCGGCGGCCCTCGCGGGTGACGCCATGGCCGTTGACCTGACCGGAAATCCGCCGCTTGCGCTCGCCCAAAACATTGTCGATTGCCGTCGCCACCGCGGCCAGTACCTCGGCGCGTTCGCCCTCCGGCGGATGCGGATGGAAGCCTTCCGGAAATTCCTCGGCGATGAAGGCCGTCGACAGCCGGCCCTCGCGCCAACGCGGATGCGCCATCAGCGCGGACAGAAACGGAATGTTGTGGCGGATGCCGTCGATGACGAAAGCATCGAGCGCGTCGGCCTGGGTGTCGATCGCCTCGCCGCGGCTCCAGGCATGGGTGACCAGCTTGGCGATCATCGGATCGTAGAACAGCGAAATCTCGCCGCCCTCGGTGACGCCGGTGTCGTTGCGCACGGTGACGCCGTGGCTCACGCGCTCGGCCGGCGGCCGGTAGCGCACCAGGCGGCCGGTCGAAGGCAGGAAATTGCGGTAAGGGTCTTCGGCATAGATGCGGCTTTCCACCGCCCAGCCGTTGAGCTTCACGTCGCTCTGCTTGATCGACAGTTTCTCGCCGGCGGCGACGCGGATCATCTGCTCGACCAGATCGATGCCGGTGACCAATTCGGTCACCGGATGCTCGACCTGCAGCCGCGTGTTCATTTCCAGGAAATAGAAGCTCTTGTCTTGTCCGGCGACGAACTCGACGGTGCCGGCGGAGTCATAGCCGACGGCCTTGGCCAGCGCGACGGCCTGCTCGCCCATCATCTTGCGCGTGGCCTCATCGAGCAGCGGGCTCGGCGCCTCTTCGATCACTTTCTGATTACGGCGCTGAATTGAGCATTCGCGCTCGCCGAGATAAATGACGTTGCCGTGCTTGTCGCCGAGCACCTGGATTTCGATGTGGCGCGGATCGGTGATGAATTTCTCGATGAAGACGCGGTCGTCGCCGAACGAGGATTTAGCCTCCGAACGGGCGCGGGCGAAGCCTTCTGCCACTTCCGCCATCGAATGGGCGATGCGCATGCCCTTGCCGCCGCCACCGGCGGAAGCCTTGATCATCACCGGGTAGCCAATCTGCTCGGCGATGGCGACCGCCTCGTTGTCGTCCTCGATGACGCCGAGGTGGCCCGGGACGGTGGAAACCTTGGCCTTGGCCGCGGCCTTCTTGGACTCGATCTTGTCGCCCATGGCGGCGATGGCCAAAGGGTTCGGCCCAATGAAGACGATGCCGGCTGCCTGCAAGGCCTTCGGGAAGGCCTCGCGCTCGGACAAGAACCCGTAGCCCGGATGCACGGCTTCCGCCCCGCTCTCCTTACAGGCGGCGATGATCTTCTCGATGACCAGGTAGCTTTCCGCGGCAGGCGGCGGGCCGATGGCGATGGCCGTGTCGGCCATCTCCACGTGCAGGGCGTCCTTGTCGGCCTCCGAATAGACGGCAACCGTCTCGATGCCCATGCGGCGGGCGGTCTTGATGATCCGGCAGGCGATTTCGCCGCGATTGGCGATCAGGATGCGCTTGAACATATTGGCTTAATTTCCCGCCGCGAGCCGGCCAGCGAACTTTGCGGCACTGCAGCGAAATGTCAACGTCGCCTCAGCCCGCCCCGAAGGCCAGCGCACCCCATAGCCCGAGGCCGCCGGCGACCCAGCAGCCGACGGTCATGGCCCCGACCTCCCCTGCAAAGCGGCCACGCTCGATCACCGAGGCGATCGCCAGCTTGCTCAGCATGTTGCTGGCGACCGCCGCCAGAATGGCTGCCGCGGCGGCGACCTCGCTCAGCGGCGCCGGCACCAGCCGCGCGATTGAAATCGTCACCGTGTCGACGTCGGCCAGCCCTAGGCCCGCCGCCCCCAACAGCGCGCCGCCGGCGCCGAAGGTATCGCCGATCAACCGCGCGAGCACGATCACGACGCCGAGAAAGACGGCAAAGCCCACCACCGGCCAGAAGCTGAACGGGTTCTTGAACTCCCCCGGCGGCGCCTTGTCATTGACCTTCCCGTCCGTGCGCCACTGCACGGTGACTATCGCGTAGACACCGGCAACAAGGGTCGCCAAGGCAAGCGCCGGCACGACCAGCACCAGCAACACGGGCTGCAGCACGGCGACGATGGCGATCACGCGCAGGAAGGAGACCGCGCTTGCCGTGGCGACGCCCGCCGCCAGTAGCCGCGGCTCGGCTTCGCGCGCGGCCGCGCGCCGTGCGCTGGTCAACGTCACGGCCGTCGACGACACCAATCCGCCGGCCAAGGCGCCGAGCAGCACGCCGCGCTCGGCACCGAATGCGCGCACGGCGATGTAGCCGATGAACGAGACACCGGCGAGCACGATGGCGATCAGCCACACCTCGCGCGGGTTCACGCCCGGCGCGGGGCCGATGCTGATATTGGGCACGACCGGCAAGACGATGAAGGTCATCGCCAGCAGCACCAAAGCCGAGCGCAGTTCCGGCCAGGTGATGCGCGCAACCCAGCCATGGATTTCCGCGCGCGCGGCCAGGATACCGGTCGCCGCCACCGCCGCGGCCGCCGCCACCCGCACATCGCCGGCCACCGCATAGGCGCCGAGCACGAAGGTCAGCAATTCGGCGACGATCGTGGTGGCCGAAAAGCTGCCGGCGGCGCGGTCGGCGTCGCGTTCGAAGACCGCGATCACACCCGCGAACACGGCAAAGCCGAGGCCGAGCACGATGCCGGCGCCGATGCTCGTGCCGCTGGCATAGGCGAGCGCCGCCGTCAGCCCACCGAGCAGACCGCATAATGAAAACGTGCGCACGCCGGCGGCGCGGTGACCGGAGGCAACGGTGCGCGTCTTCCAGCCGCGCTCGAGGCCGATCAGCAGACCGATGCCGAGCGCAACCGCGAGCCGTGACAGAAGCTGCTCGATTGCCATGATGAAGCGTGACCCAGCGCCCGGACCTCCGCCGGACGCCGTCAAACTACCGTCTTAACGGCCCACTATCCAGCACCGCTGGATGGCATCTGCGATCGACAGGTCAAGCGCGTTCACGAGCGCCGCTCCGATAAACCGTGCTGCGTCACCGCGTTATCCCCTGCAGCGGTGAGCACGCACAGCGATCTCTCGACTTGGAACAAATCGACACAGGTCTGTCATCGGCCATGGGTAGGTTGCCGCGGGGCGACGTAATATTGAGGCAAAAAGAGATGAAAACAAAGCTGCTTTCCACGGTCGCGATGTCCGTGATTGTCGCTGCCGCTGCTTTCGGCGGTGGGGCGCTCGCCAATCCACATGGCATTTCCCATGGCAAGGGCTGGCACGACCACGATCACCATCCGCAACATGCTGTCCGGACCGCGACGCCGATCAAGCATCTCGTGATTCTCTTCAACGAGAACCGCTCGTTCGACCACTTCTTCGCGACCTACCCGAAAGCCAGCAACCCGCCGGGCGAGATCCCCTTCCACGCGAAACGGCACACGCCGTGGGTGAACAACCTCGCCACCGCCAATCTTCTGGTCAACAATCCGAACTTCACCAATACCGCCAACGGCGCAGGCGCGGCGGACCCGTTCCGTCTCGACCGCACGCAGGCCAACACCCGTTCGCAGAACCACGCCTACACCGCCGAGCAGCAGGCCTATGACAATGGCAAGGCTGACCTGTTCCCGAAATACACCGGCCGCGGCACGGCCGGCGGCGTCGGCGCTTTCGGCACCAACGGTCAGGTGATGGGCTACTTCGACGGCAACACCGTCACCGCGTTGTGGAACTACGCCCAGCATTTCGCCATGAACGACAACGCCTACACCGACACCTACGGTCCGTCGACGCCCGGTGCGATCGAAGTAGTCTCCGGCCAGAACAACGGCGCGCAGCCGATCGTGAACACCTCCGGCTTGGTCGCCGACGGCCAGGGCGGCTACAGCGTGACTGGCGACCCCGAACCGGCCAATGACGTCTGCTCGAAGACCTCGAGCGGCATCCTGATGTCGGGCAAGAACATCGGCAATCTGCTCAACGACGCTCACATCACCTGGGGCGGCTTCATGGGCGGTTTCGATCTCACCGCCACCAACACCAACGGCACCACGGGCTGCCAGCGCAGCACCTATTCAAGCATCACCGGTACGATCACCGACTACATTCCGCACCACGCCTGGTTCCAGTACTATCCCTCGACCGCCAACCCGACCCATGCACGGCCGAGCTCGATCCAAGCGGTCGGCCACACCCTGCAGGCGGACGGCCATAGCGTCGATCCGGCCAATCACGATTACGATCTGAACGACTTCTATGCCGCGGTGCAGGCCGGCAATTTCCCCGCTGTCTCCTACATCAAGATGCAGGCCTACCAGGACTCACACGCGGGTAATTCCGATCCGCTCGACGAGCAGGAAGGCATGGTCAAGCTGGTCAACTTCCTGCAGGAGCGGCCGGAGTGGAAGGACACCGCGGTGATCGTCACTTATGACGACTCCGACGGCTGGTACGACCATGCCTATGCCAAGCCGACCAGCGCCTCGTATGACGCGAGCGCCGATCAGGTCAACGGCCCCGGTCAGTGCGGCACCGGCGTCAACAGCCAGCCTCAGCCCAAGGGCGTCAACGGTCTGCCGGTGAACGGCCGTTGCGGCCCCGGCACGCGTATCCCCTTCCTGGTGATCTCGCCTTACGCCAGGCACAACTACGTCACCCACAATCGGCTTTCGCAGGCTTCCGTGGTACGCTTCATCGAGGACAACTGGCTGCACGGCAAGCGCCTGGGCGGCGGTTCCTTCGATGCCAGCGCCGGCTCGATCATGAGCCTGTTCGATTTCCATCATGGCGATTCGAACAAGAAGCTCATCCTCGATCCGACGGCCGGCACGGTTGTCTACGCCTCACGAGGCGATCATTACGGACACTAAGCAGTACACCATGCAACTCCACCTCAAAGGGTGGCTCATCGGCGCCGGCCTGCTCACGCTGGCCGGTGCCGTCTGCGCCGCCGAACCGTCCGCCACCTCCGGCGAGAACCCGCACCCGGTTCACCTCATTCGCCCGAAGGTCGCACCGCTGTCGGCCATGGCACAGCTCGGGCAGTTCATCTTTTACGACGCGAGCCTCTCGTCGTCGGGCAAGCTGTCATGTGGATCGTGCCACAGTCGGCAGAATGCCTATGGGCCGCCGAACAACGGTCCGGTCATGCTCGGCGGCCCCAAGCTGACGCAGCAAGGCGCGCGGGCGGTCCCGTCTTTGGCCTATCTGGAGCGCCAACCGAATTTCAGCATCGGGATCGAAGACCCAACCAACGAAGCCAAAGAGAATATGAGCATCGCGCAGATGGCCAGCGCGGCCCAGGGCGCGACGCTCGTGAAGAAGACCGCAACCCAGACCGCGCAATCCGCGGCCAATATGGTGCCGCAAGGCGGCCTGTTCTGGGATGGCCGCGCCGACACCCTGCAGGCCCAAGCGCCGTTCCCATTGCTCGCTCCGAACGAGATGGACGGCGGCAGCGTCGAAAGGGTGGCCACAAAACTGCACCAGGCCTCCTATTCGAAGCGTTTCGTCGAGCTGTTCGGGCCGCGCATCTTCAGCAATCCGAAGGTGCTGGTTTCGGAGGCGATGTTCGCGGTCGGTCGCTACCAGATCGAAGAGCAAAGCTTCCATCCCTACACCAGCAAGTTCGACTACTGGCTCGAGGGCAAGGCCCGCCTGAGTGCGTCCGAGACGCGCGGCTATAAACTGTTCAACGATCCCAAGAAGGCCAATTGCGGCGGCTGCCATCTCGACCAGCCGAGCCGCGACGGCCTACCGCCTCTGTTCACCGATCACGAGTTCGAGGCGTTGGGCGCGCCGCGCAACTATGCCCTCGCCGTCAACAACGATCCCACCTACTTCGACCTCGGCATTTGCGGACCGACCCGCACGAACCTGGCGAAACAAACTCAATATTGCGGCATGTTCCTGACGCCGACGCTGCGCAACGTCGCCACCCGCCGCACTTTCTTCCACAATGGCGTGTTCCATACGCTGCAGGACGTGCTCGACTTCTACAATTTCCGCGACACCGACCCGCAGAAGGTCTATCCGCGCGGCCCGGACGGCACGGTGAAGAAGTACAACGACATTCCGCCCGCCTATCGAGCGAACGTCGACGTCGCCGATCCGCCCTTCGACCGCCATCTCGGCGAAAAGCCGGCGATGACGGCGCAGGACGAAGCCGACATCATTGCCTTCCTGAAGACGCTGACCGACGGCTATCAGCCGGCAAAGTGAACACGGCGCGCGGCGACAAGGGCGTGGGAAAATTCTTCCCTCGCGCCGCGCGCTGCCGAAACTTTGTCCTGCCTTGCAGGCGCCCAAGGGTGCGATGCTGTTTTTCATGCGCGCATCACTTCCAGCGCGAGGCCGTTCAACTATATGTACGCGCGAGATCACTTCGCACATGGATTGGAGGTTCACATGACATTGGCAATCGGCGACACGGCGCCCG
This sequence comes from uncultured Pseudomonadota bacterium, assembly GCA_963814065.1. Lineage (GTDB taxonomy): Bacteria > Pseudomonadota > Alphaproteobacteria > Rhizobiales > Xanthobacteraceae > Pseudolabrys. Next base: position 1,713,273 of record CAWFBL010000004.1, on the reverse strand, counting down.
ATTTCGAGGCGGAGACGACCGAAGGCAAGATTCGCTTTCACGATTGGCTCGGCGACTCCTGGGGCGTGCTGTTCTCGCATCCGAAGGACTTCACGCCGGTCTGCACCACCGAGCTCGGCACCATGGCGCGGCTCAAGCCGGAATTCGACAAGCGCAACGCGAAGATCATCGGGCTGTCGGTCGATCCGGTGGAAAACCACAAGAAGTGGTCGGACGACATCAAGGACGTGGTCGGCTTCGCGCCGAACTATCCGATGATCGGCGACACCGACCTGAAGATATCCAAGGCCTATGGCATGTTGCCGGCGAGCACCAATGGCTCTTCGGAGGGCCGTTCCGCTGCCGACAATCAGACCGTCCGCAACGTCTTCATCGTCGGGCCGGACAAGAAGATCAAGCTGATCCTGGTCTATCCGATGACCACCGGGCGCAACTTCGACGAAGTGCTGCGCGTACTCGACTCGCTGCAGCTCACCGCCAAGCATCGCGTGGCGACGCCGGCTAACTGGAAGCAAGGCGGAGACGTCATCCTCACCGGCGCCATCAGCGACGACGAGGCGAAGAAGCTTTATCCCGGCTACAAGCAGCCTCGCCCCTATATCCGCATCGCGCCGCAACCGCGCGACTGACATCCTCCGCTGTCACGTTGCATCGAGGGGCGCCGGGCAACCGGGGCCCCTTTCGACTTTCTCGGCCGGCGGGACAAATTGCGCTCGGCCGGCGATTTGCCGCCGCATCCCCTGCCCGCTTTTGGCGCAACCTCTTAGCGCTTGCTTTCCGGCGCGACGGCCCCGATTAATGCCCGCCGCAAGAGCTGGAGCATTTGACATGAGCGACATCAACGCGCTGGCGAAGGAACAACCGCCATTCGCCGAATTCCTCGGCATGAAAATAACTCACGTTTCCGTCGAGCGGGTCGCGGCCGAGCTGCGCGCGCGTCCGGAGCTCAACAACCGTTTCGGCATCCTGCACGGCGGCGCCATCATGGCGCTGGCCGACAATCTCGGCGGCACCGCCACGACCGCCAATCTAAAAGAAGGTCAGCAGACCACCACCATCGAGAGCAAGACCAATTTCTTCTCCGCCGTCCCGATCGGCGACGTCGCCTATGCCGAGTGCACGCCGCTGCATCGCGGCCGCACCACCATGGTCTGGCAGACCCGCATCACCCGTGGCGACGGCCGGCTCTGCGCGATCGTGACGCAGACGCAATTGGTGCTCGACAAGCGCAAGTAAGCCTCATGCGTCTGAAATAACCGAGGCGGCGGCATTCGCCGCGCTCGGCCTCGCGCGCGCGCCGCGATTGGCCAGCACCACGCCGGCCGCGCAGACGACCATCCCGACAATCGACAAGGTGTCCAACCGCTCGCCGAACAGAAGATAGGCCAGCAAGGCGGTGGTCGCCGGCACCAGGTAGAACAGACTGGCGAAGCTGGTCGCCGCCGAACGGCGGATCAGCCAATACATCAGCGCCACCGCCAGCACCGAGAGCACGATGGCAAGCCAGGCGATCGCGAAAATCAGCTGTCCGGTCCAATGAATGACACGTGTCTCGAAGGCGAAGGAAGCGATCGTGAACAATATGCCGGCGCTGATGAATTGCACGGTGTTGCCCGTGCGCCAGTCGATGAAGGCGCAATAACGCTTCTGATAAAGCGTGCCCAGGGTGATGCCGAACAGCGAGACGAAGCTCGCGCTCCAGCCGAGCGCCGTGCCCGCCGCCACGATGCGATGGTCGTGCAGCACCATCAGCACGCCGCCGAGCCCGAGCCCGAGGCCAACCCATTGCAGAGGCGTCACCCGCTCGCCCATGAAGCGGTTGGCGATGGTCGAGGTGAGGATCGGCTGCAGGCCGGGGATCAGCGCGGAAATGCCGGCCGGCACGCCCTGACTGATGGAGATGAAGACGCCGGCGAGATAGGCGCCATGCACCAGCACGCCGGCCACCAGGCTATGGCCGATCTCCGGCGGTCTCGGCCAACGCGCGCGGCCGATGAGCGCGATCGCCAACATCACCAACACGACGAAGCCCATGCGCAGGGCAAGGAACGTCATCGGCTCGGCAAAGGGCAAGCCATAACGCGCGCCGATGAAGCCGCTGCTCCACAACAGCACGAAAACAATGGGCGCGGCGGCGATGGCTGCACGGTTCAGCGGCATGAGGGCCCCGGCATGCAAGATAGACGATTTGGTCGTGGGCTATAGCACTCCACTACCGCTTTGGCTGCCCCGTCTCTGCCTGTTTTGCAGGAACAAGCGCCGCCGCTGCGGGTTTCTCCCATTCGTCAGATCAGGCGCATCCGAGCGATGGAGGATTGCCATGACCGATCCCCGCGATACCAATCCGCGGTACGATGATCCACCCAACTCCAACCTGAGCAGCGAGCGCGGCAGCCGCGCCATGTGGGGCTGGATTGCCGGCATTGCCGTTGTCATTCTGGTCGCATTCATTCTCGCGGCCGGCTGGAACGGCGACACCAATACGGCCAGCAACCCGCCGGCCGCGACGACCGGCGCCGGACCGGCCATGCAGGCGGTGCCGCCGGCGACCGGCAACGGCGCGATGGGCATGGCGCCGCATACGCCGTCGCCGAATCCTGCACCAAATCCTGCGCCCAGCGGCACGAAATAGCGCGTCATCATCTGCAGCCCGGCGTCCGCGCGGCGCCGGGCTGTGGAGATGCGCAAGCTTTTCCGACCGTCACGCGCTGAGCGCGCGCGCTCATTTCTCGTAAGCCGCGTCGATCGGCACCCGGTAGCCATTGACCAGTCGGTTGGTTTCGTTGGCCATGCCGGTGACCGCCATCAGCTCACCGAACATCGCTTCCGTCATGCCGGCCTTACGCGCCGCCGCGGTGTGGCTCGCGATGCAATAGCCGCAGCCATTGCTGACGCTCACCGCCACATAGATCATTTCCTTGGTGAGAGCATCGAGCGCACCCGGCACCATGATCTCCTTCAGGCTCTCCCAAGTGCGCCTGAGGGTGGCCGGGTCGCGCGCGAGATATTTCCAGAAGTTGTTCACATCCGGCACGTTGCGCGTCTTCTTGATGTCGTCATAAACGGCGCGCACCTCGGACGAAGCCTCGGCGTATTCGATCGGCGGCGGGGTGGCCATGGGGTCTCCTCCCATTAGACGTTAGCTGCGGAGCGATTATATTCGCGCCCGCGCCAGCGAGGATAAGCTATTTTGTAAGCCGAAGACCGCCGGCTATCGGCGGCTCCCACGACGGAAACGAAGGAAAGCGCCGATGCCGAAGACCCCGGACTACTTCCACGGGAAGACCATCATCATCACCGGGGCCGCCAGCGGCATCGGCCGGGCTACCGCGCTGATCTTTGCCCGCGAAGGCGCCAACGTGGTCTGCGCCGACATCAACGAGGCCGGCGCCGCCGAGACGGTCGAGAAGATCAACGCGATTGGCGGCCAGGCGCTGGCGCTCGCCATCGACGTGACCAGGCGCGCGGCCGTCGAAGACCTGGTGCAGCTCGCGATCAACGACTTCGGCCGCGTGCATTTCCTGTTCAATTCCGCGGGCGCCGCCATCCGCCGCGCCAATTTCCTCGAGATCGACGACGATCTCCTCGACCGCACCTTCGACCTCAATTTCAAGGGTACGTTCTACGCCACGCAGACCATCATTCCGCACATGCTGGAAAACGGCGGCGGGGTCATCGTCAACGTCGCCAGCATGGCGGCCAAGCGCGGCGGCCCCGGCTCGTCCGTTCATTACGCAGCGGCCAAGGGCGCGGTGAATTCGCTCACCATGGGCGTCGCGCGCGAATTCGCAAGCCGAGGCATCCGCTGCCTGTCGATCTCGCCCGGCCCGATCCAAACGCCGTTTCAGGCGGCGGCCTCCTCCTCGCCCGAGCTCGTCAAGCGCTTCCTCGACGACGTGCCGATGGGCCGCTTCGGCAAGCCGGAAGAGATCGGCGAATTGGTGCTGTTCATGTGCTCGGACGCCTGCGAATTCATGACCGCAGACACGGTCTTCGTGAACGGCGGTGGCGGCTGGCGCTGATCACCCGTTTCCCACGAATTCGTGAATTTGCGCGCGGCAAACGTGACCCCCGTCGATCGGGCGATTTGGTAGACATCGGCTGGCAATTCCCCCTTTTTGGAGAGGTCGTCCCATGCTCAACCGCCGTCACATGCTTGCCGCCGCCGGCGCGCTGGCCGTCAGCTACCTCGCCATCGGGCCGCTCGCCCAGGCCACTTCGATTGACTACAGCCAGAAGGCCTTCGCCACCGCGCAGGCCGCCGGCAAGCCGATCCTGCTGCACATCACCGCGCCCTGGTGCCCGACCTGCAAGGCGCAGAAGCCGATCCTGGGCAAGCTCGAGGCCGAGCCCAAGTTCAAGAACCTGGTGGCGCTCAACATCGACTTCGATTCCCAGAAGGCGCTGCTGCGCAAGCTGCGGGTCAATCAGCAGAGCACGCTGATCGTCTACAAGGGCAAGACCGAAGTTGGCCGGACGGTGGGCGATACCAATCCCGCCTCGATCGCCAAGCTGCTCGGCAAGACTCTGTAAAGCCGGCCGGCCGATGGGCGCGATCTTCCTGGCACTGGCGGCGGGCGTCCTGTCGACGCTCTCCCCTTGCGTGCTGCCGCTGTTGCCGATCGTGCTGGGCGCGGCGCTGACCGAGCACAGGCTCGGGCCGGTCGCGCTCGCCGCAGGTGTCGCGCTGTCGTTCGTGACCGTCGGCCTGTTCGTCGCCACCATCGGTTTTTCGCTCGGCGTCAACCAGGACATCTTTCGCCTGATCGCCGCCGCCATGTTGATCGCCGTCGGCGCGGTGCTGCTGCTGCCGCGCCTGCAGGGCCAACTCGCGGTCGCCGCCGGCCCCTTCGGCAATTGGGCGCAGACGCAGGCCGGCGATTTTTCCCGCGCCGGCCTCACCGGTCAGTTCCTGCTCGGCCTGTTGCTCGGCGCGGTCTGGAGCCCTTGCGTCGGGCCGACGCTGGGCGCGGCCTCTGTACTGGCGGCGCAGGGCAAGGATCTCGGCAACGTGGCGCTGATCATGTTCGCCTTCGGCCTCGGCACCGCGGCGCCCCTGCTCGCCCTCGGCCTGCTGTCACGCGAAGCCCTGATGCGCTGGCGCGACCGGCTGATGTCGGCCGGCAAGGCCGGAAAATATGCGCTCGGCGGCCTGCTGGTGGCGGTCGGCCTGATGATCGTCAGCGGGCTCGATAAGGCGCTGGAGACCGCGCTGGTCAACGCCTCGCCGGCCTGGCTCACGGCCCTCACCACGCGCTTCTGAGCCCTGCCCTACGGCAGGGTTACCGCCACCGCAACCAGCAGCACCACGAACGTCGCCGGAAAGGCGAGCGACAGGCCGAGCGCCGCGCGCGGCCAGCGGTTGAGCCCGGCCAGCACCAGCGCCGGTAGAGCGGTCAGCACGAACAGGAGGGTAATCGCGTAGCCGCCGAGTTGATCGAGACCGCGGGTGGCCGGATCGGCGTCGGCCACCAGGAGATTGAACCCCGCCAGCCCCCAACCCACCAAGTCGAGCACGGCGATGATGAGCGCCGTCAGTCGTGTCGTCACGCATCGCCCCCGCGATCGTTGCGGCCCCACTATGGCACGGATCAGCATGCTCGTGCGCTCAATCGACGGCAAGCAGCCGGCGGAATTTACGCCGGGGCTATTTCGGTGACTACAGCCGGAGGCTACGATGACGTTCAAGGGCACGAATCCGGAGGATTCGATTTGGCTACCTACGATCGTGCCGTCGGGGTTGTGCGCGCGCTCTACGACCGCCGCATCGCGACCCCGGCCATTCTCGACGAAGCGCATTATTTCCCCAGCGCACCGCGCTTCACGCAAAGCTGGACCGAAATCCGCCGCGAGGCGCTTGCCGTCGCCGGCACGCTCCACACGGTGCCGCGCTTCCACGACCTGATGCCGGCGCAGACCGACATCTCCGCCCACGACGGGCGCGACTGGCGCATGTTCATCATGAAGGCCTATGGCGTGCCGGTCGCCAACAACCTCGCCCGCTGCCCGGCCGTCGCCGCCCTTCTCGCTGAGACGCCGGAGGCGATGTCGGCGGTGTTCTCCTTCCTGGCGCCGCGCAAGCACATCCCCCGCCACCGCGGCCCGTTCCGCGGCATCCTGCGCTTCCACCTGATGCTGTCGATGCCCTGCGACGTATCCGGCCGGCCGGCCTGCGAGCTCAACATTGATGGCGTGCCCTACCGGCTGGGCGATGGCGACAGCCTGCTATGGGACGACACCTATCCGCATGAGGTGTGGAACCACAGCGACGAGGTGCGCATCGCGCTCCTGCTCGACGTCTGGCGCAAGGACATGCCGGCGGACATCGCCCTGCTCTCGCACGGGCTTTTGGCCGCGGCCAAGATGTGGATCCGCGCCGGCGGCGCGTCCTACGCGGCGTGATCGGCCACGGCCCACCGGCCGTCTTGCGCAAGCCAGACCTTGTCCCGATACTCCGCCCACCAACGTGGAATGAAGAACCGGGGACGACCGATGACGACGTGGTGCCGCTTCAGCAAGGATGGCGCGATCAGCTTCGGCGTGATCGAAGACGAACAGGTGACAGCCATCGAGGGCAGCCCCTGGGGCGAGCACAAGCGCACCGACCGCAGCCTCCCGCTCAAGCACGTCAAGCTCGAAGTGCCGGTGATCCCCTCGGTGTTCTACTGCGTCGGTATCAATTACGAGGACCACATCCGCCGCATGGCCGCCAAGCGCGGCACCGAGCCGGTGTTCCCGAAGAAGCCTGACATCGGCTACCGCACCAACAACGCGCTGGTCCCGCACGAGGCCGACATCGTCAAGCCCAAGGACGCCGGCGAAGCCTTTCAATACGAGGGCGAGCTGGTGGCCGTGTTCGGCAAGCGCGCGCGCAACGTCAGCAAGGAGAACGCGCTCGATTACGTGTTCGGCTGGACCATCGGCAACGACGTCAGCGAGCGCGACTGGCAGAAGGAAGACCGCACCATGTGGCGGTCGAAGAACGCCGATACCTTCAAGCCGATGGGGCCGTGGATCGTCACCGGGCTCAATCCCGATGACATGCGCACCACCATCCGCGTCAACGGCAAGGTGACCGACGACTTCGTCACCAACAACATGATCTTCGATACCGCTACTTACATCGCCGAGGTGAGCAAATACTGCACCATCGAGCCGGGCGACGTGATGTGGATGGGCACCGACGGCGTGCCGCAGAACATCAAGCCGGGCGACACGGTGGAGATCGACATCACCGGCATCGGCACCTTGCGTAACAAGGTGGTGGCGGGGACGTGAAGACCGCGCGCCTCTTATGAAACCGGCCCCGCGCAGGGCGGCACCGGGCCCGCTGACTGCGCGGTGTCCGGTCCCGCGCCAACCGTATCGGCCGGCAGCCTCACGCCCTCGCCCGCGCCGACACTGACGGTCACCGCGACGCGGCGGCTGACGGACGGGTATTGCACCGAATATTGCAGATTGTCGCTGCCGGTGAAGCCGGGGCGCGGGAAATAGATCAAGCGCAAACCCTGCACCACACGGCCGATGCATTGTGCCTCGGTGCCCGTGTACATGGAGCGGATGGTGATTGTCGCAACGCGCGCGCATACGGCGCCGTGCAACGGCGGTCGCTCGAGGCGCAGCGCCGGATAAGGAACGGCCCGGCAATCCATGTCCCAAGCGGCGTGCTCGCGGATGAGCAAGGGATGGTTGGCCGCGCCGGCTTTCACGATCTGCTCTTGGCCGGCACGCGCCGACCATGTCGGCGCCACCAAAGCGGCCACGGCCGCCACCGCCGCAAGGCGCAGCGTCAACCGCTGACGTTCATGCCGCCTGCAACGTGTCCGCTTGCCCGTGCGCCGCATGGCTCCGGCATCCTGCGTCGTTCGCGCAAAACGCTACATGATTCACCGCGCCAGCGCTCCGCAATCGACACAGAAGCATTGCTCATTCTTCAGGCATTGCTGCGCTGCAACGTCGCGATTCACGGATTGAAGATCAACACCACAAAGGTCGCGAACAGCACCAGATGCACCGCGCCGAGCAGGATATTGGTGGGTGCGCCGGAAAACGTCATCTGCGCGATGAACAACGTCAACACCAACAAGACCGCCTCCGCCGGCACCAGCCCGAGTTCCAGCGGCGTGCCGGTGACGAGGCTGATCGCGATCATGGACGGAATGGTGAGGCCGATGGTCGACAGCGCCGACCCGAGCGACAGATTGACCGAGCGCTGCAGCTGGTTGCGGCGCGCGGCCTGGAACGAGGTCAGCCCTTCCGGCGACAGCACCAGGATGGCGATGATGATGCCGCCGAGGGCGGTGGGGGCGTGCAATTTTTCGATGCCGTAGTCGATGATCAGCGCAAGCGGCTTCGACAGCAGCACCACCGGCAGCAGCGTCAGCAACAGCAGCACGGCGTGATAGGGCGCCGAATGCTTGGGGCCGCGCGCGTGATGGGCTTCTCCGCCGGCGCCCGCCGCCTCCACGAAGAAGGTACGGTGGCGTATGGTCTGGATGCCGAGGAAGCCGGCATAGAGCGCCGCGGTCAGCCCGCCGAACACCACCGCCTGCAACACGCTCAGCGTCGGGCCCTTGGTCGAGGTGGTGTAGGCCGGCAGCACCAGCGCGATCACCGCCAGGCATGAGATCACCGCCAGGAACGTGAGCGCGCCCTGCAGATTGTATTGCTGCTGGCGGTGCCGCAGCGCGCCGATCACCACCGAGGCGCCGACCATGCCGTTGAGCACGATCATCAGCACGGCGAACACGGTGTCGCGCGGCAGCGTCGGGTTGGGCCCGCCGTGCAGCATGACCGTCGCCATGATGGCGACCTCGATCGAGATGACGGCGATGGTGAGGATGAGCGTGCCGAAGGGCTCGCCGAGATAGTCGGCCAGCGCCTCGGCGTGGCGCACGACGCCGAAGGCGCACCAGATCATGGCCGCGAACAGCCAGACGAAGATGGTGGCGGAGAACACCGGCTGCGAGAAGTCGTCGGCCCATCCTTTGCCGACGGTGAAGAAGATGGCGGTGGTGGCGGCGCCCGCGATGACCGGCGCCTCGGCGCGCAGGTCGGTGAGGAAAGATAAGGATGTTTCCGCCATGAAATGTGTGTCGCCCCGGCGAGTGTTCAAGCGTCAATGAAGGATGCGAGCTTATCGTGCGAATCAGTTGGGGCGAACTTCTCTTTCCCTCTCCCCGTTTACGGGGAGAGGGTGGCGAGCGAAGCGAGCCGGGTGAGGGGCTGCGGACGCTCGTCGATAAAGAGCCCCTCACCCGGCGCATGCTCGGATTCCCTCCGCATGCGCCACCCTCTCCCCGCTTGCGCGGGGCGAGGGAAATGGGCGTGCCGCGCCCTATTATCCTCACATACTTCTGCACGCGCCAGTTCAGCGTGTCGGCGACGAAGATCTCGCCGCGCGGGCTGAGCGCGATGTAATGCGCCTCGCCGTATTTGCCGAGCGTCTTGCCCTGCCCCGCCCCTTCGATGTGGCCGACGACGTTGCCGTTCAAATCGAGCTTCATGATCCGGCCGGTGTGGCCGTGCGCCAGCCAGATGTGCCGGTCGGCGTCCATACAGAGGCCGCACGGCGTGCCGGGATGCGACGACTCCCGGACGTAATTACCGTCGGCGTCGAACACCTGGATGCGCGCGTTGTTACGGTCGGCGATGTAGAGGAGCCCCTCGTCGTCGAAAACAATCGAATGCGGCAGGTCGAACTGGCCCGGCCCCTTGCCGGTGCCGCCGAACGTTTTGATGAAATTGCCGTCGCGGTCGAACTTGATGACCAGCGACTCCGCCTTGCCGTGCCCCTGCAGCACGAAGATGTCGCCGGTGGGCCCCACCACCGCCTCGTTCGGCTCGTGGAACAGCCGCAGGTGCCCGTAAGGGTGCCATTCGCCGCTCTGGCCCTTGCAGCCGAGCACCATGGCGAGGCGGCCTTCAGGGTTGAATTTGTAGACCAGGTTCGCCGCGACGTCGGTCGCCCAGATGTTGTCGTCGGCGTCGATGCGCAGGCCGTGCGGCCGCTCGAACAGGCCGTCGCCGAAGCCGCGGATGAAATTACCGTCGGCGTCGAACTCCATCAGCGGCATCGGCCCGCGATGGATGACGAAGATGTTGCCCTTTGAATTGAACGCGACGCCCGAGGTGCCGCCGAAGTTCATGCCGGGCGGCAGGCGGAAGGATTCCGGGACGGCGATGTAGGGCAAAGGTGGGGGTGGCATGTCAAATACTAGTCGCAGCCGCCGTCCGATGGCTAGCGTCTGACGAAGCGATCGCAGCCCCTCCCACCGCTTCGTCAAACGCTAACCTGTAGCCCGCATGGAGCGCAGCGGAATGCGGGAACGGCGGCTAAGATCAGCCCCGGATTGCGCTTCGCTCCATCCGGGCTACAACGTCTACCGGTATTCCGGATTGGGATGATCGAAACGGCAGCCGGCGTCCCACAGTTTGCGCTGGTTGCCGTGCGCCGGAAAGCCGCCGGCCTCGCGCAACAGCCGCGCGGTGTGCATCAGGTTCCAGGCCATGAAGGTGGTGTTGCGCTGGGTGAAGTCGTTCTGCGGCCCGCCCGAGCCTGCGTCGAGATAGGACGGCCCCGGCCCGGCCTCGCCGATCCAGCCGCAATCGGCCTGCGGCGGGATCACGTAGCCGAGGTGCTGCAGCGAATAGAGGATTTCCATGGAGCAGTGCTTGATGCCGTCCTCGTTGCCGGTGATGACGCAGCCGCCGGTCTTGCCGTAGTAGATCCACTGGCCCTTGTCGTTGAGCATCGCCGACATGCCGTAGAGCCGCTGGATGAGGTTGCTGCACACGCTCGAAATCTGCCCGAGCCAGATCGGCGAGCCGATGACGAGAATATCCGCCGCCAGGATGGTCGGCCACAGCTCCGGCCAGGCGTCGGACTTGAAACCATGCTCGCGCATGTCGGGATAGACGCCGGGCGCGATGTCGTGATCCACCGCGCGGATCAGGGTCACGTCAACTTTGTTCGTCCGCATGATCTCGATGGCCACCGTCATCAGCCCTTCGGTGTGCGAAAGCTGCGGCGACGGCTTCAGCGTGCAATTGACGAACACGGCCTTGAGGCCGGAGAAATCGAACGGCGAGTTCTGGCAAAGGGATTGTTGCTGGGGCGTGAGGGGCATGGGGCGGGTCCTCCGTGGGCGAAGGGAGTGTAGCCCAATGGGGCGCCGTCGTATTCCCGCTGACGCGGATGGGATGGGGCGCTCCTAGTATGGGCGGCCCGTCTTGTCGAACGTCAGCGTCGTTCCGCCGTCGTGCTGAATCACCCTGTCCGATTCAGTCTCGATACAGGCCATGGCAGGTCCCCTTTTTGGTTACCTACCAGGGTATTTTAGCAGAGTCGGCGAACGGGACGGCGCGGCACGGCGACGCGGTGGGATTGGCCGCACCTTTGCGCTATGGCTCCGCATCCAAAAGCGATGGCTCTAAGTAAAGTCTACTGCGCAGCAATCGGCCAAGGCACCACCTTGCGGGCTTACTTGCGTAGTCGAATTTTTCTATCACACCGGCATTTAATTTGGTGTCAGAGTTGTATAGCTGCTCCCAGATAAAACTATCCAAATCATACTTCACCAATGATTGATACGCGGACGAAAAGTAAAGAATCGCAATCGTAAACACGACAAATAACACGGCAGCTGTGACGGGCGCGCCAAACGCTGAAATTGCAACACCCCAATGACTTGCAATTAAAAGGAATACCAAATAGACTATGTACGCCTTGACATAAGCAAAGACTTGCTTCGCTGTTTCAATACCTTTCACAATTTTGTTTCTTTGATTTATTCGATTTGGGTCTGAGTTCTTGTGACCCAAGTACGCCCTAATCGCGCCGTAACATTTCGAAATTGCACAATCTTTTGAAAAGATCGCGTTAAGCGCTTCGACTCTCCCGATGCCGGCCCTCCCTTCAAACGAGCTGAGATCGAATCGGAAGTTCGGCGGCATGAAATAACCAAAATAATAAACAGCTCGATCAACAAGATATATCGCCAAGACCACAACGAAAAACAGCGCCGCTGCGAACGCTGACGCAATGGTTTGAACGGCACTAGGATATGCACCAAGCGCGGAAGAGATTGCCGTCAAATTGCTTTTGATGAAATTAGTCGAAGCGCTTAGGACGCTTGTAAGAAAGCCAATCGCAGACGTCGAGATCTTATTCGTTTCTGCATCGACTACACTGTAGGTAATCGATACTAAGACAACGGTGAAACAAGTAGCCCGACAAGCAACGCGATTGGATAAAACCAACGTTCGCGACCTGTCACAGGCGCAAAAAGCGGAACGAAGCTGACTGCCGAAGAGCCAATTGCAATTACAATTTTTACGTATCCTTTGTCCTTTTCTTTTGACGTCTTATCGTCATTTACAAACCAGCCAATCAGAAGACCGATAAATAGTCCGAACGAACAAAAGCCTGCTATCGCCAGACCGTCCATTATATCCCCCTTTAAGAATATTTACATTATGATAAAGCCGCTCGCCAACCGAGCGACTTCACACCGGCAAATTATCGTGCTTATGATACGCTTGCGCGCTGCGATCGGCATGATCACGTCGGGACATCTTCAACAATTCCGCTGTAGTGTGCCATGACGTCGGATCGCCCCACCCAGGATTGGTTTTTGGCGCTTGACGTCGCAGTCAAAGTAAACACCACACGCGTCGAATGGGCATCGTCGGTCTGTTCAATTCGGTAGCTTTTCACTATTCCACCAAAGTAGCTTGGAAGCGTTTTCGTTTCATGGAAACAGATCATTCCGCCAATGATCGCTTTAGCTTCTTCTTCGGGGATATCCCATGCGCGACTTTCAAACTCTGGCATCTTGAGAGCGATAACGCCCTCTCTATTCCGGCAGATTAGATGAATTCGCTTCATGATCTCCCCCTCACACCGACAAATTACCGTGCTTCCGCGCCGGCCACGCCACGTGCTTGTTCCTGAGAATCGCGAGCGCCCACACCACGTTTGCAGGTGGCGCGCGGCATGATCACGTCGTCGATATAGCCGCGCTCGGCGGCGCAATCGGCTCTCATGAGATCACCGCCAAATGCCTCAGCTCAGCATTCCGCACCGCGTGAAGTGAGATCGACTGATCTAAGGTGACCAGCCTTCCTCCATTCTTGACCGCAAGCGCGAGCAGATAGGCGTCGGTAATCTGGTTCGGCCCCAGGATGCGATCGGGATCGATCCAGTCGTTATCCCGCAAAGAAAGATCGTCGGGCCAGAACGCGTGGTCCGTCTTGCCAACCTGCTCGCTCAGGAGATCGATGGCGAAGGTCGCAGATATCCGCTTCTTGTAGCCCGACTGTGACATGATCCGCAACATGCCGTTCTCGGTCAGCGGGCAGGTCGCCCAGCCGTCGCCGATATTGGCGGCCCACCATGCGTGCGCCTTCCAATGGTGTTCGTGAGCTTCGTCGACGATCGCAATCAGGAAGTCGACGTCAAACAGCGCCCGCATCGTCAGTCGCGCGGGCGCAGGCCGGCGTCTTCGAGGTCGGCATTCTCAAGCAGCCGCTTCACAAGCGCCGATGTGACGACTTCGCCGCGCGACGGCAGAACGTAAAAGCCGTTGCGCTCGACCAGCGGACCCGGCGGCGGGCGCGTCAGCTCGCGCCGTGCCAGTTCAGAAATCACTTCGCCGGCCGTGCTTCCGCATTCGGCGGCGATCTTCTCGGCCGCCACCATTACGTCGTCGTCGATTTGGACCGTCTTGCCCATGCGGGGAATGTAACAACGAAAGGACAAAATGACAATCTGGGCGGGAACCTACCCTGGCGCTCGCCCCCTCACCCGGCGCGCGCTCGGATTCCCTCCGCGCGCGCCACCCTCTCCCACAAGGGGAGAGGGGAAGCGAGATTGCCGCCGGCGCCGCGCACTACACCGGCAAATTATCGTGCTTCCTACTCGGCCACGCCACGTGCTTGTTGCGCAGCATCGCCAGCGCGCGCGATTTTTCGTGCGCAGACTGTATAAACTTGCCTGCGATGCGCTTGCACGCGGCGCGCGGCATGATTACGCCGTCGCGCCGAGACGCTCCGCCAGCCGCGCATCGAGCTCCGGCAACATGACGATGCCCTCCTGATCGCTGCCGGCGGAGTGCACGACGATGCAGGTGCACGGCGCGCCGCTTTCGTTGCAAGGCGCGTGCGGCAGATCGGCCGGCAGGAAGGCCTGTTCGCCCTGACGCACCAGCACGCGATGTTCAAGCTTGTCGCCGTAATAGACGAAGCATTCGCCGGTCAGCATGTAGGCGATGGTTTCGATGCCCTCGTGGTAGTGCGCCTTGGCGCGCGCGCCCGGCGGCATCGGCATGATATTCATGCAGATGCGCTGCGCGCCGACGGTCTCGGCCGAAGCGCCGGCGCCGTAAGTGATGCCCTGCTTGCCGACATAGGTCTGCCCGGGCTTGACGACCGTGACGCGCGCTAAGTCTGCGACAACCATTGTCCCCTCCCCATATCTCCCCACTGTTATTATCGAAGACGTGGATGGCCGGGACAAGCCCGGCCATGACGCAATGCGGCTATTACCCCCCACCCCGCTTGCTTCGCTCGCGACCCTCCCCGCAAAGGGGGAGGGTGAAAGAGAGCACGTAGCCCACGCCGCGCACTACACCGGCAAATTATCGTGCTTCCTACTTGGCCACTCCACGTGCTTATTGCGCAGCATCGCCAGCGCGCGCGCCACGCGCTTCCTCGTCGCGTGCGGCATGATCACGTCGTCGATATAGCCGCGCTCGGCGGCGACGAATGGTGACAGGAAGCGGTCCTCGTATTCCTTGGTGCGCGCGGCGATCTTGTCCTTGTCGCCGATGTCGGCGCGGAAGATGATCTCCACCGCCCCCTTGGCGCCCATCACCGCGATCTGCGCGGTCGGCCAGGCGTAGTTGACGTCGCCGCCGACGTGCTTCGAGGCCATCACGTCGTAGGCGCCGCCGAAGGCCTTGCGGGTGATGACGGTGACGAGCGGCACCGTGCACTGCGAATAGGCGAACAGGAGCTTGGCGCCGTGCTTGATCAGCCCGCCATATTCCTGGTCGGTGCCGGGCAGGAAGCCGGGCACGTCGACGAAGGTGACGATGGGGATGTTGAAGGCGTCACAGAAGCGCACGAAGCGCGCGGCCTTGCGGCTGGCGTCCGAGTCGAGCACGCCCGCCAGCACCATCGGCTGGTTGGCGACGAAGCCGACGGTGCGGCCGTCGACGCGGCCGAAGCCGGTGACGATGTTCTTGGCGTAATTTTGCGAGATTTCGAAGAAGTCGCCCTCGTCGGCGACCTTCAGGATCAGTTCCTTGATGTCGTATGGCTTGTTGGGGTTGTCGGGCACCAGGGTGTCGAGGGATCTCGTCGATGCGGTCGCTGGCGTCCTGCGTGGGCCAGGCCGGCACGCCGGCCTCGTTGTTGGACGGCAGGAAGTCGATCAGCCGCCGCATCTGCAAGAGGCACTCGACGTCGTTCTCGAAGGCGCCGTCGGCGACGCTCGACTTGGTGGTGTGGACCGACGCGCCGCCGAGCTCTTCCGCCGTGACCACTTCGTTGGTCACGGTCTTCACCACATCGGGGCCGGTGACGAACATGTAGCTCGTATCGCGCACCATGAAGATGAAGTCGGTCATCGCCGGCGAATAGACGTCGCCGCCGGCACAGGGGCCCATGATGACGCTGATCTGCGGAATGACGCCCGACGCGATGACGTTGCGCTTGAACACCTCGCCGTAACCGCCGAGCGCGGCGACGCCTTCCTGGATGCGGGCGCCGCCGGCGTCGAACAGGCCGATGACCGGCGCGCGCGCCTTCAGCGCCATGTCCTGCACCTTCATGATCTTCTGGGCGTGCGCTTCGCTGAGCGAGCCGCCGAACACGGTGAAGTCCTTGGAGAACAGGTAGACCGGCCGGCCGTTGACGGTGCCCCAGCCGGTGACCACGCCGTCGCCGGGGATCTTCTGCTTCTCCATGCCGAAATCGATGGAGCGGTGCTCGACGAACATGTCGAACTCCTCGAACGAGCCCTTGTCGAGCAGCAGCTCGATGCGCTCGCGGGCGGTCAGTTTGCCGCGCTTGTGCTGGGCCTCGATGCGCTTCTTGCCGCCGCCCAGCAGAGCCTCCGCCCGCCGCTCTTCCAGCCTGTCGAGGATGTCTTTCATCGCTACGCTCGCGCCCTGCTGTGCATCGAAATTCCGGCCCAGGCGAACTGGATAGCATGATGGGTAAGAAGCGTCATTCCGCGTGGGCGGCACCCACACTTTCCCTCTCCCCTGGGGGGAGAGGGAAAAAGAGCTCGCCGCCCGCTCGCGCCTTGAAACAGCAGCAAGGCTTGGCCTCGCCGCCAATCCCTGCTTAGAACCGCCCCATGTCCGACCCCATATCCGACCCCACGCCCGATCCCGCCGAACCCTTGAGCGCGGCCAAGCGCCTCGAACTGGGCCTCGCCCTCCACCGCCGGGGCGAGCTTGCCCCGGCCATGGAGCACTATACGCAGGTGCTGCGCATCGACCCGCGCAACGGCGAGGCGCTCTATTACTGCGCCGTCGTCGCCTGCCAGGAGGGCCAGTTCAAGGAAGGCATCGACCTCGCCCGCCGGGCGCTCGCCGCCGGGCCGCCGGCCGCGCGCGTGCACAATCTCATCGGCAAGGCGCAGGAGCGCCTCGGCGCGCTCACCGAGGCGGTCAAGGCCTATGAGGCGGCGATCGCGCTCGAGCCGGGCTTCGCCGAGGCGCACGGCAACCGCGCCGGCCTGGTGGCGCAGGCCGGCTTTCCCGAGCGGGCGCTCGAGGGCTACGAACGCGCGCTCAACCTCGATCCGACCGCGGCGGCCGACTGGATCAACCGCGGCGCCCTCCTGCAGCAGGTGGGCCGTCATGAAGAAGCGCTCGCGAGCTACGACAAGGCGCTCAAGCTGACGCCGGCCGAGCCGAGCTTCCTGCTCAACCGCGCCAATGCGCTGGTCATGCTGGCGCGCTGGGCGGAAGCCGACGCGGTCTATGACGAGGCAATCGCGCGCAAGCCCGAGCTCATGATGGCCTATGTGCAGAAGGCGCTGGCGCTGAAATATCGTGGCCGCTTCGACGAGGCGCGCGCGGTTCTGGAGAAGGCGCGCGCGATCGAGCCGAAGCACCAGGCCGCGGCCGCGGCGCTCGCCGAAATTCTGCTGCTCACCGGCGACTGGCGCGCCGGCTGGCCGCTCTATGACGCGCGCGCCGGCCGTCCGCAACTGGCCGATGTCACGCCGTGGAAAGGCGAGGCGCCCGGCCCCTTCCGCCTGCTGGTGCTGTCGGAAGGCCGGCTCACCGACACTGTGCTGTTTGCCCGCTACGCCGCGCTGATGGCCGGCCGCGGCTTCGACGTCACGCTGCTGGCGCCGCCGCTGCTCACGCCGCTGTTGTCGACCCTGCCGCAGGTCGAGCGCGTCATCGGCGATCCGCGCGCGCTCGCCGGCGACCAGCGGCCGATGCGGTGGCTGCCGCTGCAGTCGATCATGAGCATCCTGCATCTGACGCCCGACACGGTGCCCGATCAGGTGCCCTATCTCAGCGCGGAGCCGGACCGGGTCGCGGCCTGGAAGGAAAAGCTCGGCGACGGCATCAAGGTCGGCCTCTGCTGGCACGGCGAAACCGGCGCCGCGCCGCTTGCCGAGTTCGCGCCGCTGGCGGAGATCGAGGGCGTGCGGCTGATCGCGCTGCATTCGCCGGCCGTCGTGCAGGCGAGCGGGCCGGCGCCGTTTGCCGTCGAGTGCCCGCTGACCGAAACTTCGGTGACGCCGGAGACATTCCTCGACCTCGCCGCCATCGTCGCCAATCTCGATCTCGTCGTCGGCATCGACGCCCTGCCCCTCCATATTGCCGGCGCGCTCGGCCGCCCGGCCTGGCTGGCGCTGCCGCCCATCCCCGACTGGCGCTGGCTCACCGAGCGCGTGGACAGCCCCTGGTATCCGCAAATGCGGCTGTGGCGGCAGGAAGCCCCCGGTCCCTTCGCTCCCCTGTTCGCCCGCATGGCGGCAGCGCTGCGCGAGGCGGCCGGCCCCGAATTGGCGGCGCCACAGGACTGACGCCTGGGCGTCGAGCTCCGGCGCCAGGAATTGGCCGCCACACTTGCCAGGCTTGGAACCAGTGCCTAGGTCTGGAACTATCACTGTCGGGGGGTCGACCACGAACCGCAAAGGACGCGCCTGACATGAACAGCTCCGCCAAGCCTGCCGCCCGCTCGGGTACGCCCCGTCTCGCCACCCCGACCGATCTCGGCGGCAATGCCACCAAGGACTTATCCGGCGCGCTCAATGCGCTGCTGGCGGATGTCTTCAGCCTTTACATGAAGACCAAGAACTTCCACTGGCACGTGAGCGGCCCGCATTTCCGCGACTACCATCTGCTGCTCGACGACCAGGCCAGCGAAATCTTTGCCATGACGGATGTCTTGGCCGAGCGGGTGCGCAAGATCGGCGGCAATACGCTGCGCTCGATCGGCGACATTTCGCGCCACCAGCGCATCGCCGACAACGACGCGGCCTACGTCGAGCCCCAGGACATGCTGGCGGAATTGCGCGACGACAATCAGCGCTTCATCGCCGCGATGCGCGAAGCGCATGACCTGTGCGACGAGCACAACGATGTCGCCACCGCGAGCCTCTTGGAGAACTTCATCGACGAAGCCGAAAAGCGCGTCTGGTTCTTGTACGAGAGCGCCCGCCGCGGCGACCCGACGGGGCACTAGGGTCCGATCCGCGCAAGTTGAAGCATTCTCCGTTCATCCCCGCGCAAGCGGGAATGAACGGCGGATGTAGCGACGAGATCACGCCACCTCGCCTGACGGCCTCGGCAGGCGACGCCTGGGTCAAAGCCCGAGGGCGGGCTCCTCCCCGCCCGGGGAGGAAAGATGACAGTGCGCTGCTTCATGGCGACGGCGAAAGGATCGCGCGGCAAGGCACTGGCAATTCAAGGTTGTGCCGGTAAGATCGGGGGCATGGGCCAGGTCACCTTATTCATTTCCTGCGTCAGCAACGAATTTCGCAGCTATCGCGATGCGCTGCGCAAGGCGCTCGAAAGCCATAAGGTGACGGTTCACATCCAGGACGGTTTCGCTCCGGGCGGCAAACCGACCTTAGACAAGCTCGACCGCTACATCCGCGAATTCGACGCCGTGATCCATCTCGTCCGCGATATGACCGGCGCGATGGCGAAACAAGCCTCGGTCGATATGGTCAGCCGGCTCTGTCCCGAAATCGCGACACGAATTCCTGAAATTGCCGCGGCGTTTGACGGCGGGGGGCTCATACTGTCCTTTACGCAATGGGAGGCCTATCTTGCCATCTATCACGACAAGGAACTGTTGATAGCAAAGCCCACGGAGACGGCGGCGAGAGAGCCCGCGACATTCGTCAGCGAGAAGCCGCAGCGCGATGCCCAGACCGCGCATCTCGCCCGTCTAGAGCAGCGCGATCAATATGCGGAAATCACCTTTGTCGACTACAGGGATATCGCCATCGGCGTGAGCCGTGCGTTGCACGACCTTCTCAGCAGGGCCGGAATCCAAGACGAGAAGGCGCTGCTGCCCCCAAGCGACGATATCGCCGAGCGCCGCCACCATGAAATACTCAAAGCGATTGCCCGCGAGAAAGGCGTCGATCCGAGCGACCTGATCCCAATCCTGGAGAACCTCGGCCACCGGGAACCTGATATATCGCCGCTCGATATCCCGCGCCGCCTGCGCGAGCGGATCGACGAGTTGCGCGCTGCCGCAGCCGTGCCGCTGGCCCCATCGAACGAAGGACAGGACATCGACGACGTGCGTCGCCAGTTGCGCGAAGCGCTCGATGCGGCGAAAACCGACCGCGCGCTGGCGATCCTCGACAGGCAGATCGCGCTGGAACGCGACGCCATCGAAGACCGCCAGCGGCGCGCGGTGACGCTTCTGCGGGACCGCGCCGAAGTGGAACGGCTGCGCTACGACTACGCCGCCGCGCGCGCCACCTTGCAGGAAATTTTGCGGCTCGATCCGGATCAGGTCGCGAGCTGGATCGCATTGGGCGACGATTGGATTACGGTCGGATCAGTGGCCGAGGCTAAAAGAACCTTCAACGAGTCGCTTGCTGCCGCGCGGCGGCTCGGCAATGCGCCAAACGAGAGCGTCGCGCTTGGGCGGATCGGCGACGTGCTGGTCGCGCAAGGCAAGCTCGACGACGCGCTGCAAGCCTTCCGCGACAGCCTCGCCATTGCCGAGCGCCTGGCCAAGGCCGATCCCGCCAATGCCGGCTGGCAGCTCGATCTCATCCGTTTCCCATCACAAGATCGGCGACGTGCCGGTCGCGCAAGGCAAGCTCGGCGACGCGCTGCAAGCCTTCCGCGACAGCCTCGCCATTGCCGAGCGCCTGGCCAAGGCCGATCCCGCCAATGCCGGCTGGCAGCGCGATCTCTCCGTTTCCCATAACAAGATCGGCGACGTGCTGGTCGCGCAAGGCAAGCTCGACGACGCGCTGCAAGCCTTCCGCGACAGCCTCGCCATTGCCGAGCGCCTGGCCAAGGCCGATCCCGCCAATGCCGGCTGGCAGCGCGATCTCTCCGTTTCCCATAACAAGATCGGCGACGTGCTGGTCGCGCAAGGCAAGCTCGGCGACGCGCTGCAAGCCTTCCGCGACAGCCTCGCCATTGCCGAGCGCCTGGCCAAGGCCGATCCCGCCAATGCCGGCTGGCAGCGCGATCTCTCCATTTCCCACGACAGAATCGGCGACGTGCTGGTCGCGCAAGGCAAGCTCGACGACGCGCTGCAAGCCTTCCGCGACAGCCTCGCCATCAGAGAGCGCCTGGCCAAGGCCGATCCCGCCAATGCCGGCTGGCAGCGCGATCTCTCCATTTCCCACGACAGAATCGGCGACGTGCTGGTCGCGCAAGGCAAGCTCGACGACGCGCTGCAAGCCTTCCGCGACAGCCTCGCCATCAGAGAGCGCCTGGCCAAGGCCGATCCCGCCAATGCCGGCTGGCAGCGCGATCTCTCCATTTCCCACGACAGAATGGCGACGTGCTGGTCGCGCAAGGCAAGCTCGACGACGCGCTGCAAGCCTTCCGCGACAGCCTCGCCATCAGAGAGCGCCTGGCCAAGGCCGATCCCGCCAATACCGGCTGGCAGCGCGATCTCTCCGTTTCCCATAACAAGATCGGCGACGTGCAGGTCGCGCAAGGCAAGCTCGACGACGCGCTGCAAGCCTTCCGCGACAGCCTCGCCATCAGAGAGCGCCTGGCCAAGGCCGATCCCGCCAATGCCGGCTGGCAGCGCGATCTCTCCGTTTCCCATAACAAGATCGGCGACGTGCTGGTCGCGCAAGGCAAGCTCGGCGACGCGCTGCAAGCCTTCCGCGACAGCCTCGCCATTGCCGAGCGCCTGGCCGAGGCCGATCCCGCCAATGCCGGCTGGCAGCGCGATCTCTCCATTTCCCACGACAAAATCGGCGACGTGCTGGTCGCGCAAGGCAAGCTCGGCGACGCGCTGCAAGCCTTCCGCGACAGCCTCGCCATTGCCGAGCGCCTGGCCAAGGCCGATCCGTCGAACGCCGAGTGGCAGACCGACCTGGTCGCTTCGCAGGCAAGGCTCGCCATGGCCGGAGACGACCCGGCGCAACGCTGGCGTTTCGCCGTCGCAAGCCTGCGCAAGCTCGAGGCCGAGAACAAGCTCACCGCCGCACAGGCCGCGTGGCTGCCGCACGCCGAGGCGGAATTGGCCAAGGTGCAGGCGAAGACGTGAATTCGGCCCTTTCCCAGCCCGCATCGTGTGGCGATTTTGTCTTCATATCGTCCCATCTATTCACCGGATCTGGTGACCGCCGATGAAACCGGCGGCCTTCATCGAACAGGCTTCCGCCCTCGAAAGCCACGGCGAACTCGAAGCCTGATCCAGGCTGTTGCGTCACTGCAGACGGATGCCGCATGTTGGCAGCGGGCAAGATCGACAAGATGCCGACCGCGGAAGGCCCCCGTTTCGGAATCGTCGAAATTTCCATGAGAGGAATCGACTGGCCTCACAATTCCGGCACTACATAGTGTGAGTTTACGGCAGTCGAAGCGACGGCAGCCGCGCACGGCGTGAGGGTACCGACGGTCTGCAGCTATAAGGGTTGAGACACGAAAGAATACGCCTTGCTCGCAAGATCGGCATTGAAGCTCGAATTGCGATTTGCCAACGGCTTCGCCGGCCCCAGCAAGAAGGTCAAATGCCGGAATTGAGACGGCTCGGAGTTGCGATGAGCCGCGCCGGTTGGCCTCAATCAAAGCAATCACGACCTCAGCAAATCTAGCACCGTCACCGCCGCTTCCATCTCGGCATAGCGGTGGGCGCGCCGCGCGAGCGCGATCTCGTCGCGGCCCCATTGCGTCATCTGCCAGTCCTCGTCGACGTGCGCCGCAAGCCAGGCGGCTTCGGCATCGAGATGGCCGTGCGCCAGCGCCAAGGCCAACAGGGCCGAACCGGTGAGCGTAGTGATCGATGACACCGCGGCGAGCCGCCAGGGATCGGCGGGAATGGCCTCGCGCGCGGCGGCGATCGCCTCGATCCGGCTGCGCCGCATGCATGACGCCTTCCACCTGCACGAAGCGCGCCCCAAGCGCATCGCGCGCCCAGGCGAGCACCGGGTCCCAGGCCTGGCCTTGCATCTCGACCAGCCCGGCCGGCGCGTCGGCGCGATAGCAGACCAGGTCGGAGCCGAGGTATTTTTCAACCTCCGCGGCCACCGGGTCCCGCGCGTCCGCCACCGCGTCAATCACCGCATTGGCCAGCCGGGTGAGCGGCATCCGACCGGGATCGATCACCTGCTCCTGCGCGTTCCACTCCTCCGCGATCGCACCGGCGAGTTCCCGCGTCGGCGCGGCGAGCGTCCGGCGCAGCGGGGTGCGCACCGGCTTGTTGTCGAGCAGAACCGGAAATGTCCCCTCATCCGTCGGCTGGCCGACCTCGGCGCGCTCATAGAAGCGCTTGTGCAAGGGCGGCCGCATGGCGCGGCGCGCCGCCTCCATCGGGTCGGCGGGCTGGTTGTCGAAGATGTCGTCGAAAATCTCACGCATGGGACGAATTCGTGGTGCCGAATGGATTGCGCATCGATGCCGTCTGATCGCGCGCAGGACGGGAGAGGATCAACCTAAAGTGATCGCCCTCGCGGCAGCTCCGCAAACAGAAAGCGGTGTTGTTAATATGGGAATGGCCAATGGCTTCGTCCATTCGGACCCCTTCGAATGGCCCCTGGCAGCGTCGGGTTTCCACGCTTAAATCGTTGATTCAATAAGGGCGCTCCAACCAATACGGCCGGGGCGGCGCCTCGCCAAGGAGGTGGTTATGGCTATTCGGAACATCGGTGGACTGATCGCGGCGGCGCTTTTCGCCTCGGCAATCGCGCTTACGCCGGCAGGGGCGGCCTCATTCGGTGGCGGTGGTGGCGGCGGAGGCTCCGTCAGCGGCGGCGGTGGGGGCGGCGGAGGCGCCGGCGGCGGGGGTGGAGGCTTTGGAGGCGGCCGATCTGGCGGCGGAGGCGGCGGCGCGATCGCCCCGCGCGGCGGCGGCGGATTTGGCGGTGGTGGCGGCGGCGGGATGGTCGCGCCGCGCAGCCGCGGCCCTGTCTTCCACGGCGGCGGCGGCGTCGGGCCGCGTATCGGCCGCGGGCCGCGCCATGGCCGGCATGGCCGCTATCCGCGCCGTTACGGTGGCGGCTTTTATCCGTATGTGGGTTCCCCCTTCTACGACGGCGGCTGGGGCTACGGGGACGACAGCTACATCGCCTGCGAATATCGTCGCGTGCGCTATCACGGCCGCTGGATCCGTCGACGCGTCTGCTGGCGCGAGTATTGGTGAGATCTACGACCGAGCGCGGTTGAAATTCCTGGAGCGCGGCAAAAATGTCGCGCTTCAGAATCCCGTGATGATGCGCCGCAAGATGGACCGGCGTGAGAGGCTGATTCCGACCGATTCAGGGATCGGGAACTTACTACCGCCGGCCCTCATTATCGTTTGCAGGGTGTCCCGGGTGAATGCGCTTGGCGCCCCGTTTACGAGTTTCATAGGGCGAGAAAAACTGAGGCCCCGCTTGCAGTTGATAGGGTTAGCCAAGACGGAAGGATAGGTAGCCTTAACGACTGCTAAGGAATAATATCGTGGCCCGGAATCGACCGATCCATTAAGGCCGACCCGGGGCAAGCCTGCCGTTCGCGGCTGTAACGCACCATCGTCGAGTGATCCCGTGTAGCGGTGGTGCGTTTCGAGGAGTCAATGAAGAACACTGACATTTCTGCGCCCGACTACTTCCACAAAGTCGTCGATTGCCAATGGGCCTGTCCGGCCCACACCCCGGTCCCCGAATACATCCGGTTGATCGCGCATGGGCGTTACTCCGACGCCTACATGATCAATTGGGAGTCGAATGTATTTCCCGGCATCCTCGGCCGCACCTGCGACCGTCCTTGCGAGCCGGCGTGCCGGCGCGTTCGCGTCGAAAACGAGCCGGTGGCGATCTGCCGCTTGAAGCGCGTCGCCGCCGATTACAAGGACGACGTGCGCGAGCGCATGCCGAAGCAAGCCGCGCGCAAGAACGGCAAGCGCGTCGCCTGCGTCGGCGCCGGCCCCGCGTCGCTGACGGTCGCGCGCGATCTCGCGCCGCTTGGTTATCAGGTGACCGTGTTCGACGGCGATCCCAAGGCCGGCGGCATGATCCGCACCCAGATCCCCAAATTCCGCCTGCCGGATTCGGTGATCGATGAGGAATGCGGCTACATCCTCGATCTCGGCGTCGAATTCCATGGCGGCAAGCGCATCGACAGCCTGAAGGCGCTGCTGGCCGAAGGCTGGGACGCGATCTTCGTCGGCTCCGGCGCGCCGCGCGGGCGCGATCTCGATATCGCCGGCCGCCAGGAAGCGGCCAAGAACATCCATATCGGCATCGACTGGCTCAACTCGGTCTCGTTCGGCCACACCACCAAGATCGGCAAGCGCGTGGTGGTGCTCGGCGGCGGCAACACCGCCATGGACTGCTGCCGCTCGGCGCGCCGGCTCGGCGGCGAGCAGGTCGACGTGGTGGTGCGCTCCGGCTTCGAAGAGATGAAGGCGTCGCCTTGGGAAAAGGAAGACGCTCAGCACGAGGGCATCCCGATTCACAATTACCTCGTGCCGAAAGCGTTCACGCACGAGAACGGCAAGCTGACCGGCGTCACCTTCGAGAAGGTGAAGGCGGAATACGACGCCAATGGCCGGCGCAAGCTGATCCCTGCCGGCGAGCCGGACCAGCACTTTCCCTGCGACGACGTACTGGTGGCGGTCGGCCAGGAGAACGCCTTCCCCTGGATGGAGCGCGATGCCGGCATCGAATTCGACAAATGGGGCATGCCTAAGGTCGACGCCCAGACCATGGTCTCGACCAACCCGAAAGTGTTCTTCGGCGGCGACGCCGCCTTCGGGCCCAAGAACATCATCTGGGCGGTGGCGCACGGCCATGAGGCCGCGGTGTCGATCGACAAGATGCTCAACGGCGAGGATATCACCGACCGCCCTCTCCCGGCCGTCCAACTGATCAGCCAGAAGATGGGCATCCACGAATGGTCCTACGATAACGAGATCGAGCCCGATAAGCGCTACAAGGTGCCGCATCGCGACACCGTGATCGCGCTCAAGGACATCAAGGCCGAGGTCGAGCTCGGCTACGACGTGCAGCTGGCGCTGAAGGAAGCCGGGCGCTGCCTGAACTGCGACGTCGAGACCGTCTTCACCGCGTCGCTCTGCATCGAATGCGACGCCTGCGTCGACATCTGCCCGATGGACTGCATCAGCTTCACGGCGAACGGCGAGGAAGCCGACCTGCGCAGCCGGCTCAACGCGCCCTCGCCTCACCTTTCCCAGGACCTCTACGTGCAGGACGGGCTGAAGACCGGCCGGGTGATGGTGAAGGACGAAGACGTCTGCCTGCACTGCAGCCTGTGTGCCGAGCGTTGCCCGACCGGCGCCTGGGACATGCAGAAATTCTTACTGGAAATGACCCACGCAGGGAATTCATGTCGACCGCCACGCCGATCAGCCGCGTAAACGACTTCGTCGTCCGCTTCGCCAACGTCAACGGCTCTGGCTCGGCCAGCGCCAACGAGCTGTTCGCCCGCGCCATCCTGCGCATGGGCATCCCGGCGGCGCCGCGCAACATCTTCCCCTCGAACATTCAGGGGTTGCCGACCTGGTACGAGGTGCGCGTCTCCGAAGCCAGCCATCTCGGCGCCCGCGGCGGCACCGACCTGATGGTGGCGATGAACCCGCAGACCTTCGACAAGGACATCGCGGGGCTAGAGCCGGGCGGCTATCTGCTCTACGACTCGACCAAGCCGCTGCCCGCCTCCAAGTTCCGGCCCGACATCACCGTGCTCGGCGTGCCGCTGACCGCGATCTGCAATCGCGAATACACCGACCCGCGCCAGCGCCAGCTGTTCAAGAACATCATCTACATCGGCGTCTTGACCGCGCTCATCGACATGGACGTGGAAACGGTCGAGAAGCTGATCGGCGAGCAGTACAAGGGCAAGGACAAGCTCATCCAGCCCAACATACACGCGCTTCATCTCGGCCGCGACTACGCCACGCTCAACCTCGACTGCCCGATCGGCCTGCGGCTGAAGAAGAGCGACAAGGTGGGCGAGCGCATCTTCATCGAGGGCAATTCGGCAGCCGCCCTCGGCGCCGTCTATGGCGGCGCCACCGTCTGCGCCTGGTACCCGATCACGCCCTCCTCCTCGCTCGCCGATGCCTTCACCCGCCATTGCGCCAAGCTCAGGGTCGATCCGAAAACCGGCGAAGCCAAATACGCCATCATCCAGGCCGAAGACGAGCTCGCCTCCGTCGGCATGGTGATCGGCGCCGGCTGGAACGGCGCGCGCTCGTTCACCGCCACCTCCGGCCCCGGCATCTCGCTGATGCAGGAATTCATTGGCCTCGCCTATTTCGCCGAAATTCCGGCGGTGATCTTCGACGTGCAGCGTGCCGGGCCCTCGACCGGCATGCCGACGCGCACCCAGCAGTGCGACGTCATCTCCTGCGCCTACGCGTCCCACGGCGACACCAAGCACATCCTGCTATTCCCCGAAGACCCGGCCGAGGCTTTCGAGTTCGGCGCGCAAGCCTTCGATCTCGCCGACCGGCTGCAGACGCCGATCTTCGTCATGCTCGATCTCGATATCGGCATGAACCACCATCTCAGCCGGCCGCTGCGCTGGGACGACAGCCGCGTCTACGACCGCGGCAAGGTGATGACCGCCGAGGAGCTGGAAGCGGGCAAGGAGTTCGGGCGCTATCTCGACGTCGACGGCGACGGCATCGCCTACCGCACCTATCCCGGCACGCATCCGACCAAGGGCTCGTTCTTCACCCGCGGCACCTCGCGCGACCGCTACGCGCGCTACACCGAGGAAGGCGGCGCCTACGTCGACAACATGCAGCGGCTGATCCGCAAGTTCGACACCGCCAAGGACCTGGTGCCGCGCCCGCTGCAGGCCAACGCCGGCAAGCCCACCAAATACGGCGTGATCTATTACGGCTCGACCGCGCCGGCGATGGACGAGGCGATCGACATCATCGAGGCGCGCGGCCACGTGGTCGACCGGTTGCGCATCCGCGCCTTCCCGTTCCATTCGAGCGTGGCGAGCTTCGTCGCCGACCACGATTTCGTCTACGTGGTCGAGCAGAACCGCGACGCCCAATTGCGCTCGCTGATCGTCAACGAGATCGGCATCGATCCGGTGCGGCTGGTGCCGATCCTGCATTACGACGGCACGCCGATCACCGCGCGCTTCATCGCCAAATCGATCGGCGACCATCTCGACCAGATGTCGGTCAAGCCGGCCAAGGTGACGTCGTGATGTTCTTTCTTATACCTCCCCCTGCAAGGAGGAGGTCGATCCGCGTAGCGGGTCGGGTGGGGGTCATCCGACTTCCACTTCAGGCTGACCCCACCCCGCCCGCCTGCGGCGGGCGACCCTCCCCTTCCAGGGGAAGGATAGAGAAACAAACACAATGACCTATCTCGCCAAGCCCAAGTTCCGCCACCCCAACCTGCCGACGAACGAGCTCGGCTATACCCACCGCGATTACGAGGGCACGGTATCGACGCTGTGCGCCGGCTGCGGGCACGACTCGATCACCGCCTCGATCATCCAGGCCTGCTTCGAACTGTCGATCGAGCCGCACCGCGTCGCCAAGATTTCCGGCATCGGCTGCTCGTCGAAGACGCCGACCTACTTCCTCGGCAATTCGCACGGCTTCAACTCGGTGCACGGGCGCATGCCGTCGGTCCTGACCGGCGCCAACCTCGCCAACCGCGACCTCATCTATCTCGGCGTCTCCGGCGACGGCGATTCAGCCTCGATCGGCCTCGGCCAGTTCGCCCATTGCCTGCGGCGCGGCGTCAACATGGTCTACATCGTGGAGAACAACGGCGTTTACGGCCTGACCAAGGGCCAGTTCTCCGCCACCGCCGACCGCGGCTCGAAGTCCAAGCGCGGCATGATGAACACCGATAATTCGATCGACCTGGTGGCGATGGCGTTGCAGCTCGGCGCCTCGTTCGTCGCCCGCTCCTTCTCCGGCGACAAGGAACAGCTGGTGCCGATCATCTCGGCGGCGATCGCCCACAAGGGCGCCGCCTTCATCGACGTGATCTCGCCAGTGCGTCGCCTTCAACAACCACGCCGGCTCGACCAAGAGCTTCGACTTCGTGCGCGAGCACAACGAGGCGGTGAACCGGCTCGACTTCATGTCGAGCCGCATGCCGATCGAGGTGAAATACGAGCCCGGCAGCGTCGAGGTGGTGGAGCAGCACGACGGCTCCAAGCTGACCTTGCGCAAGCTCGCCGCCGATTACGACCTTCATGACCGCACCGCCGCGCTCGGCTTCCTGCAGCACCATGCGGCCAAGGGGCAGATCGTCACCGGCCTGCTCTATATGGAGCAGGAGCCGGAAGACCTGCACACGCATCTGCGCACGGTCGAGACGCCGCTCAATACGCTCGGCGAAAAGGAACTGTGCCCCGGCCAGGCGACGCTCGACAAGATCAACGCCTCGTTGCGTTGACGCAACCTGCGGCTGCCGCGGCCGCGACAATCTTTCCGCCGTCATTGCCGGGCTTGACCCGGCAATCCATCTCACAAAGAAAGGTGGATGCGCCGATCGAGCGCGCAACACACCTCGTAATTTGGACGCGATGTGACAGCCATGCAGTTCCGCCCCATCGGCCGCTCCGGCATCGAAATCGCCCCGCTCATGCTCGGCAGCAACGTGTTTGGCTGGAACGTGGATGAGGCCGCGTCCTGCGCCATCCTCGATGCTTTCGTCGATGCCGGCTTCAATGCCATCGACACCGCCGACACCTATTCGCGCTGGGCGCCCGGCCACAAGGGCGGCGAGTCGGAAACCGTCATCGGCAACTGGCTGAAGAAAAGCGGCAAGCGCGACAAGGTGGTGATCGCCACCAAGGTCGGCGAGGACATGGGCGAAGGCCGCACCTTGCGCAAGGACTACCTGCTACGCGAATGCGAGGCGTCGTTGCGGCGACTGCAGGTCGACTGCATCGATCTCTACCAGACCCATTTCGACGACGAGGTCACGCCGGTGGAGGAGACGCTGGCCGCCTACGCGCAGCTCATCAAAGAGGGCAAGGTGCGCGCCATCGGCGCCTCCAACGTGAGCACCGCGCGCGTGCAGGAGTCGCTCGCCGCCAGCAAGAAGCTCGGCATGCCGCGCTACGAGTGCCTGCAGCCGCTCTATAACCTCTACGACCGCGCCAGCTTCGAGACCGACTATGCGCCGCTCTGCCGGCAGGAAGGGCTCGGTGTCCTCACCTATTATTCGCTCGCCGCCGGCTTCCTCACCGGCAAGTACCGCTCGGCCGCCGATACGGACAAGAGCGCGGCGCGCGGTGGCCGCATGAAGCAATATCTCAACGAACGCGGCGACCGCATTCTCAAGGCGCTCGATGAGGTCACGGCGCGCCAGGGCGCCACGCTCGCGCAGGTCTCGCTCGCCTGGCTTATCGCGCGGCCGGAGGTGACGGCGCCGATCGTCAGCGCCACCAGCCGCCGGCAGCTCGACGACATCATGCGGGCGCCATCGCTCGAGCTCTCCGCCGAAGACATGGCCGCGCTCGACAAAGCCAGCGACTAGCCCGCCAGCGCGATTTTTTCCGGCGGCACAAAAACAGACCCCTGCCCGATCGTGCCGGCGATCACACGGTCGCGGCCGGCGTCCTTGGCCGCATAGAGCAGCCGGTCGGCCAGCGCGACCAGCGCATCGGGCGTTTCCGCAAGGTCAAAGGCGGTGGCGGCGCCGATGCTGATGGTCAGCCGCGACGCCGATGGTGAGCGCGGATGCGCGATGGCGGCAGCGCGAACGGCGCGCAGCAGCCGGGCGGCCACCGCCTGCGCGCTGACCTCATCGGCTCCCGGCAGCAGGCAGACGAATTCCTCGCCGCCGTAGCGGGCGACCAGATCGGCCGGCCGGCCGACAGAGTCGAGCAAGAGCCGCGCCACGCGGCGCAGACAGTCGTCGCCGCGCTGGTGGCCGCAATGGTCGTTGTAGGCCTTGAAATGATCGACGTCGATCATCAACAGCGACAGCGGCACGCCGGCACGGGCGGAACGGCGCCATTCCAACGCGAGCACGTCGTCGAAGTGGCGCCGGTTGGCGATGCCGGTCAGCGCGTCGGTCGACAGCAACTGCCGCAGCACCAGGCTCTGCGCGTACTGGATGCGCTGGCCGCGCTGCAGGGCGTTGGCCGCGGTAAAGCCGAGCGCATTGGCGAGCAGGAGCCATAAGGCGCCGCGCCAGATCTCCTCGCCGGCAACGCCGGGATATTGGATTAGCGCGCATGCCAAGAGCGCGCCCACCGAGAACGCCGCGGCGAGCGCCACCGAGCTGACGAAGCGCACCGGCAGATACAGATAGACGACGAACAGTGTCGTCACCATCATCGGCAGCCACATGGCGAGCATGTCCGGCTGCAGCGACAACATAGTGAGACGGATGCTGGTGCCGATGCTCACCGCCACGATCATCGCGATCTCGAGTGTCCGCGGCGTGCGCATGCGCCGGAAGACGAGCGTGGCGAGCAGCGGGAGAAAGGTCGAGGCGAGCGGCGGCAGCAATGCCAGCGCGGAGCCGGCGCCGTGCACATAGGCGTAAAATCGTCCGAGGAAGATCAGGGCGCCGGCGGCCGACACCACGCACATGAGCAACAGCGCGCGGGCGCGGTCGTCGGCGAAACGCTGAAGCAGATAATCGCGCTCGCACGCGCGGTCGGAGAGCCGCGCGCTCCAACGTGTTACCGCCACCGGCGCCGGCAGAGCCGCGTCAGGGTCGGCAAAGGCATGCGATTGCAAGGTCATCCGAAATCCGGGCGGCGGCGAAAGTATCCAGATATAGGCCGCGAGCCGTTGACAAACCCCTAGCGCATTGACTCAAGTTAAGTCGGACGACCCCGACGCGTTCAGTGACTAATAACCATGAATATAGACGCCGGGCGGAGGTTCACCGACCGGCCACCCTGTTTAAAGGTGACGCCGAGCGCCTTCGGCCGCAAGCGCGCGACGTCGATCATGCACCGGCATCGGCCGCGCGCTCGGCCGCCTCGCCTTCCCAGGACGGCTGCAGGCCGCGGCCCGTCTCGAGGAAGCTTTTCATGCTCGACAGCACCGCCGGCCAGCCCTTGCCGATGAGGCCGAAGATCTTGCTGCCCTCATCGAACTCGTCGTGCACGATGGTGAGCTTGGTCTGCTCCTTGAACGGCTCCAGCTCGAAAGTCACGCGCGAAGGCCGCTCGCCTCCCATGTCCTTGTAGAGCGGCTGCCAGGCGTAGGAGAGCCGGTGCGGCGGGTCGCTTTCCAAGATGGGATCGCGATGCACTTCCTTGCCGGCAGGGCTCACCGCCGTCATCTTGTCGCCGACCTTGCCGTCGGCGGTGACACGGAAACCGAACCAGTATTTTTCCGTCATCTCAGGATCGGTGAGCGCCTGCCAGACTCTCTCCGGTGGCGCGGCGATATAGATGACGTAGACGAACTTCGGCTTGCTCATTACTCAGCCTCCACGCCTTCGCCGCGCCTGTCCGGTTGCGGCCTTTGACCTTTCACGATGCGGCCGCTTCTTGCTTTTCGTACCAGGGAGCATGGAGCGGCGTCGTTCCGGTCTCGATGAAGGTCTTGAGGCTCGCCAACACCAGCGGCCAGCCTTTGCTGATGCTCTCGATGGTCTTGCCGCCGGGTTCGAAATCGTCATGGATGACGGTGAGCTTAACCTGATCCTTCTGCGGCTCGATCTCGATCACCACCCGCGACGGATTCTCCTTGTCCAGCCCGTTATGCTGCGGATGGAAGGTGTAGGACAGCCGCCGCGGCGGGTCGTTTTCGAGAATGGTGCATTTGACGACGGTCCTGCCCTCCCGCACCATCGTCATGGCTGATCCGACTTTCCAGTCGGAGGTGAGCGCGTTGCCGAACCAATATTGCTCGGTGGCTTTTTCGTCGGTCAGCGCGGCAAACACCTTTTCCGGCGTCGAAGCGATGTAGGTCACATAGACGAAATTCGGCTTACTCATGACTTGCCTCCATTCCTTTTCCGGTTCGATTTCAATGACTACGGCGAGCCAGCGTCAGGCGGCATTGGCGAGTTCCGCAATCCGCTCCCAGGTCGTCGCCTGAAAGCTCGCGCGCGTGGTGACGCGGGCAAGCCAGGGATCGAGGTTCTCCGCCGTCGCCGAGAGGACGGGCTATTCCGGCGTCAGCGTGAGGAAATCGAGCTGCGGCGCGACCAGAATGTCGGCGAGGCTCAATTGCTCCCCCGCGAAATAGGACTGGTCGCCGAGCAGCCGCGACAGTTCGTTGATGACGGCGTGCGCCCGCGGCATCGCCTCCGCGATGGCCGCTTCGTCGGCCGGCTGGCCCATCAGTCGCGGCTTGATGATGCGCTGGAAGCCGATGACGTTGTTGACGCCCTGGAACAGGTACCAGTCGTTGATGTTCATCACCTGATCCATGCGGCCGGCGAGGCGCGCTTCGGCGGGTGTCAGCGCCGGGTAGGGCAGCACGCGATCGAGATAGCGCAGGATCGCCTGGGTTTCGTAAAGCAGATAGTCGCCATGCTCGAGCACCGGCACCCGCCCGAAGGGATGGCGCGAAAGGTGCGGCTCGCTCTTGTGCGTGCCCGGGGCGAGCGGCGCCAGGCGGTAGCGCACGCCCTTCTCTTCCAGCATGGCGAAGACCGCGCGGCCATAAGGGCTGCCGGCAACGCTGTGAACCACGAACGCGGACATTGGGATCTCCTGTTACTCATCGGCCGCCTCCAGGCCCTTCTTCAGCTCGCTTAGCGCCTGCAAGCGGTGCTGCTCGAACTTGCCGATCCAACGCTCGGCGATTTCGTGGATCGGCACCGGATTGAGATAGTGCAGCTTCTCGCGCCCGCGCTTGACGGTCGCGACCAAGTTGGCCTCCTCCAGGATGGCCAGGTGCTTGCTGACCGCCTGCCGCGTCATGGCCAGGCGGCGGCACAATTCGTTCAGTGTCTGACCGTTGTCGGCGCGCAGCCGGTCGAGCAGCTCCCGTCGGCTCGCGTCGGCCAGCGCCTTGAACACCGCATCCAAGCCATCCATCCATGGCGACAATATGCAACCATTTGGTTGCCTGTCAAGGGGCGGGGCGAGTTCCTTCCATGGAACCTGGCCGGATGCCTGGCGTTCTTGCTAAGCTATGGCCGCCCGCCCCTCCCGCAAAAGCCAATCGAAGCCCAAGCCGCAGAATGGCGACGGCGCGCCCAAAGGCATCTCTAAGCAGGAGATCGAGACCGTCGAGGAGATGTCGACGCCGCGTTCGCCCGTGATCTACGAGGTGGTGCGCCGGCTGGGCGACGAGGAGATGCAGCGGCCGCTCACGTCGCTGTGGTGGTCGGGCGTGGCCGCCGGGCTCTCGATCAGCTTTTCCCTGCTCGCGCAAAGCATCCTGGAAGCCCACCTGCCCGACGCGGCGTGGCGGCCGCTCGTCGCGAGCTTCGGCTACAGCGTTGGATTTCTGATGGTGGTGCTGGGACGCCAGCAGTTGTTCACCGAAAGCACCATCACGGTGGTGCTACCGGTGCTCGCGGACATCAACTTGAACGGCATCTGGCGCATGGCGCGGCTGTGGGCGATCGTGCTGGTGGCAAATCTCGTCGGCACGCTGTTTGCCGCGCTGTTCTGCCAATTCACGCCGGTGCTGCCAGACGGCATCTTCGTCGGCATGCTGGGTATCAGCCATCATCTGATGACACTGACGTGGTGGGAGATGTTCTTCCGCGCCATCGCTTCCGGCTTTTTGATCGCCGCCATGGTGTGGATGATCCCAAGCGCCGAAAGCGCCAAGTTCGTCGTGGTCACCATGATGACCTATCTGATCGCGGTCGGCGGCTTCACCCATATCATCGCCGGCAGCATGGAAGCCTATTTGCTGGTGTTCTCCGGCGATTGGGAATGGTGGCGGATGATCCTGCAATTTATGGCCCCGGTTCTCATCGGCAATATGATCGGCGGCACCGCGCTGTTCGCGCTGATCTCCTACGCGCAGGTGATGGAAGAGATTTGAGCTTCTACTGATTGATGCAGGTGCCGACATAGGCGTTGCGGTTGCCGGCGGCGTTGCCATAGATGCCGGCTTGGTTGGCGCAACGGGCGGCGCGATCCTGGAAGGTCTCTGTGCCGTTCGGACCCGACGGCGCAAGCGTCGGCAGGTTCGGCAGAGCGCGGCCCGTCTCCGGCGCGATGATCGGTGGCGGCACTGTGGCCTGCCGGGGCGGCGGCGACAAGTGACGCGGGGCCTCGACGTGTTCGCGGGTGCCGCGCGGCGAGCGATATTTGGGCGCCAGCCAGGGTTCCGGCTGCTGTTGGCGCGACCCCGGCTCCGGTCGCATGATGCTGTAGGGATCGTCGAACGCCTGGGCGTGCGCCGACAGCGCCGACACCGTCATTGTCAGCACAAGCAACGCAGAACTCAGGGATAGGCGCCGCAGCATCTCCCTTAGATAGGAAGCGCGCCCGCCCCCGGCTATGCCTCTTCCGGCGCCTCTTCGATGGGATCGTAACGGCTGGTATCGAACCCGAGCAGGTTCCACGACTGCTGCATGTGCGGCGGCAGCGGCGCCGAAATGTCGATGATGCCGCCGCGCGGATGCGGCACCGCGATGCGCCGCGCCAAGAGATGCAGCTTGTCCTGCATGCCGCCGGGCAGTTGCCAGTTCTCGATGTTGAAGTATTTGGGATCGCCCACGATGGGATGGCCGATGTGGGCCAGGTGTGCGCGCAACTGGTGCGTCCGTCCCGTCACCGGCTTGAGCGAGAGCCAGGAAAGCCGCTGCGCCGCCGTCTCCACCACGGCGTAATAGGTGACCGCGTGCATGGCGTCCTTATCGCCGTGCTTGGCGATGCGCATGAAAGAGTCCTCCTCGCGCTCCTGCTTGGCGAGGTAGGTGGATATGCGCCCCTGCCGCGGCTTGGGCACGCCGGGGACCAGCGCCCAATAGATCTTGCGCGCCGAGCGCGAGCGGAAGGTCTTGGCGAGCGCGGCGGCCGCAAAGCGGGTCTTGGCGACCAGCAGACAGCCGGCGGTGTCCTTATCCAGCCGGTGCACCAGGCGCGGACGCTGCGCATCGGGCCCGGGACCGCGCAAGGCGCCCAGCATGCCATCGACATGACGCGTGGTGCCGGAGCCGCCCTGCACGGCGAGCCCCATGGGCTTGTTGAGCACCATGACGTCGTCGTCTTCGTAGAGCGTGATCGATTTGAGGAAGGCGCGGTCCTGCTGCGCGCCTGGCGCGTCGGCTCGCGGGGCCGGCGCCTCCAGCTTGAGCGGCGGAATGCGCACCGCCTGGCCCGCCGCAAGACGCGCCTTCGGCTCGGTGCGCTTGCCGTCGACCCGCACCTCGCCTTTGCGGATGATGCGCTGGATGTGGCTGAACGACAGTCCGGGAAAGCGCGCCTCGAAGAAGCGGTCGACGCGCATGTCGTTCTCGTCGGGGCTGACGGTGACGGTCTGCACGGCCGTTGGCAGGGCTGGGCTCGCCGCGTTGTCCTGAAAGACACCGCCTTGCCGCACCGATGCAGGTCGTTCGTGGCCGGCCTGCGCCTTCTTGTTCCGCTCTCGGGAAAAGCCGAGATCGGTGGATGATCGACCGTCACCCTTCGAGGCGCGCGGCGCGCGCACCTCAGGGCGACGGGGCGCAGGCTTACCCCCCGAACGCGGCCGTTGCCGCGGCCCGGCCACCTGCTTTCCCCCGCCCGGCTGACGCGGGCCGTTGCGACCGCGCCTCATGCCGGACCGTCCGTTAGCCGTGCCAGCGCCGCGTCAAGGCCGTCGAGACCGTCGAGCCGGATCTTGAACAGGTCACCGAGCGCGTCGCGCAGTTCGCGCGCATCGAGGGTGCGCTTCGCGCTGCCCTCCTGGAGCTTATGCACCGACAGGACGTTGTTGAAGAGAGCATAACGGCGATCGGGCTCGGCGCGCGCCGCCAACAGCCCGTTGACGAAGATCGACTCCGGATGCGCCGACGTGAACCAGTTGCCGAGCTCGAAATCGGCGGGAATGCTCTCGGCGAGATCGGTCGCGTAGAGGCTGGTCCATTCGCCGGCAATCTTCGCCTCGACCACGACGCGATGAGCGTCCTCAACGAGGCGGAACGGCTCGTGCGGCGTCGTCTGCTCGTCGCGCGACCGGAGAGCAAGCGGGCTCGTCGCCACGTTGCCGCCGAACCCGACATCGACGAGGTAGCTCTCGCCCTCCGCCTCGACGATCAGAAGCGCATGCACGCGCGGCGTTTGCACGCCGGGCGGCACGCTCCAGCGCACACGGGCAGTTGCCTCGCGCACCTTGAAGCCAAGCGCGCGCAGCACGTGCCCGAACAGCAGGTTCTGCTCGAAGCAGTATCCGCCACGCCCTCCCTTGACGAGCTTGGCATCGAGCGAGCCTGCATCGAGCTTGACCTGACGCCCAAGCAGCGGGTCGAGGTTCTCGAAGGCGATGGCCTGCGGCTGCAGGCGGTGCAACTCGCGCAACGTTTCCAGCGTCGGCGTGCGCGGCCCGTCGTAGCCGACCCGCCGGAAATAAGCGTCAAGATCGATCATGCCCCGCCCCGCTCCTTGCGCAGCTTAGCCCAATAATCCAGCCGCTTCCTGATCTCGCGCTCGAAGCCGCGCTCGGGCGGATTGTAGAACTGCTGGCGCGGCAAGGCGTCGGGAAAATAGTTCTGCCCCGAGAAAGCCTCTTTCTGATCGTGGTCGTAGGCATAGCCGCGGCCGTAGCCTTCGTCCTTCATCAGGTTGGTCGGCGCGTTCAGGATGTGCTTGGGCGGCAGCAGCGAACCCGCTTCTTTCGCCGTGCGCATGGCGGCGCCGTAGGCGACATAGCCGGCGTTGGATTTGGGCGCAGTGGCTATATAGAGCACGGCCTGGGCGATCGCCAGCTCGCCTTCCGGCGAGCCCAAAAAATCATAGGCCTCCTTGGCGGCGTTGGCGATCACCAGCGCCTGCGGATCGGCAAGCCCGATGTCCTCGATCGCCATGCGCACCACCCGGCGCGCGACGTAGAGCGGCGGTTCGCCGGCATCCAGCATGCGCGCGAGATAATAGAGCGCGGCGTCGGGATCGGAGCCGCGCACCGACTTGTGCAGGGCGGAGATGAGATTGTAGTGGCCGTCCTGCGCCTTGTCGTAGATCGGCGCGCGCCGCTGCACGATGTCCTGCAGATGCGCGCTGTCGAAAACCTCGTCCTTGCGCGCGGCGCGCCAGACTTCTTCCGCCAAAGTGAGCGCGGCGCGGCCGTCGCCGTCGGCCATGCCCACCAGCGTGCCGCGCGCTTCACCGTCGAGCGGCAGCGGCTTGCCTTCGATCTTTTCCGCCCGCGTCAGCAGCTTTCTCGATCGCCACGGCATCGAGCGATTTGAACACCAGCACGCGCGCGCGAGAGAGCAGCGGCGCGTTGAGCTCGAAGCTCGGATTCTCGGTGGTGGCGCCGACCAGCACGATGGTGCCGTCCTCCATCACCGGCAGGAACGAGTCCTGTTGTGCCCGGTTAAAGCGGTGGATCTCGTCGACGAACAACAGCGTGCCCTGCCCCATCTCGCGGCGGCGGCGCGCTTCCTCGAACGCCTTCTTGAGATCGGCGACGCCGGTAAAGATGGCGGAGATCTGCTCGAAATGCAGGTCGGTCGCCTGCGCCAGCAGCCGCGCCACCGTGGTCTTGCCGGTGCCGGGCGGGCCCCAGAACACCAGGCTGCCGAGCGAGCGCGTCGCCAGCATGCGGGTGAGCGCGCCGTCGGGGCCGAGCAGATGATCCTGACCGACCACGTCGTCGAGCGCCTGCGGGCGCAGGCGATCGGCCAGCGGCCGCGGCGCGTCGCGGTCGAGGCCCGCGGCCGCGAACAAGGTCGGCCCGCTCGCTTTGGCGCGCGGGGTCATGACGAAGCTCGTGTTCCGGGCGCAGCGCAGCGTGAAACGGTACGCCGCAGCGTGCTGCGCCGCGCCCGGGACACGCCGCTAGGGCTGATCGTCGTCACCCGCTGAACTCTACCGTGATGTCGCGGCCACCGCGCCGCACCACCATGCGCCAGCGGCTGACGGCCACGTTCGCGACGCGCGCCAGTTCGCGCGTGTCGTCGATGCGCTGTCCGTTGATCGAAAGAATGATATCGCCGCGCCGGAAATTGAAGCTGTCGGCGTAGGAACCGTCCTGGATGCCGACGATGACGACACCGGTGTCGGCGGCGTTGGAGATGCCCATCTCGTCCGCCAGGGCCGGCGACAGGTTGGCGACGCTCGCGCCGCCAAGCGGCGAGCGCGAACGGATAGTGACCTCGTCGCGCGGCCGCTCCGGCGCCGTGCGCAAGGCGACCGTCACGGTCGTGGCATGGCCGCGGCGCAGGACGTCGAGCTTGGCGCTGCCGCCGAGCGGCTTGGTGGCAAAGCGGTAGTCGAAGGCGCTGACGTCCTCGACCGGCTGGCCGTCCACCGCCGTGATCAGATCGCCCGGCTGTAGGCCCGCCTGCGCCGCCGGCCCGTCGTGGAAAACATTGGCGACCAGCGCGCCCATCGGCCGCTTGAGGCCGAGGCTGTCGGCGATGTCGGACGTGACCGTCTGCAGCTTGGCGCCAAGCCAGGGACGCCGCACGGCATGGCTGCCGGCTTCGGCCGAGGCGACCACCACCTTCACCATATTGGCCGGAATGGCGAAGCCGATGCCCTGCCAACCACCCGAGCGCGAGAAGATCGCGCTGTTGATGCCGACCAGTCGGCCTTCGAGATCGACCAGCGCGCCGCCGGAATTGCCGGGATTGATGGCCGCATCGGTCTGGATGAAGAACTGGTAGTCGCTGGTGCCGACATCGGTGCGCGCCAACGCCGAGACGATGCCGTGGGTCACCGTCTGCCCGACGCCGAACGGATTACCGATAGCGATCACCACGTCGCCCACCTGCAACGCATCGGAATTGCCGAATTGCAGATAGGGGAAGCGTTCCTTCGCGTCCTTGATGCGCAGCACCGCGAGATCGCTGCGCTTGTCCTTGAGCACGACGGTCGCCTCGAACTCGCGCTTGTTGGAAAGCGCGACCTTGATGTCATCGGCACCATCGATGACGTGGACGTTGGTGACGATCAGGCCGCGGGGATCGATAATCACGCCGGAGCCGAGCGAGCGCTGCACCTGGCTTCGCCCGCCGCCCGGCACGCCGAAGAAGCGGCGGAAGATCGGATCGTCGAACAGCGGGTTGCGGCTGCGCACGACCTTGGCGGCATAGACGTTGACCACCGCCGGCGCCACCCGCTTCACCACCGGCGCGTAGGAGAGCTGCAATTGCTGTTGGCTCGGCACGACTCGCGCCTGGGCAAGCGCGGGCCCAGCGCCCGGCAGGACGAGAAGCCCGGCGAGCGTGAGCGTGGTGGCAAGGGCGGCGGCAAGGCGTGAGGTCAGCGGCATGAGGCTCTCTTCCGGCTAGGCTAGCAATCTGGGCCCGGCGTCCCGGGCGCGATGAATTCGGATTCGCAGATACCAGGGTATAGGCCGCCGCAGGGACCAAATGAAGGCGGCAACGGGCCGCTCCCGGGACGCGAGGCCCCTACCTGCAACCCGGACGGCGCTAACCACAAGCGGGCCCCCGATTACCGGAGAGTGCCTATGAAAGCCCTCGGCTGCAGCCGATCCCTTCCCCTCACCGATCCTGCCGCGCCGGTCGATCTCGAGATCGAGGTGCCGCGGCCCGGCCCGCGCGATCTGCGCGTGGCGGTCAAGGCGGTGTCGGTCGACCCGGTCGACACCAAGGTGCGCATGCGCCCGCCCGCGGCAGGCGCGCCGCCCAAGATCCTCGGCCATGACGCGGCCGGCGTGGTCGAGGCGGTGGGCGCGGAGGTGAGCCTCGGCGGCACCGCGCAGCACTTTCCGGCAATGCCCGAGATCATCGCGCCCCAAGGCAAGTTCGGCCTGATTGACGACCCGCCGACCCTGGACGCCACCCCGCTCAAACGCAAAGCGATCACGTTGCATTGGGAGGCGATGTTCGTGCGCGCGATCTTCGAGACGCCGGACATGATCGCCCAGCACCATCTGCTCAACGAGGTCTCGGCCATGATCGACGATGGCCTGATCGCCACTATACTCGGCCAGGCGCTGTCGTCGATCAACGCAGCCAATCTGCGTCAGGCGCACGCCCAGATCGAAAGCGGCCGCTCTATCGGCAAGGTCGTCGCACGAGGCGGCCGCCCTACTCTTTCGCCGGAACGGTGCGCAGCCAGGCGATGATGTCGTTGAGGTCGCCGTCGGTCATATGGGCGTAGTAACCGAAGCCCATCGGCGGCTTGAGGTGGCTGCCGTCCTTGGCGACGCCGGTGGTGATGGCGCGCTTGATCTCGGCGTCGGTCCAGGCGCCGAGTCCCTTGTCCTTGCTCTCGGTGATATTGCGCGACACCGACACGCCCCAGGGCCCGGGAAATTTGAAGCCACCGGTGCCGATCTTGTCCCACGGGTGGCGCCCCTTCACCATCGGCGTGTGGCATTCCATGCAGTGGCCGATGGTGGCGAGATAGAAGCCGTTCTTCACGTGGTCCTTCAGCATCGCCTCGCTATAGGGCTTCTCGGCACCCGGGAAGATCTGCGGCGGCGCCGGGAAGCGGTAGATCGGGGCCGGCACCTTGTTCTTGATCGGCTTGAGCGTGCGCAAATAGGCAACGATCGCATTCATGTCGCGGTCGGTGATGATGCCGTAAAAGCCGGTCGGCATGATCGACGCGATCGGCGTGCCGTCCGGCCGCAGCCCGGTGCGCAGCAGCTTCTTGATGTCGGCGTCGCTCCAAGAGCCGATGCCGGTCTCCTTGTCCTGGGTGATGTTGGGCGCCGTCACCTTGAACGGCGGCTCGTCCCAGGACAGGCCGCCGGTAAAGTGCTTGCCGGGAATGTCGCCTTGCGGGCCCTTCGGCGAATGGCAATTGCCGCAGGTCATGATCGTGTTGACCAGATAATCGCCACGCTTGATCAGAGCAGACTGCGCATGCGCGGTGCCGATCAGCGCCGCGGTGAGCGCCAATCCCAGTAGTCCATTGCGAATCATGAGCGTTCCCCTATCGCCTGCCTGGCTTCGTTCGGTCACGTGCAGACGGTGCGGCATGCTAGCTCAGAGGCGAAATGGCGGCCACAGAGGCAACTATGACCCCACAAGAATTAGCGGCGGTCCTTGGCGCTTATGCGCGCCCACAACAAAAAAGGGCAGCGCCTGGCGCTGCCCTTTTGCAAATTCTGGAATTGAGCTGCGTCGGTTACGCGGCGGCTTCTTCCACCGCCCGCTCCTGCACCGGCCCGGAATCCTTGCCCTTGGCCTCGACGTCGCGATCGACGAACTCGATCACCGCGACGGGTGCGGAATCGCCGTAGCGGAAACCGGCCTTCATGATGCGGGTGTAGCCGCCATGACGCTCCTGGTAGCGGGGCGCGATCACCTCGAACAGCTTCTTGACCTGGGTCACGTCGCGCATCTCGGAAATCGCCTGGCGGCGGGCATGCAAGCCGCCCTTCTTGGCCAGCGTCACCAGCTTCTCCACCACCGGGCGCAGCTCCTTGGCCTTCGGCAGCGTGGTGACAATCTGCTCATGCTTGATCAAGGCGGCGCACATGTTGGCGAACATCGCCTTGCGATGCGCAGGCTTCTTGCCCAGCTTGCGGTGAACCTTGCCGTGACGCATCGAATTAATCCTTCTCTTCTCTCATGTCACGACGGTTCGTCGGACGCTGTGCTCAGGGGGGCTTCCTGCGTTCGCCCAGAAAACCGCGGCCGATGATGCTGGCCGCGATCGAAATTAATTCAAGCTCAGTAATGATCCTCGAAGCGCTTGGCGAGCTCTTCGATGTTCTCCGGCGGCCAGCCCGGCACTTCCATGCCGAGATGCAGGCCCATCTGCGCCAGCACTTCCTTGATCTCGTTGAGCGACTTGCGGCCGAAGTTCGGCGTGCGCAGCATCTCGGCCTCGGTCTTCTGAACCAGATCGCCGATATAGACGATGTTGTCGTTCTTCAGGCAGTTGGCCGAGCGCACCGAGAGCTCGAGCTCGTCCACCTTCTTGAGGAAGGCCGGATTGAACGCCAGATCCGGGATCGCCTCGGCGGCGGCCTCCTTGCGCGGCTCCTCGAAATTGACGAACACGTTGAGCTGGTCTTGCAGGATGCGCGCGGCATAGGCGAGCGCATCATCCGGCGTCAGCGCACCGTTGGTCTCGATGGTCATGGTGAGCTTGTCGTAGTCGAGGATCTGACCCTCGCGGGTGTTCTCGACCTTGTAGGAGACCTTGCGCACCGGCGAATACAAGCTGTCGACCGGGATGAGGCCGATCGGCGCATCCTCCGGGCGGTTGCGCTCGGCCGGGACATAGCCCTTGCCGGTATTGACGGTGAACTCCATGCGGATCTCGGCGCCCTCGTCGAGGGTGCAGAGCACGAGGTCCGGATTGAGCACCACGACGTCGCCGACGGTCTGGATGTCGCCGGCCGTCACGGCACCGGGCCCCTGCTTCTTCACCACCATGCGCTTGGGGCCTTCGCCCTGCATCTTGATGGCGATGTCCTTGATGTTGAGCACGATGTCGGTCACGTCCTCGCGCACACCGGCGATCGAGGAGAACTCGTGCAGCACGCCGTCGATGTGCACCGACTGCACGGCAGCGCCCTGCAGCGATGAAAGCAGAATGCGCCGCAGCGCATTGCCCAGCGTCAGCCCGAAGCCCCGTTCGAGCGGCTCGGCGATAACGGTCGCAAAGCGCGACGCATCGCTGCCCGCAGTGACCTGGAGCTTGTTCGGCCTGATCAATTCCTGCCAATTCTTTTGGATCACGTTTTCACCTTTTGAGCGGCGAAGGTTCAAAGCCCTCGCGACCCCCACCCGCCGCATGGGGACAAGCTCGGCGGAAGCGGATCACGCGCGCTTTTCGCGGGTCCGCCCGATAAAACGCCTTACACGCGACGACGCTTACGCGGCCGACAGCCGTTGTGCGGAATCGCGGTCACGTCACGGATAGAGGTGATGGTGAAGCCGGCCGCCTGCAGCGAGCGCAGCGCCGATTCACGGCCCGAGCCCGGTCCCGACACCTCGACTTCGAGCGTGCGCATGCCGTGCTCCTGCGCCTTCTTGGCGGCGTCTTCGGCGGCCACCTGAGCGGCGTAAGGCGTCGACTTGCGCGAGCCCTTGAAGCCCATGGTCCCGGCCGACGACCAGGCAATCGCATTACCCTGGGCGTCGGTGATGGTGATCATGGTGTTGTTGAACGACGCGTTCACGTGCGCGACGCCCGACGCGATGTTCTTACGTTCGCGCCGACGGACGCGGGTGGCTTCCTTGCCCATTCCTCAATTCCTCGTCAGGGGCCGCGCGCTCACTCAAGCCGCGCTCGCGCCCATTGCCTCGTTATCAGGTTGCTTTCTTCTTGCCGGCGATCGCCTTGGCCGGGCCTTTACGTGTGCGCGCATTGGTATGCGTACGCTGGCCGCGAACCGGCAGGCCCTTGCGGTGGCGCAGGCCCCGATAGCAGCCGAGATCCATCAGCCGTTTGATATTCATCGCCGTCTCGCGGCGCAGATCGCCCTCGACCATGTAGTCGCGGTCGATGAGCTCGCGGATCTGCAGCACCTCGGCATCGGTGAGCTGCGCCACACGCCGCTCCGCCGGCAGGTTAACCTTGCCCACGATATCGGTGGCGATTTTCGGCCCGATGCCATGGATGTATTGCAGCGCGATCACGACGCGCTTGTTAGTCGGAAGATTGACGCCCGCGATACGAGCCACGGAATGCTCTCCTGCTATTGCCGGGCGCCGCCGGACGCACCGAATTCTTTTGTTCCCACAGGGGTATAGCGCAAAGCGTAACACGACGCCCGTCCCCGCCGCATTGGGGCCCGGCATCGCGTCAGACTTCTGAATGCGCTGCTTATTAGGGGATTCATCACCTCTTCGTCAACCTCCGACTGGCGCGGGATTTGCGTTGTCCCGCCCGTCTGCCGGCCGCCGCAGTCCGCACGCCCTTCCGGCCAGCCGAACGGCGCTTGGGGCTGGTCCCAGCCCCCCGTCCGGCCACTTCCCCCTTCGTTCGTGCCTTTTTGACCTTTTTTTTAACGGTTCGCTTCTTCGCCGCTGGCTTTGGCGCCGCCTTCCTGGCCACAACCCGCTTTTTGGCCGATTTGCGGGTGGGCTTCGCAGCCGGCGCCTTGGCTTTGGGG
The DNA here is from genome assembly GCA_963814065.1 of uncultured Pseudomonadota bacterium. GTDB lineage: Bacteria > Pseudomonadota > Alphaproteobacteria > Rhizobiales > Xanthobacteraceae > Pseudolabrys. The sequence continues at coordinate 1,668,510 of CAWFBL010000004.1, read as the reverse complement.
CCACTCCTGTTGCCATTGAGCGCCTTCAGGGCACCGTCCAGGGCCGCGGTCACCTCGTCGACCGGCGCCATGCCATCCACGCGCTTGAGGGCCTCCCTGGCGGCATAATAGTCGATTACCGGCGCTGTCCGCGCCCGGTAGGCCGCAAGCCGGTCCCGCAGCACCTCGGCCTTGTCGTCGGCCCGCACCTGCTCACCGCGGGCGATCGTCTCGGCCGCCCGCTGTTCGATGCGGCTGAGCAGCGCGTTCTCGTCGACCTTGAGCTGGATCACCGCGTCGAGTTTGAGCCCGCGCTCCGCCAGCAGGCGGTCGAGCGCCTTGGCCTGCGGAACCGTGCGCGGGAAGCCGTCGAGCACGAAACCGACATGGGCGTCGGGCTGGTCGATGCGCTCGGCGATGATCGCCACCACCACCTCGTCCGGCACCAGTTCGCCGCGTTCAATGCTGGCCTTGGCGCGCTGCCCGATCGGGGTTCCCGCTTCCACCGCGGCGCGCAGGATTTCGCCGGTCGACAGCTGAACGATGCCGTACTTGGAAACCAGGCGCTGCGCTTGCGTGCCCTTCCCCGCCCCCGGCGGGCCGAGCAGGACCAATCTCATCTATTCCGCCCCCGCAGCTTCGACCGCTTGATCAAGCCTTCGTATTGGTGCGCCAGCAGATAGCCCTGGATCTGCGCGACCGTATCCATCGTAACGCTGACCACGATCAGCAACGAGGTACCGCCGAAATAGAACGGCACCGCCGCATAGGAGATGAGGATTTCCGGAATGAGGCACACGATCGCAAGGTAGAGCGCACCCACCACCGTGATGCGCGACAAGACGTAGTCGATGTATTCCGCCGTGCGCTCGCCGGGCCTGATGCCGGGAATGAAGCCGCCGTGCTTTTTTAGATTGTCGGCGGTCTCGGTCGGGTTGAACACGATCGCCGTGTAAAAGAAGGCGAAGAACACGATCAGCCCGATATAGAGCGTCAGGAACAGAGGCTGGCCATGGCCCAGCAGCGTGGTCACCGTCGTGAGCCAGCCCGGGCCCCCGCCGGCGTTAAAGTTGGCGACCGTGGTCGGCAGCAGCAGCAGCGAGGAGGCGAAGATCGGCGGAATCACGCCCGAGGTATTGAGCTTGAGCGGCAGGTGCGAGGACTGGCCCTCGAACATGCGATTGCCGACCTGGCGTTTGGGATACTGGATCAGCAGCCGGCGTTGGGCGCGCTCCATGAACACGATGAAGGCGATGACGGCCACCGCCATCACCATGACCGCGAGGATCAGACCGGTGGACAGCGCGCCCTGCCGCCCGAGTTCCAGGGTGCCGGCAATGGCCGATGGCAATTGCGCCACGATGCCCGACAGGATGATGAGCGAGATGCCGTTGCCGATGCCGCGCGAGGTGATCTGCTCGCCCAGCCACATCAGGAACATGGTGCCGCCGGTTAGCGTGATCGTGGTCGACAGCAGAAAGAAGATGCCGGGACTGCTGACCACGCGGCCGGTGCCTTCCAGCCCGATAGCGATGCCGTAGGACTGGAACGCGGCCAGCACCACCGTGAGGTAGCGCGTGTATTGGTTCATGGTCTTCTGGCCTTGCTCGCCCTCCTTCTTGAGGGCTTCGAGCGTGGGCGAGACCGTGGTCATCAGCTGGATGATGATGGAGGCCGAGATGTACGGCATGATGTTCAAGGCGAAGATCGCCATCCGGTGGATGCCGCCACCGGAGAACATATTGAACATGCCGAGAATGCCGCCGGCCTGGCTGTTGAAAATCTGCTCCCAGGCGGCGGGATCAATGCCGGGCAACGGGATATAGGTGCCGAGCCGGTAGACCAGCAGCGCGCCGACCGTGAACCAGATGCGTTTTTTGAGTTCTTCGGCCTTGGCGAGCGCCGAGAAGTTGAGATTGGCCGCCAGTTGTTCCGCTGCGGAAACCATCAATCGCTCCTGCCCGCCCTGCCCTCGCGCCCGCTCACCGGAGCGTAACGTCGCCGCCGGCTCCTAGATAGGCACCCCGGTCCCGCTCTTTAAGCGGCCACCGGGTCATTCCCCGGCGCGGGGCTCGCACGATCAACCAATTCGCCGCAACCCCGCCACAGTCAGCCCTTGCCGCCCTTAGCCTTGCCTTCGCCCTTGCCGTCCCCCTTGGCCGCGGCCAGCGCCGCGCGCTTGTTCTTGCCGCGCGGTTCGTCCGGCTCTTCCTTGGGCTGCGCCAGGATTTTGATCGAACCGCCCGCCTTTTCCACCGCTTCCACCGCCGATTTGGAGGCACGGTACACCGAGAATTCGACCTTGCTCTTGAACTCGCCGCCACCGAGCAGCTTCACGCCGCCCTTGGCGCGCCGCATCAGCCCGGCCTTGACCATGGCGTCGACGTCGACCGGCGTGCCGGCATCGAGCTTGCCGGCGTCGATCGCCGCCTGCACCGTGCCGAGATTGATCTCATTGAGCTTGACCGCAAAGGGGGTGTTGCGAAAGCCGCGCTTTGGCAGGCGCCGATGCAGCGGCATCTGGCCGCCCTCGAAGCCCTTGATCGCAACGCCGGTGCGCGCGGTCTGGCCCTTGCCGCCGCGGCCGCCGGTCTTGCCCATGCCGGAACCGATGCCGCGGCCGATGCGCATGCGCTTCTTGCGCGCGCCCGTATTGTCGGCGATCTGGTTGAGTCTCATCTTACGTCCTCGTGCCTAACTCTCGCGACGGCCGGTTCATACCGGCCATGACGGTCATTTCGCCTCGCCGACCACGCGCACCATGTGCTGCACCTTGCGGATCATGCCGCGGGTCGCCGGCGTGTCCGGCAATTCGGTCACCCGGCCAATCTTGTTGAGGCCGAGCCCGATCAGCGTCGCGCGCTGATCGTTATGGCGCCGCAACGGGCTGCCCACCTGCTCGACCTTGATGGTCTTTCCTGCCTCAGCCATGGAACGAGCCCTTTATTAGTCCGACGCCTGCTCGGCATCGCTGCCTTCGCGGCGACGCGCCTGCAGGGTGGAGACTTTGATGTTGCGGCGCGCGGCAACCGAGCGCGGCGAATGCTGATGCTTGAGCGCGTCGAAGGTGGCACGCACCATGTTGTAGGGGTTGGACGAGCCGAGCGATTTGGCCACCACGTCCTGCATGCCGAGCGTCTCGAACACCGCGCGCATCGGGCCGCCGGCGATGATGCCGGTGCCGGGAGGCGCCGCGCGCAGGAAAACCTTGCCGGCGCCGTGACGGCCGGCGACGTCGTGATGGAGCGTGCGGCCCTCGCGCAGCGGCACCCGGGTCAGCCCGCGCTTGGCGGCATCGGTCGCCTTGCGGATCGCCTCCGGCACCTCGCGCGCCTTGCCGTGACCGAAGCCGACGCGGCCCTTCTGGTCGCCGACCACCACCAGCGCGGCAAAGCCGAAGCGGCGGCCACCCTTGACCACCTTGGCCACGCGGTTGATGTGCACCAGCTTGTCGATGAACTCGCTGTCGCGGTCGTCGCGGCCGCCGCGCTCACGATCTCGTCGAGGTTCATGTGCCATTTGAATACCGTTTTCCGTTAAAAGTTGAGGCCGCCTTCACGCGCGGCATCGGCCAGCGCCTTGATGCGTCCATGGTAGAGATAGCCGCCGCGGTCGAAGACCACGTCCTTGACGCCCTTCTCCCGGGCGCGCTCGGCGATCAGCTTGCCGACCGCCTTGGCGGCGTCGATGTCGGCGCCCTTGCCGCCGGCGTCACGCATGGTCTTTTCCATCGTGGAGGCCGCGGCCAGCGTCACGCCTTTGTCGTCGTCGATGAGCTGGACGTAGATGTGCTTGGAAGAGCGGAACACCGACAGCCGCGTGCGCCCACGGGCGGCACGCCTGATCTTGCGCCGCACCGACGCCCTGCGCCGCGCCGTCCTGTCACTCAGTCTCGACATGACCGTTCCCTTACTTCTTCTTGCCTTCCTTGCGGAAGATGTACTCGCCGGCATACTTCACGCCCTTGCCCTTGTAAGGCTCGGGCGGGCGGTAGCCACGGATCTCCGCAGCGACCTGACCGACCTGTTGCTTGTCGATGCCGGTGACGACGATCTCGGTCGGCTTCGGCGTCGCGATGGTGATCCCCTGCGGGATCGGATAGTTCACGTCGTGCGAGAAGCCGAGCTGCAGGTTGAGCTGCTTGCCCTGCACGGCGGCGCGGTAGCCGACGCCGGTGATCTCCAGCTTCTCCTCGAATCCCTTGCTCACGCCGGTGACCAGGTTGGCGACGAGCGTGCGCGCCGTGCCCCACATCTGGCGCGAGCGCTTGGTCTCATCGCGCGGGTCGACCTTGATCCCACCGTCCTGCATCTTGACGATCACGTCATCGACCAGCGCGAGCTGAAGCGCGCCTTTGGGACCCTTCACCTTGACGGTCTGGCCTTCCACATTGGCGGTGACGCCGGAGGGGACGCTGACCGCCCTTTTGCCGATACGAGACATCAGAACACCGTGCAGAGAATTTCGCCGCCGACATTGGCGTCGCGGGCTTGGTGGTCGGCCATCACGCCCTTGGGCGTGGAGACGATGGCCACACCCAGGCCGTTGTTGATGCGCGGCAACGCCTTGACCGAGGCATAGACGCGCCGGCCCGGCTTGGAGACGCGGGAGATTTCGCGGATCACCGGTTCGCCGTCGAAATATTTCAGCTCGATCTCCAGCTCGCTGCGGCCATTGGTATGGGCGACGCTGGCGTAGCCGCGGATATAGCCCTCGCTTTTGAGCACCTCGGCCACGCGCTCGCGCTGCTTGGAGCCCGGCATCGAAACCTTGGGCTTGCTGCGCATCTGCGCGTTGCGGATGCGGGTGATCATATCGCCGATCGGATCGTTCACTGCCATGCCACCCTCCTCACCAGCTCGACTTCACGAGGCCAGGAATGAGCCCCTTGGAGCCGAGTTCGCGCAACGCGATCCGGCTGAGACGATGCTTGCGATAATAGGCGCGCGGGCGCCCGGTGAGCTCGCAGCGGTTGCGGATACGCGTCGTCGAGGAATTGCGCGGCACTTCGGCAAGCTTCAGGGTGGCGGCGAACCGCTCCTCCATCGGCAAGTCCTTGTCGTGCGCGATCGCCTTCAGCCGCGCGCGCCGGCCGGCGAATCTCTTCGCCATCTTGCGTCGCCGGTTGTTCTTTTCGATCGAACTCTTCTTCGCCATTCTTATCGCTCCTTACGGTTCCGCGTATGCGGCGCTCTCGCGCCTCACTGCCGGAACGGAAAGTTGAATGCCGCAAGCAAGGCCCGCGCCTCGTCATCGGTCGGCGCGCTGGTGCACACGGTCACATCAAGGCCCCAACTATCGGTGACCTTGTCGAAATCAATCTCCGGGAACACGATGTGTTCGCGGATGCCGAGGCTGTAATTGCCGCGGCCGTCGAAGCTCTTCGGGTTCAGGCCCCGGAAGTCGCGAATGCGCGGCAGCGCGATCGTGACCAGCCGGTCGATGAAGTCGTACATGCGCGCCTTGCGCAGCGTGACCATGCAGCCGATGGCCTGGCCGTCGCGCAGCTTGTAGTTGGCGATCGACTTGCGCGCCTTGGTGATCACCGCCTTCTGGCCGGCGATCAGGGTCAGGTCGTTGGCGGCATTCTCGACCTTCTTGCGGTCGGCGACGCCTTCACCAATGCCCATGTTAAGCACCACCTTGGTGATGCCGGGCACCTGCATCGGGTTCTTGTATTCGAACTGCTTGGTGAGCGAAGCGCGCACCACCTGCTCGTAGTGCGTCCTCAGCCGCGCCACGTAAGGCGCGCTCGGCGCCTTGGGCGCCGCCGCTTCCTTCGAAGCTCCCTTGGGAGCCCCTTTCGGCGCGCCGCCCTTTTTCTTGTCTTCGCCGCTCGTTTGCGTATCAGCCATCGATCTCAACTCCGGAACGCTTGGCAACGCGCACCTTGCGCCGCGCTTCACCCACGCCGACGAACTTGAAGCCGACCCGGGTCGGCTTGCCGTCCTTGGGATCGGCGAGCGCGAGATTGGACAGGTGGATCGGCGCCTCTTTCGAGATGATGCCGCCTTCCTGCTGCGCGGTCTGGCGCTGGTGGCGCTTGACCATCTGGACGCCGCGCACCAGGGCGCGGCTTTGGGCCGGGCGCACCTCGATCACCTCGCCGGTGCGGCCCTTGTCGCGGCCCGTCAACACAATGACCTTATCGCCCTTGCGGATCTTGGCGGCCATCACAGCACCTCCGGGGCAAGCGAAATGATCTTCATGTGATTCTTGGCGCGCAGCTCGCGCGGCACCGGCCCGAAGATACGGGTGCCGACCGGCTCGGCCTGGGCGTTGATCAGCACCGCGGCGTTGCGGTCGAAGCGGATGACCGAACCGTCGGCGCGCTTGATGTCCTTGGAGATGCGCACCACGACGGCCTTCATCACGTCGCCCTTCTTGACGCGGCCGCGCGGGATCGCCTCCTTCACCGAGACGACGATGACGTCGCCGATGGTGGCGTATTTCCGCTTCGAACCGCCCAGCACCTTGATGCACATGACGCGGCGCGCGCCGGAATTATCGGCGACGTCGAGGTTGGTCTGCATCTGAATCATGATGCGGCTCTCACTGTCTTGTGGCTCGAATTCTTCACGAACGTCACGTTCATTGAACTTTCTGTCGCTTCTCGCCGCGGATCACTTCCCAGCACTTGAGCTTGGAAAGCGGACGGCGCTCTTCGATCCACACCGCGTCGCCGACCCCGAACTCGTTGGCGCCATCGTGGGCGTGGTACTTCTTCGACCGGCGCACGGTCTTCTTCAGCACAGGATGGGTGAAACGCCGGTCAACGCGAACCACCACCGTCTTGTCCTGCTTGTCGCTGACGACGACGCCATGCAGCGTACGCTTCGGCATCTTCTTATTCCTTCGATTTCGACGTGACGCGCTTCTGCGCCGCGATGGTCTTCAAGCGCGCGATGTCGCGGCGGATGACCCGCACCCGCGAGGTGTTTTCGAGCTGACCGGTGGCCCGCTGGAAGCGCAGGTTGAACTGCTCCTTCTTCAGCTTGAGCACTTCGTCGTCGATCTGGTCGAGCGTCATCGATCTTGCGTCGGCGGATTTCATGATCATCACTCGGCGATACGTTCGATGAAGCGGGTCTTGACCGGCAGCTTGGCGGCGGCGAGCGTCAGCGCCTCGCGCGCGATCGGGCCCGGAATGCCGTCCACCTCGAACAGGATGCGGCCCGGCTTGACGCGGACCACCCACAGTTCGGGCGAGCCCTTGCCCTTGCCCATGCGCACTTCGATCGGCTTCTTCGAGACCGGGACGTCCGGGAAGACGCGGATCCAGACGCGGCCGGCGCGCTTCATGAAGCGGGTGAGCGCGCGGCGCGCGGCCTCGATCTGGCGCGCGGTGATGCGCTCGGGCTCCAGCGCCTTGAGGCCATATTGGCCGAAGGCGAGCCTCGTGCCGCTGGAGGCGACGCCGTGGATGCGGCCTTTGTGCGCCTTACGGAACTTTGTACGGGACGGTTGCAGCATGACTTAAACTCTTGATGCTTCCTGGTCTCAGGCCGCGGAATCGCGGCGCGGGCGACCGATATCGCCTTCGGCCATTTTCTTGTCCTGCGCCATCGGATCGTGATCAAGGATCTCGCCCTTGAAGATCCACACTTTGACGCCGCAGGTGCCGTAGGTGGTGAAGGCGGTGGCAACGCCGTAGTCGACGTCGGCGCGCAACGTGTGCAGCGGCACGCGGCCCTCGCGATACCACTCCATGCGGGCGATCTCGGCGCCACCGAGGCGACCGGAGCAGTTGATGCGGATGCCTTCGGCGCCAAGCCGCATGGCCGACTGCACCGCCCGCTTCATGGCGCGGCGGAAGGCAACGCGACGCTCGAGCTGCTGGGAGATCGATTCGGCAACGAGTTGCGCGTCGAGCTCGGGCTTGCGGATTTCGACGATGTTGATGACCACGTCGCTGTCGGTCAGCTTGGCGACCGAGCGGCGCAGCTTCTCGATGTCGGCGCCCTTCTTGCCGATGACCACGCCCGGCCGCGCCGAGTGGATGGTGACGCGGCACTTCTTGTGCGGGCGCTCGATGACGATGTGCGACACCGCCGCCTGCTTGAGCTGCTTCATCAGCTCTTCGCGGATCTTGATGTCCTCGTGCAGCAGCGTGCCGTACTCGGTCTTGCCGGCATACCAGCGCGAGTCCCAGGTGCGGTTGATACCGACCCGAAGCCCAACCGGATTGACTTTCTGACCCATCCGTCTCTCCTCAGGCTTTACGCCTGCGCCTCGACCTGACGCACCACGATGGTCAGGTTCGAGAACGGTTTCATAATCTTACCCACCCGGCCGCGGCCGCGGGGGGTGAAACGCTTGATCACCAGCGCCTTGCCGACATGGGCCTCGGCGACGACCAGTTCGTCGACGTCGAGGTCATGATTGTTCTCGGCATTGGCGATCGCCGATTCCAGGCACTTGCGCACGTCCTTGGCGATGCGCTTGCGCGAAAACTGCAGGTCGGCGAGCGCACTCGCGACCTTCTTGCCGCGGATCAACTGCGCGACCAGATTTAGCTTCTGCGGGGAAACCCGCAGCATCCGGCTCACCGCCTTCGCCTCGGAATCGGCGAGGTCTCGTCCGCGTGCCCTCTTGCCCATGACGTCTTCTCTCAAATCCTAACAGCGTTGCGCTTACGCGCGCTTGGCCTTGCGGTCCGAACTGTGGCCGTGAAACAGCCGAGTCGGCGCGAATTCACCGAACTTGTGACCGACCATCTCTTCGGTCACCATCACCGGGATGTGCTTCTGTCCGTTGTAGACGCCGAAATTCAGGCCGACGAACTGCGGCAGAATGGTCGAGCGCCGGCTCCAAATCTTGATCACGTCGTGACGACCGGATGCGCGCGCGGCCTCGGCCTTGCGCAGCAGATAACCGTCGACGAACGGACCCTTCCACAATGAACGCGCCATGATGCTGTTCCTTAGCCTTGCTTCTTCTTGCGCACGTGGCGGCTTGCGACGATGAAGCGGGTGGTACGCTTGTTCTTGCGGGTCTTCTTGCCCTTGGTCGGGAAGCCCCAAGGCGTCACCCAGTTGCCGCCACCGTTGGTGCGGCCGCCGTGCGGGTGGTCGACCGGGTTCATGGTGATGCCACGGTTATGCGGCCGCCATCCCATCCAGCGCTTGCGGCCGGCCTTGCCGATGGTGGTGTTCATGTTGTCGGGGTTCGAGACCGCCCCGACCGTCGCCATGCAGCGGCCGTGCACCAGGCGCTGCTCCGCCGAGCTCAGACGCATGATGACGTAGTCGCCGTCACGACCGACGATCTGCGCGTAGGAACCCGCCGAGCGCGCGATCTGCCCGCCCTTGCCGATCTTGAGTTCGATGTTGTGCACGATGGTGCCGACCGGAATGCTGGCAAGCGGCATGGCATTGCCGGGCTTCACGTCGACATGCTCGCCGGCCACCACGGAATCGCCGGGGCTCAGCCGCTGCGGCGCCAGGATATAGGCGAGCTCGCCGTCCTCGTACTTGATCAGCGCGATGAAGGCGGTGCGGTTCGGATCGTATTCCAGCCGCTCGACCGTCGCCGGCATATCGAACTTGCGGCGCTTGAAGTCGACGACGCGATAGGCCTGCTTGTGACCGCCGCCGCGGAACCGCACGGTGGTGCGACCGTTGTTGTTGCGGCCGCCGCTCGAGCTCTTGCCCTCGGTCAGCGCCTTGACCGGCGCGCCCTTGTGCAGCAGCGCACGGTCGACGATGACCAGGTGGCGCTGGCTCGGCGTGGTCGGATTGTAGGTTTTCAATGCCATGACAACGCGTCCTTACAATCCCGTGGTCACGTCGATGCGGTGACCCTCTTCCAGCGTCACGATCGCGCGCTTGACGTCGGACTGGCGGCCGAGGCGGTTCTTGAACACCTTCAGCTTGCCCGGGCGGGTCAGCGTGTTGACGCGCTTCACCTTGACGTCGAACAGCTTCTCGATCGCTTCCTTGATCTGCGGCTTGGTCGCGTTCTTGGCCACCTTGAAGATGACCTTGTTGTGCTCGGACGCCATGGTCGCCTTTTCCGTGATCACCGGGGCGAGGATGACGTCGTAATGACGGGGATCGCTGGTGCTCATTTGAAGCGCGCCTCCAGCGCATCGAGCGCGGCCTTGGTCAGCACCAGGGTCTTGCGCCGCATGATGTCGTAGACGTTGATGCCCTGCACCGGCAGCACGTCGATATTGGGGATGTTGCGCGCGGCGGTGCGGAAATTAGCCTCGATCTCGGCGCCGTCGATGATCAGCGCGTTGACGAGCCCGAGCTTGCCAAACTGCTGCAGCAGCGCCTTGGTCTTGGCCTCTTTTGCCGTGGCCTTGTCGAGCACGACGATACCGCCGTCCTTGGCCTTGGCCGAGAGCGCATGCTTGAGCGCGAGCGCGCGCACCTTCTTGGGCAGATCGTGGCCATGACTGCGCACGACCGGACCGAAGACGCGGCCGCCGCCGCGAAACTGCGACACGCTGGCGGGACCGTGGCGGGCCTGGCCGGTACCCTTCTGCGCATAGACCTTCTTGCCGGTACGGTTGATCTCGCCCCGTTCCTTGGTCTTGTGGGTGCCGCGCTGACGCTTGGCGAGCTGCCAGTTGACGCAGCGCTGCACGATGTCGCCGCGCGGCTCGAGGCCGAAGATCGCGTCCGGCAACTGCACCGAACCCGCTTCCGCGCCTTCAAGGGTGGTGATTTTCATTTCCATCTCAGGCGCCCTCTTGCTCTGCGGGGGCTTCCGTGGCCGGCGCCTCGGCGGGCTTCTCTTCCGCCGCACCGCTGACGCGGAACTTGCCGGGCTTCGGCGCGTCTTTCGGCAGCGCCTTCTTGACCGCGTCGCGCACGGTTATCCAACCGCCCTTGGCCCCGGGCACCGCGCCCTCGACCAGGATGAGGCCGCGCTCGACGTCGGTGGACACCACCTTCAGATTGAGCGTGGTCACCCGATCCGAGCCGAGATGACCGGGCATCTTCTTGTTCTTGAAGGTCTTGCCCGGGTCCTGGCGGCCGCCGGTCGAACCGATCGAGCGGTGCGAGATCGACACGCCGTGGGTAGCGCGCAGGCCGCCGAAATTCCAGCGCTTCATGCCGCCGGCAAAGCCCTTGCCGACCGAGGTGCCGCAGACGTCGACGAACTGGCCGACCACAAAATGGTCGGCAGTGATTTCGGCGCCGACCGGGATCAGCCCCTCTTCGCTGACGCGGAATTCTGCCAGCGTGCGCTTGGGCTCGACATTGGCCTTACCGAAATAACCGCGGTCGGCCTTGTTCATGTTGTTGGTGCGGCGCTCGCCGGCGCCGAGCTGCAGCGCGACATAACCGTTGTGGTCCTTGGTGCGATGGGCGACCACCTGGCACTGCGCCAAGCGCAGCACCGTCACCGGCACGTGCTCACCGGCTTCGGTGAACACCCGGGTCATTCCGACCTTTTGCGCGACAACTCCAGTACGCATGGCTGTTCCCACCACCCTTACAGCTTGATCTCGACGTCAACGCCGGCGGCGAGGTCGAGCTTCATCAGGGCGTCAACGGTCTGTGGCGTCGGATCCACGATGTCCAAGAGACGCTTATGCGTGCGCATCTCGAACTGCTCGCGGCTCTTCTTGTCGATGTGCGGCGAGCGGTTCACCGTGAACTTCTCGATCCGCGTCGGCAGCGGAATCGGGCCACGGACCTGCGCGCCGGTGCGCTTGGCCGTGTTCACGATCTCGCGGGTCGAGGCATCGAGGATACGATGATCGAACGCCTTGAGCCGAATGCGGATATTCTGGCCGTTCATTTGTCTGTCTCTCTGCACTGTCATCGTTCGCCAAAGCGGACGATCCAGTAAACCCTAGCGTCTCAGTTCATCCGCGACGTCGCGGAATACTGGGTCCCCCGCTTTCGCGGGGGACGACAGCAGTGCCTTACTCGATGATGCTCGCCACCACGCCGGCGCCGACGGTGCGGCCGCCCTCGCGGATGGCGAAACGAAGCTTCTCCTCCATGGCGATCGGCACGATCAGGTGCACTTCCATCGCCACGTTGTCGCCCGGCATCACCATCTCGGTGCCTTCCGGCAGATGCACCACACCCGTCACGTCCGTGGTCCGGAAGTAGAACTGCGGACGGTAGTTGGTGAAGAACGGCGTGTGACGGCCACCCTCCTCCTTGGTCAGGATGTAGGCCTCGGCCTTGAACTTGGTGTGCGGCTTCACCGAGCCCGGCTTGCACAGCACCTGGCCGCGCTCGACGTCCTCGCGCTTGGTGCCGCGCAGCAGCGCGCCGATGTTGTCGCCGGCCTGGCCCTGGTCGAGCAGCTTGCGGAACATCTCGACGCCGGTCACCGTGGTCTTGGTGGTCGGGCGGATGCCGACGATCTCGACTTCCTCGCCAACCTTGACGATGCCGCGCTCGACGCGGCCGGTCACGACGGTGCCGCGGCCGGAGATCGAAAACACGTCTTCCACCGGCATCAGGAACGGCTGGTCGATCGGGCGCTCCGGCTGCGGGATGTACTCGTCGACGCTCTTCATCAGCTCGAGGATCGCTTCCTTGCCGAGCTTGTCGTCCTTGCCTTCGAGCGCCATCAGCGCCGAGCCCTTGACGATCGGGATGGTGTCGCCCGGGAAGTTGTACTTCGACAGAAGCTCACGAACCTCGAGCTCCACCAGCTCGAGCAGCTCCGGGTCGTCGACCATGTCGCACTTGTTGAGGAACACGACGATCGCCGGCACGCCAACCTGACGGGCGAGCAGGATGTGCTCGCGGGTCTGCGGCATGGGGCCGTCGGCGGCCGAAACCACGAGAATGGCGCCGTCCATCTGCGCCGCGCCGGTGATCATGTTCTTCACATAGTCGGCGTGGCCGGGGCAGTCGACGTGCGCGTAGTGACGATTCGCAGTCTCGTACTCGACATGCGCGGTCGAGATGGTGATGCCGCGCGCCTTCTCTTCCGGCGCCTTGTCGATCTGGTCATAGGCGGTGAAAGTCGCACCGCCCGTCTCCGCCAGCACCTTTGTAATCGCCGCGGTCAGCGTGGTCTTGCCGTGGTCCACGTGTCCGATCGTCCCGATATTGCAATGGGGCTTGTTGCGGTTGAATTTCTCTTTGGCCATGGGACTCTCCGTTCAGGTCCTTTCAGGTTTCGCTCGCGCGATCACGCGAATTTCTTCTGCACCTCGGCCGACACATTGGCGGGCAATTCCGCATAGTGGTCGAACTGCATCGTGAATGTGGCGCGCCCCTGAGACATGGAGCGCAGATTGTTGACGTAACCGAACATGTTCATCAGCGGCACCATCGCGTTGATCACGTTGGCGTTGCCACGCATGTCCTGGCCCTGGATCTGCCCGCGCCGCGAATTGAGGTCGCCGATGACCGAACCGGTGTAATCCTCCGGGGTCACCACCTCGACCTTCATGATTGGCTCAAGCAGAACCGACTTGCCCTTCTGCAGCGCCTCGCGCATGGCCGCGCGCGCCGCGATTTCGAAGGCGAGCGCCGAGGAGTCGACCTCATGGTGTTTGCCATCGACCAGCGAGACCTTGATATCGACCACCGGGAAGCCGGCGAGCACGCCGGAACCAAGCACCGACTCCAGGCCCTTCTCGACGCCCGGGATGAACTCCTTCGGCACCGAGCCGCCGACGATCTCGTTCTCGAACTCGAACGGCGTGCCGGGAGCCGTCGGCTCGACGACGATCTTGACGCGGGCGAACTGGCCGGTACCGCCGGTCTGCTTCTTGTGGGTGTAATCGACCTCGGCTGACTGGGTGATCTTCTCGCGGAAGGCCACCTGCGGTGCGCCGATATTGGCGTCGACCTTGTAGGTGCGCTTGAGGATGTCGACCTTGATATCGAGATGCAGTTCGCCCATGCCCTTGAGGATGGTCTGACCGCTCTCGATGTCGGTGGAGACGCGGAAGGACGGGTCTTCGGCGGCCAGTTTGGCGAGCGCGACACCGAGCTTTTCCTGGTCGGCCTTCGACTTCGGCTCGATGGCGATCTCGATGACCGGATCGGGGAATTCCATCTTTTCCAGGATCACCTGATCCTTGGCGTCGCACAGCGTGTCGCCGGTGCGCACTTCCTTCAGCCCGGCCAGTGCGACGATGTCGCCCGCGTAGCACTCTTTCACGTCTTCGCGGTTGTTGGCGTGCATCAGCAGCATGCGGCCGATGCGCTCCTTGCGCTCCTTGGTCGAGTTGATCACGCCGGTGCCGCTGGCGAGGATGCCCGAATAGATGCGGCAGAACGTGATGGTGCCGACGAAGGGGTCGTCCATGATCTTGAAGGCAAGCAGCGCAAGGGGGGCGTCGTCCTTGGGCTCACGCACAACGTCTTCGTCGTTGTCGGGATTGATGCCGTGGATCGGCGGCACGTCGAGCGGCGACGGCAGATAGTCGACCACCGCGTCGAGCAGCGACTGCACGCCCTTGTTCTTGAAGGCCGAGCCGCACAGCACTGGGAAGAACACGCCGCCGATCACCGCCTTGCGGATCAGCTTGCGCAGCGTGTCCTCGTCGGGCTCTTTGCCATCGAGATAGGCGGCCATGGCGTCGTCGTCGAGATCGACCGCCGCCTCGATCATTATCTCGCGATATTCCTTGGCCTGCGCGAGCAGGTCTTCCGGAATGTCGGTGTCCTCAAACTTGGCGCCGAGCGATTCGTCGTCCCAGATGCGCGCCTTCATGCGCACCAGATCGATCAGGCCCTTAAAATTGCTTTCGGCGCCGATCGGGAGCTGGATGGCCACCGGCTTGGCGCCGAGACGGGTCTTGATGTCATCGAGACATTTGAAGAAGTCGGCGCCGATCTTGTCCATCTTGTTGGCGAAGACGATGCGCGGGACTTTGTATTTGTCGCCCTGGCGCCATACGGTCTCGGTCTGCGGCTCCACACCCTGGTTGGAGTCGAGCACGCATACCGCGCCGTCGAGCACGCGCAGCGAACGCTCCACCTCGATGGTGAAGTCGACGTGGCCGGGCGTATCGATGATGTTCAGGCGCTTGCCGTTCCAGAACGCGGTGGTCGCGGCCGACGTGATAGTGATGCCGCGCTCCTGCTCCTGCTCCATCCAGTCCATCGTCGCGGCGCCCTCGTGCACCTCGCCGATCTTGTGGCTCTTGCCAGTGTAATAGAGGATCCGCTCCGTGGTCGTGGTTTTCCCGGCATCGATGTGGGCCATGATGCCGAAATTGCGGTAGTCCTCGATGGCGTGGACGCGGGGCATAACAGTTCTATTCCTTGAGGTTGTTCGTCGTCACCAGCGATAATGCGAGAAGGCCCGGTTGGCTTCCGCCATCTTGTGGGTGTCCTCGCGCTTCTTGACGGCGTTTCCCCTGTTGTTCGAGGCATCGAGCAGCTCGGCCGAAAGCCGCTCGGTCATGGTCTTTTCGTTACGGTCACGCGCGGCCGAGATGATCCAGCGGATACCGAGCGCCTGCCGGCGCGAGGTGCGCACTTCCACAGGCACCTGGTAGGTGGCGCCGCCGACGCGGCGCGATCGCACTTCGAGCGACGGCATGACGTTATCGAGCGCCTGCTGGAACACCGAGATCGGGTTCTGCTTGGTCTTGGCCTCGATCACATCGAGCGCGCCATAGACGATATGTTCCGCCACCGACTTCTTGCCGTCGTACATGATGGCGTTCATGAACTTGCTGACGACGACATTTCCGAACTTGGGGTCCGGAATGATTTCGCGTTTCTCGGCGGCGTGACGGCGGGACATGACGCTGATCCTTACTTCGGCCGCTTCGCGCCGTATTTCGAACGGCGCTGCTTGCGATTCTTGACGCCCTGGGTATCGAGCACGCCGCGCAGGATGTGGTAGCGCACGCCGGGCAGGTCCTTCACGCGACCGCCACGGATCATCACCACCGAGTGCTCCTGCAGGTTATGCCCCTCGCCCGGGATGTAGCCGATCACCTCGAAGCCGTTGGTCAGCCTGACCTTGGCCACCTTGCGCAGAGCCGAGTTCGGCTTCTTCGGCGTGGTGGTGTAGACGCGCGTGCAGACGCCGCGCTTCTGCGGGCTCGACTGCAGCGCCGGCGCCGTGTTGCGCGACTTGAGCGGCTGTCGCGATTTGGCAATCAGCTGGTTAATCGTCGGCATTATCGACCTTCGTCATCTCGTTTGAGCGCCGCACCCGAAAACGTCCGGGCTTGCCACCCCTGGCACCTGGTCGCGGGCGTCACCGTCCGCGTTGAATTTCGGGCTGTCCGCCCCGGCACTCGCACGCGCAAAACGAAATTGCGCCATCCGCTCGCAAGCGGGGGCGCTCTTCCGTTCGGACGACCGCGATCCCCCCCAAGGGGCACCCCGGCCAATCATCCTAAGCCTGACATCGGCTGTCAGAGGCAGCGTCTGAGCTTCGTTCCGTCGAGGCGTTGCGCCAGTCCGATCCAGAGAAACGAACGTATTCTCAAAGACTTAACTGGGCGGGCCATTCCGAACAAGCAAAGCTCACCGCCTGCCGAAAAGTGTCGCGTATGTATCGGCGGGACTCATCTAAGTCAAGGCGGGAAGCACCGGAAAATCGCGGTTTCCGGCACTTCGCCGATATCCGCGCGGGCCGCCTCGCCCGCCTCCCAAGCAAAGGGCCGCCCGCTGGGGGCGGCCCTTGTATTTGTCGTTGCGCCGCGGTCACTCCGCCGCGGGCAGCGCCGGGGCCTCTTCCGCCGCCTGGGCGGCAGCCTTGGCGGCGGCTTCCTTCTCGCGCTCCTCCAGGATGAGGGCATCGCGCTTGGTCGCCACCTCGCGCAGCCGGTTCATCATGGCGCCGGTCCCGGCCGGGATCAGCCGGCCGACGATGACGTTCTCCTTGAGCCCGTCGAGCGTGTCGATTTTGCCGTGAACGGCGGCCTCGGTGAGCACGCGCGTGGTCTCCTGGAATGACGCCGCCGAGATGAAGGAGCGGGTCTGCAGGCTGGCCTTGGTGATGCCGAGCAGCACCGGGTGGCCGGACGCCGGCTTCTTGCCCTCCTCGACCACGCGGACGTTGATCTCGTCCATCTCGCTGCGATCGATCTGCTCGCCCTGCAACAACTCGGTTTCGCCGGCGTCGTCGATCTCGACCTTCTGCAGCATCTGACGGACGATCACCTCGATGTGCTTGTCGTTGATCAAGACGCCCTGCAGCCGGTAGACCTCCTGGATTTCGTTGACCAGATAGGCCGCCAGCTCCTCGACGCCCTTGACGGCAAGGATATCGTGCGGGGCGGGATTGCCGTCGACGATGTAGTCGCCCTTCTCGATGACGTCGCCATCCTGCAGATGGATGTGCTTGCCCTTCGGGATCAGGTACTCCGTCGGCTCCCCGGACTTGTCGGTGGGCTCGATGCTGATACGCCGCTTGTTCTTGTAGTCGCGGCCGAAGCGCACGGTGCCGCCGATCTCGGCAATGATCGCCGCATCCTTCGGCTTGCGCGCTTCGAACAGCTCCGCCACCCGCGGCAGACCGCCCGTGATGTCGCGGGTCTTGGCGCTTTCGGTCGGGATACGCGCGATGACGTCGCCCGCCTTCACGTGACCGCCCGGATCGACCGAGAGAATGGCGTCGACCGCCAACAGGTAGCGGGCGTCGCCGCCGCGGGCGAGCTTGAGCAGATTGCCGTCCGCGCTCTTGATGACGATGGCCGGCCGCAGGTCCTGCTGGTTGCGGGACGAGCCCGTGCGCCAGTCAATGACCACACGCTTGGCGATGCCGGTCGACTCATCGAGCTGTTCCGACATCGACAGGCCGTCGACCATGTCCTCGAAGTCGATGGCGCCTTCCACCTCGGTCAGAATCGGCCTGGTGTAGGGATCCCACTCCGCGATGCGCTGGCCGCGCTTGATGACGTCGTTGTCCTTTACCTTGAGCCGCGAGCCGTAGGGCACGCGGTGATGCGCCCGTTCGGTGCCGTCGGGGTCGACCACCGCGACCACCATATTGCGCACCATCACCACGACGTCGTTGTCCGAGTTGCAGGCGATGTTCTCGTTGATGAACTTGACCGTGCCCTCGAAGTTCGACTCGATGAACGACTGCTCGTTGATCTGCGCCGCGCCGCCAATGTGGAAGGTACGCATGGTGAGCTGGGTGCCCGGCTCGCCGATCGACTGGGCGGCGATGACGCCCACCGCCTCGCCCATGTTGACCGGCGTGCCGCGGGCCAGATCGCGCCCGTAGCAGGCGCCGCAGACGCCGTTCTTCGACTCGCAGGTGAGCACGGAGCGGATCTTCAGCTCCTGCACGCCCGCCTTGACGATCTTGTCGACTTCCGGTTCGCCGAGCAGCGTCGAGCTCGGCATCACCACCCCACCGCCGGACGGGTCCTTGACGTCCTCCGCCGTGGTGCGGCCGAGGATGCGGCTGGCCAGCGAGGCCACCACGGTGCCGGCGTCGATCATGGCGCGCACGTTGATGCCGCGGGTCGTGCCGCAATCCGGCTCGGTGATGATGCAGTCCTGCGCGACGTCGACCAGACGCCGGGTCAGGTAGCCCGAGTTCGCCGTCTTCAAGGCGGTGTCGGCGAGGCCCTTGCGGGCGCCGTGGGTCGAGTTGAAGTACTCGAGCACCGACAGGCCTTCCTTGAAGTTGGAGATGATCGGGCTCTCGATGATCTCACCCGACGGCTTCGCCATCAGGCCGCGCATGCCGGCGAGCTGACGCATCTGGGCCGGCGAACCGCGCGCGCCCGAATGCGCCATCATGTAGATCGAGTTGACCTGCAGGTCGCGGCCGTTCGCATCCTTCTTGGCGGCCGAGATCTCCTTCATCATCGCATCCGCGATGGTTTCGGTGCACTTCGACCAGGCGTCGACGACCTTGTTGTACTTCTCGCCCTGGGTGATCAGACCGTCGTTGTACTGCTGCTCGAACTCCTTGGCGAGGTCGCGCGTCTGCTCGACGGTTTTCCACTTCGACGTCGGCACCACCATGTCATCCTTGCCGAACGAGATGCCGGCCTTGAAGGCGTGGTGGAAGCCGAGCGCCATGATGCGGTCGCAGAAGATCACGGTCTCCTTCTGCCCGCAGTGGCGGTAGACGGTGTCGATCATCGACGAGATTTCGCGCTTGGTCATCAAGCGGTTGACGATGTCGAACGAAACCTTCGTGCTCTCCGGCAGCACGCTGCCGAGCACGACGCGGCCCGGCGTCGTATCGAACCACCTCTTGACCCTCTTGCCGTCGGCGTCGAGGCCCTCCCAGCGGTACTTGATCTTGCTGTGCAGATCGATCGCCTTGACGTTCAGCGCATGGTCGATCTCGGCCATGCTCTCATAAACGCCTTTGATCGTGTTCTTCAGCGCCGGGTTCTTCCTCAGCTCTTCGTCGGAGTGGAGGTCGATCTTCCAGTCGCCCGAGCCGCCCTCGCGCATCACCGAAAGGTAATAGAGGCCGAGCACGATGTCCTGCGACGGCACGATGATCGGCGAGCCGTTGGCCGGGTGCAGAATGTTGTTGGTCGACATCATCAGGACGCGCGCCTCAAGCTGCGCTTCCAGCGACAGCGGGACGTGTACGGCCATCTGGTCGCCGTCGAAGTCGGCGTTGAACGCGGCGCAGACCAGCGGATGCAGCTGGATCGCCTTGCCCTCGATCAGCACCGGCTCGAAGGCCTGGATGCCGAGGCGGTGCAAGGTCGGCGCGCGGTTCAAGAGCACCGGATGCTCGCGGATCACCTCGTCGAGGATATCCCAAACCTCCGGCTTCTCCTTCTCCACCAGCTTCTTGGCCTGCTTCACCGTGGTCGACAGGCCCTTGGCGTCGAGCCGCGAATAGATGAACGGCTTGAACAGCTCGAGCGCCATCTTCTTGGGCAGGCCGCACTGGTGCAGCTTGAGCTCGGGACCGACCACGATCACCGAACGGCCGGAATAGTCGACGCGCTTGCCGAGCAGGTTCTGACGGAACCGGCCCTGCTTGCCCTTCAGCATGTCGGCAAGCGACTTCAGCGGCCGCTTGTTGGCGCCCGTGATGACGCGGCCGCGGCGGCCGTTGTCGAACAGCGCATCGACCGCCTCCTGCAGCATGCGCTTTTCGTTGCGGATGATGATATCCGGCGCGCGCAGCTCGATCAGCC
Source organism: uncultured Pseudomonadota bacterium (assembly GCA_963814065.1). Lineage (GTDB taxonomy): Bacteria > Pseudomonadota > Alphaproteobacteria > Rhizobiales > Xanthobacteraceae > Pseudolabrys. The sequence continues at coordinate 1,648,499 of CAWFBL010000004.1, read as the reverse complement.
GCTTCAGACGATTGTTGCGGTTGATGACGCGGCGATAAAGATCGTTCAAGTCGGACGTGGCGAAACGGCCACCGTCGAGCGGCACCAGCGGCCGCAGGTCCGGCGGGATCACCGGCACCACGGTCAGGATCATCCACTCCGGCTTGTTGCCCGAAGTGAGGAAGGCTTCGATCAGCTTCAGCCGCTTTGCGTATTTCTTCTTCTTGATGTCGCTTTCGGTTTCGCCCATCTCGGCGCGCAGCTCGACCTGCAGCTTGGCGAGATCCATGCCCTTGAGCATCTCGCGGATCGCCTCTGCGCCGATCTGCGCGGTGAAGCTGTCAGGGCCGAACTCGTCCTGCGCTTTGAGATACTCGTCCTCGGACAGAAGCTGGCGGTCCTTGAGCGGGGTCAGGCCCGGCTCGAGCACGACGTAATATTCGAAATAGAGGATGCGCTCGAGGTCCTTCAGCGTCATGTCGAGCAGAAGGCCAATGCGGCTCGGCAGCGACTTCAGGAACCAGATGTGCGCGACCGGCGCGGCCAGCTCGATATGGCCCATGCGCTCGCGCCGCACGCGGCTGAGCGTGACCTCGACCGAGCACTTCTCGCAGATGATGCCCTTGTACTTCATGCGCTTGTACTTGCCGCACAAGCACTCGTAGTCCTTGATCGGCCCGAAGATGCGCGCGCAGAACAGGCCGTCGCGCTCGGGCTTGAAGGTACGGTAGTTGATCGTCTCGGGCTTTTTGATTTCGCCGTAGGACCAGGACAGAATCTTCTCCGGGCTCGCGATAGAAATCCGGATCTGGTCGAAGACCTGCGCCGGAGCCTGCGGGCTGAAGAGATTCATGATTTCTTGGTTCATCGTATTTTCTCCGCTTGCCGACCTCGGTCGGCCGCTGTCTCAATTCTTTTTCGCCGTCACGCCCCGGCCCCGATCAAGTCGGGGCTAAACTCCGCCGGGGCATCCAGTCATCGCCGCCGTCGCGGATCACTGGATCGTCCGCTTGCGCGGGCGATGACGGGGAACGGCGCGTCCGCCGCTCCCCTTTCGAGTTACTCGGCCGCTTCCGCCGCCGGCTCGTTGCCCTGCCGCTGCTGCTTGGAATTGTGCAAGTCGACATTGAGGCCGAGCGAGCGCATTTCCTTCACCAGAACGTTGAAGCTTTCCGGCACGCCCGCCTCGAAGGTGTCGTCGCCGCGCACGATCGCCTCGTAGACCTTGGTGCGGCCTGCGACGTCGTCCGACTTCACGGTGAGCATCTCCTGCAGCGTGTAGGCCGCGCCATAGGCCTCCAGAGCCCACACTTCCATTTCGCCGAAGCGCTGGCCGCCGAACTGCGCCTTGCCACCGAGCGGCTGCTGGGTGACCAGCGAGTACGGGCCGATCGAGCGGGCGTGGATCTTGTCGTCCACCAGATGGTGCAGCTTGAGCATGTAGATGTAGCCCACCGTCACCTGGCGATCGAACGCCTCGCCGGTACGGCCGTCAAAGACGGTCGACTGGCCGGAGTGATCGAGGCCGGCGAGATCGAGCATGTGCTCGATGTCGGCCTCCTTGGCGCCGTCGAACACCGGCGTCGCGATCGGCACGCCGTGGGCCAGATTGCCGGCCAACTCGGCCAGTTCGCCCTCGTTCAGGCTCTTGATGGTCTCTTCGTCGCCGTAGACCTTCTTGAGCATCTCTTTGAGCGGCTTGATGTCCTTCTTGTCGTTATAGGCTTCGACCGCCTCGCCGATCTTGAGACCGAGGCCGGCGCAGGCCCAGCCCAGATGGGTCTCCAGGATCTGGCCGACGTTCATGCGGCTCGGCACGCCGAGCGGATTGAGCACGATGTCGACCGGACGGCCGTCACCCATGAACGGCATGTCCTCCGCCGGCACGATCTTGGACACCACACCCTTGTTGCCGTGACGGCCGGCCATCTTGTCGCCGGGCTGGATCTTGCGCTTCACCGCGACGAAGACCTTGACCATCTTCATCACGCCCGGCGGTAGCTCGTCGCCGCGCTGCAGCTTCTCGACCTTGTCGAGGAAGCGCTGCTCGAGCAGCTTCTTCGACTCGTCGTACTGCTTACGGATGGCCTCGATCTCCGCCATCAGCTTGTCGTTGGGAGACGCGAACTGCCACCACTGGGCGCGCGGATACTCGTCGAGCACCGCGCGGGTGATCTTTGAGTCCTTCTTGAAGCCCTTGGGGCCGGCAATGCCCTGACGGCCTTCCAGCAACTCGGCCAGGCGGCCGTAGACGTTGCGGTCGAGGATCGCCTGCTCGTCGTCGCGGTCCTTGGCGAGACGCTCGATCTCCTCACGCTCGATAGCGAGCGCGCGCTCGTCCTTCTCGACGCCGTGGCGGTTGAACACGCGCACCTCGACGACGGTGCCCTGCACGCCCGGCGGCACCCGAAGCGAGGTGTCGCGGACATCCGAGGCCTTCTCGCCGAAGATGGCGCGCAGGAGCTTCTCTTCCGGCGTCATCGGGCTTTCGCCCTTGGGCGTGATCTTGCCGACCAGGATGTCGCCGGCATGCACTTCGGCGCCGATATAGACGATGCCCGCCTCGTCGAGATTCTTCAGCGCCTCTTCCGAGACGTTGGGAATGTCGCGGGTGATTTCCTCGGGGCCGAGCTTGGTGTCACGCGCCATCACCTCGAATTCCTCGATGTGAATGGAGGTGAACACGTCGTCCTTCACGATCCGCTCGGAGAGCAGGATCGAGTCCTCGAAGTTGTAGCCGTTCCACGGCATGAAGGCGACCAGCACGTTACGGCCGAGCGCAAGCTCGCCGAGGTCGGTCGATGGACCGTCGGCAATGATGTCGGCGCGGTTGACGTTATCGCCCACCTTCACCAGCGGACGCTGGTTGATGCAGGTGTTCTGGTTGGAACGCTGGTACTTCATCAGCCGGTAGATATCGACGCCCGGCTTGGTCGGGTCGGTCTCTTCCGTGGCGCGGATGACGATACGGGTGGCGTCCACCTGGTCGACGACGCCGGTGCGGCGGGCGCCGATCGCGGCACCCGAGTCACGCGCCACCACGCCTTCCATGCCCGTGCCGACATAAGGCGCTTCGGCGCGCACCAGCGGCACCGCCTGGCGCTGCATGTTGGAGCCCATGAGCGCGCGGTTGGCGTCATCGTTCTCGAGGAACGGAATGAGCGCCGCGGCCACCGAAACGAGCTGCTTCGGCGACACGTCCATGTAGTCGACCTTGTCGCGCGGCACCAGATGCACGTCGCCGGCCTGGCGGCAGACGATCAGGTCTTCCGTGAGCTTGCCCTTGTTGTCGAGTTCGGCATTGGCCTGGGCGACGGCATAACGGCTCTCTTCCATCGCCGAGAGGTAGATCACCTCGTCGGTGACGCGGCCGTCCTTCACCTTGCGGTAAGGCGTCTCCACGAAGCCGTATTTGTTCACCCGCGCGTAGGTGGCGAGCGAATTGATCAGGCCGATGTTCGGGCCTTCCGGCGTCTCGATCGGGCAGATGCGGCCGTAATGGGTCGGGTGCACGTCGCGCACCTCGAAGCCGGCGCGCTCGCGCGTGAGGCCGCCCGGGCCGAGCGCCGACAGGCGCCGCTTGTGGGTGATCTCGCTGAGCGGATTGGTCTGATCCATGAACTGCGAGAGCTGCGAAGAGCCGAAGAACTCGCGCACCGCGGCGGCCGCCGGCTTGGCGTTGATCAGGTCCTGCGGCATGACGGTGTCGATGTCGACCGACGACATGCGCTCCTTGATCGCGCGCTCCATGCGCAACAGGCCGATGCGGTACTGGTTCTCCATGAGCTCGCCGACCGAGCGCACCCGGCGGTTGCCGAGATTGTCGATGTCGTCGATTTCGCCCTTGCCGTCGCGCAGGTCGACTAGCGTCTTGATGACCGCGAGGATGTCCTCCTTGCGCAACACGCGCAGGGTGTCGGGCGCGTCGAGATCGAGGCGCATGTTCATCTTCACACGGCCGACCGCCGACAGGTCGTAACGGTCGCTGTCGAAGAACAGCGAGCGGAACATCGCTTCCGCGGTGTCCACCGTCGGCGGCTCACCCGGGCGCATGACGCGGTAGATGTCGAACAGCGCGTCCTCGCGCGTCATGTTCTTGTCGACGGCGAGCGTGTTGCGGATATAGGCGCCGACATTGACGTGGTCGATGTCGAGCAGCAGCAGTTCCTTATAGCCTTCGTCGATCAGGACCTTGAGGTTCTTGTCCGTGATCTCGTCGCCGGCTTCCATATAGATCTCGCCGGACTTGGGATTGACCAGGTCCTCGGCGACGTAATGGCCGATCAGTTCCTCGTCGGTCATACGCAGGGCCTTGAGGCCCTTCTCGGCGAGTTGGCGCGCCTGGCGCACGGTCAGCTTCTTGCCGGCCTCCAGCACCACCTTGCCGCTGTCGGCGTCGACCAAATCGTTGATCGCCTTGTAGCCCCGCAACCGGTTGGCATCGAACGGTACGCGCCAGCCGTCCTTCGCGCGCTTGTAGACGACGTGCTTGTAGAACGTTGAAAGGATCTCCTCGCCATTGAGGCCGAGGGCGAAGAGCAGCGAGGTCACCGGAATCTTGCGGCGACGATCGATACGCGCATAGACGATGTCCTTGGCGTCGAACTCGATATCGAGCCAGGAGCCGCGATAGGGAATGATGCGGGCGGCGAACAACAGCTTGCCGCTCGAATGCGTCTTGCCCTTGTCGTGATCGAAAAACACACCGGGCGAGCGGTGCATCTGGGAGACGATCACCCGCTCGGTACCGTTGACGATGAAGGTGCCGTTGTTGGTCATGAGCGGAATGTCGCCCATGTAGACATCCTGTTCCTTGATGTCCTTGACCGAACGCGCGCCGGTTTCCTCGTCGATATCGAACACGATCAGCCGCAGCGTCACCTTGAGCGGCGCGGCATAGGTCATGCCGCGCTGGCGGCACTCGTCGACGTCATACTTCGGCGGCTCGAACTCGTACTTGACGAATTCAAGCATCGACGAATTGGAGAAGTCGGAAATCGGAAAGACCGACTTGAAGACGGCCTGCAACCCCTCGTCGGGGCGGCCGCCCTCCGGTTCCAGCACCAGCAAAAACTGGTCGTAAGACGCCTTCTGAACCTCGATGAGGTTCGGCATCTCCGCGACTTCTTTGATTGATCCGAAAAATTTCCTAACGCGCTTGCGACCGGTAAACGTCTGCGCCATCGTTTCTCTCTCGATTCGATTGTGGCGGCCAGCGTCGGGCGCCTCTCCGGACAGCCGCCATCCAATCGCGACCATCCGGACAGGCGTCGGAACTGTCCGTTTCTATGTGATTCGGGCCGCGCCCGAACCGCCGCACTCTTTACACTTCATCGTGACCGCTGCCGTTCACGATTGCCTCGCCGGGGTCCCGCCGCCAGCAGGCGACCCGCATCCGCCAAATTCCTTGATCCGCCATCCTTGAGCCCGGTTTGCCCGGGTCAGCGCCTTCCAACCCTGTATCTGGGGAACCGGAAGCCATCCGGCCACCCCCAATTCCGCCTCCGAACGCGGCCCATTGCCGCCTTCCGCGCCGGAATTCGGCCCCCGGGCCACAAAAAGCGCCCGGGGACCGGAATTTGCTAAGCGAGACCCCGGTTCCCGCTGCGCTCGACCGGGGACCCCGCTGAAGTAAGTATCCGCCTACTTCAGCTCAACCTTGGCGCCGGCCTTTTCGAGCTGGGCCTTGATCTTGTCGGCCTCGTCCTTGGCCACCGCTTCCTTGACCGGCTTGGGCGCGCCCTCGACCAGATCCTTGGCCTCCTTGAGGCCGAGGCCGGTGATCGCGCGCACCTCTTTGATGACCTCGATCTTCTTGTCGCCGACCGCCGCCAGCACCACGGTGAACTCGGTCTTCTCCTCGGCAGGCGCCGCGCCGGCGCCGGCACCAGCGGGACCGGCCGCTACCGCGACCGCGGCCGCGGCGGAGACGCCCCACTTCTCTTCCAGCATCTTGGCAAGGTCCGCCGCCTCGAGGACGGTCAGGCTCGACAAGTCGTCGACGATTTTCTGCAGGTCAGCCATTGTTCAGTTTCCTATATCGGTTCGAACCAGTTGAGACGTTGTCGTTGAGCCGTCAGGCCGCTTCACCCTTGGAGGCATAGGCCTGGACCACGCGCGCGACCTTGGCCGCGGGAGCGTTGGTGAGCTGCGCAATCTTCGTCGCCGGGGCCTGAATCAGCCCGATGAGTTTGGCGCGCAGTTCATCCAGCGACGGCAGCGAGGCGAGTGCCTTGACGCCGTCGGAGTCCAGAGCCGTCTTGCCCATCGTCCCGCCGAGGATGACGAACGCTTCGTTCGCCTTGGCAAAGTCGACAGCCACCTTCGGCGCCGCAATCGGATCGCCTGAATAGGCGAGCACGGTCGGCCCCTTCAACAGGGACTCAATAGCGGCGGCATCGGTGTCCTTGAGCGCGATCTTGGCGAGACGGTTCTTCGCGACCTTCACCTCGGCGCCCGCCTGCTTCATCTGCTTACGCAGGGTCTGCATTTGGGCGACGGAGAGGCCGGAATAATGAGCCACCACCACGACGTTGGAGGCCTTGAAGACCCCGTTCAGTTCGGTGATGGACTCCTGCTTAGCCGCTCGGTCCACTGCAAGCTCTTTCCGGTTTGACGGCTCGCCATGCTCGCGGGAGCCGTCGGGTTGCACCCGCCGTCCCACCGATCAAGTTCACGCGAACGAGCCCGGGCAGGACGACGTCTTCAAAAGCCTGCCCCCCGAAAACATGGCCCTCGGTCATGAACGCCACGACCTGCGGCCTCGAATCCGGGTCTCGAGGTTCGAACCGAACTGGCGCCTTCGCGACCTTCGGCCGTGAACGCGCAAACTCGGGTCTCATCCCCGTCTGTGCTGGCTCCGTTTGGCGTGCCCGACCTGCGTCAAGCAGGCGGGCCGGAATTAAGCCTCGGCCTTATCGGCCTCGGCGCCGGCAGTCTTGGACAGGTTGGCCGTTCCGTTGCCGGAACCGGCCACGCATCGCCCACAATCGCCGCGAAAACCCTTCCTTCCCCTCAGATGTCCCGCCGGGATGTCCAAAAGGCCGTGGCCGAGTTCACCTTTAAATGTAAGGACGCGTAAAGGCGTGCCGACAAACGGGTCGACACGCCCAATGGGTCTATGTAGACGCTGGCGGCGGCCTTGCCAAGCCCCTTTTTGGGCCCGGCACCGGCACAAACCGCCCCCGCGGCACGCAATCAGTGCGCCGCCGCGGTCCCGAACAGGCTCGGGATATCCACCTTCACCCCCGGGCCCATGGTCGAGGAAACCGCCACCCGGTTGATGTAGTGGCCCTTGGCCCCAGGGGGCTTGGCCTTCTGCACCGCGTCGGCGAACGCCTTGACGTTCTCGATCAGCTTGTCCTCGGAGAACGAGGCCTTGCCGACCCCGGCCTGGACGATGCCGGCCTTTTCCACGCGGAACTCGACCGCGCCGCCCTTGGCGGCTTTCACCGCCCCGGCGACATCCATGGAAACGGTCCCGACCTTGGGATTCGGCATCATGCCGCGCGGCCCGAGCACCTTACCGAGCCGCCCGACCAGCGGCATCATGTCCGGGGTAGCGATGCAGCGGTCGAAGTCGATAGTGCCACCCTGCACCTGCTCGACGAGGTCCTCGGCGCCGACCACATCGGCGCCCGCAGCCTTGGCCTCGTCGGCCTTGGCGCCGCGCGCGAACACGCCGACGCGCACCGTACGGCCGGTGCCGTTGGGCAGGTTGACGACGCCGCGTACCATCTGGTCGGCGTGCTTGGGATCGACGCCGAGATTCATCGCGATCTCGATGGTCTCGTCGAACTTGGCCTTGGCGCGTTCCTTGACGAGCTTAATCGCCTCGTTGATCGAATAGACCTTGTCGCGGTCGAGACCCTCGTTGGCCGCCTTGATGCGCTTTGCGATCTTACCCATGGTCGTTACTCCGTCACCGAGATGCCCATCGAGCGGGCGGAGCCTTCGACCATCTTCATGGCCGCCTCGATCGTGTCGCAGTTCAAATCCGCCATCTTCTGCTGCGCGATCTCGCGCACCTGCGCTTTGTTGACCGAGCCGGCGAAGTCGCGGCCAGGGGCCTTGGAGGCGCTTTGCAGGTTGGCCGCCTTCTTGAGGAAGTAGGACACCGGCGGCGTCTTCATCTCGAAGGTGAAGGAACGGTCCTGATAGGCGGTAATGACTACCGGAATCGGGATACCCTTCTCCATCTTCTGGGTCTGCGCGTTGAACGCCTTGCAGAACTCCATGATGTTGAGACCGCGCTGGCCCAGCGCCGGTCCGATTGGCGGCGACGGGTTGGCGGCGCCGGCCGGCACCTGCAGTTTCAAATAGCCTGTGATTTTTTTCGCCATCTCTTCACTCCTGCAAAAGGGCCGGCATGCCGGCCCATCTTGTTTCAGGTCCGTGGTGCGGATCTTGACGGTTGGCGGCCGCCTCACCTCCCACGTCTGCTCTATCGGCCTCGTCGGCCGCGGCGACATCTAGTCGGTCGCCGCACGCGTGTCCAGCCGCATGGCCCCCCCAGGGCCTGGGCTAGACGAAACGCCCGTCCCTCCGTCCGTCCGGCAGCCGATGTCGGAACCACAGAGGTCTCAATGGCCCGGAAGCTCGGTCGGCCCGGACGCATGATCGGGACCGGCCGGGACCCCGGAACCCGCCGCGCCATGGCTTCGTAAGGGCCTGAAACCGGAGGCCGCCCTCATTACGAGGTAGAACGCCGGCGTCAGGAAGATGCCGAATATCGTGACGCCAATCATGCCGGCGAACACGGCAACGCCCATTGCGTGACGCGTCTCGGCACCGGCGCCCACCGACGTCACCAGCGGCACAACGCCCATAATGAACGCCATTGACGTCATCAGGATCGGCCGCAGACGCTGCCGGCTCGCCGTGATCGCGGCCTTGAGTGGTGGTTCACCGCCAAATTCCAGTTCGCGTGCGAATTCCACGATCAGAATCGCGTTCTTCGCCGACAGGCCGACCAGCACGAACAGGCCAATCTGCGTGAAGATGTTGTTGTCGCCGCCGGTCAGCCAGATGCCCGTCATCGCCGCCATCAGGCCCATCGGCACGATCATAAGGATCGCCACCGGCAGGATCAGGCTCTCATAAAGCGCGGCGAGCACGAGAAAGACCAGCAGGATCGCCAGCGGATAGATCAACACGGCCGAGTTGCCGGCGAGTATCTGCTGATAAGTTAGTTCGGTCCACTCGAAGCTGATGCCTTTAGGCAGCGTCTCCGCGGCGATCTTTTCGATCGCCGCCTGGGCCTGACCTGACGAATAGCCGGGCGCCGGTCCGCCACTGATATCTGCCGACAGGAAGCCGTTGTAACGCATGGCGCGTTCCGGTCCCGACGTGGTTTTGATGTTCAGAACCGCGCCGAGCGGCACCATCTGACCATTGCTCGAGCGCACCTGCAGTCGCGCGACGTCCTCGGCATGGGCGCGATATTTCGCATCGGCCTGGACGCGCACCGAATAAGTGCGGCCGAACTTGTTGAAGTCGTTGACATAGACCGAGCCGAGATAGGTCTGCAGCGCCTCAAAGATGTCCGGCACCGGAACGCCGAGCTGTCGCGCTTTGGTGCGGTCGATGTCGGCATAAAGCTGCGGCACATTCACCCGGAAGCTGGTGAACAGCCCGGCCAATTCCGGCGCCTGATAGGCCCTGCCGAGGAAAGCCTTGGTGGCGTTGTCGAGTGCGCGATAGCCGAGGCCGGCGCGATCCTCGATCTGCAGCTTGAAGCCGCCGATCGTGCCGAGGCCCATCACCGGGGGCGGCGGGAACATGGCGATGAAGGCTTCGCCGATCCCCGCGTATTTCCGGTTCAGCGCCATGGCGATGGCGCCACCCGACAGGTTGGGCGTGGTGCGCTCAGCGAACGGCTTCAGCGTCACGAAGACGATGCCGGCGTTCGACGAGTTGGTGAAGCCGGCGATCGACAGTCCGGGAAAGGCGACCGCGCCTTCGACGCCCGGTTCATTGAGCGCGATGTCGCTCATGCGGCGGATCACGTCCTCGGTACGGTCGAGCGTGGCGCCGTCCGGCAGTTGCGCGAAGCCGACGAGATACTGCTTGTCCTGGCTCGGGATGAAGCCGCCCGGGACGATCCTGAACAGGCCGATAGTGACGGCAACCAGCACGACATAGACGCCCATCACGACGGTCTTGCGGCCGAGCAGGCCGCCAACACCGCCGCCATAGGCCTTGGTGCCCGCGGAGAACACGCGGTTGAAACCGCGGAAGAAGGGGCCGAGCACACGATCCATGGCACGGGTCAGCCAGTCCTTCGGCGCGTCGTGGCCCCTGAGCAGCATCGCAGCGAGCGCCGGCGACAGGGTCAGCGAGTTGATCGCCGAGATCACCGTCGAGATGGCGATGGTGAGGGCGAACTGGTTATAGAATTGACCCGACAGGCCCGAGATGAAGGCGAGCGGCACGAACACCGCGACCAGCACCAGCGCGATGGCGACGATCGGCCCGGACACTTCGGTCATGGCGCGATAGGTGGCGTCGCGCGCCGATAAGCCGTTCTCGATGTTGCGTTCGACGTTCTCGACGACGACGATGGCGTCGTCGACGACGATGCCGATTGCCAGCACGAGGCCGAACAGCGACAGCGCGTTGATCGAGAAGCCGAGCCCGTACATCACCGCGAAGGTGCCGATGATCGACACCGGCACGGCGAGCAGAGGGATGATCGAGGCGCGCCAAGTCTGCAGGAACAGGATGACGACAAGCACGACGAGCACAATGGCCTCGAGCAGCGTGTGCACCACGGCCTCGATCGAGGCGCGGATGAACTGCGTCGGGTCGTAGACGATCGAGTAGTCGACGCCTTCCGGCATGCCGTGTTTGAGCTCGGCCATGACCTTGCGCACGCTGTCGGAGATGTCGAGCGCGTTGGAACCGGGCGCCTGGAAGATGCCGATCGCCACCGCGTCCTTGTTGTCGAGCAGCGAGCGCAGCGCGTAGTCGGAGGAGCCGAGTTCGAGCCGCGCCACATCTTTCAGCCGTGTCACCTGGCCGTCGGCGCCGGTACGCACGATGATGTCGCCGAATTCCTCGACGGTGTTGAGGCGGCCTTGCGCGTTCAAAGAGAGCTGCAGATCAAGGCCCGGCACGCCAGGCGATCCGCCCACGATGCCGGCGGCGGCTTGTACGTTCTGCGCCCTGATCTCACGGACGATATCGCCGGCGGACAGGCCGCGCGCCGCCACCTTCTGCGGATCGAGCCAGACGCGCATGGCATAATCGCCGGCGCCAAACAGCTGCACGTCGCCAATGCCGGGAATCCGGGCGATCCGGTCCTTGACGTTGAGCAGCGCGTAATTGCGCAGATACGTCATGTCGTAGCGGCCGTTCGGCGATAGAATATGCACGACCATGGTCAGGTCGGGCGAACTCTTGACCGTGGTGATGCCGAGCGTGCGCACTTCTTCCGGCAGGCGGGCTTCGGCCTGGGCGACACGGTTCTGTACCAGCTGCGTCGCCCTGTCGGGATCGGTGCCGAGCGCGAAGGTGACCGTCAGCGTCATCAGGCCGTCGGTGGTCGCCTGGCTGCTCATATAGAGCATGCCTTCGACGCCGTTGACGGATTCCTCGATCGGCGTCGCCACGGTTTCGGCGATGACGCGCGGATTGGCGCCCGGATATTGTGCGCGGACCACGACCGACGGCGGCACGACTTCCGGGTATTCCGAGATCGGCATGGCGCGCAGCGCCAAAAGGCCGGCAAGAAAGATCAAGGTCGACAAAACGCCGGCGAAGATCGGACGGTCGATGAAAAAGCGTGAAATATTCATGGCGGTACCGGCGACCTAAATGCGCGAGCGAAAATGAAGGGAAGACGAGCCGCGATCAGCGGCTCGTGGTTTTGCTGTCATTTTCGGCGAGCATCGGCACCAGCTTGGGTTCGACCGCGGTGCCGGGCCGCACGCGCATCAGGCCGTTGACGATGACTTGGTCGCCGGCGTTGAGACCGGACGACACGACGCGCAAGCCGTCGGCGGCGGCGCCGAGGCTGACTTCGCGATAGGTCGCCTTCTTGTTGTCGCCGACCACCAGGACATAACGCTTGTCCTGGTCCGTCCCGATCGCTCGTTCGCTGACCATGAGCACCGGCTTGTTGTCCGCACGCCCCAGGAACAATCGCGCGAACTGGCCGGGAATGAGCGCGCCGTCGGCGTTGTCGAATACTGCGCGCAGACGCAGCGTGCCGGTTGCCGAGGCGACCTGATTGTCGATCAGTTGCAGCTTGCCCTGCCGTGGCTTGTCGCTGCCGCCGACGATCATCTGCACCGGGATGCGGTCGATCTCGTCGCGCGCATGTTGCGTCGGCAGTGAACCGAGCGCGCGGCGCACCGCGGCTTCGTCGGCATCGAAACTGGCGTAGATCGGATTGACCGAGACCAGGGTCGTCAGCACCGGGCCGCTGGCGCCGGCGGCGACGAGATTGCCGACGGTAACGTTGAGCCGGCCGACCCGGCCGGCCACCGGTGCGCGGATCTTGGTGTAGTCGAGGTTGAGCTGCGCCGCTTGAAGGCTTGCCTGCGCGGCCTGAACATTGGCTTCTGCCTCACGGGCGGCATTCACGCGCTGATCGAAATCGCGCCGCGACAATGTCCGCGAGTCGATGAGCTGCTTGCCACGTTCCAGATCGGCCTTGGTCAGCGCCAAGCGCGCCTGCGTGGCGGCGACCTGAGCCTGCGCCCGGTCCACCTCCGCCGCGTAGGGGGCGGGATCGATGCTGATCAGCACGTCGCCCTTGTCGACCAGCGCGCCTTCACGGAAGTGGACGGATTCGATCATGCCCGACACGCGGGGGCGGACGTCGACGCGTTCGACCGCTTCAAGCCGTCCCGAGAACTCATCCCACAGCTTGACCGCGCGGGGTTCCACGACGGCGACGGAGACTTGCGTTTTCGCGGGCGCCGCCTGGCCCGTGGCCGCCTGGCTCGATGTGTTCGCCGCCGGTAGCAACAAGTAGGCGGCAATCGCCGCCACGACGGCCAGAGCTACCGCCACGAGCAGCCCTCGCAAATTTCCGATCTTCATAGTGCCGGCTCCAACCGAACCTTGTAATATCTGTAATGATCGATACAGATGTGTCGGTTGGACGGAACTGTCAAGACACTTATATAATCATTGCTACAAAAAACTAGGCATTGTCTTCGGGGAGCGGCCAAAGGGAAATTCTCTAATGACTACAATGGGAAGACCACGTCAGTTCGACACGGAAGAGGCTTTGGACAAGGCCTTGGATGTGTTCTGGCGCAATGGCTACGACGGCACCTCCATTGCTGAATTGACCCATGCCATGGGGATCAGTCCGCCGAGCCTCTACGCGGCCTTCGGCAACAAGGAGAAGCTGTTTCGTGCCGCCCTCGATCGCTACGCCGACAAGCGCAAGGATTTGTGGTCCGAACTCGCGAAGGAGCCTACCGCGCGCGCCATGATGAGACGTCTGTTCGACCGCGTTATCGAATTCTACGGCGACAAAGACAATCCGAACTACTGCATGCTGGTCAAAGGCACGATGTCCAGCGGCGACTGCGGCACGATGCTGGCCGAGCATTTGAGCGCCAAGCGCGCCGAGAGCGAGATGATGCTGGTCGAACGCTTCACCAAAGCGAAAGCCGCCGGCGAATTGCCCGGCGACATCGAACCGCGCGACCTCGCCGGCTACTACATGACCGTGCTGGATGGCATGTCGGTCCGCGCCGCCAGCGGCGCCAGCAGCAAGCAGCTGCGCGACGTTGCCGATCTTGCGATGCGGTGCTGGCCCGGAAGCTAGAACGCGGCGGTCCAAGTGGCCGGACAAGGCCCGGGCCCAAAAGCCAGCTTTGGCTCCACAAATTTGCCGGCGGTCCGCCGCCCATGGCCCTACCCGGCTTAGCAAACGTCGACTGCCTAGGCCGCCACCCACTTCGCGCGAAAAACGCTAGGGGCTGCGCGCTGAAAGCCTGCGCGCCAGCGGTCAGAGCTTCTCCACCTGGGCGAATTCCAGCTCCACCGGGGTGGCGCGGCCGAAGATCGACACCGCCACCTTGACGCGCGAGCGGGCCTCGTCGACCTCCTCGACCGAGCCGTTGAACGAGGCGAAGGGCCCGTCGGAGACGCGCACCTGCTCGCCGACCTCGAACGTCACCGAAGGCTTGGGCCGTTCGATGCCCTCCTGCACCTGCTGCTGGATACGCTCGGCCTCGATATCCGAAATCGGCATCGGCTTCTTGTCGGTGCCGAGGAAACCGGTGACCTTGGGCGTGTTCTTGATGAGATGGTAGACTTCGTCGGTCAGATCCATCTTCACCAGCACATAGCCGGGAAAAAACTTGCGCTCGGCCTCGACCTTGCGGCCGCGGCGCACCTCGGTGACCTTTTCCTTGGGCACCATGATCTCTTCGAAATGGTCGGCCAGCCCACGCTGCTTGGCCTGCTCGCGGATCGAGTCGGCGACCTTGTTCTCGAAGTTCGAATAGGCGTGGACGATGTACCAGCGCTTGGGCCGGGTCGAGGTCGTTGCGGTAGCGGTGTCGCTCATCGTTTCAGCCTTAAATCCAGTTGCTCAAGCTTTGCCGCTCAAGTCCCGATGCCGAGCACGAAAGTCACGGCGATACGGATCACTTGGTCTCCCACCATGAAGAAGACCGACGCGATCGCCACCATGACGAACACCATGGCGGTGGTGACCGCGGTCTCCCGGCGCGAAGGCCAGGTGACCTTGCGGGTCTCCTCACGCACTTCCTGTAGAAACTTGAACGGAGACGTTGCCATTCAATTAAGCCCTGTTCGCCAACTCGGGTCTCTGACCCGCCTGCTATTCCAACGCGCCTGCTATGTAATCGCCGCCGGCGGGTTTTGCCCGGTTTTTCCGGCCTCGTGATCCGATTCCGACATTTGCATCCCGCCGCCGCAAGGTCCCGAGCAAATGCCGAACTCAAAGGACCACTAGCAACTATTTGATTCTAGTGAAGCTTTGAATTTGACATTCGATGAGCCGCTTGCCGTAAATGGGTATCGAATGTCAAATTCACTCCACAAGACTACAAACTCATCCCCGCCTGGCAGGAGTGGCAGGACTCGAACCTGCAACCCCCGGTTTTGGAGACCGGTGCTCTAGCCATTGAGCTACACTCCTCCGGAAGCGGAGGCGGCGGACCATAAGGGCCCGCCGCCGCGATGTCATGCATGATACTTACGGCCATTGCAAGCGCGTTGGGGACGGTTAGCCGCCCGGAATCAGGCGGTTTTTCGACCCGCCCCCTGCCAAGTGGGCCGCCGTGGCCCCATATCGGCCGGACGACCTTTGACCGCCGCCGGCCGCAACGCTACCCGAGATCAGCAACCCTTAATAAGAAGACTCCGGCGCGGCCCCCGGGCCCACCGGCAAGCAAGGCGACAAGTCGAGGAAATGGCCCCTCCCCTCCTGCAACTCAAGGATATCGCGCTCACCTTCGGCGGCACCCCGCTGCTGACAGGGGCGGAGCTTTCGGTTTCGACCGGCGAGCGGGTCTCGCTGGTCGGGCGCAACGGCTCCGGCAAGTCGACCCTGCTCAAGATCGCCGCCGGCCTGGTCGAGCCCGACCGCGGCACCGTCTTTGTGCAGCCGGGAGCGCTGGTGCGCTACCTGCCGCAGGAGCCAGACTTCTCCGGCTCTTCCTCGACGCTCGCGTTCGTCGAGGCAGGCCTGGCCGCCAGCGACGATCCCCACGTCGCGCGCCTGATGCTGGAGCAATTCGGCCTTACCGGCGACGAGGATCCGGCCCAGCTCTCCGGCGGCGAAGCACGCCGCGCCTCGCTTGCCCGCGTGCTGGCGCCCTCGCCCGACATCCTGCTGCTCGACGAGCCGACCAACCATCTCGACCTCACCACCATCGAATGGCTGGAACGCGAGCTCGATTCGCGCCGCTGCGCCCTGGTGGTCATCAGCCATGACCGGCGCTTTCTTTCCAACCTGACGCGGCAGACGGTGTGGCTCGACCGTGGCGAGACCCGCCGCGTCGAGCGTGGCTTTGCCCATTTCGAGGAATGGCGCGACGCGCTGTTGGCGGAAGAAGAGCGCGAGCAGCACAAGCTCGACCGCAAGATCGTCGCCGAAGAACACTGGATGCGCTACGGCGTCACCGCCCGGCGCAAGCGCAATATGCGCCGCGTGGGTGAATTGCAGGCGCTGCGCGAGCAGCGCCGCACCCACCGCGGCGTCGCGGGCCAGGCCACCATCACGGCCGGCAGCGCGGACCCGTCCGGCAAGCTGGTGATCGAGGCCGAGCGTCTGTCCAAGAGCTATGATGGACGGCCGATCGTTCGCGACTTCTCCACCCGCGTCCAGCGCGGTGATCGCATCGGCATCATCGGCCCCAACGGCAGCGGCAAGACCACGCTGATCGGGCTCATCACCGGCACGCTGGCGCCGGACGAAGGCGCGGTGAAGCTCGGTGCCAATCTCGCCATCGCCACCCTCGACCAGCACCGCGACAGCCTCGACCCCGACACCACGGTCGTCGCGGCGCTCACCGGCGGCAGCGGCGACACCGTGATGGTCAACGGCAGCCCCAAGCATGTCATCGGCTACATGAAGGACTTCCTGTTCTCCACCGAACAGGCGCGCACCCCGCTCGGCAAGCTGTCGGGCGGCGAGCGCGGCCGGCTGATGCTGGCGCAGGCGCTCGCCAAGCCCTCCAATGTCTTGGTGCTCGACGAACCGACCAACGACCTCGACATGGAGACGCTCGACGTGCTCGAGGACATGCTGGCCGACTATGCCGGCACGGTGCTGCTGATCAGCCATGACCGCGATTTCCTCGACCGGCTGGTCAGCGGCGTGATCGTGCCGGAGGGCGACGGGCGATGGGCAGAATATGCCGGCGGCTATTCCGACATGCTGGCGCAGCGCGGCGCCGACCTGACCCGCGCGCCGCGCAAGGCCGAGGCGGAGCCGCCGGCCAAGCCGTCGGCAAAGCCGGCCACGCCGTCGCCAGCGAAACGCAAGCTAAGCTTTAAGGACAAGCACGCACTGGAAAGCCTGCCCAAGACCATCGCCAAGCTGCAGCGGGAAGCAAAGGCGCTGCAGCAACAGCTTGACGACCCTACCTTTTATTCCCGCGACCGCGCGGGCTTTGAGAGGGTCACCGAGGCGTTCGCCGAGCTGCAGCACCAGATCGCCACCGCCGAAGAGCAGTGGCTGGCGCTTGAGATCCTGCGTGAAGAACTCGCGGGCGCCGGACCGGGCTAAGGATTATCGCCACCCCACGGAGATTCCGCCGACTGTCACGGCCCTGTGGGTGCGACTTCGGGGACCTCGTCGGTGATCACCTTGAACCCCTTCAGCGTGCACGGGTTGAATTCCGTCACGATCGCGACGTCGGTGGCGTCGCGCCCCTGCGCCATCAGGATGCGGCCGATGCGCGGCTTGTTGTGGCGGGCATCGAACGTGTACCAGCGGCCGCCGAGATAGGCTTCGAACCAGGCGCTGAAATCCATCGGCAGACAGTCTGGCGGCACCCCGATATCGCCGAGATAGCCGGTGCAATAGCGCGCCGGAACGTTCATGCAACGGCACAGCGTGACGGCCAGGTGCGCGAAGTCCCGGCACACACCGCGTCTTTCCGTGTAGGCGTCGTAAGCCGTTTTGGTCGGACTGGCATGGGCGTAACCGAAGGTCAGGCGATCATGCACGTAATCGCAGATCGCCTGCACCAGCGGCCATCCCGTCGGCACCTGCCCGAACAGCGACCACGCCATATCCGAGAGGCGATCGGTCTCGCAGTAACGGCTGCCGAGTAGAAAAACCAATGTCTCCGCCGGCAGGGCTTCCAGGGCATGCTGTTCCGCGTGCGGGGCGATAACGTCCGGCTCGCCATTGTCGTGCACCAGAAAATCCGTCGACATCATCAACCGCCCGGCGGGTGCGCGGATCACGTGGCAGAAATTGCCGAACTGATCGTGATAGCTCTTGACGGGAATGGGCGGATCGAACTGTACGTGATCCCAGGTCAGCAGATCGTGGCTGCGGGACGGATGGACCCGCACCTGCAGGATCATGGGCGTCGGCTGCGGGCAATCGTACGAAATCTCAAAGCCAGCGCGGATTTTCATTGAAGCCCTCTACGGCCCTCGCGAGCGGGGCCTCACTGCAGGCTGTCTGCTAAGAATATACGCCGAAAAACGTTCCCTAGCGTCGTGCCGTCGGGTCATGGCGCCGCCGCGCGAACCTTGACGGCGACCTTCATGGCGAGATGATCCGACGCTGAACCGATCCAGGTGCCTTGCAGCGGGATCGCATGGCTCGGATCGTGCACGACGGCGACGCGCACGAGATTCCGGTTGCCCACCTCACCGCTCGACGGGTCGAAGTCGACCCAGCCCAGACCGGGAAGGAAAGCCTGCACCCAGGCATGGGTGTTGCCACCGACGATACGGTCATCCTCGTCATCGGGAAGATGCAGGTAGCCGGACACGAACCGGGCGGCGATACCGAGCGAACGCAAGGCGGCGATCATGAGCATCGCGACGTCGCGACAACTGCCGCTCATGAGCGCGAGGGTGCGCGGCGGGTCCTGGATTCCCTTCTCGTGCCGCGCCACGTGCTTGAAGGTCCGCCTGATGGCCCGCGTCATGCCCACGAGCAACTCGGCCGTATCGGCCGATCCGTCCTTGCTCAGGAACGCCGTCCAGCGATCGAACGCGGGGCATGAGGGCAATGGGGTGAGAAACGGCGCAAGCGCAGCCCTATCTTCCGGCGCGTAGGCAAAAGGGCGCCTGCGGGCATAGTCGGCGACGCCGGCGGCGCGGAACCCGGCCGGCGCCTGTTCAAGGCGAATAGTGCTTTCGAAGCGGAGTTCGCAGGCCGTGTCCGCGAATCGGGCTGTCGCCACGTGATTACCGAAGCGGTCCTGTGCCCAGGACAGATCGGCCGGTTCCGGCGTGATTTCGAGCTCGGACTCGAGCACTTTCTGGTCGCAATCGTCGCGCGGACGCAGCATCATCCGGTGCTCGCCGAAGGCAACCGGTTGCCGGTAGCGGTAGGTCGTCACGTGGCTGACGGTGAGAATCGGCATCCCAGTCCCAGTTCAGGCGCTAATAGTATGAATTTAATATGCATTTTCCAGGCCAATCATCGTGCAGGGGTCATCCTGTGCCGCTGGCAGCGGCCGGAACACTGATGGACGACAAAACGCCGGCTACCCTCCTGGCGGCCGATGAGCCGCCGCCGGTCGCGATCCACAACGAAGGTGGCTCGTCGCCCTTCCTCCTCGTCGCCGATCACGCGGGCAATCTGACGCCCCGCGCGCTCGGCCGGCTCGGCGTCGCGGAAGCCGATTGCCGGCGCCATATCGCCTGGGACATCGGCATCGCGCCGCTGTCGCGCCGGCTGGCGGAAGCGCTCGACACCACGCTCATCGAGCAGTCCTATTCGCGCCTGATCATCGACTGTAATCGGGCTCCGGGCCGCGCGACGTCGATCCCCGAAATCAGCGAGGCAACGCCGGTGCCCGGCAATGTCGGCTTGAGCGACCGCCACAGGGCGCAGCGGGTCGCCGAGATCTTCCAGCCCTATCACGACGCGATCGGAGCGGAACTCGACCGCCGGCGGCAGGCGGGCCGGCCGACCGCGCTGGTCTCGATGCACAGCTTCACGCCCGTCTTCCATGGCGCGGCGCGCCCGTGGCACGCCGGCCTGCTTTACAACCGCGATGCGCGCTTCGCCCAAGCGCTCATGGCGCTGCTGCAACGTGAAGCGGACCTGGTGGTGGGTGACAACGAGCCCTACAGCGTGAGCGACGAGACCGACTACACCATCCCGGTGCACGGTGAGCGACGCGGGCTGCTGCACATCGCGATCGAAATTCGCCAGGACCTGATCGCCGGCGAAGAAGGCCAGAACGCCTGGGCGGCGCGGCTCGCCAGGCTGCTGCCGGAAGCCTACGGGCAACTGCTGGCCGCGGAAACGCCGGAGGGCTGACGGCGCCCATTGGCTTGTCAGCCGAAGCTGGCGCAGCAAGCGAAGGCTGGAGCGGGTGAAGCGCCCAGACAATAAATAGAATATTGGGTTTCCTTCGTAACTTCAACCATTTCGCTTTTGCGATATTCACGCTTTGAGCAACGTGTTGGACGCCTTGTTGGACAATTTGTTTCGCGGATTTCTTGGGAAGCCCGCACGGATGCGGTGGCATATTGAAGGCCGCTCACCACGTCATTTTGGGGCGTCGAAAACCCATCTTGGCCCAGGCGATCAGCATCTTGAACATGAAGCTGGGAGGAAAGCCTGCATAGATGGCTGGGGCGTCGGGTGCTAACTGTGCGGGAGGGCTGTTCTTTGCCATGACCCCAAACGCGGGAACAGGCGCGCTTGGCGGCAGACGATCACGATACAGGGTCAGCCAGTGGCCTTTGGTGAAATCGACGAACATCGGCGCATTGCAGCATGATGCGACTAGGCGTCTGGTCGGAGTGTCCGCGCTTAGCCGGTGTTCTCTCAGATTTTCGCCACCCCGCGTGACTTTCACGCGATCCTTGCGGAACAGACAGTAATCGGTACCTCTATCATCGCGTAAAACGACCGGAGCGCCGGGCGCCAATTCAAACTGTCGGCCTGCCGCCATACAGCTTGCGCAATAGCAGGTCGCGCTCTGGATTGGCTTGCCTATCGCTTCGAGCGTCACCTGCCCGCATGTGCAAGACGACTGATATCTCACGGTCATCGGCTGCCAATCACCATGCGATTGCCCTCACTGTCACGAAACTCGGCCACAGTCCGTCCTGGCTGCCACAGTGGCGAATGGGGCTCGCTGAGTATCTCGACACCCCGGCTCCGCAGCTTTTCGACGACCGTTGCTACGTCATCCTCGACAAGGACGAGGACAGGCTCGTCCGAAGGACTCCTTTTCGCTCGAACGAAATGCAAGGTTGTCTCGCTTTGGCCGAACTTGAGCTCGATCCAGCGCCAACCGTCACCCATCGGGGCATCCGCGGCCTGAGTACAACCCAGATTGTCGATGTAGAATTTCTTGGCTCTCGCCTGATCGCTTACCGGAAGCTCCGCAAACTGAATATACAAAGATGCCTCTCTAAATTAGACTTCTCAGTCCACTTCTGTAAAACTAGACTAATGAGTTTGATTGTGTCAATCGGATTTTCAAGGACTGGCAGTCATGAACAATATTGATTCGGTGGACACGCCACAGGTTATTGCCGGAGGCGGACGCACCGCGAAGAAGCGGCAAGCCATCAAGGAAGCGGCAACAACTATCTTCCTGCGCGACGGGTATCTCGGCGCAAACATGGACGAGATCGCGCGGTTGGCGGATGTATCGAAGCAAACGATCTATGCCCAGTTCCAGAGCAAGGAGACACTTTTCCTTGAGATCGTGTCGGGCTTAACCAATGCCGGAAGCGATGCGGTGCATGGAGACCTATCGGATTTGGCGCCCGGCGGCGATCTGCAAGCTTATCTCGAAGGCTACGCTTACAAGCAACTCGAGGTCGTCCTCACACCGAGGCTCATGCAGTTGCGCAGGGTCGTCATCGGCGAAGTCGGCCGCTTTCCTGAACTCGGCAAAGCCCTCTATGAAAGCGGACCAAAGCGCGCAATGGCAACAATGGCGTCAATGTTCAAGCGTCTGGCCGCCCGGAAGCTATTGCGGATTGAAGACCCGGCCGTTGCAGCATCGCACTTCAACTGGCTCGTCATGTCACAGCCGCTGAATCAGGCCATGCTGCTTGGAGACTCGGGAATTCCGGGCTCGGCAGCTCTTCGTCGCCATGCCGCCAACGGCGTGCGCGCGTTTCTTGCTGCTTACGGTCCAAGTAAGAGTCAGTGATGCGCGTGAAGTGGAGCGGGTGAAGGGAATCGAACCCTCGTCATCAGCTTGGAAGGCTGTTGCTCTACCATTGAGCTACACCCGCGAGTGCCGCCGAAACCGGATTAGCGGTCTGCGTCCCTCTCCCGCGGCGGCCGGACCGCAACAACCGCGCGATCTGCCGCAGGCGGAGGCGACGCCTTGCTACAGCACGGCGGAATCCGGCGCAAGCGCCTCTCACTCTAGCTTGGAGAAGACGGTCGGGTGGGCATGTGTTCCCTGCCCCCGTCCGTCGACGCTACCCGATTTACTTGGCTGGCGAGAACGCCGCCGGATTCAGGAAGAAACTTTCTTGGTGCACGAGGTAGGGGAGTAACTTGGGCACGAAGGCTAGCCACTCGGCGTCTTGCGCGAGCTTGGCGCGCTGCGCGGACCGGTGGCCGAAATCGTCATAGGCCCAGATGAACAACACCGAGTTCAACGTCCCGCTTTCCGTGGTCCAGCAGCCGATCAATTTCGCGTAGCGCGATATGTGCGGCAGGCCTTCCGCTTCATAGAACTTGAGAAATTCCGCGGCCTTGCCGGGCTGCACGCGATAGGTGCGATGTTCGAATATCATGCTTTTACCTCTGCTTCGTGTTCAGCAAACCGCTCCCGCGCGCGAATGCGAAATCGCGTGGAGACGGTGTTGTTCGGATGTGCGTTGCGTCAGGCGCTCAGAACCCGCTCGACCAGCCTCACCCAGTATTCGACGCCCGTCGGCAAGACCGCGTCGTTAAAGTCGTAGCGCGGGCTATGCAGGTTGTGGCCGCCCTCGGCCGGGCCGTTGCCGATCCAGATGTAGGCGCCGGGCTTTTCGTTCAGCATGTAGGAGAAGTCTTCCGACGCCATGCTGGGCGCGAGATCGGTCAGCACAGCGCGGTCCGCGCCCGTCTCGGCTGCGGCGAGTTGGGCGATGCCGGCCTCGTCGCGGGTGTTGATGGTGGCCGGATAGCGGCGCAGGTAGTGGAAATGGGCCTTGGCGCCGAACGCGCGGCAGATCAGCTCGGCGCGCTCGCCCATGCGTTGCTCGATCAGGTCGCGCGTTTCGGGGCGCAGCGTGCGCACGGTGCCGCGTAGGGTGACGGCGTTCGGCACCACGTTCCAGGTGTCGCCGGCATGGATTTGCGTGACGCTGATGACCGCCGCATCGGTCGGGCTGACGCTGCGGCTGACGATGAGTTGCCAGGCCTGGTAGAGCTGCGTGCTGACCGCGATCGGATCGATGCCCTGATGCGGCATGGCGCCATGGCTGCCCTGCCCTTCGACGATCACCTCGAAGGTGTCGAACGCCGCCATTACCGGCCCGAAATGGACGGCGAACTCGCCCGCCGGCAAGCCGGGCCAATTGTGCATGCCGTAAACCGACGACACCGGGAAATCCCGGAACAAACCGTCCTCGACCATGGCCTTGCCGCCGCCTTCGTTTTCTTCGGCGGGCTGGAAGATGAAAGCGACCGAGCCGTTCTGTGGTGGCGCTTCCGACAGCACGCGGGCGGCGCCGAGCAGCATCGCGGTATGGCCGTCATGGCCGCAGGCGTGCATCTTGCCCTTGGTCTGCGAGGCATAGGCGAGCCCGGTGTCCTCCAGGATCGGCAGCGCGTCGATGTCGGCGCGCAGGCCCACCATCGGCCCATTGCCGCGGCGAAGCACGCCGACGACGCCAGTGCCGCCGATGCCTTCCTTCACCTCGAGACCGAACTCGCGCAGCTTGCCGGCGATGAAGGCCGCGGTCTCCTTTTCCTCGAAGGCCAGTTCGGGGCGCGCATGCAAATGCCGGCGCCAGCCGACGAATTCGGGGGCGAGACTGTCGATACGGGATTTGACGTCCATGACTGTCACCTGGTTAGCGGTCGATCACGATGCCTGATAGAGACGGAACAGCGCCTGCGTGCCGTCCTCGCCATGTCCTTGCGCCTTGAGCTTGTCGTAAAGCTGCTTGGCGAGCGCGAGGCCGGGCAGCGACAGCTTCATCTGTTCGGCTTCTTCGAGCGCGATGCCGAGATCCTTGATGAAGTGGTGCACGTAGAAGCCGGCGCGGTAATCGCCCGCGATCATCTTGGGCCCGAGCCCGTTGAGCAGGAAGCTGGAGGCCGCGCCACTACCGACCACCTTGAGCACGCTCGCCGGATCGAGGCCGGCGCCCTTGGCATAGGCCAGGCACTCGCACACGCCCATCATGGTGCTGGCAATCGAAACCTGATTGGCCATCTTGGTATGCTGGCCGGCGCCGGGGCCGCCCATCAGGACGACGTTGCCGCCCATGCGGTCGAGCACCGGCTTCACCTTCTCGAACGCCGCCTTATCGCCGCCCACCATGATGGCGAGCTTGGCGTCGCGCGCGCCGACGTCGCCGCCGGACACCGGCGCGTCGAGCGCAACGACGCCCTTCTCCGCCGCCGCCTTGGCGATGCGCGCGGCCAGTGTCGGGCTCGAGGTGGTCGCGTCGATCAGTACGCTGCCGGACTTCGCCTTCGCCACCAGCCCGTCGGCGCCGAGATAGACCTGCTCGACGTCCGCCGGATAGCCGACGATGGTGACGATCGCGTCGCAATGCGGCGCCAGCGCGCCCGGCGAGTCGTGCCAGACCGCGCCCTTCTCGATCAGCGCTTCGGCGTTGCCGCGGCTGCGGTTGTAGATGTGCAGCTTGTAACCGCCGGCGAGGATATGGCCCGCCATGTGGCGCCCCATGATACCCAGCCCGATGAATCCAACAGAATCAATCCCGTTTGGCATTGGCGCCTCCTTACTTACTTTGCGTTGCGCAACAGCGCGCGAATGGCTTGCGGGTTCAGCGGCTGACGATCGGCCCAAACGCCGAAGGGCGCGAGCGCGTCATTGACCGCGTTGGTGAGCGCGCCGATCGCGCCCATCACCCCGCCTTCCGCCATGCCTTTGATGCCGGCCGGCGTGCGCCGGTTCGGCGTGTGCATGGGGATGATCTCGAAATTCGGAATTTCGCACGAGGTGGCGACCAGATAGTCGGCGAGCGTGCTGGTGACGTTCTGGCCGGTTTCCGCGTCGTATTCGACGTGTTCGAGCAGGGACCCGCTCAGGCCCATGGCGATGGCGCCCTGCTGCTGCCCGCGCACGATCAGCGGATTGAGGACGGTGCCGCAGTCCTCCGCGACCACATAGCGCTCGATGGCGATGCGGCCGGTCTGGACGTCGACCTCGACGACACAGACATGGGTCGAGTTCGAATAGGTCATCGGCGGCGGATCGTAGGTCGTCGAGAAATCGAGACCCGGCGGCACGCCCTGCGGCAGCGCGCTCGGGTCGAGATAGGCCGTGCGCGCGACGCTGGCGAGGGTGAGCCCGGTTTCGGTCCACTGGCCTTCGACCTGGCGCTCGATATTACCCGACACCATGCGCAGTTCGCTGGCGCTGTTGAGCTTCAGCATCGCGGCCGCAATCGCCAGCACCCTCTCCCGCGCGATTTCGCCGACAAGATAGAGCGCACCGCCGCCGGCGGTGGCGCCGCGGGCGCCGCGGCTGCCCATGCCGTAGGGCGCGACATCGGTGTTGCCGAGCTGAATGCGCACGGTCGCGGCGTCCACGCCCAGACCTTCGGCCACGGCTTGCGCCAACGCGGTCTCGTAGCCCTGTCCCGTGCCCATCAGCCCGACCGAGGCGTTGACCACGCCGGTCGGCTCGATGCGCAGCCACGCCGCTTCATGGCCTGAACCGGGAATGCCGGCGGACTTGTAGAAGCGCGAGCCGTAGGTGGTCGATTCCACCACCGTGCACAGGCCGATGCCGAGATAACGGCCTTCCGCGCGCGCCGCCGCCTGGCGCCGGCGAAATGCCTGATAATCGACGGCGGCGACCGCCGCTTCCAGCGTCTCCGCCGGCGTGATGTCTTCAAGTACCTCGCCGGTCGCCATGGTGTAGGGAAAATCCGGCGCGCGCAGCGCATTGACCCGGCGCACTTCGAGAGGATCGCGGCCGAGCTTGCGCGCGATCGCATCCATGGTGCCTTCCATCACCCAACTGGTGATCGACATCGGCGCCCGCATCGGCCCGGCACCGCATTTGTTGGTCAACGCGACCTTGACGTCATAGGCGTAGGTATCGACACGATACGGCCCGGTCAGGATCATGCCCACGACGCGGGCGAGATAATTGGCCGGGTAGAAGCAATAGGCCCCGAAATCTTCCTCGATCGCGAAATCGAGCGCCAGGATACGGCCGTCGCGGTCGACGCCGGCGCGCATGCGGCAGGTCTGCTCGCGGGCGTGACTCGCCGACTGCAAGTTCTCCATGCGGTCTTCGCGCCAGCGCACCGGCCGGCGCAGATGGCGGGCGAGCGCCGCAACGGTGAGCTCTTCGCGATAGAGCGCGATCTTCTGGCCGAAGCCGCCGCCGACATCGGGAACAATGACGGTGACCTGCGATTCCGACAGGCGTAGCCGCGCCGCGAGCTGGGTGCGCAGCGGGTGTGGCACCTGATTGCCGATATGGAAAGTCAGGTGCTCGCGACCCGGATCCCAGATGGCGAGGCAGCCGCGGGTCTCGATCGGCAGATGGGTCTGCCGGTGCTGCGTGAACGAAGCCTCGACCACCGCATGCGCGGCATTCATGCGCGCCTTGACGTCGCCCTTCTCGAAGTCCTGGTGCGAAACGAGGTTGCTCACCAGGGTGTCATCGACCAGCGGCGCGTCGGGGCGCACGGCGTCCTCATAAGAAAGCACCGGCGGCAGGATTTCGTAGTCGATCTCGATCAGCTCGGCCGCGTCCTCGGCGAGATAACGGTCGGTCGCCACGACACAGACCACGGGGTCGCCCTGGAACCGTACCTTTTCGGCCGGCAGTGCGGTGATCTCGGTCGGCTGCAACCCGTCGATCGGCGGCGCCATGCGCAGCGTCGTCGTCCATTCCATGACCTCGCGCGCCGACACAATGGCCACCACGCCCGGCATGGCGCGCGCCGCCTTGAAATCGATCGCCAGAATGCGCGCGTGGGCATGGGGCGAGCGCACGAAATAGGCATGCAACGCGCCAGGCACCGCGATGTCGTCGAGATAGCGACCCTGCCCGGTGAGCAGACGGTAGTCTTCCTTGCGCGCCAGCGGTTTCCCGATCTGACGAAATTCCGGCCTTTCGTTCATGGCCGGCCGTTTCGCATGGCGGCCGCGGCCTTCATCACGGCCGCAACGATGTTCTGATAGCCGGTGCAACGGCAGAGATTGCCCGACAGCACCTCACGGATTTCGGCTTCGCTCGGGTCGGCATTTTCTTTGAGATATGCTTCGAAGGTCATGATGATACCGGGCGTGCAGAAGCCGCACTGCAAGGCGTGCTCCTCATGCATCGCCTGTTGGAGCGGGCTGTAGCGCCCTTCGGTTGCCACCGCTTCGATCGTGGTGATGGCGTGGCCTTCCATCTGCACGGCAAAGGTGAGACACGCGCGCGTGGGCGCGCCGTCCACAAGCACCGTGCAGGCGCCGCACACCCCGTGCTCACAGCCGACATGGGTACCGGTCAGACCGAGATCGTCGCGCAGCACGTCCGACAACAGCCGGCGCGGCTCGACCGCAACTTCATGGTCCTGCCCGTTGACGCTGAGCGTGACGATCCGCTTGCTCATGCGGGCAACACCTCGCGCGCGCGCGTCACCGCGGCCGCGCAAGCCCGCCGGGTCAGCGCGTGCACCAGCTCCCTCCGGAAGATGGCCGAGATGCGGGTCTCCTCGATCTCACAAACCGACTGCACGATGTCCGCCAGTGACTCCAACCATGCCGCGTCGGGGTGGCGGCCGGCAAAGCGTGCCGTGACGTCGTCGAAACGGACCGGCTTTGCCGAGACGCCGCCGATCGCGAGCTTGAGGTCGCAGACCCGGCCTTCGCCATCGACCGCCAGCAGCGCGCCGACCGCCACGATGGCGAAATCGCCCTGCCGCTGATTGAAGACTTCAAAGCCCCAGCCGATCTCCCGGGCCATCACCGGAAAACGCACGCCAACGATCACCTCACCCGGCTCCAGTGCCGTGGTCATGATCGACTGGAAGAAGTCGGCCGCCGGCACGGTGCGCGCACCGTCATGCGAACGGCAAACGATCTCGGCATCGAGCAGCAGCGCCAAAAGCGGAAGCTGCGCGGCCGGATCGGCGTGGGCCAAGCTGCCGCCCAACGTGCCGCGCCGGCGGATGGCATAATGGCCGATGGACGCCGCGCCGTGCGCCAGG
Organism: uncultured Pseudomonadota bacterium; assembly: GCA_963814065.1. Lineage (GTDB taxonomy): Bacteria > Pseudomonadota > Alphaproteobacteria > Rhizobiales > Xanthobacteraceae > Pseudolabrys. The sequence goes on along the minus strand of CAWFBL010000004.1, from coordinate 1,620,500 downwards.
AGCGGCAGCGCCGCGCCGATCTGCGGGTCGGTCGTCAGCCGGTGATGGCGCACGAGCCCGCCGACCTCGATGGTCCCCTCGCCCGCGCGCACGTAATCGAGCTCATCGAGCTCGTTGAGGTCGACGAGATGGTCCGGCCGCGCGAGCCGGAAGTTCAGCATCGGCACCAGACTCTGGCCGCCGGCGAGAAGTTTCACGTCGCCGTCGAGCGTCCGCAGGCAATCGAGAGCCTCCGACACGCTGCGGGGACGATGATACTCAAAGGCCGGCGGTTTCACGGGCGTGCCCCTACCACAGCAGCGACCGGCCGCTGTCCGGATCGAAGACGTGCAGACGGTTGACGTCCACCGCCAGCGCGGCCACCTCGCCGGTGGCGTGACGCAAATCCTTACCGACGCGGAAGAACAGTTCTTCGCCCTCGATCTCCAGACCGAGGAACTGGTCGGAGCCCACCGGCAGCACCGAGGTGACGCGGCCGCGCACGGCGCGGTCGGCCGGCGGCTCACCGCGCTCATCGACGTCCTCGGCGCGCACGCCGATGCAGACCTGGCCACCTTTGAAGCCATTGAGCTTCGTCGCGAGCGCGGGCGGAATGACGAGATCGACCGGGCCGCGGCGGAACCGCATCACATCGCCCTCGCGGGCGAGATCGCCCTTCAAATAATTGATCGGCGGATTACCCAGGAAGGACGCCACGAACATGTTCGCCGGCCGCTCGTAGATCTCGTGCGCGGTGCCGATCTGCTGCACGAAGCCTTCGTTCATCACCACGATGCGGTCGGCGAGCGTCAGCGCTTCGGCCTGGTCGTGGGTCACGTAGACGAAAGTCGTCTGCATCTCGTTATGGAGATGCTTGATCTCCGCACGCATCGAAATGCGCAAGGCGGCGTCGAGGTTGGACAACGGCTCGTCCATGAGGAAGACCGCCGGCTGGCGCACCATGGCGCGCCCCAGCGCGACGCGCTGGCGCTGGCCGCCGGAAAGCTGGCTCGGCCGCCGTTCCAGGAGATGCGCGATCTCGAGCTTGGCGGCGGCCTCGCGCACGCGGCGGTCGAGCTCGCCGCTGGAAACCTTGCGCATGCGCAGGCCAAAGGCGATGTTTTCGTACACCGTCTTGTGGGGATAGAGCGCGTAGCTCTGGAACACCATGGCGATATCGCGCTTGTGCGGCGGCAGCGCGTTGACCACCTGATCGTCGAACCAAAGCTCGCCATCGGTGATCTCTTCGAGGCCGGCGATCATGTTCAGCGTGGTCGACTTTCCACAGCCCGACGGCCCCAGCAAGACGATGAACTCGCGATCCTTGATATCGAGATCGAGGTCGTGAACCGCGACGACGTCGCCGTAGCGCTTGGTCACCCCCTTCAATTGAATGCGTGCCATCGCGCGCCCCTCAGCCTTTTACCGCGCCGGCCGTGAGGCCGGAGACGATGTAACGTTCGAACAGAAGCGCCAGCAGCACCGGAGGAATAATGGCCAACACCCCGGCCGCGTTGATGAATGAAAAACTGATGGTGAAGTCGGAGGTGAACGAGGCAACGATGATGGGCAGCGTCTGCGACTTCGGCGTCTGCGTGAACATCAAGGCCAGCAGAAACTCGTTCCAGCTCGACAGGAAGGCGAACAGGACCACCGCGACCAGCGACGGCAGCGCCAGCGGCATGAACACCTTGGTCAGCGCCTGCCAGCGCGAGCAGCCGTCCACCCGCGCCGCCTTGTCGAGTTCGTCCGGCAGCGATTCGAAATAGCTCACCAGGATGAACACCGAGAACGGCACGGTGATCGCGAGGTAGGTGATGATCAGCGACCAGATGGTGTCGAGCAGGCCGAGATTGCGGATGAACAGGAAGAACGGCACCACCAGCGCAATGTCGGGGATGACGCGCGTGGTCAGAATTCCGTAGATCGAGGCCTGCCTTCCCCGGAACCGGATTTTCGCCATGGCATAGGCGGCCGGAACGCCGATCAGCAGATTGAGGAAGGCGACGCTGCAGGCGACGACCAGACTGTTGCGCATCGACGGCAGCAGGTTGCGCGCCGTCGACGGGATAAAGCCGCCGGTCGCCGGATCGCCCTTGCGGCGGTTCTCGTACGTGACCTTCTTGTCGCCGGCATCGAAGATGGCGGCGAAATTCTGCACGGTCGGATGGTGCGGAATCCAGTGCGGCGGCTTGGAGACGATCTCGCTCTCGGTCTGGAACGACGACGAAACCAGCCAGCCGATCGGCATCAGCACGTAGCTGAGGAACACGAGCGAGGCGAGACCGAGGAAGACACCGCGTGCCGTCCGCGCAAAGCCGGACTTCGCGCGGTAATGGCGAACGGTGGGCGCTGCGGTGACCGTTTCAGACATGTCAGATCCGTTGCGCCAAAGTGCGGATGACGGCGTAGGCCAGGACCAGCGTCGCCAGCGCCAGGATGTAGGACATCGCGGCGCCGGTGCCGAACGAGAGGTTGCGGAAGGTCTCGACGAAAATGCGCCAGGCCACCACGTCGCTAGCGCTGCCGGGGCCGCCTTCCGTCAGGATGAAGAACAGGTCGAAATGGCGGATCGCCATCATGGCGTCGTAGATGAACACCAGCGCAAAGCTCGACTTCAGCGCCGGCAGCGTGATGTGGAAGAAGCGCTGCAGCGCATTGGCGCCATCCACCTTGGCCGCCGCGTAGAGGTCGGCGGGGATCGTCTTGAGGCCGACCAGCAGCAGGATGGTGGCCAGCGGCACCTCCTTCCAGACGAAGGCCTGCGCGATCAGCGGCAGCGTCTTCTTGGCGTCACCGAGCCAGACCATGTAGCTGTCGATGAAGCCGAGCTGGAACAGGAGACCGTTCAGCGCGCCGAAGTTGGAGTCGTAGATCCACTTCCACATCAGCGCGTTCGCGACGTAGGGGATCGCCCACGGGATCAGCAGGATCGCGCTCAGGATGCGGCGGCCGGGAAAGTTCTCGTTGAGCAGGAGCGCGGCGAACAGGGCAATCACGCTGATGGCGACCACCGAGATCACGGTGAACACCACCGTGCGCTCGACCGACGCCCAGAAGGTCGCGCTCGTCAGCACCGTGACGTAGTTGTCGAAGCCGACGAAGGGAACCTTCCACGGGCGCGTCAGCTTCAGGCTGTAGAGGCTGATGTAGAAGGAATAGACGATCGGAAAGACGGCGACGACGAACAGCACCGCGGCCAGCGGCGCAATGAACAGATAGGCGCTGCGCTCGTCATAGGACAGACGAGGCATGCGACGGGTGCGGCGTGCGCTGGTGGCGCTAACGGTCATGATCCCGGCTCGGCGATGGAGAAGCAAGGAAGGGACAGGCCACGAGCGGCCCGTCCCCACCCGATCGGATCAGCTCTGCTTCTTGAGCTCCGTCCACTTGTCGGCCGATTTCTTCAAGGCCGCCTCGGGGGTGAGCTTGCCGAGCAAAGCCTGCTGCCAAGCCGAGCCGTTGACGTCCTGCCACTCGCCGAACCACGGCGTGACCACGTCCTTCTTCCTGGCGAGGCTCTGCTGCTTCTTGATTATTTCGACGTCGCCATAGGCCTTGTAGGCGGTGCGCATCTCGGGATCGTCGAACAGCGACTTCTGGCCGAAGCCGGCGCCGACATCCTTGAACAGAAGCTTCTGGAACTTGTACTCGCCGTCCGCCTTGCCGCCGAACCACTCCATCAGCTTCACCGTGTCGGTAGCGTGCTGCTGGTTGCCCTGCCCGCGCGGCGTCATGCCGTAGAAGCGCATCCAGCCGACGGTGGCGTGCGAGCCGTGCTCGCCCTTCGGCATCATCACCAGCTTGGCGTGGCCGGCGATCTTGCTCTGCTTCGGGTCGTTGAGCGTGCGCAGGCGGTATTTCGGAATAAGGCCGAAGGCGTGCTGCCCGGAAAGGAAGCTCTTGAGGCCGGCCAGTTCGCCGGTCTCGACGCAGGACGGCGACAGAGTCTTGTCCTTGTGCACGCAGTCGACCAGCATCGACAGCGCCTCGACCGCGCCGCCCTTGGGATCCTGCATCACGGCGTCGCCCTTGGCGTCGGTGAAGTGGCCGCCGTGCGAAAAGACCAGGGCCGACATGAATTCGATCACCCAGGTTTCCTGGGCCATGCCGACCAGCAGCGGGTACTCGCTCAGGCCCTTGGACTTGATCAGCTTGGCCTGATCGCGCACCTCCGCCCAGGTGGTCGGCGGATTCTTGATGCCGGCCTTCTGCAACATGTCTTCGTTGACGATGAAGCCCATGAAGTCGCTGTAATAGGTGATGCCGTACTGCTTGCCCTTGTAGGACATCGAGTCGATGCAGAACTGCTCGACGTCGCTGTTGTACTTGGTCAGCTCCTTGTATTGATCGACCGGCTTGATCCAACCCGCCTCGGCCCACTCCGGCAACCAGCTGTCGGACACCCAGAGCGTGTCGATCGGCGCGCCGCCGACGAACTTGGTGATCAGCGTCTCGCGGTACTGCGCCCACGGCGTGTTCGAATACATGACTTTGAGGCCGGTCTTGGCCTCAAAGGCCGCGATGTGGCTCTTCACGGTGTCCACCGCGGCCGACCACGTCTCGAAATAGATCGGCGCGTCGGCTGACGCGCCCGGCACGCGGCCCAGCGTGGCGGCGGCTGTGAGACCGGCGGCCGAGCCTTGCAGGAACGAGCGGCGGCTGAGTGGCTTGAAACGGGTCACGGTAATCCTCCCATGGTCTTCGGCGGCCCTTGAACTGATGACGTCGGAGGCTATTTCCGACATCCGCGCGCCCCACAGACGCACGACCCAGCCCGGCACTGGCTGGCCGAGCTTACCGCAGGCAGTCTAAGTCGTAAACTGACGATTTAATATAGGAACATATCCTCAGGAACGTTTGCGCATCGCCTCGATGGCGCGCGCTTCGGCAGCCGCCGGCGCAAAGCCGGTGAGGAAAGAGCGGACCTGCAACGCGACAATCCGGTCGATCGGGACCTTCTGGCTGGCGCCGTAAATGTGCCGACGAATGCCGAAGTGAGAGACCGCGCCATGCAGAACGTAGGCCAGTTCATGCAGCAAAGTGCGGTCTTCGGGCAAATCAACTCCCTGGTCCGCCGCCGTCTCGGCGACGATCAGTTCCAACGTGTCGAGGAGGATGGCTTGGTTGTAATCGGGTGCCATCTGCGCCTCGGCGAGCGAGGCGTAAAGAAAGAGCCGCAGCCAGCGGCGGGTCAGCACTTGCTCGAAATATTCAATATAAAAGGCCGTCAACCGCTCTTCCCAGCCGCGGCTGCGGTCCTTGAGCTGGACGCGCCAGACCGCCCTGAACGGTGACGCGATGGCCTCGTTGTAGACCTCCGACAGCAGCGCGGCCTTGGACGGGAAGTAGCGATAGAGCAGCCGTTGGGCGACGCCGCAGGCGTCGGCGAGTGCGCGCGTCTGCGCCGTCAGGCCATATTCGGCGAAGAATTCGATGGCGCGCTGAAGGATCAAGGCGCGCCGTTGCTCGGGCGCCATACGAGGCACCGGCTTCTTCTTGCTGGTGCGCCGTGCCGACTGGCCCCTGCCACTAAGCAACTGCGAACGCGCCTTCATCGATCCTCCCCCCGGCCGGGGCCCACAACATTAAGTCGTCACATGACGATATTCGCACCATATCGTAACGGCGCGCCTTCGTCATCACGACTCGCACCTTGGCAAATTATCGCCTGGGCTGGCGGGGCGCGAACCAAAATGCGCTGACGCTGCGTCAAAAGCCGGTAATGTCCCGCTCCGGCTAACGATAGCCCGGTGGAAACTGCGGAGAGATTGCCAATGAGCTCACAGCAACCGAGATTTGCGAGTGCAGACCTGCGCGCCCTTGCCGCCGCGTTGTTCGTTCGCGCCGGTCTTGCACCCGACAAGTCGGAAGTCGTGAGCCGTATCATGGTGGAAGCCGACATGCTCGGCCGCTCGACCCACGGGCTGGCCCTTTCCAACCGTTACCTCACGGACATCGAGAGCGGCACGGTGCTCAGTGACGGCGCGCCCACGGTCATCGCGGACCGCGGCGCCTGCGTGACGTGGGACGGCAGAATGCTGCCGGGGATCTGGCTGACCGAGGAAGCCGTCAAACTCGCGGCCGCCCGCGCGCCAACCTATGGAACCGCGACCGTCGTGGTCAGCAACGGCCATCACATCGGTTGTCTCGCCGCCTACCTGCGGATGGCCACCGAGCGCGGCTTGATGATCACGGTCGCGACCTCGATCCCAACGGCGGGATGTGTCGCGCCGTTTGGCGGCACGCGTGCGCTGTTCACGACCAACCCGATCGCCGTCGGCATACCGACCGAAGGCGACCCGATTCTTCTCGACACCAGCGCTTCCGTGACGACGAACAACATGGTCGGCAAGATGGTACGCGAAGGCCGGCGCTTCGACCATGAATGGCTGTTGGATAAAGATGGACATCCGTCCGCCGACCCGCAGGTCGTCAAGAACGGCGGCACGATCCTGCCGGCCGGCGGCCTCGATCACGGACAGAAGGGATACAATTGGGCCATCATGGTCGAGGCGCTCACGCAAGCGCTCCCGGGATTCGGCCGCGCCGACCAGCCGGCCAGCGGTGGCTCCGGCATTTTCGTGCAGGTTCTCGATCCATCGGCCTTCGGCGGCCTCCCGGCTTACACGCGGCAAACGACATGGCTCGCCGAAGCATGCCGTTCAAATCCGCCCAGGCCCGGCATTGCCCGCGTGCGCGTTCCCGGTGAGCAGTCGCTTGCCAATCGCAGGATGGCCGAGAAGACCGGCATCGCGCTGAGCGCCGGCGCGTTGGCGGACCTCAAGAAAGCCGCCGAACGTCTGTCGGTCGAATTTCCGAAGCCGATAAACTCCGGTGGGGACTCGTAGTGGCGGCTCCGAATGCCGCGCCGGCTATATGCCACTACCAAGAAGAGGACTCGCACAATCGAAGACGAAATGCATGGCGCGTCGAGTCCGCCGAACGGCGGTTCCACGCGACGCGCTACGCCTCAACTGAATTCGATGATCGTCATTGCTTGCTGATGTTCTTTCTTGGGCCCCTACCCGCGCAACTTCCGGCAGTCTGTGCTGTCAGGTAGCGCACGTCTAAAATCATTGCCTATCGATTTACCGGGCGCTGTCCGCATGGCGGACACCGCGCATCCATTTTCACTTCATTGAAGCATTCCGCTTGCGGTCGCATTGCACCCGCGGACGGCTTGTCGGTATAGTACAAGTTGACTGCGGCTTGCGCAGGAACGCAATTTCACTGCGCGCATGCGACCGGGAATGCGTCAATGACAAAGCCACTCGCCGGAATCAAAATCATCGAGTTGGCGAATTTCATCGCAGGTCCGCTGTGCGGCACATTGCTTGCTGACATGGGCGCCGACGTCATCAAGGTGGAACCGCCGAAGGGCGATATGGCGCGGGCGACGCCGCCGATCCGCAACGGCGAGAGCATCAGCTTCGCCGCGCTCAACCGCAACAAACGCAGCCTCGTCCTCGATCTCAAGCGGCCGGAAGCGATCGAGGCGCTGCTTGAACTGGCGCGTCGGTCGGACGTCCTGCTCGAGGCCTACCGGCCAGGCGCGCTGGAAAAGCTCGGGCTCGGCGCCGACGCCGTGAAGGCGGTCAATCCGCGCATCGTCTATACGTCGGTTTCGGGATTCGGACAGAGCGGCCCTTATCGGCGGCGTGCCGGCGTCAACCTGATCATCGAGGCGTTTTCCGGCACGCTGTCGGTGACCGGAGAGCCCGGCAAGATGCCGATGCGACCGGGCGTGCAGACGGCGGACGTGTTCGGCGCGCTGTTTGCCACTTATGCCACGCTGTCGGGACTGATCGGCGCTGGACGGACTGGCGAAGGTTTCACCGCGGACGTTTCGCTGGTGGAGGCCTCGATCGCCGCGGCCGCGTGGGAAGCGGCCGATTGTCTCGAGACCGGCCAGGCGCCACAGCCGCTCGGCAACCGGCATCGTCTGAACGCGGCCTATCAGCTATTCGAATGCAAGGACGGGCGCTATGTCGCCATCGGTACCTCCAACGACAAGCATTTTGCCGATCTGATGACGGTGCTCGGACTGGAGGCGCATATCGCCGACCCGCGCTTTGCTTCTTACGCCAGCCGCAAGCAGCATGAGGATGCACTTTTAGAGCTGGTCGAGCCGGCGGTGTGCGCCCGCGAGTCGCGCGAGATCGAGGCCGCGCTGATGGCGGTTGGCCTGCCCTGCGCCTGCGTCAATAATTTCAAGGAAGTGTTCGACGATCCGCACATGATCGCCCGCGGCATCGTCAAGGATATCGTGCACCCGCGGCTCGGACCGATGCGCGCGGTGCGTAATCCCATTTTGCTGGATCACGACAGTCCGTCGATCGATCGGTACGCGCCGACGCTGGGCGAGCATTCGGAAGAGGTGCTGCGCGAGCTCGGCTATTCGGCCAAACAGATCGATGAGTTCTTCAGCGCCGGCGTAACCGGCAGCGCCGAACGCAAGGCGCCGGTGCGGGCCGCCGAGTGAGCGGCGTCAGGCCGTCGCTTTAGCCTTGCCGAACGGGGCCGTGCCCTCTTCGAACAACTCGATCCTGGTTCCCGGTTCCGACGCGTCGCGCAAGCCCACCGTCATGTGAGGACCGTTCTCCGTGCGTCACATTGGCGAGCCGGTGCGGTTGCCAGTCGGTTTGGCCGAGCACGTGGCGGATGACGGTGATCTCCTCGATCACGCCCTCGGTGACGCGATCCTCCGCGAAATCATGACCGCCACAGCGCGGGCACAATAACCGTTCGGGAAAATACGCGGTGCCGCATTCGATGCAGCGCCAGATGCGCACGCCGTTGCGCTTTTCTTGACCCTCTCCTTCGCTCATGCCATCCGCTCCAGAACCGCCGCCGCGGCGGTGCCGCCATAGCGGTATAATGTCATGCCGTAGCCGGTGGTGACCGCGCAGCGCGCGTCCTTGACCTGCCGCTCGCCCGCGCGGTGCTGAAGCTGCAGCACGGCTTCCGCGATACCGTTGAGCCCGCCCGCCGGTCCGCCCGGCTGGCCCGCCGACATCATGCCGCCCCAGGTGTTGATCGGCCGGCGCTTCTCGCCGATTTCGCGGCGCGCAAACGCAGCAAGGTCGTGATCCGGGATGATGCCGAGATCGTTGAGCTGCGCCAGCACCATGGCGGGATAGTCGTCGTAAATGCTGGCGACATCGATATCGTCCGGCCGCCGGTCCGCCGCCGCCCACAGCTCGTCGGCAAAGGTGCCGATGCCGGTGACAAGACCGTCGCCTTCCTGGTTGTCGTAATTGAAGCTGTGGCGAATGGCGCGGACCGCGACCGGCGCGCGCCCGCGCGGGCACCGGTCGGGATGGGCGATCACGATCGCCTGCGCGCCGGCAACGACCGGCACGCAGTCGTAGCGCGTCAGTGGGTCTGCCACCATCGGCGCCGCCAGGTATTCCTCCATGGTCAGCGGCGTGCGGTAGACCGCGAACGGGTTCTTCGCCGCCCAGTCCCGCTGCGCAATCGCCATCTGCCCGTAGTCCGGCTTGGTCAGGCCGTATTTGTTCATCTGTCGCGTCGTCACCAACGAATAGACGCCATTCGGACCGCCGTGACCGAGCGGCGCCAGATGCTCGCGGGTCGCGATGTTGTAGTTCGCCGCGATCTTGGCGTAGCCGCCGAGCCCGGTGGCGTCGCCGGCGACCACCAAGATCGGCGAGGCCGCGCCGGTCTCCACGCCGCGCAGCGCATGGCCCAGCATGTTCATCGCCGAGCATCCGCCATTGGTGTCCTGCAGCAGCCAGCGCAGCGACAGGCCGAGCCGCCAGGCGAGATCGATCGCCGTGTCGGGCGCCAGCGAGAACGACGTCACCGCCATGCCCTGGATGTCGCGTGCGTCGACCTCGGCATCCTTCAGCGCCGCGACCACCGCATCGCGAATAAACGTATGCGTCGTTTGTCCGGATTGCGGACGCCGCACATAGGCCGACTGGCCGACGCCGATGATCGCCGCATTCTTGCTCATTGTGATTCCGAATGGCAGGAATTCACGGTCGCAGCGTTGAGAGCGTACCCGTTCGATGCTAGCATTTTCGCTCCTTCGAGCCAGCCACATAGGACGACATGATTCGCGCAGCCATCTTGGGATTGGGGCGTTGGGGACGCGCGCTCGTTAATTCCGTCAACGACAAGAGCGACGACATCCGCTTTACCGTTGGCCACACGCGCACCCGCGCCCGGGCGGAAGAGTTCTGCGCCGGCAAGGGCGTGCGTTTGGTCGACGATTATGACGCGATCCTCGCTGATCCCGATATCGACGCGGTGGTGCTCGCCACCCCGCACAGCCAGCACGCCGAGCAGATCGAGCGCGCGGCGGCGGCCGGCAAGCACATCCTGGTGGAGAAGCCGATCACGCTCGACCTTGCCAGCGCGCGGGCGGCGGCGACCGCCGCGCAGGAGGCGGGTGTCATCCTGGCGGTCGGGTTCTGCCGGCGCTTTCACCCCTCCGTGGTCGAGGTGCGAGAACGGCTGCGCGACGGCCGGCTCGGCAAGGTCGTCGCCATGGTGGCGCAGCACACCGCCAGCGGCCAGCCGTTTCTGGCCACCACCAACTGGCGGACGGACCCTTCCGAGGCTCCCGCCGGCGCCATGACCGCGGTCGGCCTGCATTCGCTCGATCTGATGATCGAGTTCGGCGGGCGCGTGCGCGATGTGCATTGCGTCACCGCCTGCAACGGCCAAGGTCCGTCCGACGACACCACGACCGTGTTGATGCACTTCGAAAGCGGCATCACGGGCATGATCTTCTGCTCGGTCGCGACCGGCGCCAATTTCAGCTTCAGCACCTATACGACGGACGGCATGGCGGAGGTTCACGGCACCGGCCTGCAGATGCTGCGCTTCGTGCCGATGACGCGTCACGCGCCCGACGGCCCGACCATGGCGCCGCCGGACGAGGCATTTGAGCACCCCGGCTTCGACATGCTCAATGCCGAGCTCAACGTCTTCGCCCGCTGCATCCGCGATGGAGCCCCCTACCCCGTCGGTATCGACGACGTGCTGCACGGCATGGCCGTATTCGACGCCGCCGTGCAATCGGTCGAGACCGGTAAGATCGTCGCGGTCGCCGCCGCCTGACATCGGCCCCGTCACGCCGACACGCCCGACAACAGATCCTCGGCGTGACCGCCCAGGATCAGATTTTTGTCCGCTTCCGGAATCGACAGCGACCGGACGTGCTGTACGCAGTCCATCATCGCCATGTCATAGGGGTAATCGCTGCCGAGCACCACGCGCGAGGCGCCGGCCAGGCCGATCAAGGCTTCGAGCACGTGGCCGGAATGCAGGATGGTGTCGTAGTAGAAGCGGCCGAGAATGTTGGTCGGCTGTCTCGGCACATTCTTCTTCGGCTCCGGCCGCACCGCCCATCCGTGCTCCCAGCGCGCCGCCTGGTAGGGTGTGAAGCCCCCTCCGCGCGAGAGGCAGACCTTGAGCGCGGAGTGCCGCGGTAAACAGCCGGTCCTTGTTGCCGACATGATGGTAGAGCAGGTTCTTGTTGATCCCCGAACGCCGGGCGACTTCGTCCACGCGCGCGCCGTCAAACCCTTTGAGGGAGAACTCGGCGATAGCGGCCTTGATGATCTTTTCCCGGGAAAGGGCCGCCGTGCGGCGCACCCGCTTGGTGCGCGATCTCGTGTTGGCCTGTCGCACTTGGATTTCTCCGAAAGATGCCCTCCCGTCAGCCATTTTCGCGGCCGGGGCGGCCTCGCCGACGGAACCGGACAAAGGCAGCTAAGCCACGGAAAAGCAAAAAGAAGTTGGCGATACCGATTGCGGGATACTAACCAGTTAGCCTACAACCGCCAATGAGGCGCTCCCCCCGAGAGCGCCAACCTCGCCCTCCACCGGAGACCGATGACTTTGCGCGTTCAGATGACGGCAAGCGCATGAGCGCCAAGGCTCCACGCGTGCTTGCCCTTGCCGGCGGCGTTGGCGGCGCCAAACTGGCCGCCGGCCTCGCCGATCTGCTCGACGGGCGCCTCACCGTTCTGGTGAACACGGGCGACGATTTCGAGCATCTGGGGCTGCACATCTCGCCCGATCTCGATACCGTCATGTACACGCTGGCCGGCCTGGCCAATCCAGAAACGGGCTGGGGCCTCGCCGGCGAGAGCTGGCAGTTCATCGCGCAAATCGAGCGGCTGGGCGGCCCCTCCTGGTTTCGGCTCGGCGATCGCGATCTCGCAACCCACGCCATTCGAACGCAACGGCTGGCCGCGGGCGCGACGCTGAGCGCCATCACATCCGATTTCTGCCGGGCGCTGGGCGTGTCCTCCACCCTGCTCCCGATGACCGACAACCGCGTGCGCACCATGGTCCATTCGGAAGGCCGCACCCTGCCTTTCCAGGACTACTTCGTGCGCTTGAAATGCGAAGTCCCCATCACCGGTTTTGCCTTTGAAGGCGCAGCGGGCGCCCAATACAACCCGGCGCTCGACCGGATGACGGGGCCGAACGCGCCGCAAGTCATCTTCATCTGTCCCTCGAACCCTTACGTCAGCATCGACCCCATTTTGGCCTTGCCCGGACTGCGCGCATGGATAAAGGCCACACGCGCGCCGGTCGTCGCCGTGTCGCCGATCGTCGGTGGCATGGCGCTGAAGGGGCCGGCAGCAAAGATGATGCGCGAACTGGGTATCGAGCCTTCGGCGGTGAATATCGCGCGGCATTACCGCGGCTTCATCGACGGCATCATCATCGACGATACGGATGCCGGCAGTCTGGCGGAGATTTCCAGCCTCGGAATGACCGCACACCATACGCAAACGGTCATGCGCAAGCACGCCGATCGCGTGAGCCTCGCCCGCGACTGCCTCGCGCTTGCGGAGACGCTGGCGCGTGAGGCATGTTGAATTCATGTACATCCTGATCCCCTGCAAAGGCCTGAGAACCGGCAAGTCGCGGCTGTCGCGGTGCCTGGACGAGCAAGGCCGGCAAGCGCTCTGCGCGCGGTTCCTCGGCCGAACGGTGGAACTTGCCGCCGACTTCGTCGGGCCGAGCCGCGTCCGGATTGTCACCTCAGACCGCGACGCGCTGGACATCGGCAGCCGTCACGGGGTTACCGGCATTCCGGATGCGGGCGCCGGTCTCAATGCCGCACTCGACACGGCGCGAACGGCAATCGTGGCGGACCGCGGATTCGATGGCAGCCTGCTGATCCTGCCGATCGATCTGCCGTTCGCCACCGGCGAAGCCGTCGCGTTGGCGACGGCGCTTCCCGCCGATGTGGTGATCGCGCCGGACAAAAGCGGCACCGGCACCAATCTCCTGTTGTTGCGCGCCGCGGCCATAAAGCTTCCCTTCGCCTTCGGGCCCGGAAGCAGGTCAGCGCATCTTGCCCGTGCACGGGCCAACGGCCTCACGGTCGATACGGTAAGCGACGATCGGCTGGCCCATGACATCGACGCGCCTGCGCAATACATGGCGTGGCGCGACCTCGAACTGCAAGCGAGCCGATGACGATGGCAATTCTCAAAAGCCCCGAGCGCCAAACCGATGCACGGCCGCAGGCGCCGCTGTCGTTTACCTACACCGCCTTGCCGGGACGCGTGGTATTTGGCGCCGGAACGCGCGCGACCGTCGCCGATGAGTTGCAACGGCTTCGGCGTGAGCGTGCATTCATCCTCTCTGGCCCGCATGGGACCGCCGGGACCGAAGCCCTGCAAAAGCTGCTTGGCGGGCGAGCGGTTGGCGCTTTTAACGGCGCAGCCATGCACACGCCGGTCGCCGTGACCGAGCGCGCGCTGCTGCAAGTTCAGCAGCGAAACGCCGATATCGTGGTCGCCCTTGGCGGCGGATCGGCGATCGGCCTCGGCAAGGCCATCGCCTTGCGCACCGATCTTCCGCAGATCGTCATTCCGACCACCTACGCGGGCTCGGAAATGACCCCGATCCTCGGCCAGACCGCGGACGGCAAGAAGACCACGATCCGCGATCTCAAGGTCTTGCCGGAAGTCGTGCTCTACGACCCCGAGTTGACCTATTCCCTCCCCTCTTCGCTGTCGGCGACCAGCGGCATGAACGCCATCGCGCATGCGGTCGAAGCGCTCTACGCCAAGGACCGCAACCCGATCATTTCAATGATGGCGCTCGATGGAATCGGCGCGCTTGCCCGCGCGCTGCCGGTCATCGCCAAGGCGCCACGCGACGAACGCGCCCGCGCCGACGCGCTTTACGGCGCATGGCTCTGCGGCACCGTGCTCGGCTCCGTCGGCATGGCGCTGCACCACAAGCTCTGCCACGTGCTGGGCGGCTCCTTCGATCTGCCGCATGCGGAGACCCACACCGTGGTGCTGCCGCACGCCACGTCATTCAATGCCGAGGCGGTGCCCGACCTGCTGGCGCCGGTCGCGGATTTGCTCGGGGCCGGCGGACCGGGCCGAGGGCTTTACGATCTCGCCAAACGGATCGGCGCGCCGACCGCGCTGAAGGACTTGGGGCTGCCACAAGACGCGCTCGACCGCGCGGCTGACATCGCCATGGAACAGCCTTACTGGAATCCGCGGGCCGTCACCCGCGAAGGCGTCCGCGCCCTGCTCGACGACGCCTGGCACGGCCGCCGGCCGCAGCGCTGAGCGCGCCGCCGCCGCATCAAAGATGCGGCAGCACGTGCTCGCCGAACAGTTCCACGGTCTTGACCGGGTCGGCGGCGAGGCTGACCGTCAGCATCAGGCGCTTGGCGCCCGCTTGCTTGGCCGCGCGCGCCTGTTCCAGACAATCGGCCGGCGTACCGCAGATGGACAGCCGGCGCGACAGGTAGTCGAACAGCCCAAGCTCCCGCACCAGCTTGATGTCGGCTTCGCCCGGCCGGGTGCTGTAGCGGCGGCGCAGTTCCAGCAGCGGCTCGCGGTACTGCTCGGGCACACCGCGAGTTTCCAGGTTCTTGTCGCCGATTACATAGCCGGCGAGGAACGCCAACATCGCGCCCACCTTGTTGCGCGCAAGCTCCCCGTCGTCATTGCAGTCGAGCGCGGCGATCTGCCAGATCTCCACATCGTCCGGCGTACGGCCAGCGGCAGCGGCCGCATCCAGGATGCGCTTTTCGGAATCGGCGATGTTTTCCGCCGCCAGGCCGTAATTGGCAAAGACGCCGTCGGCTTCGCTGCCACCCGCCTGCAGCGCCTTGGGGTGCGAGGCCGCCAGGAACACCGGCGCGGGCCGTTGCACCCAGGAAATATGCGCTTCGCCGGAGCCGACCGGCACATGCTCCTTGCGCAGCAGACGGCGGATGAAGCGCGTGCCTTCGGCCAGTTCCTTCGCGGTCGAATTGCGCTGACCGAGATTGCGGGTGCCGCTGTGCCCGGCACCGATGCCGAGGACGGCGCGACCACCGGTAACGAGATCGAGCGAGGCGACGGCAGCCGCGCTCACCGCCGGCTGGCGAGTGACGAGATTGGTGACGCAGATCGCAACCTGCGCCTTGCGCGTCGCGCGGCCGGCAAGCGCCGCGGCAATCCATGGATCCATGGCATTGCCGGGCGTGTCGGCGATGCCGATCATGGAATAGCCATAGCGATCGGCGCGCTCCGAGAGTTGCTCGACCAGTTGCGGCGTGTAGGGCCAAAAGAAAAAGCCGACTTGCATGGGTTCGTCTTCCAAGTTTTAAGAGCCTGTCGTTCTGGGCGGCCAGGAACGTAGGATTACCGTCTCGATCACGACGAACACGTCATTGACCACCAGCCCGAAGAGCCCGATGAGCACCAGCAGCGCGTAGACTTCGCTCGACTGAAAATTGCGCTGCGACTGGATCATCAGCGCGCCAATGCCGGGCAGCGAGGTCAGCATCTCGACCAGTAGCGCGAGGATAATGGTCAGCGGAATGGCGACACGGATGCCCAACAGCAGTGCCGGCACGATCGACGGGATCGTGATGCGCCTCGTCGTTTCCCAACGGCTCAGCCGGAACGTGCGCGCCACCTCGACGAGCAGCGGGTCGATCTGGCGCACCGCCGTCGCGGTATTCAACAGGATCGGCCAAAACGCCGCCAACACGACCACCAGAAGCTTCATCGACTCGTTATAGCCGATGAGGAGGGCAGCGACCGGCACCGTGGCCGGCGGCGGAATCGCGCGCATGAACTCGAGCAACGGATTGAGGGCGCGGTTCATGAGCGCCGAAGCGCCGATCAGAACGCCGACGATCGCGCCGATGACGATGGCAAGCAACAAGCCGATGAGGAAAGTCGACGCGGTCGACAGGAAAGCCGCCGCCAAGTCGGTGCGGTGCGCCAGCCGCAATCCGGCGCGCCACCATTCGACCGGTCCGGGGAAATAAGGTGACGGACCCGGCTGCACGATCTGCCAGACGATCAAGAGCAAGGCGAGCGGCAGCAGGCCGCGCAGCGGCGGCAAGTTCGCCAGTAAAGGTCCCACACGCTTGGCGAACGCGCTCATCATCTTGCCGGCCTCCGCGATGCGGCGGGAAACAAGCGTCCGATGATCTGCATGAGCAGTTGATTCAGCAAGATGCCGAGAATGCCGATCACCAGCACGTCGGCGAACATCAGCGCGGGCTGCAGCGCCTGCTGGTCGCGCACGACCGCGTAGCCGAGCCCGGTCGGATCGCCCACCATCTCGGCCACGATCGCCAGCACCAGCGCGAGCGTCAGGCTCAATCGCAGGCCGACCAGGATCGACGGCAGCGCCGCCGGAATCAAGATCTTGGTCACGACCCTGGCGCGCGACATACGGAAGGTCGCGCCGACCTCGAACAGACGCCGATGCACGCCGGCAACGCCGCCCATGGTGTTGATCAGCACCGGCCACAGAGCGGGCAGCACAATCACCACCAGTTCGGTCTTCAGCGAGAAGCCGAACAACAGCAAGGCCACCGGCACGAAGGCGATGCCAGGCATCGGGCGCAAGACCTCGATGCTGGCGAGCGAATAGCGGCGCAGCAGCGGCGAAATACCCAACATCAGGCCCAGGACGATGCCGATGGCGCCGGCCATGGCCCAGCCGATCAGCACGGCCTGCAACGTATGCGCCGTGTCGGACCAAAACGGCGCGCTGCCTATCAGCGCGAACAGGCCGACCAGAATGGCGCTCGGTGCCGGCAGGTAGGCGTATTGCACCGCGCCGCCACGCACGACGCCCTCCCAGATCGCCAGGCAGCCGAGGATGGTCACCAAGCCCGGGAGATTGATACGCGCTGCCAGGGCGCCGCCGCTAGGCATGGGCGTTTAATCCAATCGCCTGGTGCACGGCATAGCGAAACTCGAGAAAGGCCGGCATCTGCCGGGTGACGATCTGGTCGCGCGGCTTGGGCAAATCAATGTCGAAGGTGCGCCCGATGTGGCCGGGCGAGCCGGTGATGACGGCGATGCGGTCGCCGAGATAGACCGCCTCCTCGATGTCGTGGGTGACGAAGATGATGCTGGTGCCGGTCTCGTCGCGCACGCGATGCAATTCGTCCTGCAGCGCCGCCTTCGTCATGGCATCGAGCGCCGCGAACGGTTCGTCCATCAGCAGCACGGAAGGCCGCACCGCAAGCGCCCGCGCGATCTGCACGCGCTGCTGCATGCCGCCGGACAATTGCCAGGGATAGTCGTTGGCGTTCTTGTCGAGCTTCACAAGATGGAGGGCGTCATGGACCCGCACCTTGATCTCATCGGCCGGCACCCGCCCTTCCAGGCCGAGCGCCACGTTGCGCGCGACCGTCCGCCATTGCAGCAAGGCATGGGAATAGTCCTGGAAGACGATGACGACTTCTTCCGGCGGTCCGTTCAGCAGGCGGCCGTTGATGTGGACGGAGCCTGAGCTCGCCGGCGTCAGGCCGCCGAGCACGCGGATCAGTGTCGTCTTGCCGGTGCCGGAAGGTCCGACGATGGTAAACACCTCGCCGCGGCGGACGTCGAAGGTGATGTCATCGAGAATCTTCCGGTCGCCGAGCGCGTGCGGCAATACCACCGAGAGCCCGCTGCATGAAAACAGCAGATCGTCCGATGGACCGCTGTCGGGTCGCGGCCCCGCCGCTGCCGCGCGCGAGTTCACTGGGCCGTCACGACGATCTTGTTCTTGTCGACCTTGCCGGGGAGCTGCCCCAGATCGTTGAGCACGTCGACCCAGGCGCCGAGTTCCTCCGGCTTGATCGTGAAGCGATAGGTCGGCAACGGCACCTTGTTCACGATCGCCGGCGGCAGGTGCGAATACTTGCCGAGAATGGCGCGCGTTTCCTTCGGATGCGAATCCATGAACTGCTTCGCCTCGGTCAGGGAGTCGATCCAGGCCTTGATGATCGGTTTATGCGCGCGCGCCCAGGCGCCTTGCGAAATCCAGAACGGAAACAGCACTTCGTCGCCGACCGCCATCATCGGATCGCCGAGCGAGCGGTCGCCTGCCGCCTTCATCGCCGTCGTGAACGGGACGAGCCCTTCGGCGGCGTCCACGCTGCCGGCCTTCAATTGATCGGCCATGTTGGGGAACGGCACTTCGACGCCGCGCACAGAATTGGGATCGACGCCGTTCTTCTTCAGCCAGTAGAGCGTGGCGCTGTGCATCACCGCGCCGAGCGTGGGCGCCGCGATTACCTTGCCCTTCAGGTCCTTCGGGCCGTGGATCTTGGAGTCGCCACGGACCATGAGTTGCATCACCGGATTATCCTTGGTCTCGATCGCCTCGCCGGCGGTCGCCACCACGTCGAGGCCGCCGGCCACCGCCTTGAGCAGATCGGGCGCCGTCGAGGCGGCGAACTCGAACTGCTGGCCGACCGTGCCGGGCAGGAGCGAGAGATTCTGGATCGGCTTCAGCGAAACGTCGAGGCCGTGCTTCTCGAAGATGCCCTGGTCCTTGGCCACCCAGGCCGGCAACCAGGTCGCCACCGGCACGTAGGCCGCGCGCACCGGCGTCAGCTTTTTCTGCGCATTGGCTTGGCCCGCGAGTGCGACGCCAAGCATAGCGACGCCCGCGACCAGCATCAGCCGCTTCGTCCCTGAGTTGATCCTGCCCATGACGGCCTCCCTGTACATTCGTTTCATCCTTGATCGACCTTATCGAAGCACCCGTGGCGAGGAAAGTTTGTTGCGCTCGCTAAGCGTGTTTGAGCGTCTAGCGACACGAGAACCACGGTGCGCGTCCTTCCTGATGGGCCCGAATGCCTTCATCGACGTCGGCCGACCACTCAAGCTCGCGCCGCAGCGACAACGAGATTTCACGTGCCGCATCGAAGCCAGGCTCTTCGGCGACCTTCATGATTTTCTTGGCGCCGCGCACAGCGAGCGGACCGCTACCGGCGATCATCGCGACGAATTCATGCAACGCGCGGTCGAAGTCGGACCGTGCAACGACCTTCTGCACGAAGCCAATCTTGTCCATTTCATGAGAATCGACCTGGCGTCCGCTGCAAATCAACTCCAGCGCACGGGCGCGGCCGACCAAGCGCGACAGGCGCAGCGGTCCGCCGGCGCCGGGAAAGCCGCCCCATTTCGCCTCCGGCAGCATCATATGCACGTGATCGGCCGCGATCCGGATATCGCAAGCAAGCGCCAGTTCCACCCCGCCCGCGCGCACGACGCCATTGATGCCGGCGATGACGACCTGCGGCAGCATCTCGATGGCGTCGAAGGCCGCTGCGGCCGCGACCACGAGATCGATCACTTCCTGCTTGCTCATGCCGGCGCGCAACACGGGATTGAGCAGCCCGGTAGAAAAATATTCCGAGCCACCGCCACGAATAAGAAGAACGTGCATGTCATCGCGCGCTTTCAACCTCGCCGCGATTTGCGCAAGCTCGGCGAGGGCGGCCGGCGTCAACCGGTTCTGCTCCGCTTCGTTGTCGATGGTGACGACGCCGACGGGGCCTTCTTCACGAAAACTCAGTCCAAGCACGACCTGCTCCTCCCCCACGCTTACCTGCGACCGGCGCGGCCTTCTCCGAGGCAGCGCGCATATATAGACGTACGGCGGCGCCCGCTAATACGTAATGGCACCCATCGGCCAGCGCCGCGCAGATCTCGCCGCCGGCCGTTTCGATGGCGACCGCGTCGTCCGGCGTTCCGCGGACAGGCTCACCACCGGCGGCATGTTGGGCGCACCCAAGCGGCGCGAGGCATTCTGCGCGGCGTCCGTGATGAGACGCGCGAGCCGCGCCCGATCCTGATTTTTCAACCCCGCGATCGTCACCGCACCGCTGACCACCGCGATGGGCGTGCCGGTCGCATCGCGCACGACCGCGCCGACGGAGAAGAACCCCAGCCGGTTCTCCTCGTCGCTCACCGCATAGCCGAGCCGCCGCGCGGTGCGCAGCTCGTTGAGCAATTGCGTGACGTTCACCTTGGTGTGCGTCGTCACGCGGGAGAGCGGACGCTGCGTCAGCAGCGCGCGCATCTCCTGTTCCGGCATCTCCGCCAGCAGCGCCTTGCCCATGGCGGTCGAATGCAGATGCGTCTGCGCGCCGGGGCGATGGTTGATGGCGACGGGCCCGTTGCTCTGGACGGTGGCGAGATAGACGACGCTGCGGTCGCGCAGCACGCCCAGGAAGCCGTTGATCTGCTGGTCGGCAAGCGCATAGAGCTCGGGCATGACGGCGGAATGCAGGTTGGTCTGCGCGACGAAAGCATTGCCGACCTGGAACGCCTTGTAGCCGATCATGTAGCGCATGGTCGTGCCGGTCTGCTCGAGAAAGCCGGACTTCGCCAGCGTCTTGAGCAAGCGCTGCGCGATGCTCGGCGCCACGCGAAGCTGGCGGGCGATCTCGCGCACGCCGAGCGGCTCGCCGCGGCTCGCCAGCAAATCGAGTATCGCGAGCGCGCGCGCCACCGATTGATTTCCCGTCTTCTGTTTTTCAGCCATTGGCTATCGCCTCACGAAACGCGTTGATGTCCTGCAATGCAGTGGGACCTTCGAAGGTCAGGGCAAGTTCGGTCACGCCTGCCTCGGCATAGCGCCGCGCGTCGGCGAGACAATCGCTGGGCGTGCCGGCGAGCGCGAACGCCTTGACGAAGCGTTCGTCGAGCACATCGGCGGCGTCCTCGCCGGCACGCAAGCGGGTGGCCGCGCTGGCGAAATCCGATTCCGCAATACCGGTGCCGGCGAGCAACGCTTCCTTGGCGGAGCCCAGCCGTTGCCCGAGCGCCCAGAAGCCGGGAAGCATGGCGCCGACCGCGCGTTTTCCCGCAGCAAGCGCGATCCCGGCGTCGCTATGAACCGCGCAGGGCATGTATTGAACGACGGCGCCCGAACCGGCGCGGCCGGCGGCTTTCCGACGCGCCTGCATCAGGGCGGCGATGCGCCCGGCAAAGGCGACCGAACACATGTTCGACACCAGCAGGCCATCGGCGAGTTCGCCGGCGAGCTTGACGGTCAGGTCGCCCCGCCCGGCAAGATAGAGCGGGATGTCGGCGCGCGGCTTGTAATCGAGCTTCACTTTCTTGGCGGAAAAGGCCGGACCGTCGTGATCCACCTCCTCGCCCCGCAACAAGGCGCGCACGATGGTGATGGTGTCGCGCATCGCCGGCACCGGCTTTCCCGCGCTGAAGCCGATCTTCTCGGTTGCCGACGCAATCCCGGACCCGACGCTCAAGGTCGCGCGCCCCTGCGACAGTTCGTCGAGCGCACCGATTTCCATGGCCATCATGGCCGGGTGCCGGCTGAAGGGATTGAACACGCCGGCATTGATGGTGAGCCGCCGCGTCGTGACGGCGCAGGCGGCCGCCGCCGGCAGGATGCCGCGCGCAAAGGCATTCTCCGCGAACCAGACGCCGGCAAAGCCCGCTGCATCGGCGGCCTGCGCCAGTTCGGCGCACGCGGCCGGCGTCACGCCGCCGTGCAGGCGAATGCTGATCTTCGGCAATGTGCTCATCAATGCTGTCGCTCGCTCTTCATCGTATTGGCGCCGGCTCGAACGCCCGCAGCCGCGCCGCGGGCGTCCTCGATCAAACGCCACAGCCGCGGCGGCGTCAGCGGCAGATCGCGCGGCTCCACCCCAAACGACCGGAGCGCCGCCGCAATGGCATTTCCGATGGCACCGCCGACGGCGATCAATCCGCCCTCGCCCGCGCCCTTGGCGCCGAGCGGATTGTTCGGGCAGCGCTGCAACTCCAGCGACACGCCACGAATATTGGGGAAGTCCTCGGCCGTCGGCAGCAGGTAATCGGCGAACGATCCGGTCAGGAGCTGGCCATTTTCGTCATATTGCAGGTGTTCGAGGAAGACGCTGCCCAGCCCCTGCACCACCGCGCCGACCACCTGGCCGTGCAGGGTCGCCGGGTTGATGATGCGGCCGACGTCTTCGACCGTCACATAGTCGAGAATGTCCACCTTGCCGGTCGCCGGATCGACGGCGACGTGGGCGGCATGGCTGCCGTAGCTGTAGGTGTGCTTGGTGTTGTGATAGGTGCGCTCGACGCTGAACCCAGCGAAGTCCGCAAATTCCGCGCGCTTCGATCCATGGGCGGCGACACCGTCGGAAAGCAGCACCGATTCCGGCGCGCAGCCGAACCGCTCGGCGGCGGCGTTGCGGATTTCGTCGAGCAGTGCCTGCGCGGCAATCAAAATGGCCGAGCCACCCATGACGGTGGAGCGGGAATGGAACGAGCCGAAGCCCTCGCGCACCAGCGTCGTCGATCCATGCCGCACGCGAATCCTGTCCAGCGGTATGCCGAGCGCGTCGGCGGCGATCTGCCCGAGCACCGTCTCCAGCCCCTGCCCGATTGCCGATGAGCCGACATAAGCGGTAACCAGGCCGTCCGGCTCGATCGCCATGCGGGCATTCTCGCGCGGGCCGCCGGCGCCGCCCTCGATGAAACAGCCGAGGCCGATGCCGTGGTAGCGGCCGTCGATGAGCTTGCCCTGCAACTCCTTTTTCTCGGCCCAACCGAATTCCTGCAAACAGCGATCGAACACGATTTCGTAGGCGCCGTTGTCGCATTCGGTCTTGCCGCCGTCGTCGACGTCGAGGATGGCCGGCAGCGGATGCGGCAATTGCTCCTCGCGCAGCAGATTGCGGCGGCGGAATTCCGCCGGGTCGATGCCGAGATCATGCGCGGCCATGTCGAACAGCCGCTCGCTGAAGAAGCTTGCCTCGAAGCGGCCCGGCCCGCGGTAGGTACCGGTCGGCGTCTTGTTGGTGATGTAGACGACGGCGTCGAGCGCGACGTTGCGAACGTCGTAAGGGCCCACCATGAACTGGGCCACATTTCGCGGCGCGGTAAAGCCGTTGGTGCGGACATAGGCGCCGAGGTCGACATCGATATGCCCGCGCAAGGCCAGCACGGTGCCGTCGCGCCGGCAAGCTATCTCCACATCGGCATACATCTCGCGGGCGTGATTCATCGCCATTAGATGCTCGCGCCGGTCCTCGAGCCAGCGCACGCGGCCGCCGATGTGGCGCGCGGCGAAGGGGATCAGGTAGTCTTCGGGATAGAGTTCGCCGCGCGCGCCGAACCCGCCGCCGACATCCACCTCGATCAGATCGACCGCGCTTTCGGGAAGACCGAGCATCCCCGCCAACGCGCGGCGATTGTAGAAGGGAACCTTGGCCGCACCGTGCAGCGTCAGGTGCTCGCGCTCTTTATCCCATTCCGCCAGCAGGCCGCGCGGCTCCAAAGGCATCGCGGTGTGTCGCTGGACGCTGAAGCGCTCGCGGCGGCAATAGTCGGCGGCCGCAAAGGCGGCGTCTGCGTCACCCGTGCGGGCACAGAGGACGCGCGCGCGATTGGTGCCGGATTCTTCGAACGCCAGCGTCTCGTCGCGCGCCGCCTTGTGATGATCGGCGATCGCCGGCAGTTCGTCGATGTCGAGGTCGATCAGCGCCAGGGCATCCTCCGCGATACCCGCATCTTCGGCGACGACCACGGCGAGCGGTTCGCCGACATAGCGCACCTTCTCACAGGCGATCACAGGTTGAAGATAGAATTCGCCCTCGGGCACAGCATGCTGGCGCATGGCGATGCGCGGCACCGGCATACCGATGTCCGCGGCGACAATGACGGCGACGACGCCCGGCAGCGCGCGCGCGGCGCTCACGTCAACCTTTCTGATTCGGCCATGCGCCAGGGGGCTGCGCAGGACGGCGGCATGGCGCAGGTTCTCGCCGCCGATATCGCCGACGTAACGCCCAAGCCCACGCAGAAAGCGATCGTCCTCGACCCGGGCGACCGCGCTGCCAATAAAGACGTTGGGCTTGTTCATATCGCGGGCTCCGGACCGCGACGCGGTCGCCGCGGTGCCGCCGCACCGGCAGCCGGCGCCGTCACGCTGCCCGGCGGGCGCTGCGCGCCGCGCTTTCCACCGGCTTGGTCCCTGTGTTTCGTATAGCGGCACACTGTTCTAATAATCGTGGCATTCCACGCGCGACATTGTCAAACTGCGTCCCTACTGTTGACAGCAAGTGCCTCGCCCAGCAACATTAAAATGAAACATCGTTCCGATAATCGGAACACCCTTGGAGTGCCCGAATGCTAGCCAATATTCCGCGCCTGCGCGACCTGATGAAGCGTGACGGTCTCGACGCCGTCATCGCCACCTGCCCGGAGAACGTGACTTATCTCAGCGGCTTCTGGGCCATGTCGCAATGGGTGCGGCGCGGGCCGCAGGCCTATGCCCTTTTTCCGGGCAGCGAGGAGCCGCCTTGCGTCATCGCCAATTCGGGTATTCTCGATCTCGTCGCCGACCAGGACATCTGGGTCAAGGAAATCCGGCGCTACGGCTACTTCCAGATGGATGTCGACCCATCCGCCTCGCTCGACGACACCGATCGATTGCAGAAACAGCTCTTCGACAGCCAGGCCGAAAAGGGCCCGGTCGAAGCGCTGGTCGCGGCGATGAAGGAGAAGGGCTTGGCGCGCGGCAAGATCGGCCTCGACGAAATGGGCATCGCGCCGCAATACATGGACCAGCTCAAATCGCTGCTGCCCGATGCGACCTTCGTGCGCGCGTTCGCGCTGTTCGAGCGGGTGCGCTCGATCAAGACGCCGGGCGAAATCGACATCCTGCGCCAGGCCGCCCGCGCCACCGAGAGCGCCATCGATGCGGCATTGGCGATCGCCAAGGAAGGCGTCACCGAGCGCGAAATGCTGCGCGAATTCAACGCCTGCCTCGCGCGCCACGACACCGCGCCGGTGGTCGGCTGCATCGGCTTCGGCACGCGCAGCGCGATGATCAACGTGCAGCCCTCGGACCGGGCGCTCGAGCGCGGCAATCTGATCCGCTTCGACGTCGGCGGGCGCTACAAGCATTACCGCTCCGATATGTCGCGCGGCGCCGCCCTCGGCGAGCCGGATCCGCGCATCGCCAAGTACTACCGAGCGGTCGAAAAGGGCGTGCTGGCGGCCTACGACATCCTCAAGCCGGGCCTCAAGGTCTCCGAACTGTTCACCCACGTGGTGGAGACGGTGCGGCGCGAGGGTATCCCCAATTTCAAGCGCAGCCATGTCGGCCACGGCATCGGCGTCGACGGCTACGATCCGCCGAACATCTCGGAAAGCTCGGACGGCGTGTTCGAGGAGAACATGGTGGTCTGTGTCGAGACGCCCTATTACGAGCTCGGCTTTGCCGGCGTGCAGGTCGAGGACATGGTGCGCCTGACCAAGGACGGCGCCGAATCGCTGATGACCCTGAACACCGGGTTGCGCATCCTTTAAGCCCTCGCCCCCAAGCTGCCGGACAGATCGGAGTTGAAGCAGATGAAGTTCTCGGTGTGTTTGTCGACCGGTTACGAAGGGCTGGTCTATCCGATCCCGTTCTGCGAGCCGCAGGACATCATCAAGCACGCCGTGCTGTGCGAGCAGCTCGGCTACGACGCGGTGTTCGGCAACGACCACATCACCACGCAACACTACGTGCGTGAGATATTCCCGGAACCGCCGAACTTCTACGACGTGCTGATCACGCTCGCCATGGTCGGCCAGGCGACCAGCAAGATCCGGCTCGGCACTTCGCTGCTGGTGATGCCGATGCGAGAGCCGGTCTATCTCGCCAAGCAGGTGGCGACCATCGACCAGATGACCGGTGGGCGGATGATCATGGCGGTCGGGCTCGGCGCCTATCGCGAGGAGTTCGAGGCCTGGGCGGGAAAACGGTTCCCCAAGGCGCATCGCGGCGACATGCTCGAGGAAGGACTGGCGGCCTTCAACACGCTGATCAACGACAAGGTCTCGACCTTCGACGGCAAATACTATTCCTTCACCGACCTGGAGATGTTCCCCAAGCCGAAGCAGAAGCCCTTCGCGCTCTACATCGGCGGCCACAACATGGCGGCGATCGAACGCGCGGCCAAGATCGGACAGGGCTGGCTGCCGGGCTGGCGGCCGTTCCACGAGATCGCCGAACGTATCGTCGAATTGCGGCGGCTGGCCGAAGCAAACGGACGCGATCCGAAGGAGATCGAGGTGGCGCCGCAATTCTCGCTGCTGATCGGCAAGACCGACGAAGCTGCGGAGAAGACCTATATGGAGAGCGGCCTGGTCGCGCACCGCAAATCGCTGGCCTATACCGGCCGCGACCCGGCGCATCAGGTGACCGGCAATCTGGTCGGCTCACCGCAGCTCATTATTGATAAGATCCACCAGCTCAAGGCCATGGGGGTCGATCATTGCTCGGCCATGGCCATCGCCGTGAACAACCAGCAGGAATATATCGAGCAAATCCACTGGTTCGCCGAAGAGATCATGCCGCATTGCAAGTGAGCCTGACGTGACCACCTTTTCGCCCGAAAGCGGTGCGCTGCGCGATCTGTCCACGCCCTGTCTGGTCGTCGACGGCGCCGTGCTCCAACGCAACATCGATGCGATGGCGGCGACGGTCCGCAAGGCCGGCGTGGCGCTGCGGCCGCACGCCAAAACCCACAAGTCGCCGGATATCGCCGCCTTGCAGCTGCGCGCCGGCGCCGGCGGCATAGCCTGCGCCACCGTCGGCGAAGCGGAGGCGATGACAGCCGCCGGGATCGGTGGCCTCTTGCTGACGGCGCCGAGCATGGGGGCGGACAAGTTCGCCCGGCTGGCGAAGCTCAATCGCGCGCAAGCCATGACCATGGCGGTCGACCATCCGGCGCAAGTCGAGGCCCTGCTGGCGGCGCTGCAGGACGGCGACGGGCCGTTCGGCGTCGTGATCGATATCGACGTCGGCCATGGCCGCACCGGCATCATCGACATGGCCATGGGCGTGGAACTCGCCCGCACGATCGCAGCGCGGCCGCAGCTTCGGTTCGCCGGCATCCAGGGTTATGCCGGCCACGCGCAGCATATCCCCGATCCGACCGAGCGCATCGCGGCGGTCGACTACGCCAAGACAACGCTGCGGCAATTCGCCAAGACGCTGAGCGAGGCCGGGCTGCCGCCACCCCTGATCACCGGCAGCGGCACCGGCACCCATCGCCTCGATGCCGAGGGGCCCTATACCGAGCTGCAGCCGGGCTCCTACGTGTTCATGGATGCGGACTATGCCGCCATCAAGGACGCGCAAGGCAACGGCCCGCCGTTCATGCCCAGCCTGTTCGTGCTGGCGACGGTCGTCTCGGTCAATCGTCCCGGTGAGGTCACGGTCGACGCCGGCACCAAGGCATTGGCAACCAACGGCCCGCCGCCTTGCGTCATTTTCGGACTGGCACCCGGCGCGACCTACCGGTTTGCCGGCGACGAACATGGCATCATCGCCATCCCGCCGGGCCAACAGGCCCCGGCGCTCGGCGCGCGGTTGCTCATCGGCGCCACCCATTGCGACCCGACCGTCAACCTGCACGCCGCGTATCACGTCATGCGCGACGGCCGCATCGAGCAATGGCCGATACGCGGCCGCTACGGCGATTGACGCTGCGCGGCCTCGGCGGCTTTTCGCCGGCCGTTGAACCGCTGACCGATGACGTGCAACAGCCACGGATAGAGCAGAACGCCGGCGGTCATCAGCAATAAGACGGTGGCGATGGGGCGCTCGATGAAGACGTAAGGATTAGTGCCGTAGACGATCAGCGCCTGCTTGAAATTGACCTCGACCATGGGGCCGAGCACGAAGCCGATGATCAGCGGCGCCAGCGGAAAGCCGAGCACGCGCAGGCCCCAACCGAGGAAGCCCGCGCCCACCATGATCACCAGATCGAAGGCCGCGTTGTTGGTCGCGAACGTGCCGATGCTGGCGACGATGATGACCCCGACCAGCAGCAACGGCTCCGGAACGCGCAAAATGCGCGTCCACAACGGCGCCCCGATCACGCCCATGACGATGATCCCGATATTGGCGACGAACAACGCCAACAGCACCAACAGCACCAGGTCCATGTGCTCGGAATAAAGCCGCGGCCCGGGGATAACCCCCTGCAGGATCAGCGCGGCCAGCATCATGGCGGTGATCGGGTCACCGGGAATGCCGATCGACAGCGATGGCACCAGCGCGCCCCCGGTGACCGCGTTATTGGCGCTTTCCGACGCAATCACGCCGTGGGGATTGCCTTTACCGAAACTGTCCGGGTCCTTGGCGGAGCGCTTGGCCTCGGCGTAGCTGATGAATGACGCCGCGGTCGGGCCCGCCCCCGGCAGTACGCCGAGCGCGGTTCCAATCAGCGACGACTTCACGACCAGCGGGGCGGCCGTCTTCCAGAACGCGAGCTTGGGAAAGCGCAAGCCGACGCTGGTGAGCAACTTGCCCTCCTGGGAGCCGAGCTCGGCCATGCGCACCATCACTTCCGAGAAGGCGAACAGGCCCATCAGCAGCGGTACCAGCGGGACGCCGGCGGACAGCGGGAAGTAGTCGAAGGTCAGCCGCATGCCGCCGGATATCGGATCCTGGCCGACGGCGGAGATTGCAATGCCGATCAGCCCGGCCGCCAGCGCCTTGGTCAGCGCCCGGCGCTCGATGATGGCGACGCAACACAAGGCGAACAGCCCGACGCAGCACATTTCCAGCGGCCCGAACCGCAGCGCAAAACGGGCGAGCAACGGCGCGAGCAACCCGAGGATCAGCAGCGACAGCATGCCGCCGGTCGCCGAGGCCACCGTCGCGACGCCGATCGCGAGATCGGCGTCGCCCCGGCGCGCCATCGGATATCCGTCGAAACAGGTTGCCGCGGAGGCCGGCGTCCCCGGCACGTTCAGCAGGATCGCGGTGATGGCGCCGCCATAGATGGATGTGCAGTAGAGCCCCATGAGCAGCGCAATGCTCGGCCCAATGCTCATGTTGAGGGTGAAGGGAACCGCGAGCGCAATGGCGATGCTCGGGCCCAGCCCCGGCAGCACGCCGATGACCGTCCCAACCACCACGCCGATAAGGAGCGCCAGCAGCGTGGCCGGCTGCACCAGCATTCCGGCGGCTGACGCGAAATCATGAAGCATCGAACGTCTCTTACAGCTTCAGCGGAACGCCCATGACCTGGATGAAGATGAGCCAGGACCCTCCGATGACGATCACCGCAAACAGGGCAATCACGCCCCAATTGCGGTAGCCGAAGGCCAGAGGGAGCACAAAGAGCAAGGCAACGGTCGATATGATCAACCCGACCAGCGGCAGGGCGATGGCGTAGATCGCCATCACCAGCCCCATGGCCACCGCCCGCAGGCTCACCGGCGCGGCGGTGCCAAGATTGCTGCTCGCCGTGGACCCGCGCGCAATAACAAGGCCGCAGAGGGCTACCCCGAGCAGACAGCCGGCGGGAAAGACCGTCGGCGACTGGACCGGC
Source organism: uncultured Pseudomonadota bacterium (assembly GCA_963814065.1). Taxonomy (GTDB): domain Bacteria; phylum Pseudomonadota; class Alphaproteobacteria; order Rhizobiales; family Xanthobacteraceae; genus Pseudolabrys. The sequence goes on along the minus strand of CAWFBL010000004.1, from coordinate 1,590,904 downwards.
GTCAGCCAGTTTGCCGGCGTGATCAGCCCGCCCGTGAATGCCACGAGCAGGGCCGCCGCCGACAAACCGAGTCCGACGAACAGATCACGCCGCGCTTGCGGCGAGCTTTCCGTCATTTGGCGAGTCCGAGCTGCTTCAGCAGGCGAGCGCCCGTCTTGTCCGCCTCGCGCAGCTGCACAGCGAACTTGGCACCGTCCTCAAAGGCCGGCTCCATGCCGAGCTTGAGCATACGCTCGGTGAACTTCGGCGACTTCTGCGCCTGCGCGCAAGCGCTGCTCAGCTTGGCGAGCACCGGCTTAGGCATCCCCTTGGGGCCGACCAGCACGCCGAACAGCGAGGCATCGACCGGATAGCCGTCCTCCTTGAAGGTCGGGACCTTCGGAAACGCCTGCAGCCGCGTGTCGTCCATGACCCCGATCGGCTTGATGGTGTCGGAATTGCGCTTGATGACGCTCGCAGAAGTCAGCGTGCCGGTGATGACACCGGCCAGGATGTTGCGCAGGTTGTCGGTGTCGCTGCTGTTGACGACGTGCACCGCCTTGACCTTGGCCTTCTCGCTGAACTCGATCATGGCGAGATGCTGGATCGAGCCGTTGCCCGATGAGCCGTAGCGCAGCGTGTGCGTCTTGGCGTATTCGGCAAGTTGCTTCGGGCTGTTGATCGGCGAATCCTTCTTCACCGCGAACACCATCGGATTGCTGAACACCCGGCAGACGTAGTCGAAGCTGTCGATGGTGTAGGGCGTCTTACTCATGTGCGGCTTCTGCAAGAGCGGCGTCGACGACGTCACCCCGAGATTGTAGCCGTCGGCCGGCGCCGCCGCCATGGCGGCCGTGCCGATGGCGCCGCCGGCGCCGGCGCGGTTCACCACCGTGACGGTTTGCTTCAACACCGTGCCGAGGGTCTCGGCGAGCAGGCGGCTCGCAATGTCGGTCTGCCCGCCCGGACTGAACGGCACGATGAGCGAAATTCCCTTGTCGGGATAACCTTGCGCATTGGCGAACGGCGCGGCGCAAGTCACGGACGCCATGCACACACCGGCGATAAGAAGCGAAAGAGTTCGTCGCATTTTAACCTCCATCTATCTTCGAAAACGGGGAGTTTCGTGGTCGAGACAAAGCAAGTCACATGCCAGCGATTCTGCCGGACCCGATGCATGTGCGCGTTCGATTAAACGCTGATACGGCGTCGACATGGCTAAGACGGCCGTCGTTGGTATGAATGCATCGGCTTGTCACGGCCGCAGACATCAATCGCAACACGTGCATAGATTTCCGATGCACGCACAAAGCCTTCGCGCCGCATCCAATCGAAAACGAACGCGCCGACTTCCGCTTCCTTGCCGGCCGGGCTTTCGATGTTGCAGATATCCAATGTCAGACGAACGAGCTCGTCGGCGTCGATCGATATCTCAGACATGGCGCGGTCTACATTGCGCGTGTTGATGCCGACAGCGAAGCGCTCGAGATGACCGACGGTCGGCATCCGGATCGCTCTGCATTGCCGCTATCAATCGCTGCGTTCCTGACTTCATAAAACCGGCAAACAATTAGACCACATTGGAAAATGATCGTGAAGAAAAACGTTTTGATTTGAAGGGCAATTTCATGCCCTCGAGCTATTGACTTCGATGGTACCGCCAATTCATAGTTTGATCATAAAATTAGAACGCTGTTCCGATTATAGGAACGCGTGAATCGACGGCAGAACGCCCGTCTCGATCCGCCCAGCCAATCGTGTTATCAGCCGATCATGTTGGAAGGATCGCGGTGCGGAACCGCCAAGGACGTCGCATGGAATCGGTCTCCGGTCTTGAATGCGTTCGATGCGGGACGCTCTATCCAGCCGACCACTTTGCCGCCGACTGCCCGCGCTGCCATGACGACGCGCCGAGCAATTTGACGGTCGCCTACGCGCCGTCGATGCGGCAACCGCGCGCCAAGCCGGATGCCGGCACCGGTGGCGGTCTCTGGCGCTATGGTGACGTGTTACCGGTCGGCCGCGCCGCGGCCGTCAGTCTCGGAGAAGGCGGCTCGCCATTGCACCGCCTGCAACGGGTCGGCGAGCAGCTCGGGCTTGAGCAGCTTTTCGGCAAAGACGAAACCCGCAACCCGACCTGGTCGTTCAAGGACCGGCTGGCCTGCGTGGCGGTCTCGACCGCCAGGGCGATGGGCGCACGCGTGATCGTATCGAGCTCGACCGGCAATGCGGGAGCTTCCGCCGCCGCCTATGCGGCGAAGGCCGGACTGCCCTGCGTCGTCTTCACCAGCAAAGGCGCGACAGGGCCGCTGATGACGCAAATGCGAGTCTACGGCGCGACCGTGCTTGCGCTCGACAACAAGGCGGACCGCTGGCCGCTGATGCAGCGCACGGTGCGCGAGTTCGGTTGGTTTCCGACCTCGCCGTTTTTCGGGCCGGTGGTCGGCAGTAACCCGTACGGGATCGAAGGCTACAAGACGCTTGCCTATGAGATCGCCGAGCAGATGGACTGGCAGGTGCCGGACTGCTGTGTGCTGCCGGTGTGCTACGGCGACGCGATGCTGGGCATGTGGCGCGGCTTCGAGGACATGCGGGCCTTCGGCTGGACCGACCGTAGCCCGCGCATGATCGCGGCGGAGATCTACGGGTCGTTGAGCGCGGCTTTGGAATGCGGCGGGGATGCACTTCCCGACATGCCGCAGACCCACGACACCGTCGCCAAGTCGACCACGGCGACGCGCAGCACGTTTCAGGCGCTCTCCACCATCCGCCGGTCGGGAGGCACGGCCATCGTGGTCGGCAACGACGCGATCATGGGCTGGCAGCAGCGGCTCGCCCGTGACGAAGGGCTTTATGTGGAGCCGGCCTCCGCCGGGGCACTGGCGGCGATTGCCATTTTACGGAACGCCGGAACGATCGCTGCAACCGACAAGGTTGTGGCGCTACTGACCGCGAGCGGCTTAAAAGACCCGGGCGCCACATCCACCCGGCAAGGCGACCTGATGGCCGTTCCCGGGGATGTGGACGCCACCTTTGCGATGCTAGAAAAGATGAATTTAGCCCCCGCGCGGCCCTGCTGAACCCGAGAAACGACCCGAATCTAAATGACCGATCCCCATAGCGACCGAGCCCCCTCCCCCCGCGCCAGTGATGCCGGACGCGCCGCCGAGGCGCGCGCGCTTCTGCAGGCCTTCGAGAAACAACCGGCTGCAGCCTTGCTCGCCGACGCCCAACGGTTGCGCGAACAAGGTCACAGGCGGATCGTCAGCTATTCGCGCAAGGTCTTCATCCCGCTTACCCGGCTGTGCCGCGACACTTGCGCCTACTGCACTTTCGCGACCACCCCCAGCCAGGTCGCCGCTCCTTTCCTGTCGCCGGAGGAAGTGCTCGCAATCGCGGAGGCAGGCCGGAAGGCCGGCTGCCACGAGGCCCTGTTCACGCTCGGCGACAAGCCCGAACTGCGCTATGCGGCCGCCCGCGAGGCGCTCGCCGAGCTCGGCCACGCCTCGACCACCGACTACCTCATCGCCATGTGCGAGATGGTGCTGCGCGAGACCGGTCTGCTGCCGCACGTCAACGCCGGGATCATGACCGAAAGCGAGATCGAACGGCTGCGCGCGGTCAGCGTCTCGCAAGGGATCATGCTCGAAAGCGTCTCGGAGCGGTTGTGCCAGCGGGGCGGCCCACACTTCGGCTCGCCCGACAAGGCGCCGGAAGTGCGCCTTGCGATGATCGAGGCGGCGGGGCGGCGGCATGTTCCGTTTACCAGCGGCATTCTCATCGGCATCGGCGAAACACGGATCGAGCGCATCGAGTCCCTGCTCGCCTTGCGCGACCTGCACGCGCGCTACGGTCACCTGCAGGAGATCATCATCCAGAACTTCCGCGCCAAGCCCGGCACGCGCATGGCGGCGGCGGAAGAGCCCGACTTCGATGAGCTGATGTGGACGGCGGCGGTGGCGCGTCTCATCTTCGGGCCGGCCATGAACATCCAGGTGCCGCCCAATCTCAGCTACCAGCGGTTCGGCGCCCTGCTCGATGCCGGCATCAACGATTGGGGCGGCGTGTCGCCCGTCACGCCCGACCACGTGAACCCGGAAGCCGCGTGGCCGAGCCTCGACACCCTGGCGCACGCGACCGAAGCAGCCGGTCACGCGCTGGTAGCCCGGCTCGCTGTCTATCCGGCCTATGTGCACGATGCCGGGCGCTGGATCGATCCGAACATGCGCACCGCCTTGCTGCGTCATGCGGAGACGAGCGGGTTTGCGCGCGACGATGAATGGGCGCCGGGACTGGATTTGGCGGTGCCGGTGTCCTCAGGCCCGCGCGGTCGGGCGTCCGATAGCGTCGAGAAGTTGATCGCGCGCGCCTGCGACGGCAGCAGGCTCTCCGAAGACGAGATCGTCACGCTGTTTTCGGCGCGCGATGGCGACGTCGATGCCATTTGCGCCGCAGCCGACGCCCTGCGGCGCAAGCAGAGCGGCGACGTCGTGCGCTATGTCGTCAACCGCAACATCAACTACACCAATGTCTGCCTGTTCAAATGCGGCTTCTGCGCTTTCTCCAAGGGCAAGCTGAGCAGGGAGTTGCGCGGCGAGCCTTACGACCTGTCGCTCGCGGAGATCGCGCGGCGTGCCCGCGAGGCCTGGGACCGCGGCGCCACCGAAGTGTGCATGCAGGGCGGCATCAATCCGCATTACACCGGCGACACTTATCTCGCCTTGCTGCGGGCGGTGAAGACGGAAGTGCCGGGGATGCACGTGCACGCCTTCTCACCGCTCGAGGTCTCGCAAGGCGCGGCGACGCTCGGGCTGTCGGTGCGTGCATTCCTGGAGCGGCTGCGCGATGCCGGCCTCGGCTCGCTGCCGGGCACAGCAGCGGAGATTCTCGACGACGACGTGCGCGCCGTCATTTGTCCCGACAAGCTCAGCACCGAAGAATGGCTCGCGCGTGGTCGGCACCGCCCATGAGGTCGGCTTGCGCACCACCGCGACCATCATGTTCGGCCATGTGGAAGAGCCGCGGCATTGGGCCCGCCATCTGCTCGCCCTGCGCGACCTGCAGACGCGTACCGGCGGCTTCACCGAGTTCGTGCCATTGCCGTTCGTGCACATGGAGGCGCCGCTCTATGCCCGCGGCAAGACGCGCAAAGGTCCCACCTGGCGCGAGGTCATGCTGATGCACGCGGTGGCGCGGCTCGCGCTTAATCCGCACATCACCAATATTCAGGCGTCCTGGGTCAAGCTCGGTAGCGACGGTGTTGCCGCGCTCCTGCAAGCCGGCGTCAACGATCTCGGCGGCACGCTCATGAACGAAAGCATCTCGCGCGCGGCCGGCACCCAGCACGGCCAGGAGCTTGGCCCCGAGGCCATGGACGCGCTGATCGCCGCGCTCGGCCGCGTCCCCGAGCAGCGCACCACGCTCTATGCGCCCGTTACCGCCGAGCGCCGCCGCGCGAGCTTTGCCGCCTCGCCGCTCACCGATCTGGTGCAGACGCCGTTTGTCGCCAAGCGTCGGCCGGCGGCGGTCTCCTGAATATCGACATCAATCGAAGGCCCTCAAATGAGTGAAAAATCGTATTCAATCTGCGTGGTGGGTGGCACGGGCGCGGAAGGCGGCGGCCTCGCGCTGCGCTGGGCGCAAGCCGGCCACAAAGTCACCATCGGCTCGCGCGACGCGGCCAAGGCGCAGCAGGCAGCGGGCGAGCTCAACGCCATTCTCGGCGCCGACAAGATCGGCGGCACCGAAAGCGCCGCCGGTGTTGCGGCGGCTGAGATCGTCGTGCTGACCGTGCCGTTCGCGGCGCAGATACCCACCGTCACCGGCCTGAAGGACGTGCTCGCCGGCAAGATCCTCATCGACGTCACGGTGCCGCTGGTGCCGCCGAAGGTGTCGCGCGTGCAACTGCCACCGTCCGATTCCTGCGTGGTGGCCGTGCAGGAACTGCTCGGCGAGGGCGTGCGCGTCGTTTCCGCCTTCCAGAACGTCTCGGCGCACAAGCTCAAGAAGCTCGGGCAGACCATCGACTGCGACGTGCTGGTTGCCGCCGACGACAAGGAGGCGCGCGCCATCGCCATCGCGCTCGCCAACGACGCCGGTCTGCACGGCATCAATGTCGGCCCGCTTGCCAACTCCGTCGTGGCCGAGAGCCTGACCTCCGCGTTGATCTGGATAAACCGCACCTACAAGATTCCCGATGCGGGAATCCGGATTACCGGCCTTGGCGAACCGGGCGGGCCGGCAAAGAGCTGATGGTCGTCCATGACGCTGCTGCTCAAGTCCCTGCCTGGCATTCCGCCGATCACGGCGGCGGCCGATCTTGCGCAGATCACGCTCGACGGCCTTCAGGCCGCCGGCGAGAAGCTTGCCGCCGGCGACGTGCTGGTGTTCGCGCAGAAGATCGTTTCCAAGGCCGAAGGCCGCAGCGTCGCGCTTGACGGGGTCGTTCCCTCGGCGCGCGCCTGCGCCCTGGCGCAGGAATCCGACAAGGACCCACGCGTCGTCGAACTGGTTCTGCGGGAATCGAGCGAGGTCCTGCGCAGCCGCCAGGGCCTGCTGATCGTGCGGCACCGCCTCGGGTTCAGCCTCGCCAATGCCGGCATCGACGCCTCAAACGTGACCGACGGTCATGTCCTGCTGCTGCCCGTCGATCCCGACGCCTCGGCGCGGCGCATCCGCCGGGATCTGCAGGAGCGGACGGGCATAGACGCCGCCGTGCTGATCATCGATAGTTTCGGCCGGCCCTGGCGCATGGGCACGGTCGGCACGGCGATCGGGGTGAGCGGCCTGCCGGCGGTGCTCGACCTGCGCGGCCAACCCGACCTCAACGGACGGCCGCTCATGACCACCGAAATCGGCCTTGCCGACGAGCTCGCGGCCGGCGCTTCGCTGGTCATGGGGCAGGCCGCCGAAGGCACGCCCATCGTGCTCGCGCGCGGTGTCCCCTATGCGCGGACGGAAGGATCGGCGCACGATCTGCTGCGCCCACCGGACAAGGACCTGTTCCGATGAACGACATGACCCCGGTGATCGGCCCGCCGTCCGCCCCCGCCGCCCACGCGCTGCTGCGCGAGCGCCGCAGCGTGCGCTACTACCTGCCCGAAATTCCGGCCACCGACATCATCGAGCGCATCCTCGTCAGCGCCGGCATGGCGCCGTCCGCCCATAATCGCCAGCCCTGGCGTTATCTCGTCATCACCACCCCCGAGGCGAAGGCCAATCTTGCCGCGACCATGGGCAGCCGCCTTGCGACCGACAGGCGGCGCGACGGCGACGCTGCAGGAAGTCATCCGCGCCGACGTCGAACGGTCCTATCAACGAATTGCCAATGCGCCGGTGGTCATCGTGGTGGCGCTGACGCGCGCCGACATGGACCGCTATCCCGACGCGCGGCGTAGCGATGCCGAATACATCATGGCGGTCCAGAGCACGGCCATGGCGACGCAGAACGTGCTGCTGGCCGCTCACGCGGAAGGATTGGGCGCCTGCTGGATGTGCGCGCCGCTGTTTTGCCAGGAGCAGGTGCGCACGGTCTTGGCGATGCCGGACGACTGGGAGCCGCAAGCCTTGCTCACGCTCGGCTATCCCGCGCGGCCGGGAAAGCTCAAGGCGCGGCGGACGCTGACCGATTTCGTCCAGTTCCGGTAAGCGGCGCGGCCTCGCCTCCGAATCGTCAGCCCGATTTTTTCTTCTGCCAGATCGTCTGGACCAGCGGGTAAACGAGCGCGACCAGCGACAACAAGATAAGCCCGAGGCTGATCGGACGCTCCACGAAAGCCGACCAGTTGCCGTAAAGGATCAGCGACCGCCGAATGTTGTCCTCCAGCAGCGGTCCCAGCACCATGCCGAAGATCACCGGCGCGGTCGGCACGCCGGCGCGGTTCATGGCGTAACCGGCAACGCCGAAGCCCAACATCACGATCACGTCGAACAGCGAATTGCGCACGGCAAAGGAGCCGATAACGCACAGCAGCACGATCGCCGTCAGCAGGATCGGCCGCGGCAATTGCAGCACGCGGGCAAAATAGCGGTTGCCGTAAAGACCGAGCACGAGGGTCACGATGACCGCCAACAACAGCGCCACATAGACCGTCGCCACAAAGCCGATATGGGCGCGGAACATGTCGGGGCCGGGCCGCAGGCCGTGGATCAGCAGCGCGCCGATCAGCACGGCGGTCATGGAGTCGCCCGGAATGCCGAGCGTGATCATCGGAATCAAGGCGCCGCCGACGCACGAGTTATTGGCCGATTCCGGCGCGACCACACCTTCCGGGATGCCGGTGCCGAAACGCTCGGGATGTTTCGACAGCCGCTTTTCCTGCGCGTAGGCGATGCTCACGGCGATCGCCGAACCCGCTGCGGGGATCGCCCCGACGAAGGCGCCGATTATGGAGCCACGGAGGCCGATCGGCCACAGCCGCTTGATCTCGTCCCAGGGCGGGAAGATGCGCTTGATCTCGGTCACCACCTTGAGCCTGGGGCCGCTGTGCTCGATGTTCTGCAGCACCTCCGCGATGCCGAAAATACCGACCGCCGCCGGAATAAGGCCGAGCCCCGCCTGCAACGGCGCAACGTCGAAGGTAAAGCGCGATACGTCGGTGGTCGGGTCGAAGCCGACGGTGGACAGGATCAGCCCCACAATGCCCGCCACGATGCCGAGGAAGGTGGAGCCTGGCGAGGCATAAGCCAGCATGGTCAGCCCGAAGAAGGTGATCGCGGCGAATTCCGGGCTCTGAAACACCAGGGCGACGGAGGCGACCAGTGGCGCGAGCGCAACGAGCAGAATCCAGCCGAGGATGCCGCCCAATGTCGAGGCGAGCAGCGCATAGGTCAGCGCCTCGCCGGCCCTGCCCTTTCGCGCCATCGGGTAGCCGTCCATCTGCGTGACGATGGCGCCGGGCGTACCGGGAATGTTGATGAGAATGGCGGAAATCGAGCCGCCGTAGACGCTGGCCGAGAACACGGCCATGAGGAAGAGCATCGAGTGCTCAAGGTTCATGCCGAACGAAAACGGCAGCAGCACCGCCAGCGCCATGGTGGAGCTGATACCGGGCAAGGCGCCGAGGATCACGCCGACAATGACGCCGACAACGCAAAGCCCGAGCCCAATCGGATCGGTCAGCGCGTGAACAAGGGCGTGGAAAACGGCGTCGATCATTGGGAGCGCCTGGCGTTCATCCGAGTGGAATACCGATCAACCGCTCGAACGTGAGGTAGATGGCGACGGCAATCGCGATCGAGCCGGCCACCGATACCAGCAGCGGTTTGACCGCCAAGCGATGATCCTGAGCCGCCAGACCCAGCGCCCACACGATACTGAACAGCAACGAGACCGCGAGGAAGCCGATCGCCGGCACAAGCAGGACGTAGAGAATGATACTCACGATCATCAAAGCCGGCACGAAGGTGCGCGCGACATCGATAATCGGACGCTCCGCCTGCCATCCGGCGCGGCTCAATCGCCAGAAGCCCTGCACCACCAGGATGGCCGCACCGATGCCGAGCATCCAGATCAAGAGATCCGGAAGAAAGGCGGGACCTGGATCGAGCCCGAAGTTCTGGTGCATGTCGGCATCGTTCGCCGCGCTGTAGGCGAGCGCGGCGGTCGTTGCGAGCAGAACCAGACCGAGACCGAGGTCGCGAACGCCGCGTCCCCCGGCATCGTCAGCAGGTTGCCCGGACGAGCCATCGGGTTCCGATGGCCCGCCCGGCGCATGGGTTTCGCTCACCGCGCGCGCACCTTCACGAGGCCGGCACTCTTCAGGATCGGATAGAGCTGGTCGTCATAGGTCTTGACGTAGGCAGCGGTATCCTTCCCGTCCTTCGGGTTGACCGAAAAACCGGCCGCATTCGCCTTCTTGACAAAGGCCGGGTCCTTCATGGTGTCGAGCAGCGCCTTTTCGAGCTTGGCAAGGCGGTCGGCCGGGATGCCCTTCGGACCGGCAATCATGCGCCACGACCCGACCACGACATTGAAGCCTTGCTCCTTGAATGTCGGCACGTTGGGAGCCAGGAAGTGTCGCTTGGTATCCATGACGCCGAGGATGACCAGCTTGCCGGCCTTGGCGTGCTCGATGACGTCCGGAATCGGCACCGTCGCTGTGTCGACCTCGCCCGCCACCAGCGCCGTCACCGTCGGCGCGTAGCCGTTATATGGCACCTTGGTCACTTTGACGCCGAGATCGCTTTCCATCACCGACGCCGCGATGTAGGAGGCGCCGCCCGGCTTGTCGTTGCCGTTCTTGATCTTGCCCGGATGCGCCTTGGCGTCCTTGACGAAATCGGCCACGCCTTTGAAGCCGGTCTTCGGATTGGCGGTGAGCGCACTCGGATCGGCGCCGAAGAAGGCGATGGTCTGCAGATCGCTCACCTTGTTCGCGTTCGGATTACTGTATTGGCGGGCGACCACGCCGTTGCCCACCATGCCGATGGTGTAGCCGTCCGGCTTGGCGCCGGCGATCGCGCGCGTTCCTTCGGCACCACCGGCACCCGGCTTGTTTTCGACGACGATCGGCTGACCGAGATATTTCTGCGCGGCCGCCGCCAGAAGCCGCATGCTGGTGTCGCTGCCGCCGCCCGCCGACCAAGGAACGATCAATGTGACCGGCTTCGACGGGTACTTGTCCTGTGCTTGCGCGGCGCCGAGCCCGAGGGCGGCGACGCCGACCGCGACGGCGCAGATGTTTCGAATAAGACGCGTACTTGACATGTCGCTCTCCTGTTAGCTCGAAGGTTCCAGTGGTTCTCCCGTCAGTCGCATGCTCAGTTCACTTTCTTCGACGGCTGCGCGCTCTGCTCTCGCAGGAATGCCAGAGCCAGATCGCGTTCCGTCTTGTCGCCGGCAACCATCAACACGGGTTCGTCGATGCCGCTATCGAGGAAGACCTGCAGGCGGTCCCGGCAAGCACGCGGCGTGCCACAGATCGCGAACGCCTCGACGGCATCGTCGGAGACGAGACGCGCCGCCTCCTCAAGATCACGGCGGGAAATCGCGGCCATGATGCGTTCCTGGTCGACCGGCACGCCGGTCATGTCGAGGTTCGCCTTCAGCGCTTTGTTGCGCAGCAGGAAGGCGAGCTTCGGACGCACCAGGTCGAACGCTTTCCTGCCGTCCTCGGAAACCGCGAAATAAAGATAGGCGGCATGGTGTAGCGCCGACGGGTCACGGCTGGCCGCGCGTGCGCTCTCATCCACCTTCTGCAGCGACGCCTTGCAGAACGGCGCCGAAAGCCCGGCCGACAGAACAACGCCGTCGGCGATGCGGGCGCCGAGCGAGAGCATCTGCTCGCCCATGGCCGCCACATAAATGATCAGCGGCTGCGGCGGACGAAATCCGAGCCGCGCACCGGCGAGCTGGAACAGTTGTCCCTGGTAGTGCACCGCCTCGCCGGTCCACAGCGCGCGCAGGCAGTCGACGAACTCGCGCACGGCGCGCACCGGCTTGTCGATGGTCTTGCCGGATTCGCCGAGAAACATCGGATTGCCGACGCCAACCGCGATCCCGACCGGCGCGCTACCGACTTCCGCCAAGGTCGCCAGCGCCATGGCGGTCGGACTCGGATGCCAAAGATAGGGGCTCACCGCCGTCGGCACGACCACCGCGCCGGGGTCGTTCATGCGAAAGCCCATGCTGGTGACGAGGGCTTCGCGATAACCCATGTGTTCGGCCATCCACAGGCTCTGGGCGCCGGCGGCGACAACCTCCCGCGCCGTCGCGAGCGCGGAGCCGGTGTCCTCAAAGCCGTCGAAGCTGACGCCGAACCGGATGGCCATCGCCCTACCCTCCGACCCGGTATTTCTCGAGTTTCCTGGGATCGACATCGACGCCGAGGCCCGGCTTGTCGGGCACGATCAGATGGCCGTCGCGGTAGACGAATGGCTCGTCGATGATGTCGTCGAGATAGATGTGGCCGGCGATCTTGGTGCGCTCCACTTCCGCGGTCTGGGTGATCGGAATGGTGCCCGGGATCGTCACCGTCGCGTTGGCGGCCGCCACGTGCAGATTGGCGGCGTTGCCGATGCCCATCTCGGCGGAGCCGTTGACGTCGCTCTGGATGCCGGCGGTGTAGGCGAGCGACAGCAGCGATTTGGCTTTCAGGAAGCCGCCCGCCTTGGTGTAGTAGCAGGAGATCATCTCGCAGGCGTCGTTGCGGATCAGCCGCAGCAATTCGTAGGCGTTCCAGCAGCCTTCGTCGGCCATGATCGGCACGTCGGTCGCCTGCGCCACCCGCGCCATGGCTTCGAGGCCCTCGACCGGCTGCTCCATGAACCAGATGCCGTATTCGGACATGCGCGTGGTGATCTGCAGCGCCTCTTTCCAGCTGCGGTAGCCCTGGTTGGCATCGACGCGGATGCGCATCTGCGGCACCGCCTCGCGGATGCGCCGGACCAGATCGATGTCGCGCACCGGATCGACGCCGACCTTGATCTTCACGCAGGTGACGCCCTCGTCGAACACCTCCTGCGCCTCGCGCACCGCCGGCTCGGTTTCCATCAGGCCGATGGAATGGGCGATGCCGACCTCGCTGCGCACCAGGCCGCCGAGCAACTGGTAGACCGGAACGCCATAGAGCTTGCCGACGGCATCGTGCATGGCGACGTCGATCGCGGCCTTGGCGTAAGGGTAGCCTTTGACGAATTTGTCCATCTTCAGATGGAGATGCTCGAAGCGGCGCACGTCCTCGCCCTTGAGCAGCGGAAACAGATATTCCTTGATGATGGTCAGGGTCGTATCGGGAGTCTCGCCCGAGCGGGTGCCGAACTCGCCGCTCCAATCCTTGAGCACCTGCGCCTCGCCCCAGCCGTAGGTGCCGTCCTCTAGGATAAGCTTGACCAGCACGTAGCGCTGGCCGACCGGGCTGTAATTGCCGGCCCAGGTATGCCGCCGGCGCACCGGCAGGCTGACGAGATGGGTTTCGACTTCGGCGATGTTCATAAGACACAGAACTCCTTGGACGTCAGGCCGCGACTTCAATCAGTTGATCGTTGGGGACGAGATGCCCGGTCAGCTTTTCGAAGCCGTCTTCGGTGATGCGGTACATATCCTCGACATGGAAGCCCATGCGGCCCGGCAGCATGTAGAGCGGCTCCATGGTGTGGGTGACGCCGGGCGCCAGTTCCACCATGCGCGTTTCGGTGAGATAAGGCTCTTCGTGGATGGTGCGGCCGATGCCGTGGCCGAGGAATTTGAGCGACGGCTCGATGCCGCGGCTGCGGCAGGCGTTGAGATAGGCTTGCCAGAGGTCGGGAACGCGCGTGCCGGGCTTGAGCATCCCCTCGCAGCGGTCGCGGGCGGCGATCAGGCCCGACCAGATCTGCTTCTGCTCGTCGGTCGGCTTGCCCATCACCAGCGTGCGGGTGACGTTGGAGCGATAGCCGTCCTTGTCGCCCAGTATCTCGATGCGCACGACGTCGCCGGCTTCGATGATCTTGTCGGTCGGCTTGCAGTTGATGATGCCGCTGCGCACGCCTGAGCCGACCTGATAGCTGACGGCATCGGCACCGGCCTCCAGCATGCGGGTCATGATCGCCACGCCGACCTTGCGTTCCGCCACGCCGGGCCGCAGGTCCGCGATGACGTCGGCCATCACCTGTTCGGTCAGCGTGCCGATGCGCTTGAGGATGGCGATTTCCTCGTCGGTCTTCACCATGCGCACGGTGAAATAGAGGTCGCGCGCATGCACGAAGATCGCCTTCGGCAGCCGCTCCTGCAGGCGTACGAAATCCATGGCCGGCAGGTAATCGAGCTCGAGCGCGATACGGCCGGCGCCGACGCCCGCTTCGATCAGCGCATCGGCCAGGAGATCGGCGGGGTTTTCGGTGAATTGGTTGTAGCTGCGGATGTCCTTGAAGCGCGACTTCTCCCGCGCCAGCGCCTCTTCGACATTGACCACGATCTGGCAGCCGAAATCGTCGCCGGCGAGCACGGTGATGGTGCGGCGGAAGCGGTTCTGCGCGTGGCTCGGCACCTGGAACCCGGTGGTGTACGTGGCATTGTCGAGCGAATGCGCGACCAGCGCATCGAAGCGGTCGGCCTTCATGGCCGCGCGCAATTTCTGAATCACCGGGTCTTCCATCATTTCCTCTAGGTTCGCTCGCCGGTCTGGACGTAATGCTTCAACTGCGAGACATTCATGCCCTCCAGGCCCATCTTCGCGAGCGTCAGGCCGGCGGTGCCGTAGTCGATGCCGGTCGCAACGGACGTCAGCAGCACCAGGGCGTCGATGGCCGGCGTCGGCACGCCCGCCAGTTTTCCGAACGCCGCATAGGGCACCAGACCATAGCCGACGTCCTCGTGCACATAGCGGTGATCGAGCGAGGACGGCGACTTGATGGTCTTGTTCGGCTCGCTTTCCTCGCAGGCGCGCGCGATCGAGCCGCTGTCGTGCGCCGCTTTGGTGGTCAGGCCGGCGCCATAGAAATTGTCGAGAAAGGAGCGCGCCGGCACGCCGAGCGCTTTCGCCACCGCCATGCGCTCGTCGTCGATCGCTTGCGAGACGCGGCCGACGGCGTCGGTCACGCCTTCCTTGTAGAAGAGAAAATTGCCGTCGGTGCGCTGGATCCAGCCGGCGTTGAGGATCATGCCGGGCGGATGGAAGACCGCGTTCATGTTGGCGAGCGCGGTCTCGATCACGTTCGAGGCCTTGACCGTCTCCGGATAGATGGCATGGACGATCTCGAACAGCTCGTCGGCGTGCTTGCCCGGCAGGGCGGCAAAGCGCTGGTTGTGGGTGTACGAGTAGATGCCGACGGTCGCCGGCCCTTCCATGCGGGTGATGTAGGTGAGCGACACGGTTTCGCCGGTCTTCACCGCGCCGCGATAGCCGGCCTCCCGCAGTTCCTTCATGAAGTGCAGGCCGCCGCCGGTGTGGCCGGGGTTGAGAAAGATCGGCACGCTGCCGTCGATCAGGCCGGCCAGCGCCTTGGCGTAATAACTATGCGCGACCGACGGCACCACCAGCATGATGAGGTCGGCGCCCTCGATCGCTTCCGCCACGTCGGTGGTCATCATGGCGACCGCGAACAAGCCCTGCTGTACGCCGCGCGCATTGATGCCACCGGCCTTACGCAGCGGCTCCAGGGATGCCTCGCGCCGGGCATGCAATTGCACGGTAAAGCCGCGCGCGGTCAGGTCGGCGGCCGCGGCGCAGCCGCCATGCCCCGCCCCCAGCACCGCAATGGTCTTCACTTTGCTCGCAGCCATCGTCCCTTACCCAACTCTCAAAAGGCGATCGGTGTCGGCATAATCGGAGAGCAGCTCGCAGCCGCTCGGCGTCACCACCACCATGTCCTTGTTCTGCATCCCGAAGCCGTAGCCGGTGCGATAACAGAGCGGCTCGAAGCCGAGCACCATGCCCGCCTCCAGTTCAGCGTCTTCGCTCGATCCGATGATCGGCGTGCGTCCGAGATAAGGCTCTTCATGCAGGAAGAGCCCGATGCCGTGCCCGACGAATGAAATCGGCGGCAGGTTCTTGGTCGCGAGCTTGGCGATGAAATCGTCGTAGATGCCGCGGCAGCTGGCGCCCGGTTTGATGCGCTCGAGGATCACGTGCTTGCACTCCGTGAGCAGTTGCCAGATCTCATCGGCGTGCGGCGGCGCCTTCTGCACCACCGCCGTGCGGCAGACGCCGGCGTGATAGCCGTCGATGACCGAAAAAATCTCCACGCGGCAAACGTCGCCGGCAACGAGCTTGCGATCGGTCGGTCCGACATTGGGAAGCTGGCTGCGCTCGCCGGTCGCCACGATCATCAGCTTGAACTGCTGGGCGCCGAATTCGTAGACCTTGCGCGTCAGGTGCGCGGCGAGGTCCATTTCGGTGTCACCGGGCACCACGGCCGCGAGTGAATCGGTAATCGCCTGATCGGCAATGCGCGAGAGATCGCGCAATAGCTCGATCTCGGCGGTCGTCTTGATCTGGCGGAGCCGGTCAAAAATGTCGTCGCAGCCGACGAAGGTCGCCTCGGGCAAGGCCCGTTGCAGACGGGCATAGTCCGCAGCCGGCAGATAGCCGAGCTCGATTCCGATCCGCGAACGGTCGAGCCCCAGTTCGCTAAGCAGGCCGGCGAGGATCTGCATGGGATCGTCGCTGAATTCCGCCCAGACCGTGAGCGGCACATCGGGATCTTTCGACCGAATGGTCGACTCTTCCATATCCACGCCGAACAGCGCTGTCTTGCCATCGGCGGTGACGACCGTCATGGCATGGCGGTGGCGCAGCAATGGCTGCGAAGGCACGACGAACCCGCCGACATAGGCGAAATTCTCGGGCGAGCACGAGACAATTGCATCCAGGCGGGCGCCCACCAGCGCCTTCACCAATCGAGCAACCATCTCCTGACGCATACGCTATGGCCCCTCGGTCCGGCCTCCCCGGCTCCTTGCCATGGGGCGCCAACTGTGATCACAGACTGTGATCACACCTCTGGACGCCGATAGAGTCAAGCCGCTACAATCGCGATCGCCAATCTTTTTTGGCATGGCTAAAAGGGCAGCAAATGCCGCAAGATGCAGCAATTCAAGCGCTCGACACGAACCCCGCAACAGGTGTCATTATTACAGGTAGAGGTCGCCCGATCTTTGATTGCGGGCACTGACATGCGCAATTTAATGCCTTCCACTCCTGCCTCTCGAACAGCCGCAACACCCGTCTCGCAGCAGGTCTATCTGACCCTGCGCCAGATGCTCACGACCGGCGGTTTCCAGCCGGGCGAGAGCGTCAGTCTGCGCACCCTCGCCAAGCGGCTGGGAACCAGCGCCATGCCCGTGCGGGAAGCGGTAAACCGGCTGATCGCCGAGCAAGCGCTGGAAATGCTGCCCAACCGGCAAGTCATCGTGCGGCGCATGACGCGGCGGAAGTTTCTCGAACTGACCCGCATCCGCCAGAGCCTGGAAGGCATGGTGGCCAGGCAAGCCTGCGAGAATATGAGCGAAGCTTTGCTGAAGCGGCTGGAAGCCGATCACGAGAAACTGCTGGAGGCGCTGGATTCCGCGCCCATGTCCGAAGTTCTACTGCGCAACAAGAATTTCCATTTTGCCTTTTACCAGGCGGCGCAATCCGAGGTCCTCATCCCCATGATCGAAGGATTATGGATGCAGACCGGCCCCTTCCAGGCGCTTTCCCTCACCCGGCAGCGGCCGCTATGGCAGGCCCACCGTCATACGGCGCTGCTCGAGGCGCTGCGCCATCGCGATCGCGAAGCAGGCGTCGCCGCCATCCAGGGCGACATTACCGACGTCGCCGAGATGCTGATGCAGATCGGGGTCTTTGACGAACAGGACGAACAAAAGGACGCCAGCACCGCGGCCGAATGATGCCGCTGCTGGCGCGTCAACGCTTCAAATCAATAAAAAGCCCGCGGCGCCGAAGACGCCGCGGGCCAATGTTGGCGCGCCGCTACTCCGCGGCGATCTGGGTCGAGGATGACGCCGCGCTTTGCACCGGATTGCGACCGACGAAGAACTCCCGGTCGTGCGATTCGGTGACCTTGATGCCCGACTTGATCAGGCCATTGCGCAGCGTCTGCATGGTGTGATCGTTCATCCGCGGGGTCGGCCGACGCATCGGCCCGCCGTTGAAGCCGTTGAGCCAGCCCTGGTACTTCCACAGCGGGCGGTGTAGGAAGCTGGTCTGCGCCATGTAGGCGCTGGTGGCCGCATTGGCCTTGCGCGCCGGATTGATCTGCCAATAGAGGCGCGTCGCTTCGTCGAAGTTGCCCTCCTGCAGCAGCTTGAAGATGCGCGGGATCAACGGCCCGAAATATTCGGTGTTGCTGGTGGCGCTGAACTGGACGGGCGCGACCTGCGCAAGCGGGATCATGTCCTTCTCGAGCGGATTGCTGACCACGACTTCCTTGCCGAACAGCCGGTGGCACTCGATCCAGTGCATGAAGCTCGGCATGCCGCCTTCCGCCTTGATGGCGGCGATGTTCGGGCAGTCGTCGAGCAGGCGGCGGATCAGCGTGGCCGGAATGTCGGACTCATGAACGCGCGTGAAGCCCCAGAGCGGCACCGGGAACAGCATTACCGCGAGATCGGTCGCGTCGCAGAAGGCCTTGGTGTAGTCGTAGATGTCTTGCGGCGTCTCGGCATACATGTTCGCCGGATAGGACAGCAGGATCAGTTCGCCGCCATGGTCCTCCGCGATCTTCACCGCCTCGATGTTCTCCTCGAGGTCGTTGAAGGAAGCGTGATGGATCAGCATCAGCTTGCCCTTGGCCTCGTCGTTCGACCACTCGAAGAACTGGCGATACTCGTCGAGCGTGATCGCCACCTCCGAGACCAGCAGCGTGCCGGCAAAGCCGTATTCCATCTCGAGCTTGATGTCGTGGCGGATGCCACGCTCGTTCAGCGCCTTCAGGTCGCCCGTGTAGGATGGAATAACGACGTTGCAGACGCCGCGCAGGTGCTCGCGCCCCCACTCCCGTGCTTCTTTCTTGCGATAGCTCGCCATCGTCGCGTTCTCCTGGTTAAGATGTTTGAGATTTCCGATTGGGATCGATTGCTCTGATTGGTGAGGCGGCCACGTTGCGCGCCTATTTGCCCTGCCAGGGGATGAGCCAGCGGGCGAGGAAGTCGACCAGATAGGCCTGGATGAATCCGAGCAACGAAATGACCGCCAGGCCGACATACATGTTCTTCACCCAGAACACCGACCACGACCACCAGATGCGATAGCCGATGCCCTCGTTGGCGCTCACGAACTCGGCGGCAACGAGCAGCAGCAGCGCGACGCTGGCGCAGATGCGAAGGCCGGTGAAGATGCCCGGGAGCGCGCCGGGCAGCGCGACCGTGAAGTAGACCTTCCAGCGCGAGGCCTTCAGGTTGTTGGCGACGTCGAAATAGATGCGCGGGACATTCATCACGCCCGCCATCGAGTTGATCGCCATCAGGAAGAACACGCCGATCGCGACGATGACGTATTTGGAGGCTTCGCCGAGACCGAAGATCAGAAGGATGAGCGGCAGCAGCGCGATCTTCGGCAGCGGATACATCGACGCGATCAGCGGCTGAAAGATCGTCCGCACCGGCGGGAACAGGCCCATGGCCAGACCGATCATCACGCCCGGCACGCCGCCCATCAGGAAGCCGATGGCAATGCGCTGCAGGCTGATGCCGAGGTCGGACCAGAACTGCCACGTCTGCGCCATCTGGAAGGCGGTCTCGAAAATGGTCGAAGGCGCGGGAAAGAAGCGGACATCGACGTAGCCGAGCCGGGCGAAGATCTCCCAGACGGTGAGCAGCACGATCGGCGAGATCAGCACCGACGGGATCGGCAGCCGAAAGCGGCGCGGCCGGGCCGGCGCCGGAAGGGCCTTGACCGGTTCTGCGGCGACGCGCGGCAATGTCTGCTCCGACATCGACTCAGGCTCCTTCCGTGGACGCAAGCGCCGGCGCGCCATCGTCGTCGCCGGTCAGACGCCCCGCTTCCTGGGCGCGCGAACGCTCCACCTCGTCACGCAGCAGGCCCCAGATCTCGTGCGTCATCTCGTTGAACTCGGGGGTCCGACGCAGCTCGATCGGATCGCGTGGGCGCTTGAAGGGAATGTCGAAGGCGTGCTTGAGCCGGCCCGGCGCCGAGGTCATCACGATCACGCGGTCGCCGAGCAGCACGGCCTCGTCGAGACTGTGGGTGATGAACACCACCGTGCTGCGGTTGGACTCCCACAGCTTGCCGAGTTCGCCCTGCAGCAGCAGCTTGTTCTGCTCGTCGAGCGCCGCGAACGGCTCGTCCATCAGCAGGATCTCGGGATTGGTGATGAAGGCGCGGGCGACCGACAGGCGCTGCTTCATGCCGCCGGAAAGCTGGTGTGGGTAGAACTTGCGGAAACGCCAGAGCCCGGTTTTTTGCAGGAAATAGTCGACGCGCTCCGCGCTCTCCTTGCCCTTCAAGGCGTTGGTGACCTGCAGGCCATAGGCCGCGTTGCGCTCGACCGAGAGCCAGGGGAACACCGACTCCTGCTGGAAGATCATCGCCGTGATGGGACGGCTCGGCTGTTGGTGGTCGAGCCGTATCTCGCCGGCGCTTGCGGTCTCCAGCCCCCCGAGCATCCGCAGCAAGGTGGACTTGCCGCAGCCGCTCGGGCCGACGATGCAGACGAACTCTTCCGGCGCGACCTCGAGATTGACGTCGTGCACGGCATGAAAGGGTTCTCCTTGGACGGAGAAGACCTTGCCGACGTTGCGGACTGATATCTTCGAGGTCACGCCGGTTCGCCTCAGTTTGCGCTGCCGGAGGTGGCCGGAACCGCCTTGTCGGCGGCTTCCGCGAACGAGTTGTCGACGACCTTGCCGAGATCGGGCTTGGTCGGGACCAGCTTGGCTTTGGAGTACCAGTCCAGCTGCCAGCTCAGGCCATGCTTGCCGTCGATGTCGGCAGCCATGGTGGTGCGGCCGAGCGACAGGCCCAGCTTCGGGTCTTCGTAGACCGCGGCACTCTTTTGCGGCGTGAACTTCTGGTAGATCGCCGCGATTTCCTTGCGGCCTTCCGCGGTCTTCAACGCCTTGTGCGTGTAGACATTGGCCATTTGCAGCGCCCGCATGAAGCGCATGCCGAGGTCGCGATTCTCCTTGCTCAGCCGGTCGCCATACATCACCACGGCGAGCGTGAAGCCGGGCATGAGCTTGTGCAGGCTCATCACCTTGACGGCAAACCCACCCTTCTCGGCCACCCGCGCGAAGGGATCGAGCGTCGAGCCCGCATCGATCGACTTGCCCTGGAAGGCGGCGAGCATGTCCGGATAGGACATGTGGACGAGGCGGACGTCCTTCTCGGTCAGACCGCCGGTCTTCAGGTACTCGTCGATGAACAGGTTGGTGAACTGTCCGCGCGCGGTGATGGCGACGGTCTTGCCCTTGAGGTCCTTGGCGCTCTTGAACTGACCGCTGTCGACCAGGTCCTTGCGCACCTCGATCCAGTTGGGGTCGCCGCCGGGACGCTTAGGGTCGGCCACGCTGTAGCCGCCGACGATGCGCGCATTCACCCCTTGCGCCATCGCGTTGTAAAGCGCGGCCCCCGCGGAGGTCATGGCGACGTCGATCTGTCCGGTCGACAGCGACGGCACCAGCGCGGCGCCGGAGCGGAAGAACTGGATCGAGAAGTCGATATTCTCCTTGGCGAAATAACCCTTCGCCTCCGCGACCAAGGCGATGTTGGCCGAACGCAGCATGCCCATCTTGACCTTGTCGGCGGCAAGACCCGGGTTCGCCAGCGCCGCGGTGCCGATGCCGGCGCCGAGGGTGAGCAGCAGCAGCCTTCTGGAAAGTCGCATGAACAATTTCCTCCTATGGACCGTGATGGCGTTGGCGGATCTTTGTCGTCCGCTTGCTTCGTCCGTAGGCGCGAGGCGGTTGTCGGCCTCGACGCCGGTGATCACACCTCCTTGCGCGCGAACGTCATCGGCAGCTCGGTTGCCAGCCCGCGCGCGAGCGCCCGCTCGAAGGCGAGTTCGGCGATGGCGATGTCCTGCACGCCCGCGCCCACCGACTTGAACATGCGCAGCTTGGCCTGGCCGACGCGGGCGTCGGCCGAACCGCTGATCAGGTCGCTGAGCGAGATCATCTTGTCCTCGAAGTCGAGGCCGGCCGCCTTGGCCGCGATCATGTCGCCGGTTTCCTCGATCACCTCCTCGACCGCGTCGCAGACGATGAGGTCGCAGGCCTCGACCACCGAGGCGTCGATCTCGCGCTGCTCGTGCACGGTGGAGCCGATCGACACCACCAGCATGCCGGGGTGCAGCCAGTCGCCAAACAGGATCGGCTTCTCGCCGTGCGAGCGGGCGGCGGCGACCACGATGGTGGATTCCTTGACGGCCGCTTCCGGCGAGGTCGTCGCGACGCAGGGGATGCCGAGCTCGGCCTGCATGCGCGCGGCAAACTTCTCGCGCCGTTCCGGCGTCGTGCTGTAGACGCGCACCGCCGAGAGCTTGCGCACATGAGCGATGGCGCGGGTGTGCGACAGCGCTTCCGTGCCGCTGCCGAGCACGCCGAGTACCGCCTCACCCTCCGGCGCCAGCTTGTCGACGGCAACCGCGGAGGTGGCGCCGGTTCGGCAGGCGGTGATGTGGTTGGCATCGAGGAAGCCGGTGGGGACGCCGGTCTCCTGGTCGATCAGAACAATCATGTACTGGACGCCGCGGCTGCGGCCGGCGCCGAACAGCTTGGCGCCCATGAAGCGCGAGGTCGACGGCGCCGCGGTCAGCGTGCGCATCCAGCAGCGGTCGCCGCGCGTGACGATGCGGCGCGGGTGCGCTTCGTGCGTATGGGGAACCGAATAGGCGTGGCGCAGATGGGCGATCATGTCGCCCCAGTCGAGCACCTGCTGGGTCGCTTCGTAGGACACAAAGCAGGGATGGCGAACCGCCGCGCGCGCCTGCGGCGCTTCCAGTCGAGCGTCCATTGTTTTTTTGTTTCACTCCCTATTGGCCGCAATCGTGAACCAATCCACCAGACAGAGTCAACCGATTTGCGATCAATGCCGCACCAATTTGATATTTTTGCCGAACCATTGTGATAATTGGTTTGACCTGCTAGTGAGAACCAATCGAATGTGAAACGATGCGGTTGCGGCGCGCCACTCGCTGCGGATGAAATGGGACTACGAATGAGCAGCAGCGAAAGCCAAAACGACGATTTCGAGCGCCTGCGGGAATTCGTCGAACGCGCCAGTTTCGCCCAGGAGCAACGTCTGCCACCTGAGCGCGAGCTGGCCACGACCCTTGGCCTCACCCGCAACCGGCTGCGAACCGGTCTGCAGCGCCTGGAAGCCGAGGGCCTGATCTGGCGCCACGTCGGCAAGGGCACCTATCTCGGCTTGCGCCCGGCCCAAAACGGCAAGCGCCACGCGCTGTCGGAGGTGACCAATCCGCGCGAGATCATGGAAGCGCGCATGGCCTTCGAGCCGGAGCTCACGCGGCTCGCGGCCTTTCGCGGCACCGCGCGCGACTTCGCCGACATGGCCCGCTGCGTCGACAAGATGAGGGCGGCGGTCCGCTGGGAGCAGTGGGAGCTGTTCGACACCGAGTTGCACCGCTGCATCGCGCGCGCCGCGCAGAACGAATTGATGTTCGCCATGTTCGACATGATGGCCGACCTCAAATCGATCTGGGGCCGCCTACGCCGGGAAACCAACATGCCGCAGCGCGTCGCGCGCTCCACCCAGGAACATGCCGACATCGTGCAAGCCCTGCGCGAGCGCGATCCCGAGGTCGCCAGCCAGCTCATGCGCAAGCACCTGAACAACGTGCGCAAGTCGATCTTCGGCGACGGCGAGTATATCTAGCCTTCGCCAACGCGCGCCGGCACTTTGCGGCGCGCCTGCCGCACGCTCACATCAACCAAAACCAATCGTCGAAGGGGAAGGCAATGCGCATCGGGGTCGCCGGGCTCGGCAAAATGGGAGCGGCGATCGCCGCGCGATTGATCGACACCGGCCATCAGGTCGTCGTCTGGAATCGCAGCGCCGAGAAGACCAAGCAATTGGCCGAAGCCGGCGCCGCCGTGGCCGACACCGCCGCCGCGCTGACAGGCCAGGTCGATGCCGTCATCACCATCCTTACCGGCGCTGCCGCGATCGACGCGGTCTACAACGGCCCCGGCGGACTGCTTGCCGGCGACGTCAAGGACAAGCTGTTCATCGAGATGAGCACCGTGCCGCCGGAGGTCGAGACCGAGCTTGCCAAGAGCGTGCACCAGAAGGGCGGCGTGTTGGTGGAGTGCCCCGTCGGCGGTTCGGTGCCGCCGGCGCGACAAGGCAAGCTGATCGGCTTGATGGGCGCCGAGCCCGCCGACGCGGCACGCGCCAAGCCCGTGCTCGAAGCGCTCTGCCGCCGGCTCGAACATTGCGGACCGGTCGGCGCCGGCGCCGCGATGAAGCTCGCGATCAATCTGCCGCTGATGGTGGCGTGGCAGGCCTACGGCGAGGCCTTCGCCATCTGCCGCGATCTTGGATGGGAGCCCAAGCGGCTGCTCGACCTGTTCACCGATACGAGCGGCGCCAACAACGCGCTGAAAAACCGCGCGGACATGATCGTTGCCATGCTCGACGGCCGCGACCCCGGCCCCACCACCTTCACCATCGCCGACGGCTGCAAGGACCTGCAGACCATGCTGAACGCCGGACGCGCCAAGGGGATCGAGATGCCGGCGACCGCGGCCGCCCTCAAGGTGTTCACGGAAGCGCGCGGCAACGGCTTTGCCGACGGGGACGGATCGCGGATCGCGGTCTACTGGGGCGAACGCGACAAGGCGTGAATAGGGGCAATATCGCCGGGGCGGCCCTGCGCGGCCATGGCGGCCCCGCCAACTCCCTAAAATTAGGCCCGCCCGACCCCTTGAGTAAGTCGGGCACATACACTATTTTGTTTTTTTGAAGCCACTCATTTCGGTCCGCCGGAAGAGGGCTTTTTGCTTTTGTGGGGCAATCTACATGTCCACGAACCGAGACGGCCATATCAGGCTCACCTCGCATCCCGGCCACCGCACGCCCGGCCGGTATCCGCTGAACTGGGGCGCCAAGACCGCACGCGAACGCGGGCCGGTCGTCGGCACAGTTACGTCGGCGAGCGACCGCAACGCCATCGGCGCCCACGGCGGCTCCTACGCGCTTTATCGCGCTTTGGCCGTGTCGTCCGGAGCGCTCAGCCCACTGGCGCGGCCCGATCTCACCAACACGTCGCCGGTCGTCGAGGTCGGTCCCTATCCGCAATGGACCGAGCCGGGACGCATCGTGTCGCTCGATCCTTGGGGTCACCGGGTGGCGGCAGACTACCCGGGCGAAATCGGCGAAGGTCTCGACATCCGGCCGACCATCGCGGTCACCAAGGCGCGGCTCACCATTCCCGAATTTGCCGCCAGCGCCAACGGCATGAATTGGGGCGTCAAGACGGACGGCGACATCGTACGTGCGGGCGGCGACATCGCCGTGACCAAGGCGGCAATCGATCCGGTCTGGTATCTGCCCGGCATCGCCGAGCGCTTCCATGTCAGCGAGGACAAGCTGCGCCGCACGCTGTTCGAGCAGACCGGCGGTATCTATCCGGAACTGGTGACACGGCCCGACCTCAGCGTGTTTCTGCCGCCGATCGGCGGCATCACGCTTTATATCTTCGGTGACCCCGCGGCGATCGCGGACCGGAAGCGCACCCTGACCTGCCGCGTCCATGACGAGTGCAACGGCTCCGACGTGTTCGGCTCCGACATCTGCACCTGCCGGCCCTATCTCATTCACGGCATCGCCGAATGCGTGAAGGAAGCGCAGAACGGTGGCGCGGGTTTGATCGTCTATAACCGCAAGGAAGGCCGCGCGCTCGGCGAGGTGACCAAGTTCCTGGTCTACAACGCGCGCAAGCGCCAGGAAGGCGGCGACCAGGCGGCCACCTATTTCGAGCGCACCGAATGCGTGGCCGGCGTGCAGGATGCGCGCTTCCAGCAATTGATGCCCGACGTGCTGCACTGGCTCGGCATCACGCGCATCGACCGCTTCGTGTCGATGTCGGACATGAAGTACAATGCGGTTGTCGGCTCCGGCATCGAGATCGGCGAACGTGTGTCGATCCCGCCGGAACTGGTACCGCCGGACGCCCAGGTCGAGATCGAGGCCAAGAAGGCTGCCGGCTACTACACGCCCGGCGATGTCGCTGACGCGGACGGTCTCAAGGCCGTGCTCGGCCGCAAGCTCGACGAGTTCTAGCCATTGCCACGCTGACGCATACGCGCGATTCAGAGCGCGAGGCGGCGCTGTCGCTATTGTCGGCAACGGCCGTGCGCGAACGCGCGCGAGAGATGCTGGAAATCGGGCTTGCCGGCAAGCTACCTAACTTCGGCGTCGATCTTGCAAAGCTTGCGCCGACCGCGGCTTTCGTCGCCGACGTCATCCGCGGCAATTATCCCGATCTGAACGTGCCGCTGCATGCGCGCTGGCGGCATTTCGTCTTCCAGGGACGCAATCTCTGGGCGGAGATCGCGAGCAAGGCGCAATGGAAGAGTGCCGCGGCCCGCGCCCGCGCCGAATTCGATCTCGCGGTCGTCTCCGTGCTGCTCGATGCCGGCGCCGGCGCGGACTGGCGTTATCGTGACGCCGCCACCGGGTTGAACGTCGGGCGTTCCGAAGGGCTGGCGCTTGCGAGCCTTCGGATGTTCGAGGTCGGTCTGTTTTCGGCCGATCCAAGCGATCCGCTGCGTGCCGACGCCGGCACGCTCGCGATGCTGACCGCCGACACACTCGCACATGGGTTTGGCGCCGGCAGCACCAATCCGCTATCGGGCTTGGAAGGTCGCGCCGCTCTGTTGGCCCGGCTCGGGCGAACCATGCTGGCGAACCCGTCAAGTCTTTGCCGCTAACGATACGGCGCGTCCCGGCGGCCTGTTCGATCAACTGGTGGAACGCGCAGGCCGCACGGCCCTGCCCGCCCCCACCATCCTGCATACGTTGCTGTTGCAGCTTGGCTCGATCTGGCCTGACCGGCTGACGCTGGGCGGTCTGCCGCTCGGCGACACATGGCGCCATTCGGCCATCAAGCGTGACGACGCGACCGACGGCCTGGTGCCGCTGCACAAGCTGTCGCAATGGCTGAGCTATTCGCTGATCGAGCCGCTGCAGACGGCCGGCATCACAGTTGCCGACATCGACGGGCTCACCGGCCTTGCCGAATACCGCAATGGCGGCCTGCTCATCGATAGCGGCGTGATCGTTCTGCGCGAACCGGAACAAGCGGCGCTACCTCATCTCGTCGATACCGAGTTGGTGGTGGAATGGCGCGCGCTGACCGTCGCCCTGCTCGATCGCCTCGCGCCGCTGGTGCGCGAAACGCTCGGCGTCAGCGCGCAACATTTCCCGCTCGGCGCGCTGCTGGAAGGCGGCACCTGGGCGGCCGGCCGCAAGCTCGCGCGCGAGAAGCGCGCCGAGGCAGGCCCGCCATTACAGGTCGTCAGCGACGGCACCGTTTTTTGAAGAGACCGAGGCAATTGCCATGAAAGACGTTCATATCGTCGACCATCCGCTCGTGCAGCACAAGCTTACTTTGCTGCGCGACAAGACGCGCTCGACCAAGGTTTTCCGCGAGCTGTTCAACGAGCTCGGCGCCCTGCTCTGCTACGAGGCGACGCGCGATCTGCCGTTGGAGTCCGTCGAGGTCGAAACGCCGCTTACGGCCATGCAATCGCGCGTGCTCGCCGGCAAACAGCTGGTGCTGGCGCCGGTCGGGCGCGCCGGCATGGGCTTTCTCGACGGCATTCTCAAGCTGGTGCCGACGGCGCGCGTTGCCCATGTCGGGCTTTACCGCGATCCGCGCACGCTCGTCGCGGTCGAATATTTTTTCAAAGCGCCCGACGAGATGGCCGAGCGGCTGACGCTGGTGCTGCATCCGATGCTGGCCACCGGCAATTCGGCGGTGGCCGCCGTCGACCGCCTGAAGGAAAGCGGCGCCGGGAGCGTCCGCATTCTCTGCATACTGGCAACCCCGACGGCGATCGAGAAGATCAAGGCGCATCACCCTGATGTGGCGATCTATACGGCGGCGGTCGACGATGGCATCACCGACAACGGCTATATCCTGCCCGGCCTCGGCGACGTCGGCGACCGCATGTACGGCACGCGGTAAAGCTTGAGGCGCCGGTCGCGCCTGAGCGCGCGGCGTATCAGCCCATCGCTAACTCGTCCTTGCGCCGCGCCCAGCCGGTGATGCGGGCCTCCAGCAGCGAGAACACGGCGTAAAGCGAAACGCCCATGACGGCGAGGATCAACAGCCCGGCGAAGACCAGCGGCACGTCGAAGTTCGAGCTCGCGATCATCATCACGTTGCCGATGCCGCGGTTCGAAGCCACCGTTTCGGAAATCACGGTGCCGACGAAGGCGAGCGTCACCGACACTTTCAGCGAAGCGAAGAAATACGGCATCGTGCGCGGCAGTCCGACGTTCCACAGGATGTCGAGCTTGGTGGCGCGCAGCGCGCGCATGACGTCTTCCAGTTCGGGCTCGGTGGTGGCAAGCCCCGTCGCCACATTCACCACGATGGGGAAGATGCTCATGATCATGGCGGTAAGGATGGCCGGCACCGTGCCGGCGCCGAACCACAGCACGAAGATCGGCACCACCGCCACTTTCGGGATCGAGGCAAAGCCGACCAGCAGCGGATAGGCGACGTCGTAGGCGAGCCGCGACGATCCGATCAGCACGCCGAGCGCGATCCCGATCAGAATGCCGAAGGCGAAGCCGACCAGCGTGGTGTAAAGCGTCTGCACGATGTGCGGCCAGAGCTGCGGAAAGCGCTCGATCAGCGCCGCGATGATCTCGCTCGGCTTGGGCAGCACGATGTCGCTGATGCCGAACAGCCAGCAGAACGCCTCCCACAGCAGGAAGAAGCCGATGATGAGCGCGATCGAGGCGATGCGGCGGCGGAGTTGCGAGTCCATCAGGCGGCCTCTTTCGACGGACGGGCGGATACGATCAGTTCGCGCAGCCGCCGGGTCATCGATACGAAGTCCGGCATGTATGACATTTCGATGGTGCGCGGCCGCGCAAACGGCACCACCGCGTCGTCGATGATCTGGCCCGGCCGCGACCGCATCACACAGATACGGTTGGCGAGATAGCCGGCCTCCTTCAGGTCGTGGGTGACGAGCAGCACCGTCGGCCGCAGCTTCATCCACAATTCCTGCATCACCGCCCACAGCTCCTCGCGGGTGAACTGGTCGAGCGCGCCGAACGGCTCGTCCAGCATCAGAAGCTGCGGCTCGTGCACCAGCGCGCGGCAGAGCGAGGCGCGCTGCAACATGCCGCCGGAAAGCTGCCAAGGGAATTTGTCGCCGAAACCGGCGAGCCCGACCTCCTTGAGCAGGGCCTCGGCACGGTCGCGAAACTCGCCCTTGCGCTTGGCGCGGTATTGCTGCCGGAACGGCGGCACGATCTTGAGCGGCATCATCACGTTGTCGCGCACCGTGAGCCAGGGCAGCATGGTCGGGTTCTGGAACGCCATGCCGACCCGCACCGGCTCGGCGCCGACCTCGCGGCCGGCGACATAGACGTAGCCGCTCGAGGCCTGGATCAAGCCGGTGACCAGCTTGAGGATGGTTGACTTGCCGCAGCCGGAGGGTCCGACCAAGGCGACGAAGTCGCCGTCCTTGATCTGCAGATCGGTGAGGCCGAGCGCGGGGATCTGCTTATCGCCGCGGCCATAGATCAGCGTGACCTGCTCGAGCTCGACAAAGACGTCGGCGCGGGCGGCGGTCTCGTGATCTTCTGCGGCGGAACTCATGCCGGGTCCTCCAATGGCTGCCGCGCCGCGGTGCCGACGATGGCCTGCATGGTCTCGTCGGCGTGGCGTACGGCGGGTGCCGGCATCTCTTGCAAGAGATGTACCGAGCGCCCCCACCCCTTGGTTCCGCTCACCAGTTCCCGGTCTTTGACCACGAAACGCCCGCGCACCAGGGTGTGCACCGGCACACCTTTCACCTTGCGGCCGTTCCAGGGCGTGATCCTGGAGCGCGAATGGAGTCCCGCGTCCTCGATTGTCATCTCGCGGTCGAGATCGACGATGGTGATATCGGCATCCGAGCCCGGCTGTAGCGCGCCCTTGCGCGGATAGAGGCCGAAGGTGCGCGCGGGGTTGAAGGCGCTCTTGCGGACATAGTCGCAGATGGTCATGCGGCCGGCGTTCACTTGCGTGAGCATCAGCGGCATCTGGGTCTCGACGCCAGGAAAGCCGCAATCGACGGTCCAGATGTCGTTGCGGGTCTTTTCCTCCGGCGCGTGCGGCGCGTGGTCGGTGGCGATGAGATCGATGGTGCCGTCGGCGAGCGCCGCCCATAGCGGCTCGCGGTTGCGCGCTTCGCGCACCGGCGGATTGACGGTCATGACGCCCGGAAAGCGGGCGTAATCGTCGGTCGACAGCAAGAGATAATGCGGACAGGTCTCGCCGGTGACGTCGACGCCGCGCGCCTTGGCTTCGCGCAAAGGCCGCAGTTCCTCGGCCGACGAGATGTGCAGGATATGGATGCGGGCGCCGGTCCATTCGGCCAGGATCGTCGCCCGGCTCACCGCCTCCACCGCCACCACCGCCGGCCGCGCGGCGAGATGCGCGAACGGATCGCTGCGGCCGGCTTGCATCATGCGGGTCTGCCGCCGCTCCATGATGGAATTGGTCTCAGCATGCAGCGAAATCCGCTTGCCCGTCGGCGCCACCACCTCGAAGGCTTCCAGCATGGCGCCGGTCGAAGGGCTCGGGATCTTGCCGAAGGTATTGCCCATGTAGAGCTTGAAGCCGATGACGCCGCCTTCCACCAGCGCCGGCACGTGCGCGATGGTGTCGTCGCCGAGCAACCCATAGAGCCCGAAATCGACATGCGCCTTGGCGGCGGCGATGGCGTGCTTGTCGGCCAGCACCGCGGCGGTGCCGGTGGGCGGGATGGTGTTGGGCATGTCGAACACGGTGGTGACGCCGCCGAAGGCCGCCGCCGCCGTGCCGCTTTCCCAGTCCTCCTTGTGCGGATAGCCGGGATCGCGGAAATGCACGTGCACATCGATGGCGCCGGGCAGAATATGCAGGCCCTTGGCGTCGAACAGCGTTCGTCCCATGGGCATGGCATCTTCGCCGCCGATCGCCAGCACGCGGCCGTCCTTGATGGCGATGCTGGCGTCGATGACGGCGTCGGGCGTCACGACCTTGCCGTTGAAGATCACAAGATCGGCGGTCACGGCGCTCATCGCGGCCTCCTTCAAAGCATGGCCCAGCCGCCGTCGACCGGCAGATCGACCCCGGTGATCTGCCGCGACACATCACTGGCGAGGAACAGGCAGGCGTTGGCGACGTCGGCGTCGGTGGTCACGCGCTTGAGCGCGTATTCGGCGGCGTGGCGCTCGAGCGCCTCCTCGATGCTGATGCCCTCGCGCGCGGCCATGTCGGCGCAGACCTTGTCGCGGAAGCGCGGCCCCTCGACCATGCCGGGCGCCACGCAATTGACGTTGACGTTGTAGCGGCCGACTTCGAGGGCAAAACTCTTGGTGATCCCGCGCAGCCCCCACTTGGAAGCCGAATAGGCCATGCGGCCGGCGCGCCCGCGCATGCCGAAGGTGCCGCCGACATTGACGATCTTGCCGTAGCGCTGGTCGATCATGGCCGGCAGCACGCCGCGCATGGTGTGGAAGCAGCCGCCCATGTTGAGGCTGACGATGTCGTCGAATTCCGCAGGCGTGGTCTCGATGCCGGTCTTGCCGACCGGGCCTGACCCGCCGGCGACGTTGACCAGAATGTCGATGCGGCCAAATGCGGCCCGGGTCTTCTCGGCCGCCACCTCGCATTGCGCCGCGTCGGTAAGATCGCAAGGAACCACGATGGCTTCGCCGCCGCCGCAACGCACCGCCTCGGCAACCGGCTCGATCGCGGCCACGTCGCGGCCGACCAGGGCGAGCCGCGCGCCCTCCGCAGCAAAAGCCTTGGTGATGCCCGCACCCATCCCCTTGGCGGGACCGGTGATCATCGCTACCCGCCCGGTCAGATTGAGGTCCATCGCCCGCTGCTCGGTGCTTGTTGAGACGCGCGCCGCCCCTCCGGCAGGAGGAGCGGCGTCTTCGAGTCAGATCACTTCTCGAACAGCTTGTGCGGCAGTTCGGAAGCCGGCGGCATGAATTTCGCCGTATAGAACTCGCTCACCGCCGGGGTGCGCGGCAGGTTTTCCGCGTCGACCAGAATCTTCACCGACTTCTTCAGCCGCGCCATGTCGACATTGCCGAGCCCGATCTTGGCGATCTCGGGCGAGTTCATCTCGTCCTGCAAGGTGGCGTCGAGACGCTCGCGCTCGATCTTCTTCTTGATCAGCGGCTCGCGCTTGGCGACGGCGTCGATGGCGGCATCCGGGTCCTTCAGCGCGTCCTTCAGCCCGTGATTGATCGCCGCGATCAGGCCCTTCACCGCCTCGGGGTGCTCCTTCGCCAGCTTGCGCGAGACGATGATGGAATTGGAATAGAGATCCATGCCGTAGTCGCCATACTTGATGAAGTGGATTTGCTTGGCGGGATCGACGTGAAGCAGCATGGCGCTGAAGCGGATGGTGTTGACGTAGCCGAAGACGCCATCGACCTGCTTCTTCATCAGCATCTGCTCACGCAGGCTGGGCTGCATATTGGTGATCTTGATCCCCTTGCAGTCGATCTTGGCGATCTTGCAGAAGGCCGGGAACAGCTTGAGCGCACCGTCTGTGGCCGAGCCGCCCAGCATCTTGCCTTCGAGGTCCTTCGGCGTCTTGATGCCGCTGTCGGAGCGCACCGCGATGGTGAACGGCGGCCGGTTGTACATGACGTAGACCGCGAGCGGCGCTTCCTTCGGCTTCTTGGCCGCGAACTGGATCAGCGCGTTGATGTCGCCGAAGCCGACGTCGTAGGTGCCGTTGGCCACCAGCGGCACCGCCGCGCCGGAGCCGTTACCCTGGTCCATGGTGACGTCGAGGCCGTACTTCTTGAAGTAGCCGCGGTCCTGCGCCAGGAAGAACCAGCCCTGCGGGCCCTGGTACTTCCAGTTCAAGACCATCTTGATGTGCAGTTCGGCGCGGGCCGGGGTCGCGGCCGCCAGTGGGCCGAAAGCGCCGATCGTAGCCGCCAGAGCGACCGCAAAGGAACGGACGTTCAAGGTCATAACGTACTCCTGTCGAGCATGTTGGCGTTGAACAGGCGGCGGCTCCGGCATTCCGTTCGCCCAGGGTTCGGTGAACTCTATTGGCGGCGAGCGTTGCCAACGAGTGCCGATTTCTTGATAGACTGGTGCCGAAAAGTCACCGCTCGACCCGGCCCGGCAACGCCATGAAATATCTGCGTATTCTGAGTTATGTAGACGAGGTCGCCCGCTCCGGCTCGATCCGCAAGGCCGCCGAGCAGCTCCATGTGACCGCCTCCGCCGTCAACCGGCGGATCGCCGATCTCGAGGACGAGCTCGGCGCGCCGCTGTTCGAGCGGCTGCCGCGCGGCGTGCGCCTGACCGCCGCCGGCGAGCTGTTCGTGCATTATCTGCGCCGGCAGACCGGCGACGCCGAGCGCATGCGCTCGCAGATCGAGGACCTGAAGGGACTACGCCGGGGTACGGTGCGCATCGCCTGCAGCCAGGCGCTGGCCTTCGACTTCCTGCCGCGCGCGATCGCCGAATTCCGCCGCATCTATCCGCTGGTCCAATTCGACGTGAAGGTCGTCGACCACGAATATGCCATGGCCGCGCTGGCCGGCTTCGACGTCGATCTGGTGCTGGTGTATCGGCCGCCCTTCCTGCCGAACTTCCTGCCCTTGATGACGCTGGAGCAGCGGCTGGTCGCAATCATGCCGAAGGAACACCCGCTGGCGGCAAAGCGCACGCTGCGGCTACACGATTGCGCCGCCTATCCCCTCGCCTTGCCCGAGCATTCGATCGGCGGCAGGCAGTTGCTGGATGAGGTGACGGCGCGCACCGGGCTAAAGCTCAACGTCGTCGCCGAATTGAACTCCTTCGAGCTGTTGCGCGGGCTCGTGGCTCATGCCGGCCTGATCTCATTCCAGA
The DNA here is from genome assembly GCA_963814065.1 of uncultured Pseudomonadota bacterium. Lineage (GTDB taxonomy): Bacteria > Pseudomonadota > Alphaproteobacteria > Rhizobiales > Xanthobacteraceae > Pseudolabrys. The sequence goes on along the minus strand of CAWFBL010000004.1, from coordinate 1,557,418 downwards.
TCCGCGTCGGCGCCGTCGCCCAGCGCAGCAAGCTGGGGCTGGTTGCGCGCGACATCGACGAGCGCGACCTCTCCAAGGCCAACTTGGTGTTCGGACGGCTGCGCGACCGCAATCTTCCGGTTGCCACCGCCATCTTCGCCGAACGCATCATCGCCAAGCTCGGCGCCATGGCCAGCGGCGCCGTCGCCGAGACGGCCCCCGCGAATAAGACCATGCCCAAGAAAAAACCCGCGAAGCGTCGCGCGCTGTAGCGGGCAAGCTTCGGCGTCGGCTTCACCCCGAGCTCAGTTGCCGTACATCGTCGACGGCAGCCAGGTCACCAGGATCGGGAAGAAATAGATCACGTAGAGCATCACGATCTGCACGGCGATAAAGGGCACCACGCCGTGCGCCAAGGTCGAAAGCTTGATGCGCGAGATGCCGTGGATCGTGAAGAGATTGACCCCGATCGGCGGCGATATCTGCGCGATCTCCATGGCGATGCAGGCGAAGATGCCGAACACCAGCGGGTCCATGCCGAGCTGGTGCGCGACCGGCTCGAAGATCGGCACCGTGATCAGCAGCATCGCCGCGCTTTCCAGGAACATGCCGAGCACGACATAGACCAGGATCATGAGCGTCAGCGCCACCGGCCCTTGGGCGATGGAGATGATGCCGCTGGCGATCGCCTGCGGGATCTCCTGGAAGGTGAGGAAGTGCGCGAAATACTGCCCGAACACGATCAGCATGAACAGCATGCAGCTCGTCCGCGTCGCGGCGACGACGGCGGCGAGGATCTTCTTGCGGTCGAGGCGCCCCTGGGCAAGGCCGAGCACCAGCACGTAGATCGCCGACAGCGCGCCGACTTCGGTGGGCGTGAAGATGCCGAGATAGATCGAGGCGATGATCACCAGCGGCAGCAGCAGCACGAAGATGCCGCGCCGGGTGGCGTCGATGCGCTCGGACCAAGTGAGATCGTGGGTGACGCGCACGGAGGGCCGGCTGAACATCGCATAGATGGCAAACAGGCTCGCCATGATCAGGCCGGGCACGATGCCGGCGATGAACAGCCGCCCGATCGAAGTTTCCGTCAGCACCCCATAGAGAATGAGCGGAATGGACGGCGGAATGATAATGCCGAGCGTGCCGCCGCCGGCCACGAACCCGCCGGAGCGGCGGTCGCCGTAGCCCTCCCCTTGCAACAGCGGAATCGCCACCAGGCCGACGGTCGCCGCGGTCGCGATGCTCGAGCCCGAAATCGCGGCAAAGATCGTGCAGGCGCTGATGGTGGCAACACCGAGCGAATTGGGAACGCGCCCGAACCACGCCTTCGTCGCCGCAAACAAGTCGGCACCCGCCTCGGAGCGCTGCATGATGGTGCCGGTGAGAATGAACAGCGGCAAGGCGACCAGTTCGAAGATCGACGAACTCTGCCAGGTGACCTGCGCGAAGTTACGCAGGATCTGCGCCGGCGCCTCGGTGATCAGCGACGACAGCAGCACCGCCATCGCCATCGACACGAACACCGGCACGCCGAGGATCATGAATCCGAACAGCAGGCCGATGGCGATGAAGCCGGCGTAATCGTAAAGGACGTCGAGCAATGGCATGGCGGCCGACCGGCGCCCTTTCCGTGTCTTATGCGCCGGGCTCGGCGGTTTCGTCCGGCTCCGCCGGCATGGCACCGCGCAAGAGATGCGCCAGCGTCTGGAGCGCCAGAGCCAGCCCACCGAGCGGCAGCGCAAGCTCCGGCAGATATTGCGGAACCGACAGCAGCGTGTTGGAGCGGATGTTGAAGTCCCAGGAGTATTGAACGAAGCGCGCCGAGGCGACGATCAAGGTCAGCGCGAAGGCAAGCGTGACCAGCAGCGCCGCGATATCGAGGCCCTTGCGGGCGCGCGGCCAGAAATGGCCGAGCATGGTGATGCGGAAATGCGAGCCCGACGCGAGCGCCATGCCGTTGGTGAGGAAAGCCGCCGCGACCAGCGCATAGAGCGTGGTCTCGAACACCCACAGCGTCGGATGCCCGAGCGAGCGGGCGACCGCGTCGTAGGCGATGGGAAACGGCAACAGCCCGACGATGGCGATGCCGACCCATGCCATGGCACGGGCGATCGCCTCGAACTGATCGGCAAGCCGTTCTTTCACGTGGCCTCCCCCATGGGGCCGGAGCGCAGCGAGACTTGCGGCGCTCCGGGCCCGGCATCACGCGGGCTATTTCGCCTCGTCGAGCAGCTTGATCAACGCGGCAGGGTAGCGCTTGCGGTCGCGCTCGGCGAGCGGCTTCAGCTTGGCCTGCCAGAGCTTCCAGGTCGCGGAGCCCGGCTTCACTTCGGTCACTTCCAGGCCCTTGTCGCGGAAGACCTGCACGAACTTGCCGTACGACGCGATCATGAAGTCTTCCGAGTGATTGCGCGCGGCGGTGGCGGCGTCCTGCACGATCTTGCGCTGGGCGGGTGTCAGGCTGTCCCACTTGTCCTTGTTCATGACGTAGGCGTGCACCAGCGTGCCGAACAGCCCGTTGGGCACCATGACGTATTTCGTCACTTCGTAATGCTTGAGGCCGACCGCGCCCTGGATGCCGCCGAGTGCGCCGTCGACCGCGCCGCGTTGCAGCGCCGCGTAGACGTCGCCGACGCCCATGGTCACGGGCGACGCGCCCACCGCCTGCAGCAGTTCGCTCGCACCCTTCGAATAGGTACGAATGGTCTTGCCGACGATGTCCTCGGGCTTGACGATTTTCGCGCGTGTGGACAGCACCGGCGAGCCGATGTCGAACATCGTCAGCAGCACGGCGCCGTTCTTCTGCAGGCGCTTGTTGTAATATTCGAAGATCGGCTTGCCCGGCACGAAGTCGTCGCGCGCCATCTGCATGGAATAGGGCCAGAGCGGGCTGACCGTCGCCGACACCTCGGGGAGGCGGCCCGACCAGGTGTCCAGCGTCGTCAGCGAGATATCGACCGTGCCCTGTGGCACCGCGGTCGAGACGAACTGCTGCTTGACCATTTCGCCGCCGGCGAACACCTTGAAGGTGATTTCGCCTTTGCTTTGCGCTTCGACCGCCTTCACGAAACGATCGACGAACTGCGATACCTGCGGGTGCTTGGGGCTCCCCCAGGTCGAAAGCGACAGGCGTACCTTGGCGCCGGCCTGCCCCGGAACACTCAGAGCGGCCATCACGCCTGCCAAAAGCGCTAGCTTTGCGAGTCTCATCTGGTCCCTCCCTTGATATTTGTTGTTTGTGATTTCTTTTCGCGTTTTCCGCCTAGCCGTCGCGGTGCACCTCGACCGTGCCGCTGCCCGGATCGACGACCAGACGGTCGCCGGTGCGGATTTCGTCGGTCAGATCGACGTCGAAGCGATCGATCAAGGCGACGCCCGCGAATGAAGCGCCCTGCGCCATGATCGGATTGACCCGGTTGAACAGCAGCGCCTTCGGCACCAGGCCGCGCGAGGCCATCTCGGCCAGCATCCACGCCGTCGCCACACCGCCCTTGGCATTGTCGAGCACCAGGATGCGGTCGACATAAGACTGGCCGGCGAGCGCGTGGGCCGGGCGCGAGAAGATGCCCTTGATGCGGTCGAGATCGTAACGGGCGCTGAAATTGTCCTTGGCGACCAGCGCCACGCCCTCGACGCGCGGGCCGACCCCGATGTGACCCTTGAACGTGCGCGCGCTCATGCGACGCTCCTATGCGCATTGATGCGTCCGCTGACAGCGGCTTCGATACAGGCGTCCATGCTGGCGAGCGTCGGCTCGTAGCCGTAGCCGCCGATGATGTTGGTGAGCTTGGCCGAATTGGTGACCAGACGCCGCCAGCCGTTGGCCTCCGCCAGCTCGCGCGCATAGCTCTGATAGAAGCAGACGCCCGACAGCACGAGCGCGCCCGAAGCCTCGATGCGCGCGGTGAGCCCCATGCGGTCGCTGGCCGACTTGATCTCCGGCGAGGTGACGGCAAGCAGCGTGGTTGCCTTGTTCACCTGGCGTCCGTCGAGCCGGTCGGCGAGCGCGGCCATTTCGACCAGCGACAGTTGCGGCGCCGAGAACACGACCACATCGACCTTGTCGCTGCCGCTGGAATAGCTGGCGAAGAAGGCGTCGAGATCGGCGCGGGTGATGCGGCGCGGCTCGGGCGGCGCGCCGTCCCACGGATCGCGCGCGTCGCGCGCCTCGGGCGTGACGCCGACCACGTGGAACAGCGCGACCGAGCCGAAGCTCGCCATCGCCGCGCCGAAATGCTTGAGCGCATCGGAGTCGGGTGCCGCCGTGATGCCCTCGATCACCGGCACCGCCCAGTAGTTACCGGCCAAGCGCCCGATCAAGCCGCCGAGCGCGCCCCAATCGGTCCAGCCCTGCGGCGCAAAGTCCACGACATAGCGCTGCGTGCCGCGGCGGTTGCGGTCGAGATGATAGCCATAGCGCGGCGTCCGGCCGGTCAAGGCGGCGGCCAATGCCGAGGGGCCGCCCTCGAAATTGCTGCGCGCGCCCAACACGCTGTTGCTGTAGATGACGACCCCGGTGTCGCCATAGGCCATGTGCTCGCCCAGCACCGGCGGCATGATGGTCTGATAGTTGATGCAGGTGTTGGTCATCAGGACGCCGAGCGCCTCGAAGGCGGCGATGGCGCGGGCTTCGAGATCGGCCATCCATTGCTGCTGGCCGAGTTGCTTGTAGACGCGGAAGTCGACGCCGCGCGGATCCGTGATGGTGGGGACGCGCACGTGGCGGACGTCCGGCGCATGGCGGGCGAGATTCTCGAGAAAGGCCACGCCGTACTCGCCGAGCGATTCGGTGTCGGCCATGATGTGCGCCTGGCCGATGGGGACCAAGTCCTCGGCATCGAAGAAGCTACCGACTTCGCACTGGTGCTTGAGGGCCCACTGGCGCGGCTCGCCCAGTTTGCCCGCCAGCATCGCCTCTTCTTCGTCGCTCAGACGCATCGTTTCCCCCGGCTCAGGCGCCGGAAGAACTATAGGATGTCATGGGACGTCTTGTAAACCGGCCGGCCCGGCCGCTTCAGGGCGTCGGGCGGATATTGTCGGCCAAGGGCATCGGTCCGCGCAGGCTGAGGGTGAAGTGATAGCCGTCGGAGCGCACGTAGAATTCGGTCACCTCGCGCGCGCTGTCGTCGCTGCCGTAGGATACCCGCTCCAGTTCGAGCAGCGGCGCGCCGGCGGCGCAGCCGAGCAGACGGCCGAGTTCGCGGCCGGCGGCGCGACCGCCGATCTTCAGGTCGGCGCGGTTGACGTCGAGATCGAGCATGCGCAGCAGCCCATAGACGGTATTGGATTCGGCATCCGCCACCGTGAAGCGCTCCGCGCTAGGCGGCAGCCAGCAGACCAGCAGCCCGAGCGGCCGCTCATCGACGTAGTAGAGCCGCTTCAACCGCATCGACCGTTTGCGCGCGCCGAGCAGCTTACGAACGCGTTCGGTGGGTGCGTGCGGGGCAAAATCGATGAGCTTGGTGCGCAACGACAGGCCGGTCGCGCGCAGCGTCTCGTAGATGCCGCGCAGCTCATGCAGGTCGTAATTGAGCGCCGGCCCGCTGATGAACGTTCCCTTGCCGTGCCGGCGAACCGCCAGACCGCGGCGCACCAGCAGGTCGACCGCTTGCCGTACGGTAATACGGCTGACGCCGTATTGCGCCATCAATTCGATTTCGCTGGGCAGCTTCTCAAAAGGACGCAGGCGCCCTTGCGCGATGTCGCTCTCCAGCCGCAGCGCCATCTGCTGATAGAGCGCCATCGGGCTTGAACGCTCGAGAGCCGCAGAGTCCATCGTCGAAATCCGTCAAAGGTGACTGGACACTAGCGCCAAACAAGCACGGCGGCCAGACGATTGAAACGCGGTGCCGCGCGCGCGTCGAAGGAGGATGTACCGCACGGCCCGGCCTGCCAATTTACCGAGATACGAGCGAGCCGGCGAGGTTAACGGATCTCGCGCGCGCGGCGGCACGTCCGATTTCTCCTTCGACGACCGTGGGATGACGCCACGGGCCCGCCCTTAACACTAACGGGAGGTTTCCGCCCGCAACGGTTGCGGGTCATGGGTGCGATGTTATCCTCCCGCACGAAACACAAATGAGGAGGTCGACCATGGACGAAAGACGAAAAAGCGTCCGCGACCGCACGTTCCTCGGCGGCGTGATCGCGTTCAACAATCGCAGTTCCACCATGGACTGCATGGTGCGCAACCTCACGGCCGAAGGCGCCAAGGTCACATTCACCAACACCGCCGTCATTCCGGACCGGTTCGATTTGGTGATCGACCGCAAGCAACGCTCGTTCAACGCCCGCATGGTCTGGCGCGGCGCCGACGAGGCCGGCGTGGTGTTCGTCGACGAATACGCCAATGAAGCGCCGATCCCGCTGGAATGGGTCAAGCGCCTGCGCAACTGCGAGGCCGAGAAGGCCGCGCTGCAGCAGCGGGTCGAGGACCTCACCATCGGCTAGGCGCGCGGCCCGTGCCTTGGCTGCCTGGCTTCCGACAGAAGAGCACCCGCACCGGGGTTTCGGCGCGCGATCTGCGCGGTCGCTGTTTGCTCGCTAATCGAAGCGCGGGAAGATTGGTGGGGGAGGTAGGACTCGAACCTACGAAGGCGTAAGCCAGCGGATTTACAGTCCGCCCCCTTTGCCACTCGGGACACTCCCCCTGAAAAGCCACGCGCCGTCTCGTCGGAAAGACAAACGGCGCCGCTTGTCGGGATTTGCGCGTTTTATGGTCAGCCACCCCGGCGAAGTCAATGCCGGCACCGGCGGGAACTCCGCCCCCTCGGCCCTCGTTTGCCAACCCGCCCCCCACATGGGAATAACCCCGCCATGAGCCGCAAGCCGTGGCAGTCGAGAACGCAGGATCCCCGGCAGCGCAACCGGCCGCCGCCGCGCGGGCGCATGCGGCCGGCGCCTCTCAATCCCGACGGCCCCGCCCTCCTCTACGGCTGGCACACGGTCAAGGCCGCGCTGGAAAACCCGCAGCGCCAGATCCTCCGCCTGCTCGCCACCGAGAATGCCGTCCGCAAGCTCGCCGACGAGGGCGTGCCGCTGCCGGTGCAGCCGGAACTGGTGCGTCCCGACGTGATCGACGCCCGCCTCGGGCCCGACGCGGTGCACCAAGGCTTGCTCGCCGAAGCCGCCCCGCTGCAGGCGCCGACCATTGCCGAGCTCGAGCCCACCGGCATCGTGCTTGTGCTCGACCAGATCACCGATCCGCACAATGTCGGCGCCATCCTGCGCTCGGCCGCCGCCTTCGCCGTGCGCGCGATCGTCACCACGGCCCGCCACAGCCCGGAGGCGACGGGCGTGCTCGCCAAGTCCGCCTCCGGCGCGCTGGAATTGGTGCCGCTGGTAACCGTTCAGAACCTCGCGCGCGGGATGGAGGAGTTGCGCCAGCGCGGCTTCCTGCTGGTCGGACTCGATTCCGGCGGCGAGCGCGATCTCGCGGCGCTGCCGCTGCAGGCGCCGCTCGCGCTGGTGCTGGGCGCGGAAGGCAAGGGGCTGCGCCAACTCACCAAGACCACCTGCGACGAGCTCGTACGCATCGACGTGCCCGGCGCCATCAAGAGCCTGAACGTCTCGAACGCCGCCGCGCTGGCGCTCTACGTGGCGAGCCGCGCGCTCCACACGTCATAACGAAGCGACCGGCGGAATCCCCCCGCAATCTCTTGAGCGATGGATCGGCTTACTTCGGCGCGCCCGAAAGCGCCTCGCACCCGCTCTTGCGCGTGAGACTGATGTCCATGCGGTCGGGCCCGTGCAGGGTGACCGAGGCGTCGGCCTTGATCACGCACGGATAGGCGCTGCCCTTGCCCTCGATCTTGGTTTCGACCTTGGTCATGGCGGGATTCTTCGCAGGGCTCTCGGCGGGCTTGGCCGCCGGCCGCACGGGCCTGTGGCGCTTTGCGGCGGTGACCGGCTTATGACGCCAGTGGCGCCAGTGGCGCCTGTGCCGACTTTCGACGTGGTGCCAGCCGTGCGGCAGCCGCCAGTCATCGACGTAGTGGGGCCGAACGATCACGCGGGCCGGATCGTCCACCACGCGCCGGGTCGTGATCACCACCGGCTTCTCACGCACGACCACGGTCTCGCGTCCATAGCCGCGCTGCGCGCGCGGCCGGTGGATGACATAGGTGCCGGGCGCGACCTCCACCGCGTAGGGCTGCCCCGCCCGCGGTTCGAAGGGATGAAACTCACCGAACAGGCCCCCATGCCATCCGGCCTGCGCGGCCGTCACCGGCAGCAGGCCGGCGGCGCAAAGGGCAATGATGAAAAGGCGTGCGCGTTGGCTCATGGGCAAATCGCTCAGGGCCTCGCCAACTCGGGCGGCGGCAAGAGATAACGCGGCCGGCGGCGCGGGCGCGGCCCGGCCGACCAGGACCGTTCGTAACTTTCCGCCTGCGCGGGCGGGCCGCTGTCATCGCTCGCGTGGGAGACCGCGATCTTGCGGCCGGCGGGAAAATAATGGCGATTGCGCCAGGGCGGCAGCCACCAGGCGCGCATGACGACGCCGGGCTGATTGTCCCAGATGACCAGCGGCATGACGTGGCCGGAATAGCAGCAGGCGTCACCGCCGGAGCGGCGTAACGGCAGATCGGCCGCGCGCGCGGCTGCGGCGCCGGCGAAAAGCCCGGCAATCGACGCGGCAACGGCGATAGACGCACGCATCAACACGAACTCCAACCGACTAACGGCCGGTTTTACAAACGCTTAACTTCTCGTCCCCGACCGCCCCAAAATGGCGGGCGATGCTGCATTTGCAGCCGATATGGCGCCCATTCCGGAGCCGGAGCGGGCGCGTTTCGGCGCTTGCGCCAGTATTAGAGCTAAATTGTTAAGAGCCCGTGCCCCCGCTCCGCCGGGCCGCCGTGGGTGGAGCGGCGGCCTCGCCATCGGTCGCCGGCCGCCCGCGCGCATCGGGGCGCGCGCGTCGCCATCGCTGCCACGTCCCGCCGCTTGTGGGCCGCGGCCGACGCTGCTAGCTCTCGCAATACGGAGCCGGGTTAGCTCAGTGGTAGAGCAGCGGTTTTGTAAACCGTTGGTCGGGGGTTCAAATCCCTCACCCGGCACCGGCGTGAGAGCCCTTCCGAGCGCTCAAAATTAAGCCCAGCCTCGCGAGCATTCGACCTTTCCGACACTTGCGGACTGTGTCAGACTGGCACCGTTGCAATACCTCGGAGAAACTAGCATGCCTCAGGGCACCGTAAAGTGGTTCAACCCGACGAAGGGATACGGCTTCATCCAGCCGCAGGAAGGCGGCAAGGATGTGTTCGTGCACATTTCGGCGGTTGAGCGCGCCGGCCTCAATACTTTGAATGAGGGGCAGGTCGTTCAGTACGAACTCGTCGAAAACCGCGGAAAGACCTCTGCGGAGAACCTCAAGGTCAAGTGACCGCGGCGCCCGCGCTTACTTTCGGCCTCTATCATTGATCTGTTGCCGTCGCGCCCTGCGGCGCGGTGGCGCTTTGGCGTGCGCTTGCACGGTTATCGCCTCAGCGCCGCCAGTCCCGGGAACGGAGCGAAGGTCACGTCCGCGCAGAGCGCCTTGGCGCGTTTGCCCGGATCGATGAAGCGATCGAGCTTGGCTGAAACGTAAGTCGCCGCGCCGACTTTGACCCCGATGTAGTGGCCGTGGTCGTCGCGCGCGTTGAAGCGCACGCACGCGATGTAGCGTTTGCCGGCGCCGATGTCCTTGAGCATCGGCTGCGAGACGCCGGCATCGTGGACGTGGGTCGGGTCGTTCAGATAGGTCCGCAGGAAGGCCAAGAGATCGGCCTTGTAGTTCTGCGGATAAACATTCTGCGCATCCCAGCGCGCGCGCAGTTCCGCCGGGCTCGGCCCGAGATCGTCGCTGGCGCAGCCGCCGGCCGTCAGCACGCCGGCCAGCACGGCCGTCCACAATAGCCATCGCATGTCGTCGACCCTGATCGCCCCGGATTGCGTTTCCGGGGCGATCATAGCGGCTTGCCTCGCATAGGTAAAAGTCACGCTTCGTTACGGCAGTTCGAAGCCGGCCCGCAGCATGAAGGTGCGGCCCGCCTGCGGATAGGCGTTGAAGCGGCCGATCGTCGCCGTGCTGGCGATGCCGTAGTCGTAATACATCTCGTCGAACAGGTTCTGCACGGTGAACGACCAGAACAGGTTCTTCGCCTCCTTCACCTGGCCGCCGATGCGCATGTCGACCACGGTGTGGGCCGGAATCATCGGCTGTACATTGGCGGCGTCGTTGTCGAGGCGGCGCTCCCCGGCGTAGTGCAGCATGAGATCGTAGACCAGCCACTTGTCCCAGATATTCCAGGTCAGGCCGGCGTTCGCGGTCCAGCGCGAGATCAAGGGGATGTCGTTGCCGGCATACTGGCCTTCGCGGAAGGTAGCGCGGGTATAGGTGACGTTGCCATTGAGCGAGACCGTGTCGGTCAGCGCCAGCGAAGCCGTGGTCTCCACGCCCCAATGCCGCGTCGGATCGAGATTGACGTTGGTGAAGGTCGCCGGGCTGTAGAAGATCTCGTCCTTGAGCTCCATGTCGTAGACACTCGACTGCAGCTTGAAGCGGCCGAAATGAAAGCGTGCGCCGCCCTCGATCTCGTTCGAGGTCTGCGTGCGCAGGTCGAAATTGGTCTGGTCGCCGAGCCCGACGCGCTCGTCGGCATTGGGCACGCGGAAGGCGTGCGCGACATGGCCGAAGACGGCGAAGACATCGTTGAAGCGATGCTCGATGCCGAGCTGCGCCGCCCACTGCCCTTCATCGTGGTCGAGCGAAATGCCTTGCGCCCCGTAGGCGCCCGGCGCGCTGGCATTATAGCTGTCGCCCGCCGAGATCATATCCTGCTGGTAGCGGGCACCGAGGGTGATGTCGGTGTCGGGGCGGACGCTGAGCGTGCCGTTGGCGTAGAGCGCGGCGGTATCCTGCGTGATGTCGTAGATGTGATAGGGCGACGAATTGAGGTCGAGCGCGCGGTCCGAGTTGTAGGCGGTGTGGTAATAGTCGATGCCGGTCAGCACCTTCAGCGGCATCCCCGCGACATCGCGGTCGATCTTCAAGCGCGGCGTCACCGACGTCGTGGTGAGGTCGGTCCGCACGCCATTGTAAGGCCAGCCCAGATAATAGAGCTCGGCCTGCTGCGACTTGTGGCGCAGGCTGCCGTCGACGATCAGTTCGATGCCCGGCGACAGCATGCGCGTGACGCCGAGCGTATAGTTCTGCCCCTGCTTGTTGGCGAAATCGTTGGGCGTCGCCGCCCCGCGCCGGTCGGTGATCAGCTCATTGATGCCGGCGCTCGGGTCGACCAGCCGGCCGCCCGGCAGGCCGAGCTTCTGGTCGTCGGCGATGATGTTGAAATAGACGCTGCCTTCATCGGTGGTGTAGCGGAAGTCGCCGTTGAGCCCGAGCTGACGCACCTGGCCGTTCTCGCGGTAGCCTTGCGAGTGGAGCGCCAGCCCACTCAACGCCGCCGAGAACGGCCCCTTCGAACCGCTCGCCGACGCCCGCCCTTCCCAGTGGTCGAACGAGCCGTAGCCGCTTTCCAGCCGCACCGAGGTGGGCGCGTTCACGCCGGTCTTGGTGACGATGTTGATGACGCCGCCGACGGCGCCGTCGCCGTAGAGCACGGCGCCGCTGTTGCCGCGGGTGATCTCGATGTGATCGACCGCGTTGAGTGGGATCGCGGAGAAGTCGAAACCCTGCAGATCGAAATCGTTGAAGCGCCGGCCATTGACCAGCACCAGCACGTTGGACGGCGCGCTGGCGCCGAAACCGCGCAGATCGACCACGGCGCGGGCTCCGTTGGCGCCGGCGCTGACGTTCTGCACCTGGATACCGGCTTGCTGACTGAGAATGTCCGGCAGATTTTGCGCGGGCGAGCGCTTGATGTCGTCGGCTGTGATGACGGTGGTATTGGTGCCGACGGTGCCGGCGCCGAGACGGCTGACCGACACATCGATGGTCGGCAGCACGACGGTATCCTTGTCGCTTTGGGCATGCGACGCCGTTTGCGGAAGCAGCGCGATCGAGACCGCGCCCGCGAACAGGCAGAAAAATCGACCCCCCATGACACAACGTTCCTTCGTTTGCATTCGCAAAGGCGAATGCATTGGGTGAGCGCAAAACCCGATGCGAAGGACACGAGGGGCGTGCGTCTAGCGCCGTGACCCACGTGCAAAATGTCGTGAAAGGAGCAAATCTCTCACGGCTTCCGCACCGGCATTGACGTCACCGCTGCGAAAGACCGCTCCGTATGGACGCCCCGTCCACCGGTTGGGTGACCGCGCTGGCAGGTCTCCTGGCTCGCGGGTCGTAGCGTCGTCCGGCCTTCCCAGTTTCCCAGTGGCCGTAACGGACGAAGCTCGCCGCTTACAGTTGCGGGGGCAGCCACGGAAAACCGAATAGCACGGCCTCCGTGTTCCCTCTTTCGTCCCCGACGTGACTCGGGGAACCAGCACGGCAAAAATGTGGCCTCGAAAGCAGCCGGGAGTCAAGCGCGCGCTGCCCGGTGTGCGTGCGAACACACGGATCGTTACGATCGTTCATCGCGTGTTCAGTCGGCGGAAACGAAACTGCCTTAGCTTCGACATGTCTCCTGCACACGATTTCGAAGGGGCGCGAGATCGTCGACTGACGGAACTCAGCAATGGCCATCGATCCTGGCGCGCTGGAACCGAGGGCATTGTCCGCATTGGCATTGCATCGGTTCGGCTTCGGACCACGCCCCGGCGATATCGACAGGATCGCATCCGATCCGCGTGGCGCGCTCCTCGCGGAGTTGAAGCCAGGCGCAGGCCGCATCGACGACCCGCAACTCCTCGACAGCGCCGCCGCTCTGCGCGCGACCGTCGCCTTCAATCAAGAGCGCAAGGCCGCGCGCGCCGCCCGGCGCATGCAAGGCGGCGATGCGCCGACGCCGGACGCAGGCGCGGCGATGCTCGGGCGGGCGGCCGCGGGCAACGGCGACATGGCCTCGCCTGCCGGTGAAGCGCACATGCAAAAGCCCGGCCCCGGCGTGCCGGCGCAAATCTATTTCGCCGAGGCGAAAGCGCATTACCAGGCCGCCCTCGACGCCGACGTCGGTCTGGTCGAGCGGCTGGTCTGGTTCTGGTCCAACCATTTTTGCGTCTCCGCCGCCAAGGGGGCGGTGCGCTCGCTGTGTGGCGCCTATGAACGCGAGGCGATCCGGCCGCACGTGCTCGGCAGGTTCTCCGACATGCTGCTGGCGGTCGAGACCCATCCCGCCATGCTGCTCTATCTCGACAACGCCCGCTCGATCGGCCCCCGTTCCATTGCCGGCATCCGTCGCCACAAGGGGCTCAACGAGAACCTCGCCCGCGAAACGCTCGAACTGCATACCCTCGGCGTGCGCACCGGCTACAGCCAAACCGACGTCACCAATTTCGCCAAGGTTATTACCGGCTGGACCATCAGGCCGGCGCGGCGCGACCCGGAGCACGGCGGCGAATTCTGGTTCAACCCGCGCATGCACGAACCGGGGCCGCAGACGGTGATCGGCAGGCTGTATGACCAAGCGGGCTTCGCGCAAGGACGGGCCGTGCTGCACGATGTCGCGCGCAGCCCGGCAACCGCAAAGCACATCGCCACCAAGCTCGTGCATCACTTCGTGGCCGACGACCCACCGCCGGCGCTGGTGGCCCGGCTCGCCAAGCGCTTCCACGACACCAGCGGCGACCTGCTGGCGGTCACCAAGACGCTGGTGACCGCCCATGAAGCCTGGCATGCGCCGCGCACCAAGCTGAAGAAGCCGGCCGAATGGGTGATGGCCGCGATGCGCGCCTGCGACCTTCGGATCAAGAACGTGCGCCGGGTGGTGAACACCCAGAACATGCTGGGCGAGCCGCTGTGGCGCCCACCGGCGCCGAAGGGTTTCTCCGACGACAGCGCCGCCTGGCTCGACGGCTTGGCGGAACGCCTCGACATCGCCAATCGCGTCGGCCGCATCGCCGGCAACCGCGGCCAGGAAGCCGACGCCATGGTCGATGCGGCGCTCGGGCCGCTCGCTTCCGCCGATACGCGGCAGACCGTGAAGCGCGCGGAAAGCCGGTCGCAGGCGCTCGCGCTGCTCTTGATGGCACCCGAATTCCAGAGACGGTGACGGCATGACCAAAAAGCTCCACGCCCCCACACGCCGCGAACTGCTGCTCGCCTCCGGTGTGTTATTCGCCTGGGCTCACGTGCCGCGGGCGGCACGCGCGGAAGGCCGCGATCCCCGCTTTCTGGTGATCGTGCTGCGCGGCGCGCTCGACGGGCTCGCGACCGTCGCGCCCGTTGGCGATCCGGACTGGCTGCGTTTGCGCGGCGACAAGGCGCTCACCCTTGACGGCGCGACGCCCGCACTGCCGCTCGACCGTTTCTTCGCGCTCAATCCGGCGATGCCACAGTTGCACCGTCTCTATAAGGCCGGCCAAGCGAGCATCGTGCATGCCGTCGCTTCGCCCTATCGCGAGCGCTCGCATTTCGACGGACAGGATGTGCTCGAAAGCGGACTGACCAGGCCGGGCGTCGCCGACAGCGGCTGGCTCAACCGCGCGCTCGCCTCGCTGCAGCCGGCCGGACACGTCGGTGGCAAGGAAGCCTTCGCGGTCGGCCCGGTGACGCCGCTGGTCGTGCGCGGCGCGGCTCCCGTATTGTCATGGACACCACCGCGGCTGCCGCCCGCCACCGACGACACCGTCAACCGCCTGCTCGCGCTCTACCGCCATACCGATCTGGCGTTGGCGCGCGCGCTGGAAGAACACGTCGATCTCACGGCCATCGCGCGCGCGGGCGGCATGGACATGCGGCCGGGCCGCACGCAGCGGCCACAGGGCCGGGGCGCCGCCATGCGGGCCTATTTCGAACGGGCGGCCGGCGCGGCCGCCAAATTCATGGCGCGGGACGACGGCCCGCGGATCGGCGCGCTGGCCTTCGACGGTTGGGATACCCATGCCGATGAAGGCGCCGCCAACGGCCGGCTGTCGCTGCTGCTGGGTGCGCTCGACGGCGCGCTGGGCGCGGTCGAAAGCGGAATGGGTCAGGCGTGGCAGGAGACCGCGGTCGTGGTGGTGACCGAGTTCGGCCGCACCGCGCGCATCAATGGCACCGAAGGCACCGACCACGGCACCGCAACCGTGGCCCTGCTGGTCGGCGGCGCGGTGAAAGGCGGCCGCGTGATCGCCGATTGGCCGGGCGTCGGCGACGCTCACCTTTATCAGGCGCGCGACCTCAAGCCGACCACCGATCTGCGCGCCGTGCTCAAGGGCATGCTGCGCGATCATCTGCGCGTCGACGAGCGCGCGCTGGTCGCTTCGATCTTCCCCGGCAGCGAACGAGCGAAACCCATGGCCGGCCTGGTACGCACGGGCTAGCGTCTAATCCACTCCAGCTGAAGCACTCTTGACCGCTCGTCCCCGCGAAAGCGGGGACCCAGGGGCACAAATTAAGGTCTTACGATTTTGCTCTGGATTCCCGCTTGCGCGGGAATGAGCGGAGAGCGCTTCAATCGCCACGGATCAGACACTAGCCACCGGTCTCCTTGACGATCCAGGCGTGATAAGCGGGATCGAGATTTTCCACCGGCAGCACCATGATCGCCGGTGTCTCGTAAGCATGCATTTCCTTCACGGCGGCGCCCACGGCTTCGCCGAGGGAAGCCCGCGTCTTGACGATCATGACCGTTTCCTCGGCGCGCTCGATCTGCCCCTGCCACCAGTAGTGCGAAATCATCCCCGGTAGGATGTTCACGCAAGCCGCCAGCCGCCGCTCGACGATGGCGCGGCCGGCGCGCTCCGCCTCGACAATGGAGGGCCAAGTCGTATAGACGAGCACCGCGCGTTCCATTCGTTAGGCCTTTCACAATGAGCCATCCGGCCCCTCCCCGACAGCGTATCGCCTTCGTCGCCGCCTCGAGCCCCGAGGCGCGCGAGGCCTACGAGCGGCTGGAAAAGCGCTATGGCAATATCGACCCCAACGCCGCCGACGTGATCGTCGCGCTGGGTGGCGACGGCCTGATGTTGCAGACCCTGCATCGCTTCATGAAATCGGGCAAGCCGATCTACGGCATGCATCGCGGCACCGTGGGCTTCCTCATGAACGAATACGATGAAGAAGGTTTGCTGGAGCGTGTGGCCGCCGCCCAGGACACCATCATCCATCCCCTGGTCATGCACGCGCGCGACGGACAAGGGCGCATCCACGAGCACCGCGCCATCAACGAAGTTTCACTGTTCCGGCAGAGCGCGCAGGCGTCCCATTTGCGTATCAAGATCGACGGCCGCGAACGGCTCGCCGAGCTCATCGCCGACGGCATTTTGGTGGCGACGCCCGCCGGCTCCACCGCCTATAATCTCTCGGTGCAAGGGCCGATCATCCCGATCAACGCTTCACTGTTGGCGCTCACCCCGATCAGCCCGTTCCGTCCGCGGCGCTGGCGTGGCGCCTTGCTGCCGGACAAGGCCAAGGTCACCATCGAGGTGCTGGAGGCCGACAAGCGCCCGGTGGCGGCGGTCGCCGACCATGACGAGGTGCGCTCGGTGCGCGCGGTCGATGTCAGCATGGACCATTCCATCTCTCTCAACATGCTGTTCGATCCTCGCCACAATCTCGACGAACGCATCTTGCGCGAGCAATTCGTATTCTGAGTTCAGCCCACCGGAATGAACCGCCGATGAGCCAGACCTACGCCTTCACCGTCAACGGCAAGCCCGCCAGCGTCGCGCTCGACAACGAAGACACGCCGCTGCTCGACGTCTTGCGCAACCATCTCGGCCTGATGGGCACGCGCTTCGGCTGCGGGCTCGAACAATGCGGTTGCTGCACGGTGCTGATCGACGGCCAGCCGGAGAAGGCTTGTGCGCGGCCGATCTTCGCCGTCACCGAAAAATCGGTCACCACCATCGAAGGCCTCGGCACGGCGGAAAAGCCGCATCCCTTGCAGCAGGCCTTCCTTGACGAGCAGGCCGGCCAGTGCGGCTATTGCCTGTCCGGCATCATCGTCGCGGCCAAGGCGCTGCTCGACCGCAACCCCTCGCCGTCGCGCGCCGAGATCGCGGAGGCGCTCGATGGCAACATCTGCCGCTGCGGCAGCCACAATCGCATCATCCGCGCGGTGGCGAGGGCCGCGGCGGCAATGAATGGAGGGACACGCGCATGAACGCCCCCCTCCCCGGCCCGCTCAAGGACAATCCCAGTCTCGATCGCTGGGTTGCGTTTCCGGCGCCCGGCCAGGTGACCATCTTCACGGGGCGCGTTGAATTCGGTCAGGGCGTGTTGACCGCCATGGCGCAGATCGCCGCCGACGAACTCGGCGTTGCGCTTGCCGCCATCGCGGTGCGCTCCGGCGACACCGCGCTCACCCCCAACGAAGGCTACACCGCCGGCAGCCAGTCGATGCAGTTCGGCGGCATCGCGCTGCGCCAGGCCTGCGCCGACATACGCGCGCTGTTTCTTGAAAAGGCGGCAGCAAAGCTCGGCTGCGACGTGAACGCGCTCTCCGTCGGCGACGGCAGGATCCTGCGCGACGGCAAAGAGAGCGGCGAAAGTTACTGGACGCTTGCCGCGTCGGTGAACCTCGCGGTACCGGCAACCGGCGCCGGTGCGGTCAGGACGGATTTCAAGATCGTCGGCCAGAACACGCCCCGCCTCGACCTGCCGGCCAAGGTGTTCGGTGAGGCGGCCTTCATCCACGACATGACGATCGACGGCATGGTGCATGCGCGCGTGGTGCGCCAGCCCAACCGCGGCGCGACGCTCGCCACGGTCGACGAGAATGCCATCCGCCGCGCCGCCAAGGCACCGATCCAGTTCGTGCGCACCGGCAATTTCCTCGCCATCGTCGGCGATGACGAGACCGCGGTCGATGCAGCCGCGGCGACCGCCGCCAATCACGTGACCTGGCAGAACGTGGAGGCGCCGACGCCGCTGCAGCAGGAAGCCACCTGGCTGATGCAGCGCCCCACCGTCGACCGTACCATCGGCGCGCCGGAGCCCGCCGACGCGCGAGGCCGCCAGCGCTTCGAGGCGAGCTATTCGCGCGGCTACCTCGCGCATGCCTCGATCTCGCCCTCCTGCGGGCTCGCCGAATATCGCGACGGCCATCTCACGGTCTGGACCCATTGCCAGGGCGTGTTTCCCTTGCGCGGGGCGCTGGCGCGCACGCTGAAGCGCGATGCCAGCACGATCACGGTACACCACGTGCAGGGCGCCGGCTGCTATGGCCACAACGGCGCCGATGACGCGGCGGCCGACGCCGCCATCATCGCCATGCAGATGCCGGGCAAGCCGATCCGCGTGCGCTGGCGGCGCGAGGAAGAATTCGTCTACGAGCCGAAGACCACCGCCATGGTGGTCAAGGTGCGCGCGCTGGTCGACGACGACGGCCGCCCAAGCGACTGGACGGCGGAAATCTGGAGCGGCACCCACAATGGCCGGCCGGGCGGCGGCAGTCCCCTGCTCGGCGGCGAGGCGCTGCCCGATCCGCTACCGCTGCCGCCACCGGGCGACGTGCCGGAGGCCGCCGGCGGCGGCGCCACCCGCAACGCCGAGCCGCTCTACGACATCGCGCAAAAGCGCATCGTGCATCATCTGGTGCCGGAAACGCCGGTCCGGGTGTCGTCGCTACGCGGGCTCGGCGCCATGCCCAACGTGTTCGCGCTCGAATGCGCCATCGACGAACTGGCCGCGCGCGCGGGCAAGGATCCGGTCGAATACCGCCTTTCCATTACGTCCGATCCGCGCGCCCGCGCGGTGATCGAGAAGGCCGCCGCCATGGCGAACTGGCGAGCCGATGCGCCGGGCGGCGCCGGCGAGGGCCGCGGCTTTGCCTTCGCCCGCTACAAGAACAGGGCCGGCTACGCCGCCGTGGTGGTCGCGCTCACGGTCGACGAGGAAATCCGTCTGCAACACGTCTGGTGCGCGGCCGATGCCGGACTGGTGATCAATCCGGATGGCGTCATCAACCAGATCGAAGGCGGCATCATCCAGTCGGCGAGCTGGGTGCTCAAGGAACAAGTGCGCTTCGGCTCCAGCGAACAGGATTCGGGCGTCGCCTCCCTCGACTGGGAGAGCTATCCGGTCCTGAAGTTCAGCGAAGTGCCGGAGATCGACATCGAGCTGATCAACACCCACGCCGAGCCGCCGCTCGGCGTCGGCGAGGTCACCGCCGGCCCCACGGCCGCGGCCATCGGCAATGCTGTCAGTCACGCGCTCGGCGCGCGCATTCGCGATCTGCCGCTCACCCGCGAGCGCATCATGGCGGCGTTGCTGACGGAGTAGCGGCTCAAATCCGCCGCATCGGGTGGCCCAGCGCGAGCACGAAGCCGCAGCCGGTAAAGGCGGCAATCAGCAGGAAGGCGGCCTGAAACGCCGTGGTGATGTCGGCCTGCATGGCGGCCGCATGCGGCCCGGCGAGCGCGCTATGCGCATCGCCGGCGCGCTCGACCATCTCGGCAAAGACGCGGGCGGCTTCCGGATTTTTGATCGACAGAAAGGCGAACAGGACGAACGCCACCAACGCGGTGCCGAACGCAGCCCCCATCGAGCGTGAGAACTGCACCGAGGCTGCCGCCTCCCCCAGGTGCTGCGGACCGGAGGCCGACTGCACCGTCACCTGCACCACGCCCATCACGGTGCCCATGAACAGCCCGATCCACAACAGCAGCGCGGCAAGCGCGGAGGTGCCGAGCGTGGCGGCCCATATCCCCAGCACGATGAGACTGGCGGTGAGAATGCCAAGCCCGAAGGACGGAAACAGCGCGGTTCGTCCGGTCCGGCTTACCAGCCGCCCGGTGATCAGCGAGCCGGCGCCGATGCCGATGGTGAGCGGCACGAGCAGCAGACCCGTTTCCGAGGGCGACTGCCCGCGCACGACCACGAGATAGACCGGCAGGAAGGTGATCAGCGACACCAGCGCCGCGCCGTGAAAGGCGGCCATGGCATCGCTGCGCCAGATCGCGGGCATGCGCAGAAGGCCGATCGGAATGAGCGGCGACGGCGTGCGGTTCTCCTGGCGGATCAGCGCCGCAAGGGCGAGCAGCCCCAATACGAACAGGCCGCCGGCGAGCGGCAGCGAGGCGAGGCTGACGTGCTGCGCCTGCTCCAATGCCAGCAGGATCGCCGCCACCGTCACCGTGAACAGCAACAGCCCGTAAGGATCGGCGCGCCAGTGATGCTGCTCATGCGCCTTACGCCGCGGAAGCCGCATGGTGAGAACGACGGCCACAAGACCGATCGGCACATTCACCAGAAAGATCGACTCCCATCCGAAATGCTGGGTGAGATAACCGCCGGCAACCGGGCCGAAGGTGTTGGCGGAGACCGCGACCGCGGCGAGATAGCCCTGGTAACGGGCGCGATCGCGCGGCGGCATGGATTCACCGATCAAGGCCTGCGACAACGTCATCAGCCCGCCGCCGCCGAGCCCCTGCACCACGCGTCCCAGCGTCAGCCACTCGATGGTGGGCGCGAGCGCGCAGCCGATCGACGCCACGATGAACACGCCGAGCGCCACGAACATCAGGCTGCGGCGGCCGAAGGCATCGCCCAGCCCGCCGTAGATTGGCGCCGCGATGGTCGAGGCGATCAGATAGCCGACGACGATCCATGAAGCGCGCTCGACGTCGCCGGTCGCGGCCGCGATCGCGGGCAAGGCGGTGGCAACGATCGTCTGGTCGACCACCGCCAGGAACATCGGCAGCATGATCGACGGGAAGACGGTGAGAAAGCCCGCGTATTGCGGTGTCGATGGGGCTGTCAGGCGCTCGCTCTGGTCTTCTGGCCCGTTCGACACCGCTTCAAGTCCCGGTCGCTACGCTCAAGAGTTCTTGTTCAAAGGACCACGACCGTCAGTGCGCCATGAAGACAGGCACTGCGGCATTGGCCAGGATGTGACGGGTCGCGCCGCCGAAGATCATCTGACGCAGGCGGCTTTGCGTGTAGGCGCCCTTGACCAGCAGATCGCAGCCGAGCTTGCCGGCATGGTCGAGGATCGCTTCGCCGGTCGTGCGCGATTCAGGCTTGACCGTCAACGCGGTTGCTTTGATCCCGTTCCGGCGCAGATGCTGGGCGGCCAGTTCGCAGGAAGGCCCCGGCGTCATCCCGCCTTCGACCGCGAGCACCGTCACCTGCTCGGCCTTGCGCAGGATCGGCATGGCGAAGCGGTTGGTGTAGGCCTGCTCGGTGCTGCCGTTCCAGGCGACCAGCACGTTGCGGCCGATCGACTGCGGCACGCTCGACGGCACGATCAGCACCGGCCGTCCGCTCTCGAACAGCGCGGCCTCCAACGGCGCCATGCGCGGACTTTGTGGCGCGCGGCCCGGACGCCCGAGCACGATCAGATCGAAGACGCGGCCGTAGCTGCCGAGGAACGCATCGTCGGCAGCCTCCGCCATCGGCCAGGCGCAGGACAAGACGGCGGGCTCCTGCGCGCCCTGCGGCACCTCATGCGCCTGCATGAAGGCTTCGAAGGTTTCGCGCGAATGCTTGGCCGCCTCGCTATCGAAGGCGCCGGTGAGCGCCAGGCTCGAGACCGGCTCCAGTGTCACGTAGGTCCCGGCCATGGGCCGGACGGCGAATCCCTCCATGTAGCTGCCGAAGGTCTGCGCCATCAGCCAGGCGGCCTCCAGCACCGCCGACATGCTGTCGTGATCTTCGGTCGGGACCAGGATGGTCTTCATTGTGCAACCCCCTCTTTGCTCGGCTCGGCAGGATCGAAGCGGACGACGCATCCGCGCAAAGCTAAGCGGATGCCGAAGCGCACGCCATGCGCTGCCCCACGCAGCGCACCGCCCTGCCGGTATCCTAAACCCTTCGTTAACGGCGCCTAGATAGGTTCGGCTATCGGTGTCCGGCTACGGCGCCGCGAGGCCGGGAGCACCATGGTCCGCATCGATTTCAACCGCCTACGCTTTCTCGTCGTCGACGACAACGCCCATATGCGGCGCATCTTGCGCACTTTGCTGCATGGCTTTGGCGCGCGCGAGGTCTACGAGGCGGAAGACGGAACCGCAGGGATCGAGGCCTTTTCCCACTACAGCCCCGACATCGTCATCACCGACTGGGTCATGCCCACCCTCGATGGGCTGGAATTGACCCGCATGATTCGCCAGCCAGACACCCACGCCAACGCCTATGCCTCGATCATCATGCTGACCGGGCACTCCGAGAAGGCGCGCGTGATGGCTGCACGCGATGCGGGTATCACTGAATTTCTCGCCAAGCCGATCTCGGCCAAAGGGCTCTATCAGCGCGTCGTCAACGTGGTCGCCAACCCGCGCCCGTTCATCCGCACCAAGACCTACTTCGGTCCCGACCGGCGCCGCAACGTCAATCCGAATTATGCCGGGCCCGAGCGTCGCAAGGGCGGCAAGGCCGAAATCATCAAGCAGGCGCCGCTGATCGACAAAGCGCGAGCCCCCAGTTGAAATAGGAAGAGCGATCATGGCCTCGAGCAAGCACAATGCGGCTGTCGCGACCTTCGGTGACCACGAGGTCATCACGCCGGAAAACAAATTGCGCAAAGCGATCTCCACCAAACCGGTCCGGCTCGACGACGATGACCCGATCACGCGCGCGGAAAAAGCGCTCGCCGAGCTCTCCGGCGAATTCGGCTCCTGGATGGACGCCGAATGCGAGCGGCTCGACCACGCGCGCAAGGCAATCAACGGCAGCAGCTGCGTCACCCATAGCAACCGGGACGCCCTGTTCCACGCCGCCCACGACATCAAGGGCGAAGCGGCCACCTTCGGCTATCCGGCGGTGGCATCCGCGGCCGACAGCCTGTGCCGGCTGATCGAGCTCACCCCCGACGTGACGCGCATCCCGGTCCGGCTGGTGGATCAGCACGTGGATGCGGTGCGCGCGATCTATCGCGAATATTCCCGCTCCGATGCCAAGGAATTGGCCGCGCTGTTGACCGCGCGGCTGCGCGAAGTGACCGACGAGTTCCTGCTCTACGAGAACCGCGAGCGCCCCGACGTGATTGCCCAGATCACGAGCCCATCGCTGGTGCCGGAGCACATCGGCTAAGAGAGCCTCCCGCCGCTACGCCCAAACGCGGCACCGCATCCGCGCGACGATCAAGCAGCCACCAACCGCTCCTCGACCTCGGGCCGGCCCCGCGGGGCGGCGTGCTGGTCGTTGTCGGCGCTGGTCGGAATCTCCGGCATCATTTCGTCCGCGGACGGCCCGCCGGCCGTGAGTTCATCCAATGACAGCGCGATGCTGACGTCCTGGGTGACCGGCTTGAGATGATGTTGCGATGTGGCCGACACCCTGTCACGGGCTCGAGCCGCCTCCTTGGCGAGGGCCTGCAGTTCATCGAGCCACGGCACCAGTCGGATATCATCCGACGCCGGCAAGACGGCGACACCATCCGGAACGGCGGCAGGGCCCTGCCCGGCTTCCTGTCGGTCTGTTGCAACGGCGGCCTCGTCGAGAGACGGCACGTGGTCGAGCGTCACCGCATCGTCCGCCAGATCGTCCAAGGCCGGCGCGGCCACCACCGGCCGATCGGCCATCAGATCCTCGCAGAACGCCCGCGCCTCTTCGCGCGCGGCCTCGACCGCAAAGCGGCGCAGCAGCGCCAGCAGCGGAACCATGTTGGCGTTGCAATTGTAATCGTAGAGTTCCGAACAGGCCTTGAGCACGCGCTCGACCATGCGCCGCTTGAGCCGCGACACCCCGCCGTGCTCGCCGACCAATGCGCCCTCACGCATCGCCTGGATCGCCTCGCGGAAGGCGGGATAGGCGACGTCGGGCAGCCCGGCCTTGCAGTAGAGCGCGTGGAAGGCGGAAACGGTCTTGTCGTGGATATAGCCGATGACCCGGTCGATCGGCAGGTCCGATAACTCCGCCAGCGCTTCCTCGACCAGCACCACATTGCCGGAGAGCAGCGCGCGCAGGATCAGGCCGGCGGTGAGCTGTTGCGTGTCGCGCAGGTGCTGCACCAGCGCGCCGACTTCCTCGTAGGGCGTCTCGGCGGCGAGCGCGAGCGTTGCCTTCTCGCAGGCTTCGCGCGCCGCATCGTCGGCGTGTTCATACCCCAGCCATTGCCGCCCGCTGACGAAGCCGGCGAGCGTCTCCGACAGCTTGCTGAGAAGTGTCTGACGCATGGTCATCGGCAGGTCTTCGTTCGCCAACAGGGTCTCGCGGATCGCCGCCAGATGGCCAAAGCGCTCGATGATGCGCTTGACCGAGAAAGCCGGGATGACGGCTTCGGGATTTTCCAACAGCGTCAGGCACGCCTCGGCGCACGCGACTTCGGCGATCGCCGCGGTGAGCGGGCGCGGCATCGGAGCACGGCCTGCGATCGCGATTTGAATTTCGGGCTCCCCGCCCGCCATCAGGTCGACCAGATCCTCGGTCTCCAGCGCCGGCGAGCACATCAAGATCGGCAGCGCAACCTCGGGCTGATCGGCGGCAAGCGCGCGCACGACCGCCGGCGGCGCTTGCTGGGCCGACGCCAGCGCTTCCGACAGCGCCTGCCGTACCAGCGGCGAGGGATCGTCGAGCAGCATCAGCATCGCGCCTTCGGCTGCGGCGAGATCGTCGGTTGAAAGCTCGGAGTAGAGATAGGCGCGCGCCAGCGCGGATGTCGCCTCCGCGCGCTCGAGAGCGGAGGCGTTGCGGATCCAGTGTAGAAACTGACGGACAATCATGGTGTGACCAGACGCAATAACGGCGCCGCCGACCGGACGGCCCAGCATCAAGCCTAGCCGGTGCCGCTTAACAAAGCGTTCACCATAGAACTTGACCCGCCATTAACGATGATCGCGACGAAAGCGCCCGGTTTTCAGGCTTTTCCGTTGCCGAAGAGCGCGCGGGAATTGCGCGGATGATCGACGAAGAGATCGAGGGGGGTAACCTGGCCCTGCGCTGCCGCCGCCCTGGCAGCCGCCTCGCCTGCCTCCGCCGTCTGGGTCGTCGACCATAGCCGGCGCACCGCCGATGTCACCGGACCGCCCGTGCGATCGCTGAACATGGATTGGAATGCCGGCCGGTTGTCGGCTACCGGCAACGTGGGATTGGCCGCGGCCAGTGCCTGCGTCGTTCCCGCGGTATCAGGGACACGCCCCGTTTGCGGATCGATGCTGCCGCGCAAGGTTGGATCGAGCGTGGCGGTGCGCGCGACGGCGTAGCGCCGCGTGAGCTCGGAATAAACGCCGCCGGCGCTGCGCGCGAGACCGAAACGGTCGAAGAAGACACTACGGTTGGCGGTCGCTGCCTGCGGAAACATCTGCACGGCATTGGCCTGCGGATTGTTGGCGGCGGCGCCGATCAGCTTGGCGGCGCCGTCCGACCCGAGAAAATGCGCGATGTAAAGCTCGCCGTCGGTCGGCTGCCGTCCGATGGCGGAGGCGAGCTGCGCCGCGTTGTTGCGGGTAAAGGCGCCGGCCATCAGCGCGCTCACGCTCGGGTCGTTGCGCAGCCGCAGGATGGCCGTGCGCATGGTGGGATCGCTGACCGTATAGCGGCCGTCAGCCGACTGGCTGATGGCGTCGGCATAGCGGCCGAGACCGAGCGCCGACCCGTCCTGCTTCAGCGTGCCGAGCCAGGTCTGATCGACGAACTGATAGAGGCCGGAGGCCGACGAGGTCGGCGCCTGCGCCTTGGGATTGAGGCGCGACTCGATTTGCGCCGTCGCCAGCAGATATTCGAAGCTGATGCCGGTCGAGCGCGCCGCCTGGCTGATGGCGCCGGTGATCTGCGACGCCACATGGCTGATAACGGAGGCGACCGACATGCGGAGTAAGCCTTCATCGGCCTTGCCGGGGCCGCAAGTTTCGTCCTAGACGCAACTGAAAAGGGGGCCTCTCGACCATGGGCAATTATGGTAAACGGGAGATTAACGGCCTGAATTTGGCCCGGGTACCAGCGGAGGGAGGCGATGGAAGCAACGATCCAGCGGCATAAGCGTGGCGGGCTCTATTTCGAGGACCTCGAGGTCGGCCGGCTCTACGAGCATCCGCTCACCCGCACGGTGACGCAGATGGACAACATGCTGTTCTCCAACATGACGCTGAACCCGCAGCCGCTGCATATCGACCGCCACTTCTGCGAGGAGGAGACCGAGTTCGGCCAGCCGCTGATGAACTCGCTGTTCACCCTCGGGCTCATGATCGGCATCCAGGTCTCCGACATGACGGTCGGCACCACCATCGCCAATCTCGGCATGAAGGAGGTGCGCTTTCCCGCGCCCCTGTTCGAAGGCGACACCGTGCATTGCAGCACCGAAGTGCTGGACAAGCGCGAATCGAAATCGCGCTCGGGCGCCGGCATCGTCGAATTCCATCACCGCGCCTTCAAGCAGGACGGTACATTGGTCGCCGAATGCCGGCGCCAGGTGTTCATGCGCATGCGGCCGAAGGAAGCGTGATGCGTTCTCTTCTCTTTGTGCCCGCCGACGGCGGCAACAAGCTCGACAAGGCATTCGCCGCCGGCGCCGACGCCGTCATCATCGATCTCGAGGATTCGATCGCGCCCGAGCGCAAGGCCGAAGCGCGCGCCGCGGCGCTGGCTTTCCTGCAGAAGGTCGGCGCCACGCGCGAGCGGCCGCGTCTCATGGTGCGCATCAACGGGCTCGACACCGGCATGACCGATGCCGATCTCGATGCGATCGTCGCCGGCAAGCCCGATGCCGTGCTGTTTCCCAAGGCCGAAGGCGGTGCGACCGTCACCCATCTCGATGCCAAGCTGACCGCGCGCGAGGCGATTGCCGGCCTGCCCGAAGGGCACATCAAGGTGCTGGCGCAGGCCGTGGAGTCGGCCGTCGGCCTGTTCACCGCCGGGACTTATCGCGATTGCAGCAAGCGGCTGATCGGCCTCACCTGGGGGCCGGAGGATTTGTCCGCCGAGCTCGGCGCCGAAGCCAATCGGGAAGCCGACGGCACCCTCACCGAGCCCTATCGTCTCGCCCGCTCCATGTGCCTCTACGGCGCGGCGGCCGCGCGGGTGGCGGCGATCGAGACCATCCATGTCAATTTCCGCGAGGCTGAGGTGCTGCGCCGCGACACCGAGCTTGCGCGCCGCGACGGCTTCGTCGGACGGCTGGCGATTCACCCGGCGCAAGTACCGGTGATCAACGCGGTGTTCACGGCCTCGCCCGAGCAGATCGCGCAAGCGAAGGCGGTGATCGCTGCCTTTGCCGCGAAGCCCGGCGCCGGCACCGTCGGCATTGACGGCAAGATGTATGACCGCCCGCATCTGGCGCGCGCGCAGGCGTTGCTGGCGCGGGTGGACGCAAAGGTCTAATCGCGACCGCTGCATCCGCTCGTCCCCGCGCAAGCGGGAATCCAGCGCAATAAGCGCGATGCCCAGTGGCTCTGGGTCCCCGCTTGCGCGGGAAGGAGCGGAGTGTGTGGCCCTAATCCCGTTTGCGATTGACGAAGGCCGACAACATGCGCGTCGGCTCATCCATTTCAAAGGTGGCGGCAAAAGCGTCGATGCCGGCTTGAATGGCGGCGTCGGTCGGCAGCTTCTCCCAGGCCTGCATCAGCGCCTTCTGCCGGCGCATCGCCTGCGGGCCGGCCGCCAGCAGCGCGCCGAGCACGCGCTCGATTTCGTCATCGAGCGCCTCCGGCGCCACCACGCGCTCGACCAGTCCCCAGCGCAACGCGGTGTCGGCATCGACGATCTCGCCCAGCATCAGCAGTTCGCGGGCGCGGCCGAAGCCGATGAGCGGCGGAATGAGCGCCGCCTCCACCACCGACGGCAGGCCGACCCTGACCTCCGGCATGCCGAATTGCGCGCGCGTGGTCGCGACCCGCAGGTCGCACGACACCGCCACTTCCAAGCCGGCGCCGAGCGCGTAGCCGTCGACTCTAGCGATCACCGGCACCGGCAGCCGCCGCAGGCAATCGCATGTTGAGTGGACGAGCGTGATGAATTCGCGCGCGCCATCGCGGTCGAGCGCCGCCATATCCGAAATGCTGGCGCCGCCGATGAAGGCTTTTTCGCCGGCGCCGCTCAGCACCAGGGCGCGCAGGTCCTCGCGCGCGGCGAGCGCATCGACCTTATCGATGATTTCGCGCATCAACGCGCGATCGAGGGTGTTGAGCTTTGCCCGGTTGTCGACGGTGAGATAAACGACCGTGCCGCCCGCGCGCGCATCGA
Organism: uncultured Pseudomonadota bacterium; assembly: GCA_963814065.1. GTDB lineage: Bacteria > Pseudomonadota > Alphaproteobacteria > Rhizobiales > Xanthobacteraceae > Pseudolabrys. The sequence goes on along the minus strand of CAWFBL010000004.1, from coordinate 1,529,355 downwards.
GGCGAAGGCGGGCATCACCGCTCACGGCATGCCCCACCCACCATCGCCGGTCCACGCGTCGGCATTTTTCACGCCCTGCTCAAGCCACCACCGGCCCGTCGTTGGCCGCAATCATATTGGCGACACGATAGCCGGAGCCCGCGCCGAGCGTCCAGCCGAGGGTCCCGTGGCCGGTGTTGAGCCAGAGATTGCGATAGCGCGTGCGCCCGACATAGGGCAGGTTCGATGGCGTCGTCGGCCGCAGGCCGCTCCAGAATGTCGCCCGCTCGAAATTGCCCGCGCGCGGGAACAGGTTTCTCACGTTGCGCAGGATGGCCTGGCAGCGGCCGTGATTGAGATCGCGCGAATAGCCGGACAGCTCCGCCGTTCCCGCCACCCGCAGCCGGTCGCCGAAGTTGGAATAGACCAGCTTGAACTCATCGTCGGTGAGGCTGGTGACCGGCGCGGTGTTGGCCCCTTCGATCGGGATCGTCACCGAATAGCCCTTGGCCGGATAGATGTTGAGCCGCACGCCGTGGTTCCGCAGCAGCGGCGCGGACCAACTGCCGAGGCTGACCACCACATCGCGCGCGCGTATCATTCGATAGCCGTCCGGACCGCAGACCTCGACCCCACTCACCTGCCCGGCCACGCGATCGGCCTCGAGCGCCGTGACCTGATGGTTATAGAGGAAGGTCGCGCCCTTGCGCTCGCACACGTGCGCCAATTCTTGCGTGAACTTGAGCGCGTCGCCGCTTTCGTCTTCGTCGGTATAGGTGGCGCCGGCGATGGTCGCGCGCTGTTCGCTGAAGGCGGGCTCGATCTCCACCAGCCGGTCGACGTCAATGACCGTGCGATTGCAACCGTATTTGCGCATCAAGGCGGCCACCGGAATGGCCGCTTCGAATTCGCGGCGGTCGCGGTAGAAATGCACGATGCCGCGGCAGCGTTCGTCGTAGTGGAAGCCTTCCTCCTGCCGGATCTGCTGGATCAAGCTGCGGCTTTGGGTGCCGAGCTTCACCATCTCGGTGGTATGGCGATCCGCCCGCCGCGGTAGGCAATCGACCAGGAATTTGGCGATCCACAGCCACTGCTGGGTGTCCAAACGCGGCCGGAACAGAAGCGGCGCATCGCTTTGAAAGAGCCACTTGAGCACCTTCGACGGCGCCGACGGATTGGCCCAGGGCTCGGCGTGGCTCACCGACACCTGGCCGCCATTGGCGAAGCTGGTTTCCAATCCTGCGCCGGGCTGGCGGTCGATGACGCAGACCGACTTGCCGTTGCGCAAGTTCCAATAGGCGGTATTGATGCCAACGACGCCGGCACCGAGCACGATCACATCGAAATCGGTTGAGGGACGAGTCAAGATCAGGCCTCCAGAAGGTTGCCGCGCGCATTCGTGACATCACGAATCCGCGCCCCCTCTGTCATTGGCCTGAGAGTTTCGTCGCACCGCCGTAATGCGTTGCGACTTTTCCCCGTCGGCGGGAGCTCACGCTCCGCTCTTCAGAGATTTGTATTCTGAGCGGTCCTTTTGCCTGAGAGATTCCGGGGCGGTTGCTCCTTCGGCGCCGGTTCGGATGAATTGTCCGGACCGGTCTCTCCCGCTCGCGGCGAGAGCTAGTCGATTCCGGGCCGCAAGTCGATGCACATTTTCGTGTTACGAAATGCCGCGGTAGACGTCGGCGGGGTCAAAGGTCTTCTCGCCGTCGCGGAACTCGAGCCGCACGTCGCCGATCTGCCCGAGCGGAATGGCGCGGTAGAAGCACGAGCGCCGGCCGGTATGGCAGGCGCCCGGCCCTTGCTGCTCCACGCGCAGCCACACCGCGTCCTGGTCGCAGTCGACGCGCATTTCGACAATGCGCTGGACGTGGCCGGAGCTCTCGCCCTTCTTCCACAATTTCTGGCGCGAACGGCTGAAGTACCAGGCCTCGCCCGTGGCGATGGTCTTGGCCAGCGCCTCTTCGTTCATGTGCGCGACCATCAGCACCTCGCCGTTGCCGGCATCGGTCACCACCGCGGTGACGAGACCGTCGGCGTCGAACTTGGGCAAGAAGGCCAAGCCTTCTTCGATGTCGAGTGATGTGGACAAGGCTTTCTCCCGGTCGCTGGCCGCGCCCTATTATATAGATCGTCATTCCCGGGCGCACGCGTGAGCGCGCGAGCCCTGAATCATGGGCGGACCGAACTTATCTTCGATTTTTGTGGATTCCGCGGCTTGCCAACCAGGTCGGCTAAAGCCGACCCGGCATTTTAAGGTGCTGCCCCGGAACGAGTGCCGGTTACCGGCCGCCGCGCAGCAGGTTCATGAAGCGGACCTGCTCGCTGGCGTCCTTGAAGGCGCCGGTGAAATGCGTGGTCACCGTCAGCGCGCCGGGCTTGGTCACGCCGCGCAGCGACATGCACATGTGCTCGGCTTCCATCATCACCGCCACGCCGCGCGGGCGCAGCACTTCCTCGATGGCGGTCGCCACCTGCGAGGTCATGTGCTCCTGCGTCTGCAGCCGCTTGGCGTAGACGTCGACCAGGCGCGCGAGCTTCGACAACCCCACCACCCGGTCCGTCGGCATATAGGCGACATGCGCCTTGCCGTAGAACGGCATCATGTGATGCTCGCAGTGGGAATTGAAGCCGATGTCCTTGACCAGGACGAAGTCCTCGTAGCCGGCGGTCTCCGAGAAGGTGCGGTCGAGCACGGCGGCCGGCACTTCGCGATAACCCTGGTAAAGCTCCTCGTAGGCGTCGATCACCCGCTTGGGGGTGTCGAGCACGCCTTCGCGCGCCGGGTTGTCGCCGGCATAGGCGATCAGCGTGCGCACGGCGGCCTCCGCCTCCTCGCGCGAGGGGCGCGGACCGACCGGCTCCGGCGCGGCACGCACATGGTCGGACAGGCCCTTCTTCGGCCACGGCTCGACTGTCGCATTGATGCTCTTTGCGTCCATAAACGGTCTCTCCGTTCGACCGGCACTCACCCTTCGGAACAGGGCTGCACCGGGAGTGTCACCGGGGTGGCCGCGTCAGTCGACCCGCGCCGGGCGCGAAGACCCAAGGCGGAGCTGGACGCTGCATTCCCATTCGGCATGGCTCGAATACGGCCCGAAACCCATACCCGGCGCGGGGAACCCCTTCTCGCGCCCTTGTCTCAGTCCCTATATATTCCATTGCGGCGCCGAGGCAATCCGCAGGGTATTACAACGGCAAAAAACCGAATGCTCAACGACGTTTACAACGAAAAAGTCCTGGAACTGGCGGGCAATATTCCGCGTCTTGGCCGCCTGTCCGGGCCCGACGCCAGCGCCCGGGCCCACTCCAAGCTGTGCGGGTCGACGGTCACCGTCGACCTCAAAATGGACGGCGATACGGTCACCGACTTTGCCCATGACGTGAAGGCCTGCGCGCTCGGCCAGGCCTCGTCCTCGCTGATGGCGAGCCATATCATCGGCGCCAAGGCGGACGAACTGCGGACCTTGCGCGAGACCATGCGCAAGATGCTGAAGGAGAACGGCCCGCCGCCCTCCGGCAAATGGGCCGACTTCGCGGTGCTGGAGCCGGTGCGCGACTACAAGGCGCGCCACGCCTCCACCATGCTCACCTTCGACGCGGTGGTGCAGGCGATCGACGAGATCGCCGCCAAGCGCGCGCAGGCGGCGGAGTAACCGCCCAACGCGCCCGGGCGCTGCGCAACGTGAAACGGTGCGCTGCAGACCCGGGACCCCGGTTCACCGCTCATTGCGGTCCGCATCGCCTGGGCAACCGATCGGCACAACAATCGCGCCGATTCATGCATAGGCGCAAAAATCATATCCACGGATCGGGAAGCTCGCCGACACGCACCGGCAAGAATGCCCGCCATGCCATGGTTGGTTGGCTGCTGGCGCCAGCGTTTGGTCGAACGTCGGTCGCGGTACAACCCATTGCTTGCCAAAACGCGGAAAAAGCGAAAAGATGAAGGTATTATCTGCGGGTCATCTGGGGACTCCGGCAATACCGGTGGCGAGTGGGGCATATGTTGCCTTGCGTATCGCGGTGGGAGGCTGCACGCGCAGTCTGGTCCCTTTGTTACGATGTGATGGGCGGTCTCACCTGGCTCCACAAAGCCTATGGCCCCGCGGTTACCATCAACCCGCCTCTTGCTTCGCGGCAGGCGTCTCCGATCGCTTATCTCTTCTCGGGCGCGGCGCTGAACGAGGCAGTCTATGACCAAATGGATCACCTGCGCTTGAAGGGCGTCTGGCCCAATCCGGCGCCACGCGGGACGTCGCAGGAAAAGCTGCGTTTCAACTACATGAGCCTCGGCGGCAGCGAGCATGAACACTACGCCCGCCAGATTTCCGGCCAGCTTGGAAGGCCGCGCGCTGAACGGTTGTTCGACGACATGCGGGCGATAATTGGCGAGGAAGTTGCCGCGTGGCCGACCGGACGAACCGTGGACCTTGCCAACCTGGCGAGAGAGCTCGCCACGCGTTGCTCCCTGCAAATGCTGTACGGCGAGACCGACCGCGAGCGGATGCTGAAAATCGGGAGGATGATCGACCACTACCACGCCATGAACTGGTCCGCCTCGGTCATGTCGCTGCGCTTTAATCTGCCGGGGTTGCCCTATCGCAAGCTGATCAATACTGCCGACTGCCTCTACGCGGAACTGGAGCGATGGACCGATGATTCCGGCGGCTTGCCCCCCTCCAATCTGCGGTCGGCATTCAGCGAACTGACCGATCCTTCCGGCAGCCCGGTGCCCGATTCCTTCAAGATCGCCAATATTGCCACGACGGCTTGGGCCTCCTACGAGCCGCCCGGCATCGCCATCGCCTGGACGCTGATGCTGCTCGAGCAGCATCCCTTGATTGCACAGGCGCTTCTTGCCGAGCTTGAAGGCAGCGTCGGGCTCGCCGACCACACCGTGGCCTCGATCAACGCATTGCCCATCCTCGATGCGGTGGTGTTCGAAGCCCTGCGGCTGCTGCCGCCGACGCCAATCATCGGCATGTGGGTCATGGATGACATCACCATCGCCGGAACAAAGATCCGCAAAGGCAGTTCGCTGCTGCTCAGCCCCTATCTCACGCAGCGCGATTCGGCGATCTATCCGGCGCCCGACCGCTTTCGGCCCGACCGGTGGCTGAAGCGGCGGCCGACGGCCTACGAGTTCATCGTATTCAGCGGGGGTGCGCGCCGCTGCAGCGGCTACCACTACGCCGTCCTACTGTTGAAGGTTGCGATCGCGGCAATAGTGCGCCGGTATCGCGTCGCGCTCGATCCAACGGCGACCTACGGCTTCATTGCCAAGCCTACATTGCGGCCGAGCCCCGGCATGCCGGCGCGAATTTTGCCGCAGGATGGCGCCTTCGAGCGGACGCCGCTGCGTGGCCGCATCGCCGGCCAGTTCACGCCGGAAGCACGGCCCATGACGATCACACATCGCGTGCGCGCCGACTCGCATTCTGAGCATGCCGATTAAATCGTGGTTTAGAGGCGGGCCGATTTCCTCACAGCTCGGCAAGGGAGTTGTGCGAGTTAAATGAATCGTTCGTCAGCGAGCGCTACCAGTATGGTGCTGCAGTTGTTGGAGGAAGGTCTGCGCGATTCTTATCGATTATCGTGAAGCGCTACTGCAAGCATCGCTAAATATAATTGTTTCCTCTGAAGGGCCCGTTTGGATTTTTTTCGGGGGGCATCATGGGTGCGTGAGCTTCAGCTCGGATGGCTTCACGCCTCAATGAAAGATCTTAAAGAAAGCTGGACCCCTGATCGGCGCCGCAACGCTCCGCTTGGCTCCGAGCCGCGCCGCATCCGGCTCACGGGCGCCCTACTTTGCCACCGCCGCGCTGCCGTCCTTGTCGAGCGAAAGGTCGGCGCGGTCGCCGAGCCCCTTGCGGCAGGTCGCCGCCAGTTGCGGCAGGTTCTCATGGGCGCCGGTATTGCCGACGCGAATGCCGGTCACCACGCCGGTGCTGCGGGTCTGGATCACTATCGAATGACCGCCAAGCGCGGCGAAAGAGTTGATAACCTCCCCCGGCACCGATGCGACGGCGTAGGTGATGAGCTCGTCGCCATCGGCGTTCTCCCGCGACGAAACGACCTTCAGCTTCATCGCCTTGTTGGCAGCCGCCATGCGCACCTCATGCACCGCATTCGGCAGCGACCGGCGGGCGATGCCGTGGCGGCGCTCGACATAGCTGACCTCATAATGACCGTTGAGGCCGCAGGACACCATGAGATCGAAACTGCCGATTTCGTCGCCCTCGACGGTGAGCGGTTGGCTGCGCGCCAGCGTCGCGACACCGGCGTGGTCGACCACCAACCACCGGCGTTCACTGATCTCGGTCGCCGGCAGGCCGCCGGTGGTGTGCAAGAGCGCCTGGCGCGGCTGCGGTGTCGCCTTCGCGGCCGAAGCGACCCGGTCGGCAACCGGGCCGTCGATATCGGCAGTGGCAACGTGGGTGCGGCGGATTTCCGCCCGCGTCAGCGTATGCATCGGCTCCCAGGGCGGGATGCGCAGCGCCAGATCGAGCACCTCGACGGAGACGCCCATGTCGTGGGTGTAGCGCGCGAGCCGGCCGATATCCCGCTGCACCAGCACCAGGTCCTCGGCCGAATAGCTGGCCGCGGTCGGGTCGTCGCGGCGGTCGCCGAGCCAGATCTGATGCACCATCACCCGCGCCTGCGCCGGCACCGTGCGGTGCACACCGGCAAGCAGCACGAAGGCGCACATGGATTCGCAGTCGGCGCGCGACGACACGGTGGCGCGCGGCAAACCCGGGCCGCGGCCGTTGAGATCGATGACCTGGCCCACCGTGGTGTCGAGGCCGAGCGCGCGCATCTCGCGGCCGAGCTTGATGGCGCCGTGCACCGAGCCGCCATTGGAATCGAGCACCACCAGGGCGCCGCTCAGCTTGTGAGTCTTGGCGAAGGCCCGGAAATCGGCCGGGCTATCAGCGGTGATAGCTCCGCTCGCCGACAGGATGAGCCGGCAGTGATCACGGCAAGTCTTCGCCGGCCCTTCCAGGCGCAGCGCAAAACGCATGGGCAATGTGCGATCAATCGGCTTCGACGAGGCCGGAAGCACCAGAACCGGTGCCGCCAGAGCGAGCGCAAACACTGTCGCAAAGGAGCGACGCATAAAACCCCCGTCCTGACCGCCAGTTCCCGGTTCTTGAGGGCAATTGTTGCGCGTAATCGCCGGGCTTGCGGCCGTTACACCCCCGTTGTTCGCACCTGCAAATCTAGAGAGCGGTCGATATCGGGTCCAGTGCAAAACCTGCGCTCCGAGCCTATTTTGCTGTTCAAAACCCCAACGGGTCCACAAGTTTGAAACCCGTGGCGAAACCTTTGCGGGAACCGGCATGCGGCTGACGAAGCAACTTCCGTGCCTGAGATGAGCGACCACCCCTCACCGGCCGAGACACTGGCGCGGCTGCCCCGGCGCGCCGGGCGCGGCTTCATCCTGTTCTACCGCTACACCTTTTTGGCACTGATCGGCCCGCGCTGCCGCCATTTGCCGAGCTGTTCCGAATATGCCGAGGAGGCGGTCACCCGCTTTGGACTGTGGGCCGGTTCATGGATGGCGCTGGCGCGCATCCTGCGCTGCCACCCCTGGGGCACCCACGGCCTCGACTTCGTGCCCGGCGAATCGCCGAAGGGCGCCCGTTGGTGGATGCCCTGGCGTTACGGGCGCTGGCGGGGGACCAACGAGACGCCGCCGGCATAGGCGCGCCCTCACCATAAAAGCGGTGGACAGCGCCCTCGCCGGCAAGGGAACCTGCCGGCCACGCTTCACCTGCCGCGACAGCACCGGGCCTGCCCGCATATGGCGAAGATGACGACTTCGGCGAACGTCCTCGACATGCATCGCCAGGACTGGCTGCTGCTGGTGCTGCTGTCGGTGCTGTGGGGCGGCTCTTTTTTTCTTGTCGGCGTCGCCGTCCGCGAGCTGCCGCCGGCGACCATCGTGCTGGTGCGGGTCGCGCTCGGCGCCGCAATGCTGCTGCCGTTTCTGCGCGCGTTCGGCGGCGCCTTGCCAAAGCACGCGATGGACTGGCTGCCGTTTGCGGGCATGGGCCTGCTCAACAACGTCATCCCGTTTTCGCTGCTGGCCACCGGACAGATCTTACATTGCCAGCGGCATGGCCTCGGTGCTCAATGCCACCACGCCGCTGTTTGCCGTGGTGTTGCTGGCGGCGTTCGGCGACGAACGACTGATCGCGCGCCGCGTTGTCGGCGTGATCGTCGGACTCATCGGCGTCATCATCCTGCGCCAGCCGGGCCCCGCCGCATCCGACCAGGCCATCGGCATCATGCTCTGCGTCGGCGCCGCGCTGAGCTACGCGCTTTCCGCGCTATGGGCACGCCGTAAGCTCGCAGGCGTGCCGCCGATCACGTCGGCCACGGGTCAGCTCATCTGCTCGAGCGTGATGATGGCGTTGATCGCCGGCTTCGTCGACCGGCCTTGGGCCCTGCCGATGCCCAGCCTTGCCGCCTGGCTGTCGCTGATCGGGCTTGCAGCCCTCGCGACCGCGCTCGCCTACATCGTGTTCTTCCGTATCCTCGCGCGCTCGGGCGCGACAAATGTCACGCTGGTATCGCTGCTGATCCCGGTCACCGCCATCCTGCTCGGCTGGCTGCTGCTGGGCGAGCCCTTGAGCGTGCGCGAGGTCGTCGGCGCGCTGGTGATCGGCAGCGCACTCATCGTCATCGATGGGCGCGCCTCGGCGTGGCTCTGGCGCCGGGCGAATATGGTTGCCTAAATTCCGTAATACCCTCATAGATTGCATCACGGCCAAAGGACCGCCGGATGGCCCGCCGCCGGCGATGATTGCGCTTTGATGCCGGCTCGATTAAATCCCGGATGAAACGACGCTTACCTGCATTCGTAGGCAGCGAGTGAGCAAAGGAGACCGCTATGGCCGAACATCTCGGCAGCGCGGGCGTTGCGCCCGCCCCATCCCCGAAATCCATCACCCTCACCTTCCCCGACGGCGCCGCCCGGCAATATCCGGCCGGTTCGAGCGGACATGACGTCGCCAAGGCGATCTCGCCCTCGCTTGCCAAGCGTACGGTGGCGATGGCGCTCGACGGTGCGCTTACCGACCTCAACGATCCCATCGAGCGCGACGCCAAGATCGAATTCGTCAACCGCGACGACCCGCGGGCCTTGGAACTGATCCGCCACGACGCCGCCCACGTATTGGCGGAAGCGGTGCAGGACCTGTGGCCGGGCACGCAAGTGACCATCGGTCCGGTGATCGAGAACGGCTTTTATTACGATTTCTACCGCAACCAGCCGTTCACGACTGAAGACCTGCCCGTCATCGAGAAGAAGATGAAGGAGATCATCTCGCTCGACCGGCCGTTCAGCAAGGAAGTGTGGTCGCGCGAGAAGGCCAAACAGACCTTTCGCGACATGGGCGAGAACTTCAAGGTCGAGCTGGTCGATGCCATTCCGGAAGACCAGCAGATCAAGATCTATCGGCAGGGTGAGTGGTTCGATCTCTGCCGCGGTCCGCACATGACCTCAACCGGCAAGATCGGCAACGCCTTCAAGCTGATGAAGGTCGCCGGCGCCTATTGGCGCGGCGATTCGCGCAACCCCATGCTCACCCGCATCTACGGCACCGCCTTTGCCAAGCAGGATGAGCTCGATCTCTATCTCAAGCAGATGGAGGAGGCCGAGAAGCGCGACCACCGCAAGCTCGGCCGCGAGATGGACCTCTTCCACTTCCAGGAGGAAGGTCCCGGCACCGTGTTCTGGCACGCCGGCGGCTGGACCATCTTCCAGGAGATCGTCGCCTATATGCGCCGCCGGCTGAAGGGCGACTACCAGGAAGTCAACGCGCCGCAATTGCTCGACAAGTCGCTGTGGGAGACGTCCGGCCACTGGGGCTGGTTCCGCGAGAACATGTTCCAGGCGACATCGGCCGGCGACGATACCGAGGACGAGCGCGTCTACGCCATCAAGCCGATGAACTGCCCGGGCCACATCCAGATCTTCAAGCACGGGCTCAAATCGTATCGCGACCTGCCGATGCGGCTTGCCGAGTTCGGCATCGTTCACCGCTACGAGCCGTCAGGCGCGTTGCACGGGCTCTTGCGCGTGCGCGCCTTCACCCAGGACGACGCCCACGTCTTCTGCACCGAAGAGCAGATGGCCGAGGAGTGCCTGAAGATCAACGATCTGATCCTGTCGACCTATCAGGACTTCGGCTTCACCGGCACGCTCACCGTGAAGCTCTCGACTCGCCCCGAGAAACGCGTGGGCTCCGACGCGGCGTGGGATCACGCCGAGAGCATCATGATGGACGTGCTCAAGCAGATCGAGGCGCGCAGCCATAACCAGAAGATCGAGACCGCGATCAATCCTGGCGAAGGCGCCTTCTACGGGCCGAAGTTCGAATACGTCCTGCGCGACGCCATCGGCCGCGATTGGCAGTGCGGCACCACGCAGGTGGACTTCAACCTGCCGGAACGCTTCGACGCCTTCTACATCGCGCCCGACGGTTCGAAGAAGGCGCCGGTGATGATCCACCGCGCCATCTGCGGCTCGATGGAGCGCTTCCTCGGCGTCGTGCTCGAGCATTACGCCGGCCATCTGCCGCTGTGGCTGTCGCCGACGCAGGCCGTGATCGCCACCATCACGTCGGACGGCGATGACTACGCGCGCGAGGTGTTGGAGGCCGCCAACCGTCTGGGCCTGCGCGTAAAGGCCGACCTGCGCAACGAGAAGATCAATTACAAGGTGCGCGAGCACTCGCTGGCCAAGGTCCCGGCCATGCTCGTGGTCGGCAAGAAGGAAGCGGCCGAGCGCTTGGTCTCGATGCGCCGCCTCGGCAAGGAAGGCCAGCAGGTGCTGCCGCTCGACGAAGCCTTGAAGGCGCTTGCCGATGAAGCGGTACCGCCGGACGTGCGGCGGACGAATTAGGTGCCGGCCCAAGCCGTTGTCCTGGTGCAACTGTTGTAAATACTCTCTATTGGTTGTATATTCCTGCCTGATAAGGGAGGCAGACATGGATATCCAATCAGCACGCGCCTTGAAGCAAGAGATCGCGGCCAAGGTCGTTCCACCGGTGGTAAATTCCATTCGTACGGCCGGTGGATTCTCCATAACTACCTTTGCGCTTGAGAAGATGACCAAAGCCGAACCGTTGGTGGCGCTCGGTATCGCCGCCGGCGCGACACCTGGCGACGTTCGGCTTGCAGTACGGTTGCAGCGTCATTCTCTCGAGCGATCCGGTCAGTTCCTCGACGACATTCGGCGTCGTGCTCGAGACGAGGTAGAGGTCCGCTATATCGGCCGCGTCAGCAAGCACGCGGTGCCGCCATGGTACCGGAGGCGAGTGCGACCGCTGCGGCCCGGCGCATCGATAGGTCACTATAAGATCACGGCCGGCACAATTGGTGCGCTCGCCATCGAGAAGCGATCCGATCAAGTCGTCGTGCTCAGTAACAACCATGTTCTGGCCAATGAGAATAACGCCAAAAAGGGCGATGCGATTGTACAAGCCGGCATCTATGACGGTGGCAAACGCCCGAAGGACACGGTCGCCACGCTGTCGAAATGGATCAAGCTGTCGACAACGCGACCCAATCTAATCGATGCCGCCTATGCTGTGGTTAAGAGAGCCATCGAGGTCGATGCCGCCAATTATGACTCGATCGGCACGCTACGAGGTGTCCGCTCGGGTCCCATTCATCCCGAGCTTCCGGTGACAAAGTCGGCCGTACCACTGGCGTTACCCGCGGGCGTATCAGTGCAATCGAGGTCGATAGCGTTGTCGTCGGCTACGACATCGGCGAGCTTTCGTTCGACGGCCAGATCGAAATCGAGTCGACGGAAACCGGCCCGTTCAGCGCGGGTGGCGATTCCGGCTCATTGATTATCGATGACGAAAACCGGGCCTGCGGCCTCTTATTCGCCGGCAGCGAAAGCGGCGGTTCCAACGGCCGCGGCGTCACTTATGCCAACCCGATTAGCCTCGTCCTCGATGGGCTGGCCATCCAGTTCGTCGGGGCTTAGATTGAGCAGATGGATGAGGAACAGCTTGAGGCCGTTCGGCGGGCCAAGAAGCGGTTCGCCAGCGCGATGCCGGCGGACGTGGAGGTCGTCGGCGTTGGCATTGGCGTCTCCGGCACGGTGCCGGCGCTCAAGGTAAATCTTAAGTCGAAGCCGGCCGACGAGAGCCGCCTCCCAAAGACGATCGAGGGGGTGCCCGTCATCTATGACGTGATCGGCAAAGTGAAGGCGTTCTAACGCCCAATCGACCGCAATCCGACGGCGCGCTGTATTAGTCGCTTATTTCTGACTCTCGATATACGCCGCCAGATCCCCTGCCTCGTTGCGGGTGAGGGTCATGTCGGGCATCGGCGGGTGCGGGCGCAGCAGAAAGAGCGCGATCGACGCGGCGGTCAGTCCCGGCTTCTTGGCGATCTCCGAGAACGGCGGCGCCTGGGTGCTGCCGCCGCCCTGGTCGGCGGCCACGATGTGGCAGGTTGAACACCAGCGCTTGGCCAGCACGCCGCCCTGATAGGCATCGGCCGCGGCGGCGGCATTCGCCTGCATGACGACAAAGGTGACGGATGCAAGCGCCGCGATCGTTCGTTTCATAAGGCAAGGCCTCGAAGGGTGGGACGTCGGTTCGATCATACGCGGGCGCCGCGAAGGGCGAAAGCACACCGCCAGCTTAAATTTCATCCACGACCGCCGGCAACGCGCGCCGGAGGTGGATCGGCGGTTTCGGCAGGCGCCTCCAGCGTGGCCAGGAAGCGCTCGGCCCAGTGGGTGATGTCGTTGCTGACCAGCACCCGGTAGTTCTGCTCATGGCGCTGACGCCGCTCGGTCAGCGGCATCGACAGCGCGCGGCTGATGGCGCTGGCGACGCCTTCCGGGTCGTAAGGGTTGACCAAAAGCGCCGCTCCCAGCTCGTGCGCGGCGCCGGCAAAGCGCGAGAGGATCAGCACGCCCGGGTCCTCGGCGTCTTGCGCCGCCACGTATTCCTTCGCCACCAGGTTCATGCCATCGCGCAAGGGCGTGACCAGCGCCACGCGGGCGCCGCGATAGAGGCCGGCCAGCGCCGTGCGGCTGTGCGCCTTGTTGATGTAGCGCAGCGGCGTCCATGACGCCTCGCCGAAGGTGCCGTTGATGCGCCCCACCGCTTCGCCGACCATGCGGCCAATGTCGGCATATTCCTGGATGTCGGTACGGCTGCGCGGGGTGATCTGCAGATAGGTGACCTTGCCGCGCCAGTCCGGATAATTCGTCAGGAAGCGCTCGAAGGCGGTCATGCGCTCGGGGATGCCCTTGGAATAATCGAGCCGGTCGACACCGATGATCATGGCGCGGCCGGAGAGGCTCTCCAGCACCTCGCGCACGAAAACGGAATCGATCGCGCGCCGCGCCAGCCGCTGGAAGGCTTCGGTCTCCACGCCGACCGGAAACACGCCGACCTCCAGCACCCGGTCGCCGACCCTGAACCGGCGCTCGCTGCCGATCCGTTTCAATCCGCATTCACGGGTCAGGTAGCGCGCGCAATTGCTGGCGTCGGTTTCGGTCTGGAAGCCCACCAGATCGTAATAGTCGAGCGAAGGAATGAGCTGCTCGTGGTTGGGCAGCGCGGTGAGGATTTCCGGCGGCGGGCAAGGAATATGGATGAAGAAGCCGATGCGGTTCTTGTGGCCGCGTTGGCGCAGCGCCTTGGCAAAGGGGATCAGATGATAGTCGTGCACCCAGATCACGTCGTCGGGCCTGAGCTCCTTTTCCAGGTTGCGGGCGAAGTGCTCGTTGACGCGGAAGTAGCCGCCGAGATCGCGGCGGCTGAATTCGGCGAGATCGAGCCGGTAATGCAGGATCGGCCACAGCACGCGATTGGCGAAGCCGTTGTAGAACTCGTTGTAGTCGTCCTTGCGCAGGTCGACGGTGATGTAGGAGATATTGTCCTGGACGACGGTCGATGGCTCAGCGTCCTTTTCATTGACGCGGCCGCTCCAGCCAAACCACAGCCCGCCGCGCCGTTTCAGCGCCGCCCGGATCGCCACCTCCAGGCCGCCGGCGCGGGAACTGCCATCCGGCACGCCAACGCGGTTCGATACCACAACGAGTCGCGACAATATCGATCTCCCCGTTTCCGCGGCAGGCGCCGCCGCGCTCAAATCAATGCGCCCATCGCGCGCGATTCGAAAATGGCCCGAATTGCTGGTCTCCCCAGTCGTCCCTTCACAACGGGCGCGAAAGCGCGGCCACAATTGAAACGTTTTGCCCCATCAATCGCGTCATTACATCATCGAAGGGCGCTATTCGGCAAATCAAAAAGCGCGCCGCCACGGGCATATACAAGAGCCTAACGTATAACGTTTGAGCGCATCATAGGTTTCATTGACGCAGCGAGGCGCCGGCTTGCGCCAAACGCTGCAAGGCGCGGCGCACCGCGGCCGGCGATTCGAAGATGCCGGCCAGTCCCTCGTATTCCAGATCGACCGAAAAGCCGATGCCGCCGAATTCGGGCAGCAGCGCGAACAGCGTCTTGTCGGTCTCATCGTCGCCGATGAACACCGGCTCACGGCCCGCAAAAGGCGCATGCGTCAAGAGCGCGCGCACCCCCTCCCCCTTGCTGACACCGGGCCGCTTGATCTCGAACACCGCCTTGCCCGGCAGCAATTCCATCGGCTCGTCGGGAAAGTCGGCACAGACGGCTTCGATGTGCGCGCGCAGCCGCGCTTCCATCTGCGGCGCCTTGCGGTAATGCAGCGCCAGCGAATAGCCCTTGTCTTCGACCAGTATGCCGGCATCGAATGCTTTCGCGGCCGCCAGCCGCCGCCGCAGTTCTTCCGGCAGCGGCGCGACCGCGCTGACGATCTCGTCGTCGCCGAGTCGCATCTCGGCGCCATGGCCGCCGACCACCGGCAGCTTGAGCGGCGTGAATTTGGAATCGATATCGGCGATCGGCCGTCCGCTCACCACCGCCAGAGCGCCGTCGGTGAGCTCGAGCAGCCGCGCCAGCGCATCGCATAACTCCGGCGCGACATGCACGGCGTCCGGCGTCGGCGCGATATCGACCAGCGTGCCGTCGAAATCGAGCAGCAGCGCGATCTTCGTCACATCGAGCCGGCTGAAGGCGGCGACGGCAGCATCGCTGTCCCTCACTGCGCCAGCACCTCGACGTCGCCGTCGACGCCCGCCACCACCTTGAAATCGCGCTGATAGATCTTGCCCTCGTTGCGGGCGATGGCGCGATATTCGCCCACCGCCAGGATCACGCGCGGAAAGGCGCCGAGCGCCTCCTTGACCACGTCGCCGCCGGGCGTGAGCACCGACCAGGCGGTGTTGGCCAGCGCCTCGCCGCCCTTTTGCGTCACCAGCTTGAGCGTGATGGCGGCGGCGCGGTGGTTGATGGTGATGTCGGTGAGCTTGCCGGCTTGCACGCGAATGTCGGAACGCACCACCGCGTTGGCGTCGCCGTAATGGGAGACGATGTGATAGACGCCCTCCGGTACGACGACCAGTTGGCCGGTCGTCACGTGCTGGGCGATCGGCCGGTGCGTGCCCGATTCGAATTGGCTGCCCTGGAAGACGTCGAACGCGATTTCGGTCGGCGGGATCTTGACGTCGCCGACCTGCCCCTGCAGCCGCAATGCGCCGGCCGGCAGATCGAACACCTCATGCACCGTCGACCCGCGCAAGAAAACCGGCCTGACCGCCGTGGCGAGCCCGAAATCCACATGCACCACATAGGCCCCGGGCGGCAGCACCAGCATCGGCGACGGCGCCTTGTCTTCCTTGACCAGGCGGAATGACCCGTTGGGGCTCGGTTTGGCGGAGAAGACGCGCCACACCAGCCCGCCTCTAATCGGCGGCGCCGCTTTGCCGAAGCGCGCGCTCAACGCCAGCCCCACCTTGCCGGCGGGAACCATGGCAATCGCGTTGCGCGGCGGCGCTGCCGGCGCCGCTGCTCCTGACGGCGCCAAGACATCGCCGGGCGTGAAGAGTTCGCCGGTCACCGCCGGGTTCGGTCCAAGCCCGCCCGCAGGCGGGTTGGACAGCAGGGAATTTTGCGGGCCGGGCGACTGGGCCCAGACCGCCGGAGGCGCCAGCAACAGCGCGATTACCGCCGCGATCAGCGCGAGGGAGAGGCGGAGCCGGGAGGGAGCTGGTTCGCTGCGCATGACCCGAACTTTTTCGGTCTAAATCACGGCGATTTCAAGCCGATTTGGGTGCCGCCGATCTGGTGCCGACCGTGCCGTCAGCGTTGCCGCGCCACCCGAATCTCCAAGCCATCGGGGGCAGCGCCGACACCGATGCGGCGCATCACAAGATCGAGCCCAGCCTCACGCATGGCCCAGGTTTGCGCTTGGCCCATGAGGACGGCGAGCGCGGCCCGCGGCCCCTTGTCGTGCAAATCCGTCGGCATCCTGTCGGGACCGGCGAGCATGGCCCCCTCCATGGCCGAAACGACCGGGCGCAGCGGATGGGCGCGGTCGCCGTCGGGAATGACGGCGGCAAGGAAGCTCTTGATGCAATCGATGCCGAAGGGACGGTTGCGGCCGACCAGCATCGCCGGATCGAGCCGCAGCGTGAGCGAGGCGGCGCATTGGCGCCGATCGGGCAACACGTCGAGCGTCACCGAATCGCGAAACGCCTCACCATCGGGACGAAAGACGATGCGATCCGTCCGCGTGCCCGCCTCGACCAGGGAGAACCAGCGAAAAAATCCCGAGCTTTGCAGTTCGGCGAGCGGACAGCCGAGCAACCCCGATCGGCGCGGGGCTAGCGCGAAAATAGGTCGAAGAATGTCCATGGTCCCGCCGAAATAGTGCGGCCGGGCAAAAATGGAGTCGAGCAAAAAGGCAGCAAATCCCTTGTCACGCCGCGGCAGGACGGGCGCAAAGCCCCGGCGTCACCTAGCCCGGCGCGCCGGCCTGCTGCTCTTTCTGCAATAGTTCGAGCGCCTGCCGCACCGACGGATCAAGGCCTTCGCCGCCCGCCGCCGCATAGGCCAGGATGGACTTGCGCATGCGCGGGTCCCAGAAGCGCTTGATGTGATCGGCGGTGCCGGCGACCGCCTTGTCGGGCCCCTGGCTCTTGAAGAAGGTGCCGATCTGGTTCGCCATCATGATCAGCTTGCGCGCACCCGTATTATGCGCCGCTTCGCCGGCGGATGCGTTCGTCGTCATCGCTCTTACTCCGCCGCTTCCGTGGTCGCGTGGATGCGCCGGGTCTGCCGCACCAGTTCGCTGTATTGCTCCTGCCACGGGCTCGGCCCGTTCGACGGCGATATCTGCACGGCGGTGACCTTATATTCCGGGCAATTGGTCGCCCAATCGGAATAGTCGGTGGTGACCACGTTGGCCTGAGTCATCGGATGGTGGAACGTGGTGTAGACAACCCCGGGCGCGACGCGCTCGGTGATCAGCGCGCGCAGGGTGGTCTCGCCGGCGCGGCTCGCCACCTTGACCCAGTCGCCGTCGCGGATGCCGCGCTGCTCGGCATCGTGCGGATGGATTTCAAGACGGTCCTCGTCATGCCAGACCACGTTATCGGTGCGTCGGGTCTGCGCGCCGACATTGTATTGCGAGAGAATGCGGCCCGTCGTCATCAGCAAGGGGAAGCGCGGTCCCGTCTTCTCATCGGTCGGCACATATTCGGTGACCACGAACCTGCCCTTGCCGCGCACGAAGCCGCCGACATGCATCACCGGCGTGCCTTGCGGCGCCTTGTCGTTGCAGGGCCACTGCACCGAGCCCAATTCCGCGATCTTCTTGAACGACACGCCGGTGAAGGTCGGCGTCAGCCGCGCGATTTCGTCCATGATCTCGGACGGATGGCTGTAGGGCATGTCGAAGCCCAGCGCCTTCGCCAGCATCACGGTGATTTCCCAGTCGGCATAGCCGTTCTTCGGGGCCACCACCTTGCGCACCAGTTGGATGCGCCGCTCGGCGTTGGTGAAAGTGCCGTCCTTTTCCAGGAAGGTCGAGCCCGGCAGGAACACGTGGGCGTAATTAGCGGTCTCGTTCAGGAACAGGTCCTGCACCACCACGCATTCCATCGCCGCCAAGCCGGCGGCGACGTGCTTGGTGTCGGGGTCGGACTGCAGAATGTCCTCGCCCTGGATGTAGATGCCGCGGAACGAACCTTCGACCGCGGCGTCGAGCATGTTGGGAATGCGCAGACCCGGCTCGTTGTCGAGATGCACACCCCACAGGTCTTCGAACAGCTTGCGGGTGGCATCGCCGGAGATGTGGCGGTAGCCGGACAATTCGTGCGGGAACGAGCCCATGTCGCAGGAGCCCTGCACGTTGTTCTGGCCGCGCAGCGGGTTCACGCCGACGCCCGGCCGGCCGATATTGCCGGTGGCCATGGCGAGATTGGCGATCGCCATCACCGTGGTCGAGCCCTGGCTGTGCTCGGTGACGCCGAGACCGTAATAGATCGCCGCGTTGCCGCCGGTGGCGTAAAGCCGCGCGGCACCGCGGATCGTCTCCGCCGGCACGCCGGAAATCTTCGCCACCTCTTCCGGGCTGTTATGAGGCTGCGAAACGAAGTCGGCCCAGTGCTGGAATTCATCCCAGTCACAGCGCTCGCGCACGAAAGCCTCGTTCATCAGGCCTTCGGTGACGATCGCATGCGCCATGGCGGTGAGCACCGCGACATTGGTGCCGGGCAACAGCGGCAGGTGGAAGGCGGCCTCCACATGCGGCGTGCGCACCAGATCGATGGCGCGCGGATCCACGACGATGGCCTTGGCGCCTTCGCGCAACCGCTTCTTCAGCCGCGAGGCGAACACCGGATGGGCATCGGTCGGATTGGCCCCAATCAGCACCACCACGTCCGACTGCTCAACCGAGTCGAAGTCCTGCGTGCCGGCCGAGGTGCCGAAGGTGGTCGACAGGCCGTAGCCGGTCGGCGAATGGCAGACGCGGGCGCAGGTATCGACGTTGTTGTTGCCGAAGCCGGCGCGTACCAGCTTCTGCACCAGGAAGGTCTCCTCGTTGGTGCAGCGCGACGAGGTGATGCCGCCGACCGCGCCCTTACCGTATTTGGTCTGGATGCGCTTGAACTCGGAGGCCGCATGGCCGATCGCCTCCTCCCAGCTCACCTCGCGCCAGGGATCGGTGATCTTGGCGCGGATCATGGGTTTCAGGATGCGATCGCGGTGGGTGGTGTAGCCCCAGGCGAAGCGGCCCTTGACGCAGGAATGGCCGCGGTTGGCCTTGCCGTCTTTGTAAGGGAGCATGCGCACCACTTCCTCGCCGCGCATCTCGACCTTGAAGGCGCAGCCAACGCCGCAATAGGCGCAGGTGGTCACCACCGAGTGCTCGGGCGTACCGACCTCAATGACCGACTTCTCGTTCAGCGTCGCCGTCGGGCAGGCTTGCACGCAGGCGCCGCAACTGACGCATTCGGAGCCGAGGAAGGACTCCTGCATGCCGGGCGAAACGACGGAGTCGAAGCCGCGGCCGGCGATGGTGAGCGCAAAGGTGCCCTGCACTTCCTCGCAGGCGCGCACGCAACGCGAGCACACGATGCACTTCGACGGATCGTAAGTGAAATAGGGGTTCGACTCGTCGAGCCCCGGATCGGGATGCTTGGCCCCCTCGTAGCCGTAGCGCACGTCGCGCAGGCCCACCGCCCCGGCCATATCCTGTAATTCGCAGTCGCCATTGGCCGAGCAGGTCAGGCAGTCGAGCGGATGGTCGGAGATGTAGAGCTCCATAACGCCCTTGCGCAGGCGCTTGAGCCGATCGGTCTGGGTGTGCACCACCATGCCGGCGACCGCCGGTGTGGTGCAGGAGGCGGGTGTCCCTGCCCTTCCCTCGATCTCGACCAGGCAGAGCCGGCAGGAGCCGAAGGCATCGACCATGTCGGTCGCGCACAGCTTGGGGATCTGCGTGCCGGCCTCCATCGCCGCGCGCATGATCGAGGCGCCTTCCGGCACCGTCACCGCCATGCCGTCGATGGTGAGCGTCACGGTCGTTTCGTTTTTGCTGCGCGGCGTGCCGTAATCGATCTCGCTGACGAGCGACATGGCGTCCTCCTTCATTCAGCGGCTTGCAGGCGGGGGCCGGCGCCGAAGTCTTCCGGGAAATGGGTGAGTGCGCTCATCACCGGATAGAGCGTGAAGCCGCCGAGCGCGCAGAGCGAGCCGAACTTCATGGTATTGCAGAGGTCTTCCAGCACGGCGAGATTGGCGTCGCGGTTCTCGCCGCGCATGATGCGCTCGACCGTCTCCACGCCCCGCACGGCGCCGATGCGGCAGGGCGTGCACTTGCCGCAGGATTCGATCGAACAGAATTCCATGGCGAAGCGCGCTTGCCGCGCCATGTCCACGCTGTCGTCGAACACCACGACGCCGCCGTGGCCGATCAGGCCGTCCTTCTGGGTGAAGGCTTCGTAGTCGAACGGCGTATCGAACAGCGCGCGCGGGAAATAGGCGCCGAGCGGGCCGCCCACCTGCACCGCCTTGACCGGACGGCCGGTGAAGGTGCCGCCGCCGATGTCATCGACCAGTTCGCCGAGCGTGACACCAAAAGCCGTCTCGAACAGCCCGCCATATTTAATGTTGCCGGCAAGCTGGATCGGCATCGTTCCGCGCGAGCGGCCCATGCCGAAATCGGCATAGGCCTTGGCGCCCTCGGCCAGGATGAAGGGCACCGCCGCGAAGGAAAGCGCGTTATTGATCACGGTCGGCTGGCCGAACAGGCCATGATGCGCCGGCAGCGGCGGCTTGGCGCGCACCTGGCCGCGCCTGCCCTCGATGCTTTCCAACAGCGAGGTTTCCTCGCCGCAGACATAGGCGCCGGCGCCAACGCGAACTTCCATATCGAACGCATGCGAAGAACCACCGACGTGGGCGCCGATGAGACCGCCACGGCGGGCGACATCGAGCGCCGCGTTCATGGCGGCAATGGCATGCGGATATTCGGAACGAATATAAAGGTAGCCCTTGGTCGCGCCCACCGAGATGCCGGCGATCGCCATGCCTTCGATCAGTACGAAAGGATCGCCTTCCATGATCATGCGGTCGGCGAAGGTGCCGCTGTCGCCTTCGTCGGCGTTGCAGACGATGTATTTCTGCGGCGCGGCAGCCTGCGCCACCGTGCGCCACTTGATCCCGGTCGGGAAACCGGCCCCGCCGCGTCCGCGCAGGCCCGATTGCACCACCTCTTCGATGGTCGCGTCGGCGCCCAAGGTCAGCGCGCGCTCCAGACCCTTCACGCCGCCTTGCGCGCGATAGTCGTCAAGCGAGAGCGGATCGACGACGCCGCAGCGGGCGAAGGTCAGCCGCGTCTGCCGCTTGAGCCAGGGGATGTCGTCGGCAAGACCAAGCCGAAGCGGATGCGGCATATCCGCCAGCATGGCGTCGAGCAACGCCGGCACGTCTGCACCGGTCACCGGCCCGTAGGCGGCGCGGCCGGAGGACGTCGCCACTTCCACCATCGGCTCGAGCCAATAGAGGCCACGCGAGCCGGTGCGCACGATATCGATTTCGATGCGGCGCTGTCGCGCTTCCGCGGCGAACCTCGCCGCCACTTCATCGGCGCCGACCGCAATAGCGCCGGCGTCGCGCGGAATGAACAGACGCAGGCTCACGATTGCGCCTCCGTCAGCAGCGCATCGAACCCATGCTCGTCCAGCCGGCCGACGACGCGGCCATCGAGCATGGCCGACGGCGCGGTGGCGCAGAGACCGAGGCAATAAACCGGCTCGACGGTGACGCGGCCATCGGCGCTGGTGCCGCCCAGACAGACGCCGAGCCTGCTTTCGGCGCGCGCGGCAAGCGCATCGCCGCCGGCGGCCTGGCAGGCTTCAGCGCGGCACAGTTTCAGGACATGGCGCCCGGCGGGCTCGCGGCGGAAGTCGTGATAGAAGCTGACGACGCCGTGCACCTCGGCGCGCGAGAGATTGAGTGCCTCCGCCACCAGCGGGACCGCCGGTTCCGGAATGCAGCCGAAGGTCTGCTGGAGCGCGTGCAGGATCGGCAGCAGGGGTCCTTGCTCGCCGACATGCGCGGCGATCACCGTCGACGCAACCGTGACGTCCCACGCCTGATGTTTGCTCATCCGCCCGCCCCGCAATTTTTTGCAACATGATGGCTGCGCCGCAGTAGACGCGCACGGTAATGGCAATCAAGGATGCAGGTCCGATTGAGTGATTTAGAAATTCGATTAAAGAACGGTCAGCGATAGCTTGCGCCTATGGTGCAGCTCAAGATCTCCGATCGCTTCATCGGTCCGCTCTATCGCCCGCGGACGTCCGGAACCCCGCCTCGCAGGGCAGCCCTGCGTCCAGCGCCGGCACTCGCGCAACCGCCATTCGAGTTCCATCTCGAGCGAACGGCAGCGCATCATCCGCACGTCCAAGACGCGTAATGGCCGCGATCCGCGCGCGAAAAACGCGCGCCATAAAACCTGCAAAACAGGTGCATAAGCCTTTAACTGCGAGACTTTTAACGACCGTCTTATGCATTTGACAAAACATATTGCGATACCTGTCGGGTCGCAGAACCGTCAGCCGCCTGCAGGCGCAACAAGTTCCAAACCACATTCGCCAGACGTTGAACGCGCGGATGGCGCCGTCAGATGCCGTCTGACACCGGACGATGAAAGTGCAGCGACGCAAGAAGACGACCCGGCCCGCCATCCCGGCCGACATCTATATTGCGCAGGTGGACTCCCTTTATCAGGAGGGCCGCACGCTGCTGGTCGGCTACCTCACGGTCATCGGATCGATCTTCTTGACCTATTGGCGAACCGGCGACATCGCCCTGCCGGCGAGCGCGGCGCTCTTCACGGTCATCACCATCTTGCGCGCGACCGGCATGCGCGCCTATGCGCGGGCGCGCGATCGCATCAAGACAAGCGAAGACGCGGGCTACTGGGAGCGCTGGTATGGCGTAGGCGCGGCATCCGCGTTGGCCACGCTGGGCACTTGGTGTTTCCTGACGTTCTCCCGCATGGACGACGGCTACGCCCAGCTCGTCAGCTATTCGATAACAATCGCCTATGTCATCGGCATCACCGGCCGCAATTTCGGCAGCGGCCGGCTCGTGTACATCCAGATCCTCAGCGTTGCGCTGCCGATGCTCGCCGCGCTGCTGATCTTTGGCGACATCTATTATCGCGCTTTCGCCCCGGCGCTTGCCATGTTCTTCCTCTCGGTCGCGCTCATTTGCGAGCGGCTGCGGCGCAACCTCCTCAGCGCGGTGATCTCGTCACGCGAGGTTTCCCAGCTCGCCCAGCGCTTCGATACGGCCCTCACCAACATGCCGCATGGATTGTGCATGTTCGACGCCGAGCATCGTATCGTCGTCGCAAATCAGAAGATCAACGAGCAGATCGGCTTGCCCCCTACGCTCGACCTCAGGGGTCACAACCTGGACGACCTGGTCAGCCACTGTGTCCTCGCAGGGACTTTGTCCGATGCAAATGGCGAACGCTTCGCCCATGGTCTGGCGCAGGGGTTGTCGGGCAACCAGACGGACAAGTTTTCCGTCGAAATACGAGACGGCCGCACGATCGAAATCACCGTCGAGCCGATGGACGAGCGCGGCATGGTGATGGTGGTCGAAGACGTCACCGAACGGAAGCACGCCGAAGCAAAGATCAATCATATGGCGCGTTTCGATGCGCTGACGGGCCTGCCCAACCGCACGATCCTGCAATCGTCGCTGCAGGCGGCGGCGGACAATATCCGCGGCGGCAACGCGTTTGCGGTTCACTTCATCGACATTGACCAGTTCAAGCAGGTGAACGACACCCTGGGCCACTCCCGCGGCGACGTGTTGCTGCAGGAGGCGGCCGACCGGCTGCGCCGCGCCGTACGCCCGACCGACACCGTCGCGCGATTTGGCGGCGACGAATTCATCGTGTTGCAGGCCCGGGTCGACGGGGAAGCGGATGCCTCCTCGCTGGCCGATCGGCTGTTGCAGGTCTTGCGCGAGCCTTACGTTATCGAAGGCGGCCAGGTTCGCGCCAGCGCGAGCATCGGTATCGCCATTGCCCAGAATGACGGCGCCGACGTCGAGCAACTTCTGCGCAATGCCGACATGGCGCTTTATTGCGCCAAGGCCGAAGGCCGCAACGGCTGGCGCTTCTTCAAGCCGGAGATGGAGTTGGCGGCCTTGTCTCGCCGTCGGCTGGAGTTCGATTTGCGCCGTGCGCTGACGGACCACGAGTTCGAAATCCACTATCAGCCGATCATCGATCTGAAAACCAGGCGTGTCCGAACCTGCGAGGCGCTGTTGCGCTGGGCACACCCGGAACGTGGCATGATCTGGCCGGCTGAATTCATCCCGGTGGCCGAAGAGATGGGCATCGTCACCGAGATCGACCAATGGGTGCTGCGCGAGGCTTGCGCTCAATGCCGGCAGTGGCCGGACGACGTGCACGTGGCCGTCAACCTGTCGCCGCTGCAATTCATGCGCACCAACGTGCCGGAAACGGTCGAGCGGGCGTTAGCGGCGGCGCACCTTCCTCCTCACCGGCTCGAGATCGAGATTACCGAGACCATCCTGTTGCAGGATACCGTCAGGAGCCGCAACGCGTTGCGTGAGCTGCAGCGCATGGGTGTCGGCGTTTCGCTCGACGACTTCGGCACCAAATATTCAGGCCTGAGCTATCTGCACAGCTTCCCGCTGCACAAGGTCAAGATCGACCAGTCGTTTGTGCGGAACCTGCACGAAGGCCGCATGATGACGCTGCTCCGCGGCGTGGCTCGCATGAGCGCGGAACTCGGCCTGCGCGTCACCGTCGAGGGCATCGAGACCGAAGAGCAACTCGCCTTGATCGCGAACGAGCCTCACATCGATGAGGTGCAAGGGTACCTGTTCGGAAAACCGATGCCGAGTTCCGCGCTACGCGCGATGCTTTTCGCATCGACGACGCTGCCTGTCGGCAAGGTCGCGTAACCCACCAACCTCATAATACCGTACTTCGGTCGCGTGCGGTCGTTTTGATCGCGGGCGTGCTGCATTTTTTCGCAGCGCGCTCACGCGCACCTCAATCACCTGAATTCCAAGTCGAGTTTGTAGAATTCGTAGAGCGATAAATTGAAAGTTGATTAACCATAATAGATTCTTAATTCGTTGCCACATGCTTAACGCATTGTTAACGTTTTCCTCGGCGGACGAAATTTGTATGCGGCGAGGAATGTGTGATGAGCGGGGGAGCACTGGCGTATGCGTTCGCGCCACCGCGACAGATCGGCTTCAACGATCGCGTTTCGCAGCTTCTGGACAAAATCGATTTCCGGCTGATGGACTCGCAAGAGCAGCGCGAGGCGGTCGCCCGCCTGCGTTACGAGTCCTATCTGCGCGAAGGCGCGATTCCGCCCAACCCCGCCAGGATGTTCGCCGACCCTTACGATGAGAGAGGCAACGCCTGGATTTTCGGACTCTATATCGGCGATGAACTGGCGAGTTCCGTCCGCATCCATGTCGCCTCCAAGGAGAGCCCGACCTTTCCGAGCCTGTCGGTATTCCGCGACCTGCTCGAGCCGGACTTGCAGGCCGGGGCCACCATCATCGACCCGACGCGCTTCGTGACCGACCCACGGCTGTCGCGGCTCTATCCCGGGCTGCCGCACGCGACCGTGCGTTTGTGCTGGATGGCGGCCGAGCATTTTGACGCCATGCATTTGCTGGCGGCGGTGAGAGCGGAACACCAAGCCTTCTACCGGCGCCTGTTCGACCACCGGACAATCTGCGGCCCGCGCGATTACCCGCTGCTCAGCAAGCCGATTACCTTGATGACGGTTGACTACCGGACGGTTATGGAACGGGTGCACCGGCGCTACCCGTTCTTCAGGTCGACCTATTTCGAACGCAGGATGCTGTTCAACCGCCAACTGCCGCTGCGGCCGGTGTCGACGCAGGCGCGCTATGTGCTGCGCGGCAGCCCCGCCATGACCGTCACCGCACGGGCGAGCTGACCGCTTCCACGGCACTTCCGCTCTCAAACGCATCGCGCAGGCGCCCTGTCCTCGGCGCATAACCCCGTTTGTCAAGGTGAAGGCGCTGTGCTAGGCGCAAAACCCTTCAATTGACCGGCAAATGGCGTTGCGACAGCCATTGCCGACGAGGACTGAGAATGCCCGACGCTCTGACGCTCTTGAAAACCCGCCGTTCGGTCAAGCCGATGGAATTAGCCGGCCCGCCACCGAGCGGGGCCGAACTCGATACGATGCTCACCGTCGCCGCGCGCGTGCCGGACCACGGCAAGCTCAAGCCCTGGCGCTTCATCGTGTTCGAGGGCCAAGCCCGCGAGGCCGCCGGCAACGTCATCGCCGAGATCTTCCGCGCCGAACATCCCGAAGCGAGCGCCGATCAGATCGAGTTCGAGCGCAAGCGGCTTGCTCGTGCGCCGCTGGTCGTCGCGGTGGTCAGCCGCGCCGCGCCGCACGTGAAAATTCCCGAATGGGAGCAGCAATTGTCGGCCGGCGCCGCCGCCATGAACCTGGTCACAGCGGCGCATGCCATGGGCTTTGCCGCCAGTTGGATCACCGAGTGGTATGCCTATAACCGCCCCGTGCTGGCGAAGCTCGGCCTCGGCGAGGACGAGCGCGTCGCCGGCTTCGTGCATATCGGCCATGCGCAAAAGCCGCCGGAGGATCGCGACCGCCCGCAACTGGCCGAGATCGTAACGCGCTACAAAGCCTGAGCATCAGTCAATGTTCTATGAGCCCGACAAGCGCAACCACGGCCTCGGCGGCGATCCGTTCAAGGCGATCGTGGCGCCGCGGCCGATCGGCTGGATCACCTCCATGGATGCCAAGGGCAACGTAAATCTCGCGCCCTACTCCTTCTTCAACGGCATCCATGGCCGCCCTGCCCTGGTCATGTTCGGCTCCGAGGGCCGCAAGGATTCGGTGTCGAACATCGCCGAGACCGGCGAGTTCGTCTGCAACCTCGCCACCTGGGACCTGCGCGACGCGATGAACGCCACTTCTGCGCCGTTTGAGCATGGCGTGAACGAGATGGAGCGAGCGGGGCTTGAAGCCGCGCCCTCGCGACTGGTCAAGCCGCCGCGGGTCGCCGCATCGCCTTGCGCGCTTGAGTGCAAGCTCCTTCAGATCGTGAGCATCGACAATGCCCACGGCATTCCCGCCAACTGCCAACTCGTGCTCGGTCACGTCCTCGGTGTGCACGTCGACGACCGTTTCATCGTCGACGGGCGCCTGGATACCGCCGCGCTCAAGCCGATCGCCCGCTGCGGCTACGACCAGTATGCCGTCGTGGAGAGTCTGTTCGCGATGACCCGGCCGGGTGGGTGAAACAGCCGATTATCGGCCCGTCGCAATTAACCTTTGCGCGACAAGCGAACCAAATCGATCCCGTAACGTTCCTGTCACAAGATTCCGTAAGCAATTTTCATTATCTTGCCGTGAAATGCTTGTCGAATGACCTGGCCCGGTTCGATCATCGCCGGGGGAAAGAGTTCCGTTGGTTTTCGAGGGATTTTTCGCGCGCGGACGAGCTACTGACTCGACGGCAGAAGCCACGCCCGAGATGCCGCCGGAGGCGACACGGCCGACGATCGGCCTTGCGCTCGGCGGCGGCGCCGCCCGTGGTTTTGCCCATATCGGCGTAATCCGCACGCTCGCGGCCCACGGCATCATCCCCGACGTCATCGTCGGCACTTCCATCGGCGCCGTGGTCGGCGGCTGTTACGCAGCAAACCAACTCGACAGTTTGGAAACCTGGGCGCGCAGCCTGACCGTGCGCGGCGTGCTCGGCCATCTCGACATCAGCCTGTCCGGCTCCGGTTTGATCCGCGGCAGCCATCTCGCCGGTCGCCTGGAAGCTTCGCTGACCGACAACCGTATCGACGATCTGCCGATCCGCTTTGCCGCCATCGCCACCGAGTTCAACACTGGTCACGAGATCTGGCTCACGCGCGGACGCCTCACTGACGCCTTGCGCGCCTCCTACGCTCTGCCCGGCATCTTCCCGCCGGTGCTGATCGGCGGGCGCTGGCTGGTCGACGGCGCGCTGGTCAATCCGGTGCCGGTCTCAGCGGCACGCGCGCTCGGCGCGCGCTTGGTGATCGCGGTCAATCTCAATTCGGATTTGTTCGGCCGCGGCACCATCATCGCCAGTCACGGTTCCGATGACGAAGACGACGCCACGCACGCGGTTCCACCCAAGCAAAACGGCTTGCGCGGCATCTTCAGCCGCGACCGTTCGCTACGTCGGCAGATCCTGGGCCGGCGTGGCCGTCCCGGCATTCCGACCGTGATGATCGAAGCCTTCAACGTCATGCAGGATCGCATTACTCGCGCGCGGCTCGCCGGCGATCCGCCCGACGTGCTGATCAGCCCGCGTCTCGGCGCGGTCGGCTGGTTCGATTTCCATCGCGCCGCCGACGCCATCAAAATCGGCACCGAGGCGGCGGAAAAATCGATCGACGCGGTAACCGAAGCGGTCACCGCGCTGTCGCAGCCCTATAACGGCAACGGACTGGCGAAATAAGCCGACGTCAGGCGGTGCGGATGTAATCGCGCAGCGCTTCGGATTCGCGTTCGACCGCCTCGACGCGCTGCTTGACGATGTCGCCGATCGACACCAGGCCGATCAGCTTGCCGTCACGCAGCACCGGCAGATGGCGGAACTTGCCGCTGGTCATGCGCTCCATCAACGTGGCGACGCTGTCGTCTTCGCTGCAGGTCAACACATTGCGTGTCATGATCTGGCCGACCGACAAGTCGAGCGCGCTCGGACCGTGATCGGCCAGCGCGCGCACGATGTCGCGTTCCGACAAGATGCCGGCGAGCCGCCCGCCCGCGCCGCAGATGACCACGGCGCCAATGCGATGCTTGGCGAGCAGCCTCACTGCCGCCGCCAGATCCGCCGACGGTTCGATACTGATGATGTCGCCGCCCTTGGCGGCCAGAATCGTTTTTACATTCATGGCAGCCTCCCTAGTGCATGATCTCGAAAGTGCCCCGCCGTTCCAGCGGGACGATTTCGGATCCTACACATATGCCCGGCGCCTGCGGGAGCAATCCGCGATTCCCCGGGCTAGCGAGAACGATCCCGCCTCCGGTCCGGTTCCGTCAAGCCTGGATTTTTAGCGGCAGCCCCGCGATTGCCGCAAAAGGCTAATGCCGCGCTGCATCAAAATCGTCTAACTGGGGATAATCGGGCACGGGATCGAACCAGGAGAACAGGAAGAGACCGGCGAGAAAACCGCCGATATGCGCCTGCCAGGCCACGACTTCGCCGCCGCCGAGCCCGTCGATCGGCAATGACGTCGCGCCGAACAGAATATTGATGCCGAACCAAACCCCGACAAAGAGCAGCACGCGCGGATCGCGCAGCACACCAACGAGCGGGATCGCCGGTACGCGATAATCGGTGTCGTCGCCGGCCCGCAGAAAGTGGAGCGGGCCGCCGGGCTGGAAGGCAAAGCGCATAGCGCCGGCCATGGTGCCGGATATCGCCGCCGAGGCGCCGACCACGGGTGCGTTCTGCCCGACATAGGCGATCAGATGGGCTAAGGCGCCGACTGCCGCGGTGACGACGAAGAAAGCCATGAAGCGCCAGGGGCCGAACCGGCGTGCCACCGCGCTGCCGAACGGCAGCAACCAGATCGCGTTGACGCCGTAATGGATCCAGCTCGCATGGATCAGCGCGTAGGTGAAGAAGGTCCAGATCTCGGCGCCGAAGCCGCCCGGCAATACGCCGCCCGGCAACACGCTCGTCTCATAGCGCAACGGATCGAAGGCCATGAGGCCGAGCATCAGCTCGTCCTGGCTCGGCGTCAGCAGTACCGTACGCACGAAATGAATGGCGGCGAGCAGAGCGAGCAGGCCGACGATCACGGATGGGACGTTGAAGGCTGGTTCGCGTCGCACAGACAAGGTCCGGTGGGCAGCGTCCGTGTTACCCCTCTTGGCCGCCTCACTGCAAGGCCGCGCGGCAAAGAAAAGGGAGGGCTTTCGCCCTCCCTTTGAGCCGCGTCTCTATGGGGCCGCGGTTTCGCGCCTTGCGGCGCTCGTCACATCCCCTCACCTCCCCGAGGCTCAGAAACAGCTGCAACGTGAATGCGAACCGTGTGGAGCGCGTTCGCAACACCGTGTGGATTGCGGGCAAGAATAAGCGAAGGCGCTCGCGCCGACAACGCAATGTGCATTTTAACACTAACTTGCTTGAGCCCGCGCACCACCACGTGCGCGGCACGCCGTCTGCTCAACTGCAGGTATCGCAGCGAGAAGCCGGCGTGAGTGTCCCGATCGGGCACAAGACAGCGCCGGCATCGTCTCGCGTTGGAACAGGTGGCGCGCTGATGAGACATCCATCGACCAAGGCCGTGTTCGCTTACTGGAACGAGCGACGGGGACTGCGTCCGGCTCCGGAGCGGGCCGACATCGATCCGATCGCGATCCGTCATGCGCTCGGCGACACCGTCATGCTGGCGGCCGATTTCGTCGACCAGCTCCGCTTCCGTCTCGCCGGCACGCGGGTCTGCGCCCTGTTCTGCCGCGAGATCAAAGGCGAACTATTCAGCGCGCTGTGGGACGTGGAGAGCCGCGTGCTGATCGAGGATCTGCTCACCATCGTGACCAATGAGAATGTCGGTGCGGTGGCGGGCGTGCGCGGCCATGCCGACGACGGCGATTTCATCGATCTCGAACTGTTGCTGCTGCCGCTCGCCCACGGCGGGCCCGCGCGCGTCCGCGCGCTCGGGGTGCTGGCAGCCACCAGCCCCACCTACTGGCTCGGGGCCAAACCGGTGGTCGAGCTCGAACTGAGCACCCTGCGTCACATCGGAGAGGACGTGAATGACGCGGAAACGGTACGTTTCCACCCGGTTCCGGCCGGCGGCCACCTACGCCACGGCCTTGTCGTCTATAATGGTGGCCGCGAGAGTACTCACGAACCGACCAGCTAACGCATCATTAACATTACGGCCATAGGGTCGGCGTAGCGGGCGCATTGCCCGAAAGGCGCGCCCCCCTGCGATGGCAATGCCGCTGACCAAATCCAGAATATTGCCGCTGGCCGAGGAGCGCCGGCGCCATCAGCGTGTCAAGGTGAACCTGCTTGGCCGCTACATGCTGGAGGACCGGCGCGAGTTCCCCTGCCAGGTCATCAACATGTCGCCCGGCGGCATGGCGCTGGTCGCACCGGTGACCGGCATGCCCGGCGAGCGCGTCATCGCCTATGTCGACCACCTCGGCCGGCTCGAAGGTACCATCGCCCGCGCGTTGGATAATGGCTTCGCCATGACGATTTCGGCGACCGTGCGCAAGCGCGACAAACTCGCCGCCCAGCTCACCTGGCTCGCCAACCGCAGCATCCTCAATCTGCCGGAAGACCGCCGCCACGGGCGCTTCACCCCGCGCAAGGCGTCGGCCCGTCTGATCCTGCCGGACGGGCGCAACGTGGCCTGCCGGATCATCGACCTTTCGCAGTCGGGCACGGCGATTGCCATCTCGCCCGACCAGCGGCCGGCGGTGGGCGCCGCCGTCACCGTCGGCAAGACGCAAGGGCGCGTCGTCCGCCATATCGAGGACGGCTTCGCGGTCGAATTCACCCGCCTGCAGCATCCCGACTTCGTCGAAGAAAACGTAACCGGCGCGTAGAGTCAGCGCCCGGTAAACGGTTTGCGTCAAATCGCCGGCTTCGGCGTTGACGCAAGCGACACCACGCGCGCCCGCGCGGTGGTACGATTCTGGCGCAACCACCCCCTCATTCCTCATCGCTCAGGCACGCGCCGAAGCGCGAAAAAGCCTGCATTGACGGGCGCGCGCGCCTGATTGCTTACAATTTTAGCTAAACTGTATAATTTCAAATTTTAGAAGAATTCGATTTCAATTATCATAGTATTCGTCTCTTCCTTTAGTTTGGTTCTTCTTAAAATGACTTGCTCTACTTAGCGGCGCTGCAAAAGCTTTGTGGCAAAAGTGGTCCCAAGAAGACGGGAAGGGACCACAACAATGGGCAGGCGTTTTAATCAACTTCTTCGCTCCGGCGTGATGCGGGGCATTGTCGTTGCGGCGGCGCTGGCCGCCGCTCCCGCGTACGCCGTGGCTACACCTCACGCCGCATTGCAGGCGCTGCCGAGCGGCTTGCATCCGACCTACATCTCGGTCGGTCAGGACACCAATGCGCCCATCGGCTGGATCGAGTTCTGCATCGAGTACAAGCCGGAGTGCCGGACGCGGGCGGCGGCGCCGCGCGACGTGGTGCTCACGGGCAAAGCCTGGCGCGACATGGTCAGGGTCAACCTGTGGGTCAACCAGACCATCAAGCCGCTCACCGACATGGAGCATTGGGGTGTCGTCGAGCGCTGGAATTATCCGGACGACGGCTACGGCGACTGCGAGGATTACGTGCTGCTCAAGCGGCGCATGCTGATGCGCGCCGGCTGGCCGCGCGAGGCCCTGCTGATCACCGTGGTCCGCGACAAGAAAGGCGAGGGCCATGCCGTGCTGACGATCAAGACCAATCGCGGCGAATTCGTTCTCGATAATCAGATCGACGGCATCCTGCCGTGGAATCAGACCGGCTACCAGTTCGTGAAGCGGCAGTCGCAGTCCAACCCGAACGTCTGGGTTTCGCTCGGCAGCCCGCGCCGGGAACCGTCGACGGTATCCGCGCGCTAACGCATACATTTGGGTGGGACGAAGTCGATCACACGAGGCTGTCACAAGGAATCGCGCTCCCGGTCACGTCCCCACCCCTCCCCGTCCCCAGACCGGGTTCGCGAGCGGCCGGCCCTCCCCCAGGGGCCGGCCGCACTCGTTTCATGCAGAGAGTGATTAGGCTATGGGCCTTTGGCGCGGCGCCCACACGCGAGATCCGCCGCCAGGCGTTAGGCGATGCCGAGCGCCTGCACCATCATCAGCAGCACCACGCCCGACATCAGGCTCCAGAAGCCGGCGATGACGGTTGCGACGAACACGAATTCGAAGCGGCGGCCTTCCTGCCGGCGGCCGAGCAGCGTGTTGCGCATGATCAGGAATGGCGCGGCCATGACCAGCAGCGCGACCATGGCGACGGTGCCGGGTCCGGGGCCGGCCTGCAGCATGCCGAAGGTCGGCAGCCGGCTGGTCGCGAGACGATAGCCGGAGGCGCACAAGCCGGCGACGGCAAAGCCGAGGGCCAGTGCCAGCAGCAACTGCACGGATTGCGCACTCATTTACGGGGCCTCGACGCGGAATACCGAGGCCCTATCCTGTGCAGGAAGCGTGGCGCCTGCGCCAGCCAATCCTTAATGAAAGGTTAACGGCGCGGTGCCATCCTGAAGCGGCGAGAGACCGCCGCCAGCGGCGCTCAGCCGACCAGATCGACGTCGAGGATCGGCAGTTCCAGAATGTAGAACCGCTTGCCCTTCTCGTTCTCGACGAACAGCACCCCGATGAACTCGTCGCCGAGATAGAGCTCGAACGAATCCATCTTCTTCGGCCTGACGACGACGCGGATATTCTCGTTGTCGAAGCGGCTGCGCAGATAGGCATTGAGCGCCGGCACCGGCTGGATCGAGGGATCGTTGCCGAGTTGTATGATCATACGGAAGTTATAGGAACGCTCGCCCTCGTCCTCGTCGACGGTCAATTCGCCGAGGTCGTCCTCTCCGACAAAGACTTCCGCGTATTCGGCATTTCCCGGCACCACGCGAATGCGCGAATTGCCGAACAGCTTCTTCAGATAGCTGTCGAGTTGCCTGATCTCTTGGGTATCCAACGGCCGCTCCCTGTTTACGAGCAGGGCCTCCTTGCCTCATCGCGCGCCCAAGCGCAAGCGCTCAGCCGTCGAGCATGACCCCATAGAGCATCTGGTCCATGGCCCGCGACGGCTCGGGGCAGCCGGCCTCACCCACCACCTTGGCCGGCACGCCGGCGACGGTGACGTTGTTCGGCACCGGCTTGATCACCACCGAACCGGCGGCGATGCGCGCGCAATGGCCGACTTCGATATTGCCGAGGATCTTGGCGCCGGCGCCGATCAACACGCCGCGGCGGATCTTGGGGTGACGGTCCTCGTGCTCCTTGCCGGTACCGCCGAGCGTCACGTCATGCAGGATGGAGACGTCGTCCTCGATCACCGCGGTCTCGCCGACGACCAGGCCGGTGGCGTGATCGAGGAAAATGCCGCGGCCGATACGCGCGGCCGGATTGATGTCGCACTGGAACACGACGGAGGAACGGCTCTGCAGATAGAGCGCGAAATCCTTGCGCCCCTTGCCCAAAAGCCAATGCGCCAGCCGATGGGTCTGAATGGCGTGGAAGCCCTTGAAGTAGAGCACCGGCTCCATGAAGCGGTTGGCGGCCGGGTCGCGGTCGATGGTGGCGACGATGTCGGCGCGGAAGGCGTCGCCGATCGCCGGCTCATCGTCGAGTGCCTCGGCATAGGCCTGGCGAATCAATTCGGCCGAGACGTCGCCGTGATCGAGACGCCGGCTGACGCGGTGCGCGACCGCCGCTTCCAGCGCGTCATGGTGCAAGATGTTCTCGTAAAGGAAACTGGAGAGCTCCGGCTCGCGGCGCGCGCTCTCCTCAGCCTCATGGCAAATGCGTGCCCAAACCGGATCGACCTTGTCGAGGGCCTTGGCAGGCCGTGTCTGATATTGTGCCATTCTCGTTCTCCTGGCATCTCTCAATGCCACTCCCCTCGGCGGTTCCCTTATCACATAATCCCTAGGTCCACGAGGCCGCTAGTACCCGCGGGCGCATGGCTGGCTCACCGGAGCACTCTCTATTCCAGCGCATGATCTTGTCCCAGGCGCGGGGCCCACCTTTCGGGATCTTGCGTCAGGGCCGCCGGTCGAGAAACTCGAGCACACCGGCCTTGTAGACCCGGTCGCCGACCGCCAGCATGTGATCGCGGCCAGGAATTGGCAGCGCCTGTGACCCCGGAATCACCGCGACCAGCGCTTCGGCAGAACCCGCAACATCGTCCTCGGTTCCAATGGCCACCAGGACCGGCGGCTTGATGGCGGCAACCTGTTCGCGGCTGAGCGTCTGGCGCGTACCGCGAATGCAGGCGGCAAGCGCCTTGAGGTCCGACTTGGTCTGCTCGGCAAAGCTGCGGAAAGCACGACCGGTGGGGTTGGTCACGTCGGCGAGCGACGGCGCCTCCATGGCGTCGGCGATGACCACCGGCAGGCCGCCGCCCTCCACCAGCTTGTAGCCGAGGCCGCCGAAGATCGCCGAGCGCACGCGGTCGGGATGCTCGATCGCCAGGAACGCCGTGTTGCGCGCGCCCATCGAATAGCCCATCACGTCGGCGCGCTCGAGCGCGAGGTGATCGAGCAAGGCGCGCACGTCGTCGGCCATTAGCGAGGTATGGTAGGCGGCCGGATCGTAGAGCTTGGTCGACCGGCCATGGCCGCGGTTGTCGAGGGCAATTGCCCGCCGCCCGGCGCGCGTCACGGTGTTGATCCAGCCGGGGTTGACCCAGTTGGTTTCCTTGGTGGAGGCAAAGCCGTGCACCAGCACGATCGGCTCGCCTTCGCCCTCGTCGAGATAGGCGATTTCGACATCGCCATGTCGGAAAGTCGGCATTGCAAGCGTCTCTTCTCGTCATGCCCGCCACTCGGGGGCCGGCCTTCGGCCGGACCGAGCACGGGCTTTCGTGCCGGGCATCTACGTCTTTCTTCCAAGACAGGCGATAAGACGTGGACGGCCGGGACGAGCCCGGCCATGACGGTTGAGATAATCCGACTTGTCCTGGCACGCAACAACCGGCCGCTAGCGGTGATACCAGGGCGCCAGCCAGCGGCGGAAACGGATCATGCCCGAGCGCACGGCGATGGCGAAGATTGCCAGGCAGACCACATAGACCAGCGAGGCATTCTCGTTGAGTTCGTTCGACTTGGTGAACACCGACATCCCCATGCCCGGCACGCTCGCCAACACCTCGATCGCGATGGCATTGGTGATGCCGCGAGCGAAGCCGAGTTCGACGCCGGCCACGATATGCGGCATCGCCGACGGCAGCGCGATGCCGAACCACATATTATGCGTGCGCGCGCCGAACATCTTGCCGACGTCGAGATAGTCCTTGGAGATGGCGCGGGTGCCGTCGGCAGTGGTCACGGCGACCGGCAGAAACACCGAGATGATCACGAGCACCAACCGCGACGTCGACGAATAGCCAAGCCAGATGATGACGATCGGCACCAGCGCGATCAGCGGCAGCGCATAGAGCGCGCGAATGTAGGTGGAGAGGAACCAGTTGATCTCGCGCACCCGGCCCATGGCGACGCCGACCAGGATGCCGGCGACCGAACCGATGAACACGCCTTCCAGGATCGCGCCCAGGGTGACGACGACATCGGTCCAGAACTCCGCGCTCGCCACCGTCGACGGGAATGCCATGATGATGCCGCTCGGCCGCCCGACGAAATCGGGCAATTGCGTGCTCACCACGATCTGCCACACCGCCAGGATCGCCAGGCCCGTGACGACCGGCGCGACGCGCTCGCGCGTCAGCGAGCGCTTGAGCCAGGACGGTAGCGCGCGCGGGGCGCGCGTGACGTCCGCTTCTATCCGACTGCCGAGTGACGCCATCGCACCAAATAATATTCAATGAGTTCGCCGATACCGACCAGAACAACCGCGATCCCCGCCACGAATACGGTGACCGCCAGCACCCAGGCCGTGTCGACGATGGTGGTGCCCTCCAGCATGACCGCGGCGATACCGTCCGGGTTGAGGAAGAATTCCGCCACCAGCGCGCCGACCATGGAGAGCGCGATCGACTGCTTGATGCCGGTCATGGCATAGGGCGTGACATAGGGGATGATCACGTCGCGCCAGAGCTGACCC
Source organism: uncultured Pseudomonadota bacterium (assembly GCA_963814065.1). Taxonomy (GTDB): domain Bacteria; phylum Pseudomonadota; class Alphaproteobacteria; order Rhizobiales; family Xanthobacteraceae; genus Pseudolabrys. Next base: position 1,492,619 of record CAWFBL010000004.1, on the reverse strand, counting down.
TCGTTGGAGCCGAAGATGGCGGCGACGTCGAGATGCTGACGGGGAATGCTGCGCGCGCCCTCCAGCGTACCGAGCAGCACGGGGAAGATGGAGATCAACACCGAGACCAGCACGCGCGGCCAGAACTCGAAGCCGAATAGCACCGACACGAACGGCACCAGCGAAATGGTCGGCGTGGCGTAGAGGATATAGACGTAGGGCTCGAACGCCGCCGAAAACAACTTGCTGCGCGCGAGCAGGAGCCCGAGCGTGACGCCGACCACGATATTAAAGACAAGCGTCACCAGATAGAGCTGGCCCGATACCCACAACGCCGGCAGCAGGGGCCCATGCGCCAGCATGGACCACAGCGCCGCCATCGTCTTGGTAAAGGGGACGAACAGGACGCCGAAGCTGTTGCCGAAGGCCTGCCACGCCGCGATCAACAAAGCGATACTCGCAGCGTAGCAGGCGAACCGGATCCACCAGGCATTGACGACCCGGAAACGGGCAACGCGGGCTGCAAACGATCGCCTGCTTGCCATGTTCGCCTTCCCGTTTCCGCTCGCCGGCTTACTTCTTCATCGACATCTTTTCGACGCGCTTTGCCGCTTCCGCGTAAAGCGAGGTGTCGACGAGTTGGTCGTAGGTCGGTGGCTTCGCCTTCATCGAGCCGACCTTCACCAATTCTTGCTCCTGGCTCATCATCTGCTTCTTGTTGAGGCCGTTGTTATCGACCCAGTAGTCCTTGGCCTGGAACGCCTTGATCGCGTTCATCGCCACCGACTTGTCGATATTTTTGGCCTTGGCGGCGATTTCGGCGAACTTCTCCATGGTCTTGGGATCCTTGCTGCCCATCATCTTCTGGGTCTCGATCCAGCCGACCAGGAAACGCACGAGGGCCTCGCGGTTGTTCTTGATCGCGTTGTCGTTGGCAACCAGCACGGCGTAATGCAGGCCTTCGGCGATCGAGGCCGGCACGTCCATCATGTTCCACTTCTTGGTGGCGTGCTCGACCTGCGCCAACTCGTCGATGTGGAATACGCCGCTATGGACCTGCTTGGCGATGCCGGCCTTCACCAGCGGCGTGTTGGCGAGGTTGATCGCCTTGACGTCGGAGATCTTCAGGCCGCAGGTCGCGAGATACGACTGCAGAAACAGGTAGCGCGTGTTGTTGATGCCGTCGGCCGCCACCGTCTTGCCCTTGAGGCCCTTGCAGTCCTTGGCCTCGTCGGAGGCAATGACCCAGTCCTGGTTCGGCATGCCACCCACGATCTTGATCTTGGCGCCGGAGGCGACCAGGTTGATCGCCGGCGGCGTCGCCGTGAAGCCGATGGCGGCATCGCCCGTCACCACTACTTTGGCGGTGTCGGTGCCGCGCTGGAACCAGCGGAAGGTCACGTCGAGCCCGGCCTTCTTCCAGAAGCCCATGGCCTCGCCGACATCGACGAAGGTGTTGGAGAAGATCGGCGGACGGCCAATGGCGCTGGCCGTCAGCTTCATCATGTCGGCGGCCTTGGCGCCGCCCGGGGCGAAGAACGTCGCGGCCGACAGCACCGCGGCCGCTACATAGAGCGATTTCCTCAAGGTCAGCATGTTTCAGTTCCTCCCTGTTAGTGTTATTGCAGGCGCGCTTATTGTTGGACGCGCGCCCCATTGCCTGCCGGTTGATCGAACAGGTCGTGCCAGACCTGCTCCCGTAGATTGATGAATTCAGGTTTCGACACGACGCTGCGCTCGCGCGGCCGCGGCAATTCCACCTTGCGCACCGCGCGCACATGCGACGGCCGGCCCGCCAGCACCACCACGCGGTCGCCCATCAATACGGCCTCGTCGATCGAATGGGTGACGAACATCATCGCCGTCGGCCGCGCGTCCCAGATGCGCAGCATCTCGAACTGCAGTTGCTCGCGCGTTTGCGCGTCGATCGCCGAGAACGGCTCGTCCATGAGCAGCACCTTGGGTTCCATCACCAGCGCGCGGGCAAGACCGGCGCGCTGCTGCATGCCGCCGGAAAGCTGATGCGGATAAGACTTCTCGAAGCCCTTGAGGCCGACCAGTTCGATCGCCTCTCTCAGCCGGCGCTCGATTTCTTCCTTCGGTGTATGCCTGAGCTTCAGGCCATAAGCGATGTTGCTCCACAAATTACGCCAAGGAAACAGGCCGAAATGCTGAAACACCATCGAGACGCTGGGTAGCGGCTTTTCCACCAGTTGCCCGTCGATTCGGATTTCGCCGGCGTTGAGCTGATTGAGGCCGCCGACGCAGCGCAGCAAGGTGGTCTTGCCGCAGCCGGAGGGGCCGACAATGCTGACGATCTCGCTATTGCCGACTTGCAGGCTGAGGTCGGAGAGCACGTCGAGCGCGCCATAGCGCAGACATGCGTTCTCGACGACCAGCCGGGCATCGTTCGTGCCATTCATTTGAAATGCACCGCTGCCCGCCGCAGGCGGGACCGGATGCATGGATTGCCGCGCCTCACGCGCTCCTCCCAACTCTCATCGATTTGCATGTTGCAAACCGACAGCAGACGCCCCTCGCCTTATCGGTCTCGTATTCTTTGGTCTTTATTATCGAGATTCATCGTCGAGCCGATAGTTGCATGATGGATTGCGGCTACGGCTTTTTCAAGCCGGTTAGAGGTAATGCAACACATTGCGGCAGTTTTCATATGGCCGAAAGGCGCGCGGGCGAGTCAGGCATGCGCCGGTACCGACATTTGCCGCAGCGCCTTGCGTTGACGCCGTTCCTTGCGACGGCGCAGCACGCGCAGCGTGATGCGTTCGGTCGCATTCTTGAGCGATGAGACAAATGCCAACAAAGTAAACAGCGCGCCGAGTATCCAGACGCTCAAGTCGAACGCGCCGACCGTCAACATGATGGCGCCCCGGCCAAGCAGCTTGACGATCGCGCGCGTCTTGCCGCCCTCCTTTTCCGCCAGCTTGGCGATGCGAGACACCTCGCGCGGCGTCTGCGCCACCTGCATCGCTTCCATCGCCGCACGCGTCCCGGCCTTGCGCTCGATGCGACCAACGTCGCCGGCGAGATTCACGAGCCCGCCGGCGCGCCGCAGCCTGACGCCCTCGCGCAACATGCGATCGAGCGATGCGGTGAGCCGGCGGCTCATCTGACCGGTCTTGCGCACGGCCTTGGCAAGCGTGAAGCCGAGCCGCGCCGGCTCCGCAGCCCCAACCGAGGCATAGGTCGCCGCGGTGACCGCAAGTCCTACACCGGCGAGCGCGAGGATCGCCTTATTGGTTGGCTCGCCGAGCACCCAATGGGTGCCCTCGCGCACTGCGTCGCGAATATCGCCGAAGACGAACAGATCGCCGAGCGCGGTTCCGGCAAGCGCCGCGCCGTCCGTGGGCTCGCCGGCGACGAAACCGCGCGTGAAGCTCACCAGCATGTGCCGCGCGGACGACGCCTTCTCCACCGCCGCGGCGACCCTGGTCCTGAGCGCGGGGTCGAGCGCAACATGGCGCGCGTCGGCGAGTGCGACGAAGCTTTGCGCGAGATCGGCGTCTTGCGCGGCGAGCGCCGTCTCGATCTCGCGGCTCGCCACCGCGGCATTGAACTTTCGGTCGAGCGCACGATCGGCGATCTCAACCGGATCGTCGGCGATGGCGAGCGTGGCGCCGGCCTCGATCCCGCGCGGCACGACATAGGCCGCCAATGCGGCCAGCATGGACGCGGCGAGCAGGACGGGCACAAGATGTGGGCGGTGCATGGCTCGTTTTCCCGTGGATCCTCGCCGATTTCGCGTGATCAACCGCGGCGATTCGATGGCCTCCGGCTGGCGCCTTTCGGAAATGCCAAAACCGGCCGCGGCGCCACCTAGCAAGGCCGCCACCGCCTCGCTATAAGCGCGCAAAGCCGGCCGCAAACGAGAGGTTCCTTCGATGGCGGAGCATCACGTCATTCCCCATTTCCACAACGATCCCGGCGTGCCGGTGATCGAGATCGGCGCCAAAGAATTCATGTGCGTCGGCGCCAAGCCGCCCTTCGATCATCCGCATGTGTTCATCGACATGGGCGATGAGAACGAGGCGGTCTGCCCCTATTGCTCGACCCTCTACCGCTTCAACCCCACGCTGGATTCGCACGCGGCGCGGCCGCCGGAATGCGCGCTGCCCCACACGGAAGTCGCCTGACCGCACCCACGGAGTTTTCCATTTGGCGTCCGAGCGTCACGTCATCGTCGCCGGCGCCGGCATCGCAGGCCTGACGGCCGCCCTCGCCCTGGCGAAAGCGGGTTTGCGCGCCACCGTGCTCGAACAGACGCCCCGCCTGGACGAGGCAGGCGCCGGCATCCAGATCGCGCCTAATGCCAGCCGCGTGCTGCTCGCGCTCGGCCTCGGGCCGCGGCTCGCCGCTTCGGTGATCGTACCGCAGGCGATCCGCGCCATGAGCGGCGGCTCCGGCCGCGAGATCGCGCGCATTCCCCTCGGCCGGCAGGCCGAGCAGCGCTACGGCGCCCCCTATTGGGTCGTCCATCGCAGCGACCTGCAGATGGCGCTCGCCGCCGCCGCCCACGACGAACAGGACGTCAATCTCGCGCTCGGCGAACGGGTCGAGGACTTCGCGCCCCACATCAATGGTATTACCGTGCGGGCGCGGCGCGACAATCAAGTGATCGACGAACGCGGCATGGCATTGGTCGGCGCCGACGGCCTGTGGTCGCAGGTGCGCGAGCGGCTGCACCGGCAGCACCCGCCCCGCTTCAGCCACCGCACCGCCTGGCGCGCGCTGGTAGCCGCCGAGTCCGTGCCGCCGGAATTCCGCGAGCCGATGGTGCATCTGTGGCTGGGGGCTGACGCACACCTGGTGCATTACCCGGTCAAGGCCGGCCGCCTCATCAACATCGTCGGCATCATCCGCGACGAATGGAATGAAGCGGGCTGGTCGGCGCACGGCAACCGCGACGAGATTTTGCGCCATTTCGCCCGCTTCACCTGGTCCGAGAAGGCGCGCGCGCTGGTGGCGCTGCCGGAGCGCTGGTTGAAATGGGCCCTCTTCGAACGCCGCCTACCGTTTCGCGGCGGCGTCGGGCCGGTGACGTTGATCGGCGATGCCGCCCACCCCATGCTGCCGTTCATGGCGCAAGGCGCCGGCATGGCGATCGAGGACGCCGCCGTCGTCGCCGATTGCCTGGCGCAGTTCCGCAATCCGCCCGACGCCTTGCGCGCCTATGAGGCCGCACGCGGCGGGCGCACGCAGCGCGTCCGCGACGCCTCGCGCAAACAAGGCCGTCTCTACGGCATGAGTGGGCCGGGGGCGCTGGTCCGCGATCTCGGCATGCGCATGCTGGGCGGAGAAAGGCTGCTGGCGCGGCAGGATTGGATTTATGACTGGAAGCCTCCGGCCAGATTTCTTAAAGCCTGAGGTCAGGCGTTCGCCAATTCATTCAACAACAAAATGTGAGGGAGCCGCACCATGATCTTTCCCGCCAGCGTCGCCGGCAGCTTGCCGAAACCTTCCTGGCTCGCGGAGACCAACAAGCTGTGGCCGCAGTGGAAGCTTACCGGCGGTGAACTGGCGCAGGCCAAATTGGATGCCACGCTGCTGGCGATCAAGCTGCAGGAAGACGCCGGCATCGACATCGTTTGCGATGGCGAGATGTCGCGCCAGCATTTCGTGCACGGCTTTCTTGAGTTTGTCGACGGCATCGACTTCGACAACAAGGTCGAGATGGGCATCCGCGCCGATCGCTACAAAGCCATGGTGCCGCAGGTGCGCGGCGCATTGAAACTGAAGGGTCGCGTGCACGCGGCCGAGGCGCGCCATGCTCGCGCCCACACCCAGCACAAATTAAAGATCACCATGCCGGGGCCGATGACCATTTCCGACACCGTCGCCGACCGCCATTACGGCGACAAGGTGAAGATGGCGATGGCCTTTGCCGACCTGCTCAATCAGGAAGCGCGCGCGCTGGAAAAGGACGGCGTCGATATCATCCAATTCGACGAGCCGGCCTTCAACGTGTTCATGGACGAGGTCACCGGCTGGGGCGTCGAGGCGCTCGAGCGCGCCATCGATGGGCTGAAATGCACCACCGCCGTGCACATCTGCTACGGCTACGGCATCAAGGCCAATATCGACTGGAAGAGCACGCTCGGCGAGGAATGGCGGCAATACGAAAAGATTTTTCCGGCGCTGGCCAAGAGCAAGATCGGCCAGGTGTCGATCGAATGCATCCACAGCCATGTGCCGCTGCAACTGCTTTCATTGCTGCAAGGCAAGGATGTGTTGGCGGGCGTGATCGATGTGGCGACCGACACGGTGGAGACGCCCGAAGAAGTCGCCGCCGTCATTGGAGACGTGATGAAGCACGTGCCCAAGGAGCGCATCGTCGCCTGCACCAATTGCGGCATGGCGCCGATGCGGCGCGAGATCGCCGAGGCGAAACTGGTGGCGCTGGGGAAAGGCGCCGCGCTGGCACGGGAGCGGTTTGGATAAGAGGTAAGGCTGTCGTCCCCGCGAAGGCGGGGACCCAGTAACCCCTGCTCGTCCACATCATTCAGACCGGGGTTACCGGGTCCCGGCTCGCGCTCGCTGTCGCTCGCTTGGCCGGGACGGCAGCCAGCGGTTGATCTTGATCAACGCCAGCCCTTGGCGTGGGCCTACAGTCCCCGGCGACTTCATCGCCAGAGGGGACGGACCATGTCTGTCAATGTCGGGACTTTTGACCGTATCGCGCGCATCATCGTCGGTATCGCGCTGATCGCCTTCGCGCTCGGTTACATCGCGCCGGGCACGAGTTGGGCCTGGGTCGGCTGGATCGGCGTGGTGCCAATTCTGACCGCCATTTTCGGTACCTGCCCGCTCTACAGCATCGTCGGCATGTCGACGAAGTGATGCGACGCGCGCCGGCTTTCTCCTTGCCTCCCCCTGAAAGGGGGAGGTCGGTTGTCGTCGCGACAGCGACGGCAACCGGGTGGGGGTCACTTCAATCTGCGCTGATTGCGCACAAGACCCCCTCCCTAACCCTCCCCCTTTCAGGGGGAGGGAACGAGCGAGCGGCAGTTCCTACCGCGACACCCGGCCCATGACGTCCATGAGTTCGGCGACTTTTTGCCGCTGGTCGGCCTTGTCGCCGGAGGCGATGGCGTGTTCGACGCAATGCGCGACGTGCTCGCGCAGGATTTCTTCTTCCACGCGCCGCAGCGCCGCCCGCACCGCGGAAATTTGCGTCACGATGTCGATGCAATAGCGGTCGTCCTCGACCATGCGGGCGAGCCCGCGCACCTGGCCTTCGATGCGGCCGAGCCGTTTGAGCGTGGAGGCCTTGCTGTCCTGCTTCATGATCGATATATACCCCCTACGGGTATAGAGTACAAGCCATCGCCGAGGCCGACATGAGCGCCACCGCCGAACATAACCATGCCCACCATCATGCCCCAGCCGAGGGCGCTGTCCTCGACCCCGTCTGCGGCATGACGGTCGACCCCAAGACCGCCAAGCACAAAGCCGAGCATAACGGGCAGTCCTATTATTTCTGCTCCGCCGGCTGCAAAACCAAATTCACCGCCGATCCCGAGAAGTACCTGGCGAAGCAGCACGATCATCACGATCACGGCCACCACGACGCCAGCGCTGCCACCGATCCGGTGTGCGGCATGAGCGTCGACCCGGCCACCGCCCAGCACAAGGCGGAGCACGACGGACAGACCTATTACTTCTGCTGCAACGGCTGCCGCACCAAGTTCGCCGCCGATCCGGAGAAGTATCTCAAGCCGCGTGCGCCCGAACCGGTGATCGAGGGCGCCGTCTACACCTGCCCGATGCATCCGGAGATCCGCCAGGTTGGCCCCGGCACCTGCCCGATCTGCGGCATGGCGCTGGAACCCGAATTGGCGACCGCCGACACCGGCCCCAACCCCGAACTGATCGACATGACGCGTCGGTTCTGGATCGGCTTGGCGCTGTCGATCCCGGTGATGGCGATCGAATGGGGCGGTCATTTCGTTGCGGCCGACCATTGGTTCTCGCCGGCCGTCTCAAATTACATCCAGTTCGCCTTTGCGACGCCCGTGGTGCTGTGGGCCGGCTGGCCGTTCTTCGTGCGCGGCGCCCAGTCGCTCGTCACCCGCAATCTCAACATGTTCACGCTCATCGGCATGGGCACCGGAGTGGCCTACGTCTACAGCCTGGTCGCCACCTTCGCGCCCGGCATCTTCCCGCCCGCTTTCCGCGGCCCGAGCGGCAGCGTCGCGGTCTATTTCGAGGCCGCCAGCATGATCACCGTGCTGGTGGCGATCGGCCAGGTGCTCGAATTGCGCGCGCGCGAGGCGACTTCGGGCGCCATCAAGGCGCTGCTCAATCTCGCGCCCGCCACGGCGCGCCGCGTCAAAGACGACGACAGCGACGAGGAAGTCGCGCTCGATGCGGTCGCGGTCGGCGACAAGTTGCGGGTGCGCCCCGGCGACAAGGTGCCGCTCGACGGCGTGGTGCTGGAAGGCCATTCGGCGGTCGACGAATCCATGGTCACCGGCGAATCCATGCCGGTAAGCAAGGACAAGGACGCCCGCGTCATCGGCGGCACGCTCAACACGTCCGGCAGCTTCGTCATGCGCGCCGACAAGGTCGGCCGCGACACGCTGCTCTCCCAGATCGTGCAGATGGTGGCGACCGCGCAGCGTAGCCGGGCGCCGATCCAGCGCCTCGCCGATCAGGTCGCCGGCTGGTTCGTGCCGACGGTGATCGCAGCCGCACTGATCGCCTTCGCCGCCTGGGCGACGTTCGGTCCTGAGCCGCGCTTTGCCTTTGGTCTTGTCGCCGCGGTCAGCGTCCTGATCATCGCCTGCCCCTGCGCGCTGGGCTTAGCCACCCCAATGTCGATCATGGTCGGCGTCGGGCGCGGCGCCCAAGCCGGCGTGTTGATCAAGAACGCCGAGTTGCTCGAGCGCATGGAAAAAATCGACACCCTGGTGGTCGACAAGACCGGCACCCTCACCGAGGGCAAGCCGAAGGTGACCGCCGTGGTGCCGCTCGCGGGCTTCGACGAAACGCAGGTGCTGCGGCTCGCGGCAAGCGTCGAGCGCGGCAGCGAACATCCGCTGGCCGCCGCCATCGTTGCCGCTGCGCAGGAACGTTCAATCGAGCTCGGCACCGTGCGCGGCTTCGACGCCCCCGCAGGCAAGGGCGTCATCGGCATGGTCGAGGACAATCGGCTGGCGCTCGGCACCGCCGCTTTCCTCAAGGAACTCAGCATCGATACCGCCCCACTCGCCGACGAAGCCGAGAAGCTGCGCCGCGAAGGCGCCACCGCCGTCATGCTCGCCGTCAACGGCAAGCCCGCCGGCGTCATCGCCGTTGCCGACCCGGTCAAAGCCACCACGCCTGAGGCGCTGAAGGCATTGGCCGCCGCTGGGCTTCGCGTGGTCATGCTCACCGGCGACAACCGCACCACCGCGGAAGCCGTCGCCAAACGGCTCGGCATCAAGGAGATCGAAGCCGAGGTGTTGCCCGATCAGAAGGGCGCGGTGATCGAGAAATTGCGCAAGGAAGGCCGCATCGTCGCCATGGCAGGCGACGGCGTCAATGACGCCCCTGCCCTTGCCGCCGCCGAAATCGGCATCGCCATGGGCTCGGGCTCGGACGTCGCCATCGAAAGCGCCGGCATCACACTGCTCAAGGGCGACCTCATGGGCATCGTCAAGGCGCGCGCGCTGTCGTCCGCCGTCATGCACAACATCCGGCAGAACCTCTTCCTCGCCTTCGTCTACAATTCGGCGGGCGTGCCGATCGCCGCCGGCATCCTCTACCCGGTGTTCGGCGTGCTGCTCTCGCCGATCATCGCGGCGGCGGCGATGGCGATGTCATCGGTGAGCGTGGTCGGCAATGCGCTGCGCCTACGCCGCGTGCGGCTGTAGGCAAAGTCACTTCTTCTTGCTGGCGCGCTTGCCGGGCTTGCTGGCCGCGGCTGCCGGCGCTGGCACTGGGTGTTCGGGGTCGAAGCTGCAGTGGTTCTCGGCCACCGCGCGGCGCAGCTCATTCATCTGGCCGCGCAGCTTGAGATCCTCTGGCTCGTAGGTCGTCACACTAACGAGCCGCCCGCCGGGCCCGTTACCCGCCTTCGCCATCAGGTCCTGCAATTGCTTTCGACGCCCGAGGACCCCACTCGCCGCCACCTTGAGCGCCGGACATTTGTACATCGTGTATTGGCCGGGCATGGCGAGCGAACTCCCGACCACATCGCGCGGCGAGCCGCAGCCGGCCAATAGCAGCGCCGTGGCGGCGAGCGCGACAGAGAGGGCCGGAGTGGCGAAGCGGGCATTAGCGACAGGCATGATGAGGGGCGAGGCTCCAAAGCTCTTTAAGTCCGCAGACGCAACCCGCAAACTATGGCGGAATTCGTGACCCAAGAGGACCGCATGGCGCGAACCCGCCCGCCGATAACGCGGCAATTTCCGGATCAAACGCGGGCTGGCAATCGGTGCCGTCCACTTTGGGCAACTCAGCTTAACACATTGTAATGTAGGCCAGCTTTTATGTCATCGAACTGAAATATAGCGGGCCTACTTGCCTCCGCAGCGGGCCTTGGGTGGAGGGCGACTCCCGAAAGACCCGTCTTGCGGGAGGTACCGCATGCGATCTCACCTCGTGGCGGCCGTGGCCGCCGCTGCTCTTTCCATGACAGCCGCGAATGCACAAGCCGCCACCATCAATGGCGCCGGCAGCTCGTGGGTCTATCCGCTGGTCGCCAAATGGGCGGCCACCTACCAAAAAGAAACCGGCAACAAAGTGAACTATGCGTCCATCGGTTCCGGTGGCGGCATCAAGCAGATCGAAGGCGGTGTGGTGGCGTTCGGCGCCAGCGATATGCCGCTGACGCCCGCAACGCTCGCCAAGCACGGGCTGATCCAGTTCCCCACCGCCATTGCGGGCGAGGACTTGGTCTACAACGTGCCGGGCATCAAATCCGGCCAGCTCATTCTGTCGGGCCCAGTCGTGGCCAAGATCTATATGGCCGAGATCAAGAAGTGGAACGATCCGGCTATCGCCAAGCTTAATCCCGGCCTGAAGCTGCCCGACATGGCGATCACGGTGGTGCATCGTTCGGACGGTTCGGGCACGACCTTCACCTTCGCCAATTATCTGTCCAAGGTCAGCCCCGAATGGAAGAAGAAGCTCGGCGCCAATACCGCGATTGATTGGCCGACCGGCATCGGCGGCAAGGGCAACGAAGGCGTCTCGGCCTACGTGCAGAAGGCAAATGGCTCGATCGGCTATGTCGAGTACGCCTACATCCTGCAAAACAAGCTGAACTATGCCCGCATGATCAACAAGGCCGGCAAGACGGTGAGTCCGAGCCTTAAGGGCTTTCAGGCCGCCGCCGGGCACGTCGACTTCACCAAGGCGAAGGACTTCTACGTCATCCTGACCGATCAGCCCGGCGCCCCGACCTGGCCGATCTCCGGCTGCACTTGGCAGATCCTGCGCAAGACCGCGCCCAAGACGACCAATGAGGAAGTCACCAAGTTCTTCCTGTGGGGCTTTGAGAAGGGCCAGAAGATGGCGCGCGACATCGCCTTCGGGCCGCTGCCACCCAGCACGGTGTCTGCGATCAAGGCCTACTGGAAGGCCAATCTCGGCATCAAGATGGCGGCGAAGTAGGCGCCGAAGAAAAACAAGAGTTTGTCGCCGCGGATCAAACCCGCGGCGATCCCGGAATGGGGGCGAGCAAAGGCTCTCTCCAAGCCTCGACTGGAGGCCGGACCAATAATCCGGCCTCCTTTTTATTGCCTGCCCTTCTTTCAAGCAGCGCCGATTGTCGACTGCGGCGATATCGGCTTAACTCCCCGAAAGCGATAAGAAAAATGCGGGGAGGCGACAATTTTGCACGCGATGCGGGTGGCGTTGTTTGCGCCGGGCAGCAAGGAACGTGTGATGAGCAAGGCGCTGGAAAGCGGCGCCGACGCGGTCATCCTCGATCTGGAAGATTCGGTTCCACTCAGCGGCAAGGCGGAAGCGCGCGCATCGGTCGCCGGCGTGATCGACGGCGCCGCCGCTCATCCGCGGCCGGCGCTGACGGTGCGGGTGAACGGCGCGGCCACCGAGTTCCTCGCCAGCGATCTCGAAGCGGTGGTGCGCCCCGGCCTCGCCGCGGTGATCCTGCCCAAGGCCGAGACGGTCGAAGACGTCCGCCGCACCGCCGACGCGATCGCGCGCCACGAAAGCGCCCATGCCATGCCGGCAGGCTCCGTCGCGCTCATCCTGATGATCGAGAGCGCGCTCGGCGTCCACTCCTGCTTCGACCTGATCAAGGCTTCGCCGCGCGTCAGCGCCACCTGCTTCGGCAGCGCGCGCGATGGCGACCTGCAGACTGATCTCGGCTGCGCCTGGTCGATCGATGGCACCGAACTGCTCTACGCCCGCGCCAAGGTGCTGCTCGACACCCGCGCCGCCAGCGCGACGCCGCTCGACGGCGTGTTCAGCGACCTCAATGACGAAGCGGGGCTTGCCGCCGACAGCCGTCTCTCCGCCCGCCTTGGCTATGTCGGCCGCACCGCCATCCACCCCAAGCAGATCGCCGCCATCCGCGCCGCCTATGCGGTGCCGGAAAGTGAGATCGCGTATTACCGGAAAAGTGGTGACGGAATTCGAAGCGGTGGAAAAGGCCGGCACCGCCGCCATCACCGTCGACGGCAAGCTCATCGACTACGCCATGTTCGAGCGCGCCAAGCGCGTGCTCGAATTCGCCAAGCTCGACCAGGGGGCATGAGCGATGGACTTTGCCTTCACCCCGGAGCAGGACGACCTGCGCCGCCACATCTCCGACCTGCTCGACGAGGTGTGCCCGCCCGACTACGCCAAGCGCTGCGACGACGCGATGACGCCGCCACGCGAGGCCTTCAAGGCGCTCGCCGAGCATGGCTGGTTCGGGCTCATCCTGCCGCCCGAATACGGCGGCACCGGCGGCTCGGCCATCGACCTCGCCATCGCGCTGGAAGAGATCGGCCGCCATTACGAAGAGCTCGCCATGTGGTTCTTCCGCACGCTGACCTATGGCGCCTACGCCGTCCTACGCGACGGCACGGAAGAGCAGAAGCGCGAATTGCTGCCGCGTATCCTGCGCGGCGAGATTTCGTTCTGCTTCGGGCTGACCGAGCCGCATTCCGGCTCCGACGCCGCGGCGCTGACGACCCGTGCCGTGCGCGACGGCAACGGTTTCGTCATCAACGGGCAGAAGGTGTTCACCTCCGGCATGGACATCAGCGACTATTGCCTGCTGGTGGCGCGCACTTCGACCGGCGAGAAGAAGCAGCAGGGCATCACCACCTTCCTGATCGACACCAAGACGCCCGGCATCGAGGTCAAGAAGATCGACACCCTCGGCCACCGCGCCATCGGCACCACGCAAGTGTTCTATTCCGACGTGCGCGTGCCGGCTTCCGCCGTGCTCGGCGAGGTCGACCGCGGCTGGGAGGCGGTCGATGCCTATCTCTGGTACGAGCGCCTGTGCCTTTCCGCTGCCCGCACCGGTGCCGCGCTCGCCGCCTTCGACTATGCGCTTCGCTACGCCAAGGAGCGCAAGCAGTTCGGCAAGACCATCGGCAGCTTCCAGGCGATCTCGCACAAGCTCGCCGACATGAAGGTGATGCTCGACGTCTCGCGCCTGCTCGCTTACCGCTTCGCCTGGACGGTGGCGCAAGGCCAGGCGACGCGCAGCGACGCCGCCGTGCTCAAGCTCTACAGCAGCGAAGCCTACAAGGCGGTGTCCGATCTCGGCCTGCAGATCCTCGGCGGCTATGGCTATTGCATGGAATATCCGATGCAGCGCTTCTTCCGCGACTCGCGTCTCGCCGTCATCGGCGCCGGGACCTCGGAAATCCAGCGCAACATCATCGCGCGCGGCCTGGGGCTTGTGATCATGGATAAATGAATTGGCAGCGACTTGCCACATGCACAGCGCGCGCCCTCTCCCCTGGGGGGAGAGGGTTGGGGTGAGGGGGCAGCGTGACTCGCGAGGGCTGCGAACCCCTCACCCGACGCGCTTCGCGCGTCGACCTCTCCCTATGGGAGAGGTGAATAGAGTTTGCGGCACGCCCGATCGATAACCAAAACGAACAGCATTAGCCCATGTCCTTCCCCCTGAACGGCGTCCGCATCCTGGAGCTCGGCCAGATCATCGCCGGCACCTATGGCGGCCAGTTGCTGTCCGACCTCGGCGCCGAGGTGATCAAGATCGAATCGCCGCAGGGCGATCTCGGCCGCATCCCGTCGGTCGCGCCGTATAAAGGGATCAGCGCCCTCTTCCTCACCTTCAACCGCAACAAGAAGAGCATCGTCCTCGACTTGAAGTCCGACGCCGGCCGCCAGGTCTTCTACGATCTGGTGAAGGTGTCGGACGTCGTCATCGACAATTTCCGCCCCGGCGTGCTCGAGCGGCTGAAGGTCGATTACGACACGCTCAGCCGCATCAACCCGCGGCTCGTCCACTGCTCGGTCACCGGCTTCGGCTCCGAGGGCGAATACAAGGACTATCCCGCGCTCGATCTCGTCATCCAGGCGATCAGCGGCCACATGGCGATCACCGGCGAGCCCGGGCGGCCGCCGGCGCGCGTCGGCATACCGCTCGCCGACCTGAGCGGCGGTTTCTTCTCGGCCCAGGGCATCCTCGCCGCGCTGTTCGATCGCGAGCGCACCGGCAAGGGCCGCAAGGTCGAATTGTCGATGTTCGACGCCATGCTCAATTTGTTGAGCTATATCGGCACCGTCTGGCTCACCAAGGGCGAGCTGCCCAAGCCGCCCGGCTCGGCGCATGAATATTCCGTGCCCTGGCAGGCCTTCGAAGCGAAGGACGGCTATCTCGTCGTCGCCACGCGGCAGGAAGGCTTCTGGCGCAAGCTGTGCGACGCGCTCGACGCCCCTGCCCTCGCCGACGACCCGCGCTATGCCACCAACCCGGCGCGGGTCGAGAACCGCGCCACGCTGGTGCCGCAGCTCGAAGCGATCTTCCGCACGCGTTCGGTCGCCGACTGGATGGCGCGTCTGCGCGCGGCGCAAGTGCCGGCCGCGCCGGTCAACAATCTCGACGCCGCCTTCGCCGAGCCGCCTGTGGTCCCGCGCGAGATGATCGTCGAATACGATCACCCGGAGGTCGGCAAGGTGCGGCTGCCCGGCAACCCGATCAAGATGTCGGGCATGGCGGGCACCATCTCCACGCCTGCCCCGCGCGTCGGCGAGCACACCGACGCGGTGCTCGGCGAATTGCTGGCGTTGTCGGCCGAGCAGATCGCCGCCTTGCGCGCGCAAGGCGCGGTCAAATAAGGTCTTGCAGGTAAGCGCCATGGACACCAATCGCTGGCACAGCGGCTATCAGGCCATCAACAGCTTCAAGCAGTTCACCCGCGACTGGCGGCCGGCCGGCGCGCACGGCCTGCCGGTGCTGGCGCTGCACGGCTCGCTCACCCAGAGCGGCATGTGGAACGCGCTGGCGGAAGCGACCGGCAGCACCCGCATGCTCTGCCCGGACCAGCGCGGCTTCGGCCGCAGCGAAGACCCGGGCGATGACTCCTGCGCCGCCTTTGCCGCCGACGCGGTGGCGCTGGCGCGCGAGCAATTGCCTGGACGCTACGTCATCATGGGTCATTCGTTCGCCTGCACCATCGCGCTCGAGGCAGCACAACGCGACGCCGGCCATGTTGCCGGTGTCGTGCTGGTCGATCCGGTGGTGCGCATCGGGCCGCCGCCGGCAACGCCGGCGCGCTCGACGCCGGCCGCCGAGAGCTTCGCCACGCTTGCCGAGGCCGAGCAGTATTTCCGCGACACCGAGGAAGGCGCCTGGCCCGACGCCGCGCTGCGCCGTTATCTCGCCGACATCATGATGCGCGACGGCGACGACGGGCCGTGGCGCTTTCCGTTTACGCCCGCCCGTCTGCGCCGCCTGCGCGCTTTCACCGCTTCGCCCGCGAGCGACCACGATCTCTTCGCCAAGGCGAAGGCCGTGCAATGCCCGGTGCTGGTGTTCCGCGGCGGCGCAAGCCGGCGCTTTCCGGCGGCGGCGGAAGCAGCCCTTCCTCGCCGCGTTCGCATCACGACCGAAGCTGGTGCTGTGCCCGCAAAGCGGACATTTTCCGACGGCGACGGAGACGGGGATTGTTGTGGCGGGGCTGAGGGATTTCATCGACCGGCTCGGCTAAAAGTTTGATCTACCGAGCTTGAAGCATTCTCCGTTCATTCCCGCGCAAGCGGGACTCCAGTGGTCCCCGCTCGCGCGGGGACGAGCGGGGTTTGCGGATTTAAGCTGAATGGATCAGGCTCTAAAGGTCGAATGGCCTGCAGCCGGCGCGCGCGATAATCGGCGAGTACGATCACCCGAACGTCGGCACAGGTGCGGCTGCCCGGCAATCCGATCAAGATGTCGCTGCATCGAAGGCACTCACCTCCCACGCCCGCCCCGCGCGTGGGCGGGCATACGGATGCGGTGTTGGGGGAATTGCTGGGATTGTCCGGGGAGCAGGTTGCGGCGTTGAGGAAGAAGGGGACGGTGAAGTCGTCCGATCAGGTAAGGAATGAATAGCTTGTGCTTCGCCCGCCGCCTTCATCCTTTTTGAGAATGCTCGCGTCGATCATTTCGTTGATATCGCGCAGGGCCGTATCCTGTGAGCACTTCTCGATTTCCGCCCATTTCGTCGACGTGAGCTTTCCTTCGAATCCGCCAAGCAGGCGGTTGATCATGTCGCGCTGGCGGTCGTTGATCGTCGTTTGTGCGTGCACCTTCCAGAATTCCGCCTTTGCAGAACGTCCCCGAGCGTTCGTTCCGCCCCTTCGATGGCGCGGTCCAGGCACCCGATAAACCACGCCAGCCAGGCGGTGATATCGAGGTCACCTTTCTGCGTCTTTTCAAGAATGTCGTAATACGCATCCCGCTCAAGGCGGATTTGCGCGGACATGCTGTAGTAGCGCTGCTTGCTCTTTTCAGCGCGGGCAAGCGCCATGTCGGCAATCGCGCGCGCAATGCGGCCATTGCCGTCATCGAACGGATGGACGGTGACGAACCGCAGATGTGCCAGCGCCGCCCTGATGATCCGGTCGGTCTTGTCGTCTGTCTCGAACCATTTAAGGAATGCCGACATTTCCGATTGAAGGCGTTCCGCCGGCGGCGCTTGGTAGTGAACCGTCGGACGGTGGCTGAGCGGCTTCGAGACCACCTGCATGGGGCCGCGCTTGTCGTCGCGCCATGCGCCGACCGTGATCTTGTGGATACCGCAACGCGAGATGATCGTCGCATACGATCACCCGGAGGTCGGCCAAGTGCGGCTGCCCGGCAACCCGATCAAGATGTCGGGCATGGAGGGCACCATTTCGCGGCCCGCGCCCCGCGTGGGCGAGCATACGGATGCGGCGTTGGGAGAAATGTTGGGACTGTCGGCGGAGCAGATTGCGGGATTGAGGGGAAAAGGAGCGGTAAAGTGAGCCTCATTAATCTTCTTGGTGGCTACCGCTTATCGTAATCATCATGCTCGCAACTCGTCGGCAATACCTCTATTTTATCAAATTCGAGAAGACATCGACCAGTGGGCCCTCATCGGCTTCAAAGCCGGCGATGGTTGCTTTCAACATCGCATCTGGCTTCATTTTATCCATATCGAGAGGGTGTCCAGCCTGATCCGCGAGCACTGCAAGAAAAGAGAGCTGAGTACGCCCATTACCTTCCCTGAACGGATGGATGGCATTCAGCTCCGCTAAGAGGTGCGCCGCTTTCTTGGAAAAAGTTGCCTTGTCGATATCCCTCAGGTTCTTTTCCTTCGCCAGCCAGGCGAACAAGCCCGACATCTGCTTTTGGATGTGCTCGGGGAAGCAAAACCAATTGCCATCTTTTCCGATCCGCACTTTCCGAACTTCGCCTGCCCAATCGTAGACATCCTGGAACAGGTGCCAGTGAATGGCGCAATAGTGCTGGTCGTCTAACCGGCCAGCCGGAAGCGGCTCACTTGCCCGCTGTGCTGTAATTTCGGCTTCAAAATCGGCGAGCTGGGCTGGGTCTTCTAGGCCAAGCTTATTCTTAAGGACGGTCGTACCAGGGTAGCAGTAGATCGTGTCCGCCTCGACCTCGTACATTCCAGTCTTCAGTCTTTACGGTACGCGCGAATGATCGTTGCGCGGCGCTCTTCGGCCGATGTCCCCCGACGCTCGAATTCAACCGTTCGGGCGATCATTCCCTCTTTCATGACGATCCCTTCTACCGCACTAATCTTTGCGAACCGCTGGCGACCAATGACGGCACCCGCCTTTTGGCCATGCGCGGCTTTCGACGCTGCCACCTTTGCTGCGCCCTTCGTTGCCGGTCGCTTGCTTCCTGAACTTGGCTTTTTCATAAATAAAACATACCACAAATCTATCCAAATCGGCACTATTCGTGTGGTCGGGGTTATCCGGGAAATACTGCTGTCAACTGGTGCGGACGGAGGGACTCGAACCCTCACGGGATTACTCCCAAGGGATTTTAAGTCCCTTGCGTCTACCATTCCGCCACGTCCGCGTAGCTTCGACTTGCCGCCGGCGCGCGGCGGCAGAACCACGCGGACGGCGGCTTCACTTACTTGCCTAATAACGCGCCCCAGGCCGCTTCCCAATCCCGGCCGTTTGAATCGATCACGCGGCCGTCCTTCTCGAAGAACTTGTTGGGGATCTGGAAGATCGCGACGAAGGTGCCGCCGGTCGGCGACCAGGCTGAGTGCCGGCTGCCCGCCGGGCGCCAGACGAATTCGCCGGCCGTGACTTCGGTGCCGGCGTCGGGCCCTTCCTTGTCGACCAGCGTGCCTTCCAGCACATAGGTCTGCTCGATCAAGACGTGTTCATGATCGGGCAGCTCCGCGCCCGGCTCCATCTTGAACAGCAGCGTCGCCAGTCCGCTCTTGGGATCGAACAGCAGCGTCTTGGTCTTGCAGCCGGGAAAGCGCGTCTCCTGCCACGGCATTTCCTTGGCGCGCACCACGCGCGAGAGCAGGTCTTGCGGCTGGGCCTTGGCGACGGCGGCGGTCATGGGCGCATCCTTCTGAAATCTCGGACGTGCAAACTCTGACGCGAACCATCCACCTTGTCATGGCCGGGCTTGGCCCGGCCAACCCGATAAGGTGCGCAAGGACTTGCCTTCCTACGCGGGATGCGCGGGTCAAGCCCGCGCATGACGACGGAGAGGCGGTGCGCCCCTTTCCCCTCAATCCCCGCCCTCGCGGATCGGCGGCTGGAAGGCCAGCCCCGTATCCCAGGGGAAATAGATCCAGGTGTCCTGCGACACCTCGGTGATGAAGGTGTCGACCAGCGGCCGCCCCATCGGCTTGGCGTAGACGGTGGCGAAATGCGCCGCCGGCAACAGCTCGCGCACCACCCTGGCGGTCTTGCCGGTGTCGACCAGGTCGTCGACGATCAGCACGCCCTTGCCCTCCCCGCGCATGGAGGTGATTTCCGGCGCCACGCCCTTCATCACCCTCAGTTCGCCCTGGTTCTGGTAGTCGTGATAGCTCGCGATGCAAATCGTCTCGATGACACGCACGTTCAGTTCGCGCGCCACGATCGCCGCCGGCACCAGCCCGCCGCGGGTGATGCAGACCACCGCGTCGAACGGTCCGGCCGCGTGCAGCCGCCAGGCGAGCGCGCGCGCGTCGCGGTGAAACTGGTCCCAGGAGACCGGAAAGATCTTCTCCGGCTGCAGCGGGATGCTCTGTGTCGCCATGGTCGGCCTCTCTCGCTACCGCGTCGTCGTCGCGACTTGCGCACGCACCGTCACCAGCATCGCCTCGACCGCCGCCTTCACCTCTTTCAGCAGTTCGGGATCGCGCGCGCGCACCACGATGTTGGTATTGGGGCCGAGCTTCTCGTCGAAGAACGGATAGCTGCCGATGAGCGCGCCCGGATGCGCCTTGGCGATGGCGCCGAGCCCGGCGCCGACATCGCCTTCCTTGGCATCGGCGCGGATGGTCTCCGAGATCAGCTTGGCGCCGGTCTTCAATTTCGGCGCCACTTCGTCGAGCATGCCCTGCATGACCGACGGCACGCCGGCCATGGTGATGACGTTGCCCATCCAGAAGCCGGGCGCGCCCGACACCTTGTTGGCGACCAGCGCGGCGCCCGCGGGAATGCGCGCCATGCGCATGCGCGCCTCGTTCAGCTCGCCGCCGCTCTTGGCCATGCGCTCCTTCAGGATCGCCACCGCGTCCGGGTGATAGGGCAAGGCCACGCCGAAGGCCTTGGCCACGCAGTCGGCGGTGATGTCGTCGTGGGTCGGGCCGATGCCGCCGGTGGTGAACACGTAATCGTATGTGTGGCGCAGGGCGTTGAGCGCCGCGACGACCGCGCCTTCGTCGTCCGAGACGACCCGCACTTCCTTGAGGTCGATGCCGATGGCGGTGAGGAAGTCGGCGATGTAGCCGATGTTCTTGTCCTTGGTGCGCCCCGACAGGATTTCGTCCCCAATCACCAGCACGGCCGCGGTGACGATCTCTGGCGTGGCTTGGTTCATGACCGTGATTCACTTTCCGGGTGGGCCTCGAACACCTAGCCTGCCCCCCGCGGCCGCTCAAGCGGCCCCGAAATCGGCCCGGTTTGCCTTTCCGGCGCGATTCGCCCAAAAATTAGGCAGCGCGCTGCCGTCATGGTCGCCGACGATGGAAAAACAACTGCTTTTCAATGACTTCTGCCTTGGCCTGAAGCTTGCACGGCGTAATTCGGGGATGACAGGCCGACGCCGGAAGTCCTACGGGACCTGGGGACAAGCCTTGTCACGTGCTGCCGGGGGTTCGCTAATGATCACTGCCTTCGACGAGATGGGCCAGAATGGCAATGTGCGCTCGCCCTATGGCGAGCTCTCACATTGGCTCGGCGAGGTGCCACCCGACGTCCTAGACTACCGCCGGCGCGAGGCCGAGCTCCTGTTCCGCCGCATCGGCATCACCTTCGCCGTCTATGGCGAGGCCGAGGCGCAGGAACGGCTGATCCCCTTCGACGTCATTCCGCGCATCATTTCCGGCGCCGAATGGCGGCAGCTCGAGATCGGCCTCACCCAGCGCGTGCGCGCGCTCAATGCCTTCATCAAGGACGTCTACGGCGCGCGTGAGATCCTGCGCGCCGGCATCGTTCCCGACGATCTCGTGTTCCGCAATCCCGCCTTTCGCCCGGAGATGAGCGGCCAGTCGGTGCCGCATGACCTCTATATCCACATCGCGGGCATCGACATCGTGCGAGTGGATGCCGACACTTTCTACGTGCTCGAGGACAATGCCCGCACGCCCTCCGGCGTTTCCTACATGCTGGAGAACCGCGAAATCATGATGCGGCTTTTCCCGGAGTTGTTCGCGCGCCACCGCGTCGCGCCGGTGGAGAATTATCCGGACGAACTGCTGGCCACGCTGCGCTCGGTGGCGCCGGTTACCGCCTCGCGCGAGCCGACCGTGGTGCTGCTCACCCCGGGCGTGTTCAACTCGGCCTATTACGAGCACTCGTTCCTGGCCGACAAGCTCGGCGTCGAACTGGTCGAAGGCCGCGATCTCTTCGTCAAGGACGAGATCGTCTATATGCGCACGACGCAGGGTCCGCGCCGCGTCGACGTGATCTATCGCCGCGTCGACGACGACTTCCTCGACCCCCTCAGCTTCCGCCCCGACACCGTGCTCGGCGTACCCGGACTGGTTTCCGCTTATCAGGCCGGCAACGTGACGCTCGCCAACGCGGTCGGCACCGGCATCGCGGACGACAAGGCGGTCTACAGCTTCATGCCGCAAATCGTGAAATTCTATCTCGGCGAGGAACCGATCCTCAAGAACGTGCCGACCTGGCGCTGCCGCGAACCCGACCAGCTCGATTACGTGCTCGAGCACCTGTCGGAGCTGGTGGTGAAGGAAGTGCACGGCTCGGGCGGCTACGGCATGCTGATCGGGCCGACCGCCAGCAAGGTTGCACTCGAGCAGTTCCGCGCCAAGCTGAAGACCGCGCCCAAGAACTTCATCGCCCAGCCGACGCTGGCGCTCTCTACCTGTCCGACCTGCGTCGAAGCTGGGGTGGCGCCGCGACACGTTGACCTACGTCCCTTCGTGCTCACCGGCCGCGACCGCGTCCGCATCGTGCCTGGCGGGCTGACGCGAGTGGCGCTGAAGGCCGGCTCGCTGGTGGTCAATTCCAGCCAGGGCGGCGGCACCAAGGACACCTGGGTGTTGGACGGTTAAAGTGAAAATTGGAATGCAGCATTTGGACTTTTCCCGGGCGCAGCGCAGCACGAAGCGAAGCGAAGTGATGCGTTGCAGACCCGCGATCCCGGTTTACCGCGGTCAAGGAAGTAACCGGGGTCCCCGATCAGCGGTGCACCGTTCCGCTGCGCTCCCCGCTGCACCGCGTCCGGGACACGCGTAGCCATGCTCTCCCGCACCGCCGATAACCTGTTCTGGCTGTCGCGCTACGTCGAACGCGCCGAATATCTCGCGCGCATTCTCGACGCCACCCAGCGGCTCTCCGCGCTGCCGCTCGCCTATGTCGGCACCAGCAACGAATGGGAATCGGCGGTGCTGACCGCCGGCTGCGCGACCGCCTTCTTCCGCGTCTACGAAGAGGCCAACGAAGAGAACGTCACCGACTTCCTGGTCTTCTCAGGCTCCAATGCATCCTCAATCCGCTCCTGCTTCGAGCACGCCCGCTCGAACGCCCGCGCCGTGCGCACCGCGCTCACCGTCGAAATGTGGGAAGCGATCAACGGCGCCTGGCTCGAGCTCAAACGCTACGGCAATGGCCCAAGCTCGCGCGAGGAGCTATCGCGCTTCCTGCGCTGGGTGCAGGAAACCTCGCTGCGCTACGACGGCTCCGCCTACCGCACCATGCTGCGCAACGACGCCTATTGGTTCTCCCGCCTCGGCGTCTATATCGAACGCGCCGACAACACGGCCCGCATCCTCGACGTCAAGTACCACCTGCTGCTGCCCGAGGATGAGCGCGTCGGCGGCCCCCTCGACTATTTCCAGTGGGCGGCGATCCTGCGCTCGGTTTCCGCGCTCACCTCCTATCACTGGGTCTATCGCGAGAGCCTCAAGCCCTGGCTGATCGCCGACCTGCTGATCCTGCGCGAGGAGATGCCGCGCTCGCTCGCCTCCTGCTACGAGGCCGTTGTGCGAAACCTCGACCAAATCGCCAACGCCTATGGCCGGCAGGGCGCCGCCCAGCGCCAGGCG
Source organism: uncultured Pseudomonadota bacterium (assembly GCA_963814065.1). Taxonomy (GTDB): domain Bacteria; phylum Pseudomonadota; class Alphaproteobacteria; order Rhizobiales; family Xanthobacteraceae; genus Pseudolabrys. The sequence continues at coordinate 1,469,481 of CAWFBL010000004.1, read as the reverse complement.
CGCGGCATCCGCACCCGGCTGCAGAACAGCCGCATGGATGCCATTTTCCAGCGCGGGTTGCACGAGTTCATCGGGGAATTCATCACAGAGAACAACAAGTTGGGCAGCGCCATCACCGAACAGTTCCTGCTGTGAGCACCGCGTTTTCAGGCTATCGTTTATGCTACAAGCTGTGAGCAGCAATTTAAGGCCCCATGCGGATTCGCGTCTCCCACGCCACCACCTACACCTACGACACGCCGCCGACCGGCGTGACGCAGCTCTTGCGCATGACCCCGCGCAACCACGACGGCCAATATGTCATCGCCTGGCGTCTGGAATTGTCGCAGGACTGCCTGCTGCACCAACACGAGGACGCGTTCGGCAACATCACCCATACGTTCAGCGCCGAAGGGCCGTTCACCGAGCTGACGGTCGCGGTCGAGGGCGAGGTCGATACCCAGGAGACCAACGGGGTGGTCGCCGGCGCGCTGGAGCGCTTTCCGCCCGGTCTCTATTTGCGCGAGACCGAGCTCACCGAGCCGGACAGCGCCATCGTCGAATTCGCCCAGAGCATCCAGGCCGGCAATGGCACGGATACGCTGTCGCTGTTGCACGCGATGTTGAAGGCGCTCAACAGCGAGATGACCTTCGACACCGACCCGACCCACGTCGCCACCACGGCGGCGGAAGCGTTCAAGCTCGGGCGCGGCGTCTGCCAGGATATCACCCACATTTTCATCGCCGCGGCACGCCAGCTCGGGCTGCCCGCGCGCTATATCGGCGGCCATTTCTACCGGGCGGACGGCATCACCGAGCAGTACGCCGGCCACGCCTGGGCGGAGGTCTATATCGAGAATCTCGGCTGGGTGGGCTTCGATGCGACCAATGGCATTTGCACCACCGATGCCCATGTGCGCGTCGCCATGGGGCTCGACTACCTCGGTGCGGCGCCGGTGCGCGGTACCCGCTACGGCGGGAGCGGCGAGACGCTGAAAGTCGCTGTGCACGTGGAACAGGCGCAGCGCCAGTCGCAGAGCTAGCGTATGATTTCGCGCCAATCGATTCGCGTAAGATGCTCCGTCTATGATTGCCATCGACCATGCCCGTGCAGCACGATAATCTCGCCGCCCGGGACACCAGGAAAACGCTCGCTCCCATGACCTATTGCTGTGGAATTCTGGTGCGCGAGGGCTTGGTGATGATCGCGGACACGCGCACCAATGCGGGTCTCGACAACGTCTCCACCTTTCGCAAGCTGCACGTCTTTACCGAACCGGGCGAGCGCATCATGGCGCTTGCGTCCTCCGGCAACCTGTCGCTCAGCCAATCGGTGCGCTCGACGCTGACCGAAGGCATGGAGAATCCGGAGACGGGCGAACTGGAAACGCTGATGAACGCGCCCAGCATGTTCAAGGCCGCTCAACGTGTCGGCAAGGCGATCCGCGCCGTGCAAAACATGGAAGGCCAGGCACTCGCCAGTGTCGACGTCGACAGCGATGTTTCGTTCCTGTTCGGCGGCCAGATCAAGGGCGGCCGCCTGCGCCTGTTCATGATCTACTCGGCCGGCAATTTCATCGAGTGCACCACCGACACGCCCTATCTGCAGATCGGCGAGCACAAATACGGCAAGCCGGTGCTCGACCGCGCCATCGGCTTCGACACCGATCTCTATGACGCTCTGAAGATCGGCCTCATCTCCATGGATTCCACCATGCGGTCCAATCTTGGCGTCGGGCTGCCCATCGACATCCTGGTGGCGCGTCGCGACGCCTGCACCGCCGAGCTCGATTATCGCATCGAACCGACCGAGCCCTACTTCCAAGATTTGCGAGAGCGCTGGTCGGCTGCGCTGCGCGCCGCCCACATGGCGATCCCGCGGCCGCCCTATAGCGGCACCTGACCCGCGTATTCCCTTCCCCGGCATGTGGAATTGCCGCGGCGTCTCGGGCCGCTGGCTGCGCTTGCCGTTTCCAATGCGCGTACTTTTTTACCTCCGATTAACAGCGTTGCGCGAATTGGCCTCGTCCGCGCCGCTGGGCTTCCGCCTGCGATCACCCGACAAGCTAATGGCAAGCATTGCTGCCTAGCATCGGCGCTGAAAAGTCCAGCCAAAAGCACGCTTTATGGGACTTGGCACTTTAAGGAAGTGAGCACCTTGCCTCCGGGTCGCCCGCGCGCCATCGAGGACCGGCCAATCACCAGTTGGGACCGCGCACGCTTGAGCGTCGTGGTGCCGATCGGCGTGATCGTGGCTGTGGCCATCGTCTGCATCGTGGTGGCGGTGCTGTCTTCGGCCGAGCGGGCCGATGACCTGTCCGTCCGTCATGAACAGCAACTGTTCACCCAGGCGCTCGACGCGCAGGGCAAGCGTGTGCTGCGCGCGCTCGAAAGCATCGCCTCCTCGCCGGCGGCGATCAGCAACATCCGCGACAAGTTCGATCCTGATTGGGCGGACAACCGGGTCGGCCGCTGGCTGCGGACCTTCTTCGACCACAACTACGTCTTCATCTTCGATTCGAACGATCAGCCGATCTATGCCCTCGATGACGGCCACGCGGCGACGCCCGCCTGGCTGCATAGCGTCACGCCCGACTTGATGCCGGTGCTCGACTACATGCGCGGGCGCGAGGCCGAGCTGCGCGGCGCGATCCGCCTGAACCCGAGCGACGCCGACGGGCCGGGCGCGCGCCATCAAGGCGCCGTTATCCGCCGCGTGCTCAATCGGCCGGCGGTGATCGCCGCCGCCGCCGTCGGTCCGCTGGTTGCCGCCCGCGGCGCGCCCGGCGCGGACGCCCCGATCCTGGTGTCGGTGAAACTCATCGGGCACGACATGCTGTCGGGCATAGCCGCCCAATTACGGCTGAGCCACCTGCGCAGCATCGGTACAGGGCCGGTGCCGGCGACCGATCACGTCTACGATCTCACCGACCCGGAGGGCGACCCCATCGCGCGCTTCGCCTGGTCGCCCAAGCAGCCCGGCGCCGAGATCGTGCACAACGTCTTCCCGTTCATCGCGGTGGCGCTCGCCGGCTTCGCGCTGCTCGCCGCCTTCGTGCTGCGCTACATGCGGCGCACCGCCTCTGCCATCGCGGTAGGTGAGAGCCGCCTTCGCCATCTCGCCATGCACGATCCGCTGTGCGGCCTGCCCAACCGCATCTTCTTCGGCGAGCGGCTGCAGGCGGTGATCGACGAGGTGCGCCTGGGCAGCGCGCCGGCCGCCGTGTTCTATATCGACCTCGACCATTTCAAGGACGTCAACGACACGCTCGGCCATCCGATCGGCGACGAGTTGATCCGCGACGTGACGCTGCGGCTGTCGCGCACGCTGCGCGGCGATGACCTGGTGGCGCGCCTCGGCGGCGACGAGTTCGCGGTGATCTCCTCGATCGGCGATGATGTAGCCAAGATGATGGCGGTCGCGCAGCGCGTGATCACCGCTATCTGCGCGCCCTACTCCATCAACGGCCAGAACATCATAATCGGCGCCTCGATCGGCATCGCCATCATCGACCGCAATTGCGCGGGCGCCGCCGACATCATGCGCTATGCCGACGTTGCGCTCTATCGCGCCAAGAACGAAGGCCGCAACCGCGCCTGCATCTACGATGCGGCGATGGATGCGGATCTGTGTAACCGCAAACTGCTGGAAGCCGACTTGCGCGAAGCGATCGAGAACGACCGCCTCAAGCTGTTCTACCAGCCGATCGTCAGCAAAGATGGCGAGCGCGTGATCGGGGTCGAGGCGCTGTGCCGCTGGACCCATCCGGAGCGCGGGGAAATTCCGCCCAGCGAATTCATCGCCGCCGCCGAGCGCTCCGGGCTGATCATCGAGCTCGGCGCCTGGGTGCTGCGCCGCGCCTGCACCGACGGCAAGGCCTGGCCGGCCGACCTCACCGTGTCGGTCAACGTCTCGCCGCTGCAATTCCGCCGCTTGGACTTCGTCGATGTGGTCGAACGCATCCTGGCGGAAGCCGAATTCGAACCGACGCGGCTGGAACTCGAACTGACCGAGAGCGTGCTGCTTGGCAATCTCGAGACCGCGGAAACGGCCATGCTGCGGCTGAAAGCGCTCGGCGTGCGGGTCGCGCTCGACGATTTCGGCACCGGCTATTCCAGCCTGCTCTATCTGCGCCGTTTCCCCTTCGACAAGCTGAAGATCGACCGCAGCTTCGTGCACTCGATCGAGAAGGCCGCCGATGCCGCCGCTATCGTGCACGCCGTGGTCAGCCTTGGCCGCGGCCTCGGCATGCAGGTGACGGCGGAAGGCGTGGAGACGGCCGACCAGCAACTGTTCCTGCGCGCGGCCGGCGTGCATTCCATGCAAGGCTTCCGCTTCGGCAAGGCGGTACCAGCGGCCGAGATCACCGAACGCTTGCGCAGCCCCGACGCCTTCAAGCCGGCCGACACGGCGCTGGCGAGTTGAGGCGCGCGGACGCTCGCCGCATCCCCGGCGGTACATTGATCCCACGGTCCTGAGGTAACATTTTCCGCAGCCCGCCGTCGTTGAACCGCGCGGCCACTCCGGCGTTGTTCGGCGTTCGTTGCATTTTCAAACGCAGCTTCGGTTTGGATCAAAGCCCATTCCCGATCCGGCAAGAATGCGCGATCGACGCCGCCAAGCGCGGCCTCAACGAAACAATGGCACCGTGAGTTCAGGCCACCACCGCCCGATCGCGTCATGCCTCAGCCCAAGGACAAGACCCGATGTTAAAGCAAGCGATGATCGACACATTCCAGAAGCACGTGGGCGCGGAGCTCGCCGGCGATCTGGAAACGACCATGGCCACCATGACGGCCGATCCCCATCTCCATAACGTGCCGACCATGATCGGCGGCGTCGGCCGCGAGGGTGTGCGAGACTTTTACAAGAACCATCTGGTCGGTAAGTTCTTTCCGCCCGACGTCAAGATGACGAATGTCTCGAGCACCGTCGGCGACGATCAGATTGTCGATGAGCTCGTTATCAGCTTCACGCACACGGTGCCAATCGATTGGATGTTGCCCAACGTTGCGCCCACCGGAAAACCGGTCGAAGTAGCCTTCGCCGTCATTGTCGGCTTCAAGGACGGCAAGATCACGCACGAGCACATCTATTGGGATCAGGCCAGCGTGCTGGTGCAGATCGGGCTCCTCGATCCCAAAGGGCTGCCGGTGGTCGGCGCCGAGAGCGCCCGCAAAATTCTCAATCCAAAGCTTCCCGCCCGCATGATGTGACGATTTCCGTCCGGCCTGTGACGCGCGGGCGTCTTCATAATATGGCGCCGGCAAACTGACGCACGATGGCGTGCGCGCTGCATGGCGAAGCGTTATTGCGCCGATGCATGGGACGACAGCCCGGTCAATTCCAGGCTCATCGCCCTGAGACAGCGGCGCGCGTCAGCGTCATAGGCCTGCGCCAGCGCTTTGGCTTCGCGCAGCCCGTTGAAATAGGCGCCGCTCAGCCCGGCCAGCTTCTCCGACAGCGCGAGATTGAGGATAGCCTCGGCGCCCTCCGCGACACTGCTGATCGGCGTGACGCCGGCCGCCCGCACCATGCCGGTGTCCATGTAGGTGGCCGGGTGCAGGGCGTTGACGGTGACGCCTGTCCCTTCAAGCTCCTGGGCAAGGTCGATGGTGAACATGATCTGGGCGAGCTTGCTCTGGCAGTAGGCGCGGCTGCCGCTATAGCCGTGCGTCAGCATGACGTCGTCGAAGTCGATCGCCTGCTGCCCGAGCGACGACACGTTGACGATACGCGCCGGCACGCTGTCCTTGATCATCGGCAGCAGCAGATGGGTGAGCAGAAAGCCGGCCAGATAGTTCACCGCAAAGCGCAACTCATACCCATCGGTGCTCGTTTGCCGGCGGCCGCCACCGCCGCCCGTGCCCACTCCGGCATTGTTGATCAGGATGTCGAGGCGGTCGGTCGCGCGCGCGACCGCTTCCGCGAGACGCCGCACCTCGGCAAGCGACGACAGGTCAGCTGCCAGGAACTCCGCCGTACCGCCACCAGCCTCGATGTCGGCGACCACACGCTCGCCGCGCGCGCGGTCGCGCCCATGCACGAGAACACGCGCACCGGCGCCGGCGAGCCGCTCGGCGACCACGCGGCCTACGCCGTCGGTCGAGCCCGTCACCAGCGCCGTCTTTCCCTGCAATGCCGTCATGCTGCGACTCCTTGCTGACCGACCGACCGCTGATCCCGCCGGCAAGTCCCGCCGCGATCATTCGTGCCCGCACGGGCTGCCCCTGCACCCGCTTTATGCTATTTCCCTTTCCAATCAAACGTGGGCGGAGGAATGAGCCGATGACGACCAAGATTGCGCTGGTGACCGGAGCCGGGACGGGCGTGGGCAAGGCGGTGGCGAATGAGCTTGCCAAGGCGGGCTACAATCTGGTGCTCGCCGGCCGCCGGCCCGGGCCGCTGGAAGAGACCGCGGCCGAGATCAACGCCACCGGTGCGCAGGCGCTGGTGGTGCCGACCGATGTCTCCAAGCGCGACTCGATCGTCGCCTTGTTCGACAAGGTGAAATCTAGCTTCGGCCGCCTCGACGTGCTGTTCAACAATGCCGGCATCGGCGCACCGCCTGTGCCGCTCGAAGACTTGCCCTATGAGACCTGGCAGAACGTGGTCGCCACCAATCTCACCGGCATGTTCCTGTGCACCCAGGAAGCCATCAAGATCATGAAGGCGCAGGACCCGCGCGGCGGCCGCATCATCAACAACGGCTCGATCTCGGCGCACGCGCCCCGCCCGTTCACGGTCGCCTATACCGCGACCAAGCATGCCGTCACCGGCCTCACCAAGTCGACTTCGCTCGACTGCCGGCAATACGACATCTGCTGCGGGCAGATCGACATCGGCAACGCGGCGTCGCCGCTGACCGAGCGCATGGTGCAGGGCGAGGGCGTGCTGCAGCCCAACGGCAGCAAGATGATCGAGCCGCGCATGGCGGTGGAGGAGGTCGGCAAGGCGGTGGTCTACATGGCGAGCCTGCCGCTCGATTCCAACGTCCTGTTCATGACGGTGATGGCGAACAAGATGCCGTTCGTCGGAAGAGGCTGATCCACCGATGTGGCCCGCGAAAGCGCTGGAAGGATGGCGCGATTTCTACCTGCTGGTCGGCACCGCCGGCGCGACGCTGCTGGCGCTGCTGTTTGTCGCCGTCAGTTTGGGCACCGGCTACCTCACACAAGAGCGGCAGGCGGCGACACGCACCTTCATGAGCCCGGTGATGATCCATTTCACCAGCGTCTTCTTCTTGTCCGCCGTCTCCATGGTGCCACATCACAGCGCGCCATTCTTTGCGGCGATCGTTGGCGCCACGGCGTTGTTCGGCTTAAGCGTGGCGAGCTACATCACCATGCAAGTGTTGCGTACCGACATGACCCGCTATTGGCAGGACTATTTCGCCTACGGGTTCTGGCCGGTGGTAGCCTATCTCGCGCTGCTAGGCGCGGCCGTGTTGATCTATTTGCGGATCGAGATCGGCCTCGACGTGCTCGGCGGCGCCTTGCTGCTGCTCGCGATCGTCAATATCCGCAACGCCTGGGACCTCACGCTGACCATGGTCCGCCAGCATCACGCAGACTAGTGGCCCGAACCTGATATAAGCTGCGCCGCGCCGGCGCGTCATTCGCGCCAACCGGGAGCACTCGTTGAGCGACCCGACGTCCTCTCGGCGGATCGGCCTTCTGCGCATCGCAGCGGCGCTGGCGCTGATCCTCGCTATCGCGCTCGGCGTCCTTGCCTGGCAGAGCCACGCCCTCGGCATCGCCCCAACACGCGCGGGCATAGAGGCGGAAATCCACTCCTGGGGAAATTGGGCGGCCGCGGCCTCGATCGGCTTGATGGTGGCGCACAGCCTGGTCCCCTTCCCGGCCGAGTTCATCACCCTCGCCAACGGCATGCTGTTCGGTCCGCTCTGGGGTGTCGTGATCACCTGGACCGGCGCCATGCTCGGCGCCTGTCTTGCATTTGCCCTGGCGCGCTGGTTCGGCCGGCCCTTCGTCGATGCGCTGCTGAACGCGCGCCACCGCGCAGCCCTGGATCGCTGGGCGCACCGCCAAGGCATCGGCGTGCTGCTGCTGAGCCGGCTGATGCCGCTCATCTCATTCAACGTCATCAACTATGCCGCCGGCCTCACCGCGATTTCCTGGTGGACCTTCCTGTGGACCACCGGGCTCGGCATCCTGCCGATCACGACGCTGCTGGTCGTCACCGGCGACCAGGTCTGGAACGGCAGCGGCTATGCCTGGATCTATCTCACCGCGGTCGCGGCTGTTGGTGCTTTGCTCTGGTGGCTCTACGCCCGGGGACAACAGGAGCCGGAATAAACGTCAATCGATCCTGCTCACCGTCACCGTGCTCCCCGCCCGCACGGCCTTCAGCGCCTTCACGTCGGAGAGCGCCTTGGCCCAGATGTTGACCGGGCTCGCCAGCCTGATCTCGTCGCCTTGGCTGACCCGGCGTGCGGCCGAAGCCGATGGCGATCGCCGGGCCCGCCGGCCAATAGGCGATCTCGCCGGCGGTCACTACCGCGCGCGCGTCGGGCTCGCGCTGAACATCCACCGGGACGTCGAAATAGACCTCCTCGCCCCAGGTCATCACCGAGGACGTCACCGGCAGCACGGCCGCGATCGCCTTGGCGGTCGGCGTGTCGAGCAGTTCGGCGTCCAGCGTCAACGTGCCGAAATCGAAGCGGATGCGGGCCATGGCGCCTCTTCCGTCATTGCCGGGCTTGAAGGTTCAAGGTATCGAACGAAGGATCGCCGCGCGGGTCAAGTCCCGTGCAGGCCGGCATTGTTTCGGGGGACCAATGCAGCACCTGCAATCGGCGCTCGGCGTCGTCGTCCTGCTCGCTTTCGCCTGGGCCATCAGCGAGAACCGGCGCGCGGTCGACTGGAAAAGCACCGCCGCCGCGCTGGCGGTCGCCTTCGTCACCGCCGTGCTGCTGTTGGAGATCCCGCAGATCAAGTCGGCCTTCGCGCTGCTCAACCGCGCCGTCGATGCGGTGAGCGCGGCCTCGCTCGCCGGCACCAGCTTCGTGTTCGGCTATATCGGCGGCGGCCCGCCGCCTTACGCGACCGCCAGCCCGGCCAACGAATTCGTGCTCGCCTTCCAGGCGCTGCCCATCGTGCTGGTGATGAGCGTGCTCACCACGCTGCTCTTTCACTGGCGCATCCTGCCGCTCATCGTGCGTGGCTTGTCGTGGCTGCTCGAGCGCACGCTGGGCGTCGGCGGCGCGGTCGGCCTGTCCACCGCCGCCAATATCTTCCTCGGCATGGTGGAATCGCCGCTCTTCATCCGGCCCTATCTCGGCGGGCTCGCACGCGGCGAACTGTTCATGGTGATGACCGGCGGCATGGCCACCATCGCCGGCACCGTCTACGTGCTCTATGCCACCATCCTGAGCAAGGTCATCCCCGACGTCGCCGGCCACATCCTGATCGCCTCCATCATCAGCGCGCCGGCGGCGCTGTTGGTCAGCCAGTTGATGGTGCCCGTGCCGGTGGATGCGCGCACCGACATCGGCCAGATCGAGATCGGCCGTGTCGCCGACAACACCATGGACGCCATCGTGCGCGGCACCGCCGCCGGGCTCGAGCTCCTGCTCAACATCGTCGCCATGCTGATCGTACTGGTGGCGCTGGTCCATCTCGTCAACGCCATGCTCGGCCTGCTGCCCGACGTCGGCGGCGGCGCGATCACCCTGCAGCGGCTGCTCGGCTACGCGATGGCGCCGGTGTGCTGGCTGATGGGCGTGCCGTGGCACGAGGCAGTCACCGCCGGCAGCCTGATGGGCATCAAGACCGTGCTCAACGAATTGATCGCCTATGTCGAGCTTGCCAAACTGCCGGCCGGCGCGCTCGATCCGAACGCTCACGGCTGATCATGATCTACGCCATGTGCGGCTTCGCCAATTTCGGCTCGCTCGGCATCATGATCGCCGGGCTCACCGTGATGGCGCCGGGGCGCCGCGCCGATATCATCTCGCTGGGCGGCAAGTCGATCGTTTCGGGCACGCTAGCGACGTGCCTCACGGGGGCGATCGTGGGCGTGTTAAGTTAGCCCATTACTGTCGTCCCCGCGCAGGCGGGGAACCAGTACGCACAGAGCGCGCGGCGGTTGCAGGATTGCCCGGACAGACGAGGAGGAACCGAAGGCTATGCGACTGATTCTTGCCGCCCTCGGTCTCCTTCTCGCAGTCACCCCTTCCCTCGCCCGCCCTATCCACATCGTCGCTTTCGGCGACAGCCTCACTTACGGCTCGCTCATCCCGCGCAGCGACGCCTATCCGGCGCAGTTGCAGCGCGCGTTGCGCAAGAAGGGCTATGACGTCGTGGTGAAGAATGCCGGCATCGGCGGCGACACCGCCAAGCACGCGCTCAAGCGCTTCGACAGCGCGATCGATCCGGACACCGACATCTGCATCCTCGAATTCGGCATCAACGATCTCAGCGGCCGCGTCTCGCTCAAGACCGTGCACGCGCGGGTCGCCGAACTGGTGCGCTCATTGCGCGCCCGCGGCGTCGAGGTGCTGGTGCTCGGCCTCGGCGGGCTTCGCTACGACAAACTCGCGGCGGCGCACGGCGCGCTGTCGCTGACCTTCACCCTGCCGCCCCACAAATACCGCGCCCGCGACGGCGCGCATTTCAACGCACAGGGTTATGCGATGCTGGTCGCGCGCATGCTGCCGCAGGTGGAAGCGTTGATCGCGCGGGTGCGGCCGCGCTAGTGCTAGCAAGCGGCGTTTCGCGCTGCCAGCTCGCCGCCAACAACGCGCCGCCGGCTGCAACCAGCGTCGCGCCGGCATAACCCATGGCGATGGGATGTCCGGCGGCATAGAGCATGCCGCCGATGCCGGAGCCGGCCGCCTGCGCGACGTAGAGCATCGACGAGTTGAGCGCGATCGAGGCGCTGGCGAGGTCCGGCACGGCCGCGGCGAGCCGCGCCTGCTGCATGGAGTTGATGGCGGAAAAGCCGAGCGCCCACAGCACCACGCCGACGCCCATCGCCGCCAGCCAGCCGGCGCCGACCGCCCAGATCAGCATGCCGATGAAGGTCGCGAACAGGAACAGCGCCATGGTGCGCTGCGGACCGACCTTGGTGACGATCGCGCTGGCAATCAGGTTGCCGATCAAGCCCACCACGCCATAAGCCGCGAAGAAGGCGCCGGCGATGGCGGGACCCGCTCCGGCCAGACGCTCCAGCAGCGGCGCGAGATAGATGAACACCACGAACTGGCCCGACGTCTGAACGAGCGTGATCAGCAGAATGATCAGGATACGGTTATTGCGCGCGATGACGCCGAAGCTGGCAAGCGACAGCGGCCGCCCGTGCAGGCCCGACGGCAGCGAGGGGACGAGCAGCAGCGCGCCGAGTGCCGAGACCACGCCCAGCATGGCGTAAGCCGCGCGCCAGTCGAAATGCACGGCAACGAAAGTGATCAATGGCAGGCCGCCGGCGATCGCCACCGACCAGCCGACGAAGACGAAGGCGATGGCGCTCGCCCGCTCCCGCTCCGGCACGATCAGCGCCACGGTCGCCGCCGCCTGCGGCGTGTAGATCGCGGCGGCCGCCACCATCGCCAGCCGCAAGGCCAGTACGGTCGCGTAATTCGGCGCCAGCGCCGAGGCCGCCTGAAAGACCGCGACCAGCGCGAGCGTGGTCACCAGCAGCCAGCGCCGGTCGAAGCGCGTGGTCAGCCACGCGATCAAGGGCGAGCCGATGCAAAGCACCACCGCGCCATAGGTGACGAGCATCCCGGCTTCGCGAATGCCGACATTGAGGCCGTGCGCCAGCGGCGCCAGCATGCCGGCGGGACCGAGCACGGCAAGCCCGACCACGACGTTGCCGAGCATGAGGCTAACGCGAGGAAGAAGTCTGGTCATTGAATTTGGCCGGAGGGAATGAATGGCGGGATGTCCGGCATAACTAGGGCGCAGGCGCCGCTGGCGCCATGGCATGCAAGTCAGATACCGCGCGAAAGATTTGAATGCGTCGCATGATTGTTATTGATGGGCACAAAGGTGCTGTGAGTGGGCGCCTGTCGGCAATTCCGGCCTCTCTAAGCGCGATCTTCTGAAAGATAACTTATCCCCGCCCGCCAAATCGGACATATCACGCCAGCGTCTTGTCATGGGTTGAATGTCGTTCGCGACGACGGGCGCGGCAGCGAGCGCGCGTGAGCGCGCTACCCGCCGTCGGCGGCGGAAAATGCCGCGCCCGCGCCTCGTGGGCTTCGCGAAGTTTGTCCCCGGGCGCGCGGAGCGCGACCCCCGGAGCGCGACCCGACGGCTCAGCCCGCTCTACGCCGTCAGCACGGAACCGCCCTCAATGCAGCCGGAACTCGCCGTTGATCGGCTTCAGCTCCGCCGGCTTGATCAGCTTGCTATGGGCGACCTGCACCGAATGCAGCGGCCCTTCCAGCTTCTCCTGCCAGAAGGCGAGGAAGCGCTGTAGCTCGGGAAATTCCGGGAACAAATCGTAGGCCTGCCAGACGTAGGACTGCAGCAGCCAATGGTGATCGGGCCGTCGGTAGAGAATATGCGCCGTGGTGAGGCCGTACCCGTTGACCTGCCTGACGAAATCTTGCGAAACCATTCGAGCCCTCCGTCGTGGTCGGACTTCAAGTTTCCAATTCCGGCACCTGCCATTGCAAGCCGAAAAGGTAAACAAGTTGTTTAAAATCAAGGCGATAGCAGCAACCTTGCAAGCCTGCTAACAGTTCTGTCCCGGCTGCTTTTTGGGCCCCGTCCGGCCAAGCCGGCAGCCGGCGGCGGGGCCTCCGCTCCGTTAACCATTGATCTCGCTGGTGTTTCAAAAGTTATTGGCAGTCTGCCCGGGTGAGTGCTAAAAAATTTTCCGAGCCCTCTTGCCGCTGCCGGAATCCGCACCCAATTGGCGAGCAGGTGCTGGCAAGGGGTCCAGCCAGATACCAAAAAACTAGAATTTCCAAATCTTTAGGAGGACTGCCATGAAGTTCCGCCCGCTTCACGACCGCGTCGTCGTCAAGCGTCTCGATGCCGAGCAAAAAACCGCCTCAGGCATCATCATTCCCGACTCCGTCACAGGAAAAACCGAGCCAGGGCGAGATCGTCGCCGTCGGTCCCGGCGGTCGCGACGAGGCCGGCAAGCTGGTCACGCTCGACGTCAAGGTCGGCGACACCGTGCTGTTCGGCAAATGGTCGGGCACCGAAGTCAAGATCGACGGCCAGGATCTCCTGATCATGAAGGAGTCCGACATCATGGGCGTGTTGGAAGTGACCGCCGCCAAGAAAAAGGCCGCCTAACACGATCCTCGTCCTGAGGAGCCCGCCGCAGGCGGGCGTCTCGAAGGGCGAGGGCAACAAACCATTCATGGCCTCATCCTTCGAGACGCGGCAAAAGCAATCAAGTGTACGCAGATTGCGTGAACTTACCTGCGATGCCGCTCCTCAGGATTGGGATTGGAAACGGAGCAAACTCAAATGTCTGCCAAGGACGTCAAATTTTCCGTCGACGCCCGCGACCGCATGTTGCGCGGTGTCGACATCCTCGCCAACGCGGTGAAGGTAACCCTCGGCCCCAAGGGCCGCAACGTCGTGCTCGACAAGTCGTTCGGCGCCCCGCGCATCACCAAGGACGGTGTGACGGTCGCCAAGGAAATCGAGCTCGAGGACAAGTTCGAGAACATGGGCGCGCAGATGGTGCGCGAAGTCGCCTCGAAGTCGTCCGACTTCGCCGGTGACGGCACCACCACCGCCACCGTGCTGGCGCAAGCCATCGTCAAGGAAGGCACCAAGGCGGTCGCCGCCGGCATGAACCCGATGGACCTGAAGCGCGGCGTCGATCTCGCCGTCGATGCCATCGTGGAAGACCTCAAGAAGAACTCCAAGAAGGTCACCTCCAACGACGAGATCGCCCAGGTCGGCACCATCTCGGCCAACGGCGACCAAGAGATCGGCAAGTTCCTCGCCGAGGCCATGAAGAAGGTCGGCAACGAGGGCGTCATCACGGTCGAAGAGGCCAAGAGCCTGGAGACCGAGCTCGACGTCGTCGAGGGCATGCAGTTCGACCGCGGCTACATCTCCCCCTACTTCATCACCAACGCCGACAAGATGCGGGTCGAATTCGAAGACCCCTACATCCTGATCTACGAGAAGAAGCTGTCGGGCCTGCAGGAACTGCTGCCGCTGCTCGAAGCGGTGGTGCAGACCTCGAAGCCGCTGCTGCTCGTGGCCGAAGACGTGGAAGGCGAAGCGCTCGCCACCCTCGTCGTCAACAAGCTGCGCGGCGGCCTCAAGGTCGCGGCCGTAAAGGCACCGGGCTTCGGCGATCGCCGCAAGGCCATGCTGCAGGACATCGCGATCCTGACCGGCGGCCAGGCCATCAGTGAAGATCTCGGCATCAAGCTCGAGAACGTCACCATCAACATGCTTGGCCGCGCCAAGAAGGTGATGATCGACAAGGAAAACACCACGATCGTCAACGGCGCCGGCAAGAAGGCCGACATCGAAGCGCGCGTGGCGCAGATCAAGGCGCAGATCGAGGAGACCACCTCGGACTACGACAAGGAGAAGCTGCAGGAGCGTCTGGCCAAGCTCGCCGGCGGTGTTGCGGTGATCCGCGTCGGCGGCGCCACCGAGATCGAGGTGAAGGAGCGCAAGGATCGCGTCGATGACGCGATGCATGCCACCCGCGCCGCGGTCGAGGAAGGCATCCTGCCGGGCGGCGGCGTCGCCCTGCTGCGTTCGGTCGCGGTACTCGCCCGCATCAAGACGCAGAACGAGGACCAGAAGCACGGCGTCGACATCGTCCGCAAGGCGATCCAGGCCCCGGCTCGCCAGATTGCGACCAATGCCGGCGCTGACGGCTCGATCGTGGTCGGCAAGATCCTCGAGAAGGATCAGTACAGCTTCGGCTACGACGCCCAGAGCGGCGAGTATGGCAACATGCTCACCAAGGGCATCATCGACCCGACCAAGGTCGTGCGGGCGGCGATCCAGAACGCCGGCTCGGTTGCCGGCCTGCTGATCACCACCGAGGCCATGGTCGCCGAACTGCCGAAGAAGGCGGCGGCGGCCCCGGCGATGCCCGGCGGCGGCATGGGCGGCATGGACTTCTGATCCCTGTCCCGGGCGCAGCGCAGCACGAAGTGGTGCGCTGCAGACCCTGGATCGCCACAACGAAAAACGCAAAGGCCCGGGGCTTCCCCCGGGCCTTTCGCTTTTATGGCGCAAACTTATCCCCGCATCGCTCGGCCTGTGGCAGAATTCGGGTCGCATGATGAAACCGCGCGGGTAGGCTCCCCACATGAAATCCGGAACCATCTACTGCGGCATCGGCGGCTGGACCTATGAGCCCTGGCGCGGGGTGTTCTATCCGAAAGGCCTGCCACACGCGCGTGAACTGGAATACGCCGCCCAGCATCTGACCTCGATCGAAGTCAACGGCACCTTCTACCGCACGCAAACGCCGAAGACGTTTCGCGACTGGGCAAGCCGCGTGCCCGAGGGCTTCGTGTTCGCGCTGAAAGGCCCGCGCTACGCCGTGAACCGCCGCGTGCTCGGCGAGGCCGGCGACTCCATCAAGCGCTTCCTCGAATCCGGCATCACCGAACTGAAGGGCCATCTCGGCCCCCTGCTCTGGCAGTTCGCGCCCACCAAGAAATTCGACGAGGCCGATTTCGGCGCTTTCCTCGAACACCTGCCGAAGACCTTTGACGGCCGCGCCCTGCGCCACGTCATCGAAGTCCGCCACGACAGCTTCAAGTCGCCGGCCTTCGTCGCGCTGCTGCGCGGGTTTGGGCATCCGGTGGTCTTCGCCGAGCACGCCAGCTATCCGGCGATCGCCGACGTCACCGGCGATTTCGTCTACGCCCGACTGCAGAAGGGCGAGGAGAAGCTCAAGACCGGCTATCCGCCCAAGACGCTCGACCAATGGGCCGTGCGCGCCAAGACCTGGGCGCAAGGCGGCGAGCCGACCGGCCTGCCACGCATCGACAAGACCAGGGCGAAGAAGACGCCGCGCGACGTCTTCGTTTATTTCATCCACGAGGCCAAGGTGCGGGCGCCGGCGGCGGCCATGGCGCTGATCGAACGGCTGCCGGCGGCGAACCGCCCGCAATGAAAAACGACCACGAAGAACAAGGCGCGCTTACATCCGGCGTCGCCCCCATCCATTCGTGGCCGTCATAGGAATGGAAACGATAGTCCGCTGATGGTTAATATATTCTATCGAATTGAGCGGGTTCGCCGGCCAGGCCGATCCCACTCCCGCGCTTAGTGCTCTTCCAACTCCGGTGGCCCCGTGACCGACATCTCTGAGCTCAACGCCGGCGAACTGCTCCGGCTCTACCGCCGGCGCGAATTGTCGCCGGTTGAGGTTACGCAGGACGCGCTCGACCGCATCGCGCGCTTCGAGTCCTCGATCAACGCTTTCGTGCTGGTCGACGCCGAACGCGCGCTCGAAGCCGCCCGCGCTTCGGAAGCCCGCTGGACCAAGGGCGAGCCGAAAGGCCTGGTCGATGGCGTTCCCGTCACCATCAAGGACATCGTCGACATCAAGGGGCTACCGACGCGCAAGGGCTCGCTCGTCACCGACGCCACGCCGGCGCGACAAGACGCGCCTGCGGTCGCACGCTTCCATGAGCAGGGCGCCGTCATCCTCGGCAAGACCACCACGCCGGAATACGGTTGGATCGGCGTCTGCCACTCGCCCTTGACCGGCATCACCCGAAACCCTTGGAACCTGCAGCGCACCACCGGCGGCTCCTCCGGTGGCGCGGCGGCGGCAGCGCTGCTCAATCTCGGCGTCATGCATCTCGGCACCGACGGCGCCGGCTCTATCCGTATCCCATCGGCCTTCTGCGGCACCTTCGGCATCAAGCCGAGCTACGGCCGTGTTCCGGCCTATCCGGCCTCGGCCTTCACGGTGGTCGCGCATCAGGGTCCCCTCACCCGCACCGTTTCCGACGCCGCGCTGATGCTGAGCGTCATCGGCCAGCCGGACGCGCGCGACACCACCGCCTGGAACACGCCGGCGCCGGACTTCCGCATCGGTCTCGAGGATGGCGTGCGCAATTTGCGCATCGCCTGGAGCCCGCGCCTCGGCTACGTCAAGAAGCTCTACCCCGAGGTCGAAGCCGCCGCGCGCAAGGCGGCACAGGTCTTTGCCGATCTCGGCGCCCATGTCGAAGAGATCGATCCCGGCTTTGCCGAGCCGATCGATATCCTGAAGAACATCTGGTACGCGGTCGCCGCGACCCTCGTCGACGCGGTGCCGCCGGCCGAGCGCGAGAAGATGGATGAGGGCCTGCGCCGCATGGCCGATGAAGGCCGCCGCACGTCGCTTACCGCGTATCTCGCGGCCCATACGCAGCGCACCGAACTGGCGCAGACCATGCTGCGCTTTCACGAACGCTACGACCTCTTGCTGACACCGCAAATGCCGGTCACGGCGATCGAGGCCGGACGGGTGGCACCGGCCGACGGACGTTTCGGCGACGACTGGATCAACTGGTCGCCCTACACCTATCCGTTCAACCTGACGCAGCAGCCGGCGGCGTCGGTGCCGTGCGGGTTTGCGTCGGACGGCCTGCCGGTCGCGTTGCAGATCGTCGGTCCGCCGCGTTGCGATGAGATGGTGCTGCGCGCCGCCCGCGCCTATGAGAGCGCCTGCCCGTTCGCAACGCTGGCCGCGCCGCTTGCGCCCGCCTGAGCGGCCCGAAAAACGGAAACGACCACTTACGAAAAGGCGCGGTTACATCCGCCGTCGCCTTGATCGCAGTGGCCGTTGCGGCGAAACGGGCAGGTGTCGCCGCTCGTCTTGTGGGTAACCGCTTTGCGTGACAGGCGCGTGACAGCGTGCGATCAGCGCCTATATTTCGGGCAAGCGTTAAAGGACGGACGACCATGAGCAATCCGCCCATCTTTACCATCGGCTACGAGAAGGCCGCGCCGGCTGCGGTGATGGGCGAACTCAAGCGCGCCAAAGTCGATCTCCTGGTCGACACCCGCGCGGTGGCCGCCTCGCGCCGCCCCGGCTTTTCCAAGCGTCAGCTCGCGGCCACGCTCGATGAGGCCGGCATCGGCTACATCCACCTGCAAAAGCTCGGCACCCCGGCCGAGGGCCGGCAAGCCGCCCGCGCCGGCGACACCGACACGCTCTGGCGAATCTATGACAAGCACATCGAAAAGCCCGAGCCGCAGCAGGCGCTCGACGAGCTCGTCGGACTGGTCAAATCCGGCAAGCGCGTCGCCCTGCTCTGCTATTGCCGCGACCCGAAAGCCTGTCACCGCAGCCGCATCGCGGTCCGATTGAAGAAACGCGTGCGGGTAACGGTCGAAGACCTGATCCCACCGCTGTTCTGAACGCTACCCTAAAACGCGTAGCCCAACCGCACGCCGTATTCGTTCAAGCCCACATTGCTACTGCAGGCGTTCAAGACAGCGTTGCCATTCGATATGTGATCGAATGTGAACAACACGCTCCAGCGCGGCATGATGCGGTAACCCGCGGAGCCACCAACGTGAAAGAGCACCCGGCATCCTAACGAATTGTGGGTCGCGTCGCCCGCAAGGACGCCGTTGTGGACGGCGCCGCCCAAAAAGCCTTCCAGGAATATCTTGCGCGTGACGTTGTACGTCCACAGCGCTCCGCCATAGACATAGCTCGTCCTGCCGTCGGTATTGAACATGCCTCCGACATGCGGCCGAGGGATCAGCCAGCTCCAGCTGTCATCCAAATGCAGCCAGTTGTAGCGGTTATGCAAATCCCACAACTGCGGAAATATCAGTTCCGCATTGATGTCAACGGACCCTTGTTCCAGGCTTCCAACGCCGTGCGCGAAGGCACCAAAACGGGCTTCAAAAAAATCTTGCGGCGGATTGAGGTTGTAGGCCAGGGACTGCGCGGAACTCGGCGTCAGGCATAGACCAAGTCCGCAAATAAGGGTCGCCACGCCAGCGACCGCTGTGAGCAAACGTCGCACCACTTAATTCCCCCACCAATGACGCCCGCCGTGAGATTTACACGATTTCCGCGACCAGGGAACATCCTTTTCGGCCGCCTTTCCGATTTACCTATCCACAGGATAAGGCATTGCCCCAACTGACAAAATCCGTACCGACATTTGATACAAGCGGGGGTCGCCAGTCCACGCCCCACTTCAGCCCCCACCACGACGACTCGGGGGGCCCACCCTTGATCTGGATCAAAGCAGAAAGTTACGGCGGAAACCACTTTACCATACGGGAAAAGCTGCCAGGGCGGCCGGGAGACAAGCCATGCTCGACGTTGCGCGCAAACCAGAGCGGCCGGCTTCACCTTCCGCGATCAAGGATGTCCGCAATTTCATCGCCGGCGCCTATGTCGCCTCCGCCAAAACCTTCGACAAACGCTCGCCGGTCGACGGCGCGCTGATCGCGCGCGTGGCCGAGGCGGGCCAGGCGGAAGTCGATGCCGCGGTCGCAGCAGCCCGCGCGGCGCTGGACGGCCCCTGGGGCAAGATCACGCCGGCGGAGCGCGGCGAACTGCTCTATGCGGTCGCCAACGAGATCAACAATCGCTTTGACGATTTCCTGCAGGCGGAAGTGGCCGATACCGGCAAGCCGATGTCGCTCGCGCGCCATCTCGACATCCCGCGCGGCGCGGCCAATTTCAAGGTGTTCGCCGACACCGTGAAGAATGTCTCGACCGAGTTCTTCGAAATGGCGACGCCCGACGGCAATGGTGCCATCAATTACGCCATGCGCCGCCCGATCGGCGTGGTCGGCGTCATCTGTCCGTGGAATCTGCCGCTTCTGCTGATGACCTGGAAGGTGGCGCCCGCGCTCGCCTGCGGCAACACCGTGGTGGTCAAGCCTTCCGAGGAAAGCCCGCAGACCGCGGCCCTGCTCGGCGAGGTGATGAACGCGGTCGGCATTCCCATCGGGGTCTACAATGTGGTTCACGGCTTCGGACCCGGCTCGGCCGGCGAGTTCCTCACCCGTCATCCACGGATCAACGCCATCACCTTCACCGGCGAAACCCGCACCGGCGCCGCCATCATGAAAGCTGCCGCCGACGGCGCGCGACCGGTGTCGCTGGAGATGGGCGGCAAGAACCCCGCGGTGATCTTTGCCGATTGCGATTTCGAGGCCGCGCTCGAAGGCACCATGCGTTCGTGCTTTGCCAATTGCGGTCAGGTCTGTCTGGGCACCGAGCGCGTCTATGTCGAGCGGCCGCTGTTCGAGAAATTCGTCGTCGCGCTCAAGGAACGGGCCGAGAAGCTCAAGCTCGGCCGCCCGGAAGACGGCGCCACCACCATGGGCCCGCTGATCAGCCACGCGCATCGCGACAAAGTGCTTTCCTATTATTGCAAGGCGGTCGAGGAAGGCGCCACCGTGGTGACCGGCGGCGGCATCCCGAACATGCCCGGCGATCTTGCGAATGGCGCGTGGGTGCAGCCGACGATCTGGACCGGCCTCTCCGACGCAGCCGCGACGACGACGGAAGAAATCTTCGGGCCCTGCACGCACATCGCGCCCTTCGATACGGAAGAGGAAGCGATCAAGCGCGCCAATGCGCTCGAATACGGTCTCGCCGCCTCGGTGTGGACCACCGACCTCGCCCGCGCCCATCGCGTTTCGGCGCGGATCGAGGCCGGCATTGTGTGGGTCAACAGCTGGTTCCTGCGCGACCTGCGCACGCCGTTCGGCGGCGTGAAGCAATCCGGCATCGGCCGCGAAGGCGGCGTGCACTCGCTCGAATTCTACACCGAGCTCAAGAATATCTGCATCAAACTGTAGGAGCCAGTCACTCCGAGGCGCGCCGAAGGCGCGAAGCCGGAATCCAGAAACTTGGTCGGTGCTCGTTTCTGGATTCTGGATCGCCGCTACGCGGCGTCCGGAATGACGGAAGAAGGTAAAAGGAGATCACGCATGGCCAGGATCATCGGCGCCGTTGCCGCTTCGCACACACCGACCATCGGCTTCGCCTACGACCGACATAAACAGAACGATCCGGCCTGGAAGCCGATCTTCGAGGCCTTCAAGCCGGTGCAGAAGTGGCTGGCCGACCAGAGGCCGGACGTGCTCCTGGTGATCTTCAACGACCACGTCACCTCGTTCTTCTTCGACCACTATTCGGCCTTTTCGCTCGGCATCGGCGAAAGCTATTCCGTCGCCGACGAAGGCGGCGGCGCCCGCGATCTGCCGCCGGTTGCCGGCCATGCGGCATTGTCGCAGCACATCGGCGCGTCGCTGATGGCCGATGAATTCGACATGTCCTTCTTTCAGGGCAAGCCGCTCGATCACGGCTGCTTCTCGCCGCTGTCGATGATGTGGCCGCATGAGCCGCAATGGCCGGGCGCGATCGTGCCCTTGCAGATCGGCGTGCTGCAATTCCCGATTCCCTCAGCGTTGCGCTGCTACAAGCTCGGTCAGGCTTTGCGCCGCGCCATCGAGAGCTACCCGGAAGACCTCAAGGTGGCGCTGGTCGCGACCGGCGGCCTCTCCCATCAGGTGCATGGCGAGCGCGCCGGCTTCAACAACACCACCTGGGACGAGCAGTTTCTCGATCTGATCGAGAAGGATCCGGTGGCGCTCACCCGCATGACGCAAGCCGATTACGCGCGGCTCGGCGGCATGGAAGGCGCCGAGGTCATCATGTGGCTGGTCATGCGCGGGGCACTGTCGGCCAACATCAAGTGCCTGCACCGCAGCTATTATCTGCCGTCGATGACCGGCATCGCCACGGCGGTCTACGAGAACGAAGCGATCGCGCCGCCGGCCGACATCTATGCCGACCATCGCCAGCATATCGCGCATCAGCTCGCCGGCGCCGAGGCGCTCGCCGGTACCTACCCGTTCACCCAGGCGCGCAGCGTCAAGGCCTTCCGCATCAACACGTTCCTGCATGACCTGATCAGCCCGGTGCGGCGCGCGGCCTTCCTGGCCGATCAGGAGCAAGCCTTCGAGGCGGCGGGTCTCACCCAAGACGAGCGCGACCTCATTCGCCGCCGCGACTGGCGCGGCATGATCCACTATGGCGTCAGCTTCTTCATGCTGGAAAAGCTCGGCGCGGTAACCGGCGTCTCCAACCTGCACATCTATGCCGCCATGCGCGGCGAAACGCTCGAGCAGTTCCAGAAGACACGCAACGCGCCGGGCGCGCTTTATTCGGTGGCCGGCACCGAGACGTCCAACCTCGCCTGGGACAAGGAGCCGGCGGAATAGCCCCTGCTGTTTGACTTCTCCGTCGTCATTCCGGGTTCGCACGCTTGCGCGTGCATCCCGAAATGACAGCTACTCCGCGGCCTGCGCCGTCGCGTTGCGCGCCTCGAGATTGGAGACGAGCAAGGCAAGCGCCGCGGTCGACACGAACATGACGAAGGCGATCAAGGCATTCGCCGCCAGCACCAGCGTGAAACCGCCGGTCGCATGAAAATATGAAATCATGCCGATGGCGGCGGCGGCGCTGACGAACAGCAGAAAATAGCGCACGGCGTAGACACGGCCGCGCCAGGCATCGGCGGTATAGCGGGCGAGCACCATGTCGTTGACCGTGACCTGGCCGTAGATCGCGGCGATCGCGATCGCCAAAGCGACCATCAGCGGAATGCCGTCGGCATTGGCCGCCCACAGATTGCCGAGGAAGCCGAGCCCGGTGATGACGGCGAACATGCCGTGCGGCGTGAAGCGCTCCACCAGCCGCCCGACCGCGAGCTGCGCCAGCGCCCCGCAGATCAGCACCAGGGTCGCGACGCTGCCGGCCAGAAGCAGCGGCACATGCGCCGCCAGCCGCTCGTCAACGATCTTCGGCAAGGCGATGGTCAGCAGGTTGAAGGTGGTGCCCGAGCTCAGCGCGATCACGATGAACATACCGAACAGCATCATCGCCAGCCGCGGCGTCAGCGGCACCGCCGGGACCGACTTGCGGTGTTTGGCGTGATGGCCGTCGTCCGGCGTCAGCCAGACATAGACAATGCCGGCGGCGATCGACAACATCGCAGGGACCAGGAAAGCCGAGCGCCAGCCGAGCCAGGTCACCAGCAGCGCGCTCACGCCAGCGGCCAGCGAAACGCCGAGATTGCCGCACACGCCGTTGAAGGCGAGCGTGCGCCCGCGCGCCTGCGAGGCTTCGATCAGCAACGCCATGCCGACCGGATGATAGATCGCCGCGAACATGCCGAGCGCAAACAACGCCACGGCCAGCGCTTCCATGTTGGGCGCGAAGGCCGCGCCGACCAGCGACAGCCCGCAACCGAAATAGAACAGCGTCATCATATTGCGCCGGCTCCAGCGGTCGGCGAGCCAGCCGGCCGGCAGCGAGAAAACGCCGAAGGCGACGAAGGCCGTGGTCGAGAGCGCGATCAACTCGCTGTAGGAGCGGTGGTAGACTACCTGCAGGCTGATCACCACGGTCGGATAGATCAGCAGCACGAAATGGGTGATGCCGTGCGCCAAGTTGAGAAAGCCGATGGTGCGGCGGGTGGCGCTGTCATAACCGGCGGGATTGAGAGCGGTCGGGTTCATAAGAGTGGCAGCCTCGGCAATGGGCATTAAGATATACCCTTGCCTTTTGGCGATGTTCGGTCGATTTTCGTCGCGATCAGGCCACCCCCGGGAACCTGCAAGATGACCGAAAGAGGCCCCATCTACCGCCGCAACATGGACGACGCCCCGCGCCCAGTAGCGGTCATGGCGCGCACCCTGGAGGTCGGCCACCGCATCCCGCTGCACGTGCATCGGCGCGGCCAGTTGCTTTACGCCGTCAGCGGCATCATGCGGGTCGAGACCGCCGCGGCGGCCTGGATCGTGCCACCGGCACGCGGGCTTTGGCTGCCCCCGCAATGGCCGCACAGCGTCACCATGCGCAGCCACATCGAGATGCGCACGGTCTACATCGCGCCGGACGCCGGCACGGCGCTCCCCCGGCAGCCGGTGCTGGCCGAGATTTCCGGCCTGTTACGCGAACTGATCCTGACCTTGCTGGAAGAGCCGGTCGACTACGATGAAAACGGACGGGGTGGCATCATGGCGCGGCTGATGCTGACCGAGCTCGCCCGCCTGGAGGAGCGCCGCTTCGAGGTGCCGATGCCACGCGATGCCCGCGTCCTGCGTGTCGCCCGCGCCCTGCTCGACGATTGCGCTCTTCCCCACGACCTCGACCGCTGGGCCGAGGAAGCCGGCGCCAGCCGACGGACACTGGCGCGTCTGTTCCGCAGTGAAACCGGCTTCGGCTTTGCCGAATGGCGCGCGCGCCTGCGTGCCATCGACGGCCTGGCGCGCCTCTCAGACGGCGCATCGGTCGCCGACACGGCAGCCTCGGTCGGCTACGCAAGCCCGAGCGCCTTCTCCGCCATGATCCATCGCACGCTCGGCAACGCTCCGCGTCGGCTCCTCCGCCCGCCGGCCTGATTGCTACCTTTGCGTGTAGTCCGCAGTTGTAGACAGCAGACGCACTGTCGCGCTTTAGTTGCGCTGGTATCTCGGTGGGTTGTGGCCGGGAGCGCTCTGGGGCGTGGGGCCTCCATGAGACCTGTAAGGCGCGTTGGCGCGGCGAGGTGGATCGCCGCCTGCCTTGTCTGCTGCGTCTGGATGTCGCCGGTGCCCGCGCGTGCCGGCGAGAAGATTTCGCATCTCATGTTGTTCGCCGGCCGCGACATCTGGGGCAACGGCCTGTTCGGCTACGACGGCGCGCTGTGGGCGCCGTGGGGCCTCGACCGCAGCGGCTTCATGATCAAGGCGCTGATCTCGGCGGGGCTCTACCGATACACTTCTGGCGCGCTCGGCAGCATCAACGTCTATGGCGGCGAGTTGACCGGGCAGTTGCTGCCCGGCTGGTGCTTCAGGCGCGGCACCTTCGAAGCCAAGTTGTTCGCGGGACCGGACCTCGAATACCACCGCCTGTTGCCGGACGATCCCTCGAATGCCTTGCGCGGACGCAGCCTCGGCCTGCGCGCGGCGATCGATATCTGGTACGAGCCGACACTGCAGACCATGATCGCGGCCGACGCCTCCTACTCTACCATCGTCGGCGATTACACCGGACGCCTCGCCTTCGGCTGGCGCCTGCTCGGCCTGTTCTATCTCGGTCCGGAGGCGCAAGTGTACGGCGGCGACGGTTACCGGCAGTATCGCTTCGGCGTGCACATCACCAGCTTCAAGACTGGAAAGCGCGAATGGTTCGCGGCGTTCGGCGGCTCCATCGACACCGATCAACGCGCCAGCCCCTATCTGCGGCTCGGCCTGCTGCAGCGTCTCTGACGAAAAGCAGTCAGCGCTTGGCGTCGCAGAAGAAGGTGCGGATCACGCACTCCTTGCCGCCATCGTGATAGCACGAGCGCAAGGCCGCGTTCTGCGCCTTGCCGAGCGCGCCGGCCTTGCCCCAACCATGGGCGCCGCAAGGATTTCTGAAGTCCACCGCAAAGGCGGCGCAGCCATGCTTGACCGTCGTCACGACGCGGCAGCTCTTGCCCCGGCACTTCGATTGCGCGCTGTCGCGCGCCTGCTTGGTGTTGTGGAAGTCGTAGGCCTCTCCATAGGCGCCGCAGGCGCCGATCGCGAGCGCGCCCGCCGCCCGTGCGCGGGTGACGGCAACCAGCATCACGGTCGCGCTCGCCAACAACAGCGTCGCCACCACAAGCGCCCGCATCACCGGTGTGAAGGTGTCGGTCATCATCCCCTTACCAAAACTTCCGCTCTAGATAAGGGCTGAGTCGCGCGCGCGATCAATGATTCGAGTCATCAGGCGCGTTCGATTTCCGCCTTGACCGCGGAAAACGACTCAGGGGTATCGACGTCGGTCAGCGCCGCGACGCCATCGACCGGCACCTCGACCACCGCCTCGGCATAGCTGGCAATCAGATGGCGCGCGCCGATATCGCCCTGGATCGCCATCAGATCATTGAAGAAGCGGCGCGACCACAGCACTGGATTGCCGCGCCGGCCCTCGATGCTCGGCACAACCAGCAGCGCGCCACGCTCGGGATCGAAGGCGGCGATCAGCTTGTCGATCAGCTTGCTGTCGACCTGCGGCATGTCGCCGAGGCAAACGATGGCGCCGTCGGCATCCTCGGGCACGGCGGTGACGCCCACTTTAAGCGATGTGCCGAGTCCTTCGGCATAATCGGGATTGTGCACCAACCGCACCGGCAGGCCGACGAGCGCCGCCTCCACCTCCTCACGCTGGTGACCGGTGACCACGATCACCGGGGCGGCGTGTGACGCCAGCGCCTGCTCTGCCGCGATGCGCACGAGCGGTTTGCCGCCGATCTCGGCGATCAGCTTATTGACCGCGCCCATGCGCGTGGAGCGGCCCGCGGCCAGCACCACGGCGGCGATGCGGCGGCCCTTTTCCGGCTGGGGCTCCGTGCGCGGCTGCGGCCGGGTGACAATTTCCATGAGCAATCCGCCGACGCCCATGCCGGTGACGTCGGCGCGGGACACCGGCAAACCGGCGAGCAGCCGCATGAGCACCCAATCGAAACCGTTTTCCTTCGGGCTGCGCGCGCATCCCGGCGCGCCCAGCACGGCGCGTCCACGCGCCTTGCCGATCAGCATCAGATTGCCGGGGTCGACCGGCATGCCGAAATGCTCGATCTCGCCGCCGACCGCTTCCAGCGCGGCCGGGATGACGTCGCGGCGGTCAGCGATGGCAGAAGCGCCGAACACGATGACAAGCTCGGCGCCCTCGTTGAGCACCTCGTCGATGGCGCGGGTGAGCGCGGCCTGCTCGTGCGGCACCCGCCGCTCGGCGACGATGGTGGCGCCCGCGGGCGCGATGCGCGTGGTGGTGATCTTCAGCGTCTTGTCGACGACCTTGGGCGCGAGGCCCGGCAGCAGGGTCGAGACGATACCGAGCTTGCGCACCTTATAGGGCGCAACACGAATGACCGGCTTGGCCTTGACGGCGGCCGCGACCGCGGCGTCGCGCGTTCCGCCGGCGACCGCGAAGGGAATGATCTTGACGGTGGCGATCATCTCGCCTTCCACCACCGGCTTGAACGCCGGCAGCGTAGCGAGCGTCACGGCCTCGTCGATGCGGTTGAGGCCGTCGATCGCGTCTTTGTCGACCACCAGCACGCCGGCGCTTTCCGCGAACAGGTTGCAGCGTCCGGTGAAGGCGCGATCGACGCGCACGCCCTCGCCCGATACGGCGGCCGCGATGTCAGCCGCGGCCTGATCCTCGGTCACGTCGCCGGGCTCGAGCCGCGCCGCCACGATCTCCTTGACCCCGGCACGGGTCAGCGCGGCCACTTCCTTCGGTCCGATCTTGGTGCCTTTCTTGAGCACGACATCGCCCTGGCGGATCGAATGCACCGCCGTGGCGCCGAGCGCGTCGCTGACCAGGACAGAGCCGAATTTCATGGCAGGGCCCTTCCCATACCTCCCCCTGCAAGGGGGAGGTCGAACCGCGAAGCGGTTCGGGTGGGGGTCATCGATGGATCAAAAGTTGACCCCACCCCGGAACGCCTTCGGCGTTCCGACGCTCCCCTTTCAGGGGAGGGAAAAGAAAATGACGTGGCACCGAATTTCATGCCGCTTCTGCCTTGTCCGCCTTTTGCCGCAGCGTCTGGGTGATCTCGGCCATGATGGCGACCGCGATTTCGGCCGGAGACACCGCGCTGATCGGGAGCCCGATCGGCGCATGAATGCGCGCGATCCCCGCATCGCTGACGCCCGCCTGCCTCAGCCGTTCAAGGCGCTTGGCATGCGTCTTCTTGGAGCCGAGCGCACCGATGTAGAAGCAGTCGTGCGCGAGCGCATGCAGCAGCGCCGGATCGTCGATCTTGGGATCGTGGGTGAGCGCGACGAAGGCGGTGTAGTGATCGACGTTGAGCGGCGGCAGCGCCTCGTCCGGCCACTCCGCGACCACCTTGACGTCGGGAAAGCGCTCGATCGAGGCAAAGGCCGTGCGCGGATCGACGATGGTCACGTCATAGCCGAGCAGTTGCCCGATCGGCGCCAGCGTCTGGCTGATGTGCACCGCGCCGGTGATGACGAGCTGCGGCGACGGCACGTGCACGGTGAGAAAGACGCGGCCTTGCGAGGTCTCCTCCATGCCGCTCTTCGCCATGCGCATGCGCTTTTCGATGACGTCCTTGAGCGGGTCCTTGGCCACATCGGCGGCCTTGACCAGCCGCTCCTCGCCGCTCGCAACGTCGGTGACGACCACCACCGCGCGCCGCGCCGCGCGCTCGGCGTTCAGTTCATGCAGCAGATCGAGTTTCACTTAGTCCACCTTTTCCACGAACACCCGGATGGTGCCGCCGCAGGACAAGCCGACGTTCCAGGCGGTCTCGTCGGCAACGCCGAATTCCAGCATCTTCGGCTTGCCGCTTTCGATCACGTCGACGGCTTCCGCCACCACCGCGCCTTCGACGCAGCCGCCGGAAACACTCCCGAGAAAATTGCCTTCCTCGTCGATCACCAGATTGGAGCCGACCGGCCGCGGCGCTGAGCCCCAGGTCTCCATCACCGTCGCCAGCGCCACGCCGCGCCCGGCCTTGCGCCAGTCCTCGGCGGCTTTGAGGATGTCTTCGTCACGTGCGAGCATCTCTTGAACTCCCTGAGTTCGTCATGCCCGACCTTACGCCGAGCATCCACGTCTTAAGTAACGGCGCAGATGGCCGGGACAAGCCCGGCCATGACAGCAAATAGGTCTATGCCACCTTCTTCAGCATCGCTTTCGGATCGTAGCCCCTGGCCTGCTGGCCCGACAATGCGCGCACAAGGTCGGTCATGGCCTCCAGATTGTGGATCGGCCGCAACTCGTCGACATAAGGCAGCATGGTGCGCACGCCCTTGGCGCGCGCCTCGAAGCCTTCGAACCGCAGTAGCGGATTGAGCCAGATCAGCCGCCGGCAGGAGCGGTGCAGCCGGTCCATTTCGAAGCCGAGCGTGTCGTCGGCATCGCGTTCGAGCCCGTCGGTGATCAGAAGCACCACGGCGCCCTGTGTCAGCACACGGCGCGACCAGTGCTTGTTGAAGTCGCGCAAGGAGGAAGCGATGCGCGTGCCGCCCGACCAGTCCACCACATGCGTAGAGCAGGCGGCGAGCGCCTCGTCCGGGTCGCGCTGGCGGATGGCGCGACTGACATTGGTGAGCCGCGTGCCGAACAGGAAGGTGGTCACGCGCTTGCGCGCGTCGGTGATCGAATGCAGGAAATGCAGGAACAGCCGCGTGTACTGGCTCATCGAGCCGGAGATGTCGAGCAGCGCCACGATGGGCGGCTCCTTCTCGCGCGGGCCGAAATATTTGAGATCGATCACCGCGCCGCCCGCCTTCATGCTGGCGCGCAGCGTGCGGCGGATATCGATCATGTGGCCGCGGCGCGCAGGCGTCAGCCGGCGCGTCTTGATGAGGTCGAGCGGCAGCGCCAGCCGCGCGATTGCGTCCTTGGCGGCGGCGATCTCGGCCGCCGTCATCTGCGCGAAATCCTTCTTCTGCAGCACCTCGCGGTCGGAAACGGTGAGCCGCGCGTCGACCTCGACCTCCTGCTTCTCCTCCTCGCGCTGCTTCATGCCGGCATAGAGCGCTTCCTGCACACGCTGCGCGCCGGGCGGCGGCGGTTTCGGTGCGATGGGCAGCGTTTCCGGCAGCATGGAGGCGATCAGCTTGTCGAGATAGCCGCGCTTGCGGAAGAACAGTTTGAAGGCCTGATCGAACAGGATGGTGTGCTCGTGCCGCTTCACGAACACCGCGTGCAGCGTCCAGTAGAAGTCGTCGCGATTGCCGATGCGCGCGACATCCACGGCTTCCAACGCATCGAGCACCGCGCCTGGACCGACGGGCATGCCGGCCGCGCGCAACGCGCGTGCGAAGTAGAGGATGTTCTCGGCCAGCCGGCCGCTACCTTCTGTCATCCGCTTTCCCGTCCACCGCTCGTCCCTCGCAACCAAGGGCCGGATTCCCGTTTGCGCGGGAATGAGCGGAGTTACTGCCTTGCGAAAATCTATTCCGCTGCCCGCAATTCCGCCTTCACCTCATCGAGCAGCGCCTTCACCTTGCTGTCGTCGAGCCGGGCGATGTCGTCCTGATATTTGAGCAGCGCGCCGAGTGTGTCCGAGACCGTCGCCGGGTCGAGCGCCACCACGTCGAGTTCGGTGAGCGCGCCGGCCCAATCCAGCGTCTCGGCAACGCCCGGCACCTTGAACAGGTCCTCCTTGCGCAGCGCCTGCACGAAGGCGACCACCTGCTCCGAAAGCTTCTTGGCAATGCCCGGCACCTTGGTGCGCAGGATATTCAATTCGCGCGCGGCGTCGGGATAACCGACCCAGTGATAGAGGCAGCGCCGCTTGAGCGCGTCATGCACCTCGCGGGTACGGTTGGAGGTGATCACCACGACCGGCGGATGCGGAGCCTTGATGGTGCCGAGCTCCGGCACCGTCACCTGGAAGTCGGCGAGCACTTCCAACAGGAAGGCTTCGAACGCCTCGTCGGTGCGGTCGATCTCGTCGATCAGCAGCACCGGCGGGCCCGCCGGATCCGGGTCCAGCGCCTGCAACAAAGGCCGCTTGATGAGGAATTTCTCGGAGAACACATCGTGCTCGATGCGCTCGCGGTCGCCCTCGCCTTCCGCTTCGGCGAGCCGAATGGCGATCATCTGCGCGCCATAATTCCACTCATAGACCGCCGCCGAGATGTCGAGCCCCTCGTAGCATTGCAGCCGGATCAGCCGGCGGCCGAGGCTCTCGGCCAGCACCTTGGCGATCTCGGTCTTGCCGACGCCGGCCTCGCCTTCGAGGAAGAGCGGGCGGCCCATGCGCAGGGCGAGAAATAGCACGGTCGAAAGCGACCGGTCGGCGATGTAGTCGGCCTTGGCGAGCAGCGCGAGGGTCGATTCGATGCTGTCGGGCGGCGGTGTAACGGACATCCTTAAGTAACCTCGCTGACACTTTAACCGATAGTGGCGCTGGCCTACATGTGGGGTGTCGGCCCGTCCGAGGCCAGCCGAGGATTTCGTATCATGTCAGCTTCCGAAACGCTCGAAAAACAGTCCCTCCGCCTTCCCGCCATCGACCCGCGGGTGCGCATCGGCCATGTCCACCTGAAAGTGGCCGATCTGCAGCGGGCGCTCGATTTCTACTGCGGGGTCCTGGGGTTCGAACTGACCACCAGCCGCCCTGGCGCGGCTTTCATCTCCGCCGGCGGCTACCATCACCATATCGGGCTCAATACCTGGGAAAGCCGCGGCGGTTCGCCGCCCCCGGCCGGCACCACCGGGCTCTACCACACCGCCATTCTCTACCCGACCCGCAAACTGCTGGCCGATGCCCTGCGCCGGCTGATCGTCGCCAAGATCCCGCTGGATGGCGCCAGCGACCACGGCGTCTCCGAGGCGCTCTATCTGCGCGATCCGGACGACAACGGCGTCGAGCTCTATTGGGACCGGCCCAAGGAGCTATGGCCGCAGAAGGCGGACGGCTCCTTGCAGATGCTCACCAACCCGCTCGATCTGCACGATCTCTTGGCGGAGTTGGACCGGTAGCACTTTCGGGCAACCTCTCACCGTGAGGCGCCGCGGCTCAGGCCGCCAGCGCCTCCGCCATCATGATGTCGAGCATGAACGAGCCGTCCGGCTCGATGGCGAAGTGTTCGCGCACTTCGGAGGAGGCCGCCTGCTGCAAGGCGCGGATGGCGCGCACGTTGACCTCCGGCGTGCGCATGCGCGCGGTCCAGGCCGGAAAGTCCATGCGCAATTGCCAAGTGCGCAAGGCGCGGACCAGGAAACCGGCCTGTCCCAGCGCCGCGGTCCATTCGGCGAGCGAATAATCGCGCCCGTGCGAGGTGTCGCGCAGCAACTCGACCGCCTGTACATGCGTATCCAACAGCGCGGTGCCGGGGACGTAGGCGTCGATGAACACCGCCGGCGCGCATTTCCTTGTCACCCGGCGGGCTTCGCGCAGGCCGGCATGGAAATCCCGCCAGTGATGGGCGGAATAGCGGCAGGCGAGAAAGTCGAATGTTCCGTCGTCGAACGGCGCGCGCTCGGCCGGCGCCTGCACCGTCTCGACATTGTTCAGGCCCTTGGCTTCGGCGGTCGCCGCCACCGCCGCCAGCATTTCGCTCGATAGATCGCAAGCCGTCACCTGCCGTGCATGGCGCGCCAGCCGGTAGGTTACGTGGCCGCCGCCCGCGCCGAGATCGAGCGCGCGCCCGGGCGCTGCCTGTTGAACGAGGCTCTCCAAGGCATCGAGGTCTTCCCCGGCGGCATGCACCGCGCTCTCCACATAGGCCTTGGCGCGGGGGCCGAATTGATCGCCGACAACTGTCTCATGCGCGCGCGACATCGGGGGCTCCTTGAAAGGGATCGATTGACAAGGCCCTCAAATGCCAGCCTCAATACCCTGGTACAAGATACGAGTTATCCTGGTATTATTTCTGCCATGATCGACCATCAGCAATCGTCCGAACCCGACCGCAAAGCGCTGCTCGGCGAATTCGTGCGCGCGCACCGGGAAAGCTTGGCGGCGGAGCCGTCATTGGGCCGCCGGCGGACACCCGGCCTGCGCCGCGAGGAGCTGGCCGCGCGCGCCGGCATCAGCGCCACATGGTGCACCTGGATCGAGCAAGGCCGTGACGTGCAGGTGTCACCGCAGGCCCTCGATCGACTGGCGCAGGCGCTCGCCCTCACCAGCGCCGAACGCGCCTATCTGTTCGAATTGGCCGGCCGCCGCGATCCGCGCGCGCCCTCACCCGACGAAACCGTCGAGGCGCCCGCTTCGCTGCAGGCCGCGGTTGCCGCCGTTGTCCATCCGGCCTATGGCCTCGATCGCCTATGGAATGCCTGTTGCTGGAACGAAGCCGCCGCGCGCCTGTTCACCGGCTGGCTGAGCGAGGGCAACCAACGCAATCTCCTGCGCTTCGTGTTCGTCGAGCCGGCCGCGCGCAAGCTCATTCCGAATTGGCGCGACCGCGCGCGCCGCCTGCTGGCGGAATTCCGCGCCGACTATAGCCGCGGGCTCAATGATCCGCGCCTGCGCGAGATGGTGGAAGTTCTACGCCGCGACAGCGCGCTGTTCGACAGCGAATGGCACGCCCAAAGCGTGCGCGGCCGCGAAGGCGGCTTGCGCACATTCGCGCATCCCGAAGACGGTGTGTTGCAATTTACGCAGTTCAGCTTCAGCCCGGCCGAACGGCCGGACTACAAGCTGGTGATGCTGGTGCCGCAACCGCGGGCACGCACGCGAATATCCTAGATGTCGCTTACCAATCGTTGCATTGTCGCACTATCGGCGAGAGGCCCATCCTCGACAAGAGACAAAGGGGCAACATCATGAACGTCGTTCACGATCCGGATCGTTACGCAGGTATTGCCGGCGTCCTTCTGCGGCGCTTTGTCAAAGCCGTCGTCCAAACGCTCGACCAATCGGATGCCGTCGAGTTCGACACCAGCAATGTCTCCGACAAGCAACTCGACCTTCTCTACACCATTTGTTTTTCATCGCTCGCGCAAATCGAAGCGTTCAATGCGTTGCCATTCAGTCAGAGGAACTACTTCTCCTACCTGACCTTCGCGGACAAACTCCCGACGCCACAAGAATTTCTGACATCCGACAACCGAACGCTCTTACACGGCGGCGTCAGCGACGAACTGATGCGCAGCGTGATCGCCGAAGTCGACGCTGAAAAGAATAAGCCCGCTGGTTAGACCGGTTGACCGGCTTGCACGGATCGCGGTCCGCCGTGTTGCGCTTGCGCTCCGTTACGCCGTCGCTTTGGCGAGCGCGCGGCGCGCCAGCACGCCGACGAGGTGCGCGCGGTATTCGGGGCTAGCATGGATGTCGGCATTCATGCCGGTCGCCGGAATGCTCATGCCTTCGATCGACTTCGCCGCGAAGCGCTTCTTCAGCGCCTCCTCGAACGACGTCACCCGGAACACGCCCTCGGAGCCGGCGCCGGTCACCGCCACGCGGATGTCGGAGCCGCGCTTCGACACGAACACGCCGACCAGCGCGAAGCCCGAGGCCGGGTGCTTGAACTTCTCGTAGGCCGCCTTCTTGGCGATGGGGAAGCTGATCTTGGTGATGATCTCGCCGTCCTCCAGCGCCGTCGTGTACATGCCCTTGAAGAAGTCGTCGGCGACGATGCGGCGCTTGTTGGTAATGATGGTCGCGCCCAATCCCAGCACCGCCGCCGGATAGTCGGCGTTGGGATCGTTGTTGGCGATCGAGCCGCCGATGGTGCCGCGGTTGCGCACCTGCGGATCGCCGACCGCGCCCGGCACGTCGGCCAGCCCCGGCAGCGCCTCGCGCACGACCGGCGATTTGGCGACGTCGGCATGGCGCGCCATGGCGCCGATCACGATCGCGCGGCCCTTCTGTTCGATGGTGTCGAGGCCCTCGACCAGCGACAGATCGATCAGGGCCGACGGCTGCGCCAGCCGCTGCTTCATCACCGGCAGCAGCGAATGGCCGCCGGCGAGGATCTTGGCTTCCGGGTTGCGCGCGAGCAGGCCGGCCGCCTGGCGGACCGTGGTAGGACGATGGAAGGTGAAGTTATACATCGGTCTCTCCTGAATTAGGCGGCTTTGGGCGCATGGCGCTGGAGCACCGACCACACCGTGTTGGCGGTGGCCGGCATGGGCAGATCTTCGGTGCCGATGGCATCGGTGATGGCGTTGATCACCGCCGCCGGCGCCGCGATCGCGCCGGCCTCGCCGCAGCCCTTGATGCCGAGCGGGTTGGACGGCGCCTTGGTCTCGGTGGTCTCCACCTTGAACGACGGCAGGTCGTGGGCGCGCGGCATGGTGTAGTCCATGAACGAGCCCGTCACGAGCTGGCCGTTGGAGTCGTAGACGGCGCCTTCCAACAGCGCCTGCCCCACCCCTTGCGCGATGCCGCCGTGCACCTGGCCTTCGACGATCATCGGGTTGATGACGGTGCCGAAGTCGTCGACCGCGGTCCAGGTGACGATCTCGGCCTTGCCGGTGTCGACATCGATCTCGACTTCGCAGATGTGGCAGCCGGCCGGGAAGGTGAAGTTGGTCGGATCGTAGAAGGAAGTTTCCTTCAAGCCGGGCTCAAGCTCCTGCCCCGAAAATTTGTGGGCGATATAGGCGTTGAGCGCGACCTCGCCGAAAGCCGCCGACTTGTCGGTGCCGGCGACGGTGAACTTGCCGTCCTTGAACTCGATGTCGCCCTCGGCGGCTTCGAGCATGTAGGCGGCGACCTTCTTCGCCTTTGCCTCGACCTTGTCGAGCGCCTTAACGATCGCCGACATGCCGACCGCGCCCGAGCGCGAGCCGTAGGTGCCCATGCCGAACTGCACGATATCGGTGTCGCCATGCACGATGGAGACGTTCTCGAACGGAATGCCGAGCCGCTCCGACACCAGTTGCGCGAAGGTGGTCTCATGGCCCTGACCGTGGGCGTGGGTGCCGGTGAGCACCTCGACGTCGCCGGTCGGGTTGACGCGTACTTCGGCACTCTCCCACAGGCCGACGCCGGCGCCGAGCGAGCCGACCGCCTGGCTTGGCGCGATGCCGCACGCCTCGATATAGGTCGAGTAGCCGAGGCCGCGCAGCTTGCCGCGGCGCGCCGCCTCGCGCTTGCGCTTGTTGAAGCCTTTCACGTCGGCGAGATCCATCGCCTTCTTCAGCGAGGCGTTATAGTCGCCCGCGTCATAGGCCATGATCACCGGCGTCTGGTGGGGGAACGTCTTGACGAAGTTACGCTTGCGCAGATCGGCGGGATCGATGCCCATCTGCCGCGCGCTCACCTCGACCAAGCGCTCGACCACGAAGGTCGCCTCCGGCCGGCCGGCGCCGCGATAGGCATCCACCGGCGCGGTGTTGGTGTAGACGGCGTCGACCTCGCAATAGATATGCGGGATGTCGTACTGCCCCGACAGCAGCGTGGCGTAGAGATAGGTGGGCACCGATGACGAGAAGGTCGACATGTAGGCGCCGAGATTGGCGATGGTGTGCGCGCGCAACGCCAGGATTTTGCCGTGCTCGTCGAGCGCCAATTCGGCCTTGGTGACATGGTCGCGGCCGTGCGCGTCGGTGAGGAAGGATTCCGAACGGTCCGCCGTCCACTTCACCGGGCGCTTTACCTTGCGCGCGGCCCACAGGCAGACGACCTCTTCCGGATAGATGAAGATCTTGGAGCCGAAGCCGCCGCCGACGTCGGGCGCGATCACCCGCAGTTTGTGCTCCGGCGCAATGCCGACAAAGGCGGCGATGACGAGCCGTGCCACGTGCGGATTCTGCGAGGTGTTCCACAGCGTGAGGTGGTCGGTGCCGGGATCGTATTCGGCGAGGGCAACACGCGGCTCGATGGCGTTGGGCACCAGCCGGTTGTTGATGATGTCGAGCTTGGTGACGTGCTTGGCGGAAGCAAAGGCCGCGTCCACCGCTTTCTGGTCGCCCAGCGCCCATTCGTAGATCGTATTCTTCGGCGCGACCTCGTGGATCTGCGGGCCCGACTTGGCCTTGGCGGGATCGGACACCGCCGGCAGCACTTCGTAGTCGACGACAACCTTCTCGGCGGCATCGCGCCCCAGCGCCTGCGTCTCCGCAATCACTACCGCCACCGCATCGCCGACGTGATTGACCGTGTCGGCCGCCAGCGCCGGGTGCGGCGCCATCTTCATCGGCGTGCCGTCCTTGGAATGGATCATCCAGCCGCAGATCAGGCTGCCGATCTTGTCATCGGCGAGCTGGGCGCCGGTGAGCACGTCGATCACCCCCGGCATGCTCTTGGCCGCGCTGATGTTGATGCTCTTGATCTTGGCGCGGGCGTGCGGCGAGCGCACGAACACGGCGCGGGTTTCGCCTGGCCGCACCACGTCGTCGGTGTACCGACCGTTTCCGGTGATGAAACGAAGATCCTCCTTGCGGCGCACCGCCGCGCCGATTCCAGTCGCGCTCATGGCGGTATCCTCCCGTATTTTATTTGCTTATTTGAATGACGTTTCCCCGGCCGCTTGCCGCGGCGCTCATTAGTTCCTAGGCCATGGCCTTGGCGCCGGCGGCGATTGCCTTGACGATGTTGTGATATCCGGTGCAACGGCAGATGTTGCCGTCAAGCTGCTCCCGGATGGTGTGCTCGTCGAGATCGTTGCCGTTGCGGCGCACAATATCGAGCGCCGCCATGATCATGCCTGGGGTGCAGTAGCCGCATTGCAGCCCGTGATTCTCGCGAAACGCCTCCTGCATCGGATGCAGGGTGCCGTCGGGCTTGGCCAGCCCCTCGATGGTCGTGACATTCGCACCTTCGCACTGCAGCGCGAGGGTGGTGCAGGACTTGGCGGCGATGCCGTCGATGTGAACGACGCAGGCCCCACACTGCGAGGTATCACAGCCGACATGGGTTCCCGTCAGGCGCAAATTCTCGCGCAGGAATTGCACCAACAGGGTTCGGGCTTCGACTTCGCCGCTGACCGGCTTGCCGTTCACCGTCATGGACACCGCAGGCATAACCTGTCCTCCCACAAATTTGGGGCCAAAAGCCCTCTTTTCGCCGCGCCCACTCCTGGGCAACGGGCACTCGGGCTCAAAACCGAGCCGATTTCAGTTCGGAACTAGACTGACTTTGAACCCCAGGCCTGCGCCGGGTCAAGCGATTCAAAAGTACGAGATCGCGAAATCCGTGGGCGGACGCAGGGGCTAGCCGGCCGCAACCTGTGCGGCAAATTTCTGGAAGAAGTCGTCGGCGAGTTTCTTGGCGGCGCCATTGACCAGGCGCTGCCCGAGTTGGGCAAGCTTGCCGCCGATCTGCGCCTCGACATTGTAGGTGAGCAAGGTGCCGCCATCCTTCTCCGACAGCGCCACGGTTGCCCCGCCCTTGGCGAAGCCGGCGACACCGCCCGAGCCCTCGCCGGAAATCCTGTAGCCGTTGGGTGGGTCGAGATCGGTCAGATGCACATGGCCTTTGAAGCGCGCCTTGACCGGGCCGATCTTTGTGGTCGCCACCGCATCGAATTCGGTGTCGGAGGTCTTGTTGAGCTCCTCGCAGCCGGGGATGCAGGCCTTGAGCACCTCAGCATCATTGAGCTTCGCCCACACCACCTCGCGCGTTGCCTGAAGCTGGACCTCGCCGCTCATCGTCATCGCCATCGGCGCGTCTCCTTAAAACTTGAAATTTGCCGCGGCCTCGGGACCCCGGCGCCGCTCAAATACGGCCTTTAAGCCTTCGCGCGCCGCCTGAAAAGAGCTTTGCAGCCCGCGCCGAGGGCATTATGTCTGTCGGTCAGCGCTCAGCCCACATAAAACAAGCGTCAGGGGGACGATTTTCATGCCCACGATCAAGGCCGATGACGGCTGTCTGCTCCATGTCGAGGTCGAGGGCCCCGAGGACGCGCCGCCGCTGATGCTGTCGAACTCGCTCGGCACCAATTTGCATATGTGGGATGCGCAGGCGCCCGAATTCGCCCGGCATTACCGG
Source organism: uncultured Pseudomonadota bacterium (assembly GCA_963814065.1). Classification (GTDB taxonomy): domain Bacteria; phylum Pseudomonadota; class Alphaproteobacteria; order Rhizobiales; family Xanthobacteraceae; genus Pseudolabrys. The sequence goes on along the minus strand of CAWFBL010000004.1, from coordinate 1,431,157 downwards.
CTGATCCGCTACGACCGCCGCGGCCATGGCCAGTCGGCCGTGCCGCCAGGCCCCTACTCCATGGAGCGTCTCGGCCTCGACGTGCTCGCCATTCTCGACGCCCTCGCCGTCAGGAAGACCAACTGGTGCGGGCTGTCGATGGGCGGCATGGTCGGGCAATGGCTGGGCGCGAACGCGCCGGAGCGCGTGGAAAAGCTGGTGCTGTCCAACACGCATTATTTTTATCCCGACAAGGCCCCTTGGATCGAGCGCATCAAGACCGTGCAGGAGAAGGGCCTCGGCGCCTTGGTCGACGCCAACATGCAGCGCTGGTTCACCGAAGACTTCCGTAAGCGCGCGCCCGAGGCGATCGATCGCATGAAGAAGATGTTCATCGCCACCGATCCCAAGGGCTATCTCGCCTGCTGCGAAGGCCTCATGGCGATGGATTTCCGCGAAAGCAATCCGAGCATCACCGCGCCCACGCTGATCATCGTCGGCAGTCAGGACTTCGCCACGCCGGCCGAAGCCGGCCAGACCATTCAGCAGCAGATCAAGGGCGCCGAGCTCGCCACTATCGAGGCCGCCCACATCTCCAACATGGAACAGCCGCAGGCCTACGCCAAGACCGTGCTCGATTTCCTGCAAGGCTGACAACAAGCACCGCGCGTTCCCGCGTAAGCGGAAACCCAGCGAGGACAACCGAGATGGACGAAAAGGAACGCCACGCGCTCGGCATGGCGCAGCGCCGCAAGGTCCTGGGCAACGCCTGGGTCGATCGCGCCAATGCGAACAAGAGCGCGTTCAACGAGGAATTCCAGGACTTCATCACCCGCGCCGCCTGGGGCGAAATCTGGACGCGGCCGCATTTCGACGCGCGCACGCGCCGCATCCTGGTGATCGGCACCATGCTGGCGCTCGACAAGTGGGATGAGTTCCGCATGCATGTGCGCGCGGCCCTCACTGAAGGCGGCTTCACGCCCGACGACATCAAGGAGATCGTCCTGCAGCAGGCAATCTACTGCGGCGTGCCGGCCGCCAACCATGCCTTCAAGCAGGCCGGCGAGATCATCGCCGAAGTGAACAAGGCCAAATAGGCTTTTCACCAGTCGCGGCTTGGCCTTTCGCCCTACATCGCGCCGAGCGCGCGCGCGACCTCGTACAGTTTTTCGCTCGCGAACCGCGCCGATTCATGAGCGACCAGCCAGGCAAGCGCGCCACGCATCCCCCAAACCAATATTTCGGCAAGCACCCTGGCCTTCATGGCCGCTTCGTCCCCAGTCCAATGACGCGCCTCCCAAGCGCGTTACCTGTTTGCGCGCCTGCGACGGCGCGGCCGGTCCTCCGTCAAAGACGAAATGGCGGCGCCGCACGCACCGCATCGTTGGTAATGCGGGGCGGGCCGCGCTCATCGCGCTCGCCGCGCCGCTCGAGCATGCAAAGCGCGGTGGCTATGCCGGCGAGCACGAGCTGAATGGTGCCTTCGCGCACCAGCGCGACGTTTTCCGACCACACCGCCGGTCCGACCGACAGAATGCTGATCACCACCACCAGGATCAGCGCGGCTTCCAGGATGCCGGGATCGGCGGTGCCGCCGCGCAAGCGGCGCAGGCGATCGAGAATGTAAAGCGCGCAGCTGCCGGCGACCGCCAGCTTCAGCGTCGCGAAAAAGGCGGCGAGCTTGATCAGGCCGACCGGCGTGAGATGAAAGAGCCCGCCTATGGCGAACACGAATTGCGCGCGCCAGACATCGTCGAGCCCGTAGGTCGGCGAGGTGAGCATGCCCACGGCTTGGAAACCCCACACGAATGTGAAGTAGAGGGCGATCGAAAGAATTGTCGCCGCGATGGCGAACGAGTGTCTACGCATGGGCCTCTCCTTCCGGCACAACTCATGCGTAGTCCCCCCAAATGCGGGGTTCAAAAGAAACCAATTCTTTACCTTACTTGTTAGCCGCTTAACCAAGAGGCTGTGAGTTCCAGCCCCGAACTTGTGGAAATGCGCGACAAAGAGCGCGCGGCGAAAGCCGCGGGATGGCGGCGATTTACCAAAAGCCGGAAGGCCAGTTAGTCGCCACGCCCTTCGCGGAAGGCCTGCGGGGTCATGCCGGTCTGCTTGCGGAAGAAGCGCGTGAAATGCGAGGGGTCGGAAAAGGCGAGATCGTAGGCGATCTCGTGGATCGGCTGGTTGGTGAACACGAGCTGGCGCTTGGCCTCGGTCAACACGCGCTGGCGGATCAGATGGCCGGCCGTGACGCCGCTCGCGCGCTTGACGTGATCGTTGAGCCGGTCGGCGGTCATCGCCAGCTTCTCGGCGTAGAAGCTGATCAGCCGTTCTTTACGGAAATGCTCGTCGATCAGCCGGCGCAGATCCTCGACCTGCGCGTCGGCGCGCGTGAGTGTGACCGAACCGCTGCGGGCGCGGCTTGCCGCCAGCCGCACCACCTCGATGGCGATCAGCGCCAGAACCGCGCGCATCGCCAGCCGATAGCCTTCGCGCGCCAGCGAGCTTTCCTCTTCGAGCTCGGCGCACAGCGCCGACAGCCGCTTGATCTCTCTCGCGTCGCGCAGCGGCAACAGCGGCTCGACAGCAAGCGCCTTCAACCGCGCCAGCGCCTCCCCCGACTGATCGCCGAGCGCGTCGGCGACGTCCTCGGTGAAGCTCACCACCCAGCCATTGGTGATCTGCGGCTTGAACCGGAAACCGTGCGCGGCGGCGGCCGGCACCAAGATCGCCGCCGGCGCCGCGAATGGCACGATCGAGGTCTCGAAGCTCATTTCGCCGCCGCCCCTCTCGATCAACAGCACCTGGAACAGGTTGCGATGGCGGTGGGCGCGGATGGTCCAGTCGTGCACCGAGGAGCGCGAGGCGATGGTCTCGATATGGATGAAGTCGAATGCGGAATCGTCCGGCGGGTCGCCGTAAAGGTGGAAAAGCGGAAGGGCGGGATTAGCCATAAGTCTAAGCATAAGCGAGGGGGCGGCCGGGCGCCATGCCCGCGGAACCGGAAGGCCGCATCGCGAGTTTCTTGTGCCTGCGACGCAAAACCAAGGGGCGACACCATGGGACGCTATTTGCTGCTCTGGCTGCTCGGCATACCGATCCCGATCCTGCTGCTGATCTGGGTCTTCGGCGGCCTGCATTAGGGCGACCGCCAAACCGGCAAATCTCCGATGCTCAGGCCCGCCCGCGTTCGCCGCGGGCGGGCCGGTATCGTATGATAGTTACCAACACGTCGCGCTCGTGAGCGTTGCCGGTACTGCCATCCCCTGTTAAGTCTTCATGATCGGAATTTTGGTTGTCGGCCGGGCGACCCTGCTTCAAGCGAAGGGGACGGAATGGAAGTCTTCCTCCAGCAGCTCATCAACGGCATCACGCTCGGTTCGATCTACGGCCTGATCGCCATCGGTTACACCATGGTGTTCGGCATCATCGGGATGGTGAACTTCGCCCATGGCGACGTGTTCATGGTCTCCGCCTTCATCGCGATGATCGCCTTCCTCATCCTCACCACGTGGCTTGGCGTCTCCTCGATCGCGCTGGCGCTGCTGGTCGTGCTGGTGGTGTCGATGCTGTTCACCTCGTTGGTCAATTGGGTGATCGAGCGGGTCGCCTACCGGCCCTTGCGCGGCTCGTTCCGCCTGGCGCCGCTGATCTCGGCGATCGGCATGTCGATCTTCCTGTCGAATTTCGTGCAGGTGACGCAAGGGCCGCGCAACAAGTCGATCCCGCCGATCGTGCAGGGCCAGTTCACCTTCTTCACCAAGGACAGCTTCGACGTCTCGCTCGCCTACAAGCAGATCGTCATCTGGGCGATCACCGCGGTGTTGCTGCTGGCCTTCTGGTACCTCGTCGCCAAGACCAAGCTCGGCCGCGCGCAACGTGCCTGCGAGCAGGACCAGAAGATGGCGGCATTGGTCGGCGTCAATGTCGACCAGACCATCGCCATGACCTTCGTCATCGCCGCCGCGCTCGCCGCCGTCGCCGGTACCATGTACGTGATGTATTATGGCGTGGTCAGCTTCTCCGACGGCTTCGTGCCGGGCGTGAAGGCGTTCACCGCCGCGGTGCTCGGCGGCATCGGCTCCTTGCCCGGCGCGGTGATCGGAGGCCTGCTCATCGGTCTGATCGAGACCATGTGGTCGAACTACGTTTCCATCGACTACAAGGATGTCGCCGCCTTCTCGGTGCTCGCCATCGCCCTGATCTTCCTGCCCCAGGGCCTGTTCGGACGGCCCGACGTCGAGAAGGTGTGAGTGTGACGTCCGTCGCAAATACGGCGGCGGAACGCCCGCATCCGGAGCTTCCCGCCGCGACCCGCCCGCGTATCGACGTGCGCGCCGCCTTCATCGACGCTGGCAAGACCGCCGCCATCGCCTTCGGGCTGTTCCTGCCGCTGATCGGTCTCCAGACCATTCAGAACATCAACAACGTGCTGGTGCTGCAGACGCGCTGGCCCTTGCTGTTCTCCATGGTCGCCATCATCGGCGTCGGCCGGCTGGCTTATTCGCTCATTGTCATGCCCTGGCTCGCGCAGCGCGCGCTCAAGCCGGCCGCGACGACGCAACCGGCGTGGCGAACATTCGTCGCCAAATGGTTCGTGCCTTTCGCCATCGGTTTCGTCATCGTCTACCCGGTCTTCATCCTGGCCACCGCCGGCTTTCGCGGCGGGCTGAAATGGATCGACAATTTCGGCATCCAGATCCTGATCTACGTGATGCTCGGCTGGGGGCTGAACATCGTGGTGGGCCTCGCCGGCCTGCTCGATCTCGGCTACGTCGCCTTCTACGCGGTCGGCGCCTATTCCTACGCGCTGCTGGCGACCCATTTCGGCTTCGCCTTCTGGATTCTGCTGCCGCTCGCCGGCATCCTCTCGTCGTTCTGGGGCATCATCCTTGGCTTTCCGGTGTTGCGGCTGCGCGGCGACTATCTCGCCATCGTGACGCTCGCCTTCGGCGAGATCATCCGCCTGGTCCTGGTCAACTGGGTCGCGTTGACCAACGGCTATGCCGGCATCGGCGGCATCCCGCGCCCGACCTTCTTCGGCATTCCCTTCAACGCGGACGACAATGGGTTTGCCGCGGTATTCGGCCTCGAGTTCTCGCCGATCTACCGCACCGTCTTTCTCTATTACGTGATCCTCGGGCTTGCTTTCCTCACCTGCTACGTCACCGTGCGCCTGCGCCGGCTGCCCGTCGGCCGCGCCTGGGAAGCGCTGCGCGAGGACGAGATCGCCTGCCGCTCGCTCGGCATCAACACCACCAACACCAAGCTCACCGCCTTTGCCATGGGCGCGATGTTCGCGGGCTTTGCCGGCTCGTTCTTCGCCGCCCGCCAAGGCTTCATCTCGCCGGAGTCCTTCACCTTCCTGGAGTCGGCCACCATCCTGTCGATCGTGGTACTCGGCGGCATGGGCAGCCAGATCGGCGTCGCCGTCGCCGCGGTGGCGATGATCGGCGGCACCGAGATCATGCGCCAGCTCGATTTCCTCAAGGACATCTTCGGCCAGACCTTCGATCCGAGCCAGTACCGCATGCTGATCTTCGGGTTCGGCATGGTGCTGATCATGATCTGGCGTCCGCGTGGGCTGATCTCGACGCGCACTCCCTCGGTGTTCCTGAAGGAGCGCAAGACCATCAGCGCCGACCTGGTCGGACAGGGCCACGGATAGCGCATGATCCCGAAAAGCGGCGACCGGCTTTTGGACGAGATCACGCGCCGACAGAAGGGTCATAGGCGCACAACGATGCAATCGAGAGGGATCGCGCTCTAATGGCGGCCGGCGTCGACATCCTGCTCCGCGTTGAGCATCTGACCATGCGCTTTGGCGGCCTGGTCGCGGTCGACGATCTGTCCTTCAACGTGCGCCAGGGTCACATCACCGCGCTGATCGGACCGAACGGCGCCGGCAAGACCACCGTGTTCAACTGCATCACCGGCTTTTACAAACCGAGCGAAGGCCGCATCGGCCTGCGTCATGGCGAGCCGGCCGTATGGGCGGGGCTGGAAGGACTTACCGACAGCGGCGCGCGCAGCCACAGCCTAGCCGACGGCAAGCTGTTCCTGCTTGAGCGCATGCCGGATTATCTGATCACGCAGCAAGCGCACGTTGCCCGCACCTTCCAGAACATCCGCCTGTTTCCCGGCATGACCGTGCTGGAGAACCTGCTGGTCGCCCAGCATAATCGGCTGATGCTCGCTTCCGGCTATACGCTGTTGGGCGTGCTCGGCTTTCCCTCCTACGGGCAGGCCGAACGGGCGGCGATCGACAAGGCGCGCAGTTGGCTCGAGCGCGTCGGGCTGACCGAGCGCGCCGACGATCCCGCTGGCGACCTGCCTTATGGCGCGCAGCGGCGGCTGGAGATCGCGCGCGCCATGTGCACCGATCCCGTGCTGCTCTGTCTCGACGAGCCGGCCGCCGGCCTTAATCCGCGCGAGAGCGCCGAGCTCAATCAGTTGCTGCTCGACATCCGCGACCAGTACGGCATCTCGGTGCTGTTGATCGAGCACGACATGACGGTCGTGATGGAGATTTCCGACCATGTGGTCGTGCTCGACTACGGCGTGAAGATTGCCGACGGCGAGCCGGAAGCGGTACGCAACGATCCGAAGGTGGTCGGCGCCTATCTCGGCGTCGCCGACGAGGAAGTCGAGGAAGTGGAAGCGGAGGTCGGGCTATGACCTCGCCTTTGCTCTCCGTGCGCGGCGTGAAGACGTTCTACGGCCGCGTGATGGCGCTCAGAGGCGTCGATCTCGACGTCAATGAAGGCGAGATCGTCACGTTGATCGGCGCCAACGGTGCCGGCAAATCGACGCTGATGATGACCGTCTGCGGCAATCCGCGCGCGCGCGAGGGCTCGATCTCGTTCGCGGGCCAGGACATCACGCGGCTGCCGACCCACGAAATCGCGCGGCTCAAGCTCGCCCAGGCGCCCGAGGGCCGTCGCATCTTCTCGCGCATGACCGTCTTGGAAAACCTGCAGATGGGGGCGACGGTCGCCGACCCGAACGAATTCGACCGCGACCTCGAACGCGTGCTGTCGTTGTTCCCCCGCCTGCAGCAGCGCCTGAGCCAGCGCGGCGGTACATTGTCCGGCGGCGAGCAGCAGATGCTGGCGATCGCGCGGGCGCTGATGAGTCGGCCGCGGCTCTTGCTGCTCGATGAACCGTCGCTTGGTCTCGCGCCGCTGATCGTGCGGCAGATTTTCGAGGCCATTCGCATGCTCAATGCGCAGGAGGGGCTGGCGGTGTTCCTGGTCGAACAGAACGCCTTTCATGCGCTCACGCTCGCGCACCGTGGCTACGTCATGGTCAACGGCCTGATCACGCTTTCCGGCAGCGGGCGCGAATTGCTCGACCGTCCCGAAGTCAAATCCGCCTATCTGGAAGGCGGCCGGCAGCAAGCGGGGCACTGATGTTGCAAGGCATACTTCACGAGGAAGGCTCGTTCGGCGTCTTCATCCTAGTCACCATCATCCTGGGCGGCGTGGCCGCGGCGCTTGCCGGCCGGGCCGTAGCGACGACCTGGCGGCCGTGGTGGCACGTGGTGCTTTACATGCTCATCCTGGGCGCCGGGGTGCGTTTCATCCATTACGCCGTCTTCCAGGGCACCCTCTTGTCCCTGCACTATTATCTGGTCGACACCGCGGTCTGCCTGGCGGCCGGCTTCATCGGATTCCGGGCTGAGCGGACCCGCCAGATGGTCACGCAGTACCGCTGGATCAACAGGCCCGGCGGTCCGATGCGCTGGCGCCGCACAGCGCCTTGACGTAAGGTTCTCCGATACTGTTTTGCCGGCTCCACCTGAAGGGGAAAGATCAGATGAAGAAGAGGATCAGCATACTCGGCCTCGCGGCAGGTTTTGCATTTGCTCTGGCCGGAAGCGCCTCGGCACAGGTCATGATCGGCGTCCAAGGCCCGATCACCGGCCCGAACGCGGTGTTCGGTGCCCAGCTCAAGAATGGCGCCGAGCAGGCCGCCGCCGACATCAATGCCAAAGGCGGCATTCTCGGCAAAAAGATCACCGTCGAATTCGGCGACGACGTCTCCGATCCCAAGCAGGGCGTGTCGGTCGCCAACAAGTTCGTCGGCGACGGTGTCCGCTTCGTGGTCGGCGCCTTCAATTCCGGCGTCACCATGCCGTCTTCGCAGGTCTACCAGGAAAACGGCATCCTCGAGATCACGCCGGCCTCGACCAATCCGCAGATCACCGAGCGCGGCATGTGGAATATCTTCCGCACCTGCGGCCGCGACGACCAGCAGGGCTCGGTCGCCGGCGCCTATATCGTGAGTCACTTCAAGGGTAAGCGCGTCGCGGTCATCGACGACAAGACGACCTACGGCAAGGGCCTTGCCGACGAGACCGTCAAGGCCATGGCGAAGGGCAAGATGAAGCCGGTGCTGCGCGAGGGCGTCAACACCGGTGAAAAGGACTATTCGGCGCTGGTGTCCAAGATCAAGCAGTCGCGCGCCGACCTTGTCTATTGGGGCGGCCTGCAGACCGAAGGCGGCCTGATCGTGCGGCAGATGCGCGACCAGGGCGTGAAGGCGCCGCTGATGGGCGGCGACGGCATCGCCACCGACGAATTCGCCTCGATCGGCGGTCCGGGCGTCATCGGCACGCTGATGACCTACGGTCCCGATCCGCGCAAGCGGCCGCAGGCCAAAAAGGTGGTGGCGGAATTCCGCGCCAAGAAGTTCGAGCCGGAGGCCTATACGCTCTACAGCTACGCGGCCATGCAGATCATCGCCGACGCGGCCAAGGCGGCAAAGTCGCTCGATCCCAAGAAGGTGGCGGCCAAGATGCATTCCGGCATGAAATTCCATACCGTGATCGGCACCATCTCCTACAACAAGAAGGGCGACGTCACCCGCCTCGATTACGTGATGTACAAGTGGCAGAAGATGCCCGACGGCAAGATCACCTATGTCGAGCTGCCCGGCGCGAAGATCAACTGACGCGCCGCTGCTCCCGCATCAGCCCGCCCCGGTCGCCGGGGCGGGCTTTTTTGTCGGCGATCATCCGATATTGCCCAGGCCCGGAAACGCCTGCAGCAGCCACACGCTCACCTGATTGAGGCTGCCGGTGAGAAAGGCGATGCCGGTGAGCACCAAGAGCGCGCCCATCGCCTGCTCGACGCGGTGCAGATAATGCTTGAAGCGCGCGAGGAAGGCGGCGAACGGCTCGATGGCAAAAGCCGCGATGATGAAGGGGATGCCTAGGCCGAGCGAATAGACCGCCAACAGGCCGGCACCCCTGGCGACCGTCTGTTCGGAAGCCGCCACCGCCAGGATCGCCGCGAGGATCGGCCCGATGCACGGCGTCCAGCCGAAGGCGAAGGCAAGCCCGATCAAATAGGCGCCCCACAGGCCCACCGGCTTGGCGACATCGAGCCGCTTCTGCCGGTGCAGGAAGGCGATCGGCGTGATGCCGAGGAAATGCAGGCCCATCACGATGATGACGACGCCGGCGATGATGGCGAGCGGACCGGAATAGGCGCGGATGACCGAACCGACGACGCTGGCGCTCGCCCCCAGCGCCACGAACACGGTCGAAAAGCCGGCGACGAACAGGAGCGCCGCCAGCACGGTCTCGTAGCGGACCTGCCGCTCCGGCTCCTTGTCGGCGAAGCGCTCGAGCGAGGTGCCGGTGAGGAACACCAGATAGGGCGGCACCAGGGGCAGCACGCAAGGAGAGAGAAAGCTGACCAGGCCGGCGACCAGGGCGGCCAGCAATGTGACGTCGCTGTGCATGGCGCCGATATGCCGGGGGAAGTGTGGCGATGGCAAGGTTGGACTGACCCGGATGAAGTCCTTGTGATATGCGGGTGAACATGACCCCCACCCCGCCCCTTGCAGGGGGGAGTACTGCGCCGCACGACCTTGCCCCCTGAAAGGGGGAGGAATGAGGTGGAGGTCGAAAGACGCTGGGGAGCACACAATGCCGTCACACAACCTCATCACCGATGTCTCCGGCGTGCGGGTCGGCCATGCCGGCGACGCCAAACTCGGCTCCGGCGCGACCGTCGTGGTGTTCGACCGGCCCGTGGCCGCCTCGATCGATATCCGCGGCGGCGGCCCCGGCACCCGCGAGAGCGCCCTGCTCGACCCGTCACAGACGGTCGAAGGCATCGACGCCATCGTACTCTCGGGCGGCTCTGCGTTCGGGCTCGATGCCGCCTCGGGCGCACAAGCGTATTTGCGCGAACAGGGCCGCGGCTTCCAGGTGCGCGAGGCGCGGGTGCCGATCGTGCCGGCGGCGATCCTGTTCGATCTGCTCTCCGGCGGCGACAAGGACTGGGGCCGCTATCCGCCCTATCGCGAGCTCGGCTACGAGGCCGCGAAGGCCGCGGGCACCGACTGCGCCATCGGCTCGGTCGGCGCCGGACTCGGCGCAACAAGCGTCAACCTTAAGGGCGGCCTCGGCTCGGCCTCGGCGGTGACGCGCGACGGGATCACCGTCGGCGCACTGGTGGCCGCCAATGCCGCCGGCACCATGACGATCGGTGATCGTCCGCACTTCTGGGCAGCGCCGTTCGAGCAGAACAACGAATTCGGCGGGCGCGGCTGGCCGCCTTCGTTTGCACCGAGCGACCTCGCCTTCCGCAGCAAGGGCGCGCCGGGCGAGAACACCACGCTCGCGATCGTCGCGACCGATGCCAAGCTCAACAAGGCACAATGCAAGCGCTTGGCCGTCATGGCGCAGAGCGGGCTCTCGCGCGCGATCTATCCGGTGCACACCCCGCTCGATGGCGACGTGGTGTTCGCGGCCGCCATGGGCGACAAGGAACTGCCGAATCCGGTCTACGGCTTGAGCGAACTCGGCATGGTGGCGGCCAATGTGCTCGCCCGCGCCATCGCCCGCGGCGTCTACGAGGCGACGGCGCTGCCGTTTCCTGGCGCGCTGCCGAGCTGGAAGGATAAGTTCGGGAAGTAGGCCTCACGTGCCCCGGATGCGGCGCTGACCCGGGGCCCAGCTTTCTTCCTCCAAGAAACCGGGGTCCCGGGTCTGCAGCGCACCGTTTCGCGCTGCGCTACGCCCGGGACACGAGGGCCTACAAAAACCGCTCCGCTCGATAGGGCGCCGGATCGCAAAACGGCGTCTCGTTCGCCATCATCTGCCCGATCAACAGCCCGGTCACCGGCCCGAGCGTCAGCCCCCAGTGGGCATGGCCGATGGCAAGCCACATATCCTTGATCCCCGGCGCACGGCCGATGACGGGACGCGAATCCGCAAAGCACGGCCGCGCACCCATCCAGGTCTTGTCGTCGGCACGCTCGCCCAGCGGAAACAGCTTGCGCGCATGCGGCGTCAGCCGGCCGAACTGCACCGGCGTCGGCTGAGCATCGCGCGCGGCAAACTCCGCGCCGGTCGTCAGGCGAATGCCCTGCGCCATCGGCGTGATCAGATAGCCGTATTCGACGTCGACCACCGGCCGCTGAAGCGTCGCATTGCCTTGCGCATAAAAATGCCGGTGATAGCCGCGCTTGACCGTCATCGGCAGCCGCAGGCCGAACCGCGTCAGCAGATCGGGCGCCCAGGGCCCGAGCGCCACCACCGCCTGGCGGCCGTCGAGCGCGCCCTCGTCGGTCTCCACCCGCCAGTAGGCGCCGCTGCGATGGAGCGTGAGGGCCTCGCCATTGAGCGTGATGCCGCCGAGCTTGGTAAAGCGCGCGGCATAGGCGCGGGTCACCGCCAGGGGATCGCTCAGGCTCGCCGCCTTCGGCCAAAACACGGCGCGCTTGAACACCGGATTGAGCGAGGGCTCCAGCTTCTGCGCGCCGGCGGGATCGAGCGCATCGAGGGGCAGGCCGAACTCCTCGGCCAGTTCGAATTCGGGCTTGAGCGCCTGGAAGACACGTTCGTTGCGATAAAGCTTCATCCAACCGGTATTGCGTAGATATTGCGTCGCGCCGGCCTCTTCCAGCAGCAGCTCATGCTCGGCAAGCGCACGCGCGAACAGCGGACGGTTCAGCCGCGCGTTCTCGACGATCCGGGCCGGCTGCGAATTGGCGCGAAAGGCCAGCAGCCAGGGCGCCACCTTCGGCAGGTATGACCAATGATAATTGGCGTCGCTCGCGCGCTTGAGCGCCACCCGCGCCAGCGCCGTCAGACTCGACGGGAACGCCGGCGGCAGGACGGTCGAGCCCTCGATCACTCCGGAATTGCCGTAGGAGGTCTGCTCGCCGACGCCGGCGCGATCGACCAGCGCGACCGACAGGCCCCGCCTGGCCAATTGCAGGGCGACTGAGGTGCCGACGATGCCGGCCCCCAGCACGATGGCGTCGGTACGAGCCACGGGAGGATCCTCGATTACCCTCCGAAGATCGCCGTTCATGAAGGCGCGATCAAGGTCTTCGCCTGCCGGGACCGGCTAAAGTCTGATCCGCGAAGATTGCAGCGGCCTTGGTGGATCGAACGCTAGGCGACGGTCGAGGTCGTGGTGCCGGAACGGGAGGTGAGCTGCGCCTGCAGCTTGATCAACTGTTCGAGCAGATTGTTCTTGCCCGAACTGCCGCTGCCGCCCGAGGCGCCGCCGTCCTGCGGCGTTGCCGGCGTGCTCATGCTCACCGTGCTGCCGTCGGCATAGCTGATGGTCGTGGTGCTGGAGCCATCGGCATTGGTGGTCGTCTGCGTGCTGGCGCCGGTAGCATCGGTGCCGTTCAGCAGCGATGCGAGGCCGCCCTGCCCGCCGGCGCCCTGCGCATGGTGATGACCATGGCCGTGACGGGCCGCCGCCATTTCGCCCTTGCTGATCTCGCCGTTGCCGTCGCTGTCGAGCTTGCCGAACAGCGCGTCGGCGCTCGAGGTGTCGACACCGGCCTGGCCCAAGGCGCCCTCGAACTCGCTCTGGCTGATCTGGCCGTCGCCGTCGCTGTCGAGTTGAGCGAACAGGCCGCCCGAGCCGTTCGCGCCATTCGCCCCATTCGCGCCGCTCTGGCCCTGGAAGGCGATCAGCGCGGCGAGCGTCCCACTCGACAAGGACGACGTGCCGGTCCCCGAGCCGACCGCGGTCTGCGATTGGGCGCCGGTACCGCTGTTGCCGCTGAGCGCCTGTTCGAGCGACGATAGCGGATCGTTGCCGGTAGACTTGGTATTGCCGGCCGTGCTCGATTGCAGAAACGACGAGAGAATGGAGAGCGCGCCGCCGGCGGCTCCGATCATCGAAAACATGGCACAAGACACTCCTCGGTGACGCCGGGATCGGCCGGCGCACAGGGCCCCGTCACTTGCCATCGCAAGACCCGCGCCAGACCCTCGCATGGGCTCAAAAACCCCGCCGTTATTGGATTTATCCACATGGCGCGCGCGTCGCCGGCCATGGCTTTGCCGCCCTCTTCCGGCAAAATTTGCCGGGTAGGCTGATCCAAATTGCCGGGGGCGGCCGGCGCCTCGGCGCGCGTTGCCCGCCGCCCCGCCGCGTGTTACCCGAACCGCGTCTGGAGGTTTCCCCATGCGCCCGCTGCAGATCGCACCGTCGATCCTGTCCGCCGATTTCGCCCGGCTGGGCGAGGAAGTGCGCGCCATCGAGGCCGCCGGCGCCGACTGGATCCATGTCGACGTGATGGACGGCCATTTCGTGCCCAACATCTCCATCGGCCCGATGGTGGTGCAGGCGCTGCGCCCGGTCAGCCAGAAGACCTTCGACGTGCATCTGATGATCAGCCCTTGCGATCCCTATCTGGAAGCCTTCGCCAAGGCCGGCTCCGACATCATCACAGTCCATGTCGAGGCAGGCCCGCATGTGCACCGCTCGCTGCAGGCGATCCGCGCGCTCGGCAAGAAGGCGGGCGTGACGCTCAATCCCGGCACGCCGGTATCGACGCTGGAAAACGTCATCGACCTGGTCGATCTCGTGCTGGTGATGTCGGTCAATCCCGGCTTCGGCGGCCAGAGCTTCATCAAGTCACAGCTCGACAAGATCGCGGCCGTGCGCGCGCTCCGCGGCGGCCGCCCGATCGACATCGAAGTCGATGGCGGCGTGACGCCGGACAACGCCGCCGACGTGGTACGCGCCGGAGCCAATGCGCTGGTCGCCGGCTCCGCCGTGTTCAAGGGCGGCAATTACAAGGCCAACATCGACGCCATCCGCCAGGCCGCCATGCTAGCGCGTGGGGAAGCGGCGTGAGCTGCGAGCGCTACCTCTTTCTTATCCCTCCCCTGAAAGGGGAGGGTCGGACCGCCGCAGGCGGTCCGTGGTGGGGTCAGACAACCTCGCAAAAGACCCCCACCCGCCGAGCTTCGCTCGGCGACCTCCCCCTTGCAGGGGGAGGTATGGAGACCGTGCAATGATCCCTCGTTATTCCCGCCCCGCGATGACCGCGATCTGGTCGCCGGAAACCAGGTTCCGCATCTGGTTCGAGATCGAGGCGCATGCCGCCGACGCCATGGCCGACCTCGGCATCGTTCCGAAGGAAGCGGCGAAGAAGATCTGGGAAAAGGGCAAGGACGCGCAGTTCGACGTCGCCCGCATCGATGAGATCGAAGCCGAGGTCAAGCACGACGTCATCGCCTTTCTGACGCATCTTTCCGAGATCGTCGGGCCGGAAGCACGCTTCGTGCACGCCGGCATGACCTCCTCCGACGTTCTCGACACCTGCCTCAACGTGCAACTCGTGCGCGCCGCCGACATCCTCATTGCCGACGTCGATGCTCTGCTCGCCGCGCTCAAGCGCCGCGCCTATGAGTACAAGGACACGCCGACCGTCGGCCGCTCGCACGGCATCCACGCCGAGCCGACCACCTTCGGGCTGAAGCTCGCGCAGGCCTATGCCGAATTTGCCCGCGCCCGCCGCCGCCTGCATGCCGCACGCGAAGAGGTCGCGACCTGTGCCATCTCCGGCGCGGTCGGCACCTTCGCGCAGATCGATCCGCGCGTGGAGGCGCATGTCGCCAAGGCCATGGGTCTGCGCGAGGAGCCGATCTCGACCCAGGTCATCCCGCGCGACCGCCACGCCATGTATTTCGCCACGCTCGCGGTGGTGGCCTCTTCGATGGAGCGGCTCGCCACCGAAATCCGCCACCTGCAGCGCACCGAGGTGCTGGAAGCGGAAGAGTTCTTCTCCGAGAAGCAGAAGGGCTCCTCCGCCATGCCGCACAAGCGCAACCCGGTGCTGTCGGAAAACCTCACCGGGCTTGCCCGCATGGTGCGCGCCTACGCCCTGCCCGCGATGGAAAACGTCGCGCTCTGGCACGAGCGCGACATCTCGCATTCCTCGGTCGAACGCATGATCGGCCCCGACGCCACGGTGACGCTCGATTTCGCGCTGGCGCGGCTCACCGGCCTTATCGACAAGCTATTGGTCTATCCGTCCAACATGCAGAAGAATTTGGACAAGCTCGGCGGGCTGATCCACTCGCAGCGCGTGCTGATCGCGCTGACCCAGAAGGGCGTGCCGCGCGAGGACGCCTATCGGCTGGTGCAGCGTAACGCCATGAAGGTGTGGAGCGGCGAGAGCAACGACTTCCTCGCGCTGCTCAAGGCCGATCCCGACGTGCACGCCAAGCTCGGCGACAAGGAGCTCGAGGCCAACTTTAACCTCGACTATCACTTGAAGCACGTCGATACGATCTTCCAGCGCGTGTTCGGGAACGCATGATCCCGAAAGAGCTTGCCCGCGACGTGATCGGGGATGGAAACCGGGTTTCGGACTAGACCATGCGCATCCAAGATGACTGACGTCGTGCAGGACGCTACCGCCGCATTCGATTTCCTGGTGCTGCCCGGCCTCGGCAATTCGGGCGTCGAGCATTGGCAGTCCTATTGGTGCATGGCCTTCCGCAACGCGACGCGGGTGCTGCAGGACGACTGGGACCAGCCGAAGCTGGCGGAATGGCTCAAGCGGCTCGATGCCGCGCTCGCCGGCGGCACACGGCCGGCGATCCTTGTCTGCCACAGCCTCTCCTGCTCGCTCGCGGCGCACTGGGCGCTGCGCGGCGATGCCGGGCGGGTGAAAGCGGCCCTTCTGGTCGCTCCCTCCGACCTGGAGCGGCCGGACGCGCCGGCGGCGGCGCGCGATTTCGCGCCCATGCCGCGCCAACGTTTCCCGGTGCCAACGCTGGTCGTCGCCTCCACCGACGACACCTACGTGACGGCTAAGCGCGCGCGTGACTTCGCGCAAAGCTGGGGGGCGGATTACTGCGAACTGCCCGAGCTCGGCCACATCAATACGGTGTCGCGGCTCGGCCTTTGGCCGCAGGGTCTGCTGCTGCTCGGCCGCCTGATCGAGCGCATCAAGGACTGACGTGGCCGACGCTCCCACCATTCTGGTGTTTGATTCCGGCTTGGGCGGTCTCACCGTGTTTCGCGAGGTGAAGAAGGCGCGGCCGGACGCGCGCTACCTCTATCTCGCCGACGATGCCGGCTTTCCCTATGGCAACCAGCCGGAAGCGGCGCTGATCACGCGCATCGTCGACGTGATCGGCAAGGCGATCGACGCACACATCCCCGATCTCATCGTCATCGCCTGCAATACCGCTTCGACGCTGGCGCTCGGCGAACTACGCGCGCGCTTCACGGTGCCCTTCGTCGGCACCGTGCCGGCGATCAAGCCGGCCTGCGCGCAGTCGGCGAGCAAGCGCATCGCGGTGCTGGGCACGCAAGCCACTGTCAGCCGCGAATACACCAAAGCGCTAATCCGCGAATTCGCCGCCGATTGCGAGGTGGAACTGGTGGGCTCGCCGCATCTCGCGCCGCTCGCCGAAGCCGCGCTTGCCGGCGAGCCGGTCGATGACGCGGCGATCGCCGCCGAGATCGCGCCCTGTTTCGTCGACAGCGCCGGCCGCCGCACCGACACCGTTGTGCTCGCCTGCACCCATTATCCACTGCTGCTCGATCGCTTCGGCAAGCTCGCGCCCTGGCCGGTCACCTGGATCGACCCGGCGCCGGCGATCGCGCGCCGCGTCGCCGACCTGCTGCACGCACGCCCACACGCAACGCGGCCGCCACCGCCCCCGCGCATCGAATTCACCTCGGGCAAGACGCCACCGCCGGCATTGCAGGCGGCGTTGGCAGAGTTCGGGTTTTAGAATCCCTCACCGCTCGTCCCCGCGAAAGCGGGGACTGGAACGAGCGGAAGCGGCCGACTAACCGAACGCCTGCGCCTGAATCTCCAACGCTCCGCGCCAGATCATGTCGAGCGCGACATAGAGGATGATGGCGAGACCGATATAGGCGATCCAGCGATGGCGCTCGAGCAAACGGGCGACCAGGCTGGCGGCAAGGCCCATCAGCGCCACCGAGAGGCCGAGCCCGAACACCAGCGCCGGCAGATGCTCGCGCGCGGCGCCCGCCACCGCCAGCGCGTTGTCGAGCGACATGGAGACGTCGGCCACCACGATCTGCCAGACCGCCTGGGCGAGGCTCTTGCGCGCCGGCGGCGCCGCCTCCTCGCCCTCGGCTTTTTCCTCTGCGGGCCGGCGCAGTTCGCGCCACATCTTCCAGCTCACCCATAGTAGCAGGATGCCACCGGCGAGCAGCAGGCCGACAATCGCCATCAGTTCGACGATGAACAGCGCGAACAGGATGCGCAGCACGGTGGCGGCCAGGATGCCGACCAGGATAGCGCGCCCGCGCTGCTCGGGCGCGAGCCCGGCTGCGGCCAGACCGATGACGACGGCATTGTCGCCGGCCAGCACCAGATCGATCAGGATCACCTGGAGGAAGGCGGCAATTGATGCTTGGGTGAGCAGGTCGGCCATTTCGGACCCCGCGGGCTTAATCAGTCCGACATCGCAGTCCCGTGACTGCCAGAGGGGCCCGGCCTGATGGCGCCAAAATGGCGTCCCCGCGACGCCCCGGCAAGCCCCCGCGTTTGACACCTGGGCCCCTACCTCCTAAATACCCGGCGCCCGGCGGGTTTCGGCCCGGCCGGGCGTTTCGCGACCCGCGGCAAGACCTTGCGCTTTCGAGGTCCTGCCTGTCGGTCCCGGCTCTGAGCCGGGGCAAAGGAGGGCGCGGTTCCTCACATGATGATGCTCTACAAAAACGCGAGGACGCGATGACCAAGCGCATGGAATCCAAGTACAAAATCGACCGCCGGATGGGCGAGAACATCTGGGGTCGGCCGAAGAGCCCGGTCAACCGGCGCGAATACGGCCCCGGCCAGCACGGCCAGCGCCGCAAGGGCAAGCTCTCCGACTACGGCGTGCAGCTCAAGGCCAAGCAGAAGCTGCGCGGCTATTACGGCAACATCTCCGAGAAGCAGTTCCGCCGTATCTATGCCGATGCCATCCGCTTGAAGGGCGATAGCGGTGCTAACATGATCGGCCTCCTGGAGCGCCGGCTCGACGCGGTGGTGTACCGGGCCAAGTTTGTGCCCACCGTGTTCGCCTCCCGCCAGTTCATCAACCACGGTCATATCCGGGTGAACGGCAAGCGGGTGACCATCCCGAGCTACCGGGTCAAGGTCGGCGACGTGATCGAGGTGAAGGACAAGTCGAAGGAACTGGCATTGGTCCTCGAGGCCCAGTCCCTCTCCGAGCGCGACGTCCCCGATTACATCGAGGTCGACGGCGGCAAGAAGAGCGCCACGTTCGCCCGCATCCCGGTGCTGTCCGATGTGCCCTATCCGGTGATGATGGAGCCGCATCTGGTGGTGGAATACTATTCGCGCTGACGCCTTCCGTCGAACGCATCTCAAAACAAAACCCCGCCGTTCGGCGGGGTTTTCGTTTGTGGCCCGGCTGCGATCAAATCAATACGGCGCAGGCACCAGCACTGCGACCAAAGCACCAATCGGCGGCAGCCAAGCAACGAACTGAGCCGGCAAGACGCTGCCCATTCCGTTGAGCATGAAACCGGCTATCGGTGCGACCACGCAGGCAATAATGCCGGCCGCGTAAACGACTTCTACCACCGGACTGGCGTGCATGCTCTCCGGTCCGGTTCCGATCAGGAAACCCGAAACCGCGACCAGCAACGCGGCGATGGCCAAATCGACGATGGCCGCCAGGACCAGCGACACCTTGGCCACGAGCGGCGGCCCTTGCGTTCGGCTCCGCTCAGGCGGTCTGTTGGACCTCGACGCCCTTCTCTTTCAGCGTCTGCTGCAACTCGCCGGCCTGAAACATCTCGCGAATGATGTCGCACCCACCAACGAATTCGCCCTTCACGTAGAGCTGCGGGATGGTCGGCCAGTTCGAATAGGCCTTGATGCCATTGCGCAGATCGTCGGACTCCAGAACGTTGAGCCCTTTGTAGGCGACGCCGAGATGGTCGAGGATCTGCACCACCTGGCCGGAGAAGCCGCACTGGGGAAACTGCGGGGTGCCCTTCATGAACAGCACCACGTCATTGCCCTTCACTTCATTGTCGATGAATTGCTCGATGCCCATGGAATTGTTGTCCTTTTGCACGCTGCCGCAACCGCGGCGCGGCGTCATGCCGTCTCGCTTGTTCATATATGTAGCGCAGAAGCGGTCGCCACCCCAAGAGTAAATGGCGTCAAATCAGGCGGTTTTCGGGGCGTAAAAAGTCCCCTCGACCTCGAAAATGTCGCCCTGGGCAAGCCCCGCAACCTCGACAATGCTGCGCGGCGGATAGGGGCCGCCGCCCCATAGTTCCTCCTGCACTTTGTTGACCAGCGGGCGCAGGCGGGCGAGATCGGCCACATAGACCACGATGCGCACGCAGTCGCGAAGGCTCGCGCCCTCCGATTCGGCGATCACCTGCATGTTGACGAAGCCGCGGCGTACGCGCGCCTCGTCGCCTTCCACCATCTTGTTGGTGGTCGGGTCGATGCCGCGCATCCCGGCGACGAAGACAAAATCGCCGGCACGCGTACCGACGCTCCAGGTTCCGGTCGGGGCGATGGCGCCGGCCGGTTCAAGGGTTTTGACGACTGCCATCGGCTTCAGCCTTTCCCGCGCATGATCTGGTCCGAAAGCCGGCCCCCATCCCCGATCACGTCTGGGGACATGCTTTTCGGGATCATGCGCCTAGTCGGGCGTGCCGGTCTGCAGCGCAAGCGCATGCAAGACGCCACCCATCTGGGCCTTGAGAGCGTCATAGACCAGTTGGTGCTGCTGCACCCGCGACTTGCCCCTGAACGAGGCGGAAATCACGGTCGCCGCATAGTGGTCGCCGTCGCCGGCGAGATCCCGGATCGTCACTCGGGCATCCGGGATGCTTGCCTTGATCAGCCGCTCGATCTCGTCGGCGTCCATGGCCATGGCGAATTCGCTCCCAGCATCACAGCTCGCCGGCCATATAGGCCGGCAGCCAACCCTCAAATTGCTCCCGCAAAATCGTGACCAGCATGGGGCGCTCGCCCGCAAGCGTCAATGCGTCTCCACCGGTTGTCCCAATGCGCCAGACCGGCACGCTCGCCTCGCGCGCGCGCGCAAGCACCGCGTCCGCCTGGCCGCGCGGCGCGGTGACCAGATAGCGGGCCTGATCCTCACCAAACCAGTGGGCAGGCGCCGGAATGTCCTGCGGCGGGTCGGTCAGCACCGCACCGATACCGGAAGCGACCGCCATTTCGGCGACCGCCACCAAGAGGCCGCCATCGGAAATATCGTGCACCGCCGACACCATGCCGTCGGCAATGAGCGAGCGGACGAAATCGCCGTTCTCGCGCTCCTCGATCAGGTCGACCGGCGGCGGAGCCCCCTCCTCCCGGCCGCATACCTCGCGCAGATACATGGACTGGCCAAGCCAGCCTGTGGT
This sequence comes from uncultured Pseudomonadota bacterium, assembly GCA_963814065.1. Classification (GTDB taxonomy): domain Bacteria; phylum Pseudomonadota; class Alphaproteobacteria; order Rhizobiales; family Xanthobacteraceae; genus Pseudolabrys. Next base: position 1,410,509 of record CAWFBL010000004.1, on the reverse strand, counting down.
CTCGCCCACCAGCAGGATCGCCTCGCCTTCTGCCTTGAAGGCGAGCGACGCCGATTGGCGGAAATCCGCGAGCAGGCCGACGCCACCGATCGACGGGGTCGGCAGGATGGGGCGGCCGAACTCTTCGCCGGCCACCCGGGTCTCGTTGTAGAGTGACACATTGCCGGACACGACCGGGAAATCGAGCGCCTTGCAGGCCTCCGCGATGCCGCGAATGCAGGCCACGAACTGGCCCATGATCTCCGGCCGCTCCGGATTGCCGAAATTGAGATTGTCGGTGATGGCAAGCGGTTTGGCGCCGACCGCGGTGAGATTACGCCAGCATTCGGCCACCGCCTGCTTGCCGCCCTCGAACGGATCGGCCTCGCAATAGCGCGGGGTGACGTCGGTGGCGAGCGCCAGGCCTTTCGGCCCCTCCTCCACCCGCACCACCGCTGCGTCGCCGCCCGGCCGCTGCACCGTGTTGCCGCCGATGACGTGGTCGTACTGCTCCCACACCCAGCGCTTGGAGCAGAGGTCGGGCGAAGCGAGCAGCTTCTCCAGTGCTTCGACGATGCCGACGGGCGCTTCCACATGCCTGGCGTCAACCGGCCGCAGCTTTTCCCGAAACACGAAGGGCCGCTGGTAAACCGGCGCCTCGCTGCCGAGCTCCTTGATCGGCAGGTCGGCCATCACCGCGCCCTGGTGGCGCACGATGAAGCGTTTCGTATCGGTCGTCTCGCCGACGACCGCGAAGTCGAGCCCCCATTTGCGGAAGATCGCTTCTGCCTCCTGCTCCTTCTCAGGCTTGAGCACCATGAGCATGCGCTCCTGGCTTTCGGAGAGCATCATCTCATAGGCGCTCATGCCCGCCTCGCGGCACGGCACCTTGTCGAGATCGAGGGTGACGCCGAGATCGCCCTTGGCACCCATCTCGGTGGCAGAGGAAGTGAGGCCGGCCGCGCCCATGTCCTGGATCGCGATCACGCAACCCTTGGCCATGATCTCGAGACACGCTTCCAACAATAGCTTTTCGGAGAACGGATCGCCGACCTGAACGGTCGGGCGCTTTTCCTCCGAGTCTTCGCCGAACTCGGCCGAGGCCATGGTGGCGCCGTGGATGCCGTCGCGCCCGGTCTTGGAGCCGAGGTAGACAATCGGCATGCCAACCCCCGAGGCCGCCGCGTAGAAGATTTCGTCTGTCTTGGCGATGCCGACCGCCATGGCGTTGACAAGACAATTCCCGTCATAGCGTGGGTGAAAGCGCACCGAGCCGCCGACGGTAGGAACACCAAAGGAATTGCCGTAGCCGCCGATACCGGCCACCACGCCGGCAACGAGATGCCGCGTCTTGGTATGGCTGGGCGCGCCGAACGACAGCGCGTTGAGACAGGCGATCGGCCGCGCGCCCATGGTGAAGACGTCGCGCAGGATGCCGCCGACACCGGTGGCCGCGCCCTGATAGGGCTCGATGTAGCTCGGGTGGTTGTGGCTTTCCATCTTGAACACGACGGCAAGCCCGTCACCGATGTCGACAACGCCGGCGTTCTCGCCCGGGCCTTGGATCACCCGCGGCCCGCTGGTCGGCAGCCCGCGCAGATGCACGCGCGATGACTTGTACGAGCAGTGCTCGTTCCACATGGCCGAGAAGATGCCGAGCTCCGTCAGCGTCGGCTCACGGCCGATCAGATCGAGAATGCGTTGGTATTCATCCGGCTTGAGGCCGTGCTCGGCGACCAGCGCGGGAGTAATGGGAGTGTCGTTGGGGATCACTGATTCGATCTGCTAGGTTTGGATGTCATTTTCTCAGTCATGGCCGGGCTTGTCATCGAAAGTCCGGTTTACCCGACTTTCGGCAAGTTTATACAAGCGAAACTCGGGCAGGCCCGAGTTTCGATGCCATCGAGGCCTTAATCCCCAGCGTTCCCGTTGAGACAGGTATGCGCGGCACGATTGAGCGCTGCCGCATCAACTACGCTGCTTTCTCGAGCGCCTCCGCCAGCCCGGCAAACAGCCCACGCCCGTCGGTCCGCCCGATCGCCGCTTCTACGTGGTTTTCCGGGTGCGGCATCATGCCGAGCACGTTGCCGGCCGCGTTGACGATGCCGGCGATGGCGTTGATGGCGCCGTTGTGGTTCCAGTTCGGGTCGATCATGCCGTCGGGCGATGAATAGCGGAAGATCACGCGCCCCTCGCCTTCCAGGCGCGCGATGGTCTCGCCGTCGGCAATGTAGTTGCCTTCGCCGTGGGCAATCGGCACCCGGATCACCTGGCCGGCATTGTAGCCGCGGGTAAAGGGCGAATCGGAGCGCTCGACGCGCAGGTAAACGTCGCGGCAGATGAAGCGCAGGTTCTCGTTACGCATCAGGACGCCGGGCAACAGCTCCGATTCGCACAAGATCTGGAAGCCGTTACAGACGCCGAGCACCAGCCCGCCGTCTGCCGCATATTTGCGCACGGCAGCCATGATCGGCGAGCGCGCGGCAATCGCCCCGCAACGCAGGTAATCGCCGTAGGAAAAGCCGCCCGGGACCACCACCAGATCGGTGCCGGCCGGAAGCGCCGTTTCGGTGTGCCAGACCATGGCTGGCTGGCGGCCCGAAACGAGCGCGAGCGTGCGGGCCATGTCGCGTTCGCGATTGATGCCGGGAAAAACGAGAACAGCTGACTGCATGGTGGTCATAAAGCCCAACGGAAGGCGCGTTTCAACTCGGCGACGGCGTTCTGGGGATACCACCTGCCATGCGCCAGAATCACCCGCTCGGGCTGCCATTCCAGCATATGTTGGACCGCCCGGCGAACCTCGCCGCGGTGGCGCCAGAAGGTCGAGCGCAGATCGATCGGCGCCTTGCCGTCGGGATCGCAACAGCCGGACCACTGGCAGGCAAGGCGCAGCCACCGCTTGGAAAACCGGCCGGGTTCGAAATTCTCGATCAGGTCGGTGAGAATCAGCGTGCGCGAGGCGCGGTGGAAAAACATCACCTCGGTCATGAAGCTGCCGGGGACCGGCACCTGCTCGAATGCGTCCTGCCATTCGGGCGGCGGTGTCTCGCTCAGGTCGGCATCGAAGCCGGCAAAGCGCCCGGCGGCCTGCGCCCGCACCCCGGGCGCGGCATAGGCGCGCGCCTGCGGGTAGCGCGCCTTCCAGTCGCCGATCCACCAGAAATGCAGCAGGTTGGGCGCCACCAGGAAGGCGACGCGGCCGAGCCCGTCGACCGCCCGCGCCAACTGATCCGACAGCGCCGTCGGCGAATGCACCCACAGGGCGCCGTCGGCAAGCCTGACGATCGTCATGCGCGTCGGGAACGGCACGCTGAAGAATGGCAGCCAGGGATAGGTCATCCGGATTTCCGGACCGTCCACGATCCAGACATTTTCGGCGGCCGCCTTGAGCGCATTGATCGGCTCGTAAAGGGCATAGGCGGCCATGGCCGGGCTCACTCCAAGCCTTGTCGCGCCGGGCTAGAGCACCTCGACGCGGTAGTTCTCGATCACCGTATTCGCCAGCAGCTTGTCGGCCGCCTGCTTGAGCAGCATCTCGGCCTGCGCCGGATCGGCGTCCTCGATCTCGATGTCGAACACCTTGCCCTGGCGCACGCTGGTGACGCCCTCGATGCCGAGCGAGCGCAGCGCGCCCTCGATCGCCTTGCCTTGCGGATCGAGGATGCCGGTTTTCAGGGTGACGGTGACGCGGGCTTTCATGGCTCAATGTCCTGTCGTTCCGGGCGGGTTCGAAGGGTGTGGCCCGGACCACAACCACCGCTCTCGGGATCGAGAACCAAGAGCCGGTGATCATGGGTCCCCGCCTTGGCGGGGACGACACGCGAAACGGGGGCCGTTCGGCCCCCGGTTAGCATCGTTATTTGCTCATCTCAATCGGCAGCACGGCGCTGCCCTCAGCTCTTCACCAGCACGGGGCCGACGCCGCGCGGCGGCTCGCCCTCGGCCATGATGCCGAGCCGCTTGGCGACTTCGGTATAGGCCTCGACCAGCCCGCCGAGGTCGCGGCGGAAGCGGTCCTTGTCGAGCTTCTCGCTCGATTTGATGTCCCACAGCCGGCACGAGTTGGGCGAGATCTCGTCGGCCACCACGATGCGCATCACATCGTTTTCCCACAGCCGGCCGCACTCCATCTTGAAGTCGACCAGACGGATGCCGACGCCGAGGAAGAGGCCGGAGAGGAAGTCGTTGACGCGGATGGCCAGCGCCATGATGTCGTCGATCTCCTGCGGGCTTGCCCAGCCGAACGCAGTGATGTGCTCTTCCGACACCATCGGATCGTTGAGCGCGTCGTTCTTGTAATAGAACTCGATGATCGAGCGCGGCAGCTGCGTGCCCTCTTCGATGCCGAGCCGCTGAGAGAGCGAGCCGGCCGCGACATTGCGCACCACCACCTCGAGCGGAATGATCTCGACCTCGCGGATCAACTGCTCGCGCATGTTGAGCCGGCGGATGAAGTGCGTCGGCACCCCGATGTCATTGAGGTGCTGAAAGACGTATTCGGAGATGCGGTTATTGAGGACGCCTTTGCCCTCGATCACCTCATGCTTTTTGGCATTGAAGGCGGTCGCATCGTCCTTGAAATGTTGGATTAGCGTTCCTGGCTCGGGGCCCTCATAAAGGACCTTCGCCTTGCCTTCGTAGATGCGACGGCGGCGGCTCATAGGCGTGTACCGTGTTTTGTGAAAGTCCATCGGGTTTGCCGTGGCTCCTGTAAGAACGATGTGAATCCGCGGCGGCAGGCCGAACGCTTCGCGCTGTTGCGGCGAACTGCTTCGGCCACTGCGGCAACCTAGCCGATCGCCTGGGGCAGCACAATCGCGGTCAATAGGCGTTTCCACTTCGCATTTTCGCCGTAATGGCGGGACGTATGTTGCCTTGACGCTACTCTGGCGATATGCAAGCGCCAGACATATAGGGCCGACTCGACCGGCCGCAAGCAGGTAGTCAGCAGTGAGGGCGGCATGACCACGTTCGACAAGCGCGAAGAAGGCTTCGAGAAGAAGTTCGCGCATGACGAGGAGTTACGTTTCAAGGCGATAGCCCGTCGCAACAAGTTGCTGGGGCTGTGGGCCGCGGAGCTGATCGGCAGGAGCGACGCCGAGGCCTACGCCAAGGAAGTCGTGCTGGCGGACTTCGAGGAAGCCGGCGACAACGACGTGGTCCGCAAGGTAGCCAAGGACCTCGAAGGCAAGGGCGTCAGCGAGCAGGACATCCGCGCCAAGATGGCCGAACTGCTGGCGGTGGCGGTCAAGCAGATCGAGACGGGGAAGTAAGGCCTTCGCCCGGGACACAACTGCGAGGCCCCATGACCCAATCCCCCTTCCCCCTCGCCCGCGCCCTGCGCAGCGGTGAAACCGTCTTCTCCGGCTGGTGCAGCATGGGGTCTCCCCTCGCCGCCGAGACGCTGGGGCGCGGCGGCTTCGCCGCGGTCGTGCTCGATGCCCAGCATGGGCTTTGGGACACCGCCTCGCTGATCGCCGGCATCGGCGCCGTCCATCATGCGAACGCCGCACCGGTGGTGCGGGTGCCGCTCAACGATTTCGCCCTCGTCTCGCGCGCGCTCGATTTCGGCGCCGACGCGATCATCGCGCCCATGATCAACAGCGCGAGCGACGCGCGCGCTTTTGCCGCCGCGGCCAAGTATCCGCCGCTCGGCGAGCGCAGTTGGGGCCCGCAGCGCGCCATGGCGCTGCAGGGCCGCACCGTCGTCACCGATTACCTGCGCGAAGCCAACGAGGGCACGCTCACGCTCGCCATGATCGAGACGCCGACCGCGCTCAACGATGTCGACGACATTGCCGGCACCGACGGCATCGATGCGTTGTTCATCGGCCCTTATGACCTTTCGACGTCGCTCTCCGGCGGCACCGCCCAGGACGTCACCGCGCCCGAGGTCGAGCGCGCCATCGACACGATCTGCGCGGCGGCGGTGAAGGCCGGCAAGATTCCCGGCATCTATTGCCGCGACGCCGAGCGCGCGCTGGCGATGGCCAAGCGCGGCTTCAAATTCCTCACCGTCGGCAGCGATCACGGCTTCCTGCACGAAGGCCTCGCGGCGCAGATGAAGATGTTGAAGAAGTAGCGGCGTGTAACGCCGCAGTTGTCATCGCCCGCGAAAGCGGGCGATCCAATACGCCCTGTCCTGCCAATAAGCCGACATCGCCGATTACTGGATGCCCCGCCTTCGCGGGGCATGACAGTCAGTGGATGTCGCCCGCCAACCGCTCCAACGCCGCCGCCAAATCCTTCTCGACCTCCGCCGCCTGCACGTCCACCACCCGATAGCCGCGCTCGATTAGATAAGAGCGCTTGTCGGCGCGGTTGCGCGCGGCCTCGTCGCTCTCTCCCGCTGTCACGAGATCGATCACGCAGCGCAACGGGAACGACACGAAATCGGTGATGTGCGGACCGACCGGCACCTGGCGCTTGAAGCCACGGCCGGCAAAGCGACGGTCATTGGTGAGCGCCTGCCAGAGCATGCGTTCGGCCTCGGTCGGATTGCGCCGCAACAGCCGCGCCAGCCCGCGCACCGGCCCGCGCTCGCCCGGCACCCGGCCGGCCCCGTGCTCGGCGATGAGATCGCGCAGCCGCTGCGCCTCCTCGCTGTCGAGCACGCCGCCGCGCGCCGGCCCTTTGCGGCCGTGCACGATCGCCGTGATCACCCCGTGCAGCGTGCGGATGTCCTGCTGGGTCGGCTGCATGCGGCGGAAGATGTTGTGCAGGTTGATGGTCATGGTGCCGCGCTTTTCTTCCGGACGGAAGAACTCGGCCTTTTCCAGTTCGCGGTCGAGATCGGCCAAGAAAGAAGCGAGCTGCTGCTTGGCGGCCGGCGGCGATTTCTCCGGCGTGGTGAAAGGCAGATCGCCACCTCCGCTACGCTTGAACCATTCGTAGGCGACGATCACCACCGCCTGCGCCAGATTGAGCGAGGCAAAGGCCGGATTGACCGGCAGCGTCACGATGGCGTCGGCCATCGCCACCTCGTGGTTTTCGAGCCCGATGCGCTCGCGGCCGAACACCAGTGCGACCGTCTCGCCGCCGGCGACCCGTGCCGCCAACTCGGCGGCCGCCTGATCGGCGCCCATCACGGGCTTGGCCTGATCGTGCACCCGCGCCGTCGTCGCGAGCACGAAGGTGCAATCGGCGATCGCGTCGGCGAGGCTGTCGTAAAGCGTCGCGCCGTCGAGGATACGGTCGGCGCCGGAGGCCATCACGTGCGCCCGTTCGTTGGGCCAGCCCTGCAACGGCTTGACCACGCGCAGCTTTGACAGGCCGAAATTGGCCATGGCGCGCGCCGCGGCGCCGATATTCTCGCCGAGTTGGGGCTCGACCAGGACCACCACCGGCGCCGGCGTCTCGATCCAGCGTCTGGTTTTGTCGGTGCCGGCACCGGGCATGGCCTTACCCCTCACCTGCCGCTTGAGCCGCCGCCGCATCCGCCGGCCGGCCGGACAACACCGCGTCCCAGCGTGCGGCGATATTGGCCCAGGAGAATTGCCGCGCCCACGCCTTGCCGCCTTCGGCCAGCGCCATGCGCTTATCCGGATGCTGCAGCAGGTCGACGACCGCGTTCACCCACGCCTGCTGCGCGTTCGGCTCCCAAAGGCCGCCATAGGGATGGCGGGACTTCGCCTTCTGCAGCACACCGCCCTTATCGCACGGGACCTTGATGCCGAACTGCACGCTTTCGATCAGCGCACCCGCATCGCTGGTGACCGGCACGCAGCCGCAGGCCTGCGCCTTCTTCACCGAGATACAGTCGATCTCGGCAACATCGGTCGGATAGGCGAATATGGCCGCGCGCTGGTAGAGCCGCCCCACCTCGGCATGCGACAGCCAGCCGAGTGACTCAATGCCGACCTCATCCATCTCCCGTTGCCGTTGCTTCATCCAGTCCAGCCGCTCGGGCTTGTGGGCGTTGAACAGCGCGAACAAGTCCCAGCTATAGGCCCATTGCAGGCGCGCCTGGGGCACCCGCTCTTTGACCCGCCCGAACAGTTGCGGCAGCACGCCCATCGAACGGTCAGGCGATGAGGTGTTGATGATTAGAAACGGGTCCTTCTGCACCTCGCCTTCCAGCAGGCGGAAGTCCATGCCGTTCGGAATGATGATCATCTTCTCGTCGGGAATGCCCGGATAGAGCGAGCGATGAAACCGCGACTTCACGAAAACACCAGTCAATTTCGTGACCCAGCCGGGGCGCCGGATGCGGCGTTTAGGGATCGTGTCGTGCAGGTCGAGGAATATCCGGTCGGCATTGATCCCGGCATCGGCGGGCTTGGCGTTGCGCCACAGCACCACGACATCCTGCTTGTCCAGCGGGTTGAACTCCCAGTACGGCCGGTACAGCACGCCGTCGCTGAACACCGGGTCTTGCCCACAATTGTTATAGATGGTGACGTCCCAGCCCAGCCTGACCAGTTCGGGCGCGAGGTTGATCAGCGCTTCTTCGGCGCCGCCGAGATGGGTGTCCGACCGTCCGGGGCGCCACACGAATCGGGTCTCGCCGCAATAGATGACGAGGTCCCGGCCGGACGCAGTCTTCTTGCGCCTCGCATTGCGCTGCCTGAACTGGTGCGCAAAGAAATAGGCTGTCTGAAGTCTCATGCGCCCACTCGCAGGCAATCGCCGCGCACCGAAGCAGCCGATTCATCGCTCGTTCTCGGCTCGCCGCGCAGAACCGCGTCCCAGCGTGCGGCGATATTGGCCCAAGAGAATTGCCGCGCCCACGCCTTGCCGCCTTCGGCCAGCGCCATGCGCTTATCCGGATGCTGCAGCAGGTCGACGACCGCGTTCACCCACATCCGCTGCGCCTGCTCATCGCGCAAGCCGAACGGAAAGCCGATATTGGTCCGCTCGGGCGCGTCGTTTCTTCCGCACGGAACCTTGATGCCAAATTGCACGCTGTCCGGCAGCGCGCCGGCATCGGTGGCGACCGGCACGCAGCCGCAGGCCTGCGCTTTCTTGACCGAAATGCAATCGATCTCCGAAAAATCGGTCGGATAGGCGAGCACGGCCGCGCGCTGATAGAGCTTGCCGACCTCGGCATGCGACAGCCAGCCGACCGACTCGATGCCAGCCTCCGCCATCTCCTTCTTTCGTTCTTCCATCCAGGCCAGCCGGTTCGGCCGCTTGGCGTTGAACAGCGAGAACACATCCCAGCCGTAAGCCCACTGCAGCCGCGCCTGCGGCACCTGCTGCTTGATCTCCTTGAACAGCTTGGGCAGCACCTCCATCGAGCGGTCGGGAGACGAGGTGTTGATGATCAGAAACGGGTCCTTCTGCACGTCGCCTTCCAGGAAGCGAAAATCCATGCCGTTCGGAATGACGACCAGCTTCTCCTGCGGGATGCCGGCATAGAGCGAGCGATGGAACTTGGACTTCACCATCACGCCGGTCAGCTTGCCGATGCGGTTGTAACGCTGGATGCGGCGCTCAGGGATGGTGTCGTGCAGGTCGAGGAATATCCTGTCGGCGTTGATGCCGGCATCGGCGAGCTTGGGATTGCGCCACAGGATCGCGACGTCCTGTCTATCGCGCGGGTTGAAGTCCCAGTACGGGCGGTAGAGCACGCCGTCGATGAAGATCGGCTTCAGCCCGCAACTGTTGTAGACCGTGACGTCCCAGCCGAGCTTCACCAGCTCCGGCGCGAGGTTGATCACGGCTTCTTCCGAGCCGCCGAGGTGGGTGCCGGCCATCAAGGGATGCCACGCGAACTTGGTCTCGCCGCAATAGATGACGAGGTCCCGCCCGGAGGAGGCCGTCTTGCGGCGGGCGTTGCGCTGCTTGAACTGGCGCGCGAAGAAATAGACCGTGCGAAGGTTCATCGTCCCAACTTACCCGCCGGCGGCCCTTGCCGATCGATTGCGCCGCGGCTCAACCTGCCCGGCGCCCGCAACCTCGTGCCGAAGCCGGCCCGACGCGTCAAGCGGCGGCACTGTATCCCGGCGGTTGTCTCGCACCTGCCGACAAGGCTTTCACTAGCAGAGTGCGGATGCTATACGGCGCCCGCCGAATTCCCGTCAGTCGGATTCCCGGTTGGCGGCGTCCCGCCGAGAACAATTCATTTGAGGGCCCGCGAGAGGAGCCATTCCGCCGCGCCCATCAGTGTTCAGTTTCCGGTCGGCCCAAACACGCACGGCGACCAGAGGTGTGAAGCATGCCAGATCTCGAAATCAAGTGGACAAAGGTCGATGAAGCCCCGGCGCTGGCGACCTATTCCCTGCTGCCGATTGTCAAAGCCTTCGTGGGCGCGGCGGGGGTGTCCGTGACGCTGAAGGACATCTCGCTGGCCGGTCGCATCCTCGCCAATTTCCCCGAGAAGCTCACCCCGGCGCAACGGATCAACGACGAACTCACCGAGCTCGGCGAGCTCACGTTGAGACCCGAAGCCAACATCATGAAGCTGCCCAACATCTCCGCCTCGATCCCGCAGCTCAAGGCCGCGATCAAGGAGCTGCAGAGCAAGGGCTACGCCGTTCCGGATTATCCGGACAACGCCACGACGGACGCGGAAAAGGACATCAAGGCCCGCTACGGCAAGGTGTTCGGCAGCGTCGTGAATCCGATTCTGCGCGAAGGCAATTCCGATCGCCGCGCGGCCGCCGCCGTCAAGCAATACGCCCGCAAGAACCCGCACAAGATGGGCGCCTGGAGCAAGGACTCCAAATCGCACATCGCCTACATGCCGTCGGGCGACTATTACGGCTCGGAAATCGCCACCACCGTGGCGTCGCCGACCAATGCCCGCATCGAGCTGGTCGGCTCGGACGGCAAGGTCACCGTGCTGAAGGCGAAGACCGCGCTCGATACCGGCGAGATCATCGACGCTTCCGTCATGAGCGCCAAGGCGCTGCGCAAGTTCTTCGCCGAGCAGATCGAGGACGCCAAGAAGCAAGGCGTTCTGTTCTCGCTGCACGTCAAGGCGACCATGATGAAGATCGCCGACCCCATCGTGTTCGGCCATGTCGTATCCGTCTTCTTCTCCGATGTCGTCGAGAAGCATGCCGCCACGCTGAAGAAGCTCGGCGTCAATCTCAACAACGGCTTCGGCGACTTGCTGAGCAAGATCGAGACACTGCCGGAGGCCGAGAAAAAGCAGATCAAGGACGATATCGCGGCCGAGTACGCGAAGCGCCCGGCCCTCGCCATGGTGAATTCCGACAAGGGCATTACGGGCCTGCATGTGCCCAGCGACTTCATCATCGACGCTTCGATTCCGGCGATGATCCGCGAAGGCGGCCGCATGTGGGGCCCGGACGGCAAACTGCACGACACCAAGGCCGTCGTCCCGGATCGCGCCTACGCGCGGCTGTTCCAGACCGTCATCGAGGACTGCAAGGCCAACGGCGCGTTCGATCCCAAGACCATGGGCTCCGTTCCGAACGTGGGGTTGATGGCGCAGAAAGCCGAGGAATACGGCTCGCATGACAAGACGTTCGAGGTCCCCACGGGCGGCGCGGTCCGCGTCGTCGCCGATGACGGCAAGGTCCTGCTGGAACGCCCGGTCGAGGCCGGTGACATCTTCCGGATGTGCGAGCTCAAGGACGCGGCCGTGCGGGACTGGGTCAAGCTCGGTGTCCGCCGCGCACGCCTCACCAACACGCCTGCGATCTTCTGGCTTGACAAGAATTGCGCGCACGACGCTCAGCTCATCGCCAAGGTCGAAACCTACTTGAAGGATCACGACACCAAGGGGCTCGACATCCGCATTCTGGCTCCGGTCGACGCGATGAAGTTTTCGCTCGAACGCATTCGCAAGGGGCAGGACACGATCTCAGTCACCGGCAACATCCTGCGGGATTACCTGACCGACCTGTTTCCGATCATGGAGCTCGGCACCTCGTCCAAGATGCTGTCGATCGTGCCGCTATTGGCGGGCGGCGGCCTGTTCGAGACCGGTGCCGGCGGCTCGGCGCCCAAGCACGTGCAGCAGTTCCAGGAAGAAGGCTATCTGCGCTGGGATTCGCTCGGCGAGTTCCTTGCGCTGGGCGCGTCGCTCGAACACCTGGCGCAGACCTACAAGAACGCCAAGGCGCAGGTTATCGCCGATGCGCTCGACACGGCCATCGGCAAATTCCTCGAGTTCAACCGCAACCCCGCGCGCAAGGTCGGCCAGATCGACAATCGCGGCAGTCATTTCTACCTCGCCCTCTACTGGGCCGAGGCGCTGGCCGCGCAGACCAAGGACAAGGAGCTGCAAGCCCGCTTCAAGCTGCTGGCCGAGACGCTCGCCAAGAACGAGGACAAGATCAATGGCGAACTGATCGGCGCGCAAGGCAAGCCGGTCGACATCGGCGGTTACTACCTGCCCGATGACGCCAGGGCGTCGGCCGCGATGCGGCCGAGCGCCACGCTGAACGCCGCCATCGCCGCGCTCTGACGCAGCGGCCAGCGGCGGCCGTCTCCGCCGGCCGTAACTCGCTCGACGACGAGGCGCGAAACTCCCGCGCCGCGTCTTCGCAGCCATGCGCCTTTGCATACGACCTAAGTCCACGCTCTCGCGCGGCTTTCACGGCAGGAGCGTCGATGCTATAGAGCCGCCGCCGATGTGCGCTCCGAAGAGGTAGCTCGTTAAGATGGCGAAGATCAAGGTGACGAATCCGGTCGTCGAAATGGACGGCGACGAGATGACCCGCATCATTTGGCAGCTCATCAAGGACAAGTTGATCCATCCCTATCTCGATATCGATCTGCTTTATTACGACCTCAGCGTCGAAAAGCGCGACGAGACCGACGACCAGATCACCATCGACGCCGCCAAGAAGATCAAGGAGGTCGGCGTCGGCATCAAATGCGCCACCATCACCCCGGACGAGGGCCGGGTGAAGGAATTCAACCTGAAGAAGATGTGGCGCTCGCCCAACGGCACCATCCGCAACATCATCGGCGGGGTCATCTTCCGCGAGCCGATCATCTGCAAGAACGTGCCGCGCCTGGTGCCGGGCTGGACCCAGCCGATCATCATCGGTCGCCACGCCTACGGCGACCAGTACCGCGCCACCGACATCAAGGTGCCGAAGGGCGCCAAGCTCACCATGAGCTACGTCACGCCCGACGGGCAGAAGATCGAGCACGAGGTGTTCGAGTTTCCCAGTTCCGGCGTCGCCATGTCGATGTACAACCTCGACAACTCGATCCGCGACTTCGCCATGGCCTCGTTCAACTACGGCCTGTCGCGCGGCTACCCGGTCTATCTCTCGACCAAGAACACCATCCTCAAGGTCTATGACGGGCGCTTCAAGGACATCTTCCAGGAAGTGTTCGACAAGCAGTTCAAGGCCGAGTTCGAGAAGAAGAAGCTCACCTACGAGCATCGCCTGATCGACGACATGGTGGCGGCAGCGATGAAGTGGTCGGGCGGCTATGTGTGGGCCTGCAAGAACTATGACGGCGACGTGCAGTCCGACATCGTGGCGCAAGGGTTCGGCTCGCTCGGCCTCATGACCTCGGTGCTGATGACGCCGGACGGCAAGACCGTGGAGTCGGAGGCCGCCCACGGCACCGTCACCCGCCACTACCGCCAGCATCAGAAGGGCGAGCAGACCTCGACCAATTCGATCGCGTCGATCTTCGCCTGGACCCGCGGGCTCGCGCACCGCGCCAAGCTCGACGATAACGCCGCGCTCGCCAAATTCGCCGCGACGCTGGAGAAGGTCTGCATCGACACCGTCGAGACGGGCTTCATGACCAAGGACCTGGCGTTGCTGGTCGGGCCCGACCAGGCGTGGCTCTCCACCACCGGCTTTCTCGACAAGGTCGACGAGAACCTGAAGAAGGCGATGGCGTAAGTCTTCGCACCAATCCGATGCCGTCATGCCCCGCGAAAGCGGGCATCCCGTGTCCCCCGTGACGCCGTGATCGCTGGATCGCCCGCCTGCGCGGGCGATGACGACCTCCGGCTACCCTTCCTCCGCCGACTCGATTTCCGCGGCCACGATATCGCCCTTCGGCGACACCGCCTCGCGGCCGACGCGGGTCTCCACCACCTCCTTGATGCGCTTGGCGATGCGCGGGTCGCGCTGCATCAGCGCATGCAGGTCCTGGGCATCGAGCACCAGAAGATTGGTGCGGGTGAGCGCGGTGACGGTGGCGGAGCGGCGCACCCGGCGCAGGACCGCCACCTCGCCGAAGAACTGGCCGAGCCCGAGCCGCAGCTTTTCCTTCTTGAGCGCGATCTCGACTTCGCCGGAAGCGATGAAATACATGGAATGGGCCGGTTCGCCGGCGTGCACGACCACCTGCCCGGCTTCCACCACGCGCGCGCGCAACAGCCCCATGATGTCGGAAATCTCGGCGGCATCGAGCTCGGCGAACAGCGGCACGCGCGCGATCATGCCCCAGGTGACCACGAACTGGCGGCGGTGGATCTGATCGGCAAAGGCGGTGGCAATGATGCCGACCGGCAGCGCGATCATGATGACGCCGGCGAAAATCGTGGCGGTGGCGATCAGCTTGCCGAACGCGGTCACCGGTACCACGTCGCCATAGCCGATGGTGCCGAGCGTGACGACCGCCCACCACAACGCGTCGGGAATGGTGCCGAGCTTGTCGGGCTGAACCTTGCCCTCGGCGAGATGCATGAATGCCGCCGATACCAGCGCCGTGCCCAGGGCGATCCCCAGGCAGCCGAACAGCGCGCGCCGCTCGCGGTAGAGCACGTCGAGCAGCGAGCGCATGGCGGGCGAATAACGCGCAATCTTGAAGAAGCGCACGATGCGGAACACCAGCACCACGCGCAGATCGGCCGGCACCACGATCGCCAGCCAGAACGGCAGCACGGCGACGAGATCGACGATGCCGGCGGCGCTGAGCATGTATTTGAGCCGCGCCCGGAGCGGCGTCAGATGCCGGTTGGGCCCATGCTCGACCGCGCACCAGATGCGCAGGAAATATTCAACCGTGAAGACGAGCAGCGAGACGAGTTCGATGACGACGAAGGTCGTCGCGTACCGCGCTTCGATCGATGGCACGGACTCGAGCGCCACCGCGACCAGGTTGACCAGGATGAGCCCGACCAGCAGACGATCGAGCAGAACGCTGGCCCCGTCACCGATCGGACCCTGTTCGAGCACCTGGTAGACGCGCCGGCGCAATTCCCTGAGCTTGTCGCGGGCCATCGGTCGAAATCCTATTGGCGATCACTTTAGGACAGATTACCGCCCGCGCCTTTGCGCTCGGTCAAGCCGTCGCCGGGCACCGCCTTCCTGGCGAGGCGGCCGAGCTCGGCCGCGCGCATCTCGGCCACCCGCTGCATCACGGCCTCGTCGGGCAGATCCAGGCCCTCCAGCAGGCGGGCGGCAAGCTGCAAGCCGGCTTCTACCGTCTCCGGGATAACACTGACGGCCCCGCAGTCGAGCAGACGCACGGCATGGGCCGGGTCGGCCGCGCGCGCGAAGATCAGGCCTTTCGGTTTGAGCTTGCGGGCAGCGGCCACCATGCGCTCGGCGGCGAGCGGGTTGTTGAGCGTCACCACGAAGGCGCGCGCGCGTGCCGCCCCCACCCGCTCCAACAACTCCCGACGTCCGGCGTCGCCGAAGAATACCGGCCGATGCTCGATGCGCATGCGCGCCACCAACTCGCCGTTGGTATCGAGCGCCACATAAGGCTGGTTCTCCGCCTCCAACGCCTGGGCGATCAGGCGGCCGACGCGGCCGAAGCCGCCGATGATGACGTGGTTGTCGAGTTCGGCGAGATCGGGGCCCGGCGCGTGATGCCCCTGATCGGCGGCGTCGAGGCGGGCGCCGAGCGAGCGAGCCGCGAACGCCGCCAAGGGCGTCACCAGCATGCTCAGGCCGACCGCGACCACCGCGCCGGCGGCGAGCCGCGGCGGCAGCAGGTTGCCGGCCTGCGCCACGCCGATCACCACGAAAGCGAATTCGCCGGCCTGCGCCAGCAACAGCGCGACCTCGGCGGCGGCGCCGCGCGGCACGCCGAAGGCGCGCGCCACCACGAACAGGATCGCCGCCTTCGCGCTCATCAAGACGATGACGCCGGCGGCGATCCACCCGGCATCGGCCGCCATGACGCCGACGTCGATATTGGTGCCGACCGTGATGAAGAAGATGCCGAGCAGCAGCCCCTTGAACGGCTCGAGGTCGACTTCGATGTTGTGGCGCACCTCGCTGTCCGAGAGCAGCAGGCCGGCAAGAAAGGCGCCGAGCGCGACCGACAGCCCGGCAAGTCCCGTGGCCAGCGAGAACACCACCAGGATCAAAAGCGTGATCGCCATGATCAGGTCGCGGCTGCCGGTGCGCAGCGCCGAGCGCAGCAGCGGGCGCACGACAAAGCGGCCGGCGAGCATGATGATCAGCACCGCGGCGAGCCCTTCGACGAAGGGCTGGATCAGCGGCAGGATGCCGCCGCTGGCGCCGTTCTTGCTGCCGGTCAGCAGCCCGACCACGAACAGGATCGGCACCACCATGAGGTCCTGGAACAGCAGCACCGAGAGCGCGAGGCGGCCGACCTGATTGGCGGCGCGATGCTGCTCGATCAGGAGCTGCATCACGATCGCGGTCGACGACAGCGCCAGGCACAGGCCGAGCACGATGCCCGCCGGCGGCACGCCACCGGCAAAGCGCACGCCGGCGCCGATGGCGAGCGTCGACAGCAGCACCTGGGCGAGGCCGACGCCGAGCACAAAACGGCGCAATTGCCACAGCCGCTGCAGCGACAACTCCAGCCCCAGCAGAAACAGCAGCACGATGATGCCGAACTCGGCCAGCACCGCGCCCTGCTCCGGATTGTCGAAGGTGATGTAGCGCAGCCAGGGATGCGTGCCGGCAAGGCTGCCCAGCCCTTGCGGCCCCAGCGCCACGCCCGCGATCAGGAAGCCGAGCACGGTGCCGATGCGCGCGCGATGAAACAGCGGCACGATCACGCCCGCCACGACCAGGAAGATGATGAGGCCTTTCAGGCCTTCCGCGTGCAGCACGGTGTGCGGCTCCGTACTTGCTCGTCGTCCCCGGGCTCGTCCCGGCGATCGCGCTTAGGGACGCATAGCCGATTCCGGCGCGCGGCTGTTGCGGTCGATCGCGCTGCGCGGCTGGGCATCTGCGCTCCCTCCCCCTGAAAGGGGGAAGGTTGGGGTCATTGGAAGCGATCCCCACCGGGCGCGCTTCGCGCGCCGACCTCCCCTTTTTAAGGGGAGGTAAGTAAGCGCCACGCTCACCCGCCGAGCGCCGCTTCCACCGCTTTCAAAGCGTCTTCGGCCTTGGCGCCGTCGGGGCCGCCGGCCTGCGCCATGTCGGGACGGCCGCCGCCGCCCTTGCCGCCGAGCGCCTCGGCGCCCTTGCGCACCAGATCGACGGCGTTGAAGCGATCGGTGAGGTCCTTGGTGACGCCCACCACGATGCCGGCCTTGCCGTCGTCGGAGAGGCCGACGATGGCGACCACGCCGGAGCCGACTTGCTTTTTGCCCTCGTCTGCCAGGCTGCGCAGGTCCTTGAGCTCGATGCCGGAGACCGCGCGCGCCAACAGGTTCACACCATTGACCTGGCGCACGCCGTCGGCGGCCGCCACCGCGCCGCCCCCACCGCCCATGGCCAATTTCTTGCGCGCATCAGAGAGATCGCGCTCGAGCTTCTTGCGCTCCTCGAGCAGGGCGCCGACGCGCGCCGGCATCTCTTCAAGCGGCACTTTAAGTTCCGCAGCCGTCGCTTTAAAGGTTTGAAGCTGTTTGTTAGCGGACTTGCGCGCGACCCTGCCGGTCAACGCCTCGATGCGGCGCACGCCGGCGGCGACGCCGGAGTCGCCCAGCACCGAGATCAGGCCGATGTCGCCGGTGCGGCGCACATGGGTGCCGCCGCACAATTCCACCGACCAGCCGAGCGTGTTGCCGGTCCCCTCGCCCATCGCCACCACGCGCACCTCGTCGCCGTATTTCTCGCCGAACAGCGCGCGCGCGCCGGAGGCGATGGCGTCGTCCTGCGCCATCAGCCGGGTGGTGACGGGCGCGTTCTGCAGCACGATGTCGTTGGCGATGTCTTCGACGCGCGTGAGTTCCTCGGCGCTGATCGGCTTCGGGTGCGAGATGTCGAAACGCAGCCGGTCGGGCGAGACCAGCGAGCCCTTCTGCGCCACGTGATCGCCGAGCACCTGGCGCAGCGCCTCATGCAGGAGATGGGTCGCCGAATGGTTCTGGCGGATGGCCGCGCGGCGCTCGTGATCGACGACGAGCAGCAGCGGGTCGCCGAGCTTGACCGTGCCCTCCTCCACCTTGACGAGATGGACGAACAGGTCGCCGGCTTCCTTCTGCGTGTCGGTGACGGCAACGCGCACGCCCTCGCGCCGCATCTCGCCGCGGTCGCCGACCTGGCCGCCGCTCTCGCCATAGAACGGCGTCTGGTTGACGATGACGGCGCCGCGGTCGCCGGCTTTCAGTTCATCGACCGGCTTGCCGTCGCGCACCAGGCCGGTGACCACGCCCTCGGCACTCTCGGTCTCGTAGCCGAGGAACTCGGTGGCGCCGAGCTTTTCGCGCAGCGGAAACCACACCGCTTCCTGCGCCGCTTCGCCGGAGCCCGCCCAACTGGCGCGCGCCTTCTCGCGCTGGCGCTCCATGCTCAAGGTTGAACGACTTCAGTTCCACGGTCCGAACCTCGATTGCGCAAAGCGTCCTGCGTGAGATCGAGCGGGAAGCCATATGTGTCGTACAGAGTAAATGCGACGTGTCCCGGCAAACGATGACTTTCACTACCGGGCTGAATTTCCCCATGAATGTTCATTGAAGGCTTCCCGAGCTCTTGAACCGCGTCGTCCAGAAAGGTGAAGCCGCGCGTTCCAGCGTGTGGCGGAAGCGCGTCTCCTCCAGCTTGAGCGTCTCGGTGACCAGCGCCTCGGCGCGGATCAGTTCGGGATAGGCCTGGCCCATCTCACGGATGAGCGCCGGCACCAGCCGCCACATCAGCGGCTCCTTGGCGCCGAGCAATTCGGCGTGGCGCATGGCGCGCCGCATGATGCGTCTGAGCACGTAGCCGCGGCCCTCGTTCGAGGGCAGCACGCCGTCGGCGATGAGGAAGGCGGACGCGCGCAAATGATCGGCAATCACCCGGTGCGAGGCCTTCTGCGGGCCTTCCGGATCGACGCCGGTCAATTCGGCGATGACGCGGATCAGCGTCGCGAACAGATCGATGGCGTAGTTGTCGTGGGTGCCCTGCAGCACGGCGGCGATGCGCTCGAGCCCCATGCCGGTGTCGATCGACGGCCGCGGCAGATCGACGCGCGTGCCGTCGGCGCGCTGCTCGTACTGCATGAAGACGAGATTCCAGATCTCGATGAAGCGGTCGCCTTCGGCGTCAAGCGAGCCGGGCGGACCGCCGGGGATGTGCTCCCCGTGGTCGTAGAAGATTTCGGCGCAGGGGCCGCAGGGGCCGGTCTCGCCCATGGACCAGAAATTGTCGGAACCGGCGATGCGCAGGATCTTCGATTCCGGCAGGCCGGAGATCTTCTTCCACAGGTCGAAGGCGTCGTCGTCGTCGACATAGACGGTCGCCAGCAGCTTGTCCTTGGGCAGCCCGTACTCCTTCGTGATCAGCGTCCAGGCGAGCTCGATGGCGTGCGCCTTGAAATAGTCGCCGAAGGAGAAGTTGCCGAGCATCTCGAAGAAGGTGTGGTGGCGCGCGGTGTAGCCGACATTGTCGAGGTCGTTGTGCTTGCCGCCGGCGCGCACGCATTTCTGCGCGCTGACGGCGCGGCTGTAGGGCAGCGTCTCCAGGCCGGTGAAGACGTTCTTGAACTGCACCATGCCGGCATTGGTGAACATCAAGGTCGGGTCGTTGCGCGGCACGAGCGGCGAGGACGGCACGACCGCATGGTCGTTGCGCTTGAAGAAATCCAGGAAGCTCTTGCGGATGTCGTTGACGCCACTCATGAAATTGGCTGCTGGTCCTGTTTGCGCCGCCACCCGCCCCCCGGCGGGATTGTCGGCCGCGGCCGCCGCCGGGGACGGTTAAATGCCCATCCGGCCTGAATTTTATCCGGCTGCTATTTAGCGGCGGGGGTGGGGGAAGTCCAGAAAGGGGGCATTTCCTTCTCCCCGCTTGCGGGGAGAAGGTGGCGCGGGCCGGCAGGCCCGAGCCGGATGAGGGGCATTTGGCCAGGCTCGCGTTGGCGGCGACGCCCCCTCACCCGCCCCGCCTCCGCTGAAGCTCCGGCGGGCCGACCTCTCCCCGCAAGCGGGGAGAGGTGAAAAGAAGAAAAACGCATTTCGCCCCCGTCCTCGGTGGCGGCCGCTTTACGCAGCCGGGTGCCGACGGGGGCGAGACGCGAGACGCAGCACTTAAACGCAAGCGGCTGTGCGAACCGCCGATCTGGTCTACCTGGCCTTCTTGGTCCCGGCCTTGGCTCCCGCCTTGGCTCCGACCTTGGCTCCGACCTTGGCTTTCACCTTGGGCACCTTGGGTTTCGCCTTTGCCGTCGTATCCGGCGTGGTCCCACCTTCGGCGCCGTTCTTGAAGTTCGTCTCCTTGGCTCTTTCCTTGATGCGCTCTTTGGCGCGCTCTTTGTAGTTCTTGCGCTTTTCAGGCTTCGGGCGAACGGTCACCAGACCGTCGGCTTGGCGCGGGGCGGCTGTCATGTCAGCCACTTCCGCCTTCGTCTTCAGGCTCGCCAGCGCAATGACCGTGCCGGGCCGATCGCCGGAGGTCGCAAGTTCAGTTTCGAGCTTGGTGTCGGTTTCGATCTCGGCAGGCTCAATATTGGCCGCCTCGATATTGGCCGCCTCGATATTGGCAGGCTTGGGCCATACAGAAAGCGTATCGATTGCCTCCTGCGCCGGTCTTGCGGCGACCAAAGCATCTCCCGTCACGGAGGGCCTTGCGTCACTTAGACCGGCACCGGACGCTAGCGCAAAATCGCCAGCGGCCGGCATGCCCGCATCCTTTCAAGCTTCCGCCGCCTCGTCGTCCTCGTCGTCCTTGTCGGCGGTCTCGCCGGTCATGATCGCCTCGGCGATGAGGCCGGCGTTCTGGCGCACCGCCGCCTCGATCCTGGCGGCAAGGTCCGGGTTGGTCTTGAGGAAGGTCTTGGCGTTCTCGCGGCCCTGGCCGATGCGCTGTGAATCGTAGGAGTACCAGGCGCCCGACTTCTCCACCACGCCGGCCTTGACGCCGAGGTCGATCAGCTCGCCGAGCTTGGAGACGCCCTCCCCGTACATGATGTCGAACTCGACCATCTTGAACGGCGGCGCCAGCTTGTTCTTGACCACCTTGACGCGGGTCTGGTTGCCGATCACCTCGTCGCGGTCCTTGATGGCGCCGATGCGGCGGATATCGAGACGCACGGAGGCATAGAACTTCAGCGCGTTGCCGCCCGAGGTCGTTTCCGGCGAGCCGTACATCACGCCGATCTTCATGCGGATCTGATTGATGAAGACCACCATGGTGCGCGAGCGCGAGATCGAAGAGGTGAGCTTGCGCAGCGCCTGGCTCATCAGCCGCGCCTGCGAGCCCGGCTGGGTGTCGCCCATCTCGCCTTCGAGCTCGGAGCGCGGCACCAGCGCGGCGACCGAGTCCACCACCAGCACGTCGATCGCGCCCGAGCGCACCAGCGTGTCGGCGATCTCCAGCGCCTGCTCGCCGGTGTCCGGCTGCGAGATCAGCAGGTCGTCGGTGTTGACGCCGAGCTTGCGGGCATAGACCACGTCGAGCGCGTGCTCGGCGTCGACGAAGGCGCAGATGCCGCCCTTCTTCTGCGCCTCGGCGATGGTGTGCAGCGCCAGCGTGGTCTTGCCGGAGGATTCCGGCCCGTAGATTTCCACCACCCGGCCGCGCGGCAGACCGCCGATGCCGAGCGCGATGTCGAGCCCGAGCGAGCCCGTGGATATCGCCTCGATATCCATGGTCTTGTCGTTCTTGCCGAGCCGCATGATCGAGCCCTTGCCGAACTGGCGCTCGATCTGGGAGAGCGCGGCGGAAAGGGCTTTCGACTTGTCCATGGACGATCCTTCGACGACACGCAGGGCAGGCTGACTCATGTTCGCGCTCCTTATGGCCGGGATTGACCCCTCCGACAACGCGGCCCTTGCGCGACCTGGTCGCTTTCGGAGCCGGCTAGCGGAATCGACTGTGGGAAGCACAGTACACCATTTGTTCTCCGTTCGCAATATGTTCTTTTTGGGATGGGGGTACTGCCCTGTTTCGGCCCCGAGTGCCCTGCTTTGACGTAGCGAGTGGCCCAGTTTGGAACTCGGTCGGGCCATCGGACTTGTTCCCGGGGAACGCGCAACTGGGAGGACACCGATGCCTATCGGCACGATTATTCTCATCATTCTCGTGATCATATTGCTGGGCGGATTCACCGGCTTCGGCGGCGGTCGGTTTTACGGCACCGGCTACTATGGCGGTAGCGGACTCGGCCTGGTCATTGTGATCCTGCTGATCCTCGTTTTGATGGGACGAATTTAAATGACGAACGAAAGAGGCCGCCTCGGTTGGCGGCCTCTTTCATTTCGGCGCGACCCATCCACGGTCGTTTCCAGATGGATAGCGTCCCGGCGAACGCAGGGGACATGCGGCTGCTCACATACGGCCGCGCAATGGCCTCGTCCATAATCAAGTGGCTTAAACCGGAAGCGCCGCCTAGACTGAAACGATGTCACGCTGGATCGTATTTCTCATCGGCGTCTATGTCGGCGCCGCATTGGTCACCCTCGGATTTCAAAGCTACGTCCGCCTGCAGCGTTGCGCGGGAACGAGGGCTTGCACCGTCAGCCTTGCAAAGGGCGCGGTGTGGTCCACCATTTGGCCGGCGTCCTGGCCGGTCTACGTGTCCGGGCTTCGATAGCGCCTGATCGGCCTCTTTCATTTCCGATCGGATCGTCTTTCAAAGCGTCACCCGCACGCCCCCATCTGCACGGGCGCCGTCCTCTTCGGCGGCGCAGCATGGAGCGGGCCCGGTGAATCGGGTAGCAGCATCGCGCGATCGGTGCGGCGCCCTGCGGGAGGCGGCCGGTCGGCGTGCGCGTTGGTGTCGATTTACCGCGCCTTAACCATAATCGCGCAGCGTAGGCGCCGTTCTCAAGGGAGGATTACCCATGAGCCACATGGTCCTGGCGGGCGTGCTGGCGATCGGGTTGTTGGGCTGCCAAGCCATCCTCGGCTATGTGCTGGTGCGCGCCAAGGTCGATCTCTAGCGCCAAGCCCGGCTTTCCGATCAAAGGCCTTTGCGTTTCGGCCGCCGCTCGCGGGCGACGGCCGGCGTTTGCGGCCGGTTGTCAGTACCCGCGAAGGCTGGCCAAGCGTCCACTCCGTATAATTACCTAATTGAAGCAAAGGCCTCGGGTGGCCTTAAGCTTGTTGATGTCATACTCGAATACCCCGCCCTGCCCGGCCTGCACCCAGCCGATGCAATTGACCCGGGTCATCCCGGCGGTCGCCGGCCATCCCGAACTGCACAGCTTCGTCTGCACGGATTGCGGCGAAGTGCTCACCACCGAAGTGCCGGCCCAGCAGCTGTCCTGAGCACGCGCCGGCCGCGGCGGCCGCCGCCCTGTTATGCGCGTTCGAATCGTCGCGCCTTGGCGAAAGGGGCTTCCGAAAATCACCGCCCGCGTTAGTATAGAAACTCGAATATGTGTGATGGAGGAAGGGCGCCGTGGACCGCTCTGTCGCCCAACTCAATATCGAGCATTTCCGACGGCTGCTCGCCAAGGAGACCGACGAGTCGCGGCGCCAGGTCATTGAGCGCCTGTTGGCGGAGGAAGAGGCCAAGCTCGCCGGCAACGCGCCCAAGGAACGCAAGCGCCGCGCCCGCTGAACGGTTCGAAATCCCGCTCCGCTTCTGGAAAATCTAGTCGTTCGCGCCGTGGCCGTCGAGCAGATCGCGGCCGTGCCAGGTGCGCCAATGGGTCGGGTGCACGTCGAGGCGCTCGCGCGTGGCCGCCTTCATCCAGCCGCCGACGATGCGCCGGCAGGGGAACACCAGGGCGTGCGGGCCATCCGTATCGATGACGGCGAGCTCGAGGTCGCGGTCGAAGGGGGCTGTCGAGATCTTCTGCCACATCTTGACAATTTGCGTCGCCCGGCCGCCCGGGCATTGAGATAGATCAGATCGTGGCGAGTAAGGCTGCGCGGCCTCATCGAGAATTCCTATTGATCTGGATCAAATGCCGGGTGTCACGGCGCGGTCAAGAATACCATCATGCCGTCACGCTCCGCCCCCCGCATCCGTCATTGCCCGCTCTGCGGCGTTGCCATGCAGGCGAGCAAGTCGCGGGATGACCTGAAGGATTTCGACACCTTCCGGTGCCAGACCTGCCCGACCACGATCGTCGAAGCCACGCCGGCGCGGGCCACCGGCGGAGACTAGCCTTCGCGCGCGGCGGCGAAGCAACGAAGCGGGCCGCGTCAATCCCGCGGGCGGCCGCGGTTTAAGCCTTCCCGATCTTCTCAGAGCTCGGCCGGCCATCATGGTTAACGCCGGGGCTGTCGGCAGGCGCCTGCGTGTTCCGCACGGAACGGTGGCGGCTCCCTCCTTTGCCGTCCATCGTCAAGACGGCGACCGACGCGCCGGCGAACCACATCGATCTCCCGCGTATGGAAACCCGCGTCGCCTGCGCCGGTTACTCGCTGCCAACCGCGCGAGCAAAAAACGTGCGCCGTCTGTAAATAAAGCGCTCCCGCATTTCCGCCGCGCGGCAGTGCAATAGCCCGACACAATTCCTCCAAGTAACCGTAACGGCCGGGAACGGAACGGCACGCAACGCGTTTGCCATCGAGCCGGGTACTGCGATCCCCAATGGCCCATTGGGAACTTGGAAGGGGGAAGTCCATGAAGTCGTCCATCATCAAGCGTTCGGTCGTCATCCACGGCCACAAGACCAGTGTGAGTCTGGAGCAACCGTTTTGGGACGCGTTTCGTGACATCGCCGAAACCGAGCGCATGAGCACGTCGGCGCTGCTGCGCAAGGTCGACGCCGAACGGCGCCACGCCAACCTGTCCTCCGCGATCCGCGTCTTTGTGCTCGCGCACATGCGGGCCCTGGCCAATGTCGGCGAGACGGCGCACGAAAACGAGCGCCCGCGTGCCAACTGGTGGTCGCCCGATCTACCCGCGGTCTGATACGGGCCTTCGTCGCCGCTGCCGCGTTGCAATGTGGCGGCGGAAACGGAATAGCCCGCAAGGCGCGATAGCGGCCGACATTGTCCGCATGTTGGAATTGTGAGTTTTTACCAAGCGCCGCGCGACTATTGATGCGTCGTCGCCTCGCGCGGTTGTCGGATTGCCGATGACGATTTCCCGATGAGAGGTATGTCATTGCCTCTGGTCGCAACGCCTTCGCATCAACGCCGAACTTCAGCATCGAGCCCTGCATTGCGAGCATGCCTGAAGAGAGATTTGCGACTAAGCCCTCCGTTCAATATTTGAGCTAACTCAATCGTTACAATTGCAAGCCGATTTACTCACCTCTGTACGGGTCGCGTACGATTACGGATGGGGTGAATGCCATGAAATCGGCTGTGATTAAGCGGTCCCTCGATATCGATGGGCACAAGACCAGCGTGTCGTTGGAAGACGAGTTCTGGGATGGCATGCGGGCAATCGCCACGGGCCGGAGCATCACCGTTTCGAAGCTGGCGGCGGCAATCGATCTCGAGCGCAGGAACAGCAATCTGTCGTCGGCGATCCGGATCTTCGTACTCGAATATTATCGCAAACAAGAAAGCGATCGGCCCATCCCGCTCCATGATTGAGCACACGACGAATCCTGCGTGGCGGTGCAGGCGCCATGCGCCCCGGCGGAATAGTTTCACGACGATCGCATGGGTAATGCGCGGACGCGACAGCCTGCGGAGAGACCGCCGCTTCGGCCAGCGGCGGTGACCCTCACACCCCCAGATACCGCTGCAGCACGTCCGGGTCGGCCTTGATCTCGGCCGCCGGCCCCTCGTGCACGATATGGCCGTTATTGATGATGTAGGCGCGGTTGGCGAGCGCGAGCGTGGCCGCCAGGTTCTGCTCCACCAGCACGATGGTCTGCCCTTCCTTCACGAGCTGACGGCAGGCCTGCATCAGATCGCGCACGATCACCGGCGCCAGCCCCTCGAACGGCTCGTCGAGCAGGATGATCTTGGGGTCGCGCACCAGCGCGCGCGCGATCGCCAGCATCTGCTGCTCGCCGCCGGAGAGATCGGTGCCGCGGCTGCGCCGCCGCTCGGCGAGCCGCGGGAAGATGGTGTAGATGCGCTCCAGCGACCAGGCGTTCGACGCCGTCAGGCTCGCCAGCACGATGTTCTCCTCGACGTCGAGGCTGCCGAAAATGCGCCGTTCCTCGGGCACGAGCTGCATGCCGGCCCGTGCGATTCGATGCGCCGGCTTGCCGGCGACGTTGGCCCCGTCGAACGTCACCGTGCCCGAGCGCGGCCGCACCAGGCCCATCAGGCTCTTCAGCGTCGTGCTCTTGCCGGCGCCGTTGCGCCCGAGCAGCGCCACCACCTCATGCTGCTCGACCCTGAGCGCGACGTCGAACAGGATGTGCGAGTCGCCGTAATAGCTGTTCAGTCCCGTGACCTCGAGCAGGCTCATGCTTCGTGCACTCCGCCGAGATAGGCTTCCTGAACCGCCGCGTTGGCCTTGATCTCCTCCGGCGTCCCCTCCACCAGCACCGAACCTTCGCGCAGCACGGTGATCTTTTCCGCCAGTTCGAAGATCGCATCCATGTCGTGATCGATGACGATCATGGTGCGCCCGCGCCCGATCGCCTTGAGCAGCTTGACCGTCTGCACGCGCTCGCGCGGGCTCATGCCGGCGAGCGGCTCGTCGAGCAGCAGGAGCGACGGCGAGGTCGCCAATGCCAGCCCGATCTCAAGCCGCCGCTTCTCGCCATAAGCGAGTTCGGACACCTTGCGCTCGGCGCGCTTGGTGAGATGGACCAGCGCCAGCGTCTCCTCCACGCGCCGATCGAGGCCCTCGACCTTCGAAACGCGGCGGAAGAGATCGAGTTTGAAGGAGCCGCGCTTCTGCGCCAGCGCCGCGATGGTGATGTTCTCGCGCACGGTCAGCCGATTGAAGAGCTGATTGACCTGGTAGCTCTTGGTCAGGCCGAGCTGGCACACCCGCGTCACATCGAAGCCGGTGATGTTCTGGCCTTCGAACAGGATCTGGCCCGAGGTCGGATGGATTTCGCAGGTCAGCATCTTGAAGAAGGTCGACTTGCCGGCACCGTTCGGCCCGATGATGCCCCGCAATTCGCCGCGCTCGACCGTGAAGTCGATATTGTTGTTGGCGACCACGCCGCCGTAGCGCTTGCTCAGGCCGGTCGCTTGCAGGATCACGTCGGACTTCGCCACCGCGGAACCCAGCGCCGCGGGGGCGGCGGACGATC
Organism: uncultured Pseudomonadota bacterium; assembly: GCA_963814065.1. Taxonomy (GTDB): domain Bacteria; phylum Pseudomonadota; class Alphaproteobacteria; order Rhizobiales; family Xanthobacteraceae; genus Pseudolabrys. Next base: position 1,383,205 of record CAWFBL010000004.1, on the reverse strand, counting down.
CGACTTCCAAATCATCGTCATTGATGTCGATATCGGGCTCGATCGGCTCCTGGGCGTGACCGCCGCGCCGAATCCAGCCGGTCAGATCGACCAGCCCGCCGACGATTCCGCGGCGCAGGAACACCACCAGCAGCACGAAGACGAGGCCCAGCACCAGCTTCCAGGTAGCGCCGAGATGCAGCGTCATCTGGAAGAAGTCGGAGAGATAAAGCCAGACGGTAGCGCCGACCAGCGGCCCGAACAGCGTGCCGGCGCCGCCGATCGCGGTCTGCATGACGAGCTGGCCGGACGTCTCGAAGGTGAAGGCATCCGGCGGCATGAAGCCCTGCATCAGGCCGAGCAGGCCGCCGGCGAAACCGGCATAGGCGGCCGCGATGACGAAGGCGGTCAGCTTGTAGCTGTGGATGTTATGGCCGACCGCTTGCGCCCGCAGCGGATTTTCGCGGATGGCGCTGAGGACACGCCCCACCGGCGAGCGCACGATACGCAGCGCGAGCACGATGCCGACGAAATACCAGAACGCCAGGAAGATATAGATCGACCAGTCGGTGTTGAACTTCAGCGTCGTGAAGCCGAGATAGAGCGTCGGGGTCGGCACGCCGGGTAGACCGTTTTCGCCGCCGGTATAGGCGGAGAGCGGATTGAACTCGACGAAATAGAAGACCTCGGCGATCGCCACGGTGATCATGGCGAAATAGATGCCCGTGCGCCGGAGCGCGATCAGTCCCACCACATAACCGACGACCGCCGTCGCGATCGCGCCGATGAAGATGGCTGCTATCACGGACGGGAAATCGATCTGGGTAAGCAGATAGGCGGCGACCATGCCGCCGGTGCCGAAGAACGCGGACTGGCCGAACGACAACAGGCCGGTGAAGCCGAACAGGATGTCGAAGCCGAGGCCGAACAGGCCCCAGACCAGGATGCGGTTGACCGTGGCCGGCGCAAATCCAAGATGGGGCAGGATGAACGGCGCAGCGATCAGCCCGGCGGCGGTCAGGGCCTCGACGACAAAGGGGCGGCGTCTGGTCATGGCGGAACCGCGCTCATTCGCGGCCGGCCGTGCCGAGCAACCCGTAGGGGCGCAGCACCAACACCAGCGTCATCGCCACAAAGAGCATGACGTAGGAATAACCGGGATTGAACATCGAGGTGATGCTGATGAGCTCGCCGGCGATCAAGCCGCCGAGCACCGCGCCCGGAAACGAGCCGACGCCGCCGATCACGACCACGACGAAGGTCTGCACCAGGATTTCCTCGCCGACATCCGGCGCGATCGAAACCACCGGCGCATTGACGATGCCGGCAAACCCGGCCGCCATGGCGCCGATGCCGAACACCAGCATGAACACTTTGTAGACGTCGATGCCGAGCGCATCGACCATGACCGAATCCTCGATGCCGGCACGCACGATCATGCCGATGCGGGTCCGGTACAGCACGATGTAGAGCGCGAGCAGCGCCACCGCGACGATGCCGAGCAGCGCCAACCGGTAGGTCGGGTACAGCATGAAGCCGAGATTGGTGATCCCGACGAAGGCCGGCGGCGGCGGCACCATCTTCGACAGGCTGCCGAAGAAGAAGCGGACCGCCTCGACGAACACGATGCCGAGCCCGAAGGTGACCAGGATCTGATCCTCGTGGGGCCTGGAATAGAAGCGGCTGATGATCACCCGCTCCATCACGATGCCGACCAGCATGACGAACAGCGAGCCGGCGATGACGGCGACGACGTAGGAATGCGTATAGGTGTAGGCGACCCAGCCGGCATAGCCGCCGAGCATGAACATGGCGCCGTGCGCCAGATTGAGCACGCCGAGCGTGCCGTAAATGATCGTCAGGCCGGACGAAATCAGCGCCAAAAGCGCGCCGAGCACCAGCCCGTTGAAGCATTGCGATATGAAAGTCGCCCAGTTGATCACGCCGTCGTCCGCGATTTTATTGGCTGCGTTTCCATCCGTCCCGGCATCATCATGCCCGGCTTAGGGCCGGGCTTCCACGTCTTTCTTGCACACAGGCGCCCCATGACCGCGAAGGCGCTCGCGCCCTCGGCCCGGCCACGACGAACGGCAGGGCCCTCCCCGCGTCATCGACGCGGAGAAGGCATCTGCCATCAGGCTCAGGTATAGGAGCCGAGCTTGCAGCCGAACGCGTCCGGCTTCTGCATCAGCGGCGCGCCCGGCACGACCTCGAGGACCTCCCAGTAGTCCTCCTTGTTCTTCATGTCCTTCGGCGCCTTGCCTTCGACGATCACGACGGGACGGACGAGCTGGTGATCTTCGGGGCGGAAATGCACCGGACCCACCATGGAGTCGAACGTCTCGCCCTTCTCGTAGGCCTTGATGACGTCCGGCGGATAGAAGCTGCCGGCTTCCGAGACCATGCGGGCCCAGATGGCGAACTGCATGTAGGCGTTCTCGGCGCCCCACTCCGGCCGGTAGTTGTACTTCTTGTAGAAGGACTCCACGAACATCTTGGCCAGCGGATACTTGTCTTCCAGCGTCCACCAGAAGTCGGTGGCGGCCAGAACGCCTTCGGTGAGCTCCGCCCCCGTTTCCTTGGCGAGGAACGGGATCTGGTAGGGGATCACCATCTTCATCTTCGGGGTCAGGCCGAACTGCTTGGCCTGCTGGATCGACAACACCGCGTCGCGGCCCCAGTTCACGTTGACGATGAACTCGGCGCCGGAGTTGGCGATGTTCGTCAGGAACTGGCTGAAGTCCTGCGTGCCCAGCTTGGAGACCTGGTTGGTCACCATCTTCCAGCCGCCGTGCGCGCTCAGGTAGTCGTTCACCGACTTGGTCACGGTGTGACCATAGGTGTAGTCCGGCGTCATGAACGCGGCCTTGCGGTTCTTGCCGAACTTCTTGATGAGCACCGGGCCGATCGCCGACGCCGCCGTCTGGCCGTAGAAGCACTGACGGAACGAGTAGCGCGTGCAGTCCTTGCCGGTGGTGTCGTTGGAGCCGGAGATCGCCACCAGATAGAGGATCTTCTGGCGCTCGGCGAACTTGTTGAGCGCGACCGCCACGGCGCTCGAGGTCGAGCCGGTCATCGCGATGACCTTGTTCTCGTTGATGAAGCGCTGCTGCTCCTGCACGGCGTTGTTGGGCTTGGCGCCGCTGTCCGCGACCACCAGCTTCACTTCCTTGCCGAGCACGCCCTTGGTGACCTTGGGCGCGATCTTCTTGATGAGGTCGTTGCCCTCGTTGATGTGCTCGACGGCAAGCTGCATGCCCTTGAGCTCATCTTCGCCCTGCACCGCATAGGCGCCGGTGCGCGGCACGGTGGCGCCGATGGTGACGCTGGAGCCTTGCGTACCGGCCGGCCAGGTGCCGATCGGCGGATTGTCGGCGGCAAACACCGGCGTGAACATCGGCGGCAGCATCGCGCCGCCGGCCAGGCCGGCGCCGACTTGCAACAGAGTGCGGCGGGATACGCCGTGATCGTCGTTAGAAAAGGCCATGTCAATTCCTCCCTATGAGGTTCATTCGAGTCGCCCCTCGAATTCTGCTTCCTGTTATCGAATGCATTTTTTTGACGGGTTGCTGTTAGCTGCGCCCCCTATCGTCTTGGCATTGCGCGCCGGCCTTCGGATTCCGCGACACGGTCCGAAACCGGCCACCCTAGGCCATAGCCGAGATGACCACTGTGTCGTCAATGCCACTTTCGTTTAGCCTGCCGCGCAAATGCGTCACGCGTCGTCGATTGCGACCGGGATATAGCGTCGCAGCACGTTTGCTTTCGCGTTGCAGCAAAGAACGGCGCCCGTTGCCGGCGTCATGATGCGCTGCGGCAAACAAACCGTCTTTAAGATGAATGACGAGAGGAAGATGAATGAAGCCAAGCGCCGCCCGCGCGGCGCGGCCTACGCCACCTGCGTCTTCGGCGGCTCGGCGTTGTCGCGATCGATGAACAGCCAAAGGCCGCCCTGGCGCGCCGACTGCACGCGGATGCGCAACTCGCGGGTGGGGTCGTCGTAGTCGCCCGGCCAGCCGATTTCGAGATCGACCGGTCCCGCCTCCCGGGCCCGCATGATGCGGCCACGGAAGTCGTCGCTGCCGAGACAGCGCGACACCTCGAACAGGTTCTGCCCGAGCGGCAACGCGCCGTAGCCGGACTGGCGCGCCTCGGTTTCGCTGTAGAACAGCACGGTACCCTCGCCGTCGAGCAGGATGACGCCGAACGGCAGTTGGTCGAGCTCGAATTGGGTAAGCTGCTCGACGCTAGCCGCCAGATCCGGTGCGTCGAAATCGATGGTCGCCGTCATAGTGCCCCTTCCGGGTCAATTCCCGTCGGCAGTTTGTTATTTTTGGCGTCAAACGCAGAACATTCGGCACGCTGGCACGGCGACAATCGATTCGCCAAGGCCCTCGCCCGCAACGCCCTCCCTGCAAAGGGAGGCCGGCGAGCCGGCGGCTATCATGGCGCCAATGTGATCGTTCGCCCCCGCGAAAGCGGCGCCCCTGCGCGAACTGGCAAAGCGCTGGGTTCCCGCGTCCGCGGGCACGAACGGAGGCGAGGCCCCGCCTGTTAGCCGAGGTTCAATTCCTTGAAGAAGTCGTTGCCCTTGTCGTCGATGACGATGAAGGCGGGGAAGTCCTCGACCTCGATCTTCCAGATCGCCTCCATGCCGAACTCGGGATACTCCTGCACCTCGACCTTCTTGATGCACATCTCGGCGAGCTTGGCGGCGGCGCCGCCGATGGAGGCGAGATAGAAGCCGCCGTGGGCCTTGCAGGCCTCGCGCACCTGCGCCGAGCGGTTGCCCTTGGCGAGCGAGATCATCGAGCCGCCGGCGGCCTGGAACTGGTCGATATAGCTGTCCATCCGCCCCGCCGTGGTCGGCCCGAACGAGCCGGAGGCATAGCCCTCCGGCGTCTTGGCCGGCCCGGCGTAATAGACCGGATGGTTCTTGAAATAATCCGGCAGCCCGAGCCCCTCCTCCAGCCGCTCGCGCAATTTGGCGTGCGCCAGATCGCGCGCGACGATCATGGTGCCGGTGAGCGACAGCCGCGTCTTCACCGGATATTGCGAGAGCTGCGCCAGGATCTCGGCCATCGGCCGGCCGAGGTCGACCTTGACCACGTCGCCGCCCAGCTTCTCCTGGTCGATCTCCGGCAGATACTGCGCCGGATGGTGCTCGAGCGCCTCCAGGAACACGCCGTCTTTGGTGATCTTTCCCTGCGCCTGGCGGTCGGCCGCGCACGACACGCCAATTCCAATGGGTAATGAGGCGCCGTGGCGCGGCAGCCGGATCACCCGCACGTCGTGGCAGAAGTACTTGCCGCCGAACTGCGCGCCGACGCCCGAGGCCTGCGTCATCTTCAGCACCTCCGCCTCCATGTTGAGGTCGCGGAAGGCGTGGCCGCCCTCGGAGCCCTCGGTCGGCAGGGTGTCGAGATATTTGGTGGAAGCGAGCTTGACCGTCTTCAGGTTCAATTCGGCCGAGGTGCCGCCGATGACGATCGCCAGATGATAGGGCGGGCAAGCCGCGGTGCCGAGCGTGAGGATCTTTTCTTTCAAAAACGCCAGCATGCGCTCGTGGGTCAGGATCGAGGGCGTCGCCTGGAACAGGAAGGTCTTGTTGGCCGAGCCGCCGCCCTTGGCGATGAACAGGAACTTGTAGGCGTCCTCGCCCTCGGCATAGATCTCCACCTGCGCCGGCATGTTCGACGCTGTGTTCTTCTCCTCGAACATGGAGAGCGGCGCGAGCTGCGAATAGCGCAGGTTCTTTTTCAAGTAAGCGTCGCGCGCGCCCTCGGCGAGCGCGGCCTCGTCGGCTTCCGGGCCCTCGATGAAGACGTTGCGGCCCTTCTTGCCCATGATGATGACCGTGCCGGTGTCCTGGCACATGGGCAGCACGCCGCCGGCGGCGATGTTGGCGTTTTTCAGGAAATCATAGGCGACGAACTTGTCATTGGCCGACGCTTCCGGGTCGTCGAGGATCTTGCGCAGCTGCTTCAGATGCGCCGGGCGCAACAGGTGATTGATGTCGGTGAAGGCGGCCTCGGCCAGCGCCCGCAACGTCTCGGGCTCGATGACCAGCATGTCGCGGCCCATGACCTTCTCGACCCGCACGCCCTGGTCGGAGAGCTTGCGGTAGGGCGTCTCGTCGGGGCCGAGCGGGAACAGCGGCGTGTGGTGGTAGGGCGGCAGCGGGGATTTGGTGGGGGCGTTCATGGGGGTCTCTCTGGTAAAAGCATCGCGAAGGCTTCTAATTCCATCATAACGTAAATGACAGCTATGACACACCGACCAGAATATTTCCCTACCAGCTAGACCCAAAACCGTCTCGCTCTTCAAACATTTTTGGATTGATGATGACGCGCCCCCCGACGGGCCGGGAACCGTTGCGCAACTCCGGGCAATTCATACATTTGAGCGACAACTCGATTTGGACCCCGGCATGACCACAGAAGTAATCGGCGAGCCGACCAACCCGCCGACATTTCCACCGCAGACTGCAGCGGTCCGAAGGACCGACGTTATGCTGCGGGCTACATATCCGCAGCTGCAAACTCGAATATTCGAAGTCGGGCCCTTCACGTATCGAATTGTGTTCGATAGAGCGGCGCTCGACGCAAGTCAGATACAGCGCGAGTTCGGAGAGAAGATTCGGCCTGTGACCCTCCGAGTTGACGTGTCGAACGACGTGCCTGTGCAATACGTCCGAGAAATTGCTCCAATTTCGGATCACGAACTCTCGAAGGGGTTCGCCGGGCTTCCTCTCACACGCGACGATATCTGCACCATCCTCGCGGGCAAATATCCCGATCTGCCCGAGCTCATCTCAATAGGACCGGCCGAGGCGCCGGGGCAAAAGCTAACTTTTGCAAGGCAGCTGAGCCCAGAAGACGAGGCCAAGGTCCGCACATTCTTCGATCGATGGGAAACGGGTTGGCCGATTCGGTTTGCGGTTGTCCAGGCCCCCGCCAAGCAACGCGAAGATGCCCCCCGAATTCCCCGCGACATCCTGCGGATTCGCCCTGCCGCCGGTCGGCCCAAAGCCCTACGATTTGTTCAAGAAGACGAGGCGTTCTGGTTTGACAACATCGACGCGATCTTCGGCGGCGGCATATCTCCCGAGTCCATTCTCGACACGCAAAGCGTTGGGATGGCCTGCTATTTGGATGCCGGTCCCTTCCCGCAGATCGATCTCCGACAGGCCGCTCTTTGCTACGACACGGTCTTTATGTCCCCGCCTCTCGCCGAAGCGGGCGTTACGTCATTTTGGGAGAGCCAATCGGTTACTCGCGATGATGTACTCGAACTCATTGCGGCCGCTCGCTTGAAGCTACTGCTACGACAGCCCGAAGAGCGAACCGATCCCGACTTTCTTGCCGCAGCATACATGGCAAATCCTGCTGGGATCGTCGGTCGCCGGAAGGCTGCCGCATTCCTCGCAGCCGATCTGATCCAAACGGCCGATGAGTACCGACTAAACCAGAGCGATGTTGCTTCGCATATCTCAGAGCTGGCCCGGCTCCTTTCGCCCGCCCTCCAAGCTCCAGAGTCGGAAGTCGTGCAGTTACTGGCATGGCCGAATGCAGCCCGCCGCGCGTGTCTTCATCCGCTCATGGCGAGCGGCCTCATGTCCCTCGGCTCGTTCGGGCCCGGCCGACTCTTAGGTGAACAGCTCAATCGGATCACGGGTCGCGACGTTCAATTGGAGGCCCTGGTAACGGCGGACGGCGTGCACATCGCTCATACGTTGAACGCTACCTTGATCCCGCCGACGAAAGAGATGCAGGGATGGCTCTGGCCCAGGAGAGCAGTCGGAGACCGACTCAATTTCTACCGATCATTCAATACGCGCATAGCAGCGGTGTGGGCAGCTAGCGAGCGTCAACGAGAACAGCGAATCCGGGTACTGCCCCCAATTCCGATATTCGAGTTTGATCGTCATGCGAAAATTGGCGACATAATCCGCCTATCCTCTTACGAGTCCGACCGCCGGAAGGCGCGGGGCTTGGTGGCGCGTCTTTCGGAGCTTCCTGCCGATGAGCGACAAGCGGAAATCGACCGACTCTCGCTTGAACTTTACGAGTATGGCCTGCGGAAGGAGAGAGGCGCTCTTGTATTCGACACGTTTGACAACGTGAAGGAAGTGGGCGCCGCTCTGGCCGACATTAAGCTCCCTCCCCTACCTAGCGCCTGGGGCCTTGTGAAGCTCCTCATTTCAGTCGGCCGAAAGTTGCCCGTTCTGGATCGGTTTATCGACGATCTTGAACACGATCTGAGACCGTCTCGAAATGACGACGTTCCTTTCCTGTCGAAGATTGAGCGCGTTGCAGAGCTACGTCCTATCCAAGAGCAAGCATAGCCCGGATGGAGCGCAGCGAAATCCGGGATTCCCAGCCCTCCCCGCATTCCGCTTCGCTCCATGCGGGCTACAGGCGCCTCACGCAACGACCACCGCCATCTCCCCCACCCGCTTTCTTGTCGGCTTCACCGTAATCCGCACGTCCTGTCCGAGCGCGGTCAGGAATTCGAACAGCCGGACGACCTCAACATTGCCGGCACGGTGTGAGGCCCGCCGCGGGGACGCGGCGTCATCCGCTCGCGCTCCCGCCCTCGCCGCTCTTCATCCGCGCGGCGGTGCGCCGCATGGCATCTTCGAGGTCACCGGCCTTCCAGAAGCTGCCGACGTCGGTCCGTTGTCCGTCCCTGGTCACCAGATAGACGATGTCGACGACGGCGCTCCGTCTCGGGCTCGGCACAACCGCGCGTCTGACCTCGACATGCCCGAACTGGCCCCACGGAATGCGCACAGGACCGCCTAAGCAGCGGCTGAACGAAATGCCGGTCTCGTCGAGTATCAGCCTCGGGCAGCCGCGCACGGCCGCCAGCAACCCGATGCAGGCGAGAACCACGGCAAACGCGGCGAACAGCCAGCCGGCCGTGCGTCCGTCGATCTCGACGAGGTGATGAAACGACAGGGAGCGGGGGTATTGCTCGGACAATTCTGCGTAAGCGGCGACCACGCTCACCGCCGAACAGACAAAGCAGATAAGGCCGACGCGCAGTCCGGCCTTGAAGACGACCGGCAGCTTGTCGTCGGTCACAGCAACGCCCCCCGCTGAGCCCTTCGGGCCGAATAATCAAACGTATTCCGCCAATCTCGGCAAGCCGGCGTAGCCCGGATGAAGCGCAGCGAAATCCGGGATTCTCAACCTCCCCGCATTTCGCTTTCGCTCCATGCGGGCTACAGCCGTTCACCCCGCCACCACCGCCATTTCCCCCACCCGCTTGCGTGTCGGCTTCACCGTGAGCGCTAAGTCCTGACCCAACGCGGTCAGGAACTCCATTAGCCGGCCGACCGAGAAATTGCCGGCACGGTTGCTCACCCGCATCGCCACACACGCGGTCATGCCCGGGCTTGACCCGGGCATCCACGTCTTAATCATCGACGCGCGCAGGTAAGGCGTGGATGGCCGGGACAAGCCCGGCCATGACGGCGGATAGTTGCTACGGTCCCTGCCGCAGCGGCCGCGAACGAAAGCGCCCCTCTTCCACGATCGTAAAACGCCCCCGGAGGCCATCCTCGCCAAACCGGGCCATGGCCGCATCGAGCCGCCGCCGCTTCAGCTCATGCTGCGCGGGATCGAGGCGCAGCACCACGATCCCCGGCACCGGCACACCACGGCGAAACGCCAAGTCGCCGAAGTCCTTGTCCTCTGTCAGCAGCAGGCGGTCTTCGTGTTGCGCGCGGGCCATCACGTCGTTATCGCTCGTCGACGGCGCCAGCTCGGCCACGTAGACGACGTCTTCGCCCCGATCACGGAGATGAGCGACGAGCGCGGCGTCCATGCACTCGTCGACCAGCCAGCGCATGGCTAGCCGTAGATGAGGTCTTCGTCGGCCATGTAATCCGCCGCAAAGGCCTGGGCCGCGAGCACGTCATCGCGTTTCAGCCGCGGATGATCGGCGAGGATGGCGTCCACGGTCATGCCGGCGCCGAGCTTGCGCAGCACGGTCTCGACCGGAATGCGCGTGCCGCGGATCACGGGCTTGCCACCCATGATCTCCGGGTTGATCTCGATCCGCTCGTGCGTCATCGGCGCCTCAATTTGCTAATTCGCCCGCCGCGCAATCCTCGGTCACCAGCCGGATCGCGTCCTCGGCCATCGCCAGCGCCTCGCGCTCGTCCTGGCCGTAGGTGACGATCTCGGGGAACGCCGGCACGCGCACGGTAAAGCCGCCTTCGTCCTCGGGCTCCAGCACCACCGCGAAAGTGCGCTTCTCGTCCATGCAGCTCATATAGCATCGACCGTCCTTCTCACAAAGCAGCCAGTGTCGGCCTGTCGTCGCCGGACTCGCCGCCCACCCCCTTGAAAGCGCGACAAACAAAAACTTATCCCCGCTCGCTCAAGCGCCCTTATCATGGTCGGCGTCCGGTTCGCCGAGGGCGCTTTCATGAGGCGTCGCGAAAGCGGGACCGCCTTGACGGGGCCGATAGCGGGCAAGCCCGACATCGGCGATGCGGTGCCTGCGGGCGAAGGAAAACGCATCCTTCGCGCTCGGGCGGCGCGGGGCTCCGCCCGGGGACATTAGGACCCCCCGCCAGGAGCTGGCTGACGGCGTGAGTCTATCGAGACCTTGCCGAAAGCGCGGCCCGCGCCGGAAGACACCGCGATGGAGCGCCGCGGGGCGCGGCGTGCTCACGCCAGAGCACGTCACGCACCGTAAGGTGCGGACGAAGATGGTTGCGCCACGCGGCGCTCCATCGCCCTCGCATTTTGCGGGGGCCGACTCCCCCGGACCCCCTGGTTCGAGGGGCAAGGGAAATACGGGCGTACCCGGCGCCCGCACAAAGAACACGGGCGGCGGAGCTTTGCTTGCCCGCCGTAGCCCGAAGGGCGAAGGCGAGGCTGTTTGAAATATGAAACGGTTCGCAAGCTAACGCCATCGAGATCGACCCACGGCCAGGTCGTCGAAGCGAGCTTCGCGCGCCCGGCCGCCTGACGCGCGCGCGCCCTTCGTCTTCGAACGACGAACTTCGACAGCGCAACGATTTTACCGCCGTCGTTCCGATGCCGCATGTTAATAGCGCGGCGTCTGCCGAGAAAGATGTGATTCGATCAGCGTCTTTTTGATGTGCGTGCGGGCCACCGCGTTCGTGGGATGGCCGCAGTTCGGCGTCTTGTTCATTCACTGGCGAGCCTGCCGGTCCGTCGTCCGGCACGCTGAAACGGGCTCAATGCGCTTGGCGATGCCGCGCGCAAACGGGTGAACGTTGTCGGCTGCCCTGATGTGAGGAGACACCCAATGCGCTTCCGATCGGTCCTTATGGGCCTGCTCGTCGGCTTTGGCCTTGCAACGCCGGCCCTGGCGCAAAGCGGACCACAAACACCGCGCGTGCCCACGAGCGGTTTCTTTGTGGGCGCGGGCGGCAGCTTCAACTCGGTCAGTGTCGGCCAGCAGGACGTCTACGCCGTCGGGACGTCCGACGTCTACAACAGTTCGGGAACGCTGGTTCAGACCGGACGGGCCGACGGTCCGGCGGCGCCCATCTACATGGACGACCAATCGACTTTGGCCCCGTCGGTCCAGTTCGGCTATTTCCAGAGCTTCACCAACAGCGCTTGGTTATTCGGGGCCAAATTCGGCTACAGCTATTTGAATTCGACCGCGACGACGCGGAACGCGCTTATTCCTCAATACGGATCGTTCACGACCGTTTCCACCGGCGCCGTCACCTCGTTTACCGGCAACGCGTATGTCAGTTACGCGCAGACCACGCTGGTCCAGCAAATGGCGCTGATGCCTTTCATTGGGCATGCGCTCGGCAACGGCTTTGTCTACGGCGGCGCGGGCCTGACCGTGTCCCAACTGCGGACCGACCTGAACGGTCTCATCGGCTTTGCCGACATCAACGGAAATCACACCGACGTGTCCGGCGCGCCGCAGAATTTCTCCGGCACCAACTGGGTGTACGGCTTTGCGGCAACGATCGGCCTCACCTACTTCCTCGGCGATTCCTGGTTCCTGGATGCCAGCTACACGTACGCCCAGACGCAGAATCAGACCGCGGACTTCTCGAGTACCTTCACCAATCCCAACGGCACGAACGGCACCACCCTGACCGGAACCTTGAACGGCAATTCCACCTGGGACGCGGCAACCCAATCGGTGACGGTCACGATCAATAAGTTGTTGTAACGAGGCCGCTCGGGTCACGCTTATTCGTTTCTTGGCCATGTCAGTTCCGGCTTTCCCGATGGCCTCTCCGCCTCTCCGCCTCGGCGCCTTGGCGCCTTGGCGCTTTTCCCCCGCCCCCATCCTTGATATAACCTATAGTTGCATACCACCATAATTCCTGGGAGGCGACCATGACATCATGCGTGCACCGCGTGGCGGCCCTTCTCATTCTGGCTTTGCCGCTTCTGCTCGCGCCCGCCGGCGCGTCGGCCAAGGTCGGCGCGTCCTGCGGCGGCTTCATCGGCAGTGTGCTGTGCGGCAAGGGCGAGTTCTGCCAGCACGCGCCCGGGCAATGCACGACCTTCCTGCCCGGCGCCTGCGCGGCGATCCCGCGCTTCTGCCCGCGCATCTACCGGCCGGTCTGCGGCTGCAACGGCAAGACCTACGCCAACGACTGCACCCGCAGGCGCGCCCGGGTGTCCAAGGCGCACGACGGCCGCTGCGCCAAGCGGTAGCGCGTAGGGCGTAGCCCGTAGGGGGAATAGCGAAGCGTCTGCGGCCGTTTTGACGCGGCGCGTTACGCGGAGCCTGTCATCGGGCCGCGCCGCACGCTTTCAGGTCCTTCAATGAAGTCATGTGATGCCCGCAGCGCCCTGATCTCGGCATCGGCGATGGCGTTGAGGGTCCGAACGGCCCAGCGCATGAATGCTAAATAGCAAAAATGCGATTAAGCCGCGAGGCGGAGAGACCCCTCCTCACACCTTCCGGCACGTCCCCGCCTGCCCCAACGCGCAGTCGAGCGCGGCGCGGTCCCAGTGCCCCAGGTCCGCTGCCGCCGCGTAGGTGCTCTGCAGGAATTCCATCAGCGCGCCGTCGGGATCGCGCGCGGTACGCACCGCTTCATAGGGCAGCAGGAACTCGCCGAGCTCTTGCGAGAAGTATGCCGCCGCGGGTTTCACTTTCGCCGCGGCGAAACCCTCCGGCGCCGGATAGGCATAGGAATAGAACGCCGCCTCCTCCATCGGCCCGCCGCCGCCGGGCCAGAAGCCGGCGCTCGATACCTCGTGCGAATAGGCCTCGCGCGCCACGCTGTCGGGCAGGTTCGGCACGCCGCCGGGATGCGGCGGCGCGCGCCTGCCGGAAAAGCGCGTCACCGCCAGATCGAATGAGCCCCAGAAGAAATGCACCGGGCTCGCCTTGCCGAGGAAGCCGGTGCGGAATTGGCTCATCACCGCGTGCGCCGAGGCCAGCACGCGCCAGAACCGGTTGGCGTAGTCGGCGTCGTAGGCGGCATGGGCGCGGTCCTTATCGAAGGGGATGGCATCGACGATCTCGCACGGCATGGTGCGGATGCGGATCGCGAGTCCGAGCGCGGCGAGCGCTTCCATCACCGCGGCGTAGAAGTCGGCGACCGCCATCGGCTTGAGTGCCACCTCGCGCGTTCGCCCGTCGCTCAAGGAAAGCCACAGCACGTGGTCGATGAAGTCGAAATCGATCGCAAGGCTCAGGCCCGCGGCCGGCATCGGCCCGGTGGTCAGGCCGCGCGCGGTCACATAGAGCGCGACATGCCAGGAATGGTTCAGCCACGGCGTCTGTGCCAGCCGGATCTTGCCGACCACTTGCGTCCACAGATGCAGCGTCGCGCGGGTGTCGCGCCAGCCCGCCACCGGCAGTTCGGGCCAGCGTTGCGCATAAGTCCGTCATTTTCCGTTCGATCTCCTGCCTGACCCGGCGCGGCGGCCATCATGGCGCGGCGGCGCGCCGGCCGCAAAGCAGAAGACGCAAACCACCGATTCCGCGCAAGCTGGAAGCTGGTCCACTCAGGCTGAAGCACCTTGTACCGCCCGTCCCCGCGCAAGCGGTGACCCGGGGGGTATAAGTCGAGGCCTGACGATTTCACCCTGGATACCCGCTCGCGCGGGAATGAGCGGAGAATGCTTCAATCTCCACGGATCAGACGCTATGCCGCGGCGCCGTGCACCATGGTCAGCTCCGCCGGCTCGGGACGGTGTCCCTTGAGATAAAGCGCGCAGGTGGTGCGCAGCATCGATGCAAAGTTCGGAATTTCACCGTGAATCTCGAGCGCTTCGGTGTAGAGCGTGGAGAGGAACTTCGGCGTCGACAGGTTCTGGCTGGCGGCAATCTCGTCGATCAGCGCCCAGAACGTGGCTTCCAATTGGATCGAAGTCGAGTGGCCGGCGATGCGGACCGATCGATTGACCTGCTTGTAGCCCTCGGGATCCTGGCCTGCGAAAACCTTGCACATGGTGACCTCCCGTTGCCGCGGATGGCGGAGGAACGGCGCTGGCCGCGCCCCGGAACCGGACAGGCTTTTTTTGATCGCGTCTAAGCTGGAATTCTTCGTCCAAATCCGTGGAAAGACAAGCAAAAAGACGGCCCACGGAATTGCGCAAGTCCGGCAATGGGCTGGCGCACGGCGAAGCGTGGTAGCCCCCTGCCACCACCCCCTTTCATATGGCGCGATACTTGCCGAAACGCGCGGCTGACGCCGCCTCAAAAAAAGCACGCAAGGGCGGAGCAGGACTTGGCCAAGGCAATCCATTCGATGGTTCGCGTTCTCGAGGAAACGCGCTCCGTCGACTTCTATCGCAAGGCATTCAGCCTCGAAATCGCCGATCGATTGGATTTCGAGTCGTTCACGCTGATTTATCTGCGCAACGCGGAAGCCGATTTCGAGCTCGAACTGACCGTCAACAAGGGCCGCGACAAGCCCTACGAGTTGGGCGACGGCTACGGCCACATCGCCTTCTGCGTCGACGATCTCGACACCGAACACGCGCGCTTCGTCGATCTCAAATTCAAGCCGCGCGACATCGTCGAGTTCAAGCGCGACGGTTCGCTGCTGGCGCGCTTTTTCTTCGTCGAGGATCCCGACGGCTACAAGATCGAGGTGTTGCAGCGGCACGGACGCTACCGCTGACACCGGTAATGAGCGCGGGCCTCGAAAGCCCGCGCCGACAAGAGGAGGAAACGGAAATGACACACGACGATCAGGCGGCGGGCTTATCCCGTCGCGAAGTGTTGCGGCGCGGCGGGGCGGCCGGCGCCATGGCGGCGCTTGTGGTCAGCGGCGGCGCGGTGTTCAGCGTCGATCGCGCCTGGGGCCTGCAGACGCAGGCGCTCTCGGCAGAAACGATGGCGACGCTCATCCAGCTCGCGCGCGATATCTATCCGCACGATCAGCTCGCCGACAAATACTACGCCATCGCCATGAAGGAGCATGAGGTCAAGGCCGCCAAGATCGAGGCCCACAAGGTCCTGATCGAGCGAGGCGTCGCCGATCTCAACCACCGCGCCGGCGCCGGCGGCTATCGCGGGCTCGGCTGGGAGGACCAGCGCGTCGCCATCCTGCGCGCCATCGACACCACGCCGTTCTTCCAGACCATCCGCGGCGGGCTCGTCGTCAGTCTTTATAACCAGCACGAGATTTGGCCGATCTTCGGTTACGAGGGCGAGTCCTTCTCCAAGGGCGGCTATCTCAACCGCGGCTTCAACGACATCACCTGGCTGTGAGCGCGAAAGGCGTCGCGGCACACATAATTCTTCGGGAGGAATAACCATGGCAGCGCCATTTGACCTCAAGGACGACCACGTCGTCGTCATCATCGGCTCCGGCGCGGGCGGCGGCACGCTCGGCAACGAACTCGCGCAAAAGGGAATCGACGTCGTGATCCTCGAAGCGGGGGCACGGCACGAATTTCCCGAGTTCATCAACGACGAATGGGCCTCGTTCCAGCAACTGGCCTGGAAGGACAAGCGTACGACCTCCGGCGACTGGCGCGTGCACAAGGACTTCCCCAACCTGCCGGCCTGGATCGTCAAGGCGGTCGGCGGCTCGACCATCCATTGGGCCGGTGCCTCGCTGCGCCTGCAGGAGCACGAATTCAAGACGCACTCCACCTACGGCAACATCGCCGGCGCCAACCTGCTCGACTGGCCGATCACGCTGAAGGAGATGGAGCCCTATTACGCCAAGGCCGAAGACAAGATGGGCGTGACGCGCACCAACGGCATCCCCGGCCTGCCCGGCAACAACAATTTCAAGGTGCTGAAGGCCGGCGCCGACAAGCTCGGCTACAAGGAATGCCACACCGGCCGCATGGCGATCAACTCGCAGCCGCGCGACGGCCGCGCGAGCTGTCATCAGGTCGGCTTCTGCTTCCAGGGCTGCAAGTTCGGCGCCAAGTGGTCGACGCTCTACACCGAGATCCCCAAGGGCGAGAAGACCGGCCACATGGAAGTGCGGCCCAACTCCATGGTGATCAAGATCAATCACGACAAGAGCGGCAAGGTGACCGGCGTCATCTACGTCGACAAGACCGGCAAGATGCAGGAGCAGAAGGCCCGTGTCGTCGCCGTGGCCGGCAACTCCATCGAGAGCCCGCGGCTCTTGCTCAATTCGGAATCGAGCATGTTCCCGCAGGGGATGGCCAACTCGTCCGGCCAGGTGGGCAAGAACTACATGCGCCACACCACCGGCTCGGTCTACGCCATCTTCGACAAGCCCGTGCACATGTATCGCGGCACCACCATGGCCGGCATCGTGCGCGACGAATCCCGCAACGATCCCTCGCGCGGCTTCGTCGGCGGCTACGAGTTCGAGACGCTGTCGCTCGGGCTGCCCTTCATGGCGGCCTTCCTCAATCCCGGCGAATGGGGCCGCTCCTTCACCACGGCGATGGACCACTACGTCAACATGGCCGGCATCTGGATCGTCGGCGAGGACATGCCGCAGGAGCGCAACCGCATCACCCTGCACGCCGACATGAAGGACGAATACGGCATGCCGGTCGCCGACGTGCATTTCGACGACCACGAGAACGACAACGCCCTGCGCAACCACGCCTACAAGCAGGGGCAGGCGCTCTATGACGCGGTCGGCGCGACGCGCACCTTCCCGACGCCGCCCTACCCGTCGACCCACAATCTCGGCACCAACCGGATGAGCGAGAAGGCGGCCGACGGCGTGGTCAACAGGCATGGTCAGGCGCACGACATCAAGAATCTGTTCGTCTCCGACGGCAGCCAGTTCACCACCGGCGGCGCGGAAAACCCGACGCTGACCATCGTGTCGCTGGCGATCCGCCAGGCCGACTACATCGCCGAGCAGATGAACGCGCACGCGATCTGAGCCTGATTGAGAACGTCGAGGCGGCGCCCGGCATGCCGGGCGCCGCTTTGTTTCGCGGCCCCATGAACCTCGGCGCAGGAGCGCGCGACATAGGGTGGGGCCGCGGCATCCCCGTCGCCAGCCGCGCCCAATTTCAATATGATCGGCGCGCAGCAAGAGGGGGGCACTCTCGTCATGGCCGACACGCAATGGTTTGCCGCGCTCAACGGTCAGCAGCAGGGACCGTTCAGCGAAGAACTGCTGCGCGCGATGATCGCGCGCGGCGAGGTCACCGCCGACACGCTGGTCTGGTCGGAGCCGATGCCGTCCTGGGTCAAGGCGGCCGAGGTGCCCGGCCTGATGCCAGGCGCGGTTCGCGCGTATGCCACGAGCGAGGGGACCGGACCGCTGGCGAGCACGCTGCCGGTCTGGCCGCTGCTCGGCCGCACCATTCTGGTGATGATCGGCCAGACGCTGATCATCCCCAGCCCCTGGACCAACACCAGCTACTACCGCTAGTTCGTCACCCAGATCCGGCTGCCGGTCGCCAAGCAGGTCACCTTCACCGGCAAGCCGGGCGACATCTGGTACATCTTCATTCTGAGCGCGTTGCTGGGCCTGGGCGGCTTTTTCAATCCCCTGGTGCCGCTCGTGCTGCTGCCGCTGTCGGTTCTGCTCTACATCATCGTCGCCCGCTGGTTCTTCAGGAACCTGACCTGGGACGGGCAATCGGAGCCGTTGCGCTTCACCGGAGGCTATTGGGCCTTTCTCGGCTGGTCGGCCTTCATGTGGGTTGCCGCCATCACCATCATCGGCTGGGCTTGGGTGATGACGGCGGTGATACGCTGGGCCTGCCGCCACATCGAGGGCTCGAGCAAGCAATTGACCTTCGAGGCCAGCGGCTGGGGCGTGCTGTGGCGCAGCCTGGTGTTCGGCCTGACTTCTATCTTCATCATCCCGATCCCCTGGACCCTGCGCTGGTACATGAACTGGTTCATCACCCAATTCTATCTGCGCGATCGGGCGTGAGCGGAAGCGCCCGATAACCCACAGCTGATTGTCTTTTGTGCACGTCTTCGCATTGACCAAGCGCGCGACATCTGGCATTGGCGCTTATCGTCTTAATTTGAATACCGCACGCGAATGCCCGCAAGACCCTTCCGCATCGGCCGCGCGCGCACCGGCCTCGGCCTGTTCGCTACCAGGCTGATCAAGAAGCGCACCCGCATCGCCGAATACAAAGGCCCGATCCTCGACTCCGAAGCGGCCGACAAGGCCGAGCGTCGCGGCAACCGCTATCTGTACGAAGTCAGCAAGAACCGCACCATCGACGGCACCCCGCGCGGCAATATCGCGCGCTACGCCAACCATTCCTGCAATCCCAACGCCGAATTGATCACCTGGCGCGGCCGCGTCTTCATCAAGTCGACCCGCGACATCAAGCCGGGCGAGGAGATCGTCTACGACTATGGCACCGATTATCTGAAGAACGTGATCGGCCGCGCCAACTGCCAGTGCTCCCGCTGCCGGCGGCGGCGCGCCCGCCACGCCAAGGAACTGCGCGAGGCCCGTAAGCGGCGCGCGGCGCGGCTTGCCCGTCAGACGGCAGCCAAGACGAAGACCAAAGCCAAGAGCAAAAAGAGCAAAACCGGGCGCAGCCGGGCGTCCTCAACAAGGCGTAACCGCCCCCGCTGACGGCCAGCCCCGAAAGAAACATGTCCAGCAAGCCATCGAGGCCGTTCCGCGTCGGCCGCGCCAAGACCGGTCTTGGCCTGTTCGCCACCGAAGCCATCCGCAAGGGACGGACGATCGTGGAATACCGCGGCCGCCGCGTCACCGCCGAGCAGGCCTGGGAGATCGAGCGCAAGGGCAATAACCGCTATCTGTTCGAGATCAACAGGCAGTGGACCATCGACGGCTCCTCGCGCCGCAATCTCGGCCGCTACATCAACCACGCCTGCAAGCCCAACGCGTACGCCGTAGTGCGCCGCACCGGCAAGCTGGAATTCGCCGCCTCCCGCTGGATCGAGCCAGGCGAGGAGCTCACCATCGACTACGGCGAGGAATATTTCGACCTGCTACTGACGAAGAAGGGCTGCAAGTGCCTGACCTGCGCCGCCCGGGGCTTGCGCAAGACCAGCAAGCCGGGAAAGCGCAAGAAGGCCGGCAAAGCGCGCGGCAAGAAGGCCGGCAAAGGCCGTTAACCCCGGCGTATTTTCGCCATGGCGTAAAGGCGCCGCGCGGATCCAGGGTGAGCGCATTGCGCGCAGGCCCGCTATTCGTCCAACGCCATGACCGCACCCGCTCAACCGTGTTAGGCAGGTCGCCCCTGCCCGCCCCAATCCCCGAGGTCTCGTGGCTTCCGCCGATCAGAGCACTGCCCCCGCGCGCAGCGACCGCGTCCCGCTCGGCATCATGTTCATGCTCGCCGCGACGCTGTTGTTCTCGGCGTCGTTTGCCATCTCGAAATGGCAGGTGGCGAGTTATTCGTTCGACGAGGTGCTGTTCTTCCGCTGTTTCGGCTCGCTGGTCGTTTGCTCGCTGCTGATTCTGCCGCGGCAAGGGCTTGCTGTGTTCCGCACGCAGCGGCTCGGCGCCCATGTGGCGCGCAATGCGACCCAGTCGCTGGCGCAAAGCTGCATCACCATCGCCGTCGGGCTGATGCCGCTCGGCGGCGCCGCGGCCATCAATTTCTCGGCGCCGCTGTTTGCCACGCTCGCAGCCGCGATATGGCTGAAGGAGAAGGTCGGCCGCGTGCGCGGGCTAGTGCTCGTCGTCGGCTTCATCGGGGTGCTGATCGTGGCCGGGCCTGGCGCCGACAGCTTCCGCGTCGGCGCGTTGTTCGCAGTCGCCAATGCGGTGCTCTATGGCAGCGTCACCGCCGCGGTGCGCGGCATGAGCAAGACCGAGTTGGCGGAAACGCTGACCATGTATTCGATGCTGCTGCTCACCATTTTCTTCGGCCTCGGCCTTCTGGCGTTCGGATTCGTCTGGCCGAGCGAGCGCGATCTCACCGCGATGCTGACCAACGGCGTGCTCAACGGCATCGGGCAATATCTGTGGACGCGCTCGCTGTCGCTGGCGCCGCCGGCCGCAGTCGGGCCGTTCTATTATTTCTCGTTGGTGTGGGCGATGTTGCTCGGCTTCGTGTTCTGGGGCGACGTGCCCTCCATCACGCTGCTGGCAGGCTCGGCGATTGTGGTCGGCTCGGGGTTGTTCCTGCTATGGCACGAAAGCGGCAAGAAACCGATCGCCGAGCCGACCGAGACATGACTCTAACAACAGGAGAGAAGACCGAATGAGCTTGACTATCCGTCGTATCGTCACCGGCCACGACGAGCAGGGCCGCGCGAAAGTATTGATCGACGCGCCGGTCGATAACGTGTTCGCGCCGCGCCCCGACGCCGAATACAGCGTGATCTGGTCGACCGACACGCTGCCGGCGAGCAACGACGGCAGCGACGACCCATCGAAAAAGACCATCGGCACGACCATCGAGAACGGCTCGGTGTTCCGCGTGGTCAGCTACGGGCCGGGCGCCTCCCCGCGCAACCACCGCACCGACTCGATCGACTATGCCGTGGTCATATCCGGCGAAATCGACATGGTCCTCGATACCGAAACCGTGCACCTGAAGGCCGGCGACGTGCTGGTGCAACGCGGCACCATCCATAATTGGGTCAACAACGGCACGGAGCCTTGCGTGATCGCCTTCGCGCTGATCTCCGCCAAGCCGGTGACGGTGAACGGCAAGCCGCTCAGCGCGCACGGGTAACCGCTCGGCTATCATCATCCGCGAAGGCCGATGACCCAGCGAGCACATGCCGGGACGACCGGGTCTCCGCCTTCGCGGAGACGGCAGCAGAGCAGTTACGCATCCAATTCCGGATAGTGGCGGAAAACGCCGTCTTCGTTGAACGGAATGCGCCGCTCCGACGCCAGGTAAGCCTTGATGTTGGGCCGCTTGCCGACGCGCTCATGCACGCCGACCAGGCCTGGCACGTCCTCCTCAAGACCCGGCATCGCCTTGGGGAAGGCGTAACGCAGGCCTTCGATCAATTGGAAGATGGAAAGGTCGATGTAAGTGAATTTGCGGCCAAGCAGCCACGGCCCGCCGCTCTTCGTGAGCACCGTCTCGAAATATCCGAGATATTTCGGCGCGCGTTGGCCGAGGAAATTCTCCGCGTAGCGCTTGGCCTCCGGCTTGGCATCGTCGTAGTAGAACTCGTTCCCGAGCGGATGATGGGTATCGTGGATTTCCTTGACGAAATCGGTGACCGTGAGCTGCAACTGATGCAGCCATAGCCGGCCGGCCTCGTCGCGGGGGCTGAGCTTCAGCCGCGGACCGAGATAGAATAAAATTTCGGCGACCTGCGCAATCATGAGCTTGCCGGCCTTCAGGAACGGCGGGGCAAACGGCGGACGCTTTTCGTTCCTGCCGCCCATGATCGCCATCATGCGGCCTTCGCCACTGCGCGCGACGTCATCATAAGAGGCGCCGGCGTCTTCCAGCGCCAGCCGCACGAACTCGCCGCGCCCCTGTATCTCCGGCCAATAGAAGAGCTGATAGCGCATAGAACACTCCGTTGCTGTCGTCATCGCGGCAGCGAGTGCCCAGTACACACCGATCGGCTGACGAATTCCAGGGCGTGGATAAATAAACGCGTCATAAATTCCGGACGGATGCGATTGGACGCGTGAAAAATAATGCCTCGGGGCGCGCCCCGCGCGGAGCGCGACACTCCGCCATGCCGATCAAAACATCCGTCAAACATGCGCCGCTCGCGCATTGCATATGTGTCGCATGGCTGCGTTACGCCACTGTCATAGCCACGTCGTAAAAAATTTTTACGCGAAATCTACTGGGTAATGCCGGTCGTTCGGAATTACCTTCTGCGCATACAAAGATCATCTGATCGGAAGCGCGGAAAACCAAGGCGCCTGGACTCCGCCCCGACATCAATGAGGAATGGACGAGAGAATGGGACTGTTAGCGAAGGAGATGTTCATGCTCTTTCCGACCGGGCTGTTTACGGGAAAACTGCCCGACGTCACCGTGTGCGACCGTGTCGAGAAAAAGCTGCATGAAATGCAGCAATCGAAGCAGGGCTTCACCGCGAACACGTATTTGCGGTCCTTCATGACCGACGACGACCTCCACACGGTTCCGGAGATGAAAGAGCTGGTTGACGTCATCATCGAGGAGACCGGGCTGATTTTGGACGCCTATCGCATCAAACGGGACTCCCATTACATCACGAGCATGTGGGCGAACGTCACCAGCCCCAATCGCCGACACAACACGCACACCCATCAGAATTGCTTGTTCAGTGGGCTCGTCTATATCAAGACACCAAAGGATTGCGGCAAGACACTGTTTTTTTCGCCGCTGCATCTTTCAACCGCGATTGCGCCCGACCTCGTGGAAAACAACCAGCTCAACGCGCACACCTTCGTGTTTCCGGTCGAAAAAGGCCGCATGGTGATCTGGCAAAGCCATCTTCCCCATGCCGTCGACAATGGAAATGCGAAGGAGGACGAAGACAGGATCGTGGTTGCGTTCAACGTCATGATCCGCGGGCGGATCAGCGTGCCGACGGCCAGGATGGACCTGGCCTGATCGAGCCTCGAATAGGCTGTCAGCCCACCTGCACCAACCGTGCGGGCATGTTGGCCGGCAACGGGCGGATGCCGATCACCCGGTTGCGGCCGGCGGCCTTGGCCGCATAGAGGCGCTTGTCGGCGATATCGAACAGCCGATCGTAGTCCATGGCGTCGGCCGGCGAGGTGGCGACGCCGATGCTGGCGGTGACGCGCGCCGCGGTTTCGCGCGCGCTCAGGTTGGCGACGGAATTGCAGATGCGTTCGGCCAGCACCAATGCGTCGTCGGCGTTCACGCCATCGGCGATGACCACGAACTCTTCGCCGCCGAAGCGGTAGGTGAAGTCACTCATCCGCGCCGCCGCCATGATCGCGGCGGCGATCTGCTTGAGCTTGTGATCGCCGGCAGCGTGACCGTAGCGGTCATTGAAAGCTTTGAAATGGTCGATATCGATCAACAGCAGCGCCGCCGGCCGGCTGGCCGCGACGGCATGGGCGACCGCGCGACGGCCGTAAGCTTCCAGCGAATGCCGGTCGAGCGTGCCGGTCAGGGCGTCGCTGCCGGTGCGCGCCAGCAGGTCCTCGTAGCGCTCGCGATAGGTCAGTGTGTCGAACACGTCCCACAGCCGCGGCTCGTCACGGTGGCGACCGAGCGGCCGCTCGAAATAGATCAGATAGACGGCGGCAAGCACGCTATAGAGCACGACCGCGCCCATCTTGGCGATCCAGCCGCCGACCAGCACCTGCAGTCCAGCGCCGGTCAGCGCGTGCAGGCCGGTCCAGAAGGCCAGTTGGTCGAAGCTCAAGACCAACGCGCTGCACGCCAACAGGCGCGGAAACACCCGGTCGCCGAACCAGGCACGCGATTGCTCGTAGAGCAGAATGATGATGATGCAGTCGAAGAACAGGATCGCCGTCCCCCACACCATCAGCGCGCCCATCTGGTCGAGGAAGGCGAAATTGGCGTTCTGCCCGGCGGCGAGCGCCACCAACTGATGGTGGCGCATGACAAAGCCAAGCGCGAACAACAGTACGTTGCCGAACAGCAGCCCGTAGATCGGCTGGCGGACGACGGCGGCGTCCTCGCGGATATAGAGCAGCAACAACATCATCAGCTTGCCGGTGAACAGCACGGTGGAGCCCGGCGAGGTCACGATGCCGAAGGGAAGCGCGACGTAGAAAATGCTGGCGAGATAGGTCTCGAGGAAATGCATGACCCCGAGCGCGCAGAAGAACGCGCCGAGCCCGATGCGAGAGCGCGCGCGCAACAGCGCTGCCAGCGCCACGAAATAGAGTAACGCATCACCGCAAAGCAGCAGAAGATTTTGCAGTCCTGCCATCGCGCCGTTCAGCCCTGCGCTTGCCGGTACGGCTTTCCCGCCGCTTTCGATCCGGTCTGCACGGCGTTTTAGGTGGTAAAGGGTTAAAAATTCCGTTTGAGGCCGGCTCGATTGTCGGTCAAATTGCCGCGAGCAACGGACCGGGCGAGGACCCCTGCGTGCCGCTCGCCCGGTTTCGCTGCCTAAATTTTCGCCCGCTCAATTCACCGCGAAGCAGTACAAGAGCCCATCGCCGCCGGTCGAGCGCAGATCAGCCTGACTGCAACCGCCGTCCTTGCCGCGCGAGGGGTGCGACGAGTTCCATGAATGCGACGGCGCATCGTCGCGCAGGCCCATGCGGTCGGAATGCCCGACCATGGCGACGCCCTTGGCGCTGGTGGTCCAGTTCGAGCAGGTGCGGTCCTCGGTCCCCGGGAAGGTGGTACCGTCCATTTGCGAACCGGTAAGGACGTCGTGGCGATTGGGCTTGTCGCCGCGGCCATTGATGACCTCGCCCTTTTCCGACAGCGCGGTCTGCTTGGTCAGGTTGTTGGTGCCGTGCAACTCAGCAACGTCCTTGGCGATGACGACACCCTTGGCGTTCGTCCACGGCCCGTTGCCGATGCGGTCGCGCGCATTCACCGCACCCGCGCCTTGCGTCGACAGGTACGCATGCCACATCTTGCCCCCTGCCCCGACCGAAGCCGCCAAGTCTTGGCAATGCTTGTCGGCGCCGGCGAGCCCGCCGAGGTCGGCGCCCTTGCCCGGTCCGTGGCTGGTCACGAAGAACGTCATATTGGCCGGCTGCGCCACCGCCGGCGCGATGCTGAACAGCGCCAGGCATGCCGCCAGCGGCATGCCGACTCGAAAAGCCGTCATGGTGTATTCCTCCCGTTTTGGCGGCGGCCCGTCGCCCCACCATCGGGAGGAAAGAACACCGGCACGGTGTCGCTATTCCGGCACTTGGACCGGCAGGCCGGCGGCTCTTTGTCGCTCGCCGCCTGGCTCACCCGGCCTTGCCGCCGCCGTATTGCTCGTCCGTCACTGGCTCCAGCCAGGTGACGTGCGCGCCATCCTTGGCCTCCTGCATGGCAAGGTGCTCCATGGCGTGCTCGGGTGCGGCGCCATGCCAATGCTTCTCGCCGGGCGGTATCCAGACCGTGTCGCCCGGGCGGATTTCCTGGATCGGGCCACCCCAGGTCTGCACCCGGCCGACGCCGGAGGTGACGTGCAGCGTCTGGCCGAGCGGATGGGTGTGCCAGGCGGTGCGTGCGCCCGGCTCGAAGCGCACCCAGGCCGCGCGCAGGATCGCCGGGTCGGGTGCCTGGATGATTGGGTCCTGCCACACGGTGCCGGTGAAGCTTGGCGGGCCCACCTTGCGCGACGGCCGCGATCCGCAAGCAATAATGTCCATGACCGTTTCCTCCCTCTTGCCTTTTGTTGTTCCTGGCCGCTACGCGAGCACTGCAACATGCCGGACACTCGCCTGTCTCGCGCATCGGCCGTGATCACGGACGAAAGATTGTAAGCGCACAAACAAAAAAGCCCGGCGTCGCCGCCGGGCTCTCGCATGGACGCGAAGTTCTTCGCGCGGGGCTCAGGCCGGCTGCAGGTTGCCGGCGGCCTGCTTGCCGCGCTCGGTCACGACCTCGTAGGAGACCTTCTGACCCTCGACGAGCGAGCGCAGTCCGGCGCGCTCGACCGCGGTGATGTGCACGAACACATCCTTGGAGCCGTCATCCGGCTGGATGAAGCCGTAGCCCTTTTGGGTATTGAAGAACTTCACAGTTCCGGTAGCCATTCAGAGTTCCTTTCACGCCTTTCCGTTGATCGCCCGCGCGGTCGTCGCGTTGGCGTGCAACTATCCGAGTTTTGGGAGATCTTGTGAGTCGCAGCCCAAAGTCGGGAGCGTGGCAGCAAGATGGAGCCGAAAACCAGGTTGCGGGCCGGCCAAATAAACTGATTTCGCGTTTCGGTCAACGAGAAACGCGTTAGCGCAAGCCATCTCGCAACCGTCAGCGGCAGCAACGCAATTTAGAAATCGATGAATGCCGTATGACGCCGACGGCCGATCACCCGGCCATCGTCCGCTTCACCGCGGCCACCAGCTGCTTCAGGGTGAAGGGCTTTGCCAGGAAGGCGTACTGCTCCTTGCCCTGCTCATTGCTCGGCAGGTTCTTGCTGAACGCCTCCTCGGCGTAGCCGGAGACGAAGATGATCTTCACCTTCGGGTCGCGCCGGCGCAGTTCCTTGAGCAGTGTCGGTCCGTCCATTTCCGGCATCACCACGTCGGACACCACCAGGTCGACCGTGCCGTGCTTGTCCAGCACCTCGATGGCCTCGACGCCATTGCCGGCCTCGAGCACCGTATAGCCCCGCGAGGTGAGACCGCGGGCATTGAGCGCGCGCAGGCCGTCCTCGTCTTCGACCAAAAGGATGATGCCATGCCCGGTCAGATCGGCCGCGGCCGCGTGCGCCTCGCGCTCGGCCGTGCCCATCGCCTCGGCGGTCGCCAGAGTTTCACCCTCGGGCACGGGCGCCACGACCTCGTTGGCGGCGGGCACATAGCGCGGCAGGAAGATGCGGAATGACGTCGCGCCCGGCTCGCTGTCGACATAGATGAAGCCGCCGGTCTGCTTGACGATGCCATAGACCGTGGACAGGCCGAGGCCGGTACCCTTGCCCACTTCCTTGGTCGAGAAGAACGGCTCGAAGATCTTGTCGACGATCCCCGGCGGGATGCCGCTGCCGGTATCGGTCACCTCCACCAGCACGTAATCGGCGTGCGGCATGCCCTTGTAGCCGAAGTTCGCGCTTTCCTCGGCCGACACATTGGCGGTGCGCAAGGTGAGCCGGCCCCCCTCGGGCATCGCGTCGCGCGCGTTGACCGCGAGATTCACGACCACCTGCTCGAATTGCGAGAGGTCCGCTTTCACCGGCCACAGATCGCGGCCGAGCGCCGGGATCAGCGTCACCCGTTCGCCGATCAGACGGCGCAGCAGCATACTGAGATCGCTCAGCGTCTCGTTGAGATCGAGCACCTGCGGGCGCAGGGTCTGCTTGCGCGAGAACGCCAGCAGCTGCCGCACCAGCGCGGCGGCGCGGTTGGCGTTCTGCTTGATCTGCATGATGTCCTTGAAGGACGGGTCGGTCGGCCGGTGCGAATTGAGCAGGAAGTCGGTCGCCATCATGATGGCCGAGAGCACATTGTTGAAATCGTGCGCGATGCCGCCGGCAAGCTGGCCGACCGATTCCATCTTCTGCTGCTGGTTGACGCGGTCTTCCAGCGTGCGCTGCGCGGTCGTCTCCAGCGCGTAAACAATGGCCGCCTCGCCGTCGCGCTCCGCCGCGTCGACGGCGAAAACGAAGAAGTCCGCCCAGCGCTCGTTCTTGCCGGCGAGTCTCGCTTCGACCGGCGCGATATCGCCCTCCCCGGCCGCGGCCTTGCGGATCGCGCCTTCGAGCAGCGGCCGGTCGCGCTCGGCCAACACCGACAGGATCGAGCGCTCGTCGCTCTTGAGCACGTCCTTGAAGCCCTGCGCAAAGCGCGCATTGCTGCGCGCGATGCCGCCGGCCTTGTCCACCGTGGCGATCGCCATCGGCGTATTCTGGAAGAAGCGCATGAAGCGCACTTCCGCCGCGCGCTGAGGATCATCGCTTGCCCCGCGGGCGCGATTGATCACCAGCGTGCGCGAGACGCCGGGCGTGCCATCGGCGCCGAATGCGACGTTGTGATAGAGCCGCATCGGCACGGGCTTGCCGGTTCGCGTCTTCAGATCGAGATCGAGCACCTCGGTCTTCACTTCGCCGGGCGCGGCATTGAGCGTCGTCAGCAATGCCGCGCCTTCGCCCGCGACAATGTCGTTGAGCTTGAGCGGGCCGGCGCCGACCTTGGCGAGATCGTGATCGAGCCAGCTCGCCAGGGTGGCATTGAGATAGACGATATCGCCACCGGCATCGACCGAGAAGAAGCCGGCCGGCGCGTGATCGAGATAATCGATGGCGTGCTTCAGCTCCTGAAACACATTCTCCTGACGCTCGCGCTCGCGAGTCACGTCGGCGATCGACCAGACGGTCATGCGGGCGTCGCGCTTGTTCTCGCTGAGCGGGCGAACGTGCAGCCGCAGCCAGCGGCCGCCCGCGCCGGTTTGGCCGGCGACGCGCACTTCCTCCTGCAAGGTGCGCCCCTCGCGCGCCGCCTTGAGCAGCCGGTAGATCGACTCCGACACGTCCGGATCGCCGATGAACACCCGCTCGATCGGCCGCACGTCGTTCGGGTCGGCGGCACCGGTCAGTTCGAGATAGGTGGCGTTGGCGTAATAGACGCGTCCGCTCGGATCGGTGACCACGATGCCGTCGAAGGCCTTGTCGAGCACGGTCTTGAGTAGCGCGTCGACATGCTCGCTGCCGCCGAGGTGCATGATGCCGGCCGCCATGGCGAACAACGCAAAGACGCCGACGGTGCCGAGCACCGCCAGCACCGCCAGAATGTAGTTTTCGGCATAGCCGCGGCCGACATAGACCAGCCCGGCGGCGGCGACGACGAGCGACAGCGCAACCAGCAAGACCATCCCGAGCGAGCCGCCGCGCGGCGCGCTCTGGCTTTGGTCGAAAGCCTGTCGCTCCTCCTGCTCGTCGCGATCCTGCGCCGGCATCAGCGTGGTACGATCCTGACTTGCCATTACGGTGTCGAACCTTGGTTTCGCCACAGCCGGCGCCGTTTCGGCGCCTGCTCACCACCTGCCTTAAGGCGCCCTAGGGGCGCAAGTGCCTGCGGCGAGTTGGCCCCCGCATTTTAGCGGACAATGCCCCGGCGCAGGCGCATAACATAGCCGATCACCTCGGCCACCGCCTTGTAGTGTTCCGGCGGGATCGCCTGGTCGATCTCGACCGTGGCATGCAGCGCGCGGGCAAGCGGCGGGTTTTCCACAATCGGAACCGCGTGTTTATCCGCTGTCTCGCGGATTTTCAGGGCAACCGCGTCAATCCCCTTGGCCACGCAGATCGGCGCCGCCATGCCGCGCTCATATTGCAGGGCGACCGCGAAGTGAGTCGGGTTGGTGATCACCACCGCCGCCTTCGGCACCGCCGCCATCATGCGCCTGCGCTGCTTGGCCTGACGCAGCTGCTTCATCTTGCCCTTGACCGCCGGATCGCCTTCCGACTGCTTGAACTCCTCCTTCAACTCGCGCAGCGACATTTTCTGCTTTTCGAACCAGCGCCGGTATTGGAACAGGTAATCGGCGGCGGCCACGACCGCGAGCATGGCCACCACCGCGCCCATCAGCTTGAGCGCCAGCGTGCGGGTGAGCGGCAGGATCACCGCCGGATCGGTGCGTACCAGGCTCATGAGCCGCTGGCGCTCCGGCCACATCAGCGCGGCGAGCACGCTGCCCACCACCACCAGCTTGATGATGCCTTTGATGAGATTGGCCAGCGCCTGCGCCGAGAACAGGCGCTTGAGACCTTGCGACGGCGAAATCTTCGACAGCTTGGGGGCCAGTTGTTCGGTGGACCACACCAGCCGGTGCTGGATCATATTGCCGATGAGCGCCGCCAGCATCAGCACCAGGAACGGCACCGTGACGGCCGCCAAGAGCTCGAGGCCGATCTTCTGGGCCAGCCAGGGCAGCGCCAGCGCGTCGACGCGGATCTGATAGGAATTGGCGATCAGCCCGCGCATGGTGGTGGTGAGATTGGCGCCCATGCCGCCGGAAAACACCATCAGCACCAACGTGGCGCCGGCCATCACGAACCAGGTATTGACCTCCTGACTCTTGACGACATCGCCGCGCTCGAGCGCGTCGTCCAGCCGTTTTTGGGAAGGGTCTTCTGTTTTTTCGGCGTCATCGTTTTCTTCGGCCATCGCGCTCTCCGGTCAGTTGAGCGCGATGCTGGCGAGCACGGTTTCGAGATAGCCGACGAAGGTGCCCATCATGGCGCCGATCACCAGGAGCAGCAGCAAGAGCCCGAGCAGGATCGAGAGCGGCAAGCCGATGAAGAAGACCTGCATCTGCGGCATCAGCCGGCTCAGCACGCCGAGGCCGAGATTGAACAGGAGGCCGAACACCAGGAAGGGCGCAGCAAGCTGAATGCCGATGCGAAAAGCGACGCCAATGATGTGGGTCATGTGCTGGGCGACATCGCCGGCCAGCGGCAATTCGCCGGGCTGGAAAATCCGATAGCTGTCGTTCAGCGCGGCGATCACCAGATAGTGCAGATCGGTGCTGAAGACCAGCGTGATGCCAAGCAGGGTGAGGAAATTGCCGACCAGCACGCTCTGCTGGTGCTGGGTCGGATCGACCGCCGTGACAAAGCCAAGGCCGAGTTGTTGCGCCACCACCGTGCCGGCGACCTGCAGCGCCGAGATCGCCAGCCGTGCCGTCATCCCGAGGATGGCGCCGATGATGATCTCCTGGATCAGCATGGTGATGACCGGCGCGAGTGTCGTGAGATCGACGGTATAGGCCTTCTCATGCGCCGGCAGCAGGATGGCGGTGAGTACCAGCGCGAGCGTCAGCCGCACCCGCGTCGGCACGGTCAGCTCACCGATGCCGGGCAGCAGCATGACCATGGTGCCGATGCGGCCGAAGGTCAGCAAGAACGCGGCGGCGAGCGTGGGCAGGAATGAAACGTCGACGTTCATCTTGGAGGCGGGCTACCCGCTGACGATGCGGGCGGCGATGCGCAGCATCTCGGCGTGCAGCTTCTCGGCCATGAACGGCAGCGCGATCAGTAGCGAGATGAAGATCGCCAGGATCTTCGGCACGAAGGCGATGGTCATCTCCTGGATTTGGGTCAGTGCCTGGAAGAGCGAGATGGCGACGCCGACCGCGAGCCCCACCAGCATCACCGGGGCCGACACCTCGATCAGCGTGAAGATCGCATCGCGGGCGATATCGAGAACTTCCGGACCGGTCATAATGCTGTATTTTCCTTTGCGGTATTGGGCGCGCGCGCCGTCAGATCGGCATCTTCATGATTTCGTCGTAAGCGGCGATCACCTTGTCGCGCACCGCCACCACCGCATCGACGGCGACTTCGGTTTCAGAAACCGCCGTCACCACGTCCACCATGTTGGACTTGCCGTTGACGGCGGCGAGCGTCTGCGTGTCGGATTTCTTTCCCAGCTCCTGCACCTGCGCGAGCGCGTCCTTGAGCACGGAAGCAAAGCCGCCGCCGCTCTTGCCGGCGTCCCCCGGCGCGGCGAGCGCGCGCCCGGGGTCGGTGACAAGGCGGGCAATATTGGCATAGGCGCCGGCGGCGGCGAGCGGTGAGGCCATGGCTTACTCCTTAGTATCGCTTGGGCACGATCGGCATCCGCAGGGCCGCCCTAGGCCTTGAGGATATCAATGGTGCGCTGGATCATGCGGCGCGTGGCGGTGACCACGTTGATGTTGGCTTCGTACGACCGCTGCGCCTCGCGCATGTCGGTCATTTCGATCAGCGGATTGACGTTGGGGTATTTCACGTTGCCGTTCTTGTCGGCGGCGGGATGACCCGGCTCGTGCTTGATGCGGAAGGCGGACTTGTCGGTTTCGGTTTTGCCGAGATCGACCACGTCGACCCCGAGTGCGCGGTCGAACTCGACCTGGAAGGTCGGGAGCTTGCGCCGATAGGGATCGGCGCCCGGGGTGCTGGCTGTCGAATCCGCATTGGCGATGTTCTCGGAGATGATGCGCATGCGCCCGGCCTGGGCGCGCAAGCCGGAGGCGGCAACCGCGAGCGTCCTGAAAAAATCCACCTCGGTCCTCCTTCGTGCCGCGGTCAGCGCTTGCCGAGCGCGGTCTTGAGCAGGTTGAGGCTGCGGGTGTAGAGCGCGGTCGCCACTTGGTAGTCCATCTGGTTGCCGGCCACCTTCATCATCTCTTCCTCGAGATTGACGGCCTTGCCGCTCGTGCGCAGCTTGTAGTTGTTGTTCCCCGCCTGCGCCCCGTCGCCGAATCCGGCGAGGTGTCCCGTCTCGGTGCGCACAAGCGCGACGTTGGCGAGATGGGGCGGTGCCGCCCTGCCCGGCGCCTCGAACTTGGGCTGCGTCAGGTCCTGCGGCCGGAAGCCAGGCGTGTCGGAATTCGCCACATTCTCGGCCAGCACGCGCTGGCGCGCCTGCGCCCACTCCATGCGGGAGCGCAGCATGGACAAGATCGGAAGGTCGTTGATGCCCATCCCTTTCCCCCAACGAGGTACCGCCACTAGGCAGACTTTGCCGAGCGTATGGTTAATGGCTGGTTAAATAAGGTACGGGAGGAGCGAATGGCGTTCATCCGCCGTTTACCATGGTTAATGCGGAACGGCGGGGCGGCGTGGCAATTGGGCCTTAATTTGTTAATAGTCTGTTAGTACTCGGGGCGGCAAATAGTGCCGATTGGGTTAACCATTCGGCGCGTGTCCGATTTTTATGAGCCGCAACGCGACGTAGGGAGCGCATCGATGTTCGATTTGTTCGGCTCGGAATTGCCGTTGGCCGCGCGATTTTTTATCGCATTTCTCGTGGTGCTCGCCCTGATCGGGCTGACCGCGTGGCTGGTGCGTCGTTTCGGCGCCAACCGGCTCGGCACCACCGCGCGTGGGCGCCAGCCGCGGCTGGCCGTGATCGATGCCGCCAATGTCGATGGGCGCCGGCGCCTGGTGCTGATCCGCCGCGACAATATGGAGCATCTGCTGATGATCGGCGGGCCCTCCGATGTGGTGATCGAGCCCAATATCGTGCGTGGCGCGGCGCGCGAATTGATGCGCGAACCGCCCCAAGTTATGCGCGAAGTTCCGCGCGAGCCGGTACGTCCGGTGGCCGCGCCGGAGCCGCAGGTGCGCCCGGCATCCAACGGCGAAACCGCCTGGCCGCTGCAGCCCGGCTACGAGCCGCCACCGGCGCCGCGGCCGCAACGTGCCCCTGCCCCCGAAGAGTCCTGGCTGCCGCCGGAACCACCCGTCCGCCACCGTGGGGCCGACAGCCTCACCGGGCTTGCCGCCGATTTATCCTCCAGGCTCGCCCCGCCGCCGAGCGCACCGCAGCCCCAGAGGCAGGAGCCGCGCGTCGTCATCCCGCCGGCCGAGCCCGCGCCGGCGAGCCAGACCGACCGCAATCTCTCGGAAATGGCCCAACAGCTCGAGGCCGCGCTACGCCGCACGCCGACACCGGGAGGCCGTCCGCCGGTCACCGATCCGTTTGCCGCCCCACCCGTCCAATCGGCCCCCCCGCCGCCCGCGCCGGCTCCCGAACCGCCGCCGCCCGAGGTCCATCCGGAACCGGAGCCGATACGGGCGGTCGAGCCGGAATTCGAACCGCAGCCCGAACCGGAGCCCGAGCCCCAGGTGGAGCCGCAGCCCGAGCCGGAGGCCGCAACGCAGGTCGCCGAGGCCAAGCCGGAACCGAAGCCCAAACCGGAGCCGGCGCCGCAGCACGAGCAGAGCCTCTACGACAATCTGGAAGAGGAGATGGCCAGCTTGCTCGGCCGTCCGTCAGGGAGAGCGTGACAGCCGTCTTCGGTCGCCGCGTCCGCCTGTTGGCGGTGGCGATCGGAGTAGTCGGGCTGGCGATCGCGGCGGCGCCCACATCGGCGCTCGCCCAGCAGATCAGCGTGAACTTCGCGCAGGGCACGGGGCTCACCGAGCGCGCGCTGCAGATGATCGCGCTGCTCACGGTGCTGTCGCTGGCGCCGTCGATCCTCGTCATGATGACGTCGTTCACCCGCATCGTGGTGGTGCTGTCGCTGTTGCGCACCGCGCTCGGCACCGCCACCGCGCCGCCCAACGCGGTGATCGTGTCGCTGGCGCTGTTCCTCACCGCCTTCGTGATGGGACCGGCGCTGCAACAATCTTATGACCTTGGCGTCAAGCCGCTGATCGCCAATCAGATCACCGCCGAGCAGGCCTTTGACCGCAGCGCGCAGCCGCTGCGCGCCTTCATGGAGAAGAATGTCGGCGA
The DNA here is from genome assembly GCA_963814065.1 of uncultured Pseudomonadota bacterium. Classification (GTDB taxonomy): domain Bacteria; phylum Pseudomonadota; class Alphaproteobacteria; order Rhizobiales; family Xanthobacteraceae; genus Pseudolabrys. Next base: position 1,349,085 of record CAWFBL010000004.1, on the reverse strand, counting down.
GAAGGACCTCAAGCTGTTCGTCGACATGTCGAAACAGCCGGCGCCGAAGAACCCGCAGGATCTGTCGCTGCGCGTGCTGGTGCCGGCCTTCATGATCTCCGAGCTCAAGCGCGCCTTCGAAATCGGATTCCTGTTGTTCCTGCCGTTCCTGATCATCGACCTGGTGGTGGCCTCGGTCCTGATGTCGATGGGCATGATGATGCTGCCGCCGGTGGTGGTGTCGCTGCCGTTCAAGCTGATCTTCTTCGTGCTGGTGGACGGCTGGAGCCTGGTGGCGGGAAGCCTGATCCAGAGCTACGGCAGTTAGAGCATTTTCCTGCTGATTTGAATTGCTTGGGGGTTCCCAAGGGTCGGAAGTTCTGATTCACCATGCTGGCTGGGCGGGAGGCCAGCATGGATGCCGAAAGCCTATTCCAACGACCTGCGCGAGCGCGTGGTGAAGGCTGTTGAGGCGGGGCAGTTCTGCCGGTCGGCGGCGCTTCGCTTTGGCGTGTCGCCGAGTTCTGCGATCAAATGGATGGAGCGATGGCGTTTGCGTGGGGATGTCTCACCGGGCTCCTCGCGCGGGCGCATCCGCTCGCCGCTTCATCCGTATCGGTCATGGCTGCTGGGGCTGGTCGCGGCGCAGCCGGACCTCACTTTGGCCGAGATCCGGCATCGGCTCGCCGGCCGTAGTGTTACCGTTGGGCTCGGCTCGATCTGGCGATTCTTCGCCCGCGAAGGCATCAGCTTCAAAAAAAACGCTGCTACCATCCGAGCAGGACAGGCCCGACGTCGCGCGCAGAAGGGCAAGCTGGAAACGGCATCAGGGCAAGGTTGATCCGGCCCGCCTTGTCTTCATCGACGAGACCTGGGCCAAGACCAACATGGCCCGCACCCATGGCTGGGGACCACGAGGCAAACGTCTGCGCGGCCAGGCGCCGCACGGTCATTGGCGAACGCTCACCTTCCTCGCGGCCTTGCGGCACGACCGGATCGATGCGCCTTGCGTTCTCGACGGACCGATCAACGGGATCGGCTTCAGGGCTTACGTCGAACAGTTCCTCGTGCCCACGTTGAAGCGCGGCGACATCGTCATCATGGACAATCTCGGCAGTCACAAAGGCCATGCCGTGCGCCAAGCCATCCGCGGTGCCGGCGCGAGGCTCCTCTTCCTGCCGCCTTATAGCCCCGACCTAAATCCCATCGAGCAAGTCTTTGCCAAGCTCAAAACGTTGCTGCGCAAGGCCGCCGAGCGAACCGTCGAAGCAACATGGAAGCGCATCAGTGCCCTGCTCAATCGCTTCACACCGGCCGAGTGCGCGAATTATATCCGAAACACAGGATATGCCGCTACCTAAAGGGAAAATGCTCTAGCCGCGCGCGCCGGCAACCGCAGCGCGTTCACCATCAGACAGCGATCGCGCATTGGTCGGGCGCAGACCGCCTCAGGGAATCTGCGCCGGCGGCGTGCGGTTAATCGACCCGGTCGGCAAGTCGGGCGCGGCTTTCGGCGGCGTCCCTGAAGTCGCGCCTTTCTTGCCCTGTTCATTCGCGGCGGAATGCTCAGGCGCCAATGGTTTTGGCGGCGCGGCCTTCGGCGTCTTTGGCGCGACGGTCTTGGGCGTCACCGTCGCCACCGTCTTGGGGGCCACCGCTTGCGGCTCGCCCTGCGCCGCTTTCTGCTTGCCGGCATCCGATTGCGACATGCCGCCCGAATTCGGATAGCGCGCGCGCAGGTCGCTCAGGAAGGCATCGAGCGTGTCGAGGCTGGCGACGCGGTTGGCGACCGCGCGGAATTCCGCGCTGGCGGCGCCGATCGGCGCCGTCAGTACGTCGAAGGCATGGTTGTCCGGACCGCTTTCCATCTTGGCTGCGTATTTTTCGCGGAAACGCTGCAGCCCGATCGGCTCGTCGGCGAGCGCGTAGCCGATCGCCGCGCGCAGGATGTCGAAGCGCTCGCGCGCATTCAGCGGCCGGAAGTCCTGCCAGCGCTTGCCATAGAGCAGCTCGATCTGTTCGGCCGCCTGCCGCCAGTGGTGGCCGGCCCATAGGATATCGACGCGCAGCCGCGTCGCCTGGCTGCCCTTGATATCCTGAATGATCTCCAGCGCGACATCGTGGCGGCCGAGATCGGAGAGAGCGCGCGCCTCCAGCAGCAACCGCTGGTCACGCAGTTCGTCGTTGAGCCCCGCACTGCGCGTCGAACGCAAGGCGGCGAGCGCGCGGTCCGGCTTGTGGTCCATCAGATAGATCACCGCCAGCCGCGTCGCCACCTGCGCGCGCGCGGCCGCGCCCTGCAGGCGGTGGTCGACCTGATGCTGCAGAAGCTTGGCGGCCTGGCCCAGCAGATCGACCGCCACCAGACGATCGGCCAGCCGACGGATCATCTCGTCGCCGCGGCGTCCGATCGGTGTCAACTCGCGGTAGTCGTAGAACAACCCCAGCGCCTCGATCGGCGGCAGCGTGTCGCCCTTGTGCGAGAGAAACAGGCTCTCGAAAGTGTGCGCCGCCTCGTCGCGGATCTTGCGCGTGAGCGCGGAATTGGGATGCGCCAGCAGCGCCACCCGCATCACGTGGAAGGCGTCGCGATAGCGCGCCTCCTTGGTGTAGAGATGGGCGAGCAACCGCAGACCTTCTGCTTCGGTTTCGTCGCCGCGCCATATCGTTGTCAACGTCTCCAGAGCGGTGACAACCTGACCTTCGGTCATGTCGCCGGCGGCGTAGCGCAGCTCGATTTCGCGCAGCTTGGCCTGGGCGGCGGCCGGCCCCTCCGACGATTTGGCGGCCGCCTGGTATTTGACGAGCGCGTCCTCGGTGCGGCCGAGGCCCTCGTCCAGCCGCCCGACCAGCACCTCGAAGGCCGGCTGCAGTTTGCCCGGCATGCCGATGCCGTCGCACTCATTGGCCAGTTGCGTCGCCTGATTGAAGTCACGCACCTCGACCGACGCGCGCAGCGCCTCCAGCATCGCCATGCGCTGCAGCTCGAGCGGCAGCGCCGCCACCGCCGTTTCCACGTTCTTGAACAGCTTGTGCGCCTCGGCCCACTTGCCCTCGCGCGAATAAGCGATCGCGCGCCAGATCGGCGCGTCGAGCTGGTTGCCGACCTGCGGCTGCGCCAGGTCCTTCAGCGCATCGCTCGGGCGGTCGAGCATGATATTGGCGACCGACTTGAGCACGCTGCCGGTGACATCGGCGGCGGCGCTGTCATCGGAAAGCGCGACATCGAGCACGCCCTTGGCTTCGGCCGACATATGATGGGCGAGATAGAAGCGCGCCAGATTGAGGCGCGCCAGGCGGCGGCGCGACGGCGGCGCCGCGGCCGCCAGGCGGATCAACTCGGACTGCCGCTTGTAGTAGTCGGCCTTGCGATCAAGGCCCCAAAGCTGGTTATCGAAGGCGGTGGCGCGGAAGCTCGCGACCGCCTGCTGCTGGGCGTCCGCCGCCGCCGACAAGGCAAGGCCGCCGGGCCGGCTGAGCGTGATGCGGTCGTTGTCGATTTTTGCGGTGACGTCATCGGCGATCGGCCGCACCACCACGCCTTGGCGCGAGGCGAGCGCCTCCAGCTCGACGAAATCCTGCGCGCGCAGGAAGCCGCGCACCGGCGCAAGCCCGGTCACCACCAACAGATCGTCGCCGACCTCGGGATCGCTGAGCCGATGCACCTTGCCCGGATGCTCGAACGGAATGACGATATTCGCGCGGTCCTTGGCGACCATGCTGCGCGCGACGCCGAGCGGCTTGCTCGGCACCGTGATCATATCCCCAATGGTCACCATCCAGGCCGGGCCGTCGCTGTCGACGCTGATCAGCCGCGGCCGCTCGAGACGAATGCGGACGACCGCGGCGCCGTCCTTGCTGCGCGAAACCGCGACGTTGCGGACCACGCCGTCGGATTCCTGGCTGAGCTTCGCGAGATCGATCTTGGCGGAATTGTCGAACACCAGCCACAGCATGTCGGCGCGGCGGAAGATGGCGGCAGGCGTCGGCACCGCGAACGGAAATTCGAGTTGCAACGTGTCGCCGTCGCGATGCACGCCGACGACGACCGGCGCATTCGGATTGGGCGCCGGCCGGGTGCTGCCGGTGGTCCGGTGGGGCGGCGACCGCGGCGCTGACAGTGGCGGCGGTGGCGAAACGATTGGCTTGAGCGGCTTTAGATCCGCCTTATGCGCCGGCGGCTTTGTCGGCGCCTCGTGCCGCGACGTCTGTTTCGGCTCGGCCGGCTTCGGGGCGCCCGGCTGAGCCGGCGCGCTCGGTGCCGCGTCCGCCGCGTCGTGCACCGGCTCGGCGCTGGCACTCGCCGCTTCTCCCTTGGCCGGCACCGTTTCAGGCGCCGCGATCACCGGCGCCTCGGAACCGGCCGCGGCCAAGAGCGCCGCGCCTTTTGCCAGCGCTTCCTTCGGCTTCGCTGCAATATGGCCGATATCGACGGCAAAGCCGCCGTCGTCGTCGCGGAAGGTGCGCACCTGCGGCGTGCCTTTGAACGCGAAACGCACCGCCACCGAATGCTCGCGACGCACCGACTTGATCGATTGCAGGGTCGGTGGCAGCGCCGCCACGGCGTCGCCCAAATCCCATTTGATCGGCTGATCGAATTCGAGCGTGAACGCCTTGCGATCGCGCTCCGGGATCACATGCGCCCCGGCCGGGAGGTTGAAAACGTAACGGGTGAAAGTGGGCTGGGTCGCGACCTTCACCCGGATGGTCTTGGCGTCGGCGCGCTGCTCGGCAAGCTCCGCGCGATGCAGCAATTTGTCGGCTTCGCCCGCGCGGCGCGCCAATTCATCGATCACGTCCTGCGGCAGCCCGGGCAAGAGGCCGGCCCAATCCTCCGGCAACAGGTCGATGAAGAGCCGCTCGCCGGCGGGGATCAGATGCAGCTTGACCTTGCGTGCCAGCGCGATGCGGATCGCGCTGCCGTCGGGGTCGCGTCGCGCCGCGCTGATATATTCGGGCACATTGGTGTTGAGCCGATCGACCGGCACGTCCACCGGCTTGTCGAAGTGGATGATCAGGATCGGCCAGTTCAGGCTGACATGGGCCGGCACCGGCTGGCCGAGCTTGAACACCAATCGCGCAAAGCCATGCTCGATGGCAGCCGTGACCTTGCCGTTGACCAGGTCGTCGGCGCGCGCCGGCACCGAGGCGATCAGCAGAATCAGCGCCGACAGGCCCAGCAGAGCCGCGCGCACCCGCCCGCCACCAAGGCGTGCACGGAGGCGAGCGCGGGCTGGCGCGCGAAAGCCGATCGTGCGGTGAGGCAAAGCCGTCATGAAGCGTTCCAGCCGACTAGACTGCCGGTCGCGACAGCCTATGGCTGGCCGTTTAACGTCGCCTTAACCGTGTCGGTCAGGGCTCGTTCCCGCTGCTTTGGATCTTGGGCAACTGGTCCGGGCTTTGGCCACTGCCGGTCGTGCCGCCATTGGCGCTGGCGCGGCTGGCGAGTTCGACGGTCAGGCGCTCGGCCGACTGCGGCGACATCTGCGCCAGGATCGCCGACATATTGCGCGGCTTCATCTTGGTCGCGACCTCGACCAGGATATTGAGATCGAGATGATCGAAGATACGCGCGGCGTCCTTCGCGCGCATCTGCTCGTACATGGTGACCAGGCCCTTGAAGCGCTGCACCTCCACCTTGTCGCGAGTGGTGACGGCGGTGTTGACCTTCGCCTCCAGGCTTTTGAGCTCGGCGACCCTCGCTTCCACGCGCTTTTCCGCGGCCTTGAGCAAGCTCTCCCGCATGTCGAGGTCGCGGCTACGGGAATCGAGTTGTTTGCGGCGGTCCTGCAGGCGTGCGAGCACGGCCTGCTCGCCGGGCGAGGCAATTTGACCCGCCGCCATCACCATGGCGCCGCCGCCCGGGCCGCTCTGTGTGAGCTTGGTCGGCGGCGGCGGCTTCTTGCTCACCTTGAGCGGCGGGCCCTTGGGTTCTTCGTGCACCGAGCCGGTGATGTCCGGATTGGCGTCGCCGCCGTAATTGAACATCTGCTCCGCCCACGACAGGCGGTCCGAATCCGGCGACGGTTTAGGCCTGGGCTTATCGGCGACCACGATCTTGGGATAGGCCGGCACGCTCTCGGCCGTGGTGATCGTCATGCCCGGCTTGCCACGGGCCGCCAGCCGCTCGCCCAGGGTATAGCCGCCGTCGACCACCAACCCCGTCACTTTCAGCGCAAGCAGGCTGACCGTGGCGAGAATGACGATCGGCAGCAGTCGGATGGAGCGAGCGAAGCGCCTCATGCGGCGATGCCGCTCAAACGAGCCCGCGCGCGGTCGACAAAGAGTTGTGCGGCGTCGGCCAGCGCCCGCGCATCCGGCTTAGGCGGCGCCGGCGGCTGCGCATCGCCGCGCCCCGTGCTGGTGATGCGCGCGATCCGGACCAGCAGGTCCTCGCCGGCGGTGATCTGATCTTCCAATTCGCCGGTCAGGCTTTCCATCCGCTGCAACCGCGGGCCGAGCGTCCGCTCGCTGTCGCGCATGGTCGCCTTGAGGCCGGCGACCGCGCGCTCGGCGATTTCGGTGGCGGTGATCAGTTCGGAGATCGTCACGCGCAGCGACTGCTCGTCGGCCTTGAGCACCCGAAGCTGCTTGTTGAGGCGGACGCAATAGAGGATCGTGAACAGCAGGAGGATCGAAACCAGGCTCTCGATCACATAGCCGAAGTCGTAGCTCACGGCGTCTCTCTCCGACTGGTGGCGTTTTCCGCCTTCTCGAACATGGCGAAGGTGGTGCGCGGCTTGCGCAAGGCTTTGGTGACCCGCACGGCGACGCGGTCCCCTACCCGCCCCATGCGTCCCTCAGTGAGCGTGACGTCGCCGCAGCGCACGGTGACCAGCGCATCCGGCTTGAGCTCGAGGGTGAGCGTATCGCCGACATTGAGCGCCATGATCTGCCGCAGCGGCAGGCGATCCTCATAGAGCACGGCTTCCACGCCCATTTGCGCCTGGGCGATTTCAGTGGCGAGATGGCCTTCCCAGATCGGGTCGCGGCCGAACTTCTCGCCCATGAACATCTGCAGCAGGACGGCGCGGATCGGCTCGATGGTCGCGTAGGGCAGCAGCAACTCGACGTTGCCGCCGCGGTCTTCCATGTCGATGCGCAGCCGCACCAGGATCGCCGCGTTGGCCGGCCGCGTGATGGCGGCAAAGCGCGGATTGGTCTCCAGGCGGTCGATGTTGAACTTGACCGGCGACAGCGGCTTGAAGGCGAGTTCGGCATCGCCCAGCACCACCTCGATCATGCGTTTGACCAGATTGGTCTCGATGGTGGTGTAGGGACGGCCTTCGATGCGGACCGCGGCCTGGCCGCGCCGACCGCCGAGCAGCACGTCGATGATCGAATAGATGAGGCTCGAATTGACGGTGGCGAGACCGAAGTTCTCCCACTCCTCGGCCTTGAACACCGCCAGGATCGCCGGCAGCGGGATCGAGTTGAGATAGTCGCCGAAACGCACCGAGGTGATGCGGTCTAGCGAGACCTCCACGTTGTCGGAGGTGAAATTGCGCAAGGATGTCGTCATCAACCGCACCAGGCGGTCGAAGACGATTTCCAGCATCGGCAGGCGCTCGTAGGACACCATCGCCGAGTTGATGATGGCGCGGATGCCCGAATTGTCGTTGAGCGTCACATCGGCGAGCGAGAAGCCGAGCAGGCTGTCGATTTCATCCTGGTTGAGGATGCGTTCGGCGCCGGCCTTGCTGCCCCCCATGCCGTCGCCGTCGTCGACCATGGCCGCCCATTGCGCGGCGGTCTCGCCGGCGTCGACTTCGGCCGGCGGTGACGGTGTGCCCTGCTCGGCATCCAGCGCCTGGCCCCACTCGGCGGCTAGCGCGTCCTTATCGATGGGTTCTTTGGTCGGCATTTCGCTTACGCGGTCACTGGACCACGATCTCCTTGAACAGAACGGCGGTGACGTGGCTCGGCGCAACGGCGGCATTGACCCGGCGGGTCAATGCCTCCTTGAGCCGATAAAGACCGGCGGAGCCGTCGAGGTCGGTCGGCCGCAATTCGCGCAGATAAGTCTGGAACGCGTCCATCACCCGCGGCATCAGCGGCTTGATCTTGTCGACCAGCCCCTCATCGGGCAATTCGAGCGTGACCTTCACCTTGAGATATTGCGTGCGATTGTTGCCGGTGTCCGACAAATTGACCAGCACGTCGGGAAGATCGACGAACACCGCCGGCTTGGCGGCTTCTTTCTTCTTCGGCGCCTCGTGCGCGGGCTTGCCGAAAAACATCATGTAGCCGGCGGTGCCGCCGCCGCCGACCACCACGAGGCCGGCCGCGGCGATGATGATCAGTTTGAGCGGAAGTTTCTTCTTGCCCTTCGGCTGCGCGCCATCCTCGTCCGCCTTGTCGTCCGGCGCAGCGTCAGCCTGCTTTTTTCCCTTGGCCGCCATCGCATTTTATCCCGCGCTTACTTGTGTGCTGGCCGGGCCGCGAACGGCGTTTTTCTTCGGCAGAATGCCGCTGATTGCGCAGCCCGCGCCCCCCTTCGGCGAAGGTAGGTCGGTATGGTTAACAGAACATTGCTGCGGCGCCCCGGCGGGCAAGATTTGCCGGGCAAACACGGCTCAAGGGCGTTTTTTGCCCTGCCCTGACGACCCCTTCAAACGGATAACACACTGAATTCAAACACATTTCATTGTTGGCACGGCGGCTGCAATACCCTCGACAGCCGCCGGCTTGGGAGAGCTTAGGCGGCACAGATGCGGCAGGACCGGCCTGGGAGGGCTTCGGGATCTGTCGAGAGACATGGGGAGATACCGATGCAGGACGCGCTTCTGATCGGGCTATCGCGCCAGACGGCGCTCGAGCGGCAGCTCGACGTCGTGGCGAACAACATCGCGAACCTGAACACCACCGGCTACAAGTCCGACGGCGCGCTGTTCGAGCAATACATTCCGCCGTCCGACGGTGCCGCGTCGACGAACGGCAGCCAAACAGGCTCCGTCGCCGACCGCGCCACCTGGATCGACATGAGCCAGGGCGCGCTCGACCGCACCGGCAATCCGCTCGACGTGGCGATCCAGGGCAAGGGCTTCCTGGTGGTGCAGACCGCCAACGGCGAGCGCTACACGCGCAACGGCGCCCTGCAGGTCAATGCGAGCGGCGAACTGGTGACCGGCGAAGGCGATGCGGTGCTGGGCGAGAACGGCCCGATCACCTTCCAGCCGGGCGACCACGGCATCACCGTCAGCAAGGACGGCACCATCAGCGCGCAATCGGGCACCAACACGGCCGATTCCGTGCGCGGCAAGTTGCGCCTGGTCAGCTTCACCAACGCCGGGCAATTGCAGAAGGACGGCTCGGGCTATTTCGCGCCCGCCGACGGCGTCTCGCCCGACCCCGATACGCAATCGAAGATCGAGCAGGGCGCGATCGAAAAATCCAACGTCAACCCGGTGCTCGAGATGACACGGATGATCGAGGTGACGCGCAGCTACACGCAACTCGCGGCCATGTTGTCGCAGCAGACCGACGTACAAAGCACGGCGATCGACAAGCTCGCCGCCATGCCGAACTGAACCGGGAGCAGCGGGAGATAGATCATGCGAGCACTCAACACCGCCGCGACCGGGATGATGGCCCAGGAGCTCAACGTCCAGGTCATTTCCAACAACATCGCCAACATGCGCACCACCGGCTACAAGCGCCAGCGCGCCGAGTTTCAGGACCTGCTCTACGAGCACGTCAACCGCGTCGGCACGCAGACCTCGTCGCAGGGGACGGTCCTGCCGGCCGGCATCGAGCTCGGCTCGGGCGTGAAGGCGGTCGGCACGCCGCGTCTGATGACGCAAGGCGACCTGACGCAAACCGGCAAGGACTACGACCTCGCCATCCGTGGCGAAGGATTCTTCAAGATCATCCAGCCGGACGGCAGCTACGCCTACACGCGCGACGGCTCGTTCCAGCTTGACGCGCAAGGCCGGCTGGTGACGGCCGAAGGCAATGTGGTGCAGCCGGCCATCACCGTTCCGCAGACGGCGACGTCGGTCTCCATCAATGCGCAGGGCCAGGTGTCGGTGACGCTTCCGGGCTCCACCACGCAGAGCCAGATCGGGCAGTTGCAGCTTTCCCGCTTCGTCAACAAGGCCGGACTGCAGAGCATCGGCGACAACCTCTACGTCGAGACGCCGGCCTCCGGCGCCGCGCAGGACGGCACGCCCGCGCTCGACGGTTACGGCAATCTGCAGCAGGGCTATCTCGAACAGGCCAACGTGCAGGCGGTCAGCGAGATCTCCGACCTGATCGCCGCGCAGCGCGCCTACGAGATGAACGCCAAGGTCATCACCGCCGCCGACCAGATGCTGTCGGCCACCTCCAACCTGATGCGTTGAGGCATGACCATGATCGGTAAACTCATCATCGCGTCCACCCTCACCGTGTTTGCGCTGTCCGCGGCGGCGTGGGCCGGCCCCGTGACCGACCAGAAGCGGCCGCGGCTGAAGGCGGAAGTCATGGTCACCGGCGACGTCGTGCACATCGGCGACCTGATCGAAAACGCCGGCATCGTCGCCAACGTGCCGGTCTTCCGTTCGCCCGATCTCGGCGCCACCGGCGTGGTGTCGGCCGAGGCCGTGCTGACGGCGGTGCGCGCCCACGCGCTGGTCGGGCTCGACCCCGGCGATATCCGCGAGGTGATGGTGACGCGGGCAAGCCGCACCATCGCGCCCAAGGAGATCGAGGACCGCGTCGCCAAGGCGCTCGCGCTGCAATTCTCGCTCGGTCAGGACCCGGCGATCAATTTCGACGACGACGTGCAGGCCATCCACGTCGAGCCGAGCGTGCAAGGCAGCCCGCGCGTCGCGCGCATTTCCTACGATCCGAGCACCAGCCGCTTCGACGCGGTGGTGGCGATCCCGACGCGGCGGCCGCTGCACGTCAGCGGCCACGCCATCCCCATGGTGCAGGTCGCCATGGTTGCGCATCCGGTGGCGCGCGGCGACGTGCTCAAGCAGGCCGACGTCGTGATGGAACGCCGCCCGCGCCGCTCCACCGCCCGCGATGCCATCACCGTCAGCACCGAAGCGATCGGCCTTGCCGCCCGCAACGGGCTGCAGCCGGGCCAGTCGCTGCGCCCCGCCGACCTGATGAAGCCGGAACTGGTCCGCCGCCACGAGATGGTGACGCTGATCTATCGCGTGCCCGGCATCGTGCTGACGGTGCGCGGCCGGGCGGCCGAGAGCGGCGCCCAGGGCGACATCATCGCCGTGCTCAACGAGCAGACCAAGCGCACCGTGCATGGCGTGGTGGTCGGCGCCGGCCGCGTGCTGATCGGCAGCGGCCCGACGCAGCTCGCGGACAGCGAGCAAGCGACCGGCAGCATCGAGGGAGCGCGCTAACGGGCGAGGCCCCATGGAGACCGTTCTTGAACCAGGTGCGGGCGCGCGCAGCGCGTCCTCCAATTCCAAGTCATACGAAACCGTGCTCGTGCGCGAACTGCAAAAGGCGAAGCTGATGAGATGTCTTCCTGTGATGCGTCGGGTGCTGCTGGCGACGGCCGCGGCATCGCTGCTCAGCGGCTGCGCCGCCATCGACCGGCTCAAGAACATCGGCGAGCCGCCGGCGCTGTCGTCGATCGACAACCCAACCGCGCAGCCCGGCTACAAGCCGGTGCAGATGCCGATGCCGGCCGCGCAGCCCGCCTCCTATAACCCCAACTCGCTGTGGCGCAACGGCTCGCGCGCCTTCTTCAAGGACCAGCGCGCGCATCAGGTCGGCGACATTCTCACGGTCAAGGTCAACATCACCGACAAGGCCGAGATCGCCAACGAGACCCAGCGCAGCCGCACCAACAAGGAAGATTCCGGCATCGGCGATTTCCTCGGCTCCAAGACGATCCAGAACCCGGCGACGTCGATCCTGCCGGGGCGCATCCTTACCGCCGACTCCACCTCGAGCAGCGACGGCAAGGGCTCGGTCAACCGCCAGGAAGCATTGCAGACCAACGTCGCCGCCGTGGTGACGCAGGTGCTGCCGAACGGCAACCTGGTGATCGAGGGCAAGCAGGAGATCCGCGTCAATTTCGAGATGCGCATCCTGATCGTCGCCGGCATCGTGCGGCCGGAGGACATCGAGAGCGACAACACCATCGACTCGAGCAAGATCGCGCAGGCGCGCATCGCCTACGGTGGGCGCGGCCAGATCACCGACGTGCAGCAGCCGCGCTACGGCCAGCAGGCACTCGATGTGCTGCTGCCGTTCTGAGGCATGATCCCGAAAAGTGGGTACCGGTTTTCGGAAAGGATCATGCTCGAACAAGAATGTAAAAGCGGGATGACGATTCGAAGAAAAGTCATGCCGCTTTAGGGAGAACACGCGCGGATGTTGGAAAGCAACGATGCCGTCCTGCGGCTGCGCGGATCGTCGTCAGGAGCAATCGCCCACCCGGGCGGCGGCTGCCGAGGGCGAGAAGGGAAAACCGGCTTGCGGGCACGACCGGCACCCGCTTCGCCGGTGGGGCTGATGGAATGGCCCTCCCCGTCTTACGGGGAGCGCAGGGCCGCTCGGCGTGACCGGCGGCCCGGGGAGTGGAGGCGACATTTTAAGGCCGGTGGTCCTTGGGCCCGCCGGCAGCGGGGCCAAGCCCGCGCAATGGAGTTACGACGCTAAGCTAACGTCTTGAGCTCCCACGTCGTTTCCGGTTCGCGAACGGAAGCGGCGGCAACGCCCGGCCCCCGGCTTCTCCCCGCCGGGGGCCGTGGTGTTTGAGTTAGCACGATCTATAGCTGACGCCAGCACCAATACCCCGCCATTCCAGCATCGCCACCACGGAAATCTACACCCACGTCTCCGACGAGGCGCTGCGCACCTCGCTGGCGCGCGCGAACATCCTGGCCATGCTGGGCGGCAAGCCTTCGGAACGGCGCACGCGGCCTTGAGGCGGCGCGCCAAGCCGACGCCGTTGCCGCGATGGTCCGCCGAAAACGACAATGCCCGACGCGGCGGCCGGGCATTGCAAATTCGATACCTCTGGCGCCGCGCCGTCAATCGTCGCGGTAGACCCGCTCGCGCCGCTCGTGGCGTTCCTGCGCCTCCACCGACAGCGTGGCGATGGGGCGGGCCTCCAGCCGGCGCAGCGAGATCGGCTCGCCGGTCTCCTCGCAATAGCCGTAGGTGCCGTCATCGATGCGGGCGAGCGCCTCGTCGATCTTGGCGATCAGCTTGCGCTGGCGGTCGCGGGCTCGCAGCTCGATGGCGCGGTCGGTTTCCGACGAGGCGCGGTCGGCGAGATCGGGGTGATTCTGGTTCTCCTCCTGCAGATGCTGCAGCGTCTCCTTGGCCTCTTTCAGAATGTCCTCACGCCAGGCCAGCAGCTTCGCGCGAAAATACTCGCGCTGGCGCTCGTTCATGAACGGCTCCTTGTCAGACGGCCGATAGCTCTTGATCTTGGCCAACATCCCACTGACTCCCATGTTTCTTATGTTCTTGGCTACGAAGTCCACCCTCCCGGTGCGGCAGGCTTATATACGCGCACCACGATCCGGACAACATCCGAATACAGTCCGGGCGATTGCCAGAAAATAATGACAGGCCAATGACTTGGCGTCTGTGGGGGCGGTTTTCCGGCCGCCGGCCGGTTGCAATCAGGGTTAGCGCGCGCCGGCTTTGGCGAGTTCCACGGCAACGCGCAGGTCGATCTCGCGCATGACGTCGTCGAGCCCGGCGTCGCCGCTCTCCTCGGTCAGCCCCTCGGCCGCGACCTTGAGGCGAGCCAGCGCCGACTGGTCGACGCTGCCGTCGAGCAGGCCCACTTTGAGCGAATCGAGCGCATCGAGCGCGTTGCGGCCCTTGGCCACCGTGCGCTTCTTGCGGGCGGTGAAGTCCTCCACCCCCTGCAGCGCGAGCAGGGCATCGACCGTCGAGATCGACCGCAAGGAACCGGCGGTCGTGGTCTGGCCGGTCTCCTGTTCGCTGACCGAAAAACCGCCCGCCGCGGCGCGACGTGCTCCCGTCGGCGCCTTGGCAAGCGCGGTTCCGTTGGTGCCATTGATGCGCATGGCGCAAAATCCCCGACCGCACGCGTTCGTCGGTCCCCCGATACCGGCCAAGCTGGGCCGTTATGGTTAAGGGCTGGTAAAGACGCCGGCAAAATTTGCCGGCTGCTCCCATTCCTGCCGGGTGACGGGCCGGACCGCCCGGCGCATCAGAATCAGAAAAGCCCAAAGGATCAATGGCTTGCCTTCGCCGCGCCGGTTGGCACGGCGCTCGCATTAGGCATGGCAGTCGAACGTCACATTGGGGAGAGTGATGACGAAGACGTGGCAGGCCGTCCTGTTGGCGGCACTTGTGGCTTTCGCCACCTTGGCGGTCCCGCTGACCGCCGGGGCGACGTCGCGCATCAAGGACCTCGCCGATGTCGAGGGCGTGCGCGAGAACCAGTTGATCGGCTACGGCCTGGTGGTCGGCCTCAACGGGACCGGCGACACGCTCAACAACATCCCGTTCACCAAGCAGTCGCTGCAGGCGATGCTGGAGCGGCTCGGCGTCAATATCCGCGGCCAGACGCTGCGCACCGGCAACGTCGCCGCCGTGATGGTGACCGCCAACCTGCCGGCCTTCGCCACCCAGGGCACGCGCATGGACGTCACCGTCTCCGCGCTCGGCGATTCCAAGAGCCTGCAGGGCGGCACGCTGCTGGTGACCCCGCTGCTCGGCGCCGACGGCAATGTCTATGCGGTCGGCCAGGGCTCGGTCGCCATCGGCGGCTTCGAGGCCCAGGGCCAGGCCGCCAAGATCGTGCGCGGCGTGCCGACCGTCGGCCGCATCGCCAACGGCGCGCTGGTCGAGCGCGAGATCGACTTCCAGCTCAATCGGCTGCACCAGTTGCGGCTGGCGCTGCGCAATCCCGACTTCACCACCGCCAAGCGCATGGCGGTGGCGATCAACGACTTCATCGGCGCGCCGACCGCGGAGCCGCTCGACCCGGGCACCATCGGCATCACCGTCCCGCAGAGCTATCACGGCAACGTGGTGGCGTTGCTCACCGATATCGAGCAGCTCAAGGTCGAGCCCGACCAGTCGGCCAAGATCGTGATCGACGAGCGCTCCGGCATCATCGTCATGGGCAGCGACGTGCGCGTGTCGACGGTGGCGGTGGCGCAGGGCAATCTCACCGTCTCCATCACCGAGACGCCGCAGGTGAGCCAGCCGGCGCCGTTCTCCAACGGCCGCACCAAGACCGTGCCGCGCACCAATATCGGCGTGCAGGAGGACGGCAAGAAGCTCGCGCTCGTGCACAACAGCGTGTCGCTGCAGAAGCTGGTCGACGGGCTGAACGCGCTCGGCATCGGGCCGCGCGACCTGATCGCGATCCTGCAGGCGATCAAGGCCGCCGGCGCGATCCAGGCCGACATCGTGGTGATGTGATGGCAAGCTTCGCCCTGCCCGCTCCCGGCCTGAAGCCGATCGACCTGATCACCGCCGGTCAGACCGCGGCGCCGACGGCGACCGCCAGCAAGAGCAAGGCGCGCGCCGCCGCGCAGGACTTCGAGGCGGTGTTCATCAATTCCATGGTGCAGCAGATGTACACCGGCATCGACGGCGACGGCCCGTTCGGCGGCAACGGCGCCACCGGCGTGTGGCGCTCGTTC
Source organism: uncultured Pseudomonadota bacterium (assembly GCA_963814065.1). Classification (GTDB taxonomy): domain Bacteria; phylum Pseudomonadota; class Alphaproteobacteria; order Rhizobiales; family Xanthobacteraceae; genus Pseudolabrys. The sequence goes on along the minus strand of CAWFBL010000004.1, from coordinate 1,333,507 downwards.
CTGACGCAAAGCTACGCCAAGTCGTTCGCGCAATCGGGCGGCATCGGCATCGCGGACCAGGTCTATCCCACGCTGCTCGCGCAGCAGGAGGTCGGCTCATGAGCACCCCCTCCATCGCCAGCCGCGGCGAGGCCGAAGAGGCGATCGCCAACCTGCACGCGATCATCGACCGGCTGGTCGCCACCGTCGAGGACGAGACCGCGCATGTGCGCGCCGGGCGTCTGCATGACGCGCTGGCGCTCGAGGACAGCAAGAACACGCTCGCGCGCCGCTACATGACGGAAAGCAACCGATTGCAGGCGGCGCGCGCGATCGTCGCGCAGTCGTCGCCGGACGCGCTCAAGCGCCTGAGCGAACGGCACCAGAGCTTCCAGGCGCTGCTGCGGACCAACCTCACGGTGCTGGCGACCGCGCATGCGGTGGCCGAAGGCATCATCCGCGGCGTTTCCGGCGAGCTTACCCGTAAGCGCGCGCCGCAGACTTACGGTTCCGGCGGGCGCGCCAATGTGCCGGATTTGAAGGCAAGCCAGCCGTTGGCGGTGAGCAGGAGTCTATAACGCGCGCGAGAGCCTGATTCATCAGTTTGCAGCCCGGGTGAAGCGCAGCGAAACCTGAGCCAGTCTATTAGTCATTCCCGAGTTACGCTTCGCTTCATGCGGGCTACGGACTGCTCGCCGCGAGCGTCTCAACCCCAAAAGATCAAACCTTAATGCAAATGCCTGAGCTCATCCGGGTTGCGCATCCCATAAATGGTCGCGCTCTTTGAACGGAAACACCACCTCTATCATTTCGCTTCGCTCGTTCCGCTCGACTTGATACACTCTGCCCATGCGCAACAGCCGAGGATCGCCGCATGCGCAATCACAATTCCGACTACTATCGCGAGGAAGCCGCGCGCTACAAAAAGCTCGCCGAAGCGGCCGCGGATCCGGCAAGAAGCAGGAATACCGCGAACTGGCTGAAGCTTGCGAGGAAGTCGCCAACAGCATCGACGACCTGCGGGCAAGCGGATAGTCAGCAAGTAGTCCACGCGAAGCGCGGTGAAACCCAGGCTACGAACCGCAATTGAATCTGCAAGACCCGTTCGTTTCCGCGAACGCGGGGAGCCAGGCCAAAGAACTGGATTCCCGCTTGCGCTGGAATGAGCGGAGAATGGTTCAGCTTTGGTGGTCACACTCTAATGCAAATGCCTCAGCTTATCCGGGTTGCGCATCACATAGATCGCCGCGATCTTGCCGTCCTCGATGTCGAGCGCGGTGGTCTGTAGTTCGCCGTCGGCCTCCAGCGTGACGAAACCGGGTAATCCATTGACGAAGCCGGCACGGACCAATTTCGAGCCCCTGTGCTTGAAAAGAACCGCCAGCCGTTCGTGCGCTCTCATCACGGCCTCGAACCCGACGATCGGCTTCAGCACCGCCGGGCGTTTGCCGCCGCCGTCCGTGTATGCGCTGACATCGGCTGTCAGCATTGAAGCGAGTGTTTTCATGTCGCCGTTGCGTGACGCCGCGAAGAAAGCCTCGGCCAGCGCGACGCCATGTTGTTTCTCCACCTGGAAGCGCGGCCGCGCCTCACGCACATGGGTGCGCGCCCGGGCGGCGAGCTGGCGGCAGGCGGCCGCATCGCGCCCAATGGTGGTCGCGACTTCCTCAAATTCCAGCCCGAACACGTCGTGCAGCAGGAAGGCCGCGCGCTCGAGCGGTGAAAGACGTTCCAGCGCCAGCATCAGCGGCAGGGTGACGTCCTCCTCTTCCGCCTCTTCGACGATCGGGTCAGGCAGCCACGGGCCGATATAGGTCTCGCGTTTGTGCCGCGCCGATTTGAGCTGGTCGAGGCAGAGGCGCGTGACCGTGCGGCGCAGGAACGCCTCGGGCTCGCGCACCGCGCCACGATCGGCCCCCATCCAGCGGATGAAGGCCTCCTGCAGCACGTCCTCGGCGTCGGCGACGGAGCCGAGCATGCGGTAGGCAACGCGCATGAGCTTGGGACGCGAGCGATCGAAGCTCGCCGCTGCGTCCGCGTGCCCGGCGTCGGCCATCAGGCGGCCAGCTCGGCGGCGGCGGCCCTTGCGGCCGCCGGATCGGCGGCAAACAAGCCGAAGCCGACCGCGATGCGGTTCCACCCGTTGATGACATTGATCATCAAGGTGAGCTTCACCTGCTCCTCCTCGCTGAACTGCGCCTGCAGGGCTTCACGGGCACCTTCGAGCATGGGCCCTTCGCAGAGCCGCGTCAGCGCGTCGGTCCAGCCGAGCGCGGCGCGTTCGCGCTCGCTATAGCACGGAGCCTCGCGCCAGGCCGACAGCAGGTAGATGCGCTGTTCGGTCTCGCCGTTCTCGCGCGCTTCCATCGCATGCATATTGATGCAATTGGCGCAGCCGTTGATCTGCGAGGCGCGGATCTCGACGAGCGCGGCAAGCTTCGGGTCAAGGCTCCAAGCGATGGCGGTCGATGCGCCGTACCACTTCTTCATCAGTTCCGGGGCCGCGGCCAAAGGATCGAGTTTGGCAGTCATGGTTTGTCTCCTTCTGTCGGTTCCGACACCATGACGAGGCAAGGAGTGTCCGTGTGACATGCAGGCCGGGATTTTTTATGGCTGCCGGAACTTCGGCGGGCAGCGCTCCGGTGCGGCATCGGTCTAGTCCCGGGCAGCCCGGATGGCGCGCGGCGAAATCCGGGACTGCCTTTCGATCGTTACCGGGTTACGCTTCGCTCACCCGGGCTACGGAGTCGCGATGCTCACATGCCGCACGAGCGACTACAGCCATGCAGAGAGCGACAACCATCATGAAGAAGAGCAAGCCCGCCCCGACGGCCGCAACAGCAGGCGACTCCCCCGCCCGGCTGATCGATGCGAAAATCAAGACGCTCGGCGACTGGCGCGGCGAGACGCTCGCGCGGGTCCGCGCTGTCATCAGGCAGGCCGATCCCGAAATCGTCGAGGAAGTAAAATGGCGAAAGCCCTCGAACCCCATGGGCGTCCCCGTGTGGGAGCACGCCGGCATCATCTGCACCGGCGAGACCTACACGGACAAAGTGAAGCTGACCTTCGCCAGGGGCGCCGCGCTCAAGGACCCGTCAGGCCTGTTCAATTCGAGCCTCGACGGCAATGTGAGGCGCGCCATCGACTTCCACGAGGGCGACAAGATCGATGAAAAGGCATTGAAGGCGCTCGTTCGCGCTGCCGTCACGCTGAACACGGCCGCAGCTGCCACGCGGAAGGCGACGAAAGCATAAACACGCGGCGCCGGGTCCCCGCCTTCGCGAGGACGAACGGCCTGCCGACGTCAGCTCGTGGTATCGACCTTCAGACCGGTTATCGTGTCGATCTGGCTGCCGTCGCTCAAGGTGAGGATGTTGTTCGCGGTGTCGAGATAGGCGCCGTTGGCCATCTGGATGATGGATGCCGGATCGACCACCTTGATGCCGGTGGTTATGTCGATCTTGGTGCCGTCCGACGTCGTCATGATGTTGTTGACGGTGTCGATCGACGAGCCATCGCCCAAATAGATGTAGGGATCCAATAGCTGCTTCGGCTGCGCCGGGGCCGAATTCAGTTCGTTGAGCTGTTGCAGCAGCTTCTTCTTCGCCGCTTCCTGCTGGTTGGTATTGGCCATCTGCGCGTACAGGCTGCCGGTATTGGTGACGCTGCTCTGCGCAATCGTCGCGAAATTGCCGGCGAAGGCCGAGCTCTGGCTGAGAAACGAGGACACGCTGCCGTCGCCCGAATTCGCCAGGGCGCCGAGAATGCCGGCCGAACTCTGCGAGTTCTTGATGGCGGACACAGTGCTGGCGATCCAATCCGTGCCCGAGCTCGATGTGGACAGCGAATTGTAGTAGGCGGCGGTCGATGCGCTGATTGCCGATGACATCGCACTGTACTCAACAACTTCCCTCTATATGCGCCAACGCCGTTAACAAAGGCTGACCGCCAAAAGGCCGCCGGTCGGGCGCGCACATCCATTCGCGCCCAAAACGCTGGCATTTCCCGCGCAGCGCTCGTTCTAATTTGATTCAAATACAAATAATGCCGGTGAATTGGCGATAACCCATTAACCATGTTCTTTTACGCGCCGTTTGCGCGGCCATGCGATGACGATGTCGATCCTCGAGATCAACTGAAAACTGCCAGTACGGCATACTCACCAGAAAGGTACCTTCGATGTCAGGCATCGTTCTTTCGGCCGGCGTTCGGTCAAACCTGCTGAATCTGCAGCAGACCTCCGACCTGATCACCAGCACCCAGGAAAAGCTGGCCACCGGCAAGCGGGTCAACTCGGCCCTCGACAATCCGCTCAACTACTTCACGGCCCAGTCGCTCGACAACCGCGCCAGCGATCTCAGCAACCTGCTGGATTCGATGTCGACGGCGATCAACACCATTCAGGCCGCCAACAACGGCATTTCGTCGATCACCAAGCTGGTGCAGTCGGCGCAATCGCTGATCAGCCAGGCCCAGCAGACCAGCGACACCACGGTCCGCGCCAGCCTGTCCTCGCAGTTCGACAGCCTGCTGAGCCAGATCGGCCAGCTCGCCGGCGACTCCGGATTCAACGGCATCAATCTGCTGGGCGGCGACTCGCTGACGGTTACGCTCGACGAAACCAACAATGCCAGCGTCACGGTCACTGGCGTCGACTATAGCAACGCCAGCAACGCGCCGCTGAGCATCGGGGCTGCCGCCAACAGCTGGGCCAGCAGCGCGGACATCACCGCGGCCTCCACCGAACTGACCACCGCGCTGACCTCGCTGCGTTCCGAGTCGCAGACGTTGAGCTCGAGCCTGTCCACCGTGCAGATCCGTCAGGACTTCACCAAGGCCACGATCAACACCCTGCAGGCCGGCTCCGACGCCCTCACGCTTGCGGACTCCAACCAGGAAGGCGCGAACTTGCTGGCCTTGCAGACCCGCCAGCAGCTCTCGACCACGGCCCTGTCGCTCGCTTCGCAGGCCGACCAGAACGTGCTGCGGCTGTTCCAGTAAGCCGACCAGACCCGACGATTGGAAACGGCGGCCTTCGGGCCGCCGTTTTTTTGTCCGGATGGACATGGTTAACGGCCGGTTAAGCCCGCACCGTAACGATCGATTAACCTTAACAATTTATTTTCAAGCAGGATCAGTTGGCCTCACGGGGGCACAGGATTGCCATGAGCGACATTGTTTTATCGTCCGGCGTGCGGTCGAATCTGCTGCAATTGCAGCAGACGTCGGACCTCATCACGCAGACACAGAACCGGCTCGCGACCGGCAAGCGGGTCAACTCGGCCCTCGATAACCCGATCAACTTCTTCACCGCGCAGAGCCTCAGCAGCCGCGCCAACGACTTGAACGGCCTGCTCGACACCATGTCGACGGCGATCAACACCATCCAGGCCGCCAACAACGGCCTGACCTCGATCACCAAGCTGATCCAGACGGCGCAATCCCTGGTGACCCAGGCGCAGCAGACCACCGACACCGGCGTGCGCGCCACGCTCGCCAGCCAGTACGACTCGCTGCTCACCCAGATCGACCAGTTGGCCTCCGATTCCGGCATCAACGGGATCAACCTGCTCAACGGCGACGATCTCACCGTCAAACTGAACGAAGACAATACCTCGTCCGTCACCGTCACCGGCGTGAACGACACCACCGCCGCCGATCTCGCGATCAATTCGTCGACAAACAGCTGGGGCTCCTCCACCGACATGAGCACGGCGGCCACCGAACTGACCGCGGCGCTGGTGACCGTGCGCTCGCAATCGCAGTCGCTGAGCTCGAACCTGCAGACCGTGCAAGTTCGCCAAGAATTTACCAAATCCATGGTCAATACGCTGAACAACGGGGCCGACAGTCTCACCTTGGCCGACAGCAACGAGGAAGGCGCCAACCTGCTAGCCCTGCAGACGCGCCAGCAGTTGTCGACCACCGCCTTGTCGCTGGCCGCCCAGGCCGATCAGAACGTGCTGCGGCTGTTCCAGTAATCCGATCGGAACGCGGCGGCAAAGAATCCGGCCGTCGCAAGGGAACGGCATCGAATGGGTCTCAAAGTCGAACTCAAACCCGGCGAGCGCCTGATCATCGGCGAAAGCGTGGTCACCAACGGCGACCAGCGCACGCGGCTCCTGGTCGAGGGCCAGGCGCCCATCCTGCGCGAAAAGGACATCATGACGCTGGAGCAGGCGGACACGCCGGCCAAGCGCATCTATCTCGTGGTCCAGCTCATGTACACCGCGCGCGATCCGCGCACGCACTACGAAGATTATTTCGCGCTTCTGCGCGATCTGGTGCAGGCGGCGCCGAGCGCCTGGCCTTATGTCGAGGCCGTGAGCAATCACATCATGGCCGGCGAGATGTACAAGGCGCTCAAGAGCGCAAAAAACCTGATTGCTTACGAGGGGGAGCTGCTCGATCATGCAAAACGCGGCGCAAGCCTACAGCGCGATCGCACAAAAAACCGCAAGTCCGCGTGATCTGGAGGCCGACCTGCTGCTCAACGCGGCGGCCCGGTTGCAGGCGGTGCGCGACGGCTGGGAGGGCCGGCGCGACGAGTTGAACGCGGCGCTGCTCAATAACCGGCGCCTGTGGTCGATCTTCGTGACCTCGGCAACCAACCCGGAAAATCCGTTGCCCGCCGGCATCCGTCAGAACGTCGCCAATCTCGGGCTGTTCGTGTTCAAGCAGACCTTGAACGTGCTGATCGATCCCAAACCCGACAACCTGGTCTCGCTGATCAACATCAATCGCGAGCTGGCGGCCGGGTTGCGCGGCCGCGGCTGACGGTTTCTCTCAGCTCCTACAGATACTCCAGCGCTTACAGATATTTGACCAGGCTGGTCTGATACATCATGGCCGTCGTCTGCATGGCGGCCTGCATGCGCGTCTGCAGCGCCAATAGCTGAGTGCCGACCTCCTCGTTGGAGACGCCTTCGATCTGCTGCAGGAAGCTGCTCAGCGTGCTGCTGGTCTGCTGATGATTGCTCTTGACCGCATTCATCGAGGTCTGCGTGCCGGCAAGCTGCGCCTCGATGTCGGTCAGGGTCTGGGCGCCGCCGGAGCCGTCCAGCTTGGTCGACAGCCGCTGGTCGAGCGCGGCCGAGTAGGCCGCCGCATTGGGATCGCTGGACGACACCGACACCGCCGCCAGCGTGGCGGCGCTTTGCACCAGATTGCGGATGCCGGTCTCGTTGGCGCGGGTGCCGTAGTTGACCACCAGCGAGGAGTCGATGCGCGCGCTGGCCGAGGAACGGGCCGGGTCGCTGGCGGCTTCGCCGGTGTACCAGATCACCGTGTCAGTGGCCGAGCCCGCGGTCAGACTGGTGGCGGTGTCGAACGGCGGTCCGACGACCCGCTGCGGCGGGTTGTTGACGTCGGCATCGAAGAAATTGTTGGAGGCAGCGGTCGTGGAGGCGGCCTTCAGCGTGCCGCCGGCAGCCGTCCCGAGCGCGCTGGTGAGCGCGGTCTGCAGATTGGCCGCGGTCGCCGAGGGCGACGCGCCGATGGTGAATTGATTGGGCCCTGGCGGTGAATCGGTCGTCGCGGTGAGCGTCAGATTGGTGGTGGTGCCGTCGGGCAGATTGAGGCCGAGCGTGATCGTCTGGCCGTTGCTCGGCTGGCCGGTGAAGTCGACCGACAGCGAGGCCGGCGAGCCGCTCGGCCCGGTCACCGTCGCGTTGCTCAGGTTCGAGTTGACCGAGCCGAGCTTGAAGCCGAACGGCGAGACGGCGTCTTCCGCCACCGAAACCGAGGTCGCCGTCGGCGCGCTGACCGCGAGCCGGCCGAGGCCGTCGGCGCCGAGATCGGCCTGATTGCGTTCTGAGATGACCTGCGAGAGACCGGCGCGCGTGCCATCGCCGTTGATGATCTGGTCGTAGCTCGCAACGGATTGCTGATCGGTGGCGCGGCCGGAGAACAGGTAACGGTCGCCGGACTTGCTGTTGAGCAAGGCGACCAATTGCTGCAGCGAGGATTGCGCGGTCGTCTGCGCCGAATTGCCGGTGGTGCCGGTGTTGATGCTGCCGTCGGCGAGCGCGGTCTGCATGCTGTGTCCGATATTGGACATCGAGGTCAGCGCGTTTTGCGCCAGGTTGATGGTGGTCATCACCGTGTCGATGGTGTTGTTGTAGCTGCCGATGGCCGACATCTGCGCGTTCAGGCTGACGGACAGGCCGCGATCGAGACCGAGGCCGGAATAGGTCGACGATTTCTCGCCCGTGCTGAGCTGGCGCTGCAGGTCGTCGAACTGCGCGCGCATGTCGATCAGCGTCTGCGCCATGGCATTCGACGATGAACCTACGGAATTGACGGACATGTTACGACCCTATCTGCAAGAGCGCAGTGAGCATGTCCTTGACCGTGGACATCACACGGGCATTGGCGGCATAGGTGTTCTGTAGCGCGAGCAGGTCGGTCATCTCCTGATCGATATTGACCCCGGACGTCGCGTCGAAGCGCTGCTGCAACGCGTTGAGCACCACGTCCTGGCCCTGCTTGAGGCTGTCAGCGTTGCTGGCGGCCTGGCCTTGCTGGCTGATGATCTGGCGCAGGAACGTGCTGGCGGTGCCGCTGAATGGCGCGCTCGTGGTGCCGATGCCGGACGACGGATTGTAAGAGAGCGAGGCGCTCGTGAGCTGGTCGTAGATGAAGGTCGGCCGCGTCGCATCGCTCGCCGCGGTGCCTGCTTGATAGTTGACAAGTTGCGTCGGGTCGCTGACCAGCGACGAATTGACGGCGATGCGGCCGGCAAGCCCGACGCTCTCCGAGCCAGCCGCGGTGATGGCGCCGGTATAGGGCGAAGTGCCGTCGACAAAGAAGGGCAGTTCGACGCCGCCGCTCAGCGCGGTGGCGGTGCTGGTGGTGGAAACCGCATTCACATCCGCGGTGTTGGCCGCGCCGTCGTCGAGCAGGCGCAAGGTGTTGCCGCTCGGGTTCGAGGCGGTGACGCCGGTGCCCGAGAGCGCGGCATTGATCTGGCTCACCACCGAGGCCATGCCGCCGGAGAAGTCGAGCCCGACCACGGTGTCGTTGGGATTGGTGGTGGCTGAATTCGACAGCGGCAGCGCGGCGGGATCGTCGACCCGCACGAACGTCATCTGATGCTGCGTGCCGGTGCCGGTGTCCGTGTAGGTCAGGCTGATGGAGTTGCCGGCCGACAGGCTGCCGATGTCGGCGTCGAAGCCGGACTGCGCGCCGGCGGTCGCCGCCGTTCCCGCGGTCTGCTGGTCCGACAGCGCGCTCGATACGGAGGCCGCGAACTGGTCGAGCTGGGCCTGCGCCTGCACCAGCACATTGTCGCGCATGTCGAGATAGCCGGCGATCTCGCCGGAGCGAATGGCATTGGTGGCGATCAGATCGGTGGTGGTGCCGTTCGGCGAGGTCAAGGTGATGGTGCCGAGCGTGCGCTGGGACGGAGTGGCGCTCCATTTCGATTGCGCCGTCACCGTGCCTTGGGCGTCGAAGGACAGTTTCGAGGCCTGCGCGCCGACCAGTTCGACGCCGGAATTGGTCAGGATCGAGACCTGATCGTCGTTGCCCTTGATGACGCGCACGTCCATCAGCTTGGAAAGCTGATCGATATAGCCGTCGCGCTGATCCTCGAGCCCGGCCTTGGCGGAATCGCTCAGGCTCGAGGCGTTGAGCTGCTGATTGAGCGAGGCGATCTGCTGCAGGCAATTGTTGGCCTGGCTGACATCGTCCGACAGGCCCAGCTCGGCCTGGCTGCGCAGCGTCTGGATGCCGGCGGTCATGCCGTTGAGCTGCTGGGTCAACTGCTGCGCGGCACTCACCACCGCATACTGCGTCGGCTGGTCGCCGGGATTCGCGGTCAGCGCCTGCAGCGTGCTGGTGAAATTGTTGTAGGCACTTTCCAGCGTGCTGGTGGAATTGGGATTGCCATAGACGCTTTGCAGCTGATCGTAGATGTTGGCGCGCATGTCGGCGTAGCCGGCGCCCGCCGATTCCGTACGCAACTGGGTCTGCACGAACTGGTCGAGCATCCGGTTGATGCCGGCGACCTGCACCGAGCTGCCGGTGGTGCCGGCCGCATTCTGCACCAGGGTCGCGGTCTTGCGGACATAACCCGCGGTCTGCGAGTTGGCGACATTGCCGGCGACCAGCGACAGACTGGTCTGCGCCGCATTCAACCCGCTCAAGGCGGTGGAAAGTGCCTGGGTCAAACTCATGCGCTAGCGCTTTCGGCGATAAGCCCGCGATCGGCTATCGCAGCATGTTGAGCATGTCCTGCGACATCTGATTGGCGGTGGTGATCACCTTGGTGTTGGCCGAATAGGCCTGCTGGGTCACGATCAGCTTGGTGAACTGGTCGGCGATGTCGGCGTTCGAGCCTTCGAGCGAGCCGCCGACCAATTGACCGGTCGCGCCCGCCAGCGCCGCGCCGGACGCGCCGGTGACCGCGAAGGCGCCGCCATCCAGGCTCTTCAGATTGTCGGGACTGGCGAAATGCATGAGCGGGATCTGCGCGAGGTCGACGTTCTTGCCGTTGGTGAAGCTGCCCGACACCCGGCCGTTCTTGCCGATCGCGATCGATTGCAACTGGCCGGCCGGATAGCCGTCCTGCTTCAGCGTGTTGACGGTGACCGCGCCGCTCTGCGCCGCAAATTGCGTAAGGCCGCTGATCGGCATGCCCACGGTGCCGAGCGAGGTGCCGTCGACGGTGACACCGCTCAGCGCCAGCGAGGTGACCGGCGGGCTCAGGTTGCCGGTCGAGTCGAAGGTGAAATTGGTGCCGACGTTCTGCCAGGCCACCGTCGCGCCGGTCGCCGTGGAGTCGGTCTGATAGAAAAGCTGCCAGGTATCGGTGCCGCCATAGGTGGACGAATCCGTCTTGGCCCAGCGGAACTGGATGTTGGCCGGCTGGCCCGAGGTGTCGTAGGCGGTCACCGCACCGCCATCGAGCGACTGGTTGAGGAAGTTGGTGACGTCGCTGCCGACGACCGTGCCGGTGCCGGACGTGGTCGGATCGACGGTGAAGCTGGTCGGATCGAGCAATTCCGACTGCGGGACCGCCGTGTTGGAATTGGTGGTTTGCGGATAGGTCGGCAGGTTGGCGCCATAGGTGATCTGCGTGGTCGCGGTCGCCGGCAGGAAGGCAGTGCTGAACTGCAGCGGCGAGAGCGCGTTGCCGACCGGGTTGCCGGTCTTGGGATCGATCGGGATGCCCTGGAGGTAATAGCCGGCGCCGTTCACCAGATAGCCATTGGCGTCCATCTGGAAGTCGCCGCGGCGGGTGTAGAGATCGGTGCTGTTGAACTGCACGCCGCTGCCCGTGTTGCTGCTCGGCTGCTTGACGGCGAAGAAGCCGTCGCCGTTGATCGCCATGTAGGTGCTGACGGAGGCGTTCTGGATCGCGCCCTGCACGTCGTTGCTGGCGGTCGAACTGGCGATCACGCCGCCGGCCATCTGCTGGCTCGGCGCGGCGTCGGGAATGAGATCGATGAAGCTGGTGCCGATCGCCTTGTAGGCGATGGTCTGCGAGTTCGCGATATTGCCGGAGATATTCTGCAACGCGTAGGACTGGCTTTGCAGGCCGTTCACCGCGGTGTTCAACGCACCAAAAACACCCATCACACTTCTCCACCTTTAAAGCGCGCGACGCCTTCACCGAATGGCAGGCCGCCGGCCACAAATCCGGCTCTGCCTTCGCAAGCCCTGTGCCAGCAAAAAAGTCGCGTGTTTTTAGGGGCTTAAACGACCACGGCGACCCGCAAGGGGTCGCCGGTCGGGGAGTTTCTGCCGCGAGGCGGCAAATTTTGCCGCTCTTTGACGGCGCGTTCGCGCGCGAACGATCAGCTTGAGGACGCCGTCGCCGGCTCGAATTTCAGCGACACGCCGTTCATGCAGTAGCGCAGGCCGGTGGGCTGCGGGCCGTCGTCGAAGACGTGGCCGAGATGGCCGAGGCAGCGCCGGCAATGCACCTCGGTGCGGGTCATGAAGAACGCGCGGTCGGTCTTCGTCTCCACCGCATTGGGCAGCGGCTCGTAGAAGCTCGGCCAGCCGGTGCCGCTCTCGAACTTGGTGGCCGACGAGAACAGCGGCAGGTCGCAAGCTGCGCAGGCGAAGGTACCCTTGCGGTGCTCGCGCAACAGCGGGCTGGTGCCGGCGCGCTCGGTGCCGTGACCGCGCAGCACGGTGTACTGCGCGGCGGTGAGCCGCTTGCGCCACTCGGCGTCGGAGAGATGGGCCCAGTCGATTTCGGTGGTGGTGGTGGTGGTCATTGTTCCTGCCTCGCCGGATTTGGTTCCTGCCTCGCCGGATTTGCTGGCGACGATGAGCGCGGCCATCGCCACGCCGCTCGTCAAGAGGGCACGCCTGTTCATCATATCAGCCTTCTCCCTTTTGCGCGCTGCCCCAGATCTGCTTGATCCGCTGGTCGCGGCCGCAGTTCCAACGGTAGAATTTGTATTTCAGCGGGTTCTTTTTGTAGAAGTCCTGGTGATATTCCTCGGCCTTGTAGAACGGGCCGGCGTTATCGATTTCGGTATAGATGGGCTTCTTGAGCTCGGCCGCGACCTGCTTCTTCGATTCTTCGGCCAGCTTCCGCTGCGCTTCGTTGTGCACGAAGATGGCGGTGCGATACTGGTTGCCGTAGTCGCAGAACTGGCGGTCCTTCACCGTCGGGTCGATGTGGTGCCAGAAATAGGTCAGCAGTTGTTTGTAGCTGACCACGCTCGGGTCGTAGACGACTTCAACCGATTCCGCGTGGCCGGTGCCGCCGGCGGAGACCCGCTCGTAGCCCGGGTTGGCGACGTGGCCGCCGGTATAGCCGGAGGTGGTCGAGATCACGCCCTTGACCTTGTCGAAGTCGCTCTCCACGCACCAGAAGCAGCCGCCGGCAAAGGTCGCCACCGCCCGCTTGGGCTGGGCTTGCGGCGCGTTCTGCGCGGCCGCCATGCCGGCGGTCGCCAGCACCAGGACAAGACTGAGCAGCAGGCGTCGCATCGTTTCCTCCCATTGCCGTCGCGCTCTCACATATACCCTTTGGCGGCGAGCGGAATTCACGTTGCCATCACCCTGCCTTCACGTTGCCGAGAGGGTCGGCGCTGAAACCGCCCGGCAAATCGGCTTGCCCTGCCCTCCCCGTCCGCGGTTTTCCCGATCGCGCATGATCTTTTTTCCAAAAACCGGTTCCCACTTTTCGCGATCATGCGCTAGTGTCCCGCCGCAAAATGTGAGGAATTCCATGCGTTTCGAAGGTACTTCCGGCTATGTGGCGACCGACGACCTGAAGGTCGCCGTTAATGCGGCGATAACCCTGGAGCGGCCGCTGCTGGTCAAAGGCGAGCCCGGCACCGGCAAGACCGTGCTGGCGCTGGAGATGGCGAAAGCGCTCGGCGCGCCGCTGATCGAATGGCACGTCAAATCGACCACCAAGGCGCAGCAGGGCCTCTACGAATACGACGCGGTCTCGCGCCTGCGCGACAGCCAGCTCGGCGACGAGCGCGTCAAGGACATCCGCAACTACATCAAGCGCGGCAAGCTGTGGGACGCCTTCGTCGCCGACGAGCGCCCCGTGCTGCTGATCGACGAGATCGACAAGGCCGACATCGAGTTTCCCAACGATCTGTTGCTGGAGCTCGATCGCATGGAGTTCTTCGTCTACGAGACCGGCGAGACCGTGAAGGCGCGGCGGCGGCCGATCGTCGTCATCACGTCGAACAACGAGAAGGAATTGCCGGACGCCTTCCTGCGCCGCTGCTTCTTCCACTACATCCGCTTTCCCGACACCGACACCATGCACGCGATCATCGAGGTGCATTTCCCCGGCATCAAGCAGCGGCTGGTCGCGGAAGCGCTGCGGCTGTTCTACGAGATCCGCGACGTGCCGGGCATGAAGAAGAAGCCGTCGACCTCGGAGTTGCTGGATTGGCTGAAGCTTCTGATGGTCGAGGACATCGGGCCGGAGATGCTGCGCGAGCGCGATCCCAAGAAGCTGATCCCGCCGCTGCACGGCGCGCTGATCAAGAACGAGCAGGACGTGCATTTGTTCGAGCGGCTGGCGTTCATGGCAAGAAGAGACGGCCGCTGACGCGGCCTATGCATGGCGCGGCGCGAGGGGCGGTAGCGCCTTTACCCTTTCCCCGCTTTCCCTCTCCCCGCTTGCCGTTGCCGTCATGCCCCGCGCAAGCGGGGCATCCAGTATTCACTGCATCCTTGGTGGTTACTGGTTCCCCCGCTTTCGCGGGGGATGACGGTTTGTAGTTGTGAAACAGGCACGCGCCATTGCCCGTGTTCTTGATGTCGGCGCCGGGTGCGCCCTCTTCCCATTCCGTTTCCGCCTTCGCCCTTGCGGGCTTCGGCGCGACGAGCCGCTCGCCTTCGAATAAGTACCGAGGGCGCGCGGGACGCTGTTCGGGTCCGGGCGCACTCAAGTTTACGCAAAGTGCGCAAACTAAAAGTGCTCAGACCCACGGGCCTCGACGCCTCGCGACGTCGAGGCTTGTCGAAGTAGTCCTCGCTTTCGCTAGACGGCCGCAAGTCCGCCAGTCCCTTGGCGTCCCGCGCGCGGTGTTTATAGGTTTGCTCCGCATCGCCCCCGGTGGACTTACCCTTTCAGGCTTCCTCCCTTACGGCAGGACGCCTATCCACCGCTATTTGGCCCAAACGGTGCCCAGCACTTCCGACCGTGCCGGCTGCCGCCGCCAGTGGGGCCCGCGTGACGCGCGGACGGCGCGCCGGGACGAATGCGGCTTGGACCGCCGGCTGGGGAAAACCAGCGCCGCATCTCCGACGCCCCCGAACCGGCCACCGCTCCCCGCCCCGCGTCTGGAGACTGCAGACCCCTCGGCATTCGGGGCGGGATGGATGGGAATATAGTCAGGACAATGGTGGCGTCAAGGAAAAAGCGGAAAATAATCTCATGTCGCTTGCGGCGACTTATCCCCGCGCGGATCGATTTATCCCCGCCCCATGCTTCGAGACGCATCGCTTCGCGATGCTCCTCAGCATGAGGCCGGAAGAGGATCGTCGCGCGTCGCCCGCATGGAGCGAAAGCGAAATGCGGGAGCCGAGATCCCGGATGTCGCTTCGCTCTATCCGGGCTACGTCGCTCACCGCTTGGGCACGGCCCTCAGGCACCTTTGCCCGCCCTGCCGACTTCATTTTCGCAGAGGTCGCGGCGCCGCGCCGTCAGGGATTGCCCTCGACGCCCTCGCCTTGCTCCGCCAGTTGCTGCCGTCGCGCCCGACGCGCGGCGCGGCGCGCGGCCCGACGGGCCCGCAGTTGCTCCTGGTGGAGGGCGAGCCGTTGCGCGCCCTTGTCGGCGAGCGACCGGCTCCAATAGAGGCCTTGCGCCAGCACGCGGCCGGGAACGCCGCCGGCCCACACCAATTCATAGGGCGAGAGCAGACGCCAGGTATCGTCCTTGTCGACGATGCCGCGCGCGACCAGGCCGCCGGCCATGGCCGTGGTGTTGAGCCCGTGCCCGCCGAAGCCGCTCGCCACCCAGGTGCCGGGCTCGAGCTCGCCGATCTGCGGCATGCGGTGCACGGTGCGGCCGAGCGTGCCGCGCCACAGATGCGCCGGCTCGACCGGGCCAAGCTCCGGGAAGGCGCGCCGGATGTCGTGCACGAGCGTGCGCGCGAAGGCGCGCGGCCTGGCGTCCCACACCCGCATGCGCCCCGACCATTGCAGGCGCTGTTCGTTCGGATCGTCGCCGCCGACGATGCGGTAATGGTTGTCGGCGTATTCGCCGTCGCTGATCGCGCCGCGATAGCGGATCACCTCGGAAAGCCGCGGGCCGATGGGCGCCGTCACCATGACGAAGGTGCTGACCGGCACCAGCGTCGCCGAGAGCTCCGGCATCAGCGCGCCGAGATGGACGTTGCCGGCGAGCACCACGTTCGGCGCGCGCACCCGCGCATGCGGCGTGACGATGCGCTTGCGCACGCCGGTCGGGTCGATCGAAATCGCCGGCGTCTGCTCGAAGATGCGCGCGCCGGCCGCTTCCGCGGCGGCGGCAAGACCGAGCGTGTAATTGAGCGGATTGATGTGGAACGCGCGCGGGTAATGCAGCGCGTTGAAATAGCGCGGATTGGGCAGCACCTCGCGCACTTGCTCGGCCGGCCAGAGTTCGATCTTGCCGCCGAGCTCGCGCACCAGTTTCGCGTAAGCGCGGCTCGCCTTGCCGCTCTCGTCGGTCTTGGAGACGTGCAGCCAGCCCGGCACCGGATCGACGCCCAGCATGGCGGTCTCTTCGATGGTGCGGCGGACGTAGTCGAGGCCGTCCTCCGACAGCGCCCACAGCCGCTTGGCGCGTTCGAACCCGGTGCGCTCGACCACGCCGTCGGCGTCCTGCCCGAAGCCGGGCAACACGAAGCCGGTGTTGCGCCCGGAGGCGGCCCAGCCGACGCGGTTGGCCTCCAGCACCGCCACCGTAAAGCCGCGGCGCGCCACCTCGCGCGCGACCGTCAGGCCCGCAAGGCCGGCGCCGATCACGCAGACCTCGACGTCAGAATCGAAATTGAGCGGCGGGCGCTCGCGGGCTTCCACGCGCGTCGCCTCGTACCAGGTCTCTCCCGGGTCTTTACTCATTCGCGCTCAAGTCTGCATCGCTGTTCGGTACGGCGCGCCGGCCGCAAGGGCGCGCATGCTAGACCGCCGCCCTGTCGAAAGCGACCTTTTGGCCGCCTGGCCGGGGTTCACTTCCCGCCGTTCGAGCGCTAGATGACCGGTCATGCGCCGACTCCTGCTCTTCCGCCACGCCAAAGCCGAACGCTCGATCCCGGGCGGGCCGGACCGCGAACGCCCGCTGATCGAGCGCGGCCGCAAGGATGCCGCCAGGATCGGCGCCTATATGGCCGCGCACGCGCTGGTGCCCGATCGCGTCCTGATATCGATCGCCGCGCGCACCCAGCAGACCTGGCAGGCGGCGGCGCGCGCCTTCAAGCCGGCGCCGGCGGCGACCACCGTGGAAAAGCTCTACGATGCCCTTCCGCACGCGATCCTCGCCGCCATCAAGGACGTGCCGGCCAAGGCGCATACGCTCCTGGTCATCGGCCACAATCCGGGCCTGCAGGAGCTTGCCCTGATGCTGATCGCCTCCGGCGACGTGGAGGCCCGCGAGCAACTGCGCGAGAAGCTGCCGACCTCGGGGCTGGTCATCATCGACTTCGCCTTCGACGATTGGAACAAGCTGCATCCGCATTCGGGACGGCTGGAACGCTTCGTCAGCCCGAAGACGCTGGACGCGGCCGGAAGCTGACACCCGATAAACAGCGATGAAGGAGGCCGCCTTGTGGCAGCCCCCTTCCGCGATCGACGCCGTCGGGGAAGCGGCGCGATCGCTCGCCGGAGATGGACTCAATAAGCGGAGATATTCTCGGCCGGGTCCTTGATGGTCTGCGTCGCCGGCGCCAGCGCCATCGCGTCGGTGCCGCGCGCGACATCGGCTTGCACCTGATGCATATGCGCAACGATCGGACGGGCGTCGGCGGTATAGAGGTAGGTGTTGCGCTCAAGCTGCGTCTGCTCGAAGGCGAGCGCCGGCGCGGCGGTCGCCAGCGCGAGAACGGCAGCGGCGGCGAACTTGGTGACGGTCTTCATGATTTCAACTCCAATTTGGAAACAAGAACGATCTCTTGTTGGCGCTGATTTGGGCGCGCCAACCGATCACCTGCAATCCACATTGAAGTCACAGGGAACGCGCCGCCGTTCACGACGACGGGATCGTCGTGTGAAGCCGAAGGTGGGATACGCCGTTCAGACTTTCGGCATCAGGTCGGCCGGCAGCGCGTCGGGCCGATAGTTGCCGGGCCGGTTGCGGCGAAAGAAATTGCCGCCCTGCCAGACGAACAAGGCAACAAAGGCGAAAATGAAAATCGCGCCGCTCAGCGCGTGCGCCTGCAGGGCGCGCACCACCAGCAACGCCAGCGCCACGGAAACCACGGCAAACAGGGCTAAACCGGGCCAGTAGCTGAACGGGTTGAAACCGCGGTCGTAGCGCACCGGCGTGCGCCTTGACGCGCGCGCGACGCGCGCGTGCAGCTCGGTGATGAAAGCGGCATAGGGCTGGTTCTGCCGCTCCTGCTCGACCATGCTTTTCCAGGACGACGAGACGATCTCCAATTTGGGCGCGCCTTCCGCCCAGATCTCCGTGAGGAAGCGCAGCGTCTGCATGCTCACCGGCTTGAACGACAAGCGCAGGCGGCGCACCTCGGAATAGAGGATGCGGCCCGAGCGACGGCCGGCGACCCAGTCGAGACCGTGCTCGGTCAGCTTGAATTCCCAGGGCGCGCCAAGCAGCGATGGCCGGTAGCTGTATGCCAACGCTGCCTCGGCGTCCGCGATTGCGGGCTCTTGTGTCACATTCTGGTTCCGAAAGACGGCATGTCCGTGCCAGTTTCGCACATGATTTCAGCAATTAACCATGCCAACGGTCCGCACCCCACAACAGCGGTGGGAAACCGTCAGCGCGGTTTCAATCGTCGATGGTTTATAATATCTTAAAACCGTTTTCGTGGCGTTCGTGGCGTGTGCGCTACGTTGGGAGGCGTTGGTATGGCTAAGTTGATGGACTTGTTCGGCCGCAAAGGTATCGACATCAGCGCAGACGATGAGATGCCGGCGCCGCCGCCGCACCGCCCGATCCCCGTGCGCGAGCACGTGAGCGCGGAAGTCGAAACGCACGAAACTTACGAAACGCCCGAGCCGCTCGAATCCCCCGTCGAAAGCTATTCCCACGTCGGCTCGCGCATCGGCGGCGAAAACGAAGCGCTGCGCAACCTGTTCAACGACGCCTCCCGCAAGATCGACGAGCTCGACGAGCTCAAGCGGGTGTTCGACCGGCTGGTGACGCCCTTCAACGCCACCCTGCGCGCGCTGGAAGAGGAAAAGTCGCAGACCCTCAGCCTGACGGCCATGCTGGAGGAAGCGCGCGCCTCCCATGATGGGCTGCGCAACGAATTCTACCAGATCGAGCGGCGGGCCAGCAGCCTTGACGCCGACGTCGAAAGGCTGCGCGAGGATCTCGAGGCGGCCCACGAAGCCAATCGCTCGCTGGAATCCACCGGCCTCGAGCTGAGCAACGAGGCCTCGGCCAACCGCGCGCAGATCGCCGAATTGGAGCGTCAGCTCGCGCAGGAGACCAGCCAGCGGCGCGCCCTGAGCGAAAGCCGCCGCGGCGCCCAGGAGCAGCTCGACGCCGCCGAGAAGCGCATCGTGGAACTCGAAGGCGAGCTCGCCGCCACCGGCGAGCGGCTGGTGCTGATGGAAGACGACCGGCGCTCGCTGCAGACCGCGGTCGACAATACGCTCGCCGAGAACGCCCGCCTCTCCCGCCGCCTGACGGAATCCGAGAACGCGCTGTCGGCCACCCGCAGCCAGCTCGGCAAGGTCGAGGCGAGCTATGCCGAAACCTACGCCGAACGCGGCCGCATCGCCGGCGCCTTCGACGAAGCCAGAGAGCAGTATCAGGTCGAGCACAACGCCATGACCATGCGGCTCGACGCGCTGACTTCGCGCGCGGCAACCGCCGAGCGGCTCCTGGCCCATGCCCGCGAGAGCCTGATCGCGCGCACCGAGGAATTGCGCGCCTTCGACCGCAAGGCGGTGGAAGCCACCATCGCGCGCAACAACGCCGAAAAGCGGCTGACGCAGATGGAATCCGCGCACGAGAGCCGCGACCAGCATCTGCGCGACCTCGAACAGACCCGCGTCGGGCTGGGCGAGCACAACAGCGCGCTGACCAAGGAACTCAAGGCGCGCGAAGCGGCGCTGGCGCGCGGCGAGGAAAAGCTCGCGGCGCTTGCCGAGCGCAACGCGCAACTGGAAGCCGACGCCCAGGTGGTCCGCACCACCATCGAGCGGCGGGTGGAAGAGCTCAGCGCCTCGCTGCAACGCGAGCGCATGGAGCGCGCCGTGCTCGAGGGCGCCCTGGAAGCGGCCCGCAAGGACAACACCCGGCTGCAGAGCGAGGTCACCTCGCTGCGCACCGCCCTGCGGCGCGGCATCCCGCTCGACGAGACGGCGATCACGCCCAGCCCGCCGGCCAACGAGGACGATCACAAGACCGCCGAAGAGCCGACCCCGCCGCGCGCGGTCAACGCCGGCCCCGGCGACAAGAGCTAAGAACCTCCGGGCCACCGCGCGGCGAATGGCGGCGCACCCGAGGTGCCGCATTTGCGCGTCGCATTTGCGCGTCTCTTGCGCCCCCCCTATATGAGCGGGCATGCGCAAATGGCTCGCCTTAATACCCCTTTTCGCCCTGCTCGCGCTGGCGCTGTGGTTCGCCACCACGAGTTGGATGCATCTGCAGAGCGCCGAAATCCCCTTCGTCGGCTGGCTCGCCATCGCCGGCGGCGTCACGGTCTCGCTGCTGGTGGGCGGCGGCCTGATGGCGCTGCTGTTTTATTCGAGCCGCCACGGCTATGACGACCTGAGCGGCGGCGACCACGCCAAGGACGAGAAGCCGGAAGCCTCCTGGCGGCGTACCGATTCCCCCTGACCGGCGTTTTTCCGCGCGGCTGAAATTCTGAGACCGGTACCTCGCGCGGCGCCGGCGGACCGGCTATGACCCCTGGCGTCGGCGCCCCATTTTCGGAACAGCACGCCCGAGAGCACGCTCATGAGCAAGACCCTGGTTCAGGAACAATTCGGCAAGACCGCCGCCAGCTATCTCACCAGCAAGCCGCATAAGCTCGGCAAGAGCCTGGAGCGGCTGGTCGCCCTCACCGCCCCGCAAAGCGATTGGCGCATGCTCGACGTCGCCACCGGCGGCGGCCATGTGGCCTACGCCTTCGCGCCCCATGTGGCGCGCGTATGGGCGACCGACATCACGCAGGAAATGATCGACCAGGTCAAACGCGAGGCGGAGAAACGCGGGCTCGCCAATGTGCGTACGACCTATGCCAAGGCGGAAGCGCTGCCGTTCGAGGATGAGAGCTTCGATCTCGTGACCTGCCGCATCGCGCCGCATCACTTCGACTCGATCCCGGCCTTCCTCGCCGAGGTGCACCGCGTGCTCAAATCGGGCGGCCTGCTCGCGCTGGTCGACAATGTGGTGCCGGACGGCAGCGTCGGCGATTACGTCAACGCCTTCGAGCGCTTCCGCGACCCCAGCCACCTGCGCTCCTGGACCATGGACGAATGGCGCGACGCGCTCAAAGGCGCGGGCTTTGCCGTCGATCACGAGGAAGAGATCGGCAAGACCATGGAATTCGCGCCGTGGGCCGCCCGCCACGACGCCACCATGTTGCGGCTGCTGCGATCCATGCTCACCGAGGTGACGCCGGCGGTGAAGGCGGTGCTCGACCCGCAGGAGAAGGACGGCGACATGACCTTCCGCCTGCGCGAGGGACTGTTCGTCGCCAAGCGCAAATAGTCGCTCAGCCCGCGGGCTGAGCGACCACTTTCATCAAGCAGCGTATGGACGGCTACCGCCGGTGATGGCGGCGGGTGTGGCGATAGTGCCGCACGTAGCGCGCCCTTACGGGCACAGCTTTGATCTCGTCCCGTGGCGGATAGGCGTCGAAGATGGCGTTGACGATCATGCCACCGACGATCGGGATCACGCAGGAACCGGCCAGCACATAGGCCTCGCGGTAGGTCAGCGGCCGCCTGGCGAGCGCGCTCGCCAGCATGGGCGAGATCGCGGCGCAGCCCACGGTGGTGAGCACCAGGGCACCCGCCTGCGGGATGCCGGCCACTTCCGCGTTCCAGTGCCACTTCCAGTGGTTGATACCGAAATAGAGGGCCGTGGTGCCGACACCGGTAACGGTCGAGGCGGTGTTGATCGGGCCGTTGAAGAGATCGAGGGGACTGCCGAGGTCGTGTTCCCCGGCTCTGGCGACGTTACTCAGCATGGCAAGTCCTACGCATGCGGCAACAAAAGCAACTAATTTCCGGTGCATCCCTTCTCCCTTCAGGTCAGGCCCTGGTCGTATATCGGCATGGTCGCTCCCCCCTATACAGCAAGCTTATTAACCGAGCCTGCTACGGCAAGCCAATCAACTGAACTTGTCGGGCACGGTTCCGGCAAGCCAAAACAGCCCGAATTCGCGCGAGTGGTGCCAAATATCCACGCTTGAATCACGTTGACGCATCGTTGCCCCGCTGGCCAGCGCCGGGGACGCACGGGAGACCCGCGGGGGAACGGTTTGCGGCCTATTGACTTACCGCAATGCCACCCTTTTTGCGCCGGCGCACAAAGAGAAACATCCTGGCGGGGGCCCGGAGCCGGCAGCAAAGATGGCAATGACGACGAGGGCGCATGCCTTATCAATACAATTCAGACCTGCCGCCGTCCGTGCGCACGCATCTACCCGAACACGCTCAGGACATCTACCGCGAGGCGTTCAACCACGCCTATCGGGCTCATGCCGGGGAGGCCGACCGCGAGCAGCGCTCGCACATGATCGCCTGGTCGGCGGTAAAGCGCTCTTACGTCAAGCAAGACGGCGGGTGGGTGGCGCGCGATGCGTGAGCCGGGGCCGACCATGAGCCAATCCCTCGCCTTCGCCGAGCGCAACGTCCCGCGCTATACGTCGTATCCGACCGCGCCGCATTTCTCCGACGCCGTGGGTTCCGAAACCTATGCCGGGTGGCTCGCCGGGTTGCCGGGCGCGGCGAGTCTCTCCCTCTACATCCACGTGCCGTTCTGCACCGAGCTCTGCCACTACTGCGGCTGCAACACCCGCGCGGTGCGCAAGCGCGAGCCGATCGATACCTATGCCGAGCGGCTGATCGAGGAAATCGCGCTGCTCGGCGATCTGCGCGGACGCAAGCTCGCGCATCTGCATTGGGGCGGCGGCACGCCTTCGATCCTCGGGCCGCAATGGCTGGAAACCATCGCCGCGCGGCTCGCCTCGCTGTTCGACCTCTCGGCCCTGAAGGAGCACGCCATCGAGCTCGATCCGCGCCGGCTCGACCGGCCGCTCGTGCGCACGCTTCGCCTGATTGGCATTAACCGCGCCAGCCTCGGCGTGCAGGACGTCTCGCCCCACGTGCAGCAACTGATCGGCCGCGTGCAGCCCTTCGAGATGGTGGAACGCGCGGCCGATTGGCTGCGCGAGGCCGGCATCGAAAACCTCAATGTCGATCTCATGTACGGACTGCCCGGACAGGGCACGCGCGAAGTCGCGCGCAGCGCCGAGCTTGCGGCTTCGCTCGGGGCTCAGCGGCTGGCGCTGTTCGGCTATGCCCATGTGCCGTGGTTCAAGACGCATCAGCGGCTGATCGCAGAGGCCGCCCTGCCCGGCGTGGAAGCACGGCTGCAACAGGCCGAGGTCGCCGCCGCGACCTTGCAGAGCTTCGGCTACCGGGCGATCGGCCTCGATCATTTCGCCCTACCCGACGACGAACTGGCGCTGGCAGCAAGCGAGCGCCGGCTGCACCGCAATTTCCAGGGCTACACGGTCGACGATGCCGACGCACTGATCGGCCTCGGCGCCTCGGCCATCGGCAAGCTGCCGCAGGGCTTCGTGCAGAACGCGCCCGACCTTGCCGGCTATGCGCGCGCGGTGAGCGGCGGGCGCTTCGCGACGGTGAAGGGACTGGCGTTGAGCGACGACGACCGGCTTGCGCGGCGGCATCTGATCGAGCGGCTGATGTGCGATCTGGCGCTCGATCTCGACAGCGTCGCGGGCGGCGCCACGCGTTTTGCCGACGAGTTGGCGGCGCTAGAGCCGCTCGTCGAGGACGGCCTGCTGACGATCAATGGCGCGCGTATTGCGGTGACCGAGCGCGGCCGCCCTTATGTGCGCATCGCCGCGGCGGCCTTCGACGCCTATCTCAAGGCCAGCCAGAAGCGGCATTCGGTCGCGGTTTAGAATCGGCTGCTCTCGCGAAATGGCGCTGACGCGCCGTCCGAACGCCACGCAAAAAAGAAAAGCCCCGGATCGCCTCCGCCGCTACCCGGCGACGAAAACAATCCGGGGCACGCCGCCCCCGCCGGCGCAACCTTTGCTCATGATCGAAAACCACATCCCCAGATTACCTCAGGGGCAGGCCCTTTCGCGACCATGCGCCAACCGCGTTATTTCGGCCTCTTATTGGTGCGGTTGAATTCGGCTACGTCGAGGCAGAACCCGGGCGGCAATCGGATGGAACTCGGCGCGCACCAGCCGGTCGGCGCCAAGCACCTCGGCTTCGCAATTCCGGCAGGCTTCGTAGGCCTGCATCACCTGCGACAAGCCGCTCGGCCACGCCGCCGGCACCGCCACCTCGTGCACTGGCTTGGGCATCATCATGGCCGCCGATCTCCTGAATCGCTGCATTTGATTTATAATGGCGAGATGCGCGCTCGGCGCATTGATCCAGCGCAAGCGGCGCGCCTCCGTAAAGATACGGAGGTGGCGCGTGACGGCCCGCGCGCGAAGTGATACCGGTTGCCGAGGCCTTGGGGCCGCGACGTCAACCTTGCGAGAACGCCATCCATGCCGCGCTATTTCTTCCGCCTCACCGACGGCAAACAAGTCCTCAACAACCATCAGGGCATTGACCTTGCCGGCTCCGCCGCCGCGCGCGAGGACGCGGTGGCGCTCGCCGCCAGCCTGCGGCACGGCGCCGTGATGCCCGGCTTCAATTGGGGCGGATGGTTCGTCACCGTCGTCGACGAGCACGGCAAACAGATCGACGAGGTGCCGGTCGCGGATCAGCTGGGAGAGCGGTAGGCCGCGCGTCTCCGACGGAATGGCAGGCCAGCCCGCATTTTGATAGGTTGTATTTACGGCCGATACCAAGTCCCTCGACGCCCTGATGGAACGTGCCGCCTCCTGGCCGGAGGAAGCGCAGGCGGAACTGGTGCGTTTCATGATCGACATCGAGGCCAAGCATTTCGGCGTTTATCGGCTGACCGACGAAGAACGCGCCGCGATCCGCAAGGGCCTCGATGACGCGCGTGCAGGACGCTTTGCCAGCGACGACGAAGTGGCCGAGCTATACGGCCGCTATCGTTGTTGAATACATGACACATGCGGCAAACGCCGACGCGCTCCCTCTCCCCATGGGGGAGAGGGTTGGGGTGAGGGGGCAAGTGACTCTCGATAGGCTGTAACTCCTCACCCGCCCGCCTTCGCTAAGCTTCGGCGGGCGACCTCTCCCCATGGGAGAGGTGAAGCGAGTTTGCCGCGCGCATGCTTACACACATGCGGCAAACTCCGACGCGCTCCCTCTCCCCATGGGGGAGAGGGTTGGGGTGAGGGGGCAAGTGACTCTCGATAGGCTGTAACCCCTCACCCGCCCGCCTTCGCTAAGCTTCGGCGGGCGACCTCTCCCCATGGGAGAGGTGAAGCGAGTTTGCCGCGCGCATGAAGACCAGCCGGCGGCAATTGGATCGCTTGCTCGATCCGGAGAACACGTCGGTGACGCTGGCGACACTACGGCGCGCGGCAAGCGCGGTGGGACGGAATTTGAGGGTGGAGTTGGAGTGACTTTGTAGCCCGCATGGGGCGCGAGCGGAATGCGGGATGGAGCGCCGGCGACGAATGCAAAGCCCCCGGATTTCGCTTCGCTCCATCCGGGCTACGGTTGCAAACGACTATTGCCCCTGTATTCCCGCCGGAGCCTGTCCCCGCGTCGGCGGGAATGAGCGAAAACCGTTCGCCCGTTACGCCACCGCGTCCGCCCGCGCGCGGAATGGGATGGCGGCAATCACCGCATCGGTAGCGCTTTCCTGGAACGCCGGATCCGTGCGCAAATCATCGATGGTGCGCGGCACGGGAAACGCCTTGCCGTCCAGGTCAGACCAATCTTCAGCGGCGAATGCGAGCACCTCCACCGCCTTCTCGATCGCCTCGTCGATGGTGTCGCCGGCGGTGAAGACGCCGGGCACGTCCGGAAAGGACACGCCGTAGCAGCTATCCGCGTCCTTGTGAATGAGAGCGATGTAATGCGTCATTCTCAATCCTTCTCCCAGCCGGCATCGTTGTAGATGGCGCGCACGGTGCCGAGTGGCAAGTCACGCTTGGGGTGCGGCACGATTACGCGTCGGCGGAGCTCACGATGCACGAACTTGTGGTGAGAGCCGCTCACCGACACCTGCTCAAAGCCGTCCCGGCGAAGCCGCCGAATGATATCACGGCTGTCATGCAGCACGTGAGCCCCCATCCCACAAGGACGCGCCTTACCTCACCAACTCCCGCATCGCCCGGTCCAAGCCGTCCAGCGTCAGCGGATACATCCGCCCGCCCATGAGCTGCTGCACCATCTTGATCGAATAGGTGTAGTCCCATTCCTTTTGCGGCACCGGGTTGAGCCACACGGCGGCGGGATAGGTGCGCGCCACGCGCTCGAGCCAGGTGGCGCCCGGCTCCTCGTTGAAATGCTCGACCGAACCGCCCGGCGCCGTGATCTCGTACGGCGACATCGAGGCGTCGCCCACGAAGATCACTTTGTAGTCGTGCGGATAGGTGTGCATCACGTCCCAGGTCGGCGTGGTCTCCTGGAATCGGCGGCGGTTCTCCCTCCACACCTTCTCGTACAGGCAGTTGTGGAAGTAGAAATGCTCCATGTGCTTGAACTCGGTGCGCGCCGCCGAGAACAATTCCTCCGTCGCCTTGACGTGCCAGTCCATCGAGCCGCCGATGTCGAAGAATAGCAGCACCTTCACGGCGTTGTGCCGCTCCGGCCGCATGTGGATGTCGAGATAGCCCTTGTGCGCGGTGCCCTTGATGGTGCCGTCGAGATCGAGCTCGTCGGGGGCGCCGGTGCGGGCGAACTTGCGGAGGCGGCGTAGCGCGACCTTGATGTTGCGGGTGCCGAGCTCGACGTCGTCGTCGAGATCCTTGAACTCGCGCTTGTCCCACACCTTGACGGCGCGCTTGTGCCTGCTTTCGCCACCGATGCGGATGCCTTCGGGGTTGTAACCGCCGTGGCCAAACGGCGACGTACCGCCGGTACCGATCCATTTGCTGCCGCCCTGATGGCGGCCCTTCTGCTCCGCGAGGCGCTTCTTCAAGGTCTCCAGCAGCTTGTCGAGCCCGCCCATGGCCTCGATCTGCTTCTTTTCTTCTTCGGTCAGGTACTTCTCGGCGAGCTTCTTCAGCCACTCGGCCGGGATCTCGGCCTCGACGGCGTCGCCCATGAGGTCGAGCCCCTTGAACACATGGCCGAACACGCGGTCGAAGCGGTCGAGATTGCGCTCGTCCTTCACCAGCGCGGTGCGCGCGAGATAGTAGAAGTCCTCCACCCGGCGCGAGGCGAGGTCCGCCTCCATCGCCTGCATGAGGGTGAGGTATTCGCGCAGGGTGACCGGCACGCCGGCGCTTTTGAGTTCCTGGAAGAAGGTGATGAACATGGGGCCCATATTCGCACAGCCGCCCCGGCCGACGCCACTCCCCGATGACCACCCCCGGTGAAACCCGTTACCCGCCGTGCTATCCGGAACACGATTTTTTGCAGGCCCGGCGGTTGCCGCGGCCTCGCCAACCGATTGGAGCCGATCCATGGCCGACGCCGCCGTCCTGAAAGAACTTAGCCCCACCGGACGCCTGCGCGCGGCCATCAATCTCGGCAATAGCGTGCTGGCGCAAAAGGACGAGGCCGGAAAGCCCAAGGGCATCACGCCGGAGCTGGCCCACGCACTCGGCAAGCGGCTCGGCGTGCCGGTCGAACTCATCCCCTTCGATGCGGCCGGCAAGGTGTTCGAAGCCATCAAGGCCGGCGCCGTGGATATCGCCTTTGTCGCCAACGAGCCGGTGCGCGCCACCGAGATCGAGTTCACCGCGCCCTACGTACTTATCTATGGCAACTACATGGTGCCGAAAGAGTTCGCCCTTGAAGACCGTCGCCGACGTCGACAAGCCCGGCATCCGCATCGCCGTCGGCCTCAACTCCGCCTACGATCTCTACCTGACGCGCACGATCAAGAATGCCACGATCGTCCGCGCTTCGACGGGCGGCGGCCGCGCCATGATCGACCTCTTCGTCAAAGACAAGCTGGAAGTCGTGGCCGGCGTGCGGCAGCCGCTCATCGCCTATGCCAAGGATCACCCCGAAGTGCGTCTGATCGACGAGCCCTTCATGGAGATCAAGCAGTCGATGGGCACGAGAAAGGGACACCTCGCCGGCGCGGCTTATCTGCGCACCTTCATCGAAGAGATGAAGGCCTCCGGCTTCGTGGCCGATGCGCTGAAGCGCAGCGGCCAAACCGCCACGGTCGCGCCTCCGGCCACGCCCTGATCAAAGCCAGCCATGAACGAACAGTCCCCGGCCCGGCCCAAGAAGCCGACTTCGAAGCCGACATCGAAGCCGATGCCATTGCTTGAACATTATCCGCACCGCGCGGCCGACATCGTGCGTTTCGGCGATCTCGACGTGCAAGGCCACGTCAACAACGCCGTGTTCGCGACCTATTTCGAGACCGGCCGCGTCGCCATGTTCCGCAACGCCGACCTCAGCATCGGCGTCGAAAACGCCACCTACGTGCTGGTGCGCCAGGAAATCGACTTCCTGCGCGAGTTGCGCTGGCCCGGCGACGTCGTCGTCGGCACGGGCGTCGCCGAACGGGGCCGCTCATCGTTCACGCTCGCGCAGGCGGTCTTCTCCGGCGAGACCTGCGCGGCGATCGCCCGCGCCACGCTGGTCATGCTGGACACGACCACGCGCCGCCCGCGGCCGTTGCCGCCGGACGTGATCGCGCAATTCGAGCCGTGGAAATACCGCGGCGCTTGAGCGGGGTGGCGGCGGGCATGCCGTCTTAAGGATCGGACCGGCCGGCCACGCCCGCCTCTGCGAACGTGGCCATGCCCCGATGACAGGCGACCGCGGCCCGCAGCAGCAGGATCGCCAGCGCCGCGCCTGACGCCTCGCCGAGCCGCATCTTCAAATCGAGCAGCGCATCGAAGCCCATTTCGGCCAGCAGCCGGCGGTGCCCCGCTTCCGCCGAAACATGCGCGGGCCGGCAGTGTGCGAGCGCGCCGACTTCGATCCGCGCCAGCGGCAACACCGCCGCCGTGCATACGAATCCATCGAGCAAGACCGGGGTCCCGTGCTCGCGTGCCGCCAGGGTCGCGCCCAACATCGCCGCCAATTCGCGACCGCCCAAAGCCGCGGCGATCGCCAGCGGGTCGTCGAGGATCGCGCGGTGTCGAGCAAGCCCTGCGTCGACCGCGTCTCGCTTGCGGTGCAACCCGGCCTCGTCGACGCCGGTCCCGCGCCCAACCCACCGCGCGCCGCCGCCGCCAAGCAACGCCGCGCACAACGCAGCCGCCGCGGTCGTATTGCCGATCCCCATTTCGCCGATCGCCAGCAGTTCGCATTGCATCGGCACGGCGCGGTAGCCGACGTCGACGGCGGTCAGGAATTCAGCCGTCGTCATGGCCTCTGCCAGCGTGAAATCGCCGGTCGGCCGCTCAAGCTCAATCGGGACGACCGTCAGTTCGGCTTGCGCAAGCCCCGCCAACTGATTGATCGCCGCGCCGCCGCCGGCGTAATTCGCCACCATCTGCGCGGTCACCGCCGGCGGAAAGGCGGACACGCCTCGCGCCGTCACCCCGTGATTTCCCGCAAAGACGATAATATTGACGCGCTCAAGCGTGGGCAGCGGCCGCCGTTGCCAGCGCGCCAGCCACACCGCCAGTTCCTCGAGGCGCCCGAGGCTCCCCGGCGGCTTGGTGAGTTGGTCCTGGCGCGCGGCGGCGGCTGTCGCACTCGCGGCATCGCCGTCCGGCAGATCACTACAAGCGGAACGGATATCGTCTAGAGTAGGAAAGCGCACGCGAATCCATCCGAATAAATTGCGGGGCTTTATCTACCATGAAAGAATGGCTTGACGACCTTCGTTTGGCCGTCGCCATGCTGACGCGCATCCCGATGCCACACCCCGATGGCGCGTCACCGTCCTATCTCGCACGCGCGCACCGATTCTTTCCACTGGTCGGCGCCGGCATCGGCGCCGTTATCGGTCTCGTCTATCTCGCCATGGCCGCGACCGGTATGCCGGCGATGGCCGCCGCCGCGCTCGCGCTCGGCGCCGGCATGCTGTTGACGGGCGCATTCCATGAAGACGGGTTAGCCGACCTCGCCGACGGCTTCGGCGGCGGCCACGACAAGGCGGGCAAGCTCGAGATCATGCGCGACAGCCGCCTCGGCACCTACGGCGCGTTGGCGTTGGTGGTGAGCTTCGCCATCAAGCTCGCCGCGATCGCAGGCCTGCCGCACGCGTCGGTGGTTCCCGCTCTAATTGCCGTTCACGCGCTGTCGCGCGGGCCACTCACCGTGATGACGCTGGCGCTGCCTTACGCGCGGACGGACGGCCTTGCCGCATCGGCCGGCAAGCCCAATGCGACGACCGCGGTCATCTCCGGGGCGGTCGCGATCGTCATCGCCCTGCTCTGTCTGCCGGCCGCCGACGCCCTGCTCGCGACATTCACCGCTGCGATGGCGGCGGCGGCCGTCGCCATCCTCGCGCGCCGGCAGATCGGTGGTTATACCGGCGACGTGCTCGGCGGTACCCAGCAAGTCGCCGAGGTCGCCATTCTGCTGCTTCTCGTCATTCGCCCTACCTAAGTCGGGCCACCCATGATTGGAGAACAACGCTTCTGGTTGATCCGCCACGCGCCGGTCGCGCGGCCCAAGGGCATCCTCCACGACCCCGACGCGCCGGCCGACACCAGCAACGGCGTTGCTTTCAAATCGCTGCGCGCGCGGCTTCCAGCCGATTGCGCCGTCTTCGCCAGCCCGGCGCGGCGCACGCTCGATACAGCGCACGCGCTCGGGCTTGTGGCCACCGAAGATCAGCGCTTGCGCGAACAGAATTTCGGCGCCTGGACCGGTCGCCGCCACGCCGACATCGAAGCCGAACTTGGCGAGGCCTATCACGCCTTCTGGCGGGCACCAGCCACCAACCGTCCGCCCGGCGGCGAGAGCTTCGCGGATCAGATCGAGCGCGTCGGCCAAGCTCTCTTGGCGTTGCCGGCCGGCGATGTCGTGCTGGTCGTCCACTCGGGCACGGTCCGGGCCGTCCTCGCCATCGCGCTGGCGTTGCCGCCGGACGGCGCGTTGCGCTTCGTGATCGACCCGTTGTCATTGACGCGCGTCGACCGCCTCGACAAGGGCTGGCGGATCGGCGCCGTCAATTCGCCGTAGCCGCCCGGCCTAGGAGATTTCCGAGGTGTGCACGTGCTCGGGCCGCACGCCCATGCCGACGAGGCGCGCCGGTATCCGCTGCAGCACCGGAAACCACTGCAGCAGCTTGACGGGGAACGGCGGCTTGGGCCGCGCGTCGCTGTGCAGCACCTTGTCGATCATGTTGTTCTGCACCATGACCTGAAGCTTCTGCGTCGCCCGCACGGGAAACTCGCGGCGCTGCTGGATGGCGGCGAGCGTTGCTTCCGTCACCGTGCCGGCGCGCAGCGGCGCCGCCAGGATATTGGCGGAGGCGACCGCATCCTGAATGGCGAGGTTGATGCCGACGCCGCCGATCGGCGACATGGCGTGCGCGGCGTCGCCGATGCAGATCAGCCCCGGCTTGTACCAGCGCGGCAGCCGGTCGACCGCGACGGTCAAGAGCTTGACGTGATCCCAGTCGGCGATCTCGCCGACGCGGTCGCGCACGAAGGGCGACATGGCGACGACCGCCTCGCGGAATGCGTCGAGCCCGGCCGCCTGCACCGCCGCGAAACCGTCCTTGGGGATGACATAGGCGCACTGCCAGTAGTCGGTGCGGTTGAGCATGATGAACATGCGGCCAGCCTCGACATGGCCGAAGGTCTCGGCCTCGTCGCCGTCCTTTCGCGAGAGGCGGAACCAGAGCACGTCCATGGGCGCGCCGAGATTATCGACCTGGAAGCCGGCGCATTGACGCACCGTCGAATGGCGGCCGTCGGTGCCGACCACGAGATCGGCGCGGATGTCGAGCTCACCGTCCGGCGATTTCGCGCGCACGCCGACGACGCGGCCGCCCTCCTCGATCAACTCGGTCGCTTCCGTGCGCAAGCGCAGATCGAAGCACGCGTAACGCTTGCCGTGGTCGGCCAGGAAATCGAGGAAATCCCACTGCGGCATCAGCGCGACGAATTTGCACACCGTCGGCAGGTGGGAGAAATCGGCGACGGTGACGCGGGCCTCGCCGATCTGCGCGCCCAAATGCACCACCCGCGAATGAGGCAGCTTGAGGAATTCGTCGAGCAGGCCGAGTTCCTGCATCAATTGCAGCGTCGAGGGATGGATGGTGTCGCCGCGGAAATCGCGCAGGAAGTCGGCGTGCTTTTCGAGCACGGTCACCGGCACCCCGGCGCGCGCCAACAGGAAGCCGAGCATCATGCCGGCCGGTCCGCCGCCGACCACGCAACAGGTGGTTTTGATCGATGTCGTGCTCACGGTGGGCACGCTACCCTCGCGCTCGTCCCCGCGAAAGCGGCGACCCAGCGATATTCCCGCTTGCGCGGGAATGAGCGGAGGTTGTGGCCTAGGCCTGCTTCTCGGGCACGGTCACCACCAGGCCGTCAAGCTCGTCGGTGACCTTGATCTGGCACGACAGCCGCGAATTCGGCCGCACGTCGTAGCCGAAGTCGAGCATGTCTTCTTCCATCGGCGAAGGCTCGCCGGTCTTCCCGCGCCAGGTCTCGTCGACATAGACGTGACAGGTGGCGCAGGCGCAGGCGCCGCCACACTCCGCCTCGATGCCGGGGACATTGTTGCGGATCGCGGTTTCCATCACGGTGGCGCCGACTTCGGCATCGACCGTGCGCGCGGTCCCATCGGAATCGATAAAGGTGATCTTCGGCATGGAGACGGCTGGCCGCAGCGACTGAAGGGAGAAGCCTGTGCCTGACCGGCACCGACCGCGCCCCCTATATAGGCAATCGGCCGGGCGCGCTATCCCTTCGGTGCCATCAATCGGCGAGTAATGCGGCGATCTCCGGACGCACCGCCTCGACGGCGGCAGCCAGCCGATCGATGGCGGCATCGCGCTCGGCCGGCGAGCGGCCGGCGGCATGTTCGGCCGCCGCGGCGGCTTTCGCGACGGCCCCGGCGCCGATTCCGACCGCCGAGCCCTTCAAGGTGTGCGCGAGGCCTGCGAGCGCTGCCGCTTCGTTGTCGCGCATGCGGGCGAGCAGAATCATCGCCTGCCGATCAAACAGTTGCAGCAATTCGCGCTCGAGGGCGCGGTCGCCAAAGGTCATACGATGCAGATGCGCGCGGTCGATCGCCGCGGCGGCGGCCGGGGTTCCATCCACCGGTGCACAGGGCTCATCTGGTGTCCGGGTTGCGAATCGCGTCATGCTGCCCCCCTCGGCAGTTTGCCCTTTTTGGCGTGCCGGGAGACTGCCTCGGGTTGGCCGAATTCCAGGTAAATATGGAGCGGTTCCAACCCGGAATCCGGGCGGGGCCGGTGTGGCTGGTTAATGGATCGGCAAAGTCTGCTCAAGAACCGGCCAAGAACCGGCCAGGAATCCGGCCCCATGGGGGGCCGCTTTACGGTACCGAGGTCCCCTTGGGGGGTCGCCGGCTCGCTGGTAGGTGCGTGCTAACGGCTTCAAAATTATGGTGAATAATCGGTTAACGATGATCCGAAACTCCTGCTCGCGCCAGTTTCTTTCGTCCTGCCAAGCCGATAGGATGAAAGAGCGAAAGTCATGGGCGAGAATCCCGTCGACCGATGGCTTCCGCACGCGGCACGATTACGAGTGACCCGGGCTAGGGAAGTAGTCCGGTGTAGAACGAGGCAACGACCGACATGGCGAAAAGTCCGCAAAAGTCCGACGATCCGATGGCCGATACGTTGAGCGCCATCGAGGCGGCGCTCAAGCTTGGCGACGAACGGGCGCCGGGCGGCAACGCTTCCGCCGGCAGCCAGAGCGCCGACAGATTCGCAGGGCAAGAGATGGAATTGCTGCCGGAAGAGCCGCAATTGTCCTCATCCTGGCAGCCCGACGAGACGCCGCCGCGCCCGGCCAACGACGATCGCGCCACCATCGGTCAGGTCTTGCAGTCCCTGCGTCAGCGCCCCTCCTCACGTACCCCTTACATTGTCGCCACCATCGCCGCCCTCGCCTGGGCGGCCGGCGGTTTTGCCTTTGCCTCGGTCCTGCGTCCCGAGATGCAATCACTGTTTGCATCGCCGCAAGGATCCGCCGCCATGATCGGCATGGGCGCGGCGATCGTTCTTCCGATCGTCGCCTTCTACGTAATTGCCCATATGATCCGCCGCGCGCAGGAGATGCGCGCCGTCGCCGAATCCATGGCCGAGGTCGCGATCCGCCTGGCGGAGCCGGAATCCACGGCGCGTGAATTGGTGGTTACCGTCGGTCAGGCCATCCGCCGCGAGGTCGCCGCCATGGGCGACGGCATCGAGCGCACGCTCGCGCGCGCGGCCGAGCTTGAATCGCTCGTGCACAACGAAGTCGCGGCCATCGAGCGCGCCTATAACGACAACGAAGTGCGCATCCGCGGCCTGCTCGGCGAACTCTCCAATCAGCGCGAGACGCTGGTGGCGCAGGCCGAGCACGTACGCACCGCCATTGCCAGCGTCCACCTCGACCTCTCGCACGACATCACGTCGATCGGCGACCTTGTCGCCGACAAGGTGCAGGAGGTGGCGACGCGCGTCACCCGTTCGCTCACCGAAAAGGGCGAATACATCACCTTCGCGCTCGGCCACGCCGGCGACTCCATGATCGACGCGCTGAGCGAGCGCGGCAACAGCCTGCTCGAGCGCCTGGAATTGACCAGCGAGCGCTCGGTGACCGCCGTCAGCGGCGCGAGCGAGCGCAGTTCGCAGGCGATCACCACCGCCAGCGAGCGCACCACCCACGCGATCAACACCGCCAACCAGCAGCTGATCGAAAGCCTCAAGTTCAAGGACGACTCGATCGAGCGGGATTTCAACGACCTCACCAACCGCCTGCAGCAGATGATGACGGCGCGGCTCGATCAGGTCGCGCACGGCTTTGCGCAGAACGCGGCGGTCACCATCGAGAACATGGGCGTACGTTCCGACGCCTTCACCAACGCCCTCGCCGACACCTCGACCCGCATGGTCGAGAACCTGAGCGCGCGGGCCGACGAGCTGCACAGCAAGCTGCAGTCGACCTGCGAAACGCTGGTGGGCGACCTCGGCAAGCACGGCGACGAAGTGGTCGGGCAGGTGGACCAGGCGAGCGCCCGCGTTAAGAACGCGCTCACCACCAACAGCACCGAATTGGCCCAGAGCTTCGACCAGAGCACGCAGACGCTGGTCGGGGCGCTGGAGAGCCAGGGCGAGTCGATCCAGAACATGCTGGTCTCGCGCCTCAAGGCCTTCGACGAATTGTTCCAGGAGGGCGGCACCGAGCTCACCGAGCGGATCGCCCGCGACGCCACCACGCTGGGCAGCCTGATCACACGCCACATCGGCGAGTTCGACCACACCGTGAAGACCTATGGCGGCGAGCTGGTGGAACGGCTCAGCCACCGCACCCAGGAAGTCGCCGATGCCATGCGCGAGCATCTCGACACCTTCGACAAGCGCGTGGATACCCAGATCACGGCGGCCGCCGACAGCATCAAGACGCGGGCCGGCCAAGTGGCCGACGACATCGCCGCCAGGACCGCGGAGCTCGACCAGACTCTCGGCGGGCGCGCGACCGAAGTGGCGGAGACGCTCGACAGCCGCATCGGCCGCTTCGAGGAGCTGCTGGTCGGCCGCGCCGATGCGGTCGCCGAGCACATCGAGAACCGCACCACGGCGGCGGCCGACGCCCTGCATGCCCGCATGGAGCAGTTGAGCCAGTCGATCCGGCTCAACGCCAAGGACGCCGAGCGTTCGCTTAGCGATCTGGCGAACACCACCAGCGACGCCATTCGCATCAGCGCCGGTGACGCCGAACGCATCCTGCGCAACGTCAGCGACGAGGTGGCGCACAACATCGTCGGCAAGACCGACGAGATCGCGGTCACGCTCGGCCGGCGCGCCGAACAGCTGACCACGCTGCTGTCGGAGCGCAGCGGCGGCGTGCTGGCGGCGCTGTCGGAAAAGGGCGAACAGTTCGCCGGCCAGATCACCAATGCCTCCGATCAGGCCATGCGCTCGATCGAGGAACGCGGCCTCGCCTTCTCCCGCGCCGTGTTCGAAAACAGCAACGAGGTTTCGCGGCTGATCAACGCGGCGGGCGAGAACGCCTCCGACTCCCTCACCCGCACCTTCACCCAATTGCAGGAAAGCACGCAGCAGGCGATCTCGGTCTCCAAGGAAAGCACCGCCATCACGCTCAAGGAGATCGAAGACACCCACTCCATGCTGCGCGCCGACGCGACCAACCTGTTCGAGCGGCTGCGCGAATCCAACATCATGCTGCAGGAGGTTCTCTCCGGCGCGCATGAGAACATGAATTCGCTCGAAAACACCCTGATGGTGCGGGTGTCGGAATTCGTCACCGCCATGAACAAGGTGACCGACTCGACCACCGAGATCACCGGGCGGGTGGAAAACAACATCGGCAATTTCCGCACGGTCACCACCGAGCTGGTCGGCGACCTCGGCAAGATCGCCAGCCAGTTCGACGTGCACGGCCGCGAGCTTGCCAAGTCGATCGAACTGGTCGACCGCAGCAATCAACGCACCGAGGACAGCGTCAGCCTGCGCCGCACGCAGATCGAGGAACTGGTCAAGACGCTGGACGGCCGCACCGAGGATATCCAGGAGCGGCTCAACCGCTTCTCCTCGCTGATCGATCAGTCGCTGGAAGCGGCGGCAACCCGCGTGCGCGACGTCGCGCGCGTCGTCTCCGAGAGCAGCGCCGAGGGCACGCGCGCCGTCGCCGAGCAGTACGAGCGGGTGCGCGAGCAGGCCGAAGACGTCACCCGCACGCTGCTCGAGCGCAGCGCCGAGACCGCCCGCACCATCGCCGAGCAGTATCAGCAGATGCGCGAGCAGGCCGAGAGCGTGACCCACGCGGTGACCGAGAACAGCGCCCAGAGCGCCCGCGCCCTCACCGAGCAATACGACCGCATCCGCGCCCAGACCGAGAGCGAGCGCCAGCGCACGCTGGAGACCATGCGTTCGGTCTATGAGCAGACCACCGGCGACACCGACGTCATGTTCCGCGAGGCCTCCAGCCGCTTCACCGAGCTCATGCAGAGCATGAAGCAGATGGCGTCCGAGATGCAGCGCGAGCTCGAGAACACCCGCTCCGAACTGCGCCGCGGCATCTTCGAGCTGCCGCAGGAGACCGCCGACAGCGCCGCGCAGATGCGCCGCGTCATCGTCGATCAGATCGAGGCGCTGGCCGAGCTCAACCGCATCGTCGCCCGTCACGGCCGCAACGCCGATGCCGCGGAGCCGATGCGCCGGGCAACGCGCGAGGAGCCGTCGCTGGCCATGGCCGGCGCCCGCGCCGAGGCGCCGTCGGTGGCGCCGCGTGCCGAATTGCCGCCGCGTGCCCCGGCACCGGCGCGCAGCGAGCCGCACGCGCGCGCCGAGCTGCCGCCACGCCGCGAGGCGCCTGCGCGTAGCGAGTTGCCCGCGCGCAGCGAACTGCCGCCGCGCGGCGAAGCACCCGCCCGCAGCGAACCGCCGCCGCGTCCGAGCCAGGCGCGCAACGATATCCCCGGCTTCGCGCCGGCGCCGCGGCGGCCCGAACCGCCCGCCCCGACCGTCACGCCGGTTCCCGAGGCCGCCGGCGGCACCAGCCGCGGCTGGCTGAGCGAGTTGCTCACCCGCGCGTCGCAGGAGCCCGATCTGCCGGGCCGCGAACCGCCGTCGCGCGAGACCGCGCGTGAGGCGCAACGCGAACTGCCGCGCGAACCCTTGCGCGAGCCGCCGCACGAGTCGCTGCGTGAAAACGGACGCGAAGCGCTGCGTGGCGCGCCCGCGCCCGTGCCGGAAGAGCGCACGCCGCGCCATAGCATCGAGTCGCTGGATTCACTTTCCGTCGACATCGCCCGCATGATCGACCACGAAGCAGCGGGCGATCTCTGGGATCGCTACAAGCGCGGTGAGCGCAATGTGTTCACCCGCCGGCTTTACACGCTGCAGGGACAGAAGGCGTTCGACGAGATCCGCCGCAAGTACCGCGCCGACCGCGAGTTCAAGCAATCGGTCGACCGCTACATGGGCGAGTTCGAGCGGCTGCTGTCGGAGGTTTCGCGTGACGACCCCGGGCAGATGATGGCGCGGACCTATCTCACCTCGGAGACCGGCAAGGTCTACACCATGCTGGCGCACGCGGCCGGACGGTTCGACTAAAGCGAATAACAAGGCGTCAAACAGGAACAGCCGTCGTTAACGCGACGGCTGTTTTTTTATGGCGCGTCGGCCAATCGATTGCGGCCGCAACGGCTTTCCATCACGCGGTCCATGCACCGCTTTTTCGAAATGCTGAAAGCCGCCGTGATGATTTTCCAGGCGGTAAAAACGATCGTTCGAATGCCGCTATATCGCGGCCCCATAACCAAAATTTCGAATTGCCTTGGCTTCACAACTGGCCGATAGTACCGGCGCTAAATGCGCGGTATCGTGGACAACGAAGCGTGTGATGAAACACCGCCACCGCAATACGACCGCCAAAGCAGAGGGTTCCATTTCCGGCGTTTGACGACGACGCCAATGAACATACGGCTAAGTCTGGGAGGAATAAGCCATGCGTAAACGCGATTTTTCCGCTCGTGCACGTGTTGCACCGGGCGTTGCTGCGGGACTTTTCGCAGCTTTCACTTTTGCTTTGGTCGGGATGTCGGGCACGGCTTCGGCCGCGCCGAAGGATATCCGTTGGGGCACCGGCCCGACCGGCTCGTCGGGTGGCAAGGCGCTGGTCGTGTTGTCGCAGGTCCTCAACAAGAACATGCCGGATTACCGCATCACGGTGCTGCCGACGCCGGGCGCCGTGGGCACGGTGAAGGGCTTCGCCCTCAACCAGTTCGACGGCTACTACGGCTCCGACGTGGCGCTGAACGAGTTCCACAACAACAACCAACGCTTCAAGGGCTTCAAGGCGCACGTCAAGCGCGTGCCCGTGCAGTCGTTCTGGTGCTACACGCTCGACGTCGGCCTGGCGATCAAGGCGAGCAACCGCGACAAGATCAAGTCCTGGGCCGATCTCGCCGGCAAGCCGGTGTTCACCGGCCCCGCGCCCTTCGATACCCGCAAGCAGGTTGAGAACGCGCTGGCTGCCATGGGCGTCAAGCACCACTACACCGAGGTCTCCCTCGCGACCGCCGGCTCCCAGCTCCAGAACGGCACGATCGATGCGATGATCATCTACGCCGCCGGCGGCAAGACCCCGCCGCCGTGGCTATCGGAAGCTTCGCTGACCGTCGACTGGGCGGCGCTCAATCCAAACAAGGAAGAGATCAAGAAGCTCGAAGAGCACGGTCTCGACACCGTCGACGTGCCGCCCTCGAACTTCCACAAGAAGGACGACTACGTCAAACAGATCACGCTGATCCCCACCTACTGGGGCTTTGATCTCGGCCTCAACGTGCCGGAAGACGACATGTACAAGATGCTGAAGGTCATCGACGCGCATTCCGACGAACTGGCCAAGCTCGACCCGAGCTTCCGCGAGATCGCCGGCGGCAAGATGGCCGAGTTCGAGGCGCGCGCGCTGAAGTCGACCTGGAAGCTCGTTCCCATTCATCCCGGGCTTGCGAAGTACCTGAAGGAAAAGGGCAAGTGGGACAAGAAGTGGGACGCCAATATCGCCAAGGGCAATGGCTGATCGCCTGACCGCGTGATGCTCGCGAAGGGGTGGGTGCGCCAACGGCGCGCCCGCCTCGCCTCATTGCGCCGCAATTGGCCACCGGGACCGGCGACCGCTTCGTCCGGCAACACTTACAGCACCGCCTTGACGAGATAGACCTCATGAGCGAGTCCACGACGACCGCTTCCGCCATGACAGAACCGGCCGGCTTTCGATCGCCGCTGGCACTCGAAGCCATCTATTACGCGACCGGGATCGGCTTCGCGCTTTATATGTTCTATTATTACTGGACCAGCGACGGCGGCCCAGTGATCCTTGCCGTCACCATGGTGCCGGTGACGTATATTCTCTTTACGCTGCAGGCGCTGCGCACCAACCAGCTTTATCCCTACCTGCCGCGCTGGCTGAACTACGTGATCGCCGGTGTCTATTGCGCATTCGCCGTGTACTGCGCCTGGTACATGAGAACGAACTACCGGGCGCTGGGCGAAGAGCGCGCCGGTATTCCGAACTTCCAGGATCTGCTGATCGGCGGCGTGATGGTGCTGCTGATCCTCGAATACGCGCGCAAGCGCCATATGCCGCTGTTTATCCTCAATATCGTGCTCGCGCTCTACGCGGTCTACGGCTACGTGGTCCCCGGCATGTTCTACCACGCCGGTATGACGTGGGACCGCGTCATCGCCGCCTCCAGCGTCGAAATGGCGACCGGCATCTTCTCCAACCTGCCGCAGCTCGCGCTCACGCTGGTCGGCTCGTTCCTGCTGGTGCTCGGCCTGCTTCGCGGCTTCGGCTGCGTCGACTCGCTCCTGCGCGCGACCAAGCGCATCGCCGTACGCTCGCACCACGCCATCCCGCAATCGGCGGTGATCGGCTCGATGGCGATCGGCACGGTGAGCGGCTCGGGCGCCGCCAATTCCATCACCGTCGGCTCGGCGACAATCCCTGCGATGATCAGCGCCGGCCTGCCGCCGGCAACCGCGGCGGCGATCGAGAACGCCTCCTCCATGGGCGGCCAGCTCATGCCGCCGGTGATGGGCATCGCCGCCTTCCTCATGGCCGAATTTCTCGGCGTCGACTATTTCCAGGTCGTGGCGCGCGGCTGGGTGCCGGCGCTGATCTATTACATCACCGTCGCGGTTTCGGTATACCTGCTCGCCATCCACTACCGCACCCGCTTAGTGATCGACAAAAAGGCGCGCGGCCTCGACTGGCGCGACAAGGTCAACCTGATCGCCTTCGTCGCCACCGTCGGCGGACTGGTCGCGTTGATGGCCGCCTTCTTCATGGCGCCGCAGTTCGCCGCCCTCGACATCTTCTGCGTGGTCGGCGCGGCCATGCTGCTGATCCACATCGTCGCCACGCTCAACAACTGGTCGTGGCGCGACTTCTTCGCCCCGCTGCAGCGCTTCCTCGATTCCTACGTCGACATGATCGCCGACCTGACGCTGCTGCTGGCGACGCTCTCGATCATGACCGGCTCGCTGGTGATCACCGGCGTGCCGACCAAGCTGGGCTTCCTGATGGTCGAGGCGGCCGGCATCAGCCTCGCCGCCATGGTCGTCATGGGCTTCCTGTTCGGCGCCGTGCTTGGCATGGGCCTGCCGCCGGCGCCGGTCTACATCCTGGTCGCCATCGTGATCGCGCCGCCCTTCATGCAGGCCGGCATCAACCCGTGGGTGGTGCACTTCTTCGCCTTCTTCGTGGCGGTGTTCGGCGAACTGACGCCGCCGACATCGATCACCGCCGCGATAACGTCGAAGATCGCCGGCGCCTCGTTCTACACCACGCTCTGGCGCTCGTTTCAGATTTGCATGGCGCTGTTCACGCTGATGGTCGGCGTGTTCATCCATCCCGACCTGGTGATCAAGCCGGGCCTCGACCAGCTCGGCGCCGCCTACCTCGTCTTCGTCGCCACCATCGGGCTGACCTTCAGCGTGCAGGCCAAGTTCTCCGACAGCGTCATAAACGACCGGCTGACGCGGGCGGTGCTGGCGGCGATGTCGCTCTACGTGCTGTTCTCGTTCGACGATCTGGTGTCGACCGCGGTCTCCTTCGTCGTGATCGGCTTCATCGGCTACTGGCTGGTGCGCCGGCGCGCCATCGAGGAAGGCACAGCCGAGGTAGTCGAGGTCGACTCCTCGTCACTGCCGACGGCGGCAACGCCCATACCCGCGGCGAAATAGTAACCGGTAGGCGTTTGCGCCTTCTCAGTGGGCGCCGGCAGGCGGCGTCGAGGACGACCCGCCGCCCCAGATCAGCCGGCTCGGATTCTTGTCGATATTCTTGATGGTGCGGTCGAGCGTGGTGAGCGTGCGGCGCGCATCCGTCGACAGCGCGTCGAGCTGCTTCTTGCCGGAGGTGGCAAGCTGGCTGAGCCCGTTGGTCACGGCGGCGGTGCGCTTGTCGAGCTTCTCGGCAAGGCCGCGGATCGAGCGCGCCGCTTCGTTGATCTGGCCGCCCTTGCCGTCCTGGCCGCCGACCAGGTCCTGCATGCCCTGTACGATCTTGTCGATGCGCTCGGAATTCGACGCCAGCGTCGCGCTGAACTTGTCGACATTGGCCAGCGTGCTGTTGATGTGATCGGAACTGGCGGCCAACGCGGCGCTGAACGTGTTGATGTTGGCGAGCGCGGTGTGCAGCGCCTTCTGGTTCTCGGCCAGCAGGTCGTCGAGCCGGCGCAGCACGTCATGCGCCGTCTGCGTCACGTCCTGATTGGCCGAGGGCGGCGCCTCGAGCACCGGCGGGTTGTCGCGGCTGCCGACCAGTACCGGCGAGGAAACCGTGCCGCCCCGCAGCGCCACCGCGGCGCTGCCGGTGAGCACCTGATATTCCAGGCCGACCCGCGTGTCGCGATGCACCGGCACCGACTTCTCGATGGCGATGGCGACGACGACGTGGTCCGGCTGCTTCGGGTCAAGATTGAGGCTTTGCACCGAGCCGACGCGAATGCCGTTGTAAAGCACGGCGCTGCCGTAGCGCAGGCCGGACACCGAACCGCTGAACACCACATGGTAATCGGTGCGCGCGGCGGCGCTGCCGATACCCTGGAACCAATAGACGAATCCGAACACACCGGCGATGACCGCCAGTGCGAACAGCCCGATCACGGTGTAATTCGCCCTCGTTTCCATGCTTCCGCCTGAGGTTCGTGCAAGCCGCCTCGCGGCCCGGCCTCGTCAGGTTCCCGCAATCCTGGCGCATGAATTTGTCGGAAAGCCGACCCTACCGGGCCGCCAGCCATGCGCCTGACGCAGAACTAAACCCGCGCACTTAAGTCCGGCTGATGCCCGACCCGCGACCGCTTACCCCGGAAATACTCCTTCAGCCAGGGATGCTCGGAGGCGAGCATGGTTTCCATGGTTCCGGTGGCGATCACCTTGCCGTCGGCCAGCACGGCGATCCGGTCGCACACCGTGTGCAGGCTGTCGAGGTCGTGCGTTACCATGAAAACCGTGAGCCCCAAAGTGCGCTGCAGGGTCGCGATCAGGGTGTCGAAATCGCCGGCGCTGATGGGGTCGAGGCCGGAGGTCGGCTCGTCCAGGAATACGATATCGGGATCGAGCGCCAGCGCCCGGGCCAGCGCCACGCGCTTGGTCATGCCGCCGGACAATTCGGAGGGATATTTCTCCATCACGCTGGCGTCGAGCCCGACCATTTCCAGCTTCGCCAAGGCCAATTCGTCGAGCAGCCGCTGCGACACCTTCAGGTATTCGCGGATCGGAAATTGCAGGTTCTCCCGCACCGAGAGCGAGGAAAACAGCGCGCCCTGCTGGAACAAGACGCCCCAGCGCCGCTCCACGGCCTGCTGCTCGGCGTCGCTCGCTTGGGCGAGGTTGACGCCGAGGACCTTGATCGTGCCGTGCCGCCGCGGCAGCAGGCCGATGATCGTGCGCATCAGCACCGACTTGCCGGCGCCCGAGCCGCCGACGAAGCCGAGGATCTCGCCGCGATAGACGTCGAGATCGACCTCATCGAGCACGATATGATCGTCGAAGCCGACCACCAGATCGCGCACCTCGATGACGACGTCCCTGTGGCCGTTGCCCGCCATGGTTCACATCCCGATCGAGGCGAAGAAGATGGCGAAGATGCCGTCGAGCACGATCACCAGGAAGATCGACTCGACCACCGAGGCGGTGGTCTGCAAGCCGAGCGACTCGGCGCTGCCCTTGACCTTCATGCCCTCCACGCAGGCGACCAAGCCGATCACCAGCGCCATGAACGGCGCCTTGATCATGCCGACCTCGAAGGTCTGCAGCGAGATCGACTCCTTCAGCCGCTGCAGGAAGACGTCGGGCGCGATGCCGCCGTAGAGCCAGGCCACCAGCCCGCCGCCGTAAAGTGCCGCGATGGAGCCGAGGAAGGTCAGGATCGGCACGCCGATGATCAGGGCGACGATGCGCGGCAGGATCAAGACCTCGGTCGGATCGAAACCCATGGTGTGCAGCGCGTCGATCTCCTCGCGCATCTTCATGGTGCCGAGCTCGGCGGTGTAGGCGCTGCCGGAGCGCCCGGCCACCATGATGCAGACGATCAGCACGCCGAGCTCGCGCAGCACCAGGATGCCGACCATATCGACGACGTAGATGTCGGCGCCGAACTTGCGGAAATGGAAGATGCCCTGCTGCGCGATGATGGCGCCGACCAGGAAGGTGATCAGCAGGACGATCGGCACGCCGCGCCAGGCGACATTGTCGAGCTGGTGCACCATCGAGGTGAAACGGAAGCGGCGCGGATTGACGGCGGCCCGGCCGAGGGCGACCGCGAGCGCGCCCAGCATATTGACGACGCCGGTGAGCGTGTGGCCGATCGAGACGATGCTGAGCCCGATCGCGCCCAGCACGTAGGCGATGCTGCCACCGCGCCGCGGCTCGGGCGGGGCCGGCTCGACCGCGCGCATCTCATCGATCAGCGCGCGGTAGTCTTCCTTCAGCCCACTGATCCTGGGCTCGGCACCGCGGGTGGAAAAACCGCGCACCAGCCGCTCCAGCAGCCAGGCGCCGAAGGTGTCGAGCCGCTTCACCTGTCCCATATCGATGTCGACATGGCGCGCGGCGCCGTGACGT
The DNA here is from genome assembly GCA_963814065.1 of uncultured Pseudomonadota bacterium. GTDB lineage: Bacteria > Pseudomonadota > Alphaproteobacteria > Rhizobiales > Xanthobacteraceae > Pseudolabrys. Next base: position 1,288,890 of record CAWFBL010000004.1, on the reverse strand, counting down.
TTGATCTCGTCGTCGACCTTGCTTTCGAGCTGCTGGGCGTTCTTGGCGATCCAATCGCCGTCGGCCGCCAGCTTGAGCCGGTCGCCTTCGCTCGTGCCTTCAAGCAGCATGTAGCTCACCTGCGGGACCCCTGATGTCCTGACCGTCCCGCAATGGGAAGGCGCGGTTTGAGGATCACCCTCGTTGCGGCCGCAACATGACGCCGCCCCGGCGCAGCCGCAAGCGCCAGCGGGCGTAGAAAACCATACTTGACCACGGCCGGGGAAACTGTCGAGGGTTTGGCGGTATCCGACGATGGCCGATTCTCACTTGTCACCCACCCTCACCCTCTCTGTCGAGCGCTGGCCGATCCATGGCGGTTTCGCCATCAGCCGCGGTGCCAAGACGGAGGCCGTGGTGGTGGTCGCCGAAATTGGCGAGGGCAAGGCACGCGGGCGGGGCGAATGCGTGCCCTACGCCCGCTACGGCGAGACGGTCGAGGATGTGGCCGCCACAATCGAGGCGCTCGGACCGCAGATTTCCGCCGGGCTCACCCGCGAAGAACTGCAAAGCGTGCTGCCGGCGGGGGCGGCGCGCAATGCGCTCGACTGCGCCTTCTGGGACTTCGAAGCCAAGCGCGGCTGGCGGCCGGTGTACAAGCTGGCGGGGCTTCCCGCCCCCCGTGCGCTCACCACCGCGTTCACCCTTTCGCTTGCCGCGCCCGCCGACATGGCCAAGGCGGCCGAGCGGGTGGCCGGCCGCGCCCTGCTCAAGGTCAAGCTCGGCGCCGCGGGCGATCCGGCCCGCATCGCGGCGGTGCGGGCCGCAGCCCCAAAGGCGACGCTGATCGTCGATGCCAATGAAGGCTGGGACGAGAGCTGCCTGGAAGCCAATCTCGCCGCCTGCGCCGAGGCCGGCGTGGTGCTGGTGGAACAGCCGCTGCGGGCCGGCAACGACACCATGCTCGCCAAGATCACGCGGCCGATCCCGGTCTGCGCCGACGAGAGCGCGCATGACCGCGCTTCCCTGTCGGGGCTCACCGGCAAATACGATGCGGTCAATATCAAGCTCGACAAGGCGGGCGGCCTCACCGAGGCGCTGGCCATGGCGGCGGATGCCAAGCAGGCCGGCTTTGAGATCATGGTCGGGTGCATGGTGGCAACGTCGCTCGCCATGGCGCCGGCGGTGCTGCTGGCGCAGAAAGCGCGTTACGTCGATCTCGACGGCCCGCTGCTGCTGGCCAACGACCGCCCGGACGGCCTGGTCTACCGGGACAGCCTGGTGCTTCCGCCCTCGCCGGCCTTGTGGGGCTGAGCGCCGGTACCATCGTCCGATAGTTGATTTCTCTCAATGCGGCGGGGTGCGATCGCGTTCATGAAAGCGTCATGCACGCTCGTCCCAGTTCCACCCCCGCTGCGCCGGCATCCAAGATCGCCGAGCGTTTGCGCGCCCATGCCCGGCTGTGCCGGCAGATCGCGCGCGAAAGCTGGAATGAGGAAATGGCCGTGGAACTCACCCGGCTGGCCGACCAGTGCCTCGAAGCCGCCGACAATATCGCGCCGGAACCGCACTCGCGCCTGCACTGATACAAAGTCGGTGTGAAATACCCGCGTTTGTTCACGCAATGTGCCCGCCAATTGGTTAACCAAGTCTTCCCGTCCGGCCTGCGCTTGGCCTAAACTTAGGTCAAAATAGCCAAGCGTCGTCGGGGTAACGATAGCGGGGAAGTATCATGCGGACGCGGGGACTGCTGCTTGCGGCAATCATCTTGGTCTCGTGGGCGACGGCGGCATCGGCCACCATGCGCATCTCCGAGGACCGCGGCGGTCAGATCGGCCGCTATCTGCAGAAGCTCGCCATGGTGCGTCAGTCCGGCGAGAAGGTGGTGATCGACGGCAATTGCCTGTCGGCCTGCACCTTGATTCTCGGCATGATCCCACACGACCGCATGTGCGCCACATCACGCGCGCGGCTCGGCTTTCATGCCGCCTGGATGCCGGGCAGCAACGGCCAGCCGGTCACCAGCACGCTCGGCACCCGCGAACTGTGGCGGGTCTATCCCGCGCGCGTGCGGCACTGGATCAAACGGCACGGCGGCCTGTCGCGGCGCATGATCTACATGCAGGGGCGCGATCTCTATTCGATCGTGCCGAGCTGCTCGACGCAGACGGCGCACCGGCAGGTCCACCGTTCGCACCGCTCACGGCATCACCGCTTCCTGGCGCGCTCGTCGCGCTATCAGCGCGCAGCCGCCGCCAACGACCGCCGCTAGCGCCATCGCGGCGTAAGCGGCGCTGCCGAAGGCACCGTAAAGCGAACCCGCCAATCCCATCGACGCGGCCATGGCGAGCCCGAGCGCAATGGCGAGGTAGCCTTGCGCGGTGGCGCCCTGCCCGGCCGGCGCGCGGCGGGCGATGAAGCCGATGGCGCCGAGATGGGTGGCGCCGAACGACAGCGCGTGCAGCAACTGCAGAAACGGCAACAGCGCGAACGGCGGATCGAGCGCCATGGCGCTCCAGCGCAGCGCGCCGCCGCAGGCGCCGAGCATCAGCAGCACCGCCGGCTGAAAGAACCGCGGCAATCGGCCCTGCAGCGCGAACAACACGATCTCGGCGATCACACCCAGGGCCCATAAGCCGGCGATGGTGGTGCCGCCGAGGCCCATCGCGCGCCATTGCAGCACGGAGAAGCCGTAATAGACCGCGTGGCTTGCCTGGATCAGCGCGGCCGCCGCCACCGCCGCGACGAAGGCGGGATCGCGCAGCAGATGACCTTGCACCGCCGGCGTTGCCGGTGCCGCGCTCGGCGCGCGCGGCAAGGGCGACAGCACAAGGCCGGCCAGCGCAAGGCCAGCGCTTGCCGCCACCACCAGCCAGATCAGATCGCGCGCGGGGATCGCGTCGCTGGCATAGCCGGCGACGAAGCTGCCGACGATGAAGGCGGCCGAGCCCCACAGCCGCACCGGCCCATAGGCGCGCCCATGGGCGGCAAGGCCCCTGAGCGCGTAGGTGTCGGCAAGCGGCGTCACCGGGGTGAAGGCGAAGGAAGCAAGCGCATAGGTCGCGAGCACCGCGCCGGCGCCCGAGGCGAACCCCACCAGCACGTAGCCGACGAGGCTGCCGAAGGCCGCCAGCATCAAGGCGCCGCGCAGCGCGTCGTGCCGGTCGGCAACGCGGGTCGCGAGCGTGATCGCCAGAACGCGCACCAGCATGGGCAGCGCCAACGCCGCGCCGATCAGCTCGGCGTCCAGCCCCTTGGCCTTGAGCCAGACCGGCAGGAACGGCAATTGCACGCCGCTGAGCACGAACAGCGCGGCATAAAACAGCGCCAGGCGGGCGGCAAAGCCGAACCGGAGCGGTTGGGTGGAGGACATTTCCCGGTCTTTTTCAAGCGAATCAGGCCGCCCGATTGATAAACTGCCGGCAACGGGTTGCCCATGCCGAACCACAGCACCGCACTGGCGTTTCCGCCGCCGCCAGAAACGCCGGACGAGGCCGAATATCAGGCGCTGATCGGCGCGCTCTCCGAGAGCGCGCGCGGCCGTGCATTCCTCGCCGAGCACGCCCGGCGCACCCGCGCCGCCGACACCAAGATCCTGCTCGGCGCGCTCGAGCATATCGAGGTGCTGATCCGGGCGCAGAAGACGCCGAAGCCGGCGGCCGGTGCGGTCGGCGCGCAATTGCCGGCGTTGCTCGCCGAACTGCGCGCAGGCCGCGCGGCCATCGACACAAGCCCCCTCGTCGCCAAGGTGGCGCGGCTCGGCGCGCTGCTCGATCTCCTGGAAAGCCGGCTGGCCGACCTGATCGAGCCGGACGAAGAGGCGCCTAAGCCGGAAGCGGTCGTACCGGAACCTCCCGCCAACGATGCGGGTGCGTCCGTCACGCTATTGCGCCAGATCGCAGCGCGATCCGAGGCCGAGCCGGTCAATGTGCCGGCGAGCGTGCCGGTCACCACGCAGGCTGTTCCGGTGACGCGGGTGGAAAGAGCGGCGCCTGCGATGGCGCCGGCCGAGGCGTTCGCCACCATCATGGCGTTGAGCGAGGACGAGCGGATCGCGTTGTTCAGCTGAACCTGTCATGCCCCGCACAGGCGGGGACGAATGGTGTGCGGTGAGGCTCAACCGCCGATCAACTTCGCAAACAGCGCCGCGTCGATATTGCCGCCGGAGAGCACGCCGGCGACGACTTTGCCGGAAACATCCAGCTTGCCGGCGAGCAGCGCGGCAAGCCCCACGGCCCCGCCCGGCTCCACCACCAGCTTCAGTTCCTCGAACGCGTAGCGCACCGCGCGGCCGACCTCCTCGTCGCTGACCGTGAAGCCCTGGCCGATCAGCGCCTGGGTGATCGGAAAGGTCAGATCGCCCGGCGTCCCGCTCATCAACGCATCGCAGATGGTGCCGCTCATGCGCGTATTGAACTCGTGCCTTCCGCTCTTGAAGGAGCGCAGCGTGTCGTCGAAGCCTTCCGGCTCGATGGCGTAGAGGGCGGCATCAGGCACCGCCGCCTTCACCGCCAGCGCGATGCCGGCGGCAAGCCCGCCGCCGGAGGCGCCGATCACCACGATGTCGGGCTTGAGGCCAAGCGCCGCGAGGTCTTCGACGATCTCCAGGCCGATGGTGCCCTGCCCGGCGATGATGAGCGGATCGTCGTAGGGCGGCACCAGCGTGGCGCCGCGTTCCCGCGCGATGCGCTCGCCGATGGCGGCGCGGTCCTCGGTGTCGCGGTCATAGGGCACGACCTCGGCGCCAAGCGCCAAGGTGCGCTCGCGCTTGGCGCGCGGGGCATCGGACGGCATCACGATGGTCGCGCGCATGCCGCAGAGCCGCGCCGCCGAGGCCACCCCTTGCGCATGATTGCCGGAGGAATAGGCGACCACGCCGCCGGCGCGGCGTTCTTCCGGAATGGTGGATATCTTGTTGTAGGCGCCGCGGAATTTGAACGAGCCGGTGCGTTGCAGCGTCTCGGCCTTGAGGAAGACGCGCGCGGAGAGACGATCGTCGAGCACGGGCGCGTTGATCAACGGCGTGCGCACCGCGACGCCCTGCAGGCGTTTGGCGGCGGTGGCAACGTCGGCGGCGGTCGGAAGGGTGACGGTGTCTGCGATATTCATGGCGCGGCAAGGTAGCGCTGGCCGGTGCGGCTGTCATCATCGGCAAATTGCCTTGCCGTCATTCCCGCGAAGGCGGGGAATGCAGTACACCGCAGCACTTCGATTTCACGTGAAGACAGGGATTACTGGATCATCCGCTGGAGTTTATCCTCGCGAAGGCGGGGACGGATGATGACGCCGGAGGCGCTTACGCCGCGACCGCCGCCGCCTCGGCGATATTGGCGCCCTTGGCCACCTCGGCGACATGCTCGACGAACAGCCGGGCACTTTGTTCCCAGGTCAAGTGCAGGGCGAAGTCGCGGCAGGCCGCGCGCGACACGTCGAGCGCGTCGAGACAGGCGCGGCGCAGGTCCTCGTCGAGCACGCCGACCGGCGCCGGGCCGATCACGTCGCGCGGCGCCGGCGCCGGAAAGGCCGCGACCGGCACGCCGCTCGCCAGCGCTTCCAACAGCACGAGGCCGAAAGTGTCGGTGCGGCTCGGAAACACGAACACGTCGGCCGAGGCATAGATTTCCGCGAGGCCCTCGGCGTGACGGGCGCCGAGGAACACCGCGTCGGGATAAGCCCGCATGAGCGCGGCACGCGCCGGCCCGTCGCCGACCACCACCTTCGTTCCCGGCAGGTCGAGCGAAAGAAAGGCGTCCAGATTCTTCTCGACCGCCAACCGCCCCACCGTGAGGAAGATCGGTCGCGGCAGATCGAGCAGGCGGCGATCGCGCGGCCGAAAGAGCTCGGCATCGACGCCGCGCGGCCACAGCTTGACGTTATTGAAGCCGCGGCCAATGAGCTCGGTGCGCAGCGACGGCGTCGCCGCCAGCACCGCCGAGCCGGCGCCATGGAAGCGGCGCAGGAAGGACCAGGTCAACTCCGAGGTCCAGCGCTGCGGCATCGGCAGGCGTTCGGCCAGGTAGTCGGGAAAGCGGGTGTGGAAGCTGGTGGTGAACGGCAGGCCGCGCTTGATGCAGAGCCGGCGCATGGCGTGTCCGAGCGGACCTTCGGTCGCGACGTGGATGGCGTCCGGCCGCACGCATTCCAGCCGCCGCTCGATGGCACCGGATCCGACAAGGGCGAGCCGGATTTCCGGGTAGTTCGGCAACGGCAGGCTCCAGAACTCGCCGGGTGCGATGAATTCGATCTCGGCGCCGAACGCCGGCGCGTGCCTGGCGACCTGGCCGAGCGTGCGCACCACGCCGTTGACCTGCGGGTGCCAGGCGTCGGTGGCGACGACGATTTTCATGCGGCACTTCTCCCCATGGTGAGGAGCGCCGCGCCAGCGGCGCGTCTCGAACCATGAGGCCCCGGACATCCGGCTATCCTTCCGGACGCTACGCTGACGCGCGGCTCCTCGGGATGAGGCTCGTGCGCAGTCGACGTCATGCCGCCGCCTGCGTCATGCCCTCGGCCTCTTCGTCCTCCGCGGACGGTGCGCCCTCGCGCATCGCTTCTGTCCAGGTGATGATCTCGAAGGTGCCGTCCTCGCGCTCGGCGGCCGCGGTGCAGCTTTCCACCCAGTCGCCGCAGTTGACGTAACGCAGGCCGAAATCGTCGTGCAGCGCCGGTGTATGGATGTGGCCGCAGATAACGCCGTCGGCATGGTGATGTTTGGCTTCGGTCGCCAGCGCCTTCTCGAAGGCGCCGATGTAATTGACTGCGTTCTTCACCTTGAGCTTGGCCCATTTCGACAGGGACCAGTACGGCGCGCCGAAGATGCGGCGTAAGCCGTTGAACAGCCGGTTGGCGGTGAGCGCGAAGTCGTAGGCCTTGTCGCCGAGCAGCGCCAGCCAGCGCGCCTGCGTCACGACGAGATCGAAGATGTCGCCGTGCACGACCAGATAGCGGCGGCCGTCGGCGGATTCATGGACCGTGTGCTCGACCACTTCGATGCCGCCGAAATGGGTGCCGTAATAGCCGCGCAGGAATTCGTCGTGATTGCCGGGGATGTAGATCAGGCGGGCGCCTTTGCGTGCCTTGCGCAGCAGCTTCTGCACCACGTCGTTGTGCGTCTGCGGCCAATACCAGGATGAGCGCAGCGCCCAGCCATCAACGATGTCGCCGACGAGATAGATGGTGTCGGCGTCGTAGTGGCGGAGGAAGTCGAGCAGCTTGTCGGCCTGGCAGCCGCGCGTGCCAAGATGCACGTCGGAGATGAAAAGCGTACGAAATCGTTTCGTGGCGACGTCCGTCACGAGGCGATTGCTCTCAGGCTCATCTTCATGTGGAAAGGCATTTAGCATGCGCGCATTGCAGATTTATGACAGCGGCGCTGACCTTTCAGGCCGCCACCGATTGGGTTAACGCCCGGCGGAAACGCACCAAGGTGTAGACGCCGAACGGCTTGACCTTGCGCCGCTCGATCAGTTCGGCGCCGCCATGGCTTTGCGCCCAGGCGGCGAGCCGCTGGAAGGGGAATTCAGGCCGCAGCCCCAGCCGCCTCGCCTTCTGCGCCAGCAGCCGCTCGACCGCGGCGGCCCAGCCGCGCTCCGAATAAAGATGGTTGACCAGGATGATCTGCCCGCCCGGCCGCACCACCCGCGCGCACTCGGACAGCACCTGTTCGGGATCCTCGACCAGGGTAATGACGAACTGGCCGACCACGCAGTCGAAGCTTGCGTCCTCGAACTTGAGCGCGTGGGCGTCCATCACCGCCAGCCCCTTGACGAAAGGATAGCGGCCGCTCGCCGCGCGCTCGCGGGCGCGCGCGATCATCGGATCGGAAATGTCGATGCCGGTGATCTCGGTGGAAGCGTCGTAGTCGTCGAAGGAGAGCCCGGTGCCGACGCCGATCTCGAGAATGCGACCGCCGACATCGCGGGCGGCTTGCGCGGCGGCACGGCGGCCGTTGAGGAAGATCGGCCCGCACAGCGCGTCATAGACCGGCGCCCAGCGGGCATAGGCCTTTTCCATCACCTGACGGTCAGGATCGCGCAGCATGTTGCCCCCGCGAATCAATTGCTTGCACGGCTATGGAGGTAGCAACGCTGTGCGACAGCAAGGCGACAATAGCTCCCGCCAAGACGATGCGGGCCCCGACCGGGAACCGCGCCCCGAGCCGTTCCTGCCCGACCACAAAAAAACCCCGGGGATTTAGCCCCGGGGCTTTTCGTCCGCTCGATCGATGTCAGCCGAAAAAATCGCCGATCCGGCTAGTGGTGGTCGCGATGGAAATGGGGATGCCCATGGCCATGGCCATGGTCCCAGTCGTGGTGCCTACGCGGGCCGGCGCAGGTCGTATTGTGGACGATGCTCGGATTGCTGGTGAAAGAATCATCGATGTCGAATATAGCCACCGCCGCGGTTCCCGGCGGCGTATAGCCGAGCCCGCAGATATCGTTATTCCTGATCACGTCGCCGTTGCCGGTATCCAAGACGCCCGCCTGATAGCCTTGGGTCGGTCCATTGCCGGTGGTGTTGGTGATCGCGTTGTTCACCAGCCTGTTGTTGGCGACGAAGTTGCGGGTCGCCGCCGCCGGGATCGCGCCGCCGGCGTCGTAGTTGGCGAGCGCGATGCCGATGTCGCTGTTCAAGACCACATTGTTGCTGATCTCTGTATTTGCCTGCAGGGCGCCACCATAGTAGGCGCCGCCGAACAGGATGATACCGCTGCTCGACGCCTGATTGGCGCCGGTATAGGAGAACCCGCTCACGAAGTTCAGCCGGATTCTGGCACGCGCGCCAAGTCCAGCCTCGATGCCGTTTTGCGCGATGAAGTTTACCGCGCCCAAGCCGACCACGTAGTTCTGTTGGATGTCGGCTGTGGCGGACGGGCCCTTAACGACGATTCCATTCTTCTGATAATCCGACACGAAGTTGCCTTTGATATCGCCCCTCGCGGCGCCCTCGAAGTCGATGCCAACGCCGTGTTGAGAACCGTTGAACGGCGTCTCTCCGATTTCCGACACGGTCGAATTCAGCACATCGACGTCGCCGCCGTTGTTGACGATGCCGAAATAGTTCGCGCCGTGCACATTGGCCTGGTTCACTCTGCCATGGCCGCCGGAATAGTAGATGCCGATATTGCAGCCGGTCGCATCGACGTCACCGCTAACAACGCCCGACGGATTGATCATCGCCGCCGTCAGGTCGATAGAGTCGCGTATGAAGCCGGTTGCCGTGCAGGCTGCTTCCGCCGCCTGCGGCGCATACAAGGCAGCCGCGACGATGGCGAATGCGCAGGTCGAGAATAATCGATGGTGTCTCATCTAACGTTCCTCCGCGTTGACGGTTATTGTCGTTGGATGCCAGGTGGACGGTCTTTTATTTTGCGGTGCGAAGTATTTTCCGCTGCTGACAAGATGCGCGAAGAAAGGATGCACAAAATCGGCAAAGCGGCATTCCCCAACCCCCGGGGCCAACAACCATAAATCCTCCCCCCTTTTTGCTACAGCCGCAAGACAGTACGCACCATTGTAATGTGACGCGCTAGGATTCCGTCCCTTTGTTGCGGATCAAACCATGTGCCGGCCCATCGTGCGGGCGACTTGCGACGTCTGCGGGCAGGTCGTAGCGTTTTGTGCGGCGAGCGCCGACGGGCTGCCGCCGACGAGGCAAAAACGACCGCGATTAAGCGGCGTGCTTCGACACGCGCGCTTCAAAACGCGCTTCGATGCGGCGACGCCAGGGTTGACGCCTCGGCTGCGGCCTCTAACACTCCCGGCCGTTACGTCATTCTCGCCCAAGAGGACCCCATGGATCTCGGAATTGCCGGCCGCAGGGCCATCGTCTGCGCCTCGAGCCGCGGGCTCGGCCGCGCCTGCGCGCAGGCGCTCGCCGAAGCCGGCTGCGAGGTCGTGATGAACGGCCGCAATGGCGGCACGCTGGAAGCCGCCGCCGCCGAAATCGCCAAGGCGACCGGCGCCAAGATTACGCCGGTTGCCGCCGACATCGCGACGCCCGAGGGCCAGAAGATGCTGCTCGCCGCCTGCCCGCAACCCGACATCCTGATCAACAACAATGCCGGACCGCCGATGCGCGACTTCCGCGAGCTGACGCGGCAGCAGATGATCGACGGCGTCGTCGCCAACATGATCGTCGGCATCGAGCTCATTCAGAAGGTGATCGACCCGATGTGCGAGAAGAAGTTCGGCCGCATCGTCAACATCACCTCCGGCTCGGTGAAGATGCCGCTGGCCGGCCTCGACCTGTCGTCGGGGGCGCGCGCCGGGCTGACCGCCTTTCTCGCCGGCGTCGCGCGCTCGGTCGCGGGCAACAACGTCACCATCAACAACATCCTGCCGGGCGCCTTCGACACCGATCGCCTGCGCGGCACGCTCACCACCACCGCCGAGAAGCAGGGCAAAAGCGTTTCCGACGTCACCGCCACACGCAAGGCCATGATTCCGGCCAAGCGCTTCGGCGAGCCGCCGGAATTCGGCGCCGCCTGCGCTTTCCTTTGCTCGACGCACGCGGGCTATATCACCGGGCAGAATCTGCTGATCGACGGCGGCACCTTCAACGGTGCGTTTTAGGCCTGAGGTTCGTGGGCCTCGTGCCCGTCGGGACGGAACACCACGCCCAGCCGATTGCCGCTGCGCCAGATGACATGACAGGGCTGGCGGAAGTGATCGCTTTCTATCACCAGCAGGAAGTCGTCGGGGATGCCGATCTGGCTGGCCACATCGAGGCATGCGCCGGCGGGGGAGAGGTTGCGGACCCGGCAGTCGATTCCGCCGGCGCGGTTGAAGCCGATGATGCCGGCCTTCAGCGTGCGGTGGCGGGTTACTTTGCGTCTTTCTTCCATGACCATCACTCCACTCGGATGACGGCAGCCGCGCTTGCTCCTGGATATTGCTTCGATCGTGGCGGCGCCGCTTGAGCGGCAGGAGGCCACCATAGCGCACGGACTTTATGCGATCGTAAAAGTGAAATTCGAAAGCCGAACATCCGTGTTAGCAATCGCTAACCATAGCGCGGGCGCGCGGTCGGCCAGCGGCGGCAATCAAGGCCTTTATCCGCATTTTACCCGCACGCCCGGGCAATTTATCAGTGGCGGCCAGCGATCGGGCCTAAAGTGCTCGTCGGCGCGCCGACGCGGCGCGGCCCGGGGATCGCGACGATGCTGCACTGGCTGGTCGGAAGTTGCCGGGTCTTCGGCCTCGACGGCCAGAATTGGATGCTGCTGATTGCAGGCGCGCTCGCCGTCTACTTTTTCGTGCTCGCGCTGCTACGGCGCCGGCCCTCGCACTGAGCCCCGGCGCCCCGCCAGGCCATCGTCCCACGCAAGAATCGACCGGGAACCGGGTTGCCCCCGGGGCCTCGGCCAGCGCAATATCCGCCCCGATTTCGAGAAGCGCGCGTCCCAAGGCGCTGCTTCGCCGGGATTGCCGATGCCCCCACCCGGCCGGCCGACGCCGGCCCCTCCCCCGCCAGCGGCGGCGGGAGAGAGAGCCCCAAGGAGACTGAAGAGATGAAGCTCGTCCGCTACGGCGCGCCCGGCCGCGAGAAGCCCGGCATCATCGCCGACGACGGCAAGATCCGCGACCTCTCCCGCCTGGTCAAAGACATCGACGGCGCCATGCTCGCCGGTGGCGGCCTGCAGAAGATCAAGAAGGCCAATCTGAAGCGCATGAAGCCGGTCGCCGGCAAGCCGCGCCTCGGCCCCTGCATCGGCAGCGTGCAGAACTTCATCGCCATCGGGCTGAACTATTCCGACCACGCGGCGGAAGCCGGCATGCCGATCCCGAAGGAGCCGATCATCTTCACCAAGACCTCGACCTGCATCTGCGGGCCGAACGACGACACCGTCACACCGCGCGAGTCGACCAAGCTCGACTACGAGGTCGAGCTCGGCATCGTCATCGGCAAGCGCGCGCGCTATCTGACCAAGGAGAACACGCGCGCGGCCATCGCCGGCTATTTCCTGTCCAACGATGTGTCGGAGCGCGCGTTCCAGATCGACCGCTCGGGCGGCCAGTGGGACAAGGGCAAGGGCTGCGAGAGCTTCGGGCCGATCGGGCCGTGGTTCGTCACCAAGGACGAGATCAAGGACCCGCAGAACCTCGACATGTGGCTCGACGTCAACGGCGAGCGGCGGCAGACCGGCAACACCAAGACCATGATCTTCGGCTGCGAGCATCTGGTGTGGTACTGTTCGCAGTTCATGGTGCTGGAGCCGGGCGACATCATCATCACCGGCACGCCGCCGGGCGTCGCGCTCGGCATGAAGCCGACGCCGCAGTTCCTCAAAGCCGGCGACGTGGTGACGCTGGGGATCGCGGGGCTGGGCGAGCAGCGGCAGAAGGTGGTCAAGGCGAAATAGCGCTCGTCATTCCGGGGCGCCCGCCAAAGCTTTAGCGACGGCGGGTGAACCGGGAATCCACAGGCACGTACTACGATCGTTCGCCCCCGCGACGGCGGGGATCCAGGGCGGCCCGGCGTAGCCATTCCGCCGTCATGCACGGGTCGGCTCTCGGCTGCACGCCGAAAGACATCCTCGCGACGAGGCCGCCGCGATAGCAGAAGGGGCTGGGCGCGCCGCGCGCGTCCAGCCCCACACTGATATTTAGCGGTGACGTCTCTGGCGATGACGCCCGGTCGCCGCGAGGCGCCACGCGGCTCGCGTTCGACGCGCGACTAATCGTCCTGGCCGTCGGCGCCCGGCTGTTGATGGCGCCCGTGGCGCTGGCCACCGAGAATGGCGCCGATTATGCCAGCCGCGTCCGCATCATTGCGGTGGTGCCGCATCTCGCTACGATCCCACACGCACCGCTCCAGTCTGTGACTGAAGTGCTGGCCGCGACGGCAGTCGTCGCGACGCATCCGCCGCCGTGACTCGAATTGCTCCACGCAGCGGTTTCGACCGTGGCTGAAACGCGTGCCGCGACCGCATCCGTCGCGGACCAGGAGGACATTGCTTTCGCTGGTGATCTGCTTGCTCGGCGAGATCGGCGCCGCGTTGGCGGTGACGCCGAAGAGCGCGACCATGGCGCCGATCGCGACGGTTAAAGTAAAGGTTTTCAACATTGATTAAGTCTCCTGCTATTATGCCGATGAGGCAGGCTCGCCGCTTCGCCGGTGCCGACTTGGGCTCCGGCGATCGCACTCACCGACGACCGCGGTCGTCGGATGACGGCCGCGAACACATTTCGATTTTATGCTGAAAATAAGCGCGCCTGCCGATGGCATTCAGCGCTGTCATTGACGTCGGTCAGCAGCTTCAAGCAAGCTGACAAGATTTCGACACATCTCGATCAACGACAACCTTCAAGTCAATATGGGGACGCCCGCCCAAATAAGCAATGGCAATCGACGATCCGCTCGATAGCGTCTTGTAAGTCAGCAAACTAACCGTTTGCCACGTTAGGCATGGAAGCATCGCCGTTGAGGCCCACTTCGCCCTTATGCTGGTGCAAAAAGCGGGCAATCTGGCCACGCAACGCAACCGTTTGCAGCACATCGCCCAACGACCCTGCCGTATCGAACAGCTCGCGCTGAAGCTTGGTCGGGATCGTGTTCCATTGCATGATGACGGCCGCGCCCAGGCACCGCAAGACATGCTCTTCGATCTCGGCAACCGTCCTTTGCTTGACGACGGGCGCTGCTGGAGCCTCGGCCTGCGGATAGACGTCCTTCGAATTGACAATCCTTTCGAAGTTATCCGCCAGCCAGTCTTCATTCTTGGCCAACACGGTAAAGCTCTCCTTCAACCGGTTGAGATCGCGGAGTTCGCTTGGACTGTTGGTATGCTTGAGCAATTCGGCGTATTCCGCCGCTTTCGTGCGAAACTGTTCTGCCGTAAACATGGAAGGTTTCCTCCGGAAACGTCGTTTTGTTTGGTCGTATTTCTTCCATATGGCGACGATTACGGCTTATTGCGGTAGCTCCCAGCTTCAAACCCACTCTTTATTTTTAAAAGCAGGTGCGCGACCCCTGTGGGGGCCATCATTCGTCGCCATATACGGAGTGCGATTTGAATGATGCACATTCAAATGATGTTTCATCAAGTTTTTGGAGATATCCCTATGAACACCGCAACCCCGAATTCCGGCGCAGCCAACACCGGCAACACCGCCGAGACCAAGCAGATCCTTCTCAAGGACATCGGCGCCAAGTGGAGCAAGTTCTCGCAGCAGGAGCTCGGCGCGCTCAAGAACCGCGACGACCTCGTCACCCAGGTGGTGGCCAAGTACAGCCTCGACAAGACTCAGGCGCAGCACGACGTCGACGCCGTGATGAAGGGTCGCCAGATCTGACCTCGATTCACCAGGCGGGGCCGCCCACGGCGGCCTCGTCGTTTACCGCGGCTTATCTGTGCAAGGGTAAAACGGTCATGACACAGCGGTTTGTGCCGGCGATTTTGGGGCCGACGGGTTTGGCGGCGCTGGCCCTGGTAGTGGCGCTCTTCCACGTCCTTTCGGCGTTTAAACGAAAGAACCCGCCGTCTTGGGCGTTTATCCGGTCCCGCTCATCGTCCCGGGGGGCGCTCGTCCCTTTGCCGTGATGACGAAACGCTCGACTATTCGCGAACAAAGGCGCATTGTAATTCACGTGCGACGCAGGCGCCGCCGGCGCTCACGCCAACTTAAGGACAATTAGCGCTGCCTTGTCCCCGCTCGCAAGCAGGGCGAAAGGTTCACCTGCTGGCTTCGACCCTGTCGAAGGACTTCCCATTCGTCGATACCCAAAACGCCATTACGCTCGCGCAAGCCATGATCGACGCTGTCGGTGCCGGCGCGGTTCTCGCCTACCTCGACCGAAATGCTGACGATCGATCCGCTCCAACTCACGGCGGCACTGGATCACGAAGCATCAGCGGAGAAGCACACAGCGATTGCGAACAAAGTCGCGATGAACTAATCGCTATCGGGTAGAAAGGTCGGCTCCATGGCAATCAATTTCCCCAACCGCAGTCGCAGCTACGATGCGACACGGGGCGTCGTTCGCTTTTGGGGCTATGACCGCTCGATGGAGAGCTCATTCTTCATGTCGGAGGGAGCGCTCGAAAAACTTCAGCCTGGTCTGCAGTTTGAGGAAGTCAACGTCCTGCAAGCATTCGACAGCAACCGCGACCGCATTTACGCCATCGCTGCCAAGGTCTACGCGCGAGGACGCCGGGGCTCTTACGACGTTACCGCGGCAGACGTGTGATATTGCGCGGCTCCCTGAGGGTCGCGGCGAGCCGCGCAATATCTCACAGCGCTCCGGCGCGGATGCGGCCTTCAATAAGGCCGCCGACGGCGCGCATGAAAAAAGGAACAGCCCATGAGTGAAAATGCAAAGAGGCCGGCAAACATGCCGGTAAATATGCCGGCAAATAGAATGCCGACCGATGGCTACGTCCTGACGATCGACGGGAAACTCAAGGCACGCTACGAAAGCGCGAAGGATGCCGCCGCCGAAGGCGAAAAGCTGAAGCAGCGTTTCCCGGCGATTTAGATTTCCGTGTATGACGCGGCAAATAACGTCTATACGCCGGTGGTTTTAGAGGCGCCCCAAGCCGAATAGGGTCGCGGCAACTTGCATCTCCGGGTTACGGGCTCGCTCGCTTAGACTCGCAAACCTGGAATGACGACGGTTTTCGATCTCACGCCGTCGCGCCACCGCCTCCCTCACAGCATGTCTCGCAAATGCATCAGCGAGCGCAGCAGCGGGTGCTTCACCGGCGGCGCCGGCAGGAGCGTGCCGGCGTCGCTCTCGGCAACCGCAAAGCAGCCGCGGTGCTCGATCGCCGCCCACACCAGCGGATGCCATTGGCGCCAGGCTTGCGCCGCTTCGGACGCCAGCAGCCCCGCCACCACCTCCGGTACCGGGCCGAACACCTCGGGCAAGTCATCGGCGAGGCCGGGGTCGCGCAGCACGTTCCATTTGGAAAGCCCGCCCATGATCGGCGAGCCGAGCGCGAACACGACGCGGCCGAGTTGCGCCTCGCGGATGGCGAAGGCGCACATCGGGCACGGCTCGACCGTCGTATAGAGCGTGCAGTCGGGAAGCGCGTTGCGCGAAAGCGCCGCGCGCGCCGCTTTGATGGCGTTGAGCTCGGCATGGCCGGTGAGATCGCCGTCCTGACGCACGCTGTTGCCGGCTTCGGCGACGACGTCGGCGCCGCGCGCGATCAGGCAGCCGATCGGCAGATCGCCGTGCCGCGTCGCCGCCGTCGACTGGGCGATGCAGCGCCGCATCAGGTCGCGGTCGGTTGGGTCCATGAGCCGGATACCGAAAGCCGAAATGGCCGCGCAAGACTTTCAGATTCGGGGCGCGGCGCGCAACATACCGACCGACGGCGACAAAAAATCCCCGGGCCACGGCAGCCCGGGGATTCTATATTGTTTAAGCGGCGCACGCCGGCCAATGGGCCGGCGCCGGCGCGCGTTACTTGCTGTCGTCGTCCTTCTTCTTCTGGTCGTCCGACGAACTGCCCTGGTCGCTACTGTCCGACTGCGCGACCACGTAGCCCTGCTGGCCGGCGGCGGCGTGCATGTTGGCGGCCGGATTTTTCAACGCCGCGCTATTGCCGTGCTCGCACGCGTTGGCGGCGCCACCGACGGCGAGGCCGAGCACCGACGCCGCAACGGCCGCATAGATCAAATGCTTCATGTTGAACGCTCCATGATTTTGCCGGATCGCTATCCGGTCATGGACGAGCTTCGGCGCAATCGGCGCCTGAAAGATGGCTGACGCATATCGCGCCCGTAAATAGGAGCCGGCCGCCGATAAAGCGGCGGCATAAAGCGACGGAGTTTCAGGCGGGATTGCGGCGTGCGCCGCCGCGGCGAACCGGTTCAGGCGCTGAGCTTGCGCGTACCGGTCCGTGCGATGTGGCGATAGAGGCGCTCCTCGGCGCCGGCCAGCGTCTTGGCGCGCTCGCAGCGGTTATGGAACCACAGGCACTCGAACACAGAGCCTGCGTCGGCCGCCGCCTGCTCAAGGATGATCCACTCCACGCCATGCGCGCTGTAGATATGGGCGCCGACCGCGTGCTGGGCGCGGTCGAAACCGACGATGCGCACAGCGTTAACGAACAGCTCGCCGCCGCGCTGGTAGTCGCTGACGCGGCTGGCGCGGAAGGTATCGAGGTCGAGCGGAAGGTCCTGAATCCTCACCATTTTCGCCTCGCAGCGGGCATCCTTGCCCTCAAAGTCAGCCTCGAATCCTAGATGCGACCGGTCAACATTGTGTTGATATTGAGCTTAATGCCGCGGGCCGCGTCGGCCTTGCTGGCGAGGCGATGAACAGCCGGTTAACCGCCTCATGGGTGGGTCGCTGGCGCGCGCGGCGGGGTTCATTCGCCGCGTCGCCGCGCGGTGCTGGGAACTTGAGGGTCCGGACAATTGGTGAGATGCGCCCTCCGCCTCGACGCTTAAGGCCGGCTGCCGACCACGCGCCGGCATTGCGCGCGCGAGGACCTTTGGCGGCAATGGCGGTAGCGTTCGATGTAGCGCTTGAACGCGGCGCGCGCTTGCGAAGGCGGCAATCCGACCAGCCGTCCGGCAATGCCGCGATCCACCTGGAAGTGCTGATAGTCGGGGTGGATCCAACGGCCGCCCCAGACCACGAAGCCGTTGTCGGCGAACACATCGACGGCGCGTTCCGCCATGCCGGGGCGAACGTGCCGGCGGTTTGTGTAGCGCGCGCCGGAGAGCGGGCGGAATGTCCGTGCGCGCCGCACGGTGGGGTTCTGCACGGGATTGATGTCGATCGCCAGGCCGTAAGCGTGCATCGAGAGCGCGTTGACGCCGGCGATGGCGCGGTCGTTGAACGCGGAGGTGTTGTCGTCGGCCATGGCGACGTTGTCGTCGCCGCCATAGGCGGTCATCGGCCTGGCCTTGGCGACCGGAAATTTCATGGCACGTAAGCTGCGGAAAATATCGAGCACGCTGTCGGCGACGGCATCCAGGACGACGATCTCGCCGTCGTCATGCATCTTCCCGTCGAAACCGAGATAGCCGAACCTGACCAGCCGCAAACGCGCGCAGGGGATGGGCGCCGCCGCCCGCATGACATGACGGCGGCGCATCTCCTGGCACATGGCGCGGCTTATCGCGACAACCTCTTCGCGCGCGTTGGCATGCACGCGCCCGAGGCTTGGCGTCAGCGCGCCGAGGACCAGCACGCCCGCGACGAAGGCGTTGAGACGCCAAGCCGAAACAACGCTGTCATCACTGTCCTGCATGCAAAGCGCCCTTGGGTGCGACGGCCCGATCCTACCGACCTCAAGCGCGCTGTGCACGGCGGCAAAAGTCGAAAATCGAATTTTCCGCCGGTTGCATCCATCGTCAGGCGACGGCAACGCTCGCCATGCCATCCAGCGCCTCGAGCGCATCGTCCGGCAAGTCGAGCGTGGCCGCGGCGAGGTTCTCCCGCAGATGCGCCACGGACGAGGTGCCCGGGATCAGCAGAATGTTCGGCGCGCGTTGCAGCAGCCAGGCGAGCGCGATCTGCATCGGCGTGGCGTTGAGACGGGCGGCGACATCGGACAGCGTCGACGACTGCAGCGGCGTGAAGCCGCCGAGCGGAAAGAACGGCACGTAGGGGATGCCGTCACGTGCCAGGTCGTCGATCAGGGCGTCGTCGTCGCGATGCGCCAGATTGTACTGGTTCTGCACGCAGACGATTTCGCAAATCTTCCGTCCTTCCGCGATCTGCGTCGGCGTGACGTTGCTGAGGCCGATGTGGCGGATCAGTCCTTGCCGCTGGAGGTCGGCGAGAACGCTGAGCGGCGCCTCGATCGAGCCTTCCGCCGGTCCGTGAACGTCGAACATGCTGCGGAAGTTGACGACTTCGAGCGCATCGACGCCGAGGTTACGCAGATTGTCGTGCACGGCTTGCGTCAGCTCTGCCGGCGACAGCGCCGGGATCCAAGATCCGTCTTCGCCGCGGCGGGCGCTGATCTTGGTGACGATGACGAGATCGTCGGGATAGGGATGCAGCGCCTCGCGGATGATCTGGTTGGTGACGTGCGGGCCATAGAAGTCGCTGGTGTCGATGTGGTTCACGCCGGCCGCGACCGCCTCGCGCAGCACGGCGAGCGCCGCGCCGCGGTCCTTGGGCGGGCCGAACACGCCGGGGCCGGCGAGCTGCATGGCTCCGTAGCCGAGCCGCCTCACGGTGCGGTCGCCGAGGGTAAAGGTGCCGGATGGGTCGATGCTGGTCTGATTGGTACGGGTCATGGCCTATCTCCTTTGAAGTCGAGGCGGGCATAGGCATTGCCGCCACGTGCGATAATGCTGCATAATCTGTACAAGCCGTGCGGTATTACGAACAATGAACATCGATCTTGGCGACCTGAACGCCTTCGTGGCTGTGGCCCGCGCCAAGGGCTTTCGCGAAGGCGCCCGCATCAGCGGCGCAAGCGCGTCCGGCTTGAGCGAGGCAGTGCGCCGGCTGGAGGCCCAGCTCGGCGTCCGGCTGCTCAACCGCACCACCCGCAGTGTCGTTCCGACCGAGGCCGGCGAGCGGTTGCTGGAGCGGTTGACCCCGGCGTTGACCGAAGTCGAGGCCGCCCTCGACGTGGTGAACCACTTTCGCGACCGGCCGGCGGGCACGCTCAAGCTCAACGTCCCGGTCAGCGCCGCGCGGCTGGTGCTGCCGGCGATCGTGCCGCCGTTTCTGGCCGCCTATCCCGACATTCAGTTGGAAGTGATCGCCGAAGAGAGCTTCGTCGATGTGATCGCGGCCGGTTGCGACGCCGGTATTCGCTACGGCGAGCGATTGGAGCAGGACATGATCGCGGTGCCGATCGGCCCGCGTGTCCAGCGCTTCGCCATCGGCGCCGCGCCCGCCTATCTCGACCGCCGAGGCCGGCCCGAGCACCCGCGCGATCTGCTCGGCCATGCCTGCCTGCAAGGCCGCTTCGCGAGCGGGGCGACAATGTCCTGGGAGTTCGAGCGCAAAGGCGAGGTGGTGCGCGTCGAACCGACGGGGCCGCTGCTCGTGCGCATCGGCGGAGCGACCGATCTTCTTGTCGACGCGGCCGTCGCCGGCACCGGCATCGTGGCCCTGTTCGAGGACTGGCTGCGCCCGTATTTTGAAAAGGGCGTTCTCGAGCCCGTGCTGGAGCCGTGGTGGCAGAGCTTCTCGGGGCCGTTCCTCTACTATCCCGGACGGCGCCTGGTGCCCGCGCCGCTTCGGGCCTTCATCGACTTCGTCAAGGCATCGGCCGGCGGGCTGTGACGTGACGAACTGCCGGCAAGTACGGCCACATAAAAGTCCCGCGAAGAGGTCATCCTCGGCGCTGGTAAGTTTCGACCACCGAGCCGCGCCGGCTGATTTCCTGGATGTTCAAGCTCGATCCGCCGAGCCACGCACTCGATGCCACCGCCGTGCTGTGGGATTTCTTCCAGAGCCGCTCCGCCCGTTGACGCGTGGGCGCTTCAGGTTTTCCGCGGATCGGCAACGCCAACCCCACGCCGGCACATTTTTCGCCGAGATCGAAGGCTGGTTCCCCCTACTTGGTGAGATACAGCTTGGTCAAATTCGTGCCGATCATACCAAACGTGGTGATGATCTGATCGGCCGAGCTCAACTGGAAAAACTTGTCCGAGCTGCTCGCGCAGTTCTGCAACAAGGTCGAGGTCGGATCGCCGGCCGTGTTGACCTGAACCGCATAGATCGTGATGCCGGCCGCCTTGATGTTGTCGCAGGTGATCTGCTGGCGCGCATCGATCGACGACTGGTGGGTGTACCAGCGGTCCTGCGTGTTCAAGCCGTCGCTCAAGATCACGATCGCCTGCTTATAGCTGTAGTTCGGATCTTGCGCGGGCACGCTGAACGGACCGCCGCCCGCCAGCGACATCCAGCCGAGCGCCAGACCGATCGCCTGGTTGGTGTTACCGGATGGGCTCATATTGTTGACCAACTGGGTCATTCCCGTCCAATCGTAGCTGAGGCCTTTGGCCGCCTGCGGGCACGACGAATATTGCTCGGCGGAAAAGAGCGTGGCGGAAATGCTGGTGGTCGGTTGAGCGACATTGGTGTCGTAATCCGCCGAGTCCGGGCCACTATTGCCGCCGCGGTCAACGACGCAGCCGTTCCAGGTGTTGTGATTGGCCGCTGTCCAGGTGCCGCCGTGATAGTTGCAGCTGCTCTTGCTATAATAGCCCCAGTAGCTACAGCTGCCATTGTTGGCGTCCCAATTCGTCCAATCGATCCAGGCGGCGTTGTAGTTCACCGGATCGAGGTTGACGTCCTTCACGAAGGGAACGATCGACACATAGATGTCGCCGTTGGCGGCGGCGGCCGACTGCAATTGCGACAGCAGACTGCCGGTCGCCGACTTCAGCGCCGTCATCTTGTTGTCGTTGGCCATCGAGCCGGTGTTATCGAGCACGAGCGCGACGCGCAGGCGGGACGATCCCCATGTCGCGGTCGCGTCGGCGCGCAATGCGATCGAATTCTCGCCGAAGACGGTCATGATGTCGGTCGGCACCGACGCCGTGGCGCTGACCACGAGCGACGAACCGCCGTCTGACGAATAGGCCGTGCTCAAGCCGACGTTTTCGGCATCGGAGCGCTTGAACAGCGCGACGAAATATTTCTGCGCGGCGGTCTGCAGTTCGTCCTTCGTCATCGTGGCGGCGCTCTTCGACATCATCAGCGCGGTGGAATCGAGCGCGGCCTGCATGGCGGCCTTGACCGCGCTGGCGTGGCTGAAGTCGATGGCCGCGCCGGCAAGGCCGATGAGCGGCAGGGTGGCAAACGCGAAGGTCACCGCGACGTTGCCGTCGCGCGCGCGACCGAAGTCGCGCAGCCTGGCAAGGCATCGCAAGTACTGATCGACGAGCCGCATAACAGACCTCGAAAAGCGGATTTATTTTCCGAGGCGGTATTCGACGACCGTGCTTCTAAGACCGGATAAAGCGGTCACGCCGCAAATGAATAAAAACTCCCCGCAAATTGGGGCTTAGTTTCTTGAAATGCTGCCGGCGAGGAACAAGCGCGAACCGTTCCACCTCAACGAATCCGCGCCAACGCAAGGGTTTACGAGGGCCGCCGGCACGTGTTCGCCGCGCGTGGATGGGCATTTCGGCCTCTGAGAACCAGGTCGAACGCGGGTTTTCCGCCGCAGCCCGATCGAGCGAGATGTGCGAAGACGGTAAGCGGTAGCTGAATAAGGCCAGACAAGCTGTGGCTATTCTCGCAGCAAGCTGCGAACCAACCCTCTTCCGGCGCTAAAACGTCAGCCGTCCGGCGCGCACCTTTTCCGGCGGCGCGGCAAACAAGGCGCTGATCGCCTGCCCGCTGCGGCCAACCACGACCACGCCGTCGCCCGGTTCGATGCGCAGGCTCTTGTTCGGGCTGGTGATGGCGTCGCCGTCGCGCCGGTTGAGCTGCACCACGAAGAAGGCGCCGTGCGAGCGGCCCTCGATCTCCTCGATGGTCAGATTGGTGAAGGCGCCCTTCTCCGGCACCACCACCACCTCCATGACCAGCCCGAGATTGCGCAGGCTTCGCTCCAATTCGCGCATGCGCTCGGACTCGCGGATGAAGCGCGAGGTTTCCGGAAACAGCAAAATCTCGGCGATGCGCTCGGCGCCGATATGCGTCGGCAGCACCACCTTGTTGGCGCCGGCATGCAACAGTTTGCGCTCAGTGGAAACCGCATCGCCGCGCGCGATGATCTCGATGTCGGGATTGAGATTGCGCGCCGAGAGCGTGATGAAGACATTGGCGGCGTCGTTCGGCAGGACGCTCGCCAGCGCCCGCGCCCGGCGCACGCCAACCTCCTCCAGCACGGTCTCGCTGGTGGCGTCGCCCTGCAGGCAGAGATAGCCGGCGGTGCGCGCTTGCGCGACGCGCTGGTCGCTTTGCTCGACCACCACGAAGGACGCGCCGCCGTCCTTCAGCGCCTTGGCGAGTTCCACGCCGATGCGGCCGTAGCCGCAGACGATGACATGGCCTTCGAGCTTGTCGACTTCGGTGTGCACGCGCCGGTCACCCAGGATTTCTTGCAAGGGACGCAAGGTGAAGAACTGCACCAGCGCGCCGGTGAAGAAGATCATGCCGGTGCAGCCGAGCACCATGGTGCCCATGGTCAGCGCGTGCAGGAACGGCGTGTCGATCGCATGCACTTCGCCATAGCCGACGGTGAACACCGTCAGCGTGACCATGTAGACCGCGTCCTGGATGCTCCATCCCGCCTCCACGTAGCCGGCGCTCGCGGCGGCGCAGACCACGAGCAGGAAAACCGTCACCCGGACCAGATTGCGCGATGGATGAGCGAGCAGATTGTCCAACCGCGGTGCCCCGGACCGTTGCGCCCCCACGCCCCGGAGCGCCTTTTGTCGACGTCAATCAGGTTAGCCGGATCGCAACGCCCGGTCACGAACGGACAGCGATGCGACTTGCGCAACATTTGGGCAAGGACTGCCGCCGCTGCGTGCAAGGGGGCCCGGTTGGCCTTGAAATCGACGTCGTCGCTGCCGGCGGTGCAGGCGAAGCCGCCGAGATCGACGCTGAGATATTCGAACTCCAGGCCCCGGGCGGCGAGCGTGGCCGATCGCTCGATCGGCCTGGAAGGCTCCGCGGCGCAACGACGCACGGCAACGGCATCCGCGGGCGCGATATTTGGCGTGGCCGAGGAGAGCGCCCGAATCGTTGCCGATAACCACAATGCGTGAGGGCGTGGTGCCGCTGCAGCGCCCGCATCGACGTCAAGGCATGGGACAACGCGCAACCTCATGCGTGCAATCGCACCACCATCGATCGTCCAAGCGATCAATATCAACTTACCAGCGTCGCATACCATCGCGCGGTCAGCGCGCATGTTTCCAATCGGCGGTTGCATGCGCGCGACTAGGCAGCGGATCAAATCTCGCGCTATGGTGCGGGTATGAAAAAAACTCTCCGTAAGCCCGCGCGCGCAAGCGCCAAGAATTGCAAACAAACCTTTCGGACTTTTCTGGCCCGCAATCGATCGAGCGAGCCGCTCATCTCGGCCTTCCTCAAAGAGGTGAAGCAGGAGCCGCCCGGCGAGCTCGATTCATGGAAAGACGTGCGCAGCTACCTGCACGCCATCGGCGCCGCGCAGGAGTCTTATGTCGGCGCGCGCCTGGCCTGGCGCGACTTTGTAAAGGCGAGAGACGCCTGACCGCGCCACGCGCCGACCGGTCGTCCCTGCCGGCGCCACCCGTTCTCTTCGAGACAACCGCTTCTGGCGATGTTCCCGGCACGGCTAGACCCGCGTTCCGGCAGCCTTTCGGCCGAGTGGCTTTCCCCGCCGACTGGGATATACTTTGCTCAAGGGCGGCGACCGAGGGAGGTCGCGCTATGGACTACCAACAAAAAGAAGTCCTCAAACAAAAGGCCACCATTGCCGGGGTCGGCGTCGTCGCAGGCGGCGTGGCGTGGTGGATCATCCTTGCCAGCGCTCTAGGCTGGATCAGCCCGGGCACCGCCCAACAGCAGACGAGTGACGCCGTGCAGGCCAAGGTCGACCAGGCCTTGGCGCCGTTCTGCGCCACCCGGCTGCTGGCGGACAAGGCGGCGCTCGCCAAGTTCGTGAAGGCGAGCGGCGGTTACGAGCGCGACGAGGTCGTGCAGAAGGCGATCCCGAAGATCGGCAAGACCGAGGTCGACTATCAGCTATCGGATGACTGCGCGAATGCCATCGAGGCGAAACTCAAGAGCGCTTCGCGAAGCAACGGGCAGAAGGCAACGACGAAGAGCTGAGCCTTCAGCGGCTCATGGGCGGCAAAGCCATCCGCGTCGGGCGGGTGGCTTTTTTAATTTGCCGGCGCGAGCGAACGCGCCCCCTCCCCTTCAACGCCGTTTCGATCGGCAGCCGCGATCAGGGCGCGCTGTGCGTGGGTTGCCGCCCACCACACCATTAAATCGTATTGAGTTCTTGCGCCGGGCTGTTTAACCTCATTTAAACGGTCAGAGCGAGGTGGGGCGCGTTGAGTCAGCCCGTTGAAGTTGAAAAGGAAAATCCCGATCTCGAGCTTGG
This sequence comes from uncultured Pseudomonadota bacterium, assembly GCA_963814065.1. Lineage (GTDB taxonomy): Bacteria > Pseudomonadota > Alphaproteobacteria > Rhizobiales > Xanthobacteraceae > Pseudolabrys. The sequence goes on along the minus strand of CAWFBL010000004.1, from coordinate 1,263,923 downwards.
CCGCCGGCTCCGGGCGCACCGGATCGAGCAGGGCCAGTCGACCCGGGACCTGGCCAAACGGGCCCGCCTGTCCACAGGCATGATCAACCTGATTGAACGCGGCCTGGCGACGCCCTCGTTACGGTCCCTGCGCCAGATCAGCGAAGCCCTCAACGTTCCGATCTCCTCCTTCTTCGTTTCCGACAGCGACGAACCCGACCCGGAAGCCGGCCTCATCGTGCGCCGCGAGCGCCGGCGGCAACTGCGACTGTCGTCCACCGGCGTCAGCAAGACACTGCTGTCACCGAGCGAGCCCGGCGCGCTGGAACTGATGCTGGTGTCGCTTGCGCCCCACGGCTCGTCGGGCGACGAAAGCTACAATCACCCCGGTGAAGAAGCCGGCTATGTCGTCCGCGGCACCCTGAAATTATGGGTCGACGAGAAGCCCTACGTGCTTCGTCCCGGCGACAGCTTCCGATTTATCAGCACGCGTCCGCACCGGTTCGAAAACCCCGCCGGCGAACCGACCGACGTCGTTTGGATCGTCACGCCTCCGTTCTGGGGCGCGTGACAGACACAGCAAGGGACAAAGGCCATGGCCATTTGGGATCAGCATCTCTCCGAAACCGACAAGCAGGTGTTCGGCATGTCCGGGCACGGCACGCGCGCCGGCCTCGGCGAACGGCCGGTGCTGCTGGTGATCGACATGAACTACGCCTTCTGCGGCGACAAGGACGAGCCGATCACCGAGTTGGTCAAGACCTGGCGCAACTCCTGCGGCCATGACGCCTGGGTGGCGATGCCGGTGATCGGCCGCCTGCTGGAGGCGGCGCGCGAGAAGAAGCTGCCGATCGTCTACACCACCAGCGGCATCCGCAACGACGGCTGGGACCGCGGCGCCTGGGCCTGGAAGAACCGGCGCACGGTGGAGGGCGCCGTGCGCAAGGGCATCAACGGCAATCAGATCATGCCGCAGATCGCGCCCGCGCCGACCGACATCATCGTCGAAAAGCTCAAGCCCAGCGCCTTCTTCGCGACGCCACTGATCAGCTACCTGACGCAGTTGCGCGCCGACTCGCTGATCGTGACCGGCACGACCACCAGCGGCTGCGTGCGCGCCACCGTCATCGACGGCTTCAGCTACAACTTCCGTCAGACCGTGGTCGAGGACGCCTGCTTCGACCGCTACAGCCTGTCGCACGTCGCCAATCTGTTCGACATGAACGCCAAATACGCGGACGTCGCGACGAGCGCGAGCGTCCTGTCCTACATCAAGGGCCTGCCCGACAACCTGTTCGGCCTGCCGACCGGAGAAACCGAAGGCGGATCGAAAACGGTCGCGGCCTGAAGACCTCGTGCCGGGGAACATCGCAACACAAACATTCAGTAAGGCGGAGGTGTGAAATGCAATGCAAGCTCAAGCGTATGATCGTCGCGACATCGGCTGCGGCGCTCATCGGCATCATGAGCAACGGCGCTGCCCAGGCACAGGAACTCAGCATGGGCACGCTGACGGTCGGCGGCAGCTTCTATGCGGTCGGCGCCGGGCTCGCCAAGGTCGTCGGCGACGCGACGCCGGTGAAGATCTCGGTGAAGCCGTTCGGCACCACCGGCAGCTGGGTGCCGCTGCTCGAGCGCAATCAGCTCCAGCTCGGCCTCGCCTCCACCGAGGAGTCGGCCTGGGCCTTCCAGGGCAAGTACAATTATCCGCAGCGCCAGAAGAACGTCCGCCTCCTGATGTTCGGCAACTGGGTGCACTCCGCGCCGCTGGTCGTGCGCAAGGATTCCGGCATCAAGTCCATCAAGGACCTCAAGGGCAAGCGCGTCTATTTCGTCGCCGGCAACATGTCCGTGCAATTCGACGTCCAGGTGTTTCTGGCCTCGATGGGACTGACCTGGAATGACGTACAGAAAGTGCCGGTCAGCAGCACGCGCGCCGGCGCCGACCTGCTGCGCGAGAACCGCCTCGATGCCACCTATGGCGCCGCGGCGACCACGCCCTATTCGGTCGAACTCAACCGCGCCGTCGGTATTCGCGCGCTCAGCTACGGCAATCTCGATCCCGACAAGGGCGACAAGATCACCGACGCGATGAATGCGAAAGTCGCGGCGGTACTGCCGGGCGGTCGTCTTGCGGTGCAGAAGGGCGGCGCCGGCTATTACGAGAAGTCGGCGGTGATCGTCGGCTACGGCCTGCAGCTTCTCACCAACGCACAAGTCTCCGATGACACGGCCTATAAGGTCGTCAAGGCGCTGTGGACCAACTACAAAAAGCTTGGCCCGATTTATGCTTGGCTGAAGGACTGGAAGCCGGAATCGATGTTCAACGACGATCCGGTGGTTCCCTACCATCCCGGCGCCGTGCGCTTCTACAAGGAAATCGGCGTGTGGAACGCCAAGGCCGAGAAGAAGCAGAACGAACTGCTCGCCACACTGAAGTAGAGAGAGGCGCCACGGCGCCCATCTCATCCATCTTCCGGAGTTGATCGATGGACGAAGACCTGCGGTTCCGCAGACTGAGCGGCGCGAGCCATGCCATCTGGCTCGCGCTGCTGGTGATGGTTCCGATCTTCGGTGTCTTCGCCATCCTCAATGTGCCGGCATCGCTGAACTGGACGTTCTATGAGGAGCAGTACACGGGGCTGTTCATCGGCCTCGTGTACGCGCTCTGCTTTCTCGGCGTGCCCGCCAGTGCGCGCACGGCGCGCGAAGGCGTTCCGTTCTACGACTGGCTGCTGGCGGCGGCCGGCCTCGGATGCGGGCTCTACATCTTCTTTCTATTTCCCAGCATCGCCGCGACGCTCGGATGGGTGACGCCCGACCGCGTCGTCGCCGGCACGATCTTCATCCTGCTGACACTGGAGGCGCTGCGCCGGGTGACCGGGCTGCTGCTGGTCGGCGTTGTCGTTGTCTTTCTCGCCTATGCCTTCGTCGCCCCGCACATGCCCGGCGCGTTGAAGGGCAGCGCGACGCAGACCTCCGACCTCGTCAACTATCTTTATCTCGACGGCAACAACGGGCTCGGCCTTATCCGCATTGCCGCCACCATCGGCCTCTCCTTCATCCTGTTCGGCCAGGTGCTGTCCGGATTCGGCGGCGGGCAGATGATCAACGACATCGTCATTGCCTTTTGCGGGCGCATGCGCGGCGGCCCGGCCAAGGCAGCCGTGATCGGCTCGAGCCTGGTCGGCACCGTCACCGGCGGCGCCGCCACCAACGTCATGTTGACCGGCGTCGTCACCATTCCGCTCATGATCAAATCCGGATTCAAGCCGGTGTACGCCGGCGCGGTCGAAGCGGTCGCCTCCAGCGGTGGCCAGATCATGCCGCCGGTCATGGGCATCGCGGCCTTCCTGATCGCCGATAATCTCGGGCGGCCCTATTCGCAGGTGGCGCTCGCCGCCGCCATCCCGGCCCTGCTCTATTACATCGGCCTGTTCGTGCAGATCGATCTCGCGGCGGCGCGCGAAGGCAAGCGCGGCCTGCCGCGCAGCGAGCTCCCGCCGATCCGCAAGGCGATCGTCGAGGGCTGGCTGATCTTCCCCATCTTCGCCTTCCTGATCTACGTGATCATGGGGCTCGGCTACGAGCCGGCAACCTCCGGCGTCTATGCCTCGGGGCTTGCCGTCGTGCTGCTGCTGCTCCGAAGCAGTGCCCGCGGCGGCGCCCTGCGCAAGATCGTCGCCTGCCTCGCCGACACCAGCCGCAACATCATCGCGATCACGGTGGTGCTGGCCGCCGCCGGGCTCATTGTCGGCGTCACCAACATCACCGGGCTCGGCTTCAACATGGCGCTGGCACTGAGCAACATCGGCTCGCACAGCCTGCTGCTGCTGCTGGTCACGAGCGCCATCGTCTGCATCGTGCTCGGCATGGGCATGCCGACGGTCGCCGCCTATACGCTGGTGGCGATCCTGGTGGCGCCGGCCATGGTCAAGGTCGGCGCCTCGCCGATGGCGGCGCATCTCTTCATCCTGTTCTTTGCCGTGGTGTCGAACTTCACGCCGCCGGTCGCGCTCGCCTGCTATGCGGCGTCGGCCATCGCGCGCGCCGATGCGACGCGGATCGGCTGGGTGGCGATGCGGCTCGGCATCGCCGCTTATGTGGTGCCGTTCCTGTTCGTGCTGTCGCCGGCGCTGATCCTCGAGGGTAGCCTGTGGACCGTGTCCACCTCGGTCGTCACCGCCCTGCTCGGCATGCCTCTGCTTGCCGCGGCCATCGAGGCCTATCTCTTCCACCCGCTGAGCCCGGTAGCGCGCGTCGTCTCCTGCCTGTGCGGCGTGCTACTGTTGGTCCCGCTCAACCCGCATTATCCTGCCCTCGAAATCGTCAACCTCGTCGCCCTGCTCGGCGCCATCGGGCTGGCGATCTGGTCGTGGCGCGCCGGCACGGCGGATGGCCCGGCGACAGGCCCGGCGCCCAATTCAGTCAGCCAAGGACAAGGAACGTAAGCATGGCTTCCGCGAAAGGCATCCGCCCGGTCGGACTTCTCGATTGCCCGGGCGGCGGACAGGTCGTGGTCTCCGGCCAGCACGCCTTTGTCGGACTGATGAAGGACGGCGAAGGAACGCAGATCGTCGATGTCTCCGACCCGCGCAAGCCGCGCACCGCGGCGATCGTTGCCACGCCGGCCGGCACGCACTCACACAAGGTGCGCGTCGCCGACAATCTGATGGTGGTGAACCGCGAGATCTTGAACATGGACAAGCCGCCGGCCGGCGCCAGCGGCGGCATCGAGATCTTCGATGTGTCCGATCCGGCAAATCCGCGCTCCATCCATTTCTGGCACACCGCCGGCAAGGGCGTGCACCGCTTCGACTTCGACGGCCGCTACGCCTACCTGTCGGCGACGATGGAAGGCTATGTCGGCAATATCGTCGTCATCCTCGATCTGGCGACGCCCGACCAGCCGAAGGAAGTCGGGCGTTGGTGGATGCCCGGGCAGCACGCGGCCGGCGGCGAGGAGCCGAACTGGGGCGCGACGCCGCACCGCTGCCACCATCCGCTGCGCTACCAGGACCGGCTCTATGTCAGCTACTGGCACAGCGGCTTCGTGATCCTCGACATCTCCGACATGGCGCAGCCGAAGAAGGTCTCCGGCCTCGATTGGAGCCCGCCCTTCCCGTGGCCGACTCACACTTGCCTGCCGATCCCGTTCCCGGTGCAGGGACGGCGCATCATGCTGGTGGCCGACGAGGACGTGAGCCGCATCGGCGCCGAAATCCCGTCCTTCCTGTGGGTGGTCGATATCGAGGACGAGAAGCACCCGACGCCATTCTCCAGCTTCCAGGTGGAAGGCGAGAACGGCGAGGAGCGCCCGCGCTTCACGGGATGTCATCAGCCGTGCGAGATCGTGACCGGAACGGAAATTCCGGTCGCCTGGTTCGCCCACGGTCTGCGGGTGATCGACTTCTCAAATCCGCATGCGCTGCGCGAGGTCGCCCATTACATGCCCGATCCGCTCGATGCCGACGCTCGGGTGCAGGCCAACGACGTGACCATCGACGACCGCGGCCTGATCTATGTGACCGACCGGCTGCGCGGCCTGCACATCGTCGAGCGCACATAAGCAGATCGCCTTACGCCTCCCGCGCCCGCAACACCGCCTCGATCGATACCCGCGACCAGGGCGCGGTGCGGGCGCGGAAGTCGGCATAGGACTTGTGCACCTTGGCGCTGATCGCGTTGCGCGCGGCCAGTTCCCCGAGCACGTCGCTTGCCTGTTTGCGGGCTGCATTGACGAAATCGCCCGGGAAGGCGGCAAGCTTGACATTGTGCTTAGTCGTGAGGGCTTCGAGGGCCATGGCATCGAGCCGCTCCATTTCGGCGAGCGCGTAGGTCGCCTCCGCCGCGCAGGCATGCGCCACCACGGCTTTCAGCTCCTTGGAGAGCGCATTCCAAGTTTTCAGCGCGACGATGCATTCGCCGGTGCCGTTCGGCTTGTTGAAGCCGGGATAGTAATAGAACGGCGCCACCCGATAGAGACCGAGCGCGATGTCGGAGCCGGGGCCGACGAATTCGGCGGCATCGAGCACGCCCGATTGCAGCGAGGTGAGGATTTCCGCCGGCGGCGTGGTCTGCGGCGTCGCGCCGAGGCGGTGATAGATCTCGCCACCAAGGCCGAGCGAGCGGATCTTGAGGCCCTTCAGGTCGGCGATGCCCTTCAGGTCGTGGCGGAACCAGCCGCCCATGCACACCCCGGTGTTGCCGCCCATGAACGGCTTGACGCCGAATGGCTTGTAAAGCTCGTCCCACAGCGCTTGGCCGCCGCCGGCATCGATCCAGGCGACGTGCTCTCCGGGGGTGAGGCCGAACGGCACGGTGGTGAAGAACGCCGCCGCCGGCATCTTGCCCTGCCAGTAGAACGCCGCGGTGTGGCCGATGTCGGCAACGTCGTTGCCGACCGCATCGAGCACGCCGAAGGCCGGCACCACTTCGCCGGCGGCATAGACGGTGATGTCGATCTGTCCGCCGGAGAGATCGCGGATGCGGGTCGCGATGCGCTCGGCCGACATGCCGGGGCCCGGCAGGCGCTTGGGCCAGGAGGTGACCATCCTCCACTTCAGAGTGGCCGCGCGGGCAATGGACGGCGCTGCGACGCTGGTGGCGGCGAGCGCCGCACCGGTGACGAATTGGCGTCGCGTGGTCATGGGTTTCTCCTTTTTGTTTGCGCATGATCTTGTCCGAAAACCGGGCCCCATCCCCGATCGGGGTCGAGGACACGCTTTTCGGGATCATGCGCGTGTGCGTGAAAATGGTTGAGCGGCCCGTGGCCGTGGCCGACATGGAGCCTGTCGGCGGCCGCGATGGCCGCGGTGACGTAAGCCTTGGCCGCGCGCACGGCGGCGACGAGGTCGAGCCCCTTGGCGAGACCGGCGGCGATCGCCGAGGACAAGGTGCAGCCGGTGCCGTGGGTGTTCTCGGTCGCGACGCGCGGGGCTGTCAGCCGGGTGACGGCCGCTCGCATCGACCAGGAAATCGACACTCTCGGCGCCTTCACCGTGGCCGCCTTTCATCAGCACCGCCCGCGCATGGAATTGCCCGATCAGCGCGCGCGCCTGCGCTTGCATCTGGTTCTCGTCGCGCGCCTCTTTGTCGTCGAGCAGCAGCGCCGCTTCCGGCAGGTTGGGCGTGATGACCGTGGCGCGCGGGATCAGCCGCTTGCGCACCGCCGCGGCCGCTTCGCTCGCCAGCAGCCGGTCGCCGGAGGACGCGACCATCACCGGATCGAGCACAATGTTTTGAGCGTGATGGCGGTCGAGCGCCTCAGCTACCGTCTCGACGACGGCGGCTTGCGAGAGCATGCCGATTTTCACCGCCTTGACGTCGAGGTCGGCGAACACCGCGTCGACCTGCGCCGCAACGAAGTCCGGCGGCACGTCGTGGATGGCGCTCACCCCTTTCGTATTCTGCGCGGTCAGCGCGGTGATCGCGGAAGCGCCATAGACGCCGAGCGCGGCAAAAGTCTTCAGGTCCGCCTGGATGCCGGCGCCGCCGCTCGAATCCGAGCCGGCGATGGTCAAGGCGATCGGCGTCATTCCTGCCCTCGCCGCTCCAGGGCACGATCGACGACGTCGCGCAGCTTGCCGGCGGCGGCGCTCGGATCGGACGCTTGCGAGAGCGCGGAAATCACCGCCACGCCGTCGGCGCCGGCTCCGATCACCTTGCCGGCATTGCTGGCATCGATGCCGGCGATGGCGCAGACCGGAAAGTTGCGCGCGCGGGCGCGCACCGCCTGCACCACCTCACGCAGGCCCGCGGTGCCGATCGGCGCCGAGTTGGTCTTCTTCGAGGTTGTGGCAAAGATGGCGCCGACGGCGACATAGTCCAGCAGATAAAGCGGCGCCGCCTGCGCCTCCTGCACGGTGCGGATGCTGAGCCCGATGATGGCGGTGCGGCCGAGCAGCCGGCGCGCGTCTTCCGCCGCCATGTCGTCCTGGCCGATATGCACGCCGTCGGCGCGCGCCGCCAAGGCGACATCCACGCGGTCGTTGATCAGCAGCGGCACCTGGGCCGGCTCCAGCACGCTGCGCAGCGCGCGCGCCTCCTCCACCATGGCGCGGGTGGACGAGTGCTTGTCGCGCAACTGCACCAGCGTGGCGCTGCCGGCGATGCGGCCGGCGAGATCGGCGAGCGAGCGGCCGCCCGAGACGGCGGGATCGACCAGGGCATAGAGGCGCAAATCGACGTCCATCAGGTCACCTTTGCGTGGCGGAGGAGGCTCGGCCCGTCGAGCCGATAGAGCGCATCGAGCAGCGCGACGGCGAAGCTGCCGGGCCCCGCGGCCTCGGCGCCGGCGAGTTCGCCGGCGATGCCGATGATCAACGCGGCCGCGGAGGCGGCGCGGAAGGCATCGGCCTCGACAGCGAGGCAGGCGGCGACAAGGGCGGAACCGGCGCAGCCCATGGCGGTGACCCTGGCCATCAACGGATGGCCGTTGGCGATCTTCGCCAGCCGCGTGCCGTCGCCGATGAGATCGGTCTCGCCCGAGAGCGCCACCGTCACGCCGTGCTCGCGCGCGTACGCAGCCACAGCCTCCCCGCTTGGCGCGGCGCCGGCAAGCGCGGCAAATTCAGCGGCGTTGAGCCGCACCACCTTGGCTCCCTGACGGAGCAACTCGCGGGCGAAGGCGGCACGCGGTACGGCACGGTCGACAAAGACGGGATCGAGCACCCAAGGCACTCCGTCCTGGGTCGCGGTCTCCACGGCGATCTCGGTCGCCTCGCGGCGCTCGCGGTCGAAGGTGCCGAGATTGACCAGGAGCGCGTCGGCGCGCGCCACGAACGGGGCGATCTCATCGGGCGAGAGCGTCATCGACGGCTCGCAACCGGCGGCGAGCAGCACATTGGCGGTGAAATTCTGCGCCACCGCGTTGGTGATGCAGTGGACCTTGGGACCGCGCGCGCGCAAGGCATCGATCAGGCCGGCGGCGGCCTGCGCCACGTCGGCCCGCTCAGGCGGCAAGCTCGGGGGATTGTGCATCTCTGGTCCCTCCGCCGGCATGACCCGGATCAGGTTCGTTGGGTTGGCGTTTCGGCCTCTCAGCCCGGCGGCTCCGGGCACCCCACGAGATTGCTGGGCAGATACCTATTCCGGCCCGCCGGGCATGGCAAGGGCATCGCGGGCCCGGCTTTGGCTTGCCAGCCGGTCCCGATTTTGCTGGATTGGCCACCAATTGGAGGCGCGCGATGACCCCTTTCTTCGTCCAGATCAAATGTGAGCTCGGCAAGGCCTACCAGGTGGCCAACGAGCTGGCCGAGGCCGAGATCGCCTCCGAGATCTATTCGACCGCCGGCGACTACGACCTGCTGGTGAAGTTCTACGTCGATGCCGGCACCGATATCGGCCACTTCGTCAACGAGAAGGTGCAGACGCTGCCCGGCATCAAGGACACCTACACCATCATCACCTTCAAGGCGTTCCAGGCCTGAGACGCGCACAGCCGAGCCGCAGAGGATCAAGCGCCCCGTGGCCCGGCCGGAATTGTCGATATCGCTCAGGCGGCTTCCGCCTTTGCGTTCACCGCCTTCTGCGCCAGCTTGGTCAGCGCGGCGTCGGTCTTTTCTTCCTCGCTCAAGGTCTGCTCCAGCAGCCTGACCGCCTCCTTCAACCCCAGTTCACGCGCCCACGTCCGTAGCGTGCCGTAGCGGGAAATCTCGTAGTGCTCGACCGCCTGCGCGGCGGCGAGCAGGCCGGCGTCGAGCGCGGGTGAGCCCTTGTATTCCTTCATGATCTCTTGGCCTTCCTCGACGATGCCGAGGATGGCGGCGCAAGTCTTGCCGTGCGGCTGCTTGTCGATCAGCTTGAACACTTGTTCGAGCCGCGTCACGTGGCCTTCGGTCTCGTTCATGTGCTTTTCGAACGCCGCCGCGAGTTCTTCGGAGTCCGCCGCCTTTGCCATTTTCGGCAGCGCCGTGAGGATCTTCTTTTCAGCGAAATAAATGTCTTTCAGCGTGTCGTGGAACAGATCGTCGAGTTGCTTGGCTTCCTTAGTCATTGTCGTCGCCTCCGGTTAATGGTGCCCGGCAACGCCGCCATGGTCTGCGCGGTTCCCGGGCGACCACCCTCTTTTCGGTTCGGGCGGATGAGAGCGCCAAAGCGAAGCCAAGCAGCGGCTTAGAGTTGCGCGGCGAAATCGCAACGGGAACTTCCGCGAGGTCTGCAACGTTCTCGTCGGATTGGGCCGGCGGAATTGCCAGCCGCATAAGATGAAACGTGGCAACACAGTCGTACGGAGGAGGCTCCCATGCGAATGAAGACATCGACGTTCATTGCCGCAACGTTGCTGGCCGCGAGCACTGTCGTCGGCGCCGCGCAGCCGAACGCGACCACGCCCGACAAATCGGATGCCATGGCACCGGCCATGCCGTCCGGCGCCACCAACAAGAACGCCAGCAAAATGAACCCGGCCACGCCGGAAACCGTGGGCAAGGGCGCCTGGACGCAAAACCAGCCCAATGGCGCCACGGACGATCGCGCATCGCCACCGAACGGTGGCATCAGCAGCGGCGCCCACAACGGCAACGAGGGGCCGCTGCAACGCGGCAATACGGTGCCGCCGGAAAAGCAGCAATAGCGCGGAGGCGTGAGGTCCGCCCCGCAGGCTAGGCCGACCGCCGGCTTTTCTCTATCGCCGCCCAGACCCGTGGCGCCGTCGCCGGCATGTCGATGTGGCGGATGCCGTAGGCGCGCCAGAGCGCATCGGCCACGGCATTCATGACCGCCGGACATGAACCGATGGCGCCGGCCTCGCCCGCCCCCTTCACGCCGAGTGGGTTGGTCGCGCAGGGCACGTTGTGGGTCTCGAACACGAAGGACGGCGCGTCGCCCGCGCGCGGCAGCGCATAGTCCATCAGGCTCGCGCTCAGGAGTTGACCGGAGGCGGGATCGTAGACGGTGTCCTCCATCAGCGCCTGGCCGATGCCCTGCACGATGCCGCCGTGCACCTGGCCAGCGAGCATCAACGGGTTGAGCGTGCGGCCGAAGTCGTCGACGATGACGTAGTTGACGATGGTGGTGGCGCCGGTGTCGGGGTCGATCTCGACCTCGACGATATGCGCGCCGTTGGGGAAGGTCGGCGGCTCGTTGCCGAACTCGTTGGCCGCGCGCAGGCGCTCGGGCGTGGCGGCCGGATGGGTCGCGATGTCGGCAAAGGAAATGACCTTGTCGGTGCCGGCAACGCGCACGCTGCCGTCGGCGATCTCCAGGTCACCGGTGGAAGCCTCCAACGCCTCGGCGGCGATGTCCTTGATCTGGCCGGCGAGCGTCTTGCTGGCGCGGTCGACCGAGACGCCACCGATCGGGATCGAGCTCGAGCCGCCGGTGCCGGCGCCGCTAGCAATGAGGTCGGTGTCGCCCTGAATCACCTTCACGCGCTCGGGCGGCAGGTCGAGATGGTCGGCCACGAGTTGGGCATAGGCCGTGGCGTGGCCCTGCCCGCTCGACTGCGAGCCGATCAGCACGGTGACGGTGCCGTCCTTCTCCAGCCGGATATTGGCGGTCTCCGGCCCGTTGTTGCCGCAGGCCTCGATGTAGGTGGCAAGCCCCAGCCCGCGCAGGCGGCCGGTGCGCTTGGATTGCGCGGCGCGCTTGTTGAAGCCCTTCCAGTCGGCGAGTTCCTGGGCGCGCGCCAGGATGGTGGCAAAATCGCCGGAGTCGTAAACCTTGCCGGTCGGCGTCGTGTAGGGCATCGCCTTCGGCTTGATGAAGTTCTTCTTGCGCAGCGCCTCGGGCGCAACGCCGAGCTCGCGCGCGGCGGCGTCGACCGCGCGCTCGATCAGATAGGACGCCTCCGGACGGCCGGCGCCGCGATAGGCATCGACCGGCACGGTGTTGGTATAGGCGGAGCGCAAACGCACATGGGCGACCGGAATGTCGTAGACGCCGGTCGCCATGCCCATGCCGAGGAACGGAATGTAGGGCGCAAAGCAATGCAGATAGGCGCCCATATCGGCGACGATATCGAGTTCGAGGCCGAGGAAACGGTTGTCGGCGTCGAGCGCAAGCCGCGCGGTGGAGATATTGTCGCGGCCCTGGCTATCGGCGAGGAAATGCTCGGAACGGTCGGATACCCATTTCACCGGCTTGCCGGTCCGTTCGGCGGCCATGGCGGCCAGCGCGTATTCGCGATAGGGAAACAGTTTGGTGCCGAAGCCGCCGCCGACGTCGTTGGTGATGACGCGCATGCGCTCGGGCGGCAGCTTCATCACCGCGCCGCCGATGACGTCACGGACGATGTGGCTACCCTGACTGCCGAGCGTCAGCGTGTAGCGGTTGCCGTCGTATTCGGCGATGACGCCGCGGGTGTCCATGTAATTGGTCACCAGGCGCTGATTGATGATGGTGGTCTCGACCGTGCGCGCGGCCTGCGCGAACGCTTGCCGGGTCGCGGCGGCGTCGCCCATTTCGGTCTCGAAGGCGAGATTGGAACGGCCCGGCCACACCGGCGCGGCGCCGGCTTTAAGCGCCTCGAGCGCACCGATGATATGCGGCAGCGGCTGCCAGTCGATGTTGATTGCCTCGGCGGCATCTTTCGCCGCCTCCAGCGTGTCGGCGACCACGAAGGCGACGGCATCGCCCACATAGCGCACCACGTCGCGGGCGAGCACCGGATAAGGCCGCACCTCGATTTCCACGCCCGGCAACAGCCCGATGCAGGGCATCGGGTCGAGATCGGCCACGTCGGCGCCGGTCAGCACCAGGCGCACGCCGCGCATTCCGCGAACGCGATCGAGGTCGTGAATGGCAAAGCGCGCATGGGCATGCGGCGAGCGCACCACCACCGCATGCAACGCGTTCTCCGGCAGCACGTCGGCGACGTAGCGGCCCTTGCCTTGCAGCAGGGGAGCATCCTCCTTGCGCGTGAGCGCCTGGCCGAATCCGAATTTCATGGCTGATCGAACTTCTCTGTCAGTGTCGGTGGGGGGCTTCCGTCGCCGGTCAGCCGACTTAGCACGGCCGCCCCGCCATCGCCACCGACTGGAGGTTTCGGGCTGTGCATGGGTCCCTTGCCACCCACTTTTTGGCAGATCCACATGGCAGCTTGAAATGTAAGAGCGGCCGCAATCGCAGCGGCCCGCATGCCGACGCTGCGCTATAATTATTCAGCCGGCTGCTGATGGGCTTCTTGTTCGGGCGCGGCACGCCGCCGACTGAAGCGCAACGCGATCCAGCGCGAGATGACGTAGAACACCGGCGTGAACACCAGGCCGAAGGCGGTCACGCCAATCATGCCGGAGAACACCGTGGTGCCGAGCACCTGGCGCAACTCGGCGCCGGCACCCACCGCCCAGACCAGCGGCGTGACGCCAAGGATGAAGGCGAGCGACGTCATCAGGATCGGGCGGAAGCGCAGCTCGGCCGCATGACTGGCGGCGTGGTGGCGCTCCTCGCCGCGGTCCTCCAATTGTTTGGCGAACTCGACGATCAGAATGGCGTTTTTGGCGGCCAAGCCGATCAGCACGATGAAGCCAACTTGCGTCAGGATGTTGTTGTCCTGTCCGCGCAGCGCCACGCCGACGATGGACGCGACGAGGCACATCGGCACGATCAGGATGACGGCGAGCGGCAGCGTCAGGCTTTCGAACTGCGCCGCCAGCACTAGGAACACGAACACCACGCCGAGCGCGAAGGCGAACACCGAAGTATTGCCGGCGCGCTCCTGCTGGAAGGCGAGCGTGGTCCATTCGTAGGAGAAGCCAGGCGGCAGCACGTGTGCGGCCAGTTTCTGCATGATGTTGATGGCCTGGCCTTGGCTGTAGCCGGGCGACGGCTGGCCGTCGAGCTCGGCCGCGGGGTAGAGATTGTAGCGCGGCACCCGATAGGGGCCGGCGATGTTGTGCACGGTGGTGAACGAACCGAGCGGTACCGTCTGGCCGGACGAATTGCGCACGCGCAGGGCGAGCACGTCCTTCGGTTCCAGTCGATATGGCGCGTCGGCCTGCGCCTGCACCCGGAAGGTGCGGCCGAACAGGTTGAAGTCGTTGACGTAGATCGAGCCGAGATAGATCTGCAGCGTGCTGAACACGTCGGGAATGCTGACGCCGAGCAGCTGCGCCTTGGTACGATCGATGTCGAGATAGAGCTGCGGCGTCTGCGTTTCGAACAGCGAGAACACATGCTCGACGCCCGTTGTGCGCGCCGCCGCGCCCATCATGGCGTAGACCGCCTTCTGCAACGCCTGCGGGCCGGCGCCGCTGCGGTCCTCGACCATCATACGGAAGCCGCCACCATTGCCGATGCCGGAGACCGGCGGCGGCTGGATCACGAAGATCTGGGCGGCCTGGAGCGCGGCGAACTTGCCGAACAGCGCGCCCTGGATGGCGGCCGCCGACTGGCGCGGGTCTTTCGCGCGTTTCTCGAACGGATCGAGCACCAGGAACATGGCGCCGGAATTGGGCGCATTGGTAAAGGTGGCGCCGGAGAAGCCGACAATGCGGATGGCATGCGCCACCCCGGGCTGCTTGGAGGCGATTTCGTAGGCGCGGTTCATCACCGCGTCGGTGCGCTCGAGCGACGCGCCGGGCGGAAGCTGCGCCGCCACGATCAGGAAGCCGCGATCCTGCGCCGGAATGAAGCCCTGCGGCGTCTTGCGGAACTCGTTGAGGCCGAACGCAATGATGCCGCCATAGACGACCAGCATGATGAGCGCGAAGCGCACCACCTTGCCGGCCAGCCAGCCGTAGCCGCGCCCGAAGCGCTCGAAGCCCCAATTGAACGCACGGAAAAAGGCGCGAAACGGCCAGCTCCACCAGTGCACGCGCTGGCGCTCCTCGTGACCTTTCAGCAGCAGCGCGCACAACGCCGGCGACAGCGTCAGCGACATGGACAGCGAGATGACGGTCGAGCCAGCGATGGTGAGCGCGAACTGGCGATAGAACTGGCCGGAAATACCGGTGATGAAGGTCGCCGGGACGAACACCGCGGTCAGCACCAGCGCGATGGCGATCAAAGCACCGCCCACCTCGTCCATGCTCTTGCGCGCGGCGTCGCGCGGATTCAGGCCGTTGGCGATGTTACGCTCGACGTTTTCCACCACCACGATGGCATCGTCGACCACGATGCCGATCGCCAGCACCAGACCGAACAGCGACAGGTTGTTGAGGGTAAACCCGAACAGGCTCATGACGAAGAAGGTGCCGATGAGCGCGATCGGGATGACCACGATGGGAATGATGGCGGCCCGCCAGGT
Source organism: uncultured Pseudomonadota bacterium (assembly GCA_963814065.1). Taxonomy (GTDB): domain Bacteria; phylum Pseudomonadota; class Alphaproteobacteria; order Rhizobiales; family Xanthobacteraceae; genus Pseudolabrys. Next base: position 1,248,754 of record CAWFBL010000004.1, on the reverse strand, counting down.
CTGCAGGAACACGAGCACCACCAGCACGACCAGCACCATCGCCTCCAGGATGGTCTGCACCACGGCGTCCACCGATTCCGAGATGAACTGGGTGGGGTCGTAGATGATCGTGTATTTCATCCCTTGCGGGAAATCCTTGGCGACCTCCGCCATCGCCTTGCGCACGTTCTTGCCGGTGGCGAGCGCGTTCGAGCCGGGGCGCTGGAACACGGCGACCGCCACCGAGGGATGGGCGTCGAGATAGGAATTCGAGTCGTAATTCTGCGCCTGCAGCTCGACCCGGGCCACATCCTTGAGGCGGACGACCGCGGTGGGCGTCTGCTTGATGACGATGTTGCCGAACTCGGCCGGGCTGGTCAGGCGCCCCTGCGTGCGCACGGCGACCTGGAAGGCGAGCTGATGCGGCACCGGCGGCCCGTTGAGCTCGCCGGAGGCGACCTGCACGTTCTGGCCGCGCAGGGCCGTGACCACGTCGTTCGCGGTCAGATTGAGCGACTGCAGCCGGTCGGGATCGAGCCAGACCTGCATGGCATAGTCGCGGGCGCCGAAAATGGTCAACGAGCCCACCCCCTCGACGCGGGCGAGCACGTTGGTGATTTCCAGGTTGGCGTAGTTCGACATGAACAACGCGCTGCGCGAATTGTCCGGCGAATAGAGGTTCACCACCGACAGGATGTCGGGCGAGCGCTTATCGACGGTGACGCCGACCTGCTGCACCGCCGCCGGCAACCGCGGGATGGCGGTGGCGACGCGGTTTTGCACCTGCACCTGCGCGGTATCGAGATCGGTGCCGACGTCGAAGGTGACGGAGATGTTGAACTTGCCGTCGGCGGTCGAGTTCGAGGTGATGTAGAGCATGCGCTCGACACCGTTCACCGCCTGTTCGATCGGCGTCACCACGGTGTCGGCGACGGTCTCGGCGCTGGCGCCGGAGTACTGGCCGGTGACGGTGATGGTCGGCGGCGCGATCTCGGGATATTGCGCGACCGGCAGACGGACGAACGCCACCCCGCCCAGGATCACGATCACGATCGCGACGACGGAGGCGAAGATCGGCCGGTCGATGAAGAAATGCGAAATGCGCATGACGCTCGCTTCAGTCCGCCTGTACGCGCGTGGATGGCTTGGCGCTCGCTGCCGGCGTCCCTTTCTGCGCGCCGTTCTGTTCCTTGGCGTTGACTTTTTGGCCGGGCCGCACGCGCGCGAGACCGTTGACCACGACCTTGTCCTGCGATGACAGGCCGGTGACCGCCCGCAAATTGCCGTCGAGCTGGCCGAGGGTCACGTATTTCGTCTGCGCCACGCTCTTATCGTTGACCACCAGCACGTATTTCTTCGACTGCTCGCTGGCGATGGCGACATCCGGAACCAGCAGCGCCACATGGGGCGCAGATGCCGGCACGCGCACGCGCGCGAACATGCCGGGCGTGAAAAAGCCATCCGGGTTCTGGAAGACCGCGCGGCCGAGAATGGTGCCGGTCGACTTGTCGATCACGTTATTGACGAAGTCCATGCGGCCCTTGTGGTCGAAGCCCTTCTCGTCGATGAGCTTGAGCGATACCGGCACGCCGCCGCCGTGGCTGGCGATGTCATGACCACTGCCAAGCCGCTGGTAGCGCAGGTACGAGGCCTCGTCGAAAGTGAACTCGAAATAGATCGGATTGGTCGACACGATGGTGGCGAGCAGCGTGGTGTTGCCAGAGGTGCCGCCGGTCACCAAGTTGCCGGGCGACACCTGACGGGCGCCGATGCGGCCGTCGATCGGCGCGCGCAGTTCGGTGAATTGCAGATCGAGTTCGGCCTGCTTGACCGCCGCTTCGGCGCCGGTGACCGCCGCTTGCGCGTTGCGCGAGGCCTGCATGCGCTGCTCGAAGGTCTGCTGGGTAATGGTCTTTTCCTTCACCAGCGACTGGCCACGCTGCAGGTCGGATTGCGCGTAAGCGAGATTGGACTTGGCCTGGGACAGCGTCGCGCGCGCCTGATCGAGCGCGTTCTGGAACGGCCGCTTGTCGATGGTGAACAGGAGATCGCCCTGCTTGACCAATTGGCCGTCCTTGAAATGGATGCCGTCGAGATAGCCGGAAACGCGCGCGCGCACTTCCACCGAGTTCACCGCCGCGAAGCGGCCGACATACTCATCGAAGTCGGTGACCGTGCGCTTGACCGGGTGCGCCACCGTGACCGTCGGCGGCGGCGGCGCCTTGGCCTGCTGTTGCTGGCTTTGGCCGCATCCGGCCAGCAGCACGGCGAGCGCCAATGGCACGAGCGCGCGGCGCAGCGGTCGGAGGTAAGGCCGAGATGACGGCCATGTGGCTTTGGTCGCTTTGGGATTCATGTGGTGCCTGCAGTATCAGTCAGCCCAATAGGCGACCCGGCCCGTCCCCATAGACCGGGTAGATATCGATGTCCACTGTTGCAGGAAGGCCGCTGGCGGGCGAAATTTCGTTTCAAGACCGCCGCTTGGCGCGAAATGCCGTGAGCCACGTCCGCCCGAAAAACGCGGCGATCATGCCCCCATAGACCGCGGCGCCGAGGACCGCCAGCACCGCCAAAATGGCCACCGCGCGCAGATGGCGCAGGTCCCCGAGCCAGTGGCTGACCGGCGCATAGGCAACCGCCAGCACCCCCGCGAGCACCAGCCCTGCCAGCGCCAGCCGGAGCGCCGTGTGCCGCAGCCGCTGGTCGATCCGCAGATGGCCCGCCCGGTGGGCAAACCAGACCACCAGCACGAGATTGATCCAGGCGCCGATCGAGGTCGCCAGCGCCAGGCCCACTTGCGCCAACGGGCCCATCAACAGGAACTTGAAGGCGATATTGACCGCCGCCGCGATCAGCGCCGCCTTCACCGGGGTGGCGGTGTCGCCGCGCGCGAAGAACGTGGCCACCGCGCTGCGGATCAGCACGAAGGGCAACAGGCCGATCGAATAGGCGGCGAGCGTATGCCCGGCAGCGACCGCGTCGGCGGCGGTGAAGGCGCCGCGCATGAACAGCGCGCGCATGATCAGGTCGGGCACGGTGACGAAGGCGGCAAGGCACGGCACCGCCAACAGCAGCGTGAACTCGACGGCGCGATTCTGGGCATGCATGGCGCCGCTGTGATCGCCGCTGGCGATGCGCTTCGACATTTCCGGCAGGATCACCGTGCCGGCCGCGATGCCGATGACGCCGATGGGAAGCTGGTTGAGCCGGTCGGCGTAATAGAGCGCCGACAGCGCGCCGGTGGGCAGGAAGCTGGCGATGATGGTGTCGGCAAAGAGCGCGAGCTGCACGCCGGCGGAGCCGACCGTGGCCGGGCCGAGGGCGCGGAAGAATTGCCGCACATCGGCGTCGAGCTCGGGCCAGCGCAATGCGGTCATCGCGCCCACGCGCCAAGTGTCACCACCGACCAGCATCACCTGCAACACGCCGGAGACGAGGACGCCCCAGGCGGCGGCGTGACCGGCAGTGGGGAAGAAGGCGGCGAGCAGCAGCGCCACGATCAGCGACAGATTGAGAAAAATCGGCGCGGCCGCGGCGGCGGCGAAGCGCTGCATGGCATTGAGGATACCGCCATAGAGCGTCACCAGCGTGATCAGCAGCAGATAGGGGAAGGTGATGCGCGTGAGGTGGACGGCGAGCGCATAGCGCTCCGGGTCGTTGACGAAGCCGGGCGCCAGCACGTCGATGACCGCCGGCGTGAAGATGAGCGCGACGCCCAAGAGCACGATCTGGGTCGCCAGCAGCAGCGTGAAGATGTGATCGGCGAACAGCCCTGCCCGCGCCGGGCCGCCCTGCTCGCGGATGCGGGCGTAGGCCGGCACGAAGGCGGCATTGAAGGCGCCTTCGGCGAAGATGGCGCGGAAATGGTTGGGCAGCCTGAGCGCCACGAAGAAGGCGTCGGCCACGGGTCCCGCGCCCAGGATCGCCGCCAGAATGATGTCGCGGACGAAGCCGGTCATGCGCGACAGCAGCGTAAATCCGCCGACGGTCAGAATGCGCTCGATCATCGACCTACCCGACTAAGGCGTCTGTGTCCCGGAGCCACATTGGCCGGTGCCAATTGTCCCGTCATTGGGCTTAGGGCGATTCCCGCATCGGACCTATAGGGCGGAAAGGACGGCGGCTGGCCGGTGAGGAGGCCATCGGCTGACCTTAATACCCCTCCGGAGTAATTCCCGCTTAAACGGGAAATTACCGGGAAAATCCAGCGATGGCACGATTTGGACCCCGCTTCGATCTTCGATTTGTCCAGCATTTTCGAAGGATCGTGCGGCAAATTCCCGTGTGCATTGAAACGGGAAATTCCAGCCCCGGTCGCTCCCAGCTGCGGCAAAGAAGTCGAAACAAGACGGCATTTCGAAGAATTCTAATGAAAGCAAACGAGCTTCAGGTCCCAGCATAACTTCCTAGGCATTAGGAATTAGTTCTACGCCCTGGGGAAAACAGGGAAAGAGAAGCCAAATGGGACGGGACCCCAATTTCCTCTTTTAGAATCGTCAAACGAAAGTTGATTCGCGCCCAGAGCGAACGACGATCCCAACTCACCCAATGATGCAAAATTGCCACTGCGGGCAACGTCAACAAGTGGAAAAAGCCAAGGATGCATGACCAAAAACTAGCCGTTGAATACAGGCCACTCGCCAGTCTGAAGCCCAACAAGCGCAATGCGCGGACCCATTCAAAGCGCCAGATCAAGGCCATCGCGCAGAGCATCGAAACATCGGGGTTCAACAATCCGATTTTGATCGACCAGGAGAACGTGATTATCGCCGGCCATGGGCGGTTTGCCGCAGCTAGTCTGTTGGGCCTCGAAAAGGTGCCAGCCATCCTAATTTCGAACCTCTCCGAAGCACAAAAGCGCGCATACATCCTCGCCGATAATGCCCTTGCCGAACGAGCCGGATGGGACCGGGAGATGCTTGCCGTTGAGCTCGGTGAACTCGCGATCATGCTTCCCGAGATGGGGCTCTCGATCGAGTTCGACAGGTTTCGAAATCGGAGAGATCGATGGGATCCTCCACGACGTTGAGGAAGAAAAGGCTACCCGCACAGACGACGCACTTGAGGCCCCTCCGGACGACCCAGTCTCACAAATAGGGGATCTCTGGCTGCTCGGTCGCCATCGCATTCTGTGCGCCGATGCGCGCGAGCCCGAAAACCTGCACCGGCTGCTTGGCGACGAGCGCGCCGACATGGTCTTCACCGACCCCCCATTCAACGTCCCAATCGACGGGCACGTCCTGGGCCACGGGAAGGTCATGCACCCGGAATTTGCAATGGGCGCCGGAGAAATGTCCGCGCAGGAATTCACCGACTTCCTTCGTTGCGTACTCCGGAACGCCGCCGATGTCTCGCACCCTTCAGCACTGCACTACGTCGCGATGGATTGGCGACACATCGGCGAACTCCTAGCAGCCGGGAAACCCGTTTACCGCGCGGTCAAGAACATTTGCGTGTGGGCCAAGACAAATGGCGGCCAGGGAAGCCTATACCGATCCCAGCATGAACTGATCGCCGTGTTTAAGGTCGGCGATGATCCGCACGTCAACAATGTTGAACTCGGTCGCTTTGGGCGCAACCGCTCGAATGTTTGGACCTATCCGGGGATCAATGCTTTCAAGGCGAACCGCGCACAAGAACTTGCATCGCATCCCACCGTGAAGCCGGTGGCACTCATCGCCGACGCGATCAAGGACGTAACCAAACGCAACGCCATCGTGCTCGATCTGTTTGGTGGCAGCGGCACAACGCTGATCGCAGCAGAGCGCACTGGCCGGCGAGCACGTCTGCTCGAGATTGAGCCGCGCTACGTCGACGTCACCATCAAGCGTTTCGAACGCCTCACCAAATCGGACGCCATCCACGCCACTTCCGGCGCCACTTTCGCGGATCTCGCGAAAGACCGTTGCGCCTAAATACGAACCAAGGACCGAGAGTAATGGCCAAAGCGTCAAAAGGGTTGAAAGAAAAACTGAGCCAAGCGCACAGCAAGGAAGAGCGCGCCGAGATTCTGGACGGCCTGCCTCACGTGGTCGGATTCGGGAAGCCCCCTGTCGATAGCCAATTCAAAACTGGAAATACGCGGGGTCGCAATGGTCGCCCAAAAGGCTCCAAGAACCCCCACACCATCATCGAAGAAGAGTTCAATAGAAAAGTCGAAGTAACCGAAGCAGGGAAAAAGCATCAGATAGAAACGCTTCGCGTTGTGGCGCGCCAACTATCCATCAAAGCAGCATCCGGCGACCTGAGAGCCATCGCAATATACTTTGATATCCATCGCAAACTAGGCGAACCTGCGCCAGAACAGGAACCGCAAGGATCGGTGCTCGATGAACGCGATCTGGAAGCCGTCAACCAGGTAGCAAAGATGCTGGACGAGGCTGAAGTATGAGCCCAGAGCGTCAAGCGCTCAACGTCTTGCGTCAACGCTTCCTGTTGTTCGCGATCAAAGCATTCAACACGGTGAATCCCGGGCAGAGGTTCATGCCAACTGCCGGATTCATGGCAATTGCGCAGAAACTGGCAGAGGTCGAAGCGGGCAAGACAAGGCGCCTCATTATTAACGTGCCGCCACGCTCCGGTAAGTCCTTGCTGGCGTCAATCGCCTTTCCGGCCTTCGTGCTGGGGCGCAACCCCAATCGACGAATGATCTGTGCGTCCTATTCCGGCGAGCTCGCCGCCAAGCTTGCACGCGACTGCCGCATGCTCATGGCGACTCCCATCTACCAACGCCTCTTTCCAGGAACGGTGATCGCGAAGAACACAGAATCGGAAATCGAAACCACCGATGGAGGGTTCAGGTTCAGCACCTCCGTTGGCGGCACCCTGACCGGCCGCGGTGGAAATTTCATCGTCATCGACGACCCACAAAAGCCTGATGAAGCAATGTCGGCTGCTGCGCGGGATCGCGTATGGGAATGGTACACGCGGGTCGTTAGCTCGCGGCTCGACAACAAGTCACACGACGCGATTGTGGTCGTTATGCAGCGACTACATGTCGAAGACCTCTCCGGACACCTGCTAGAACAAGAAGGCTGGGAGGTATTATCGATTCCTTCTATCGCGACCACTGAGCAAAGGCTTGAGATCGGCCGTGACCGCACTTTCGTACGTCCAGTGGGACATGTTCTTGATCAGGACCGCGAACCGATCGAAGAGCTGGATCGCCTAAGGGACGAGCTGGGTTCTTCCGACTTCGAAGCTCAGTATCAGCAGCAGCCCGTCCCCGAAGAAGGTGGAATGCTCAGATGGTCATGGTTCAAGACCTATGACGCACCACCGAACCGCGCGCCGGGAGACACCATCGTGATCAGTTGGGACACGGCGCTCAAAAGCCGAGAGATCAATGATTATTCGGTTGGGCTGGTTGGACTTGTCAAGCCTACCCGCCAAGTCTTCATTCTCGACTTGATCCGAGAGCGAATGGAGTTTCCCTCCCTTGTCAAGAGGGTGCAAGAAGAAGCGCGTCGACGCTGGCCGGCTATCAGCTTAATTGAGGATGTTGGGTCCGGTACCGTTCTGCTGCAAAGCCTGCCTCAAGATATCCCTCGCATCTGCATGCGCCCTGACGGCGATAAGGTAGTACGCCTAAACGCCGTTAGTCCCCTAATCGAAGCGGGCCAAGTGCATCTCCCCGTCCGCGCTCCCTGGCTCGATGCCTTCAAGCGCGAGTTTCTCTCCTTCCCCAAGGGGGGCCATGACGATCAGGTCGACGCATTGAGCCAACTTTTGGCTTGGATGAAACAACACTATCAAATTCCTTTGCAAGGGCGGTACAGCTCCAGCTGAGATTACTGAGCATCAATTCCATCGGGCTAAGGCAGCAAGCCGTGCTCGCCGGGGTTCGGGCTTGACTACTGCATGAATATTGCTGGCCAGTCCGCCCCGCGACCGGCCCATGGATTGTCTCTTGTTCCGTGCGATGCAGGCGGCATGCTGATGCACGCGGATAACCGACGTATCGATCATTTGCACGGTTGTGTCATGCGTCGCGGCCAGCGCGTTCATGATGCGTGTCCAGACGCCACCCGTCGCCAGCGAACGAAGCGATTATTGCAAGTGGTGTACGGCCAAAATTCTCCGGCAGGTCGCGCCATGGCGCGCCCGAGCGTAGGACCAAAAAGTGCCATTAAGTACGCGCCGGTCATTTACACGCGGAATGCCGCTCGGCTTATTCGGCAGGAGCGGCTTGATGGCGGCCCATTCAAAATCGGTGAGTTCGTAGCGCATGGTTCGAGGCTCTGGTTTGGAAGCTTGAATCACGCACCGGGCGATGCAATCAACCTGCCCGGCCCCTTATGCCAGATGCAGATGACTTGTTTTACTTCCGCTTTCGGGGGTACAGCGGACATGGCGGCACCTGCTGCTGGTCTCGCCCCGGTCGAAAATGACCCAAAAGCTGACGTAGGTGCTTTGAAGAGGGATTGCCTCAAGACCAGAACGCGTCCCAGGCGTAGAGGTCGTAGAAGTGCTCGCGGCCGATGATAATCCGGCCGTTCTGGAGTTCGAACACGATGCAGCAGAGAACGTCCAGGCGCTTGCCATTGCGCTCGGCGCTGTTGTGATGGACGGCGACAACGCGGCCGTCATCGCTTTCGAGCACGTTGAGCAAATCGGCTCTGAAGGTCCCGCCCGTTTCTTCGCCGTAGCGGCCGAACTGGGCAAAGACCGCATCGCGCCCGATGCGGCTGCCGGCGATAGAGCAGCGGCCGGGCGTATGCCACGAGCTGTTCTCATCGAATAGCGCCGTAAGCGCGACGAGGTCGCCGCTGTTGAACGCTTCGTAAGCGCGCGCAATGCTCGCGGCATTTCTGCCCAACTCCCTGCCGACGATCTTGACTACCGACCCGTTGGCCATGGCTGGCGCTCCCTTTAACGGGCGGCCAAATCAAACCTTCAGCCGCCCGTGCCGATTGCGAAGTCTTCGGAGTAGAGTGCATTATCAACCCGCGGCGACCTTCCTGCGAAATTGGGCCCCCGTCGGGACAATCGCCTCGTTCGGATCAATGGCACCGAGGCTTTTCACGATTTCGAATTTGGCGTTCTTCGCCTGCGCGATGTACATGTTCATGCGCACGTGGTGCTGGCCCGGCACCATTTCCGCCGGCCCACCCGGCCCCTCGGCGATCTTGGCGTGATCGAGCGCAGCGATGACATCTTTCTGGCGGAGCGAGCCGGCCTCTTTCACCGCCGCCTCCCACAGCTTCATTCCACGGTACAGGCCCGAACAGGCGCTGCCGCCAGTGAACTGCTCCTGGCCGGGATAACGCGCGTTATAGCGATCGAGCAGCTTCTTGCTGAACGGATCGCTGGCGTTCTGGTAGTAGTCGAGGCAGCCGTAGAGGCCCTCCACGTGCGCGGCCGGCAGCAGGCTGAGAAGGTTCTCATCGAAATAGGTGCAGATGAGTTGTCCGCCGCGCTTCTGGAAACCGGCGTCATGAAGCTGCTCGAAGAAGGGCACGACGCCGGGCGGAACGATGGTGTTGAAGACCACCTCCGCACCGCTGGCCATGATTTTTTTGACTGTTTCATCGTATTCCAGGTGATCGAGCGGATAGTACTCCTCGCCGACGATCGTTCCGCCATTGGCCGTGACCAACTGGCGCACCACCTTGTTCATCACATGCGGCCAGATGTAGTCGGCCGACGGCAGGTAGAATTTCTTCGCGCCGGTTTTCTGCATCAGCCACGGAACCAGCGGATCGAGCTGCTGTGCCGGCACCGGGCCGGTGCAGAAGATGAGCGGGTCGCATTCCTGCCCCTCGTATTGCTCGGGGTAGATGTAGAGCGTGCGGCCCTTGACGACGGCCGGGCCTTTGATGGCCTGCCGCGTTGAGCTGTAGATTCCGCCGAAGATCACATCCACCTTGTCCTGCTCGACGAGCTTGGTCGCCTTGGCGGCGGCGACGCTGTCGGTCGTGGCCCCGTCTTCGAGAATGAGATCGATCTGCCGCCCCACCAGACCGCCGTTGGCGTTGATGTCGTCGACCACCATTTTTGCCACCTTGGCATTGGCGCCGCCCATGAACGACAAGGCGCCCGTTTGCTCCGCGATAACCCCCACTTTGATGGATGAACCTTTCATGGCTTTTGCTCCTGTCACGTGCGGTGCCACCACGGCCCGCCTCACGTTTGCCAAGGTGCCCGCCACGCCGGAGCCGCACATGGGGTGGATTCCCTATGCTGCCGAAATTCCCTGCTGAGACCGCAGTCGCGGGCGGCTCGACGTCATGCGATCTCGCAAAACGTCACACCCGCCGGGCGGCGGTTGCCCGGCGGGTGTGATAGATGCGACGATTTCCTCGCGGGGCTACGCGCTAGGCGCTGAACTTGCCGCCGAACGGCGCCATCTGGGGCTTACCCTGATGCCCGGCTTCTTTCAGGATCGGCATCACTTCGGGATCGGAGACGAAGCTCTGCCAGCCCTTTTCATCCCAATCGAAGATCGCCCAGACGCGGTCGGCTTCATCGGGATCGCGGAAGACAGTGCAGCCCTTGGAGCCATGTTGCTTTCGCTTCTCGGCGCCCTTGGTCGAGAAGATTTTCAGGAATTGGTCGAAATCCCGGACCTTCGTCGTTGCAAGAAACATCTCTCTTCTCCTGCCATGTCCGGCGCCACAATGGCCCGGCTCAGGTCAGGAGGTTGCCCGCAACGTCAGGCGCGCACATGGGGTGGATTCCCTATGCCGCGGATACCCCCTTGCTGAACCAAGCCGCGCTCGAGCGCGTAAAGGGCCGCGCCGGCGCGGGTGGAGACGCCGATCTTGGAGTAGAGGCTCTGGATGTGGTTGTCGGCGGTCTTGGGCGCGATGTCGAGCTGGCGGGCCGCTTCCTTCGCGGTATTTCCGGCGGCGATCAGCCGCAGCACCTCGATTTCGCGCGGCGTCAGACCCGCCAGACGTTCGGTGACGTCGCGGCGGGCGGGTTGGCCGGCGACGACGAGGACGGCTTCGACGGCGTCGGGGCAGAGCTTTCCGTCCCTGACCGCGCCGCGCAGCTTAGCAGCCGCCGCCGTATCGCTCATGGCGGCGCGGTGCGGTCGCGCTTCTCTTGCTGTCTGGAAGGCTTCGGCGGCGGCAAGGATGCGGGCGGCAGGCGAAAGGTCGGGCGCTTTGGCGTAGCGGTGATAGCCGGTGCCGTCGATACGCTCATGATGGCGCAGCACGAGCGCCGCGATCGGTTTGCCCTCCTCACCCAATGACGCCAGCGCGCGCTCGCCATGATAGGGATGTAGCCGTGCCGCGTCGGTCTCACGTTGCGTCAAGGCGCCGGTTCTCATCCAGGTCGAGACCGGCACCGCGAGTTCACCGAGATCATGGGTGCATGCCGCCCAACGGACGGCGCGAATATCTGACGTGGGAAGGCCCATGTGCTTGCCCGCTGCGTCAGCAAGAGTTGCAACCGCGCGCGAATGGCCGAACGTAAAGGGCATGCGCATGTCGATCATGTCAGCAATCGCAAGGTAAACCTCGTCGCAGCCCTGCTCATCAAGCTCTGCATGAGGAAGCGGTTCAAGCGCCCGGATCGTCTCGCGGTCCACCGGTCCATCGAGTCCCTCGATCAGGCGTTCGGCATGCGCGAGAAACTGATCGGCAAGCTTCTCTTCGTACCCGCCGCCGCGGCGTTTCTCGATCATGGTCTTCATGGTCTCAAGGCCATGCGCCTCGTTTAAGACAACGGCGTCCTGGGCCAAAGTCACCATGCGCACGGGAAGCGTCACCTCCTCACCTTTCAGACCGCGGGGCAGCCCGTGCCCGTCCCAGCGCTCGTAAAGCTGACTAAGATTTTTCGGACCTCTTTGGGAAGGCCGATGCGCTCGGCGATCCTCTGTGCCACTTCGCAATGGCCGGCCAGAATGGGAACGCTCACCTGCAAAGCTTCGGCAAGACCCTTTTGGATCGCGTCGGCCATTTCGGCGGGCGGCGCGTCCGCGAAAAGGCGCGTGAAGGCGCGCACGAAGGTGTCGACGATGTCCGAGTGGCTGCCCATGTCGATGCGCGCAAGATCCTGGCGCAGCGCGATCTCATCGCCGAACGCCGCGGACAGCAAATGCGTGTCGGCGTTGCATCCGATGTAGCGAAGCAAGGCCTGGTGATAGACTTGGCGGCGCATGTCGACGTCGAGCCCCATCACCTCGGCGAGTTGCATCGCCAGCACGCAGGACCGCAGCGCAAAATCGCGCGACTGGCCAGTGGCCAGGTCCGTCGCATAGGCGAGCGTCATCAGAAAGTCAGCGCGTCGAATTGCCGTTGTCGTCATTTGGTGGTCCCCGGAGACACAACGGCGAACGTAGCCCAATTGCATCCCAATGGGCACGCTATTTTGACGAAATTCTTTCATTTCACGTAGATACAGAAAGCTTGAACCGTCAGCTCTGATCGTAATTCATCCTTCACCGCGCGCTATCGGCGGCGGCACGGCATTGCCTCCCTTTTCAGCTGTTGATGCCGTAGACGGCTTCTCCACCGGAACGTGAATGCCGTGAAAGTCGGCCCTAGCCAGTCGCCAATCAGATTTTCCGACAGGACCAGCATGACCAGGGCGACGCCCGGCAGCACTGACGCCCACCATCCGCCTGAATAAAGATACTGATACGCCTGCGAAATACGGAGCCCGATGGAAGGGGTGGTCACGACGCCGAGGCCCAGGAAGGAAAGCGAGGCTTCCACTCTAAGCGTGAGGACTCGGTGATGGCCTTCTCAACAAGACAGGTTCAGGCGTTGCGCCGCAATCCGGCTGATCGCCATATCCGCACCCGGGAGGTCGATGGCCGGGAATTGTCCTACCTCGAGGGCTGGTACGCCGTCTCCGAGGCCAATCGTATCTTTGGCTTTGACGGCTGGAGTCGGGAGACCGTCGAGACCCGGTGCGTCGTCGCCCGCGAGACCCGCGGCACGTTCCTGGCGATCTATATCGCCCGGGTGCGCATCACCGTGCGGGCCGGGGGAACCGCCGTGGTCCGCGAGGGACATGGAACTGGCGAAGGGCGTGGCACCTCGCCAGGCGACGTTCACGAGATTGCCCTCAAGGCCGCCGAAACCGACGGTACCAAACGCGCCTTGGCCACCTTCGGCCGACCATTTGGGCTTGAGCTCTATCGGAGCAGCAAAAGCCCATCCCCGAACCCCCTCCCCTCAGCCGACGTCGTGGCTGACAGCCGCCTCGGATTCCACCCGGACGACACAACCCCGATCCCTCGACCTTCTCACTACTATGGTCGGCGGCACAACGCGCCGGTCCATCAGCACCTGCGCAATGAACGACGTCAGGCCGCGCAACAGGCCGCGCCGCCTTTGGTGCCATCAAACACTTCTTCTGAGAAAATCGACAAGAGCCAGCTCACCATCGGCGAGCCCAAGCGTCTACGCGACAAGGAACACTTGAAATTCGTGGCTGCTCAGCCCTGCCTGGTCTGTAGCCGTCAGCCATGCGACGCGCATCACCTGCGTTTCGCGCAGCCGAGAGCCACCGGAATGAAAGTCAGCGATGAATTTACTGTCCCGCTGTGCCGTGGGCATCATCGTCAACTCCATGAGGCGGGCAATGAGATTGCCTGGTGGGAAGACCTCGAAATCAACGCGTTGGAAATTGCCAGGGGCCTATGGGAGGAAACGCATCCACACACCAGAACCGATGAGCCCGTCTCCGACCAAGCTCGAAAATCTGTCACCAGCGTTGAGTAATCCATCAAAGCACTCGACCTGCTCCTTAACTTGCCCTCGTTGAGCCGAGCATGGTCAAAGTTTGGACCCTACCCAAGGGCCTTCTTCTTGAAAAAACTCTTTGCTCAACGGGCGCCGTCCACACATGAATCACGACGAAGCAGCCGACCTCAACATGGCCTGCGTGCCGCTTGTCGCAGGCCAGCTATTGAGGTCCGCTTTCGGGGGAGGCAGAAATCCAAGGACGTCGGTCCTAGATCACCTCTTTAGCGACTGCCCCAAGGCGAACCTCGGCCCCGGCGGCGCGACCGGTCGCCCGGTCGCGCAATTTTGTTGACGCCATTCGAAGCAAAGACTCTTACTCGACGACACTCCAGGCGGTGTCGATCGTCCCGATAGCGACCTCGGACTTGGGACTCGCGCCGTTCATCTCCCACATCGCCACGCTGCCGTCGGCCTTGCGCCAGAGGATGTCACCCTTGCCGTCGCCGTCGTAGTCGCCGGTCGAGACGACCTGCCAGGCGGTGTCGACGGTGCCGATGACGCTCTGGGTCACGGGCGTGGTGCCGTTCATCAGCCACATCGCCAAGCTGCCGTCGCTCTTGTGCCAGAGGATGTCGGCCTTGCCGTCGCCGTCGAAGTCGGCGACGCCGACCGCCTGCCAGGCGGTATCGACGATGCCGAGCACGGTCTGGGTCGTCGGCGTGGTGCCGTTCATCAGCCACATGGCCAAGGTGCCGTCGCTCTTGCGCCAGAGGATGTCGGCCTTGCCATCGCCGTTGAAATCGCCGATGCCGACGACCTGCCAAGCCGTGTCGACCGTCCCGACAACGGTCTGGGTGGTGGGCTGTAGTGCCGTTCATCAGCCACATCGCCAAGGTGCCGTCGCTCTTGCGCCAGAGGATGTCGGCCTTGCCGTCGCCGTCGAAATCACCGCTGCCGGCGATCTGCCAAGTGGTGTCGATGGTTCCGATCACTGCTTGGGTAGTCGGCGTTGTGCCGTTCATCAGCCACATCGCCACGGTGCCGTCGCTCTTGCGCCAGAGCATGTCGGCCTTGCCGTCGGCGTTGAAGTCGCCGGTCGACTGAACGAGGCTGGAGGTGCCGGCGATCTGCCAGGCGGTATCGACGGAGCCGATGACGTTCTGGGTCACCGGCGTGGTGCCGTTCATCAGCCACATCGCGGCGGAGCCGTTGCCGTTGTGCCAGAGGATGTCGCTCTTGAGGTCAGCGTTGAAGTCGTGCGCGGCGAGCGGCGCGAAGACCCACACGGCACCGGCACCGCCATTGTCTTTCCACCCCCCTTCGACAAGGGTATTGCTGTCGGCGGACAGCGCGACGGAAATGCCTTGCTGAGCGCTTCCTGTCGCCCCGGTGCCGACGAGCTTTTGGCCTTGCTGGCTCCAGGTGCCGTTGCTGTCGCGGGTGAAGACCCACACGGCACCGGCATAGCCATTGTCGTCATAGCCACCTTCGACAAGGGTATTGCCATCGTTAGACAGCACGACGGAGATGCCTTGCTGCGATGTTCCGACATTGCCGGTGCCGACAAGCTTGCCGCCCTGCTGGCTCCAGGTGCTGCCGCTGCGGGTGAAGACCCACACGGCACCAGCATAGCCATTGTCGCGCTCGCCACCTTCGACAAGGATATTGCCATCGGCGGACAGCGCCACGGACCGGCCTTGTGCCGCTGCTCCCGTTGCACTGGTACCGATCAGCTTTTGGCCCTGCTGGCTCCAGGCGCCGTTGCTATCGCGGGTGAAGACCCACACGGCGCCGGCATAGCTATTGTCGTAATATCCACCTTCGACGAGGGTATTGCCGTCGGCGGACAGCGCCACAGAGATGCCTTGCTGCGCGGCTCCCGTCGCACTGGTACCGACGAGCTTCTGGCCCTGCTGGCTCCAGGTGCCGTTGCTGTCGCGGGTGAAGACCCACACGGCGCCGGCTTGGCTATTGTCGTAACTTCCACCTTCGACAAGGGTGTTGCCGCCGTTGGACAGCGCGACGGAGAAGCCTTGTGCCGCTGCTCCCGTTGCACTGGTGCCGACGAGCTTTTGGCCTTGCTGGCTCCAGGTGCCGTTGCTGTCGCGGGTGAAGACCCACACGGCGCCGGCATAGCCATTGTCGCTCCACCCCCCTTCGACGAGGGTGTTGCCGTCGGCGGACAGCCCCACGGAGGCGCCTTGATGCGCGGCTGCCGTCGCACCGGTACCGACGAGCTTTTGGCCTTGCTGGCTCCAGGTGCCGTTGCTGTCGCGGGTGAAGACCCACACGGCGCCGGCTTGGCTATTGTCGTAACTTCCACCTTCGACGAGGGTGTTGCCGTCGGCGGACAGCGCCACGGAGTTGCCTTGTTGGACAAGACCGGAAGTCGCCCCGGTGCCGATCAGCTTGTTGCCTTGCTGGATAAACGCTGCCGCCGCCGGTCGTTGCGCGCAGCAAACGAGCGCGGCGGCGATCAGGGCCAGGGCGACACGCCACCATTTGCCGCGCAGGCCGCCGATTTGAGGGCAAGGAATAGACCAGGAATCGCGCGACAGACGATCGCACGCAACACGGCATTGCAACGACTTCATTGCCTTGATCCCCCCTGTGGGCCACGGCAAGGCGCGACATCGTCTAGTTCTTATGAATTACTGGTTGACGTCGTGCCCCACCTTTCCGGCTTAAATGCTCGGTTCAGAGCCTGAGCGCACCCCCATAAACAATTTACATGCGGTACATTGGCCGCGCAACCTCTCCCGCGGCAAATGTCGCGCCGCATATGTTGCGGCCTTTCACTGTGCTTCATCACGAGCAAGTGTCTTGAAGCGCCGAAAACAATCGCGCGCGTGCCGACGGCCTCGACAAATCCTGCGGGCTTTGAATCATTTGCATCAGCGGCGGCGCTGGCAATCCAGACTTCCGCCGGTGGCACATCGCGTCAATTCGTTGCCCTGCAGCAATCGTGACGATTTCGAAGCGAAGCAGAGAGGCATTCAGCGGGCTGCGCTTAAGGCGCCAAATTTATCAGCAGATGACCTAGGAGATTGTCGTATCGATGAAGCTCCAACGGTTTTCAATTGGCAGCATCCACAATCATGGCTTCCAGCCTTGTAATCCGTTTGTGAGTTGGCGGATGAGCGCTAAGAAGCGCTGCAAGCCAGGATCGCGATGAGGAATCCACGAATAGCAGTGGCGTTAGCTCCGGACACAAAACGCCTGGAGTACGCGAGTTGCTCTCCTTCCCTAAGGGGGGCCATGACGATCAGGTCGACGCATTGAGCCAACTTTTGGCTTGGATGAAACAACACTATCAAATTCCTTTGCAAGGGCGGTACAGCTCCAGCTGAGATTACTGAGCATCAATTCCATCGGGCTAAGGCAGCAAGCCGTGCTCGCCGGGTTCGGGCTTGGGTATTTGCTCGAGGATCAGGTGCAGCCGTATCTCGACGACCGCACACTAATCCGTGTCCTTGAGGATTTGCTTTGGCGTGTCGCCGAGTTCTGCGATCAAATGGATGGAGCGATGGCATTTGCGTGGGGATGTCTCACCGGGTTCCTCGCGCGGGCTGATAACCCAGCCACCGAAGCGGACTTAGCGGAGATCAAATCAGGTCAATAACTGCCTGTAGCTTAATTTGAATTTGGGTGGTGGGCCGGGAGAGATCAGATCGGGTTTATTGGTGTTTTCGGGCCTCGGCTCCGACATTTGTATGTAATACGGGCTGTATAGCTGTCCTTTCTTGCATGTCGGGCACCCGACATATTGATCGACACCCCTTCGATATAGGCGCACAGTCTAACGATCAGACGCTCCAATGAAGCGTCCCGGCGATTGCGCCAAACCGGACCTGAGCGCATTTGAGAAAAAAGGTGGATTGGGCACCAGTCTAGTTAAATCGCTGGCGAAGCAGCTTGATGCTGGCATTGAGACCGTAAGTGATTCCAACGGCACAGCGGTCACGATTACGCACGCAACATTTAAAACTCAACCGCTGAAGGTAGTCTAAACCATGCGCGCCACAGACCCCGTCGTAACGTTTCTTCTGGTTCTCATAATCGGCGTTGTCGCCGGTATTCTCTTCGACCGGCTTGCGGGGCCGTCGTGGCTCGCTCGCCAATTCTCTGGATCGACACGTGGCATCATCACGAGCGCACTAGTGGGCGTTGCTGGTGCTTTCGTCGGCTATCATATTGCTACACTGCTTGCGCTCGGCGCGGGGCTGGTGGTCTCGGTCATTGCAGCAGCAGTCGGGGCCGCTGTGGTGCTATTCGTTTGGCGGATGGCTAAGTAAAAAATGCGGCTAATGGCAGCATGCCCGCTTGTGGCCCGCCCCGGACCTGCCCGCGTTCGGGGCGCGGGTCCGCTGTTCGGGACGAAAGCAGACGCGTTGCGGACATCGACCAGCAGCCGCTCGTGACCCAAGCGGTCATTTCTAAATTTGGCCATTCACCCCTGTTAGACTGGATGAATCGGGAGTTCAGAGCACGTGGAACATTATCGGTAGCTTCGCACACTCTCGACCGCATCGCGTCCTCGGCTTGAGATTACGTGTTCATGAAACCTATGGCCGACGCACCGCTCGCACAGACGTTCAGTTCGCCGCAGCGCATGCCATTGAACCTCCCGCTTCGCTGCCGGTGCGGCCGAATGCGTGGCGTCGCGAACGACGTTGCTCCCTCATCCGGCTTCCGCTTCGTCTGCTACTGCAAGGACTGCCAAGCATTCGCGCGCTTTCTTGAGCGTGCGGACGTGCTCGATCCGGCCGGTGGAACGGACATTTTCCAACTGCCGCCGGCGCGCGTGAAGCTGACCGCTGGCACGGACGCCATGCAGTGCCTGCGCCTCTCCAACAAAGTGTTGCGCTGGTACGCCGATTGTTGCCGGACCCCGATTGCCAACACTGCAACCGGGCCGCACTTCCCGGTAATCGGCCTAATTCATTCCTTCATGGACCATGAAGTCGACAGTCGATCCCGGGACGAGGTACTTGGTCCGCCGCTTTGCCGCATCTACGAACGCTCTGCCCTCGGGCCGCTCCCGCCGAACGCGCCCGATCCGCCGTCACCAGGGATTTTCGCTCGTCGCGTGTCAAAGATGCTCGGTTGGTGGATTCGCGGGCTCAGTCGGCCCACGCCGTTTTTCGATGACCAGACAAAGGCTCCGCGCACCGTACCGCGCGTGCTCACACCGAGCGAGCGCGCCGCCCTTTGACCCCCTCCGTCACGGACTGGTCAGTACTTGATCAGTTGTCGGAAACAACGTCAGTAATGGGCAGCTAATGTGCAGGTTTCTCGGACGCCATGGCCCGACCCGGACTATCGATCGCGTCCGGTGCGAGCTACTTTTCGACTGCAAAGCCGACCTGACCGCTTGTACTTGCTAACAGTCGCCTGTGCCCCAGAGCGAGCCTCGGCCCATCGCGTCATTCGCGGCAATGAACGCCACGGTCGTTATTAGACAAGGAGCGGAAATTGTGCCGCGCTGGCGCCGAATGGGTCGGTTACGTTTGACCCGGATGTATGAACCGGGTGCGCGACCGGTTGCCCGGTCGCGCAATTTTGTTGACGCCATTCGAAGCAAAAACTCCTACTCGACGACACTCCAGGCGGTGTCGACCGTCCCGATAACGGTCTGGGTCGTGGGGGTGACGCCGTTCATCAGCCACATCGCCACGCCGCCGTCGGTCTTGCGCCAGAGAATGTCGCCCTTGCCGTCGCCGTCATAGTCACCGGTTGAGACGACCTGCCAGGCGGTATCGACGGTCCCGACAACGGTCTGGGTCGTGGGGGTGGTGCCGTTCATCAGCCACATCGCCAGGCTGCCGTCGCTCTTGCGCCAGAGGATGTCGGCCTTGCTGTCACCGTCGAAGTCCGCAACGCCCACCACCTGCCAGGCGGTGTCGACGGTTCCGATCGCGACTTGGCTCTTTGGCGTGGTGCCGTTCATCAGCCACATGGCCAGGGTGCCGTCGCTCTTGCGCCAGAGGATGTCGGCCTTGCCGTCGCCGTTGAAATCGCCGACGCCGACGACCTGCCAGGCGGTGTCGACCGTCCCGAGCGAGACCTGGGTGGTCGGGGTGGTGCCGTTCATCAACCACATCGCCAGGGTGCCGTCGCTCTTGCGCCAGAGGATGTCGGTCTTGCCGTCGCCGTTGAAGTCGCCGACGCCGGCGATCTGCCAGGCGGTATCGATTGTTCCGATCACGGCCTGGGTCGTCGGCGTGGTGCCGTTCATCAGCCACATCACCACGGTGCCGTCGCTGTTGCGCCAGAGCATGTCGGCCTTGCCGTCGCCGTCAAAGTCGCCGGTCGACTGAACGAGGCTGGAGGTGCCGGCGATCTGCCAGGCGGCACTGAAGAAGCCGATGACGTTCTGGGTCACGGGCGTGGTGCCGTTCATCAGCCACATCGCGGCGGAGCCGTTGCCGTTGTGCCAGAGGATGTCGCTCCGCGCATCGCCGTTGAAGTCGTGCGCGGCGAGCGGCGCGAAATTGGCGACCAGGGCGCGGGCCGCACCGACGGTGAAAGTGTAGCTCGCCGCGGTGCTGACGACCGTGTTGCTCTCGGTCCAGTTGGTGAACCTGTAGCCCGCGTTCGCCGTGGCGATCACGGTCTGCGATGTGCCGGGGTTGAACGAGCCGCCGCCGGTGACCGTCCCACCTCGCGACGGTGAAGCGCTAACGGCAATTGCCGCAGGCTGTACGAATACCCACACCGCGCCGAAATTGTTATTGTCGGTCCGGCCACCTGCCGCAAGGGTATTGCCACCCTTGGACAGCGCCACGGAGATGCCTTGCGTAGCGTGTCCGACCGCACCGGTGCCGACCAGCTTTTGGCCCTGCTGGCTCCAGGTGCCGTTGCCGCCGCGGGCGAAGACCCACACGGCGCCGGCTCCGCTATTGTCGCCATCGCCAGCTTCGACAAGGGCGTTGCCGTCGGCGGACAGCGCGACGGACCAGCCTTGGAAGCTCTGGCCCGCCCCGCCGGTACCGACGAGCTTTTGGCCCTGTTGGCTCCAGGTGCCGTTGCTGTCGCGGGTGAAGACCCACACGGCACCGGCATAGCCATTGTCGCCATAGCCACCTTCGACAAGGATATTGCCATCGTTAGACAGCACGACGGAGATGCCTTGGTTGGCGTTTGTCGTTCCGCCGCTGCCGACCAGCTTCTGGCCCTGCTGGCTCCAGGTGCCGCTGCTGTCGCGGGTGAAGACCCACACGGCGCCGGCTCCTCCATTGTCGGCCTCGCCACCTTCGACAAGGGCGTTGCCGTCGGCGGACAGCGCCACAGAGATGCCTTGCTGCGCGGCTCCCGTCGCACTGGTACCGATGAGCTTCTGGCCCTGCTGGCTCCAGGTGCCGTTGCTGTCGCGGGTGAAGACCCACACGGCACCAGCATAGCCATTGTCGTCATAGCCACCTTCGACAAGGGTATTGCCGTCGGCGGACAGCGCGGCGGAACTGCCTTGCTGCGCGGCTCCCGTCGCACTGGTACCGACGAGCTTCTGGCCCTGCTGGCTCCAGGTGCCGTTGCTGTCGCGGGTGAAGACCCACACGGCACCAGCATAGCCATTGTCGCCGTAGCCGCCCTCGACAAGAGTGTTGCCATCGGCGGACAGCGCCACGGACCGGCCTTGTGCCGCTGCTCCCGTCGCATCGGAACCGATGAGCTTTTGGCCCTGCTGGCTCCAGCTGCCGTTGCTGCCGCGGGTGAAGACCCACACGGCACCGGCGCCGCGATTGTCGCCGTAGCCGCCCTCGACAAGAGTGTTGCCGTCGGCGGACAGCGCCACGGAGTGACCTTGGTAGACAGTGCCTCCAGTCTTATCCGCCCCGGTGCCGACCAGCTTGTTGCCTTGCTGGGTAAACGCCGCCGCGGCCGGTTGTTGCGCGCCGCAAACGAGCGCGGCGGCGATCAGGGCCAGGGCGACACGCCACCACTTGCCGCGCAGGCCACCGATTTGACTGCGAAGAACGGATCTGAAATCGCGCGACAGATCGGCGCGCGCCGCACGGCATTGCAAGAACTTCATTGCCACGATCCCCAGCGGACCACGGCAAGGCGCGCCATCGTCTAAATTCTTATGAATTTCCGATTGACAGTCGTGCCCCACCGCTCCGGCTTAAATGCTCAATTCAGAGCCTGAGTGCACCCCCATAGACAACCTACATGCGGTAGATTGGCCGCGCAACCTCTCCCAGCGA
This sequence comes from uncultured Pseudomonadota bacterium, assembly GCA_963814065.1. Taxonomy (GTDB): domain Bacteria; phylum Pseudomonadota; class Alphaproteobacteria; order Rhizobiales; family Xanthobacteraceae; genus Pseudolabrys. The sequence continues at coordinate 1,226,922 of CAWFBL010000004.1, read as the reverse complement.
CACATGTCGCGCCGCATACGTTGCGGCCTTTCACTGTGCTTCATCACGAGCAAGTGTCTTGAAGCGCCGAAAACAATCGCGCGCGTGCCGACGGCCTCGACAAATCCTGCGGGCTTTGAATCATTTGCATCAGCGGCGGCGCTGGCAATCCAGACTTCCGCCGGTGGCACATCGCGTCAATTCGTTGCCCTGCAGCAATCGTGACGATTTCGAAGCGAAGCAGACAGACATTCAGCGGGCTGCGCTTACGGCGCCGCATTTATCAGCAGGTGACCTAGGAGGTTGTCGTATCGGTGAAGCTCTAACAGTTTTCAATTGGCGTCATCCACAATCATGGCTTCGAGCTTTGCAATCCGTTTGTGAGTTGGCGCGCAAGCGCTAAGCAGCGCTGGAAGCCAGCACTGCGATGAGGAATCGACGAATAGCAGGGGCGTTAGCTCCGGACACAAAGCGCGTGGGGTGCCCTGCTTCGTATCCGTATGACTTTGTATCTTTTGTAGCGCTCCAATTATGCCCTCCGGCCCGTCACATAAAATCGCACCATCACGATCCGCGCGGTATTCAACCGATCGCGACATGGCAAGCCTGACGATAAGGGCGATCAACCGCGCGATGATTGCCAATGCGATAATCACGCCACCTCCCCGGCGCCGCATACCAAGCCCGACGAGCGCTAATGCTGTGGCAAGAGACGCGATTGCATTCACCAGCGTGGCGGCGATGGTACAGGCAAGAATATCGCGGTTGCGGATGTGGGCAATTTCATGGGCCAGAACCCCGCGCAGCTCCGGCAAACTCAAACGCGCTAACAGGCCTGACGTCAAAATGATGACGGAGGATTCAGGTGTAGGGCCGATCGCCAGGGCGTTGAGCTCATCGTCTTCGACCTCGAAGAGTCTGGGTGGCGGGATGCCGGCGCGATCGGCCAGCTCGGCCGTGGCTTTGGTCAGTTCCTCCCGCCTGCAGAGTACGGCATCAAGTTGCTGAAGCAGCCGCGGGCCCGCCGACCAGAAGGACCAAAACGAGACGAAGACACCGGCGGCTAAAGCAGCTGCAGAGCACACTGGACCAAACAGGCTGCCGATGGCCGCGAACACCACGGCCTGAACGCCGATAAGAACGACCGCACGGGCACGCATACCAACGCCTTCTCCAGTCCCAAGCACCTCTCGTCGAGGCCTACTCAATCACCCTCGTTGGCCCCGCCGTTACGTCCTCTCCAGGGATCAGAGAGTCCTGAGCTCGGTTTCCGCCGAGCATGCCGTTAGCACCTAGCCCTTGGCTCTTGGCCCTCGTTACTTCCGCGCCAATTTCACCCCGAACCCCTCCGCGTCGCTAAAAAAGCTAACCCCCTTCCGTTCGAGCGCGGCCTGCAACTTCATGATCGTGGAGAAGTTGCCCTGCACCATCCCCTCCCCCTGCTCGATCCGGGCCACGGTCGCCAACCCCACTTTGGCGGCGTCGGCCAGGTCCTCCTGGCGCCAGCCGAGCAGGGCGCGAGCCGCCCGTAATTGTGCAGCCTGCATCATGTGACGATTGTTCCGGATTCGGTCCCGGTTGACAAGCACTAATTATCGAGCGACCGTCACTCATTATCGAGTGCAATGAGGAGTAGACCGATGGATCAACTCAGCTTTTCCGCTACCCACTTCCGCGCCGTCCGCGACCGCATCCGCGCCCAGGACCCCGAGATCGACGACCAAACCCTCGCCGACACCGTCGAGGGGTTGACCGACCTGCACGAAATCTTGGCCGCCATCATCCGCTCCGCCCTGGAGGATGAAGCCTTGGCGACCGGGCTCAAGGGCCGGATCGCCGAAATGGAAGACCGGCTAGGCCGGCTCCGGGACCGAGCCTCCAAACGCCGTCAGATCGCCAAGGATGTGATGATCGAGCTTGATCTAAAGAAGTTGTCGGCCCCGGACTTTACAGCCTCGGTACGGGCTGGAATGCCTTCCCTCTTGGTTCTCGACGAAGCCTCCATTCCCAGCATCTTCTGGGAGCCCCGGGAGCCCAGGCTGAACCGTCAAAGCCTGACCGCAGAACTCAAGCAGGGTGTCGACGTCGCCGGAGTGACCCTGTCCAATCCCGAGCCCACCCTAAGCGTGAGGACTCGGTGATGGCCTTCTCAACAAGACAGGTTCAGGCGTTGCGCCGCAATCCGGCTGATCGCCATATCCGCACCCGGGAGGTCGATGGCCGGGAATTGTCCTACCTCGAGGGCTGGTACGCCGTCTCCGAGGCCAATCGTATCTTTGGCTTTGACGGCTGGAGTCGGGAGACCGTCGAGACCCGGTGCGTCGTCGCCCGCGAGACCCGCGGCACGTTCCTGGCGATCTATATCGCCCGGGTGCGCATCACCGTGCGGGCCGGCGGGACCACCGTGGTCCGCGAGGGACATGGAACCGGCGAAGGGCGTGGCACCTCGCCAGGCGACGTTCACGAGATTGCCCTCAAGGCCGCCGAAACCGACGGTACCAAACGCGCCTTGGCCACCTTCGGCCGACCATTTGGGCTTGAGCTCTATCGGAGCAGCAAAAGCCCATCCCCGAACCCCCTCCCCTCAGCCGACGTCGTGGCTGACAGCCGCCTCGGATTCCACCCGGACGACACAACCCCGATCCCTCGACCTTCTCACTACTATGGTCGGCGGCACAACGCGCCGGTCCATCAGCACCTGCGCAATGAACGACGTCAGGCCGCGCAACAGGCCGCGCCGCCTTTGGTGCCATCAAACACTTCTTCTGAGAAAATCGACAAGAGCCAGCTCACCATCGGCGAGCCCAAGCGTCTACGCGACAAGGAACACTTGAAATTCGTGGCTGCTCAGCCCTGCCTGGTCTGTAGCCGTCAGCCATGCGACGCGCATCACCTGCGTTTCGCGCAGCCGAGAGCCACCGGAATGAAAGTCAGCGATGAATTTACTGTCCCGCTGTGCCGTGGGCATCATCGTCAACTCCATGAGGCGGGCAATGAGATTGCCTGGTGGGAAGACCTCGAAATCAACGCGTTGGAAATTGCCAGGGGCCTATGGGAGGAAACGCATCCACACACCAGAACCGATGAGCCCGTCTCCGACCAAGCTCGAAAATCTGTCACCAGCGTTGAGTAATCCATCAAAGCACTCGACCTGCTCCTTAACTTGCCCTCGTTGAGCCGAGCATGGTCAAAGTTTGGACCCTACCCAAGGGCCTTCTTCTTGAAAAAACTCTTTGCTCAACGGGCGCCGTCCACACATGAATCACGACGAAGCAGCCGACCTCAACATGGCCTGCGTGCCGCTTGTCGCAGGCCAGCTATTGAGGTCCGCTTTCGGGGGAGGCAGAAATCCAAGGACGTCGGTCCTAGATCACCTCTTTAGCGACTGCCCCAAGGCGAACCTCGGCCCCGGCGGCGCGACCGGTCGCCCGGTCGCGCAATTTTGTTGACGCCATTCGAAGCAAAGACTCTTACTCGACGACACTCCAGGCGGTGTCGATCGTCCCGATAGCGACCTCGGACTTGGGACTCGCGCCGTTCATCTCCCACATCGCCACGCTGCCGTCGGCCTTGCGCCAGAGGATGTCACCCTTGCCGTCGCCGTCGTAGTCGCCGGTCGAGACGACCTGCCAGGCGGTGTCGACGGTGCCGATGACGCTCTGGGTCACGGGCGTGGTGCCGTTCATCAGCCACATCGCCAAGCTGCCGTCGCTCTTGTGCCAGAGGATGTCGGCCTTGCCGTCGCCGTCGAAGTCGGCGACGCCGACCGCCTGCCAGGCGGTATCGACGATGCCGAGCACGGTCTGGGTCGTCGGCGTGGTGCCGTTCATCAGCCACATGGCCAAGGTGCCGTCGCTCTTGCGCCAGAGGATGTCGGCCTTGCCATCGCCGTTGAAATCGCCGATGCCGACGACCTGCCAAGCCGTGTCGACCGTCCCGACAACGGTCTGGGTGGTGGGCTTAGTGCCGTTCATCAGCCACATCGCCAAGGTGCCGTCGCTCTTGCGCCAGAGGATGTCGGCCTTGCCGTCGCCGTCGAAATCACCGCTGCCGGCGATCTGCCAAGTGGTGTCGATGGTTCCGATCACTGCTTGGGTAGTCGGCGTTGTGCCGTTCATCAGCCACATCGCCACGGTGCCGTCGCTCTTGCGCCAGAGCATGTCGGCCTTGCCGTCGGCGTTGAAGTCGCCGGTCGACTGAACGAGGCTGGAGGTGCCGGCGATCTGCCAGGCGGTATCGACGGAGCCGATGACGTTCTGGGTCACGGGCGATGTGCCGTTCATCAGCCACATCGCGGCGGAGCCGTTGCCGTTGTGCCAGAGGATGTCGCTCTTGAGGTCGCCGTTGAAGTCGTGCGTCTGAGGCTGCACGAAGACCCACACGGCACCGGTATTGCCATTGTCGCCATACCCACCTTCGACAAGGGTGTTGCCGTCGGCGGACAGCGCCACGGAGTAGCCTTGGTTGGCGCCTCCTGTCGCTCCGGTGCCGACGAGCTTCTGGCCCTGCTGGCTCCAGGTGCCATTGCTGTCGCGGGTGAAGACCCACACGGCGCCGGTGTTGCTATTGTCGGCATAGCCACCTTCGACAAAGGCGTTGCCGTCGGCGGACAGCGCGGAGGAGTTGCCTTGGTAGACATAGCCTACAGTCTTATCCGCACCGGTGCCGACGAGCTTCTGGCCCTGCTGGCTCCAGGTGCCGTTGCTGTCGCGGGTGAAGACCCACACGGCGCCAGCCAGGGAATTGTCCAAAACTCCACCTTCGACAAGGGTATTGCCGTCGGCGGACAGCGTCACGGAGGTGCCTTGCACCGCTGTTCCCGCCGCCCCGCTGCCGACCAGCTTTTGGCCTTGCTGGCTCCAGGTGCCGTTGCTGTCGCGGGTGAAGACCCACACGGCGCCGTCCTGGCTATTGTCGTAACTTCCACCTTCGACAAGGGTGTTGCCGTCGGCGGACAGCCCCACGGAGACGCCTTGATGCGCGGCTGCCGTCGCACCGGTACCGACGAGCTTTTGGCCTTGCTGGCTCCAGGTGCCGTTGCTGTCGCGGGTGAAGACCCACACGGCGCCGGCATAGCCATTGTCGCCATACCCACCTTCGACAAGGGTGTTGCCGTCGGCGGACAGCGCCACGGAGAGGCCTTGCTGCGCGGCTCCCGTCGCACCGGTACCGACGAGCTTCTGGCCCTGCTGGCTCCAGGTGCCATTGCTGTCGCGGGTGAAGACCCACACGGCGCCGTCCTGGCTATTGTCGTAACTTCCACCCTCGACAAGGGTGTTGCCGTCGGCGGACAGCGCGACGGACAAGCCTTGCGCAGCGGCTCCCGTCGCACTGGTACCGACCAGCTTTTGGCCCTGCTGGCTCCAGGTGCCGTTGCTGTCGCGGGTGAAGACCCACACGGCGCCGGCACCGCTATTGTCGCCAACGGCACCTTCGACAAGGGTGTTGCCATCGTCGGACAGCGCGACGGACAAGCCTTGGTTGACAACACCTGGAGCCGCCCCGGTGCCGATCAGCTTGTTGCCTTGCTGGATAAACGCTGCCGCCGCCGGTCGTTGCGCGCAGCAAACGAGCGCGGCGGCGATCAGGGCCAAGGCGACACGCCACCATTTGCCGTGCAGGCCGCCGATTTGAGGGCGAGGAATAAACCAGGAATCGCGCGACAGACCGGCGCGCGCCGCACGACATTGCAAGAACTTCATTGCCACGATCCCCCCTGCGGGCCACGGCAAGGCGCGCCATCGTATAATTCTTATGAATTTCTGGTTGACGTCGTGCCCCACCGTTCCGGCTTAAATGCTCAGTTCAGAACTTGAGCACCCATAAACAATCTACATGCGGTACATTGGCCGCGCAACCTCTCCCGCGACACGGCGGCGTATCGTGGAGGTATTCAACGCCTCCATTTCTCCACTGAAAGAGTGATACGCCGTGACCGAAACTAACATGATCAAGCTCGCTCAGCCAGGAACTTCCGCCTCTCCATGACGCACCTCCGCTCCCATCAAAACACCTAACTCGGTGTCTTCGGAATCGGGTGCAGGCCAGCACGGTCGCTTGAAATTATGAATGAACCTCTTGTTATCCAACAAGTTTGCCACAAGGAGCCGGTGGTTGAATGTTATACGTCGAGGATTCGGGCGCGGGGGCGCCGGCCACTTGTTCGTGGCCGCATCGCAGGCATTTGTAGACCGTGCCGCCGGTCTCGCCGCGGCGGTCCGTCATGGCCAGCACGTGATCGCCGCAATTGCCGCACGCGTCGCCGACAAAGACGTCCGGCTCCAGGTCGCGGCGAATGTTGAACCGCTTGGCGGCGAGCTTGAAGAGGTCGATCGCGCTGAGCACGATCTGCATGCGTGGGATTTTCGATACGCCGTGCGCTCGGTCGGTGAAGTGGATGGGCACTTCGCGCAACGAAACGCCGGCCTTTCTCAGGTAATAGACGATCTGAACGCCGTAGCTGTAGCCGTCCGCGTTGATCCGGCGCAGCGGCAGCCGACGCAGCGTCTTGACGTCGAACACGCGGTAGAAGGTCGTCAGCTCCTTCAGCTTCACGCCGAGCGCGAGCCGCGCCGCGATGTTGCCCATGCGGCTGACGACGTTCCGGTATCCCGTGTAGTCGCTCGACCCGCCCGCGCAATATCTCGATCCGGTGACGAACGTGTTGTCGCCGTGAGCCGCGAGCAAAGCCGGGAGGTATTTCGGATCGTGCGAGAAGTCCGCGTCCATGGTGACGAGCGTGTCGTAACCTTCGCGGATCGCGTGGAAGATCGAATACTTGTGCGCGCTGCCGATGCCGAGCTTGCGGGGACGCTGCACCGCCGTCAGCTGCGGATAGGTCTTGGCCTTGTCGAGGATGACGTCCCAGGTTCCGTCCGGCGAGTTATCTTCGACCACAAGAATATCGGCCGACGGCAGTTGCTCGACGATCTGATCGATGAGGGGGCCGATATTGTCGCGTTCATTGTAACAGGTCGTGAACACAAGCAGGCTCGAATTCTTCATGTGAGCCACTCATCGCTCGCCGCTTGTTTGGCGCCCACGCCCGCGGCGGCGCCGTGACGCAGATCGCTGCCAGCGTCGGACACTGTAGCACGCTTTCCGCAGATACGCAGCCATTACCCAGTCGATCAGGCTTTGGCTCCTCGATCTAGATTTCGCAGAGCGATTGGCATAATACACTGCGGCGGCGTTTCGTGCACATCCGGTTCGATTGGGAGCCGAATCTTTCGCGTTGCCGTAGAGGTGTTGAATGGGTGTCCTTCGCCTATTGTTGGCGATATGCGTTTTTTGTGCGCATTCACGCCCAATCGGAGGTTTGCGTTGGTTACACGGGGATTTGGCAGTAGAGCTCTTTTTTGTCATATCCGGCTTTTACATGCAGTTGGTTCTAACCACTAGATATACGGAGGCTAAATTAGGAAACAGATGGCGATCTTATTTCTATAAGGCGCGATACTTTCGATTGCTGCCTATATACTTGGCCGGATGTACGATTGTAATCGGCGTTGCCTTGCTACGACCAACTTTGGCTCCTGTTGTGCATACTTGGAATTATGTTTGGCAGCTGCCTGAAACGGCTGGAAATTTGGTCTTCAAAGCTTTCCTCTGCCTGACCAATATGACCATCTTCTTCCAGGACGTTACCTTGTTTTTGGCTGTTCACAGCGGTCACGTTCACTGGTCGGCGAATTTTTATAATTCGGATGTTGGCTTGTGGACCGGGCTAGCAATTCCTCAAGCCTGGTCCCTCGGCATCGAGATGAGTTTTTATATTGTGGCGCCATACCTACTCAATTTGCGTTCACGATGGTTGATTCTTGGCGCGTTTTGCTCGTTAATAATTAAGGTGATTGCGATAGAAATATTTAATCTCGCGGATCCTTGGACCTATCGATTTTTCCCATTTGAACTTGGATATTTTCTCCTGGGGGCACTAGCGTTTCGATATCGAAGTAGGTTGACGCTTGATAGTTTCCTTCCCGAATGGTTCGAAAAATGGTGCGCATATCCACTAGTGATCGGCTTTGTCACCTTTTCTCTGCCCCCCCATCTTTCTACCGTAGTATGCCCCTTCATCCTCGCCACCACTTTACCGTTCCTATTCCGAGTAACGGCGGGGCTAAACGCTGATCGTCTAATTGGAGAGCTTTCTTATCCATTCTATATTTTCCATTATTTTGCTCTCGTTCTCGCGAGGCATATAACCCATCATTGGTTACACGGATATGAGAGCCTACTAGTGGCTTGGGTGGGGCTCGGACTAACGTTGGCTCTGTCATCAATCGGTTTGGCGGCGGAGAATCGATTTGTTGAGCCCTGGCGTGCGCAGTTCCATCGTGCGCATAGTCGTCAGCTTGATGACGATGGCGCCCAAATTTCTCAAGATTCAGCTATCGACCGACTGCGTTGAAAAAGTCGACGATTGCGACGCAAGAAGATGAGTGATTCAGTCCTGTTGATGTGCAGGGCTGACACTCATGATAGCACATCGGCAAGTCGAACAGGCTGCTTTGTTCTATGAGTTCTTACTAGAGAAGCATGTTCCATCTGCTCTGCCCCCAAACGTTGCACCGCGGAGTTGGTCTTCCAGCACGCTCCCCTGCTCAGGTTGGGTCATGAAGCTCGGGGCAGGACATCAGCGAGATCGGTGGTTTGTTGCCGATCGCGCTGTGTGGGCGCGCTTCGTTGTAATCTCTACGCCATTCCTCGCCTATTCGCCGCGTCTCGTCGAGATTGGTGAACCAGTGAATGTTCAGGCATTCGCCGCGGAATTTGTCGTTCAATGGATTCGACGAAGGCATTGTCTGTGGGTTTGCTCGGCCGAGAGAAGTTCAGCACCACGCCGTGCCGATACGCTCTGTAAAGATCTAGCAGTTTTCAATTGGCGGCATCCACAATCATGGCTTCAAGCCTTGTAATCCGTTTTTGAGTTGGTGGATGAGCACCAAGAAGCGCTGCCAGCCAGGAATGCGATGAGGGATCGACGAATAACAGCGGTGCCAGCTCCGGGTACAATCTGCCTGGAGCGGTCTGCTTCGCGTCCGCATGTTTCTGTAATTTTTGCAGCGCTCCAATTATGCCACCTGGCCCGTCACATAAGATCGCACCATCCCGATCAGCGCGGTATTCAATCGATCGTGACATGGCAAGCCTGACGATAAGGGCGATCAACGGCGCGATGATTGCCAAAGCGATAATCACGCCACCGCCCCGACGACGCATGCCAAGCCCTACGAGTGCGAGCCCTGTCGCAAGCGACGCGATTGCATTCACCAGCGTAGCAGCGATAGTACAGGCAAGAATGTCGCGATTGCGGATGTGGGCGATTTCATGGGCCAAAACCCCGCGCAACTCCGGCACACTCAAATGCGCCAACAGGCCCGACGTCAAAACTATGACGGAGGATTCAGGTGTAGGGCCGATCGCCAAGGCGTTGAGCTCATCGTCGTCAACTTCGTAAAGTCTGGGTGGTGGGATGCCGGCGCGATCGGCCAGCGCGGCCGTGGCTTTGGTCAGCTCCTCCCGCCTGCAAGGTACGGCATCAAGTTGCTGGAGCAGCCGCGGGCCCGCCGACCAGAAGGACCAAAACGAGACGAAGAGGCCAGCGGCTAAAGCAGCTGCAGACCAGACCGGACCAAACAAGCTGCCGATGGCCGCGAATACCACGGCCTGAACGCCGATCAGAACAACCGCACGGGCACACATACAAACGCCTTCTCTAGTCCAAGCACCTCTCGTCGAGGCCTACTCCATCACCCTCGTTGACCCCGCCGTTACTTCCTCTCCGGGGATCAGAGAGTCTTGAGCTCGGTTGCCGCCGAGCATGCCGTTAGCACCCAGCCCTTGGCCCTCGTTACTTCCGCGCTAATTTCACTCCGAACCCCTCCGCGTCGCCAAAAAAGCTAACCTGTCCGGCATCAGCACCAGTGAGACAGATTTAGCGGCTTGAGGAACGGAGGATTTCTGGCTCATCGTAACCATGAAGGAGTGGAGATGAGACAGAAATCCGAGCACCCTGAATTGTCGTCCGAGCGGATCGTGAAGAACATCCGCCGGGCAACACGCAAGCGCCATTCGGCCGAAGAGAGGATCCGGATCGTTCTGGACGGGCTACGCGGCGAGTTCGAGCATTGCCGAGCTGTGCCGTCGTGAGGGCATTGCCGAGAGCCTCTATTACTCTTGGTCCAAGGAGTTTTTGGAAGCGGGCAAACGGCGTCTGGCGGGCGACACGGCACGGGCTGCGACCAGTGGCGAGGTCAAGGACCTGCGGCGTGAGGCGCAGGAGCTCAAGGCGGTGGTGGCCGAGCAGGCGCTCGAACTGCGGCTGCTTAAAAAAAGCATGATCGCGGATGGGGGAGACGAGGAATGAGATACCCCGCCTCCGAGAAGCTGGAGATCATCCGCCTGGTCGAGCAATCGCACCTGCCGGTGCGACGGACGTTGGATAAGCTGGGCATCCAGCCATCAAGGTTCTACCGATGGTACGACCGCCTCCAGGCCGGCGGGCCCGAAGCACTGGAAGACAAGGTGCCAAGGCCGAAGCGCGTTTGGAACCGCATTCCCGACGCCATCCGCGAGCGGATCGTTCAACTGGCCCTGGACGAGCCGGAGCTGTCCCCACGGGAACTGGCCACACGCTTCACCGATACGGCGGGCCATTTTGTGTCAGAGGCTTCGGTCTATCGGCTGCTCAAGGCCCATGACCTGATTGCCAGCCCGGCCTACATCGTTATGAAGGCCGCCGACGAGTTCAAGGACAAGACGACGGCGCCGAACCAGCTCTGGCAGACGGACTTCACCTACCTCAAGGTGACCGGCTGGGGTTGGTTCTATCTCAGTACGGTGCTGGACGACTTCTCTCGGCTCACATCATCGCTTGGAAGCTGTGCACGACGATGAAGGCGCAGGACGTGACCGACACGCTGGACATGGCGCTCACGGCTTCAGGCTGCGACCAGCCGCGGGTCGTCCATAAGCCGCGCCTGCTCAGCGACAACGGTTCCAGCTACGTCTCGGCTGACCTGGCGGAATGGCTCGAAGCCCAAAGGATGGGACACATTCGTGGCGCGCCCTACCATCCGCAAACGCAGGGCAAGATCGAACGCTGGCATCAAACGCTCAAGAACCGCATCCTGCTGGAAAACTACTACCTGCCGGGAGATCTCGAAGCCAGCATCGGCCGGTTCGTCGACCACTACAACCACCAGCGCTATCACGAGAGTCTGGAGAATCTAACGCCGGCGGACATGTACTTCGGCCGCGGCCAAACAATCCTACTGGAAAGAGAAAGGATCAAACGCAACACAATTCAAAAACGTCGCTTGCAGCACCAAAAGAAAGCCGCCTAAACTAATAGCAGATGAGCCGGTCTATCCTGTAGTTCACGCCGCCATCTGTCTCAAATTATCTGACGACGGACAGAAAAACCGATGGAGATGCCGACCAGCGCCATGGCCTTGGTGCGGTTTTCCTCCGCGGTCAGATCGGCCACCAGCGCCAGAATCACCGAGCCGACGGCGCCGGCACCCTGCAGCACGCGTCCGATGATGACGCCGCCGATCGAGGTGGAAAGCGCCGCCACCGCGCTGCCGACCGCGAACAGGATCAGGCCCAGCACGATCATGGTCTTGCGGCCGATCTTGTCGGACAGCAGACCGAAGGGGATTTGCAGCAAGCCTTGGCTCAACCCATAGACGCCCAGCGCCTCGCCGATCAGATAGGGGGTGGCGCCGGAAAGGTGTTGGGCATAGGCCGCAAACACCGGGTAGATCATGAACAGGCCGAGCAGCCTGACCGAGAAGACAGCCGCGAGAGAGGTGGCGGCCCGGAATTCCTGTCTTTCCATCGTAATAATTCCACGCGCAGGAACAGGCCCGCCCGGGAGCTAAGACTCTAACTGCCGCTGGATGAAAGTTCAGTGGCAGGTCAATAAAGATCAGAATTTTATGCGATGCCTACAACACGCGGACAAGCCCTACGTCAGCCGGCCGCCGAGCAACTCTTCCGTCTGGCGCTGGTCAGCATCCACCGCTTCTCAGCTTCATCGTTGACTTGGTGGAAAGCCTGAATATAGCGAAAGCGTCGCTCCTATATTTCTTTAGCCTACGAACTTTGATTGAGCTGATTTCTATCTTCTCGGCCGCGCCGGCGTGTACAGACATTTGAGTTGATACGCCAGACGTTGCGCCTCCCATGTTGCAAATGTCAGATGTGATTTCGGCTAATACGCCGGATTTTGTAGTCTGAAGTGGGACGGTCTTGCTCTCCCAGCCGACGGTCAAGGTAAATGTTCCTGGGGAGGAATTGGCTGAACCACCAGTGATTTTGCCCGTAAGCTGCATGCGATACCGTCCAGACGGGAGGAAAAACGGCTTGGTTACCGCGACCGCGCCTCCAGGCCTGTCCTTCCGACGATGCCAGATCCTATGTTCGCCGACCAGTTCTCCATCGCCAGGCGGGGTCATCATCGCGAAACGAGGGTTTAATATTTGTTCATCGCGGTTCCGGCCAAGTGCAAACACTCCCCTGTTTGCAGCTTCTACTACTAAATCCGCCAATTTTTTTTGAGCATCGTCGGAAGTGTAGATCCAAATTTGATCGGCCATGGGGGTAGGAGACGCCCGACCTGGCGGTAAGGGACAGCGCTCAACAAACGAGGGCTCACCGACATCCCTGACAATATTCGATATGGTACCACTTCCAAGCCCTCGCAATATTACGAAATTGATTCGGCGCTCACGCCTGCTGGCTGTTTTCTGGATCCAATCAAGTGAATTGTAGGTTGGCGTAACGCGGACTTCATTTAGGCCGCCCCATATGAAGATGATAGCGTTTCTCCGCGCACCCATCGGTGATAGCCGGTAGGCATTCACGAAACGGGCAGGAAAAACGCCGCCCAACCCGTCCTTAAGGTCATATTTCCGGTCAATTGTCCGGAAGCATTTGTTGTACTCGTTTATGCCTGCTTGAGCGGTTCCCGACATCGGCGTCGGCCACATGAAATCGAAAATAAAACCGAGCGCAATAAATCCAAATAGCACTCCATGCCTGAGGGTTAGATAAGTAGCGTGCTGCCTCCCGTAAGCGCGATAAAAACCAAAACCACCTGTCCAGACAAATAGAGCTAGTATGTCGGCTGTCAAAATAGCCGGAAACAAAATGTACCTGTATTCGTAACCCGAATAAAAATCGTCTTTGGCAAGTGGTACTGCGACGCACAAAGCCCAGCTCGTAATAAAGACGACCATAAGGGCAACGAGCCGCACAGATTCTGCGGATCTCACGCTTCGGCAGTCGCGCAGATGCTTGATTGTGATGTACAGCGCAAGTAGCACCAGGGCCAGCGCTACCGCGAAGTATGCGAGATACGGACCGCGAACGGCTAGAGCGGCGAACGTTCGTACAGCAGCGACCGGTGACCCACCAGGCGGATCAGTGCGATGAGGCCAAATTGCGTCTCCCAGCCAACCCAACATCCAAAGCGCCGCAAAACAACCAGCAACGAAAGCCAACACCACTAACGAAATTCGTCGTAGCGCCCATACTAAATTGTCTTTAGGGGCAGCTACGGCCATTGCTACTATCGCTGGCACAACTAGCATGATGATAAAGTACGGGTCCGAGAGGGTATTAACGAAAGCTACCAGGGCGGCAAGTGCTACAAATTGCAACAGGTGGCTTGCGCTAATAATTGTGTTCGTCACTTTGCGAACACACCAGACAAGGCCTGCTAGTGAGAATACGGCCGCAATAGCGGACGTGGTGTGATTGTTCATATAGACATGAAGCAAAATTTCCAATGGCGTCAGAGCGTAAAACCCGGCCGTTGCGATGGCCCCAAGAAATAGCGACTCAACTCTCGATCTTGTAATCGTGAAGAATAGCAGCGTGTTGCCGATCAGGAGCAGAAAGAAGAACACGGTGACTACCGCAATTTCGAATTGCTGATAAGTCTGAGCATAGATGGACAATGGCCAGGACAATACCATGTCAATGAAGTAAGGTGCGGGAACTAACGTCCACGAAGTCAGCCCATCCCCCAAAACAGTCTTTGCGCGAAACATGTTGTACAGGATCAATGAATTGGCGCCCGTACCATAAACCGACAAGTATCCTATGTATGATCTTATGAACCAGTACAGTGCGCACGCGAGTGCTACGCTCACTACGCTCACGGTTGTCACTGTCCGCCACTGCATTCTTGTTTCCCTCTCGTCAAAAAAGGGTGCCGTCCGCGATGTGGTTAGAATTCGGAGCGGCGTGATCTCGGGTAATATGAAGATATCGTTTAAGCCGGGATTCCCCAGATGGCTTCCGAACTGACGTCAATATTGGCGCTCTTTGGGCCTCCCGACAAGACAATCGCGGGGTGGCCACAGCTACACGCACCTCGGACGAGGTCCGAGGCGAGGCGTCAGAACACCCGGCGATTCTCAACTCAACTAAACGGTCCGAGGGTTGGGGCGCCGATGATCATTATCATTCGCCAGCTTCCTTTGGCATAGTGGATGAAAATAATGCACAAGGAATTGCATGATAAAATATCACCCTTCCGCACGCGCGAGGCACGGGAATGTCCCGGCGGATGTTGAAAAACGGAGGGAGGCGTTGCCCACCTTGAGCCGTCGGCGTGACCTTGAATGCCAGCGTTTGGTTCCGGCCGTCTGCTCATCGTCTCTCCTGATTCGCGGGCCAATCTTGCCCGCTGTCAGGCAGAAACTCCACTTATCGCCCTGTTCAGATTCTTGAGGCCGGCTCTCAGGAAGTACGGGCGCTCCCAGCGAGGGATTTTTGCCCCGGCGCCTACACACGTGTAGCGTCCCCTATTGTTTCGAGCGCTTAATCAAAATAGTATTATTAAAACTGTAGGTTGAGACTCGATTCACATCATGAATCAAGGCGCACGCATATTAGTCGTTGATCTTGATGGCACACTCATACGGTCCGATATGCTCTTTGAGACATTTTGGACCTGTTTCGCCCAGGACTGGACCGCGCCGCTGGTAGCCATGTCCAGTTTTGTTGGCGGCCGTGCCGCCCTCAAGCGGCGGCTTTGCGCTATGTCTGCGATGAAGCCTGCTTTGCTGCCATACAACTGCGAGGTCGTCGCTCTTCTCGAACGTTGGCGCGCGAGCGGCGGCCGCACCGCTCTTGTTACGGCGTCCGACCAAACACTTGCTGATGCGGTGGCTGCCCATCTCGGCCTTTTTGACGAAGCCCACGGGTCCACTGGCAGCCGGAACCTCAAGGGCGAAGCCAAGGCCCGATTCTTGTCGAAGCGCTTTGGCGAAGGCCGTTTTGATTATGTTGGCGACGCGGCAGCTGATCTGCCGATTTGGAGCGTGGCGAACAAGGCCATCACCGTCAATGCTTCTCCGAAACTCCGCGCCAAGGTGGATACCCGAGCGCGAAACGCGGAGCATCTGGCCGGCTCGGTGTCCGGCATCGGACCTTATATCAAGGCTTTACGACCGCACCATTGGTTGAAGAACGCACTCGTTTTCGTGCCGATGACCGCGGCTCACGCGCTTTCGTCAAAGGTGTTTTGGCAAACAGCTCTGACGTTCGTGTCCTTCAGTCTTATTGCTTCTTGCGTGTACGTATTCAATGACCTGCTCGATCTTGCCGCGGACCGGGCCCATCCCCGCAAACGCATGCGGCCCTTGGCATCTGGCGATCTTTCGATTGTACATGGCTCATTTATGGTGCCCACCCTTCTATTATTGGGGCTCACCTGCGCTGCAATGCTTGGTTGGCCTCTCTTTCTGATGGTGCTCGGCTATTTCGTGGCGACGTCCGCCTATTCGCTCGTCTTTAAACGTCGAATGGTCATCGACATCTGTGTGCTGGCCGGCCTCTACACCATGCGGATCCTCGCTGGGGGCGCGGCGACCGGCATCCCGTTGTCCGTTTGGCTATTGGCGTTTTCGATTTTCTTCTTTTTCTCACTGGCGGCTGTGAAACGTTACGCTGAACTCGTCAATATCATACCCTACGGTCAAATCGAGGCACACGGGCGCGGCTATCGCGTTGACGACCTGCCCATAATTGGTGCCATGAGTTTGGCCTCAGGCTACCTAGCTGTCCTGGTCATGGCGCTTTATCTCAATTCGCCCAACGTTACCAAGCTCTACAGCAACCCCTCCATGCTTTGGGGCATCTGCTTGGTACTTCTTTACTGGATCAGCCGGATGGCCATGGTCGCCCATCGCGGCGACATGCACGATGACCCCCTTATCTACGCAGTCAAGGATCGAGTCAGTCAGCTATGTTTCGTTTTCGTCGTTGCATTCGCGCTACTGGGAGCAATCCTATGACGTTGGCCGGACTGATCATCTGTTATACGGCCTTCGCGATCATCGCCATAGCGTTAAACCCCGTGGCTCAACGGCTGGTGTTAGCGTTTTATCGATCGACTCTAGGGTTTGGCGTCGCTCTCATTCTCGGCACGGCCATCGGCCTAGTCGCCAAATACACGTTGGACAAGAGGCGGATATTCTTCGATGTATCCACGGGCTTCAATTCTCACAGCCGGAAGCTTTCCCTCAACACTGCAATGGGCCTGGTGACCAGGTTAATCTTCTGGGGTACAGAGACCACGTTTTGGTTAATCTTCAAGACTAATCTCATGCGCGAGACTGGTGCAGTTCTAGGCCTTACCGTTTGTTATTTCATCAAATTCCACCTTGATCGCCATTATGTATTTGCGGACGCTCCAGTTGTAGGCAGGGTCTCCCTATGAACCTCGCAGGCTGGGGGCGCTTCCCTCGCTGTGAATGTGCCGTGGCTCGTCCACGCAGCGAGGAAGACTTACGCAGTCTCGTGTCCCGAGGCAGCCTCATCGCCCGTGGTAATGGACGCGCCTACGGTGATAGCGCGCTTAGCCGCTTCAACACCGTCGAAATGAATGCTTTCAATCGCATGCTTGCATTTGACGCTCAGACGGGGCAGCTCACCGTTGAGGCAGGGGCGTTGTTGGCCGATGTGATCTCCGTGTTCCTGCCGCGTGGCTGGTTCCCGGCTGTGACGCCTGGTACGAAGTTCGTCACGATCGGCGGTATGGTGGCTGCGGATGTGCACGGCAAGAACCACCACAAAGACGGATCTTTCGGTGCCTTTGTCGACTGGCTTGACGTAATGGGTCCTGATGGCGTCGTACGCCGATGCTCGGCTCGTGACAATGCCGACTTGTTCGAGTGGACGATCGGCAGCATGGGGCTCAACGGGGTGATTTTGCGCGTGGCATTCCGACTCCGCCCGGTTGAAACCAGCTGGATCCGGCAGACGACCATGGCGGCCGCCAATCTCGACTTGACTGTCGATGCTTTCGAGTCGCATAAAACAGCCACCTACTCGGTTGCGTGGATTGATTGCCTAGCCTCGGGAACAAATCTAGGCCGATCGCTCGTCATGCTGGGCGAGCACGCGACTCGCGACGAACTTCCCGACGACCGCCGCTCGAACCCCTTCAAGACGGCCGCCAAGCGCGTGCGCTCTGTTCCGATGGATGCGCCATCCGGTCTCCTAAACCGGATTTCTATACGCACCTTCAATGCGCTTTACTATTGGAAAGGCCGGCGGAAGCCGGCCACCCAGCTAGTTGACTGGGACAGCTATTTCTATCCCCTTGACGCCATTTTGAACTGGAATCGCATCTATGGCCGCAAAGGTTTTGCTCAGTTCCAATGCGTCCTGCCTCTGGAGACTTCCAAGACCGGGCTCATCGCATTGCTTGAGGCCACTTCCCGTGCCGGCGCGGGCTCGTTTCTCGCCGTTCTGAAACGACTCGGGCCGCAAGAGAGCCGTTTCTCGTTTCCGATGAAAGGCTACACGCTGGCGTTGGATTTTCCGGTAAACCGGCAAACGCTCACCTTGATGAACAGGTTGGACGCTATAACGCTAGACTATGGAGGACGCTTCTATTTGGCAAAGGACAGCCGTATGACTGCTACGACACTGGCGACCTCTGACTCGCGCACCATCGCCTTCAAGGCGATGCGTCGCGCAACCGGAAGCGCTTCAATCTTTGCGTCCGCTCAATCTCAGAGGCTGGCACTGTGAAGAAAGGGCCCGTCTTGATCCTTGGCGCGCGTTCCGATGTCGGCCTTGCGGTCGCCCATCGGTTCGCGGAGGCAGGTCATCCAATCCAGCTCGCGGCGCGCAATGCAGAGACACTCAAAAACGACCGAGCAAACCTTTCGCTCCGTCATGACGTCTCGGCGAGCATCCACGAGTTCGATGCGCTCGGAACGAAAACCCACAGTGCATTCGTTGACGGACTTCCTGAGCTGCCGGAGATCGCCATCTGTGCCGTGGGTCTCCTTGGTGAGCAAGCTAACAGCGAGAAAGATATGGCTACCGCCACTCTCGTTATGCGTACCAACTATGAAGGCCCCTCCAGCATTATGGGCGAGCTCGCCAACCGGTTCGAGGCCCGCGGCTCAGGTATTCTCGTCGGCATCAGTTCAGTTGCTGGCGAACGTGGTCGTGCCAGCAACTACGTCTATGGGTCAGCCAAGGCAGGCTTTACGGCTTACCTCTCCGGTCTGCGCAACCGTCTGGCCGGCAAGGGCGTGCATGTCGTAACGGTGCTTCCGGGGTTTATTGCAACTAAGATGACGGCAGACATGAATATGCCGAGAAGCTTGACCGCAAGTCCGAGAGAGGTTGCCGAACGAATTATGTCAGCCACAACCAAGTCACAGAATGTCATCTACGTTAAGCCAATCTGGGCATTGGTAATGATAGGCATAAAAATGATCCCGGAGCGGATTTTCAAACGAACATCAATATGATTTCTCCGGCAATAATTGAATTTCACTATACGTCCAGCCAAATTGGCCCGACCGATCTTTTGTACCAGGCGGGCTGAGAGGCTAGTGCATGTTTGACACCGCGTCGAGCAGTGGCGTCCGTGGCGCGATCGTAAGCGGCGCCGGTTGTGTGTACCGAAAAACTAAACACGGACATAGTGGTGGTGAAGTCCCGTAGGTGACCTGCCACTGAACTTTTGCAGTGAGGCCGAACTTTGGATCGCCGGGGGGTAGAGTTTTTCGGCTCTTTCACCATGGCGGGCTGGCTGCGCCATCGTGATTCAGCAACGTAATCGGCGGCTTGTTGCCGATCGCCCCATGCGGGCGTTCCTCATTGTAGTACTTGCGCCAATCCTCCAACTTTTTCTGGGCGTCTGCAAGGCTCAGGAACCAATGCGTGTTCAGGCATTCGGCCCGGAAGCGGCCATTGAACGCTTCGATGAAGGCATTGTCAGTGGGCTTGCCAGGCCTGGAGAAGTCGAGCGTGACGCCGCGCTGGTAAGCCCACAGATCCAGATCCCGCGACACGAACTCAGTGCCTTGATCGACCCGGATCGTTGATGGGAGCCCGACTTGCCGGCCGACCCTTTCCAATACGTCAACAACATCCGCGCCGCGGAATGTGAAGCGCGGCTCCAGCGCCGGCGAGAACCGTGAGAACGTATCGACGATGGTGAGCACGCGCAGCTTGCGGCCGGTGGCGAGCTGGTCATGCACGAAGTCCATTGCCCAGGTCTCGTTCGATCGCGTCGCGGGTCGGCGGTCATCCCGCAGTTTGGCCTTGACTCGACGCTTCGGCGTTTTGTTACGCAATTGCAGGCCTAATTCGCGATAGATGCGCCGCGTCTTGTTCTGGCCGTGCCGCCAGCCTTCACGCCGCAACTGGATGTGAACCCGCCGATAGCCGTAGCGCACCCGCGTCTGGCAGATATCCCTGATCCGTTGTTCAAGATGAGCCTGTCCGGGGCGACGAGACTTGTAGTGGTAGGTGGACGTATCGACCTCGAACACGCGACACGCCCTGCGGATCGACACGTCCCACTCGCCACGCATGTCATCGACCAGCTTGCGCTTCCGGACAGGCTTCAAAGTTTGCGGCGGATGGCGTCCTGCAGCATCTCTTTGTCCAGCGACAGGTCGGCCACGATCCGCTTCAGCTTGCCGTTCTCGTCCTCAAGCTGCTTCAATCGCCGCATCTCCGTCGGCAGCAGACCGTCGTATTTTTTCTTCCAGTTGAAGTAGGTCGCCTGGCTGATGCCCGCCTTGCGGCAGATACCGGCCACCGGCATGCCGTCCGCGCCTAGCTTGAGAATAAAGGCCTTCTAGGCCTCCGAAAACCGCGATGCCTTCATGGCTCTGCGCTCCTCCCAGCCGGGAAATCGGCGCCGACGACTCTAACCAAAAACGATCCAGTTTTGCGGCCTCAGATCACTCCAGATTTTTATTGAAAATTCAATTCTTGAGCATGGACAACGTGCCCCGTTGTGCAGAATCTCGGTGAGCGAATTGGTGAAAGTTCCTGGCTGAGCGAGCTTGATCATGTGTTGGTCACGGCGTATCACTCCTTCGATGGAGAAGTGGAGGCGTTGAACACCCCCACGATACGCCGCCTTATCCCTCATACGGTCACCAACTTTCGCGCATAGCTCAAAGCTTTTGATTGTGGCGTCGCTATTCGGTCAACAAATGTGGTCGCGGCGCAGTCATGAAGCATCTGTCGCATAGTCCCTCCCCGAAAGAGGGATCAATTGGTTGGCCCCTTGCACGGGACTGCACAATTAGCGAACTTCTGGAATGGACCCACGATCGAAGTGGAAGTTGACGCCGAGGCGCAAGATGTCGCCCGAAAATCGGGTAGAGGCGGTTATGGAAGCGATTGGAGTAAGGGCATCGGCATAGGCGAAGCTCATCTTCCCAAGGTCGTAATGCAGATATTCCAACTTTACCGACCAAGCACCGGCGCCATATTCGAACCCTCCGCCCAAAGCCCATCCCTGCAGGATACCGCTGGATGAGCCTGAGAGACAGCTGCCGAAGCCGTAGCAGATCGGCGTCACGGTAGGCGTCGCGACACGACTCATATTCGATACGGCGACCTTTGCCTTTCCCAGCGCTAGGCCGCCGGTGGCAAAGACCATCAAAGCATCGGTTATTGAGTAGCCAGCGCGCACGCGCGCCGTGGCGAGCCAATTCAATGACAGCGAAGCTGTGGTCGTTCCATAGATCGGAAGGAACGATCCCGATGTCGTCTCGATCGACTGGTCTTGCTTGATACTCGCTAGCGAATAATCAATCTCCGGCCCGAGCACAAGGCGACCCACGTGCACGTTCATCCCGCCCTCGATGCCGCCAAGCGCACTCTTCGGGCTCGCTGCCAGGCTGGACGGGTAGACGCCGTACGCAATGAGACTCGACACCATAATCGGGTCGCCCGTGAGTTCGGTCGGGTTATTACTCCAGTCGAAGCCTCCCTGCGCGCCAACATAGAGGTCGCGCCAGACATACGAGTAAGCCGCCGTATCCAGAGGCGACTCCGCCAAAACAGGCCGCAGCAACCCTAACAGAAGTATCGCTACTGTTATTACACGGACGCGCACTGCCCTTGTACCCTTAACCGTCGAACCGTCAGTCTACTTCGCGAACTCTCCGGATCCCTTCCATCCATCTCAAGCGCCGTCGGGGTCAACCTAGCTTTGGGTCAGAACTGATAACCAATGATCCTGGCATTATCGAAGGTGGACGGCGTTATCTGCAACGGCACGAGTGAACGGGAAACGGAGATCGGATCCCGAATTACGGACAGGCCAGAGAAATAGTCGTCCCCGATATACGATGGCCAGACTGCAAGCGCCGCGGTGGAGTACGCCTTCTTGAATTCTGCGCCGTCAAGCGTCACGTCGCCGAAGAGGGGATCGGCAATGTAAGCGAGGTTGCCGACCATCTTGCGCAGCACCACGAAGTGATCGTTCTTGCGGATGGTAATGCGGATGATCACCGGCCCGTTGAGCTTGGCCAGTTGGTCCAATGGGACAGTTGCCGCCTGTGCGCTGAAGCCGAGCTTATCGGCAACGAAGATCAAGTCTTCGAACGACAAACCCTGCTCGGCCTTTTGCTTGAGCTGAGGGGGGGTGTAACGGCCGGCGATCATCGCAAAGATCATCCCCTCGGTGACCGGCATGTGATAATGAATTTTGAGCATGGTCGCCAGCGCAGCCGCCCCGCAAGTGAAGTCGCGCCGCTGGCGGACGGTGAACTCGTATTTTCGATCCAAATAGGACTTCGGCCGTGCTGTGATCGTCTCGCCGCCGACGAGTCCGTTGCCTCCGGCGCTCGACGCGAAAGCCGCACCGCACAGCGCCAACGCCAACGCCAAGCTGATAGATGGGATAAATAGCTTTCGCATCACCATCGCCTTCGGACTGTTACCGAGAGATCGAGATCGGGCGAGTCTTTGGTCAAGCCCATTGCGACCGCGGGTTCAACCCAGGTGTTCTCGAAAATTCGCTGAGTTACAGCGGCGCGCGCAACATATTGCTCCTGCGCCGACTGCGGCGCCTTGATGCCGTCGACCTTGAGATCAGGTTGATAAAACCCCGATACCGCGAAGCCCAATGTGGTCTTTTCGCTTACGGCGAAGCTTACGCCCATGTTGCCCAAATAGCGGGGGGCAGGTTCGACATTGTAGCCCGAGAAGTTTCTCGGAAAATAATATTGGATGCCGCTGCCGGCGAAGATGACAAGCGGATCCACGATCTTGTAGGCGACAAAATTGGCACCGATGCCCCAATGGCCGGGGTTCTGCACCGACGCCAGCGGGTTGATCGGGTTCTGGCCGTATTGGAAATTAGAAAAATTGTAGGGCGACGCATCGCCAGGGTAAATTCCCGACACCGAAACCGCGATGCCCGGCCAATCCGCCGATTCCTGCAGGAGGGAATAGTTCAGACCAACCGTCGCGCCACCAAGTCCCTTCTCGGTGTCGTCGTATTGTTGCCCGGGGAAGGTACTCGTCGATCGCGTCGATGTGTAATAGGGGACGGCCAGCGACACTTCCATTCCGTCTATGACGCCATATCGAAAGTTCGCAGTTCCGGTGACGATACGGTCGCTTTGGAATGCGGTGGTCGAACGCATGTAATCGAACCCGATGGAAGCTTCCGCCTGCCCCTTTTTCAGAGTCGGCGATTGATCGCGAAAGAGAAAAGTCTCCTGCGCAACGCCGGTTTGCTGCTCGGCGCTCGCCGCCTCGGCAGGCGTCAATTTCTTCGACCCGGAAGTCCTGTCAGCTTGCGCCGTTGATTGGTCGTTCTTCGCGGTCGATGAGTTCGCCGGGCCGGCGCTGGAAAGCCGATTGTTCTTGGGGGAACTCTTCTCTTTCACGGCCCCCTTGGATTTCTTGGCTGCCTGCGCCGCCTCTGCCTGCTCGAGCTGATTCAGTTTGTTCTCGAGGTAGTCGAGCCGGGCCTGCATAACCCGCAATTTCTGCTGCAGAACAGCATCTGGATCCGGCTGAGCCGCCCGGAGCGGAGCGAGGGGCCATAAAACAAGCGCGCAACAAAGGACAAAGAAGCGGAGGGCGCCACGCGAACGAGGGATCGCAGCACTACTGATCATACACCGACTCTTCGACTGCCTTCTATGCCCGCTCGATCAATGTCCCGATCGACTGTGCAAGAACGTTGTTCGCCCCAGAAACAAGAGCCGGCTCCGATCATACGATCTAGCCGGCTCTTGATCTACTGTCGCCGCCTCATAGAGCGGGTATCAACTCGATACGGCACGCCGTTCCAGGCTAGTAGCCGTAGTACGAGTAGTAGTAGGCTTGGTAGAAGTACTGCGTCGCGTAGTATGAGTTGTAGTAGGCGTAGTAAGCGTAGTTCGTGGTGGAACCGCTGCTGCCGTTATAGCCGTAGTAGTTGTAGTATTGGGCCAAGCCGGCATAGTAGATCGCGTTGCTCGTGTAGATTAAGCCATAGTAGAGGTAGGCTGCCGTCGTGCCGCCTTTCGCAGTTACCTGCTTGGCAGCATCCGTTGACATTAGGGTCGCCTTTGCGCTTCCGAAAATCGGGTTGGCGGTTTTCGCGGATGCAGGCGTTGTCAGACTCCCTTGCATCAGCATCACCGCAACCGCCAAAAGCGCACCCAGAATGATCCGCCTCATGTCTTCCTCCCTACCAGTTACCATGTCACCGCAACTAGCATCTTCAAAAAGCATATCCTACCATGGAACTCTGTCAATATCTCGCAACCCCTAGTTTATATGGTTTTTTTATGTCGGAGACGCGGTCTTTGGTCGTTCTTGCGCCAATTTACACAATTTACGGGAGTTCCAGCCTGGATGTTCGACCGGCCGCCTGGGCCGGGGTGCATGTGGCGGCGGATGGCCCCATCAGCTTGTGTTTCGAGTCGGGCTCTCAGCAATCGCATGTATCAGCCCGGTCGAGATGGAACGAAAAGCGATTTAACCCTGTCCACTAATGCGGGGAAAGATCACTCGCGCGCCATTGCGCAACACTTCAGTCAAAGGATCGGCAAAAGTTCCTGGCTGGGAGAGTTGGAAAACATTAGTGTCGGTCACGGCGTATCACTCCTTCGGTGGAGAAGTGGAGGCGTTGAACACCCCCCACGATACGCTGCCTTATCCCCTCATGCCGTCACCAACTTTCGCGCTCGATCTATCATTGTGCGCGAACTGCGAATCACTTAACCCTGCAGCCAGCGTGTAAAGATCCGGCTGAGTAGTTGCGCCCCCGGTACGGGTCGTGTCGTGGCTATTTCCCCTTTGTAGTGCGCCCAACTTAACGCTTTCAATCTGTTCTGGGCATCCAGTTGGTCTTTGGCCACGATTTCGATTCCCCATTCCGAGCCGTCATGCCGGTATTCGAAGAGATATCGGCTGTAGCGATCACGCGAAGAGGCAGATGACATGTTCTTCGTTCTTTATAGAGATGCTGCACAGCAGTGGCGATGGTCGCTGTATTCCGAGGAGAACAAGAAGATCGCGGAATCCCCGGAGCCTTATTGGGAGAAGCCAGAGGCTCAGCATGCGGTTGATTTGGTTAAGAGTACGTTTAGTACCACGCTGGTCTACGAACGCTGAAACTGGCCTGCACCCGGTTTCGTTGACATCCGCCTAAGCTAATCGCGCCTGCCGTTCGAACTCCATCGGGCTCATATAACCGATCGTCGAGTGTCGGCGTTTGGGATTGTAGAAGCGCTCCATATAGTCGAACACATCAGCTCGGGCTTCGTCGCTGGTTCGGTACATTTTGCGCGCTATTCGTTCGGTCTTGAGCGAGGAGAAGAAGCTCTCCATCGCCGCGTTGTCCCAGACGTTGCCCGAGCGGCTCATCGAGCAGACGACGCCGTTATCGGCCATCAGCCGCTGGAACTGCTCGCTGGTGTATTGGCTGCCCCTGTCCGAGTGGTGCACCAGCGCATCGGGTTTGCCCCGCCGCCAGATCGCCATCACCAGAGCGTCGGTGACGAGCTCTGCCGTCATCCCCGCGCTCATCGACCAGCCGACCACGCGCCGCGAGAATAGATCGATGACGGCTGTTACGTAGAGCCAGCCCTCCGCGGTCCAGACATAGGTGAAGTCCGCGATCCACTTGCGGTTCGGTGCCGGCGCTTCAAAGCCTCGATCGAGCACATTCGGAGCGATGGCGCCCGCCTGCCGCTCGCCAGATCGGGCGACAGCCGACGCCGGCGCGGGCGTGCTTTGAGGGCCTGCAGCCGCATCAATCGCTCGATCCGATGCAAGCCGCTGAACACACCTTCGGCGGCAAGGTCCTTCCACACCCGCCTGGCGCCGTAGGTTCGGTCACTGCCAAGGAAGCTGGCCCGAACCTTGGCGCTGAGCTCTTCATTCCTGCGGCTGCGCTCGCTGCGCGGCCGTGTCAGCCAAGCATAGAAGCCACCCCGCGAGACACCGACCGCCTCGCACATCCAGTTCGCCGGCCAGATCCCCCGGTGCTTCGCAATGAAACCGAACTTCATGTCGATTCCTTCGCGAAGTAGGCCGCGGCTTTTTTTAATATGTCCCGCTCGGCCTTGAGCTTGATGACCTCGCGCTTCAGCTGCGCGATCTCCAGCTGCTCCGGCTTCATCTGTCCCTGACCGGGGAACGCATGCTGCGGGTCGTCCGCAAGCTTCTTCACCCAGTCGCGCAGCTGCGACGTATGCACGCCAAGGTCTTGCGACGCCTGCACATACGATACGCCTCGATCTTTGATCAGGCGCACAGCCTCAAGCTTGAACTCTCGCGTGAACTTCCGCCTCTCCATGACCCACCTCCGCTCCCATCAAAACACCTAATTCGGTGTCTTCGGAATCAGGTGCAGGCCAAATTGGCGGACTGCAAGAGCTATGACACGCCGATTGACTTGGCCGGGTAGGCGCCGGAGGCCGACAAGGCCTACGATTCCGATGCAATTCGCGCTGACCTTAAGGCACGCCGCGTCAAGGCCGTCATCCCACCGAAGTCGAACCGTAAGGCGACGATGATTACTGTGGTGTAACCTATGTAATTGTGCTCATATTCCGCCTTACCGTGTGCAAAAAGGCTCTATACGGTACAAACGAGATCAAACGACGCCCTTGCTGCCAGGAAACCCTATCGACGGCACAGTTGGCAGTAAGCAATGCCAACGATTCTAAGGAAGGGAGAGTATCTTTGTTTTCGCGGGTTATTAATCGGGCATTGTCGTCGGTAGACGTGCAAATAGTTCGAAGGTCGAATCTGAATGCGTTGCACGATGAATTCCATCGATTGCAATATGAACATCAGCGTGTTGCTGAACTGTCCTCCGAAGTTACAGATCTTAGGGAGAAAGTGTGGCGCCAAGACCTTTTGGGGGCCAACACCCCTAATCGTGAAGCGGCGGCGCGTGGTAGAACTGGCTACTGTTATCTTGGCAACCACGTCGGTATTGCGCGGACCCACCGTGGCCACAAGATATTTGTCGACACCCGTGATTTTGGTATCACGCCACACATCGTGATCCTGGGGGAATGGGAAAGAGCTATTGAAGACGTGATCGTGAAACTCTGCACGAAGGGAGCCACAGTCGTGGAGGTCGGTGCGAACATCGGCTATCACACACTCGCTATAGCCTCAGCGATCGGAGGAGAGGGCCGTCTCCATTCGTTCGAGGCCAATCCCGAAATTTTTCGGCTGCTCGATTTGACGGTCGAGGTGAATAATTTTCGAAAGTGCGTGATGTTGTATCACAAAGCCGCGCTCGATACGGAGGGTGAGATTCAATTCTATTTCAAGCCTGAGGAGATCTGTGGGGGACACGTAGAATTGCCCGGCGAGCAAGGCGAAGCCGACAAAATCGCCGTGAGTATTAAGGCGGCAAGCTTGGACAAGGAGTTGGGCGACCGTCTAGACACTCTCGACCTTCTTCGCATGGACGCTGAAGGAAGCGAGCCGTTCATTATCCGAGGTGCAAAGAAACTCTTGCAACGTTCACCCAGGATCAAGATCGTCATGGAATGGGACATGGTGCAGCTAGCGCCTCGACTGGACGTGCCGCAGTTCCTCAAGGAGATGATTGCTGACTTGTTTCGGTTTTGGCGGATAGAATCCGACCGTCGCTTGATCCCAGTATCGATCGATGATCTGCTAAATCTTCCTCACCACGATCTCGTAATGGCTCGTCACGATGTGATAGAAGACATGATTTGACCTGACGACGACAAATGCGGCCCACGCATCTGCTGGTGAATAACAACTGGGATGATTTTGGATCGAGTTTATCATGCTGGCCAATCGACCGACGATTCTTTCTCCCTCAAACGCTGCAATAGCGGGGCAAACGCCGCATCCAACAACCTGTTAGGTCAGCACTCGTCAAAATGGCGTGGCATACTGGAGTTTGGCGAAAATGCTTGAATTAATAAGGTCCTTAAGACGTTCCGATTTGGAGGAACGGTTGCGGCGAAGCGTCAGTTACGCCTACCTTGGTGATACCACAGTCGTTTGTCGGGTCTTGGGGCAATCCGTGATTTATGTAGACACGTCGGATATTGGATTGGCACCTCACCTCATCATGGATGGCTTCTGGGAGATATGGATCACTCAAGCCATGGCTCGTTGCCTGCAGCCGGGAATGACTGCCGTCGATGTCGGCGCGAATTTTGGCTACTACACGCTGCTCATGGGCGAGGCCGTCGGCAAGCAAGGGAAAGTGATCTCTTTCGAGCCGAACGTGCGTATGGCTAAGCTCTTGAAAAGAAGTCTGGCTGTTAACGGCATGCTGGGGCACGGATACGTCGATATGCGAGCTGCCTATGAGGTGGGCGGCAAAACCTTGGAGTTCTTTATTCCACATGCAACACCCATGAATTCGGCCTTGGTCGAAGTCTGGCATGAGCGAATGATAGGAATCGCGGGTGACGTTATTAAAACCGAGACCGTCAGGCTCGACGATGTACTTCCCGGGCGAGTCGATTTTATCAAACTCGATGTAGAAGGCGTCGAGCGGCAAGTTTGGTCCGGCTTGCAGAAGACTTTGAAGAACAATAAGGACATCCAGGTGTTTATTGAGTTCAACAGAGCCAAATATCCCGAGACCGCCGTCCAATTCCTCGAGGAACTTCTCGCGCCGGGTTTCATTCTGCGCTACGTAGATGATGACGGCGAGATGCAGCGCTGCGATCGCGAGTACGCTTTATCAAAGGGAAAAGACGACATTATTCTCTATCTATGCAGGAATTAGAAACTAGCTGCCATCCTAAATTCAAAGCCCTAAGAGCCGATCCAGAAAGTTATTGAGTTGGGAGAATCACTTGTGATTCCTTGTCTAGCACTCGAATCGCTGCCGAGGGGTGCCGGATGTGGAAGCCTGAACATCGCCGTGCAGCCGAGTGTCGCGGCCTGCGTTACCAAGTGATCTGACTGATACCGAATGGGCGCTGATCGAACCAATGATCCAACCGGCCAAGCGCGGCGACGCGACGTCGATGTCCGCGAGATTTTGAACGCGATCTTCTATGTGCTCTCAACGGGCCGCCAATGGGCAGCGCTGCCGAAGGACCTGCCGCCAAGAAGTACGGCGCATTTCTATTTCATGCAGTGGGATTGAGATGGCACGCTGGAGCGCATCCACCACGAACTTTATGTCGCGCCGCGCGAGCACGAGGGCCGCGAGGCCAGCCCGACGGCCGCGATTACCGACAGACAGAGTGCCTAGGCAGCTCAAAAGGGGGCTCCGCGCTCAACTCGCAGGGCTTTGATGCGGGCAAGAAGGTCACTGGCCGCAAGCGACACATCCTGGTCGATACGCTCGGCTTGCTCTTGAACGTCGTCGTCCATTCCGCCGATGTACAGGATCGCGATGGTGCGCGATGGGTGCTCGATCAGCGCGCCCGCCGCGACGTGGCGATCTGGCTGATGAACGCACAACGGCCAAGTCGCAAGTGGATATCGGGAATCCGTCCACCGCTTGGCAGATCGTCTCGACCGGGGATTATGACGGCGATGGAAAAGGCGACATCCTCTGGCGCAACACCAATGGCGACGTTGCGATCTGGGAGATAAATGGCACAGCACCGAAGCTCCAAGCAGACATCGGCAACGTGTCCACCGCCTGGGGCGTGGTCGAATAAGCCGCAGCCGATGCTACGCAACGTCTGCTATATTCGCGGGGGGTGGTCGGACAACCGGCCACGGTTGGAGCGTGTAGTTTTCGAGTCGCACACAGCGACTTTTTTACAGCACCAATGATCGCAACGGGTCAAAGGTGGCCTGAGCGTGCAACTCACTTCCACGGCCAGTTATATCCTGTAACCTGACCTCAGCGCCGCAAAGTCGATACTTCGCAGAAGGGCCCATTAGCAGTCATCGGACTGCTGTGTACGCTCGCCGCTTCATCCGCATCGGTCGTGGCTGCTGGGGCTGGTCGCGGCGCAGCCGGACCTCACTTTGGCCGAGATCCGGCATCGGCTCGCGAGCCGTGGTGTTACCGTTGGGCTCGGCTCGATCTGGCGATTCTTCGCCCGCGAGGGGATCAGCCTCAAAAAAAACGCTGCTACCATCCGAGCAGGACAGGCCCGACGTCGCGCGCAGAAGGGCAAACTGGAAACGGCATCAGGGCAAGATTGATCCGGCCCGTCTTGTCTTCATCGACGAGACCTGGGCCAAGACCAGCATGGCCCGCACCCATGGCTGGGGACCACGAGGCAAACGTCTGTGTGGCCAGGCGCCGCACGGTCATTGGCGAACGCTCACCTTCCTCGCGGCCTTGCGGCACGACCGGATCGATGCGCCTTGCGTTCTCGACGGACCCATCAACGGGAGCGGCTTCAGGGCTTACGTCGAACAGTTCCTCGTGCCCACGTTGAAGCCCGGCGACATCGTCATCATGGACAATCTCGGCAGTCACAAAGGCCATGCCGTACGCCAAGCCATCCGCGCTGCCGGCGCGAGGCTCCTCTTCCTGCCGCCTTACAGCCCCGACCTAAATCCCATCGAGCAAGTCTTTGCCAAGCTCAAGACGCTGCTGCGCAAGGCCGCCGAGCGCACTGTCGAAGCAACATGGAAGCGCATCGGTGCCCTGCTCAATCGCTTCACACCGGCCGAGTGCGCCAATTATATCCGAAACGCTGGATATGCCGCTACCTAAATGGAAAATGCTCTAGTCTTGGCCCAGGTCTCGTCGATGAAGACAAGACGGGCCGGATCAATCTTGCCCTGATGCCGTTTCCAGTTTGCCCTTCTGCGCGCGACGTCGGGCCTGTCCTGCTCGGATGGTAGCAGCGTTTTTTTGAAGCTGATCCCCTCGCGGGCGAAGAATCGCCAGATCGAGCCGAGCCCAACGGTAACACCACGGCTCGCGAGCCGATGCCGGATCTCGGCCAAAGTGAGGTCCGGCTGCGCCGCGACCAGCCCCAGCAGCCACGACCGATGCGGATGAAGCGGCGAGCGTATCCGCCCGCGCGAGGAGCCCGGTGAGACATCCCCACGCAAACGCCATCGCTCCATCCATTTGATCGCAGAACTCGGCGACACGCCAAAGCGAAGCGCCGCAGACCGGCAGGACTGCCCCGCCTCAACAGCCTTCACCACGCGCTCGCGCCAGAAACTTCCTGGCTGGCGCGCTCCTCGCCGCAACCGTAATCTGGTGGCTCAATTGAGGCCGGACCCTAGCCAAGCCACTCTGGGGGGCGCCCCGAATCCACGGCGAACTGCTCAAGCTCGGAATTGACGTGAGCCAAGCCACCGTCGGCAGATACATGCCATGGAGGCCCGAAGCCCCCTCCCCCGACCCGGTGTAGCTTTCTGCACAACCACCTGACCGATATTATCGGCGATCGACATATTCGTAGTCGCAACCGCGACATTCCAACTTCTCTATGCCTTGATTGTCCTCAGTCATGACCGCAGAAAGGTTATTCACGTCGCGGTTACCTATAATCAAACCCAAGTCTGGCTCGAGCAGCAAATGGCCAAGGCCTTTCCCTGGGACACCGCGCCCCGCTATCTGCTGCGGGCCCGGGACGCATCATATGGCCTGGTCTTTCGCAATCGAGTTCGGGTGACGTGCATCAAAAAGGTTGTTACAACACCGCGGTCGCCGTGGCAGAACGCCTATGTCGAGCGTCTCATCGGCTCGATGCGTCGCGAATGTTTGGATCATATCATCATCTTTAACGAGCATCACTTGCGGCGCATCCTATCGTCGTATTTTCAATATCATCACCAAAGCAAAACCCATCTCTCGCACGACAAGGATTGCCCCGTGACGCGCTCAATACAACCGCCAACCGCTGGCAAGATCATTGCCTTCCCGGAGGTTGGTGGTTTGCATCATCGCTACGAGCGTCGCGCCGCCTGAACTAATGTGGCGACCGAACAAGCCATCCGCTCTCGGCGTGGGTCGCCGTTCCGTTATTGCGACTCAATCGCTCGGACGTAACGGCACCCACAATTATGAATATCGCCGACATTGCGGGAACGATCAATCTTCTATGCGCCGATATTCATCGGCAAACCTCCCAAGCTGAGTAGATTTTTGAGCAGGGACAGCAAAGATTTGCGCCGGTCTGGGGTTCATACGGGGGAATCCCGGATTAGATATGTTCATTGTGGCGACTGCAGAGGCTTCATGATCTGCACGGCGGCGCCTGCCAAAGACGGTGGCGTGCTCGGGAGCCCCTGTTTCAAACGCAGCCGACGTATGGTGTAATGGGGCGCAGGAAACCGTTTGCCGGCGTCGCTCATTCCTGAGTTGAAGGATCTCAAATGGCAGTCGAACCGCTCACCTTCATATTCAACGACGACGGCTCGGTACCGAACAATGCGGCGTTGCCACTCATCGTCTATCGTGGCGGTGTCGACGTGACGGCAGCACGCGATCCGGGGAGCGCGATCGAGCAGATATTCATGGCGAACGGCTGGGGCCACCGCATGTGGCGCAACGGCATCTACCCGTTTCTGCACTACGACTCGCGCATCCACGAGGCGCGCGGCATCGCGCGCGGCGCCGCGACGATGCGCTTCGGCGGCGCGCAAGGGCAGGAGATCGAGGTAAAGGCCGGTGACGTCGTGGTGCTGCCGGCCGGCACCGGCCATCGGCGGCTTTCCGGCGGCGCCGACTTACGCATGATCGGCGGCTATCCGACCGGCGGCAACTATGACTTTTCCCGCGGCGGCGAGAGCGAGCATGCGCAGGAGCTGGAAAGCGTTCCGCGCGTGCGGCTGCCGAGTGATCCGCTGCTCGGCACGAAAGGCCCGCTGCTCGCGCTGTGGCCCGGAAAGGCCTGACACGGCGGGCCTATTCCATGTCGGTTCGACATCTAATTTCACGATCCAATTCGACTGCGCTCATGACGGCAGCCGCGCGATTGGCACCATGGCTGATCGCCGTGGCGCTGCTGCTGCCGCTCATGTTCGCTTCGCCGAAGGCGCCGGGCCATAACCACCTCGGCTTGCCGCGCGTGTTCAGCGGGGACGAGCCGCATTATCTGGTCATGATCAATAGCCTGTTGAGCGACGGCGATTTGGATCTCGCCAACAATTACGCCGCCGCTCGCGCTGGCGCGCAGCAAGCAGGGCTGAGATTTGCCGGCGCCCCGTTGGACCATCACACGGTCTGGTACGAGAACAGCCGCCGCAGAGAGTGGGCGCAAGTCTACCAGACTGGCTGGCAACGTTGGCATCGTGACGCGGCCGGGCATCTGATGCTAACGCTGCGTCCGGGCCAGACGCCGCCTGCGGCGGGCCACCCCGAATACTCCACGCATCCCCCCGGGATCGCATTGCTGTTGGCCCCCATATTGTTTCCATTCCGCGGCACGACTTACGTCGAACCGCTGGCCATCCTCTGCTCGACGTTCGCGGTGATCGCCGCCATGTTGCTGTTTCGCGCGCTGGCACGGAAATACAGCACGGACCTCCACGTCGTTAATCTGGTCACGGTCGTCACCTTCCTAGGAACGCCGGCCTGGAATTACGCGCGCACCCTCTTCAACGAGCCCTATCTGCTGCTGTTCGCCGTCGGCGCCTACAGCCTTGCCTTGCGCGGAAAAAGCCCGTTGCTCGCCGGCCTTTTAATCGGGCTCGGCATGCTGATGAAGCCGCCGTTCGCGCTATTCGTCATTCCGCTCGGCCTCATGTATCTGATGGCGCGCGACCTGCGGTCCGTTGCATTGCTTGCGTTACCCGCGATCGCCGCCTTGGCTGCGATCTTCTATCTGAACGACATCATGTTCGGGGCGCCACTGCGTACGTCGCAGGAGTGGCTGCCGGGCTCTTTCGTTACCGGCGCAACCGGCGTGCTGTTTTCGCTGCAGTACGGCTACCTGTTCACGGCGCCCGCCATCGTCGTGGCGCTCGCCACCTGGCCGGCTTTCTTCCGGGCACACCGCCGCGACGCGATCGTGCTGGGATCGGCGATTGCGCTCTATTTCGCGCTGTTTGCGTCTTACGGAAATTGGGCCGGCGCCGTTTGCTACGCCGCGCGTTACGAAATCCCGCTATTGCCGCTGCTCTTTGTCGCTCTGGTGAAATTGCCTGATACCTGGTTATGGCGCCCGCGCTTGGCGCGGAGCGTGACCGTCGCGATCTGCGCGGTCTCGATTGGACTGAACGCCTTCGCCGCGATGCCTTACTGGCGGTCCTGGGACACGAACTACCCGATGCTCGTCATGCACTACAAGCCGTCGCCGTGGTGGTCGCATCTGCGCGGCTGGGTGGCCGGGTCGTAAGTCCGGTTCTGCGCGCGGCAAGCGAGGACATCGAAGGTTGCTCCGGGCGGCCAACCGCTCAGGAACTCTTGACCTATCTCAATCCGGTCGCACGGATGCGCGCTAGATTTTCGGCGTGGACGATTGCAAGGAGGGACGCACGCCGATCGTGCACGACTGGCATCCAATATCGACCGCACCGGACGATCGCGACCTGCAGCTCAGCCTCATTGAGAACGGCGAGGTGTACGCGCCCTGAAGTCATTCTGTAATGCATGGGATAACTATTCGATCGAAGTTAGATGTGATCCATTTGAATGCGCCAAATCACACTTCTTCAATACGAACAGCCGGGGCGCATTTTGCGATGTCAGTCGCACTTCCATAATGACAATCTTACCTGATGCACACTGTCGGTAGCGGGAAGTCGTACCCCTTCATTTCGGCGCAAAGAGCGCGCCGAATCCGCTCATCAAGTTGTGGCGTCCACGGATAGACATATCCGCGGGCGCTGATGGCAGGAAAATCAATCGTTTTCATCGGCGCAATGTCAGGCTTCGCTGTGGCCGGCTGGAGAAGAACGAGTTGGGCGTGCGCTGCCGACCATTCATCGTAGGCGCGGACGCACCACCCAGCGTTGATCATCCAAAAATACGGGCTAAAGTCTGCGTTCGCTTGGCACAGAACTAAATCATCGGATGCTTGAATGAGGGGCTTTGCGAACCAATACTCGGCCCAGACGTAGTGATAGCCGTTCTTCCTCAATGCGCCGTCGATCCGCTTGAAGCGCGCCAAGAAAGGGTCAGGCCATGATTGGGAAAGCAGGGAGATACCGAAGGGAATTAGCAAAAGAGCCGCAACCACGGCAGCGACAACAGGCTTTGATATCCAAGTTGCGAGAAGCCACGCCACCAGCAACGAGCCAAATGCGAGCGAAGGCAACTGCTCGCGGAACAAAGAGATATGTACATAGGTGCCAACCGCAACGGGAGCCAGCAAGGATGCAATTATCGAGAGAGCGACAGAGGTGACAGAAAGAAAGTCGCCATCCGGGGACAACCGCGGCACGGCCAATACGGCAAGGGATGCAATTAAACCGGCTACTACCATCACGAATTGAACG
Organism: uncultured Pseudomonadota bacterium; assembly: GCA_963814065.1. Lineage (GTDB taxonomy): Bacteria > Pseudomonadota > Alphaproteobacteria > Rhizobiales > Xanthobacteraceae > Pseudolabrys. The sequence continues at coordinate 1,191,813 of CAWFBL010000004.1, read as the reverse complement.
GAGCCGATATAATAGTGAAGGTCTGGAAGGGCCCGGATGAAGGTGACCGCCGATTTCAAAATGTGGTCAAAGTGAAGGCTGTCACCTAACGCCGGCTGATGCATAAATGGTGTTGCCGCTACAAGACGTTGTAGCAAGAGCCCGAGTGCAGTGCCCATGATTGTCGAGATCACCGATAGCCGCCGGGCCTTCCGAAAGCGCAAATATATGATGGCTGCGGCGGCAAGAGCGGGCGCGGAGAGCTGCACCACCGCCACGGCGTCGCTCATAACAGCGACAGCAATTACCGCAGTAGCCAAGAGCGCCGGGCGGCGCGCGTCCTTGCGCAGTAATGCAAAGGCAATTGCGATCAGCGGAATAGCACCTTGGTGGAATGCGGGTGACGATATGGAGAACGGTGCGTACGCCGGGAAGCAGAAGACAACTGTCGCGATGGCGGCAACGGTCCACCGCCGCGTCAGGAGCGCCAATGACCAAAACAGAAATACCACGTATATGGCGCTAAAAAAGGCAAAGTTGGCTTGACCGTCCAATCCGAGCAACCGGCCGACAAGCACGATGAACAAGTCGGGGAATAAAAAGTTTGGTCCCGGCGCCATCCAATGGAAGGGCGCGGTGCCGAAAAGAAGATCATCGACGAAGGATAAGCAGTACAGCCCGTCGGCAGTTGGCTCGTACTGCAATGACATGACGGCGGCGAGCGCGGCAAGGCAGACGCCGGCCGCAACGGCGGGGGTGGATACTTTCATGGAGGCGCGCACATTAGGTCTGCCCCCATTGGGGCGCAACTGGGGTTTGTCTGGATGACCCTTTGCACCAGCCGCGCACAGCATCATTGGGTCGGCCTCGGCTCGGGGCGGCAGGTCCCCGCGCTGGGCATTTTATCGGCTTGGCCAGCTGCGAATGCTTTTCGCGGGAGATCATCCGCAGCGGGGTTATCAGTGAAGTGGTGCTCGCGACCATAATTGCGATCGTCATCCACCTTGTTGCACTGAGTATTTTGAGCGCCGGGAGGTTTAGGCTCAGCTGTTTTATTTCAACTGTGGCGACGGCCTTATATGGCGCCCTGCTGGCCTTGTCGAGGAAGTCGCCAAACAGCTGATTCCGATCGTTTTGTATCTCACCACTACCGCCACCGTCGGGTTCGTGCTGGGAGCGCTCGCGGCGATGAGCGTCGTGGCGGGGCCGCTTCGCAGGATCGCTCGCCACAAATGGACCTATGACATCGTTGACGCCGGCCGAAAGGACACGCTGAGCTATCGTTGCAAAACCCTGCCGACGGACGCTAAGTCTTTGAGTTCGCTTGTCCCGGCCGGCCCTTGGTAGGTAGAGACAGATCCCCCGGAGCCGACGAGCTTGTTGCCTTGCTGAACAAACGCCGCCGCCGCCGGACGTCGCGTGCCACAGAAAAGCACCGCCAAGACGACCGGCGACCACTTATCGCGCAGGCCGCCGATTTGCGGGCGAAGAACAGACCGGAAATCGCGCGACAAACCGGCGCGCGCTGCACAACATTGCAAGAATTTCATTGCCACGATCCCCAGCGGACCACGGCAAGGCGCGCCATCGTCTAAATTCTTATGAATTTCCGATTGACAGTCGTGCCCCACCGCTCCGGCTTAAATGCTCGATTCAGAGCCTGAGTGCACCCCCATAGACAACCTACATGCGGTAGATTGGCCGCGCAACCTCTCCCAGCGACACATGTCGCGCCGCATACGTTGCGGCCTTTCACTGTGCTTCATCACGAGCAAGTGTCTTGAAGCGCCGAAAACAATCGCGCGCGTGCCGACGGCCTCGACAAATCCTGCGGGCTTTGAATCATTTGCATCAGCGGCGGCGCTGGCAATCCAGACTTCCGCCGGTGGCACATCGCGTCAATTCGTTGCCCTGCAGCAATCGTGACGATTTCGAAGCGAAGCAGACAGACATTCAGCGGGCTGCGCTTACGGCGCCGCATTTATCAGCAGGTGACCTAGGAGGTTGTCGTATCGGTGAAGCTCTAACAGTTTTCAATTGGCGTCATCCACAATCATGGCTTCGAGCTTTGCAATCCGTTTGTGAGTTGGCGCGCAAGCGCTAAGCAGCGCTGGAAGCCAGCACTGCGATGAGGAATCGACGAATAGCAGGGGCGTTAGCTCCGGACACAAAGCGCGTGGGGTGCCCTGCTTCGTATCCGTATGACTTTGTATCTTTTGTAGCGCTCCAATTATGCCCTCCGGCCCGTCACATAAAATCGCACCATCACGATCCGCGCGGTATTCAACCGATCGCGACATGGCAAGCCTGACGATAAGGGCGATCAACCGCGCGATGATTGCCAATGCGATAATCACGCCACCTCCCCGGCGCCGCATACCAAGCCCGACGAGCGCTAATGCTGTGGCAAGAGACGCGATTGCATTCACCAGCGTGGCGGCGATGGTACAGGCAAGAATATCGCGGTTGCGGATGTGGGCAATTTCATGGGCCAGAACCCCGCGCAGCTCCGGCAAACTCAAACGCGCTAACAGGCCTGACGTCAAAATGATGACGGAGGATTCAGGTGTAGGGCCGATCGCCAGGGCGTTGAGCTCATCGTCTTCGACCTCGAAGAGTCTGGGTGGCGGGATGCCGGCGCGATCGGCCAGCTCGGCCGTGGCTTTGGTCAGTTCCTCCCGCCTGCAGAGTACGGCATCAAGTTGCTGAAGCAGCCGCGGGCCCGCCGACCAGAAGGACCAAAACGAGACGAAGACACCGGCGGCTAAAGCAGCTGCAGAGCACACTGGACCAAACAGGCTGCCGATGGCCGCGAACACCACGGCCTGAACGCCGATAAGAACGACCGCACGGGCACGCATACCAACGCCTTCTCCAGTCCCAAGCACCTCTCGTCGAGGCCTACTCAATCACCCTCGTTGGCCCCGCCGTTACGTCCTCTCCAGGGATCAGAGAGTCCTGAGCTCGGTTTCCGCCGAGCATGCCGTTAGCACCTAGCCCTTGGCTCTTGGCCCTCGTTACTTCCGCGCCAATTTCACCCCGAACCCCTCCGCGTCGCTAAAAAAGCTAACCCCCTTCCGTTCGAGCGCGGCCTGCAACTTCATGATCGTGGAGAAGTTGCCCTGCACCATCCCCTCCCCCTGCTCGATCCGGGCCACGGTCGCCAACCCCACTTTGGCGGCGTCGGCCAGGTCCTCCTGGCGCCAGCCAAGCAGGGCGCGAGCCGCCCGTAATTGTGCAGCCTGCATCATGTGACGATTGTTCCGGATTCGGTCCCGGTTGACAAGCACTAATTATCGAGCGACCGTCACTCATTATCGAGTGCAATGAGGAGTAGACCGATGGATCAACTCAGCTTTTCCGCTACCCACTTCCGCGCCGTCCGCGACCGCATCCGCGCCCAGGACCCCGAGATCGACGACCAAACCCTCGCCGACACCGTCGAGGGGTTGACCGACCTGCACGAAATCTTGGCCGCCATCATCCGCTCCGCCCTGGAGGATGAAGCCTTGGCGACCGGGCTCAAGGGCCGGATCGCCGAAATGGAAGACCGGCTAGGCCGGCTCCGGGACCGAGCCTCCAAACGCCGTCAGATCGCCAAGGATGTGATGATCGAGCTTGATCTAAAGAAGTTGTCGGCCCCGGACTTTACAGCCTCGGTACGGGCTGGAATGCCTTCCCTCTTGGTTCTCGACGAAGCCTCCATTCCCAGCATCTTCTGGGAGCCCCGGGAGCCCAGGCTGAACCGTCAAAGCCTGACCGCAGAACTCAAGCAGGGTGTCGACGTCGCCGGAGTGACCCTGTCCAATCCCGAGCCCACCCTAAGCGTGAGGACTCGGTGATGGCCTTCTCAACAAGACAAGTTCAGGCGTTGCGCCGCAATCCGGCTGATCGCCATATCCGCACCCGGGAGGTCGATGGCCGGGAATTGTCCTACCTCGAGGGCTGGTACGCCGTCTCCGAGGCCAATCGTATCTTTGGCTTTGACGGCTGGAGTTGGGAGACCGTCGAGACCCGGTGCGTCGTCGCCCGCGAGACCCGCGGCACGTTCCTGGCGATCTATATCGCCCGGGTGCGCATCACCGTGCGGGCCGGCGGGACCACCGTGGTCCGCGAGGGACATGGAACCGGCGAAGGGCGTGGCACCTCGCCAGGCGACGTTCACGAGATTGCCCTCAAGGCCGCCGAAACCGACGGTACCAAACGCGCCTTGGCCACCTTCGGCCGACCATTTGGGCTTGAGCTCTATCGGAGCAGCAAAAGCCCATCCCCGACCCCCCTCCCCTCAGCCGACGTCGTGGCCGACAGCCGCCTCGGATTCCACCCGGACGACACAACCCCGATCCCTCGACCTTCTCACTACTATGGTCGGCGGCACAACGCGCCGGTCCATCGACACCTCCGCAATGAACGACGGGCAGCGCAACAGGCCGCGCCGCCATTGGCGCCAGCAAACGCTCCTTCCGAAAAAATCGACAAGAGCCAGCTCACGATTGGTGAACCTAAGCGTCTACGCGATAAGGAACACTTGAAATTCGTGGCTTCTCAGCCCTGCCTGGTCTGTAGCCGTCAGCCATGCGACGCGCATCACCTGCGTTTCGCGCAGCCGAGAGCCACCGGAATGAAAGTTAGCGATGAATTCACCGTCCCGCTGTGCCGTGGGCATCATCGTCAACTCCATGAGGCGGGCAATGAGATTGCCTGGTGGGAAGACCTCGGAATCAACGCGTTAGAAATTGCCAGGGGCCTGTGGGAGGAAACGCATCTACGTGCCAGAACCGATGAGCCCGCGCCCGCGGCGTGTTCAGATGGCCCACCAAATCGCTAAAGCGACGGCAAGAACGCCGAACCAGCTTGCAATTTTCAGCAAGCTGGCCGCGAATTGATCGCTTTCGGCCAATTCAGCTAACAAACGCCCTTGTCCGTCGTCGCATTCAAGATCCATAGCCGCCTCTTGTTTTCTATTCAGCCGCTTGCGGACAAAACCCAGCAAGCTGTTTGAAGCGAACGCAACTTGGCTTGCTACGCAAAGCGCCAGTGTTGTTGTTATGCGCCGATGTTGTTGTTATTCGACTTAGAATAACTGATTCGGTCGATAATATCGACACAAGCATTCGACCACCTGGCGGTCTTGCCAGACACATTCGCTGCGGCGACAGGCGTCGAAGCATGGTGCGGATCATGGCAAGGCGGATGACCGCAGAACTCAAGCAGGGCGTCGAGGTCGCCGGTGTGGCCCTGCCCAACCCCGAGCCCATCTTGAGCGTGAGGAGTTGGTGATGACATCTTCAGCGCAGCAGGTTCAGGGGTTACGCCGCAAGGTGCCGCCAGCACTGGCACATTGAGCGGAGCGCGATGGCTGGTTCGCAAAAGCCCAGCCTCGACCGTTCAAATTGAGCTAGGCGCCGGCAAGCGATTCGGCCTTGGCGGCATCAAAAGCCTTGGAATCGACCTTGAGGTAGGCGAGCTTCTCGTCCGCAATCACCACGGCTTCCCTCACCCCCGGCACCTGGCGCAGGCGCGCGGCCAGGCCCTCGGCGTCGACAGAATCACCGATGCGCACGAGCCGGGTGGTCAGATAGCTGGGCTGCGCCATGGTGGCCGCCGCCAGAAACCAGAGCAGCGCAATCACCGCGGTCAAGGCGAAGACACCGGCGCTGCCGCCGGTCTGGTGCGCCCAGCCGCCGACGACGCCGCCGACGAAGATGCCGAGGAACTGCGAGCTCGAATAGATGCCGGTCGCCGTGCCCTTGGCATCGGGCGGCGCCGCCTTGGTGATGAGCGAGGGTAGGCTCGCCTCCATGATATTGAAGCCCGAAAAGAAGATGACGAGCGCGGCGAGCAAGACGTAGACGTTGTGGGCGCCGACGTAGAGCATGGCCTGGCTGACGACCAAAGCCGCCACGGAGCCCACGAACACGCCCTTCATGCGGCGATGTTTCTCCGCGACGATGATTGCCGGCACCATCACGGCAACCGAAACGACCAGTACCGGCAGATAGACGACCCATTGATCGTGGCTGGTGACATTCAGCGTGCCGCGCAACAGGCCCGGCACCACCAGGAAGCTCGCGGTCAGCATCGCGTGCAGGGCGAAGATGCCGAAATCGAGCCGCAGCAATTCACCGTTCCTCAAGACCGAGCCGATCAAGGCCGGAACCGCTTCGGCATCGCGATGAACGCGCACGCGGCGCGGCGTCGGCACGACGAACAGCGTGATCGCAATCCCGACGAAAGCGAGCGCGACCATCAGCCAGAAGATGCCGTCGACGGCGATGAAGGTCGCGACGATCGGACCCGCCACCAGCGCGATCATGAAGGAAAAACCGATGGAGATGCCGACCAGCGCCATGGCCTTGGTGCGGTTTTCCTCCGCGGTCAGATCGGCCACCAGCGCCAGAATCACCGAGCCGACGGCGCCAGCACCCTGCAGCACGCGTCCGATGATGACGCCGCCGATCGAGGTGGAAAGCGCCGCCACCGCGCTGCCGACCGCGAACAGGATCAGGCCCAGCACGATCATGGTCTTGCGGCCGATCTTGTCGGACAGCAGACCGAAGGGGATTTGCAGCAAGCCTTGGCTCAACCCATAGACGCCCAGCGCCTCGCCGATCAGATAGGGGGTGGCGCCGGAAAGGTGTTGCGCATAGGCCGCAAACACCGGGTAGATCATGAACAGGCCGAGCAGCCTGACCGAGAAGACAGCCGCGAGAGAGGTGGCGGCCCGGAATTCCTGTCTTTCCATCGTAATAATTCCACGCGCAGGAACAGGCCCACCCGGGGGCGAGCCGGCAGCGTCCCCCTGCGGGGGGCGTAACCTGCGCAGGCTTGGACTGCAAGGACCTGAGAACGCAGCCGATAAGTGCGGCTTAATGGGGGCCTATGCCGCGCCGATCGCGACCCGGATGGGTGGGGCTCTCCTACACCCGGCGCTGTTTTGCCGGCAACGGCAAGATCGCCGCAGCCGATTGCGCCGCCTGGGTTTCGAGCGACATCTCGATGGCCTGGGCGTGGCGGTAGAGCTCTTGTTCGGCTGCGAGCAACGGGCCCAGCTTCGGGTGGCGTTGCAGCTCGTGATATTGCTCGCGCATCGACCGCCGCTCGTCTTTGGAAATTCCCGCATTCAGGAAGTGCGGCACGGACGGCGGGGCACCCAAACCCATTAGCGCGCAGTTACGCAGAAAAAAGTCCGGGAGGTTGGCCGTCGTGCCGACTATGTCGAACTCACTCAGATAATCGAGCAAACCCGGCAGCCGCTCGATGAGATCCTCGGCCCGGCCAAGGGACGTCTGCTGAATTCCGACATGAAGCGAACCTGTTTGAAAAATTGCGAAGTAAGGCCGCACCAAAAGGAATTCACGAAATCCCAAGCTTTTGGCAACGGGGTGATCGGGCAAATCTTTTCGGCGTCGGACCCACAAATAATTCGAAATGGCATGCGCCGCGGGCTCGCGCACCAAGACCGACATGCTGGTCTTTCCCCTGACCGGCAGGGCCGCGCCGGGCCCGGGGTGGCCGTAGATAAACAGTCCATGCTTGAGGCCGTCGGCGACCAGCTTCTCGACAAAACGCGCGGAGATATCGTGACGTTTCTCCGCCACGGCGAGGCGCCATGGTATCATGGCACGAATCATCGAAACGAAGCTTGACCCGCCAGTCTTGGGGATATGGAAGAAGAACAGAGGCTTCTTGCTGGTCGGATCCCATCGCTCACCGCCAGCAAGGGCCTGCCACACCCGGTGCCCGCGTTGGCGCCATATCCACAGTTCCGGCAACTAAAAACCTCCAGCACCCATCGCCCCCGAAACTCAATATCTCCTTTCGATAGACCGGAAAAGCCCAAAGTCACGGCAGGCGCCGCGCTCAATTCCCGCAGATCGTCGGCGGGGCGGAAGCCGAGATGGCGCCAACGCCCAGGCGCATCTATCCGCGCGTCAGCGCTTTAACCGAGCGCATGTATCGCGACGCCCTGGCAACCGACCCAGCGGGCATATTTACAACCGCACCCACATCTTCGACAGAACCCCGCAACCTTCTTTCTCGATCTCATCCTCGTGAGCGAAGCCGCAATCCGGAACGCAGTCGCCCCGGTCGCGGCGATTGTCGCCGCTCAAGGATTAAGCAGTCGGCGGCAGGACATCCGCGGCGAAGAAAGGAACGAGCAACGATGCCCGGACAACGCCGGCGGCAATCTTCAAAAGAGCCAAATCTCAATTAAACGTTGACGAAACGGCGAAACAAAATACTTGTCGCTTATGGTGCCGACCGCTGAGGTCGAAAGCAAAGTCAGGCTTTTTGGATGACGATCAACGCAAACATCGAGAGCAAATTTGCCGGGATCATTTTCTCAAGCAGCCGGACCGGCGTATACAGGGCGCCTGGAAGGAGCGAACGAAGTGAGACGCCGCCCGAAACCAGATAACAGATGGGCATCATGGGCTTTATTGTTTGAATTTTCAGCTTTGGAAACTCTTGGACAAATTTGGCCCTATCCCGCTCAAAAATGATCCACGGAAGGGCTCCGTTTGCGCCAGAAAGCGGCCCGGAATTTGGAATAGACCAATCGCCAGCAGGATCAAATGGCTCGTGATGGAGATTCTGATATATCCAACGAGAAAGGGACGTATTCCAAGGCTCGACCATTATAATCTTGCCACCCACTTTCAGCGTTCGGCATGCCTCGGTGAAAAACGCGCTTACGTTAGGGATATGATGGAGAACATCTGTCATAGTGATAGCATCTAGACAATCATCGTCGAAGGGCATTTGGCAAGCATCGACAATCATCCGCACGCCATGCGATGGCAAAATTTCGCTCGTAATCACGTTTGGCAAACACTCATCGAAGTACCCCGCCCCCGACCCAAGTTCCAATACATGTTCGCGCTCGGTAAGCTCGGAAAGAATTAGAGAATACCATTCCTCGTATATTTTCTTAAGAAACTTTTTATCCTTTATTATCTTCAGTCGAAGCGTCGTCGTCTGGGGATCGTCGACAGAAAGCCCTCGCGTCAGCGGATGTTGAAGCAGGTCGCGCAACCAGTTCATTGGTTTCCAGCCGTTATTCTCACGAACTTGTTCTATGTTGTAGCAATGACAACCATTTTTAGCAGTACGAAGCCATCCTTCCGATGAATTGTGCCTATTGTTACATAATTCTCTGACAATCCGAGTTGCGCCGCCTGAAGATTCTTCAACCGGCATTCGCTGGATGCCTGCTTAGTTGGTAGTAAGTTTTGTTGGCTTGGCTCGCTTTTCTGGAGGGACGTGGCCGCAAACATCTGATCAATTAAATTTGTCTTGGTGGTCGCTTACCCAGCACAAGTGCTTATCCAAAAGTTGCCTAGGTTCAAGAACTGACCGGGTCACTGGCGGATTATTTGCAATGAGGTAATTGGCCCCGAATGGGGCACGAAGCGTGCCACGGCAATCTACAAGATTTCGCGCCGGGCCAGCTCCGCGACCACCTTTTCCGCCAGCACGCCAGGATCGCCCTGCCCGGCCATGAGATGCAGTTCGGGGGCTTCCGGCACTTCGTATGCCTGATCGATGCCCGTGAAGTTCTTGATCTCGCCGGCGATGGCGCGGCGGTAGAGCCCCTTCGGATCGCGCGCGATGCACTCCTCCAGTGGTGTGTCGATGAAGACCTCGATGAACTGGCCGCCGTCGAGCAGTTCGCGCACCATGCGGCGCTCGGCCTTGAACGGCGAGATGAACGAGCACAGCACGATGAGCCCGGCTTCCGTCATCAGCTTGGCGACCTCACCGATGCGGCGGATGTTTTCCACCCGGTCGGTCTCGGTGAAGCCGAGGTCCTTGTTGAGCCCGTGCCGCACATTGTCGCCGTCGAGCGTGATGGTGTGCGCGCCGCGCGCATGCAGCGCGGCCTCGACCAGATTGGCGATAGTCGATTTGCCGGCCCCCGGCAGGCCGGTAAACCATAGCACGGCCGGCCGGTGGGGCATCAGATGCACACGCTCGGCCTTGCTCACGGCAAGATGCTGATGGTGGATGTTGCTCGCGCGGCGCAAGGCGAAATCGATCGTGCCCACCGCCACCGTTTCGTCGGAGAAGCGGTCGATCAGGACGAACGCGCCGGTCCCTTGGTTCTCCGCATGGGGGTCGAAGGCAATCGGCTCAGCCACGAACAGATTGGCGACACCCACTTCGTTTCGCGCCAGCGTCTTGGCGGCGAGCTTCGCGGACGTGTCCACGTCGATCCGGTGCTTGAGCGCCGTGACGGTGGCGTCGAGCGTGTTGTCGTTGATCTTCATCAGATAGGAGCGACCGGGCTGCAGCCGATCCTCCGTCATCCAGATCAGGTGAGCGGCGAACTGGTCGGCCACCTGCGGACGCGCGCGCGCCGCCGCCAGCATGCCGCCGGGGGCGATATCGAGCGCGTCTGCCAACGAGATCGTCACCACATCGCCGGCCCGCGCGGCCTCGACCGTGCCGCTTGCGCCCGTGATCGCCTTGATGGTCGAGACCCTCGCCGACGGCAGCGCCACGACTTCGTCGCCTAGCTTGACGCTTCCGCTGGCGATGGCGCCGGAAGCGTCGTATCCACCAGGATCGACCCGCTGCACCGACATGCGCAAGGGCCTGGCGGCGCGGTCGTCTTCGGCCTCAATCGTCTCCAGATAATCGAGCAAGGTTGGCCCTTCGTACCAGGCCATACGCTTGCTGTGGGTGATCACATTGTCGTCGTCCCCGCCAGAAAGGGGAATCGCCTTGATAGTCTTGAAGCCGAGCGGTGCGGCAAAGCCGGTAAATTCGGTGGCAATCCGGTCGAATGCCGCACGGTCGAAGCCGACCTGGTCCACGTCGGACACCGCCAGCACGACATGACGGACACCGAGCAGGCCGGCGACGATGAGTTGCCGCCGCGTCTCGCCGAGCAATCCCCGACTCGCATCCGCAAGCAGTACGACGAGCTCCGCACAGGGAGAGCCTGCGGCCACATCGCGGGCATGTTGCTCAAGTCCCGGCATTTCGGCAGCGACAAACGCGCGGCGCGTCGTCGAAAAAGCGCGATACGCGGTCTCGCCACTGCTGTCTTGCACGCGCTCGGTCTGGAGCCCATCGAGCAAGCGGTCGATCAGACTCGATTTGCCGCTTACGGTCGGACCACAAATCACCAAACGCAAGGATATATCGGCGCCGAGCGGCGCGGCCGCCTCGATGGGACGAAGCCGAGCTTCATTCATCAATCATTGCGCTCCTGCCGCGCGCCGCTTCCATTGGAATTCGCGGCTGGCGGACCTTCAAATTCATCCACGCGTTACAATAAGGACGCCAGTCACCGCTTCAACGCGCGGTGCACCGCATCGATAACGCGGTCTTGCGTCGGCGCGTCGAGATAAGCGTGCATCGGTAGGCTGATGACTTCGGCCGCCAGTTGCTCGCTCACGGCCAGACCGCCCTCGCCCACCGGATAATGCTTGTAGGCCTGCTGACGATGCAGCGGGATCGGATAATAGATCGCGGTCGGAATCCCTTCGGCTCTCAGCGCGGCACCGAGCGCGTCGCGACGGCCGTCCGGCACCCGGATGGTGTACTGGGCCCAGACCGACACCATGCCATCCGGCACGGCCGGCACGGTCACGACATCGCGCAAGCCTTCCGAATAGCGACGGGCAACGACATTGCGCGCCTCGATCTCCTCGGGAAATATCTTCAGCTTCTCGCGCAGGACCGCGGCCTGGATGGTGTCGAGCCGCGAGGACAAGCCGATGCGGACATTGTCGTAGCGGTCGCTCCCCTGCCCGTGCATGCGCAGGCTGCGCAGCAGCGCATCGAGTCCTTCGTCGTCGGTCAGCACCGCGCCGCCGTCGCCGTAACAGCCAAGCGGCTTGGCCGGAAAGAAACTGGTTGCGGTCATGCCGCCGAAGGTGCCGAGCTTCTTGCCAGCGATACTGGCGCCGAAAGCCTGCGCCGCGTCATCAAGCACGAGCATGTTCTCGGCCTCGGCGATGGCGGCAACGGCCTCCTGCTCGGCCGGCAGGCCGAACAAATCGACCGGGATCACCGCCTTTGGCTTGAGCCCATGCGCCCGCGCCGTCGCGAGCGCGCTGGCAAGCCGCGCGGGGTCGATGTTGAAGGTGTCGGCCTTGACGTCGACGAAGACCGGCGTCGCGCCCACCAGGGCCGCCACTTCCGCCGTCGCGCAAAAGGTGAAGGACGGGCAGAAAACGGCGTCGCCCGGCCCAATTTCCTTGGCGCGCAGCGCCAGCACCAGCGCGTCGGTGCCGCTGCCGCAACCGACGGCGTAGCGCGCGCCACAAAATGCCGCGAGTTCCGCCTCGAACGCGCGCACCTCGGGGCCGAGCATGAACTGACAATGATCGAGCACGCGCGCAACGGCCGTGTCGATGGCGGCGCCGAGGCGGCGGCGCTGGGCCGCGACGTCAATGAAGGGAATCGGTGGCGGCTCGATCCGCTTATTCATGGCAACGCGCTTCCTGACACTCAACCGGCGACCACGCGCGGCACCTGGCGCTTGGCCGGGGCCGCGATCGCCGGGCTCATCGCCAGACAACGGGTGGCGATCTCCAGGCTGGCGACACCTTCCTCGCCGGTGACCGCCGGCGCCGCCTCGCGGCGCACCGCGCGCATGAACGCCAGCAGTTCGGAGCGCAACGGCTCGGCATGACCGACCGACAGGTGGCGCATCGAATAGCTGCCGTCGGGCTGGAAGCCGAAGCATTCGGTCACCTGCCGCGTGAGCAGGTCTGCCATGACGTATTTGCCGCGCGTCGCCACCGTGACGTTGCGCGCCTTGAAGGGCGTCAGCCAGTTGGTGTTGATGTGCGCCAGCACACCGGAGGCGGTGCGGAACTGAAGCAGCGCGATATCCTCACGCTCGGCGACCGCATTGGAGAGCTGCGGCTGCACCTCGACGATGTCGGAATCGGTGAACCAGCGGATCAGGTCGATGTCGTGCACCGCCAGGTCGATGACCACGCCGACGTTCGACATGCGCGGCGGGAACGGGCCGACCCGGGTGATGGCGATGGAAAGGATATCCTCGTTGCGGATCGCTTCCTTGATCGCTTCCACCGCCGGATTGAAACGCTCGACATGACCGACCATCAGAGTCACGCCGGCCTCGCGCGCGGCGGCGATGATCTCGCGGCCTTCTTCAACCGTAGAGGCGATCGGCTTTTCCACCAGAACGTGGACGCCGCGCGCGATGCAGGCGAGCGCGATATCGCGGTGCAAGTGGGTCGGCGCCGCGATGGTGACCGCGTCGACGCTGAGGTCGAGCAGTTCCCCGACGTCGGCGACCGCATCGCAACCGATCGTGCGCGCGACAAACTCGGCCTGCTTGCGGTCAGGATCGGCGACGGCCACGAGCTGCACACCAGGCAGGCCGGCAAACACCCGGGCATGATTGCTGCCCATGACGCCGACGCCCACCACGCCGACACGCAACGCACGCTCAGCGTCTGGATTTTTCGTCTGCGTCATGGCGAGAAAGCATCCCCTGGTCGCGATAGGCGCCCCATGTGGTCCCTTAGCATGCGCCGCGGCGGCAGGCGAGAATTCCGCAGGAATGAAGCGAACACGTTTTGATTCAAAGAGTTACATAACCGACCCGAGGCCGGAGATCACTCCGCCGCCCGGGAGGTGGCCCCGTCGAGCCGCAGGCCGGCCGCGACGGCATCATCCCGGAAGGATTGAACCGCGGCAAGGGAGAGCTCGGCCGCCGTCTTGCTGCCCAACGCCGGCAGCTTCTTCAGGACGTCGGCGGGGGCGGTGATGATGTGGCAGCCCATGGCATCCGCCTCGACCACGTTGAAGGCTTCACGCGTGGAAGCCCAGATGATCTCGACATTGGGCGTCTTCCTGGCCAGCGCGATGGCGGCCTGCATGGTAGGCCGATAATCGATGCCCAGGTCCGCCAACCGACCGGCAAAGACCGAGACGCAGGCCGGGGCCCCGCCATCGAGCGCTGCGACCGCCTTAGCGACCTGGTCGTCGGCGAAGATGGCAGTCATGTTGACCTTCACCCCGTCGCGCGACAGCGCCCGGACCGCCTCGAACAGCGGCTCCCCGCGCGTGGTCGTCACCGGCAGCTTGACGTAGACTTTGTCGCCCCAGGCCGCGATTACCCGCGCCTGCGCGACCATTTCGGGGATGTCGTCGGAAAATACCTCAAAGGAGATGTGCCGGTCGGGAACCGCGGCTACCAGATCGCGGGCATAGGCCTCATAGTCGCTGACGCCGGCCTTCTTGAGCAGCGACGGATTGGTGGTGAAGCCGGTAATCCAGGCCTGCTTGGCCATCTCCACGATCTGCGCCTTGTCAGCGCCGTCGGTGAACAGCTTGACCTTCAAAGTTCCCAGTGTCGGGGGAGCCATCAAGAGACCTTCCTTCCTCAATTCATTCACGGGCCAATATAGCGGCAGCGCGACACCTATTCCAATGGCAGCGCCGGGCCGTCCCCAAGGCCGAGGATTTTCGACAGGTCGGCGGCTTCTTGACTTGGCGTCGGCGAAACGGCACCGAATACCAGGCGGCCGGCTCCCATGCGGCCATCCTGGGACGACTCCATGCGGAAAGTTTTTTTTCTGATCGTCAAGGCGGCGGTGTCCGGCCTGCTGCTGTATCTGGCATTGAAGCTGGTCGACCTCAGGACTCTCGCTAACCGGTTCGGCCAGATAAACATCGGTTGGATGGTGCTGGCGATGCTCACCCTGGTGGCACAGACCGCCTTAGTGACGGTACGCTGGCAACAACTCATCAGCCAGTGCGGCGCGGAGCTCTCGTTCGCGCGGCTGTTCCGCATCATGATGACCGCCGCGTTTTTCAACCAGACGCTACCGTCCAGCGTCGGCGGCGACGCCATGCGGATCTGGCTCGTCGGGAAACAGAGCAATTGGCGCGTCGCCACCTACTCGGTGCTGCTCGACCGCGCGATCGGAATTGCGGCGCTGGCGGCGCTCGTTGTCGTCTGCCTGCCCTGGACTCTGCAGCTGATACAGGACCCGGTCGGGCGGATCGCGCTCTTGGTGATCGGCCTCGGCAGTCTCGGTGGTTGGTTCGTTTTCATTGTCCTCGGCTGGGAGCGGCTGCACATCCTGCAACGGTGGATGATCACGCGCCATCTCGCCGCTACGGCAACGATCGCGGCCAGCATTTTTCGAACGCCCCGATCGCTGGTCCCGATCCTCGTCTTGTCAGTGCTCGTTCACCTGCTCAACGCCGTCCTCGCCTGGTGTGTCGCGCGGTCCATCAACGTCGACCTGTCGTTGGAATATTCGCTGTTCCTTGTGCTCCCGGTGGCGTTGGTGACGGTCGTGCCGATCTCAATCGCAGGCTGGGGCGTGCGCGAAGGCGCGATGGTTGCTGCTTTTTCGTATGCCGGCCTGTCGCAGAGCGACGGTCTCGCCGTTTCCATCCTCTACGGTATTTGCTTTCTCATCCTCGGTGCGTCCGGCGGGCTGGTTTGGGTTTTCGCCACCGAGCGGCAGCAGCACAGCGCGATCGCCGATCCCGTCAGTCATAACTAGAGCGCTCTGCATTTAGGTACCCCTCAACGATCCGGGTCGATCAAGGCACTGAGTTCGTGTCGCGGGATCTGGATCTGTGGGCTTATCAGCGCAGCGTCACGCTCGATTTCTCACGACCTGGCAAGCCGACGGATAACGCATTTATCGAAGCCTTCAATGGCCACTTTCGGGCTGAATGTCTGAACACACATTGGTTCCTCAGCCTGCAGACGCCCAGAAAAAGTTGGAGGATTGGCGCCTGCCCGGTGGCCGCGTCACTTCCTTTTACTGCCGACCGGATCTATCCGAGAGGATCCAAAGCCCAATCCTCGGGCTTTATGCCCCCCAAAAATAGATGGAAAATAGAGGCAGAACACAAAGACGTGCGAACTTTTTCCTACCTATCATTTGACATCACGGAACGGTATTGACATCAATGCCTGCCTCAGGAGGTAGAAGGGCCTTATCGTTAAATTAATTCAGGAGAAGATCGTCCCCAAAGGCCAAGCCGTTTTCCTAGGTTCCGTAAAATAGCATGCAAAAAGTCCATGGCTAACGAAAAGCTGGTCGTTGCAAATCGCCGCGAAGCCAAACAAAGGCGGGGAGTACACTTAGTGCGCCTATTTAGATTCGTGCGTTACAGCGCCGTTGCCGCGCCAGCTTCGAATCTTATTCCGCTGGTAAATTTTCTAATCAATTCATTTTGGATTTTCCACTTCTGCCGTCAGTCGAGCCAATAAGTGAAAGAGCACCATCCACTTCGCTGTGTACGGAGCTGCCGGAATGGACGTGAATGATTGGCGACAACCGTTGCCGATTGCGGCCGGCTCGCCGGACCGATTCGGCTATTCGTGGGATCGGTACGCCGAAATCTTGCCTGAGCATGAGGAACAATTTCTTCGGTGGATTGCGCCGCTCAAGCCCGAAAACTGGCGTGGCGTTTACTTCCTGGATGCCGGGTGCGGTATTGGTCGAAATTCATATTGGCCGATGAAATACGGAGCATCCGGAGGCCTTGCTGTTGATGTCGACGAGCGCACATTGGCGCGGGCGCAGGCGAATTTGGCATCCTTTCCGCAAATCGAGGTGCGCCGGCAAAGTATCTATGACATTAGCGAACAGGACCAATTCGACATTGTCTTCAGTATCGGCGTTATTCATCATCTGGAATATCCCGAAAAGGCCGTCGCAGGTCTTGTTCGGGCGGCGAAGTCCGGCGGGCGCATCGTTTTGTGGCTGTACGGGCGGGAAAATAATGGCTGGGTGGTTTGGGTTGCCGATCCCCTTCGAAAGGTCCTTTTCAGCCGATTGCCGCTCGGCTTCGTTCACGCACTGTCATGGCCGATTACTGCTGCGCTTTGGCTGGCATTGCGCCTCGGGCTTCAACAGATTGAATATTTTCGGTTTATTCGTAGCTTTCCGTTCGAACATTTGCGTGCAATCGTATTCGATCACATGATTCCTAAGATCGCACGCTATTATACCCGAGAGGAGGCAATCCAATTGCTTCAAAAGGCCGGCGTCGCCGATGTCGAGGCAGTGTGGGTCAACCAGATGTCGTGGGCTGTCTCAGGCTTTAAGCGGATCAAGCCCGAAGCCGCGGAGTAAGCATCCGCCGAAGCTCTCAATTACCCATAAGTCCTTGACTCTATTTGCGTCGCGCCGACTGAATTTTCTTGAGTTGTTTGATGCCCTTGTGATTCATTGCAGAGCACCCGAATCGGCAGAACGAGGTGCGCCATGGGATGGTCGCGAACGAAATTGCGCTTGTATTACGCAGAGGATTAACCAGTCAGCCTTGCCGAATCCATTGCGCCAGGAACGAAGTAAAGAGCCAGCGGCTAGGCAGCCGATTATAAATGCCTTCAACAGCCAGAAGCGGTGGAGAGATCGCCGCTTTCAAACCATGCGGAAGTCGAAACACAAGACTGTTGTAAACCAGATAGAAGGCAGGCCCGCCAAAATACGATAATGAACGCATCGTGAAAGCCCCATTCGCCTGCGCCAATAGTGCATCGTGGGACAGTGCGGCCTCCGTTTGGGCATCGAAATAGGTATCAAGCCGGTACCAAAACCGCCGGGCGAATTCGAGCACGTAGTCGCGGTTAGGTTCGAAAATCAATAAGACGCCGCCCGGCTTTAGCATCTGGGCAACCGTCGCGAGCGCACCTGGCAGATTGTTCACGCAATGGTGCAGCCCGCCCATGACGATTGCGGCATCGAAAGTTTGATCGCCGGCATAACCGGCAGTGAGATCGTTCTCGAAGCAGTCGCGCCTGACTGCGTTGCGATAGCGGCGGCACGCCTCCGGTGAGACGTCGAAACCAGTCAGCTCGATATTCGGATAGCGTCGGAGGAGCGATAATGACGTCTGGCCGCTGCCGGAGGCGAGGTCGGCCACTCGCTTGCCGTTGAAATCAAGGCCATCCAGCAGCGGGTCGAGAATGAAGCGATCTCTGTACAGCAAGGAATAGCGATCATAATAGTGTTGATCGTAGTCGCTAAGAATGCGGTCGTAGTGTGCTGCCTGGCGCTCGCTGGAAGAATCCATCAACTCACCTCAATTCGTATCGGGTCTCAGCGCCAATGACTTCGCGGCGGTCCTCGACCCCAAGCTTTTCGGCGAGCGCGAGGATCGACACACCGAATGGTGGATGCATACGCTCAGCGGTCCACGTATCAAAACGAAAGAGCCGCAGCAGTAACGCATTCAAGGCGGCGCTGTTGATCTCACTCTCGTTCTTGGCGGTCTTTGCCAACCTGTAGGCAAGGGTACGCGCGAGCCAGATCGGCAGAAAAAGAATGTAGTTGAAGTAGAAAATCTCACACAACACTAAGCCGCTTTCGGAAACGCGCTCACGCAACTCGGGGAGCCTGTATCTCCTCCTGTGGTGTGCCCGATCGTCATTGTAGCCCCATAGGCTGCGGAACGCTGGAACAGTAATCAGCACTCGCCCGCCGGGACGCAGAACTCTGTGTATCTCCTGGAGCGCCCTGCGATCGTTATCGATATGCTCTATAACGTCAGTAGCGAGAACGAAATCGAGAGAGCAATCCTCAAACGGCATTTCGGTGAGAGACCCTTGCCGAACCGTGAGGCCCTTCTCGGCGCAATAGCGAATTGCGTCGTCGCTGAAATCGAGACCGCACGCATTCGTATAGCCCCGCTCGATGAGCATGCGGAGATTGGCGCCGGTCCCGGTACCCGCATCGAGGATATGACTTGAGCGCCCGACCGCATACCGCTCCAAAATGCGACCGAACAAGTCCCGTCGTCCTTCGAACCACCAATGCGAGGCTTCGACCGCAGCTTCCGCATCATAAATCGAACGATCCATCGAATTGCCCGGCTAGACGGAAATGCCAGCGGGCATATCCGCGTCCGCAGAATCAACACATTCAGGTTCTGCGTGTGCGGCCCGTGTGATACGAAAATAACACACATCGTGGAGACAGCCCCGGCGCAGGTCCATGTCGGCGACGCGGCCCGCTTTTGCCAAGAGCGATACCATCTGCCGTAGGGTCCGCTGATGACGTCCACGGTCGTTTTGGAAAAAAAATTGCTTGAGTGAAGCGGGGCAGGAGACCGGAAGGATCGCATCAATAATATGGAGCGCCCCTGTGGGCTTCCCAATATGGAGCGCTGCGCGTACTACCGCTGCTGTCGTTTCGTCGTCGAGGTGATGACAGACCGCACAACTGAGCGAGTGAACGAAACTGTCGGCGGGATAGTTCAGGTGACCAGCATCCATCACCTGGAATCCCGAACCATACCTCCGATTTGCGTGCGCGATGTAATCTGGATTGATATCGACGCCGACGTAGCGGGCGTCCGGGAATAGACGTCGCCGGGCACCGAGCCCCGAGCAAATATCAAGAATTGATTGGCGCGAACCGACCTTCAGATGTTCGACCGCCATCTTGCCTATGAGCGTGACCGTGAACGGATTGAGCCTTTGGTTGATACTGTTGACCCAAGGGCTTTCTAAAAAATGGTAAACGTCCATCGGAGTTTTTCCAACTAAAGCCACTCTTCATTAACATTACTGATGCATGATTTCGACAAGATCGAGATTGGCATAAAATCCTGGCTGACCGATGATGCGGCTCGTAATCTCCCGAACCTTAATGCCCTCTTGAGAAAGCTTCTTGCGCCCTGCTGCGATGGTCTCTGACTTATATGATAGCAGCATAATATAGCGCAGTCCCGGATACCGCAATCGTTCGCGCTCGTGATCGCCGAAGGTCGGCATTCCTATTCCTTGCCAAGGATCGTTAAGTGAAAAGAGGAGTGCCGTGGACGCAATTGACCCAATCGAGTATTCCTTAACCGGAAACCAAAGCATGACCCTGGCATCTGGCCGTGAATAGGTGCTGAAGACGCGGAACATTTCCACGGCCGCGCGATACACGCCGAGCTCTCTGGCTTCGTCTACCCGCGCAAAGAATCGATACTCGGGTTCAACGAAAGAGATTACCTGAATGACTGCGACGAGGAACGCTGACGCCGTGGCAGCAATCGCGATCCGCTTTGGCGATGCCCATACAAGGACCGCACAGCCAATGAGCAGGATGGTGACTCCAATGGCGCCCGCGAGCGAGTTAACAGTTGCAGCCTGCGCCACGTCGATCAGCGAAGGTACGAAGCGGTTTATCAGGGGAACCGCTAACAAGGCGACAATTGCGGCCGTTCCAACCCACGTTCTTCCTCGGCCAGAGGCCGCCCGGCTCAATAGAGCCAGACAGACCGGGAAAAGCAGATAGATCACGACAGTCAGATGGGCCCAGTAGACAGAACTTTCTATAATAAATCTCTTAAACGCGAACTCATAGATCGTATAAGCGAACGCATAGATAGCGGCAAAGCGCCACACTCTGGCAGACACTTCCGCTGAGATGCAACGACGGCCGAGTGCTAATCCCGAGGCAAGGATTAGTAAATACGGGACGTAAACGTGATATTTTGTCTCAAGCCATGCCAGAGACGTGTTGGTATGGGAAAGCGCGTATTGATTTCCAGCTTTGACCGCCATAACCGTTGTAGAAATGATGACGCTCGGATCGAATGGGCCAATCTCCCAATAGTAGTACAAAACGCCGACAATAAAGCACAGGAGAGCACCAACCCCGGTTGCGAGCACATCGCACCAGATGAGCTTTCCGAATTCCCTGTTCCAGAGTCGCGAAAATCCTTCGATAATAACAAAGGTTCCAATCGCCGTGCCTGTGAATGCGTGAGATGCCGCAGACGCACAGAAGAGAAATCCGGCGACACCTCGATTGAGCCAAAGGCGTTTCGTCGGCAGAAGCCACACGCATATTCCCGCGAGGGCAAGCGGAACGGAAACAAAAGTCGTGTAATCCCACTGAATAATGTGCGGGAAAATCGGATTGCAAAGCAAGAAGAGGTAACTTGCGGCCGCGATCGCCACACCGAAATAACGCCTGGCCCAAAAGTAAAGGGGCACCCCGCACATGAGAACCAACAGGTATCGCAGCACGACGTATCCGACGACCGGACCCATAGAGCCGGGAAAAGCGCCATTCAACATCATTACCGGAAAGCGAACAGCGTAGTACGTCCATCCATAAAGGGTTTGCATCAACGCAAAGCTTTGTCCGTACCCTGTATAAAGCCACGGATCAATGTCACGGTCTTGGACGATTAAAGGAATGTCGAACAGTAACACTGCGGCGACAGGTGCGGCCAGCAGGAATGCAAGCTCGAAACCAGATCGGCGCAAAAAATGCATCATGCTCAAAAACTTAGGCTTCTCGCCGCCGGCGCTTGCCGCTGGCGGCTGTTAAGGCCTGAAGGGAAAGCCAGCTCCACAATAGGAGGCGATGGTCGGCCCGGCCGCCGCGATGTTCGGCCCAGCGCCGCTCGATCGGTGCTGCTCGGATGGCGTCCGGACATCCTCCCGTTGAGGCGAAGTTGGGCATGACACGCAGCCACTCCGCGATGGGAATACCGAAGCCTTTCTTCCGGCGTGCCAAAACGTCGCCCGGCAGCAACGGCGCTAGCGCCTTTTTTAGAAGATATTTGCGCGCGCCGTTGCGATATTTGAAGCGATAAGGCAGCCGCCGGCAGAACTCGACGAGATCATTGTCGAGGAAAACCGCCCGTGACTCCAGCGAAACCATCATCGCCGCCCGGTCTACCTTCATAAGGATGTCGTCCTGGAGATAATAATTGGTGTAGAACTCTAGCGTACGGTCGCCGAGGCTACCGCCGCCATTCCACAGCGCAATGGCCTCCTCGTAAAGGTCTTCGGCGCGCAGTGGATCTTCGAAAAGGTCGGCCATTTCCGCCGGTTCCACCGGCGCTAGCCAAATAGGATTCCACATCTTTGGCGGATAAGAAAGGCCCGTGAGCGTCCGCCTGAGCTTGAAATCGAAGCTCATGTTGCGCGTCGAAATCGGCAGCAAGTCGGCGAGCCGCCGCAAGCCCCGGTGCAGCCCGCGCGGAACCAAATAGTGATAAAGACTAGCTGGACCTAGCGCCTTGAACGGATCGTAGCCGGCAAACAGCTCGTCACCACCGTCTCCCGACAGCGCAACCGTCACGAGTTGGCGCGTGAATCGGCTAAGCAGATACGTCGGAATGATTGACGGGTCGGCGAGAGGTTCATCGAGTCGCTGAAGTACCTGAGGGATCAACGCGAGCGCGGCATCCAGGTTAAGCTTTTCGCAATGATGGCGTGTTCCGAACGACTGCGCGACGCTTCGCGCATAGTCTGATTCATCGAACGATGGCTCATCGAAACCAATTGTGAAAGTCGAAATTTGACTTGGTTCGATCTGCTGAGAAGCGCCAGCCAATACGCCACTGGAGTCGATGCCGCCGCTCAAAAATATGCCAAGCGGCACATCGCTGATCAGCCGCCGCTTTGCGGCTTGAACAAACAGCGCGCGCAATTCATCGGCCAACCGAGGCTCGTCTTCATCGCGTAGCGAGTGGTCAGCTTCTATTTGAAACCGCCAATATCGCTTCACGGAAGCCGCGCCATCATCCAGGTCATAGGTTAGATAAGTGCCGCCCGGCAACTTGGCGCAGCCATCAAACATCGCCAGGGGTGCAGGAATGTAGCCATAGGCAAAGTATTTCTGGAGCGCGCGCCGCGAAAGGGCGCCCGTCACTGCGGGATGCAAAGACAATGCTGTCAGCTCGCTTGCAAAGGCAAAGCCGTGCTGATGATGGCAATAATAGAGTGGCTTTTCACCGAAACGGTCCCGTGCCAAAAACAGACGTCGGCGGCGCCGGTCATAAATAGCGAACGCGAACATGCCATTCAGCTTTTCAACAACAGAAGGCCCCCATTGCTCGAACCCATGGACAAGAACCTCAGTGTCCGAATGGTCTGATTGGAACCGATGACCATGCGCCAAAAGTTCGCCACGCAGCTCGCGGTGATTATAAATCTCGCCATTGAAAACAATGCCGACCGTAGAATCCTCGTTCCACATCGGTTGAATGCCGCCGACGATATCGATAATGGCCAAGCGGCGGTGGCCTAGATAAACTGGCACATCGGGGTCGATGAAAAAACCATCTCCATCGGGACCGCGATGCCGAAGGGCTTCAGTCATCGCCGCAAGATGATCACGATTACCTGTTCCGGCAAATCCAGCGATTCCGCA
This sequence comes from uncultured Pseudomonadota bacterium, assembly GCA_963814065.1. Classification (GTDB taxonomy): domain Bacteria; phylum Pseudomonadota; class Alphaproteobacteria; order Rhizobiales; family Xanthobacteraceae; genus Pseudolabrys. The sequence goes on along the minus strand of CAWFBL010000004.1, from coordinate 1,168,699 downwards.
CATTCTCTTTCTGTTTTCCAATTACCGATTGAGCACGTCGCGAACTTCGTATGGACGGCGACGCTGTGACTCGAAATAGGTGCGAACAATCATCTCGGCCAGCAATCCCATAAGAATACTCATCATGCCTACAAGAAAGGCCATCGCGGCCAATAATGGCAGCGGCGTTAAGATCATCGGCACCCCCTCAAATAGTCTCAGGAAAATCATCAATCCGACCGTCGCAAATGCGAAAAGAATCGAAAGCACGCCATACCCACCGAAGACATAGATCGGCTTGGCAAAATATCGGCTCAAAAATTGTACAACAATAAGGTCGAGCAGTACCTTGATGGTACGTTCGAGGCCATACTTTGAATATCCAAAACGACGCGCATGGTGACGCACCGGAATCTCTGCGATCTTCGCCCCCATCGATTTTGCGTATATTGGGATAAAGCGGTGCATCTCTCCGTATAGACGCACATTACGGATCACATCGGCGCGGTAGGCCTTCAGGGTGCAGCCGTAATCTTTCAGATGAACCCCTGATACCCATGAGATAAAGCTATTCGCCTGCCGACTGACAAAATTCCGACGAATTGCCGCATCTTTGCGATCCTTTCGCCAGCCTGAAACAACATCATAGCCCTCATTAAGCTTGTCGAGCAAAAGTGGGATGTCATTAGGATCATTTTGCAGGTCGGCATCGATGAAAACAAGAACGTGACCACACGAGTAATCAATTCCCGCCATGATGGCTGCTGTCTGACCAAAATTCCGCCGGAAGTCTACGACTTTGATTTCAGAGTGCTGCTTCGCCAAGGCAGACAATCGCTCGTACGAACGATCCGTGCTGCCGTCGTTCACAGCAATGATTTCAAAGTCTGGCGTCAACTTCTGCAGAATAGGAAAAAGTACCTCAAAGAGAGGACCAATATTGTCTTCTTCATTGTAGATGGGAATGATGACCGAGATTGCGCGCGCTGCCTCGGAACTGAGCGCGTCCGTCATGCCCAATCCAGTTTGCGAACGGATCAACACGAATACACACTCTATCTACGCTCTTCCGGCCCTTGGGCGAATTGCGAGTTCCGCATTCCGGGAGCGCTATTTAATCGACTATATAGACCAAGTGTTTCCGCATTGAAAGGCGAATACTCATGAAACCCCTCATTTTCAAATGACCCTCGTAAACGCCATAACCGAACGCCTCGCCCGCGGCACCAAGCAATGTCAGTAAAACGACGGCGGGAATGGGTGCACCCGAGCTGGCTGCGCGAGATGCGCAAGGTGTTCAATATCGGTGTCCAGACTTCGGCACCTCCGGAAACCGGCAGACTAATGACAGCGTTGGCGGCACTCGAAAGCCAAGAAGGAATATATACTTAACCAAAGAGCCAGCGACATGACGTTCGCCCATGCTCATCGGAAGACAGATGTTAAATCGGCCCATTGCCGTAGACGGAGAACTCGTTTATTCGAACTAGAAGGAAATTGTCGAATGCTCTTCATGTGTTAGATCTACGGCACTATTCCACCAGGTTAATGGGCTAATGCAAAACACCCCTAGTTCACCCGAGATTGTTGAACGAATCCGTTCATACATCGCCACTATTTCGACCGAGGCAAACTCCTCTCCCCTTAGGAAGTTCGGCTCAATTACGTCCCAGGGAGATCGCCGACGTTTTCTCGTCGGCCGCCTTGACGGTACCGGAAGCACGTGGTTTGCAAAAGTCTTGAACAGCCATCCAGACGTGTTTTGCACACGTGATGCGTTATGCTTACGCGGCAAGGGTGACGTGGGATCTGATTGGATGGGACGACTAGCTATTGTCCCAAGGGCGATATTCCAGACTGCATCATGAAGTGGACCTTATCGGCAGGAGCATTTGAGCGGTTTTCTTAGTCGGATTCTCGGCCGGCTCCGTCTCTGCTTCTGTCAATACGCATCCACCTGCAACGCGAACAGAGAAGCACAACTCGACAACAATCGCGTGGACTCTACCAACATGCACATCCTTGTGACCGGCGGCGCGGGCTATCTCGGTTCGAGCGTCACTGCCCATCTCCTGCAAGCTAACTATTCTGTCACCGTTTTCGACAAGTTTATCTATGGCGGCGAAGCACTGCTGCCGTTCCGTCATAACAAACGCTTCAAGCTCGTGCGCGGCGACGTGCGCGACGAAGCTGCGCTTGCGAAATCACTGACGGGTGTCGATGCTATCGTGCATTTTGCTGCCGTCGTTGGCGAGGCAGCCTGCGCAAGCGATCCCGAGCAGTCATGGTCGATCAATGTGGACGGCTCGAAAACCCTGTTCACCACAGCGCGCGCGGCAAAGACGCCACGCCTAATTTTTATCAGTACGTGCAGCAATTATGGCGTGGCCAAGCCCGGCGAACTAGCGACCGAGGATTCACCGCTCAATCCGTTGTCGGACTATGCCCGCGCAAAGGTCGAATGCGAGAGACTGCTACTCGCCGCGGTACCGTCGCCGGCGAGCACCATACTTCGGCTCGGCACGATCTGCGGCTTGTCGGGACGCATGCGTTTTGATCTGCTTGTCAGCGAAATGGCGAAAAAATGTGCGCGCTGTGAAAAAATCGACATTTTCTCCCCCGACGCTTGGCGCCCATTCCTGCATATCGCCGATGCCGGGCGCGCGATCGATCACATCCTGCAATGCTTGCCAAACCTGACCGCGCAACGCGTCTTCAATGTCATCGGAGAAAACCATCAGAAACGAGGCCTCGTTGAACTCGCCATGCGGCATTTCCCTGACGTCGAAATCACCGTTACCGACAAAAACCCGGATCTGCGCGATTACCGCGTGGATGGCGACCGAATCGTGCGAGAATTAGGATTTAGGCCGCTTTACAACGTTGAGGACGGGTTTTGCGAAACTGCCAAAGCAGTACATGACGGTATTTTCCGCAATCCAGATTGGCCGGGCCATTCGGCTGTTCCCCTTGATCCTCGGGCGCTTCGTCGGTAAAGCTGAGCTCGAAATTGTCGGTACATTTGAGCGGTGCGTTCGCACCCCGGTGCGAGGATGCGATGCGCGAGATGAATTCCGATAGTCTATTCGGCGAACTCGACGAGTTGGGCCGCGTAACCCTCATGGACGCGCCGCTTCCGTTTCTTGTCTGCGTGGTGTCGTGGGGCTGCACGACGACGCAATGGTTGGCGAGCACGTTGAACGCACATCCTGATATTTATTGTGCCCACTGCGCCAATCAATTCTGGGAACGGCTGGGCGGTGCACGGAGGCTGGATGGTGGCAGTATCTGCGCATTCTCGGCGCCAGCGTCGCGGGCCTGCTGCGATGTGTATGGTGTATCGCGTGAATCCATTCCAGATCTGCGGGAAAAGCTGGGTGAAGGTCTCAACTGCGCCATTCTCGTGCGCGATCCATTGCCGCCCTTGTTCAGCCAGATGGCATTGTTCGAAAGTTGGCCGGTTAAGAGCGCCTGGAACGCGGCCTATATGCAGAAGTTTTTTGATCAACGGGGGGCGGCTGCCGCAGGACAACCTCATGAATCGTTTGTTCCTGCACGGCGTCAACACGCTCAACAACATCCTTCAGGAGAAAGCGGTCGCGCCGATATGGCGTTCGGAAGAACTCACCAGCAATGCGTCGATACTCACTCGATTCATTGAAGTGTTAACGCGCGGCCACGTCCAGGTCGACCCGGAACGGGCTCAGCGCGCAATCAATCGGCCGCCGAGCAATCGGCATCGCGACACAAGCCCGAGAGTGGGTGTGCTGAAACGTTGGCAGGTCGATGCGATCAACAAAATTGTCGAGCCGCGCGCCTGGCGGATCTATGAGAAGCTGGGGTACAAGACGCCGGATTTCGTAGCATTGACGCCGGTCGCCTGGTCGCATTCACCCGACAAAGCTTCGTAGGCCGGGCGAGGAACTCGATCCGCGATGAGCTCGAACGCTTAAGGGAACGCTTTGATGAGTCGGGTTTCCATTTTCGGCCTGGGCAAGGTCGGGCACACGTTGGCGGCCTGTCTAGGGGATGCCGGGCACACGATCGTGGGCTGCGATCCGATTGAGGAAATCGTTAAGGGGATCAATGCGCGGCGCCATGTCACGCCGGAGCCTGGTGTCGCCGAGCGCATGGCGCGACTGGATCAAAGCCGCTTGCGCGCCACAACCTCGCCAGAAGATGCGGTGCTCAATTCGGACACCAGCATTGTGATTGTACCGACCCCGAGCAACGTGCTGGGCGGTTTTTCGCTCCGCTATGTGCTGCGCGTGTGCGAGCAAATCGGCGCGGCGATGCGCCGCAAGAAGGATGAACACACGGTCTCCATCGCCAGTACGGTCCTGCCCGGCGCCAGCGAACACTCGATTATTCCGGCGCTGGAGATCGCGTCCGGCCGCCGCATCGGGGACGGGCTCGGCTATTGCTATAATCCTTCATTCATCGCGCTGGGCGAAGTGGTCAAGGGCTTGGAAACGCCCGATTACGCGCTCATTGGGGAGGCGGATAAGAAATCGGGCGACCGGCTCGGGGCGCTGCACAGGTCGATGATCCGCAACGACGCGCCGGTGGTGCGCATGAAGCTGATCGAGGCTGAAATTTCCAAGATCGCTTGTAACACCCACGAGACGATGCGGGTGTCGTTCGCCAATATGCTGTTCTCGCTCTGCGCGGAAGTGCCCGGCGCCGATGTCGACATGATCACCGGCGCGCTGGCGTACCGGCTGGGACAACGCTTCTTCAAAGGGGCGGTGCCGTATGGCGGACCGTGCTGGCCGCGCGACAATCGCGCGCTTGCCGTGTTCATGGACGCTGTTGGCGTTCCGAGCTTGCTGCCGCGCACCATCGACCAGATCAACGCCGAGCACGGCCAATATCTTCTGCGAAAGGTGTTGTCGGAAACGCAGGCGGGTGAGGCCGTCGGCTTGCTTGGACTCTCCTATAAGCCGGGCACGCCTGTCATCGAGAGCTCGTTCGGCGTCGATCTTGCGGGCTGGCTCGCCGCAGAAGGCCGTCGCGTCATCGGCTGGGATCCGATGGCGATGGAGGAAGCACGCAAGGCACTCGACCGATCGATTGAATACGCGCCGAGCGCGGAGTCATGCCTGTCGCAATCGGCCGTCGCCATCGTCATCAACCCGATGAAGGAATTTGTGAGTGTCGACTGGACAGCTGCGGCGAAGACCCGCGTGCTCGATCCGTGGCGCTGTCTGGACCCGGCGGCGGTAAGTAAAATCGGAACCTACGTGGCGCTCGGCCAGGGCGGCGATCAATCCGTTCGCAATTGGATGTCGGGATATCTGGAAGAACGAATGCGATTGCTGAACAGTTAGCCGGCGCGGCCTGCGAAGCGTCTAGTGACCGGGTTGAAACGGTTCGACCTTTCCGGAATTCAAATCCGGATCGCACAGCAATTCGGCGTGATAGATCCGGACCACCGAAGAAGGCTGGCCGCCGCTGCGCAGCATGAGCGATTTTTCCGGCCCCAGATCGGCGGCGAGCGGCAGGAGCACCTGGGTACGCCCGTCGCTCGGCTGAAAGAGCTGCTCGCCGATTGGACCTTGCTCGGGCGAAAAAACGCTGATCCCGACATATCCCTTAAGGACCTGCAGATCGACGCGCGCCCAATATTGGCCGGCGCCAGCGGCGGCCGCAACGTTCGCAGGGGTCAATTGCATACTGTAGCCCCAGGGCGCTCTCGATGTTTCAAGCGTGAGCGGTTCGCGGGTCAGGATGGCGGAGCCCGTCCAGTAGGGCGGCGGCGGCTGATTTTGCAATTGGGCGATCGCCGCGGTGCGCGGCCCGAGCTGGTTGCGCAGGACGATCCCGGTTGCCGCGTCATAGCGGGCGCCGCCGACCGCCGCGATCAATTGGGCGATGCGGCCGTAAGATTTGTCGTAACGAGCGGCTTCCGCGCAATGGGCAAGGATGTCGGGGTGACCGGGTTCTATGGAATTTAGTTGCTCGGCGGCCCACATGTGAATGCCGGCGGAAGCTCGCTGCCGCAGCGTCTCGACATTGGTCCCGGAATATTTCTTGGCCAGTATATTATTCAGATGCGTAAGTTTGTCACTGCAAAACTGGGCAAAGCTCTCGGCTCGGAATGACATCGAGTCGCGGGTGCGGTAGGCTTGCGCGACACTAACGTCGTAACGCTTGAACGCCGACGGGGGAAAGCGGAAACCGAGCCGCGCCCAGAACTCGTAATCCGGACAGGTTGGCACGAGTGCATCGAAGCGGAAATCCTCACCGATTAGTCGTCGGTTGAAAAAGGAGGAAAGAATGGACGGAACCAGTTCGCAGGCCAGATGTGCCGGTAGATTGAACGGCGCCGTCAAGTGACTGCCGACGACCCTGTCATGCTCATCGATGAAGTCGACTTTACCGCCGCACATGATGGCGCTGGGTTCGGCTTCGAACCATTTCAACACCTGTTCGAGCGTGTTCGGATAGTAGCGCTCGTCGGCAGATAGCATTCCCACAATATCCGCGGTGAGGTGCGGAATGGCCTTCGCGGCGCCGTCGGCCAAGCTCCGGTCCGGCTCCGACAAGATGCGCAGCGGCAGTGCCTTAGCCTCGTGCAGCACTTCAAGCGTGCCATCAGTCGAGTCGCCGTCGGCCACGAGGACTTCAAAATCTTTGAAAGTCTGTTGCTTAAGCGACTCCAAAGCCCCAATGATGAGAGGCATCGCATTCTTGACAACCAGCAGGACAGAAACTTTGGGAGTATGCAAGCAGCCTCTTTCGATCGTGTCTAAAATCCGAGCAAGGTTTTGTGGTTCTAATTGATGGATCGCCAACAATGCATATCGTTACCCCTTGCTCGAACGCAAGGCGAGAGCGAGGTACTACCTCTCGCCGAGAATTGTTCTAACAACAGCGCGGTCACGGCCCAGATCTGCCGCTTGCAAGCCTAAAACTGGCTCAATGGCCCCGTAAAACCGCCGCCGCCGGCGCCGGAGAGCTGATTGTTTCCCAGGGTATACGCAAAAGCTCCGCCCACCGCATTAACTGCGCCGCCCTCGTCGTCGGAAAATAGAGAGCTACCGATCACCGCGGCCGCAGTTCCGCCGGCACTCTGGTCCACCTGTACGCCGCTTGCCCCGTTTGTCGTGAAAGCAACCCGCAGCGCATTTACTTTCGCACTGCCGCTGCCGGATAGAACGGTCATGCCACTGCCGCCATTGACGCTCATGGAGCTGTCCGTTAGCCCGACGTGGACCGTACCGCCGCCTCGGCCGTCGGCCTGGAGTCCATCGGTGTTATTGTTGTCCATCTGCGTGCGCTCGATGGCGACGTGCGCGGTACCGCTCGTCGGTCTGACGATCACTCCGACCATATTGTTCTTGATGACCGTGTTCTGAATTTTAACGGCAATGCTGCTCGACGCGATGTTGATGCCGGCCTGGCCCGCGGTGGTCCCGAATTCCTGAATTACGCAGTTCTCGATGTTCACCCGGTGGGCGCTGCTGATCAGGATGCCGTTGATGCCAGTGTTGAGGCCGTCGAACACCAGCCCGCGAATGTTGACGACATCCGATGCACCCGCGGTAATTACGATGCCGTTCGTACCGGAGACCAATACGCCGGCTTCGCCAGCGCCATAGATGCTAATCGACTTGGTGATGGTAACCGCGCCATAGCCGCCGGGGTCGAGAACGTTGATCTCGCCGCCGGCCGCTGTTTTTGAAATCGCTCCGGCGAAGGTCTTGCACGGCGCAGTGCGACTGCACGGGTTGGCATCGTCACCGACACCCGAAACCCAAGTTCGTGTCGCTTGCGCATGGGCCGGGATAGCCAAGAGCATGAGGCAAATTGCACTGACTAAGGCTACTGGCATTAGACGTTTCATCGCACCTTCCTCACAAGGCAAATCCATCGGTATTTTAACACCGGTTCAAGTCGAGGTCGATATCGTCGAAATGACCGTCATAAAAGTTAGATAAATCAATCAATTAGAGGTTAAATGATCGCGTGGAGAGCAACACAATGGTTGTATGGTTAGGGCTTGTCCGGTGATTATGCGTCGTTCATGAATTGGCTGAGCCGTCTGGAAAAATCAAACAAGTGGACCGACGATAGGTGTCATCGTATGCATTCTTGCAATACTCAAACGGCTCAGGCTTGGAAATGGCGATTATGACAGATGTGCGGGATGAAGTTCGCAAGATCGGCCTGATCGGCGAGCGTGTTACCCATGCAGGGACTGTAACCGTCCTTGGCACCGCCGAGTCGGACTTAGCATTCCAGCCGTTTCGGGTCGAGACGATTGCGCATGATGGGGCCCTAGCCGTCAGTTTCAGCCTCGATATTCCGGCAGCTGCGTACAGAGCCGATCTGCGCGTGATCGTCGACATCGAGGTCGAGAGCGGAGCAATTGGCGTCGGCTGCATGTGCCAGGATTTTTCGGCGTTTGTCGGCGTCGAGCAAACAATTCTGGATCGCCGACGCCGCAAGATATTCGTCCCCACGGGAATTGCCGGCACCACCAGACATCTCGTGCTCCGCAACGCCGGTCACGAAGGGGCGTCTACTGCGTGCATTTACGGTATCGACTTGCGACACGTCGATGCCAGCGACGAGCGGCGCGCGACCATCCGATCTTCGTTCTGGGACGTGCCTATTGCCGAGTCAGAGCAATTCCGTAAGACTGGAGGCGACGCTGAGACTGCACGCCGAGCTTTGGCGAGCATCGGCGCCGATCTGGAAGGGATGACATTTTCGCTCGCAGTAACACATACGAGCAGGGTTTGGGATTGGCAAAGATGTACCCGTGACTTTTTGCGTGACCGCTACCAACGCCCACACCGTCTGGACGCTCTGCCGCCTTTCGAGGAATTGCCGCCTGCTTCGGAAGCCCGCTCCTATTCAGGACGCCTCACATTGTTGGATCTCAACATCGACAGCAACGGCATCCGCCTCACCGCGACCCGATGCATCGATAGCGAGCACAAGATCGGCAGCGCCTGCAAAATGGACGGCAAGTTGGTCGTTTGTCTCGAGGATTACGTCATCATTCTCCCGGCCGCCGCCGACGCGGCCGAAAGCGACTCCGAGCATCGCATCGAGCGAATTGACGACCCCTGGTTCGCAAGCCTGCAAACTGTCTTTCCTGTCGATCATGACCACTGCGTGCTTTCCGCATCGGCTCCGGATGCCTTGATGGTTCTTAACCTGAAACAGCGCCGCGTGGCTTGGCGATGGCGAGTGCCGGCCGCTCGTTACGGACGCAATTACGATCTTACGGAAGCAATGTCCGTGCATGATCATTTCATCGCAAACGACGTTCAACTCGCGCACCTTAATTGCGCGTTTCCCGACGGCCGCGGTGGCTTCTGGGTATCCACCTTGGGTCAAGGCGACATCGGGCATGTCGCCGCCAATGGAGATTACGAGTTAGTCGCCTCCGGGTTTGTCGGTTGTCATGGCGTCCGTTATTCACCGGAGCTTGATTGTCTTTATTTCTCGGATTCTTGTTCCGGCCGGCTGATCAGCATCGGCGCCGATCGCGTTCCACGGGCAATTGGGACCGTCGATAGTTTTTGGCTGCACGACGCTCAGCACCTTGCCGGCGACATATTTCTCCTGTGTCTTGGCGACAAAAACGCAATAGTCGTGCTCGATACTTCTTCGAATAGCGAGATTGCACGATTTGACATGACAGCGCGTGGCGAGAACGTGCAATTCGTCAACCTCGTCGGCGAACCAAGTGCGTTCCAGCGAGAAGGCTAATCTTTCGCTAGTAATAAGCAGATACTAACGAAGCGTCGAGGACACGAATGGCTCAATTAGGCCCAGATTTTGATTCGCTACGCGAGAAATGGCGCGAGCTTCCGTACGAAAGCGAAGGTGGCGGTCGAATCTTTTCGGACGAGTTGCTTCTGCTCTCTCGAACGGCTCTTTTTGAGAAATGGCGAAAATTCTACGATCGGAGGGTGGAGCTGGATCGTTGGTACCAGATTTTGTACAAGGATTTCCTTCGCGATAAGGCTGTTCTTGAGATCGGCTCCGGTCTGGGGCTCGACGGCGTAATGTTTCTGCAACAAGGCGTGAAGCGCTGGACCTTCTGCGATATAACTAAGTCAAACCTGCAAGTCGTCCAGCGTGTATGTGAACACTTAGGCCTTAACGCCGACTTCGTTTTTATTGATGACGACTTTTCATGCTTCGACAAGCTGGCAATGTTCGACGTCATTTGGGCCAACGGTTCTCTAATCAATGTGTCTTTTGAGTTTGCTCGGGGCGAATGTATGAGGATCCTACCGCATCTGAAGCCCGGAGGTCGCTGGATAGAGCTTTGCTACCCCCGCGAACGCTGGATTCGTGAAGGCCGGCTTCCCTTCAGCGAATGGGGTAGAGTCACCGACGGCGCACGAACGCCGTGGGTCGAATGGTATGACCTAGTCAAGATAAAGAGGCGGCTGTTCCCGGCGCCTTTGGAGGTCATACTCGACTTCAATTTCTATAGCGACTCATTCAATTGGTTCGATCTGATGCTCGCGAGCGAGAAGCCATTCGATCCAAAGCAACCAGTTTTCGACCTTGATGTCTTTCCATCCGGTGCCGCTCCCGAACCTCATGGGGACAGTGTTCTCACCGATGGCGGCGACGTACTCGACGTCGTCACGCCCGAGCCGATATGGAGCTATGCAGCGTCATTCGATCTTGCGGCGCCCATTGCGCAATCGCAGCCCGCTATCGGGGACATCGATCGCGGCTTTGCCATCGAAATTGAGCTTCACGTGTTGCGCGGGCACGTCGGCATCATGCTGGTGGCAGACGATATTGGTACCCCAGTATGCCAAGAATGCATGGTCCCGGCCAGCACTGAACCAGCCACATTGATGATCGCTGTTCCGCCTCAAGTTGGCGCGCGGCGGCTTATCTTCCGCAATACGGCGGCAGGCGGCCGCTCACAGTTCAAGCTTGAGCGTATCACCTTGAGGTTCGTGGGCGCGCAATCCGGTCGTTCGTCCGCAGGTTGATGACTCGGCAAATCCATGTAGATTAAGCGCACCGAATTAGGGTTCGTCGCTGCATACTGACAAAAGTGGAGTCTCCAAAACTTGCAAGTGCTGCTGACCGAGAATAGGCACGCGCCAGAGTTTGATGAGTTCTTCCCGACAACGAGCCGTGACGCTTTCCACGAGAGCGCGGTCCTTAATGCGCTTTCATCGAAATGGTACTCCATCCTTATCGTCGATGGCGCGATGGCGTTTCATAATTCCTTCGCTCCTTCTCCCATTGGTGGGACGGGCCTCTTCGACGTTGAGCCTTTCATGGGCTACGCGGGGCCGCTCACGACTTCGACGAACAAAACTTTCATCAGAGACGCATTGGAGGTCTATTCGAATAAGTGCCGCGAGCTCGACATTGTCGCCGAGCTAATACGATTTGACCCGCTTTTGGACAATCGGGTAGCATTTTCTCATCAGGACAAAATCCAAGTTGTCGCTGCTAAAGACGTCATTATCGTCACTTGTTGCGCCGAGGAAAATGAGCTGTTGAAGCAATTTTCCGAACCTTGTCGCCGACGTGTCCGACTGGGCCTCCGCTGCCATAAATTTCGCCGACTTGAGAGCAGCACCGAGCTTCTTCAGTTTCGCGCTCTCTATGAGAAGTCCGTCAAGCGTCGCAATATGGGAGTACATTGGCTGTTTTCGGACGGCCTGTATCGGCAGGCAGCCAATTCAGACCTGTTTGCGATTTATGGCGTTTACGATAATATTAGACTCGTGTCTGCGGCGCTTGTGGTTCACCATCCGACGTGCAGCCACTACGCGCTTGTTGCCAATGTCCAAGATTATCCGGCAGGTGCTTCGGAATTGCTAGTTTTCGGAATTGCACGCGAGTTCGCCACGCGGGGAATTACCCATCTGATGCTTGGCGGCGGTATAACGTCAGCACCGGAGGACGGCTTATTGCGGTTCAAACAAAAATTTGCGAGAGAGTCCTCCGTCTTCTACATTGGAAAACTGGTTCACGACCGGACGCGATTTTTTAATTTGTGCAATGAAGCGGTAGCGGCCGATCCAGAGCTCGCTAATTGCCCTTTCTTCCTAAAGTATCGTCTTCGATCTGAAGGTGAACAAAGCAGTGTCTAACATACTTAGGCCGGTCGACGTTTTCTTTTCCAATGCGCTTTCTGAATACGGGATTGCCCCGCAGGCGGCCGACTGGCCTGATCCCGATCAGCAAATCAAGCGATTTGCCGAACTTTGCAGACTTTTGGATATATCCCGGCCGTTCGAAATCCTGGATTACGGCTGCGGATATGGTGCGATGCTTGACTATTTGGAAAGAGCAAGCGCCCCCGCGACATATTGGGGATACGATATTTCTGCGGCAATGCTGAAAGCCGCCCGCGACACCCATCAGGGCCTGGAAAATCGATTTTTATCGGAGCTTCCGCAGGGAACCATCTACGATTATGTCGTGGCGAGTGGAATTTTCAATTTGAAGATGGAAATCCCTCTGAAAGCTTGGGACGAAATTGTTCACAAAACGATCGACAAGTTCGATGCTTTGTCGTCACGTGGTTTTGCCTTCAACATGCTTTCCTCATACCGAGAGCTGCACCGCAGGCGCTCGCGTCTATATTACGGCGATCCTCTGCATTTCTTCGATCTTTGCTTCCGAAAATATTCGCCGAACGTGGCGTTGGTGCACGATTATAACCTCTGGGACTTCACGATCATCGTTCGCAAAGAAATTTGAAGCCCTAATGTGCTGTGGATAGATTGACCAACTATCCCGGCCAACGCTTGATTGGAATGCCGGAATTCTTCACCGCGCTGCCGACGCGGCGGGCGTCATCCACTGACATAGCAAGGCCGAACGGCAAATAGACGGCACTGCGACCCCAGCTGCGCGCACCGAGGAAGTCGCCATCGTCAAGCTTCGCGTAAGGCGGGTGCTCGGCGAGAAAACGGTACTGAACGGCTGCGCCGATGTCTTGCGCGCGCAATTTGCCGACCAACGCCACCGGATCGTCACTGAACACGATATTGTGGAGCGGCGCTTCGCCTCCGGGCACGGTGTAGAGGTAGCCATCAAGTTCCTCGCGCAAGGCAAAATAGCCTTGCCGTCTGCGCGCCAACCGGTCAGCCAGTGTGTCAAGCTGAGCAAGGCCCAAAGAGGCAAGCACGTCATTGAAGCGCAGATTAGTGCCGATCTCGCGGTTAAGATTAGTGCGCCGCCATTCGAGATCGCCGTGATCGATGAAAGCCTGCGCACGGTCTGCCAGCGCCTTATCGTCGGTTACAACTGCGCCGCCTTGGCCCGTCGTTACAATCTTGGGAACGCTGAACGACAGGCAGCCAATGGTGCCAAAGCTGCCAGCCGACCTCCCCTCATAGCGATGGCCGAATGCGCAGGCGGCATCTTCAATCAATGCAAGGCCCTTGGCTCGACAGAATGCTGCAACGGCGACCAGCGGAGCCCCCGTGTGGCCCGAAAAATTAACGAAGCACACGGCCTTCGTTCGCTTGGTCAGCCGGGCTGCGAGTGCAGGCGGATCGATACAAGCGGTTGTCGGATCGATATCGACCAGGCGCGGCGTGAAGCCGAATGAGGCAAAGGCATTGATTGTCGAAATTACGCCATAGGCCGGAACGATGATCTCGTCCCCCGGTTTAAGTTGTAATGCCTTGGCGGCTAACGAGAGCGCAATCGTACCGCTGATCGTCGGAATGCAGTAACGGGAACCGGTCAGCGATGCAAGTCTTTTTGCGAAAATTCCAGTCGTTTCGCCTGGGCCGAGAAAGCCGGATGCCACCTGTTTACCCACCGCTTGCGCGCAGTCGGGACCAATCCAAGGCTCAACGAGCGGAATGAAAGTCATGCGTACAATCCCCAGCACCATCTGAGCGTGTTAAGGCCTGCTCCACTCTGACAGATAACATAGCAGCGTTCCCTGCAGTGCGGCGCGGGACGGACAATTGATACACCCGGCTGACGTAAAGTGTACCTCAACGGGAATGTAATACATGACGAATGATGCAGGGCTCAAGCCCGAAGGGGCGCCGGAGCGCTCCCCAGAAGCTGGCGCAGGCGCCCCATCGGGCGGCGACGGAAACGGCCCGATCCGCTTTTCCAATCAGCGCAAGCGGTGATCGTCGCGAGACTGTTGCGCGGCGAGCTGCGAGCCGCGCTCGTCGAGCTCGCTAGGCATTACAGCAAAACTAGCTCGTCGCCCGGCACGGCTATCATACCCCAGCCCAGGTGCAAGCCGCTCGTTCCCAGGTTGATCAGACCGCCACGGCCGACCTATCATTGGCCGCCTGAATAAGTTTAGCCGGTTGTCCTAAAGCTGGGCGCCAGCACAGCTGGATGTAGTTAAGGGCTTCAGTGGGCAATGCTGTTGTCGCGAGTTCGCGAGGAAGGCGCTAATTGCGGAGCCCTTGCTCGCCACGGCAAGCCCGAGGTCTTCAACACGGACCAGTGCTCGCAGTTCACGTGTTCGGTCTTCACCGAAGTGCTCGTCGACAACGGCATTGCGATCAGGATGGATGGCAAGGGCGCTTTGCGCGACAGCGCCTTCGTCGACGGCCTGTGACGCAGCGTCAAATGCGAGAAGGTTTATCTGCGAGCCTATGACAGCGTCAGCGGGGTCCGTACGTCGATGGGTAGTTATCTGAACTTCTACAATAGCCGACGACCGTACTCGAGCCTCGACGGCTCGACACCCGATCAAGCTTACTTTGCCCCTCCACCTCTCAGTTTGGCAGCTTAACCAAGGCAGACGCTCCATTTATCGACACGGTAAAGCTGTTCTGACAACCGGGACCGCCTCAGTACGTGGAAGCGCCAAATGGCGCGAAAAATCAAAAAACCCATTGCAAAATAACCCAGTTCTTGGAATTAGCTCATATCCGACGTGATACCGAAACGCCCGGCTAAAGGGGGATGACGACCTGCGGGGCTTCGTGTAAATCCCTCGCATCTGGACAGCTGAGCAACGCTTCAATCGAAACAGCGAAAATAGCCGCCCCGGAAATTTGGAGCTCGAAATGATCCCCTCACAAGAAGCCGCGGCAACAACAGCCGACACAGTGACAATCCAAACGGTTGAAGATTTCTGGAACGGCCGACCGTGCAACATTCGGCATTCTCCAAAGCCCGTTGGTAGCCGCGAATTTTTCGACGAGGTCGAGCAACGCAAGCATTTCGTTGAGTGGCATATCCCCGGATTCGCGCAATTCGACCGCTGGAAGCACCAACGCGTTCTCGAAGTCGGTTGTGGAATCGGCACGGCGGCGGTAAACTTTGCGCGCGCCGAGGCCGATTATACGGGCATCGAGCTGTCGAAGGCCAGCCTCGACCTGACGCTGAAGCGTTTTGAGGTTTATGGGCTGAAGGGGAAGCTGCAGCTCTGCAACGCGGAAGAATTGAGCAAACATGTCGAACGCGACTACGACATGGTTTACTCTTTCGGCGTCATCCATCACAGCCCGAACCAGCGCGCCATCGTCGAGGAGATTCGAAAAGTCATCAAACCGGCGGGCGAATTCCGTTGCATGCTGTACGCCAAGAATTCGTGGAAAGACATCATGATCGAAGCAGGCCTCGATCAGCCCGAAGCGCAGCGTGGATGCCCAATCGCAACCACCTATACCGAAGACATGGTGCACGAGCTCTACCGGGGATTATTCAAGGTCACCTCGATAACGCAGGCCCACATTTTCCCGTTCGTCATCGGAAAATACGTCAACTACGAATACGAGCTGCAGCCTTGGTTCAAGGCGATGCCGCCGGAGATGTTCGCCGCGCTGGAGCGCCGGCTTGGCTGGCATATGCTCATTGTCGCGGAGCCAGTTTAACCCGCTTCCTTTTCACGCGACCACGCTAAGCTTAAATTTTGTTTGACGAGACAAAACGCAACACTGCCTTGGCTTTTACATAGCTATGTTGTTATCCATTCTCTATTATTTTTTTGGCCTCATGGAATTAACGCCCTGCAGTCGTCGGAGCGAGGTGATTTGAATGTTGTCCGTTATCCTCTATGGTCGCAACGACAATTACGGCTACAATCTGCACAAGCGTGCAGCGCTGAGCATTAATTGCATTTCCGAATTGCTTTCCGATGAAGATGATGAACTCATTTTCGTCGACTACAATACGCCAGACGATCTGCCAACATTTCCTGAGGCAATCCAGGACACATTAACCGAACATGCCTGGCAAAAACTTCGAATACTGCGCGTTCGCCCTTTCGTTCATGAGCGTTTTCGACCGCTTACCCATTTAATCGCCTTAGAGCCGATTTCCCGCAACATCGCATTGCGGCGTTCGAATCCTGACAACCGATGGATTTTATCTACGAATACGGACATGCTCTTCGTCCCACGCTCCAAAAAGTCGCTTTCTGAGATTTTGCAACAATTGCCTGATGGGCTCTATCATCTACCACGTTTTGAGATTCCTGAAACGCTATGGGAGACCTTCAATCGATCGAACCCAAAAGAGGTGATCGATGCCGTAAGGGACTGGGGCACGACTGCTCGGCTAAACGAAATTGTTTATGGCTCCGATGACATTCTCTATGACGGCCCAGGCGACTTTCAACTCGCCCCTCGTAAGGTCTATTTCGAATTGGATGGTTTCGATGAGCGGATGCTGCTTGGCTGGCACGTCGATTCGAACATGGCCAAACGTCTTGCGCTTAAGCTTGGATCTCCCCGCAGCTTCATTGACCACATATTCGGGTATCACTGCGACCACACGAGAATGGCAACTCCAGCGCACCGACGTGATCGAATTGAGAACGATTCTGTGCGGTTTGTAACTGATATCAAAAGTCCAGAAATTCCCGAGCAGGCTAATGACTGGGGATGCCCAAACGACCACATAGAAGAAATTAGACTTCTCCCTGGAGATACAGCCTACGCCCGCGCCCTTCGGCGGAATATTAATCCGTTGCAATCAGCGACGACGGAAGCGTACTACCGCGAGGAATCATACGACAATCTTTGGTACGATCTCGGGCACGTACTCCCGTTTGCATTAGATTTGCTCAATTCGGCTCCGCGCGATTGGAACATCGCTTGGGTAGGATGCCGTCCCGCTGCGCTCGCTTATTTCGCAAATTGCTGGGAAGCGCTCGGATTTACCGGAGCAATTTTCGTTTCTCAGAACTGCCAAAACCTGGCAGACGCACTCACTAGCTCGTCAAACTCGCTTGAATTCTGTGATGATCAGTCGATCCTACGAAATGCAAATGCATTTGTCTTCGAGGTCGGGCTCCCTTCACACGACCGAGCGCGTGGGGAAGTAGGGCGGCGTTCGGCAGAACTGAGCGACCGCGACCTCTTGCGCTTTCAAATCGTGCGACGAGCATTTCTCAATTATGTGGCTCATGAACGGGAGTGCCTGCAATTGGGCACGCGCGAGCCGAGACGATTCATTTTCATCAATGCCATCCATAATCGGTTTGAAGAACTAGTAACAAAACACATTGGAATTACGTTTACGCCCTATAGCTCTCGTACTCGTCACGGCTTTGTCTATGCAGACACTCTCGATGCAGCCGGCTCAAAGGAAATATCGGCATTATCCAATTCCGAGAGGCGTCGCCTCGTTGACTTGGTAAATCGCGCTGTAGAGTTTGGACCAAAATCAGACCTAAATTGGGCTCGCGCGGCTGCAGTTGCAGACCCCTTGTTAGACCTCACTGCACGGCCAGACGCATGCGCCATCTTCTCTCGTAGGCCGGACGAACTAGCAAATATAATCGAAGTCATTTCGCGGCACAGGTTTTCAGCCTCGCTCGTACCAAGTGAGCCTTTCGAAGTCACAGATCTTCTTCCAGCACCCCATGATCGTAGCCTCTCGCGCGCCGCTGAGTATCACGATTGGGACTCGCCGAAATGGATCCGCGGCATCGAGGCTCTACTGGATTCGCCGCGCCCGCAGGCTTGGTACAGCCGCAGCGCCTGGCTCTGGGAACGCGCTCAAACTCTTTTTGGGCTATCTGAGTTGGGCTGTTTGCGAAGCACGAGCAAGGCTCTCATTGCAGCGGTCGCCCCCGACCGCCTCATCGGAGCCTTAAGCGAAGCGCTGGCCCAACTCGACATCCTGCCGCTCGCGGCGAGTTCGCCCGGGAAAATGATCGGAGGATGGACAGACAAATGGCATGTCGATCCAACTCGAGTCCAGGTCTTCGACTTCGGAAAGTCATTTTCCGATCTTCCCAACGCCAGTTACGACATCGTCTTGATGCCCCACACATCGATCTACTTGCGTGGGTCGCTGGGGTTTGTCCAGTTCCTGGCGTCAGCAGCAAAGGTACTCAAGCCAAACGGCATATTCACATTTTCGGCCGAACTTCTCCTTTCTGACAAAGAAAGCGCCGGCGAACCACATTGGCTCGCTCCCATTCATCAGACCTTCTGGAACGCGGTGCGCGAAACCTGCGGCCTTGATTTACTTGGCCCATTTGATGGCCGCTTGTCCAAGGCCACAGTCGACCGGGTGTGGGAATCTGATCGTCCTACACCCGGTGTGAATTATTTTGTTGGCCGGAGCGACCGTGGTGAGCATCTGATTTCTTCCCTCTGGTTTCTTCGCAAAGCCAGAACCAGAGAGGCCTCGGCAGCTGAGCTTCTCGATTTGCGGCGATTGGGCTTGGAGACGTCTGCTGAACTCTGGTCGACGTCAGTTCCTCTTCCAGCCGAGCCGCCACTTCGCCCGACACAGCGGGAAGTAAATTACTTTTCCTCATTGGTTGCGACGGTTGCAAAGCCATCGCCTGACGATAGTGCCGTGGACCACGCATCGTTTCTTGCCGAGCCTATTTTGCGGCTGCTCAACAATTCTGAGTTTATTGAGCTTAGCGGTTTGGAGTCGCCCAGCTTGGCAGCGGTTCGCGCATTAATCGAGAACTCTAGGATTTCAACAACATTCCCGCTTCGATCAGATTTCCAGATGGTCGATATACCAGGCTCCCCCGACGAGCGGCCATTGTCGAAAGCCGCGGAATATTTTGACTGGGATTATTTGGAATGGCGACGTTGGGCCAGCGGGCTCAGCGACAATCGAAGACCAAGCGATGTTGCCGCGAGGACTTCTTGGATTTGGGAAAAGACCCAATTTTTGTACGGGCTGGCACGGCTAGGCTTGCTTGACCAACGCCGCCACGCATTGGCAGTTACCGTACTTCCTGATCGGCTGCTGGGGGTTTTGGCCGACCATATGGATTCCATTGACTGCTTGCCATTATCCGCGCCTGAACGAAGGTTGGACGGAGCATATTGGGCCGACGGCTGGCTCTTGCGACGAGATCACGTGTCGGTCCTAGACACACCAGACTTTGATCGTCTTCCGCCTGTGACCTATGATGTTGTGTTATTCCCCCATTCATCGATTTGCTTGCGCGGCCCAGACGGATTCGCCCATTTCCTGGCCCAGGCGAGCCGGCTGTTGAAGCCAGGCGGATATCTTGTTTTCTCAGCAGATTTAAAGTTGAATTCATCGTTGACAGGAAGCTGGACCGTTGACCCTTCTGGTGACTTATGGCCCACCGTCAGAGACACTCTCAACCTAGAGCTCGAAAACTTCGATCGTCGCATTTCGAGAGCCACTCTCGATCGGTCGGACGGGAATTCCACATCGAACAGTCCATTTAATGTCTTACAGCCGGACGGGGCGTATTTAAGCAAAGCACTTTGGTTCCTGCAGAGATTGCCTGGGGATATAACGGTCGACCCGAATACGCTTCGAAAACTATCTCGGATGGCGGCCTCTACTGTTAACGTTCGAGGTGAATCTGTTCTCGGCTCATCTCCCGCGGAAGTTCAAAAGCTGAAAGCCTTGGTCGGGCGCGCAATTAGGACGATCCGAAAGCGTTATCTCTTTTGGCACAAGTGAGCGATCCGGTGTTATCGGTTTTGGACTCCTCTGCCGCTCCGCAGATTTTCAGTCTGTCCCGCGCTGAACTAGCTGAGCTGGCAGATAGGTTGGAAAAGCAGCGCTGCTCGGCCTCGATAACACTTGCAGATTCACTTTCGATTGTCGAAAGCCTCCTCCCGCTAGGTGAGCGAAACTTGAGCCATGTTGCCGAGTATCGCGACTGGAACGATCCGCAATGGAAGTGATGGGCTGATACTGACCTGCCACTGAACTTTCATCCAGCGGCGATTAAAGTCTCAGCCAGCGTTACGCCCTTCGGCACGGTGAGTGTACCGGCATAGGCGGCCGGCGTTTTGTAGCCGAGCGAGGAGTGCGGCCTCGCGGTGTTGTAGTCGGTGACCCAGGCACCGATAAGCTGGCGGGCCTGATCGAGATCGAGGAACAGGCTTTCGTTGAGAAGCTCATCGCGCATCCGACCGTTGAAGGATTCGATGTAGCCGTTCTTCATCGGCCTGCCTGGCTCGATGTAATGCCATTCCACCCGGTGATCCTTTGCCCAGCCCAGGATCGCATTCGAGGTGAACTCGGTGCCGTTGTCGGACACGATCATCTGCGGCTTGCCACGCGCATCGGCGCTCGCTCATCTGCAGGACGCTACGCAGATGAGCGACAGCTTCGCGCTTGGCGGCGGGCCCTACCATTTTTTTGTCAGAAGTTCCTTCAGCGCCGCCTGGTCCAGCATCGACTCTGCCAAAAGCTTCTTAAGCCTGCGGTTCTCGTCTTCTAGCGCCCGCAAGCGCTTGGCCTCCGACACGTCCATGCCGCCGTACTTGGCCTTCCAGTTGTACAGCGTCGCTTCCGAGATGCCGTGCTTGCGCGCCAGATCGGCCGTCTTCTCACCCGCCTCGTGCTCGCGCAGAACCGCGATGATCTGCTCTTCCGTGAATCTGATCCGCTTCATCGTCCGTCCCCTTTTGAGGCCGGACTCTAACTCCGCGTGGAGGAAATAATCAGTGGCAGGTCATCTCTGACCTGCCCACCGCCCGGATAATCGGGCACCACATTACAACCGTTGAACTCCCCAACCCTTTCGTATATTGGGAGGCATCGTTTTGCCCCGGGGGGTCGTATGAAATCAGCGTTGGTCTGTGGAGCGGGCGGGTTCATTGGTGGACATCTCGTCAAACGATTGAAAAAAGAGGGTTTTTGGGTTCGCGGCGTTGACCTCAAGTTCCACGAATATGCCGAGACTGAGGCCGACGACTTCGTGATAGGCGACCTTAGAGACCCCGCTTTTTGCCGTGCCGTAGTTGACCGCCGTTTTGATGAAGTCTATCAGCTCGCGGCCGATATGGGCGGAGCCGGCTTCATTTTCACCGGCGAGAACGACGCCGATATCATGCACAATTCGGCGACGATTAATCTCAATATGCTGGACGCCTGCCACAAGCGGACGGTCAAGCGGATTTTCTATTCCTCGTCGGCCTGCATGTACCCCGCCTACAATCAGGAAGACCCCGACAACCCCAACCTTGCTGAGGATTCAGCCTATCCTGCTGCACCCGATAGCGAATACGGTTGGGAGAAGCTGTTTAGCGAACGGCTCTACCTCTCCTATCAGCGCAATCATGGTATCCAAGTCAGGATCGCGCGCTACCACAATATCTTCGGGCCGGAGGGCACTTGGAATGGTGGCCGCGAAAAGGCGCCCGCCGCGCTCTGCCGCAAGGTCGCGGTCGCCAATCAGGGCGGCGAAATCGAAATCTGGGGCGATGGCAAGCAGACCCGCTCGTTTCTCTATGTCGACGAATGCCTGGAGGGCTCGCTGCGGCTAATGCGCTCCGATTTCACGGGCCCCGTCAATATCGGATCGGAGGAGATGGTCTCGATTAACGGGCTTGCTAAAATGATTATGACGATCGCTGCGAAACCGTTGTCGATCCGCAACATTCCGGGACCGATTGGAGTCCGCGGCCGCAATTCCGATAATCGGCTGATCAGAGAACGGTTGGGCTGGGCGCCTGAGCAGCCTCTGAAAAACGGACTTGAGATAACCTACAGATGGATCCAGCAGCAAGCCATGCGGAATGCGGCCTAACCTTTAGGCGCAGCAAGAATGGGGATCGGACATGGACGTCACTGTCGTTGGACTTGGAAAGCTCGGCTCGCCATTAGCCGCCGTGCTTGCGTCCAAGGGGCACAATGTCATCGGGGTTGACCTCAACGCAGATTTTGTTCGCCAGCTCAATTCTGGCCACGCACCGGTCGTTGAGCCGCAATTGCAGGATTTGATCACGGCGCACCGAGCAAGATTGCGCGCAACGACTGATTTCAGGGACGCCATCCCGAAGTCCGATATCTCCTTCATCATCGTGCCAACGCCAAGCACGCCCGAAGGCGTGTTCACCAATCAATACGTCATAGACGCCGTCCGGCATATTGGCGAGGCTTTGCGTACTACTGATCGCTATCACGTGGTCAATATCACCAGTACGGTGATGCCGGGATCGACCGGCGGCGAGATTCGTGAGGCATTGGAGAATGCAAGCGGGCGCACCGTTGGTCGCGATGTGGGCCTGACCTATAATCCAGAATTCATTGCGCTCGGTAGCGTCGTGCGCGATCTGCTCAAACCCGACATGCTATTGATCGGAGAATCCGATCCGCGCGCCGGCGACGTTCTATCGAGCGTTTATGCATCCACCGTCGAGAGCAACCCGCCGATTCAGCGGATGAATTGGATCAACGCCGAGATCACCAAGATTTCCGTCAACACCTACGTCACGACCAAGATTTCCTACGCCAACATGCTGGCCGAGTTGTGCGACCGGTTGCCGGGAGCCGACGTCGACGTGGTGACTTCGGCGATTGGGAAGGATAGCCGTATAGGCACAAAATATTTGAAGGGTGCGCTCGGCTATGGCGGCCCTTGCTTCCCGCGCGACAACAAGGCGTTTGCGGCGTTAGCCCATTCGGTCGGCGCGCCGGCGGATATTGCGGTTGCCACCGACCAGATCAACCGGCGGCAGATCGAACGCGTCCTCAAAACCGTTCAGGAGCTTGCTGAAAAAGGCGCAACCGTCGCCGTACTCGGCATGTCCTACAAGCCGAATACTCCTGTTGTCGAGGAAAGCCAGGGCGTTATGATCGCTCAGCGACTCGCCAGCTCAGGCTTTCAGGTGGTCGTCTACGACCCCTTCGCGTTGCCAAACACTACGGCACTACTGCAGGACGAAGCAATCCCGATGCGAAGCGCAGCGGATGCCGTGCGTGCGGCAGAACTTGTAATCATAACAATTCCCTCGCCCGAGTATGCAAGCATCGCGGCCGACGTCTATTCCGACGGCGGGCGCCGGCGCACCGTGATCGACTGCTGGCGCTGTACCCCACCGGACTTGCCGAAGGTAGCAGATGTGGTGCACATGGGTTTGGGAAAGTTACGGTCCGAGCTGCAGGGGACGCCGACCCTGCGCGCAGTCACCGGTTAGGTTTGGCATTGGAATTCCCGAGTTGTTTGCTGGAGCGCCCGCTACACAACGCGTGGCGTGAGAAATTGGTGTGACTTTTTTCTCCCCATACCGGCACGGCTTCCTGCGGGTTGCAGCTTGTGTGCCGCGCATCGAGGTTGGCGATCCGGCTTTCAATCTCACGCAGACTCTCGCCTTGGCCCGCAAGGGCGACACACAAGACGTCGGCGTGATGATGTTCCCGGAACTTGGTCTATCGGCCTATGCTATCGATGACCTGTTGTTCCAGGATGCGCTGCTCGACAAGGTCATCTGGGCGCTGGGTGAGATCGTCACGGCGTCTAGCGAACTAAATCCAGTACTCGCTGCCGGTGCCCCGTTGCGCCAGAAGGGCCGACTGTTCAACGCCGCCGTAATAATTCACCGCGGGCGCATTCTGGGCGTTGTGCCGAAGACCTACCTGCCGAACTACCGCGAATTCTACGAGTGTCGACATTTTACCTCAGGCGCTGGCGTGTGTGGCGAAACGATCGAAATCGGCAATTTAACGGTTCCATTTGGGACCGACCTGTTGTTCCAGGCGCGCGGTCCGCTGCCCTTCGTGGCGCACGTTGAGATCTGCGAGGACTTCTGGGTTCCGCTCCCGCCATCGACTGCGGCGGCAATGGCCGGTGCGGAGGTCCTGCTCAACCTCTCGGCCAGCAACATCACCATCGGCAAGGCGGAGATGCGCAATCTCTTGTGTGCCTCGCAATCCGCGCGATGTATCGCGGCGTATGCCTATTCCGCTGCCGGGCCCGGTGAGTCGACAACTGATCTCGCCTGGGACGGTCATGCGGCGATCTTCGAGAATGGCGAAAAGCTTGCTGAAACGGCCCGTTTCCAGACGGAAGCGAACTGGGCCGTGGCCGACGTCGACCTCGACCGGCTTCGCCAGGAACGTAGCCGCATGAACACCTTCGGCAATTGCATTACCTATAATCGAGCTGGCAGCCCTTCCTTCCGGGTGCAGGAATTCGATTTCAAACCTTCGACGGCCGACCGTCCTTTGCTGCGCAATGTTCCGCGCTTTCCCTTCGTCCCGGCGGATCCAGCCAAGCTGCGCGACAACTGCGAGGAAGCCTATAACATTCAGGTTCAGGGCTTGGCCAAGCGCCTGGAAGCCACCGGCATGAAGAAGGTGGTGATCGGCGTCTCCGGCGGTTTGGACTCAACGCAAGCTCTCATCGTCTGCGCGCGTGCGATGGATCGACTGAAGCTCCCGCGCACCAATGTTCTCGCCTATACCCTGCCAGGCTTTGCCACGTCGACAAAAACAAAATCGAACGCCTGGAAATTGATGGAAAGCCTAGGCGTCACGGCGACCGAAATCGACATTACGCCCGCCGCCAAGCAGCTCCTCGCCGATATCGGCCATCCGTTCAGCGCCGGGAAAAAGCAATACGACGTGACGTTCGAGAACGTGCAGGCGGGCCTGCGCACGGATTATCTGTTCCGGCTGGCCAATCACAACGGCGCACTGGTCTGCGGTACGGGCGACCTATCGGAACTCGGCCTCGGCTGGTGCACCTACGGCGTCGGCGATCACATGTCGCATTATAACGTAAATGCCTCTGTCTCAAAGACGCTGATCCAGCACCTCATCCGTTATGTGGCGCATTCCGGTGAGGTCGATGCAAATACCGCCGATGTCCTCGATATGATCCTGGGTACGGAGATTTCGCCAGAACTGGTGCCGGCAGATTCCGATGCGTCGATCCAGTCGACGGAGAAGGTCGTCGGTCCCTACGAGCTGCAGGATTTCAACCTGTTTTATGTGACTCGGTACGGATTTAGGCCTTCGAAGATCGCCTATCTCGCTCACCAGGCGTGGAGCGATAGCGAGCGTGGTTATTGGCCGGACGGAATTCCCCAGGAAAAACGCCGCGCCTATAATCTCGCTGAGATTAAGTCCTGGCTGCGAGTTTTTCTCTATCGTTTCTTTACTATTAGCCAGTTCAAACGCTCGGCGATGCCAAACGGGCCAAAGACCAGTTCGGGCGGATCTTTGTCGCCGCGTGGCGATTGGCGTGCGCCTTCTGACGGAAACGCGAGAGTATGGCTCGAGGAATTAGACGCTCACGTTCCTGACGCCTGAAGCGCGGCAATCCGGACCAGATTTGCCCAAGCACGTTTGTCCGGCACGACGACGAGCAACCAGCCCGCAAGCGGTGCACCAAGGGAGCGACCGAGGCGACCGATACACCGCACCGCATGAGATGTCGTATCACAGATCGTCGGCGTAAATGACGCCTATTCGTACTCGATAATCCGCCAGTGACCCGGCACAAAAATATTGCTTTTCCGGCCACGCTTATGTATCCTAACATATTGTAATGATATATTTTTTTGCCCGGGTACCTCCGACGCTGCCAGCTGGTTATGACAGAACAACTCTTTGATCTGCGCGGTAAGCGCGTCTATGTCGCCGGCCATCGCGGCATGGCGGGTTCCGCGATCGTGCGACGGCTCGCTACCGAGGATTGCGAAGTTCTCACGGTGCCGCGCGCCGAAGTCGACCTCACGCGCCAAGAAGCGACCGAAGCCTGGTTCGCTGCCAACAAGCCGGACGTGGTCTTCTTGGCCGCCGGCTTGGTGGGCGGCATCCATGCCAACAACTCCTACCCCGCCGATTTCATCACCGACAATCTGGCCATCGCGCTCAACGTGATGCGCGGCGCCCATCGCGCCAAGGTGCAGAAGCTGTTGTTCCTCGGCTCGTCCTGTATCTTCCCGCGGGCCGCGCCACAGCCGATGACCGAAGAAATGCTGCTGACCGGACCTTTGGAGCCGACTAACGAATGGTACGCTGTTGCTAAGATCGCCGGAGTTAAGCTGGCACAGGCCTTTCGCCTGCAGCATGGCGACGACTTTATTTCGGTGATGCCGACCAACCTATACGGTCCAGGCGACAGCTATCATCCTGAGAACAGCCACGTCCCGGCGGCGCTCATCCGCCGCTTTCACGAGGCCAAGTGCAAGGGCCTGCCGCAAGTCACAGTTTGGGGCACCGGCACGCCTAAGCGCGAATTTCTTGCGGTCGACGATTTGGCGGATGCCTGCGTCTTCGTGATGAAGTATTATTCCGACACCGGGTTTCTGAACATTGGCACCGGCACTGATATCAGCATCGGTGACTTCGCCAGCATCATCGCTTCAATCGTCGGTTACAAAAATGAAATATTGTTTGATACCAGCCGACCGGACGGAACGCCGCACAAGTTACTCGACGTCTCAAAGCTAGCGGCGCTCGGTTGGCGGGCAAGGACCCCGCTGCGCGAAGGGCTTGCCGCCACCTATGCGGACTTTCTCGCTCGACTCCCCGACCAGAGCTAAGCGATCAATTGTCGGCCGCATCTCCACAGCGGTCGTCGCCTAGTAAAGCGTGGCCAAAGCGTCGATGCTCGCGCCAGTCTTGATGAGGTTAACCCTCCAGCAGCGGTCCAATTGACTGATGCAAAGTCTAACTTTATCATTGTTTTGGTCATCCAGCTATATAGCAAATTATGCACTTAAAACGACGTGTGTTGGTGACGGGCGGAGCGGGCTTCATCGGATCGCATTTGTGCGAACAGTTGCTTGCGAGCGGGCACGACGTGCTTTGCGTCGATAATTTCTTCACCGGAACGAAGCACAATATCGCGCATCTTCTCGGCCATCCTCACTTCGAGGTTCTGCGCCATGACGTTACGTTCCCGCTCTATGTCGAAGTTGATCAAATCTACAATCTCGCCTGCCCGGCCTCCCCCATCCATTATCAACGCGATCCCGTGCAGACCACGAAGACCAGCGTCCACGGCGCCATCAACATGCTGGGGCTGGCCAAACGGATC
This sequence comes from uncultured Pseudomonadota bacterium, assembly GCA_963814065.1. Classification (GTDB taxonomy): domain Bacteria; phylum Pseudomonadota; class Alphaproteobacteria; order Rhizobiales; family Xanthobacteraceae; genus Pseudolabrys. The sequence goes on along the minus strand of CAWFBL010000004.1, from coordinate 1,141,536 downwards.
CGTGCCACCATACTTCAGGCGTCCACATCCGAAGTGTATGGCGATCCGCATGTTCACCCGCAGGTCGAGTCGTATTGGGGTAACGTCAATCCGATTGGTCCGCGTTCCTGCTACGACGAAGGTAAGCGGTGCGCCGAAACGCTTTTCTTCGACTATCGACGGCAACACCACCTTTCGATCAAGGTCTTGAGGATTTTCAACACCTACGGACCGCGGATGCACCCTAACGACGGACGAGTCGTTTCGAACTTCATCGTTCAGGCTCTTTGCAACAATGACATAACGATTTACGGGGACGGCCAGCAGACGCGTTCGTTTTGTTACGTCGACGACATGGTCCGTGCCATGACCGGATTCATGAATACGCCCGACGAGATCACGGGCCCACTGAATTGCGGCAATCCGGCCGAATTCACTATCCTTGAATTGGCCGAAAAGGTCATTTCCTTAACCGGGTCCCGTTCAAAGCTTGTGAACAGGCCCATGCCCCAAGACGACCCTAAACATCGCCGTCCCGACATTTCGTTGGCGCATGATCTGCTCGCTTGGGAGCCGAAAGTGATGCTTAACGAAGGCCTGCAAAAGGCAATCGCCTATTTCGAGCAGCTTCTTTTGGAGTTTGGAAAGGACGCCGTCGCCAAACAGCCCGCATAATGTCGCTGAGGCGCCAATTGTTTGAGATCTGATTTCCGATGTAGGCTTTCGTGTTCCATAACTATTCGGCAGGTAATTTGTCGCAATTGAGAGCCGCTCTGTACCAGATTCACGCCAATCCTGGGTGGCAAGACATATTATTGAGTGGCGCGAGCGACCACGATTTTGGCGATTTCGTCTCGCCACGAGTATGCCTCCGGCGACGCTTTCAATTACCCACAATTTTTGCTCCTGAGAGGGCGCCCAACTCAATGTCGGTGCGGCGCGACAAGCCGCGCCACATGACGGTGTTGCCGGGCGCGGGATCGCTTGCGCGGGCAAGATAGCCTCCGAGCCTCGCAATCTTTATGATGTAATGTGAGATGGAGTTTCGATCTGCTGATGCCGTTTTGTCCGGCACAATATGATCAAGCAGTTGTATCTCGGTCTGCGTCAATGCGAGCGAAGGAGCGGCATTTGGATCGGAACGATTGAGCATCGTCATCCAGAAGATGCGCCAGCTCACAATGCAGCCTGCTCGACGAGATCCGCGGCTTTGCTCATCTTGGCAGCCCTTAGATCGGCAATGATCGCGCGGACCTTCTGTTCGGCGGCTTCGCGGCACTCCTGCGCGTGGATCACATTGAGCATGTGGCTGACGTCACGCACCTTAGTGGACGGCACAGTCGAGCTCCGCCTGGGCAAAATAAGCGCTCGCCTTGTGCAGGATCTCGTTGGCTTGCCGAAGCTCCCGAATCTCGCGCTCCAGGGCCTTCAGCTTCGTGGCAACGTTTGTCGGCACACTGCCCCGCTTGCCGGCATTGATCTCGGCCTCCTTCACCCACTCGTTCAGAGTCTACCCTGCGTAGCCGATCTTGCCCGAAATCGACATGATCGCAGCCCACCGCGAGGGGTGCTCATGCTCTTGACCGAATACCAGGCGCACCGCACGCTGGCGTACTTCCGGGGAGAACTTGTTCGTCGTCTTGCTCATCATGGCTCCATTTTCTCAGGAATTGGAGCCTCCAGCAAATTCGGGCCGGTTCAAAGCGCTGCTTGGAAATTTGTCAAGAAGCTTATTTGAGTGTTCGGTTCCAAACCTGAGGACCTACGCAAGTACAGTCCGAATCAAATTCAAGTTGACGTTTTGGCGCCATTAAAGATATTCGTGCCGCCTCAACCGCTCGACGTCGGCGTCAACCATTTCGCCGACAAGCTGCTCCAGCGCCGTTTCCGGCTCCCACCCCAGTTTCGCCTTGGCCTTGCACGCATTACCGAGCAGCGTATCAACTTCAGCCGGCCGCAGAAACCGCGGGTCCACGGTGACGTGATCGTCAGCTTTGAGGCCGACGTGGGCAAAGGCAAGCTGACAGAATTCGCGCACAGATGTCGTCCGTCCGGTCGCAACGACATAGTCGCTTGCTTCGTCCTGCTGAAGCATCAGCCACATGGCCTTGACGAAATCGCGCGCGTGCCCCCAGTCGCGCTTGGCGTTTAGATTACCGAGCGCAAGCGTCTTGGCGAGCCCCAGCTTGATACGCGCCGCGCCGTCGGTGATCTTGCGCGTGACGAATTCGATCCCGCGCAGGGGCGATTCGTGATTGAAAAGGATTCCGCTCGAGGCATGCAGCTGAAAGCTTTCGCGGTAATTCACCGTTATCCAGTGGGCATAGAGCTTGGCCGCCGCGTAGGGTGAACGGGGGTAAAACGGGGTCTTCTCCGTCTGTATCGGCTCCTGAATCAGGCCATACATCTCGGAGGACGAGGCCTGGTAAAAGCGCGCCCCGGGACATTCCAGCCGGGTCGCCTCCAACATGTTGGTCGCGCCCAGACCGGTAACCAAGCCAGTCAGATAGGGTTGCTGCCAGGACGATTTGACGAACGACTGTGCAGCGAGGTTGTAGATTTCGTCGGGCTTCACCGCGCGGAAAATGCGGATGAGGCTCGAGAGGTCGGTGAGATTGCCGTCATGAAATACAACGTCGTCGAAAATGCCGAGCCACTTCAATCGCGAGCCGACGACATCGGAGGAGGCGCTGCGGCGCAGCAGGCCATGCACCTCATACCCCTTCTCCAGCAGGAACTGGGAAAGGTAGGCGCCATCCTGTCCGGTCACGCCGGTAATTAAGGCCCGTTTTCGGCTCATTCTGCTCTCTCTTTATTGGCTGACGGAAGTGCCACGCTGTCGGGCCCGGGCTTACAAAGGCGGGGATTACCCCCCATGGGCTGGCGGCTATTCGTTTCTGTTCAACCCCACCTATTGCGTGGGGCTTTTTCTATCGGATGGACTTTGATCCCGCCAGGGCCAAAATCGGCCCGGGCTCCTTTTCAGGCCGCGCCTCGTTTCGGAGGCGCCCCCGCCCGAGCGTTCTCACAGCCCGTGGCCGGCCGGGCGATCAAGCGCACGAACCGCCCTCTCAGTTGTCGTCACGGACGGCAGCCGCGTTAGCCGCGATGGTAGGCGCGATACCAATCCACAAATCGGCCGATCCCCTCGGCGATCGGCGTTGCCGGCTTGAAGCCGACTTCGCGTGCGAGGGCCTCGATATCTGCGTAGGTCGCCGGCACGTCGCCGGGCTGCATCGGCATCAATTCCCGTTCCGCCTTCTTGCCGATCGCCTGCTCCAGCAACCGAACCACCTCTGATAGCTCGGTCGGCTTGTTGTTGCCGATATTGTAAACCCGCCAGGGCGCCGCGCTGGTGGCCGGATCGGGCGCCTTACACGCCCCGCCCGGCGTGGCTATCGGCGCACGCTCCAGCAGGCGGACAACTGCGTCGACCGCATCGTCGATATAGGTGAAGTCGCGCCGCATATCGCCGCCATTGAACAGCTTGATCGGTTTACCGGCCAGGATCGCAGCCGTGAAAATCCACATCGCCATGTCGGGGCGGCCCCACGGACCGTAGACGGTGAAAAACCGCAGACCCGTCGTCGGCAACGCGAACAGATGCGAATAGGCATGCGCCATCAGCTCGTTCGCCTTCTTGGTCGCGCCATAAAGGCTGAGCGGATGGTCGACATTGTCGTGCACCGAGAAGGGCATTCGCACATTGGCGCCATAGACCGACGACGACGACGCGTAGAGGAGATGCCGGCAGCCGTTATGCCGGCAACCTTCCAAGATGTTGGCAAAGCCGACCAGGTTCGAATCGACGTAGGCGTAGGGATCGGTGAGCGAGTGACGCACGCCGGCCTGGGCCGCGAGATGCACCACGAACGGAAACCGGTGCTCGGCAAATAGCGCGGCCATGCCGGCACGGTCGGCAATGTCGCCCTTAACGAAGCTGAATCCGTCGAACCTCGCAAGCTCGGCGCAGCGCGCCTCTTTCAGCCTGGGATCGTAATAGTCGTTCAAATTGTCGAGGCCGATCACGCTGCGGCCTTCGTGCAGAAGCCGCCGTGCCAGATGAAAGCCGATGAAACCGGCGGCACCGGTAACCAGGATCGGGTTCGAAAGCGCCATCAATCGGAATCCAATCGTCCTGTTAATCCGTCGTACCCGGATCAGCCGGCCGTATCGGTAACGGGAGCGGCAACCGCCTCGCTGAACACTTCAATGACCTCCGCATCCGTTGCGGTCGGATTTTCCATCCAGTATGTCTGGCCGCCGGGCAAGGGTCGCGACTCGCCTTCATGCAGGATCACGGTGCGGGGACCGATATCGGTTTTGATCGTGCCGCGAATGACAATCACGTGGGCGATGCCGCGTTCCATCAATTGTACCGGGAATTGCGCACCGGGCTTCAGCAGCAGGCGTCTAACCCGGTGCTTCTTCCCGTCATCGAGGACTTCGTGCGAGCCCCACGGCTCCAGTGTCTTGATGTGATCCTCCACGACTCGCGGCGCGGACTTGCGAAGCTGCTCCACCAGCGGCTTCAACTCGGCCGCCCGTTCGCGGCTCGCCACCAGGACAGCATCCTTCGTCCCGACGACCACGAGGTCTTTCACCCCGAATAGCGCGACCGCCGTCTTGTGGGTCGTCACGTAGGAACCGCTGGTGTCGAGAAAGACGGCATTGCCCTGCCCGCAGTTTTCGTTGCTGTCCTTGGACGCCAGTTCCCACACCGCCTGCCACGATCCGACATCCGACCAGCCGAACGACACCGGAACCACCGCCGCGCGCTTGGTCTGCTCCATCACCGCGTAATCGATGGAAATCCCATGCGCCTCGGCAAAGAAAGGTGCATCGAGCACCAGACAACCAGACTCTGATTTCGCCCCCGCGACAGAGGCGGCAACCGTTTTGGCACTCGCGGGCTCGAACTTTGTGTATTCCTCAAGCAAGATACCCGCGCGGAACATGAAGTTGCCCGAGTTCCAGAGGTAGCCCTCCGCGACGTAGCGCGCCGCGGTTTCTGCGTTCGGCTTCTCGACGAAGCGTTCGACCGCGAACACCCCACCGTCGATCGAGGCCGCCGGCTGGATATAGCCGTACTCGGTGGCCGGGCGCTCGGGGCGGACCCCGAATGTCACGATCCATCCCTGCTCGGCCGCGCCCCGCGCCGTGACGCAGGCTTGCACAAAGCCCTCCTGGTCGGTGACGACATGATCGGCCGCCAGCGTGATGATAACCGGGTCGCCACCTCGGCCGCGGATGAACTCCACCCCCGCCGCGATGGCAGGCCCGGAATCCCGCCGCATCGGCTCAAGCAGGATATCGGCCTGCGCGCCGATTTCGGCGAGTTGCTCATCGATCATCAGCCGATACCGGCTGTTGCTGATGATGACAGGGCGAGCAAACAGGGCCGGATCCGCCACGCGCCTCAGCGTCTCCTGAAAGGTCGAATGTGCGCCAAAAAGCCGGAGAAACTGTTTCGGCTGCCCCTCGCGCGAGGCCGGCCACAGGCGGGTCCCGGCGCCGCCGCACAGGATAAGAGGCGTAATCAGTCCTGACATTCGATCCCTCGTGAGGACACGACTTCGAGCACGGAACACCCCCTCTTGGCAATCATGGCCGCCGACTCAAAATGATCGTGCTTGCTTCGGTCTTCCAAGAACTCCAGCCGGGTGCCGTAGCCGCCTTAGGCCTGCGCCTGGACCAACGCGCCCGAAACGACGTCCGCCAACTCGGCGACCGCACCGACTATGTGGTAGAGGCTCGATGCCGGCGACGGCTCGACGATCATTTGGCCGTTCGCATCAAGCTGGTCAAACCAAAGTCCGGGTACTTTGGTATCAAAGTATTTCGTCAAACCATCAATCGCTCGTTGCATGCGGCCGTCCGCGAGCGCGGCATTGCCGATCGCATAAGCGCGGATCCTTTCCGTCTGCGGCCATAGCCGCGCCTTGGCGTCATGGATAGAGCCGTCGGTGAATAGCGAGTTGATCGCCACATTGCGCGCCGCGTCGATACCATGGGAGTCGGCGAAGGCGATCAGTCGGCGCAGCGCCACCGGTTGATCGCGGGCGGTCAGCATCGCCCAGCGATTGAGCAGATAGGCCCACTCGTACTGATGGCCAGGCTCGGCAATGCGTCCTTCGTTCCCCGGCGCGGGCGACCAGTCCCGGGCAAAGAACTCACGCAAGGCCCCGCTTGCCGGATCGATGAAGCGATCGAGCGCCAGCGCCGCGATCCGATCCGCCATCTGGCGCCAAGCCGGATTTTGGTCGATCACCATCCAGGCCATGGCCGCTTCGAACAGATGCATGTGCGGATTTGATCTCAACGGCAGTCTGTCGCCGCCCTCGACATACCCGGTCAAAGGATGCGCATAGGCTTCGTTCAGCCGGTCGCGCAGCCGATTTGCGCGCGAGCGCCATTGGAAATTCTCGGGCTCGCAGCGCTGGCCCGCCGCGAAAGCGAGCAGCGCAAACGCCTGGTTGTAGAGATCAAAACCGGAATCCGCGGGCGTTCCGTCCGGCGAGACCAGCAAAATGACCGTGCCGTCCTCCGCGACGAAATGGCGGCAGAGATAGTCCAGCGCCCAGAGCGAAGCCTCACGCCACGGTCCGCTCCAGCCCAGGCGTCCCGCTTCGCAATAGGCATGAGCCTGGCGCGCGGCCACCCGACAGCGGCGGGGCAGCAGCACCGGTGTTCCGTCGAGATCGATCTTTTCGTGAAAGCCGCCCTTGACGTGGTCCGCGCCCCGCTCCCACCAGAGCGGCAGCGCGGACTCGAACAACCAGACGCGCAGGGCTTCGATCCGATCGGCGATGTCAGCCAAGAATTTCCCCCCTGCAGCTACACGCGATCGCCCCGGGAACGAATGGCGGCAGATAGCCGGTGCAGGCCCTTCTTGGCAAGTCCCTCATCCCGTACCCAATTAGGCGGCGCTGGCGCGCTTGTTCATGCGCCGCGCATCAGTCGCCGATAAAGGTTGATTACCGTCTCCTTGACCGCGGCCTCGGTAAAGCATGCAAGAAAACGCGCGTGCGCGGCGTGTCCCATACGCTCGCGCAGGGCGGGGTCGGCAGCCAGCTTTTCGAGCGCCTGGGCGGCCGCCTCGACGTCGCCGGGCGGGACGAGGAAACCTTCAATCCCGTCCCGCACCACATCGCGGCAGCCGACCACGTCGGCCGCGACGATCGGCCGGCCGGCGGCCCCAGCCTCGATCAGGCTGCGCGGCACGCCCTCGCGATAGTAGGACAGATAGAGAGCGATGTGATGGTCGCGCCAGACCGCGGCCACGTCCTCCGTGCGGCCGTGCCAATGGATGCCGGGCTCGGCCGACCAGGCGCGCAAGGTGGCCTCGGGGATCGCCCGGCGGTTGGAACGGTCGCTTGCGCCATAGAGGTCGAGCTCGATCGCGCTGCCGTGCGCCCGCGCGCGGCGCACGGCCTCGACCGCTTCGGCGATGCCTTTTGGGGCGATCATCCGCGCCACGACCGCGACCTTGATCGGCGGCCCCACGGGCTCATCGATATGAGGGAATTCATCGGCTCTGACGCCGGCGCCGCGCACGATGCAGACCCGCGGCGCACGAGCATCGAGACGAAATTCACGCGGATCGTCTTCGTTCTCGAACAGATAGGTCGTCCGTGGCCCCCTCAGCCAGCCGCCGACGACCATGCGAAGCATCGACCGCAGCAACCGCGCCCCCATCGCGCGCTCGGTCCACAGATGGCCGAGCCCTGTCGGCGCGAGGATCAGCTGCCTGGCACGTGCGAGCTTTGCAGCCATGCCGCCGAGCAGAACCGGCCGCAGGGCGATGCAATGGACGATGTCCGGTTGCTCGGAGACAATGATCCGATAGGCCTGGGCGATGTTGCGTACGGCGTCGACAATGCCGAGGCTGCTGCGTTCGACATTTAGCGGGACGACGCGGATGCCCTCGGCCGCCAACCGCCCGTTGTCGCCGTTGACGCGGGCCGCGACGACAACGTCCAACCCGATCTCTTGCGCGGCACGCGCCATCGGCAAGAAATGCGAGACAAAGAACCAATCTTCGGTAATCAGATAAAGTATCTTAGCCATGGATGGGACAAGGTCACGGCTGGAGCAATGATTCATAGAAGCGACGCATGGAGTGCGTCTGCTGCACTTCCATCACACCCGAACGCAGCCGGGTGCGCAAGTCGGCATCGCTCAGCCATCGCTCCATGGCGCGGGCAAGAGCCTCGGCCGAGACAGCGTCCGCCAACAGACCCGTTCGTCCGTCGGCCACCTGCTCAATCAGGCCACCGACCGGCGTCGCAATCACCGGCAGCCCAAATCCGTGAGCTGCCGCCACCACGCCCGATTGGCTGGCTTCGATGCTCGGCACGACCGTGGCATCATAGCGGCTGAAGATCGCCGGAAGCTCTTGCAGATCGACCCAGCGGTTGACGACCTCGGCATCCAAGTCTGCGAGGCGCGGCGCCAGTTCGTCGAGCGCCCCCTCCCCAACCACGCCGATACGAAACCGAAGACCCCTGGCGCGCAATTGTTCGCAGGCCTGCACGAAGAGTGGCAGCCCCTTATAGGCCATGATCCGCCCGAAAAACAAAAAGCCCGGTGTCTCTCCCGGGCGGTCGACCGCAGCGGGCGTCCCCAATACCGGATGAAACAGCGTCCTGATACGACCCCTCAAGCGCGGCATCCGCTTGAGCAATTGTTCGCTGACGTGGTCGCTGAGCGTGATTACTTCGTCGGCGTGCGCGGCGTCCCTGAGCAGCCAATCGAGTACCCGCCCCGTTCGATCGCCGGGGTGCGCCTGCGCGTCATGGACGACCACGACATAGGGCGCGCCTGCGGCACGAACGGCCGATGCAATGAGCGGCGTCCACACATGCGACATCAGCACGACGACCCGTTGGATCGACTGCCGCCGGATGACGTCCGCAATCTCGCGGCGGAGCCGAAACAACCGCCAGGCCTTCAGGATCGCGCCGATCCCGTGCTCGAAGGTGTCAACCGCGAGCAGCGGGACACCGGTATCTTTGATCGCGGCAAAGAGCTCGTTCTGAGCCGAGACGGAGAATACGACATCCTTATCGGCAACGCGCGCCAGTGCCAGGGTAATTTCGGACAGCGATCCCCGACGACCCCAATAGACGAACAGCGTACGATTTCTGGACTGCGCCATTATAAGGCAAGCTCAAAGGCGGCTTCATGTTACGCCTCGTTCCCTATCGGGCAACGAACGAGGCTTTCCCCAGACCGTCGATTCCGGCCTCGTTGCTCGGCTACCGGGCGACTTTCCGATAGAGATCGGTTAAGCGTTCTTTATAGACGTCCCAAGAGAACGCATCCGCTCGCTCCAGGCCAGCCTTCGACAATGCGAGGCAAAGGTCGTCATCCTTGCCGAGACGCTCTATGGTTCGACTCATCTCGGCGATGTCGTAGGGATCGACCAAAGCAGCGGTGCCCTGCGCGGCAATCTCGGCCATCGAGCCGAAATTGGATGTCATGACCGGCGTCCCCAGCTGCATCGCCTCGAGAATTGGCAGCCCAAATCCCTCATAGAGCGACGGGAACAAGAGTGCACGTGCCGAGCGGATCAGCGACACCATGAGTCTGTAGTCCAGATACTCCAGTTGAATAACGCGCCGTGGCGTCTTGGCGACCTCCTGATATTTGAGCGGCGCCAGCTCCTTTTCGTATAGCCACCCTTTGCGACCGACCATTACCAGCGGGAAAGACGTATTGGCTCCAAGGAAGGCCTGGATCATCCTACCGACGTTCTTCTTGGGCTCGATCGCCGAAACAAAAACGAAATACCGCTGCTTCTTCAGCCCGAACAAGCGCTGCAGGTTCGCAAAAGAGTTGTCCGGCAGGTTTGTCGGCCGCACGCCTTGAAAGGTCATTGTGATTTTTGGCGCGGCTTCAGGCGCCAACTCGAGAATATCGTTTTTCGTCGTTTCCGAGATGGCGACGAGATGATCGGCACGCGCGATAGTCTCCCTGATCAGGCGAACATAACGTTTGCGGTTGTCGATCGTAGTGTAGGGTAGCCGCAGCGGCACAACGTCGTGGATGGTGTATATGTTTGGGATGCCCGGAACGAAAATCGGATACGGCAGCGTCCAATGGGCGAGATCCGGCTTCGGGCTGAGCTCGAGCGGCAGGAACCTGCCGGTCAATGAAAAATAGTCCGACGCCTTCTCAAAGATTTGCGGCGCGGTCCAAATCTTGTCAAAGCTCGGCAGGCGCGATCGAATGCCGCGCGTAATGACGAACGAGCCAATCTGAACCGGTCGCGCCTTAAGCCGGACACCGACAGCGTTGGACGCAATGGTCACTCCGGCCTGTACCGGCCGTGACCCCATCACTTGCAAGATCCAGCGCCCCCGTCTTAACCGTCGCTGATCGCCAGGATCGAAAAACGAAATCTCGTCGAGCAGCTTGTCGTCCTCGCCCAGCGGTGTGAATTGGTACAGCACCTCGGGCTGATGGCCCAGTTCATCGATCGCGTGGCTCAAGTTTCGCGCGTAGGTCGCGATCCCTGTGCCTTCGGGAAGGGCCAGATTATAGGCGTCAAGTAGAATTCGCATGTGTCAGCTCGGTCGGAACCGGAAGGCGCAATTCGGCTGTCGCCGCACACATGCTTGCACGTCAAACTCAATGTCTGCCATCAAACATTCCATTGGTGCTGGTTCCCCTCGGCCAAGCCGTCTGACGCTGAGTAACCTAAAGTTCCATGGCTGTAAAATGGCCGATGTCATCGACCCGTCGGGGACCGGTCGTCTTTGACCGCGGCAAGCCGGTTACCATGATTAACCCCGCGGCCAAATCGTAGGGGACTTCAGCCGGCGGCGTCGCGGTCAATGCGCGAACTTTCCTCAAGAGAATGGTGCCCTGCCGCCTCGGCAGAATGCAGCCCGCTGCCGAACTGGCGTAAACCTCCGGCCGCCGACCTGCCGGCCACGGCCACGATCACGACCAGGGCTGCCGTCCCCGGCCATACCATATCGCCCCGTCGCCAGCTGCCTAACTCGGCAGCGCCAAAGCGTCGACGCTCGCTCCTGCCTTGATGATCTTCCTGAGCCCCGACGCCGACATGGGCAGCGACTCGCCTGATTCGGCGCCTTGCAGGCGGTAGCCGAATGTCATGAGCGTGTCGATCAGCGCCTCGAAGCGTCCTTGCACTTCGTCTTGCGCGGCCGGCGCAATTTCGACGAGGATCGCAGGTCGATCCTGCTGGAACATCTGTTGCCCGCTCCGGAGAACTCCCAGTTCGTGGCCGTCGACATCCAGCTTGACAAACTTCACGGCTCCGCTGATCGAACCGTTCGCGCGCAACTCGCCCAGTAGCGTGTCAAGAGCGACAAATCGCGCGCCTTCGGCCGACTGCAACTGACCGAGGTGCTTTGCATGGCGCCCAGCCGGATCGCCGCCCAGCGGCCAGCTCGAATAGAACTTCGCCGGTTCCGTAGCACCATTTCCGCTCGATGAAACATCGCTGATCGCCGCCTGCACGCGGATCAATTGCTTGTCGAGATCGGGATTAAGCGAAGCGTTGGCGGACAGCTTCGCAAATGCATAGTCGGTGGGCTCCACCGCAACGAGGCGCCCCTGCGGCCCGACCTGCCGCGCCAGCAAAAGAGCGTGTGAACCGATATTTGCGCCGATATCCAGCGCCAGTGCGCCGGGCCGGATCCACGTTTCAACGACACGGCGCGGAATCCTCTGGTAGAGCCCGAGGTAAATGGCGAGATCAATCCCTTCATTCAAGTCGAGATGCCAATTCACCCCGCCACGTCTGACGTCGACGATTGCCGTTTGCCCCATGAGGGATCGGGCGCCAACGACCGCGATATTGAGGAGATGGGCAATCCCTATTTTGCTCTTGGTCGAAAGCATTTACGCCATTCCCGCGCTGCCAACCGGATTTGAAAACGACACTACCGGCATGGACATCTCACACGTTGAATTATCGGTTTTTTCAGCGCTTTGCGGAGGGCACATTATTGCACATGCAAGACTTTCAAGATGCGCTCGCGGCCGGGAATTTCCGCAAGAACCTCGGCCTCCAATGTCGGAATTTTCACATCCGGCGGCAGTATCATTAAAATCTTGCGTCCCTGCGCGATCAATTTGTTGAGATAGCTCACTTCCAGCAAAGTCCCGTCAAGTCGCTGGAGACGCTCGGCCCATCTGTTATACGACAAACTCTCTGCCTTTTTGCCGGCTGTCAGCATCGCGAACTTGAGATTAGCGGATTGTAGACCGAACTCTAATGCATAAAGGCTGTCCATGGCCGGATAGCTGGCGATTACCATCGCATCATGATTCGCATCGAGCGTTTGTTGAAGTGTTGCCAATTGAGAATCTCTGACCTTCTTGGCCACACTGAACATCTTGATATTCTCATAACCTTGCACGACGGCAAAGACGATGATGCCCGCGGCAGCAATGGTGGCGAGCACGCGGGCAGGTCGAGCAAACCGGGCTTCCAAGAGCCTCAGCGGCCTGATGAGAATAACTGACGAAATCACGAAAGAAGGCAAAATATAATGCACACGGAAGTGTTTGAGTACAAGCGCCACTTGTATCGCGAGGATCGCGAAGAGAACAGCGCCAACCCAAACACACCAACGCCTATGGGAAGAACGGTTCACGTCGACGATGCCGAAGATGCACATCGTGACGGCGACGATGCAAGCCGCCGCAGCAGCGAAGACCAGACCGCCGCGGTGAAAAAGAGTGGAGAGGCGGGCCGGTACAGCCGCGATGTCCACCAAGCCCTCCGGCCCTGAACCGTAATATCCGGTGTGAGTGGTTAGGCCATAGTACCACTTAACCACCTCTGGCAATTTGGTGATGATGGGCAGCAGGAACAGCAGTGAAAAACCGAGCAGCGCCAGAAGACCAATGATCCGAGCTCGCTTCGTCGGCATGACCGCCAGCAACAAGATCAAAGGCGCAAAATCTATTTTAGCCGTCACTCCAAGCGCCAAGAAGAAACCAACCGCAACTGCCGAGCGGTCGCTCGTGGGCTCGCTCAAAGGCGAAAAGGAGAGCAAAGTGTCTGATAGGCAAGCCATCACCATGATGCCGGCGAACATCACCAGCGCTTCCGGCGCGAGATAAGCGAGATAGGGACTCAAGGCACCTAGGAAGGCGACCCCACTTTGGGCGATGAGGGCCATCGACAAACTCTGCGTCGCGGCTTTCACGCGAATTCCGAGATACATTGTGGCGACGGCATTCATGAAAAGGAGAAGAAGAGATACAATGAATATGTAGTGCTCAGGGTCCTCGACGGCGGCCCGACCGAATGTGAGGGTCGTCTGGCCGCCGAGCCACTCATAAAGCCACGCCAGCCAAGTGACGATGCCTATGAGTGTCTCGAGAGGCGTGCCCGGATGATAAACGAGGACCGGGGCATATCCTTCAAAGAGCTCAACCCCATTGAAAAGGTATGCATAACTAGGATCGTAACCGTAGCCAATACTCCCCGCATAGAACGGCGTAATCATGCTGAGCATGCTGCCCACCAATATAGCCAAAAATAGTGGAAACGCAGCGATTGAAATCGTTTGAATGTCTGTGTAAACGCGAGTTTTCCGTCCCAAGAAGCTGGCCGTTGGACTATTGTTCATGCTGGGATCGCGGGCCGTGGGCCATCCTCTTTGTTGAACTACCGTGCCTTAAGCGAACTTTCGCAATCGGATCAAACGATGAGTATTCTTCTAGCTTTTGTTCTCCTGCAAGGGAAAAGTTCAGTGAAGCGGCCGGCATGATCGGAAATACACGAGCGACGGCGGCCGTGCTCATCTACAGTCCCGGTAATTTGAGCGTCGCACCTCACTCACCGTTAGCTGGACAGATGGAGAAAGGGTGGTGAGTTCCCCCCCATCCACTCGCCCTGCGGAAAAGCAGGCTTTGGTCGCCCATTTTGATTCGACGGCCGCGGAACGACCGAAGTGGTACGAGAAAGCGAGCTTCTTCCATAAGGAAGATGAACGTTACATCCAATTCCTGATACCGCCCGGTTCGTCGGTCTTGGAAATCGGCTGCGGAATTGGTGATATGCTCGCCGCCCTACGCCCGGCGCGCGGCGTCGGCGTCGACATCAGCCCCAATATGGTCGCCGAAGCAAAACGTCGTCATTCCGAACTCGAGTTTTACGTTGCGGATGCCGAGAACGATGCCGATCTCGCTGCCATCGAAGGAACGTTCGATTTCATCGTGATCGTCGACACCCTCGGCTACACGACGGATTGTCAGCGGCTTCTCTTAAATCTTCATCGGTTTTGCCGGTCCGATACGCGGGTCGTCCTGGCGTACTACTCCCATCTCTGGGAGCCTCTGCTGACGCTTGCCGAGAAGATCGGTTTTCGACAACATCAGCCGGCTAACAATGCGCTTGCGGCGGCGGACATCAGAAATCTGGCGCAGCTCGCGAATCTCGATCCGATCAAATCAGAGAACCGGCTATTGTTGCCGGTGAGCCTGTTTGGCTTGAGCCGCCTGGTGAACCGGTTTATCAGCCCACTCCCCTTCGTGAGGCTATTCGCGCTCCGCCATTACACCGTTTGCCGCTCTCTTCGGGTTCCACGCGCTATCACATCGGCAACCATCGTCATTCCCGCCCGCAACGAGCGCGGCAATATCGAGCCGGCAATCCGGCGCATTCCGCGTTTTTGCGACGATATCGAGGTGATCTTCATCGAAGGCCACAGCCAGGACGGCACCTTCGAAGAGATGGAGCGCGTGAAGACCGCATTTCCGGATTGGGATATCAAGCTGATGCGCCAATCGGGCAAGGGCAAGGCCGACGCGGTGTTCACGGCCTTCGATGCCGCGCGCGGCGATGTCCTTTTGATTCTCGACGCCGATCTGACCATGCCGCCGGAGCAGCTCCCGAAGTTCTGGGATGCGCTGGCCTCCGGGCAGGCCGAATTCGTGAACGGCTCGCGGCTCGTCTACCCCATGGAAACGGGCGCAATGCAGTTCTTGAACCTGATCGCCAACAGGTTCTTCGCGCTGCTGTTCTCGTGGCTGCTCAATCAACGGATCACCGACACCCTTTGTGGCACGAAAGGCCTGCGAAAAAGCGATTATCTTAAGCTAAAACGCAATCGCAGCTATTTCGGGGATTTCGATCCATTTGGCGATTTCGATCTCATATTTGGTTCGGCCAAGCTCTCGCTGAAGATTGTCGACGTCCCGATAAGGTATGCGGCACGCACCTATGGAAGCACGCAGATATCGCGCTTCACGCATGGCATGATGCTGATACGAATGGCCGCCTTTGCCTATCTGAAGATCAAGGCCTTGTAGGCGCCGGAAACGGCGACATCTCACTTCACGGCCGCAAACGAAATGTCATCGACATTGAAGGGCTCGCCGCGCGCGTGCACGCGGAATTCCATCCCCTGCCCGGCCGACGCATTCGGAACGTCAAATTCAAGGGCCACCCGTTGCGGATTCTGGCCCGATTGCAACGTCACGGACCGGCTGGCCAAAATCAAAATCGCGGCGCCGTTGTTGCTCGAGACATCGACGGTCACATTGGCACTCTTTTGACCCGCGGGCAGATCGAGTTCAAAAACCGCGTTGTAATGGCCCGGATCGAGAGCGACGTAAGGCCCGTAAACGACAATTCCGCCGCCCGGCCGCGCCGGCACGACGACCTTGCAACCGTCCACACGCGCCCAATTCGCGACACGATACTGTCTGTTCAGGAAGCCGCAGGCGGGCGCGAGGAACGAGCCGATCACAGGATCAGGCGTCATGACAAACCGGCTCGACACCAGGACGTTGGTTCCCTTCAGTTGATAATTATGGTCAAGCGGATTGTTGGCCAGGACCTTCGCGTTGATGTTGCCTTGAAAGTGATTGTGCCGCCAATAAAAGAAGGTATCCACGTGCGCGTGCGGCACGTAGATCGTGTTTTTCACCGGGACGTGCCGCGGCCAGATCGACAGCACCGAGTCGTCGAACACCACCGTGCCATAGCGTTCCCACTCCTTCGGCGCATTGAGGAAGCGGGCCAGGGCGGCAAAGCTTGCCCTGTCCGGCCGGTATCCCTTGAAGTGATCGACGAATTCCGCGGCCCTCCCCGAAGAACCACACCATCGAAAAAATCGTGGTCAGGCCGATGAAGGCACAACATTTCAACCACGGCCCGATATCGAGCCGGAATTTGTGGGCGCGCGCCATTTCGAGCGCGGGCCATACCATCGCGAGCGCGATCGGAAAGGTCCGGTAGCCGTGGAGAACGTATTCGGGCGGGCCCAGCATATAGAGGACGACCCAGGGCACCGTCGCAAGGTAGCCCAGGAGATAGCTCGGTTTGCGGTCGAGGATTGCAAAGGCGGCGGCTACCACGAAGCTTGAGCAGATCCAGGGCGAGTCATCGAGGATCTGAAGCAGACGCCGCGGCACGTAGCCCCATGTGAGATGCCCATAGGGCGGATCGCCCAGAAATTCCAAGGCGAACAGCCCACCATTGTGAAACACGAACTTTTCAAATCCGATCGCCGCTAACGAATATGCAAAAGCCGCTACCGCGAAGATCAATGCCGTGAATTGCTGACGCAGGGGCACGCCCCGGACACGGTCCAGCAGGATGACCAACGCCAAGAAGCCGAACAGATGAAATCCGGCGTCCTCGCGGACACTGAGCACGAATACGAAAAAGATCGCTGCGGCGACAATCCGGCCGCTGAAAAGACAAAAGAAGAAGCCGAGAGCCATGGCCGGCCACAGCATCTGGAAGTCGGGATATGAAATCGAGATCAATGCGAATCCATTGAACGCGTAGAGGAGCGACGAGAGCCCGGCGATGATGATGAGAGGCGCGCTTCTCTTGATGTCCACTAACGCGGAATTCAAGAACATGAACATCGCGAGAGGAAGCGTGATGTAGACCACACCTTCAAAAGCCGCGAAATATTCGACGAAACCGAGCGGAACCAGATAGGAGAGAACATTCACCAGATTGCATAGCGGGACGAAGTGCAGGCCATTGAAAACCGCCCCTGCGGACACCGAAGGCGGCAGCGTGCCGTTGAAATGGTTTCGCCATAGGAGGTTCGCAAACGCGCCCGAATCAAAGAGGTAGGCGCCATAGCGGTAAAAATGCGCAATAATCCAATTATAGTTGACGATGAAGACGACCGCGACGACTGCCAGACAAACGAGGCCGGAGAACAGGTTCAGCCATTTCGCTTTGGCGCCGGTTGCAGCGCCATCGCGCAGCTCCAAATTGTCGGATATCGTTTGCAGGTTCACGGCACGTTATATTGCGGGTGAGAAGGCCAAAACATCATGCGGCTGAATGCGCAGGACCACGCGATGCCTGTTCGCGGAGTGCGCCCCGCGAGAGATCGCAAGATTTTCTGATGATCGCGCACGTCCATGGCTTCATGCATTGATAAAAGCGCTGGCCAAGGTGTTCAATCGAGCCGCCCTGAATGCCGACGCCCCCGGGGACGTTGCCGGCAGACATAGCGGCGACGAATTTTCGTAACAAAGCTTCGTGCAGGTGTCTAGCTGCGACGCCAACCGCAAGATAGGAGGCGCCGTCCGCGCCTCGCGCGCGCCAGCGACCGCCGGTTCGCAAGCCGGGGAAACGGCCAGCGCGACTTTTCTAGCGCGTCACTTCCCGGAAGGCGGCTTATTGCCGGTCGACTTGGCCTCCGGCGCGTCGTTCCCCGCCGGCTTGGTGGCGTGCGGGAAGTCCGTGCCGCCTGCCGCGGGCTTGGCCATCGGCACGTCAGCGGCCGAAGCATGGGTCAGCTTCGGCGGCTCAATCTTGGACGGCCGCAATTCCGGCCCCTGCCCTCCGCCTTGCACCGGCATCGGCGCCGGCACGGTTCCGCTGCCGTCCGCCAGGCGGATGAGCGGCGCTGCCGTACCGGTCGCGGGTTGCTTCGCCGGCGTCGGGACCGCGGGAGCCTCCTTGGCCATCACCTTCGGCCGGGACTGCGCGGCGGTAGAGGCGGCAGTCTTCGGCGTGACCGGCCTGCCAGCCTGGGCGACCCCTGGATGACGCGCGCGGGCCTTCGACGATGCAACGGCCTGGGAAGCGCCGCCTGCATCGAATACGGCCACGTCGACGCGCCCGTTGTGGGTGCTCAGGATGAAATTATGGCCCGACAGGAGCCGGGCAACCACACGCTTGAGCGAGCCCTCGTAGGTACCGGTGACCGTTTGGTTGAGCTCGCCCGACGACGTGAAGTGCAAATTGAAGGAGCGGCCCAGGGCCGTCATGATCTCGTCCAACGTGGCGCCGTGCCCCTCGACACGGACGGTCTGCGCCGTGCCTTCCACCGTCGGCTGAGCGCACGCCGGCGCTGAAACCAGAGCGGTGGCGAGCATAAGCCCGCCGACGGCACAGAACGATACCGCACCGCGACTCAAATGCGCGTTGATGGATGACCGGCGTTTCATTTCTGAGTCCCCATAGCCTGAGGTAGCTTGATGACCACTGTTTGCTGGCCCTTTTCGAGCACAGCCTCGCGGCGTTTCACCGAGCGCAGGATCCAGCCGCCGTGTCCCTCGCCCGTTTTCAGCGGGATGATATCATGCGTCGTGCTGCTGATAAACACCGCAAATCCATCATCGGAAGCGCCCGCGACGACCCCGACGAGACGAAGCTGCGGACGCTCGGGTGCCGCCGGCGGCGGAGCGGATTTGACGGTTTCATGAACCGGCGCGGCAACCACCGCCGCAGGCGGGCGCCGCGAAGGCCGGAACAAAGGTCGCGACCGCGTC
This sequence comes from uncultured Pseudomonadota bacterium, assembly GCA_963814065.1. Taxonomy (GTDB): domain Bacteria; phylum Pseudomonadota; class Alphaproteobacteria; order Rhizobiales; family Xanthobacteraceae; genus Pseudolabrys. The sequence continues at coordinate 1,122,813 of CAWFBL010000004.1, read as the reverse complement.
ACGCTCAGCGCTTTCAACGGGATACCCCATAACGGATTGGCGCTGACAGGCTCCTCCGCTGCCTTCGGTTTCGGACGCACATTGGTTTGGACCGGCGCGCTGAGATCGGGAGGACGCGGGATACCGACCGGGCTGTCATTGTCGAACGGACTGTCTGTGGCGATCGCCCGCGGAACACCCGCGATCAACATCGCCACCACCGCCAATCCAAGCATGCAACGATTACACATCAATGACGATCTCCCCGCCATTGACCGATAATATCGAGCACGATGTGCATGCGGCTCTGTTGGAGCCCTTCGGTCGGGCCCTGGACCAGAAGCTGCTTTATGAACAGGAATGGCATGCCGGCTTCGATATCGTAGAGCAGCGGCTGCAGGCCCGATTCATCGACGTCGCAGCTCACCGTCAGGGTGACCCAACCCTGTTTCGCGGCCGCTCCTTGCAGGTCGACCTGCGATGATACGACATCTCCACCGATACGGTTGACCGCCTTGACGACGCGCTGCAGCAGCGCGGCACCGGCGAGGGTCAGGGTCTTGCCCTCGATGAACGGAGAGCCGGTCGGCGCCCCGCTAAATTCCGTGCCTTGCTCACCCTTGGGATTCGGAGAACGGCCTTCCAGCTGCGCAAGCATCTTCTCGGCGGCGTGGACCGATGCGTAGCGGTCCGCGACATCGCCAAGCGCAACCCAGATAGCGCCGATCGACAGCACGACCAGCGCCGCGTAGATGGCGATCGACGCCACCTTTCTGTTCCATATGGTCGCGAGACTGGCCATGGTCATGATGGCAATGAAAAGACCGGCACGATGCGGGCCTCTATGTGGAACCGATAGCCGGGATCGGACGGCGCGCGGGTGGTCGGCGCGAAGAAGACGGCGCGGCTGAAATTGGGCGATTGCTCGATTAGGCGGATCAGCGAGGGGGCATCGGCGGTGATCCCGGTCACGCGCACCCGGTCGCCCTCGACCCGCAATTCGGTCACGTAGGTGTTGTCCGGCAGAATTCGTGACAGCGCTTCGAGCACGACCACGGTCGCCGCGGTATCATTCTTGCGCTTTGCCAGTTCGCTCTTGGCCGCAACGAGCGGATCGGTCTCCTTGTTGCGCGCCGACAGCAGCGCCGAGTGCCGCTCGCGATCTCGCTCGCAACCTCGTCCTGGCGGGCCTGAAGGTTACCCGCAGTATGAACGGCGAAGCCCACGACCCCGACAGCGGCGATGAGCATGATGGCGAGGACCGCCAGCATGGCTCGCCGCACCCCGCGCGCCTCCATGCCGGAGAGCTTCTCTTCTCCGATGGAGATACGGGATGCCGCCCGCGAGGGCTGCGACGTCATCAATGTGACGGATCGCACGCCGCGCGTCGCCAGCGCCTTCACGAATGGCGTCACCGACCGATTTTGCCGTCGCGGCGACGGTCACGACAATCCGGTCGTCGCCCGCGCTGGTCGGCGGCGTACAACCGAATGCGGCATCCGCGGCACGCCACGGTGTCAGCCGATCGATCTGCGTGCGCACGATGCCTTGGAGGAATTCGGCCGCGCGTGACGGCAGTTCGAGGGGCTTGAACACGAACCGATCCGGCCGAAAGACAAGATCGACATTGCGGCCCTGAAGCGCGGAAGCCGCCGTGCCCTGAAACTGGCCCTGGTTGAACGACAGTTCCGCGACGCGCGTTTTCGCGCGCTTGCCGGTCGTGGAATTGTCGAGCATCCAACGGCCGTTGTCGCGTTCGATCAGCCGGACGGTCCGCGGCGCGCTGAACCAATCGACGACTCCAACGACCGCCTCGGCTGCGTCATCCAGCCAACGCGAAATGGAGCTGCGAATGCTCTGTACGACGCTCACGTTACGCTCGCCTAGGACGGTTGGTTCGATAGCTCATTCAGATTGTGCCACGAGAGCACGCGGTAAGGTTCCGCATTGCCATGGAGAAGAAGGATGACAATATCATAATCGAAGCGGGATTTGTCGGCGTTGAATGTGATGCTGACGTTCACGTGGTTGGCGTCGCCTGGCTGCACGGTGACGAAGCTGGCCGTGGCCCCCAGGCGCGCCATCAGCACATCGAGCGGCGCGGTGCCCCGGCGGTCGAGGAAATCCTGCAGCCGCCCGGGGCTCATACCCGGCAACGCCGCCAACACATCCGGCGGCGCGGCAAGCACATTGACCCCCGCCTGGCCGTTAAAAACCGTCAAATTGGGCAGCGCCCGCCGGAGAAACGGCGAAGAGAGGCCGGGCACGGCTTCCAGCTCGCTGACGTTCTGGAACGGCCCTCGATGCGGGCCGGCGGCCGGATCGGCATTGCCGCCGGCTTCGCTGTCTTTCCCCTTGGCGTTGTTCGGCGTCCGCCATGCCACAATCCGCCGCGCGAAGTCGTCCGCGCGTTCCCGGCTTGCCCCGAGCGCGGCGAACAAGCCAGCTAGGATAGCCTCCGGCGCCTCGTTGAGGTCGATCCGGCCGTTTTCCGCCCGGAAGGAGACCGCCACATCGGCGCCCCCCAGTCGAAACCGCAAAGTTCCCTTGGACGGCTGCGATCGACCTGCCGTCAATTGATAGGCCGCCATTTCCACGCCCGCTTCGGCCAGCGCCTCCGCCTGCAGGCGGTGGCCGTGGATGGGGAAAGTCATCGCGGTCTGCCTGACGTAAAGGGCATAAACCGCCACAAGCGCAGCCGTCGCGCTGAGGATCCACAAGACCGCAATCAGAATGAAGCCCGCCGACGGGCTGGATTCACCTTCGCGGCCGGGTCCGTGCGGCGACATGGCTAGCGCCCCCCTGCCTGAGGCGTGGCGGTCGGGGGTGCCGCGGCCGCGCCGTTCGGGGAGGCCGTCGCGGACGGAACCGCCGCGTTCATCGAGGTGTTCCTGACCGGCGGACAATCGGCCGTCGGGTTAGGTCCAACACAGCTTGCAGGCAATTCCACGTGAATGGGTGTAGCCGTCGTCACCGCCAATGTGCGGGACGTGGCGGCGTCGCGCACCGTGATCCGCACGGCGCGCGGGAGCTTGGTCTTCTGTCGCCAGGTGTCGTGCCAGACGCGGTCCGCCCCGGCATAGGAGAAGGACGCGCGATAAGGGGCGCGGATCACCACCACCGGATGGGCGAACCGGAACCGGTTGATCGAGCCCCCGGAACCATCGGGCATGAACGGCGCCGTCATGCGCACCAGCGCGAGTCCATCGTCGCCGGCCATCTCGCCCAATCGCACGACTTCAAGACCGGTACCCGCGCTCGGGCCAATGGCCGTGCGCACGAAGGTGACCGACAACGCATCGCCGTCGAAGATCGGCAGTGTTTGCCCACCGCCCTCGGAAATCCATTCGGCGGCGCCCAAATCCGCGACCAATCGATCGAGTCCTGTGGCAAACAGTTCGACCCGCTGCGTGCGGTCGACGCCGTGGTTCCAATTGGGCAGCCACTGCGCCGTAATCGTCGCCAGCGCACCCATGATGAACGTCATCAGCAGCATCGCCGCCAGCACTTCAATCAGGGAGAAGCCCGCTTCGCCGGAACGTGACGGAAGGCGCGTCATTGGTTGCCGCCTTTGACGCGGCGCAGCCGGACCGTATCGAGGCGCAGAACCTGTCCGCCCGGAGAACGGACCTGGATCACCACGGTCTCAGGGACCCAAGGGCTGACGCCGCGTGGGTCAACTGCCTGGCTGCCCGCGAACGGCATCACGTCGACGCGCCAGTCGTGGTCCGCGCGCGTGCCCGTCAGACTTTCGGAACCGAGCTGCGCGCGATCCGGCAGGCCGGTCAGGATCGCACGCGCCGTCTGCAACAAGGTAAGCCTCTGATCGATATCGCGGGTCATGCGCACATTGCTGGCCACCAGTTGCCCAATCGCGCCGAGGACCACCGCGGTGACCAAAAGCGCCACCAGGGCTTCCAGAAGCGTGAAACCGGCCGAGTCGTTCCGGGGGTCTGGTCTATTGCAGCGGAGCAACCTGAACGCCTCCCGTCAGCCAATTGACGCGCACGCGATAACCCTTGCCGTTTCGCATCAATGCGATCACGCCGCCGCAGGACATGCCGGACGGGAAATAACGAATAGTCGAGCCGCTGGCGCGGCCGTTGCAGCGCGCCGCCAGCTCGGCCTGCATGGTCACATCCTCGGGCAGCCGGAGCGTATATCCGCTGGCACCGGAACGGACCGCGCGTGACGAAGCGTCGACGATGGTGGCGATGTCGGTGCGCGTGCGGATGGCGGTGTTGCGGTCGGATTCGAGCAGCGCCGCGGTCCGAAGCGCATAAGCCTGCAGCCCTGCCCGCGAGGTCCCGTGCGGTATCGACGGCAGCACGATCGCCGCCATGATCCCGATGATCGCCAGGACGCAGATGATCTCGATCAGCGTGAAGCCGGACTGGCCGTCCTCGAGATCAATGCGCCCAGCTTGTGATGTCACTTGCGGTATCCGTGCCACCTGCTCTCCTGTCGGTGCCATAGGACACGATGTCGTAGGGACCGTGCTGCCCGGGAGACCGGTAGAGATACGGCTCGCCCCACGGATCCTTGGGGACGGCGCCGCCCTTCAGATAGGGGCCGTTCCAGCCGCGCACGTCACTTGGCCGCAGTACCAATGACGCAAGCCCTTCCGACGTAGTCGGGTACTGCCCGGTGTCGAGGTAATAGAGATCGAGCGCGCTCGAGAAGCTCTGAATCTGAATCTTCGCCGCCTTCATCTTGGATTCGGTCAGATAGCCCAGCACGCGCGGGCCGATGAGCGCCATGATCAGCCCGATGATCGCGATCACCACCAGCATCTCGATCAGGGTAAAGCCGCGCTCGCCGTCTCGCTTGGAACGGCGCCGCTTCCAACCGGCAATTTGCGCCATCATGTTTAGCCTCATTGGATTAGCTGATTGACCGACAACAGCGACGTCATCACCGATACGATCAGGCCGCCGACGACGACGCTGATCAAGATGATGGATGCTGGGCCGACGATGCCGATGATGCGGTCAAGGCTGCGCTCGAGCTTTGTCTGATAGAACTCAGCAATCCGAGCAGCCAGCACCGGCAGCCGGCCCGCCTCCTCGCCAATTCTTAGCATGCGTACGGCCATGGACGGAAGCGCATTCGTTTCCGTAAGGGCGTCCGACAGCTTGCCGCCCTGCCGTACGCCCTCCAAAACGCGAGGCCATTCCGCCGGATGCCCGCTGCGCTGCATAATATCGACAAGGATACGTAAGGTCGATGACATCGGCATGCCGTTGCCGATGAGAACTGAAAGGTTACGACAAAATAATGCGGTCGTATGAAACATGACGACCGTCGCCACGAGCGGCAGCCGGGCAATACCGCGCATCAAGGCCTGACGCGCCGAGGCGCGCCGAAAGATCAGCCATAAAAGTGTCACGAACCCCAGTAGCGCCGCCAGCACGGCCGTGCCATGGGCGCGTAGCGTGTCCGATAGGAACAGGAAGAACGCCACGATGGGATCGAGCTTGGCGCCGAAGCCGTGCAGCACCGTGGCGAATTGTGGCAACACGAACAGCAGGAAAAAGGTCAAGACGCAGCCCGCGGCAAACAGCACGAAGGCCGGGTATTGCAGCGCCTCCGTCAGCTTGCCGCGCAATTGCTCCGACCGCCCGCGTTCGGTGGCGAGAACATCGAGCACCTGGTCGAGATTGCCGGAGTGCTCGCCCACTCGCACCAGCGCCTCGTACATCGGCGGAAACACCGAGGGATGCTCGGAAACCGACTCCGCAAAGCTCTTGCCCCCCAGCACGCTCGCCCGGATTTTCGCGATAATCGAGCGCATCCGTCCGGTATCGACATCGGATGACAGCAGTTCCAACGCGGCGTCGAGGCGGGCGCCGGCGCCCAGCATCAGCGCCAGATCGCGGGTAAAGGTCGTTACATCCTCGCTGCGCGGCTTATTGAGAAGCGAAAGGCTAAAACCCGCGGACGGCGCGCGTTTCTCTTCGGCCACCGCCTCGATCGGCAGCAAGCCAAGGTATTCGATGCGCCGATCGACCTCGATCGCCGTGGGGGCCGAGATCGATCCGGCGACCACCTCGCCGGATTGCGTCAGCGCACGATACCGAAAGTTGGGCACGGCTTCACCGCAACGCTACGACGCGCAATGCCTCGGCCGGAGACGTGATGCCCGCGCGGCATTTGGCTACTGCATCGTCCAGCATGGTTGTCATTCCGAGCCGCAAGGCAGCTTGTTCGATCACCGATGAATTGTACTTTGTATCGACCAGCGGACGCACCTCGTCGCTCATCTCCAGGATCTCGAACACACCGCAACGGCCGCGATAGCCGACACCGCCGCAGTGATCGCATCCCACCGGTTCGTACAGAACCTCCTCGGCGCGGAAGCCCAGCATGGAATAGCGCGGGTCGCCCGAAAGGTCTTCGGAGCTCAGCCGGCGCTCGCGCTTGCAGCGGTCGCACAGCACACGGACCAGGCGTTGGCCGATGACGCCGCGCAGCGTGGAGCGCAGCAGGAACGCCTCGACCCCGAGGTCGATCAGCCGCGGCACCGCCGCCGCCGCGGTTTCCGTATGCAGCGTGGTCAGCACAAGGTGGCCGGTCAACGCGGCATGGATCGCAATATGGGCGGTTTCGCCGTCGCGCACCTCGCCGACCATGATCACGTCCGGGTCCTGACGGACGAAGGCGCGCAGCGCCGTGGCGAAGCTCAATCCGATCGCCGGTTTCACTTGTGACTGGTTGATGCCCGGGATTTCGTATTCCACCGGGTCTTCGATGGTCAAAATCTTGCGGGTCGGCTCGTTCAAGATCGACAGCATGGTCGCGAGCGACGTGGTCTTGCCGCTGCCGGTCGGTCCCGTCACCACGATCATGCCGTGCGGCAAGGCCAGGAGACGCGTGAGCCGGGCGTGATCGGCCGCCAGCATGCCGAGCCTGGAGACGTCGAGCAGCCCCCTATCCTTCGGCAGGAGCCGGATCACCACCGATTCACCGTACTGCGTCGGCATCGTCGCGACACGGATATCGATTTCCGAGCGCGCCACCCGCAGCCGCGCGCCGCCGTCCTGCGGCAGCCGCCGCTCGGCGATGTTGACGCCTGCAAGGATCTTCACGCGCGAAACGAGCGCCTGCGGCGGTGCGTCGGCCGGTGCCGGGATGGGCCGCAACAGACCGTCGATGCGCATGCGAACGTTCAAACCGGTGCGAAACGGCTCGATATGGATGTCGGTCGCTCGCAGTTCCACCGCTTTTTCGAACAGATCGTTGACCGCGCGCACGACCGGCGCGCCGCTTGCGAGGTCTCGCAGGCTTTCGACATCGTCGTCGCTGCGCCCCGGCGCCGCCTGACCGACCTCCACCGCCGCCGGCTTGTCGTCGAGCCGTGCATTGAGCGCGGTGGTGATGTCCTCAAACGACGCGATGGCGATGTCCACGTCATCGCCGAGAACGATCTGCACCGCGCGCAGCGTCGCGACGTCGGTCGGATCGCCGACAACCAGACGCGCGGAACCGTCCGCTACCTGACATGGGAAGACCACCGACTCCCGCAGGAACCGCTGCGAGAAGCGTTCGGCAAGCGACGGTGCGCTCATCAACTCGGGAAGACCGACGCGCGGCAAAGCAAAGAAGCGCGCGACTTCATCGGCGAAAGCGTGAGCCGAAAGCTCGCTCAGCTCCCAAAGTCTTTGTAAGTATTTTTCTCCCTTAAAGCTCTCAGGATTACAGAATTGTGACGACTTATCTTCGGCGATGACGCGCCGCGCCAACAAATGCACATGAAAATCGCCGGCGAGATCGGTAACTTTGATCTCAGCCTCACTGTCGTAGATACTTGTGGGCACCACATTCATCTGCGACCATTCTTATTCCTTGACGAAAGCTACGTACTCTTCATAGAGTTACGTATAACTAATTAAGTTAGTACGGAGTGAGAGCGTGGTCAATCGACGCCGCTGGATTGGCGGAGGGGTCGTGGCGGGTGTTATTTGCCTGTCGGCCATGCTCGTGGGGTGCAATTCGCTCACCATGAATAGCGAAGACGGGTCACACGCCCCCGGACCGTTCGAAGCCATCCAAAATCTCGACCTGCAACCGCGCTATCCCGAGCGCACGGGTTCGACGAACCTCTCCGGGCGCACGCCGCATGGTGTGAGTTTCTTCGGCCACGACGTCGAGCCGCAGAAGGTCGAGAACGTGCAACCGGGCGCGACCAAGAGCGCGGACGGTGAAGGCTACCAGCTCAATTTCGAGGACGCGCCGGTGACCACGGTGGCCAAGGTCATCATCGGCGACATCCTCCGCGCCGGGTACACGGTCGATCCCCGCATCCAAGGCACCATCACGCTATCGTCCGGTCGGCCCATTCCGCGCAACGATCTCTTGTTTGTGCTGGAAGGGGCGCTGCGCGCGAGCAACGCGGTCCTCGTGCCGGACGGGACGGAGTACCGCATTATCCCGGCGAGCGATGCCGCCGGAGCGGGAACGGTGTCCGCTTCCGCGCACGCCGAACCGGGATACGGCATCACCGTTATTCCCATTCACTATACCTCCGCGCAAACGCTCCTCAAGCTGCTGGACAGCTTCGCGCTCAAATCCGGCAGCGCGCGCGTGGACCAGGGCCACAACATGATCGTCGTCCAGGGCAGCGGCCTTGAACGGCGCGCGGCGCTGCAGACGATCCTGAATTTCGACGTCGATTGGATGCGCGGCCAATCGGTCGGCATCTACCCGTTGCAATCCGCGACTCCGAAAGCGCTCATTACCGACCTCCAGAAAGTCATGCGGAATGGCGACGGAGAGTTGAATCAGGGCCTGGTCGAATTTCAGCCGGTCGATCGACTGAACGCCGTTCTGGTGGTGTCGAAGCGCAGCCAGTTGCTGCGAACCGCCGCGACCTGGATCAAGCGCCTCGATCGCAGCGACAATGCCGCCATCGGGGTGCGCGTCTACCGGCTGCAATATGCCAGCGCCAAGCAGGTGGCCAAGACGCTCAACAACATCTTCAGCAAATCCGGCGAATCCGGTCTTGAATCGGCCAAGAACGAGATCGCGCCCGGTGCCGGCGTCGTATCATCGTCATCGTCAAGCAACCAACAGCAATCGTCGTTATTCGGCAATCAGAGCTCGACGGGCGCCTCTTCCGGTTTCGGTAACTCCTCCTCGTCGACCAACAACAGCGGCTCGACGCTCGGCGGAAGCAAATTCTCCAGCGGCCGCAATTTCACAAGCTCGGGCGCGGTGGCGGGCGAAAGCGGCAACGAGGACAGCGGCGGGTCGAAGGCGCTGGTTTTGCCGGGCGTGCGGATCACCGCCGATGTGGCCAACAACGCCCTCGTGATCTTTGCCAATCAGGAAAACTACCGCCTCATCGAGAGGACCATTCAACAGCTCGACCGGCCGCAGTTGCAGGTCGCCATTCATGTCACCATCGCGGAAGTCACGCTCAATCGCGACCTTCAATATGGCGTGCAATATTTCATCAAGAGTCACGATATCGGTGCCGGCGACGACAATGGCTCGTCCTTGCTCACCCAGGCCACCACGAGCGCGATCGCCCGGGTACTTCCCGGTTACAATCTGCTGCTGGGCCCGGAAGCCGACCCGCGCGTCATCCTCAGCGCCCTGCATACCGTCACCGACGTGAAAGTTCTGTCGACGCCCTCCGTCGTCGTTCTGGACAATCAGGCGGCGACCTTACAGGTCGGCGACCAAGTTCCGGTCACGACACAGAGCGCCACCGTCCTTTCCAGCTCCAGCACGATCGTCAACAGCGTCGATTACCGCAACACCGGCATCATTTTGAAGGTGCTGCCGCGCGTGAACTCAAATGGAAATGTTATTCTCGATATCGCACAGGAAATCAGCAACGTCGTTCAAAACAGCACGTCCAGTACTTTGACGCCCACGGTGTCGCAGCGGAAAATCGAGACATCGGTCTCGGTCGCGAGCGGCCAGACCGTCTTGCTTGCAGGCCTGATCTCCGACCGCCGCGAGGGTGGCCGCAACGGAATCCCCTTGCTCGACGAGCTTCCGGTCGTTGGTGACGCCTTTGCGCAGAATACACACACGTCAACGCGGACCGAGCTCATCATGTTCATCCAGCCGCAGATCATCCGCAACAGCGTCGACGCCTATAAGGTCGCCGAAGAGCTGCGCACGAAGCTGCGCGGGTCCTCGCAGGCTTCGTACCGGGGGCTCCCGTTCTTCAACAATTCGGGACGCGGACTGCACTGATCCGGGATCTTGGAAAGGCGCGCACGCGGCGGCCCCATGAGACCATGATGTCGATGGAGCTAGAACACTCCCGCCCCGCCGGGGTTCTGCGCAAATGGCGCGATCATGTTCTGGAGCACGCGGTACATGGCGTGCTCGCGCTCGTCGCCTGCGGCGTGAGCATCTGGGCTGAGCCTTCCGTCGGCGGCGTGCTGGGTGGCGCCCTCGCCGCCTTGATGCTGGCCATTGCCGTTGTCGACGCGCAGCGGTTTCTGATCCCCAACAAGCTGGTGTTGGCCGCGGGCGTGCTGGGCCTCGTCTATGCGGCCCTCACGAACGGGACGCTGGCGCTTGAGGCGACCTTGGCAGCCGCGCTTCGCGGCGTGGCGGTGGGCGCGGCGTTTTACATTCTGCGCGAAGCCTATCGCCTGCTCCGGGGACGCGATGGGATCGGACTTGGCGACGTCAAGCTCGCCCTTGTTGCCGGCATCTGGTTGGATTGGGTACCGATGGCCTTCGCGGTCCAAGTGGCAGCGCTCGCTGCCTTGGCGGTGATCGGTGTGCGCGCGGCGCGCGGTCACCGCGTGAGCCGTATGACCGTCATACCGTTCGGGCTTTTTCTCGCTCCTGCCGTCTGGGTCGGCTGGTTGTTTCAAGTGTTGATGTCTTGAAGCCGACACGCGCTCGGTCGACACTTCTCGCATGTGCGTGCTAAGAAAAGAGGCCATCGCCGTGGAGCGTAAATTGAACAAGCGTCTGTGGCCGTTCGCGTTCCTCGCCGCCTTGATCGCATTTTGCGCGATCGGCTCATCGGCCCTGCGCGCGGCACCGCCAGGCCGACGGCGGAGGCCGCCCGTGTCATGCGGGCCGCCGAGCACGGCAATGCCCGTGCGCAAACTTATCTCGGCTGGCTCTATTCGATCGGCCGCGGCGTGCCACAGCATTATGGGCTGGCGGCGAAATGGTATCGCTGCGGCGCCGAACGAGGCAACGGCGCCGCACAATTCGCCCTTGGCATGCTCTACAACAAAGGCCAGGGCGTCCCGAAGGACTTCATCCTGTCGTACATGTGGTTGAACCTGTCGGCCGCGCAGGCGGCCGGGGAGGATCGCGATTTCAAGGTCCGAATTCGGGATTCGGTCGCTTCGAAATTGACGAAACATGAACTCAAGCTTGCGCAGAGCTTGTCGCGTCGGCCACCGCCGCACCGTTGCTTCTGGCGCTTCGCGCACTGACCTGGGCACTTGCAAATATTTGTTCGCTTCTGTTTTTCTTTGGGCAGCGGCTGGATGTCGTGAGAGTCGCCTTGTGCGATAGGACTATCGGCATTGGGACCGCGTTGCGGTAGGTTTGAATGGCGCCAGAGGTCCCATTGACAGAAGCCAATCCGTCGTCTCACTATTGGTACCGACGTAATGCCCTGGCTTACTCCGCTCATTGCTGCCTGACGCGTGGCTGATTATTTCAGTTCTTAAACAGGTGGAGTGCAATCGTCATGGCACTTCCAGTTGTTGGTCACATCGGCATTAGCTCAATGAGCGCGAAGCGTTTCACCGGACCGAGGTTCGGTGAAAAATTGCGGTTTGGCGGAGGTTAGCCCATGCAAGGCAGACAAGATCAAAAGCGGATTGCACACTACCGCCTGTTGGGCGTGCTCGGTGCCGCCGCTTGTTTAGCCGTCGCGGCGCAGCCAGCCTTGTCCGAAGATGCGCCGGCCGGCTCCGGGCAAACGCAGGCCCCGGTGGCGAAACCCACTGCGCCTCAAGGAGCCCCCGGCATGAAGGTCTACATGGATCCGAAGACGGGAGCGCTTCTCGACCACCCGGCGCCCGGCACCCAGCCCCTGGAGTTGAGCCCTCAGGAACAAAACGCGCTGAGTACATCCCATCAAGGTCTTGTTGAGGTGCCGAGCTCGGTGCCCGGTGGCGGCGTGAAGCTCGATCTCCAGGGACGCTTTCAGAGCCCAATGGTCGGCGCGGTCGACACCAACGGCAAGGTCAAGGTCGAGCATCTCGGCGAGCCGTCCAAGTCGATAAAGTAGAATTAGCGATTGTTCCTTGCCTTTTGGGGGGCGACGAGGATGTTCAATAGCAAACTACGCGTCTTTGTATTGGCGTCCGCTGTTTTGGGACTCGCCGTGCTGGCGTCTTCTGTCGCGCAGGCGGCGACCTTCGTTGTCATCAACAACGACGGCGCCGGCGAAGGATTCAATGATCCGACGCCCGCCTCGCCCGTAGGCGGCAATACAGGGACGACAGTCGGCGCCCAGCGCCTGATTGCATTCCAATACGCGGCGAATATCTGGGGTGGCCTGCTCTCGAGCAACGTACAAATCCGAGTCGGTGCCCAGTTCAATCCGTTGACGTGCACGGCTACGTCGGCGGTTCTCGGCCAAGCCGGCCCCAACAGTTACTTTCACGACTTCAGCGGCGCTCCGGTAGGCAGCACCTGGTATCCCGTCGCGCTCGCCAATGCCCTGCATGGCAGCGACCTGGACCCGGGCGTTGATGACATCGGCGCGACCTTCAGCAGCACTATCGGCACCCCCGGCTGCCTAACCAGCTCAGGTTGGTATTACGGACTGGACGGAAATCCCCCGAGCAATCGGATCGACTTTGTCAGCGTGCTCGTGCACGAATTGGGTCACGGGCTGGGCTTCCTGACCATCGTCAATCTGACATCGGGCGCAAAAGCGTCAGGCTTAAACGATACCTACATGCGCTTCCTGGAAGACCACGGCAAAACCCCCTCCGATTATCCCAGCATGTCCAACGCCCAACGCCTTGCGGCAAGCATCGACACCGGCAACCTGCACTGGGTCGGACCGCACGTCGAAGCGGCGAGCGGCGTGCTGAGCGCGGGCAAGGTGGGCAACCATGTCCGTATGTACGCCCCCAATCCCCAGGAGCCCGGCTCCTCAGTGTCGCACTGGGACACGGCGCTTACGCCGAACCAAATCATGGAGCCGTCCTATACAGGCGCTCTCCATAGTCCCAGTCTCGAACTCCCGCTCTTTGAAGACATCGGCTGGACGCTGATAACGACAACCCCACCGCCACCTCCGCCGCCGCCGCCCACTGGCAACATCGTCGTCAACGATTTTGGCGGTGACGGCCGATCCGACATTCTCTGGCACAACGGCAACGGTACCGCTGCTATTTGGTTCATGGACGGCGCGACGCCGTACAAGCAGAGCGCCATTGGAACGGTCGATACCGCTTGGCAGATCGCCGGCACCTCCAGCCTCGTTCAGTCGACCGGCGACTTCGACGGCGACGGCAATGCCGACATGCTCTGGCGCAACAGCGACGGCAGTGTCGGCATCTGGCTGATGAACGGCACTAGCCCCAAAGCCCAAGTCGGAATCGGGGTGGTCGATACCGCCTGGCAGATCGCCGGCCTCGGCGACTTCGACGGCGACGGCAAGTGCCGACATCCTCTGGCGCAAGAGCGACGGCACCGTGGCGTTGTGGCTGATGAACGGAACGACGCCCACGACCCAGGTCGCCTTCGGCGCGATCGACACCGCCTGGCAGATCGCCGGCATCGGCGACTTCGACGGCGACGGCAAGGCCGACATCCTGTGGCGCAAGAGCGACGGCACCGTGGCGATGTGGCTGATGAACGGCATCACCACGAAGGCCCAGGTCGCTATCGGCTCCGTCGATACCGCCTGGCAGATCGTCGGCGTCGCCGACTTCGACGGCGACAGCAAGGCCGATATTCTCTGGCGTCACGCAACGGCAGCTTGGCAATCTGGGAGATGAACGGCATCACCCCGAAGGTTCAGGTCTCCCTCGGCTCCGTCGACACCAGTTGGCAGGTCGTCTCGACCGGCGACTATGACGGGGACGGCAAGGGCGACATCCTCTGGCGTAACACCGACGGCAGCGGGGCGATTTGGCAGATGAACGGGACGTCTCCTAAGTCTCAGGTAAGCATCGGAACCGTCGACACCACCTGGACCATCGTGGAGTAGGCCTTCTCGGCCGAGACGAAACGGAATATGGGCGCGATCGGGACACCGGTCGCGCCCGTATTCTTGGCGCATGCGGCTCCTACGAGCCATCGCCGCTCTTGCAATTGCGGACGCACGAAGGGCGGCATCGATCGTACGCCTGAGATGGCGAATGATCCGGGATCACCACAGCGGTAGAACGCCGTGGCCGCAGAGGCAGACTTTGAGCCGTTCTTGTCCGGCACTTTCCGGCTGGCTATAGTTCGATCCCGCCATGCCGGAGCGAACAACAATGAATCCGTCGAGCGTACGATCCCTGGCCATCGGAATGTGCGCCCTGTTCGCTTCCGTTGCCTGCGCAGCGACCGGACCCGCTCGTGCCCACGAGTGCATTCGCTCGGACGAAGCAGCGGGCGCGCACGCAAGCACGCTCCATCTGTCGACCCCGAAGAAGCAAGTCCAAATCCGGATCGCAGCCAATCAATCGGCGCCGACCATTGCCTCCTTGTCGCCGACATCAGGGCCCGTAGGAACACTGGTCACCGCAACGGGGACAGGCTTCACGTCCGAGAACACGGTTCGCTTCGCCAATGCGAAGCATTCATTTGCGGCCGGGTCGCCGGTCGGCTCTTCCGATGGGCAGAGACTTCAGTTTCGCGTCACGACATGTCCTTCTTATGCACCAATGTGTCCTGGTTTCGTGATTGTCCCAGGCACCTATAATGTGACCGTGGTCAACAGCGCGGGCAGCAGCAATCAAGCGACGTTCACTGTCACGCGCCGTTGAAAGTTTCTTTTGAGATCATTTCGAATATTCGACCGTTTTTGAAAAATATTGCCTTCTCGCAGCGTGCAAGTTGCGGATGAAGTCGTGCAGTGTTGCGGCATCAACACGCCGCTTGTTCAAATCCGCTCCCGCCAATTTGCATTCATTGCCAATCGCTATGGCGCTTGTTAACCAACCATTGGGGGATGCCGTCGCGCATCACGAGAGGCATGGGAGGATTACTTCAGCGCGCGTGATGCTGTCAGAAACGCGGCCAGCGTGGGTCGCCGCGGCATCGATAGCGTTTGCGTCGCGCTGCTACTTGCACAAACGACGCTCAAGGCGCGATTGATCGGCCTGCTGCGGCATGCCGACACCTCTTTTTGCCAATCGAAACATCTAGCGCACGGCCTTCCCGAACGTCCATCACGATGATGGGCTTTGCAGGTGCGTGACTTTTCTAGTGGCTGACGGCAAACTAATGAGCTTCAATATCGGGAGGAATCCAATGAGATTCGGCGTCTTTGGCGCGATAATCGGCGCAATCGTCATGATGGTGCTGCCGGTCAACGCTCAAACACCTGGAGCAAAACCGCAGCTACCGCTGGCCTATCCGCTTTCACAAATGTTGAAAAGCAACCCGGCCGCCCTGGCCACGCTTGGCGCCGATCTGGCGCCCATTCAGGCCCCCAGGGCACCGCACATCGTACCCGCGCCGTTATCGCCCCCGACGCCGGGTTCGTTCCAGACCATTTCGGATCCGGGCGTCGCTTTGAGCAATCCGATGGTGATGACCGACGGCTCGGTCATCGCCCACGAGTCCTGCACCGGCAACTGGTACAAGCTCTCGCCGAACAGTCTGGGCAAATACGAAGGCCAGACATGGCAGGCAATTGCGACGATGCCGACTGGCCACACGCCCCGGTTCTTCTCCTCGGCGGTGTTGCCCGACGGACGTTTCATCGTGGAAGGCGGCGAATACAACACTAGTTGCGCCGAGGTGCGGACAACCAAAGGCTCCATTTATGATCCGAAGACGAATACATGGGCTTCGGTAACGCCACCCACGGGATGGACGCAGATCGGCGATTCCCAGGCGACGGTGCTTGCCGATGGGACCTACTATCAAGCTAATTGCTGCGACTCGCCCGGGACGACATCTGCACTTCTGAATGCGACCACGCTCACCTGGACCGCCACCGGCACCGGCAAGGCCGATTATTACGACGAAGAAGGCTGGACGCTGCTGCCGAACGGCAAGCTGCTGACTGTCGACGCCTACGTTCTCAGCGGCACCTGCGGAAAACGCAGCGAATTCTACGATCCAAGCACCGGCGCGTGGACGGCCGGCGGCAACACCCCGACGACACTGGCCGACTGCGACGCCGCCAATGCCGAAGGCGGCACGCCGACCTATGAGATGGGCCCGCAGGTCCTGATGTATAACGGCAAAGTCATCGCCTTTGGCGCCAACACCGCCAACACGGCGCACACTGCGCTCTACGACACGAGCGCGCAGACGTGGGCGAACGGGCCAGATTTGCCCTCGACCTGCGGGTCCGGCGGAACCTCGCCGTGCACCTTGGCGGATGCGCCGGCGGCCCTTTTGCCAAACGGGAATGTCCTGTTCGCGGCCAGCGCGGGAGCATTCCATGCGCCGGTGAAATTCTTTGAATACACGCCCGGCAGTCCGGGAAGCTTCACGTACGTCGCGACGGACAGTACCGCCACGTCGTTTCAGATCAATCTTGTGATGCTGCCCACTGGGCAGGTGATGAAGGTCGACACCGACTATGTCGGGGTTCAACTCTACAATCCGTCCCCCGCGACGTTCTCGGACAGTCTGCGGCCCGTCATCACGGGAGCCCCGTCATGCGTCAACGTCAATACGACGCACACGCTGAATGGCAAACAGCTCAACGGGCTGTCGGAGGATGCCAGCTACGGCGACGACGCGATGGCCAACACGAACTTCCCGCTGGTCAAAATCGTCAATGACAGCACCGGGGACGTTTCTTATGCCCGCACGTTCAGTCATAGCTCGAGATCGATCACGCCGAACGCGGCATCTTCCACGAAATTCTTCGTGAAGCCTTCGACCGAGACCGGCGCCAGCACGATGTATGTCATCGCCAATGGCATTCCATCGTTGGGTCGCTCGATTCTCGTTAATGCGGTGGGCGTGGTTTGCCCCAGCGCATCCGTCGCGCACGACTTCAACGCCGACGCGAAGAGCGACATCCTCTGGCACAAGACCGACGGCTCCGCCGCCATGTGGCTGATGAACGGCAAACGCCTGGAGCAAAACCGCAGCTACCGCTGGCCTATCCGCTTTCACAAATGTTGAAAAGCAACCCGGCCGCCCTGGCCACGCTTGGCGCCGATCTGGCGCCCATTCAGGCACCCAGGGCACCGCACATCGTACCCGCGCCGTTATCGCCCCCGACGCCGGGTTCGTTCCAGACCATTTCGGATCCGGGCGTCGCTTTGAGCAATCCGATGGTGATGACCGACGGCTCGGTCATCGCCCACGAGTCCTGCACCGGCAACTGGTACAAGCTCTCGCCGAACAGTCTGGGCAAATACGAAGGCCAGACATGGCAGGCAATTGCGACGATGCCGACTGGCCACACGCCCCGGTTCTTCTCCTCGGCGGTGTTGCCCGACGGACGTTTCATCGTGGAAGGCGGCGAATACAACACTAGTTGCGCCGAGGTGCGGACAACCAAAGGCTCCATTTATGATCCGAAGACGAATACATGGGCTTCGGTAACGCCACCCACGGGATGGGCGCAGATCGGCAATTCCCAGGCGACGGTGCTTGCCGATGGGACCTACTATCAAGCTAATTGCTGCGACTCGCCCGGGACGACATCTGCACTTCTGAATGCGACCACGCTCACCTGGACCGCCACCGGCACCGGCAAGGCCGATTATTACGACGAAGAAGGCTGGACGCTGCTGCCGAACGGCAAGCTGCTGACTGTCGACGCCTACGTTCTCAGCGGCACCTGCGGAAAACGCAGCGAATTCTACGATCCAAGCACCGGCGCGTGGACGGCCGGCGGCAACACCCCGACGACACTGGCCGACTGCGACGCCGCCAATGCCGAAGGCGGCACGCCGACCTATGAGATGGGCCCGCAGGTCCTGATGTATAACGGCAAAGTCATCGCCTTTGGCGCCAACACCGCCAACACGGCGCACACTGCGCTCTACGACACCAGCGCGCAGACGTGGGCGAACGGGCCAGATTTGCCCTCGACCTGCGGGTCCGGCGGAACCTCGCCGTGCACCTTGGCGGATGCGCCGGCGGCCCTTTTGCCAAACGGGAATGTCCTGTTCGCGGCCAGCGCGGGAGCATTCCATGCGCCGGTGAAATTCTTTGAATACACGCCCGGCAGTCCGGGAAGCTTCACGTACGTCGCGACGGACAGTACCGCCACGTCGTTTCAGATCAACCTTGTGATGCTGCCCACTGGGCAGGTGATGAAGGTCGACACCGACTATGTCGGGGTTCAACTCTACAATCCGTCCCCCGCGACGTTCTCGGACAGTCTGCGGCCCGTCATCACGGGAGCCCCGTCATGCGTCAACGTCAATACGACGCACACGCTGAATGGCAAACAGCTCAACGGGCTGTCGGAGGATGCCAGCTACGGCGACGACGCGATGGCCAACACGAACTTCCCGCTGGTCAAAATCGTCAATGACAGCACCGGGGACGTTTCTTATGCCCGCACGTTCAGTCATAGCTCGAGATCGATCACGCCGAACGCGGCATCTTCCACGAAATTCTTCGTGAAGCCTTCGACCGAGACCGGCGCCAGCACGATGTATGTCATCGCCAATGGCATTCCATCGTTGGGTCGCTCGATTCTCGTTAATGCGGTGGGCGTGGTTTGCCCCAGCGCATCCGTCGCGCACGACTTCAACGCCGACGCGAAGAGCGACATCCTCTGGCACAAGACCGACGGCTCCGCCGCCATGTGGCTGATGAACGGCACATCGCCGGCGACGCAGGGCGTCATCGGCACCGTCGATACCGCCTGGCAGATCGCCGGCACCTCCAGCCTCGTTCAGTCGACCGGCGACTTCAACGCCGACGGCAAGGCCGACCTGCTCTGGCGCAAGAGCGACGGTACCGTGGCGATGTGGCTGATGAACGGCATCACGCCCACCATCCAGGCCGTGATCGGCACCATCGACACCACCTGGCAGATCGCCGGGACTGGCGATTTCGACGGCGACGGCAAGGCCGACATCCTCTGGCGCAAGAGCGATGGCACCTTGGCGATGTGGCTGATGAACGGCACGACGCCGACCACCCAGGTCGTCGCTCGGAACGAGTCGACACCGCCTGGCAGGTCGTCGGCATCGGCGACTTCGACGGCGACGGCAAGGCCGACATCCTCTGGCGCAAGAGCGACGGCACCCTGGCGATGTGGCTGATGAACGGCACGACGACAAAGAGCCAAGTCGCGATCGGAAGCGTCGACACCGCCTGGCAGGTGGTGGGCGTCGCGGACTTCGACGGCGACAGCAAGGCCGATATCGTCTGGCGCAAGAGCGATGGCACCGTGGCAATGTGGCTGATGAACGGCGCCACACCCGCGACCCAGGCCGTTGTGGGGACTGTCGACACGGCTTGGCAAGTCGTCTCGACCGGGCGACTACGACGGTGATGGCAAGGGCGACATCCTCTGGCGCAAGACCGACGGCGGCGTGGCGATGTGGCTGATGAACGGCGTCACCCCAACGACCCAGACCGTCATCGGGACCGTCGATACCGCCTGGACCGTGGTCGAGTAATCTTCGGCGACGAGGCGATCTCAGACCGAACTGCATTCGGGGCGGCCAATCGGCCGCCCCGCATTCTTATCGGCTCGCGGTGGTCGGACGGCACAGGACGCTCTTCGGCGTCCCCATATGGAGCTCGCGTTCCAAGGCGCGGTCGTGATGTGGTGCCGGCGCGGCCGATTGGTATGCGGAGCGACCAGATTGCGCGCGCAAGGGCCGCTCGATTGCGCGCCGACGATCTCCTCAAAATCGACGCAGGCACGAGTCGCGCTCACAAGAAACAGCTCCGCGATCGTCAATCGGGACTGAGATCGACCAGTCTGCGTTTCTTTGAAACAGCGAGGTTGGTCAGATGAGCGCGGTCAATTGAGAAAGACTGTTCGTACCTCTCTGCGCAGTAGAAACAAAATTCATGCCGGAAAAGCGCCCAAGCAAGCGGCTCTCGCCACAACCCAAGAAGCGTCCGCCCTTCTGCCGGATACTCGCTAGTCGATCCGCTGTTCGCTTGGCTCGATTTCAGATCGTCGACGGCTAACGAAGATGTGATCGAGGCAGCGATGGGATGTCTTGCCGGTTCATCACCCGACGCTTTAACGTCTTGCCAGCATTCAAAATTTGCGCCGCCGACGTGGATGAGCGGCGCCGGGTCTGACGTCGGTTTGACAGGATCGCGACAATTGCGAGCCTAGGCGCCCATTGACAATGGTAATCTGCCTACCTGAGAGTATTAGATACTAAATATCTACTTAGCTTTCTGGGGGCGTAGATGAGAAAGCATTGCCTTTCCGTGAGTGTCGGCATTGGCCTAGCGCTCGCTTTGGTCACCTACTCAACGGCGCGAAGCCAGTACGCGGGTTCCGCGGCCGATGTGGCCGCTCCCGCGCCGCGTCCCTCCGCCGAGCTGATGGCGACCCCGTCTGTCACGGTCTTCGACGGAAGCCTGGACAATGCATCAGCGACGATGCTTGGTCGGATTTTTCGCGATGGTATCCCATCCGATTGCTCGGCCAGCAAGTCCTTTCCTGGCACTGTTTAACCCCGGCACTACCTACAATTACGTAACAAAAGCATACATTTATGCCGGCCCAGCCGCTTGCGTGACTCTTCGGGTGGATGCCGGAACGTGTGATACTGCCGCTCACCTATCACTCTACAATGGCGCTTTCGATCCGACGAACAAAGCCACGAACTATCTTGGCGACCTTGGATCCAGCGGCAATGGCCAGACGATGGGGATAAATCTCACGCCGGGCCAGAAAGTCGTTGCCGTGATGAGCGGCACTTTCGGAATCGCAAATTGCACGTTCACCGTCTCGGCCGATACTTTGTCGCTAACGCATAAGTTCCCGCACGACTTCAACGCCGACGCGAAGAGCGACATCCTCTGGCACAAGACCGACGGCTCCGCCGCCGTGTGGCTCATGAACGGCGCGACGCCGACGACCCAGAACGTCATCGGCACCGTCGATACCGCCTGGCAGATCGCCGGCACCTCCAGCCTCGTTCAGTCGACCGGCGACTTCAACGCCGACGGCAAGGCCGACCTACTTTGGCGTAAGAGTGACGGCACCGTGGCGATGTGGCTGATGAACGGCACCACGCCGTCCACCCAGACCGTTATCGGGACCATCGACACCACCTGGCAGATTGCCGGCGTCGGCGACTTCGACGGCGACGGCAAGGCCGACATCCTCTGGCGCAAGAGCGATGGCACCGTGGCGATGTGGCTGATGAACGGCACCACGCCGTCCACCCAGACCGTGATAGGAACCATCGACACCACTTGGCAGGTCGTCGGCATCGGCGACTTCGACGGCGACGGCATGGCCGACATCCTCTGGCGCAAGAGCGATGGCACCCTGGCGATGTGGCTGATGAACGGCGCCACGCCGGCGACCCAGGCCGCGATCGGGACCGTCGATACCGCCTGGCAGGTGGTCGGCGTCTCCGACTTCGACGGCAACGGCAAGGCGGACATTCTCTGGCGCAAGAGCGACGGCACCATGGCGATGTGGCTGATGAACGGCATCACGCCGGCGACCCAGGCCGCGATCGGCACCGTCGACACCACTTGGCAGGTCGTCTCGACCGGGGACTACGACGGTGATGGCAACGGCGACATTCTCTGGCGCAAGAGCGATGGCACCATGGCGATGTGGCAGATGAACGGCACCACCCCCGCGACCCAAACCGTCATCGGGACCGTCGACACCAGTTGGAGCGTGGTCGAGTAGTTCGCCTCGACCAGAGCGGCGCTAAAATCGGCGCGATCGGGTCAACCGGTCGCGCCGAAACTTTATGCCCCCGACCGCTAACATAGTCTGTCACCCCGTCAAACAAACGTAACAAGACGGTGGCATTGTGTCGGGAGGAGCCAAGTGTCCTTCCGGACGGCGGTCGATTCGGCCGCCTCAACTGCAATCAAATGCGCGATGAATTCGTCGTCATTTTTCGCTCTCCCCTCGCGGAGCGCGCGAAAGAGACGGCGCTTTTCGTCACCATTGCAGAGACAGACGGGCACGTGGCGCCAGGGGGCATGCAAACTAGAGGAAGAGGCAGATGAAAACGTCTCGGCTCATTATCGCGTCAGTGTCCATGACTGCGATTATGCTGGCCTCGAGCGTCCCAAGTTTCGGTGTGACGAAAAAGGGGGCCGTCGAACCAGCCAGTACATCCGGTAAGAGTTCAGCGAATGCGGCGC
Source organism: uncultured Pseudomonadota bacterium (assembly GCA_963814065.1). Lineage (GTDB taxonomy): Bacteria > Pseudomonadota > Alphaproteobacteria > Rhizobiales > Xanthobacteraceae > Pseudolabrys. Next base: position 1,100,421 of record CAWFBL010000004.1, on the reverse strand, counting down.
CGACGGCCACGCCCATCAAGCACCTAGTCGTCATCTTCAACGAGAACGTCTCCTTCGATCATTACTTTGCCACCTATCCCACGGCGACCAACCCGCCGAACGAGCCGGCTTTCACGGCCAAAGCCGGTACGCCTACGGTCGACAATCTGGTCAGCGCGAATCTCTTGACCAACAATCCGAATTTCACCAACCCGGCCAACGGTGCAGACGCGACAAATCCCTTCCGGCTCGATCGCACGCAGGCGGCTACGGCCGATCAGAACCACGCCTACACCGCCGAACAGCAGGCCTATGACGGCGGCGCGAACGACCTGTTTCCGAAATATACCGGCAAGGGTACGCCGGGCGGCTCCGGCGCCTTCGGCACCAAAGGGCTGGTGATGGGCTATTTCGACGGCAACACGGTCGCCGCCATGTGGAACTACGCCCAGCATTTCGCGATGAGCGACAACGCCTTTGCCGACACTTATGGCCCGTCGACGCCGGGCGCCCTGAACCTCATTTCAGGCCAGACCAACGGCATGAGTATCGTCGCTTCGAACGCGAACTACTACTACGTGAACGATGGCGTGGGCGGCTATACGATGATCAACGACGTCGACCCGGCCCACGACACCTGCTCAAGCGCGAGCAATCAAGCTCTCATGACGGGCAAGAACATCGGCGACCTGCTCAACACCGGCGGCGTCACCTGGGGCTCGTTCATGGGCGGCTTTGATCTGTCCCTGACCAATTCCAACAGCACCACCGGTTGCGCGCGCAGCACGTATTCCGCGACCGTCGGAAGCACTGTCACCGACTATATCGCGCACCATGCTTGGTTCCAGTACTACACCTCGACGGCAAATCCGACGCATGCGCGCCCGAGCTCGCTCGCGGCCATTGGCTACAGTCTTGAACAGGATGGAAGCACGCCGGAGCCGGCCAATCACAATTACGACCTGCAGGATTTCTACAGCGCGGTGAGTGCCGGTAACTTTCCCTCCGTTTCCTTCATCAAGATGCCCGCTTATCAGGATGGCCACGCCGGCTATTCGGATCCGCTCGACGAGCAGGCGGGGACGGTCAAGCTCATCAACTTCCTGCAGCAGCAGCCCGACTGGAGCAGCACCGCGGTGATCATCACCTGGGACGATTCCGACGGCTGGTACGATCACGCCTTCGCCACGGTGACGAGTTCGTCATTCGATGCCACCGCCGACCAACTTAGCGGAGCGGGCAGCTGCGGCTCTGGCACGCCGGCCAACGGCGTCAACAACTCGCCCGTGAACGGCCGCTGTGGTCCCGGCACCCGCCTGCCCTTCCTGGTGGTTTCGCCGTGGGCCAAGCCGAATTACGTCGGGCACGGACGTATTTCGCTCGCCTCGGTGACGCGCTTCATCGAGGACAACTGGCTGAGCGGACAGCGGCTGGGCGGCGGCTCGTTCGACGCGTCAACCGGTTCGATCAGCGATCTGTTCAACTTCGCGTCCGCCGGCGACAATGCGCCGCTTTACCTCGACCCCACCACCGGCGTGTCGCTGGTCACGTCGCCGCATGACTTCAATGCCGACCACCGCAGCGACATCCTCTGGCACAACAGCAACGGCTCGGCTGCGATGTGGCTCATGCATGGCACATCGCCGGCAACCCAGACCGTCATCGCCACGGTCGATACCTCTTGGCAGATCGCCGGCACCTCCAGCCTCGTTCAGGCGACCGGCGACTTCGACGCCGACGGCAAGGCCGACATGTTGTGGCGCAAGAACGACGGTACTTTGGCCATGTGGCTGATGAACGGTGCCACGCCGAAGGCCCAGGTCGGCATCGGAGCGGTCGACACCGCCTGGCAGATCGCCGGAACCGGCGATTTCGACGGCGACGGCAAGGCCGACATCCTCTGGCGCAAGAGCGACGGCACGTTGGCGATGTGGCTGATGAACGGCACGACACCGACCACCCAGGTCTCGCTCGGGGCGGTTGGCACCGCCTGGCAGATCGTCGGCATCGGCGACTTCGACGGCGACGGCAAGGCCGACATCCTGTGGCGCAAAAGCGACGGTACCCTGGCCATGTGGCTGATGAACGGCCCGACGCCGGCAAGTCAGGTCGCGCTCGGAACCGTCGATACCGCCTGGCAGGTGGTCGGTGTCGCCGACTTCGACGGCGACAGCAAGGCCGACGTCCTTTGGCGCAAGACCGACGGCGGCTTGGCCATTTGGGAGATGAACGGCACGACGCCGAAGGCCCAGGTCGCTCTCGGGACAGTCGATACGACATGGCAGGTCGCCTCGACCGGCGACTACGACGGCGACGGCAAGGCCGACATCCTCTGGCGCAAGAGCGACGGCAATGTCGCCCTCTGGCAGATGAACGGCACCACCCCCACGACCCAGACCGTTATCGGAACCATCGACACCGCCTGGGCTGTGGTCGAGTAAGCCGCGCCTCCGATGCACGGCCGATATTCTGTCTGATCGGCCGCGCCAAAAGTAGAAGTTGGAGACCACGCCGGTCGAATTCCGAAAGGGAGTCGATCGGCGTGGCATTTTTGTTGCGCGAAAAGACGAAAGCCCACCTCAGGCGAGCGGCGCGCTCACGCTCGGTGGGGCCGCGGAATTGGCCCGGTCGTCGTCCCGGTCCCCTGCCCGCTCGTTCAGTATCTCATCCACGGTGCGCGCGTAAGCCGCCGCCGAGAACAACTCGCTTGCCCTTGCCCGGGCCGCACTGCCGATACGCGCGCGCAAGGCCGGATCGCGCAAAGCCGCCAGTTTCTCCGCGGCGTCGTCAACGCGCGCTTCGGCCCAATTCCATTCCGGATAATCGTATTCTCGTTGCGGATCGCGCGCGGGAACGAGATCGTAGGCGACCGGCAGCCCGGTTTCCGCGTCGAGAAAGTCGGTCGTGCCCGACCAATCGGTGGCCACCACCGGCAATCCAGCGAGCATGCCTTGTGCCACCGTCAACCCGAACCCTTCGGAACGGTGCAGCGAAATAATGGCATCGGCGCGCGCATAAAGCCGATCCTGTTCGTCCTTGCTCAAGGTCCGCCCGATCAACTCTGCGTTCGACATCCCCGACAAAGCCTGATGCAGCAATCGGTGACCGTGCGGAAAGGCCTCACTGTCCCGCGCTTTCACCAACAGGCGCGCGTCGCCATCGGTACCGTACGCCCGCTTGAACGCGGTGATGGCTGCCAACGGATTCTTGCGGGCGAAACTCGACGTCATGTCGAATTGCAGGAGCACGACAGGTCCGCCCCTGTCCGCCGGTTCTCGCGGAAGGGCCGTGAATCCCGCGGCGACCGCATGGGGCACGACTCTGATCGGCTTGCCAAGGCTCTGCAGCGCGGCCGCGGTAAACCGGCTCGGCACCCAGATATCGTGCACGTGCGACCGTCCATATTGCCAGTCGCGCGGCACGCCCGGCAATTCCCACGCCCAATAGCCGATCACCCGTTTCTGCTTGACCAATGGCTGCCCCAGCAGGGAGAGAGCCATGGCCACCAGCGGACTGTTGACGTGGAGCAGAAGGGTCCCCGCCCCCGTCAAATGCCGTCCGTCTTCGAACTCGAAGCCGGAAAGCTCTTCCGGTTGCCGTAAGCCTTTGGTCAGGTCGACGGCGAACACACGCTTTCCGCTTGCACGCAACGCCGCGTAACACAACCGGGCCGACTGGCCGAGCCCGGTGGCCGAGCGCAGGACGCCTGCAACGATAATCGGCTCTTGCGGGCGCGCGTCCGGATCGATCGTCGGCGCGAAACGCCGCGTTATTTCAAATAATGCACGCCGGCGCAGGCCACGCGGCACCCGCTGCCACACATGCCGATGAAGAAAGCTTCCCGCCATCAAGTTGACCTGCGCTGACCCAAAGTGCGGCCGGAACGAGCCTGCCCGCATGAGGCGTCTCCGATCGGCAGAGAATAAGCGCCCTCCGGCTCACGCAACAGGATCAGACCGACGTGTCTCCAGGTGCTCGCCTTCGGTTGCGGCCTGCGCTTCGCCGACGGCCTCCGATTCTTCAACCGGCGCACTCTGCACACCTTCGTCTTCGGCCGAGATGTGCGCGTCAGCCTGGCGATCGGACTGGTAGTGCTCAATCACCTCGTCAACACTTCCCTGCGCAACGATACGGCCGCCTTCCAGGAGGACCGCCTTGTTACAGATCGCCTTCAGATAGACGGGATTGTGCGAAGCAAACACAAGGATCTTGGAGCGGGCCACGACCCCGTGCAGCCTGTCATTCGCGCGTTCGATGAAGTCGGCGTCGCCCGCGGCAATCCACTCGTCCATCAACAAGATGTCGGAGTTGACCGTCGTCGCAATCGAAAACAAAAGGCGCAGGACCATGCCGCTTGAATAGGTGCGCACAGGCAAATGCAGAAACTCGCCGAGCCCCGAGAAATCCGAAATCTCCGTAACCCGTTTTTGAATGCTCTTGCGGTCAAGCCCCATCAACAGGCCGCGAAGAACGATGTTCTCGTAGCCCGTGGCCTCGGTGTCGACGCCCAGCCCGATGTCGAGCAAGGGAACACTCTGCCCCTCGATGGCGATGGAGCCGGAGGTGGGATAGTAAATTCCGGCGAGCACGCGCAGCAACGTTGTCTTGCCCGCGCCGTTGGGACCCACCAATCCAAGCCGGTCGCCGTCGTTGAGCGTCAGCGAAAGGTCCTGCAAAGCGCGAACGGCCGCCCGCGACCCTTTCGCCGCGCTGGAAATGAAGCCGCCGACGGCGGTGCGGAACGCCGTCCTTTTGAGCGAACGCGCGGAGCTTTCATAGAGAACGAACTCGACGCCGACGTTCTTCAGCTCGATCTTGGCCATTGCAGAGACATCCTAATTGATCAAGGTCGAGGCCGTTCCATCAAGCTATAGCCAATAGGCAAGGACGCGGCGGTATCGCCCATACATCAGCAAGCCGAAAATCGTCACGATTACCGCGGCGCTAACCGCAATCGTCCATTCGATCGCGCCGACAGGCTGACCGAGCAGCGGCGCGCGCACGACTTCGACGAGGCTGTAAAATGGATTCAGCAGCACGATCGCGGACCCTCGCAACTTTTCCGACGGCTGCCAAATGATCGGCGTCAGAAAGAATATTAATTGCAGCAGCGAGGTGACGATCTGCGGCATGTCGCGAAATCGCGTGCAGATCACGCTGAATATCAGCGTAAACCCGAATAGAAACACGCAAAGGACCACCAACCCGAGAACGGAGAGTAAAATCGATGGGTTAAGCGCCCATTGGTAGTACGCCCAGGCCACGGCGATGACGAGGAAACCGTGGAAAAACACCACCAGATTGCGCCACAACATGCGAAATATATGCACGCTGAGCGGAATCGAGGACGACTTGATGATCGGCGCCGCCGTGATGAAGACATTGCAGCCTTCGTTAATCGTCGTACTCACGAAGGCCCAGATGATCATGCCGCAGGCGAGGAAAGGAATGTAGTCCGTTGTGCGCGTATGAAACAGGCCCGCGTAAAGAACGCCAATCGCCAGGACCGTGACGCCCGTGCTCAGGACCAGCCAAAATGGTCCGATGACCGTGCGCCGATAACGAAACTTGATGTCTGCCCATCCAAGCGTCGACCACCGCTCGTAGTCCTGAATCGTCTGCGCGATTTCGACCGATGCCGACAACGGCCAGCTCCTAGATGGCAAAAACTCTCGAAGGCGTAACGCCTTAACTGAAAGGCCAAGTTAGGTCAATATTCGTCCGGCCGCCGGCCAGACTTGCAATAAAGCGCCAGCGAATGCATGCGCATGGTGAGTACCGCAGGCTTGACGGGCCAGTCAGTGACACCATTGTTCCCGCGAAATCACGGCGCGAAAGCCCACAAGCCGCGGCACCCTGCCGTCCGGACTTGGCACAATCGACAGATAAATGGCACGATCACGGCGGCCAGAGCTTCGAAAGACCTTGGGACGCGGTGTTGAAATGCGTCCCCTTCTGAAAAGGCCGATCCCGCAATGATTGGAGTGGCGACCGCGATTGCTGTGCTTGTCGGCTCGGCCACGATCTGCGCGGTTTTGGTTTGGCGACTGCAAGACCTGCTCAAACATTACGCGCTGGCCCAGCCCAACGCGCGCTCGTCGCATCGGGTGCCCACGCCGCAAGGCGGCGGCATTGCCGTAATTGCCGCGACGCTTGCTGTCTCGGGCAGCGCGCTGCTTATCGGCAGCACGGCAACGGCTGTGTGGCCCCTGTTCGTTGCGACCGTATTCCTGACAGCCGTCGGCGCCTGGGACGATATTCACACCACACCAGCCGCGCTACGCCTCGCCTTGCAGGCGCTCGCGATCGGTTTCGTCGTCGCCATGTTGCCGGCTGACCTGCGGGTGCTCTCGTTTCTGCCTTTTGGTCTCGAACGCGTGCTGCTGCTGGTCGCCGGGCTGTGGTTCGTCAATCTCGTCAATTTCATGGACGGCATCGACTGGATGATGGTCGCGGAGATCGTTCCCGTTGCGACCGGCCTGGTCTTGCTCGGCATGGCGGGTGCGCTTCCGCAATACTGTGTCCTCATCGCCCTAGCGCTTGCCGGTGCCATGGTCGGTTTCGCGCCCTTCAACCGACCAGTCGCCAAGATTTTTCTCGGCGACGTCGGCAGTCTCCCGGTCGGGCTACTGACAGGTTGGCTGCTTCTCGTGCTGGCGGCGAATGGCCATCTGGCGGCGGCGCTCTTGTTGCCGCTGTATTTCATCACCGACGCGACCGTGACACTCTTGCGGCGGATAGTGAGCGGCAAAGTCCCATGGCACGCTCATCGGGATCATTTTTATCAGCGCGCCGTCGACGGCAAATTCAGCACGCTCCAAATTGTTGCGCATGTTTTCGCAGTCAACCTTGCGCTGGTCGTCCTCGCCCTCCTGACGGTCCTCATATCGTCGCTCGCTGCAAGCCTGACAGCCCTGTTTGCGGGCTGCGGCCTGGTCGCCTGGCTGCTCTATCGCTTTGAAAGCGGCGCGCACGCCGGCTAAGCGTCACCCGCTTTCATGGCAACTTTCGCCTCGGCACGCCGGCGGATCATCCCCGCAGCAATCCCGACCCCCAGTGCATACAGCCATCCTTCCGTGAAATCGGATATGAAAGAATTGAACAGCGAGCCAACGACATTTTGCACCACAAAGACAAGGCCGGCCCACGCGATCAGCCCCGGGCCGCTAAACAGCGCCAACTGGGAAATCCACATCGCCCAGAGAATCACCGCGCCAATCAGGCCGACCTGGATGGCAATCGTCAGTGTCTGATTGTGTGGATTGGCCGAAACGGTTCCTTGTGCACCGGAGCTGCCGGCTGCCGCGCGTTCGAACAATTGAGGAATCGAACCAGTTCCGCGACCAAGCAACGGAGCGGCTTCAATGAAGCGAACCGACTTTGTCCAGAAATCAATCCTCAGCCCGGCAGATGTCTTTGCATTTCTGGCCTCATACTGCTCGGTCTGAGAATAGATACTGACCACGCGCCCACGGACATACGGCGACGCGGTCCATAGGAGGCCGGCCAAGACAAGCCAAGCCGCCGCGCCGGCGAACAGCCCCTTCCAGCCGAGTTGCCCAACACCGTATGCGATTACCAATGCCGACAGGACGACCAGCGTCGTTCGGCTGGTCGTCAGAAAGAAGATATTGGCAAGAAAGGCACAGGACAAAACGAACATTGCGGCCGCCTGCGGCCAATTCTGCGTCCGCGCCTTTTCAACGGCGAGTCCGATCAGGATGGCGGCGCACACCGTGAACTCGTCACTCTGTGCGATATAATTTTTGACCGGTGCGCCGCCGACAATACTGGACGCGATCAACAGCGTGACGCACGAAAGCAGAAATCCGATGAATACGAGGCGGCCCTTGTCGGAACGACGGAACTGAACCATCAGCAGCGGGATGATCAACAATTTGATAAATCCATCCAGCCCGCCCAGCCGGTCCATCAGCGACACGTCGGCCCACGCCATCCCAAGCGCGCCGAGCAAGAAGAGCAGCACAGGCAGGCCCCCGGCGGCGGTCGAAAGTTCGCGCCGAAGGTCGGCCAGTTGCAGCGTCGGAATAAGGGCGACCAGCCAAATCACCAGCAGAATGCTGGTTGCCGACGTGGACCAGGGCAGCGACACGGCTACGGCCACCACCACGCCATCGGCGTTGGCGGCAAGCCGTCTCTGTTCGAACAAACCTGTAACGGTAGCCACAGCCATCAATCAACCCGCGGCAGTGACGAAGACGGCCGCCAAGCGGTCACGCCTCGTCTCGACGGCGCCGAGGCCGCCATTCCCGAAAGGCGGCCACCTTCCGGCAAGCAGCCCGGACGGCACGGCTTCCGCGAGCCTCGCATTCGCCACCCGGTACCGTAATTCGGCCCTACCGGCGTCCCTCCGGCCACCACACCGGATTCCGGGCCGGGCCGGCGGGGCCGGACAAAGGGCACCGAGGCAAGGGCACCTTGATCAATGAAACTGGCCACAATGAGAGAAATGAAACGAACCATGCACGTCCTCACTGCACGGGAAGTGATAACCAATGCCCCCACGACACGCTTTAGCCCATGTTGCCCGGCCCGCCAAACGTCTCACGCCGGAATCTAACAACGCGGCGCGCCGGCCGACGTAACAGTCTGGCGGACGGCGCGGGTTGCCGCTCCGCCGGAAATCTCTATCCCTCGCCGAGACAGGCTCGTGGCGTGGCTTGAGGCTCCGCGACACTGGCCAACCGTGACGGATAATCTATTATAGCCCTTTGTCGGGCCTGGGAATTCTATGCGCTTGCCGAAGCTGACGTCGCGCCAAATCTTGATCATTCTGCATGACGTCGTGGCCACCGCCGCGGCGATCATCCTTACCTTTGTCATGCGGTTCGAGGACCCGCAGCTCGCGAGCAAAATCCCCGCCCTCGTCTTCCTGCCCCTGTTCCTGGCCTACGCCGCGGTCGTCTACTTCGCCTTCGGCATGCACCGGAACAAATGGCGCTTCACCTCGCTGCCGGACCTCTACAACATCTTCCGCGCCAGTACGGTGCTGGCAGTCTCGTTGCTCGCGGTCGATTATGTCCTGGTCGCGCCCAACGTGTACGGGCAATTCTTCTTCGGCAAGATCACCATCCTGCTCTACTGGTTCTTGCAGATGTTTTTCCTGGGCGGCTCGCGGGTCGCCTATCGCTACTTCCATTACACGCGCATGATCCAGCGCGCCAAGGTCGCCGATGCCACGCCGACGCTGGTGCTTGGCCGCGCCGCGGATGTGGAAGTCTTGCTGCGCGCGATCGAAAGCGGCGCGGTCAAGAAGATATGGACGGTTGGCGTGCTGTCGCCGTCGGCCGCCGATCGGGGGCAGTCGATCCGCAGCGTGCCCGTGCTCGGCGATATCGAGGATCTCGAAAAAGTGGTCGGCGCCCTCGCCGAGCGCGGCACCCGGCTCGCTCGCCTGGTGATGGCACCGTCGGCCTTGTCGCCCGATGCGCGGCCGGAGTCGATCCTGGTGCGCGCGCGCAAGCTCGGGTTGAACGTGAACCAATTGCCGTCGCTCGATTCACCGGGCCCGGCGATGCAGCTCGCGCCGGTAGCGGTGGAGGATCTGCTGCTGCGGCCGAGCGTGAGGATCGACTATCAGCGTCTGGAGAGTTTCGTCAGTGGCAAAGCGGTCGTGGTCACCGGCGGCGGCGGCTCGATCGGATCGGAGATCTGCGACCGCATCGTGGCCTATGGCGCCTCCCGCCTGCTGGTCATCGAGAATTCGGAGCCCGCGCTGCACGCGGTGCTTGAAGCGCTTGCCGGCAAACAGCCCAAGGCCGACATTTCCGGGCGCATCGCCGACGTGCGCGACCGCGAGCGCACCATGAGCCTGATCACCGAGTTCAAGCCCGACATGGTGTTCCACGCCGCCGCCCTCAAGCACGTTCCGCTGCTCGAGGTGGATTGGGACGAAGCCATCAAGACCAACGTCTTCGGCTCGATGAATGTCGCGGACGCGGCGGCAGCCTCCGGTGCCGCCGCCATGGTGATGATCTCGACCGACAAGGCGATCGAGCCGGTTTCCATGCTCGGCGCCACCAAGCGGCTGGCGGAGATGTATTGTCAGGCGCTCGACAGCGAATTCGCCCGCCGCGCAGAGAGCCAGAGCGCCATGCGCCTGATATCCGTGCGCTTCGGCAACGTGCTGGCTTCGAACGGTTCGGTGGTGCCGAAATTCAAGAGGCAGATCGAGGCTGGCGGCCCGATTACCGTCACCCATCCCGATATGGTTCGCTACTTCATGACCATCCGGGAAGCCTGCGACCTGGTGGTCACTGCGGCCAGCCACGCGCTCGGCACGGAACGCAACGGCGCATCGATCTACGTCCTCAACATGGGACAGCCGGTCAAAATCGTCGATCTCGCCGAACGTATCATTCGGCTGAGCGGACTTGAGCCCGGTCGCGACATCGAAATCACCTTTACCGGCATGCGCCGGGGCGAGCGGCTACAGGAGATTCTGTTCGCGCGCGAAGAGGAGACCGCGGAAATCGGCATTCCCGGCATCGTCGCTGCCCGGCCGATGGAGCCGTCACTGACGGCCATCCGCGCCTGGCGCACCAGGCTCGAGAGAGGTCTCGCCCAGAACGAGCGCTCCACGATCTATGATGTCCTGCGCGATGCCGTGCCGGAGTTTCACGGCGAGGCAGCCTGAGACCGCGTCGTTAGCGCGTCGACCTGCTCGGGTTTCGATGCCGGGCCGATTTCAGCCGAGACCGTCGTCTGCAGCGTGGACATGCCGTGGGTGGCCCGAATGCGTTTGGCCGCCATCGTCTCGAAGACCCTGCGCTCGTTGCTCCACAACCAACGGCGGTCCGCTTGCGGGTGCCAAAGGTGCAGCACGCCAACCGCGAAATTGCCGAGCTTGCGCCGCACACCGGCATGCAACAGGCGCACCACCAGATCGGTATCCTCCGCACCCCAACCGTTGTAATCGGCGTCAAAACCGTCGATGCGTTCGAGATCGGACCGCGCGACCGCGAGATTGCACGTGCGCACCGCCGTCCACGACCGCCACCGCGAGTAGCGCAGCGGACCGAGCGGCAGCAGCAGCAGCGACAACAGTCGGTTGACGCCGCCGCGCCGGCGCTCGACGACCCAGCGCATAAAGGTCCATGTCTCAGGCGTCTGCTTTTCCCGCAAGACTTTTGCGGTCAGCGCGCGCGACAACAGCACACGACTTCCTGTCACGAACCACCCCGGCTCGGCCAAGCCACGGTGGGCGGCGACGAATTCGCGCCGAACGATGCAGTCGCCGTCAATAAAAACGCAATAGTCGCCACGCGCGGCCAGGATCGCCCGATTGCGGATTTCAGCGGCGCGGAAGCCCCGGTCCTCGTGCCAGACATGTTCGAGACGACGGCCGAACTTCCTTTTCCAGCCGTCGATCACCGCCGCCGTGTCCGTGCGCGAACCGTCGTCGGCCACGATCACCTCGAAACTCGGGTCGGTCTGTTGCGCAAGCGAGCGCAGCACCGCGTCAAGCGCATCCTCGCGGTTGTAGGTCGTCACGATGATCGAGATCAGGCCGGACATCGGATCCTGTTGCCACCTTGATGAGGCGTCACTTGCGACACGCCATCCACGCTTTCATGTATTTGTAATAGGTTCCTTCTGCATTGGCGACCGCCAGTAAGAAACCTTCGCGACCGTCGAGAAAGCCAAGCCGCAGCAAATAGCAACGCACAAAGGCCCATATCCCGTGGCTGATCCCCGCGAAGAAGCTGACCTTGCGGCCTTCCGCCAGCAGCTCGCGGGCACCTTCCGTCGAATAGCCGTTCATCTTCGCCACCGAATCCGGCAGCCGGCGAATGGCGATATGCGTCAGGGGCGTCCTCAGCCGCCTGACCGACCCGTCACAGATCACCCGCGTATGCACGAGGTGATCCGAAAATCGGCCCTTTTCGCGACGAAACAACCGCAACACATAGTCCGGGTACCAGCCGGAGTGGTGCATCCACCGCCCGCAGAACGACGACAGCCGCGGAACTTCGAAACCGTCGGCCGCACCTTCGTCGATCGCCTTCATGATCTCGGCCGCGAGTGCCGGTGGCACCCGCTCGTCCGCGTCGAGCAGCAGCACCCAGTCGCCAGTCGCATGCGACAGAGCGATGTTCTTCTGCGTGCCGTGGTCGGTCCAGGGGTGGTGGTAGACCGTCGCGCCATGCCGTTCCGCGATCGAGACGGTGTCGTCCTTGCTGCCGCCGTCGACCACCACGCGTTCATCACAGAAGCTCAGGCTGTCGATGCAGTCGGCGATGTTCTCGGCTTCGTTGCCGGTGATCGTGATCGAGCTCAGCCGCGGCATCCTGGACTCCCATTGACGAACTTGGCGGCCGTCGGTCCTGGCCGGGGCACACAGGCCGGCATCTAGGAGTTTTTGTTCGAATAGGCGCGCTCGACCAGGTCGCTGGTCGAATGGCCGGGGACGAGATCGACCAGGATAACCTCCCCGCCCAAGGACTCGACCAGGTCGCCGCCGACCACGTCCTCGCGCCGATAATCGCCGCCTTTGACCAGCACCGTCGGCTCGACACGCGCGATCAGCTCGGCCGGCGTATCTTGGTCAAACACCACGACCAGATCGACTGCTTCCAGGGCGGCGAGCACTTCGGCGCGCGCGCCGACGGGCTGCACCGGCCGGCCCGGCCCCTTGAGGCGGGTCACCGAGGCATCCCCATTCAGTCCGACCACCAGCCGGTCGCAGGCGGCGCGGGCGGTCGCCAGCAGCCGCACATGGCCCGGATGCAGCAGATCGAAGCAGCCATTGGTGAAGCCGATACGCAGGCCCTGCCGCCGCCATTCGGCGAGATGCTCGTCGAGCAGCGCCCAGTCGAACACGATCTTCTCTTCCGGTGCGAGCGAGGCCGCCGGCAGAATGCGCGAACGCAATTCGGCAATCGACAGCGTCGCGGTGCCGCGCTTACCCACCACCACGGCAGCGGCGGCATTGGCCGCGCGCATGGCCGATTCAAAGTCGGCGCCGAGCGCCAGCATGGCGGAGAGCACCGCCACCACGGTATCGCCGGCGCCGGAGACGTCACGCACGCGCACCGGATAGGCCGATACGTGCACGGGCCCTTCCTTGGCGACCAGCGTCATGCCGTCTTCGCTGCGGGTCACCAGCACCGCCTCGGCATCGAGGCTGGCACCGAGTTCGGCAGCGGCGTCGGCGATTTCGTCGTCGCTGCGCGCCGCGCGATGGGTGGCGTCGGCGAGTTCCTGACGATTGGGCGTGATCAGGGTGGCGCCGCGATAGACGCTGTAATCGCGGCCCTTCGGATCGACCACCACCGGCTTGCCGATTTCGTTGGCCGCATCGATGACGGCGCGAATGACGCGCGGCGTCAGCGCCCCCTTGGCATAGTCCGATAGCACCACCGCGCCGACGCGCGGCAAGGCGTCGATCACATGGCCGATCAACACATCCTCGCTGTCGCGATCGATGGGCCCTGCCATCTCCCAGTCGGCGCGCAGCAGATGCGTCGAGAAATGTTCGGAGACGAAGCGGACCTTGCGGGTCGTCTGACGCGCCGGATCGACCACCAGGCGCGATTCGATCAACGGGCTTTCATCGAATGCTTCGCTCAGCGCGCGACCGGCGTCATCCTCGCCGACCACGCCGATGAAGATGCAGCGCGTGCCGAGCGAGACCAGGTTGCGCGCGACATTGCCGGCGCCGCCGATCATCGTTTCGCTGCGTCGAACCGCCAGCACCGGCGCCGGCGCTTCCGGCGAGATGCGCGACACCTCGCCATAGACGAACTCGTCAAGCATCAGGTCGCCGATGCAGAGAATGGTCTGCCCGAGAAGATCGGTGAGATGCTTATCGAAGTCGAACATCTAGAGCTTATTCCGTTGGCGTTGCCGCGAACTCCACTCATTCCCGCGCAAGCGGGAATCCAACGCAGCATGCGCAAGCCTCATCGTTTGTCGCCCTGGGTCCCCGCTTTCGCGGGGACGAGCGGAGGGCCCCTTGTGCAACAGGCGCGGCATTGGCTCATCTATACCGGTCGGCGCAATCGAGATAGCCGGTGACATAGCGTGCGACCGCCGTCTCCAGCGGAGTGAAGCCGGCGTTATAGCCGGCGCCGCGCAGATTCTCGATGCTGCTCTGCGTGAAATACTGATACTGGCCGCGGATCGACTCCGGCATGTCGATGTATTCGATGTTCGGCGCGCGACCCATGGCCTTGAACATGGCACCAATCATGTCGCGGAAACTTTCCGCCTCGCCGGTGCCGACATTGAAGATGCCGTTCGCCGCCGAAGCAGCCAGAAACCAGCGGACCACGGCAACGGCGTCGTCGACATAGATGAAGTCGCGACGCTGATCGCCGTCGGCGATACCTTCCTTGTGCGACTTGAACAGCCGCACCGGCTGGCCGGCCTTGGCGCCGGCAAACACCTTGGACAAGACGCTGGCCATCGCGCCCTTGTGATATTCGTTGGGCCCATAGACGTTGAAGAACTTCAGGCCGGCCCAGCGCGGCGGCAGTTTTTGCTTTTTCACGTGGCGGTCGACCACGACCTGGTCGAACAGGTGCTTGCTCCAGCCGTAGAGGTTCATCGGCCTGAGCCTGGCCAGCGCCTCCGGCGACCAGTCGTCGACGAAGCCCTGGTCGCCATCGCCATAGGTGGCAGCCGACGAAGCGTAGATGAACGGGGTGCCGGTCGTCGTGCACCAGTCGAGCAGGTGGAGCGACAGCCGGAAGTTATTCTCCATCACCAGGTCGCCGTCGGTGACGGTGGTGTCGGAAATGGCCCCCATGTGGATGACGGCTTCGAGCTTGCGGCCGGCGAGCCAAGCCGTGAGGTCGGCGGGCGGGACGAAATCGGCGACCCGGTGCTTGGCAAGATTGCGCCATTTGGCGCCGTCGCCGAGCAGGTCGTTGACAGCGATGTCGGTGTGACCGGCCTGGTTGAGGCTCGCCACCACGTTCGACCCGATGAACCCGGCCCCGCCGGTGACCAAAAACATCCCTGCCCCTTACCGCCGACGGGCTAACCGGGCCATCCTTTGCCCCAGTCCGGCGACCGGTGCAATGTTGCGCCCCAATGCGCCGCAATTGGCTCAGGAAACGGTAAAATTTGCGGCTGGACAGGCACAGCCCCCGCGAGCTAACGCCTGCCCTGCCCGGCCAAAATCCGGGAAATCGGGGCAAATGACGCGGAACTCATGAACCAGGATTCAACGCGAACGCCCCGGCCTGTCCTGATCGTCCCCTATGTCTGGATCGGCGATTTTGTCCGCTGCCATTCGGTGGTGGCGCTCTTGCGGGCGCAGGATCCCGAACGGCCGGTTGACATGGTCAGCAGCACCCTGTGTGCGCCGCTGGCCGACTACATGCCCGGCGTGCGGCAGGCGATCGTGGCTGACCTGCCGCGCCGCCGGCTCGGCGTCGCCCGCCAGCGCGAGCTCGTCGCCAAGCTTCGGCTGGACCGTTATGGCCAGGCGCTGGTCATGTCGCGCAAATGGAAGGCGGCGCTCGCGCCTTTTTTCGCCGGAATTCCGGTGCGTACCGGCTTTTTGGGCGAGCTTCGCGTCGGGCTCATCAACGATATGCGGCACGGCGAGCGCGCCCTGCCCCGCATGATCGACCAGATGGGGGCGCTTGCCTTGCCCAAGGGCGCCGCGCTGCCCGCCGAATGGCCCAAGCCCGAGCTGAAGGTCCCGCTCGAGGACCTCGCCCGCTGGCGCCAAGCTCGTGGTCTCGCCGCCGAAGGCCGGCCGATCGTCACCCTGTCACCGGGCGCGGTCGGCGCCGGCAAGGCCTGGCCGCCGGACCACTACGCGGCGCTGGCGCGCGCCCTGGCGCAGGAAGGCATTTCGGTCTGGGTGCTGGGCGGCCCGAGTGAGGGCGCAATCGCCCGCGAGATCGTCGCGGCCGGCGGCGCCCGGGTGCGCGATCTCACCAGCAACGACCTGCGCAACGCGATCCTGGCGCTGGCGGCAGCCGACGCCTCGGTCACCAACGATTCCGGCCTGATGCACGTCGCCGCAGCCCTCGGCACCCCGACCATCGCCATCTTCGGGCCGACCAGCCCGTGGCACTGGAAGCCGCTCAACCCCGTAGCCGCCATCCTCGAGCCGCCTGGCGACGAGGCCGCGCGCGAGCGCGCCCGCCTCATCGGCAACGACGCCGTCAGCCACCGCCGCACCGCCGATGTTTCGGTGGACACTGTCCTGAAGACCGTGCGCGAGGTGCTCGCGCGGGCCAAACAGGGCGTCTGACCCGCTCACTCCCGCAAACCTGACCGAGACCCCATTTCATGCTATCAAAGCTCCGATTTTCCGAAGGAAGTTCCAATTCCATGGCCATGCCCCGCCCCACCGACGCGGTCAGCGAGCGCGCGCAATCCGCGATCGAGTCGGCCCTGCGTACGCTCGAAGCGGAAGCCGGCGGCATCGGTGCGCTGTCGGTGGCGCTACGCGACGGCCTGGGCGCGAGCTTCGTGGCGGCGGTCGAGCGCATCCGTGCCGCGGAAGGCCGGGTGATCGTCACCGGCATGGGCAAGTCCGGCCATGTGGCGCGCAAGATCGCCTCGACCCTCGCCTCCACCGGCACGCCGGCGTTCTCCGTGCATCCGGGCGAAGCCAGCCACGGCGATCTCGGCATGATCGCCAATAACGACGTCATTATCGCGTTGTCGTGGTCGGGCGAAACGGTCGAGCTGAAGAACATCACCGATTACTCGCGCCGCTTTCAGATCGGTCTGATCGCGATGACGGCCAATCCGGACTCGACGCTGGCCAAGACCGCCGACGTGGTGCTGGTGCTGCCGCAGGCGCGCGAAGCTTGCCCGCACAATCTGGCACCGACCACCTCGTCGCTGATGCAGCTCGCGCTCGGCGACGCGCTCGCGATCGCGCTCTTGGAGAGCCGCGGTTTCACCGCGGTCGATTTCGGCCTGCTGCATCCCGGCGGCAGGCTGGGCGCGCAGCTCAAGTTGGTGCGTGACCTCATGCATACCGGCGCCGCGGTCCCGCTGGCTCCGCTCGGCACCCGCATGTCGGATGCCATCATCGAGATGACCACCAAGGGCTTCGGCTGCGTCGGTATCGTCGATTCGCGCGGGCAACTGGTCGGCATCATCACCGACGGCGACCTGCGCCGGAATATGCGGCCCGATCTGCTCGATGCCGGCGTCGACACCGTGATGACGCGCGGGCCAAAGACGGTGCGGCCCGATCAGCTCATCAGCGAAACGCTCGAACTGCTCAATTCGCAGAAAGTGACCGCGCTGTTCGCCGTCGAGAGCGACAAGCCGGTCGGCATCATCCACGTCCACGATTTCTTGCGCGCCGGCGCGGCCTGATCAGCCCAGCATCTTGATCGCGGCTTCGATGACTTCGCCGGCTTCGGGCGCCGCGCCATGCGTGCCGAGCACCGCGATCGGTCCGCTGCCCACCGGGCCGGTCAGCACCGGCTGGCTGCCGGCGAAGATCGCGACCAGTGGCACGCCGAGCGCGGCGGCAAGATGCATGAGCCCGGTATCGACCCCCACCACCAATTCGGCGCCGGCGATGAGGCCGGCCACCGCGTCGAGCGGGCGCCGATCAGGCACGCGCGCCTGCGGGAGCGCCGCTGCGATGGCGTCGCTGCGCACATGTTCGGCGGCAGTGCCCCAAGGCAAGACCAGCCCCAGCCCGCGCGCTGCCAGGGCGTGACCAAGCGCAATCCAGTTCTCGGCCGGCCATTCCTTCTCCGGCCGCGCGGTCGAATGCAGCAGCACCGCATAACGCCCATTCGGCGCCGCAAGGCGGGCGCGGTCGATGCCGAAGTCGGGCGCCCCTTGCGGCGCGTAGCCGAGTGCCAGGCCGGTGAGCACGCGATTGCGGATGACCGCATGCAATGAGCGGCTGACGCTATGGCGCACGTCATAGAAGGCCGCGGCCAACGGCTCGCGGATGCTCGCGCGGTCGTAGCCGTGCCGCGTCCCGCGCGCGAGCCGCGCCATCGCGGCGGTGCGGACCAGGCCCTGGCAGTCCACGATCGCGTCGTAGCGGCCGGCACGAATGGCGCGCATGCCGGTAGTAATTTCACCGAGCGTGTGGGGCGCGTAGAGAGATCGGCGCCAACGACGCCAGGCCACGGGGATCACCGCGTCGACGGCCGGATGCAGGCGCACCAGTGGCGCATAGGCTTCCTCGACCAGCCAGGTGAAGCGGGCCTCGGGCAGGTGCGCGCGCGCCTCGGTCAGCGCCGGCATGTGGTGAATCACATCCCCCAGCGACGACGTCTTGATGAACAATATTTCGGCCATATCGGCAGTGCCGTACTCGTATACGCGCTGTTAATCATGCCACGAAAAGCAAAGCGGCATGTCCATACGCAATAATCGCCCATTCACAGCCACACGGTAGAGCGTTATGCAAGAACAAGGAGGGCGCATGACAATTCTGGTGACCGGCGGGGCCGGCTACATCGGCAGTCATATGGTGCACGGGCTGGTGGATGCCGGCGAGAGCGTCGTCGTGCTCGACAATCTGTCCACAGGTTTTCGCTTTCTGATCCCCTCCAGCGTGCCGCTGGTGGTCGGCAGCACCGGCGACCGCGAGCTGGTCGAGGAGCTGATCGATCGCCACCACGTCGACGCCATCGTGCATTTTGCCGCTTCCATCGTGGTGCCGGAATCGGTGCGCGATCCGCTCGGATATTACCGCAACAACACGATGAACACCTGCCTGCTGCTGCAGGCGGCGGTCGCCCGCGGCGTGCAGCACGTCATCTTTTCCTCCACCGCGGCGGTCTATGGCAATCCCGAACACGTGCCGGTGCGCGAGGACGCGCCCACCGAGCCGATCTCGCCTTACGGCAGTTCTAAACTGATGTCGGAGATCATGCTGCACGACACGTCGCGGGCGCACGATCTGCGCTTTGTCGCGCTGCGCTATTTCAACGTCGCCGGCGCCGATCCGCAGATGCGCACCGGGCAATCGACCGCCGGCGCCACCCACCTCATCAAGGTCGCCTGCGAAGCCGCCCTCGGCCGCCGTGACAAGCTCGACATCTACGGGACCGATTATCCGACCCCGGACGGCACCTGCATCCGCGACTATATCCATGTCAGCGATCTGGTGCGGGCGCATTCTGCGGCGCTCGCCTATCTGCGGCACGGCGGCGAAAGCGCGACCTTCAATTGCGGCTACGGCCATGGTGCTTCGGTGCTCGAGGTGCTGGCCGCGGTCAGGCGCGTCAGCGGGCACGACTTCCGCGTCGAGGTCACCGGGCGCCGTCCCGGCGATCCGGTCTCCCTGGTGGCCGATGTCGGCCGTATCCACGCGACGCTGGATTGGCGGCCGCAATTCGACGATCTCGATACCGTCGTCAGCCATGCCTATGCCTGGGAACACCACCTGATGAGCCGCAGCCTGGGCGCGGCCGAGTAAGACCCGAAGGCCGGCGTTCCGCCGCCTTTCCAACTTGAAAAATCCCCCCGATACGGGCAAGGAAGCGCAGCAAGCCGTTTGGCGGTCGGGAACCGCCTAAAACATCGGCGCTTCAGTGTTTTCGAGGGTTAATGACGGACCCCATCCATTCGGCGGCTGACGACCCGCGCTACGGGGCCGTGGCCATGATCCGTCGCCTGTTCTTCGAACAGGGCCTGGTGCATTGGAAAAAATACGTCATCGCGTTTGCCTTGATGGCGATCGCCGCCGCCTGCACGGCACTCAGCGCCTATCTCATCGGCAAGGTCATCAACGAGGCCTACATCAATCGCAGCCTGTCCGGCATCATCATACTGGGCGCCTTGACCGTCGTGCTGTTTTCCACCAAGGGCATCGCGACCTACGGCCAGAGCGTGATGATGTCGCGCATCGGCAACCGCATCATCGCCGACAATCAGCGCGCGCTCTTTACCAAGCTGCTGCACGAGGGGCTCGGCTTCTTCTCCGAACGGCATTCGACCGAATTCATCGCCCGCCTTTCGGCCGGCGCGGCCGCCGCCACCCAGGTGATCAACCTGCTGATCACATCGGTCGGACGCGACTTCTTCTCGCTGGTCGGCCTGGTGATAGTCATGGTGGTGCAGGACCCGCTGATGTCGTTCTTCAGCTTCGTGGTGGCGCCGCCGGCGTTCCTCGTGCTGCGCAAGCTGATCCGCCGCATTTACACCATCGGGCGCAACCAATATCACGGCAACGAACGCATCCTCGAAACCCTGCAGGAGACATTGCAGGGCATCCGCATCGTCAAGGCCTTCACGCTGGAAGACGTCATGCGCGAGCGCTTCGACCGTCACGTCGCGACGGTCGAAAACGAGGCCAACAAGATGGCGCGCGTGTCGAACCGCGCGAGCCCCTTGATGGAAACGTTGGGCGGCTGCGCCATCGCCATTGCCATTACCTATGGCGGCTACCGGGTGATCGATGCCGGCGCCACGCCGGGGCAGTTCTTCTCCTTCATCACCGCCTTCCTGCTCGCCTACGAGCCGGCCAAGCGGCTGGCGCGCCTGAATCTGGAACTCAGCCGCGCCCTGGTCGGCGTGCGCGTCCTGTTCGAGGTGCTGGACAACCCGCCGACCGAGGCGAGCGACGCCGGCGCTCCGGAACTGGAGATCGAGAACCCGCGGATCGAATTCGAGAACGTCGATTTCGGCTATCGCGGCGACGAATCCGTACTGCGCGCCATGTCGTTCGTGGCGGAGCCCGGCAAGCTCACCGCGCTGGTCGGGCCGTCGGGCGGCGGCAAGTCGACCGTATTCAATCTCATTCTGCGTTTCTACGATCCCGAGCGCGGCAAGATCGTCATCGACAAACAGGACATCGGTCAGGTCTCGCGCCGCTCGCTGCGTCAACACGTCGCTTACGTCGGGCAGGATGTATTTCTGTTTCGCGGCACCATTCGCGAGAACATCGCCTTCGGCAAGCCGAACGCCAGCGAAGACGAGATCGTGGCCGCGGCCAAGGCGGCTTATGCGCACGAGTTCATCATGTCGTTCCCGCGCGGTTACGATGCGCCGGTCGGTGAGCACGGGCTGCAACTGTCCGGCGGCCAGCGTCAGCGCATTGCCATCGCGCGCGCGCTGATCAAGAACGCGCCGATCATCCTGCTCGACGAAGCCACCGCCGCGCTCGACTCGGAGTCGGAGTTGCAGGTACGCGACGCGATGCAGCACCTGTTCCGGGGCCGCACCACGCTCGCCATCGCGCACCGGCTGCACACCATCGCGCATGCCGACCGCATCTACGTGGTCGACAATGGGCGGGTCGTCGAATCCGGCCGCCACGACGAGTTGCTGCGCAGCAACGGCCGCTATTCCTCGTTCTACCGCCTGCAGTTGCAGGAGCAGGAGACCGACGCGCCGATCGCGCCGGTGGCGTCGTCGTAGCGAAGCCCGCATGTACGAGATTTGCCGCTAAGCGGCCGGCAGCGCCTTGCGCGCTCGCGGCGCCAAGAATCACAGATTTTTTGACAGCGTCAGCGCGAGCCAGATCGCCAGCGTGAATACCACGACCGACACGGCCGCCACGCCGGCAATCTCGGCCGATGATGGCCGCAATCCGTGACCAGCGTCGTGGCCGTGCAGCATGGCCTTGGGAACTGCTTGCACGGAACCGCGCGGCCATACCGTCATCATGCCATGTTTGAGGCCCTTGGCCACGAGCCACCAGTTCATCGGAAAGGCGGCCACGAAGCCGACCGAGAGTGCCATGCTCATGATGAACCAGAATTCCAGCGTCGATGGGCTTGGACGAAATCCGAGCAGCATGCGGCCGAGCGCGGCAACCGGCAGCATACCGGCCATCAGGAAATTCATTGACAGGAACTCGGGCACCAAGGTGCTCGTCAGCGACAGCCGGTAGGAGCCGCCGGCCATGTCACGCATGAACAGCGCCTGAAAGATCGTCCAGCCGAAACCGAAGCCGAGCGCGTATTCGAGAGCGATATCGGCGAATTGTGGCAGCGTCAGCACGGAACCGATCGCCGCGCCAGCCAGGATGCCGATCCCGTCGCCCGCAACGCAGTGCATGGTCGAACCCAGCACCTGCCGCCAGCGCGCCGCGACGTATTGCTCGTGCAAGCCCGGCAGCGGCTCGCGGCAGCCGAAGACGTAAAGGAAAGCACCGAGCGGCCCGGCGTAAGCCGTCAGCAGGACGAAGCCCCATTTCAGCACCGGCGATTCCGGCGTCGAGCGGATATCGATGGCGACGAAAATGACGGCAGCAGCCGTGAGCAGGAACCACAGCAGCATGACACCGCTGAGCATTGGGCAATTCCACGTCGAGATCGAAATCGTTGGTGAAAGCAGCGCCGGCCCGCCTCATTGGGCCGGCGCTGCGTAAACGTCACACCCGGCGGTCAGCCGCCGATGTCTTTCTTCTTTTGCAGATATTCGTCCCGGTTGATGTCACCGCGGGCGTAACGTTCCTCCAGCACGTCGAGGCCGGACGATCGCGGTGGCGACAGATGGTGCATTCCGGACGATGCCGGCGAGCGCACCAGCCAGACGACAAACGCCACGATGGCGATCAGGACGACGATCCAGATGATCATGCCGAAGCCTCCGAATCCGCCCATCATGCCCCACTGCGGCCCGTAGCCGTATCCGTATCCCATCGTCACTGCTCCGGCTGCACGAAGCCGTTATGACGATTGAACTCGAGACGCTGCACGAGTGCGTCCTTGTCCTTGGTGACGATGTCCGCGACGATGGTGTCGGCGTCCTTTTCCTTCACGTCACCGACCTTCAGATTCGGATTGCGGATCATCTGCTCCAGGTAACTCTTCACCCGCTCGGTGGTCAGGTTGAGATCGCCCTGGTTGCCGTAGTAGCCGCCGCCATAGCCGGGGCCCATCATGCCGGGGCCATAGCCATAGCCCTGCATCATCGGGCCGTAACCGCCGCCATAGCCCATGCCGGGGCCCATGCCCCAACCGGGACCGTAACCGCCCATCATGCCGTAGCCCGGGCCATAGCCGCCCATCATGCCCGGACCGTAATAGGGCTGGGCCTGAGCCGAGCCGGCAGCAATGAGCACGAGGCCGGCGGCAAGAATGCCGTAACGAAGTTTACGCATAGCGTGTCTCCTAGATTTCGCTTTTCAGATGTTGCGTGAGCGCCGACGCGGCGCATGATCGGATCGATGCCGGCCGCTAGTTGCGGCAGGGCGCGTAGTAGCCGCTGTCTTGGTCGGCGCCGGTCTGATGCCAGCACAGCCGCTTGCCGCGGTAGGCTTGGCCGCCGCGATAGCCGCGACCGCTCGGGCCGTAGCCGTACATCATGCCGGGGCCGTAGCCACCGCCATAACCGGGGCCCATCATGTAGCCACCGCCGTAGCCTGGGCCCATCATGTATCCACCGCCATAGCCCGGCCCCATCATGCCGGGGCCGTAGTACGGCTGCGCCTGTGACGGAATGCTGGCGCCTAACGTCGCCGCAGCGATCGCAAGCAAAAGAATCTTACGCATTGTGGTTCTCCTCAAGTCTCGCGCCGTCGTCGTCGATCGAGCGCGATGAAGTCATCGTCGTTGTCGAACTTGAATGGATGCGACTACGCCGTTCGAATGTGCGAACGCGCGCAGTCATTCGCATCGCGCGGGCGATGCGGTCGGTTCAGACGAGGGACTTGGGGATATCGGGATCGAGGGCCACAAGATGGCCGACGAGATTATGCCGCGCCATGCGAAAAGACACGGTCGCATACGAAAACGTCATGGGAACAGCGGTAACGCCGGGAAGCACGCTAGCGATGTTGCACAGCATGCAGCACTTGTTATGAGCGTGGTCGTGCTGTCGACCATGGTCGGTCGAAGCGGCAAAAGCACCATGATCGGCCGCGCCCGCCGCGTGATTGCCGACCGCGTGATCATGGCCTTGCACGATCGCGGCCTGCTCCATCGCGGGAGCAAACGGAGCCGCTCCGTTGAAAACGACGGCGATCGCAATCAGCCAGATGCCCAAACGTTGCATGCAAGTTATGCTATTTGAAGGCCATTCGCTAAATCCAGCGAAACATTCCTGGAACATGAGCAGCATTGCGCGAAGCGGGGCCGGCCACTTTGACCTAGGTCAACCGACGCAACCGTGGTCCCAAGCGAATCCGGCATGCATGGGACGGTGGTCGTCAGGTAAAGAAGTGATCGGCCGCCGCCCGAACATTCCGGTCGTCTCAAAGTCACCCGAAGAGGCGGCCGAGCACGAACAGGCGGGCTGTTTCGAAGCCTCAGCGGACCAGCACCGCCGCAGCACCCTTGCGCTGCGCTTCACAAAACCGGCTCCAAGCGCCATACGGTGCCCTGCTTTGCCGAAATTGGCCTCAAACTTGGCCCCGTTGACGGCGGCGCGGCCCACCTGATACCTCCAAGGCCGTCTTTCACCCGGATGCGGTCCCGTATTTCGGGTTTTCCCGTCAACACAACCTAATCATACGGCAAATCGATCATGGCCACCGACAGTCAGTACGTTATTCCGCCGCCGCCGCAAGCGACCATCGCCGTCGCCGGCACGGACAAGACCTTTCCGGTGCGCCGCATCTGGTGCGTCGGCCGCAACTACATCGAGCACATCCGCGAGATGGGCCAGGACGAGCGGCTGCCGCCGTTCTATTTCGCCAAGCCCGCCGACGCCGTCGTGCCGGACGGCGCCACCCTGCCCTACCCGTCGCTGACCAAGGACATGCATCACGAGGTCGAGCTGGTGGTCGCGCTCAAGAGCGGCGGCCGCAACATCCCGGTGGCCAAGGCCAACGACTGCATCTACGGCTATTGCGTCGGCATCGATCTCACCCGCCGCGACCTGCAAATCGCCTCGCGCGACCTGAAGCGGCCGTGGGAGATCGGCAAGGCGTTCGATTATTCGGCGCCCTGCGGCGCCATCAAGCCGGCGAGCGAGACCGGTCACCCGACCAAGGGCAAGATCACGCTCAAGTGCAATGGCCAGATCCGCCAGGATGGCGATCTCAACCAGCTCATCTGGAACGTGCCGGAAATCATCTCCAACCTGTCGGAGATGGTGGAGCTGGTCGCGGGTGACATCATCATGACCGGCACGCCCTCGGGCGTCGCCGCCACCGTCGCCGGCGATAAGCTCGACTGCGCGATCGAGGGCGTCGGCACGCTGAGCGTGACCATCGGGCCGCCGCTGAAATAGGCCGGCCCGAGCCCGGGGCGGTACCACGGAACCAACGCCGGCCGGTTCCGTTAACGGTTCGCTAACGGGGCCATCGCAGACTGCGATGGCCGGGGCCCTTACATTCGCGGTTTTGCGACCGCACGGAACTGCGCCAATGGCCCAAGCTGTTGAGATTGAACGACTTTCCCCGCCACCGGCGGCCGATGCGGAGCGCATGGCGGCGCGCGTGATGCAGTTTGCCCCGGCCACCGACGCCGAGGCGCTCAAGCTCTTGCGCGCCAGTTTTCCCAATTCCCCGCTCAGCCTGCGGGTCGCGGCGCTCGATTTCCTGCTGCGGCGGCGGACGCGCCGCCCTGGTGCGGCGGATTTGAAGTCCGTGACATCACTTGCCGCAAGTCGGTAAACGGACTTCAAATCCGAAGCCGCACGAGAATCAAAAGTCGCTGACTCGGGGCACTGGCCTACAGCCCGAGATAAGCCTGCCGCACGCGGTCGTCGCCGAGCAGCGCCTCGCCTGAACCGGCAAGCGTGACGCGGCCGTTCTCCAGCACATAGGCGTGGCTCGCGAGCTTGAGCGAGACCGCCACGTTCTGCTCCACCAGCACGCAAGTGAGCCCGTCACGGTTCAAGTCGCGCACGGTCTTCAGCACGGTCTGCACGATGGCCGGCGCGAGCCCCAAGGACGGCTCGTCGAACATCACCAATTCCGGCTGCCCCATCAGACAACGGCCGATGGCGAGCATCTGCTGCTCGCCGCCGGACAGAGTGCCGGCTGCCTGATTGCGGCGCTCGGCCAGCACGGGAAACAACTCATAGATGCGATCGAGGTTGCGCTGGCGCGCGGCCCGCGCGCGCGGCAGCATGGCGCCCATGTTGAGGTTTTCGCCGACCGACAGACCCGGAAACACCTGACGGCCCTCGGCGACCTGGCCGATGCCAAGATCGCAGACCTTGTGGCTCGGCCAGCCGGCGATGTCCTGCCCGCGATAGAGGATACGCCCGCGCGCAGGCTTGTGCATGCCGGCGACGGTGCGGATCAGCGAGGTCTTGCCGGCGCCATTGGCCCCGACGATGGCGACGATGGCGCCCTGTCGATGTCGAGGCTGACACCGTCGAGCGCCTGGGCATCGCCGTAGAAGACGTCGAGGTTCTCGATGCGCAGCATCAGGCTTTATCCTGGCGCATGATCTTATCCGAAAACCGGTTCCCACTTTGCGGGATCATGCGACGTCCTCCGCACCGAGATAGGAGTGGATGACCGCCGGATCGCGCACGACTTCCGCCGGCGGCCCTTCGGCGATCGACGCGCCGTGGTGCAGCACCAGGATGCGCGCGGCGAGCGCCATCACCGCGCGCATGACGTGCTCGATCAGCAGGATGGTCAGGCCGGTCTCGCGATTGAGCTCCTGCAGGATCGCCACCATGCGGTCGGTCTCGGTGGGGCGCAGGCCCGCCATCACCTCGTCGAGCAGCAACAGCTTGGGATCGGTGGCGAGCGCGCGCGCCACTTCCAGCCGCTTGCGGTCGGGCAGCGTGAGCGCGGAGGCGCGCTGGCCGCGCTTGTCGTAAAGGTCGAGCCGGCGCAGGACTTCTTGGGCATGGATGCGGGCATCGCCCGCGTGCGGCCGATGCAGCAGGGCGCCGACGATGACATTGTCTTCGACGGTGAGCGCGGGAAACGGGCGCACGATCTGGAACGTGCGGCCGATGCCGCGCCGACAGATGCGATCGGGCGCAAGGCCGTCGATGCGTTCGCCGGCAAAGGCAATCGCGCCGCCGTCGGGCCGAAACATCCCCGCGATCATGTTGAACAAAGTGGTCTTGCCGGCGCCATTCGGCCCGATGACCGCGAAGATCGCACCCTCCGGCACCTCGAAGCTGACGCGGTCGACGGCGACCAGGCCGCGGAAGCGCTTGCTGATTCCGTCGACCCTGAGGAGCGCGCTCATTTCGCTTTCCCCATCAGTTTGAAACGCCGGCAGAGCCACGGCCAGATGCCATCCGGCAGCGCGACGATCACCAGCAGAAGACAGATGCCGTAGAAGACCTGTTTGGCGCCGGGCAAATCGACCCCGATGGCGGCGAGAATGCGGGTCAGCGTCTCGGCGAGGCCGGTCAGCACAAAGGCGCCGAGGATCGGCCCGAACAGGGTGCCGACGCCGCCGACGATCGGCGCCAGGATGATCTCGACCGACTGGCTGATGTGGAAGACCTGCTCGGGGAACAAATTATTGTAATAGAAGGCGAAAATGACGCCGGCGAACGCCGTCATGGCGGCCGAGATCACTACCGCCACCATCTTGTAGCGGAAGGTGTTGATACCGAGCGCGCGGGCGGCGTCCTCGTCCTCGCGGATGGCCAGCCAGAAATAGCCGACGCGGCTTTGCAGCAGAAGCCGGCAACCGACGAAGGCCGCGACGGTGGCGACCAGCAGCACATAGTAGAACATCACTGGGCGGCCGCGCAGGAGCCAGAGATTGTTGTGGGTGTATTGCTTGACCGGCAAGAACAATCCAGCCGACGCCCCGGTCCAGCTCAAGTGGTCGAAGCCGACGCGGGCGAATTCGGCGAAAGCTATGGTGAGGATGGCGAAATAGACGCCGCCGACCCTGAAGCGGAAGGCCAGGAAGCCGATGCAGGCACCGGCGATCGCCGCGATCGGCACCGCCGCAAAGAGGCCGATCCAGGGACCGATGCCGAAATGCACGTAGAGCGCCGCCGCCGTGTAGGCGCCGAGGCCCACATAAAGCGCGTGGCCAAGCGAGAGCTGGCCCGCGAAACCCATCATGATATTCCAGGCTTGGCCGACATAGGCGAAGTACAAGATGACCACCAGCACGGTCAGCAAATAGTCACCGGCATAGAGCGGCGCCGTGAGGCCAAGGAGCAGTAACAGGGCGAGCAGCACCAGCGTGCGGCGCGGCATGCCGTCGATGAGCCGCGCGATCATGCCGCCCTCTTGCCCATGATCCCCTGCGGCCTGAACAGCAGCACCAGCACCAGGATGGCGAAGGAGAACATGCTCTTGGCAGACGGGTTGAACAGCAGCCCGGCCATGGCTTCGGTCAACCCGATCAGGATGCCGCCGAATAGCGCGCCCGGCATCGAGCCCAGGCCCCCTGTGATGACGATGACGAAGGCCAGCAGCGTATAGGCCGGCCCGACCGCGGGCGTGACGTCGAATATCAGCAGCAGCATGGTGCCGGCGGCGCCGACGCAGGCGAGGCCGAGGCCGAAGGTCAGCGCGTAGAGATGCTTGACGTCGAGACCGACTACCAGCGCGCCGGTGTAATTGTCGGCGCAGGCGCGGATGGCGGTGCCGAGGCGCGTGTACTGAAAGAAGATGAACAGCGCGGTCGCCACCACGATGGCGCCGATGGCGGCATAGAGCTTGGTGGCGTCGATGATGACCGAGCCGATCTGGTAGCTGTCGAAGGCGTAGCTGACCTGCACGTTCTGCGAGTCCGGCCCGAACAGGATCAGCAGCACGTTGGCGATGATCAGCCCGACGCCGACCAGCAGTAGGAACTGGCTGTGTTCGGGCCGGGTGATGAACGGATTGATCAGGCTCTTCTGCAGGAGATAGCCGAAGCCGAACATGGCCGCCGCGATCGGCACCAGCATCACCAGCGGATCGAGATGGAAGGCAGAAAACAGCGCGATGGCGATGTACATCGCGACCGTCATCATCTCGCCGTGGGCGAAGTTGACCACGCGCACCACGCCGAAGATCACCGACAGGCCGAGCGCCATCAGGCCGTAGACAAGCCCGGTCAGGATGCCGCCAATGGCGACGTTAAGATAGATCGAAAGCGGCAAAGACGCAGGTCCCAGATTGGCGAACGCCGGGCTTCCCCTCAGCCGTCATGCGCGGGCTTGACCCGCGCATCCATCTGTATTGGCCAGATGGATTGCCGGGTCACGCCGCCACGCGGCGGCCCGGCAATGACGGAAAGAGAAGCGCCGCGTCAGCCGCGCTTGTCGTAGGGCTTAAGCGGCCATTCGACCTTGGCGTTGGCGGCCTCTTGCGGGGCCAAGGTCACCGTGGAGCCGTTGCGATTCTGGATCGCGGAACACTTCAGCTTGTCGTTCTGGCCCTTGGCGTTGAACATGATGCCGGGGCCGGGGCTGACGTTGTCGGTGATGTGGGTCTTGCGGATGGCCTCGGCCAGCGCCTTCGGGTCGGACGAGCCGGCGCGCTTGTAGGCGTCCGACGCCGTGAGCAGCGCCTCGAAGGTATAGACGTGGTTGGTGTTGAGGCCGATGCCGGGATACTTCTTGGCGAGCGCCGCCAGCAGCATCTTGGTCACCTTCTTGTTCGGATCGTACCACGGCACCAAGCTGATCGGGCCGTCGGACAGCTTGCCCAGCGTCTTGATGTACTGATCCTCGTACCAGCCCGGTCCGATGCTCAGTATGCACTCGGGCGTCCAGCGCTGCTTCACCAGTTCGCGGGTGATCAGGATGGCGTCGTTGAGGCGGCTCACCGCATAGAGCGCGTCGGCGCCGGTGGCCTTGGCCTTGGCGACTTCGACCGAGAGGTCGCGCGCAGCCGGATCGTAGGCGATCTTCTCCACGATCTTGTAGGGCATGTCGAACTTCGGGAACATCGCGTTCGTGCCCTTCAGGATCGCGGTGCCGTAGGTGTCGTTGACGTGCAGCATCACCGCCGTCTTCGGCGTGTGGCCGGCGAGCTTGAACACTTCCTTCTCGTTGAGGAAGGCGTCGCGCAGGATCATGGGCCCAGTCGGGAAGTTGCGGAAGACGAACTTGTAGCCCTGCTCGGTGATCGGCGGCGCCGCGGCGATGTTGATGACGAGTGGAATGCCCTTCTGCTCGGCGACCTGGGCGATGGCGGTGGTCTGACCGGAGTCGAAGGCGCCGACGAGAAGCTGGGCGCCCTCGCCGATCAACTGCTCGGCGCGCGAACGGGCCACGTCCACCTTGGTTTCGGTGTCGCCGCTCATGACGTGAAGTTCGGGCAGGCCGAGATCCTTGAGAACGCCGTTGGCGATCTCGACGCCGCGCCAGCAGTCCTGGCCGATGCCGGCCTGATAGCCGGAGCGCGGCAGCAGCACGCCGACTTTGAGCGGCGCGCTGGCGGCCCGCACGATGTTGAAGGGCGCGGTGCCGGCAACGATACCGGCGGCGCCAAGGCCGACGTTGAAGCCGCGGCGCGTGAGGTGAGCTGTCGATTTACGTTTCATGAAGAAGTCCTCCCATCTTCCCGGCTCGTGCGACCGAGGTATAGACCTTTTACGCCGGATGATGCCGGAATTTTTCCGCTCATCTCAAGCCGGAAAAATCCTGTCGCCCAGCGGCGCTGCGTTGGCGCATTGTTGACCTGGACAACAATTCCGGTCAACAAGCATTATGGTTCGCCTTTAGGGGTATCCCGGAGGGGGCGATTTATGGCTGCAACAAAGCACGCCGCAAGAAGGCCGGCCCTGCCCCTGCGCAAGACGCCGAGTGTGCGCCGCAGCGAGAAGCGGACGATCGGTCTCGGGCTGCTCGAAGAGCGGCTCGGCTATTTTGTGCGCCGCATTCAGGTGTGGGTCTTCCAGGATTTCATCAGCCGCCTGGCCAGCATGGATATCAGCCCGGCGCAATTCTCGGTGCTGGTGGTGATCGACGCCAATCGCGGGCTGTCGCAGGCGGAGCTTGCCGCGACGCTCGGCATCGAGCGCGCGCGCCTAGTGCGGCTCCTGCACCGCCTGGAACAGCGCGGGCTGACGCAACGGCTATCCTCCGCCACCGACCGGCGCCGCCATGCCTTGCGCCTGACGCGCGACGGCCAGCGGGTCCTGGCGCGGGCCAAGGCGCTGTCGGCCGAGCACGAAGCCGGCCTGGTGCAGCGGCTCGGCGACGAGCGCTACCGGATGCTGATCGAGGCGCTGCGGGAGTTCTGACGCCCTCACCCCGCGAGCATGCGCTCCACCGCGGCGGCGATGCGGAACAGACGATGGTCGTGGCCGTTGCGGGCGACCAGCATCAGTCCGGTGTTCTGGCCGCCATCGCGCGGCAGCGGCAGCGAGATGGCGCAGCAATCGAAGAAATTCCATGTCGACGTGTTGCGCAGCGCCATCGCGTTGCGGCGGGCGAACTCATCGGGATCCTCAAGCTCGGCGAGCACCGGCGCGACAATCGCCACCGTCGGCATGACCAGCACGTCGATGTCGGCGAGGCGCGCGTCCATGGCGCGCACCAGTCCGGCGCGTTTCTGCAGCATGTCGACATAGTCGGCCGCGGAAGTGTTGCGCGCGCGCTCGATGCGCAAGCGCACGTTCTGATCGAGATCGTCGCCACGACGATCAATCCGATCGCGGTGGATCGCGAGGGCTTCACACGGCGCGATGCCGCCGCCGAGCTTGTTCACGTCGATCATGCCGCCGATCAGCGTAAGCGCCTCGTCGGACTGACGAACGCCCGCCTTGCCGAGACGATCGAGCGCGGCGGAAAAGCTCTTGCTCACCGCCGCATCGAGATTCTCCAGTGGCATGCCCTGCGCAACACCGACCCGCAAATTCGCCAAGGGCGCCGCTTCAACAGAGCGCGGCGCCTCTTTAGCCATGACCGCGTCGGCCGCCGCGCAGGCGGCAACGCTCTTCGCCATCGGGCCGATGGAATCGAGCGTGTAGGAAAGCGGAAAGGCGCCCTTGGTCGGGATGCGCTGGCGGCTCGGCTTGTAGCCGACGATGCCGCAGAACGCGGCCGGTGTGCGACAGGAGCCGCCGGTATCGCTGCCGATGGCGATCTCGCACATGTCGTCGGCAACCGCCACCGCGCCGCCCGCGGTCGAGCCGCCCGGCGCGCGCCTGCGGTCGGCCGGATTGCCCGGCGTGCCGAAATGCGGATTGGCGCCGATGCCGGAAAAAGCGAATTCGGTCATGTTGGTTTTCGCGACAATGACCGCACCCGCCGCGCGCAGGCGGCGCACCACCGGGGCGTCTTCCGCCGCCGGCTTGCCTTCCTCGGCAACGACCTTCGAGCCGGCGCGGGTGACTTCGCCAGCAACGTCGAACAGGTCCTTGATCGAGACGATGGCGCCGTCGAGCGGCCCGAGCGTAATGCCGGATTTGGCGCGCGCATCGGCGGCCTCAGCCGCGGATTGCGCCGCCTCGCGGTAAACGGTCAGGCAGGCGCGCGCGCCCTCGCCTTTCGGATCGTCGATACGGCCGAGCGCGGCCTCCAAGCGCTCGCGTGAGGACAATTTACTCATGCACCAAGTCCACCTTTTTGTTCGATGAAGCGCGCAATCTCGTCGACGCCTAGACCGTTGCGCAGATTAGTCATGACGAAGGGGCGATTGCCCCGCATCTTCCTGGCGTCGCGCTCCATCACCTCGAGCGAAGCGCCAACATGCGGCGCGAGATCGATCTTGTTGATGACCAGAAGATCGGAGCGCGTGATGCCGGGCCCGCCCTTGGACGGTATCTTGTCGCCGGCGGCGACGTCGATGACGTAGATGGTGAGGTCGGCAAGCTCGGGGGAAAAGGTCGCGGCCAGATTGTCGCCGCCGGACTCGATCAACACCAGGTCGAGATCGGGAAACTTGGCGCGCATCTCCGCAACCGCAGCGAGATTGATGGACGCATCCTCGCGGATGGCGGTGTGCGGGCAACCGCCGGTCTCAACGCCGGCGATGCGCTCAGGCGCAAGCGCGCCGGAGCGCACCAGATAGTCGGCGTCCCATTTGGTGTAGATGTCGTTGGTGATGGCGGCGATCTCAAAGCGCTCGCGCAGCTTCTTGCACAGCGCATCCATCAGCGCGGTCTTGCCGGAGCCGACCGGACCGCCGACGCCGACACGCAAGGGACCGTGCGAGCTGCTCATGATCGTTCTGTCCTTCTCGCGCGCCAGTAATCAGCATTATCGGCGTTTTGCAATGGCTCATGACCGGAACAGCCGCGTGTACTCGGTTTCGTGGCGGGCGGAGGCGATATCGGCGCGGAAGGCGGCCGAGCCGATGTCGTCGAGGCCGGCGGCGAGCGCGCGCTGCGCGGTTTGCGCCACGGCAGTTTCGAGCGCCGCCAGCAAGCGCTGGCCGTCGGTCTGGCCGAGCGGCACGAGCCGCACGCCGGCGGAGACCCAGTTGGCGGCGAGCGCCTGCAGGAAGGCGGCGAGCGCCGCTTCGAGCGCAATGCCATGCCCGGCGGCGGCGGTCGCGACCGCCACCGGATAGGCGACCGGCCCGGCCCAGATCTCTTTGAGCCGGTCGAGCGCGGCGCAGGGCCAGGCGGCGCGCGTTGCTTCGACGAAGGCGTTGCCCTGCGCGGTGGTTTCGAGATGACGCTCCTTGGTGGGCGCGAACGCCGCGGCAAGCTCCGCGATCGTATGCAAGACCTTGTCGTCACGCGCTGTGACGGCGCGATGGGCCTGCGCAAACAGCACCGCGTCACAGAAGCCGGCGCCTTCGGCCAACATGACAGCGAGCCAGGCCGATAAGGACGCGGCGTCCTTGACGTCGCCCGCCTCGACCGCCCACTCGATGCCGCTGGAATAGGAGAAGGCGCCGACCGGATAGGCCGGCGACAGCCAGGCCATCAGGCGGTAGAGGGCGGGCGAAGGAGGCGCACTACTCCGCTCATTCCCGCGCAAGCAGGAATCCAGCTCTTTGGTACTTGCAGCCTTAGTGCTCTCAGCAGTGCTCTCAGCTTTGGGTCCCCGCTTGCGCGGGGACGAGCGGCGGAGAGCCTGAACACGTTGCGATGATTTCCTACCCGCCATGGCCGTGCCCATGCTCCTGCGGCGCGCCCGCTTCCGGATCGAAGGGCGCGGCAAGCGGTGTGAGCGTAGCACCGAGACCGCGCAGCATGTCTTCGAGCACGTGGTCGCGGCGGATGCGCAGCTTGTCGCCGACGATTTGCACGTCGGTGTGGCGGTTGCCGAGATGCCAGGCGAGCCGCACACCATCGAGCGGACTGCCGGCCGCGATCTCGATCAACGGTTCCGGTGCACCGGCGACCAGCACGATCGAGCCGTCGTCGAGTTCGAGACCGTCGCCATCGTGCAGCGTTTCGGGCTTGGCAAAATCGAGTAGGAATTGCGTGCCCTTCTCGCCCGTGAGCACGATGCGGCGCCGATTGCGGCCGTCGGCATCGAGCACCACGCGGTCGTCGGCAGCGCTTGCGTCCCAGTCGCCTGCCCGCCTGATATCGGACACCCGCTTCATGCGTGCCCCATTCGCCGCATTGCCGTCGCGCGGCCGCCGGCTGACAACCGCGCCGTTATTATGCCATGAAGGTCGTTCCAAAAGCCCACCCGCCGCTTTTGGCGTTCCAGCCCGCGGGGGAGTCTCATTTCATGCAACCGTTCAGCGCCACGGCCGCGCTCATCCTCTTTCTGTCCGGCGTCGCGCCGGCGGGCGCCCAAGCCGCGGAACTGATCGGCACCTGGCTCACCCCGAAACAGGACGCGCGCATTCGCATCGCCCGGTGCGGCGCGGCGCTGTGCGGCACCATCGTCTGGACCAAGATCGCCATCGACCCGACGACCGGCAAGCCGCCGCTCGACGCCAACAACCCCGATCCGCAAAAGCGCAGCCATCCTATCGTCGGCCTGCGCATCTTCGCCATGACGCAGAACCGGGACGGCCAGTGGACCGGCGATATCTACAATGCCCACAACGGCCATAGCTATGACGGCAAGCTCAAGCCGCGCGGCGGCGGGAAGCTCGAAGTCGACGGCTGCTTCGGGCTGATCTGCGGCTCGGAGACCTGGCGCCAGGTGGGGCCCTGACACCTCAATACAAGAAATACCGCTGCGCCATCGGCAACACTTCGGCCGGCGCGCAGGTCAGGAGGTCGCCGTCGGCGCGCACCTCGTAGGTTTCCGGATCGACCTCGATCTCGGGCGTCGCCGAGTTGTGGATCATGTTCTTCTTGCCGATCTTGCGGGTGTTCTCGACCGCGACCAATTCCTTCTCGACGCCGAGCTTGTCGCCCAATTTGCCGCGCACCGCCGCCTTCGACACGAACATCAGCGAGGAAGCCGTCAGCGCCTTGCCGAAGGCACCGAACATCGGCCGGTAATGCACCGGCTGCGGCGTCGGGATCGAGGCGTTGGGATCGCCCATCTGCGCGGCCACGATCGAGCCGCCCTTGATGATGATCTCCGGCTTCACGCCGAAGAAGGCCGGCGACCACAGCACCAGGTCGGCGAGCTTGCCTTTTTCGATCGAGCCGATGTGCTTCGACATACCGTGGGCGATGGCAGGGTTGATGGTGTATTTGGCGACGTAGCGCTTGACGCGGAAATTATCGTTGTCGCCCTTTTCCTCCGGCAGCGAACCACGCTGCTTCTTCATCTTGTCCGCCGTCTGCCAAGTACGGATGATGACCTCACCGACGCGGCCCATGGCCTGGCTGTCGGACGAGATCATCGACAGCGCGCCGATGTCGTGCAGGATATCTTCCGCCGCGATGGTTTCCTTGCGAATGCGGCTTTCGGCAAACGCCAAATCCTCGGGGATCGACGGATCGAGATGGTGGCACACCATCAGCATGTCGAGATGCTCGTCGATGGTGTTGCGGGTGAACGGCCGGGTCGGATTGGTCGATGACGGCAGCACGTTCTTCAAGCCGGCGACCTTGATGATGTCCGGCGCGTGACCGCCGCCGGCGCCTTCGGTATGGAAAGCGTGGATGGTGCGGCCCTTGAACGCCTTGATGGTGTCCTCGACAAACCCCGACTCGTTGAGCGTGTCGGTGTGGATCATCACCTGCACGTCCATGGCATCACCCACCGACAGACAGCAGTCGATCGCCGCCGGCGTGGTGCCCCAATCCTCGTGCAGCTTGAGCGCGCAGGCGCCGGCCTTCACCTGCTCTTCCAGCGCGGCGGGTCGCGACGCGTTGCCTTTGCCCGAGAAACCGAGATTGACCGGGAACGCATCGGCGGCCTGGATCATGCGGCCGAGATGCCAGGGGCCGGGCGTGCAGGTGGTCGCGTTGGTGCCGGCCGCCGGGCCGGTGCCGCCGCCGAGCATGCTGGTGACGCCGCTCATCAGCGCCTCGTCCACCTGCTGCGGGCAGATGAAATGGATGTGGGCGTCGAAGCCGCCGGCCGTCAGAATTTTTCCTTCGCCGGCGATGATCTCGGTTGTCGGCCCGATGACGATATTGACGTTGGGCTGCACGTCGGGATTGCCGGCCTTGCCGATCGCGGCGATGCGGCCGTCCTTCAAGCCGACGTCGGCTTTGACGATGCCCCAGTGATCGAGGATCAGCGCATTGGTGATGACCGTGTCGACCGCGCCTTGCCGGCGCGTCATCTGCGACTGCCCCATGCCGTCGCGGATCACCTTGCCGCCGCCGAACTTCACTTCCTCGCCGTAGGTGGTGAAGTCCTTCTCGACCTCAATAATGAGATCGGTGTCGGCAAGCCGCACGCGGTCGCCGGTGGTGGGTCCGAACATGTCGGCATAGGCCGTGCGGCTGATTTTGATCGGCATCGTTCAAGTCCCCCTTCGGCCGCCGTCAACGCTAAATGTGACTGCCGTTTTTCTTCCTCGGAATTATCCACAGGCTTTCGAGGCGCTTGCGCCGCCGGCGGATCGGGATAGGCTTCGTTCCCAGGTCATCCATCTCTGGCTACGCCGGACACGGATGAACCGCCATGACCGGAGCGGCCATGGGACGTGGGGTTCTGCTTGCAGGATTTCGTGGTCCATGTCTGCCGGCCCTGGCTCTCAAGTAGCTAGTATCCGGGCCCGCGCGCCTTCGGGCCGCGCCGGATAGGATCCGAGAGCTTGCAACGGGCAGACGACGGTCTGCCCGTTATGGCTTTTGGGGGCCGCGTTCGGCGCCGCTTCCATTACAGCTTGCCCATCACCGCCTGACGGAAGCCGTAGACCGTGCGCTTTCCCGCGAGCGCCACCAGCGTCACCTCGCGGGTCTGGCCGGGCTCGAAGCGCACCGCCGTGCCGGCGGCGATATCGAGCCGCATGCCGCGCGCCTTCTTGCGCTCGAACTTGAGCGCCGGGTTGGTCTCGAAGAAGTGATAGTGCGAACCGACCTGGATCGGCCGGTCGCCGCTATTGGAGACGGTGAGCGTCACGGCCTTGCGGCCCTTGTTGAGCTCGATCTCACCGTCCTGGATGAACATCTCGCCGGGGATCATACGGAAGCCTCCAGTCGGTCGTAGCCTTTGACCTTGTAGATGAGGAAGGATGCGATCCAGCTCGCGACGAAAAAGCCGACAATCCCATAACCGACCAGGCCGAGATTATCGCTCAACGTGCCGATGAAGCGCCAGAACGGCCCCCGCAGAGCGAGCTTGCCGCCGAGCAGACCGAGCGCCTCGATGCCACCGACGACCAGCGCCGCCACCACCGACATCAGCGTCACGGTAAAATTGTAATAGAGTTTGCGTATCGGCTTGACGAAAGCCCAGCCATAGGCGCCCACCATGACAGTGCTGTCGGTGGTGTCCAGCAGCGACATACCGGCGGTGAACAGGGCGGGAAACACCAGGATCGACCAGATCGACAGGCTCTGCGAGGCCTGCGTCGCCGAAATTCCGAGCAGACCGACCTCAGTCGCGGTGTCGAAGCCGAGCCCGAACAAGAGGCCGAGCGGGTACATGTGCCAGCTCCGCCCGATCAGCCGGAAGGCGGGGCGGAAGATGCGGCCAAGCAGACCGCGCTGCGACAGCATGAGGTCGACATCTTCCTCGCTCACCCGGCCGCCCTTCTTGACCGCCTGGAACATCTTATAGACCTGAACCAGCACAAGAATGTTGGCGGTGGCGATGACAAACAGGAACAGCGAGGATACCGAGGTCCCGATCAGCCCGCCAATGTCCTTCAACACGCCGAATTGACCTTCCAGCGCGGAAGTCGTCAGGGCGATCACGACGGCGAGCGCGACGACAACGGTGGAATGGCCGAGCGAAAAAAAGAAGCCCGCGGCGATCGGGCGGTGCCCGTCCTGCATCAGTTTGCGCGTGACGTTGTCGATGGCGGCGATGTGGTCGGCGTCAAAGGCGTGACGCAGCCCGAAGCTGTAGGCCAGAAACGCCAGACCAAGCAGAACCGGCCGGTCGTGGAACTCGGTCAGCGCCCAACCCCAAGCCGCCAAGTTGCCGACCAGCAGCAGGACATAAAGGCCAATGGCCTTGCCACGGGCGCGGTCGGCAGCGTCGTCGAAGATGAATGACAGCATAACTTCTTTCACGGTCCTCGCCCCGGCAGGCGGCGGTTATCGGATCGGGTCGTGCACGGTGACGAGCTTGGAGCCGTCAGGAAAGGTCGCTTCCACCTGGATTTCGGGGATCATATCGGCGATGCCGTCCATGACCTGAGCGCGGCCGATGACATGGGCGCCGGCCTCCATCAATTCGGCGACGGTCTTGCCGTCGCGCGCGCCTTCCATGATGAAATCGGTAATCAGCGCCACCGCTTCCGGATGATTGAGCTTGACGCCGCGTTCGAGCCGGCGATGCGCCACCATGGCGGCGACCGAGACCAGCAGCTTGTCTTTTTCGCGCGGCGTCAGGATCATCGTTGCCTCATTGTGTACCTTTCGCCCATGACCTTATCCGAAAAGTGACAGCCATTGTCTCGGGATCATGGGCGGCAGGTTTTGATCAAGATCATTGCAGCCAAAGCCGGGGTACGCCGATCCCAAGCGCGGCAAGCAAGGCGATCAGGTCGTGGCGGAGGGAGAGCCCGTCGCGGGCGCATAGTCGCGCCACGGCAACACCGTTCCAGGCGGAAATACCGACCTCACCCGTGAATTGCTCTTCGAGCGCGCGCACGGCGGCAAGCGTCGCCGCGTCGCCGGGCGCGACCAGGACCGTGGCAAGCGCGATACCGCCGCCGGTAACCGCGGGTTGCGCCAGCTTTTCCGCGATGAGACCGTCGAGCCGCGCGTTCTCGGCGAAGACGAGGCGACCGTCGCGGCGCAGGCGCCAACGATCGGACCAGAAACCTTCGCCCATCTCTTCGCCCATGGCGGCGCGGCCGAATATCACCGCCTCCGCCATTACCAGCACGGCATCCGGGGCAAGATCGACATCGATGCGGCGCGCCAGCCGGGCGCGGTCGAACAAAATGGTCTCCTGCGGCAGCCAGCAGAGCCGTCCGCCGGCGGCCACCGAGAGCGCGATATCGACCTCGGCATCGGCGCCGGTCGTGCGATAGATCTTCTCGGCCGCGGTGGTGCCGGCAACAAGACTAGCACCCTCACCCACATTGAGTGTGACAGAAAACCGGTCGCCGCCGGTCATGCCGCCGCCGGTGTTGACGATCACCGCCTCCAGCGGATCGGCAGCCGCATTGGGAAAGCGCGCGCGCAGCGAACCGCTTTCGTGCACCCGCGACCGGCGCGTGCGCCCGCCTTTCGCCTCGACCGCAACCGCGATTCGGCCGGTGGCCCGGTTGGCGGCGAAGGTCCGCGCGTTGTCGGTGGAGCTGAGCACGGTCAACACACTCTCGGCTGTCATGCCCCGCGGAAGCGGGGCATCCAGTAAACACGAACAGCGCGGCAGAAGCGATACGCTGCGGCGTACTGGGTCCCCCGCCTTAGCGGGGGACGCCACTCCGGATGAGTTGCGCGCGTCGCTCTGCGCATCATCAAATCGCCATCGCCCGCTTGAGCGCGGCCTCGTCCATTCCCGCACGGTCACTGGCATAGACGATCGAGCCACGGTCCATCACCGCGAAATAGTCGCCGAGCTCCTGGGCGAAGTCGAGATACTGCTCGACCAGCACAATGGCCATCTCCTTGAGCGAGCGCAGATAGCTGATGGCGCGGCCGATATCCTTGATGATCGAGGGCTGGATGCCTTCGGTCGGCTCATCGAGCAGCAAGAGCTTGGGCCGCATTACCAGCGCGCGGCCGATGGCCAATTGT
This sequence comes from uncultured Pseudomonadota bacterium, assembly GCA_963814065.1. Taxonomy (GTDB): domain Bacteria; phylum Pseudomonadota; class Alphaproteobacteria; order Rhizobiales; family Xanthobacteraceae; genus Pseudolabrys. The sequence continues at coordinate 1,060,504 of CAWFBL010000004.1, read as the reverse complement.
TGCTGCTGGCCGCCGGACAGATCGCCGCCGCGGCGGCCGAGCATGTCGTTCAACACCGGAAATAGAGAGAAGACATCGTCCGGAACCGAGCGCTGGTCGCGCGGCAGCGGCGCAAAACCGGTCTGCAGGTTCTCTTCCACCGTCAGCAGCGGAAAGATTTCGCGCCCTTGCGGCACGATCGCGACACCGCGGCGCGCCCGATCCGCGGTGCGCAAATGGGTGATGTCGGCATCGCCGAGCTTGATGGTGCCGGCGCTGACCGGGTGCTGGCCGACAATCGCGCGCAACAGGCTGGTTTTGCCGACGCCGTTGCGGCCGAGCACGCAGGTGACCTTCCCCGGCTCCGCCTTCAGCGAAATACCGCGCAGCGCCTGGGCCGCGCCGTAATGAAGGTTGATGGCATTGACTTCCAGCATCGTTCGCCTCTCTCCTCCGTGTCCCGCACGCGATGCAGCGCGTCGGCGGTGCATCGCAGATGCGGGACCCCGGTTTCTCCCACCGAGGTCCCGAGGTCTGCACCGCACCACTTCGTGCTGCGGCGCGCCCGGGACATGAAAGTCACCTTCCCAGATACACTTCCACCACGCGCTCGTTCTCCGACACCTGGTCGATGGTGCCCTCCGCCAGCACCGCGCCCTCGTGCAGGCACGTCACCTTGACGCCGAGCTCGCGCACGAAGGTCATGTCGTGCTCGACCACCACCACCGTGCGGTCGCGATTGATCTCCTTCAGCAGCTCGGCCGTCTGATGCGTCTCGACGTCGGTCATGCCGGCGACCGGCTCGTCGACCAGCAGCAGCTTGGGGTCCTGCGCCAGCAGCATGCCGATCTCGAGCCATTGCTTCTGCCCGTGCGACAGGCTGCCGGCGACGCGCGACCGCATCGGCTTGAGGCGGATGGTGTCGAGGATCTCGTCGATGCGCTGCTCCTGCGGGCTCGAGCTTTGCCACACCAGCGTCGCACCTACGCTGCGGTCGTTCTTCAGCGCCAGCAGCAGATTGTCCTCCACCGAGTGCATGTCGAACACGGTCGGCTTCTGGAACTTGCGGCCGATGCCGAGCTCGGCGATCTGCGTCTCGTCGAGCTTGGAGAGGTCGTAGCTGCCCTGCTCGAAATAGACATCGCCGGCGTCGGGCCGGGTCTTGCCGGTGACCACATCCATCATCGTCGTCTTGCCGGCCCCGTTGGGACCGATGATGGCGCGCATCTCGCCGGGCTCGATCACGAACGAAAGCTCGTTGAGCGCCTTGAAGCCGTCGAAACTGACGGTAATGCCGTTGAGATAGAGCAGCGCGGAGGTGGTCGTGACGTCCATGGCTCGCGTCCCCTATTCGGCCGCCCGTGGCGACGCGCTCGCCTGCGGCGCGACCTCGGCGTCCTCGCCGTCTTCGGCCGCGGCCGACTTGGCGTCGGCGCGAAGCCCGAGGCCGTAATACAATGTGCCGATGATCCCGCGCGGCAACAGCAGCGTGACCAGGACGAACAGACCGCCGAGAATGAACAGCCAATACGTCGCCAGCGAGCCGCTCGTGAACAGCGTCTTGCCGTAGTTGACCAGGAGCGCGCCGAGCACCGCGCCGGTGAGCGTGCCGCGGCCGCCGACCGCGACCCAGATCACCGCCTCGATGGAGTTTGCCGGCGTGAACTCGCTCGGATTGATGATGCCGATCTGCGGCACGTAAAGCGCGCCGGCAACGCCCGCCATGCAGGCCGACAAGACGAACACGAACAGCTTGTAGTTCTCCACGCGATAGCCGAGGAAGCGGGTGCGCGATTCGGCGTCGCGGATGGCGATCAGCACCTTGCCGAACTTGGAGGTGACGATGGCGCGGCAGATCAGGAAACCGAGCGCGAGCGCGAGGCAGGATATCACCAGCAGCGCGTTGCGCGTGGCGTCGGCCTGCACGTTGAAGCCGAGGATGTCCTTGAAGTCGGTGAGGCCGTTATTGCCGCCGAAGCCGAAATTGTTGCGGAAGAAGCCGAGCATCAGCGCATAGGTCATCGCCTGCGTGATGATCGAGAGATAGACGCCGGTCACGCGGCTGCGGAAGGCGAACCAGCCGAACACGAAGGCGAGCAGGCCCGGCACCAGCAGGATCATGACCGCGGCATAGATGAACCAGTTGAAGCCGTACCAGTAGATCGGCAGATCGTGCCAGTTCAGGAACACCATGAAGTCGGGCAGGATCGGATTGGCATAGACGCCGCGGGTGCCGATCTGCCGCATCAGATACATGCCCATGGCGTAGCCGCCGAGCGCGAAGAATGCGCCATGGCCGAGCGACAGAATGCCGGCGTAGCCCCAGATCAGGTCGATCGACAGCGCCAGCAGCGCGTAGCAGATGTACTTGCCGAACAGCGCGACGTAATAGGTCGACAGATGCCCCCCCGAGCTCGCCGGCACCATCAGGTTGAGCACCGGCACGGCGATGGCGAAGGCGCAGAGCAGCACCAGGAAGACGGCGCCGCCGCGATCGATCAGGCGGGTGATCGGGAAAGCCTTCGTCATGCCTCAACCGCCCGGCCCTTGAGCGCGAACATGCCGCGTGGGCGCTTCTGGATGAACAGGATGATGAAGACGAGAATGGCGATCTTGCCCAGTACGGCGCCCGCGTAAGGCTCCAGGAACTTGTTGGCGATGCCGAGGGTGAAGGCGCCGACCAGCGTGCCCCACAGGTTTCCGACGCCGCCGAACACCACCACCATGAAGCTGTCGATGATGTAGCCCTGGCCAAGATTGGGGCTGACATTGTCGATCTGCGACAGCGCGACGCCGGCAATACCGGCGATCGCCGAGCCGAGCCCGAAGGTGAGCGCATCGATGCGCGCGGTGCGGATGCCCATGGCCGCCGCCATGGCGCGGTTCTGCGTCACCGCTCGCATTTCCAGGCCCAGCCGCGTGAAGCGCAGCATGGCGAGCAGCGCCACGAACACCGCGAGCGCGAAGCAGATGATCCACAGCCGGTTATAGGTGATGGTGATCTGCCCGAGATTGAACGCGCCGCTCATCCAGGACGGATTGCCGACATCCTTGTTGGTCGGACCGAAGGCGGTGCGCACCACTTGTTGCAGGATCAGCGACAGACCCCAGGTGGCGAGCAGCGTCTCCAGCGGGCGGCCGTAGAGAAACCGGATGATACTGCGCTCGACCAGGACACCGACCGCGCCGGAAACGAGGAAGGCGAGCGGCAATGCGATCACCAGCGAATAGTCGAACAGCCCTGGGTCGTAGGTGCGGATCATATCCTGCACCACGTAGGTGGTATAGGCGCCGAGCATCACCATCTCGCCGTGCGCCATGTTGATGACGCCCATGACGCCGAAGGTGATGGCAAGCCCGATGGCCGCGAGCAGCAGCACCGAGCCGAGCGAAAGCCCGTACCAGGCGTTCTGCACCGCGTTCCACAATTCGAGTGTGTGGCGGATTGTCGATTTCGCCGCGGCCGCCGCCTGCACCACCGCCGGCGGCTGGCCGGCCGCCAGACCGTCGAGCAGGCCGAGCGCGTCCTGATCGCCGCGATCGCGGATCACGGCGACGGCGGCGATTTTGGCTTCAGGCTTGGCGTCCTTCTGGTCGAGAATGATGGCGGCGCGCGCCTGTTCGAGCGCAGTCTTGACGCGCGGGTCTTTCTCCTTGGCGAGCGCCTTGTCGAGGTTGGGCAGCGCGCTTTGCTCGCGCGACTTGAATACCGACTGCGCCGCGTCATAGCGCGTATTGGCATCGGGCGACATCAGCGTGAGCGCGCCGAGGGCGGCGTCGATCACGTTGCGCAGGCGGTTGTTGACGATGACGTTGTCGATATCGTCGGGCGGCGCGCCTGCAATCGGCTTCCCGGTCGCGGCATCGAGCAGCTTGTCGTCCGTGGTCTTGATATAGACCTTTTTCTGCTCGGCGCTGAACATAAGCCGCCCGCTTTGGGCGGCTTCGAGCAGCGGTTTGGCCAGCGCATTACCGCTGGCGACAACCTTGTCGATCGCTTCTCCGGTATCGTGCAGCGAGCCTTCGGTAAAGCCGGCGAGCGCGTCTTCGTAGGGGCCGGCATGAGCCGCGACCGTGGCGAAGAACGCCATGCCGAGGGCGAGCGCGAAGGCGATCAGACGATCGTGAAATCTACGCATTTCCAGCATTCCCGGCAGCGAGAGCGTTCATGTAGCGAGGGAGGCGGCGGTCGACGCCGCCTCCCCTTTTCGCAGCGCATGGTCTATTCCGAAATCCGGGCACCGCTTTTCGGGACCATGCGTTGTCATCCTTGCCGGCGCGTCGGGATCAGGAGCCCTGCCCGCCGCACTTCTTGGTGACGGTGTTGTAGTTGCCGCACTTGAGCTTGACCCAATCGGCGACAAGGTCCTTGGAGCCCGGCAGGTAGTTGGACCAGGCGTCGCCCGGCACCAGCTTCTTGGTCTTCCACACCACATCGAACTGGCCGTCGCCGCGGATTTCGCCGATGTAGACGGGCTTGGTGATGTAGTGGTTGGGAAGCATGGTCGACATGCCGCCGGTCAAGTTCGGCACCTTGATGCCGGGCAGCGCCGCGATCACCTTGTCCGGATCGGTGGTGCCGGCCTTCTCGACCGCCTTCACCCACATGTTGAAGCCGATGTAATGGGCTTCCATGGGATCGTTGGTCGTGCGCTTCGGCTTCTTGGTGAAGGCGTGCCATTCCTTGATGAACTTGGCGTTGGCCTTGCTCTTGATCGACTCGAAGTAGTTCCAGGCGGCGAGATGGCCGACCAGCGGCTTGGTGTCGAGACCGGCGAGTTCTTCCTCACCGACCGAGAAAGCCACCACCGGAATGTCGGTGGCCTTGATGCCCTGGTTGCCAAGCTCCTTATAGAAGGGAACGTTGGCGTCGCCGTTGATGGTGGAGACCACCGCCGTCTTCTTGCCGGCGGAGCCGAACTTCTTGATCTTGGAGACCTCGGTCTGCCAATCGGAGAACCCGAACGGCGTGTAGTTGATCATGATGTCTTCGGGCTTCACGCCCTTGGACTTCAGGTAGGCTTCCAGGATCTTGTTGGTGGTGCGCGGATAGACGTAGTCGGTGCCTTCCAGCACCCAGCGCTTCACCGAGCCGCCGTCCTTGCTCATCAGATAGTTGATGGCGGGAATGGCCTGCTGGTTCGGCGCGGCGCCGGTGTAGAACACGTTGCGCTCGCTTTCCTCGCCTTCGAACTGCACCGGGTAGAACAGGATCGAGTTCAATTCCTTGAACACCGGCAGCACCGATTTGCGCGACACCGAGGTCCAGCAGCCGAATACGACGGCAACCTTGTCCTTCGAGATCAGTTCGCGCGCCTTTTCGGCGAACAGCGGCCAGTTCGACGCCGGATCGACCACCACCGGCTCGAGCTTCTTGCCGAGCAGGCCACCCTTGGCGTTTTGCTCTTTGATGAGCATGAGCATCACGTCCTTCAACGTGGTCTCGCTGATGGCCATGGTGCCGGAGAGCGAATGGAGAATGCCGACCTTGATGGTGTCCGCAGCCTTGGCCGGCTGCATGGCGCCACTCGCGGCAAGTACCAGACCCGCAGTGGCGGAAAGCCACCAGCGGGCGTTCGGCCGCGAAGCGACCGCCTTTACAGTTTTCAGCATGAGCGAAATCCCCTGCATTTGGACGCGCGCGATCGTCCCGACAACTTTCCGCGCAAAGGGGAAGTCGCAAAGGCTGTGCCAAGCCGCCCGGGCCGCCTAAGTGCTTGTTTTGCCTAATCCCCTGTGCGAGCGCGGGAAACTGCCTCGTTTTTAATCAATCGTGACAGCCTAAAAAATAGGCATAATGGACAGCTTGTGCACACGAATTGCGAAAACGTCTGTCACTGCCTGTCAAAGCTTCACCGACGCCGGTCCGTGCCTGGCGTGCGCCCGGGTCTCGAAAGGCTTTGTTGACCTGACTGAAAGATTTGGCCAAACGTACAAATCGTATGAACGTTCTGGACCAAGCCGAGCGCCCCGCGCGGCAGCAAAATCTCCGCGAGGCCATCCTGGAGGCGGCGGAGACTCTGTTCGCTTCCAAGGGTTTTCGCGCGACCTCGATCCGCGACATCGCGCGGGCGGCGCAGGCCAATCCTGGCAGCGTCAGCTACCATTTCAAGAGCAAGGACGCGCTGCTGCTCGCCATCTACCGCCGCCATTGTGGTCCGATGAACCACCGCCGCGCCGAACTGCTGCGCGAGGCCATGCGGATCAATGACCTGCGGCAGCGGTTGGAAGCGATCGTGCGCGCCTATGTCCTGCCGGCGTTTTCGGCGAGCGGCGATGTGGCGGGCGGCGGCACCGGCTTCACCCGTCTGCGCGCGGTGATGTCGGCGGAAGGCAATACCGCCGTGCGACAGATCATCGCCGAGACCTTCGACGAAACCAGCCATAGCTTCATTACCGCCATTCACCGGACGCTGCCCCATTTGCCGGAAGCAACCATCGTCTGGCGGACGCATTTCCTGCTCGGTGCCTTGTACTACACGCTGGTCACGCCCGAGCGCATCGACCGTCTGTCGCAGGGTGCCGCCAATGCCGGCGACGCGGCCATGGCGACCGAACAACTGGTTCAGGCGACGGTGGCGGCCTTGCAGGCCCCCGCCGTGGCCGGTACCGGCGGAGCCCTCTCCGCCGAAGCTTCTCAATAACGAAGGAGGAATGAGCGAATGCGATGGAATTGGTTAGCGCGTACATCCGCAGCCGTGCTGCTGGTTGCAGGGACGGTCGGGGCGCATGCGGACGAACGCATCACCATCGGCACCGGCGGCACCGGCGGGCTCTTCTACGTGATCGGCGCGGGCGTGGCTCAGGCGATCAATAAACACATGAAGGGCGCCACCGCGCGCGCGGAGGTCACCGGCGCTTCGGTGGAGAATATCCGCCGTGTTTCCGCCGGACAGGAGACCATGGGCTTCTCCAGCTCCAGCACGCTCTACGAAGCCAAGAACGGCCTCAAGATCTTCAAGACGAAAGAACCGGTGGCGGCCATCGCCTATCTTTATCCGGCGGTGCTGCAGATCGCCGTGCTCGCCGACAGCAAGTACAAGAGCCTCAGCGATCTCAAGGGCGCGACCATCAATCTCGGACCGCCCGGCAGCAACTCGGCGGTGCTGGCGCAGCGCCTGCTGACCGCCTACGGCGTGTTCGACAAGAACCACGCCCGCTTCCTGTCATACACCGAAGGCAGCAAGGCGCTCGAGAACGGCACCGTGGAAGCGACCTGCGTGCTCGCCGGCGCGCCGACCGCGGCGCTCATCGATCTCTCGACCCAGCGCAATGCACGCTTCCTGTCGCTCGACCCGAGCAAGGTGCAGGGGATGTTGAACACTTACAAGTTCTATCAGATCGCCGAAATCCCGGCCGGCACCTACAAGGGGCAGAATACACCGGTGAAGGTGATCAACGATCCGGCGATCTTGTTCACCAGCACGAAGGCTCCGGACAAGCTGGTCTATGACATCACCAAGACCATCTTCAGCAATCTCGACGATATCCATGCGATCCACAAGCAGGCGAAGAACATCAAGCTGGAGACCGCAGAGAAAACGCCGATCGCCATCCATCCCGGCGCGCTGAAGTACTACAAAGAAATGATGAAGAAGTAGGAAGCCCGTCCGTCAGCCGGGCCATTATCCGACCATGTGGAGTTTCGTCGAAACGCTCTTTGTCGCCGATCCGGCCGTCGGCCGCATCGAGCGGCGGGTGGTCGGGTCGGCTGCCGCGCTTCTGGCGGTGCTGACGACGGGCCTCATCCTGTACGAGGCCTACTACGGCACCATCACGGCGCTCGTCGTGCGTTCCGAGTTCTTCTCGGCCATGGCGAGCGCCGGCTTGCTCATCATCGGCTTGCGCATGCGCCACCGGTTCGTGCGGGCGCTGTTCTATATCCTGGCCGTGGCGGCGCTGCCGCCCGGCCCCTACCTGCAACAAAACTTCTTCGACATCGTCAGCATGGGCGGCCTCTCCACACCCACCGACCGCGTGCTGTTCCTGGTCACGACGGTCGTGCTGCTGGTGCTGACTTATTTCACCATCGGCTGGTCGCTGGTCGTGCTGGCGGTGGTGTCGATTCTTTACGCGGCGTTCGGCTATCTGATCCCCGGCGAATACGGCAACGCCGGCTACGACCTCGCCCGTTTGACCTCCACGCTGTTCCTGTCGACCGAAGGCATCTACGGCATCCCGATGGGCGTGGCGGTCGATTACATCTTCCTGTTCGCGCTGCTCGGAACCTTCCTGATGAAGGTGGGCACCGGCGAATTGTTCGTCGACATCGCGCGCGCGGTGACCGGCCGCACGCAGGGCGGTCCCGGCCTGAGCGCCGTGCTGGCGAGCTCCATGCTCGGTACCATCAACGGCAGCGCGGTGGCCAACGTCGTGACCGTAGGCACCTTCACGATTCCGCTGATGAAACGCGTCGGCTACAGCGCGGCCACCGCCGGCGCGATCGAGGCGGCGGCGTCGGCCGCCGGCCAGATCCTGCCGCCGGTGATGGGGGCCGCCGCCTTCCTGATGGCCGAGATCATGGGCGTGCCCTACACGACCATCGCGGTCTCGGCGATCATCCCCGCCGCGCTTTACGTGCTCGCGCTGCTCATCGCGGTGCGGCTCGAGGCCGGACGGCTGGATCTCGCGCGTGACGATGCCGGCGGCCTCAAGCTGATCGGCAAGGTCCTGCTCTATCGCGGCTATCTGCTGCTGCCGCTAATCGCGCTGGTCGGCATGTTGATCGAAGACGTGACGCCGATGCGGGCCGCGGTGATCGCGCTGGCGATGGCCTTCGTGATGATGCCGTGGTCGTCCAAGACCCGCCTCGGGCCCAAGCAGCTGCTCGCGGTCTGCACCGAGACGGTGGTGTCGGTGATGCCGATCGTGGCGGCCGTCGCCGCCGCGGGTGTCGTCATCGGCGTCCTGAACCTGACGGGCCTGGGCCTGATGCTGTCGGGCCTGATCCTGCAAGTCGGCGGCGGCAATCTCTGGCTCGTCCTGCTGCTGACGGCGGCGACGTCGTTCCTGCTCGGAATGGGCCTGCCGACCTCGGCCGCCTACCTGCTGCTGGCGGTGCTCGTCGCCCCGGCGCTGGTGAAAATGGGCGTGCCGCCGATCGCGGCCCACATGTTCATCTTCTATTACGGGCTGGTATCAGCGATCACGCCACCGGTTGCGCTTGCCGCCTATGCGGCCGCCGGCATTTCCGGCGCCGGCACCACCGAGACCGGGGTCGAGGCGGTGCGTTTGGGCTTCGTCAAGCTGCTGGTGCCGTTTCTGTTCGTGTCGATGCCCGGCCTGCTGCTGATCGGCTCCACACCGATCATTGCCGCTTCGACCGTCTTGGCCACCGCCGCGGTGACGTCTCTGTCGATCGCCTTTGCCGGCTGGCTGGTGCGGCCGCTGTCGTGGCCGGAGCGGGGCGGGTTCGTCCTTGCCGCCGTCTTCCTGGTCTATCCCGCTCCGGTCGCCTTCGACACGATCAACCTCGTGTCGCGGCCCGCCGGGTTTGTGCTGTTGCTGCTGCTGTTGTTGATGTGCTGGCGCGGCGCCGGCCAACTTTTCTCGAGGCCGACATGAACCGGCCTGGCAGGCGCGCGGTAGCGCTACCAGAGCCGGTCGGGGTCGATCCGCTCGGGGATCAGTCCTTGCTGCGCGGCGTAGCCGATAAGCAGCTCCAGACACGGCCGATTGGCGTCCTTGCCGAACGGGGCCATGTCCGGCTCGCCCGGCGCCGGCAGGCCGGCTGCCATGCGGCCCGCTTGCAGCAGCCGGTAGAGCTCCGCCACCACTTGCGGCTTGGACCGCACCAGTTCATCCGGCACCACGACCATGTGGTTGACCGGCACGAGGCCGTGCTTGCCAAACCACGCGCGCGCGGCCGCATCCGGATCCGCGATCACGCTTTGCAGACGCGCATCCTTGGGCATCGCCGCGCCGTAGATGGCGGCATCAAGATCGCCGTCGATCAGCATCTGGGTGATGTCCTGGTCGGGCCGCGCGCGGATCACACCCGGCGGGTCGGGAAATTCGGCGAGATGGCCGTCCTCGAACGTCACCCATTGCACGCCGCCGAGATCGACACCGTAATCGTTTTGCAGAATGCCGCGAATCCACACGCCCGTTGTCTGCGTATAGGAACGCACACCGATGCGCTTGCCGGCAAGCTCGGCAGGCGCGAGCTTGCCGCGCTCGACATTGTGCAACACAGTGTGGTGCTGGAAGCGCGAGAGCATGGCCGCCGGCAACAGCGTCAATCCCTTGTCGTAGACTTTGGCCTGCAACGCGGTGACCAATGCCAGTTCGCTGGCGTCGAATGCATGCTCCCGCACCATCGGCTTGAATGCCTTGTGCATCGGTTTGACCTCGACGAAATCGAGCGTCAGCCGTGGCGAGGTGATCTCCCCGCGCTTGAGCGGCAGCGTGTGGGGATAGTCGCCTATGGCAATACGCAAGGTGGTCGGAACGGACATGGGAGAGGCTTCCTTTCGATCGCCTTCCTAGTTTAAAGAGCCGCACGAATAAAGGGAGTTATGCGCAAATGGCCGACCAGAAGACCGGTCTCGTGATCACCGCCCATCCGGGTGATTTCGTCTGGCGCGCCGGCGGCGCCATCGCGCTGCACGCCAAGAAGGGCTACAAGATGAAAGTCGTGTGCCTCTCCTTCGGCGAGCGCGGCGAGAGCCAGTTCGCCTGGAAGGAAGCCGGCGCCGCGCTCGAAAGCGTCAAAGCGGGCCGCAAAGATGAGGCAGAGCGCGCCGCCGCCCTGCTCGGCGCCGAAATCGAGTTCTTCGACGCCGGCGACTATCCGCTCAAGCTGACCGAGGCGCATTTCGAACGCATGGTTGATATCTACCGCGAGCTCAATCCGTCCTTCGTGCTAACCCACGCGCTGGAAGACCCCTACAATTTCGACCATCCGAACGCCGCCCACTTCGCGCAGGAGACTCGGGTGGTCGCGCAGGCCATGGGGCATAAGCCCGGCGCCAAGTATAAGTATTCGGCACCGCCGGTGCTGCTGTTCGAGCCGCACCAGCCGGAGCAATGCAATTTCAAGCCGCAGGTGATCCTGAAGATCGACGAGGTGTGGGAGCAGAAATATGCGGCCTTCCAGATCCTCGCCGCACAAAAGCACCTGTGGCACTACTATGAGCGCGTCGCGCTTAATCGTGGAATTCAAGGCTCGCGCAACACGGGCGTACCGATGACTTATGGTGAAGCCTATCAGCGCTTGTTCCCCACGGTGGAGTTTGAGCTGGGATAGGTTTTGGCTCGTGCCCCCAGACGCGGCGCAGCGCAATACCGGTGCACCGCAGATCAGGGGCCCAGCTTCCTTTTACCGGGGTCCCGGGTCTGCAGCGCACCATTTCATGATGCCCTGCGCCCGGGACACGAAGCTTCAAAATTGGGAGAGAACCATGAAACCCGTCGTCGTCCGCAACATTCAACGCGCCGATTCAAACGCAGTCGGCACCTTCGAAGCGCTTGGCGTGTCTACGGTGCACGAGGCGCTCGGCCGCTCCGGGCTGATGAAGCCGTACCTGCGGCCGATCTACCCCGGCGCGTCGATCGCCGGCCCCGCCGTCACCGTGCTGGCGCAGCCGGGCGACAACTGGATGATCCACGTGGCGGTCGAGCAATGCCAGGCCGGCGACGTGCTGGTGATCGGCTGCACCGCCGACAACACCGACGGCATGTTCGGCGAATTGCTCGCCACGTCGCTGCGCGCGCGCAGCGTCAAGGGCGTCATCATCGACGCCGGCTGCCGCGACGTAAAACCGCTGCATGACATGGATTTCCCGGTGTGGTCGCGCGCGATTTCGGCCAAGGGCACGGTGAAGGCAACGCTCGGCGCGGTGAACATTCCGGTGGTGTGCGCAGGCGTCAACGTGGAGCCTGGCGACGCGGTGGTCGCCGACGACGACGGCGTGGTGATCGTGCCCAGGAAGCTTGCGGTCGAGACTGCCCAGAAGGCCCAGAAGCGCGCTGACGACGAAGGCGGCAAGCGCAAGCGCCTCGCTTCCGGCGAGATCGGCCTCGACATGTATAAGATGCGTGAGATGCTCGAGAAGGCCGGCCTGCGTTACGTGGACAATCCGGAGGACGTGTAAGGCACTTCCCTCATCCACCCGGCGTTTGCGCTCGAGGTGCCTTTCCGTCGTCGTAGAATGCGCCCTCGGCAATCACGCCGGGGAACATGGTCGTGCGCTGGCGCGCTGTTTGGGTCGCAGGCTTGGCAGTCGTTGCGCTGGCGGGACCGGCGATGGGTTCAAGCCAGAGAGATTTGCGCGTCTGCGCGCAAGGCAGGACGCTGCAAGAGCGCGTCGCGGGCTGCACAAGGCTGCTCAATCGAAGGCTTCCCAGCCGCCTACGCGCCGAGATTTTCAACGCGCGCGGCAACGCCTACAAGAACATGGGCGGGCTCAGCCGCGCCATCGCCGCCTACAACGAGGCGCTGCGCCGGCGGCCGGACATCGGCGCCATCTACGCCGGCCGTACGGCCATCTGGCAGGAAAAGGCGACTTCCGTCGCGCGCTGATCGACTATGACACGTTGCGCGCGATCGGCTTCGACTCGGTCATGCTCGCCAAGGACATCACGCACGACAAGCTGATCGAGACCTTGCACGCCTTCGCCAAGCAAGCCGAGACCGCCGATTGGGCGATGGTCTACTACGCGGGCCACGGCGACAAGATCCTGGAGCGGTGAGCCTCGACCGGGTCATGGCCTCGATGGCGGGCGCAAAGAGGCTCAAACTGGTCCTGCTCAATGCATTCCGCGACAATCCTTTCGCCGGGAAAGTACCGTAGAGCGCCGGCCGGCAATTGACAGTCCCGCAGCCGACCGCCATCACGCGATCGATCGGGCGCGGATTTACAAAGGTCGATGTAAGCGGTGCGAGCTCGTCGAGTTCGCGGCCAAGGACGGCTAGGTCGCCCTCGACGGTCAAGGCGGCGACAGCCCCTCTGCGGTCGCCGTGGTCCAGCGCATCGCGACGCCGAATGTCGAGATCAGCAAGGTCTTCCGGCTGGTGCGCGACGACGGGATGGAAGCAACGGCGGGCCGGCAGGAGCCCTACACCTATGGCTCATTGCCGGCGAGCGAAGACTTTCACTTTGTCCGGACGCGCACCGTAGCCGCTCACTAGATCGGCCGTTGGCGTGTAGAGCGTTGTTTGGCCGCCACCGGCGCCCGCGACCACATAGGCCGCCAACACATCGTCCACCATGGCATCGACCGAAAACGAGGTGGCGATCTGGGTGCGCAGCGAATCCGCCAGCGCCTCGGCGGCGGCGGGATCGTCGAGCGCGGCCTTGATGGCCGCTGCCAGCGCGACCGCATCGCCTGCCGGCACAAGTGCAGAAGAGAGCGACTCGTAGATTTCCGGAATGCCGCCGACACGCGTGGTAATGAGCGGGCGGCCGGCGGCGATGGTCTCCAGCACCACATAAGGCAGCGACTCCGCCCGCGACGGGATCACCATCAGTTCGCCCAATGCCAAGGCCTGCCGCATCGGCATGCCGGGAACAAAGCGCACCTGCGCCTCGACGCCCAAGGCCGCGACCTGCGCCTTGAGCGCGGCGCTTTCCGGGCCATCGCCGACTACCGTGGCGGTGACCTTCAGGCCGCTGGCGCGTAGCGCGGCGATCGCATCGATCAGAATGTCGACGCCCTTCACCGGCCGCAGTTCACCGGCGAACACCACATCGGTCGCCTCTTGCGCAAGCGGCACAAGCGCGAATTCCCCGCGGCTGATGCCGTTGTGAACAATGCGCACCGTTGCTGTCGGCTGGCCGACCTTGGCGCGAAACACCTCCGCGCTATAGGCACTCTCGAACAGATAAAGGTCGCCGCGCGCCATCAACAGGCGTTCGAGGGCAAGATACGCCTTGCCGGTCAAAGTCCCGTGGTTGAGCAGCAAGCTGCCGCCATGAGGCGTATAGGCGCGCACGATCCCCCGCCCGGCGGAAGCGAGCCGGGCATAGGCGCCGCCCTTGGCGCCGTGACCGTGCACCACGTCGGCCTGTACGGCGCGAATGCGCTTGCTGACGTGAGCGACCGCTGTGAGATCGCGCGGGCTCAGTTGGCGCGGCATCGGCGTCAAGGTGAGGCCGAGTGCCAGCATCGGGGTGAGCGCGGCTATCGTCTCCTTGGAGCGGTCGTCGCCTGTCAGGCTATCGAGCACGAGGCCGACCTCATGCCCGCGCGCGATCTGTCCACGCGCCAAGTCGACCACATGGCGGAATAATCCGCCGAGCGGCGCACGCAAGACATGCAGGATCTTGAGGTTGGGCATGACGAATTTCACAGCGTTCATCACGACGCGCCACCGATCGGCGACGCGACAAGCTTGATCTCGGAGGGCTGTCGGGACTCAAGACCTGCGGCATTGGACATACTTGATCTTTTGCGGCTTTCCAGTGGCCGCACGGCGCATTCCTTAGATACGATTAACACCAATGCACCAGGATTGAATAAACCTGTTGCCGAAGACGGTATTTTCGTTTGATCCAGATCATGGCGAGCCGTCGCCGCTAACGCTATTTTGTCTTTACGTAAAATTTATGGAGGTACTACGGTCATGCCCGCGATGGGAGAACGCGCAGAATGGCGTAGCAATCTGCGCGAAATGATGAGCTGCCTGGACATCGATCCGGCCGGCGCCATCCTGCCGGACCACAGCCTGAGCTATTTCACGGTATTGCGCCGTTGCGAATTCTGCGCCTGCAAGGATACCTGCCGCGATTGGCTCGCGCATAGGTCGGCGGCCGCCAGCACCCCGCCGAGTTTCTGTCCCAATGCCGACATCCTGTTCGAACTACAGTTCGATCAGTTGCATCATTCGCCGGATGCGCGTGGACTTTCGCTAGGCTGACGGCATCAGGCTCGGGCGGAACCTGAGTACCGCCGCGATCCCCAAAATGACGAACAGCACCAGCGCCGCTCCTTGAGCAATCAGGAACGGCGGCTCGTTGCCGTTTGGTGCCAGCGGATGCAGGAACGGCACCTTCAGGAAGGCCTGCACGATCAGCACCAACACGTTGAAATAAAGCGCGGCGATCGCGGTAATGACATAGATCCAGCGCCAGGCGCCAAACAAATGCTTGCCGTAGAGCGCGATCAGCGCAACCGCCAGAACCACGAGCGACACCACACCGGTGCCGAGCGCCGGCGTGAATCCTTTGATCGGGAAAAGGAATCCGGTCGCGCTGGTGAGAATGGTCATCAGCAAGAACAGCGCGGTCCAACCGGGCAGCCGCTGTCCGCCCAGCATGCCGAACACAATGACCAAACCGCTGACGATCGCGATCAAGCTGATGATGACATGAAGAACGGTGAAAGTCGGAATCGATAGGCCAAGAATCATGATGCCCCGCCCCATTATTTGTCTCTCATGCGCGGACGACTCTACGCCTGAACCCAGGCCCTGACCACACGGGTTGCGTCATGGTGCCCCGCGCGTATTGCAATCGCTATGCGTTTATGGCGAAGCCGGCACCAACAGCCGGCGCGTGCCGCGCATGTCGAGCCAAAGCCCTGTCGGCGTGCGGGCAAGACGCAAGACGGCGGTGTCGCAATGCGCGCAGCGTAGGATGGCGCCCATCGTGACGCCGTAAGCCGGCATGGCGCCGATCGCGGCGACCGTGCCGCAGCCTCCGCAGGTGAGCTGCGCCGCGGTCATCTCGCAGGCGAACATCTGGCTCAGCAGCCCGCCGGCGGCATTGCCGTCGAGCCTGGTGCCGGAGTCGGTGGTCATCGCACGCCCCTCCCCGCTTTCATGTCCCTGTCGGGCCAAAACGTTCGGTCTTGATCAGCCGCGGCGCATGCCCGAGATCGCGCAAATCGCGCGACACCGCCTCCACCAGCGGCGTCGGCCCGCAGACGAAGCAACGCGCGCTCGCCTCGGGCGCATAGCCGAACTCTTGCAGCATGGCGCGATCGATGCGGCGCGTCGGCCCGCTCCAGCCCGTCGGCTTCTCGCGCGTCAGCGTGTGTAAGACCGTCAACCCGTCGCCCGCGGCGGCGAGCCGCTCGAGTTCGGCGCGGTAGATAATGTCGGCGGCCGTGCGTGAGGAATAAAGCAAGGTTGCCGGCACGGCGCTGTTGGCGGCCTGGCGGTGGCGCACCATGGCCATCAGCGGCACCACGCCGGAGCCGCCGGCGATCATGAGCAAAGGGCCGCCGAGCGCGGCCGTCCACACGAAGTATCCGCCGATGGGTCCGCGCACCTCGAACCGATCGCCGGCGCGCGCTTCGCCGGCAAGGTAAGGCGACACCTCGCCGTCGTCGATGCGTTCGACCGTGATGACGATGCCGGACATCTCGGGTGCCGAGGCAATGGAATAATCGCGCTGCGCCTGATAGCCGTCCTCGGCCGTCAGCCGCGCGGCAACGTGTTGACCGGCTTCGTGGCCCGGCCATTGCGGCACATCGAGTACGAGCGAGCGCACACGCGGCGTCTCATCGATCACCTCACGCACGGTCGCGGTCATCCATTGCAGCCGCGCCCGCGATAGCGGCGCGGCGGCCTCAATCGCCGTCATAGCGTTGCTCGCGCCAGGGATCGCCGTAGCGGTGATAGCCGAGCTCTTCCCAAAAGCCGAGTTGCTCCTCGTCAATGAATTGCAGCCGATTTACCCATTTCGCGCTCTTCCAGAAATAAAGATGCGGCACCAAGAGCCGTGCCGGCCCGCCATGTTCCGGATCAAGCGGCTCGCTGTCGAACTGGGTTGCAACCATGGCCTTGCCGTCGACCACGTCCTCCGACGGCAGATTGGTGGTGTAGCCGCCCTCGCTGTGGACGAGCACGAAGGGCGCCGGCGGCTCGGACAGACCCGCCGCTTCCAGCAGTATGTCGATGGAGACGCCGCGCCATTGGGTGTCGAATTTCGACCAAGTGGTGACGCAATGGATATCGACGGTCAGCTCGGTCTGCGGCAGCGCATTGAACTCGGCCCAATTCCATTCGCCGAGCGGCGACACGCCATCCTCCAGGGTGAGGCGCCAGGTCGCCAAGTCCGGCGGCGGCGTCGGTCCGGCCGAGAGCACGGGGAAGTCGGTAACCAGATGCTGACCCGGCGGCAGGCGCCCGCCAATGCCCGCGCTGCCGCGCCGCCCGCGGAAGCCGCGGCTGATCGGGGGATCGCTCATGGAAATAACTCCGCGAGAGCGAAACCAGTGTCGCGCGCGCAGATGACAAAGACAATACGCCGTAAGTCTCGGCCTTCCCCCGCTGTCGCGCGAGCCGCGTCGGCGGGCACGATCAGTGGTTGGCGTGGCTCCAGGGCGCGATGCGCCGCTCGACCCATTTCAGACCCGAGGTCAGCGAGACGCCGAGGACCATCAACACGATCACCGGCACGAAGGTCTTGTCCATCTCGAAGTTGTTGGCGTAGCGCGTGATCATGAAACCGAGGCCGGAGATGCTGGTGTAGAACTCGGCGATCACCATGCCGACCAGGCCGCGGCCGATCGACAGCCGGATGCCGGCGGCGATATAGGGCAGCGCGAAGGGCAAGAGCACGTCCTGCCACACCCGTCGTTCAGGCGAACGGAACGAGCGCGCGACTTCCAGCATGTTCTGATCGCATTCACGCACGCCCTGATAGGTGTTGATCAGGATCGGGAATACGGCGAACAGAAAAACGACGATCACCTTGGCCTTGAGATAGATGCCGAACCACAGCACCAAGAGCGGCACCAACGCCACCAGCGGCGTCGAGTAGAGCGCGTTGACCGGAAAATCGAGCGCCCAGTCGAGCCAGCGGATGCGCGCCATCAGCACCGCCACCGGAATGCCGACGATAACGGCCAACAGCAACCCCAGCACCATCACCGTCAGGCTCTGCGACAGGTAATAGGGCAGATCGCCGGACGCGGTCAGCGTGTAGAACGCTTCCGCGATCTGGGTCGGATAGGTGAAGAAGATCGGGCTGATGTGCGGACCGACGATCTGCCACACGATCAATATGAGGGCGACGAAGCCGTAGCGGAACAATGGCCGGCTGTCCCACCAAGGGGTCTTACGTTCCTTCGCAGTCGGCACCGATTGCGGCTTAGCGGCAAGCGCGCCGTCGTGAACTCCGTTGGCAACAGTCATCGAACTTTCTCCTGGGCGCCATATCCCGATGGCGTCATCGCTTGTCGCGGGCGGACGCCACCACCAACCGGCAGCGCCCGCCCCCGTCGAATGTCAGTCCCGCCGCCTTAAAACTCCGGCGAGGGGCAGACGGGCCCCTTCCACAGGCCAAGGTCCTTGATCGCCTGGGCCGCAAACGTCTTGTCGACGATCTGGTCGTAGCTCGGCGCCTTGCCCTTCTCGATGTTGTGAACCTTTTCCATCAGCTTCGAGGTGAAGTTGATGCGCGCGGGCGAAAGCCCCGTGTTGGCGTCCCAGATGCAATCCTTCTTCAGGAGATCGTAGGTCTCCGACACGATCTTTTCCGGATAGCCGGTATGCTTGACCAGGATCGGCATCACCTTGGCCTTGTCGGAATACATGATACGCGTCGCTTCGATGGTGCCCTTGACGAACGCCTCCACCGCCTTCGGTTTGTCTTTGATCGTCTGATCCGTCACGGCGTAGAAATTGTACATCTGCTTTGGCGCCAGCTTCCACATGCGCGCAATCGCGTGCAGGCTCGGCACCTTCGACTTGGCGAGCATTTCCTGCTCGACGTGCAGGATGGCGGTATCGACCTGATCGGCGACCAGCGCCGGCACGTCCTCGGTGGCGATGCTGACGAAATGGACGTCCTTGGGGCTGACATGCGCGGCACGCAGCACGTTGCGGCTCAGGATGTCGGCGAAGCCGTGCGGCTGCTGAATGCCAATGCGCTTGCCCTTGAGATCGGCCATGGTCTTGATGTTGCCGCGCACCACCATGGAGGCTTCGAACTTGTCGAGCGTGCC
This sequence comes from uncultured Pseudomonadota bacterium, assembly GCA_963814065.1. Lineage (GTDB taxonomy): Bacteria > Pseudomonadota > Alphaproteobacteria > Rhizobiales > Xanthobacteraceae > Pseudolabrys. The sequence continues at coordinate 1,041,628 of CAWFBL010000004.1, read as the reverse complement.
GAGCACAGCCTTGACCTTCGAGCCCTTGGAAATGCCGACGGCGGTGAGCGCGGCCGGCGCCATGGCGACGTCGACGTTACCGGACAGCATGGCGCGGTATACCTTGACGCCGCCGTCGAGGGCGATGGTCGAGACGTCGACGCCATATTTCTTGTAGATGCCGAGGTCGATGCCGACGATTACCGGCATATGCACGACATTCGGTGGCGTGGTCGGCATGCCGACCACCAATTTCATATTATCTTGCGCCATCGCTGCGCTCGGCAGCGCCAGCGCGGCAGCCGCCAGCAAGGCGGGAATCAGTCTACGCATTGTTATCCTCCCTCGTTTCCCTATCGGCGTTATCGCCGTTGACCGGTGCTCTTCTTCTTTGTCCGGCGTCTTCGCTCTCCCTCTTCGCCCCACGCTAGGAAGACCGAAAACGCAGCGATCGGCTGCAGGGAGTGTGCCCGATCGCCGGCATAAAAACAACGAAGCGGACCTGTTGATACCGCCCGCTGGCGCTTCACAATTGGTTTTTGACCCCGGGCCGGCGTCGTGGCTAAGTGCGCAGCGCAAATCGCATGCGGATGCAACTAATGACGAAATTCGTCGTCGAATACGGCAAAGACACTGCGCCGCCGGCAGCCGACGGCCGCCTGGACGGCCCGGCGTTTCATCGCAATCACGATGCCATCTGGTCCGTGCTGTCCCGTATTTTGGGTACGGCAAGCGGCGACGTGTTGGAACTCGGCAGCGGCACCGGGCAGCACATCACCGAATTTGCTCGCCGCGCACCCAGCCTGACCTGGTGGCCGAGCGACATCGCGCCGGCGCATCTCGCTAGCATCGCGGCCTGGGGCAAGCAGACCGGCCTTGCCAACCTGCGCCCGCCGCAGCGTATCGATCTCGGCAAAGCCGATTGGACCTGGCGCAACGATGTGGGCGATGCTCCACCGCTCGCCGCCATGGTCTGCAACAACGTTCTGCATATCGCGCCGTGGCGCGTGGCGCAGAATCTGATCGCCGGTGCCGGCCGCCTACTGCGCGACAACGGCCACCTCTTCATCTATGGTCCGTTCATGCGCGACGGCGAGCACACCGCACCGAGCAATGCGGCGTTCGATTTGAGCCTGCGCGCCAGGAACCCCGATTGGGGCGTGCGTGACATACGCGATCTCGAAGGCCTTGCCGGCGCCGCCGGCCTCGCGCTCGCCGAAACCGCGCCAATGCCCGCCAATAATATGACGCTGGTCTTCGTCCGCGCGCCCCGGCAGACTCAATGACATCGACGATAGGGTCCCATGCAGCCTGAACCGATTTGCGATCTCGCCCACCTCGGCCATCTCGAAATGCTCACGCCCAATTTCGAGGAAAGCCGCAAGTTCTTCGTCGACGTCATGGGCATGACCCAAAGCGGCGAGAAGGGCGACAGTGTCTATCTGCGCGCCTATGACGATTACGAGCGCTACACGCTCAAGCTCACCGCCGCGAAGACAAATGGCATGGGCCATGTCGCCTATCGCTGCCGCTCGCCGCAGGCGTTGGAGCGGCGCGCCGCCGCGCTCAAAGGCTCCGGCTTCGACGTCGGCTGGAGCGACGGCGATCTCGGCCATGGCAAGACCTTCGTCTGCAAGGACCCGGACGGCCACGTCATCGAGCTCTATTACGAGACCGAGTGGTACGATCCGCCGCCGGAACTCCGGCCTTCGCTCAAGAACCAGGCGCAGAAGTTTCCGGCGCGCGGCTGCAACGTGCGCCGGCTCGACCACTGGAACGGGCTTGCCGCCGACATTTCGAGCTGCCGCAAGTTCTTCGAGGACTATCTCGGCTTCAAACTCACCGAGCGCATCGTGCTGAACGACGGCAGCGAGGCCGGCATCTGGATGACGGTGACCAACAAGTCCTACGACTTCGCCTATACCCGCGACCACACCGGTACGCGCGGGCGCTTCCACCACGTCACCTACGCGCTCAATTCGCGCGAGGAAGTGCTGCTCGCCGCCGACATCTTCCTGGAGAACGGCGTGTTCATCGAGACCGGCCCGCACAAGCACGCGGTCCAGCAGACCTTCTTCCTCTATGTCTACGAGCCCGGCGGCAACCGGGTGGAGGTCGCCAATGCCGGCGCCCGGCTGGTGTTGGCGCCTGACTGGAGGCCGATCACCTGGACCGAGGAAGAGCGCAAGAAGGGTCAGGCCTGGGGCCTGAAGACCATCGAGTCCTTCCACACGCATGGGACGCCGGATGTGCCGAATGCCGCGGAATAGGCCGTTATGCGCAAACTGCAAATTGCGTATAAGCAAGGGAACTGACTGTAGGATCACATGAACGGCCAAAATACCCCGCGCGTCTCCTTCATCGGCTTCGGCGAGGCCGGCCAAGCCATCGCCTCCGGCCTGCGCGAGAGCGGTATCGAGCGCATCGCCGCTTGGGACATTCTGTTTCCCGAAGCCGCAGGCGAAAAGCTGAAGGCCGCCGGCAAGAAGATCGGCGTGCGGCTTGCTTCCTCCGCGCAAGACGCCGTGCGCGAGACCGACATGATCGTCTCCGCGGTGACCGCGGCGTCCAGCCTGGAGGCAGCGCGCTCGGTCGCCCCACATTTGAGCGGCGCGCCCTGGTATCTCGACATCAATTCGGTCTCGCCCGGACGCAAGCTCGAGACGGAGAAACTGCTCGGCGAACGCGCGCGCTATATCGATGTCGCGGTGGTGGCACCGATCCACCCCAAGCGCCATCGCACGCCGCTGTTGATCGCAGGCCCGCGTGCGGATGAAGTTTCGCCGCTAATGCGCGAACTGGAGATGCAGTTGACCGTGGTCGGCCCGGCGACCGGTGCCGCCGCCGCCATCAAGATGATCCGCAGCGTGATGATCAAGGGCGTCGAAGCGCTGACGCTGGAATGCTTCCTTGCGGCACAACGCGCCGGCGTGCTCGACGAGGTCACCGCCTCGCTGAAGAACAATTATCCCGGCCTCGATTGGCCGAAAATGTCCGAATACAACCTCGAGCGCATGGCAAGCCACGGCGAGCGCCGCGCCGCCGAAATGGAGGAATCCGCCGCCACCTTGCGTGAACTCGGCCTCGACCCGCTGATGACCGAAGGCACGGTCAAGCGCCAGCGCGAGATGGGCGCGCTCGGCCAGGACGACAGCGTGCGTGCCTCCCTCGACAAGGGCCGCGCCGCCATGCTGGAAGCCATCAGCGCGGCCAAGAAGCCGCGCCAATAACGCGGCCGCTACCGCTTCTTGCGCTTGGCCGCTTTGGCCTTCTTTGCCGTCTTGGCGGTCTTCCCGGCCTTCTTCGCCGCCCCGCCTTTGCGCGCCGATGCGCGCTTGGCGGACCCCTTCGGCGCCTTGCCGGCTTCCGGCAACGCATTGCCCTTGGCGACCCGCATCGACCAGTACTCCCACGAGCGCACCAGCCCGGTGGTCTTGGTGCTGATCGAGCCGGCCAATTCCGTTTCCCCCGGTGACAGCGAGGTGATGCTTCCGATGAGCATGGCGCGCACCTGGTACTCGGCATTGCGCGCCGAATATATCGATCGGAACACGCAATCGCGTACGCTGGTACCGGCGACCGTGACGCCGTGGCGCTTCATCAGCACCATCCAGTGCTCGCCCAGCGCATGGGCGAGCGATGCCCCCTCCTCCGGTTTGATCACCAGCATGTTGGTGTCGCCAAACTCGTCGCGCTGGTCCCAGAACGGCGGCTTGATGCCGCCGACCGCGCCGAGGTGGAAAACTGGCACGTAATTGGTGCTGGTGGCCACGAGCGGCATAAAGGCCGGCGCGTGGTGGTGACAGACCGAATTCACGTCGGGCCGTGCCTTGTAAATTTCGCCGTGGATCACCCGCTCCGAATATTGCCCGAGGCCCGGTTCGCTGATCGGCTGCGAGTCGAGGTCGTATTCGATGAAGTCCTCGGGTGTGACCAATTCCGGCGCGCGCGAGCGCGACAACAGATACCGGTTCGGCTTCTCCGGATGGCGCATGCTGACATGGCCGAAGGCGTCGATAACGCCCTCATTGGCGACCATGCGGTTGGCGAGCGCAAGCTCGCGGCGGGCTTCGGTGAGCAGGTCGGCCACTGACATTTCCCTCTTCTTGTCATGAATGATGGTTCCGCAACCATATTAAGCGACGATGTGAAAAAGCAATCAAGCCGGAGAGCTTAGCGCCGCAGCTTGCGTTCGCAATGCCGAAACGAAACGCTGTGCCAACGGCGACAGCACCTGGCTGCAGCGCGTACGCACGACAATATCACGCGTGAAATGCGGCTTGCGCAACGAAACGGCAACGAGTTGGCCGGATGACAGTTCCAATTTCATCAAATTCGGCGATGAGATCGTCACGATGTCGGTCCGCAAGACCAAGGCGCGCAGCGCCAGAACGGAATTGGTAGTGACGTAACTTGCCGGCCACGCCACGTTCTCGGCCGCGAATAGCGCCTCGATATGGCGCCACATGGCCGTTTGTGCGTCGGGAAACGCCCACCGGGCGTTGCTCAGCTCCTTCAACCCGACAGTCCCCCGGCGCGCCAAGGGATGACGCTTGCGCATCAAGACGACCGCTCTGTCGTGCAAGAGCGTCTCGCGCGCAACGTCGGGCGGGTCACTTCGCGACCCAGCCGCGCTGACCACGACATCGAGCGCACCGGTGCGCAACCCGTGCATAAGCTGGTCATCCGGGCGTTCATAAAGCTCCACCTGGATGCAGGGGCTTTTGCGCGTGATGTCCGCCACCGCGTTTGGAACCAATTCGACGCAGGCGAGCGGTGAGGCGCCAACCGACAACCGGCCTTCCAGCCCTTCCTTCTTCAGCCGCACATCGTCCGCGGCGCGCGCGAGCAACGTGGCGAGCGCCTGCGCATGGATCGCCAGCAATTGGCCGTAGTCGGTCAAGGTCGCCCCGCCGCGGCCGCGCTCGAGCACTTGCACGCCCAGCGCCTTCTCCAACAGCGCCATGCTGTTCGACAGCGCCGGTTGCGAGACGCGGCGCGCCGCCGCAGCTTTGGTGAACGAACCGGCCTCGGCGATGGCGAGCAACTCGAGCAGGCGCTTAGGATCCGGTTCCATAATTAAAGCTTATAGAATGGTGCATTGTTCGTATTGGACATGATTGCCGGCCTATCGTCAATTTGCCGGGTAGGACGGCATGCGAACCGTCCGCAAGGCAGGAAACAGGGAGGGCCGAAAATGAGCGCGCGAAACGTCTACCTGGTCGGCAGCGTGCCGATGGCCGACACGGCCACCGTGTTTGAGACCGTGAGCGCCGTCGTGGGCCCATCCCTGCTGACGCTGCCCGACGGCGAGACCGGGGAGCGGCTCGACTGGATCACCTGGCTCGAGCCGGTGTTCCGGGACAATCCGGCGTTCGAGCAATCGCCCGAGACGTTTCAACTGCACGGCGCCGCGGCCACCCATCGCCGCTACCGCCTCAAGCCCGGGAAGACCGTCCCGGATGTGCGCTTCGACAATCTCTTCTACGCCGACACCGCGAAGCAGTCCTACGCAACCTTCGCGGCACTCAAGCGCGCAGGCAAGATTCCGGCGCACGTGAAATTCCAGGTCGATCTCGTTCCGGCGCATTCCGTCATCTGGCTGTTCGTGCAGGAGGAGCTGCAACGGGCGGTCGACCCCCTCTACAACGACGCGGTGTTGCGTGAAATCGACAAGATCGCGGCGGCCATTCCGCACGATGAACTGGCCATTCAGTTCGACATCGCCTCGGCGGTGTTTGCCCGGCTCGAACGCGATCAGCCGAGCCCCTACGGCAACACCAAAGAGGAAATGCAGGCGACATTCTCAGCGATCGTGGTGCGCTTGGCCGAGCATGTGCCCGCGGACATCGATTTGCTCTTTCACTTCTGTTACGGCGATGCCGGCCATCGGCACGTCATCGAGCCCACCGACATGGGCGACATGGTCGACTATGCGAACCGCTTGGCGGGACAGTTGAAGCGCCCGATCGCCCAGATACACATGCCCGTACCACGCGACCGTTCGGATGAAGCCTATTTTGCGCCGTTGCGTCGGCTGAAGCTCGCTCCGCCAACCCGGCTCTGCCTCGGACTGGTCCATTACACGGATGGGATTGAGGGGGCGCGGAAGCGTCTCGAAGCCGCGCGGCGCTTTGTCGAGGACTTCGCGATCGCCACCGAATGCGGCTTCGGCCGCCGCGATCCGGCAACGATACCCGATTTACTGCGCCTCCACGTCGCGGCAGCCGAGCTCGGCTGAGGACAGCCATCCGCGGAATGACAGCGGCGCCTGAAATCTGGCCCACATCATAGGACGTCTACCTTCATACAAAACAAGGTGTGGACCTGTACGTAGAACAGGGTACAAATCCCTGCGCTGCGCAAGTCGGACAAAAAAGCGACCATCATCAACGCTTGGCTGGCAGCGCTCGTTGGGAGGTTCTAATTCGCTATGCCGGGTCCCGCCCAGATCGTCATCGATGGCGTCAGCCACGTTTACCGTCCGCCGCGCGGACGCGAGGTGTTGGCGCTCGACGACGTATCGCTTGCAATCGCCAACCGCGAATTCGTCGCGCTGCTGGGCCCGTCCGGATGTGGCAAGTCGACGCTGCTCTACCTGATCGGCGGCTTTCTCCCGGTCGAGCGCGGTGGCATCGCGGTGGACGGCAAGCCGGTCGCCGGACCCGGCCCCGACCGCGGCATTGTCTTTCAGCATTTCGCGCTGTTTCCCTGGAAAACCGTGCGCGGCAACATTCTCTACGGCCTGGAACGCCAAGGCATGCCCAAGGCCGAGCGCGAAAAACGCGCCATGGACTTCATCGACCTGGTCGGGCTTTCCGGATTCGAGGACAGCTACCCCTCGCAGCTTTCCGGCGGCATGAAGCAGCGCACGGCCATCGCGCGCACGCTCGCCTTCGATCCCAACATCCTGCTGATGGACGAGCCGTTCGGCGCCCTCGATGCGCAGACCCGTGGGCTGATGCAGAGCGAATTGCTGAGCATTTGGCAACGCACGCCCAAGACGGTGATCTTCGTCACCCATGACGTGCAGGAGGCCGTCTATCTCGCCGACCGCGTGGCGGTGATGTCTGCGCGCCCGGGCCGCATCAAGACCATCGTCGATACCAAGTTCGACAAGAACAGCGACAATATCTTCAAGGAAAAAACCTTCGTCGATAAGGTCGACGAAATCTGGCACTTGGTGCGCGAGGAAGCGATCAAGGCACAGGGCAGCCGAGCCGCACGGGAGAGCGGACGGTGAGCGTCGGGCTCACAGTGCGCGGTCCCACCCGCCGCACTTGGCTGGACGGCGCGCTGCGCACCCTTTTCCGCTATTCGCCGCTGCTGCTGCTGGCGATCGCCTGGGAGGTCACCGCCCGCCTGCATCTGGTGTCGTCAGACGCGCTGCCGCCCTTGTCGGATGTGGTTAGCGCCTGGATCGGCATGCTCAAGGATGGCGAGTTGATCACCAACGGCACGTCGTCACTCTTCCGCGCCGGAGCCGGCCTGGCGCTGGCGATCGTGGTCGGCGGCGCGCTCGGCATCTTCATGGCCTGGTGGAAGCCGGTCAACATCCTGCTCAGCCCGATCGTCGAGGTCTTCTATCCGCTGCCGAAGTCGGCACTGATCCCGGTCACCGTCATCTGGCTCGGCTTCGGCGACAGCTCGAAAATCCTGCTCATCTTCCTCGGCTGCATGCTGCCGGTGACCATCGGCGCCTTCAATGGCGCGCGCTCAAGCGACAGATCGCTGCTGTGGTCGGCGCGCTGCATGGGTGCGAGCCGATTGCGCGTGCTGCGCGACGTGGTGGTGCCGAGCGCCATGCCGGAGCTGCTCAACGGCATCCGCACCGCGCTGGCGCTGTCGTTCATCCTGCTGGTGTCGGCCGAGTTGATCGTCGCCCACGAGGGCTTCGGCTACCTGATCGGCGTGCTCGGCTCCAACGGCAGCTACGACGCCATGTACGCGGTAGTGCTGACGGTGGCCTTCCTCGGCTTCGCCGCCGACCGCATCTATCTCGCGATCACCGAGCGGGTGCTGCAATGGCGCGCGTGAACGGAACGCTGACGCAGGCAACGGTGACGGCGGCCGACGTGCCCGACCCGCTCGCCATGCGCCTCGGCCGCCTCGCGCTGTCGGGCGGTATGCGCGTCTTTTCCATCGTGCTGCTGCTGGTCGCCTGGGAGGCACTGGCGCGCAGCGGCACCTTCACGCATTTCCAATTGCCGGCTTTCAGCGACGTGGTCGCGCGCATTTGGGAAGACGGCGTCTCCGGCGATCTTTGGCTCAACACCACGCTGACCCTCTACCGCGCGCTCGCCGCCTTCTGCATCGCCGCGGTCGGCGGCGTCGCCATCGGCATGGCGATGTCGCGCAATATCATTGCCCAGTGGTTCTTCGATCCCATCGTCTCGGTCGGCTTTCCGATGCCGAAGATCGCCTTCCTGCCGGTGGTGATCCTCTGGCTCGGCGTCTACGACGTCTCCAAGATCACCATCATCGTGGTCGACGCCATCTTCCCGGTGATCGCCGCCACCGTCATCGCCATCCAAGGGGTCGAGCGCGAGTTCATCTGGTCGGCGCGCAACATGGGGGCGAGCAATCGCGAGGTGCTGACGCAGATCGTGCTGCCGGCGGCGTTCCCGCAGATCATGACCGGCCTGCAGGTGGCGCTGCCGCTGTGCCTCATCGTCGCGGTCGTCGCCGAAATGCTGATGGGCGGTTACGGCCTCGGTGGCGCCATGATGGAAGCCTCGCGCTTTGCCAATTCGACCGGCGTATTTGCCGGCATCGTCGAGATCGCGGTGGTCGGCTATGTACTGGTCAAGCTGATGGCGATCATCCGCCGCCGCGTCCTGATCTGGCATCCGGAAGCGCACGAGCCGAGCACCGTATAGGCCGTCGGACATTTTCGATCTTGTACCGGATGACGGGCAAACCGTCACACGCTTGAGGCTTGCCAAAATCAGTTGGAACCCCGACAATCTCAACCAATCACAACAACGAAGCTTACCGGCGCGCTAAAAAGTAAGCCGGTAACACTGGGAGGAAGATAATGCGTTTTCATAAACTCGCGCTGGCCGGCGTGTGCGCGCTCGGCCTCATTGCCGCCGGAACCGCCGCCAACGCGGAGCCGGTGAAGATCCGCATGTCCTGGGTGGCGCCGGTCGCCAACTGGGCGTCGATCCTTCTCTACAAGAAGGACCTGATGAAGCATCTCGGCAAGTCGTACACGCTCGAGACCATCCATTTCCGCGGCACGCCGCCGATGATCACCGCGCTTGCCAATAACGAACTCGAAATCTCCAATCTGGCTTACTCCACGCTCGCCATCGCCATCGCCAACGCCGGCATGGACGACATCCGCGTGATCGCCGACGAGTTCCAGGACGGCGTTCCCGGCTACTTTTCCGAGCAGTACTACGTTCGCAAGGATTCAGGCATCAACAAGGTCGAGGAGCTCAAAGGCAAGGTGGTCGGCACCAATGCCGCCGGCAGCGCCGTCGACATCGCCAGCCGTGCCATGCTGCGCAAGCATGGCCTCGAGCCCAAGCGCGACTACACCATCGTCGAAGGCCCGCTGCCGGCGATGCCCGCCATGCTGCTGGAGAAGAAGGCCGACCTGATCCCGGCCGTGCTCCCCTTCGCGCTCAATCCGAAGCTGCGCGCCGGCGGCAAGGTGCTGTTCACCCAGGACCAGGCGTTGGGCAAGACGCAAATGATCGTGTGGACCGCGCGCAAGCCGTTCATCGACGCCCACCACGCCCAGCTCGTCGACTTCATGGAGGACATGTTGCGGGTCGTGCACTGGTATCTCGATCCGAAAAACCACGACGCCGCCGCCGAGATCGCCTCCAAGCTGACCAAGGCGCCGGCAAGCCGCTTCGGCTGGCTGTTTACCAAGCACGATACCTATCGCGATCCGGACCTGCTGCCGGACCTGGACGCTCTTCAGCGCAACGTGGACACCGTGCAGGACCTCGGCTTCATCAAGAAGCACGTGGACGTGAAGGCCCACTCGGACCTCAGCATCGTCAAGGAAGCGGAAGCCCGGCTGAAGAAGGAAGGCGGCAAGTAAACAGGTAACCCTACTTCGACTGTTTTTGCGTAGGCCCCGGGTAACCTTTCCGGGGCCTATTTGTTGACGCCCCTGCCCCGCTGCCTAAAGGTCATTGCGAACAAAAAATGCCGGCAGCATCGCGCTTCGCAGCATGCCGGCAATTGGCAATACGAACAGGCGGCAATACCTACAGAGTTAATGGGGCTTTGAGATGAAGAAACTGTACCAAACGTTCTGCGGCGCTCTGCTTGTCCTCGGGCTGGCGGGCATCCATTCGGCACCTGCATTCGCAGGCGGCTACCGTTGGAGTAGCAACTGCAATTGCTGGCGTCCGGCTGACTATCAATACGCGACCCGGCGTTACGTTCGCGCGGCGCCCGAGTTCATCGTCCACAAGCGCTATGTCGACCACACCCGCGTGGTGCGCGGACGAACCAGGGTCGTCCAGGAAAATCAGTTCATCGTCCACGTGCGGCCGGTGATCAATCGCGAAGTCGTCGTGCATCGCACGCACACCATCGTGAAGGATGTCGTGCTGCACCGGACCCGCACCATCAACACCGTTCGCAATCGCTACTACAACGAGGTCGTGAACGTCGACGGCGGCGGCACCGTGCGCCATGTCACCGAATATCGCGATGTCGGCAACTGCGGCTACGGCTATCGCTATCGTACCAGCTATGACTGCGGTTACGGTTGCGGATACGGCCACCGCCGCGGCTTGTTTGGCGCGCTTGCCTGGCGCTGATCAAGCGCGACGGCCTGCTTTAAGAACCGCTCCGCCGGGCGACCGGCGGGGCGGTTTGACATTTGGCGCCGCGATCAGGCACCGTATCCGGCGATAAAATGCTCCAGCCCCAGGGGCTTTGGTCCATTTTTGTTCTATCTCGTCTTCGAAACGCCCTCCAACGCCCACATTTGCGGCACATTACAATAGAACCATACGAGAACAGTTCGGTGTATCAGTAAGGGGGCGCGATCATGTCATCGCAAAACCTGAGTACCGGCCGATCGGTGGCGTTGGTTTGTACGCTTCTCGTGTCTGCTGCGGTGTTCGGAGTATCTACCAATTCGGCGCTTGCGAAGGACTGCCTCTCGGCCCCCCATGGGGCCGCGCCTAAGGGACAGCACTGGTTCTACCGCATAGATCACGCGACCAAGCGCAAGTGCTGGTACGTCCGTTCGATGGGCAGCCGATCGCATCGCGCGGCGACCAGCACAAGCTCAAAAGCCTCGGCGACGGAGCGGGCCACGTCGAAGACGGTCGCGGCGGCATCCGCGAGCGAATGCCATTCCGCCGCGAAAGCGAGCGCGCCGAAGGGAGAGCATTGGTACTTCCACACAGACCGGGCGTCCAGCCGCAAGTGCTGGTTCCTGGCGGCGACGGGGGAACCGTCGCATCCCGTGGCGACCAAGGCCGAGGCGGATACGACCAAAGCAGATACGACACCGACCACGCAGGATAGCGCAGCAGCAAAGCCAGCAGCAGCAGCAGCAGTACGCAAGCCGGCGCCGAAGAGCAATGCTGACAACGCTTCCAACTCGGCGGCTGTCGAGACGCGTGCGGAAGACAAGAGCAGCACGACTAAGCGCGCTCTGACCGGACAAGGTGTTCAAGATACCAGCAGCGTGTGGTCGGCTCCGGCAGCGCCGGTGCAGTCCCTTGCAGCGCAAGCGCACCCGTTGGCGCGCAGCAGCGACCAGGCGAAGGCAGCGACATCCGGCGCGGCTCAAGCCCAATCCGATCCGCCCGCTACGGCGCCGGCCAAATCAGCGACGCGGCCAACCTCGATCTCGCGCACCGGCTCGGTCGCCGCGTCTGCGGAGCCTCGGGCGCCCGAAGCGAAGCGCCCGGCGCTGAGCGCCGTAACGACCCACGTCGCGGCAATGCCAGGCTCCCCGACGACGGCGGAACTGTTGCTGATTGCCGCGCTCGTATTGGCCGCGGTCGGGCTCTTCTATCGTCTGGTCATCAAGGCCACCGGTTTGCGCAGCCCGCGGCTTGCAGTCGACCATGCCGAGCCCGGCTGGATCGACGACTCGCATCCTTCGATCGTGCCGAACGCGAGCGACCTTGATTTCCGCCCGCCGTTCGAGAGCGACGTCGAACGGCAAGGCAAATCACGGCGCCAGCCTCGGATCGTCGAGGAGGCGAGCGACCGTGAAGACAAGCTGAAGCAAATGATCCGGGATATCGATCAGCTGCTGAAATCGAGGAACCGCGCGTAATTGACGAAGCGCTTACGCGCGGTCAGGCCGTCGGCTCAATTGAGCGCGGCGACCACGGGCCCCAGGCCCATCTCCTCGGCCAAGCGCTGAGCGGCCAGCTTCTGGTCGTCGCTGAGCCGCGCGATCAGCGGCCGCGCCGCCGACGCCAGACGATGGACGGCAGCGCCGGTGAGCACGATCGACACCACCCGGTGACTGATCCGATGCATCAGGCCGCCGCCCGCGCCTTGCGCTTGTTCGCGCGCCACACGTCGCAGCGCCGACTCGACCGGCGGCCAATAGGCCGCCTGCGCCGGCGTCAGCTTGAGCATGCTCTTGATTCGCGAGATATTGACCGCCGCGGCCGGCTGGCCCTGCATCGCGGCCGTCTCGCCCGCCTGAGCGGCCGGCGCATTGGGCAAAAAACCGGTGATCGCGAGTGCCAATGTACCCGCGCAGAGTGCCTTCTTCATTTCTGGAATTCCCCCGTGTTCTCGGAACAGATCGTGGACCGGCGGGTACGTGGCAATTCGGCCGCCAAAGGGGGCGAATTGGGGACGAATTATGATTTTTCGTAACCCGGCCGCCCCGCTAATGCCGGCCGAAAATCCTGCGCATAGAGGCGCTTAAGGCTGCCCCATAACGCTGTCGTGCTACACTGGTACTGCACCCCAGCGCGGAACCGGACCAACAGTGGCGAAATGAAGATCGGACTTGGTAAATTCCGCCTGCGTGGCGCGGTTCTCGCAGCGCTCTTGGTGCTGGCACTAATTCCGGCATCGGCCCTTGCGCAGGTTCCGGCTGCTGAAACACCACCGGCAATAGGCGCGCCCGCAGTCAATGCGCCGGCGTCCCCTACCCCCGCCATCGCGCTCACCTTGCCGCGCGATTTGTCCGCGTGGGGCATGTTCATGAACGCCGACATCGTCGTCAAAGCGGTGATGGTCGGGCTTGCCTTCGCCTCAGTACTGACCTGGACCATCTGGCTCGCCAAGGCGATCGAACTCGTGTTCGCGCGCCGACGGCTCGCCTATGCGCGGCGCATGCTCGCGACCGCGCGCTCGCTGGCGGACGGCCTCACCGACATGGGCGGCGTCGGCGGTCAGCCGCTTGCCCTGGCGCGGGCCGCCGATAGCGAACTGCAAATGTCAGCCGACGCCATCGTGCCTGACGGCGTGAAGGAGCGCGTCGCCTCGCGGCTCTCGCGGCTGGAAGCCGCCGGCAACCGCCGCATGATCCGCGGCACCGGCTGGCTCGCTACCGTCGGCGCCACCGCCCCCTTCGTCGGTCTGTTCGGCACCGTGTGGGGCATCATGAACAGCTTCATTGGCATCTCCAAGCAGCACACCACCAATCTGGCGGTGGTGGCGCCGGGCATTGCCGAAGCGTTGCTCGCCACCGCGCTCGGGCTGGTCGCGGCCATTCCAGCGGTGGTGATGTACAACATGTTCTCGCGCTGGGTCGCCGGCTATCGCGCCCTGCAGGCCGATGTCGCCGCCGAGATCTTGCGGCTGGTGAGCCGCGACCTCGACCGCGGCACGATCGAACAAGCGCCGGTCGAGCACCGGCGGTCCACCGCCGCGGAGTAAGCCATGGCGGTGCATCTCGACCACGGCGACGAGAGCTTGAACGAGTTGCACGAGATCAATGTCACGCCGTTCATCGATGTGATATTGGTGTTGTTGATCATCTTCATGATCGCGGCACCGCTCGCGACGGTCGATATCCCCGTCAACTTGCCAGCGGCGAGCGCCGAACGCACGCCACGGCCGGACAAGCCGCTGTTCCTGACGCTGAAGGCCGACCTCAGCGTCCTGGTCGACAACGACGCGATTTCGCGCGACGCGCTCGGACCCGCGCTCGATCGGGCCACCGGCGGCGACAAGCAGCAGCGCGTCTATCTGCGCGCCGACAAGAGCGTGCCCTATGGCGCGCTGATGGACCTGATGAACGCGCTGCGCGGCACCGGCTATCTGCACGTGGCGCTGGTCGGCCTGCAGGCGCAAGGCGCCCCGCCATGAGCGCGCGTCACCGCCTGACCGGCATCGTGCGCTGGGTCGCCTGTTTCATCGTTGTGCTCGGCGCGCATGCCGCCGGCGCCATGGCGCTGCTGGACTGGCACACGGCCGTTACACCATTGGCAAGCGCGCCGGCGATTCTCGTCGATCTGGCGCCGGCATCGGTCGCGCCCACGACCACCAAGACCGAACTGCCGCCCGGGCCACAGCAACCGCAGGCGCAGCCGGAGCCGGAACCGGCCAAGCCGGTTGAGAAGGTTGAAATCTCACCCGAACCGCCCAAGCCGCCCGAAAAGCCGACCGCGCAACCGGTCGATGTGAAGCCGACGCCGGCGCCGGCGGAAGTGCTTACCGTCATGCCGCCGCCGCGCCCGGCCGAACGCACACGTCACGAAAAGCGGCGCCGCCGGCGCGCGAGCCTGCCGAGCACACCAAGTGCGGCCGAGCATCGGGCGCGGCGCGCGGCAGCGCCGGCGCCCGGATCATCGCATCGCGATTCCAACGCGGTGCCAAACTGGAAATCACGGCTGGTGGCGCGGCTCGAACGCTACAAGCGCTATCCGGCGGAAGCAGAGCGGCGCGGCGACCACGGCGTCGCCCAGCTCGCCTTCAGCGTCGATCGCCATGGCGGCGTGCATCACGCGCGTATCGTGCGCAGTTCCGGCTCGTCGGCGCTCGACCGCGCCACGCTCGCCTTGCTGCAACGCGCGCAACCACTGCCGCCACCGCCACCGGAGATGTCCGGCGCGCGCATCCCGATCGTCGTACCTATCCGCTACAACATCCGCTGAGCGCTGCGCAAAGCTGTGGAACGCCGTCACGATTAGCGACACTGGCCGTGCAATGCGGCTAAATTGCCGCCCGTCATGACCACGCTTCACTATCGCAACCGTCTGCGGGCGCTGCTGACGCCGGCCGAGCACCGGGTGTTCGCGCGTCTCGACACGCCGCAGAAGGTTCAAGACTTCCTCGACCGCATGAGGGTCAATTTCGAGCCCGACGGCGATACCGCCATGTCGCCGCGTCGCGTGCTTGAAACCGGGGTCGCTCATTGTGCCGAAGCGGCAGTGTTCGCCTGCGCGGCACTCGCGTACCACGGCAAGCAGGCGTGGCTCCTCGACCTGGTGGGGCGGCCGACCGACCAGGACCACATCGTCACGCTGTTTCAGGAGCGCGGGCTGTGGGGCGCGATCTCCAAAACCAACCATGCCATTCTGCGCTGGCGCGACCCGATCTATCGCAGCGCGCGCGAAGTGGCGATGACCTATGCGCATGAATACGCTCTGCCGAGCGGCCTGAAATCGCTGATGACCTATTCGCGGCCGTTCTCGCTGACGCGCTTTGCGCCCGAGCGTTGGGTGATCGCGGGCGAAGACCTCGACTGGCTGCTGTTCGCGCTCGATCTGTCGCCGCACGTGCCGCTCGCGCCCGCGCATGCCATGCGCAAGCGCCGGCGCTCGGCCGCGGTCGAAATGCGCGCGCAGGAAGTGGTGGAATGGGCCTATCCGCGCGGCCGCAAGCCCTACAAGGCGCCTAAGCGTATCGCCAAATACAAGCCGAAGCGGGCCGCTCGCCCCTGACATTGTCCGCCGCCGCGCGCGCCGCTATAAGGCGGCGGCAAATTCGACAAGCTGGGGGCTTTGAGCGCAGTGACATCCTTCGTTTTCCAGCGGAAGATGATGATCGAATGGGGCCACTGCGACCCCGCGGGCATCGTGTTCAACAGCCGCTTCTTCGAATTTTTCGATACCAGCACCTGGCTCCTGTTCGACGCTGCCCTCGGCGTGAAGCCGCCGGACCTGGCGCCGACGTTTGGAATTATCGGCATTCCGCTGGTCGACGCGCGCGCCGAATTCCGCAAACCCGCCAAGTTCGGCGACACGATCGAGATCGCCTCCCGCGTCGCCGAGTTCCGCCGCTCCAGTTTCGATGTCGAGCATCGCATTACCGTGGGCGGCGAACCGGCGGTCGAGGGCAGCGAGACCCGGGTCTGGGCCGCCCGCGACAAGGCCGACCCCGAGAAGATCGGGGCCGTCGCCATACCCGCCGAAGTCATTGCCAAATTTGGCTAATTCAGCATGCCGCCTGGGTAACTGTTCAAGCCATTCCCGGGAATGGGTCTGGAGGCGCGCTGCCCCCTGATGTGTCTTAGTATCAATAACATCAAGAAGATGAAGCGCGATTCTCAAATTCGCGCCGTCAGAGGGAGAAACGTTTGGCTCGGCTGCTCGCGTTTACGCTCAACGGCCGTGACCGCACCGATGCGGTCGCGGACAATATGTTGCTGCTCGATTTCCTGCGTGAGCAGATCGGGCTGATCGGCACCAAGACCGGGTGCGACGGCGGCGAATGCGGCGCCTGCACCGTGCTGATCGACGACAAACCGGTGCTCTCCTGTCTCACTTTGGCAGCGACGGTCGAGGGCAAACGGATCGACACCGTCGAGTCGCTTGGGACGGACGGACAACTCTCGGCCGTGCAGCGCGGCTTCCATGAAAAGCTCGGCGCGCAATGCGGCTACTGCACCCCGGGTTTCATCATGGCCTCGGCGGGGCTGTTGCGAAAAAATCCCAACCCGAGCGACGCCGAGATCATAGACGCGCTCGGCAGCAACATCTGCCGCTGTACCGGCTATGTGAAGATCATCGAGGCGGTGAAATACGCCGCGGCGTTGAACGCGCAGGGGCTGAGCCCATGAGTTCCCACGACCGCTCGTCCCCGCGAAAGCGGAGACCCAAGACCAAAGAACTGGATGCCCGCTTCCGCGGGCATGAGCGGAAACGGGGAACCGCCCCATGAACAAACCCTTCCCCACGCACAACATCGGCGACTACGTGCCGATGATCGACGGCCCGGAGAAGGTATCCGGCCGCGCCAAGTATACCGCCGACTTCCTGTCCCCGGACCAGCTCGCCGGCCGCATCTACCGCAGCCCCTACGCCCACGCCGAGATCGTCTCGCTCGACGTTTCGGAAGCGCTCAAGGTTCCGGGCGTCAAGGCGATCGTCACCGGCGCCGACTGCGACAAGGGCTTCGGCGTGCTGCCGATCGCCCGCACCGAATATCCGCTTGCGCGCGACCGGGTGCGCTATCGCGGCGAACCGGTGGCGGCCGTCGCCGCTATCGACGATGCCGCCGCGCGTGAGGCCATCCGCCGCATCAGGATGACCGTGCGCGAATTGCCGGCCTATTACACCACGCGCGCGGCGCTCGCACCCGACGCCGTGCAACTGCATGAGAAGAAGCCAGGCAATCTCGAGCGCGACGTGCTGTTCGAGCTCGGCTCGACCGAACAAGGCTTCGTAGAGGCCGATCTGGTGCGCGAAGGGAGCTACAATTGCGCCGAGGTCTGCCAGAACCAGATGGAAATGCACGCGGCCGTCGCCGAATATGACGCGGTGCGCGAGCGCATGACCGTGCATGCCTCGACGCAGGTGCCCTATTACGTGCACCTGATGCTGGCGCAGACCCTCGACATGGAGATGTCGCGTATCCGCGTGGTCAAGCCGCATGTGGGTGGCGGCTTCGGATGCCGCACCGAGACGCTCAACGTCGAATTGATCGCGGCGCTGTTGGCGCGCAAGGCGCGCGGCACCGTTCGCATCGTCACCAACCGCGAGGAGACCTTCATCACCCATCGCGGGCGGCCGGAAACCGACGTCCGTCTCAAGATCGGCATGCGCAAGGATGGCCGTATCACCGCGGTCGAATGCGAATGCGACCAGCGCGGCGGCGCCCATTCCGGCTACGGCGTGGTGACCATCCTCTATGCCGGCTCGATGCTCTACGCCATCTACGACCTGCACAACGTCAAATACGTCGGCAAACGCGTGCTCACCAACACGCCACCGTGCGGCGCCTTCCGCGGCCACGGCACCGTCGACGTGCGGTTCGCCTTCGAGAGCCTGGTCGATGAGATGGCGGCCGAGTTGGGGCTCGATCCGTTCGCGGTGCGGCGCGCCAATCTCTTGAACGCGCCCTGCTTCACCGACAACGACCTGATGATCAATTCCTATGGCCTGCCGGAATGCATGGACTGGGTCGAGCGCGAGAGCGGCTGGAAAGAGCGCAAGGGCAAGCTGCCGAAAGGCAAAGGCGTGAGCAAAGGCATTTTTAAAGGCTTGGGCATGGCCTGCTCGCATTACATCTCGGGCGCCTCCAAGCCGGTGAACTGGACCGGCGAGCCGCACGCCACCGTCAAGATCAAGCTCGACTTCGACGGCTCGCTCGTTGTGCTCTCCGGCGCCGCCGACATCGGCCAGGGCTCGACCACCATTCTGGCGCAGACGGTCGCCGAAGTGCTGGGGCTCGATCTGGCACGCGTGCGAGTCGTCACCGGCGACAGCGAGGTGGTGCCGAAGGATAACGGCTCCTATTCGTCGCGCGTCACCTTCATGGTCGGCAATGCCGCGCTCGATGCCGCGCGCAACTTGAAAAGCGTCCTGGTCAATGCCGCCGCGCGCAAACTGGAAGCAAAGCCCGAAGACATCGAATGCCTGGGCGAGGTCTATCGCGCCGGCGAGCAGGACAAAGGCGCGACGTTCGATGAGGTGGTGACAGAGGCGCTGAAAGATTCAGGCACCATTACCGTCACCGGCAATTACTCGACCATTCCGGAATCGCACGGCGGCAAGAAATACCGTGGCGCGGCCATCGGCGGCACCATGGGCTATTCCTATTCGGCGCAAGTGGTGGAAGTGAGCGTCGATGAGGAAACCGGCGTCGTCACCGTCGACAAGGTCTGGGTCGCGCACGACTGCGGCAAGGCGCTCAATCGGCTCACCGTCGAGGGCCAGATCCAGGGCTCGGTGTGGATGGGCATGGGCCAGGCCATGAGCGAGGAAACGGCATTCCACGAAGGCCTCATGCTCACCGCCAACATGCTCGATTACCGGGTGCCGACCATCCAGGATTTGCCGCCGATCGAAGTCGGCATCGTCGAGAGCATGGATCCGCACGGGCCCTTCGGCGCCAAGGAAGCGGGCGAAGGCTCGCTCGCCGCCTTCCTGCCGGCGCTCACCAACGCCATCGCCGACGCCATCGGCCTGCGCTTCAACGACCTGCCGGTGACCCCCGACCGCGTGTTCGAGGCACTGGAAAAGCGGCGACGCGCTTTGGAGAAGAAGAATGCATAACCTCCGCTCGTCCCCGCGAAAGCGGGGACCCAGGGCGAAAGAACTGGATTCCCGCTTGCGCGGGAATGAACGGGTTTGGCGGAAAGGCGCCGCCTGATGGACGCCCTGCCCGACTTCCGCGTGCTGCAGCCGGCAACGCTCGACGAGGCGCTGGCCGCGCGCGCGGCGCATCCTGAGAGCATGCCGCTCGGCGGCGGCACCGATCTCGTCGTCAATATTCGGCGGGGGATCGTGGCGCCGGCGGTGCTCATAGACATGAACCGCGTTCATGAATTGCACGCGATTCGGGCGGACGAAAATGTGCTGGAAATCGGCGCCGCGGTCACGCTGACGCAGCTCGCCGAGCACCCGGACGTCATCAGGCACTATCCCGTGGTGGCGCAGGCGGCCTGCCATATCGCCGGCCCCACCCACCGCAACATGGGCACGGTCGGCGGCAATCTCTGCCTCGATACCCGCTGCATCTATTACAATCAGAGCGAATGGTGGCGGGACGCCAATAACCACTGCCTGAAAACCACCGGCACCGTGTGCCACGTGGCGCCGAAAAGCCGCGGCGTGTGTTTTGCCACTTACTCCGGCGATCTCGCGCCGGCGCTGCTGACGCTCGATGCCGAAGTGGACATCGCCGGCCCGCAAGGCCGCCGCACCATCCCGCTGGAAAAGCTCTACATCGGCTTCGCGCGCCAGGACGTGCCGGTGACCGACAGCCAAGGCGACGGCAAATATTATCTGTCGCTGCGGCCGACTGAGATCGTCACCGCTGTGCGCGCGAAGAACGCGGCCGGTTTGCGTTCGGCCTATGACAAGATCCGCATCCGCCGCTCGATCGAATATCCGGTGGCCGGCGTGGCGGTCGCGCTCAAGCGCGAGGGCGACACGCTCACCGACTTGCGCGTCGGATTCACCGGCACAAATCCGCGCCCGGTGCTGCTCGCCGGCACCGACAGGCTGTGCGGCGGCGCGCTCGATGAGCGCGTCATCAACGGCCTCGACGCGCTGGTGCGCGATCAGATCATGCCGATGAAGACCACTTTCACGCCTGGCCATTACCGCCGGCGCGTGGCCGGTGTGCTGGCCCGCCGCTTGCTGAAGCGGCTGTTCGGAGACTGAGGCGATGCACGGCGGTGTCGCGATATCGGAAGATCTGGTTGCCCGGCGCCCCTACAACGCGGTCACCGATTTCGTCGATTCGCACATCGCGCAAGGACGCGCCGACAAGATCGCCTTCATCGACCCCGAGCGCTCGCTGACCTACGGAGAATTACAGACGCGCAGCGTGCGGCTGGCGAATGCGCTGCTTGAGCTCGGCGTGGCGCGCGAAGAACGCGTCGCGCTGCTGCTACACGACACCGTCGATTACCCGGTCGCGTTCTGGGGGGTCGTGCGCTCGGGCGCCATCGCCATTCCGCTCAATACGTTTCTGAACGCACCGCAATACGCTTTCATGCTCAACGACTCGCGCGCTTCCGCGCTGATTGATTTCCGCGTCGTTGCTGCCGATGCTCGAGCCGATCCTCGACCAGCTCCCACACCTGAAGACGGTTATCGTGGTCGGCGGCGCCGATAGGCCCGACTTTCCCGGCCGCGACGTGCATCTGTTCGAGGACATCATCGCGGCGGTGGGCGACGAGCCCTTCACCGCTCCGACCGTCTCCGACGAAGTCGCCTTCTGGCTTTACACCTCGGGCTCCACCGGCGACCCCAAGGGCGTCAAGCACGTGCATTCGAGCCTGATGGCGACGGCGCGGCTGTTCGGCCAGGGCGTGCTTGGCATCACCGAGAACGACGTCGTGCATTCGGCGTCCAAATTGTTCTTCGCTTACGGGCTTGGCAACGCCATGACCTTCCCGCTCTCGGTCGGCGCCACCGCTGTGCTGTGGCCGGATCGGCCGACGTCGGACTCGGCGCTGGAGATGTTGCGCAAGCACCGGCCGACCATTTTCTACGGCGTCCCCTCGCTCTACACCGCGCTGCTCGCGCACCCCACGATCGGCAAGGGCGCCGGTTCGAACCGCCTGCGCGTCTGCGTTTCGGCCGGCGAAGCGCTGCCCGCGCATATCGGCGAGCGCTGGCGCGACGTCACCGGCGTCGACGTGCTCGACGGACTCGGCTCGACCGAGCTCCTGCAGACATTCCTCAGCAATCGCCCCGGCGACATCCGTTACGGCTCCACCGGCAAGCCGGTGCCGGGTTATGAGGCGCGCATCGTCGACGAGCACGGCCACGACGTCGGCACCGACGAGATCGGCGAACTGATCGTGCGCGGCCCCACGGCCGGTGAAGGCTATTGGAACCAGCGCGCCAAGAGCCGGCGCACCTTTGTCGGCGAATGGACCCACACCGGCGACAAGTACCGGCGCGACGCCGAGGGCTACCATTACTACTGCGGGCGCACCGACGACATGTTCAAGGTCAGCGGCATGTGGGTGTCGCCGTTCGACGTCGAAGCCGCCCTCACCTCGTACGAAGCGGTGCTGGAGGCCGCCGTCATCGGCAAGGCCGATGCCGATGGCTTGATCAAGCCAAAAGCCTTCATCGTGCTGAGGAACGGCTACGCGGCGGACGAAAGCCTGCTGGAGAAATTGAAGATCCACGTCAAGGAAAAGGCCGGCGCGTGGAAATACCCGCGCTGGATCGAATTGCGCGCCGACCTGCCGCGCACCGCCACCGGCAAGGTCCAGCGCTTCAAGCTGCGGGACGAGGACTTGGAATTGCCTTCAAGCTGACAGGTCAGTCATCCGGTTCGGCGCCGCGTCGATTCGACTTAAAACAGCGCGAAGTCTCCCACCATTTGATTGCGCGCGATCCAGGGCGTCTGCCGTCCCGCGGTGATGGCTGTCACCTGGCCTTTAACACCACGGTACAGCTCGCTTATTTCGACCGCGCCGTCCTTGTTGGTGTCGTACCGTCCGCGATCGTAAGCAATCACCTTGATCAACGCCGAGGTGAAGACGCCGCCGCCGACGGCGGGGCTTTCTTCAGACAGTTCGCGTCCCTTGGAAGCGGAGAACAATACGATCCCCGAGGGAATTCGTTCGAGCAGATTTTTGGCCGCCGCATCATTGGTGGAAAACACGCCAGTATCCGCCGCGCCGGAATGGCAGGTATCGAGAAACACGGCGATGCGGGCCTGGCCCTTGACCAGGGTGTTGGCGACTTGATCCCACGACAGCGCGGTCGCCGGAATATCGGAAACCATGGTGTCGGATGTGGCAAGAAAATATTTGCCATTGTTACTGCGAACGCCGTGACCCGCGAAATACAGCATGACCGTCTCTCCCCGCGCCGCGCCGGCGGTGATTTAACTCAATGCGGCAAGTACACGAGCCCGTGTTGCTTCTTTGTCGCCGAGAACCAGACTTGAGGTGACCACCACGTCGCGTCCGATGTTTGCGACGGCTTTGACAAAATGCTGCGCATCGCTTCGCGCCAGTTGAAGGTTTGGAATGCGCGGATCCGAATATTTGTCCACGCCGATGGCCAAAACGCGCACGCGACGCCGCGACTTCGGTGTGCGGTCGAGTTCCCGACCCATCGGCAGGCTCGCCAGACCCATCGTGTCCACCGCCACCATCGACACCCAGCGCGTCCCCTTGAGCAAGTCGACATCGAACTTCCAGGCACCATCTGTCCTCGCGACATCGAGCCGATCCGTCAGCTGACCGTCCTGATAGATCAGCAGCGACCTCACCGGATTGTCGCCAACCGCCCTTGCGGCACCCTGCACGCGACCATCCTTGGTGCCGAGCGTCCCTCGCAGTGAGGGAGGCGCGACCAGCGTTACCGGCGGAAAGGTTTCACCCGCAAGCAACCTGCCAACCAACCCCGGCGTCTTCAGGCGCGCTGAAAATTGCTCGAATGTGTAAGTTCCGACCCGGCCGGGCAGGCGCAGACTGACATAGTGCGCCCCTTCCGGAGTGGCATCGAAGTGTCCGTCTGGCGTCCATACCACGACTTCGTCGTCCACGTAACGACCCTGGAAAAGCTCTTTTGCGTCGGCGGTGCGGTAGCCCACGAAGCTGCCGTCGGAGTTGATTTGAAGCACGAGCTTTCCATCGGGTGAAAGCAGCGCCTGTTTGAGTAAATCGCCCCGTACAAGCCCGTATTTTGCGAATACAATATGGCGCTGATCGAGATCATAGATCTGGATTGCGCGGCTCTGCGACGACGCAAAAATCAAATATCGACCCGCGAATATTTGTGCGTCGTCGGCCAATTCCAAAATGGCGTCTTTATCTGTGTCGAGATACCACGGCATAGAACTGCTTGAATCAAACAAGACCCGCGATGAATAATCGACGCCAGCCGTGCCCTCCTTACAGTCGTAATGGGTAATCCAAATAACCCGCTTCCGAGCTTCAAAGCGAAACGCTTTTTGGAAAATATCGGACCGTTTCCCGCGATCGAACCCATTCGGCATGCAACCCCACGCGCCCTTGACAAAGACATGAGCGGCCGCAGGAACCTCTTTCTCGATGCGACGGATTGTTACACGCATCTCCGACTTCGCCTTGCCGCTGATAACATCCCCCTCACGAGCGCGGGTGAAGATCATGATCTTTCGAGTGAAACGCCTCTTGCGAGCATCAAGAGCCTCCTCAGCTATTGGCAAGCCAAATTCTTGAAGCCGTGTTAGGATATTGCGTGCAACGCTAGTTTCGCCGCTCGAGGCCAACGTTCCGCGCCATTGGGCAACCCTCACAGCATCGGCGCGCGCGTGCTCGACGCCAAGCGTCGGTTGTGTAATCGGTCTAACCAGGAACTTTTTTAATGCACCCCAAAAGGCAATATCTTGGTAGCTTGGGTCCCGACGATCAAGAAGATACGCTTCGAAGGAAAGATGAGAGAACTTAAGCCCACCGTGTAGCTCCCATCGCTTCGGCAACGTGAAGTCAGTCACCTGGGACTGTTGCCGCACAAATGCAGACACCTGCTGTAATGTGCCGTCATCAGGGCTGCTCGCATTTGTAGTGAAACTCATCGCCTGAGCCGCTCCACTTCCAGCGGCAACAAGGATATTGTTTTCGAGATCGATACGCAGCGCTACGGTCTTGGCCGCGCTGCAACAGTGAGGCCCCAAGCCCGGGAACCCAAGATTAGCCATCCCAAGCCGGCTCGGTTCGAGAATTGCAAAGGCGCCCCATCGATTACCACCAAGAACTGCGAAACTATCCTTATCGTCCCACGCTAGATCACCTCCTCCTCCGCCTCTGGAGGCTTCTACCGTCTTCCCGTCAACGGTATCGAGAATCTCAATTCCATCTTTGCTGAATGACGCAACGTACCGGCCGGTCGGAGAGAAGCGTGGGAGCCGGCCGGGGCGCTCCGCGATTTCAATGTGGCTTGCTTGATCAACCAACCGATAACGGCCATCATAGACCTCGATGACGCGGTCACCAGCCGGCGAAAATATGCGCTGTTTTGGCTGTTCGGCTGTGTAGGGTGTAACCACAATTTCGGGCTTACCAACCGCCTCGACCAAAATATTCGCCGATCCGCTTCGACGTGCTGAAAAGAGCTCCCGACAGTGGTCGTAACCGACCACACCCCACCGCACATGCAACGGACCGGCCTGCAAGGGATGAACGGATATTTCGCCCTGCAAAGCAGCGCCACGTGCATAATACGGTATGATTGCACGCGTTTCATTCATAAATCGCGAAATACCAAAAGCAGCGGATGCTTTAGGCAGCAATACATAAAAGCCCGTTCCTCCAAAGCGGACAGGTCGGTCAAATGCAATCATCAAATAGGCGGGATAACTGCCCTTCATCTGCCCGTGCCGCCAGGACATCTTGAAACGTCTTCCCGCTGCAACTCTTGGCTCGCCTTGCACGGTAACGAAGGTTTCCGCCGCAAGCTGAGGCAATCCTTGTCGCGCGGCCGCATCGCAGTGGGCGGCCTGACCAGCGCCCGGTGTCGATAGCGCGGCAATTATTGCGAATTGAAAGACGAGGCGTCTACGGTTCATTATTCGAGCCCTTACTACTGCGAGCCGCAGGCGAGTAGAGTAACTTCTATTCAACCATAAGTGAACCCAGCAAATTGGATTGCGCGCCGACCTGCGGGGCACAGGCACCGGCAAGATCCAGCGTTACAAGCTGCGGGATGAGGATTTGCAAGCCTCGGCGGAGCGATAGCGCACAGCCTGTTCCCTCCCCCTGCAAGGGGGAGGGTTAGGGAGGGGGTGTTGCGCGAAAGTGACCCCCGCCCGCCTTCGCCCCGCTCGGCGGGCGACCTCCCCTTTCAGGGCAAGGTAGAAGAGCAGAACGTTTCACTTGACGCTCGATGCTCGCCACCCTCTCCCGCGCAAGCGGGGAGAGGGAAGAACTCACGCGTCGGCAATCTTCACGTATTCGAAATCGCCCGGCTTGTTGTCGATGCCAACCTTGGGCGGCGCAATCCAACTGGCGTACTTGCCCGGTTCGGACTGCGGCTGCATCAGGCTTTCGATGAAGTCCTTGTCCGCTTCGGAGGGCAGGAAATCGGTGCGCCGGTTCGTCCACTCGGCCGGCGCAAGGATATTGCCGTCGACATCGGCATTGGTGCGCGAGAACTCGCCGATGTGACGGTGGAAGCCGACATGCGGCAGCTTGATCTCGAACGGGATGCCGTGCTCCGCGATCGCCTTGTTCCAGCGATCGACGCCGACCTGACAGTCGGCAACATAATCGTCGCGCAGCCGCATGTTGAGCGCGGACAGCGCCGGCGCGTCGTCGTTCTTGATTTCGCCGTCGATCAGCCGCAGCACCGGATAGGTGCCGCTCTCGAGACCATGATCGTCCTTCAGACGGTCCTCGCGATAGCGGCCCTTCAAGCCGGCATGGAAGGCGTTGGCGGCGTTGGTCGATATCTCGTTGCCGAACAGGTCCAGCGTCAGCGAAAAATGCATGTTCGCCTTCTTCTGCACCGTCGGCAGGTCGATGACGCCGAGCTTGCGTATCTTCTCGACCTCGTAGGGGTCGGTGATGCCGGCTTCCTTCATGGCCTCGCAGGTACGCTGGATGACGCGGGTGACGCCGGTCTCGCCCACGAACATGTGGTGGGCTTCCTCGGTGAGCATGAAGCGGCAGGTGCGCGACAGCGGGTCGAAACCGGACTGCGCCAGCGCCTCGAGCTGCATTTTGCCGTCACGGTCGGTGAAATAAGTAAACATGAAGAACGACAGCCAGTCCGGCGTCTTTTCGTTGAAAGCGCCGAGCATGCGCGGCGTGTCGGGATCGCCGGAGCGGCGCTCGAGCAGCGCCTCCGCTTCCTCGCGGCCGTCGGTGCCGAAATATTTCTGCAGCAGATAGACCATCGCCCACAGGTGGCGGCCTTCCTCGACGTTCACCTGGAACAGGTTGCGCATGTCGTAGAGCGAGGGCGCCGTCTTGCCGAGATGACGCTGCTGCTCGACCGAGGCGGGCTCGGTGTCGCCCTGGATCACCACCAGCCGGCGCAACATGGCGCGGTATTCACCGGGCACCTCCTGCCAGGCGGCTTCGCCCTTATGGATGCCGAAGGGAATCTTGCGCTCCTCACGCGCCGGCGCCAGCAGGACGCCCCAGCGGTATTCCGGCATACGCACGTAATCGAACTTGGCCCAGCCTTTGGGGTCGACGCCGATGGCGGTGCGCAGATAGACGAGCGCGTTCTGGAAACCTTCCGGCCCCATGTCCATCCACCAGCCGATGTAGCCGGGGTGCCATTTCTCCAGCGCGCGCTTGACACGCACGTCCTGGCCGAGCGCGACGTTGTTGGGGATGAGGCCGTCGTAATCGACTGCGTCCATGGCCATGGTTCTTGCCCTCTTGTTTCTCTCCCGCTCGTCCCCGCGAAAGCGAGGGCCCAGTGCCGGATTCCCGCTCACGCGGGAATGAGCGAAGAAGTCAGATTCTTTCTCTGTTGAACGTCGGCGAGACACCCGAGCCGTAGAGCTTGAGCGCGCCCTGCTCGCCGATGGCGTTGGGCCGCTGGAAGATCCAGTTCTGCCAAGCGGTCAAACGACCGAAAATCTTGGTTTCCATGGTTTCGGGACCGGCAAAGCGCAGATTCGCTTCCATGCCGGTCATGGCGTCGGGCGAGAAGCTCGTGCGCTCTTCCAGCATCACGCGCAGTTCGTCGTCCCAGTCAAAGTCCTCATAGGCCATGGTGACGAGACCGAGCTCGGCGGCTTCCTCGCCCTCGATCGCTTCACCGATGCGCGCCTTGAGCGTGTCGATCAGGTCCGGTTCGCCAAGGAAGCGCGTCTGCAGGCGCGTCAGCCCGTTGCCCATGGGATAGGGACCGAAATTGGCCTGACCCAGCGTGATCGCGGCCGGCGGCCGGTTGTCGCCCTCGCGCGTGCCGACCAGCATCAGCGCACGATCGGCGGCAAAGGCGAGCTCGGCCAGCGTGCCTGCAAAGCAGGAGCCTGGCTCGATCAGCGCGATGAAGCTCTTGGGCGTCACGTCGACACGCTTGAGGACACGTTTGAGGTAATGGCGGATCTCGCGCATCAGCCAGTCGCCGTTGGCCTGCATCAGAAAATCATCATGCGCGAGCACGGCCTGCGCGTTGCCATCGGTACGGAACAGCACGACGCCGATCTCGCGCGCGTTCGAGCGCAGATGCAGGATGGCATCTTCCAGTTCGCGCGCGACGGTCAGCGGCCAGAACTTGTCGCCCAGCGCATGCGCCGCCTCGACCGAGGCCGGCACGTCCTGCCCGGGCCCGCGCACGGTGACGGTGGCAAGCCCACGGCCGCGGTCGATCTCGACATCGACGTGCGAATAGGAAACGCGGTCGTCCTCGATCTTGCGATCGAGCGGATTGAGCTTGATGCCCTTGGCGTCGGCCGGCCGGTCTGAGCGCGCGGCGATTTCGTGCGCACGCGCCGCCACCGCGTCCTTCCATTTCGAGTTGGGCACCACCTCGTCGACCAGTCGCCACTCGACGGCCTTGGTGCCGCGGATGCCCTCTTCGACCGAGCAGAACACGTCGGCGCGGTCACGCCGCACCTTGCGCTTGTCGGTCACGCGGGTGAGCCCGCCGGTGCCCGGCAGCACCGCGAGCAGCGGCGTCTCCGGCAGCGCCACCGCCGAGCGCCGGTCGTCCACCAGCATGATGTGGTCGGCGGCGAGCGCCAGCTCATAGCCGCCGCCGGCGGCATTGCCGTTTATGGCGCAGATGTAGGTTTGCTTGGAATTTGCGGAGGCGTCCTCGATGGAGAGACGGGTCTCGTTGGTGAACTTGCAGAAATTGACCTTCTGCTGGTGGGTCGATTTCCCCAGCATGCGGATATTGGCGCCGGCGCAGAAGACGTTGTCCTTGCCGGATTTGATGACCACGGCGTGCACTTCCGGATGCTCGAAGCGCAGGCGCTGCACGGCATCGTTGAGTTCGATGTCGACGCCGAGATCGTAGGAATTGAGCTTGAGCTCGTAGTCGTCGAGCCCCCCGGCCTGATCGACGTCCATGATCAAGTAGGCGATCTCGCCGTCCAACTCGATGCGCCAGTGACGATAGCGGCCGGGATCGGTCTGATAATCGATTGCGGTCATAAGCCCTGCCTGGTCGCCGCCAGTCATTTTCGCCGGCGCGCCGCTCCCTCATGTACTATTTTGCATATAGATAACACCATGCGGGGGTTGTCACAACGGGCGACCACCGGAAAACACAGGTCCTCCGCAGCCTGAGAAAGCCTGCCAAAAATCTCTGAAAATGCCGAAAACCCCACGAAAATGCGCCGACAAGGCCGTTGCATTTGCCTCCGCCATGCCGCATATTGACCAGCAATATAATTCAGGACACGCCGCTGGACACCGATGACACCCGAACCCGCCCAGGCCCGCGACACCGACGTCTATCTGCACCGGCTGGGTGAGCGCGTGCGCATGCTGCGCAACCAGCGCGGCATGTCGCGCAAGGTGCTGGCGCAGCACGCCAAGGTGTCCGAGCGCTATCTCGCCCAGCTCGAGACCGGCAAGGGCAACGGCTCCATCGTGTTGCTGCGGCGGATATCGCGCGCCCTCGGCTTGCCGGTGACCCAACTGGTCAACGAAGGCGCCGAGCCCGCGCTCGATCTGGTCCTGCTCACGCAATTCCTCGAGCGGCTACCGCCAAAGGTGCTCGGCGACGCGCGCGAATTGCTGCTGCGCCATTTCAGCGAGCCCTCCGACGACCTCCACAAGCGCCGCATCGCCTTGATCGGCTTGCGTGGCGGCGGCAAGTCAACACTCGGCCGTCTGTTGGCGGCGCGCCTGGAAGTGCCGTTCATCGAGCTCGACCGCGAGATCGAGCGGCGCAGCGGCGCACCTTTAAGCGAAATCTTCGACATGTTCGGGCAGGAGACCTTCCGCCGCGCCGAACGCGAGGCCCTCGAAAGCGTGCTGCGCCAGCACGGCGCCTTTGTGATGGCGACCTCGGGCAGCATCGTCACCGAGCCGGGCACGCTCGAAATGTTGTTGTCCTCATGCTTCACGGTCTGGGTCAAGGCCGAGCCCAACGAGCACATGAAGCGGGTCATGGAGCAAGGCGACATGCGGCCGATGGCCGGCAGCGCCCGCGCCATGGAGGATCTGGTTGCGATTCTCAGGAGTCGAGAACCGCTCTACGCCAAGGCCGCGTCCGAGCTCATCACCACCGGCAAGACCCCCGAGCAGAATCTGGCGGACCTGTTGCGCATTATCCCGGTTTCGGCTAGCCGCATCGCGCGTAAATCGGCTGAGCCGAGCGAGAAACAAGCGAATAGGAGCCGGCCGGTGCCGGAACGGACAGAATGAGTGAGACGATCAAGACCGACGTTCTGATTATCGGTGCGGGGCCCGTCGGCCTGTTCGCGGTGTTCGAGCTTGGGCTGCTCGACATCAAGGCGCATCTGGTTGACATCCTCGACCGGCCCGGCGGCCAATGCGCCGAGCTTTATCCCGAGAAGCCGATCTACGACATTCCCGGCATTCCGCTCATCACCGGCAACGGTCTGACCGAAGCGCTGATGGAGCAGATCAAGCCGTTCGGTCCGACCTTCCATTTCAGCGAGATGGTCACAGGATTGGAAAAGACCGGCGATCCAGGTTTCCGCGTGACCACCGATAACGACAAGACCTTCGAGGCCAAGTGCGTGTTGGTCGCCGCCGGCGGCGGCTCGTTCCAGCCCAAGCGGCCGCCGATCGCGGGCATCGAGCCTTATGAAGCGAAGTCGGTGCACTATGCCGTGCGCAAGATGGACACCTTCCGCGACAAGCGGCTGCTGGTCGTCGGCGGCGGCGATAGCGCGCTCGACTGGACGCTCAATCTGCAACCGATCGCCAAGCGGCTGACGCTGGTGCACCGGCGCGATGAATTCCGCGGCGCGCCCGACAGCGTGAACAAGATGCGGGCGCTGGTGGCATCCGGCGACATGGATCTCAAGATCGGCCAGGTCACCGAACTGGAAGGCCCCGACGGCCAGCTCATCGCCGTCAACATCAAGGAAAAGGACGGCTCGGTGTCCCGCATCGAGTGCGAGGCCATGCTGCCGTTCTTCGGGCTCACCATGAAGCTCGGCCCGATCGCCGATTGGGGCCTCGAGCTCAAGGAGAACTTGATCCCGGTTGATACCGCCGCGTTCGAGACGAGCACGCCCGGGCTGTTCGCCGTCGGCGACATCAACACTTATCCCGGCAAGCTCAAGCTCATCCTGTCCGGCTTCCACGAAGTCGCGCTGATGGCGCAGAAGGCCTACCACTACGTCTATCCCGAGAAGCGGCTCGTGTTCCAATACACGACGTCTTCGACCAGCCTGCAGAAAAAACTGGGTGTCGCATGAGCGATCAATTAGCCGTCGAACGTCCTCCCCATTCGCACGAGCAACAGCAAGCCACGGCGAAGGTCACCTTCGTCGAGCATGACGGCAGCACGCACACGGTGGATGCCGAGATCGGCTCGACCGTGATGGAAGCGGCGATGCGCAACGGCATCGACGCGATCGTTGCCGAATGCGGCGGCTCCTGCACCTGCGCGACCTGCCTCGTGCATGTCGACGAAAAGTGGAGCGAGATCGTCGGCCCGCCGTCGTCGGAAGAGGAAGACATGCTCGACATGGCCTTCGAGGTAAAACCGACCTCGCGGCTCGCCTGCCAGATCAAGGTGACGGAAGCGCTCGACGGCTTGGTCGTGCACACGCCGGCCTACCAGGGGCGCTGAGCGCAAAAGAGCGTAACGGAATTGGAATGCCCGACTACCTGCGGCCGACCGCGTTTATCGACAGCGACGATGAAAAGGTGCGCGCCTTTGCGCAGGCCGCGGTAAGCGAGGCGAGCGGCGACAGGGCACGTGCGATCGCGCTCTACATGGCGGTGCGCGACCAGGTCGCTTACGACCCCTACCTCGACTACACTGATCTCGACGTGTTCCGCGCCGGCGCCGTGCTGGCCGCCGGCCGCGGCTTCTGCATCGGCAAATCCGCCCTGCTGACGGCCTGCGCACGCAGCGTCGGCATCCCCGCGCGCTCCGGTTTCGCCGACGTGCGCAACCACATGACCTCGCGGCGGCTGAAGGAACTCACCGACGGAGACACCTTCTATTGGCACTCGTATACCGAGCTCGAGATCGACGGCACCTGGGTGAAGTGCACGCCAGCCTTTGACAGCGCATTGTGCGAGCGGGTCGGGCTCGAGCCGCTCGCATTCGACGGCGTGAATGATTCACTATTCCATCCATTTGATCCCGCCGGCCGGCGGCACATGGAGTATTTGAACCTGCGCGGCGCTTACGACGACATACCCGTTGACGCCATCCTGGCCGACTTCCGCCGCTTCTATCCGCGGCTGATCGAGCAGGGACGAATTGGCGGGGACTTCCGCGCGGAAGCGGGCGCCGGGAGAAGCCAATAGGTGTAGCTCGCCCGCAACACTTGCCCGTTTATGTGCAGCGCATAACGGCGTTCCAACGTGCTTGAAACCGGCCGACGGAGGGAGCTAACTTACTGTAAAAACAGACAAATCTGCCACATTCCCCATAACGTTTAGAATGCCAGCATGCGCCCCAGGAGGGCCTCCATGCGTGGATTCTGGGCCGAAACCATTGTTTCCTGCCCTATGACGGCCCAAAATCTGGGCCCTAACAGGAACCATTGGCGACCGAGCTTGATTGTTCGTGACTGAGTAGCCTTTCCGAGGCGCGCGACGTTCTCGTAGGCGGCAGTCCGAGGTTGCGTGGGGGAGACGGCAGGCCTCCGCGACCTATTTGCTTGAAGGATTAGCCACGAATGACAGCGCCTAAACCGATTTTCGACGCGACCCAAGCCACGCCACTCCTCGATTCCATCAACAGCCCCACCGATCTGCGCCGCATCGAGGTGCAGCAGCTGCGGGAAGTTGCCGACGAACTGCGCGCGGAGACCATCAGAACGGTGGCGGCAACCGGCGGCCACCTCGGTGCGAGCCTTGGCGTGGTCGAGTTGACGGTGGCATTGCATTACGTGTTCGACACGCCCAACGACCGCCTGCTCTGGGACGTCGGCCATCAGGCCTATCCCCACAAGATCCTGACCGGGCGGCGCGACCGCATCCGCACGCTGCGCCAAGGCGGCGGCTTGTCGGGCTTCACCAAGCGCGCCGAGAGCGAATACGACCCGTTCGGCGCGGCGCATTCCTCGACCTCGATCTCCGCCGGCCTCGGCATGGCGGTAGCGCGCGATCTCTCCGGTGGCAGCAATAACGTCATCGCGGTGATCGGCGACGGCGCCATTTCGGCCGGCATGGCCTATGAAGCCATGAACAATGCCGGCGCCATGGACCGGCGCCTGATCGTGATCCTCAACGACAACGAGATGTCGATCGCGCCGCCGGTCGGCGCCATGTCGAACTATCTAGCGCGGCTGTTGTCGAGCCCGACCTTCATGTCGCTGCGCGACTTCGGCAAGCAGGTGGCCGATCACCTGCCCCGCTTCATCCGCGACAAGGCGGCGCTGGCCGAGGAACTGGCACGCGGCTTCGTCACCGGCGGCACGTTGTTCGAGGAGCTCGGGTTCTATTACGTCGGCATCGTCGACGGCCACGATCTCGACCAGCTCGTCCCAGTACTGACCAACGTGCGCGATGCCAAGGACGGGCCGATCCTGGTCCACATCCGCACCCAGAAGGGCAAGGGCTACGCGCCGGCCGAGGAGTCGCACGACAAGTACCATGGCGTCGTGAAGTTCGACGTCGCCACCGGCAAGCAGAACAAGCCGGCGGCAAGCGCGCCCGCCTACACCAAGGTGTTCGGCGAAAGTCTGGTCAAGGAAGCCAAGAAGGACGACAAGATCGTCGCCATCACGGCGGCAATGCCGAACGGCACCGGCGTCGATATCTTTGCCAAGGCCTTCCCGGAGCGCGCTTTCGATGTCGGCATTGCCGAGCAGCATGGCGTCACCTTCGCCGCCGGCCTTGCGACCGAGGGCTACAAGCCGTTCGCGGCGATTTATTCGACCTTCCTGCAGCGCGCCTACGACCAGGTGGTGCACGACGTCGCCATCCAGCGGCTGCCGGTGCGTTTCGCCATCGACCGTGCCGGCCTGGTCGGCGCCGACGGTCCGACCCATGCCGGCTCCTTCGACGTCACCTATCTCGGCTGCCTGCCCGGCTTCGTGGTGATGGCGGCGGCCGACGAGGCCGAACTGGTGCACATGGTGGCGACCGCGGCGGCGATCGACGACCGCCCCTCCGCTTTCCGTTATCCGCGCGGTAACGGCGTCGGCGTGCCGATGCCGGAACGAGGCGTACCGCTCGAGATCGGCAAAGGCCGCATCGTGCGCGAGGGCTCGACGGTGGCGCTCGTCTCGCTCGGCGGGCGGCTTGCCGACTGCCTGAAGGCGGCGGACGAACTGGCGGCACGCGGCATCTCCGCCACCGTGGCCGATGCGCGCTTCGCCAAGCCGCTCGACACCGACATGCTGACGCGGCTCGCCCGCAGTCACGAACTGCTGATCACGGTCGAGGAAGGCGCCATCGGCGGCTTCGGTTCGTACGCGCTGAATTTCCTTGCGGACAGCGGCGCGCTCGATCAGGCCGGATTCAAGGTGCGCAGCCTGGCGCTGCCCGATGTGTTCATCGATCAGGATTCGCCGGCCGCCATGTACGCCAAGGCGGGGCTCGATGCCGACGGCATCGTTGCCAAGGTGTTCGAAGTATTCGGCGCCAAGGAGGGCTGGCCCAGCAACCAGTTTATGCCGAGCGCCAGCGCAAACGGGGGCATTGCATGAAGGTGATACTCGCTCAACCGCGCGGATTTTGCGCGGGGGTCGTGCGTGCGATCGAAATCGTCGAACGCGCACTGGAAAAATACGGCCCTCCCGTCTACGTGCGGCACGAAATCGTGCACAACAAATGGGTGGTCGATGCGCTGAAGGCGCGCGGCGCGCGTTTCGTGGAAGATCTCTCCGAAGTGCCGCCTGACGGCATCACCATTTTCAGCGCCCACGGCGTTGCGAAAAGCGTGGTGCAGGAAGCCGAGAAGCGCGGCCTGCACGTACTCAATGCCACCTGCCCGCTGGTGTCCAAGGTGCACAGCCAAGGCCGCCACTATGTGCGCCAGGGCCGCACCGTGGTGCTGATCGGCCATGTCGGCCATCCGGAGGTCGAGGGCACGCTCGGCCAGATCCCGGGCCGGGTGCTGCTGGTGCAGAACGAAAAGGACGTCGCCGCGCTCGATCTGCCGGACGATACCCCGATCGCCTATGTGACCCAGACAACCCTCAGCGTGGACGACACCCGGGGCATCATCGCGGCCCTCAACCGGCGCTTCAAGGACGTCGTGGGCCCGGGCACCCAGGACATCTGCTACGCGACACAAAATCGCCAGACCGCGCTGCGAGAGCTTGCCAAGCGCGTCGACGTGATCT
Source organism: uncultured Pseudomonadota bacterium (assembly GCA_963814065.1). GTDB lineage: Bacteria > Pseudomonadota > Alphaproteobacteria > Rhizobiales > Xanthobacteraceae > Pseudolabrys. The sequence continues at coordinate 1,006,417 of CAWFBL010000004.1, read as the reverse complement.
TCGTTGTCGGCGCCAAGAACAGTTCTAATTCGAACCGATTGCGTGAAATCGGTATCGAGGCCGGTACGCCGACCCACCTGATCGCCGACGGCAGTGAAATCCAGCCGGAATGGCTGGACAATGTCGAGACGGTCGGTATTACGGCAGGCGCATCGGCGCCGGAAGTGATGGTCATGGACGCGATCAATGCCTTGGGTAAGATCGCGCCCCCAGTTGAAGTAACCACGCTTCCGGGCGAAGAAGAGCAAATGGAGTTCCGCGTTCCCGTGGAGCTGCTCGACGTGGAAAGCAGCAGCAAAATAGGTAAGGACGGTAGTCTTGGGCATCCCTCTCCTGCAGAAGTTGACTGTCGGTAGCTATGTCGTCCGGCAACATCTGACCGGTCGCAAGCGATACCCCCTCGTGCTCATGCTGGAACCGCTGTTCCGGTGCAATCTCGCTTGCGCGGGCTGCGGCAAGATCGACTATCCGAAAGACATCCTGAACCAAAGCATGCCGGTCGAGGACGCGCTTCATGCCGTCGACGAATGCGGCGCGCCGGTGGTGTCGATCGCCGGCGGCGAGCCGCTGCTGCACAGGCAGCTGCCGGAGATCGTCAAAGGCATCATCGCCCGCAAGAAATTCATTTATCTCTGCACCAATGCGCTGCTGATGGAAAAGCGCATGGGCGATTACGAGCCGAACCCGTATTTCGCCTGGTCGGTGCACCTCGACGGCGACCAGCAGATGCATGACGCCTCGGTGTGCCTGGACGGGGTCTACGACAAGGCCGTCGCCGCCATCAAGAAAGCGAAGGAACGCGGTTTCCGCGTCAACATCAACTGCACGCTGTTCAACAACGCGAAGGCGGAACAGGCCGCCGCCTTCTTCGACGAGATGGAAAAGATCGGCATCGACGGCATCACGGTGTCGCCGGGCTACGCCTATGAGCGCGCGCCCGATCAGCAGCACTTCCTCAACCGCGAGGGCACCAAGAACCTCTTCCGCGGCATCTTCAGCCGCGGCCGTGGGGCGCGCAACTGGTCGTTCAACCAATCGAGCCTGTTCCTCGACTTCCTCGCCGGCAATCAGCAATACCACTGCACGCCGTGGGGCAATCCGACCCGCACCATCTTCGGCTGGCAAAAGCCGTGCTATCTGATCGGCGAAGGCTACGTGAAGACCTTTCGCGAGCTGATGGACGAGACCGACTGGGATTCCTACGGCACCGGCAATTACGAGAAGTGCGCCGACTGCATGGTGCATTGCGGCTACGAGGCGACCGCGGTCAACGACGCGGTGAAGCATCCGCTCAAGACCATGATGGTGGCGCTGCGCGGGGTGCGCACGGAAGGGCCGATGGCGCCGGAAATCGACCTTACGCGGCAGCGGCCGGCGCAATATCCGTTCAAGGACAACGTCGAGCGCAAGCTCGCCGAGGTCCGCGCCAAGCGCGCGGCCGAGCGGACGGAGAAAGCCAAACGCGCCGGAGCGGCCAAGGCGCAAGAAGGCACGAGCGTCAGCCCGCCGGCGGCGTAAGCTTCCGTCGCGAGCATTCCGATTTTCGAGCGTCATTCCCGGCCCTGTGCCGGGCATTTCGTTTAGAGCGCGATCGCCTTAAGCTGAAGCGGTACCGGTTATCCGGCGCGTGACCCTCCCTGGAGGGGGAGGGTCGACGCCGAGCGCCAGCGAGGCGGCGGGGTGGGTGACATCACCGCCGTAATTTCACGCTATCTGTTTCGCGCTGCGATTCACCCCCTGCCCGATCGCGCCTCGCGCAATCGACCGGTCCCCCTCCAGGAGGAGGTAAAGCGAGCATGCGGCACGCAAGTCGATTCAAACCAAAGCGATCATGCTTTAGGCGGGAAACGTGCGCCGGAGAGCGAAGCGACCGAGACAAGCCCAGCCATCACGACGATGCATATCCAGATTTTGGCTTTGCGCTTGTTGCTGTGCGTCAGGTTGCGGTGACCGCGAACGGCCCGCCGCCCGCAACGCTGTCAATGATGTTCATCGACAGCGTCAATGACTGCTCATTGATGTCGCACCTTGCCTCGTGGATGCGCCATCATCCAAATTTCTTGCATGTGGCCGACGGCCATTGTTCGTGTGCAAAGATTATTTGAAGCGCCGGGTTTTTTCGCGACGTGCAAGCCACACCCAAACCGTGACATCGGCTCTAGCCTTGCTTAACTCGTTGATGGCCGTGTTGCACGCTTTTCGACACGCATTCGGCAACGCGAATACGGCCATCGGCTCACTCCGCGGAGCGTCTCGCGGCAGCAGTTTCTCCGGAGCAGTGAAGAATCGTGCTGAGCGCGCCTGACCCGCCGCGCGGCACGCAAGTGGAGACAATAACAAACACAAATAATAGCAAGCAGCAGCCATCGAGGGCCCCTATACGGCGCGCGCCCCAGTCAAAGCTTCGAGCGTTCGGGACCTCATGCTGGCCCGTATCGCGGCCGGCTCTGTGATTGAGACGAAGATCGATTCCCCCACCAACCATAAGAAGGGGAGCGATGAGATGGACAAAGGGAGGAACGACAATGAGGAGGATGCAACAATGACAAAGAGACAATTTGGTTTCCTGCCCGGAGCACTTCTGGCTTCCGCGGCGGCACTGACGATGGTTTTTGCGGCGTGCGGCACCGGCAACGCGGCCGACTACCCAGATCATGACATCACGTTCATCGTTCCGTACTCGCCGGGTGGCGGATCGGATCAGCAGGCGCGCCGGCTTCAACCGGGTCTGCAGAAGGCGCTCGGCGTCAATATCCGCATCGTCTATAAGACCGGCGGCGGTGGCGCGATCGGGTTCAGCGAATTGTACCGCTCGAAGCCGGATGGCTACACGATCGCCAACGTGGTCGTTCCGAACATCATCGTAACATCCAAAGGCAAGAATGTCGGCTACAAGCCGGGAGACTTTGCTTATATTGGAATGACTTCGCAGGCCGTGGGCGCTCTCATGGTTCCCAAGGACAGCAAGTTCAAGAGCATGAAAGAGTTCGTTGCCTATGCAAAGGCGAACCCGGGCAAATTGACGGTCGCCGGTGTCGGCAACACGGGCGAAGTGCAAACCGCTCAGCTCATGAAATTGCTCGGGGTCAAGGTCAGCTACGTGCCGGTTTCGGGGGGCGTGGGCAAGATGGTCCCCATGCTCGTCGGCAATCACGTTGACGCCGGCATTACGTCATCCTCCCATGCCGTGAAGCATAAATCGGAATTGAACACGCTTGTCGTCGCCGGCAAATCACCTGTTAAATTGCTGCCGGGTGTCCCTAACGAGCCAGGTTGGAAAATGGCGACCACGTGGGGCGTCATGGCGCCTCCCGGAACGCCGGCCGCCATCGTTGCAAAGCTCAACGCGGCTCTTAACAAGGCGACCCCGCCTGTTAGGGCCCTCGTTGAAAAGAATGGCCTCACGCCGATGAAGCAGACGCCGGCGGAGGCGAAGCAATTCGTCCAAGAGACCATGGCGGATTTCTGAAGTCGAGACGGCTTCCGTTCTGATCTGTCCTAGCACCAGGATGCTTGGTGCTAGGACGTCTCGTTCGCGAGACCAGGGACCTGAATGATCTCCAAAGAAAGAAACAAAAGATTTGTTGCCTGCCGACGGGGCGAGAGCCGAAGGCTCTTGAGGATGCGCCCAGGCAACGAACGCTATCAATGCGTTGGCACCGCTGTGCTTTTTGGGAGTGTCTAGATGCTGGACGGTTTGATGATGGCCCTCCACCCGACATATATTTTCTGGCTCACCGTCGGGGTCATGGTGGGCATGGTGGTCGGCGCGCTGCCAGGTCTCACCGCCACGATGGGCACGGCGTTGCTCGTCCCCTTCACATTCGCCCTGCCGACCGGTGCAGGCCTTGCGATGTTGGGGGGCCTTTATGTTTGCGCGATGTATTCCGACGCCATACCGGCGTGTCTGGTGAACACGCCCGGAACACCAGCCGCGATGGCCACCGCTTTCGACGGCTACCCCATGACTCTCCAGGGACGGGGACAGGAGGCGATCGTCGCGGCCTGCTTCAGCTCGGCGCTCGGAACGCTGTTTGGCGCCGCGTGCTACCTTCTGCTGGCTTGGCCGATGATGGCGGTGGCGCTGAAATTCGGCCCGCCCGAATTCTTCTGGCTGGGCGTGTTCGCGCTGACCATCATCGGCAGCCTGGCTGGCAAGTCGGTGCTGAAGGGCCTTGCCGGCGGCGCCATCGGTCTTCTTATCAGCTCTATCGGCATCAGCCATGCGAACGAAGTGGCGCGCTTTACTTTCGGCATTCCGGAGCTTCGCGGCGGCGTCTCCCTCGTTGCGGCGCTGATCGGCGTCTTTGCGATTCCGCAGGTTCTTTCGATGATTGCCGAGTTTCGGACGAAGGAAACCATCGTCGAGTACAAACCCCAGCGCGGCGTGACCCTGAAGACGATGGTGAAGGTGCTCTCCGAACCGGTGCACTTCGTTCGCTCCGCGGTGATCGGCAGCTTCGTCGGAATCCTGCCTGGAGCGGGCGGTCCGATCGCTTCATTGGTCTCTTACAACGAGGCGGTGCGCTGGAGCAAAGACAAGAGCCAATTCGGCAAGGGCGACGTGCGCGGCGTGACGGCATCGGAGGTCGCGAACAACGCCTGCGCGCCGGCATCGTTGATCCCACTGGTAACGCTGGGCGTCCCGGGCTCCTCGCCCGCCGCGGTCATCGCCGGCGCGCTCATGCTGCGCGGCCTCAACCCGGGTCCGGAGCTCTTCCAGTCCGACGGGACGCTTGTCTACGCCTTCGGGTGGTCGTTGATGCTGGCCGGTGTCATGACGTTCATCGTTGGCAGCTTGTTTTCGCCATTCATGATTCGGATCGTGAGCATCCCCTTGCGGCTGCTGGCGCCCATGATCTTCTTTTTGTCCGTGATCGGGGCCTATGCGATCAGAAACGATATCTTCGACGTTTACTTGATGTTCGGCCTTGGGGTGCTGGTTTTCTTGATGAGGCCGCTGGGCATTCACCCCGGCCCCATCGGTCTTGGCATAATCTTGGGCCCCATCATCGAGCCCGCGCTTGTGCAGTCGCTTTATATCGCCCGCGCATCTTCTGTTGGCGACGTCTTCTTCACCGGCACGATCAACATCACGCTGATCGCGATCACGGTCGTCTCGGTTGGCGTGGTCATATGGACGCGCTTCAAGGATCGGGCGCGGGAACACGCTAGCGGCGTAATCGAGCCAGAAGCAATCGAGGCCGAGTAAGCGGCTGTGTCGGAACGGAAGAAGTGAGCGGCATGCAAAAACTGATGGACCGAGACCTCCTCGCCGGCGTGATCTTATTCGTTATCGGCTCGATCGCATGGGCCAATGCGGGCTCGGATCTCATGAACTGGGCGTTCCCCCTTATGGCGACCTATTTCGTTTTATTCGCCGGGGCGTTCTTGATTGGGCGCGCACTTCTCGCGGCAGCCACCGGAGGCGTGTTGGACCTCATCGGCGTCGGTGCGGAAGACAGGGTCGTTTGGCTCGACATATTGACGTTTTTGGCGATTGCGCTCGTTTATTTGCTGGTGATGTACGGACTTGGATTCTGGCTGGCCAGCTTCCTGATGTTGTCGCTGGTATCGCTCTATCTGACCAAGGACAAGACGCGCCACAACGTCGCTCTTGCGGTTGTCACGCCGCTCGCGGCCTGCATCGTGGCCTATGTCGTTTTCGAGAAAGTCTTCTACGTTCCGCTGCCGGACCCAACCTGGTGGGGGCTCTTCGGCTGAGCGGTGCCGCGGCGCATTTGCGATTATTGAGCGCGGCCCGTTTCGACAGACAAGCTCCAAGCTTATTGACGATGAGAGATTGCGAGAGCCGGCATGGCAAAGACGCCAAAATATTTCATGTACTATCCGGACAATTACCGCTGGTCCGCCGCTTACGTGAACATGCTGGGGCGCGGCCATTACGGCGGCTCCGACATCAGCGAACTGCACAAGATCGGCCGGCTGCTGGAGGGACATGTCGGCGACGATGCCGCCTGGTATGACGCTTTCGTCAAAGTGGCCGACGAGGTGAGCGGCCACGCCGAGCAGTTTCGCACTAGCAAACACCCGGTCTCGGCCGCATCGTTCTACTTGCGCGCGTGTCATTACTATCAGATGGGCGAGCGCTTCCGGACGCCCAAGGACGAGAAAGCGCTCGCGACTTACCAGCGCAGCATCGATTGCTTCCACAATTTCGTCGAACAGACCGATCTGAAGATCGAGATTGTCGAAGTCCCGTTCGAGGGCAAGAGCATGCCCGGTTATTTCGTCCACGCCCAGAATGCAAAATCGGAGCGCACGCCGTGCGTGGTCTTCTTCGATGGGCTCGACGTAACCAAGGAAATCCAGTTCGTCATGGGCACGCCCGAGCTCATCAAACGCGGCATTTCGGTCCTGCTGGTGGATGGGCCAGGGACGGGGGAAGCGATCCGCTTCCGAAACATGACCCTCCGTCATGACTATGAACGCGCCGGCAGCGCCTGCATCGACTATCTGGAGACGCGCCCCGACGTCGACGCCAAGAAGATCGGCATCGTCGCGGTCAGCCTCGGCGGCTATTACGCGCCGCGTTGCGCCTCGCTGGAGCCGCGCTTCGCCGCCTGCATCGCCTGGGGCGCGATCTGGGACTATCAAGAAGTGTGGAAGCGGCGGATCGAAGCCCAGTTCAAGGCCTCGATGTCCGTCCCCGGCCATCACATCATGTGGATTCTGGGGACCGACAGTCTCGAGGACGCCCTGCAGCGGCTGGAGAAGTTCAAGCTCGACGGCGTGATCCAGCAAATGCGTTGCCCGTTCCTGCTCTGCCATGGCGAGGATGACGAACAGATCCCGCTCCAGGACGCGCAGGCGGCGTTCGACGCGTGCGGATCGCCGGACAAGACGCTGCGCGTGTTCACCAGCGAAGAGGGAGGCGCGCAGCATTGCCAGCGCGACTACCTCCCGCTTGGCTGCGCCATCATGTGGAACTGGTTCGAGGATAAGCTGCTGCGGAGCTGATCGCGGCCGCTTGTCCGCGCCATCGCGGACTCACCGCAGGGGTCGTCGATTCCGGGTTCGCGTGCCGGCGCAAGCGCCCCGGAACGGCAGGCCTTACATCCCGAATTTGACCTTGCGCTCGTTGCTGCGCATCAGATTGCGGTAACGCGCCAGCGCCCACAGCGGGAAGAACTTCGAATAACCGTGATAGCGCAGGTAGAACACGCGCGGGAAACCGGTGGCGGTGAAGCGCTCTTCCGCCCAGAATCCGTTCTCGCCCTGATGGCCGAGCAGATAGCGGATGCCGCGCTTGACCGCCGCGGATTCGACCTCGCCGCAGGCCATCAGCCCGAGCAGCGCCCAGGCGGTCTGTGAGGCGGTCGAGGGCGCCTGTTCATAGCCCTTATAATCGAGCTTGTAGCTGGTGCCGTCCTCGCCCCAGCCGCCATCGAGATTCTGGATTGAGGCGAGCCAGTTGGCCGCCTTGTGCATGACGGGATGGTCGCGGCCGAGCCCGCAGGCATTGAGCGCGCACAGCACCGACCAGGTCCCGTAGATGTAGTTCATGCCCCAGCGGCCGTACCAGCTGCCGTCCTCAAGCTGGGTGCTCACCAGGTAATCGATGCCGCGCCTGAGCGCCGCGTTTTTTGCCGGCGTCGCGCCCAGCTGCGCCAGCATGGAGACGCAGCGGGCGGCGACGTCCTCGGTCGGCGGATCGATCAGCGCGCCATGGTCGGCGAACGGGATGTTGTTGAGATAGTCGTAAGTGTTGTCGACGTCGAAGGCGGCCCAGCCGCCGTTTGAACTCTGCATGCCGCGCACCCATTTGACGGCATGCTCGACCGACGGCTCGTAGTCCTTGTCGGCGCCGGCCGCGCGGCGCGCGCGGTCCATCGCCATCACCACCACGGCGGTGTCGTCGAGATCGGGATAATGCGCATTGGCGTATTGGAAAGCCCAGCCGCCCGGCTTCAGGCCCGGCCGCCGCGCGATCCAGTCGCCTTCGACGTCGAGCACCTGCAGCGGCTCGACCCAATCGAGCCCGCGGCGCGCGTGCTTCCTGGCCTCCTCGCTGCCGACTTCCAGGAGCGCGTGGCAGGCGAGCGCGGTGTCCCACACCGGCGACACGCAAGGCTGGCAATAGGCCTCGTCGCGCTTGATGACCAACAGCTTGTCGAGCGAAGCGCGGGCGATCTTGGCCTTCTCCTTGTCGCCCAGCAGATCGAACATCAGACAGGCATTGGCCATGGCCGGAAAGATGGCACCCAAGCCGTCTTCGCCGTTCAGCCGCTCGCCGACGAAATCGAGCGCGCGCTGGATGGCGCGTCGCCGCAGCCACTTAGGCGACAGCTTGCTCAGCGGCCGCAAGATGATGTCGATACCGCGGAACAGCGCGAACCAGGTCCATTTCTGGTGCGGCGCCTTGTGCGGCGGGCCGATCGTTAGCGGCGGCTGCAGGAACAATTCGTCGATGGTCACGCCGCGCGGATTTTTCGCCCGCGGCTGCAACGTCAGCAGCACCAGCAGCGGCACGATGACCGTGCGGCCCCAATAGGAAATCTTCGTGATGTGGAAGGGAAACCAGCGCGGCAGCAGCATGATCTCGACCGGCATCACCGGCACGCTCTCCCAGCGCATGATGCCGAAAAGCGCGAGCAGGATGCGGGTGAACACGTTGCTGTTGATGGCGCCGCCGCGCCCGAGGATGGCCTCGCGCGCGAGCCGCATGTGCGGCAGCTCGGGCGAGTCGCCGATCATCTTGAGCGCGAAATAGGCCTTCACGCTCGCGCTCACGTCCAAGTCGCCGCCGCGGAACAAGGACCAGCCGCTGTGCTGCGCGCTCTGCATGCGGCGCAAGTAGACCGCGATCTTGCGCTCCAGGCCGACGTCGACCGGCTCGCCGCGGAAATGCCGCAGCAGCACGTATTCGGCGGGAATGGTGACGTCGGCTTCGAGCTCGAACACCCAGTGGCCGTCGGGCTGCTGGCAGGCGAGCAACGACCGCGTCGCCGCCGCGGCCGCGTTATTGACGGCCGCGAGGAGATCGCCATCGCGCGCCGGCTGCATTTGCGCGGCAAGCTCGTTCATGCCGCGACCCTCCGCGTGCTGTGCACCAGCTCGGCGGCGGCATTGCCCGAGCGCACGGCGCTTTCCAGCGTCGCCGGCAGGCCGGTGTCGGTCCAGTCGCCGGCGAGGAAGAGATTATTCCATTGCGTCACCGGGCCCGGCCGCTTGGCGTTCTCCTCCGGCGTGGCGGCGAATGTGGCGCGGCGTTCGCGCACGAGCTGCCAGGGCGGCAGCGCCGCCGGCAGTTCCAGAACGGTCGCAACCTCGCGCCAGATATCCTGCGCCAGCTTCTCGCGCGGCGCATCGAACCATTCCCCGGCGTCGCTGATGGTGACGGCGACGCGGCCGGGGAAGGTGAATATCCATTCGCTGACGGCGTTGATCAGACCGATCATCGTCGGCGCGTCCTTCGGTGGATCGATTCGGAAATGCGCGTTCACAATACCGCGGAATGAAGTCGGCGCCTGCAACCCGGGCAGGAACGTCTGCGCGGCATAAGCCGGCACTGCCAGAATGACCTTGTCGGCGCCGCCGAGCGGCACCGCCCCGTCGGCGAATACCAATTCGCTCACCGCGCCTGCCTCGAACCGCATGGAATGCAGCGGGTGCTGCAAAGCGACCGTGACACCGCGCCGGTCAAGCCAGTCGAGCGCCGGCTCGACAAAGGCCTTGCCGATGCCTTCGCCCGCGATCACCGGATGGCAGGCTTGGCCGCCGAGCGCCAGCGTCTCGCGCACCAGGGCGCTCGCGAGCTTGGTGGAGCCGTCCCCGGGCTTGATGTTCATGGCCGCCAGGAAAAACGGCTCCAGCAGCCGCTGATAGAGCGGCCCGCTGCAATCGATCACGGACTTCAGCGGCTTGTCCTCGGAGGTCCATAACAGGCGCGCCAGCGCGAAGTAGTCGAGCGGTTTCGTGTCCGGCACGCGGCGGCGCTTGTTGAACACCCACCACGGAAACATGCCGTTGTTGAGACGCAACGTCCAACGCGCCTTGCTCGCCAGATCGATGAAAGAGAAGTCCGCGCCGGATTCCAGGAGCGTGGCCGCCCCGCCGGTCGTGCGCGCGTAATCGAGCACCGCGCGATTGCCCGACAGCACCAGATGGGTGCCGTTGTCGATCACCATGCCGGTCTGCTGATCGAAATAAGAGCGGCAGCGCCCGCCCGGCTGATTGGTGGCCTCGTGCACGACGATGGTGCGCCCGCTGTCGGCGAGACGCACGGCAGCCGCCAGCCCCGCGAGGCCGGCGCCGATGATGTGCACGCTACCGGTATCAAATGAACGCATAACGCAACGCGATTCCTATGAGGCGCGGCTTGCTCACCCGCACGCGCGTGCGCGGCCGCGCCCAGCCGCGCGCCACCATGCCGTCGAGAATCTTGCGATAGGCCACTTCCATCAGCCGCGGCGCGCGCACCAGCCGACGCGGGCAGCGCGCCATGATGGCGTCGGCCTCGCGGAAGTGCTCGCGCGCGCGGCCAACCACATAGCCGCAGGCGGTGACGAGATCAGGGTCGGCGGCGACCGCCGAGGGGTCGGTGCTCTGGATGTGGGCGAGTTCCAAGGCCTCACGCGGCAGATAGAGCCGGCCGACTTCGGCATCCTCGTCGATGTCGCGCAGGATGTTAGTGAGCTGCAAAGCGCGGCCGAGGTGATGGGCGAGCGCCCTTCCCTCCTCGTCGCCGAGACCGAAGACGCGCACCGACAGCCGGCCCACTGCGCTCGCGACGCGATCGCAGTAAAGATCGAGCGTCTTGTAGGACGGCGCGCGAATGTCTTCCACGGCGTCCATTCCGACGCCGTCGATCACCGCCAGAAAATCCTCCTGGTGCAACCCGAACTGTTTAACCGCTCTCGCCAGCGCCTCGAGCCCGGTCGGCACGCGTCCGCTATAGAGCGCGGCGAGCCGGTCGCGCCAGTCGTCGAGGCGCGCGATCCGCTGCTCGCGGGTGGCGTCCTCGGTATCGGCGATGTCGTCGACCGCCTTGCAGAACGAATAAATCTCGAACATCGCCTCGCGCTGCGCGCGCGGCAGGATGCGCATGGCGAGATAGAACGAGCTGCCCTTGGCGCGGCCGGCGGCGCCGGCGCTTTGTGCAGGCGATGTCTGTTCGGCGGTCTGCGACATCTCAAGACCCCCGCATCGGCGCCTGCACGCTCACGTCGGCGCGGCGGTAGAGCCGCCGCATCGTGGCCCAGCCGGCGCCTTTGAGAGCCATGCCGAGCATGGCGGGCTTCGACAGATGCACCCGCTCGCTCAGCGGGTCGCGCACGCGCAGCACCTCGATCAGCCGCTCGGCCAGCATCTGAATGGCGGCGACTTCCATGGCGAGACGGTAATCGTTGATCTGCCGCGCGAACGGCCGGCTCTGCCGCAAAAGCTCGGCGGTACGCTCGACGAGGCCGCGCAGGCAAGCGCGCAAGGCAGGACTGGCGCGTTCCGCGCCCAGCGCGGTCACGTCGACGCCGTTGGCGGCGAGCGCATCCTGCGGGATATAGACGCGGTCGAGATCGCGGTAGTCCTTGGCGCAATCCTGGATGTGATTGATGACCTGCAAGGCGGCACACAGCGCATCGTTCGCCGGCCAGACCGATTGCGGCTCGCCATGCACGTCGCACACGAAGCGGCCGACCGGCATGGCCGAGTAGCGGCAATATTCGATCAGATCGTCCCAATCGCTATACCGTAGCTTGGTGACGTCCTGGCGGAAGGCGTGCAACAGGTGCTGGGCATGGACCGGGCTCAGGCCCCGCCCGCGCAGCACGGTGCGCAAGGCGACGCCTTGCGGCTCGTTATCGTCCTTGCCGAGCAGCGTCGCTTCGAGACTGTCGAGGCGCCCGAGCTTTTCCGGCGCGCTCATGCCGGCATGATCGGCGATGTCGTCGGCGACGCGCACGAATTCATAGAAGGCGAGCACGGCCGGACGATGCCGCGGCCGCACCAGCACGGACGCAACCGGGAAATTCTCGTCATGCGATCCCTTGCCGGACCGGTATTCGGCGCTCGTCGTCATTGCACCTTGGCCGCGTTGGCTTGCGCGCGCCCTTTCCACTGACCGCCGCGCCGTCGCGCGTGCTGATAGGCGGAGTCGAGCGTGTAACAGATATATAGCAGGGCGATGGCCGGTAGCGCGATGCCCCACAGCGGCGAGGATCGATAGAACCGCAAGGTGGGCTGAAACGAGATCGCCAGCAGCACCCACGCCGCCACGCCGAGCCAACGCGCCAGACCGCTCGCGAAAATCGCGAGCAACGGCGGCGCCAGAAACACCAGGGCCATCGCCGCGACCACGCCCAAGAGCAGCAGCGGCGAATAGTGGAGCTGCGCATAGGCCGAGCGCGAGATCATGTGCTTGACCTCAGCGAAATCGTCGTAGGGGCGCAGGCTCTGCGCGCGCTCGGTGAGGCCGAGCCAGATCGGCCCGATCCGCTTCATCTTGGCAGCGAGCGCACAATCGTCGATGAGCGCGTGACGGATGCCGTCGATGCCGCCCGCCTGCTGCAACGCCGCGGCGCGTACCAGCATGCAACCGCCGGCGGCGGCGGCGGTCGCCGCTCCCGCCTGCCCCACCCAGCGGAACGGATAGAGCATCTGGAAGAAGTAGATGAAGGCCGGCACGTGCACCCGCTCGGCAAGGCTCGCGCAGCGCAGCTTGGCCATCAGCGAGGTCAGCACATAGCCGCCCTTCAGGGCATGCGTCACCAGCCAGCGCACGCTGTCCGCCGCGTGCGCGATATCGCCGTCGGTCAGCAGCAGGAATTCGGGCTTCGGCGTTTGTGCGGTCGCGGCGGCAACGCCCTGGTGCACCGCCCACAGCTTGCCGGTCCAGCCGGGCGGCAATTGCACACCGGTCACCACCGTCACCGGCGGTCCGCCGGGCACGGCGGCGGCCCTGGCAATCTCACCGGTGCCGTCGTCACTGTCGTCGTCGACCACGGTAATGCTGAGCGATCCCGGATAATCCTGGCGCGAGAGCGAGCCGACCGTGTCTGCGATGGCATCCGCCTCATTGCGCGCCGGGATCACGACTGCGACCGCGGGCCAGGCCGCCGGCGCCACAGGCTCTGAGTCGTCCCGCACGGAATCCAACCAGAATCCCCCACGGGCACAGATGAGGTAGGCCCAAATCCCTAAGGACAGCCCTGCGATGACGTCGATCAACATGGAAGAGCAGCGTCTAACCGCATCGGGGGTTCTAGCACAATGTGTAGCGGCCGATTTGGTTCGTGTTTGTTCTCGAACATTCCGCCCGCCACCACATTGCCCGACAGAGGGCCGGCGCGGGCGGAAAAACCGATCTTATTCATGCAGATAGCATGGCGAAGGCCGATTTCGCGCAGCTTGTACAAGACCTGCGGCTGCTATCCTACCGCTGTTTTCGAATAGCGTCTCGCCCCTGGCCGGCCCGAGGGGTAGAGCCCGGAACCCTTGCCGGCGAACTCAGCTTGGTGCCGATCCTCTCGCCGGCCGCTCCGCGCCGCCTATGTGATTGATTTTGCGCTGTTTTTAAAGCTGCTAGCACTCCGGCCGGTAGCCCTCCCCGGCCGGCCCCGTGGCGCCCAAGGTCGCCGTCATCGTGCCGGCCTGCGACGAAGCCGCCAATACCGGCCCCCGCGTGCGCCCGTTCGTGGCCCGGCGCTGTCGCGCCGACCGCCTGACGATGATCGTCGTCGATGACGATTAAGCGACGACATGGTTCGACGCGCACTTTCAGTGAGACCGCGCCGGCATTGAGACCGTGCCGGGCGCACTAGGCGCACTGGCGGCATTCGCCTTGCAGCTTGCCGGCACCCGCGATTTCCTGATTCGGTCGTAGCGCGGACCGCCGATCGTCAAATCTGATCGTATGAGGAACCTAACTCACCTGCCCGAGTAACTCCGGTTAGCAGCCTTTGACCAGAGCGCTATGCCACTGCTTCCGCAGCATTCCAGTCAGCCATACTTTCCGGCCTGCTGGCTGGACCGCGATGAGCGTGCCGAGTTGAACGACATAGCTGCCCTGCGCGACATGCGCCTGGGGATAACCGAAGGAAGCGCGCAACTTGTGCGCTTGTCGGGCGGTTACGGCTTTGAAGCGGTGTCGGCGACCGCCGCGCCGGGTTCTTTGCAGGCGGCGACCCGGCACCGCTTTGCGGCGAACGTTCTGATCCGGCTCCTTGTTTTGGCCACAAATCCTGTTGCCGTTGGCACCCTGGTCCTTCGCCGTGACCACAAACTAGTGTATCTTCCGCATGCAGTGCTCGAGCGTCGTTATGGCCGGGCCTGGGATCGTTGCGAGCAGGGGGCGGGCGCGCAGAGATAACAATGGCCGATCACGTTCTTGGCTGGACCACTGATGCCCTATTGGCCGGCGCTACGCTGGGCTGCTTGTATATTTTGGGCGCCGTCATCCTCTCTCTCCGCTTCCGGGCGCGCGCCAACCGCGGTGAGGCGGTGCCCGTCCCGGTGACCATCCTGGTCCCCGTGTGCGGCCACGAGCCGGGTCTTGAGCAGCGACTCACCGCCTTGTGCGAACAGGACTACGGGGCGCCGGTGCAGATCGTCTGCGGTATCCGCAGCCCGGACGACCCGGCGATCGAGGTGGTTCAGCGGGTCGCCGATGGGCATCCCAGCCGCGCCATCGAGCTCTACGTCAATCCGCTGGTGCACGGACGCAATCTGAAGATCTCCAACCTGATCAACATGGCGCAGCACGCGCGCCACGAAACGCTCATTCTCATCGACAGCGATATCGAGGTGTGGCCGGGCTATCTCACCAGCGTCATCGGTGAGCTGCAGCAGCCGGGGGTTGGCGCCGTCACCTGCATCTATCATGGCCTCGCCGCCGGTGGCTTTTGGGCGCGACTGGCCGCCATGGGCATTAACAGCAATTTCCTGCCCAACGTGATCGTCGCCCTGACCTCAGGCCTCGGGCAGCCTTGTTTCGGCGCCACCATTGCGATCAGGCACGACACGCTGCGGCAGATCGGCGGCTTCCCCGCCTTCACCGATCATCTGTGGGACGATTACGCGATCGGCGAGGCCGTGCGCAGCCTCGGGCTCGAGGTGGCCGTGCCCTCCTTCGCGCTCGGCCATGTCTGTAGCGAAAGCTCGGCACGCCAGCTCATCGCCAGCCAGATGCGCTATGCCCGCACGATCAAGAATATCGACCCGGCCGGTTATCTCGGCGGTGTCATTTTGCATCCGTTCCCGCTTGCGCTGCTCGCCGCCCTCATCGGCGGCGGCGGCCATGCGATCGCCCTGGCCGCGATTGCGCTGACCTGCCGGATGGCCCTATGTTGGCACGTCGAGCGTCAGTTCGCGATCAAGGCCAGTAACTATTGGCTGGTGCCGTTGCGCGATCTGCTGTCATTCACGATCTACATCGCCAGCTTCTTCGGAGCGACGGTGAAGTGGCGCGGCAGCAGCTACCGGGTCGTCGACGACACTTTGGTTCCCGATTCTCACTGAGGATATTGCATGCGTACGCTGTTCCTGCAGCCGCCATCATTCGAAGGCTTCGACGGAGGCGCCGGTTCGCGCTATCAGGCGCGGCGCGAGATCAAGTCGCACTGGTATCCCACCTGGCTCGCGCAGCTTGCGGCGCTGGTGCCCGACAGCAAGCTGATCGACGCGCCGCCGCACGGCATCGGCCTGCAGACGGTGCTCGACCAGACCCCGCAATATGATCTCGCGGTACTGCACAGCTCCTCGCCGACGTTCGGCTCCGACGTGAAGACCGCCAACGCCATGAAGGCGGTCAACCCGAATCTCAAGATCGGACTGGTCGGTGCCAATATCGCGGTCGATCCGCTCGGCAATCTCAAGAAGGCCGAAGGCATCGATTTCGTCGCCGGCAAGGAATACGACTTCGCCATCAAGGAAGTGGCGGAAGGCCGCGATTTCAAGGACGTCGCCGGCCTGATCTATCGCGACCGCAATGGCGACATCCAGCAGACCGCGGACCGGCCGCTGCTGGAGAACATGGACGACCTGCCGTTCGTCACGCCGATCTACAAGCGCGACCTCGACATCAAGGAATACTTCATCGGCTATCTCAAGCATCCGTATCTGTCGTTCTACACCGGGCGCGGCTGCAAATCGCGCTGCACCTTCTGCCTCTGGCCGCAGACCATCGGCGGCCACAAGTACCGCACCCGCAGCGTCGAGCATGTTGTCGAGGAAGTGGCCTGGGCGCAGAAGAACTTCCCGGAAGTGAAGGAGATTTTCTTCGACGACGACACCTTCACCGACGACCCCATGCGCGCGCAGGAGATCGCGCGCGCGCTCGGCAAGCTCGGCGTCACCTGGTCGTGCAACGCCAAGGCCAATGTCGGCCGCGACGCGCTGAAAGTGATGCGCGACAACGGCCTGCGGTTGCTGCTGGTCGGCTACGAATCCGGCAACCAGCAGATCCTGCACAACATCAAGAAGGGCATGCGCGTGGAAGTCGCGCGCCGTTTCACCAAGGACTGCCACGATCTCGGCATCAAGATCCACGGCACCTTCATCCTCGGCCTGCCGGGCGAGACCAAAGAGACCATCCAGGAAACCATCAAGTTCGCGCGCGAGATCAACCCGCACACCATGCAGGTGTCGCTGGCTGCGCCCTATCCCGGCACCTTCCTCTACAAGCAGGCGGTGGAGAACGGCTGGCTCGATATCTCGAACGCGGAACTGGTCGACGAGCATGGCGTGCAGCTTGCGCCGCTCTCCTATCCGCACCTGAGCCACTCGGAAATTTTCCACTCGGTCGAGGAGTTCTATCGCGCCTTCTATTTCCGCGCGCCCAAGATCGCCTCCATCGTGATGGAGATGGCGCAGAGCCGCGAGATGCTGAAGCGGCGCTTGCGCGAGGCGGTCGAGTTTTTCGCCTTCCTGCGCGAACGGCGCGAGGTCGAACTCTGAACGCAGTCGTTATCGCCGCGGACGACTTCGGTCTTGCCGACGCGGTTAACGATGCGGTCGAACAGGCTCACCGCAACGGCGTGTTGAGCGCCGCCAGCCTGATGGTGGCGGGCCCCGCCGCCGCTCACGCGGTGGCGCTGGCAAAGCGGCTGCCGAGCTTGCGGGTGGGCCTGCATCTGGTCCTGGTCGAAGGCGCGCCGGCCTCGAAACCGCAAGACATCCCCGATCTGGTCGACAGCGACGGCCAATTGCGCCGCGACATGGTGCGGCTCGCCTTCGACATCGCGCTGCGCCCGCGCGTGCGGCGGCAATTACGGGCGGAGATCACGGCCCAGTTCGAGGCCTATCGCAAGACCGGCCTGCCGCTCGACCACGTCAATGCGCACAAGCACTTCCACGTCCATCCGATGATCGCGGCGCAGGTGCTGGCGGTCGGACGCGATTACGGCATGCGAGCCTTGCGCGTGCCGTCCGAGCCGGCGGGCATCGTCGCGCGCATCGACAACACATCGCCCGCCTTGTCCGAGCGCGTCATGGCGCCATGGAACGGGATGCTGCGCGCCTGGGCGCGCCAGGCTGATGTCATGACGCCCGACGCCGTGTTCGGCTTGCGCTGGACCGGCGCCATGAGCGCTGCGCGCATCGCCGCCCTGCTTCCGTTGTTGCCCGACGGCTTGGTGGAAATCTACACGCACCCGGCGACGCGCGACGATTTCGCCGGGCACGCGCCGGGCTATGCTTATGCCGGTGAATTGAAAGCGTTGACCGACCCTGAAGTGATTGCGGCTGTGAAGCAATCGGGGCGGCGTCTTGGCGGCTACGCGGACGCTACCTTTCTCCGCTCGTCCCCGCGAAAGCGGAGACCCAGCGCCGGATTCCCGCTTGCGCGGGAATGAACGGAGCTTGGGGCCGGCCGCGTAGCCTAATCGCCACTCACTGCTTCAGATAGCCCGCGCGTTGAAACCACGCGATCGCATCCTTGATCGCTTCCGGGTAAGGCCTCGCCTTGTAGCCGAGTTCGCGTTCCGCCTTGGCGGCGGTGAAGAACATGCGGTTCTTCGACATGCGCAGGCCGTCCAGGGTCACGAAAGGCTCGCGCCCGGTGCCGCGCGCGACCATCTCCGCCACCACCGCCAGCGGTACGATTGCCGCGCGCGGAATCTTCACCTTCGGCGCCTTGCGGCCCCGCTCCTTGGCGATCGTCATGAGGATTTCCGACAAGGTCGCGTTCTGCCCGCCGAGGATATAGCGCTCGCCGATACG
Organism: uncultured Pseudomonadota bacterium; assembly: GCA_963814065.1. GTDB lineage: Bacteria > Pseudomonadota > Alphaproteobacteria > Rhizobiales > Xanthobacteraceae > Pseudolabrys. Next base: position 988,240 of record CAWFBL010000004.1, on the reverse strand, counting down.
GCCCTTGTCGAAGGCGAGCAAATGGCCTTCGGCCACGTCATCCACGTGCACCATGTTGAGCCCGGTATCGACGAAGGCCGGCATGCGCCCCGCCGCCGCCTCGACGATGATGCGGCCGGTCGGCGTCGGCTTGACGTCGCAAGGCCCGATCGGCGTCGAGGGATTGACGATCACGGCGGGCAGCCCCGCCCCCACCATCTGCTCGACCAGCCGTTCGGCCGCCACCTTGCTACGCTTATAGGCGCCGATTGCCTGATGCTCCTGCAACGGCATGGTTTCGTCGGAAGGATCGCCCTCCTGCCGGCACTTCAGCGTGGCGACGCTGCTGGTATAGACGATGCGCTCCACGCCAGTGTCGCGCGCGGCTTCCATCAGAATGCGGGTGCCGTTGACGTTGTTGCGCACGATCTCCTGCGGGTCGCGCGCCCACATGCGGTAGTCGGCGGCGACGTGAAACAGGTAGCGCACGTCGCGCATGGCGTCCGCGACGGAAGCCGCATCGCGCATGTCGCCGTGGGCGAATTCGAGATCGACGCCGGCAAGATGCCCGGTGGGGCTCGTCGGCCGCACCAAGGCGCGCACCGCAAAGCCGCGCTCGGCCAGCTTGCGGGCGACCGCCGAACCGACGAAACCGCTCGCCCCGGTTACCAGAACCTTGTCGCCGCTGCTCATCCCGCGCAACCCTCCGCCGCCTCGTGCGGCGATTATATATAGGATCGCAGCCGCTTCCGTCAGGCCTGCTGCGGCAGCGCGCAGAGGCGGGCGCCGATGCCGTCAAGCACGAGCTGATAGGCTCGCTCGACGATGTCGTCGAGCGAGCGGGTGCGCACGAACATGGCGCGCGCCTTTTCGCTGATCTCGGCCCGGGTAGGCAGATGCGGCACATGGGTATTGGCAAGGATTTCCGCCGCCTGATGCTGCGCGTCGGCGAGCCGCTGCTGCAGCGACGAGAGCGAGGGCCGCTCGATCGCCGCGGCGACCAGGGCGGCAATACGCTCGGAATTAAAGCTGGCGGCGAGTTGCTTGGCGGCGCGATCGACGACGCGCGAGCCGAGCTTTTGCTCGTTGCGCAGGATCGCCTCCGACGGCTTCTTCAGATCCCACACCACGCCGAACCAAGAGAGCGCGGTAAGGATGTAGAAGGTCATATCGTATTCCCACCAGCGGAAGCCCTGCCGCACGCTTGCCTGGCAGGCGTGGTGGTTGTTGTGCCAGCCCTCGCCCATGGTGAAGAAGGCGAGCAGCCAGTTGTTGCGGGAATCGTCGCCGGTCACGTAGCGCTTGCGGCCATGCACATGGGCAAGCGAATTGATGCAGAAGGTGGCGTGATAGACCGCGACCGTGCTCCAGAAGAAGCCGACCACCAGACCCGGCCAGCCGGCGATCAGCCAGCACAGCACGGCGAGCGCCAAGCCCGGAAGCCGCTCGTGCTTGTGCAGCCAGCGCAGCTCGGGAAAGCGCATCAGGTCTTCGACCTTGACCGGATCGAACTCGTCATGCTGGCGCGCGAAGATCCAGCCGAGATGGCTGTAGATGAAGCCGCGATGGCGCGGCGAATGCACGTCGGCTTCGGTGTCGGAATGTAAGTGATGGTGCCGATGTTTGGCCGCCCACCACAGCACGCTTTTCTGCGTCGTCGACTGCGACAGCACCGCCAGGATGAACTGGAACACGCGGCCGGTCGAATAGGCACGATGGGAAAAGTAGCGGTGATAGCCGGCGCCGATGCCGAAGATGCGCAGCCAATAAAGCCCGACGCCCAAGGCGACCGCCTGCCAGGTCACCCCGGTCCAGATCGCCGCAAAGCAAACCAGATGCACCAGCACGAAGGGAACGGCGGACGGGTAGACGATGTCGTCGTGATGCGTGGGAGCGTGGCGGGCGTCTGTCATAAACAGGCTATCTGGCTCAGAGGGAGGTCCGGGGCGACCCTCAACATAAAGGCGCGCAAAGCCCTATGCCGCAAGCGTTGCCGAATCAATAAGGCCGCATAACGTCGCACCATTGGGCCCCGCCGTGCCTATGAGTTGCCCATGCCGTCCAGAGCCGCTTCGATGCCCCGTGGGGCAATAGCAAGGTCGGCAAAGCCCGGCACGGAATGGGACGCCGTATTGTCATGCTGCATGAGCTCGACCTGGCCCTTGGTCAGCGGCGGGTTGGGCAGCCGTTCCGCCCCGGCAGCCAGCCAATGCCAAAGGAAAAACGGGATTGGAACCAGCAGGCGGCGCAGCCCGAGGCGGCGGGCGATCGCCTGTAGCAGCGCCTTGTAGGTGAGCACCTCGGGCCCGCCGAATTCGTAAAGCGGGGCCGGATCGGGCGCCGCCATGATGCGGGCCACCGCCTCCCCGACATCCTCGACGGAGGCCGGCTGCAGCCGGGTGGCGCCGGTGCCGAACATGGGAAAGACCGGAAACTGCCGCAGCATCCCGGCAATGGCGGTGACGAAGCCCTCGTCGGCCGCAAACATCGCCGACGGCCGGATGACGACGGCACCGGGAAAGGCGGCGCAAACCGCCCCCTCCCCCTCGCCACGGCTGCGAATGTAATCGGAAGGCGAATGAGGATCGGCGCCGAGCCCGGACACCTGCACCAGGCGCTGCACGCCGGCGCGGCGGGCCTGAGCGGCAACCCGGGCCGCCGCTTCGACATGAACGCTGCGGAAGGTCCGGCCGCCCTGCTCCTGATAAAGGCTGACCGCGTTGACGACGCCCCAGGCCCCGGCGACCGCCTGCGCGACCGCGCGGTCGTCGCCGACATCGGCCGCGACCGGCGTCAGCAGGGGCGCGTTCTCCGGCGGCCGTACTTTTTGCGGGTGGCGGGCGGCGGCGCGCACGGCAAAGCCTCGGGCCAGCAAATGACCAACGACGCGGCGGCCGAGGAAGCCGGTGCCGCCGAAGACGACGACCGTTTGCGGGGGGCCTGCCATCGCTGCGCTCTCCTTGGGTCTGGCATGCGTGATTTTCGTCATCGCGGCCCCGCGCGCCAACCAAAACCGAGTCGGGCGAGGCCCAGACCCGCCGGCCCCCCCGACCCTCCCGGGAATGCCCTCATTGAAATCCCGGTTCCGCGACCCAATTTATGAGAACGAAAGGTGACCCCACGTGAAAGATTTCCCCAATAGTTGGATGTGGTCGGAGGCCTGCGAAATGCTCGCCCGCGCCGACCGCATGCACCGCGAGTTCTTTCGGCCCGTTCGCTCGGTCTCACGGCTGCCCGCCTGGGAGCCGCCGGTCGACGTGCTCGAAACTCGTCGCGCGGTGCTGGTGTTCGTCGCCCTGCCCGGAGTCGATCCCGAGCGGGTGGAGGCGGCGATCGACGACAACGACTTGGTCGTCGCCGGGGCCCGCGTGCTGCCGCAGGAGCTGCAGACCGCGGAAATCCATCGTCTCGAACTGCCACAGGGCCGCTTTGAGCGGCGCGTACGCCTTCCAGCCGGGCGCTACGCAGGGGTTCGTCAGGCGATGGTGAATGGTTGCCTTCTGATAACGCTGGAGAAAGCAGGAAGTACCCGTGGCTGAAACAGAAATCATGCGTTCCCTCGAGCAGACCGGCGCGCCATCGGGCGCCGAGCCTGAGTCGAGACACCCCGAACAGAATCTGCCGCCGTTGCCGGACGACGCGATGATCGTCGTGCCGGTGCGCAATTTCGTGCTGTTCCCCGGCATGGTGATGCCGGTGACCGTCGGCCGGCCGAAGTCGATCGCCGCCGCCCAACAGGCGGTGCGCGAGCAGCGCCAGGTCCTCATCCTGAAGCAGCGCGACCCGGAGGTCGGCGAGCCGACCGCCATCGACTTGCACCGCGTCGGCACCGCCGCCAATGTGGTGCGCTACATCACGGCGCCCGATGGCGGCCACCATCTGGTCTGCCAGGGCGAAGAACGCGTGCAGATCGTCGAGTTCCTCGGCGGCTGGCCGTTCATGGTCGCGCGTGTGCTGCGCATCGCCGAAACGGAAACCAAGTCGCCCGAGAGCGAGGCGCGGCTGGTGCACCTGCGCGGCCAGGCGCTGGAAGCGCTCGAATTGCTGCCGCAGGCGCCGAAGGAAATGATCGGCGCCGTGCAGTCGGTCGATAGCGCCGGCGCACTTGCCGATTTCACCATGGCTTACATGGACGTGAAGCCGGAAGAGAAGCAGGAAATCCTCGAGACGGTCGATATCAAGGCGCGCACCGACAAGGTCTCGAAGCTGCTCGCCCACCGCATCGAGGTGCTGCGGCTGTCGGCCGAGATCGGTCAGCAGACCAAGGCTTCGCTCGACGAGCGGCAGCGTGAAGTGCTGCTGCGCGAGCAGATGGCCGCGATTCAGAAGCAGCTCGGCGAAGGCGAGGAAGGCAAGGCCGCCGAATTGGCCGAGCTGGAGAAGAAGGTCGCCGAGGCCGGCATGCCCGACGAGGTCGAGGAGCATACCCGTAAGGAGCTGCGCCGGCTGCAACGCATGCCGGAGGCCGCGGCCGAATACGGCATGGCCCGCACCTATCTCGACTGGCTGATCGATCTGCCCTGGAAATTGCCGGAGGAGACCCCGATCGACATCGCCGAGGCGCGGCGCATTCTTGACGCGGACCACTACGGCCTCGACAAGATCAAGCGGCGCATCGTCGAATATCTCGCCGTGCGCAAGCTGGCGCCCGCCGGCAAGGCGCCGATCCTGTGCTTCGTCGGCCCGCCCGGCGTCGGCAAGACGTCGCTCGGCCAGTCGATCGCGCGCGCGATGAATCGGAAATTCGTGCGCGTGTCGCTCGGTGGCGTGCATGACGAGGCCGAAATCCGCGGTCACCGGCGCACCTATATCGGGGCGCTGCCCGGCAATATCATCCAGGGCATCCGCAAGGCGGGCACCCGAAACTGCGTGATGATGCTGGACGAGATCGACAAGCTCGGCGCCGGCATCCACGGCGATCCGTCGTCGGCATTGTTGGAGGTGCTCGATCCGGAGCAGAACAACACCTTCCGCGACAACTATCTCGGGGTGCCGTTCGACCTGTCGCGCGTGGTGTTCATCACCACGGCGAACATGCTCGACACCATCCCGGGGCCGTTGCGCGACCGCATGGAGATCATCAGCCTCGCCGGCTACACCGAAGGCGAGAAGCTGCAGATCGCCGCGCGCTATCTGGTCAAGCGCCAGATGGAGGCGAACGGCATCAAGGAAGGTCAGGTCCAGATCACGGAAGCGGCGTTGCGCGAGATCATCCACTACTACACGCGCGAAGCCGGCGTGCGGAACCTCGAGCGCGAGATCGGCAAGGCGCTGCGCCATGCCGCCGTGCGCATCGCGGAAGGCACGGCAAATTCGATCAAGATCGATGCCGGCGATCTCGCCGAGATCCTCGGCCAGCGCCAGTTCGAGAGCGAGCTCGCCATGCGCACCAGCGTGCCGGGCGTGGCGACCGGGCTGGCCTGGACGCCGGTCGGCGGCGACATCCTCTTCATCGAGGCGACGCGGCTACCCGGCCACGGCAAGCTGATCCTCACCGGTCAGCTCGGCGACGTGATGAAGGAGAGCGCGCAAGCGGCGCTCTCGATCGTCAAGAACCGCGCCAGCTTGTTCGGCATCGATGCGGAGCGCTTCGAGACGAGCGACATCCACATCCACGTGCCGGCCGGCGCCACGCCGAAGGACGGTCCCAGCGCGGGCGTCGCCATGTTCATGGCGCTGACCTCGCTGATGACCGAGCGCACCATCCGCAGCGATACCGCCATGACCGGCGAGATCAGCCTGCGCGGCCTGGTGCTGCCGGTCGGCGGCATCAAGGAGAAGGTGGTGGCGGCGCATCGCGCCGGCTTGAAGCGCGTCATGCTGCCGGCGCGCAACCGGAAGGACTACGACGACATTCCGGAAGAGGCGCGCAACGGCCTCGAGTTCGTCTGGCTGGAGCGGGTCGACGACGCGGTTGCCGCCGCGCTGGAGCCGAGGAAGACCGAGGCGAAAGCGGAAGCCGAGGCGGTGGCGTAATCAGCGTTCACCCCAAGCTCTGAGCGCCCCCTCTCCCCTCGGGGGAGAGGGTTGGGGAGAGCGGGCAAGTGACCCTCATTTGCCCGATCCCCCTCTCCCGGCGCGCTATCGCGCGCCGAGTTCTCCCCCCGGAAGAGGTGAAGAGAGTTCTGCTGCACGCCCACGCAACCCCGTCCACGAAGTACGGTCGGGCAATACCCGCCATGTAGCTTGCGATGACCGTGAGGTCCGCCTCTCGCCGGCGTGGTCTCCCGCACGATCCAGCCATCGAACGTTACGACGATCCTTGATCGTGCGACTTGGCCCCAGTCAGGGCCTTTTGCGTCCGGCTTGGAACTGCCCTATTTTCGACGCGCCATCGGTTCCAGTTCAACGTGCAGGCCGGCTGGCTCTCGCTGCGGAACGTTCGTCGACGCGCATGCACACCGTCAAATACCGCCTGGTCGAGCCTCGGCTCGCGCCACGGAAGACCAAGCTCGAGATGCCGGGCTGGGCCGGTCAGCCGGAGCCGCGACGCGACGGCTCCCACGAATATGCCTGGCATTGCGTCCCGTTCACCGAAGGGGCGCAATACGGCATCGAGATATTCTACCCCTACGCCAACGAATTGCGCGTCTCGAAGCAGGACGGCCAGGTCGTCCTCGATGGCGATTTCGGTCCCGATCCGGGCACAGGAGTGCAGTGGCCGCCGTTCCGCGCTTTCGGACAGAACTATTACACCTATCAACTGTTGCTCGACCTCAAGGTCGCCGACGACATGGCGGTGCGCACCGAGCCGCATCCGCGCTTCTATACGTCAGCCGGACGACGACGTCCCGCTCGCGGTCCCGGCGCTGCTGCGAACAAGCTGGTGGCCGATGATTTCGTTCGTCGTGTTCAAGGCGCCGCCATCGGGCGTCACCCATGTCTTCCGCCCGGGCGAGCCGATGATGCAGATATTGTTCGTGCCGGCAGAGCCGCAGTTCGAATTGGTGCCGATGGATGAAGAGGAAGCGGCCGAACGCGAAATGCGCAGCCGCCGCATCCACGCCAGCCGCGACACGCTCTCCAAGGATACGGCCTGGACGTCGGCCACGGATACGGTCTTCGACGGCACCTACCGCCACATCCTGCGCGCGGCCAAAGCCAAGACGCGTGAGGATGGCGCCTGAAGCCGCGGCGCCATCCTGCGCGTCGTGTCGCTCGGTCAGTCGCAATCCCGAACGCGGGGATGCACCCAGCGGTAGCCGTTCCAATACGGCCGTCCCCAGGTCCAATAGCAATGCTCGTAGTAGCGCCGTGGCGCGAGAGCACCACCGATAATGCCGCCGATGATCGCTCCGGGGAACGCATCGTGATAGTGATGGTGGTGGTGATGATGATGGTGGTGGTGATATTGAGCGAGCTGCACGCGGCCGCGCGGCTGATTCAGACGCGCCGCGTCATCCGCCCGCAGCACCTCCACGGCATTTGGAATGGGCGTCAGCAAGTCCGCGTAGGATTGCACCGGCGGTGCGACAGTTGCGTTTGATTCGATCGGCGTGGCCTGTCCCGTCGCATTGAGGGTCAGCAACGCCGCGGTACTGCACAACAACAACGCCATTTTGTGATTCATTGCGCGTTCCTCCGCAATTCATACCGGCATCAGCAATGTTTCAGCTGATCGCCGCACGGAAAACGTCGCCCTGCGACGCATGGTTCCAAATGAATGCGGCAGGCGCAAGGTTTTTATTCTGAATAACCGTTCACCAATTGGGATTCTCTATGGCATCGGCGGGTCGAGCGAACAGCACACTCGCTTCATCCCAGGCTCTACGACACCCTTGCTACACTTTCTCGATTCGCCGCTGGGCCGCCGTTGGCGCGGCGAGCGAAATGCCCCGCCGCCGCGCCATGCGCTAATGCGGTGACACGTTGCGGCAGAACACTCTTCCACAGGGCGCGCGGCGTGGCATAAGGGCGCCGCAAATCTCACTCGGACCCGCGCGCCCAAGGCCTACTCAATGATTCGTCTCGATAACATCAGCAAGCAGAATGGCCACCAGATCCTCTTCATCGAGGCCTCGGCGGCGCTCAACAGAGGCGAAAAGGTGGGCCTCGTGGGCCCCAACGGCGCCGGCAAGACGACGCTGTTCCGGATGATCACGGGCGAGGACGCTCCCGACGAGGGCCAGGTGGCCGTCGATCGCGGCATCACCATTGGGTATTTCAGCCAGGACGTCGGCGAGATGTCCGGTCGCAGCGCCGTGTCCGAGGTGATGGACGGCGCCGGCCCGGTGAGTGCCGTCAGCGCCGAACTGAAAGAGCTGGAGGCCGCCATGTCTAATCCGGATTTGGCGGATCCCGAGCGCGCCGACGAGATGGAGACGATCATCGAGCGCTACGGCGAGGTCCAGCATCGCTTTCAGGAGTTGGATGGCTATGCGCTGGAAGGGCGCGCGCGCGAAGTGCTTAGCGGCTTGAGCTTCAGTCAGGAGATGATGGACGGAGACGTCGGTGCTTTGTCGGGCGGCTGGAAGATGCGCGTGGCGCTGGCCCGCGTCCTGCTCATGCGCCCCGATGCCATGCTCCTGGACGAGCCGAGCAACCATCTGGACCTGGAAAGCCTGATCTGGCTGGAGCAGTTCCTGAAAGGTTACGAGGGCATGCTGATGATGACGTCGCATGACCGCGAGTTCATGAACCGCATCGTCACCAAGATCGTCGAGATCGACGGCGGCGGGCTGACGACCTATGCCGGCGATTACGAATTCTACGAGCAGCAGCGCGCGCTCACCGAGAAGCAGCAGCAGGCGCAATTCGAGCGTCAGCAGGCCATGCTGGCCAAGGAAATCAAGTTCATCGAGCGGTTCAAAGCGCGCGCCTCGCACGCCGCGCAGGTGCAGAGCCGGGTGAAGAAGCTGGACAAGATCGAACGGGTGGAGCCGCCCAAGCGCCGCCAGACCGTGACGTTCGAGTTCCAGCCGGCACCGCGCTCGGGCGAGGACGTCGTGAGCCTGAAGAACGTGCAGAAGGGCTATGGCAAACGCAGCATCTACGACGGCTTGGATTTCGCGGTGCGCCGCAAGGAGCGCTGGTGCGTCATGGGCATCAACGGCGCCGGCAAGTCGACGCTGCTGAAGCTGGTGGCGGGCGCCACGCCGCCGGACGATGGCACGGTGGCGCTGGGTGGCAGCGTGAAGATGGGCTACTTCGCGCAGCACGCCATGGATTTGCTGGACGGCGAGCGCACCGTGTTTCAGTCGCTGGAGGATTCGTTCCCGCAGGCGGGGCAAGGATCACTCCGCGCGCTGGCCGGTTGCTTCGGTTTCTCGGGCGACGACGTGGAGAAGAAATGCCGCGTCCTCTCGGGCGGCGAGAAGGCGCGGCTGGTCATGGCGAAGATGCTCTACGACCCGCCGAACTTCCTGGTGCTGGATGAGCCCACCAACCACCTCGACATGGCGACAAAGGAAATGCTCATTACCGCGCTGTCGCAGTACGAGGGCACCATGCTGTTTGTCTCGCACGACCGGCACTTCCTGGCCGCGCTGTCGAATCGGGTGCTGGAACTGACGCCCGAAGGCATCCACCAATACGGCGGTGGATACGCGGACTACGTGGCGCGTACGGGCTACGAGGCCCCCGGCTTGCGTAGCTGACGCGGCCCCATTTAGGCCGTTAGGGCGCGGGCCGTTGCGAGTGGCGGCGGCGACAAGGTTCGGCCCCTAGGCCGGATCCCGAGCAAGCGCTTTAATGCCCCGCCATGAACCGCCCGATGACCGTGAGGTCCGCCTTGGCCGGCGTGGTCTCGTGCACGATCTCGCCCTCGAACATCACCACGATGCGATCGGAGAGCTCCAACAGCTCGTCGAGGTCCTCGCTCACCAAGAGCACCGCGGCGCCGCGGTTGCGCGCCGCCATGATCTGCGCGTGGATGTCGGCGACCGCCGCGAAGTCGAGCCCGAACACCGGGTTGGCGGCGACCAGCACGTCCACCTCCCCCGATAGCTCGCGCGCCAACACCGCGCGCTGCACGTTGCCGCCCGACAGCGTCGCAATCGGCGCGTCGGGCGACGAGGTCTTCACCCGGTAGCGCGCGATCAGTTCCTCCGAGGCGCGGCGGAAGGCCGAACGGTTTAGCCACGGGCCCTTGGCATAAGGTGGCTGGTCGAAGCGGCGGAAGGCCATGTTGTCGGCGACGCTCATGCGCGGCACGCAGCCGTTGCGCAGCGGCTCCTCCGGCAGCATCGACACCTTGTGGCGCAGCATCTCGGAGCGGCGCGCGTGATAGGGCTCGCCGTGCACCAGCATCTCGCCGGCCGTGGCATCGCGCTGACCGCCGAGCACCTGGAATAGCTCGCTCTGCCCGTTGCCGGAGACACCGGCGATGCCGACGATCTCGCCGGCGCGCACGGCGAGGTTCACGCCGCTGACCGCCGGCAGGCCCTCGTCGTCGTCGGCTTTCAGATCGCGCGTCTCCAGGCAGATGGCGCCGGCCGCCGCCTCGACGCGGCCGCCCATGCTGTGAATTTCCTGATCGCCGATCATCATCTTGGCCATGGCGTCGGGCGTCAGGTCCTTGACCGCGCCGCCGCCGACCAGCTTGCCCCGGCGCAGCACCGAAACTTCGTCGGCAAAGGCCATCACCTCGCGGAACTTGTGGGTGATGATGAGCACGGTGATGCGCCCGGCATGCGCCATGTCGCGGATCATGCCGAGGATTTCGTCGGCTTCGTTCGGCGTCAGCACCGAGGTCGGCTCGTCGAGGATGAGGAAGCGGCTCTTGAGATAAAGCTGCTTGAGAATTTCCGCCTTCTGCTTCTCGCCGGCCGCGAGCGTCGCCACCGGCGTGTCGACCGGCACCGAGAACGGCATGGTCGAGAGGAATTCGCTGAAGCGCAGACGCTCGGCGCGCCAGTCGATCACCGAGGGCACGTCGGCGCGCGCCATCACCATGTTCTCCAGCACGGTCATGTGCGGCACCAGCGTGAAGTGCTGGTAGACCATGCCGAGCCCGAGCGCATGGGCGTGGCGCGGGGTGGTGATCGCAACCTCGTGGCCGTCGACCATCAGGCTGCCGTCGTCGGGCAGGTAGTAGCCCATGATGCATTTCACCAGCGTCGACTTGCCGGCGCCGTTCTCGCCCAACAGCGCGTGCACGCTGCCGGCCTTGATCTTGACCGAGGCCTTGTCGAGCGCAATGAGATCGCCGAAGCGCTTGCCGATGCCGAATGTCTCGACGTCGAGCGCGCCGTCGCCCGGCAGCGGCAGGTGGTCGGAGACGGCGCCGATCGTCTGGCTCATGCGATCCCCTTGATCAGTTCGCCGGAAGTGCTGACGGCGCCGAACACGCCGCCTTGCATCTTCACCATCTTGATGGCGTGCTCGTGGTTGGCCTTGTCGGTGGCGGCGCAGCAGTCTTCCACCAGCAGGCATTCGAAGCCGCGGTCGTTGGCCTCGCGCATGGTGGTGTGCACGCAGACGTCGGTGGTGATGCCGGTGAGCACGATGTTGTCGATGCCGCGCACGCGCAGCATCAGCTCGAGATCGGTGGCGCAGAACGAGCCCTTGCCCGGCTTGTCGATGATCGGCTCGCCGGGTGCCGGCGTGAGATCCGGGATGATCTCCCAGCCCGGCTCGCCGCGCACCAGAATGCGTCCGCACGGACCGGGATCGCCAATGCCGGCGCCGATGCGGCGCGAGCGCCAGCGCTTGTTTTCCGGCAGATCGGCGAGGTCGGGCCGGTGCCCCTCGCGGGTGTGGATGATGTGATAGCCGCGTGCGCGCATAGCCGCGAGCAGCGCCTTGATCGGCTCGATCGGCGCCCGGGTGAGCGAGAGATCGTAACCCATGCTGTCAACGTAACCGCCCTTGCCGCAGAAGTCGGTCTGCATGTCGATGACGATCAGCGCCGTGTTCTCAGGCCTGAGGTCGCCGTTGTAGGGCCAGGGATAAGGATCGGCGTCGACATAGCGCTCGCCCCTGATCCCCGCCGCGGCCTTTTCCGCCATCGTCAGCCGGTCAGCCATGGGCCACCTTCTTGTATTGGCGGTTCGGCGCGGGGAACCCGCAACTCGTCCCGTCGGTGTGGATCACCTCGTCTTCCCAGGGCAGCCGGTATTGTCCCGCCACCATGTCCTGCATGAAGGTGTAGGGACAGTCGCGCGCGCCGCCCGCCACCGCCACATAGCCGCGATGGCCGAGCTGGTAGATGTTGTTTTCGACCGACCAGTGCTTGCGCGCTTCCCGCACCAGGTCAGGGCGCAATTCGCAGGTGACGATCTCGTCGGGGCGGCCGCCGCCCTCGACCATCACCGTGCCGTCGAAGTCGCAAAACATCGCCTCGCCCATGGAGTTGAAGGTGCCGTCCGATCCGCACATGCACACGCTCGCGGTCTGCATCAGATTCTGGAAGGCGTTGGCTTGGTTGGTGATCTTCCAGGTATGCCGGATCGGCGCGGTGTAGCCGGCGGTGCGGATCATGATCTCCGCGCCCTTGTAGGCGCATTCGCGCGCCATCTCCGGGAACATGCCATCGTGGCAGATGATCAAGCCGATGCGCGCGCCCTTCGGCCCATCGCAGACCGGAATGCCGAGATCGCCCGGCTCCCACGGCTCCACCGGCACCCACGGATGCAGCTTGCGGTAATAGAGTTTGATCTCGCCCTTGTCGTCGACGATCAGCCCGGAGTTGTAAGGATTGCCGTCGGGGTTGAGCTCCATGATCGAGAAGCAGCCCCAGATCGCATTGTCGCGGCAGGCGCGGCGGAACGCGGCCATCTCCGGCCCGTCGCGCGTGACCATGATGGCCGGGTTGATGTCCATCGACAGGCCGTGCAGCGCGTATTCGGGAAACACCACCATGTCCATGGTCGGCGTCGAGCGCCGCGCCTTCGCCACCATGGAGACGATCTTCTCGGTCTGCCGCGCGAGATCCTCGGGCGTCGCGACCACCGGCAGCTGCAACTGCACCAGCCCGATGACGACGCCGTTCGGCGATTTGTTGAGGCCTCCGAGACCGCTCATCGGTCAAACTCCGTTTCAGCGCGTGATGCTCAGCTCCGAGGGCGCGCCCGAGAGCCGGTGCTCGGAAGACGACGTCAGCACCATGATCGCCAGCGTGAGGAAATAGGGCGCGGCGTTGAACAGGTAGTAGCCTGAGGTGACGCCGACCGATTGCAGCGCCGGGCCGAGCGCGCCGGCGCCGCCGAACAACAGCGATGCATAGAAGCAGTTCATCGGGCTCCAGCGCGCGAAGATCACCAGCGCGACCGCGGTGATGCCCTGCCCGCTCGAAAGCCCTTCGCTCCAGCTGCCCGGATAATAGAGCGACAGGAACGAGCCGCCAACGCCGGCGAAGAATCCGCCGGTGACGGTGGCGGCGAGCCGCACCCAATTGACCGAATAGCCCATGGCGCGCGCGGCATCGGCGCTGTCGCCGACCATGCGGACGATCATGCCCCAGCGGGTCGAGCGCAGGAACCAGACGATGCCCGGCGCCAGCAAGGCACCGACGATGAACAACGTGTTGATCTTGAGCGCCTCGCGCACCGCAGCGATGTTGCTCCACCAGCCGAGATGCAAGGCCGGCAGCGTCGGCGCCTGCGGTTGGATGAGGGGCTTGCCGAGATAGAAGGCAAGGCCGGTTCCAAACAGCATGAGCGCGATGCCGACCGCGATGTCGTTGACCTTTGGCAGGCTGCACAGGCCGGCATGCAGCGCGCCGAAGAGCGAGCCGGTAATGCCGGCAACCAGCACGCCGAGCCACGGCGAGCCGGTGAGATAAGCGGTGCCGTAGCCGCTCATGGCGCCCATCACCAGCGTGCCCTCGAGGCCGAGATTGATGCGGCCCGACTTCTCGGTCAGCAGCTCGCCCAGGCTGACGAACAGGAAAGGCGTGCCGGCGCGCACCGCGCCGGCCGCCACCGCCAACGGCACGCCCCACCAGCCGATCGATGCGTCAGCCATGGCCCCTCTCCTTGCCACATACGCCGTTCATCCCCGCGCACGCGGGGATCCAGAGCCATGAAACGAGGCCTTTCCCTCTGGCCCCTGGGTCCCCGCTTTCGCGGGGACGAACGGAGAGAGACGCGGATTGCCGGTGCGCAAACATCGCTCACTCCTCCTTCGGCCGGAAAATCTTGAATCTGCCGAACAGCGTCTCGCTCGCCAGAATCACCACGAAGATGATGCCTTGCAGCACCAGTACCGAGGCGTCGGGCAGATCGAGCCGGCGCTGCAACAGCCCGCCGCTGGCGTCGATGCCGCCGAACAGGATCGCCACCGGGATCACCGCCAGCGGGTTCTGGCGCGCGATGAAGGCGACCAGAATGCCGGTGTAGCCATAACCGGCGGCGAGCGTGGCGCTGGCGCGCCCCTGCACGGCGGCGACCTCCACCATGCCGGCAAGCCCGCCGGCGGCGCCGGCGATCGCCGTCACGATCATGATGATGCGCCCGACCGGCAGACCGGCAAGCCGCGCCGCGCGCGGGTTGCCGCCGACCATGCGCGCCGAAAAACCGAACGTGGTGCGGAAGAACAGCACATAGGCCGCGATGCAGAACACGATGCCGTAGACCAGACCCCAGTGCACATCCATGCCGGGAATGGCGTGGATCATGTCGGCGGCCGGCAGCGCGTGCGTCGCCGGCTTGTTGAGGCTCGCCGGGTCGCGCATCACGCCTTCGACGATATGATTGAGAATGGCGATGCCGATATAGGTCAGCAGCAAAGTGGAGATGGTTTCGTTGACGCCGCGCCAATGCCGCATGGCGCCGGCAAAGGCGATCCAGGCGGCACCCGCCAGCATACCGGCCGCGGCCATCACCAGTTGCACCACGAGCGGCGGCGCGACATTCGCTACCGGCAGGCCGGCGGCGACCGCTGCCAGCCCACCGATGACGAAGGCGCCCTCTCCCCCGATAATCATCAGCCCCGCTTGCGCCGGCAGCGCGGTGCACAGCGCGGTCAACACCAGCGGCGAGGCCATTGTCAGCGTGTTCTGCACCGAGAACCAGGTGCCGAACGAGCCCAGATACATGTTGCTGTAGACGTCGAGCGGATTGACGCCGGCGACGGCGACGAAGCCGCCGAACAGCAGCAACGAAACGACAATCGCGCCGAGCGGAATCACCACGGACTCGGCGGCCCGGCCGATCTCCTCGCGCCGGAACATGCGTCTGCGGGGTACGGCGGACGGCGTCTCCTTGGGGGAAACGCCGTCGACAACTGCATCCGTGGCCATGGCCCGGACCTTTCGTCCGCGGTTAAGCCGGCAGCGCGCCCTTCACGCCGTCGACCAGGAAGTGCATGGATTCCAGCTTCACGTCGGTGGCGTTGGTTTGGATCAACTCGCTGCCGGCATCGACCACGATCTTGCCGGTGTTGTCCTTGACCGGCCCTTTGAAGATGACGTAGCTGCCGGCGGTGAGCTTGGCCTTGACGTCGTCGGCGTGCTTGCGCGCTTCCGCCGAGACCTTCGGTCCATAGGGCGACTGCTTGATCAGCCCTTCCTTGAAGCCGCCGCGATAGAAGTTGGGGATCTCCTCGCCCTTCATCCACATGGACACGAACTTGGGATAAAGATCGGTCCAGTTCCACTCGGCGCCGGTGAGATAGGCTTCGGGCGCGAGCGACGCCTGGCTGCAGTGATAACCGCACACCATGGCGCCGCGCTTGGCCGCCGTCTGCACCACCACCTTGGGGCTGTCGACGTGCATGGTGACGACGTCGACGCCCTGGTCGATCATGCTGTTGGTGGCTTCGGCTTCCTTCACCGGCAGCGACCAGTCGCCGGTGAAGATCACCTGCGTGGTGGCTTTCGGGTTCACCGAGCGCGCGCCGAGCGTGAAGGCGTTGAGGTTCTGCAACACCTGCGGGATCGGCTTGGCCGCGACAAAGCCGAGCTTGCCGCTCTTGGAGGCGTAACCGGCGACGATGCCGTTGATGTACTGCGCCTCGAAGATGTAGCCGAAATAGCTGCCGACGTTCTTCGGGTTCTTCGGCGTCCACAGGCCGCCGGCGTGCTCGAAGCGCACCTTCGGGTATTTCTTCGCCTCGTTGAGGATGTAGGGATTGAAGTAGCCGAACGAGGTCGGGAACAGCAGGCCGGCGCCGTCGAGGTTGATCATGCTCTCCATGGTCTTGGCGACCTGGACGGTCTCGGGGATGCGCTCTTCCTCGACGACCTTCACGCCCTTCATCTTCTTCAGGGCGGCGGCGCCCTGGGCGTGGGCCTGGTTGTAGCCGAAGTCATCGCGCGGCCCGACATAGATGAAGCCGACCACCGATGTGGCGGCCAAGGCGCTTGCAAACGGCAGACCGGAGGACAGCGCGACGGCGCTCGCGCCGCCCATACCGGCAAGCAAGGCGCGACGCGAAACGGCGATGTGTTTGGACATGGGGCGGCTCCCTGTGGCGATGGCATTCGCGGTTCGAATTGGCCGGCCGCTCGCCCCGCATCAGGCGGCAGCCTTCCTGACCACGTTTCCCGCAAGTTGCGTGCCAGTCCTTCGGACGCGCGCTAGCGCTTTGAGAGCAAAGCGTTTTGACGGTTTGGGCCGGCCGACAAGACGAAATTGCCGTTGCCGCCGCCGAATATTTTGAAAGCAATCAGATGGCGGACTGCCTAATGATTAGGCAATACAATGTTATTGTACACAATAAGAACCCCCATCACTTGGGCATGGCGGGGGCCGGCGGCTTGGCGGCGCCAGGCAACTTGGCAGCCGGCTTGGCCGGAGACTTGGCCGGAGACTTGGCCGGTGACTTGGCCGGCGGCGGCGGCGGCGCGTCGGGCATCGGCGGCATGTCGTTATCGCCCGGCTGATCCATGGCGTTCGCGGGCGGCGGCGGCGCCGCGCTGATCTTATCCACGCTCCAGGCCACCAGTTCGGCAGCAGTCTTGCCGAAGGCCTCGTTGAGCGCGGCCACCGCATCGGGTGCCTTGGTATCCTTGGCCGGCGCCGACGCATTGAACAGGCGCGCGTCCAGCACCTTGCCCTTCGCCCCCAAGATGCGGGCGGAGAACGCAACCACCGCCGTCGGCTTGGGCTTCAGCGAAATCTGGAAGCTGCGGATGCTCACCTCCAGCCGGTAGGGCGCCTCGAGCTGATCGAACGGCCGGCTCACCGCGCCGAGCTGATGGGCGTTCTCGAAGCTCTCCAAAATCTTATCCTGCATCAGTTTCGGCAGGTTGTCGGCCCAGCGGCCGTCTTCCACCTCCGAATAGGTGCCGTCCGCCGCGAGGATCAGGATCTTCTGGGTATCGAAGGCAATGATCGCATGCGGATCCGCCACCGCCATCTGCTGCTTGAGCGTCTTGTCCAATCCCGGAAACTTGGTTGCAGCCGCCAGGTCATACGTCTTAGGCGCTGGCTTGCCGCCGCCGCCACCGAGCATCTTGTCGAGCCCGTCCAGCATGCCCTCGATCTTCTTGGAATTGCGTCCAAGCATATCGGCGAAGGTGCTGATGCCCTCAACCGCATTGTGCAGCGGCTTGGCGTTGTCGTTGAGGATGCCGTTGAGATTGCTCAGGGTCTGACGCGCGGAATCGCTCAGCGTCATGCCGACATCGTTGCCGGCGACCAGCAGCGGCGCCTCCCCATTGTGCGGCGTCAGCCGCGGCGTATCCGCCGCGCCGCCCCGGAGCATGATGGCGGGCGCGCCGGTCAGGCCCTGAAAGGTGATTTCCACCTTCGTATCGGCGTGGATCGGGGTGTTGGGATCGACCTGAATTGTCGCGATCAATTGCTTCGGATCGGCCGGGTCGAGGGTCAGGCTGCTGATGGCGCCGACCCGGATGCCGTTGAACAGCACGCCCGAGCCAGTGAGCAGCCCGGACACCGGCTGCTCGAAGCGGACGCGATAGGTCGCCCGCGCGCCCAAGCCGCCGGTGTTCTGCATCCAATAAACGAAGCCGAACACGGCGAAAATGACGGCCACGACGAAAGTGCCGATGATGACGTAGCGCGCTCGGGTCTCCATGCAGGGCTCTCGCGGCTCAAGCTGTCAGTGTTAATTTCGGCGAAGCTGGATCGACGCTTTGACCACTTGCCCGCCGCCATGCGAATCGATGCTCACGGCTTGGCGAGACTGTCGCGTCACCATAACCAAATCCGCGGCGAAAGCCGAACTTTCCACGTGAATCTGGATGCGGTCGCCGCGCGCGCGGCCGATAACCGTGCCGCCGATACTCCGGCTGCGCTCGGTCCAGCGGCCGGTGATCTGGTTGCTCTTGTCGGCTTCGAAGTCGCCCACCAGATCGAAGCTGTAGCTGTCGCTCTTGCAGGCAAGCTGCAGCTTGCCCGCGTGCCCGCCGCTGTCGGCGACCCGATAGGTTGCGTGACAGCGAATCCGTTCGGTCGTCTTCTCGGTGCGGACTTTTCCCGTCCCAGACCAGGCCCCGGAAAGCTCGGAAAACGGTCCGGCCTCCGCGGCCGCCGCCTGCAAGGCCGCACCACATCCCAGTACGAGCAGGATCGCGCCGCCGAAGATCGCGGCCCGGCGGGTCATCGGCGAGATAAACCAGTTCATGAAAACCATCTCATTTTACCACATTCGGCCCGCTGCTCGGCCCCTCCGGCGTGCGCCACAAGCCGCCGCCCAGGCCACGTTAATAGGCACCATTGCCATCGGGCGGCGTAGCGTTTGCAACCCTGGTAAACGTTGTCAATACGCCCCTAACGCCGAGCTTGTGCCCTTTGTGCCACAGGCTGAAAAATTTGCAGCGCCAAGTTATCCCCGCGCGTTTTTTCGCTCGTATCGTGCGCGCCCTGGTCGGATGCGCGACGCCAACTCGAGGGTAGCGCGACAAAGTGCAAGGCCGGCGCGCCGACGATGCGCGCGGGGCGGGTGCGTCAATCACGGCCCAGGTGGCCTCGCCAGCCCTGGTCACGCGCCTCGGCCTCATGGTTCGAGATGCATCGCGTCGCCGCGCTCCTCACCATGAGGAGACAGGCGGAGCAATCATCCGCCCTTCCGCGTCTCACCTATCCCCGCCAAATGCCGGGCGCGCGCTTTCTTGTCATCGATCTGCATGCCGCGCGCGATCTGGATACGTTGCGCCTGCGGCGAGCCGGCGCCATGCAAGCTTTCGGTGAGATAGCCGACGGCGTTGCGGCCGATGGTCATGTTCTCGATGAGCCGCAGGATACGCATGCGGTCGACCGTCGACACGCCACTCTTGCCCTGCAGGAATTTGCGGATCAACGGGCCGACCTCGTTGTTCTGCAAGTCGCGCTCCGACGGCATGGTCACGACGAGGCCGCCGGCGATGTCTTGCGCCAGCCGCGAAATCTCAAACGGAAAGCGCGTGACGTTGTGCTTGGCGACGTTCGACAGCATCTCGTCGTTGAGATAGGCGCCCGAGGCCATCGGCTTCGAGCGATAAGCCGCGGCCATGCAGCTCGAATAGATGGTCTCGTTCAGGTGGGTCATCTCGACCAGCTTGTCCTTGATGTGCGAGACGCTCTCGACGCCGTTGTGCGAAGCCGCCTCCGCCGCGGCTCCGATCAGCACATCGCCCAACCCGGTTTTGCAGACGTACGATGAGCGGTGATAGGTGGTGAAACGCTCGACCAGCGTCGCCGCGTATTGCCATTCGCCGTCCATGAACACGTGCTCGTGCGGCACGAACACGTTGTCGAACACGATCAGCGATTCCTGGCCGGCGAACTGCGCGTTGCCGGCGTCGAGCGCGCCGCCATCGACAATGCGGGTGTCGTTGGTCTGCCGCCCAACGACGTAAGTGAGGCCGGGCGCGTCGACGCGCACCGCGCCGACCACGGCCCAATCGCTGTCGGCCTCGCTCATGCGCATGGTCGGCATGAAGATCAGCCAATGCGAATTGACCGCGCCGGTCTGGTGCATCTTGGCGCCGGAAACGTAGAGACCTTTGTCGTCGCGCTTCACGACGTGCAGGAACAGGTCGGGATCGTCCTGGCTGTGCGGCGGCTTCGAACGGTCGCCCTTGGGATCGGTCATGGCACCGCCGATGACGATATTGGCGGTCTGCGCGCGCTTGAGGAAGGCGAGGAAGCGCCGGTGGTAGTCGCTGCCGCGCTCGGCATCGACGTCGAAGGTGACCGAATGGCAGCTTCCGATGGCGTCAAGGCCGACGCAGCGCTGGAAGCAGGTGCCGGTGCGCCGACCGAGCTCGCGCTGCATCTCGTGCTTGGTCACGAGGTCCTCCGGCGCAGTCGGCACGTGCAGGAAGCGGTTGGTCTGCACATCCGCGATATCGCTATGGACGCCGCCAAGCTCTGGCCGCTCGCTGGCCAGCCGATAAGTCTCCGCCATGGCGTTGATCGAGGGGAAAATCACCGGATGATCGACCGGCTCCGGCACGCGCTCGCCCATGAAGAACACGTTCATGCGCCGGCCGCGCAATGAAGCGATGTAATCGTCGGCGGTGACGATGGGACGGGCGAAGTCGGCCCACAATGTCTCGATGTCCAGCATGGCGCTATCCTTCCGGCCGCGGGCTTAGCGCAGCGCGCTTTCGGCGATCATACCCGATCGGCCGCGCGGCCCCAATGCCGGAACCGGCGGCGCCTATAGGCCCAGATAAGCCTCGCGCACGCGCGGGTCATTGGCGAGATCGGCGCTGGCACCAGCGAGCACGATGCGGCCGGTCTCGATCACATAGGCGCGGTCGGCGATGGCAAGCGCCGCGCTCACATTCTGCTCGACCAGCAGCACGGTGACGCCCGCCTTGCGCAAGCTGACCACGGCATCGAGGATCTGGTCGACCAGCACCGGCGCCAGCCCCATCGATGGCTCGTCGAGCAGCAACAGACGTGGGTCGCTCATCAGCGCGCGGCCGATCGCCAGCATCTGCTGCTGGCCGCCGGACAGGTTGCCGGCAACATGCATGCGCCGCTCGGCCAGCGCCGGAAACAACGCGTAAATGCGGGCAAGCGCATCGCCGGATTTAGGATCGTGGCGGCGATAGGCGCCCAGCCGCAGATTGTCTTCTACCGACAATGGCGCGAATACCTGCCGCCCTTCCGGCACCTGCGCGATACCGCGCGCGACCCGCTTGTGCGCGGCCAGCCCGTCGATGTCCTTGCCGTCGAACCGGATATGGCCGCTCGCCTTCGGCTGCACGCCCGAGATCACCCGCATCAGCGTGGTCTTGCCGGCGCCGTTGTTGCCGATCAGCGTGACGATCTCGTTGTCGGCGACCTCGAGCGAAACGCCGTGCAGCGCCTCGATGCGGCCGTAGCGGCTGACCACATTCTCCACGTTAAGCAAGGGCGGCCTCCCGCTGGCCGTGGCGGCCGAGATAAGCGGTGATCACCTGGGCATTGCCGCGGATGTCATCAGCCGTGCCCTCGGCGATGCTACGGCCCTGGTCGAGCACATGGATGCGGCGCGAAATCTTCATCACCAGCTTCATGTCATGCTCGACCAGCACCACGGCAACGCCGTTCGCCGCGATCTTCTGGATCAGCGCGTCGATCTCCTCGGTCTCGACCGGATTGCAGCCGGCCGCCGGCTCGTCGAGCAGCAGCACCTCCGGCTCGGCGGCGAGCGCCCGCGCGATTTCAAGACGACGCAGCGCGCCGTAAGGCAGGCCACCGGCCGGGCGGTCGGCAAACTCAGCAATGTCGACGAAGCGCAGCAGTTCCTCCGCCTTGGCGCGGGTAGCGGCGTTCTGGCGCAGCACCGACGGCAACGTGAACAGATGCGCCAGCACGTTGCGGCGCTCGTGCAGATGGCGGCCGACCATCACGTTCTCGACCGCCGTCATGCGGAAGAAGATCTGCAGGTTCTGGAAGGTGCGCGACAGCCCGCGCCGCGCCAAGGCATGTGCCGGCAGGCCGGTGACGTCCTCGCCCTTGAGCTTCACCCTGCCCTGCTGGGCGTCGTAAAGGCCGGAGATCACGTTGAACAAGGTGGTCTTGCCGGCGCCGTTCGGCCCGATGATGGCGAAGATTTCGCCGCTCTCGACCTCGAAGCTCACGCCGGACAGCGCCTGCACGCCTCCGAAGCCGATCGAAATTCCCTCGGCCGCCAGCACGCTCATGACGACCTCCGCCGCAGCACGCCGGCAAGCGAAGGCACGATGCCCGCCGGCAGGAAGACCATCACCACGATCATCACCAGGCCGAGCACGATGTGCTCGTAGGCCTGGAACACGGTCAGCACCTGCGGCAGCACCACCAGCAGGGCGGCGCCGACGATCGAGCCGACGATCGAGCCGAGCCCGCCCAGGACGGCCATGGTGACGAACTCGATCGAGCGCAGGAAACCGGCCGCCTCGGGTGTCACCAGTCCGTCGAACAGCGAGAGATAGGAGCCGGCAATGGCCGCATAAACCGCCGACAGCACGAAGGCGATCAGCTTGTAGCGCGCGACGTCGACGCCGAGCACGCGCGCGGCCACTTCGCTGTCGTGGATGGCGCGTAGCGCGCGGCCGGTCGGGCTGGCGATGATATTCACGGCAATCCAGGCGCCGATCACCAGGCTGACGCCGGCGATCCAGTACCAGGTCTGTGCGCCATGAACACGCCAGCCGAAGAGCGCGAGATGACCGACGGTCATGCCGTCCGGCCCGCCGGTCCACGTTGCCTCGTTGTTGAACACCATCGCCACCAGCAGCCCCAACCCCATCGTCGCCACCGCGAGATAGTGTCCGCGCAGCCGCAGGACCGGCCGGCCGATGGCGAAGGCGAGGATGCCGGCGAGCGCCGCGCCCAGGGGCAGCGCCAGCCAGGAAGGCACGCCGAGCGAAGCCGGCCCGACACCCACCGCATAGGCGCCGATACCGAAAAAGCCGGCATGGCCGAGGCTGACCTGTCCGGCAAAGCCCATCAGCAGATTGAGCCCAACGACCACCAGCGAAAAGATGAAAACGAGCGTCACCACGCGCAGGTAGAAGGTCGAATGCAATGCCAATGGCAGCAGCGCCACGATAACGGCGATCCCCAGCACGACCGCATAGGGGCTGTCGAAAAACCGCTTCATCGCTCACACCCGCTCGACGCGCGGACGGCCAAACAGGCCCTGCGGCATCACGAACAGCACGCCGAGGATGACGATGAAGGCGATGGCGTCCTTGTAGCTCGACGAGATGTAGCCGGCGCCGAAAGCCTCCAGGAGCCCGATCATCAGCCCGCCGACCACGGCGCCGAGCGGGTTGCCCATGCCGCCAAGCATGGCGGCGGCAAAGCCCTTGAGCGCCAGCAGCGTACCGACGTCATAGCTGGTGAGCGTGATCGGCGCCGCCAATATGCCGCCGACCGCGCCGATGGCGGCGGAAACGCCGAACGACAACCCGACCATGGCGCCGGTATTGATGCCGACCAGACGCGCCGCCAACCGGTTGGCCGCCGTCGCCATGATCGCCTTGCCGGTGAGCGTGCGAGTCATGAACAGCCATAATCCGAGCACGATGACGCCGGCGCCGAACAGCACGATCATGCTCTGCGGCAGCACGGCCGCACCGCCGACATCGAACGGCTTGGCGCCGGCGAATGCCGGCAGCGAATGGAAATTCTTGTCGAACGCCAGACTCGCCAGGCCGCGCAGCAGAATGGAGGCGCCGATGGTGATGATGATCAAGGTCACCGCCGAGGCCCCGCGCGCCGGCGCGATCGCCAGCGCGTATAAGGCAAGGCCGACGAGCACGGCGACGATCACCGCAAGCAGTGCCGCCAGCAGCAACGGCACGCCGGCGGCAAGTGCGAACACCGTCACCATGCCGCCCAGCATGACGAACTCGCCCTGGGCGAAGTTGATCACATCGGAGGCGTTGTAGATGAGGGTGAAACCGAGCGCGACCAAGGCATAGATCGCGCCCACGGTCAGGCCGGAGAAGGCGAATTGCAGGAACTCGGCCATTCTTGGCGCTCGGTCGGTCATGCAACAATACCGCCTCATGGTTCGAGACGCATCGCTGACGCGATGCTCCTCACCATGAGGCGAGCGAAGCCCTCATCCTGAGGAGGCCGCGTTGCGGCCGTCTCGAAGGATGAGGGCGAAGGGCAAGCCAGGCGTCTTATGGACCCTAGTTCACCAGCGTCCAGTCGCCGCCCTTGATCTCCAGCATGCGGAAGGCTGAGAGATCGAGGCCGAGGTGGTCCTTGGGCGACATGTTGACGACGCCGCCGGTACCGACGAAGCCCTTGGTCTTCTCGATCTCGTCGCGCACCTTGGCCTTGTCGGCGCTGCCGGCCCGCTTCATGGCCGCCGTCAGGATCATCAGCGCGTCATAGGCGTGGCCGCCGAAGGTCGACACCTCCTGGCCGGTCTGCTTCTCGTAGGTGGTCTTGTAACCGACCACCACCTTCTTCTGCGGATCGCTGTCCGGCAGCTTCTCGGCCACCAGCAGCGCCGCGGCCGGCAGCATCACGCCGTTCGCCGCATCGCCCGCGAGCTTGATGAACTGCTTGGAGGCGACGCCATGGCTTTCATAGAGCGGCGCCTTGATGCCGAGCTGGCGATAGTTGCGGACCACGATCGCCGGCCCCTGGCCGAAGCCCGGATTGACCACCGCCTGCACATCGGCGGTGTTCTTGATATTGGTAAGCTGCGGCGTCATGTCGGTGTCGCGCGGACCGTAGCTCTCGTCGTGGACGATCTTGATGCCGTAGTTGCCGGCGACCTTGTGGCACTGCCCGCTCATCGACTTGCCGAAGCCGCCGGTGCCGGAGATCAGCGCGATATCGGTGAGCCCGCGCTTCTTCAGGTTCTCGAAGATCTTCTCGCACGCCATGGTGTCGGTGTGCGGGGTCTTGAACACCCATTTGCGCACCGGCTGGATGATCTGCACCGCGCCGGCAAGCGAGATCAACGGCACGCCCGCGTCCTCGAAGGTCGGCATGATGGCGAGCGTGGCGCCGGTGGTCGAATCGCCGATGGCCGCGTCGACCTTGTCTTCCTCGATCAAACGGGTGGCGAAGGTCTTGGCCTTGTTGGGATTGCCGCCGCTGTCATAGACGATGAGCTTGATCTTCTGACCGTTGACGCCGCCATGGGCATTGATGTCGGCGACATACATTTCCAGCGTCTTTTTTTCCGGATCGCCCAGGAACGAGGCGGGCCCGGTGACGGCCAGCACCGCACCGATCTTGATCTCGGCGTGGGCGGCCGACGACGCGAACAGCAACGCTGCTGCCGCGGCCATGAGTTTCGGCACGTGTCGTGTCATGCATTTCCTCCCGGTGGTGGGTTTTATGATTATGTCGTTGTGGTCTGGCGCGGGGCGTTCCGGCATCGGCGCAGTTGCCCGTCGCGCCAAAGCCATGCGCTTCTGGAAACGGTGTGACCGTTTTTGGAAAGAGCCGCCCGCAAGCCGCGATGGCGCGTTCGCGCACAAGCGTCCTGCGCACTGCAAATGCCCGTCACGTCACCCCCCGCGGTCGTTATGGCCATCGATATGGCCGGTGTCGCGTTGACACCTTTTCTTGGCTGCAATATTAATTATCCGACCGGTCGGTCAGTCAAGCATTTTCGCAAGGCGCCGTCGTCGCAGGACGTCAAGAAGCGCCCCCGCGGGAGGAACGGCATGGACGAGACGCCTATTCTCGTCGACAAACGCGACGGCTATCGCCTCATCACCCTGAATCGGCCGCAACGGCTCAATTCGTTCAACGAAGCGATGCATCAGGCGCTGAAAGCGGCGCTCGATGAGGCCGAATCCGACACCTCCTGCCGTGCGCTGCTGTTGACCGGCTCGGGTCGCGGCTTCTGCGCCGGGCAGGACTTGGGCGACCGGCTGGCGAGCGGCGACAAGAAGCCCGACCTCGGCCAGACCATCTCGACCTATTACAATCCCTTGATCCGCAAGCTGCGTGGCCTGCCCTTCCCGGTCGTCGCCGCGGTCAACGGCGTCGCCGCCGGCGCCGGCGCCAATATCGCGCTCAATTGCGACATCGTGCTCGCCGCCCGCTCGGCCAATTTCGTGCAGGCCTTCGCCAAGATCGGCCTGGTGCCCGATTCCGGCGGAACCTGGGTGCTGCCGCGGCTCGTTGGCGCGGCGCGTGCGCGCGGCCTCGCCCTGCTGGCCGAGCCACTGCCGGCGGAAAAAGCCGAAAGCTGGGGCCTGATCTGGAAGGCGGTCGACGACGACAATCTCCTCGGCGAAGCTGAAAAGCTGTGCGCGCATTTCGCGACCGCGCCGACCGTCGGGCTTGGGCTTATCAAGCGCGCGCTCGATGCCGCCGAAACCAACACCATCGACCAGCAGCTCGATCTCGAGCGCGACCTGCAGCGCGAAGCCGGCAATACGCCCGACTACGCCGAAGGCGTGCGCGCCTTCATGGAAAAGCGCGCGCCCAGCTTCATTGGCCGCAAGAATTGACCATGGAATCCCAGATGGATGCCCAAGCACTCGCCCGCGCCTGCGCCGACGCCATGTGGGCGGAAGACGCCGCCAGCCGCGGCCTCGGCATGCAGATCGTCTCGGTGGCGCCGGGACAGGCCGAACTCACGATGACGGTGGCCAAGAACATGGTCAACGGTCATAACATGTGCCACGGCGGCTTCATCTTCACGCTCGCCGATTCCGCCTTCGCCTTTTCCTGCAACACCTATAACCAACGCACGGTGGCGCAGCACTGCGCGGTGACTTTCATCGTCTCCGCCAAACTCGGCGACCAACTCACCGCGCGCGCGGTCGAACGCCAGCGACGCGGCCGCTCCGGTATCTACGACATCACCGTGACGCGCCAGGACGGCACGGCAATCGCCGAATTCCGCGGCCATTCCCGCACCATCGAGGGCGAGTTGCTGCCCGGCTTGAAAAAGGACGCCGTCAAGGCGCCGAGCTGAGGGAGGTCATTTCATGCTCGACAAGTCCTACCGGCCCTATGGGCTCGAACCGATCGAAACCGCTTCGCGCGACGAGATCGCGGCGCTGCAGACCAAGCGCCTGCAATGGTCGCTCAGGCACGCCTACGACAACGTGCCGAGCTATCGCGCCAAGTTCGACGCCGCAGGCGTCAAGCCGGAAGATTTCAAGGAACTGAAAGACCTCGCCCGCTTCCCGTTCACCAACAAGCAGGATCTGCGCGACAACTATCCCTTCGGCATGTTCGCCGTGCCACACGACCGGATCGCGCGTATCCACGCCTCTTCCGGCACCACCGGCAAGCCGACCGTCGTCGGCTATACCAAGAACGACATCGACATCTGGGCGGACGTGATGGCGCGCTCGATCCGCGCTTCCGGCGGTCGCCCCGGCATGAAGGTGCACGTCTCCTACGGCTATGGCCTGTTCACCGGCGGCCTGGGCGCCCACTACGGCGCCGAGCGGCTCGGCTGCGCGGTGATCCCCGTCTCGGGCGGCATGACCGAACGTCAGGTGCAACTGATTTGTGATTTCCAGCCGGAAATCATCATGGTGACGCCGTCCTACATGCTGGCGATCCTCGATGAGTTCCGCGCCAAGGGGATCGATCCGCGTAAGTCCTCGCTGCAGATCGGCATCTTCGGCGCCGAGCCGTGGACCAATTCCATGCGGCAGGAGATAGAAGCCACCTTCGACATGGATGCGGTCGACATCTACGGCCTGTCGGAGGTGATGGGTCCCGGCGTCGCCAATGAGTGCGTGGAGACCAAGGACGGCCTGCATATCTGGGAAGACCATTTCTATCCGGAAGTCATCGATCCGGAGAGCGGCGCGGTGCTGCCGGACGGCGAGCGCGGCGAGTTGGTGTTCACCTCGCTCACAAAGGAAGCCATGCCGGTGATCCGCTATCGCACGCGCGATCTCACGCGGCTCCTGCCGGGGACCGCGCGCACCATGCGGCGGATGGAAAAGGTGACGGGCCGTTCCGACGACATGATGATCGTACGCGGCGTCAACGTGTTTCCGACCCAGTTCGAGGAACAGCTTTTGCGCTGCGACGGTCTGGCGCCGCATTTCTACATCGAGCTTTACCGCCAGCAGCGACTCGACGCCGTGCGGCTGCACGTGGAGGCGCGCGCGAGCCACGCCGACGAAGCTTCGCGCGCGGCGCAGGCGGCGCTGCTCAAGGGACACATCCGCAGCGTCGTCGGCATCGGCGTCGAGGTCGAGGTCGCCGACCCTGGCGGCATCGAGCGCTCCATGGGCAAGGCGCGCCGCATCGTCGACAAGCGGCCGAAAGAGCAAGGCTAGAAAGCGCAAGACATGGCACGGGCGCGGGCAGCGGATTATAACGGCAAGCGGCAGGCAATCCTGCACCGCTCGGCCGGCCTGTTCGCCAAGCACGGCTACGACCGCGCGTCGATGGCCAATATCGCAGAGGCCTGCGGCGCCTCGAAGGCGCTGCTCTATCATTATTACGACAGCAAGGAAGCGCTGCTGTTCGACATCCTGCACGACCATTTGCAGGAGCTGCTCGACGCCGTTGCCGCCGTGCCGCGCGACCTCAAACCGCCGCAGCGCATTCGCGCGCTGGTCAGCGCGCTGCTCGACGCCTATCGCGACGCCGACGACGAGCACAAAATCCAGATCAACGAGCTCGGCAAGCTGCCGTCGTCAAAGCGCAAACTTCTGATCGAGATGGAGCGGCAATTGGTGCGTGAATTCGCCGAGGCGATCGCCGC
Source organism: uncultured Pseudomonadota bacterium (assembly GCA_963814065.1). GTDB lineage: Bacteria > Pseudomonadota > Alphaproteobacteria > Rhizobiales > Xanthobacteraceae > Pseudolabrys. The sequence continues at coordinate 959,785 of CAWFBL010000004.1, read as the reverse complement.
CGTCAATCCGGTGATCGGCGGCGACAAGATGCTGCTCAAGCCGGTGACGATGTCGCTGTTTGGCATGCTGAACTGGCATTACATGTGGTTCCGCGAAGACAGGGGCCTCTCGCGCGAGGACTATGCGGAACTCGTGACGACGCTGCTGATCGAAGGCGCCGCGGCGCTGACCGACGGCAAAGCCGGCGTTTTCAAGCGCGTGGACGCGGCGGAGTAAGAAGCAACGGAGGGGTGAGCTGCGAGCACAGCGCGCTCCCTCTCCCCGCTTGCGGGGAGAGGGTTGGGGTGAGGGGCTCTCAGCGGCACCGCTCACGCTTGCGGAAACGCCCCCTCACCCGACCCGCCGTCGCTCACGCTTCGGCGGGCCGACCTCTCCCCGCACGCGGGGAGAGGTGAAAGCGGCGCTTCGCGCAATCACACCTCGTCGTAATCCAGCACCACCACCGGCGTGGTCGGGTGCGACTGGCAGGTCAGCACATAGCCGGCCTCGAGCTCCCACGGCTCCAGCGAATAGTTGGTGTCCATCACCACTTCGCCCTGCGTGACCTTGGCCCGGCAGGTGCAGCACATGCCGCCACGACAGGAGTAAGGCATCTCCAGCCCGGCGCGCAGGCCGGCGTCGACGATGGTCTCGCCGGCATGCACCGGCACCTCGTGGCGGGCGCCGTTGAGGGTGATCCGCGCCATCGCTTCCTGCGCGCTGGCCGCTTGCGTGGGCGCCTCGGCGGCGCGCGACACCACCGGCGTGCCGTCGGTGGAGAAATATTCGACGTGCATACGCTCGGCCGGGACGCCGAACTTGGCGAGCACCGCCCTGCCCTGCTCGATCAGCCCGCCCGGGCCGCACAGGAAAGCCTGATCGATGTCGTCCTGCTGCAGTGTACGCAACAGCGCGGCGAGCTTGTCGGCGTCGATACGGCCGTCGAGCAGCGCGATCTCCTGCGCCTCGCGCGACAAGATGTGATGCACGGTAAAGCGGCTGAGGAAGCGGTCCTTCAGGTCCTCGAGTTGCTCGCGGAAGATGATGCTCTGCGTGGTGCGATTGCCGTAGATGAGCGTGACACGGGACTTCGGCTCGTGGGTGAGCACCGTGCGGATGATCGACATCACCGGCGTGATGCCGGAGCCGGCGGCGATCGCCACATAATGGCGCGCGACCGCGGGATCGAGTGCCACGCCGAAGCGGCCCTGCGGCGTCATCACGTCGATGGCGTCGCCCGTTTTAATCGTCTCGTTGGCGAGCGTCGAAAACAGCCCGCCCTCGACCTTCTTCACCGCGATGCGCAGCTCGTGGTCTTCCGGCGTGGTGCAGATCGAATAGGAGCGCCGCACCTCACCGCCATCGACATTCGTGCGCAGCGTGATGTGCTGGCCGGGATTGAAGCGATAGGCGGCGGCGAGATCCGGTGGCACCGCAAAGGCGATCGACACCGCCTCCGGCGTCTCGCGCCGCACGTCGCTGACGGTCAAACGATGGAATTCGACGGCCATGGGGTCCTCATCCTTCCTTCGTCATTCCGGGACACGCGCGCCAGCGCGTGAACCCGGAATCCAGAAACAGACACCTCGGGGACATCTGGATTCCGGGTCCGGCGCTTCGCGCCGTCCCGGAATGACTGTGGTCTTCAGATGCACTTGAAATAGTCGAACGGCTCGGCGCAGGCTTTGCAGCGCCACAGCGCCTTGCAGGCGGTCGAGCCAAACTCGGAAATCACCTGCGTATCGGTCGAGCCGCAATGCGGGCAAGTGACTTGCTCCTCGCCGAACAGCGCGCGGCGACCGGCCGTCTTCGCCGGCGGCGCGATGCCATAGGCCTTGAGCTTGGCCTTGCCTTCCTCGGTCATCCAGTCGGTGGTCCAGGCCGGCGACAGCACCGTCGTCACCCTGGGCGAGGTGAAGCCGGCCTTCTCCAGCGCCAGCTCGATATCGAGTGCGATCATGTTCATCGCCGGGCAGCCGGAATAGGTCGGCGTGATCACCGCCTCGACCCGGCCGTCCTCGACATTGATCGCGCGCAGCACGCCGAGATCGGCGATGCTGAGCACCGGGATTTCCGGGTCGGCCACGCTCGCCGCCGCCACCCAGGCGCGTTCGCGCAAGAGCGCATCGTTCGCGATGGTGTGGATCGCAGCCATGTCGCTCACCAGGCCGCGCCGGGATAGGCGCGCTGCAGGAATTGCAGTTCGGCAAGGATGAAGCCGAGATGCTCGCTGTGGCGGCCCGCGCGGCCGCCGCTCTGCATGTAGCCGTCCCGCGGACGGGTGAGCGTCGCCTCGGCCAGCACGTCGTCGATGGTCTTGTCCCAGGTCGCGCGCAAGGACGCCGGATCGACGGCAACACCTGCCTCGATCAGCGCGCGCTCGATCTGATCGAGCTCGAACATTTCCGCCGTGTAGGGCCACAACTCCTCAAGCGCGGCCTGCGCGCGGGTCTGGCTTTCGTCGGTGCCGTCGCCGAGCCGGATCACCCATTCGGCGCTGTGGCGCAGGTGATAGGCCATCTCCTTCGCCGCCTTGGCGGCGATGGCCGCAAGGGTGGTGTCTTTGGAGTTGATCAGCGCCTCGAAATAGGGATAGGCGAAGGCGGCATAGAGCAGCTGCCGCACCATGGTGACGGCGAAATCGCCGTTCGGCTGCTCGACCAGCAGGATGTTGCGGTAGTCGCCGGCGTCGCGCAGGTAGGCGAGCTTGTCCTCGTCGCGGCCCTCGCCCTCGACTTCCCCCGCATACGTATAAAGCGCCCGCGCCTGTCCGATCAGATCGAGCCCCATATTGCCGAAGGCGAGGTCTTCCTCGATCACCGGCGCATGGCCGACCCATTCCGACAGCCGATGCCCGAGCACCAGCGCGTTGTCGGCCAGCCGCAGCGTGTATTGGAACAGCGGCGTGTCGGTCATCACATATGCCCGACGTCTTCCGGGATCTCGTAAAAGGTCGGATGGCGGTAGATCTTCGACGCCGTCGGCTCGAACATCATGTCCTTGTCGGCCGGGTCGGACGCGGTGATCGCCGTCGACGGCACCACCCACAGCGACAGCCCCTCGCCGCGCCGGGTATAGGTGTCGCGCGCGGCATGCAGCGCCATGGTGGCATCGACCGCGTGCACGCTGCCGACGTGGCGGTGCGAAAGCCCGTTACGCGTGCGGATGAAGACTTCCCACAACGGCCAGTTCTTGTCGGTCATGTCCTTGGTCCTCTGATTATTCGGCCGCGACCTGCATGGCGGCTGCGGCGCGTTGGCGCCGCTTGTCGGCATAGACGCTCGCCGCCTCACGCACCCAGGCGCCATTCTCATGGGCTGCACGCCGCTGCGTCATGCGCTGACGGTTGCACGGGCCGCCGCCGGCGATCACCCGCTTGAATTCCGCCCAGTCGATCTCACCGAACTCCCAATGCCCGGTCGCTTCGTTGAACTTCAGGTCCGGATCGGGAAAAGTGAGCCCGAGGAACTGGCCCTGCGGCACGGTGGCGTCGACGAATTTCTGGCGCAACTCGTCATTGGTGAAGCGTTTGATCTTCCAGCGCGTAGCGGTGTCGGTGTGCTGGCTCTGCGAATCCGGCGGACCGAACATCATCAGCACCGGCCACCACCAGCGGTCCAGCGCTTCCTGCGCCATCGCCTTCTGCTTCGGTGTGCCGCGCGAGAGCGCCAGCATGATCTCGTAGCCCTGGCGCTGGTGGAAGCTTTCTTCCTTGCAGATGCGGATCATGGCGCGGGCATAGGGCCCGTAGCTGCAACGGCAGAGCGGGATCTGGTTCATGATCGCCGCGCCGTCGACCAGCCAACCGATGATTCCGATGTCGGCCCATACTAGCGTCGGGTAATTGAAGATCGAAGAATACTTCGCCTTGCCGGCAAGCAGTTGCTCGATCATCTCCTCGCGCGACACGCCGAGCGTTTCGGCGGCGGCGTAGAGATAGGCGCCGTGACCGCCCTCATCCTGCACCTTGGCGAGCAGCGCCGCCTTGCGTTTCAGCGAGGGCGCGCGGGTGATCCAGTTGCCTTCCGGCAGCATGCCGACGATTTCGGAATGCGCGTGCTGGCCGATCTGCCGCACCAAGGTGCGCCGATAGGCTTCCGGCATCCAGTCGTTGGGCTCGATCTTCTGCTCGGCGTCGACGCGTGCCTGGAAGCGCGCTTCCAGCGCGGGATCGGCGGCAGTGGTCGCGGCTTCGGGGGTAAGGCCCTGCGTATACATCGAAAGGCGTCCTCCAGACGGCGGTTGGACCCGCAGCTTATGTCATGATAATATGTTACGAAAATAGAAAACGTCAAGTTTTCTTGTAACATAACCAGGGGAGAAGCGCCCTGTCCGCTGCGCTGCGAAATACGGCGTTAAGTCGCGAAACGGTCAGCGAAATCCGGCCCCGGAGGCGGCAAAGGGCCGCTTTGGCGGCTGGCGTGACGGTCCAGATAGGCCTCGGCGCGGCCGACAATCCGCCGGTAGATGCGCGCGGTCAGCGTGCGCGCCGCACGCGCCGGCCAATCGGCCGGCGAGAGCGCTGCCGGCACGCCGGGATCGCGCAGCACGATGCGGCGGAATTCGTGGATCAGCAGCGTGCGCGCGATCAACGCATCGGCTTCGGAGACAGTGTCGGCTGCGGCCAAGGAGGCCTCAAGCGGCGCGAAACGATCGATGAAGGCGCGATAGGCTTGCGCGATCGGTTCGAGCTTCCAGACGGCATCCGCCAGCGCACCGGCATCCTTGCCGGCCTGCGCGGTCAGCTGAAAAACGCCCGAGGTTTTCGGCATGGCCGACGGTACGGCCCAGGCGACAAAGGCGGTCGGGCTGAGCGCCGCGAAGCCGGCCTGCTCCAGAACCTTGCGCAGACGCGAACGGTCGCCGGCCCCCGGCCCCAGCAAGGCGACGTGCAGCTTGCCGTCGAACTCCGGCTCGTGCGCGAAATAGATGCGGCCGGTCGCTTCCACGAAACTGCCCTGCCCGCGCCGCGACAGCCGGTAATAGCTGTTGCGCCCGGCCTTCACCCGCTCCAGCCAGCCGTCGGCGGTGAGCCGCGACATGGCGGTGCGCACGTGGCCGGCGTCGATGCGGAACAAGGCCATGATGTCGGTCAGCGAGCCGAGCCAAAGGCTGCCGCCGCGCGGCACGATGGCGTCGCCGTAGAGCGTGACGATCAACGACCAGGCGCGCACCGGCGGTTTGCGGTGAAACTGGTCGACGAGCGCGGCGACTACGGCGGATACCGGCCTTCCCTGATCCTTCTGCCGCGCCACTCTGTTCTCTCCCCGCGGAAAGATAATTCGCCCGCTGTCGATAATGCTTGTGGAGCGAATATGCCATAGACTAATCGCCGGTCCGTGTACTAGCGCCCGGCTTCCGAAGTTCGTGGTACATCTCGGCGTGCTCTAACACGAACTTCGGAAGCCAAAGGGCACTAGCAAGTTTATGATTCTAGTGCCGCTTTCGATTTGAAGTTCCTGAACGAGATTGCGGCAAGCGATGCAGGAACTTCAAATCGGCGGCACTAGACCGCAAGCCCGCAAAGGAACCCTCGATGAAGCTCGAGAGCTATGTACGCGATGCCTGGGCCGCACCCGGCCGCGAAATGATCGACGTGCGCAGCGCGGTCACCGGCGACGTGGTGGCGCAGGTGGCGAGCGGCGGGCTCGACATGGGCGAAATCCTTGCGCATGCCCGCAAGGTCGGCGGCGCCAACCTGCGTAAGCTCACTTTTCATCAGCGCGCGGATCTCATCAAGAAGCTGGCGCAGCACCTGACCGAGCGTAAGGAAGAGCTCTACAAGCTGTCGTTCCAGACCGGCGCCACCCGCTCCGACAGCGCCATCGACATCGAAGGCGGCATCGGCACGATGTTCGTCTATGCGTCGAAGGGCCGGCGCGAACTGCCGAATTCCACTTACTTAATCGACGGTGACGTCGAACAGCTATCCAAGGGCGGCAATTTCGTCGGCCAGCACATCGTGACTTCGCTGCAGGGCGCAGCGGTCCACATCAACGCCTTCAACTTCCCGTGCTGGGGCACGCTGGAAAAGCTGGCGCCGGCCCTGCTCGCCGGTATGCCGGTGGTGACCAAGCCGGCGACCGTCACGTCTTATCTGACGGCGGCGATGGTGCGGATGATCGTGGAATCAAACATCCTGCCGGCCGGGGCGCTACAATGCATTATCGGCTCGACCGGCGATCTGTTCGACCATCTCACCGGCCAGGACCTCGTCGCCTTCACCGGCTCGGCCAGCACCGCCGAGAAGCTGCAGCGCCATCCGTCGATTGCGCGCCATTCGGTGCGCTTTACCGCCGAGCGCGACAGCCTCAACGCCGCCATTCTCGCGCCGGACGCGCAAGCCGGCACGCCGGAGTTCGATCTGTTCGTCAAGGAAGTTGCCAAGGAGATGACGGTGAAGGCCGGGCAGAAATGTACCGCCATCCGTCGTGCCCTAGTGCCCAATGCGCAGGTTGACGCGGTGATTGCGGCGCTGCGCGAGCGCCTGAGCAAGGTGAAGGTGGGCGATCCCGCGCGCGAAGAGCGTGCGCATGGGCCCGGTGGTCGGCCTCGATCAGCGCCGCGACGTGATGGCGCAGATCGATAAGCTGCGCGCCGAATCCGAAATCGTTGTCGGCGACCTCGCTGCCTTCACCGTCGAGGGTGCCGACCGCGAGCGCGGCGCCTTCCTGCCGCCGCTGCTGCTGCACTGCACTGACCCCATCAACGCAACCAGCGTACACAGTATCGAAGCCTTCGGCCCGGTCTCGACCGTCATGGGATATGACGGACTGGAGCAGGCAATTGCGCTCGCCAACCGCGGCGAAGGCAGTCTGGTGGCCTCGCTCTACAGCAACGACACCAGCCTGACCCGCGACATCGTGTTCGGCATCGGTTCGTTCCACGGCCGCATCATCGTCATCAACCGCGACTGCGCCAAGGAGCAGACCGGCCACGGCTCGCCGATGCCGCATCTGGTGCATGGCGGCCCGGGCCGCGCCGGTGGCGGCGAGGAGCTCGGCGGCATGCGCGGCGTTCAGCACTACATGCAACGCACCGCGCTGCAGGGTTCGCCGGCGATGATTTCCGCCATCATCCAGCGCTGGATCAAGGGCGCGCCGGAAATCGAGAAGCCGAAGCACCCCTTCCGCTACGGCTTCGACGACCTCGAAATCGGGCAGAGCTTCCACTCCAAGACCCGCACCATCACGCTGGAGGATATCGAGCACTTCGCCAACTTCACCGGCGACACCTTCTATGCCCACATGGACGAGGAAGCGACCAAGGGACACCCCTTCTTCCCCGGCCGCGTCGCGCACGGCTATCTGCTGTTGTCGTTTGCCGCCGGATTGTTCGTCGATCCAGCGCCCGGGCCGGTGCTCGCCAATTACGGGCTCGACAACCTGCGCTTCCTCAAGCCCGTGCAGCCGGGCGAGGCCATCAAGGTGCGGCTGACGGTGAAGGAAAAGAGCCCGCGCAACGCGCAATATGGCGAGGTGCGCTGGGACGTCGAGATCGACACCGACAAGGACGAGCCGGTGGCGACCTACGAATTGCTCACCATGAACGCGCTGAAGGCGTGAGGCTTGCGTCGGCGTTGTCGCGCACTCTCGTCACCGCTCCCCCTCTCTTTCGTCATTCCGGACGCCGCGTAGCGGCGATCCGGAATCCAGAAACACAAAGAAATTCAATGTAGCTGGATTTCGGGTTCGCGCCTTCGGCGCGCCCCGGAATGACTTAAGAATGGTTTGGCAGCAACCTGCTAATGTACCAGCTGGCGCAGCGAACCTGAACGGTAGCGCTGGGCCATGACGTCGAGCTCGATCGGCACCACATGCTCCGCCTGGCCGGCCGAGCCGAAGGCCTCGAAACGCTCGATGCAAACTTTCATGGTCTCGTCCATCGCCGCCTGCAGGAACTTGCGCGGATCGAACTCGCGCGAATTCTTCTTCATGGTCCGGCGCATGGCCGCGGTCATGGCGAGCCGGATATCGGTGTCGATATTGACCTTGCGCACGCCGTGGCGGATGCCCTCCTGGATTTCCTCCACCGGCACGCCATAGGTCTCCGGGATATCGCCGCCGTAGCAGCGGATTTCCTGCAGCAGATATTGCGGCACCGACGACGAGCCATGCATCACCAGGTGCGTATTGGGCAGCCGCGCATGGATCATCTTGATGCGGTCGATGGACAGAATGTCGCCGGTCGGCTTGCGCTTGAATTTGTAGGCGCCGTGCGAAGTGCCGATCGCAATGGCCAGCGCGTCGCACTGGGTCTCGTCGACGAAACGCGCCGCCTCGTCCGGATCGGTGAGCAGCGCCTCTTTCGTGAGCTTGCCCTCGGCGCCGTGGCCGTCTTCCTTGTCGCCTTCAAGCGTCTCCAGCGAGCCGAGGCAGCCGAGTTCGCCTTCCACCGACACGCCGACCGCATGGGCGAGATCGACCACCTTGCGGGTGACGCCGGCATTATAATCGTAGTCGGCCGGCGTGCGCGCGTCCTCCTTGAGTGAACCGTCCATCATCACCGAGGTGAAGCCGGAACGGATCGCGGTCATGCACACCGCCGGCGAAGCGCCGTGGTCCTGGTGCATGACGATCGGGATTTCCGGATAGGCTTCGATGGCCGCGAGCACCAGATGGCGCAGGAACGGCTCGCCGGCATATTTGCGCGCGCCGGCCGAGCCCTGAAGGATCACCGGGCTCTTGACCTTGCGCGCGGCCTCCATGATCGCCTTGATCTGCTCCATATTGTTGACGTTGAAGGCCGGCAGGCCATAGCCCTCCTCGGCGGCATGATCGAGCAATTGACGCATTGAAACGAGCGGCATGAACGGCTCCCCGGTTTCATGACATGGCGTGACAGCGGCCGACCGCCGCACGCACGGCATCGGCCACGCGCTCCGGCGTAAGGCCGAAATACGCGAACAAATCTTTTTCGGGCGCCGACTCGCCGAAACGGTCGATGCCGATTGCCGCACCACGGCGGCCGGCATAGCCGCGCCAGCCGCGCGTAGCGCCCGCTTCCACGGTGACGATCGGCAACTCGTGCGGCAGCACGCCGTCCTGCCAACTCGCCGGCTGTCGTTCGAACGCCTCGACGCACGGCATGGAGACCACACGCACCGGAATGCCGTCGATCTTGAGCAGTTCGGCGGCGGCACGCGCAAGTTTCACCTCCGAACCGGTGGCGATGATGGCGGCAACCGGCGCCGAATCCGGCTCGATCAGCACGTAGCCGCCGCGCGCGATGGCTTCGATCTGGGTGTCGGTGCGCGACTGATGCGGCAGCGTCTGCCGCGACAGCGCCAAGGCGCTCGGTCCATCGCCGCGCATGACGCCTTGCGTCCAGGCCACCGCAGTTTCCACCGCGTCGCAAGGCCGCCAGACGTCGAGGTTGGGGATCAGCCGCAGCGATTCCACATGCTCGACCGGCTGGTGGGTCGGGCCATCCTCGCCGAGACCGATCGAGTCGTGGGTCAGCACATAGACGACCCGCTGGCGCATCAGCGCGCTCATGCGGATGGCGTTGCGGGCATAGTCGGAGAACACGAGGAAGGTCGCCACATAGGGCAGAAAGCCGCCATGCAGCGCGAGCCCATTGGCGATCGCCGCCATGCCGAACTCGCGCACCCCGAAGAAGATCGCGTTGCCGGCAGGATCGCGGGTGATCGGCGCCGTGAGCGGATGGTTGGTGAGGTTCGAATGCGACAGATCGGCCGAGCCGCCGATCAATTCGGGCAGCACCTTGGCCAACTGGCCAAGCACGTTCTGGCTCGCCTTGCGGCTGGCGATGGAGGCGCCCTCGGCGGCGGTCGCGGCAACGAGATCGGCGGCTGTTGTCGCGAAGTCGCCTGGCAATTCGCCCCATACGCGGCGCAGGAATTCCGCCGCCAGCTCCGGATAGGCCGCGCGGTAATCCTCGAAGCGGAGCTGCCAGTCGGCTTCCAGCGCGGCGCCCTGGCGCCAGGCGTTCCATTCGGCGGCCACCTCTGACGGGATGACGAAGGGCGCATGCGGCCAGTTCATCGCCTCGCGCGTGCGCGCGACTTCGTCGGCCCCGAGCGGCGCGCCATGGGTGTCCTGATGGCCCTGCTTGGTGGGCGCACCGCGGCCGATCACGGTCTTGCAGCAGATCAGGGTTGGCTTACCCGTCTCGGCGATGGCCTCGGCGAAGGCCGCGTCCACCGCCACCGCGCAATGGCCATCGACCGCACGCACCACATGCCAGCCATAGGCTTCGAAGCGCTTGGGCGTGTCGTCGGAAAACCACTCGGTGACCTTGCCGTCGATGGAAATGCCGTTGTCGTCGTAGATCGCAATCAGCTTGCCGAGCCCGAGCCGGCCGGCGAGCGACGCCGCCTCGTGGCTGATGCCTTCCATCAGGCAGCCGTCGCCGACCACCACAAAAGTGCGATGATCGACAATGGTATGGCCGGGCCGGTTGAACTGCGCGGCGAGCGTCTTTTCGGCGATCGCCATGCCGACGGCATTGGCGAAACCCTGGCCGAGCGGACCGGTGGTCGTTTCGACGCCGAGCGTGACGCCAAGTTCCGGATGACCGGGGGTCTTGGAATGGAGCTGGCGGAAACGCTTGAGCTCCTCGACCGGCAATTGATAGCCGGTCAGGTGCAGCAGCGCATAGAGCAAGGGCGAGGCATGCCCGTTCGACAGCACGAAACGGTCGCGGTCGGGCCAGGCCGGATGCGCCGGGTCGTGGCGCAGATAACGCCGCCACAGCACGCTGGCGACCTCGGCGAGCCCAAGCGGCGCGCCGGGATGACCGGACTTGGCATTCTCCACCATGTCCATCGCCAGCGCGCGCACGGCGGCGGTCATCGGATCGGCGAGCCCGGCAAGCGGCGGCTTGGCGATGACGTTCATGACGGTCCTTCCCTTTTCCGGCCCTAGCCGGCGCGCCGCTTCTTTTCCATGAGCTGCAGGATCATCGGCGTGAGGATGAGCTGCATGGCGAGGTCGAGCTTGTTGCCCGGGATGACGATGGAATTGGCCCGCGACATGAAGCTGTCGTGGATCATCTTGACCAAGTAGACGAAATCGATGCCGCGCGGACTGCGGAAGCGGATCACCACCATCGATTCGTCGGGTGTCGGGATCCAGCGCGCGATGAACGGATTGGAGGTATCGACCGTCGGCACGCGCTGGAAGTTGATGTCGGTCTCGGTGAACTGCGGACAGATGTAATTCACGTAGTCCGGCATGCGGCGCAGGATGGTGTCGACCACCGCTTCTTGCGTATAGCCGCGCTCAGCCTTGTCGCGATGGATCTTCTGAATCCATTCCAGATTGATCACCGGCACGACGCCGATCTTGAGGTCGGCGTATTGCGCGGTGTTGGCGGTGTCGGTGACGACGGCGCCGTGCAGGCCTTCGTAGAACAACAGGTCGGTGTCCTGCTCGAGCGGCTGCCACGCGGTGAAGGTGCCTTGGTCGCAGCTGTAGCGCTCGGCCTCATCCTCGTCGTGGATGTAATGGCGCGTGCGGCCGCCGCCCTTTCCGGAATATTCGCGGAATACCCCCTCCAACTCGTCGATCAGGTTCGCTTCCGGACCGAAATGGCTGAAATGGTGATTGCCCTTCTGCATGGCCTCTTGCATCGCCGCGCGCATGCCGACGCGGTCGTAGCGATGAAAGGCATCGCCCTCGATGAAGGCGGCCTTGATGTTCTCGCGACGGAAGATCTCGTCGAACGTCTTCTTCACCGAGGTCGTGCCCGAGCCCGACGAGCCGGTAATTGAAATAATGGGATGCTTTATCGACACGACGCGCCCTCTGCCGCTGCCTTGCGAAATTCGAAGCTCATGCCCGGTAGAGACCGCGGCGACCGAACAATGGCGAGCTTTCGCAGGCAAGCTGCGGGTTGACGTGATGCAATTCGAGACGCTCGACCTCGTCGCGCGAGCCGAAGATCAGCGGCACGCGCTCGTGTAGCGTGCGCGGCACGCGGTCGAGAATGCGCTCGCTGCCAGTGGAGGCGGCGGCGCCGGCCTGCTCCATCAGAAAGGCGATCGGATTACCCTCGTAGACCAGCCGCAGCCGGCCGCTCTGATAGCCCTCGCGCGCATCGCCCGGATAGATGTAAACCCCGCCGCGGGTGAGGATGCGGTGCGCCTCCGCCACCATGGAGGCGATCCAGCGCATGTTGAAATTGCGCCCGCGCGGGCCGTCGGCGCCGGCAACACAATCGTCGAACCATACTTTCACCGCCGCGCTCCAATGCCGGTAGTTGGAGGCATTGATGGCGAATTCGTTGCTCAGCGTCGGCACCTGCATTTGCGCGCGCGTGCGGATGAACTTGCCGGACGCACGGTCGAGGGTGAAGAGGTCGGTGCCCTCGCCCAGCGTCAGCACCAGCGAGGTCTGCGGGCCGTAAAGCACATAACCGGCGGCCACCTGCTCCCGACCCGGGCGCAGGAACGCCGCCGGTTCATTCCCGCCGCCGGGAGGCGCTGGTAGCAGCGAGAATATGGTGCCGACCGACACGTTGGTGTCGATGTTGGACGAGCCGTCGAGCGGATCGAGCGCGACCAGAACAGGTGCGTCGGCGTTAAGCCCGACCGGCACGTCGAGCTCCTCGGAGGCCACCGCGGCGACCGGCGCGCGCCACAGCGCGTCGACCAGATGGGCATTGGCGAGAATGTCGAGCTCGGTCTGAAAGTCACCGCCCGATTTGTCGTTGCGCAGCTTGGAGAGCTGGCCCTCCAGCGGCCCGGCGGCGATCAGCCCGGCAATGTCGCGGCAGGCGCCGGCGAGCGCGACGATCGTCGCGGCAACCGGCTGACGCAACGTGTCGCCCTTGGCCCAGGTCGCAAGGTAGTCGTCCAAGCTCAGGTAGTTCGTCATGACGCTTCCCCCTCCGCGCCGACGGCTCCCTTGCCGTCAGCCCGCGAATATCCGACTTGCTTTGATGTCGGCAGCTTCGATCGTCATTAGACCGTCGCGATCGATTGCGCCGCCTTCCTTATAGAGCCGCATCGCCTGTCGCAGTCTGGCCCGGTCGATGGCGTTGCGGATCGAACGGGCATTGGCGAAATTGGGCTGCAGCCGCCGGCGCGCGACATACTCGGTCATGACCTCGCGCGCCTCAGGGCTCAGCCGGTATTGGCTTTCCTCGGCGATGACCTCGGCAATGGCGAGCAGCTCGCCATCGTCATAGTCGGGAAAATCGATGTGATGCGCAATGCGCGACCGGAAACCGGGATTGGAGGAAAAGAAGGTCTCCATGCGCTCGCGATAGCCGGCGAGGATCACCACCAGATCTTCGCGCTGGTTCTCCATGACCTGCAGCAGGATCTCGATCGCCTCCTGCCCGTAATCCTTCTCGTTCTCGGGCCGGTGCAGGTAATAGGCCTCGTCGATGAACAAGACGCCACCCATGGCGCGCTTGAGCACTTCCTTGGTCTTCGGCGCGGTATGGCCGATATATTGACCGACCAGGTCGTCGCGGGTGACCGAGACGAGATGGCCCTTGCGAACATAGCCGAGGCGATGAAGGATGCTCGCCATGCGTAGCGCCACCGTGGTCTTGCCGGTGCCGGGATTGCCGGTGAACGACATGTGCAACGTGGGCGGGCCGGAGACGAGGCCGACCTGCTCGCGCGCCCGCGCCACCAGCAGAAACGCGGCAATCTCGCGGATGCGCTGCTTGACCGGCGCCAGGCCAATGAGGTCGCGCTCAAGCTCGGCGATGGGCGTGGCGATGTCGGTCTCGGCTTGCAACGCCTTGAGATCGACCACCTCGCCCGTGGCGCCAGCGCTCAACACGGCGGGCCCCGCGATGCTCATGTCATTCGCCCTTCGCCGCGTAGCGCTCGCCCGCCGGCCGATCGAGGGCATAGGCGCGCAGCGCGTAGCGGATGGTGCGCCCTTCGGCCTCGGTGCGTTCCAGCCGGAAGCCCGGCTCGTGCGACGGACGCTGCACCAGGAACGACAGGCGCACGGCTTCCCAGCCGTGCGTCGAGTCGAAGGCATTGACCCGCACATAGGTCTCGGGATTTGCCTTCCGGCAGGCGTTGATCTCCTGCATGACGCTGGCGGCGTCGTGCAGGTCGAACATCGGCATGCCCCACATCTCCCAATAGGTGTTGCGGGGATGTGGATCGTCGGTGAACTCGACGCTCACGGCCCACTCCTGGCGCAGGCAGTATTCGACCTGGGCCGCGATCTGCTTGTCGTCGAGATCGGGCAGGAACGAGAAGGCCCCTTGGGTCACGCGCATGATGCTCTCCTCCCCTGCCCTAAACCGCCACCGCCGTCGGCACATAGTCCGAGGTGTCGGTCGAGGTGTATTCGAAAGTGATGTCGCCCCAGGTATCGAGCGCGGCGCGCAAAGGCTGGCACCATTTGGCGGCGTCGGCCAGAATTTCCGGGCCCTCGGTCTTGATGTCGCGGCCTTCGTTGCGCGCCAGCACCATGGCTTCGAGCGCGACGCGGTTGGCGGTGGCGCCTGCCTGGATGCCCATGGGATGGCCGATGGTGCCGCCGCCGAACTGCAGACAGACGTCGTCGCCGAACAGATCGAGCAACTGATGCATCTGCCCGGCGTGGATGCCGCCGGAAGCGACCGGCATCACCTTGCGAATGCCGGCCCAGTCCTGCTCGAAGAACAGGCCGCGCGGCAGGTCGACCTCGTTCCGGTTCTCGCGGCAGACGTTGTAATAGCCCTGCACGGTCATCGGATCGCCTTCCAGCTTGCCGACAGCTGTGCCGGCATGCAGGTGATCGACGCCGGCGAGCCGCAGCCATTTGGCGATGACGCGGAACGAGACGCCGTGGTTCTTCTGCCGCGTATAGGTGCCATGGCCAGCGCGGTGCATATGCAGGATCATGTCGTTGTCGCGCGCCCAATTGGAGATCGACTGGATGGCGGTGTAGCCGACGACGAGATCGACCATGACGATGATCGAGCCCAGTTCCTTGGCGAACTCGGCGCGCTTGTACATTTCCTCCATGGTGCCGGCGGTGATGTTGAGGTAGTGGCCCTTGACCTCGCCGCTATCGGCGCACGCATGGTTGACCGCGTCCATCACGTAGAGGAAGCGGTCGCGCCAGTGCATGAAAGGCTGCGAATTGATGTTTTCGTCGTCCTTGGTGAAGTCGAGGCCGCCTTTCAGCGCCTCGTAGACGACGCGGCCATAGTTCTTGCCGGAGAGACCGAGCTTCGGCTTGGTGGTGGCGCCGAGCAGCGGCCGGCCGAACTTGTCGAGCCGCTCGCGCTCGACCACGATGCCGGTCGGCGGCCCGCGAAAGGTCTTCACGTAAGCCACCGGCAGCCGCATGTCCTCCAGCCGGCAGGCCTTCAGTGGCTTGAATGAGAACACATTGCCGATGATCGACGCGGTGAGGTTGGCGATCGAGCCTTCCTCGAAGAGCGAAAGATCGTAGGCGACGTAGCAGAAATACTGCCCCGGCTGATTGGGCACCGGCTCCACCTTGTAGGCCTTGGCGCGATAGGTGTCGCAGGCCGTCAGGCGGTCGGTCCAGACCACGGTCCAGGTGGCGGTCGAGGACTCGCCGGCAACCGCGGCCGCCGCCTCGATCGGGTCGACGCCTTCCTGCGGGGTCACGCGGAATAGGCCGAGGACGTCGGTGTCCTTGGGCTCGTAGTCGGCGTCCCAATAGCCCATCTGGGCGTATTTCAGCACGCCGGCCTTATAGCGCTGCTTGCTATCGCGGATCTTGGTCAGGCTGGAACGGTCGGACATAGGCGATCCCTTCGGCGATCCTTTTCGAGGTCGCTGAGCAGCCTAGGGGGCCTTTCCAATTAAGTAAATTTGAATTATCTTATTAGAACGTTCAGGAAAACTGAATATGCCAGATCCCACCCTCAAGCAGCTCAGGCTCCTCACCGCCGCAGCCCGTGGCGGCAGCTTTGCCGCCGCCGCCGAGGCCTGTCATGTCACGCCCCCGGCAGTGACCATGCAGTTGCATCAGCTCGAGACGCAGGCCGGACTGCCGCTATTTCAACGCGACGGCCGACATTTCGCGCTCACCGCCGCCGGCCGCGAACTGCTGGCCTGCGCCGAGAAGATCGAAGCCGTACTGGCCGACTGCGCCGCGGGCCTTGCCGCGCTCAAGTCGCTGGCCAGCGGCCGGGTCGCCGTCGGCGTCGTTTCGACGGCGAAATATTTTGCCCCGCAGATGCTCGCGGCCTTCGCCCGCGCCCACCCCGGCATCGACATCGAGCTGATCATCGGCAACCGCGAAGACACCATCGCCGCATTCAAGAACGGACGCCTCGACGTGGCGGTGATGGGGCGGCCGCCGGACGGCGTCGAGGTCGAGAGCGCGCTAATCGGCGAGCATCCGCAGGTGCTGATCGCCCCGCCCGACCATCCGCTCGCCAAGCGCCGCAACATTCCGCCGCACGAGATTGCTGGCGAAACTATTCTGATGCGGGAGGTGGGCTCGGGCACGCGCGGCATCGCCGAACGCTTCCTGGAGAAGCACGGCATCAAGCCGCGCATCGGCATGGAGATCGGCTCCAACGAGACCATCAAGCAGGCGGTGATCGCCGGGCTCGGCATCGCCTTCATCTCGGCGCACACCATCGCCTCGGAAATCGAAGACGGCCGGCTGGTCGTGCTTGACGTGGTCGGGCTGCCCGAGATCAGGCAGTGGTTCGTCGTGCGCCCGGCCGCCAAGCGGCTGATGCCGGCGGCCGGCGCCTTGCGCGACTTCCTGGTGGCCGAGGGACGCAAGTTCCTACCGAGCGTGGAGAGCAGCCACTCGCCCCGCCGCTCGTCCCCGCGAAAGCGGGGACCCAGCGCGGCTCGCACATAGTTCAACCAGAACTGGATTCCCGCTTACGCGGGAATGAGCGGAATATGGCGGATCCGGGCCACGGACCTTACAGCCGCAATTATCTGCGCCGCTTGGCATTGCCCGTCTTGCGCGCCGGGGATTTGCCTTTCGCGACCTTGCCCGTCGACTTGGCGGCACGCGCCGCCGACTTCGCCGGGATGATCGGCAGCAGCAAGAAGTTCTCCCGTCCGCCGCCAAGATGCAGCGTGGTCTGCCCGCCGTATATCGCGGTCGGCCGGTCGCGTGCATCGTCGTGCAGGAACGGTCCGCAGCCGGTCAGCACGTTCTTCATGTTGGAGAGCTTGCCACCGGAACCGCCGGGATAGACGTAATCCTTGCCGCGCACGGTCAGGGCCACACGATAACCCTTCGGCACCACGATCGAGGTCGGCACGATTTCGACATCGAGCTCGTAGACCTCGCCGGGCTTCAGCGGCTGCTCCTCGTCGTGGGGATGATAAGGCCGATAAGGCAGGCTCAGTTTCTTGTCGAGCTTGCGATGCGAGGCACGCAACCAGCCCTGGCCGATCGGGGTATGCGGATCGAGCGCGCCCTGAAACGTGACCTCCTTCATGTCAGGCGAAAACACACGCAAGACCAAGAAGATATCCGCGTCAGCGGTCGACGATGAAACGTGCAGCTTGGCCGCCACCGGTCCGGTGATCTCGGTTTCCTCCGCCATTGGCTCGGTGACGAAGGTCACCCCGTCGCCCTTGGCATCGAAACTGGCACTGGAAGACCCATTCGGCGTCTCGGTCATCAGCTTGTGCGCGTCGGCGGCGAGATGGAACTTGGTCCATTGCGTACGCGGGATCGGCCAGGCGTCCTCGCTGCGGATAACGAAGGTTTCACCCGGATGACGCACATTGAGCTGCACCTTGGGCTGCTTGTTCCAGCCGTTGCGCTCGCCTTTCAGGAAATAGCCGAAGAAGCGCTTCTGCAGGTCGATGCCGTAGTCGGTGTAGTAATGGGTCCAGTGCTCGATGCCATGCACCTCCAGCCACTTCTGCTTGGACGCCGCGCGCATGAAGCCTTCGAAATTGCCGCGCGGATGCAGCGGCTGGCCGCCCCAGTTCGCCGCCGACAGCATCGGCACCTTGATCCGCGACCAGTCCGGCGTCATCGCCTTGTAATAGTCGTCATCGAGCGGATGGGCGATGTAGGTCTTGCCGAGATCGTAGCGGTTGGCGCCCAGTTCCTCGTCGGTCAGCGTCACCGGACCCGAAACCCAGTCCCCGTTCATACGGCTGCGATGGCCGTTGATGCCGAGACCGTGCTGCACGGTCTTGATCTGCATGTCGTACCAGTTCTGGCCGAAGGTCGAGTAGATGCCGCCGTTATAGCTGAGCTCGCGATAGAAGTCGGCGAAGCCCTCCCATACGCAGATGGCGGCGAGATGCTTGGGCTGCAGGTTGGCGACCTGCCATTGATTGATGGCGTAGTAGGAAATGCCGCTCAGGCCCACCTTGCCGTTCGACCAGCGCTGCTTGCCGGCCCATTCGACGCAGTCATGGAAATCCTTGGTCTCGCGCGGCGACCAGTGCTCGACGTAGCCGGGCGAACGACCGCAGCCGCGTGAGTCCACGCGCACCACCACATAGCCGTCCGGCACCCATTTTTCCGGGTCGCACACTTCCCAGCTCTGGTACTTGTTGGTCGAGCCGGCCATCACGTCCGGATGCTTCTCGGCCATGCGATCCCAGGCGGTCTTGTAGCCGTCCTCGAAATGCAGCCACTTGCCGTAGGGCCCGTGGCTGAGGATCACCGGATAGCGGCCGTTCTTCACCGGGCGGAAGATGTCGCAGCGCAGGACGAGCCCGTCGTCCATCTCGATCGGCATGTCCCAATCGATGCGCATGCCATCGCGGACTTCGCTGACCTCACGGTAGCTCATGACTTCTTCCTCGCTTTACTTGTTCGGGATGACCGGCAGCAGCAGGTAAGCCTGCCGGTTGGGGCCAGCGTGCAGGGTGACGTCGCCGCCGAAGACGGCCGGCGGGCGATCGCGCGGATCGTCGTGGGTGAACGGGCCGACGCCGGTCCACACTTTGCCCAGCGTCTCCAGGCCCTCACCCGGCTCGCCCGGGAACACGTAGTCGGTGCCGCGCACCGACAGCGCCAGCCGATGGCCCTTCGGCACCACGATGCAGGTCGGCCAGACCTCGACGTCGACCTCGTAGACCTCGCCGGGGTTGAGCTTCTGCTCCTCGTCGTGGGTGTGATAGGGCCGGTAGGGCAGCGTGAGTTTCTTGTCGAGCTTGCGGTGCGAGCAACGCAGCCAGCCTTGCGCGATCGGCGTATGGGCATCGAGCGCGCCCTGGAAGGTGACCTCCTTCAGATCGGGCGTGAACACGCGCACCACCAGGAACAGGTCGGCGTCCTCGGTCGCCGACGACACCCAGAGCTTGGCCGCGATCGGCCCGGTTAGCTCGGTCTCCTGCTCGAGCGGATCGGTCAGGAAGGTGACGCCGTCGCCGAGGCCGGCATAGGTGACGTCGCTCGAGGCGCCTTGCGTCTCCTGCGACATCGTCATCTCGCCGGGGTGAAGATGGAACTTGGTCCATTCCGTGCGGGCGAGCGGCCATTCGCTCTCATGCCGCTCGACGAATTTCTCGCCGGGATGGCGCACCTGTAGCAGCACTTTCGGCTGCTCGCCCCAGCCGGTGTCCTCTCCCTTGAGGAAATGGCCGAAGAACTTCTTCTGCAGACCGAGACCGTAATTCGTATAGAAGTGCGTCCAGTGCTCGATGCCGTGCACCTCCAGCCATTTCTCGCTCGAGGCCGAGCGCACGAAGCCCTCGAAATTGCCGCGCGGATGCAGTCCCTGCCCGCCCCAATTGGCCGATGACAAGAGCGGCACCTCGACCTTGTTCCAGTCCGGCATGCGCGACTGCCAGAATTCATCGGTGTCGAGCTTGCGCGGCAGGCAGTCTTCGTAGAAGTCGCGACGGTTCTCGGCGAGCTTTTCTTCCGACAGCGTCTCGGGACCCGACACCCAGTCACCGGTCATGCGGCTCTTGAAGCCGCGGCTGCCGCGCCCGTTCTGCACGGTGTAGACCTGCGCCTTCGACCAGCCCTCGACAAAGCCGCGGCAGAAGATGCCGCCGTGATGCGCCATGTCGCGGTAGAAGTCGGCGGCGCCTTCCCAGGTGCAGATGGCGGCAAGATGCTTGGGCTGCAGCGCCGCGGCCTGCCACTGGTTCTCCGCGTAATAGGAAATGCCGTTGAGCCCCACCTTGCCGTTCGACCACGGCTGCACGCCGGCCCAATCGACGCACTGCGCCAGATCTTGCGCCTCGCGCAGCGACCAGATGTCGATCACGCCGGGGGAGCGGCCGGCACCGCGCGAGTCGACGCGGATGCAGACATAATCGTCCGGCACCCATTTTTCCGGGTCGACCACCTCCCAGCATTGATACTTGTTGGTGGAATCGGTCGGCACGTCGGGCTGGTCGGCGCACATGCGCCGCCACTGGTCGGTGTAGAGATCCTCGAAGTGCAGCCACTTGCCGTAGGGGCCATAGGTCATGATCACCGGATAGCGGCCTTCCGCGACCGGTCGGTAGACATCGCAGCGCAGGACGATGCCGTCTTCCATCGGGATCGGCATGTCCCAATCGATCCGCATGCCGTCGCGGATTTCATTCTTTTCGCGGTAGTCCATGGGCCCCGTTTCCTTTTTCGGTCGGTACGTCGCCTATCGGCGTCCAACAGGTCACCGATGCGGGTGCTGCCGGCAGGCGGGGAATGAAAGATTTCGAATGGCGGTTATGGCGTGGCGGGAACCCGTCGGCCGGAAGCGTCGAACAGATGCAGCCGGCGCGGATCGAGCGCAAGCCCGAGCCGCGCGCCCACCTCGACATCGGCCATGGTGAGGCCTTCGGTCACCGCCACGAAGGCACGATCCGAGCCGGCCTCGAAATAAAGCAATGTGTCCTTTCCCAGGGGTTCGACCAGCCGCACCGGCAGTTCCACCACCGCGCTGCCGTTGGTCACGACCGAGACGTGCTCCGGCCTGATGCCGAGCGTGAACTTGCCCGGCTTCACGCCTTTGAGGTTGTCGGGCAGCGGAACGATGAAATCGTTCGAACGGAAGCGCGCGCCACCATCTTCATGCGCCACCTCGCCGTTCAGCAGGTTCATCGACGGCGAGCCGAAGAAGTCGGCGACGAAGTGACTGACCGGGTTGGAATAGATGTCCATGGGCGAGCCGACCTGCTCGACCTCGCCGCCGCGCATCACGACGATACGGTCGGCAAGCGTCATCGCCTCTTCCTGGTCGTGGGTGACATAGATGAAGGTGCGATTGAGCGCCTGGTGCAGCCGGTCGCACTCGGCGCGCAGCTCGCGGCGCAGTTTGGCGTCCAGGCTCGACAGCGGCTCGTCGAGCAGGAAGGTCGATGGGTTGGTCACCAGGGTGCGGGCGAGCGCGATGCGCTGGGATTCGCCGCCCGAGCACTGGTTCGGCATCTTGTGGAGCAGATGTGTGATGCGCACCATCTCCGCCACGTCCTGCACCTGCTTGACCCGCTCCTTTTGCGGCACCTTCTTCATGCGCAGGCCGAACTCGATGTTCTGCGCCACCGTCTTGTGCGGGAACAGCGCGTGGCTCTGGAACACCATGCCGAGGCCGCGATCGCGCGGCTCAAGGTCGTTGATCACCTTGCCATCGATGCGGATCTCGCCGGACGTCGGGTCTTCGAAGCCGGCGATCATGCGCAGCGTCGTGGTCTTGCCGCAGCCGGAGGGGCCGACGAAGACGACGAATTCGCCGTCCTCGATGCTGAAATTCAGCTCCTTCACGGCCTGGACCGCGCCGAAGAACTTGTTGAGGTTCAGCAGTTCGATGCGCGCCACTGTTATCTCCGTACCATGCCGAAACTGAAGCCGCGCGCGAGATGCTTGCGGATGATGAGCCCCACGAACATGAGCGGGATGGTGATGCCGACCGCAAGCGCTGCCTGCCGGCCGTAGACGCGGCCTTCGGTCGTGCCTTGGTATTTCGACAGCTCGATCGGCAGCGTCGTCACCTGGGTCTTGGTGAGGATCAGCGCCAGCAGATATTCGCTCCAGGTCAGGATAAGGATGAACAGGAAGGTCGCGACCAGCCCGGAGCGGACCAACGGCAGCACGATCTCGAACACCGTGCGCCAGCGCGAGGCGCCGAGAATCTCGGCCGCTTGCTCGATCTCGAGCGGCACCTCATCGATGAAGCTCTTGGTCATCCACACCGCGTAAGGGAGCGTGGTGAGGAAGTAGACCAGGATCAGGCCAATGCGGGTGTCGATCAGCCCGATGGCCGTGTAGTAGAGCGACAGCGGCGCCACCACGACGATCGGCGGGATCATGCGCAGCATGAGGAGCTGGAACATGCGCGCCTCGGAGAGGATTTTGTAGCGCGAGACGCCATAAGCGATGATCGAGCCGAACAAGACCGCCAGAAACGTCGAGGTGGTGGCGATCACCGTCGAGTTCCACATCGAGACCAGCGGCTTCTGCGACGAGATCGCGTACTGGGTCGCATCATATTGCTGCGCGCCCCACCAGACGTTCAGATAGTTCGACAGCGTCGCCGGATGCGGGAAATAGACCGGCGGCCAGGTGAACCATTGATCGCTCGGCTTGAACGATGTCGAGACCATCCAATAGATCGGGAAAAACGCGATCAACGCCCAGATCGTCAGCACGACGTAGCGCGTGATCGTGGTGGTGCGGCGACGCTGTGTCTTGGTCATCGACATGTCAGGCCTCCACCTCGACGTCTTCGCTCCGCTTGTACATGGCGTCGAGCGAATGTTTCTCGCGCCGCAGCAGATGAATCGCGATCAGCACGATGACGATCATCATCACCATGACGATGTAGGACATGGCGGCGCCCTTGGAGATTTCGAAATACTGCCACGTGGTCATGAAGATGTAGACCGGCAGCGTCTCGGTCGCGCTGCCCGGGCCGCCCTGGAACAGCGCCCAAGTCTTGGGAAATTCCGCCATGGCCTCGAGGAAGCGCAGCACCAGCGCCAACAGGATCACCGGCCGCAGCAGCGGCACCTGGATTTCCCAGAAGATGCGCCATTTGGAAGCGCCAAGGATTTCCGCGGCCTCGATCGGCTCCTTCGGGATCGCCGCCAGCCCGGCGAGCATGAT
Organism: uncultured Pseudomonadota bacterium; assembly: GCA_963814065.1. Taxonomy (GTDB): domain Bacteria; phylum Pseudomonadota; class Alphaproteobacteria; order Rhizobiales; family Xanthobacteraceae; genus Pseudolabrys. Next base: position 936,859 of record CAWFBL010000004.1, on the reverse strand, counting down.
GATGAAGGAGAACGGCGTCCAGTTCCAGATTTCCAGCAGCGCCGCCGTGACCAAGGCCATGTGCGGATTGGTGAGCCAGGCGACCCGGAAGTCATGGCCGATGAGGAACGAGATGATGTGGTTCACCGGGCCGTCGGCATAGAGCATCATTTCGGCGGTGTAGGCCACCACCACCGGCACGGTGAGCATCGGCAGAATGAAGAGGATGTAGAAGAAGCCCTGCCCGCGGAACGGCCTGTACATCAGATAGGCGAGCCCAAAGCCGACCACGAAGCAGCCCATCGTCGAGCCGGTGGCAAAGGATAGCGAACGCACCACCGCCCAGCCGAAGCGCGGATCGGTGAGCACGTCGCGGAACAGGTCGAGGCCGACGAATTCGGCATCCCACCAAGAGCCGAGATAGACGGTCCATTGGTGGAAGGAGAAGTAAAGCTGCAGCAGCAGCACCGGCGTCAAGATGAAGAAGATGAGCGCCACCAGCGGCGCCAGCAGCGATATCTTGAATCGCCTGATCGCGCGCCGGCGGGATACCACACGGCGCGGGACTTCTTCGCTTGCGTCACTGCTCGGAAGGGCGGCTACGGCCATTCCTGGTCTCCAAGGGCGCGCCGGACGAGCGTAACGCTCGTCCGGCTGAAGGGCGTCAGGTTATTATGCAGCGTCCGGCGCTCACGCCGGCACGTTGCGGGTCGGCATCGCCGCCTTGTAGCTCTGCAAGTCCTTCTTGAGCTTGCTGCGACCGATGCGGCCGACGATCTTGTTCCATTCGTCCTCGGTCTTCTTGAGCACGTCCTTGGCCGGCAACTGGCCGACATAGGCTTCCGACAGGTTCTTGCCGAGCGCGTCCTGGAACTCGAGAAAGCCGGTCAGATAGATCGGCGGCGAAACCACCTCGAAGTTCTTCTTGATGGCGTTGATGCCTTCCTGCGTGTAGGCATCGATCACCGGCTTGGCCGAGAAGTGCTCGGTCGCCCAGGCGTCGTTGAACGCGTTCTTCGGATCGGAAACGATCGGAATGCTGTTCTTGCCCGAGCCCAGCCACAGCGCGAGATAGGCGGCCTGCGCCTTACGCGGGCTGTACTTGTTGATCAGGATGGCGGCGAGCGGCGACGAGATCGAGCGGTGGATCATCTTGCCGGTGAAATTCGAGCCCGGCACCGTGCTGTAATAGAACTTGCCGACCGTCTTCGACTGCTTCGGGTTCTTGATGGTCTTGCAGGTGCCGTCCCAGTACTGGCAGCTCACCACGTGACCCTGCGCGATGCGCGGGATCATCTGCGGGGTGCCCCAGTTGGACGCCTCGGGATGGTTGACCTTTTTGTCCTGCAGATAGATGTCGACGGCGTATTGGCCAGCCGGCGTGTTGATGGTCGGCTTCATGTCGTCGTCGAACGGGAATCCGCCGGCGCTGTAGAAGATCATGTACCACCAGGTCACGCCGTTGGCGCGGTTGCGCAGATTGCCCGAGCCATAGAGATCCTTCTTCGGATCCATGAGGAACTCCTGCAGCCGCAGGTTTTCTTCCCAGGTCTCCGGCACCTTCAGCTCGGTGCCGAACTTGTCGGCAAAACGCTTCTTGTTGTCCGGATCGTCGAGCAGATCCTTGCGCGTATACTGGATATGCACGTTGCCGTCGGTCGGCACGCCGTAGGTATGGCCGTTGTATTTCATGAAGTTGGCGTAATCGGCCACGACGTCGAAGTGGAAGTCGGAGTTCTTGATGTACTCGTCGAGTGGCTCCAGGTAGCCGGCGGACGCCAGCGACGGAATCATGTTGGAATCGATATGGATGAAGTCGAACTGCGGCGAATGCGACAGCGCCTCGGCCATCGCGCGCTGCGGCGCGTCAAAGATCGAGATGTCCTGAATGCCGCCGATGCCGATACCGGTCGCCTTGGTGAATTCCGCGATCACCGGCTGCATCGGCACGAAATAGGGCGACCAGATCATGCCGTTGACCTTGCCGCCGCCGACCTTCTTCGCGGCGGCGATCGTCTGCTCCTCCATGGTGGCGCCGAAAGCGAGCGGCGTCGTCCCGGGCAGGAAGTTGGCAACGGTAAGACCGAGCCCACCTTCGACGAATGTGCGCCGCGAAACCTGATACTTACTCATTCTGTTTCCTCCCTCTATGACCTTATTGGGCATTATTCAGTACGCGCCGGACGCGCGCCGCCGAGGCGGACCCGCATGACCGGTCGGCGTTGATGTCGAAAGAGGGCAAAGCACGCCCCTCGCTGCCGGCACGATGAAGCCGCAGGCAGCTTTTCGAATCGTATGCGAGAGGCTGGATCCCAAGAAACCCTCCCGGCGCTCGGCTTCGGTCGGCACGCGAGCATCGTTTGCTCGTCGGCCCGGAGCCAAGCAGAAAATCGGCGCTACATCCCTAAGCGTTACGCGTTCTTAGTCCGCGATTGGGTGCGGATCATATGTTGAAGCCTCATGAGCCGCAACAGAATTGTCATTACAAATCAGGGGTAATGCGTTATTGACTGATGAATCAATAGTCTCTTGCAGCTTTCGCGGGACCTTCGCGGCCGATTCGACCGCCGAATCCTGCAACCCTCCGCTGCGCGCACTTTGCGTTGCGCAGACTTCGTTCGTGAGCTTACAGTCATCCACAACAAGAGACGCGCAAAAAGCGCGGCGACACCGGTGAGGAAAGGCAAAGGGCCATGCTTGATATACCAACCAAAGAGGTTCGTGAAACCACCGAAACCCGCGATGGAATGACCATCGACTGGGACGTGCCGATCACCATGGATGACGGGCTGGTGCTGCGCGCCGACGTGTTCCGGCCGGTCAAGCAAGGCCAATACCCGGTCATCCTGTCGTGCGGTCCCTACGGAAAATGGCTTGCCTTCCAAGAGGGATACCCCACCGCTTGGGACATCATGGTCAGCGAGCACCCGGATGTGGCGGCCGGATCGACCAACCAATACCAGGCTTGGGAGGTCGCCGACCCGGAGAAGTGGGTGCCGGACGGCTATGTCTGCGTGCGCGTCGACTCGCGCGGCGCCGGCCGTTCGCCCGGCTACATCGATCATTTCTCACCGCGCGAGACCAAGGACATCTACGACTGCATCGAGTGGGCAGCGCAGCAGCCCTGGTCGAACGGCAAGGTCGGGATGAACGGCATCTCCTACTACGCCATCAACCAGTGGCAGGTTGCCGGCCTGCAGCCCCCTCACCTCGCCGCCATCTGCATCTGGGAAGGCGCCGGCGACTGGTTCCGCGACAAAAATCATCACGGCGGAATTTTGTGCACGTTCCAAGCCAATTGGTCGGACATGCAGATCAAGACCGTGCAGCACGGTCTCGGCACGCGCGGCAAGCGTCACCCGATCCATGGCGGCCTCGTCTCCGGCCCGGTGTCGCTGAGCGATGAGGAAATGGAGGCCAACCGCGGCAAGCTCGGTGCCGAAATCGCCGGCAACCCGCTCGACAACCAATATCACCGCGACCATTCAGCCGAGTGGGACAAGATCAAGGTTCCGCTGTTGTCGTGCGGCAATTGGGGCGGCAACGGGCTGCACCTGCGCGGCAATATCGAAGGGTTCGTGCGCGCGGCCTCGCAGCAGAAATGGCTGGAGATGCACGGCGACCGCCATTGGACGCTGTTCTACACCGACTACGGTGTTGCGCTGCAGAAGAAGTTCTTCGGGCATTTCCTTAAAGGTGAAGACACCGGCTGGGACAACCAGCCGCCGGTGCTGCTCAATGTCCGCCACCCTGGCGAGAAATTCGTGCTGCGCGACGAAAGCGAATGGCCGTTAGCACGCACACAATGGACCAAGCTTTATCTGTCGCCGTCCGCGCTGACGCTGTCCGACAAAGCGGTCGGCAAGAAGGAGCAGGCGACTTTCGATGCGCTCGGCGACGGCCTGCAATTCATGACCGCGCCGCTGCCGCAGCAGACCGAGATCACCGGGCCGTCGGCGCTCAAGCTGTTCATGTCGTCATCAACGACCGAGGCCGACCTGTTCGTCGTGCTGCAAGTCTACGATCCGGACGGCAAGGAAGTCGTCTTCCACGGCGCGCTCGACCCGCATACGCCGATCGCTCAAGGATGGCTGCGCGCCTCGCACCGCAAGCTCGACAAGAAGCTCAGCCTGCCCTACCGGCCCTATCACACCCACGACGAGAAGCAGCCGCTCACGCCGGGCGAAGTCTATGAGCTCGACATCGAAATCTGGCCGACCTGCCTGGTGATGCCGGCCGGCTCGCGCATTGCGCTGAGCGTGCGCGGCAAGGATTACGTCTACAAAGGCGAAAGCGGCGGGCGCCTTTCCAACATGAAGAACGAGTTCACCGGGTGTGGACCGTTCCTGCATGACGATCCCGTCGACCGGCCGCCCGAAATTTTCGGTGGCAAGACCACCGTCTATGCGGGCCCGGGGGCCGAGAGCTATCTGCTGCTGCCGTTCGTTCCGGCCAAGGCGTGACCGCACCATGGTCACCGCAAAGGCTGAAATCCGCGACGGCATGCGGATCGAGTGGGATGTTCCCATCAAGATGGATGACGGGCTGGTGTTGCGCGCCGACGTCTTCCGCCCGATCGTCGACGGCCAATATCCGGCGATCCTGACCTACGGGCCTTACGCCAAGGGGCAACCGTTCCAGGTCGGCTACAAAGGCAGTTGGGAGCGGCTGATCAAGGCGGCGCCCGAGGTGCTGGAAGGCTCCAGCAACAAGTACATGAACTGGGAAGTGGTCGATCCCGAGCGGTGGGTGCCCGATGGCTATGTCTGCGTGCGCGTGGACTCGCGCGGCGCCGGCCGCTCGCCAGGCTATCTCGACGTCCAGTCGGCGCGGGACACGCAGGACCTCTACGAGTGCATCGAATGGGCCGGCACGCAGCCGTGGAGCAATGGCAAGATCGGCCTCAACGGCATCTCCCATTACGCCAAGAACCAATGGCGGGTCAGCCCGCTGCGGCCGCCGCACCTCGCCGCCATGTGCGTCTGGGAGGGCGGCTCCGATCACTACCGCGAACTGTGCCGGCACGGCGGCATCCTGAGCGACTTCATCAGGAGTTGGTTCGGTCGCCGCGTGCTGCGGGTGCAGCACGGCGTCGGCGAGCGCGGCATCAAAAGCGCGGTGACCGGCGAACCGGCGGCCGGGCCGGAAACGCTGACGGAGGAGGAACTGGCGAAGAACCGCGCCGACACGCCCGCCGAGCCCAAGCGCCACCGGCTGTGGGACGAATACTATTCCGGGCGCACCGCCGACTTTGCCAAGATCGAGACACCCTTGCTGTCGGCCGCCAATTGGGGCGGCCTCGGCCTGCACAGTCGGGGCAACTTCGAGGGCTGGATGCGCGCCGGCTCCAAGCAGAAGTGGCTCGAGGTGCACGGCCACACCCACTACACGCACTTCTACAGCAATTATGGCCTGACGCTGCAAAAGCGCTTCTTCGGCCATTTCTTGAAGGGCGAAGATACCGGCTGGGACAAGCAGCCTCGCGTGTCGCTCAACGTCCGGCATCCGGGCGAGAAATTCGTGCTGCGCGGGGAGAGCGAATGGCCGCTCGCGCGCACCCAATGGACCAAATATTTCCTCCAGCCGGAAGGGCTGGGGCTTGCGACCGACGCACCCGCCGGCGAGACGACGCTCACTTACGAGACCACCGGCGACGGCCTGACCTTCCGCACGCCGCCGCTTACTCAAGCCACGGAGATCACCGGCCCTTCCGCCGCCAAGCTGTGGCTGTCCTCGGACACGACCGACGCCGATTTGTTCGTGGCGCTGCGGGTGTTCGATCCGGCCGGCAAGGAGGTCACCTTCATCGGCGCCAACGATCCACGCTGCCCGATCAGCCTGGGCTGGCTGCGCGCCTCCCACCGCAAGCTCGATCCGAAAATGTCGCAGCCTTATCGGCCCTGGCACAGCCATGACGAGGAATGGCCGCTCGAACCCGGCAAGCCGGTCGAGCTCGACGTCGAGGTCTGGCCGACCTGCATCGTCGTGCCGCCGGGCTACACAATCGCCTTCACCATCCGCGGCAAGGATTTCGAGCTGGACGGCACCGATGCGGCGCCGGACAACGCGCCCTACCCGATGAAAGGTGTCGGTCCCTTCCTCCACATCGATCCCGACGACCGCCCGCCGGCAATCTTCGGCGGCAAGAACACCTTGCATTTCGCCGAGGGTCGGCAGCCCTACGTGCTGCTGCCGATCATCCCGAAAGCATAGGGCCATTCAAACAACGAACGAAAACCCCGGGAGCAGACAGCAGACATGGGCTTGGAAAAAAGTGAAGTCCGCGACGGCATGCAGATCGACTGGGACGCGCCCATCAAGATGGACGATGGCCTCGTGCTGCGCGCCGATGTGTTCCGCCCGCTCGGCGACGGTCAATATCCGGTCATCCTGAGCCATGGCCCCTACGCCAAGGGCCAGGCCTTCCAGGAAGGCTACAAGGGCAACTGGAACCGGCTCATCAAGGCCGCGCCCGAGGTGCTGGAGGGCTCGTCCAACAAGTACCAGAACTGGGAACTGGTCGATCCGGAGAAATGGGTGCCGGACGGCTACGCCATCGTGCGCGTCGACTCGCGCGGCGCCGGCCGCTCGCCCGGCTATCTCGACGTGTGGTCGCCGCGCGAGACCCAGGACATGTACGAGTGCATCGAGTGGGCCGGCGTGCAGCCCTGGTCGAACGGCAAGGTCGGCATTCACGGGATTTCCTACTACGCCATGAACCAGTGGACCGTCGGCGCGCTTAAGCCCCCGCATCTCGCCGCGCTGTGCATCTGGGAAGGCTCGTCCGATTATTATCGCGAGCTGTGCCGGCACGGCGGCATCCTGAGCGACTTCTTCCGGAGTTGGTTCGGCCGCCAGGTGTTGAACGTGCAACACGGCGTCGGCGAGCGCGGCCGCAAGAATCCGGTGACCGGCGAATATGCCGCCGGTCCTGAAACGCTGTCGGAGGCGGAGCTCGCCACGAACCACGCCGATTGCGCCGGCGAGCCAAAGCGGCGCAAGTTCGATGACGACTTCTATGCCTCGCGTACGGCCAAGTTCGAGGACATCGAAGCGCCGGTGCTCTCGGCCGGAAACTGGGGCGGCATGGGCCTGCATACGCGCGGCAATTTCGAGGGCTTCCTGCGCGCCGGCTCGCCGCAGAAATGGCTGGAGGTGCACGGCGACACCCACTTCACCCATTTCTACAGCAATTACGGCGATGCGCTGCAGCGACGCTTCTTCGGCCACTTCTTGAAGGGCGAAGTGACCGGCTGGCTGGAGCAGCCGAAGGTCTCGCTCAACATCCGGCATCCGGGCGAGAAGTTCGAGTTGCGGGCGGAGAGCGAATGGCCGTTGGCGCGGACGCAATGGACCAAATACTTCCTGCAGCCGGAAGGGCTGGGGTTCGGACCCGAGGCGCCTGCGGGCGAGACGACGCTCGCTTACGAGACCACCGGCGACGGCCTCACCTTCCGCACGCCGCCATTGACCAAGCCGCTCGAGATCACCGGGCCGATGGCGGCCAAGCTGTTTCTCTCGTCACCGACCACCGACGCCGACGTGTTCCTGGTGCTGCGCGTGTTCGACCCGGCCGGCAAGGAGGTCACCTTCATCGGCTCCAACGATCCGCGCACGCCGGTCGGCCTTGGCTGGCTGCGCGCCTCGCAGCGCAAGCTCGATCCCGAACGGTCGCTGCCCTACCGGCCCTGGCACAGCCACGACGACGAACAGCCGCTCGAGCCGGGCAAGCCGGTCGAGCTCGACGTCGAGATCTGGCCGACCTGCATCGTGGTGCCGCCGGGTTATCAGCTGGCGCTGACGGTGCGCGGCAAGGACTACGAGGTCGACGGCACCGACGCGGCGCTGCCCAACGCGGCCTACCCGATGAAAGGCGTCGGGCCCTTCCTGCATGTCGATCCGGACGATCGCCCGCTGGCGATTTTCGGCGGCAAGAACACGCTGCACTTTGCCGCCGGCAAGCAGCCTTACGTTCTGCTGCCGATCATTCCGGAGGCGTGAGCCGGCGATCACATCCCTTTCTGTCATTCCGGGCCGGCGCATCAGCGCCGGGCCCGGAATCCAGGGGCCAAATCGAAAGGCCTTGTCGGCTTCGCCCTGGATTCCGGGCTCGCGTGCTGCGCACGCGCCCCGGAATGACGCTTGCCGGATCGCCCCGCGGCCCGTCACCGCGACGGCTGCAGCACCTGCTCGAGCCAATCCCACATATAGGCCGAGCAGATGCTCTGGTTGTCGATCTGGCAATGGTGATAGCCGCCCTCCTCGCGGGTGAAGACCTTGAAGGTCTTCTGCTTGGAGCCGACCGCGTCGAAGCACTTCTGCGCATCGCTTAGGGGCACCTGCTCATCGCCCTCGCCGTGCAGCAGCAGGAACGGACAGGTGATCTTCTGCACCGCGCCGTCGAGGTCGAACGGCTCGAGTTTTTCCAGCACCTCGTCCTGCGATTTCGCGTTCAGCACCCAGGCGATGTGCTGCCAGGCGACCGATAGCGACGGCGTTTCGGCGCGCGCGAGGCGCTCGAAGCGCTTCTCCCAGATTTCGCGATAGTTCCACTGCGCGCCCCAGGCGATCGAGCAGGCAAAGCGCTGCTCGAAGGCGGCCGCGCGCGGCGCGTAATAGCCGCCGAGACTGATCGCCATCACGCCGATGCGCTTTTCGTCGACCTCCGGCCGCGCCGCCAGCCAGTCGAATACCGGCGTCGCGTAATGCTCGGTGTCGTGGCGCAGGTAGAGATCGCGGAAGCGGATGCTCTCGCCGTTGCCGGGCCCGTCGACGATCAGGCAGGCGATGCCGCGCGCAACCAGGTCGGGAATGCCCTTGAAATATTGTATCTCCTTGGTGACATCGAGGCCGTCGAAGAACACCATTGCCGGCACCTTGCCGCTCTTGTTGGCCGGCTCGGCATGCACAAGAATCGCCGGCAGGCTGGTGTCGCCGTACGGGATTTCGACGTGCTCCAGGCGCGGCCGCTTGATGTATTGCGCCGCGTCGCGCAGGCATTGGACGCCGCGCATGTAGGCGTCGTTGCCTTCCTGGCTCTTGGGCTGCAGGAAGCGTTCGCCGACATGATAGTAGGCGCTGGCGCGTTGCAGATATTGCGCGCCGCTGACAGTGAAACCTTCCGCGATGCGCTCGCGGCCGCGGTCCTCCACGGTGCGCGCCTCGCGCGCCCATTCGCGGAACCAGGCGTCGTCGTCGCCGAGGCGGTCTCTCAGCCGCAAGCCTATTCGGTTGACTTCGCCAATCTCGGCGCCGCCCCAGGGCGCCATGTTGAGGCCGATCAGCAATCCGTGCGACCAGCGATAATTCTCGGGGAAATAGGTGAAAGACAGTTCTTCCTGCGCAGCGGCCATGGGTACCTCCGGCTATTGACGGCACGCACAATAGCGTCGGCGCGGCGCTTGCAACACGTGCTGCTGATAGAAAGATGCAAATTTCGCATGGCGAGAATCGGCTACCGATCACGCCGGCGCTTACGGTGCCGACGTCCGATAGAACGTCCACAGCGCACCAATCTGCGCATTGGTCAGCGGATTGGCGAAGTGGACGGTGGCGTCGCCCTTCACGCCGTTGACCAGCCGCGCGAGGAATTCGTCCGCGCCTTCCTGCCGTCCCATCTTGAACAGGTCGCGCGCGGGCAACAGCAGGTCCGGGGCGCCGCTGCCAGTGCCGTCGTGACAACCGGCGCAATAGGTGCCGTGGATCACACGCGCTTCATTCAGGCGCGCCGGTGTCGGTGCCGGTTGCAGGAAAGCGGCGCGGTCAATGGGATGGCGGGCAATGGCGGCGTCCAGCTCCGCTATCAGCTTGGAACCGTCCGCCCCAGCGACAGAGCGTTGCTGCCAGGCACGCAGCCGATCGGCGGCCCCGGCATCACCCGCCTGGCGCAGCAGCCACGGCAGCAAACCGAGCGCGCCCGCGATGCGCTGGCGAAGCCCCTCGCGATTTTGCAGGGAGAGCGCGGCCTCGCCGCCGAGCCGGTCGAGGTCGCCGCGCGCGATCAAAAGCTCGGCGGCGAGTTCATGGTCGGAACGTGGCGACACGGCCCGCGCGGCCGAAGCGACGATGACCGCGACGGCAAGCACCGTCGCGGTCACAGCAATCCAGGCCAGATGGCGCCGATGCGCCATGCGGACCTGCTTTCCCGTTACTCGACCTTGACTTTGGTTTCGACCGGCATCTTGTGATGGGTCCAGTCGCTCATCGAGCCGTCGTACATCTCGGCCTGCTTGTTGCCGAGCACCTGCGACGACACGAACCAGCCGATCGAGGCCCAGTGGCCGGTATTGCAGAAGTTGATCTGCTTGCCCTTGGTCGGTACGCCGGCCGCGGCGTAGAGCTTCTCCAGCTCCGCCTTGCTGCGGAAGGTGCCGCCGCCGTTCTTGGTCAGCCACTCCTGCGGCACGTTGTGCGCCGTGGGGATGGTGCCGCTTTCGGTGTCCACCGGCGGGCGGGTGACGCCGAGATACTGATCGGACGGACGATTGTCGACCAGCGTCACGCCCTTGCCGATCACCGCTTTGACGTCGTCGCGGCCGGGTAGCATGTCCTTTCGCAGCGCCACCGTGAAGGTCTTGGGCGTGACCTTCGCCATGCCTTTTTCGACCTGGTTGACCGGCTTGCCCTGCTTGTCGACCTGGGCGAGGTAGGCCGCCATGCCGCCGTTGAGCACGGAGACGTTGTCGTCGCCGAGCACCTTGAAGGTCCAGAACAGGCGCGTGGCGATGCCCATGTCTGTCGAGGTCTTGCCCGGCGCAATCAGCACCACATGGCTGCTATTGTCGATGCCGAGGCCGCCGATCACCTTGGCGAGCTTGCTGGTGTCGTCGGGCAGCATGCCCACGACATCGCCCTTCTTCACCCGCCAGCCGTCCTTGGCGTAGTTGGTGTGCACCGCGCCCGGGATATGGCCGCGCAGGTAATCGACCTGGCCGCGGGTATCGACGAAGACGACGCCGGGCTTGCCGATATTGGCCTTGGCCCAGGCGGCATCGACCAGGGCGTCAGCGGCCATCGCATGGCCGGCGAAGCCGACGACGGCAACGAACGATGCCGCGACGGTAGTGCTGATCCAGACGCTTCGATGATTTGATCTTGTTGTCATTGCGTAGTCCTCCCGATGTTGTCCCTGCCGGCGGCGGCGCCGCTACAAGGTGACAGTCAGATCGGCAGCGAGGATCGCCTCCACTGCCCGCTTCCATGCTTCCAGGTCTTGCGGAGCCAGTTCGGAGACATCAAGGCGCACGACCTCCACACTTGCCGCGTTTGCGGCAATGGCGGCGGCCACCGTCTCGGCGTCCGGAAACAGCCCCGTCTTCAGTTCAACGACACGCTTCACGTCTTCCGTTTCCTCACAGATTGATCACGCTGTCGCTGGCGGCGATGGCGGCGCCCAGCGCCTTGGCGTCGAGCAGCGTCAGATCGCCCGCCATGTCCGGCACCGTCGTCTCCGGCGTGATGTCGGACAATTCCAGAAGCTCGGCCAATTCGGCATTGGCTTCGGTCTCGGCGAGCGGCTCGGCCATGAACACGAGCTGCACGGCGTGGCCGAAAATGGTGAGGCCAGCCGCAACGCGCATCGCCTCGGCATGATCGCGGCGGGCGAGCACCAGGATCGATTTCGGATCGTTCGCCATCGCGCTCCCCTAAAGGCTCACCACGCGCGCGGCCTCGGCCATCAGCGCGCTGTTGAGCGTCTGGCTCGCCTGCTCCACCGGACAGGCGCGGCCGGGCATGTGCAAGGTCCAGGAATGTTCGCAGACGGAAACGCGCTCGGCGCTTGCGAGCGCGGCGGTGAAAGCTGCATCGTCGAGCGCGCGCACGCCGTCATTGGTGAGGAAGCAGCCCCAGCGCACGCCCTTGGCGGTCAGCGCGCGGCCGAGCGGCGCGGCGACGCGCGCCGCGTCCGGTGTGGTGACATGCAAAAGGATGTCCATGCGGGGTGTTCCTTGTCAGGGCGCAAGCCGCAGCCGGATCGGCTGGGCACTGTCCGCCGTGCGCCGGGCAAATTGGCGCAAGCGGTCGATGGGTGCGCCGACGGCGATCACCGTTCCGCTCGCCTGCTCTGCCGCGGCCACCAGCAGGCGGTCGCGCATGGGTGCCGTGAATACCGCTTCGCGCGTGATGTTGCGCTCGCTGCCGCCCTGCGCGGCGGCAGGAAGCGCGACCGGGCGATCCAGGACAGTGACGTGACGTTGGCCGGCGAGATAAAGAAGCGCGCCGACCGCTGCGGCCTTGCCAGCATCGGCGCCAACGACCAGCACCCGCTCCTCCCCGCTCAAGCCGATGGTACCGAGCAGCCAGCGCAGGGTGTGGAAATCGACGGGCCGGCCTTTGTTATCGAACAACGCGGCCGCCGACAGGCAGCGGGCGCCGGTGAGCGAAGCCTTGGTGCAGGCACTATCGTCACGCACGTCGACTACCCGGGTCGCGGAGTCGAGCGTCGGCTGGGCAACAAAGGCAAATGAATCGGTCGCAGCGGCGGCAGGCGCCACCGCCATAACCGCCAACAAGGCCGCCCCGCACAACGTCAGCATGCCGGGGCGGTTCATCTCAGCAGCCCCCGAAGTGAATCTGCGGAGCCGTAGCCGGCCCGGATACCGGCGTCGCCGGCGGATTGGAGATGTAATAGTCCATCAGCTTGGTCACGGGCACTTGGCCAAAACCATTGCCGACATCGACCGATCCCAGCATCTCGGCCGGCTGCGGCTTGGCGGCACGCGCAACCTGATCGGCTGGCATGGCGGCAAGCGGATAAGCGAGCACCGCGATCAGGAGCGACAGCGCAAGCGCGCCGACGCAGAAGATCAGGCCGGTTCTATCCATGATTTCCGCTCCCTACATCGTGTCCTTGAGGAACAACACATACATGGTGCCGAAGGCCAAGACGGCGAAGACGAACTGCGCGGCGGTTTCGATGTCCATGGCCGTCTCCTTCAGAGCCTCATTCGGTGGGATCGAATTACTGGCCGTCCCTGCCATTTTGTTCGCGCGTGATCTGTCCCGAAAACCGGTTTCCACTTTTCGGGATCATGCGCTAGTCGCCGCGGTAATGACGCACGAGCACGCTCAGATCGACCGCCTTGCCGGTCGCGGGGTCGATCACCTTGGGCGTGAAATAGGCGACGCCGTTGCGATCGAGCCGGGTGCTGGTAGGCGGCGCGATCAACATCACCGCCAAGCCGACCACCGTCACGACAAGCGCGGTCCAAGCGTAGATATGGATGTAAAGCTTGGCCATCGACGGCCGCTCCCGTTCAGTTCTTGCGGATATAGACTTTCCAGGCACGCGCTTCCTTGATGGTCGTCAAATGCGTGGCGGCCATTTCCGGGCACATCGGCGGCAGCGCTTCGACCGATGTCGGATTATCCAACACGATCTCCACCACGCCGCCGGCGCCCAGCCCGCTCACAGCCTTCTTGGTCATAAGCTGCGGCCGCGGGCAGTTGTCGCCGAGGCAGTCGACCGTCTTGGCGACCATGTAAGTGACGCCGTCGCTCAAGGTCACGGCATGACCGTTGGACGGCGCCTCGGCTTCCTTCTTCTTGCTGAACAGTCCCATTACGCGATCCTCTTTTGATTGATATCGGCCGCTACTCGGCGGCTTCCGCTTGCGCGCCGAAGGTCTGGCTTGCCGCGGCCTGGCTGAGCTGGCCGGCGCGCGCGGCCTCCTTGCGCAGGATGGCCCGGTAGATAACGAACAAAACGCCGGCCTGGATCAGGCCGAATACGACGGCCGGAATGCCTAGCTTGTCCTGCAGCGTGCGCGCATTGGCATAGCCGAACTGCAGCGCGTCCAGATTGGGCTGCCCGGTCATGCTGGTCGGCGCCGGCGGCCAGTAGTTGGCCGACCACACCAGCGAGAACAGGAACATGCCGATGAAGGTGAAGAGCAGCGCCCACAGCGCGCCGAAATTGCCCTCGCCGGTCTTCACCCAGGTCGACACCGTGCAGGCGCCGGCGAGCACCATGCCAATGCCGAAGATGAACAGCCCGGCAAAGGTGTTGAGGCCGACGTCGAAATGCATCGGATGCCCCTCGCCCACCGTCAGGAACAAGGTGAAGCCCACCGTCAGAATCATCATGGCGACCAGCAGCGCCTTGGTGTTGCGGTAGGTCTTGAACAGGATGGCGTCGCGCAGCGCTGCGGTGTTGCAGAAGCGCGAGCGCTGCACCAAAAGCCCAACGACCGATCCGAAGATGAAGGCGGCAAGGCATTGCCCGACGACTGACATGGGTCAGATCTCCAACACTTTTTTGTAGATCATCGAGCCGATCCAGGCGCCGGCCAGAATGCCGCTGACCGCCAGATAGCCGCCGAGGTTCATCTCCGGCGTCAGCCCGAAGAAAGTCGAGACGTTGCAGACGAAGGCGAGCCTGATCCCGACGCCCATCATCAGCCCGCCGATGGTGATCATCACCCATTCCGACAGGCGGCGCGGGAAGCGCAGGTAAAACTCCTTGCTGAGCAAGGCGCCGACGAAGGCGCCGAACAGCATCCCGAGACTGATGTAGATTTTCCAGTAGCCGAAGCTCGGCACGAACACGAGCTGCCAGAACGGCAGCCGGTCGAGCGCGTCGCCCATGAACGCCTTGGCGATCAGCCCGGTCATCATGGTCTCGCCGCCACCGACGGTCCAGGCGCCGACCACCATGAAGAGAAACACGTCCAGCACCGCGATGGCGATCAGCGCGATCACGGGATCGAGCGTTTTCTTGAAGAAGTCCATCCTTCCGTTAGCCTCCCGGCCATTATTCTTATTGGATTGGTCTTATTGGTTCTTATTGCCCCGCGCGGTCGCCCAGGCCGGCTTGGCGCCGGGGCACGCCGAACCACCAAAAAAGCTTAGAGCGCCGTTGGCCACAGTGGTAGTAGTTATTGCAAACGGACGGCGAAGGCCGGCCGGACTCTTTTCCGCGGGTCCCGCGCCAAGCCTGAGCCGGCACGCGCCGACCGCAAGGAGTTGGGGCGATGTCGATCTTTGTAGAAATCGAGCCGAACGATTTCCTCGGGCATATGTTCAATGCCTGCTCGCAGGACCAGATCAGCGAATTCATCCCGGAGAAGCGGGGCTTCCGCATCCATGGCCACAGCACCACCATCCGCCTGGAACGGGTGTTCTGGACCGTGCTCGAGGAGATTACCGACCGGCTGCATCTGACCATGCCGCAGCTGATCGAGCGCATTCACGACGGCTGTCTGGTTGCCAACGACAAGAACATCGCCTCGTGCCTGCGCGTGATCTGCATGAAGTACATGAACACGTATGCTTGAGACGTGTTCGTCGCGCGCCGCGTGAGCGCGAAACGGCGGCGGCCTTAAGCCACGCGCCGTTTGTTATTCCGCCGCAACGCTGGCGACATTCAATTCCAGCAGTTCGTCCGCCGCTTCCGGCTCCCGCGCCGGCACGCGATTGAACGCCCGCCCCTGCGGCTTGTTCACATGCAGCAGCTTGGCCGGGTTGCCGCGCCAGACCGTATGGCCGTCGAGCACTTCGCCCTTCATCAGGAAGGAATCGGCGTCGAGCACCACGTGCTCGCCCATGGTCACGCCGTAATGCGCGAAGGCGCCGGCGCCGAGCGTCGAGCCGTTGCCGATCCGCACGTAATCGGACTTGAACACGCCTTCTTCCAGCGAATGGGCCTGGATGACGCTGCCTTCGTTGAGATTGACGCAATCGCCGATCTCGGTGAGCGTGCGTTCGGTGATGGAGCAGCCGCCGTCATAGACCTTGCGGCCGATCTTCACGCCGACCAGCCACGACACCAGGTTCTTGAACGGGGTGCCGCCGAAGAGCTCGATGATCGGCGAATCGGACAGCTTCCAGTGCCGTTCGTGCGCCCAGAAATACGGATCGTAGATCGAGACCATCGTCGGCGACAGGCGCTTGAAGGCGAGGCTGGCGCGCTCGATTCCCGCGAAGTAGAGGATCGCCGCGACCGAAAGGACGCCGCCGGCGGCGAGCAGCGAGAGCACGCCATAATCGTCGTACTTCAGAACCGCGAGATGCGAGACGAACAAGGCGACGAAAACGGACAGCCAGCGGGTGGACAGGAAAAGGATCGCGGTGACGAAATTGTGCAGGTTCTTGCGGCGGATTTGCCGGCGCCGGGTTTCCTCGCTCAGACCCGCATTGACGTCGCGGTCGCGGCTGACCATGCGCGGAATCTCGAAGCAGGGCGAGCCCAGCAAGCCGACGTTCTCGCGCACCGGACCGTCGACCGGGATCATCACCTTGGTGCCAAGCAGGCAGTTCGCGCCGGTGCGGCCGTCGGGCGGATAATGAATGTCGTTGCCGAGGTAGTTGCGCTCGCCGATCGAGGTCTTGCTCAGGCGGAACGACGAACTCGACATGTGCATATTGATCATCGACAACCCGTCGGAGACCATGGTGCCGCTGCCGATGTCGCAGAGGAACGGGTTGTCGTGGCGCTGGTTGGTGCCGAAATTCGAGCCGGTCTGTTCGACCTCGTTCAAGTTCCAGCCGACGAAGCGCATATAGCTGACGATGACGGTGCTGTCGCCGAACAGCAGATTGAAGAAACGCGAATTGCTCAAGCTCGAGACGGCGGTCTGCAGCCAGTAATGGAAGCCGTACATCACGTAGGTGCGGTCCGGCTTGAGGAACCGATTGCAGAGGCGCGGGATGGCGTAAACCACGGCAAGCCCGAGCACGATCGAACCGACGATCACACCGACTGACGCCAGCGCCATCAGCGACGCGAAGGCCGCGGTCGGCATATCTTCAAGGCGCCTGGGAAGGCCGGTGATCGCCGCGAAGAGCGGGTACCAATAGTTCAGGACCATGATCGGGATCGGCGCCGCGATCGCGAACAGGCCGGCGAGCTGCAGGGCCGAATAAACGACGCGCCGCAGCGAGGAGCAGTCCCGGTCTTCGATGGGACAATACTCCGATGTCGTCTCCACAGCCGGTGAGCCGTGATAGTGCCGGCCGTCGGGCACCCGCTGTCCGCTCTGCAACGACGAGGCGTGGCCGAGCTGGGTGCGGTCGCCCATCGCCGTATTGATGTCGAGGACGCTGGCTTCGCCGATGAAGGCGTCGCTGCCGATGTCGATCGATCCGGTCTCGATGAAGTTGGAACGCGCCCGGTAACCGAGCAGGATCGAATCCTTGCGCAGAACCGTATTGTCGCCGACCGAGAACAGGTCGGTGCTGACCGGAACGAAGCGCGAGGTGATGACGGCATTACGCCCGATCCGCGCCCCGAGCGCGCGCAGATAGAGATTGTAGATCGGGCTGCCGACAAACGCCGCTGCCGGCGCGCTGCGCATCAGCGTCTTGACCATCCAGAAGCGGAAATAACGCAGGCTCCAGATCGGAATCGACTCGCGCCGCCATCTGCCGACCAGCAGCCATTTGGCGGCGATCGGCAGCGCGGTGAGCGCGGCGAAAACGGCGACCGCCGCCACTACGCTGCGCAGGTAGAGCGCCAGCGGATTGGCGATCGCCCCGTAGGTCCATTCGAGGCCGGTGGCAACGATCCAAAGCGTGAGCGCGCCATAACCGGCGTAGAACATGAGTTGAAGCGCGCCGCATCCGTAATAGGAAAGATCGGACGGGACGTGGAACGGCTCCTGCCGGATGGCGACGACCGGCTCGTCGGCCGCGCCGTCGAACTGGGCCGCCAGCTTGGCAATGGTCGGATTCTGATAAACGTCGCGCATCGAGACATTCGACATCGCCGGATATTGCCGAAGCTTGGCGCAGAACCTCGCCATCAGCAGCGAGTGGGCGCCGAGATCGTTGAAGAAATGGTCTTCGATGGAAACGCGGTCGACCTTCAGCACTTCGGCCAGCGCGCCGGCGAGGATGCGCTCGTTTTCGGACTCTGCCTCGACGAGCTTGGTGTCGGCCTGGCAGCGCGGTCCCTTCGGCTTCGGCAGTTGCTTGCGGTCGGCCTTGCTGCTGATCAGCATCGGAATGAACGGCAGCTCTTCCAGGAAGGCCGGCACCATGTAGGCCGGCAACGCGGCCGCGCAGCGCCTGCGCGATGTCGCCGCGCGACAGGGTCGCGCCCTGCTTGAACGAATAATAGGCGACGAGCTCGGGCATCCCCGGCTCGGGCTCATGGGTGGCGACCGCCGCCTGCCCGATCTCCGGCAGTTCCAGCAGCACCGATTCGATTTCGCTCGTTTCGATGCGGTAGCCGCGAATCTTGACCTGGGTATCGATGCGGCCGTGATATTCGATCTCGCCGTCGGCGTTGATGCGGCCAAGGTCGCCGGTGCGGTAGATGCGCTTGGACGGGTTGTTGGCGATGCCGAGGAAGTCGGTGATGAACTTCTGCGCCGTCAGTTCGTCGCGGTTCATATAGCCGGCCGCAAGCCCGATGCCGGCAATGCCGATCTCGCCGAGCTCGCCGGCCTCAACCGCCCTCTCCTCATCCGGATCGAGAATGACGATCGAATAGGTCGGCAAGGGCCGGCCGATGGTGACCGGCTTGCTCGGCGTCAATTCCGTCAGGCTGGCGGTGACGGTCGCTTCGGTCGGGCCGTAGGAGTTGAGGATGGTCCGGCCCGGCCGATGCCAGCGGCGCACCAGATTTTGCGGGCAGGCCTCGCCGCCGACCAGCAGAATCCTGAGTTGCGGCAGTTCTTCTTCGATGGTCGCGAGCAGCGTCGGACAACAGGCAAGACAGGTGACCTGGCGCGTGCGCAGGAACTCGCTCAGTTCGTCGCCGACCAGGCTGACGCCCTGCCGGCCGGGAACGAGCGTGGCGCCGGCCATCAACGGCACCCAGATTTCCTCGACCGAGAAATCGAAGGCGATGGTCATGCCCTGATAGACGCGGTCGCCGGACGCATAGCCGTAAAGCTCGGCGGCGACGCGCACGAAATTGCAGATGCTCGGGTGCTCGATGACGACACCCTTCGGGTTACCGGTCGTGCCCGAGGTGTAGATGATGTAGCAGACCTGATCGACCGGCGCTGCGACCTCGCCCTCGCCGAGCGGCGCGCAAGATTCGCGATCGATTGCCGATTGGGCGGCGTCGATCAGGACGTGGCGCAAGTCGAGCGTGGCCAGCTTTTCCTGGAAGGCCGCGGTCGACACGATAGCGCCGAGACCTGCGTCCTCGGCAATGAAACGGATGCGCTCGACCGGAAACCCAGGGTCGAGCGGCACATAGGCCGCGTTGATCTTCAAGACCGCCAACAGCGCAACATAGGTCTCGATCGTCCGATCGAACAGCAAGCCGATGCGATCGCCGGACTTGATACCACAGCGCAACAAATGGCGCGCAAGCTGGTTGGCGCGGGCTTCGAGCTCTTGGTAGCTGAGCGCCATGTCGTCGGCGAGGACGGCCTCGTTGCCTGCGAACTGGGCACAGCTCTGTTCGATGAGGTGATTGAGCCGCTCGCCGTCGCGCCAACGAATGGCTTCGTCGCAAGATGGCGACGGCTGCCGAACTGCGATCGGCTCAGCCGGCACAATTCGCATGCTGCGAACGTCGGCACGAGAATGTGGAGGATGCCGCCGGTCGGTTACCGGAAGGCGGCTGGACGCGATCAGTTCAAGTCGGTTGGCCAAGACTTTGCCCTACTTCTCGATCCGCTCAGCCGCGACCGCCGTTCTGGCCGGTCGAAGACTGCAACTCTCGGCTGCAGAAGGGCGACACGTGACCGCCCACCGAAATCCCGGCCGGACTTGGAAGTAGCCCCATGATTTATTGGCGTTTCGCGTCGACCGTCAGCTAGTTGTTTTGGGCAAGATGACCGGCCCAACATGAACGCAGGCTGAATAGGTGTTTCAGGGGATTTTAGGATTCGGCGGCACGCCGGAACGGGGCAAGCCGGCGCTTTGGCAGGCTATCCGAGGATGGCTCTGACCAAGCGTTTGTCGCGGAGTCCGGCCGCACGGCGCCAGATCGCACCGCAGCGCAGCACGCCGAAAAGGAGCCTTCAGGTCGTGCCGGCAAACCGATCGCGGCCGAACCTTCGGCTGCGATCGTCGTTTCTTCGATGGTGTTCGGGGCCGGCCCGACGTCTAGGAGGCGCGGGCCTGCGCCTCCCGGATGAGGCTGCGCAACGCCTTCGGCGTCACCGGCAGGCCATCGATCTTCACGCCGAGCGGTCGCAGCGCATCCTCGATGGCCGAGCAGATCGCCGGCGGCGCGCCCATCCGCCCGCCTTCGCCGCCGCCCTTGATGCCGAATTCGGTGTAGGGCGAAGGCGTCTCCACGTGGCCGACCCGCAGATCGTCCGGGACCTCGTGCAGCGTGGGGATCAGGTAGTCGGCAAAGTTGGCTGTCAGTAGCTGGCCGTTCTCGTCGTAGTAGAACTGCTCATACAGGGCCGTGCCGATCCCCTGCGCCGTGCCGCCACGCACGTGGCCCGCAAGCGTGGTCGGGTTGACCATGGTGCCGCAGTCATGCACCGCGACATAGTCGAGGAATTTGACCTTGCCGGTCTCCACGTCGATTTCGACCACCGGCATGTGACACATGTGGCCCATGATCGGATAGAAGATGCCGAGATCCGAGCGATCGTCGGACGGCATGGTGGTTAACGGATGATCGTAGGTGTAGGCGGCGTCGAGACCGCTGGTGAGATCCGGCTCGTCCGGCAGCGATAACCGGAACATATGCGCGCTCAGCGCGATTTCCGGGATGGTGACCGCCCTGTTGGTGCCCTTGATCCCGACCTTGCCGTCCTTCAGCTCGAGGTCTTCGGCGGACGCCTCCAGCATGTGGCTGGCGATCCTGAACATCTTGGTCTTGATGGCCTGTCCGGCGCCGACCAGAGCGCCCGCGACCATCACCGTGTAGCGGCTGCCGCCCGGTCCCGTGCCCGCGAGGCCGTGATCGGTGTCGGAATACGTGACGCTGATGTCGGCCGGATCGAGTTGCAGCACCTCGGCCAGGATCTGCGTCGCCATCGTTTCCGGGCTATTGCCCCAGAATGGCGCCTGCAACGAGACGACGGCCTTGCCGGTCGGGTCGATCTTCACGCTCACGCCCTCGGGCGAGCTCGTCAGCGCGAAGCCGGGATCGTTGTTGAGCATCCAGAATTCGGTGGCGCTGAACACGCTGCGTTCCTGGCAGGTGGCGATACCGATCCCGATGTAGCGGCCCTCCTTGCGCAACGCCTCCTGCTTCTTGCGCCAGCCCTTGTAGTCCAGCATGCCGACTGCCTTATCCAGCACGGCGCCGTAATTGCCGCTGTCGTAGAGATTGCCGGTCGGAATCTTGTAGGGGAATTGCTCCGGCTTGATGAAGTTCTGCCGGCGGAATTCGACGGGATCGAGCTTGAGTTCGTCGACGGCGGCGTCGACCATCCGCTCGATGACGAAATTGGACACCTCGGAGCCGAAGCCGCGATAGGCGCCCTGCTGGCACTTGTTGGTGAACACCGCGACGAGATCGAGGTCGACTGAACGAATCCGATAAGGCCCGGTGATCTGCGACAAGGCGTTGCCATGGTGACCGACGCCGAACTGAAAATAAGCGCCGTAGTCGTCGACGACGTGGCAGCGCAGGCCGATCATGTTGTTGTCGGCATCGAGCGCCAATTCGGCATCGTAGATGCGATCGGACCCGTGGTTGTCGCAGGCGGTCATGTTGTCGATCCGGTCCTCGACATATTTGACCGGCCGTTTGCAGATGCGGGCGAGCGAGGCGGCGAGAATGGCAACCTTGTGCGTAAACAGCTTGCTGCCGAAGCTGCCGCCGGCGATGACCGGGATAATATTGAGCTTGTGTGCGGGGATTCCGAGCGAGCCGGCGATGGTGAAGCCGACGTAATTGTACATCGACCCGTTGACATAGATGTTGAACTTGCCGACGCCGCTGTCGAACTGGCCGATGGCGCCGACCGTCTCGAGCGGCTGCGCGCCGGAGCGCGGCCAGACCAGATGACGGCGCACGACACGCGCCGCCTTGGCGAAGTCGTCATCGACCGGACCGAACTTGAAGCGCCTCTCGTGCGCAATGTTGGTCGGCCCGCGCTCCGGATGGAGAACCGCGTCGCCCTTTGACGACAGCGCCGCGGCGGCATTCGGCACCACGGGCAACTCCTCGTACTCGACCTCGATGAGGTCGAGGGCGTCCTCGGCGATGTAGCGGCTTTCGGCGACCACGATAACAACCGGCTCTCCGACATGACGCACCCGGTCCACGGCGACACAGCGCTGTTCCACCGGCGGATTGGCAAAACAGGGCACCGGTCCCGTGGTCTTGGCGATATCGGCCCCGGTCAGCACCTTGAACACGCCAGGCAGCTTGGCCGCGGCCTCGGTCGAGATCGACTTGATGCGCGCATGCGCATGCGGGCTGCGCAGCGCCGCCGCGTGCAACATGTTGGGAATGTCGATGTCGTCAATATAGTGGCCCTGGCCGGTCAACAAGCGCGGATCTTCCACGCGCTTCATGTTCTGGCCGATCCATTTCAGGGTCTGGCCCGGCTTCTCGCGCTGGCGGCTCGGCGGAATGGCGGAAATGCGTTCCGGCGCGTTCATGACACGGCCTCCGGCTGCTGGCTGCGGGCGCGGCTGATTTCGACCGCGCGTTCGATCGAGGCGATGATGTTCTGGTAGCCGGTGCAACGGCAGAGGTTGCCACCGATCGCTTCCTTGATGGCTTCGCGATCCGGCTGCGGATTGTTGCGCAGCAGTTCGAGCGCGCTCATCAGCATGCCCGGGGTGCAAAACCCGCATTGCAGGCCGTGTTTCTCCCAGAAGGCCTGTTGCAGCGGGTGCAGTTCCTCGATGCTGCCGAGGGATTCCACCGTCTCGACCGAACGGCCATCCGCCTGGATGGCGAAGCTCAGGCACGAGCGCGTCGCCTTGCCGTCGACCAGCACCGTGCAGGCGCAGCAGACGCCGTGCTCGCAACCCACATGGGTGCCCGGGCAGGCTGATCTCGTGACGGATGAAGTCGCTGAGCAGCAATCTCGGCTCCACCTCGCGCTCGTAAACCGCGCCGTTCACGGTTATGGAAACTGTCGTTTTTGCCATATGCGTTCCCTCGGTCCCGTCAGGCAGTTTGCCGCTCGCGTTCCGGGGCGGACGCGGGCAATCGAATGGCAGCGCGGCCTTTAAGACCGCGAAGCCCGCTCAACGGCCGTGGTCAGGGCGCGCCGCAAGAGCGAGCGGATCAGGTCGCGCCGATAGGCGACATCGGCGTGAACGTCCGTGTTCGGATCCGCCGCTTCGGCGGCGGCGGCCGCGATCTCGGCGATCAACCCAGGCGTCGGTGCGGCCCCTTCCAACGATGCTTCTGACGCCGCCGAACGCATGGTCGGCCCGCCGGCGTTGCGGCAGCCGATGCGCACGTCGCGGCACACGCCGCCCTTGATCGTCAGCATTGCCGCGCAGGCAACCAGCGCGAAATCGCCCTTGCGCTGCGCCAGCTCCTGGAAGGAATAGCCATGCCCTTTCGGCGGGATCGGAACCCGGATCTCCACCAACAGTTCGTCGGGCTCCAGCGCCGTCGTGAAACTGTCGCGGAAGAAGTCGTCGGCCTTGATCGCGCGTTCTTTGCCGGCTTTGCGCACGACCAGGGTGGCGCCGAGGATAGACATGACCAGCGGCATCTCGGCCGCCGGGTCGTTGTGGCAGAGGCTGCCGCCAAGCGTGCCATGGTTGCGCACCGAGTGATGCGAAACGTCGTGATACGCTTCGGTGATCAGTGGGCAGGTCTCCGCCACCAGCGGCGACGTAAGGATCGCATTATGGGTTGCGGTCGCGCCGATGCGCAGCTCGCCGTCCACTTTCTCGATGCGCCGCAGGGCCTCTATTCGCCCGATGTCGATGAGCCGCCCGGTCCGCACCATGCGAAGATTGAGCATGGGGATCAGGCTCTGCCCACCGGCGAGAACCTTGGCGTCGTCCCCGCCGCGCGCCAGAGCCGAAAGTGCTTCTTCGACGGATGCCGGCCGTTCGTACTCGAATGGACTTGGCTTCACGTTTCGCTCCCAACATTATTATTGGATTATTGGTGTCCATTGACTGAGAGCATCATTGAATATCGTTCGACAATTGCAACTGGATTCGTCGCTGCACCGCAGAATAAATCGAGAAAAGAATAAAGAGCTTGCCTGTCCGTGCTGACAGCGCGCTGCTCAGTTTGTATTCACACCGCACAAGCGAGCGCGCGGCCTGGTAACAAGGACTCGCCGTCCGCTTTTCCGCCGATTTGGACATCCTGCCCGGCACTTCGCGGGGAACACGTCGATCGGTATGCCTCGCCGTCCAAGCAAAGCATGCCCGATGATGCGTGCTGCCATGCCCTTATGACAAACCACAGCCGCAAGGTGTCATTTTGCGGCTGTTGTTTGTCGTCGCGAGCGGGGGGATCGTAGTACGTGCGTCAAAAGCGTCGACGCTGGCACTAGACATCGAAGGTTTGGACATCAAATATGGACAACGGGGCGGAAGGAAGGCGTCGCCGCTGTACCCCCCGAATTCACGGCAGGACCAAAGGAACATTGCGATGCGCGCAACCGGTCTAAATCACCTCTCTGTTGGGGCTCGCGATCTTGCGACCTCGGTCGCTTTTTACGAGCAGCTGTTCGGCATGGAGCGCCTGCCCACCTACGATTTCGGGTTTAAGACCCAATATCTTCGTTGTGGGCAGCTTCAGGTTCACGTGTTCCAGCTCGAGGACCCGGTTCCGACCTATCAGCATTTCGCCATCGATGTGGACGACTTCCATGCCGTGTACGAGAAGAGCAAGGCCGTGGGCGCGCTCGACGGAAAGACGTTTCGTAATGCGATCAACGAGTTGCCCGACGGCTCGGTGCAAATGTATCTGCGCGACCCGGCCGGCAATCTGATCGAGGTCGACTGGCCCGACGTCACGACGCTCGACGTGAAACGGATTCCCGAGCTGAAAAAGCTTTCGGACATGGTCCCGCAGACGGGCGAGGCGCTCCAGGCGTCATTGTATTTCGACCGGCCCGAATTGCGGGCAAAAGTCGGATCGGCTGCCCGATAATCGGGCGGGCCTCGCGCCGCTCATGCGGCCGGAAGCGGGACCGGTCTGTTGGCGCTGTCGAGGAACTCAACGGTCGTGAACACGAGCTCGCTGTCGCCGATGTTCTCGAGATCGTGGATCATGAACTTCCCGGCTCCGAACGCGTGGTGCTGCGTGTCGCCGCAAGTGTAATCGACCTCGACCGTGCGCCCGTCGGCGTAGTTCGAGCGGGCACGACCATCGGTCATCACCGTCCAGAAGTAATCAAGCACGTGGGTGTGGAATCCGATGCGCTCGCCCGGCTTGAGGATCAAATGCCAGACCCGCACGCGCGGCGACGTCGACACCAGCCGATGACCGACCCCGCCATTGCCGAGACGGGCGGAGTACTCCGCACGAAGCGTTTGCGGCCAATGAGCTGGCGCGGGCGGCCATGTCTCGATGATCTGCTGCGGCATTGTCTGTCCTTTCGATCCTGGGCGACGTCACACCACGATGCCGGTGGTCACCGCCGTCTCGGCCATCACCGCTTGGGGCGAGCGGTGCCGCTCGGCCGTGAGCCGCTCTTCATCGGTCAGCAGCTGCGCCTGCAGATAGACACCGAGATCCTGCGCCCGCCGCACGACGGCCGTGCCGAAGGCCAACCTTTCTTTCTCGAAGGCGGCAAGTGCCGCGGGCATGTTGGCCGGATATGCCACCAGCGCGCCGACAAGCGCCGCGGCGTCTGCCGCCGCCTTGGTGACGCCCATGCCGATGTGCGGGCGCGCCACAAACGCCGCATCGCCGAGGATGGCAACATGCTTGCCCAGCACCATTCTCGGCGTTTCCAGGTCCTGAATCACCTGCAGGAATGGCTGCGGGGTCTTGGCGACGACCTCGGCGAATTGAGGCGACAGCAATTCCTCGGCCGAGCGGCGTAGCACCGCGACCAGCTCGGGCCGAACCTTGTTCGGCGGGATCGAGAGGTGATGGGAGACGCCGTCGCGGTCGGTCAGCAGTTCGGGCAAGGTGGCGTCGAGCGAGGCGGGCCGGTACCACACGAAATTGAAACGTCGGTGCCCGGGTTCCACCGCGTCATCCGCACCCGCAACCGGATAGCCGAGCATCTGCTCGCCGGGCGGCAGCGAAAACGCGAAGTATTCGCACAGCGCTCCGCGCGTGGACGGAGACAGGCTCTCCTCATCGACCAACCCGCGCCACGCCACATAACCGGCGTAGGTCGAGACGATTTCCGGCGCCAGGAGTTCGCGCACGGTCGACGAGATGCCGTCGGCGCCGACGAGAAAATCGCCCTCCTCCACGTCACCATTGTCGAAAAAGGCGGCGACGGAGTCCCGATTGTCCTCGATGCGGGTAAGGTTTCGACCGAAATGGTAGCGTTCCGCCGGCAGACCCGTCAGCAACAGCTCGTAAAGCCGGCCCCAGGAGGTCACGACCTGGGGCAACGACATCTCGTTCACGATGCGGCCGGCTCGATCGAAGACGCGACGGCCCTCCACGGGGACGCCCACATCCGTGGGCACACAGTCGATGCCGGCGCGCCCAAGCACGTCGAACAGTTCGCCGTGCGTCACAATGCCGGCGCCACGACCGGACAGCTTTCCGCCGTTGCGCTCGAAGACGTCGACCTCCCAGCCGGCTTGCCGCAACAGCAGTGCACTGAAGAGACCGGCCATCGAGCCACCGATGACAAGCGCACGCCGACGGCGCCCAGGAGCGGAAGGGGACAGAGGCGGCATGAAGCATCTCCCGTGTCGATCGGCGCGTTCATCCGCACGCAAGATCCGCATGCGAGACGCCCCGGCGCCAGCGAAAGACCGCCACGCCGTTATTTATCAATTGATTATTATGCTGCCCGCCATGAGCGCCGGTGTCAATTTAAATTATCGAACGATCAGCAATGACGCACGCACCGGACAACACGGCGCAGGTAAGAACCGGGCCGATGGTCATTTGACTTTGCCCACGGGCGGGAATGATAGTCCGCCCCGGACAGGGCTGGGGGAGCGGGCTACCAGTGCGGGATGAAGAACTCAGGGCGCTGCAGACCCGGAGCCGGTTGCTGAGCAAGCCGCAACGGCCCAAGGCCGCGCGCCAGGCCATGGCGCCCGCCAAGAAGCTCGCGCAACAGCGCAAGGCGCCCGCCGCGCGGGAGCGCGACATCGTCGATCAGGCGATCCTCTTCTTTGCCGAGTTCGGCTTCGAAGGCCAGACGCGCGAGCTTGCACGGCGGCTGAAGATCACGCAGCCCCTGCTCTACCGCTACTTCCCGAACAAGGATGCCCTGATCGAGCGCGTCTATCAGGACGTCTTCGTCGGACGCTGGAATCCGCAATGGGAAGAACGCATCCTCGGCCGCAGCCGGCCCATCAAGGAACGTTTGATCGAATTCTACCGAGACTACACAAAGACGATCGTGACCCGCGAATGGGTCCGACTGTTCATGTTCTCCGGCCTCAAGGGCCTGAACTTCAACGCGCGCTATCTCCAACTGCTGCGCGAACGCATCTTCAGCAGTCTTGTCGACGAGTTGCGCTTTTCCTACGGCTATGCGCCGATCGCGAAGGTTCCGCTGACCGAGCTCGAAGTCGAGGCCATCTGGAGCCTGCATGCGACGATCTTCTACCTGGGCGTCCGCAAGTGGATCTACAATATGCCGGTTCCAGACGACCTCGGGCCGATCATCACCATGAAGGTGACCGCGTTCATCGACGGGGTCGGTGCGGTCCTTGCCGGCCGGCAGCGATAAGGCGCACATTCAAGTCCCAAGAAAACTCGACTTGATGGTGTCGCTGGCCTTGAGCACCTGCGGGGTCGGGGAATAAACGGCAGGTTGAGCGAGGACCGCAAGGCAAAGCCGAATGACGCGACTGACATTCACCTTCGACAACGGCCCCGTCCCCGAGGCGACCGAACGCGTGCTCGATTTCCTGGCCGAACGCGCGATCAAGGCAACCTTTTTCGTCGTCGGCAACCAGCTCCAAACCGCCGAATCGCGGCGGCTCGTCGAGCGCGCGAAGACGGAAGGACATTGGATCGGCAACCACACCTTCAGTCATGGAACGCCGCTGGGCATCGACGGCTCCGCCGAGCGCGTCGCATGGGAGATCGGAGAGACCCAACATCTGCTCGGCGCGCTTTCTCATCCCCTGAAGCTGTTCCGCCCGAACGGCAAAGGCCGCCTCGGCGCGCACCTGCTCAGCGTCGCGGCGCGCAGCTATCTCGTCGAACACCGGTTCACCCTGGTGACGTGGAACAATGTGCCGCGCGACTGGGAGCCACCGCACCGGGCCTGGGTCGAGAAGGCGCTGACGACGCTCGCGGAATTACCCTGGTCGCTCTTGGTGCTGCATGACGTGCACATCGCGCAGATGATGGACACGCTGGCCGACTTCCACGACAGGGCCGTCGCGATGGGCGTGGAGATTGTCCAGGAGTTTCCGCCCGATTGCGTGCCCATTCGTGAGGGCCGCGTCGTCGGCGACGTCGACGCTCTGGTCACGCCGGACCAGGCCGTCAGCGGCTAGGCTGCACCTTCAATTCGTCAAACCTCTCCGCCCTGACGCTGTCAGGGCCGGCCACTTTTCCCCAAATCTTTGAAAAGGGTGGTGGGCGCACAAGGACTCGAACCTTGGACCCGCTGATTAAGAGTCAGCTGCTCTACCAACTGAGCTATGCGCCCGGGTCACCATCAGCGGCTAGCGCCGCCGAGACGGGCTGCCTTAGCAAAGGCGATCCGCGCTGTCCAGCCGTCGCGGCGCTGAGCAAGTCACGGAAATCCCAAGAAAAAGCCGCCGGGCCGAAGCCCGGCGGCGTGGGCGGCGGTGCGGATCGCGTCGGGGAGCACACCGTTGGCCGCCGCCCGCTTCCGCTTATGGCTTATTGCGGTCCCGGGCCGCGGTCCGGCCCATGGCCCGGCCCACCGCGATCCCAACCGCGCGGGCCGCGATGATGCCAGGAACCGAAGCCGGCGCCGTTGTGATGGCCGCGCCAGCCGCGATGGCCGTGGCCGAAGTGCCGTCCGCCCAGCCGCGCCAGCACCATGAAGCGGTGCTTCTGCGCGTCGTTCAGGCTGTTGTAGAGCGGGGTCGCCGCGTCGGCGAACTTCTTCAGCGCCGTGCCGCGACTCTGCAGCGCTTCGGCGCGATGGGACAACCGTTCCATCGGATCGGTCGGACGCTTGGCGTCGGCGCGCGCGGCGAATTGATCGGCGCGCTGCTTGGCGAGATCGTGCATGGCGCCTTCCACCGCCGGCCAGTTCTTCTCCTGTTCGGCGGTGAGTTCGAGCCCGGCCTTCAGCGCGGCAATGCGCGCATCAGCAAAGGCGTTGATGTCCTGCACACTCGGTCGCCAACCTTGTCCGGGTCCCCGCGCGGCCGGGCCTGGCTGTGCATAGGCGAAAGCGGCGCCACCGATCGCAAGCGCGGTCGTGCCGGCAAGTACAGTCTTCCACATGGCCAATCTCCAATGGCGTTTCAGATGGCGCAAGTAGAAGAACGGTGCATTGCCTTAGCAAGTTAAACATTCGACAGAGAGTTACGCGTGCGCAATGTTGATGACCGCGCATTCAGAAAAAATATCCGCAGGGAATTGCGACGTCGCGCGTTGGTGTGTCCCTCATACCGGCTTGCCGAACAGCAGATTCGGCAGCCAGAGCGAGACTTCGGGGATGTACGTCACCACGATCAAGAAGCCTAACAAGACCATCAGCCAAGGCAATGCCGCGCGCACCACCGTGAGCAACGGCTGTCCGGTGATGCCCGAGGCCACGAACAAATTGAGTCCGACGGGCGGCGTGACCAGACCGATTTCCATGTTGACCACATACATGACGCCAAGATGGACCGGATCGATGCCGAGTTTGACGGCGGTCGGAAACAAGATCGGCGCGGTGATCAGCACGATGGGCGCGGGATCCATGAAGTTGCCGGCGACCAACAGGATGATGTTGACGACGAGCAGGAAATGCCACGGCGCCATATTCGCGTCGGCGATCATCTGCGCGATCTGTTGAGGGATCTGCGCCGTGGTCAAAACGTGGCCGAACAGGAAGGCGTTGCAGATGATGAACATCAGCATCACCGTGACCCGGCTGGAATCGAGCAGCACGCGCGGCACTTCGGTGATCTTGAGATCGCGATAGATGACCACCGCGGCAAAGAACGCGTAGACCGCCGCCACCGCTGCCGCTTCCGTCGGCGTGAACACGCCGCCATAGATGCCGCCCAGCACGATGACGATGAGCAGCAGGCCCCAGAAGGCGTCAAGAAACAGCTTTAACCGCTCGCGCCACGGCGTCTTGGGCTGGCGTGGCAGCTTCTTGACCCGCGCCGCCACGTAGATCGCGACCATCAGGCTGAGCCCGAGCAGAATGCCGGGAATGACGCCACCCATGAACAGACGTCCGACCGACGTTTCCGTGACGGCGGCGAAGATGACCATCGTGATCGACGGCGGGATCAGGATGCCGAGCGTGCCGGCATTGACGATCACACCGGTGGCGAAGGATTGCGTGTAGCCGACCCGAACCATGCCGGCGATCACGATCGAGCCGATCGCCACAACGGTCGCCGGCGACGACCCCGACACCGCCGCGAACAGCATGCAGGCCAAGACCGAGGCGATCGCCAGCCCGCCGGGCAAATGTCCCACCGCGGAGATGGCGAAATTGATCATGCGCTTGGCGACACCGCCGGTGGTGAGGAAGTTACCGGCGAGAATGAAGAACGGGATCGCCAGCAGCGTGAAATGCTCGAAGGTCTGGAAAAACTTGAGCGCCAGTGAAGCCAGACTGTCGTGCTCGAAGAACAGGATGGTCAGCACCGATGCCAGTCCGAGCGACATTGCGACCGGCAATCCGATCGCCAGCATGGCCAACAGCGACGTGAAAAGGAAAACCGTATTCATCGCGGCACCGCGGTGGCGTCGGATGTGTCGCTGTGGCTCGCGTCTTCGATCGCCTCTTGCGCTTCGTCGGCGAGTTCATAGCCCTCCGACCGGCCGGTGAAGATGCGCCAGCCCATTTCCAGCAGCCGAATGAACAGGAACACGAAGCCGAGCGGCAGGCACAGGCTCAGCTTCCAGGTCACGATCGGGATGTCTTCGGCTTCGACGTTGATGATGTACAGGCGGCGGATATATTCGAATGAGCCGTACAACAGCAGCAGCGTATAGAGCAGCGCCAGCAGCAGCACAAAAATGCCGACCGCGCGCCGCAGACCGGGCGGCAGCAGGCGCACCGCGGCGTCCACCCCGATATGCGCGCGCACCCGCACGCAATAGGAGATGCCGATCATCACCAGCCAAGCGAAAAGATAGTAATTGGACTCGAGCTGCCAATCGAAGCCCGAGCTGAAGACGTACCGCAGCACGACCTGGACGAATGTCAGCACCGTCATCACGCCGAGGATGAGGGCGATCAGCCCCTCCTCGACACGGTGCACCGCCTCCCGCAGCGACACCGGCAATCCCCTCGAATTATGATTTTATTATTGTGACGGCGGCCGCGGTTTCCCACCCGCGACCGCCGGTCGCGGCTAGTTGGTGTTGGCGTCGTTCGCGGCAACAGCGGCGTCGATGATGTCCTTGCCGATCTGCTTCTCGAACTTCTTCCACACCGGATGCATCGCGTCGACCCAAGCCTTATGCTGGGCGGGCGTGAGCTCGTGGATCTTGGCCACGCCGGAGGCCAGGATCTTCTTCTTGGCCTCTGCATTCAGCTTGTCGGCGTTCTCGTTATTCAACTTGGTCGCCTCGGCCATGGCCTTGGACAGGCCGGCGCGGATATCCGCGGGCAGGCCGTTCCACCATTTGGCATTGACCAGCACCATGTAGTCGATGACGCGGCCGTTCAACTCGGTGAAGTCCTTCTGCACCTCGTAGAACTTCTTCGAGTAGATGTTCGACCAGGTATTCTCCTGGGCGTTCACGGTGCCGACCTGCAGCGCTTGATAGACTTCCGAGAAGGCGAGCTTCTGCGCATTGGCGCCGATTTCCTCGTAGGTCGCCGCAATGATGTCGGACTGCTGGATGCGGAACTTCAACCCCTTGGCGTCGGAGGGCAACAACAGCGGCTTGTTGGCCGACATCTGCGATAGGCCGTTGTGCCAATAGGCGAGCCCGAGGTAGTTGCGATTCTCCATCGAGTGCAGCAGTTGCTGGCCGACCTTGCCGTTCTCGAAGCGGCTGAGCGCGGCGGTGTCCTTGAACATGAAGGGCAGGTCGAACACCTGCAGCTTCTTGGTGTACTTGCCGAACTTGGACATCGAGGTGGCGATGAACTGCACGTCCCCGAGCGCGATGGCGTCCATCTCCTGCTTGTCGCCGAACAGCGACGAGTTCGGATAGACCTCGACCTTGACCTTGCCGGGGAGATACTTCTCGGCCAGTTCCTTGAACTTCAGCGCCGCCTGCCCTTTCGGGGTGTGCTCGGCGACCACGTGGCTGAATTTCAGGACCATCGGCGCGGCGATGGTGGAAGTCGTCGGGACAGCAAAAGCGGCGGCAACGGCCGCCGCCATCATCAACTTGCGCATTTCTGTCTCCCCCTAGTGGGAACCTAATGGATATTTGGGTTTCTGTTTTTTTTGGTGAGACAGAATCGCATGTAACTACAACCGCGGCAAGTAGGCCAATTGTATACCTTGGTCGGCGGCGGCCGGTCGCATTGCCGCAGGTGCTGGAACGTGCCGATTGCATTGCAGCAAACTTCGGCCGGCGCATCGTTTTTTCCAAGCAACGCCCGCCACAGACCACCGCCCTGCCCGTTATTTCGGCAGTGGCGAAAATGCCGTAACCCACGCCCATGCGTGGCTCATGCCGGCCATTTCGGCAGCCAAAATAACAAGGGGCGCCGGTGTCGACCGGCGCCCCGAAAGACAGCCTTAACGGGCTACCTTATCCGACATCCTGCGAGTGGATGCGCCGCTCGACGCCCGGCTGCCTGTTGCGCCGGCTGGTCATCTTGTTGAGCGCGCCGAGATAGGCCTTGGCGGAGGCCACCAAAGTGTCGGGATCGGCCCCGCGCGAGGTGAAGGAGCGTCCGTCATGGGACAGGCGCACGGAGACTTCGGCCTGCGCGTCGGTCCCCTCGGTTACCGCATGCACCTGGTAGAGCTCGAGCACCGCCTCGTGCGGCACCAATGCGTGGATCGCATTGAAGATCGCATCCACCGGGCCGTTGCCGGTCGCTTGAGTGGTGGTCTGCTTGCCGTCAATGTCGAGCGTGAGCGTCGCCGACTGCGGGCCTTGCGTGCCGGCGATCACCGTCAAGGAGACGATCTTGACGCGGTCGTGGGCGGTGGCGATCTCTTCGTCGACCAACGCCTCGATATCCTCGTCGTAGATCTGCTTCTTGCGATCGGCCAGCGCCTTGAAGCGCACGAAGGCGTCTTCCAGCTGGTTCGACGCCAACTCGTAGCCCAGCTCCTCCAGCTTGTGCACGAAGGCATGGCGGCCGGAATGCTTGCCCATGACCAGCGAGGTCTGCTTCACGCCCACCGACTCCGGCGTCATGATCTCGTAGGTCTGCGCGTTCTTCAACATGCCGTCCTGATGGATGCCGCTTTCGTGCGCGAAGGCATTCCGTCCGACGATGGCCTTGTTGTACTGCACCGGGAACGAGGTCGCCGCGGAAACCAGCTTCGAGGCCCGCGTCAGCATGGTGGCGTTGATGTTCGTGATATACGGCAACACATCGTTGCGCACCTTCATCGCCATCACGACTTCTTCCAGCGCCGCGTTGCCGGCCCGCTCGCCGATGCCGTTGATGGTGCATTCAATCTGGCGCGCGCCCGCCTTCACGCCGGCGAGCGAATTGGCCACCGCCATGCCGAGGTCGTTGTGGCAGTGGGTCGAGAATACCGCCTTGTCGGAATTGGGCACCCGCTCGCGCACGGTCTTGAACAGCTCGTAGTATTCTTCCGGCACGGTGTAGCCGACGGTGTCGGGGATGTTGATGGTGGTGGCGCCGGCGTTGATCGCCGCCTCCACGCAACGGCAGAGGAAGTCGATCTCGGTGCGGGTGCCATCCTCCGACGACCATTCGACGTCGTCGGTATGGCTGCGCGCGCGGGTGACCTGGGCGATCACCATCTCGTAGACCTCGTGCCGCTCCTTCTGCAGCTTGTACTTCATGTGCACCGGCGAGGTGGACAGGAAGGTGTGGATGCGCTTGCGCTTGGCCGGCTTGATCGCTTCGGCGCAACGGTCGATGTCCTTGAAGGCGGCGCGCGAGAGGCCGCAGATCACCGAGTTCTTGGATCGCTTGGCGATCTCGTGCACGGCGGCGAAGTCGCCTTCCGAAGCGATGGGAAAGCCGGCCTCGATGATGTCGACACCCATCTCGTCGAGCAGTTCGGCGACCCCGAGTTTCTCCTCGTGGGTCATGGTCGCGCCCGGGCATTGCTCGCCGTCGCGCAAGGTGGTGTCGAAAATGAAGACGCGGTCCTTGTCGGACTGGGTCTGGGAAGCCATTGGAACTATCCTTCTCGTCGCATGCGCCGCTACCGGGCGCTCCTAAGGGGTTTCTCCGTCGTCCCCCGAGTGCCCAGGCGTCGATGCCCTGCCGGCCCTCAGGGGCAGCTAAGGAGAAGGAGCGAGCCCAGAATGAGGGTAGCCGCGGAACCGGCCGTAGCGGCCGTCCGCTCGATCGCGCAAATATCGTGGCGCGTCGACATGGCTCTCAAAACCCTCATCTTCGACGGTTAGAGTGGCGGAACTCGGTAAATTCCGCGTTAACCGGGATGCCCCGCTTCTAGCGGAAGGGGGCGGTCCAAATCAAGCGCGCTGATAGGTCAGCACTACTGTCTGTTTTGCGCCAAGCGAGGCTCCATGGACCAACGATCGGCCGCACTGATCCGCCGCGCTTGGCCACGTCAGGCGCTGTTTGTGCTCTTCGTCGGGGTGCTGATGTTCGTGCCGGCGGGCACCCTCGCCTATTGGCAGGGCTGGCTGTTCCTCCTCGTCTTCATCGGATCCTCGGTTGCGCTCGGCGTTTACTTCACAAAGCACGATCCGGCCTTGATCGAGCGGCGCATGCGCGGCGGCCCCTTGGCCGAGGAAGAGCCTAAGCAGAAGATCATCATTGCGCTGCTCATGGCCGCGTTTCTGATGATGATCGTGGTGCCGGCTTTCGACCACCGTTGGCATTGGTCCACCGTGCCGGCCTGGCTTGCGCTTCTGTCCGATGCCGGCATCGTGGCGAGCTTCGTCGTCTTCTTCTTTGTGATGAAGCAGAACAGTTTCGCCGCCGCGACCGTGCGCGTCGAGGACCGCCAGCCCGTGATCTCGACCGGACTCTACGGCGTGGTCCGCCATCCGATGTATTCGGGCGCGCTGCTCCTGATGATCTGCATCCCATTGGCGCTCGGCTCCTATTGGAGCCTGATGTTGCTGATCCCGTCGTTTGCCATTCTCGCCTGGCGGCTGCTCGACGAGGAGCACGTGCTGAAACGCGACCTGCCAGGCTACGTCGAGTACACCCGGCAGGTTCGCAAGCGTCTCATTCCCGCCGTCTGGTGACGGCGGTCAGGCCTTCAACAGCGCCGGATCGATCGGCAATGCGCGAATGCGCTTTCCGGTCGCGGCGAAAATCGCGTTGCCCAGCGCCGGGAGTGCCGCGGGCAGCGGCGGCTCGCCGAGACCCGTTGGTGAATTGTCGGTCTTGATGAAGTGCACCTCGATCGGCGGCACCTGTGTGATGCGCAGCGGCGAGAAGGTATCGAAGTTGGCCTGCACCACGCGGCCGTTCTCGACGGTGATCTTCTGGTTCAACGCTTCCCCGAAGCCATCGAGAATGGCGCCCTGGGTCATATTCACCGCCGCGGTCGGGTTGATGACCTGGCTACCGACGTCGCCGACGGCCCACACCTTATTGACTGTCACCGATCCGTCCTGGGCAACAGCCGCCTCCACCACCTCGGCGAAGTAGCCGAGATGGCTGTAATAGAAGGCAACGCCCATGCCGCTGCGCACCGGCAGCGTACGCTTGCCCCAGCCGGACACCTCGCGCGCCTTCTCCAACACGCCGCGTGCGCGCGCCGTATTAAAGCCCGGCCCTTTGCCGGGCAGCATGTCGTCCTTGCCGAGAAGATCGATCTGGAACTGCATCGGATCCTTACCGGCCGCGTGCGCCATCTCGTCGATGAACGACTGGAACACGAAGGCAAGACCATTGTCGCCGGGCGCCCGCAGCGGTCCGGTCGGAACGCCGAGCGCCATCAGGGACGCCCCGTAGGACAGGTTCGGCACCCGGCCGGCCGGATAGGTATTCGCCTCCAGATTAGCGGAACGCGCGAATCTGCCGTTGTGGCCGAAGCTGACGAAATGCTGCTGCCAGGCGACAAGCTTGCCGTCGGCATCCAGCCCGCCTTTGAGGAAGTGCCAGCCGGCGGGGCGATAGAAATCGTGCTGCATGTCATCGGCGCGATTCCACAGCAGCTTCACCGGCACGCCGGCCGCCTTCGAAATCCACGCCGCCTCGACCATGTAGTCGTTGGCAAGGCGCCTTCCGAAGCCGCCGCCGATGCGCGTCATGTGGACGGTGATGTTGTCTTCATCGAGCCCCAGCGTGCCGGCCACCAGCCGACGGCCGGGCTCGGGATTCTGGGTTGGCGCCCAGATCTCCGCCCTCGCCCCTTGCACGTGCGCGGTGCAGTTCTGCGGCTCGAGCGTCGCATGCGAGAGGAACGGATAATGATAGGCAGCCTCGACGACATGCGCCGCGCCCTTGAGCGCGGAAGCAACGTCGCCGTCGTGACGCAGCGCCATCGCCGGCGCCTTGCCGCCGAGCGCCTCGGCCTGCTGGGCAAAGCCAGCGCTGCTCTGCCGGCGCGTCGGCCCTTCGTCCCATTGGACCTTGAGCTGACGGCGCGCCTTCTCCGCCCGCCACCAGCTATCGGCGACGATGGCAACGCCAGGCATCAGCCCGTTGAGATTGCTGCCGCCTTTTACGACGAACGCGTGGCGCACGCCCGGCAACTTCCGGATGACATCGACATTGGCGCTCACCACCTTGCCGCCGAACACCGGGCACTTCTGGAACACGGCATAGAGCATGCCCGGAACCACGGTATCGATGCCGAACAGCGGCTCGCCCTTGACCACCTTGGGGCTGTCGACGCCCGGTATCGAATGACCGATGATCTTGTAATCCTTCGGATCCTTGAGCTTGACGCTGGCAAGCGACGGCACCGGCACCTTGGCGGCGTCTGCCGCGAGCGCCCCGTAGCTCAGCATGCGGCCGGACGGCTTATGGTGCACCGCGCCGGAAACGGTCTCGCATTCGCTGGCCTTGACCTTCCAGCGTCCCGCCGCGGCGGCCACCAGCATCGCCCGCGCGGCAGCGCCAACCTGACGCATCGGGTCCCAGTTCAGCGGCGTCGCCATGCTGCCGCCGGCGAACTGGCGACCGAAGAGAGCCGGATCGAGATCGGCCTGTTCGGTGCGCACCTGGCTCCAGTCGACGTCCAATTCCTCCGCGATCAGCATCGGCAACATGGTCTTGATGCCCTGCCCGATCTCGGGATTCTTCGACATGATAGTGACGACGTTGTCGGGCGCGATGCGCACATAGGCGTTGAGCCGGGCGCTCTTGGCGCCGGCCATGGCTGTCTTGGCGACGCCGGGCAGGCTGAAGGCGAGCAGCAGACCGCCACCGGCGGCACTGACTTTAAGGAACTCGCGACGCGAGGCGCGTCCGACAAACGCGTTCGCTGCGGCGGATGAGGTGTGTCGGCTGAGCATGATCACGCCCCCTTGCGGCCGGACGCCGAACCGAGATCGGTGCGTGCGGCCTGCTTGATGGCTTCGCGGATGCGCGTGTACGTGCCGCAGCGGCAGATATTGCCGTTCATCGCGGCGTCGATGTCGTCGTCGCTCGGCGCCTTGGTCGCGGCCAGCAGCGCCGTCGCCGACATGATCTGTCCGGCCTGGCAGTAGCCGCATTGCACGACGTCGACATCGAGCCACGCTTTCTGCACGCGCGCCCCGACGGCGGTGCCGGCAATGCCCTCGATCGTCATCACCGCGGACGATCCGACGTTGGCAACCTGTATCTGGCACGACCGCACCGCGGCGCCGTCGAGATGAACCGTGCAGGCGCCGCACAGCCCTTCGCCGCAACCGAACTTGGTGCCCTTCAGATCGATGGCATCGCGCAACACCCAGAGCAGCGGCGTGTCGCTGTCGACGTCAACCGCGTGGGTCTTGCCGTTGATATTCAGCGTGTAGCGCATGAGGAACCTCGCCAATTCAACGCGCGCAGACACGACGGGCGCGGCGCAACAGTTGGAGCGGTTGAGGGCGCAAGCATGCGCCCCTCGCCCTCAACTCACAAGCAACGATCGCACAACGGACGCATGCATCGCGCGCTTGGCGCGTAGCAATTTCGACAAACAACGGCAGCAATTTTACGAAACAGTTATTTCGAGCGACCGCCGCCTTCCGCCTCCAGCGCCTTCTTGGACTGCTTCAGTTCCTTGAGCATCTTGCCCCCGACCTTCGGGAACTGCAGGTCAAGCCGCTCGAGCGCCTCGACCAAGGCCGCCGCCACCACCAGCCGCGTGAACCATTTGTTGTCGGCGGGCACCACGTACCAGGGCGCTTCCGGCCGGCTGGTCTCGCGGATCATCTCGTCATAGGCCGCCATGTACGCGTCCCACCGCGCGCGTTCGCGGACGTCGGACATGGAGAACTTCCAGCGCTTGGCTGGCTCGTCGATGCGCTCGAGGAAGCGCTTGCGCTGTTCCTCGCGCGAGACATTGAGGAAGAATTTCAGGATCAGCGTACCGTTGCGGGCGAGATGCCGCTCGAAATGGCGGATGTCGTCGAAGCGGCGCTTCCAGATGTCGCCGTCGGTGACGTGGCCGGGCAGATGCTGGGTCGCCAACAGTTCCGGATGCACGCGCACCACCAGCACTTCTTCGTAGTACGAGCGGTTGAAGATGCCGATGCGCCCGCATTCCGGCAGCTTGCGATTGGCGCGCCAGAGGAAATCGTGGTTGAGCTCCTCCTCGCTCGGCTGTTTGAAGGCGCTCACCTCCACACCTTGCGGGTTGAGGCCGGTCATCACGTGCTTGATGGCGCTGTCCTTGCCGGCGGCGTCCATCGCCTGCAGTACGATGAGCACCGACCAGCGGTCGCTGGCGTAGAGCCGCTCCTGCAGGTCGGAAAGCTGTTCGATGCCCTCCGCGAGCATCGTCTTGGCTTCGGTCTTGTCGATCGACATGCCGCAGGAATTGGCCGGATCGTGCTTCGACAGCCGGAACTTGTTCGGCTTGTCGATACGAAAATGCTTGGCGAGATGTTCGAGCTTCATGGAACCATGTTCACGCGCTTGAAGCGGGTTTGGCAAGAGACGCCTCTCTACCGACGGCCGAAGTGGTACTTGAGGAAGGCCGTCACGAAGCGCGGCATGGCGGGATCGAAATCGGCAGGCCCGCGCACGATGCGGATGTCGGACAATTCGGGCTGCCGCTCGCGCGCCAGATGCGCGAGCATGCGCGCGCGCAGAGCCTCGGCGCTCTCCCCGCTGCGAAGTATCTTGATCCCGGCGATCAGCCCGCCGTCGACGATCGTCGTCCAGCCGGGCGCGACGGTGAACTCCGCCGCGTCCAATCCGGTCTCCTCCTTCAATTCACGCCACACGCTGAAATCGAGATCGACCTTGTCGCCGGCGAGATCGCTCGGATCGGGCGTCCCGCAGGGGAAATAGATGCGGCCGGCGCTGGCGGTGTGCGCGCCCATGACCCCGAGCAGCACCGCGCCATCGGCTGCAATGACCGCGCCGGCGCCGAAACAGTCGCAAACCCCCGCCGGTGGCCGCCCCCAGGCCCGCCAGGCCGCAAAGCTCGCGAAGTCGGTCTCCAGGAACGCGCCGCGCAGCACGCCCGTGTTCAATTCGTGATGGTGCATCAGCAACACGCGGCCGTTCCACACCGCCGGCTTCTCGCGCTGCAGGGCGGCAAAAAAGGCGTCGATCTCCGGCCGCCGCGCGACGGCGAAGGCCCATGGCTTGGGTTCGAAGGAAAGCTCGAGACGATCGACTGGAAAGACGGAAGGCTCATTCATCGGCCGCAATCGACGCGACCCCGGCGCCGCCGTCAAGCCTCGATCATCCCCTCCGTCACGATGACCGCACCGCCGCCGACCGAAGCCGCGGTGAGCGCGCCACCCCGCACCGTCAAGCCGAGTTCGATCAGGCTCGGCCGACCAATCTCGTAGCCTTGCTCGATGGTGACGCGGTGATCGCCGTCACCAAGCCCACCGAAACGGTTCAGCACGCCGGCGAAGGCCGCTGCCGCCGAGCCGGTCGCCGGGTCCTCGATGACGCCCATAACCGGCGCGAACATGCGGGCATGGAAATCGCGACCGGGCTCCACCGTCTCCCGCGTGAAGAGGAAGACGGCGCCGTGGCCCCGGTCGGTCAGCTTGGCGGCAAATTGCCCGAGATCTGGCGTTGCACGGCGCACGGCGTCGAGGCTCTTGAGCGGCGCGAAGACAAAGCCGTTGCCGGCGGACCAGCAGCTCGGCACGAAATTGCCGAAGCCGAATTCGTCGGCGCTAAGACCGAGTGCCGCCGCCAGTATATCGACGGCCGGCGGTGCGCCCACCTCTGCCGGCAAAGCCGGCAGATCGAACGTCGCCTGTCCATGGCTGGCAGCGGGCGTCACCCGGCATTGTACCGCGCCGATTTTTTCTTCCAGCACCATGGCGCGCGCATCGTTGCCACCGTCGCGGCAGGCGAGCAGCACCGCCGTGCCGACGGTCGGATGGCCGGCGAAGGGCAACTCCCGCGCCGGTGTGAAGATGCGCAAGCGCGCGCGATGCGCGGCATCCTCTGGCGGCAACACAAACACCGTTTCCGACAGGTTGAACTCGCGCGCGATCGCCTGCATCGCCGCCGTATCGAGACCGTCGCTTTCCAGCACGACGGCCAGCGGATTGCCGGCAAGGCGCCGGTCGGTGAAGACGTCGAGGGTGACAAATTGGCGTTGCATGATCCGGCAGCCCTATCCGCGCGCAATAGCAGTTAGGCAGAATCAGCGGCAGCAACAAGTCCGGCAATCATCAAATGATTCGATGCCTGCCAGCGAAATCGCTTATGCGGTGATTTCCTCGGCCTCGAATGTCCGGCTCGGTTCGACGAATTCGTCCTGCGCGGCGATGAGCTGGATTTCGCGCGTGCCCGCTTCCGCCGTCTTGGTCAACACGCCGAAAATGCTGGAGGTGGCGCGCGCGAGCGCTTCGTCGATGCGGCCGCTGCGCAGGTAATGCGCGTAGAACAGCGCGGCGATGGCGTCGCCGGCACCGTTGACGATCAGCTCCAGCTTCGGCGTGCCCAGGCGGAAGCAGCGCTCGCCGTCGGACGCCAGGAGATCGATGGCGTCCTCCGGAGTCTCCTCGCAATGCAGCGAGGTGACCAGGATCACCCGCGGCCCGAGATCGTGCACCGCCTTTACCACGTCCCGCACCTCAGCCAGCGTCTTGCTCTCGCGGCCGGCGAGGAAATCGAGCTCGAAGTGATTTGGCGTGATGATATCGGCGGCCGGCACCGCCTTCTTCTTCATGAATTCGGGAATTCCTTGCGCCACGAAGATGCCGCGGCCGACATCGCCGATCACCGGGTCGCAGCAATAATGCGCCGCCGGATTGGCCTTGCGCACCGTCGCCACCGCTTCGAGGATGGCGTCGCCGATCTCGGCGCTGCCGACATAGCCCGACAGGACGCCATCGCACTCGCCGAGCACGTTGCGCTGCTCGATGCCGGCGACCAGCTTCTTGATCAGACCGGCGTGGACGGCCTCGCCCTGCCACTCGCCATAACCGGGGTGATTGGAGAACTGCACGGTGTGGATCGGCCACACCTCGACGCCGATGCGTTGCAGTGGGAATACGGCGGCGGAATTGCCGACATGGCCGTAGGCGACGTGCGACTGAATGGAGAGGATATTCATGGCATTTTCCCTCTCCCGCTTTAACGGGAAAGCGTGCCGCTCAAGCGGCGGCGAAACAAATTCGGCTGTCATGCCCCGCGAAAGCGGGGCATCCAGTAAACGCGACGTTAGCGGTCATCATGATGAACCGCGTTTACTGGATCGCCCGTCTACGCGGGCAATGACAGCCTTGGGTTGGGCGAAGA
Organism: uncultured Pseudomonadota bacterium; assembly: GCA_963814065.1. Lineage (GTDB taxonomy): Bacteria > Pseudomonadota > Alphaproteobacteria > Rhizobiales > Xanthobacteraceae > Pseudolabrys. The sequence continues at coordinate 894,806 of CAWFBL010000004.1, read as the reverse complement.
CCTTGCGCTATTTGCCCGCCTTGTCGACGAACTTGTTGGTGTAGGTCTTCGACAGGTCGATATGGGCCTTGGCGATCTCCGGCGACGACTGCGCGAACACGTCGAGCACCGCCTTGGCGCCCTTCGGGTCCATCTTGCCGTCCTTGGAGTACATCGGCATCGTGTTCTTCAGCGCCGCGATATAGAGCGCCTTGTTCTTGGTGAACTCGGGCGGCATCTTGGCGGTGATTTCCTCGGCCGAATGCGAATGGATCCATTTCAGCGTGGCGACGATGGCGTTGGTCATCGCCTGCGCTTCCTTCTGGTGCGAGGCGATCCAGTCCGCGCGGGTATAGAGCGCGCCGCCGGGATATTCGCCGCCGAACACCGCCAGCGTGTCCTTCTGCGAACGGGTGTCGCTCAGGATTCGCAGGTCCTTGTACTTGCCCGACAGCACGGTCACCGCCGGGTCGAGCATGATGGCGGCATCGATACGGCCCTGCTCCATGGCGGCGATCGCCGTGGCGCCGAGGCCGACGCCGATGACGGCGACCGAGTTCGGATCGACGCCGTTCTTGTGCAACATGTATTTGAGGAAGAAGTCGGTGGACGAACCGGGCGCCGAGACGCCGACCTTCTTGTTGGCGAGGTCCTTGACCGATTTGATTTCGTTGGTGTGCTTGGGCGAGACCACCAGGGCAAAGCCCGGGAAGCGGTCATAGACCACGAAGGACTGCAGGTTCTGGCCCTTGGGCGCGAGCTCGACGCAGTGGTCGAAATAGCCGCTGACCACGTCGGCGCTACCGCCGAGCACGGCCTTGAGCGCGGTCGAGCCACCTTTGAATTGCACCACGTCGACATCGACGCCGGCTTTCTTGTACTCGCCGAGCTGGTGGGCGAGCATGGTCGGCAGATAGCACAGGCAAGAGGCGCCGCCGATGGCGAGCGTGACCTTGGGCATCTGCGCGAAGGCGAAGCCGGACGACAGCGCCAGAGCGGCGAGCGCGGCGACGAGACGGCGAATGAGACGTTCGCCCATGGAGTTCCTCCTTCTTTGGTACGGCCATCGATGGCGACCGTTTCGGCGCGACAATAGTGCAGCCCAGCCCGGCTGCAAAGGCCGTGGCGTTAGCACACCATTGCCATCACCAGCATGTCTTCGGGCCCATTGCCAAGATCGATGGATTTGCGCTTGCGGCCTTCGATCTGGAAACCGATCGAACTCGTAAAGGCGGATGGCGCTGTGATGATGGGGCGCGCACTCGAGCTCGATACGGCAGAGCCCGGGCCACTTCCAGGCCGCGGCAACGGCCTGCTGGACCAGCATGCGGCCAATGCCGCGGCCGCGCCAGGGCGCGGCCACGGAGACCCCGAAGCCCGCGACGTGGCGGTCGCCCTGCCCAGCGCCCGCCCACATATCAAGCATGCCCACGATTTTGTCGCCGTCCGCCGCGACAAGGATCAGGGCGCGCTCGTTGGCTTCAGCCCTGGCGATGAAGGCGCGCTCTTCCTCTTCGGTCGGCGGCGGCCGGCGGCTGATGGTGCGCAGATGCTCCGCCTGCAACGCCGCGACATAAGCCGCCATGGCGGCTGCATCACCGCTAACCGCGGGCCGGATGATGACCTTGCCGCCGGCCATGGCGACTACGGCCTGGCGTCGGCCGGCGCCGGGCGCCAGACCAGCAGGCGCTTCTCGACCAGGGTGACGATGACGTCGATCACGATCACGAAGGCGGCGAGCACGAACATGCCGGCGAACACGCCGGCGACGTCGAACACGCCCTCCGCCTGCTGGATCAGATAGCCGAGCCCCGCGGCCGAACCGAGATATTCGCCCACCACCGCGCCCACCACGGCAAAGCCGACCGAGGTGTGCAGCGAGGAGAACATCCACGACAGCGCCGACGGCCAGTAGACGTGGCGCATCAATTGCCGCTCGTTCATGCCGAGCATGCGGGCATTGGCGAGCACCGTGGGCGAGACTTCCTTGACGCCCTGATAGACGTTGAAGAACACGATGAAGAAGACGAGCGTGACGCCGAGCGCCACCTTCGACCAGATGCCGAGCCCCAGCCACAGCGTGAAGATCGGCGCCAGCACCACGCGCGGCAAGGCGTTGGCCATCTTGACGTAGGGGTCGAACACGGCGGCCGTGCGCGGCTGGCGCGCGAACCAGAAACCGACCAGCACGCCGCCGATCGAGCCGATGACGAAGGCAAGGATCGACTCCTCCAGCGTGACCCACAAATGCTTCCAGATCACGCCGGAGACGAACCAGGCGACGATCTGCTTGGTGACATCGACCGGGTTGGAAAAGAAGAACGGCGGCAGCAGGATGTGGCCGAAGATCGGATAGACGGACAGCACGTACCACAGCGCGACGAAGACGACCGCGACCAGGATTTGCAGAGCGAGGAGATTCAAGCGCGACATGGCTCAAGCCTCTCCCCACGCCCGCTTTACTTCCCCCTGCAAGAGGGAGGTCGACCGCGAAGCGGTCGGGTGGGGGTCATGCTTCGAACGCGAGCGACTAATAGACCCCCTCCCCAACCCTCCCCCTTCCAGGGGGAGGGAGCGCGCCGTGCCTCGCTCCAATTCACTCAACTCCATCACCCGCCCTCCGCCTGCGCGTAGCCCTTGGCCACCTCCGCCTTGAGGCGATGCCAGATCTCGCGATGCAGGTCGTGGAAGGCGGCGTCGAGCTTCACTTCGGAAATGTCGTCGCGCGGGCGCTTCAGCGGCACCCGCCAGTCGCCGATGATGTGTGCGGCCGGTCCCGCCGACATAATCACCACGCGGTCGGACAAGGCGATCGCTTCCTCCAGATCGTGGGTGACGAACAGCACGGCCTTGCGATCGGCGCTCCACAATTCGAGCAGCAGGTTGCCCATGATCTGCCGCGTCTGCGCGTCGAGCGGGCCGAACGGCTCGTCCATCAGCAATATCTTGGGATCGCGGATCAGCACCTGCGCCAGTCCCACGCGCTTGCGCTGCCCGCCGGACAGCATGTGCGGATAGCGGTCGCCGAAGGCGCTCAAGCCCACCCGCTTCAGCCATTCCCGCGCACGCGGACGCGCCTCGGCCGGCGGCATACCGGCCGTCTCCAGCCCAATGGCGACGTTCTCCAGCGCGGTCTTCCACGGAAATAGTGCATCGGCCTGGAACAGATAGCCGGCCTGCCGGTTGAGCGCGGCAAGCGGCGCGCCAAAGATGTTCACGCGGCCGGCAGCCGGTGCCAGCAGGCCCGCGGCGATATTGAGCAATGTGGACTTGCCGCAGCCGGTCGGCCCGACAATGGCGACGAATTCGCCGTCGGCGACATGCAGGTTCGCGCGGTCCACCGCGGTATAGCTGCCGCCTCCCGCAATGCGAAACGCCACCACCACGTCGCTCAGCGCGATGGCGGCTTTCTCGGCGGCAATTTGCTGCGCCCGGTCGTCCATGACGAGCGCAAACTAGCCGCTCGCGCTGCGCTTGCAAACCGGCGCGGGGTTTCGCCATGCGGCCACACATGGCAAGGTCGGCCGCAATGGATATCGACGCCCGACTCGCCGCCGCCTGGGCGCGGTTGCCGGACTATCTCGGCAGCCATGTGCTGGTGAGCATCACCGCGCTCGCAATCGGGCTCGGCATCAGCCTGCCGCTTGCCATTCTGTCCATGCGCCGCCCGCTGCTGCGCGGGATCCTGCTGACGGTGGCAAGCGTGATCCAGACCATTCCTGGCATCGCGCTGCTGGCGCTGTTCTATCCGTTGCTGCTCGCGATTGCGGCGCTGTCGGCGCGCCTGTTTGGCGTGAGCTTCTCGGCGCTCGGCTTCCTGCCTTCGGTACTGGCGCTGGCGCTCTATTCCATGCTGCCGGTCCTGCGCAACACGGTGACGGGCCTCAACGGCGTCGATCCGCGCCTGCGCGATGCCGCCCGCGTCATCGGCATGACGCCGGCAAAATCCATGCGCGAGGTCGAATTGCCGCTGGCGGCGCCGGTGATCATGGCCGGCATCCGCACCTCCGCGGTGTGGGTGATCGGCACCGCCACGCTGGCGACGCCGATCGGCCAGACCAGCCTCGGCAACTACATCTTCGCCGGTTTGCAGACGCAGAACTGGGTGTTCGTCATCTTCGGCTGCGTCGCCGCCGCAGTGTTGGCGCTGGTGGTCGATCAATTGCTGGCTTTGATGGAATATGGCGTCGCCGACCGCAGCCGGCTCAAGATCGGCGCCGGCGGCGTCGGCCTCGCGCTCGTCGTGCTGGCGGCGCTGGTGCCGGGCCATGCCGCCACCGGCAACACCTATGTGGTCGGCACCAAGAGCTTCACCGAGCAATACATCCTCGGCTCCCTGATGCAGCAGCGGCTGAAAGCCGCCGGGCTTGCCAGCACGCGCCGCGACGGGCTCGGCTCGGCCGTGCTGTTCAAGGCGCTGACCGCCGGCGACGTCGATATGTACGTCGATTATTCCGGCACCATCTGGGCCAACTACATGCACCATGACGACGTCAAGCCGCGCAAGGTCGTGCTCGCCGCGGTGTCGGACTGGCTGCAGAAGACCTACGGCGTGCGGATGCTGGGCGATCTCGGCTTCGAGAACGCCTACGCGCTCGCCATGCCGCGCAGACAAGCCGAGAAGCTCGGCATCAATTCGATCGGCGATCTGGCGGCACACGCATCGCAGATGACCATCGCCGGCGATTACGAATTCTTCGACCGCCCGGAGTGGAAGGCGATCCAGCAGGCCTATGGCCTGCACTTCCGCGAACAGAAGTCGATGCAGGCGACGTTCATGTACCAGGCCGCGGCGAGCGGCGATGTCGACGTGATCTCGGCCTTTTCCAGCGATGGGCGCATCGCCAAATACGATCTGAAGGTGCTGAGCGATCCCAAGAACGCCATCCCGCCCTACGACGCGATCCTGTTGCTGGCGCCGCAGGTCGCCCACGACCAGAAGCTGGTCGCCGCGCTCAAGCCGTTGATCGGCGCCATCGATGTGAAAGACATGCGCGCTGCCAACCTGCGCGGCTCGCAAGGCACCGTGCCGGCCGAGGTGGCGACCTGGCTGTGGCGGAAGATCGAGATGAAGTAGGACTAGCGTCTGATCCGTGGAGATAGAAGCACTCTCCGCTCATTCCCGTCCCCGCCTGCTCGGGGACAGGGACGAGCAGTCAAAGCAATCTAGCGTGAGTGGATCAGACTCTAATCCCGATCTTCCTTACCGGGATTGTCGGGCCCGGCGCCGCCGCTCGACAATTCTTCGGCGCGTTTCTGCGTCATGTCGCGCAGGCAGGCCGCCGCATTGATGCGGGCGATGCTGCCCTCGCCGCCGGCATAATAGGCGCAATTGGCGTCGCGGTACTTGATCCAGGCGCGCTCGGCGTCGCGCAGCATGATGCGCTGCCGCGCGCTGATCGACTTCATCAGTTCCTGATAGGCGATGGTCAGTTGCTTGTCCCAATGCACCCGCTGCGCATTGAGGCAATCGACCATTTCCACCGTCGAGCCGGTGCATGAGCCCGGCTCGCCCTGCGCGCCGGCGAATGCAGCCGGCGCGGCCAAGAGCGATCCAACCATAAGCATCAGAGCGACACGCATCACGACCTCAATCTGCCTCATGCTGAGGAGCGGCTAGGGCTCCACGGCCACTTCCAGCTCCTTCGCCCGCGCACGCGTCAGGTCCATCATGCAATAGCCGCCTTCGATTCTCGCGATGGTGCCGCTGGCAAGTTCATAGTAGTCGCAGTCGGCGTCGCGAAATTTCAGCCACCGATCCTGCGATTCCTTCAGCTTCTTGAGCTGCTGCGGCTCGGCCATCGCCAGCGCCTTCTTGTAGGCCTTCGCAAGACGCTGGTTGAGCTTGGCCAGTTCACGGATCTGGCATTGCACGATTTCGTAGGTATTGCCGTCACAAGGCCGCGGCGGATTATCGAGCTCGCCGGCACAAGCAGAAACGGCCGTCCCCAAGAGGACGGCCGCCACTGTTACGCAGCAAGCGATGCGCATCGGGTCAGTTCTTGCTCTTGTCGACCAGCGCGCGTTCCTTGATCCACGGCATCATGTCGCGCAGCTTGGCGCCGATCTGCTCGGCCTGGTGCTCGGCGAGCTTGGCGCGGGTCGCCTTGAACGAGGTCTGGTTGACCTTGTTCTCCAGCATCCAGTCGCGGGTGAAGCGGCCGGACTGGATGTCGTTGAGAACGCGCTTCATCTCGGCGCGCGTCTCCTGCGTAATGATGCGCGGGCCGGTGACGTATTCGCCGTATTCGGCGGTGTTCGACACCGAATAGTTCATGTTGGCGATGCCGCCTTCATAGATCAGGTCGACGATCAGCTTCATCTCGTGGATGCATTCGAAGTAGGCCATCTCCGGCGCGTAGCCGGCATCGCACAAGGTATCGAAGCCCGCCTTCATCAGTTCGACCACGCCGCCGCACAGCACCGCCTGCTCGCCGAACAGGTCGGTCTCGCATTCTTCCTTGAAGGTCGTCTCGATGATGCCGGCGCGGCCGCCGCCGATCGCCGCGGCATAGGAGAGGCCGAGATCGTGCGCGTTGCCGGAAGCATCCTTGTGCACGGCCAGCAAGCACGGCACGCCGGCGCCGCGCTGATATTCCGAGCGCACGGTGTGACCGGGGCCCTTCGGCGCCACCATCATCACGTCGAGGTCGGCGCGCGGCTCGATCAGGTTGAAGTGCACGTTCAGCCCGTGCGCGAACATGATCGCCGCGCCGTCCTTCATGTTCTTGACGAGGTGGTCGTTGTAGATGTCCGCCTGCAATTCGTCGGGCGTCAGCATCATCATGACGTCGGCCCATTTGGCGGCCTCGGCCACCTCCATGACCTTCAGCTTCTGCCCTTCCGCCTTCTTCACGCCCGCCGAGGTCTTGCGCAGCGCGACCGCGACGTCCTTCACGCCGGAATCGCGCAGGTTGAGCGCGTGGGCGTGGCCCTGGCTGCCGTAGCCGATGACGGCGACCTTCTTGCCCTTGATCAGGTTCAGGTCGGCGTCGCGATCGTAGTAAACACGCATGATGATCCTCTAGAGTTCGACCATGGTCCGGTAAGCCGGACCACGGTCTCACCTTGTTGTTTGAGCATGATCTTTTCCGAAAACCGGTTTCCACTTTTCGGGATCATGCTTCAGCCCCGGAAAGTCGGCCCTGCTTCTAGGACGCCTGGGGACCGCCGACAAGTCCCGCGCCAACCAAGGTTTTCGGCCCCTCAAATCACCATCGGCACGATGCTGGCGACCAGCAGCAGCGCCATGGCGATGTTGAACAGCCGGGCATGGGCCGGGTCGCGCAACAGCCGCCGCAGCGCGACACCGAAGCCGGTCCAGGTCAGGACCGATCCCGCCGTGCAGACCGCCAGGACGCCGAGCATGACGGGAAAGTCGGTCAGCACGTGGCCGGGGCGCACATAGACCGCGATGGCGCTGAGCGCCGCCACCACCGCTTTCGGGTTGACCCACTGGAAGGCGACCGCCTGCGCGAAGCTGAAGGGCCGCGCCGGCGCGCCGGCGTCCCCGCCCCTGAGGTGGGCGGTGGCGACCTTGAAGGCGAGCCAGAGCATGTAGGCGGCACCCGCGATCTTCAGCACGAGCTGCAGCGCCGGCACCGCCGTGAACACCAGCCCGAGCCCGGCCCCGCAGGCGACCAGCAGCACCGCGAAGCCGGCGGTCACGCCGATCATGTGCGGGATGGTGCGCGTGAAACCGAAATTCACGCCGGAGGCGGCCAGCATGATGTTGTTCGGCCCCGGCGTGAACGACATCGCGACGGAGAAGGCGACCAGGGCGAGGAAGATATCAAGCGGCATTCCCAATCACCAAGCGACGGCCTGCGCGCCGCCGCCGCTCATCCCTCCCCCGCACCGCGCGAGATCGCCGCGATGCCGGTGCGCGCGACCTCGACCAGGCCGAGCGGCAGCATCAATTCGATGAACTGCTCGATCTTGTCGCTCTTGCCGGTGATCTCGAACACGAAACTCTCGGTGGTGGCATCGATCACCCGGGCGCGGAAGGCGTCGGCCAGCCGCAGCGCCTCGACCCGCTGCTCGCCCTTGCCCCGCACCTTGACCATCGCGAGCTCGCGCTCGATCGAATGGCCGGCCGCCGTCATGTCGACCACGTGATGCACCGGCACCAGGCGGTCGAGCTGGTTCTTGATCTGCTCGATCACCATCGGGGTGCCGGTGGTGACGATGGTAATAAGCGACAAGTGCTTGCGGTGCTCGGTCTCCGACACCGTGAGCGACTCGATGTTGTAGCCGCGGCCCGAGAACAGGCCGATGACGCGCGCCAGCACGCCCGGCTCGTTGTCGACCAGCACCGACAACGTATGGGTTTCGGCTTTCTGCGCCGCCGGCGCGGCGGGATAATGGGAAGTCGTGGGAGCGTTCATCACACCATCACCTTGCCTGCTTCGGTGATCGCATCCTCGATGTCCTCAGCCGCGCCGCTCAACAGCATCTCGTTGTGCGCACGGCCCGAGGGGATCATCGGGAAACAATTCTCCGCCGGATCGACGACGCAGTCGAACAGCACCGGCTTGTCGACGTCGATCATCTCTTTGATGGCGTGATCGAGATCGCCCGGCTTCTCGCAGCGGATGCCGTAGGCGTGCATGGCTTCCGCCAGCTTGACGAAATCGGGCAGCGCCTCCGAATAGCTTTCCGAATAGCGCCCGCCGTGCAGCAGCTCCTGCCACTGCCGCACCATGCCCATGTAGCCGTTGTTGAGGATGAAGATCTTGATCGGCAGCCGGTACTGCACCGCGGTCGACAGCTCCTGCATGGTCATCTGCACGCTTGCCTCGCCGGCGATGTCGACCACCAGCGAACCGGGATGCGCCAGTTGCACGCCGACCGAGGCCGGCAGGCCATAGCCCATGGTGCCCAGGCCGCCGGAGGTCATCCAACGGTTGGGTTCGGTGAAGCCGTAGAACTGCGCCGCCCACATCTGGTGCTGGCCGACCTCGGTCGTGATGTAGGTGTCGCGATCCTTGGTCAGTTCGTAGAGCCGCTGGATGGCGTATTGCGGCTTGATCACCTTGTTGGAGTTGCGATAGGCGAGCGACTTGCGCGCGCGCCATTTGTCGATCTGCTGCCACCAGGCGGCGAGCGCCTTTTGGTCGACCTGCTTCGCGCCGGTGCGCCACAGCCGCACCATATCCTCGAGCACATGCGCACAGTCGCCGACGATCGGCAGATCGACGTGGACGTTCTTGTTGATCGAGGACGGGTCGATGTCGATATGGATCTTCTTGGAGCCCGGCGAAAAGGCGTCGATCCGGCCGGTGATGCGGTCGTCGAAGCGCGCGCCGACACAGACCATGACGTCGCAGTCGTGCATGGCCATGTTGGCTTCCAGCGTGCCGTGCATGCCGAGCATGCCGAGCCACTGGTTGTCGGTGCCGGGATAGGCGCCGAGGCCCATCAGCGTCGAGGTGATCGGGAAGCCGGTGAGCTTGACCAACTCGCGCAACAGATCGCTTGCGGCAGGGCCGGAATTGATCACGCCGCCGCCGGTATAGAACAGCGGCTTCTTGGCATGCGCCATCAACTCGACCGCCTGCCTGATCTTGTCCATGTCGCCCTTCACCTTCGGCCGGTAGCCGCTGTGCGGGAAATCCTTCGGCTTGAAATAGGTGCCGGAGGCGAACTGGATGTCTTTGGGGATGTCGATCACCACCGGGCCGGGGCGGCCGGTGGCGGCAATGTGAAAGGCTTCGTGCAGCACGCCGGGCAGATCTTCGATGCGTTTGACCAGGTAATTGTGCTTGGTGCACGGCCGGGTGATGCCGACGGTGTCGGCTTCCTGGAAGGCGTCGTTGCCGATGAGATGCGTCGGCACCTGCCCGGTGATGCAGACGACCGGGATCGAATCCATCAGCGCGTCGGTGAGGCCGGTGACGGCGTTCGTCGCGCCGGGGCCGGACGTCACCACCACGCAGCCGACCTTGCCGGTGGAGCGGGCGTAGCCTTCCGCCGCGTGCACCGCGCCCTGTTCATGACGGACGAGCACGTGTTGCACCTTGTCCTGCGCGAAGAGCGCATCATAGATCGGCAGCACCGCGCCGCCGGGATACCCGAACAGATGTTTCACGCCTTGGTCGGCGAGCGCCTGGATCACCATTTCGGCGCCGGTCATTTCGCGTGTCATGGTCGTCGTCCTTATTCTCTCTCGTCCCGTTTCCGTCGTCGCCCGCTCGCTTCGCCTCACTATTGGCCCAGCCAATAAAAAAGGCCCGTCGAAGGGCCATGTTCGGACGCATTCCCTGGCAGCGGCCTTCAAGGGCCCCCAGGTGGCGTCCGAACGCTTACTACGAGAGTAATAATATTGCGCAACATTGTTTCCGCTCGATCTTTCATTGCGCGGGTTATAGGGAGGGCCTTCCCCCCGGTCAAGGACATTATGCGCCCAAATTGGAATTTTGAAAGTCCGCACTTTGGCGTTGCAGGGCCGTTTCCGCCTCCTCCGCCGGGACCCAGGGCCAATCCTTCATCTGGTTGCGGAACCAGGTGAGCTGGCGCTTGGCGTAGCGGCGCGTGTCCATAACGGCGCCGGCAGCGGCTTCATCGAGCGAGATTTCGCCGCGCAAATGGCGGATGAGCCAGGGCACGCCATGCGCCTTCATCGCCGGCAGGGCCGGATCGAGGTTGCGGGCGCTAAGCGCCCTCACCTCTTCCAGCGCACCGGCCTCGAGCATGACGGCAAAGCGTGTCCCGATGCGGCGCACCAGTTCGGCGCGCTCGACCGTGAGAAAGACCTTGGCGGCGCGCACCGGATCGATCAGCGGCGGCAGGCCCTCGCGGTGCCAGTCCGTGAGCGAGCGGCCGGTCGCCTCGATCACTTCGAGCGCGCGCGAGATGCGCGCACGGTCATTGACCATCAGCCGCTGTGCCGTCGCCGGATCGCGCCGCATCAGCTCGGCATGCAGGGCAGCGGCGCCTTCGCTCAGCAAGCGCCCGCGCACTTCGGCGCGGACGTCGGGCGGAATCTGCGGCACGGCCGCAAGCCCAGAGGTCAGCGCCTTAAAATAAAGCCCGGTGCCGCCGACCAGGATCGGCGTCTGGCCGCGCTGCCTGCATTCCGCCAGCACCGCGGCGACGTCGCGGCACCAGCGTCCGGCCGAATAGTTCTCCGCCGCATCGACATGGCCATAGAGCCGGTGCGGCACGCGGGCTTCTTCGTCCGGTGGCGGCCGCGCGGTGATGAGGCGCAGATCGCGATAGACCTGCATCGAGTCGGCATTGACGACGACGCCGCCGAGGTTCTCGGCGATGCGAAGCGCCAGCGCCGATTTGCCGCTGGTCGTCGGCCCGGCGATGAGGATGGTGTTCGGTCGGCTCACGCGACCTGGCGTAGACCACCGGTGTTCCCTTGATCAACTGCGGCGAAGCCGTCGGTCACTGCAATTGCCGCTGGACCTCGCCGAAGGTCGGCAGGCGGGGATCTGGCTGCAACGGCTTGAAGCCGACCGTGACCGGCAGCCCCTTTTCCGCCGACGCGACAATGAGACGGCGCATATGGCCGTCGACCGGCGAGCCCATCATCTCCGTCCGCCTCAGCGTGAGATAGCCGAGGTCCGGCGTGCCCTTGCGCGGAAGGAAAGTCGCCCATTCCCGCGCCTGTCCTTCGTCGACGGCGACACCGCGACCCATCCGATAATCCAGCGAGACATTGGCGGCCGCGATCGGATTGCCGGCGCGGGCCGCGGCGAGATGCCAACGGAAGGCTTCCTCCACATCTCGTCGGCCCAGCACGCCGGCCAGGTAAAGCTCACCGAGATTGTTCATGGCCGGCGCGAAGCCCTGGTCGGCGGACTTGCGGTACCATTTCGCCGCCAGTTGGAAGCCGGCACCGCGCAAAGCTTCGACGCTCCGGTCGGGCCCTTCCTTGAACGCGAGCGCACCATCGGGATCGGCCGGTGCACGCAGCGTCGCCTTGAAGCCGTGATAGCCCCGCTGCTCATGGGCCCAGGCGAGGTGGAACATGGCCGCGGGATTGCCGGCTTCGGCGGCGCGCGAATACCAGACCGCGGCGCGCGCGAGATTGCCACGCAGCGCCCAGACATGCCCCATCGACACCATGCGCACCTGGCAGTTGGCGCTCGGCGCCGCCATCGGGCAGGTGAGCTTCAACTCGGCTTCGACGATCTGCGGAAAGAGGAATTCGGCGCCGAAAAAGACGACGACCAGGCCGAACAATATTCCGGCGATCAGCAGGATGCGGCGCACGATCATGAGTTTTGTGCTAACAGGCCAGCCCTAATTCATCGTGAATCCGACCGCGTAAATGCCACCGAGCCTGAGAGTGAAATGACCGACGTTGCAACGTTAATTGCGTATCCTGGCCCGCTTGGTCGAGAGGCCGTTGACCGCGCACGCGCCGCCCTGCCCGCGGCCGGCGAAGCGCAATGGCTCGGACCCGATGCCGCCGACATTCCTTTTGACGCAGGCGGCGCGGTGGACCAACGCAAGAGCGCCGACGGCTTACGCGCTCTGCTCGGCGCCGGTATCGACGTGGTGGTGCAGCCGGCCGCGCACCGGCGCAAGAAGCTGTTCCTCGCCGACATGGACTCCACCATGATCGGCCAGGAATGCATCGACGAGCTCGCAGACTATGCCGGCCTCAAGGCTTATGTGGCGGCCATCACCGAGCGCGCCATGCGCGGCGAAATCGCCTTCGCGCCGGCATTGCGCGAACGCGTCGCGTTGCTCAAGGGCATTCCGCTGGCGGTGATCGACGAGGTGATCGAGGAGCGCATCACGCTCACCCCCGGCGCGCGCACGCTCGTTGCCACCATGCGCGCGCATGGCACTTTCACCTGTCTCGTCTCCGGCGGCTTCACGCTCTTCACCAACCGCATCGCCGCCCTGGTCGGCTTCGACGAAACACGCGCCAACACACTGGAGATCGACGGCGGGCAACTGGCCGGCCGCGTGGTGGAGCCGATCTTCGGCCGCGAGTCGAAGCTCGCAGCCTTGCGCGAACTGCGCGCGCAACGCGGGCTCGGCGTTGAAGAGACGCTGGTCACCGGCGACGGCGCCAACGACCTCGACATGATCCGCGAAGCCGGCCTCGGCGTCGCCTTTCACGCCAAGCCGAAGGTGGCGGAGGCGGCCGCCGCGCGCATCGACCACGGCGACCTTACCGCGCTGCTCTATGCGCAAGGGTATCGGCGGGAGGAGTTCGTGGAGGCCTGACGCCACCGTCATCATCCGCGAAGGCGGACGATCCGGCAAACCTGGCGCTGCATTCGAATTGAAAGGCCGCCGAATACCGAATGCCCCGCTTTCGCGGGGCATGACGGCATCGGACGTGGCACCGATATCGGTATTACTGCAGCTTCAGCGCCACGAAGGTGGTGTTGCCGTCGGGCGTGATCACCAGGAGCACCGCCGTCTTCTTGCCGTCCTGGCGCAGCTTGGTGATGCGCTTTTCCAGATCGGCGGCGGTGGTCACCGGCTCCTGCTGTACTTCGGAAATGACCATGCCCGGCATGAGATGCTTGTCGTCCGCTTCCGAATTCGGCTCGACACTGGTGATCAGCACACCCTTCACGTCATCCTTGATGTTATGCCGCTTGCGCAGGCTGGCCGAGAGATCGGCGAGATCGAGGCCGAGCGCCTTTTTCACCGCCGGCTTCTCCTCCGGCGGGTTGTCCTTGTTCGGGGTCACCGCGGCCTGCTTCTCTTCCTTCAGCCGGCCGAGCGTCACGTGCTTGGTGACTTCCTCGCCCTTGCGGATCACCACCACGGCGACGTCCTTGCCGACTGGCGTGTCGGCGACGATGCGCGGCAGGTCGTGCATCTCCTTGACGTCCTGACCGTCGAACTTGACGATCACGTCGCCGGTCTCGATGCCGGCAGGCTTGGCCGGCCCCTTGTCGTCGATGCCGGCGACCAGCGCGCCGCGCGGCGGCTTGATGCCGAGGCCGTCGGCAACCTGATCGGTGACTTCTTGAATCCGCACACCGAGCCAGCCGCGCCGCACCTCGCCGAATTCACGCAACTGGGCGATTACCGGCATCACCGTATTCGACGGCACCGCGAAGCCGATGCCGATCGAGCCGCCCGACGGCGAGATGATGGCGGTGTTGACGCCGATCACCTGTCCATCGAGGTTGAACAACGGGCCGCCCGAATTGCCGCGGTTGATGGCGGCGTCGGTCTGAATGTAGTTGTCGTAGGGACCCGACTTGATATCGCGATTGCGCGCCGAGACGATGCCGGCGGTCACCGTGCCGCCCAGGCTGAACGGATTGCCGATCGCGATCACCCACTCACCCAGCCGAAGCTTGTCGGAGTTGCCGAACTTCACCGCCTTGAGCGGATGTGGCGGCTTCACCTTGAGCAGCGCGATGTCGACCTTGGTGTCGCGGCCAAGGATCTGCGCGCGCAACGTCGTGCCGTCATTGAGGATGACGTCAACCTCGTCGGAGTTGGCGATCACGTGGTTGTTGGTTACCACCAGACCGGACGGATCGATGATGAAACCGGAACCGAGTGAATTGACCCGACGCTTCGGCGTCGCCCCATTCTCACCCTGTCGTTTCTTGAATTCCTTGAACAGATCGCCCAGCGGCGAGTCCGGCGGCAGTTGCGGCAGGTCGCTCATGTCCACCGACTGCTTGGTGGAAATGTTGACCACGGCACCGATGACGGATTCGGCAACGTCGGCGATGGCCTCGGGTCCTCGCGCCTGCGCGGGGCGGGCAAGCACTGGGCCGAGCAGGATGGCCACGGCAAGCACGGCCATACCCGTGCGGCCGGCACGCGTACGTTGGAAGAGTGCGCCCATCGGCGTCGTAGCTCCTGAAAAAGGGTTCGTGCAAAGAGTGCGCCTGACTTCAAGGCGATTCAAGGGCAGCGCTGGTGATATCGGGGGCGCGTGGAAGTCCCGCAAGGCCCTATTTTACAGGCAAATTGACGCTGCCGTAGTACAACGCATGCCCTGGATGCGGTCCGGCAACCGCGCACCGTCCCCAGCGCGCGTGCGACCGATTCGCTCGCGCGCGAATTGGCGCCGCCGCCTTCAGCCGAGGCCGAGCCCCCGCACCAGCCAGACCACCACCAGCCCAACCACGGCAGCCACGAGGCCGAGCGCGCGCAACGGGCCATCCGGCGTGTCCAGCACGCTCAGCATCGCCTTCTTGGCGTGGCCGGGAAAGGCCGCGAAGATCAATCCCTCAATGACGAACACCAGTCCGAGCGCGGCCAGAAAATCGCCCATACCTGACCGCGCTTTGCCCTGAACTTACCGTGCGGAAGCGGGCGCCGCCGCCCGTGGCACCATGGCTTCCGGCTGTGCCGGCGGTTCCGTCGCGGTCACCGTCGGCATCTTGCCCGACGGATTGTTGAAATAGCGGAAGAAGTTGGTGTCGGGCTGCAGCACGTAGCGGGTATCCTTGTGTTGGAGCCCGTTCTGATAGGCCTGCATGGAGCGGTAGAAGGAGAAGAAACCGGGGTCCTTGCTGTAGGCGGCTGCGAAGATCTCGTTGCGCTTGGCGTCGCCTTCGCCGCGGATTTTCTCGGCCTTCGCGGTGGCGTCGGCGATCAGCACCGTCACCTGGCGGTCGGCGCGCGCGCGGATTTCCTGGGCCTGCTGCTGGCCTTGTGCGCGGTACTCGGCCGCCTCGCGCTGGCGCGCGGTCTGCATGCGCTGGTAGACCGCCTTGCTGTTCTGCTCCGGCAGGTCGGCGCGCCGGATGCGCGCGTCCACCACCTGAATGCCATAGCTGGCGGCCTCGTGGTCGATCAGATCGCGAATGCGCGCCATCAACTTGGCGCGCTCGTCGCGCACCACCTGGATGAAGGTCGCCTCGCCGAGCACGCGGCGCAGTGCCGAGACCAGCAGGATATTGAGTTGCGAATCGGCGGCGGATTTCGAGCCGAGCGTCTGGTAGAAGCGCAGCGGATCCTTGATGCGGTAGCGCGCGAAGGCGTCGACCACCAGCCGCTTCTGGTCGGACGCGATGACTTCCTGCGCCGGCGCCTCCAGGTCAAGGATGCGCTTGTCGATGGAAATCACGGTGTCGACGAACGGCACCTTGACGTGCAGCCCAGGGGCCGCGACCACCCGCACCACCTTACCGAGCCGCACCACCAGCGCCTGCTGGGTCTGGTAGACGGTAAAAAGCGCGCTGTAAGCGACGATCAGCGCGGCGACGAGGACGACGACGATAACGCCGCCGATGACATTGAGTCTCATTGGCTGCCTCCGGGCTGGGTCTGCGACAAATTGCCCGAGGCTTGCGACGCGCTGCTGCTCTGCGGCGATGGCTGCTGCTTCGCCGACGAACCCGACAGTTCCTTGAGCGGCAGATACGGCACGACGCCGGTGCCGCCCTTGGTGTCCATAATCACCTTGTCGCTGTTGCCGAGAATGCCTTCCATGGTCTCCAGATACATGCGCTCGCGGGTGACGTCGGGCGCCTTCTTGTACTGCGCGTAGATCTGGAGGAAACGCGAGGTCTCGCCGGTGGCCTGCGCCACGGTCTGCTGCTTATAGGCTTCCGCCGCCTGGGTAATCTTGGCCACATTGCCGCGCGCTCGCGGCACCACGCGGTTGGTGTACGTCTGCGCCTCGTTGACCGAGCGGTCAAGGTCGATGCGCGCGGCCTGCACGTCACGGAAGGCGTCGATCACCTGCTTGGGCGGGTCGACCTTCTGCAGCTGCACCTGGGTGATGTCGACGCCGGCGCCGTAATCATCGAGCGTCTTCTGCATCAGGTTCTGCACGGCGGTCTCGGTGACCTGGCGCGCGCCGGTCAGAATCGGCTCGATATCCGAGCGGCCGATCACCTCGCGCATGGCGCTCTCGGCCACCGCCTTCACCGTGCCTTCCGGGTTCTGAATGTTGAACAGGTAATCGCCGACGCCGGCTGGCTTGACTTTCCACAGCACCGCGAAGTCGACGTCGACGATGTTCTCGTCGCCGGTCAGCATCAGGCTCTCCTTCGGCACCTCGCGCATGACGGAACCGCGGCCGGTGTCGATCTCGCGCATGCCGATGTCGATCTTGTTGATGCGCAGCGCCTTGGGCGTCAGCGCCATCTCGATCGGATAAGGCAGGTGGTAATTCAGGCCCGGCTGCACTTGGCGCACTTCCTTGCCGAAGCGCAGTACCACGCCGAGTTCGTCGGGCTCGACCCGGAAGAATCCGGACGCGCCCCACAGCGCAATGGCCGCGATCACCAGCAGCGCGAAGCCCTTGCCGCCGAGATTGCCGCCCGGCAGGAAGCGCCGAAGTTTGTCCTGGCCGCGGCGCAGCATTTCCTCGAGATCGGGGCTCGATGGTCCTTGCTGCTGCGGTCCGAAGCCCCAGGGGCCTTTTCCGCCGCCCGAGCCGCCCCAAGGGCCGCCGCCGCCCTGATTGGTCCATGGCATGTAGCTGATCTCCTCGGCTGGAGCGTGAATCAAACCCGCCAGCCTCTTTTTCGGGATGGGTTATAGGGGAGGCCGCCGCCCGATACAACGCGCCCACATGCCGCGTTTGCGTGGCCGTTCAGCGCCTTAAATAGGCCGCGACGGTGAAGACGGTGCCCGGCCGCGACGTCGAAACGCGCCTTTCGAATGGAAATCCGCCGCGATCCAAGCTTTCAGAGTTGAGGTAACAGGCGGCCGAGGTGGACCCCGTCGTGGGCGGCCTTCTTAGTGAATTTCATGCACAACATGCGCCCAGTTCGCCAGAGCCACCAGGTAAGGGCTCGCGATGGCACCTAGGGCAAACACCCCCGCTAGCATTGCGAAAAATGCCCATAACTCATGCGGTGTCATTTCGGAGAACTTTGTGAGACCGCGCAAGCTCTCAAAAATCGTCCGCTTCTTCGATCTCGGAATGACGCGTGTGTTCACCCAAGCGCGGACCGAGTCAAAAATCTCCGGCCGCGATAAAGCGCCCGGTGCAATCTCGACATGTTGTACATACCAGTCGATCTTGCTTTCAATTAGACCTTCTTCGGAGAGGCCATTCTGACAGAAAATGTAAAGCGGCAGCTCCAGGCTATAGGCGATCGCCGACTCGATGTGGTTCCACGGCGTTGTGTATGTGAGTTTTTCAAGCCTATGTTCGCTCTTGCCTCCCCGCTTTTCCATGCCCGTTTCAAGGTACTTGCGTTCGTAGGCTACGATGATCACACCAGCGCATTCGCGCATGACCGATCTGATATGCGCAAGTGGGCTGCCAGATGGGTACTCGTTTTTTCCGATGATGCGTGGGTCAACGCCGCATCTGTCTCGGAGCAACATTTCCAATTCGTCGCGAAACCGGGAAGCGTCGGCTGTATAAGGAGTCCCCATACTAACGAAGATGCGAGGTGGTGCCATTCGAAGCGCCTCGACCGCATTAAGTCAAATATTAGCAAAAAACTCAAGGTTGCCACGCGGGCCGCCGGACTATCGGACCTCAGTTTATCATGCGGATCTAGCGTCTTGCATAAGCCGAAACGGTGAAGCTTGCACTATCGCCCGGCCCTGCCGGATGGTCCCTCCGCGAGACCTCCCGCCAGATTTTCGGATCGATCGGCGGGAATTTGACGTCGCCCTCGGGCACCGCATGCACGTGGGTGATCTCCAGCCGGTCCGCCAGCGGCATGGCGGCGCGGAAGATGTCGCTGCCACCGATGACCATGATCTCGTCAGTGCCGCGAGCTTCGGCATCCTTGCGCGCGGCGTCGAGCGCGACCTCAAAGCTCGGCACCACCAGCGCGCCCGGTGCGATGAAATGAACATCGCGCGTCACCACGATGCTGGTGCGACCGGGAAGCGGCCGGCCGAGCGACTGCCAGGTCTTGCGCCCCATCACAATCGGCTTACCCATGGTAAGCGCGCGGAAATGGGCGAGATCGGATTTCAGCCGCCACGGCATGCCACCGTTGGCACCGATCACGTCATTCTCGGCCACGGCGGCGACCAGCACGATGTTCATTTACGCGGTCCCTTGCGCCGCGAAGCGCACCAAGGCCTCCCCGCTCAGGCGGCAGAGCTTCCACTCGTCCACGACTTGCGCGTCGATCGACCGGTAGAACTTTATCGACGGCGCGTTCCAATCGAGCACGGCCCATTCGAAGCGCGCCCAGCCTTCCTCGATGCAACGCGTCGCGAGCCGTGCCATCAGCGCCTTGCCGATGCCACGTCCGCGATAGGCCGGGCGCACGAAGATGTCTTCCAAATAAATGCCATGGCGGCCGCGGAAGGTAGAGTAGTTGAGAAACCAGAGCGCAAAGCCAACAGCCAAGCCATCCCATTCGGCGATGTCGCAATAGACTCGCGGCTGTTCGCCGAACAGGACGGCGGCGATCATTTCCTCCGTCGCATCGACCTCGTCTGACAATTTCTCGTAATCGGCGAGCTCGCGCACCAGCGAAAAGATCAGCGCGCTGTCATCCGGGCGCGCGGCGCGGATCGTCAGGCTCGCACCGCCGCTCACACAGCCACCTCAGCCTTGATATGCGGGTGCGGCTCGTAGTGCGAGAGCGTGAAATCCTCGTAGCGGAAGGCGAAGATGTCCTTCACGTCCGGATTGAGCGTCATCGTCGGCAACGCGCGCGGCAGGCGCGAGAGCTGCAGCTTCGCCTGCTCCATGTGGTTCAAATAAAGATGCGCGTCGCCGAAGGTGTGCACGAAATCGCCGGGCGCGTAGCCGGTCACCTGCGCCACCATCATGGTCAACAGCGCGTAGGACGCGATGTTGAAAGGCACCCCGAGGAAGACATCGGCCGAGCGCTGATAGAGCTGGCAGGATAGCTTGCCGTTGGCGACATAGAACTGAAACAGGCAATGGCAGGGCGGCAGCGCCATCTTGTCGACGTCGGCCGGATTCCAGGCGGTGACGATCAGCCGCCGCGAATCCGGATTGCGCCTGATCATGTCGATGACATGGCTGATCTGATCGATGGTCTTGCCGTCCTTGGCCGGCCACGAGCGCCACTGTTGGCCGTACACCGGTCCGAGGTCGCCGCGCTCGTCGGCCCATTCGTCCCAGATGCGGACCCCGTGATCCTTCAGGTATTTGATGTTGGTGTCGCCGGCGAGGAACCAGAGCAACTCGTAGACGATCGACTTCAGGTGCAGCTTCTTGGTGGTGAGCATCGGGAAGCCGTCCGACAGCCTGAAGCGCATCTGATGGCCGAACACCGACAGCGTGCCGGTGCCGGTGCGGTCGTGCTTCTCCGCGCCGTCGGCAAGAATGCGTTCCATCAGGTCGAGGTATTGGCGCATGGGGGCCCACTCTGCTTTGAGTCGGAAGATGGGCAAGTTTACCCCGCCCGGCAACCGTGCCGCTCGCCCTATCAACACCCGGGCCGAACGCGGCGCGGCGACCGCCCCCTCGTTCCAGGCGCCGACAGGCGATCGACCGCCGCCGGCTGCCGTTTTACCGCGATTTTACGCCGGCATTCGCAAGCTTTACGCCACCGCCGCCGCGCCAAGCCTACAAACGGCATCGTTTCGCATACTGCGGAGCGAGGTGTCTTCCATGCTCTCGATCTTTTCCGGTCTGGTCGTCGGCGGCGCCGGCAGCGCCGCGCTCTGGTACCTGAAGCCGCGTAACGGCATCGTCAATCCATTGATCGAAAAGCCGTGGCTCGACTTCATGATTCCGGTCGCGATCGTCACGGCGATTGGCTTCGGTATCGCGCTGATCGTCGCCGGCGTGGCGTAACGGTCGAGCCCCGATTGTCCCGGGGTGGCCGGCGGGAGGGAGCCCCCCGCCCCAAGAAGCGCTTGCCTTCCGCCGGCAATTTCGCCCGCTACATCATGCCTGCCGCACCGGCGGCGCCGGCCGCGGCGAACAGCCATATCGGATTGACGCGGGTGAAGTAGGCGATCGCCGCCGTCGCGCCGGTGATGAGAAAGGCGACGGCGTTATGGTCGGCCGCCTGCACCAGCACGAAAGCGCTGGCCGCGACCAGCCCGAGCGCCACCGGCACCAAGCCCGCCTGCACCGCAATACGCCAGCGCGCTTCCTTGAAGCGATCCCACACTCGCGAAACGAAGAATGTGAGCAGGCAGCTCGGCCCCACCATCGCCGTGGTCGCGACCGCCGCGCCGACGACGCCGGCGACGTGGTAGCCGATCAGCGTCACGACAATGACGTTCGGTCCCGGCGAGACCTGCGCGATGGCGAACATGTCGGCGAACTCACGGTCGTTCATCCAATGCATCACGTCGACCGCGACACGGTGAATTTCCGGGATTGCCGCGTTGGCCCCGCCGATGGCGAACAGCGACAGCGCCGCGAAATAGCCGAACAGCGGAAGCAGCGGGTTCATCGCGGCGCGCCCTCGCCGCGGAACCAGGCCAACGCCATGCTGACCGGCGCCAGCCCCAGGAACACCAGCGGCAACGGCCAGCGCATGATGGCAACGCCGAAGAAGGCGATGATTGCCACCAGCGGCGCCCAGTCCCATCGCTTGCGAAACAGCGGCTTGATCATCTTGGCGACGATGGCGATCCACAGGCCCGCGGCGGCGGACGTGACGCCGATCAGGGCATGGTCGAGCGCCGCGAGGTCGCCGTAGCGGGTGTAGAGAAACGCCAGCACCGTGACGATGACCAGCGGCGGCCCCATCAGCCCGATGAAGGCAAGCGCGGCGCCGGCAGCGCCGCCAAAGCGGGCGCCGAACACGACGGCGAAATTCACTGTGTTCGGCCCCGGCAGGAATTGCGACAGCGAGAACGCCTCGTTGAACTCCTCCGCCGTCATCCAGCGGCGGCGGTCGACCATCATGCGCCGCGCCCAGGGCAGTGCGCCGCCAAAGCCGGAGAGCGAGACGGCGACGAAGGCCTGGAATAGTTCGAACAGTGAGGGATGGATGGCGGCGGGCGCGGCAGCCGGCTCGGCGGTTTGCGAGGCGTGATCGACCATGGCAGGGAGACTTATCCCGCCGCGCGCAGCGCGACTAGCCGGCTCGCGCGCGCAAGCCAATGCGATATCGGAATGGCTTGGCGCGAACCGAAAATCTCACCGCGTGGGAGCTTCGCGACTTGGCCTCGTCACTTGGCCGCGTCGCTTGGACCCATCACTTGGCCATGGCAACCGGCTGCTTAACCTCGACGGTCTCGACCAAGCCGCACTTCTCGCAGCGATAGGTGCGCAGCTCCGGCAATGCGCCGAGCCGCGGCATGACGCGCACGAGCACCATCGCGCAGCCATTGCGCGGGCAGGCAGGCGGTGGATCATCAAGCTGGTGCAGTTCGGCGGACATGACGCATAGATCGTCCGTCCGGCCAAATTATACAATTCCGGGAACCCCCTTAAGGGCGCTACCGGTCGCCGGTCGCCCCCTCAGGATGACGGTGCTCGCGGTGGTAAACGCCGCCGCGCTAATAGCCACTCGGGCCGCTCGACTGCCCTTTCGTCTCCCGGCTTTTATGGCGGGTGCGGTGCTTTTTGCCGTAGGTCGCCATGACGTGGCGGCACTCTTTGCTGACCTTGCTCCATTTCTTGCGCAGGCAGGCCTCAATCGCGTCCCGATCGGGAATTTTATCCCCGCACAAGTCGTAAACATCGCCTTCGCAGGCCTGCTGAGCGTCGTTCGATTGGGCCAAGGCATGTGCGGCCGGAAATGTCAGCACAAGCGCTGCGAGCAGCGGGAACGCGAATTTCATTGGATGTCGCCTCCTTGGGGGGCCAACGCCACACCTGACGATCAGGTTCCCTGGCGATTCGCCTCGCTGAAGATTACTTGCCCTGCCACTGACGCCCAACGCGAGCGCGGCCGTTTCATACCGCCAGCGTTGGAGAGTGAATGAGGCCGATGTTCGGCGCCGGTGTGGCCCAGGGAGCAAAGCATTGACCAGCTTGCTGCTGAATTTGCTGTGGATCGTGTGCGGCGGCCTGTGGATGGCGGCGGGCTGGCTGATCGCCGCCGTGATCATGGCGATCACCATTATCGGGCTGCCCTGGGCCCGTGCGGCGCTCGAAATCGCAACCTATACGCTGTTCCCGTTCGGCCACACGGTCGTGCCGCGCGAGGTCTATACTGGTTATTCCGGCGTCGGCAGCGGACCGCTCGGTGTCGTCGGCAACCTGATCTGGCTTGTGGTGGCGGGATGGTGGCTGGCGCTCGGCCATCTCATCACCGCGTTAGTCCTCGCGGTGACAATCATCGGCCTGCCCTTTGCCTGGGCCCATCTCAAGCTCGCCGGCCTTGCGCTATGGCCGATCGGCAAGACGGTGGTGACGCAGGACGAAGCCCTTCGCATGCGCCGCGCCGGCCTGCTCGATTGAGCGTTCCGCCGCGCTACGGCGTTTTCAATCGCCGGCTAGGCCGTGCAAGGCACCGCAATGCGACTTCATACGCGAGCACCGTTGTCGTTGTGCTGGAACCGGAATGACCCCGCCCGCGTTTTCCGCAAAGCCCGCGCCGGGTGACAACCGGCCATAATGGGGAACGACGGACGCAGATTGATTTTGCCGGTTTCCAACTGCGACACCAACGCATCGGTACGCGCTAACGTCTAACCCATTCTCGGCGCGGGTACGCCATCTCATCCGTTCATAGGACATGAGGGGACGCGACCCCCGAGGCACCCGTTCGAGAGACTGTGGATAGGACGGCTTTTACGCAAAAAAGTTTGCTGTCCAGGACGGCAAATTTTTGAACGCCACTTTGGGCGCCCCCGGGAGACGATCCCCGGGATCCGGAGCGGACCCCTCCCGGTCTTTATTCCTCAATCATTCGCCCCTATATTCCGAGGTGCCGGGGCAACCCGGCTATGGCGATAAATGGCCGTCGTAATAAACCCATCGGACCCGGGGGCAGTACCCGGCGGCTCCACCAAAATCCGGCGAGAACGGGCTTTGGCGGGGCCGAAATAGGATCGACGAGGGCGTAAAGGGCGTGCTTTTTCCCGGCATGGTTCCGCCGTTATCGGGCCAATCTCATAGTTGCCAACGACAACTATGCTCCGGTTGCTCTGGCCGCGTAAGCGGTCCGACTAACCAAGCCTACAAGTCCTAGCCGTCTTAGCAGCGGTTAGGCGGGGTTCGGAGGCACCTGGCAACAGAAGCCTCCACTTCCCTTTTCCCCTCGCGCCATCCACTTTATGAGGGGCTGGGCGGGGGTGATGCCGTAACCGGGGATGGCGCCCGGCGTGGGCCCCGCGCTAGCATTGCCTCCTGATTCCGGAACGAAGGCCCGCGAAACTCCCGATGCCTGACCACATCCGCTACGATCTCTTGACCCAGCAGGCGCTGCGCGGCGTGGTGCGCAACGTGCTCACCGACGCCGCCAAGAACGGCCTGCCGGGCGACCACCATTTCTACATCGCCTTCGACACCCGCGCCGAGGGCGTGGCGATACCCGACCGGCTGCGCGCCCAGTATCCGGAGCAGATGACCATCATCCTGCAGCACCAGTTCTGGGATTTGAAGGTCGGCGAGGATGGCTTCGAGGTCGGGCTGTCGTTCGGCGGCATTCCCACCAAGCTCACCGTGCCCTTCGAGGCTGTGAAGGGCTTTTTCGACCCTTCGGTGCAGTTCGGCCTGCAGTTCGAGGAGGTCGGCGATCAGGAGGGCGAGCGGCCCGCCCCGGCTAATGCCTCCGAAAAAGGCGCCGGCCGGCCCTCGATGATCGCACCGTCGCCGGCGCCCGCCGCGGCGCCGCAAGCGGCGGCAGCGCCCGAAGAGCCGGAACCGGAACCGCCCAGCGCCGGCGGCGCCGAAGTCGTGCGCCTCGACCGTTTCCGCAAGAAATAACCGATCGAAGCAGCGGTCTTGTCCCTGCCGGCAATCGGCTTAGGTTCATTCGGTGACCGCCGAAATCGGCCGCGTTGGACGTGTACCCAATGGCCAATACGCCTAAAGCTTCCGCGAAAACCCGCAGCGAGACCGACAGTTTCGGCCCCATCGATATCCCCGCCGACCGGCTGTGGGGCGCGCAGACCCAGCGCTCCGTGCAGAATTTCCGCATCGGCGGCGAGCGTATGCCGCTGCCGATCATCCACGCGCTCGGCCTGATCAAGCGCGCCGCCGCCGAGGTCAACCGCGATCTCGGCAAGCTCGACAAGAAGCACGCCGAGGCCATCGTCGCGGTCGCGCAGGACATCGTCGACGGCAAGCTGGATGACCACTTTCCGCTGGTGGTCTGGCAGACCGGTTCCGGCACCCAGACCAACATGAACGTCAACGAGGTGATCGCCAACGCCGCCAATCTCAAGCTCGGCGGCGTGCTGGGCGCGAAGGCGCCCATTCATCCCAACGATCACGTCAATCGCAGCCAGTCGTCGAACGACAGCTTCCCGACCGCCATGCACATCGCCGCGGCGCTCGAGATCGAGCGCGAGCTGAAGCCGGCGCTCGCGCACCTGCATGCCGCGCTGGAGAAAAAGGCGAAGGACTTCGCCAAGATCGTCAAGATCGGCCGCACCCACACCATGGACGCCACGCCGTTGACGCTGGGCCAGGAATTCTCCGGCTACGCCGCGCAGGTGAAATCGGCGTTGGCGCGCATCGAGCTTGCCAAGCGCGAGCTTTATCCACTGGCGCAAGGCGGCACCGCGGTCGGCACCGGTCTTAATGCGCACCCGAAATTCGCCAAGGCCTTCGCCAAGCGCGTCGCGCAATTGACCAAGCTGCCTTTCGTCAGCGCGCCCAACAAGTTCGAGCAGCTTGCCGCGCACGACGCCTATGTCTTCGTGCACGGCGCACTCAACGCCGCCGCCGCCGCGCTCTATAAGATCGGCAACGACATCCGCCTGCTCGGATCCGGTCCGCGGTCCGGCCTGGGCGAGTTGATCTTGCCGGAAAACGAGCCCGGCTCCTCGATCATGCCCGGCAAGGTCAATCCCACCCAGGTCGAGGCGCTGACCATGGTCTGCTGCCAGGTGTTCGGCAACCAGACGACGGTCACGGTTGCCGGCAGTCAGGGCCAGTTCGAGCTCAATGTGTTCAAGCCGGTGCTCGCCTACTCCCTGTTGCAGTCGATCCGGCTAATCGGCGATGCCGCGCGCTCCTTCACCGACAATTGCGTGGTCGGTATTCGCGCCAACGAAGCGCGCATTCGCGAATTGATGGAGCGTTCGCTCATGCTGGTCACCGCGCTGGCGCCCACGATCGGCTACGACAATGCGACCAAGGTGGCGAAGGCCGCCCACGCTAACGGCACGACATTGCGCGAAGAGGCGGTGCGTCTCGGTTTCGTTAGCGGCGCTGAATTCGATCGTCTCGTGCGGCCGGAAAAAATGACGCGGCCGGCCGAGTGATTCGCGCCGGTCGGCATCGCAGTAACGACTGCGGTAGCGCGTTATGGGTGCGGTAAAAACAGGCCGTCACGCCGTCGCTGAAGGTGCCGTAACGGCATATCCCATTCATTCCAATGATGTTCTGCCGCCAAGATGTATTGCGCAGAAGGCCACCAACCTCCTCCGGTAAAATTCTACTTGATTTCAATGTCACGCCGCAGCCGCCAACGCGCGGTCATAGCGTTCTTGCCCGCGTTGTTTCTCGTATTAGACAATAAAGCTTCGCGTACTCGAAAATATACATTGGCCTGTGTCTTCCTACCGCCACAAATGTACAACTCTTGATTGCCGGTATTCGCTGACAGCCGCCGCGAATTCTATTTCTATCAACTAACCGTGTATTGAACCGAGCAGGCCCTACCTCCCACAATAGTCGGTGCCATCTTAAGGGGAACACCCGTTACGAGAGCAACGGAATGGCCCCGTCAACGTATCGGCGTATTTGGCAGTGATGTGTGGGGCCACATCAGGACCCAGAACGACCACTACCGGAATACCACAAGGTGCGGAGAATGGCTGAATTGATCAATCTGCGAACGGCTCGCAAGCAGGCCAAACGACAGCAGGACGAAGAGCGCGCAAGCGCCAATCGCCTTGCCCATGGCCAGTCCAAGGCCGCCCGCAAATTGACAGCCACGCAAGAGGCCAAGGCCAAACGCGATCTCGAAGGGCACCGGATCAATAAAGGAGACGGTCGATGAAATCGCCGGTTGTCAAACGCTCAATCGTGATCGCGGGTCACAAGACGAGCGTCAGTCTCGAAGATGCGTTCTGGAAGGGGCTGAAAGAAATCGCCAACGGCCGCGACATGACTCTATCCGATCTTGTCGCGACCATCGACACCGAGCGGCGTCACGGCAATCTGTCGTCCGCCATTCGGCTATTCGTACTCGACCACTATCGTGGGCAGATCACCGGCGAGCGCCGTGAACTGCCGCGCGATACCGGCATGCGAATGGGTCCGCAATCAGCGTTGCGGGCTGACTGACGCTTCGGGCGCCGCGCCTTCCGGCACCGGTAGAGGATGGATATCGATCGGTGCCGGCAAGGCGGGGGCGCGCTGTCTGTGTGGCTTTGCCCGCACCCCGCGACGGATCACTTCACGCCTCGCGGTCGGATCCATCTTTGGACGTTGCGGTCTCTTCGATAGCGGGATCGACTGCCGCTTAGGCGGCGGCGTGGTCAATGTGCCGATCGGCTTGTCGATCGCCGCGCCGTCGGGCGCAGGGATCGATGCCCGCTTATCCGTCGGCTCATTCTTCGGCTGCTCAGGCTGGCTTTGCGGTTGCGCGCGTTCAGCCATCGGCGCTGGTGCCGCTTGTTGCAGAGCCTTGAGCCGCTTTGCCTGGTTCTCGACCGAGCGCAAGGTGAGCCACCCGGTCAGCGCCGAGACATCGATGTTGCGCACGGGCGCCGCCGCCGGTCCCTTTAGCGCCATGAAGATGTCCGGCCGCCCGTCGCTGCCAGCCTTCGACCCGGCGAGCACCAGCCGTGCATCCACGGTTCCGTCGGTCAGATCGAGGGTCGACTTGAGCGACAGATCGGCCGCCGTACACTCGGCGGAGAAATCGTCGAGCCGCACCAGACCGGCATTGACGGCGAGCTTTGCTTCCGCCCGTTTGACCGCAAGCTGGCCGCTTTCCAGCGCCTTGCGAACGACCTCGGAGATGCGGTCGCCTTTGACCGGAAGACCGTCATCGACCGCGCGGGTCACCGTGTCGAAGGCGTGCGGATCGAGGCCCGCGAACTCGGCATTGTCGAGCGTCACCTTGCCGGTGCCGTGCAAGGAGCCGATCAGCGCCACCGGGCTGAGCCCGTTGCCTTCGAGATCGACCGACAGACCGAGCGCGCCGGTGACGGGCGGCCGTGCCGCTGCCGGCAGCAGACTGGCGCTCTCGGCTTCGGCGAGCGCGAATTTGCCGTGCGCGGCAAGGCCGTCATCGCCCGACTTAAACGACAGCGACCCGCTGAATTTGCCGCCGGCCAGCACCGCGCCCATGTCGTCAAGCGCCATTTCGCCATGGCCCAAATTCAGGCTGGCGTGGAATTCGCGCGCAGTTAGCCGCGGCAGCAGCGCCACCCGGTGAATCTTGAGCGCCAGTTGGCCGGCGTAGTCGCCAAAGACACCGGGGCCGAACGGTGCGCTCGACCAGGCCCACGCGCCATCCTTTTGGGTGCTCGCCGCCGGCATGCCGATCGCCCCGGCAATCAGCCCGGCACCATCCATGCTGTCGGCCTCGAACGCGCCCTTTAGGCGGTGCGGCTTATCCAGCGAAACGGCCACCGTGCCGCGCAAATTCGCGCCGGCCACCGTGGCGTTGATCTTGCTGAAGGTGAGTTCCCCGCCGGCAAGCGCGACGCGGCCGACGAATGCCACCGGCACGGTGCCCTCCCCGCCGCTTGGGCCACGCAGCGGCGCCAGATCGGCATGCGCGACGGTTGCGCGTAGCGTGGCCGATGGACTGTCGGCGAAAGGATTGGCGGTGCCGCTCGCCTTCGCTTCGAGGCCGTTGGCGGTTAGCCGGCCGCTGACGTGAAGCTTGCCGGTGGCTGGACCTTTCGCCGCAAGCGTCAGGCCGCCAGGGCCGTCACGCACGGCAACGTAACGGTCGAGCCCGAGCATGGCGACCAGGGCCTTGCCGCTGTCGGCCGTAAGCTTGCCGTCGACACGCATATCGCCAATGCGCCATTCTTTCGGCTCGACCTGCGCTTCGCCGTTGAGCGCGAAGGACACCTTGCCGAGTTTGCCGTCGACGCCGAGCTTGGCCCTGCTGGGCGCGGCGCCGGCGATGCTGAGCTGGGCATGCAGCTTGGCCGGAGCCATTTCGGCGGTGCTGCGCTCGAGTGCTTTCACGGTCGCCGGCGCAAAGCGCGAAAGCACGGTCATCACCGGGGCCGGATCCGGCGCGTTGAGATCGAGCTGCAGGCTGCCCTGCGGCGACGAACCGGTGAGCGTCAGGTTGCCGCCGGCGGAGAACGAGGCGCCGCCGAGATCGGCGACCGCCAGCCGGTCGATCTGCCAGCGGTCGGCATCGACCTTGATCCGCGCACTGACACCGTGACCTTCGATGCCGGCGATGGTCGCGCGGCCGACATCGGCGGTGATCGTCATGTCGTGCGGCCGGGCGAGACCCGAGCCCTTGACCAGCGCCTGGCCGAAACCGAGTGCGACATCGAGATCGAGCTCAGGCGCGTTGAGCGCGGCATCGAGCTTGGACGGTTGCTTGCCGGCGGCGAACACATAAGCGAAGCGACCGGTGATGGTCTTCTGCGCGAATTTGGCCCGCAGCCGTTCGAAGGCGATTTTTTCGCCGCTCAGCGTGAGGTCGCCGCGCACCGACAGCGGCCGCAGGTCCTGACGCGCGGGCGGCGCGCGCCCTTCCAGCCAGGCCGACAGCGCGTTCGGATCGTTGGAGTCGATCGCCGCCGGGCCGACGAAGGTGACGCCGCCTTTGTCGAGAACCGTGAGCCGTCCGCTCAGTTTCGCTTGGGTGTAACCGGGAGCGCGGAATTCGAAGTCGTTCAGGCTCCAGCCCGACGCGTTGGTGCTGATATCGCCGCGCACATTCTCGACGCTACCGCCGCCCAGCGTAATCGCGTCGATCCCGACGCCGATCTGCATCGGGATCGGCGGCCGGAAGGCATTGCCGGCGAACGCCACGAGTTTGCGAAGCGCGGCACCGGGCGCCGCGCGGGCGTCGTGACCGCCGTCCAGCACGCCGTCGAGATCGAGCTGGCGTCCCGACAGTTCGGCCTTGAAGCGCGCGCTCCGCCCGAAGGTCAGATTGGCGACACCGGTGAGCTTCACGCCGCGCTTCTCGGTGCCGTACTGAAACTCGGCATTCTCCATCAGCGCCGAACCCGCGGTGGCCGTGAGCTTGCCGCGGATATACCAGGGCTGGTCGGCCTTGCCGGCCGTCTGCGTGCCGACCCCCGTCAGCCGCCGCACGTTCAGGATGCCGTCGAACTTCGGCGTGCCGCCGCCGAACGACAGGTTGCCGTCGGCTTCGACGCTCAGCGGGTGCTCGACCGGGTCGACATTGACATGCAGCTTGAGCGTGCCGTCGCCGTTGTAACGGCCGGTGCCGATCCGGAACGGGAAATGATCGCCGGCGGCGGTGAAACCGCCCTCGCCCTTGAACGGCCCGACCAGCGAGGCGGCCTGGCCATTGAAGTACAGATGATCGAGGGTGACGCTCTTGCCGTTGGTGGCATCGGTGAGGATCAGCTTACCGCCGTCGATGCCGAGCCGGTCGATCGTGAGCGCGTCTGGCTTGAAGCCGAACGTCAGCGCCGGCGCCTTCACCCGGCCGGTCCTGTCGAGGCCGAGATGCAATTGCGGCCCGCTCAGGTGCAGGTCGGTGGCGCGCCACTCGCCACGCAGCAACGGCGAAAGGGCAAATTCGATATTGAGCGAACGGGCGCGGATGCCGTCGCTGGCGCTATGGCCGATCTCGATGTCGTGCAGAACAAGCCGCGGCGACGGCAGCAGCCGCGCGTCGATCTGACCCTTCACGTGGACGTCGACGCCGACGAGCCGGGTCGCTTCCGCCTCGAAGACCGAGCGATAATTGCCCCAATTGATCAGCAACGGACCAACCAGCGCCGCTACCAGCGCCAGGATGATTGCAATAGCCACTCCGAGCAGGGTCGTCTGCAACGTCAACTCCAGCGCCAGGCCGGGGCCGTCAGCGCAGGTTCGTGCTTTAGGATGCTGAAATCTACGCTATTCCTGCCGGCGTTTGGCGGCAATTCTATGTCGCACGACCCCTTCCACAAGGTCGCGCGCCGTTCGGGGCAACCGCGCCCGCCCGGGTTGGCCGTCGCGGAGCACGCGCTCAGTTCAAGGCGACGATTTTGCCCGGATTGAGGATGTCCTGCGGGTCGAGCGCCCGCTTGATGGACGCCATGACCGCGAGCGCGGCCGGCCCATGCTCGGCCAAGAGATACTTCATCTTGCCCTGCCCGACCCCATGCTCGCCGGTACAGGTGCCGTCCATGGAAAGCGCCCGCTCCACCAGCCGTTCGGATAAGTCCTTGGCACGTTTGACTTCATCGGCGTCGCGCATATCCACCAGCAGGCTCAAGTGGAAATTGCCGTCGCCGACATGACCGACGACCGGCGCCAGGATGCGGCTTTCCGCGATGTCGGCCTGCGTCTCGGTGACGCATTCGGCCAGCCGCGAGATCGGCACGCAGACGTCGGTGGCGACCATCTGAGCCCCTGGCCGCAGGGCGAAATTGGAAAGAGCGGCGTGGTGACGCGCTTCCCACAGCCGGGTGCGCTCCTCCGGACGTGTGGTCCAGGTGAACGGGCCGCCTCCGAATTCGCCGGCAATTTCACCAAACCGCTCCGATTGTTCGGCGACCGACGCCGCCGTGCCGTGGAATTCCAGGAACAGCATCGGCACTTCGGGAAGACCGAGATTCGAATGTAGATTGCAGGCGCGCACCTGTAGCGCATCGAGCAACTCGATGCGGGCGACGGGGATGCCGGCCTGGATGGTGTGGATCGCCGTGTTGCAGCAGGCTTCGACCGACGGGAACGGACAAGTGCCGCCGGAAATCGCCTCCGGAATGCCGGAAAGCTTCAAGGTCAGCTCGGTGATGATGCCGAGCGTGCCCTCGGAGCCGATCATCAGCCGGGTAAGATCGTAGCCGGCCGAGCTCTTCTTGGCGCGGCGCGCCGTGTTGATGGCCTCGCCGTTTGCCAGCACCACTTTGAGCGCCAGCACATTGTGCAACATGGTGCCGTAGCGCACCGCATTGGTGCCCGAGCAGCGCGTCGCCGCCATGCCGCCGAGGGTGGCGTCGGCACCGGGATCGATGGGGAAAAACAAGCCGCTGTCGCGCAGGTGCTCGTTGAGGGCCTTGCGGGTGATGCCGGGCTCGACGATGCAGTCGAGATCCTCACCGTGGACCTTCAGCACCTTGTTCATGTCGCGGAAATCGATCGAGATGCCGCCGAACGGCGCGTTGACGTGGCCTTCCAGCGAGGTGCCGACGCCGAACGGGATGATCGGGGTGTCGTTGGCGGCGCAGATGGCGACGATGCGCTGCACCTCTTCGGTGCTCTGCGGGTAGACCACGGCGTCGGGCGGCTCGTTGGCGATCCAGGTGACCGTATTGCCGTGCTGCTCGCGCACCGCCAGCCCGGTGACCACGCGGTTGCCGAAGGCGGCGGTCAGTTCTTCGACCGCCTTCTGGAGCGCGGCCGGGTTGCGGCGCTCCCGCGAACCGGCGTTGTCGCCGTCTTTCTTGATGATTTGCGCCACGGCCATCCGACGATCCTCTGCCTATCCATTGGGCGGACGTTAGCAGAGGATACCGCAGGCGGGAAACGGCGATGGCTTAGACGGACAGATATCCGATGACTTCGTCAGGAGACGGAGAGGGGTCGCTCTTTTCGCCCGAAAAGACATAGACCACGATCAGCGTGGCCAAAATGAATAACATCATGCCTCGAGCAAGCTTACTGAGCACTGCCCCGCCTCCATTATTTTGAGAGGCAGGATAACCGAGGCCGGGCGGGGCCGGGCCATTTAGTTAATTTTTGGTTAACGCCGCCAATGGCGGCCGAATAGCCGCCCTATCGCGCCACGACGTCAAAAAAGAAGACCGCCGTCGGGCTGGAAGCCACAGGCGGCGGTCTTTGTGTCGGGTCACCCGAAGTCGGACGCCGGATCAGCTATGTTGCGCCGTGGATCCGGGGATCGGGCCCGGCTTCGTAACCTGAGTCATCAGGTCGTTGTTCCACTGGCCCTCGACCTTGAACTGAGCCAACGCACCGAGCAGCACGGCCTCGATCAGGTTGTGATTGAGGTAGGCGTAGGTGCCGGGCTGGCGGAAGGTGTAGAGCGCCGCCGCCGCCGAACCGCCGCGCACGAACCAGGTCTCCAGGTTCGTTTCCGGCGGATTGGAGAACTTGCCGCTCTCCCAGACATAGTCGCCATGGCCGCCGATCAGATGCGGGCGCGTGTCGCGATTGGCCTGCGAATGCACGATCAGCACCGTCTCGCCGACCTTGGCCGGCATGGCGTTCTTGCCGGTGAGTGCGCCGACCTTGCCGTTGAACACCACGTGCGAGGGGATGAGCCCGCGCATGAGCTGTTCCTGATCCTGATAGGCCTCGCCCGCGGAGTTGTAGCTCTTGAATTTTCCGTCGGCGCCGCGCGGAATATAGAAGTCGCTCTCGCCGATGTAATAGATCCGGTCGTAGCGCAGCGGCTTACCGGCAGCGTCCTTCAGCCCGTCACGCGGCAGCACCATCAAGGCGCCGTTCATGCCGTTGACGACGTGCCACGGGATCATCGGGCCGCCCGGCGCGCAGTGATAGACGAACACGCCGGGGCGCGTGGCCTTGAAGCGCAGCGTCACCTGTTCGCCGGGGCCGACATGGGTGAGCGCGCCGCCGCCGAGCGCGCCGGTGGAGGCGTGCAGGTCGATATTGTGCTCGAACAAATTGGTCGGCGGGTTGACGAGCGTGAGCTCGACATAGTCGCCTTCGTGCACGACCATCAGCGGACCGGGGATCGACCCGTTATAGGTCATCGCGTTCATGGTGGTCCCTTCGTCGTCCACCACGATTTTCTTCTCGTGCACGGTGAGCGTGAACTCGACGATCTTCGGCGGCTGCTTGGTGGCCTGCTCGTGCGGGTGCACGAACGGCGGCGCGACCAAATTGACCCTTTCGCGCAGCGTAGGAAGAACGCCGGTATCGTCGGTCTTGACGGCCGCTTCGGCGACCTCGCCGCTGTTGACGCTGGCGGCGGCCACCGCGGCCAAGCCGGCGGCGCCGATCATGGCGGTGCGGCGGGTGATGTTGAGCTTCATGGCAATCCCCTGCGGTTTGCAGTTTCAATCTGAATTCGACGCTTGTGTGTATGCCGCAGGGGAACACAACGTTCTTTGTGCTGCATCAAACTAAGTGGCGAATCCAACTGCCCGCGAAAAATGCGCGACGACATATTCGAATTTTTGATTGCGCCGGCGCAAAGAAGCGTGCGTTGCCGGCGTTAGAGTTCCAACATGCCAACCCGCGCACAAACGATCGAGTTTGACGACCTTGTCGATGACATCATGCGGCAATGGCCGGAAACCATCCGCGTTTTTCTCGATTTCCGAATGAGCTGCGTGGGCTGCCCGATCGCCACGTTCCACACGGTCGAGGATTCCTGCCGGGAACATGGCATCGACATGCAGACTTTTCTCACGGCGCTGCACCGATCGGCTCCGTAATCATACGGGCCCCGTAATGATACGGAGGCCTGCGACGGAGCGTCGTCAGTCCTCGGTCAGCGTGAACAATTTGTGCGGATCGCGAATGACGATTCGCTGGCGACCGCCCGCCACCAAGCCCCGATCCTCCCAGGCGCTCAGAATACGGCTCACGGTGTGCAGCGTCGTGCCGGTCATCTCGGCGATGTCCTGGCGGCTGATCGGAAAATCGATTTCGATTCCCGCCTCGACCTTGCGCCCGGCCTGTTGAGCGAGGCGCAGGAGCGCGCAGGCGACGCGGCGCTCCACCTGCTCGGTGGACATTTCGATGACGCGGGTGTGCGAGTCCTGCAAGCGCGCACCCACCGTTTGCAGCGTATTGCTGGCGAGCGCCGGATGTTCGGCCACCAGCCGCGGCCAGGCGGAAGAAGGCCAAGCCAGCACCACGCTGTCATCGACCGCGGTGGCGGTCGCCGGATAGTGGCTAAGTCCGATGGCGACGGCGACGCCGAAGGTCTCCCCGGGCGTCACATAGCGCACCACCACCTGCTGGCCGTTCGGCGTGGTCTTGCTCGCGCGCACATGGCCGTTCAGCAGCACGAAGAAGGCATCGGCTTCCGCGCCTTGCTCGAACACGGCGCTGTTCTTGGCATGACGGACCGCGCGCGCTTCACGCAAGATGCCATCGAGCGCCTCAGGTGCCAGACCCTCGAACAACGGCAAGCCTGCGACGAGTGAACGGTCGACCGTAGCCACGGCAATTATTATCCCTGTCGTCGGCTCAGCACAGGTTATTCCCGAGCCTTATCCTTCGACGCGAACAAGTTCCCGATCAGCGACGAAAACACGCCCGGCGCCTCTTTGGCCTGGAACGGAACCGGCCGACACAAGCCCATGGTGATCAGCCCGATGCGGGCGATGCGTTGCGCAGCGTACGCCGATTCGGCGCTGTCGGCGGCCAGCCGTTCGAGCACGGCACCGCTCAGGTGCTGGGACAAGGCCATGCCGGCAAGACCCACCGCACCGAGCTTGCCGACCTCGAGCACCAGCCGCCGCAGCAAATGCATCGTTGCCGCCGCGGTCGGGCGGTGGCCGTAACAGGCGGCGATACCCCGCACCATGCGGATGCTCAAGGCGGCGAACAGGACGGTATCGATGAGCGTGGTCGGCGCGATCGCCGTCATGGCGAAGGCGCGGGTGGTGGCGCGCCGCACCACCGCTTCGGCGCGGGCGTCGAGCGGGCGCATCACCGTGCGCGAGAGCAGTTCGATCTGCTGTTGCGGGCTGTGGTGGGCCTGCGCCTGCCGCTGATAGGCTTCGATCGCCGCTTCGCTTTCACGATCCTTGGGCACGGACGCAAGCACCAGCCGGATTGCCTCGCGCATCTCGGCTGAGCCGAGCTGCGTCCCCGCTTTCTCCAATCGCTCCTGGTTGTGCTCGACGCTTCTGAGCGCAAAGAAGCTCTTCAACTCGCGGCCGATGACCAGCGCCGCGCCGCCGACACCCGCCGCCACCACCGCCGAGGCGAGATAGCCGAACGTGTTGCTGCGCGCGAAGGCGTCGGCGACCCATACGTAGCTGTCGAGGCAAAGCCAGCCTGCCAGCGCGAGCCCCACGCCCCACAGCCCCATGCGGATCCAACGGTCGCGGCGGCGCACCGTCACGGGCGTCGCACGCGGCACCATCGCGCGCTCGGCCGGCACCACACGCTCCGTCACCTCGGTCGCGAATACCGCCGGACCGGCCGCGAAGTCTCTTTGCTTGTCGGCCGGCGCATCCTCCTCGATGACGCGCGGGCCCAGTCTCTCCTCAATGGGTGGGCTCATCGCAGCTTGTCTCCGATCAGGAATTCGAGCGCCACATCGAGATTGATATGGGGAATGCCGTCGACCGGTGCAGGGTCGATGGCCGGCGGCTCGAATACCGGGATGTTGAGAAAGGGCGTGGCCCATTCACTCGGCCGCGGCGGCCGGATCGGCACCTGGCCGGCAAAGAATTTCGCCTGTTTCGGACTGCCCACTTCGCGGCCGATGACGACCTGGACGCGCTTGCCGTCGATCTCCTGCGTGCCCTGGATGGTTGAAGCCACCGAAGCAATGGTGGTGACGTCGATATCGGCATTGCGGCCGCGCGCCTCCAGCGCCGGCAACGCCGCCATGTTGCGCAGGAGCATGCTCAGGTGCTCGCGCTGCATGTCCGGAATATGATCGGCCTTGGTGGCGGCGAACAGAAGCTTCTCGACTCGCGCGCTGCCGAGCAGGCGCGACAGGATGGTGCGCTGGCCGTAACGGAAGCTCTCGAGGATGGCGCCGATGGCAAGCTGGGTATCCTCGAACGCCTCGCGCCCGGCCAACAGCGCACCCAGCACATCGACCAGCACGATCTGCCGCGCATAATTGCGGAAGTAGTCCTTGTAGAAGCGCTCGACGACTTCGCGCTTGTAGATATCGAAGCGTTGCTGCATCAGCGCGGCGAGCGAACCGGCGCGAATGCGCTCCCCGTTCTCCGCCACGTCGAGCGGCGCAAACCAGAGGTAAGGCACGTCGCCGAGCGATCCCGGACAGAGGAAACGGCCGGGCTGCAGACACGTCAGGCCGTGGCGGTCGCGCGCGGTCATCAGCATCGCGCGATAAAGATCGTGCGCCTGCCGCGCGGTATTCTCGTCGCCCGCCTCATGCGGCGGATGATCGGCAATGAAAGTCAGAAACGCGTGGCCGATGTCCGCCCGCATCCCCTGTCGCCACAGCGCGACGCTCGCGCGCGACCACTCGGCATAGCTCTGCGACAACAGCGGCAGGTCGAGCAACCACTCGCCCGGATAGTCGACGATGTTGAGCTTGAGCGTCGCGGTCGGCCCGCCGAACTTGGTCAATAACGCCCCGCTCAAGCCCGCCGGCTCGAAGTGAATGTCGATCCCGATCTCGCTGATGTCGGCGGTGCGATCCGGCCAATGCGCCGGCAAGTCGGCCATCTGCTCGATGTTGGCGCGATAGGGAAAGCGCGGCAGCAGGCCGGCCTTGACGCCTTGCAGCTTGGCCGCCCGCAGCCGGCCCTCGCCGACCACGTTCAAGAGCGGCATCCGGTTCGGGTTGTGCAGCGCGCTGAGAAGGTTGTGCACCAGGCTGGTGATGAACACGGTCTTGCCGGCGCGGCTCAAGCCCGTCACCGCCAGCCAGACGGTCGACCCCTTGGCCAGCTCGGTCAGGTTGGCGGCGTCCGCGAGGTCCGCGAGCACGCCGCCGATATCGGGAAGCTTCACCATCGAAAATGCCCTGCCCCGCGATATGGGCTACCGCCTTTGCGTATCCTGACAATGTGGGCATTCCGGCGCTCGAAAGTAGACGGGCACCGGCCCCCTGGCGTAGGTTCGCCGCCAATCAGCAAGAAACGCCTTGGGAGTTTGAGAATGGCCGGCCCTGTCATTGCCTTCACCGAAAATATTTTCCCGACGCTCGATCCCGCCAAGGCGGCGCTGGCACGACTTAACCCGACTATTCGCATGGCGAAAAGTACGAGCGCCGAGGACATTCTCGAAGTTGCGCGCGACGCCGATGCCATCCTGGTGACCTATGCCAAGCTTACCGGCGACCTGATCGGGCAACTCACCAAATGCAAGGCGATCGGCCGCTTCGGTCTCGGCGTCGACAATATCGACCTGCCGGCCTGCAAGGCGAAGGGCATCGCGGTCAATTACGTGCCGGACTACTGCATCAACGAGGTGGCGGACCACGCGATGGCGCTGCTGCTGTCGCTGATCCGCAAGATTCCGTTCTCCGACAAAATCGTACAGGCCGGCCGCTGGGAAATGCCGGCGGTGGTGCCGATCCGCCGCATCCAGGGCACCGTGCTCGGCCTGCTCGGTTTCGGCCACATCCCGCGGCTGGTCGCGCCGCGCGCCAAAGCGTTCGGTCTGAAGGTGATCGCCTACGACCCTTACGCCAAGGCCGATCTCTTCAAGGAGGCCGGCGTCGAGAGCGTCGACCTCGACACGTTGCTCAAGACCTCGGACTACATCTCGGTGCACGCGCCGCATACGCCGCAGACCCGCGGCATGGTCAACGCCGACGCCTTCGCCAAGATGAAGAAGGGCGTCTACATCGTGAACACCGCGCGCGGCCCGCTGATCGACGAGCCGGCGCTGATCGCCGCGCTCGATGCCGGCCAGGTCGGCGGCGCCGCGCTCGACGTCGTCATGGTCGAGCCGCTGGCGAAGGACTCTGCCCTGCTCGGCCGCGACAACGTGATCATCACGCCGCACACCGCGTTCTATTCGATCCAGGCGCTGGACGAATTGCAGAGCAAGGCGGCTTCCGACGTCGCGCGTGTGTTGAGCGGCGAAAAGGCCGTGTACCCGATCAGCGCATGATCATGTTGCAGGACCAATGTATGCGTCATGGCCGGGCTTGTCCCGGCCATCCACGTCTTTGGTAGCGCGCGCACTCAAGACGTGGATGCCCGGCACAAGGCCGGGCATGACGAGGAGGCCAAGCATCGTGTCCGACAAAAATACTTCGTTTCCCGCGCCCTTCGTGTCATCGGTGATGCGGGTCGAGCCGGCCTGGATCGACTACAACGGCCATCTCAACATGGCCTATTACCACGTGCTGTTCGACCGCGCGGTGGACGAGGCTTACGAAGTCATCGGCATCGGGCTCGACTACCTCAAGGAAACGAAGCACTCGACCTTCACCGCCGAAGCGCATGTGCGCTACTTGCGCGAATTGCAGGAAAACGATCCGGTGAAGGTGGCATTCCAACTGCTCGACTACGATTCAAAGCGCATCCACTTTATCGAGCAGTTGCTGCACGCCGAAGAGGGGTGGCTGTCGGCGACCTCGGAGAACATGACGCTGCATATCGACATGACCGCCCGGAAGGTCGTGCCATTTCCCGACAGCGTGATGCAGGCGCTGGCGCGCGTGAAGGCGGCGCACGGCAAACTGCCGGTGCCGGACGGCGTCGGCCGCCGCATCGCCATGCCGCGGCGCGATTGAGCGAGCCCGACAGGGCCTAGGCCCAGCGCAGGAATCCAACGAACGCCGCCTTGCGAGCCACCCCCATTGTTGCGGGTCATGCGCCCCTGTACGCTGATAGGTTGAAGCGTCTACTCGCTGTCTCAGTGGGGGTTGGCAATGACCAAGGTCGTGTCGGCGCAGGCGTGGTGCAATAACGAAGTCGCCTATCTGGCGTGGAGGACCGACGAAAAGATCAAGGACTGTCTCGGGTTCATGATCACGCGCATCCATCTCGATGCGCACGGCAACGAGATCGCCCGCCGCCTGCTGCCGAGCTGGGCCGCATTCAAGACGCAATCCAATCCGGACTGGGAGGAGCAGGACACCAGCGTCTGGCCGATCCAGAAATTCTCCTGGCGCGACCTCACGCTGCGCCGCAGCCGCGACACCACCAATGTGCGCGCCGCCGGCTTCTCGGTGAAATACGAGATCGCGCCGGTCGGCCTGCCGGGACCGAGCCGCAGTCCGGTGCCCGCCTCGCCCACGGCGCAGCCCGGCAAATACAAAGGCACGCCCGTTCCTTTGTTCTTTTGCGGCGAGGCCGCCACCACCGACGTCGTTAACGTCACCACCGATGTCGCCACCAGCGGCGGCAAGACGGTGATCGCGGCCGGCTTCACCAACGGCATCCTGTCGACGCAGAACCTGCGCAAGCAACTCGACGTGGCGAAGGGCAAGGCGCCGACCAAGACGCAGCTCGAAGGC
Organism: uncultured Pseudomonadota bacterium; assembly: GCA_963814065.1. Classification (GTDB taxonomy): domain Bacteria; phylum Pseudomonadota; class Alphaproteobacteria; order Rhizobiales; family Xanthobacteraceae; genus Pseudolabrys. The sequence goes on along the minus strand of CAWFBL010000004.1, from coordinate 854,652 downwards.
CACATCAAGACCGACAAGGCCGACCCCATCCGCGACTTCCTCACCGCCGACGCCCTGCCGCTGATCGGCGGCTTCCTCGACCGCGCCAAGGCGGAGAATTGCGATCTCTATTGCGCGCTCTACGAGCTCAACGATCCCAAGCTGGTCGATCTGCTGGCGGCGAACGGCGAGCGCCTGCACCTCATTCTCTCCACCGCCGGCAGCACCAAGCCCAAGAAGGGCTCGGGTGAAAAGCCGAAATATGACGGCACCAACACCGAGTCACGCAAGCTGCTGCGCGCGAAGGCGGCCGAATTCCACGACCGCATGTTCAACAACTCGGCCCACATCGGGCACAACAAATTCGCCGTGCTGGTCGACCGCGCCAGCGGCAAGGCCAAGGCCTTGCTCGCCGGCAGCACCAACTGGACCTTCACCGGCCTCTGCACGCAGACCAACAACGTCGTCATCGTCGACGACGAAAAGGCGGCCGAGGCCTACTTCCGCTACTGGAAGCGGCTGCGCGACGACAAGCTGCCGGTGCCGAATTCGGCGCATCCGACGGCGGAAGAATTGTCGGCGCCGAACAACAACAAGCAGGGCCAGGGCCTGCGCACCGCCGATATGACGCCGGACAAGATCACTATCGACGTCGACGGCAAGCCGACCTCCCTCGAACTTTGGTACTCGCCCAACACCAAGGCGGTCACCAAGGGCACCGCGACGCCGCCCGACCTCGCGGTCGCCTTCGACCTGATGAACAAGGCCCAGCAGGCGATCTTCTTCCTCACCTTCATGCCGTCGGTGCGCGGCGACAACAGCATCATTTCGCAGGCGCTCACCGCGTCGCTCGCCAAGCCCAAGCTGCTGACGCTCGGCGCCATCAGCGACGGCCGGGCGCTGCCGGACGACAACCCGCCGGCCAAGCCGAAAACCGGCGCCGCCAAGAAAACCACGGCCGCCAAGAAGAAGACCGCCAAGAAGGCGAAAACGGCCAAAAAGAAAAAGAAGACCACCAAGAAGACGAAGACCGGTTCGCGCCGCAAGACGCGCGCGGTTGCCATGGCCAAGAAGGCGAGCGTGAAGAAATCCGCCAAGGTCGGCGCGTCGAAGGCCAAATCGGCCGCGTCGACAAAGAAGGCGCCGCAGCCCAAGCCGGCGATCTACGTCAACCCCAAGGCGCCGAAAGTGCTGATGGTGCGCGCGGCCGCGATCAGCGACTTCGATCTCGTCGGCGACTGGGAACACGAGATGCTGAAATACGGACAGGCGATCATCCACGACAAGATCGTGGTGATCGACCCGCTGTCCGACGACAACTGCACGGTCATCACCGGCAGCCACAACCTCGGCTTCAAGGCCTCCTACGCCAACGACGAGAACCTGCTGATCGTCCGCGGCAACCGCGCGCTCGCGATCGCCTATGCGGTGCACATCCTCGACGTCTACGAGCACTACAAATTCCGCGCCGTCCTGGAGCAGCAGGCCTATGAGCGCAGCATCGGCAAAGGCAAGGAGAAGCCGCCGGTCGGCCAGGGGATCCTCAACGTCGACGATACCTGGCAGGACCCTTATTTCGACGGCCGCAAGGGTCAGGACCGCGAATATTTCCTTGGTGCCGCGCAGCCCTAAGCGCGGCCACGCCGGCGAAAGCGCCGCCGCGAGAAACCGTTTCCGCCCTGGTCACGCTCGCGCGGCGACCAGGGCGATCCGTTGCGGCCGCCGCCAAGACCCGCGCCGCGTTAATGCAGCTTGCAATCCTTGGCATACGAGTTGGCGTTGTCCGACAGCACCTTTTCTACGATCTGCGTCTCGTATTTGCCATCGGCGCGCTTGGCCACTTTGGTCAGATAGAAGTTCTGGATCGGATAGCCGTTGACGTTGAACTTGAAGCCACCGCGCAATGAGTGGAAGTCCGCCTTCTTCAGCGCTGCGCTCACCGCCTTGGTGTCCGACATGTTGCCTTTGACCGCGCGCGCCGCGCTGTCGATCAGCATGGCGGCATCGTAGGCCTGCATAGCATAGGAAGCCGGCACCGCGTGGTAGGCGGCGAGATAATCCGCGACGAACTTCTTGTTCTGCGGATTGTCGGTGTTGGGTGCCCAGGTCAGCGCGCCCAGAATGCCGTCGGCGGCGGCGCCCAGCGCCGGCAGCGTCGCCTCGTCCGCCGTGAAAGCCGAAAGGATCGGCACCTTGCCCTTGAGGCCCGCCTGGTTGAACTGCTTGATCAGGCTGATGCCCAACCCGCCCGGCATGAAGGTGAACAGGGCATCGGGCTTCATCGAGCTGAGCTTGGACAGTTCGGTCTGGAAGTCGAGGCTCTTGAGCGGAACGAGCTCTTCCGCAACGATCTTGCCCTTATAGGTGCGCTTGAAGCCGGCGAGCGCGTCCTTGCCGGCGCGATAATTCGGCACCATCGCGAATACGCGCTTGTAGCCCTTGTCGTTGGCGACCTTGCCCAGCGTCTCGAAGATCTGGTCGTTCTGATACGAGGTCACGAAGAAATCGGGGTTGCAGGCCTTGCCGGCGAAGGACGAGGCGCCGGCATTGGTGCTGATCAGGATCTTGCCCGCATCCATGACCGGCTTGTGGATCGCACCCAGGACATTGGAGAAGATCGGGCCGACGACGATATCGACGTGATCGCGGTCGATCAGTTCCTTGACCTTCTGGATGGCGGTCGCCGGGTTGAGCGTGTCATCCGCCACGAACAGCTGAACCTCCTTGCCGGCCATCTTGCCGCCGAGATTTTTGACGGCCAGCTCGAAGGCGTTTTTCGACTGTTGGCCGAGCACGGCCGCCGGCCCCGACAGCGTATAGATAAGACCGATGCGTATCTTGTCCTGCGCGGCCGCGGTGTTGACCGTGACGACAAGAGCCCCGAGCGCGACGAGGCTACGAACGACTGACCACATGACGAAATCCCCCTGGAAACGGCGCCTGCCGGTTGGCTCATTGACCGGCTAATTCGGGCTCAAGTCAACCGGCCACGGCCGATTACCATGCCGCGAAACACCAGTTGCCCCTCTGGCGGCAAGGCGACATTATAAGCGGCGGTCCGTCACGACAATGATGGTTGTTGGTAGCGTAAGGCGTCTGCGATGAAGGCGATCATAATCGGTGGGGGTATCGGCGGCTTGACCGCCGGTCTGATGCTCCATGCGCGCGGGATGGACTGCGAAATTTTCGAGCAGTCCGACACGGTGCGTGAGCTCGGCGTCGGCATCAACACCCTGCCGCACGCGATCAAGGAATTGGCGGAGCTCGGCCTGTTGCCGCGGCTCGATCAGGTCGGCATTCGGACCCACGAGCTGTTCTATTTGAACCGCAACGGCCAGGAGGTCTGGCGCGAGCCGCGCGGCACCGACGCCGGCTTCGAGTATCCGCAGTTTTCGATCCATCGCGGACGTCTGCAATCGGTGATCTATCAGGCCGTACGCGCCCGGCTCGGCGAATCCCGCATCCACACCGGCCACCGGCTCGGCGCCTTCACGCAGGACGACGCCGGCGTGACCGCGTATTTCTTCGGCCGCGACGGCGCGCATCGGGCCACGGCACGCGGCGATATCCTTATCGGTGCCGACGGCATCCACTCCATGGTGCGCGACGCGCTCTATCCCAATGAAGGACCCGCGCGCTGGAACGGCTCGATGCTGTGGCGCGGCGCGACCGACTGGCCGCAATTCCTCACCGGCCGCTCGATGGTGATTGCCGGCGGCATGGACGCCAAGATCGTGGTCTATCCGATCGGCGAAGGCGCCCGCATCGACCGCCCGCTCACCAACTGGGCGGTGCTGGTGAAAGTCGCCGAAGCCGGCGCGCCGCCGCGCAAGGAGGACTGGTCGCGTCCCGGCAAGTTCGAAGACCTGATGCCGCACGTGCAGCGCTTCCACATTCCCTTCGTCGACGCCAAGGCGCTGATCGAGGCGACGCCGGAGTTCTGGGAGTTTCCCATGTGCGATCGCGACCCGCTGCCGCGCTGGTCGCACGGCCGCGTCACGCTGCTCGGCGACGCGGCGCACCCGATGTATCCGGTCGGTTCGAACGGGGCCTCGCAAGCCATTCTCGACGCGCGTTGCCTGGCCGACCGTTTGCGCGAGGCCGAGCATCCCGGTCAGGCGCTGTGGGCCTACGAGAGCGAGCGGCTGCCGATGACGGCGCACATCGTGCACTCGAACCGCTCCGGCGGACCGGAAGGCGTGATCGACGCGGTCGAGGAACGCGCGCCAGACGGCTTCGATCAGATCGACAACGTGCTCTCCTACGAGGAGCGCAAGGCGATCGTGCGCGGCTATGCCTCGAAGGCGGGCTTTGCCAAGGAGCAGGTCAACCGGCCGGACAAGGTGGCGTAATCCCCGCCCGCTCGTCCCCGCGAAAGCGGGGACCCGGAAAAACAAATACCAAGGTCCATGGCCCTGGATTCCCGCTTACGCGGGAATGAGCGATGAATGGAATGAGCCGCTCACTCCGGCGGCGGCAGGAAGTTGACCTCATAGCGCGCCGACAGCGCGACGACCTCGGGCGGGTTCTGCTCCTTCATGGAGTGGATGGCCCAGAACAGATCGTAGAGCTTGCGCGTCGGCGTCACCCAGAACAGGCACTTGATGGCCTGGTCCGACTTGTTGAACAGCCCGTGCGGGATGTTCATCGGCAACTTGATGAGGTCGCCGGCGGTGGCGACGTATTCCTTGCCGTCGATCACGGCGTCCATCCGGCCTTCCAGCATGTAGATGAACTCGTCCTGGGTCGGATGGATGTGCGGCGGCACGAAGGTCGTCGGCGGCAAGGTGGCGTGCCAGGAGAACGACTGCTCGCTCAACTGCTTCGGCACATAGGTCTGGCCGAGGATGTTCCAGACAATTCCGTCGAGGCCGGAATTGGCCTTGGTGATACCGGGTGTCAGTGGCTGCATAACTCCCCCTGCGGCGCCGTTTGTGGCGTGAGCTTAGAGAAAGCATCGGGTGAGTTCCAGCCACCCGCCGCGGCGAACGGCCGGATTGAGGGCTAAAAGCGGGGAAACCTGCCGCCAGGACGGCGCTCCGCCCCTCGAATTTGCCGCTTATGAGTGCCATCTTTACGCCGACAGAGTCGCCCTTTAAGGGGCGTTGCTCCCCCTCCCACTCCGGACGATGATGGCCGAACCCAAGCGTACCGAACCTGCCGAAGCGCGCCCGCAGCCAGCCGCAGGCGGGATTGCCGCGCGGGCCATGGCGGCACGCCGGCTGCCCTATCTCGACGAGCTCAATCCGGAGCAGCGCGAGGCGGTGGAGGCGCTGGACGGGCCGGTGCTGGTGCTGGCCGGCGCCGGCACCGGCAAGACGCGCGTGCTGACGACCCGCATCGCCCACATCCTCAATCTGGGCCGGGCGCGGCCGAGCGAAATCCTCGCCGTCACCTTCACCAACAAGGCCGCGCGCGAGATGAAGGAGCGCGTCGGCCTCATGGTCGGCCAGATCGTGGAAGGCATGCCGTGGATGGGCACCTTCCACTCGATCGGGGTGAAGATCCTGCGCCGCCACGCCGAGATGGTCGGCCTGAAGTCGAACTTCACCATCCTCGACGTCGACGACCAGATCCGCCTGATCAAGCAGCTGCTGGAAACCGAGAAGCTCGACGAGAAGCGCTGGCCGGCGCGCGTCTTCGCCGGCATCCTCGACGGCTGGAAGAACCGCGGCCTCACGCCCGAGCAGGTGCCCGGCGGCGAAGCGGCCACCTTCGCCAACGGCAAGGGCAAGAAGCTTTACGCCGCCTATCAGGAGCGGCTGAAGACGCTCAACGCCTGCGACTTCGGCGACCTGCTGCTGGAGACCATCCGCCTGTTCCGCGCGCAGCCCGACGTGCTGCGGCAATACCAGCAGCGCTTCAAGTTCATCCTGGTGGACGAATACCAGGACACCAACGTGGCGCAGTATCTGTGGCTGCGGCTGCTGGCGCAGGCGCCGAGTGCAGCGGCGGGCACGGCGCTCACCTCTCCCCGCGACGTCTTACCCTCTCCCCTGGGGGGAGAGGGTGGCGAGCGAAGCGAGCCGGGTGAGGGGGAAGGTGATCATCGAGAGTCACTTGCCCCCTCACCCCAACCCTCTCCCCCCAGGGGAGAGGGAGTCCCGCCCAGTACGCCGCTCGCGCAGGGGCACACGCAAAGTCAAAAAAACATCTGCTGCGTCGGCGATGACGACCAGTCGATCTACGGCTGGCGCGGGGCCGAGGTCGATAACATCCTGCGCTTCGAGCATGACTTCCCGGGCGCCAAGGTCATCCGGCTCGAGCGGAATTATCGCTCGACCGGACACATTCTCGCCGCCGCCTCCCATCTCATCGCCCACAACGAGGGCCGGCTCGGCAAGACGCTGCGCACCGAGGACGTGCCGGGCGAAAAGGTCACCGTCACCGGCGCCTGGGACTCGGAGGAAGAAGCCCGCGACATCGGCGAGAAGATCGAGCAGATGCAGCGCGACGCGCGCGAGCGCGGGCTAGACCATCCGCTCGACGAGATCGCCCTTCTGGTGCGCGCCTCGTTCCAGATGCGCGAATTCGAAGACCGCTTCATCCAGCTCGGCTTGCCTTATCGCGTCATCGGCGGTCCGCGCTTCTACGAGCGCATGGAAATCCGCGACGCGCTGGCCTACCTGCGCGTGATCGCGCAAGCTGCCGACGACCTCGCCTTCGAGCGGATCGTCAACAAGCCCAAGCGCGGCTTGGGGGACGCCACCATCCAGATGCTGCACGACTTCGCCCGCAAGCAGCGCATGCCACTCACCGAAGCCGCCGCGACGCTCTCGGCCACCGACGAGATGAAGCCGAAACCGCGCAACACCTTGCGCGACCTGATGGCGAGCTTCGCGCGCTGGCGCGGCATGGTCGACAAGATCCCGCACACCGAGCTCGCCGAAATCGTGCTCGACGAGAGCGGCTACACCGAGATGTGGCAGAAGGAGCGCTCCGCCGACGCCGCCGGCCGCCTTGAAAACCTCAAGGAGCTGGTGCGCTCCATGGAGGAGTTCGAGAACCTCGCAGGCTTCCTCGAGCACATCTCGCTGGTGATGGACCGCGACAGCGCCGAGGGCGAGCAGGCGGTCAACATCATGACGCTGCATTCCGCCAAGGGCCTCGAATTCGACACCGTGTTCCTGCCCGGCTGGGAGGAAGGCCTGTTTCCGCATCAGCGCTCGCTCGACGACCAGGGCCGCGCGGGGCTGGAGGAGGAGCGCCGCCTCGCCCATGTCGGCCTCACGCGCGCGCGCAAGCAGGCCAAGATCTATTTCGCCACCAACCGGCGCATCCACGGCCTGTGGAACACGACGGTGCCCTCGCGCTTTCTCGACGAACTGCCGCCCGAGCATGTGAAGGTGACCGAGGCCGCCGGGGGCGGCTTCGGCATGTCCGGCTACGGCGCCAAATCGCGTTTCGACGAGATGAATTCGTTCGGCTCCAGCTACACGACGCCCGGCTGGCAGCGCGCGCAAACGCGGCGCGGAAAAGGCGGCTTCGACGAGAGCGGGCATCCTTACGGCAAGACGGGCCGCCAAGGCGGCCCTGGTGCGCGCTATGTGGCGGATGAGGAGATTTTCGACGACGGCAAGGCTGGCTCGGGCCACCTCTCCCCTGGCTCTTCTTCTTCACCTCCCCCTTGGAGGGGGCAGCCGGCCGGCGCAGCCGGCCGGAGTGGCGCAAAAAAACGCCGCCCGCTCACCATCGAAGGCGAACTGGTCGCCAGGTCCACCGGCGCCGACAGCCTGTTCAATGTCGGCGAGCGCGTCTTCCACCAGAAATTCGGCAACGGCAACGTCACCGCGGTCGACGGCAACAAGCTGACCATCCGTTTCGACAAGGCGGGCGAAAAACGCGTGGTGGATAGTTTCGTGGAGCGGGTGTGAGCTTCTTCCCTCTCCCCGCGCGCGGGGAGAGGGTGGCGAGCGGCGCTAGCCGCGAGCCGGGTGAGGGGCATTCTCTTGAGCGCTGAGATTCGCGGCCATGCCCCCTCACCCGCCGCGCCCTCGCTACGCTCGGACGCGTCGACCTCTCCCCGCGCGCGGGGAGAGGTGAATGCCTCAATCCCTGCTACACTCCCGCGCGGAGGTGCATTTCGATGACCGACACCGCACCGATAACGGCACCAGCCTTGCGCCCGAGGCGCCCGCTGCCGACTACGAGCGCGATTTCTATTCCTGGCTGATGGAGCAGGCCCGTCTGGTGCGGGAAGGCCGCTTCGAGGCGCTCGACGCGAAAATCTCGCAGAGGAGATCTAGTCCTTGGGGCGGGAACAGTTCAACAAGCTGGAAAGCGCGCTGCGCGTGCTGCTCACGCACATGCTGAAATGGGACCACCAGCCGGAGAAGCGCTCGCGCAGTTGGTCGCTGTCGATCCGCGATCAGCGCCTCGCGCTCGACGACGTGCTGGCCGACATCCAGGCCTGAAGCCCCGGATCGGTGAGGCCATGACGCGCGGCTATCGCCGGGCGCGCGTCCAGGCGGCGAAAGAGACTGGGCTCGAAGAGAAGGTGTTTCCGGAGGCGTGCCCGTATTCGTTTGAGGACGTCGTATCGCGGGAATTCGCGCTCTAACTCTCCGCCGTCATGGCGGGGCTAAGGGCGCGAGCGCCGTCTTTACTCAAAAAATCCAGGTCATCCCGCTAAGGAAAGCGCTGACCATCCGCTTCGACAAGGCGGGGGAAAAGCGCGTGGTGGATAGTTATGTGGAGAGGGTGTGAGGGGAGAACTAATGTCATCTTTTGAGGCCATTCTATGACCACCTCACACTTGTGGCGATACACGAGCTTTCCTGCCCTATTTTATCTTTTGTGCACAAGAACGCTCACCCTCCTTGATCCAAAATACTGGGTCGACACCTACATCTCTTATTTCCTCGATCTGTACCGCTATAGGCGCGATCTATAGTCGCTGCTTGCGTTGTGTTTTACCCTTACTGGCGTTATCTGTCATCACTGGCGTGTCTTCGCCGACGGCCCCAGCGGCGTTTGTTTTCGATTTACATATCGAACTATCAAGGCATTGGGAGCGACTGATGGCATACGGCTAGACCCGTGGTATCGCACTTTGGTCGATTGGTCGACGCTCTCTCCGTCTATCTTCCCTTCCTCTTCGCTGGTTACATCGCGTGTGAGTTTCGCATCTTTTTTCGCCTAGTCTGGAAGTACGTTTGACATACCCTTATTCCTCTATCGACTGGATCACTCTTAGCTCATGGCTACCGGCGGCGCTCGCCAGATATTCGTGGAAATTAGACTTTCTAGACTGCATAGCCTAGAGTTGTGCGCTCTTCGTTGATGGCATAGTCGCTGGTGGAGTTTCTGGCGCACGTGTCGGCCCGCGCGGAGTATTTCATGGTCTCAACTGCTAGCAGTGGAAAGCTGCGTAGCACTATGCAGCGTCTATCGGTGGTAATCTATCTCCCTGATCTAGTCTAAGCGTGCACATCTACACCTAGTCATTACAGTCTTCCTCATCTTTCTATGGCGCGCTGTTTGCTTCTCATGTCTCGACGAGACACACAGCGTCATCGCGCCGCTACTCTTTCGCTATAGTATATATCTCTCCCTTCTTTCTCCATCTCAGCCTCTTCCATTTCTATCTCATAGCCTTCTCCTTTCTCTTTCTCTTCCATCACATTTTCAGCTGCTCTTCTTATCGTATCTCTTTCTTTTTTTCTCTATCTTTTTTCCTTTTCTCTCTTTCCGTTTCCTTCTATCACCTCTTCTTATTTCTCAGTTTTTTTTTTTTTTTTCCCTTTTTCTCCTTTTTATCTTTTTCTTTCCTAGATCGGAATCTCCCTATCGTATTATTCTTTTTTTCCTCCTTTTTTATCTTTTCTTCTTCTATTTTTTGGCATTTACCCCTTTCTCTCTCTTTCTCTCTTTTTCCTTCTTTTCTTCTCTCATCTTTCTCTTTCTCTTCTATCATGTTCCGGCCTTTGTTGCGTTCTTCTTTTCTTTTTTCTTCTTTTTTCTGTCTTTACTTATAGCGCTTGACCGATAGGTGGCGGCTCACGACATAGTAGTTAGGTTCTCTTTTTATCGCTCTTTTCTCGTTTTTTATTTTTTCTGGTGAGATCGTCGCTTAGAGATTGATATATCGAGGTCTATTAGATTTGACTTACTATTTAATATTTAGACTAGATAGTCGCTCGCGACGCGTCGATTTTCTCTTTTAGTGTCGTGAATTATATTTGCAACACTGTTTTCTTTTATTCTAGTCGCTAGCTAATCTTGCAGCAATCAATCGCAGATTTCTCTATTTCAACTTCGCTGTCGTGTCTCTTTTGCCTGTCTGCCCTAGCCATATATGTGCTAGCTCTTGCTATATCTTGTAATATCTCTCTGCTCTTTTTTTTATCTCATTAATTACAATGAACATAGCTATCTTTCGCCAGCGCAAATTCTCTTATAGTATTTATCATGTGGTATGTGCGTCCCTAGATTACTCATTAGTATTACTATATTCGCACTTTTCAGCTGCGTATCTCTATTATTCGTTCTGGTTGGTTATCTGTGTGCGAAGCCATCTAGCGTGACATTCTAGGTGTCTCTTATATTTTTCGCTGCTGTTTGCGAGCAACAGTCATTTAGAGAATCTCAGAGCTTCATCAGTCTCTTCTATGTTATCTTTCTATCTATTTTCTTTCTTTCACATTTCTTAATATCTTATTCTATATCTCTTCATATCCTATATTTCATCTCCTTTATATATCTTTTAGTACTCTATCTTTTTCTCTTTTTATCTCTTCTTATATTATTTTATTATTTTTCTTCTTTATTTTTCTATGCTCTATATTTCTTTCTTTTTTCTCTTTTTTTCTTTTTTCTATATCTCTCTATCTATCTTTTTTAAATCTATCTTTTTCTTTATCTCTTCTTTATTCTTATTTTCTTTTTCTCTATCTCTTTCTTTATTTTTTTTTTTTACTTTTTTCATATCTTTTTTTCTATCTTTTTACTTTTTCTTACTATATCTATCTCAACTTCTTTTTTTCTCTATTTTCCTTACATATCTTTTCTATTTCTCTTCTCTTATATCTTTCTTTTTTTTTCTCTTTTTCTTGTCTATTCTATCATCTCACTCTCTTTCTTTTATTTTTTTTATTTTTTCCATATCTCTACATCTCTCTCTCTTACTTCTCTCTCGTTTATTTTTTACTCTATATATATTATATATTAGTTCTTTTTCTCTTTTTTTTTTTTTTTATTTTTACTTTCTTCTTCAATTTTTTTCATTTCTCTCTCTCTTTTCTATTCTCTATGGAGGAAGAGGGGTCCGCTCGCAGCCGCAGCCGTCACCGAACAAGCCTATAGTCCCCCGTAGCGCATTGCCTATCCAGAGGTTACGATTCGCCTCAAAGCACCCACACGCAATCCAACCGGGCATGACATGGTCCATCGATTGATGACGGTAAAATCCCCCCCGGCGATCCGCGGCCTCCGGCCCTTCGCCCTGGTGGCGCTCGCGGGGATGGCCGCGCTGGCGGCATTGCCCGCCGACGCCGCCAAACGGCACCACCACGCACAAATCAAGGCGCAGACGGCGCCTCGCGCGGCCGGCGAGCCGATCATGGCGATCGTGTCGATCAGCGCGCAGAAGGTCACCTTCTACGACGCCGACGGCTGGATCTATCGCGCGCCGGTGTCGACCGGCATCAAGGGGCGCGAGACGCCGGCCGGCGTCTTCGCCCTCATCGAGAAGGACAAGGACCACCACTCGACCATGTATGACGATGCCTGGATGCCGAACATGCAGCGCATCACCTGGAACGGCATCGCGCTGCACGGCGGGCCGCTGCCCGGCTATGCGGCCTCGCACGGCTGCGTGCGCATGCCCTACGGCTTCGCCGAGACCCTGTTCAATAAGACCGAGATCGGCATGCGGGTGATCATCGCGCCGAACGACGCGGCCCCGCTGCCGTTCTCCCACCCGAAGCTGCTGAAGCCGGACGCTGCGGCGATTGCCGCCGCGCCGGCGCGCGCCGACAGGCTTGCCGCCGAGTCCGCCAGCGCCGTCAAGGCGGCCGCCGCGGCAAAGAAAGCCGCCGTGGCCGCGGCGCGCGCGGCGAAAGCGCTGCCGGCGTCGCTGCGCAAGTTGGAGCGGCTCAAGCGGCACGCCGACTTGGCGCTCGTCTCCGCCGAGCGGGCGCTGGCGCGCGCGAAGTCCGACCCGGCCAAGGCGAAGGCCGAGGAGCGCCGGCAGAAGGCCGCCGCCAAGGCCGCGGAGCTGGCGACCAAGCTCGACGCGGCAAAAGCCGGCGCGGCGAAAATACGCGACGCGGTCGCCGCGGCCAAGGACGCCCTCAAGGCGGCCGAAACCAAGAAGGCCGCGGCCGTGAAGGCGGCGACCGAGGCCAAGCTCGCGCTCGAGCCGGTCTCGATCTACATCAGCCGCGCCAAAGGCAAGCTCTACGTGCGGCGCAACACACACAAGCCGTGGCCGGACGGCGGCGAGGTGTTCGACTCCTCGATCGAGGTCCCGATCGCCATCCGCGATCCCGACCGGCCGATCGGCACGCATATCTTCACGGCGATGGCGCGCGAGGGCGGCGGCTTGCGCTGGAGCGTGGTCACCATCGACGCGGGCGACAACGCCAAGGACGCGCTCGACCGCATCACCATCCCGCAGGACGTGCTCGCGCGCGTTGCGCCGACGGCGGTGCCGCGATCCTCGATCATCGTCTCGGACGAGCCGCTGAGCAAGGAAACCAACTACCGCACCGAATTCGTCGCGGTGCTGAGCAATCAGCCACAGGGCGGCTTCATCACGCGCAAGGTCACGCCGCCCGCTGCCTACGTTTCGAATCGCGACGGACGCGACGACAACGGCTGGGGCAATGACGGCTTCTTCTTCGGGCGCGGTTGGGGCTCGCAAGCCGGCAATACGCGCTGGCGTGACAACTATGCTCCACCCCCATCATGGGGCTGGTGGCGGTAAGCCGCGCCCTGCGCGGCTCACCATCGAAGGCGAGCCGGTCGCCAAATCCACCGGCGCCGAGAGCCTGTTCGGCGTCGGCGAGCGCGTCTTCCAGCAGAACTTCGGCAACGGCAACGTCACCGCGGTCGACGGCTAACCAAGCTCCCCATCCGCTTCGACAAGGCGGGCGAAAAGCGCGTGGTGGATAGTATTGTGGAGAGGGTGTGAGGAGGCCATGGGACCTTGGGAGGCAATTTGGATGCGGCTTTGGCACGAATCCATTGCGCCATTCCTCAATTCAACTTTCCTAACATCACTTATTGGAGCCGGAGCGGGCGCTTGGGCTGGCGCATACGCGGCTCAAAAAATTGCGATGCGCAGCAAGGTCCACGATGAACTCTTAAATGAAATTCGAAGCACCAATTCGGGTGTTAGACTTGCCGGAATGATATGTAATGCCTCGTACTCAAGAAACAACACATTAAATCGCTAAAAGAGACTTACGACGGAAAAAAGGCTGAGTGGCCTGCACCCGGTTTGGATGACACCGACTTAAGCTAATCCGGCCCTGCGCTCGAACTCCATAGGGCTTAGATAGCCGATCGTCGAGTGCCGCCGCTTCGCATTATAGAAGCGCTCGATGTAGTCGAACACATCAGCCTTCGCCTCATCTCGGCTTCTGTACGTCTTAGCCGCCGTGCGCTCAGTCTTCAGCGACGAGAAGAAGCTCTCCATCGCCGCATTGTCCCACACGTTGCCGGAGCGGCTCATCGAGCAGACGACGCCGTGGTCGGCCATCAGCCGCTGGAACTGCTCGCTGCTGTACTGACTGCCGCGGTCTGAGTGGTGCACCAGAGCGTTGGGCTTGCCACGGCGCCAGATCGCCATCACCAGCGCGTCCGTTACAAGCTGCGCGGTCATCCCCGCGCTCATCGACCAGCCGACGACACGGCGTGAGAAGAGATCGACGACCGCTGCGACGTAGAGCCAGCCCTCCGCCGTCCAGATGTACGTGAAGTCTGCGATCCAGCGACGGTTGGGCGCGGGGGCTACGAAGGCGCGGTCGAGCACGTTCGGAGCCACAGTGGCGGCCTGCCGCTCACCCAGGTCGGGCGGCAGCCGGCGCCGGCGCGGGCGTGCTTTAAGCCCATGCTGACGCATCAATCGCTCGATCCGGTGCAAGCCGCAGCTCATGCCTTCCGCCAGCAGGTCGTGCCACACGCGCCTGGCCCCATAGGTCCGGTCGCTACCGATGAAGCTCGCCCGCACCTTGATCGACAGCGCCTCATCGGTTCGGCTGCGCTCGCTGGGCGAGCGCTTGAGCCATGCATAGAACCCGCCACGCGAGACCCCGAGCGCCCCGCATATCCAATCCGCCGGCCAGATCCCCCGGTGCTTCGCGATGAAGGAGAACTTCACGTCGATTCCTTCGCGAAGTAGGCCGCGGCTTTTTTTAGGATGTCGCGCTCAGCCTTGAGCTTGATGACCTCGCGCTTGAGCTGCGCGATCTCAAGCTGCTCCGGCTTCATCTGCCCGTGGCCGGGGAACGAATGCTGCGGATCCTCCGCGAACTTCTTCACCCAGTCCCGCAGCTGTGACACATGCACGCCCAAGTCCGTCGAGGCCTGCGCATACGATACGCCCCGATCCCTAATCAGGCGCACAGCTTCAAGCTTGAACTCCCGTGTAAACTTCCGACGCTCCATGACCCACCTCCCGTTCCATTAAAACACCTAACTTGGTGTCTTCGGAACCGGGTGCAGGCCAGAGTTAACCCAGCTAAGAACCAATTCAGCAGCGCCGCACGGCATTTTTGAATACACAGCTGATTTCCAGACCGTCCCTTCAATTTCGATTCCAAACGAGACGTTTGAGGCACTTCAGATGATCGCATTCGAAAAAATTAACGCAAATTCGGGGGTCGCCATTCTTGTTCCTACATTGGTGCAAGCAATCAATCACTTCAACACTGCGATTGCCGATCGTAATGCGCTCATCGAGGAGATTAGGACTTCACGGCCACACAATGATCAGAAGTTGGCTCAATTCTACTTTGGACTTCCCGATGCTCAGGGCAATATTGACGATCGATATGGGAGCGCGATTAATGCGCTTTCACGTTATATCGACGACTGTTTGTTCTTTAGCAAAACGATTGCTGACGACTTAGCGTCACATGGCAGAGAGTTGCAGGATCAGTTCAAGCACAAATTTCCAAGCGAAAAGGTCGACGTGACGAGCTTCGGTGTCGCGGAGATATATCGCGAGTTTCTGCCTCCCCCGAGCAGTTACCCAGGATGGGATAAACTCTCATAGCTAACTCGTGACGGCAACAAGCTCACCATCCGCTTCGACAAGGCGGAACGGGTGGTGGATAGTTTTGTGGAGAGGGTGTGAGGCGCTACTGAGGCGCGGACTTTCCGCCAGAGCGACGCTCATACCAGAGTTTCAATCTCGACATTAATGTATTAAGAGCCTCGCGAGGCTCATCATAATGCTCAATCCGATATTTGTTAAACTCATGGGTATCCAAAAGACGAATATGAACATTATTTCGATGATCCCATAGCCGATTAAGAGTCTCCCGCTCCTTCTCTGAAATCCATTTATTTTCACACGCGCGTCTTAGGCGAGGCTTCACGCCTTTGATCCCGGCGAATATTCCGTGGGCCGATATCTCAAGTAGCGCCTCCATAATTGAAGCAAGCGTTATGATGGCCGATTTAATTACCATCTCCCTTGCTATTCCAGTCAAACTGGTGCGCGCCAATACCACCAAACAACATCGAGATGCATAAATCCGTATGCACAACTCGACTGTTGCCGCTCATCCAAATAGCCGGGGCATATTTGACGATATTGCTCTGCCGTGCCGATCACGCCCCACGGGAAAGCAAATTTAGAATCGTCACGTAATGTCTTTCCGCAATACGCTTGTATATCTTGCATCAAGCGCGTGGCTTGAGTAACAGCCTGCGTTAGCTGAATATCATTTATTATTGCCATTAAAATCTCCACCGAGTGGAGAGCTAGTTAGAAGGCCTAGATCTCGATTGTTCTTCCGCCAAAGGGAGGAAAATATCTTTTTTATTCGGCGCCCTGATAACAGTCTTTATTTTCTTCAACTCGTCACCAAGATCCAAGCGCGCGTCGTACAAATCAATATTCCATTGAAGCCTGAGCCAGAATCCAGGATCGGTTCCAGTCGCCTTTCCTAATCGCAGCGCAGTTGCTGGTGTAATGGATCGCTTCCCATTTATAATTTGATTTACAGTCAAACGAGTCAAACCTGTCGCCTTAGCAAACTCATCTTGAGTAATGCCATGCTCCCTGAGAAACTCATTATGCAAGACGTCCCCCGGCGACGTTGGGCGTCGCGCCATAACTCCATCCGATTTCATGTGCCTCCTACCGCTGCTCGAGCTTAACGTCGATTGCATCCCCCTGACGCCATTCAAAGCCAATCCACCACTTACCAACTACGTGAAGGTAATACCTAGGCGGCCTTGAACGGGGCAGTTTTGCGATTCGTCCACGACCTGCGAACCGCGCCTCTTCGAGATTGCTCGCGGCAGCAAGAATATCCAGCTGACGCGCAGCTTTCGTCGCGACGTGGTCGGGCACGTTCCTTGCTGACCCGACGACGTATACGTCGCGGGTCTTCGCATCTCCGAACTGCAGCATGTGAGTCCTCCAGTTGAGCAAAGATGAAACAGATCGCTTCACCTTTCTCAGGCGGAGAACTCCCCGTATGGAGCGAAAAGCTCAGTACCCAAGTATGCGTACTAGGGCATTTGCCAAAGCCTACTCGGCGGGAACCACGCCGAATACGAATGCGAACTCGCGCAAGCCGATCGACCCTCTTGATGAGGGCCGAACGAAGCGCGGATACGAACCCATATATCGATGCAAAACCATCACGACATGACTCAGTAGCTTCTTGCCACAATGAATTTAGATCGTTGGCGGAAATGTAAAAAGCCTGATCAAGATCGGCCCAATGAGATAGATTTTCAAAGAGTAATGGGCTCAAAGAAACGTTGGCCATCTCGTGAGAGACGCCAAATACGCTGCCCTTATTTAATTCTCGGAAAAAGCTCCAGAACTGTCTCTGATTTTCGATTTTTAATTCGTCTCGAACAATTCCAATCGGGCGAATCAAATTTCCAGGCAAAAATGTATTTTGAAGTTCAGAGGAGTACAGCCAACCTCCAAAACCCAAACTCACTCCGTGGTAGATAGAACAATCTTTGCTCGTATTGAATTGCCGGTCGCCCGTATTTACCGCACCGGGCGAACTTATGAGATAATCCACACAAAAATCTGGCAGGCGAATTGGAACGTCACAAGAATCGTTCGGTGAAACGTGATTGAGCGAAAGATATCTATCCAAATGCAGAGTAGCTTCATCGAGATAACAAACGCTCACGGCCGCTCGACGGGCGCGCCGCACAACTCCTAAATCCAGACGTCTCTCAATCGGACTGTAGCCCATGTATTCTTGTAGCATACATGAATACAAGCCGCAAGCCCTCCATGCGGTCGATAAAGTGCCCTCAACTGCAACGGCATGGGTTGCCGCCTTCGCCCTCCTCCTCGCCACCCCCGCCCACGCCCTCTCCCTCAACGCCTATCGCCGCGCCCACCATCGGCCGCCGCTGCAATACAGCGCCGATCTCGCCATGGCGGCGCAGCAGCACACCGAAGATCTCGCGCGGCGCGCGGGCGGATGTATTGGGTGTTCGAAGTGGAGAATTGAGGCCTCTCGTGTCCCGGGCGCAGCGCAGTGTGAAACGGTGCGCTGCAAACCCGGGACCCCGGTTCACCTGAAGCGGGACCCCGGATCAGCGGCGCACCACTTCGTGCTGCGCCGCATCCGGGGAAAGCCGCAAGACAGCGCGCGCCGTCAGCCACCCGCACCCCGGGTATGATCGCGAGCCTGAGTGCCTATAATTCCCTCGGGGGGACGCATTCCGGGGGAAATCATCTTGCGACATCTCACCGCCCTGCTGATCTTGAGCGGGACTCTCGCCATCAGCGCTCCGTCTTTGGCGAGAGACATTCATCTGCCGAAAGAGACCGCCGCGGCGCTCAAGGCCACCTGCGACCAGATCGGCGGCAAATTTTCACAAGGCCCGAAACGATACGGCTGCGGCACCGACTGTCGCGGCGGGCCCGGCACCGATTGCATCGTCAGTTGCGAGCCCGACCGCCGCTGCATCGCCCAGGTGATCGGCGGCCGCCGTCCACACGACGTCATGCAGGCCTTGGCGCCGGCGAAGCATCGCCGCTGAGCGGCGCGAGCGTTTGACGTTCGGGAATGAGAGCTTCGCCATGCTTCACCTCTCCCCGCTTGCGGGGAGAGGGTGGCGAGCATTGAGCACCGCGAAATGCGAGCCGGGTGAGGGGGCGTTTCAGAAACGCTCAGAATCGCGGCCAAGCCCCCTCACCCGACCCGCCTTCGCTGACGCGGAATTTTCCATCGGGCCGCGCTTTGCGCGGACCCCTTGGGCGGGTCGACCTCTCCCCGCAAGCGGGGAGAGGTGAAAGAAATTCACTTCTTCTCCAACAACGCCCGCCCCTTTTGCCCCACCACGCGCTGCACGGCGTGCGCGAAGCGCGCGAGCAGCCAGGGCAGCGTCACCTCCAGCCGCACGGCGGCCTCGCTTACGTCGATGAAGCCATGCGCGCGCTGGCCGAGCGCGAGAATGCGCAGGTAGAGGCGGTCGCCCTCCCAGCGCTCCTCTTCCAGCGTCAGCAGGCGGTTGAATTCGCTTCTTGGCGCGCCCCATGCCGCCCTTGATGCGGGCGATCGCCTCCGCCTTGCCGAGGCGGTGCGGAATGGTGACGACGAGCGGCTCTGTCATAATGCTTATTGCGCTTTATGCTTATTGCGATTTGGCTGACCGCCACACATATGGCGATGCCGCCGGCCGCGCAAAAGACCGGCCTTAACGTTACCTGGCGGGCAACCCTGCGCCGGGAATGCCGCAAATGAAATCAATGTGATAAGCAACAATCCGCCTGCCCGCGTGTTAGTATGCGGGGGCTCGGGAGGCATTTGGGAGTCCGTCATGCGTATCAGCCGCCTTATCGCGCCGCTCGCGGCCGCCGTTTTCGCGTTGCCGCTCGTCGCAGCACCGGCGGCGGCGTCGCTGCTCATCCAGGTCGACAAGTCGACGCAGCAGATGACCGTCTCCGAGGACGGCCGCTTCCTTTACCGCTGGCCGGTGTCGACGGGCGTTGCGCGCTACGACACGCCGAGCGGCGACTACAAGCCCTTCCGCATGGATAAGGACCACTTCAGCCGCGAGTGGGACGACGCGCCCATGCCCTATTCGATCTTCTTCACCATGAAGGGCCACGCCATCCACGGCACCAACCACACCAGCATCGGCCGGCCGGCCTCGCACGGCTGCGTGCGGCTGTCGGTCAAGCACGCCGCCATGCTGTGGAAGCTGGTGAAGCAGGAGAAGATGGCCAACACCAGGGTGGTGCTGACCGGCCGCATCCCCACCGCCGCGCCGGTGGTGGCGCATGGCGCGCCGCAGACGGGCGCGCGTCGGGACGCCCGGGCGGCGCCGCGCCGCTACCAGCGCCAGTGGAATAACGACCAGGCCTATTACGACGGCAACGGGCGCTATTACTACCGCGACCAGCCCCCGCCGCCGCCGCCGGCCTATGTCCCCGAGCGCCGTGACGACGAGGACCGCGGGCTGTTCCCGTTCCTGTTCGGGCGCTGAATTTCTCAGAAATGCCTGAGCCCGAGCGCGTCCTCGCCGCGCTCGATGATCAGCGGCACGATCAGGTCTTCCTCGTCGTCGAGGTGCCGCACCAGCCCCTTGAGCAGGGCCCCGCTCGCCGCGGCGTAGTCGTCGCCGCGCCGGCGCAAGGTGTCGGCATCGCCCTGCAACGCGCGCAGCAGCGCGTTGGCCGCGTCCGCCGTCGCCGCCATGTCGGCGTGGATAACGTGGTGGTCGGCCTCCAGCACGTCGAAGCCGCGCGCCAGCCGGTCGTCGGCCGCCCGCAGCAGCGGGAAATGATGGTGGTCCTCGATCTGGTGGTGGAGGTCGAGCTGCTGCAGCAGGAATTGCAGCCGCGGCACGAACAGCCGCGGGAATTCGGCCGGCGTCAGCTCGCCGGCGCGGAAGCGGTCGGCGATGCTGCTGCTGCTGCTGCTGAGTTCGCGGAACATGTCGTGGCGCGACAACCAAAATTGCGCCATCTCGCCCAGATTCCCGTGGCCCGCCCACTGCTCGCGCGGATAGCGGGCGATCAGGACGCGCAGGTCCTCCGGCCAGCCGTTGCGGCGGGCAAGCGCGAGGGCGTCCTGGTCGGCTGAGGTCGGCGGCTCCATCATGGCGGGTTCTATAGCCGGCGCGGCACGACTTACCAACCCGCGCGACAAGCGTCATGGCGCAGGCTAAGAATCCGCCATGCCGCCCACCGTCGTTGCCCGCCTCGCCTGCGATCAGACCACCGCCCGCGCGCTGGCGACGGCGCTCGACGAGACGCTCGACCCCGACGACACCGCCAGCGCCGCCTTCGAGGACGATGGCGGCCAATGGCAGGTGGCGGTGCATTTCCGTGAGCCACCCGACGAGGCCGCGGTACGCGCGCTGGTCGCGCTGGCGGCGGACGACAAGGCGGCGGCCGCGCTGACCTTCGAACCGCTCGCCGAGACCGACTGGGTGGCGCAGAGCCTCGCCGGTCTGACGCCGGTGCGCGCCGGCCGCTTCCTGGTGCACGGTGCGCACGACCGCGCGCGCGTGCCGGTGAATGCGCTGGGCATCGAGATCGAAGCCGCGCTTGCCTTCGGCACCGGCCACCACGGCACCACGCGCGGCTGCCTGCTGGCGCTGGACGACCTGGCGAAACGGCGGCGGTTTGGCCGCGTGCTCGACCTCGGCACCGGCTCCGGCGTGCTGGCGATCGCGGCGGCGAAACGCCTGCGCTGCCCGGTGATCGCAAGCGACATCGACCCGCGCGCGGTCGAAGCGGCGCGCGACAATGCCCGGCGCAACGGTGTCGCGTCATACATCACCGCCGTCCACGCGGTCGGCACGCGCAGCCGCGCCGTCGCGCGACACGCGCCCTACGATCTCATCTTCGCCAACATCCTGCTCGGCCCGCTGTTGCGGCTGGCGGTGCCGATCCGCCGGCTGACGGCGCCGCATACCCGCGTGGTGCTCTCCGGCCTGCTGCCGGCGCACGCCAACGCCGCGCAGGCGACCTACCGCGCGCAGGGCTTCATGACCGAGCGTCATGTTTTGCTCGAGGGCTGGGCCACGCTCGTCCTCCGCCGCAGCTAGATAGATGCACGCAAACGAAAGCCGTTGCGCCTGCGACCGAAATTGCTTTCGCACCCTCTCGCTCTAGATTTGGCCACTTAAGTTCAGGGAGGAAGTCAAAAAACAGGAGAGGGCAATGACACACGCGCGATCGCACGTGCGGATATTCACGTTGGCTTGTGCAAGCTTGTTGCTTTTCACCTTCAACGCGCCGGCGCGTGCCGGCGACGGCATTACCGGTCAAGGCGCCAACCTGTTCGCCGTGCTGCCGGCAGGAGCGAGCGGCCCGGAGGGCATCACCATCGGTCCCGACAACAATATTTACGTGACGACCTACGGCTACAACGCGGCCGGCGCTGTCGCCGGCCCCGGCAAAATCTACGTCTATAATCACCAGGGCAAACTGCTGCGCACACTGAGCGTCGCCGGCTCCTCAGCGAATCTGCTCGGCCTCGCGTTTCATCCCACGACCAACAATCTGCTGGTCCTCGATAGTGGCGGCTCGAAAGTCTATGCCGTCGATCCGATGACGGGGGCCGCCAGCGTCTTCATGACGGTTACCGGCAGCGCCGGTCTCAATGCGTTGACTTTCGATGCTGCCGGCAACGTCTACGTCTCCGACTCCTTCCAAGGCATCATCTGGAAGACCGGCGCGGGCGGCGGCGCCGGCGTCCCGTGGGTCACCGATCCGCTGTTGGTCCCGAACGGGGTGCCGCCGTTCGGTGCCAACGGTCTCGGCTTCAACAAGGCCGGCAATGCGCTCTTCGTCGCCAACACCGCCAACGATCAGATCATCAACTTCGCCGGCGATATGCCCGGTGAGCAGGAAACCGCCCCGGGCGGGGATCTCCGGGGCGGCTCCCGTCAGCGGCGGCGTACTCAGCCGCCGGACGGCATGCCCTTGCGGCCGTTCTTGACCAAGCGGTTGCGCTGATCTTCCAGGCTGTAGGGCAGATAGCCGAGATGCAGTTCGACCTCGCGGGCCGCCTGCTGCATGCGCACCTGCACGAGTCGATCCATGATACGGGCGAGCCAGCCCTGACGCGACGCGCCGGCCGTGGTGTTCTCCCCCGCGACAGAAACGCGGCCGTGGCCATAGGTGACGGCACTCATCGGAAATTCTCCTTCTCGCCTTCAAAGCGTCAGCGGACGACCCTGGCCCATCGCCCTGACTGCTGCAGTGCACATAGATTATGTTGCAAGCGCGAAGAACCCATGACGCCGCATGGAAGGGCCCTATTTCCGGCATGAATCGATTAAGATCCGGGTAAGTATGGGCGCTGTTCCGTGCTGATGTTATTGCGTTGCACAAAAGCGATTCGCGGCGGTATTTTGTTGCGGAACGCCAGCCCGGTGCGCAGCAAAATTCCGGGCTTTGCCAGACCGCATTTCCGGCGATCCAGCCCCAAGTCCGCCGCATGCCTGCGTTGCCACGCGCGGGCGGCGGGTTAGAGTGCAGCCCCATGTTCGAAGCCCATTTCCAGACTTTCGATGACGCCAGCGAGCGAGCGGAAAGCCCTGCCCGCCTCGCGGCCCTGCGCGCGGAACTCGCGCGCCGCGGGCTCGACGGTTTCGTCGTGCCGCGCGCCGACCGCCAGCAGAACGAATACCTGCCCCCCGGTCATGAACGGCTGGCTTGGCTCACCGGCTTCACCGGCTCGGCCGGCGCCGCCATCGTGCTGGCCGAGCGGGCCGCGCTGTTCGTCGACGGCCGCTACACGGTGCAGGCGGACGCCCAGGTCGACCGCGCGAGTTTCTCCATCGAGCATCTGGTGGAAAGCCCGCCCGACCAATGGCTGGAAGCAAACCTGAGCGAAGGCGCCAAGCTCGGCTATGACCCTTGGCTGCACACCACCGAAGGCGCCGAGCGTCTGCGCAAAGCCTGCGCCACGGTTGGTGCCGAACTGGTGGCGGTTGCCGACAATCCGATCGACGCGCTGTGGCGCGAGCGGCCGCCGCCGCCCTCCGCGCCGGTCAAGCTGCACGACATCAGGTTCGCCGGTGAGAGCGCCGCCGACAAGATCCGCCGCATCCAGGCCGAAGTCGCCAAGGCGCGTGCCGATGTGCTGGTGGTGTCGGACCCGCAGAACGTCGCCTGGGCCTTCAACATCCGCGGCAGCGACATCGCGCACACGCCGCTCGCGCTCGCCTTCGCCACCGTGCCGCGCGAGGGTAAGCCGGCGCTTTATGTCGATGCCGCCAAGCTCGACAAGGCGGTGCGCGCGGCGCTGACCGACATTGCCGATGTGCGCGGCGACAACGATCTCGCGCGCGATCTGGCGCAGCTCGACGGCAAGACCGTGCGGCTCGACCAGGCCACCGCGGCCGACGCGCTGACGCGGCTGGTGTCGGAGCACGGCGGCGAGCCGCTGCGCGCCGCCGATCCCATCACGCTGATGAAGGCGGTGAAGAACCACGCCGAGATCGCCGGCTCGCGCGAGGCGCACAAACGCGACGGCGCCGCGCTGACGCGCTTTCTGGCCTGGTTCGCGCGCGAGGCGCCCACCGGCCAGATCACCGAGATCGACGCGGTGGAAGCGCTCGAAAGCTTCCGCCGCGAGACGGGTCTGCTCAAGGACGTGTCGTTTCCCACCATCGCAGGCGCCGGGCCGAACGGCGCCATCGTCCATTACCGCGTCACCCGCGCGTCGAACCGCAAGATCGGCATGAACGAACTGTTCCTGCTCGATTCCGGCGCGCAGTACGAGGATGGAACCACCGACGTCACCCGCACGATGGCCGTTGGCGCGCCGAGCGAGGAGATGCGCAACCGCTTCACCCGCGTGCTCAAGGGCCATATCGCGATTGCCACCGCCGAATTTCCCGAAGGCGTCAGCGGCGCTCAGCTCGATCCGCTGGCGCGCGTTGCGTTGTGGCAGGCCGGGCTCGATTTCGACCACGGCACCGGCCACGGCGTCGGCAGCTATCTGTCGGTGCACGAGGGACCGGCGCGCATTTCAAAGCTCGGCCATGTGCCGTTGCGCCGCGGCATGATCCTCTCCAACGAGCCGGGCTATTACAAGACCGCGGCCTACGGCATCCGTACCGAGAACCTGGTGCTGGTGATCGCCGCGCCCGAGCCGGACGGCGCCGAGAAGCCGCTCAACGCCTTCGAGACGCTGACGCTGGCGCCGATCGACCGCACGCTGATCGACAGCCGCATGCTGACGGCGAAAGAGCGCCACTGGCTCGACAGCTATCACGCGCGCGTCCAGGAGGTGATCGGGCCGCTGGTCGATGGCGAGACGCGGAAGTGGCTGGAGCAGGCGACGCGGCCGGTGTGATCCATGGCCGGCAGACGCCACATGCTCCGCTCATTCCCGCGCAAGCGGGCATCCAGTTCTTATCGTGAGCATCCGAACGCGCATCGCTGAGTCCCCGCTTCCGCGGGGACGAGCGGCTGAGGGGCGCGGACATCGCCCGGGGCATTTGTGCATGACATTCGAACCAAGACTAACGCCGCCATCGCGCCGCGCGGGCCCCTGCTGGCGCTGATGATCGATGCCGGGTTTCTTCGCATCGGCAAGCGTGGAGCCGGCGCCGGGTCCGGCGACCACGAACAAGGCGCGCGCATGATAAACGCGGATTGGATGAGCGGAGAACAGTTGACCGCCTAACTTCTTTCAGCGTTGGCGCGGACGAGACGGCACGACCAAGGAACCCGGCTCAAGCGGTTTGCTTTTGCGCCCGTTTGAGTTCGGCGGCGAGACGCTCGCCAAGCGAAACGTAAATCGGAGGATTGTTGAGCAGACTGGCCGTCAGCATCGCCATGAAGCAGGCGACCAGCATCGGCAACAACGTTGTAAATGCCGCGGTCATCTCGATCACAAGGACGATGCCCGTGACCGGCGTGCGCACCACACCGGTGAAAAATGCCGCCATGCCAACGACCGCGAATGCCTGTGGCTCGATTGCGAGCGCAGGGAGAGCTTGCTGGCACAAGTTGCCCAGCGCAAATCCGATCAAGGCGCCAAGCACCAATAACGGCGCGAATAATCCTCCCGGCGTGCGCGCGGCATAGCATGCCGGACCCAGAAAGAACCGTATCGCAAAAACGAACGGCAACCCGCCGGCAAAGGCCATGCCAGCGAGCACGCGTTGCGAAATGTCGGTACCCGTGCCGATTAGTTCCGGTGCGAACCAACCGACCGTGCCGACGATGGCGCCAATCACCCCCGCTTTCACCTCGGTGGGCCAACTGTGGAGACGGTCGATTACCGATAGGCTGTTTATAATCAGCCAATTGTAGAGGGCGGCTGCCAAACCCGCCAAGGCGCCCAGCGCGAGATAAAGCGGCCAGGTCGCCGCGGCGGCGTAAGGCAGCGGGCCAGTCGCGGACGTCAGGTGCCCGGAGATTACGACGTGAAGCTCGGGGGCATCCCCGAGAAAAAGGCGCGAAACCAAAATCGCCGTCGACGAGGCGGCGAGCCCGGCTATTGCGATCCGCATTTCGAACCGCCGTACCAGTTCTTCCAGCACGAAGATGGCGCCGGCGATCGGAGCATTGAAGGCCACCGCGATGCCGGCGCCGGCGCCGGCCGCCACCAACGCCTGCACATCAGGCCACTTGCGACGAAATAAAGTTCCAATGAGGCGTCCGTTCACCGCGCCCATCTGAACGCCGGGCCCTTCCGGCCCGAGTGCCATGCCGGAACCGATCGATAGTATCCCGCCGACAAACTTGATCAGTAATATCCGGCGCAAAGGCGCTGGCGGCAGCGTGCCGGCGAGCGCCGCTTCCACTTCGGGAACGCCGCTGCCCGACGCATAAGTCGAAAATCGCCGCACCAGCCAAGCAGCCATCATCGCGGCAGCGGCACATCCGACGACCACGAGAAGAAAACCACCGAGCTCAAGCCGATGCGCTTGCGCAATCAAAACGTTGCGCCATCGATCCGCGCCCGCCAAGGTCAGTCGAAAAACCGCGACGAGCGCGCCGGTAAACGCGCCGGAGACGACTGCCAGCGTCGCAAGCAATAGAAGGTCGTCTTGGCGACGATGAATGTCGATGCGCATGCTCAATCTTGATGCCCGATTTGAGCGCTATCAAAACGCGAGGTGCTGCGAAATTCCAGCGGCTGTCGCCAATTGGGCCGCGCGATACCGATCCACCCATGCAACAACGATAAGACAGACAAGGCAAGTCGCACCGGCCTAGGAAATCAGCTTCAGCCACTCGTCTTCGGTCAGAACCTCGATGCCGAGTTTCTTGGCCTCGTTGAGCTTGGAGCCGGCGCCGGGGCCCGCCACCACGTAATCGGTCTTCTTCGACACCGAGCCCGCCGCCTTGGCGCCGAGCCGCTCGGCCATCGCCTTGGCCTCGTCGCGCGTCATCTTTTCGAGCGAACCGGTGAACACCACGGTCTTGCCGGCGATCTTTGAATCCGACTTCGGCTTCTCGGCGTCGATGATGGTCACTTCCTTGGTCAGCCGCTCGACGATGCCCTTGTTGTGGCTTTCGCCGAAATAGGCCTTGATGCTCTCGATCACGGTGTCGCCGATCTGGTCGAGCGCATCCATTTCGGCGATCGTCTCCTCGTCGCCCTTGGCGACCTTGAGGCAGGCGTCGTGGAACGCCTGCCAAGAGCCGTAGCCGCGCGCCAGCGCCGTCGCCGTGGTCTCGCCGACATGGCGCATGCCGAGCGCATAGATGAAACGCTCGAGCGAAATCTCGCGCCGCTCGCGGATGGCGCCGAACAGGTTGCGCACCGAGGTTTCGCCATAGCCCTCCTCGTCCTGCAGCTTGATCTTGTTGTTGCGCGCTTCGATCGTGAAGATGTCGGCGGGTTCCTTCACCCAGCCTTTCTCGAAGAACAATTCGACTTGCTTCTCCCCCAGGCCCTCGATGTCGAAGGCGCGGCGCGAGGCGAACAACTTCAAGTGCTCGATCTTCTGGAACGGACAGGCGAACTCGCCGGTGCAATAAGCACGGGCCCCCTCCTCGCCCGTCGCCGTTTTCTCGCGCTCAACTTTTGTATGGAGCGGGCAAGGGCACTTTGTCGGGAAAGGATAGGACTTGGAATTCTTCGGGCGCTTGTCGATGACGACGTCGACCACCTGCGGGATGACGTCGCCGGCGCGCTGGATGATGACGGTATCGCCGATGCGGATATCGCGGCCCTCGCGCAAGGGCTCGCCATCACCGCCGATGCCCTTGATGTAGTCCTCGTTGTGCAGCGTCGCGTTCTGCACGATGACGCCGCCGACGCCGACCGGCTCGAGCTTGGCGACCGGCGTCAGCGCGCCGGTGCGGCCGACCTGGATTTCGATGTCCTTGAGCACGGTGATGGCCTGCTCGGCCGGGAACTTGTGCGCGATGGCCCAGCGCGGTGACCGCGAGACAAAGCCAAGCCGCTCCTGCCAGTCCAGCCGGTCGACCTTGTAGACGACGCCGTCGATATCGTAGTCGAGCTTGGCGCGGCGTTCCTCGATATGGCGATGGAACGCGAGCAGCTCATCGACCGAATGGCAGAGCTTGGTGAGCGGGTTGGTATCGAAGCCGCATTGCTCGAACCATTTGATCATGCCGGATTGCGTGTCGGCCGGCATCTTGCCGCTGATCTCGCCCCAGGCGTAGGCGAAGAAACCGAGCGGGCGCGAAGCGGTGACGCTCGCGTCCTTCTGGCGCAAAGAGCCTGCGGCGGAATTGCGCGGATTGGCGAAGATCGTTTCGCCGGCCTCCTTCTGCCGCTCGTTCAGTCTGAGGAAGTCGGCCTTGGTCATGTAGACCTCGCCGCGCACCTCGCAGACCGGCGGGATGTTGCGGCCCTTGAGCTTCTGCGGCACAGCCTTCAGCGTGCGGATATTGGCGGTGACGTCCTCGCCCTCGCTGCCGTCGCCACGCGTCGCCGCCGTGACCAGTTCGCCGCGCTTCGTAGCGCAGCGACATCGACAGCCCGTCGATCTTGGGCTCGGCGGAAAAGGCGATTTTGTCGTCCTCGCCGAGCTTGAGGAAGCGGCGGATGCGGGCGACGAAATCGCGCACGTCGTCCTCTGCGAAGGCGTTGTCGAGCGACAGCATCGGCACCGCATGGCGCACCTTGGCGAAGCCGCGCGCGGGCGCGGCGCCGACGCGCTTGGAGGGCGAATCCGCGCGCACCAGCTTGGGAAAGCGCGCCTCGATCGCCTTGTTGCGCTCGCGCAAGCGCATCGTATTGCGCGTCGGTGAGGGTCGGCGCGTCTTCCTGATAGTAGCGGCGGTCGTTGGCGCCGATCTCGAGCGCGAGCCGCATCAGCTCGGCCTTGGCCTGGGCCTCGGTGAGGTCTTCGGGCGAGATTTTCGAGGGGTCTTTGGCCATAGTATGCTTAGTCATTCCGGGGCGCGGGCATCAGCCCGCGAACC
The DNA here is from genome assembly GCA_963814065.1 of uncultured Pseudomonadota bacterium. Classification (GTDB taxonomy): domain Bacteria; phylum Pseudomonadota; class Alphaproteobacteria; order Rhizobiales; family Xanthobacteraceae; genus Pseudolabrys. The sequence continues at coordinate 826,133 of CAWFBL010000004.1, read as the reverse complement.
CGGAATCCAGAGCCGATTCCGGGGATCGCAGTTGTTCTACGTCTATCTGCTCGCGAGCCAAAAACAAGGGACGCTCTATCTTGGCGTCACGCGCGACATTGCGCGCCGCGTTTACCAACAGAGGGAGAAGTTGCGGCCGGGCTTCACATCGAAATATGATGTCCATCGCTTGGTTTGGTTTGAGGTCTACGACGATCCAACAAATGCAATTTTGCGCGAAAAAGAAATCAAAAAATGGCGGCGCGCGTGGAAAATTGCACTGATTGAGAAGGACAATCCGGATTGGAGAGACCTCTATCCCGATATCGCATCGTAGCATTCGCATCTGGATTCCGGGTTCCGGCCTTTGGCCGGCCCCGGAATGACCGGTAACCGCCCATGTTGATCCATCCGCGCGGCAAGGACCGCCCCTATCATCTCGGCCCGTTTCCGCTGGAAACGCTGCTGCGCGACGCGAGCGTGGCGGAACGGGAGGCGGCGCGCCCGCCGGTGGCGGCTAGCGCGGAGGCCGCGCCCGAGGGGCCGCTGGCGCGGGCGGCGGCGCATTACCGGGAGCTGTTCGTCAAGTTCGCCGACGGCGAGCCGGCGCCCCAGCGCGCGCCGGTGCCCGACGACCTCGCCCGCCGTTCAGCCGACATCAAGGGCGCCGGCTATTTCCTCGACGCCGCCCAGGTCGGCATCTGCCACGTGCCGGCCAATGCCTGGCTCGCTGGCGGCGATCACGCGGCGCATGGCTTTGCAGCCGTCGTCCTGGTGGAGCGCCCGCGCCTGCCCGAGCCCGACAATCTGGCGCGCGAATGGATTGCGCCTGCCCGCGCCGAAATCGCCGACATGCGCGCGGCCGAGATCGCCGTCTGCGTCGCCGGACACATTCGCGCCATGGGCTTTGCGGCCGCGCGCGCATTTTGCGGGCCACACGCGGGTCGACGCGGAACGGCTGGCGGTGCTGGCGGGCGTGGCTGTGCGCGACGACGATCGCTTGCGCAATCCTTATCTCGACGATTTCTCCATCGCGGTGGTGACCACCGACTACGAACTCGCGACCGACACGCCCTCTGCACGCGAGCGCGCTTGAACGCGCGCGGCCTCGCCTATTGGCTGGGCCTGAACGGCGCGCAGTCCGGCCGCGAGCGCAACCGGCGGAACAAACGTAAGACGCATCTGTCGCGTTTCCCGATGGAGACGGTGAAGCGCGTCGAGCGGCCGACCACGCTCATCCTCGACGACGAGGTGCCGCAGGTGCCCAAGCGCGCCGCCTTCTTCCAGCGCGCCCTGCACGGCGACCTCGGCGACAAAGCCAAGACCGAGCGCACGCGCTTTGCCTTCAAGACCCCGCTGTCCTGGAGCCTGCTGCAGGTCATCCGTTCGCTGGTGCCGTTCCAGAACGGCGACGTCGAGCCGGCGATCGAGCGCGCCAAATACCGCAACCCACAGGCCAATGCCGACGCCATCAAGTCGCTGTCCTACGCGCTCGGCGCCGACCTCACCGGCATCTGCGAAGTCCCGCGCTATGCCTGGTTCTCGCACAAGGAGGACGGCAGCAAGCTTCCGCCCTATCACCGCACGGCCGTGGTGATGCTGATCGACCAGGGCTTCGAGACCATGGAGGGCGCCAGCGGCGACGACTGGATCTCGGGTTCGCAGTCGATGCGCGGCTACCTGCGCGGTGCGGTGATCGCCGGCATCATGGCCGAGCTGTTGCGCGCGCTCGGCTTCCCGGCGCGCTCGCAGACCAATGCGGACAGCGACGTGTTGCACATTCCGCTCATCCTGTGGGCGGGCCTGGGCGAACTCTCGCGCATCGGCGAACTGGTGCTCAATCCGTTCGTCGGCCCGCGCTTCAAGTCGGTGGTGCTGACCACCGACTTCCCGATGGCCAATGACCAGCCGATCGACTTCGGCCTGCAGACGTTCTGCTCGAATTGCCTCAAATGCGCGCGCGAATGTCCCTGCGACGCCATTCCCTTCGGCGACAAGGTGATGTTCAACGGCTACGAGATGTGGAAGCCGGACGTCGAGCGCTGCACGCGCTACCGCCTGACCAACGCGCGCGGTTCGGCCTGCGGGCGCTGCATGAAGACCTGCCCGATCAACAAAGTGGTCGACGCCGACGGCGCCGTGCTGACGCGGGTCGCAAGCTGGCTCGGCGTCAATGCGATGTTCTTGAAGCCGCTGATGGTGCCGTTCGCCACCTGGTTCGACGATCTCGTCGGCAACGGCCGGCGCAATCCCGCGAAGAAATGGTGGCTCGACCACGAGATCGTCGGCGGCGTGGTGGTCGCCCCGCGCGCCACCAACGAGCGCGACATCGATCCCGAGCGCAAGGTCGACGCGGCGGCGCAGAAGATGGCCTATTACCACGCCAACATGATGCCGCCGCCCAACGATCCGGCGCCGCATGTCGTCGACCGCAAGGCGGCGATGGCGGCCAAGGATCTGCTGGAAACGCCGGACGAAGCGCGCGCGCGGCACGCGCGTGGCGGTGCGAAGCCGGCGCATTACGTGCCGACACCGCCGGCCGGCGTGGCGGCTGGCGCGCAAACGGCCAAGAGCCCATATAGCTGATGCGGCACCTAACGCGCCGACGCTGAAAGCCTCCTGACCGCGCAGCCCCATGAAAAAGATCGGCTTCCTCTCCTTCGGTCATTGGACTCCTTCGCCCCAGTCGCAAACGCGATCGGCTTCCGATGCCCTCCTGCAATCCATCGACCTCGCGGTCGCAGCCGAGGAACTCGGCGCCGACGGCGCCTACTTCCGTGTGCATCATTTCGCGCGCCAGCTCGGCTCGCCCTTCCCGCTGCTGGCGGCCGTCGGGGCACGCACCAAGCGCATCGAGATCGGCACCGCGGTGATCGATATGCGCTACGAGAACCCGCTCTACATGGTGGAGGATGCCGGCGCCGCCGACCTCATCGCCGGCGGACGCCTGCAACTGGGCATTTCCCGTGGGTCGCCCGAGCAGGTGATCGACGGATTTCGCTACTTCGGCTACGCCCCGCCCGAAGGGATGACCGACGCCGACATGGCCCGGCGCCACACGGAAGTCTTCCTCGATGTGCTGCGTGGCGAGGGCTTCGCGCGCCCAAGTCCACAACCGATGTTCCCCAACCCTCCCGGCCTCTTACGCCTCGAGCCGCATTCGGAAACCTTACGCGATCGGATCTGGTGGGGCGCCGGCAGCAACGCCACCGCCGAGTGGGCAGCCAAGCTTGGGATGAATCTGCAGAGTTCGACACTCAAATTCGACGAGGGCGGAAAGCCGCTACACGTCCAGCAGGCGGAGCAGATCCGGGCATTCCGCGCGGCGTGGAAGGCGGCAGGGCACGCCCGCGAGCCGCGGGTATCGGTCTCCCGCAGCATTTTCGCGTTGGTGGACGACCGCGACCGCATGTATTTCGGGAGCGGTGACGAAGGCGAGGATTCGATCGGCTACCTCGGAGGCAATACACGCGCTATCTTTGGCCGCAGCTACGCCGCCGAGCCGGACATCCTCGTCGAGCAACTGGCGAAAGACGAAGCCATCGCGGCGGCCGACACACTGCTCTTGACCGTCCCCAACCAGCTCGGTGTCGACTACAACGCCCACGTCATCGAGGCGATCCTTAAGCACGTCGCGCCGGAGCTGGGATGGCGGTGATCCAATTCCCACGTCATTCCGGGGCGCGAGCGAGAGAGAACCCGGAATCCAGATGCATATGAAGTGTTCAAACATATCTCTGGATTCCGGGTCCCGCGCTTCGCGCGGTCCCGGAATGACAAGAATCAACTCGCCTGCTTGATCAGCCGCTCAGCCGCGGCGCGCGCCTCGTTGGTGATCTCGGCGCCGGCGAGCATGCGCGCGATCTCCTCGCGGCGGTGATCGGCAGCGACTTCGGTGACGCGGGTGGCGACGCGCTTGCCCTTCGCCAGCGCGTCCTTGCTGATGACGTAATGGCGGCCGGCGCGGGCGGCCACCTGCGGCGCGTGCGTCACCGCCAGCACCTGAACGCCATGCGCCAGGCGCGCGAGCCTAACGCCGATGGCGTCCGCCACCGCGCCGCCGACGCCGGTGTCGATTTCGTCGAATACAAGCGTCGGCGCCGAGCCGCGATCGGCCAGCACCACTTTCAACGCCAACAGGAAACGCGCCAGTTCGCCGCCGGAAGCGATTTTCATCATCGGCCCCGGCTTGGTGCCGGGGTTGGTCTGCACCCAGAACTCCACCCGGTCGATGCCGTTCGGGCCCGCCGCCTCAGCGTCGCTGTCGATCTGCGTCATAAACTTGGCGCGCTCGAGCTTGAGTGGCTTCAACTCGCCGTTGACCGCCTTGTCGAGCCGGGCCGCCGCCTTGACGCGCGCCTTCGACAGCGCGTCGGCAGCGGCGATAAAGTCCGCCTTGGCCTTGGCCGCGGCCTCGAGCAGAACTTTCAGCCTCTCCTCGCCGGCGTCGATCAGCGCGATGTCGTTGTTGTATTTCTCCGCCAGCTCGGCGAGATCGTCGACCTGGACATTGTATTTACGGGCGGCGGCGCGCAGCGCGAACAGCCGCTCTTCGTTCTGTTCCAGTTCGACCGGATCGAAATCGGCGGCGCGCAAAGCGGCTTCGAGATGGGCGCGGGTTTCGTCCAACGCATTGAGCGCGGCGTCGAGCGCCTTGGCCGACGGCTCGACCAATGAGGGCGCTTGGGTCGCGCGGCGTTCCAGCCGGCGGACGATCTGAGCCAGCCCCGACACTGCGGACTTCGGGCCGGCGATGGCGTTGTAGGCGTCGCGCAGATCTTCGGAGACTTTTTCCGATTGCATCATCATGCCGCGGCGGGTGGCGAGCGTGGTTTCCTCGCCCGGCTGCGGCGCCAGCTTGCCGAGTTCCTCGACCGCGTGGCGCAGCCATTCGGCTTCACGCTGCGCGCGCTCGATCTCGGCGCGATGGGCGTCGGCGGCTTCTTGCGTCGCGCGCCGCGCCTCCCACAATGCTTCGACCTTGGCGGCATCTTTTTCCAGGCCGCCAAAGGCATCGAGCAGCCGGCGATGGGTGGCGGCATCGGTAAGCGCGCGATCGTCGTGCTGGCCATGGATCTCGACCAGCGCCGCGCCGAGTTGCTTCATCACCTGCACGCTCGCGGGCTGGTCGTTGACGAAGGCACGCGTGCGCCCGTCGGAAAACTGCACGCGGCGCAGGATCAACTGATCCTCGGCGGCGATGTCGTTGGCCGCCAGCACGGCGTGCGCCGGATGGTCATGGGCGATGTCGAAGGCGGCGATGACCTGGCCCTGCTCCTGGCCATGGCGCACCAGCGCCTGGTCGCCGCGCGCGCCGAGCGCGAGGGCGAAGGCGTCAAGCAGAATCGACTTGCCGGCGCCGGTCTCGCCGGTGAGCACGGAAAGGCCGTCGGCGAAATCGATGTCGAGCCGGTCGATCAGCACGATGTCACGGATCGAAAGTCGGGAGAGCATGGCGCCTGTCCTGGGCGTCATCATCCGCGAAAGCGGATGATCCAGTAACCACCGCGATCGGGGATTTTCACAAGAATTGGTTGCCGCCGCAGCCGCACCTGGATGCCCCGCTTACCCAGGGCCTGACAAGAGGCTTGCGGGCGGCCCTCAGCCCAGGTTCACGCCGATCTGCCGGAAGGCCCGGCTGATCCAGGAACCGGTGTCTTCCTTCGGTTCCAGGCCGCGCGACTTCACCAGCCGGTAGGCGTGCTTGTACCACGTGCTGTCGGGGAAATTGTGGCCCAGCACAGCGGCCGCGGTCTGCGCCTCGGTGACGATGCCGAGCGCCATATAGGCTTCGGTCAGCCGCTCCAGCGCCTCTTCGACCTGCCGCGTGGTCTGATATTTGGTGACCACGACTTTGAAGCGGTTGATGGCGCCGGTGTAATCCTTGTGGTTCAGGTAGTAGCGGCCGATCTCCATCTCCTTGCCGGCGAGCTGGTCGCGCGCGAATTGCGCCTTCTCCTTGGCGCGGCCGGCATAAGGCGTGCCGGGGTAGCGCTGGACCACATCATCCAGCGCCGCCAGCGCCTTCTGGGTCCGCGCCTGATCGCGGGTGACATCCGGAATCTCGTCATAGTAGGACGAGGCGATCAGGTATTGGGCGTAGGGCGCGTCCTCGCTGCCGGGGTGCAGGGTGAGGTAGCGCTTGGCGGCGGAGACGCAGGCATCATATTCGCCGGCCTGATAATTGGCGTAGGCCGTCATCAGCAAGGCCTTGCGCGCCCATTCCGAGTAGGGATGCTGGCGGTCGACCTCTTCGAACTTCTTGATTGCGGTGCGCGGATCGTTCTTCGAATTCAGCGTATAGAGGCCTTCATTGTAGAGGCGGTCGGCGGGCTGATCGACCTCGGCATCGCTCTTGCTGAACAAGCCGCCGAAATCGAAATTGCCCAGATCGCCCAGGCCGCTGCAGCCGCCGAGCATGCCGGCAAGCAGCAGCATGGCGAGCGCGCCGCCAAGCTTCCGCCGGCCGGCGCGAGGCCGCTTTTCCACTGCTGCGGTCGCTGCAATCATCGCTGTGTCGTTCGGCACGAAATCCCCTGACACTCACCTGGCACGTTTGCGTTGACGTCCCGGTTTAAATGGCCCGCCTTGAACAAGGCTCCCACGCTGCTGCGCTTCCATAAACGAAATAACGCGGTCTGGCCAAGCGATTAAGCCGACATTCGGCCGGGATTAAGGCGATGCAGCGGGAGGCAATTCGGCGCGAAAACGGCCGCTCAGGAGACATCCGGCCCATAGGCCGGCGCCACCAGGCCGGCGGCGATGCCGGCACTGCCGCGCAGGCGGCGGACCGGCTCGGCCGTCTCGACGGCCTCGACGACGCGCCAAGCGCTGGTGTCGGCCATCAGCGCCGACAGCACGGCATGATTGAGCTTGTGGCCGCCGCGCACGGTACGATACGCGCCCAGCAAGGGATGTCCGGCGAGCGCCAGGTCGCCGATCGCGTCGAGCACCTTGTGGCGCACGAACTCGTCGGCGTAGCGCAGGCCTTCCGGATTGAGCACGCGATCCTCGGTCACCACCAGCGTGTTGTCGAACGAAGCGCCGAGCGCGTAGCCCGCGCTCCACAGCTTGGCGACGTCCTTCATGAAGCCGAAGGTGCGCGCGCGCGCGACTTCGTTGCGGAAGGTCTTCGGCGCGATATCGATCGCCAGCGCCTGATGGCCGATCAGCGGATGGTCGAAATAGATTTCGGCTTCCACGCGGAAGCCGTGCTGATAGGGGCGCAATTCGCCGAAGGCTTCGTCCTTGGAGACGCGCACCGGCTTGAGCACTTCGATATAGCGGCGCGGCAGGGCGCGCGCGGTAAGGCCCGCCTGATCGAGCGCATCGACGAAGGGCGCCGCGCTGCCGTCCATGATCGGCACTTCGGGGCCGTCGATCTCGACCACCACGTTATCCACATTCAGCCCGCGCAAGGCGGCGAGCAGATGCTCCGCGGTCGAGCACAGTGGCCCGGAGGCATCGCCGAGAACGGTCGCGAATTCAGTGGCGGTTACCGCACGTACATCGGCACAAACTTCGCGCGCAATTTTGCCATCGGCCGCGACGCGCTGAAAGATGATGCCGGTATCGTCGTCGGCGGGATGCAGCGTCAGCGTGACAGGCAGGCCAGAATGGACGCCCGTCCCGGAGACGGCGACATCCTCGCGCAGAGTTGTCTGCTTGGCACCCTTCATCAGAACCCGTCTTCCGCCGGCCCAGAGCGGGCCGTACAGTCCCATTCCCCTACGCCGGGCCACATTTTGGCCTCTAGTTCAGATGCCATCCGGTGACACTGGACGGCGACCCCTCAAGAACCAAAAGTCCCTTTGCAAGCTGAAACTTAGGCCAAAGCCCCCGGTTTCTCCAAGTCACGCTTTCTTACCGACTATTACTCTTTTTCGCCGCATTCTCCGCAAGCCGGAGGGACTTCAGAAAGCACAGCACCGGGCTGCGAACCCCCGCAACCCGGTCACTCGTCGGCCCCCGCCGCCCCCTGCTATGTTCTTAAAAGACTAAGAAAATTCAATGCACTAGCGGCATCCCCTCAGTGCGCAAACGGCCCCGTACCGGAATCGGGACGGGGCCGTTTGACACTGGCATCTGCGTCTCAGTTCGCCTGCCGCCGCAGGAAGGCGGGGATATCGAGCTGATCATCCTCGGGCGAATTATGCACAGCTGCTTGCCGCCCGTGGGGATCGAGTCCCTGCGGCGCCGGCCGCCGCGCGTACTCTGACACCGGTTCGGACGGCCGCCCTTCCGGCTGGCGCACAGCTTGGCGCGCCGGCCGCTCGAACTGCGGCGCCGGCGGTGCCATGCGCGGCGCGCGCGGCGCCTCGCCTTCGTCGCTGCGCCGGCCTAGGCCGACCTGAGCCAGCCGCTGCATCAGCGACAGGCGCTGCTTCTCGGGATGCCCTTCGGAGATCTCGCCACCCTGCTGCGCGCGGATCTCGTTCTGCGCGGGCAACGGCAGCTCATCGATGCGCGGCATGCGCGGCGTCCGCATCGGCCGCTCCGACTGCGGCGGGATGAACGCCTGCGCCGGCGGCGCCTCCTGCACGGGCTCGGCCATCGGCGTTTCGAACAACGACGGCTTCATCGGCATCGGCCGCAACGACACATCGTCGATTCCGGTCGACGGCAGCAGCGCGGCGGCGACGGCGGCGTGGGCAGCCGATTCAGTTGGCGCCGCCGGCGCCAATGGCGCAACCGGCGCGGGCGCCTTCGCCATGACGGGCTGCTGACGCTCGATGCGGTCGGGGGCGCGGCTCGCGTCGCTGCGCACCTTGCCGGCGAGTTCCCTGAGCGCGCTCTCGGCCGGCGAGGGCTGGCGCAGCGTGCCGGTGTTGTCGATGCCGGTCGCCACCACCGACACGCGGATGATGCCTTCCATCGTCTCGTCGAAGGTGGCGCCGACGATGATGTTGGCGTCGACGTCGACTTCCTCGCGGATGCGGGTGGCGGCTTCGTCGACCTCGTAGAGCGTGAGGTCCTTGCCGCCGGTGATCGACACCAGCAGACCCTTGGCGCCCTTCATGGAGGCGTCGTCGATCAGCGGATTGGCGATCGCCGCTTCCGCCGCGGTGAGCGCGCGCTTCTCGCCGCTCGCCTCGCCGGTGCCCATCATCGCCTTGCCCATCTCGCGCATGACGGCGCGCACATCGGCGAAGTCGAGATTGATCAGCCCTTCCTTGACCATCAAGTCGGTGATGCAGGCGACGCCCGAATAGAGCACCTGATCGGCCATCGCGAAGGCGTCGGCGAAGGTGGTCTTCTCGTTGGCGACCCGAAACAGATTCTGGTTCGGGATGATCAACAGCGTGTCGACCACCTTCTGCAATTCCGCGATGCCGGCCTCGGCAAAGCGCATGCGGCGCGCGCCTTCGAAGTGGAACGGCTTGGTGACCACGCCGACGGTGAGGATGCCGAGCTCGCGGGCGACCTTGGAGATGACCGGAGAGGCGCCAGTGCCGGTGCCGCCGCCCATGCCGGCGGTGACGAACACCATGTGCGCGCCGGACAGATGATCGCGGATTTCGTCGATCACTTCCTCGGCGGCGGCGCGGCCGACGTCAGGCTGCGAGCCGGCGCCGAGGCCTTCGGTCACCTGCGTGCCCATCTGGATGATGCGCTCGGCCTTCGACGTGGTCAGCGCCTGGGCATCGGTATTGGCGACGACGAAGTCGACGCCCTCCAAGCCCGCCGTGATCATGTTGTTGACGGCATTGCCGCCAGCACCGCCGACGCCGAACACCGTGATGCGCGGCTTCATCTCGTGAATGTCGGGGATTTTCAGATTGATGGTCATGTCTTTTGCCTCTGTGATGCACGGGCAGCACGTTCGCGATCGCACCTTGTTGCGCCAACGCGTTTCAACGCCGCCGCGCCGGGCCGGTCCGCCACCAGCCCTTGCGTGGTTCTTCCGATGAGGGTCAGAAACTCTCGCGCAGCCATTGTCCAACCCGTGCCATGTAACCGCCCGTTCCTGTCATCAACTGCCGCGTTTTTCGCGGTTCGAAGTGTTCGAGATGCGCCACCTGCGGATAGATCAGCAGGCCCGCCGCGACCGCGAAGGCCGGCCCTTTGGCCGCCTCCGGCAAGCCGGCAATGCCAAGCGGACGACCGACTCGCACCGGACGCTTCAACATGCGGGACGCGAGTTCCGCGATTCCCGCAAGCTGGCTGCCGCCGCCCGTAAGCACCACACGCGCGCGCGGTTCGGCCGCAAAAGGAGACTCTTTCAGCCGATCGCGCACCATTTCGAGGATTTCCTCGATACGCGGCTTGATAATGCGCACGATCTGGGCCCGCGAGACGAACTGCGGGGGCTCGCGATCATCGTCGCCAACCGGGGGTACCGTGATCATGTCGCGCTCATCCGATCCACCGGTCAAAACACTGCCATAAATCGCTTTGATTCGCTCAGCATCGGAGATGCGGGTGGTCAGGCCGCGGGCCAGATCCATGGTCACGTGGTTGCCACCGAGCGCAAAGCCCTCGGCATGCACGAAGCGGCCGCCCGAGAACACGGCGAGGGTGGTGGTGCCGGCGCCCAGATCGATGCAGGCCGCGCCCAGATCGGCCTCGTCGTCGGCGAGCGCGGCCAGGCCCGCCACATAGGGCGAAGCCACCATGGCTTCGACCGAGAGATGGCTGCGCTCGATCGCCAGCATCAGATTGCGCACCAGGGCGACATCGGTCGTCACCATGTGCATGTCGACGCCGAAGGTGTGGCCGAGCATGCCGCGCGGATCGCGGATGCCGGTGACGGCATCGAGGGCGTAGCCAATCGGCAGCGAATGCAGCACGGCACGTCCGCCGCGCACGGCGTGGCGGCTGGCGGCCGCCAGCACGCGCGCGATCTCACCATCGGCAACGGCGCCGCCGGCCAGCTCGATACTGGCGATGAAGCGCTCGCTGCTGAGCCGGCCACCGGAGAGCGAGGCGACCACCGAGGTGATCTGCACGCCGGCCATGCTCTCGGCGATGTCGATGGCCTGGCGGATCATCTCCTCCGCCTCCACCAAGTCGACCACGCCGCCGGCCTTGATGCCGCTCGCCGCGGTATGGGCGAAGCCGAGAATGCGCACGCCGTGGCTGCGGCGGCGCAAGATGTCCTTCGGCGCCTGCGGCTCAAGCTTGGCGATCAGGCAGACGATCTTGCTGCTGCCGATGTCGAGGCTGGCGACCACGGTCGAACGCCGCGGCGACACCGGCTTCATCTTGGGCGTGAGGCCAAAGTGCAACACGGTCATGCCTCCCCGCCCTTGCGCTTGGCCTTGCGCGCCTTCTCGGCGGCTTTGATGGCGGCCGCGCGCGCGGCATAGGCCGCGTCCGACAGCCGCACGGTGACACGGTCGGAAAGACGCAGATCGACTTTGACGATGTCGCGCGACAACAGCCGCTTCGAGCGCGCGAGATTAACCAGGGTGCGCAGCGCCCGGGCGGGATCGTCTTCCGGCAGCAGCACCTCGAGGCCGTCTTGCAGGTAGAGGTTCCAACGCCGTTCGGCGACCAGCACGGATGCTTTCAGCCGGTGCGCGATCGCGGGATAGCGCTGCACCAGCGCCAGCAAGTCCTTCGCGTCGTGCTCGGCGCCTTTGCCGACGATCAGCGGCAGCGACATGAAACTTTGCCGCACGAAAGGCTCGAGCACGGTGCCATCGGCGGCGATCAACGACACGCGGCCGTCGTCCTGCCAAAGCGCAAAAGGCTTGCGCTCGGTGATGCCGATGCGCAACCGGCTGGGATAGAGCTTGAGCACGGTTGCTTCTGCGACCCAGGGATTGGCCATCAGCCGCTCACGCGTTGCATGCGCGTCGAGAAAGAACAGCGAGGTGCGCCCGGTGATGCCGGCGGAGGCGAGGATGGCCTTGCGGCTGAGATTATGTTGGCCGGCGATGGCAACTTCCGAAATGCCGAAGCCCATGGCGTTGGCGGCGGTATCGCAGATGTCCTGCAAATTGGCCGCGATCGTCCGCAGGCGATCGCCGCGCACCGCGCCGTAGCAGACCGTGGCGAGCAGCAGCAGCGCAACTGCCGAGGAGCCGACGCCCTTTGGCGTGCGAGACCGCACCATCGCGGCGCCGAAGCGCAGTACGGACGCGCGCCAGCGCGGCTGCGTCTCGGCCTGCGCGCGCAGCCAGCGCGCGGCCGCAAAGCGGCGGTCCACTTTCGGCTTGAGCGATTGAGCATGACTTGCCCGGTCGTCCATCACACCAGCTCTTTGACCCTTGAAGCCCATGCGGGGCTTGAACCGCACTCCGGCCAGAGCGAATACGCGCCCTGCCCGTTATCTAATTCCGCTGCCGAGCTAACCCGCCCCCGGCCGCTCGACGTCGTCGGCGATCGTCACGCGCATGATTTGAGCGCAGCCGAGCGCGCGGCGCACCGCTAAACCTTAGTCTTCGAGACTTTTGGTAAATGATTAGTAAAACTTTACAGATTGGCCGCGATTGACGGCGAGAAACAGCGGCCGTTGCGGCCGCGTCACATGTCGCGAGGAGTGACGAGGCGGCGCTGAGCCAATGCCGCCGCTGATTTCAAAATGCCTTCGGCACCCCCGCCTGCCGCAGAATGGCATTTGCGGTGTGGCGGCTTGCGATTTTGACTGGCACGGGAAAATTTCGACCCGTTATTGGGCTGTGCCAGATTTCATGGCTACCTTTGCCCTGGCGGATCAGGGTACATCCAGCCGCACGCAGCAACTCACGCAGCGCGCGGTCGAACTAGGGCGCCATTCAGGTGGACGCCGGCTCGGCTTCGCGCAGAGCTGTAATCTGCAGATAGAGCGAGGCGGGATCGATATCGGGATGGTTGTCCGGCAATACGTCGAGGGCCTGAGCGGAAATTTTCGCAAGCAATTCGTCCAAGTTTGGCGCGTCCGCAGCCGCCGGGATGTCGTCGCAGTGGCCGCTCCAAACCGACGTCTCGGCGTCCCATACCGCCGAAATCGTGAAAATGGTCGGTTTTGACATAGGGGAACCCTGAACGCTCGCTCTGCGGAGTGCGTCTTTATCACATCTAGCCGCTGGCCCAAAGCAAGCTCAGGCGGAACGAGGCGTGGCCGTGGTCGGGCTCACTTGATCCCGGCCACCCCCGTTGGGGTCAGGCGGCTTCCGAGGCCTGTCGCAAACCGCCGAGCGCCAGACGCGAGATGAGGTCGGTCAGTTCGTCGACGAAGGGGTTGTCCGGCGTGATCTTGAACGGCTCCTGCGCGAAGAGCTCGCGGTTGCGCACGAAAGTGCTGCATTGCCCCATGAGCCAGATGCCCCCGCATAGCGCCACCCGATGGTCCGTGCCCGGCGGCAGGAACCGCTGCACGATATCGACGGCGGCGGTCAGGTAGGTGACCGTGTTCTTCGCCATGAACTTGAGGAAGACCTTGCTGGGATGCGCGCTCTCCCAAGAGAAAATGCGGATGTAAAGGCTTAGCTCGTCACGGAACAGCAGCGGCCGCAGTTGCTGATGGATGAAGCTGCGCAGGGCCTCCTCGCGCGACAGCGATTTGAGCTTTTCCGGATCGAAACCAGCCTGTTCCGTCAGCTTGTCGAAAGCCATTGTGAGCAGTTCGAGATAGAGCCCGTCCTTGCTCTTATAGTGATAGTTGATGGCGGCCTGGTTGACCCGCGCCCTGGCCACGATGTCGCGCACGCTCGCGCCCTGGTAGCCCTTTTCGGCAAACAGGTGGACGGCGGCTTTCATGATCGACTGGCGCGTGTAATCGGCCGGACGGGTCATTGGCTCCCCGATTCAAACATGCGTTTGAATCGCATTGATAATGGGTCCAGCAACAAATTGCAACATTTCGCGCTCGGCACGGGGCGTCCCTTGCCATGATTCCGCCTAAAACGGCTGTTTGAAATTAAATAACGCGTATGAAATACGCGTTTGAATAGTTCCAGAGCGTAAGACCAGGGAGACCTGCCATGCTGGAGCGCACGTCGAGATTCGTGTTGGAGGCCCTGCCCTACGTGATCGTGGCGTTTTGCGGCGCGATCCTCATCCCCATGTTCCTGTTCCACTAATTCGGCGGGTCCGCGCCGGAGCAGACGGCCAGCGCGCCCACGGGGGCAAGAAAGCGCGCCGAACGTCAGCGTTGGGAGTTCGCTATGGCGTTCCTGAATGCAAAATCGCCCTCGTACCGCCACTCCATGTGGCGCCGCCTTCTTCTCAGACTGATGCCGGTGTCGGTCGCCTATCGGCCCGAGCGCTATTACATGCGCGGTCCCGGGCCGAAGTACCGCGCGAGGCACGCCGGTCCGGCGGCACCGCCCCGAAGCGAGTAATTTCGGGGTGCCGCCGGCAGAATTACCGGCCCAATGAAGCGTCCTCGACCATCCAGGCGACCAGCTCTTCGAAGCTGATGCCGGCGTGCGCCGCCAACTCCGGCACGAGCGAGGTCTCGGTCATGCCGGGCTGGGTGTTCACTTCAAGACACGCCAAGCCTGCGAGACCGGGACGACTGTCGTCGTAACGGAAATCGGCGCGGGTGACGCCACGGCACTGAAGCGCGTTATGGGCGGCGAGCGCCAGCCGCTGGCAGGCCGCGTAGACCTCTGGCGGCACCGGCGCCGGCAACAGATGCTTCGAGCCGCCGGGCGCGTATTTGGCCTCGTAATCGTAGAACTTGGTGGCCGACACGATCTCGATGACGCCGAGCGCCTTGTCACCCATCACCGCGCAGGTCAGCTCCTTGCCGGGGATGAAAGGTTCGACCAGCACCATCTCGCCGAAATGCCAATCGCCGCGGGTCAGCTCCTGCGGCGGATGGGCATGGTCCTCCCGCACGATGTAGACGCCGACGCTGGAGCCTTCCGCCACCGGCTTGATGACGTATGGCGGCGGCAGCAGATGGCGCTTGGCCGCTTCGGCGCGCGTCGCCACCAGGCCGCCGGGCACCGGCACGTCGGCGGCGCGCAGGATGGTCTTGGTCATCTCCTTGTCCATCGCGACCGAGGAGGCGAGCACGCCCGAATGCGAATAGGGAATGCCGATGAGTTCGAGCAGGCCCTGCACGGTCCCATCCTCGCCGGGACGGCCGTGCAGTATGTTCAACGCCGCATCGGGCTTGAGATCGCGCAAGGTCACCGCGATGTCGGGCGTGACGTCGACGCGGCTGACGCGATAGCCGCCGGCGCGCTCCAGCGCATCGGCGCAGGCCGCGCCCGAGCTCAATGAGACCTCGCGCTCGGCCGACCAGCCACCCATCAGAACCGCGACGTGTTTCATGATGCTCCTCTTCTTCCTCTCTCCCCTTATGGGAGAGGGTGCCGAGCCGCGTGAGCGGCGAGGCGGGTGAGGGGTCGGCGCCGCCACATATGCCGTGATGCCGACCCCTCACCCGGCGCTCGCTACGCTCTCCCACAAGGGGAGTGGGTCAAGAGGCCCCTACCCCGATTCGCTTAATTTCCCATTCCAGCGCGATGCCCGACTGCGCCTTCACACGCTCGCGCACGGTTTCGCCCAGCGTCTCGATGTCGGCCGCGCTGGCGCCACCGAGATTGATGAGGAAGTTGCAGTGCAATTCCGACACCTGCGCCTTGCCGACAACAAGCCCGCGACAACCGGCGGCGTCGACTAGTTGCCAGGCCTTGTGGCCGGGCGGGTTTTTGAAGGTGGAACCGCCGGTTCGGCTCTTGACCGGCTGCGTCGTTTCGCGCGCCTCGGTGATCTTGTTCATCTCCACTTCGATCGTCGCCGGATCGCCGGCCTCGCCCCGGTAGAGCGCCTGGGTGAAGATGAAATCCTCCGGCGCGCCGCAATGGCGGTAGCTGTAATGCATGTCGGCGTTGCTCAGCACATGCACTTGGCCGGCGCGGTCGACCGCGCGCGCTTCGATCAGCACGTCCTTCGTCTCGCGGCCATAGGCGCCGCCATTCATGCGCAAGGCTCCGCCGATGGCGCCGGGAATGCCGCGGTAGAAGGCGAGACCGGCGATGCCCGCTTTCTGCGCCGCCTGCGCAAGCCGCACATCCGGCACGGCGCTGCCGACGCGCAGGCGATGGTCCGGCTCAACGGATATCCCGTTGAAGCCGCGGCCGAGCCTGATCGTGATGCCGGGCACGCCGCCGTCGCGCACGATCAGGTTGGAGCCGAGGCCGATGGTGGTGACTGGAATATCGGCGGGCAGGGTCTGCAGGACGTGCGCGAGATCGGCCTCATCCTCCGGCATGAACAGCACCTGCGCCGGCCCGCCGGCCCGGAACCAGGTGAGCGGCGCCAGCGGTTCGTTCGCCATCAGCCGCCCGCGCAGCTTCGGCATGCGCGCTTTGAGGTCAGCGGTGATGTCGGGGAAGGTCATCCAACCGCCACCCCTAGCCCAGCGCCTTCAACTGCTCCGGCAGTGCGTAGGCCCATTGGGTGATCGAGCCGGCGCCGAGGCACACGACGTAATCGCCGGGCTCGGCCAGATCCTTGATCAGCGCCGCGAGATGCTCCGGCCCGGCGAGCGGCAGCGCGTGGCGGTGGCCGTGCGCGCGTAAGCCCGCCACCAGCGCATCGCGGTCGGCGCCGGGGATCGGCTGTTCGCCCGCCGCATAGACCGGCGCGACGATCACCGCATCGGCGTCGTTGAAGCAGGTGCAGAACTGCTCGAACAAGTCATGGAGACGCGTGTAGCGGTGCGGCTGCATCACCGCGATCACATTGCGCGGTGCGCTCTCGCGCGCGGCGCGCAACACGGCGGCGATCTCCACCGGGTGATGGCCGTAGTCGTCGATGATGGTGACGCCGTTCCAGTCTCCCACTCTCGTGAAGCGGCGCTTGACGCCGCCGAAGTCGTGCAGCGCCTTGCGGATGACGTCGTCGGGAATGCCGAGTTCGTGCGCCACCGCCACCGCCGCGGTGGCATTGAGCGCATTGTGGCGGCCGGGCATCGGCAGCGTGAGATTGTCGATGGTGTGCGTGGTCTGTCCTTCGCGGTCGCGGAACGACACCGTGAACGTCTGCCCGCCATTTGCGTGCGCGATATCGGAAAGCCGCACGTCGGCCTGCGGGTTTTCGCCGTAGGTCAGGATGCGACGGTCGACCAGCTTGCCGACCAGTGCCTGCACCACCGGATGGTCGGTGCACATCACCGCGAAGCCATAGAACGGGATGTTCTCGATGAAATCGCGGAAGGCGTCCTGCACCGCCTCATAGGTGTGGAAATGGTCGAGATGCTCGGGGTCGACATTGGTGACGATGGCGACGTCGGCCGGCAGCTTGAGGAAGGTGCCGTCGGATTCGTCGGCCTCCACCACCATCCAGTCGCCGGCGCCGAGCCGCGCATTGGTACCATAGGCGTTGATGATGCCGCCGTTGATCACCGTCGGGTCGAGGCCGCCGGCATCGAGCAGCGCCGCCACCATGGAGGTGGTGGTGGTCTTGCCGTGTGTGCCGGCAACCGCGACGCAGGATTTCAGCCGCATCAGCTCGGCCAGCATCTCGGCGCGGCGCACCACCGGCAGCCGCTTGGCGCGCGCCGCGATCAGTTCCGGATTGTCGCGCTTGATGGCGGAGGAAACGACGACCACGTCGGCGCCATCGAGGTTCTCCGCCTTGTGGCCGATTTCGACTGTAATGCCCATGTCGCGCAGGCGCTTGACGTTGGCGCTGTCGGCGACGTCCGAGCCGGTGACGGTGTAGCCGAGATTGGCCAGCACCTCGGCGATCCCGCTCATGCCGATGCCGCCGATGCCGACGAAGTGCACCGGACCGATGTCGCGCGGCAGTTTCATGCGTGTTGCCCCATTCCTCTGCTGTCATCATCCGCGAACGCGGGTGATCCAGTATCCGCCGGCGCACCTTATGGCACGTGCCATTCAGCCCTGGAAACCTCTGTGGATACCGGGTGCCCCGCCTGCGCGGGGCACGACAGCCTCATTTATCCGCGACTTCCATCACCACATCCGCCAATCGCTCGGCGGCATCGAGCGTGCCGGCAGACTTGGCGCCTGCCGCCATGGCCGTGAGTGCCGCCGGATCGCCTGCCAGCCGGCCGATCTCAGCGGCCAGCCGTTCCGGCGTGAAATCGCGCTGCACCAGCCGGATCGCCCCGCCCGCCTCCGCCAAGACATTGGCATTGGCAAGTTGGTCCTGATCCAGCGCATGGGGCAGCGGCACCAATATGGCAGGCCGGCCGATGGCCGAAAGCTCGGCCACAGTGGAAGCGCCGGAGCGGGAGACAACCAGATGCGCGACCGCCATGCGTTGCGGCAGGTCGGAAAAGAACGGCGCGCATTCGGCCGTGACGCCGAGACGGGCATAGGTCCCCTGCACTTCCTCGAGGTCCTCGGCGCGCGCCTGCTGCACGATGCGCAGGCGCGTTCTGATGTCGGCGGAAAGCTGCGCCACCGCCGATGGCACGATCTCGGCCATGACATGGGCACCCTGGCTGCCGCCAAACACCAGCAGGCGGAATTCGCCATCGGGCGCGGCATAGGGCGTTGTTGCCGCTTCGATCACCCGCGGCCGCACCGGGTTGCCAGTGAAAGTGACCTTGCTTCGCACCTTGGCGTCGACGTTCTTCAGCGTCGGAAAGCCGGTCGCGATGCGGGTGACACGCGCCGCCAGCATACGGTTGGCGCGGCCCATGACGCCGTTCTGCTCGTGCAGCACGGTCGGCACGCCGCGCAGGCTCGCGGCCAGAAGCGGCGGCACGGTGGGATAGCCGCCAAAGCCGACCACCACCGCCGGGCGCAAGCGACCGACCAGGGCCCAGGCCTTGGCGGTGCCGAGCGTCAATAACGCAGCGGTACGCGCGAGCGAAACCGGATCGCGCCCGCGCACGGTCGCGCTCGGGATCAGGTGCACGGCGCGGGCGGGAAACGCGAAATGGGCGGCGCGGCGGTCGGTGGCGAGATCGATGGTGAGGCCGCGTTTGCCCAGCGCCACCGCCAAGGCCTCGGCCGGAAACAGATGGCCGCCGGTGCCGCCGGCGCAAAGGAGGATGAGCTTCTCTTGTTTGTCGTCGGCCGCCATGAACTCTCCGCCGTCATGCCCGGGCTTGTCCCGGGCATCCCGTTAAGGGGCGCACGGCCCTCCCAAGCGAGATGGCCGGGACAAGCCCGGCCATGACGGGATGTGTCAACCCGCGCCTTCGGAGGCGAAGTCGAGGTTGGGCGCCACGATCGCCGCGCGCGGCTGCTCGCGGGTGAGCGCCAGCAGCATGCCCATGGCGAAGGCGAGCGAGATCATCGAGGAGCCGCCATAGGAGATGAACGGCAACGTCATGCCCTTGGCCGGGATGAGGCGCAGATTGACCGCCATGTTGATGGCCGCCTGCACGCCGAACAGGATCGCCAGCCCGGAGGCGGCAAAGCGCGAGAATTGGTCCTCGTTGCGAAGCGCGCGCAGCAACGAGCGGATCACGATAAAGGCGAACAACGACACCAGCACCAGGCAGAGCGCAACGCCGAACTCCTCGCCCGCCACCGCGAACACGAAGTCGGCATGGCTCTCGGGCAGCACGCGCTTGATCGTGCCCTCGCCCGGCCCGACGCCGAACCAGCCGCCGCGCATGAAGCTTTCGGTGGCGATGTCGATGTTGAAGGTGTCGCCGACGGCCGGATGCAGGAAGTGCTGGATGCGCTTGGCGACGTGCGGCACGGTGAAATAGGCGATGGTGAGGCCGACGCCGCCGAGACCGGCGAGGCCGAGCACCCAGATGACCCGCATGCCGGCCATGAAGAACAGCGCGCTCCACACCATGGCGATCAGCATGGTCTGGCCGAAATCGGGCTGCAGCACCAGGAGCGCGATCACCAGCAGCAATAGCCCCAGCGCGATGACATTGGCCGGCATGTCCGGCCGCTTGGCGGATTCGGAAAACAGCCAGGCGATGACGATGACAAAGGCGGGCTTGAGGAACTCAGACGGCTGCACGTTCATGCCGAGGATGACCAGCCAGCGCCGCGCGCCCTTGATGTCGGCGCCGAACTCCGGCGTCGCCGCCACCAATATCAGGCTGGCCACGAAGACGATCAGCGACAGCCGGCGGATTTGGTGCGGGGTGAGGAACGACACCAGCAGCAGCACCGCCACGGTCGGGACCAGATAGAGGATCTGGCGGTCGACGAAGTAGAACGGGTCGAGCCCGATGCGGGTGGCGACCTGCGGGCTGGCGGCAAGCGAGAGCACGATCCCGGCAAGCATCAGCGCGCCGAGGGCGGCGAGCGTGAGCTTGTCGACCGTCCACCACCATTCACCGAAGGGCGTGCGTTGCGCGCGCGAAACCATGGCAAACGTCCCCGTGCCGCGCCCCCAGACGCGGCACTCTAGGTCTGACGCCAGACGGTTTACGAAGGATTAATAGTCGGCGTCATTGCCCGCGAAAGCAGGCAAGCGCTGCGCCCGACGACAGCTACCGCAGTGGCTTCACGCCCGGCAGCGACAGCACGTGATCGACGAAGGCCTTGCCGCGGATTTCGAAGTTCCGATACTGGTCGAAGCTGGCGCAAGCCGGCGACAACAGTACCATCGGCTCCTTGGCGTCGGAGGCTTCGGCGTCGCGGACAGCGGCTTCGATGGCGGCCGGCAGCACCTCGTCGATTTCGTAAGGCACCCTGCCGTCGAGCGTCTTGGCGAACTCCGCGGCCGCCTCGCCGATCAGATAGGCCTTGCGGATGCGCGGGAAGAATTCGGCGAGACTGGTGATGCCGCCGGTCTTGGGCTTACCGCCGGCGATCCAGAAGATGTCGTGGTAACTCGCCAGCGCTTTGGCCGCCGAGTCGGCATTGGTCGCCTTCGAATCGTTGACGAACTGCACCTTGCCCTTGCGCGCGATCGGCTGCATGCGGTGGGCAAGCCCGGGAAAGCTCGCCAGCCCTTTCTGGATCGCGGCTGGATCGAGGCCGAGTGCGACGCAGGCCGCGACCGCGCAGGCCGCGTTCTCGGCATTGTGCTGTCCGCGCAGGCTGGCGATGCCGGCAAGCTCAGCCACCGGCGCGGCCTTGCCGCCGCTCGCGCGCAGGACGGTCGAGCCCTCGGCGTAATAGCCGTCGGCGAGCGGCGCCCGCACCGAGACGCGAACCACATGGGTGCCGGCGCGTTCGATTCGCTCGGCCGAAGCGCGCGTCCATTCGTCGTCGACATCAATCACCGCGGTACCGCCGGCCTCGACGCCGGCCGGCAGCCGCGCCTTGATGGCGGCGTAGTTTTCCATGCTGCCGTGGCGGTCGAGATGGTCTTCGGTGACGTTGAGCAGGATGCCGACGGTGGCATGCAGCGAAGGCGCCAGATCGATCTGGTAGGAGGAGACTTCCAACACGTAGACGCGGCCGGGCGCGAACGGTTCGAGCGCCAAGACCGGCACGCCGATATTGCCGCCCATCTGGGCGTCGCGGCCGGCGCTGTTGACCAGGTGCGCCGTCAACGCGGTGGTGGTCGATTTGCCATTGGTGCCGGTGATGGCGACCAGCGGACATTGCGCGCCTGACTTTTCACGTTCCTTGGCGCGTTCGCGGCAGAACAGCTCGATATCGCCGATGATCTCGATGCCGGCCTGATGCGCCAGCTTCACCGACCAGTGCGGTTCGGGATGGGTGAGCGGCACGCCGGGGGCGAGCACCAGCGCCGCGATCTGCGACCAGTCGAGCTCGCGCAGGTCGCGCGTGGCAAAGCCTTCGTCTTTGGCCTGCGCGAGCGACTTGGCATTGTCGTCGAAGACGATCACCTCGGCACCGCCCGCTTTCAGCGCGCGCGCCGACAACAGCCCGGAGTTGCCGAGGCCGAACACCGCGACGGTCTTGCCGGCGAAGGTGGTGACGGGGATCATTCTTGGCTGTCGTCCCGGCCGAGCAACGCGAGGGCCGGGACCCATACGCCGCAGCCCATCGCTAGTCCTGGGGTTCTGGGTCCCCGCTTGCGCGGGGACGACGCGTTCCGATTCATCGCAGCTTCAGGCTCGCCAGGCCTGCGAGCGCCAGCACCACCGCGACGATCCAAAAGCGGATCACGATCTGCGGCTCGGTCCAGCCGAGTTGCTCGTAGTGGTGATGGATGGGCGCCATCTTGAACACGCGTTTGCCGGTGAGCTTGAAGGAGACCACCTGCACGATCACCGACACCGCTTCCAGCACGAACAGTCCACCGATGATGGCGAGCACGATCTCGTGCTTGATCGCCACCGCAACGGTGCCGAGCAGCCCGCCGAGCGAGAGCGAGCCGGTGTCGCCCATGAAGATCGACGCCGGCGGCGCGTTGAACCAGAGGAAGCCGAGACCGGCGCCGATCACTGCCCCGCACAGCACCGACAATTCGCCGGTGCCGGCGACATAGTGGATCTGCAGATAGTCGGCGAACACCGCATTGCCGGCGAGATAGGAGATCAGCCCGAAACTTGCCGCCGCGATCATCACCGGCACGATGGCGAGCCCATCGAGCCCGTCGGTCAGGTTGACCGCGTTGCCGGCGCCGACAATGACGAAGGCGCCCAATACGAAGAAGCCCCAGCCGAGATTGACCACCAGTTCCTTGAAGAACGGAAACACCAGCGAGGTCGAGATCGGCCCGCTGCCGAGATGCGACAGGATCGTCACCGCGACGATGGCGACCGCCGCCTCCGCCACCAGCCGCAGGCGGCCGGCAAAGCCGGCATTGGTCTGCTTGGTGACCTTGAGATAGTCGTCGTAGAAGCCGATCAGCCCGAAAGCCAACGTCACGAACAGCACCACCCAGACATAGGGGTTGCTCGGGTTCGCCCACAACAGCGTTGACACGAACAGACCGGACAGGATCATCAGGCCGCCCATGGTGGGCGTGCCCTTCTTGGTGATGAGATGCGATTGCGGACCGTCGAGGCGGATCGGCTGGCCCTTGCCCTGCTTCACGCGCAACAGGTCGATGATCGGCCCGCCGAACAGGAAGACGAACACCAGCGCGGTGACGATGGCGCCGCCGGTGCGGAAGGTGAGATAGCGGAAGACGTTGAGGAACGAGACCTTATCGGAGAGATCGGTCAGCCAGTAGAACATCGATCGAGCCTTGCCCCTTACGACTTACCCGCCCGCTTTCGGGGAGCTTACTAGCTTCCTTGCGCGTTCACCGCGAAGGCCGATTTTCCTCGTTTTCGCGCGCAGGGGCTAGCCCTGCGCCGGCGCGAGCGCGCCCTGGCGAGGAAACTGGCGTTCCAGTGCCTTGACGATCGGGCCCATTTTCGAGCCCAGCGAGCCCTTCACCATGACCGCATCGCCGGCGCGAATGGCGTCGAGCACGGCCGGTTGCAGGTCGGCCGCGGTCTCGGCATAGCCGCCCTGACGCGCCGAGGGAAGGGCCTGCCACAGCGCGTGCATCTGGGGCCCGGAACAGAAGACGAGGTCGACGCTCGCCGCTTCCAGCGCCGGGGCAAGCCCGCGATGCAGGCGTTCGCCCTCGGCGCCCAGTTCCAGCATGTCGCCCAGCACCGCGATGCGGCGGCCGCGGCCGCCGACCGGCGCCTGGCCGAGCAGCGCGATGGCCGCCGCCATGGAGGCCGGGTTGGCGTTGTAGCTTTCGTCGATCAGCAGCGCGTTGCCGCCCGGCAGCTTGAGCGTTACCCGCGACCCGCGCCCGACCGCCGGCTTCAAGTTGGCGAGCGCCAGCGCGGCCAGCGCCAGATCGGCGCCGACGAGCGAAGCGGCTGCGAGCACGGCGAGCGAATTATGCACGATGTGACGGCCGGGCGCGCCGAGCTTGTAGGTGACCGGCTCGCCCAGAATGATGGCTTCGACCGTCGAGCTTTCGGGCTGCAACGCGTAACGCACGAGAAAGGCATCGGCATCTTCGCTCTCGCCGAACGAAACGATGCGCGCGACGCCCGCTTTCTTCGCCGCCGCCGCCAGCCGCGCGTATTGACTGTTGTCGTAATTGAGCACAGCCGCGCCGCCCGGCGCGATTCCGGTGAAGATCTCCGCCTTGGCGTCGGCGATCTTTTCCAATGAGCCGAAATATTCCAGATGCACCGGCTCGATGGCGGTGACGATCGCCACATGCGGGCGCACCAGTTGGGTGAGCGGCGTGATCTCGCCGGCGTGGTTCATGCCGATTTCGAACACGGCGTATTTCACGCTTCGAGGGCAGCGCGCGAGCGAGAGCGGCACGCCCCAGTGATTGTTATAGGACGACGCCGAGGCGTGGGTTTCGCCGTCGGCGGAAAGCGCAAGCCGCAACGCCTCCTTGGTGCCGGTCTTGCCGACCGAGCCGGTGACGGCGATCACCTTGGCGTGCGCAATGCGGGCGCGGGCGGCGCGGGCGAGCGCGCGCAAAGCGTCCAGAACATCGTCGACCAGGAGCAGCGGCGCGTCTTTGGCAAAGCGGTCGCGTTGCGCGCGCGCGATCACCGCGAGCCCGGCGCCGGCCTGCAAGGCGCCCTCGACGAAGTCGTGGCCGTCGCGGTTGTCACCTTGGATGGCGAAGAAGGCGTCGCCGCGCTCGAGCGTGCGACTGTCGATCGACAGACCCGGCACGTCGGCCGGCAGGGCGCCGGATTTCTCCGCGCCCATGGCGACTGCCATTTCATCGATGGTCCAAAGCGCGCTCATGCGACCTTTCCCTGCAACGCCGCCGCGACCGCCTCGTGGTCGGAAAAATGATTGATGCGGTCGCCGATAATCTGGCCGGTTTCGTGGCCTTTGCCGGCGACCAGCAGGACATCGCCGTTGTCGAGGCCGGCAACGGCCTGCCGGATGGCCTCGCCACGGTCGCCGATCTCGACAGCAGCAGGCGCGGCGGCGAGGATTTCGGCGCGGATGGTGGCGGGGTTTTCGCTGCGCGGATTGTCGTCGGTAACAATGACGCGGTCGGCGTTTTCGGCGGCGATGCGGCCCATGAGCGGGCGCTTGCCCTTGTCGCGATCGCCACCGGCGCCGAACACCACCACCAGTTCGTGCTTCACGTAAGGGCGCAAGGCGGCGAGCGCCTTCTTCAGCGCATCCGGCTTGTGGGCATAGTCGATGAAGATCGGCGCGCCGTTCCGGTACCGGCGAGCTCCAGCCGGCCCTTGGCGCCCTGCAGTTTCTCAAGCGAAGCGAACACGCGCGCCGGCTCACCGCCGGTCGCGATCACCAGGCCGGCGGCGAGCGCTGCGTTCTGCACCTGGAAGGCGCCGACCAGTGGCAGCTTGATCTTGTAGGTCTTGCCGCCATGCGCGAGCGTGACCACCTGGCCGAAGCCGTCGATGGCGCCGTCGAGCAATTTAATGTCATCGCCGTTTACGCCGACCGTCATCAGCTTGAGGCCGCGCTTCTCGGCGGCCTCGACCACCTGGCCGCCATAGCAGTCGTCGACACAAACCACCGCGGTGCCGTCGGGCGCAACGAGCGTATCGAACAGGCGCAGCTTGGCGGCGAGATAGGCCTCCATGGTCGGGTGATAATCGAGATGGTCGCGCGACAGATTGGTGAAGCCGCCGGCCGCGATGCGCACGCCGTCGAGGCGGCGCTGTTCAAGACCATGTGACGAAGCTTCGAGCGCAAGATGCGTGACGCCCTCGCCCGCAAGCTTATCGAGAGTCTGGTGAAGCGCAATCGGATCGGGCGTGGTGAGCGAGCCGTAGGTTTCCCCTTGCGGCGAGACGACACCGATGGTGCCGATGCTGGCGGCCTTGAAACCAAGCGCGGCCCAAATCTGACGCGTGAAGGCGGCGACCGAGGTTTTGCCGCTGGTGCCGGTGACGGCGGCGATGGCTGCGGGCTGACGTGGAAAGAAGGCGGCAGCGCAGAGCGCCAGCGCGCGGCGCACATCCTTCGTCTCAATGAATGCAATGTCCGGCGGAAGTTCCGGCTTGCGCTCGGCCATCACCGCCACCGCGCCGGCGGCGAGCGCCTGCGGCACGAAGGACAGCCCGTCGCTCTTCGTCCCCGGCACGGCGACGAACAGATCGCCCGGCTTCACATTGCGGCTGTCGGCGGCAACGCCCGCCAGCGCCAGCGCGGCAAAGCGCGGGTCGAAGCGGGCCTCCTCCAACGGCAGGTCGGCGAGTTTCATGCAACGCCTTATAAGCGGACTTGAAAAGCGAGGCGAATGCCCCTCCTCCGCTCGTCCCCGCGTTCGCGGGGATAAACTCCAGCGGGCCCAAGTGCGATCAGCACACCGCCTTCAAGCAGCCCGGGATTCCCGCTTGCGCGGGAATGAGCGGAACATGGGGTTCCTCTTTGCGCACCTACTACCGGCTCGTGGTGGCGTTGGCCAGGATCAGCTTGCCGGACGGCGGCAGGTCGAATCGGGGCTCGATGTCGAGCAGCGGGCCGATGCGCGAGATCACCTTGCCGGCGGTCGGGCCGGCGTTCCAGCCGGCGGTCGCGAAACCGTGGGTTCCCGGCACCGGCTTCGGCTCGTCGAGCATGATCAGCACGAGATATTTCGGCTTGTCGGCCGGCAGCACCGCCATGAAGTCGGTCAAGAGCTTGTGCTTGGCGTAGCGGCCGTTGACCACCTTCTCCGCCGTGCCGGTCTTGCCGCCGACGTAGTAGCCCTCGACATTGGCGAAAGTGCCGGTACCCTTCTCGGCATTGAGCCGCAGCAGATAGCGCATATCGCGGCTGGTCGAAGGCTTGAGCACGCGCTCGGCGACTTTCAGCGCCTGCTCGGGGCTGCGCTTGAGGAAGGTCGGCTTGATCAACAGCCCGCCATTGACGGTGGCGGCGACGCCCATGGCGGCCTGCAGCGGCGCCACTGACAGACCGTGTCCGAAGGCGATCGTCACCGTGTTCAATTCGCCCCAGTTCTTCGGCACGATCGGCTCGGCGCTTTCCGGCAATTCGGTGCGCAGCCGGGTGAGCTGGCCCATCTTGCGCAGGAACGCCTGGTGGCCCGGGACGCCGACGGCGAGCGCCATGCGCGCGGCGCCGATGTTCGACGAAAAAGTGAAGATCTCCGGCACCGACAGGAAGCGGCCTTTCGGCTCGTAGTCGTGAATGGCGAAGCGGCCGTAGTGCAGCGGGTGGCGCGCGTCGAATTTCGATTGCAGCGTCGCCTTGCCGTCATCGATCGCCATGGCGACGGTGAGGATCTTGAAAGTCGAGCCCATCTCGTAGACGCCGGTGGTCATCCGGTTGATGCGGCTCGGGTCGTTGGCCTGCAGCGGATCGTTGGGATCGTAGTCTGGCTCCGACACCAGCGCGAGCACCTCGCCGGTGTTGACGTTGAGCACCAGGCCGGCGGACGCCTTGGCATGGAATTTCTCGCGCGCCTTCACCAGTTCGTCGCGCAGCGCGTATTGCACGCGCAGATCGAGCGAGAGCTGCACCGGCCGCTGCAGCCGGTCGGTGGCGAGCCCCGCCATGTGCAAGGCGGCGAGCCCCTGCCCGTCCACCCATTTCTCCATGCCGGCGATGCCCTGGTTGTCGATATTGACCAGGCCGATCACCTGCGAAACCGTCGCCGCGTTCGGATAGACGCGCTTGTTCTCGGTCAGGAAGCCGACGCCGGGAATGCCGAGATGATGGATCTCGCGCTCCTGGCGCGGTGTGATCTCGCGCTTGAGCCAGACGAAGCCGCGCTTGGAGGTCAGCCGCCGGCGCAGCTCCTTGCCGTCGAGATCGGGCATGGTCGCCGTGAGCAGCTCTTCGGCTTCGTCGGCGTCGATCAGCTTGCGCGGCTCGGCATAAAGCGAGGGCGCCTTCACGTCGGTGGCCAGCAACTCGCCGCGGCGGTCGATGATGTCGGGCCGTGCCGTCGCGACCGCGTCCTGCATGACCGTGTGGCGGCCGCTGTGCTCGTCGCCGATCACCGCGAATACCACCAGCTTGGCCGCGATCGCGGTGTAGATCAGCGCGAAGGCCACGATGGCGAGGCCGAGGCGGGCCTTGGCCTTCGCCTTGCGGTCGACATTGTGGCCATAGAGCAGCGCGCGCACCAGGCGCTGCCAGCGGGTCTCGGATTTGGGATCGGATGTACTCATGGGCTTCACCGCCGCCTGGCCGGCACGCTGCCGGTGGTCTCCGGCGCACTGAGCATGGCGCCGATCGGATCGCTCACCGGCGGCGGCGCGGGCGGGCGCGCCGGCAGGTCACTGAAATTGTCGAATTGGTTCGGCTTGATCGGCTGCAGCTTGAGATAGCGGTCGGCGAGCGTCTGGATGCGGCTCGGGGTGTCGAGCCGCGCCCACTCCGCGCGCAGCCTGGCGATCGCATTGCGTTCCCGCTCGAGCTCGCTGTGCAGCCTGGCGACCTTCTCGGCCTGCAGGGTGGCGTCGAACTTGATCTTGTAGACGGTGGAAGCCGCCGCGATCAGCGAACCGATCACCAATATATTGATGAAGCGCATCATGACCGGCGCCCATTCAACACCGCGGCAAGCGTCGGCAGCCGCGGCAGCAGATCGTCGGCGTCGCCGCGTGCGGGCGCGTCGGTGCGCTCGGCGGCGCGCAGCTTGGCGGAACGGGCACGCGGATTGCGCGCGACCTCCTCGTCGTCGGCCGTGACGGGACGCTTGGTGAGGACACGGAAGGTCGGCGCCGGACTTTTGATTTCCGGCGCGTGACGGGAGCCGGCGCGGATTTCGCCGCGTTCGCTGAGGAACGTCTTGACGATGCGGTCTTCGAGCGAATGAAACGCGACCACGGCCAGCCGGCCTTCGCGCTTGAGAATGCGCTCGGCGGCGGCGAGCGCGCGCGCAAGCTCGCCCAGCTCGTCGTTGACGAAGATGCGCAAGGCCTGAAAGGTGCGCGTCGCCGGATGAATGTCGCTGGCACGCATGCGCACGACCGAAGCGACCAGATCGGCGAGCGCGACCGTGGTGACGATCGGCGCTTCGTCGCGCGCGCGCACGATGGCGCGGGCGACGGCGCGTGAATGGCGTTCCTCACCGAGCAGATAGATGATGTCGGCGAGATCGCGTTCGCTCGCCGCGTTGACCACGTCGGCCGCGCTCGGCCCCTCGCCGCCCATGCGCATGTCGAGCGGACCGTCGTGCCGGAAGGAGAAGCCGCGCTCTGGCCGATCGAGTTGCATGGAGGAGACGCCGACATCGAGCACCACGCCGTCGACCGCGTCGAAGCCGGCATCGTTGGCGATGCGGTCGAGTTCGGAAAAGCGATCCTCGGCGAGCGTCAGCCGTCCTTGCGAGGATGCAACCAGCGCATCGCCGAGTGCGATCGCGCTCGGATCGCGATCGATGCCGATCACCCTGCAATCGGCGGCGGCAAGGAGCGCGCGCGTATAGCCGCCGGCACCGAAAGTGCCGTCGATATAGACGCCGCCGTCATGGACGTTGAGGAATTCGAGCGCCGGGCGACCGAGCACGGGAATGTGGGGGGCTGGTCCGCCAGCGACAGCCCGAGAGCCGCCGCCGCCCACCATCATTCCCGTGCTCCGGGCGCGTTGCGCGCCGCCGCCTGGGAACCGAGCTCGGCCTTGAGCGCGCGCACCTTGTCGGTGGCCTCCGCGAGCTCGTGTCGGAACCGGCCTGGCTCCCAGATCTGAAACTTGTGACCCAGCCCAACGAACGCGACCGTGTCGCTGATCCCGGCATGCGCCTTCAGCGCCTCGCTCAGGCCCACCCGGCCCTCGCCGTCGATCTTCAACGTCTCGCTGGTGCCGTAGAGCGCCATGGCGAACTGTTCGCGTCCCTCCGAGAACGGGGCATAGCGTCCGATCAGGGACTCGATCTCCGCCATCAACGCATTTCCTCCCGCATCGATCGCCGCCCGGTCGAGCGCCGGATAGCAATAGAGCCCGTCGAAGCCGTCGCGGGCGAGAACCGAGCGGAAGGATGCTGGGATGGAGACACGCCCCTTGGAGTCGAGCCGCAACGTGACGTTGGACACGAAGCGGTCCATTTCCCGCACTCCACGCCGACCGGACGCAACGCCCGCGAGCCACGCCTGCACGATCCCCAGCGATCGCCGGGGCTGCCGGCACTGGCCCGGACGGGGCAATCGCTGATGTATGTCTATGGGATATCATGGGATAATATGGGCGTCAATGGAACGGCCAGGCCGGCGCCCTGGTTCCAGGGTGCCGGCGCTGCGCCAGCCGATTCCCTCATTAACGGCCCTTAAACTTAAGGATCGGTTGCCGCCCTGCCTTTCCGGGGCGGCCGACGGCAGGCCGCGATGCATTTGCCGCAGAGCTCGCGGCCGGCAACCGGCGGAACGAGCCCACGGGCAAGTGGTTAACTCCGCGGGGCGGCAAGTTCGTAGCGGGTTGGGGTTCCATCGGGACCACGACCGGCGCGGCGGGGTCGCCCCTCACATCAAGGAGGCGATCATGACGAAAAGACTGATGCTCGGCGCGGCACTGAGCGCGCTGATGGTGAGTGGGGCGCTCGCACAAACATCAACGCCCCCTTCCGCCAACCAGACGAAACCGCCGGCTGCGGCGCCGGCCGATCCCGGCACCAATGCTGCAATCCAAGCAGCCAGCGCGCCGCAGGTCGTGGCTGCGCAGCAGCCCGATCAATGGCTGGCGTCGAACTTCAAGGGCACCGACGTGATCGGGACCAACGGCAAGAAGATCGGCGACGTCAGCGACATCCTGTTCGATCAGTCGGGCAGGATCGAAGCCTATGTGGTGAGCTTCGGCGGCTTCCTCGGCGTCGGCGCCAAGGACGTGGCGATTGCGCCGAACTCGTTCCAGGTGGTCCCGGGCGAGAAGGGCGAGCCCAAGAAGCTGAAGCTGGCCATGGACGAGAACCAGCTCAAGCAGGCGCAGAAGTTCACCCAGTACCAGCCGCCGAAGCCGGCCACCACGACGGGTGCGGGTGGCGCCATGGGTGGCGGCGCCATAGGCAGCGGCGCCATGGGCAGCGGCACACCCGCGAGCGGCCCGAAGCACTAAGCGGCGGACGACACTAATCAATTTGCGGCATTGCGGCGGGCGCGCCCCGGGGCGCTTCCCGCCGCAATTTCATGTGCATTCCAGTTCGATTTGCATGGCTATTGCTTTTTGCCCCTGCCGCCTTCAAGGGTGCCCCGATCCTCTCAGTCGGCTCCGCTCCCCATGGTTCCATTTCAGCCGGATACGTTCATCGTTGCCGAAGTGGTGCCTTCGCCGAATTTCGACGCCCGCAAGGGCGGTCCGCCGGACATGATCCTGATGCACTATACCGGCATGCAGACCGGCGAGGCGGCACTCGCCCATCTGTGCTCGCCCGGCAGCAAGGTCTCGGCACATTACGTCGTGTTCGAAGACGGCCGCGTCGTGCAATGCGTGTCGGAAAGACTGCGCGCCTGGCATGCCGGCGTCTCGTCCTGGGCCGGCGAGACCGACATCAATTCGCGCTCGATCGGCATCGAGGTCGTCAATCCGGGGCATGAGTTCGGCTACCGCGATTTTCCGTTGCGGCAGGTGGCGGCCCTGATCGCGCTGTGCCGCTCGATCATCATCCGGCACGGGCCGATTTCGTCGGAGCGCGTGCTCGCCCATTCCGACGTGGCGCCGGCGCGCAAGGAAGATCCGGGCGAAAAGTTTCCCTGGCAGTTGTTGTACGATTCCGGCATCGGCCATTGGACGAGGCCGGCGCCGCTTTCCGTTGAAGGCGAGACGCTGAACCCCGGCGACGAGGGCGATGCGGTACGCGAGTTGCAGCACACACTGCACGCCTACGGCTACGGCATCGAAGAGAACGGCCGCTACGACGATTCCACGCGCCAGGTCGTCACCGCCTTTCAGCGCCATTTCCGCCCGGCGCGGGTCGACGGCATCGCGGATGCGTCGACGCTCCGCACCTTGCGCACGCTCATCGAGGCGCGGCCGAAGAAGGCCGCCTGAGGGCGCTCGGATTGGCGGCGCCGAGGGCTGCCTTCCCCTCGATTAGCGGCGCAGTGCGAGCATTGTGGGAGGCCCGATTGGGTCCATTTCATTCACGCTTGCAAACTTTCCCGGCGTTGACCGCACACCTGAAACTGTGTCATTCAGCGCCGATGATCGACGCGATGAAACCCTTCAGAGCTTGTTGGTGGCGCTCCATTTAGGAGCGGCGCGTCGTCATTTTCCCATCGTCAGACGTGGCCGCCGTTGATCGGCAGGCGGCGTCATGTCTTTAGACAGGCTTTCCGATGGGCGGCGGCTCCAAACCGGAGAG
Source organism: uncultured Pseudomonadota bacterium (assembly GCA_963814065.1). Lineage (GTDB taxonomy): Bacteria > Pseudomonadota > Alphaproteobacteria > Rhizobiales > Xanthobacteraceae > Pseudolabrys. The sequence continues at coordinate 794,189 of CAWFBL010000004.1, read as the reverse complement.
CTGCAATGATCGCTGCTGCAAAACCCGTAATCCTCACCGGTGATCGCACCACCGGCCCGCTTCATCTCGGCCACTATGTCGGCTCGCTGAAAAATCGAGTTAGCATGCAGGAAACCCATCGTCAGTTTCTGCTTCTTGCCGATATGCAAGCGCTCACCGACAACGCGCACGATCCGGAGAAGGTGCGCCGCAACGTCATCGAGGTCGCCCTCGATTACCTGGCCGTTGGGATCGATCCGGCAAAGACCAGCCTTTGCGTGCAGTCCAGCTTGCCGGCTCTCGCTGAACTGACGATGCTCTATCTCAACTTCGTGTCTGTCGCTCGCCTCGAACGAAACCCGACGATCAAGGACGAAATCCGGGCGCGGGGGTTTGGTCGAGACATACCGGCGGGCTTCTTGTGTTATCCGGTCGCGCAAGCCGCCGATATCACCGGTTTCAAGGCCAACGTCGTACCGGTGGGCGAAGACCAAGCGCCGCTCATCGAGCAGACCAACGAGATCGTTCGGCGCATCAACAACCAGATCGGCCGCACGGTGCTTGTCGAAGCCGAAGCGGTCATTCCGCAGGTCGGAAGGCTACCGGGCATCGACGGCAAGGCCAAGATGAGCAAATCTCTGGGCAACGCGATACAGCTATCCGCATCTCCCGAGGAAATCCGCCGCGCGGTACATCTCATGTACACCGATCCGAACCATCTTCGCGCAAGCGATCCAGGAACCGTCGAGGGGAACGTGGTCTTCACCTATCTCGACGCATTCGATGAGGACCGAGCGGGCGTCGCGGCGCTGAAGGCGCATTACCGTCGCGGCGGCCTGGGCGACATGGCGGTAAAGCAGCGGCTCGAAGCCATACTGCAGAATGTGCTGGCGCCGATCCGGGAGCGCCGCGCGAGCTATGCAAGTAACCCCGAATACGTGCTGGAGCTTCTGCGCGAAGGGACGAAAAAGGCGCGAGCCGTTACAGCGGTGACGCTCGAAGAGGTGCGGTCGGGCTTGGGAGTTTTCCGCCTCGCTTAGCCAAATCAGCGTCCATTGAAGTCAGCAGGAACGAGCAGAGGACTTCCGCTTGGCCGCAAGGATCCACGCCCTACCCACCCTTGGCCGTCGGCAGCGGCGGCACGGCGGGAGAGCGCCAGGGCGCGCCGCCGAAGCGCTCGATGAGGAATTCGATGAAGACGGCAACGCGCGGCAGCTTTTGGCGCCCGGCCGGATAGATGGCGGAGAGCGGAAACGTCTCGACGTGATGAATGTCGGTCAAAAGCGCCACCAGTTCGCCGTCGCGTAGCGGGCCGCCGACAATGACATCTGTCAGCCGGATGATGCCGGCGCCTTCGATGGCGAGCCGCAGCGCCGCCTCGGCGTCGTCGGTAGTGACCCGCGGGCGCACGTCGACGACGTCGATGCCGGTGCGGGTCTTGAACGGCCAACGGTTGAGCCCGGTGCCGGCAACGACGATGCAATCGTGCGCCCGCAGATCGGCGGCGACGCGCGGGGTGCCGCGCGCGGCGAGATAGGACGGCGCGGCGCAGATCACCCGTTGCAGATCGGCGATCTTCCTTTGCACGAAGGGACCCTGCGGGATGTGGCCGGAGCGCACCGCGATGTCGGCCTGCTCCTCGATCAGATCGACGAGGCGGTCGGTGATCGACAGTTCGAGGTCGATTTCCGGATAGCGGGCGAGGAAACCGGCCAGGGCCGGCGCCAGTTGGTGCAGGCCGAAAGCGGTGCCGGAATTGATGTGCAGCCGGCCGCGCGGGGCGCCGCGCATGCGGGTGACCTCCTCCTCGGCCTCGTCGATCTCGGCGACGATCCGCCTGGCGCGGGCAAAGAAGGCCTCGCCTTCGGGGGTGAGCGCGAGCCGGCGGGTGCTGCGCTCGAGCAGGCGGGCGCCCAGGCGATCTTCCAGCCGCGACACCAGCTTCGACACGGCCGAGGGGGTGAGGCCTAAGTCCTTGGCAGCGGATGAGAAACTGCCGCGCTCCACGGCGCGGACGAAAACCCGCAGATCGGAGTTGGCATCCATGATTTGTGCCTATTTGTCATGAATGAATGACCATCTTAGCATATTATCTTTCTTGTGAAAGATAATATTATGCGTTTAACGCATAGGGCGTTGAGGCGCCCGCTTCGGAGAGTTAGAGCCATGAAACCCCGCAATCCCACTTTCACCGGCAGCGTCGATGTCCATGCCGCGCTTGCGCGCGCGCACGCCGACCGTGCCGAGTACGTCCAAATCGCAGTCAATGGCGTGGCCGCCGCGTTCAAGCGCTTGGCCGCCAAGCTTCGCCACGGCCGGCAGCCGCACAAGGGCGCCTGGGCCTAAGCCCAACGCCGGTAGTCGATCGCAATCGTCTCGCTTTGCGCGAGCCCGGGCCGCCCTCCCCCTCCCACTTGGCCCGGGCTCTTTTTTTTGCCCTTCCGCGTCGCGGCGCTTGACCGCGGGGTTCCCTGCCCCCATCCCTATCCCCGTCAGTCGGCCGGACGGCCGCCCCGCGCCATAAGCCGAAAGGCGGCCGGGGAGGAAAGTCCGGGCTCCATGGACCAACGGTGCCGGATAACGTCCGGCGGGACCGGCTCTCGGGCCGGGCTCAGGGACAGTGCCACAGAGAACAGACCGCCACGGTGTGTCGCGTACCGCCGGGGTAAGGGTGAAACGGTGCGGTAAGAGCGCACCGCGCCGCCGGCAACGGCGGCGGCACGGCAAACCCCACCGGGAGCAAAACCGAATAGGAACGGCGTGGCCCCTCGGGGCCGGATCGGTCTGGATCAGCCGTTCGGGTAGGTTGCTAGACGCGCCGGGCAACCGGCGTGCCAGAGGAATGGCCGTCACGTCCGAGAGTCATGTCTCGGGCCGTACAGAACCCGGCTTACAGGTCGGCTGATCGCGTTAAGGGGGCTCGGCGGGACATGCTGCCGGGCCCCCGCCAATTTGGGGGCGACGCACGCTGTGATAAAGCAACGAACGGAGGGTCGCTCGTGCGGGTGTGGACTATCTTGGCGGGGCTGGGCGCGTTGCTGGCGATGTCGGCTTGCGCGCCGAATGCGCATCACCTGAACACGGTCTACCTCGACCGCTACGGCGAACCCAATCCGACGCCCGCAAGCTTCCTCGAGTGCCACGGCTTTAGTTGCACCGAACGATCGCACGTGTCCTTGAGCGACGCGGAGTGGCAGAGCGTCGCCACGGTCTTCAAGCCGCCGGCCGCCGATGCTCGCGCCGAGCGCCACCAGATCGCGCAGGCCATCGCGCTGATGCAACGCCTCGTCGGCAAGCAGACCGGCACGGCCGTCCATCAATGGACGCACAAGAACCTGCAGATCCTGCCCAATTTCGGCGACATGACGCAGCTCGACTGCATCGACGAGGCGGTCAACACCTGGACTTATCTCACCATGATGGAGCGCGCCCACTTCTTCCGCTTCCATCGCGTGGCGGAGCTCGCCTATGCCGGCATCCCGCAAGACTTCAATCCGCGCAACACCGCCGTGGTGCAGGAAATCGGCGGCAGCTTTTACGCCATCGACCCGAGCCTGGTGGACGCCGGCGTGCCGCCACCGGTCATCCCGCTCAAAGAATGGCTCGGCTCGTGGCCGCCCGATCTTTCCGCCAGCAGCGCGCGCGGCTGATTGGGCGGATTCACCGCTGCTCATCCGGCTTCTGCACCGCCCTTGATCCGCATCGCCATGCGCACCAGTTCGGCCAGATTACGCGCACCCATGCGCTCCATCATCCAGGCGCGATGAACCTCCACCGTGCGGAAGCTGATGCCGAGGCGGCCAGCGATCTCCTTGTTGGAAAGCCCTTCCACCGCCAGTTCCAGCACCTGACGCTGGCGCTCCGTGAGGCCTTCATAGCGTGCGCGCAACTCCATGCGCGCGGTGTCGGCAAGCTGCTGGCGCTCAGCCTTGCCGGTCGCGTTGCGGATCGACTCCAGCAAGCGGCTTTCGTCGAACGGCTTTTCGATGAAGTCGAAGGCGCCGAGCTTGATGGCCGAGACCGCCATGTCGATATCGCCATGACCCGTGATCAGGACGATGGGCGTCGGCCGGTTCTGCGCGGCAAAGCGGCGTACGAGATCGAGGCCTGACAGGCCCGGCATGCGCACATCGGCCACCACGCAGTCGAAGCTTGCATCGGTATCGGCGACGAAAGCATCGGCGGTGGAAAAGCACGAGACCGTCATGCCCTTGCGCTCAAGATAGAGCTTGAGCGAATCGAGCACGGCAGGATCGTCGTCGATCAGCGCCACATGCATCGCGTCACCCGGCCTTTGCCGTCGGCACTGTGAAACGCACCACCGCACCACTTGCGCCGATTTCGCGCGCGCCGATCGTCAAGCGTCCGCCATGGGCTTCGACGATCGAGCGGCAAAGCGACAGGCCGACGCCGAGGCCGTCCGGCTTGCTCGATGACAGCGGCGGCAGTTCATTGCCGGCGATTTCCGCGGGGAAGCCGGGCCCGGTGTCACTGATTGCAATCGCGACCTCATCGGCCCCGTCGGAAGACGCAGCAATGGTGATCGCGCCGCCGCCGGACGGCTCCATGGCCTCCGCCGCGTTGCGCAACAGATTGAGCAAGACCTGCTCGATCTGCAGCAGATCGACCATCACCTGTGGCACGTTCGGCGCAAGCGCCACATGCACCCTCACAGAATGGCGTTCGAGGTCGGGCCGGCAGAGCGCGAGCGTCTCGCGCACGATGCGCTCGACCGCGACCGGCGCGCGCTCGCTCTGGTCGAGGCGGATGAGCGCGCGCAGCCGCCGCACCACCTCGGCGGCACGCTGCACTTGCGTCGCCGCCTTTTCGGCCGTCTCCACCGCGGCGGAATCGGGACGATCGGCATCACGCAGCGTATCGGCGATCAGCCGTGCATAGGTGCCGGCGGCCATCAAAGGCTGATTGATTTCATGCGCGACCATGGCGGCGAACTGGCCCATGCTGCCAAGCCGGGCAACCCGCGCCACCGAATCCTGGTGGCGGCGCAGTTGCATCTCGGTGCGCCGGTGCTCGGTGACGACTGCGCCGCTGGCGAGCCCGGTGAGCGCCAGCACCAGCATCAGCGCCTGGAACGCGGTCACGTCCAAATCGGCGGACGGCAGGAACTGCACGCTGACAATGAGGCCTACCTGGGTGATCAGGATGCCGAGGGTGACGAGTTCGAGGCCGCCACGCACCGCCATCCAGATGACCGGCAAGAACAGAATATAGAAATATTCGAAATGGCGTTTCTCGGCGAACGCAAACACGAACACGAGCGCGGCAAGCACGGCGACGATCTGGAGCGCGATCTCGCGCGAGATGCGCAAGGTACGCCCGCGGGTCAAGAAAATGAGTAGGAACGGCGCGACCACCGCGACGCCGATGATGTCGCCGATCCAGAACTGCAGCGCGGCGGTGGTGAAATCCCGCAGATCGACCCAACCAGTGCCGACCAACACGCCGACATAGCTGGCAGCGACCACGGCACCACTGATGGCCGTGACCGCAAACAGCGTCAACAGATCGCGCATCGACGTGAGCGCCGGATTGAAGCGCGTTGCCGGGCGCAACAGCACCATCAGACCGAGCCCATATCCGCCGCCGATGATGAGGCTGGTTGCAATTTCCACCGTCCACGGCAGCGGCAACTGGCGCACCAGCAGATCGGCGAGCAGCGGTGCGAGAAACAACAGCGGGATGAATTGCTGACCGAACAGCAGCACCAGCGTGAAGCTCAAGCCCGTCGGTGGATTCCATGGCGTTATGCCGAACGGCGCAAACGGCTGGATGAAGCTGATCCAATCGAGGAGCACGTAGCCGGCGAGGAAGCCTATGGCCAGCACATAGTGCGGCAGCGAGAAGACGCGTGGAAAAGCCATCGCGGTCGACCGGTGTTGCAGGCTCAGGCCACTCATCCCTCTTTACCCACGTTTCCCGCACACGGCTGCTAAGGGTGCATACCTAGGTGTCGCTACCGAGGGCATCAACCTAGGTGCGCGTGCCGAATTGTCAAAGCGCGGGGACGGCGGTCACTTCTAGGCGCGACCATCACAAGGGACGCGCTTGTCATGAACGGCACCAATATCCCCACGGAAAGCCGCCATCGGATGGCCAACCACAACGCCGCGGATATCGTCATCCTCTGCGCCGACGAGGAAGTGCGCGATCTCATCGCCTACTGGCTGTCCGACGACTCGGAGGAAACGCTGGTTGCCGAGGACGGCTATCGCGCGGCCAAGGCGCTGCAGAACGGCTGCCGTTGGCTGGTCACCGACCGCGTGCTGCCACCGTGGCCGGGGCTTGATACGTTTCTCACCCTGCGCAGCCAGCATCCAGATCTGCGTATCGCCTTCATCGAGAACGGCGACATCCACGCCGGCATCCTGGCCAAGGTGACCGGCGCGAGCGTTCTGTTGCCGCGGCCGCTCTCGCGCCGGGCTGTGCGCGCGGCGCTCGCCAACGGTCACGCGTGACCGCACGGGCATGAGTGTCGCCTCGCCGACGACGCTGCAACTGGTCGCGACGTGTCTGTTCGCGGTCGCCGTGTTGCACACCTTCATGACCCAGCGGTTCGAGCATCTGGCGCGTATTCACCCGCGCCATGCCGGCCTCTGGCATCTGCTCGGCGAGGTCGAAACGGTATTCGGCGTCTGGGCGCTCGTCCTCGTCCTGTTCATGGCGGCCTACACCACGCCGACGGACGCGTTGCATTACCTGCAAAGCCGCAGCTTCACCGAGGCGGCCTTCATCTTCGTCATCATGGTGATCGCAGCGACCCGCCCGGTTCTCGATTTCGCCGGCGCCATTCTATCTTGGCTGTCACGGCTGATACCCATCCCCCGTGCCAACGCTTATTATTTCACGGTGCTCTTCGTCGGGCCCCTGCTCGGTTCCTTCATCACCGAGCCGGCGGCCATGACCCTGACCGCGATGTTGCTGCGCGAGCGCTATTTCAGCCCGCAGGCGCCACGCGCGTTCAAATACGGGACGCTCGGGGTGCTGCTCGTCAACGTCTCGATCGGCGGCACGCTGACATCCTTCGCCGCGCCGCCGGTGCTCATGGTTGCCGAGCGCTGGGGCTGGGATATCGGCTTCATGTTGCAGACGTTCGGCTGGCGGGCGGCAATCGCCGTGATGGTCAATGCCGCCGCGGCCACGGTGCTCTATCGCTCGTACCTTTCCCAGTTGCCGACCATTTCAGCGGCGCTCGCGCGCATCGATGTCCCCTGGCCGATCATCGCCGTGCATCTGCTCTTCCTCGTCGGGGTGGTGGCGACCGGGCATTATGTCGTCGTGTTCGGCGCGCTGTTCTTGTTCTTCCTCGGCTTCACCGAAGCGTACAAGCGCTATCAGAGCCGACTGATCCTGCGCGAAGGTCTGCTGGTCGGCATGTTCCTCGGCGGCTTGGTGGTGCTCGGCGGCACGCAGGAATGGTGGCTCAATGAATTGCTCACAAGGCTGAACGTCACGGCGCTCTATTACGGCACCATGGGATTGACCGCGGTGACCGACAATGCGGCGCTGACCTATCTGGGTTCGCTGGTCGATCAATTGTCGCCGGCGGCGAAATATTCGCTGGTCGCCGGCGCGGTCACCGGCGGCGGCCTGACCGTGATCGCCAATGCGCCCAACCCCGCCGCCTTCGCGATCCTGAAGAACACCTTCGAGGACGGCGCCATCAGCCCGCTATGGCTCGCCCTGTCGGCGACACCGCCGACCATGACCGCGGTCGCGGCGTTTCAGTTTCTGCCGGGATAGCCGCCTCTTTCCACGTCTCGACAATTGTCCGGCGCGCATGCCCCGCATAGCGGCACACGGCGGCCGCTTGGGGCTAGCTTGAAGATGCCGACTGCGGCGGCTATTACGTCCTGAGCCTGGTGGGTGCCGGCGCCGCCGATCACCCTGTTCGCAGCCCGGCTCGGACTCCGGCCTCCCGATCTTTCCTCCAGCAAGGCGCGCAACCGAGCGATGAACCGATACCCGCGTGCAAGCGTCGCGCCATGAATCAGTCATCCCGACTCCCCTCTTCCATGCGCGCCGTCATTGCCGATCCGGCCGGCGGCCCCGAAGTTCTGCAAGTGGTCGAACGGCCGCTGCCGCGGCCCGGCTACGGCGAAGTGCTCATCAAAGTGGCAGCCGCCGGCGTTAATGGCGCCGACCTGTCGCAGCGGCGCGGGGTCTATCCGCTGCCCAAGGGCACGCCCGATGTGCTCGGGCTGGAAGCCGCCGGCGAAATTGTTGCGCTCGGCGACGGCGTCGACAATTGGCGTATCGGCGACCTGGCTTGCGCGCTGCTGATTGGCGGCGGCTATGCCGAATATTGCGTCGTGCCGGCGCCGCAATGCCTGCCGGTGCCGAAAGGCTTGAGCCCGCTCGAAGCGGCGGCGCTGCCCGAAGTCGTCTTCACCGTCTGGAGCAATGTGTTCGAGCTCGGCGCGCTCAAGCCGGGCGACCGACTGCTGGTGCATGGCGGGGCGAGCGGCATCGGCACGATTGCCATTCAACTGGCGCACCGGCTCGGCTCACAGGTGATCGCGACCGCCGGCTCCGACGCCAAGTGCAAGCGCTGCCTCGAATTGGGCGCATCACGCGCGGTCAATTACCGAAGCGAAGACTTTGCCGCCGCGGTGCAAGACTGGACGGCCGGTAAAGGCGTCGACGTCATTCTCGACATGGTCGGGCCCATCTATATGCAGCGCGACCTGCAAAGCCTGGCGCCGGGCGGACGACTGGTGATGCTGGCTTTCAAGAAGGGCAGCAAGACCGAGATCGACTTCGGCGTCATGTCACAGAGGAATTTGTGGATCACCGGCTCGCGCCTGCGGCCGCGACCGATTGAGGAAAAAGGACGGCTGGCCGCCGCCGTGCACAAGGCGGTGTGGCCGCTGGTCGAAAGCGGCGACGTCAAGCCGGTGATCGACTCACAGTTTCCCTTGCAGGCGGTGCAGGACGCGCACCGGCGCATGGAATTGGGCGAACACATCGGCAAGGTCATGTTGACCATGGCGGGCACGTGACGGCCGACAATTGGCCGGCCTGCCGCCGCAGTCTTTCATAGAGCCGGATCATCGAGGACGTCAGCAGAATGGCGCAAGACAAGACGTGGGATTTCTGGGTCGATCGCGGCGGCACCTTCACCGACGTGGTGGGGCGGCGGCCGGACGGGCAACTGGTCGCGCATAAGCTGCTTTCGGAAAATCCGGAAGCCTATGCCGACGCCGCCGTGCAGGGCGTGCGCGATCTGCTCGGCTTGAAGGCGGGTGAACAGATCCCGGTGGCGCAAGTCGGCGCGGTGAAGATGGGCACCACGGTCGCCACCAACGCCCTGCTCGAGCGCAAGGGCGACCGCACGCTGCTGCTGATCACCAAGGGCCTGCGCGACGCGCTCAAGATCGGCTACCAGGCGCGGCCGAATATCTTCGCGCGCGAGATCATCAAGCCCGAAATGCTCTATGAGCGCGTCGACGAAGTCGACGAGCGCGTGCGCGCCGACGGCACGGTCGAACAGGCGCCCGATCTGGCCGCGGCACGCCGCGATCTGGAAACGGCCAAGGCGGACGGCATCGACGCGGTCGCGATCGTGTTCATGCACGCCTACCGCTATCCCGAGCACGAGAAACAGGTGGCCGCGCTGGCGCGCGAGATGGGCTTTGGCCAGGTGTCGGTCAGTCACGAAGTCTCGCCGCTCATCAAGCTCGTGAGCCGCGGCGACACCACGGTGGTGGACGCGTATCTGTCGCCGATCCTGCGGCGCTACGTCTCGCAGGTATCGACCGATCTGCACAGCGGCAGCGCGGCGGCGTCAAAAGATCCGATCCGCCTGATGTTCATGATGTCGTCAGGTGGGCTGACGGCGGCGGAGCTGTTTCAAGGGAAAGACGCCATCCTATCCGGCCCGGCCGGCGGCGTGGTCGGCATGGCGCAGACCGGGCATGAGGCCGGCTTCCGGCATCTGATCGGCTTCGACATGGGCGGCACCTCGACCGACGTGTCGCATTATGACGGCGAATACGAGCGCGCCTTCGAGACCGAAGTCGCCGGCGTGCGCATGCGCGCGCCGATGATGCTCATTCATACGGTGGCCGCGGGCGGCGGCTCGATCCTGCATTTCGACGGCGCCCGCTTCCGCGTCGGGCCGGATTCGGCCGGCGCCAATCCGGGGCCGAAGTGCTACCGCCGCGGCGGGCCACTGGCCGTCACCGACGCCAATGTCATGCTCGGCAAGCTGCTGCCCGACTTCTTCCCGAAAATCTTCGGCCCGCATCAGGACCAGCCGCTCGACGGCGCCGCGGTGAAGAGCGCCTTCGCCGAACTGGCGAAAAAAGTGGGCGGCAAATCGCCGGAAGAGATCGCCGACGGCTTCATCAAGATCGCCGTCGAGAACATGGCCAACGCGATCAAGAAGATCTCGGTGCAGCGCGGCTACGACGTGACGCGCTATGCGCTCAACTGCTTCGGCGGCGCCGGCGGGCAGCATGCGTGCCTCGTCGCCGACGCGCTCGGCATGACGAAGGTGCTCATTCATCCGTTTTCGTCACTGCTGTCGGCCTATGGCATGGGCCTCGCCGACATCCGCGCGACGCGCGAGCAGGCGATCGAACTGCCGATGGGCGACGAGGCGCTGGCCGCGATCGAGACGACCGGCGCTAAGCTTGGCCAAGCGGCGCGCGCCGAGGTCGCCGGCCAGGGCGTGCTTACGAACAGAATCGCCGTCATCGTGCGGGCGCATATCCGCTACGCGGGGACGGATACTGCGCTGGTGGTGGAGGCCGGAACGGCGGAGGCCATGCAGGCGGCGTTCGAAGTCGCGCACAAGGCGCGCTTCGGCTTCATCGACCGCAACAAGGAGCTCGTCGTCGAAGCCGTTTCGGTCGAGGCGGTCGGCGGCGGCGCCAAGCACAGCGAGCCGGAACAGCCGGTCACCATGACGCCACTGCCGGCGGCGGCGCGCATGACGCGCTTTTACTCGGGCGGCGTCTGGCACGAAGCGCGCGTCTTCACCCGCGACCAGCTCGAGCCCGGCCATAAGGTGCCCGGCCCCGCCATCGTCATCGAGCCGCATCAGACCGTCATCGTGGAAGACGGCTGGCAGGCCGAACTGACGGCGAAGAACCATCTCGTGCTCGCGCGCGTGGTGCCGCTCGAGCGCACGCACGCCATCGGCACCCATGCCGACCCGGTGATGCTGGAGGTGTTCAACAACCTGTTCATGTCGATCGCCGAGCAGATGGGCGTGTCGCTGCAGAACACCGCCTACTCGGTCAACATCAAGGAGCGGCTGGACTTCTCCTGCGCGGTGTTCGCCCACGACGGCACGCTGGTCGCCAATGCGCCGCACATGCCGGTGCATCTCGGCTCGATGGACCGCGCGGTGGAGACGGTCATCCGCGAGAACAAGGGCGAGATCGCGCCCGGCGACGTCTACGCCATCAACGCGCCCTATAACGGCGGCACGCATTTGCCCGACATCACCGTCTGCACGCCGGTGTTCGACGACGAGCAGAAGGCGATCCTGTTCTGGGTCGCCTCGCGCGGACACCACGCCGACGTCGGCGGCGTCTCGCCCGGCTCGATGTCGCCCAATGCGACCACCATCGAGCAGGAAGGCGTGCTGTTCGACAATTTCAAGCTGGTCGACCGCGGTCGCTTCTGCGAGCAAGCCCTGATGGACGCCCTGACCGGCGCGACCTACCCGGCGCGTAATCCGGTGCAGAACGTCAACGACCTGAAGGCGCAGATCGCCGCCAACGAGAAAGGCGTTGCCGAACTGCGCAAGATGGTGACACTGTTCACGCTGCCGGTGGTCGAAGCCTATATGCAGCACGTGCAGGACAACGCGGCCGAGAGCGTGCGGCGCGTGATCGACACGCTGCACGACAGCGAGTTTTCCTACGAGATGGACCAGGGCACCGTGATCAAGGTGAAGATCACGGTCGACAAGGGCAAGCGCGAGGCGACGGTCGACTTCACCGGCACCTCGCCGCAGCAGCCGACCAACTTCAATGCGCCCGAGCCGGTGGCACGCGCCGCCGTGCTCTACGTGTTCCGCGTGATGGTTGATGACGACATCCCGATGAACGCCGGCTGCCTGCGGCCGATCCACATCGTCGTCCCGCCGCATTCGATGCTGTCACCGGAATACCCGGCCGCCGTGGTGGCGGGCAATGTGGAGACCTCACAGGCCGTGACCGACACGTTGTTCGGCGCGCTCGGTACGCTCTGCGGCGCGCAGGGCACCATGAACAACCTCAACTTCGGCAACGCCAAGTATCAATATTACGAGACCGTCTGCTCGGGCTCGCCGGCCGGGCCGGGTTTCAACGGCACCGACGCCGTGCACACGCACATGACCAATACGCGGCTCACCGACCCGGAAGTGCTGGAATTCCGCTATCCGGTGGTGCTGGAAGATTTCCATATCCGCGTCGGCTCCGGCGGCAAGGGCCAATGGCACGCCGGCGACGGCGTCCGCCGCACCATCCGCTTTCTCGACAAGATGGACTGCACCATTCTCTCGGGTCATCGCCGCGTGCGGCCATTTGGCTTGGCCGGCGGCGAAGATGGCCAGGTCGGCGAGAACTGGGTGCGACGGAAAGACGCGCGCATGGAGTCCCTGCAGGGCTGCGACGAGACGGTGATCGACGCCGGCGAGGCGATCATCATCCAGACGCCGACCGCGGGCGGATATGGCAAGAAATGAGCCGCCAATTCGCGCGGAAGTCCTGCGCAACGGCGCAAATCCGTGCAATCGATTTAATGGTTCAATAAACCCCCCCTTGTAGGCTTCCCCTTGACGCATCTGTTTCAGGCAAGCGTAGGGGGCGACTATGCGGCTGCCGAGGCGTGCAGTTTTCTTTTTCATACTCTTTTGCGGCTGTATGGCCGCGTTCATGGTGCTGCACTACGGCGGTACGCTCATGCGCGACCTCGCCATGCGCCGCGAGACCATGGCGCCGCATCTGTCGGCGCGCATCCTGAGCGCCAAGTGCACGCGCTACTACTTCCTCGTCAGCGCCTGCAGCATCGAATATGACGACCGCTTCGTGATGCCGGCAACGTCGAAGAAGTTTAAATCGCGACCGGTGTTGAATTATCTGGTATTCGGCTCGGTTGCCGGCGAGCGCGTGAGGCTGCTGCACCCCGTGTCACAGCCGAATGTCGTCACCACGTCGGCCGGCATGGCGCACCTTGGTAATCGCGCCTTCACCTTCTTCGCCTTGGTGACATTGTGCCTGTTGATTCCGGTCGGCATTCTGCTCAAGGCCTTTGGCGGTGGCCGCCGCAGCAGCGCCGTCGCGCCGGAGCCCGCCGAAACCGTGAGTGCCGAAGAGATGATCGCACGGCAAATCCAGGCGCAGGCGCCCAACCGCAGCGATATCGCGCCGCCCCGCCGACCGCCCTCGCCCGTCGGCAATGCGGCGCCGGCCGCCACCTTCGGGCGACGCAACGCACTGCGCTGATCTGGCATAAAACCGCGTCTGCTCTCGACCGGGTGCGCGGGCGTTAGTGCCCGCCCGCTCCCGCCGCCACCGGCTCCGGGCGCTTCATGAAGATGCCGAGGGCGGCGAGCGCGACGAACAGTACGGTCAACATCAGGAACACGTCGGCAAAACTCATCACTGCCGCCTGCCGGCGTGCCATGCTCATCATCTGCTTCAACGCCAACAGTTGCGCGTCCGAGCCCTGAAAGTGCGCGGTCAGACGCGAGAGCATCTCGGTCACCGGCTGGCGCGCCCAGTTCACCGCCTCGTGCAGCCGCGCGAGATGCAAGTCCATGCGGTTGTTGAGCTCCGTGTTGATGACCGCGAGCCCCAGCGCGCCGCCGAGATTTCGCATCAGGTTGAACAGGCCGGAGGCATTCTTGACGCGCTCCGGCGGCAGCGTGCCGAGCGCGGTGTTGGTCACCGGCACGATCGAGAACATCAGGCCGACGCCGCGGAAGATCTGCGGCCAGAACAGCTGCCAGAAATCCCAATCCTGGGTGACCAGGGTCATCTGCCAGGTGCCGATGGCGAACAGCACGAAGCCGCCGATCAACATGTAGCGCGGATCGAAACGCTGGCTGAGCTGGCCGGCGATCGGCGCCGTCATGAACATGGCGAGACCTGACACGAACATGGTGTCGCCGATCATGCGGGCGTCGTAGCCGCGGATCTCGGCAAGATAGACCGGATAGATGTAGGTCAGCCCGTAGAGGCCGATGCCGAGCACGAAGGAGAACAGGCTGCCGACCGCGAAGTTGCGGTTGGTGAAGGCGCTCAGATCGACGATGGGCGCGCGCGCGGTCAAGACGCGCACGAAAAAGATGACCGCCGACAGCACCGAGGCAATGGCCACCAGGGTGATCGCGCCGTCGTCGAACCAGTCGTAGCGCGGCCCCTCCTCCAGCACGTATTCGAGCGCGCCGAGGAAGCCGGCCATGCTGAGCAGGCCCCACCAGTCGAAGTTCTCGAGCAACTTGAGATCGGGCTTGTCGAAATCGATCAGCAGCCAGGTTGCGATGGCGACGGTGATGCCCGGCACGACGTTGATGAAGAACAGCCAGTGCCACGACAGCGCCTCGGTGACATAGCCGCCAACGGTCGGCCCGATGGTCGGTGCCAAGGTCGCGATCAGGCCGATGACCGGCGCGACCATCTTCTGCCGCGGCCCGGGAAAGATCAGATAGGCGGTGGCAAACACCGTCGGCACCATGCCGCCGCCGATGAAGCCCTGCAGCGCGCGCCAGATGATCATGGTGTTGATCGACGAGGTCAGGCCGCACATGAAGCTGGCGAAAGTGAAGCCGGCGGCCGCGACGGTGAACAGCACGCGGGTGCCGAGCGCACGCGACAGGAAGCCCGAGAGCGGAATCGCGATCACCTCGGCGATCAGATAGGAGGTCTGAACCCAGGGGATTTCATCAGCCGAGGCCGAGAGGCCCGCCTGAATTTCGGACAGCGACGCCGACACGATCTGGATGTCGAGGATCGCCATGAACATGCCGAAGCACATCACGACGAAGGCGATCAGCCGGCGCGTCGTCAAAATATCCGCGCCTCCGGCACCGCCCAACGGGGACTGAGCGGGAGCCGGAAGCGCGGCCGAGGTGGTGTCCGTACTCATGACGTGCGGTCACCACCGAGCGGTTTTCACAGGCGCGCTGCCGGTGGTCGCGGGGGCGAACCACGCGCTGTTGTCGGCAAGCGCGGCGTTATTCGATTTGGTGTCGACACTCACCACCACCGACATGCCCGGCCGCAGCAGGCGCTCATCGGTGACCGCGGCCGGCAACCGGACGCGCACTGTCAGCCGCTGCACGATTTTGGTGAAGTTGCCGGTCGCGTTGTCGGGCGGCAGCAGCGAGAACACGGAGCCAGAAGCCGGCGACATGCTGGCCACCGTTCCGGTGATGGTGTGATTGGACAGCGCGTCGACGGAGACCTCGACCGGCTGGCCGGGCCGCAGATTCGCGACCTGCGTCTCCTTGAAGTTGGCGTCGACATAAACGGCGGAGAGCGGCACCAGCGCGGCGAGCCGCTGGCCGGGCTGCACGTAATCGCCGACCTGCATGGCGCGATTGCCGATGACGCCGTCGACCGGCGCGCGGATGACGGCGAAGGAGAGATCGCGCTCGGCCTTGGCTTGCGCGGTCTTCAGCTCCTTGAGCTGACGCTCGGCCTCCTGCTGCTGGGCCTCCAGCACGCCGACATTGGCGATGGCACTGGCGACCGCGGCTTGCGCGCTTTGCACGGCGGCGACGGCCTGGTCGCGGCTGCTCTGCGCCTGCTCGAGGGTCTGCCGGCTGGAGAACGCCTTGGCGGCGAGTGTCTGTTGACGCTTGAGCTCGGATTCGGTGCGGGTCTCGACCGCGCGCGCAGAAGCAAGCTGCGCACGCGCCTGAACCACGGCGGATTGCGCGGCGATGATCTGTTGGCCGATACGGCCGACCGTCGCCTGTTGCGTGGCGACCTTGTCGCGCGCGGCCTGTGCGGCCAGGCGATAGTCGCCGTCGTCGATGCGGGCGATCACCTGGCCAGCATGGACCAGGGAATTGTCGGGGACATCGATCGAGGAGACATAGCCAGCGACCTTGGCGGCGAGCGTGGTGGCGTCGGCGCGCACATAGGCGTCATCGGTGGAGACGAGATACTGGCCGACGGTCACATAGTGGAAGCCGTACCAGCCGCCGGCCGCGAGGAGGACCGCGGCGGCAGCGCCGATGAGCGTCAGCTTGCGGCGGCTGCGGCGAGGCGCGGGCTTGGCGGGGGATTCGGTCGCGGCTACCGGCGCGGCGGCGGGGGCATCGGAGCGGCGCGCCTCCAGCGGATCGGCAAAGGCCCCATCGGTTCCGCCTGCCTCGGTGCTCTCGGCCCGGACCTCGTCCGTGGCTGCGGGAACGGCCACCAGCCGGAAATCGCGGGCCCGTTGCGCGGCGTTGGCGCCGCGTGCACCGACCAGCCGGTCGGAAATGGAAGAAATTTGGTCGTTATCGGTGGCTTCGGACTGCATTCCATCTACTCACGTCTTGCGAGAATTCACATATTGACCGAACGGTTCGGTCAACCTATGTTGGGCACTCGCGCCTGTCAACGTTATTTTGACCGAACGGTTCGGTCATTATCCAAAAGTCTAAGGGGAAGTGGTTTCGATGTTGGCAATTGAGGCGTTAGACCGATGCGGAACCCGCCGATTTAGGGCTACAAACCGCATTCGAGGGGAGTGCCCGCCATGTCCGATGTTGCCGATCTGACCCAGACCCGGCCCGCCGAGGCCGATGACGACAGCGCCAAACGGCGTCAGATCGTCGAGGGCGCCCGCGCCGTCTTCCTGGCCCGGGGCTTCGACGCCGCCAGCATGGGCGATATCGCCAAGACCGCCGGCGTCTCCAAGGGCACGCTCTACGTCTATTTCAAGAACAAGGAAGAGCTCTTTGCCGCCATCGTGCAGCACGAATGCTGTACCCACGCCGAAAGTACCTTCCGCTTCGACGAGAGCGACCACGACGTTGAAGGCGTGCTGACGCGCCTCGGCGTCGACTACGTGAACTTCCTCTGCCACGCCAACAAGGCCGCGGCGCTGCGTATCGTCATTGCCATCGCCGATCGCATGCCGGAGATCGGCAAGACGTTCTATGAAACCGGGCCCGGCTGGGGCATCGAACGCCTATCCTCTTACCTCAAGGCGCAGGTCAACGCCGGCATCTTGGCGATCGACGACGTCGAGGTAGCCGCCGCCCAATTTCTCGATGCGTGCCAATCGACGCTGTTCAAGCCGGTCCTATTCAATTTCTCGCCGCCACCACCGCGGGAGCGTATCGATCACGTGGTGGGGATTGCGGTCCATACGTTTCTCACTGCTTACCGCGCGAAGTAACCGCCTGTCTGCGTTGCCCGTTTCGCTTGCATTTGCGTTGCGCCGAAAGCGTAACGTCAAGCATTGCGTGCAACGACGCTTGCGATTGCCGATGCCCGCGGCAAGGCTCGCGTCATGCCCCGCGTCGGCGGGGCATCCAGTATCCAATGCCGATTTCCTTGATTACTGGGTCGCCCGCCTTCGCGTGCGACGGCAGGCAGGGCGACTAGTTCCGCGCGATGATCTCGCGCTCGCCGCGATGGACCGACGTGGCGGCGCTGAGCTTACCAGGTTGCCGGCGCATGAGCATCGACGGCCGGCGCTTGCGGAGCGCGCTGCGGCGTCGCCGGCGCGGACGCGGGGAAGCGATGCGTACACGGCCCATGCGGGCGAACGGCTCGCGCCAGCCCGCTTCCTCATCGGACAACAGCAAGGGCAGGCCGAGCACCGCGGCCCAGCTGCGCCACTCGGCCAGCGCATCATCGGTATCGCACGCCACAAAGAGCAGCAGCGCCAGGGCGGGATCCTTGTGCGCGAGCACGACTTCGCAGCGCGCGCCGTCCTCCCCGCTCCGCACCGCCAGGCCGACGCCGCGAAAGGCCGAGACCGGCAGGTTGAGCGCCATGCGCATGCCTGCGAGCGTGCGCCGCACCACAACGCGCTCACGGTGCAGTTCGACTTGCCTCACCCGTTCGTCGGCGGTGGCATCGCTCGCCGCGAAACGCACGGGCAGGGTGAACGGGTCGAGCCGCTGCACGCGGCCCGACCCGGCGGGACTTCCGCCACTTCGCATCTGACGCCTCAAGCTCTCCCGTGCCAGGCTTATTTCGCCCGGTCACTGAGGGGATCATGGCAGAAAGGCGTCGGAATTAGCTTAAAGTTCGCGGTTAACCGCAGGTCACCGCCGCCTCGATGCGTGCCATGATTGACGGGGCGTTGCCGTGCATGATTGACGAGACCTTGCCGCGCGCCGGCAAAATGTTGCGAATGAACGGTTGCAGCAGGTGGGATTCGACGCCATTTGCACGGTAATCCTGCTATAAAGAAAGCCTCGCCATGGACGCGCCTTCCACCTCTCTTTTCGACCAGACCGCCCTGCTCGACCGCGCCGAGAGGCTGGTTGCAGCCGCGCGCAAAGCGGGCGCCGATGCCGCCGATGCGGTTGCGGTGCGTTCGATGTCGCTGGGGATCGAGGTGCGCGACGGCGCGGTCGAGGAATCAGAACGCGCAGAGGGCGATGATCTCGGCCTGCGCGTGCTGGTCGGCAAACGCCAAGCCGTGGTTTCGACCAACGACATGGGAAGCGACAATATCGCGACGCTCGCCGACCGGGCGGTGGCGATGGCGCGCGCAGCGCCGGAAGACAAATATGCCGGGCTCGCCGACGAGAGCTTGCTCGCGCACAAATTTCCCGATCTCGACCTGATCGACCGCGCGCTGCCGACTGTCGCCAAACTGGAAGAGATGGCGCGCGCCGCCGAGAAGGCCGGCAAGGCGGTCAAAGGCGTCGCCAAGTCCGGCGGCGCCTCGGCCTCGGCCGGCATCGGCGGCATGGTGCTGGTGACCAGCCACGGCTTCCGCGGCGCCTATCTCGGCTCGCGTCACGGCATCTCGATGGAGGCGATTGCCGGCCAGGGCACCGGCATGGAACGCGACTACGATTACTCCTCGGCGCTGCACGCCGCCGACCTGGAGAGCCCCGAAGAGATCGGCCGCAATGCCGGCGAGCGGGCGGTGGCGCGGCTCAACCCGCGCAAGGTATCGACGCAAAAGGTGCCGATCGTCTTCGATCGGCGCATCGCCGGCTCGATCGTCTCCCATCTTGCCAGCGCCGCCAATGGCGCCTCGGTCGCGCGCAAGACCAGCTTCCTGCGCGACAAGATGGGCCAGAAGCTGTTCGCCGACGGCATCAGCATCATCGACGACCCCTTGCGCAAGCGCGGCCTGCGCTCGCATCCGTTCGACGGCGAAGGCGTCGCCGGCAAACGGCTGGCGCTGGTGGAAGACGGGACCTTGCGCTCCTGGATCCTCGACTGCGCGACCGCGCGCGAATTGGGCCTCACCACCACGGGACACGCTCAGCGTGGCGTTTCCTCGGTGCCCTCGCCAGGGCCGAGCAATCTCTATCTCGAACCGGGCCGCCTGAGCCCCGACGAAATGATCGCCGACATCAAGAGCGGCTTCTATGTCACCGACTTGATCGGCATGGGCGCCAACATGGTGACCGGCGATTACAGCCGCGGCGCCTCCGGCTTCTGGATCGAGAACGGCAAGCGTACTTATCCGGTGAGTGAGGTCACGATCGCCGGCCACCTCCTCGACATCTTCCGCAACATGACACCGGCCAACGATCTCGAATTTCGTTACGGTGCCAATGCGCCGACGCTGCGCCTGGAGGGCCTGACCGTTGCCGGCCAGTGACCCGTCCAAGCTGCGCGCGCCGCTCGAAGCCGTGATGCGGGAAGCCGGCGCTCTGGCGCGCGAGACATCGACCCGGCCATTCAAACGCTGGACCAAGGGCCCCGACAAGTCGCCGGTGAGCGAAGGCGACATTGCGGTCAACGACCTGCTGCAGGCGCGGCTGCCGGCGCTTGCGCCCGAGGCGGGCTGGCTGTCGGAGGAGACCGAGCCGGTGGAGCATAGAGGGCACAGCCTCTGGGTGGTCGATCCCATCGACGGCACCCGCGCCTATATCGCCGGCCGCGCCGACTGGACCATTTCGGTGGCGCTGGTCGAGGACGGACGTCCCGTCCTGGCCGCGCTTTATGCGCCGGTGACCGACGAGATGTTCCTGGCCGTGCGCGGGACCGGCGCCACCCACAATGCCGTCCCGGTGCGGGCGCCCGGCGGTACCAGCCTCGATGGCGCGCGGCTTGCCGGCCCCAAACGCTATCTTGAGCGCATCGGCGAGCTCAATCCGGCCGTGCTGCCGCAGCCCAGGGTGAATTCGCTCGCACTGCGACTGGCACGCGTGGCGCAAGGAGAATTCGAAGCCGCCTTCGCCTCTGGGGGCAGCCATGACTGGGATCTTGCGGCCGCCGACCTTTTGGTGCACGAAGCTGGCGGCGTGATGACCGACTTTGCCGGCCGGCCGCTCACCTACAATCGACCGCATGCGGTGCACGGCGCGCTGATCGCCGCCGGTTCCGCCCGCCATGACGTGCTGATCGAGCTGGTGCGCGACCGCCAAGCGGAATTCGCGTAAAGTCACGCCCCACGTCGACCCACCTGGATTCCATGTCCACCGCCGGGCCTGCCATCGCTGCAAGGGATCATCAGATGTCCGAACCCGGAAAACAAAAGCAGTTGCTGCATCTCGTCTTCGGCGGCGAGCTCACCGAACTCGGCGGTTCCGAATTCAAGGACCTCATGGCGGTCGACGTCGTCGGCATCTATCCGAACTACGCCAGCGCTTACGTCGCCTGGAAGGCGAAGGCACAGCAGACCGTCGACAACGCGCATATGCGCTACTTCATCGTTCACCTGCACCGCTTGCTCGACCCGGAAGGCGCGGGTCAGCCGCTGCGCTGATCCCTCCTCGCCGATGCGGCCATTCAAGCGGATCAGCCGTTCGCCTGCCTACCAGGAAGCCGCCGGGGCACTGGGAGCGTGGTACTTAAAGCTGGTCTGGCAGACGAGCCGCCACATTATCGAGCCGCCGACGCTTTACCAACAGGTGGAGATGCCGGCCATCCTCTGCATGTGGCATGGCCAGCATTTCCTGATGCCGTTTATCAGGAAGCCGAGCAATCCGACCCATCGCGCCAAAGTGCTGATCTCGCGCCACCGCGACGGCGAGGTCAATGCGCGCGCCGCCCGCCGGCTCGGCATCGACGCCATCCGCGGTTCCGGCGCGCACAACGGCGAGTTCCACCGCAAGGGCGGCGTCACCGCTTTCGGCGCAATGCTGCGCGCGCTCAAGGCAGGCTATAACGTCGCGCTCACCGCCGACGTGCCGAAGGTTTCGCGGGTCGCCGGCCTCGGCCCCATCAAGCTGGCGCAGCTTTCCGGCCGGCGGATTTATCCCGTGGCGATGGCGACCAGCCGGCGCATTGTGCTCGACAATTGGGACCGCACCACTGTCAATCTACCATTCAGCCGGGTGGCACTGGTGGCGGCCGAGGGGATTACCGTACCATCCGACGCCGACGACGCGGCGCTGGAATTTGCCCGCCGGATGGTGGAAAACGAACTCAACCGGATAACGGCGCGCGCCTACGAGATCGCCGACCGGAAGGGGAAAGGCCAAACGTGACCAAAGCGCTGCCGCCTGCCTTGCGCGCCTACCGGCTATTTGCGGCGGCGGCACGACCGTTGGTGCCGCTAGCGCTGGCCAAACGCGCGCGGCGCGGCAAGGAAGACAGCCAGCGCAGCGCCGAACGCCGCGGCGAGGCCACCGTCGGGCGGCCGATAGGGCCGCTGATCTGGGTCCATGGTGCGAGTGTCGGTGAGGTGATCAGCGTAGTGCCGCTGATCGAGCGCATCAGCGCCCGCGGGGTGAACGTGCTCGTGACCTCGGGAACCGTAACCTCGGGCGGCCTGGCGGCGCAACGCCTGCCGCCGAACGTCATCCACCAATTCGCCCCCCTCGACATCCCGATTTACCTGCGGCGGTTCTTCGACCATTGGCGGCCTGATCTGGCGCTGTTCGTCGAATCCGAGCTTTGGCCCAATTGGATCATCGAGGCTTCGCAGCGGCGCGTGCCAATGATCCTGGTCAATGCCCGGTTGTCGGAGAATTCCTACCGCCGCTGGCGCCGCCTGCCGGGCACCATCGTCGATCTACTGCAGCGGTTCGATCTGTGCCTCGCGCGCACGCCGGCCGACGCCGAACGGCTGAGCGCACTGGGCGCGCCGCGGCTCTTCACCACCGGCAATCTCAAATTCGACGTGCCGGCACCGCCCTGCCATGAAGCCCGGCTCGCCGGCCTGCAGCGCGCGATCGGCAACCGCCCACTGATCGCGGCCGCCTCGACCCACGAAGGCGAGGAAAGCGCGATGATCGAAGCGCACCGGCGCCTGCGCGGAAACTTCACCGACCTGCTGACCGTCATCGCGCCGCGCCATCCCGAGCGCGGCCCCCGCATCGCCGCGCTCGCGGCCTCGGCCGGAATGACGGTGCGCCTGCGCTCGCGCGGCGAAATGCCGGATTCAACGACCGACATCTATGTGATGGACACCTTGGGCGAGCTCGGGCTGATCTACCGCCTGGCGCCAGTGGTGTTCATCGGCGGCTCGCTGGTGCGTCACGGCGGACAGAACCCGATCGAGGCGGCCAAGCTCGGTGCCGCCATCGTGCATGGGCCGCACGTCTGGAATTTCGCGGAGGTCTACGCCGCGCTCGACAAGGCGCACGGCGCCGAACCGATCCCCGACGCAACCCGGCTGACCGGCCGGCTCGGGATGTTGCTGTCGCAGCCGGCAGTGCGCAACCGCGTCGCGGAGACCGCCTACGGCACGGTGAAACAATTGGGCGGCGCGCTCGAGCGCACGCTGCAATCGCTCGAGCCTTACCTTCTGCAGCTTCGATTGGGGCAACGATCCGGCGATGCGTGAGCCGGCCTTCTGGTGGCGGAAAGCGGGCTTGCAAGCAGCCCTGCTCGCGCCCGTGGCCGCAGCTTATGGCACCATCGCCGCGCGACGAATGGCGCAAGACGGCGCCCGCGCCGGACTGCCGGTACTCTGCGTCGGCAATTTCACCTTGGGCGGCGTCGGCAAGACGCCGACGGTGATGGCGCTGGCGAACATGCTGGCGGACGCCGGCGAAACGCCATTCTGCTTGAGCCGCGGCTATGGCGGCGACCTCGCCGGTCCCAAACGAGTCGACGCCGATGCCGACACGGCGGCGCAAGTCGGCGACGAGCCGCTGCTGCTGGCGCGGGTGGCGCCGACGATCATTGCGCGCGACCGCGTCGCCGGCGCGGCGCTCGCCAAGACGGAAGGCGCAAGCGTCATCGTCATGGATGACGGCTTGCAGAACCCTTCCCTCAAAAAGGATCTCACGCTGGCGGTGATCGACGGCAAGCGCAGCGTCGGCAACGGGTGTGTATTTCCCGCGGGTCCCTTGCGCGCACCGATTGCCGCGCAGCTTGCGCGCAGCGATGCGCTGCTGGTGATGGGAGATAGTGACGGCTCACGCGATATGGTGTCGCTGGCGCAGCGCCATGGATTACCGGTGTTGCATGGCCGCTTGCGGCCCGACCGGCACGCGGCGACCGAACTGAAGGGGCGCAAGGTTCTCGCCTTTGCCGGCATCGGCGATCCGCAGAAGTTCTTCACCACCGCGCGCGCCGCCGGTATCGACGTCGTGCAATCGAGATCATTCGCCGACCACCACCAATTCACCGCCGAAGAAGCAGCCGAACTGGTGATGGATGCCGACGCCGATGGGTTCGCGCTCCTGACCACCGAGAAGGACCTCGCCCGCATGACGGGCGATGCAGCGCTTACCGCGCTCGCTGCCGCCGCGCACGTGCTGCCGGTGACGCTCGAGGTTGATGAGCTTGAGGAATTGAAGCGGCTGGCGATGGCCGCGCTTCACCGTTAGGCGACACGTGTCCCGGGCGCTGCGCAGCGTGAAACGGTGCCCCGCAGACCCCGGACCCCGGTTGAAGTAAGCTGGGTCCCCCGATGTGGCGCGCACCACTTTCTTGCCGCGCGACGTCGGGGCAAGCGTGTCACTGCTTCGCCTTCTCGTAATCCTCGCGGTGACGCTGCAGCACCGCTTCCGGCGAGGCATAGGCTTCCTGCAGGTCGACGCTCCAGTATTTGAGCTCCTCGAGCGGGATGGCCTGGCCGGTGACCGCACAGCGGACATAGGCACCGGGCCGCACCACGCGAAAATCGCCATCGAGGTAGCGCACCTCGGCCTCGCCGTTCGTCGGCGGGGAGCGGTCGTAGCGATTGAGCAAGGCAGCCTCCGTGCGGGATCGGATACTTGCAAGATAGTCGCTTCCGGCCTGAATCGAAAGGCTTTGGCGCGGGGTTCCTGCAGAACCGGGTCCCCGGCGCGGCTTTTCTAGCCGAACAGGCTGCCCTGCCCGCCCGGGCCTCGGCTGCCGCGCGGACGCGGCTTGGGCGCGGCAGAGCCTTGCGGCTTTGTGGGGTCGCCCTCGCCGTCGGCCACGGCGCCGATGTGGCCATCGGCGAACTCGATATCGAGCCGCGTGCCGGCGCCGATGCCGGCCACGGCCCGCAAAGGATGGCCCTCGCCGTCGCGCACCAGGGCAAAGCCGCGCTTGAGCACCTCGCGATAGGAAAAGGCGACCAGCAGCCGCTCGGCGCGTTCCAGCCGGGCGCCGCGCTGATTGAGCAGCGTCAGCATGGCGCGCCGCGCGGCGTTGCCATAGGCCGCGAGACGGTCGCGCTGACGCGCGAGCCGCGCGCGATGCGCCTCGGCATTGGCGAGCAGGCTGGTCTGCAGCCGCCGGTTCAAGCCGTCATAGCGCTCGCGCCGGCGCTCGATCTCGCGACGCAGGAGCTGCGGCGCTAGCCGCCCGGCGACACGCGAATATTGCGTGTGATGGATTTGCGCATTGGCACGCAGCGCGCGCGGCAGCCGCTCGGCCAGCGAGTCGAGCTGCTGGCGCGGGCCGGCGAGGATGTCGCGCGGCAGCGCGCGGGTGAGCAGGTTAAGCTCCTTGCGACGCTGCTCGATGCCGCGCTGCCAGCAGGTGAGCTTGCGCGCTTCGAGCGCGGCGAGCCGCGTCATCAATTCGGCGCGCACGGGAACGGCCAGTTCGGCGGCGGCGGTCGGTGTCGGCGCGCGCTTATCGGACGCAAAATCGATCAGCGTGATGTCGGTCTCGTGGCCGACCGCCGAGATCAGCGGCAACAGGCTCGCCGCCGCAGCACGCACCACGATTTCCTCGTTGAACGACCACAGGTCTTCGAGCGAGCCGCCGCCGCGCGCGACGATGATGAGATCGGGCCGCGGCAAGGGCCCGCGCTCGGGCAGCGCATTGAAGCCCTCGATTGCCGCGGCGACTTCGGCCGCACTCGATTCGCCCTGCACCCGCACCGGCCACACCAAGACGCGGCGGGGAAAGCGGTCTTCCAATCGATGCAGAATGTCGCGGATGACCGCGCCGGTCGGCGAGGTGACGACGCCGATCACCTCGGGCAGGAACGGCAGAAGTTGCTTGCGCGCCTCGTCGAACAGGCCCTCGGCGGCGAGCTTCTTCTTGCGCTCCTCGAGCAGCTTCATCAGCGCGCCGACTCCGGCGGGCTCCAGACTGTCGATGACGATCTGGTATTTCGACGAGCCGGCGAAGGTGGTGAGCCGGCCGGAGGCGACGACGTCGAGCCCCTCCTCCGGCTTGACTCGCATGCGGCCGAAGACGCCCTTCCAGACCACCGCCTCCAGCACCGCGCGGTCGTCCTTCAGCCGGAAGTAGCAGTGGCCCGAGGGCGAAGCCCCGCGGAACCCGGAGACCTCGCCGCGCACCCGCACAAAGCCGTAGGCGTCCTCCACCGTGCGCTTGAGCGCCGCCGACAGCTCGGTGACGGTCCATTCCGCGACATTGTTGAGGGCAGGTGCGGCCATTGGAACCGAATCTCTTGCGGGGGAAGGCGGCATGTTACACAAAAGCCGCCGTCATTGCTGGGCTGAACCCCGAAAACTCAGCGCAAAACGACTGTTCCAGATAGGCCCCCGGGTCAACCCCGGCCAGACCCAGGAGAGCGCGCGGGCATGAACATCCTCATCCTCGGGTCCGGCGGGCGGGAACATGCGCTGGCCTGGAAGATCGCCGCCAGCCCGCTCATCGAGAAGCTCTACTGCGCGCCGGGCAATGCCGGCATCGCGCAGGACGCCGAGTGCGTCGCGCTCGACATCGACGACCACGCCGCCGTGATTGCGTTTGCCAAGGAGAAGGCGATCGACCTAGTGGTGGTCGGGCCCGAGGCGCCGCTTTGCGCCGGCATTGTCGACGATCTCGAAGCCGCCGGCATCAAGGCCTTCGGGCCGACGAAGTGGGCGGCGCGGCTGGAAGGCTCCAAGGGCTTCACCAAGGACCTGTGCAAGGCCAACAACATTCCGACCGCAGCCTATCAACGCTTCAAACAAGCGGCCGCCGCCAAGCAATATGTGCGCGAACGCGGCGCGCCGATCGTGGTCAAAGCCGATGGGCTCGCCGCCGGCAAAGGCGTAGTGGTGGCGCAGACGGTGGAGGAAGCGGAAGCCGCCATCGATATGATGTTCGACGGCGGGCTGGGTCAGCCTGCCTGGGAGATCGTGATCGAGGATTGCCTGGTCGGGGAGGAAGCGTCCTTCTTCGCGCTTTGCGACGGTGAGACCGCCATTGCGCTCGCTACCGCGCAGGACCACAAGCGCGTCGGCGACGGCGACACCGGCCCCAACACCGGCGGCATGGGCGCCTATTCGCCGGCGCCGATCATGACCGACGATATGAACCGACGGGTGATGGACGAGATCGTGCTGCCGACGGTTCGTGCGCTCAACAAAGCCGGCGCGCCTTATAAGGGCGTGCTCTATGCCGGGCTGATGATCACCAAGGATGGCCCGCAGCTCATCGAATACAACGTCCGGTTCGGCGATCCGGAATGCCAGGTGCTGATGCTGCGATTGATGTCGGACCTGGTACCGGCGCTGATTGCCGCACGCGACGGGCAATTGAAGAATTTCGACCTGCGCTGGTACCCGGAGCCCGCGCTCACCGTGGTGATGGCGACCAAGGGCTATCCCGGCTCCTACGGCAAGGGCTCGGTGATCGAAGGGCTCGACGAAGCCGCGCAAGTCGAGGGCGTGGAGATTTTCCACGCCGGCACCAAAGAGGAAGGCGGGCATATCGTCGCCAATGGCGGGCGCGTGCTCAACGTCTGCGCGCTGGGCAAAACGGTGCGCGAAGCGCAGCAGCGCGCCTATGGCGCCATCGACCGCATCCGCTGGCCCGAGGGCTTCTGCCGCCGCGACATCGGCTGGCGGGCGGTGGAGCGGGAGAAGTAGCCCCTCTACGATGAGACGTCCGGGACAGACCCGGCCATAAAAAACGTAACGTGCCAGCGGAGGTCCGCCCCATGCATCCCGTGCTTCGGCTTTATGAAGATGTGCTCTCCAATATCGAGAGCGTCGAATTCCGCCTGCCGCC
Organism: uncultured Pseudomonadota bacterium; assembly: GCA_963814065.1. GTDB lineage: Bacteria > Pseudomonadota > Alphaproteobacteria > Rhizobiales > Xanthobacteraceae > Pseudolabrys. The sequence goes on along the minus strand of CAWFBL010000004.1, from coordinate 766,764 downwards.
GCTGCCGCGCTTCATCTTCATCGTGCATGGCGGCGCCATGATTGGCGAGGAAAACCTAAGCGACGGCGAGTCCTGGCAGGGCGAACGCGCGGTCACCATCAAGCCGGGGCCGCATGGCGTCACCTGCTGGCGCTGGGAATTGTCGCGCGGCGATGCCGGCAGCACGGTGGCGGCCGCGCCCGGCATGATGACCCACGAAAAGCTCACCGCATTCCTGGAGACGATGCCCAAGGGCGAATTGCTGATGCGCGGCGACAGCGTCGCCTTCCCGCCCGGCGGCTGTGCCTTTACCCACGTGCACCAGGGCCCGGGCATCCGCTGCGTGATCGAAGGCGGCCTGCGCATCGATACGCATGGGCGCTCGACTTCCTACGGGCCGGGCGCGGCCTGGTACGAGACCGGCGTCGACCCTGTGTTCGCGCTCGCCGCCGCCGACCGCCCCACCCGCTTCATCCGCGTGATGATCCTGCCGCGCGCGCTGCAGGGGCAGAGCTCGATCCGCTACGTCAAGGACGAGGACAAGGATAAGCCGAAGCTGCAGCAGTATAAGATCTACGCCGACGCGCCGATTTCGTTCGGAGGGAACAAGTAGCGATGACCAAGCTGCTGCAGCGCCACGGATGCTGCGCGCTCGCTCTCCCCTTGGGGGAGAGGTTTGGGGTGAGAGGGCAAATACCTCTCGATAGATCGATTCCCCCTCACCCGACGCGCCATAGCGCGTCGAAGACGCGCGTAAACGCGCTTATGGCGCGTCGACCTCTCCCCCCAGGGGAGAGGTGAAGCCGAATAGGCGGCACGCGACGAGAGGCACCATGACCACCATCGATCGCCAGCAGGCCTTTACGGGCACCAAGGAAATGAGCGACGCCCTGCGCATCGATGGCGCGCGGCTTGCGGCTTATCTCGCAGGAGAGGTCGCAGGCTTTGCCGGCCCGCTGTCGGTGCAGCAGTTCAAGGGCGGTCAGTCTAATCCCACTTATCTCTTGGAGACACCGGCGCGGCGTTACGTGCTGCGGCGCAAGCCGCCGGGCAAGCTGCTGCCCTCGGCGCATGCGGTCGATCGCGAATACCGCGTCATCCGCGCGCTCTTTGCGCAGGGCTTTCCGGTCGCCGAGCCGCTTGCCTATTGCGCCGACGAGGGCGTCGCCGGCACGCCATTCTACGTCATGGATTTCGTCGATGGCCGCGTGTTCTGGGAGCCGCAGATGCCCGGCTCCGATGCGCGCGAACGCGCCGCGATCTATGACGCGATGAACGAGACCATCGCGCGGCTGCATGCCTTCGATCCGGCGCAGATCGGTCTCGGCGATTTCGGCCGCGGCGAAAACTATGTCGCGCGTCAGGTCGAGCGCTGGTCGAAACAGTATCGCGCCTCCGAAACCGAGAAGATCGACGAGATGGAGCGGCTGATCGAATGGCTGCCGCGGCATCTGCCGCCTTCGGGCCCCATCCGCGTGGTGCACGGCGACTACCGGCTCGACAATCTCATCATCGCCAAGGAGGCGCCGAAGGTCGTCGCCGTGCTCGACTGGGAATTATCGACGCTCGGCGATCCGCTCGCCGACTTTTCCTATCATCTCATGGCTTGGCACATGCCGCCGTCGGAAAGCGCGGCCGGCACCGCGTCGCTGCGCGGCCATGACCTGGCCGCGCTCGGCATTCCGCCGATGAGCGACTACGTCGACGATTACGTCGCGCGCACCGGCCTCGACCCGCGCCCTTATCTGCCGGTCTATCTCGCCTATAACTTCTTCCGTATCGCCGCGATCCTGCAGGGCATCATCGGCCGCGTGCGCGACGGCACCGCGACATCCGAATTCGCGCCGGCCAAGGCCGACATGATCCGCCCGCTCGCCGAAAAGGCGTGGGATTTCGCGCGCGAGGCCGGTGCGCGATGAAAAGTCTTGCGCTCGCGCTCGGCGGCGGCGGCGCCCGCGGCCTCGCCCATATCGCGGTGCTGGAAGCACTCGACGAATTGGGCGTGAAGCCGGTGGCGCTCGCCGGCACCTCGATCGGCGCGGTGTTCGCCGCCGGTTATGCCGCCGGCATGAGCGGAAAAGACATCCACCGCATGGTCGTTACGCTCGCCCGCGACCGCGGCGAAGTCATTCGCCGGCTGATCGCATCCCGCGCCCGTGTGCTGCCTAATCTCTTCACCGGCTTTCGCAGCGCGACGCTGATCGACGCCGAGAAATTCTGCGACCAGTTTCTGCCCGATACCCTCCCGCAGACTTTCGAGGAACTGGCCATTCCACTGACGGTGGTCGCGTCCGATCTTTATGGCCGCCGCGAAGCGGTGTTCAATTCGGGGCCGCTGCGGCCGGCGCTGGCCGCTTCCATCGCTATTCCCGGCCTGGTGCGGCCGGTCAAGCTCAACGGTCGCATCCTGGTCGACGGCGGCGCTTCCAATCCGCTGCCGTTCGAGCATCTGCACGGCCGCGCCGATATCGTCGCTGCGGTCGATATCTCCGGCGCGCCACCCGAAGACCGCGACGACCTGCCCAATCCGTGGGAGTGCCTCTATACAACTGTGCTGGTGATGGGCCACGCCATCACCGCCGAGAAGCTCAAACGCACCTGTCCCGGACTGTTGATCCAGCCTGAAGTCGGACGCTTCCACGTGCTCGATTTCTATCGCGCGGACGACATCCTGCGCGCCGCCGCGCCGGTCAAGGCCGACGTCGCCAAGAAGCTTGGCGCCTTGCTCGACGTTTGATCGGGCCTGACGATTACCTCACGCGGCAATGCAAAAGCGCGCGCCGTTACGGTCAACAAATCCTTGCCAGCTTTGCGCGGATTGCAGCGCGCGGCATCGCCTTAAATTGATACCTGCGCGCTACGCTTCTGGCCTGGGAACGGGGTATCACACATGAGCGACAGCAGCATCGGCATCCAAATGATCACGCCGAAATCAGCAACCTCCCCGAAGTCGCCGCCGCCTTCGCCGCAGCAGCGTGACCACGACAACGCAGCGTTCACCACCGAAGCGGTGACGCGGCAAGCACCGCCACCGCCCGGCATGGGCAAGCTGGTGGACAAGACGGCGTAGGCCAGTGCCTGTCGTGCCCCGCGTAGGCGGGGCACCCGGTATTCCCTGCAACGCGGTGAGTACTGGATCGTCCGCATTCGCGGACGATGACATCCTCGTGTCCAATTACCGCCGCACCGCGAAGAAATCCTTCAGCAGCGCCGCGCATTCGCGTTCGCTGATGCCGCCATAGACCTCGGGCCGATGATGGCAGGTGGGCGACGAATAGAAGCGCACGCCGTGCTCGACCGCGCCGCCCTTGGGATCGGGGGCACCGAAATAGAGCCGGCGGATGCGGGCAAACGACATCGCCGCCGCGCACATGGTGCAGGGCTCGAGCGTCACGTAGAGATCGCAATCGGTGAGCCGTTCGCTGCCGAGCCTGGCCGAGGCCGCGCGGATCGCCAGCAGTTCGGCATGGGCGGTCGCGTCCCTGTCGGCCAGCGTGCGGTTGCCGGCGCGCGCGATCACATCGCCGTTGCGGACGATGACGCAGCCGACCGGCACCTCGCCACGCGCTTGCGCCGCGCGGGCTTCTTCCAGAGCAGTTTGCATGAAGGATGGCGATGCCATAAATGCTGCTCATGCCCGAAAAAAGCACCGATGACAAACACGGCGAGCGCATCGCCAAGGTGATCGCCCGCGCCGGCCTCGGCTCGCGGCGCGAGGCGGAAGCCTGGATCGCCGCCGGACGTGTCGCCGTGAACGGCGCAGCCGATCGCTTCGCCGGCGCTCAATGTCGGCCCGCGCGACCGCATCACCGTCGACGGCGCCCCCTTGCCGGGCCGGACCCGCACGCGGCTATTCCTCTATCACAAGCTGCGCGGGCTGGTGACGACCCACGCCGACCCGCAGGGACGCGACACCCTGTTCCGCGCGCTGCCGAAGCACCTGCCGCGGCTGATCAGCGTCGGCCGCCTCGACATCAACACCGAGGGGCTGCTGCTGCTCACCAATGACGGCGGGCTGGCGCGCGTGCTCGAACTGCCGGCGACCGGCTGGCTCCGGCGCTATCGCGTGCGCGCGCTCGGGCGGGTGACGCAGGAAGCGCTCGACAAGCTGAAAGACGGCGTCACCATCGCCGGCGTGCGCTACGGGCCGATTCAGGCGACCCTCGACCGCGAACAGGGCGCCAATGTGTGGCTCACTTTCGCGATCAAGGAAGGCAAGAACCGCGAGGTGCGCAAAGTGCTGGAGCATCTTGGGTTGAGGGTGAACCGGCTGATCCGATTGTCTTATGGACCGTTCGAGCTGGGCGATCTGAAAGAAGGCGCGGTCGAGGAAGTCGAGACGCTCGCTTTGCGCAAGACGCTGGGACCGGAGATCGCCAAAGCGGCGAACGCCGATTTCGAAGCACCGCTAGAGGACGAGGCGGGTCCCGCCCGTCACCCTGACACGCGCGCGAAGCGCGCCTTGAAGCGCGAGAGGCCCGGCCGACCATCCTTCGAGGCGCGGCGGGCCGATGCACCTCAGGAGGGCGCAGAGACGCGAGCACCTGATCGCGGCAAAGGCAAGCGACTCGGCAACAAGAAAAATCGCCGCCGCGCGGACCGTAGCAGCGGGCCGCGGCCGTCACGGCCCAGACCCAAAGCATGATCCCAAAAAGTGGGAATCGGTTTTCGGATCAGATCATGCGAAATGAAAAGAAGCGCTTATGAGAGTTGTCGGCGGACGCTTGCGCTCGCGTCCTATCGCCGGACCGAAGTCGGACGCGGTGCGCCCGACCAGCGACCGGTTGCGCGAAGCGCTGTTCAATATCCTCACCCATGCCTACGGCGATCCCGTCAGTGGCGCGCGCGTGCTCGACCTGTTCGCGGGCACCGGCGCGCTCGGCATCGAGGCGGTGTCGCGCGGCGCGTTCTACGCGCTGTTCGTCGATGAGGGCGTAGAAGCGCGCGCGCTGTTGCGGCAGAACATCGAGACGCTCGGCCTCGGTGGCGTCACCCGCATCTTCCGCCGCGACGCCACCAGGCTCGGCCCGGCGCATCCGTTGGAGCCGTTCTCGCTCGTCTTCCTCGATCCGCCCTACGGCAAGGGCTTGGCGGAAAAGGCGCTGGTCTCGGCGCGCGAGGGCGGCTGGCTCAAGCCGGAAGCGTTGATCGTGGTGGAAGAAGCGCGTGAGGCGGGTTTCGTCGCGCCGGAGGGTTTCGAGGAACTGGAGCGGCGCGATTACGACGATACGGAGTTGGTGTTCTTGCGAAGCGTCTGAACCTGTCGTCCCGGGCGAGCGCAGCGAGGCCCGGGACCCATACGCCGCAGCTCCTCAATAGTGCAGCGATTACGGGTCCCCGCCTTCGCGGGGACGACAACGGAGAATGTCGCGACGACGGCTTAACTCACTTCCTCCCAAACAACCTTTCGATATCCGTCAGCTTCAATTCCACATACGTCGGGCGCCCGTGATTGCACTGGCCGGAATTGGGCACGTCTTCCATCTCGCGCAGCAGCGCGTTCATCTCATCCGGTTTCAGCCGGCGCCCGGCGCGCACCGAGCCGTGACAGGCCATGGTGGCGGCAACGTGCATCAATTTTCGTTCGAGCGGCAAAGAGTCATCCCACTCCGCCATGTGCTCGGCGAGATCGTGCACCAGCCCTTGACGTCGACCTCGCCCAGCAAGGACGGCGTCTCGCGCACCGCCACTGCGCCGGGCCCGAAGGATTCGAGCGCCAGGCCGAAGCGCCCCAGTTCTTCTTCGCGCGCCACCAGTCGTGCGGCATCAGCCTCGTCGAGCTCGACCACTCCCGGAATGAGCAGGATCTGGCGCGCGACGCCCGAGGCTTCCAGCGCCGCCTTCATGCGCTCATAGACGATGCGCTCGTGCGCGGCGTGCTGGTCGACGATCACCAGCCCGTCGCGGGTCTGCGACACGATGTAGGTCTCGTGCACCTGCGCGCGCGCCGCGCCCAAAGGACGGTTGATGAGTTCGGGTGCGGCCTCGACCATATCGGCGCGGGCGTCGGCCGAGGGTGCGCCGACATCGAAGGCGGCTTGCGCGGCTTCGGCAAAACCGAAACCACCGCCGCTCGGCGCCGCGTAAGGCATCGGCCGCGCCGGCGAGCGCCGCCAGTCGTAACCGCGGCGCGGCTGCTCACGCGGATGGAAGGCCGCAATCGTCGCGCCGCCGCCGGTGGTCGCCGCGCGCTGACCCTCGCGCGCCAGCGCTTCTTTCAGCGCGCGCACGATCAGCCCGCGCACCAGCCCGCCGTCGCGGAAGCGCACTTCGGTTTTCGCCGGGTGCACGTTGACGTCGACCTCGCGCGAACCGAGCGTGACGAACAGCGCCAGCAGCGGATGGCGGTCGCGCGGCAGGTAGTCGGCATAGGCCGCGCGCACCGCGCCGACCAGGACCTTGTCGCGCACCGGGCGGCCGTTGACGAAGAGATATTGCCCGAGCGAATTGGCGCGCGACAGCGTCGGCAGCGCGGCGAAGCCCGAGAGCGCAACGTCCTCGCGCTCGGCCTCGATGGCGATGGCGTTGGCGCGGAAGTCCTGGCCCAGAATGTCGCCCAAGCGCGCGAGCCGGTCGCCGTCCGGCGACGCGTTCCAGGTGACCGGCGCGCGCTCCTCGCCGGCGAGCGTGAAGGTGACGTCGGGGCGGCTCATGGCCAGCCGCCGCACCACTTCGCGCACCGCTTCGGCCTCGCTGCGGTCAGTCTTCAAGAACTTGAGCCGGGCCGGCGTGGCATAGAAAAGGTCGCGCACCTCGACCGTGGTGCCCTGCCCCAATGCCGCGGGCTTGATCGGCATCGCCTCGCCGGCATCGACCGTAATCGCCCAGGCGTGCGGCTCGCTGGCGTGACGCGTGGTGATGGTCAGCCGGCTCACCGCGCCGATCGAAGGCAGCGCCTCGCCGCGAAACCCGAGAGTTTGGATCGCCAGCAGATCGTCGCCGTCAAGCTTGGAGGTGGCGTGGCGCTCGACCGCCAGTTCGAGATCGGCGCGGGTCATGCCGGCGCCATCGTCGCTGACGCGGATCAGCCGCCGGCCGCCGCCGTCGGTCAGCACCTCGACGCGGGTGCTGCCGGCATCGAGCGCGTTCTCGATCAGCTCCTTGACCACGCTCGCCGGGCGCTCGACTACCTCGCCGGCGGCGATGCGGTTGATGACGTTTTCCGGCAGTTGGCGGACGGGCATCTTTCTTCCTTCACCTCTCCCCACTTGCGGGGAGAGGTCAACTTCCGAGCGGGGCGAGGAAGTCGGGTGAGGGGCATGTCGAAACGCCCCCTCACCCGCCTCGCTCACAAGCTCGCTCGGCACCCTCTCCCCGCACGCGGGAAGAAGGAAAGAGGCGGCGATTCGGTCGCCCGGAGCTTAGCGCTACAGGTTGGGCCGCTGTAAGGCGCTGCCCAAGGCTGCCCCCGCTATTCAATCCACGCCCTTGCCGCTGCGCATCTTTTTGATGTCGCCGCGGTGCCGCTTGCCCTCCAGCCGGCGCTTCTTGGCGGCCTTGGGCACCTTGGTGGCCCGGCGCGGGGTCGGCTTCACCGCCGCCTGCCGGATCAGCTCGACCAGCCGTTCGCGCGCCTCGGCGCGGTTGCGGGCCTGGTCGCGGTAAGCCTGCGCGACGATGACAATGACACCGTCCTTGGTAACCCGGCTGCCGGCAAGCCGCATCAGGCGGATGGCGACGTCATTGGGCAGCGAGGGCGAGCGGCGCACGTCGAAGCGCAATTGCACGGCCGACGACACCTTGTTGACGTTCTGCCCGCCCGGGCCGGACGAGCGCACGAAGCTCTCCTCCAGCTCGGAGTTGTCGATCGAGATGGTATCGGTGATGCGGATCATGATTCGCCATTGCGCGGGCACGGCCAAGCCCGCTCATCCCCGCGCAAGCGGGAATCCAGTCAAATCATTGCATAAGCGGGGCGTGTCCGCACTGGGTCCCCGCTTTCGCGGGGACGAGCGGCGGAAGGGCTTGCTAACCCATCAAATACTTCTTCGCCAGCACCTTGCCCTCTTCCACCGCCGGCTGGTCGAAGGCGTCGATGCCGGTGAGGTGCGCGGCGATGATGGTCTCCAGCATGAAATGCATCAGCAATTCGCCGAGGCTTTCCTCGTCGAGGCGCTCGATGTGGAAGCTACGCACCGGGCAGCCGTTGTTGGCGAGCGTCTCGGCGGTGGCGCGGCCTTCCGCCGCCACCAGATCGCCGATGGTCTTGCCGGCAAAGCCGGGCTCGCCGGCAAGGCGCACGAGCTCGGTGTCCATGCGCGGGCCCAGCCCGGCGGCGCCGGCGGTGACCACGTTGAACAATTTGTCGCGCGGGCCGGCGATGAACAGTTGCACCTGGCTGTGCTGGTCGACGGGACCGAGCGCGCCGAGCGGCGTGGTGCCTTTGCCGTTCTTCCCGAGGCTCTCGGCCCAAAGCTGCACGTACCAGTGGGTGAAGCGCTCCAGGCGATCGCTATAGGCCATCAGCGCGCTGATGGTCTTGCCCTTGCCTTCGGCGAGCGCGACGCCGAGCGCGGCGCCGAGCGCCGCCGGCACTTCCGCCGGCTTCTTCTTCGCCAGCACCGCGGCCAGCGCGCGGGCGGCGCCGCGGCGGATGGCGGCGATGTCGAGGCCGAGCGCGGCCGAGGGCAAGAGGCCGACGTTCGAGAGCACCGAAAAACGCCCGCCGACGCCGGGGTCGTGGTCGAGCATCGGCACCTGATGTTTGGTCAACAGATCGCGCAAGCCGTTGCGTTTGCCGGCTCTCGCCGGCTCGCTCAGGCCCATCACGCCGTTACGCGGATCGAGACCGGCCGCTTTCAGCGCCGTCAGCACGGCGATGGTCTGCATCAGCGTCTCGGCAGTGCCGCCGGACTTGGAGATCGCGACAAAGCGCGTCGTGGCCAGCGGCAGCTTGGCCAGCATCGCCTCAAACGACAGCGGATCGAGATTGTCGATGAAATGCATGCGCGGGCCGTCGCGCAAGCTCCCGATGCCGGGCACGTGATAGTCGGCCAATTGCGCCAGTGTCTGCCCGCCGAGCGAGGAGCCGCCGGTGCCGAGGATGACGATATCGCTCGCGCCATCGGCGAGCTTGCCGGCGGCTTCGCGGATGCCGGCGAGGTCGTCCTCGCGCTCCGGCAGACGCAAGAGCGGCAGGCTGCCGTCGGCGTGAAGCGCGCGCAAAGTCTCGAGCGCGTCCTCGCTGCGCGCGAGCGCGGCCTCAAGCGCGCTTTCGCCGGCGCCGTCGGCGCCGATGGTCTTCTCAAGCGCGTTGTCGATGGATTGGTTGAGGGGCATGGGCTTTCAAATTCTACGGGCTGTCATCGTCCGCGCAAGCGGACGATCCACACAAAATGCTGTGAATGGAACGACGGATATCACCGCAAGGTTCCCGCAAGACTGGATGCCCCGCTTGCGCGGGGCATGACAGTTTGTGGCCGGTTCAGTCCTTGGCGATGGCGCCGGAGGTGAGATCCTTGGGCCGGCCGGCGACGGTGATCAGCAGGCCGCCGCCATAGAGGCGCTTGGCCACCCGCTTGGCGTCGGCAATGGTGACTCCGTCGATCATGGCGCCGCGGCGCTGAATGTAGTCCATGCCGAGGTTGTCGAGCTGCATCTGGGTGATCTGGGCGGCGATCTTGGCCGACGAGTTCGAGCGAGAGCGCATAGGCGCCCTTGAGATAGGACTTGGCCGCCGTCATCTCGGCCTCGGTCGGACCTTGGCTCGCCATGCGCGCAATCTCATGCTCGATGATCTTGAGCGCGTCACCGGTACGGTCGTCGCGGGTGGCGGTGCCGCCGATCACCACCGCCGCGTGCCTGAACCAGACCAGGGTGTCGTAGACGCCGTAGGCCAGGCCGCGCTTCTCGCGCACTTCCTGGTAGAGACGCGAGGTGAAGTCGCCGCCGCCGAGGATGTGATTGACGATATAGGCGGCCATGAAGTCGGGATCGTTGCGCTCGATGCCCTTGCCGCCGAAGGTCACCACCGACTGCGGCACGTTGACCTTGATGACGATGCGCTTGCCGAGACCGACCGGAACCGCCTTCGGCACAGGCTTGAGATCGTTCTTCGCGGGCAGGTTGGCGAAGGCACGGTCGACCAAGGCGGCGGCGGTCTTGGCGTCGACATCGCCGACGATCGAAACGGTCAGACCGTCGCGCGTGAAGACGTGGCGCACGTAGGCGCGCATGTCGTCGGCCGTGATCTTCGGCACCGTCTCCAGCGAGCCCGAGCGTTCGCGGCCGTAAGGATGGTCGGGAAAGGCGGTGTGCCACCAGCGGATGCTGGCGAGATTGTTCGGGTTGGTGATCTGGCGCCGCAGCTGCGCCATGACCTGGCCGCGCACGCGCTGCACCGCGTCCGCATCGAAGCGCGGTTTGCTCAGCGCGAGATTGAGGAGATCGAAGGCCTCTTCGCGATGCTCGTTGAGGGTCCGCAAAGTGCCGCGGAAATAGTCACGCCCGACCTGGAACGCGAGGTCGATGGCGTGGCGCTCGAGGCGGTCGTGGTATTGCGCGCTGTCGAGGTTGCCGGCGCCCTCGTCGAGCAGATCGGCGGCGAGGTTGGCGGTGCCGGACTTGTCGGCCTCATCCTGGCTGGAACCGCCGCGGAAGGCGTAGTTGAGCGAGACGAGCGGCACCGAATGCTCGCGCACCAGCCAGGCGGTGATGCCGGCCGGCGTCACGATCTTTTCGATCTTCATCGCCGAAGCGGCCGGCGCACCGGCCGTGAAGGCAAAGGCGGCCAGCGCGAAGGCTGCAAACAGTCTGGTCATGAACGTTTCTCCGCCTGCGGGCTGGTGTCCTTGATGAGGAAGCCGGTGACCGAGCGCCGCATGATGAGCCATTTGCGCGCGGCCAACTGCACCTGCTCGGCGGTGACGGCGTGGATGCGGTCGGTCCAGCGCTGGACGTCGTTGACGCTCGCCCCCGTGCACAACGACTGCCCGTACCAGCGCGCCATGCTGGCCTGGCTGTCGTGGGCATAGACCGCATCAGCGATCAGGCGGGTCTTGCTGCGGTCGATCTCTTCACTGGTGACGCCCTTGTCGACGACCTGCGCGATCACCGCATCGATCTCTTTCTCGATCTGCTGCAGCGTCACGCCCGGACGCGGGGCGCCGTAGACGTCCATCTCCGACATGTCGAGCTTCGTGCTGTCGTACCAAGCGGCGGCACCGACCGCGAGCTTCTTGTTCACCACCAGGTCGGTGTAGAGCCGGCTGTTGGAGCCGGTGCCGAGAATATGCGCCAGCACTTCCAGCGCTTCCGATTCACCAGGCTTCGCGGTGGCGAAGGACGGCACCAGATAGGCGCGCTGGACGAGCGGCTGTTCGACACGGGCATCGGCCAGCGTCACCGTGCGCGCGGCGGCCGGCGGCGGTTCCTTCGGCCGATCCCGCGGCGGGATGTTGGGGTTCGCTTGGATCTTGCCGTAGGTCTCTTGCGCGAATTTGAGCGCCTGCTGCGGATCGACGTCGCCGGCGATCACCACCACCGCATTATTGGGCGCATAGTGGCGGTGATAGAAGGCGATGACATCGTCGCGGCTCAAGTGCTCCATCTCGCTGCGCCAGCCGATGGTCGGCCGGCCATAGGGACTGTTGAGATAAAGCGCGGCATCGATCTGCACGCCGAGCCTAGCTTGCGGATTGTTCTCGATGCGCTGGTTACGCTCTTCCAGGATGACCTGACGTTCGGGCAACACGACCGCGTCGGTGAGCACCAGGCCGGTCATGCGGTCGGCTTCGAACGACATCACCGTCTTGAGCTGGTCGCTGGGGACGCGCTGGAAGAAGGCGGTATAGTCGTCGGTGGTGAAGGCGTTCTCCTGCCCGCCCATTTTCGCGACCACGGTGGAAAACTGACCGGCCGGATGCTTGGCGGTGCCCTTGAACATCAGATGTTCGAGGAAATGGGCGAGGCCCGACTTGCCCGGCGTCTCGTCGGCGGCGCCGACCTTGTACCAGACCATGTGGGTGACGACCGGCGCGCGGTGATCCGGGATGACGACCAGTTCAAGGCCGTTCTTCAAGGTGAAGTCAGCGATCTTTGGCCCGGGAGATGCCGCGAAGGCAGGCGCGGCGAGCGCCGTCGCGACAGCGGCGGCGAGGACAAGGCTTCGTCTGGAAATCACGGTCGTTTCCTTTGCAAAGCAGGATCGTTGCGGCGCCCCACAAGAGATTACGCTCGCCCAATCGCACAATTTCGGATCGACAGTAGCCGGTGTCAGTGGACACCGTTGTCAACTTCGCCGCGCTTGACGAAGTTGTTGCTTGCCTTCGGCGCCGCAGCTTCCTTGCCGAGCCCATAGGGCTGGCCCGGTGACGGGGTCTGATAGCCGGGCGGCGGATCGGTCAGCGAGGTGCGCGCCGGTTCACCGGTGAACTGCGCGGTCTGTTGATCGTCCTTGCTGCCGAACATGTTGCTGAACAGGCCGCCCGTGTAACCGAGTTGCGACGGGTTCATCAGCGAATAGCCGTAGCCAGTCGCGCGCGGGTCCTCATTCGCCGGGGCCCCACTCGCGGCGGTCCGCCGGCGGCCGCCCCCTTGCGGGCCGAGTTGATCGGGCGGCAACGGATTGTTATCGCGCAGCATCTCGGCTTCGACGTCGCGGTTCTTGCTCCGCTTCGCCAGCGCCTTGGCGCGCATGACATCGGGGTCTTTCGGCCAGGCCGGATTGTTGGCGATGGCGGTGCCGGCCTTCTGCGGCGGCGGCAGCGAGTCGTCCGGCGGGATTACCAGCGGCGGCCGCTCCTGGTAGCTGATCCCAGGCGCGTTGGGGTCCTTGAGACCGAGGCCGGTCAGCACGTTGTGGATAATCCGTTCCTCGAAGGGCCGATCGTCGTCGCCGGCGCGGGCGATACCCGGCGCCGTGAGCACGGCCGTGGCAAGCACCGCGCCGAGCGCGGTCGAGATCGACAAACGGGCGGTCAGGCGGATCGGGCGCATGGCACTCATTCGAACCTTTGGGCCTTGGGCCGGTGAGCCTCAATTCCTTTCGGAATTCAATGGTCTGCCGCGATTTATGCCGGCGGATCAGGGCGCTTTTGCGGCACGCTCCCCGCGGAAGGATTCATACAACAGGCCGACAACCCCGGCAACGATGGCCGCATCAGCGAGGTTAAAGACGTACCAACTAAACCGCCAGTGGGCCGTGGTAATGTGGAAATAGACGAAATCGGCCACCCAGCCATAGACCAGCCGGTCGATCCCGTTGCCGATCGCCCCCCCGATGATCAGCCCGAGCGAGAGGGCGATGAGCCGATCGCTGGACCGGGCGAGCCAGACCCACAGCAGCACCACCGCCGCCGCCTTGACCGCCAGCAGCACCCAGGCACCGAACGCGCCGCTGGTCTGGAACAGGCCGTAGCTGATGCCGGTGTTGCGGGTGAGGATCAGGTCGAAGAACGGGCCGAGCCGGAACGGCCCCTTGGCCGCGAGGTCGAGCACGTTCAGGAGATAGAGCTTGCTGGCCTGGTCGATGAGGCAGGCGAGCGCCGCGACGATGAGGCCGAAGCGGGTAAGCGGGCCCCAGAGTTTCATTTCACGGTCGTCCCCGCGAAGGCGGGGACCCATACGCCGTAGCTTTTCGATCCGACGCTGAGCGCGTGCACAGGCAAAGCGTCCCTCAGGCAATGAGATGGCTGAGGTCGCGCCATTCCAGATTTTCCTCTTCGATTAGCCGGATTTTCCAATCGCGATTCCATTTCTTCAACTGTTTCTCGCGGCGGATAGCCGACTCCGGGTCGTCATATGTCTCCACGTAGACAAGGCGCAGGACGCGATATTGCCTGACGAACTTCGAGCCCATGCCAAGCCGATGTTCCTCCATTCGCCGGCGCAAATCATTGGTAATGCCGATGTACGACGTGCCGTGTCGTTTGCTTGCAAGAATATAGACGTAGTACGGCACGGGCCAATCTCACGTCCGGTGGTTATGGGTCCCCGCCTTCGCGGGGACGACCAATCATTTGATCTTCACTCCATCTTTCGGATTCACTCCGCCGCCCTGCGCATGGCTTCCCATTCGCGCAGCGCCTGGGCGTCGCGCGGCGAGACGTCGGGAAACTCGGGATCGGCGCCGATATCAGTGAGGACCTTCCACGAGCGCGCGCATCGGGTGCCTTCGGCCAGATTGGGCACCACGGCAACGCCCGCGACGTCAGACAGGCGGAAGGCGTCGGCCGGGCCATCGTCCTGCGCAAGCGTCGCGGCGGACGTGATGCAGACCTCGGCAAGATCGACGTCGGCGACGGCCTCGAACAAGTCCTCGTTCGACACGTGCACGATCGGATGCGCCTCGAGCGAAGAGCCGATGCGCTTTTGCGCGCGCTCGATCTCCAGCGCGCCGGTGACGACGCGGCGCACGGTGCGAACTTTTCGCCATTTCTCGGCGAGATTGTCGTCGCGCCAGGACGACGGCACCTCGGGGAACAGTTCGAGATGCACCGATTTTGCGCCAGCGCCGTAGCGCGAGGCCCAGGACTCTTCGGCGGTGAAACACAAGATCGGCGCGAGCCACGTCACCGTGCAGCGGAACAGGTGATCGAGCACGGTAAGGCAGGCCTTGCGCTTCATCGACGAAGCGGGATCGCAATAAAGCGCGTCCTTGCGGACGTCGAAATAGAACGCCGACAGATCGGTGATCATGAAGCTGTTGAGCGCGGAAAAGATGCGCTTGTAGTCGAATTCGGCGTAGGCCTTGCGCACCAGTTGATCGAGCTCGGCCAGCCGATGCAGCATCAGCCGCTCCAGCTCCGGCATCTGCTCGATGTGGCTGACGCGCTCGTCCTCATGGAAATGCGCGAGATTGCCCAGCATCCAGCGGACGGTGTTGCGCAGCTTGCGGTAGGTTTCGATCGTCTGCTTGAGGATCTCGGGACCGATGCGCTGGTCGTCCCAATAGTCGCATGACGCCACCCACAGCCGCAGGATATCGGCACCCGACTGCTTGATGACGTCCTGCGGCGCGATGGTGTTTCCGAGCGACTTCGACATCTTGCGGCCGTCCTCGGCGAGCGTGAAGCCGTGCGTGACGACGACGTCGTAGGGCGCGCGCCCGCGCGTGCCGCAGCTCTCGATGAGCGAAGAGTGGAACCAGCCGCGGTGCTGGTCGGAGCCTTCGAGATACATCACCGTATCGCGGCCACCATCCATCTTGCGCTTGATGCCGGCGAGTTGCGGAAAATGCACCGGGTCTTCGAGCACGAAGGCGTGGGTGGAGCCGGAATCGAACCAGACGTCGAGGATGTCGTCGACCTTCTGCCAGTCTTCGTTGGCGCGCTTTGGCCCGAGAAAACGTTCGCGCGCGCCGGCGGCATACCAGGCATCGGCGCCCTCCTGCTCGAAAGCCTCGACGATGCGCACCTCGACTTCCGGGTCCTGCAGGATGTCGACCGAGCCGTCGGCATTTTCCTTGACGAACACAGCGATCGGCACGCCCCAGGCGCGCTGGCGCGAGATCACCCAATCGGGCTTGGCCTCGATCATGCCGGTGATGCGGTTCTGCCCGGTGGCTGGCACCCAGCGGGTGGCCCTGATGGCGGCCAGCGAACGCGCGCGCAGGGTATCGCCGGCCTTGTCGTTAGCTGCGGGCTTGCCCGCGGCGTCAAACAAAATGTCCTGGTCCATGGCGATGAACCATTGCGGCGTGTTGCGGAAGATGACCGGCTTCTTGGAGCGCCAGGAGTGCGGGTATTGATGCTTGAGCCGGCTGCGCGCGATCAGCATGCCGGCCTCGATCAACGCCTTGATCACCGCCTCGTTGGCGTCGCCCTTCTCGCCCTTGTCGTTGATGACGCGTTTTCCCGTGAAGCCGGGCGCGGCCTCGGTGAAGGCGCCGTTTTCATCGACGGTATAGGGAATGGCGGAGTTTATGCCGCGCGCTTCGAGCTGCGCCTTGTTCTCCATCCAGACGTCGAAGTCCTCACGGCCATGACCGGGCGCGGTGTGCACGAAGCCGGTACCGGTGTCGTCGGTGACGTGCTCGCCGGGGAGAAGGGGAACGGCAAAATCGTAACCCCTGCGAAGGAGAGGATGCTTAGCGAAAGGATGCTTACAGATAAGACCCTCCAGCATGTCAGATGGGACATCAGCCAAGCGATCATAACTCACAACGCGAGCTTGCTTGAAAACATCTGCGGCAAGCTTGTCAGCAAGAACTAACAAATCGCCAACCTTCGCCCAGTTATCGGCAGTGGCTTCTGTGACCCTGTAAAGGCCATAGCTGACCTTCGGCGAGTATGAAATCGCGCGGTTACCTGGCAGCGTCCATGGCGTCGTCGTCCATATGACAATCGAAGTGCCATCCGGCATCGGAACCATGGGCTGATATTTTACGCCCTTGCTTGGATCGAAGCTTTCCACCTTGAAGTCTGTGTCGACGGGAAACTTCACCCATACCGTATCGCTGGTGTAGTCCTCGTACTCGACCTCCGCTTCGGCGAGCGCGGTCTTCTCGACCACCGACCACATCACCGGCTTCGAGCCGCGATAGAGCAAGCCGTTGGCGGCGAACTTCATCAGTTCGCGCGCGATCTGCGCCTCGGCGAAATACGCCATCGTCGTATAGGGATGATCCCAGTCGCCCTCGACGCCGAGGCGCTTGAACTCCTCGCGTTGCACGTTGAGCCAGTGCTCCGCATAGGCGCGGCACTCGCGGCGGAACGCTATCATGGCGTCGGGATCGGAGAAGTTCGGCTTCGCCTTGCCCTTGGAACGGTAGTTCTCCTCCTCGACCTTCCATTCGATCGGCAGGCCGTGGCAGTCCCAGCCCGGCACGTAGTTGGAATCGAAGCCGAGCATCTGCTGGCTGCGCGTCACCAGGTCCTTGAGGATCTTGTTGAGCGCGGTGCCGATGTGGATCGGGCCGTTGGCGTAAGGCGGGCCGTCGTGCAGGATGAACTTCGCCCTGTCCTTGGCCTGCTCGCGCAACTGCCCGTAGACGTCGGCCGCCTGCCAGGCTTTGAGGATTTCCGGTTCCTTTTTCGGCAGGCCGGCGCGCATCGGGAAATCCGACTGCGGCAGGAACAGGGTCTCTGAATAATCGCGCTCTTTCGACATGGGGCGTGTACTAGCAGGCAGATTCGACCAGGCAAAGGCCGGTTTTCCGGGTCAAATCTGGCCCAGCACCGGAAAGGCCTCGCTGGAGCGGGCCAGCGCGTCGCGGGCCTGGGCGGCATCGGCCGCCATCTGGCGCTTCAAGAGGTCGATCGAACTCGAACTTCTGCTCCGGCCGGATCCAGCCGATCAGCGCGACCTCGATCACCTTGCCGTAGAGGTCGCCGGCAAAGTCGAACAGGAACACCTCCAGCAGCGGCGCGCCATCGTCGAAGGTCGGCCGGCGCCCGAAAGATGCCACTCCGTCATGAAGGGTGCCGTCGATCCGCACCCGCACGGCATAGATACCGTGCTTGAGGCCGCAAGACGGGTCGAGCTTCATGTTGGCGGTGGGGAAGCCGAGATCGCGCCCGCGCTTGTCGCCATGGATGACCTCCGCGGTCACGAACCACGGCGCCCCGAGCAGCTCGGCGGCCTCTACCACCCGTCCGGCGGCGAGCGCCTGGCGCACCGCGCCGGAAGAGACCGGCCGGCCCTCGTCCTCCAGCGGGGGCACGATATCGACGGCAAAGCCGAGCCGGGCCCCCTGCTCGGCCAGATAGGCCGGCGAGCCGCCGCGGTCCTTGCCGAAATGGAAATCGAACCCGATTGCCGCCCCGCCGATGGCCAGGCGGCCGACCAGGATATTCCCGATGAAATCCTCCGCCGTGGTGGCGGCGAACGAGGCATCGAAGGTCATGACCACGGCGCCGTCGAGCCCGGTCGCGGCCAGGAGCCGCAGCTTGTCGGCCAGGCTGGAGAGCTGGAACAGCGGCTCCTGCGGCCGAAAGAAACGGCGGGGGTGCGGCGCGAAGGTGAGCGCGGCGGCCGGCCGGCCGAGCGCCCGGGCGCGGGCGAGCGCCGTCCCGATCACCGCCCGGTGGCCACGGTGGACACCGTCGAAATTGCCGATTGCCACAACGGCGCCCGCCAGCGGCCCTGGTTCAATGGCCGAGCCGGCGCCTTGCGCGACATGGAAGGGCTTGGTCGAGGCGTCGGGCGGGCTCATGAGAGGTCTTTTGGGAGGTCTTTTGGCGGGTCTTTACGCAAGAAGGCGGTCACGGCGCGGGGATAAGCGCGGCTACGGTTAGCGTGGTGTTAACAGAGTTTCAAATTAACGGCTTATTCAAACCGCATTGCTAGGGTTTGGGCGTTCCCTGGGGCAACTTGCCCGGGAGGCGCTCCTTTCAAGGTGGTACGCCATGGCTCTCGATCTGACGACGCCGGTCCTGGTGGTGGACGATTACAACACCATGATCCGCATCATCCGCAACCTGCTCAAGCAGCTCGGCTTTGAACACGTCGACGACGCCAGCGACGGGACGGCGGCGCTCGCCAAGCTGCGCGAACGCAGATACGGCCTGGTGATCTCGGACTGGAACATGGAGCCGATGACCGGCTACAGCCTGCTGCAGAAAATGCGCGCGGACCCCGAGATGTCGGAGACGCCGTTCATCATGGTGACGGCGGAATCGAAGACCGAGAACGTCATCGCCGCCAAGAAGGCCGGCGTGTCGAACTACATCGTCAAGCCGTTCAACGCGCAGACGTTGAAGAACAAGATCGACGCCGTATTCGGCAACGCCGAGGCGCCGGCGGCGTAACGACGAGGCGTGATCCCCGCGGAAGCGGGCACCCACCGCGCGATAACCACCCCAGTTGTTCCTGGCTGCCGGCAAGGCAGCGCTTTCCCGGCGCGCGCGCCCCGCACCATGGTCGCGACATCCGTCGGCATGTCCGAAATTGCCCGCGAACCGGTCATGTCGCGGACGTGACATAGCCGGCGAAAATGGCCCTTCGCGTCATTCCATGGCGACGCAGCAATTCGGCCGCTTCCAGTGCGAAGCGGAAACAGCCGGCCGGCAAACGAGGCAGCCTCGGGTTACCCCTCAAAGCGTGATCCGCCAAAACTGCGCCGTCCAGCCCTGCTATTCGCGCCAAAGCAGTTGCCACTTGACGCGCGTTTCTATCAACAGTTGAATATTGAGGTCGCGGGGCGGGTAGCGCAAATCGCATCGCACGGCTTTTGGATCCTGCTCCATATGGAGGAGGCCGATGAAAGCGCACATCGTCGGTGGCGGGTTCGGCGGACTGGCGGCGGCCGGCTATCTCATCCGCCACGCCGACGTGGCCGGGCCGGACATCACGATCTACGAGGCCGACGAAAAGATGGGCGGCGGCTTCTTTCTCGGCGGCGACGCCCAGAGCGGCTACAACCTGCCCGGCTCCGTGTTCGACAGCGAATTCCGCTGCACCTTCGAGCTGCTGAGCGCGATCCCCTCGAAGAGCGATGCGGCGGTTTCGGTCAGAGACGAATTCTTCGACTTCAACACGAACCACCCGTTCGACGACCGCGCGCGCCTTATCGACGGCCACGGCCGCATCGTGCACGGGCCCCGCTTCGGCCTGAGCTGGCGTGACGGCTTCGACCTCGCGCGACTCGCGCTGACTCCCGAAGCGAAGCTGGAGGGGCGACACATCGCAGAGTTCTTTACGCCGCATTTCTTCGCGTCGGAATTCTGGCTGGCCTATTCGACCGTCATGGGCTCGCTGCCGCAACACAGCGCGGCGGAGCTCAGGCGCTACCTCAACCGCACGCTGCACATGTTCCCGTATATTTCGGACATGGCAAACATCTGGCGCACGCGCTTCGACCAGTACCAGACGCTCATCGTGCCCTTGGTCGACTGGCTACGCCAGCGCGGCGTCAATATGCAGAACGGCGTCTATGTGCGCGACGTGGGCTTTGCGCCATCGCCCGACCACATCACCGTCAACCGGCTCGACTGCGAAAAGAACGGCACGGCGACCTCGGTTGCGTTGGCGCCGGAGGATATCGTGCTGCTCACCTTCGGCTCGCAGGCTGCCGACATGTCGGTCGGAACGATGACCATGGCGCCGCCGCGCCAGCGCGCCGGACGCTCCTGGGCGCTGTGGAAGCGCTTGGCGCAGACACGCCCGGACTTCGGCAATCCCGACGCTTTCTTCGGCGAGGCGCATGTCTCCGACTCGCACTGGGTGACCTTCACGGTCACCACGACGGGCGAGGAATTCCTTGACGACATGGCCGCGCTGACCGGCAGCGAGAGCGGACGCGGCGGCCTGGCGAGCCTGATCGACTCGCCGTGGATGCTGTCGCTGTCGGTTTTCCACCAGCCGGAAATATTCGACCAGCCGAAGGACAAGCACCTCTGGTGGGGCTACGGACTGTTTCCCGAACGCGAGGGCAAGTTCGTGCAGAAGCGCATGGACCAGTGCACCGGCGCGGAGATCCTGGAAGAGGTGCTGCGGCAACTGCGGTTCGACCGGCACCATGACGAGATCATGAGAACGTCAATCTGCATCCCCTGCGACATGCCCTATGTGAACAACATCTGGATGCCGCGCGCGCGCACCGACCGGCCGCCGCCGGTTCCCAAGGGCGCGACCAATCTCGGCCTCTTCGGCCAGTACGTCGAGCTTTCACGGGATGTGGCGTTCACCATCGAATATTCCGCGCGCGCGGCGTGGGAGGCGATCTACCTCCTGCTCCAGCGCGGGCCCGCGCCGCCACCCGTCTATCAGGCCCAATACGATCCGAAGGCGCTGTTCGCCGCGCTGAAGGTGTTTGTGTGTCCCAAGTCGGCCCGGCCGTGAGGTCCGGCGTCGGAGGAGGATGCCGCCATGAAGCTCGTTCGCATTCTGGGTTACGTGCTGGCGGCTCTCGCCGGCCTCTACCTGCTGGCCGCCGTTCTCTACGCCATTCCGATGATCGCCGGTCTCGTCGATGACAAGATGGCGGTCAAGTTCGACCGTCCCGATCCGTCGATCGTCGCGGACTACCGCAATGGGCTGACGCCGGCGCAGAGGGAAACCTTCTACCACCTCTCGCAAGGCTCGGAGATCCTGCCCTGGCCGCTGCTGACCGCGGTCGACGTCGCCGATCTCGGCTCCTCGAAGCCGTTCGTCGAGAACCTCGAGCGCTTCGGCCTGATGCCCGATCCGGCGCGCCAGGACGGATTGCCCGTGGGTCTGACGGTGTCGTCCAACCCCTTCACGTTTGGCATGAACTTCACCGGCATCACCTGCGCGGCCTGCCACGTGGGCGAGCTGCGCCACGGCGGCAAGACCGTGCGGGTCGACGGCGCGCCCAACATGTTCAACATGCAGCTCTTCTACTCGCAGGCCGTCGATGCGCTGATGGCCGCGACCCACGATCGCGGCAAGATGTGGGATGCGCTCAAGCGCCTGGGACGCCAGGACTACGACCGCTACGGGATCGCCGCGCCGCTCATCCGCCCGGCCACGCTCCTCTACTTCGGCACGAACGTGCTGCTGCACCGCGACCGGCTCGATGCGCGGCTCGAACTGATCTCCGTGATCCGCGTCGCCAAGGAGCAGCGCGACCCGGAACATCCGACGTCCGGCTTCGGCCGTCTGGACGCGTTCGACGGCACCCGCAATTTCCTGCTCACGCGCCTGCGCAAGGCGGACGCGCAGGGCGGCTTCGAGGTCAACAAGGCCAACATCGTCAAACTCGACGCCGCGGTGAAATTCCCGACGCTCTGGTCGCGCAAAGCCGCGCCGCCCCAGCCGCTCGAGGCTTACAGCAAGCAACCCCAGAACTTCCCGCGCGTCTGGGGCTTCAAGGACTACGACTGGGTCGAATGGACCATCAACACCAACACGGTGATGGAGCGCAATATCACCGAGACACTCGGCGCGGGGGCCACCGTCATACTCGATCCCAAGCGGACCGGCTCGCTGTTCGAGAGTTCTATCCCGGTGAAGAACATGCACGCGCTCGAGTGGCTCGCTTATTACATCGATCCGCCGAAATGGCCCGCGGCCGTATTCGGCCCGATCAAGCCCGATTTGGCAGCGGCAGGCGAACGCATATTCCAGAGCCGCTGCGCCGGATGCCACGAGTACGGCGATAACCGGCGGAGCCCAACCGGCCTCATCAGGTTGCGCGGATTGAGTTTGCAGATCGCCGGAACCGACCCGACGGCGGCGCTCAGGATATCCTGTCCGGTCCCCGATACCGGCGCGCTCGCGATCCTGCCCACCGACTTCACCGTCGAGGCTTCGGAACTTCTGAAGCATTGCGCCGGCGTCAAGGCCGGCACGGCGTTCAAGGGCAACTCCTTTGCCCGTACCGTTCAAGCGGCGGTCGACAGCATCAAGCAGAAGGCCTACGCGGCGGCCGGCATCGGCAAGGCGCAGCAGGAGGTGATTGAGGATATCGAGCGCCACGGAAAGGTCGCCTGGCGCGACACGCTGCTCGATACCAAGGCGCCCTACGGTCCCTATGCTCCGAGGCCCCTGTACGGAATCTGGGCGGGGGCGCCGTTCCTCCATAACGGATCGGTCCCGACATTGTACGACCTCCTGCTTCCTCCGGAGCAGCGGCCCAAGAAGTTCGCACTCGGTGGCCGCGACTATGACCCGGTGAAGCTCGGCTTCGTGGTCAGCACGACCTGCGAGCGGCAGGACTGTCTCGTCGACACCGCGCGGACCGGCGACGGCAACGGCGGTCACCTTTGGGGCACGGATTTGTCCGAGCCCGACCGCATGGCGCTTCTGGAGTACCTCAAGACCTACTGACGCCGGCAGACGAGCGCATCACTTGCCGGCGACATCGCGTGCACGCTGCAGGCGCAACACGCGGCCCCGCGACACCGTCCATGTCCTCGGCGCCGAAAAGCGAATTTCTATTGGCCGGCGGATGAACGCCGGCACTTCATCGAATCAGAAAACCTTGTCGGTCGGGGGCTTTCGTGGATCCATCGGTTGCAGGCGAAGTCGATAAATCCGATGCGCCGTCGACCGCATTTTGAATTGACCGTCTTCGATCTTCACCCAGACAATGCCCGCGGAACCCAGATAGCCGAGCCGTTTCGCCTGCTGCAAAGTGTGCCCCAAGCATGGAGAAAGCTGTCCGGCGCGACGAATTTGGAAATTCATCTCGCGGAATACGCTTCGAGCCAAGTTTATGTTTTGCTTGGTCAAGAGCGTCGTCGTGGTCGCCCTTGGATTCGGCTTTTCCGAGTCAACGACGCAGGTGCCGCTATTGTCGACTTTGCGGGTCTTCTGATCCGTGTACTCGCAGCTGCCATGGCGCTTTGCCCACATCTTGTGAATGTAATGCAAGTCGTGGTTTTCATACTTGACGAAAGCGACTTCCAGGCACGCCATATGGTGGCCGGTTTCATCCGTCATCTCGCCATAATAGACGGGATCGGCATCGGTTTGCGTCCAGAGCTGCAACTTCTCAACGACGCGATCCGGATCCGTGATGGTTTGTGCCTGCGCAGCCGAGCAAATCGCCAGACCGACAAGTAAAGCTAGCGGCTTATGCATGTTCTTCCCTTTCCTGAAGGGCGAAGCAGGCGCCAACTTCGCCATCGAGACAGCCTGTGGCCAGCCATGGCGCTTCTGGAACACCTCGAGAGCTGCTTACGCGTGCGAAGATCGCCGCGTCAGATGTCGGTCGCGACCTTGAACGTCTCGGGAAACGTGCCGTCGAATTCCGGGGCGCCTGCCGGGCGCAGACCCTTCAGCTTCAGCAAGGGCTTGAGTATCTGCGGAATTTGAATCTGGCTGATGTATCTGCCGTAGCAGACATGCAGCCCGGTGGCGAAGTGCAGGTAATGGTAGTCGGGCCGGCCGGGGCGGAATTCCTCCGGCGCCTCCAGCACGCGTGGATCGAACATTGCCGACCAGGTGAGCGCGAAGACGGTTGTGCCCTTGGGTATCAGCGTCTCATGCGGCTCGCCGGCAGCGAGGCGATAGTCTTCCTTGGCCACCCGCACGACCATCGGATTGATCGGGCCGAAACGGAGCGCTTCGAAGATCAGGTCGGCGAGCGCATCGTCGTCGTCCGCCTTGGCCGCCGCCGCGGCGCGCGCCAGCGCGTCGGGCCTGGAGAACAGCACCAGCAGCGCCTGGATCGCCGCTTGGGAGGTCGTCTCCACCATGCCGATGACCAGCCCCATCAAGGCTCGGCAAACGCCGTCGATGTCGAGGGCTGCGACGTCGCCCGCCCGCTGCAGGCGCAATAAGCGCCCCATGACATCGTCCTTGCCTTCATCGTCCGCGGCGCGGCGCTTCGCCAGCAGCGTATCGAGCCGTTGGCGCATCTCGGCGCCCGCCGCGACGGCAGGCGCCCGGACCTCGGGATTGTTCAGGAGGTTGATGAAGAACTCCCGGAAACAGAGCCGGGCCCAGGCCATCATCTGCTCGTCGCGCGGGGCGGAAAACCCGAAGTATTCATCCGCCAACCGTACCGGAACCTTCCGGGTGAGCGTCTGTACGATGTCCACCGGCCCGGATCCCTGGAACAGGTCGCTGACGGCCTCGGCGGCATGACGCGCAACGATGTCCTTGACCCGCGACAGGTCGTCACGCCGCACCACCAGGCGCATGACGGAGATATCGTGATCATAACTTGGCGTGATGTCCTGGCTCAGAACGAATGGGCCAATCACTCCCATCATCCGCGGCAGGTAAGGACTCACCGAGAACACCTTCTCACGGTGGAGGATTTCCTCCACGTCCCGGAATTGAGCGACCAGTGTCGCCATTGGGCTTTGCAGGATTGGTCGGCCATCGCGCAGTTCCTTGAAGAAAGGAAGCGCATTGCCTCGAATCTGCTCCATGATGAATTGGAACTGCTTGCCGGCTATCTCCTTTGGAGCGCCCGCTTTCGCCGCGATCGCGTCGAACGCCTGCAGGATCGGCCCGGCCGAATTCACTGCGCCTGTGTCGTGCGCGCCACTGGCATCCGGCGAATTGTCGGCTGTCGTCATGGCACGACCCGAATAGATCCGCAGACCATCGCCCGGACCTCGCAATTGTCAGTTCGCCCGCATCCTGTCGCAGAAGGCACCGGCGATCTTTGCGTCGACACGAGATGCCTAGCGGAAACGAACTGCATTACGCGAATTTTATACGCCGCTCACCCATTAATTGTATTCCCATTCATCGGCCGGAGCAACGGGCAAACAGAACGAAGCCCCGGCGGCAATAGCGCCACGGTGACCACCGAGCTTGCGCCCGCTCACCACACCAGATTGCGCATCACCGCCTTCGGCACCTCGCCGGCGACGGCAAACGCGCTCGCCAGCGCCTGCGGGTCGGGCGTGTCGCGGCCGCCCAGTTCCTCGCCGTGGATGCCCGAGGTCACGAACAGGAAATCGATGCCGGCCGTGTGCGCGCCCTTGAGATCGGTGCGCAGCGAATCGCCGATCGCGAGCACGCGGGAAAGCGGCACCGCACGGCCGGAAGCCTCCTCGGCTCGCTTGAGCGCCATGTCGTAGATCGGCCGATACGGCTTGCCGGCATAGAGCACCTCGCCGCCCATGGTGGCGTAGAGATCGGCGAGCGCGCCGGCGCAATAGACCAGCTTGTCGCCGCGTTCCACGACCACGTCGGGATTGGCGCAGACCATGAACAATTTGCGTTCGAGCATGGCCTGCAGACGGGCGCGGTAATCGTCCGGCGTTTCCACGTCGTCGTCCTCGAGCCCGGTGCAGACCACGTAATCGGCGGTCTCGAGCGGCGCGAAGGTCACGTTGAGGCCGCTGAAGATCGGGCGGTCGCGCTCGGGCCCGAGATGATGCAGGCTTTTTCCTCGCCGCGTCTCGATCACGCTGCGGGTGACGTCGCCCGATGAGACGATGGCGTCATAGGCCTCCCGCGGCACGTGGAAATGGTCGAGCTGGCGCGCCACCACCTCGCTGGGGCGCGGCGCGTTGGTGATCAGGATCACCGTCGCCCCCCGCGCCCGCGCCCGCATCAGCGCGTCGCAAGCGTCGGGAAAGGCGGCAAGTCCGTTATGCACCACGCCCCAGACGTCGCACAGCAGCACGTCGTAGCCGGACGCGAGCGCCGAGAACTGAGGCAGCAGAGACGGCAGGGAACTCATTGCAAGATTTCTCCGGTCGTGCCGAACCGCCCGACCGGCCGAGGGCGGAATGACGGGCTATCGCATCCCTTCGCGAGGCTGAGAAGTCAAGCGGGTGGCGCGCCGGCCAGTTCGCCGGCCTGCGGGACGCCGTCGCTGATTGCCGCCTGCAGCGCCTCGGCCCGCACCGGCCGCGGCGGCGAAAACAGGAAGCCCTGGCCGAAGCGCACGTCGTAGTCGAGCAGGTCGACCACCGTGCTCTCGTTTTCGATGCGCTCGGCGATCAGATCGATGCCCGAGCGCGCCAAGAGGTCGGCGATATCCTCCGGGTGGATGTCGGTCTGCGCGATGGTGGCCTGGTTCAGCAGCAGCTTGGCCGGCACCTTGAGAAAGCGGAAACCGTTCTCCACCAGTTCCCGCGGCTCCATGCGCAGATCGGCGACATGGTCCATGGAGAAGCGGAAGCCGCGCTCGATCAGCGCCGCCAGGCTCTCGCGCTCGATGGGCCCGAAGCTGCGAAAGGCGCTCTGGCTGAATTCGAAGGTGAGCGCCGGCGCCAGCGCCCTGTTGGCTTCCATGAAATCGAGCATCTGCTTGAAATAGACGACGTCGGTCAGCGTCGCCGGGCTGACGT
The DNA here is from genome assembly GCA_963814065.1 of uncultured Pseudomonadota bacterium. Lineage (GTDB taxonomy): Bacteria > Pseudomonadota > Alphaproteobacteria > Rhizobiales > Xanthobacteraceae > Pseudolabrys. Next base: position 740,179 of record CAWFBL010000004.1, on the reverse strand, counting down.
TGCAGAACAGGCCGACGTCGCGATTCTTCATCTGCAGGCGGCGCGTGACATGCACGCAGCGGAACAGCAGCAAGTTATCGAGCTTCGGCATCAGCCCGGCGCTTTCGACATATTCGATGAAATCGGCGGCCGGAATGATCTCGCCATCGTCCATGCGCAGGCGCGACACCGCTTCGTAATAGCGCACCTTGCGCTGCGGCAACGTAACGGTCGGTTGCAGAAAGAGATCGATCTGCTGAGCATCGATCGCCCGGCTGACCAGTTCGACGATCTGCTCGTGGCTGAGACCATGGAAGCAAGTTGCGCCGGTCGCCGCATGGTTCTTGCTCGGGGCCAGCGAGTTCTTGCTCACAACCCGCGACACGGCCGATGCCGTATTCTGCTGCAATGCCGCCTCGTGGCTTGCCACGGTATCGGCGAGCTGACGCACCAATCCTCCCAGCTCTCCGATTTCAGCCGCCAGCGGATCGAGCGCGCCGCGCGCGCGGTCGAAGGTGTGGTCGATGCGGGTCTCGATGGTGTTGGTCCGGCGCGACAGTTCAGCCATCTGGCGGGCGAGGTCGGCGGTGCCGCGCGACAGATCGGCGATCTGGTCGCCGATCTCACTGCGGTCGCGCAGCCGGTTGCTGATCGTGTTGTAGAGCGCCATGACGACAAGGGCGGCCAGGGCAATGATCCCGGCTTCGGTCAGGTCCATCTTCAGCGCGAGATGAACCACGGCGCCGATCGAACCGGCGATGAGCACCATGCAGACCGCGACAAAGAGAGCGCCAAGACGAAGCATGGAGTCGGTTCCAGACGGCCTTTCGCCGATCTATCGGGCACGTCGAACGGCGGCGATTCGCCGACCACTATCCACTGTCCCCGACCGGGCGGGCCAGCGCAACCGCGATTTCTCGTTATGCTACCGAGCCTTTGGCGGCCCGTCTGGGCGCGGCGGCAGAATGGCGTACTGCACGACGACGGGGCTATTGGGCACCAAAGTGAGCTGCGGCAGGGTCAGCGCCGGCTGCATCTGGGCGCGCGGGAAACGGGCGGCCAAGGAGGCGGGCATGGTTGCGGGCCCCTGCCAGAGCAGCACCGCGCCGCGGCGCCGGACATCGGCCATATCGATCCACGGGCTCAGGTTCGGGTCGCCATGCACGATCACGTGCGGGTGGTCTTTCGAATAGACCGCGAGATTGTTCGGGGCGAATTCGCCCATGCCGCCCGGCAGCGGCGCGCCGGCGGCGTAATGCAGTGGCGTGCCGAATCGCCGGTGCCAGCGCTCGGTGATGATGCGCGCCATCTCACGTCCGGGGAAATGGGTCGCCTTCTCGCGGTCACGGAACAGCGGCTCAAGCTGCTCGTCGGCGGCATAGGCCATCGGCAGCACGAGGAAGATGATGGCGAAGCCGACGGCAAACTGGCGCAGCGCGCGGCTGTCGAGCTCCGGCTTGAACCACATCAGGAAGGCAAGCGGCGCGAAGCACCAGAGCGGATAGCCCCACATGGCGACCGGCAGCCGGCCGGTCAGCATGGCGACGACAGTGGTGAACAGAAACGGCCCGAGCGCCAGCGCGGTGACATAGCGGCGGGCGAACGGCGTTCCGATCGGCCGCCGGCGCGGCCACCGAAAGATGCCATAGGTCAAGCCGACGAGCAGGATGGTCGGCAACAGAAAGAAGATCTGGCCCGCGGTCCACTGCAGCGGAAAGGCGATCACCTGGTACCAGTGCGCCACCTCCTTGGCGCGCTCATCGACATAGAGAACCGGCTGGAAGCCGTGGGTGACCACCCAATAAAGGTTGGGCGCGAACACGACCAGGGAGACCGCGATCATCACGTAAGGGCCGGGCGTGCGCCACGTACGCCGCGCGGTCGGATCGAACAACAGGATCATGCCGCCGGTCGCGGCGAGCGCGAAGGCGGCATATTTCGACCAGAATGCCAAGGCGAGAAACGCGCCCGCCGCCGCCCAATCACGCATACGCCCGCCAGCGATCGCTCGGTAGCCAAACCAGCCGCACAGCGCCCAGAACGGCAGTTGCACCTGGTCGTGGGCAAACTTCACTGCTGAGAAATTGAAGAAGTGCAGGCCTTCCAACGACAGCACCGCGAGCAAGGCGATGAAAGGATCGGCCACCTCGCAGCCAAAGCGCCAGACGAAATAAAGGCACGCCACCACAACCAGCGGACCGAGCACGTAGACGGAATCGACCTGTCCGGTGAGCCGGTGTGCGGTGTCGGCAATCCACCAAGGCAGCGGCGGATGCTTCCAGTAGCCAAGCTGCCATTCCTTGCCGAGCGCGAGCCCCTCGGCGAGGTCGAGCTGCAGGTTGTTGCACACCAGCATCGGCAGCGTCGACCACAGCACGAAATGGACGCCGAGCACCCAGGCCAATACGCGGCCCGGTTTCTCGCGCGCGTAAGCGATCGCGCGGCTCAGAAGGCCCGCGGCGGGCTTGATGTCGGCAGCACTGTCCATGCGGTGAGCCAAAGTTTGAATTTCCTTGTTGAACCGGTGACGGCGATCGGTCAAGCTTGCCGACGGCAATCGCCGCAAGACATTGCGGCGCGCTCTGTAGGGTCCGCGGGATCGAAGCGTTATGGGCGACGCAACCACTGAACTATCAGTCGTGCTGCCGGCCTACAACGAGGTCCACAGTATCGCTCCCATGTGCGCCGCGCTTAAGGAAGAGCTCGCGCCGCTCGGCAGCTATGAGATCATCTTCATCGATGACGGCAGCACCGACGGTACGCTTGCGGCGCTACGCACAGCAGCAGCGCTGGATCCAGACATTCGTTATCTGTCGTTCACCCGCAATTTCGGCCATCAGCAAGCATTGCGGGCGGGCCTGCGCCATGCACGCGGCGCGGCGGTGATCATGATGGACGCCGACTTCGAGCATCCGCCGCAAGTCATCCGCGAGCTTGTTGCGCAATGGCGGGCCGGTTACAAAGTGGTGGGGACGCAACGCATCGATGACCCGGCACAGGTGTCGCTGCTCAAACGTGTCACTTCGCGCCTCTATTATCGCCTGCTCGATGCCATCGGCGATGTGCGTATCGAAGCCGGCAGCGCCGACTTCATGTTGATCGACCGGGTCGCGGTCGACGCCGTCAACGCGCTCAATGACCAGGACGTGTTCCTGCGCGGCGCGGTGCGCTGGTTCGGCTATCCCGCCACCAGCGTGCCCTTCCGGCGCGGCACGCGGCAGGGTGGACAAAGCAAGTATACGCTCGGCCCCATGATCGAGCTCGCGATATCGGGAATTGCCGGACACAGCCAGCGACCGCTGCGTCTTGCCATCTATCTGGCACTCGCTTTCGCCGGCATAGGCCTATTGTTCATGGCCTATTCGCTGGTCAGCTTCTATTTCGTCCGTCACACCGTGGCCGGCTGGACCTCGATCATGGCGGCAATCGCCATCCTTGGTGCCGCGCAGCTCTTGGTGCTTGGCGTTTTCGGTGAATACCTGGGCCGAATCCTGCGCGAGACCCGACGGCGGCCGAGCTACATCATTGCCGAGACCAACCCGATGGCGTCACCGACAGAACCTGCCCAGAAACCCCGCCGCCGCGCGAGCTCCGGCAACGCCCCCCATACCCTCGCAATGCGGAAGCCGGCTGAGCCGAAAACACGAACGCGGGTCGAGCCACCACAATCGCAACAGGGCAGCTAGTTCCGCTCAGCGCCGCGCCTGCTGCTCGTCCTCGATAATGGCGCCGTCCATCAGCTTGATCTCGCGGTGCATGCGGTCGGCAAGCCCCTGATCGTGGGTGACCGCCACCACCGTCTTGCCGCGGGCCTCGACAAGATCGCGCAGCAACTCGAACACCTGTTCGCTCGATTTCGAGTCGAGCGAGCCGGTGGGCTCGTCGGCCAGGATCAACGGCGGCTCGTTGGCGAGCGCGCGCGCCACCGCGACCCGCTGGCGCTGGCCGCCGGAGAGCTGGTCGGGCAGCTTGTGGATGTGATCGGCGAGCCCGAGCGACGCGAGCAGTTCGGTCCCGCGCGCACGCATATCTGCGGGTGACAGACGGCCAAGCGCACGCATCGGCAGCATGACATTGTCGAGCACGGTGAATTCCGGCAGCAGGAAGTGGAACTGGAACACGAAGCCGATCTGCGTCAGCCGGGCGAGCGCGCGCTCGGCCTCGTCCATGTGCGCGGTGGCGCGGCCGTGCAGCAGCACTTCGCCGCTGGTCGGCAGATCGAGCAGGCCGAGCAGATAGAGCAGCGAGGATTTGCCGGAGCCGGAATGACCGGTGATCGCCACGAATTCGTTGTCGCGGATGGTGAGACTGATGTCGTGCACCAGGGTGACCGGCACGATGCCGGGCAGGATGCGGGTCATGTGACGCGTCTCGATCACCGGCGCGGTCGCGGTGGTCGGCACCTCCCTGCCCTGCTGCGTATCGAAGCTCATGTGGCGCCCCGGATGATCTCGACCGGATAAAGCCGCGCCGCCTTGCGCGCCGGCTGATAGCCGGCGGCAACCGAAGACACCAGCGCGACCAGGCCGGCGAGCAGGTAGTGGATATAGTTGTAGGCGAGCGGCAGATGGTCGGAATCGAGGAACGGGTTGGTGATCCTGACGGCGCCGAGGGCGCGCGAGAGCAGATAACCGAGCACGAAGCCTAGCAGCGCGCCGGCAATGCCGATGATCAGCGCCTCCACCACGAAGATCGAGCGCACGGTGAACTCGGTCAGGCCGAGCGACTTCATGATGGCGATGTCGCGCGCCTTCTCGTGGGTGATGGTGGAGATGATGTTGTAGGTGCCGAAGCTCGCCACCAGCAGGATGGCGCCGACCACCGCATACATAATGATGTTGCGGATGATGAAGGTGGAGAGCAGGTCCTCGTAGGCCTCTTCCCACGACACCGACTTGTAGCCGGTCTCGCTTTCGATGCGAGCGGCGACCGCGCGCGAGGCCAGCGGGTTGGCGAGCCGCACGCGCAGTTCGTTGATCAGCCCGGTCTGCTGGGCGAGGATCTGCCCGGTCTTGATCAGGACATAGGCGCTGCCCTCGTCCTGCTGGCGCACGCCGGTATGGAAATAGCCGACCACCTGCGCCGAAATGCGCGCGCCCTGGCTGGTCTGCAACGTGATATTGGCGCCGATGCGCGCGCCGATCTTCTCCGACAGGCGATCGCCAATGACGATGGCGTTGGTCGCGCGGTAGAGCGCGTTGAGGGTTGCGCCGCGCATCTGCTTGGGCAATTCGGAGACCAGTCCCTCGCGGCGCGGATCGATGCCGGTCACCGTGGTGGAGACGTCGTGATTAGCGTAGCGGATGATCGCCTGCACCTTGACCGAAGGCCCGACATGACCGGGCAGCCAGGCCTCAAGCGCGGCCATGGTGGCGAGCGGGTTCTTGATGCCAGGCCGGCGCGCTTCCGGCGTGAGGTTGTGGATTTCGGCGGCATCGAAGAGGCGCTGTGCCGGCTGCAGCGGCGGCGTGCGGCGCTCGTCGGAAACCGTGATGTGCGGCAGCGTGTTCACCAGCCGCTGGGTGAAGTCGTCCTGCGAGCCCTGCATCAGCGCGGCCATCATGATCGAGAAGCCGACGCCGGTAGCAACGCCTGCGACCGCAAAACCGGTCTGCCGCACGCGCGCCCGCACATGGGTCCAGGCGATGTCGAGGATGAGGTTCATGAGGCATTGCCGGCGACGGCGCGCACGCGCATGCCGTCCTTGAACTCGGTCGAAGCCGGCGCCGCCACCCGTTCGCCTTCCTTGAGCCCGGACAGCACTTCAGCCTTACGCGTGCCGCGAATGCCGACGGTGACCGTGCGCTTGCGCAGGCGGCCCCCGTCCATGACGAAGACAACGTTGCCCTGCAACGCGTCGGTCGGGATCAGCAGCGCATTGGGCTTTTCACGGGTGATGACATTGGCCTCGACGCTCATGCCCGGGTGGAGTGGCGTATCGTCAGGCAGCGCGATCTTGATGCGGAAGGTCTTGGCGGCGTAGTCGCCCATGGGGGTGATCTCGTTCACCTTGCCTTCGAGCCGCCGGTCGGGAAACGCGTCGGTGCGGAACAGGACGGTCTGCCCGACCTTCACGCGCGGGATGTCCTCTTCATTCACCTCGGCCACCACCTGCAGCGGCTTGGGCACACCGACTCGAAACAGGACCTGGCCGACTTCGGCGATTTCGCCGGTCTCGCCGTCACGGCGCAGCACCAGCCCCTCCATGGGCGAAGCGATAGTGTATTCGCTGATCTTCTCGTTCTGCACCGAGATCAGCCCCTGCACCTGGCCGAGATCCATGGACGCGCGCTCGTAGGACTGCGTGGTGGCCGCGCCCTTGGTGATCAGCGCGCTGACCCGCGTCATCTCGTTCTTGAGGAACTCCTCCCGCGCCATCAGCTCCTTGAGCGCCGCCTTGGCCTCGCTGTCGTCGAGCTGCGCCAGCACGTCGCCTTTTTTGACCGCCCGGCCCTCGCAATGGCAGATAAAGGCAATACGGCCGCGCACCAGGCTGGCGACCTTGGCCCAGGTGACCGGCTCCACACCGCCGGTGGCGTAGACGATTTCCACCGCGGTGCCGCGCTCCGCCGCGACGGTCGTGACCGTTGGCGCACGCCCATAGCGCCACCACGCGGCAGCGGCGGCGGCGACGATAAGCATCACGATGAGAAGAAGGCGTCGGGTTTTCACGGGACGTCAACCTACTGAGTGCAGGCCGCTGCGTGTTGATGTAGCGCAAGCCCAATTCCGCTCGTCCCCGCGGAAGCGGGGTCGGGAATGAGCGGTGGATGGGTCGACGACACCCGAATGCAAAGCGCTCTACGCCACCGACTTGATGATCTTGGCGACCTTGTCGAACATCTCGCCGATCTGCGCCTCGCTTACGATCAAGGGCGGCGAGAGCGCCAGCGTGTCGCCGACCGCGCGCAGCATCAGGTCGTGCTGGAAGAAAGCGGCATCGAGCGCGGCATAACCGCGCTTGCCGACGCCGTCGGGCAGGCTCGCAAGATCGATGCCGACGGTCATCCCGACCGGACGGATGTCGAGCACATTGGGCAGGCCTTTAAGCCCCATGGCGGCTTCGGCCCAGATCGGCTCCAGCTTCCTGGCGCGCTCGAACAGCCCCTCCTCGCGATAAAGATCGAGCGTCGCAAGTCCCGCCGCGCAGGCAAGCGGATGCGCCGAGTAGGTGTAACCGTGGAACAGCTCGATGACGTGCTCGGGCCCGTGCATGAAAGCGTCGTAAATCCCCTTGCGCACCAGCACTCCGCCCATGGGCACGCTGCCCGAGGTGATGCCCTTGGCGAAGGTGATCATGTCGGGGATGACGCCGTAGCGCTCGGCGGCGAAGGCATAGCCCATGCGGCCGAAGCCAGTGATCACCTCGTCGAAGATCAGCAGAATGCCGTGCTTGTCGCAGATCGCGCGCAGGCGCTCCAGATAGCCTTTCGGCGCCGGCAGCACGCCGGTTGAAGCCGCGAGCGGCTCGACGATCACCGCCGCGATGGTGGAAGCGTCGTGCAAGGCGACCAGACGGTCGAGTTCGTCGGCGAGATGGCCGCCCCACTCCGGCTCGCCGATGGTAAAGGCCTGCTTTTCCCGGTTGTAGGTCGTCGACAGATGATCGACGCCCGCCATCAGCGCGCCGAATTGCTTCCGGTTGGAGACGATGCCGCCGACCGCGATGCCGCCGAAGCCGACACCGTGATAGCCGCGCTCGCGGCCGATCAGCCGCACGCGCGAGCCGTTGCCGCGCACATTGTGATAGGCGAGCGCGATCTTGAGTGCGGTGTCGACCGCTTCCGATCCGGAGTTGCAGAAGAACACGTGATCGAGATCGCCGGGTGCCAGCGCCGCGACGCGGCTCGCCAACTCGAACGCCTTGGGATGCGAGAACTGGAAGGCCGGCGCGTAGTCCATTTCGGCCGCCTGCGCCTGGATCGCGGCCACGATCGGGTCGCGATTGTGGCCGGCATTGGTGCACCACAGGCCGGCGGAGCCGTCGATCAGCTTGCGCCCCTCGGCGGTGAAGTAGTGCATGTCCTTGGCGCCGGCGAGCAGGCGCGGGCGGGCCTTGAAGGCGCGGTTGGGCGTGAACGGAATCCAATAGGGTTCGAGGTCGTTGGGGACGCTGACCTTGACGGCCTGGCTGGTGCGGCTGAGCGCCATGGGAGATGACCCGCGTGTGAGGTGGCTGAACCGGCTTGCTGCCAGCACCCTATCAACGCCCAAGGAGGCCTTAAAGTCTCGCGCCCCAAGCTTCCGGCCCGGGCCCCTTCCACAGCTACAACTTTTTTGATATTGATCAAGTTATTCTACTAATAGATGCAAACTGCAACCCACAGTGCATTCAATGGAGGGGATAAGGGCGTTGGGGAATAGGTCAGCCCTATGGCTGTCGATCGCGCGGCCGGTAATATAAACTAATCTTATATTGTCTCGACAAGGACCGGCCGCTGACTTCTCACGGGGCGATAAAGGGAATAGCGCGCAATGCCGGAACCCGACCAGACGGTCGAACTGGACCCCGCCGACATCCGTACCGCCTTGGCCCACATCCTCGCGAGTCCGCCGTTCGACAAGTCCACCCAGCTGGCGAATTTTCTCCGCTTCGTCGTGGAGGAGACGCTGGCCGGCAGCGGCGACCGCATCAAAGCCTATACCATCGCCACCGCCGCGCTTGGCCGCGGCGACGACTTCGATCCGCAGACCGACCCCATTGTGCGCGTGGAAGCCGGCCGGCTGCGCCGCGCCTTGCACAACTATTATGCCAGTACCGGCCATGACCAGCCGATCGTGATCGACCTTCCGATCGGCCGCTACACACCGATCTTCCGCGCCAATCAACAGCAACGACCGGGCGTTGCCCGCTTCCGCCTGTGGCGGCTGCAAGGGTCCGAGTTTCTGCGGGAAAACCGCAAACTCCTGTTGCTGATGGTCAGCATCGCCATCGTCGTCACCGTCGCCGTCGACCTCACTCAAATGCTGTTTTCCGACGTCATCTGGCCGCTGATTTTTCAGAGCGTGCACCGGCTGCCCGACATTCACACCACCGGCTGCGCGACGCGTTGAGCGCCGCTGCCGCGGGCCTGCTTGCCGCCTGCCGGAACGACTGCTACCAACCGCCGTCACCCACAAAAACAATGCGTTGTAGCGATGGCCGAACCCAAAGCCGGCAAGAAATCGAATAAGCTGAAAGCCCGCCTGCCCCGCGGCCTCGCCGATCGCGGGCCGGCCGAGATCGCCGCCACCCGCCACATGGTCGAGCAGATCCGCGTGGTGTTCGAGCGCTACGGTTTCGAGCCGGTGGAGACGCCGGCGTTCGAATACACCGACGCGCTCGGCAAATTCCTGCCCGACCAGGACCGGCCGAACGAAGGCGTGTTCTCGTTCCAGGACGACGACGAGCAATGGCTCTCCTTGCGCTACGACCTGACCGCGCCGCTGGCGCGCTATGTCGCCGAGCGCCTCGGTACCGAACACATCACCCTGCCCTATCGCTCGTATCGCTTCGGCTGGGTGTTCCGCAACGAGAAGCCGGGCCCGGGCCGCTTCCGCCAGTTCATGCAGTTCGACGCCGACACCGTGGGCGCGCCGACCATGGCGGCCGACGCCGAGATGTGCATGCTCGCCGCCGACACCATGGAAGCGCTGGGCGTGCCGCGCGGCGAGCTATGCGGTGAAGGTGAATAACCGCAAGGTGCTCGACGGGATCATGGATTCCATCGGCCTTGCCGGTGCCGAATATGCCGGCAAACGGCTCATCGTGCTGCGCGCCATCGACAAGCTCGACCGGCTGGGCCCCGACGGCGTACGCCTGCTGCTCGGCACGGGACGCAAGGACGAGAGCGGCGATTTCACCAAGGGCGCCGAGCTTGCGGAACCGGCAATCGACGCGGTGCTCGGCTTTCTCAGCACCGCGGCCAACAACGTCGAGGAGACATTCGAACGTATCGAAGCTCTCGTTTCGGGCTCCGACAAAGGGCTCGATGGCGTCATGGAGCTGCGCACCATCGCCGAGTTGATCGAAGCGGGCGGCTACGACGATGGCCGTGTGCGCATCGATACGTCCGTCGTCCGCGGCCTCGAATACTACACCGGCCCGGTCTACGAAGTTGAGCTGACCTTCGAGATCGAGGACGAAAAAGGCCGGCCCATCCGCTTCGGTTCGGTCGGCGGCGGCGGGCGCTATGACGGCCTGGTCTCGCGTTTCAGCGGCCAACCGACACCGGCGACCGGCTTCTCCATCGGCGTCTCGCGTTTGCAGGCGGCGCTCACCGCGCTCGGCAAGATCAGCGCGAAGCCCGCGCCCGGCCCCGTGGTGGTCACCATCTTCGACCGCGACCGCATCGCCGACTATCAGCGCATGGTGTCGGCGCTGCGCAGCGCCAACATCCGCGCCGAGCTTTATCTCGGCAATCCCAAGAGCATGGGAAACCAGCTCAAATACGCCGACAAGCGCGGCTCGCCTTGTGTCATCCTGCAAGGTTCCGACGAAAAGGAACGCGGCGAGGTGCAGATCAAGGACCTGATCCTCGGCGCCGAGATCGCGCAGATGTCAAAAGAGCGCGAGGACTACCTGAAGAAGCAGGCGGAAGCGCAGTTCGCGGTCAGGGAAGAAGACCTGGTCGAGGCCGTGCGCAAGCTGCTCGCGCGCCACGGCATCGGCTGACGCGCTAGCGCTGCGGCAATCGCGGCCTGGTGCTCATCCTGCGCAGATCGAGCACGTTCATCTTCATGCCGTTGCTCATGATCATGTCGCCGGGGCGCACGCCCTTGCCGCAGGGGCCGAGCCACTTCGCCGCAATGGTCATGTGCGACGAGCCGGTCGCCGGCAGGCCCGGAATTTGCCGGCCGCCGTGCCGGGTCGAGGTCACATCCACGGTGTAGGCGCTGTCGAAGCTGCCGGTGACGACGGAATGCGAGGTCGTGGTCGCGCCGCCGAAGGAGCACACCGAATTGATCGTCAGGGTGTTGCCGCTTCGCTGCACGTCCTGCTTCGAGCACTTCTGCTGGGCGGCAGTGCCGTAGCTCGAATTCATCAGCTTGTCGGTGGTCGCGTCGACGCATTGTTTGATGGTCTGGCCCGGAAGGCGCCGACCCACGAACGTCATCTTGAGCTCCCACAGGCCCGCCTTGCGCGCCGGCATGTCGAGCGCGAACGCCGGCGTCGCTGTAAGCGCGCAGGCGGCAAGAGCGGCGAGACGGCGATGCATGGCATTTCCTCCATTGCGGATCGTATGGCCCAGAATAGCACGCCGCGATTGCGGCCACATCACATCGCGGGCGCGTTCGCGCTTATCGGAAACCGGCCGTTGCCGAGATGCCGCAAATCACGCGCCAAAACGGAGAGCCCGGTTAACACCACATGGCCCTGCTTGATATCTTGTTAACCGTCCGCCGCTGCGACGCGAGGCCATCATACCGGCGGTCCACAATGGCGCGCCGCAAACGGCCGCGGGAACGGGGGACGCAATTCGTTAACGACACTTGCCCCGCCGGCCCAGCGTGTTAAGGGCGGCGGGGAAACGTCGTCGAATCCTTAAGCCGGTCATGCTAAAGGCCCGGATCTGAGCACGTGATACGAGTGGATTGAGTGATGGACGCGCGCGTGATGACGCAAGCGAACACGCCGGACGGACGGGCGGAGGCGCTGGTCGCCTCCTACGAACGCGCCGGCTATGCCCGCATGGCGCCGCCACTGCTGCAGCCGGCGGAGCCCTTCCTCGACCTCTCGGGCGAGGACATCCGCAAGCGCATGTACTTGACCGCCGCCCCCGGCGGCGGTGAGCTCTGCCTGCGCCCCGACCTCACCATCCCGGTCTCGCGCGAATATCTCGCCTCGCCGGCCGCCGGCGAGCCCGCCAGCTTCTGCTATCTCGGCCCCGTGTTTCGCCATCGCGACGACGGCTCGCCGGAATTCATGCAGGCTGGCATCGAATCCTTCGGCCGCGCCGACACCGCGGCGGCCGATGCCGAGATGCTGGCGCGCGGCCTCGAAGCCACCGCCCATTACGGCCTGCCCGCCCCCGACATCCGCATCGGCGACGTGGCGCTGTTCGGCGCGCTGATCGCCGCGCTCGATCTGCCGCCGGCCTGGAAGCGGCGGCTGATCAAGGATTTCAACCGCAAGACCAACCTGGCGCAGGACCTCGACCGTCTGGTGCTCGGCGGCAATAACGGCCGCCCGGAATATCAAGGCGTACTGGCGGCACTCGCCGGCTCCGACCCGCACGGCGCGCATGCGCTGGTCACCGATCTGTTGTCGATTGCCGGCATCACGGCCGTCGGCGGCCGCTCGGTCGGTGAGATCGCCGACCGCTTCCTCGAACAGGCGACGCTCGGCGCCAGCGCCAAGCTGCCGCGCGACGTGCGCGGGCTGATCGAGCGCTTTCTCCGTATTGCCGGCGATCCCGATGAGTTGGTCGCCGAATTGCGCGCGCTCGCGGTCGACGCCGACATGAGCGAGGCGATGGCGCCGACTCTCGACCTGTTCGAGCAGCGCACCGGCTTTCTCGCCGCGCAGGGCATCGATCCGGGCCGCGTCCGCTTCTCTACCGCCTTCGGCCGCGGCTTCGACTATTACACCGGCTTCGTGTTCGAACTGACCGATCCGGCGCGCACCGGCGATCCGCTGGTGGCGGGCGGGCGCTATGACGGTCTGCTCACGCGGCTCGGCAGCCCGCAGCCGATCCCCGCGGTCGGTCTGGCGGTGTGGATCGAGCGGCTGGCGATCTATGGAGGCGTGTCATGAGCGCGCCTCTGGTTCTTGCGGTCCCGGCCAAAGGCCGCCTGCAGGAAAACGCGGAAAACTTCTTCGCCCGCGCCGGCCTCGCGCTGATCAAGCCGCGCGGCGCCCGCGACTATCGCGGCGCCATCGCCGGCCTCGATGGCGTGGAGGTCGCTTATCTCTCGGCCTCCGAGATCACAGGGCAGCTCGGGCAAGGCGCCGTGCATCTCGGCGTCACCGGCGAAGATCTGGTGCGCGAGCAGATGCCCGACGCCGATAAGCGCGTGGTGCTGATCGAAGGCCTCGGCTTCGGCTACGCCAATGTGGTGGTGGCCGTACCGCAGGCCTGGATCGACGTGCGCACCATGGCCGACGTCGACGATGTCGCCACCGCCTTTCGCCACCATCACGGCCGCAAGCTGCGGGTGGCGACCAAATACATCAATCTCACGCGCGGCTTCTTCTCCGACCACGGCGTCATCGACTACCGCATCGTCGAAAGCTCGGGCGCGACCGAAGGCGCGCCCGCCGCCGGCACCGCCGAGATGATCGTCGACATCACCACCACCGGCACGACGCTCACCGCCAACGCGCTGAAGGTGATCGAGGACGGCACCATCCTGCGCTCGCAGGCCAATCTGGTGGCCGCGCGCGGCGCCAACTGGGGCGAGACCGAGCGCGAGTTGGCGCGCGTCATTCTCGACCGCATCGCGGCGCAGGCGCGCGCCCGTGCGTTTCGCGAAGTGCGCGCCCGCTTTGCCGCCTGCGACGGCAAGCTGGTGGAGACCGCGAAAGAAAAATTCGCCATCGCCACGCCATTCGGCGGGCCCACCTCTTCCGGCATGCTGACGCTGCATTGCCCGCCGGGCGAGGTCTATGCGCTCACCAGCTTCCTGCGCGAGAATGGCGCCGAGGCGGTGGCGGTCGCCGAATTGGGCTACGTGTTCTCGCGCGACAATCCGCTCTACGCCAAGCTGGAAGCGGGGCTGTAGCGCGCGCCGTGAGCGTCAAAACACGGCGCACGGCGCGAATGCCGCGGCGTTTGACCGAGCGCAAGCGGTCATTACCCGCGTTACGCGCTTTGCATGCAACTTTTCGAATGTCTAAACTACGCCCCTCGGCCGCGGCCCGGAGGGCCGCACAAACATATAACCACTGCAACTAGGGGGAACGCCAAATGATCGATATCGACCGGAGACATCTCTTGACCGCGCTCGCCGCCACCGGCGTGGTTGCGGCCGGCGCCGCGCCGGCACAGGCGACGCCGAAGATGCTGAGCTTTGCCGACATGAAGAAGGACACCGACCTCGCGTGCCTCTATCACTGCGACTTCGGCAACGACAAGCGCTACAGCGCCATGCTGCGCAACATCAATAACCACTTGTCGGTCTATGACTTCGATCCGCTCAAGATGAAGATCGTGATCGTCGCGCATTCGGCCGGGATCAAATACCATCTGAAGACGCTCGAAGGCACGCCGTGGGCGAAAACTCCGATCGATCCGGAGCTCGCCAAGCGCATGGACGCGCTCGGCAAGTACGGCGTCGAGGTGTATCTGTGCGAGATCACCTTCAAGAGCAACAAGATCGATTTCAATCAGGCCAAGGACGCGCCTTACGTCAGGCTGGTGCCGTCCGGAGTCGGCACGGTCGGCGAATTGCAGAACAAAGGCTACGGCTACTTGAAGGTCGGCTGATCGCCCGGCCGGCGCGGCGGCGCGTCATCGCCTTTGATGCGGGCGAGGGCGGCGCGCGGCCGTGCCTTCGGGTGCGACAATCCGCTCCACGGGCAGGCGCGCGGCGGGCCAAATGCCCGATCGACCGCGCGCCTGCGGCTTAAGACTGGCGCGACAGGGCGCGGCCAGTGCGCTATAGATCGCGCCTTGTAAAGCGCGACGTAGCGGAAGAGCATGCCGGCGGGAGCCACCGAGACATCCAAGACGACGCAATCGACGCCGGCCGACGGCCTGTCGATCGTGGTGCCGCTCTATAACGAGGCGAATGGCCTCCGCGCCCTGCATGAGCGCATCGTCACGGTGGCGCGGCGCATCGAGGCCGAGCGCGGGCTGACGATCGAAATCGTCTATGTCGACGACGGCAGCAGCGATACCACCAGGGCGGTGCTGCAAGCGCTGCCGCCCGGCCCGCTCGACATCCAAGTGTTGAGCCTGTCACGCAACTTCGGCAAGGAGGCCGCTTTGCTCGCCGGCCTCGATCACGCCCGGCTCGGCGCGGTCCTGTTCATGGACGGCGACGGCCAGCATTCGCCCGATCTGATCGAGAAGCTGGTCGCGCGTTGGCGCGATGACGGCTACGACGTGGTCTTCACCGCCAAGGCGCATCGCACGCAGGAACATTGGCTGCGCCGCGCCGGCGTGCATTGGTTCTACACGCTGGTTAATTGGGGCGCCCGGACGGAAATCCCCGAGGACGCCGGCGACTTCCGCCTGCTGTCGGCGCGCGCGGCAGCCGCGCTGCGCCGCATGCCGGAGCGCAACCGCTTCTTCAAGGGCCTGTCGAGCTGGATCGGATTCAAGCAAGTGCGCGTCGACTACGACCCGGCGCCGCGCGCCTACGGCGCCAGCACGTGGAACCTGCGCGGCCTGCTCGGCCTGTCGATCGAAGGGCTCACCTCGTTCTCGGTGGCGCCGCTGCGCATCGCCAGCATGCTCGGTATCCTGCTCGCCGTTCTGGCGCTGATCTTCGGCATCCAGATCCTGCTCGAGACCTGGATCTACGGCCAGGACGTGCCCGGTTATCCGTCGCTGTTCGTCGGCATGATGGTGCTCGGCGCGGTGCAGCTCATCATGATCGGCGTGCTCGGCGAATATATCGGCAAGCTGTTGTCGGAAGCCAAAGGGCGGCCGGTCTATTTCGTCGCCGAGCACAGTGTCACGACGGCAAGCGGTGAGGACGCCGACGCGGAAACCGGCGAGCGGCGGGACACCTCCGCGCACGCGGCCGAGTGAACATGGCTGAAGCGCCGCGCCGCATCTGGCTGTGCGCCGACGATTACGGTATTTCGCCCGCCGTCAGCGCCGGTATCCGCCAGTTGATCGCGCGCCGACGGATCAACGCCACCTCGGTGATGGTGGCTTCCCCCCATTTCAATCCGGACGAGGCGGCCGCGCTCGCTGCGCTCAATGCCGGCGAGGCGCGCGCCGCGCTCGGCCTGCACGTGACACTGACAGCGCCGTTCGCGCCGATGGGCGGGGGATTTACGCCCCTCCGTAAGGGCGCCTTCCTACCGATTTCGGAAATGATGAGTCGCGGCATGGCGCGCCGGCTCAAGGCCGAGCCGCTGGTGATCGAGATCGGCACGCAGCTTCGCTTGTTCCTCGAAGCCTTCGGCCGCCTGCCCGACTTCATCGACGGACATCAGCATGTGCATCTGGTGCCGCAGGTGCGCGATGCCCTGCTCAAGGTCATGACGGAGGCGGCACCGCAGGCCTGGGTGCGGCAATGCGGGCGCCCGCCCGGCGCGCGCCGGCTGCGCAGCGCCAAGGCGCTGGTGCTCGACATCTTGAGCCTCGGCTTTCGCCGCCAGGCACAACGGCTCGGGGTCGCGACCAATCCGGCGTTCGCCGGCTCTTATGAATTCACCGCCAAGGCCGATTTCACAACACTCTTTCCGGGATTCCTCACCGGCCTGCCGGACGGCGGGCTGATCATGTGCCACCCCGGCTTTGTCGATGCGGAATTGCGCAGCCTCGATCCGCTCACCGATCTGCGCGAGCGCGAACTGGCCTATTTCGAATCCGAGGCTTTCGCCGCGCTGCTTGCCGCACGGGGCGCGGTGCTTGCCGACCCCGCCGCGATGTAGCGCGCCGAGGTCAGCTCGGCTTTTCCACCTGGTTCGGATCGACCGACACCGGAGGGATATAGTCGCGATCCGATCCGCGGGGGCCGAGCACCACCACCTTGGTACCAATGTTGACGCGACCGTAGAGGTCGATGACGTCGGCATTGCGCATGCGGATGCAGCCGGACGATACGTTGTGGCCGATGGTCCAGGGCTCGTTGGAGCCGTGGATGCGGTAGAGCGTGGAGCCGATATAGAGCGCACGGGCGCCGAGCGGATTGTTGGGGCCGCCCACCATGCGCACCGGCAGATAGGGCTGCCGTTCGCGCATTTCTTTCGGCGGGATCCAGTCGGGCCATTCGCGCTTGGCGGTGATCTTGTGCACGCCCGACCAGGAGAAGCCGGTGCGCGCGACGCCGATGCCGTAGCGCCGCGCCTTGCCGTTGTCCTCGACCAGAAAGAGGAAATGGTCCGGGGTATCGACCACGAGGGTGCCGGGCTTTTGGTCGCTCTTGTATTCGACTTCTCGCGGCAGGAATTGCGGGTCGATTTGCGTGGCGTGCGCCTGCCGTTGCGGCACGGGCCCGGCCGGAACGCGCACGGCTGGCGCCTGTCCGTCCGGCATCGCGCGCAGATAGGGCCCGCGCGGCGGCGGCGCTTCGACCGCCGGCGCCATGCGCGTCTCGCCGCCGAACAGGAACTCGATGAAGCCGCCGCCGAGATCGCTCCTCGCCGGCTGCGCCGATGCCATCATGCGCGTCCGATAAACATATTGGACTGTTGTGCCGAGGCGGCGCTGCTGATGAGCACGCAGCCGACAAAGACCGGAAGAAGAAGAAACGTTGCATGGAATACACTCGCGGACAGTGTTGGACGTCGCGTTCAGTCAAAACGCGAAACACACACCGTTTGGTAAACCGCGCGGCTCGCGCCCCGCCGATGTGCCGCGAAGGCGCGCGCTTCGTCGCCTTAACCTTTATATTGCGTAAAATGCGAACGATGATGGTAAACGCTTTCCCTCAAATTTGAGGCGATCCGTTCACGAGCGCTTGCGCCGTCGCAACGCAGCATTAATGGCCGCCATGATAAGGAGCGCGTGACGAACAAGGGACGGGGCGGTCGACGTGCAACGCAAGGTCTTCCGCATCGAGCAGCTAGCCGCGCGCGGGCGTCCGACCAGGGCGACGCTGCGCGACAGCCATGCGAACGATCCGCAGACGGTCGCGCGCGAACTGGCGGCGCTTAAGGAAACCGTCGCCGGCCAGGCGCAGGAGCTTGCCGCGCTGCTGAGCGAAGGCCGGCAGCGCCGCATGGCGCGCGCCGCCGGCGAACTCGGCGCCGCCGTCGAAGTCATGGAAAAGTCGACAGACAAGATCCTGAAGTCGGCCGAGATCATCGACGAATGCGCCAAGACGCTCGGCGCCGCGCAGAAGAACGACAGCGAGCGCGCTCTTGCCGACGACATCGAGGATCACGTCACGCGCATCTACGAAGCGTGCAATTTCCAGGATCTCGCCGGCCAACGCATCGGCAAGGTGATCGAAACGCTCAATCAGGTCGAGGAGACGATCACGCGGGTGCTGGCGCGTTGCCAGGAACGCTCGGGCAACGCGGTCATGCCGGCGAAGTTCGCCGGCGCCGGCGGGCTCATCAACGGCCCGCGGCTCGACGGCGATGGTGGCCACGCCAGCCAGAGCGAGATCGACGCGCTGTTCAATTAATCCGGTTGCTTGATCACCACGAAGCAGGCAAGCGCGACCGCCGCGAAACCGGCGGCGAGCGCCAGCGCCGCGCCGTCGGATAGGCGCTCCACCACGAAGGCCATCACCAGCGGTGCTGCCGCCTGCATCAGCAGGAAGGGACCCGCCAACCGCCCCATCAGCCGGCCGTAACCGGACGCGCCAAACAGCGCCAGCGGTACTGCGCCGCGCGTGATGGTGACGAGACCATTGGCGCCGCCGAAGATCAGCGCAAAGGCCGCCGCCTGCACCGTCGAAATGCCGAACACCGCCAGCATGACGAAAGCGCAGAGCAGCGTGCTCAGCGCAAAGCGCACCACCCACAGCGGATGAACATCGCGCCCGAAGGCGAATTCGATCAGCCGTGCGCCGACTTGCGCCGGTCCGAATAGCGCGCCGATCCACACCACCGTGGTGGAGTCGATGCCCGAACGCGTGAAGATCGCCAGCAAGTTGGCGGACATGCCGGACGGCACGAAGGCGTAGGCGGCAAACGCGGAAGCGACCAGCAGCGAAGGGCAGACCGTAAGGCGGTAGCACCTTGGCCGGCGCCGTCGCCTGCGGACCTGCGCCCTCCGCCGCCTCGGCGCGATTGCGCGGCAGCGCCAGCGCATGCAGCGGCGCCGACACCGCGGCAAGCACCGCCGCATAAGTGAGATAGGTTCCGCGCCAGCCGACGCCTTCGAGCAGGAAATGGGTCACCGGCCAGCTCACGGTCGAAGCGAACCCGCCGATCAGCGTGAGCGCGGTGATCGGCCGCCGCGCGCTGGCGCCGAAAATGCGGCCAAGGCTCGCGAAGGCGGAGTCGTAGAGATTGGCCGCCATGGCGGCACCGAGCACCATCCAGACCGCGATATAGGCGATGGGTTGTCCGCATGGGTGATCAGAAAAAGACCGAGCGCGGCGATAAGCGAGCCGATGGTCATGACGACGTGGCCGCCATAGCGGTCGATCGAGCGGCCGACACAGGGCGAGCATCAACCCCGCCACCAGAAGCCCGACCGAGAAGCCGCCCATGGCGAAGGCCATCGACCAGCCACGGTCGGCGGCGATCAGCGGCACGATCAGCACCGGCGTGTAGAAGATCGAGCCCCAGGACAGGATCTGGGTCACGCCGAGCACCGGAATGGCGCGCCAGCGTGCCGCTGACAGAAATCGCGGCAGCGTCGACATTCGAAGTCGGAGTTGTACGGTGTCGCTCTGACTTCCCGAACGCGGACGACTCGCTGGCGGCGTCATTTCGGATCGCTTAGCGCAATTCGCCTGTTACCCTGCCTTGGTTTCGGCTTCGGTTTCGGCTTGTGGCGCGGATGAGCCGGCCGCCGCTGTCCTTCCGGCGCGCAGCGCACGTAGACCATGGTGCCGTAGCGGCCCTGCACTTCCGGATCCACCCAGCGCAGGATGAAGACGCGGCCGTCGAAGGTGACCACCTCGCGGTCCTGCGGTTCGTCGGCCGGACCCTCGGGTCCGATATAGGTCTTGCCGCCGGGGCCGCCCTTTGTGCGCACCTCGGACGCCTTGGCCTGGTCGGCGAGATGCATCATGACGCCGCCGGTCGGACCCGGGCGTGATGACGTAAGGATTGCGGCACTGGTTGGCGGCGGCCTTCACGGTGCGGTCGCGGTCGGCTTCCTGGTGATAGGCGGCGAGCCCCCAGTTGCCGATCAGGTCCTGCGACGGGAAGGAGCCCGGCGGCGCCGCCGCCGGTGGCGGCGGCTGTTCGGGGGTCGGCGCCTGCAATTGAACGCCCGTGGTGCAGGCACCGAGCGCCAGCCCGAGCAGGGTTACAACGACGGGTCGCCGTAGCGGGACGGTGGAAACGCATGCGGGCTCCTTGCGGCAAGGCTGGAGGCGACTTTGCGGGGCAATGGGGTGAAGCGCAAGCGTGGGAGCGGCCTCATTTGCGGCCTCGCCCCTGCCGTCTGTGCTTGACACCCCTGCTTTAAGGCCATATCTCCCACGCAGGCATTTAGCACTCCCAATTAGCGAGTGCTAAATGCTTCTAAAATCGAAACTTTCCGGGTACACGCACGCGCTCGAAACGCCGACGAGGAAGTCATGGCCAAAGCTAAGTTCCGTCCCCTGCACGACCGCGTGGTCGTGCGCCGCATCGAAGCCCAAGAGAAGACCAAAGGCGGCATCATCATCCCCGACACCGCCCAGGAAAAGCCGCAGGAAGGCGAAGTCGTCGCCGTCGGCCCCGGCGGCCGCGACGAGACCGGCAAGCTGATCCCGATCGACATCAAGGCCGGCGACACCGTGCTGTTCGGCAAGTGGTCGGGCACCGAGGTCAAGATCGATGGCGAGGAACTCCTGATCATGAAGGAGTCCGACATCATGGGCGTCGTCGGCTGACGACGAGATCCTCGTGCCTCGGGCGCCCGCCGGAGGCAGGCATCCCGAAAGACGAGGGCAAGCAAGCCCAGGGCCATCCTTCGAGACGCGGGCTCGCGCGCGCTCCTTCGGATGAGCGATCGAACTGGAAACCAATCGGAGCAATTCTGAAATGTCTGCCAAGGAAGTGAAATTTGCCGGTGACGCCCGCGAGCGCATGCTGCGCGGCGTCGACATCCTCGCCAATGCGGTGAAGGTCACCCTCGGTCCCAAGGGCCGCAACGTCGTGCTCGACAAGTCGTTCGGTGCCCCGCGCATCACCAAGGACGGCGTGACGGTCGCCAAGGAGATCGAGCTCGAGGACAAGTTCGAGAACATGGGCGCGCAGATGGTGCGCGAAGTCGCGTCCAAGACCAACGACGTTGCCGGTGACGGCACCACCACCGCCACCGTGCTGGCGCAGGCGATCGTGCGCGAAGGCGCCAAGTCGGTCGCCGCCGGCATGAACCCGATGGACCTCAAGCGCGGCATCGATCTCGCCGTGCAGGCGGTGGTCAAGGACATCGAGAAGCGCGCCAAGAAGGTCGGCTCCTCGGGCGAGGTCGCCCAGGTCGGCACCATCTCGTCGAACGGCGATCAGACCATCGGCAAGATGATCGCCCAGGCGATGCAGAAGGTCGGCAACGAGGGCGTCATCACGGTCGAGGAAGCCAAGGCGCTCGACACCGACGTCGAGATCGTCGAGGGCATGCAGTTCGACCGCGGCTACATCTCGCCCTATTTCGTCACCAATGCCGAGAAGATGCTGGCCGAGCTCGAGGATGCCTACATCCTCCTGCACGAGAAGAAGCTTTCCGGCCTGCAGTCGATGCTCCCGGTTCTGGAAGCGGTGGTGCAGTCGGGCAAGCCGCTCGTCATCATCGCCGAGGACGTCGAGGGCGAGGCGATCGCGACGCTCGTCGTCAACAAGCTGCGCGGCGGCCTCAAGGTCGCGGCGGTGAAGGCGCCGGGCTTCGGCGATCGCCGCAAGGCCATGCTCGAGGACATCGCGATCCTCACCGGCGGCCAGCTCATCTCCGAGGACCTCGGCATCAAGCTCGAGAACGTGACCCTGCAGATGCTGGGCCGCGCCAAGAAGGTGATCATCGAGAAAGAGAAGACCACCATCGTCAACGGCGCCGGCAAGAAGGCCGACATCGAGGCGCGCGTCAATCAGATCAAGGCGCAGATCGAAGAGACCACCTCCGACTACGACAAGGAGAAGCTGCAGGAGCGGCTGGCCAAGCTCGCCGGCGGCGTCGCGGTGATCCGCGTCGGTGGTGCCACCGAGATCGAAGTGAAGGAAAAGAAGGACCGTGTCGAGGACGCGCTCAACGCCACCCGCGCCGCGGTCGAGGAAGGCATCGTGCCGGGCGGCGGCGTCGCGCTGCTGCGCGCCAAGAAGGCGGTCGGCCGTCTCACCAACGATAACTCGGACGTGCAGGCCGGCATCAACATCGTGCTCAAGGCGCTGGAAGCTCCGATCCGCCAGATCGCCGAGAATTCCGGCGTGGAGGGCTCGATCGTGGTCGGCAAGATCATGGACAACAAGTCCGAGACCTTTGGCTTCGATGCCCAGAACGAAGAATATGTCGACATGGTCGCGAAGGGCATCATCGACCCGGCCAAGGTGGTGCGCACCGCGCTGCAGGACGCCTGCTCGGTTGCCGGCCTCCTGATCACCACCGAAGCCATGGTCGCCGAGCTGCCGAAGGACGAAGCGCCGGCCATGCCGGGCGGCGGCATGGGTGGCATGGGCGGCATGATGTAAGTCGGCCGCACCGACAAACCGAAAAGACGAAAAGGCCGCCCCTCGGGGCGGCCTTTTTGCATAGAGTCGGCCGAACTCTGGCTCCCTTCGCGCGTTGGAACCCGGCATGGCCGCACCGCGATCGAACATCGTCGTCTACGCGGCGACGACTGGCAACGCGCTGGTCGCGCTCACCAAATTCGTCGCTGCCTGGTTCACGGGCTCCTCGGCGATGCTGAGCGAGACGATCCACTCGCTGGTCGATACCGGCAACCAGTTGCTGCTTCTGTACGGCCTGCACCGGGCCAAGCAGCCACCCGACGAACTGCATCCGCTCGGTCACGGCCGCGAACTCTATTTCTGGAGCTTCGTGGTCGCGATGGTGATGTTCACCATGGGCGCGGGTGTCGCCGGCTATGAGGGCATCTTGCACATGCTCGATCCGACGCCGATCGAGAGCCCGCTGGTCAGCTACGCGGTCTATGGCGTCGCCGCTCTATTCGAGGGCTTGAGCTGGTTCGTCGCCTTGCGCGAATTCCACCGGGCCAAGGGCAATCTCGGTTATTTCGAGGCGGTGCGGCGGAGCAAGGACCCGCCCACCTTCATCGTATTGTTCGAGGACAGCGCCGCCCTGCTCGGCCTCGCAATCGCGGCAACCGGCACCTTCGCCGCCGGGCATTTCGCCATGCCGGCGCTCGATGGCGCCGCATCGGTCGGCATCGCTTTGCTGCTCGGCCTGACCGCGCTGGCGCTGGCGCGCGAGAGCAAGGGCCTGCTGATCGGCGAGCCGGCAAGCCGTGAGGTGCGCCGGTCGATCCTTGCGATCGCCCGCAGAACGCCAGGCATCGAGCGGGCGCAGTTGGTCTTTACGGTGCATCTTTCTCCCGACCAAGTGATCGTCGCGCTCAATCTCGAATTCAAGGACGAGCTCAACACCCCGGACATCGAGCACGCAACGCGCGGGCTCGAGCGTGCCGTGCACGCGGCACATCCGGAGGTGATCGCGATCTTCGTCAAGCCGCAGACCGCATCGTCCCCTCACGCCCCCACCTTCGGGCGCATGGGCGGCGGTGCGCGCAAGCTCAGCGACGCTTGATACCGGCAAGGTTTACGGGATCGGCGCCTTCGCCGTGCAACTGGTCGCGCCGTGGCCCGACTTCGTCGTCGCATTCAGCGTGCAGCGCGCGCTCAAGAACGGGCATTTCGACAAGCAGGAACTCGACACGCTTGCTTTTCTTGGCCGGCACGCCTCGCGCGCGCTGACGATCGTCTATCGGCTGGCCAACTCCAATGCGATCACCGCCGGCCTGTTCCACCTACTCGATCAGTTAGACGGCGGGCATTTATCGTGGCCGGCGCGGCTCGCCGCGGTGGTCGGCGCCGGGCACAGCCGAGTCGCGACAGATCAGCCGCTATCGGGCTTGCGCGCGACCATCAGCATCGCGGAGGTGCGCGCACCAAGGTTGCGGCGGACGATATCGAAGCCTGTACAGGCCACCAGCGGCAACAGACTGCGTACCGGATCGAACCAGTCAGCCAGCCGCGGGCTGGGCCAGTGCGCATTGTATCGGATGATATGGTGAAACGAGTACATCCAAAACGCATGGCCGGTCTGATAGGAGACATAAATCACGTCCAGACCGGCCTCGCGGAACAGGCGTGCCAAGCTTTCCGCATTAAACAGCGTCCAGTGACGCGGAATGTGGTACCCGCCCCACCATCGTGGCTTGAACAGACGAGCATCCGATGAATCGATGTTGGGCGTCTCCACCGCCAGGATGCCGCCGGGCACCAGCCAGTCCGAGATGCGCCTGACGACACCAAGCGGGTCGGCGACGTGCTCGATGACATGGAACATAGTCGCAAGCTCGATGGACGCTTCGGGAATTTCGACGCAATCCTCAACGCGCCGGGTAAACGCATTGAAGCCGCGCGCGCGCAACCGCCGCACCGGTTCTTCCGACAGTTCGAGGCCGTAGATGCGTTCCTTCGCCACACCGCGCTTGGCAAACAGCTCAAGATAGCGGCCGTCGCCGCAGCCAATATCGAGGAAGGATTTCGGCTCAAACCCGATGCGCTTGAAGAGCACGCCGAACTTCATCCGGTCAAGGATTTCCTTGCCCTTGAGGGCGATCGGCGAGAATTTCTCGGATAGATTATAGGCGTAGTAATGCGGCGGGTAGATGACCCCCAAGGTCTCGACCGCCGGCCGCGGATCGAGCCAGACCGTGCCGCAGTCTTGGCATTGCCAGAACTGCCATTCGTTTCGGCAGGTCTCAAGTTCATAGTCGTGTCCGCAGGCGAACAATTCGCGCCGCGACGCCCCGCAGGTGGGACAAGCAGGCACGCGCTCCACCGAAATTTCCGGACTGGACGCGGAGTAGCCGGAAGGCAGCGGGCACACGGTCATCGCGTTGGCGCGGTCGCCGTCGCCTCCACGCCGCGTTGCTGCCTGCTCCAATTCCAATACGAAATCATGTAGCCGAGATAAGACGACCGCCAAATCAGGCTCCCGGTCGGGCCGTGCTCAGCCGCCCAGGCGCGGACCAAGCGGTCGGCGGCGGGCAGGTTGTGATAGGGAATGCTCGGCCACAAATGGTGCGCCGTATGGAAATTCATGTTGTGCGGCGCAAAGAACCAGCGTTCGACCGGGTTGCTGGTATAGGTGATCATCCGTTTGTGTTCGTCGGCCGCCGAATCCGGCATCTGCATCGAGTGCTCGCAAAACACGCGGACAAGGTCAGCGCGATAGGCGAATATGTAAACGGGCGCCAGCCAGAGCACGGGATAGGCCCACCAGCCGATTGCATAAGTGAGCCCCCCGATCAGAGCGGCCTGCCAACCGAGAATGAGGGCGAAATCGCGCGCGGTGTAATGCGCGCGCTGCTCACCTCCGGCATGCGGCTGCTTTTCCCCGCGCACATAGATATTCGTCAGCGCGCGCCCGAGGCATTGCAGGCCGGACAGGAAATACAGATAGCTGAACGTGGTGTCTTTGTGCTCGTGCAGATATTTGTACCGATCGGGGTCGGTCGGCAGGCTGGTCACGAGATGATGCTCGATATGGTTCCTGCGATTGAGCCGGGTGATCGCGCATATCGGCGCCATGATAAAAAGATCATTCCAAAGATCGTTCATTTGTTTCGAATCGAAAAGCCGACGGTGAATCCCGTCATGGCCGATAATCGCCAGCCCGTAATATTCCACGCCCACGACGACAATTGCGGCAACTACCACCCACCACACGGGGTGAATGGCAACGACCGTCCAGGCCGCAACAATGATGGCCCAGCCGATCAAGGTATCGCGAACGACAATCCGCGGGTCGAGGCGATTGAGCTCACACAATTGATGCCGCGAGAGAATACTCGTCCGATACGGACTATAATGCTGTATCTCGGTCATGGCTCATCCGCATTAATTGCGATGTCCCAATTGCGATACTTTCGATCCTTCGCGCAGTTCTCCGCGCGCGAGAAAGGCTCGTTCAACACGACACCCGATCGAGGACCGTTGAAAACAATAAACGCTTGCCCGCGGCGAAGCAAGCATAGCGATATCAGCGGAAAATTTTCAACTGAGGGCTCGGGCGGAATTTCAGCGTGGTCGGCCCCATCAGCACCACGGTCCGCCCCTGCCAGCGCCAGCCGGTCACCTGGATGAGCGCGGTTAGCATCGTCAGGTCGGCGTCCATACGCGCGGGGGTAAAATAGGCCGTCGATCATGTAGCGGGGCGGGCCGGACGCGGATGGCGCTGTCGGTGAGTTGCACGCGCCCGCGCACGGTCTGGCACCACAGGAAGGTGGTGGCGCTGCCGTCGGAGCCGACATTGAAATCCAGCCTCCGCTTGAGCAGCCGGATCGGCCTGTCATCGAGCAGCAGGTCCTGATCATAGCGAAACCTGCCGGGCGCCAGCACGGGAGTGAGCGCGGCGCGCGCGAGACCGGCGGCGGCGACGAGCGCACGCACAAACGTACCACGCCCCGCGGACATGCGGCAAAAACGCATTGCCGTGCTCCGAAGTGACGCCGCCACCGTAGCGTCAAGGAATACCGCTTCAATGACGGCTGCCGCGCGTGCCGTCGAGCGGAATAGAGTTCCACGCAGGCGTGTTAGGCTGAGGCGCCTAACAACAGCGGAGCTGTCACCATGGACCAGCGCATCATCGATCTCTACGACACCTTTACCCATGGCGGCTTCAGCCGCCGCGAATTCCTCGACCGGCTCGCCCAGATCGCCGGTTCCAGCGCGGCCGCGTTGGCGCTGCTGCCGCTGTTGCAGAACGATTACGCGCGCGCGGCGACGGTGGCGCCCGACGACGCCCGCCTTGCCATCGCGCGCGCGTCCTACGACGCGCAAGGCACGCGCATCAACGGCTATCTGGCGCGGCTGAAGGACAAGGCCAAACGCCCGGCGGTCATCGTCATCCACGAAAACCGCGGGCTCAATCCGCATATCGAGGACATCGCGCGCCGGCTGGCGCTTGCCGGTTTCCTCAGCTACGCGGTCGACTTGCTCTCGCCGCTCGGCGGCACGCCGTCCGACGAGGACAAGGCGCGCGACATGATCGCCTCCCTCAAGGCCGGCGAGACCGCGCTCCGTATCGCCGCCGCGGTGCCGTTCCTGGCAAGCCATCCCGAATCGAACGGCAAGGTCGGCGCCGTCGGCTTCTGCTGGGGCGGCGGCATGGTCAACCGGCTGGCGGTGCTGTCGCCGCAGCTCAGGGCCGCCGTCGCCTATTACGGGATGCAGCCGCCGGCAGATCAGGTGAAGTCGATCCACGCGGCGCTGCTCTTGCACTATGCCGGGCTCGATAGCCGCACGAATGCCGGCATCCCTGCGTATGAGGCCGCGCTCAAGGCGGCCGGCAAGACGTTCAGCGTCTACATCTATCCGAACGCAAACCACGCCTTCAACAACGACACCTCAAGCCGCTACGACAAGAAAGCGGCCGATCTCGCGTGGGGCCGCACGATCGCATTCCTGCACGAAAACCTGGGTTAGTATCAGGTTCGCGCCCTGGGTTAGCCGTTGCGGACGACAACTTGGCGTGCTTTAATTCGTCAAATCAAAGCCGCGCGCAAAGAAGCGGCGATCGCGAGGGGTGGAAAGCGGTGATCAGTCTCATTGCCTATATCATCGGCGCCATCGGCAGCATCTGGTATGTCGGCTTCCTCGCCTACAAGATCGAGAAGCTGCCGCTCCTCGTCATCACGGTTTGCTGTCTCGCGCTGATGGTCTACTCGTTCTACGACGACTGGCGCAACGACCGCGCCGTTGCGCAAGCCCGTAGTGAAAACGAAAATTCGCGCGCCTAGGCGCGCCTCACGCTTCCGCTTCGACGAACTCCGTTAGCCAGCGCGCCGTGCGCAGCAGCCGGCCGTCGTTGCCGCGCTGGCCGACGAGTTGCGCGCCGACCGGCAGGCCGTTGTTGCCGCGCAGCAAGGGCAGCGAGATGGCCGGCATGCCGAGCAGCGTCCACAGCGTGCAGAAGATCGGATCGCCGGTCGCGCTGCCGGCCGGCGCTTCGCCGAACGCCGACGGCGTCAGAATCGCATCATAGCGCTCGAACATCTCGTCGACCGCCTCGCGAAATATCGGAATGCGCGCGACGGCGCGCATGTATTCCGCCGCCGACACCTGCAAGCCGTGCTCGATGATAGCGACCAGTTGCGGGGTCAACTGGTCGCGGCCGCGCTCGTATTCGAGGCCGAAATTCACCGCCACCTCGGCGTCCTGGATGATCTTGTGGTGCGCCACCGCCTCCTCGAACAGGGCCGGCAGTTCCACCTCCTCGACATGGTCGCCGAGCAGCTCGGCCAATTCCATGAAGGCTTCGCGCGCGTCTTCGTCGACCCGATCCCAGATCGGTGTCTTGAACAGAGCGAGCTTGGGCGGCAGCGGCGGCTCTTCCGACGCCAGCCGGCCGAGCTCGGGCGCCGCCTTCGGCTGCATGTCGGCGTCGTTCGGGTCGTAACGCATCAGGATCTCGGCGATCAGCGCGGCATCGGCGACGCTGCCGGCAAAGACGCCGACGTGATCGAGCGTGCGCGACAGCGTCAGCGCACCCTTGCGCGAGATCAGGCCGTGGCTGGGCTTGAAGCCGACCACGCCGCAGAACGAAGCGGGGCGGATGACAGAGCCGTTGGTCTGCGAGCCGATCGCCAGCGGCACCATGCCGGCGGCGACCGCGGCGGCCGAGCCGCTCGACGAGCCGCCGGGCGTGCGCGTCGCATCGTGCGGATTGCGCGTCTTGCCGGGCCCGAACAACGCCATCTCGGTGGTGACGGTCTTGCCCATGATCACGGCGCCGGCCTCGCGCAACAGTGCGACCGCGGTGCTGTCGCGGTGCGGGCGGCGGCCGGCATGCAGCACGGTGCCGTCCTCGGTCGGCATGTCGGCAGTGTCGAAGATATCCTTCACCCCGACCGGCATGCCGTGCAGGGGCCCAAGCGCCTTGCCGTCGGCGCGGGCGGCGTCGAGCGCGCGCGCCTGCTGGCGCACGATCTCCGGATCGAGAAAGGTCCAGGCCTGGATATTGCCGTCAACTTCCTCGATGCGCGCGAGGCACGATTCCGCCACCTGTTCCGCCGTGACGACGCCGTCCCGCAGCGCGGAAATCGTGTCGGCAAGCGTGGTCACTTCCTCGGCCATTCACCTATTCCTCTTCATTTTCGCGTCCTGCCCGACGCCTTCAACGCAGCGGGCCCGCCGAGGCGGACCCGCAAGCGGCCGGAGAGCCGGCCTCACTTCGTCGCATAGATTGCGTGCGGCAGCCAGAGCGCTATCCCGGGGAAGATATAGAGCAGCGCCATGGTCATGAACACCATGAACACGAACGGCAACGCGCCGCCGAATATCTGTGTCAGACGCACTTCGGGCGGTGCCACGCCTTTGAGATAGTAGGCGGCCATCGCCATTGGCGGCGTGTTGAACGAGGTCTGGATGTTGAGCGCGACCAGAATGCCGAACAAGATCGGATCGACGTGGAAGTATTTCAACAGCGGCAGGAAGATGGGCACGAAGATGATGATGATCTCGGTCCACTCCAGCGGCCAGCCGAGCAGGAAGATGATGAACTGCGTGAGCAGCAGGAACTCGACCCGGTTCATGTGCAGGCTCTTGATCAGCTCCTCCACGACGCCCTGACCGCCGAGATAGGCGAACACGGAGGCGAAGGTCCAGGAGCCGACGAAGAGATAGGTCACCATCGCCGACGTGCGCGCGGTCAGGTAGACCGCCTCTTTCAGGCGCGGGAAGTCGAGTTCGCGATAGCCCGCGGCCAACACCAAGCTGCCGAACGAGCCGACGGCGGCGGCCTCCGTCGGCGTCGCCAGCCCGAGCAGGATGGCGCCGAGCACCGACATGATCAGCACCGCCAGCGGAAAGAACGACGTCAACAAGGCCATGAAGATGGCGAAGGGCGGGACGCGACCCTCATCCTCCGGCAACGGCGGCGCCAGCTTGGGATTGAGGATGGCGCGGCCAACCACGTACAGGATGTAGAAGCCGGCAAGCACAAATCCCGGGATGAACGCGCCGGCATAGAGCTTGACCACCGATTCGCCGGCGGTGGCGGCATAGAGGATCAGCAGGATGCTGGGCGGGATCATGATGCCGAGGCAGCCGCCGGCGCAAATGACGCCGGCCGCCAGCTTGGTGTCGTAGCCGGCCTTGAGCATCGCGGGAAACGCCAGCAGCCCCATCAGCGTCACCACGGCACCGACGATACCGGTCGCGGTGGCAAACAGCGCGCAGGTGATCAGCGTCGCCACGGCGAGCGAACCCGGCACGCGCCGCGCCGCGATCTGGATCGAGTAGAACAGCCGGTCCAGGATGTTGGCGCGTTCGACCACGTATCCCATGAATAAGAATAGTGGCACCGCCGTGAGTGTGTCGTTGCTGAGGATGCTGAAAGTGTTCTGGACCAGCAGGTCGAATATTCGATTGTTGAAGATGTGGTGGATCTGGTCCGGCGTGGCGTAGGCGTAATATCCGAAGCACACGCCCATGCCCATGAGCGTGAACACGATCGGAAAGCCGAGAAGAACCGTCAGAATGAACAGGCTGATCATCAGCAGCCCGATTTCACCGCCGCTCATGACCGCGTCTCCTGCGTTGCGGCAGGATGCGCCGCGGCCTCGTGTTTGGCGGCGAACTCGCGCTCGTGAAGGATCGCGGTCTCGAGCTCCTCGACGTCTTGCGCGCGCGGCGGCCAGGCGCCGGTGCGCAGACAGATGATGCAGCGGAGAATCTCGGCGAGGCCCTGAAAGATCAACAGCGCGCCGCCGACCGGAATCAGCGTCTTGAGCGGGAAGATCGGGATGTCGGCCGGGCTGAAGACGCTGACCTCGTGGTAGCGCCAGGACTCACTCGCGTAGATGTAGCCGGCGAACGTCAGCGCCAGCACGCCCGGGTAGAAGAAGATGATGTAAAGCGTCAAATCGATCGTGGCCTGCACCCGCGCCGGCCACAGCCTGTAGATCACGTCGCCACGGACGTGGGCGTTGCGCGACAGCGTGTAGGCGCCAGCCATGAAAAACAGCGCGCCGTACATGTTGTAGGCAAGATCGTAGGCCCAGACCGTCGGGTTATCGAGGGCGTAGCGCACGAACACCTCATAGGAGGTGCCGAACGTCAGGATGAGGATGTACCAGCCAAAGGCCTTACCGATCGCCGTATTGATGCGATCGACGACCGAGATATAGGCGAACATGGGTTGTTTTCCGTGTGACGCGCGACGGCAAGCGACAGGTGGGGACGGCGCCTTGACGCCGTCCCCCGCCTAGTCGGGTTTGTTTCGGAAGCAATCCGCCGGGTTAGTAACCGAGCGGTTGTTCCTTGCCGTAGAAGTGGTTGTACGCCAGCTTGGTGTCGTGCGCGTTCAGGAGCTGGTAGTACGCGACGTCCTTCGCCCAGGCTTTCTGGTTGTCGGAAATCTTCTTGAACCACTCTTCCTTGTCGTAGTGCGCGACGACCTCGTCCCAGGCTTTGAGCTGGGCTTCGAGGATCGACGACGAGGTGCGATGCACCTTCACGCCGTCCTTGTGGATCAGGGCCTGCAGATCCTTGGGATAGTTCTCGTAGGCCATGACCAGATTGTCCGAAGACGCCGCCTGCACGGCATGGCGCAGGATCGCCTGCTGTTCCTTGGCGAGCGATTCGAACTTGGTCTTGTTGTACTCGATCTCCAGGCATTCCGACGGCTGGTGATACGAGCTCATCATGTAGACCTTGGCGACGTCGGCCGCGCCGAAGCGACGGTCGGAAGTCGGGTTGTTGTACTCGAAGGCCTCGATGACGCCCTTTTCCATCGCCGGGATGATTTCGCCGCCGGGGAGCTGGGTGACCTTGAGGCCCATGGCCTGCATGACGTTGGTGGCGAGACCGACCGTGCGATACTTGAGGTTCTTCATATCGGCCGGGGTCTTCGGCTCGAACTTGAACCAGCCGAGCGGCTGGGTCGGCATCGGCATCAGGAACCAGCCGACGACGTTGAGGCCGAGCACCTTCTGGGTGAGCTGCTTATAGAGGTCCTGGCCGGGGCCATAGAACCAGGCGAGGAACTGGTGGGCATCCCAACCATAGCAGGGGCCGGTGCCGAACAGCGAAGCCGCGCGGTTCTTGCCGTACCAGTACGCCGGCACCAGATGGCCGCCGTCGAGCACGCCCTTCGAGACCGCGTCCTGCACCTCGAACGCCTTCACCACCGAGCCGGCATTGAGGTAGTCGATCTTGAGGCGGCTACCGCCCATGTCGTTGACGATTGAAACGTATTGCTTGGCGTAGTCGTTGAGAATGTCGCCCGAGCCCCAGGAGCCCTGCATCTTCAGGGTTACCGTCTGCGCCCGGGAAACCTGCGGCATGGCGATGGTCGCCGCGCCAGCAACCGCTGCCCCGCCGAGGAACTTACGGCGGGTCGTTGCCTTCGAAAGCTTATCTTTCATTTGGTTTCCCTCCCTTGGATCGTTTCTTCCCTTGAGCCTTTATCGCCGGGTCTTATTTCCACGACCCGACTTTACAACCGGATCATATAACCCTTGCGCGCAATGGTAGGGGGAGACGCGCGAGGACGCAACGGGTGGGCAGCCCCGCCTATGCCCCTTTTATGTGCGAAACGGTCCCCCGATCGATGGGACTCACCGTTCCATTAGCCATTAGTGGCAATTTGCGCGCGTCCGCGCCCCGCCCGCCCCGACAGGAGCCCTGCCCGTGAGAGGCCTGATCTCGTTCCTCGCCACCGTCTGGCGAATTGCCAGCCCCTATTTTTTCCTCGCCGAGGATCGCTGGATCGGCCGCGGACTGCTCGCTGCCGTGGTCGGCATCGAGCTATCGATCGTTGGTATCAATGTCCTACTCAATCAATGGAATGCGCGCTTCTTCAACGCGTTGCAGACGCGCGACTGGAACGCTTTCGTCTACCAGCTCGGCTATTTCTGCGTGCTGGCCGCGATCTTCATCGTGCTGGCGGTTTATCAGCTCTATCTCAACCAGTGGCTCCAGATCCGCTGGCGGCGATGGATGACGAGCCAATATCTCGACCACTGGCTCGGCGGCGCCAATCACTATCGCATGCAGTTGCTCGGCGACGCCGCCGACAACCCCGATCAGCGCATCGCCGAGGACATCCGCCGCTTCATCGATTCCGGCGACGGCTCGACCGGCGTGCTGCCGATCGGTCTCGGACTGTTGAACGCCATCGTCACGCTCGGCTCCTTCGTCGTCATCCTGTGGTCGCTGTCGGCGGCGGCACCCCTGCATTTGTTCGGCGCAGTGTGGGCGATCCCCGGCTATCTGGTATGGGCGGCGTTGATCTACGCGGTGATCGGCACGGTGCTCACGCATCTGATCGGGCGGCCGCTGATCGCGCTCAATTTCCAGCAGCAGCGCTACGAAGCGGATTTCCGCTTCGGACTTGTCCGGGTGCGGGAAAGCTCCGAGCAGATCGCGCTGCTTGAAGGCGAGCGGGCCGAGCGCGACCGCCTGCTGCAACGCTTCAGCAGCGTGATCGCCAACTGGTACGCGATCATGACACGACAGAAGCGGCTGACCTTCTTGACCGCCGGCTATTCGCAGATTTCGTCGGTATTTCCCTATGTTGTCGTCAGCCCAGCTTATTTCGCCGGCGCCATGCAGCTCGGCGGCCTGACGCAGACCGCGGGCGCGTTCGGGCAGGTGCAGAACGCCCTGTCGTTCTTCATCGGCGTCTACCGCTATCTGGCGGACTGGCGTTCGGTGGTCGAACGCTTGTCCGGCTTCCATCAATCGGTGCTGGCCGCGCGGGCGGCGGCGCAGGCGCAACCGTCGATCACGATCGAGCCTGGCACCGCCGCCGCAGTCAGCTTCAAGGATCTCATGGTGCGGCTGCCGACCGGCGTCCCGCTCGTCATTGCCGACGACGTCTCAATCGGCCTCGGCGAGCGCGTGCTGGTCACCGGTCCGTCCGGCGCCGGCAAATCGACCTTGTTCCGCGCGCTGGCAGGCGTCTGGCCGTTCGGCGCCGGCACCGTGTCGATACCCAAAGGTGCGAAAGTCATGATCCTGCCGCAGCGGCCCTATTTTCCGATCGCGCCGCTGGCCGCGGCGATCGCTTATCCGGCGGAGCCCGGCAGTTTCGACAACAAGACACTGGCCGAACTGATCGCGGCGGTCGGTCTGCCCGATCTCGCGAAGCGCCTCGACGAGGAAGAACACTGGAATCGGATGCTCTCGCCGGGCGAACAGCAGCGGCTGGGCGTGGCCCGCGCTCTGCTGCACAAGCCCGATTACCTGTTTCTGGATGAGGCCACCGCCTCGCTCGACGAACCGTCGGAAGCCGCGCTCTATCGCCTGCTGCAGGCGCGGCTGCCGGAGAGCGCGATCGTCTCGATCGGCCACCGCTCGACGCTGTTTGCCCTGCACCAGCGGCATCTGGCGCTGCAGCCGCAGGACGGCGGCCACCGGCTGCAGGAAGCATCGATGGAGACTGTGGGCGCCGGCGAGACGCCGGCGCCGGCGACCTGACCCGCGCTATGTGTTCAGTTCGCCAATGATGGTCTCGGCGATGCCGCTACGGGTGACCACGCCGAGCACGTCCTCGGGCCGTGGCACGCCCTTGCGGTCGACCACGATGGCGAGCCGCGCGCCGCGCGGCGAGTGCGACATGCGCGCCATCACATCGCGGATGAAGCTGTCGCTGCGCGCCACCACGAAACTGCGGGTGATGACCTCCTCGCCGGCATCGACGGTACCGCCGACCCTGACCAGGCCCTCGATGATGCCGCCCTTGCGCACGATCAGATAACCGTCCTCGCCGCCTTGCGCCTTCTTGGTCGCCTCGGCGAGTTGATCGGCGGTGACGATGCCGTGCACCGGCTTCATGATGTCGCCGGCGTGGCGGATCATGAACATGTGCGAATGGCGCTCGCGCGGAATGTGATGGCCGCGCCAGGCGAGCTTGATGGTGTAGATGTTCTCGTAGGACAGCGTGCGGCGAACGCCGAGCGCAATGGCGACCGCGACGATCGACGGCACCACGGCCGCGTAGTCGCGGGTCATCTCAAAGATCATCAGGATCGCGGTCATCGCCGCGCCGGTGCCGCTGCCGACCACCGCCGCCATGCCGATCACCGCCAGCATCACCGAATTGACGCCGAGACCCGGCCACATCAATTGCAACAGCGAACCGAGCGAACCGCCGAGCGCCGCGCCCATGAACAGCGACGGCGAGAAGATGCCGCCGGAAGCGCCGGAACCGAGGCTGAGGGTGGTAGCGAACAGCTTGGCAAGAAACAGAATTGCCAGGAACCAGCCGACGCTGATCTGACCGGTGAGGATTGCCTGGATGGTGGAATAGCCGACGCCGTCGACCTGGCCGTGCCCGGTGGTGATCTGCAGGACGTAGATCAGCACGCCGACCAGCAGCATGCCGATGATGTTGGAGGTGTAGGCGTTGCCGGGGATCTTCTCCTCGAACAGTTCCTCCATCCACGCCAGCAATTGCACGAAGGCCGCCGAGGCGACGCCACAGAGCACGCCGAGGATGATGTAGAACGGAAAGAAGCTGATCGAGTTGGCGAATGACGACTCGGGCAGCCCGGTGACCGGCACCAGGAAGGCGGGCTGGAATCCGAAGAATAGCCAGCCGAAATAGGTGGCGGCGCCGGTCGCGATAACCACCGGCAGGAAGGTGCGCGAGGACACTTCCGGCAACATCAGTTCAAGCGCGAACATCACCCCGCCGAGCGGCGTGTTGAAGGTCGCGGCAATGCCCGCGCCGGCGCCGGCGGCGACCAGCGTGATGGTCTGCCAGGTCGGCAATTTGAAGACGCGGCCGAGCGTCGAGCCGATGCCGCTGCCGACCTGGATGATCGGGCCCTCGCGGCCGACCGAGGCGCCGGAGCCGATCGACAGCGCGGAGGCGAACGACTTCACGAAGATCACCGCCATGCGGATGCGGCCGTTCTTGTAATAGATCGCGTCCATCACCTCCGGCACGCCGTGGCCGCGCGCTTCCGGGGCGAAGTTCTCCACGATCCACACCACGATCAGGCCGCCGACGACCGGCGCCAGGATGATCCAGGGACCGAAGGGATTGACGGGGTCGAAGATGTTGGCGTCGTAAATAAAGGAAAATTTACCTAGAAAAAACGCGTTATGGAACAGGGCCATGAGCGAGCGCAGCACGAAGGCGCCGACGCTGGTGACCATGCCGACGACGAGGGCATAGAAGCAAAGGGCGACAAGCCCGCTGCGCCGGGTCGGCACTTCTTCTGCCGCGGCGGGCTTGGTGATGGATACGGAGGACAACGGACGAATCCTTTGGAATTCAGGCGGGGGGGAGAGCTTTGGAGATGGCACACCCCATAATCCCACCCTGGCGGCGATGCAAATGATCCGGCGCGCCGACGCAACCACCGGTGCATGGCTGACGGCCACCACCGGACTTGCGGAACCGGCGCGCGCGGCCTAAGCAGGCGCTTGCGTGTGGCCACCGGGCTCCCGAACCCTCGCCGCCGCGACATCCTTGATCCCCCCATTGTCGGGCGCGGGAAAGCGCCGACCCTATCCGGGTCTCGGCGGCAATCCGACAATGGCAATCAGCAAAGAGCCCGGCCGATGGCCACTTTCAGTTTTGCACGGCGTTCACGCAAATTTCGCATCAACATCTGGGTCGCGCTCGCCTTGTTGGCGCTGTTCGCCGCCTATGTGCTGGCACTCACGCAGATGCAGCACTCGGCCGAGCGGACCTATGCCGAGTTACGCAGCAGCGACCCGGATCTCTATCTGGCGAAGATTCGCCAGGCCGAGGGCTTCCGCGTCTACCTGCGCCAGTTCACGCAGCTCAAGGGCTACCAGACGCCGCAGACCATCGCGCCGCCCTTCCTGATCGGTCGTTGGGTGCTCTATGACGAACCGATGCGGGTCGATGACGCCTATGTGCCGCCGATATGCCTCGACGACGTGGTGATCCAGGACGGCATGATTCGCACCGGACGACCGAAGCCGGCGGAATATGCGGTGCGCTACCAGATCCAGGGCACGCAGGTTGTCGCAACGCGTGAGAATGCGTCGTCGATCGTCATCGTGCCGGTCGGCTACGGCACCCACGTCAATCACATCGAGATCATCCTGCCCGGCAGCCAGAAGACGCGCTACGGCTACGAGTGCAAATAGCGCGCGGCGGCCTGGCGCGTGGCGCGCATTGATCGCTGAGACGGGGCCGCCTCCGCCACAAATTTCCGGCACGAAAGCAAACGGGACGCGAAAGCAAACGGGCGGCGGTTTCCTGGGAAACCGCCGCCCGCTCTGTTTGAAGGGCAGAAAATTGTCTTCCGCGTATCGCCTTACTTGAGGGCCGACAACGAGGTGTCGAACTTGAGCGTGGCGACGAAACGGGCGTCGCAGAGGTCCATGCCCGGGCCCACGCACTGAGCGGCCGTCGGCGCGCTGACGTCGGTGTCGTAGTAGCGCAGATCGAGCGTGATGGCCTTGTAGTTGAAGGCCACACCCGCGTCCCAGGTGGTGTAGTCGGCGAAGCCGATGCCACCGTCGTAGGTCTGGCGACCGACGTCACCCGAGATGCTGGTGGTGATGCCGAGCGGCATGAACTGCGGCAGCGTGACGGTGACGTTGCCGGCGAAGTACCAGGCGTTGAGGCCGCCGTTGCCGAAGTTGTCGCCGCCGATCACCTGGGCGCCGACCGACAGCCAGTCGGTGAACTTGTAGGACGGCTTGGCGTAGAATTCGCCGTAGCTGATGTTGCCGCCGGCGGTTGGCGTCGGATAGGCGTAGTAGACGTAGCCGAGATCGAGGCCGAAGTTGCCGTAGCTGAAACGGCCGCCGCCGCTGATGTCGAATTCGGCATCGGCGAAGCTGACGTTCGAACCCCAAACGCCGGCGTAGAGCGTCAGCCAATCGGTGGCCTTGTAGTCGCCCTCGAAATAACCCTGCACCGCCGGATCGTGGTTCGTCTGCGAGATACCGCGCAGAATGTAGTCTGTCGTGAAGGCGGTGCCGAACACGACGTCGAAGGGGCTCGGCGGTGGAGCGACCACCGGCGCCATCGGCGCCTTCACCGGCATATCCGCCGCAAACGCCGGTGCGGCCCCCGAGATCGCGCACGCGGCGACGACAGACAAAACGAAACTTTTGTGCATTTACCCTGCCCCTTTGATGGACCGGCTATTAGCCGATGCGAATGGCTTGTCACACGCGCTACGACGCCCTACCGAACCCGTCTTTCGATGGACGCACACGCAAGATGACGCGCGCTGACGTAAAAGTTACAGCTTTGAATAAGTAAACCGGCAAGGCGAAAACATCAGCAATTGCCGCCTTATTGGGCAAATCGCATTCCGCAACAAGGCTTGCCGGTAGAAAAGGACCGGATGTTGCAGAAATGCGACAGTTTCGGATGTGCACAAATGCCGAAAATGCAGGGGCTTAGCTACCCCGGGTGGGGTTATGGCCCGCGTCCGCGTCAAAATTGGGCGGCCGGACAGCCTTGAGTCGCGGCACAGGGACAACGCCCCAAAGAATTTCTCTTGCACCGCAAACGGGGGCGCGAATCGCCCCCGTTCGGTGAGGCCTGCCGGTCAGGCCGCCGCCTTCTTGCGGTTCTGCTCGAGCCGCATGTCGACCAGAGCGACGATGGCGTCGACCTTGGGATTGCTCATGCCCACCTGCTTGGCGAGCAGTTGCACCAGCTTGTCGGAACGCTCGATGTTCTTGGCGCCGTTCTGCAGCGCGCGCGCGGCGGAGGCCGGACGGGTCAGGCTTTTGGCCGCGGCGGCGTATTTCTCGAACGGTACAAGGTCGGCCGGCTTGGCCCCGAGCTTGACGCAGACGTCGAACACGAAGTTGTAGACCTCGCGCGCCTCCTCGATGTTGGAATGCACGGCTTCCGCCGCGGTGCGCATGCCGTCCTTGGTGATGCAGCGGTAGTTGCCGGCGAGCAGCATCGCCCATTTGGCCAGCGGCACGAAGATCGAGTCGTGCACGCGCAGCTTGACCGGCAATTCGATCTTGCTGCCGTCGCCGGGATCGAAGCGGATGGCGTCGATGTCCTTTTCGAGGTTACGCAGGATGGTGGTGTGCTTGTCGTCGGCAAAGCCCGCCGCCTTGAAGTTGGTCGGCAGCGTGACCATCAGCACGTTGACCTTCTCCTCCGGCGGGCGGATCGCCTGCGGGTCGGGGCTGCACAGCGTCACCAGGCCGGCGTCGAAATTGTCCCATACCCGCGGATCGGTGAAGGCGGCCTCGAGCGGCGCGTAGTCGATGTTGGGGATGCGCTTCACATAAGGCAGCGGTGGCATGTTCATGATCGACATGCACGGCACCTTCGCCTTCGCCACCTTGTCGAGCAGCTCGCGCACGCCGGGGGCGCCGAACTGCGGCTCCTGCATGGCCAGGCACACCAGATCGTAGTCGCCCGGATTGACGCCATCGGTGCCGCCGGCGGTGACCTTGCCGGGCAATTTGCGCGAATCGATCTCGACCAGGCCCTCGCGGCCCTTCACCGGCATGCGCACGCGGAAACCTTCGCCGTTGATCAGGTCGGCCTCGGCGGGCAGGCAGACAAGATGCACCGAATGTCCGCCGAACAGGATTTTGGAGGCCAGCAGCGACCCGTAGGACGCGCCCATGATCAGAATTTTATATGCCGGCATAATGCAGCAACTCCCTTGTCGTCCGTCTTGGAATTGGAATTTTGGGGTCCGCGCGCGGGCCGTTTGGCCCTCGAACACGTGGCGCGCATGCTATGCGCGCGGGCAAGGCGATGCAATCGGGGCAGCCGTCTCGCGCTCATATGCAAGATATTGAATTTGAAGGCGGAATGGCGGGGCACGCGTCGTCGCGGGCGATGCATTGCCAACATGCAAAAATGTGGGCGCGCCTGTCGTGCGCGCCCGAACAGCGATTGGCTTTCGCCTTGCGCGAATGAGCGGCGTGCCTTTCGCCGCATGGCGAGGAGCGAAGCGTTGCGTCGAAATACAAGCATTGCGGCGCTTGTGTCCCGGGCGCGGTGCAACATGCAATGTTGCGCTGCAGACCCGGGACCCCGGTTGATTGAAGCGAACCGGGACCCCGCGTCTGCGGCGCATCACTGACGTGCTGCGCCGCGCGCGGGGAACGCAATCACTGCATTGCTCGAATTCCAATGCTTCTTCTTCCGGTCAGACTCTCAGGATGAGGCGGACACAGCTCCGCCGCCCGTATTCTTTGGTCGGCGCCGGGTGCGCCCTCTTCCCAGTCCGTTTCCGCCTTCGCGCTTACGGGCTTCGGCGTGACGAGCCGCCGCTCCCGAAAAAGAACCGAGGGCGCGCGGGACGCGTTCGGGTCTACCGGACCCACGGGCCTCGACGCCTCGCGACATCGAGGCTTGTCGAAGCTGATAGTGCCGCAAGTCCGCCAGTCCCTTGGCGTCCCGCGCGCGGTGTTTATTAGGTTTGCTCCGCATCGCCCCCGGTGGACTTACCTTTCAGGCTTCCTCCCTTACGGCAGGACGCCTATCCACCGCTGATTGGGCCCAAACGGTGCCCAGCACTTCTGACCGTGCCGGCTGCCGCCGCCAGTGGGGCCCGCGTGACGCGCGGACGGCGCGCCGGGACGAATGCGGCTTGGACCGCCGGTCGGGGAAACTCAAGCGCCGCATCTCCGACGCCCCCGAACCGGCCACCGCTCCCCGCCCCGCGTCTGGAGACTGCAGACCCCTCGGCATTCGGGGCGGGATGGATGGGATTATAGTCATGTCAGGAACCGGGTCAAGGAAAATGTGAAAATAATCTTATCCCCATCCCGGACTTGAGACCGGCGGCTTGCGCGATCGAAGCCGATACCGGGCCCGGCAAATCGCGCGCGATCCCTACGGCACCAACAGGATCTTCCCGAAGTGCCGATTGGCGCGCATGAACGCCTGCGCCTCCTTGGCCTCTGCAAGCGGAAAGACCTTGGCGATCGGCAGGCTCAGCTTCTGCGCTTTGACCGCCCCGGCAAGGTCCGCCCACATCGCCCGCGTCTCCTCGCGCAACTCGTCGACCGAGCGCGTGCGATGCGTCACGCCGATATAGGCGATGCGGCGACCGGCATGCAGATCGAAGTCGAACTCGGCCTTGCCGCCGCCAAGCCGGCCGACATTGACGATGCGGCCGAGAATGGCGGTCGCCTTCATGGTGCCGTTGAAGATGCTCCCCGAGACCTGGTCGACGACCACATTGACGCCCTGGCCGTCGGTCGCCTCCAGCACGCGATCCGGCCAATTCGGGTCATTGGTGTCGACGGCAAGATCGGCGCCGAAATCCTTGAGGTGCGCCCGGCGCTCGGCATTGGTCGAGGTGCCGATCACGACCTTCGCGCCAAGGAGCTTGGCGATCTGCAACGCCATCAGCCCGACGCCGGAGCTCGCGCCCTGGATGAGAACGCTCTCGCCGGGTTTCAGGCGGCCGTTGGTGACCAGCGCGTCATGCATGGTGCCCAGCGCAACCGGCAGCGTCGCCGCCTGCTCGAAGGTCATGCCGTCGGGCATGGGCACGACCCGTCCCCAATCGCACACGGCGTATTCGGCGTATCCGCCGGCGCCCGCGCACATGACGCGATCGCCCGGCTTGAAGCCGCCTTTGGCCTCGCTGCCCACCTCGGCGACTTCGCCGGCCCAGTCGAGGCCGACCGTGGCGCCGACCGCGCCGTGGCCGCCTCGCCCCTGCGCCGCGCCGAGATCGGCGCGGTTGAGGCCGGCGGCCTTGACCTTGACGAGCAGCTCGAACGGTTTGGGCGTCGGCTGCGGAATATCGCGAATTGCCAGCCCGTCTTCGGTTGCCACCGCCGCCTTCATGTCGCGTCTCCTGTCCCCGGAATGCGCGACAATCTATCGTCGATGGGCGGTGGGTCAAACGACGGGCGGGTTTTCCCCGTGCGGGTCGCTGTTTGGCGCAATCGACCGCAGCTGTCATCGTCCGCGAACGCGGACGATCCAGTAACCACCGCCTTGTCTGTGTTTACCGGGCCCTCCGCTTTCGCGGAGGGTGACAGCAGAACAAGCGGCACGCGCCCTCGGGCCCGCCGCTACTTGATCAACTCATACGCCGGCAGCGTCAGGAACGGTGCAAAGTCGTCGGCCAGTGACAGATCGCGGAACAGCTTGATCGCCTCGGGGAAGCGGCCCTTGGCGTAGTTGTCGGCGCCGATCTCGGCCTTGACCACGTCCATCTCCTCGTCGAGCGCGCGCGAGAAGAATTCGGGCGTCGCGACGATGCCGCCTTCGAGCGCGGCGCCGGCCTTGATCCATTGCCAGATCTGCGCGCGCGAAATCTCGGCGGTGGCCGCGTCCTCCATCAGATTGTAGATCGGCACCGCGCCGCGCCCGCGCAGCCAGGCCTCGACGTATTGCACGCCGACGCGGATGTTGAGGCGGAAGCCGGCCTCGGTCTTGCTGCCGTCGTGGATGCGCAGGAGATCGTCGCGGCCGACTTCGCCTTCGGGCACGCGTTCGACCTGGTTGGGCTCCGGCATCAGGCGGTCGAACACGTCCTTGGCCACCGGCACCAGGTCGGGATGCGCGACCCAGGTGCCGTCATAGCCCTCGTTGACCTCGCGCTCCTTGTCGGCCTGCACCTTGGCGAAGGCGGCATCGTTGGCCGCCGGATCGTTCTTGATCGGGATCTGCGCCGCCATGCCGCCCATGGCGAAGGCCTCGCGGCGGTGGCAGGTGCGCACCAAGAGCTCGGCATAGGCGCCGAGGAAGGCCTTGCCCATCACCACCTGCGAGCGGTCGGGCAGCACGAAGCGCGGGTCGCTCTGCTTGGCGAAGGTCTTGATGAAGGAGAAGATGTAGTCCCAGCGGCCGGCGTTCATGCCGGCGATGTGGTCGCGCAGCTCCCACAGGATCTCGTCCATCTCGAAGGCGGCCGGCAGGGTCTCGATCAGCACCGTCGCCTTGATGGTGCCGGGCATGAGGCCGAGCTGACCTTGCGCGAACAGGAAGACGTCGTTCCACAGCCGCGCCTCGCGATGGCTCTCGAGCTTGGGCAGATAGAAATAGGGACCCGTGCCCTGCGCGCGCTGCGCCTTGGCATTGTGGAAGACGTAGAGGCCGAAATCGAACAGCGCGCCGGAAATAGGCTTGCCGTCGACGGTCAGATGCGCCTCCGGCAGATGCCAGCCGCGCGGACGCACGATCAGCACCGCCGGCTTATCGCCGACCGCATAGCGCTTGCCGCTGTCGGGATCGGTGAAATCGATTTCGCCGGCCCAGCGATCCTTGAGGTTGATCTGGCCTTCCAGGTTGTTGTCCCAGGTCGGCGAATTGGCGTCCTCGAAGTCCGCCATGTAGTGGGTGGCGCCGGAATTGAGCGCGTTGATGATCATCTTGCGGTCGACCGGACCGGTGATCTCGACACGGCGGTCCTGCAGGTCGGCCGGGATCGGCCCGACCGTCCAGCCATCGTCTTCGCGGATGCGCGCGGTCTCGATGAGGAATTCCGGCAATTCGCCGGCATCGAAACGGCGCTGGCGCGCGGCGCGCGCGGCCAGCAGCTCGCGGCGCTTGCCGTCGAAACAGCGATGCAGCTCGGCGAGGAAGCCGAGGGCGGCGGGGGTGAGGATTTCGTCGTAGCGCGGGCCCATGCGGCCCAGCACCTGCACGCCGGCGGACGCCGCGGCGGTCTTGCGCGGCTTCGGCGCCGCGCGCTTGGTCTTCGGAGCCGACGTGGTCTGCGGAGCTGACTTGGGTTGCGGAGCTGACTTGGGCGCTGCTTTGGGCGCTGATTTCGGCGTTGCGGCCGCGGCCTTCGGGGCGGATTTCGGCGCCGCTTTCCGCGTCACCTTCCGCGTCTTGGCCTTGCGTGTCTTGGTTTTGGACGCCTTAGTTTTGGACGTCTTAGTTTTGGACGCCTTGGCCTTGCCACGCTTGGCCGTCTTACGCGTTGCCGCGCGCTTCTTCGCTTTGCGGGCCGGCGCAGCCTTCTTGCGCGTTAGCGCGCGGGCGGCCGCCCGCTTGCGCGACGGCCGGCGCACCTTCTTCTTCGATTTGCGAGCGGCCGCCTTTTTGCGGGCGGCCGCCGCCTGACGCTTGGATCGCTTACTTGCCTTCATCCGTCGTTCCGCCGAATAAGCTTCCGAAGGTGCCGAGCATCGGCGCGGGCTCGGGAGCCGGTGTGGGTTGCGGCGCTGGGCGCTTCTTCTTGACCGCTTTCTTTACCGTTTTCTTGGTCTTCTTGGCGGCTTTCTTGACCGTTTTCTTCGTCTTCTTCACCGCCTTCTTGACCGACTTCTTCGCTCCCTTCTTCGCGCTTTTCACCTTCTTCTTACGCTTCTTGGACTTAGCCATTGTGATCCTCCGGATCGGTTCAACCAAGACCTTGCGCAATCAACTCAGGTGCGGCGCCGCGCCGCTCCTGTGCATATCTAGCCGGCCGCCACGACCTCCGGCACTCGGCGCGGCAGGTAACGCAGCGGTTGCGGCACCGGGCCGCCCGTCGCCCAGTCGATGAGCTCGACGGTGTGAACGACCGGGATGTCGGTGCCAGCGGCGATCTGCGTGATGCAGCCGATATTGCCGGCTGCGATCACGTCCGGCTGGAGCCCCTCGATGTTGGCGACCTTGCGGTCCCGCAACCTGTTCGCCAGCACCGGCTGGAGAATGTTGTAGGTACCTGCCGAGCCGCAACACAGATGACCTTCCGGTACATCTTTGACGATGAATCCAAACTTGCAAAGCAATTCTTTCGGCTCGTGCAGCACTTTCTGTCCGTGCTGCAAAGAACAAGCGGCATGATAAGCGACGGTGAGACCGGATGACGCGGCCGCCGGCATGTCGAGGCTCGCCAGATATTCGCTGATATCCTTGGTCATATCCGATATTCGCGCGGCCTTGTCGGCATAGGCCTTGTCGCTGCGGAGCATGAAGCCGTAGTCCTTCACGGTGGTGCCGCAGCCGGACACGGTGAT
The DNA here is from genome assembly GCA_963814065.1 of uncultured Pseudomonadota bacterium. Lineage (GTDB taxonomy): Bacteria > Pseudomonadota > Alphaproteobacteria > Rhizobiales > Xanthobacteraceae > Pseudolabrys. The sequence goes on along the minus strand of CAWFBL010000004.1, from coordinate 695,400 downwards.
CAGGATGGCGTCGAGGCCGTCCTTGTCGATCTCGCGCATCCAGGCATCGATGTTGTTGCGCGCCTGCTGCAGCGCGACCGATTCGCGGCCCATGTGATGGTTGAGCGAGCCGCAGCAGGCCTCGCCCGCCGCCACCACCACCTCGATACCATGGCGGTTGAGCACGCGAATGGCGGCCTCGTTGGTCCGCGGCGCCATCACCGGGTTGATGCAGCCGGCCAACAGCGCCACCCGCCCGCGGCGGGGCGCGCGCGCCGGATAGACCGCGCCGTTGGGATCGGGCCTGGGCCCCGGCACGCGCAGCGGCGCAAGCCGCACCATGGCGGCCATGCGGCTGAGGCCGAGCAAGCGCATGAGCGGTCCCAGCGGCTTGGCGAAAAGCCCGGCCACCGAGGCGAGCCGGAACAGGCCCGGATCGGTGAGCACGCGCGCCAGCAGGTCGCGCATCCACCGGTCCAGCCACGGGCGCTTGTAGGTCTTCTCGATGTGCTCGCGGGCGTGGTCGACCAGGTGCATGTAGTGCACACCGGAGGGACAGGTGGTCATGCAGGAGAGGCAGGAAAGGCAGCGGTCGATATGCTTGACCACGTCGCGGGTGGCCGGCTTGTCCTGCTCCAGCATCTCCTTGATGAGGTAGATGCGCCCGCGCGGGCTATCGAGCTCGTCGCCGAGCAGCACATAGGTCGGGCAGGTGGCGGTGCAGAAGCCGCAATGCACGCAGGCGCGCAGGATTTTTTCCGACGCCGCGGTCTGCGGGTCGGCAAGCTGCGCGAGGGTGAAATTGGTCTGCATGCGACGAGCTAAGCCCGGTTCTGGCGTTCGCCAGGATCGAAACCCGCTTTACGCCGCAAGGTCAATCCTTGGCGGGCTCAGGCGAGACGGGCTTTGGCCGCGAGCGTGGCCCGGTCCATGGCAAAGAGCGCGTCGCACAGTTCCGCCGGCAGGTGGCCGGGTCCGCGGCAGCGTTGCGCCGCCACGCTGCCTGCGGCGCCGAATACGGCGAGCGCTGAGACCGCCGCCGCGCGCGGCGGCCGGACGGCGGCGAAGGCGGCGGTGACGGCGCTGAGCGAGCAGCCGAGCGCGGTCGACAGCGGCATCAGCGCGTCGCCGGCATGGATGGCGATGCAGGTCTCGCCGTCCGAGACATAGTCGGTGGCGCCGGTGACGGCGACCACCGCGCCGGTACGCGCCGCCAGCATCGCCGCCGCCGTCGACCGCCTCGTCGGCGCTGGCGCTCGAATCGACGCCCTTGCCGGCGGCGCCGACCTCGCCGGCCAGGCTCATGATCTCGCTGGCATTGCCGCGGATGATGGACGGACCGAGCGCGGCGAGTTCCGCCGCGGCTTGCGTGCGGTAGGGCGTGGCGCCGCAGCCGACCGGATCGAGCACCCAGGGCTTGCCCATCGCCCTGGCTCTGGTTGCGGCCACCTGCATGGCCGCGACCCAGGGAGGCGACAGCGTGCCGATATTGACGACGAGCGCGTCGGCAATGGCGGCAAAGTCCTCCACCTCTTCGACGGCATGCACCATGGCGGGCGAAGCGCCGAGCGCCAGCAGCACATTGGCGGAGACGGTCATCGCCACGTAATTGGTGATGTTGTGGACGAGCGGGCGGCGGGCGCGCAGGTCCGCAAGCGCGGCAAAGACGGTGTCGATGGAAGGCTGGTTCATCGCGGGCTCCTCGGCTTGCGGGCAGCGCGACGGACGAACAGCGATTTACCGAAATAGAGAACCGCCACTCTCACTCCCTCCGCCGGCATGACCCGGATCAGGTTCGACGGGTTGGCGGCCTTGCCGCCTCTCAGCCTCGTCTGAGGCACCCCGGTTGAGACGGCGGCGAAGCTAGAGCGACCGATTGAACGACGCAAGCGGCGTGTCCCGGGCGCAGCGCAGCATGGAGCGAAGCGGAGCGGTGCGCTGCAGAACCGGGCCCCCGGTTTAGCCGCGACCTCGTGAACCGGGATCCCGGGTCTGCGTCGCAGCGTTTCACGCCGCGCCGCGCCCGGGAAAAGTCCATAGGCTGTCAAATCCCCGCGTACATGCGGCCGGGATTGAGAATGCCCTCGGGGTCGAAGCTTTCCTTCACCCGCCGGCTCAGGGCCTGCACGCCCGCGTCTTCCGGCTGGAACACGTCGACCGTCGCGCGCTCCGCCGCCGGCGCGCGGATCAGCGTGGCATGGCCGCCGACCCTGGCGACCGCTTCACGGATGGCGCCGGCGGTGGCCTCGCCGGCATGGGGCATGGCGAGCCAGATCAGCCCGCCGGCCCAGTCGTAGAACATCTGCGCGGCCGGCGTGATGGCCGCGGCGATCTCGTGGCCGCGCGAAGGATGAGTCGAGACGCGCCACAGCGGCCGCCCGCGCACGGACTCGGCCGCAAGCGGCTTGACCGCGCGCACGTCGCGCCAGAGCGCGCGCGACTCGGCCTCGGCGAGAATTTCGACCGCGCCGAAATCCTTCATCAGCGCCGCCAACGTTTCCTTGCGGTGGGCGACCGACGGCGCATGGCCTTCCAGCCGCAGCGCGGTGGCGGCCTCCGGCTTGGGCAGGACGGAAAACCAGGACGCGACATGATCGGGCAGATGCGCGGCGGCGGAGACGTCGTAGGCCGAGCCCATGGCGACCGTCATCGCCGCGCAGGCGCGCGCATCGTCGAGGTTCTGCACGAGGACGGTGACCTCGGTCTCCGCGCGCGGCAGCACTTTCACCGTGATGTCGGTCATGGCGCCGAGCGTGCCCCAGGAGCCCGCGAACAGCTTGCAGAGGTCGTAGCCGGTGACGTTCTTCACCACGCGGCCGCCCGACTTGATGGTGTCGCCGCGGCCGGTGACGACATTGACCCCGAGGAAATGGTCGCGCGCGGCACCGGCCTTGATGCGGCGGGGCCCGGAGAGATTGGCGGCGATGACACCGCCGATGGTGCCCTGCCCGGCTTCACCGCCGAGCAGCGGGCCATAGTCGACCGGCTCGAAGGCGAGCTCCTGGTTGTTGTCGGCGAGCAGCTTGTCGATCTCGGCAAGCGGCGTGCCGGCCTTGGCGGAGAGCACCAGTTCGGCCGGCTCGTAGAGCGTGACGCCGGTAAGGCCGGAGAGATCGAGCGTGAGATCGGTCTGGCTGGGGCGGCCGATGGCGCGCTTGGAGCCCTGCCCGATGAGTTCGAGCGGCTTGTCCTCGGACTAAGCGCCCAGCTGCACGACCTCTTCGACGTCCTTGGCATCGCGGGGTTTGAGGGTGTCGGTCACAAATCTTCCCAAGCCTCTTTGCGGGCACCGTGAATGATGCGCAGCACGATCGCTTCGTCGTCAAATACTTTGTAGAACACCAAATAGGGATAGCGCACCAGAGGCACCCGGCGAACGCCGGGCCGTTCCGCGATTTCCTGAAAACCACGCGGAAAGCGACCGATCCGTTCCGCCACCCGACGGATTCGGTATTCAAAGCGCCGTGCTGCAATAGGATTTTTCTCGACCAAATCCGCGAGGATGGCGTCCAATTCCGCCAAGGCCGGCGCGGAGAACCGAACCCTCATGCCTTGCGGTACTTGGCGAACACCGCCTCGACTTCCTCGTCGCTGGCAATTTCGCCACGAGCAACAGCCGCCAGCGCCTCGTCGATGGCTTTCAATTCGTCGGGGCTGGCACGGTAAAGGCCGTGGCGGCGCGCCTCGATCTCCAACGCCACCTGCGCCAGTTCCTCCTGGTCCTGTTCCGACCAAGTCTCAGCGCGGGCGAGCATATTCTTCAGGTTGATCGTCATGGCGCAAGCCTACCACAATTCGCGGCCGCCAGCGCTCCCCTATTCCGCGGCGGCGGCGCGGGGGTCGGCGAAGGCCGGCATCACCTCGCGGGCGAAATGGCGCAACTGGTCGGGGCCGCCGAAGATGCTGAGCAGCAGATAGCGCACGCCGGCGTCGCGCAAGCTCCCGACCATGGCGCGCAGTTCTTCGGGCGTGCCGAACAGCGCGTGCTCTTCGGTGGCGCCTTTGCGGTCGGCATAGGCCAAGACGTGCGAGCCGGCGGTGCCCTGCTTGTTGGCGGTGGGGTTGCGCGAGACCGAGACGGTGCGGGCGGTGTAGTCAGCCTGGCGCTTGAGCGCGTCGTCGCGGTCGGCTCTGTCCCTCGCCACATAGGCAAGTCGCGCGACCGCCACCTGGGTCGGATCGAAGGCGAGGCCGGCCTTCTCGCGCGCGGCCTTGTAGACGGCGATACGCTCGGCGAGTACCGCAGGGCCGGCATATTGGTCGAGGATGAGGTTGAAGCCACGCTCGCCGGCGCGGCCGATCGAATGCGGGTTGCCGGCGGCGACCCAAAGCGGCGGATGCGGGCGTTGCGCCGGCGGCGGCTCAACGATGGCGTCGTTGCAGGACCAGAAGCGGCCTTGATGCGTGAAGCGCTCGCGCGAGCCCCAGGCGCGCAACATCAGCGCCAGCGCTTCCTCGAAGCGCTCCTCGGCTTCGGCTTGCGGGATGGCGAAGCCGGTGAACTCGCTGTGGCGGTAACCCTTGCCGATGCCGAGATCGAGCCGGCCGTTGGACATGAGGTCGAGCGTCGCCGCCTGCTCCGCGAGCAGCAGCGGATTGTGCCAGGTCGGCACCATCACCGCGGTGCCGAGCCGCAGCGTCCTGGTGCGCATGGCGAGCGCCATCAGCAGCATCAAGGGTGCCGACAACTGGTTCCAGCCGGAGAAGTGATGCTCGACCACGAAGCTGGAATGAAAGCCGAGCGCCTCGGCCTCCACGTTGAAGTCGAGGAAATCGAAATAGCCCTTGCCGGTCTCGGGGCCATAGCCCACGGCGTCGGCCTTGGGCGAGCAGAACAGTCCGAATTGCATTGTTGCCTTCTGAATTGGCCGCGTGGCCGCGACCGTAGCCCGGATTGAGCGACAGCGAAATCCGGGGGACGGTAACACGACCGCGCCCAACGCCATCGTCCGGCCGCCGGCCATAAAGCTTGAATAGCTTTACCGAAAAGGCTATTTTAGCTTTATGAAGAAAGCCAGCATCACCGAAGCCAAGAACAACCTAAGCAAGCTCATCGATGGTGTTAAATCCGGCACCCCGGTTTTGATCATGGATCGCGGGCGCCCAGTGGCGCGTCTCGAGCCGGTCACCGGCGGCGCCGATGCCGACGACAGCGGACGTTTGGCGCGGCTCATCCGAGACGGCGTCGTCCGCCCGAGCCGAGGGCCGGGTCTGCCCAAAAGTTTCTTCACCGAACCGCTGCCTCGCTCCAAGGCCGGCATCTCCATTCTCGATGCACTGCTGGAAGAGCGCCGCGACGGCCGATGAAATTCTGGGATGCGTCTGCGATCGTCCCGCTGCTGATCGCGGAACGCAGCAGCCCGCCCCTTCGCGCAATTTTGGCCGATGATCCGCTCATGTTCGTCTGGTGGGCCACTCAAATCGAATGCGCCTCGGCGCTGGCGCGACTCGAACGCGAGGGGCTGCTCGACGGCCCGGGCGTCAGGACCGGCCACAAGCGTTTGCGCCAATTGGTCGCCAATTGGCAGGAAATCGATCCGAGCGACGACGTGCGGGAAACGGCAACCCGTTTGCTCCGTGTTCATCCGCTGCGTGCGGGTGACGCGCTGCAGCTTGCGGCCGCGTTCGTCGCAGCGAGCGGACGTCCGTCGTCGCTGGATTTCGTCGTGCTCGATGAGAGATTGGCGGCGGCCGCGCAGAAGGAAGGCTTCTCTATCGTTGAAATCGCAGCTTAAGCGGCTTCGCTGCTGCGGCGGCCTCGCCGGCCTGTCTCCGTCCCTTCAAAACCTTGGAATATCCGGGAACGGCAATTTGCCGCCGCTGATGTGCATGCGGCCCAATTCGGCGCAGCGGTGCAATGTGGGGAATACCTTGCCGGGGTTGAGCAGGCCCTTCGGATCGAAGGCGCATTTCACCCGCTGCTGCTGGTTCAAATCGGTCTCGGTAAACATCGTCGGCATCAGGTCGCGCTTTTCGACGCCGACGCCGTGCTCGCCGGTCAAGCACGCCGCCGACCTCGACGCAAAGCCTCAGGATGTCGGAGCCGAACTGCTCGGCGCGGTCGAGCTCGCCCTCCTTGTTGGCGTCGTACAAAATGAGCGGGTGCAGGTTGCCGTCGCCGGCGTGGAACACGTTGGCGACGCCGAGCCCGTATTTCTTCGACATCTCCTTCATGCGGTTCAGCACCAGCGGCAATTGGCTGCGCGGGATGGTGCCGTCCATGCAGTAATAGTCCGGCGAGATGCGCCCGACCGCCGGGAACGCGGCCTTGCGGCCGGCCCAGAACAGCAGCCGCTCCTCTTCCGAATTCGAAACACGGCATTCGCCGCCATTGCATTCGCGCGCGATCTGCTCGACCCGCTCGATCAGGTGGTCGACCTCGGCCGCGGGGCCGTCGAGCTCGACGATCAGCAGCGCCTCGACGTCGAGCGGATAACCGGCATGGACGAATTCCTCCGCCGCTTTGATCGCCGGCTTGTCCATCATCTCCATGCCGGCCGGAATGATGCCGGCGCCGATGATGCGCGACACGCAGGCGCCGGCGTCCTCCGATGACGGAAAGCCGACCAGCAGCGCGCGCGCGGTCTCCGGCTTCTTCAGCAGGCGCACGGTGACTTCCGTCACCACGCCGAGCAGGCCTTCCGAGCCGGTGATGAGGCCGAGCAGGTCGTAGCCGGGGGCGTCGAGATGGCGGCCGCCGATGCGCAGCACCTCGCCGTTCATCAGCACGATCTCGCAGCCGAGCACGTTGTTGGTGGTCATTCCGTATTTCAGGCAGTGCACGCCGCCGGAATTCTCCGCGATATTGCCGCCGATGGTGCAGGCGATCTGCGAGGACGGGTCGGGCGCGTAATAGAAGCCCGCAGACGCCACCGCGTTGGAGACGGCGAGATTGGTGACGCCGGGCTCGACCACCGCCAGCCGGTTGGCGAAGTCGATTTCCCGGATGCGGTTGAACTTGGCCATGCCGAGCAGCACGCCATCCGCCAGCGGCAGCGCCCCGCCCGAGAGCGAGGTGCCCGCCCCGCGCGGCACCACCTTGATGCCTTCGGCGTGGCAATAGCGCAGCACCTCGGCGACCTGGTTGGTGGTCTCCGGCAGCACCACCACCATGGGGAGCTGGTGATAGGCGGTGAGGCCGTCGGTCTCGTAGGGCCTCATCTCGCGCTCGCGCGCGATCACCCCCTCGCCCGGCACGATGCCGCGCAGCGCCGCGACGATCTTGGCGCGCCGCCCGAGCACCGCGCTATCGGCTTCCGGCATCTTGACCGACATGGCAACTCCGTCGTTTCGGCCCCACGATACAGGCATTTGACGCCCGACATATAGGGCTGGCAGAACTATTCGGGTACCGGGGCGGGGCCGCCGGGAGGCGCCCCTCACGAGCGGTGGAAAGCGGCGCAAAGCCGAAAACGGGAGCAAGACCGATGAAATTCAGACTGGCGATGACGGCGCTGGCCATCACGAGTCTCGCGGTGGGGGCGATGACGCAAGCGGCGCGGGCGGCGGGCGATCCCGCCAAGGGCGCCCAGGTTTTCAAGAAATGCACGCCCTGCCACCGCATCGGCCCGGGCGCCAAGAACCTGGTCGGCCCGGAGCTCAACGGCCTCGACGGCCGCCACACCGGCAGCGCGCCCGGCTATGCTTACTCGCCGGCCAACAAGAAGTCCGGCATCGTGTGGGGCAAGGATACCTTCGAGAAATACATCCAGGACCCGCGCAAGATGATCCCCGGCACCAAGATGTTTTTCGTCGGCATCAAGAACAAGGCAGAGATCGAGGACCTGTGGGCCTATCTCAGTTCGTTCAAGGCCGACGGCAGCAAGAAGTAGGCTCGCGGAACCGCCCCACCAGGGCTTTGACCTTGGTCAAGGCCGCAAGACCGGCGGACCCGCATAAGATCGACCATTGAGAAACAACGCTCGGTGAGGAGACACGACTGATGATCAAGGATCTTATCGTCAACCTGGGGCTGGGCGAGCGCGACCCGGCCGGTGATTATGCTGTCTCCATCGCGCAGAGCTTCGAGGCGCATGTGCTCGGCATCGGCCTCGCCTATGAGCCGGTCATTCCCGGCTCGGTGATGGGCGGCATTCCGCCGGAGTTCCTCGAGAGCCAGCGCGCCGAGTTGGAATCGACCGCGCGCAAGGCGATCGCCCGCTTCGAGGACGCGGCCAAGCGCGCCGGCATCTCCTATGAGAGCCGCCTGCTGAGCTCGAGCGTCTCCGGCGCCGCCGACCAGATCGGCCGGCTCGCCCGCCGCTTCGACCTCGCGGTGGTCGGCCAACCGCGGCGCGACCAGGGCACGCCGGAAGAAGTGCTCGACGAGGGCGTGTTGTTCGAGTCCGGCCGCCCGGTGGTGTTCGTGCCCTTCATCCAGAAGGAAGGCATGGGGCTCGACCACGTGATGGTGTGCTGGGACGGCAGCCGCGCCGCCACCCGCGCCATCGGCGACGCCATGCCGTTCATGGAGAAGGCCAAGCAGGTGGACGTGGTCATGGTCGCCAGCGAAGCGGGCAAGAGCGGCGACGTGCCCGGCGCCGATCTCGGCCAGCATCTGGCGCGCCACGGCATCAAGGTGGACGTCAAGCGCATCACCTCGCCGGACATCGATACCGCCTCCACCATCCTGTCCTACGCGGCCGATGCCTCGACCGACCTGATCGTGATGGGCGGCTACGGCCATTCGCGCCTGCGCGAATTCGTGCTCGGCGGCGTGACCCACAGCCTGCTGGAATCGATGACGGTGCCGGTGCTGATGTCGCACTAACAAGTGTCTGAATTCCGCTCATTCCCGCGCAAGCGGGAATCCAGACGACACGACATGCGTCGCTGTTGACCCTGGGTCCCCGCTTTCGCGGGGACGAGCGGAGGGAGGATGCCGTTTTGCTCGAACGCCACGTCACCTTGCGCGACGGGACCAAGGTGTTCTTCCGGCCGCTCAGGCTGGAGGACGCCAGCCTCTATCCCGACTTCCTGAGCGAGGTGACGGTGGGCGATCTGCGTCTGCGCTTCTTCGCGGCCATGCGCGAGGTCAGCCCAGAGCTGCTCGACCGGCTCATCCACTACGATCCCGCCCGCGCCATGGCTTTCGTTGCCATCGAGGAGGCGACCGGAAAGCTGCTCGGCGTGGTGCGGCTGCACGACGACAACAGCGGCGAGAGCGGCGAATTCGCCATCCTCCTGCGCACCCATCTCAAGGGCCGCGGCCTCGGCTGGCTGATGATGAAGCACATGATCGCCTACGCGCGCGACAAGGGCCTCAAGCACGTGCGCGGGCAGGTGCTGGACGAGAATGCCTCCATGCTGCTGATGTGCGGGGAGCTCGGCTTCCACATCAAGGACGACGCGGACGAGCGCGGCGTCAAGCAGGTCGATCTGCCGCTGCATGAGCTTTCTACCTACCCCTGAAAGGGGGAGGTCGCCCGCCGAAGCGTAGCGAAGGCGGGCGGGTGGGGGTTCACTTCAACGCAGCCATGAATCGTTAGCGCTGCTTAACCCCCTCCCCAACCCTCCCCCCTCAGGGGGAGGGAGAAGGCGGCAACACCACCTGCGCCACCAGGCCGAGGGCGCGGGCGTCGACGACGCCGAGCGCGCGCAGCGCCAACAGCGTTACCATCTGCACCGCTTCGCGCGCCTTGCCGGCGTCGTCCGGCGTCGGCGCCAGCGGCCCGATCAGCCCTTCCATCAACGCGCCGATGACGGCCGGCGCCGAGACGCGCGCGTCCTGCTCCGGCAAGCGGCCGCCGGCGATCGCGCGCTTGATGCGCGCCTCCAGCTCGGCCGCGAGCGACTGACGGAAATCGAGGCGTAGCGCGTCGATCTCGGGTTCGACCGGCTCGGCGATCACCGCCCAGGCGAGCTTGCGGGCGGCGAGCGCGCGGGCGGCGAAGGTGGCGATGCAGGCGGCCAGCGCCGACAGCGGACCGGGCGCGGCATCGGCGGCCTTGCGCATCGCCTCGAGCTCGCGCGCGGAGACCGCCGCGATCAATTCGGCGATGAGATCGGCCTTGGACGGGAAATAGCGATAGACGGTGCCGGCGGCGATCTGGGCGCGCTCGGCGACGGCGGCGATCTGCACCGCCGCCATGCCGTGCTCGATGGCCAGCGCGCGGGCGGCGTCGAGGATCGCCTGCTCGCGCTCGGCCAGCCGGCGGACCATACGTTCGGTGCGGCGATAAGGCATGGCAACGAGTGAATGGTGATTCACGGCCGCGAGGCAAGTCGCGGTGCCCTCTTTCCCTCTCCCCGTTTACGGGGAGAGGGTGGCGAGCGCTGAAGCGCAAGCGAAGCGCGAGCCGGGTGAGGGGCTCTTGTCAACATCGCGCGAGCGCCCCTCACCCGCCCTCGCTCGGCTTCGCCTCCGCGAGTGCACCCTCTCCCCGCCTCGCGGGGCGAGGGAAGTGAGAGCGCCGCGACCTTCGTGGCTTAGCCCTTGCCCGCCAGCGACTTGGCGCGGATGCCGGCAAGCGTCGCCATCGGGGTCGAGGCCTCGGGATCGATCTTCAGCCTTATGATCGACGGCTTGCCGGACGCCTTCGCCGCGGCAAAGGCGGCGGGGAAATCGGCGGTCTTGTCGACGCCGATGCCGAAGCCGCCGAACGCCTTGGCGTAAGCAACGAAGTCGGGATTGGTCAGCGCAGTCGCCACCACGCGGCCGGGATATTCGCGCTCCTGGTGCATGCGGATGGTGCCGTAGACGCCGTTGTCCGAGATCACCACGATCAGCGGCAGGCCGTATTGCACGGCGGTGGCGAAGTCCTGGCCGGTCATCAGGAAGTCGCCGTCGCCGGCGACGCACACCACCGGGCGATCCGGATACAGCGTCTGCATGGCGAGCGCGGCGGGAAAGCCGTAGCCCATGGAGCCGGAGGTCGGGCCGACCAGGCCGCCGTATTTCCGCACCCGATAGAAGCGATGCACCCAGGCCGAGAAATTGCCGGCGCCGATGGTGATGATCCCCTCGCTGCCCAGATTTTCGCGCAGCCACACGATGACCTCGCCGAGATTGACGTCGCCCGGCACCGGCGTCGCCTTGTCCGACCAGGCGAGGTAATCGGCATGCGCGGTGTCGCTCTCGCCGCGCCAGGGAATCTCGTTCGGCGGCTGCAGGCCTTCGAGCGCCGAGCAGAAGGCGGTCGGCGAGGCGTTGATCGCCAGATGCGCGTGATAGACGCGGCCGAGCTCGTCGGCGCCCGGATGCACGTGCACCAGTTTGGTCTGCGGCTCAGGAATGTCGAACAGCGTGTAACTTTGCGACGGCATTTCGCTCATGCGGTCGCCGATCAGCAGCACCAGGTCGGCACCGCGCACGCGCGCGAGCAGCTTCGGGTTGGGCCCAATGCCGAAGTCGCCGGCGAAACACGGATGCAGCGCATCGAACAGATGGCCGCGGCGGAATGTGGTGGCGACCGGCAACTGGAAGCGCTCGGCAAAGCGCATCAGCGCGGCGGTGGCGGCCTCCGACCAGCGGCTGCCGCCGATCAGCGCCACCGGCTTCTTCGCGGCCCACAGCAGCTTCTGCAGCCGGCTCATGTCGGTGAGCCCCGGCCAGATCTCCGCCGTCTCGAAGGTCTTGGCATCGGGCACCGCCACGCGCTCGACCAGCATGTCCTCCGGCAGCGCGATCACCACCGGCCCGGGCCGGCCGTTACAGGCGACGTGGAAGGCATGCGAGACCAGTTCGGGAATGCGCGCGGGGTCGTCGATCTCGGTCACCCATTTGGCCATGGCGCCGAACACCGCGCGGTAGTCGAGTTCCTGGAACGCCTCGCGCTCGCGCATCGAGCGCGCCACCTGGCCGACGAACATGATCATCGGCGTGGAATCCTGACGCGCGATGTGGATGCCGGCGGAGGCATTGGTGGCGCCCGGACCGCGGGTGACGAAACAGATGCCCGGCTTCCCCGTGGCCTTGCCGATCGCTTCCGCCGCCATCGCCGCGGCGCTCTCGTGGCGGCAGACGGTGAGCGCGATGTCGCGGTCGTAGAAGGCATCGAGCGCGGCCAGATAGCTCTCGCCCGGCACGCAGAAGGCGTGGCGCACGCCATGCACCAGCAACTGGTCGACCAGGATTTCACCGCCGGTGCGTGTGCCGTCGTTCGATCGCATGCAGGGCTCCGATAGTTCCAAACGCAAGAAGGGGTGAAGCTATAGACGATCGCGCGCGCGGCGGCGAGCGGGGGCGGCGCATGGCACCATGCGCGCCCGGAGGCGGCGCGGCATGGAGCAGCAGGGCTGTAGCCCTGAACCGGAGCCGGGATTGGTGCGGGCAAACCGGGGTCCCGCGCCTTCGCCCGCCGAAGGGTTACCGGCGCGGCTGCGGTGAACGTGGCTTCGGCCCGCGGGCGGGTCGGCAGCGCACCACTGACGTGCCGCGCTGCGCCCGGGACACCCTCACCCCTTGGGCTTGGCGATGGTCAGCGGCGGCGCGAAGGGCGCCGGCGTCATCAGGCTGGTGTGCTGCTCGACGAGATGGCCGGCCTTAGTGTTCTCGACGATGAAATGCTGCCAGTCCGGATCCTTCGCCATGCGGGCGCGACGCGCCTCGCGGTCGCCGGCGCTCTCATAGACCCAGGCATGCACCATGGTGTTGAGACCGCCGCTCTCGGCGACGAGGTAGCAGAGCGGATCGCCGATATGGCGCTGCTGCACCGGATAGCCGAGACGGCCGTAGAGATCGAGCTGGGCGGACATGTGTCCGGGCAGACATTTATAGGTGCGAAGATCGATAATCACGGCGCGTCTCCCTTGGATAATTGCCGCCTCGACATGACGGCGGCGCGCCGGGAGTGTCTTCGCCGCGGTAAGGGCGGGTCAAGGGAGGCTGCGCGATGTGGTGCAGGAACTTTCAGCGCGCGCAATTCGACGCTGCGAAGTGCATGTATTTTCCTCGTTTGACCGGTCGCCGCGACTTTGCTTCGCTACGGCAAGGGGGCCGTTCGCATCCATGCCGACGCAACGGGAGCGTTTGTCATGAGAGGTTCGACCGTGCTAGCAGACCTTGCGTCGCAATATCGGCGCCATCGGCTTGCTTGTTGCCGTTGTCGTCTTGTCGAGCGCGCCGGCCCGGGCGGAAAAGCGCGTCGCGCTGGTCGTCGGCAATTCGGCCTATCGGCATGTGGCACGGCTCACCAATCCGGCAAACGACGCCAGGCTGATGGCGAAGACGCTACAACGCCTCGGCTTCACCCTGGTCGGCGGCGGCGCGCAGCTCAACCTCGACAAGGCCGGCCTCGACCGCGCGGTGCAGGATTTCGGGACCCAATTGCAGGGTGCCGATGTCGGCCTCTTCTATTACGCCGGCCACGGGCTGCAGGTGCGTGGCGAGAATTATCTGGTGCCGGTCGCCGCCAATCCGGAGAAAGCGGCGGATGTCGATTTCCAGATGCTCGACGCCAATCTGGTGCTGCGGCAGATGGCGGACGCCGGCACCAAGCTCAACCTGATGATCCTCGATGCCTGCCGCAACAATCCATTCGGCGGGCGCGGCACGCGCTCGGCCGACGGCGGGCTCGCCACCATGCAGGCGCCGGAAGGCACGCTGATCTCGTTCGCCACCCAGCCCGGCAGCGTGGCGCTCGACGGCAATGGCAAGGACAGCCCCTTTACCACGGCGCTGGTTGCGACCATGCGCAAACCGGGACTGGATATCTTCCAGACCTTCAATCAAGTCGGCCTTATCGTCACGCGCGAAACCGGCGGACAGCAGCAGCCCTGGATGTCGGCCTCGCCGATCAAAGGCGAATTCTACTTCGCCGGCCGCGGCAGCGGAGCCAAGCCGTCGGCTGGTGCGGGCGAAGTTGCCGCCGATCGCGTGTTCTGGTCGGCGATCGAGGATTTGCAGGTGCCGGCCGTGTTCGAGGAATTCCTCAAGAAGTATCCGACGAGTTCATTGGCGGGAGAAGCGCATAGGCGGCTCGAAGAATTGAAGAAGACCCATGTCGCGAGTCTGCCGCCCGCGCACGCATCGGCAAAGAAGGGCGCGGAGCGTTCCGGCGTTCAACGATGGGAGACGATCTTGCGTATCCACGGACGTAAATATGTGTGCGTGGATATGACCCAGCCCAATGGCCGCTACCGTCTTGGTGACGGCTGCCCGCCACCGCTGGCGGGCGAGACCGGGCAGACCATTATCAAGCCCGACGGTAGTTGGAGAACCTACGCCGATTCCGGCCGCACCGATCACGGCACCATCGAAGTCATCAACCCCGACTTGTTCATCGCCCATTCCACCGTCGGGGCCGTGCTGTGGCGGCGCGTCGAGCCGCGCCATTGAAGGGCTAGGCGCCCGCGCCTATTCGCTCTCCAGCCGGCCGCCGCCGAACAGCGTCTGGACGTAACGCGGCGCGCCGATCGCGCTCATGAAGCGCTGCTTGGTCGGCACCGGATCGAGGCTCACCGGCGGGCGCACGGGCTCGAGATCGGGCTCGGTCGCGAGCACCAAGACATGCGGCCCGTCGCTCGCCAAGGCCGCGCGCAGCGCCGGCGCAAAGGCATCGGCCGTCGCGATATTCTCGGCATGACCGACGCCGGACGCGCGCGCCAATTGCGCCAGATCGAGCCCGGCATTGGTCAGCGCCTGGCCGCCGGAGGCGGCGTGCACGCCGTTCTGGATCAGCAGCACCGTGAGATTGGCGGGCGCCGCGGCGCCGAGCGTGACCAGCGCGCCCATATGCATCATCAGCCCGCCGTCGCCTTCGACGGCGACCACGCGGCGCGACGGCTGCGTCAGCGCCAGCCCGACCGACAGCGGCAGCGCCAGGCCCATGGCGTCCTCGAAATAGAAATTCTCCGGCCGGTGATGCATGGCCGACCACAGATAGGAGGCGTTGCCGAGCGCGGTGACCGTGAGCGCGTCATCCGGCAGCAGATCCTCCAGCACCGCGTAGTAATCGGCACGGCTGGGGCGGTGAGCTTTCACCATTGAATGTCCTCCCGCGACAACAGCAGCGCGAACGGGCTCGAGGCTTCCTCGGCAAAGGTGGCGGCCGCCTCCACCTGCGGGCCGATCGGCCGCAGGCGCTCGGCGCGGGCGTACGCGACGCCGAGGCCGTTGAGCACCGGCTCGGTCGCCCGCCCCTTGGGCACGTGATAGAAGACCGGGTCGTCGGTGGTGCCGCGATAAGACACCAGCATCAGCAGCGGGAATTGAAAACGCTGGGCGAGGCAGACCATGCCGGCGCCCATGCTGAGCAGCCCGGCGTTCTGCACGAACAGCGCGGTGCGCACGCCGCCGAGCCGGGCGCCGCAGGCGATCGCCAGCGCCTCCTCCTCGTGGGTCGCCCGCACGAGCCGCATCGACGGCTCCTGCTCGACGCGCACCAGAATTTCGCCGAGCCAGCTGTCGGGCACGGCGACCGCCATCCCGAAGCCGAGGCGCTTGAGCGTCGCCAGCAGTTCGGACGGTCGATGCGGTGGCTGCGGCGGTGCGCTCGACGTCATCACGCGCGCTCCCCTCGATGGCGCGGCCGGCGCTCGCCGCGTTCCCGTTCGCCGGGGCTCATTTCTGCGCGTCGCATGGGATTGGCTATTGCCCCCTCATTGTTCCTATTTATACTACCATAGTACTGGGATGGATGGTCCACCCGCCAGAGCGGCCGGGCAAAAAATAATCGTGCTCGACCGCCCTATCGGTAGCGCCGGGGAAACGTGGCCCTCATCCAGGCTGAGGCCGGGACCTTTGGTCCTATTGGAACGATGAGGGAGATTGTCATGAAGATTCTTGGCGGTGCAGTGGGCCTCGCGCAAGCCGCGGCGCTCGGTCTGTTGGTGGTGGGCGGCGCGGCCGTTTCCACCGCGCAGGCGCAGACCAAGCTGGTGATGGTCGGCGCCTGGAAACCGGGCGTTTCGCCGGCGGCCGATATCGGCATCAAGTTCAAGGACACCGTCAACAAGATGTCCAAGGGCAAGATCGTGATCACCTTCAAGGGCGCGTCCGACGTGATCAAGACCTTCGACCAGCCGGAAGCGCTGGTGAAGGGCGTGTTCGACATCTGGTACGGCGCACCGAACTACTGGGCCGGCATCGTCAAGGGCGGCTATGTCACCGAGCTGTCGCCTTATGAAATTCCCGACAAGGGGCCGGGCAGCGAGCAGTTCGCCTTTATGAACAAGCTCTATGAGGCGCACGGCGTCCATTATCTCGGCCACATGACCGGCGAGCCCGACACCGGCAACCACTTCCTCTATACGCAGAAGAAGATCAGCCGCATCGAAGACCTCAAGGGCCTGAAGGTGCGGGTGCCGCCGCTGACCCGCTTCTTCGTCGCCAGCATGGGCGCCGAGCCGGTCACCATGCCGCCGGGCGACATCTATCTCGCGCTCGAGCGCGGCACCGTGGACGGCTTCACCTGGCCCTATTTCGACGGCTTCACCAATTTCGGCTGGCAGGAAGTCTCCAAGTACCTGGTCGATCATCCGCTCTACCGCGACGGCACCGCCATCATCATGAACCTCGCCAAGTGGAAGGCGCTGTCGGCCGAGGACAAGAAGATCCTCAACGCCGCCGCCGCCGACACCCAGGAATGGGCGCGCGGCTGGGTCTCGGCGCACCAGGCCGTGCAACTCGCCGCGATGAAGAAGGCGGGCATGAAGGTGATCAAGTTCAGCCCGGCCGAAGCCAAGCGCTGGGAGGACACCTCGCGCAAGGCGCTCTGGGCCCATTTCAAGAGCGTGATGTCGCCCGACGACTTCGCGACCGCGCAACGCCTGTTCGACGCGAAATGAGCCGTTCGCTCCCATCGCCGGCGGCGCCAGGCCGGCAATCGCGCGACGACGTAGCCGCGTGAGCGACAGCGGGACGCAAGATGCATCGCCGCGCACGTTCATCGTGCGGGCGGTGCACGTTTTCGACCGCATCATCGAGCTCGGCGGCGTCCTCTCCGCCGTGCTTCTGATCTGCATCATGCTGGCGACCACCGTGAAGGTCGTGTTCCGTTACGGCCTGCACACCAGCCTGATCGGCGTCGACGAACTCAGCGGCACGCTCCTGCTCTATATCGGCCTGTTGGGGGCGGCCTGGGTGCTGCGCCGCGACGAGCACGTGATCGTCGACCTGCTGCTCGGGCGCGTCAGCGAGCGCACCCGGCGGCACCTGCTGGTGGTGAGCTCGCTGCTCGGGGCGCTGGTCTGCCTCGTGGTCACGGTGTTCGGCACGCTCGAAGTCATCAACTCGATTCAACGCGACATCCGCATCCCGGCGGAAATCGAGATGCCGCGCGCCGTCAACCTGATCGTCATTCCGATCGGCTTCCTGCTGCTGGCGATCCAGTTCATGCGGCGGGCGCGCGGCGCGCTCAAAGGCGACGCCCCGCCGCCGCCACCCGTGAGCGCATCCTAGATGGACCTCGCCATCCATCTCATCGCGTTCTTCGGCGGGCTCGCGGTCCTGCTGCTGATCGGCATGCCGATCGCGATCGCCTTCACCGTCGTCAATCTCGTCGGCGTCTACGTGTTCTGGGGCGGGTCGATCGGCCTCAGCCAATTGATCCTCAGCATCGACAGCTCGGTGTCGTCGTTCGTGCTGGTGCCGATCCCCATGTTCATCCTCATGGGCACGGTGATGTTTCATTCCGGCGTCGCCTACCGCATGATCGACGTGCTCGATCAGTGGCTCGGCAGGATCGCCGGCCGGCTCGCCATTCTCGCCGTCGCCGCCGGCGCGCTGTTTGCCACGCTGACCGGCGTCGCCATGGGCAGCGTCGCCATGCTCGGCTCGACGCTGGTGCCGGACATGGAGCGGCGCGGCTACGACCGCTCGCTGGCGCTCGGCTCGGTGCTGGCGAGCGGCAGCCTCGCCATCCTCATTCCGCCCAGCGCGCTGGCCGTGATCCTGGCGAGCCTCGGCAAGTTCTCGGTCGGCAAGCTGCTGATCGGCATCATCATCCCGGGTTTTCTGCTGGCCCTGGTCTATGGCGGCTATATTTTCGTGCGTTGCACGCTGCAGCCGGCGCTGGCGCCGGCCTATGTGGTCGAGCGCCATTCGTCCGCTTCGCGGCTGCGCGATACGCTGCTCTACGTCGTGCCGCCGCTGTCCATGGTCGGCATCGTCGTCGGCACTATCTTCGCCGGCATCGCGACGCCGACCGAAGCCGCCGCCATGGGCACGCTGCTGAGCTTCATCGTGGCGGCGTGTTACGGCATGCTGACCTGGCCGGTCATCAAGAAAGCGGTGGGATCGGCGACCTCGCTGTCCATCATGGTGCTGATGGTGCTGACCGGCTCGGCTGCCTTCAGCCAGCTCCTGAGCTTTTCCGGCGTGACCTCCGGCATCACCGAGCTCGCCACCGGCTTCGACGTCCATCCGCTCGTCGTGCTGGTGATGATGCAGCTCGTGGTCATGGTGCTCGGCATGTTCATCGAGCAGACCTCGATCGTGCTGGTGACCATACCCATTTTCATGCCGATCGTGGCGGCGATGCGCTGGGATCCGATCTGGTTCGCCGCCATCATGATGCTCAATCTGGAGATGGCGACCATCACGCCGCCGTTCGGCCTGTCGCTGTTCGTGATGAAGGGCATCGCCCCGGCCGGCACCACGCTGGGGCAAATCTACCGCTCGGCGCTGCCCTTCATCGTGCTCAACATCATCGTCATGGCGCTGATGATCGCCTTCCCCGGCATCGTGATGTGGCTGCCGGCGCATATGAAGTAGGTCCGCGGCCGCGTTGACAGGTACGGTGGGGCGAGCGCCTCGCGACGTCAGAAAGAAAGCGGCATGGATAAGGAAATCATCAAGGTCGGCCCGATCGACGACATGCTCGCCAAGGCCAAGGTGCCGCTGTCGCCGGCCGTGAAGGCCAACGGCTTCGTCTTCGTCTCGGGCCTGCCGCCGCTCGACCGCAAGACCGGCGAGTTGGTCAAAGGCGACATCAGCGCGCAGACCGAATTGTCGCTCGAGAACGTCAAGGCGACGCTGGAAGCGGCGGGCTCCTCGCTCGACAAGGTCGTGAAGGTGACGATCTATATCGCCAATTCGGCGTATTTCCCGACCGTCAACGCGATCTATGCGCGCTACTTCCCGAAAAATCCGCCAGCGCGCACCTTCGTGGCGGTCGGTTCCTGGCCACTGGAATTCGACATCGAGATCGAGTGCATCGCGCTGGCGTGAACGGCGTCCCCCGAAAGGCGCGTCAGCGGCGGCTGGCGCCGCTCTCGCGGTCGAGAATGTCGACCGTGCTGCGGTAGAGCCGATCGGCCTGCTCCGGCGTGCGGCCGATGCAGACCAGCCCGAGCTTGCCGAACTCGGACAGCGCCCCGATCAGGTGGAACGCCACGCCCTCGCTGGTGGCGGCGTGAAAGTGCAAGCCGTTGATCACCGATATATCCACCAGATCGTAGGGCGTCAGCCCGCGATAGCGTTCCGATTCGAGATTGTCGGAGGCGTAATAGCAGCAAGGCTGCCCCGACGGCGTCAGAAACGCGCCCGTCTGCGGGTCGTAATGCCCGTCGGTCAGGTATTGCAGCATGAGGAAGGGATGGGTGGTGCCGCCCTTCCGGAGATTGACCTCGATGGCAAAGTGACGCCAGCCGCCGGCCTCCTTCACCGAAATGAAATCGACCCCGAGCCGTCCGAGCACGCCCTTGTCGGCGAGCACGCGCGCGACCTTCATGCCGCGCGCCTGGATGTCGAGCCGGTAAGCTTCGTCGGCGGGAAAGCGCGCGCCTAAGAAGATTTGTCCATTGGCACCGCCGAGCACCTGGTCATGCGTCGAGACCGCTTCGATCCCGCCGACAGGATCGATCCGCAATTGCGCGGACGGCGAACGCTTGATCGCGCCCGGGATGAATTCCTCGACCACCGCGCCCATGGCGCCGAGCTTCTTGCCATAAAGCTCCCAGGTCATGCCGCGCGCCTCGAACGCGAGATGCGGCAGGCGGTCGCGAATCCACGGGCCGAGCGCGGCGCCGGCCGGGGCCTCCGCGAAGCTGAAGACGGCGTTGCCCTCGCCGGAAAAGCCTTCGTTCAGCTTGACGACCGCCCGCTGCAACGCCGGCCTTCGGCCCTTCAATTCCATGAGCGCGCCGGCGACCGCATCGGCGTCGGCCAGATCCTCGAAGCCGAGCGGCATTTCGATATCGGCTTCCCGGAAGATTTTGCGCGAACCGCTCTTGGAGCCCCAGTGCTGCAGCAAAGGGTCGCAGCCGTAGATCGGCATGCCGAATGTCAAGGCAAGCTTGCGCTCCAACTCGGTCACCGCGAAACAGGTCATGTGCGCGGCGGCGAGATCGGGGATGGCCTCGCGAATGCGCTCGAGCACGCGCGGCCGCTCGAGAATCTTGCGCGTCAGCGGCACCGGCGAGGCGTCGTTGCAGGAAACCAGCGTCAGCCGCCGGCGCGCATGCACGCTGGGCACGCCCGGCAGCAGGTGCAGATAGTAGTCGATGATGGTGTCGGAAATCGGCGTGCTGCTGACATAGATCACCCGCGTGCGCGGCATGCGCAGCAGCAGCAACAGGCACAGCATCCTTTCTTCGTAGTGGTGCGCGCCGGTGATCCTGGCCAGGACATCCGCATCGAGGCTCAGGCTGGGGACAATCAGCACACTGCGCGGCAGGCTGGGGTCGCCGAACAGCGTCGGATAGGAACGGGAGAATTGCGCCTGCAAGTCACGAAAGCGCGCCAATTCGTCCGCCGTGGCGGGCACATCGATGTCTAGGATGGGTAGATGACGGTCGGCTGTCGACACGCGGGCGCGGCTCCCAATTCGCCGGATTGTCGGCGAGCAAGGGCATTGTGTCGAGATGCCATGGCAGCGCAAGGCAGGCGCCGTGTGAGCCAGCGGCGTTCCCGCTTTGGCGTTCTCACCGAGACAGACCTTCCAGTCCGGGTCCTGCGCCAAACGGGCGCGGTGCGGAAATTATTTCTGTTTGGGCATCTTCGCCGGTTTGGCCGACAGCGCCGCATAACATTCGCATGACAGGGCCTTGAGGCGTTTGCGATCCAGGATCCTCACCGTACCGCGCGTATATTCAATGACGCCCACGCCCTGAAGCTTATTCGCAACCTCGCTCACGGAAGCGCGGCGCACTCCGAGCATCTGAGAAAGGAGATTTTGCGTTAAAGCCATCGAATCGTCATCCGAACGGTCGCTCGCCTGCAGTATCCAACGGCAAAAGCGGGCTTCAATCAGGTGCAAGGCAGCAATTGAACCGCCGCCCGCGAGCGGGTCGTGCATGCGCCGAACCCTGCCATGATCCCGACGGCGCCCTCGTGCCCGATAGTCGCCGCTTCAATCGCCTTGCCGTCCTGCATCACTCTAAGCAGAGAAATCATTCCGGTTTGCGGAAAGTAAATTTGCTTGATGACGTCGCCGGGTTCGTAAAGCAGGGCCCCTTGCTTCAGCACAATCGGCTTCAATAACGGCGCGACGCGTGCGTAACCCGCCGGTGACAGCGACCCGAGAAACTGATTGGGATGCGGTTGCGCATCGGACATGCCGGTATCCTCATACCCGTACGGTCGGGGAGGATTACCGCAGGCGCCAAAA
Source organism: uncultured Pseudomonadota bacterium (assembly GCA_963814065.1). Classification (GTDB taxonomy): domain Bacteria; phylum Pseudomonadota; class Alphaproteobacteria; order Rhizobiales; family Xanthobacteraceae; genus Pseudolabrys. The sequence continues at coordinate 673,930 of CAWFBL010000004.1, read as the reverse complement.
CTAACGCTCCGAGAGCGATCTCAACGGATGCCTAGCCGTATACATGCATGGCGCGAGCCCAGTTGTCAGTTGATTTCCATTATTTATGGAACATATTATTTATGGAACATATTTTGCGACTTTGATTTAGGTGAGTGACCAGACTGAGACGTCTGCTATGAATGAAGAGACGAAAGCCTCATTCGACCCAAACGTGTTTCTCGCGCAAGCGAACGGCGGACGAACCGTAACTAAATACACGGTCGGTGAAGATATCTACCGGCAGGGCGACCCTGCTGAAGCGATTTATTTCATTCAGTCAGGCACAGCCAAGCTCACCGTGACGACCGAACAGGGCAAGGAGGCGGTTGTCTCGATTCTGAATGCCGGCGACTTTATCGGCGAAGGATGCGCGAACGGAGAGACTCTGCGCCTGTCAACCGCGACCGCTTTGACGGAATGTACGATCACGCGAATAGCCAGGGCGGTGTTCGTCAAGTTGCTTCACGACGAGCCGGCGTTGTCCGATTTTTTCATCTCGTACCTCTTGGTTCGCAACAGTCATGTTCTGGCGGACCTGGTCGATCAGTTGTTTAACTCGAGCGAGAAGCGCCTGGCTCGCGCGCTCCTGATTCTCGCGAATTTTGGCGAAGAAGGCGAGGTCCAGCCATTGCTGACCAAAATCAACCAGGAGACCTTAGCGGAGATGATCGGCACGACGCGAGCACGCGTCAATTTTTTCATGAACAAATTCAGGCGACTGGGCCTGATCGATTACAACGGCCGAATTGAGGTGCATCGTTCCTTGTTGAACATGGTTCTGCACGAAAGGCCGGAAATCAACACCGGAGGGAAGCGGTTTCAATAACCGTCATGGCGTTGGACGGTCTGCCTTCGGCCCATCGTGCCATTTCGCCGCGACGCGGTCGTCCGGCGGCGAACGGCGGTGGCGCGGACATGACGACGGCCGGCGAATAACCGGATTTACAAGCCGGCGCGGCTCAATAAACTTCCAGCTTCTCCTGCTCGGCGCCCTCGTCCACCGGGTGCTGGGAGCGCTGCTCGGCCGGCTTGCGGTAGTGGCCGAGATTGCTGGCGCTGTTGACCAGCGCCAGATGCGAGAACGCCTGCGGCATGTTGCCGACCAGGCGGCGCCCGCGCGGATCGTATTGCTCGCTCAGAAGGCCGACGTCATTGCGCAAGCCCAACAGCCGCTCGAACAGCTTTTCGGCGTCCTCGGTGCGGCCGAGCATGAGATAGGCATCGACCAGCCAGAACGAGCAGGCGAGGAACACCCCCTCCCCCGGCGGCAGGCCGTCTTTCGCCGAAGCGGTGTCGTAGCGCAGCACCAGGCCGTCCGACATCAGCCGCTGCTCGACCGCCTCGATGGTGCCGCGGATGCGCGCGTCTTCCGGCGGCAGGAAGCCGACCGCCGGCATCAACAAGAGGCTCGCGTCGAGCTCCTTGCTGCCATAGCTGCGCACGAAGCTGTTGCACGACGAATCGAAGCCGCGCGCGCAGACGTCGGCGTGGATGTGGTCGCGCACCTTGCGCCACTGATCGACGGCGCCGTGCAGGCCGAAGGTCTCGGCGCTCTTCACCGCGCGGTCGAAGGCGACCCAGGCCATCACCTTCGAATAGGTGAAGTGCTCGCGGCCGCCGCGCACCTCCCAGATGCCCTCGTCCGGCTCTTTCCAGATCGTCTCCAGATGGGCAAGGAATTCGCGCTCCAGGTCCCAGCCCGCTTCGTAGCCGCCGAGGCCGCCCTGGCGCGCCTGATGCAGCGCGTCCATCACCTCGCCGAAGATGTCGAGCTGCAATTGATTATGCGCGGCGTTGCCGATGCGCACCGGCGCCGATTTCTCGTAGCCGGAAAGCCAGGGCACTTCCCATTCGGTCAGCCGCCGCTCGCCGCGGATGCCGTACATGATCTGGATCTGGCGCGGTGAGCCGGCGGCCGCGCGCAAGAGCCAGTCGCGCCAATTGCGCGCCTCGTCGTAGTAACCGGCGTTCATCAGCGCGAGCAGCGTGAGGGTGGCGTCGCGCAGCCAGCAATAGCGGTAGTCCCAGTTGCGCGGACCGCCGACCTGTTCGGGCAGCGACGTGGTCGGCGCCGCCACCATGCCGCCGGTCGGCTCATAGGTGAGCGCCTTGAGCGTGATCAGCGAGCGGCAGACCGCCTCGTTCCACGGACAGACGATCTGGTTGCGGGACGACCATTGCGACCAGTACTGCTCGGTGGCGCGCAACTGCGCTTCGGCGTCGATCGCCTTCGGCAGCGGCTCGTTGGAGCGCGCGTAGGACAGCACGAAGGCCTTGCGCTCGCCGGCGTGCACCGTGAAGTTCACCACCGTCTTGAAATTCTCGCCGTGCAACGGCGCCGGCGCGCGCAGCACCGCCATGTCGGGGCCGACGATGGCGCGCACCGTCTCGTCGTCGATGCGCGTCACCCAGGGCACGTTGGCGCCGTAGCCGAAGCGCATGATGAATTCGCTCTCGAAGGCAACGCGCCCGCGCTCGCCGACGACGATACGCACGACGTGCGAGCCGCCGTTGCGCACCGGCATGAAGTCGATCAGCGTCGCCGCGCCGTCCTTGGTCTCGAAACGTGTTTCCAGGATGAGCGTGGAGCTGCGGTAACGCCGCGTGATGCGCGTCTTGGCGTGCTTGGGCGCGATCAGCCAGCGGCCGTTTTGTTCGTCGCCGAGCAGGGCGGCGAAACAGGCATCGGAATCGAAGCGCGGCCAGCACAGCCAGTCGATGGAGCCGTCACGACCGACCAGCGCCGCGGTGCCGAGGTCGCCGATCAGAGCGTAGTCTTCGATGCGTGATGCCATGCCGCCTTAAATTTTCTCTGCGAATCGATTTGAATTGATACGCTATTGGGTGAAATCGAGCACGACCTTAATGTCGCCCGGTCTGACTTCAAGCGCCTCGCGCCAGCGATCGAGGGGCACGCGGCGCGTGATGAGCCCCGCGAGCCAACCCTTGTCGGCTTTGGCGAGCGCTTCCGCCGCGGCGCGATAATGGCGGCGGTTGGCGTTGACGGTGCCGAAGACGTGGTCGTTCTCCAGCACCATGTCGCGGTTGAAACCGCCGACGTCGAAGCTGAGCTTGTGGCCGCCGGAAGAGACACCGGTGAGGCAGACGATGCTCGACGGCGAATTGCGGCGCAACACATCGAGCACCACCGAACCGGCACCGGTGCATTCGATCACGATGTCGGGGCAGAGATCGCCGAGATCATCGGCGCCCGCGTGGTAGGTGGCGCCGAGGGCGCGCGTCAGCTTGGGCTTGGGGCCGTCGGCGTGGCGGTCCATGACATGCATCTCGTAACCGCGCTGCTGGCCGATGAGCGCGGCGAGCAGACCGACCGGGCCGGCGCCGGTGACCAGCGCCACCTTCGGCTGCCAGAAGTCGTTGAGCTTGGCGATGCGCTCGACGCCTTCCCAGGCTTTGGCGACGATGGTGGTCGGCTCCATCAGCACGCCGAGCTTGTCGAGCGCCGGATCGAGCTTGACGAGAAAATCGTGCTCGATACGCCACTGCTCGGAGCCGTAGCCGTTGCGCTGCTTGATGCCGCGCTCGGTGTATTGGCCGTTGCGGCACATGTCCCACTCGCCGACGGCGCAAGCGGGACAGGGCACCGGATCGGGCCGGCGCACGATGCCAACCACGAGTTCGCCGGATGTGAAGCCGCTGCCGGCGGGCGCTTGCGTCACGCGGCCGAGGGATTCGTGACCGAGGATCAGGCGTTGTTGTCCGGGCGGCGGCCAGCCATAGGCGCCCGACATGATCTCGCGGTCGGTGCCGCAGATGCCGAGCGCGAGCGCATCGACCAGCACGTCACCTTCGCTCAACGGCGGCGACGGCACGTCTTCAAGCTGCACGGAATTGGCGAGTCCGGGCTGGACGGTCAGAGCGCGCATGCGCGACGATCCTCGATGCTGATCGTCCCCCCGGTGATCTTATTAACATGGGGATTTTGGCCGGGGATGCAAGGCGGCTTTGTTCACCCTCCCCCGCTTGCCGGGAGAGGCGAAGAATTCACGTTGCCGGCGCGACCGACATCACCTGATACGTGTGCATCTCGCCATCCTCGCCGCGGATGGAGACGTAATCGCCCTGGCGGAAGGCGTGGCTCTCGAAGCGGAAGCCGCTCTCGTCGTCGTCCACGTCCTTGGGGTCGTAGTCGAAGATCCAGCGCCCGTGCGGCCCGCCGGGCTTGTGCTCCAACAGGCCGATCTGATCGTCCTCGCCCTCCCAGAAGCGGCGCACGCCGCAATGCTCGCGATCCTTGCGCCAGGCCTCGACATCGATGCGGCCCTCGGCGTCGAGCGGGGCAACGAATTCGTAACCATGCCGCGAAGACCCATTGGGGAATTCGGCGGAGCGGGCAAGATTGAGCCGGATGCGCTTGAAGCTGTGCGGCAGGGTGGTCACGGGGGCGGTCTCCATCGTCGACGTTGCGCTTATCTGCCTCATCATGGCCGGATCGGGCAAAGCCGCGTATTGATCTGGATCAGGCGGATGCGCAGATCGACGATGGCACGGATGGGGCGGTAATGGACGCAGCCGAGAACCAACAGCCCGTGATGGATTTCCTGGCCGACCCGGCGACCCACGGCGGCCAGCCGGTGACGCGCATCGACACCCACGCCGCCGCGGTCTTCCTCGCCGGTGGGCGCGCGCTCAAGATCAAGCGCGCGGTGCGCTTTCCCTTCCTCGATTTCTCCACGCTCGAGAAGCGCAAGGCCGCCTGCGAGGCGGAGCTTGCGGTCAACCGCCCGTTCGCGCCTTCGATCTATCGCGATGTGGTGGCCATCACGCGCGAGGCGGACGGGCATCTGGCACTCGGCGGCAAGGGCGCAGCCGGTCGAATGGGCGGTGGAGATGGCCCGCTTCGACGAGAACGAGACGCTCGATCACGTCGCCGAAGCCGGCCGCATCGATGCCGCGCTTGCCGACGCGCTCGGCCGCGCGGTGGCGGAGGCGCACGCCTTGGCGCCGATCGTAAAAGACTTCGATTTTGCCGATGTGCTGGCCGAGATCGTCGCGCAGAATACGCTCGAGCTGCGCGAAGAACCGGCACTATTTCCGGCCGCGCAGGTCGCGGCGCTCGACCAGGCAACGCGCGCGGCTTTCGAACGCGTGCGGCCGCTGCTCGAAGCGCGCGAGCGCGCCGGCAAGGTGCGGCGCTGCCACGGCGATCTGCATCTCGGCAACATCGTGTTGATCGACGACAAGCCGATGCTGTTCGACGCCATCGAGTTCGATCCCAAGATCGCGACCAGCGACGTGTTCTACGATCTCGCCTTCCTGCTGATGGACCTGATCGAACGCGGGCTGCGCGGAAGCGCCAACATCGTGTTCAACCGCTATCTGATCGAGAGCGGACACGACGACGATCTCGATGCGCTCGCCGCGCTGCCGCTGTTTCTGTCGGTGCGCGCCGCCATCCGCGCCAAGGTGACAGCCGCACGCGCCAAGCACGCCGAGGACCGCAGCGCCGCCGAGCAAAGCGCGCGCGATTATTTCGCGCTGGCGCAGGCGCTGCTCGAGCCGGTCAAGCCGCAATGCGTCGCGGTCGGCGGGCTGTCGGGCACCGGCAAGTCGCTGCTCGGCCGCATGCTGGCGCCGGCGCTCGCCCCGGCGCCGGGCGCGGTGGTGTTGCGCAGCGATATCGCGCGCAAGCGCCTGTTCGGCAAGCCGGAGACCGAGACGCTGCCGGCCGAAGCCTACACAAAAGACGTCACCGCCAAGGTCTATGGCGCGTTGGCGGAGAAAGCGCGGCGGGTGCTGGCCGCCGGCCATTCGGTGCTGGTCGATGCCGTTTTCGCGGCGCGCTTCGAGCGCGACGACGTGGCGCGCGCCGCCGCCGGCTTTCCCTTTCACGGGCTGTTCCTCACCGCCGATCTGCAAACGCGCGTCGCCCGCGTCGGCGCGCGCGTGCGCGATGCCTCCGATGCCGATGCCGACGTCGTGCGCGCCCAGGAGAGCTACGATCTCGGCGCGCTCGAGTGGCGGACGGTCGACGCTTCCGGTCGCCCGGAGGAGACGCTGGCGCGGGCGAAGGCGGCGTTCGGGATTTGATGAAAATACAAGAGCCGGGAGAGGGGAAAAGGCCTCCACCGGAGCCATGCACCGGATGGCCCACTGCCAATCCGCCCCTCCCCCTTGGCGTTGCCGGCCAAAACCATGCATAGCTTCGCTGTCGCTTCGACGCTGCCGGACCCGCCTTGATGAACGCCCAGAGCGGAACCTTCTCCACGCGCCACCTGGCGGTCGGCCTTGCCGGCTATTGCTGCTTCGTAAACCTGTATTCGCCGCAGGCGATCCTGCCGTTGCTGTCGAGCGAGTTCGGCGCGACCGCGGCGCAAGTCTCCACCATCATCACCGTGAGCACGCTGGCGGTGGCGCTGACCGCGCCGTTCACCGGGACGGTCGCCGACGTGCTCGGCCGCAAGCGGGTGATCGTGGTGGCCATGTTCGCGCTGGTGATCCCGACCGTGATGGTGGGGCTGGCGAGCAGCCTGTGGTGGATGATCTTCTGGCGCGGGATGCAGGGGCTGGTGCTGCCGCCGATCTTCGCGGTCACCGTCGCCTATATCGGCGACGAATGGCCCCGCCACGAGGCCACCACCGCCGCCGGCATCTACGCGTCGGGCTCGAGCCTGGGCGGGTTCAGCGGGCGGCTGATCATCGGCTTCTTCGCCGATTGGGTGGGCTGGCGCTGGGGCTTTGTCGCGCTTGCGGCGATCGCGTTTGCGGGCGCCATCGCGGTGATGATCCTGCTGCCGCGCGAGCGCAAATTCGTGCGCTCGGAAGGACTGCTGGCCTCCGGCCGGCAGATGCTCGCGCATTTCCGCAACCCCGAACTGGTCGCGATCTTCGCGGTCGGCTTCGGCGTGCTGTTCAACTTCATCGCGACCTTCACCTACATCAGCTTCCATCTCGCGGCGGCGCCCTACAATCTGTCGGCCACCTGGCTCGGCGTGCTGTTCGTGACCTATCTCGCCGGCTCGGCGCTGACGCCCTGGACCGGCTGGGCGATCGCGCGCTTCGGACGCCGCCGCTTCATGGTGTGGGTGATCGTGATTTGGATGAGCGGCACGGCGCTGATGCTGACGTCGCCGCTCGCGCTGATCGTCGTCGGGCTCACTTTATGCGCCGCCTGCGGTCTGATCTGCCAGGCCGTCTCCACGGCTTCCGTGACCATCAACGCCAAGGCCGGCCGCTCCTCGGCGGTCGGGCTTTACGTCACCAGCTTCTATGCCGGCGGCAGCTTCGGCGCCGCGCTGGGCGGCATCGCCTGGACCTTTGGCGGCTGGCCGGCCTGCGTCGCGCTGGTGGCGGCGATGCTGGTGATCATGGCGGGCATTGTCTATTTCGGCTGGGCGCCGCGCGCGCCGGTGGCGTCCGAGTCGGTTCCGATCGACCCGCCTTGATCGTCGCTGCTTAGCCGCGCGCGCCGGCCCAGGCCGGCTTGCGCAATGCCAGGAGCGGCCCGTAGACCGCAACGAAAATGGCAAAGCCGATAACCCAGGCGCCGCCGGCATAATCGATGAGCGTGAGCGAACCGGTGAAGGCCGCCGCGATGCGCAACAGCGCGGCGAGCAGCACAGCGGCGTAGATCGTCTGCGTCGCCGGCCCGGCCTGTAACGCGTGGCCGGTATGGCCGAGGGTGGCGCGGGTCATCACCGCGAGCGTCATCAGGCCGACGGCGCCGGCGGTCCAGGCATGGATGCCGGCGCTCGCCGGCACCTGCCGGCCACACGAGCGAAGCGCCCATCAGCAGGAAGCCGAGCGGCACGAAGAAATAGGCGACGTGCAGGATCAGCACGAGGCGATCGCGAAGCGTGCGGTCGCCGGCCCAACGCGCCAGGCGCACGAGATGCAGCACGCCGGCGGCGAGCAGCAGCGCACCGGTCGCCACGGCAAAAGGCGCCGCGACCCAACCGATGAGCGCCACCGCACTCGCCGCGATCACGAGCATGTCGAAGCGCGAAAACGGCACCGGCTTGCGGCCGGGGTTGTTGCGCGCCAGCCAGTTGTTGGTGAAGCTCGGCACGATGCGGCCGCCGATCAGCATGATCATCCCGACCACCGCGGCGAGCGCGATGCGGATGCCGTAATCGGCCGCCCCGCGAGTCAGCACCTCGGCGTGGAACACGACATTGCCGGCGGCCAGTACCGCGAGCACGATCAGCACCCGCAGGTTTCGCCAGTTCCTGCCGGCGACGATCTCGCGCGCGGCGACGGCGGCGAGCGTGACCAGAAAGCTGACATCGATCGCCGCCGCGGCGACGCCGCCGATCGCGCTCGAGAACAGGATCGCCACCCTGCCCGCCAGCCAAAGCGCTGCAAGCCCGGCGAGCGGCCAGCCGCTTACCGGCAGCCGCCCGGTCCAGTTCGGGATGGCGGTGAGCAGGAAGCCGGCGATGGCCGCCGCCACGTAGCCGTAGAGCATCTCATGGATGTGCCAATCGAGCGCGCCGAACACGGTCGGCAGCGTCACGAGGCCGAGAAACTGCGGCAGCCAGAGCAGAATGCCGAAGGCGGCCCACAAGCCCGCGGCGAGGAAGAACGGCCGGAAGCCATAGGCGAAGAGCGCCGGGCCCGCGTATTCGCGGCGGCGTTGCAGGGCGGCAGGCGTGGACGTGGACATGGGCGCTGACATGGGACGGGCCTCCGGGAACTTTGTCCCTTCCTAGCCCGCCCGGCCCTCTCGTTCTTTGCGCCAGCGCACACAGGCGGCGGAACGTCCTGTCCGCCGCCGTCAGATCTCCGCGGCGGCGGCGCTGGCCGCGGCCTTGATGCGCGCCTCTTCGCTGCCGCCAAGCCCGTTGAAGAAGGCGTTGAGCAGCACCGAGACGATCGCCGCCAGCAGAATGCCGGATTCCACCAGCGGTTTGAGCACCGTCGGGAAATGGTGGAAGAAATTCGGCGCCACCAGCGGGATCATGCCGAAGCCGACCGAGATCGCCACGATGAACAGGTTGTAGCGGTTGGTCTTGAAGTCGACGCCGGTCAGGATGCGCGCGCCGGTCGCCGCCACCATGCCGAACATGACCAGCCCGGCGCCGCCCAGCACCACCTGCGGCACCGCCTCGACCAGCGCCGACAATTTCGGTTGCAGCCCGAGGATGATCATGATCACGCCGCCGCCGACCGTCACCCAGCGCGAGCGCACGCCGGTGACGCCGACCAGGCCGACGTTCTGCGAGAACGACGTATAGGGGAAGGTGTTGAAGACGCCGCCGATCAAGGTGCCGACGCCATCGGCGCGCAGACCGCGGCTGAGCGCGGCCTGATCGACCGGCTTTCCGGTCATTTCGCCGAGCGCGAGGAACATGCCGGTCGACTCGATCATCACCACGATCATCACGATGCACATGGTGATGATCGGCACGATGTGGAATTGCGGAACGCCGAAACGGAAGGGCAAAACCAGATCGAACCAGGCGGCCGAGGCGACCTTATCGAAATGCATCATGCCGAGGGCGGCGGTGAGCACCGCGCCGGCGACGATGCCGAGCAGCACGGCGACGTTGGAGAGAAAGCCCTCGCCCCATTTGATCAGCGCCAGGATCACCAGCAGCACGAACAGCGCGATGCCGAGGCCGGCAAGCTGACCGTAATTGGCGTTGAGGATCAGCACCGCCTTGCCGTTGATATTGCCCGGGAAGGCCGGCAGTCCGCCGCCCGCCCAGTTGATGCCGACGCGCATCAGCGAAATGCCGATCACCATGATGATGGTGCCGGTGACGACGGGCGGAAACAGCGGCAGCAGGCGACTGACGAAGGGCGCGACCAGGATCGCGAACACGCCGGCCACGATGACCGAGCCGTAGATGCCGAGCAGGCCGACACCCGGCGTGCTCGCCATCGCCAGCATCGGGCCGACCGACGCGAAGGTGACGCCCATCATCACCGGCAATCGGATGCCGACGCCCGGGAAACCGAGGCTTTGCACCAGCGTCGCGATGCCGCAGGCAAAGAGGTCGGCGCTGATCAGAAAAGCGACGTCCTGCGGCGACAGTTTGAGCACGCGGCCGAGAATGAGCGGCACCGCCACCGCGCCGGCATACATCACCAGCACGTGCTGGATCGCCAGCGGCACCAGTTTCGGTAAAGGAAGCAGTTCGTCGACGGGATGGACCGTCGGAATGGCCGTCGGATTCATGCGCGCCCCCACGCTTGGTCAGTTCCCGGCAACACCATCCTGGCAAAAACCGTGCTCGCGCGCGAGCGGCAAATGACGGCGGCGGTGCATAGCTGCCAGCCCGTTGCCGCCCGGGAGCGGCAACGAGATCACGCGTGGCCGGCGCTGCCGTGCCAGAGCGGGCGATAGCCGCGCGCGAGGACGGCAAGGATCGAGGGCGGCGTAAGCACGTCGACCGCGCTGGCGCGCGGGCGCGGCGTGGCCTCGGTGTAGCCGGAGGGCGTCCAGCGCAGCAGTCTGTCGCCACGCACGGCGTAGGCGGCGCCGCCGCGCGCGATCATGGCGCCGTCGGGCAGCATGTCGATGTCGCGGCGGTAGGTGCGCTTGGCTTTGCCGGCGAGGCGTTCGGCGTGGAGCCTCGTGTCCATCGCCGCGGCACTTGCGCGCCGGCCCGCACCGTCGAAAGCCCGTGCGAAGTGCTCGGCATCCTTGCGCCGGCATTCGAAGCAGGGCCGATGGCCGGCAGCCAACGCCGTCACCTCATCGAGAAAGAACAATTCGGTATAGCCGTCGGCCCAGACACTGCGATGGCGGTCGTTGAACGCGAGCCGGCAGCAAATCCACTGCTTTGAAGCCCAGCGCCGCGTGCCGAGCGACTTGTCGTCACCGTGCAAGCGCCCACCGCGATTGCCCATCAGCAGTCCACGCGCCGAGGTCGCGAACAGTTCACCAAACGGATCGACGCGGTTTTGCAGGGGCATAGCCAATGATGGCACAAAAGCCCTATCCCCGCTCATTCCCGCGCACGCGGGAATCCAGGGGCCAAGACTCTTTCTGCGATTGGGACTCTGGGTTCCCGCATCCGCCCGGACGAACGGGAGTGTTTACAGCCCCGCCGCGCGCGCCAACGCGGCCACCGCGACGCCGGCCACCACCGCGGCGAAATCGTTGCGCACCACCGTCATGGTCAGCATTGCCGCGCCGACGGCAAACACGGCGCTGATGCCGCCCTTGGCCAAGGTCGGCAACACGCTCGCGGTGATCACCGCGCCGGGCAGCGCATCGAGCATGCGGTGCACGCGCTTGCTGATGGGAAAGCGGCCGATCAGCCAGAAGCCGCCGGCGCGGGTGAGATAGGCGGCAACGGCCATCGCGGCGATGGCGCTGAAAAAGCCAACGGGATCGTTCTCAATCATCGAGGAAGCCTCCCGCCACGCTGCCGGCGAGCGAGCCCGCCAGCACGTACCACCAGCCGCCGATCCAATGATCGACGGCAAGCGCGACGCCGCCACCGACGACCCAGCTCAAAGCGTTGCGGGGGCCGCGCCACAGCCGCACCAGCATGGCGGCGAAGAACACCGGCATCACGAGATCGAGGCCGAAGCGGCGCGGATCGCCGAGCGTAGCGCCGAGCCACCAGCCGGGCGCCGCCGACAGCACCCAGGCAAGCCACACCATGACGCCGCTGCCGACGAAGTAGGCGGGATCGCGGCCGCCCTCGGCGCGGTAGCGCATGGAGAGAATCCAGTTCGGCTCGGTGAGCAGATAGAGCGCCGGATAGACCTTGTGCGCCGGCGCGCCGCCGAGCCACGGCCGCAAGGATGCGCCGATCAGCAGGAAGCGCATGCACACCATGCCGGTGATGAGCGCGGCGGCGGCGATCGAGGCGAGCGTCAGCTTATCGGGCCAGGTGTCGAGCACGATGTATTGCGCCATGCCGGCATAGACGGTGACGGTCATGACGAAGGTATCGAGCAGGCTGAAGCCCTTGCCCGCGGCCACCGTGCCGAAGCCCATGCCGAAGGCGAACACGCCCGGCACGAGCGGCAGCATCGCCCAGGCGCCCTGGCGAAAGGCCTCCATCGACCAGCGTTGCGGCAGTTGCGGTGACGGCACGTTCATCGGTTGCTCCGGGCGCGGCGAGCCTTAACGCGCGCGGGCAGCGCGGGAAAGCCGTAAAGGGTCATGACTGCGGGCGGGTAAGTGGGAATCCGCGCTCGCCGCGCACTCGCTTCCCTCTCCCCTTGTGGGAGAGGGTGGCGCCTGCGCAAGCCTCGCTGCCCGCCCCCAAAACGAAATGGCCGGGACGAGCCCGGCCATCGCGATTGATCTTTGTTTCTAATGTCAGCCCTGCGGCTGCGGGGCGATCTCGCCGGTCGGCGGCTCGGGCCGCGGGCGCGGCTTGCCGGACGGCGGCACCGCCGAGGAGCGCGGGCCGGTCGGCTCGATCACCGATTCACGCACCGGGCGCTTGCCCTGCAGCAGGTCCTTGATCTCGTCGCCGGTCAGCGTCTCGAACTCGATCAGGCCCTTGCCGAGCGTCTCGAGATCGGCGCGCTTGTCGGTGAGGATTTTCGTCGCCTCGGCATAGCCCGCTTCGACATAACGCCGCACTTCGGCGTCGATCTTGCGCGAGGTCTCTTCCGAGATGTTGTGCTGGCGCGAGACCTGATAGCCGAGGAAAACCTCGTCCTGGTTCTCGCCGTAGGCCACGGTGCCGAGCTCGTCCGAGAGGCCCCAGCGCGTCACCATCAGGCGGGCGAGCTTGGTCGCCTGCTCGATGTCGGAGGCCGCACCGGAGGTGACCTTCTCCTTGCCGAACACCATTTCTTCGGCGACGCGCCCGCCCATCATGATGGCGAGCCGCGAGGTCATCTGCTCGAGCGACATCGACAGCTTGTCGCGCTCGGGCAACTGCATGACCATGCCGAGCGCACGGCCGCGCGGGATGATGGTGGCCTTGTGCACCGGATCGGTGGCAACGACGTTGAGCGCGACGATGGCGTGGCCGCCTTCGTGATAGGCGGTGAGGAGTTTCTCCTCCTCCGTCATCACCAGCGACTTGCGCTCGGCACCCATCATCACCTTGTCCTTGGCGTCCTCGAAATCGCTCTGGGTGACCATGCGCTTATTGCGGCGCGCGGCCATCAAGGCGGCTTCGTTGACCAGGTTGGCAAGATCGGCGCCGGAGAAGCCGGGGGTGCCGCGCGCGGTGGTCTTGAGATTGACGTCGGGCGCGAGCGGAACCTTCTTGACGTGAACTTTGAGGATGTTCTCGCGGCCGACCACATCCGGGTTCGGCACCACCACTTGGCGGTCGAAACGGCCGGGGCGCAAGAGCGCCGGATCGAGCACGTCGGGCCGGTTGGTGGCGGCGATCAGGATGATGCCTTCGTTGGCCTCGAAGCCGTCCATCTCGACCAGCAACTGATTGAGCGTCTGCTCGCGCTCGTCATTGCCGCCGCCGAGGCCGGCGCCGCGATGACGGCCAACCGCGTCGATTTCGTCGATGAAGATGATGCAGGGCGCGTTCTTCTTGGCCTGCTCGAACATGTCGCGCACGCGGCTGGCGCCGACGCCGACGAACATCTCGACGAAATCGGAACCGGAAATGGTGAAGAACGGCACGTTGGCTTCGCCGGCGACCGCGCGCGCGATCAGCGTCTTGCCGGTGCCCGGGGGGCCGACCAACAACACGCCGCGCGGAATCCGGCCGCCGAGGCGCTGGAATTTTCCGGGATCGCGCAGGAATTCGACGATCTCCTGCAAATCCTGTTTGGCTTCGTCGACGCCGGCGACGTCATCGAAGGTGACGCGGCCATGCGCTTCGGCCAAGAGCTTGGCGCGCGATTTGCCGAAGCCGAGCGCCTTACCACCCGCCCCTTGCATCTGGCGCGACAGGAATATCCACACGCCGATCAGCGCGATGAACGGCAGCCACGAGACCAAGAGCGACACGAACCACGGCACGTTGTCCGACGGCGCGCGCGCGGTGATGCTGACGCCCTTGGCATAGAGCTTCTGCACCAGGCCCGGGTCGCTCGGCGCGTAGGTCTGGAAGCTCGAGCCGTTGGACATCGTGCCGTGGATCTGCGGACCCTGGATCACGACGTCGCGCACGTGGCCCTGATCGACCTCGTTGAGCAACTGCGAGAAGGAGATTTCCTGGGAATTGGTATGCTGTCCCGGGTTCTGGAACAGCGTGAACAGCGCCAGCAGCAGGAGAACGATAATCACCCAGAGGGCGAAATTGCGCAGATTTGCGTTCATCGGGCGTTCCTACACCGCGCGTGCATCGCCGCGGTCCACTTGCTCTTTTATGCCCAAGATTCGGGGCGAATTCACGTCCATCTTGAGCCAATGTAGGCAGCGCGGGCCTGCATGGAAAGGGCTTCGCGATCAGGTATTCTATCGCGTTTTTGCAACCCTCGCTCGCCCGCGTCGGCCCGTGGTTAAGGCTTTGCCACGGCGTGACGGGGCCGTTTCCACCACGATCCTACCCTTGGCCAGGGTGACCATGGCACCGGCTAAGCTGCGTCGAAACCGCGCGTTTCCCGCTTCGACCGCCGCATCCAGCGCCTCTTTCAGCACCTCCAGCTTGGCCAGCGCGACCGGCCCGTCGGCCGCCACGGCCAAGGCCCGCCCCAACAGACGCAAGGAAATTTCGGCCGGCAAGGCCGAATAGTCCATCGCATCAAGCTCGCGCGAGCGGGCCGCGGCCGCCGGCCGGCTCAACACGGCATAGGCCGCGTCGACCGCGGCCTCGATCGCCGCGTCGGCGCGGGCGAGCCGGCGGGACAGCAAAGCGAGCCGGCCGGCGTCGAGCCCCTCGCGCGCCAGCACCGGCATCAGGCCGCGCAGCCGCGCCCGGGTGAAGCGCGGATCGCGGTTGGACGGGTCTTCGGCAAAGCGAATTTTCGCCTGCTGCAAAGTGGCGATCAGCCGGACTTTGGGGATGTCGAGCAAAGGGCGGACGAGGAGGAGTTCGGTACGCGAGGGCCTTGCCATGTCACCTCCCCCTTTGCGGGAGAGGTCGACGCGCGAAGCGCGTCGGGCGGGGACTGTCTTTCTGGATCCAACGCTAGATCCCCCTCCCCAACCCTCCCCCTCAAGGGGGGGTCGCTGGGCCGTGGGGAGAGGCGTCCGTCTTTTCATCGCCGCCAGCCCCGTCAGCCCGCTGCCGCGCGTCAGGCGAATCAGCACCGTCTCGGCCTGATCGTCGAGGGTGTGCGCTGTCACAATGTGATGGGCGCCGGCCTTGCGCGCGACCTCCGCGAGCAGGCCGTAGCGCGCCGCGCGCGCCGCTTCCTGCAGGCCGGTCGCCGGCTTCTTGCCGGTCCAGCGCAGGGTGCGGTGTTCGATGCCAAGCGTCCGCGCGAGCCGTTTCACCGCCGCCGCTTCGCGCGCCGATTCCGCGCGCAGGCCATGATCGACGGTGACGGCGATCAGCTTCGGACTTTTCTTCAGCGCCTTCGCCCAGTGCGCGGCGAGCACCATCAGCGCGGTCGAGTCCGGCCCGCCGGATACGGCCAGCACCAGCGCCGGCACATCTTTGAGATCGTTGAAAAGCGATTTGGCTTCCGGGACTGAAACCGCTGCGGCCTTTTGAGTGGACATGACCTTAACCGAAAACCGGTTCCCGCCCACGGTCAAGCCGAGGGCGGCTTTGTCGGCGTCATGCCCTGGTTTTCTATTTTGTCGCGTTTCCGGACGGCGAACCGGTTCCCACTTCGCCTGGAAAAGCCCTAGCAGTGCGCGCGCTTGAGCTCCAGCGCAACGCCGCGCTTCACGCTGGCCGAGGCGTGCGGATATTTGTTCTTCACCTCGCCAAGGGTGGCGCAGGCGGCTTCCCGGTGGTGGAGCGCGGCAAGCGATTGACCGAGGCGCAGCAGCGCGTTCGGCGCGCGGCTGAAACGCTTGTACTTGGTGGAGACATCGAGGAAGGCGCGCGCGGCGTCATCATATTTCTGCTGCTGGAACAGGCTCTCGCCCAGCCAGTAATGCGCGTCCGGCGCCAGTTTTTCGGTCGGATACTTGCTCAGGAAATCCTGGAAAGTCTGCACGGCGAGACCATAGTCCTTGTGCAGCACGTAGCCGTAGGCGAGCTCGTATTCGTCCTTCGGCGATGACGTGGGCGGCAGCGTCGCGAGCCTGGCGCCGGTCGCGCTCGGATTGCGCGGCGGCGGCGGCGGCAATCGGCCCCCCTGCCCGCCGGCCATGCCGCCCGGCGCGGCGCCCGGCGGATTGTCGGCAAGCGTGTTGAGATTGAGCGGCTGGCCGGCCTCGCGCCCGCCGGGTGCGCCGACCGGCGTCTCCATCGGCGCATTCATGCCCTGCCGGCCCGGCATCTCGCTCGACAGCGAGCGCGGGACGCCAGGCGCGCTGGGATGCATGGCCGGATTGAAGGCATCGCCTTGCGAGGCGGAGCCGGTCGCTTGCCCGTGCAGCGGCTGCGGGGCGCCGACCGCTTGCCCATGCAGCGGCTGCGGCGCACCGGGAGCGTTCGGATTTTGGCCCGGATTGGACATCTCGGAGCGCGGACGCGGGCCGGCCGCGTTGCCGCCGCCGTGCCCACCCATCTGCTGGAAGCGGTACTCCGTGTCGTCCTGCATGCGCTTGAGCTGCATCTGCAGCATCTGGTTCTGATGCTGGAGTTCCTCGACCTGGCCGGTGAGCTGGCGCAGCGCGCCCTCGACGCGGTCGATGCGGGAATCGATCCCGCCCCCACCGCCGCCGCCCTGCGGACCCATCGATGCCGGCGGCTGCGGCGCTTCCTGCGCCTGCTGGTTGCCGCCATTGAACAGATTATCGAGGAAGCCGCCGTTCTGCTGCGCCAAGGCAAAACCGCCCGGCAAAGGGGCAGCGATGAAGGCGGCAAGAATTGTACAGCCGAGAAGCGCGCGGATACGTGTCATGGGATGATGTCGGCGGCCAATATAATTCGAGTCGATGGCTGGTCGGCGGCGTGTCTAACATAGCCCTTTGAGTTCGACCAGAATATGGCCGAACCGCCTGCATTTAACCGCAAACGCTCAAGGATTCGTTGCCGCCGTGCGCGCCTGCCGGCGGGCGGTGCGCCATTCCTCGAACCGCTGCGCCACCACGAAGAACGACGGCACGAACAGCACCGCTAGGCAGGTCGACGCGATCATGCCGCTGAACACGGTGATGCCGATCGAGGCGCGCGCATTGGCGCCGGCGCCGGTCGCCAGCACCAGCGGCAGAACGCCGAGGATGAAGGCGAGCGAGGTCATCAGGATCGGGCGGAAGCGCGCGCGCGCCGCCTCGACCGCCGCCTCGGCCACTGGCCGACCGCCCTCGCGCAATTCGCGCGCGAACTCGACGATCAGGATGGCGTTCTTCGCCGACAGCGCGATCAGCAGCACCAGGCCGATCTGGATATAGAGATTGTTGTCGATGTTGAGCGCCGAGAGCACGATCACCGGCCCGATCAGCGAGATCGGCACCGCCAGGATCACCGCCAGCGGACGGAACCAGCTCTCGTACTGGCCGGCAAGCACCAGATAGACCAGCAGCAGCGCCATGCCGAACACGGCGTACATCTGCCCGCCGACCAGCTTCTCCTGATAGGACATCGCCGTCCATTCGTAGCCCATGTGCGGCGGGAAGGTGCGCGCGGCGATCTGCTCCATCAGGTTCATCATCTGCCCGGTCGAATAGCCTTGCGCGGCCATGCCGACGACGGTGGCCGACGGGCGCAGGTTGTAGAGGCTGATGATCGAAGGTCCGCGCACCGGCGTCACCTTCACCAGCGTGCCGAGCGGAATCATCTTGCCGCCGGCGTTGCGCACCGCCAGGTGCTCGATGTCCTGCGGCCGCAGACGGAAGCGCGCGTCGGCCTGCACGAAGACCTGGAAGGTGCGGCCGAACTTGGTGAACTGATTGACGTAGGACGAGCCGAGATAGCCGGCGAGCGTGGAGAACACCTGGTCGACGCTGACCTGTAGCGCCTGCGCCTTCACCCGGTCGAGGTCGATCATGTATTGCGGCGTGGTGGCGCGGAACGGCGTGATCGCCATGCGCACCGACGACTGCGCGGAGGCGTTTTCGACCAGCGTGTCGGTGACGTTCTGCAGCTTGGGAAAATCGAAGCTGTTGTCGAGCGTCTCCACCTGCATGGTGACGCCGGCGGCAAAGCCGATGCCCTGGATCGGCGGCGGCGGCAAGACGCGCACGGTGGCCTCCTCGACCGGCGCCACCGCGCGGTTGAGGCTATCGAACATCGGCAGCAGCCCTTCCTTCTTGCCGCGCACCGACCAGTCCTTGAGGATGATGTAGGCAACGCCGGCATTGGCCAGCGTGGCGTTGTTGTCGAGCGCCGACATGCCGGCGATGGTGACCACCTTGTCGACGCCCGGCGTCTTGCCGATCAGCGTCCCGACGCGGTCGAGCACCTTCTGCGTCCGTTCAAGCGACGCGCCGTCGGGCAATTGCACGGTCGCCAGCATGTAGCCCTGGTCCTCGATCGGGATGAAGCCGGTCGGAATGCGCGAGAAAAAGTAGAGCGTGCCGACGATGACGACGAGGGCGAGGATCACCATCGAGCCGGCATGGCGCACCAGCCGCGCCATGAAGGCGGCATAGCCGCGCTCGAGATAGGCATAGCCGGCGTCGAAGCCACGATAGAAGACGTTGCGCTTCTCGACCGGCACGCTCGGCCGCAGCCACAGCGCGCATTGCGTCGGCTTCAAGGTCACCGCGTTGACGGCGCTGATCAGCGCGGTGGCCGCGATCACCAGCGCGAACTGGGCGTACATCTGCCCGGTCAGGCCGGGCAGGAAGGCCGCCGGCAGGAACACCGACAGCAATACGAGCGTGATGCCCACGATCGGGCCGAACAGCAGCTGCATGGCGCGGATCGCGGCGTTCTGCCCGTCCATGCCCTGGTCGATGTTGTGGGCGGCACCTTCCACCACGATGATGGCGTCGTCGACCACGATGCCGATCGCCAGCACGATGGCGAACAGCGTGGCGAAATTGACTGTGAAGCCGAGTGCCGCCATGGCGGCGAAGGCGCCGATGATGGTGACCGGCACCGTGGTCGCCGGCACCAGCATGGCGCGCCAATCCTGCAGAAAGACCAGGATCACCACCAGCACCAGGAGCGCGGCCTCGAACAACGTCTTGTAGACCTCGTCGATCGAGGCCTTGACGAACACCGTGGTGTCGAAGGGCACGTCATAGGCGAGCCCTTGCGGAAAGCGCTTGGCGAGCTCGGCCATGCGCCCCTTCACTTCGGTCGCGACATTGAGCGCATTGGCGCCCGGCGCCAGAAACACGGCGAGCCCCGCGGCCGGCTTGCCGTCGAGCTGGAAGACCTGCCCGTAGGTCTGCGCGCCGAGCGCGACATGGCCGATGTCGCTGATGCGGGTGATCTCGCCATTGGCGCCGGTCTTGACGATGACATTGGAGAACTGCGCGGGATCGTCGAGGCGGCCGGCGACGTTCAACGTGTATTGAAAGGCGACGTCGTTGGGCGCCGGCGGCGCGCCGATCTGGCCGGCGGTCACCTGCGTGTTCTGCTGCTGCAGCGAATTGATGACGTCCTGGACGTTGAGATCGCGCGCCTTCATCTTCTCCGGATCGAGCCACACGCGCATGGCGTATTGGCCGGCGCCGAAGACGGCGACATTGCCGACGCCGGGCAGGCGCGAGATGTCGTCCTTGAGATTGATGGTGGCGTAATTGGCGAGATAGAGACTGTCGAAGCGCTTGTCGGGCGAGGTCAGCGTGACGATCTGCAGGATCGAGGTCGACTTCTTCTGCACCACCACGCCCTGCGCCTGCACCGCCTGCGGCAGCGAGGACAGCGCGCTCGACACCCGGTTCTGCACCAAGACCTGCGCGAAGTTGAGATCGGTGCCGATCTTGAAAGACACCGTCAGCGAGTACGTACCGTCGGCGGCGGCATAGGACTGCATGTAGATCATGCCTTCCACGCCGTTGACCTGCTGCTCGATCGGCAGCGCCACGGTGTCGATGACGGTGGTGGCGCTGGCGCCGGGATAGCGGGTGGTGACCTGCACGGTCGGCGGCACCACGTCCGGATATTGCGCCACCGGCAGCTTGAAGATCGCCACCGCGCCGATCACCACGATCAGGATGGCGATGACGTTGGAGAGGACCGGGCGCTCGATGAAGTATTTCGAGAACATGGCGGCGCCCGCTATTTCGCGCCGGCTTTGGCCGCCGGCGCCGGTGCGCTCTGCGGCTCGACCTTCTGACCCGGAATGGCGCGCTGGATGCCGGCAACGATGATCCGATCGTCCGCCTTGATGCCTTTCTCGATCACCCGCAGCGAGCCCTCCAGCGCACCGATGGTGACTGTGTGCTGCTCGACCACGTTGTCTTTGCCGACCGTGAGCAGATAGCGCCCGCCCTGGTCGGTGCCGAGCGCCACGTCGGGCACCAGCAGCGCATTCTGCTCGGTGCCCACCGGCACCCGCACGCGTACGAACATGCCCGGCAGCAGCACATGATCCTTGTTGTCGAGCTGCGCGCGCACCGTCAGCGTGCCGGTGGACGGATCAACCGTGGGCGAGGCGTAATCGAGCATGCCGTGGTGCGGATAGCCCTCCTCGGTCTGCAGGCCGACTTCGACCGGCACCTTCTTGAGATCGGCCGGCGTCAGCCCGCGCCGACGCATCTCGGCGCGGATGCGCAAGACGTCGCGCTCGTTGACGCTGAAATTCACGTAGATCGGATCGAGCTGCACGATGGTGGCGAGCACCGTCGGCGAGGCGCCGACATAGTCGCCGATCGAGACTTGCCGCGCGGTGACGACGCCGTCGAACGGCGCCGAGACATGGGCATAATCGACATTGATGGAAGCGAGCTTGGTGTTGACTTCGGCCTGCTGCAGGGCGCCTTGCGCGCTGTCGCGGGTGGCGGTGGAACTGTCGAGCGTCGACTTCGACACCGAGCCGCTGGTGACCAGCTTGGCCTGACGCTCGTAGTCCAACTGCGCATTCTTGAGGGTGGCTTGCGCGCTCGCCTGGGCGGCCTGCGCCTGCTTGAGCTTGAGATCGTAGGGCTCCGGTTCGATGACGAACAGAACCTTACCCTTCTTGACCGTGTCGCCGTCCTTGTAGCCGATGCTGTCGATGAAGCCGGGCACGCGCGCGACCAGGCTCGCCGTGTTGACGGCGGCGCTGTTGCCGGTGGCTTCCAGATAATTGGTGACGCTACGCTCGACGGGCTTGGCCACCGTCACCTTGGGCGGCGGCGGCGCCACATAGGTGTTCTTCTCGCCGCAGCCGGCGAGCACCAGGAGCGCCGATAGCGCCGATAGCGAGAGCGCGGCGGTGCGCCGCCTTTGCGCGATGCTCAACGCTTCCCTCAAACCTTCCGTCGCCTCAAGGCGGATTCAGGGCAGCGCGGGCGGGAATCAGGCCTTGCGGCAGCCCGTGCGGCCGCCAGCATCGATCAATTGTGGGATTTTGCAAGCCACCATGCCGACGCCATGATCGGCGCCGGCCGGATAATGGGGAAAACGTGAACGCCGCGTTACGAGCTGGCGTGCAAGTCGGTGACCGCACGGCGATTTTGCGACCAGCAGGAGATGTCGTCGCAGGTCGCCACCGGCCTCTCCTTGCCGTAGGAGATGGTGGTCATCCGGTTGGCGGCAATGCCGCGCGAAACCAGGTAGTCACGCACCACTTGGGCACGCCGGGCACCGAGTGCCAGGTTGTATTCGCGGGTGCCGCGTTCGTCCGCATTACCCTCGATGGTGAAGCTGTACTGTCCGTAGTGGTTGAGCCACTGCGCCTGCTTGTCGAGCGTGGTGCGAGCCTGCGGCGACAGGTCGGACGAATTGGTGGAGAAGAACACGCGGTCGCCGACATTGACCACGAAGTCCTGCTGGCTGCCCGGCGTCGCCTGCGCCCCGGCATTGGCCTGCGGACCCGCACTATTGGTATTGGCGCAGGCGGACATGGCCAGCGCCGCCGCTAACACGGCCGCCAGCCGCGCACCGCGCAGCATTTGTTTAAGGTTGATCATTCCGGATGCCTCCATTCTCGCGCACTGACCAGCCCGCCCGATGGTCTAACAGCCCGGTCGTTAAGCGAACGTTCCATCAACCTTGATGAGCCCTTGCCGCCCCCGGTAAAATTGACGGAACCGGGGGAACCCGCTTTTGTGGTTAAAGGCCGGTAAATGTGGGTCTTTTCATGGCGCCCGGTTCCAACCCCACCGGAATTTGGGTGCTGTTTCGATCTGCGCGGCTTTCGGTATCTCGCGCTTGGGCGCGGCGCGAAACGTCATCTGCGCGCGCAAAGTGTGATGGCGCGGATCGAAACAAGCAGCATTTACGACAACAGCGGCGACCAGGCCGGATCGGACGCGAAATTGGGAGTCGGCTCCTGCAATTGATTGCGCCCCGTGATGTCGATGGTGAACAGATTCGGGCCGGCGCCGCGATTGCCACCAAAATACATGAGGACCCGGCCATTGGGCGCCCAGGTCGGGCCTTCGACATGGAAGCCTTGGGTCAGGGTGCGCTCGCCCGAGCCGTCCGACTTAAGCACACCGATCGAGAAACCGTCGCCGGAAAGGCCGGTGAAGGCGATGTAGTCGCCGCGCGGCGACCAGACCGGACCGGCGTGGCGGCCCGCGCCGAAGCTGATGCGCTTGGCCGCTCCACCGCCCGCCGGCATCACGTAAACCTGCTGCGAGCCGCCGCGATCGCTCTCGAAGCAGATCCATTTGCCGTCGGGTGAATAGCAAGGCGCGGTGTCGATCGCCGGCGTATCGGTGAGCCGCGTGGTCTGCTTCGAGCGCAGATCCATGACGAACAGATTGGCGTTGGTGCCCTGCTGCAGGCTCATGATCACGCGCTGGCCGTCCGGCGAAAAACGCGGCGAAAACGACATGCCGGGGAAATTGCCGACGATCTCGCGCTGGCCGGTCTCGATGTTGAGCAGGTACACCCGCGGCTGTCCCTTCCCGTAGGACATGTAGGTAACTTCCTGCGAGTTCGGATTGAAACGCGGGGTCAGCACCAGGTCCTCGCCGCGCGTGAGATAGCGCACGCCGTAGCCGTCCTGGTCCATGATGGCGAGGCGCTTGATGCGCTTCTGCTTGGGACCGGTCTCGTCGACGAACACGATGCGGGTGTCGAAATAGCCCTTCTCGCCGGTGAGCGTCTCGTAGATGCCGTCGGCGATGATGTGGGCGATGCGCCGCCAGTTGTCGGGCGAGGTGAAGTACTGCTTGCCGTCGAGCTGCTGGCCGGCGAACACGTCCCACAGGCGGAACTCCGCCTTCAGGCGGCCGTCGCGCTGCCGGGTGATGCGGCCGGTGACCAGCGCCTGTGCGTTGATCACGCGCCAGTCGGCGAAGTGCGGCACCGCATCGGTGTTGGTGATGCGTTCCGTGTAGGCTGCCGGATTGATCGGCGCGAACAGACCGCTGCGCAGCAGATCGGCGGTGATGACCGACGTGATGTTGTGCGCGGTCTCTTCTTCGCCCGGCGAGCCGGCGAGAAAGTCGGGCAGCGCGATCGGCATCGGCTGGAAATTGCCCTGCGTGATGTCGAGCCGCAGCACGGCGTGGGCGGGTTTGGTGGCAAGGGCCGCGACCGCGCCGGCACCGGCGCCGACCAGCACCGCGCGCCGGTTGACCAGCGGCCCGCCGCGCCACGATGCGGATAAATGATCGGCTGTGGCTTGCTTCATCGGATTGTCACAAATGCCTTTGTGTTCAACCGCGGAACATGTCGCGCGGATCGAAGGTGACTTCAATGTCTTTCCAGACGGCGTAATGCTCGGGCCGGAGCATGTCGAAGGGCTGCCCGCGATAAACCGCACGCACCGCACTGTCGCGCGCGCTGTCGAAGAGCTGGCCGTGTCCGCTGCTGACCACCTGCGGCGGCGCCGACAGCATCCCATCGCGTCCGAGCCGGATACGGACGCGGATGATGTAGTCCTCCGGATCCTTGATGCCGACCGGCGGATTCCACAATGACATCAGCCGCGAGCGCAATGCATCGAGCTCCGACTGCGAAAGGTTGGCGGCGCGGCCCATTTCGGTGCCGAGCGACGGCGCGTTGTTGAGATCGGCGCCGGTTGCGAGCGTGCGCGTCGCCTCGCGGTTGTCGAGCAGCGCGGCGATCTTGTCGGCGTCGAACTTGGGCTCCTTGTGGTGCGGACGCGGCGGCCGGCGCGGCGGCAGCTTGGGCGTAACCTTCGCCTCCTGCTTCTTGGCGTTCTCCTGCTTCAGCTTCTCGGCGATCGGATCGATCTTGGGCTGCGGCTTGGGCTTCGCCTTGGTCTCCTTCTTCTCCACCGGCTTGGTCTTGGGCTGCGGCGGAGGTTCGCGCACCTTGTCGACGGCGGCCTTGACTTCCTTCTTAGCGACCTTGGCCTTGGGCTGTTCGACCGGCTTGGGCTCGGCCTTCTTCTCCACGATCGGCTTGGCCTTTTCAGCCTTGGGGGCGTTCTTGATGCCCTTGGTCATCTGCGAGAAATCCTTCTCGCTGATGAAATCGACCGGCAGCGATTGCGCCGGCGGAACCTCGAAGGCCTTGCCGGAATACGACAGCGTCGCCCACAGCAGCACCGCCACGTGGAGCCCGGCCGATATGGCTGTCGCCTTCTTCATCACTATGGCTTCGAGCCCTGCTCGAATTCGGTGACCAGCGCCACCCGGTGGAAACCGGCCGCCGACAGCCGCCCCATCACGCGCATCATGGTACCGTAGTCGACCTTCTTGTCGCCGCGAACATAGATGCGCGCGTCGGCCCCCCCGCGCGCCTCGGCGATGGCCTGCAGCTTCGGAATGAGCTTATCCACGTCGATTTCGGCATTTTGCAGGTAGACCTTGCCCTCCTGATTGACCGAAATCGTGAGCGGTTCCTTGTCCTGATTGAGGCTCTTGGCTTCGGTCTGCGGCAGGTCGATGGGCACGCCGACCGTCAAGAGCGGCGCCGACACCATGAAGATGATGAGCAGCACCAGCATCACGTCCACCATCGGCGTGACGTTGATCTCGCTCATGACGTTGCGGCGGCGATGGCGTCGCCGTCCGATCGTCGGAGTACCGGCGTTGACGGCTGCCATCAGATTGCGATCCGCTCAGTTGGAAGCATCATGGCCTCCCTAGGGCTTCAGGCGCCGGGGCCGCGCTCATCGATCTGCCGCGACAGAATGGCGGCGAATTCGTCGGCGAAGCCCTCCAGGCGCTGGGACTGCTTATTCACCTCGGAAGCGAACTTATTGTAGAAAATGGTCGCCGGTATGGCGGCGACCAGCCCGAGCGCGGTGGCAAACAGTGCTTCCGCGATGCCCGGCGCCACCACGGCGAGCGAGGTGTTCTTCGACGCGGCGATCGACTGGAAGCTGGTCATGATGCCCCAGACCGTCCCGAACAGGCCGACGAAGGGCCCGGCCGAGCCGACGGTGGCCAGCACCAGCAGGCGCCGTTCCAGCCGCTCGATCTCGCGCGCGATGGTGACTTCCATCACCTTGTCGATGCGCATCTGTAGGCCAGCGAACGACCGCGCATGACCCTCGAAGCTGCGCTTCCACTCCCGCATCCCCGCCACGAACAGCGCCGCCATGGAATGGGTCGGATGAGAGACCAATGAACGATACAGGTCCTCCAACGACTGGCCCGACCAGAACGCGGTCTCGAAGTGATCCATGTCACGGCGCGAGCGCCGGAACAGCACGGCCTTGTCGATGGCGATCGCCCACACCCAGACCGAAGTGACCAACAGCCCGACCATCACCAGCTTGACGATCCAGCTGGCGTGCCAGAACAGGGTCAGCAACGAGAGGTCGGCGGTGACCGGGAGGACCGACTGGGCTACGTCGGCAGGATGCATAAAGCCACGTCCTTCTTTCCGCTTGATCCGGCCTGAGCCGGCTCAACATCCGGCGCGACGCCCACGCCGCCGGACCAAAAAAGCACCCCGGCAAAGCCGCCCGAAAAGCGCTTCACCGAAACTGCTTGGTTCGCGAAATCCCAAATCCCGCCGCCGGCGGAGTCAGGCAATCTGCGCGAAACTTGGCCGAACTTTGGCGCTTCCGGGCACGAAGCCGGTGTTTTACCGGCTTTAACAGCGCCGATTGTGGTTAAGGATCGGTTAGCGGAGCTCCTCATCCTGAGGGGCCGCCATGTCGGGCGCAGCCTGCGGACACTTGGCTGCGATGCGGCCGTCTCGAAGGATGAGGGACTTCATGGTTCGAGACGCGCCTTCGGTGCTTCTCACCATGAGGAAGCCCGCAAAAAAACGGCCGCCCGCCTCGGGGACAGGCGGACGGCCGGGTCGCGCGGGGTGAGGCGCGCGGGGCAGAACGGGGGCTTAATTCTGCGGCGGGGGCTGCGGCGGCTGCTCGGACGGCGGGCGATCGCGACGCTCGGCCATGAACTGGTCGAACTCGGCCTTGTCCTTGGCCATGCGCAACCGCTCAAGGAAGCCGCGGAACTCGCTCTGCTCTTCTTCCAGCCGGCGCAGGGTCTCCATGCGGTATTCGTCGAAGGCGCGGTTGCCGCTCGGCGGCGGGTTGCGCCACCGGTTACCGCCCCAAGAGTTACCGTCCGACGGATTGCCACCCGACGGATTGCCGCTCATCCGCGACCGCATCCAATCCATCTTTTGCTGCAAGCGGTCCATCTTGTGCTGCCAGCGGTCATAGCCACGACCGGCGTAGTGATATCCGCATCCCATTCGTCCGCTCCATATGGTGAAGGCCAGGATGGCAAGGCCGATCGGCCACCAGGCGATGAACCCGAGGACAACCAGCACGATCCAGGCGGGCTTGCCGAATTCGTCAATCTTCGCGGTGATAGGCATTGTAAGCCTCGCGTGAATGTAAATAACATTTACATGAGTAAGGGCGGCACGGTGAGATGTCAATACCCTTCACATCCCGTTTCTCTGACTTAATCAGCGCGGGGGCCTTTTCGAGGGGTGCGGCGCTTCACCGCGCATTCGCGCCAGCTGTGTCGTCCAGCACATTGCCGGCTTCGCGCGCGGCCGAGGCTTGCGCCCAATAGGCGCCGATACGCGGCATGTTCACCTCGACCCAATCGGCCAGCGCCCGCACCTTCGCGGCCGCCTCTTGGCCCAACGGCGTCAGGCTATATTCGACGTGCGGCGGCACCACCTGATAGGCGACTCGCTGAACCATCCCGTCGGCTTCGAGCCATTGCAGCGTCTGCGCCAGCATTCGCTCGCTGACGCCACCGACCGCGCGTCGCAGCTCGCTGAAGCGGTGCGTACGATTCTCCAGCACGATCAGCACCAGCACGCCCCAACGGCTGGTGAGATGCTTGAGCACCTCCCGCGACGGGCAGGCCGTGCTCAACAAATCTCCCCGCCCGAGCAGCACCGAGAGCGGCACACCTTGGCGGTCATTGCCAATCGATTGAGTCATCAGGCTTTTCCTTTTCCTGGTACGGCAGCCAACCAAATTAATACTAACATAAATGTAGGTACTTACTAATAGTAATCAATCGCCTTAAGTGGATGTCATCGACAGCCCAACTGAGGAGAAACTTCCATGACGTTCGGAATCACAGGCGCCACCGGCCAACTCGGCCGCCTGGTCGTCGACCAGCTCAAAAGCAAGGTCCCGGCGGGCGACATCGTCGCCCTTGTCCGCAATCCCGCCAAAGCCGCCGACCTCGGCGTTGCCGTGCGCGAAGCCGACTACGCCAAGCCCGCAACGCTTGCCGCCGCCCTGCCCGGCATCGACACCTTGCTGCTGATCTCGTCGAGCGAAGTCGGCCAACGCGAAGCGCAGCACAAGGCGATCATCGACGCCGCCAAGAAGGCGAACGTGAAACGTATCGTCTATACGAGCATCCTCCACGCCGATAAGTCGGCGATCGATCTCGCCGTCGAGCACCGCGCCACCGAAGCCGCGATCAAGGCCTCCGGCATTCCGTACGTCTTCCTGCGCAACGGCTGGTACACCGAGAACTACGCGCCGGGTATCGGCGGCGCGGTCGCGGGCGGTGCGCTGATCGGCGCCGCCGCTGACGGCAAGATCTCGGCAACCGCGCGCGCGGATTACGCGGCGGCGGCTGTCGCCGTCCTCACCACGCCCGGCCATGACGGCAAGACCTATGAACTGGCCGCCGATACGCCACTCACGCTCGCCGACCTCGCCGCCGAAATCTCGCGCCAGACCGGCAAGACCATTCCCTTCAAAAACCTCAGCGTCGCCGATTACGCCAATGCGCTGGCAAGCCACGGCATGCCGGAGGCTTTCGCCAAGATGATCGCCGGTTGGGAAACGCCGATTTCAACGGGCGCTTTGTTCGACGACAGCAAGACCTTGTCAAAGTTGATCGGTCGCCCAACGACGCCGCTTGCCGAGACCGTGAAAGCCGTGCTCAGCGCCTGATCCGTTTGTTTTGAATCGGCAAAACCCGCTCGTCCCCGCGAAGGCGGGGACGGGAATGAGCGGAGAATGCTTCAACCCTTCTGGAACAAACGCTCACGCGTAACACGCTCTCACTCGCCTGCCGGCGATCCCGTCGCAATCCCCAAGCCCCGCAGATAAATCAGGACCGCCGCCTCCAGGAGTTCCTCCGGCGGCATCGGCAGCGCGCGCCGCGCGGCGTCGCCACGGCCGAACAGCGATGCGATGCCGTGGGTCATCGACCAGATGTGCAACGCCACCATCAGCGCCGGCGGCCGGCCCTTGGCCGGCATCTGCGCCACCAGCTTTTCCGCCGCCGCGCGCAGCACGCCAAAGGCGCGATCGCCGACGTCGCGCAATTCGGGATCGGCATCGACCGGTACGCCAGCCTCGAACATGGCAGAGTAATAGGCGGGCTCGCGCTTGGCGAAATCGAGATAGGCTTTACCGAGCCGGTCGAAGGCGGTCATCAGGTCGGGGCGGCCATCGTCCCAGGCCTTCGCCAGCGCGGTGGCGAATTCATCGAAACCGCGCTTGGCGACGTCGGCGAGCAGCGCGTCGCGGTCGCGGTAATGACGATAGGGCGCGGCCGGGCTGACGCCGGCCCAGCGCGCGGCATCGGCGAAGGTGAAGCCGGCCGGACCTTTCTCCGCGATGAGCTCGAGCGCGGCGCGCACCAGGGCTTCCTTCAGGTTGCCGTGATGATAGCCGCGCGGGCCCGGGCCGCGCTTTCCCCAGGTCATGGTGCGCAAGTCATGTCAAATGCCTCATGTTAAGGGCATTTACATGAGTCCGGGGGCGGCGTCGATTGCGGCGGCTCAGGCGCGGCGGGGCGATGCGGCCAGCGGTAAATGGTCGAAAAGCGTGGGGCCGTTCGGCTCAGCCCCTTCGATGGTGAGCAGGCGCAGCTTGGTGATGACGCCGCCCGGCGCGGAAAAGCCGCCGCTTTTGCCGCTGGCCGCCAATACGCGATGGCACGGCATCACGATCGGACACGGGTTCTGCCCCATCGCTTGGCCGACCGCGCGCGCCAATGATTTATCGCCGAGTTTTTCGGCGACCTCGCCATAGGTCAGTGTCTGGCCGGGCGGGATGGCGCGGGCGATCTTGTAGACCTTGCGGTTGAAGTCGGAGATGTCCGTGTCGTCGATGACGATATGCGAGAGGTCGCGTGGCTCGCCGGACAGCAGGGCGACGATATCCGCGATCGCATTCTTGATCGCGACCGGCGTGCGCGGCCTCGCGCGCGTCGGGGAAGCGCCAAGCGATGCGCGCGCGCGTGGCGGCGGCATCGGCTTCCGGAAGCTGCACGCCGCAGATGCCGCGCGCGCTCCAGACGATGCCGCAGACGCCGATGGCCGTGTCGAAGAGGGTGAAGTTGCGGCTATCCATGATCCCGGCAATGCTAGCACGCGGGCTCAGCCGGCGCCGCCCGATTCCTGGTCGGCCTTCATGGCGGCGCGCAAGGGCTTGGGGATCGGCCGCGCGCGGCCGCCCGAGATGAAGGCGACCTGCACGTGCGCCTCGACCAGCAACTCGTCGCCGCGCATCACCTGTTGGTGCAGCATGACGGAAGCGCCCTTCACTTCTTCCGGCGTCGTGACGATGGTGAGCACGTCGTCCATCACCGCCGGCTTCCTGAAGTCGATGTCCATGTGGCGCACGACGAAGGCGAAGCCGGGCGCTTCCTTCTCCGCCTGCTCGAACAGCGCGCGATGGTCGGCGCCGATCAGGCGCAGGTAATTGGTGCGCCCGCGCTCCATGAAGCGCAGGTAGCTCGCGTGATAGACGATGCCGGAGAAATCGGTGTCCTCGTAATAGACGCGCACTTGCTGATAGTGCCGGCCGTTGCGGATTTCACCGTCGAGGGAGTTAGCGCTCGTCACTGTTGAAATTCCGCATCGATGTCTCTGCGAATTCGCATGATTGTTACACGATCAGATTCTATTCGATAGAAGATGACATAGTCTCCAGCAACAACGCCGCGAACGCCCTTCGAAAGACTGGAGCGTTCTCGGCCAATGAAGGGAAACCGTGACGGGCTCACGAACTTCTGCTCGAACTCATGAGCCAGTGAGACGGCTGCGGCAGGATTTCGTTCGGCAATATAAGTGTGAATTTGCAGCAAATCAGCGTCAGCGTCCTCGGTAAGGAGAACCCTCATCCGACCTTATAATCAACGTCGGAAAGGCCAGCGCGACGGAGAAAACCAGCAAAGTCCCACTCACGGACGCGGCCTGCATCGGCGGAGGCAACGCCTTTTTCGACTTCGCTTTTCAGAACCTTAAACTTTTCGGCCTGCTCCAACAGGTACGCGACCGCCGGCTCCCGCATCTCTTCGGGCAAGAGCTCCAACGCTTCCGCCGCTTTTTCGGTCGTCGTTTTCATGGCGTCATCCTAACACGTGAAAGAATATCCGTTAAATCTAGTTATCCTCCCCCTCCCCGAACAGCCCGAACTGGCTGGCGTCACGCGCCGGCTCCGCCAGGCCGAGATGCTTGAAGGCGGCGCCGGTGAGCAGGCGTCCGCGCGGGGTGCGCTGCACGAAGCCCTTCTGGATCAGGAACGGCTCGATGATGTCTTCGATGGCATCGCGCGGCTCCGACAGCGCCGCCGCCATCGTGTCGACGCCGACCGGACCACCGCCGTAGTTCAAAGCGATGGTCGTGAGATAGCGCCTGTCCATGGCGTCGAGGCCGGCGGCGTCGACCTCGAGCGCCGACAGCGCACGGTCGGCGACCTTGCGGTCGACCGACTTGGCGCCCTGCACATGCGCGAAGTCGCGCACGCGCCGCAACAGCCGTCCGGCGATGCGCGGCGTGCCGCGCGCGCGCCGCGCGATCTCGTTGGCGCCGTCGGCGGTCATCGGCAATCCGAGCACGCGGGCGCCGCGGTTGACGATCTGCTCGAGCTCGGCCTCGGTGTAGAAATTGAGCCGCACCGGAATGCCGAAGCGGTCGCGCAACGGATTGGTCAAGAGGCCCGCGCGCGTCGTGGCGCCGACCAGCGTGAAGGGCGCGAGATCGATCTTCACCGAACGCGCCGCCGGTCCCTCGCCGATGATGAGATCGAGCTGGAAGTCCTCCATCGCCGGATAGAGGATTTCCTCCACCGTCGGATTGAGGCGGTGGATCTCGTCGATGAACAAGACGTCGCGCGGCTCGAGATTGGTGAGCAGTGCGGCGAGATCGCCGGCCTTGGCGATCACCGGGCCGGAGGTCGAGCGGAAATTGACGCCCAACTCGCGCGCGACGATCTGCGCCAGCGTGGTCTTGCCAAGGCCCGGCGGGCCGACGAACAGCACGTGGTCGAGCGCCTCTTTACGCGCGCGCGCGGCCTCGATGAAGACGGAAAGATTGGCGCGCGCCTGCTCCTGGCCGATGAAGTCGGCGAGCCGCTGCGGACGCAACGAGGCGTCCGCATCTTCCTCGCGGGTCTCCGGCGTCACCAGGCGGCGCGGCGTGGTGCTCATTGCGGCCTCACGAAGCGCCGCATCATGAACCAGCAAATGGTGGCGGCGAGAAGCCCGAGCGCCAGCGCGATCGGCAGCCGGCCATACGGGAGCGTGACTATCGCCAACAACACGGCGCGCGGCTCGGTCACCGCGAACTTGGCCACGATCGCGACCGCCACCGCCGCCAGCACGATGCTGAGACGCGGCGGGCTCCACTTCATCCACAGCGCGATCAGCAGGCCGGCAATCAGCGCGACGATGCCGCCGATGCTATAGGCCCCGATGATCGATATGCCGAACAACTCTGCGGCCTTGGTGAGGGCCACGCCTACCGTCTGCGGTGGGTTGTCGAACGCGAAGAACACCATGCCGAGCGCGTAGACGAAGACGATCAGGCCGGCGACCAGCGGCCCGAGCCCGACTGCAATAATCACGGCCAGCGCCCGGCGCGTTGCAAGGCGCGACATCGGCGAGTGATCGGTCGAGCCCATGACTATGACCTCCCGAATTGCCCCGGCCCCGGTTGGATCAGCGCCGCACTTGCGGCATCGTGTATGGCGGCGCCACGAACGAATGGCCGCTCATGTCATGCCCCGCCGATATTTGTTCGGCAGCAGTTCCCCAATGGTCGTGATGGTCGGCTCGGCGCCATTCGGCACGATCACGCGTGCCTTGGCGTCGTAGTCGTGGATCAATTCACGGCAGGTGCCGCAGGGGCTGACCACCGCGATGTCGCCCGGCTCGCCGGGCTTGGGATGGCGCACGGCGACGATGGTCTCGATGCCCTTGTCGCCCTTTTCGGTGAGCGCGCGCCCGATGGCGACGGCTTCCGCGCAGACCGCGCCGCGGCCGACATAGGCGTCGAGGTTGACGCCGGTCACCACGCGGCCGTCGCGCGTGCGCAGCGCCGCGCCGACCTCCTGCCAGTCGTTGCGATAGCGCGACTTGATCGCCGCGGTAGCGGCGGTGATCAGTTCCTTGTCCTTCGCAGTCAGCTTCATGGCCAGATCGAATCCGTCATTTTGCGGGTTCTTTAAGGTCCCGCTTTCCGCGTGGCGTCGTCTTTTCCACGAACCAATTCCTGACCATAGCCCAGCAGATCATGGTCGGAACAACACAAAAAAGGGCATTCAAGACGTAGTCCGCTATCCGACCAGACGGGCCACCAAGAATAAAATCGTGCCGGTAAATGAAAGCAAAAGCAGCACCGACGAAAAGACCGATGACGAGCGCGTCGTACCATGGGACGGGGTTTACAACGAGTCGCAGAGAACCAACAAAAACGCCAGCAACGAAGGCCGGTATTAAACCGAACATATAAGCAAACGGGATACCCACCAGAGCGAATTTGGCCGCCTGCGTGAGATCATGCACGAGTCCGTGCCCGGTCCCGCTGAAATGATTGGAGATCGCGCCGGCGGCAATCAAACCAGCCAAACAAAACAAAGTGACGAGCGGTCCGACGAAGGCGAAAAAAACACCTGTCACAAGCACCCGATAGCCTGGTTGGTTCCGCCGCGGCGGTTCCTCGACGTATTGAGACGGGTGCGGCCAGTTCACTTGGCAAGTTCCTTCAAGCCTTGCCTGATCAACGTCGCCGTGTCGGCGCCCTCGCCCGCGTTGCGCGCGGCCGCGGCGATGGCGGCGGCCGCCTGCGGCTGGCCATAGCCGAGATTGACCAGCGCCGAAACCGCGTCTGCCACCGGCTTGGGCGCACTCTTCTCGTCCAGCGCGCCGGCAAGATGCACCACCGCCGGATCGACGCTGGCGAAGGCCGGCGCCTTGTCCTTCAGCTCCGACACGATGCGCTCGGCCACCTTGTTGCCGACGCCGGGCGAACGCGCAACGCTCGCCTTGTCGCGCAGGGCGATGGCCGAAGCGAGCTCCGACGGCTTCAGCGTGCCGAGCACCGACAGCGCCACCCGCGCGCCCACGCCCTGCACCGTCTGCAGCAGGCGGAACCATTCGCGCTCGGTGTCGGTGGCGAAGCCGAACAGCCTGATCTGGTCCTCACGCACATAGGTCTCGATCGAGAGCGTGGCGGGCTCGCCTGGCGCCGGCAACGATTGCATCACGCGCGCCGGGCAATGCACCTGATAGCCGACGCCATTGACGTCGAGGATGACGTAATCCTCGCCGTAGGAGTTGACGATGCCTTTGAGCTTGCCGATCATCGCGTACACCGAACGTCGTCATTCCGGAGCGCGAGCGTAGCGAGCGAACCCGGAATCCAGGGGCCACGACAAAGGCGTTTCGATTTCGCCCTGGATTCCGGGCCCGGCCCTTCGGGCCGTCCCGGAATGACAGAATTGGAAAACTCGCCGATCATCGCGCGGCGACCTTCATCATCACGCTCTGCCGGTGGTGCGCGTGGCAGACGGCAATCGCCAGCGCGTCGGCGGCATCCTCCGATTGCGGCTCGGCCTTGGGCAGCAGCACGCCGATCATCATGCGGATCTGCGCCTTCTCGCCGTGGCCCGCACCAACGATAGTTTTCTTGACTAAATTGGGCGCATATTCGGCGACGGTCAGCCCGCATTGTGCCGGTACCAGCATGGCGATGCCGCGCGCCTGGCCGAGTTTCAGCGTCGCCGCCGCGTTGGTATTGACAAACGTCTGCTCGACCGCCGCCTCTTGCGGGGCAAAGCTCTCGATCACCCGGGTAAGCCCCTCGTGGATCGTTACCAGCCGGCTTCCCAAAGAAGCCCGATCGCTGGTCGCGACCGACCCGCAGGCGACATAGATCAGGCGGTTGCCGTCGCTCTCGATCAGGCCCCAGCCGGTGCGGCGGAGCCCGGGATCGATGCCGAGGATACGAATCGGATGGCGGCCCATGGCCCCGTTGATAGCCCCGCGGGGCAGCCCCGCCTAGGGCGCGCGTTACCAAACGATGGGAAACTGGCCTCGCCCGTCCGGCAGGGCCCTGCTAAGCACGTCGGCTCAGCTGGGTGCCTCAGTGATCGAACTTCCCGACAGTACCGTCTTCGCCGCCGTGCTCTACCACAGCGGCTTCGTCGCCGCCGCTCTGGTGACGGTGATCGCCGCCGGGGTGCGCGGCTTCTCCGGCTTCGGCTCGGCGCTGATTTATGTGCCGTTGATCGCCGCGCTCTACGATCCGCGCGCGTCAGTCGCCTCTCTCACGCTGGTGGATCTCGTGTGCGCCGCGCCCTTGGCGGTCCGCGTTTTCCGACAATGCCACTGGCGCGAGGTGTTGCCCGCCGCCGTCGCCGCGGTTGCCACCGCGCCACTCGGCATCGCGCTGCTCGATATGACCGATCCGGCGGTCCTGCGCTGGACCATCGCGATCTCCATTCTGATCTTCGTCGCTCTGCTGGCGACCGGATGGCGCTATCCGTGGAAGCAGAGCACGCCCGCGGCGCTGGGCGTCGGCGCGCTGTCGGGCATTTGCGGCGGTGCCGCGCAGATCGGCGGGCCGCCGCTCATCCTCTATTGGCTGGGCAGCCCCGATGAAGCGCGCACCATCCGCGCCAACCTGTTGGTGTTCCTTGTCCTGCTCGATCTGGTGCTGCTCGGCGGCTACACTTGGCATGGGGTGATGACCGCCCAGGCGATAGCGCTCGCGGTTCTGCTAGGGCCGTTCTATATCTTGGCGCTGGTGGTAGGCGCGCGGCTGTTCCGCAGGTCGTCCGACCGATTCTACCGCCGCATCGCCTATGCGATCGTGACGCTGGCCGCCCTCGCCAGCATGCCGGTGTTCGACAAGATCCTGCACTGACGGCGGTGACGCTAAGCGCGTGCCGCCCCGGTTAGGCGCTCATCTTCTGCATCAGCGCGTCGGAGACTTCGAAGTTGGCGTAGACGTTCTGCACGTCCTCGTTATCGTCGAGGGCGTCGATCATCTTGAGGATCTTCTCGCCCGCATCGTCGTCGACGGCGATGGAGTTCTGCGGCTTCCAGGTGAGCGCCGACTTGCGCGGCTCGCCGAACTTGGCTTCCAGCGCCTTGGTCACCTCGCCGAGATCGTCGGGCTGTGTGAAAATCTGGTGCGCGCTGTCGTCGGAGATGACGTCCTCGGCGCCGGCTTCGATGGCCGCTTCCAGCATGGCGTCGCCGCTCGCCTTGTCGGCGTCGTATTCGACCACGCCGACGTGATCGAACATGAACGACACCGCGCCGGTCTCGGCCAGGTTGCCGCCCGACTTGGTGAAGATCGAGCGCACCTCGCCGGCGGTGCGGTTGCGGTTGTCGGTGAGCGCTTCCACGATTACCGCCACGCCGCCGGGCGCATAGCCCTCGTAGCGGATCTCGTCGTAGTTCTCGGTGTCGCCGCCCTGCGATTTCTTGATGGCGCGCTCGATATTGTCCTTCGGCACATTCTCGGCGCGGGCCGCCAGGATCGCCGCGCGCAGGCGCGGGTTGAACGCCGGGTCGGGCATGCCGAGCTTGGCCGCCACGGTGATCTCGCGGGCGAGCTTGGAAAACAGCTTGGCGCGCGCCTTATCGGCACGCCCCTTCTTGTGCATGATGTTCTTGAATTGGGAATGGCCGGCCATGAGCAGGTCTTGATCGTTCGAATGAGGTTGAATTGGGCGGCTATATACGGCGGAACGGCGGGAAAAGAAACTGCGCTGTCATTCCCAGAACGCAGGCCGCGCCTCGTCCAGCGTGCCGCCGAGCCGCACCGCGGCGACCTTGGCGGCAAGGCCCTTGTCGTCGGTCTCCATCGCCACCGCGCACAGGGTGGCCGGCCCGTTCGCCGGCTCGAATTTGGCGCTCGGGATTTTGCGCAGGAAGCGGCTGACCGGCTCGTCCTTCTTCATACCGATCACCGAATCGAAATCGCCGGTCATGCCGACGTCGGTGATGAAGGCGGTGCGCCCCGGCATGATGCGCTGGTCGGCGGTGGGCACGTGGGTATGCGTGCCGACGACCAGGCTGGCGCGGCCGTCGCAGAAATAGCCCATGGCCTGTTTCTCGCTCGAGGCCTCGCCGTGGAAGTCGATCACGATGGCGTCGGCGCCGGTCCGCAGCGGGCAGGCGCCGAGCTCGCGCTCGATGGCCGCGAAGGGATCGTCCAGCGCGTCCATGAAGACGCGGCCCATGGCGTTGATGACGAGCGCATGCTCGCCGTTCTTGGTGTCGATCAGCGCCGCGCCGCGGCCGGGCGTGCCGGCGGGATAATTGAGCGGGCGGATCAGGCGCGGCGCGCGCTCGATGAACACCAGCGCCTCGCGCTGATCCCAGGAATGGTTGCCGAGCGTGACGGCGTCGGCGCCGGCGTCGATGAAGTCGTTATAGATCGTCTCGGTGATGCCGAAGCCGCCGGCGGCGTTCTCGCCGTTGACCACCACCAGATCGAGCTTCCACTTCGAGACCAGACCGGGCAGCCGCTCGACCACCGCCTGCCGCCCGCTGCGCCCCACCACATCGCCGACAAAGAGAATCCGCATGCCTATCGTTACTCGCGCAAATCGAGAACCCCGCGCTCCGTTAGCACGAGTTCGAGCCGCGCGTCGTGGGGGGTTGCGGGCACCTGGGGGAATTCCTGGGCGGCGAAGGCGAGGCCGACGGCGGTGACCTTCTTCGTCGCGCGCAGGGCATTGATGGTCATATCGTAATAGCCGGCGCCGTAGCCGATGCGGTTGCCCACGCGGTCGAAGGCGGCGAGCGGTACGATGAGGACATCGGGCGCGACTTCGGGCGCCTCGGGCTTCGGCTCGCGGATGCCCCACTGCCCACGCGCGAGTTCGTCACCGAAAGCGTAAGCGCGCATGATGAGCGCATGGCCGCGGCCTTTAATCGCCGGCAACGCGAGCTTCATACCCGCGTCGGCAAGCTTGCGCATCAGCGGCAGCGGACTGATTTCGCTCTTCAACGGCATGAAGCCCGCGACAATCATGCCCGGCTTGAGCGCGACGGGAAACGCGCGGCCAGCGATACGCTCCGCCGCCGCCGCGCGCTCCTCGGCCGGCATGGCATCGCGGCGCGCAAGGGCTTCGCTGCGAATTTTGACTTTCGCGTCTTGAATCTCAGTTGCGTCGGACGTCTCAATCGTCATGGCCGGCACTCGGGTCCATCACTCGGCCGGCGCGAACATGAACCTTGTGCCGGGCATCCACGTCTTTCTCACCCGCAACAGACAAGACGTGGGCGGCAAGCGCAACCCAGGCCTCCCCGAGTTTGCGCAAAATATTATTGAATGCCGCTGGTCGGGTAGAGCCGACCTGCGGTGACAAGCCCGGCCATGACGACTCTGTGCAAAACGGACAAGAGTGCGGAGCCGCAACGGCCGTCAGAGCGTGATCCCGGGAACCTACATAAGTAGGTGGGCGCCATATGTCCGGACCCACGAGCCCGGTCAGGGACAGCTCCCGTTGGGATCGTAAGGCCCCGGGGAATTTATCTCCGTCGCGCCTCGCAGCCCCGCGGGGGCAATGTAGTGGGTGTCGGGGAGAAGCGCCACCACAGGACATCATCGCCCGCGAAAGCGGGCGATCCGGTAACCACAACGCTCCCGGTCAATGCGCGGCACCGGGGTTACCGGGTCCCCGCCTGCGCGGGGACGACAGCAGAGGCGCGCCGGGGAGAGGTGAAGCGTGCCTCACCCGATCGCCACGCTGTCGCCGAGCGTCTCATTGAGCTTCTTGGTGATGCTTTCGATGCGCTCGGCGGCCGAGTTGAAGGCGCCGACCACCGCGGAAGAGGCCGCCTTGGCGCGGTCGGAGGAAACCACGCGCGCGTCCTGCAGCGCGCCGATCTCCTCTTCCAGCCGGCGGATCTGCGCTCTCGCTTCGCTCAGATCGTCCGCCACCATCAGCGTCGCCATGACCGTCAGCCGGGTGTCGCCGATCTCCCCGAAGCGCTGGCGGAGCTCGGAGATGCGGGCGTCGACGTCCTTGGCGAGCACAAGCAAATGGTCTTCCTGCCCGTCCTCGCAGGCCAGGCGGAATTGGCGGCCGGCAATGCTGGTGGTGACCTCGGCCATCACTGCCCCTTGTTTGCGCCTTGCCCCACCGTTCGGGGTCACGCGTTATTCATGCGCGTCGAGCACCGACTGGATCGAGGCCATGGCCGTGTCCAGCCGCTGCGCGACTTCGCGATTGGTCTCCTCCAGCCGTCGCGCGCGCGCGACCTCGCCGTCGAGCGCGGCGGCCAAGCGGGCGCGATCAAGCCCCATCGACTGCACCTGGGCCGCGAGCGTCTCCTCGCTGCGGTCGGCCTCGTGGCGGCGCTCCACCGCGGCGTCGAGCGCATCGAGCGCCAGCGCCAGACGCTTGACCGCGGCATCGACTGCGCTCTCCTCGACCGGTATTTCGCCCTGATAGGTCATGCCCGTTGTCCGCGTCGGAACTTGCGTACCAAAAAATCTTGCGCCGGCAACCGGTTAGCCGAAGAAGCTTACGTGCTGCACGACGCCGGCGTCAACGCTTGCCGGCAGGATATGAACCGCTGTTTTCGGCCCCCTGTGCATGGTGCAAGAGCAACCAAGGCGTCACATTGACTCCCAACCGGCACATGCTTATCCAGCCGCCAGTGCGGTGGATTTGAAGTTCGTTCCATTGTTTGCGGCGGGTTCTCAAACGAATTTCAAATCCAAAACCGCACTGGAGTCATAGAGTTGCTAGTGTCCTTTCGAATCCGAAGGTCGTACGGGGCAAGCCGGACAAGCCGACGAACTGCGGATTCGAGATACTAGCGAAAACAGGCCGTTTTCATGACAGCTCCCGCTTCGTCGACAGCCGCCGTGGCGCCCGCTGAGCACCGCGATCAGACGGCTGCGGCGCCGACCGTCGCCCATGACCGCATGGCCAACGCCATCCGCGCGCTCGCCATGGACGCGGTCGAAAAGGCCAAGTCCGGCCATCCGGGCATGCCCATGGGCACCGCCGATGTGGCGACCGTGCTGTTCACGCGCTTCCTGAAATTTGATCCGGCCGATCCGGCCTGGCCCGACCGCGACCGCTTCGTGCTGTCGGCCGGCCACGGCTCGATGCTGCTCTATGCCCTGCTCTATCTCACCGGCTATGCCGGCATGACGATTCAGGAGATCGAGCGCTTCCGCCAGCTCGGCTCCAAGACGCCGGGCCATCCCGAATACGGCCACACCCCGGGCGTCGAGACCACCACCGGTCCGCTCGGCCAGGGCCTTGCCACCGCGGTCGGCATGGCGATCGCCGAGCGCCACGTGGCCGCCGTCTACGGCGACAGCGTCGTCGATCACAAGACCTATGTGATCTGCTCCGACGGCGATTTGATGGAAGGCATCAGCCAGGAAGCCATCGCGCTTGCCGGGCACCTGAAGCTCAACAAGCTGATCGTGTTGTTCGACGACAACGGCATTTCCATCGACGGCGCGCTGTCGCTTTCCGACTCGGTCGATCAGGTGAAGCGCTTCGAGGCCTGCGGCTGGAAGGCCTTGCGCATCGACGGGCACGATCCCAAGGCCATCGCCGCCGCGCTGGAACAGGCGCAGAAGTCCGACAAGCCGGTGATGATCGCCTGCAAGACCACCATCGGCTACGGCGCGCCGACCAAGGCCGGCAAATCGTCGTCGCACGGCTCGGCGCTGGGCGCGGACGAGATCAAGGGCGCGCGCGAGGCGCTCGGCTGGACTTCTCCGCCGTTCGAAATTCCCGCCGACATCTTGAGCGCCTGGCGCACGGCCGGCGAGCGCTCGCAAGAGCACGCATGCCGACTGGAACAAGCGCCTCGCCGCGCTCGATGCCAAGCAACGCGCCGAGTTCGAGCGGCGCGCGAAAGGCGAACTGTCGGCGCAGGCGCTCGATGCCGCCGTACGCGCGGTGAAGGAGAGCCTGGCGGCAACCCCGAAGGACATCGCCAGCCGCAGCGCGTCCGAGTTCGCGCTGGAAACGCTGGTGCCGGCGCTGCCGGAAATGGTCGGTGGCTCGGCCGATCTCACCGGCTCCAACAACACGCGCACCAAATCGATGCAGGCGATGAATGCGTCGGACTTCTCCGGCCGCTTCATCCATTACGGCATTCGCGAGCACGGCATGGCCGCGGCCATGAACGGGATGGCGCTGCACGGCGGCATCATCCCCTATTCCGGCACGTTCCTGGTGTTCTCCGATTACTGCCGCCCGGCGATCCGGCTGGCGGCGCTGATGGGCAAGCGCGTCATCCATGTGATGACGCACGACTCCATCGGCCTCGGCGAGGACGGGCCGACCCATCAGCCGGTCGAGCATCTGGCCGCGCTGCGCGCCATGCCCAATCTGCTGGTGTTCCGCCCGGCCGACGCGGTGGAGACCGTCGAGTGCTGGCAGCTTGCGCTGCAGAACGATAAGCGGCCGAGCGTCTTGGCGCTGACGCGGCAGAACCTGCCGCAGTTGTCGAAGGATTTCCTCGAGACCAACCGCTGCGCCGCCGGCGCCTATGAGATTTCGCCGGCCGACGGCAAGGCCGAAGTTTCCATCTTCGCCACCGGCTCGGAAGTCCCGATCGCGGTCGAGGCGCAGGAGCTGCTTGCCGCCAAGGGCGTCGCAGCGCGTGTTGTCTCGGTGCCCTGCTTCGAATTGCTGGCCGAGGCGCCGGAGGCCGCGCGCAAGGCGGTGATCGGCGACGCCAAGGTCAAGATCGGCGTGGAGGCCGCGGTGCGCCAGGGCTGGGACGCGCTCATCGGCAGCGACGGCGCCTTCATCGGCATGTCATCTTTCGGCGCCAGCGCGCCCTACAAGGAACTCTACAAGCATTTCGGCATTACATCAGATGCGGTCGCGGACACGGCGTTGCGCAGGCTCGGAAAGAATTGATCCACCTCAACTCATCGCCCGCAAAAGCGGGCGATTCAGCAGGTGCGGCGGCGCACGAACCGCAATATTCCGGAATGTGCCGTAGGATATGTCGGCGGGGGGGTTACTGAAGGCCTCGGAAACGAGGTCTGACAGCGGATAGAAAGCCGGGAGTAGGAACGAAGATGACAGTTCGAGTCGCCATCAACGGATTCGGCCGCATCGGCCGCAATATCCTGCGCGCTATCGTCGAGGGCGGCCGCAAGGACATCGAGGTTGTCGCCCTCAACGACCTCGGGCCGGTCGAAACCAACGCCCACCTGCTGCGCTTCGACTCGGTGCACGGCCGCTTCCCGCACGAGGTCACGGTCAAGGGCGACACCATCAGCGTCGGTGGCGGCAGCATCAAGGTGTGCGCCGAGCGCGACCCCACCAAGCTGCCGTGGAAGGACCTCGGCGTCGATATCGCGCTGGAATGCACCGGCCTCTTCACCGCCAAGGAGAAGGCGTCGGCCCATCTCACCGCCGGCGCCAAGCGCGTCCTTGTCTCGGCCCCGGCCGACGGCGCCGACGCGACCATCGTCTTCGGCGTCAACCACGACACGCTGACCAAGGACCACATGGTGGTCTCCAACGGCTCGTGCACGACCAACTGCCTGGCGCCGGTCGCTAAGGTGCTCAATGACACGGTCGGCATCGAGACCGGCTTCATGACCACCATCCATGCCTACACCGGCGACCAGCCGACGCTCGACACCATGCACAAGGACCTTTACCGCGGGCGCGCGGCGGCGATGTCGATGATCCCGACCTCGACCGGCGCCGCCAAGGCGATCGGTCTGGTGCTGCCGGAGCTCAAGGGCAAGCTCGACGGCGTCGCGATCCGCGTGCCGACGCCCAACGTTTCGGTGATCGATCTCAAGATCGTTGCCAAGAAGGCGACCACCAAGGAAGAGATCAACGAGGCGATGAAGCGCGCCGCCGAACAGCAGCTCAAGGGCATCCTCAACTACACCAACCACCATAACGTCTCGATCGACTTCAACCACGACCCGCACTCGTCCACGTTCCACATGGACCAGACCAAGGTCATGAACGGCACGCTGGTGCGTGTGATGTCGTGGTACGATAACGAATGGGGCTTCTCCAACCGCATGGCCGACACCGCCGTGGCGATGGGGAAACTGATTTAAGAAGCCATAGGCCTCATCCTTCGAGACGGCGGCGTCACCGCCTCCTCAGGATGAGGATCGAAGCATCAGCCCTCATCCTGAGGAGCCGAGCGTCAGCGAGGCGTCTCGAGGGATGAGGGGGCGGGGTGAACGCTTCATGGAAACCTTCCGGACCCTCGACCACGTCGACGTCAAGGGCAAGCGCGTGCTGCTGCGCGTCGACCTCAACGTGCCGGTTGAAAACGGCATGGTCACCGACGCCACGCGCATCGAACGCGCGGCGCACGCCATCACCGAGATCGCCGACGCCGGCGGCAAGGTGATCCTGCTTTCCCATTTCGGCCGGCCGAAGGGCAAGCGCGATCCCAAATACTCGCTCAAGGCGGTCGCGGCCGAAGTCTCCCACGTCATCAAGCGGCCGGTGAGGTTCGTCGACGACTGCATCGGCGAAACGGCGCAGCGCGCGGTTGCCGCCATGCATCCCGGCGACATCGTCTGTCTGGAAAACACCCGCTTCTATCCGGGCGAGGAGAAGAACGATCCCGACTTCGTCGCCGAGCTCGCCAAGCTCGGCGATCTCTGGGTCAACGACGCCTTCTCCACCGCCCACCGCGCGCATGCATCCACCGAAGGGCTCGGCCACGTGCTGCCGGCTTATGCCGGCCGCACCATGCAGGAAGAGCTCAACGCGCTGGAAAAGGCGCTGGAGAAACCCGAGCGTCCGCTGGCGGCGATTGTCGGCGGCGCCAAGATCTCCACCAAGCTCGATCTGCTCTCGAACCTCTTGCAGAAGGTAGATGCGCTGATCATCGGCGGCGCCATGGCCAACACTTTTTTGCTTGCGCTCGGCAAGCCGGTCGGCAAGTCGCTGGTCGAAAAGGACCTGGTGGCGACCGCGCGCGAGATCATGGACAAGGCCAAGGCCGAAAAGCGCGAGATCGTGCTGCCGGTCGATGTGGTGGTGGCGCCGGAATTGAAGGCGCGCGCGCCCTCGCGCGTGGTCGAGGTCGACAAGGTCGGCGCCGACGACATGATCCTCGACATCGGTCCGCGCAGCATCGAGCAGGCGGTTTCCGTGCTGGCGCGCGCCAAGACGCTGGTGTGGAACGGTCCGTTCGGCGCCTTCGAGATCGAACCGTTCGACAATGGCACGATCGAGGTCGCGGAAGCAGCCGCCGAGCTCACCGATGCCGGCAAGCTGGTCACGGTGGCGGGCGGCGGCGATACGGTTGCCGCGCTCAACACCGCCAATGTCGCCAACCGTTTCACTTACGTCTCGACCGCCGGCGGGGCCTTCCTGGAATGGCTGGAAGGCAAGCCGCTGCCGGGGGTCGAGGTGTTGCGGGCCAATTAGTTTCGGCTGTCAGCCCCCGCGTGCGGGGCGTCCAGCAACCGCCACGATGGCGGGTCTGAAATGAGGGATGCTGGATCGTCCGTCTGCCGGACGATGATGCCGCGCTGGAATGATGGAGAGGGACCCATGAATCTCGACGAACTGAACAAAGTCGCCAAAGCCATGGTCGCGCCGGGCAAGGGCATCCTGGCGGCCGACGAATCCACCGGCACCATCAAGAAGCGCTTCGACGCCATCGGCGTCGAATGCACCGAGGACAATCGCCGAGATTACCGCGAGTTGCTGTTCGGCTGTGCGGAAGGCATGAAGCACATTTCCGGCGTCATCCTCTACGACGAGACCATCTGGCAGAAGGCGAAGGATGGCACGCCGCTGGTCGACTTGATCACCAAGGCGGGCGCGATCCCCGGCATCAAGGTGGACGAAGGCGCCAAGCCGCTGCCGTTCTGCCCCGGCGAACTCGTCACGTCGGGTCTCGACGGGCTGCCCAAGCGGCTGCCGAAATATTACGAGCAGGGCGCGCGCTTCGCCAAATGGCGGGCGGTGATCGATATCGGCGACGGCATCCCGAGCTACGCCTGCATCTCCACCAACGCCCACGCGCTGGCGCG
Source organism: uncultured Pseudomonadota bacterium (assembly GCA_963814065.1). Lineage (GTDB taxonomy): Bacteria > Pseudomonadota > Alphaproteobacteria > Rhizobiales > Xanthobacteraceae > Pseudolabrys. The sequence continues at coordinate 629,306 of CAWFBL010000004.1, read as the reverse complement.
CTACGCCGCGCTCTGCCAGGAAAACCAGATCGTGCCGATCGTCGAGCCGGAAGTGCTGATGGACGGCGCCCACGACATCGACCGCTGCGTCGAGGTCACCACCTTCGTGCTGAAGGAAACCTTCCAGCAGCTCTACTATCAGCGCGTGGCGCTGGAAGGGATGGTGCTCAAGCCCAACATGGCGATCGCCGGCAAGAAGAGCAAAAAGCAGGCTTCGGTGCACGACGTCGCCGAGAAGACGGTGAAGATGCTGAAGGAGTGCGTGCCGGCGGCGGTGCCGGGCATCGCCTTCCTGTCCGGCGGGCAGTCGGACGAAGAGGCCACCGCCCATCTCGACGCCATGAACAAGATCGGCGGCCTGCCCTGGCCGCTCACCTTCTCCTATGGCCGCGCGTTGCAGGCGTCGCCGCAAAAGGCCTGGAGCGGCAGCACCGCCAACGTTCCGGTCGCCCAGCGCGCCTTCGCCCACCGCGCCCAGATGAACGGCCTCGCCGCGCTCGGCGAATGGAAGGCCGAGATGGAACGCAAGGCCGCCTGAGCGTGACGGCAGATTGCCATCCCTCCCCTGCAAGGGGGAGGGTTAAGCGGCCGCCTTATTCACGACAGGCGCCTTGTCTAAGGGGACCCTTGCGACCGCATGCCGCTTGTCCCAGTGGCGGCGACGTGACAAGTAATCCCCGCAGCCCGCGCTCGGCGCCGACTGCCGAAGCGTCCCATGAGCCAGGCCCAAAATCCCGTCCAACCCTTAAGCCCCGCGCGCGGCGCGGTGGTGATCGACACCTTCGTTTACGTGCTGATCGGCGTCAGCGCCGTCGCGTTCTGGTGGCTCACCCGCGCGCACGTCGCCTGGCTGCCGTTCTGGGCGCCATGGGAATTCTCCTTCGTCGAATATCTGAGCGCCTGGCTCGCGGTGTTCTGGTATCTGCGCGGGCTCGCCCGCACGCCGGCCGTCGAGCAGCCGTCGTTCCCCCGCAAGATCACCTTCTTCATCGGCCTCGCGTTGATCTACGCGGTGATGGAGACGCGCTACGAATATCTCGCCGAGCACCAGTTCTTCTTCAACCGTATCCAGCACGTCACGATGCACCACATCGGGCCGTTCCTGCTGGCGCTGGCGTGGCCGGGCGAAACCCTGCTGCGCGGCATGCCGCCCTGGCTGGTGCGCGTCATCCGGCATCCGCTCGTCGTGCGGCCGGTGCATTACATCCAGCAGCCGATACTGGCCGGCGTGCTGTTCGTCGGCCTCGTCATCTTCTGGCTGGTTCCCTCGATCCACTTCCGCGCCATGATCGATCCGCGCCTGTTTGCGCTGATGAACTGGAGCATGGTGGTCGACGGCATCCTGTTCTGGGCGCTGGTGCTCGATCCACGGCCGAAGCCGCCGGCACGCGTCTCGTTCGGCGGCCGCGCCGCGCTCACGGCGCTGGCGATCTTCCCGCAGATCGTCGTCGGCTCGATCATCGCGCTCAGCTCGCAGGACCTCTACCCGTTCTACGATCTGTGCGGCCGTATCTATCCGGATCTGGGAGCGCTTTACGATCAGACCGTGGGCGGGCTGATCATCTGGATTCCGCCCGGCATGATGGGAATCTTGGGGCTCGTGCTGGTGCTGAATAATCTGCGCATGATTGAACAAAAGGAAGTGCCTGATGAAAATGAAGACGAAGGGGGCGGGATCGTCATCAACGCAAGTCAGTGGACTGGCTAGCTTAAGTCTGAGCGTGGCGCTGGCCGCCGCGCTGGTGACGGCGACCGCCCCGGCCGCGCTTGCCGCCGGCCTCAGAATCGAGAAGCCGTGGATGCGGCTGATCATCAAGGCGCGGCCGGCGGCCGGTTACTTCACCTTGCGCAACGACACCGACAAAGCGGTTGCCCTCACCGGCGCCTCGTCGAGCGCCTGCGGCATGACGATGCTGCACGAAACCAAGGAAGTGAACGGCGTCGCCAAGATGATGCATGTCGGGAGCATCAAGGTGCCGGCGCACGGCAAGCTCACCTTCCAGCCCGGCGGCTATCACATCATGTGCATGAAACCGCAGGCCTCGATGGTGGTCGGCAAGGGCGTGCCGGTGACGCTGAAATTCGCCGACGGCAAGACTTTGACCGCGCAGTTTCCGGTCACCGGCCCGGGCGGGATGAAGAAGTAGCCTCGTGCCCCTCCCTGTCATTCCGGGTTTGCACGCTATCGCGCGCACCCCGGAATGACGGTCAGAGAAAACTCAGCAGCCTGCGCCACCAGCTCCCGCTGCCGGCGCCATTCACCATGGCGCGCAGATCGTCGCTGACGGGGCCGAGCTTGCTGTTGGGCTGCGACAGGCCGGTGAACAAGAGCTTGATGTCGCCGGCGCGGTTGAACACGTAGACCGCCGCCCCGTGGGTGACCTCGTACGGCTTGCCGTCATGGGCCGGCGTCACCGAATAGGCGACCCGGTATCGTTTGGCGAGACTGGCAAGCTGGTTCGGCGTGCCGCGCAGGCCCACCACCTGCGGCGCGAAGGCCTCGGTGTATTGCTTGAGCACGTCGAGCTTGTCGCGGTTGGGATCGACGGTGACGAACAACACGCGCACGTCGTCGGCCTGCTTGCCAAACTTCTTCAGCATCGTGGTGATGTTGAGCAGCGTGGTCGGGCAGACGTCGGGGCAGAAGGTGTAGCCGAAATAGAGCAGCACGATCTTGCCCTTGTAGTCGGCGGCGGTGACGGTCTTGCCATCCGAGGCGCGCTGCATGGTGAAAGCGAGTTGCGGCAGCGCGCCGCTCATGTCGTCGGAATTCCACGCCTTGGCCGGCCCGCCGATCAGCAGCGCGCCGAGCAGCGCTGCCGCGGCGGCTGTCCCGAAGGCGCGGCGGCTGAACTGGGTCATGGTGGTCTTCACGGCGGTCGGATGGGGCATGGTCATCGGGCGGTCCTGTCGGCGCGACTATATCGCGCCGCCTTCCGTCGCCCACTTTGTCGGATGGCGTTTTTCTAGCGATTTGAGTGTGTTCATTACGAGGCAATGGGCGGCCGATCCAGCCCCAAATTGACGCGGGCGCCCTCCCCCCGCCCGCCCGGTTTCGCATGGCGACAGGCTCAAATCGCCGTGCCTAGTGCCCTGCTTCCGAAGTTCGTGATACATCGCGGCACACTCTGACACGAACTTCGGAAGCTAAGGGGGCACTAGCAAGTCTATGATTCTAGTGCCGCTTTCGATTTGAAGTTCCTGAACGAAGTTGCAGCATAGGGGACAGGAACTTCAAATCGGCGGCACTGGCGTGACGCCGCGGCCATTTTTCGCTAAAGCACGACGCCGCATTCCTCGAACGTGTTGTGAAGGACATTCCGCCGTGATCGATCTCTATAGCTGGACCACGCCCAACGGCCGCAAGGTTTCCATCGCGCTCGAAGAACTGGGCCTGCCCTACACCGCGCATGCGATCGACATTTCCAAGGACGAGCAGTTTGCGCCCGACTTCCTCAAGATCGCGCCCAACAACCGCATCCCCGCCATCGTCGACCGCGACACCAATATCGCGCTGATGGAATCCGGCGCGATCCTGATCTACCTCGCCGACAAGACCGGCAAGCTGATGCCCAAGGACGGCGAAGCGCGCTACCACGTCATCGAATGGCTGATGTGGCAGATGGGCGGTCCCGGCCCCATGCTCGGCCAGGTGCATCACTTCGTGAAGTACAATCCGGGCAAGGCACCCTATGCCGAGGAGCGCTACCTGAAAGAAGCGCACCGGCTCTACAAGGTGCTCAATACCCGGCTCGAAGGCCGCGACTTCGTCGCGGGCGACTATTCGATCGCCGACATCGCCATCTGGCCGTGGATCTCGCGCTTCGAATGGCAGACCATCGACATGAAGCAGTATCCCAACGTCAAGCGCTGGTACGAGACCATCGCCAAGCGCCCGGCGGTGCAGAAGGGCTACAAGGTGCCGAAGGACGTCGGCGACGTGCCGATGCCGTGATGCCCGTTTCCCGGATGCGGTGCAGGCGCCCAGCGCCGCACCGCTGACCGGAACCGAGAGCTCCCGCAAAACCGGGGCACCGAGTCCTCAGCGCAACACTCCATGTCGCGCCGCGAATCGAAATGCACGCCCCACTTGGATGCTGGAGCGGTAACGAATAACCTTCGAAATATTGATTCGCCGCGCGCCGCCCGGGCGCGCGCGCCACGTGCCGTTTGCGTCCTGCGTCTCAATCACCCCGCCGGAGCGCAACAACATGGCCCAAGCGCAATTGCTAGTTCAGCCCGGAGTTGAGGCCGGAGTCCAGACCGAGCCGCGGGTTTCCCCAGCTGATATTCCCAGCCTTCTGCGCCGCGCCGTCGGCCTGCATCAGGCCGGGCAACTGGGCGAGGCCGAAAAGCTTTACAATCAGGCGATCCAGGCGGCGCCGGATAATTTCGACGCCCTGCACCTTTACGGCGTGCTCAAGCATCAGCGTGGCGACTCGATCGAGGCCCTCAAGCTGATCGGCAAGGCGCTGCGCGCCAAGGCCGACGCCCCCGCGGCGCATTCCAATTACGGCCTCGTGCTCGCCGTGCTCGAGCGCGACGCCGAGGCGCTCGAAAGCTACGACCGCGCCATTGCCCTCAAGCCCGATTACGCCGAGGCGGTCAACAATCGCGGCAATGCGCTGCGCAAGCTCAACCGCAATACCGAAGCGCTCGAAAGCTTCGAGCGCGCGCTGCGCTTGCGTCCCGGCTACCCGGAAGCGCTCAACAACCGCGGCAATGCGCTGGCGGCGCTCGATCGTACGGCGGAGGCGCTCGAAAGCTACGACGAGGCGCTGGCGCAACGCCCCTCCTACGTGGACGCGCTGGTCAACCGCGCCGAGCTGCTGCGCCGCCTCGAACGCATGGACGATGCGATCGCCAGCCTCGACCGCGCCATCGCGCTCAAGCCCAATCATTCGGCCGCGCTGAAGGCACGCGCCCGCATCTCCTATGCGAGCGGCGGCCTGCTCGACGCCGCCCTTGCCGACTACAAGCGCCTCATCGCCTTGATGCCCGGCGATGCCGATGCGCCCATCGAGCGCGGCAACGTCTATTATCAGAAGCGCCGTTACGGCGACGCGCTCGCCGACTATGAGCGGACGGTGGCGCTGCGGCCCGATTTCGCGCCCGCCCATAACAACCGCGGCAATGCCCTGCGCGAGTTGGGCCGCTTCGAGGAAGCGCTCGAAGCCTTCGACAAGGCGCTCACGCTGATGCCGGAATACGCCGACGCGCATAACAATCGCGGCAATGTGCTCATCGAGCTTAATCGCCCGGACGAGGCGCTCGTCGCCTATAACCGCGCCCTGGAACTCAAGCCCGACTTCGCCTTTGCGCTGGTCAATCGCGGCAACGCCTTGCGCTATCTCGGCCACGCCGACGAGGCACTGGACAGTTTCGACTGCGCCATTCGCCAGGTGCCGGAGCTCGCCGATGCCCATTGGAACCGGGCGCTGCTCTGTCTGTCGCGCGGCGATTTCGCGCGCGGCCTGTCCGGCTACGAATGGCGCTGGAAGCGCGGCATCGAGAGCCCGCGCGATTTTTGGCAGCCGCAGTGGAACGGCGACGATCTCGCCGGCAAGACCATCCTGCTGCACGCCGAGCAAGGTTTCGGCGACACCATCCAGATGCTGCGCTATCTGCCGTTGGTGGCCGGGAAAGGCGGCAAGATCGTCCTCGAGATACCGGACGGCCTGATGCCGCTGATCGACAACCCCGACATCACCCTGGTGCGCCGCGGCGGCACCCTGCCGGATTTCGACGTGCACTGCCCGCTGATGAGCCTGCCGCTCGCCTTCGGCACCACGCTCGCCACCATTCCGGCCACGGTCCCCTACCTGCACGCGCCCGCCGGACGGCTGGAGAAATGGCAGGCGCGGCTCGGCGCGATCCCCGCGCCGCGCATCGGCCTCGTCTGGTCCGGCAAGACGAGCCATACCAACGACCACAACCGCAGCATCGCGCTGGCGAAGCTCGCCCCGCTCCTGTCCAGGCCGGATTTCAGCTTCGTCAGCCTGCAGCGCGATTACCGCGAGGAAGACGGCGCCGAACTGGCGCGCTGGCCGAAACTGACCCGTTTGGACGGCGCGCTGGGCGACTTCGGCGATACCGCGGCGGTTATGGCCGAACTCGACCTCATCATCGCGGTCGACACCGCGGTGGCGCACCTCGCCGGGGCCCTTGGACGGCCGGTCTGGCTGCTGATTCCGCACATGCAGGACTGGCGCTGGTTCACCGGCCGCAACGACAGCCCCTGGTATCCGAGTGCCCGGCTGTTCCGGCAAACCACGCCCGGGGACTGGGATGGCGTCATTGCCGCGCTGGCGGAGGCGCTCGCCGACTTTAAGGGGGCGCGGCCGGTCGGCGCAGGCTAGTGGAGCGAATTTGACATTTGATACCCTTTTGCGGCGAGTTTCTCATCAAATGTCAAATTCAGAGCTCCACTAGAATCGAATAATTGCCGGTGGTCCCTTGATTCCGACATTTGCTCGGGAATTTGCAGCAACGGGACGCAAATGTCGGAATCGGACCACTAGGCGGCCGCCAATTTTCCGCCCGATTGCGCTACCATGCGAGAATCATGGCGTCGCGACCGAAACAAGCGGAGCCGCGGCCGGCGCCGCGGCTCTATCTGCTGACACCGCAACTGGCGGACACCGCCGGTTTTGCCGGGCCGCTTGCGGCCGCGCTTGCCGCAAGCGACGTGGCCGCCGTGCTGTTGCGGCTTAACGATGCCGACGAGCGCGGCCTGATCAACCGCGTCAAGGCGCTGGCGCCGCTGGTGCATGCGACAGACGCCGCCTTGCTGGTCGACGGACGCGCCGATCTGGTGGCGCGTGCCGGTGCCGATGGCGTGCATCTCACCGGGCTTGCCGATTTCGCCGACGCGCTCGAACGGCTGAAGCCGGACCGCATCGTCGGCGTGGGCGGGCTTGCAAGCCGGCACGATTGCATGACCGCCGCCGAGCAAGGCGCCGACTATGTGATGTTCGGCACGCCCGATGCGGACGGCCGGCGGCCGGCCTTCGAAGCCATCGAGGAATGGGTGGCGTGGTGGGCCGAACTGTTCGAGCCGCCGTGCGTCGGCTATGCGGCTGATCTCGACGAGATCACGCCGCTGGTCGCGGCCGGTGCCGATTTCATTGCGCTCGGCGATTGGCTCTGGCGCGACGAAGCGAGCATCGCTTCGACATTGCGCGCCGCGGCCGACCGCTTGCGCTTGTCGGAGGCGATCGCATGATGGCCCCACGGCTCATCCATACAACGCTCGGCGCGCTTATCATGTTGGCGCTCGCGGCGCCGGCCTTTGCCCAGCCCGCCAAGCCCGTTACCCCGCCGCCGCCGCCGCCCGCCAAATCCGATAACGGCCAGGCCGATCTCGCCTACGGCGCCTTCCAGCGCGGCTTCTATCTGACGGCGCTGAAATACGCGACGCTGCGCGCCGAAAAGGACGACCCGCAGGCGATGACCCTGATCGGCGAGCTTTTTGCCAACGGTCTCGGCGTCGGCCGCGACGACGCCAAGGCGCTGCATTGGTACACGCTCGCCGCCGACCACGGCGATCCCGACGCGACCTTCGCCCTCGCCATGTTCTATTTCAACGGCCGCGGCGTTGCGCGCGATCGCAAGAAGGCCATCGATCTGCTCGACAAGGCGGCCAAGCTCCACCACACCCTCGCGGAATACGATCTCGGGGTGCTCTATCTGCAAGGCAATCAGGTCACCAAGGACGTTAGTCGCGCGGTGGAATTGCTCACCGCGGCCGCCAACGCCGGCTACGACAAGGCGGAATACGTGCTCGCCACGCTCTACAAAGAGGGGCGCGGCGTGACCAAGGACGAGAAGCAGGCCATGCAGCTCATGGGCCGGGCTTCGGTCGCCGGCAATATCGACGCCATGGTCGAGTACGCCATCGCCCAGTTCAACGGCAATGGCGTCCCCAAGGACGAATCCGCGGCCGCCGAACTGTTCCTGCGCGCGGCGCGGCGCGGCAGCCCGGTGGCGCAGGACCGGCTGGCGCGCATCCTGATGGCCGGCCGCGGCATGCCGGCCAATCCGACCGAGGCCGTGAAGTGGCACATCATCGCCAAGATCGGCGGGGACAACGATCCGCAGCTTGACATCTTTGCCAGCAAGCAGAGCCAGGAAGTGCGCGACGCCGCCGAAAAAGCCGCCAAGAAGTGGCTGTCGACGCTGACCGCGCTGCACCCTTGACGGCCTCATCCCTCCCCTGAAAGGGAAGGGTCGCCCTCCGAGGCGTCGGCAAAGGCGGGCGGGGTGGGGTCTTCCTGCCGAATATGTTAAGCGCCCCACCCGGCCGCGCCGACGCGCGGGGCCCGCTCCCCTTATCGGGGCGGGATGAGGAAAGAAGACCATGGTCTATTCCGCCCTGCTCAATGTGATGATCGCCGCCGCGCGCAAGGCCGGGCGCGCGCTCAAGCGCGATTTCGGCGAGGTCGAGAAGCTGCAGGTCTCGCTCAAGGGCCCGGCCAATTTCGTATCCGCCGCCGATCACCGCGCCGAGGAGACGCTGTTCCAGGAACTCAGCAAGGCGCGGCCCGGCTACGGCTTCCTCGGCGAGGAAGGCGGCCGCCGCGAGGGCGCCGACAAGACCCACACCTGGATCGTCGATCCGCTCGACGGCACCACCAATTTCCTGCACGGCATTCCGCAATTCGCCATCGCCATCGCGCTCGAGCGCGAGGGCGGCATCGTCGCGGGCCTCGTCTACAATCCGGCCAACGAAGAGATGTTTCTGGCCGAGCGCGGCAAGGGTGCCTTCCTCAACGACCAGCGTATCCGGGTGGCGAACCGCAAGAGCCTCGGCGACGCGGTGATCGCCTGCGGCCTGCCCCATCGCGGCCGGCCCAATATTCCGCTCGGCAAGAAGGAGACCGGCGCGGTGCAGGAGCAGGTGGCGGGCCTGCGCCGCTTCGGCGCCGCCGCCCTCGATCTGGCCTGGGTCGCTGCCGGCCGGATCGACGGCTATTGGGAGCGCGACGTGCACTCCTGGGACATGGCGGCGGGCCTCATCCTGGTGCGCGAGGCCGGTGGCTTCGTGTCCGACTGCGACGGCGACGACGAGATGCTGGCGAAGGGCAATATCATTGCCGGCAACGATACGATCCAGAAGGAACTGCTGCGCATATTGCGCGAGACCGCCAAGACCTGAGCAGATTAGAGCGGGCCCGGGCGCGCGCCGGCCGCCGCTGCCCCCGGCAACCACCGTATTTTCAACTCAATCGGCGGTTTTATGATGCTCCGCCGGCGTGGCCATTTTTCCTTGTCACCGGTCTGTGCCATTATTGATTCGCAGACCCGGGGCCGGCGGCGACCTGAAACCCATGGCAAAAGACCTCGACCCGCTCAAATTGTCCTCCCCGCGCATTTTTCTGCTGCGGATGATGGTGTTTATCGTCCTCGGCGCGCTGGTGGCCTTCATCCTGCACAGCCAGGTACAGGTGGCCTATATGGCCAATCCGAGCCTGAATACGCTGATCATCGCGGTCCTGGTCATCGGCATCATCCTCTCGTTCCGCCAGGTGCTGCGGCTCTATCCCGAGATCACCTGGGTCAACAATTTCCGCCTCGCCGACCCCGGGCTCACGGTCGAGCGGCCGCCGGTGCTGCTGGCGCCGATGGCGGCGATTTTGGGCAGCCGGATGGGGCGAATGGCGCTGTCGACGCAATTGATGCGCGGCATCCTCGATTCCATCGCCACCCGCCTCGACGAGGCCCGCGACATTTTGCGCTACATGACCGGGCTGTTGGTGTTTCTCGGCCTGCTCGGCACCTTCTGGGGCCTGATCGAGACCGTGAGTTCGGTCGGCAATGTCATCCAGGGGCTCAAGGCCGGCGGCGATGCCAGCAGTATGTTCGACTCGCTGCGCCAGGGCTTGGCCGCGCCGCTCTCCGGCATGGGCATTTCGTTTTCATCGTCGCTGTTCGGCCTTGCCGGCTCGCTGATCCTCGGCTTCCTCGACCTGCAATCGAGCCAGGCGCAGAACCGCTTCTACACCGAGCTCGAGGACTGGCTGTCCACCACGGTCTACGACACCGGCGCCGAGCCGGGCGGCGTGCCCCTGGGCGCCGGCGGCGAGGTGCGCACGGCGCTCGATCGTTTGCGCGAGGCGGTGAACGAGGCCGGCGGCAGCAAGGCCGCCTCCACCGCCATGTCGAACCTGGCGGAAGCGATTCAGGGGCTGGTGCATCACATGCGCACCGAGCAGCAGATGATCCGCGACTGGGTCGACGCCCAAGCCGAGCAGCAGCGCGAAGTGAAGCGGCTGTTGGAAATCATGGCACGCGAGAACGTGCACCGGTGAGAGATTGCCGCTGGCGCGGGCCCATGCCTCTGTCATTGCCGGGCGTGACCCGGCAATCCGCGAAGCGGCGCGGTAAGCGATGAAAGTTGTCGGATCGTCGGAGCGACACGTCATCATGGATGCGCGGTTCAAGCCGGCGCATGACGGCGGAATGCTGGTAGCGTTAGGATAGCAGATGGCCCTTGCAAGACGCCGCGCCGAAAGCGGCATGAACTACTGGCCCGGCTTCGTCGACGCGCTGTCGACGCTGGTCCTCAGCATCATCTTCATTCTGACCGTGTTCGTGGTGGTGCAGTTCTATCTGCAGCAGGAAGTGCAAGGCAAGGATACCGCGCTCGATCGCCTCAAGAATCAGATCGCCCAGCTCACCGATCTGCTGTCGATGGAAAAGACGGGCAAGAGCGACCTGCAGGATCAGCTTGCGCAATTGCGCGCATCGCTCACCATCGCGCAGAACGACCGCGAAAAATATAAAGACCTCTACCTGGGCGCCGGCGCCGGCGCCGATGCCGCCAAGGGCAAGGTCAGCGCGCTCACCGATCAGATCTCCAAGGAGAAGAACATCACCGCCAGGGCGCTCGCCCAGGTCGAGGTGCTCAACCAGCAGATCGCCGCGCTGCGCCAGCAGTTGTCGCAAGTCCAGCAGGCGCTCGACCTTTCCGAGTCGAAAAACAAGGAAGCGCAGGGACGCATCACCGAGCTCGGCCAGCGGCTCAACCTGGCGCTGGCCGAAAAAGTGCGCGAGCTGAAGGGCTACCGCTCGGAATTCTTCGGCAAGCTGCGCCAGATCCTCGGCAACCGGCCCGACATCCGTATCGTCGGCGACCGCTTCGTGCTGCAATCGGAGGTGTTCTTCGACAGCAGCAAGGCCGATCTCAAGCCGGACGGCGAGGCCGAACTCGACAAGGTGGCCGGCGCGCTGATCGCGTTGGAGAAGCAAATCCCCAGCACCATCCCCTGGGTGCTGCGCGTCGACGGCCACACCGACAAGCGACCGGTCACCGGCGGCCCGTTCAAGTCGAACTGGGACCTGTCGACGGCACGCGCACTGTCGGTGGTGAAATATCTCATCAGCAAGGGCGTCGAGCCGCAGCGGCTGGTGGCCGCCGGCTTCGGCGAGTTCGATCCGATCGATCCCGGCAACACGCCGGACGCCTATCGCCGCAACCGCCGCATCGAGTTCAAGCTGACGGAGCGGTGACCATCGTCGCTTCGGGGACGTCGCCTCGGCGGCGGACCCGGAATGACATGGGTGCAGATATTCCCTTAGGATGGCGCCGACAGCGCCAATTAATTGGGATTGCCGGCATTGGCCGGTGACATCGGTTTCATAATGGTTTCGCCGACCCTGCGCCCTTATGCCGACGCTGACGAAGACGCCGCCATCGAGCTATGGCGGCGCACCTGGGCGCATCATTTTCCGCAGATCGACTTCAACGCGCGCCAGGCCTGGTGGCGCGAGCGTTGGAAGCAGGAACTGGTGCCGGTCGCCCATGTGGTGCTGGCCAACGTCGACGGTACACTCGCCGGCTTCGTCACCGTCGATCCGAAGACGTGCTATCTCGACCAGCTCGTGGTGGCGCCGGAATTTTGGGGCACCGGCGTCTCCGCCGCATTGCTCGACGAGGCCAAGCGACTGTCGCCGGACGGCCTCGAGCTCCTGGTCAACAAGGACAACCTGCGCGCCATCCGCTTCTACGAGAAGCACGGCTTCGTTTACGCCGGCGAGGACAAGAACCCGGTTTCGGGGCTGCCGGTGAACCGGATGCGGTGGGACGCGAATTAGCGTCGTTGGAAGCGCGGCCCCTGGTCCCTCGTAACCAGAACAGGGGCCGCGAGCGTCGACGTCACTTCGTCAGATAACTCCGGTGCACCCAGCCGCTCGGGCCATCGGCTTCGATCATGTAGCCGCCGCTGGCGGCATGCATGACGCGCCGCATGCCGAAGTCGAGCCGCTGCTCGCTCGTCTTGCCGGCCTTGGCCGATTTCAGAAAGGCGCTCACCGCCTTCGCCGTCGGCATGTCGCCGGCGTGTTCACGGCGACGCCCGAGCGCCTCGACGGCGCTGGCCGCCAGCAGCTTCGGCCACATCTTGCGGAACAGCGCGTTCGACATATACACGTCACCGCTGTTGAGCTTGCCGTTGACGGCGAAGACATAGCCGATGATGTCGTCGTCCTTGCCGCCCGCTGCCTGCAGCGCTTTGACGTACTGGCGGCGCAACGCCAGCAGCTTTTCGTTCTCAAGCGAGAGCTGCAGGCTCGACGCCGAGTTTTGCGCCCGCACGTCGGTGCCGGCGCCGCGGCTGAGTTCACTCTGCGCGGCGCGGACCTGGGCCCAGACCTGCTGTTGCCGCGCTGCGGTCTCCGCGTAAGGCGACGATGGCGCCATATGCGACTGCGCCGCCAAAGGCGCCTGCATGGCGAGCTTGATGTCGCGCGACGGCACCATGGTGGCCGCCGATGCGAAATGCTTGGCGTCCTCGCGCCCGCGCCCCGACCAGCGACCGTGCTCGACACAGAACGAGGCGATCGGCACGCGCCCCGACTTCGGCGGCAGCAGCAGGCTGGTGGTCAGCGTGCGATCCTGCCGGCCGCCCTTCACGATATCGCCGGCCTGAATGAAGACCGGCTGATCGCTGAAATTTTCGATCTGCAGCGAATTCACGCGGCCCGTCTCGAACACCTTGACGCTGCCGGCGCGCAACCCCTCCTCCAAAGTGAGCGGCACCGGACCGGGGTTTGACGGGCCGCGCACGAAATAGACGGCAAGATTTTCGTGCACGAGGGGTCCCGAAACGCGAACCGGCGCCGGATCGGCGGCGCCGGGTAAGGTCGACAGCGACAGCAAGGCGAGGCCGCCTAAGACAACGGCTGATAACCGCATGGTACCCTCCCTAAAAGGTGATCAATGCGGGCTAAATGTTCCCTGCGAGTCGTGGCCGGCTTTGGGAGCGGCCAGGGCCGAAATCGGGCGCCGGCGGCAAGAAACTATGGTCGGCTCGGGCGGCCGGGCGCTTGCCGGCGGCAGTCCGCTCCTATATAGACCCGACAAATTCAGCCAATTGCGGCGCTTGCTGCATCCAGCGCGCCTTCCCGAGACACCCGGAACGAAGACCATGAAAGCCGAAATTCACCCCGAATATCACACCATTACGGTGAAGATGACCGACGGCAGCGAATTCACCACCCGCTCCACCTGGGGCAAGGAGGGCGATGTGCTGCACCTCGACATCGACCCCAACTCGCACCCGGCCTGGACCGGCGGCCAGCAGCAGCTCATGGACCGCGGCGGCCGTGTCTCCCGCTTCCAGAAGAAGTTCTCCGGCTTCCTCGGCGAGAAGAAATAAGCCCGGCCTCGCGCCTGCCCTCACGAAAAAGCCCCGGCATGCCGGGGCTTTTGATTTTCATAGCGGGTCGGAACGCGTTACGCGCTTTCCGCGCCGAAGGCAGCCTTCAGCAGGCCTAGCTGGTGCTCGACCGGGTTCATCGCAGCATGCGTGGGCATGGCGCGCTGATGAATGGTGGAATCGAGCCGGTTCACCTTGCCGTTCAGCGCTTGCGCGCGCTCGATCAGGCTGCGCAGCGTCTCCGGCAACAGCTCGACATTATGCGGGTCGTGATTGTCGGTGGTCGAGAGCTTGACCTTGCTCTTTTCCTTGCTGGCCTGGGCGAGCGACATCTCACCCTCCTTCACCGCCCGATGCAGCAGAAGCCAGGACGCGAGTTGCATCAGCCGCGTGGTCAGCCGCATGCTTTCGGTGGCATAGGCGAGCGCCGCAGAGCGGTTGAGTTGTTTGGATTCCTGCCGGCCCGGGCCGTCGAGATAGGTCGCGGTCTCTTCCACCAGACCCATGCCGTCGCGGAACAGATCGGCGAAGGCTTGCGAATTGGCGAGCCGCTCGCCAAACGACACCGGTTGGCTTCGGCTGGACAAATTCTCGGACATTACTAACGCCTTACCCGTACACCGAGGCGTCGAACGCACGCCTCTTAACTCACGAGCAAGCATCGCCCCATTGGCCCCGCCCTGTCCAGACGCCGGGGCCAAATCCTTAAGACATAGTTGCCATACAGCGTTAACGCGGGCGCAGGCACGCCCGATCTGACCCAAAAAGGGACAAAAAAGAGCCGCCGTTGCCGGCGGCTCGAAGGTGATAACAGGGAGGCGTCAAACAGAGTGGACAGGAGCCACTCAATGTCCAAGAAGATGGACAGCCTTAGTAATGAACGAGAAAGCTTAACGAGTACTTAAATTCGCGCGTCGAATGCGCTAATTTTTCTACACTATACGGCACCCCGACACCTTTCTCGCGCGCGCTCCGCGTTTGACGATCAGCGTTTGAAGAATTGATCGGCGGCCGAACGCGAGGCGCGCTTCGATGCGATGTCGGCTTCCAGCCGATTGATCTCGTCATGCAACAGTTGCACCCGCGCGGCGAGTTCCTCCACCGACAGCAGCGTGAGATCCTGGCCGATGTCGTGCGTGATCTTGCGCTTCGGCTGATTGTCGTCATCGAAAATGCCCATGGCGTCCTCCCAACTCGTCATTCCGGGGCGCGAGTGAAACAAGCGAACCCGGAATCCAGCGCTGCATGCTCAAGAATTTCCGTTCCTGGGTTCCGGGTCCGCGCCTTCGGCGCGTCCCGGAATGACGGAGAACAAGAAACTAGCTGCGGCGGCCTGCCTTGTCACACGCGCATGCGCCGCCTAAACAGGCCTCCTGCTCCTTTCCCAGATTTGAGGATGGCATGGCCGACGTTCCAGCCCGCATGACCGCAATCGGCATCAAAACGCCCGGCGGGCCGGACGTGCTGGTGCCGGAAGAGCGCCCGGTTCCGGTGCCCGGTGACGGCGAGATCCTGGTCAAGGTCGCGGCCGCCGGCGTCAACCGGCCCGACATCATGCAGCGTAAGGGCCTCTATCCGCCGCCGCCCGGCGCCTCCGACATTCCCGGTCTCGAAATCGCCGGCGAAGTGGCCGCGCTCGGTTCCGGGGTCAAGCGTTGGAAAGTCGGCGACCGCGTGATGGCGCTGGTGTCCGGCGGCGGCTACGCCGAATTCTGCGTTGCGCACGGCAGCCACGCGCTGCCGGTGAGCGGAATGTCGATGGTCGAAGCGGCGGCCGTGCCGGAGACCTTCCTCACCGTCTGGCACAACACCTTCGAACGCGGCGGGCTCAAGAGCGGCGAGACGCTGTTGGTGCATGGCGGTTCCTCCGGCATTGGCACCACCGCCATCCAGCTTGCCAAAGCGCTCGGCGCGCGCGTCATCACCACCGCCGGCAGCGACGAGAAGTGCGAAGCCTGCCGCAAGCTCGGCGCCGATGTCGCCGTCAACTACAAGACAGAAGACTTCGTCGCCGAGACCAAGAAGGCGACCGACGGCAAGGGCGCCGATGTCATCCTTGACATGGTCGGCGGCGATTACATCCCGCGTAATTACGAGGCCGCATGCGTGGAAGGACGCATCGTGCAGATCGCGTTCCAGGGTGGCCCAAAGGCGGAAGTCAATTTCATGCGGCTCATGCTCAAGCGGCTGCATCACACCGGCTCGACCTTGCGCTCGCGTTCGGTCGCCGATAAGGGCGCGATCTGCCGCGCGGTCGAGGAGAATGCGCTGCCGCTGGTTGCCGCCGGCAAGGTCAAGCCGATCATCTACAAGACCTTCCCGCTCGCCGAGGCCGCTCAGGCCCACGCGCTGATGGAGACGAGCGCGCACATCGGCAAGATCGTGCTGGAAGTGTGAGGCGTGTCGCTTGCCTAAGGCCCTCGCGGACCGATAACCTTGCCTGTCATGCAACCGCGCGCAGGCCGCGAAATCGGCGTATTGTCCGTTCTAATGTGGGTAAATGTAAGCTTTTTTCGCGTTTTTCTCGTCGGTTGCGCCACGTCGGCGCGGGCCGCGCGCGGGGGGCCGGGTTGATTGTGAGACGTTGGGTCATAGCCGCTGCGCTCGCGCTGGCCGCCTCATGGCTGGCGGCGCCTGCCGCGCGCGCCGTGGAAGCGATCAATGTGCGTCCCGACGTGGCGGCGATCGACCTCACCGCGGCCACCGACCTGGTCAAGACTAACCAGGACCTCATCCAGGTTTCCACCGCGCCCGGCCCTGACGGCATCGTTCGCCGCATGAAGGTGCGCGCGCGCGAGCACGACACCAATTGGGCGGTGTTCGCGCTCACCAACAACAGCGACGAGCAGATCGACCGGCTGATCGTCGTGCCGCATTACCGCATGGTCGGATCCGGTCTGTTCTGGCCCGATCTCGGTCTCTCGCGCGTCGCCACCATCACGCCATCGTCGGGCGACCGCCCGGTGCGCCAGACCAGCAACAGCGACGACATCTTCCGCGTCACGCTCGACCCCGGCTCGGTCATCACTTTCGTGGCCGAGCTGCGCACCGACAAGCTGCCGCAGATCTATCTCTGGGATCCGGATTCCTACAAGGACAAGATCAACTCCTTCACGCTCTATTACGGCATCGTGCTCGGCATCGCCGGCCTGTTGGCGCTGTTCCTCACCATCCTGTTCGTGGTCAAGGGCTCGATCATGTTTCCGGCCGCGGCCGCGCTCGGCTGGGCGGTGCTGGTCTATATCGGCATCGACTTCGGATTCTGGGGCAAGGTGTTCGACATGTCCGCCGGCGCCGAACGGGTATGGCGCGCCTCGGGCGAAGCGATCCTTGCCGCCACATTGCTGGTGTTCCTGTTCGCCTATCTCAACCTGTCGCGCTGGCACGTGCGTTATGCGCACATCACCGCGGCGTGGCTCGCCGCGCTCGCCGCGCTGGTCGGCGTCGCGGTGTTCGATCCGGCGGTCGCCTCCGGCATCGCGCGCATCTCGCTTGCCGGCATCGCGGTGCTCGGGCTGGCGCTGGTGATCTATCTTTCCAGCCACGGCTTCGACCGCGCGGTGATGCTGATCCCCACCTGGATCCTGCTGGTGGTGTGGACCTTCGGCGCGGGGCTCGCGGTCACCGGCGCGGTCACCAACGACATCATCGGCCCCGCGCTGCTCGGCGGCCTGGTGCTGATCGTGATGCTGATCGGCTTTACGGTGATGCAGCACGCTTTCGCCGGCGGCATCACCCACGGCATCGTCTCCGACGTCGAAAGACGGGCTCTCGCCCTGACGGGCGCCGGCGACATGATCTGGGATTGGGACGTCTCCGCCGACAAGATCTACACCAGCCCGGAAACAGAGCACGCGCTCGGCCTCAAGCGCGGCGCGCTGGAGGGGCCGGCGGCGACCTGGCTCGACGTGGTGCATCCGCACGACCGCGACCGTTTTCGCGCCGCGCTCGACAGCGCGGTCGAACAACGGCGCGGCCGGCTCAACCAGGATTTCCGCCTGCGCGCGACCGACGGCCACTACGTCTGGCTGACGCTGAAGGCGCGGCCGGTCGTCGGCTCCGACGGCGAGGTGGTGCGTCTCGTCGGTACGCTGACCGACGTGACCGAATTCAAGAACGCCGAGGACCGGCTGCTGTTCGACGCCGTGCACGACAATCTCACGGGTCTTCCCAACCGTGAGCTGTTCCTCGATCGCATGGAGGCGGCTTTCGCCTTTGCCCGTTCGGACTCGCAGATCCGTCCCACCGTGCTGGTCATCGACATCGACCGCTTCAAGCAGGTCAACGATTCGGTCGGCATCGCGGTCGGCGATTCCATCCTGCTCGGCACCGCGCGCCGGCTTTCGCGCCTGCTCAAGCCGCAGGACACCCTGGCGCGCCTGCACGGCGACCGCTTCGGGCTGATTCTGATCTCGGAGAACGAGCCGGCGCGCATCGTCGCCTTCGCCGAAACGTTGCGCCGCACCTTGCGCGCGCCGATCGCATTCAACGACCGCGAAATCTTCCTCACGGCGTCGATCGGCATGGCGTTGGCCGAGAGCGATCCGCACCGCGGCGAGGACGTGCTCAAGAACGCGGAACTCGCCATGTACCACGCCAAGCGCGTCGGCGGCGATCGCATCGAAATCTTCAAGCCGGCGATGCGTGGGCGCACGACCGATCGGCTCGCCATGGAAGCCGAGCTGCGGCGGGCGATTGAGCGGCAGGAAATCACCGTGCTCTACCAGCCGATCATGCGGCTGGAAGACCGCGCGGTTGCCGGCTTCGAGGCGCTGGCGCGCTGGGATCATCCCAAGCTCGGCCGGCTGTCGCCGGTCGACTTCATTTCCATGGCCGAGGAAATCGGCCTCATCGTCGATCTCGGCATGTTCGTGCTCGAACGCACGGCGCGCCAGCTCGCCACCTGGCAGGCCAACAGCCGCGAGCCGATCTTCGCCAGCGTCAATGTCTCATCGCGGCAATTGCTGCGCCAGGACCTGATCCAGGACCTGCGCAGCGTGCTGGCGCGCACGCAGCTGATACCCGGCACGCTGAAGCTGGAGCTCACCGAGTCGCTGGTGATGGAAAATCCCGAGCACGCCGCGCAAATGCTCACGCGCATCCGCGAACTGGGCGCCGGGCTTTCGCTCGACGATTTCGGCACCGGCTATTCGTCGCTCGCCTATCTGCAGCGCTTTCCGTTCGATACCATCAAGATCGACCAGTCCTTCGTGCGCACCACCGCGCGCGGCACGCGGCCGGTGATCCTGCGCTCGATCATTTCGCTCGCCCATGACCTCGGCATGGACGTGGTGGCCGAAGGCGCCGAGACCGATAGCGACGCCGTCGAGCTCTACCAGCTTGGCTGCGAATTCGCGCAAGGCTTCGTCTTCGGCGAGCCGATGAGCGCGGAAGATGCGAGCGAATTGCTGGCCCGCGACCGGCTCGAAGTGGCGCGCTGAGCGCGGCGCGCGGATCGAGCTCCGCATCGCGCCAATCATTCCCGCGCAAGCGGGAATCGAGCGACCAAGATGACAAAAAACGGAATGACTTCAGGCGTGGCCGGCGTCGCTCGACAGCATGCCGAGATCGATACCGAGCTTGCGCAGTGCAAGCTGATATTTGCCCTCGATATCGCTGCCGAAGATCAGCTCCGAATTGGCGGGGCAATGCAGCCAGCCGTTCTGTTGAATTTCTTGCTCCAACTGTCCGGGCGCCCAGCCGGCATAACCGAGCGCGAGCACGGCGCTTGCCGGGCCACTGCCGCGCGCGATCGCCTTGAGGATATCGAGGGTGGCGGTGAGGCAGATGCCTTCGTCGATCGGCAAGGTCGAATTCTCGATGAAGAAATCGGCGGAATGAAGCACGAAGCCGCGCCCCGTCTCCACCGGCCCACCCTTGAGCACCTTCACGTCTTCCGCCCGTGTCGGCAATTCGATGCGCTCGGCCGCCGGGATTACCTCGAGCTGCACCAGGAGATCAGGAAATTTGATGTTTTGCGCCTGCTGGTTGACCACGATGCCCATGGCGCCTTCGCTCGAATGGGCACAGACATAGATCACCGAGCGCGCGAAACGATCGTCGTCCATCGCCGGCATGGCGATCAACATCTGGCCGTCGAGATAGCCGCGGGCCGCAGGGTCGGGCGATTTACTCGTGATCTTCATCATCAACCAGCGTATCCGATCGCTGCGCCTTTGCAAACGATGCCGGCGGCTGAAAGTTCAGTCACCATCTGTCATATTTGAGGCGTCAATTGTGGCAAAATGGCTGTCTTGCACGGTTTCCGTTCACCGCCTGCTCACAATGAATTCAGTGGCGAGACATGACGTTACCGATTAAACCGAACGCGATGGGACGCACTCACGCAACACCATGGTATCTGCTCACGGCCTGCGCCGCGCTCATGGCCGTCAGCGCATCTGCGTATGCCGCCGACACGTCGAACTGGGCCAATGAGAATTACGCGGCCATGCGCCTGATTGCCGGCTCCGCCAAACCGAATGCCGCCGTGCTGCATGCCGGCGTCGAGCTCAAGCTCGAGCCCGGCTGGCATACCTATTGGCGTTATCCCGGCGATGCCGGCGTGCCGCCACGCTTTGATTTTTCCGGTTCGCAGAATCTCAGTCGTGCCGAGGTGTCCTATCCGGCGCCGCATCTTTACACCGACGAGACCGGTAACACGCTCGGCTATACCGGGCAGGTTATCTTTCCGGTGCGCGTCACGCCCAAGCAGCCGGGCCAGCCGGTCGCACTGCATGTGAAGGTCGACTATGCCGTCTGCGCCAAGCTCTGCGTGCCGGCAATCGGGAAGGCCGAACTGACACTGACCCCGGGTGCAAGCATGAATGATGCGCTGCTGGCGGCCGCCGAAGCGCAAGTGCCGAAGCCGGTCGCGCCGGCCAAGCTCGGCTTGACCCTCAATCGCACGCTCGACGGACAGAAGCCGGCGGTGACGGTCGATCTTGCCGCGCCGAAGGGCACCGAACTCTTTGTCGAAGGCCCGACCGGCGAATGGGCCCTGCCGGTGCCGAAGCCGGTCGATGGCGCACCCGCAGGCAAGCGCCGGTTCAGCTTCCTGCTCGATGGGCTGCCGCCCGGCATCAGCCCGAAGGCGCCGGTGGAACTCACCTTCACCGTGGTCGAGGGCAGCCAGGCGTTCGAAACCAAGGCCCACCTCGATTAAAACTCATCTCGACTAATTCGCGGCTTGCGCTATTTTGCGGGCCCGCCCCGTTTCAGAAACTTCAGCACGAGAGGACAACACCCAATGGCTATCAAGGTCGGCGATTCCCTGCCCAACGCAACCTTTCGCGTGATGACGGCGGACGGTCCCAAACCGAAGACCACCGACGAGGTCTTCAAAGGCAAGAAGGTCGCGCTATTCGCGGTACCCGGCGCCTTCACCCCGACCTGCAGCAACCTGCACATGCCGAGCTTCCTCAACAACGTGGACGCCTTCAAAGCCAAGGGCGTCGACACCATCGCGGTGACCGGCGTCAACGACGTCTTCGTCATGGAAGCCTGGCGCAAGGCGAGCGGCGCCGACGGCAAGATCGATTTCCTCGCCGACGGCAACGGCGAATTCGCCAAGGCGGTCGGCATGGACTTCGACGGCGCTGGTGCCGGACTGGGCGTGCGCTCGAAGCGCTATTCGATGTTCGTCGACAATGGCGTCGTCAAGCAGCTCAATGTCGAGGACGCGCCCGGCAAGTGCGATATCTCCGGCGGCCAGGCGCTGCTGGCGCAGATCTGAGCGCAACCGGCACGGCCACATTCTCAAGCTGTCATCGCCCGCGAAAGCGGGCGATCCAGTAATCCCGGCGCTTGATGCAGCAAGCAATCGCTGCGGAGTACTGGATGCCCCGCATTCGCGGGGCATGACACCGGAGTTTTTTACCCGCTGAATTTTACTTCCGGCTCATGGCGCCGATCGCCCCTGCCCGCGCGGCGATCAGCCCCGCGCGGGCTAATTCGTCCGCGCGCTCGTTGAGGGCATGGCCGGCGTGGCCTTTGACCCAGTGCCAATGCACCTGATGCCCGGCGAGCGCCGCGTCGAGGCGTTGCCATAGGTCGACATTCTTCACCGGATTCTTGTCGGCGGTGCGCCAGCCATTGCGCTTCCAGCCGTTGATCCACTTGGTGATGCCGTTGCGCAGGTATTCGCTGTCGGTGTGCAGGTCGACCACGCAAGGCCGTTTCAGTGCCTCCAGCGCCGAGATCGCCGCCATCAGTTCCATGCGGTTATTGGTGGTGTGCGCCTCGCCGCCCTTGAGTTCTCTCTCGTGCTCGCCGATGGACAGAATCGCGCCCCAACCGCCCGGCCCCGGATTACCGGAACAGGCGCCATCGGTGTGGATGGTGACGCGTTGCTCGCTCATGAAATGTCTTCCCGGCCGTGATCTCGTTCGAATGCCAATTACCATCGCCGCGCGCGGCGGGGATAAATTTTTGAAGCTCTAATCGAAGCCGTAATCGCCGACGCCGGTGACCGACTGGTGAAAGCGCAGCTTGCGGTAATATTCGAGCGGGTCTTTCGGGCTGACCAAAGCGCCATTGGCCCCGGCCAGCCAGTCTACCAGCCTTGTCAGCAGGAAACGCATGGCGGCCCCGCGCGCGAGCATCGGCAACGCGTCCCGTTCGGCGGCGCTCAACGCCCGCGCCTGCGCGTAGGCCTTCAGCAGCGCGCGGCCCTTGGTGACGTTGTAGGAATGATCCGGCTCGAAGCACCAGGCGTTCAGGCAAATGGCGACGTCGAAGGCAAGCGTGTCGGTGCAGGCAAAATAAAAATCGATCAGGCCGGACAGCGCGTCGCTGAGAAAGAACACGTTGTCGGGAAAAAGGTCGGCATGGATGACGCCTTGCGGCAGATCGCGCGGCCAGCTCTGCTCCAGGACGTCGAGCTCGCGGGCGATGGCATCGCATAAGCCCGGCCGCACCGTGTCGCCGCGCTCTTCGGCATGGGCATAGAGCGGACGCCAGCTTTCCATGCCCAGCGCGTTCGCGCGCTTCATCTCGAACTCGGCGCCGGCAAGATGCAATTGCGCCAGCGCTTCGCCCACCGCGGCGCAGTGCGCGGCGGTCGGCCGCCGCACCCACAAGCCATCGAGAAAAGTGACGATCACCGCCGGCCGGCCGGCGAGCCGGCCGAGCACGCCACCATGTCGATTGCGCACCGGCTGCGGACAGGTGATGGCGCGGGTCGCCAGATGCTCCATCAGCGCCAGGAAGAACGGCAGGTCGCCTTCCGCCACGCGCTTTTCGTACAGCGTCAGGATGAAATTGCCGACGCTGGTATGCACGAGGAAGTTCGAGTTCTCGACGCCCTCGGCGATGCCCTTGTAAGCCAGCAATTCGCCGATGTCATAGCCGGCGAGGAAATGCGTGAGATCGTCGGCTGTGACGTCGGTATAGACGGCCATCTAAGGATTACTCCGCCGCTTGAGTCTCCCGCAGCGGGCGGGGAAGCGGGAAGAACATGCGTTCTTCGGTGGCGGAGATGGATTCGACGCTCAGGTCATAGCGCTTCGCCAGGGCATCGAGCACTTCCTCGACCAGCACTTCCGGCGCCGAGGCACCGGCGGTGACACCGATGCGCGTGACGCCCTTCAAATCGTCCCAGCGAAGGTCGGCGGCACGTTGCACCAGGGTGGCATAGGGGCAACCGGCGCCCAGCGCGACTTCCTTCAGCCGTTGCGAATTGGACGAATTCGGCGCGCCCACCACGATCATGGCCTCGACCATGGGCGCCACGCGCCGCACGGCGTCCTGGCGGTTGGTGGTGGCGTAGCAGATGTCTTCCTTGTGCGGACCGACGATGCTCGGGAAGCGGCGCTCGAGCGCCCCGACCATGATCGCGGTGTCCTGCACCGAGAGCGTGGTCTGCGTTACGAAGGCGAGATTATCGGCATCGCGCGGCGTGAAGCCTTCCACGTCGGCGACCGATTCGACCAAGGTCACGGCGCCGGGCGGCAACTGGCCGATGGTGCCGACGACCTCCGGGTGGCCGGCGTGACCGATCAGCACGATCTCGCGGCCCTTGCGGTAGTGGATCTCAGCCTCCCGGTGCACTTTCGTGACCAACGGACATGTCGCGTCGAGAGCGAACAGGTTGCGCCGCGAAGCCTCCTGGGGGATCGAGCGCGGCACGCCGTGGGCTGAGAAAATGACCGGACGGTCGGTTTCGGGAATTTCTTCCAGTTCCTCGACGAAGATCGCGCCCTTGGCGCGCAGCTCATCCACAACGTAGCGGTTGTGCACAATTTCGTGACGGACATAGACCGGGGGACCGTAGATGGCGAGCGCCCGCTCCACGGTTTCGATCGCCCGCACCACCCCGGCGCAGAACCCACGCGGGGAACATAGCAGCACGTGGAGGGCGGGTTTTTCGGGATTAACGGCCATCGGATCCTCGAATTGCGCGCATATCTATCGCGTCGCGTCCCCATCCGACATGGGGCGCGTCGCCCCACCCTGTCAAGGCGCAACGGTTGCATGACCCGGACTCGCCGCCTATATTCCGGGCACTTTTCCGGTCATCATCGATGATCCAGTGCTTCGCCCCCGAGGGGTGGGCGAAGCGTAGAGGAGATTTTGCCCATGGCGACCGCAGCACCGCTGATGCCGAAGGCGACCGCCGTCTGGCTGTTGGATAATACCGCCCTGACCTTCGACCAGGTCGCGGAGTTCTGCAAACTGCACCCGCTCGAGGTGAAGGCGATCGCCGACGGCGACGCCGCGCAAGGCATCAAAGGGCTCGACCCCATCCAGACCGGGCAGCTCACGCGCGAGCAGATCTCCGCGGCCGAAGCCAATCCGGCGATACGGCTGGCGTTGAGCGCGCCCAAGGTCGCGGTCGCGAGTTCCGAGCGCAAGAAGGGCCCGCGCTATACGCCGGTGTCGCGCCGTCAGGACCGGCCAAACGCCATTCTGTGGCTGGTGCGCAATCATCCCGAGCTCAAGGACAGCCAGATCATGCGGCTGGTCGGCACGACCAAGTCGACGATTACCGCGATTCGCGAGCGCACCCACTGGAACGCGGCCAATCTCTCCCCGCTCGACCCGGTGACGCTGGGCCTGTGCTCGCAGACCGATCTCGACTTCGAAGTGCATCGCGCCAACAAAGAGAAGCCGGCGCCCGTCGACGCCGGCGCGACGCTGCTGCCGGCGACCGAAACCACCGCGCCGAGAGATACGGAAGGTGCTGCGGCCACGGAAGGCGAGAAGAGGCCCGGTGCCGATCTCGACGTCAGCGCCGTGTTCGCCAAGCTCAAGCAGCTCGGCGGCAAGACCGAAGCGAGCGACGAGTAAGTCGCTCTCGTATTCGGATTTTTCCGTACGCATTATTCGTTGCGCCCTGCCATCCGTAGCAATGCGGATGGAGGCTGCGCGCTTAAGTTCCTCTTCATCGACGACGCCCACCATCCTTCCCGCGTAGGGCGAGGATCGAGCGGGGCGGCTCACCGACATGACCGGCCGCACGACCTCGCAACGGTTGAGCAGCGGGCCGACACGTGGCGCGCACCTCGCCCGGCCGCGCGGCTTGCCATCCCCCACCCGGCGGCCGCGCGGCCGGTTCCTTTTTGTCGTAGCGTTCGAGGGGAGCCATGGCCGGTTTGCGTTTTGGCGACATCCGTATTCTCAACAAGCTGATCATCTGCTTCGCCGTCATCATCGCGGCGGCGCTGGTTTCGAGCGCCTGGATCTTTCACCAGCGCAATACCCTGGCCGAAGCCGAGCAATGGACCGAGCATAGCTATCAGGTTCTCGACGAGCTCAACGGCGCGCTCGAAGGCATGTTCAACCAACGCGGCGGATTGCGGGGCTACGTCCTGTCCGGGAGCCAGCTCCAGCTTGAGATTTTCCGCACCGGCCACGCGCAATTCACCGAACACACCGCCAGGCTCAAGCAGTTGACGGTCGACAATGCCGCGCAGCAAAAGCGTGTACAAGAGATGACGGGCTCTTTCGATCAGTGGAACGCCGAGTACGCGCAGCCGATCTTGCAAGCGATGGCCGACGGCGCAACGCGCGCCCAGGCGCTCGTTACATTGCGCGAATCGATCAGCAAAGCCGTCGTCAATGCCGCGCTCTCGAAGGCCCACGAAATCGAGGCTGCCGAACGCAAGCTGCTGGCCGAACGCAAAGCTACCAAGCAGGCAGGCGCTCGACCAGATCAATTTCGCCATCGCCGGCGCCGCGATCGCCATGGTCGTGCTTGCGGTCGCCGCGATCCTGCTGCTCAGCGCGGCGCTCGCCAAGCCGCTCGAGCGCATGACCGAGGCGATGCTGCAGCTCGCTGCCGGGCGGCTGGACACCGAGGTGCCGGCCTACGCGCGCGAGGACGAGGTCGGCCAGCTGTCGTCCGCCTTCGGCGCCTTCAAGGCGAGCCTGATGGAAGCGGAAAGCCTGCGCGCGGAAAAGGCCGAGCAGGAAAAGCGCACGGCCGCGCAGCGGCGCGCCGAGATGCAGGCGCTCGCCGATAAGTTCGAACGCAACATCGGCGATGTCGTGAAAGCCGTGTCGTCGGCCTCCACCGAGCTCGAAGGCGCCGCCGCCACCCTGACCCGCACCGCCGATTCCACCCAGCAGTTCGCCGGCGAAGTGGCGGCGAGCTCCGAACAGTCCTCCGCCAATGTGCAGTCTGTCGCCAGCGCCACCGAGGAGATGACCGCCGCGATCAACGAGATCGCGCGCCAGACGCAGGATTCGCGCAAGCTCGCCGAGCAGGCGGTGGAGCGGACCGCGAAAAGCGACGCGCGCATGAACGAGCTGGCGCAGGCCGCCGCCCGCATCGGCGACGTGGTCAAGTTGATCGCCTCGATCGCCGCGCAGACCAACCTGCTGGCGCTCAACGCCACCATCGAGGCGGCGCGCGCGGGCGAGGCCGGCCGCGGCTTCGCCGTTGTCGCCGTCGAGGTGAAGGCACTGGCCGCGCAGACCGCCAAGGCCACCGACGAGATCGCCACCCAGATCGCCAGCATACAGGGGGCGACGCAGGGGTCGGTGACCGCCATCAAGGACATCGCCGGCACCATCGACGCGCTGGCGCAGACCGCCGCGGCGGTGGCGCTCGCCGTCGACGAGCAGGACGCCGTCACCCGCGAGATCGGCCGCAACGTGCAGCAGGCGGCCGCCGGCACCTCGCAGGTCGCCGGCAACATCACCGAGGTAAGCCGCGGCGCCGCCGAAACCGGCACCGCCTCCAACCAGGTGTTCATCTCCGCCCAGGCGCTCGCCGAGCAGGGCGACAAGCTGAGGCTGGAAGTGGACAACTTCCTGCGCTCGGTCAGGGCGGCGTAAATATCCGACCCGTCATTCCGGGGCACGCGCGAAGCGCGTGAGCCCGGAATCCAGAGCCTGTAACGGGTTATGGATTCCGGGTTCGCTCGCTAACGCTCGCGTCCCGGAATGACAAGAAAATGACAAGTCCTCAATACCCCCGCGTCCCCTCGATCGCCGCCACGTAGCGCGCGACGGATTTTTCCAGCACCTCTTTGCCACCACGCGCGATGACGCGGTCGAAGTAATGGCCGTAGATGGTCTCGAACGCGAACGGCGAAAGCGCCGCGCCGATCGCCTCCACCTCGCGCCGCGATAGCGGGATCAGGTTCGGATAGCTGCGCATGAAGGACAGCCATTTGCGGTCGACCGCGACGGTGAGGATATCGCCGGAGCAGACCACGCCACGCCCGGAGGCGCCGCCTGCCCAGTGCAGCACCGTGCCGCCGGGAAAATGTCCGCCGCATCGCACCAGCGTGACGCCGTCCCACAGCTTCAGCGTCTCACCCTCCCAATGCCGCACCGCCGGATCGGGCCGCATCACCCAGTCCCGGTCGGCGGCATGCAGATGGATCGGGCATTCGAAGGCGTGCGCCCACTCGACCATCGTCGTGTAGAAATGCGGGTGCGAGATGGCGATGGCCTGGATGCCGCCGAGCCCCTTGATGAGCGTGACGGTGGCGGCGTCCAAGAGCGAGATGCAGTCCCACAGCACGTTGCCGCCGGGCGTGCGCAGCAGGATCGCGCGCTGGCCGATGGCGAAGGACGGCTGCGTACCGATGCCGATGACGCCGGGCTCGTGTTCGCGGTAGCTGTTGAAATGGCTTTGCGCGAGCGCGGCAAGCGTCGTCCAGCTCTGCCCGCGCGGCGGCACGTATTGCCGCTCCTCCTCGCAGATCGTGCAATGGGCGGGCGGGTTATCGCTTAGCGGATATTGCGTGCCGCAGGCGGTGCAGATGAAGAGGGGCATCAAGGAACTCCCGGCGCGACATTCAATGTTTGCCCGCACTATACCCCAGACTGTCATGCCCCGCGAAAGCGGGGCATCCAGTAATCACTGAGCGCGCCGTGATTACTGGGTCCTCCGCCTTCGCGGAGGGCGACAAACGGAGAGCGTCGCAACGCACTCTCTTCGCTCTCCCCTTGTGGGAGAGGGTGGCGCGTTGCGAGCCGTTGCGAGCAACGAGCCGGGTGAGGGTCAGCGCCAAACCCACATGCCGACCCCCTCACCCACCCTCGCTCGGCTTCGCCTCCGCTCGGGTACCCTCTCCCACAAGGGGAGAGGGCAAGCGAATACGCCGCGCGCCAGCACCGTCACCTCTTCTCATGTCAAACAGCTGCCCATGCTGGGCCTGCCCGCTAGACGCCAAGGCAAGCGGGATCGCCCGTGTTCTTTGTCGAGGCGCCGGGTGCGCCTGGCTTCCTTGCCCCGCAGAGGTGCGGGGGAGTCGTCCCCCGCAAAAAACTAGCGAGGGGGATGGAGCGCCGCATGGCGCGTCCATTGAACCATCCGCCTGACGCGGCGGACGCGCGCCGAAAAGCGCGCTCGCCACGCGGCGCTCCACCTGCGGCGTCTTAAGTCCCCGTGTTCCGCGCTTCCGGGCGGGTGACGGGAGGGTCTATTTCGCCCCTCCCTGCTGCCGGGCGACTCCCGCCGCCCTTCGTCTCCCGCGCACGTGCAGCCATTAAAGGCAGCCGGTCGTAATGCCGGCGGACGGCTGTCCGGGGCCTCCCGGGTGCGGGGGTGCGAACCCCGCGCGCGGGCGCCGCCCAACCGCTACCGGGCGAGCCCGGCCGCGGCCCCGGGGGATGACGCGCCGCATCTCCGGCGCGCTTAGCCCCCGGCTGCTCCACCTCAGGATCGCCTCTAGAAGCGCCCCTCATGAGCAGGTGATGGGATTATTCGCATCATTTAGGAATACGATCAAGTCCCTTATTGTAGCTACAAAGTGTATGCACATATATGGTAAGGTGCGGGATGGAGTTCGAATGGGACGAGCGCAAGCGTGCCCAGGTCCTTGAGGACCGAGGACTCGACTTCGTGGACGCGGACTTGTTTTTCGACGGCCGGGCCGTCAGCCACCAGGCAACGCCACGTTTGGAAGAGGAACGGTGGAAGACGACCGCCATCATCGAAGGCGCAGACTTTACGCTTGATGTGGTGCTGGCGCGGCGAAAAAATCCGCATCATCACAATGAGACGAGCACATGAAACGGAAGTCAGAACATATCGTCAGCTATACGGACGCTGAGCTGCGCGAGATGCGACGACGCGGCGAGGTCCAAGACCGACTGGAAAGCGGCAGCGAAAAAGCCCCTGCCCTCCGGCGAAGACCCCGATGACGCCATGGAGGAGATCGATTGGGCGACGGCCGAGCTGCCGCTGCCGCGACGCAAGGAGCAGACGACGCTGCGGCTCGACGCCGACGTGCTCGATTGGTTCCGCGCGCAGGGGAAGGGCTATCAGACGCGCATCAACGCGATCCTGCGGAAGTATTTCGAGCAGAATGCGCGGTGACGGACGACGGAGAAAACTGCCATGGCACACGTGAAGAAAGGACAACTGACCGCGACGCGCGAGTGGGCAAAGCACTTGCGGTTCTGGAAACGGTTCTACTGGAAAGCGGAGCGCAAAGAAGCCCGCCGCCAAGCGAGAGAAGAAGCGAAAGCCCGGCCAAAGAGCCGGGCTTTTGATTTTGGCGGAACACGCATTCCGCCAGGGCGCGACAGGCCCGGCCTTGCGCCATACTTAACTATGGCTTATCTTCCATACTATGGCGGGCGAGCCGAGCTTCGAATGGGACGGCGCGAAAGACCGTCTCAATCGTGTGAAACACGGCGTTTCGTTCGCGCTGGCGCAACGCGCGTTTCTCGATCCCAAGCTCGTGATCGCCGAGGACCTGAGACATAGCGGCACCGAGCGGCGCTACTACTGCTTCGGACGGGTCGGCGATGGCGTCATGACGGTGCGCTTCACCTGGCGCGATCGGCGCATTCGAATCTTCGGCGCCGGATATTGGCGGAAAGGAAGGACGATTTATGAGCAACAGAACCGTTAAATACACGACCGGCGAGATCGGCCCCCTACGGGTCATCGAGAATTTCCTGCCGCCGCCGGAGGCTTTGGTTCTGCGCGAGGACAACGTGAAGGTCACGCTCTCGCTATCGCGCCGCAGCGTCGATTTCTTCAAGCGCGCCGCCAAAAAGCGCCGCGTGCCCTATCAGCGCATGATCCGCGCGCTGGTGGATGCCTATGCGGAGAAGCAGGAGGGGAAGTGAGAGATGCTGGAGGGCGGGTTAGCCAACTTGCCCGTCGAAAACTCGGAGGCAAAGGCGGACGGCATAGCCCGCCGTAACCGCCGGCCTATTGCGGATGAATTGGCCGATTACGCTTTGCCAATCCGGCATACGCTTCCTGGCTCACACTGCAAGATATTTATTGGGGATTAACTTCCTATTACGGCAACCATTGCGCGAGTGTTACCACCAAAGATAATCTGTCTTGGGGCAGCCTCTGGGGGAATTTCATGACAACCGCTACCGGCACCATTTCGGTGGGTCCGCAGCCTAGGACTCTTTATCAATTGTCGATCGCATCAATCGGCATGACAGTGGTCGCTTTCAGTTGCGCGATCGCCGGTCTGTTTTATGGCTTCGGCAACCGCCCACAATGGGATTTGACGATCTACGTTTTAGAATTTGGGTGCTTAGTCTTTCCATATTTTTTTGATCGGGAGGCTTCAGTTGAAGAGCCCCCAAATTCAAACTCAACAAATGCTGTGTTCTTTTCTGTGGTAGTCTTCGTCCTTCTCTCCATGGGCGCTTTACTCGGTGTCCGCTGGTGGGCCGCGCCTCCCTCGAGGATAATAGGCACTTCGGTTGCATTCTACGGGGACGGCCTAATCGGGCTAATGATCTATGCTCTGTTTCCGTTTGTTTATCTAGCAATCCGAACTCATTGGTTACTCCTAAAAACCACCAGCAGCGCGCGGCACGAACGCGTATTTAAGAATAAGGTGCTTCTTCCCGCATTCGCAACATGCCTCGTTTCTTTTGCATTCGGATGGTCAATCAACCACCCTTCGCTGGCCGCCAAATGCATGCTCGTGCCGACCGCAATTATTATTCTGATGAAAGAATGGTCGACCCTAGACAGAAATATACCGTTGCTGGGCATGGTCGCCGCAATCGTTGCAATTCTACTTGGCGCATTCGCGCTTGTAGTATTCGCACACTCTGAAATTGGAAAAGTCATAATAATTGGCGTTATTTTAACGTTAGCAATGGGCGTAGCAGAGGTATGCAAACGCGTTGTCCGCTTTCCCGAAAAAACGCTAGTCGACGGCCCAGGCGAGGGGGATAGCTATCTATTCTTTTTTGCAGGCTCAAATTGGTCAAGCATCGTTTTTCCGCTTTTGTTATGCTTCTTCCCGCTACTAATTGCGGAACTTCCTATTACTCCAATATTTGCCCTGCTCTCGATTCAATATCTTCATTGGCATTATTTTTTCCCAACAAAGAAGGGGCGCTACCTTTTCAGCCTCAATGTTGCGCTTGGTCTATTGTTGCCAATCGCACTGTTTGTTCAATATCTGTACCCTCTTCCCCCTTACATGTTTAAAACGGAAGCAGTTGAGAGCACAGTTGCAGTACTTGGCGCCTTAATTGCCGTCACAGGCATCGCGGTTGGCTTTATTTTCAGCGACGAATTGAAAGGATTTTGTCAGTCGTTCTTCGAGCAGAATACTTACACTAGGTACGATTATTGCTATTTGTTATTTCTCACGATGGTAGCGTTCGTAAGTGTTTCGGTCCTCTTCCTTGCAATTGTCTTAGGACCAGGTTTTGGCATCGAAGGGATACAAAACAAAGCGACTGAAACTGTAATCTATCTGATAGCGCTAGTCGCAGTTGCAACAATATTTTATAATAATAGAAAAGGTTCGATGACCAAAGATGGCATTGTATTTAGGGCTGCTCCTGGCAACCCCACTATGGGCCCAAATCCGGTGAGAACGCGGCTCGAATATCTGATCTTGTGCTGGAACGTTGCACGATTTCCAGTCGCCCTGATCGCTGGGCTTGTCGTAACCGCCCTCTCGCTCGCACATAGGATGCCGGCTTTAGAATCAGCTCTGCAAGCGCTCCCTATTCTTCTTACGACAATGGCCGGATTTGTTCTTAATGATATTTATGACCTTGAAAAAGACAGATATTCGCAACGCCCGAAAGCACTCGCAATAGGGATCGTGCGATTGGGTACCGCGCAGACGTTTGCGCTATTGCTCATAATTTCCACTTTGGCGATTGCAGCCACTATCGCGCGGGGTTACTCGTACTACGTCGTAGTAGGCTCGCTGATAGGAGTAATTTTCTATTCGGTGGCTTCTCGTCAAGCACCGCTGATGAAAGGATTGGTAACCGCGGCGCTGTGCTGCTCACCATTTATCTATGCAAATGAGATCATCGCATTTCACCTTCCAAAATATTTCTACCCATTCCTTCTTACATTTATCTTTGGACGCGAACTCTTACTCGACTTGCGAGATCGAGCGACCGACTTACATTCTGGCGTTCGCACCATCGCTTCATTTTTAAAGCCATCACTAAGCCGCGCCATTGGATGGGGTTTGATGTTTGGCAGCGTATTAATTGTTGCGGCTACGGGGCAGGGAATCGCGCAGCTTTTATTTGGGGCTGCATTTTTATCTCTAGCATTCTGTTGTTTCCTATACGTACGGCATGAGAATGCTGGGTTGGCCTGGTCACGGTTGACCCTTCTGTTGGGCGTGATTGCGGTAGCGTTCTCATCATAAGAATTAGATGCGTTACAGTTATCTATGGTCGCCTACCCACAACGCGGACTAATCAGGTCCCCACGCCCTTGCCCTTCAACGCCTCCCCGATCTCATCCAAAATCGCCGGGTCGTCGATGGTCGCCGGCATGGTCCAGGGCTCGTGGTCGGCGATCTTCTTGATGGTGCCGCGCAGGATCTTGCCTGAGCGCGTCTTGGGCAGCCGCGCCACGGTGATCGCCAGCTTGAACGACGCCACCGGGCCGATCTTGTCGCGCACCAGCTGGACGATCTCCTTCTCGATCTCGCTCGGCGGGCGGTTGACGCCGGCCTTGAGCACGATGAAGCCGCAGGGCACCTCGCCTTTCATGTCGTCCTTGATGCCGAGCACCGCGCATTCGGCGACGTCCGGATGCGCGGCCAGCACCTCCTCCATGCCGCCGGTCGAAAGCCTGTGGCCGGCGACGTTGATGATGTCGTCGGTGCGGCTCATGACATAGACGTAGCCGTCCTCGTCCTTGAAGCCGGCGTCGGCGGTCTTGTAGTAGCCGGGGAATTCGGAAAGGTAGGCTTCCTTGAAGCGCTCGTCCTGGTGCCACAGCGTCGGGAAGGCGCCGGGCGGCAGCGGCATCTTGATCACGATGGAGCCGATCTTGTTGTCGGCGACCGGGTTGCAGGCCTCGTCGACGATGTCGACCTGATAGCCCGGCATCGGCACGCACGTTGAGCCGTATTTCACCGGGCAGCGTGCCCAGGCCCACCGGGTTGCCGGCGATGCACCAGCCGGTCTCGGTCTGCCACCAGTGATCGAGCACCGGCAACTTTAACGTGTCCTCGGCCCATTGGATGGTGGGCGGGTCGGCGCGCTCGCCGGCAAGGAACAGCGTGCGGAAGCGGCGCAGGTCGTATTGCTTCAAGAGCTTGCCGTCCGGGTCTTCCTTCTTGATGGCGCGGAAGGCGGTGGGCGCGGTGAACATCGCCGCGACCTTGTGCTGCGCTATCACGCGCCAGTAGACGCCGGCGTCGGGCGTGCCGACCGGCTTGCCTTCGAACAGGATGGCGGTGCAGCCGTGCAGCAGCGGGCCGTAGACGATGTAGGAGTGGCCGACCACCCAGCCGATGTCGGAAGCCGCCCACCACACCTCGCCGGGATCGACGCCGTAGAGATATTGCATCGACCATTTGAGCGCGACCATGTGGCCGCCGTTGTCGCGCACCACGCCCTTGGGAATGCCGGTCGTGCCGGAGGTGTAGAGCACGTAGAGCGGATCGGTGGCGGCGACCGGAACGCACTCGCTCGTCTTGGCGTATTCGACCGCGTGCTCCCACACTTTGCGCCAGTCGTGGTCGCGGCCTTCGATCAGCGTCGCCTCGGCCTGCGGGCGCTGCAGGACGAGGCAGGTCTCGGGCTTGTGCTCGGCGAGTTCGATGGCGCCGTCGAGCAGCGGCTTATAGGGAATGACGCGCGCGCCTTCGATGCCGCAGCTCGCCGACAGAATGGCCTTCGGCTTGGCGTCGTCGATGCGGGTGGCGAGCTCTTTCGCCGCGAAGCCGCCGAACACCACCGAATGGATGGCGCCGATGCGCGCGCAGGCGAGCATCGCGAACACCGCTTCCGGGATCATCGGCATGTAGATGATGACGCGGTCGCCCTTCGTGACGCCGAAGTCGCGCAGCATGGCGCCGAGCAGTTGCACTTCGGAGAGCAGGCGGCCGTAGGTGAAGGTCTTCACCGTGCCGGTGACCGGCGAATTGTAGATCAGCGCCACCTGGTCGTTGCGACCCTGGGCGACGTGGCGGTCGAGGCAGTTGTAGCAGGTGTTGCAGGTGGCGCCTTCGAACCAGCGGCCGTAGATGCCGGCCTCCGGATCGAAGATTTTTTTCGCCGGCTCGAACCAGTCGATTTCCCTGGCCGCTTCCGCCCAGAATCCTTCCGGATCGCGCTGCCACTGGGCGTAAACTTCCTGATAGCGGCTGGTCCGGGCATCCATGGGGCGGCTCCTTCGCGTTTCTTCCTGTTTGACCCGATAGTGGAACGCCCGCCATGCGTAAACAAGGCTGGCGAAGCCCCGCTTCATTGGCGTAGTCAGGGCGCGAATTTCCGGCCCCGCGCGTGCCGCACCCTTACCTCTCCCCGCTCGAGCGGGGAGAGGTCGACCGAGCGTTGGCGAGGTCGGGTGAGGGGCCGTGCAATGCCCCTCACCCGGCTCGGACCTAGCGTTGAAGACGCGCGTAAACGCGCTTATGCCGGTCCTCGCCACCCTCTCCCCGCAAGCGGGGAGAGGGAAAGAAGGAAGCGCCGTGACCATCGTCACCGACCCCCTCTTCTACATCCTGGCGGTGCCGGCGGTGTTCGCGCTCGGCCTGTCCAAGGGCGGCTTCGCGGGCATCGGCCAGATGGCGCTGCCGCTGCTCGCGCTGGTGATGCCGCCGCTGCAAGCCGCCGCCATCATGCTGCCGATCATGATCCTGCAGGATGCGAGCGCCGTCTGGGTCTACCGGCACGCGTGGAGCGGGCGCGTCCTCGCCGTGGTGCTGCCCGGCGCCGTCATCGGCGTTACCATTGCCGGCCTGATCGCCGCGCACGTCTCCAACGCGTCGGTGCGTCTGGCGGTCGGCCTCATCACCCTGGGCTTCGTGGTCAACAGCTGGACCCGCGCCTGGCGGGTTGCGCGCGAGCGGCCGCCGCCGGGCGCGCCGGCCGGCGTGTTCTGGGGCGCGCTGTCGGGGCTGACCTCGACGCTGGCGCAGACCGGCGGGCCGCCCTACCAGATCTACGCGCTGGCGCAGAAGATGCCGAAGATGACCTTCGTCGGCACCAGCGCGATCTATTTCGCCGCCATGAACTGGATGAAGGTCGTGCCCTATATGGCGCTCGGCCAGTTCTCGACCAAGGGGCTCGGCACCTCGCTGGTGCTGCTGCCGCTCGCCGTCGTCGCCAACCAGATCGGCTTCTGGCTGGTGCGGCGCATCTCGCAGGAGCGCTTCTATTCGCTGACGCTGCTGCTGATGCTGCTGGTGGCGATCGCGCTCATCCGCTCCGGCGTGGCGGGGCTGATCACGTGATCCCCCTCTCCGCGCTTGCGGGGAGAGGGTGGCGAGCATCGAGCGACAAGCGAGATGCAAGCGGGGTGAGGGGGCGTTTCGATGGACTCAAGCTCGCTGATACGCCCCCTCATCCGACCCGCGCGCGGGGAGAGGTGAAAGCGGCGATTGATCGCCGCCCTGCCCCTTCGTAACGTGGCCGCAAAACGAGGGGAAACGACCAATGGCGAATACGCCCTACGACAGCGATCTCGACCGCAATCCGGCCAATTACCAGCCGCTGACGCCGCTCAGCTTCCTCGACCGAGCGGCGCGGGTGTTTCCCGCGCGCACCGCGATCGTCCACGGGCCCTTGCGGCGCTCCTATGCCGAATTCTACGCCCGCACGCGCCGGCTTGCGTCCGCCTTGGCCAAGCGCGGCATCAGGCGCGGCGACAGCGTTTCGGTGCTGCTCGCCAACACCCCGGCGATGCTGGAGTGCCACTACGGCGTGCCGATGACGCAAGGGGTGCTCAACACCCTCAACACGCGGCTGGATGCGCGGATCATCGCCTTCTCGCTCGACCATGCCGAAGCCAAGGTCGTCATCACCGACCGCGAATTTTCCAAGGTGATGAAGGAGGCCCTGTCGCTCTGCAAGGCTAAGCCGCTGGTGATCGACTACGACGATCCCGAATATACCGGCCCGGGCGAACGGCTGGGCGAGATCGAATACGAGGACTTCATCGCGCAGGGCGAGCCCGACTACGACTGGTCGATGCCGGATGACGAATGGGACGCCATCGCGCTCAACTATACGAGCGGCACCACCGGCGATCCCAAGGGCGTGGTCTATCACCACCGCGGCGCCTATCTGCTCGGCGTCGGCAATGTGGTCACCTGCGGCATGGCCAAGCACCCGGTCTACTTGTGGACGCTGCCGATGTTCCACTGCAACGGCTGGTGCTTTCCGTGGTCGATCTCGGTCGTCGCCGGCACGCATGTCTGCCTGCGCGCGGTGCGGGCGGCCGCGATGTATGACGCGATCGCGACCCACAAGGTCACGCATCTTTGCGGCGCGCCGATCGTGATGGCGGCGCTGCTCAACGCGCCCGACGCCGAGAAAAAGCCGCTGCCGCACACGGTCGAGTTCTTCACCGCCGCCGCGCCGCCACCGGAAGCCGTGCTGGCGGCGATGAAGGAGGCCGGCTTCAACGTTACGCACTTGTATGGTCTCACCGAAACCTATGGGCCGGCGGTGGTCAACGACTGGCATGCCGAATGGGACGCGCTCGACAACGCCGCGCAGGCGGCGCTGAAGGCGCGCCAGGGCGTGCGCTACGGCGCGCTGGAAGCGCTCGACGTGCGCGACCCAGATACGATGGTGCCGGTGGCGCGCGACGGCAAGACGCTGGGCGAGGTCATGTTCCGCGGCAACATCGTGATGAAGGGCTATCTGAAGAATCCGCTCGCCAGCAAGCAGGCCTTCGCCGGCGGCTGGTTTCATTCCGGCGATCTCGGCGTCATGCATCCCGACGGCTATGTCCAGCTCAAGGACCGCTCCAAGGACATCATCATTTCCGGCGGCGAGAACATCTCGTCGATCGAGGTCGAGGAAGCTTTGTACAAGCATCCTGCTGTTGCTGCTGCCGCTGTTGTTGCCAAGCCCGACGACAAATGGGGCGAAACTCCGTGTGCGTTTGTTGAATTAAAGCCCGAAAAGCACGCGAGCTCGGAAGAGCTGCTGCAATGGTGCAAGTCGCACCTCGCCGGCTACAAATGCCCGCGCTACGTGGTGTTCGCGGAATTGCCGAAGACGAGCACGGGGAAGATCCAGAAGTTCAAGCTCAGGGAGATGGCGAAGGGGGTGTGAGGGCGCAACTCGTGTCAGCTTTTATGAAAATGCAAGACATCATGAAATGGAGCTACGATATTACTCTTTGGCCCAAGGCGTTTGCATATCGCATTAACTGCGGCGAAAACCTATGCTGCGTACCCTTGGTGCAAGCTTATGCAGCGGCATCTCAATGATTTGCTTTTGAGCGCAACACTGAGCGTGGAGCACATATGGCTGATAACAGCGACAACTCTCGCCTCCTGGCCGTTGCGGAATCCCTCTTTGTTCTTGGCATGTTGATATTCATTGCGCCACTAGTGCTCGATCCACTAGTTGCTCTGGACGGCTGGGCTTATTTCGCAACCACACTTTCCGGAATTTTCCTAGGGCTAGTCGCAGTAGTCCTCCTGCGTGGACGCGGCCAGGAATTCATCCGCTACATGTCAATTGGAAGGACCAGGAGCGCGCGTTGTGGCGCGCCCGGCCCATTCGGCAAAGCGCGCCGCTTGTTCTCATCGTATTTTTTGGATTTGTTATTTCTTTCGGATCTGATTGGAATTAAGGGCGGACGAGGTCGCTGCAATTGGCATCTCAATGCTTCTGTTGTCCGAAGTTGCTGATCGCTGCTTAAAGTCGATCCGTTCGGGCATATAGAACTTCACCGCCTACGCGGGGGTATTATAGCAGCAAGTAGCCGGGGTGGAGCGAAGCGAAATCCGAGACTTCGGTATCACAGCGAAACGCCAGTCCCGCATTCCGCCACGCTCCATGCGCCCTACGGCCCGCGCGCTATTGCCCAATCGGACCGATCGGCGGACCCGAATTCAACATTTCGTTGGCGAGCCGGCCCTGGCTCTGCGTCTCCTGCGCGTGCTGGTTTTCCAGCCGCTTCCGGCAATCGTCGTACGCCGGCAAGCCGGGCTGCGCGCCGGAAGACCGGCAGGCCGTGTCGTCGGCAGCCGTCCTGGCCTGCGCCGCCGCCGCCAGATTGGCCTCCCGCGCCGCGTCGTATTGCGCGCAGCCCGCAAGCAAAGCCAGCATGAGAAACGCCGCCGCAAACCGCATGACAACTCCGTTCGTCCAAACGACGCTTATTTACGCCGCCCTCGCCTGCCGTTGCAAATGTCGCCTGAGCGAGCCGAGCCACCCCGCGAACGAATTGCGGAAGAAGGCGACGCGCTCGTCCTGGCTGTGGGCCTCACAGTCGAAGGTGGCAAACCACTCGACGAAGGCACGGTCGCCGTCGACGATCGGCGTGACGCGGATTGTGGCCTGGAAATTCCACACCGGCATCGGCGCCTCGGCGGCAAAAGCGTAGACCTGCGTGCGCTCGACGTCCGACAGCGCCAGCAGCCGCTGCCGCCGCCGGCTGCCGTTATAGAGAACGTTGCGCACGGCAGCCGACCGCATCGCCTGACTTGCCGTCTTCGATCTCGCTCGTCCCGGCGCCGTCGACCCAGACCGGGTAATTGTTGAAGTCGCGGATGATGCGCCAGATCGCGTCGGCCGATTGCTCAAAGACGGTGCTGTAATAGCTTCGTGCCATGGCGCGCTCCTTTGTCGGAGCGCGCAACCTGACGTTCGGCTCGGTGAGACTCCACCCGATTTCTGGCACCTAGCAAGTAGGCCGGGTGGAACGTAGCGAAACCCCGGGCTTAAGTACGACAACGTCCCGCTCGCCCCGCATTCCGCTACGCTCCATGCGGGCTACAGTCTGCTGCGGCGCGGATTAATGCAGCGTAATCCTTCATTCCTCTTGCGGCCAGCGCGTCACGCGTTCGGCTAAGCCGGCCTTCGGAACCGCCGCAGAGGCACCCGCCGACGACCGGCCCTGCGCATGGCGGGTGACTCGACGCGCAATCCGCGTGCTATAGAGCGGCCGCACTGTGACGCGCAAAGCGCGGTGCCGCGCCAAAGATCATAAAGACCGCAAAGACCATAAAGCCAAAAAGACCATCAGGGATCGCAATGCTCACCCTCTACAACGCCGGCCATTCCACCTGCAGCCAGAAGGTCAGGATCTGCCTGGCCGAGAAAGGCCTTCCCTTCGAGGACATCAAGCTCGATCTGGGCAAGGGCAAAGACCATCTCAAGCCCGACTATCTCAAGATCAATCCGAACGGCGTGGTCCCGACGCTGGTCGACGACGGCGCGATCATCATCGATTCCAGCGTCATCTGCGAATATCTCGACGAGAAATATCCGCAGGTCCGGCTGACGCCCGACGATCTGGTTCGAGCGCGCGGCCATGCGCGCCTGGATGCGCTTCCTCGAGGAGGTGCCGACCGCCGCGGTGCGCGTGCCGTCGTTCAACATGGGCTTCCTGCCGCGCTTCGAAGGGCTCGACCGCGCGCAGTTCGAGGCGGAGCAGGCAGACATCCGCCCCATCCGCAAGCAGTTCTATCGCCGCATGGGTACGAGCGGATTCAACAAGGCGGACGTCGAGGCCTCGTTCGAGCAGTTGCGCAACACCTGCCGCCGCATGAACGACGCGCTGGCCAAGGGCCCCTGGCTGCTCGGCGAGCAATACACGCTCGCCGACATCATCGTCGCGCCGCTGATCGACCGCATGGACGACCTCGGCTACGCCGAGCTGTGGGACACCGATTATCCGCGGGTGAGCGACTGGTACGCGCGCATGCAGGCACGGCCGGCGTTCCAGGCCGCGTTCTATCCCGGCACGCGCATGTCGGAGTTCCTGCCGCTGGCGCCGATCATCAAGGACGAAGCTGCTAAGGCGTAAGTGCTATTCCCGCATTCCGCGACGCGCCGTGCGGGCTACAGCTTCAATCGGCCTCATGCTGAGGAGCGCGGCGAAGCAGCGTGTCATCGCAAGTCGGCTATAGCCGACTTGCGCGTCTAACTTGCCGATCTCGGGTAAACCCGAGGATCGGTGCATGGGGCTGCCCCATCCTTCGAGATGCCCGCCTTCGCCAGAGCTTCGGCGGGCTCCTCAATATGAGGGCGGATGTTAAGCCCGCGCAAAATCCTCCCCCGCCACAAACCGCCGCTGAAACTCAGCCGGCGTCTGGCGAACAGCCAGCAGCCGGCGCCGTGCAGTTCCTCGTGCGAGCCGTAGCCCCAGAGCGCGCCGATGGGCCTGACCTCGTTTTCCAGCGCGCCGACCACATCGTAGAAGCGGTCGCCCACCATCACCGCTTCCGCCGCCATCACGCCCGCACGCTGAAGCGACAGCGCCAGCATCTCGGCCTTGGTGTCGCGCTCATCGAGGCCGGCGCCGGTGACACCTTTGAAATAGCCGTCGATGCCGAGCGCGCTCACCACCTGCACCGCATAGTGTTGCGGCTTGGAGGTGACGATCCAGCAAAGCGCGCCCTTGGCGACGACGGCCTCGAGCATGGCGCGCACGCCGGGATAAAGCGCATTGCGCGCGATGCCGCCGGCTTCGTAAGCCGCGCGGAAGGCCGCCATGCCGGCGTCGATCTCCGCGTCGGAGATTTCCGGCTTGAGCACGCGGAACATCTCCGGCAGCGGCGGCCCCAGAAAGCGCGCCAGCCGCGCGTCGGACAGATCGCCGAGTTGGAGCGCCTTGAGCGCGGCGCGAAAGCAGAAATAGAGTCCCTCGCGCGCATCCGCTAAGGTGCCGTCGAGATCGAAGAAATAGCCTTTGATCGCCTGCATGCCGCAATGTAACCGGCCAACGCAAACGAGGAAACGCCGCGTCTCATGACGGACATTCTCATCAGCGATGACGGCCCGATCCGCACCGTGCGGCTGAACCGGCCGGACAAGAAGAACGCGCTCACGCTCGCCATGTATGAAGGGCTTGGGCGCGCCATCAAGGAGGCCGGGCCCGCCATCCGCTGCCTGCTGCTCACGGGGGGCGAAGCGTTCTGCGCCGGCAACGACATCAACGATTTCGTCGAGGCGAGCCGGAGCGGCGAGCTGGCGCCGCCGGTCACCGGCTTTCTCGATGTGCTGGTAAAGAACGAGGTGCCGATCGTCGCCGCCATTGGCGGGCCGGCGGTCGGCATCGGCGCCACCATGCTGCTGCATTGCGACCACGTGGTCGCGGCGTCAGACGCCACGCTATCGACGCCCTTCGTCGCGCTCGGCCTCATCCCGGAAGCGGCCTCGACCCTGATCGTGCCGCGGCTGATGGGCCAGGTGCGCGCCTTCGAATTCCTGGTGATGGGCCGGCCGCTTGATGCGGAAGCCGCGCGCGAGGCGGGCCTCGTCAACACCGTGGTGCCGCCGGAGGCGCTGCAAGCGGAGGCGCTGAAAGCGGCGCGCGAAATCGCCGCGCTGCCGCCGCAAGGGGTCAACGCCGCGCGGCGGCTGATGCGCGGTTCATTGGCCGAGCTTACCGCGCGCGCCGATCAGGAAGCCGCCATGTTCAAGGAGCGGCTGAAGTCCGACGAGGCGAAGGCCGCCTTCGCGACGTTTTTGAACAGGAAGAAGAAGTGAGGCGCCCCTTCTCCCCGTTGCGCGGGGGAGAGGTGAAGAAAGGCAGCGGCGCGGTGTGACGTGCCGGCTTTGAGCCGGATCGCCTGCCGGTATCAGCGCACCCCGGGGGGATGGCCCATGGGGTCGAACAGATTTTCCGGGCTGTACTGCCGGTCGAACGACTGGGTGCGGCCGAACTGCAGGCTGGTGTTGCCCTGGCTGAAGGTCGTCTTGCCGTCGCGTTGCGTGAACCCGCTGCCCTGATCCGATGTCTGGGGCATGCTCAGATCGAGGAAGTTCTGGTTCACCGTGTTGCCGGGCGCGTCCTCGACGGTGAAGGCCTGCGCGGCGGGCACGGCCGCGAGCGTCAGGGCGCCGGCAGCGGCGATCAGGGCGAAACGGCGGCAGGAAACAATGCGCGGCATGACAGCCTCTCGGATGACCTCTTTCGCGTTCGTCACGAATAATACGCCAAAATAATATGGCAGCACAGCGGCAAATCCGCCCGGCATTGGCACGCTCCCCATTGAGGAGCGTGCCCCCGAACAAAAGCGCCGCATCGCCGCGCGAGCCGGCGCCTGATCTTACTTGGAGAGTCGCCTGAAATCGAAACGGTCAGTGCACGCTGGCAGTTTGCCGAAGCCGTTCGATCTCGTCTTTTACCAGCAATTTTCGACGCTTGAGTTCGACTATTCTCAGGTCATCGGTCGCGGGATGGATCAGGCAATCGGTGATTTCCTCTTCGAGTGCCTGATGCCGCTTTTCCAATTCCGCAAGATGCGATTGCATCGACATTCAGCATGTCTCCTCAATCAGTGGCTCTCAATGGTACGTAGTCTACCCCAAGTCAGGTGCAAGGGCGACGGTATAACCTGCCGCATGCCCCTCCCGGCCCGGTTTCGAAGTCCTTAGATTAACGAGCGTTTACCGGGCGCTTGAACGCAGTTGTGGAAAACGCGATACTTCAGCCCACCCTTGTGGCCGGGAGCGGCCGGCGCCGGGCGAACCAGCGGTAGCAATGACCAAAGAAGAAGAACGCGAGTTGCGGGAGCAGTTGGCGCGCCTGCAACAGGAACATCGCGACCTTGACGCCGCGATCGCGGCGCTCGCTGCCTCGCCGGGGGCCGACATTATCCAGGTGCAACGGCTGAAGAAGCGCAAACTCATGTTGCGCGACCGCATCCGCGCCATCGAAGACCAGCTCACGCCGGATATCATCGCCTAGGGCCTTACCCTTTCTTCTCCCGCTTGCGCGCATACATGGCGCGGTCGGCGGCATCGATCATCGCGGCCGGGTTCGCGTCGGCCTCGAGCTTGACGGTGCCGATGCTGGCGCCGACCGACAGGATCGACTCGCCGCGCAGCAGGCCGGTGGCCGCGATGCGCTCTTCCAGCTCGTGCGCCTTGGCCAGCGCCTGCGCTTCGCCGATATTCCACATCAGCACGCCGAATTCGTCGCCGCCGAGCCGGCCGACCACGTCGGAGGCGCGCACTTGGGCGGAGAGCGAGCGCGCCACCGCCTTGAGCAAGGCGTCGCCGACCGCATGGCCGTGGCGGTCATTGACCGACTTGAAGCCGTCGAGATCAACGAACATCAGCGCGGCCGGGGTGGCGTAGCGCCTGACATAGGCCAGTGAACGCTTGAGCTCGCGCTCGAAGCCGCGCCGGTTGAGAACGTCGAGCATCGGGTCAATGTCGGCGCGCGCCTCGAACTCGGCGATACGCGCCTCGGCGCGTTGCAGCTCGCGGTTCAGGCGAGTGATTTCCGCGCGCAATTGGGCGACTGAGATGGCGCCCGAATCCCCCTGGTCACGCCCCACGTCCATAACACCTCACGAATTGGTTGCCCCGTGCCCCCAGAATACCGCTTTCGCCTTGCCAGCGGGGAGGCCCTACCTATAATCCCGCGCTTCCTTCCGCCGGCGCGGACGGCTTTTATTCATATCCGCGGGGCCCGCCTATCGAGCCGGGCCCGACGCCAAGGGAGCCAACATGGCGGCAAAGCCGGTCGCGATCATCATGGGTAGCCAGTCCGACTGGGCCACCATGAAGCATGCCGCCGACACCCTCGATGCGCTCAAGATCGGCTACGAGGCCCGGATCGTCTCCGCGCATCGCACGCCCAAGCGCCTCTACGAATTCGCCACCGGCGCCCGCGACGCCGGCTTCCAGGTCATCATAGCGGGTGCCGGCGGCGCTGCCCACCTGCCCGGCATGGCGGCCTCGATGACGTCCCTGCCGGTGCTCGGGGTGCCGATGAAGACCCACGCGCTGGAGGGCAAGGATTCGCTCCTGTCCATCATGCAGATGCCGGCGGGCATCCCGGTCGGCACGCTGGCGATCGGCAAGGCGGGCGCGATCAATGCCGGGCTCTTGGCGGCGGCAGTGCTGGGGCTGAGCGATCCCAAGATCGCCAAACGGCTTGATGCCTGGCGTGCGCGGCAGACCAAGGCGGTCGCCAAACGGCCGAAGGATTGAAGATGCCGAACCGCTGTTCCGCTCGTCCCCGCGAAAGCGGGGGCCCAGGGCACTCCATTTTCCATTTTGCAGATTGGCGTCAGGATGGCCGCATGCGCCGGAAAGAGCGGAGCGCGCGGTGCTGAGCCCCGGCGACACCATCGGCATTCTCGGCGGCGGCCAGCTCGGCCGCATGCTGGCCCTGGCCGCCGCGCGGCTCGGGCTCAACTGCCATATCTATGCGCCCGACGAGGACTCCTGCGCCTTCGACGTGGTGCGGCGCTCGACCCGCGCGGCCTATGAGGACGAGGCCGCGCTCGCCCGCTTCGCCGACAGCGTGGACGTCATCACCTACGAATTCGAGAACGTGCCGGCCAAGACCGCCGCGTTCCTCGCCGAGCGCCGGCCGGTACTGCCCGATCCCAGGGTGCTGGAGACGACACAGGACCGGCTGATCGAAAAGGATTTCCTCAAGA
The DNA here is from genome assembly GCA_963814065.1 of uncultured Pseudomonadota bacterium. Lineage (GTDB taxonomy): Bacteria > Pseudomonadota > Alphaproteobacteria > Rhizobiales > Xanthobacteraceae > Pseudolabrys. The sequence goes on along the minus strand of CAWFBL010000004.1, from coordinate 584,392 downwards.
GCCTGAAGATCCCGACCGCGCCTTACGCGCCGGTGCACAGCGCGAGCGAGGTCGCCGACGGCATCGCCGCGGTCGGACGGCCGGCGGTGCTGAAGACGCGCCGGCTCGGCTATGACGGCAAGGGACAGGCGGCGATCGCGAAATCCGGCGACGCGGCAGCCGCCTGGCGCGCCTTGCACGAAGTGCCCTGTATCCTGGAAGGCTTCGTCAAGTTCCAGCGCGAAGTGTCGGTGATCGCCGCGCGCAACGCCGACGGCAAGGTGCAGTGCTTCGAGGTCACCGAAAACGACCACCGCAACCACATCCTCCAGGTCTCCAAGGTGCCGGCCAAGGTGACGCCGGTGGTGGCGACGGAAGCGCGCCGCATCGCCACCCGCATCGTCAAGGCGTTCGACTATGTCGGAGTCATGGGCGTGGAAATGTTCGTGGTCGGCAGCGGCAAGTCGCAGACGGTGCTGGTCAACGAGATCGCCCCGCGCGTGCACAATTCCGGGCACTGGACCATCGACGGCGCCACGGTCTCTCAGTTCGAGCAGCACATCCGCGCGGTGGCCGGCTGGCCGCTGGCAAAGCCCGTGCGTCTCGGCCGGGTGGAGATGGTCAACCTCATCGGCGCCGAGGTGAACGAGGCGCCGCGCTGGCTGACCGTGCCGGGCACGGCGGTCCATCTCTACGGCAAGGGCGCACCCCGCCCCGGCCGCAAGATGGGGCACGTCACGCGGGTGTGGCCGGAATAGGCATTTTCCGCACTGCAATGGAGCGCCAAGCCCCGGCCCCAGGGGTGGCGGCGGGGGCCGGCGCGGCCCATATCGCCCCCGCGAGTCCATGGGGGCGGCCGGTTAGGGCTTCGCCTGATGGACTCTTTTCCGCTTTTCTGGTACAGCGCGGCCGATTCAACCAGCCTGCGCCATTGTGGGGCTGTTGAGCCAAACCCGACCGAGCAACAACGAAGGAGCAACAGTGCAGGTTCTTGTTCGCGACAACAATGTCGACCAGGCCCTCAAGGCGCTGAAGAAGAAGATGCAGCGCGAGGGCATTTTCCGCGAGATGAAGCTTCGCGGCCATTACGAAAAGCCCTCGGAAAAGAAGGCGCGGGAAAAGGCGGAAGCGATCCGTCGGGCCCGCAAGCTCGCGCGCAAGAAGCTGCAGCGCGAAGGCCTGCTTCCGTCCAAGCCCCGTCCGGCCCCCGGTGGCCCGGGACGCGGTGCCCCGCGCATGGGCTGATGCCCTGCGGTTCGCCAAAGCAGATCGATTGGTGGCGCGGGCCGGTTTCGCCCGCGCTATTGTTTTTGGGGGCAGCAGAACGTCGAACCTTCGCCGCATTGCGGCGAGATTGGTGAAACGGACGAACCGCAACGGCGGCCCCCGATGAAGCTTACCCGCAACGGCAATCGGCATTTCCGGCCGGCACTCGTGCTGCCGCTCCTGGCGGCGCTCGGCGCCTGCTCGAGCCTGGGCGGCACCAATTCGGCCGCCAACGCGCCGGAGAGCCAGGACGCGCTCTACGCCACCTCGCCCGCCAATATCGCCTCGCTCACCGCCGTGGTGCGCAACAACCCGAACGACCCGCAGGCCTACAACATGCGCGGCACCGTGTTCGGCAAGGGCGGCCGCTATGAGGAGGCGCTGCAGGATTTCAACAAGGCGATCAGCATCGATCCCAATTACGCGCAGGCCTATGCCAATCGCGGGCTGGTCTACCGCGAGACCGGCAAGCTGGATCTCGCGCTCGCCGACTACAACAGGGCGCTGTCGATCGATCCCGGCTATTCCAACGCCTATCTCGGCCGCGGCATGGTCTATCGGCAGGAGAACAAGATGTTCGCCGCGCTGAAGGACCTCAACAAGGCGATCTCCATCCGCCCCGACAATGCGCAGGCCTATTACAATCGCGGCCTGCTCTATCAGGTCGAGGGCCAGCACGGTTACGCCATCGACGACTTCACCACGGCGATCGGGCTGTCGACCGATCAGGCGGCGCCCTTCGTGGCGCGCGGCCTGAGCTATATCGCGGTGAAGAACTACAAGGATGCGGCCAGCGATCTCGACCAGGCGGTGGGCATCGATCCGCAGAACGTGCAGGCCTGGACCAGCCGCGGGCTCGCCTATGAGCGGCTCGGCGACAAGCAGAAAGCGGCCGGCTCCTACGCGCGCGCCATGAACATCGACCAGAGCTACAAGCCGGCGGTCGACGGCTTCGAGCGCGTCGGCGGCCGCTACGGCGAGACTTATCAGACGTTCTAGGGCGAGATCGGCTCGAGACGAAGCAGCTCCGCAGATTCGGTGCGCACCGGCTCAGCCCTTGGCCACGAGACGCGGCAGCGGACGGACGGCTTGGCCGCCGCCATGCCGCGCCGGATTGGGCGCGTAGAGCCCGCGCCGGTCCGGCACCGGCTTGAATGCATCGGTGAGGCCGATCACCGTTTCCGCCGCGCCCAGCACCAGGAAGCCGTCATCCGGCATCTGCGGCGCGACACGCTCAAGCACCTTGGTCTTGCTGTCCTGATCGAAATAGATCAGCACGTTGCGGCAGAACACGACGTCGAAGCGGCCGAGCGGCGAGAAATCGTTGAGCAAGTTGAGGGAGCGAAACTGCACCATGTCACGCAGCTCGGGCACGAGCTGCCAGCGCTCGCCGACTTGCGTGAAGTACTTGACCAGCATGTGGATCGGCAGCCCGCGCTGCACCTCGAACTGGCTGTAGATGCCGGCCCTGGCGCGCTCCAGCACGCCGTCGACCAGATCGGTGGCGAGAATGTCGACGCGGAAGCCGGCAAGCGCGGCATTCATTCCCTTCAGCGTCATCGCGATCGAATAGGGCTCTTGGCCGGTGGAGGCGGCCGCGCACCAGATGCGGATGCGCTTTTCCCGCGCCCGCGCCGCAATGAGCGACGGCAGGATGACGTCGCGCAGGTGCTCGAACGGTGCTTTGTCGCGGAAGAAGAAGGTCTCGTTAGTGGTCATGGCGTCGACCACCTCGCCGGTGAGCGTGGGCGCCGGGCGCGCGCGCAGCGTGCCGACCAATTCGGTCAGCGTGGTCATGCCGTGGCGGCGGGCGACCGGCAGCAGGCGGCTTTCGGCGAGATATTGCTTCTCCGCCGCCAGCACGAGACCGGAGCGCTCCCTCAGCAACCTGCGCAGATAATCGAAATCCTCCGGGGTCACGTGATGTCTCCCCGGTACAAGCGCTCGAGCCTGCGCGCGATGTCGTTGAGCGGCAGCAGCGCGGACGCGAGCCCCGCATGCGCGACCTGGCCGGGCATGCCCCAGACCACGCTGGAGGCTTCGTCCTGCGCCAGCACATAGCCGCCGGCGGCAACGATCGCCCTGGCTCCTTGCAGGCCGTCGGAACCCATGCCGGTAAGCACCAGGGCCAATGTCCTCGGCCCCCAGACGCGCGCGGCCGAAGCGAACAAGGGATCCACCGCCGGTTTGCAGAAATTGATCAGCGGCCCGTCGTCGAGCGCGATCGCCACGCCGCCGCAGCGGCGGACGACACTCATGTGCTTGCCACCGGGCGCGATGTAGATGGTGCCGGCATTGACCGGCTCGCCGGCCACCGCTTCGTGCACCGGCCTCTTGGCGAGGCGCGCGAGATGGTCCGCGAGGATCGCGGTGAAAGTCGGCGGCATGTGCTGGGTGATCAACACCGGCACGCGCTCGAGTACGCGGTCGATATGGCTAATGATGGTGTTGAGCGCCTGCGGTCCGCCGGTGGACGCGCCGATCAGCAGCACGTGCGGCGGCGTCGCCGGCATCGGCCGTAGCGTCACGGCGGACGACGCAGGCGGCGCGGGCCTGGCGATCGCTGGGATCGCCGGCTTGGCCACAGGCTGAGGTGGCGCCAGGCGGCAGCGTTTCGCGCGCAGACCGAGATGACGGATCTTCTCGATCAGGTCGCGGCGGAACGTGGTCGATGTGGTGACTTCGCGATTGGACGGGGGCTTCGGGATATAGTCGGTGGCGCCCAGCGACAGCGCCCTCAAACTGATCTCCGCGTTACGGCGCGTCAGCGTCGAGGCCATGATGACGATCAGGTCGGGCTTTTTGGCCAGGAGCAGTGGCAGCGCCGCCATGCCGTCGAGTTCCGGCATGTCGATGTCGAGCACCACCACGTCGGGATCGGCGCGCTCGACCTGATTGACGGCTTCGCGGCCGGTGCGCAGCGACGCGGCGAGTTCGAGATCCGGCTCCGCCTCCACCCAGCGCGCGAACAAGCCGCGCACGACGACGGCGTCGTCCACGATCATGACGCGAATGCGCCGGCTCTTGGCCGGCGGCGACGTGGGGGCAAAGGCGAGGCTCATGGATCGTCCGACTTCTGACCGGCGCGCTTCTACCGCGCGTCTTTTGCGGTCAGATCAGCCCGACTTCCTGGAATTTGGCCTCGACGATCTCCTTGTCGAACGGCTTCATGATGTATTCGTTGGCGCCGGCGTGCAGCGCCCGCGCGATATGCGCGACGTCGTTCTCGGTGGTGCAGAACACGACCTTCGGCCCATCGCCGCCCGGCAGCCGGCGCAGGTTACGCAGGAACTCGTAGCCGTCCATCTTCGGCATGTTCCAGTCGAGCAGAATGGCGTCGGGCAGCTGGCGCTTGCAGGCCTCCAATGCCTGCTCGCCGTCCTCGGCTTCCACGATCTGGAAATCGAGGCCTTCGAGAATGCGCCGCGCGACCTTGCGGATGACGCTCGAGTCGTCAACGACCATACAGATTTTCATCGCATAACCTCATTTATGTTTCGCGCGCGGCGCGCTGTTGTCACGTTCAGTTTCATTGCCATTCGCACTTCACGCCGCGATCGGCGAGATTGCGGCAACGCCGATGTCGAGCACGCGATCGACGTCCAGCACCATCAGCAATCGCTCGTCCAGCCGATGAATGCCGGCCGACACGCGGGCGAGCTTGGGGTCGAGATTGATCGGGTTCGGCTCGCAGGCCTCGTCGTCGAGGGTGAGAACTTCGCCGACGCCGTCGATCAGCAGCCCATAGGATTCGCCGCGCGATTCGACGCCGATCGCCATCTGCTCGCCCTCTTCCATCACCTGCGGGAGGCCGAGCCGCTGACGCAGATCGATGAGGGTGACGATGCGGCCGCGCAGGTTGAGCACGCCGGCGATTTCCGGCTGCGCCAGCGGCACGCGCGTCACCCGCGCCGGAATGAAGACGTCCTGCACCCGCAGGATCGGCAGGCCGAACAGTTGCCCGCCGATCATGGCGGTGACGTATTCCCTCAAAGTTCCGCTGTCGCTGTTCATGGTCTTATCCATCACGCCGCGTGCTCGATATCGGCCTGCTCCTTGAGCGAAGCGATCAGCCCCTGGCGGTCGAACTTGGCGACGAAGTCGTGGAAGCCGGCGCGCCGGCCGCGCTCGATCGCCTCGGCGGACACCGCCGACGACAGCGCGATCACCGGCAGATCGGCGGTCTGCGGGTCGGCGCGTAGCGCCTCGGCGAACTGGAAGCCGTCCATCTCGGGCATTTCGATATCGGTGACGGTGACGTCGAAGCGGCGGCCGTCCTTGAGCAGCATGAGCGCCTCGCCGGCCGAGCCGACCGCGGTCACGCTAAAGCCCGCGGCCTGCAGCACCGGGGTGAGCATGTTGCGGAAGAAGGGGGAATCGTCGACCAGGAGCACCGAGCGTGGACGCGTGCGCGCCGGCTGCTCCTTGCGGCGGAACCAATCCTCGAAGGCGAGCGGCAGGAAATGGCCGACGTCGATGATTTCGGTGGCCTGGCCCTTGATGATGGCCGAGCCGATCACGCCGGGATTGTCGCTGGCGACCTGGATGTCGAGGCGGTCCTCGACGATGTCGACGATTTCATCGACCACCAGCGCCATCGAACGGCTGCCGTCGGAGAACACGAGCAGCGGCTGGGCGCCCTCCCCTTTGACCCGTACGGTGTCGTTCATGCTGATGAGCGGCATGAGCTGGCCGCGGTATTGCACCATGTGACGGCCATTCGACAGCTCGATGGTGCGGGCGTCGATCTCCTCGAGCCGCGTGATCAAGGCGAGCGGCACCGCCATCGGCCGGGGCGAGCCGGCACGGAACACGAGCAGCGAAGTGACCTGCGCCGCCGCGTCGTCGCCATGTGCATCGGCTGCCTCTTCGGCGGTGAGATGGCTGGTGACGGCGCTGCCGAGCGCCTGGGCGATGCCGTTCGGATCGATGATCATGATCACGGAGCCGTCGCCGAGGATGGTATTGCCCGAGAACATCGGGATTTGGCGCAGCTTGCTCGACATCGGCTTGACGACGATTTCCTCGGTGTGGAACACGCCGTCGACGACAACGCCGAAGGTCTGACTGCCGACCTGGGTGACGACGATGTAGCCGTCCTCGATCGGGCGGCCGCTGTCGATGCCGAGCAGGTCGGTCAGCCCCGCCAGCGGTACCAGCTTGTCGCGCAGGCGCAGCACCGTGGTGTCGCGGATGCGCTCGACGCGATGGTCGCTACCCGCGCGCGCGCGCACCAGTTCGATCACCGCCACCTGCGGAATCGCGAAATGGTCGCCGCCGGCCTCGACGATGAGCGCGGCGACGATCGCCAGCGTCAGCGGGATCTTGATGGTGAAGCTCAAGCCCACGCCGGCCACCGACTTGACGTCGATGGTGCCGCCGATCTGATCGATATTGTTGCGCACCACGTCCATGCCGACGCCGCGGCCGGAGACGCTGGTGATCTGGACGGCGGTGGAGAAGCCCGGGGTAAAGATGAATTTGTGGATCTGGCCTTCCGAGAGCTTCTCGACCTCGGCTTCCGAGATCAGCTTGTGCGCCACCGCCTTGGCCTTGATGCGGTCGGTGTTGAGGCCGCGGCCATCGTCGGCGATCTGGATGATGATGTGGCCGCCCTCGTGATAGGCGGCAAGGCGGATGTGTCCCTGCTCGGGCTTGCCGAGCGCGCGCCGCTCCTCGGGCGATTCCAGGCCGTGGTCGGCGGAATTGCGCACCATGTGGGTGAGCGGGTCCTTGATGAGGTCGAGCACCTGGCGGTCGAGCTCGGTCTCCGCGCCCTGCATTTCGAGGTGGATCTGCTTGCCGAGCTCGTTGGACAGATCGCGCACGATGCGCGGCAGCTTCTGCCAGGCATTGCCGATCGGCTGCATGCGCGTCTTCATCACGCCTTCCTGCAGCTCGGCGGTGACGTTGGACAGCCGCTGCAGCGGCGCCTTGAACTCCGAATCCTCGTGGCGGCGCACGATCTCGAGCAACTGATTGCGGGTGAGCACCAACTCGGACACCATGGTCATCAGGTGCTCGAGCATGTCGACCGTCACCCGGATCGACTGATTGCCGCTCTTGCCGCCCGCCTCGTCCTTGGTGGCGTCGGACGGCCCATGCTTGGCAGCGGGCAGGTCGACCGCCGTCTCGCGGAAGGCGCGCTCGAGATCGTCGAGCGTATCCTCGCCCGGCAACAGCGGGCGCTCCAGCACCTGCGGCGTCAGCGTGCCGACCGTCTGCTCCGGGAGCGGCGCGATGCCGTCGACGCGCATGATCATCTGCTCGAGATCGCCGATGAGATCGGTGTCGGAGCCTTCCGGCTCGCGCTGGGTCTGCTCGAGGGCGTCGAGGATATCCTTGATGCGGTCGATGGTGGCGAGGATGAGCGTCACCGCATCGCTGCTCGCCGGCACGCCATCGCGGAATTTGCCCATCAGGGCTTCGGCGGCATGCGCCAGCGCTTCCAGCCGCGGCAGGCCGAGGAAACCGCAAGTGCCTTTGATGGTGTGGACGAGGCGGAAGATGTTGTCGAGAATCTTGGCGTTATTGGGATCCTGCTCGAAACGCACGAGCTCCACGTCGACCACATCGAGACTCTCGTTGGTCTCGGTTACGAACTCCCGCAGCAGGTCGTCCATGGACAAACGCCTTCGTCGACGGCCTACGGGGCCGCACGCCACTCACGATCAGAACGGCCAGTGTGTCGAGGAAGGGTTTAATTTTGGTTGCAGGGCGGCAACTTGGCCACCCGCCTTTACCGGCGGTTAACCATGAATGCAGGCGTGACCCTGCATCGTCGATCTTCCGCCGGCGTCAGCGCGCGGCGGAGGCGGCAACGTCCGCATCGCCCAGGGCGAACAGCAATTGATTGTCCAGTTCGCCGCTCGGCTTCATGCCGTAGCGGGTTTGAAACGCACGCACCGCCTCGCGGGTGTGCGGCCCGGCCACGCCGTCGATGGGGCCCGGATTGATGCCCTTGTTGCGCAGCCCGAGCTGTACGATGCGGATAGCCTCGCGATCGAGGTGCGGCGCGGCCGTCATGTCGAGGCTTGCAACCGAGCCCGAAACCTGGGCCGAGGCGGGGAGAACCGCCGCCAACAAAGCGGCTGCGGCAAGAGGGAGGATGACAAAGTTTTTCACGAAAGCCTCCTTGCTTAAAGGTCGGCAGCTTGCGTCTGGCCGGCACCGATTTCCGAAGCGGTCACCCGCAACCTTCAAAAAATCCGTGGCCGATCTACCGCTTGCCTTTGACGACCGTGACCGTGATGCGTTCCGACATCACGGGCGGATTATGCGGGACGTGATGGGCATCGCCGAGCAGAAGCTGAAGCGTATGCTTGCCCGGTGGCAGCGTGATCGTCGCCTCGGTCTGGCCGGCGCCGAAATGCAGATGATGGAAGTCGTTCGGGATCGGCCGATCGAGCGGCGGCACGGCCGCGTCGATCAACAGGTGGTGGTGACCGGAATTCGGTCTTTCGATACCGGCCGGCGCCACGCCCATCTTGGTGAGGCCGAAGTGAAGCGTGACGTGCTCGGGGATCACCGAGCCGTCATGCAGGCCGATGAAATACACTTTGGCGCCGGGCGGCGACGGGGTGCGTGTCGAGGGATCGACCACGCGCACATGGATGACGTTCGAATAGAGCGGCGGCGTGTGTGGAATGTGGTCTTTGTCCGCGAACAAGAGCTGCAGCGTGTGCTCGCCCGGCTTGAGCGTGACTTCGGCCTCGGTCTGGCCGGCGCCGAAATGCAAATGGTTGAAATCGTTCGGGATCGGCCGGTCGAGCGGCGGCAACGGGGTGTCGACCAGGAGATGATGATGCCCGGAATTCGGGCGATCGGAACCGGCCGGCGCCACGCCCATGTTCTTGACGCCGAAATGCACGGTGAACTTGGGCGGAACAACCGCGCCGTCCTTCAGTTCGACGAAATAGACCGCGGCGCCGGGGGCCGACGCGGTCGGGCCGCCCGATTGCACCACATTGACGTGAATGACCGGCGACATCACCGGCGGCTGGTGCGGCACGTGATTCTTGTCACCCAGCAGGAGCTGCAACGTGTGCTTGCCGGGCTTGAGCGTGATCTCCGCTTCGGTCTGCCCGGCGCCGAAGTGCAGATGGTTGAAGTCGTTCGGGATCGGCTTGTTGAGCGGCGGCAGATAGGTGTCGATCAACAAATGGTGATGGCCCGAGTTCGGCCGATCCGAGCCGGCCGGCGCCACGCCCATGTTTTTCAAGCCGAAATGAACTTTGAATTTCTGCGGAACCGTCGCACCGTCTTTAATGTCGACGAAATAGGCTTCAGCACCCGGGGCCGAAGGCGTGAGACCCGTCTGCGCCCGCGCGGCGGACGACCCTCCGGCAACGGCCGCGACGAGCAGCGAGCCCCCGAAAATCAGCGCCATCGCGCTGAATTTATCCGCCACTTTGCTGAACGCTTGCATCGCTCGTGCCCCCCTCGGAAAGACCGTCGCCTCGACCGCCTTTTCAGCAACGGTAACTTAGGCGAACTCGATCTTGCAGGAAAGCCGATTGTCTTTCGGCCGGCGGCCGCCATGCGGCATGGTGGAACGAGAATGAACGGTTCCGCACATCGAGAAGATGCCGCGCGCCGGCTTCAGCCTGGCTGCATCGCTCTCGCTGGCGCATTGCATTACACGCACAATCGCCACAACCGTGGCGGCAGAGCCCCTGCCTGTTGTCCAAGCCCGGCGGGCCGTCTATAATTTTCATATTGCTCACGAATTTCGCCGCGTTGCGGAGGCGTTTGAGCTTTTTTGTTGGGCAAGCGGATCCGAGAACATGCGGTTGCTGACCTGGCTGACTCTGCTTCTGCTGTGCCCGCTGCTGTCGTCGGTGGCGCAGGCGCAGAAGAAGGGCAGCGCGGTGGCGCTCGTCATCGGCAACGCCAACTATCCCGGCCTTAGAGGGTCGATGGCCGGCACCACCAACGGCGCGCGCGCGGTGGCCGAGGAGTTGCGGCGGCTTCATTACGACGTCGACCTCGAAGAGAACATCAACAAGAAGCAAATGCAGAGCGCGATTACGTCGTTCATTACCAAGATTACCCGCGACACGACCGCGCTATTCTATTTCAGCGGCATCGGCCTCCAATCGGTGCGGCGAAGCTACCTGCTTCCGATCGATGCACAGATTCGCAAAGAAGAAGATGTCTGGCGCAACGGCGTGAGCGTCGATGAGGTTCTGAGCGAGATGAACCGCTCCGGCGCCAAGACCAAGATCATCGTCGTCGACGCCGCGCGCAAGAACGCATTTGAAAGCCGCTTCCGCGCATCGCCCGCGGGACTTGCGCCGATCATCGCCCCGGTCGGAACGCTCGCCATCTATTCGACTTCGCCCGGCAGCCTGCTCGGCACCAACAGCGCGGGCAACAGCCTGTTCGCCACGGAATTGATCAAGCAATTACGCACGCCGGACATCACCGCCGAGACTGCCTTCAACCGCACGCGCATCCATGTCGCGCGCGCGTCCAACAACGAGCAGGTTCCCTTTGTGGTGTCTTCGCTGTCCGATGAATACTATTTCGCGTCCTCGCGCTCGTTGTCGAATGGTCCGCCCACGCCTTCGGCACCGCCGCCGCCGTCTCAGCCCGCGCGCGAGCGGCCACCGCCACAGCCCCAACCGGTGCCGGAGGCCTCCCGCGAGCCGGCGCGTCAACCCATGCCCGCCGGAGCGGGCAACGCGATGCGCGACTGCGCGGACTGCCCCGCTTTCGTACGCGTGCCGGCCGGCTCGTTCGAAATGGGTTCGTCGAACTCCGACTACGACAAGCCGATCCACCGCGTAAGAATTGCCAAGCCTTTCGCCGTCGGCATGTTCGAAGTGACTTTCAAGGAATGGGATAAATGCGTCGAGGAGCGCGGCTGCAAGAGCAGGCCCGACGACCGCGGCTGGGGTCGCGGGAATCATCCGGTGATCAACGTGAGCTGGCTTGACACCAAGCAATACGTCGAGTGGCTGACCAAGAAGACCGGCCATGTCTACCGGCTGCCGTCGGAAGCCGAGTGGGAATATGCCGCCCGCGGCGGGACGACGTCGGCCTTCTGGTGGGGCCGCCGCATCGGCGCGCGCGAGGCCAATTGCCGCGAATGCAAGACCGGCAAGCCCGAGCGAACTTTGCCGGTTGGCTCGTACAAGCCCAACCCCTTCGGCCTATACGACACCGCCGGCAACGTCGCCGAGTGGGTGCAAGATTGCTGGCACGACGATTACAAAGGCGCCCCGAACGACGGCTCGGCCTGGGCCGCGGGCGGCACCTGCCAGCTACGCGTCTTGCGCGGCGGCTCGTTCGATAGCCAGGCGCTCTATGTACAGTCGGGCGTGCGCTTCCGCTACGACTACGACGTCCCCTACTCCGGCAACGGCTTCCGGGTGGTGCGCGAGTTGAATTGAGGGTGGCTGGGCGCCGGCAACGGATGCCAGATCAATCCCGTTATCAGCGCAGCGCCTATGCCGCGCTCACCACGACGGCTTCGCCTTCCATGACCAGCGTCGCGTGTGTGCCGCAGGCCTTGGCCAACAGGCCGGCATAGAACGGCTGAATGCGATGGGCATCGAGCCCCTCGCCGGATTCTCCCGCCAGCAAAGCCGGCACGGCCGGCGCGATCTTGGCGTTGGTGCCGCGCGCGGTGACCTTGAAGCCCATGGTCTCGGCTTCTCCGACCTGATCGACCGTGAGCTGGCCGCCGCGCGGGATCGCCTGGCCGGCGATCAACAGCATGTTCAACAACAGCTTGACGCGGTTCTTGGCGAGCAGCAAGCGCGGCAGATTCCAGGCGAGCTTGGTCTTATCGTTCTCGAGAAAGCCGCGGGCGATGCTCTCGGCATCGCCGAGATCGATCTGGGCGCCGGCGGAGCCGGCGGCGCCGAAGGCGATGCGGCAGAACTGCAGCTTGGCGGAAGCGGTATTGGAACTCGACTTGATCAAATCGAGCGCAAACTGCTTGGTTTCTTCGTCCGCCCCTTCCTCCAGCACTTCCAGGCCGTTGACGATGGCGCCGACCGGGCTGATCAGATCGTGACACACGCGCGAGCACAGCAGCGCGGCAAGATCGAGTGCGTCGATGGAAGATCCGGACATGAACTGGTCTCCGCTCTGGCGTGCAGGGGCCGTTGGACACCGGCGAATCGTTGCTGGCACCGGTATGGTGGCGTGATACACCGCACCCGCCTGAGCGCCAAGCACCCAAGGGATCCTGAAATTTGACTGCGAATGCCGAAGTTTCGCCGGACGAGGCCATCCGTTTGCTGGACGATTTGACGATCATCGTCGCGCGCGCCAGTGCGCTGGTCCGCACCTTTTCGCCAAGCAACGTGGAACAGCGGAGCAAGGCCGACAAGTCGCCGGTGACCGCCGCCGACGAGGCATCGGAAGCCGCGATCCTCGAAGGGCTGGCGCGGCTGATGCCCGACGTGCCGGTGGTTTCCGAAGAAAGCGCGCTGCCGAAGACACCGCCGGTGCTCAAGGGCAGTTTCGTCCTGGTCGATCCACTCGACGGCACGAGGGAATTCCTCTCCGGCTCCGACGAATTCGCCGTGCTGCTCGCCATCATCACGGACGGCGTGCCGATCGCCGGCGTGGTGGCGGCCCCTAGGCGCAGGCAGGTCTGGCGCGGGGTCGTCGGCCACCGTGCCGAGCGCCTGCGGCTGACGCTCGACGGCGCCGCCGAGCCGCAGCCGATCCGTACACGGCGCTGGCCCGATGGCGGCGCGGTGGCGACCGTGAGCCGGTCGCATTACGATCCGAAGACCGATGCCTTTCTGGCGCCCTTCGGCAGTATCGAGCGGAAATCTGCCGGCTCGGCGATCAAGTTCGCGCTGATCGCGGAAGGCAGCGCCGACGTCTATCCGCGGCTTGCGACAACTTGCGAATGGGACGTCGCCGCCGGGCACGCGCTGATCACCGCCGCCGGCGGCACGGTGCTGACGCCGCAAGGCGAGGCGCTGCGCTATGGCCACGCCGATCTGAACTTCCGCGTTTCGGCCTTTGTCGCCTGGGGCGATCCGGCCAAAGCCGCCACAACGCGCGCGCCGACGTAGCCTCACTGCCCGGTGGTGCCGGCAAGAGCCGGCCATTTGCGCTCGGCCGCGACGATGACGCGGCCGGGGTCGGCCAGAAACGTGGTCCGCGCCGCCTCATCATAAAAGAGATAAAGACGCTCGCCGACCACGGCCCAGATCAGCGGATGGCCCGGCACGGTCACGCCGCGGGCGACTGCCAACGGATCGTAGCCGCCGAAGCGCGGCCGATAGACCTCCGGGTGCTCGGCGAAGGCGGCGCGGTTGCCCATATTGCGGAACCGCCAGACCGCCCCGCCCTGGCTCAGCTCCAGACCCGCGCGGCCGAGTTCCGGCTTGCCATCGGTGAAATAGGCCACCGGGTCGAAGCCGCTGATGGCGAGCCCGGTCTGAACATCGACCACGGTCGGCTCCGCAACCGCGGAGAGCGCCGGTAACAGGCAACCAGCGCCGGCCAGCCCCAGCAGCAGGGCCAGGGCGCGCCCAGACTTTCGCCATTGCCGTGGTGCAGTCATAGTTCCAGAGCAGTTTGCCGCGATTCGGATGGCTCAAGATACCGGTGACGCTACGGCCGGCCCGTGAGCATCCGGTTAAGTGGGGCTGGTGGCTTTACGACGAGGGAGTATTCGATGCGCGTCACCTTGCGACTGATGGCCCTGACGCTTTGCTTGTTGGCTTTCGCGCCCGGTCTGGCCAGGGCCCAAGGCACCGCCCCCCCGCCGCCACGGCACGGCGAGACTTTCCACGCCGAAGAGATCATCAGCGCCGGGCACCAGTTCTTCGGCACCGTCTCGCAAGGCTTGGCGCAGGTTGTGCAGAAGGCGATCAGCCAATGGGGCGAGCCCAACGGCTATGTGCTCGGTCAGGAAGGCAGCGGCGCCTTCGTGGTGGGTGTGCGCTACGGCGACGGCAAGCTCTACACCCGCAATGCCGGCGATCTGCGCGTGTTCTGGGAAGGTCCCTCGGTCGGCTTCGATGCCGGCGGCGAAGGCGCACGTACCATGATGCTGGTCTATAACCTGCCTTCGACCGACGCGATCTACCAGCGCTTCGGCGGCATCGACGGTTCTGCCTATTTTGTCGGCGGCTTCGGCATGACGGCACTGACCGCCAACAAGATCGTGGTGGTGCCGATCCGCTCCGGCGTCGGCTTCCGGCTCGGCGCCAATGTCGGCTATCTGAAGTTCACCCGGCGGGCGACCTGGAATCCGTTCTGAGCCGGCCGCAAGCGCCCCGCTCCCGCAAGCAGTCCACAGCCTGGCGCGCCAGTGCGCGCCAGTGCGCGCCGGGTATGGTTAACATGCGGTTGTGCTGGTGGAGTTTGCCGCATCGTGCGATGATTACGGCTGGGCATGGGCTGCGTGAGTGAGTTTGGAGGCGTCGCTTCATGATCGAAATGATCATGTATTTCGCGATCGGGTTCTTTGTCGCCGCCCTGATCGGGCTGGTGATCGTTCCCCTGGTTCATAATCGCGCGGTGCGGCTGACCATGCGCCGGCTGGAAGCCGCCACCCCGCTGTCGATGGCGGAGATCCAGGCCGACAAGGATCAGTTGCGCGCCGAATTCGCCATGTCGACGCGGCGCCTGGAGATGAGCGTCGAGCAGCTCAAGTCCAAGAGCACCGGCCAACTCGCCGAGCTCGGCAAGAAGAACGACGCCATCAACCGTCTCAAGATCGAGCTGGGCGAAAAGACCGCCACCATTTTCGCACTGGAAGCGCGCGACAAGGCGCTGCGCGATCAGTTGCGCACGACCGAAGAGGAAGTTGCGGTCAAGACCGCGGCCATGCACGACACCGAGCTCGCGCTGTCCGCCAAGGAAGCGGAACTGGCCAAACTGGTCAGCGAGCTCAACGAGCAGTCGACGATCACCGATACGAGGAATATCGAGATCGTCGCTTTGAATACGGAAATCGAAGCGCTCAAGGAAAGCTTCAACCAGGCCGGCCACGAGATAAAGGTGCTGGAAGACCGCCGCGAAGCCGAGCGGTTGGAGTTGAGGAAGGCCACCAAGGAGTTGGATGAAGAGCGCGGCAAGGTGCAGAACCTCGGCCGCCGCGTCGCCGACCTCGAGCAGCAATTGGTGGCGCAGACCAAGGAGGCGGAAATTCTCGGCCGCCGCGCCCACGACCTGGAAAGCCGGCTGACCGAGCGGTCGCGCCTGCTCACGCAGACCGAGACCGACTTGAAGCACGCGCTGCGCGAGGTCGAAACCGGACGCAAGACCGAAACCGATCTGCGCGCGGCGATCGCCCAGCTCGACGCGCGCGCGAGCGCGGCAAGCGCCAAGCTCAAGGCGGAGAAGACCGCCATGCAGGGCGAACTCGACCGCACCAAGGACGAGCGCGACCGGCTGTCACGCGACCTTGCCGCCATGCGGCGCGAAACCGAAGAGGCCTGGGCCTCCGAGCGGGTGGAAAACTCGCTGCTGCGCGAGCGCATCAACGATGTCGCCGTGGAAGTGGCGCGGCTCGCCTCGACGCTGGAAGGTCCCAATTCGGCGATCGATGCCATTCTGGCCACCGAAACCGCGCGCGATCGCGCCAAGGCCGGCGCGGGCGCCAGCCGGGGAGACGTCGCGCTCGGCGAGCCGCAGGCGGCGGGCAACGGCAACCTCGCCGACCGCATCCGCGCGCTGCAGGGCCATGCCTCGCGCGTGCCGCACGACGACAAGCCGCAGAACCATAATTGACGGGTCTGACAGCGACTTGGCGGCTCGCTTGACAGGCAGGAAAGGCAATCCTTATATCGCGCGCCTGAAACGGTGCGGGCGCTTAGCTCAGCGGGAGAGCGTTCCCTTCACACGGGAGAGGTCATAGGTTCAATCCCTATAGCGCCCACCATTCAAGCCCGCATTTTGCGGGCTTTTTTGCTCCCTGCGCCGTGCTGGCTCGGCAACTTGCAACGGAACAAACCGCGAAGACGACAATTCGAACCGCGGAAAATCAGCGGACTCTGTTCACGCCACGTTCATGGCGATATCGGCCGCGCGAGCCGCGGCGCAATCTTTACGTCCACCTCGCCGCCGGCTTCGCCGGCGGGCGCCGTCACGTATCACGGACCATCGCTCACGCGCCGCGCGAAAAGAACCGTTGCTGGTTGGTCCATTCGACGATTTTGTTGTCCTTGACCCATTGCGCCAGATCGTCGTGGCGGGCCAGCCAGACGCCGGGAAAGCCGCGGATATATTTGAGGATGCGGTCAATCTGCGATGCCATCAGCGGCCGACCGCCGAAATGACAATGAACGGTAATATTGAGGAACGACGTCGGCTCGTTGGCGTAGAGATAATCGAACGTATCTTTGTAGACGTCGTACCAGTCGCGCGTGCTCAGGCGCAGCACACGATGGTCGGCGAAATCCGAATGCGGGAGCGCGACTAGCGTGCCCTTCTTGGTCTCGACGCAGAACGGCAGATCGATATTGTTGTAGTCGCCGTACCAAAGGAAGCCCGCCTCCGCGATGAACTCCTCGGTGTGCGCGGTGGGCGCCAGTACCGGGCTGAGCCAGCCCTTTGGCGGCGCGCCCGTCAGCTCCTTGAAGACCTTGATGCATTTCTCGATCATGGCCCGCTCTTCGTCGGGCGCGAGATAGGCCATGAGCGCGTCCTGCGTATAAGAATGGGCAGCGATCTCGTGACCTGACTTGAGGACCCATTCGACCGCTTGCGGCGCGAGCTCCATCGACTGTGCATTGGCGCAGAAAGTCGAGGGTGCCTGGTTCTCGTTGAGGATTTTCAGCAGCCGCCAGACGCCGTTGCGGCCGCCATATTGGCCCCAGGTCATCGCCGCACGGTCGTGCGTGCCGGGCTTGAGCGCCGTGGTCTGCACCGAGAACGGCGGCCCTTTATCGCCGGACCAGTTTTCCCACAGGCACGTTACCACGACCGCAATGCGGGCGCCGTTCGGCCAAGCAAACCCTAGCGATGAATTCTTCGCCGCGTTCATCCGTTTTCCTTTCACCAGCCGGCTGCCACGCGAGCAGCCGGCGCTGCCTTACGCAGTCAATGGCCGGCCGCGGCGTTCGCCTTTTCCATGAACGTATTGTCGAAAGTCGCGGCCAGATCAATGTGGGCGTTCTTCACTTTCGGATTCGATTGCGAGATCGCGTTGAGCACGGTCTTGGCCTGCGCCATGGTGACAATGCCGTCCTTCAAGAAGCGCCCGCGATTCTTCTCGATCACCGTGTGGTAGAGCGCACGGTTTTTGCCATAATAGGACTTCGGCACGGCGTCGACGATCTGGTCGGTAGTGGCCTTGGCGATCCAGGTCAGCGCGTCATGAATCGCATCGGCGAACGCCTGGGTCGTGTTGGGATTGGCCTTGATGAAGGCCGGCGTGGTGAGAAAGGCCGAGCCGGCATAGGGACCGCCGTAGAGCACCGTCAGGTCATTCTCGTTACGGGTGTCCAGCACCGGCACAAGCGTGCCGTTGCTCTGCAGCATCGAGATGGCGGGATCGAAGTTGGCCATGGCTTCGACCTGACCGGCATTCATCGCAGCCACCGCGCGGCCGCCGCCGCCAACGCCAATCACCGAAACGTCGTTCAGGCTGAGACCGACCTTATGCAGATAAAGGCCGAGGCCGATCGCACTCGCCGAACCCGGCGACGTGACGCCGACCCTCAGACCCTTGAGCGACTGCGGTCCCTTGTAGCTCGCGGCCAGCTTCTTCTGCACGCCGATGACGAGACCGAAGGAGTCGTTCTGCAGAGCGATGGCCGTAACCCTCTCGCCCCTGGCCTGTAGGAAGATGGTGTGCTCATAGGCACCGCAGGCGATGTTGGAGCTGCCGCCGACCAGCGCCTGCAACGCCTTGGAACCGCCGGCGAAGTCGCTGATCACGACATTGAGGCCATGCTTCTTGAAGAAGCCGACCCGGTCCGCGATGGTCAACGGCAGATAGGCGACCAGATTACGGCCGCCCACCGACAAACTGATCGTCGATTTTTCTAGTTTCGCGGCCTGGGCCGGCGACGTGATCGGCAGCGAAGCCGCCGCGGCAGCGATCAGAGCAGCAAAGGCAAGCGCTCGCATTGAATTCCTCCCACTTGTTGTTTTCCATCGGTCTTCAGAGCCAATAAATTCTTCGCAGCGCGCCAACCCAGCCGGCGTCGACGCGCATCCTTAGCTTGCGCGGATCGGTGCAGCGCACGGTTGGCGTTAATGGGCCATGCTGCTCACGCCGATTTGCGGAAGTCGTCGCCCAATGCGATCGACAGGATCGCGTCCGACACACTCGGCTGCGCGCCGAAGTCCTTCGGAATGCCGATTTCGGATTCCACGATCGGGTTCTCCAGCCGGCCGAGGCCCTCGACCTCCACCGACACGATCGAGCCCGGCTCCACCGGACGAGAATTGGTCGGCGTGCCGGTGAAGATCATGTCGCCCGGCTCGAAGGTAATCGAGCGTGCGAGATCGGCGAACAGATAGAGCGGGTCCCAGATGAGGTCGTCGGTATTGCTGTCCTGCACCACAAGGCCGTCGACGAAGGTGCGGATGCGCTTGCCGTGGAAATCCCAGTCGGTCTTGATGCCGGGGCCGACCGGCCCGAGCGTGTCGGAGCCCTTCACCCGTACCATGCTGTTGACGTCGGTGTCGCGGAAGTCGTGCAGGCCCATGTCGTTGCCGACCGCGTAGCCCATGACGTATTCGGCGGCGTTCTCGCGCGTGATGTTGCGCGCGGTGCGGCCAACCACTAGCACGACCTCGCCTTCGTAATTGAGGAAGCGGCAGCCCTTGGGCCGAATCACCGCGCCCCTGTGGCCGTTCAGGCTCGACGGCGATTTCCAGAAATAGGTCGGCGCCGCCGGCTGCTCCCAACCAAGTTCGTTGAGCCGGCTGCGGTAGTTCAAGTGCACGCAGACCACCTTGCTGGCGACCGCCGGGGGCAGATGCACGGCGTTATCGACATGCAGACGCCGGCCGTCGATCCAAGTGAAATGATCGTCCCTGACTTCGACCGAGCGGATGGTGCCGTCGACGAGAACGCGGCGAAATTCCGCCATCGATGATATCTCCCTCTCCTCAGACCGACCCTCAGCGCGCGCCGGGCGGCGGCGCCATCGGGTAGTTGCGGCCTTGATAGTCGAAGCCGCCCAGCTCCAGGCGCTCCATCCCCTGCGCCTGCGGCGAGGCATAGTAGGCCCGGATTTCCTTGATCAGGCCCGAGGGAGCGTCGAATTCATACCATTCGATGCCGCGCAGGACGGCACCGTCCTTGGTCTTGAAGTGCGTCCACTCCATCACCGCCTGATAGCTGAGCGGCTCGATCAGCAGGCGGTCGACCGTCCAATACGAGCCGATGGTCTGCACGGCCTTGCGCCACTTCTCGGCAATCTTCTGCGCGCCGCGGAACGGGCCGTCATACATGCCGGGCGGAAAATAATGCACCGCGTCAGGCGTGAAGCAGGACATCATCTTGTCGATGTCGGCCTCGTTGCAGCCGTCAAAATATTCACGGATCAGCCGGTCCATGGCGGCGGCGCGCGCGTCGATGGCGGGGTCCTGATACTTCGGCATGACGCTTTCCTCGGGCGGCGACCCTGCACAAACAGCCACCGGACCGGCCCAGAACAAGGTTGCCAGATAAGTCGCCCCCGCCGTTGTTGTCAACGTGATGAACGTCGTTCAATATGTTGAACAGCGCGTGGGGGCGCGAACGCAAGCCGGCGCGGGTGCTATGCGGAACAATGGGGCAAGAAAACCGGACGGCCGATCGGCCGTCGCGCCGGCCCCCGGCCGATCGGCGTCGGTGGTGCCGGCTGTCGACCGCGCGATTGCGCTACTGTCGCTGCTCGACAGCGCGCCGCAGCAGCCGTTCTCGCTTTCAGAAATCGCGCGCAGGTTGACGATTCCAAAGTCGACCGCGCTCAACATCTGCGTCGCCATGACCAAGGGACAGTTGCTCCGCCGCTCGCAGGACGGCTATCAGCTTGGCCGCCGATTGGTGCAGCTCGGGTCGGCCTATGTGTCGAGCGTCGATATTGTGCGGGAGTTCTACGAGGTGTCGCGACGGACCGAGGCCAACTTGAAAGCCTTGATCCAGCTCGCCGTGCTCGACGAAGACATCAATGCCGTCTACCTGGCGCGGCAGGACTGCTCAAGCGGCATGCGTCTCGGCCTGCGTGCCGAGATCGGCCGCCGCGTACCCGCCAATTGCACCGCCGCCGGCAAGGCGCTGCTCGCCGCACTGCCGGCCGAGGAGCTGGAAAGGCGAGTGGCCAAGCGGCAAAACCTGCCCATACTCACCCGCAATTCGATCAGCGCGCCGGACAAGTTGCAGCGGGAGCTCGCGGCGATCCGCCGGCGCGGTTATTCCAGCGAGAATGAGGAAGTGCTGCCAGGTGTCTGCTGCATCGCCCGCTCGGCGAAGACCAGCCATCGCGAGGACGGAGTGGTCGCGATCAGCATTACCGCGCTCAAAGACACGCTGACATCGGCGCGGCAGAAGCTTATGCGCGCGACGTTGGACACTTTGATTGACCAGTTGCAGCAGCGCCTCTAGCGCAGCGCCCGTCAACGGCGCGCACATAACACCAGCCCATGAATTCACTCGCGATAAATTACCTTATCGCGAGCCACGTTGGGCTTCATGAGCGCGGATGACGGTTGTGCAATTAATTGCACACACGGCTTGTCGCCCGCCGTGGCGGGGTACATTCGGGGTAACCTCGCGGAGAATAGCCGTCGGGCCTACCTGAGTGACCTCGCCCGGTTCGAGGCTTAGGGTGGCACGCTCCCCGCAACCGCCGAAACAATAGCCGCGTATCTTGCAGACCGCGCCGATACACACGCGGTCGCAAGTCTCGTTCGATGCAGGCCACCTTGGCGCGCAACCATGAATCGAAAGCCTATGATCTCCTGATGCGCTTTATGCGGCTGCCTTCTTCGTCGGCCAGTCGAACTCTGTCTCATCGACCCACAGGCGGTGCAGGATGACGGCGAGCTCGCGGAGAAGTCATCGCAACGAGCCGATCTGCTTCAACCCATATCTCTATCGAGCCCGGAATTTGGTCGAGCGGTTCTTCAACAAAATCAAACAATGTCGTCGGGTCGCTACACGCCACGACAAGCTCGCGGCGAATTATCTCACCTTCGTCCAGCTTGCATCAATCAGACCATGGCTGCGCGCTAATGAGTCCGCCCCCTAGTGACCGCTCAACGTGGCCACAGGTCACTGAAGGATTAAAAGTGGAATTAAGGCGACTACACCTCAGCTCTCTGCCACAACCGAGCGCCGCATTAAAATCGACGATAAGCGGTGCGCGGAATCTCGCACATGGGAGAGGTCATAGGTTCAATCCCTACAGCACTCACCATTCACAGCCCGAGCCATGCAGGCTTTTTTTATGCGGGCGTCTGCGGCAGCCGACAACTTGTGATGAAGCGAAACGCGTTTATCTTAAGTAATTCGGGAACACTCGCGGCACCGTGCCGTCGAGCACTTGACCAGGTATCTAGTGAGCGTAGGCCCGAGCTAGCTGCGCCGTTACTTTAGCGCGACGTCAGGCATGCGGCGGCAGGCGCTCGGCCCACGGCTTTGCCGCTTCGAGCGCGGCGGCGGCCCTGAGGACCTGCGCATCCTCATACCAGCGTCCGACGATCTGAAGCCCCATGGGTAAGCCGTCCGCGTTCCAGCCGCAGGGCACGCTCACCGCGGGATGTCCGGTGAGGTCGAACATGTTGAGGTAGGGGACCCAGGACTGACGCATGTCGCCGGCATTGCGCCCGCCGATGGTGATCGGCTCCAGGGCACCATGGTTCACGTCGATGGGCGGTCGGGCCATCGTCGGTGTCAGCACCAAATCGTATTTTGCGAACCAGCCTTGTACGGTGCGGAAATGCTGCGTCCGCTTGTAGGTGGCCTGTAGCAGTTGCTGGCCGCTGTAGGCGCCGCCAGCGCGGATGCCGTCGACGAAGCTCGGGTCGAGTTGCGCGGCGATCTCGTCGATGCGCGCGAAATAACGCGCCGCCCAGTTCGACTGCTGCAATATGCGCCAAGCGGGCTCGGCATTGTCCACCGGGTCGTCCATCGTTTCGACGGTGCAGCCGAGCGCGCGGTAGACGTCGAGGTAGGATTTGCATGCGCGGCGCACGTCATCGTCGAGCAAGGTGTTGCCAACGAAGGGTCGCCAAGCGACGCGCAGGCCTTTGACCGCGCCGGCATCGAGCCCGGCCAGCGCGCGCGGTGCCGGCACCCCAAGCGAATGCGGATCGGAGGGATGCGGTCCGGCCAGAACGTCGAGCATCAGCGCCACGTCGCACACGCTGCGCGCCATCAGGCCGAGATGGATGAAATTGTTGAAGCCATCGGGAACCTGGTTGTGCGGCACAGCGCCGAGCGTGGGCTTGAGCCCGACGATGGCGGTGCAGGCGGCCGGCAGCCGGGTGCTGGCGCCGGCGTCGGTGGCGAGCGAAAGAGGCCCGAGGCCGGCCGCTACCGCCACGGCCGAGCCCCCGCTCGAACCGCCCGGCGTGTGCGAGAGACTCCACGGATTACGGGTGACACCGAACAGCGGCGAGTCGGTCATCAGCTTGTGGGCGAACTCCGACGTCATGGTCTTGCCGATGATGATCGCGCCGGCATCCTTCAGCCGCTTGACCGCCACGGCATCGCTGGTGGGCACGTTGTCGGCCATGAGCCGCGAGCCCCAGGTGGTGCGAATGCCGGCGGTGTTGATGATGTCTTTCACCGACACAGGCACGCCGGTGAGCAGTCCCAGCGTCTCGCCACGGGCGACGGCCGCATCGGCGGCCGCGGCCGCGGCCAGCGCCTCGTCGTGACAGAGGGTGATGAAGGCATTGAGCGTCGGCTGGCTCGCCTCCGCCCGCTGCAGGATCTCGCGCGTTACCGCGACCGCACTCAGTTCTCGCTTGCGGACGCGCTCGGCGATAGCGCAGGCGGACATGTAGGCGAGCGCCGACGGTTCGGTCATGCGATGGTTCCCAATAATGGATGACGGCCGCCGTCAACGCGGCGGCCTGGTGACTCGGCGGCCTGCGGTCAGACCGGCAGGCACAGGGCGTTGTCGACCAGGAGATTGTCGTAGACGCACTGCCGCTCGGCGAGCTTCAGCGCGCCGTCGAGGCGGCGGAACTTGTCGATATAGGTGCCGACCTGGTGCAGCTTGGCATCGGGCCGGTCGTACAGCACTTGCAGAACCACATAGTTGGCGCGCGCGTGGATGGTACCGTCGGCGTCCTCGCCGGTCACCGCCTCGTTGGCAATGATGTGGCGCAGATAGCGCGGCGCGAACATCGCCGTTTCCTTCAGAGCGAAGGCGCGGTCGCGAATCATGCCCTGGTTCTCGCAATAGATCAGGCCAACTGGCAGTCTCCGGTCGAAATTCTCGCGCGATAGGATGACGTAAAGCGCATCCTCGGTGAATAAGTCGACCCAGTCCGTCAACCGCTGATCATCGAGGGCTGCCGCATACGTGTTGTTGAATTGGCTCAGCTCATGTTGCAGCAGCAGCGCCTCGAGGCGAGGGTCGAGTGCCGCCTCGACAGCGCGATGCTCTATCATCGCATTCTGCATGGTCACAGCCCCATTACCTGGCGCCAATGCTTGTACATGGCGCGGATCGCCGCTTCCGAAATCAGACTTTCCGCCGTACCGGTCTCGACCTCGGGATCGAGTTCCACCAGGTGCTCGCCGTTCGGCACGTGCTGCATGCCGTCTTGCACGAACTTGATCGCCTCGTTGTCTTCGAGGCCGAGAAAGCCGGCCGGCCCCATCAGGTTGCCCTGGCGCAAGCGATGGCGCGTCATCTCCTCATCGTCGCCTTCGAAGCCGAACATGGTCCACTTCATGATGAACTCGTGCGGTCCGGTCGGCACGATGTGACGCACGCCCAAGGTGTTCATTTCGCGTTGGATGATCAGGTTGGGCCAGATGGTCGCCATGGTCACCGACCACGGGCTGTCGAACTCGTCGACGCAGTTCATGAAGCGTGGCTCAGACAGCGTCATGCCTTCTCGATAGGCGCGCATCTCTTTTTTGGTGTCACTGGCGACCTTGGCGCCGTCCGACTTCGCCGAGGCCATGACGCCGTGGCGACCGGTCGGATCGGCCAGCATCAGCGAGCGGTTGCCGGCGACCAGAAGGCCGAACGTCACCAGGAAGGTGTGCAGCAGGGTCGCGTGGTATGGGTCTTTCAGGTTTTCGTGGTAGAGCTTCCAATTGCCTGGCAGGGTGTGTCGGTAATAGCCGAGCAGCTTCGGCCTGCGGCCGTCGAAGGTCGCTTCGAACTCACGCAGCACCTCTGCGCCGAGATAATCCTGAAACGATTCCATGTCGTTGCAATAGGAAGCGAAGACGACGCCGCGATGGGCCGTGACATTGAGCTGGCGTAGCCCGTGGTCGGTATTCTTGAAGTCGGCCGGCATGCCGCCTTTGCCGTTGACGCCACGACGGAACGGGACGCCCGCGAGATTGCCCTTCAGATCGTAGCTCCACTGGTGATAGGGGCAAACGAACTCCTTGGCATTGCCACTGAGCTCACGGCAAAACTCGGCGGCGCGATGGGCGCAGCGGTTCTCGAACACGTTGATCGAGCCGTCCTCGGCGCGCGCCACCACCACTGGCGTCGGGCCGACATTGGAGCGGATGAAGTCGCCGGGATTGGGGATTTCACATTCGAGCGCCACATAGTTCCACGTGCGGCCGTGAAAGATCTTCTCGATCTCGCGTTCGTAGATGGTCTGGTCGGTATAGACCCAGTCGGGGATACGGCTCAGGCCTTCTGCCGGCCAGAGATAACGCTTGGTCAGTGCCAGCGAAGGATTGGCGTTCATGGCGGCTTCCTCCGAAACGGTGTCAGTGGGGGTGTCCTCAGCGAGGACAAAGACGTTGGCTGCATCTAGGTTGAACGGAATAGTGGCTTCGAGCTCGCGCCGCGCTTGCCGGATGGCATTTGGCGCCGAGAACGCGACCACGCCGGTCAGCCGACCGCTATCGCGATCGATGGTGCGGTAGACCGCGCCTTCGGAAGCTTCGATGTCGCCCACGCGAGCGACGATGTCGGTTGTGCCGATCGTGCCGACCATTTGTATATTGAGGCCGAATTGGTCGGTCCAGAACCACGGCTTCTTCAGTCGTCCCTCGTCGGCTGCGCCGGCGATGGAACGGCCGGCGGCCGCACCTTGTTCCTCGGCATTGTGCCAGCTTTCGAGCCGGACCCGCCGGCCGACCACGGGCACAGGGTGGAGAGCGCAATCGCCCGCCGCCCAGATCCCGGCCACGCTGGTACGTCCCTCGGCGTCGACCTCGATGCCACCCGCCACCCTGCAGCCGGCGGAGATGGCAAGCTCCAGCGCCGGCTCGAGGCCGATACCCACCAGCACGGCATCGACCTCGAGCGTATCGCTGTCGGTGACCACGCCGAAACGGCCGCCGCGCCGGGTGATCTCTCGCGCTTCGGCGTTGCGCCGGACCTCGACGCCGTGCCGCTCGGCAAGCCGGCGGAAGGCGCGGCCGAGGGAGGCCGGCAGGAGCCGCGCCATGATCTCCGCTTCGCGTTCCAGCACGGTAACCGCGACGCCGCGGGCGATCGCGGCCGAAGCCAGTTCGAGGCCGATGAAGCCGCCGCCGATGACCGCAACGTGGTGAGCGCCCGCGAGAGCACGATCGATCGCGGTGGCATCTTCCAATGTCCGCAGATGCAGGACGCCGGGCAGATCGGAACCCGGCACGGCCAAGCGGCGGGCGCGGCCGCCGGCCGCGATCAGAAGCGAATCGTAGGGCAGTTGCTCGCCGTCATCGAGGGTGACGCGCTTCTGCGCGGCGTCGACGCGGCTCACAGTGCGGCCGAGATGAAGCCGCACGCCAAGCGCATGCGCGTCGGCTTCGCTCAGACGAGTGCTGGTCGTCGCGTCGCCTCCTAAGAGGAGTTTCTTCGACAGTGGCGGACGCTCGTAGGGCAGATGCGGCTCGTCGCCGATCAGGTCGATTGCGCCATTGAACCCGGATTCGCGCATGGCGCGGATCGCCGCAGCGGCCGCCTGGCCGGCGCCGGCGATGACCACGGTGAGTGTACTAGCCGAAGTCTCGCCGGTCTTGTCGTGCCGTCTGGCGCCGACCGCGTTTTGCGGATGGATGCAGGGCGCGTCGATATCGACGAAGATGTCGTCGCCCTCGACCTTGACCGCGTAAGTGCGCAGATCCTCGGTGAGCGGCGCACACAGCGCCTTGCCCGTCCTGATGTCGAACTGGCCCTGGTGCAGGGGGCACTCGATCTTGCCGTCTTCGACCCAGCCTTCCGACAGCAGGGCCATGGCATGCGTGCAAATGCCGTGCGTGGCGTAGACGGTGCCGCCGAGGTTAAAGAGGGCGATCGGCGTGGTGCCGAGCTCAGCGCCGACGACGGTGCCCTCGCCGATCGCGCTCAGGGATGCTGCACGCTGCCAAGCCATGGGACCGCCCTGCGAGTATTAGTCAGTATACATCATATTTTCCCGGCGGCAACGACGCCTACGACGTAACCCCAAGGACCCTGTTGTCTTGCGGATTTAATCAGTATACCATCATAAAAATAACATCGCAACTGACGACGAACAGACGACAAGGAGTCCATCATGGCCCAGGAACCGCTCGCCACCAAGGGCAACTACCTGCACATTTATGACTTTCGGGTGCAGCCGGGACACGAGGACGAGTTTATCCGGCTGTTCGAAGTGTTCGACTATTCGGACGGCAACCCGATGCACAAGTCCCCCGCGCAGGTGAAGGACGGCGTGCTCTGCCGCGACGTCGACGACCCGCAGCGCTTCTTCTTGATCGCCGAATGGGCCGACATCGAGGAGCACGCGCGCATCCGCAAGATCCTGGCCAACGAGATCAAGCCCGAGTTCATCAAGTACATCGAGGGTGGCAAGTTCGTACCGAAATACGTCCAGGTCGTCTCCTCGACACCGGACGAGATCCTGCAGAAGGCCGGGGAGTAAGCGGCCCTTGACGCGGGACCTGTACACCTTCTTCCGCTCGTCGACGTCGTATCGGCTGCGCATCGCGCTCGCCTACAAGCAGCTCGACTATACGCCGCATTACGTCAGCCTGCCGAAGATGGAGCACCGCGATCCCACCTACCGCGCGCTCAACCCGCAGGGGCTGGTACCCCTGCTGGTCGAGGACGGCCGCAGATACATGCAGTCGCTCGCCATTATCGAGTACCTCGATGAAAGCTACCCGGAGCCGCCGCTGATGCCTCAGGGCGTGGACGCGCGCGCTTACGTGCGTGCGGTCTCGCAGATGATCGGATGTGACATCCATCCGCTCAACAATGTGCGGGTTCTCAAGCGGCTGCGAAGCCAGTTCGGTGCCGACGAGGCGGCGGTCAACGACTGGTACCGGCACTGGATCGCCGAGGGACTGGGCGCGCTGGAGAGTTACGTTGCCCAGCAGAAGCGCGACGGGCGTTTCCTGCATGGCGACGCCGTCAGCGTGGCCGACGTCTGCCTGGTGCCGCAGATCTTCAACGCCCAGCGTTTCGATTGTCGGCTCGACCCCTATCCGCGCCTCATGGCGATTTTCGAAAATTGCATGCAGGTACCGGCCTTCCGCGACACCCAACCGAACACCCAGGCCGACGCGTTCTGAGCGAACGGTCAGGCCCGACTCGGGCTGAAAATGGTGCGGCCGAGGTGGTTGTTGCCGTCGATCAGCCGGATCAGCGTTGTGATGAAGGCATGCCGTTCGGCCGGAAGCAGCGGCTCGAGCAGGCGTTCTTGTGCCCGTTGCATAGCCGCGTACATTTCCTTGGTGACGCGTTTTCCTTCCGGCGTCAGCCGCGTCAGCATGGTGCGCTTGTCCTGCTTGCCGCGGCGGCGCTCGATGAGCCCGCGCTGGCTCAGCCGGTTGAGCACGTCGGCGACATTGGTGCGGTCGATGCCGAGCTCGCGCGCGATCGAGTTCTGGTCGAGGTCGGAATTGTCGGAAAGCGCGGTCAAGAGGCCGTATTGCACCGGCGTAATGTCGAACTGGCCGCATTCCTCGTAAAACAGTGCGTAATGAATTTGATGCAGCCGGCGCAGCAGGTAGCCCGGCCGCGCCCATAGCGGCATCTCCGACAGCAGGGCGCTGGCGACTGAATAGTCACGCGGCTGACCGGTCCGCGTCAGAAGCTTGTCTGATGGCTCGGCCACGGCGAGCCGGGCGGGGCGGCTCTTGGCCGCGGGCTTGGCGCCCTTTGGGCCGGCGGTTTTGGTGCTTGCGGGCATTTGGCTGTCCAAGACAATGAGTTGTGATGTTACTATAGCCGACCGGACGCCTCTGGTCGCGCGCTTGCCCGGTCATGCGAGCTATGTAAAGGCGGCCGGCCGCTCGTCGCATGGCGCGTCAAAGGACCAAATTAAGAGGTGGTACCGCCTAAATTATCAGCGTTAGGTGCCAGAATATAGGAAAAAAGCACATACGGCGCCAAAAATAGCTCAGTACCACATCGTATATTGTCGAATTATAATTTGTCGTGTTAGTGTCCATCCGCCGGTACCTGCCATTTTCCTCTTCCTCACCCACGGAGGGTTTTATGTCTGCACGCCGATGGATCGGGTTCGCCCTTGCACTCGCGGCCGGCTTGTCGCTGTCGCTTCCCGCTCGAGCCACCGATACGATCAAGGTACGGCTCGATTGGACTCCCTGGGGCGACCAGGCACCGATCCATCTCGCCAAGCAGAAGGGCCTGTTCAAGAAATACGGTCTCGACGTCACCGTCGATGATGGCAACGGCTCAGTGGCGACTGTGCAGATCGTCGGCAACGGCGCTTACGACGTCGGCCACGCCTCGCTAGCGCCCATGATCATCGCCCGCTCGAAGGGACTGCCCGTCAAGGCCATAGCCGGCTTCGTGCAGAAGAACGACATCGGCCTCCTGGTCCCGGTCGACAGCGGCATCAAGAGCCCTGCCGATCTCAAGGGCAAGAAGATCGCCTTCACCGCCGGCTCGCTCGAGGCGCCGTTCATCGATCGCTTCCTCGCCGCCGGACACCTGACCCGCAGCGACGTGCAGTTGCTCAACGTCAGCGCCGCCGCCAAAGCCGGCACCTACATGTCCGGTCAGGCCGACGGCGCGTTCTCCTCGGTGCCGTTCTTCCTCCCGGTGGTGTCGAGCAAGCGGCCGTCGACCAGCGTGAACTTCGCCGACTATGGCCTGCAGTTCCCGAGCTTCGGCCTGTTCGCTACCGAAAAGACGATCAAGGAGAAGCACGACGCGCTGCGCCGCTTCGCCAGCGTAGTCGCCGGCTGCTGGGGCTACATCTTCAACGGCCACGTCGACGCGGGCGTCGACGCCATTATTGCCGCGCGGCCGCAGGCCAAGCTCAACAAGGACGTGGTGCGGGCGCAGATCGAAAGCATCAAGGCCTTCGCGCACACCAAAGCGACGAAGGGTATGTTGCCCGGCATCATGGCAGCGTCCGACTGGACGACCGCCGTCGACACGCTGGCGCAGGGCGGCCTGCTCAGCAAGAAGGTCGATCCCGCGACCCTTTACACCAACAGCCTGCTTGACAAGACCATCATCGCGAAGCTGTCGAAGGGCGATTTCTGAGCCGCACGGACCGATGATTCACGCGTCTCAGATAGTCAAGCGCTTCGGCAACGCGGAAACTGGCGTCACCGCCCTCGACGGAATCTCCCTCGACATCGGCGAGGGAGAATTCGTCAGCCTGCTCGGCCCGTCAGGGTGCGGCAAGAGCACGTTTCTGCGCTGCCTCGCCGGCATCGAGACGCCGACTGCCGGGACGCTTAACATCGACGGCGAGCCGGTGAAGGGGCCGCCCGACCGACTCGGTATGGCCTTCCAGCGCGACGCCTTGCTCGACTGGTTTAACGTCCTGGACAACGTACTCTTACCGGCCGACTTTCGCGGCGAGCGCAAGCGTGATTACGAGCCGCGCGCGCGCGAACTGCTCGGCATGGTTGGGCTTGCCGCCTTCCTCGACGCCTATCCGCGGGCACTGTCGGGCGGTATGCGGCAGCGGGTCGCGATTTGTCGTTCGTTGCTGCTCAATCCGCGTCTGCTTCTGATGGACGAGCCTTTCGGCGCCCTCGACGCCTTGACTCGCGACCAGCTCAATGTCGACCTGCATCATCTCTCACAGCAACGTCAGATGACCGTGGTCTTCGTCACCCACAGCATTTCCGAGGCGGTATTCCTGTCGACCCGGGTGGTGGTGTTCAGCCCACGGCCGGGCCGCATCGTCGAGGACATCCGCGTTGACCTGCCGCGGGAGCGGCGCCTGTCCGTGCGCGAGACCGCGGAGTTCGGTGGCTACGCACGCCACATTCGCGGCCTGTTCGAACAGATGGGCTTGATCCATGATTGAACTGCCCGGCGTCCTCGGCCGTAGCCTGCGCAAGTCGTCGACGCCGCTGATCGGCGCCATCGGCTTCGTCCTGTTCTGGGAAGCCGCCTGCCGCTTTTTCCAGATCCGGCCCATCCTGTTGCCGAGCCCGACCATGGTGATCGAGGAACTGGCCAAGTCGCCGACCTGGTTCGCCGAGCAGACCGTTTATACCTTGGGCATCACGCTCGCCGGCTTCGCCGCTGCGGTGGTATTCGGCGTGCTCTTCGCCATCCTGATCGTAGAATGGAAGGTGATGGAGCGGCTGCTGTTTCCACTGTTCGTCGGGCTCAACAGCGTCCCCAAGGTGGCTCTCGCCCCACTGTTCATCATATGGTTCGGCGTGGGGGACGAGCCGAAGATCGCGATCGCCTTCCTGATCGCGGTGTTCGCCGTGGTCATCGACACCGCGCTCGGCCTGCGTTCGGTGCCCCCGGATGTGCTCGACCTGGCCCGCACCCTTCGCGGCTCGCGGCTGAAAGTCCTGTTGCGCATCAAGATATTCTGCGCGATGCCGCATCTGTTCGCAGGTCTCAAGGTTGCGATGTCGCTCGCCCTGGTCGGCGCCATCGTCGGCGAATTCGTGTCCTCTCAGCGTGGGCTCGGCTACGTCATTCTGAGTGCGCAAGGCATGTTCGATACCACCCGCGTATTTGCCGCGATCGTCATCTTGGCGATCGTTGGCGTGGCCTTGATCGAGGCGGTGGCGATCGTCGAGCGCTGGGCCATGCCCTGGCACCACAGCAGCAGTCATCCCGGCAGCCACTAGGCGCGGCGGCCAAATTAGGCGCCGCCGCGATCCCGCTGATGTAAAGCAACAGTACCGATTGGCGAGGCCGGCCGCCGCCTGGGCATTGCTTCGATTGGGCATGAAAATCGCTAGCGGAACTGCGAAGGGATAGGCTCGACGCCGTCATTGCCAAACGCTCCGGAAGCTCGGCCTTGAGCGTGGACCGGAGAAATCGCGGCCACGGCAAACTCCTGCTCGTCGCCCACGGTAGGCCGTTGCCGGCTCCAGCGAGCCGGCAACGAGCGGCATGCGGACTTTCTGCGGAGTCATGCGCCACATATCGATAACCCGTTGAATTCACTTAGTTGGGGCAATCCTTCACACGGGAGAGGTCATAGGTTCAATCCCTATAGCGCCCACCATTCAAGCCCGCGTTTTGCGGGCTTTTTTGCTCCCTGCGCCGTGAAATACATGCGGTGGATGCCGAAGGCGCCGGTGTCTACGGGGCCGACCAGAGGCCAACCCGATAATAGGCGCTCTGGACGCTCGGCCTTGAGCGTGGACCGGAGATATCGCGGCCACGGCAAACTCCTGCTCGTCGCCCACGGGTATGCCGTTGCCGGCTCCAGCGAGCCGGCAACGACAGGTCGTGATGGCGGGCGTTACAGCGGCAGCTTGCCTTCCTCCATCAGCTTCATGATCTTGTCGTAGGGCATGGTCTTGCCTGGAGGCTTCTCGTTGGCGAGTTTGGGCCAGGGCGCGCCGGGCTGCTTGTACCAGTAGCTCGCGTCCTTTTCCGGATTGAGCTTTGGTCCGCACTTGCCCTGAAGGCCAGAGCGACCGATGCGCTCCATCACTTGGTCCTGCGCCTTCGCCAGGTTGTTGAGCGCCGTCTCCGGCGTCACTTCGCCGGCGACCGCTTCACCGATGTTCTGCCACCAGAGCTGCGCCAGCTTGGCGTAATCCGGTACGTTCAGGCCGGTTGGCGTCCAATACTTGATGCCCGGACCGCGGAAGAACTGGATCAGCCCGCCGTACTTGGAACCGTCCGGATCGTCGAACGACTTATCCATGACGGTGCTCTTGCGGATGAAGGTCCATCCGACGTGCGATTTCTTCAGGTCCACGGTCCTCGATGTGACGAACTGAGCATAGAGCCAAGCGGCCTGAGTCCGCTTGAGCGGCACGTTTTTCAATAGCGTCCACGAGCCTTCGTCACGGTAACCGGCCTTCATGCCCGGTTTCCAATAGGGCCCATGCGGCGTCGGCGCCATGCGCCATAGCGGTTTGCCACCAGCGTCCACCGTATTGTTGCCCTTGCCTCGCGATTCGAACATGTTGGCCGCAAAGGCCGAGTACCAGAAGATCTGCTGCGCCACGTTGCCTTTGGCGAGACTCGGCAGCGACTGATAGAAGTCCATGCCGAGCGCACCAGGCGGAGCGTATTCGCGCAGCCATTCCATGTATTTGCGCAGCGCATATTGAGCGGCCGGGCCATTGGCGGAGCCGCCGCGGCTGACGCTGGAGCCGACCGGGCGACAGCCATCCATGCGGATGCCCCACTCGTCGACCGGATAGCCGTTGGGCACGCCGACGTCGCCGGCGCCGGCCATGCCGAGCCAGTCGTCGGTGAAGCGCCAGCCGAGATCGGGCGCCTTCTTGCCGTAGTCCATGTGGCCAAACACGGCCTTGCCGTCAATTTCTTTGACATCGTTCTTGAAGAAGGCGGCGATGTCCTCATAGGCCGACCAGTTGACCGGCACACCCAGGTCGTAGCCGTATTTCTTCTTGAAGGCCGCCTTCAAGTCGGCCCGGTCAAACCAGTCCTTACGAAACCAATAGACGTTTATGAAGGACTGGTCCGGCAGTTGCCAGAGCTTGCCGTCAAAGCCGCGCGACTTCAGCCCGGTGGCGTCGGCCAATCCCAGGAAGTCGCCGAGGTCGAAATAGGGGTCGGTGACGGACTTGCCCTCGCCTGCCATCCAGTCGGTCAGGTTGCGCGTATACGGGTAGCGGGCGTGGAATCCGATGAAATCGTCGTCGTTAATGTAGGCGTCGTAGATCGGCTTGCCGGTCTGCACCTGGGTCTGCAGCTTCTCGACGACATCGCCTTCCTGGATCACGTCGTGCGTGACGTGAATTCCGGTGATTTCCTCGAAGGCTTTGGCGAGCACTTTCGATTCATACGCGTGGGTCGGAATGGTCTCGGAGACGACCCGGATGCTCATGCCCTTGAACGGCTCCGCGGCCTTAATAAACCATTCCATCTCCTTCATCTGTTGTTCTTTGGTCAGGGTCGACGGTTGAAATTCGCTATCGACCCATTTCTTCGCAGCGGCCATATCGGCGTTCGCCGCATTCGCGAATAACGCGAATGAGGCAAAGACGGCGCCGCATAACAGCGATCGCCGCAATGTCCTTCCCGTAGACTTTGTCATGTCTTGTGTCTCCTCCCGGCCTGCTTTGTCATTCACCCTGTTGCCATCGGCGCGAAGGCCGAAAACGCCGATGGTGGGCAAGTCACCTCACTTTGCTTTCTCAACCCCAACGCATGACCACTGCCATCCAGACCAACGAGGCAGCCAGCACGATCCATAGGCTGGCGTTGGTGAAACCAATCCAAGCCAGATTCAGGTAGGCGCTCACCAGCAGCCCGACGAACAGGCGGTCGCCCGGCGTCGTGGGTATCGGCAGGAAGCCCCGGCGTTCCGGACTCGGCGCCGCGATCTGCCAGACCGTCATGGCGACGAGAATGAGCGCAATCGCCGCGAAAAAGATCGCGGTTGGCAGCGTCCACACCATCCATTCGAGGCCCATGGCAGCTCTCCTTCCGCCTTAGACGCGGCCGAGCGCGAAACCCTTCGCGATGTAATTGCGCACGAAATAGATGACCAAGGCCCCCGGAACGATGGTGAGCATGCCGGCGGCCGCCAGCAGTCCCCAATCGAGGCCCGATGCGCTGACCGTGCGCGTCATGACCACCGCGATCGGCTTGACGTTGGTAATTGTGAGCGTGCGCGCGAACAGCAGTTCGACCCAGGAGAACATGAAACAGAAGAACGCGGTGACGCCGACACCGGCACGGATCAGCGGAATGAAGACCGTCAAAAAGAACCGCGGCAGCGAATAGCCGTCGATGAAGGCGGTCTCGTCGATTTCGCGCGGAATGCCGGACATGAACCCTTCCAGAATCCAGACCGCCAGCGGCACGTTGAACAGCGTGTGGGCGAGCGCCACCGCCAGATAAGTGTCGAGCAGACCCAGCGCCGAATAAAGCTGGAAAATCGGCAGCAAGAACACCGCCGCCGGCGCCATGCGATTGGTCAAGAGCCAGAAGAACAGGTGTTTGTCGCCGAGGAAGCGGTAGCGCGAAAAGGCGTAAGCCGCCGGCAGAGCCACCACGAGGCAGATGAGCATATTGATCGTCACGTAGGCGAACGAATTGATGTAGCCCCAGTACCAAGACGGATCGGTCAGAATCTCCTCGTAATTCTTGAGCACCGGATGGTGCGGGTAAAAAGCCAACTGGGACATAATGTCGTTGTTGTCGCGCAACGACATGTTGAGCATCCAGTAGATCGGCAGCATCAGCACGATCAGGTAGACGAGAAGCCAGATTGTGCGCGCCCGGATTGTCATCGCGCCTCTCCTCTGCCGGCCCTGAGCAGCACCTGATAGAAGACGTAACTGAACGCCAGCACGATCAGGAAATAAATGATCGAGAAAGCCGCCGCCTTGCCGACGTCGAATTCGCCGATGGCCAGCTTCACGAGATAAATGGACAAGAAGGTCGTCGAGTCGCCGGGACCGCCGCCGGTCAGCACGAACGGTTCCGTGTAGATGAGGAAGCTGTCCATGAAGCGCAGCAGGATCGCGATGGTCAGCACGCTGCGCATCTTGGGGAGCTGGATATAAAGGAAGACCGCCCATCGTGAGGCGCCGTCGATGCTCGCCGCCTGATAGTAGGCATCGGGAATCGATCGCAGTCCCGCGTAGGCGAGCAGCACTACCAAGGGGGTCCAGTGCCAGACCTCCATCATCATCACCGAAGCCCAGGCTTCCGACGGCACCGTCGGATAATCAAAATGAATGCCCAGGGTATGGTCGATGAAGTGGCCGAGCAGTCCGATGTCCGGCCGCAGAAAGATGACCCAAATGGTGCCGATGACGTTCCAAGGAATGAGCAGCGGTAGCGCGACCAGGACGAGGACCGTCGAGGTGCCCCATCCACCTCTCCGCGGAATTGTCAGCGCGATCGCGACGCCGAGCGGCAGCTCGATCAGCAGCACCAGGCCCGAGAACACGAACTGTCGGACGAGCGCGTCGTGCAGCCGCCTGTTGTGCAGCATCTCGCGATACCACTCGGTGCCGACGAAGATGCGGTGCGTCGCGTCAAAGATGTCCTGCACCGAATAATTCACCACCGTCATCAACGGGAGCAGCGCGTTGAGGGCGACCAGTAGAACGACCGGTGTCACCAGGAGCCAAGCGCGTTGGTCTTGCCACTTCTCCACGGCAGGCCCCTCTAACCGACGAGTTGACCGTCGGCGTAAAGCCGGGTCATCGCCGCGTTGAATTCGATGGTGCCCTGCCCGGCCGGAATCGGTTCCTCGGGGCGCACGACGACTTTGATCTCGTGATCGCCGAGCCGGCAGGTAGCGATCTTACGGGTGCCGAGATCCTCGACGTCGCGCACCTGGACCGTCAGGCCGCGACCGCCCTCGGCAACGAAATCGATCGCCTCCGGCCGCACACCGATTTCCAGCGTCTGCCCGGAAGGCGCCTTCGCCACGAGATGGTGGCCCAGCGCGAGGTGCTGGCCCGCCACATCCGCGCCGTCGGCCGATAGCCGGCAGGGCAAGAAGTTCATACCAGGACTGCCGATGAAGTAGCCGACGAAGCGATGCTGAGGCGTCTCGAACAGCTCTTGGGGCGTGCCTTCCTGCAGCACGCGACCCTCGTGCATCACCACGACGCGATCGGCGAAGGTCAGCGCCTCGCCCTGATCGTGGGTGACGTAGATGAGGGTAAGCTTGTAGCGCTTATGGATTTCCTTGAGCTTGCGCCGCAGCCGCCATTTTAGATGCGGATCTATGACGGTCAGCGGCTCGTCAAACAGGATGGCGGCGACGTCCGAGCGTACCAGGCCGCGGCCGAGCGACACTTTTTGTTTGGCGTCCGCCGCCAATCCGCTGGCGCGTCGCTTGAGATCGTCGGCGAGTTCCAGCATCTCCGCCACTTCGGCAACGCGGAGACGGACTTCCCGCTCAGCGACGCCGCGGTTGCGCAGCGGGAAGGCGAGATTATCGAACACCGTCATGGTGTCGTAGATCACCGGGAACTGGAACACCTGTGCGATGTTCCGCTGCACCGGCGTCAGGTCGGTCACGTCGTGGCCGCCGAACAGGACGCTGCCGCCGCTCGGCCGCAGCAGACCGGAAATGATGTTGAGCAGCGTGGTCTTGCCGGAGCCCGACGGTCCGAGCAGCGCGTAGGCGCCGCCGTCCTGCCAGGCCATGTGCATCGGCTGCAGCGCGTAGTCTTCTGGCCTCGATGGCTCGGAGAAATAGCTGTGCTGGATATCCTTGAATTCGATCCGGGCCATCAGTGGGCCTCCGCGGTCTGCGGCTGGCCGTTCTGGCGGCCCGCGGCGGCGAGATCGCCGGCGCCGTTAAACACGAACAGACGGGCAGGATCCAAATAGAGGTCGATTTCTGCGCCCAGTGCGAACTCGTGCACGCCCTCCAGGAGCGCGACCAGCGTGAAGTCGCCGTGTCGGGCATGGACGTAGGTTTCCGAGCCATTGATCTCGGCAAGTTCGACGGTGGCGCGTATCACGCCGCTGCTACCGGGGCGCTGCACCACGCCGATATGGTTGGCGCGCACGCCGACGCGATAGTCGCCCGGCGGCAGGGTGCGCATGTGCTCGGCGACCGGAAAGACGACGTTCGGCGACAGGCGGCACTCCCGCGCGCCGATATGCGCACGCACCAGATTGATCGGCGGGTCGCTGAATACCTCTCCGACGCGGACCGTCGCCGGGTGGCGGTAGACATCGAGCGCAGGGCCGTTCTGCAGCACGCGCCCTGCGTCGACGACCACCGTGTTGCCGCCGAATAGCAAGGCCTCCTGCGGCTCGGTAGTGGCATAGACCACGGTTGTCTTGCCGTGGCGGAAGATGTGCCGGATCTCGCTGCGCAGCTCTTCGCGCAGCTTGTAGTCCAGGTTCACCAGTGGCTCGTCGAGCAACAGCAGCGGGGCGTCCTTGATGAGCGCGCGAGCGAGAGCGACCCGTTGCTGTTGCCCGCCGGAAAGCTCCGCGGGCAACCGCCCGAGATAGCGGTCGATGCGCATCATCTCCGCGGTGGCGCGCACCCTGGCGTCGATCTCGCTCGTCGACAGCCTTCCGGCGCGGCGCAACGGCGAGGCGATGTTCTCGTAGACGGTGAAGGAGGGATAGTTCACGAATTCCTGGTAGACCATCGCTACATTGCGCTTGCGCACGCCGTCGGCGGTGACGTTCTTGCCGTCGTCCAGGATGGCACCGGTTGACGGCCGGTCGAGCCCCGCCATCAGCCGCAGCAGCGAAGTCTTGCCGGCTTGCGTCGGGCCAAGCAGCACGTTGAACGATCCCGACCCAAGATCGAGATCGATGTCGTAAAGGTGGGTTTGCCCCCTGACGACCTTGCTTACATTCTGCAGGGTCAAGCGCATTGCCGACCCTCCTTGAATCCGGATGCGATGCCGCGCTCCGCCAACCACGCGGCGAGGCGTTCTACCGTCGCGGGGGACGCGCGCAGCCCGAGCTTGGAGCGGCGCCAGAGGATATCGGTGGCGGTCAGCGCCCACTCATAGAAAGTGAGGTAGTTGATCTCCACTTCATGCAGACCCTCTCCGAGATCTGCGCCGAGGTCTTCGAGGCGTTTGGCATCAGCCAGTAAGAGCTCGGCGCGTGTGCCGTAGGTATGGGCATAGCGTTCCGCCAACGCCGCCGGCAGCCACGGATGGCGTCGCTTCAACTCCTGCAGGAAACGGTCGAGGTCGGCGCCGGGCATGTCGCCGCCCGGCAGCGGTGCGGTCGCGGTCCACATCGGCTGGAGATTGCCCAGTGGCTCCTGCAGCAGTGCCATCGTTTCTTCGGCCAAGCGACGATAGGTGGTGATCTTGCCGCCGAACACGGACAACAGGGGCGCCTTGTCCTCGCGCGCATCGAGCTCGAGCTCGTAATCGCGCGTCACTTTGGACAGTTCGTCGGATTCGTCTTCGATCAGCGGCCGCACGCCCGCATAGCTCCAGATCACGTCGGCCGGGGTTATGGGGCGGGCGAAATAGGCGTTGATGGCGTCGCAAAGGTAGGCGATCTCCGCGTCCTCGATCGAAACGCAGGCCGGATCTCCGCTGTATTCCACGTCGGTGGTGCCGATCAGCGTATAGTCGGTCTCGTAGGGGATCGCGAAGACGACGCGCTTGTCCCGATTCTGCAGGATGTAGGCGTAATCGTGATTGAACAGCCGGCGCACGACGATATGGCTGCCCTTGACCATGCGGAGCTGCCGCCGGGAGGCGATATGCAGCGACTCGCGAAAGACGTCGGTGACCCACGGCCCCGCTGCATTGACGATGCAACGCGCCTTCACAGCGCGTTGCTTGCCGTTCAGCTTGGAGCGAAGCAGCGCATCCCAATGCCGCGCGCCGCGGGTGGCGGAAACGAACTGCGTCCGCGTCAGGATTTGCGCGCCGCGTTCCGCTGCATCCAGCGCGTTCAGCACCACCAGCCGCGCGTCCTGGACGAGACCGTCGGAATAGATGAACGCTTTTTTCAGCGACGGTTTCAGTGGCGTACCGGCCGGATGCGTGCGCAAATTGACCGCTTCGGTACCGGGCAGCAATTCGCGTTTGCCCAGATGATCGTAAAGGAACAGGCCGATGCGCATCATCCACGCCGGCCGCAGGCTGCTGACGTGCGGCATGACGAAGCGCAGCGGCGATATGAGATGGGGCGCAGCGCGTAACAGAACCTCGCGCTCCTGCAGGGCTTTGCGCACCAGGCCGAACTCGTACTGCTCGAGATAGCGCAAGCCGCCGTGGATCAGCTTTGTGCTGGCGGAGGACGTGTGGGCAGCGAGGTCATCCTGCTCGCACAGTAAGACGGTGAGGCCACGCCCAGCGGCGTCGCGGGCAATGCCTGCGCCGTTGATCCCACCCCCGATCACGAGGAGATCGAAAATGGACTCGCCGCCCACCATTTGCGTCCCTGCCCCGCCTCCGATTTTCCGTTGCCCAGGCTGGTCTGAAAAAGCAGCCGGAACGGCCGGAGGTATATGTTCGAAATATCACAAAAAGGAACGTAATCGAACTTAAAGTGGTGTCAATATGTTTGAATTTGTTGCATTGCAAAACAAAAGCAACATATCGATAAATGGCAATGCGAAGCGTGGCCCGTCTCCGTTGCGCCGGCCGGAAATTCTTGCGGCGCTGGCGTGGCTTATTAGGCCCCGCCGCGACCGACGATGCGGCGCGCACCGGAGCGAGCCTGCACGCAAAGAATCGGTTGAGATGTTGCGGCTGCGCGCGGCGGTTGGAGCGACAGACTTTCCGACGCGTCGCAACGGTACGGATGAAGGCGCTGGACCCCTAACGAATACCGGACCGCGAACGATAAGTGCGGCACGGGCGCGCGGCGTTACTCGGCCACGTAAACGGCAGTCTTGGCCTCAGCGAGCATAGTCGCCATTTCCGCCGGCACCGGCCGGTCGGTGAACAGCGCAGTTATCTGCGATAGATGCGCCAGCCGCACCAGGGCCTGTCGGCCAAATTTGGAGTGGTCCGCCACCAAAAACACTTTGCGGGACTGGGCGATGATCGCTTCGGCAACGCGCACTTCGCGATAATCGAAATCGCGCAAAGTGCCGTCGAGCTCGATGCCCGAGATGCCAATAACACCAAAATCCACCTTGAATTGGCGAATAAAATCGATGGTCGATTCTCCGATCACGCCGCGGTCGCGCGGGCGCACCACGCCGCCGGCGACGATAACCTCGCAGTCCGGATTGGCGCACATCACCGCCGCGACGTTGAGGTTATTGGTTATGACGCGCATGTCCTTGTGCTGCCCGAGCGCCTTGGCGACTTCCTCTGTCGTCGTGCCGAGGTTGATGAACAGCGACGAGTGGTGCGGGATGTGCTGGGCAGCCAGTTTGGCGATGGATCGCTTCTCGTCGTGAAACAGCGTCTGCCGGGTGTTGTAGGCGAAGTTCTCGATGCTGGAAGGAAGGCCAGCGCCGCCGTGGAAGCGCTGCAGCAGTTGCAGCTCGGACAGGTGGTTAATGTCACGACGAATGGTCTGGTGGGTGACGCCGAAGTGCTTGGCCAGCGTTTCCACCGACGCAAAACCGTCGTGCTGGACCTTGGTGACGAGTTCCTGCTGCCGAGGATTGAGAGCCTTCATGGGCGCATCGCGAGACGGGGCGGACTAACCTCTAAGGAGCACTGGCGTGACATAATACGAAAATCTATGTTCGGAATCGCACGGGAATGTACAGCGATTTTTCGAGGTACTGGACACCACAGATCGAGCCAGACACCGCGACAAACGCATCAACCAATTGATATTATTATCATTTTACCGAAACGCGCCGGCACCCGCCGAGCTATTACTCGGCAAGCGTCCGCGCAATCGCGCGCTGCCATCCTGCGTATTTGGCCGCCCGGGTGGCGGCGTCCATCTGCGGTTCGAACCGCCGCTCCGGCCGCCAGGTATCGGTGAGGGCTTCCGGCGCGGGATAAAGCCCGGCATCGTGACCGGCTAGATAGGCCGCGCCCAGCGCGGTGGTTTCCACGACCGCCGGCCGCTCCACCGGCGTGCCCAGCATGTCGGCGAGAAACTGCATGGCCCAGCCATTGGCGCTGAGACCGCCATCGACCCGGACGACATCGTCGCCGCTCCGCTGGCCGGCATCGGCCGCCATTGCCTCCAACAGATCGCGGCTCTGATAGGCGACGCTTTCAAGCGCCGCGCACGCCAATTCATTGCGTGTGGTGGCGCGCGTGATACCGGAAATGGTTGCACGCGCATGCGGGGCCCAATAGGGCGCGCCAAGCCCGGTGAAGGCCGGCACGAGATAGATCTGCTGCTCGGGGTCGGCCTTTGCCGCCAGCGCCTCGGTTTCGACCGCAGACACAATCACGCCGAGGCCGTCGCGCAGCCACTGCACGGTCGACCCCGCCGCGAAGATCGACCCTTCGAGCGCATAATGCCGTCGGCCGTCAATCTGATACGCGACGGTGGTCACCAAGCCGTGGCTCGAGGCGACCGGCTCGCCGCCAATATTGCGCAGCATGAAACAGCCGGTGCCGTAGGTCGACTTGACCATGCTGGGCCGGAAACAGGCCTGGCCGATCAGTGCCGCTTGCTGATCTCCGGCAATGCCGCGCACGTCGATCGCCTTGCCGAAAAGGGACGCGGCCGTGGTCCCGAAGCGGCCTGCGCAATCGCGGACCTCGGGCAGCACCGAGCGCGGCACGTTGAACAGCCGCAGCAGTTCGTCGTCCCAAGTACCGGCGTGAATATCGTAGAGCAGGGTGCGCGAGGCGTTGGTGGCGTCGGTTGCGTGCACCGCGCCGTTGGTGAGCCGCCACAGCAGGAACGTGTCGACGGTACCGAACGCGATCCGGCCATCCTCGGCGCGGCGTCGTGCTCCGGAAACCTGATCGAGCATCCAGGCGATCTTGGTGCCGGAAAAATAAGGGTCGATGCGCAACCCGGTGCGGGCGGCAACCATGTCGCCATGGCCGCCGGCTTCCAGTTGCGCGCAGACATCAGCGGTGCGGCGGTCCTGCCAGACGATGGCATTAGCGATCGGCTGGCCGCTGGCGCGGTCCCACATCACCACGCTTTCGCGCTGGTTGGCGATGCCGATGGCGGCAATTTCGCCGATATGGATGGCAGCCTTGTCGAGCGCGGCCTTCGCGGTCGATACCGTGGTTCGCCACAAGTCCTCGGGATCGTGCTCAACCCAGCCCGGCGCCGGAAAATACTGCGTGAACTCTTCCTGCGCCGATGCGACCGGCGCGAGATCCGGACCGAAAACGATGGACCGGGTCGACGTCGTCCCCTGGTCGATGGCAAGAATATGATCGGCCATGTCCTCAACCCGTTGAACTTGAAATCGGTTGCACTCGCACAATTATCACAGGCGCGTCCTCGTACGGCAACCGCAGGCGCAGCAAGCCGCCTTGAAATTCATTCCGGCAACGCGGCCGTGAAACGTCTGCGCGGTTTCGAAACAGGGCCGCCTGTCAAATTTCCATCCTGGCTTTCGCCGCTACGGGTCGTTCGGCGACGTACCGCTGGGTTCGGAGCATGTCAGCTTACCGCTGACTACGGCCCCGATACTGCGTCGCATCGAACACTCGCGAGGGTCAATAGCGGGTCTCGATGGCTTGCCCACCAGTTGCCCGCTAAGCGCGCGGAAGCAATCCGGCTCCGATGAACCAAAGACGTCGAAAGTTCTGCGGAATTGGGCAGCTTTTTTGATGTGGGCTTCCGCGGTACAGGCCAACCACGAGCTCCAGCAAATCTCACCCTTGCCGGTTCGCGTTGCCGATCCGCATTCGATGCGTCCCGGCGATGGCTTTGGGGATCAAGGCGGTTCCCAGCCCGGGGGCGAGCAGCCCAAGCAGAGCGAGCCGAAGCTCGCCCTGCTCGCGCTTGGACGACAATGGCTCACTGGAAGTCGTGCGTGAGATTCCAATTGTAGCCTGCGGTCCCACCACCGGTGAGCGCCGGATTGTTTGAGTTGGCCGGGCTGACGGCCATGTCGTAGGCGTCGCGGCCGTTCTGGCTACGCACGTCGTGGCGAACCATCGTCCCATAGGCCGAACGAGCGTAAGACACATGACCGACCTTGGCGTGCTGGGCAAACGCGGGGGCAGCAACCCCCATCGCCAGCACAGCCGCGAGAGCAATCTTCTTCATGATGGATATTCCTGTTCGTTAGCTTTGACGTTCGTCGGCTGATGCGTCATCGCATCAGTGACGTCGCCGATATAGGGCGCCTGAGCAGGCGCACCATTGTTCCGCCGATAACATTGTTATGAATGCAGCGTCAGTCACGCGTGAACTCGTCGACTCATTGAGTTGTCACGCAAATTCATCGTCGTAAAATATTTTGCGCAAGATTGCACTAGTCGACGCAAATTCTGCAAAG
Source organism: uncultured Pseudomonadota bacterium (assembly GCA_963814065.1). Lineage (GTDB taxonomy): Bacteria > Pseudomonadota > Alphaproteobacteria > Rhizobiales > Xanthobacteraceae > Pseudolabrys. The sequence goes on along the minus strand of CAWFBL010000004.1, from coordinate 540,844 downwards.
TCAGCGACCCTCGCGCGTAACATATAGCGTCCGCGGCGGCCTCATGAGTTAGGCATTTCGGAGCAGAGGTGATGCTCAATAACCCAACGCTTGGAAAATGCCGCGGCTCGCCAGCGACGCCATCACTTGCGCTTCACCGACGAACACCATCGAACTGCGACAGGGCAACACGCTACGTGGCTCCTGCTTGCATTATTAGGAGGAGACCACGCACGTCGAAACACCGCGCATGCGCGGCGTCGATCCGTTCGCCGTCGTCCGCAAGCGGTGCCCGCCCCGCGGCCAGCACTCGCTTCTGCGGTTGCCGGTTATTCGGGAGAAACGAGGCGCCTCACGCCACATTGGTCGCGGCCACCAGGTCGCTCAAGGAAGGCGCCGCCGCGCGGTCCAGAAGCGCGAGCAGTTGCCGGTTGATGTCGGCCGCGACATTCCAGCCTTGATAGATGAAAGCGGAATAAAGATCGACGCAGCAGGCACCCGCCCGCAACATCGCGAGCACGTCCGCACCGCTGGAAACGCCGCCGTTGCCTCTGATCGGTATGCGCCCGCGCGCGATCTGTGCGGCTCTTGCAACATTGTCGATGGCCGCGTCGAAGATCGCGCGGCCGTGCAGCGTACCCTGCTTGCTGCCGAGCTGCGGTTCGGCAACCGGGCGACCACCCCCCACTTTCAGGCCATCGACCCGCGCCGCCACGCAGCGTTCAATCAAGTCGCGCAGCAGGTCGTCCGATGCCGCGACGTCATTCGGCACACGCACGACGAGCGGTCCCTGCCGCTCGCCGATGGCCGCCAGCAGTTCTTGCAAGAGCAGCAGCGGGTCGAAGTCTTCGCGCCTCTTGGTATTTGGGCACATCAAGCTGATTTCGATCGCGTCGACATAAGGAGAGACGGCACGGTAGCTTTGCGCGAGTTCGTCGGCGCTGAAGCCGCCGATATTGGCAAATATCGGCACCCGCCGCGGGCCAAGCCGAGCCAGACGGGCGACGGCATAGTCGCGCCCTTTACTCGGAACGCCCATGGAATTGGCGAGTGACTCCGTGTCCGGATAGCGAACCAGTCGCGGAAACGGATTGCCGTAGCGCGGAGCGGGCATGATCGATCCGCAGGTGAGCGAGCCGAAGCCGAGCCACGAGAGCGCCGGCAGGAGATCGCAATCCTTGTCAAAGCCGGCTGCGAGGCCGATGGGATTTGCGAGTTCTATGCCAGCGAAGTTCGTGCGCAAACGCGCATCATGAACCTGCAGCTTGGCAAGCTCCGCGAGCAACCGCCATGGCGCCTCCCACCGCAACGCCCCATTGGCCAGGGCGTGTGCGCGGTCGGGCGATAACCGGAACATGAGGGGGCGCAGCGTCGCTGCGTAAAGTCCGCGCCGGGCCATGGCAACTACGATGAGCCGACCGCGCCGGATGTGCCGCCGCGCGCATGTCGCGGAATGGCCAAGCGCTCTGCCAATTCCACCAGCATGAAGAAGGCGACGCCGAGCGCCGTCAATAACGTCAAATCGGCGAACAACAGCGCGGTATCCATGTTTCCGTTGGCGACCATCAAGAGATAACCAAGGCCGGCGTCGCCGCCAACGAACTCGCCGACCACCGCGCCGACGACCGCCAGGGTGACCGAGATTTTCAGGCCGCCGAAGATCGCCGGCAGGGCGTTCGGCAGCCTGATCTTGAAGAATGTCGCCGTGCCTCCCAGACCCATGGAGCGGGCGAGATAGATCTTCTCGGGCTCGATAGAGCCGAGTCCCACCGCCGTATTGATGACGACGGGAAAGAAGGCGATGAGAAATGCAACGAGAACCTTTGGCAGCAGACCGAACCCAAACCACACCAGCAAGAGCGGCGCGATGGCGACCTTCGGCATCGCCTGCGAGGACACGAGCAGAGGGAAAATGGCGCGCGAAAACGGCGGCCACAAAAAGATAGCCAGCGCCAGGGGAACCCCCACGACGACGCTCAGGCCGAAGCCCAGCGCAATCTCCAGCGTGGTAATCCCGCAGTTCGCCAGCAGGAGTCCCGCATGGTTGATCAGCGACAGGGTAACCAGGCTTGGCGGCGGAAGCAGAAAGCGCGGAATGTCGAAGGCGCGGGCCAGCGCCTCCCATAGCAGCAGGATCGCGATGACCAGGAGCGTCGGGTAGACAACCGACGATATGCGGGCGCGCGATTCCGTCCGGAATAGATGACGTTGGACGCTGGCCTCCACCTCCTCGATGGCGGTCGTTCCACCGCGGTCGACCTCGGCCGCGGTCTTCGGCGTCGCAGTACCCGGATCGTCGGTGTCGATGGCGGCCATATCAACGCTCATGGAGTACGCCGCGGGCCAGCAAGCGGTCGAAAATCTGCCGGCTGTAATTGGCGAATTCCGGGCTCTCGCGCATGGCCAGCGTGCGCGGCCGCGGCAGGTCGACCGAAATGACGCAATCGATCTGGCCGGGCCGCGGCGTCATGACCACGATGCGATCGGAGAGGAACACGGCCTCGGCAACGCTGTGGGTGATGAACAGGACGGTGGTGCGCAGCTCGTTCCATATCTGCTGGATGTCGAGCACCAACTGATCGCGGGTGAGCGCATCGAGCGCGCCGAACGGCTCGTCCATCATGAGTTGGGGGGGATTGTGGATGAGCGCGCGGCAGATCGACACCCGTTGGCGCATGCCGCCCGACAGTTCGTGTGGGTATTTCTCCTCGAAGCCTTGCAGACCCACCGATTTCAAGAGCTCGCGCGCGCGCTTCTCGGCGGCGTTCCGCTCCAGCTTGCGAGCCTCGGCCTGCAGCATGACATTGGCGAGCGCGGTGCGCCACTCCAGCAAGACAGGGCTTTGGAACACGATGCCGACATTGGTGCGCGGCTTGCGAACGGGCTCGCCCTCCACGGCCACCACCCCGGTGGAAGCGGAAACGAGGCCGGCGGCAATCATCATCAGCGTGCTCTTGCCGCATCCGCTGGGGCCAAGGATGGAGAGGAACTCTCCGCGCTTGGCGCTCAACGACACGCCATCGAGCGCGCGCACCGGTCCGTTGCGGGTGGCGTAAACCTTGGTGAGGTTCTCGATCGACAGATACGGCAAATCCCCGCCGTTATCGGGCGCGGTCGGCCGGGACTTGGTCGCGGTCTGATCAGCCACGCGGATGAGTTCTCGCTTGAGTTGCCGGCGCCGCGCGCTCCCAACTCGCCATTATCTCGTCGGACGTCGCGATCGCGCCGTAATCCCGATCGAAGCGCGCGAGAGCGCCGAGGTGGTCCTGCTCGCTCGCAGCTGCACAGCAGTCTGCGACAATGGTCACATAGTAGTCGGCAAAATAGAAGTCCCGGCCCGTGGATTCGACACAAGTGTCGGTCGAGATGCCGCTCAACAGCAGACTGGAAACGCCGTGCCGACGCAACAGACGCAGAAGCTGCGGATTGGTATAGGCGCTGTACCGATGCTTGATGAGGATCGGCTCTCCCGGCAGAGGCTGCACGCCGCAGAACTCCGCCCCCCAGGTCCCCGTGATGCAGCGCGGCATCTCTATCCCGCGGCGAGCATTGCGCTCCCGCATCGGTGGCGAGAGGAACTGTTCGTCATAGATCGCTTGCACAAAAACGACGAGCACACTGGCCTGCCGCGCCCCGTCGATCAGCCGCGAAAGCGGCGGGATCACGCGCTGGATGCGGCTCGTATCGGCACCGATGCGATCAAAGAAGCCGCCGTGTGCGGCGAAGTCGTTCTGTACGTCGATGACCAGAAGCGCCGCGACTCCGGGGGCGACCTTCTGGTCGAGGCTGGACAACAACTCCTGTGAACCCATGCTCAACCGGCAGCCTTTTGCTCCACTCGCCTCGACGTATCACCAGCCGATTTGCGCGGACATTGCCTCAGCCTAATCAGGGCTGCGGTGGAATGTATTCGCTCCCGGTCGGCACGAACTCGTTCGTGTAAAGCTGGTTCGCCTGAAGGGGCGTCTTGACGCCGCCATACTTCTTCAGGACCTCGACGGTGGAATCCCAGTCCTTCCCCGACATCCAGCCGAGCGGCTTGCCGGCGGTATTGGGCGTGACCCAGGTCTTCCAGGACAGTTCCATCTCGCGCTTGGAGATCGCCGGCACGGTCGCCTGTGAGTACTTCTTGATGATCTGTGCAGCCTCATCCGGGTGCTGCCGGCCATACAAGAAGCCTTTGATGCTGGCGGCGACAAAGTCGCGGATCAGCTTCGGTTCGGCCTTGAGCAAGTCGTCGTGCACAATGATGCCGTTGCTGACCACGTTGACGTTGCAGTCTGCATACCAGAGCACGCGTGCTTTCTTGTTGCCGCGGATTTCGACGCTTGGGACATAGCCTTGGGCGTAGCCGGCAATCGCCTGAACGCGCTGTGTGATGAGCGCAGGCGGGCTCCCCGCCGGGTCCATGTTGACGACCCGGATTTTACTGGCGTCCAGGCCGCAACCTTTGAGGAAGGCGGGCCACTGCTGAAACTGCGCGGAGCCCGTCGGGATTCCGACGGTCTTACCTTCAAGATCCTTCGGGGTCTTGATGTCGGAATCGGCAAGCACCACGACCGCCGCGGGATTGCGGCGATAGACGCTTGCGACCATCTTGATATTGAGGCCCTTGGCAACGCTATTGCCGACCACATAACCGTCGGCAAAACCGAATTGGGTGGCCTTGCTGGCGACAAGCTGGGCCGTGCTGCCGGAACCCTTCCCCGGCCCGATGTCGACGTCCAGCCCTACCGCTTTGTAGAAGCCCTTCGTCTGCGCGACGATAAAGCCGTCGTTCGGCCCTTGATAAAGCCAGTCGAGCCGCATCGATATTTTCCGGAGATCGGCCGCGCGCGCGACATTAGGTCGGAAAATTGTCGGCACGGCAGCCAGACCCGCAGCGGCCCCGGCCTGCCGCAGGAAAACACGCCTCGTGGTGTTGGAATCGTCCCTGCGCATAAGCTCACTCGTCCCGATCTGTTGGGTGGAAAGACTTGTCCGGCAGGTCTTACCGTCAGATTTTCACAGTTTTCGACAAGGGTCAACCACTTGAACGGCTAGTCAACATCGTCGATAGCGCGGCGCAACGCCCGGTTTGCCGGCGAGGCGTAGTTGGTTGCGGCTCAACTCTGATGTGTGGACGGATGCGACGGCGCGAGCATGCCGCGGCGGTCGTTTAAGGACGACATGCGTCTCGCCCTGAGAATACGCGGCGGGGCGCGACGCCTCGCCTCCCAAGTGTCAAAGTTGCTCAGCGCTCTTCGGACAGCCCTAAGGTGCGCGTTCCCCGTGGCGCGAGCGCGGCTTGCCCGATCTTCATCACAACTCTTGAAGCACCGACTGTCCTCGCCGGTCCCCGCGATATCGCGGCGAGGGGTCAGGCGACCGCAACGCGCGCCTTTTGTGGCCAACAGCAGGCTGGAATACTCCCCCCGCGGCGAGGTACGCCGCTGGCGTCATCTGGCAGCGAGATGTCGAGGCCGCGGCTCTGCCCCGATGGCCCTTTAGCCCCGATTGGTCGTGAACCCGATGTGGCACCGACGCCCGCAAATTTTTGCCCCATGGACCGGATTGTTTTTGAACCTTTCGCCGCGCCCGGCCGACAGAGCCAACGTGACAAGCGTCAAGCACGTCACGCTCAATGGCAGGGGGAAAGAATGTCAAACGCACGCTTCAACACGATTGCCCGAGTGGTGGCCGGCGTGGCCATCTCCGCAACCTTGCTCGTCGGCGCCGGCCAGTCAGCGCGCGCATCGGACGCGCAGGTCGTCGCCACGGTCAGCCTTTCGAACCAGCGCATGGATGTGACGGTCGACGGCCGCGCGATCTATCACTGGAAGGTGTCGACCGGACGGCACGGCCATGTCACGCCCAAAGGCAAATTCAAGCCGACGCGCATGTACACGATGTGGCACTCGCGCACATACGACAACGCGCCGATGGCGCACTCGGTCTTCTTTCATGAGGGCTACGCGGTGCACGCGACGCCCTATGTCAGGGCGCTCGGCCGCCCGGCCTCGCACGGCTGCGTCCGCCTGCTGCCGAAAAATGCGACGAAGTTCTTCAAACTGGTGCGCATGGCCGGCTTCGACCACACCAGCATCGTCATCACGCAATAAGCCTCGCCGGCGGCCCGCCTACTTGGCGGGCGCTTCCGCCAGCAGCAACCCGACCACGCGTTCGATGTCTGCCGGCGCGAACGGCTTTTCCACCACCGGGCAGCCGGAGCGCGCCAGGAAGCGGCCGGCGGCCGGGCCCAACGTATCGCCGGTCACGAAGGCGATGCGCCGCGTGAGCGCGGGGTGTTCGGCCTCGAGCCAGCCGAACAGCGAAGGCCCGTCGCCGTCAGGCATCCGGATGTCGCACAGAATAAGATCGTAGCCTGGACCGCTGGCGGTAATGCGCGACTTCGCCACCGTTCCGCCGGAGGCAACATCGCAGACGAACCCCTGCCGACTCAAAATCTCGGACAACAGCGCGGTGATTTCGATTTCATCGTCGACCACCAGGGCGCGCAGCACCAGCCTCGGCTTCGGCTTTTCCGCAACGGCAGCCGGCTCGGCGGATTCCGGCGTCTCGGCGCGCGCAATTTCGACCGGCAGCCGCATGACGAAGGTCGCGCCCTCGCCGTTGGTCGGCGCCAACGTCAAGGCACCGCCATGGGCTTCCACCAGGCCGCGCGAAACGGCAAGTCCGATGCCGGTGCCGACGCCTTGCGGCTTGGTGGTGAAGAACGGGTCGAAGATACGACTGCGGATATCGGTCGGCACGCCGGGACCGTTGTCGGAAACGGTGAACACGATCTGCGGCGGATCGCCCTCGGCGCGGGCGCGGATGACGATGCGGCGCGATCCTTGCACGTCTTCCAGCGCCTGCTTGGCGTTGACGATGAGATTGACCAGCACCTGCTGGATCTGGTCGGCGTCGGCACGGATCGCCGGCAGGTCGGGCGACAAGTCCTGCACGACCTCGATGCCGGCGGTGCGCAGGCCATAGGTCAACAGGTCGAGCACGCCCTCGATCAGCGTGGACACCGTAACCAGGCGCCGCTCCGCCTGGCGCTGACGCGCCATGCTGAGGAAGGTCTTCACGATCTTGGCACAGCGGTCGGCCGCCGCCTCGATCTTGGCGCTGCGCTCGGCAAATTCGTGCAACGATGCATCCTGCGATGCCTTGGCGGTTGCCGCCTCGCGCAGCATCAGCGCCTGGCCGGTGACGATCGAGAGCGGGTTGTTCAATTCGTGAGCGACGCCGGCGAGCAGCGAGCCGAGCGCGGCGAGCTTCTCGCTCTGGTGCAAGGCCTCGCGCTGGCGCTCGATCTCGGCGCGCGCGCGATGGGCCTCGGTGAGATCGCGAATGTGGGCAGTAAACCGCCGACGCCCGGGCACACGCACCTCGGTGATCGCGAGTTCGACCGGAAACAGCGAGCCGTCAGCGCGCATGGCGTCGATTTCGACCCGGCGGCCAAGCACGGTCGCGCTCCCGGTCGCGAGATAACGCGCCAAGCCGTTACGGTGGGCCTCGCGCAAGTCGGGCGGCACGATCAGGTCGCCGATCGACTTGCCGAGCACGGCGGCGCGCTTGTAGCCGAAGGTCGCTTCGGCAGCCGGATTGAACTCGATGACGCATCCCGCCTCGTCGATGACGATGATGCAGTCGAGCGCCGAGACGACGATCGCCGCCCACAAGGCCCCGCTGTCGGCCGAGGCCTGCGGCGGCTCGGCGAGCGCGGCTTCCGGCGCGCGGTGCTTATCCATATCGATGGGAGATGAGGTCACGTGGGTCTCTTCGGTGGCACGTAGATGTAGCCGGCGCCGCGGATGGTCTTGATCACTTGCGGCTTGGCCGGATCGACCTCGATCTTGCGCCGGATGCGCGTAATCCGAATATCGATGCTGCGGTCGAACGGCTCGTTGTCGCGATTGTGGGCGAGGTTGAGCAGCCGGTCGCGGCTGAGCACGCGATGCGGGTTCTGCGAAAAGACATAGAGCAGATCGAACTCCATGGCGGTCAGCGGCTCTTCCTTGCCGTCGATATGGACGAGACAGCGCGCGTCGACGTCGAGCATGACCCGGCCGAACGGCGAAAGGCGCTTCGGCTCGGAACTCGGTTGCGCCACTGCAGGTGCATCGGCCGGAAGCACGATCTGGCTCATGCCGGCACGGCGCAGGATGGCGCCGATGCGCGCGCGCAACTCGCGCAGGTCGAACGGCTTGGTGACGTAGTCGTCGGCGCCGATCTCCAGACCGACCACGCGGTCGATCACGTCCTCGGCCGCGGTCACCATGAGGATCGGCACCGTGCTGGAAGCCCTGAGCCGACGCGCGATGGCAAAGCCGTCCTCGCCCGGCAGGTTGACGTCGAGCAGAATGAGGCTCGCCGGCCCTTCGTCGAGGCAAGCGTCCAGCGCGCGGCCGTCCGCGGCCGTGTCGACGATGAAGCCGTGTTTGCCGAGATAGTCGGCCAACAACTCGCGCAGCGACGCTTCGTCGTCAACGACGACAAGGCGCGGCAGATTCGGCGTTGTCATTGGGTTGTCTGTCGCCCCCGACAGAAGACTGCCTCATTTACAGGGGTGAATAATACACCGGGTTCCAACAGCAAGGCCACTGATATCTAGGGCAGTCGCCGCCGTTCCGTCGCAATTGAAACAAAAGCCGAAATTCGACTGAAACGCGGGTCTGCGCATCGTCCCGGCATTGAGCGCAGGACGCGGTCCCGACGGGCCCCTCCTGCCGCCTCGAAAAGAAAGGTCAGGGACCCCATGGACCAAGCAGACATCAAGACGGTGCAGGAGAGCTTCGCCAGCCTGGTGCCGATTGCCGACGAGGTCGGCCCGCTATTCTACGCTGAGCTCTTTGCCGCGCATCCCGAACTGCGGCCGATGTTCGCCGCCGACATCGCGCCGCAGGCGAAGAAGCTGGTGCAGATGCTGGCGGTGGTGGTGAACAGCCTGCACAGGCTCGACAGCATCCTGCCGGCCGTGCAGGACCTTGCCCGCCGCCATCGCGATTATGGCGTGGTCGATGCCCATTATGCCATGGTCGGCTCCGCCCTGCTGGCGACGCTGGAGCGCGGCTTGGGCGAGGCCTTTACCGACGAGGTGCGGCGGGCCTGGACTTCTGCCTATACGGCGCTCTCTGGCGTCATGATCGCAGCCGCCAAACCGGCCCTCGCCGCCTGATCAACGGGGCGCCTCGCCCACCAATCGCTGCTTGCGCGCCGCCCGCCGGGCGGCGCTTCGCTTTTCGGGCCCCTCCCCCAATGTTTCGCCGGGGATCGAGCAACGAAACAAACCGCCGCCGGCCCGGCCATTTGTTTCACCGGGGCGGCAGCGGCGAAACAATCGGTGTCGCTCCTGAAACCAAATTCTGTTTCGGCGAAAAACGGCAGCAACACGGGCTCGCTACTGAACGGCCCACGCAACGCCCCAAAGGGGCCCAGGGAGAGTTCAGATGCAAAACGCCTTTGTGCTGGCGCAAGCCGCCACCGACTGGCCGCAAGCGGCCGCCGTCACCCGTGACAACACCGACCACAGCCTGCTCGAAAGCATCGCCGCCGGCGACCGGCTGGCAATGCAGACGCTCTATGGGCGCCATCACGTGAAGGTCTACCGTTTCGTGCTGCGCCTCGTCGGCGACGCCGCCAAGGCGGAGGACATCGTGAGCGACGTCTTCCTCGAGGTCTGGCGCCACGCCGGCCGCTTCGAGGGCCGCAGCCAGGCCGCCACCTGGATTCTCGCCATCGCGCGCTTCAAGGCGCTGTCGCTGCTGCGCCAACGCCGCGAGCAACCCCTCGACGAGAGCGTCTCAGAAGGCATTGTCGATCATGCCGACGATCCGGAAGTCGTCATGCAGAAGAAGGACGACAGCGCCCTCCTGCGCGCCTGCATCGCGCAGTTGTCGCCGGACCATCGCGAGGTGATCGACCTCGTCTACTACCACGAGATGTCCGTGGAGCAGGCGGCGACGATCCTCGGCGTCCCGCGCAACACCGTGAAGACGCGCATGTTCTACGCCCGCAAGCGCATTTCGGAGCTGTTCATGCAGGCGAGCGGGCAGAGCCGCTATCAGGCGTGAGTGGGCGAGCGGCGCCCGGCCCTGTCAGCGCCTGACCGGCGGATCGCGGCTGAGGTTCTTCGACGCCAGCTCGTCGACATAGTCCTGCCAATAGCGGTCGCGGTTGCGGCCGAGATCGCGCAATAGCTCCCAGCCGTAGAGGCCGGTGTCATGGAGATCGTCGAACACCAGCCGCACGGCGTAATTGCCGATCGGCAGCACCTCGAGGATGGCGACGTTCTTCTTGCCGGGAACGGTCTTTCGCTCCTCGGCCGAATGGCCCTGCACCTCGGCGCTGGGGCTTTTCACCCGCAGATATTCGGCGGCAAGGTCGTAGCGCTCGCCGCCGTCGAAACTGACGGTCAGTGTCTTGCGGTCCTTGTGCAGGCGCAATTCGCTCGGCCAAGCTTCCGTGTCGGTCGTCATGGGCAGCGTTCTAACGCGGCGCGGATCAAATCACAAACCGCACCGTGCCGGCCTCGCTCATGTCGTAGCCGCCCAGCTCCTGCGCGCGCGCCGCGAGTTCCTCAGATTGCAGGAAGCGGATCACCGCCTGCATGGGCGGCTGGAAATAATCGCGCTGGCGCATGACGAGATCGAAATGTTCCCAGACGATGGGCACGAAATCGAGCCCGGCGGCATTGGCGACGCCGCGGGTGGCGATGCCGGTGTCGGCGCGGCCGGCGCGCACCGCCTGCGCGATATCGGGCCCGGTCGGGGAAATCGGATCGACGACGGCGAGCTGATCGAGGGTCGCCTTGGCCTGATGCAGCAGCGACAGCAGCAGCAATTGCGCGCCGGCACCCTTCGGCCGCATGGTGATGCGGGCGCGCTTGGCGATGACGTCCTCGATCCCGTTGATCCCGAGCGGATTGCCGGGCGCCAGCAAAAAGCCCTGCTCGCGCAGGCAGAAGCCGATCAACACCACGTCCTGCGCATCGCTGCGGCTTTGCAGGGTGGCGACATTGGCGTCGGCGGCCGGATCCTCCAGCGCGTGCAGGTGTATGGCGGCGGCGATGCTCTCGCCGTCAAGGAAGCGGTTGAAGCCGGCTTCGCTGCCCACAGCCAGCGTCGCCAGCCCCGAGTTGCTCTCGCGCAAGGCCCAGTCCAACAACGGATCGTGGCTGCCGGCGACGATCGGCGCGGGTTCCGGTCGTACCATTCCGGGTGGGCGCGTGACGCTGGAGACGAGCCACTGGTCGAGCTCGGCCCGGGGAAACAGCCAGCGGCCGGTGACCTTGGTGCAGGGCACGCTGCCCTCCGCCACCATCTCGTAAATCTTGCGCTCCTTGAGCCGGAGGTAGGCGGCCGCCTCGGAGGTAGTGAAGAGCTGCATGACGCAAGCCTGCAAACATATGCATCGTTTTTGATCTATTTAAAACTACAATAATTACAACGTGCTTAGCAAGAAATAGCCCAAGGCTATGAAGTCCTGAGGGATTTTTCCCACTAGTCGCGTTGGTAACAAAATGCGCGGCCGGTGACTTGCCACCGCGACGCTGAGAGACATTGGAGCTGGAGGAAGATTTGCTACGCCAAAGCACCATATTGGAGAAAAGCATCACCCAGGCGGCGAGGAGCGTAATGACCAACCAGCAGACCAGCGCATCGCGGGGAGCGAAGTCGGCGGAGGTGACCGGCTTCTACGAGCAGGATACCGGCAGCATCCAGTACGTCGTGAGCGACCCCACCACCAGGAAAGCGGCGATCATCGACGCAGTGTGGAACTTCGATCCGCGCCATGCCCGCATCGACAGCCACTCGGCCGACGAGATCTTGCGCTACGTCAGTGCGCATGGACTGACGGTCGAATGGATTCTCGACACCCATCCGCACGCCGACCACTTCATGGCCGCGGCCTATCTGAAGGACAAGCTCAACGCACCGCAGGCGATCGGCGAAAAGGTGCGCGACATCGCCGTATTGTGGCGCAAGATCTACAACGAGCCGGACGCCTTCGACGTCGATGCCGCTTTCGACCGCCTGTTCGCCGATGGCGATACCTTTAAGATCGGCACGCTGCCGGTGCGCGTCATGCTGTCGGCGGGCCACACGCTCGGCTCCATCACCTATGTGGTCGGCGACGATGCCGCCTTCGTACACGATACGTTGATGGTCCCCGATTCCGGCTCCTCGCGCGCCGACTTTCCCGGCGGCGATGCCGCCACGCTCTATCGTTCCATTCAGGCCATTTTGGCGCTACCGCCGGCGACGCGGCTATTCGTCGGCCATGACTACTGCAAGGATGGCCGCGAGCCGAAATGGGAAGCGACCGTCGCCGAGCACAAGAAGAAGAACATCCACGTGCACGATGGCGTGTCGGAAGCGCAGTTCGTCAAGCTGCGCACCGAGCGCGACCAGACGCTGGCGCTGCCCAACCGCATGCTGCACGCGCTGCAGGTCAATCTGCGCGGCGGCCGGCTGCCCAAGCCGGAAGCGGACGGGCACAGCTATTTCAAGATTCCGGCCAATCGATTCTGAGACGCCCGCTCACTTCAAATAGTCGTCGTTGTGCGCACCCAGCGTCGGGGCCGACAGCGGCGTCCCCGCTGAGCCGCGGAAGTCAGGATCGATCGGCACCGGCAAGGCCGGCATGCCCTCCCCTTGCGCATTGACGAGACGGTGCGCAAACACGCCGCGCGCCGTGAAATGCGGATCGGATAGCGCCTCTTGCGCCGTCTGCACGATGGAGCAGCAGCAATCCTCGCCTGCAAAGCGCGCGCGCCAATGATCGGCGTCCTCGCCGTGGATGATCTCGGCGACGCGTACGACAGTGGCGGCAGGATCCTTCTCCTCGACGAATTCCGCTTCCAGCCCGATCAGCCGGCAGAACACCGCCCAGAAGCGCTGTTCGATCGGCGCGGCGGCGAGGATTTGATTGTCGCGCGTCGGATAAAGGCGATAGCGCGCGGTGCCGCCGGTCACCAGGCCATCGCCATTGCCCGGCCAATGACCGGTGGCGTGGCCTTCGCCGAGCGCCCAATACATGAAGGGGAACAGGTTCTCGGTCATGGCGACGTCGAGATGACGGCCCCTGCCGGTTTGCGCGCGCTCGGTCATCGCCAGCAGGATGTTGATCACCGCCGGATAGCCGGCGCCGGCAATGTCGGCGATCAGCGCCGGCGGCACCACCGGATGTTCGCGCGACCCCATCGACAGCGCCAGCAGACCGGCATCGCCGATGTAATTGAGATCGTGGCCGGCGACGTCGCGCTTGGGCCCGGTCTGGCCGTAGCCCGTGATCGAGCAATAGACGATGCGGGGATTGATCTTGGCGACGCTGTCGTAGTCGAGGCCGAGACGGGCCATGACGCCAGGGCGGAATTGCTCGACGAGGACGTCCGCGCGCTTGAGCAGCGGCTCGAGTTTGGCACGGTCGGCGGGATTTTTCAGATCGAGCGTGAGACTCTTCTTCCCGCGATTGAGCAGCGCGAAGCTGACGCTGTCGTCGCCCCAATGCGGGTGATAGCCGCGCATGTCCTCCCCGCCGGGACGCTCGATCTTGAGCACCTCGGCACCGGCCTCGGCCAGCAGCAAGGTCGCCATCGGCCCCGGCAACAGCGTGGTGAAATCGAGCACCAGAACGCCTTGCAGCGGTCTCACGGCTTTCCCTCAGGCGTTTTGCGCGGCGCCGGCAGGGAAGCCGACGAAGATGAACTGGAAAGGCAAAGACGGTCTCCCCGAGTTGGCCCGCTGTTGCGCCGGGCCTCGTTCACGAGGGCATTGTATGACTTTCGCAGCCGATGTCTTTGCCTCCGGTGGCGCCTGCGACTTGATAATAACCCATTGATCTGACGCTGGAATGGCGACCGCCGCACCAAAAGGCGTTGGCTGCAGATCGAACGGTCAGGCTCTTCCGGGCGCCGACACGATATCCTCATAGGCAACGTCGCCCGTCAGGATGCCGAGGTCGCGCGCGAACTGGTTCATGCCGGCGACGACATCGCGGGAAATCGTCGTTTTGTAATACGGCAGATCGCGGCGGATCAGTTCGGCGATCAATTCTGCTTCCGCCGGCGGGAACAGCTTGCGGCCGATGCCGGTCGCAAGCGACACGTCCTGCTTCAAGGCCGCATGCGTCTTCTTCATGGCGCGCACCACGGCCTCTTCGAGACCGGGGGTATTCGCAATCACTCGGTCGGTCGTCGCAACGGAAGCCAGGGTGTAGTTGAAGCAGCCTGTCGGCCCGTCGCCGCGGCGCACGTCGAGCACGACACTGCCGACGCCGTTGCGCACCGCGACTTCGGTGCCCATGCCGTTCGCCCAGAAGCCGTCGATCTTGCCGTCCGCCAAAGCCTGCGCGGCGGCGACACCGAAATTCACACCGGCGCCGCTGGTGCCAGGCACCGGCATGATCGTCACGCCATCGCGCGCAAGATCGATGCCGCCGGCAATCAAGAGCCGGCGCAGTCCCATCTCCACCCAGGGCGCCGCGCCGATGGTGCGCCCCTTGACGGCACCGAGATCGCCACGGGCAGCGCCGATGTCCTTGCGCAGCACCAGGAACCAATACATCCCCTGCGCCTGCGCGCAGGCGAGCTTCACGCCCTGCCAACGCGGAAAGGCGGCAAGCGCCGAATGCGCCGAGCCGGCGACAAATGAAACGGCACCATCGCGCAGCGCCTCATAGGCCTTGTCGACCGGGAAAATCAGCTCCAGCTCGACGTCGAGGCCTTCCTGCTTGAAAAAGCCGAGCTCGATCGCGGCGATGGCCGGGAAATACGAATTCGAAATCATATCCGGCACGGCAAGCTTCACGGGGACTTCTCCGCCTCGATCAAAGATATCGCCAGGCAACTAGGCACTCTTGGCCTCAGGCAGCGTCATCGCGGCTACCCGGCGCTGGCTTTCGACCATCGCGGTGCGCAGCAGGAATTGACGCGCGCGCGCCGGATCGGCGGCAATCGCGCGCAACTCATCCAGGTTGCGGCGGCGCGTTTCCGCGTCCTTCGCTTCCAGCCGCTTCTTGTTGGCGATGGTCTGCTCCTGCACGAACTCGACCGCGACGGCGCGCCGCTGCAGACTGTAGAGGTCGAGCAGCGCATCGGGCGCGCCATCCAGCAACACCGACAACAGCTTCGCCGCGAGATTGGCGGCATCCTGAATGCCGCCATTGAGGCCCATGCCGCCGATCGGATTGTTGACATGGGCGGCGTCGCCCGCGAGCAGAACCCGCCCCTTGTGGAAGGTGGCCGCCACGCGCTGGTGCGTGACGTACAGGTTCCGGTGCACGATCTCGTAGGGCTCCGAGGCCGGGAAGAACTTCTGCATGCGCGCCTGCACGGCCTCGTCGCTCATCAGTTCCTCGTCCGAGGCGCCGGGCTGCGCCGGATAGACCGTGCGCCACAGGCCGGGCGGACCGTTGGCCGAGACCTTGAAGCAATTGCACCATTCGGCCGGGTCGGCGAAATAGCTACGCGGGCAGACGCCGAAGGCCGCCTCGAAGTCGAACGGCGTGGTCAGGACGATGAAGCGCTCCGGCCAGGTGAATCCGTCAAACGCAATGTCAGCCGCCTTGCGCACCAGGCTGCGGCCACCGTCGGCGCCGATCAGGTAAGCGCCGTCGTAACGTTTGACACCGTCCGCGTTGCGCACCTCGATCGAAACCGAATCCGGCCCCTGCTCGACCGCGACGACCTCGTGCCCGAACAGGACCTCCACGTTTGACAATTTCTCCAGCCGCTCGAGGATGAGCTTCGCCGTCTTGAACTGCTCGCATTGGACGACAAAGGGATGCTTGGTGTCGTTTGCCAGGACGGCGTGATCGAATTCCGCGACCTTCTCGCGGCTCGGCCGGTCCCAGAACTGGAAGATCGGCGTCACCAGCCCGACGCGCGCCATGTCGTCGGCCAGCCCGTCCTCCGCCAGCACGTCGAGCGTCGCGGGATGGGTGGTCGCCGCCCGCGGATCGGCCTGCGGCTCGGCGTTGAGGTCGAAAAGCTGCACCGGCACGCCCTGGCGCCCCAACAGCCAGGCGCACAACAACCCAACCGGGCCGCCCCCCGCAATCAGCACACGCCGGTCGCCGTCACCCATACTCGCCTCGTCGTTCCTTCACAAAACCGGCAGCCCAGCACGATCAGTTCGCGGTCTCGTCGTAGTAATGAATCTCGTAGAGCACGCAGCCGGCTTCCGACTTGAATGGCCCGTGGTAGGCGCCCGGCGGCCGGCAGGCGTAGGTCGGTGCCGCGAAGCTCTCGCCGCCCTCGCCCTTCTCGTCGTTGCCGACGATCAAATCGCCGGAGACGAGATAGACTTCTTCCCAATGATCGTGGACGAAGGGCGCCGTGGTGAACGCCCCCGGCTCGAAGCGGAGCAGGCGCGTGCGGCTGCCCATCTTCTTGTTCTCGTCGAGATCGCTCGCCAGGATCTTCTGCTGGATGCCCGCCGGGTACCCCGGCGGCGTCACCCATCCGTTATTCATATCGAGGCGGTGGAATTCAAGATGCGGTTTGTTCATCGGCATGGCTGTCTTGCCTCACTCTTGTGCGAACGCTGTAACGCTATAGCTGGCGGCTGACGTTCCGGCGGAACGACTCGATATGGTTGCGCATCGCCGCCTCGGCCTCATCGGCATCGTGCCGGCGGATCGCGTCGAGGATCGCGCGATGCTCTTCCTGCACTTCCTGGTGATGGCTGGCATCGGTCAGCGATATGAACCAGAAGCGCAAGGCGCGCTCATGTAAGCGGCAGAGAATGTCGGCGAACATGTCATTGCGCGTCGCCTGCGCGAGCGCCTGATGGAATTCGCGGTCCAGCAGCATCATCTGCTCGATGTTGCGGGCGGCGGTCCATTGCTGCGCGCGCGCCAGCACGTCGGTCAACTCGGCGATATTGGATTCGTCCGCGCGCTCCGCCGCCAGCCGGATGCCATGCGCCTCGATGATCACGCGCGCCTCGATGATCTGCACCACCTCGTCGAAGCTGATCGGCTTGACGATCACGCCTTTGCGCGGGATCACCTCGACCATGCCTTCCAGCATCAGCCGGTCGATCGCATTGCGTACCGGCGTGCGGCCGAGCCCGAGCTTGGCGGAGACGCCGGCCTCGTTCAGATATTCGCCGGGCCTGAAGGCGCAGGTGATGATACGATGCTTGATCGCATCATAGGCGATATCGCGCAGTGACTGCGTTTCGGTGTGCTGAACCGCGATCGTCATTGGTCATATTGCCCGGTGCAAAGGCGCCCCTTGCGCCTTTGTTGTCTGTTATGCCTCGCGCCGCTCATCCCAAAACCGGCAGGTGGCTGACACGATAAGCGTGCGAGATCTTGCGGCCAAGGATGGTGTCCTCGATCTCGAATGAAAACTGGTCGGTCGCCCGCACGCCGCCATGTGCCGCGAGCGTGCCGCCGAACATCAACGCCGAGTCCGAGAAATCGCCGTCCTCGCTGTAGTTCTCGATCAGAGTGGCGGGGTCCAGCATCGACGCCACCGAGCCCTCTTGATAGACCCGGCGCTCGCCATCCTCGATCACGAAGGAACGCAGGATCAAGCGGTCCCAGTGCGGCGCCACCTCGTCGTAAGCCCAGAAAACCGGCGACAGCGGTTTGTCGCAAATCTGCTTGGAAAAGGTGACGCCGAACTTCTCCACTTCGCGGTCGGTGTGGTCGGAACCGACGCCGACCCAGAGCCGGCCGTCATGACGGAGCAGCAGGAATTCGACCTCGCCGCCGGAATTCTCACCCGTCACCTCGATCACCGGATCGGTGGTCAGGCGGGCCGAGGAAACCCGATAGAAGATCGGCGTCGTCGTCGGCCGACTGCACGCCGAGCGCTTCCAGCTCCGCGATGTGCTTTTCCACCGCCACCGGATCGCGTCCGGTCCAGCCGGCGATCACCGTACTGGTAATCGTAATCGCCTTGCGCCGCGACACGCTTCCGTTCTGCAAAGTCAAATTCAGCGTACGCGCGGGGACCGGAGCCTCACGCGCGTCCGTCGCGCCAACATTTCGCAACATCGTCATTCCGCCCTATCCCATCTCAACGCCGCATTGCATCCGGTGCGCAACGAGCGGCAATTGACGTCGCCGGTAGAATTGTTTGGCCTCATGGCAATTCTCACGTAATCACCGCTCCGAAGCAGCCGTCTTCATCGCCCCGTCCACAATGATAAGGCGAAGATCGGATTTTCCTCGCCGAACGTCATGGGCCGCGGCGTATTCCGGCGAGGCGTACCAGCGCTTCGCCGCGTCGACGCTATCGAATTCAATGATCAGGATCTTGTGCGCCGGCCCGCCCTCCAGGACCTCCGGCTTGACGCCGCGGGCGAGATAACGCCCGCCGTATTGCGCAACAGCGGCAGCGACCATCCGGCCGTATTCCTTCATCTCGTCCGGTCGCTTGATCTCGACCTCGCCGATCACATAGGCCGTCATCGCTGCCGCCCTCGCTCGTTCGCTGCTTACTTCGCCGCGCCGGGCAGCAGCGCGTTGGTGTAGAAGTCGGTGGCGGCCGGATCGCCTTTCAGGAGACCGAGCCCTTTCAGGTAAGCCACCCGCTCCTTCCAGTCCGCCGGAGACTGCCAGCCTTCCGGCTTGCCCTTGGTCGCCGGCGTCTCGCGATAGACCTTCATCATCTTCACCTGCGCCGTGAGATGCTCCACGCTGAGCTTGGTTTGCGGCCGCAGATGGTGGATCGCCTCAGCGCCCTCGGCCTCGTGACCGTTGGCGATATACTTGATGGCCCGCACGCTCACCTTGAGAAAGCGCTTGATGATGTCCGCCTTCTTGCCGGTCAGTTCATCCTCGCGCACGTAGAGCCCGGTGCCCGGAATTTTCACGCCGTAGTCGGAAGCTTCGAACATGACGGACGGCCGCAACGGGTTGGCTTCGGTGAAGGCCAGGTCGACCGTCAGCAGCCCGTCGAGTTGCTTCGCCCGATACGTGGTGAACAGCGACGCCGCGCTCAGGTAAACCAGTTGCAGATCGTCCTTGGTCAGCTTGAACTGCTTCAGGAACGACGGCAGGATCGGCGGCCACGGGCCGGCGGCGACGATGCCGATCCGCTTGCCCTTGAGGTCGGCCAGTGTCTTGATCCCGGTGTCCTTGCCGACGATGAGCGAGAGGCCGTCGGCGCGGTACCACTCGGCGATGGACTTGATCTTGGCGCCGTGCTGACGCGCGAACATCAGCGGCGTTAGATGGCCCTCGCCGATGTCGGCGTGTCCGCTGCTGAGCACTTGAATTGAATAGTTGGATCCGCGCCCATTGAGAAGTTCGACGTCGAGGCCGGCGTCGCGATACCAGCCCTTGTCCTTCGCCAGGAAGAGATAGGTCTGCGGCCCCTGCGGATAGAATGCGAGTTGGACGCTGAGATGGTCCAGCGCAAAGGCTTGTGCCGCCCCTAGGACCAAGAACAGGGGTGCCAGCAGCACCGGAAGCCATCTGGTCAGCAAACGCATATTGGTCTCCTTTTCCATGTGAGGAAGGCCAAAGAGCACCTCAAGCTTCCGATGTGCGTTGTGACACGTGCCAAACGACCCATCGGGATTCGAGGTACGAGATGGTGTAGAACAGGACCGTCGTCATCACACCGAGGATGATGACGGCGGCAAAGGCACGCGGCGTGTCGAAGCTGCCCTGCGCGATGAGGATGACCGAGCCGAGGCCCCACTGCCCGGCCACGTATTCGCCGACAATCGCGCCGATCACGGACAAGGTGATGGCCGTCTTCCAGGCGCCGAAAATATGCGGCAGCGCATGCGGCAGCCGGACCTTGAACAGGATCGAGAGCCTGCCGGCGCGATGAACGCGTGCCAGATTGATCATTTCCGGATCGACCGAGCGCATGCCGACCACCGTGTCGACGACGATCAACAACAGCGACATCATCGCCGCGATCGCGACCTTCGGGGCGAAGCCGGTCCCGAGCCAGAGCACGAAGAGCGGCGCCAGCGCCACTTTCGGAACGCTGTTGAACAGCGCCAGCAACGCCATGAAGACGCGATCGAGCACCCGCGACGACACGATGGCAATGGAGATCGCGAGGCCGATCACGGCGGCGCAGGCAAATCCGATCAGCGCGGCCGACAGCGTGTAGAGCGAATTGATCAGAAAGAACGTCGGCGCATGGATGATATTCATCACGACCTGCTCGATCGGTGGCAGGACGAATTCCGGCACGCCGAAAATCCTGACCGCCGATTCCCAGACGGCGCAGACACCCAGGAAGACGGCGATCACCCAGGCCGCGTTGGCGATGCGCCCGCTCTGTAGTTGCTGTTTCGCCGGTCTCATGCTGCCCTCAACGCTCGGCCTTGGTCATGATCTGCCGGATCTTGGCGGAATGGGCGGCAAACGGCGGCGTATCGCGCACCGTCAACGGCCGCGGCCGCGGCAGATCGATGACGATCTCGGCAACGATGCGTCCAGGATTCTTGTCCATGACGATGACCCGGTCCGACAGGAAGACGGCTTCCGCGATACTGTGCGTGACGAAGAGAATGGTCTTCTTGTCCGCGTTCCATCGGGTCTGCAGTTCGAGATTGAGATCGTCGCGCGTCAGCGCGTCGAGCGCGCCGAACGGCTCGTCCATCAGGACGAACTTCGGGTCGCACAACAGCGCGCGGCAGATCGCGACGCGCTGGCGCATGCCGCCCGACAGTTCCCAAGGGTAGCGGGCCTCATATCCGCCAAGGCCGAAAGTCTCGAGCAACTGCTTGGCGCGCGCGACGAAATCGCGTCGCGGCAGACGCAGGAATTCCGCGGTGACCAGCACGTTATCGAGGATCGTGCGCCAGTCGAACAGGACGTCGCGTTGGAACACGACACCGAGCCCCTCGGGCGGACTGTGCACCGGCGCGCCGCCGACGCTGATTTCGCCCGAAGTGATTTCCTCAAGGCCGGCGATGCACTTGAGCAAGGTGCTCTTGCCGCAGCCGCTGGGGCCGACGATGCTCACGAACTCGCCAGCCGCCAGGTCCAAGTTGACATCGTGGAGCGCGGTTATGACGCCGCGCGGCGAGTTGAAGGATTTTTCGACCTTGTCGACGACAAGGAAGCGGTCCGCCGCCTTTGGCGCGGGCGGCGAAGCAAGCGTCAACGCAACGGCAGGCTTGTTCACGTCAGCCTCACGCGCCACATCCGAGACCCCCAGGGACACCGGCGTTCAGACCGGAACGTTGATCTTGCCAGGCATGATCTTGGCCGTGCTGCGGGCCTTGAACTCGCCATAGACGAAGGCTCGGTCGCGCGGCATCGAGGTGTGCAGGTCTTCCGGCGCGACGTTGCTCGGGTCGGGGTTCTTGATGAGCGGCTGGATCACGGCGTCGTAGCTCGGATACATGAAGAACGGGATGGAGTAGCGCTCGCGGCCGGTGCGGTTGATGACGCGATGAACCGTCGACGACAGAACGCCGTCCGTCCAAACCTTGAGCACTTCGCCGACATTGACGACGAAAGTGCCGGGCACCGGCGGCACGGCCACCCACTCGCCCGCGAGATTGCGGATCTCCAGGCCACCATTGGGATCCTGCGCCAGGATGGTAAACCCGTTTGTGTCGGTGTGGGCGCGCGCACCGAGACGATCGCCCGGACCATCCGGCTCCTGCGGCGGATAGTGCAGCAGGCGCAGCGAATTCATATCCTTCTTGAAATAGTCGCGCAGCGTGCCGGCAGGAAGCTCAAGCCCGATCTCGAACAGATCGAGCAGCGTGTAGCCCAGCCGGTCGGCGTGCTCGTAGTAGCGCATCATGCGGTCTTTGAGATCGGGCATGGCGCTCGGCCACGGAATCTTGCCGTGCAGGGGCTTGCCGGCGAGCAGGCCCGGATCGTCATCGGCGAGAGGCCGCCGGATCTGGAACGCCTCCTGCAGATTCTCCTTGAGCGACTGCTCGTTGCCCTTCGACTTGCCGTGCAGGTAGCCCTGGGCGTGATTGTTCTTGGTGATCGAGACCTCCATCTTGGCCTCGGTCGGGAGGTCGTGGAAGTCCTTGGAGGTCTGGAAGATGGCGTCGACTTCTTCCTGCGGCACGCCGTGGTTCTTGACGTACATGAAGCCGACGCGGGCGAGGCTCTCCACAATCTCGGCGGCGAGCGCGCGACGCTCGGCCTCCGAGCCATTCATCCGTGACAGATCGATAATCGGGACTTTGTCGAAGGTGAGCTTCTGAGCCGACGGCAGCATGACCAGATTCCTCATGAAGTGGCGGCGAATGACACGCGGCACCGGCATTTCATCTTCGATGCCACTGATATTTTACTACGATATCTCTGCACTGCCAGTCAATAATGACCTCTTTCAGCGCTATTTGATTTCAACATTGGTCTTAGAGGTCGCGTCTTAGCCGTTTTTGGCCAGTTTTGAACTTGTGGGTTGTAGATGGCCCCGATGCGAGCCTTCGGCGCGACGTCGTTGCTTGATGAAGAAGCCGCATTGGCGCCATCGGCGACCGGCGCTTTGCCGTCGTCATTGGCGGCACGGAAGCCGACAACACACGATCGGCCAGCGCTATCGCGCGCTCTGCCCGCTAAGCGGGTCGCGACAAGAAGACGAGCGTTAATTGGAGCAGCCGATCCGTGAACCGGCTAGGCCGGCATCACCCGTGCGCGGTCACTGTAGGCGAACTTGCGGGTGCCACTTTGCGAGGTGCGGGCCGGTGTTGACGTCGATCACTTCCGGCTTGGAGCTGTCGATCCTGCCATTCCAACCGCCTCCGAGCGCCTTGGCCAGCGCAACATAGTCTTTCGCAATCGCGACCCGGCTTTGCAGCAAAGAGTCTTCCGCCGAATAAAGCGAGCGCTCGGCATCGAGCACATCGAGGAAGCTCTGCGTCCCGGTCTGATAAAGCGTGCGGGAAAGGCTTGCCGCCTCTCGATACTGGCGGGCGGCTTCGGCCAGGCGTCTTTCCTTGGCGCGTTCCTGCGACAACGAGACCAGGGCGTTCTCGACATCCTCAAGGGCCGTCAGCACGGACGAACGCCAGGCGACGTAATATTGATCGCGCTGGGCTTGCGCCACCTGCACCGCCGCCCGCAACTTGCCGGCATTGAATATCGGCACGCTGAGCGTCGGACCGAACGACCAGCCGATGGTCGAGTTCCTGCCGAGATCGCCGATCTTGGTGGCAGTGGTCGACATGGAGCCCGTCAGGCTGACGTCGGGATAGAGCGCTGCCTCGGCCTGCCCAATCTTCGCGGTATATTGCGCGAGCTGTCGCTCCGCCTTGCGTACATCCGGTCGTGCAACCAGCACGTCGGCGGGAATGCGCGCCGGCAAAGGCAAACGTGGCGCGGGGATTGGTTTAGTGCGCGCCATCAACCGCGACAGCGTCGCGGGCGGCTGCCCGAGCAGAATGCTCAAGCGGTGCACGTCGGCTGCATAACTCGCCTGGTAGGTCGGAATATCGGCTTCGGTGGTCGCGGCCTGCGCCCCGGCCTTCGCTACATCGACCGCGGAAGCGGAGCCAACTTGGAATTTCTGTTGTGTGAGCGAATAGGTTTTGCGTTGCGACGCCGCTGTGCGGCGCGCAAGACTGATGAGCGCCTGATAGCCACGCGCCTCGACATAGTAGGACGAGACATCGCCGATCAGCGTGAGCAACGTCGCGCGTAGATCGTCTTCCGCGGCATCGACACCATAAGTCGCCGATTCGACCGCCCGCCGGTTGGCGCCGAACAGGTCGAGCTCCCAGCTCGCATCGAATCCAGATTCGAACAGATTGCCGGTGCTGGGCGGTGTCGTTACGCCGCTGCTGGTCGAGCCCGCGGTCCGGCTGCGCGTTGCCGATCCCGCCCCTGACGCCGACGGAAACAGAGCGCCGATCGCCTCCCGCCGCGTGGCGCGCGCCTCGCGGATGCGGGCCTTGGCGCTGGCGACATCGAGATTGCCGCGCACCGCCCGCGCGATCAGCCCATCCAGCACCGGGTCGTTCAGGCGCCGCCACCAGCGGGCCAAGCTCACCGCCTTGGCTTTTTCAGTCGCCTTGGCGTTCGCCCAATGCGCCGGCAATAAGATCGACGGCGGCGTGTAATCGGGCCCGACAGCGCACGCGCTGAGCGACACCCCCGCCATCAGCAGCGCCACCAGACGCCACGGGTTGAAAAGCCCCGCCGCGTTCCTCCCGCCGCCGGTAGCAGCTGCCATCGCATTCCTTATCGAGCGGAATTTGAAGAACATCGGCGTCATCACGTCGGCTCGGCCGCCGAACCCGTGTCAGGCGGTTCGCTATCCACTCCGGGCGTGGCCGCGCCGGGTGGCGTGCCGGCGAACAGGCGGCGCACCAACACGAAGAGCAGCGGGATGAAGAAAATACCGAGCGCGGTCGCCGCGATCATGCCGCCCATGACGCCGATGCCGACCGAGTTCTGCGCCCCCGAACCGGCGCCGCTTGCCAAGGCCAACGGCATCACGCCGAGGATAAAAGCGAACGAGGTCATCAGGATGGGGCGGAGACGTTGGCCGGCTGCCTCGATGGTAGCTTCAACCAAGCCGAGCCCGGCCGCATGACGCTGGATCGCGAATTCGATGATCAGAATCGCGTTCTTCGCCGACAAGCCGATGGTCGTCAGCAGACCGACCTTGAAATAGACGTCATCGCTCTGGCCGAACAACAGGGCCGCCAGCAACGCCCCGAACACGCCTATCGGCACCGCCAGCATGACCGCCAAAGGCGTCGACCAGCTCTCGTAGAGCGCGGCCAGCGACAAGAACACCACGAGCATCGAGATCGCATACAACGACGTCGCTTGGTTGCTGGAGAGGCGTTCCTGCGCGGACAGACCGGTCCACTGGTGGCTGTAGCCCGCGGGCAGCTTCTTCACCATCGCGTCGATGGCGTCCATCGCCGTGCCCGAGCTGACGCCGGGCGTCGCTTCACCCTGGATTTCAACCGCCTCGGAGCCGTTGTAGCGCTCGAGCCGCGGCGATCCGTATTTCCAGTGCCCAGATGCCACCGCGGAGAAGGGCACCATCTCGCTCGATGAATTGCGCACATACCAGCGGCCGAGATCCGCCGGTTGCATGCGGAAATCCTTGTCGCCTTGCACATAGACCTTCTTGATGCGGCCGCGGTCGATAAAGTCGTTGACATAGGTGCCGCCCCACGCCGTCGACAACGTGGCGTCGACGTCCGCCAGGCTCAGCCCCAGAGCGCTCGCCTTCTCCTTGTCGATGTCGATCGCGTATTGCGGCTCGTCCTCCTGCCCGTTCGGCCGCGTGTTGGCGACGAGTTTGCTCTGGCCGGCCATGCCCAGAAGCTGGTTGCGTACCTGGATCAGCTTCTCGTGCCCGGCGCCGGTAATGTCCTGCAGGTAGAAGTCGAAGCCGTTGCTGTTGCCCATGCCCTGAATGGCCGGCGGCGCCAGCGCGAAGACGCGGGCGTCCTTATAGGTCATGAACACCCGCATCGCCCGGCCGGCGACGGCGCTGGCAGAGAGCGCGGGCGAGGTGCGCTGCGCGAACGGTTTAAGTTTGAGGAAGACGAGACCGACGTTCTGGCCCTGCCCACTGAAACTAAAGCCCGCGACCGTGAACACGCCGTCGACGGCCGCCTTCTCATCCTTCAGATAGTGGTCGCGTACCTTCGCGAGCACCTGCAGTGTGCGATCCTGCGTGGCGCCGACCGGCAACTGCACCAGTGTCAGCAGGATGCCTTGGTCCTCCTGCGGCAGAAACGAGCTCGGCAGCCGCATGAACAGCGCGCCCACGCCCGCCGTCATCAGCAAGAACACCAAGAGAAAGCGCATGGACCGCGCGATGACACCTTGCGTGCCGCTGCGATAGGCCCGCGTGCCCCGCTCAAAAACGCGGTTGAACCAGGCGAGCGGGCCCCGCCGCGCGCCATGGCTGTCCCGCCGGCGCAGAATGCTGCCGCACAAGGCGGGGGTCAGGATCAAGGCGACCAGGACCGACAGCAGCATCGCCGAGACGATCGTGACCGAGAACTGCCGATAGATGACGCCGACCGAGCCGCCGAAGAACGCCATCGGAATGAACACCGCCGACAGCACCGTGGCGATGCCGATCAGCGCGCCGGTGATCTGGCCCATCGACTGGCGCGTCGCCTCCTTCGGCGGCAGCCCTTCTTCCTCCATCACGCGTTCGACGTTCTCGACCACCACGATGGCGTCGTCGACCAAGAGGCCGATGGCCAGCACCATGGCGAACATCGTCAGCGTATTGATCGAATAGCCGAAGACCGCGAGCACCCCGAAGGTGCCCAGCAGCACGACCGGCACCGCCAATGTCGGAATGAGCGTCGCCCGGATGTTCTGCAGGAAGACGAACATCACGATGAAAACGAGGCCGATCGCCTCGAACAGGGTCTTGACCACGTCCTCGATCGACAACTCCACGAAGGGCGTGGTGTCGTAGGGGTAGACGACCTCGAGGCCTGGCGGGAACGTCGAGGACAGCCCGTTGATGGCGGCACGAACCGCGTTCGCCGTGTTGATGGCGTTGGCGCCGGTCGCCAGATTGATGGCGAGGCCAGCGGCCGCCATGCCGTTATAGGCGGAGCTGCTGGTGTAGCTTTCGGCGCCGAGATCGACCGTCGCGACGTCGTTCAGGCGCACCAGCGAGCCGTCGCTGTTGCTCTTGAGGATGATATTGCGGAACTGCTCGGGCGTCTGCAGGCGGCTCTGCGCGGTCACCGTGGCGTTGAGCTGCTGCCCTTTGCGGGCGGGCAGTCCGCCCAGCTGACCGGCCGATACCTGCGTGTTCTGCGCTTCGATCGCCGAGATCACGTCGCTCGGCATCAGCGAATACTTCGCCAGCTTGTCCGGATCGAGCCAGATGCGCATCGCATAACCTGCGCCGAACAGCTGGGTGCTGCCCACGCCGCCGATGCGCTTCAGAGTGTCATTCAATGTGCTGTTGACGTAGTCGGCAATGTCGGTGGTATTGAGCTTGCCATTGGTCGACACAAAACCGATCACCATGAGGAAGCCGGATGAAGACTTGGTGACCGAAATGCCGTTGTTCTGCACGATTTGGGGCAGCGTCGAGGTGACGAGTTGCAGCTTGTTCTGCGTCTGCACCTGCGCGGTGTCCGGATTGGCCGCGTTGGTGAAGGTCAGCGTGATCTGGGATTGCCCGGTGGAGGTCGACGTCGACGTCATATAGTCGAGGTTGTCGATGCCGGTCATGCCTTGCTCGATGACC
Source organism: uncultured Pseudomonadota bacterium (assembly GCA_963814065.1). Taxonomy (GTDB): domain Bacteria; phylum Pseudomonadota; class Alphaproteobacteria; order Rhizobiales; family Xanthobacteraceae; genus Pseudolabrys. Next base: position 513,723 of record CAWFBL010000004.1, on the reverse strand, counting down.
TTGGTCACCGAGTTTTCCACGGTCTGCGCGTCGGCACCTGGATAGTTCGCGGTAATCTGGACGGTAGTCGGCGCGATCTGCGGGTATTGCGCGATCGGCAGCGTGCGCAGCGCCAGCAGGCCGCCCAGCATGATCACGATCGCGATGACCCAGGCAAAGATTGGCCTGTCAATGAAAAAGCGCGACATTACTTAGCTTCCGGATGTCGCGTTCGATGGCCCGCGCCGCGCGAATTGCTTCGTCGCGGGCACGGACAAGGCGCCCTGCTTCGGCCCGCGCACCTCGCCGGTGTTCTCGTCGATCGTCACCTCGACCGGCGTCACGCCCTGTCCGGGGCGCACCAGCAGCGTGCCCTCGACCACCACGCGATCGCCGTCCTTGACGCCGGAACTGACCAGCCAGTTGTTGCCGACGCTGCGCTCGACCACGAGCGCGCGCTGCGCCACCTTGTTGTCCTTGCCGACGAACATCGCGGTCGGCTCGCCCTTGGTGTTGCGCGTGACGGCCCGCTGCGGCACCAGGAAGCTGTTCGGCGCCACGCCCTCCTCGACGATCGCGCGCACATACATGCCGGGCAGCAGCAGCCGATTGGGATTGGGAAACGTCGCGCGCACCCCGACAGTGCCGGTGCTCTCGCTCACGTTCGACTCGACGAAGGCGAGCTTGCCGCGCTGCGGATAGATGGTGCCGTTATCGAGCTTCAATTTCACGTTCACGTCGGGGCCGGAGAATTTCAGCCGCCCGTCCTCGACTGCCTGACGCCAGTTCAAGAGATTGGTGGCGGACTCCGTAACGTCGACATTGATGGGATCGATTGTGCGGATGGTGGTGAGCGCCGTGGCCTGGCTGGCGGTCACCAGGGCACCGGGCGTCAATGACGACTTGTCGATGCGTCCCCCGATGGGCGCCGTGATCTTGGTGTAGCTGAGATTGATCCGCGCCGTCTCCACGCTGGCCTTGGCCGCCGCGACATCCGCCTTTGCCTGCGCAAGCGCGGCGATGGCGTCGTCGAGATCCTGCTTGCTGACGGCGTTCTGCTTGCTCAGGCCCTTGTAGCGATCGACCTTGGCCTGGGCGCTCGGCACCGCGGCGTCCGCCTTCTGTTCCGAGGCGACCGCGCTGTCATAGGCCGCCTGATAGCTGGCCGGGTCGATTTGATACAGCGGGTCGCCGGCTTTGACCTCACTGCCTTCCTTGAACAGCCGCGTCTTGATAATGCCGCTGACCTGCGGGCGGACCTCGGCGGTCAGCGAGGCCGTCGTACGGCCCGGCAGTTCGGTCGTGATCACCACCGATTGCGGGTGCAGGGTGACGACGCCGACCTGTGGGCGGGCGGTGCCAGCCGGCCGAGATTGCCCCTGCTCTTGCTGGCCACAGCCGGCGAGCACCATGGCCACCATGGCGAGAAGCCCAAAAGCACCGATCCCGCGCCTTTTCTTGGTCAAGGCGCGGCGCGCAGCAGACGTGATCATCGAGAACCCGCTTTACAGTACCGTCCGGTACGCTTAATCTCGGGATGCGATGATGTCAATTCAAGACCTGTAACGAATTGTGAAAACCGGGAAATCTGTAACAATACTCACCGCGGGAACAACCTTGGCGGAACAGCGGCCGCGGCGCGGCCGCCCCAAGGTCCTGCCCGACGACGTGCAACGGACGATCGTGGTCGAGACCGCGCGACGCCTCTTCGTCAGGAAGGGGTATGGCAGCACGACCACAGGTGACGTGGCTGCGGCTGCCCGGATTTCAAAGCAAACGCTCTATCGGCTGTTTCCTTCGAAGCGGGCCCTTTTCGCCGCGGTCGTCGACGCCCACCGGCAGAGCGTGTTGGCCCTGCCAGGCAACTATGAAGACATCCCGATTGAGCAGGCACTGGAATCGATCTTTCAACTCAATATGGATCAGCGCGCGCATCAAGAGCGACTCGCGCTGATCAAGATTTTGTTATCGGAAGCCCAGCAGTTTCCCGAACTGCAGAAGATCGCCCGCGAGCACGGTGCCGACCCTTCGCGCCGGGACCTGGCGGAATGGATCGCCGAGCAGCGCAAGCAAGGCAGAATCACTGTCGATGACCCGGACGCCGCGGCGCGCGCCCTGCTGGACATGATCCTGGGCTCGGCCATCCTCAACATGAATATCGGCCGAAGGGCACCGAGCCTGAGCGAGTTCAGAGATCACGCCCGGCGGTCTATCGCCATTTTCCTCAACGGCGTGCGGCGGAGATGATCGCCTAATTGGTAGTGGGTTTTGCGTTCCCGGGCAGCAGCGCCTCGACCAGACCGGCCGCGGCCCGTTTCAACTGCTCCCGGTCCTGAAAGGCGCGTTCCATCACGGCGAGGCCGCGCGTGAAGGTGAGCACCACCAGCGCCGCCTGCTCCGGCTCGAGCACGAGGTATTCTCTTATTCCCTTGCGTGAGAATGCGTGCCGCAGAGTCGCCTCCAACTCCTTGAGCATGACGCGCACGCGGCTGCGAACGCGACCGCCCAGGGCTGTCGCATCAAGCGCCGTGCGTGTCGTGAGACAACCGCGCGCCGGTGTGCCGGCCGTCATGTTGGTGATGGCGAGGTCGAAGAAGGTCATGAGAGCGCCGGCGCCGTCGGTCGAATTGAGTGCGTTCCGCGCCGATTCGATGAATCGCGTCGCGTAACGGTCGAACGCCAGCAGGAACAGCGACTCCTTGTCGCCGTAGGCATTGTAAAGGCTGCCGCGCTGAACCTCGGCAGCGTCAGCGAGGTCCTGCATCGTGGTCTCTCTCAGCCCCTTGCGCCAAAAGACGTCGAGGACCGTGTCGATGAGGCGGTCTTCGTCGAACTGCCTGACCCCCACCATGGCATTCCTCTCGGTTTATGATTGACATCATCGTCAAACATGAAATGCTTGTCAAAGATGGCTTCTCGGCCGCACCGACCACCGGCACACTTAATCACACTCAATGAAGGGGCACGGCGATGGTAAGCGCCGCTATCGATGGTCTGACTCTATACGAACTGGCGGGCGCCGACGCAGATGTCCGCTTCAGTCCCCATTGCTGGAAGACCCGGTTTGCGCTCGCGCACAAGGGTCTCGAAGCGGGACGGCTTCCCTGGCGATTCTGTGAGAAGGAGGCCATCGCTTTCTCGGGCCAGGGGCTTGTCCCGGTCATGATCCATGGTGAGACCACCGTTTCGGACTCCTGGCGCATTGCGCTCTATCTCGAAGAGACATTCCCCGACCGCCCCTCTCTGTTCGGTTCGAGCAATGCCGTGCCATTGACCCACTTTATCAACAGTTGGGGCGACACGACGCTGCTGCCGGCTCTGGCGCGCATCATCCTGGTCGACGTGTTCGACTGCCTCGACGACCGCGACCGCGCCTATTTCCGGCAGTCGCGGGAAGCGCGGTTCGGCATGTCGCTCGAAGACGTAGTGGCCGACCGCGCGAAACATCTTGCGGCCTTTCGCAACGCGCTGGTGCCGTTGCGGCGAACCATCGAGCAGCAGGCGTTCCTCGCAGGAGCGGCGCCCGCTTATGCCGACTACTGCGTGTTCGGCATGTTCATGTGGCCGTATTGCACAAGTTCGGTCGAACTGCTGGAGGCGAACGATCCGCTGGTCGCCTGGCGCGAGCGCATGCTCGATCTCTTCGGCGGCCTCGCCAGAAGTGCCCTGACCGGCCACCCGAGCGGTCGATGAGCGACCCCGTTGAGGTGAACGCTTTTCCCTGTTGGGCCACCGAGACGATCCGCTACGGCGACACCGACCGGCAAGGCCACGTCAACAACGCGGTGTTCGTGACTTTGCTGGAAACCGGCCGGGTGGGCTTTCTCTACAGCCGGGAGAGGCCGATCCTCGAACCGGGAAGCGCGTTCGTGATCGCGCGGCTGGAATTGGATTTCAAGGCGGAGCTGAATTGGCCGGGCGAAGCGCGCATCGGCACACGGGTGCGGAGTGTCGGCCGTAGCTCGCTCAAGCTCGAGCAGGCGATATTCCAGGACGGCACTTGCGCCGCGACCGCCGAAACCGTCATTGTTCTAATGGACGAGGCGACGCGCAAATCGCGACCGCTTTCCGGCACGGCCCTTGCCAGGCTGAAGGAGTTGCAATCCGCCGATCCGGCGTAGCCGCGCTAAGGCGATGCGGCAGATGGACAGATGCCCATTCCGGATGAGGTTCATCAAAGGTATCTCAATTGGACCGGGATGCATTTGGAACTCAAGCAAACGGGACACGCGAGGCCATGCGGTTGTTGCGAATGCTTGCTGCCGCGGGTTGTTTACCAGTCGAGCCATTCCGTACCGAATTTATTGCTGTTGGCGTGAACCGAATGGGGCATTGCGCGTTGACGGGGCCAGCGGGCACCATGTGAGGCGCGTAGCGCGTTTATGCCGGCGGGCCGATCCGAAATTTCGAGACATCCATGAAGCTGTTCAAGTGCCAGTGGTGCGGCAATATTCTGTATTTCGAAAACCGCACGTGCGGGCAATGCGGCCATCGACTGGGCTATCTGCCCGAAATGTCCCAGCTCTCGGCAATGGAGCCGCTCGAAAATAATGCGTGGAAGCCACTCGCGGCTTCCGACCAGCGGCGGCTTTTCTGCATCAACGCGGCGCACGACGCATGCAACTGGCTGGTGCCCCCCGGTACAAACGACGCGCTTTGCATCGCCTGCCGTCACAACGGCATCATCCCGGACCTGTCAGTTCAGTCGAACCTCGCCGCGTGGCAACAGATCGAGTTGGCCAAGCATCGGCTGTTCTACACGCTTCTGCGCTGGAAGCTTCCACTGCGCACCGTGGCGGAGGATCCTGCGCATGGTCTTTCCTTCGAGTTTCTAGCTGATGCACCAACCAGCCAAGGGCCCAGAGTCCTGACCGGCCACGACGCGGGCAAGATCACCATCGCGCTCAAGGAAGCCGACGATGCCGAGCGTGAAAGGGAACGGGTCACCATGGGTGAGCCCTATCGCACCTTGCTCGGCCATTTCCGCCACGAGGTAGGCCATCACTATTGGGATGTGCTGGTCCGCGACCGCGGGAAGCTCGAAGCCTGCCGGGCCGTATTTGGCGACGACCGCCAGGACTATTCGAAAGCTCTGGAGCGCCATTACGCTGAGGGGGCGCCCACCAATTGGCAAGAGCATTTCGTATCCCAATACGCGACTACGCATCCGTGGGAGGATTTCGCCGAGACGTGGGCTCACTACCTCCATATCGTCGACACGCTGGAAATGGTCGGCGCATCCGGTATGTCGGTGAACCCCCCTATCGATAAGTCAGGCGACCACTCGGCGACGGTCACATTCGATTCCTATTTTGCGAACAGCATTGAGGAAATTGTTGGCGCCTGGATCCCATTTGTGTTTGCGATGAACAGCGTCAGCCGCGCCATGGGCCAACCCGATCTCTATCCCTTTGTCATCGCGCCGCCGGTTGTCGACAAGCTCGGCTTCATTCACGGGTTGGTGCATGGAAACATTTAGCCGGTGGTCTTGCGTCGTCAGCATTTGCGATCAGCCAAGCGTGCGGCCGTGTACCGGTACTGGCATTTGAGCTTCTCCAATCGCACGCCCGGAATTGGCGCCTGGCGGACTTGCGAAGGCCGGCGACTGGGGGCTGTTTTCTGAGCGAAAGAGGACGAAGCTAATGCGCCAACCGTGGGCGCTGTCCGTCCAAACAGATTGGGTTCGAGACCGTTTTTTGAAACGGGACGATTCGCCCCAAAAATGCAGCGATATCAAAGGCACTCATAAACTTTGGCGCTCCCTAGGGGAATCGAACCCCTGTTTCAGCCTTGAGAGGGCCGCGTCCTAGACCGCTAGACGAAGGGAGCTAAGGGCCAAGGCGGTGGAGATAGCCTCGATCCGCCGGGCGCGCAAGCTTGGCCGCCGCTTGCGGTGAACGGGCCTTCCCCTGCCGCTCAGGGCCGCGGCGCCAACCGCAATTGCCCCAGCGGCTTCAGCGTCTTGAGATCGAAGCTGCGCAGCTCGATGGCCCCGCCGGCCTCGATGGTCAGCACGATATGGCCGTCGCCGACCGCGCTCGACAGCACCTTGGCGCCGGCCGGCAGCGTGGCCGAAACCGCGCCGACCGGCGTGGTCCTTTCCCCGCTGCGGAAAAGACGATAGCCGATGATGGCGAGGACCACCGCAAACGCCAGAAAGGTGGCGCCCATCACGGTCAGCATCAGCCGGCGCGCGCGGGCGATCACCTGGGCGGCCTGCTGATCGGTGGCGTTTGGATCGGACATCGGTTGAGCCATGACGGGAAATGCCAGCGAGACAGTGACGATTCGCGCCGAGGAAGCGGGCGAACGGCTCGACCGCGTGCTGGCCGCGCGCATCCCGGCACTGTCGCGCTCGCGCCTGAAGGCGTTGATTCTCGAGGGCCAGGTGACGATACAGGTGGCCGTCGCGGCGCGCACAGTCCGCGATCCGGCGACCCGCGTCAATTCCGGCGAGACCGTCACCGTGACGCTGCCGCCGCCGGAGCCCGCCACGCCCGCCCCCGAACGGATCCCGCTCGATATCGTCCATGAGGACGATGCGCTCGTCGTCATCGACAAGCCGCCAGGATTAGTGGTGCACCCGGCGGCGGGCCACGCCAGCGGCACCCTGGTCAACGCGCTGATCGCCCATTGCGGCGACAGCCTCAGCGGCATCGGCGGCGTCAAACGCCCCGGCATCGTGCACCGGCTCGACAAGGATACCTCGGGCCTGATGGTCGTCGCCAAGGCCGACAAGGCGCACAAGGCGCTCGCCAAGCAATTCGAGAACAAGCTCGAAGGCCCGCTGGAGCGCGGCTACCTCGCCTTCGTCTGGGGTGTGCCGGAGCGCCCGCGCGGCACCATCGATGCGCCGCTCGACCGCCATCCGCATGCCCGCGACAAACGCGCCGTGCGCGAAGGCGGCCGCGAAGCGGTGACGCACTGGCAGGTGATCGAGCGGTTCAACGGCCCCGACGGCAAACCGGTGGCGAGCCTTTTGGAATGCACGCTGGAGACCGGCCGCACGCACCAGATCCGCGTGCATCTCGCCCATATCGGCCACCCGATCATGGGCGACCAGACCTATGCCACAGGGTTCCAGACCAAGGCCGCCCGCCTGGGCCCTGAAGCACGCGCCGCCTTGGAAAGGCTTGGCCGCCAGGCGCTGCATGCCTACCGGCTCGGCTTCGAGCACCCGGTGACCGGCGAAATAATGGAATTCGAAGCCGATTTGCCGCCGGATCTGGCCGCCTTACGCACGGCGCTGCGGACGCCCCTTGCGAAATAGCCCGGCCATTCCCATCTAAACAACATCAAATTGACCCCGCAGCACGTCTCCTGGTGTTCCTGACGGAACGCCGGGCGCTTTGCGTCGTTAACCCCCTGAATCGACGCGCTTTCGCTCCTCTCCGGGCCGCGACGTCTCGAAGAGACCAATGAAAACAAGGACTTGTAGAGCCAGGCCAGGTCACGCCGACGTGAAAACGGCTGCCTTTCTTTCGCTCCGCTTGTCCGCTATGTTGCAGCTGCGTTCCGCCCTTGTGCGGTCGCGAAATCACCTCTTAGCCGTCGGCTCGGGGAGCGGCGGCAACAACCGCCTGCCGATTCATCGGGGGCACTAAGGAGGGCGCTAATCATGGCCCGTACTGCCGTACTTCCAGCGCTTAGGGCCGAATCCGGCCTGTCGCACTATCTCGAAGAAATCCGCCGGTTCCCCATGTTGGAACCGAAGCAGGAATATAATTTGGCACGCAGCTGGCGTGAGCACGGCGATCGTGAAGCCGCGCACCAGCTCGTCACCAGCCATCTCCGCCTGGTCGCCAAGATCGCCATGGGCTATCGCGGCTACGGCCTGCCGATTTCCGAGGTCATCTCGGAAGGCAATGTCGGCCTGATGCAGGCGGTGAAGCGTTTCGAACCGGAAAAAGGCTTCCGGCTCGCCACCTATGCCATGTGGTGGATCAAGGCCGCGATCCAGGAGTACATCCTGCGCTCGTGGTCGCTGGTGAAGATGGGCACGACCGCCAACCAGAAGAAGCTGTTCTTCAATCTGCGCAAGGCCAAGAGCAAGATCTCCGCGCTCGAGGAAGGCGATCTGCATCCCGATCAGGTCAGCCTGATCGCCAAGCGTCTCGGCGTCACCGAGCAGGATGTCATCGACATGAACCGCCGGCTCGGCGGCGACGCCTCGCTCAACGCGCCGATCCGCGAGGAAGGCGATTCGGGCGAGTGGATGGACTGGCTGGTCGACGAAGCGCCCAGCCAGGAACGCCTCCTGGCCGAGAGCGAGGAGAAGGATAACCGCCACGAGGCGCTGATCGGTGCGCTCGACGTGCTCAATGATCGCGAACGGCGCATCTTCGAGGCACGGCGGCTGGCGGACGATCCGATCACGCTCGAGGACCTCGCCTCCGAGTTCGGCGTCTCGCGCGAGCGTGTGCGCCAGATCGAGGTGCGCGCCTTCGAAAAGGTGCAGAAGGCGGTGAAGAGCCGCATGGCCGCCATGGAACAGCCGACGGCGGCCGAGGCACAACTCGCGGCGCAGTAACCGTCGCGCCAGTAACGCAAGATATGTCATGGCCGGGCTTTGCCCGGCCATTTCGTTTAGAGAGGCGCCCCGCTCTCCTGAGTCAGAGACGTTTGGACTAAAACGGCGGCAGTTTCGACACTTCACCTTCCCCTGGAGGAGGAGGTGCAAGTCTGCGGCGTACCGACCTCGTTTCGGAACTTTTGCCACCCTCCGCCGCTTATCGAGATCAAAGCATGGCGCGACTATGCTATGCTTCAAATGCGGCTCGTGGCATCCGGGTGCCCAAGGGCCAGTCAGAATAGCGCCCTGGCCGAGGAAGCGTCGCGACCGCTTCGGAGCAACTGGCTCCAGGAGGGCACGACCATGGCGCACTCACACATCCTGCTTGGCGCGGGAAGCGGTCCCGCACAGCTCACCGTCCGTCGCATCGGCTTCGCCGACTTGAAGGCGGCGCTCCGCGCGGGCGCCGACGACTTCCTCGCGATGCCGACGCATGCATTGTTCCTCGGCGCGATTTACCCGATCGTCGGCTTGCTGCTGGCGCGGCTGGCGTTCGGCTATTCAATTCTGCCCCTGCTCTATCCGCTGGCCGCCGGCTTCGCGCTGGTCGGCCCGTTGGCCGCGCTCGGGCTCTACGAGTTGAGCCGGCGCCGCGAAAGCGGGATGGAAACATCGGCCCGTCATGCCTTCGACGTGGTGAGTTCCTCGTCGATCGGCGCCATTGTCGCGCTCGGCCTGCTGCTGCTGGTCGTGTTCGCGTTGTGGATGGTGACGGCCAATGCGATCTACATCGCCTATTTCGGCTACGCGACACCGCGATCGGTCGAGCACTTCCTTCGCACCTTGTTCACCACCAGCGCCGGCTGGCACCTGATCGTCGTCGGCAATGTGGTCGGCTTCGTCTTTGCCGTGTTGGCGCTGATCGTCAGTGTGGCGTCGTTCCCGCTGCTGCTTGACCGCGACGTCGGCGCGGCGGTGGCGCTCTCGACCTCGCTCAGGGTGGTGATCGAAAACCCGTTCACCATCGCGCTGTGGGGGCTGATCGTGGCGGTATTGCTGGTCGTCGGCTCGCTGCCGTTCTTCCTCGGGCTTGCCGTGGTGGTGCCGATCCTCGGCCACGCCACCTGGCATCTCTATCGCCGGGCGGTGGACGCCGGCGAAAGCCCGCACCCGACGCAGCAACCGCGGTCGCGTGAACGGCGCTATGCGGCGGATTTCCCCTCGGTTCTGTTCCCGTGGGCGAAGTAAGGCCGACTTAGGAGGCACGCGGCACGCGCATTGATTCCGATGCGCCCCGGGTCTAAACGGCCGGCGGGGCGCTTCGGGGTCAAAAAGTAGAATGTTCGCATCCTGGGCGTTCGAAGCCGCCGCCACAGCGGCTCTTGCGTTGTGCTGCCTCACCTATTGGAGCGGCGCCAAGCGCCAAGTGAATCGCACCCAAGCGGCGTCGCGCCTGCCACATCTCCTGTTCGGCGGCGGCATCGCGGCGATGGCCATGGCGCTGCTGCCGCCGATCTCCAGCATGGCCGGCCATCTGTTCTGGATACAGCAGGTGCAATCCCTGACATTGCGCATGGTGTCGCCGATGCTGATCGTGCTCGCCGCGCCGGGCGCCACGCTGATCGCCGGGCTGCCGGCGCGGTGGCGCAAACGATTTCCCGCGCGGGAGGATGATCCTTTCTTCATGGATGACACGCCGCCGCGCGACGCTATCGCCGGCCTCAGCCATCCGGCGGTGCTTACGTTGTTCTTCATCGGCGTGTTCGCGTTCTGGCAAATTCCGTTCTGCCTAAACGCCGCGGTGCTCGATGCCCCCGTCGCCGACGTCATGGTGCTGACGCTGCTTGCGAGCGGGCTGTTATTCTGGGCGCGCACCCTCGATCCGCGCTCGCCGCCATTCGGGCCCCGCTATGGCGCACGGCTCGGCATGTTGCTCTTCGCCACGCTCGCGCAGATCGGCCTTGGCGCCTATCTGACGGTGAAGACGATCGTGCTCTATCCGGCCTATGACACCGCCGGACGCCTGTTCCACACTGCCGCGCTCAGCGATGAGACGATGGGCGGCGCGGTGATCTGGGTGCCGGGCAGCATCATCTGCGTACTTGCCGCCATAGCCATAATTCATTTGTGGGGCCGGCACGAAACGCGCGTCGACGCGCGGCGCACAAGCTGGAGCGGTTCGAACTCGGACGCATTGCTGTTCCCCACCACCGGCGACGCGTTGGTCGAGAACGCGCGGCCGAAGAACCGCATGCTGGCGATCGGCGCCGCCGCTTTCGCCATCGCCATGTTCGCTTTCGTCATCATCTCGGGCGTGCTCAACCACATGGATCGTGAGCACACAGCCGCGCAGCCCGCGCCAGCGGGAATGCTGGCGCGCTAGCGCAGGTGTTTTGCTTTGAAGTGCCAGCCGCCTACATCGCGCCGGCCTGCGCGGTGTGCGCCATGCCGGGCTGCGGCTTCGGCTTGCCGTCGGGCTCGAGATAGCTCTTGGACAGATCGACCGGGTGCCAGCGCGGCTTTTCGGTGAACAGACCGAAGATGTCGCCGCTGGTGAACCGGGTCTCACGCGTGCTCTTGTCCATGAGCGAGGCACCATAGGCCTTGGCGACCGCCTGCTGGTCGTAGCCAAGCAGCTTGAGCACCGTTGGCGCGATGGCGAAGTGGCTGCCGTGGCCGCGGCTTTCCTCCGCCGCCTTCTTGAAGCGCGCCTTCAAAGCCGGATTGCCGGTGGCCACGAACATCGGCACCAGACCCTCGCGCTGGTCAGGATCCTCCACTGTGCAATGGGTGAAGCGCTTCGGATCGAAGTTCTGGCCGTGGTCTGAGGTGTAGATGACCACGGTATCCTTGAGGCCGTCGGTGTCGCGGATCAATTTCGCCAGGATGCGATCGACCGACCAGCGCACCACGTTGCGGAACGAGTTGATGCGGCTCGCGCTGGTGTCGGTCGGCGACTGGCTCATGGTCGGCTGGAACACGCGCGCGCTCTTGGGGTAGCCCTGATCGTAGGGGAAGTGCGCGCCGTTCTTGTTGGCGTAGATCAGCACCGGCTTGTCGGGCTGGATCTCCTTCTCGACGATGTCGAGCAAGTGATCGTCGAGCTGCGGCGTCGGGATATTTTCACTGAGCGCATAGAAGCCGTCGATGTCGCTGGCCTCGGCCTGCGTCATGAAGTTCTGCAGCTTGCCGGGGTTGTGATTGAAGCCGGCCTGGCCGTCGATATAGACGGTGCGAAAGCCCGCCTTCTTGGCAAACTGCCAGAGCGTCGGCTGGCTGAGTATCTGGCGGCCGACGCCGTTCTCCTTGGCATCGAAGCGCAGGATGGCGTTGGAATAGTGGCTGCAATTGCCGCCGGACACCGCCGGGCCGAAGTCGACGATCTGGCCCTGCGCTTTCAGCGCGGCAAGTTCGGGCGTGTAGGGATTGCCGGGTTTCCAATCGATGTAATCGCCGCGCACGCTTTCGCCAATCATCATGACGATGCGCTTGATCGGCGTCGCCTGCGCGGCATCGCCTGCGCCGTCGGTTCCGACGCCCGGCTTGAACAGACCGTCCCAGGCAATGTCGACCTTGCGCCGCTTCGGCAGCGGATTGGCGGCCACCTTGGAGCCGAGCACGATGCCGACCGACAGCGGTTCGAACTGGGTCGGCAGCCCTTCCGAACCGCCGCCTTCCTTGACGAAGATGATGGCGACGATCAGCGCGATCGGTAGCGCCGGCAGCCAGGCCGTGCGCGCGAGCCAGCGCCGCGCATGCACATTCCGCGGCGCCGGCGGAATGGCGACGACGATGAAGCCGGCCACCAGCACGAAGGCGAGCCAGTAGAGATCGGTGGTGTAGAATTCGGCGGCGCGCGTCGCCTCGTGCTTGGCATTCCACAACGTGAGCGCATCGAGCACGCCGAAGTCGCTGCCGCTCGCGCGGTGATAGGCAAAGCCGACGGCGGTGGTTAGGCCGATGACCGCCGCCCAGCCGAAACGCAGCCAGCGATTGCTCTGAAAAGCGGCGACGAGCAGTGCGACCAGCGACAAGCTCCAGATGCCGACGAATCCGATCAGCGTCACCCAGCGGTGATGGCCGGTGAGCAGATCGACGCGGTCCATGAAACCAGTATTAGTCCACAGCACGAAGGCCGCGATAGCGGCGATCTTCAGCGCGTAAATGGCAAGCCGCTTGAAGGTGAAAGCGTTGTCGGAACTGTCGGTCATTGTTCCCCCTTGCTATAACGCCGCGGCGACTTATCCGGCCGCGGTCGACGAAATCAGAACCAATGGAAGCGGACGGCGAGCGCCGCGCCCCAAATGAGCGTCGACAGGCACAACATGCAGAACACCGCGGCCGATCCGAAATCCTTGACCATGCCGATGGCGGGATCGCGCTCGCGCGTGATCCGGTCGGCGAGCTTCTCGATCGCCGTGTTGAGCAATTCGACCGCGAGCGTGCCGATGAGCGCGCCGATCATCGCGACGTACCAACCGATGCTGGGCGCAAGCACGGCGCCGACCGGCAGCGCGACGATGAAGACGGCCATCTCCTGACGGACGGCGCGCTCCATGCGCAGGCTGCAAACCAGCCCGCGCAGCGTGTTGTTCGTGGCGCTCAGCAGAGCATGAACCGTCGCGTTCATGAGCGTCGTCCCGGCTAGTCACAAAGGCGGAAAGCTATGGGCGCGGCGCTTAAAGGTCCCTTACGGCAATTGGCGAAAATCGGGCCTATTAGGGTTAGCGCGCCGAGAAGGGACCAACGCGGTTAATCGGCGCGCGGACCGCTTTCGACATTCCGCGATTAGCGGCCCGGCGCGAGACAAGGCCGCGCCGTTTCGCCCGGCTTCCGGCCTTTCCAACCCGAGTTGGTGAGCCCCAAGCGCGCAAGCGGAGGGCGACGCAATGGCCGACGTCTCTGCCACAAAAGATATATCTTGAAATGCATCTCAGTTCGCTGTATCTAAAGATATATCTTGATAAGATATATCGCCCATCGGGGCGGTAACTAACTCAGAAGACAGGAGTTTTCATGTTTGGACGACACTTCAACGATGGCATGGGCCATCAATGCGCCCCCGGCGGCTATGGCCGCGGCCGGCACCGTCACGGTTTCGGCGGCCGCCGCGGATTCGGGCGGCACGGCGATGACGGCGACGAGGTGATGCACGCCGGCCGCATGCTGGCGCAGGGCGACCTCAGGCTCCTCGCTTTGGCCTTGATCGACGAGCAGCCGCGCCACGGCTACGACATCATCAAGGCGCTCGAGGAAAAGACCGCGGACTGGTACAGCCCGAGCCCCGGCATCGTCTATCCGACGCTCACTTATCTGGAAGAGGTCGGCTATCTGACGTCACAGCCGGAGGGCGCCAAGAAGCTCTACACCATCACCGACGAGGGACGTGAGCACCTGGCGCAAAACCGCGCTCTGGTCGACGCCGTGATGAAGCGGCTCGCCTTTATCGGCGAGAAAGCGGCTCGCATCCGCGAGCGCATGGAAGGCAAATTCGAGGAAGAGCGCGGCGGCCGGTGGCAGCTCGTGCGCGCCGCCTTCGACAATCTGCGCGAGGCCAGCCGCGATCGCCTCAAGAACGATGCCGACGCCGAGGCGAAAGTCGTCGAGATCCTGGCCCGCGCGGCGAACGAAATCCGCCGTCTGCAATAACGAAAACGCCGCATCGCGGCGTCAACAAGCGCCGCCCGTCAAGTCATTCGCCCCAGGCGCGGAATGCCTCCGCGAAGGCGCGGTCGCCGGGCGGCCCTTTTTCCATCGCCAGGATGGCACGCTTGCCGTTGGTAAAGACGATGGGAATATCGAACCATTGGCGCTGCTTGAGCAGATCGATATTGCGCTGCTTGTCGATATCGACCGCCGAAAGGCCGATGAGGAAATAGCCGTTGGTCACCTTGACCGAGAGTCCGGCGAGCGGGATGCCGCGCGCCTGTTCGCTGTCCTTCATCAGCACGCCGGGAACGTTGCCGATGCCGCCTTCAGTGAAGTCCGCCGGCAGCGTGAAGGTGATCTCGATGGTGTGGCTGGCCGGCAGCGCCTTGTCCGTGTTCCGGCGCAGCGACCAGGTCATCCGGATATGGCGCTCGGGAATCTCGACGTCGGCGCGCACCGCCAGTTCGGGTGCCAGTCCCGGTCCCGGCGACACGGTCTCGGTGCGCCAGATCGCCGAACCGACATAGCGTTTGCCTTGCGGATTGTTCGGCTCTTCTTCGTAGAGCACCACCTTCTGCGCCACCGAAGCGGCCGGCGCATTGGCCGGTTGCTTGGGCGCGGTAGTGGGATTGCCATTGCTGGCCGGACCGATGCGATCGGCGATCTTCGGCTGAACCGGCGGCTTGGCCACCGGCTTGGCCGGCGCGGGCGTCGGCTTGCTGGTGGTCAGGCTCGCTACCATCGACGAGATGGAGTGACGCTGCCAATAGGCGGCAGCACCCAAGCCGAGCACCACCAGCGCAATGACGGCAATCGCAATCAGCCGGCCGTATGAATGCAACGACCGCCGCATACGGATGCCTTCGGGCGGCGCCGGCATCTCGACGGGCGGCGGCATAGGCTTTGGTGTGGCTTCCTTGGCCGTGGACGGAGCGCGATGCTCGGCCTCGAAGGGACGGTCCGGCGCCTGGTGGGCGTGACGGTCCATAGGCTCAGGCGCGGCCGGCTCGAAATAACGGACCTCGTCATCGTGCCTGGAACCACCCGGCGGCTGCCAGGCTTCACCCGGCATGGCCCCGACGGCCCTGTAAGGCTCATGCTCTTCGCGATGGGTCTCGACCCTCGGTTCGCCCAGGTGCTGGGCCGCGGCCACCGATTCATGAAAATCCTGCAGCCCGTGCGCGCGCGGCAAGGTCGGCGCCGAGGGCTCCGGCGCGGGTTCGGCACGCTCAAGGGCGGCGGCTTCCGCCTCCACCTTGCGGATCGCCTCCTCCAGCGCCAGCCGCTCGCGGGTGATTTCGCCCTCGTCGAGCGGGGGGTCGACGCCACGCAGCTGATTGACCAGCGCACCGCGCGCGCGCTCGTAGAGCGCGCGGCGATTCTCGCCGGTGTTCTCGTCAAGACCCGCGATGGCGCGAGCGATCAGCGGTTGATAGTCAGTCATTACCTATCGTTGCGCTTTGAGCGCGACCCGTTCGGAAAGCCCCCTCGGACCATGCTCTACTGCCCCCGCATCTTGTCTTTTTTCTGTAGTCATACCTCGAATGGATTCTGCATCAGGATGGTATCATCCCGTTCCGGGCTGGTGGACAGCAAAGCCACCGGACAGCCGATCAGTTCCTCGACACGGCGCACGTATTTGATGGCCTGCGCCGGCAGTTGCGCCCAGGAGCGCGCGCCGGCCGTCGGCTCCTTCCAGCCGGCGATCGTCTCATAGACCGGCTCCACCCGCGCCTGCGCCTGCTCGCCGGCGGGCAGATAGTCAATAACACGGCCATCCAGCCGATAACTGGTGCAGACCTTGATCTCGTCGAAACCGTCGAGAATGTCGAGCTTGGTCAGCGCCAGGCCGTCGATGCCGCTGGTGCGCACGGTCTGATGCACCAGCACCGCGTCGAACCAGCCGCAGCGGCGGGCGCGGCCGGTCACGGTGCCGAATTCGTGCCCGCGCTCGCCGAGCGTGCGGCCGACCTCGTTGTCCTGCTCGGTCGGGAACGGCCCCTGCCCCACCCGCGTGGTGTAGGCCTTGCAGATACCGAGCACGTAATCGATGGCGTTGGGACCGAGGCCGGAGCCGGTCGCCGCCTGCGCCGCCACGGTGTTGGACGAGGTGACGTAAGGATAAGTGCCGTGGTCGACGTCGAGCAACGCGCCTTGCGCGCCCTCGAACAGGATGCGTTTGCCTTCGCGGCGCTTGCCGTCGAGCAGCGACCACACCGAATCCATATAGGGCAGCACTTTGGGGGCCACAGCGGCGAGCGAATCGTAGACCGACTTGGCGTCGACCTCGTCGAGGCCGTTGCCGCGCCGGAGCGCATTATGATGGGCAAGCAGACGGTCGATCTTGGCGCCCAGCGCCGGCAGGTCGTCGAGATCCATGATGCGGATGGCGCGACGGCCGACCTTATCTTCGTAGGCCGGGCCGATGCCGCGCTTGGTGGTGCCGATGCGCGAGCCCACATTGGACGATTCGCGAAAGGCGTCGAGTTCCTGGTGCAGCGGCAGGATCAAGGTGGCGTTTTCCGCGATGCGCAGGTCTTCCGGCGTCACCTCGATGCCCTGGGTTTTGAGCTGGGCGATCTCGCCGATCAGCGCCTGAGGATCGACCACCACGCCATTGCCGATGATCGAGAGCTTGCCCCCGCGCACCACGCCGGACGGCAACAATGACAATTTGTAAGTGACACCGTCGATCACCAGAGTGTGGCCTGCATTGTGCCCGCCCTGGAACCGGACGACGATGTCGGCCTGCTCGGACAGCCAGTCGACGATCTTACCCTTGCCCTCGTCGCCCCACTGGGCCCCGACCACTACCACATTCGCCATCGGGATCCCTTCCCCACACCGTAAGCGCCCGGACACTTCGCCGGGTGCCGCCGGCCAGGTCCACCTTCGGATAAAGGAAGCGCGGGCCGGAGGCAAGGTGTCCGAGGTTGCACTCTGGACGACGACCGGCCGGCTAACACATTGATATGGTGATGTATTTTAAAGTCGTGAGAGCCTGTGGCGCGCCATTCTGCGGCGTGCGACGGATCTCTGGCACGCGCAACGATCTCAATCGAGGCCGGCAAATCCGAAATGCCGCCGGCCCCGGGTGGTGGCAATCCACACGGCCGCTTCCGGGTCCCAGTTGGCATGAGCGGCGATAGGCTTGGCCAAGTCGTGCTCCTGGTCCGGCTCGCGATATAGCCGACCCGCGCCAATCTTGCGGCCCAAGCTTCAGTCCATCTGTGCTCGCCCGTTCAAGGCGAGCACAGAAGGACAAGGACGCGCCGCGCCCTCTCAGAAATGCAGCGGCTTGGCCTGCTGCACTTGCGGCAACGCGCGCACCTGCTCGAGCACCTTCTCCGGCAGTTCGCCGTCGATCTCGATCAGCGCCACCGCATCGGCGCCGGGCGCTTCGCGCCCGACGTGGAAGGTGGCGATATTGATGTTGGCCTCGCCCAGCGTCGAGGAGAACTTGCCGATGAAGCCGGGCTTGTCGAAGTTGGTGATGTAGATCATCGAGGGCGCGAACTCGGCATCCATGCGGATGCCCTTGATGTTGACGATGCGCGGACGGCCGTCGGCGAACACGGTGCCGGAAACGAAGCGGGTCTGCTTCTCGGTGGTCACCGTCACCGTGATGAGGCTCTCGTAGTCGCTCTCGGCCTCGCGCGTCACCTCTTCCACGACCATGCCGCGCTCGCGTGCCACCACCGGCGCCGACACCACATTGACGTCGCCGAGCATGGGCCGCAGCAGGCCCGCCAGCACCGCCGAGGTGAGCGCGCGGGTGTTCATCTGCGCGACCTGGCCCTCGTAGGTAATCTGCAGCTCCTTGATCGGGTTTTCGGTGAGCTGGCCGGCAAAGGAGCCGAGCTTCTCGGCCAGTTGCACGAACGGCTTCAGCTTGGGCGCTTCCTCGGCGCTGATCGAGGGGAAGTTGATGGCGTTGGTGATGGCGCCGCGCAGCAGGTATTCCGACATCTGCTCGGCGACCTGCAGCGCGACGTTCTCCTGTGCTTCCGAGGTGGCGGCGCCGAGATGCGGCGTGCAGACCACATTGGGCAAATGGAACAACGGGCTTTCGGTTGCCGGCTCCTGCGCGAACACATCGAAGGCCGCACCCGCCACGTGGCCGGATTTCAGCGCTTCGGCGATCGCCGCTTCGTCGATCAGCCCGCCGCGCGCGCAATTGATGACGCGCACGCCCTTTTTCATTTTGGTGAGCGCCGCCGCGTCGATGATGTTGCGGGTCTTGTCGGTGAGCGGCGTGTGCAAGGTGATGAAATCGGCGCGCTTGAGCAGATCGTCGAGCTCGACCTTTTCGACGCCGAGATCGACCGCGCGCTCGTGCGAGAGGAAGGGATCGTAGGCGATCACCTTCATCTTCAGGCCGAGCCCGCGGTCGGCGACGATCGAGCCGATATTGCCGCAGCCGATGACGCCGAGCGTCTTGCCGAAGATTTCCACGCCCATGAACCGGTTCTTTTCCCACTTGCCGGCGCGGGTGGAGGCGTCGGCTTCCGGAATCTGGCGCGCCACCGCCAGCATCAAGGAAATCGCGTGCTCGGCGGTGGTGATCGAATTGCCGAAGGGCGTGTTCATCACAATGATGCCCTTGGCGGTCGCCGCCGGGATATCGACATTGTCGACGCCGATGCCGGCGCGACCGATCACCTTCAGGTGCGTGGCCTGTTCCAGAATCTTCGGCGTCACCTTGGTGGCCGAACGGATGGCGAGGCCGTCGAAGCCTTTGATCGCCGCGGCAAGCTTTTCCTTTTCCTTGTCCTTGCCGAGCGTAGGCTGGAAGTCGACCTCGATGCCGCGATCCTTGAAGATCTGCACGGCCGCGGGAGAGAGAGCGTCAGATATGAGAACTTTGGGCATGGCTATCCCTGCTTTTCGAATTTGAATGGGGCTTCGGCGATTTCACCTCTCCCCGCGTGCGGGGAGAGGTCGACATTCGAGCGAAGCGAGAATGTCGGGTGAGGGGGCGTCGCGAGTCTTGTCGCTGCATCGAAGCCCCCTCACCCGGCTTGCCGCTTCGCGGCTCGCCACCCTCTCCCCGCAAGCGGGGAGAGGAAAAGAGAGAGCTCAGGCCGCCTTCGGCAGCGCGGCTTTGGCCTGGGCAAATGCCCAGTCGAGCCAGGGTGTGAGCGCCTCGACGTCGCTCGCCTCCACCGTCGCGCCGCACCAGATGCGCAGGCCCGGCGGCGCGTCGCGGTAATAGGCGATGTCGTAGGCGACGCCTTCCTTCTCGAGCGTGCCGGCGATGTTCTTGGCAAACGCCGCCTGCGCTTCGAGCGGCAGCGAGGTCACCGCCGGATCGACCACCTTCAGGCAGACCGAGGTGTTGGAGCGATTGGCCGGATCGAGCGCGAGATGATCGACCCAAGCCGTGTGCTTGACCCAGTCGGCCAGCGCCTTGGCGTTGGCGTCCGAGCGCGCGACGGTCGCATTAAGACCGCCGATCGACTTCGCCCAGTCGAGTGCGTCGAGATAGTCTTCGACGCACAGCATCGACGGCGTGTTGATGGTCTCGCCGACGAAGATGCCTTCGTTGAGCTTGCCGCCCTTGGTGAGGCGGAAGATTTTTGGCAACGGCCACGCCGGCTTGTAGGTTTCCAGCCGCTCGACCGCGCGCGGGCCGAGGATAAGCATGCCGTGGCCGGCCTCGCCGCCCAGCGCCTTCTGCCAGGAGAAGGTGGCGACATCGATCTTTGGCCAATCGATCTTTTGCGCGAATGCGGCGGAGGTCGCATCGCAGATGGTCAACCCAGCGCGATCGGCGGCGATCCAGTCGCCATTCGGCACGCGTACGCCGGAGGTGGTGCCGTTCCAGGTGAAGACGACGTCGGTCGAGAAGTCGACCTTGGCAAGATCGGGCAGTTCGCCGTAAGGCGCGCGCAAGGTCGTCAGGTCCTTGAGCTTCAACTGCCTTTCGACGTCGGTGACCCAGCCTTCGCCGAACGATTCCCAGGTCAGCATGGTCACCGGCCGCGCGCCCAGCAGCGACCAGAGCGCCATTTCAAGCGCGCCGGTATCCGAGGCCGGCACGATGCCGATTCGGTAATCGGCCGGCACTTCAAGAACTTCGCGGGTAAGGTCGATGGCGCGCTTAAGCTTCGCCTTGCCGATCTTGGCGCGGTGCGAACGTCCTAAGCTGGCGTCGGTGAGGGCTTGGAGGCTCCAGCCGGGGCGCTTGGCGCAGGGGCCGGACGAAAAGTGCGGAACCACCGGCCGCACGCCGGGCTTCATCTCTGTCATGTGGTCTACCCTTTCAGATAGGCGCCCCTCGTTGGGGAGGGGTGTCCCACTGGCGGAGATAGGCCAACGCGCCCGCGCGGTCAACTGGCGCGGGCGCAGAAAAGTTAGGCACAAAGTTTAAGGACGGCCGGTACCCGGCAAAGCGCTAGAACTTAACGGCGACACCGGCGCGCACGGTATTGGTCGTCATCCGGATGCCATGAACCGGCGCAAAGGCGATGAACTCGTACTCGCCACGCAGGAAGATGTTGGGCGTCAACGCAACGTCCACGCCGGCGCCGAGTTCGAGGCCAGCGTCGATGGCGTCGTTCTTTTGATCCGTTTGCGTGGTCACGACACACGAAGGATAGGAGCCCGCGAGGCAGTAGGGCTGGGCCGCGCTGCCACTCGGCGGCGTGCCGTAGCCATAGACGCTCGCGGTGACCGCGTAGTCGAAGCGACCGACCGCCAAGCCGAGCGTGCCATATGGCAAGAACGGCCCCATGGCATAGCCGCCGCGCAGACGCAGGGTGGCATAGTCCTTGAGCTTCATGGACGCCTGCGAGGCCACCGTCAGAAAGTTCTGAAAACCATCAGACGTGGCGAACTGGCGCGACATCGAATCCGATGCCGATGCTTCCGTTGCCGAGACATAGTTGTAAGCGACGTCGAAGCCGATGACGGCCCGGTCCCATTGCACGTTGTAACCGCCAAACACGCCGAAGGAGGTGCCGTCGTGCGACTGGTGACCCAGCGTCGTCCAACTCGAGGGATGGAATTCGTCTTCAATGATCGTATTGCGAAGGATATAGGCGATCATCGAGCTTGTGCTGTCGCCGAAATCCGTGTCCGTGTTGACCCAACCGGCCTGAGCGCCGATGAAGGCGCCGCTCCAGTCGCTGACGGCGATCGGGCCACGCAAAGGCGCATCGCCGAGCCAATCCGCCGCCCGCGCCGTTCCCGCCGAGGCGGAGAAGAGCAGCGCACTGAGCGCCAAGGAGGCGGCCAGTGCGCTGCAGCGCGTTGTGATGTTAGTGCTGTCGTTCGAGGTCATGCTATTGCACCGAAGGTCCGTCAGTGAAGCCTAAGTTGACCGACCCGCACCTCATACGCAGCACTAACATTGAGGGACATGCGGCCGAATGATTCGCCGTCGGTCATCAACCTCGGCTGCTGATCGGCGGCGGCGGCGGCGGACGATAGACATAGCGCGGCTCGGGTGCGACCTCGCAGCAGGTCCAGCGCAAGCCAAGCATGATGTCGCTCGAGTGAAGGTTGCTGAGCTTGTAGGAGTCCGGATTACAGCCACCCAAGCAGTCGACGGTGTCGGTGATCGAACCGTAGTCGAGATAGCGATAGGAAAGCTCGACCTTGAGGTTCTTGCTCACCGTGTAGGCGACGCCGCCGTAGAGCGCCCAGGCCAGACTCCAATCGCTGCTGTTGCGACCGATGCCGCGGCCCGAGGTGCCGATCCCGACGTCGGTGAAGTCGGCGAGCGTGGTGTAGGCACCACCAACACCGGCGCCGACGAAGGGCGTGAAGCATTGCCAGGTGCCGAGATCGACATAGGCGTTAGCCAGGAACACCCAGGACTGCAGGTAGCCCTGATAAGCGTCGCCGAAGGTGCCGCCGCCGAACGTATAGCTGCCGAAGGCGTTCACCTGGGTCTTGCCGCGGTATTCCGCGGTGGCGTCGAAGCGCAGCCAGTTGTTGAATTCGTAACCGACGCCGCCACCGATGAAGTAGGTGTCGGACGACGAATGCTGCTCGAAGCCGAAGTTGTTCGAGTTTGCCGGATTAATCAGGTAATCCAGATTGTAATCGCCGACGATGCCGACGCCCACTTGTCCGCGCAGATACCAGTTGCCGAATTCTTCCGGCGGCTGCTGAACGACGACCGGCGGCGGCGCGTAGTCGGCCGCATGCGCGACGCCGGCAGTCAGCACCGTGAACGCGGCCAGTGCGGTTACTCTAAAACGCTGGCCAATCATTGACTCGTCCCCTTCCCAATTGGCCGCCCGTATGGCGGAATGGTCGGACGATGCCAGCAAATCCTTAACTGGTGCTTAACCTTGTCGCTTAACCACGCTTATTAGGGTTACTGACGACAATCGTGCGGATGCATCGGGTACAGCAACGGTGGGAACGAGTGAGACGATTAAGCATCCGTTTACCATGTCCACGCATTCCGATACCGCAACGGCGGTTCGGCACAACGATTGTCGTTTGCGATTCTGTATTGAGCGCGCCGCGTCGTTAACAGCGCGCGGGCGGCTCGCTCAAGCCGCGACTTCGGTCAGCGCTTCGACCACGTCGTCGACCACGGCCTCGACCAGAATCTTGTCGTCGCCCTCGCCCATTACCCGGATCACCGGCTCGGTGCCGGACGGGCGCACGATCAGGCGGCCGCCCATGCCGAGCTTCTTCTCGGCGCTGGCAATGGCCGACAGCACATCGGCATTCTGCAGCGGGGTACCGTTCTTGTAGCGCACGTTCTTGAGCACCTGCGGCAGCGGCTCGAAGCGGTGGCAGACTTCCGACACGCGCTTGTCGCTGCGCTTGACCACCGACATGATCTGCAAGGCGGCAATGAGACCGTCCCCGGTGGTGGTGTAGTCGGACAGGATGATGTGGCCGGACGGCTCGCCGCCGATGCTGTAGCCGTTGGCGCGCATTTGCTCGAGCACGTAGCGGTCGCCGACCGGCGTGCGGATGAGATCGATACCCTGCTCCGCGAGGTAGCGCTCGAGGCCGAGATTGGCCATCACCGTCGACACCACGCCGGGCTGCTGCAAGCGCCCCTCTTCCTTGAAGCTCTCGGCGATGACGGCCAGCAACTGGTCGCCGTCCACCACATGGCCGCGCTCGTCGACGATCAGCACGCGATCGGCATCGCCGTCCAGCGCGATGCCGATATCGGCACGCATCTCGCGCACCTTGGCGCAGACCGCGGTGAGATCGGTGGAGCCGCAATCCTTGTTGATGTTGAAGCCGTCGGGCTCGACCCCGATGGAAATGACGTCGGCGCCCATCTCCCACAGCGCACCGGGCGCCACCTTGTAGGCGGCGCCATTGGCGCAATCGATCACCACGCGCAGGCCTTCCAGGCTGATGGCCTTCGGCAGCGTCAGCTTGACGAACTCGATGTAGCGGTCCTGCACGCCGTCGATACGGCGGGCGCGGCCGAGGTCCCTGGAACTGGCCAGGCGCTTGGTAAGATCGGAATCGAGCAGCTTCTCGATTTCGGATTCCATCCGGTCAGAAAGCTTGAAGCCGTCCGGGCCGAACAGCTTGATGCCGTTGTCGTCGAACGGGTTATGTGAGGCGGAGATCATCACGCCGAGATCGGCGCGCATGGAGCGCGCCAGCATGCCGACCGCCGGCGTCGGAATAGGGCCGGTGAGCAGCACGTCCATGCCGACCGACGTGAAGCCGGCGACCAGCGCATTTTCGATCATATAGCCGGAGAGACGGGTATCCTTGCCGATCAGCACACGATGACGATGATCGCCATTACGGAACATGAGCCCGGCGGCCTGCCCGACCTTGAGCGCCAGTTCCGGCGTGATCACGCGGTTAGCCCGGCCGCGGATGCCGTCGGTGCCGAAATAATGACGAACCATAAAAGAAGTCCCTCGAGCCTTGGGTCGGCCGCGCGCCCCTACCAGTCCCCGATCATGTCTCCGGCGCCCTTAAAGGACCGCCGTATCCATCCCGTATAGTACGAGTAAGGTGGTGAATTTACTTCAAAAATTGTGAGTAAACATTACCTGACCCTGCTAACCTCCGGCGGCGGGCGAAAGCGCGCTTTCCCGCCCGAATGGCAAAAAAGCGGCCCGTTTCACCGCTGGCGACCTTATGCTAGCCGGGTTTGCCGTAAATCCGAGGCCACCGTCCATGAAGACCGTTACCTGCATCGACGACCTGCGTGTGCTTGCCCGCCGCCGGGTCCCCCGCGCCTTTTTCGATTACGCCGACAGCGGCTCCTACCAGGAGGAGACCTTGCGCGCCAACCGGGCCGACCTGGAGGCGCTGAAACTGCGCCAGCGGGTTCTGGTCGACGTTTCCGAGCGCAGCCTGGCCACCACCATCGTCGGGCAGCCCTCGGCGCTGCCGTTTGCGCTGGCGCCGATCGGGCTCACCGGCATGCAACACGGCAACGGCGAAATCCTGGCAGCGCAGGCGGCCAATGCCGCCGGCATTCCTTACATCCTGTCGACCATGTCGATCTGCTCGATCGAGAACGTCGCGGAGGCTACCGGCAAACCGTTCTGGTTCCAACTTTACGTGATCAAGGACCGCGACTTCACCAAGGACATTCTCTCGCGCGCGCGGGCAGCCAAATGCGACACGCTGGTGCTCACCGTCGACTTGCAACTGCTCGGCCAGCGTCATCGTGACATCAAGAACGGCATGACGGTGCCGCCGGAATTCCGCATTAAGAACATCATCGATATCGGCACCAAGCCGGCTTGGCTGTGGAGCATCCTCAACAGCAAAAGCTGGACTTTCGGCAATCTCGCCGGCCACGTGAAAGGCATGGAGAAGATCAACCAGCTCGCGCAATGGACCAATCAGCAATTCGATCCGGCGCTGAACTGGAAGGACGTCGAGTGGATCAAGAGCATCTGGCCCGGCAAGATAATCATCAAGGGCATTCTCGACCCCGATGACGCCAGGACCGCGGTAAAGCTCGGCGCCGACGCCATCGTGGTATCGAACCACGGCGGCCGCCAGCTCGACGGCGCGCCGTCGTCGATCTCGATGCTGCCGGAGATCGCCGACGCGGTGGGGAATGACATCGAGGTGTTGTTCGATGGTGGTATCCGCACCGGCGCCGATATCCTGCGGGCGCTGGCGCTGGGCGCGCGCGCCTGCCTGATCGGCCGCGCCTATGTCTACGGGCTGGGCGCCGGCGGTGGACCCGGCGTCGCCAAGGCGATCGATATCCTGAAGAAGGAGCTCGACATCGCCATGGCGCTCACCGGCACCAATAGCATCGCCGAAATCGATCGGCACCTGCTCGTCGGAATGGACGCGGCCAAGCACGAGACGGCGAAAAAGGCGACTGCGCCGCGCGCGCGACGCAAGAAGCCGGCCGCGGAAGAATAGGGCCCGTCGTTCACTGGCCCACCTCGGCAATCATCCTATCTTGCCAAAGCGCCGGACCCGTGCCACCCCGGGAAGGCCATGACGGCGGACGTCACCATCAAGGGCGGTGCACAGTTGCAGGCGCATCCGTTGCGCGCCGCCGTGCTCAGCGAGGTGCATGCGCGACCGTTCACGGTGCTGGAAACGCCGTGCCGGCTCCTGCATTTCGCCTTCCAGACGGGACCCGAGGAGGCACGCGCCGACCGCGCGGCGCTGGCCGAATTCTGCGACAACCGCGGGCTTGAGCCGCTCAAGCCCGGCGCCAAGCATCACCGCCTCTCGCTCAGCGGTGCGGTGCTGCGCTGGGAGCAGCATTCCGAATTCACCACCTACACTTGGGAGCTGCCGTCCGCCAACGGCACGCCCTTCCAGCCGCCGGCGACGACGCTCGCCGCGCCACTCGCCGGCCTGCCGCAGCCGGGCCCGGTGCTGGTCGCGCTCGATCTGCATGCGCTCTCAGGCGACGAGGGCCAAATCGCCATCGAGCGGCTGTTCGACCGTTCGAGCCTGGCAGTGGCGGAAAACAGCGAAGGCGACGCGCTGTTCGCCACAGATTTCCAGATCGATGCCGGCGGCTTCGTGCGCGCGTTGGTGATCGATCGGGGCCTGGGCCCGGCGCGCGCCGGGACGCTGATCCAACGCATCATCGAGCTCGAGACCTACCGCACGCTGGCGCTGCTCGGCCTGCCGGAAGCGCAGCGGCTTCAGCCGGCGATCAACCACATCGAGAAACGTCTGGCCGAAGTCACCGAAGAGATGACGCGCACCGAAAAGCTCGTCGACAATCATCGTCTGCTCGATGAACTGACCGCGCTTGCCGCCGAGCTGGAAGCCGGCGCCGCGGCGAGCCTGTTCCGCTTCGGCGCCAGCCGCGCCTATAACGAGATCGTGCATTTGCGGCTCGACACCATCGGCGAGCGCAAGGTCGGCAACTTTCCCACCTGGTCCTCGTTCCTCGCCCGCCGCATGCAGCCGGCGATGCGCACCTGCGCCAGCACCGAGGAACGGCAGGGAACCCTGTCGGAGAAACTCTCGCGCGCCGCCAACCTGTTGCGCACGCGAGTCGACGTCGAGGTCGAGCAGCAGAACCGCGATCTGTTGAAATCGATGAACGCGCGCACGCGGCTGCAACTACGGCTGCAGACCACGGTGGAAGGCCTGTCGGTCGCCGCCATCAGCTATTACGTGGTCGGCCTGTTCGGTTATGTGGTCAAAGGCGTGCACGACAGCGGCGTGCCGGTCGACACCACGCTGGCGAGCGCGATATTCGCGCCGATCGCGGTGCTGGCGATCTGGTGGACCGTGCGCCGCATCCGCAAGAAGCATTTTGCGGCCGCGGATTAGGCGCCGACGGACTCCGCGCGCGCTTGTGGCGCCAAGGCCAGGTAATTGTGGATCTGCGCGACCACTGCCGCGCCCTCACCGACCGCGGCCGCCACGCGCTTGGTCGAACCCGCGCGCACATCGCCGATCGCGAACACGCCGGGACGGCTGGTTTCCAAGAGCATGGCCGCGCGATCCGCACCGCCGGCCGCGAAGCCGCCTCCGGTGACCACGAACCCTTTGCCATCGACATCGACGCAGTCTTTCAGCCACGCAGTGTTGGGATCGGCACCGATGAACAGGAACAGATGGCGAAGCGGCAAGGTGCGGGTGGCGCCATCAGCGCGCGTGCGCACCACGACGGCGGTCAAGCCCACGGTGGTGTCGCCATGCAAGGCGGTCACCTCCTTGCCGGTCAGCAGGTCGACATTCGGCAGCGCCTTGATGCGGTCGACCAGATAGCGCGACATAGTGGCTTCCAGGCCATCGCGGCGCACGATCAAATGCAGACGCTTGACCCGCGGCGCCAGATAGACCACCGCCTGCCCCGCCGAATTGCCACCGCCGACGAGCGCGACCTCCTCGCCTTCGCAGAGCTTGGCTTCGATGGGAGAGGCCCAATAAGAGACGCCGTGACTCTCGAAGTCGGAGAGGTTCGGCACATTGAGCTGCCGATACCGCGCGCCGGACGCGATGACGACCGACCGCGCCATTACCGCACGGCCGTCGGTCAGCTGCAGATGCAAATTGTCGGCGGGTACGCAATTCGACGCTCCGCAATCGAGATGGCCGACTTCCAGCGGGATGGCGATTTCGGCGCCGAACTTCTGTGCCTGACTGAAAGCGCGCCCCGCCAACGCCTGGCCGGAGATGCCGGTCGGAAAACCGAGATAGTTTTCGATACGCGCCGAGGCGCCGGCCTGACCGCCGAAGGCACGCTGATCGAGCACGATCACCGACAGGCCTTCCGAGGCGCCGTAGACGGCGGTCGCCAGGCCGGCCGGACCGGCGCCAACCACCGCGACATCGTAAACGAGCTCCGGATCGAGGTCCGGCGTCAGACCAAGGCAAACCCCAGCTTCGGCGTCGCTCGGCCGCTTCAGCACCGATCCGTCGGGGCACACCATCAGCGGCAGTTCGTCGGCGCCGATCCCGAGTCGCTCGACAAGCGCGCGTGCGTCGTTGTCGGAATTGGCATCGAGGACGGTGTAAGGATAACTGTTGCGCGCGAGAAAGCCTTGCAAGCGGATGAGATCGGGCGAGCCGGGCTTGTCGATCAGCAACGAGCCGGCCTCGCCGCCCTCGATCAGCGCCACGCGTCGCAGGATGAAGGCGCGCATCAGCAACTCGCCGACTTCAGCCGAACCGATGATCAGCGCACGGATGTGTGGGGCGTCGAATGGAATTGCCGTGCAGCCATCGGGCCCCGCGTGCCCCGACGCGATGGTGCCGCGGCCGCCAAGCTGGCTCACCTCACCGCTGAACTGACCCGCGCCGAGCGAGACCACCGACGACTGACGGTGCAGGCCATCGCTGCGCACGACTTCGAGCGTGCCGTCGGCCACCAGCCAGGCGGGCGCATTGCGCACGCCGACGTCGTAAATGAGTTCGCCGGCCGCAAAATGCCGGGCCGGGCCGCTGGCGAAGCGCCTGGCGGCCTCAAGCTGCGGCGCATCGAGCACAGGAAACATCTGGTCGTAGCGATCCGCAATGTCACTCATCGGCGGGGCCTCCACAGTCCGGCGGCGCCAGCCTAGCACATCGGCGCGGGCCGCTCGGCAGGCCTCACAAGGCGCCTCGGTAAGGCGGCGATAAATTCTCCGTCATGCCGCAGTCTATCACGGCCCCATGACGCTTGATCCGTGTACAACGGTGAATACCTGGATGACCCGACCGGTCCTGTCGAAGAAGGGTGGAGCCCATGCGCACCGAGCGTTTCGATTTTCCCAACCGCAAAGGCGAGAAGCTCGCCGCCCATCTCGACCTGCCGCTCGGCGAGCCGACCGCGTTCGCGCTGTTTGCCCACTGCTTCACCTGCGGCAAGGACATCCTGGCGGCCAAGCGCATCGCCGAGCGGCTGTCGGTGCACGGCATCGCCACGCTGCGTTTCGACTTTACCGGCCTCGGCGCCAGCGAAGGCGAATTCGCCAACACGCATTTTTCTTCTAACGTCGAAGATCTGGTCGCCGCCGCCGACCACCTGCGCAAGATGTACCAGGCGCCCGCCATTCTGATCGGCCACAGCCTGGGCGGCGCCGCAGTGCTTGCCGCCGCACACCGCATCGCCGAGGCGCGCGCCGTGGTCACCATCGCCGCACCCTACGATCCCAGCCATATCACCGGTCTGTTCAAGGAGCATGTCGATACGATCCGCGAACGGGGCGAGCTAGAGGTGCAGCTCGCCGGACGGCCTTTCCGCATCAAACGCGAATTCCTCGACGACATCGCCGAGCAGCGGCTCAAGGAATGCCTTGCGACTTTGCGCAAGGCCCTGCTCGTCTTCCATTCGCCGGCCGACGATCTTGTCGGCATCGACAACGCTTCGCACATCTTCGTCGCCGCCAAGCATCCCAAGAGTTTCGTCTCGCTCGATCACGCCGATCATCTGCTGAGCAAAAAGAGCGACGCCGCCTATGTGGCCGACGTGATCGCGGCCTGGGCCGAGCGCTATCTCGAACCGCCGCTGAGCGTGGCCGAAGCCAAGAGCGAGGAAGGCGTGGTGGTGGTGCGCGAGACCGGCGCCGGCCTGTACCAGCAGGAGGTCATGAGCGGGCCGCACCGCTTCCTGGCCGACGAGCCGGTCAAGGTCGGCGGCTTCGACAGCGGACCCGGCCCTTACGACCTGCTGCTGGCCGGCCTCGGCGCCTGCACCTCGATGACGCTCAGGCTCTATGCCGAGCGCAAGGACCTGGCGCTCGAGCGCGTCACCGTGCGGCTTACCCACGACAAGATTCACGCCGAGGACTGTGCCGAGTGCGAGACCAAGGCCGGCACCATCGACCGCATCGACCGCCACATCACCCTGGAAGGCACGCTCAGCCCCGACGAGCACAAGCGGTTGATGGAGATCGCCGACAAATGCCCGGTGCACCGCACGCTGAAATCGGAGATCGACATTCGGACGTTTGAAGAAAAGCCGTGAGCCGCGTTCCCTCTCCCCGCAGGCGGGGAGAGGCAAAGCAGGCAGCGTCGCGATGCTGCTCCTACTTCTCCTGTTTATCTTTCTGCTTCTTCTTCTTGCGCTTGAGCGCTTTTTCGAGGGCGACTTGCGCCGGCGTGGCGGGCACCGCGACCACTGGCGCCGGCTCTTCGTGCTGGGTCAGATCGGCTTCGATCAGCGCACGCAATTCCGGCGTCACTTCGGGCTTGATGCCGAACCACAATTCGAAGCCGCGCACCGCCTGGTGCAGCAGCATGCCGAGCCCGTCGACATTGCGCAGGCCCTTCTCACGCGCGGCCAGCATCAGCTTGGTGACCAGCGGATCGTAGACCAGTTCCGCCACCACCAGCGACGCCGGACAGCGCAGATTGATATCCAACGGCGGCTGGCCGGTCATGCCGAGCGGTGTGGTGTTCACCAACAGGCCGGCACCGCCCAGCAGACCGGTGGTCTCGTCCCAGCCGGCCGGCTTCACCTTGGGGCCGAACTGTTTCTTCAGCCCGTCCACGCGCTCCGGCGTGCGATTGATCACATAGATGCGCTCGACCTCGCGCGAGATCAAAGCAAAGATCACGGCGCGGGCGGCGCCGCCGGCGCCGAGCACCACCGCGCTCTCCAGCCCGCGGTCCCAGCCCGGCGTGGCGGAATCGAGATTGGCGAGGAAGCCTTCGACGTCGCTGTTGGTCGAACGCAGCACGCCGTCGGCGTACCACAGCGTATTGGCGGCACCGACCGCGCGCGCGCGCTCGTCGGGCGTCGTCAACGCCAGCGCTGCCTCCTTATGCGGCACCGTGACATTGGCGCCGACATAGCCGTGCTCGCGCAAGTTCTTGACGAATTCCTCGATCTCGCCCGGTGGCACCGCTTCACGCCGATATTCGGCGTTCAGATTGTGCTGCTTGATCCAGTAGTTGTGGATCAGCGGGGAGCGCGAATGGGCGATCGGCCAACCGATGACGCACGCCGCTTTGCGGTCTTCTTCACTCATTTCTCTGCCATTACCGTATTGCGCAACACGCCGATCCCCGGCACTTCGACCTCGACGGCGTCGCCGGGCTTAAGCCAGCGCGGCGGATTGCTGCGCGGGCCGCGTTTGACCGGCGTGCCGGTGACGATGATGTCGCCCGGCTTCAGCGTCATGAAGGTGCTGGTGTAGCTGATCAGATCGGCGAACGATTTGATCATGTGGTCCGTGGTGTCTTCCTGGGTAATTTCGCCGTTGAGTCTCACCGTGAGATGCAAGGGCCGCGCCAAATCGAGCTCGTCGCTGGTGACCATCCAGGGGCCGATGCTGCCGGTCGCGTCGAAATTCTTTCCCTGCGTCACGTTGAACTTGCCGTGACGGATCCAGTCGCGGATGGTGCCTTCGTTGCACAAGGTGACGCCGGCGACATAGTCGAGCGCGTCGTCGTGGGCAATGCGGCGGCCGCCGCGGCCGATCACCAGCGCGATCTCGCCTTCATAGTCGAGTTGTTCGGACTCGTGCGGAATGAGGAGCGGCTGCCAATGGCCGACGAGCGAGGCCGGCGCGCGAAAGAACATGCTGGGATATTGCGGCGGTTCGGCGTCGCCGAAATCGGCGTTGCGATTGGCGTAATTGACGCCGATGCAGAGGATCTTCTCCGGCGCCAGCACCGGCGGCAGCCAGTCCACTTGGCTCAGCGGATAATCCGAGCGCACGCCATTCGCCGCATTGCGTGCGATGTCGATGCCGTCGTTACGCAACAAATCGAGCACGCTCTGATAATGCGGGGCAAGCCGCATCTTGAGATCGACCACGCCATCGCCCACCACAGCGCCGAAACTGTCCCGTCCGCGGACCCTATAGCTTGCAAGCTTCATCGCAGATTTTAGGCCTTCGCACCCACCGCGGCGGGCGGCATGGAATCGTTGACGGCTCGGCGGCATGCGGGCCCAGCGGCGCGCGCCATGCGTTTATTCCCCGTACGCGGGGTCGTCAACGCCGGGAATCCAGACATGCGCGCTATCGTTACCAAGCACTCCCCCAGCACAAATGCCACTTGTTCTTCATATCGGCCGATCAATGACGCACATTGCGCAAGATCAATTGCGTCGACATCCGCTTTATTTGCACGTCACACGGACCAGTGTGCATCGATGCTGCGGCATTGCGCGGCGCGCGAGCGCGTGTGCATCGACCGCATCAATCGCGACACGACGCTTGCGCATAAGTCACGCGTTCTAAAGCGACATTCGGTTTTTCGCTGATCGAACGTGTCGATGATATCGATCGCACGCTGAGATATGGCACTTCGTCCTCTTTGTCGATGCGTGCGACCCATGCGGTAGACGCTGGCGCGGCAGCCGGCCCCGACGCTTGAGACTCAGCCCGTCGTCGCGTAGGAGTGGAAACCTCTAGAAGAAGCATGGGAACCAAGGCGGCCCCGACAAAGTTCCCGCGGTGGGGTGACGGCGCCGCTCCGGCGCATTAAGTTGCCGATTGCGACGGAGAGATGGGGGCGACAACCGCGAATGAAGGGCCTGCCCTGTGACTGACGCTGCCTCCACCCACGAACCAACTCGCCGCGATTTTCTCTACATCGCCACCGGCGCGGTAGGCGCTGTCGGCGCCCTGGCAACCTTGATCCCATTGATCGACCAGATGAATCCCGACCGCGCCACGATCGCGGCCGGCGCCCCGATTTCGGTCGATATCAGCCAGATCCAGCCCGGGCAGCAGATCCAGGTGTTCTGGCGCTCGAAGCCGATCCTCATCGTCAACCGGACGCCGGCGATCCTCAAGATCCTCCAAGAGAAGGCCATGGTCGACCGGCTGAGCGACCCCGACTCGACGGTCCACCAGCAGCCGCCCTACGCCCAGAACTGGCACCGCTCGGTGAAGCCCGAATACGCGGTGCTGGTCGGCATCTGCACCCATCTCGGTTGCATTCCCAAGTTCTTCCCGACACCGAACCCGAGTTCGCCGGCGACGGACTGGCTCGGCGGTTACTTCTGCCCCTGCCACGGCTCGAAATATGACCTCTCCGGCCGCGTGTTTTCCGGCGTGCCCGCGCCCTACAATCTGCCCGTGCCGCCCTATCGCTACGAGAACGACAAGACACTGCGCATCGGCGAAAATCCGCCGGGCATCGACTACGACCTGAATTCGATCGTCCAGCTTTAACTGGCGGCTTCCAAGCGTCATTCCATTGTCATGCCGGCGCGCGGGGCCCGCTTCGCGGGTCTGCGCACGCATCTTGTTGCCGTGCATCCGCCATTTTGTGTGTAGTGAATGAAGGCGTGGATGGCCGGGACGGGCCCGGTCATGACGTCCGAAAATCCGTTACACTGCCGGCATGAAGGCGATCTTCATCGACTGCAACGACCAGCTCGCGCCGGTGTGGGCCAAGGTCATCGATCCGGACGATCCCAAGATCGATCTCAACCGCGCGCCGTTCGCGCGCGAGGAGTTGCCGCGCATGCTCGACGGCTACGACCTCGCGCTCGACGATCATTCCTACATGCCGACCGCGCTGGTGGCGCAATGCCCGGCGCTCAAGCACATCGTGTTCCTCGGCACCGGTGCAGCGAGCTACATGAACGTGGGGGAGCTGAAAGATCGCGGCGTCAGCGTGCACACCATCAAGGGTTACGGCGACACGGCGGTTGCCGAGCACACCATCGCGCTGATGTTCGCCGCCGCGCGCGATATCGCCCGCATGGACCGCGAGGTGCGCGCCGGCATCTGGACGCCGCAGGAGGGCATGCAGCTTCTGGGCAAGACGCTAGGCGTGATCGGTCTCGGCGGCATCGGCCGCGAGGTGGCGCGCATCGGCGCCGGGCTCGGCATGGAGGTGATCGGCTATAACCGCACGCCGCGCGGCGAAGTGACTTGCCCGCTGGTCGGCCTCGAAACGCTGCTCGCGCAGTCCGACGTCGTTTCGCTCAATCTGGTGCTCAATGATGAAACGCGCGGTTTCCTGAGCAATGAGCGCATCGCGCGCATGAAGCCGGGCGCCATCCTCGTCAACACCGCGCGCGGCGACCTGGTCGACGAAGCCGCGCTGATCAAGGCGCTGCAAAGCGGCCACATTCGTCACGCCGGGCTCGACGTTTTCCACAATGAGCCGTTGCAGCCCGATCACCCGCTGGCGAAGATGACCAATGTGACGCTGACGGCGCACGCCGCCTTCCGCACCGAGGAAGCCTCGTTGACCCTGTTGCGGCGGGCGATCGATATTGTAAAGACGCTCGCCTAGGCGCATTGCCTGCGGCTATGTTCCCCGCCACAATGCAAAGAACAATTCCCGCGGGAGGATATGCGTGAAGCCGGCGCCTTTTGTCTACAAGAAGGCCGGTTCGCTCGACGATGCGCTCAAGCTGCTCGACGCGAACCCGGACGCCCGCCTGCTCGCCGGCGGTCAAAGCCTGATGGCCACCCTCAATATGCGGCTGTCGGCGCCCTCAATGCTGATCGATATCAACGGCATCGCGGGGCTTGACGGCATCGCGCTCAAGAACGGCATGGTGGAGATCGGCGCGCTGACCCGCCACGCCCAGGCCGAACGCTCGGCGCTGATCGCGCGCTACGTACCTCTCGTCGCCCGCGCCCTGCCCCACATCGGCCACCCGGCGATCCGCAACCGTGGCACGCTCGGCGGCTCCATCGCCTTCGCCGACCCTGCGGCCGAACTGCCCGCCTGCCTGGTGGCCCTCGACGGCGAAGTGGTTGCGCACGGCCCCCGCGGCGCGCGCCGCATCCCGGCGGCGGATTTTTTCAAGGGACTGTTCGAGACCGCGCTCGAACCGCATGAGATTGTGACCATGATCCGGATCCCCGCGGCCAAGCCCACGACCCGCGTCGGTTTCGCGGAGCTGGCGCGCCGGCACGGCGATTACGCGATCGTCGGACTGGCGGCGAGTGCGCGCGCCGTGGGACGTGGACTGATGGATGTGAGGCTCAGTTATTTCGGCGTCGGCAACACGCCGGTGCGCGCCCGCAAGGCGGAAATCGCGCTCGTGCGCGGCGACGTCGAAGGCGCCACCGTCGCGCTCGATTTCATGCCGCAGGACGACCTGCAGGCGACCGGCGTGGTCAAGAAACACCTCGCCCGCGTGCTGCTGCGGCGCGTCGCCGCCCAATTGACGGAAAACCTGTGATGGACGCGACCTTTCTCGACATCACCTTGACCGTCAATGGCGAGCGGGTTCGCGAGCGCGTCGAGGCGCGCAAAACGCTGGTCGATTTCCTGCGTGAGGACCTGGTGCTGACCGGCAGTCATGTCGGCTGCGAGCACGGCGTCTGCGGAGCATGCACCGTGCGGGTCAACGGCGAGATCGTGCGCGGTTGCCTCATGCTGGCGGTGCAGTGCGACGGTGCCGTTGTCGAGACCGTCGAAGGCCTGTCCGACTCCGGCGAAATCGTCGATCTGCAGACGGCGTTCGCGCAGCGCAATGCGTTGCAATGCGGATTTTGTACGCCGGGCATGCTCGCGACCGCGCAGGACCTGCTCAAGCAGGCCGAGGAAGCCAAGACGGTGCCGACGCGCGCGCAAATCCGCGAGCATCTCTCCGGCAACTACTGCCGCTGCACCGGCTACCAGGCCATCGTCGATGCGGTGGAAGCGGTGGCGCAAGCGCGCGTGGGAGGGAAGACATGAGTGCGAGGCAAACGCAGGCGCGCTCCCTCCCCCTGCAAGGGGGAGGGTTGGGGTGGGGGTCATTCCCCGCCGCCAATAACCCCCGCCCGACCGCCGCCGCTACGCGACAGCGGTCGACCTCCCCCTTTCAGGGGGAGGTAAAGAGAAAACGCGGAAAGCCAGCATGAAAATCACCGACGACTCCCCGCCCGTGCTGACCGCGCTCGATCGGCCGAACTCCTATATCGGCCGCTCGGTGCCGCGACCGAATTTGGCAAGGCTCACGCAAGGGCGCGGACAATATGTCAGCGACGTCGCCCTGCCACGCATGGCCCATGTCGCCTTCGTGCGTTCGCCGCATGCCCACGCGCGCATCGCCAAGATCGAAGCCGAGGCGGCGAAGAACGCTCCCGGCGTGATCGCGGTCGTCACCGGCGCCGAACTTGCCAAGGTGATGACTCCCTGGGTCGGCGTGCTCACGCATTTGAAAGGCCTCAAGTCCGCTCCGCAACACGCCATCGCCGTCGATCGTGCCTGCTGGCAAGGCGAAGCGGTTTGCGCGGTGGTCGCCCGCACCCGCGCGCAGGCGGAAGATGCCTGCGAGCTGGTCGACGTCATGTACGACGAGCTGCCCGCGGTCACCGATGCGGAAACCGCGCTCGATCCCGGCACGCCGGTGATCCAGCCGGAGCTCGGCGACAATCTCTGCTTCGAGCGCAAGCTCGACGTGGGCGAGGTCGACAAGGCCTTCGCAGCGTCCGACGCGGTGGTGGAGGCGACCTTCCTGTTCGGCCGCCATACCGGCGTCACCATGGAGCCGCGCGCCATCGTCGCCGACTGGAACCCGGGCGACCAGCGCCTGACCGTCTATCAGGGCACGCAGGCGCCGCACATGATGCAGAACCTGTTCGCCAAGCATCTCGATCTCGCCGAACAGCAGGTGCGCGTCATTACCAAGGATGTCGGAGGCGTCATTCGGCATCAAGGTGCACACCTATGCCGACGAGATGGCGACGGTGGCGCTTTCCAAGATGCTGAAACGGCCGGTGAAGTTCGTCGCCGATCGCATCGAAAGCTTCGTCACCGACATCCACGCGCGCGATCACCGCGTCAAGGCCAAGATCGGCATCAAGACCGACGGCACCATCACCGGCTTCGAGATCGACGATCTGACCGGCATCGGGCCCTACTCGGTCTATCCGCGCACGTCGGGCATTGAAGCCAACCAGGTGGTGAGCCTGGTAGGCGGGCCCTACACCACGCCGAACTATCGCGCCGCCGCGCGCGTGGTGTTCCTCAACAAGAACGTGATGTGCCAGTACCGCGCCGTCGGCCATCCGATCGCGGTGGCGGTGACCGAGGGGCTGGTCGAGCTTGCCGCCGCCAGGATCGGCATGGATCCGCTGGAATTGCGCCGGCGCAACCTGTTCGCCGACGACGCCTATCCCACGCAATCGGCGGCGGGCCTGAAGTTCGAGCGGCTCTCGCACCACGCCGCGCTCGCGCATCTCGACGGCATGATGAATTACGCCGGTCTGCGCGCCGAGCAGAAGAAGCTGCGCGACCAAGGCATCTACCGCGGCATCGGCTTTGCCAGCTTCATCGAGGTGACCAACCCGTCCGCCGCCTTCTATGGCGTCGGCGGCGCGCGCATCACCTCGCAGGAAGGCGCCACCGTCAGGCTCGACGCACAAGGGCGCGTCAGCATCCATGTCGGCGTCACCGAGCAGGGCCAGGGCACCGAGGCGGTGATCGCGCAATGCGCGGCCAGCAGCTTCGGCGTCGCTTTGGACAAGGTGCAGGTGGTGATGGGCGACACCGACAACACGCCCTATGGCGGCGGCACCTGGGCCTCGCGCGCGGCCGGCATCGGCGGCGAAGTGGCCTGGCAGGCCGGCAAGGCACTGCGCGAAAACGTGCTCGTCGTCGCCGGCGCGATGCTGCAAACCAAGCCCGAAGACCTCGACATCCGTGGCGGCGTCGTGGTGAACAAGGCGAACGGCGCCGAACGGCTGCCGCTCGACGAACTGGCGCGCGTCGCTTACTTCCGCCCCGACACATTGCCGGCCGGCGTGCAGGCCGAATTGGTGGCGACCCGGCACTACGTGCCGCGCGACTATCCCTTCGCCTTCACCAACGGCGTGCAGGCGAGCTATCTCGAGGTCGACACCGACACCGGCTTCGTCAAGCTGCTGAAGCACTGGGTGGTGGAGGATTGCGGCACCATCATCAATCCGCAGCTGGTCGACGAGCAGATGCGCGGCGGTGTCGTGCAGGGCATCGGCGCCGCATTGTTCGAGCACTGTCTTTATGACGAGCGCGGGCAATTGCTCAACGGCAACATGGCCGACTATCTGGTGCCGATGGCGTCCGAAATGCCGGACATCGAATGCGGCCACGTGGTCTCGCCCACCGCCGAGAGCGAGCTCGGCGCCAAGGGCGCCGGCGAGGCCGGCACCGCGGGCGCGCCCGCCTGCGTCATGAACGCCATCAACGATGCCCTGCGGCCTTTGGGCGCAACGCCGCTCACGGACATGCCGTTCACGCCCGGCAAGATTTTGCGGGCGCTCGGGAAGGTATAGCGGGCAGCCCTGAGTTGTGCGGCGCGCATTGTTGGCGTCCGTCCCACCGCGTGGGCGCGACGACGCTGCATGCTTGACGTGCGCCCGGGCGCTTGATGAAACCGTGCTGTCCGGCGACACTCCGGCCAGGGAAACGGATGCCAACCGAAAAAAGGAAACGCTTCATGAACATCAAGGTCGGCAAGGAAGCGATTGCCGAAGCCTCCAAGAAGCTCTCGAACTGGGGCCGCTGGGGCAAGGACGATCAGATCGGCACGCTCAATCACGTCAGCCCCGAGGACATCGTCAAGGCGGCGAGCCTGATCCGTACCGGCAAGGTGTTCGCGCTCGGCATCCCGCTTGACCGCGGGGGCCCGCAGAACGGGCTGTTCGGCGGCCGCTTCAACCCCATCCACCAGATGCTGGCGACCGGCACCGACGCCATTGCCGGCCAGCAGGACTGGAACAAGATCCGCTACGCCGACGACACGCTCATGCTGTGCGTGCAAGGAGCCACCCATTGGGACGCGCTCGGCCACATCTTCTACGAGGAGAAGGCCTATAATGACCACGATGCGAAACTCATCGACTCGCGCGGATTGAGCGTGCTCGGCATCGAGCATTCCAAGAACAAGATGGTTGGCCGCGGCGTGCTGCTCGACATTGC
Source organism: uncultured Pseudomonadota bacterium (assembly GCA_963814065.1). GTDB lineage: Bacteria > Pseudomonadota > Alphaproteobacteria > Rhizobiales > Xanthobacteraceae > Pseudolabrys. The sequence continues at coordinate 474,890 of CAWFBL010000004.1, read as the reverse complement.
CCGCTTTCGCGGCGTGAAATGGATGCAGGATGGCGAGAGCATTTCCAACGACGAATTGGACAAGTGCGCCAAGGACGCCAATGTCGAGATCCGCAAGGGCGATTTCGTCATCGTGCGCACCGGGCAGATGGAGCGCTGCCTGGAGGAGAAGGAATGGGGCGGCTACGCCGGCGGCGACGCCCCGGGCGTCAAGTTCGAAAACTGCTACTGGTGCCAGGAGAAAGAAGTCGCCGCCATCTGCACGGACACATGGGGTGTGGAGGTGCGGCCGAACGAGACGACCGACGCCAACCAACCGTGGCATTGGGTGGTGATCCCGGCCATGGGCCTGTGCATGGGCGAGATCTTCTATCTCAAGGAACTGGCCGAGGACTGCGCCGAGGACGGCGTCTACGAGTTCTTCTTCTGCGGCCCGCCGCTGATCATCACCGGCGGCACCGGCAGCCCGATCAACCCGCAGGCGATCAAATAGGCCGCGTCGCGGTCGTCCCGGACGGCGAAACCGATCGGGGTCTCGCGCCCGCATACTGTCATGCCCGCGAAAGCGGGCATCCAGTAATCCCAGCATTTGCGATATAGTTGAAGTCAATGAGCACTGGGTCCCCGCCTTCGCGGGGATGACAGTCGAGTGAATGGAGGAATTCCCATGGCCCGCTATATCAAGCGCGGAATGGACGCGAGCGCGATCAAGGCCGCCGACGCCAAGGTGCGCGAGACGGTGGAAACCATTCTGGCCGATATCGACGCGCGCAAGGACGAAGCCGTGCGCGACCTGTCGAAGAAATTCGACAACTGGTCGCCGGCTGACTTCAAGCTGAGCGAACAGGACATCGAGCGCGCCATTGGGCAGGTGGCGAAGCGCGATATCGAGGACATCAAGTTCGCCCAGGCGCAGGTGCGCAACTTCGCGCAGAAGCAGCGCGAGTCGATGCGCGACATCGAGGTGGAAACGCTGCCCGGCGTAATCCTCGGCCACAAGAACATCCCGGTCAATTCGATCGGCTGCTACGTGCCGGGCGGCCGCTATCCGATGGTCGCTTCCGCCCATATGTCGATCGTCACCGCCAAAGTCGCGGGCGTGAAGCGCATCATCGCCTGCGCCCCGCCCTACAAGGGCGGCCCGCACCCGGCCATCGTCGCCGCCCAGCATTTCGGCGGCGCCAATGACATCTATGTGCTCGGCGGCGTGCAGGCCGTGGCCGCGATGGCGCTCGGCACCGAGTCGATTAAGCCGGTCGACATGATCGTCGGGCCCGGCAACGCTTACGTGGCCGAGGCCAAGCGCCAATTGTTCGGCCGCATCGGCATCGACCTGCTCGCCGGGCCGACCGAGACGCTGGTGATTGCCGACGACAGCGTCGACGGCGAACTGTGCGCCACCGACCTGCTCGGCCAGGCCGAGCACGGCCCGACCTCGCCGGCGATACTGCTCACCAATTCGGAGAAGCTCGCGCAAGACACGATGGAAGAGGTCGAGCGGCTGCTCACGATCCTGCCCACCGCCGACGCGGCGCGCCAAGCCTGGAAGGACTACGGCGAGGTCATCGTCTGCGACAGCTACGACGAGATGGTGGCGGAAGCCGACCGCATCGCCTCGGAGCACGTGCAGGTGATGACGCGCGATCCCGATTACTTCCTCACCAACATGACCAATTACGGCGCGCTGTTCCTGGGCCCGCGCACCAATGTCGCCTATGGCGACAAGGTGATCGGCACCAACCACACGCTGCCGACCAAAAAGAACGCGCGCTTCACCGGCGGCCTGTGGGTCGGCAAGTTCCTCAAGACCTGCACCTATCAGAAAGTGCTGACCGACGAAGCGAGCGCCAAGATCGGTGAAGTCTGCTCGCGGCTGTGCGTGCTGGAAGGCTTCCTCGGCCACGCCGAACAGGCGAACATCCGCGTGCGCCGCTATGGCGGCCGCAACGTGCCCTACGCGACAGCGGCGGAGTGACTGTCGATTATGAACGCGACTTTGCGCCAGGTGCAACAACTCGTTGCCTCAGGCCAAGTCCGCATATCCGAGCACGGCTATGACGAGTTTGCCGCCGATGCTATTGTGACCGAAGAGGTTGTCGCGGGGGTGGCGGCGGGCATTGTCGTAGAGGACTATCCCGATGCGGCGCGTGGGCCGTCTGTTCTGGTGTTGCAACATGATGCACAAGGCCGACCGCTGCATATATTGTGGGGCGTTCCCGCCGGCCACCAACGGCCGGCGGTGGTGATAACCGGCTACCGGCCAGATCCAGCCCGGTGGAGCGCTGACTACCTCAAACGGAATCCGCGATGACTCGAAAGTCGACCAAACTCATCCACGAAGGAAAATTTGCCGCCGAAGTGCCGGTCGAGTTGATTGAGGACGAGACAGGCTGGTCGCCTTATCTGTCGCTCGAAGATGCCCAAAAGCTCGACCAGGTGCGGCAAGCCCTTCGTGACGGCGACGTGGCGACGGCGGCAAGATACGGCCGCGTGTTTGAGCTTCATCCGATCGCCGGCTGAAGATGGACCTCACCCCTACCCCCTCCTCCCGCCTCGACGGCCGGCGCGCGCTGGTGACCGGCGCCGGGCGCGGCATCGGGCTGACGGCGGCGGCGGCGCTGGCCGATGCCGGCGCGCATGTGACGCTGGCCGCGCGTACATCAAGCGAGATCGAAGCAGCGTCGGCCGCGATCCGCTCCCGCGGGCAGCAGGCGGACGCGCTGACGCTCGACGTCACCGACATCGACGCGGTGCGCAAGGCGCTGGCCGAGCGCGCGCCCTACCAGATCCTGATCAACAATGCCGGCATGAACCGGCCGGCCATGCTGCCGGACGTGACGGTGGAAGATTTCGACGCCATCTTCACGCTCAATGTGCGCGCCGCCTTCTTCGTGGCGCAGACGGTGGCAACGCGGCTGCTTGACGCCAAACTGCCGGGCTCGATCATCAACATCTCCTCGCAGATGGGTCATGTCGGCGCCGCGCGCCGCACCGTCTATTGCGCGTCGAAGCACGCCATGGAAGGCTTCACCAAGGCGATGGCGATCGAGCTCGCGCCGCACAATATCCGCGTCAATTCGCTCGGCCCCACATTTCTCGAAACGCCCATGACGCGGCCGTTTTTCGAGAACAAGGCGTTCCGCGACGAAGTACTGTCGATGATCAAACTCGGCCGGCTTGGACAATTGGAGGAACTCTGCGGCGCCATCGTGTTTCTGGCGTCAGACGCCTCGTCGCTGATGACGGGTGCGGCGCTCAAGCTCGACGGCGGCTGGACGGCAGAGTGACCGGTCCTGCCACTTGCTCTTGCAACACCGGTCGGTCCGCGAAACGAACCCACGCAAAGGATTCGACATGACCGAACCAAAATACCAAGACCGGCAGAATCTCGAATTTTTCCGCTGGCCGGAACTGACACAACTCTTCCAACCGCTCATCGAGCTGGTGATGGTTTCTCCCAACAACCTTCCCCGGCAGATCCGCAGCGAGCTGTTCACGATGGCAAGCGCGGCCGCGGGCTGTCAGCACTGCCAGGCGCATGGCGCGTACACGCTGCACCTGATGGGCGTCGACTCGAATCGCATCCGCGATATCTGGACGTTCGAGGACTCGTCGACATTCACAGACGCTGAAAAGGCGGCACTACGACTGGCCCGCGACGGCGCAAGCGTACCCAACATGGTCGAGCCTGCCCATTTCGCGGACTTGCGCCAGCACTACTCCGACCAGCAGATCGTCGAGATGCTGGCGGTGATCAGCCTCGCAGGCTGGTATAATCGTTGGAATAATTCCATAGCCACGGTGACGGACCAGGAATTGATCGATTGGGCACGTTCGAATCTTGAGGCCGTCGGCTGGACCTTGGGAAAGCACGCGGGAGAAGCCCACGAGCAACGGCGCAAGCATCCCCGATCGACAGATCAGGATCGGGTCGAGTACTAACGCGGGCTGCATCGAAGAACACGCCGGCGTTGAGGCGGGGCAGCGGAGTAAAGCGACTCAAACCTTCGCTATCACTTCCGGATTGACGCACCCCGGCGGCTTCTTGCCGGCAAGCAGCGCCTCGATATTGTCGACCACGATATTCGCCATCTCCTCGCGCACCTCGACGGTCGCGCTGCCGAGATGCGGGTTGAGCACGACGTTCTTCAGCTTCTTCAATTCGGCCGAGACCTTCGGCTCGAATTCGAACACGTCGAGCCCGGCACCGGCGATCTTCTTCGCTTTAAGCGCGCGCACCAAGGCCTTCTCGTCGATGATCGGCCCGCGCGCGGTATTGACGATGAAGGCTGTCTTCTTCATCAGGCCCAGCTCACGCGCGCCGATCTGATGCCGGGTCTGCGCGTTCAGCGGCGAATGCAGCGACACAAAATCGGATTCGCGCAGCAACTGGTCGAGCGGCACATAACTGAGGCCGGCCGCACGTTCCTCGCTTTCCGGCTTGCGCCGCGGCGTCCAGTACAGGACGCGCATGTCGAAGCCGTGCGCGCGCTTCGCCACCGCCTTGCCGATCAGCCCGCCGCCGCCGATCAGCCCCAGCGTCTTGCCGTGCACGATCGCGCCCAGCAGATGGCGCGACTGCCCGCCGGGATACTTGCCGGCGCGCACCAGTCTGTCCCCCTCTACCATGCGGCGCGCCGCCGCCAGCATCAGGCCGAAGGTGAGATCGGCGGTCGCTTCGGTCGTCACCGGCGGCACCACGCTGACCGGAATGCCGCGCTTGGTCGCTTCCGCCATGTCGACGTTGGACGGCGAGATCGACTGCGCCGCGATGTGCTGAAGCTTCGGGTTAGCCGCGATCACCGCCTTGTCGATCTTGTCGTGCAGCAGGCAGAACAGGATGTCGGCCTTCTTGACCGCCATGATGAGCGTCCGATGCGGAATGATGCGGCTATCGTCGGGAAAGACCTTGACGGTACCCAGCGCGCGCAGCCGCTTGATGGCACTGTCGGCGACGGGCTGCGTGACAAAAATACGGGGCTTGCTCACCTAAGCCACCGCACGATGCCGGAAACGCCGTCGACCGCGCATTGCGAGCCATCGGGAATATGCTGCGTGGCGTCGAGCACGCCCAGAACCATGGGAATGCCGCGCTCGCGCGCGAGCGAAGCAAGATGCGAGGTCGAGCCGCCGAGCTCGGCCACGACGCCGGCAACCTTCGGCAGGATATGGCTGAGTGCCGGACCGGCAACGCGCGTCACCAGAATGTCGCCGGGCGCAACGCGCGCCAATTCGCACTCGCAGTTGACCACCACAGCGCGCCCCGAACCCCAGCCGATGCCGGCGGGGTGGCCGCTCAAGCCCGGATGGCGCAGCCAGATCTCGTCGGGCACCACGGGCGCCTCAACATGCAGCGGGCGCGACTGCAAGAGCTTGAAGCCGCTCTCGTCCATGGCCCATTCGATCTCGACCGGCTGGCCGGCAAGCTCTTCGCATTTGCGCAACAGCCGTCCGAGGCTCACCGCCTGACCGGCCGAGAGACACGGCTCGCTGACCTTGTCCTTGGGCACGCCCTGCGGCGCGGAGACGCCATGCGCGCAGGTGTCCTGATGTTTCTTGCGACCGGCCTGCACGCTGCGCAGGAAGCCGTTCTTGGCCAGCACGATGCGGTCGGGCACCACCTCGCCTTGCGCGATCGCCGAGCCGAGGCCCCAGGTGGCCGAGATCAGCATCTGCCCCTCGGCGGTTTCGCTTAGACCCCCGCCGGAAGCGCGCGCGTTGATCAGCGGCTGGATCAGCACGCCCATTGCGGTGTCGGCGGGCGAGAGATCGGCGTTCTCCATGTAGCGGCGCGCGTGCGAGGTCCATAAAGCCGCCCAGCAGGCGCGCACCGCGGTCAAGAATTCGGTTTCGTCGGAAAGGCCGAGGAAGCTTTCGAACTGGCCGGCGAAGTTGGCGCCCTTGCGGTCCTCGAGCAGCGCGGAGGAGCGCACGGCACCGAGCGGCGCCTGCACACGCTGGGCGCGCCAGGCGGCGAGCAAGGGCTCGAGGATTTCCGGCGCGATTGGCCGCTGATAGATCGCCAGCCTGATCTGGATCGATAGCCGGCGCGTGGTCGGCACATCGCCTTCGTTGTATTCGGCGAGCATGTGCTCGATGCCGATGTGGCGAAGCTGATGGCGATAAGCGTCCGCCGTGAGCGCGAAGCCGCCCGGCGTCGGCAGCCCGGCACGCGTCAATTGCGATAGGTTCGCGGCCTTCGGGCCGACGTTTTCCGGGTCGGCCGCGGCGGGGTCGGTGAGCGGGAGGATGAACTCGGTCATAGGTCCAAACCGGGGCTTCGCCACCTTTCACCTCTCCCCGCGTGCGGGGAGAGGTCGACTTCCGAGCGAGAGCGAGGAAGTCGGGTGAGGGGGTGTCGAGGTTAGGTGCGAACGGCGAGGCCCCCTCACCCGGCTCGCAGCTTTCGCTGCTCGCCACCCTCTCCCCGCCAGCGGGGAGAGGAAAGAAGCGCGCAAGCGCGCTTATTTCACATGATCGCCGTAACCCGGCAGCGGATCGACCACGGTGATCTGCTTGACCGGGAAGTTCGACACGATTTCGATGCCGTCTTTCTTCACGATCAGCATCTCTTCGATGCGCACGCCGTAACGGAACTGCTTGCCGTGCTGGGTCTCCAGCGCGAAGGTCATGCCTTCCTGGATCTCGACCGGATGGTCGAGCGACCAGATGCGCGAAATCACCGGCGGGTCGTACTGCGCGAGACCGAGCCCATGGCCCCACAGGTTGGCGGCGGCCTGGTCTTCGTCCTCGTAGCCCCAGGTCTCCTGCGCCGACGGCCACTTCAGCGCGATGTCGCGCGTGGTGGCGCCGGCCTTCACCGCGCCGATCGAGTCGTAGAGCCACTTGAGCGCGGTGTCGTAGGTGTCCTTCTGCTCCTGGGTCGGCTCCTTGCCGACACAATAGGTGCGGTAATAGCAGGACTTGTAGCCGTTCCAGGTCAACGCGGCCAAATCCATGAACACGATGTCGCCGGGCTGGATGATGCGGTCGGAGAAGTTGCGCCAGTTCGGCCAGGTGTTGGGGCCGGACGACACGATCACGTCCTCGACGTCTTCCATGCCGGGGATGTTGTAGAGGTATTCCATCAGGTGCGCGGTGACCTGGTTCTCGGTCACGCCGGGGCGCAGAAACTTCATGCACTCCCAGTGGGTGGCGTCGCCGATGGCGCCGACGATGCGGAAAGCTTCCTGCTCGTCGGGGCTCTTGACCGCGCGCGCCTCCATCATGGGCGTCATGCCGTCCACCCAGTGGATGTTGTTCTCCTTGAACACCTGGATCATGTTGATGTCGATGAAGTCGACGCCGAGCTTCTGCCCGGCGACGCCGTTGTCCTTCATCGCCTGGATGATCGCCTTGACGAACTTGTTGACCTGCTGAGTCGAAGCCGGACCGGCGGCGCCCTTGATCCACGCGAACGAGTGGCGAACGTTTTCCTTCGGGATCCACGGCGAGTGGCGCTCGATCTGGAAGCCGATATCGCCCTGCTCGAACAGGATCGGGCGGCCGTCGCCGCACAGCATGGCGTAGCGCAGGCCGGGCTTCAGCCGGTTCCAGCCGGGGGTCAGCGTGCCGGTGATATAGCGGCAGTTCTCGTCGTACATGCAGAGCATGGCGCCGAGGCCGTGCTTCTTCATCATCTGACGCGCGCGCTCGATACGGTATTCGCGCAGCCGATCCCAATTGATCTTCTGCTGCCAATCCATACCGGCGATGCCGAAATTCGCTCCCATGGCGTTTTCTCCCGACGGGCGCACTGGGCGCCTGTTCACGTTGCTGATTGGCGCAAATCCTAAGCTGTTGGCAGATCAAGAAGAAATAATATATTCTGCGCCAAGGCATTAGATTTTCTGATATCTCCATTCCGACCGGACATTCATGGCCAATATCCCATTGCGGCAAATCCGCGCCGTTATCGCGGTCTGCGAAGAAGGCTCCTTCACCCGCGCGGCAGCCCGGGAGAACGCCACCCAATCCGGCATTTCCCAACACGTGGCGGCGGCCGAGCGGGCGCTCGGCGTCAAGCTGTTCGAGCGCGCCAGCGGCGGGGTGACGCCGACGCCGGCAGGCTTCCGCTACTACAAGAGCTGCGTGGAAGCCGTCGGCGCTCTGGAGAACGCCGCCGAGCAGGCCCGCACCTTCGCCGGCCAGGTCACCGGCGAACTGCGCATCGGCCTGATGCCGACCTTCACCCGCGCGGTGCTGGCCCCCGTGCTCGACGACTTCGTGCCGCGCTGCCCGGAGGTGCGGCTGCATATCGTCGAAGGCTACAGCGGTCTGCTCACCGAGATGGTGCTCGAGGACGCGCTCGACTTCGCGGTGGTGCCCGCCTTCGAAGGCACCATCGGGCTGAAAGCGCGGCTATTGGTGCGTGACCGCGAGATGCTGATCTCCGGGCCGAAGCGCGGCCTCACCGCGCTGGCGCCGTTGCGGCTCGCCGAATGCCGGCCGCTCAAGCTGGTGATCCCGGGACCGGACAACATCCGCCGGCGCAATCTGGAGACCTATTTCCAGAGCCACGGCGTCGAGGTCGAAGCCATGCTGGAAATGGACGCCATGATCGCCACGCTCGAATTCGTCGCCCGCTCCGACTGGGCGACCATTCTGCCGAGCGTGATCTCGGTCAACGACATCGGCCGCGGCGAACTGATCGTCAACCCGGTTGTCGAGCCCGAGCTGCACGCCGAATTCGTGGTGATACAGCCGACCCGTCGCACGCTGTCGACCCAGGCGCGGCTGTTCCTGCAACGCTTCGAACAGGAAGTCGCGCATATCCATGCGGTGTGGGACGCAACCATCGCGGCGCCGCGGCAGCAACAACGGCACGCCTGAGCGCGTCGTTACCCCGGCACGCGGCCGGTCACCGCATTGGCATAGGCGCCATAGCTGACGCGGCCTTGCCCATCGGCCGGCAGGCCGGCGCGCACTTGCTCTTTGAGCGCGGCGACCTCGGCGGACGGCAGCCCAGCGATCGTCGTCTTCAGCAGCGATCCCGCCACCGTGATATCCCAGAACTCGTCGAAGCTGGCAAAGCTCCGCTCCACGTCGATCCGGCGGGCCGCGACCGCTTCGAGCCCCGCCGCGCTCCATAGATCGCGCAGCGCGTCGATGCCGGCGGCGCCGGCGCTCACCGTGCGATGGGTCCGCAGGTTGAGCGCATTCATCACCCGGTCTATCGGCAGCAAGGGCGAGCCGCCACCTTCCAGGTCCCAGGCATAAGCCGTCACCATGCCGCCCGGCCGCAACACGCGCTTCATCTCGGCGACGCCCTTGCCCGGATCGGACACGAAGAAGATCACCAGCGCCATCACGGCGGCATCAAAACTGGCGTCGGCAAAGGGCAGCGCCATGGCGTCGCCGCGCCGGAACGCGGCCATGCGCGTCCCGGCGCGCGTGCGCGCGAAGACGAGTTGGGCTTCCGATGGATCGACGCCGTCGACCGCCGCTGGCGCGCAGCGTTGCACCAGCAATTCGGTGAAGGCGCCGTTGCCGCAGCCGATGTCGACCCAGCGCAAACCCCGCGCCGGCGCCAGCCAGCCGAGGAACTGCTCGCCGACCAGCCGGCTCCAGGTCCCCATCATCCGCTCATAGGCGGCACCGTCGTCGAAGCGGCCAATCGCTTCAGCCATGGCCGATCAAACCTCCATCCAGGCGCCATCGGCTTCCGCCGATTTGAACACCGCTTCCAGCGCCGATGCTGTCTGCAGGATGCCGGCTGGCGGAATCGGAAACGTCCCCTCGCCCAGTGCCGCGCGCGCGAAATAATCGAGATTGCGGCCGAGGTGATTGTCGGCCGGCCGCTCTATCACCTCCGGCTCCTTCTCGCCGGCGCGGCGAACGATCGCGCGTGTTTCGCTCACGCTTTCCGCCCAGCAATCCGCGCCGAAGATCGCGATGCGCCAGCGGAACGGCGTCTTCAGCGTGGTGGCGAGATTGCCGGTGGCGCCGTTGTCGAATTCGATCAGCGCGGCGGTGGTGTCGCCGGTCGGCACGTCCAGCGCGCGCGTCTTCGACAGCGCGCTGATGCGTTTCATCGGCCCCACCAGGTCGCGGAAGCAGTCGAGCACGTGGATCCCCATGCCGGTCATGCCGCCGGCGCGGCTTTCGTTGGCCGCCATGCGCCAACTGTCTGTCGGCATGTCGGCCAGCCAATCGTGGCTGTAATTGCCCTCCGCATGCATGATGGTGCCGAGTGCGCCGCTCGCCGCGATTTCGGCCAGCACGCGCATCGACGGCATCAGCCGGAAATGATGGCCGACGCCGATCTGCACGCCCGCGCGTTCAACGGCTGCCAGCATCGCCTGCGCATCCACCTTGCTGAGCGCGAACGGCTTTTCGCAATAAATATGCTTGCCGGCCGCGGCCGCCGCCTCCACCTGCGCGCGGTGCTTGGTGTGCGGCGTGGCGATGACCACCGCCTGGATGGCGGGATCGGCAATCACCTCCTCGAAGGAGGTGCCGATGGCCATTCCGTGCTCGGCGCCAAAGTCGCGCACGGTCTCCGGTTCCAGCGTCACCCCGCGCACGAAACGCATCGGCGCGCCAAAGTCCGCTGCCGCCTTGACCAGAGTCTTGCCCCACCAGCCGAGGCCGACGATTGCCGTATTGAGCATTGTACGCGTCACTCCAAACGTTGATGTCATCGCCCGCGAAAGCGGGCGAACCGGTAAACGTCGGCATGTCGGTCTTGAACGCCGGGGCTACTGGATGCCCCGCCTGCGCGGGGCATGACGCTCACAGATTGCTGCATGCAAAGCGACCTACACCGACGCCGGCGCGCCCGGCTGCTTGAGCGGATGGGCGCGGGCGAAGGCGTCGAGCTTGGCGCACTCGTTGACGATACGCATCACGGTCGGGTACGGCGTCATGTCGCATTTGAAATACATGGCGCCGGCGCCCTGCCCCGCCAAACAAATGTCGGCAATGGTGATCTCATCGCCCTGGCAATAGCGCCCGGTCTCCGGCGACGACGACAGGTTGGTCTCCAGCGCGCGCAGCGCCGCGTTGTGCCAGTGCTGGCCCCATTCGATGATGCCAGCCTCTTCGACGTTATAGGTCTTGGCGATATGCTCGCGCACGCGCGGCACGATCAGCGGATGGGTGTCGCAGGCGATGAGCTGCGACAACGCGCGCACCCGCGCCCGCGCCTTCGGCTCTTTCGGCAGCAACGGTGGGCTGGGATGGGTCTCGTCCAGATATTCGAGAATGGCGAGCGACTCGAACAGTACGGTGCCGTCGTCCAGGACCAGCGCCGGCAGCGCCATCATCGGATTGATCTTGCGGTAGGCCTCTTCGCGCTGCTTGCCTTCGTGCAGATTGACGTTGATGACCTCGTCGGGCGTGATGCCCTTGAGGTTGAGCGCGATACGCACACGATAGGTCGCCAGCGAACGCCAGTACGAGAACAGTTTCATGGTCCGTGCCCTTGGTGCTGTCATGCCCGGCCTTGTCCCGTGCATCCCGCTTATGAAGGCAAGGCGTTGCCCACCTAAGCGAGATGGCCGGGACATAGGCGTTCTGAAAGAACGCCGTTCTTGGAACGGCTATGCCCGGCCATGACGATTCCTAATTCTTCCTCGTCGCCCAATAGACCGACATGCGCGATCCGTCGCCGTCGCCGACGCCATGCTGCACGGCATCCTCGAAACCGGACAGCGCCGCCTTGGTCGCGACCATCTCGGCGCCGAGCGCCTCGCCGGTTTCGACCATGGTGCGCAGGTCCTTGACGCCATTGGCGATGGTGAAGGTGGCCTTGCCCGGATCCTTGCCCTGGAACATGGTGACGATCATGTCGGCGCGCATGCCCAGCGCCTTGTTGGCGCCGTTGCTCTCGACGAACAGGTCGAGCAGCCGCTTGGGATCCCAGCCGACGCTGCGCGCGATCGCGAACGCCTCGCCGTAGGCCTGCCACGCCACCATCAGCGGCAGGTTGATGGCGAGCTTCATGGCGGCGCCCGCGCCTACCGGTCCGCAATGTTCGAGCCGCTTGGTGAGCTGTTCGAGGATCGGTCGCGCGCGCTGGGCGTCGGCCGGCTCCGCGCCCATCAGTCCCAGCAGTTGCGCGTTGCGCGCGGCGACGGTGGAGCCGCCCACCGGGCATTCGACCAGGGCCGCACCCTTGGCGCGCACCTTGGCGGCAAGATCGGTCTCCACCTTCGGCGCCACCGTGCTCATTTCGATGAACAGCTTGCCCTTGACGTCGCCGGACAACAGACCGTTCGGCCCGTTATAGACCGCGTCGATCGCCGCGCCGTCGGTGAGCATGGAGAGGACCGTCTCGCAGTCTCTGGCGAGTTCGGCAGGCGAAGCGGCAATCTTGGCGCCCGCCTTCGCGACCGGCTCGGTTTTGCTCGCCGCGCGATTCCAGACATGGACCTCGTGACCGACTTCCATCAGACGCTCGGCGAGCGCGGCACCCATGAGCCCGAGCCCGGCAACTCCGATTTTCATGCTTCCTCCTGACGCGCTTTTGCGGCGACGATAGGCGATCGCGGCGTCACTTGAAAGCATTGATGCTGCCCACCCACTCGACAGCCCCGGTCCCAACCGCTTAAGACGGATTCGCAAACGGCACGCACAAGGGGTGCGTCGTGATCTTCGGCAGGGAGAAAACCGAATGGCTGCGGCGAGGAAGAAGAAACGGTCGAAGGGCACGGTCGGCGTTGTCGGCCTCGGCATCATGGGCGGCGCCTTCGCCAAGAATCTTGCAGCGGCCGGCTGGCGCGTGATCGGCTACGACCTCAGCGCCGCGCGTCGGCGCGAGGCCCATCGCGCGGGCGTCGAGATCGCCGGCGACGCGGTGGAGGTGGCGGCGACGGCACCGACCGTGCTGTTGAGCCTGCCCAAGCCACAGGCACTGATGCAGGTGGCGCGCGATATCGCCGGCGCCAAGCTCAAGCCCAGGGTGATCGTGGAGATGAGCACCTTCACGATTTCAGATAAGGAAAATGCCGAGCGCGTCCTGCGCCGCGCCGGCCACACCATGCTCGACTGTCCGGTCAGCGGCACCGGTTCGCAGGCCGCGGCCCGCGATCTCGTCTTCTATGCCAGCGGCGACGGCAAGGCGATCCGCAAGCTGCAGCCGATGTTCGCCGCGCTCGGGCGCAAGGTCTACGATGTCGGCCCCTTCGGCAACGGCAGCAAGATGAAATACGTCGCCAACCTGCTGGTGGCGATCCACAACGTGGCGAGCGCCGAGGCCATGGTGTTGGGCATGAAGGCGGGCCTCGATCCAAAGGTGATCTTCGATCTGGTCACCGGCGGCGCCGGCAATTCGCGCATCTTCGAACTGCGCGCGCCAATGATGGTGGAGGGCAAATACAAGGACGCCACCATGAAGATCGACGTCTGGGACAAGGACATGACGGTGATCGGCGGCTACGCCAAGAAGATCAAGGTGCCGACACCGCTGTTCGACGCCACCAAGCCGATCTATTTGAAGGCGCAGAAGTCCGGTTACGGCGCGCAGGATACCGCCGCGGTTTGCGCCGTGCTGGAAAAGATGGCGAAGGTGAAGCGCGGCAAGGGAAAGCGTGCACGCAAACGATAAGGCTCGGCACACTGCCTCTCAGAAGGTGGAGAAGATGCCGGTTTAGGCATCTTCCATAGCGAATTCGTCCGCCAATTTCGGCAGGGCGAAATTCGCCATATTCAATGTTCCCGATCTCACAGGCCGCATGAGCGCACGGCCGGATTAATCGCGCCCGCCGCCAATTAGGGGCTTCTATCCAATCCCGGCTCGGGTAAGCTGCCCGCTTGAACCTTAGGTTGAACAAGAAGGGATGTGGGGAGTGAGAGGGGAATGAACGCCCATTATTGGATCATTCAGACCTTCAATGGAATTTCCTATGGCGCGCTGCTGTTTCTCGTCGGCAGCGGCCTGTCGCTCATTTTCGGCGTCATGCGGATCGTCAATCTTTCCCATGGCGCTTATTTTTTATGGGGCGGTTACATCGCGATCTCCGTGATCGCGGCGACCGGCTCCTGGGCGCTGTCGCTGCCGATCGCCGCCCTGGCCGTCGCGGTAATCGGCATTGCCATGGAGCGCCTGTTCCTGCGCTCGGAAGGCTTTGAATTCATCCGCACCGCCGTGATCGCGGTCGGCATCGGCCTCATCGTCAGTCTCGCGGTCAAGGCAAAATGGCCGCTACTGATCGGCGGCGGCCTGCCGCAGATCGCGGCCATCGCGCTCGTTGCCTCGATCGTCGGCTACTTCCTGTTGAAGCACGTGCCCATCGTGCCGATCGAGAACGATGTGCTGCGCCAGGTGCTGCTCACGGTCGGCTTCGCCTATCTGTTCCAACAGGCCGCGCTGGACATCTGGGGCGGCGACAACATGGACATCAATCCCGCCGCCTTTCTCAACAACAGCGTGGTGCTCGACGGCATCTATTTCCCGCTCTATCGCGTGTTCATGATCGTCACCGCGCTGGTGATCGGCATCGGCCTGTGGCTGATCATGGAGAAGACGCGCATGGGCGCCGCCGTGCGCGCCACCGTCGATGACGCGCAGATGGCGCGCGGCGTCGGCATCGACACCAACCGCATCTCCATGCTGGTGTTCGCGCTCGGCGCCTTCCTGGCCGCCCTCGGCGGCGTCATCGGCGGCGCCTTCCTCGGCGTCTATCCCGGTCTCGACTTCGAGATGCTGCCGCTCGCCTTCGCGGTCGTCATCATCGGCGGCATGGGCTCGCTCGGCGGCGCCGCCATCGGCGCGCTGCTGGTCGGCCTCGCCGACAATTTCGGCAAGGCGCTGTTTCCCGAGGTCTCCTACTTCACGCTCTACGCGCCGATGGTGCTGATCCTGGCGATCAAGCCCACCGGCCTATTCGGACGAGAATGAGCGCCCGATGACCAATCCGAAATTCAAAATTCTCGTCGTCGCCGTGGCGCTGGCCGCGCTCGCCTACATCGTGCCGCACTCGGGCTCGTTCGTGGTGCTGTTGGCGACGCGCGCCATGGTGTTCGCAATCCTGGCGATGAGCCTCGACATTCTGCTCGGCTTCACCGGCCTCGCCTCGCTCGGGCAGGCCGCCTATTTCGGCATCGGCGCCTATTTCACCGCCATCATGGCGGCCAAGTTCCACTTCGGGCTGGGCTGGGACTTCTGGCTGGTGGTGCTCCTGGGCATGCTGCTTGCCGCCGCGCTGGCCGCCATCTTCGGCCTGTTCGCCATCCGCGCCAGCGGCGTCTACTTCCTGATGATCACGCTGGCGCTCGGGCAATGCGTCTGGGGGCTGGCCTACCGCTGGAATTCGCTGACCGGCGGCGACAACGGCATCAACGTCACCGCGCGGCCGAGCTTTGGGCTCGACCTCACCAACGAACGCACGTTCTTTTTCCTCGTGTTCGCCTTCTTCACGGCCACGCTGATCGTTCTCTACGTGCTGGTGCGCTCGCCGTTCGGCCGCAGCCTCGCCGGCATCCGCGAGCGCGAACTGCGCATGCAGATCCTCGGCTATAATACCTGGCTGCACAAATACATCGCCTTCATCATCGCCGGCGCTTTCGGCGGCCTGGCAGGCGTGCTGTGGGCGCACACCAACGGCCTGGTCAGCCCGGAAACCGTGACGCTGACAACTTCGGTCGATGCCCTGCTGATGGTCGTGCTGGGCGGTGCCGGCACGTTGGTCGGCGGCGCCATCGGCTCGGCCATCGTGTTCGGACTGCGCGAATATCTCTCCACCTTGGTGCCGTGGTGGCAATACGTGCTGGGCGGCGTCTATGTGCTGACCATCCTCTATCTGCCCACCGGCCTGATGGGCATCCCTGCGCGCATCCGCCAGGCGCGTGCGACATCCGACAAAAAGAAAAGACCAGCGGCCGCTGAAAAGCTGGCACCCGAAACGACGTGACAAGCGATCGGAAGGTAACGACAGGGAGGAACGGCAATGACAATGAAGTTGCGACAACGCTTGGGCCCAATGCTGTTGGGCGGCGTCTTCGTGCTCGGCATGAGCATGAGCGCGCCGGCGCAGGCTGAAGAGCTGCGCATTGGCTTCATCGCGCCGCTGACCGGCATCTTCGCGCAGGTCGGTAAGGACATGCGCAACGGCTTCCAGATGTATCTCGACGAGCACCACAACAAGCTCGGTGGCGCCGACGTCAAGTTCATCGTGGAAGACAACCAGGGCAAGCCGGACGCCGCGGTCACCAAGGCCAAGAAGCTGGTGCTGCAGGATCACGTCAACATGTTCGTCGGCGGTCTGCTCGCCTCCACCGGCTACGCGCTGGCGCCGGTCAGCAACGAGGAAAAGACGCTCTACATCGCCTCGGTGCCGGCGGCCGACGACCTGACGCAGCGACAGGAAGGCAAGTACCCCTATTTCTTCCGTACCACCTGGTCGAGCTCGCAGCCAAACCATCCGCTCGGGCAATGGGCCTGCGAGCAGGGCTACAAGAAGGTCGTCACTATCGCGGCCGATTACGCCTTCGGCTACGAGTTGGTCGGCGGCTTCCAGAAGGCGTTCGAGGATTGCGGCGGCAAGATCATCCAGAAAATCTGGCCCCCGCTCGGCACCAAGGATTTCGGGCCCTATATCCCGTCGATCAAGGGCGACGCCGACGCCATCTACACGCTGATGGTGGGGCCGATGTCGCTGCAGTTCCCCAAGCAGCTGCGCCGCTCCGGCAACAAGAAGCCGATCGTGGCCGGCGGTACCAGCTATGACGAGTTCATCCTGCCGTTCATGGGCAACGAGGTGATCGGCGACGTCTCCTCGCTGATGTACAGCGCGGCGATCCCGACGAAGAAGAACGAGGAATTCGTCAAGGCCTACCGCAAGAAATACGGCAAGGTGCCGTCCTATTATTCGGAAGGCAATTACACCACCGCGCAGATCATCGACGAGGCGCTCGCCAAGCACGGCGGCAAGTATCCGGGCGCCCAAGCCTTCATCAAGACCATGGAAGGCCTCAAGATCGACGCGCCGCGCGGGCCGGTGTCGTTCGACGACATGAAGAACCCGATCGAGAACATCTACATCAAGAAGGTCGAGAAGAAGAAGATGTTCGGCTATCCGAAGGCCGAGCTGTGGAACGTCGTCATCAAGACCTACCCGCATGTCAGCCAGTTCTGGACCTACGGGAAGGAGAAGTTCCTCAAGCAGCCGGTCTATAGCCGCAACTTCCCGCCCTGCAAGTATTGCGAATAAACGCGCAAGAAGCCGGGGCCCACGCGCGGGGCCCCGGCACTTTCATGGGAGGACCAGATTTGTGAGCCTGGAAACGCAGACCGGCGATGTCCCGGTGCTTGAATTGCGCACGCTGTGCAAAAGCTTCGGCGGCCTGCAGGCGACGCGCAGCGTCAGCCTGCGGGTGATGCCGGGCGACCGCAAGGCGATCATCGGACCCAATGGCGCCGGCAAGACCACACTGTTCAATCTCATCACCGGTATCTATCCGGTGACCTCGGGTGAGGTGCTGCTGTTCGGCAAGGAGGTCACCAGATGGCCGAGCCACCGGCGCACCGCGATGGGCATGGCGCGCACCTTCCAGGTCACCAGCCTGTTCCCTAAACTGACCGTGCTCGACAACGTGATCCTGGCGATCCAGGGCCTGCGCTCCTCGAAATTCGTCATGTGGCGCTTCATGACATCGTACCGCGAAGTCTACGATAAGGCTCATGGCTTGCTGGAAGCCGCCGGGTTTCTCGATCGCAAGGACCTTGAGGTGCGCAATCTCTCGCACGGCGAGCAGCGCCAGCTCGAGATCGTGCTCGGGCTCGCCAGCGATCCCAAGATTCTCTTGCTCGACGAGCCCGCCGCCGGCCTTTCGTCGGGCGAATCCGCTGAGATGGCGCAGTTCCTGATGAAGCTCGATCCTCACCTCGCCATCCTGCTGATCGAGCACGATATGGACGTGGTGTTCGACGTTGCCTCCGAAATCTCCGTCCTGCATTTCGGCGAAATCCTGGAATCCGGCACGCCACAACAGATCCACGACAGCACGCGCGTGCAGGAAATCTATTTGGGGACGGGGTAGCGCATGATCCCGAAAAGTGGGAACCGGTTTTCGGATAAGATCATGCGCAAACAAAAAATGGGTTCAACCGGGTAATGCGGTCGAACCAAATGGGGTGCTAGCGTCATGGCCATCCTCGACGTACAGGACATCCATACCTATTACGGCGATGCCTATGTGTTGCAGGGTCTCACGCTCAAGCTTGAGCAGGGGCAGATCCTCGGCCTGCTCGGCCGCAACGGCGTCGGCAAGACCACGCTGGTCAATTCCATCGTCGGATTCAATCCGCCGCGCCGCGGCAAGGTAATGTTCAAGGGCGACGACATTACGCTCAAGTCGTCGTTCGAAACCGTACGCAGCGGCATGGGCCTGGTGCCGCAGGGACGGCGCGTGTTCCCAACGCTCGGAGTCGAGGAGAACCTGATGGTCGCCGAGCGCAGCCCCGAGCGCCACAACTGGAATCTCGAGCGCGTCTATGCGCTGTTCCCGCGGCTGCTCGAGCGCCGCAATCAGCGCGCGAAGACGCTGTCGGGCGGTGAGCAGCAGATGCTGGCGATCGGCCGCGCGCTCATGACCAACCCCGACTGCCTGATCATGGACGAGCCGTCGGAGGGCCTGGCGCCCATCATCATCCAGGGCCTGTGGGAGGCGATCATCAAGCTCAAGGAACAGGGCCTTTCCATCCTGCTGGTCGAGCAGAACGCCAACCTGGCGCTCAAGCTGGTCGACTATGTGCACGTGATGAGCAAGGGCCAGGTGGTGTATTCCTCGACCCCGCAGGACCTCAAGGCCAACGACAAGATCAAGTCGAATTATCTTGGCATCTAACGCGGCCTATCCCCCGCCAGCGTCACCCGGTGCATCACGCGCTTGAAGCCGTGGTAATCGTTGATCGGATTGTGCAGCACGCAGCGGTTATCCCAGAGCGCCAGCGAGCCGACCCGCCAGTTGAAGCGGCAGGTGAATTCCGGCTTGGTCTGGTGCTGGAACAGGTAATTGAGGATCGGCGCGCTTTCCTCCTCGCTCATGCCCTTGAAGCGCAAGGTGTGCGCGACATTGACATAGAGCGCCTTGCGCCCGGTCTCCGGATGGGTACGCACCACCGGATGCTCGCCGATATATTCTTGTCTGGCGTCGGTCTTGGCGCTGTCGCGTACCCGGTCTTCGCGCGTGCGCGACACATCTGCCTTGGCCGACGAGTTGATGGCGATCAGGCCGTCGAGCATCTTCTTCATGCCCTCGGATAGCGTCTCGTAGGCGAGCGTGCCGCTGGCGAACAGCGTGTCGCCGCCATAGGGCGGCACTTCGCGCGCGATCAGCATGGTGGCCATTGGCGGCGTCTCGAGATAGGCGGTGTCGCTGTGCCAAATGCCGCCGAAATTGTGCCGCTCGTGCTCGAGTTTCACCACCGGAATGATTTCGGGAAAGCCCTCGATGCCCTTGATGAACGGATATTCGACCACCTTGCCGAAACGCTCGGCAAAGCCGAGGAATTTCGCGGGCGGCAGGTCCTGGTCGCGAAAGAAGATCACGCCGTGCTCGAGCCAGACCTGACGAATGGCCGCGATGGTGTTGTGGCCGGACGCCTCCGACAGATCGATGCCGAGAATTTCGGCGCCGATCGAGCCGGACAGGCGCCGCACTTGAAAACCAGCCGACATTGCTCACCCTCCCAGCACCTATTGGAGATGATTGCACACGCAACGGAACGACAAATTAGCACACCGGCCTACGGTACACGCGCTGTGTCGCACTGGCGGGAATGACCTTTACATTATGCGTTACATTGAACAATGATGGCCGTGGCTCGGCCACTTGCAGTGGGGAGCGACGGCCCACGACGCGGCGCAGTTTTCGTTCGTGCCGCCGCGCATCGTGGACGACCGAACTAAAACCGCCGGACGAATACGTTCGGCAAACGATCCCGAAAGGGGCGACGAAGGGAGGAATTCAATGTCCATGAGATTAAGTCGTCGTAAGTTCATGACCGCGACCGCCGCTGGCGCTGCTGCGGCAACGTTCAAGTTCCCCACGCCGGCGATCGCACAAGCCGCGCCGTTCAAGCTGGGCCTGCTCACCGTCAAGACCGGCGGACTGGCGCAGGGCGGCATCCAGATGGAACAAGGCGTACTCACCTGGCTGAAGGAGCACGACTACAAGATGGCCGGCCGCAAGGTCGACTTCGTCTCCGCCGACACCGGCGGTAAGCCTGCCGGCACCAAGACCAAGGCGCAGGAACTGATCGAGCGCGACAAGGTCGACGTCATCCTTGGCCCGCTCGCCGCCTTCGAGCTGCTGGCGATCTCCGACTACATCCGCCAGCACAAGACGCCGACGCTGAGCCTCGCCGGCGCCGACAACCTGACTCAGCGCACGCCCAATCCCTATTTCCTGCGGCCGTCTGCGACCTCCTCGCAGGCGATGCAGCCGATGGGCCACTACGCCGCCACCGAGATGGGCAAGAAAAAAGGCATCACCATCGATTGGGATTTTGCCTTCGGCTACGAGCAGGAAGGCGGCTTCCAGGCGGCATTCCAGAAGGACGGCGGCTGCGTCAGCAAGAAGCTGTGGACGCCGATCGGCACGCCGGACTACACGCCCTATCTCGCCCAGTTGAGCGACTTCGACGTGCTCTGCCAGGGCTTTGCCGGCTCGGGCCCGCTCGCCTTCATGAAGCAGTACGCCAATTTCGGCCTGAAGACCCAGGTCGTGACCGGCGAGACCGGCTGTGACGACGCGCTGCTGCATGCCTTCGGCGACGAGGCACTCGGCATGATGAGCTGCTGCCCCTACACGCTCGACCTGGACACCGACGCCAACAAGAAGTTCGCCCAGGCGATGGTGAAGAACTTCAAGGTCGTGCCCGGCTTCTACGCCGCCGGCCTCTACGTCAACTGCGACGTGGTCAATGCCGGCCTGGAAGCCTCGGGCGGCACGACCCATGACAAGGAGAAGTTCATGGCCGCGCTCAAGGCCGTGAAGCTCAAGGACACGCCGCGCGGGCCGATCAGCTTCGACCATCTCGGCAATGTCGTCGGCGACTTCTATGTGCGCCGCTGCGAGAAGATGAAGAACTCCTACGGCCTCAAGCTCTGGAACCACACGGTGAAGACCTATCACAATGTGAGCCAGTTCTGGACCTGGCCGGAGAAGGAGTTCCTGGCGCATCCGGTCTATTCGCGCAACTATCCGCCGGTGAAGTGCTGATCTGACGATAATCCCGCGGGCGCCGCGCAAGCCGCGCCCGCGGATTTCCGTCCGCTCATTCCCGCGCAAGAGGGAATCCAGCGTCAAGAACGCGGGACCGGTGGAAGATTGCTCTGGGTCTCCGCTTTCGCGGGGACGAGCGGCCGACCGGAGCGACCGGCCAAGGCGCTCAGTCACGACGTGCAAAGGAAACAAGGCGATATGACCTTCTGGCTGCTGCTGACGGTCAACAGCATCACCTTCGGCAGCCTGCTGTTCCTGTTGGCGTCGGGCTTCTCGCTGATCTTCGGCCTGATGCGCATTCCCAACCTGACGCATGGCTCGCTGTTCATGCTCGGGGCCTATTTCGGCGCGACATTCGTCGGCGGGCTGCTCGGCATGATGTTCAATTTCTGGCTGGCGACGCTGATGGCGGCGGTGCTGGTCGGGTTATTCGGCGCCATCGTCGAACGCTTTCTGCTGCGCCGGCTTCCCCGCCAGCCCTTGGCGCAGGTGCTGGTGACGCTCGGCATTTCCTTCATCGTCGCCGATTTCTGCCTGATGGTGTGGGGCGGCGATCCGATTTCGGTGCCGACGCCCGCCGGCCTCACCGGTTACATCCATGAAGGTCCGTTGATCTTTCCGATCTACCGACTCGCCGTCATCGTCATCGCGGCGGTGGTCGCGCTCGCGCTCTGGCTGCTGCTCGACCGCACCCGGCTCGGCGCCATGATCCGCGCCGGCGTCGACGATCCCGACATGGCGCGGGTAGTCGGCATCCGGGTCTCGCGGCTGTTCACCATCGTGTTCTCGCTCGGCGCCGGGCTCGCCGCCTTTGCCGGCGTCATCGGCGGGCCGATCCTCACCGTCTATCCCGGCCTCGACCAGTACATGCTGCCGCTGGCGCTGGTGGTGGTCATTCTCGGCGGCTCCGGCAGCCTGCTCGGCTCCATGGTCGGCAGCCTGATCATCGGCGTGCTCTACAATTTCGGTCAGGCGCTGTTGCCGGAGCTCGCATATTTTGTGCTCTTTCTGCCCATGGTGCTGGTGCTGCTGCTGCGGCCGCAGGGGCTGTTCGGACGATTTATCCCATGAGCGCCCGCATCCTCGCCCTGCTGGTCGCGCTCATCGCGCTCGTCACCGTGCCCTACTGGATGCCGGGCGACTATTATATCAACGTCACCAGCCAGATCCTGTTCTACGCCGTCTTCGCGCTCGGCCTAAACGTGCTCGCCGGCTATGCCGGGCTGGTCTCGCTCGGCCATGCCGGCTTGTTCGGCATTTCCGCCTATGCCACCGGCTACATGCTGCAGGCGGGCTTCGGCCACCCGGTCGCCATCGTCACCGCGCTGATTGTCGGCCTGGCGGCGATGGCGCTCTATGCCGTGCTGTCGTTACGCACGACCGGCATCGGCTTCATCATGATCACGCTGGCACTGGGCGAAATCATCTGGGGCCTGGCCTATCGCTGGATCAGCATCACCAACGGCGACAACGGCATCAATCTGCACGGCCGACCGCATCCGTTCGGCTTCGCGCTCGAATCCCCGGCTGCCTTCTATTACGTGACGCTGATCGTGTTCCTGCTGGCCCTGGGCGTCATGATGATATTCGTGCGCTCGCCGCTCGGTGCCGCGCTGGTGGGAACCCGCGACCAGCCCCGCCGCATGAACGCGCTCGGCTATCACGTCTGGGCGATCCGCTTCTGGGCCTGCATGTTGTCCGGGCTGCTCACCGCGGTGTCGGCCATCCTGTTCGTCTACTACAACCAATTCATCAGCCCGCAGGCGCTCGACCTCACCGCCTCGGCCGAGGTGCTGCTGATGGTGATCTCCGGCGGTGCCGGCACCCTGCTCGGCCCCGTGGTCGGCGCCGCGCTGGTGGTCGTCGTCAAAAGCGTGGTCAGCGCCTACATCACGCGCTGGAACATGCTGCTCGGCGCCATCTTCGTCGCCATCGTGATCTTCATGCCGGAAGGCATCGTGCCCGGCTCGGTGCGGCTGTGGCGGGCGATGTTGCGGCGCTTGGGAGACGCTAGCAAGCCGACCCTTGGCAAACCGGAGACGGAAAAATGAGTGCGCTCACCGTCAGCCGGTTGTCGAAATCCTTCGGCGGACTGCACGTCACCCGCAGCGTCAATCTCGACGTTCAGCCGGGCGAGCGGCGGCTGATCATCGGCCCCAACGGTGCCGGCAAGACCACGTTGTTCAACCAGATCACCGGCGAGCTCACGCCCGACTCCGGCGCGATCAAGCTGTTCGATCGCGACATCACCAAGGTGCCGAGCCGGCGACGGCCGCATCTCGGCATGGCGCGCACCTATCAGATCATCACGCTGTTCCAGGAAAACACCATCCTCCATAACGTGTCGCTGGCGCTGCTCGGGCTGTCGCCGCTGCGCTGGAACCCGTTCATCGATCTCAGGCGGCAGGGCCACATCACCGAGCGTGCCTACGAGGCACTCAAGCGCATCGGTCTAGCCCACATTGCCGAACGGCCGCTGGCGCAGACCTCCTATGGCGAGCGCCGCCGCGTCGAGATCGCCATGGCGCTGGCGCAGAATCCCAAGGTGCTGCTGCTCGACGAGCCGTTCGCCGGTCTTTCCATCGACGAGCGCCGCGACGTGCACGAACTCTTGATGGCGATCCCGCGCGACGTCACCATTGTGATGATCGAGCACAATATGGACGTGGCGCTGGAATTCGCCGAGCGCATCACGCTGCTGCACTTTGGCGAAGTGATCGTCGAAGGCACCCGCAGCGAGGTGGTGGCCGACCCGCGCACCCGGGAGGTCTATCTTGGCCACTAACGCGCTCGAGCTCTCGCATATCAACGCCTTCTACGGCGACAGCCACGTGCTGCACGACGTCTCGTTCTGCTGCGGAGAGGCGCGCCTGCTCGGCCTGCTTGGCCGCAACGGCGCCGGCAAATCGACCTGCCTGAACGTCACCGTCGGCCTGCTGCCGCCGCGCCGGGGCGCGGTCACGATCTTCGGCGCGCCGGTGGCCGGCTTCTCGCCTGAGGACATCGCGGCACAGGGCGTAGCGCTGGTGCCGCAAGGCCGCCGCATTTTCAAGAGCCTGACCGTGCGCGAGAACCTGATGGTCGCCGCGCAAAAGCCGCGCGACGGCAAGCATGCGCCATGGACAGCCGATACGGTGTTCGGCATGTTCCCGCGCCTGCAGGAGCGCCGCAACCAGATCGCGGCGCATCTCTCGGGCGGCGAGCAGCAGATGCTAGCGATCGGCCGCGCGCTCATGGGTAACCCACGCGTGTTGTTGATGGACGAGCCGTCCGAGGGACTGGCACCGCAGATCGTCGCCGAGGTGATGGCGACCATCCGAAAGCTGAAGGAAAGCGGGTTGTCGATCGTGCTGGTCGAGCAGAACCCGACGCTGGTGTTCGACGTCGCCGACGACATCGTTCTGCTCAATACCGGCCGGGTGGCGGTCGTCACCACACCCGCAGAACTCAGGCAGGACGACGCCGCGCTGCGACAGCATCTGGGGGTTTTCTAGCCGAAGCTGTCGTCTCCGCGAAAGCGGGGAATCAGTACACGCGGCGGATCAGATTGAAATCCGATGGTTCACAGAGTACTGGATCATCCGCTTTCGCGGACGATGACAGCCGAGAACGACGGCAAATGAGGAACGGGATATGGTAATCTGGAATAAATACGCCGACACGGCCGCGCGCAAGCACGGCAAGCCGGGACGCGACGTGCGGCCGAAAAGCCTCACCGTCGATATGCACGCCCATGTTGCGGTGCCGCGTGTGGCGGAGATCGTGGCGCCGAGTCTCAAGGATTTCACCGACCCCCTTGTCGCGGACTCGACCTCGGAAACCCAGGCTCTGATGGCAAAGCAGGCGGCGGACATCCGCACGCGCATCAGCACGACAGACGAGCGCTTTGCCGTGATGGACGAGATGGGAGTCGACGTACAGCTCATCTGTCCGTCGCCGCCGCAGATCTATTACTACCTGCCGGTCGATGTCGGCGTACAGGCGGCACGTGCACTCAATGACGGCATCGCCGAATATATCGGTACGCACAAGGATCGGCTGGTCGCGCTCGGCGGCGTGCCGATGCAGGACGGCAACGAGGCGGCCAAGGAGCTCGAGCGCGGCATGAAGCAGCTCGGCTTCAAGGGAGTCGAGATCCTCACCAACGTCAACGGCAAGGAGCTATCCGATCCCGATTTCGCGCCGTTCTGGAAGAAGGCCGAAGAACTCGACGCGCTGGTGCTGATCCATCCGACCGGCTTCACCCAGCCGCAGCGGTTGGCACGTTTTTATTTCAACAACGTGATCGGCAATCCGCTCGACACCACGATGGCGCTGCACTACTTGATCTTCGATGGCGTGTTCGAACGTCATCCCAAGCTTCGCGTTCTGGCCGTGCACGGCGGCGGTTTTCTCGGCGCCTACTCGGGCCGCATCGATCACGCCTGGGGAGCCCGGTCGGATGCGCATGGCGACCTGCCGAATCCGCCGACGACGTACCTGCGGCGCAACGTCTATTTCGACACGGTCGTGTTTACGCCGCATCAGCTCGAAGCGCTGGTGGCGACCTATGGCGCCGACCGCATTGTGATGGGCACGGACTATCCCTTCGACATGCTGGAGCACGACCCCATCGGCCACATCGCCTCGGTCGAGCGCTTCGACGATACGACCCGCGCCGCGCTTGCCGGCGGCAATGCGAAGAAGCTGTTGGGGATGTAGCCTTCTCATCCCTCCCCTTTAGGGGAGGGGCCGGCGAGCGAAGCGAGCCGGGGGTGGGGTTTAAGCAATACCGAAACCATTCCCCACCCGGCCGGCTTCACCGGCCACCCTCCCCCTTCGGGGGAGGGATAATCACGCGTACAAAAAATCCAGCACCGCCGTCTCCGCGATCACCGCCGAATTGGTGCTGTGCTGGCCGGCGCGCGCCTGCTCTTCCGCATTGCGGCTCGCCTGCAGATAGGCGCCGAGATGGCGTGCGCGCCGGATGATGCTGTGGTTCTCATCGAGCCGCGCCGCTTCGAAACGCTTCAAGGCCGCCTCGACGTCGCCTTCCGCCGTCAGACTTTCCGCGAGTGCCGCGGCATCGTCGGAGGCCTTCGACACGCCGGCCGCCACATGCGGACGCGCGACAAAGGCGGCATCGCCCAGCACCGCCGCCCGGCCGAAGGCCATGCGGTCCGATTCCAGATCGTAGATCGGCTGCAGGATCGGCTCCTGCATCAGCCGCACGATCTGGCGGAACTGCGGGGCGATCAGCCGCTCGGCGTCGGCACGCATTTCCTCGATCGCCTCGCGGCGGATCAGCGGCGGCGGAATCGATATCGCGTGCGTACGCCCGCTCTCGTCGGTGAGCAGCCATTGCAGCTTGGTCTCTTCGTCCGCCGGTCGATACCAGACCACATTGGTGCGGCGATGGCCGACGCGCAGATCGTCATTGGGCCCGGCCACCGGATAGCTGAGGAATTGCTCGCCCGGCGGCAGGCCGAAAGCCATGACTTCGAACAGTTCGTCGTGCACGCCTTGCGGCAACGCGTCTTCCGCAATCAGCGAGCGCCAGGCGACGTAACCGGCATAGCGCGGCAAAATGTCCGGCGCGCATTGCTGGCGCACGCTGGAGCGGATGCCGTCGGCGCCCACCAGCAAATCCGCTTCGATCGTTTCGCCATTGGAAAAATGCGCCACGACCGCGCGCGAATCCTGCGTTAATTTCGCCAAGCCGCGTCCGCGATGATAGCGCTCCGGCGGAAAGGCATCGCGCAGCAGGCGGTAGACGCGCTCCCAGGCGGTCAGCACCTGTGGGCAATCGTATTCCGAGGTGAGCCGCCCCTGCTGATCGAGAATCTTGCGGTTGGTGATGGCGACGCCGAGATTGTCGATGGCAAGCCCCAAGCCGCGCAGCCGGTCGATCAGTTCGTATTGGGCGACGATACCGGCGCCACGGCCGGATAATTCGGTCTCGACGCGCTCGTAGACATCCACGTCCCACCCTGCCCGTCGCAGTTGCAACGCGCTGAGCAGCCCGCTCATCGAGCCGCCGATGACGACGGCGCGCTTACTTCCCGACCCGGCCAATTGATCTGCCTCAACCTTTTCGTCGTCGACTTTATGCTATATATCACACGCGAATAGCACTGAAGGAACTCTCTCTATGGCTCTGACTATGCTCGATAAGAGCGCCGAAACAAAGAAAACGTCGCAGTGGCCGGCTGACATCGCCGCCGAGTTCGAGCGCGAGGCCAAGGCCCCGAACCCCTGCGTGGGCACGGAACTGCTCTCTGAAAACGAACGCACGCGCGTGTGGATTATCCGCCTCGCGCCGGGCGAGCGCGTCGGGTTCCACCGCCACGTGCTCGATTATTTCTGGACCTCAGTCTCGGGCGGACGCGGCCGTCAGCACGTGCACGACGGCACCACCGTCGAATACACCTATCAGCCGGGCGAAACCCGCCACGAGAGCTACGGCTCCGGCCAGTTCAAGGTGCACGACCTGGAGAACCTGGGCGACAAGGAAATGGTCTTCATGACCGTCGAGTTCAAAGACAGCGCCAACAAGCCGTTACCGCTGCCGGCCGACGTGCAGAAGCAAGCCGCCGCCTGATCCGGCCCACCCCTGATCTGTCCCAAACGTCGCACGGCCCGCTGTCCCAGACAGCGGGCCTTGCTCTTTTGTCGCGGGCGGGATTGTTCGCTTGATCAATCAATAGGCTAGCCAAGACGCCGGCCTTCCTGCAAACTGCCCCATGACACTCTGACGACGGGCCTCCCTGGTCCGGCGGGAGGGGTTTGCGGCGACGGTCGGGACCAGACCGGCGTCGGCACAAAGCTAAGAACAATCAAGCCTCGTGGGGGAGGAATGCCGGTCAGTTTTGACAGACTCTATGCGTGTGCCCCGTCAAGCACGGCCGGCGCCGTAACTCGTCGTCTCTCTTGCCCCGTGCTGCGCCGCGCAGGCCGCGGATGTGCCGGTTGAGGCGCGCATGGAATTTTCCTTCTCTCTGCTGAGCAACGCGATCATCGCCGGGCTGCTGCTCGGCGCCTTCTATGCCGCCGTCACCGCCGGCATCTCGATCTCCTTCGGCATGCTCGACATCGTCAATATCGCGCATCCGGCCTTCATCATCGTCGGCTCCTACGTCGCCTATATCGTCAACGTCCAACTCGGCGTCGATCCCATCATCGTCAGCATCGTGGCGCTGCCGGCGTTCTATGCGCTCGGCGCGCTGATCTATCAGGTCTATTACGTCTCGTTCGAAAAGCGCGGCCAGGAATCGCTGCGCGGGCTCGCCTTCTTTTTCGGCCTGTTGTTCGTCACCGAAGTGGTGCTGGTGCTCGTGTTCGGCGTCGACTATCGCTCGGTCAACGCACCCTATATCGGGCCTAGCCTGCATCTCGGCGTGATGGAATTTCCCTACCGGCTCTTGGTGCCGGCGCTGGTCTCGGTGGCGATGTTCCTGGGGCTGCAGGTGTTCATGGGCCGCACCTTCATGGGCCGCGCGGTGATGGCGGTGTCGCAGGACCCGCAAGCGCTGCGTCTGATGGCGGTCGATCCGACCCGCATCAAGCGCATCGCCTTCGGCATCTCGATCGCCACCGCCTCCATGGCCGGCGCCTTCCTCATCATCATCCAGCCCGTCATTCCTTCGGTCGGACGCGATTACATCGGCCGCATCTTCGCCATCTGCGTGCTCGGCGGTCTGGGAAGCCTGCCCGGCACGTTGATCGCCGCCCTCCTGCTCGGCGTCGCCGAGAGCCTGACCTCGACCTTCTTCGGCCCGTCCTGGGCGCCGGCGGTGTCGTTCGGCATCTTGCTGCTCACCCTGGCCGTACGGCCCTCCGGATTGCTGGGACGCTGAGCCGTGCGCACGCCCGTTTTCATCCTCATCGAGATCGTGGTCGCCACCGCGCTTTATCTGGCGTTCCGTACTTTCGGCAACGACTATGTCTTTTTCGCCGGTTACACCGTGCTGCAATTCGTCGTCCTGGCCACCGCCTGGAACATTCTCGGCGGCTATTGCGGCTATGTGAACTTCGGCTCCGCCGGCTTCTTCGCCATTGGCGCCTATTCCAGCGTGTTCCTCTACAACATCGGTCAGCAATTCGACGACGTGGTGCCAAGCTTCCTGCAGGGGCCGCTGCACTACATCTTCCCGCTGCCGGTGCCCGTGCTGATCCTGGTCGCCGGCGTCGCCGCCGGCCTGGTCGGGCTCGGCACCGGCTATCTGACCTTGCGGCTGCGCGGCGTGTTCTTCGCCATCGCTACGCTGGCGCTGGCGGTGGTGCTGCAGACGCTGATCGTGAACTGGGAGTTCGTCGGCGGCTCGCGTGGCGCCTACGTCATTCCGCCCAACACGGTGCCGGTGTTCGGTCCCTATATCCAGTATCTGTTCGTGCTGATGCTGATCATGGTGATCATCGCACTGACCAGCGCGCGGCTGATCGAGCGCTCGCGCCTCGGCGTCGGCTTTGCCACCATCCGCGACGACGAACTGGCGGCTGAGGCCTGCGGCGTGCCGACGCTCAAGCTCAAATTGATCGCCACCGTGCTGTCGGGCGCGCTGATGGGCATGGCCGGTTCGACCTTCCCCTTCTATCTCGGCTATACCGAGCCGGGCTCGGTGTTCGACCTCTCCTACGCGGTGAACTCGATCGCCATGCCGATGATCGGCGGCACCACCTCCTGGCTCGGCCCGCTGATCGGCGCGTTGCTGCTCGGCACCCTGCAACAGGTCGCCACCGTCACCATTTCCTCGGCGGTCAACCTGCTGATCGTCGGCCTGCTGCTGATCGGCTTCGTCATCGCCGCGCCCAGGGGCATCGTCGGCTGGTTCGAAGGCTGGACACGCCGGAGGTCGAAGTCATGACCCTGCTCCGCATCGACCAGGTCAGCAAGCGCTTCGGCGGTTTCGTCGCGCTCGACACCGTCAGCCTCGACATTGACGAGGGTGAGCGCGTCGGCCTGATCGGCCCCAACGGTTCCGGCAAGAGCACGCTGGTCAACTGCATCTGCGGCACGCTGTTCAACGAGGCCGGCACGGTCACGTTCGACGGCGAAGTCATGAACGGGCTCAATGCCCACAGGCGCACGCGCGCCGGGCTCGCGCGCAGCTTCCAGCTGCCGCGGCCGTTCGCGAGCATGAGCGTGGCCGACAATATCCGCGTGCCGCTGCTCTACACGGTGCACGCGCGTGGCGGCGCCCACCGCTCGATATCCGAGCTCGACGACCGCTGCATGGAAATGCTCAAGATGGTGGCGCTCGACGACAAGGCCTCGAAAAGCCCGTTCGACCTGACGCAGGTCGAGATGCGCAAGCTCGAGCTGGCCCGCGCCATGGCGACCGAGCCGAAGCTCTTGATCGCCGACGAATCCATGGCCGGCCTGTCGCATTCCGAGGTCGAGGACATCGTGGCGCTGCTGATCCAGCTCAACGAGCGCGGCATCACCATCATCATGATCGAGCACATCATGCGCGCGGTGATGACCTTCTCGCAGCGGCTGGTGGTGCTGGTGTCGGGCAAGAAGATCGCCGACGGCAAGCCGGACGACGTGATCAAGAACGCGGAAGTCGAGAGGGCGTATCTTGGCCAATAGCATCGCGGTCCAAAATATCGACGCCGCCTACGGGTCGGTGCGGGTCCTGGAAGACGTTTCGCTGACCGTCGGCGGCGGCGAGACCGTGGTGCTGCTCGGCACCAACGGCAACGGCAAGAGCACGCTCATGAAATGCATCATGGGCATGGTGCGGCCGAGCGCCGGCAAGATCATCGCCGAGATCGACGGTGAGACCCATGACCTGGTCGGCATGACCACCGAGCAGATCGTCGATCTCGGCATCGCGCTGGTGCCGGAAGGCCGCCGCCTGTTCCCGCGCCAGACGGTGGAGGAAAACCTGCTGCTCGGCGCCAGCCGCCGCAAGGCGCGTGCGCGTATTCGCGAGAACATGGACTTCTGCTTCGAGATCTTTCCGCGGCTCGCCGAACGCCGCGGCCAGCTCGCCGGCTCGATGAGCGGCGGCGAGCAGCAGATGCTGGCGCTCGGCCGCGCGCTCATGCTCGACCCGCGCGTCCTCCTGGTCGACGAGCCGTCGGTGGGGCTGGCGCCGGTCCTGGTCAGCCGCACCATCGACGCCATCGCCCAGCTCAAGCAGCACTATCAGCTCACGGTGCTGATGGCCGAGCAGAACTTCATGCAGGCGGTGCGCATCGCCGACCGCGGCTATGTCATCGTGCACGGCAAGATCGCCTTCGAGGGCGGCTCCGCCGAAGAGCTCAACAACAACGACCTGATCCGCCAGTTCTATATGGGCCTGGAGGCGTAAATCGCGAACGCCAGACGCTCCATCCCCTTCCCGAAAGGGCGAGGGGTAGGGAGAGGGCCTTTCTCTTTGCGGCGATAAACCACTACCGCTTTGATCCCCACCCGGTTTCAGGGGGAGGTGAAGCGAGTATGCGGTTCGGCTGCAGCTACCTCCCAAAACACAAACGGCGCCGCGGTTTCCCACGGCGCCGTTGGATTTGTCGCGGATCGGAGCGGCCGATCGCCGGCGCTTACTTGTGCGCCTTGTTGTAAGGATAGATGACCTTGCCGGTCTGCAGGCTCTTCGGCTCCAGCACGGTCTGGTAGCTCATGCCCTGCCAGGTATCGAGGCCGGCATTGGCCTTGATGCTATGATATTGCACGGTGAGCATGCGGCCTTCCGCCCACTCACCCTTCTTGCCGAACTTGATCGGGCCCATCACCGTCTTGAAGGTGTGGCCCTTCAGATAGGCCGCGATCTTGTCGTCGCTGATGCTCTTGGCTCCCTTGATCGCCTCGCCGAGCACCTGGAACTGGGCGTAGCCCCAGCCACCCAGGTAGTAGCCGAGCGGATCGACGCCGGCCGCCTTGGCGCGCGACTGATACTCTTTGAAGAAGGCTTCGGTGCCGTCATACATCTGCTTCTTGTCCGGCACCCAGGTCTCGTAGTTGACGATGCCGTTGAGCTTGTCCTTCAGCTTCTCCTTGAACACGGTGGCCTGCAGTCCGACCATAGCACCGCCGAACATCTTGGGCGAGAGGCCGACCTCGTTGGCCGCCGTCACCATGCCGACCGATCCGCCCGGATAGGCGCAGACCACCACCAGGTCGGCGTTCGCCGCCTTGAGCGCGCGGGCAACGGGGGTGAAATCGGTAGTTTTCGGGTAAGGCGGGAAAGTCTTGTCGTAAACGGTTTTGAGTCCGTCCTTCTTGGCGTTGGCGCGCGCGCCGTCACAAGCGTTCTTGGCAAATTCCGCGTCCGCCGACGCAAAAGCCACCGTTTTCGGCTTCGGCTTCTGTTGCGCGGCGATCTGGAAAAAGCCCTCGGTGAACGAACCCTTGGTGTCCTGGCCGGTCGGCAGGATCGAGAAATATTTCGGGTACTTGAACTGGGCGTTCACATCGAGCGCGAACAGGCTGATGAAGGTCTTGCCCTTGCGCATGACGATCGGCATGGCCGGCGCCACCTCGTTGGTGGCGTAGCCGGAGACCACCAGGTCGACGTGGTCGACATCGAGCAACTTGGTGTAGATGCTAGGAACATTACTGCCCGAGCTCTGGTCGTCGTAGTATTTCAATTCAACTTGACGCCCGAGCAGGCCGCCGGCCTTGTTGACCTGATCACGCCAGATTTCGGCGCCAAGCAGCGCCTGCTTGCCGTTCGGCGACAGGAAGCCGGTCAGCGACTGGCTGAAGCCGATCGTAATCGGCTTCTTGTCTTGCGCCGAGGCGGTCTGCGCGACGAACACGGCGCCGGCCGCGACGGTCAGGCCGAGCCCCGCACCCCACGCTAATGTTTTGAATTTACGGCTTGGTAGCATTAGTCGTCCTCCCGATGAACCTATGTTTTGTGAGTATCTTACGCGGATTTGACGCGCGCCCGCTAGAGGGTGCTGGGATTAAAAAGGTGGGCTAAATCCCCTCCACCATGATGGTTTCCACCTCGCCGGCACCGCTGCGCCGGAACGCCGCGGCGCGGTCGTATTCCGGCGATGTGAAACAGGCCACCCCCTGCTCGAAGGTGGGGAATTCGATCACGATAAACCGATGGAATTTGTCAGGCCCTTCCATGATCTGAAACTTGCCGCCGCGCGCCAGCACCTTGCCGCCATATTTGGCGACGATGTCGGGCACCTGATCGGTGTACTTCTTGTATTCGACCGGATCGTTGATCTTCGACCGCGCCACCCAGTAAGCCGACATGCCGTTCTCCTTGAATGTCTCTCGCCCTGAATTGCCGTTATATTGAATTGATGCGCACGTTAGCAAACAAGAGAAACCCGCGATGACCAACCTGAAGATCGATCCCGAACGGTTGTGGGACGACCTGACGGAGACCGCCAAGATCGGCGGGACGGCAAAGGGCGGCATCTGCCGGCTGACGCTGACCGACCTCGACCGGCAGGTGCGCGACTGGTTCAAGACGCGCGTCGAAGCCCTCGGCTGCACGCTGACGGTCGACGACATGGGCAACATGTTCGCCCGCCACGCGGGTCAGCGCGCCGACGTTCCGCCCATCGCCATGGGCAGCCATCTCGACACCCAACCGACCGGCGGCAAATTCGACGGCACGCTCGGCGTGCTGGCGGCGCTGGAAGCGCTACGGACCTTGCATCGCGCCGGCTACCAGACCTTCGCGCCCATCGAAGTGGTGAACTGGACCAACGAGGAAGGCGCGCGCTTTGCGCCCGCCATGCTGGCCTCGGGTGTCTTCGCCGGCGTGTTTGCCCGCGACTGGGCCGTGGCGCGCGCCGACCGCGGCGGCGAGATCTTCGGCAATGCGCTCGAGGCGATCGGCTATCGCGGATCGGAGCCATGCGGCGCGCACAAGCTCTCGGCCTTCTTCGAACTGCACATCGAGCAAGGCCCCTATCTCGAAGCCGAAGGAAAAGACATTGGCGTCGTCACCGGCGTGCAGGCGATGCGCTGGTACGAAGTGACGGTGAAAGGCCAGGACAGTCATGCTGGCACCACGCCGATGCCGCGCCGTCACGACGCCCTGCTCGCCGCCGCCCGCCTGGTCGAGGCCGTCGATGCCGGCGCGCGCCGTCATCCCGTCGCGGTCGGCACCGTCGGCCTGATGGAGGTGAAGCCGGGCTCGCCCAACGTGATCCCGGGCGAAGTGTTCTTCACCGTCGACTTGCGCGATCCCGATCCGCTCGTGCTCAACAGTCTCGAAAGCGATCTTCTCGCGCTGGCCGATCAGATCGGCGTCGAACTCGGTGTCGAGATCGCGATCGCGAACATCTGGACGCAGCCGCCGCAGCCGTTCGACGTAAGCTGCGTTGCCGCGGTACGCGCCGCGGCGCAAGCCGCCGGTTATTCGGCGCGCGACATCGTCTCCGGCGCCGGCCATGACGCGGCCTATGTGGCGCGGGTGGCGCCGACCGCCATGGTCTTCGTGCCCTGCCGCGACGGCATCAGCCACAACGAGGCGGAAGACGTGAGCAAGGCGCAATGCGCCGCCGGCGCGCAAGTGCTGCTGCAGGCGGTGCTCGATTACGACCGGCAATTGGCCGAACGACACGGCGGCAAATAAGCCCTCCGCCGCTCGTTCCCGCGCAAGCGGGGACCCAGGAAGTTCACCGAAATGAAGTCTGGATTCCCGCTTGCGCGGCAATGAGCGGAATCAGGTCGCTTACGCCGCCGCGTTGCGCGCGTGCAGCGCCATGGCGATCAGCGCCACCCCGCCGAAGATCATGTTGATGCCGACCAGCAGTCCGATCGCCCAGGCCGCGGTGCCCGGCAGCCCAGCGAAGATAACGGCGCCCAGGATCAGGTCGACGATACCGCTCACCAGCATCCAGCCCCACTGTCCGCTGAGCTCGCGCTTGTGATCGAGCGCGAACATGATCGAGGCGACACCCTCGATGACAAAGAAAACGACCAGAAGAATCGTCAACGACACGGCGCCCGTGATCGGCGCCGCCAGCAGCCAGACGCCGAGGACGATGCCGAGCAGCGCCGAGAGCAGCGCCCACCAGAAGCCGGGCGCGTGCCGCATCCAGAAGGTGGTGAACAGGCCGACCACGCCGCTGATCAGGAACAGCCAGCCAACCAGGATGGTCACCGCGATGGTGGCGAGCGGTGGGATCACGATGGCCGCGGCGCCGAGCACGACGAGCACGATGCCTTCGACCAGGTAAAGCACCCAGTGCTGGTGCAGCGAGCGGCCGACCGCGCGCTGGAGTTGCGTAATATCGGATTGATCAGTGGACATTGGTCGCCTCCGGCTCAACCCCCCGCAGGCGGAACGCTAGCACGTCACGGCGGGCGCCGAAACAGCGCGGCCGGCGCAATACCTCACATCCACAATTGGTGGCCTTCCATACCCTTGTAGAGGCCGGCGACATATTCGCCGTAACCGTTGAAGAGCTGGGTCGGTACCCGCTCACCGGTACCGATGACCTCTTCGGTGGCCTGGCTCCAGCGCGGGTGCGGCACCTTCGGATTGACGTTGGCCCAGAAGCCGTATTCCGAGGCTTGCAGCTTCTGCCACATGCCGATCGGCTGCTTCTCGGTGAAGGTGAAGCGCACGATCGACTTGATCGACTTGAAGCCGTATTTCCACGGCACCGCCAGCCGCAGCGGCGCGCCGTGCTGCTTGTCGATCGGATGGCCGTAACAACCGGTGGCGAGGAAGGCGAGATCGTTCTTTGCCTCGGCGACCGTAAGACCTTCCACGTAGGGCCAGGGGAACCAGGACATGTGCTGGCCGACGGCGACCGACGGATCCATGAAGGTCGTCATCTGCACGTACTTGGCCGAACCCAAGGGGTTGGCGAAATTCACCAGCTTGGCGAGTGGAAAGCCGGTCCAGGCGATCGCCATGCTCCAGGCCTCCACGCAGCGATGGCGGTAGAGCCGCTCTTCCAGCGTCATCTTGCGGATGAGATCGTCAATGCCGATCTCCTGCTTCTTCTCCACCAGCCCGTCGATCGTCACCGTCCACGGCCGGATCGGCAGCGCTTGCGCCGCGTCGGCAATGTGCTTGGAGGTGCCGAATTCGTAGAAGTTATTGTAATTGTCGTTGATCTTTTCGGCCGTGATGGCGCGATCGAGCTTGAATGTGGGATTGCGCTTGGCGGGATAGAGATCGGCGGTCGGATCTTTCAATTTGCCGAGATCGGAGACCCGCTGCGCGGCGGCAAGCTGCGGCGACAGCGCCAGCACGCTCAAGCCCGCGCCGGCCGCGAGCAGATGACGGCGGCTGAACACCAGATGTTCGGGTGTGGCCAGGCGCTCGGGGATTTCCCAGCCCCTGCGGCGGATGATGTTCATCGGCATGGTCTCCCGATTCGGCGTTCGTCCCCGCCGCTACAGCTACGGCAGCGCTATCCTCACAGGCAAATCACGCTTGCGGGAGGCAAAACCGGTCGCCCCCACGAGGGCGGGGACCCATAGCCCCTGCATACGCGCATCTGCAACACAGGGACTATGGGTCCCGGCTTGCGCGATACTTCGCTTCGCTTGGCTTGGCTTGGCTTGGCTTGGCTTGGCTTCGCTTGGCCGTGACGACCGCAGAATTTCAACGCCGCGGTCCGCCCCGCCGACACGATCCGATCGCCGCCGCCAATTGGTTACGTTTGAACGCAAATGGCGCAGCCGATTTCGCGGTCGTCATTATGACAGCCGTTCATTGAAATGATTCTAAACTGCCACGAAACTGATATCGCCCGCGCGCAAGCTGCCTTGGCTGGGGCGTGCCGCCATTACTCGGCGCAAGCCCTCCTCACCCGCAGTCAATTCCATATCGCTTCA
The DNA here is from genome assembly GCA_963814065.1 of uncultured Pseudomonadota bacterium. Classification (GTDB taxonomy): domain Bacteria; phylum Pseudomonadota; class Alphaproteobacteria; order Rhizobiales; family Xanthobacteraceae; genus Pseudolabrys. The sequence continues at coordinate 437,983 of CAWFBL010000004.1, read as the reverse complement.
CAGGAGTCTCCGATGGGGCCCAAGCCTGCGTGCAAATCCATTGCCATGGCGACGAGCGTGTTGTGCGCGCTCTCGGCCACGCCTGCGCTCGCCAATTCGACGACCACGCCGATCCAACACGTGATCATTATCGTCGGCGAGAACCACACCTTCGATAACCTGTTCGGCACCTACAAGCCGAAGCCGGGCCAAACGATCAACAACCTCTTGAGCAAGGGCATCGTCAACGCCGACGGCACGCCGGGGCCGCGTTTCGGTCTGGCCAAGCAGCGCATCGGTCGGGACGACTATTTGTATCGGGCGGTAACGCCTTCGACCGCTGCCTATGCGACCTTGCCGCAGCCCTACACGACCTGGGCCGACCCGAGCGCCACCGGCTTGCCGCAAAACGTTCCGGACACCCGATTCCCGGCGGACCTGCCCAACGGCCCCTATCAGATCAGCAAATACGTGCCTTACGCCGCCTATACCGGCGATCCCGTCCACCGCTTCTTCCAGATGTGGCAGGACGTCGACGGCGGCTTGCATGACAAGTTCGCCTGGGTCGAGCAAACGATCGGCACCGGCTCCAACGGCAATCCGCCGCCGCCCGGCGGCTTCAACCCGATGGAAGGCGCGATCTCGATGGGATTCTACAATATGAATCCCTTCGTCGATGCCCACGGCAACGCGCAGCCCGGCGACGCGCCGTACTTCAAGGCGCTGGCCGACACCTACGCGATCAGCGACAACTATCATCAGGCGATCATGGGCGGCACCGGCGCCAACTTCCAGGCGCTCGTCAGCGGCGACGCCGCCTTTTTCACCGACCCAGTGAGGCTGAACGGCGCGCCGGCCGTGCCCTACAGCAACCAGATCGAGAATCCCAATCCGGTTGCCGGCACCAACAACTACTATGCGCAGGACGGCTATAGCGGCGGCTCCTACGTGAACTGCTCTGACACTTCGGCGCCCGGCGTCGCCGCCGTCAATCATCAACTCTCGAGCCACGGCGTGCACAAGTCGAATTGCGCACCCGGCCACTACTATCTGGTCAACAACTATAGTCTGTACTGGAACCAGACCAGTTCCAATCCGCGCGCGCTCGGCGCCAACCAGTTCGTGCTGCCGCCGCAGAGCATCCCGACCATCGCCGACGTCATGACCGCCCATGGCGTGTCGTGGAAATACTACAGCGGCGATCGCGGCAACGACCCGACCGTGTTCGCGACTTCGGTGGATGGCGTGCCGCTGCCGTTCCACTACTACTGCGACATCTGCGATCCGCTCTCGGGCTACCTGAGCATCATGAAGAACCCGTCGGAGGAAGCGAAACTACAGGGCTACAGCGCGTTCCTGAGCGACGTGCAAAACAACGCGCTGCCTGCGGTGTCCTTCGTGCGTCCCTTCGAGGCGCTCGCCGGCCATCCCGCGGATTCGACGACCGACCTCTACGAGCTGTTCTTGCAGGATCTGATCGCCAAGGTGCAGAGCAACGGCAGCCTGTGGAATTCGACCGCGATCCTCATCACCACCGACGAAGGCGGCGGCTATTACGACTCCGGCTACATCCAGCCGCTCGACTTCTTCGGCGACGGCACCCGCATTCCGTTCATCGCGGTCTCGCCCTATTCCAAGAAGGGCTATGTCGACCACACCTACTACGATCACGTTTCGCTGCTGAAGTTCATCGAGAAGAACTGGCGTCTGCCGGCGATTTCGCGGCGCAGCCGCGACAATCTGCCGAATCCGGTCGCCTATCGCGACAACCCCTATGTGCCGAAGAACGGCCCGGCCATCGGCGACCTGATGAACCTGTTCGACTTCGGCCACCACGACGACCATGACCATGATCACAACCACGATCATGACCATGGTCACACTACGACCACGATCACGGTCATCACCGCATCTGACCGCCATCGCTGAACCGAAGACGACAAGGGCTGCGCCCCATCGGGTGCAGCCCTTCTTCTTTGATCTGTCGTGGATTACTCCGCCGCGCGTCGCGCCGCCACGATCTGGTCGGCGGTGCGGCCGGTGAGCTCCGCCATGTGATCGAACGTGTAGGTGAAGCTGCCGACACCGGCGGTCGCCGAGCGCACCTCGATGATGAGATCGCCGATCTCCGCTTCCGGCATCTGCGCCCGCACCACGTCCCAGCCCGGCCAGCCCTCGCGCGCATCGAAGCCGAGGATCTGTCCGCGCCGGCTCGACAGAATGGCGTTCATCTTGGCGGTGGCCTCGCTCGGGCAGACGATCGCCACTTCGTGGATGGGCTCCAGCAATACCGGCTGGCACTGCGGCAGGCCTTCGACGATGCCGATACGGCCGGCGATGCGGAACGCCATGTCGGAGGAATTGACCGTATGGTACGAGCCGTCGATCAGCGCCACCGAAACGTCCACCACCGGGAAGCCGAGCGGGCCATGTTTGAGCGCGTCGATGACGCCCTCCTGCACCGCCGGAATGTAATTGCGCGGCACCACGCCGCCGGTGATGCGCTCCTCGAACTGGAAGCCGGTCGAGCGCGGCAGCGGCTTGATCTCCAGCACCACGTCGCCGAACTGGCCGTGACCGCCGGACTGCTTCTTGTGCCGGCCGCGGATGGTCACCGGCTTGCGGATGGTTTCGCGATATCCGACCGCCGGCGGATGCGAGGTCACCGGCACGCCGTAGCGGTCGGCGAGCCGCTCGGTGGCGACGCGCAGATGCATCTCGCCCTGGCCCCACATCACCACCTCGTGGCTCTCGGCGTTGTGCTCGACCGAGAGCGAGGGATCTTCCTCGGTCAGCTTGGTGAAGGCCTGGCCGAGCTTGACGTCGTCCTTGCGCTCCCTCGCCTGCACCGCGATGGCGAGCACCGGCGCATAAGGCTTCAGGTCGATGAGCGAGGGATGGGCGGTCTTGCCGGTCGACAGGGTGTCGCCGGTCTTGGCGCCGTCGAGCTTGCCGAAGGCGACGGTCTCGCCGGCATTGGCGGCGCCGCGCTTCTCGAAATGCTGGCCCATCTGCTTGAACACGCCCGACACGCGGCCGGCTTCGCCTTCCGGCGTCAGGAAGGTGGTGCCGTCGCCGGCTTGCCCGGCAAGCAGGCGGGCGACCGACATCTTGCCGCCGTGGGTGGTGTGGAAAGTCTTGAGCACCAGCGCCACCGCCTCGTCCTTGGCCTCGACGCCGAGCCGCGCCGCGGTCTCGCCGACGCCAGGCGCTTCGTGGCGCAACGCCTTCAGCAGGCGCAACACGCCGTTCGAGCGTGTCGCGACGCCTAGCAGCATCGGCACCACCTCGCGCTCGCGCAGTTCCTTCGACAGGTCGTCGAATATCTTGTCGCGCGGCGGCTCGATGTCCTCGAGCAACTGCTCCATCAGCGCGTCGTCGTGGTCGGCCAGCGTCTCCAGCATGGTGAAGCGCGCTTCCTTCTCGCGGCTCGCATCTTCGCCGGCAAGCTCGATCACTTCGGACGCCGCGTACTCCCTGTAGACATAGGCGCGCTCGAGCGCGAGATCGACGAAGCCGGAAATGATCTCGTCCTTCCAGATCGGAATCTGGCGCAGCAACAGCGGCACGCGCGAAGCCGGCTGCAACAGCATCAGCGTTTCGCGGATGCGCTTGTCGGCCTTGTCGATCTTGTTGAGGAAAAGAAAGCGCGGAATATTCTGGTCTTCCAGTTCGCGCAGGATCAATTGCAGCTGCGGCACCTTCTTTTCATCGGCTTCGCACACCACTACCGCGGCGTCGACCGCCGGCAGCACGCTGCGCATATCTTGGATGAATTCGACCGAGCCGGGGCAATCGATGAAGGTGTAGCTGTCGCCCATGAACGTGGCGCTGGCGACCGAGGCCTCGACGCTCATCTTGTGATGGCGGGCCTCTTTGCTGCCGTCGCCGACCGTGGTGCCGGCGTCGACGGTACCCTGGCGCTGCACGGCCTCGGTACGGGCGAGAATGGCCTCGAGAAGCGTGGTCTTGCCGCTCTGGAATGGGCCCACCAGCGCGATGCACCGGGGACCCACATTTCTTGTACCATTGGGACTCGAACCGTTTTGTCCCATCGCGCACCTCCCTTGCCGGCCGGGAGCAGGACCAGTCCCGGCCCTTTGACGATATCGTCTCAGGTGCGGCCGGGGCTGGCAAGGGCGCAGCGGGTTAATTCGACGCCATGCTGCCGCACGGGTATGCCGCTGCGCCGGGTTGCGCTGTCTTCGCCTCTGCTCGCCGGCGTGGGCGAGCGAACAAATTTTATTTCAAATTTCCGCAGAAGCGCTGGATGCGGCTGCAAGCTTCTTCCAGGTCCTCGGTCTTGGTCGCATAGGAAATGCGGAACGCCGGGCCGACGCCGAAGGCCGAGCCGTGCACAACCGCCACGCCTTCCGCCTCCAGAAGCTCGGTGACGAAGTCCTCGTCGGTCGCGAGCTTCTTGCCCGTCGGCGTGGTCTTGCCCATGGTGCCCTGACATGACGGATAGACATAAAACGCGCCCTCCGGCATCGGACATTTGATGCCGCTCGCCTGGTTGAGCATCGACACCACCAGGTCGCGCCGCTCCTTGAAGATCTTGTTGTGCGCGGCGATAAAATCCTGCGGGCCGGTGAGCGCCTCGACCGCCGCCCACTGCGACACCGCCGCCGGATTGGTGGTCGACTGCGACTGGATCATCGCGATTGCCTTGATCAGCGGCTCCGGCCCGCCGGCATAGCCGATGCGCCAGCCGGTCATGCAATAGGCCTTGGAGGTGCCGTTGATGGTGAGCGTGCGCTCATAGAGCGCGGGCTCGACCTGCGCCGGCGTCGTAAAAACGAAATCGTCGTAGGTAAGGTGCTCGTACATGTCGTCGGTCATCACGTGCACATGCGGATGCCGCATCAGCACGTCGGTCAGCGCCTTCAACTCGGCGCGCGAATAGGCGGCGCCGCTCGGGTTCGACGGCGAGTTCAACAGGAACCACTTGGTCTTCGGCGTGATCGCCTTTTCGAGCTGTTCCGGCTTGAGCTTGAAACCGTCCTCCATGCGGCAGACGACTTCCACCGGCTTGCCGCCGGCGAGCAGCACCATGTCGGGGTAGCTCACCCAATAGGGCGCCGGAATGACGACCTCGTCGCCCGGGTTCAGGGTCGCCATGAAGGCGTTATAGAGCACCTGCTTGCCGCCGGCGCCGACGGTGATCTGCTTGGTGGTGTAGTCGAGGCCGTTCTCTCGCTTGAACTTCTTGGACACCGCCTCCTTCAGCTCGGCGATGCCGTCGACCTGGGTGTACTTGGAGGCGCGGCCCTCGCGGATGGCCTTGATCGCGGCCTCTTTGATATTGTCGGGCGTGTCGAAATCCGGCTCGCCGGCGCCGAGGCCGATGACGTTGCGGCCCGCCGCTTTCAGCGCCCGCGCCTTGTCGGTGACGGCGATGGTCGGCGACGGCTTGATGCGCTTCAGGTGGTCCGCAAGGAAGGCCATAGAAAAGCTCCGGATTCGGGGGTCAAGAATGCCGCATGCGCGGTGTCGTAATCGCCCGGCGGGTCAACAGCAAGTCGCAATCTATGATGAATTGATCAAGCCAACCGATTGATCGCCTAACCCCCCATTAAGCCTGAACTGGTAGACGAGGCCGATGGCTGAATTGGTCCATACGCTGCGGTCGGGCGCCTGGCTCACCCGCGAGCGCATCCGGCTGGTGGCGCTGGCCGTGCTGGTCGCTTCGGTGATCGGCGCCGGGTTCCTGATCGTCACCTCGAACGGGCTCAATGACCGCTTCGGCCGGCCGCTCGGCACCGACTTTTCCAACGTCTACGCGGCCGGGACCTACGTGCTCGACGGCGAGGCCACCGTCCCGTTCGCCCCCGCCCGCCAGTTCGACCGCGAAAAAGCGATCTTTGGCAAGAACACCCAATTCTACGGCTGGCACTACCCGCCCTACTTCCTCGGCCTCGCCGCCCTGCTGGCGGCCATGCCCTACCCGCTTGCGCTGGCGCTGTGGCAAGGGGTGACGCTCATTCTCTATCTGCTGGCGATCCGGGCGATCCTTTCCTCCCACCTCCCCCTGAAAGGGGGAGGTCGATCGCGAAGCGATCGGGCGGGGGTCTTCTCTGAAGCTGCCGAAGGATCCCCGCCCGACGCGCTGCGCGCGCCGACCTCCCCTTTGCAAGGGGAGGTAAAGCGCGACTCGCTCTGGCTCCTGCTCGCCCTCGCCTATCCGGCGGTGTTCATAAACCTGGGCCACGGTCATAACGGCTTCCTCACCGCCGCCCTGATCGCTGCCGCCCTATTGCAGTTCGACCGCCGGCCCTGGCTCGCCGGCATGCTGATCGGCCTGCTGGTCTACAAGCCGCAATTCGGCCTGCTGATCCCGCTGGTGCTGGTGGTGAGCGGACGCTGGCGCGTTTTCGCCGCGGCCGCGCTCACCGTCGTCGCGCTGTCGCTCATCGTTACGCTTGCCTTCGGGCCCGAGGTCTGGAGCGCCTTCCTCGCCTCCACCAAATTCACCCGCACCGTGGTGCTCGAACAGGGCGCCACCGGCTGGCAGAAGATTCAAAGCGTGTTCTCGGTCGTGCGCATGTGGGGCGGCTCCATCCCACTGGCCTACGCCTTGCAGACGACCGTCACCGTCGCCGTTGCCGCGGCGCTCGCGTGGCTGTGGCATTCCCGCGCCGCCTTCCCGCTCAAGGCGGCGGCACTGGCCATCGGCACCATCCTCGCCACGCCCTACAGCCTCGACTACGACCTGATGGTGGTGGCGCCGGCGATCGCGTTCCTCGTCGGCGACGGCATGGAGCGCGGCTTCGCCCCATGGGAAAAATCCGTGCTGGGCGCGCTCTGGTTCGTGCCGCTGATCACGCGCACCGTCGCCGGCGCGACCCTGATTCCGCTCGGGGTGCCGACCATGCTGATCGCCTTCGCGCTCATATTGCATCGCGCCATGGCGGAAACCGGCACCGTGAAGCGATGGCGCTTCAAGCGCGTGACAGCGGAATAAAAAATCTATCGTTTTTGTTGGTTCTAAGGTGCGTTTGTTCCACGGCTTGTGACGAATTCGCGACACCTATATCTTTGTAATCTAACGGCCATTCAATCGCCGAACTCAGCGCCTATATAGCGGCCAATGGAATCACGGGCGTGTTCGGGAGCCACGGGAATGTACACGCTTTACTCGATGCAGCGTTCGGGCAACAGCTACAAGGTCCGCTTGGCGCTGGCCCGCCTCGGCATCGATTACGAACTCGTCGAAATCGACATATTGCAGGGCGAAAGCCGCACGCCCGAATTCCTCGCCAAGAATCCGAACGGCCAGATTCCGCTGCTCGAGGTCGCGCCCGACCGTTACATCGCCGAATCGAATGCCATCCTCTGGTACGTGGCTATCGGCACGCCGCTCGCACCCGAAGACCGCATCGCGCGTGCCGAAGCGCTGCAGTGGATGTTCTTCGAGCAACACAGCCTGGAGCCGAACATCGGCGCGGCTTACTTTTGGCTGGCGCTGATCAAGGGCGGGCGCGAATTGCAGCGCCACGCGCTCGATGACTGGCTGGAAAACGGCTATCACGCCCTCGGCGTGATGGACGCGCATCTCACGCGCAATCCGTTTTTCGTCGGCGGCCGCTACACCATCGCCGACATCGCGCTTTATGCCTACACGCATGTGGCCGAACAGTGCGACTTCGATCTTTCGCGCTATCCGCACGTGCGCGCTTGGCTTGCGCGCATCGCCGCCGAGCCCGCACATGTGCCGATGAACTGGCTGCCGGACGCGCTGGAAGCGGTGTCATAGCCGGCGCCGCTCCGCGCTTTTAACCTTTCGTTAACCGTTGTCATGAAAACGCCTGCAATCATTACCGGCTCCGCCGCAATGGGGCCGAACGGCCGCCCGCTTCGCCGCCCAATCTGACGCAATCGCAAAGGAAGTGATTCGTTGGCTCGTCATGCACACGCCCATTGAGAACGCCGGTTTCCGACCGCCCGCCGAGCACGCGCTTGGCGGCGAACGCCGCACCGTCGCCCTGGCCGAGTTGGTCGCCGGCGTGGCGCTCGCCGTGGCGACGCTCGTGGTGGCGACCGTCCTGTCGATCGGCGTCGCCCGTGCCGACGTGCTGGGCGGTGCAGTAGGCCACGAAACCCGCCTGCTCGGAGGCGCCGTGCTGTTCGGGCTGATCTTCATCGGCCTCGGCACCACCCTGCCCGGCCGCAAGCGCAAGCCGCATTAGGGCGCGTAGTCACAAATTCGGTTCATGTCCGCTTCACTCCGAACGCGACGCAATTGCTGCGTAGCAGCAGAATGTCGCGAAGGTGCCAGAACCGGATATTCCAACAGCTATTTTTCGAGCATGATCTTTTCCGAAAACCGGTACCCACTTTTCGGGATCATGCTCTAGACCACAGCCACGATGACGTGTGCCTGAATCTTGGCAGCAACCTCGCCGCGGCCATGTTTGTCCGCAATCGCGGATGCGACGTAGTCGGTCGCAGCTTCCAGTTTTCCCGCGTCTCTGGCCTCGATTTCGTTGCGAAGAAGAGTTCCCTGGCAATAAGCGACGGCCGGAATGCGCGGCGAGGGTGCACGGCTTTGTTCGGCTCTTGTCTCGATCACCACACCGGAGAAACCTGCCTCCTCCAGTTCGCGACGGATCAGTGCCGTATCGTGGTAGCCATGCGGCGTGCGTGCCATGAAGCGCGGCGGATCGTTCGGAAAAATCCTTGCAAGAGCGTTCGTCACATCATCCGCAAATACATTTTCCTCGATGCGATCCCAAACGCTGAATAGAAAATGTCCTCCGGGCTTCAGGACTCGCTTTGCTTCGCGGTAGGCGACCGAGCGGTCGGGAAAGAACATCGCGCCGAATTGACAACAAACGAGATCAAAGGCCGAATTTTCAAACGGCAGCGCCAGAGCATCCGCCTGGCGCCATTCGATGCGACTGTCGGGGCCTTGTCGCAAAGCGGCGTAGTCGAGCATTGGCTGGTTGAGGTCGGTTACGATATAGCTTGCGCCGGGGGACAGTGTTGGCGCCAAGGCACGGGTGACAACCCCACTGCCCGCGGCGGTTTCCAAAACGGCGCTTGGCGAGAAGGACGCTGCGCGTCGTGCAATATCCGCCGCGTACGGCTCGAAAATCAACGGCACCATATAGCGGTCGTAGTTTTCCGGAACCGAGCCGGCGAACACCTTGTCGGTTTCCAACACGGCTTATCACCCCTCACCTGTTTGATGGCTTTCAAGACTAGCACGCAATTGCGCCTTGGGTCGTTTTCGACCGAGAGGCGTCCAACAGGATGTGCGGCGATGTCGGCTGTCGTTCCGCGAAAGCGGATGTCGGATCAGGCTATTGGTGTCCATCATGACGGACGTGGCGGGTTGATAGCGCCCGGCGCCGCCGCTCACACTCATCGCTTCGGCGAAGCTCACGGCAGCGGTCCCGCGCCCAGCCACAACAGCCCCGCAAGAATCGTGATCACCGTCAGCGGCGCGCCGATGGCGAAATAAGGCCAGAAGCGCACCTCCACCCCGCGCGCCTTCGCGCGCTGCGCGACGATCAGGTTCGCCACCGACCCGACGAGCGTGAAATTGCCGGCCAGCGTCGCCGACATCGCCACCACCAGCCAGGCGCGCTGCGGATCGTGCAGTTCGGCGACAAAGGGCTTCAGCACCAGCACCGCCGGCACGTTGCTGACGATGTTCGACAGGACGGCGGTAATGACGCCGAGCACCGCGCTGTTGTTGAAATGCAGGCCACGCATCAGCGCCGGCAGATGCGGGTCGATCACCGTTTTCTCCAGCCCCGCCACCACCACGAACAGGCCGACGAACATGACCAGGAGCGGCCAGTCGATTTCGCGATAGATTTTGCCCGGGCTCACCCGCCGCGTCAGCAGTAGAAAGGCGCCGCCGACGATCGCCACCTTGGCGACCGGCTGGCCGAGGAAGAACAGCACCACCATCGCCGCCACCACCAGCACCGTCTTGATCACCAGCGGCCGGTGATAGTGCTGCTCGATCTCGACCGGCGGCAGGGTTTCGCCGCCGAAGAACTCGCGCGAATAGACCAGCGCGATCAACGCCATTGTCACCACCAGGCCGAAGACCGCCACCGGCGCGACCGCCGCGGCAAAGCGCGCATAGGCGATGCCCGACAGACTGCCGATGATGATGTTCTGCGGATTGCCGGTGATGGTGGCGACGCTGCCGATGTTGGAGGCCATGGCGATCGCCAACAGATAGGGGATGGGATTGCGCTTGCGCCGCTCCACCACCTCGAGCACCAGCGGCGTCGTGACCAGACAGATGGCGTCGTTGACCAGGAAGGCCGACAACAGGCCGGACGCGAGCACCACACCGATGAGCAGCCCGAGCGGATGGCGCACATGGGCGGCGATCCAGCCATTGACGATGCGGAAGAAGCCCGACACCCGCAGGTTCGCCACCACGATCATCATGCCGAGCAACAGCGTGATGGTGTTGAGATCGACCGCGCGATAGGCCTCATCGAGCGTCAGCACGCCGGCCGCCACCATCAGGCTGCCGCCGAGCAGCGCAGCGCCGGCGCGGTCGATGCGGTAGACTGGGATCTTGCCGAGCGCGACGATCACATAGGTCGCGGCGAAGATCGCCACGGCGATCGCGCTGGTGATGTCGGGCATGCGGGACTGACGGGGTTCGCCTTGCGTGAAAATCGAGCCTAGCACATTCCGCGGTCGCCGGGCGCGGGTGTCATGCCGGAGTCACAGCATTGCGCTAACGGGATTGATCAGTACCTGTTGCGTCAAATGCGTAAGTCCCTTTTGGCGGTCCCGGCGCGGCTTTCCCCTGCCTTTCCGGGACCGCGTATTTTTGCGCCTTTCCCGTCAACTTTTTCCCCGCGCCTGAGTTCCGCCCGCGCCTCGAGCGCCGCCCGGCCGCACGCAAAGAGGCGCACCGGGCGGCGCGCCTCTTGCCGTGATTTGCGCCGCGCGTTGCCGCGCGGCGCAGTTCTCGATTCACCGCCGGTGCGACTCGAAGCTGCGCCCGTGCCTGAACATCACCTGCGGGCGATGGCGCTGCGGACGACGCAGCGGATGTTCGCGTTGCGGATGGCCGATGCGCCGGCAATGCGGCCAACGGCCGGCGGTGCCCTCCGGGCAATGGTGTCGCACGATCGGCACACAACGATGACCGCGCCGGTGCGTTCCTTCCGGGCACGGACGCACGACCGGTACGCAGTGGTCACCACGCCGACGCATGCCATCCGGGCACGGATGCACGACCGGCACGCAGTGGCGACCGCGCCGGCGCGTCCCTTCCGGGCACGGACGCACGACCGGTATGCAGTGGTCACCACGTCGACGCGTCCCTTCCGGGCACGAATGCACGACCGGCACGCAGCGGTCACCGCGCCGGCGCATGCCGTCCGGGCACGGATGCTGCGGCGGCACGACCCGATGGCAGTGCGGCCACTCGCCGATCGTGTCTTCGGGACAATGCTGCTCGCGTTGGCGCCGCCTTTGATGGCAAGCACCATCCACGACGTCGTAACCGGCCGGACAATGTACGATCGGCACCGGCGGCGGCACGCAAAGCTTGGGCACGACGCCCGTCGCCGAGGAACTGTCGTCGGCCTGATTGGTGTTCTCAGGCGAACCACCCGGCGCATAGACGATCTTGGCCGTATTCTTGATGTCGCACCCCAACTGGCGGGCAACATCGGCCGGCACCTTGACGTGTGCGTAGAACGACACGGGTGCTCCCATATTCACCATGGGGAAGGTGCACATGTAGCCCGAGCCGGACGGCGGACACGCCGCGCCGGTGAACGTCGTGGTCGTGCCAGCCGGCGGCTGGTCGAAGACCTTGAGCATGTCATGGTAGACACCGGGGCCCGCGTTGATCACGGTCACGCGATAGTCGCAAGTCGCGTTATCCCGGCCGGTCAACGTGCAGCCCTGGCTGACCTTCCTGATGACCAGGTTGGTCCGCTGTGGCGGCCGGTGACATTCCTTCGCAGGAATGACCGCGGTCGCACTGTCGGTATCGTCCGCCGGATTGGTGTTCCACACCGACCCACCGTGGGCCTTCACGATGTGCGCGACGTTGCGCACGCGGCAGTGACCGGGCTTTAGGGCGCTGCTCGGAATCCACACCCTGATGATCACATGGGTGCTGGCACCGACCGGCAGAAAAACCCACGGACGCGAGCAATGGTAGTTGCCCAATGTCCCTCCGCAGGTCCACTGCGGCGGCGCAAAGCCCACCAGCGAACCGGCAGGCAGTCCGGCCATGTGGTCACTGAAGACCAGCGGGCCGAAATACAGATTCGGTCCAGTGTTGCGGATACTGACCGAGAACCGGCAATCCCAACCGGCACCCCGCATGACGCAATGACGGATTGCGCGCTTGCGGAGTTGCAGATTGGTGTGACGATGCCAGCGTGGATCCGGAAAATCGATGACCACGGTGCCGCTGGCCTCGTAGAAGCCGGGAAGCTGTTCGCCGCGCATCTCGAAACCCTCGCCGGTGCAAGGCTGCCAGATGGCAACGTCGCCCATGTGGCCGGACTTCTCGGCGTCGCCGAACAGACCGTCATAGTCGACGTAGTAAGCCTGTGCCGGCGGCACGTTCTGCGGACGCACCAGGCCGGCATCGTTGCCCTGCAGGCCGTGCACGTCGGGCGCGCCGGTGCCGTCGTCGACGGCGTCCGGATTCTCGCTCGAGCGCAGACGGCTGCCGGTCGACCACAGCATGGCGTTACAGCTGCCGGGCACCAGCGCGCCGGTTTCCGGATCGTGCTTGTAGCCAAGCGCAATGCCGCCGTCGGCGTGGCGGTATTCCGGCCGCATGCCGATGGCGTATTCGTCAGCATCCGGCGCCCACACGCTCGGCGTGGTGGGATCGTCGGGCGTCTCGCGGTGATAGCGCACGACCGAAGATTTTCCGGGCTCGGCGAAGACGGAATAATCGTAAGCGCCGCGCGACTCGCCGCGTTGCGCCAGGATCATGCGCCCCTCGCCGTCGAACACGATGTTGGTGATCGGGCCGTCGCCGGGCAGCGCCTTGGCGTCGAGCTCCCAGCGCGCGTCACCGGCGAAGGTGCCGTCGCTGTTGATGCCGATCGACCAGACCTGCAGGCCGCCGGCAACCGCGTAGTACACGCGGTCGTCCTGGACGGCCACGCCCCAGACCATGCGGTCTTTCTGGGTGTAGCCCCAGGTCGCCGGGTTCTGGCTGTCGAATGACGGATTGGCGATGTCCATCGCCTTGCCATCGTCGGCAAGCGCCGGCTGACCGTTGGCCGGCCGGCCGTTGACGCCGTGATCGAAATTGTCGAGCACGTGGCCATCCTGCGAGATGCGATAGATCAGGCCGTCGTCGAGATCGGACGCGAAGAACTCGTGCGTGCGCTTGTCGAACGCGATCGCGCCGATGCCGGGTCCGCTGTTGCCGGGTAGAGCGGCGAACGGCGAAACGTCGCCGGTCTTGCCGTCGACGCGCCAGATCGTGCCGGGCGTGCCGTCGGGTGCGGGCCCGAACTGTCCGGCCATGAACGTGGCACCGGGCGCACCGGTCTTCAGGCGGACGGGTTGGCCGTCGCTGCCGGGGCCGACGATCTGAATGCCGTAGGCCGAGGTGGCGCCGAGATAAATGTTGGGCACGTCATGGCCGAGCCCATCATCGAGCGCGACGCCGAACACCTGGCCAACTTGGCCGGCGGTGATCTGCCGTTTGACCGGTGCCGGCGCAAGCTGGCCGTTCGGGCCCGAGCCGAGCGCCGACAACGATAGAATTTCGGCGGACGGCCCTTGCAGATCGATGAAGAAATAATCGAGCGGATCGGCGCCGTCGGGGGGTGATGTATCCAACGGCCTGATGCCCGAAAACCCGGTCACGGCGGCGTCGCCGCGTGCCAGGCCGGTGTCTTGCGCGTTCGCTCGGGTAAAGCCGAGGCCCATGAATGCGACAAGGGCAATGGCCAGTCCGAGCCGTGGTAGTCGTGACATGATACGGCTCCTTTGGAACGGTGGTTGCGTCGAAGCTGCGTCGCACCGGTCGGCTTGCCCTTGAGGCGAAGCTTTGCGTGGCGCAGGGGCCGTGGCCGTCTGGTCGACGGCACGTGTTGATCCGCCGCGCGCAGCGGGTAGGCCCAAGCGGGTCCTACCGCTCATGCGTCGCAGCGCGGCGCCGATGCGTTCACCGCCGCGGCCCACGAATTTTTTTCGTCAGTGGAATGAAACGCTTAGCGAAGACTCGCTCAGCCGTAGCGCAGCTTCAGCGCGAGGATGGGCGCCATCAGCGCCAGCGTCACCGCGCTGGAACCGATCAGCGGCCAGTCGCCGAGCGCAAGCCCGTAGATGAGCCAGAGCGCGATACCGAAGGTGAACGCCGCCGTGCCCGGCAGCGACAGTGCGCGCGTTTCCTTCTCGCGCACCACCTTCAGCGCCTGCGGCAACCAGCAGACCGTGGTGAGCGTGGCGCCGACGGCACCGGCGATGTCGATGAGGGGGCCGGGCAACATGGCGCTTGCCATAATGGCGATTCGACTCTGCTATGTGACGGCTTTATCCAACCGGGCCGCCATGACCGCAGTACCTGATCCTCGCCGTCTCACCTGCCCGCGTTGCGGCGCCGCCTTCGAATGCCGCCCCAACGGCGGCTGCTGGTGCGCCGACGAGACATTCCGCCTGCCGCTCGATGCGGCCGCGGTGGCGGAAGGCTGCCTTTGCCCCGCTTGCCTGCGCAAAGCAGCGGGCGAGGCCGCGCGGCCGGTCTGAACCCGCGCCGCAGCCCAGGCCTACAACCCCATTTCTCTAATGACACGTAAGGCGGGTATATCAGCTATTAACAATCTATAAGAGCATTTAGTAGAATGCCACCGCTTGGGTTGGGGGCAACGCGATGCGTCTGGTCGTGCAGATACTGGAGGCCGGCCTGCTCATCTGGATGGCACTGTTTGTGGCCATCCTTATCGGCCGCATGTTGCAGGGCGAGACCCACAGCAGTGGCTTTCTCGAGACCAAGCGCGGCGAAAGCACGGTGGCGCCCGAGCGCGCCCTTTCGATGGCCGTGTTTCCGCTGGTGATCATCGGCTATGTCTTCACGGCCCTGCACGCCGATCTAAGCGTCGGCAATCCCGCTTCGCTCCCGGACCTTCCCAACAATCTGCTCATGCTGCTGACCGGCGGCAACGGCGTCTATCTCGCCGGCAAGATCGCACGCATGCCGTGAGCACCCCATGACAGGAGGCCGTCCATGACTCCCGACATCATCGCCACGATCAGCTTCGCCATCATCAGCCTGATCCTGCTGCTGTTCGCCTTCGTCGTGCTGTGGAAGATCTACACCGGCGACATCAGCCTGCAGGGCTTGCTCGCCGAAATACCGACCGACGGCTCGGTGCAGAGCTCGAAGGCGAGCCTGTCGCGCCTTCAGTTCCTGATCTTCACCTTCGTGATCGCCGGGCTGTTCCTCATGCTGTCCATCGAGGCCGGCACCTTCGTCACCATTCCGCAGAACGTCTTGTGGCTGCTCGGCATTAGCGGCGGCACCTATGTGGTGTCGAAGGGCGTGAGCCCGAAGAAGAAGACAAACTTCATCCATCGAAAGCCGGCTCTGACGCGAGCGCCCGCGCCCTGCGAGAGGTGAAGCCATGTCACACCGTACCGCTTGCGCCATCGCGCTGACCGTCGCTGCCTTTGCCGTCGCGCCTTTGGTGGCCTACGGCCAGAATCAAAATGCGACCGATCCGGAAACCTGCGCCGCGATCTGGCAGGCCATCGGCTTGCCGGAGGATGTCGGCAACGAAGCCGAGCCGGTCACCACCGTCTGTCATCTCGGCTACATCACCGGCCACAACGACAGCCGCAAGGCGCCCAACTGGGTGATCGAGCGCCTGACACCCGCGTTGACCGAAGGCAAGGCCAAGCGCGGCAACAAGGACTTCGATCCGGACGAGGCGTTGCCGGAGTCGGCCCGCGCCCAACGCGCCGATTACAAGGGCAATCAGCCGTTCGACCGCGGCCACAACGCACCGGCGGCCGATTTCGCCGGCAACCAGAAATTCCTCGACGACACCTTCTTCTTTTCCAACGTCGTTCCCCAGGTCGGCGCCGGCTTCAACCGCAGCATATGGGCCTCATTCGAAGGGCAGGTGCGCAAGCTGATCGGCGACAATCACCCGGTGCTCTACGTCATCACCGGTTCGGTCTGGCAGCAGGCCAAGCCGATGAAGATCGACGACCAGATCTGCGACACCAAGATGACCTTGCCGGTCGTCAAGCCGGTGGCGATCTGCCTGGCGACCGCCGACGGCCACCCGAACGCCAAATGCACGACCGGCGTGTCGGTGCCGGCGGCCATGTTCAAGATCGTCTACGACCCGGACATGGGCAATGCCTTCGCCGTGCTGCTGCAGAACGAAAGCCATACCGGACGCTACGAACGCGCCCGCGACTATATCGAGGCCCACCGCGTCGGGCTGTCGACCGTCGAACAACTGACCGGCCTGCGCTTCTTCTCGGCCCTGTCCGCCCACAAGCAAAGGCAGATGCGCGACAGTTGTGTCGACGTGCGGGTGCACTGAGCCGCCCACCCCTCAACACTGCGTGAGCGCCCGCGACAGAGGGCGCCCTCTTCGTCTATAGAGGGCGGCCCGCGTTTCCTGCGGTTCCGTTCGAAAGAGACGCCCCATGATCGATTTTTACGCACTGACCAGCCCGAACGTACAAAAGATATTCATCATGCTCGAGGAATGCAGGCTGCCCTACCAGGAGCATTTCGTAGACGTCTGGAACGGCGACCAGTTCACGCCGGAATTCACCAAGATCAACCCACTGCAGAAGATCCCCGCTATCGTCGACAGTGAGGGGCCCGGCGGCTCGCCCTATACCGTGATCGAGTCCGGCGCGATCCTCATCTATCTCGCCGAGAAGACCGGCAAGTTCATCCCGCACGAGCCGCTCAAGCGCTACGAGGTCATGCAGTGGCTGATGGTGCAGATGGCGAATCTCGGCCCGATGTGCGGCCAGCACGTGCACTTCAGCAAGTTCGCGCCCGCTGGCAGCGACTACGGCATCGCGCGCTACCGCGCCGTCGCCAACAAGCTGTTCGACGTCTACGACCAGCGCCTGGCCAACAACGCCTACGTCGCCGGTGACGAATACACCATCGCCGACATCGCCGCCTTCCCCTGGCTGCGCAACACCGACTTCCTTGCCATCGAGATATCGAAACGTCCGCATGTGAAGGCCTGGGTCGACAAGATCGCCGGTCGCGATGCGGTCAAGCGCGCCTACGCCAAGATCGCCCAGATCAAGTCGGTGCGCGACACCGCCACCGACGACAACAAGGACCGCTATTTCGGCCGCGGCAAATTCGCCGCGGCTTGACCGGCGTTCCCGGGGCCCGCGGAGCACGGCCGACACGGTGCACCGCGCCCGGGACTGTCATCGTCCTGTCACACGGCGGCGCACTCCCTCGCTTGTTCACGCAAGCGAGAGGATGCCGCCATGCCCGCCGTTGACCTGCCCTCCGTCACCCCCGCGAGCGGCATCATCTGGGCCTATCATTTCGCCCGCGACGGCACGGCGACGCCGATCCCGAACGACGCGATCGACGCGGCGCTAACCGCGCCCGGCACCGGCTGGATCTGGGTGCATCTCGGCCTCGCCGACATGCGCTGCCGGGCCTGGATCGCTCAGCACGCGCCGGTCTCGGACCTGGCGCGCGAACTGCTGGCGAGCGCCGAACAACATCTGCGGCTCGACAGCCTGGGCGGCGAAATCATCGGCGTGCTGCCCGACCTGCAGCAGCAATTCGGCCAGCCGGGCGAGGAACTGGTGCGCCTGCGCTTTGCCATGCGCGAGCGGCTGTTCATCACCGCCCGCCAGCGGCCGGTGCATTCGGTCGAGCTGATCCACCGCGCCATCGATTCCGGCAAGCGCTTTCCGCGCGCGGTCGACCTGCTCGACGCGCTGGTCGACCAGTTTGCCGACGCCATCGCCGGCATGGCCGAGCGCCTCGGCAACGAGCTCGACAGCGTCGAGGATCACGTGTTGCACGAGGAGCCGGCCGACGAGCGCCACCGCATCGGCCGCGTGCGCCTGCAATCGGTACGCATCCATCGCCAGCTCGCGCAGTTGCGCGGCCTGTTCCATCGGGTCGAGGCGCGCGTTGCCGCCGACAACGCCGCCGTCGGCGAAGCCATTGGCACGCTGGCGCAGAAGCTCGACGCCATCGACCACGAGATGGCCTCGCTGCACGAGCGCGCGCGGCTGCTGCTCGACGAGATGGCCGCCCGCATGACCGACATCACCAACCGGCGGCTGTTCACCCTCTCGATCCTGACCGCCTGCCTGCTGCCGCCGACGTTTATCACCGGCTTCTTCGGCATGAACACCGAGGACCTGCCGTTCCAGCACACCCATGCCGGCACCTGGCTGGCGCTGTTGGTGGCCCTGGGCTCCGCCGCGGTCAGCTACTGGGCTCTGCGCAGGATGCGCGCCTTTTAGCGCTCGCCTTAACCGCGCGCTAACGCTACGCCGAAGACGACACGCCCGGCGCCATTCCTTCACACGACCTTAGCGCGCCATGCCTATGGTCCGCCACGCACTTTAAGGCGATGCGGCATGGACAACCTGCGCTTTCTCGTATTGGCCTTGGCACTTGGCGCGGCGAGCTTCTTCGGCGTGCGCTGGTACGTGCAGCCGGGCCGCAGCGCGTTGCCGAGCTTTCATCGCGTCGCCACCGACGGCTCGCGCGCCGAGGTGGCGGCCGCGACGCCCGCGGACGATGACGATGACGCCGAGCGCGCCGCGCTGCGGCAGTCCGTGCTCGACGCCGCCACGGACATGATCAAGGACCCCTGCGACACCGGCAACAAGTTCCGCTACGTGCAGGCCGCCACCGACTACGCCCAGGCCTGGCTCAAGCTCGCGCCCTGCGTCGCCACCAATACCTGCAGCAACGCCACCTCGTCGCAGCTCGACCATGCCCAGAAGGCGTTCGGCACGGCCGAAGATCGCAAGGTGCGCGTCGCCATGGCGGACGTGCACGGCACCGGCGCGATTCAAGGCAGCGATTTTCCGCCATCGACGCTCTCGCTGATGGCGAGCCTCGCCAACGACTCCTCGTTGATGAGCAGCACCGCCGACGCGAAAGAGCGCATCGCGCGCGGCGAAATTCTCGAGTTCCACTTCCACCACGTCAGCCGCTGCGGCAACAACTGACGCGTTTTCTCATTGCCTGAGCCCGAGCGCGCGCGAAACGCGTGTACGGTGGGCAGCCTCCCGCCCTTTTCATGCCGGCGCGCGCGGACCATAATGCCGTGCTCATCTCGCCGCGCCCTCCTTCTGAAAGCCCCATCTCATGATTCTCGAAATCGCTCAGATCGACGTCACGCTTGGCAAGGAAGCCGAATTCGAAGCCGGCGTCGCCAAAGCCGTGGCGCTCTTCAAGCGCGCCAAAGGCTGCGAGGGCGTCACGCTGCAGCGCTCGCATGAAAAGCCCTCGCGCTACCGGCTGTTCATCAAGTGGACAACGCTGGAGGACCACACGGTCGGCTTCCGTGGTTCGGACGACTTCCAGAAATGGCGTGAACTGGTCGCCCCCTTCTTCGCCGCGCCGCCGGAAGTCGAGCACGTGAACGAGGTGATGAGCGGCTTCTAACGTCTAAGAAGAGTGTCGAACGACGCCAACTACTCTAGGGAATTCGGAAATGAAACGCAGCACCAACCACATCCTCACCACCCACACCGGCAGCCTGCCGCGCACCAAGGAGGTGGTCGACCTGCTGCTTGCCGAGGAAAAGAACCCTGGCGCCCAGAAAGCGGAGCTGCAGGGGGCGGTGCGCGAAGCGGTCGCCGATCGCGTGCGCCATCAGATCGAATGCGGGATCGACGTCATCAATGACGGCGAGCAGGGCCGCACCGACTACACCGTGCACGTGATGCGCCGCCTCACCGGCTTCGACGGCAAGACCACGCCGCCGCTGGGCGCCGGCGACGAGGAGTTCCCCGAGCTCGCCGAACTGCTCAAGCCGTTCGCCTCGCCGTTCCAGTATCGGCCGGCCTGTTCCGGCCCGGTCGACTGGAAGGACTGGCCGGCCGCGCAGGCCGACATCGATCTCGCCAAGGACGCGATGCAGGGCGCCAAATGCGAGGACTTCTTCATGACCTCGCCCTCGCCCGGACAGATCGCGCGTTATCTCAAGAACAATTATTACAAGAGCGACGAGGAATACATCTACGCCCTCGCCGACGTCATGCGGCGCGAATACACGGCGATCGTCGAGGCCGGGCTCATCCTGCAGCTCGACTGCCCCGACCTCGCCATGCTGCGCCACACCACCTACCTCGACATCCCGCTTTCCGAGTACCGCAAGATCATCTCGGTCAACGTCGCCGCGCTCAACCACGCGGTGCGCGACCTGCCGGCCGACCGCATGCGCATGCATGTGTGCTGGGGCTCGACCATGGCGCCGCGCCACCACGACGTGGAGCTCAAGGACATTGTCGACATCATCTTGTCAGGCAAGCCGCAGGCAGTGTCGTTTCCCTCCGCCAACGGCCGCCACGAGCACGAATGGAAGATCTGGCGCGACGTCAAACTGCCCGACGGCAAGATTATCATCCCGGGCGTAATCGATTCCACCGTCAACACGGTGGAGCACCCGGAAGTGGTCGCGGACCGCATCCTGAACTTCGCCAACGTGGTCGGGCGCGAGAACGTCATCGCCGGCGTCGACTGCGGCTTCGGCACCTTTGCCGGCCGCGTGCAGGTCGACACCAAGATCGTGTGGATGAAACTTCAGTCGCTGGCCGAAGGTGCAAGGCGGGCCTCGGCGCAACTGTGGGCGAAAGCGGCGTAACGCGCTTGTCCCGGATGCAGTGCAGCACGAAGCGTCAGCGAAGTGATGCACCGCTGATCCGGGGCCCAGCTTTCTTTTCAACCGGGGTCCCGGTTCCGCAGCGTACCACTTTGTGCTGCGCTGCGCCCGGGATACGTACCATCTCAGCCTTGACGCGGCGGCGCCGAGTCAGCCGATGACCCGGTCCGCATATTGCGCGCCGCCCAGATCGCAGGCGGTGCGCTTGCCCAACAGCCGGTAGCGGTTGCGCGCAATCAATCGATAGACGCGGTCGCGCAGCGGCTTGGGGATGGCGAGAAATGCCTGCGTCCATCGCCAGTTCGGCAGCACGGCCAATACCGCGAGCGCAGAACCCGAACGCAAGTGGACCTTGCCGTCGAGCAGCACGGCATTGGTCTCCGGCTCGTCCGGATCGATCCCGAGCTTGAGCGCCAACGCGCGCCCGTACTCCGACTGGATCGCCGTGAAGAGGAATCGCCGCTCGGTGTCGCGAGCGGCGACAAAACGGAACCAGGCGGAACACAAGACGCAAACGCCATCATAGAGCACGAGCCCTTGGCCGCCTTGCTGGCCGAGATTTGCCGGCACCTCACCCATGACGTATCTACCTGTCATCCGCGATCGCCAGCGCAACCAGCATCAGCACGATCGCCGGAAAGGTCTTGACCAGCGCGCCAAGCGGCTCGGCCCAGAGATCCGGCGTCAGCACCGCCGCGCCGAGCATATAAGACAGCGACACCACGATGCCGGCGACGAGCCCATAGCGGCTGGTGCGGCGGAAAGCGATCGCAATGCCCACCGCGAAATCGATGAGGCTACTGACGATCGTCATGGCGTGCGCCGGTTCCGGTGCAATGCCGTGCGCGGTCAGGATCGCCACTGCGGCGGGATAGGCGACAGTCAGCGCGATCAGAGCCGACGCGCACCAGAACACGACGAGGATGCCAACGATCAATGCCTTGAGCGCATAGAGCCGCGCGAACCATTTCTCCTGCACGGTCGCGGGCCGCGCCCGCAGCACGTCGTCAAGCGAGCGCGGCGTGATGCCGGTTGCTTCCGTCCAACTCCGTGGATCGCCGGTCACGCCACGCAGCAGCTCGGCGAGCGCCGTCGAGCGGATGGGCGGCCGCCAGCCGAGCCAACCGCACAGATCGCCGGCCCAGGCCCCGAGCTTGAGCAGCATCCTCGGCAACGGAATCGACCACGGCGAGCGAATGCCCAGCCAGGCGCGCAAACGCGTCACCACCGCACCCAGGGTGGGTTCGTCCGGATGCATCAGTTCCCAGGTCACCGCCTGCCGATCGGACGGCCGCTGCGCCAGCACGGCAACCGTCTCGGCAATGTCTTCGGCGGCGACAACTGCCAGCGGCCGATTGGCGAGCGCGCGCGGTAACGCCACCGGCAACGCCGCCAGGGCGCGCAACATGGCGCTGCCGCCGTAGGCGCGCGGCGCCCACACGAAGCCCGGACGCAAGATCGCATGCGCCACCCCGGACTCCGCGATTGCCCGCTCGGCCGCCCGCTTGGTCCGGCTGAAGGCAGTCGGGTCGTCGGCCGCCGTGCCCGGCATCGACAGATGCACGAACAGGACGGGCCGCCCGACGGCACGCAACGCAGCGAGCAAACGCTCGACGAATTTCGTGTGGATGTCCTGCGTGCTGTCGGCGGTGGAGTCCTGCAGCACCCCCAGGCAATTGACCACCACGTCGCTTTCCTGCACGAGCCGCGCAAGAGTTGGCACGTCGAGACCGGCAATCGGGGTTTCGCGCGTATGCACACCGAAGGCATCGCGCTGCGCCGGCGTGAAGCGGCGCGCGGCGGCGATCACCGGAAAGCCGCGGCGCAAGAGGCCGTGGGCGACGAACTCGCCGATGAGCCCGGCCGCGCCGAGCACCAGGATGCGACTGGAGGCGGTCATGACGGACGCCGTTCAAAGGCCCGGCTTGTCGATCATCAGCCAGAGAATGGCGATGACCGCGCCGAAGCCGGGAAAGCCGAACAGAAACCATAGCCGGAACAGCCGGTGGTAGTCCGCGCCCAGCGGGGCGTCGCGGCTAACCGCCGCTGCGGCGAGGTCGCGCATGCGCATCTGCATCCACACCACCGGCAGCCAGAACAGGCCGGCGGCGACGTAAAGCGCATAGGCGAGCAACAGCCAGCCGCCGGTCAGCGGCACGCCGGTTTCGCGCGCAAGCAGCACACCGGTGACCGGCTGCGCGACGACCGCCGTTGCGGTGAACAGGAAATCCGCCAGCACGACGGTCCTGGCGGTGCGATAGATGTGGCCGACATCGCCGCTGCGATGGGCCATCAACATGAAAAAGGCGATGCCGACACCCGTGCCGAGCAGCACGATGGCGCCCAGCACGTGCAGAAATTTGAGGATTGGATAGAGCATCGCCCCCCTCGGGCTCTCCACTGGTCATTGCCGGGCTTGACCCGGCAATCCATGATGAATGTCAGCGCACGATGTCGTTATAGAGATCGCGCCATGCGGATTAAGTGACTCAACGAGTTGCAGCTTCCAAAGTCGCGACCAGTGCTTGATGTTCTTCTCGCGCTGGATTGCCGCGGCCGGCGTGTCGTAACGCTCGAAATAAACGAGCATCTTGAGATTGTAACGCCGGGTGAACCCTTTCACGAAGCCCTCGCGATGTTCGTAGATTCGGCGCACGAGGTCGTTCGTGACGCCGACATAGAGCGTCCCGCGCGGCTTGTTGGTTAGGATATAAACCCAATAGCCCGCCATCATGGAGAAGCATCATGGATTGCCGGGTCAAGCCCGGCAATGACCGTGAGGCGAGGCTGTCGCTGCTGACGCCCCCCGCTACACCTTCCTCCCCAAAATAATTCCCGTCACCACGGCGAGCGACAGCGCGGCCAGCATCGACTCGCGCGAGCCCTGCTGCATGCTGGCGATTGCCTCCTCGATCATGCGGTCGGTGGTGGCATTCCCGGTCGCGCCCTCCGCGTGCGGCGGGGGCGGTGGCGCATGACGGGCCGGTTTGCGGCCGGACTTCGCCCGCCAGGCGGCGATCGCGAACAGGATCAGCGCCAGCAGCAGGCAGGCGGCGGCGATGATGGCGAGCGCAAATATTGTGCCGAGCAGCACCTGCAGCCACACGTACAGCAGCGCCAGCCCGAAGCCCAACGCCACCAGCAGCAGCAGCAGCGCCAGCAGCATCAGCACCGTCGTCACCGCCATGGCGCGGACGCGGCCTGCGATGTCGAGCTTCATCTTGATGAGGCCCGCCACCGCGTTGATCACCGCGCCCAGCATCAATGCCTCCGCAGCAGCAGGCCGAGCACGACGCCGAGCCCGAGCGCGGCGCCGAGCACGGCGCGCGGGTTGTTGCGGGCGAAGTCCTCGAAGTCGCCCATCGCGGAGTGCGCCTGCTGCCTGGCGCTGTCGGCGAAATCGTGGGCGGCGTCGGAGGCCGCAGCGCCCATGCGCGAGGCGGCGCCGGCGGCTTCCGCCCGCGCCTCGTAGCCGAAGCCGGCGAGCGTGCGCTGGATGGCGGCAAGGTCGTCCTGCAGGCGGCGCATCTCGTCGCCCAGTTCGCCACCGGCATCCGAGGCCGAGCGCGACAGATTGTCCTTGGCCCGTTGAAGCTCCTCGACGATGCGGGCCGCGGCGGCGGCCAAGCCGTCGCTCGGCGGATTGTCGTCTGCTGCGGTCATGGCCGGGGTACTCCTTTGTTGCAAAGCTCGCATGCCGCGACAGCGGCGGTTTTGCGCCTGATCAAACCGGATCGGCGCCGTTTCGGGACTTTCCTCGCATCCGGACTCGCCCCATATTCGATCTAATGGGAAAATCCCCGGACAAGCCAAAAAGTTCAAATAAAAGGAACCCGGCGCGGCCGACCCGGGCCAAGGCCGCGCGTCCGGACAGCCCGCCGACCCCGGACGCGCTGGCCGAATTGCTCAATCCGGGCATCGGCAAGGGCACGGCGGGCATTGGCTCGCAGACGGGTGCACATTCTGCGTCATTCCGGGGCGCGGGCGAAGCCCGCGAGCCCGGAATCCAGGAACAAGCAACGAGCGAGCCTCTGGATTCAGGGTCCGCGCCTTCGGCGCGTCCCGGAATGACAGAGAAAAGTGGGCTGCAGCCGCCGCCGGACAATTCCTGGGACCGGCGGCAGGACTACTCGCAGTCGCACACCGCGCGCAAATCGACCCAATCGTCGCAAAAAGGTTTCGGCGAAGCGCCGCAACGGGGCTATTCGCCGCCGCCGGTGACCGGGATGGATCCGGCGCTGGCGAAGGAGCTGGGGCTCGATCCGGATGATGCAGAGTCCCCCTCCCCCTTGTGGGGAGGGGATAGGGGTGGGGGTGATGCAAGCGAGAGCGGCTCCGGTCAAGATACCCCCCTCCCTAACCCTCCCCCACAAGGGGGGAGGGAGCAGTCAGTGCATGGGGCGAGGGAGCGCGCCGAGCAAGAAGCAAAGCCATCGGCAAAAGCCGATCCCAAATACCGCCTGCCGCGCGCCGACCTGCCGACGCAAGGCGGCGGCATCAGCGGTTTCGGCGTGCTGGCCAGCCAGCAGTCGCTGGAGAAATTGCTGCGCGAGGGCCGCGCCGAATTCCGCGCCGAGGCCGAAGCCGGCAAGGTGTGGACGCCGCATCGCCCGCCGCGGCCGGAGAAATCCGAAGGCGGCGTGCCGCTCAAGATCGTCACCGACTTCGAGCCCAAGGGCGACCAGCCGCAGGCGATCAAGGAGCTGGTCGAGGGCGTCAAGCGCAACGACAACACGCAGGTGCTGCTCGGCGTCACCGGCTCGGGCAAGACCTTCACCATGGCCAAGGTGATCGAGGCGACGCAGCGCCCCGCGCTCATCCTGGCGCCCAACAAGACGCTGGCGGCCCAGCTCTACGGCGAGTTCAAGTCGTTCTTTCCCGACAACGCGGTCGAGTATTTCGTCAGCTATTACGATTACTACCAGCCGGAAGCCTACGTCCCGCGCACCGACACCTATATCGAGAAGGAAAGCTCCATCAACGAGCAGATCGACCGCATGCGCCATTCGGCGACGCGCGCGCTGCTCGAACGCGACGACGTCATCATCGTCGCCTCGGTGTCCTGCATCTACGGTATCGGCTCGGTGGAGACCTACTCCGCCATGACCTTCACGCTCAAGCAGGGCGGCCGCATCGACCAGCGCCAGCTCATCGCCGACCTGGTGGCGCTGCAATACAAGCGCACCCAGCACGATTTCTCGCGCGGCACCTTCCGCGTGCGCGGCGACACCCTCGACCTGTTTCCGGCGCACTATGAAGACCGCGCCTGGCGCATCCATCTGTTCGGCGACGAGATCGAGAAGATCGAGGAGCTCGATCCGCTCACCGGGCAGAAGACCGACGAACTGGAATTCGTCAAGGTCTACGCCAATTCGCACTATGTGACGCCGCGCCCGACGCTGATCCAGGCCATGCCTCGATCAAGCCGAGCTGCGCCAGCGCCTCGACCAGCTCAACGCCGCCGGCCGCCTGTTGGAAGCGCAGCGGCTGGAGCAGCGCACCACCTTCGATCTCGAAATGATGGAGGCGACCGGAGCCTGCGCCGGCATCGAGAACTATTCGCGCTACCTGACCGGCCGCAAGCCGGGCGAGCCGCCGCCGACTCTGTTCGAATACGTGCCCGACAACGCGCTGGTGTTCGTCGACGAGAGCCACGTCACCATCCCGCAGCTCGGCGGCATGTACCGCGGCGACTTCCGCCGCAAGGCGACGCTGGCCGAATACGGCTTCCGCCTGCCCTCCTGCATGGACAACCGGCCGCTGCGCTTCGAGGAATGGGACGCCATGCGCCCGCAGACGCTCGCGGTCTCGGCCACGCCCGGCGACTGGGAGCTGGAGGAGAGCGGCGGCGTCTTCGTCGAGCAGGTGATCCGCCCCACCGGCCTGATCGATCCGCCGGTCGAAGTGCGTCCGGCCCGCACGCAGGTCGACGACCTGGTCGGCGAGGTGCGGCAGGTCGCGCTTAAAGGTTACCGCTCGCTCATCACCGTGCTGACCAAGCGCATGGCCGAGGACCTCACCGAATACCTGCACGAGCAGGGCATCCGTGTGCGGTACATGCACTGCGACATCGACACGCTGGAGCGCATCGAGATCATCCGCGATCTGCGTCTCGGCGCCTTCGACGCGCTGGTCGGCATCAACCTGTTGCGCGAGGGCCTCGACATTCCCGAATGCGCGCTGGTCGCCATTCTCGACGCCGACAAGGAAGGCTTCCTGCGCAGCGAGACCTCGCTGGTGCAGACCATCGGCCGCGCCGCGCGCAATGTCGATGGCCAGGTGCTGCTCTATGCCGACCAGGTCACCGGCTCCATGCAGCGCGCCATGGACGAGACCGGCCGCCGGCGCGAGAAGCAGGTCGAGTACAACACCGCCAACGGCATCACGCCGGAGAGCATCAAGACCTCGATCCACGACATCATGAACAGCGTCTACGAACGCGACCACGTGCTGATCGGCACGGCGGGACGGCAGCGGCGAGTTCGCCGACGCCGCCACCATCGGCCACAATCTGGAAGCCGTGGTGGCCGATCTGGAGACGCGCATGCGCGAGGCCGCCGAGCGATCTCGACTTCGAAGAAGGCCGCGCGCCTGCGCGACGAGATCAAGCGGCTGAAGCAGACCGAGCTGGCGGTGCTCGACGACCCGACGGCGAAGCGGCATCTTCTTCACCCTCCCCCTTGCGGGGAGGGTCGCGCGGCGCAGCCGCGCGGGGTGGGGGTAAAAAGCCGAGCGACCCGGCGAGCCGCCCGCACAAACCCCACCTCGATGAAATGGGCATCGGCAACTGGCACGAAGCCGCGCCAAGCCGGCCGGATTCGCCGCGCAGTAAGATGGGTAAGCCGGGGCAAAGGGGTGGGTTTAAGAGCAACCGGAAGCGCTAGTTCTTTGGCGGCCTCCTTGTGCTATTCTGTCAAATAGAATAGCTTCCCATCATGATCCGCTCGTTCCGCGACATAGCCACCGCGCGGTTATTCGAGGACCACGACGTGGCGCGGTTCCGCGGCATCGAGCGGCAAGCCCGCCGCAAGCTCTTGATGGTCGACAATGCAGGCGCGCTCAGCGACCTGCACCACCCGCCGGGCAACCGGCTGGAGGCCCTCAAGGGCGACCGCCGCGGACAACATTCGATCCGCATCAACGATCAGTGGCGGATTTGCTTCATTTGGCGTGACGGCGGTGCGGAACTGGTCGAGATCGTGGACTACCATTGAGGACGACAGCCATGGCGAAGGCAAAACGACTTCCTCCGATCCCGCCCGGCGAAATTCTCGCCGAGGAATTCATGAAGCCCTATGGCATCAGCCAGAACCGGCTGGCGCGGGACATCGACGTCAATCCGGCGCGGGTTAACGACATTGTGCACGGTCGCTTGGCCATTACCGCGCCGATGGCGCTGCGGCTGGCGAAATATTTCGGCACGACGCCCGAGCTTTGGATGAACCTGCAAGCCTCCTACGACTTACGCCATGCACGTGCGAAGGACTGGCCAAAGATCGAGCCGCGCGTGCGGATCATGGCGGCAGAGTAGAAGCGGTGGCAACCGATTGCCGCAGAAACTCCAACATCGTCAACTGGCACGAAGCCGCGCCGAGCCGCCCCGACTCGCCGCGCTCGAAGCTCGGCAAGCCCGGTATGCGCGGCGGCTTCAAGAGCAACAAGCGGCGCTGACTAGCCGAAAACCCCGAGCAGCGCTGCGGCCAGCGCGAAGATGGCAAGCGCGGCCACAAAACCGATCCAGGTCGCGCCGGCGCCGCCGGCGGTCAACGCCGAGTTAGACGGATTGGCCGGATCGTAGTGCACGTCGATCTTGCCGCCGATGGGGAATTTCGCCGCCACCTTTTCGGCGTAGCCTTTGCCGGCGCTCACGCTCATGCCGTAGCTGATCTGATTGCCGCGAAGCTCGCGCCCGTTTGCGACGTAAACATATTCGACCGCCGGCCGGTACGCCGTGCGCCACCGGGTGCGGCCATCGCTGTCCTCGTCGCGCTCTTGATATTCCTCGACCTCGCTCTTGACGATCTTGCCGCGCACGACAGGCCAGGTTGCCGCCTGCTTCGCCGCACGCCGCGCGGCGAAGAAGAACATCAGCATCACCAGCCCGAAGCCGACCAGCGCCACCGGCATCTCGGCATGCGAATGCAGACGCGGGAAATGCGCGCGCACGAAATCCGGCCCGTAGGCCGCCAGCCCGTAGATCGCGACGCCGAGCGCGGCGAGCATCGCGAGGCCGCCGACGCAGCCCGACAGCACGTCGCGCTTGCTCAGATGGCTGTCCTTGAGGTCCTGCGTAAAGTCGCGCTCGAGCACGCATTTGGTCGGATCGCGCGGATCGTAATAGACAGTGACCTCGGCGCCGGCCGGATAGCGCTTGAGCGTCGCCTCGATGTCGAGGCCGCCTTCGTCGCCAATGCCGATGCGCGTGCCGTCCACGGTGCGGCCGCCGGCCTTGAACTCGTATTTGACCGCCGGCACGTTCTTCACCGTCTCCGGCTCGCCCTCGAACTGGTGGCGCCGCGTCTCGATGCCGGAACTCAGGATATGGCCGCTGGCGGGCACCCAGTTTTTCGCCTGACGCAGCTCGATCAGCTTGCTGGCGATGGCGACGGCGAGGAGCGCGACCATGGGAAAGAAGATCAGCCCGATCCAGAACAGATCGTTCTTGGCATAAGGAATGTGTGCGGCGACGGCGCCCGGGCTCCAGCGCTCGATGGCGAACGGAGACCAGGCCAGCGCGGTGATGGCGACGATGGCGAGGATCGCCGGAAGCGGCGGCCGGTCGCCGCTGCGCCCTTCCAATGGCCGGGTATCGGGTACGAATTTGACCTGCCGGACGCGCGGTGGCCTATTGCCTGGCATGGGTGTCCTCGACGATCCGATCATTGCTGCGGGGATGTTGTCGACGAATTGGTCGGCGAAAGCCAGCAAAGGGTTCAACACGGCCTGAAGCGCGCGACCTGACGGCGGCGCAGAGACGCAAGCGCGCGGCGAAGCGCTTACCCTCTCCGCTTGCGGGAGAGGGTGGCCGCGCGCACCGCGGCCGGATGAGGGGCTTGGCCGCCGAAGCGCAGAGCGCGAAGACGGGTCAGGGCGAAGGCGGACGCTCGAAGATGGGAAGACCCGGGACGCAGGATGGTTTAAAAAAGAGACCGTTGATGGTCTTAGCGCGTAGGGCAGATAGCAAAGCGTAATCCGCCTTTTCCCCGTCAGTCGGCGCAATACGCTCCGCTATTGCGCCCTACAAGTATTCGACGCTCGACGCGCGCCCGGCGACAACGACCTTACGCCGCATCTTTCTCCTTCGGCTTCACCACCAACTGCATATCGAACGCGTCGAGGACCTTCATCGCAGTAGCCAGTTCGGGACGCCCCTCGCTGCTGAGTGAACGATAAAGGCCCTCCCGGGAAAGACCGGTCTCATTGGCGATGCCGGCCATCCCCTTGGCGCGCGCCACCGTTCCAAGCGCCTCGGCGATAAAACTTTCATCGCCGGTCTCGAAGGCCTCGCTCAGGTAGTCGGCAATGGCTTGCGGCGATTTGAGATAATCGGCGGCGTCGAATTTAGATGCTTTGGCCATGGCTCAATCCTCCAGATCGTCCGCGATTGTCTTAGCCTTTGGGATGTCGGCCTTCTGCGAGTCCTTGTCGCCGCCGAAAAGAAAAATCGCGGTGTCGCCTTTTTGTTGGTAATACGCTCGGTATCCTGGCCCGTAGTCGATGCGCATCTCGCTGATGCCGCCCCCGACGGGAGCCACGTCGCCGGGATTGCCAAGACCTAACCGTTGAATCCGGACAAGGACCTTCGCTCTTGCCTTGCTATCGCGTAGTCCATCGAGCCACTTGTCGAATTCGGCAGTTTTCTTGATCTCTGCCATTTGTAGTTTATAAGCTACAAACAAGAACAAGTCAAGCTGTCATAGTTCCGAGATCAGGCGGCTGCGGCACAGCAAGCTGTCCGTCCCCACGAAAGAGAATCCATGATCCCCTGGTCGCACCTCGGTACGGCACAAGTGCCGGGCGGCGGCGAACTGCGCCTGATGCGGCGCGGCGCCGAATTCTCCATCAAGCTCGGCACCAACGAACTGATGAACAGCCGGCTGAACGCAAGCGAACAGGCGCTGGCGACAATGGCCTGCGACAAAATCCGCACCCGCGCGCGGCCGAAAATCCTGATCGGCGGATTGGGCATGGGCTTCACGTTGCGCGCGGCCCTCGTCGTCCTCGGCGCGCAGGCGCAGGTCGTCGTCGCCGAATTGGTGCCGGCGGTGGTGGCCTGGGCGCGCGGGCCCATGGCCAAGCTGTTCGGCGACAGCCTGACCGATCCGCGCGTGCGCATCCGCGAAACGGATGTCGGCGAACTGATCCGCGCGGCGCGGTCGGCATACGACGCCATCCTGCTCGACGTCGACAACGGACCGAACGGCATAACCCGCGAAGCCAATGACGGGCTGTACGATCGCGATGGACTGGCGGCCGCCTACAGGGCGCTGCGCCCCGGCGGCGTGCTGGCGGTGTGGTCGTCGGCGCCGGACGCGAAATTCACGGCGCGGCTGCGCAAGTCCGGTTTCGCCGTGGTCGAGAATCCCGTGCGCGCCACGGGGCCGCAAGGCGGCGCGCAAGCATTTCATCTGGACCGCGACGCGGGGCGATTGAGCCCCGCGACGTGAAGCGCCGCCTCTGCGGCGACGACATCGACGGAAAGCATCGGCGGCCCATGTCCGACATCGGCATCCTCAACAACCCGCTCGACCTCGCCCTCATCGCGCTGCTGATCGGCGCGCCCGGCCTCGCGCTCGGCGGCCTCGTCGGCGCGCTGGCCTGGCGCCGCCGCCGCGTCTCCGGCGGGCTGATCGGCGCGGTGGCGGGCCTGGGGCTATGGCTGCTGGGGTGGCTGTGGTTTACGGATGCGCTGTGAGGGGCGCGCTTGCCAAGGCGATGGGCAGAAGCGCTACGATGTCGAGACCGCGCAACGGGCGATCGGCAAAGAGCTTGCAAAGATCGAACGCGTGACCGGCGACGCGGCCTGAGCGGCCGACAACTTCGCCGGCCCCCCGACTCCCCCTCGTCACAATATTAATTTCTCCTACACTCGAGTGATTCGTTCTTGATTCGCGTCCCCACGCCTCTCCTTGCCGGAGTCCGCCCATGGCCTGGTTCCGCCACTACTATCACTGCGAGGCCTGCGAGAGCTCCTGGCTCGCCGAATGGTCGGAAGTGCGCGAGGACGACTGCCCGTTCTGTCGCGCGCACGACGTCTTCCCCTACCGCACCGACGACTGGTCGGTGGTGATCGAGGCGGAGGCCGACGGCTACGTGGTGCTGGCCTCGCGCGACACCGCCGACGACGACCCCGACTACCGCGAACTCGGCACCTTCTCCAGCTTCGACGAGGCGCGCGCCTTCCTGGCCGAGCGGCTGTAGGCGACGCGGCTGCGGGCCGCCGCCTCTTTCCGTCATTCCGGGACGCGCCGAAGGCGTGCCCCCCGCGAAAGACCGTTGGCAGCGCCGCCGCGCCTGCGCTAAGAAACGGGCGACGGTTGCAAGACCGGTCGGGGGCGGCGCGGCAACCGCGGACAGATTGCCATGACCCCAACCAAAGTTTTCAGCATCCCTCTGCTGCTGGCCGCAGGCGTCGCGCTCGCGGCTTGCGCGAGCACCGGCGCGGCCGGGCCGCGCGCGCAGGCCAGCGCCGCGCCCGCGGCACGAACGAAACAAGCCAAAGCACCGGCAGGCCCCATGACCCACCGGCAGGCCGCGCTCTATTGCTGGATGCACACCGAGCACGGCCACGCCGACCTGCCGCTCGATAAGCGCGCCGACGTGGTCGACAAGTGCATCAAGGATAAGATGGGCGGCCGCTAGCGCGTTCGACCGCGCACTTCCCTCTTGCCGGGAATCTTGCGCCGTATCATCATCCGCCATCCCACTGCCGCCCGGAGGATGCCATGGCGAAGGGTCAGATGCGCGTTCCCAAGGAAAAGAAGAAACCGAAGGCCGACAAGGACAAGCCGAAGCAGATGTCCGCCTACAAGCAGGCGCAGCTCGGCGGCTCGGCCGCGACGCTGGCGGGCGCGGCCAAGAAGCCGTAAGGCCCGCTCAGCGCTCGAGCGGCCCTTTCATGCCGCTGTCGTTCGGCAGCTTGGCCGCCTCCTTGGCGGTTTCCAGGCAGGTCAGCAATTCGACATAGCTCGGCGGCCCGCCGAGGCTGGTCAGCGTGGTGCAGCGCTGCCGCTCCGCGGCGGTGTACTGCTTCCACTGCTGCTCCAGCGTGGCGCGGGCCTGGTGCTCATCTTGCAGGCAGGCGCCTTGCGGCCGCTGCACGCCGTTGGCCGCAGCCGCCTTGCAGCTCGTATCGACATCGAGCTTGGGCACGCCCGACACCAGCGTCGAGCTCACCAGGATGATCGGCAATAACGCAGCCATGGTCGGGTACCTCGATTCGAGCCCCGTGCCCCCGAAGACATTAACACGGAACGGCAATTCCGGTTGCACGGCCTTTTTTTGGCGCGCGGCGGCCGGCAGCCATGAACCTTCCGGCCGCGGCCAGCGACATATGCCCGGGAAGACTGGAGGGCGGTGTCATGCTGAAGCGGTTTGTGATGGCTTTTCTGACCTTTGTCGGGCTGATCGTGCCGGGCACGTTCGCCATTGCCCTGCTGCTGGCCCCGCCGGCGCGGCCGACTCCGTTCCAGCCCCCGAGCTGCATGCGCAACCTCAACGAGGTCGGCGCCGAGGTCGCCGCCGCCCGCGCCCGGCTGCACGCGGTCGGCGAATCAGAGAGTGAACAGACCTGCAAGCTGACGCGACTCTATTTCCTCAAATTGGTGACGGCGCGCGCGGTTACCTCCCTGTGCGAACGCGGTCCGCGGCGCCAACGCGTGCTCGGCCGGCTGGATGACGATGTTACCCACATCAATGATCGCATCGCGGTTGCTTGCAATTGAGTCTGTTGTTAAGTGTTTTTGAACCTGTTGTTCCAAGTGTTTGTTAGTTTCATATCCGGGGCAGGCGATGGCGCGCCCCCTAGCGCCGTTTTGTTGCCTAATGACCGCCCAAGTCGCGTGCGCCAATCCGAGGCTGAGAGGGGCCGTCAGCGCAACGGTTTGCGCCCGTACAGGAGCGAATCATGACAGCTTTGAGATCCGACTGGTTTGGTAGTGACCGGACCGAGTCCGAGGCCGGCGGTCCGGAGCAGTACGCGCCGAACCGGCGCCCGCTGGAACGGATGAACGATGTCGATGACGCGGTGAGCGCCTTCGAAGGCGAGATTCGCGAATTCGTCCGCCGCGACGTCTCGGGACAGCGCCGGCCGCGCGAGCAGGCCGGGCCACCGCATCCCAACGGCGACGAGACCAGCGCCGACAATGTGAATGCGCTGATCCAGCGCGTGTCCGGCGCGTCGATGGACGAGATCGACCGGGTGGTTTCCGAGCTGCGCAACATGCGCGAGATGCTGCGCACCGAAGGCGAGCGCGTCAGCCGCGAAATCTCCGGCTACGCCGGCCTGAGCCACGCGGCGATGACGGCGATGAAGGTCATCGGCGAGAGCCTCTCGCAGTGGAAGACCGCGCCGAGCCGGACCGACCCCCACGCCGCCGAGTAGCGGCCGCGACTGAGCGCCGGTGCCCCGTGGCGGGATACCGGCGCGTTTGCCTGCTGTTCAGCATTACATGTGAATAGCGGGAAAGTCGGAACCCGACACCTCCGTCCATCGAATCGACGCAGATAGGGTGATTTTGCTCAAGACGCGCCGCTTCAGGCGAGTCGGCTGATGGCACCCCCCGCCCCCAGCCCAGCCTGTGAGGCGCGCCTTCGAGCAATCTCCTCCCAACAACTTGGGCCCCGCCGCGGCGGGGCTCTTTTACGTTGGCGATCCTTTGGCGATCGGATTTACGGCAATCGGATTTACGCCGCGCGTGCGGCCCGCAGCACCAAGCGGCAAATGCCGCTCGGCGAACGAGCGATCACGATTGCGGTCGTCGTTCCACGAACGTGGTGCTGATGAACGAGATCACCAACTCACCGTTCTGGTTGACGCCGGTCGAACGCACGGTCATCAGCCCGAGGTCGGACCGGCTGTCCGATGGGCGCAACTCCACCACCTCACTGGCGTATTCGACGGTGTCGTCGGCGTAGACCGGCTTCAGCCACTTGAGCTCGCGAAAGCCGAGCGCCGGGCCGATACCGGCGACCTGCTCGCCGCGCCCGCGCGCCGCCTCGATCATGTGCCGGCGATGGTCGACCATCAACCGCATCCACGCCGACGCGGTATGCCAGCCGGAAGCGATCAGCCCGCCGAACGGCGATTGCGCCGCCGCTTCTTCGTCGATGTGGAAGTGCTGCGGATCGAAACGATGGGCAAAGGCCTTGATCTCTTCGGCCGTGAAACGATGGCGGCCGAGCTCCAAAGTATCGCCGACCCGAATGTCCTCGAAGAATTTCATGAGGCCGGTTCCCGGCGCGAGACCATCAGCGAACTGACCAAGCTGGTCAGCACCTCGTCCTGCTCGTCGAGTATCTCATGGCGGAACTTGACGAAGCCGCGCTCGGGCCGGCTGGAAACGCGCATATCGAGCACCGTGGAGCGCACGCGGATCTGCGTGCCCGGGCGCAACGGCCTCAGCCAGCGCACCTCGTCGACGCCGGGCGAGCCGAGCGAATGGGTCTCGAGCACGAAGCCATCGGCAATCATGCGCATCAGCAGGGAGCAGCTGTGCCAGCCGGAGGCGGCCAGTCCGCCCAGCAGCGTGGCGCCGGCCGCGGCCTCGTCGAGATGCATCGGCTGCGGATCGAACTCGGAGGCAAAGGCGATGATTTCTTCGCGCGTCACCCGCCGCGGGCCGTAGACGGCAACCGCGCCGGGCTCGAAGTCTTCGAAGTAGCGTTTCGGCTTCATCCGGCATCCATCATCCGCGAAAACGGACGATCCCATGAACAGGCTCTTTGTATCTTAGCGAAGCGCCGGGGTCACTGGAGGCCCGCTTCGCGCGGGGCAAGGCGAGCTTTTCGGTATGGCTCGCCCGAGGCATGTCAGTTGGCGAACCGGAAGTGCATCACGTCGCCGTCGGCGACCACATAGTCCTTGCCTTCCAGGCGCATCTTGCCGGCTTCCTTGGCGCCGGTTTCGCCGCCGCAGGCGATGTAGTCGTCGTAACCGATGGTCTCGGCGCGGATGAAGCCCTTTTCGAAATCGGTATGGATCACGCCGGCCGCCTGCGGCGCCTTGGTCCCCTTTGTGATGGTCCAGGCCCGCGTCTCCTTCGGCCCGACCGTGAAATAGGTCACGAGGTGCAGAAGCGCGTAGCCGGCGCGCACCAGTCGGTCGAGCCCGGTCTCATGCAAGCCGACCGCGGCAAGGAATTCCGTGCGTTCCTCGGGCGGCAGGGTCGCGATTTCGGATTCGATCTTAGCCGAGATCACCACCGCGACCGCGCCTTCTTCCTTGGCGCGCGCTTCGACCTGCCGGGAGAAGTCGTTGCCGCCCGCCGCCGCGCCTTCGTCGACGTTGCAGGCGTAGAGCACCGGCGCCGAGGTCAGCAGCCCGAGCGAGTGGAACAGCCTCTCCTCCTCCGGTTTGCGCTCGGTGAGCCGCGCCGGCTTGCCGTCGCGCAGAAGCACCAACGCGCGGTTGACCAGCTCGAGCGCTTCCTTCGCCTGCTTGGCGTCTTCGCCGGAGCCCTTGGCTTTCTTGGTCAGATTATCAACGCGCTTTTCCAGCG
The DNA here is from genome assembly GCA_963814065.1 of uncultured Pseudomonadota bacterium. GTDB lineage: Bacteria > Pseudomonadota > Alphaproteobacteria > Rhizobiales > Xanthobacteraceae > Pseudolabrys. Next base: position 401,454 of record CAWFBL010000004.1, on the reverse strand, counting down.
ATTCGAGATCGGCCAGCATCAACTCGGTCTCGACGGTTTCAATATCGGCGATCGGATCGACCTTGCCCTCGACATGGGTGACGTCGCTGTCCTCGAAGCAGCGCACCACATGGACGATGGCGTCGACCTCGCGGATATTGGCGAGGAACTGATTGCCGAGCCCCTCGCCTTTCGAAGCGCCGCGCACCAGGCCGGCGATATCGACGAAGGTGATGCGGGTCGGGATGATCTCTTCCGACTTGCCGAGCGTGGCGAGTTTTTCCAGCCGCGGGTCCGGCACCGCGATCTCGCCGACATTCGGCTCGATGGTGCAGAAGGGATAATTGGCCGCCTGCGCCGCCGCCGTCTCGGTCAAGGCATTGAACAGCGTCGACTTGCCGACATTCGGCAGACCGACGATACCGCATTTGAAACCCATGGATTTATCCGCGTCTATTCACGTCAAATTCGTCACTTGGAGCCGGGCGGCTCCTCGTCTTTGTCGAAACCCTTGGCTTCCATCGCCAGGTGCACCTTGTTCTGGAAGCTCGCATCCTTGCCGTCGACCAGCAGGCCGGCGTTGTCGGCGATGACATCGCACAGCGCCTCGACCCATGGCCATTCGCTCTTGGCGAAATCCTGCAGCACGTAGGGCTCGACCAGCTTTTTGTCGCCGGGGTGCCCGATGCCGATGCGCACGCGCTTGTAGTCGTTGCCGACATGGGCGGAGATCGAGCGCAGGCCATTGTGGCCGGCATTGCCGCCGCCGACCTTCACCCGCACCTTGCCGGGCAGCAGTTCGAGCTCGTCATGAAACACGACGATGCCGCCGGGATCGACCTTGAAGAAACGCGCGGCCTCCTGCACCGCGCACCCCGATTCGTTCATATAGGTGCCGGGCAAGAGCAGCAGCACGCGCTCACCGGCGATGGCGCCTTCCACCGCCAGACCCTGATACTTGCGCCGCCACGGCGAGATGTTGTGGCGGCGCGCGATCGCCTGCACCGCCATGAACCCGACGTTATGGCGGTTGCCGGCGTAGCGCGTACCGGGATTGCCGAGGCCGACAAGGAGCAGCATGGCGTCAACGGCGTCAGCGCCGTCCTCCGACCCAGCAGACGAAGATGTAAGGGGCGCTTACGCGCCGCCTCACTTCTTGTCCGGCGCGGGCGCGGCGGCACCAGCGGCCGGCGCAGCACCGGCAGCCGGCGCGGCGGCCCCTTCGGCCGGCGCAGCGGCACCGGCAGCAGCCGCGGCGGCGGCGTCGGCGGCGGCCTTCAGCTCTTCGGCGTAGCCGGACGGCGGCACCACGGTCACCAGCGTCAAGTCGGCCCGCCCGATCACGCGCACGTTCGGCGGCAGCGCCACGTCGTTGAGGTGCTTCGAGTGGCTGATCTCGAGGCCGGAGATGTCGACGTCGATCGAATCCGGGATGGCGTCGGCGGGGCACTCCAGCTCGATACTGTGGGTGACGACGTTGACCGAACCGCCGCGCTTCACGCCGGGCGACTGGTCGGCGTTGAGCACGTGCACCGGGATATGCACCCGGATCTTGGCGCCCTCAGCCACGCGCATGAAATCCACGTGCATCGGCAGGTCCTTGAGCGCGTCGAGCTGGAAATCGCGCGGAATCACGCGGTGCTTGTTGCCGTCGACGTCAAGCTCGTAGAGCGTGGTCAGGAAGCGCCCCTGATAGATGCGCTTCTTCAACTCGTCGTGCTCGATCAGCACCATCATCGGGGGCTCATTGTTACCGTAGATCACGCCCGGCACGCGGCCGGAGCGGCGTGCATTCCGGGCGGCCCCCTTGCCGCCTTTCGGACGCACCGTCGCTTTCATTTCCTGCACGGAAGCCATCGTCTCGTGTCCTTCTAAGCCTATGGAAAAAGGCGGCTTTTTCCGCCCTGCATACCGCGGCATGCCTCCAGGGGTGCCGGGGGCCGCGGGATGGGCGGGGTTATAACGATCAGGCCCGGAAAGGGCAAGGAAAGCAGCAGCCTGGCCGCCCGGCCGCGGACGGCGCCGTGGCCTCAGTCCGCCGCCGGCTCGATGTCGTCGCCGTCGTCGCCCGCCTTGCGTGACGTCGCCGCTTCGGCCGGCTTGGCCTCTTTCGACCCGATCTTGGCCTCCAGCGCCTCGATGCGGGCCGTCAACGCCTCGTTCTCCTCGCGGGCGAGCTGGGCCATCTCCTTGACCGCCTCAAAATCCTCGCGCGGGACCACGTCGAGCTCGCGCAGGATTCGCTCGGCCTGCGCCCGGAACAAAGCGTCGAATTCGCGCCGGACTCCTTGCGCAACCCCGGCGGCGTCGTTCATCAGACGCGCCATCTCGTCGAAAACGCGGTTGCTGGTCTGGGTCATCGTCGTCTCCAATCGCTCGACTTGGCGCGGACGTGGCGAGAATGGCGATTGAGTCATCCCGCTGCAAGAGCAGGCATGCTAACACAAAACGGGCAGCGACGACGCGCGACTCAATAGGCCTGAACCTGCAATGCCCTTGTTTGTCATCCCTTATCCCCATTTCGACCCGATACTGGTGCAGCTTGGCCCCTTCGCCATCCGCTGGTACGCGCTCGCCTATATCGTCGGCATCCTGCTCGGCTGGGTCTATGCCCGCGCGCTCATTCGCAACGAGCGCTATTGGGGCGGGCAAGCCCCGATGACCGTTACAGATTTCGACGATTTCGTATTGTGGGTCACGCTCGGTATCATTCTCGGCGGCCGTATCGGCTACGTTTTGTTCTATAATTTTCCGTATTTCGTCAGCCATCCGCTGCAGATATTTCAGCTCTGGCACGGCGGCATGTCGTTTCACGGCGGATTCACCGGCTGTGTGATCGCCGTGCTTCTATTTGCGCGCAAACGCCACGTTCCGACACTCTCGCTCGGCGATATCACCTGCGCGGTCGGGCCGATCGGCTTGTTCCTTGGCCGAATTGCCAATTTTATCAACGACGAATTGTGGGGACGCCCCACCGACGTGCCTTGGGCGATGGTGTTCCCCAGCGGCGGTCCGATTCCACGCCATCCGAGCCAGCTCTACGAAGCAATGCTGGAAGGCTTGGTGTTGTTGATCGTGCTCTATTTTTTGATCCGGGCTGGCGCCTTGAAACGACCGGGACTGATTATCGGTGCCTTTGCTTGTGGTTACGCGGTCGCGCGCATCTTCTCCGAGTTCTTCCGTGAGCCCGATGTGCAACTTGGATTCCTGTGGGGTGGCACAACCATGGGACAATTGTTGTCAATCCCATTGTTCATCGCCGGACTCTGTTTCATTATCTACGCGCTGAAGCACAGGGCGGTGGGGAGTGGGAATCAGTGAGCAACGTCGCAATCGTGGAGCCGGAAATCTTCCCCCTGGAAGCCGGCATTCGCCGACGCATTGCGGCGGCGGGTCCCATGCCGGTCAGCGAATACATGGACCTCTGCCTCGCCGATCCGGACTACGGCTACTACCTCACGCGTAACCCGTTTGGCGCGACTGGCGATTTCACCACGGCGCCCGAGATCAGCCAGATGTTCGGCGAGCTGATCGGCCTGTGGATGGCGGCGGTGTGGACGCGCATGGGCTCGCCCGATCGCATCAACATCATCGAGCTCGGTCCCGGCCGCGGCACCTTGATGAACGATGCGCTGCGCGCGGTGAACGTCGTGCCCGCCTTCCGCTCCGCTATCGTGTTGAATTTGGTCGAGATCAGCGCCGGCCTGCAGGCCCAGCAGGAGCGCACCCTGGCGGGCCAGGACGTGCCGATGATGTGGCACGACCGGCTGATCGACGTGCCGAGCGGGCCCGCCATCATTATCGCCAACGAGTTTTTCGACGCGCTGCCGGTCAACCAGGCCGTGAAATTGGACAGCGGCTGGTACGAGCGGCAGATCGAGATCGACGCCACCGGCGGCTTCGCCTTCACCGTGGCGTCCGAACCGCTGTCGGAATTCGAGATCCTGTTGCCGCCCGCCGTGCGCGCGGCGCCGGCCGGGGCGGTATTCGAATGGCGCTCCGAAAGGGAGGCCATGGAAGTCGGCCGGCGCGTGGCGCGCGACGGCGGCGCCGCCTTGATCATCGATTACGGGCACGCCCACAGCGCCGTCGGCGAGACCCTGCAGGCCGTCGGCGGCCACAACTACGCCGACGTGCTGGAGGCGCCGGGCCGCGTCGACCTCACCGCCCATGTCGACCTCCAGTCGCTGGCGCAGGCCGCCGAGGCGATGGGCGCCGTCACCTTCGGCCCCATCACGCAGGCGCAACTGCTGCACCGGCTCGGCATCGAGACGCGCGCGGCCAAGCTGAAGACCCGCGCCTCGCGCCAGGCCGCCGCCGACATCGATGCGGCCTATGAGCGGCTGACCGGACACCGGCCGGGCGAAATGGGCGGCCTGTTCAAGGCCATGTCCGTTGCCCACCCGGCCGTCGGTATTCCCCCCGCCTTCGAGGGCTAGCGCGCCCGGCCTAAAGGCCAATGCTGCGAAACGAAAAAGGGGCGGCCTGCCCGAGGCCACCCCTTCTCAATGTGTTGTTATCGGTCGCCTCGGCCGCCTAGAGGTCGTCGCAGTAGATGCGCCGGCCCTGGCGATGGAAGTAACCGCGGCGATGACGCCGCCAGCAACCCTCGACCCGTTGCTCGTGCGAACGCGCGGCTTCGGTGGCGATGATACCGCCGAAAATGCCAATCGCCGCCCCGACGGCCGCCGCAGTGCCTGCGTTGCCGCCACGGCCACGGCCGCCGCGCGGTCCACCTCTGCCGCGACGACGCTGCACCTTCACAATGGGAGATTGCTCGCTGATCGCGGTCTGCAGCGAATGATTCATCGAGAGGCCCCCGAGGGCCGCGGCAGATGCCGGCACCGGAAGCGCCAGCAACGAAACGCCGATCAAAGCGGCGGCGGACAGTAGCGATAGTCGCATGTCAAACTCCTAATAAGCTTAGTGTTCCGGTTGGTCCTCTGTCACTATTTCTGCTTGCTATGACTGGAACCGGGACTCATTGATCTAGGTCAGATCGTCAATTTGGACGGCACCATGCTACAGGCTCCTTCCCTCGCCCGTCTTGCGGCGATCCGTCACGCCTTTTTCACGCGCAGTGGCGGCGTCTCGCAGGGCGTTTACGAGAGCCTCAACGGCGGCGTGGGCTCCAACGATGCGCCGGCGAAAGTTGCGGAGAATCGCGCCCGCATGGCCGCAGCGCTCGGCGTCGCGCCGGATCGCCTGCTCACGCCCTATCAAGTCCATTCACCCGATGTCGTCGTCGCCGAGGGACCTTGGCGCCACGAGACACGGCCGCGCGCCGATGCCGTGGTGACCCGCACGCCGGGCCTGGCGATCGGCGTCTCCACGGCCGACTGCGGCCCGTTGCTGTTCGCCGACGCCGACGCCGGCGTGGTCGGAGCGGCTCATGCCGGCTGGCGTGGCGCATTCGGCGGCGTGATCGAGGCGACGCTCGCCGCCATGCAAAACCTCGGCGCCGAACCCAAGCGCACGCTCGTCGCGCTCGGGCCCACCATCGGGCAGCCAAATTACGAAGTCGGTCCGGAATTCGTCGAACGATTCCTGCAGGCCGACGCGGACAATGCGCGTTTCTTCGCGCCGTCGGATCGCGCGGGCCATGCGATGTTCGACCTGCCCGGCTATATCGCGGCACGCGTGCAGAGTGCCGGCGTTGCAAGCTTCGAAGATCTCGGCCTCTGCACCTATGCCGGGCCGGATCGCTTCTACAGCTATCGCCGCAAGACGCGCCTCGGCGAAACCGACTACGGCCGGCACATCAACGCCATCGCGCTCGTCCCTTAAGCGTATCCACAAATCGACCGGCCATCTTGCTGGACATAGGTGCCGGCCTCCCGCTACGCTGACGCATCGGCCCGGGGATTCTAAGACGAAAAATAAGCGGCCGCAGAGGTGTCATGGGTTGGGGTCTGCGCGCTGAGCGCGGTGGGGTGGGTTTTTGCGTGCCGGGTTTACTGGTCGCCGCCGCCATCGCGCTTGCCGGGTGCAATCCCAATAACGTCCCCAATGTTGCCGCGGTGCAGCCACGCGGCGCCAGCGTCGCCTTCGATTCGATCGATGGTCTGCCGCCGAAGCAATTCGATCGGCTGGTGCAGGACATCAATGACGAGGCGCAGACGCGCCGGCTCGCGGTCATGGGGCGCGAGTCCTCGTCCGCCTACCGCGTGCGCGGCTATCTCGCCACCGTGATCGCCAAGGGCAAGACCACGATCTCGTGGGTCTGGGACGTGTTCGACCGCGACAAGCAGCATGCCCTGCGCATCAGTGGCAGCGAGGAAGCAAAGGCGAGCACCGGCACAGGGTGGCATGCGGTCGATGGCGCGACTCTGAAGCAGATCGCCCAGAGCGGCATGGCCAAGCTTGCCGCCTTCCTGACGTCTCCCGCGGTCGAGCCCGAAACGCCGCACGCCGGCAAGCAGGAGGTCGCCTTTACGGCGCCGGCCGCCTTCAGTCCGGAGGCTGCCGGCATATTCCGCATTTTCCGGCCGAATGCCGACCCGGTGTCAGACCCGACCCCGGTCCACGTGGCATCGACCCGCATCGCGGTGACCGACGAGGCCGCGCCGGTCCCGCTGCCGCCCCGCCGGCCATCGCGGCTGACCGCGATTTCTGCCCGTGAAACGCTGACGCTCGCAGCCTCCCGTCAATAAGCCGCGAATAAGTTGTTCACCCTGGCGGAAAGCAGAGGGACAACGATTTCGACGCGTATTGCGGGCACCTTCCCGCCTTGTTATGACCACGCCGCCTACGGCGGCAGGTAACAAGAGGGTTTTTGGATGTCGGGCAAGAACGGGGCGATCAAGCTCGTTGCCGGCAATTCCAACCCCGCGCTGGCGGTGGCAATCGGCGAATACCTGAACACCTCGCTGACCAAGGCGGTGGTACGGCGCTTCGCCGACATGGAGATCTTCGTCGAAATCCAGGAAAACGTGCGCGGCGCCGACGTCTTCGTCATTCAGTCGACCTCGTTTCCCGCCAACGACCACCTGATGGAATTGCTGATCATCATCGACGCGCTGCGCCGCGCCTCGGCGCGCCGCATCACGGCGGTGATCCCCTATTTCGGCTACGCCCGGCAGGACCGCAAACCGGGTCCGCGCGCGCCGATCTCCGCCAAGCTGGTCGCCAACCTGATCACGCGCGCCGGCGTCGACCGGGTGATGACGCTCGACCTGCATGCCGGTCAGATCCAGGGCTTCTTCGACATCCCCACCGACAACCTCTACGCCTCGCCGCTGATGGTGCGCGACATCAAGGAGCGCTTCGACCTGGAGAGCGTCATGGTGGTCTCGCCCGACGTCGGCGGCGTCGCCCGCGCGCGTGGCCTTGCCAAGCGCATCAACGCGCCGCTCGCCATCGTCGATAAGCGGCGTGAGCGTCCCGGCGAATCCGAAGTGATGAACGTCATCGGCGAGGTCGACGGCCACACCTGCGTGCTGATCGACGACATCGTCGACTCCGGCGGCACGCTGGTGAACGCCGCCGACGCCCTGCTCAAGCAGGGCGCCAAGGAAGTCTACGCCTATATCAGCCACGGCGTGCTGTCGGGCGGTGCGGTTGCGCGCATCGCCGGCTCGCGGCTGAAGGAACTGGTGATCACGGACTCGATCCAGGCGACCGACGCGGTCGTCGCCGCCGCCAATATCCGCATGCTGGAGGTCGCGCCGCTGATCGGCGAAGCGATCCACCGCACCGCGGTGGAAGAGTCGGTGTCGAGCCTGTTCGACTGAGCGGCGGGCCGCGCGGCGGCCTAAGGAGAGCGGCGTGGCGGAGGTCCGGCGCCTGGTCGTGGTCACCGGCGACCATCAAACGTCCGACAGCACCAAGCTCGGCGGCGCCTGGGGACCGCAGGATCTCGCCACGCATCAACAGATGGTCGAGGCGCTGGAAAGCCTCGGCCGCTTCGATATCGACGTCATCGACGACCACAAGAGCTTGTTCGACGACATTCTGCGCGCACGGCCCGACCTGGTGGTGAACTTCTGCGACACCGGCGTCTTCAACCAGCCGACCCGCGAACTGCATTTGCCGGCCTGGCTGGAACTGCACGGCATTCCCTATACCGGTGCATCACCGCAGGCCATGGTGCTCTGCTTCGACAAGCAGATCGTCCGTCTCGTCTCCCAAGCCGCGGGCGTCGAAGTGCCGGGCGAAGTCTATCTGCCGGCAAGTGAAACGAGAGATCGGTTGCCGGACATCTACCCGGCATTGCTGAAACCCAATCAGGCCGACGGCAGCGTCGGCATCACCAAGGACGCGGTGGTGCGCAACGTGGCGGAGGCCCGCAAATATCTTGAATTCCTCGGTCGGGAATTGCCGGGCCGCGACGTGCTTTGGCAGGAGTACCTGCCCGGCCCCGAATACGGCGTTGGGCTGATCGGCAATCCGGAAACCGGGTTGACTACCCTTCCGGCACTGGAAGTGGACTTTTCTCGTCTGCCGGCGGGCTTCAACCCCATTCTGTCGTTCGAATCGAAAGCCGACCCGAACTCGCCCTATTGGACGGACATCAAGTTTCGCCGCGCTCGGCTCGATGCGGCAACGGAACGGCGCATGGGCGCGTGGTGCGAGATGCTGTTCCGGCGCTTCGGCCTGCGCGACTACGCCCGCTTCGATTTCCGGGTGGCGAGCGACGGACGGCCGAAGCTCATGGAAGTCAATCCGAACCCGGCCTGGGCTTCCGACGGCAAGCTCGCCTTCATGAGCGGCTTTGCCGGCCTGACTTATGCGCAGATGCTGGCGGCGATCGTCGACGCCGCCATCGCACGCATCGGCGCCAAGCCGGCCGCCTAGAGCAGCTTGCGCGGGATGGCGAGGGCCCAGTCGCGTGTCCCGAACGGCTCCGTGCCCTCGAAGGCCTGCACGTTGCCGGAAAACTGAAATGCCTCCGACGTCGCGGTCAGCCGCGTGCGGCATTCCAGCCGGATCGACCATTGGCCGCGCGACAGCGTTGCGCTCTGCGTGAGCTCGGTCTCCGCCGACAAGGCGTCTTCCTCGATGATCCGATAACGCTTGGTCAGCGTGTAGCCGATATCGAGCCCGATCTCCTCGATGCGGGCGAGCGCCGCGCCGCCGAATTCGCCGCCGTCGCCACGCAGGGTGTAGACCATCTCGTTGCTGGCAAGGTCGATTTCGATCATGCGCCGCATCGGCATATGGCGCAGCTTCTTGTGGGTGGCGGCCGGCGCCGCCGTCGGCGGCTCGAACGGCCTCAAGTGTTCGTCTTCGGGGCGCGGCGGCCGCACGGGAAGCTCGAGCACGCTGGTGCCGGTTTCGATACTCAGCATCACGGGCTCCGGCGCCGGCCAGATCATCGGCCAATAGCCGGTGGACAGGCCGATGCGAAGCCGGTGGCCGGCCGGGAGCGAATAGGCCAGATCGTCGAGCTGGAGACGGACGTCGTAGGCGCGGCCGGGCTCCAGGGCTTCCGGCGCCGCATGGCTGTCGCGATGCGTGAGATTCAAGATGCCGTATGAAATGCGCGACGAGGCGCCGTCCGGGCTCACGTCGCAAAGCCGCGCGACCAGAAAGGCCACCGGCCGATTGGACTTGATCCGCAGCTTCAGGACCGGTGCCCCGAACAGCTCCAGCGGCTGCTTGAGCGCCTCGGAATCGAACAGCAGCGAGCCGCCGTCATCCGGCCGCTGATCGCGTGCCGCCTCGCCGTCGGCGCCGAAGCCGCACCATTCGCCGGCGCGCACGCCGAGCGTCTGCGGCGAACTGAAGCTCGCCTCGACGGCTTCGCCCGCCTTCGGCGACAGGCCGCCCCAGTTGAGATGAAACGTCCATGGCGCGATGCGCGGGCTGGGCCAGCTTTCCTCCGCGATCCAGCGGCCCGGCCGAACGTCATATTGCGGTTGCGGCGGCACGCTGTCCTGCATCCAGGCGCGCATGATCGGCTCGTCCATGATGCCGGTGTCGATGCCTTTCAGCCAGTGATCCCACCAGCGCACCGCTTCCTGCAGGTAACCGATCTCCGGTCCCGGGCGGGCGTCGTGCGGAAAGCTGTGCGCCCAGGGCCCGATCAGCCCTTTGCGCGGCACCGAGAGGTTGGCGATCAGCCGCGACACCGCATTGGTGTAGCCATCCGCCCAGCCGCCGATGACATAGACCGGGCATTTGATATCGGCGTAGCTCTCGCTCACCGAGCCGTGCCGCCAATACTCATCGCGCCACTGATGCCGCATCCACACCGCCGGGAACGGTTGCAGCGCGTCGATCCGCTGCCGCCACATCGCGCGCCAGCGCTCGCCGACGATCTCGGGATCGGGCGGCAAGGCGTCGTAGAGGGTGAGGATCGAGCCCCATTGCATGTTCTCGTTCAGCAGGCAGCCGCCACGATAGTGGGCGTCGTCCGCGTAGCGGTCGTCGGACGCGCAAAGCGTGACGATCGCCTTCAATGCCGGCGGGTTGCGGGCGGCGACCTGCAGCGTGTTGAAGCCGCCCCAGGAGATGCCGGTCATGCCGACCGCGCCGGAGCACCACGGCTGTTGCTCCAGCCAGGCGATGATCGCCAGCGCGTCGTCGTGCTCGGTCGGCGAGTATTCATCGTCGAGCACGCCGTCGGAGTCGCCGCTGCCGCGCACGTCCACGCGCACGCTGGCATAGCCGTGCAAGGCGAAATAGCGATGCATCGGTTCGTCGCGCGAGCGCATGAAGTCGCGCTTGCGGTAGGGAATGAACTCCAGAATTGCCGGCACCGGATTGCGCTCGGCGTCCTTGGGCTTCCAGATGCGGGCGCCGAGGCGCGCGCCATCGGGCATCGCGATCCAGACGTTTTCGATTTCATCGATCGAAGACAGGTCGGTCAGGTCGAGCACTTCACTCACGGCGTCCCCTCACGCCCCTTGTCGGAAGCCGCGCGGGCCTTGCGACGTGGGCGATAGAGCTGCTGCGTCGACCAGAAATTCAGCGCCAACCGCTCGCGCGCCCGTATCCCGGTCTCGAGATTCCAGGTGTTGACGATGGCGAGCCGGAACCCGCCCGGCGGCATGGAGTGCCAGGACGGCGGCCGGTCTTCATGAAACGTGACCTGAACGCTGGTGACCTCCGGCATGGCCCTGATTTCGTCGATCTGGTCCTTCGGCGGATGCGCAAAGCGAACGCCGTGCGCGCCGAACAGGACGACGCTGTAGCCGGTCCGCCGATCGCTGTCATCGTAGCGCCAGACGCCGTCGCCATAGAGGCGGATGAGCGCCTCGACCCATGGCTGGCCGCCGTAGAGATCGGGCCATTGATCGGAAAACCGCAGATGCACCTCGATGATCTTGGCGCCGATCGTCTCCAGGTTCAGCATGCCCGTATAGCCACCGAGATTTTTCTCGATCCACGTGCCGCAATAGTCCTCGATGTCGGCCCGGTTCTCGGCGAGCACGGTCCAGTAATCGAACATGCCGCCTTCCAGCGGCTTGCCGATGCTGTGGCGCCACCAGTGCACCTTGCCGTTCACCACCGCAGCATCCGAGGAAACGTGCTCGCCTTTCAACAGCGGCATCCAGATGTGTCCGGGCCGCTGGAACGCCTTGTATTCTTCGAGCGTGCGCATGATGCGGCTTCCCGCGCCCATGCCGCGCATGTTGAAGACCGGTTTCGAAAAGACCGGAAAGGATGGCGGCTGCAATCCATGCGGACCGCAGACGAGGCCCTGCCGCTCGGCGATCTCCAGTTTGTTGTAGACCCATTTGTATTTGGGGAACCACGCCCAGGCGTCGCCGTCTTCCGTCGGCACCTGGACGTTGTCAGGGCACGGAACACCGTCGAAGTATTGCATGCGCCACGGATCGGCTTCGCAGATCGGCATTCATCGCCCTCCAAAGGCGGTGACCTCAAGGACGATGAAGATAGGCAATTCGCTGCAGGCCGTCGATGTGCCGCCCATTGGCGCTTTACGTCGCGACGCTGCGCCCTTCCCCGCGGCGCCGGCAAATTATCCACTACCGAGTCACGCCGCCGCTGGATTGCTTGTGGAGATTCCGCCTCGCGCCGTTGCCTCACGCAGGCAAATCACGGCTCACTACCCCTCGAGGATGCCTTTGGCGGGCGGAATTGAGCGGGTTATAGTGGTTTGGCCCAGTGATTCGTGCGGCGGCGAGGCATCCGGTATCCCCTAAGTCAACCCTCTGGTCCGGACCCAAAAGGGCCTGCCGGTAGCGTGTGGTGGCGTGCGTTTCCCTCGCTCAAATCGGCAACGCGGAGACGTCATGTCCCAAATCGGCTATGCGGACGCATCTCGAATCAACCCGCTCGACGTGGTCGAGCGGCTGGCGACGGGCCACGACTGGTCGTTCGAGCGCGCCGGCGACGACGAGATTACCATCCTGGTCAGCGGCCGGTGGGCCGATTACCAGCTTTCCTACACCTGGATGGACGACATCGAGGCGCTGCATCTGGCCTGCGCCTTCGATCTCAAGGTACCGGAGCGCCGCCGCACCGAAGTGCAGGCGCTGATCTCGGCGATCAACGAACAGCTTTGGGTCGGCCATTTCGATCTCTGGGTCCAGCAGGGCATGGTGATGTACCGCCATGCGCTGGTACTGGCGGGCGGGGTCGAGGCGTCCGGCCGGCAATGCGAGGCGCTGTTGTCCACCGCGGTCGATTGCTGCGAACGCTATTACACCGCGTTCCAGTTCGTGGTCTGGGCCGGCAAGTCCGCCAAGCAGGCGCTCGCTTCCGTCATGTTCGAGACTTCGGGCGAGGCGTAGCTCACCCACTTGTCATGCCCCGCGAAAGCGGGGCATCCAGGACTCCGCAGCGCCGTGATCAATCTTGATCTCGGCAACGACTGGATCGCCCGCCTGCGCGGGCGATGACAGCGGAGAACATGATGGCCGCGCGCAAATCGATATCTCGCCCCCTCGCTAAATTCCCCGGCCGGCTCGTGCTGCTCGGCGCCGGCAAGATGGGCTTTGCGCTGCTCGAAGGCTGGCTGGCGCGCGGGCTCGACCCGCGCAAGCTCACGGTGCTGGAGCCGCAGCCGGCCAAGGCCGTCAAAGCGCTCGGCCGGCGCGGACTCAAGCTCAACCCCAAACCCGGCGCCAAGACCGCCGGCGAAGCGACGGCCATCGTCATTGCGGTGAAGCCGCAGACCGCGCCGGAGGCCCTGCCGGCGCTGGCGCCGTATATCGGCAAGACGACGCTGGCGCTGTCGATCATGGCCGGCCGCACGCTCGGCTTCCTCGGCAATGCGCTGCCGGCGGGCACCGCGATCGTGCGCGCCATGCCCAACACGCCCGCGGCGATCGGACGTGGCATTACCGTTGCGGTGCCCAACGCGAAGGTCTCGACGGCGCAACGCAAGCGCGCCACCGATCTGCTGGCCGCCGCCGGTGCGGTGGAATGGGTGGCGGACGAAGCGCTGATGGATGCGGTGACCGCGGTCTCCGGCTCCGGCCCCGCTTATATCTTCCTGCTGGCCGAGGCGATGACGCAAGCGGGCATCGCGGCCGGCTTGCCGGCGCCGCTTGCCGCCCGGCTTGCCCGTGAAACGGTCGCCGGCTCCGGCGAACTGCTGCATCGCTCGGACCTCGATGCCGCGACGCTCCGCCAGAACGTCACCTCCCCCGGCGGCACCACCGCCGCCGCGCTCGCCGTCCTCATGGGCCCGAACGGCTTCGGCCGCCTCCTGACCGACGCCATCGCCGCCGCGACGCAACGCTCGCGCGAACTCGCCGGCTGATAGCCCGTTTTGCCTTGGCAGGGTTGAAAGTTCCGCCCTGGAATGGCCGGCTTTGCGCGCCTACATTAAGCGGACACCGTCAGCCACCAGGGAGGTTGCCATGGCCCGCAAAATGGCCCGCAAAGCGAAACGCGCCCGCAAAGCGCCGACTAGCGCCCTGCCCCCGCCCGGGACGTCCGATCGCGACAAGGCGATCCACGCGCTGATGGAGTTGCTCGCCGAACAGCGCTTCGACGAGATCGGACTTGCCGAAGTCGCCGGCCGCGCCGGCCTCTCGCTGTCGCAGTTGCGCGGCGAGTTCGGCTCGGTGCTGGCGATCTTTGCCGCCCACATCAAAGACATCGACCGCGCGGTGCTCGCCGGCAGCAACGCCGACATGACCGAGGAACCGGCGCGTGAGCGGCTGTTCGAGGTCCTGATGCGGCGCCTCGAAGTCATGGAGCCCTACAAGGAAGCGGTGCGCTCGATGATGCAGTCCGCACGCCGCCATCCCAGCCTCGCGCTGGCGCTCAATGCCATGGCGGTGCGCTCGCAGCGCTGGATGCTGGAAGCCGCCGGCATTTCCGCCAACGGGCCGCGCGGCGCCATGCGCGCGCAAGGCGCTGCATTGATGTTCGCGCGCGTGCTCGATACCTGGGTCGACGACGACGATGCGAGCCACGACCGCACCATGGCGGTGCTCGACCGCGGCCTGACCAGCGCCGAGCGCTGGGTGGGCTTCCTCGACGATCTGTGCATGCTGCCGGCCTGCATCCTGCGCGGGTCGCGCCGGCGTCGTCGCCGCCGGCGCGACGACTGGGACGAAGATATGGAAGCGGCCTAGGGCGCGGACTCATAAATGGCGAGCCAAGTTCTGCCTTGGCGGCGCCGGTCAATGTCGAGTTTGGGGGACAGCGGTCATTGATGGGTTTTGACGCGAATTGGCTTGGACGCGAATGACCCATCTCGGAACTTTCGACTGCAAGTCCCGCATTTCATATTGTGCGACCTACCTCAGCGCCGCGCGCAGTTTGTAGCCGCCAATAGTTCGCCTTCGCCGCAACAAGATCGCCGCGTCCGTCGGTTGCTAAGACTGTTCCATCGACTCGCCAGCCAATGTGGCCATCGATGCGCCCCACTTGACGACGCGGTTTCTGCCTGCCGTCTTGGCCACGTAGAGCGCCTTGTCGGCGCGGTCGATCGATTGCTCCACCGGGGCACTGCCATCCAAGAGCGCCAGGCCGAACGAGACGGTCACCTTGAACGGCCCCTGGCCGTCGCCATCGAAAGTCAGTGACCCAAGCTCCTCACGCAGCCGGTCGAGGATATCGTGACCCGCCTGCAGGTCGGTATCCGACAAGCTGATGAGAAACTCCTCCCCGCCGTATCGAAACACCCGATCGTACGGCCGCAGATGCGCCATGATATAGTGCGCGAAGCCAACCAGCACCTTGTCGCCGACGAGATGTCCGTATTTGTCGTTGACCGATTTGAAGCAATCCAAATCCATCATCGCGACCGCGCAATCATGATCGCGCCGGACGAACTCTTGCAGTTCGCGAAGCTTGGTCAACATTCCGACCCGGTTCGGCGTTCCCGTCAAAGGATCGAGATTGAACAATGAACTTTCAAGTTCACGTTGGACGGTTGCGATTTCCAAATGAAGCCGCTTGAGCGCGGTCACGAACCGCTCGTAGTCCTTGATCGAGATCGGCACACCATCCACCGACGACCGCAGCAGACTGGTCGCGTATTGGTGCATGCGTTCATGTTCCAGTCCAATCTCCGCGAAGCCGGGGTAATCCTTGAGCTGGGCCAGACCAATTTTATAATACCACTGGCCGAAACGGCATTGGTGATGAGAATCGTGGCTAGTATCACGCTCATCCGGCGTCAAATGGCAGATCAGCGTGCCGTAAAGCGTTTCGGCCCATTGATCGTGATTGTAGGTCGCCTGCTCGAGCTCCTTCAGGGCGCCGCGCATTTGCTCGTCGGATATGATGGGGATCGCCATGTCTCGCCTCGCATTACCCGCCGGCCCGCGGGTAGCTAAATGATCCATCGCACATATGCGTTAACGTTTTTTGATCCGGCACGGTGGTGCGCTTTCCGCCTTACCCGCGCGACTTGCCTGCTGTCGCCCAACGGCACTCAGCGGACTATCCGCTTGCCGCGATGAATGCCCGCTTCAGCTTGAAGCGGACATGCGCCCCATTTTATGAATACACGTCCTAGACCGGCACGCGCACCGTCGCGCGCAGGCCGCCGAGCGGACTGTCGCCGAGCATGATGTCGCCGCCGTGCGAGCGGGCGATGTCGCGGGCAATCGCGAGCCCCAGGCCGGTGCCGCCCTTGTCCTGATTGCGGGCATCGTCCAGCCGCAGGAACGGCTTGAACACGTCCTCGCGCATCGAAGGCGGAATGCCCGGGCCATCGTCGTCGATGGTGACGGTCAGCCAGCGATGATCGCGATGGCCGGTGATGGAAATGGCGTGGGCAAAGCGCGCCGCGTTCGACACCAGATTGGCGAGACAACGCTTGAAGGCGGCCGCGCGCACGGTGACGAGCGGCGGCCCGTGGAACACCACGTTGACCTGATGGCCGTCGCGCTCGGTATCGGTCTTCAGCTCCTCCAGGAACTCGGCCATGTCGGTCTGCGCCGAGTGCTCGCCGAGGTCGCCGCGCGCGAAGGCGAGATAGGCCTCCAGCATGCTCGCCATCTCGTCGACGTCGCGCTTCATGGCCTCGACTTCCGGCGTGTCGCCGATCAGCACCAATTCCAACTTGAAGCGGGTGAGGATGGTGCGCAGGTCGTGACTGACGCCGGCGAGCATCGCGGTGCGCTGCTCGATGGCGCGCTCGATGCGCGTCTTCATCTCGACGAAGGCGGCCGCCGCGCGGCGGACCTCGCGCGCGCCGCGCGGGCGGAAGTTGGGCGCCTCGCGGCCCTTGCCGAAGCTTTCGGCAGCGTCGGCCAGCCGCAGGATCGGCTTGATCTGATTGCGCAGGAAAATCACGGCAACGGTGATCAGGATGAGCGACGTGCCGACCATCCAGATCAGGAAGATCTCCGAATTGGAGGCGTAGGCCGCGCTGCGGCGCGCGAACACCCGCATCACGGTGTGGTCGAGTTGGATGCGGATTTCCACCAGCGCCGATTTGCCGACCGTGTCGATCCAGAACGGACGGCCGATCTGGCTGCGGATTTCCTCCGACAGCGCCTGATCGAGCAGCGAGAAGAACGGCTTGGGCCCGGGGGGCGGCAGATCGCCGAGCGGCAGAAAATCGACCACCAAGCCGAGCCGATCCTGCGCGATCTTCTTGATCTTGTCGCGATCCTTGTCCTGCGGATACTCGCGGTAGACGTCGATCAGCGCCGCGACGTCCCGCACCACCCCGGCCGACAGCCGCTGGGTGACCAGGTTCCAATGCCGCTCCATGAACACGAAGGCGACCACCGACTGCAGGATCACCATGGGCAGGATGATGATCAGCAGCACGCGGGCGTAGAGGCCCTTCGGCATGACGCTGTTGAGCCAGCGCGCGAAACGGCGCCAGCCGGCCTGCACATGGCCCGCGCCCCAGACCAGCGCACGCGTGGTCGGCAAATCGTTGATGAAACGCCAGCTCTCGTTTAGCGCGCTGCGCACCGCGGCGATGCTGACGTCGAGGCTGGTCATGTGGCGATCACCAGCCGATAGCCGACCCCACGCACGGTCTGCACATAGAGCGGGTTGGCCGGATTGTTCTCGATCTTGCGGCGCAGCCGGTTGATCTGCACGTCGACCGCGCGTTCGCTGACCGTGCCGCCATTGCCGGCAAGCGCCATGCGCGGCACGGTTTCACCCGGCACCGCCGCCAGGACGCGCAGCATGTCGCGCTCACGGTCGGTCAAGCGGATGACGTCGTCGCCCTTGCGCAACTCGCCGCGCGCCAGGTGATAGATGAACGGCCCGAAACGCACCGATTCCACCAGCGGCGTCGCCGCCGGCTGCGCGCGCTTGAGAATGTTGGCGATGCGCAAGGCCAGCTCGCGCGGCTCGAACGGCTTGGACAGATAGTCGTCGGCGCCGATTTCGAGACCCTTGATGCGGCTTTCGGCGGCATCGCGCGCGGTGAGCATGAGGATCGGCACGTTGGAATTGCCGCGCAGGGCCTGGGCGAAGTCGAAGCCGGATTCGCCCGGCATCATGACATCGAGAATGAGCAGATCGAAACTCAGGCCCTCGAGCTTGGCGCGTGCGTCGGCCGCCGTCTCCGCGGTGCTCACGCGATAGCCTTCGTTCATCAGGAAGCGCGACAGCAGATCGCGGATGCGACGGTCGTCGTCGACCACCAAAAGATGGGGTGCATCGTCGGCCAGCGTGGCGGGCAAGCTCATCGGCATTAATCCATTCTCCGCTCATTCCCGCGCATGGCTCGCCGAACGGCGAGCGTTTGCTCGCCCATGCGGGAATCCAGGGCAGCAAGCGCTGAACAAGCTGCTCCTGGGGCCCCGCTTTCGCGGGGACGAACGGATAGGTGTATGCGGATACGACATCGCTAACCCTGCTTGGCCCGGTCGGCACGCGCGAGCAGGCGCAGCACGCCGTCGCGATCGTCGCGGTCGATCATGGCCGTGAGAAAATGGCGGGCCGCATCGTGGGCGCCCGGCCCGAGCTCCTCGAAGGCGCGATTGATGCGCTCGGTCTGCAAACCGGCGAGCTTGAGCGCCAGCGCCTCGCCTTTGGGCGTGACATACAACAGACGCTGACGCCGATCCTGCGCGCCTTCCTTCTGCACGACATAGCCTTCGTCGACCAATTGCTTGAGCACGCGCCCAAGCGACTGCTTGGTGATGTTGAGGATATCGAGCAGGTCGGCGACCTTCATGCCGGGATTGCGGTTGACGAAATGCAGCACCCGGTGATGGGCGCGGCCGAAGCCGAGCGGCACCAGCACCGCATCAGGATCGCCGACGAAATCGCGGTAGGCGAAGAACAGAAGCTCGATGATGTCCCACACCGGCTCGCTGGCAGCCGGGCTCGGCGCCGCCGCGCGCTCGGCCACGCCGGTCGCCGGACCGGCCGTCTTGGCGCTTAAATTTATGTCAGCCATGTTGACATATTTTGGCGTTATGTTACAAAAACTCCGCCAGGGACGAAAGGATCGTGCCTGATAGCGCCCGCCGGGGGCCGTTCTAGCCTCGGCGACGGCGCGCCGCCGGACCAGTGCCCCGCTTCCGAAGTTCGTGATACATCGTAGCACGCTCTGACACGAACTTCGGAAGCCAAGGGCACTAGCAAGTCTATGATTCTAATGCCGCTTTCGATCCGAGGTTCCTGATCGAGATTGCGGCAAGTGGAGCAGGAACCTCAAATCGGCGGCACGAGACCCGTTTTACCGGGTGTTGCCCCGCGACGCAAAGTGGTGGAATAGGCCCGGAAAATGCGCCATCAAGGCGGCGATCCCGGACGAGATGGAGGAAATCATGGCTGCGCAGTCCTATGACCGGCTCGAAGGGGTTATCTGGTACGACGGCAAATTGGTGCCGTGGAACCACGCGAATTTGCACGTGCTCAGCCACGGCCTGCACTACGGCAGCTGCGTGTTCGAGGGCGAGCGCGCCTATGGCGGCCAGATCTACAAGAGCACCCTGCACGCCGAACGGTTCAAGCGCTCGGCCAATATGCTCGACTTCGAGATCCCCTACTCGGTCGCCGAGATCGACGCCGCCAAGAAGCTGGTGCTGGAGAAGAACGGCAAGAAGGAAGCCTATGTCCGCCCGGTCGCCTGGCGCGGCTCGGAGATGATGGGCGTCTCCGCGCAGGAGAACACTATTCATGTCGCCATCGCTTCATGGGAATGGCCGAGCTATTTCGATCCCGAGCAGCGGCTCAAGGGCATCAAGCTCGATCTCGCCGAATATCGCCGGCCCGACCCGAAGACCGCGCCTTCGCTCGCCAAGGCCGCCGGCCTCTACATGATCTGCACCATCTCCAAGCACCGCGCCGAACGGCGCGGCTATGCCGACGCCATGATGCTGGATTGGCAGGGACGCGTCGCCGAATGCACCGGCGCCAACATCTTCTTCATCAAGGACGGCAAGATCCACACGCCGACCGCCGACTGTTTCCTCGACGGCATTACGCGGCAGACGGTGATCGGTCTGGCGCGCCAGCGCGGCATCGAGGTGATCGAGCGCCGCATCCTGCCGGAAGAGCTGACCGAATTCTCCGAATGCTTCATCACCGGCTCGGCGGCGGAAGTCACCGCGGTGTCGGAGATCGAGAAGTGGAAGTTCAGTCCCGCCGCCATCACCAAGACGCTGATGGACGACTACACCGCCGAAGTGCAGCCGAAGGCGGCAGCGGCGTAACTTTCCCGCCGCTCGGTGAAATTAGCTTGGCGGGCACGGCGCTGACGCGCTTTGCCCGCCTTACTTTTTTCATCTCACGCGTCCGTCTTCGTCACCGGCTTGAGCGGGCGCAGCAGCGTGACCCAGCGCACGCCGTTGACGGCGAGGAAAGTGCGCCAGCCGCTCGTCGAGCACGCGGCCGTGACTGAGCGAGGCGTGACGGAGCAGCAGTTCGCCGTGCGGTTCGATCACCAAAAATCCGATATGGAAATAGTCGAGCCGCGGCCGCTGCGACAGAAAGCCGATGATATCGCCGGTCGCGAGCCGGTCGTGGTGCGCCAGCAGGTCCTTGCGCGGGATGGCATCGAAGGTGGCACGCCGTGGCGCCAGCGCGCGGTCCCAGGAAAGCTTCTTGTTGATGACGACGGAGCCTGGAAACGCCACCCGCGCGCAGACGCCATCGGCGATGTTGTTGATGCTCCAGTCTGAGAAGTAGTGATTGCGCGCGCGCCAGGCGACGACACCGTGGCGATAACGAATGCGGCGCAGTTCCGGCACGAAGTCGCTCAGCCGCTCGCTGCGCGCCGCCGCCAGCACGGTTTCGCAGAAGGTGACGCAGTCGAAGCCGTCGTCGCGCACGACAAAGCGCTCCGGCAGATGCCGGCCGCCGATCAGCGTATGGCCGCGATAGGGCGTGCGCAGGAGCGCGTGCGAGATGAACTCGATGCGCTTGCCGATGGTCGGCAGCGCGCGCGCCGCCAGGACCAGCCGGTCGATGCGTTTGCGTCCGGCTTCGGCCGGCCGCAAGCCGCCCGCCAGCACGGCGCCACCTGCGAGCAGGCGCAACATGTCCCGGCGGCTGGGGGCCAAAGCGTGCATCGCGCCATCCTGCCACAAAACGGCATTCCGTACGGGGCCACCGCAAAATCGTGCGGCCTCAATCCCGGATCACTACCAGCCGGTCGGTGCCGGATTCGGCCGCCCACAGTTCGCCCGGACGGCCGAGAATTTCGCGCACGTCGGCGCGCCGCTTGTTGCTGACGAAGGTCTGAAACCGCTCGGTCAGCGGATCGAAGCGCCGGATGGCGTTGGCGTCCCAGTCGCTGACCCACACCTTGTCCTTGTCATCGACAAAGACCGCATAGCAGCCGGTCTTGCTGCCGGGCAGCTGCCACATCGACCAGCGCCGGGCGGCGGGATCGAAGCGCGCGAGTTCGGCGGTATTCCAGAAACTCACCCACAGCATGCCCTTGGAGTCCGACCAGATGCGGCGCGGGCCGACGCCCGGCTTGGGCGGCGCGACCATCATCGCCTCGCCGCTCACGATGTCGATCTTGGCGATGTGATCGCCGGCGAGCGAGGCGTACCAGACGTCGCCGTCGGGCGTGGTGGTGATGCCGTAAGGGCCGACGCCCTTGGGCGCCTTCCAGGCCTCGACCCTGCCGGTGCCCGGATCGACACGGCCATAGACTCCGTTCTGGCCGGTGAACCAGAGGATGCCTTTGCGGTCGAAGGTCGCGGTGTTGAGATTGGCCGCGGCAAACTGCTTGGGCAGCGGGAAGCGCTCGATGGCGTGGGTCTTGGGATCGACGCGTACGATCGCGTTCAATCCGCCGTCGGTCACCCAGGCGGCGCGATCGGGGCCGACGATGACGCCATGCGGCGCCGAGTTGGCACCGAGTGAAATCTGAACGGTCTTGCCGGTCTTGGGATCGAGCAGGCCGATCGCGCCCTGCTGCTGCGCGGTGTACCAGACCATGCCGTCCGGCGCCGGCGCCACGTCATGCGGATGGGCGCCGGCGGGAACCGCGTAATACGAAACCATGGTGGCGCTCGCCTGCGCAAACGTGAGCAGGACAAACGCGAATGCAGTGATCCCCAGCCGGATCATGTCGTGCCTCCCTGGTGCGCGCATTCACGTCACTCGGCGGCGTCGCCTTTGCGGCCGGCGCGCCAGCGCTCGGCGGCCGCGTCGTCGCTCGCCTTGGCGTCGACCCAAGTTTTAGAAACCGAATTGCCGCCCGCCTTTTCCACCTGCTTCCAGAACGGCGCGCGCGTCTTCAGATAATCCATGATGAATTCGGCGGCGGCGAAGGCCGCCTCGCGATGGGAAGACGTCGTCACCACCAGCACGATGTCCTCGCCCGGGGTGATGCGGCCGTAGCGATGGATGACGGTGGCACCGAGCAGCGGCCAGCGCGCCTGCGCCTCTTCGACGTGACGGACGATCTCGGCTTCCGCCATGTCCGGATAATGCTCGAGCGTCAGCGCGACGATTGGCTCGTCGCCTTCGTTGCCGCGGCAGATGCCGGTGAAGGTGACGACGGCGCCGACATCGGTACGGCCGCGCGTGAGCCTGGCCGCCTCGGCGGCGGCATCGAACGGCTCGCGCTGCAAGCGAATGGTGGTGCTCATGGGGGTAATGTAAAGCGAAGCGGCGGGCTCTGGAAGGACGTGTCCCGGGCGCAGCGCAGCGTGGAGCAAAGCGGAACGGTGCGCTGCAGACCCGGGACCCCGGTTGACGGAAGCAAACCGGGACCCCGCGTCTGCGGCGCACCACTGACGTGCTGCGCCGCGCGCGGGGAACGTAGTCGCCACAGGCTCGAATTTCGGAGACCTCATTTCCGGCCAGGCTCTGAGGTGCTCGCCCGCGGGGCGAGCCTCAAGGTGACGGAAGAAGGTCATCCCCCCGTCATGGGCGGGAAAAAGGCGATCTCGGAAGCCGTGCCGATCAGGGTCTCCGGAGGCACGTGGGCGCGGTCGATGGCGGCGCGGATCACCCGGCGGTTCTCGAAGGCGTAGGCGTATTCCTCGCCGCGGCCGGCCAGCCAGTCCATCAGCTCGCCCACGGTGGCCACGCCCGAAGGAACCACGATTTCCTCCTCCGGCTTGCCGACGCGTTCGCGCACCCAGGCGAAATAACGCAGTTTGACTTTCATCGGCGCCTATCTGTCTTGAAACCGTCTTGCGCTAGTCGATCACGTAGCGCAGGCCCGCGCGGAAATAGTCCCAGCCGGTATAGAGCGTAATGATGGCCGAGGCCCAGATCAGCACGATGCCGACTTGCGTCACCCCGGGCACGATCTTATCGCCCGCCTCGCCCGCGATCAGGAAGCCGACCGCCACCATCTGGCCGATGGTCTTCCATTTGGCGAGCCGCGTCACCGGCACGCCCACGCGCAATTCGGCGAGATATTCGCGCAGACCCGAGACCAGGATTTCGCGGCAGAGGATGATGACGGCGGCCAGCAGCGACCAGCCGCGGATGGTGCCCTCGGCCGCCAGCATCAGCAGGCAGGAGGAGACCAGGAGCTTGTCGGCGATGGGGTCGAGCATGCGGCCGAGCGAGGACTGCTGTCCCCACATGCGGGCGAGATAGCCGTCGAAGAAGTCGGTGATCCCGGCGACGATGAAGACGAACAGCGCCAGCCAGCGCAGCCACAGCCCGCCCTCCGCGATCCCCTGCCAATACATCAGCGCCACCACCACCGGCACGGCGACGATGCGCGCATAGGTCAGCAGGTTCGGCAGCGCGAGCGGGCGCGCCGGTAAGGGCCTGGAACTGAAGGCATTCATTTGCATCAAGGAACACCCGTACCGGGACAAAATCAACTCCGGACGCGGCGTTTCCCGCCGTTTACTGAATCGGCGGTTTCGGCAGCCTAGCTTTGCCCGGTTCCATGATGAAAGTTTGGTCAAGTGAGTACCATTCGCCCTTGACGTCGGGTGTCGGCGCACCACCCTCGTGGCGCACGTAATTACCGACCAAGGCGCGAGTCACGCCAAACTGCACATCCGTCTCCAGCCTGTCGTCATCGTTGACGTACACCTGGGAGATAAGCGTCTTGAAGCCTTCCTTAAAGATCAGGAAGTGCAGATGCGCGGGCCGGTAGTGGTGGCGGCCGGCGGCACGGATCAGGTCGCCCACCGGCCCATCGATGGGGATCGGATAGCCGGCCGGCTTGACGCTGCGGAAGCTGAAATGGCCGTCCTTGTCGGTCATGAATTTGCCACGCAAGTTCATGTCGGCCTGGTTGGGATCCTGCTGCTCGTAGAAGCCCTCCGGCGAGGAATGCCAGATGTCGACCTCGGCGCCTTCGATCGGCTTGCCGTCCGGGTCCTTGAGCCAGCAGTCGACGAACAGCGCCGGCCCCGGCGTCGGCGAGCGAACGATCGAGCCACCGCTCTCGGTGCGCGGTGAGTTCATGCGCCAGAACGGTCCGAGCAGATTGGCGGTGGTTTCGGTCTGGCCCTTGTTGCCGTTGTTGAGCAGGCAGATCAGCGTCGAGAAGCCGAGCGAGCCTGACATCAGCACCACTTCGTTGTGGTTGTCGGTGGTGAGCTGACCGAGCTTGGCGAGGATGCCGACGCCCTTCTCGAACTCTTCCTCGGTCAAATGCACTTCGCGCGCGAAGGCATGCAGATGCTTGACCAGCGATTGGACGATCTCGCGCAGGCGCGGATCGGAAATGTTGTTGTAGGCGTCGGCCACCGCCTTGGTGACGTCTTCCTGCCGCTGAATGATCATGCTGCTTCCCCGCTCTGTCTTTCCACCGTCATGCCCGGTCATGACAAGGCGATGTCTTGTGGCCGCTACCTCGCCTGTTCATGGAAGAACTCATATATCTTTCGCGCGGTCTCCGCATTAATTCCCGGCACCTGAGCGAGATCGGGCAGGCTCGCGCGCTCGATTGCTTTCAGAGTGCCAAAATGGCGGAGCAGCGCGCGCTTGCGGGTCGGACCGATCCCCGGAATTTCCTGCAATCCCGCCTCGCGGATGTCTTTCTTGCGCCGCGCGCGGTGCGAGCCGATGGCGAAGCGGTGCGCCTCGTCGCGCAGGCGCTCGATGTAATAGAGCACGGGATCGCGCGGCGGCAGCTTGAAGGGATTGCGCCCGGCCATGAAGAAGGTCTCGCGGCCGGCGTCACGGTCGGGGCCCTTGCCGATGCCGATCAGCGGCAGGTCGGTGACACCGAGCTCGGCCAGCGTCACCTGCGCGGCGGCCAGTTGCCCCTGCCCGCCATCGATCAGCACGAGATCGGGCCAGGGCGAGTCGAGGTCGGTTTCGTCTTCGTCGCCCGCGTTTTGCTCTTCGCCAACCGCAGCCGGAGGCGATGCCACAAACTCTTCCCTCCCCCCTTGCGGGGGAGGGATAGGAAGGGGGGTAACTTCTTCAGCATCAGCAACCACCCCTCTCCCGGCGCCTTCGGCGCCGACCTCCCCCGCAAGGGGGGAGCTGATTGAAGAAGCAAGGGGCGAGGGTACAGGCGGCACCGCCTCGGCAGTCGCACGCGGGCTTTCCTGCAGCAGCCGCTTGAAGCGGCGCTGCAACACTTCGCGCATCATGCCGTAGTCGTCGCCCGGCGTCAGATCCTCCGAGCGGATGTTGAACTTGCGATACTGGTTCTTACGGAAGCCCTCCGGCCCCGCGACGATCATGGCGCCGACCGCGTTGGTGCCGGCAATGTGGCTGTTGTCGTAGACCTCGATGCGGCGCGGCGACCGCGGCAGCGAAAATGTCTCGGTCAACGCGTTGAGCAGTTTCTGCTGTGACGACGTGTCGACCAGCTTGCGCGCCAGCGCCTCACGCGCGTTCGCCAACGCGTGCTGCACCAGTTCCTTGCGCTCGCCGCGCTGCGGCACCGAGACTTCCACCTTGCGTCCGGCCTTGCCGGTGAGCGCCTGGCCGAGCAGCGCGCGTTCCTCGAAATCGTGCGAGACGAGAATGAGCCGTGGCGGCGGCTTGTCGTCGTAGAACTGCGCCATGAAAGCGCCCAGCACCTCCCCTGCCCCGAGCGTGCGGTCGGCCTTGGGGAAATAGGCGCGATTGCCCCAGTTCTGCCCGGTGCGGAAGAAGAAGACCTCAACGCAGGTATAGCCGCCGGCCTGATGCACGGCGAAGACGTCGGCTTCTTCGAGGGTGCGCGGGTTGATGCCCTGATGCGACTGGATCGCCGACAGCGCCGACAGCCGGTCGCGGTAGACCGCGGCGTGCTCGAAATCGAGCGTCTCCGCCGCCTTGTCCATCTCGACGGCGAGTTCCTTCTGCACGGAAGAACTGCGCCCGGAAAGGAACTGGTTGGCCTCGCGCACCAGCTCGCCGTAGCCGGCAAAATCGATCTCGCCGGTGCACGGCGCCGAGCAGCGCTTGATCTGATAGAGCAAGCAAGGTCGACTGCGAGACTCGAAAAACGAATCCGAGCAGGAGCGCAGCAGGAAGGCACGTTGCAGCGCATTGACGGTGCGATTGACCGCGCCGGCGGAAGCAAACGGCCCGTAGTAGTGCCCCGGACGCGTGCGTGCGCCGCGGTGTTTCAGGATCTGCGGCGCCCAATGGTCGGACGTGATCAGGATATAGGGAAACGACTTGTCGTCGCGTAAGAGCACGTTGAAGCGCGGGCGCAGGCGCTTGATCAGATTGGCCTCGAGCAGCAGCGCCTCGGTCTCGGTCTTGGTGGAGACGAACTCCATCGTCTCCGTCGCCGCGATCATGCGCGTGATACGGCTGTCGTGGCCGGTCGGGCGCGCGTAGGACGTGACGCGCTTCTTGATGTTCTTGGCCTTGCCGACATAGAGCACGTCGCCCTTGGCGTCGAGCATGCGGTAGACGCCGGGCGCCGAGGGCGCGAGCTTGGCAAAGCGCAGAATCGCGACGCGGCCGGCGGCGAGCGTGCCGGGCGCGGCATTCTCCGCGTCCAGCTCGAGCTCGGGCAGCGCGGAGTCCTCGTCCTCCTCGCGCAGCTCGCTTTCCGGGTCGATGTCTTTGCGGCCGTTCATGACAGATAAAATAAGGCGCGAGACGGACTGCCGCCACGCCTACTCGTCGATCTCGCTGTCGGCGGTGCGCCAGGAAAGATGCTGGCCGCCGTCGACCGCGATGGTGACACCGGTAACGCTCGGCGCCTGCGCCAGATAGACGACCGCGGCGGCAATGTCCTCCGGCGTCGGCCCGCGCTGAAGCGGCAAGACGGCGGCCTGCTGCGCGAACTCCGCCTCCGACTGGCGCGGGCTCGGCAGCGTCGGCCCCGGCGCCACCGCATTGACCCGCACGCGCGGTGCCAGGCCTTGCGCCAGCGTGGTGGTCGCGCCGTAGAGCGCGCTCTTACTCAAAGTATAGGAGAAAAAGCCCGGGTTCAGCTTGAGCACGCGCTGGTCGAGCACATTGACGATCGAAGCGCCCGCCGGCGCCTGGGCCGCGAAGCCTTGCGCCAGGAACAAAGGCGCCGTCAGGTTGACGGCCATGGCGCGGTCGAAACGCGCGCGTTGCAGCGTCTCGATCGCGTCGGGCTCGAACTCGCTTGCATTGTTGACCAGCAGGCTGAGCGGACCGAAGGCGCCGGCGGCCGCGATAAGGCCTTCGACCGCGGCCGCGTCGGCAAGATCGGCGAGCACCACGCGGGCGTCACCGCCGGCGGCGACAATTTCGGCCGCCAGCCGCTCGGCCTCCGCGCGCGAGTGGTTGGCGTGCAGCACCAGGGCGTAGCCCTCGCGCGCGAGCGCGCGCGCAATCGCCGCGCCGATGCGGCGGGCCCCTCCGGTGATCAGCGCCGCGCGCGGCGCCATGGTCTGGCTGTCACTAGGCATTCAGCCTCTCATACGACGCGGCGACGGGCGCTGCCACCCGGACGCCATGCGCCCGGCAAGCGGTTTGCGGCGAATGGGGCCTGAATTGACCGTCGCCGATATTGGAAAGCGGCGCGCGCCGATAAGACTTCGTTAGGGATAACAACTCGACATTACTTAGAGATTCATAAGCGTTTAACTCAAAACCTTCGATAAACCTTCTAGTAAGTTTCCGATTTCGGCTGGCTGTCAGGTGGGCAGACAGACAGCCGCTCAGCGCGGGGTGCGACGCGATTGGGGGCGCGCCTGCATACCCGGAACGGGGGCCGGCGCGGCAGCCTGTGGAGGGTCAAATGAGACGAATACTGCTAGCTGTGAGCATGGTCACGGCGCTGGCTGCCGGCGGGGCGGCTTCTGCCGCCGATATCCCGGGCGGCCCCGCGCCCTATTACTCTTCGCCGGCCGTCAACAGCGTGTTCAGTTGGGCCGGCCCCTATGTCGGCGTCAATCTCGGCTACGAGTGGGGCTCGGTCTCCAACAGCGGCGCCGACCCCAGCGGCATCGCCGGCGGCCTCCTGGGCGGCTACAACTGGCAATACAACAACTTTGTGTTCGGCGGCGAAGCGGACGTCACCTTCTCGGGTGCCGACGACACCTTCGCACCGTACAAATTTTCCAACCCGTGGTTCGGTACCCTGCGCGGCCGGCTCGGCTACGCCTTCAGCAATGTCCTGGTCTACGGCACCGGCGGCTTTGCCTTCGGCGACCTCACCGCCACCAGCGCGGGGATCGATGAGACCCACACCCTGACCGGCTGGACCGCCGGCGCCGGCATGGAGGTCGGCTTCACCCCGAACTGGTCGGCGCGGGTCGAGTATCTCTATCTGGACCTGAGCGACCAAGCCTACGCCATCACCGGCACGCAGAACGGCTTGGGCGCCAGCATGCTGCGCTTCGGCGTCAGTTATCACTTCTGAGCAGCTGCCCCACACGCGGCGTGAGAACCCCGGGCCCGATGCCCGGGGTTTTCATTTGCGGCGTCTTCATAAGGGCTATCGCCGTTCATGATCCACGGTCCGGGAAGCGCCGAAGTCGGACGTCTCTTCGATCTCGATAGACCGAATTGTGGCGCGGGTCACCGCGCGGTGCCGACCAACGTCGACTCCCGTGAATGGCGCGCGCGACCGCATCAATTATCGTTTCCGATCGCGCATCGAACGTGAATGCAAACATTGCGGCTTCGCAATGCTCGGGGCTTTTTTGTGGCGCGCTTGCGTCAAGCCGATGCAAGCGGAACTGCGATGCGAGGGAAATCGGATACAGCCGAAGAAAATCAAACTCGACGAACAAAAATGAATCGCCATCGTCTTGATTTCGCCGTGGTGCAATCGCATTCGCGCACGATCTCTCGCGGGCCGGTGTTGCAGATCGGACGCAGCGCGAAGGATCGGACACCTTGCTGAGGAACCGGTGTTGTCGGTATCGCGTTGAGCACTCGGATCGGGGGACGCGCACAGGCGTCCATCCACGTGAATGGAAAATGGAACAAGAATGAAAATGGAAATGAGGTGCGTGATGAAGAAGCTTCTGCTCGTGAGCGTCGGCGTTCTGGCATTGGGCGTGGCGACGGCTTCAGCCGCGGATCTGCCGCGCCGTGAAATGCCGGTCAAGGCGCCGATCTATGTGCCGCCAGCCTGGAGCTGGGCTGGCCTCTATGTCGGTATCAACGGCGGTTACGGCTTCAACCGTTCGGATTTCTCCGCACCGTTCGCGACCGGCGGCTTTGACGCCGACGGCGGGCTGGTCGGCGGCACGCTTGGCTATAACTGGCAATACGGTCAGACCGTGTTCGGCCTCGAAGGCGACATGGACTGGAGCGACATGGGCGGCAGCGCGGCCTGTGGCGGCACGGTCTGCAGCGTCAACAACGACTGGCTCGGTACCGTGCGTGGCCGCCTCGGTTATTCCTTCGGTCGCGTCATGCCCTATGTCACCGGCGGTCTCGCGGTCGGCAACATCAAGACCGCCATCGCGGGCGTCGGCAGCGCGGATGAGACCAAGGCCGGCTGGACTGCCGGCGGCGGCCTTGAATTCCATGTCAGCGGCCCGTGGACCGCGAAGGTGGAATATCTGCACGTCGATCTCGGCCGCGGTGCGGCGGTCGCCGGCTCCGACGCCAAGTTCACCAGCGACATCGTTCGCGGCGGCATCAACTACAAGTTCTGAGCACACCGCTCGCGGAGAATGCAGAGCCCCGGCGCTTCGGCGCCGGGGTTTTGATTCTATGCCTCGACCTTGGTGGCGCCGAATGACGGCACCTGCGCGGCGAATTCGTCGAGCCACATCACAAGCCGAGGATGGTCCTTGCGCCAACTTCCCTCGAAGCGCAGATCGCTATAGCCAAGCAGACAAGCCAGCGCGATCTGTCCAACGTCGGGCGGATCGCCGAGCTTGGGTAGTGTCACTTCCAGTGCGTCGAAGCCGCGCGCGAGCTTGCCGGCCTGGCGGTCGACCCATTCCGGCACGCGCTTGTCGGGCGGGCGGTAGCGGCTCTCGTAGACGATGAGCACACTCGCATCCATCATGCCGTCGCACAGCGCCTGCCGCCGCAAGGTCTCGAAGCGCGCCATCGGCTCGCGCGGAATAATGCGGCCGCCGCCGGCGATATGATCGAGCATTTCCAGGATCACGCGCGAATCGTACCAGACGGTGCCGTCGTCGAGGATCAGCGCCGGGATCTTGCCGAGCGGATTTTCGGCACGAATGCTGTCGGCCGGATCGTTGAGGTTGGTCTCGCGCACGTCGATCTTGTCGGCGAGACCGAGCACGCTCGCGCCGATACGCACCTTGCGCACGAACGGCGAGGAAGGGCTGGAACGCAGGATCATCATGGAAAGGCGATCGCTCCCGGAAAATGACCGGAAGGGTTGCCCACCCGGCAAGATGGTCGAACGGAGTTTCGCGGACGGCCGGCGGCCGCGCGCGTCAGCCGGTGATTACCAGATTGACGGCCTTGGGGCCCTTGCCCTTCTTGTCGGGCTCGACATCGAAGCTGATGCGCTGCCCTTCATTGAGGCCCTTCAAGCCCGCCTGCTCCACGGCGGTGATGTGCACGAACACGTCGCGCCCCCCGTCGTCCGGCTTGATGAAGCCGTAGCCACGCTCGGTATTAAAGAACTTCACAGTCCCAGTCTGTGCCATCGGGAAAAGCTCCTCTCCCCGCACTGCTCCGCCACCGGCCCCACGCACGGTGGCTCGGCTGGACATTCGCATACGGGGAAAGCGCCGGCCCTGACGGCCTTGGTCACTCCGCCGGCCCCCCAAACCGGAGGCGGAACGTCACTGCCAGTGGTAGAAATAGACACCAGTTCGCGCTCTGTGGAAAGGGGGACGCAGAGGTCAGCGGCCGGACGGCGCCTGCTCGCCGGCGAGCCAATCCAGCCGGAACGCGCCCTTGCCGTCGCGGCCGAGAACGCCCGCCAGCGCCGGCAGCAGCACCCCCAGCTCCTTTTCCAGCGTCCAGGGCGGGTTCACCAGGATAAGGCCGGAGCCGTTGAGGCGGCTGGGGTCGCTTAAGGGAGCGACCGTCAACTCGGCGCGCAGAATGCGGGGAATACCGAGCCGGCGCAGGCGCTTGGCGAAGGCATCGGGGGCGCTGCTTCCCTTGATCGGGTACCAGAGCATGAGCATGCCGGTCGCCCATTTGCGGTGCGCAAGCGCCACGCCCTGAGCCATGCGGGCGAAATCGCTCTCCTGCTCGAAGGACGGGTCGACCAGAACCAGGCCGCGGCGCTCTTTCGGCGGCAGATAGGCGGAAAGCGCCGTCCAGCCGTCGATCGCGATGGTCTTGATGCGCGGGTCGCGCGCCAGGTTGCGCTTGAGCGCGGCGGCGGCGTGCGGCTCCAATTCGCAGGCGATCAGGCGGTCCTGCGGGCGCAAAAAGGCGCGCGCGATCGCCGGCGAGCCGGGATAGGAGGAGAGACGATCGCGCTCGTTGAGCGCGCCGATGACCTCAAGATAAGGCGCAAGCAGCTTTTCTGCCGGCTCGGCGAGTGACGCCGCCATCAGCCGGGCGATGCCCTCGCGCCATTCGCCGCCGCGTTGCGCTTCAGGGCCGCTGAGATCGTAGAGCCCCGCGCCGGCATGGGTATCGATCACGCGGAAGGCCGCCGGTTTCTCGCACAAGTAATGCAGCACGCGCGCGAGCACCGCGTGTTTCATCACATCGGCGAAGCTCCCGGCATGAAAGGCGTGGCGGTAGTTCAAGGCGAGGCCTCCGAGCGCGGCCACCGGCGGCGCACGAAGCCATAACGCCTAGTGCGGCGTGCCGCGCAAGCCGAAATGATCGCGCGGCTTGACCGGCCGCGGGCCCCTGCGCGGCTTCTTGCGCGCGCGGCGCAGGGTGGCGCCCGGCAGAGGGGCGCCCGGCAGGGCGATCGTGCCGGTGTGATCGGACGACCGGCCAAGCAAAGCGCGGTTTGATACCCGCACCGCAACCAGTAGGGCCGCCGTCAGCCCCAAGATATGCACGCTCGTCGGCAGCGAATACGGCAACAGCGCCGCGCCGACGAGCCTGCTGCCGTAACCGTCCGAGGCAAACAGCCACAGCGTGAAATAGCCAAGACCGACAAAGCCGGCGGCAAAATCCAGATAGTTTTCCAACCGATTCATTTTCATCGACGCGTCTCCCCGGCGCCCACTCGCGCGCCGAAGATTGCTGATTTCACTTATAGGAATCTTGCGCCAATTCTCAACTCGCGGGCCTTATCCCATAAGGCCTGCGGCCGTCGTTAGTAGGCACTTAATGCAATCGCAGACTCACGGGCGTGCAAGCGACCCCGCTTTCGCGCATTTGGCCGGTTACGGCACTAACCGCCGCGCCCGCCCCGCACCGCCGGCATGACGACGGTGCCACGCCGGCATGCGCGGCGGACGACCTGAGGACAGGGACGGAAGGCAAAGTCCCGCGACAAGCACACGCGCACTTCGGTCAGCCGCTTGCGATCGCAGCCGACCGCCAGGCCGCCACGGCTGAGGCCCGGATTGGCCTTCAGAAAGGCCTCGGTAATGGCGGCGGGCGTCACGTTGATCGGTTGCGCGAGATCGCGATATTGCGGCGGGATGGTCACCTTGGCGCGCGCCTTGCGCACGGCGGCGAAAAAGGCACGCGGGGCGAGCCCGCTGCAGGTGCCGTGACGATCCCACTCATGATAGATCAGCGACCGGCTCGGCATCAGATCGAGCGTGCCGTCGACCAGACGATGGTCGAGGCGCGGCGCCGGCACCTGGCAGTAGGACGGGAAGCCGTGCTCGAACTGCGGCCACAGCCCGTGCACCACGAAGGAAAACGGCCGCCCGCTGCATTGCAGGTCCCTCGCCCGCCGCGAGGCCCGTTCCTTCTCGCAGAAGGTCGGCGACCACGACAGCGACAGCACGTAGAAATCGAAGCGGCCGGCTACGTCCGACCCGTGGGCGCCTTGAGCGAAAGAGACCGGAACCGAAAGAAGGACGAAGCCGAGGATGAAAAGCGCGGCGCGCGCGGCGCGGCAAAGCGGATCGTACATGGACGCCCCCTGATAAGCGGGACCAGAACAAACCGGAAATTGATCCAGCGCAATGGTTCCCAGAAAGTTAACGTGAAATCTAGAACATTACAAGAACAAACCGGCAATCAATCGAGTATCCTTTAGGGCCGCGCCATCTTGCAGTACGGGTTGTAGGCCCAGTTGCGATCGAGGCCGGTCACGCACCAGCGCACGCCCCAACTGGCACCGATCATGCCGGTGTCCTCGCCGATCCAGTAGTAGACCATATGCGGGCGGGGCCGCCCGCCATTGCTGACCAGCGCCAGTGCGCTGCAATAGCGGCGCGGAATGGTGCCCTTGACCCAAGGGTGGTAGGCGATCTGGCGCACCCCTTTGAAGCCGACGATCTGCAGCGCGGAATGCCAGTAGCGGCCTTCCTTCTCGGCAAAACCGGAGGCGATCTCGTCGAGCCCGGCCTGGCAAGGCGGCACCGCGTTGTCGTAGTTCGGCCCGCTCAGCCAGAAATTCTTCTCCAGCCAGCCGGCCGCCCGGCTCGGGGCGGCGGATGCGGCCAGCACGCCCAGACCGAGCACAAACGCAAGGGCAAACGAGCCAATGCATCGAGATGCGCGCGACATGACCAATCTCCCCGCTGACCGAGTGAATGTCTGGGATTCTCCACGGCGCGGCTGATTCGACCAACAGGTTTCTGCGGGGGCGAACGAATTTCCGGCGCCTATGCGGTCCAGTCGCCTAGTACCGCCTGCACCAGGGCCAGTGCCGCCACCGCCGCCGTGTCCGCCCGTAATATGCGGGGCCCCAGTGACAGGCGCACGACCTGCGGCCGCTTGAGCAGCAGCGCCCGCTCCTCTTCGGCAAAGCCGCCTTCCGGGCCGACCAGCAAGGCCAGCGGCAGGCCGCGCGGAGCCGCTTGCAGCGCCGCCATCGGATCCTTCACCTCGGCGTCCTCGTCGCAGAAGACCAGCAGGCGGGCCGCATCGGCGACCGCCGTCTGCAAGGCGACCGGCTCGGCGACCGCGGGCACCGCCAGCACCCCGCATTGCTGCGCCGCCTCGATGACATTGGCGCGCATGCGATCGAGATTGACGCGGGCGACCTGGGTGTGCCGGGTCAGCACCGGCTGCAGGCGCGAAGCGCCCATCTCCACCGCCTTCTGCACCAGATAATCCAGCCGCGCATGCTTGAGCGGGGCGAACAGGAAATGCAGGTCGCAGGCCCCCGGCTGGGCGCGCGTGCGCTCACTGACGTGCAAGGCCGATGCCTTCTTGCCGCTGCCGGTGAGTTCCGCCTGCCATTCGCCATCGCGGCCGTTGAACACCAGCACCCCGTCGCCGCGCTTGAGGCGCAGCACGTTGACCAGGTAATTGGTCCGGTCGCGGTCGAGGGCGAGTTCCTGGCCCGCGGCGAGCGGCGCCTCGAGGAACAGGCGGGGGGTGCGGAAATCGTAGCGCGGCATGGCGTCAAAGGTTAATGGTAGGCCCTTCAGGGCGGGGCGTGCAGGGCGCGAGAGCGGCCATTTTGGGCATTTTGCCGCCTTCCCGACGCATTCAGCGGGTTGTTATAAACGCCTGGGTCGTTCGATTCATTGCCATTATCCCGTGGCCGGGACCAGGAGGGGTTTAGCCATGAACGTGCGCCGGGCGATGTTCGTCGCCGCATTGACCTTGACTGGCGCTGCCGGACCTGCGCTGGCGCAGGGCGTGCCGGGGCAGGAGCCGCCCTGCTTCAAGGAATTCACCAGGCTGCGCGAGGTGGCCCAGAGCAAGGCCAAGCTCATCGAAGCTGCCGGCAGGCGCAAGCAGAAGCCGTCGCCGCAGGAAGCCTGCAAGCTGTTCACGGCGTTCCTGGCAGCCGAGTCGAAACTGATCAAATACGCCATCGCGAACGAGACCTGGTGCGGTATCCCGGCGCAGGCGGTGGAAAGCATGAAGAAGGGGCACGCGCAGACCAGCTCGACGCGCACCCGTATCTGCAAGATCGCCGCCGCCGGACCGCCGCGGCCGCGCGGGCCGACCTTGAGCGATGCGCTGAGCGGTCCCGTTCCCGACGCCAACAACATCAAGACCGGCCGTGGGACTTTCGACACGCTGACCGGCTCGCCGCTTGGCAGCCGATGACCCACAGCGCCGGACGCGTTGCCGATGCGACCGATAACTGGGTCGACGGCTTAGCGCCGGCGCAGACTCGGCCCTATCTGCGGCTCGCCCGTCTCGACCGCCCGATCGGTTCCTGGCTGCTGCTGATGCCGTGCTGGTGGTCGGTCGGCCTGGCCGGCATGCAGGCCAATGCGTTTCCCAGCCTCTGGCACATCGTGCTGTTCTTCATCGGCGCCTTTGCCATGCGCGGCGCCGGCTGCACCTGGAACGATCTCGTCGACCGCAATCTCGACGGCATGGTCGAGCGCACGCGCTCGCGGCCGATCCCCTCGCGGCAAGTGACCGTCGCGCAGGCCACCGCCTTCATGCTGGCGCAAGCGCTGATCGGGCTCATGGTGCTGCTGCAGTTCAATCGCTTCACGGTGATGGTGGGTTTGGCCTCGCTGTCGGTGATCATCATCTACCCGTTCATGAAGCGCATCACCTATTGGCCGCAGATCGTGCTGGGCCTCGCCTTCTCCTGGGGCGCGCTGATGGGCTGGCCGGCGGCCTTCGGCCGGCTCGATTGGCCGGCGCTCGTGCTCTATGCCGGCGCGATCTCCTGGGTGATCGGCTACGACACCATCTACGCGCATCAGGACCGCGAGGACGATCTGCTGATCGGCATCAAATCGACCGCGCTGTTGTTCGGCGAACGCACGCGGCCGATGCTGGCGAGCTTCTACGCCGCGGCGGTGGTGTTGATCGGTATTGCCGGGCTGATGGCGGGCGGGCAGCTCATCTTCGTGCTCGGGCTCAGCGCCTTCGCCGTCCATCTCGGCTGGCAGGTGCTGCGCCTCGACATCAACGACCCCGCCTATTGCCTCAAATTGTTCAAGTCCAACCGCGACGCCGGGCTGATCCTCTTCGCCGCCATGTTGCTGGAAGCGGTGTTTTAGGCCGCGCACTCGCAGCAGGAACGCGTTTGAGCATCGGCGCCTGAAGAAACTCGACCGCGCCAAATATGCTAACGCGGCGCGTTCTTTCGGAGGGATCACCATGGGCCCTGCCCGCATCCTCATCTCCGGCGGCGGTATTGCGGGCCTGACGCTCGCCATCGAGCTCAAGCGTCACGGCTTCGCGCCGCTGGTGATCGAGCGCGAGCCGGGCTTGCGCGCCGAAGGCTACATGATGGACTTCTTCGGCACCGGTTGGGACGTCGCCGAGCGCATGGGTCTCGTCGATGACCTGCGCGCGGTGCGCTATCCGATCGAGGCGCTCGACTTCGTCGCGGCCGACGGCGCCGCCTTCGTGCACATGCCGATCGAACGGCTGCGGCGCGCGCTCGACAACCGCTACGTCTATCTGCGCCGGCAGGATCTCGAGCACATCCTCGCCAAGCGCGGCAACGAAGTCGGTGTCGAAGTGCGCTACGCCACCTCGCTCGAGGCCCTGGAGCAACGCGGCGACACCGTGCATGTGCGCTTTACC
Organism: uncultured Pseudomonadota bacterium; assembly: GCA_963814065.1. Classification (GTDB taxonomy): domain Bacteria; phylum Pseudomonadota; class Alphaproteobacteria; order Rhizobiales; family Xanthobacteraceae; genus Pseudolabrys. The sequence continues at coordinate 364,806 of CAWFBL010000004.1, read as the reverse complement.
GACGGCAGCGAAGACGACTTCGCCCTTGTCGTCGGCGCCGATGGCGTGCATTCGCGCGTGCGAGAACTGGCCTTCGGTCATGAAAGGCAATTCGCCCGCTTCCTCGGCCTGCACGTGGCGGCGTTTCACGCGGCGAGCGACGGCTTTCCGGTCCGCAACGCCGCCCGCATCTACGAGGAGACCGACCGCTCGGCCTTCTTCTACTCGCTCGACAGCGACACCATGGACGCGACCTATGTGTTCCGTCATGCGCCCGAGCACGTCTCGAAGCCGGAGCAGCTCGACGTGTTGCGCGCGCGCTATGACGGCGCCGGCTGGATTGCCGAGGACGTGCTGCGCGCCCACGCCGACGACGACCCGCTGTTCTTCGACAGCGTGACCCAGATCGTCATGCCGCAATGGTATCGCGGCCGCGTCGCGCTGATCGGCGACGCCTGCGGCTGCCTGACGCTGCTCGCCGGCCAGGGCTCACACATGGCGATGGCGGGCGCCTACGTGCTGGCGCAGGAGCTCAAGCGACAGGGCGGCCACACCGCCGCCTTCGCCGCCTATCAGGATTTCCTCAAGCCCCATGTCGAGCGCAAACAGAGGGATGCCGCGCGCTTTGCCCGCCTGTTCGTGCCGAGCGCGCGCTCGCGACCCTGGCTGCGGCGGCTCACGCTGCGGGCGTTGTTCAGCCGCCCGTTAATAGGTTACGGACTGGCCCTCTTTGGCGTGCGAAGTGCGCTTCGTGGCTGGACGTGACGGCCGCGGCGCCGGCGCCGGCGCATCCGCCGCGTCATCGTCGTCGTCGCCCACATAACCGTCGGCGCCGGCGATGGCGTCGAAGACCTTGTTGAGCTGCTTCCTGATCGAGCCGGTGTATTGCGGCCCGCGGTTGGCGTACCGGGCCCGCGCCCGCGCGGCCGCCACCTCACCCGAAATCGCGGTCGGCCGGCACGGCCGATAGCCGCGGCGGCGGCGCATCAGGTCGACATGGATATGATTGTAATGCTCGGGATTATAGCCGGGCGCCAGCACGGTGACGAAGGTCTGGCAGGCAGAGAACTGCACGTCGTGCAGGAAGCCCTGCTCTTGCGGCGAGCCGTGCCAGCCATTCTTGACGGTGACGGTACGGCCATCGGCCAGCGTGAAGCCGGCGACGTCGAGCGCATTGCCGAAGGCGTGCTCGGAAATGTGATTGCTGCCGCTGCCGACCATTTCGCGGCAGGAATAGCTGCCGATCTGGTGGATCACGGTCACCGGCGAGTTGAACCAGCGCAGCGCCGCCGGCTGCACGCCGTCACTGACCCAGCGGTCGAGCGCGGAGACCAGCGGACAGGCGAGCTTGGCCGCCGGCTTCAAGGTCGCCTGCGGAATGGAAGCGACGCTGTAGGGACCGCGCGAGGGACCGAGCGGCGGCGGCATGCGCTGGATCGGCTGCTGATAATCGGGCGCGTTGTAGGCGCGTTGCTCGCGCGGACGCTCCGGCCGGCGGCCGCCGGGCAAAATGGTGTCGGCCGGAACGTCGTCCGGCTCCGGCATGGCGCGCGCGTCGCGCGCCGGGGCGATCGTTCGCGGCGGCGCGTAGGCATCGGGCGCGTCCGCGGACCGGCTCGGCGGGCCATAAGCATCCGGCGGCCTGATCGACATCGGCTCGCTCGCCGGACCGGCGTCCGGATCGTTGATAGCGCGCGGTCCGGGGACCCAGCGCAGCGTCTCGTTTCCGACCGGCGCGGGCGGCGCCGAGCGCACTCGCGACGAAGAAGAGTAATAGTCGTCGTGCACGGGCCAGCGCGGCATGCGCGATGAGGCTTGCGGGATCGAGCCCGGCGGCTGCAGGTTGTCGGCGAAGCTGAGCGCGGGCGTCTCGCCGAGGCCGGACACCTTGAGCGGGAAATCCATGCCGCAGACGCCCGGCCCCTCGATCGGCTCGATGCGCACGGCGCCCGCGTCGTTCTTGAGCGCGCCCGACTTCAGGCAATCGACCTCGGCCGTGTGACGCCAGGGCGCGCGCTCGGCGCCCTGAAAGAAGCCGCGCCCGCAGCCAGCCAAGGCCACCAGCATCACCGCGCCGACAATCGAGAACCGCACGCCCGCTTTCATGGAAACGAAAATGCGGGGGCTTTCTTTAATGAGACTTCAACAGTTCTGCCATCGAAATCATTAAGGATAAGGATTCATTGACAACTGCACGCCGCTGTCGCCATCGCGGGACGGATGCACGTCGACGAAATCGCGTCGTCAAATTCGAACTTACGAATGTTTCTAAACAGCGCCGCCGGCACGAAGGACCGCGGCCGCTGCGTTAACCTGCAATGCAGTTTTGTAGCGGCTCAATTTTGTGCAAAGCGAAAACGGCGCGATTTCCGTCTCAATTGCCGTTGAAATGACAGTTGATTTTACCGGCAAATGACTCATGCACTGCCGCTTTTGTGCGCATTGCAAGTTTTTGCGTTGTGCAATCAAGCCGTTGTCGGCGCCATTCCGCCCGCGCATGACGCTTCGGGCAAATTTCGCTCGCGTGGCGTGCAACCCGCTTCGGCGCTTTGGCGTTGTGTGCTAGCTTTTCGTCATGTCAACGAGGGAGGCACCTTGCCTTGGACCTGACCTTGAAGCTCAATGTCGTCGTCGTATGCGCGGTGTTTGCATTCGTCGGCGCGATTTTGCTGGGGGCATTCTGAGTTCAGGAGTCCGACGACAACGCCAACCAACAAGTCGGTAGCGAACCGGCCAACAAATACGACACCGGAGAGTGAGGCGCTCTCCGGTGTTTTGTTTTTTATGAATCTAAAATCAGCGATCGGTTGTCGGAAGCGCGTGCGCTTTCGACCGCTGACTTAGTGATTGCCGATGGGAGCAAGAGCGCGCATCACGACTGGTAGGCGTCGACCAGCCTGCGAGCGAGTATCTTCAGAACCCGATACGGATCGCGCCGCGCAAGGTGCTCGCCTGGATCAGGCTGTTGGCCGCCGAGACGTCATATTCGAAGTCGAGATCCATGTTGCCGGATTTGGCGCGGAAGCCGAGGCCGCCCGTGATCATGTCGCTCGATATCGGCTGGCCGGTGATCGTGTAAACCGTGCCTCCGATATCGGCGTAGGTGAGTTGCTGGTTGTATTCGCCCTGCAGCAATGTGCGGTACTCCACACGGCCGAGAAGCGTCAGCAGGCCCCACGACATCGGGATGTCGTAGCTGGTGCGCACGCCGGCGACGCCGCTGGTCGCGTTCGCCGTCATGTCCTGATAGTTCAGTGCCCAGATCGGCGAGCCCATTTCCGTATAAGAGTCGAACGTCATCCGCGATGCGTCCAGGCGCAGATACGGCGCCACCTTCCAGGCGCCCCACTTCTGTTCCGTGGTTAGCGCGATAGAGCCGAACAACTGTGTGACGGGACGCGAGCCATACAGGAAAACGTTGGCGGCGGCGTAATAGCGACGCGAATCGATCATGCCGCGGCCGTAACCGGCGATCACGTCGATATAGGTCTTCGGCAGGAAGCGATAGTCGGCATAGATGGCGCCGTTGAAGTTTTGCGCGTCGGTACGAGTGCCATCGGACCCGATCTTGGTCTCGTCGGTGCCGAAGCCGATCGCCGCGCCGGCCTTGAAGCCGTCGAACCAGCGCGCGTCGAACCCGGCGGTGACGCCCGAGGTCGTGAACTTGTTCGTGATGCCGCCGTACTGGTCCAACGAGCCGAAGCTCAGCGTGCCGCTGATCCAGAAGTGGTTCGGCGTCTTCTTCCGCTGCTTGCGCGGTGTGGGCTCGGCGGCCCATGCCTTGTCGAGCAAGGTGCCCTTGGCGGTGCCGAGATCGTCCTTCGGCGGCTGCGCCTGCTGGTAGGCAAGGACGGCCGGCGACTGGTCGTTGTCGACGGTGTTGAAGCCGAGCCCGAAGGATCCGTCTTCGTCCGTGTCGTCGTCGTGGAGCTGCTGCAGACGGCCGCTGATGTTGTCGATCTGGGTATCGACGAAGCGCTGCATCGAGGTCACTTGCGCATTGACCGTGCCGACCACGTTCGGATCGAGCGCGGGGTTGGGCCGCGCGTTGACCGTGATCGTGACATTGCCCGACACGCCGCTGCCGTTGCTGGTATCGCCGCCATAGCTGGCCGTCAGCGTGTGACTGCCGGTCGCCAGGGCCTTTGTGGTGAGGTTCGCGGTGCCGGCGGAAAGCGTCTTGGTGCCGATCGAGGTGCCGCCGTCAAGGAACGTCACGGTGCCGGTCGGAGAGACGCCGGTCACGGTCGCGGTCAGGGTGACCGGCACGCCATAGAAGATGCTGGTGCCGCTGGCGGTGAGCGTGACGGTGGTGGTCGCCTTGTTGATATTGAAGCTGCGGCTGACCGACGGCGCGGCCTGGTAACTGGCATTGCCGCCCTGAGTCGCCTGGATCGTGCATTGCCCGACCGCGAGCAACGAAACGGTGGTGCCCGAAACGCCGCAAGTCGACGATGTCGACGAGGCGAACGAAACCGCCAGGCCGGAGCTCGCCGTCGCCGATAGCGCGAACGAACCGCTGCCGAAGGTGCGGTCAGTCAAGGCGGCGAAGGTGATGGTGTTGGTGCCGGGTGTAACGTTGAAGGTCTTCGTGACGGGCGTGGCGGCGACGTAATTCGCGTTGCCGGCCTGCGAGGCCGTGATCGAGCACGCGCCCGCGGAGACAAACGTGATCGCGCTGCCGGCGACCGTGCAGACGCCGGTCGCATTCGAGGCATAGCTGACCGTCAGCCCCGAGCTTGCCGTCGCCGTCAGCGCCGGCGGCGTGCTGGTGAACGGCGTGTCCGCCGGCTGCGGGAAGGTGATGGTGTTGACGCCGGCGGTGACATTGAAAGTCCGCGTCACCGGGGTCGCGGCGGCGTAGTTGCCATTGCCAGCCTGCGACGCCGTGATCGAGCACACGCCCGCGGAGACGAACGTGATTGTGCTGCCCGCGACCGTGCAGACGCCGGTCGAGTTCGAGGCATAGCTGACCGTCAGCCCGGAGCTCGCCGTTGCCGTCAGCGCCGGCGGCGTGCTGGTAAAGGGCGTATCGGCGGGCTGCGGGAAGGTGATGGTATTGACGCCGGCGGTGATATTGAAGGTCTGGGTCACCGGCGTCGCGGCGGCGTAGTTGCCGTTGCCCGCCTGCGACGCCGTGATCGAGCACACGCCCGCGGAGACGAAGGTGATCGTGCTGCCGGCGACCGTGCAGATGCCGGTCGAGTTCGAGGCATAGCTGACCGTCAGTCCCGAGCTCGCCGTCGCCGTCAGCGCCGGCGGCGGGCTGGTGAACGGCGTGTCAGCCGGCTTCGTGAAGGTGATGACATTGGCGCCGGGGGTCACGTTGAAGGTCTTGGTGACCGGGGTCGCGGCGGCGTAGTTGCCGTTGCCCGCCTGCGAGGCCGTGATCGAGCACACGCCCGTGGAGACGAACGTGATCGTGCTGCCGGAGACCGTGCAGATGCCGGTCGAGTTCGAGGCATAGCCGACCGTCAAGCCCGAGCTTGCCGTCGCCGTCAGTGCCGGCGGCGTGCTGGTGAACGACGTATCCGCCAGTGTCGGGAAGGTGATGACGTTGTTGCCCTGGGTAATGTTGAACGTCTTGGTCACCGGCGTCGCCGCCGCATAATTGGTGTTGCCGGCCTGCGACGCGGTGATGGAACAAAGTCCCGCCGAGACAAACGTGATCGTGCTGCCGGAGACCGTGCAGACGCCGGTCGAGTTCGAGGCATAGCCGACCGTCAACCCCGAGCTTGCCGTTGCCGTCAGCGCCGGCGGCGGGCTGCTGAACGACGTGTCCGCCGGTGTCGGGAAGGTGATGACGTTGGCGCCTTGCGTGACGTTGAACGTCTTGGTCACCGGCGTCGCCGCCGCGTAATTGGTGTTGCCGGCCTGCGACGCGGTAATGGAGCAGATGCCGACCGAGACGAAGCTGATCGTGCTGCCCGAGACGGTACAGACCCCCGTCGAATTGGAAGCGTAGCCGACCGTCAGCCCCGAGCTCGCCGTTGCCGTCAGCGCCGGCGGCGTGCTGCTGAACGACGTGTCCGCCGGCGTCGGGAAGGTGATGACGTTGGCGCCTTGCGTGACGTTGAACGTCTTGGTGACCGGTGTCGCCGCCGCATAATTGGTGTTGCCGGCCTGCGACGCGGTAATGGAACAGATGCCGACCGAGACGAAGCTGATGGTGCTGCCGGAGACCGTGCAGACGCCCGTCGAATTCGAGGCATAGCCGACCGTCAGCCCCGAGCTCGCCGTCGCCGTCAGCGCCGGCGGCGGGCTGCTGAACGACGTGTCCGCCGGTGTCGGGAAGGTGATGACGTTGGCGCCCTGCGTGACATTGAACGTCTTGGTCACCGGCGTCGCCGCCGCATAATTGGTGTTGCCGGCTTGCGACGCGGTAATGGAACAGATGCCGACCGAGACGAAGCTGATGGTGCTGCCCGAGACGGTGCAGACCCCCGTCGAATTGGAGGCATAGCCGACCGTCAGCCCCGAGCTTGCCGTTGCCGTCAGCGCCGGCGGCGGGCTGCTGAACGACGTATCCGCCGGTGTCGGGAAGGTGATGACATTGGCGCCTTGCGTGACGTTGAACGTCTTGGTCACCGGCGTCGCCGCCGCATAATTGGTGTTGCCGGCCTGCGACGCGGTAATGGAGCAGATGCCGACCGAGACGAAGCTGATGGTGCTGCCGGAGACGGTGCAGACACCGGTCGAATTCGAGGCATAGCCGACCGTCAGCCCCGAGCTCGCCGTCGCCGTCAGCGCCGGCGGCGTGCTGGTGAACGGCGTATCCGCAAGCGTCGGGAAGGTGATGACGTTGGTGCCTTGCGCGATCGTGCCCGAAACCGTCTGGGTGGCGGTCAGGTGGGTCGGCGTCGTGCTGTCGGCCGCCTGGATCGTGTAGCTGAAGGCGCCGGCCGTGGTCGGCGTGCCCGACACCGTGCCGGTTGCGGTACTGAGGCTCGTGCCCGCCGGCACTGAGCCACCCGAGACGGAATAGGTGTAGGGCGAAACGCCGCCGGCGGCGACGTTGGTCTGCGAATAGGTTTGCCCGACCTGTGTCGTCGCCGACGCGGTCGAGGTCAGGGTGACGCCGCCGCCACTAACGGTCTGCGTGATGTAGTCGCTGTTGCCGTAATAGACGCCCGCCTGGCCGGAATAATCCGCTTCCACGCCCTCGGTATGGGTGATCGCGGTCGTCGTGTAGGTCGCCACGCCACCCGAAAGCGGAACGGTCACATCGAAGTTAAAGTCATCGTCATAGAAATTGACCGTCCCGGTCGGCGTGCCCGCACTGCCGGTGACGGTGGCTGTGAAGGTGACGCTTTGGCCGGACGTGATCGTGGTGTGGTTCGTCGTCAGCGTGACGGTCGGATACACACGCGGATCGACGTAGGTGATGTTGATGACACCCGAATAGGTCAGGGTGGTGCCACTGATGTCGACGGAGGGAACGAATTGCTGAGTGGTGCCGACGTCGCCGGCGGTTGTCGTGTAGTGGAAGGTGCAGGTTACGTCTTGGCTGGTCGAATTGTTGTTGGGGGGCGTGCAGCTGGTACCGCTGAAAGTATGGAAGTTGGTATCGGCGATTGTTGCCCCGTTCCACGCCCGGCCGCCGGTATTGAACGTCACCGTGAACGTGATGTCGGTGCCGGAATTTGAAAAACTGGTCGGATTTGCGCTGAGGCTGTTGATCACCTGCGCCTGCGCACTGCCACCCGCCAACAGGGCCGTCGCAAACAGGAGCGCGCCCGCGATAACGCGCAGCGCCGGACTGGCCGCAGCGGAGATACGCTCCACGGCACTTGCAGGACGGTTAATCCACCGTCCGCGGCGCCGCCACGCGCCACGCAACCACAAACGCATTCCCCCAACCCCAGTGCGACATAAGACGCCCGCTTCCGCGCGAACGAGCCACGGAAGGAGCGGACAATATCGGTAGTGTGATGCCCCCTAAGCGGAGGTAGCCTAGTCCGGCGCTTTAAACTCGACAATCGAGCGCGGTGACAATTCGGTAGATGACGAGTACATCGAGCCGGGTTGTGGCAGAATAGATACAACCGCCCGTTGGGCGAGACCGGGATTATGAACTATGACGATTTGAAATTGTTGCGTCTGAAATTATGAGCGCGTCGACACCCTCCGTCCGCCACCAAGCTTTTGCACGGGACGTCTGAGCAGGACCGCATGGCCGCCGACGCGACCCGGCATCTTCGTATTTTAACGCCGATCGCCGGTTTCGATCCGAAGGCGCCGATGGCCGGCCCACCTGATCGGCCGGCGATGATGGGCAGCCCCGGTTGGGACCCCGGCCTCGCGGCCGATCACGCCGCCGCGATGCTCGGGGCGTGCCGCGGATCGTAGTTGAGGATCGGCGAAAGCCACCGTTCGGCTTCTTCCACCGTCCAGCCCTTGCGTCGGGCATAGTCCTCGACCTGGTCGCGCTCGATCTTGCCGACGCCGAAATAGGCGCTCTGCGGGTGGCTGAAATAAAGCCCGCACACGGCCGCGCCCGGCCACATGGCGTAGCTCTCGGTCAGTTGCATGCCGATGCGATCGGGCTGCAGCAGATGGAACAGCGTGCCTTTCTCGGTATGGTCGGGCTGCGCCGGATAGCCGGGCGCCGGGCGGATGCCGGGATACTCTTCGCGGATCAGCGCCTCATTGCTCAAGGTTTCGTCCGGCGCGTAGCCCCAGAATTCGCTTGCGCACGCGTTGGTGCAGGCGCTCGGCGAAGGCTTCGGCCAGCCGGTCGGCCAGCGCCTTGACCATGATGGCGGAGTAGTCGTCGTTCGCCTTCTTGAAACGCTCGGCGATCACGTCCTCGCCGATGCCGGCGGTGACCGCGAAGGCGCCGATGTAATCCGGCACCCCGGTTTCGCGCGGGGCGACGAAATCGCTGAGCGCGGTGTTGGCGCGGCCTTCGCGCTTGGAAAGCTGCTGGCGCAGGGAATGCAGCGTGGCGATCGGCTCCTTGCGCGCTTCGTCGGCGAACAGCAGGATATCGTCGCCTTGGCTTTGCGCCGGCCAGAAGCCGAGCACGGCGCTGGCGGTAAACCAGTTCTCCTTGACGATCTTATCCAGCATGGCGCGGGCGTCGTCATAGAGCGAGCGCGCGGCGGCGCCGGTCTTGGGATCGTCGAGCAGGGCGGGATAGCGGCCGGAAATCTCCCAGGTCTGGAAGAACGGCGTCCAGTCGATGATGTCGACCAGGTCCTTGACCGGGTAGTCGTTCAGCACCTTGGTGCCGAGGAAGCTGGGCTTGGGCGGCTGATAGCTGCCGGACCAGTCGAGCTTGAGCGCGTTGGCCCGTGCGCGCGCGAGCGGCAGCCGCGCCTTGTCTTCTTGCGCACGCGCATGAGTGGCGGCAACCTTGGCGTATTCGTTGCGCACGTTGGCGATGTAGCCGGCTTTCGCCTCCGCCGACATCAGCGCCTGCGCCACGCCGACAGCGCGGCTCGCGTCATTCACATGCACCGTCTGGCCGCGCCGGTAATTGGGATGGATCTTCACCGCCGTGTGCACGCGGCTGGTGGTGGCGCCGCCGATCAACAGCGGCAGATCGAGGCCCTGGCGCTCCATCTCGGCCGCCACGTGACACATCTCGTCGAGCGACGGCGTGATCAGCCCGGAAAGGCCGATGATATCGGCCCCCACCGCCTTGGCGGTCTCCAGGATCTTGGCCGCCGGCACCATGACGCCGAGATCGATGACCTCGTAATTGTTGCACTGGAGCACGACGCCGACGATGTTCTTGCCGATGTCGTGCACGTCGCCCTTGACCGTGGCCATCACGATTTTGCCGTTCGAGCTGGAATGGTCGCGGCCGTCCTTTTCCTGCTCCATGTAGGGCATCAGATAGGCGACCGCCTGCTTCATCACGCGCGCTGATTTCACCACCTGCGGCAAGAACATCTTGCCGGCGCCGAACAGGTCGCCGACCACGTTCATGCCGTCCATCAGCGGGCCTTCGATGACGTGCAGCGGCCGCTTGGCGCGCTGGCGCGCTTCCTCGGTATCCTGCTCGACGAATTCGGTAATGCCGTGCACCAGCGCGTGCGCCAGCCGCTTCTCCACCGGCTGCTCGCGCCAGGAGAGGTCGGCGGCCTTGGCCTCGTGCCCCTTGCCCTGGAATCGCTTGGCGAGATCGAGCAGCCGCTCGGCGGCGTCGGAGCGGCGGTTGAGCACCACGTCCTCGCAGGCCTCGCGCAGTTCGGGATCGAGGTCGTCATAGACCGCCATCTGCCCGGCATTGACGATGCCCATGTCCATGCCGGCATGAATCGCGTGATAGAGGAACACCGAGTGCATGGCCTCGCGCACGCGCTCGTTGCCGCGGAAGGAAAACGACAGGTTCGACACGCCGCCGGAAACGTGCACGAAGGCCAGGTTCTGCCTGATCCAGCGCGTCGCCTCGATGAAGTCGACGCCGTAATTGTTGTGCTCCTCCATGCCGGTGGCGACGGCAAAGATGTTGGGATCGAAGATGATGTCCTCGGGCGGGAAGCCGACCTTCTCGACAAGGATGTCGTAGGCGCGCCGGCAGATCGACTGCTTGCGCGCTTGCGTGTCGGCCTGACCCTTCTCGTCGAAGGCCATCACCACCACCGCGGCGCCGTGGCGGCGCACGATCTTGGCGTGCGCGATGAAGGCCTCCTCGCCCTCCTTGAGCGAGATCGAATTCACCACCGGCTTGCCTTGCAGGCACTTCAGGCCGGCCTCGATCACCGAGAACTTGGAGGAGTCGACCATCACCGGCACGCGCGCGATGTCGGGCTCGGCGGCGATGAGGTTGAGGAAGGTCTTCATCGCCTCTTCCGAGTCGAGCAGGCCTTCGTCCATGTTGACGTCGATCACCTGCGCGCCGTTCTCGACCTGGGCGCGGGCGACGTCGAGCGCGGCGGTGTAGTCGCCGGCGGTGATCAGCTTGCGGAATTTGGCCGAGCCGGTGACGTTGGTGCGCTCACCCACATTGACGAACGGAATCTCCGGCGTCAGCGCGAAAGCCTCCAGGCCGGACAGGCGCAATTGCCGCGGCACCTCGGGGATCGCGCGCGGCGCCTTGCCGGCCACCGCCTCGGCGATGGCATGGATATGCTCCGGCGTGGTGCCGCAACAGCCGCCGACCACGTTGACCAGACCGGCATCGGCGAACTCGCCGAGCAGTTCGGCCATGTATTCCGGGCTCTCGTCGTAATAGCCGAATTCGTTGGGCAGGCCGGCGTTCGGATAGGCACAGACATAGGTGTCGGCGACGCGGCCGATCTCGTCGATATGCGCGCGCATCTCGGTGGCGCCGAGCGCGCAGTTCAATCCGACGGTGACCGGATCGGCATGTTTCACCGAATTCCAGAACGCCTCCGGCGTCTGACCCGACAGCAGGCGGCCGGAACGGTCGGTGATGGTGCCGGAGATCATCAGCGGCATGTCGAGCCCACGCTCCTCGCAGATTTCCTGGATGGCGCAGATCGCCGCCTTGGCGTTGAGCGTATCGAAGATGGTTTCGATCAACAGCAGGTCGGCGCCGCCGTCGATCAGCCCGCGCGCCTGCTGGCCATAGGCCTCGCGCAACTGGTCGAAGGTGATGGCGCGGTAACCGGGATTGCTGACATCCGGCGAGATCGAGGCGGTGCGGTTGGTCGGGCCCAAAGCGCCCGCGACAAAGCGGCGGCGGCCGTCTTCGGCCTCGGCGTCCTTGGCGGCTTCGCGCGCCAGCCGCGCGCCCGACAAGTTAAGCTCGTAGGCGATGTCTTCCATGCCGTAATCGGCCTGCGCGATCGTGGTGGAAGAAAAGGTGTTGGTGCAGACGATGTCGGCGCCGGCCTTGAAGTAGGCATAGTGGATGTCGCGGACCGAGCGCGGCCGGCTCAGGTTGAGCAGGTCGTTGTTGCCGCGCACCTCGCGGTTCCAGGCGTCGAAGCGCGCGCCGCGGTAACCTTCCTCGTCCAGCTTGAGCGCCTGGATCATGGTGCCCATGGCGCCGTCGAGCACCAGGATGCGCTTTTTGAGTTCGGCGACGAAGGCGGCGCGGGCGCTAGTCGTGGGGACGTTCACGAAGTACTCCAGAATTATGCTGCTTCTTCCACGGCCGGCCTCAAGCCCAGCAGATGGCAGATGGCGTAGACCAGGTCGGCGCGGTTCATGGTGTAGAAGTGGAAGGTGGTGACGCCACGGTCGAGCAGGTCGATCACCTGCTCGGCGGCGACGGCCGCGGCGATCAGCTTGCGCGTCGCCGGATCGCCCTCGAGACCGAGGAACCGCTCGGCGAGCCAGTCCGGCACCGAGGCGCCGGCACGGGCCGCGAAATTCTTCGCCGCCTTGAAGTTCTGCACCGGCAGGATGCCCGGCACGATCGGGATATCGATGCCGCGCGCGCGCACGCGATCCAGATAACGGAAGTAGAGCTCGTTATCGAAGAAGAACTGGGTGATGGCGCGGCTGGCGCCGGCATCGACCTTGGCCTTCAGCATGTCGATGTCGGCTTCCAGCGTCGGGCTGTCGGGGTGGCGTTCCGGATAGGCCGAAACTGAAACCTCGAAGTCGGGCGCGATCTTCTTGATGCCGGCGGTGAGCGCGGCGGCGTTCTCGTAGCCGCCCGGATGCGGCTGATAGCGCGTGCCCGGCCCGTCGACGCTGTCGCCGCGCAGCGCCACGATGTGGCGCACGCCGACGTCGTGATAAGTGCGCACGATGGCGTCGATCTCCTCGCGCGTCGCCGCCACGCAGGTCAGATGCGCCGCCGGCGTCAGCGCCGTCTCGTTGAGGATGCGCTTGACGGTGTTGTGCGTGCGCTCGCGGGTGGAGCCGCCGGCGCCATAGGTGACGGAAACGAAATTGGGCGACAGCGGCGCCAGCCGTTCGATCGACTCCCAAAGGACCTTCTCCATCGCCTCGTCCTTGGGCGGGAAGAACTCGAAGGAGACCGACAGCCGGTCGCTGCGGATGAAACGGCTGGGGCGGAGCGCGCTCTGCATCACGCCACCTCCTTCGCCACCCTGGGCGCCGCCATCAGCACGCGCGGATCGCGCGCGAGCCACAGCGACACCGCGATCTTGACGTCGGAGCCCGGCTCCGGCGCCAGCGACTGATGCATCACCGGATCGAGGCCGGAGGCCTTCATCCATTGGGTGACGGTCTCGGGCGCAAAGCCGAGCCGACGATGGGCATATTGTTCGCGCAAGAATTCCTCTTCATGGGGTGCGAAATCGATCACCAGCAGCCAGCCTTCCGGGCGCAGCACACGCGCCGCCTCGTGGATGGCGCGGGCGCCGTCCTCGAGGAAGTGCAGCACTTGATGCAGGATGACGACATCGAATGAATCGTTGGCGAGCGGCAGATCGTACATGTCGCCCTGGCGGACGCTGCAGTTGCGAAGCCCCGCCCGCTCCAGCCGGTCGCGCGCGACCTGCAGCATGTCGAGGGAGAGGTCGATGCCGAGGCCGCGCTCGATCTTGGGGCCGAACAGTTCGAGCATACGGCCGGTGCCGGTGCCGAGATCGAGCAGGGAGCGGAACGGAAAGTCGGAGAGCGCGGCGCGGATCGCCTGCTCCACCGCCTCGTCGGGCACGTGCAGCTTGCGGATGCGGTCCCACTCGGCGGCATGCGCGCGGAAATAGGCTTGCGCCGCCGCCGCGCGCGCCTTGCGCACGGCAGCGAGCCGCTCGCGGTCGCGGGCGATGACGGGGTCGGCGGGATCGAGCCGCTCCAGCAGCGCGCGGGCGACCGCCGCGCCGCCGCCGTGCTCGGCGAGACGAAAGAAGGCCCAGGTGCCCTCGCGATAGCGCTCGACCAGGCCGGCCTCGGCCAGGAGGCGCAGATGGCGCGAGATGCGCGGCTGCGACTGGCGCAGGATGTCGGTGAGGTCGGAGACGGTGAGCTCGGCTTCCGCCAGCAGCGCCAGCACGCGCAGGCGCGTCTCCTCGCCGGCCGCCTTCAGCGCCGCGTTGAGGGCCTCGAAACCGAGCTGACCACTTGCACTCAAGGAGATCGTGCCTCAAACAAAAGCGTTTTGGGGCCCACTTGGGCCGTTTCCCACTATATAAAGATATCTTTATACCTTTAAGCGGAGTTTGGCAAGGGGTCCTCCGCGGCACTCCCGTTCAGGGCGCGCGCGGTCATCGGCCCTGCCCCGCTCATTGCCGGGCCGGACCCGGCCATTCATCATGGAAACGCGCGCGCCGGCGTTTTCAGCAGCCGCGATATTGGATCGGTCGGCCTTTGCGCTACATCATGGAGGCGCGGGTCGGCCAATGGCATGGGAAATGGCGCTCGCCTGCCTGACGTGAAGTTGAAAGGGTACCTGCCGCAATGACGATGACCGAAGCCTTCGGCGTTCGCGACGGCGAAGTAACCGCCGAACTGCCGGCCCAGACCGATGCCGGCGTCTACTACATCGGCCGCATCCGCACGCCCTGGACCGACCGCAAGCGGTGCCCGAAGAACCCGCGCGAATCCGATGCGGTCTGCACGGTCGAACTCGATCCGCGCTTCCAGGCCGGGCTCAAAGATGTGGAGACCTGCACGCACCTGGTGCTGCTCTATTGGATGGACAAGGCGCCGCGCAACATCAGCGTGCAGGTGCCCCATCACCACGGCGCCGCGCACGGCACCTTCGCGCTGCGCTCGCCGGCAAGACCCAACCCGATCGCCATGAGCGTGGTGCGCCTCATCGGCATCGACGGCAACAAGCTGTCGGTGGTCGGCCTCGATTGCCTGGACGGCACGCCGCTCCTCGACATCAAGCCCTATCTGCCTTCGGTCGATTCCGTGCCGGACGCGGTCTGCGGGTGGCGGCAGCGCAAGGAATAGCGCTCTTCTCCTTTCTCCCGGCTCTTCTTCCTGCCTCCCCCTTGCAAGGGGGAGGTCGACCGTCGTCGCAAGGCGACGGCGGTCGGATGGGGGTCAATCGGCCCTCCCGGGCCCCCTTCGGGGGAGGACAGGCCCCGGCAGAGGGGCGCCATAACGCATTGAACCGGCTCCGGTTCCGGCCGGTGACGCGGATATGAGCCGGAACCTTTGAACCGCCTGGGCGGTTTCCCCGACTAACAGATGTTCGGGAAATTCGGAGGGCGGTCATGCTCCGCAAATTCACTTATGGCTCGCTTGCCGCGCTGATCGCGGCTGCCGCGCTCGGCGCCGGCAGCGCGCAGGCGCAGCAGTTCGCTTATGTTCCCCCTGCCCCGCAAAGCCAGATCGCGCCGCAGGCCACGCCGTCGGGCGAGGAATATGCGCGCGACGACGCGCAGGTCGGCGATGAAAACGCCAAGCTGCCGCCGCGGCTGCAGACGAGGATCGTCAACTACGCCAGCAGCGAGGCGCCCGGCACCATCATTGTCGATACGCCGCACACTTATCTCTATTACATCCTCGGTAACGGCAAGGCGATGCGCTACGCCATCGGTGTCGGCCGCGAGGGCTTCACCTGGTCCGGCGTCAAGCACATCGCGCAGAAGCGCGAATGGCCCGACTGGTATCCGCCGCCGGAGATGATCAAGCGCCAGCCTTATCTGCCGCGCATGATGGCCGGCGGCCCCGGCAATCCGCTCGGCGCGCGCGCCCTCTATATCGGCGGTACCGAGTACCGCATCCACGGCACCAACGATCCGACCACCATCGGCAAGGACGTGTCGTCGGGCTGCATCCGCCTGACCAACGACAACATCATGGATCTCTACAAGCGCGCGAAGATCGGCGCCAAGGTGATCGTGCTGCCGCAACGGGGCACGCCGGTCGCTCAAGCGCACACGCCCAAGCATCGCCAGCGCGCCGCGGCCGCGCCGACCCAACTGGGCAACGCGCGCGTGAGCTGGAACGGCGCGCCGTCGAGCCTCTACTGATTTTTCCGCCTGAAACCTCCCGACTTGGACCCGGCCTCAGGCCGGGTTCTTTTTTGCGTCGCGAGGCGCTATATCCTCGCGCCGAAATAGCTTGGGAGATTGAGCCATGCGAATTGCAGCCATGGCGGCAGGAGCGGTTGGCGCTTACTTCGGCGCCCGCATGCAGAAGGCCGGCCACGAGGTATTCTACATCGCGCGCGGCGCGCATCTCGCGGCGCTCAAGAAGGGCGGCGTTACGCTTGAGAGCCCCAATAACGGCGATCTACACCTTCCCGAGGTCAACGCCACCAACGATCCGGCCGAGGTCGGCCCGGTCGATATCGTGCTGTTCGCGGTCAAGCTGTGGGACACCGAAAAGGCCGCCGAGCAGATGAAGCCGCTCATCGGCCCCGACACCCGCGTCATCACCTTGCAGAACGGCGTCGACAGCTACGAGCGCATCGCGCCCATCATCGGCGCCGAGCACGCCATTCCCGGCGTCACCTATGTCGTCACCGTGATCGACCGGCCCGGCGTCATCAAGCAGACCGGCAAGTTCCAGATGATCATCTGCGGCACCCATGACGGCCGCGCCGACGCCAAGCTGAAAGCCTTCGTCGAGGCGGCCAAGGCGGCCGGCATCGACGCCGTGCTGTCGGACGACATCGAGCGCGACCGCTGGCAGAAATTCGTCTTCCTTACCGGCACCTCGGGCGCCACCGCGGTGACGCGCTCGACGCTCGGGCCGATCATGGCCGACGCCGACATGCGCGCGATGTTCCGCGCCATCATGACCGAGACGCTCGTCGTCGGCCGCACCAAGGGAGTCGACCTCGATCCCGGATTCATCGACGACCGCCTGGCCTTCGCCGACACCAACGTGCCGGCGAACATGAAGGCCTCGATGGCCAACGATCTCGACCGCGGCAACCGTCTCGAGCTCGACTGGCTGGCCGGCAAGGTGTCGCAACTCGGCAAGGAGCTCGCCGTGCCGACGCCGGTCAACGACACCATCTACGCCGCGCTCAAGCTCTACCGGATGGGGAAGGCGGGCTGAGCGGCCTCCACGGCCGCGCCGTTATTTGCCGACCCAACCGGCCTTGGCGCCGCAGAGATTCTCTTCGCGTTTGTGGGTCTTTTCCCAGGCCGTGACCGAACGAGTCTCGCGCTCGGGCATCAGGTCCACCATGCATTTGCAATAGGCGAGCACGGTGGCCGAGGTCTGGCCCTCGTCCTTGTTGTCGGAAACGCAGCGGCGGGTCCACTGGGCATCGTAAGGCCCCGCGACAGCAGGCGCGCTGGCGAATAACGGCGACAATGTCGCGGCGACGAGAATGGCGGTAAGGCCGAGCTTCATGGCGAGTTGCCCCTGATCGGTGAATACGTGCGCGGCCGCGGGAATCGCGGCCGGCGCGGCGCATTCATTGATCAGCCGACGCGCGCTGTCGTCCCGATCCGCGCAGGCCGGGCTCCCATCGCGCGCAAAGACCAATGACGCCACGCCCGAAGCGTCGGTCAGCGCCCCGCAGCCCGAAAGTCCGTCGGTGACTGGCCGAAGGCGGCGCGGAAATTGCGATAGAAGGTGGAGAGGCTGTCGAAACCGCTGGCGAAGGCGATCTCGATGACCGGCCGGTACGGGTGCTGCACCAGCAGCGATTGCGCGAAAGCGAGGCGGCACGCCAAGAGACAGCGGGCAAAGCTGGTGCCGGTCGGCTCAAACAACAGATGCAGTTGGCGCACCGATATGCCGAGCAGCGATGCCGCCATGGCCGGCGAAAAGTCCGGCCGGTGCTTGCGGCTGTCGATGATCTGCCGGGCCTGCTGCAGCAAGGCGGCGCGAACCGCGGCGCGGTTGGGTTCGTCAGCGACCCGTCGGCACGCCACGCGCCGCCATGGCGAGCCGGCTCAGGGTCTCGACCGCAAGGTCGGCCTCAGCCCCGTGCAAATGCGGCGCCTGCGCCACGAAGGACTCGAAGTAGCTGGCGAACAGGGCGCTGATGCCGGAGCCGATCTGGAGCGGGCGCGCGGCCAGGCCGTGCCAGTCGCCGACACGGTCTCGGCAGCGGGCGAATGGAATCTTGACCAGTCGCAGATGGAATCCCGCGCCCAAGGTCGGCCGCGTCCGGTACGGAAGATCCGAGTGGCTCGTCGCCAGTTCCCCCGACGAGACCACGAACTCCGCTTCGCCGGCGTCGAACCAGCCACCGCCGTCGAGTTGCTGGTAGATGCACAGCGCATCGCCGCTCATGCGCACGATGTCGCTTTCCGTCCGCCGCACCGCATAGGCCGAAGCGTGCAGTTCGACCAGCGATGCATCGCCGACGCGAAGAATGGAGAACTGCCCGTGAAACGTCCGGTGCTGCCGGCGATCGAGCTCGATGCTGACGCCGAAAATCGCCTTGGCGCGAACCTCGCGCCAGTGGGCGAAGCGTTCACCAGGCGGCAGGGCGGCAGTGGACCAGGTTTGCGGACCGAACGTCATGTCGACCGAGGGCGGCGCAGAGGGAGCCGGGGCTTAGCAGAATCCCGCCGCACCCGCCATCCGCCGGAACGTCAGACAAAGCGCGGAATCGGCCCGCGCTGCGGCGTGGTATCGGGCAACTCGACGACGGTCTCGTCCACGTAGCACCAGCCCCATCCTTCGGGCGGATCGTAGCCTTCGATGATCGGATGCGCGCTGGCGTGAAAATGCTTGGTGGCGTGCTTGTTGGGCGATGAATTGCAGCAACCGACATGGCCGCAGGTGCGGCACAGCCGCAAGTGCACCCAAGGGGAGCCCATCTTCAGGCATTCCTCGCAACCGAGCGCGCTCGGCGTGACGGTGCGAACGCCGGCGACATGCGAGCAAGTCTTGTTCATTTCGCTCTCCTCAGCGGTATCGCGCGACGCGGCGGCAGCCGGATCGCGATGACCAGCGCGCCGGCGAGCGAACTCACCGCGGCCGCGATGAGGCCGACCGCAAACCCGAGTGAATATGAGGCGACGCCGGCGGCGAGCGCAATACCGGCGAGTTGTGCCACCCGGCTCATCGCATTGTTGATGCCGGAGGCGAGGCCCTGGTCGTCGTCGGTCACGCTCGACAAGACCGAAGCGGTCAACGGCGCCACCAGCACGGCAAACGAGATGCCGAGCAGCGCCATCGGCACCAGCACGCCGACGGTGAGCGAGAAGCCCTGCCCGAGCGCCAGCAGCACATCGGCGAGCGCGGCGCCGAGCGCTCCGACGATCAGCATCGTGCGCGCGCCGACGCTATCGGCGACGGCGCCGAACGGACGCGACAGCAGGCCGACGCCGAGGGTGAACGGCAGGAAGGCAAGCCCGGCCTCCGTCGCCGGCAGGCCGCGGCGGTCGATCAGATCGAACGACAGCAAAAAGAACATGATCGACAGGCCGGCATAGATCAGCAGGGTGGCGAGGTTGAGCCCGACGAAGACGCGGTTGCCGAGAAGCCGCGGCGGCGTCATCGGATGGTCGCTTGCACGCTCCCACAGCGCATAGCCGACAAGCGCGACGACCGCGACCACGGCAAAGATCGCGATCAGGACATCATGGGACGATTTATCCTGGCTGGGCCCGATTTCGCTGAGCGCCCAGGCGAGCGCCGCCAATGCCAGCGCCAGGAGCGCCGCGCCGGCCACATCGAAGCGGCGCGGTGCCGGCCGGTCCGGTGGCGCAAAGAAAACCAGCAGCGCCACCGCGATCAAGGCAAGCGGCGGATTGATGGCGAACACGTATTCCCAGCCGAACGATTGCGTCAGCCAGCCGCCCAACACCGGGCCGCCGGCCGTGGTCAGCGCCGAGGCCGCCGCCCACACGCCGATGGCGCGACTGCGCTCTTCCTCCGGGTAGGTGGCGCCGATAAGCGCGAGGCTGGTCGGCGTCACGATCGCGGCGGCGACGCCCTGCACCACGCGCACCGCGATCAACAGCTCCACCGACGGCGCCACGATGCAGAGCGCCGACGCCAAACCGAAGCCGAGGCAGCCGATGCTCAGCATGCGCGCCTTGCCGTAGACGTCGGCGAGCGCGCCGCCGACCAATGTCAGCGCGGCGAGCGCCAGCACATAGCCGTTGAGCACCCACTGCACCGAGGCGAGGTCGGCGCCGAAATGCGCACGCAGCGCCGGCAGCGCGACGGTAAGCGCCGAGCCGTCGATGAAGGCCATCGATGAGGCGAGCACGCAGGCCGCCAGCACCAGGCGGCGGCGGCCGGGCCCGATCTCGCGCGTGCGCAAGCGTGGACGGGGCTGAGCGCGAATGATCCCGCTGTCGCATGGCTCGACAAACGGCTGCGCCATGACGGTTCCTTCGCTGGCCGCCACGAAGCGGCCCTGTTGCGTCGGCAGGCTTGTCGCCCAGGCAGGCTTTGCCCGCCTAACACGCACGGCCGCAGGCCGGCAATGGCAGCCGGCCGACACGCTCGAACCAGGGCGCCGGAACCAAGGCGCTGGAACGCCGCCGACGGGGCCGTTACGATTCCGTCACGGCGAATCGGTCGTCAGGGAGAGCCGCACTCCGCATGCTCGACTCCGTCATCTACTATGCCACCGTGCCGGTGCGGCTGTTCGGCCGCTCGCGGGCCTTCCGTTGGACGCTGGTGGCGGCGATCGTGCTCGGCACCTCTTTTGTCGCAGCCAATTGGGCGCTGAACCGCTTTCTCCCCGGCGACAACGACACCGCGCGGCTCCTGGCCAAGCTGCCGCCGCCCCCGCCGTTGAAGGCAGCCAATAGCGATTCCGTGGTGATCGCGCCGGTGGCGGTCTCACTCACCGCCATCCGCGACACGCTCGATGCGGCGGCGCCCCGCGAATTGACCGGCAAGGGCAATAATCCCGCCGGCAAGATGTTGGCCAATGCCGACGTCGATGTCGCCGCCTCGCGCGGCAGCATGTCGGTTTCCGGCAGGCCCAATGTGCTGACCGTCACCACCCCGCTCACCATCCACGTCAAGGTCGGCGGCCAGATGGCGAGCCAGGCCGGCGACGCGGTCAACCTGCTCGCCGGTCAGCTCGGCGGCCTGATCAACGGCAGCGGCGGCGACCAGAACCTCGGCCAGAGCCTCGGCAAGCTCACGACGCAGGAGCTCAACAAGCGCCGCACGCTGCGCGGCAACGTGAAGCTGCGTGCCGAGCCCAAGCTGCTTTCCAACTGGCGGCTGCAGCCGAACGTCACGGCCGACGTCGCGCTCAGCAAAGGCTCGGTCTCGATTGCCGGCATCGATATCGACGTGGCGGGCGAGGCGCGCCCGCTCATCGACCAACTGGTCAACGATCAGCTCAAGAGCTTGCAGGCGCGCGTCAGCAACGACCCCTTCATCGAAAAGGCCGCCCGCGAGCAATGGGGCAAGATGTGCCGCTCGATCCCGCTCGGCGGCGGCAAGACCGGCCTGCCCCGCCTGTGGCTGGAAATGCGCCCGGTGCGCGCGGTCGCCGCCCAGCCGCAGGTCGACGCGCGCGCCGTCACCCTCGCCGTCGGCATCCACGCCGCGACCCGCATCACCGCCAGCGAGACCAAGCCGACATGCCCGTTCCCGGCCACGATCGAGCTGGTGCCGCCGATGCAGAACGGCAAGCTCAACGTCGGCCTGCCGATCGACTTCCCCTTCACCATGCTCAACAAGCTCCTGGAAGCGCAGCTCAAGGGCCACCACTATCCGGAAGACCGCAAAGGCCCGGTCGACGTCACCGTGCGCAACGTGCATGTCGCCGCCGCCGGCGACCGGCTGCTGATCGCCCTGAAGGTGCATGCGGTCGAAAAGAAGAGCTGGTTCGGCTTCGGCGCCAACGCCACGGTCAACGTGTGGGGCAAGCCGGTGCTCGACAGCAAGACCCAGATCCTGCGCTTCACGGATATTTCGTTGGCGGTTGACTCGCAGGCGGCCTATGGCCTGCTCAGCGCCGCCGCCCGTGCCGCCACGCCCTATCTCACCAAGGCCATCGCCGACAGCGCCGTGGTCGACTTGAAGCCGTTCGCCGCCGACGCGCGCAAGAAGATCGCCGAGACGCTGGCCGAGTTTCGCAACACCCAGCCGGGCGTGCGGGTCGATGCCGCCGTCGACGACGTTCGGCTCACCGGCATCGCCTTCGATGCCCACACCCTGCGCGTCACTGCCGCGGCGGCCGGCACGGTAAAAGCGGCGGTGAGCAAGCTGCCGAAAATATGAGGCGCGACCAGCGACGATTTATTACCGCCTGTATCGGGGCACAGCCGGAAACAATTCGATACAAATTTGCATGACCGCGGCAACGATTGTTAGCGCACGAATTCAATGCAGTTCTTTATCGGCGCATAACGAGCCGTAATGTACAAAAACCGATGGCGAACAATTACGGTACAATCCGCGACTTTCCGCGCGGCACGCTTCCCGCGGTTTGAGACGTCGTTCCAATTATTGGAACAGTCGATCGCCGTGCGCCGAACCAAATCGCCCATTGGTACGATCTTGACGACCTGGTCAACTTGTCCATGCAAGAACTTGCAACGATTCTAAACAGTCGGTGATGTACCAGACATCACCGGTCCGGCGCATGGCGCTCGACAGTCATCGCGGCGGTGGTCGTGAGCCTTGATCGTCGTCAGGCCTGATCGTCGTCAGGCCTGGTAATTGACGATCAGCGACTGAATTTGTGACATGAGGCTGTCGCCGCTCGAGCCGTAGCTCGTCGTACTGCTTTGCGAATTCTGCAGCAACTTGATGAGATCCGACAGCACCTGCGACGTATCGGAATTGCTGGAGCTGCTCTGGCTGCTGTCGGCGCCGCCAGCACCACCAGGACCGCCCGGCCCGCCAGGACCACCGGGACCGCCAGCGCCCCCTTGGAACGCCTGCGAGAACACGTTCTTCAGTTCGTCCGCCTGCGCGCTGGTGAGCTTGCCGTCGCTCACTTGGTTCGCGATCAGGTCGTTGATCTTCGACTGCATGTCGCCCGGCGACGGCGGCTTACCATCCGTCGACCCTTGGCTCTTCATCGCGCTGTCGATATCGCTGAGTGCCGAACTGAGCGCGGATTGGTCGTCGGAACTGATGGCGCCGGACGCCACTTCCGACGACAATTCGTCTTGCAGCCGCGACAGCGGTGAAAACGACTGCGGCATGGACGCTACCGATGCGATCGAACTCATCGTAAAATCCCCCAATAATGCCGGGCCGCCGAGTGCCGGCCACGCAGGGAACAGAATTCGGCCGGCGCGGTTAAGAAGGCCTTGCCGGCAGTCGGCGGGTTTGTTTCGGTGTGTGTCGCAGCGGCCGCCAGAAACATTCAGAAACAATATGGTCCGCCAGTTTCTGGCATCATGACCGGCGCGGAATCAACGATGAGCAAGCTCCCACACATCCTGGTCGTGGAAGATGACCGCGACATCAGCGCGCTGATCGCCCGCTACTTGCGCGCCAATGCCTGCCGGGTGAGCTTGGCCGGCAGCGGCCGAGACGTCGACCGCATGCTCGACCAGAGCCAGATCAACCTGATCGTGCTCGATCTCATGCTGCCGGGCGAGGACGGCTTGAGCGTGTGCCAGCGCCTGCGCACCCGCTCGCAGGTTCCGATCATCATGCTCACCGCCAAGGGCGACGAGGTCGACCGCATCCTCGGGCTGGAAATGGGCGCCGACGACTACCTCGCCAAGCCGTTCAACCCGCGCGAATTGCTGGCGCGCATCCGCGCGGTGTTGCGCCGCGCCACCATGACCGCGCTCGCGCCCATTGCCGGCAGCGCCCGCGTGCTCGGCTTTCTCGGCTGGACGCTCGATCGGGTGTTGCGTGAGCTGCGCAATCCGCAAGGCACCCGCGTGGCGCTGACCGATGCCGAGTTCGGCCTGTTGCAGACCTTCTGCGAGCGCCCCGGGCGCATCATGTCGCGCGACCAGTTGATCGAGCTCACGCAAGGGCGCAGCGCCGGCGCCTTCGAACGCAGCATCGACATCCTGGTGAGCCGGCTGCGGCGCAAGATCGAGCGCGATCCGCAGGACCCGTACATCATCAAGACGGTGCGCGCCGGCGGCTATCTGTTCACGCCCACCGTGGAGCCGGCATGAGTTTCGCCCGCGCGCTGTCCTTCAACCGCATCGGCGGCCAGATGACGATCCTCATTCTGGTGTCGCTGCTGGCCATTCACGCGGTCATCACCGCCACCATCATGCTCGGCCAGCGCCACGGCTGGGAAGCCGCCCGCGAGGAGCCGGCCGCGTTCGTCGCCGCGGTTCGTTTCGTTGCCGCCGCCGCGCCGACCGAGCGCCCGCGCCTGCTCGCCGATATCGGCCATGCCTTCCCCTACTTGGAGCTGGGCCCGGCGGCCGCCATGCCGCCGGCTCAAGACACATCCGAACATTGGCTGCGCTTTCTACGGGAACGCCTCGGCCCCGGCTTCCAATTGGCGATGCTGCCGGCTGCGGCGGAGGGCACCCAGCGCATCGCGGTGCGCCTGCCCGACGGCCAGGTGCTCACCGCGCGGCTGCCGCCGCGTCTTGCGCTGCCGCTATGGGGCGGACCACTCGCGATAACCGCCCTGTTCGTCGTGCTCAGCGTCACGCTGCTCGGCGTCTGGGCGGCGCGCGCCTTGCGGCGGCCGCTTGCCGATTTCGCGCGCGCTGCCGAAAGCTTCAGCCTGGAGGGCGACGTGGCGGCCTTGCCGGAACGCGGCCCGCAGGAAGTGCGCGCCGTCGCCAAGGCGCTCAACCGCATGCGCGAGCGCATCCGGCGGCTGGTCGACGACCGCACGCGCATGTTGGCGGCCATGGGTCACGATCTGCGCACGCCGATCACGCGCCTGCGCCTGCGCGGGGAATTCATCGACGACGCGGAATTGCGCGGACAGATGCTGCGCGACCTCGACCAGATGCGGGCCATGACGGACGGCGTGCTGTCGTTCCTGCGCGACGGCCAGTCGCGCGAGGCCTTGACCAGCATCGATCTCGCCAGCGACCTGCAGACGATCTGTGACCAGTTCACCGATACCGGCTACGCGGTGAGCTATGCGGGACCGGCCCATGCCGCGGTCGTCGGCCGGCCCGACGAATTGCAGCGCGCGGTCGCCAACCTGGTCGACAATGCCGTGCGGCACGGAACCAGCGCCGTCGTACGGCTTTCCGACACGCCGCAGGCGTACATCATCGAGGTGGAAGACGATGGCCCCGGCATTCCCGATGAGAGCAAGCAGGCCATGCTGGAAGCCTTCGTGCGCGGCGAGCCCGCGCGCACGATGGACGAACGCGCCGGCTTCGGATTGGGCCTGTCGATCGCGCGCGCCGTCGCCGAAGCGCATGGCGGCACGCTCACCTTGCACGATCGCGCACCCCATGGGCTGATCGCGCGCATCACCTTACCGCTTGCGGGCCAGACACCTGCATCGTCTTCCAACCGCGCCGTTGGCTGATCGCGTGCTACCGAAAACAACGTAAGCAAGAATACGCAGTCCTCGGTATTCGCGATGAGATGTTAAGGTTCGCGGTGATAGGCGTCGCATGCGTTGTAAGGAGTATCGCGGCGATGGCATTTCGTATCCTGCACGTGGACGACGATCCGCTCATGCGTGACGTCGTGGAATCCTCGCTCCTGCTCGATCCGTCATTTGAGCTGGCGAACTGCGAGAGCGGCGAAGAAGCGGTCGCAAAAGCAGCCGAGTGGAAGCCCGACCTGGTGCTGTGCGACGTGTTGATGCCCGGCATGGACGGGCCGGCGACGCTCGCCGCCCTGCGCGAGAATCCGAGCACCGCGAAGATCCCGCTCATCTTCATGAGCGGACGCGCGCCGAAACACGAAGTCGACCGCCTGCTCGGTCTCGGCGCGCTGGCGATGATCAACAAGCCATTCGATCCCCAGAAGCTCGCGCCGACCGTGCGCGGCTATCTGCATTCGAACAAGCTCACGTCCAAAGGCGGGGATTTTTCAGAGCGTCTGAAGGCCGATACCGCGAAGCTCACCATGTACAGCAGGGAGATGAGGGAAAGTCCCGACTCCTTGATGGTGCCCGATGGCCTGCGCATGTGCGCCCATCAGCTTGCCGGCGCCGCCGGTATCTTCGGCTTCCCCCACATCAGCAGCGCGGCATCGACGCTCGAAGACGCGCTCCTGGAGCGCGGCGTCGGCAACGACGATCTGCGCGCCATCAAATCCAAGCTCGATGCGCTGCTGGCAGCGATCGAACGCGAGGCCATGCAGCGGCCTGCCGATGTGCCGACGGCGTCAATGGCGTCTGCGGCGCCGGCCGCACCGGTCCGTGACGAGCGCCCCGCGGCCGCGCCCGCCGCGCCGGCCAAGGCAAGAGCCAGGGCGCCCCGGATGCTGATCGCCGATGACGATCCGGCGGTGCTGCGGGGTCTGGCGGAGCGCTGCGCCAAGATGGGCTTTCAGGTCGACACGGCGACCAACGGCCTGCAGGTGCTGATCAAGGCCCGTCACAATCAGCCGGACATCATGGTGGTCGACGTCAACATGCCCGAGATCGACGGGCTGTCGGTTTGTGCCCGCTTTCTCGATCCCGGCAGCAAGCCAATCGAAGTCCTGGTCATCACGGGAGCCAACGATCCGGAAATGGCCGAGCGCTGCGAAAGCCTGGGCTTGTTTTATAGCCGCAAGGGGCCCGATTTCTGGAAGGACGTGGAAAGCGCGCTCGCCGAAATCTATCCCGACATGGCGGCCCGGATCGGGGAGGCGACGTTCGAGCCGGGGCAGGAGAAGGTGCGGGACCTTCCGCGCGTGCTGGTGGTCGATGACGATCCCGACGTCGAGCGGTTTCTCGGCAGCAGGCTCGCCAAATGCGGCGTGCGCATCCTCTACGCATCGGACGCGGTGCAAGCCTTCCAGGTCGCCGCCCGGGAGCAGCCAAGCGCGATTTTGACCGATTGCTTTATGCCCAACGGCGACGCCCAATTCCTGTTGCACCGCTTGCGCAGCAAGCCGGAGACCGCGAACATTCCGGTCATCGTCATGACTGGGCGCAAGATCGACGCCGGCCTGGAACACACCCTGACGCGCGAGGTTTACGGACGGCCCGGCGCGGCGCAGGTGGTGCAAAAATCGTTCGACGTCGATGAGCTGTTCGGCGCGCTGAAGAAATATTGCGCCTTCGGTCAGAACCGCCTCTAGCCGCACCTACCGTCATCGCTCAGATGCGCGGGCGGCCCGCAGAGGCTGCGCGTCACGACCGGCAACCGCTCTATGCCGCACGCACCAGCCGAGCTTGGCCGCCCGCGCCAGCAGCGCCGGCGGATCGGCGGTCTCGACCAGCGCCGCGCGATAGCCGCCGTCTGCGGTCCCATGAGCGAGGCATCCGATGCCGACGCGCCGGAATAGCGCCCCGTCTGCAAATCCATAGCGCTGAAACGCAGACAAGCTATGCGGCACCAAGGTTCCGGCCTGGACTTGGATCGAGCCCCGCATTGACAGCCCGCACCCCGCGCATACATTAAGGGCCTGTTCCGAGGGGTGCCCGCGCGCGGGCTGAGATAAACCCTTTGAACCTGATCCGGGTCATGCCGGCGAAGGGACTGGGACTTCTTGCCCCCAAGCCGACCGCATCCGGATCTCAGCCATTGCGCAGGAGAGGTCCATGAACAAGCCCGTCACCGAAGCCGATCTGATCACCCCGAAAGTCACGACGGGTTCCCTCCCCGCCTCGCGCAAGGTCTATTCCGCGCCTGACACCGCGCCCGATCTGCGCGTGCCGATTCGCGAGATCATCCTCGACCCCTCCTCCGGCGAGCCGCCGCTGCCGGTCTACGACACCACCGGCGTCTACACCGACCCGAACGTGGCGATCGACGTCGAGAAGGGCCTCGCCCGCACCCGCATCGAATGGGTGAAGGAGCGCGGCGGCGTGGAGCAGTACGAAGGCCGCCCCATCCAGCCCGTGGACAACGGCAATGTCACCGGCAAGCACCTGGCGCGGAATTTTCCGAATACGCCGAAGCCGTGGCGGGCGATCTCACCCTCTCCCCTGGTGGGAGAGGGTGGCGCGCGTAGCGCGCCGGGTGAGGGGGTGCGGCAAGCGCATGCGCAGGGTTCTTCCCCCTCACCCCAGCCCTCTCCCACCAGGGGAGAGGGAGCAGGCTCTGCCGTGTCGCAGGGTCAACACCCCATCACCCAATACGAATGGGCCAAGCGCGGCGTCATCACCAAGGAGATGATCTACGTCGCCGAGCGCGAGAACCTCGGCCGCAAGCAGATGCTCGACCGCGCGCAAGCCGCGCTCGCCGACGGCGAAAGCTTCGGCGCCAGCGTCCCCGCCTTCATCACGCCGGAATTCGTGCGCGACGAGATCGCGCGCGGCCGCGCCATCATCCCGTCCAATATCAACCACGCCGAGCTCGAGCCGATGATCATCGGCCGCAACTTCCTGGTGAAGATCAACGCCAACATCGGCAACTCGGCGGTCACCTCCTCGGTGGAAGAGGAAGTCGAGAAGATGGTGTGGGCGATCCGCTGGGGCGCCGACACGGTGATGGACCTTTCCACCGGGCGCAACATCCACAACACGCGCGAATGGATCCTGCGCAATTCGCCGGTGCCGATCGGCACCGTGCCGATCTACCAGGCGCTGGAGAAGGTCGACGGCGACCCCGTCAAGCTCGACTGGGAATGCTACAAGGACACGCTGATCGAGCAGTGCGAACAGGGCGTCGACTATTTCACCATCCACGCCGGCGTGCGGCTCGCTTACGTGCCGCTCACCGCCAACCGCGTCACCGGCATCGTCTCGCGCGGCGGCTCGATCATGGCCAAGTGGTGCCTGTCGCGCCACAAGGAGAGCTTCCTGTACGAGCGCTTCGACGAAATCTGCGACATCATGCGCAAGTATGACGTCTCGTTCTCGCTCGGCGACGGCCTGCGTCCCGGCTCGATCGCCGACGCCAATGACCGCGCGCAATTCGCGGAGCTGGAGACGCTCGGCGAGCTGACGCAGATCGCTTGGCAAAAGGGCTGCCAGGTCATGATTGAAGGCCCCGGCCACGTGCCGATGCACAAGATCAAGATCAACATGGACAAGCAGCTCAAGGAATGCGGCGAGGCGCCGTTCTATACGCTCGGGCCGCTCACCACCGACATCGCGCCGGGCTACGACCACATCACCTCCGGCATCGGCGCCGCCATGATCGGCTGGTTCGGCTGCGCCATGCTCTGCTACGTGACGCCGAAGGAGCATCTTGGCCTGCCCGACCGCGACGACGTCAAGGAAGGCGTGATCACCTACAAGATCGCGGCCCACGCCGCCGACCTCGCCAAGGGCCACCCAGCCGCGCAACTGCGCGACGACGCGCTCTCCCGCGCGCGCTTCGACTTCCGCTGGCAGGACCAGTTCAACCTCGGGCTCGATCCCGACACCGCGAAGGAATACCACGACGAGACGCTGCCCAAGGAGGCGCACAAGGTGGCGCACTTCTGCTCGATGTGCGGCCCGAAGTTCTGCTCGATGAAGATCACGGCTGACGTTCGCGAATATGCCGCCAACCTCGGCGCCAACGAAAAGGCCGCGCTCGGCCTCGATGCAAAGACTGCGGAAGCCGGCATGAAGGAGATGTCGGAGAAGTTCAACGCCATGGGCCAGCAGGTTTATGTGGATGCGGAGAAGGTGAAGGAGAGCAATAAGGTGTTTTGACGCGCCTCACCTCTCCACCGTCAAGTCCGGGCTTGACCCGGGCATCCATCTGAAAACTCAAAGGGCGGGTTAGCTGAAGGCGTAACCCGCCTTTTCTCTATCTGGGTGGCGGATTACGCTGCGCTAATCCGCCCTACGGGCTCAACGCCGCGCTGCTGCGGCTCAATCCCACCCGCGCTTGAGCGCAAGGTAGCGCGGACGTGAGAGCATGGAACGCGACCGTCGCGGTCCGGCCTGTCACGCGTCGCTAAAATTGTCGAGATTCCACACGGTTAATTTGCTTTGCACGCCGGGCATTCATACGTTAACGAAAAGCTGACGACCGCACGTTAGCCTGTTGCGCGTGGCGTAACATGTGTGGCCCGACGACCGGTCAGGCGCGCCCTGCCATGGTGTCATGATACTATCGACAAGCGTCGAATTGTCCGATTGGCTCGCGGCGGAGATCGCGGTTGTCGATGCGTCCGGCGTCATCGTGCGCAACAACCGAACGTGGGACGAAACGGCCAAGGTCGGCGGCCTCGCGCCGAAGACCTCGGGCTGGAATTATTTCGCGGAGTGCGAAGCGGCTACCGCGCGCGGCTGCAACGAAGCGTCGGCAATCCTGTTGGGCCTGCATGCGGTCCTCGCCGGCGAACGCTCGAAATTCCTCGCAACCTATGCCTGCCCTTTCAACGGCCTGTACCATTGGTTCGAGATCGTGGTGTCCGCGCTGGATATCGGCGGCAAGCGTCACGCCATCGTCATGCATGTCGACGTGTCGTCGCTGCAGGTCGACGCGCTGACCGGCCTGCCGAACCGGGCCATGTTCGACGCGCAACTGGATCTGGCCGTATCGACGGCGCGCGAGCACCGGTCGCGCACGGGATTGCTGATGGTCGACTTGAACAACCTGAAATCTCTCAATGACATGCACGGCCATCAAACCGGCGATGCCGCGATCAAGGCGATGGCCGATGAACTCAAGAAGCAGGCTGGGATAAAGTGCGTGGTGGCGAGAATCGGCGGCGACGAATTCGGCGTCGTACTACCGGTCAGCCTTGACAGGCTGTTGGCGCGGCGCCTGCGCGCGCATTTCAAAGGTGGCATAACCGCCTCTGTGGGCACGAACGGCCAGACTCTTTCAATTGGCGCCAGCGTCGGCGTGGCGCTTTATCCGGACGATGGTGCAACCATAAGGGAACTGTTCAAATCGGCGGATCGGTCGATGTATGAGCAGAAGCGCGGCATCTCCGTCGCCTGAAGTCGGCGTAGCAAGCAAGCCGGATTGAGCGATAGCCACATCCGCGGCAGCCTCGCTCCGATAGCGAAAGAATTACGGTGACAGTGCACTTAATTGACACCGCACTTTGCCAAAGCCATCATACACTTTATGGCCCGTCTCGCCCGCGTCGTTATCCCCGGTCATCCGCACCACATCACTCAGCGCGGCAACGGCCGCGCGCGCACCTTCTTCTCCGACGCCGATTATGCGCTCTACCGCGATCTGCTCGCCGAACATTGCCGCGCCGCGAAGGTCGAGGTGTGGGCCTGGTGCCTGATGCCCAACCACGTGCATCTCATCCTGGTGCCATCCGACGCCGACGGGCTGCGCCGGGCGCTTTCCGCCGTGCACCGCCGCTATGCCGGCATCATCCACGCGCGGCGCAAGCGCAGCGGCCATTTTTGGCAGGGCCGCTTCGGCGCCGCGGTCATGGACGAGGCGCATCTCGCCGCCGCGCTGCGTTACGTATCGCTCAACCCGGTGCGCGCACGGCTGGTCACGCGTGCGCGCGATTGGCGCTGGGCGAGCACGCGCGCGCATCTCACCGGCAAGAGCGATGGTGTGACCGCGCTGGCGCCCATTCGCGGACGCTTTCCCCGCTTCGCCGACCTGCTCGACGACGAGCCGGCGGCGGAGATGTTCGACCGCCTGCGCGCGGCCGAGAGCATCGGCCGCCCGCTCGGCGACGACCGCTTTCTGGCGACTATCGAGCGGCTGACCAAACGCCGGCTCAGAGCGGGCAAGCGCGGGCCGAAGCCGAAAGCGGCGACGGATGGCGCGCAAGGCGACCTATTGAATGCACTGTCACCGTAATTTCGTAATTTCGAATTTCCACCGTAATTTTGTCACCGTAATTTCTGTCACCGTAATTTCGAAGGACTCGCGTCTTTCATGGCATTCGCGTTCGCGCTCATGTGGTCGAAGAAGCCAACGGTACGGTCTGAGCTCTGTGCAATGGACGAAAGGTGTGCTGTGTTTTGAGCAATATCGACGATTGCTTCAATGAGTTGGCCGGATGCAAGGATTAGAATGCCTACAATCGCTATTGCCACTGCAACCACGACAGCGATCAAAGCCACAGCTCCCCCGCCGCCATTAGGCGAATAATTGTTGTGAGGTGTGGCGAACAGCATGACGGCCAGAAATATTCCGGCCAAGATGATCGTCAGCCAGCCGAGGAATTTGAGAATGCCGGAAATGGTGCGCAACGCGCCGTATTGCTTCATGACAAGCCCCCTTCTCCCCACATAGCAATTTTGCACGCTTTGATTGAGAATGAGAAGCGTTGGCGACACGCTAATCGGCTCGGCGGGCACGGCCCGACGGCCGGTGTGCCCTATTTCCCGCGCTCCCCCCTCACCCCATCTAGGATCATAATCCTGCCACAATCTAGGACTATATACCTTGTCATCCCGCCCCGAATGCCGAGGGGTGTCTGATCAGCGTCTCCAGACGCGGGGCGGGGAGCGGTGGCCGGGGAATGACGCTTCGCTGGAGATGCGGCGGAGCGGCCCGGCGGTCCAAGCCGCATTCGTCCCGGCGCGCCGTCCGCGCGTCACACGGGCCCCACTGGCGGCGGCAGCCGGCACGGTCAGAAGTGCTGGGCACCGTTTGGGCCCAATCAGCGGTGGATAGGCGTCTGCCAGTAATGGCGGTCGCCTGAAAGGGTAAGTCCACCGGGGGCGATGCGGAGCAAACCTATAAACACCGCGCGCGGGACGCCAAGGGACTGGCGGACTTGCGGCTTGCCCGTCGACGCTTCGCAAGGAGCGAAGACGGGAACCGGACTTCGACAAGCCTCGATGTCGCGAGGCGTCGAGGCCCGTGGGTCTGAGCACCCTGTTTGCGCCTACTTGCGTAAACTTGTGTGCGCCCGGACCCTGGCGTCCCGCGCGCCCTCGGTATTTCGAAGGCGGGCGGCCGTGAATGAACCGGGAAGGAGGCGCACCCGGCGCCTGCCAAAGAATACGGGCGACGACGCTTGCCTGGTGCACGGCATGATGACGGGCCGCTCCGTCGCTGCCTCACGCCGCGCGATCTCAATCCGCAAACACCCAACGGATCATCCGCGGATCCCGCCCATAGCCGCCGTTTCTGGCGAACGGCTCCTCGTTCCAGAAGGTCTCCGCCGCCGCCTTATCCGGCAGCGGCCGTAGCCCGGATAAGCGATAGCGAAATCCGGGGCCGGCATCTCAGCGCGCACCCCGCATTCCGCTTCGCGCCATGCGGGCTGCCTGTTATCGTGAAATCCTGAAAACGGGAGACGTCTCATGCGCGCCAAACGTATCGCCCTGGCCCTGATCCTCGCGCTCGGCGCCGCGCCCGCCCTCGCCGCCGGCGCGATGAACGAACGACAGGCCCGCGCCGCCGCCGTCACCATTCTCAAGGGCGACCCTTACGGCAAGAGCGACGCCCAAGTGCTGAAGAACATCACCGAGGCGCAGCTCGTCACCGCCGGCAGCGTCTGCGGTAAAAAGGTGACCCGGCCGCTCTGGCGGTTTCAGGTCGTCGTGCCGAAGGCGCGCAATCCCTCCGGCGACAACGACATCAGAGGCTATCTGGTGATCGACGCACGCACCGGCAAACTGGTGTGCGCCGGGTTGCCGTTCCTGGACTAAAACCGAACCAGCCGTAGCCCGGATGAGAGATAGCGAAATCCGGGGACACATCTTCGACAAGCCATCCCGCATTCCGCTTTGCTTCATGCGGGCTGCACGCTGTCGCTTGCCCCGGCCCCGCGATAGCCTGTAGCGTCCCGGCGAACGCCGTATTTCCGCGAGCTTGAGGATCATACCGCCATGGCCAACGACAGCACCCTCTCCCGCCCCGAACTCGACGACCGCATCGCCATCCTGCGCGACAACCTCCGGCAATTGACCGAACAGGCGGCCGGCTCCTCCGGCGCGGCGGATGAGGAACGCACCGCCAACCGCATCGCCGAACAGCAGGAAGAGTTGGATGCGTTGATCAAGCAGCGCGATGCGTTGCCGAAGCGGTAAGCGACGCCGGCGTCACGATGGCCGTTGCGGCCGGCCGCGCGCCTAGCGCCGCCCGGCAATCAGCCAGATCAGCAGACCGAGCACCGGCAGGATCAGAATAATCAGCGTCCACAACAATTTGCGGCCGGGCGTGCCGCCGCCCTGAAAAATCTGCACGATCGCCCAGATGTCCGCGATCAGAATGATCAGTCCGACAATACCGCCATATCCATAGCCCATTTGAAAATCTCCCCGTGTCGCCGGCAAAAAATCATCAAGTCCTGTCGAAACAACTATTCGCCGGCGCCGGAGTTCCATGGGCGCGCGCCCGCGGCCCGAAGCGAAATCCGGGGCCGACCTCGCGCGCACCCCGCATTCCGTTTCGCTCCATGCGGGCTACACCTGTCACGAGCCCGGCACCGCTCAATCCCCAAACACCCAGCGCATCATCCGCGGATCCCGCCCATAGCCGCCGTTCTTGGCGAACGGCTCCTCGTTCCAGAACGCTTCCGCCGCCGCCCGGTCCGGCACTTCGATCAAGAGCGCGGTGCCGATATTCTCGGTACCGTCGGCCGAGCGGATCGGCCCGCGGAAGATGAAGCTGTCGCCGTAGGACGCGAAATACAACTCGTGGGCGTGCAGGTGCGCGCGGAAAAACTCCGGCGTGCCGGTCTTGGGTCCCGTGCACAGGAACTGCTGCTGGCCCTTGCGCGCGTAGTCGGCCGCGCGCTTGCCGAAGCTGTTCGACCAGCGGTGGATTTCGACGCGCTCATAAACGCCGGCCTTGTTCAGCGGCTCGTCGGCGATGAAGGCGTCCGCCGCCGCGCGGTCGTCGAGCTGCATGAAGAACGATGTGCCGAGCGTCTTGGCGCCGTCGTCCGACACGAAATGGCCATAGCCGATGACGCGCTCGCCGAATTTCGCGACGTAGCGCTTCTGCTCGGGCAACAGGGCGCTCCGGGTGGCTTCCGGCTTGTCCCAGCAATAGATCGCCCACTGCGCCGGCTTGGCGCGGTAGTAGTTCGCGAGCGTTTCCCCGCTCAACCCATGGCGGGGATCGCCCGGCAGATATCCGGACTGGTCAGACATTGCGCCTCCAAAAATGACGCGGCTCAGGGACGAACTCACCCCATAGGGCGGACGAGTTCAAGGGAAGGATCGGCCAAGCGTAATCCGTCACTGCCTCATCCGACAATGTCGCGCTTCGGCTATGGGGTGTGCGGCGCTTCGGCTCACCCGCCCAGAAATCGGGCGCAGGTATCGGGTGTTTTGCCACCGCCGGCCGCGCCATTGTCCGCCGCACAACCTGGAGGACAGCGATGTTTCGCATCCGCGGCCTGGAAGCCGGCCAATTCGCTCATCTGTTCGCGCTCGACGACGCCACGCTCGCCGCGCACGGCGCCATCAGGAAGATCGCCGACGGCCCGCATCCCTGCCGCGTCAGCCTCACCGACGCCGCGCCGGGCGACGCGGTGATCCTCACGAATTACGAGCACCACGCCGTCGCCTCGCCCTACCGCATGCGCTTTGCGATCTATGTGCGCGAGGGCGAACAGACCTTCGACGCGATAGACGCCGTGCCCGATCAGTTGCGCCGGCGCACGCTGGCCGTGCGCGGCTTCGACGCGAGCGGCATGATGCGCGGCTGGGAAATCGTCGAAGGAGTCTTTCTGGAAGAGGCGATCGAGCGGCAGCTCGCCGACCAGGCCGTGGACTATCTACACGTGCATTTCGCCGCGCCCGGCTGCTACGCCGCGCGCATCGAGCGGGCGCCGTAGGTTGGTAGCCGTAGCCCGGATTGGACGAAGAGAAATCCGGGAACGATCCCCCGCATTTCGCCACGTTCAATGCGGGGCGACGGCATGGCACGCCAGACTCGGCTTCACGCCTCGCCCTTCGCGCGCGCTTTCGGGCCCGGCCCGCGCATGTAGTGCCGCTCGGGGCGGTAGCGCGCGGCCATGCGGCTTCGCAAGCCCTGCCAGGCCTCGCTCAAGAAATCGATGAGCGGCAGTTTCGCGCGCAGCAATCGCGACATCGTACTTTCCTCGTCAGTGCAGCGGTCCGAGGACCGACGTGAACGGCAGCGCGAACAGCTCCTCGCCGGCTTCGTCGCTGATGTGCAGCACCCAGTCGCGCCAGTCCTCCGCGCCGGGTACCGCGAGGAAGGCGCACACGGTGGCGGTAGCCTGCTCGCGCGCCTCGGCCAGATCGGCGACCTCGGCCTCGCTGAAATAGGGCAGCAGATGGTCGGCGCTGGCGCAGCGGAAATAGACGTGGGCCATGAGGCGGTCTCCGGGCTTGAGCAGCGACGTCGCCGCATTTCTTAAGCACGGAGGGACCGGCGGAAAATTCCGATGATGTCCATAAGGGCCCGCCCTGAAGGGCATTCCCGGAGCCACACGGGACTACCGTGGCCCGCGGCCGGTGGGATAAAGGGATTCCGATCCGGTCTCTGCGTTTGAAATCCGGACCGCGGCCCGCCACATCCCGTCAATGCTTTCCGCTCTCACGCTCGCCCTCTTCCTCCTACTGGTGCTTGGCGGCGGCACGCTGATTGGATTCAGCGCGCGGCCGGGCGACTGGTACGCGCGGCTCGCCAAGCCGTCGTTCAATCCACCGAATTGGGTGTTCGCGCCGGTGTGGACGCTCCTCTATGTCCTGATTTCAATCGCCGGCTGGCGCACCTTTGAACAGGCGCCGACCAGCGCCGCCATGGCGCTGTGGTTCGTCCAGCTTTTGCTCAATTTCGCCTGGTCACCGGTGTTCTTCCGCGCGCACCGGCCGGGCGCGGCGCTCGCCGTCGTCGCGGCAATGCTTGGGGTCATCGTCGCCTTCATCGCGCTGCAATGGACGCCGGACCGGATTGCCGCGCTGCTGTTCGTGCCCTACGCGGCCTGGGTCGCCTTCGCCGGCCTGCTCAATGCCGCGGTCTGGCGGCTCAACCGCGCTGCCGCCTGAGCCGGCTGCTGGCGGCACAGGCTAGCCGAAAGCGTGAACGCAGATCGCGCCCTGCGGCTCAGACCGTGCGCCCGGCCGCTTGCCGCGCACCGTCCTTCGCCGCCTCGTCGCTGACCGCCCGCAGCAGCGTCAGCAGCATGCCGTTGAGCGGCGTGGCGATGCCGTAGCGTTGGCCTGTGGCGACGATGGCGCCGGTCAGCGCCTCGACCTCGAGCGGCCGTCCGGCCAGCCGGTCGAAATACATCGAGGTGCCGAGCTCCGGCGCGAAGGTCATGAGCGTCGCCATCGACCGCTCGGCTTCGTCGTCGGCGAGTTGCGCGCCGTCGGCGCGCGCCACCCGCACCGCCTCGTCGAGCAGAGCGAGGCAGAGCGCATGCACATCGGGGTGCCGCAGCACGGCCTGGCGCTGCGCGGTCAGCGCGGTGATCGGATTGGCCACCGCGTTGAGCAGCAGCTTGCGCCAGGCGAGCGTGGCGAAATCCGCGGCCGGCAGCACATGGAGCGGCGTGCCCTCCATCAGCCGCGCGAAGGCGCGGCCGGCCTCGTCGTCCGGCGCGACCAGTTCGTGGTCGCGCACCGAGCGGAAGCGCACGTGGTCCGGCGCCAGCCGCTCGCCGTTGTAATAGACGATGACCGGCAGCACGGTGGCGCCGCCGACAAAGGGCGCAACGCGCGCCACGTGGTCGATGCCGTTCTGCAATACCGCAACGCGCGTCTGCGGCCGGCACAGGCGCGCCAGCCAAGGCGCGGCCGACGGCGTCTCGTGCGCCTTGGTGCACAACAGCACCCAATCGACCGGCTGGGCCTCGGCCGGGTCGGTGAGCGCGCGCAAGTGCAGCTCGACGGTGCCTTGCGGCCGCTCGAACAAGAGGCGCGGCAGCGGGCGGCGCACGCAGGCGGTGACGTCATGCCGCCCCGCCTCGTGCAAAGCGGCGGCGGCAACCCCGCCGATGCTGCCGAGGCCGACGACAGCGACCGATGCGCGCGCGAGAGGTGTCCCTGACATGGCGCCAGGGTCGGGCAATTACTTGACTTTGTCAATTATATGAATGGCGGGGCTGCCATGCGCGGGGGCGGTCCGGACCGACGCTGAAAGCGCGCCGTGGGACGCTCAGAGCGGCGCGTGGCCAAACCGCACGGCCGCGCATCGGCCAGACGCGGCGACACAACGGAGCCGCCACGCGCTATCCTTGCCGCAAATAATCCAGGGGAGGACTTACCGATGGCCGATCTCTTGCAAGACCACGTCGCCGCGATCACGGGCGCCGGCTCCGGCATTGGCCGCGCCATCGCTCTCGGCTTTGCGCGCGAGGGCGCGCGCATCGCGGTGCTCGATATCAATGGCGAAGCGGCGGCGGAGACGGCCGCCCAGATCCGCGCCGAAGGCGGCGGCGCGCAGAGCTTCCCTCTCGACGTCACCGACCGCGCCGCCTGCCGCGCGGTTGCCGCGCAAGTCGCGGGCAAGCTGGGGGCGGTGTCGATCCTGGTCAACAATGCCGGCATCACGAGACGCAACGGTTTCAGCGCCGACGCCGAGGCGGTGGGCAAGGACTGGCACGAGGTGCTGGGCGTCAATCTCAACGGCCCGTTCAACGTCACCCGGGCCTTTCTCGATCAGCTGCGCGCCGCCAAGGGACGCGTCGTCAATCTCGCCTCGATCCAGTCCTTCGTCCATCTGCGCACGCCGACCTCGCCGGCCTACACCGCCTCCAAGCACGGCGTGCTTGGTTTCACCCGTGCGCTTGCCGCCGAGCTCGGCAAGGACGGCGTGCGCGTCAACGCCATCGGCCCCGGCTTCATCGAGACGCCGCTGAACGCGGCGACGCGCGCCAACCATCCGGAATACGTCAAGGTCTTTCTCGACCACACGCCGCTCGGCCGCGCCGGAAAACCCGAAGACATCGTCGGCCCGGCGATCTTTCTCGCTTCCGATCTCTCGGCCTATGTCACCGGCTCGATCGTCATGGCCGACGGCGGCTACCGCGCGGTCTAGGCTTGGCGTCGCGCGTCGGCGGCAGCGCCAATTGCAGGTCGCCGCGATAGACGAGCCGGCCGCTTACGCGCGGAGACCGGCCGAGCGGGTTGACGCCTCACACCGATTTCAACAACGCATCGCGCGCGGCGACCAGTTCCAGGAAGGCGCCCTGGTTGCCGCCGGCGTCCGGATGCGCCTTTTTGGCCCGGTGCTTATAGGCCTGCTGGATTTCCGGCCCGAACAAGCGCCGGTCGAGCGGCAGCCCGAGCACGTGGCGGTAATAGGTGTCGGGCTCCAGCATCTGCTCCGTGCTTATGCGCTTGCCGAAGCGCGGGCCGTCGAGCGCGTACAGGCGATCGCGCACGGCGCCGAAGCGGCGGTCGGCAATCTCCTTGGTGCGCCGGTCCGCGCCCTTGGCGCAGGCCCTGCGCAGGCTCGACAGCGATTGCGTCGCTGCCTCGCGCAATAGCGGATCCTTGCCGTGCCGCACGATCTCGGTCGCCAGCCGTAGCGCGTCCGCGTGCTTCACGGTCGGGTCGGACCACAGTCGGTCGACTTCGCGTTTCCACTCTTTCAGCCGCGCATCCATCCAGACATCCACATCGGGCGGACTCATCCCGCTCCGTCGCAGCAACTCGTGGCTGCGGCTTCGGGTTCCGACTGCTTCAAATTCGAATGAAGTTGTTCGCGGGCCGCCGGGCGGCACTGTAGCCGCAACAAGACGGCTTGCAGTCCGAACAATTACCTACGGACCTTTGCGGGGCGCGCCGGCGGTATTTTTCTTATCGCTTCAGCGTCGCAATATAGGCAGCGATGTCGGTCGCCTCGGCCGGGTCCGGCGTAAAATTCATTTTCGGATGCGGCCCGACGATGGCGAAGCGGATCGCGCTGGCATCGAAGCCGTATTTGCGGGCGATCACCTCGAACGGCGGCGCGTCGGCGACTTCGTTGCGGGCGTGCGGCGCGACGATGTGGCAGGCCGCGCAATGGCTTTGCGCCAGACGCTCGCCAAGGCGCACATCGGCGGCCTGCGCCGCCGTGCCGGCAATGATGAGCGCGGCCAGAAGCACCGAACGGTGGAACACGGGGGCGAGCCTCCCTGCCGTTACGTTGGCAAGCCTAGCCCGGATCGAACACCGGCGAAATCCGGGGCAGGACTCTCGGTCACCCCGCATTTCGCCATCGCTCGATCCGGGCTACCTGCCCCGCCTACTTCAACGAAATCGCGAGCCCGCTCAGGTCCGCGTTCGCCATGAGGCCGACCTGTTCGCCGGTGAGCGTCAGCACGGCGCCCTTCTGGTTGGTCAGGACGATCGCCCGCGCGCCGAGCCCGACCGCGGCGCCGGCGCCACCCGCGCCATAGACCCCCGACACATCGGACGGACGGCGGATATGGCTCACCCGCCCGTGCAGCACCGTCTTGGAACCGCCGAACACGAAGCCGAAGCTCAAGCCCCCGACCGACAGCGGATAGCGCCGGCCGTGGAAGTAAAGGTCGCCGCGCCCCGCCGAGGCGCCAATGATCCAGCCGCCCTTGAAGACGGTGATGGTGATATGGCCGCTGTCGGCATGGGCCGAAGAAAAGCCGACGCCCAGCAAAGCCGTCAGCGCGATGAGCGCCATCCGAATTCCCGACATCAGTCGCATGGTAGTTCCTCCGTTGGCCGTTTTGGCGCACACACGTGGTGACCCCCGCTTCGGCAAGTCGAATCGCCTTGGCTGGCTCACAATCCGCCAAATCGGCTCAGGTTTCCATAGTCCCGTACGACAATCAAAGCCCCAGCCGCAGAGCCAGCGCGACGATGGCGAAGGCGAGCCAGGCAAGCGCGCCGGTCGAGGCCGCGTGGCGCCAGAGCCGCCATTGGCGCGCGAGCGGCAATGAGGGCGCCCCCCAGGCAACGGAGTGCGCACCCCACGCGCCGAGCAGGCCGCCGCTCGCCTCGACCATGCCGAGATCGCGCAAGGCGACGCCCGCCCGCGCGGCAAGGTCGGCAACCAGGTCGGCGAAGAACGCCGATCGCATGTCGGTGGCGAGTGCCCGTTCCTCAAACAAGAAGATCAATTCGCCGCTACGGCACCGCAGCACATAGGTCCGCTGCATCATCTCCATGCCGAGGCTGCCATAGGCTTCGAGCCGCGTTTCGATCGACTCGATGTCCGCGTAGGGAACGGTGAGGCGTTGCGCCGGCGGGCGGTGGATG
Organism: uncultured Pseudomonadota bacterium; assembly: GCA_963814065.1. Taxonomy (GTDB): domain Bacteria; phylum Pseudomonadota; class Alphaproteobacteria; order Rhizobiales; family Xanthobacteraceae; genus Pseudolabrys. Next base: position 324,059 of record CAWFBL010000004.1, on the reverse strand, counting down.
AGCGAGCGAGCAGCCGGTAGATCGAGCGTCACCGCGTCACTGTCAAGCACGACGCGCAGCCCCCATTTGCCGCCAAGGTCGCGTCCGACATAGCCGGTCAGCGCGGCGCAGAAGCAGGCGATGGCCGCCACGACAAGACCCAAACCCCAGTTGTCGCGGAAAACCGCGACGGCGACCGCCATCAGGAAGGCGCTCACCGCCGCCAGGATCACCACGGCGACGAGCGAGCCGAGACGGACCGCTAATGGCAATCGGAATTCGCGTCGCGCCGGTTTGCCGGCTACAGCTTCAGCACTGGCGATGGAATGCGCCGTGATCATCCGGCATCCGCTCGCGTTCTTGCGCGCTCAGCGTTTGAACAGGCCCATGATCTCCGCCTTGGCCAGCGTCGTAAAATGCAGATTGAAGCCGACCACCGCGGCGCTGGTGTCGGCCTTGACCGGCAGGCTGTCGGCGGAAACCGCAAACACCGTGAACAGATAGCGGTGCGGATGGTCGCCCTCGGGCGGGCACGGGCCGCCATAGCCGGGCGCGCCGTAATCGGTGCGGGTCTGCAAGGCGCCCGCCGGCATCTTGCCGCCCGCGCTGCCGGCGCCGGCAGCGAGCTCGGTGATGTCGGGCGGAATATTGACCACCAGCCAGTGCCAGAAGCCGGAGCCGGTCGGCGCGTCGGGATCGTAACAGGTGATCGCGAAGCTCTTGGTGCCAGCCGGCGCGCCCGCCCATTTCAGATGCGGCGAGGTGTTGCCGCCGGCGCAGCCGAAGCCGAAATCCTCCGACAGAATGAAATCCTTGCCGAGGTAATCGCCGTCGTTGAAACTGTTGCTGGTCACCGTGAATGTCATACGTCGTCTCCGTCTTGCTGATACATGATCTCATCCGAAAAGTAGGATCATGCGCGGCTTCGCGCCCGCGACGAACCCTAACGCGGATGAGACAAAGCGCAATCGTCCCCGCCTCACGAAAAACTGATCCGGCCCTGAATGTCTGATTTGCGCCTTTCACGCTAAGGTCACACCATGTTCTCTTTCCTGCGCCCGCTCCCGCTGGTTCTCGCTGCGGCCTTCGCGCTTACGCGGCCGGCTATCGCCGCGCCGGAGACGGTCACCTTCACCGCCGCCGACCACGTCAAGGTGTTCGCCACCTATTACGGCACCGGCGACAAGGCGAAACCGATTGTGCTGCTCTTTCACATGGCCGGCGCCAACGGCGCCGAATACGCGCCGGTCGCGCCCAAGCTCAACGCGCTCGGCTTCAACGCGCTCGCGGTCGACCAGCGCTCGGGCGGCACCGCCTTCGGCCGCGCCAACCGGACGGTGAAGGCGCTCGGCCACAGCACCGGCTATCGCGCCGCCCTGCCCGATCTGCAGGCGGCGCTGCGCTGGGTGCGCACCAGCGGCCACACCGGCAAGATCGTGATCTGCGGCTCGAGCTACTCGGCTGCGCTGGTGTTTCTGCTGGCGGCGGACAATCCGGGCAAGATCGCCGGGGTCATGGCGTTTTCGCCGGGCGAATATCTCGGCGGCCGGCACATCGTCAGCGAGGCGGCGGAAAAGCTGCGCGACGTGCCCGTGTTCGTGACGTCGGCCAGCAATCACGGCGAGATCGCCGCCGCCCGCGCCATCCTCGCCGCAGTGCCGGGGAAGGCCAAGACGCAATTCGTCCCACGCCACGCCCCGCACGGCGCCTCGGCCCTGCGCGCCGACGCCAACCCGGCCGGCGAGGCTGAGGTCTGGACGGCGGTTGAGCGTTTCCTGGCCGGCTTGCGCTAGCGATTTCCGGCAGGATCCACCGCGTCAGGCATTGGCCCCGAAAGGGGTATGGCAGCGCCGCGCGCCACACGGCATAATCGTCCTGCTGGACGCATGGGGGGTTTTTGCTTGGCCAGTTCGCGGACGCCCGCATTGCGGCGCCGGGTCGGCCTATGGCCGCTCACGGCCAGCGGGACATTCATGGGACATTCAGGAGGATGAGTATGTTGCGTCGCAGCCTGATGCTTTGCGCTGCCGCCGCGTTTCTCGCGGCCGGCCTTTTCACGAGCCCCGCCCACGCCTACTACCGGGTGATCAAGTCGAAGCTGCCGCCCCACATGTGCTGGGTGTGGGATTACGGCGTGCCGACCAAGCCGTACGGCGGCTACTGGATCATGTCGCGGAAGAAGTATCCGACGTACCAAGCCGCTTGGAAGTTCGAAGGATGGCTGTGGAAACACGGCCTGTGCCCACATTCGTGAGTGCGGCGGGCGGATGCGTTGCACGGCCATCCGCCGTTTGAGCTCATCGACTTGGCGGGTCGCGCCTTTGGGCCGGCCCGCTTTTTGTTGCGGTTTGCGAAACGGCGACACGTTCGCACAAAGGGCGCCGGCTCACTTCTCCTGCGCGTAGCAGCCGCGCTCGATCTCTTCGATCAGTGAGCGAGCCTGCGGACGCCAGCCGAGCTCGGCGCGCGCGCGCTTGGCGCGTACGCGGCTGTTCGAGCCCATGGTGTCGCTGGCGGGCCCGTCGCCCCATTCCGCCGTCGCTTCCTCGATCGTCATTGCCTGCGTGCGTCCGCCGAAGCCGAGCATGCGATTGATCGCCTCGCACACGTCGCGGATCGAATTCTCGCCGTTCTCGGCGAAATAAAACGCGCCGGCCGGCGCCTTCTCCAGCGCCAGCGTGTAGAGCGTGACGAGATCGTCGATATGTACGTTCGACCAGCGGTTCTCACCGGGGCCGATATGCTTGGCGACGCCGGACTTCTTGGCGAGCGCAATCAGCCATGGCACCTGCATGCTGTGCGGGTTGAGGCCCTTGCCGCGCCCATAGATCAAGCTGGGCGCGATGATCATGCTGCGCACGCCCGTTGTCGCCGCCGCCTTGACGTCGCTGTCGAGCGTGACGCGGGGCGCGCGCGTCGGCGATGGCGTGAACGGCGTATCCTCGTCGAACACGGCTTCGCGCAAGTCGCCGCCGGCACGCGTGCCGACGATGCTGGAGCCCGAGGTGTGCAGGAACGTCTTGCCGGTGCCGGCGAGCGCCGCAAGCATCGCCTCGACCGCGCCACGGTGCCCGGCATTGGCTGCGTTGACCGTGGCGTCGGCGGCGCGCGCCGCTTCGGCCAGAACCTCGGCGTCATCGAGCGTGCCGCGCACCGGCGCGATGCCGAGCCGCGCGAGCGCGTCGGCCGTTTTCACGTTGCGCGCCAGGCCGCTCACCGCGTGACCGGCGGCGATCAGATGCACCGCCAGCGAGCCGCCGATATAGCCGCTGGCGCCGGTGATGAAGACTCGCATCGCTTATGCCCCACGAACAGACCCGGCCGTCATGACTTGGGCGCGACGCTCTGCAAACTGTCGCCGATGAATTCCGCCGCTTTGCGAAAGGCCTTGTCGGTATCGCCGCGGAACGTGAACATGCGATTGAGCAACAGCTTCTTCTTCTGCAGGTCGACGACCTGCACGTCGCCCCATTGGACGAGCGTGCTCATCTTGTGGATGCCGCCATAGACCAGCAGGCGCGCGCCGGCGTGGCGCGCCGCCGCGATGAGCGCGTCCGGCTTCATGTCGCCGACGTTGCAGGGCGATTTCGGACAATCGAGCCGACGAATTTGATAGTGCCCATGCGCGGCAAGCCGCTGCCGCAGCAATCTGCCGAACGCTTGAACGCGCTCTTGATGCTGCGCGCGCTGGTCCTTCACTTCGCCCGAGGTGTCCTGGTAATCGAAATCGGCAACCGCGACCGGAATGGCGCTGTTCGCGCCGGCTGCGGGGCTCGCCTGAAGCGGGGCCATGGAAGCGGCGAGCAGCAAGAGCGCGGCAGCGAGCACTTTTTGGCTCATTGTTTCCTCCCAAGCAGGTCCGCAAGCCTGAGCGAAACGGTCGCGCGATGCAAGCAGGCCCGCGAAGCTGCCCTCACCGCGCCTCATGCGCTCGCGGTACGCTGGTGAAGCTCGCCGGCGGCAACGTCATTGATGACGAAGCGACCGAGCAGAATGGCAAAGAGTCCGGGGGTCAGCGGCAGCCAGTGGAATCGGCTCATCGGCGCGACCGGCGAATGCCTTCAATAAGATGGAAACGCGGTATTGGCGGATGCGGTTCCACCCGCCGTCGCACGGCGGCGAAGACCGCCGATGAAGCCGGCAGGACTTGTCCGCGATCCGGCAAGCTCCTAACTTCCTGCGATCAACCCGGCGGCCCGTACGTTTGGTAGCCAGTGTGAACTGCCAGCGAACAGGGGGGATCATGTCCCAGATCACCTATGAAATTGTCGAGCACGACGACGGCTGGGCCTACAAGGTCAACGGCGTGTTCTCTGAAAGCTTTCCCAGCCACGCCGCCGCGCTCAAGGCGGCGCAGGCGGCGGCCGCCGAGCAACGCGTGCCCGGCGACACCCATGTCATCGAATATGAAGACGCGGAAGGCCGCTGGCACACCGAAACCGCTTCCGGCAGCGATCGCCCGGCAACCGAGGTGAAGGACACCGACGCCTGAGCCGACCGGCTAGACCTTGTCGGCGCGCCGCCAGCGGATGCGGAAGAAGGCGCCGTCGGCGCCGGGCAGCGAACTCAACGTCAGATCATCGCCGGCAATCGTCACGCGCCGCATTTGCGTCGTGCCGGCAAGGTTCGGATTGAGCGCGCAATAGAGGTGGTGCGTCACCACGTCGCCCTCGATCTCGTAGCGCCCGGCATAGGCGACCACGCCGAGCACGGCTTCGGCCCGCTCGGCAGCGGTGGCGTTATCGAGATTCATGTTGGGCGCCTCGCCGCTCACCTTCCGGCGTCCTGCCGGCGTGTTGACCACGCCCATATAGCCGTCAGGCGTGTACATGATCTGCGAGGTGCGCGGCACGTCCGGCTTCACGCTGCCGTCGGCGCCGATGAATTCGCGCCCGACTTCGCGCCAGGCACCGACCATATCCTGTTTCTGCATGAGCGGCCTCCCGCCGCATTCGATCGGCGGGCCGTGCGCCGGCAAACATCATTCCCAGAGGCGATAGGCCGCCCACTTGGACTCGGGGATTTCGGCGCCGACCTTATATTTGAACGAGAGCACCTTCATGCTCTTCGGCGATGCCGTGCAGACATACGAAAGTCCGTACCATTTGTGGCTGCTGCGAAAGGCGCCACCCTTGGCCTCGACGGTGTTCTTGTTGATGAAGACCTCACCGCGGGCGTCGGCCACCGCCCGATCGGGGCGAAATTTGCGGGCGTCCTGGCGGATGCGCTGCATCGCGGTATAATTGCAGAGCTGCACCAGCCGTTCGCCGGGGCCAAGCCGCTGCAGGCTACGCTCGAAGCGGTTCTCGGCAGCGGCAGCGCTGGCCGCCGCAAGCAAAATAACGCCGATCGCCACTGCGAGCTGCCGCATTCCAAGTTCCCCGTGTGAAAAGCCCCGAGAGCGCTTTTTTTGCATCCGGGGGCCTGTAAGGCAAGCCAGCGACTGACCTTTTCCCGCCTCAGCCCAAGAGATACGAGCGGAACAAGAGCGGACAAGGCGTCGCAACAGCGCCGTCAGACGATCTTGGGATCGCGCTCCAACAGCTCGATCGAGACGCCTTGCGGCCCGCGCAGGAAGCAGGTGCGGATGCCGGGGCGCGCGACCTTCAGATCCTGGGTGAATTCGGCGCCCTTGGCTTTGAGGCCCTCGACGAAACGGTCGAGTTCGGTGACGGAGAAGGCGAAATGATCGAGGCCCTGATAGGGGGTGACCGGCGGCGGATTGACCCCATCGCCGGGCGTGACTTGCGCCAGGAAGATCTTGGCACCGCCGAGCATGAGGTCGATGCGCGGCTTGCCCTGCTGGCCGGTGCGGATCACTTCGGCGCCCAGCATGCGCTCGAACCATTGCGCGGCGGCCTCCGGATCGGGGGTGCGCAGATGGACGTGATCCCAGGTGACGGTCGACATGGCGTTTCGTTCCCATTGCTGAATTAAGGCACGGCCCATAATGGCCACGCCCGGCAAGGGCGCGCAACCGCGCTACGACACTTCGCGCAGGAGATCGGTCTCGGGCTGTTCGAGAACGCTATGCGCGATGCCACTGGCGCCGCGCATCTGGGCAAGCGTCTCTTCGCTCACGTCCCACAGCCCGACATAGATCGGCAGCTTGCCGAAGCGCTTCGACGACGCCATCGGCGTCGGCCGCCAGGGCGTGCGCTCATAGACCTTGGCCATGAGCCGATCGTACACCGCCTGGATCTGGCTGATGCCGGCGCGCAGGCCGAGCTCGCAAACCGCCTGGTTGAGCTCCCACATCACCCGCGTCGCTTTGCGGATGCTGCCGCTCGATCTCGCCGCCGGATGAATGCAGAAACGGGCGCACTCCCAGATGGTGGCGCTCGAGATATCGATCGGCTCTTCGAACAGGGCGGAATTGCAGTCGCCGAACGTGCTCGGTCCGGTGGTCGCCAACAAACGCGCCGAACCGCCGATCTCGCCGGTCGCGTCGTCGACATAGATGAGATAGAGCGGATTCTCCGCGTCGTAGCGGTCGATCTCGCGGCCCTTGCTGACCGAAACGTTCCAGCCCAGCCGGCGATCGAACACGGCCGCGCGGGCGCGAAACATCGCCTCCATTTCACGCGGATAGCTTGCGCTTTCGATACCTTGAATGAGCCGGATCATCCGCTCGCTCCCGGGGATTGGGAGGGAAATGAGATGAATCCGGATCGCGCGCAAGCCGGCGAAAACGACGGGGATTAACCAGATACCGAAGTCGGCCCCACCAGGCGCAGGCTGACGGCGCGCGCCAGCACGTGGCTGCGGTTGAGGCAATTGAGCTTGTTGCGGGCGCTTTCGAAATAGGCGCGCACCACACGCTCGGAGATTTGCAGCTTGTGGGCGATCTGATCGTTGGTCAGCCCGCGCGCGGCCCAGGTCAGCACCTCGCGTTCGCGCGCCGACAACGGCTTCATCGGAGAGCTTTGGCCGCGCTCGAATTCCAGCACCTTGCCATGCACGAAGTGGGCGAGCAGTTGCAGGTCGCGCATATAGCTCGACCTGAGCTTGAGCCATTCGAAGCGGTTGGCGTTGCTGGTGACGGTGAACAGAGCGTGGTCGCCGACCGGCCCGCGCACCGGAAAGCTCAGCCCTTGCTGCCCGATACCGAACTCCTGCAACTCGCTGAACATCTGCTTGACGCGGATGCCGCGTTGGCTGAGTTCGGACCAGTCGAACGGCAGCAGGCTGGTGGCGGCGGCGCCGACGACGGGATCGATGGCAAAGTAGTCCTGCTCGACATAGCGGCGCAGCCACGGTTCCGGATAGGTGGAGACCAGCACCGGATTGGGCTCGGCATGATTTGGCAGGGCGATGGCGAAATAGACGGCATGCTTGAGACCGTACCGCTGCAACAGCCGATTGATGAACGGCCGCAGCTCGTCCATCGAGTGGATGGACTCGACCTCGCTCACTGAGAGTTCAAAAATGTCGTCGAACGACCCCATGCTCGGACTCTGACTGTTCGCCGCGCATGATGGATTGTATAGGGCAATCGAGCCAGCGCGAAGCGCTAGTTACGCACGGCCGCGAACGCCGTCGGCAAAGGCCAGCACCATCTCGTTGCCGGTTTCCGCTTCGTAGCAGAGTTGCAAGCCGGCCCGGCGCGCCTCAATGGCGGTCATCGGGAAGCCGAGCTTCTCCGATTCTTCGACGATAAATACGAGACAGCTCATGAGCCGCAGCAGCCTGCTCTCGGTCTCGTCGTCGGCCAGCAGATCGTTTCCCTTTAGCCCCATGCGCGAACTGTGCTGCCGAAAGCAGGCAAGGGAAAGCCGTCGTTTCCGACAGGGACAAACACGCGCAATGCGACGCTTGCATCGCACTTGCAACCAGCGTTACGCATTTCGCTGTAATATTTACAAGCCGTCGCGTGTGCTCGGGTTGTATCGGTAACGGCAAATGCGGACCGCGCGCCATGCGCCATGGGGTCGCATTCGCTTCGTGATATAATTCCTATTATGATTGTATTCTATCTCGACTCGCTCGACGAGCGGCGGAGCAAGGCGGAACGAGCCTGTCTGCGATCCGCAGCCGGCCACCTTGCGCGCCCGGGCGCAGACGATCCGTCTCTGGCGGCTGTGCACGCGCCGCGGATGCCGCCGCGTCCGCGCCTGCCGCGGCAATCCGAGTATCCGCCTGCCGCGCTATGCGCCGCTATTGCGCGAGGGGGACAGGCTCTGGATCGCCGGCATGGCCAGCGCGCAGTGGCGCAAGGTTCTATTTGCCGAAGCCGTGCGCAGCGCGCGCCGGGGCGCCCACGCGGCGTTCTGCCGCTGGCTCGGGCGCGCGCCCCGACCCCAATGACGGCCGTGTGACAGCGGCAGCAAGCACACGCGGCCATGCCCGTTGCCCACAGGCCATTGCGGCCGGCGGGCGCAATTTTCTCCAAGCTCGTGGCCATTTTTGTTAAACGGGAATCATGGTCTGGCAGCGAAATTGAGAAGCCATGGCACGCAAGCCGATCTACGCAGCGGGCGGTGTCGTGATCCGCGATGGCAAGCGGCCGCTGATTGCGATCGTCCAGCGCAGCAAGGACGACCGCTGGGTGCTGCCGCGCGGCAAGCTCAAGCGCAGTGAAAATCCGCTCGCCGGCGCGCGGCGCGAAGCCACCGAAGAGACCGGCCACCACGTGCGCGCGCACGAATTCCTCGGCGCCATTACCTATCGCGCCAACGGACGGCCGAAGGTCGTGCAGTTCTGGAACATGGAGGCCTCGCGCCATCCGAGTTTCGACTTGATGAAAGACATCACCGCCGTCGCTTGGCTGCCGTTGCCGGCGGCGATCACGCGGCTGAGCTACCCGCTCGAGAAACTGTTCCTCCGTCATGTCGGCCGCCAGGCGCTGAAGAATCGCCACGGCAGCGCCGCGTCCGGCGAACGCAAGCGCACGGCGCGCAAAAGTGCTGCGAGAAAGAGTGCCGCGAGCAAGTCGAAATCGCGCGGCACCAAGCGCTCGCGCCGCAAGACGGCGACCACGCCGCGCCAGAAAAAGCGGTAATATCCCGCTCGCGCAGCCGGCGCCTGCGCCCCATTTCCGCCGCCATCATTGCGAAGAATTAACCGTGGCGTTGGTTGCGTCGCGACCTCTAAAACCGGTCATTCATCGCACGTTCACGCTTGGTGGCGGAACCTAGCCCCGCGCCGGGCGTTAGGGGCCACGCTCGAAAATCGCAGGAAATCCGCAGGTCCGTCGTTAATCCAGTACGACCCAAGCGAAAGCGAAGGAAGGTAGGCCATGAGAAAATCCCTTACAGCTGTCGCCGCGGCTGCGACGCTTGCGCTGGCGAGCGTTGCCGTTCCCCAACATGCCGAGGCCCGCGGCGGGCGCGTCGCGGCCGGTATTCTCGGCGGGCTGTTCGCCGGCGCCCTGATCGGCGCGGCTGCCACCCACGGTCCCTATTACGGGCCCGGCCCCTATTACTACGATGATCCCGACTACGGGCCGCCGCCGCCGCGTTGCTGGTGGGAGCGCGACCGTTATTGGAACGGCTACAGCTGGCATTGGCACCGCGTGCGCGTGTGCGAGTAAGTGCGCTTCACGTCTTGTTAACTATCGGCTGACGAAAGCCGGGCATGATCGACGATCGTGCCCGGCTCTTTCTTGTGTCGCTCACCGCCGCATATGCGTGAGCACCGCCGCCGTCGGCCAGCAATCGACCTTCAGTCCATTCTTCTTCTGATAGGCGCCGAGCGCGGCGCGGGTGAGCATGCCCGCCTTGCCGTCGATCTTGTCGCGATAGAGACCGAGCGCGGCGAGTTGCTGCTGCATTGTCTCCACTTCCTTGCTGCGCAGCTGCTTGTCCTTGCTCCACGGTGTTTCGAACGCCCGCCCCCCGCCGATGAGATCGCTCAGGTGGCCGACGAACAGCACGTAGAGATCGGAGTAATTGTAGTCCTTGAGCACGTAATAGTTCTTCGGCGTGAGGAAGGCGGGCCCGTAGGTGCCTTCCGGCAGCATCAGCGAGGCCTTGATCGCGCGCACCGAGGCGCCGACATGCCGCCCGTAGGCCGGTCGATACCCGTGCGCGAGCCATTCGCCGATCGGACGTTTGACCGCCGGCTCGGCCACCGTGCAGTCGACGCTCTTCGGCGGTTGCACCTCGATCGCCCAGGGCTCGCCGGTCTGCCAGCCGCGCGCCTTGAGCTGCTTGGCCGCCGACGCGAGTGCGTCCGGCACCGAATGCCAGATGTCGGCACGGCCCTTGCCGTCGAAATCGACGGCGTAATGGAAATAGTCCGACGGCAAGAACTGAGTGAGCCCCAGCGCCCCGCCCCAGGACGAACGCATATCCGAGCGCGGGATGCCGTCCTGCAGCATCTTCAGGGCATGCAGGAACTCGCCGCGGAAGAAGTCCTTGCGCTTGCCCACATAGGCCTGCGTCGCCAATACGCGGATGGCGTCGTGCGGCAGCTTGTAGCCGCCGTAATCGGTCTCGCGCGCCCAGATCGCCAGCACCACGTTGCCGGGCACGCCGAACTCCTTCTCGATGCGGGCAAGCGTGCCGCGATATTTCGCCGCCAGTTGTTTCCCTTTGGCGGCAAGCCGATTGAGCGTGCGGTCGCGCAGATACTCCGCCGGCGTGCGCACGAATTCCGGCTGCGCCGCCGGCTTCTCGGGCCGGCCCGGGATCTTGAGATCGGGCAGCGAATAGTCCGGCGTCAGCCCATGGATGGCCGCGTCGAAGGTGGCGCGCGAAACGCCGAGCTTCTGCGCGGCCGGCCATTGCGATCGCAGCCATTGCTGAAACGAATCGGCGGCACGAGCCTGATTCGTCGGCGCCGTGACAAACAGCGCCGCGACCACCACCAGCCCTAGTGTCAGCCACCGCACATTTCGCAAGATCGTGTCCTCCATCGAACAAGTGCCGAACGTAACGCGATCAAAGACGAATCGGAAACAAACCGGGGGCGATTAAATAGAGCTTAACAGCAACGCGCTTGCGGCGCTTCTTTCGTGCGGCGTCGTCCACGCTAGTGATGCGCCTTGACATAAGCCGGCTGGCCGAGCCGCTCGACGTAGGCGATGCCGATGGCCGAGAACACGAACAGGCCGTGGATGATCGCCTGCCACATCACCCCGGTCTCGGTGTAGGGCATCCCCTCTTTGCCGAGCTGGCCGGCATAGATGAAGGTGCGCAGCAGGTGGATCGAGGAGATGCCGATGATCGCCATGGCGAGCTTGATCTTCAGCACGCTGGCGTTGACGTGGGAGAGCCATTCCGGCTGATCGGGATGGCGCTCGAGCTCCAGCCGCGACACGAACGTCTCGTAGCCGCCGACGATGACCATGATCAGCAGGTTGGAGATCATCACCACGTCGATGAGGCCCAGCACCACCAGCATGATCTCCTGCTCGGTGAACTCCATGGCGCCGCGCACCAGATGCCACAGCTCCTTGAGGAACAGCACCACGTAGACGCCCTGGGCGACGATGAGGCCGAGATAGAGCGGAAGCTGCAGCCAGCGCGACGAGAAGATGAGCTGCGGCAGCGGGCGCAGGCCCTTCTCCAGGGCCTTCGGCGGAATGGAATCGTCGGCAGCCATGGACATTGGCAATCACCCCCTGTGAGGCCGGAAACCGGCGCAAATCCTATAGGGAAGCGATGACGGCTAAATATGGGCGGCCAGCCGCGCCGCGATGACGCGGCGGGCGCTGTCAGGCAGGCGGCCGGCGCGCGCCATCAGCACGAAACGCGGCTCGGTCGTGCGCAGGCGGATGGACAAGAGCGGCGCGTAGGCGTCGGAAAAGTAGAACGACACCGCTTCGTCGGCGTCGGGGAATTGCATCAGCACCACGCGGGTCGGCGCAAACGGTCCAGTGACGACCGTGACGTCGCCGCCGCGGGCGAGATAGGTGCAGCCGTATTGCCTGATGACGTCCGGTACGCCGGCGGCGTAAGGCTGGAAGCCTTCCGGGTCGCGCATGATGTGGGCGCCGATGGCAAAGGCCTGTCCGCCGTTCGGCTCGGCGGCGCCTTCCACCAGGATGGCGGAGATGCCCGGCTTCATCATGAGCGCGGAGAGGTCGGCGCCATCGTCAACCCGCGCGATCAACGGCGCGCCGAACGACCACGGCGCTTCGAAGGCGACCGCTTCGCCGTCGGCGATGACGTGGCAGCCGGCCGGCAACTCGGCCACGTCACTGGCCACGAGATAACGCATCATACTTACCGCACGGCGACGATGAAGAAGCGCGGGAAGTTGAGGATCACCTTGCCGTCGTAGCGCGGCGGATAGATCTCGGCGATGCGCTTCCCGTAGGCCGCGAGATAGGCCTCGCGCGCCTCCGGCGTGAGCGGCGCGGTATAGGGCCGCAACGCCGTGCTCTTGAACCATTCGACGATAGCGCCGGGATTGTCGAGCACATGAGCATAGATCGTGTGCCACATGTCGAGCGCCTGGCAGTGCGGGCGTAAGAGATCGTAGTAGGCTTCCGGATCGAGCGGGTTGCCGCGCTGGATGGCGTCGGTCTCCGCCGTCGCCCAGCCGCCTTCGCGCGCCACCTCGCCCATCAACCTGTGCGTGGGCTCGGTCTTGTTGTCGGGCATCTGCACCGCGATCACGCCGCCCGGCGGCAGCGCTTCCAGCAGACGCTTCAACACCGCGGGATGATCCGGCACCCACTGGAAGGTGGCGTTGGAAAACAGCAGATCGGCGCCGGGCTCCGGCTGCCATGTCGCGAGGTCGGCCTCAACGAATTCGAGCGTCGGCAAACGCTCGCGCGCCTTGCGCAGCATGTCGGGCGAGGAATCGAGCCCGGTCACTTGCGCGTCCGGATAGCGCTTGACCAGAAGCTCGGTGGAATTGCCCGGGCCGCAGCCGAGGTCGACGATCCTGCGCGCGCGTTCAAGCGGCACCTGCGCCAGCAGATCGCGCGGCGGCCGCGTGCGGTCGCTTTCGAATTTGAGATATTGGCGTGAGTCCCAGTCGGCCATTCGACAAGTTGTCCTTTTGCGTTGTTGGCTATCGGCGATCGAGTGCTTCAATGCTCAGGATGGTTGGAAGATGCCGCGCAATCTCGTGCCAGCGCTCGCCCTCGTCGAGACTGGCAAAGACCGATCCGCTATTGGTCCCAAAGTATACGCCCACCGGTTCGCCTTCGTCGCGCGCCATGGCCTGCCGGAGAATGGTGAAGTAGCAGGCTTCCTGCGGCAATCCATCGCGCATGGCCTGCCAGGTCGTGCCGCCGTCTCGTGAGCGCCATACGGCGGCGGCGGCGTCAGGCGGAAAACGGCCGGCGATGTCGCCGTTCAGAGGTACGGTCCAGATGATTTGCGGGTCGCGTGGATGAACGCAAATCGGAAACCCGAACGTTGACGGAAGACCAAGCGTGATGTCGTCCCAGCTCCGGCCGCCATCGGCAGAACGCCAGACGCCATGATGATTTTGCTGATAAAGCAGATCGGCGGTGCCGGGCGCCCGCATCATGTTGTGGACGCAATGGCCGAGCTCGCCGTCGCGGGGCCCCGCGGGATGGGTATGCTCGGTGCTGGGCCCGGCATTCGAGAGTTGATTGCGACGATCCCAGGTGGTGCCGCCATCCTCCGTCGCGAAGACGCCGGCGGCCGAGATGCCGACCCAGAGCTTTTCGGCATTGGCCGGGTCGAACAAGATCGTATGCAGCACCAATCCGGCGCCACCGGGATTCCAACTGTCGGCGGAAGGATGGTTTCGCAATCCTTCGACTTCTTCCCAGGTCTTGCCGCCGTCCCGGCTCGCCAGCAGCCTTGCCGGCTTGGTGCCGGCATAGAGCGTGCCGTGGGCGTAGCCCAGCGACCAGATTTGCGAGAACTGATCCGCGAACGGCAGCGGCTGCGCGGTCCAATTCATCATGGCGGCGAGCTGCGGATCGTTCGCCGCCCAGTCGTCGATTTGACCCTTTGTGAGCTTGGCAACCTGCCAGGTCGCGCCGGCGTCCTCCGAGCGCCAAACGCCGGCGCCGTGAAAGTCGCCACCGCCACCGGCCCACAGCACGCCCGTTTCTGGGTCACCGATGATGTGATTGATGGCCCAGCCATCGCAGAACGGCCCCGCGACCTTCCAGCCCGCCCGCTCGCTGCCGCCCGATATCAGGAAAGCGCCCTTCGTCGTGCCGACAAGTATTGTGACTCCGTCTTGGCTCATCACCGTTCTCCGGTTCCTGGACCACGCGTCGCCTTGTTCAGCCTAAGTTGAGAGGAGCCTCGATCGCAGCAGTTTCGATTTTGGTCATGGAAGACATAGCATCCCGCCGCCGGGCATTCCCGATTGCGCTTTTGATGCCCAGCCCGTCGCCGCCGCCTACCTCGTAAACTTCTTATACTTTAGCCGGTGCGGGATGACCGAGTCCTGCCCCAAGCGGCGCATCTTGTCGGCCTCGTAGTCCTGGAAATTGCCCTCGAACCATTCGACGTGACTGTCGCCCTCGAACGACAACATGTGCGTGGCGATGCGGTCGAGGAACCAGCGGTCATGGCTGATGATGACGGCGCAGCCGGCGAAATCCTCCAGCGCCTCTTCCAACGCGCGCAGCGTATCGACGTCGAGGTCGTTGGTCGGTTCGTCGAGCAGCAGCAGGTTGGCGCCCGAGCGCAGCATCTTGGCGAGATGCACGCGGTTGCGCTCACCGCCCGACAGCGTGCCGACTTTCTTCTGCTGGTCGGCGCCCTTGAAATTGAACAGCGAGCAATAGGCGCGGCTGTTCACTTCCTTCTTGCCGAGCAGGATGACGTCCTGGCTGTTGGAGATTTCCTCCCACACGGTCTTCTTGCCGTCGAGCGCATCGCGCGATTGATCGACGTAGCCGAGATGCACGGATTCGCCGATCGTGATCGTGCCCTTGTCCGGCTTTTCCTGGCCGGTGATCATGCGGAACAAAGTGGTCTTGCCGGCGCCGTTCGGGCCGATGACGCCCACAATGCCGCCGGGCGGCAGTTTGAAGGTGAGATCGTCGATCAGCAGATTGTCGCCGAAGCCTTTGCTTAAACCGTCGAAATCGACCACGTTCTGGCCGAGCCGTTCGGCGACCGGAATGGTGATCTGCGCCACGGTGTTGGTCTTGGCGTTGGCGATCTTGAGCAAGTCCTCGTAGCGCTGATAACGCGCCTTGGATTTTGCCTGCCGCGCCTTGGGCGACGACTGAATCCACTCCTCTTCGCGTTCCAACGTGCGCCGGCGGGCCTCGTCTTCGCGACCTTCCTGCTCCAGCCGCTTCTGCTTCTGCTTCAGCCAGGATGAATAGTTACCTTCGTAGGGGATGCCGCGGCCGTGATCGAGCTCGAGGATCCAACCGGTGACGTTGTCGAGGAAGTAGCGGTCGTGGGTGACGATCAGGATGGCGCCGGGGTAGTTGCGCAGGTGGCCTTCCAGCCAGTTGACGCTTTCGGCGTCGAGATGGTTGGTCGGCTCGTCGAGCAGCAGCAGGTCGGGCTGGTCGAGCAGCAGCTTGCACAGCGCCACGCGCCGGCGCTCGCCGCCGGAGAGCTTGGCGACGTCGGCGTCGTCGGACGGGCAGCGCAGCGCGTCCATGGCCAGGTCGACCTGGCTGTCGAGGTCCCACAGGTTCTTGGAATCGATCTCGTCCTGCAGCTTCGCCATCTCGTCGGCGGTTTCGTCGGAATAGTTGACGGCGATCTCGTTGTAGCGGTCGAGGATCGCCTTTTTGGCGGCGACGCCCTCCATCACGTTCTCGCGGACGGTCTTGGCCGAGTCGAGCTGGGGCTCCTGCTCCAGGTAGCCGACGCGGGCGCCCTCGGCGACCCAGCCTTCGCCGGCGAACTCGGTATCGATGCCGGCCATGATGCGCAGCAGGGTCGACTTGCCGGAGCCGTTGACGCCGAGCACGCCGATCTTGGCGTCCGGGTAGAAGGACAGATTGACGTTATCCAGCACCTTCTTGCCGGCGGGATAGGCCTTGGTCAGCCCCTGCATATGATAGATGAATTGGCGACCGTTCATTGAACCTCTTCAACCCCCGCTCAAGCAGCCGGCGTCGGCGCGGAAAACGCGATCTGCGCGCATTGTTTCGGGAAATGCGCCGCTGATGTAGCGAGCGATGCGGCAAAGGGCAAGCCGGGTTCCGCATGACCGCTGCTGCACGCGCTGCTCTTAACCAGCCGGAAAGCCTGCCGCGCAATTTCGCTCGCATACGCCCCGAATTCGCGGAGAATTTGCAGCAGTTTTAATGCTGATCGGCTAATCCGTTCTTTGAACCTGGCGGCAAGTCAGGGCGTCCAAAGGATAGACGGGCGGTCGGCGCCCGGGTTGGGAATGGTGTCATGGCGCGCGCGATCGCGGTCCTTTCCGGTTCAACAGCAGGTCTCCTGCACGAGCCCTTCAGCCATCTCGGCCATCGCTTTTCTGCTTTCTGGCAGGGCGTCGCCGGCCACCTCGTGAGCGGCTACCGGCCCGAGTGCCACTACATGCGCGGCCCCGGCCCGGCCTGGCACGCCAAGCACGGCAAGGCGCCGTCGGCCTGATACCCCCCTTTTCATTCGATCTCCGCGCCGTAATCTGGCACCGCCCGCCGTAAGTGGGGGCGGACTCAATCGCCAGTGGGACGGGGTTTTTCGCATGCTGCGGGCTGCCATTCTCGACGACTACCAGAACGTGGCCATGGGCTTTGCCGACTGGTCGCCGATCGCCGCGGACGTCGAGATCGAGGCGTTCAACAAGCCGCTGGGCGGGCCGGACGCCGTGATCAAGGCGCTGCAGGGCTTTGCCATCGTTATCGGCATGCGCGAGCGCACGCCCTTCCCGCGCCAGGTGATCGAAGGCCTGCCCGACCTGAAGCTGCTGATCACCACCGGTGGGCGCAACAATTCGTTCGACGTCAAGGCGGCCAACGAGCGCGGCGTAACCGTCTGCGGCACCGGCGGGGTGGGCTCGCCGACCACCGGCATCGCCTTCGGGCTGATGCTGGAACTCACCCGCCATATCGGCCTGGAGAACGCGCGCATGAAGGCGGGCGCGCCCTTGCAAACCACCATCGGCCCCGACCTCGGCGGCATGACGCTCGGCATCATCGGCCTCGGCAAGCTCGGCCAGCGCTCGGCGGCGGTGGCCAAGGCCTTCGGCATGAGACCGATCGCCTGGAGCCCGAACCTGACACCGGAGCGGGCCAAGGAAGGCGGCGCCGAATACGCCAGCAAGGAAGAGCTGTTCGCGCAGGCCGACTTCATCACCATCCATATCGTGCTGAGCGACCGCAGCCGCGGGCTGATCACCGCGGCCGATCTCGGGCGCATGAAGAAGAGCGCGTACCTGATCAACACCTCGCGCGGCCCGATCGTGGAGGAGAAGGCGCTGCTGGCGGCGCTGGAGTCGAAGGCGATCGCCGGCGCCGGGCTCGACGTGTTCGATACCGAGCCGCTGCCGCTCGATCATCCGTTCCGCAGGATGGACAACGTGGTGATCACGCCGCATCTCGGCTACGTCAGCACCCAGAACTACGGCAAGTTTTTCCCCGACATCGTCGAGGACATCCGCGCCTGGCTCGACGGCAAGCCGGTGCGGGTGATCGAAGCGAAGTAATCCATCTCCGCTCATGCCCGCGAAAGCGGGCATCCAGTGCTCGTGAGCAAAGACCTGGATTCCCGCTTGCGCGGGAATGACCGGAGTGTGTTGCCCGCTCCTGCCTTTTCATCTTCTCTTTTCAAACAGCCCGCCTTCTTTCCCTCATGCTGAGGAGCAACGCGAAGTGTTGCGTCTCGGACCATGAGGCCCCGTGGCCGCCTTCATCCCCCGGATCAAGTCCGGGGGAGGCTCTTCGAGACCGGCGCTGACGCGTCCTCCTCAGGATGAAGCGGAGAGAGGCCTTCTTTCTTTGCGCGTGACCTTATCCGAAAACCGGTCCCCACTTTTCGGGGTCACGCGCATAGCTCCGCCGCCCGTATTCTTTGGCGGGCGCCGGGTTCGCCCGTATTCCTCTTCCGCCCCGAACCAGGGGGTCCGGGGGAGTCGACCCCCGCAAAATGCGAGGGCGATGGAGCGCCGCGTGGCGCAACCATCTCAGTCCGCGCTTCTCGCGAAGCGCGGGCGCCCTTTGGCGAAGGGCGCGCGCCCCGCGGCGCTCCATCGCGGTGTCTTCCGGCGCGGGCCGCGCTTTCGGCAAGGTCTCGATAGACTCACGCCGTCAGCCAGCTCCTGGCGGGGGGTCCTAATGCCCCCGGGCGGAGCCCCGCGCCGCCCGAGCGCAGGGGATGCGTTCTTTCCCCTGCCCGCAGGCACCGCATCGCCGATGTCGGGTTTACCCGATATCGGCCCCGTTAAGGCGGCTCCATCATCGAGACGCCTCTAGATGACGCCCTCAAATGAACCGGACGCGCAGATGATAAGGGCGCGCGGACGAGCGGGGATAAGTTTGAATGATTTTTTTCGCCGCCGTAGCCGGGTTGAACCCAGCGAAACCCGGGACCGGCCTTTGCATTTCCGCCGTCATTGCCGGGCTTGCCCCGGCAATCCATGAGGCCGTGCAACCAATCCGAACTCTCGTAGAGCTGTTGGCTGCTGCACCTCATCATGGATGCGCGGGTCAAGCCCGCGCATGACGCAGAGTTTGTTGCTCGCGCCTGCCTCTCCGTCTGACCTACAGCCCGAACAATCTCGCCGCGTTGTTGTAGGCGACGTCCGCGCGTTCGTCCTCGGGAAGCGCCACCGTGTCCATGAAATGGGCGGCCTCCACGGCGTCCTCGAACGGGTGGTCGGCGGAGAACATCACCTTGTCGCGCCCGAGCGCGTCGAGCGCGCAGCGCAACGGCTCGGCGGCGAACACGCCCGACACCGTCACCACCATGTTCTGCTTGATGTAGTCCGACGGCTGCTTGCCGAGCTTGACGTTGTAGAGCTTGGCGCGGCTGTCGAAGCGCCACAGCAGATAGGGCAAGGTCTCGCCCATGTGGCCGAGCACGATGCGCGCCTTGGGGAAGCGATCGAACAAGCCGCTGAACACCAGCCGCAGCGCATGCGAACCGGTCTCGAAGCCCCACTCCCAGGTCGAGCGGCGCAAGCCATAGACGCCGTCGAGCACCGGTGCCGGCACCACGGGGTCGGTCGGATGGATATAGACGAAGGTGCCGAGCGCCTCGACCCGCTCCCAGAACGGAAACAGCGCCGGATCGTCGAGATATTGCCCGCGGGTGTGGCCATTGATCATGGCGCCGCAGAATTTGAGATCACGCACGCAGCGCTCGAGCTCGTCGGCGGCGGCCTTCGGATCCTGTACCGCGATATGGGCGAAGCCCGCATAGCGGTCCGGCCGCTTGTTGATCTGTTCGGCCAGGAAATCGTTCGACTCGCGCGCCTTGCGCGTCGCGGTTGCCGGATCTCGCTCCGCCTGCACGCCTGGCCCGGAAATGGACAACGCCATGCGGTCGATACCGGTTTTCTCCATGATTTGCAGGCGCAAATCGTCGAAATCGGTGAGTTGCCGGAACAAGCGCTCGGTCGCATCGGCCGGAACGTCGCTCATGGTCGGCCGCCAATAGTCGATCAGGCCGGCGACAGAAAATGCTCTTCGAGCGCGATCTTCTTAACCATCTTCGTTCCCCTCCCGGCGCCTCATTGGCGGCTGCGTCATTTTTGGGCTTGCATACTGTACTGTACCTTGGGCTAAAGTGTACCACCATTCAAGGCGGCAGGCAGCCGCTGTATCTGCGGTAGTGCGTATGGATCGTCCCCTCATCAGCGCGAAGAGCGACAAGAGTCAGGTGCAGGTCATCGCCCGCGCCGCGACCATTCTGCGCGCGCTGGAAGACGAGAATGCCGGCCTCAGCCTCGGTCAGATCGCGCAGCGGGTGAACCTCGCCCGCTCGACCGTGCAGCGCATCGTCGCCGCGCTGGAATCTGAAAGCTTCGTCATTGCCGCCACGCCCAATGGCCGGGTGCGGCTCGGCCCAGCCATCCTGCGGCTGGCGGCTTCGGTGCGCAGCGACTTCATCGCCGCCGCCCGGCCGTTCCTGGAGCGGCTGTCGCAGGAGCTGAACGAGACGGTCGACCTCTCGGTGGTGAAGAAGGACCACCTGGTGTTCATCGACCAGGTGATCGCGTCGCAGCGGCTGCGCACGGTGTCGGCGGTGGGCGAGACCTTTCCGCTCTACTGCACCGCCAACGGCAAGGCCTATCTCGCCCAGCTGTCGGAAGCCGCCATCGAGAAACTGATCGGCCGCGTTTACGAAGCGCGCACGCCGACCACGCTGACACGGCTCGAGGACCTGCTCGCCGAGCTCGTCGCCGTGCGCGAAAGCAGCGTCGCCTTCGACCGCGAGGAGCACACGCTCGGCATCTGCGCGGCCGGCGTCGCCATGCGCGATCCGCTCGGCAATTCGGTCGCCATCTCGGTGCCGGTGCCGAGCCAGCGTTTCACCGACCAGCGGGCAACCATCGCCGAGCGCCTTGTCGCCACCAAGCGCGCCATGGAGGCGCACATGAATTCAACCGCCGCCTGACCGGGTCAGGCGAAACATTCCCACAAAGAACCGTAAAGGGAGGAAAGCCGTGACCAAGAAAATCCGCGGCGTGACGTTCGAAGAAAACCTCAACAACAGCATGGGGCTGGAGTTCGTGAACCTGTCCCACCGCTTCGGCTTTCAGTCGCCGAACTGGCCGTATTTCGAGGACGTCAAGATCGAGCGCATCCACTACATGGCGAAGTCGGGCGTGCTGTCGCAGCGCATCACGACGTCGATGCACAACACCACGCATATCGACGCGCCGGCGCATGTGATCCAGGGCACGCCCTTCATCGACGAAGTGCCGCTGCCGCACTTCTTCGGTTCCGGCATCGTGGTGTCGATCCCGAAGAAGAAGTGGGAGCAAATCACCTATGACGACCTCGAAAAGGCCGCCGGCAAGATCGTGCGTCCGCGCGACGTGGTGATCGTCAACACCGGCTGGCACAAATTCTACGAGGACTCGGAAGACTATTTCTGCCGTTCGCCCGGCTTCGTGCCGTCGGCCGGCGAATGGTTTGTCGAGAAGAAGGTCAAGGTGGTCGGCCACGACACCCAGGCCAACGACCATCCGCTGGCGACGGCAATCGGCCCGCAGCGCAACGGCCCGCTGCATCCTCACCTTGCGGAGGAATACAAGGAATGGTCGGGCGGACGCGACTGGAAAGACGACTTCCCGGAATGGGAGCCGGTGCACCGCATCCTGTTCAAGAACGGCATCATGGGCATCGAGAACGTCGGCGGCGACATCGACAAGGTCACCGGCAAGCGCGTGACCTTCGCCTATTTCCCGTGGAACTGGGACCGCGGCGACGGCTGCATTGTGCGGCTGGTGGCGATCACCGATCCGGAAGGCAAGTATCGCATCGAGCGCGGGGAGAAGTTCTAGCGCATGATCCCGAAAAAGCCTGTCCCCGGCGTGATCGGGGATGGGAACCGGTTTTCGGATAAGATCATGCGCAAATAAAAAATGTCAGGAATATCACTGACTAATCCAAGTGGAGTGAACTCTCATGAAGGTCAAGCGTTTTTCCGAAGCCAAAACCTACGTCGCACCCAACCATCGCGAATGCTCGGCGTTGCGCCTGTTCGGCGCGGAAGCCGGCGGCACCACCGGCCTGATCGTCGGGCTGTCGCACTTCCTGCCCGGCGGCGGCGCCGGGCCGGATGCCTCGCCGCCGGAGAAGGTTTACTTCGTGCTGGAAGGTGAACTGACCGTGATCATCGGCGGCAAGGAGACTGTGCTGAAGAAGCACGATTCCTGCGTGATCGAGCCGAACGAAAACCGCGAGATCATCAACCGCGGCAACGAGGTGTGCACGATCCTGGTGGCGGTCGCACCGCCGGCGAAATGATGTGTTTTCCCTCTCCCCGCTTGCGGGGAGAGGGTGGCTTTCGAGCGTAGCGAGAAAGCCGGGTGAGGGGCGAGCTTGCTGCAAGGTTTAGCGCCGGCCCCTCACCCGCCCTCGCTTCGCTCGGTCGACCTCTCCCCGCTCAGCGGGGAGAGGTGAAAAGAAAAGTCAGGGAGGAATTTCATGGCCGACGAATTTCTGAAAAATCCCGCGTCGCTGTTCGACGTCAAGGGCAAGACCGCGATCATCACCGGCGCCTCCGGCGCCTTCGGCGCGCTGGCCGCGAAGGTGCTGGCCGGCGCCGGCGCCAATGTGGTGCTGGCGGCGAGCAAGCAGGACGAACTGAAGAAGGTCGCCGCCGAATGCGAAAAGCTCGGCGGCAAGGCCGCGGTGATTGCGCTGCGTCCGAGCTCCGAGGCCAACTGCGACAAGATCGTTGCGACCGCGCTCGACAAGTTCGGCAGTGTCGACATCCTGGTGGTCGCTTCCGGCCTCAACAAGGTGGCCAAGATCGTCGAGCAGAAGGTCGAGGATTTCCTCGACGTGATGGACGCCAACGTCAATCAGTCCTGGCTGATGGCACGCGCGGCGGGGCGGCAAATGCTCAAGCAAGGCCAAGAAGGCAAACCTGGCGGCAAGGTGATTCTCACCTCGTCGGCGCGCGGGCTGCTCGGCCATCCGGCCGGCTACACCGCCTATTGCGCTTCGAAGTCGGCGGTCGACGGCATCACCAAGGCGCTCGGCTGCGAATGGGGCGCCACCGGCATCACCGTCAACGCGCTGGGCCCGACGGTCTTCCGCTCGCCGCTGACCGCGTGGATGTACGAAGACACCGAGCAAGCAAAGACCGTGCGCGCGGGCTTCCTGGCGCGGGTGCCGAAGGGGCGCCTGGGCGAGCCGGAAGATCTCGCCGGACCGCTGCTGTTCCTGGCGTCGAAGGCGTCGGACTTCTACACCGGCCACATCCTCTACGCCGACGGCGGCTACACGGCGGGGTGAGGCTTTGCGCGCGCGCCAATCAATAACCGGTCATTCCGGGGCGCGAGTGAAACGAGCGAACCCGGAATCCAGGGGCGGCTCGCTCATGTTTAGCCCTGGATTCCGGGCCCGCGCCTTCGGCGCGTCCCGGAATGACGGAGCGTAAGTATGACGAACAAAGCCAAGATCACCGTCATCGGCGCCGGGCTGATGGGCCACGGCATCGCCCAGGTGTTCGCGCTCGCCGGCCATGACGTGACGATCTACGATTCCTTCCAGGCGAATCTCGACAGCGCCAAGGACCGCATCCGCACCAACCTCAAAGACCTCGGCGAAGACCAGAGCGCGGTGGAGCGGGTGACGCCCATCGCCGATCTCGCCGCGGCCGTCGCCGACGCCGACTACGTGGTCGAAGCGGTGTTGGAGGATTTGCCGCTCAAGCAGAAAATCTTCGCCGAAATCGAGCGCTACGCACGGCCCGACACCATCCTCGCCAGCAACACCTCGGTGATCCCGATCACCGACATCATGCGGGGCCTCAAGCACCGCGAGCGCGCGCTCGGCACGCACTGGTGGAACCCGCCTTTTCTGGTGCCGCTGGTCGAAGTCATCGAAACACAATGGACCGCGCCGGAGGCGATCGCTTTCACCATGAAGCTGCATGCCGACGCCGGCAAGCAGCCGGCGCATGTGAAGAAGGACGTGCCCGGTTTCATCGGCAACCGGCTTCAACATGCCCTTTGGCGCGAGGCGGTGTCGCTGGTCGAAAACGGCATCTGCGACGCCGAGACCGTCGACAACGTGATCAAGGCTTCGTTCGGGCGACGCATCGCCGTGCTCGGACCGCTGGAGAACGCCGACATGGTCGGCACCGACCTGACGCTCGCGATCCACAAGACGGTGCTGCCGGCAATCGACAGCCGGCCGGGGCCCTCACCCTATCTCGAGAAGCTCGTGGCCGACGGCAAGCTCGGCTTCAAGTCGGGCGAAGGCTTCCGCACATGGACGCCGGAGCAGCAAGCGGAACTACGTTTGAAAGTGCTGAAGCATTTGAAAAGGGCGCGCGCAGAAGATGCTTAAGCAGCAGCAGAAACAGCAGGCGGACGTCTACGCCCTCCCCTCGCTCGGCAGTTCCGGGCACGGCCGCCGCGCGATCTCCCAGGCTTCCTCAGGCGACACACCGAGCATGCCGAGCAGATTGACCACCGCATCATCCATCTTGTCGATATGAATCTTCTGATCGCACACCGCGAGGCTGAACCCGACGATGGCATGCGTCGCCATGCGCCATGCAAGCTCGGGATCTTCGGTACGGTAGCGGCGGGCGGCCACCGCATTACGAATGTCGCGGATCGCATACGGCCCCATGATACGGTACATCGCGTCCGCGATCACTTCCGAGCGGCGCAGCAGCCAGCGCCAGCGGCGATCGGTGGTCGCCGCTTTCATCACGTTGCGGACGCCGAAGGCATAGACTTGGCCCGGATCGTCGAAGGTGTTCGTCACCGCTTCGATACGCCGCGCGAGCAGATCCATCACGCGCTCCATGACGGCCGTCGCCAGATCGTCCTTGGAGGCGAAATAGTTGTAAACCGTGCCCGCCCCCACATCGGCGAGCTCGGCGATCTCCGCCATCGTCGCCGCGTCGATTCCCTTGCTCGCCATCACCTGATGGCCGGCGGCGAGCAGCGCCTCGCGATTGCGCCGTTTCCGGCGGTCGCTCCGCGTCTCCTTGTCTTGGGAAAGCTGGGCGCTCATTTATGAATTACAATCATTGTCATCGCCAGATTCGGGAGCGAACGCATATTAAGCCACTAGCTGCTATGAGACAATTGGGGATCGCGCGACGATACTCAAGGCTGAATCGCACCCCACAATCGGGACTCACTTGCGATCATCAATCAAAGTTGACTGATATTCACTTTTCGATACCGTGTGCATCCATACCGCCCCGCCTGAACAACAAGGCGCGACAAGGCGGAAGGGAGGATCACGTGATGAAATCGTTTCCGCAGGACCGCGCGGCCAAGCGCAAGATGCTACTCGATGGCGCCGCGACAATCGCCGACACCCTCAAAGCATCGGGCGCCAAAGAGCGAAGAGCTTGGCACGCTCGCGCCTGAAGCGGTCGCGGCGTTGCGCGACTCAGGGATGTTCCGGCTGAAGCTCTGCGCCGAGATGGGCGGCGCCGAGGCCGATCCCGTCACCGAAATGATGGTCCTGGAGAATCTCGCCTACAGCGACATGACCAGCGGCTGGTGCACGATGGTGGGCGCGACCGCGATCGCTTCGCTCGGCACCTTTCTCACACCGGATGGTCTCGCCCACATCTTCCAGAACGGTGACATCCCAACGGCGTCGATCTCGTTCTTTCCCGCCGGCCGCGCGAAACGCGACGGCAAGGGTTATCGCCTCAGCGGCCGGTGGCGCTTCAACAGCGGCATCCGCCATGCCGAATGGGTGGTCGGCGGCACGGTGATCGAGGACGCCAAGCCCGACGAGCCGGCTGTCATGTTCTCCGTCTTTCCGGCTAAGGACGTGACGCTCTACGACAATTGGGGCGGCGTGACGGGCCTACGCGGCACCGGCTCGGTCGACTGCTCGGTCGAGAACTACCATCTGCCGGAAGAACTCGCCTTCGTCTGGGACCTGCTGAAGCCTGCACCCGCCCGCGGCGGCCCTGGTTACCTCATCCCTCCATTCGCCTATGTCGCAAAGGAGCACGGCAGTGTCGCCGTCGGCGCCGCGCGGCGCGCGCTCGACGAACTGATCAATATCGCCACCTCGACGCGCGGCACCTTCCGTTCTTCCAAGCTCGACGAACGCCAGGTGGTGCACCGCTTCATCGCGGAAGCCGACCTCAAGCTGCGCGCCGCACGCGCACTCATGCATGAACGCTACGACGCGCTGTACGGCAAAGTCACCGCCGGCGATCTGCCGGATGGCGCCGACATCGCCGACGTCCGCGCCATCTGCGTGCACGCCACCGATGTCGCCATCTGGGTCGCGACCAATTGCTATCACTTCGCCGGCAATACCGGCCTGCACCATCCGCACGTCATCGGACGTCTTCTGCGCGACCTGAACACCGCCGGAATTCATCAGGTGATGAGCGACACCGCCTACGAGAACCACGGCCAGTTCAAGCTGGGGTTGCCGAGTGCCAACCCGCTGGCATGATGCTATGAATGTGGGAACTCTGCGACCATGCCAAACGCGGAGACAACGACAAGGGAGGACTGCATGAAGGACAAGACAGACGATCGCAGCGAAAGCGCCGCAGGCACGATCTCACGCCGCACGATGGTCAAGGTCGGCCTCGGCGCCGTGGCCGCGCCGGCCGTGCTGCGCGTGGGCCCGGCGCTGGCCGCGTCCGACACCATCAAGCTCGGCTACGTCAGCCCCAAGACGGGACCGCTCGCCGGCTTCGGCGAGGCGGACGGTTTCATCCTCGATCAGGTGCGCGGCATCCTCAAGAACGGCCTCAAGGCCGGCGGCAAGACCTATAAGGTCGAGATCGTTTCCAAGGACAGCCAGTCGACGGCCAGCCGGGCCTCGGATGTCGCATCCGAACTGATCCTCGGCGACAAGGTCGACCTGCTGCTCGGCCAGGCTGCGCCGGATACGACCAACCCGGTGGCCGATCAGGCCGAGGTCAACGAGACGCCCTGCATCACCACCAACTGCCCGTGGCAGCCTTACTTCTTCGGCCGCAAGGGCGACCCGGCCAAGGGCTTCACCTGGACCTATCACTTCTTCTGGGGCCTGGAGGACGTCATCGCCTCCTATCTGCCGATGTGGGATTCGTTGCCGACCAACAAGGTCGTCGGCGGGCTGTTCCCCAACGACGCCGACGGCAACGCCTGGGGCGATCCGCAGCACGGTCTGCCGCCGGACCTCACCAAGGCCGGCTACAAGCTGCACGACCCCGGCCGCTACCAGGTGATGAATAACGACTTCACCTCGCAGATCTCCGCCTTCAAGGCGGCCGGCTGCGAGATGGTGGTGGGCAACATGATCCCGCCGGACTTCGCCACCTTCTGGTCGCAGGCGGCGCAGCAGGGCTTCCACCCCAAGATCGTCACCATCGGCAAGGCGCTGCTGTTCCCGTCGGTGGTGAAGTCGCTGGGCGCGCGCGGCGACGGGCTCACCACGGAAATCTGGTGGACGCCGAGCTTCCCATTCAAGTCCGGCCTCACCGGGCAGAGCGCCAAGCAGCTCACCGACGCCTATGTGAAGACAACCAAGCGGCCGTGGACGCAGCCGATCGGCTACGCGCACGCATTGTTCGAGGTGGCGATCGACGTGCTCAAGCGCTGCAAGAACCCGAAAGACCCCAAGGCCATGCTCGCCGCGATCAAGTCGACCAACTATCACTCGATCGTCGGGCCGGTGCACTGGGCCGGCAAGCCGGTGAAGAACGTATCGAAGACGCCGCTGGTCGCCGGCCAATGGCAGCGCCAGAAGGACGGCAACTTCGATTTGGTGATCACCGAGAACAAGTCGGCATCGATGATCCCGGTCGGCGGCAAGCTGAAGGCGCTGAGCTGATCGGCGGCGATTAAGCACACCGGCGTCATGGCCGGGCTTGTCCCGGCCATCCACGTCTTCAGGCTCTGCTTGTCAACAAGACGTGGATGCCCGGCACAAGGCCGGGCATGACGGCGAATTGAACGGCGTTGCCCATGTCCCCCATCCTCGCGCTCGAAAAGATCGATAAGCGCTTCGGTGCCGTGGTGGTCGCCGACGGCGTCGATCTCATGCTGCAAGAGGGCGAGGCGCTCGGCATCATCGGGCCGAACGGCGCCGGCAAGACCACGCTGTTCGGTATCGCCACCGGCACGGTGGCGCCCGACGGCGGCCGCGTATTGTACGCGGGCGAGGACATCACCCGGCTGCCGCCGGAGAAGCGCTGCCGCAAGGGCCTGGCGCGCTCGTTCCAGATCCCGCAGCCGTTTTCCGGCATGACCGTGTTCGAGAACGTGGTGGTGGCGGCGGCCTTCGGCGGCGGCGAGCGCGAAGCCGCTGTCTACGAGCGCTGCGCCGAGTCTGCTCGAACGTTGCGCGCTTGCCGACAAGGCCAACAAGCGCGCCGGTGGGCTGACGCTGCTCGACAGAAAGAGACTTGAGCTGGCGCGCGCGCTGGCGACTCGCCCACGCGTTCTGCTGCTCGACGAGGTGGCGGGCGGGCTGACCGAGCACGAATGCGGCGCGCTGGTATCGCTCATCAAGGACGTGCGCGCGAGCGGCGTGTCGATCGTGTGGATCGAGCACGTGGTGCACGCGCTGCTCGCCATCGTCGATCGCCTGGCGGTGCTGCACGGCGGCCGCTTCATCGCCGAAGGCGACCCGGCAACTGTGATCAAGAGCGCGGAGGTGAGCGAGATCTACATGGGGATCGAGGCGGATGCGTAGCATTGTTGTCCCCAACACCGCTCGTCCCCGCGAAAGCGGGGAACCAGGGCTAAAGTTGCCGACATTGTTTTCCTGGCGCTGGATTCCCGCTTCCGCGGGAATGAGCGGAGTTGGTCGCGCCGGCGATCGGCAAAGGCGCCGCCATGCCTGATCCCCTCCTCCGCATCGACGCTATCGACGCCTTCTACGGCGACTTCCAGGCGCTGTTCGGCGTGTCGCTGAAGGTCGAGCCCGGCCAGGTGGTGGCGGTGATCGGCGCCAACGGCGCCGGCAAGAGCACGCTGCTTGCGCTGCATCGCCGGCCTGATGCATCCGCGCCGCGGCAGTATCGTGTTCGACGGCGAAGCCATCGAGACCAAGCCCGCCTACGCCGTGGTCAGGCGCGGCATCGCCTTGGTGCCGGAAGGACGGCGGCTGTTTCCCTCGCTCTCGGTCGAAGAGAATCTGCTGATCGGCGGGCAAGCCAAACGGCAAGGCCCGTGGAATCTGAAACGCATCTACGAGCTGTTCCCGGTGTTGGCCGAGCGACGGCATTTGCCGGCCCCGGCGCTTTCCGGCGGACAGCAGCAGATGGCGGCGATCGCGCGCGCGCTGATGTCGAACCCGCGGCTGCTCTTGTGCGACGAGATCAGCCTCGGGCTCGCGCCCATCATCGTGCGCGACATCTATGCGCAATTGCCGGCGATCGTGGCGGAAGGCCAGTCGCTGATCATCGTCGAGCAGGACATCGTGCAGGCGCTGAAGGCGGCGGCGCAGGTCTATTGCCTGCAGGAAGGCCGCATCGCGCTGCAAGGCGCGGCGGGAGAACTGACGCGCGAGGCGATCTCGGCGGCATATTTCGGGGTGTAGGGGATGAGGGTGGTGCGACCAACTCAAGCTGTCGTCCCGGCCGAGCGTAACACGCGAGGGCCGGGACCCAGTAAGCGCGGACCTCGCGATGGGGCACCGCAATGCCGCAATCGACTGTTTGCGATTACTGGGTCCCCGCCTTCGCGGGGACGACAACAACAGATGTGGGGAAGCACACACTCTCTTTGCCTCCCCTTGCAAGGGGGAGGGAGCGAGAGGCCGTGTCCACGTAGGCAAGTGCCATGACCCAGTGGATCAACGTCATCCTGCAGGGCGTGTTGATCGGCGGGCTTTACGCCATGTTCGCCGCCGGCCTTTCGCTGATCTTCGGCGTCATGCGGCTGGTGAACATCGCCCATGGCGACCTCATCGTGCTCGCGGCTTACGTGGCGCTGATGGTGGTGCAAGGCCTTGGCATCGATCCCCTCACCTCGCTCCTGCTGGTCGTGCCGATCATGGCGCTGATCGGCTACGCGCTGCAGCGCGGCCTGCTCAACTTTACGCTCGGCGAGGACCTGCTGCCGCCGCTGCTCGTCACCTTCGGCCTTTCCATCATCATCCAGAACGGCCTGCTGGAGCTGTTCACCGCTGACAGCCGCAAGCTCAACGCCGGCGCGATCGAGGTGCAAAGCTTCCAGGCCATCCATGGCGTATGGATCGGGCTGTTGCCGCTGATCCAATTCATCGTCGCGGTGGCGGTGATCTGGGGCCTGCAAGTGCTGTTTTATCGCACCGCGCTCGGCCGCGCCTTCCGCGCCACCTCCGACGACCAGGCGGTGGCGCAACTGATGGGCCTCGATACCCGCCACGTCTTCGGCATGGCGATGGCGCTGTCGCTGGCGGTGATCGCGATTGCCGGCGTGTTCCTGGCGGTGCGCGCCAATTTCGATCCGTCGATCGGACCGGCGCGGCTGATCTTCGGCTTCGAGGCGGTGATCATCGGCGGCTTGGGGAGCATGTGGGGCACGCTTGTCGGCGGCGTCATCCTCGGCGTGTCGCAGGCGATCGGGGCGCAGATCAATCCCGGCTGGCAACTGCTCGCCGGCCATGTCGTGTTTCTCGCCATCCTCGCCTTTCGGCCGCAGGGCCTGTTTCCCAAGGTGTCGGGATGATCCGGGTCGAGCATGCCACCCCCTCGAGCCGCATCGGCGTCATCATCATCGGCCTCGGCCTCGTGGTGCTGGCGGCGGCGCCCTATTGGGGCGACCGCGAGACGCTGCGCCTCTTGGCTGAGCTATTCACCTACGTCGCGCTGGCGAGCCTGTGGAATCTGCTTGCCGGTTACGCCGGCCTGGTCTCGGTCGGCCAGCAGGCCTTTGTGGGCTTGGGCGGCTATCTCATGTTCGCGCTGGCCATGCTCGTCGGCGTGCATCCCATTCTCGCCATCCTGATCGCCGGGCCGGTGTCGGCGCTGGTCGCGGTGCCGGTGGCGATGCTGATCTTCCGCCTGCGCGGCGCCTATTTCGCCATCGGCACCTGGGTGGTGGCGGAGGTGTTCCGGCTCATCGCCTCGCAAGTCTCGGTGCTGGGCGGCGGCTCCGGCATCAGCCTGCCGGCGCAGATCGTCATCGCCATGGCGCCGAGCCGCACGGCGCGCGAGCACGAAATCTATTGGCTGGCGCTGGTGCTGACCATCGTCGTGCTGGCGGCCATCATCGCGCTGTTGCGCTCGCGCCACGGCCTCGCGCTCACCGCCATCCGCGACAACGAGATGGCGGCGCAGAGCAACGGCATCGACGTCACCCGCGTCAAGTTCATCGTCTATGTGCTGACCGGCTTCGGCACCGGCATGGTCGGCGGGCTGATCTTCCTGATGAAGCTGCGCATCTCGCCGGACACCGCCTTCAGCGTGAACGACTGGACCGCCTTCGTCATCTTCATCACCGTCATCGGCGGCATCGGCCGCATCGAGGGGCCGATCATCGGCACGGTGATCTTCTTCGTCATGCGGCAGACGCTGGCCGATCTCGGCTCGCTCTATCTGCTGATGATGGGCGGCGTCGCTATCGCCGTGATGCTGTTCGCGCCGCAAGGCCTGTGGGGCCTGATCGCGGAACGGCTGGGCTGGCAGGCGCTGCCGCTGCAACGAAGGTTGGTGATGACGGACGGCGAGAGCGAGGGGGCGAAGCCATGATCGTCGACATCTATTGCCACATCTATCCCGACCGCTTTTTCCAGGAGATGATGAAGGTCGCGCCCAAGCTCAAGGACATCGGGCCCCGCCTGCGCAGCATCACCAAGCTGTTCGATCTCGACGCCCGCTTTGCCGAGATGGACACATTCGGCGACTACCGGCAGATCATCTCGCTGCCGAACCCGCCGATCGAGGACATCGCCACGCCGGAAGCGGGCCTCGCGCTCGCGCGCATCGCCAATGACGAGATGGCGGCGCTCTGCCGTAAATACCCCGATCGCTTCCCGACCTTCGCCGCGGCGCTGTGCATGACCGACGTCGAGGGCTCGATCCACGAGGCACGGCGCGCCATCCACGCGCTGGGCGCGGCGGGCGCGCTCATCTACACCGACGTCGCCGGCGAGCCGCTCGACTCGGAGAAGTTCGATCCCTTCTTCGCCACCATGGCCGATCTCGATGTGCCGATCTGGCTGCACCCGGCGCGCACGGCGGCGATGACCGACTACAAGAGCGAGAAGAAATCGCGCTACGAGATGTGGTGGTGCCTGGGCTGGCCCTATGACACGTCGGTCGCCATGATCCGCATGGTGTTCTGCGGCCTGTTCGACCGCTATCCGAACCTGAAGATCATCACCCACCATCTCGGCGGCATGATCCCCTATTACGACGGCCGCATCGGGCCGGGCCTGCAGGTGCTCGGCGCGCGCACCTCGGACGAAGACTATTCAAATGTGCTGAGCTCGCTGAAGCGGCCGCATATGGACTATCTGCACGACTTCTATGCCGACACCGCCATGTTCGGCGGTGGCGTCGCCGCCACCCGCTGCGGGCTGGAATTCTTCGGCGCCGACCACGTGGTGTTCGCCACCGACGCGCCGCTTGGGCCGATCGCGCCCACCATCAAGACGGTGGAGGGCTTGGAACTGTCGGCTGAGGATCGGCGCAAGGTCTTCTGCGGGAATGCCGAGACGCTGTTGAAGCGGAAGTTCTCGTAGGTCGTACCGCCTATCTCCGCTCATTCCCGTCCCCGCCTTCGCGGGGACGAGCGGCTGACTTCGGTTCTCACTTCTTCTTCACGTCATGCGCGCCGGTGATACCGGGATTGAACGAAGGCGGATCGCTGGCCGGGAAGCTCTCGTCGGAATCGCGAGTCACCTCGTCTTCCTTGCGCTCGATGCGGGCGCGCTCATCCTGCGCGTGCTCCTTCGGCTTGTCGCCGGTCTCGCCACGTATGTTTTGATTGCCGCCCATTTTTCTCTCCTGTCTCGCCGACCCACTCGGCGCTGATTTCTGTCGTGACAGGAGAAACGCCCGAACCGGGCAACGTGTTCCCCGCGCTATCGGGAGCTAAAGATCCTGCTTGATCCAGGCATCCTGCACGTCGGCACACCAGTTGCCGACGTTCCACTCGCCCCAGGCGCCGAGGCCGCCCAATTCGTTCGGGCCGCAATAGACCGGCACGTGCACCACCGACAGGCCGTCGTGGGCATGCGCCGCTTGGATCGCGGCACGCAGACTTTCGGCGTTGTCGCCGCCGGAGAGCGCCAGCACGCCGGCGACGGAAGAAGCCAGCCGCACGTAATCGACCGCGACGCGGTCGTTGGTGCGGAACTCGTGGTTATATTGCGCAAGCTGCAGACCGCTGATCGCGGCCATGCGGCGGTTGTCGAAGATCACGATCATGCCGCGCACGCGGTGCTCGACCGTGTCGATCAGGACCTGCGGGTTCATCATGAAGGAGCCATCGCCGGAAAAGGCGATGGCATAGCGCGGCTTGGCCGCGAGCGCGCCCGAAAGCAGCGCGCTGGCGGCAAAGCCCATATAGGAGGCACCGGTCTCTGTGAACGTATCGCCGGTCTTGTCGTCCTCGACGATCTGGAAGCCGTTGGCCTGCACGTCGCCGGCATCGAAGAACTTGGCGGCACCGATCTCCTTGGCGAAGTCGGCCACGATCTTGATGGCCGCGGGCTGCCCCAGCACCGCTTTCTGCCAAGTCTCATCGCGGAGCGGCGGACAGTCGTAGCGCTTGCGCTTGTAGGCGGTCCATTCGTCCTTCTTGGCGGCGCAGGCATCGAGCCAGGCGCGCTTGTTATCGGCCGCTTCAATCGTTTCGAGTTTGACGGCGAGCCGCCCCGCCACCGCGCCGATGTCGCCGGTGAGCGCGATGGTCTGGTTGTAATGCAGCGCGTCGGCGAGATCGCCGTTGATGTTGATCACCGCGCGCGCGTTCTTGTAGCCGATGCCGGAGCAGTCCGCCTGGCAGACCGCGCGCGAGCCGATGACGATCAGAAGCTCCGCTTCGCCCATGGCGTAGTTGCCGCTGATCGAACCCTTCGAACCGCCGACATGCATGTTCTGCGCGTGCGCATCGGGCAGCACGCCGGTCGAGCCGGGCGACAGCACCACCGCGGCGCCCGCGGCCTCCGCCAGACGGCGCACCGCCGCGTCATGGCCGCGGCAGCCGCCGCCGGCCTTGATCGCGACCTTCTCAGCCTGCGTGATCAGCGCGGCGGCTGCGTCAATCGCATCGTCGTCGGCGGGCGCCAGCGTCGGCAGCACCGGCTTTATCGGCAGCGCGCTCAGGTTCACGCTGACGGTCGCCGGCTGGGTATTGAGCGGCAGCAGCAGATAGAACGGCCCGGCGCGGTAAGGATGGTTGACGCATAATGAGCCGCGGCGCAGCGCGTCGCGCAAGGCCGCCGGCGTGTGCAGCACATAGGACTGTCCCATCACCGACGTGATGCGGCCGAACAGCCCCTGCTCCTCCTTCGGCACCTGCTGCATGTTGTAGCCTTCGCCGAAGGTCGTCTCGTCGCCATAGATGTGATAGACGCCGACGCCGTTCGAGGCCGCCGCCAGCGAGCCGGCCAGCGCCTGCATGGCGCCGGGGCCGATCGAGGTCACCACCGCCGGCGTCTCGCCGTATTGCCAGCGCAGCGCGGTCGCCGCATGCGCCATCTCGACTTCGTTGCGGCAATTGACGGTGCGGGTGACGCCCTCCTCCTCGTAAATACGAAGCACGTTGCCGAGGTCGGTCGATCCGTGACCGAAGATGGCGAAATATTTGACGACGCCCTGCTTGAGCAGGCCGAGCACCAGCGCTTCCGACAGCGAGCAGTCGATCAGCTTGGGGATGCTGCCGGCGGCAACCGCCTGTTCGACGCCGCCGGCGTCATGCACCGCCCGCGCGCGGGCGCGCATCGCCTGGTCCTTGTCGCCGCCGCGGATCAGCATCGTCGTATCACGCCTTTAATTCGGTCGGTTGGTGGGTCGCCCGCGCCCTGGTGCGCGCCTTGGCCCGCATGTTGCCGACCACATGGCCGCCAATAACCAGCAAGGCGAGGCCAAAGAACACGAGGGCCGGCAGCGAGGAATAGAAAATGTTGAGATGGCCTTCCGACATGATCAGCGCGGTGCGCGAGGACCGTTCGAGTGTGGGGCCCAGCACCAGGCCGAGCAACACCGGCGCCACCGGAATGCGCACGCGCAGCAGCAAATAACCGATGAGGCCGACGACCATCATCACCACGACATCGAACAAGGTGTTGCGGATGGCGAAGGAGCCCACCGCGCACATCACCAAAATGCCGACGGCGAGCAGGTGCGGTGGGACGCGCAACGCATGGATGAAAAAGCGCACGCCATAGAACTGGAGGATGACGACGACGACATAAGCGAACAGGAACAACCAGTAGATGTTGGCGATCACGGCGGGCTTTTCCATGAACAGCATAGGGCCGGGCTGGATGCCGTGGATGAGCAGGCCGCCGAGGATAATGGCGGTGGCCGGGTCGCCGGGAATGCCAAGACCGAGCAGCGGGATCATGGCGCCGCCGGTGACGGCGTGGTTGGCGGCTTCCGGCGCGACGACGCCGGCGAGATCGCCCTCGCCGCGGCCCATGCGCTCGGGATGTTTGTGGAAGCGGCGCGCCTGGTCGTAAGCGAGAAAGGCCGCGATGGGGCCGCCGGTGCCGGGAATGGCGCCGATGACGGTGCCGATCAGGCTGGAGCGCAGCAGGTTGGCCCAATGGCTGCGCAACAGCGCGAACGACGGCAGCTCGACCTTGACGGCGCTGGCCTCGGGCTGCTTTTCCGCGCCGGCCTTCCAGGCCGTGAGCGCGGCGATGGCATGCGGCACGGCGAACAGTCCGATCATGGCGACCAGCAGGTCGACGCCCTGCAGCATGGTGGTGGAGCCGAAGGTGAAGCGCTGGAAGCCGTCGATCGGGTCCTGGCCGATCGTCATGACCATGAGGCCGAGCACGCCACCGATCAGCCCGCGCACCAGCGACCTTTCGGCCAGCCCACAGATCGTGGACAGGCCGAAGATGACCAGCGCCGTGATCTCGGCCGGCCCGAAAGCGAGCGCCACGGTGGCCAGCAGCTTCACCGCGATCAGCATCGCGATGAGGCTGAAGATGCCGCCGACACCGGCGCAAACCGTGGCGACGCCGATGGCGAGCGACGCCTTGTTGCTCTTGGCCAGCAGATGACCGTCGAGCACGGTGGCGGCGGCCGATGGCGTGCCGGGCACACCGATCAGGATGGCCGAAATGGCGCCGCCGGTCATGCCGCCAATGTAGGTCGACAGCATCACCGCGATGGCCGGCTCGTTGGCCATGCCGAAAGTGATCGGCAGCACCATGGCGAGCGCCATCGAATAAGTGAGCCCCGGGATGGCGCCGAAGATCAGCCCGACCAGCGAGCCGAATACCGTGGCCGCCAGCACCTGCCAGGTCGCCGCTGTCTCCAAGCCCATCAGGACGGCGTGCATCGGATCAGAACCAATCGATGATGGAGCCGCGCGGCAGATAAACGCCCATCGCCTTGCCGAGGATCAGCCAGATGCCGAAGCCGAGGCCGAGCGCGGTGCCGGCGACCAATCGGGGCGAGCGCTTGCCGAGACCGATGACGAGGAACGAAGCCACCGCCACGATAGTGGCGATCAGAAAGCCGAGCAGATCGAGCAGCAGGACATAGGCGCCGAGAAATCCGAAGGTGGTGACCAGCGCCCACTTCTCGGCGAAGCGCTCGCGCGTGGTGCGCGGGCGCTCGAGATCGTCCTCGTCGGTCAATGTGGCGCTCTCGCCGTTCACGACACTACCGGCGAGCAGGAACAGCGACAGAATGCCGAGCAGGATACCCATGCCGAGCGGAAAGCCGCGCGGACCGATCTGGCCACCGCCGTCGCCGCCGGGGATCGACCAATAGGCCCCGGCGGTCCACGCGACGGCGACCAGCAACAATACGGCGCCGGTCAACCGATCGGTTCTGGTCTGCGACAAGACCGCGCCCTCACTTCTTCTTCTTTTCGAGGCCGATCTGTTTCATCAGCGTGCCGATCTCCTTGTCGTCGCTCGCGATCTCCTTGCCGAACGGCTTGGCCGGCATGAAGTGCGGAATAAAGCCGACATTGCGCACCGCCTTCTGGAATTCGGGCGACGCGACCGCTTCCTGCGCCGCCTTCTGCAGCTTGGCGATGACCGCCAGCGGGGTGCCGGCCGGCGCCGCCAGACCGCGCCACATGCTGAGGTCCATGCCGGTGGCACCGGCGGCGTCGCAACTCGGCGCGTCAAGGCCTTCGACCTTGACGTCCTTGCTGGCGACGCACAGCACCTTGATGGTCCCGGCCTTGACGTTGCTTGCCACCTCGCTTGGAAAACGCAGCACGCCGTCGACGCGGCCGGCAAGCAGCTCGGCCACCTCTTGGCCGCGGCCGCCGGGGATATAGATGACCTTGAGATCCAGGCGGTTGAACAGCGCCGCCGCCACCAGATGCGTAAACGAGCCGAGACCGCCAACCGCGATCTTCAGCTTCTTGCCCGACTTCTTGGCGTCGGCGACCATGTCCTTCAGGGTCTTCCAGCCGGACGCGGTGCGCACGGCGAAGACCGGCACTTCCACCCCGATCTGCGCGATCGGCTCAAAGGCCGTGTAGTCGAACTTCACGTTGCCGCGATAATGGGTGGTGGAAATCGAATTCGAGTTCCAGACGATATTGTAGCCGTCAGGCTTGGTGCCGTGCACATAGGTGTAGCCAATGGCGCCGCCGCCGCCCTTGCGGCCGACCGCGACCACAGGCGAACCGAGCTTCTTCGACATCTGGTCGGCCAGCACCTGGCCGACGGTCTGTGCCGAGCCGCCGAACAGCACGGTCATCTCGACCGGCTTGTCAGGAAACGTGCCTTGCGCCCCCGCCGGGCCGGCGGCGAATGCCAGCACCGATGCAAACAACGGTGCGGCAAGAATTTTCGCGTAGCTCATGGCTATAACCTCCCTTGTATTTTTCGTTTTCGATTCCGCATCGGCCGAAGCCGCAACGTGGCGCGGCCGCATGCATCACTCAAAGCTTCAGCTCACCTCCGATCGCACCGCTTTGAGTGCTTTGCGCGAACAGCGCGTCGTCGTGCGTCACCAGCAGCTTGATGTTGCTCTCGTGGCGCAGGATGTGGTTGAGCCAGCGCAACTGCCTCATCACCGCCGGTACGTCCTCTTTCACCCAGGGCGCCGCTTTGCCCTTGATTTCACTGATGTTGTCGAGCACCCAGCCGACATCGACGCTGTGCAGGATTTCGCGGCCGGACTGCAGCGCGACGTAGACCATCTGGTGATCGGCGGAATGGCCGTGCGCCTTGATCAGCACCATGCCGGGCGCCACCGGATAATATTGCCGGTAGCCGATGACGGTCATGCGGTCGATCTGCTCAGGCTTCAGGGCGAGATGCGGCCGGTGCGGCGTGGTGAGCAGGCATTGGGCGGTCTCGACACTGACGATGGTCTTAGCGGCGAGCTCGTCAAAGTTCGGCGCGCGGATGAGACCGCCAGCGTGGTCGGCGTGGAAATGGGTGAGCACGATCATGCGCGCCTGGCTGAGCGCCTGCCGCAGCTTGACGAATTGGTCGGGGAAAAACGGCTCGCGCTTGTCGGGCGTCGAAAAAGAATTGTGGGTGAAGCGGTCGAGGCCGGAATCGATCATCACCGTGCCGTCGGGATAGACCACCTGAAACGCCGTGCGCGGCATGGTGACGGGCGTCTCGTCGCCGCCGGTAATGACAAATTTGCGCGGGCGGATCGAGGCGGCGACGCGGATGCCGTTGACCGCGAGCGGGCGTGCGCCCGGCAAGAGCGTTGCAAGGCGACGGATCACGCCGAGATCGGCGGCGAAGGGCACCTCGCGCACCGGCCTTTTTTCGGCAACCTCCACCGCAGCCATTTCACGTCCCCCGTCTATTCAGCGGCTTCCGCCATCCCCTGCGCCGCCCGTAATGCTTCTTCCCGTTCCTTCTCGCGGATCGCCATCAGCACCTTTTCCGGCGTCGCCGGCAGTTCGGTGATGCGCACGCCGACCGCATCGTAGATCGCATTCATGATCGCCGGAATGGTCGGCACCATGGCCGGCTCGCCGATGCCCTTGACCCCGAGCGGACCGAGCGGGTCGGGGTCCTCGATGATGATTGAATTGATGCGCGGCACGTCGAGCGAGGTCGGCAGGATGTACTTGGCGAAGCCCGAGGTGCTGGTGCGGCCTTGCTCGAGCTTGTAGTCCTCCATCAGGCCCTGGCCGAGCGCCTGCACGATGCCGCCCTCGATCTGGCCTTCCACCCCTTGCGGATTGACGGCGCGGCCGACGTCGTGCGCCGCCCAGATGCCGAGCACCTGCACTTCGCCGGTGACGGTATCGACCTCGACCTCGGCGACTTGGGTGCCGAACACGTAAGCCTGCCAGGGCCGCCCGGAGCCGTCGACCGGATCGAGGCCGGTGGCGTCGGTGCCGAAGCTCGCCGAGCCCACCGGCACCACGCCACGGTTCTTGGCGATCGACACCGCCTCGCCGATCGGAATGCGATGGTTGCTGTTCTCGGCCCAGACCTCGCCGTTGCCGGTGCCGATGGAGGCGGCATCAACGTCCCACACTTCGGCCATCACCTCGGCGAGTCGCTTGCGCGCTTCGCGAGAGGCGAGCGCGACCACATTGCCGATCATGTAGGTCTGCCGGCTGGCGCCGGCGTGAGCGGCTTCGGGGCTGCGCGCGGTATCGTTGTCGCCGATGGTGACGTGCTCCGGCTTCACGCCCATCTCCTCGGCGGCGATCTGCGCCAGCACCGTGAGGATGCCCTCGCCGATCTCGGTGACACCGGTGACGACCTTGGCGCTGCCGCCGTCATCGATCTCGGCCCAGGCGGCGGCGCGGTCGACGGTCGCGGTTCGCGCGATGCCGTACCAGCAGGCCGCCATGCCGCGTCCGCGCTTGCGGGCCATCAGGAGCCTCCCTTCCCTCTCGCCGCGCACGCTTGCTTCCCTCGCCCCGCTTGCGGGGAGAGCGTGGCGAGCGCGTGTGGCGCGGCCGAAGGCATCATCATCACTCCGCCGCTTCTTGCTTATTGACGACCGTAAAGCGCGCGCCGAGCGAAACCGGCGGGCGCACGTCGGCGCGGTTCAGGTCCTTGCGCGTTGCGCCACGCGAGACCGGCGCGCCCTGCTCCCAGCCGGAAGCCTTTTCGGCGGCTTCCAGGCAGCGCAGCAGGCTGACGCTGCCGAGCTTCTGCCGGGTATGCGTCACGGCGCCGTCGCGCATGGCGTTGATACGCCTGATCTCGAATGGATCGAGGCCGAGCCGTTCGGCGCAGATGTCGAGATGGCTTTCGGTTGCGAACTCTGTCTGCAAGGCGCCGAAGGAACGGAAGGCGCCCGACGGCGTGTTGTTGGTGTAGACGCCGTAGGTATCGATGCGCACGTTGGGGATCACGTAAGGCCCGGCGGCGAGGATCGCGGCCTTGCGCATGACGCCCTCGGTGGAAAGCCCATAGGCGCCGCCGTCGCAGATCATGGTCATCTGCAAAGCGCTGATGCGCCCATCCTGCATCAGCCCCATGCGCAGGATCGTGCGCGAGGGATGACGCTTGGCGGTCGAGACGATCGACTCCTCGCGGGTGAAGACGAGCCGCACCGGGCGCCCGGTCTTCATCGCCAGCAGGGCCAGCATGCCCTGGTAGATCATGTCTTCCTTGCCGCCGAAGCCGCCGCCCACCGGGCTCATGATGAAGCGCACCTTGGCGACCGGCTTGGCGATGATGCGCGCCAGCATGTGGCGGTGATGGGTAATGTTCTGGCTCGGCGAGACCACCGTCACCACGCCGTCGTGATCGACATAGGCAAGGCCCGCTTCCGGTTCGAGATAGGCGTGCTCGATGGCTTGCGTCGAATAGGTTTCCTCGACCACGAGATCGGATTCGGCAAAGCCTTGCGCGACGTCGCCGACGCGGATCGGGATGTGCTTGGTGATGTTGCCGGGGGCGTAGTCGTGCACGACCGGGGCGCCGGCGCGCATCGCCTCCTGCGGGTCGAACACCGGCGGCGAGTGGCTCGTATGCCACCTTGATGGCGGCGAGCGCGCGCTTGGCCGTTATCAGGTCTTCGGCGGCGACGGCGGCCACCGCCTCGCCCACGTAGCGCACCTTGCCGCGCGCCATGATCGGCTGGTCGTTGACGAAGACGCCGAAGCCGTCCTCGCCCGGCACGTCGGCCGCGCTGATGACGCCTTCGACGCCGTCCATGGCTTCGGCCGCGGACGTATCGATCGACACGATGCGCGCATGCGGATGCG
This sequence comes from uncultured Pseudomonadota bacterium, assembly GCA_963814065.1. Classification (GTDB taxonomy): domain Bacteria; phylum Pseudomonadota; class Alphaproteobacteria; order Rhizobiales; family Xanthobacteraceae; genus Pseudolabrys. The sequence goes on along the minus strand of CAWFBL010000004.1, from coordinate 283,319 downwards.
GTGAGCGCAGCACCTGCACATGCAGCATGCCGGGCATGGTCATGTCGCCGGCATATTTGAGCCGGCCGGAGACTTTGCTCGGCGCATCGATGCGGCGCACGGCCTTGCCGATGAAGTCGCCGGCTTCAGCTTCCGCTTCGGCGAACACGCTCGCCAGCAGGCGGCCGTTCTGCACGTCGCGCGCCATTTCGACGGCGTCGAAAATCTTCTGATAGCCGGTACAGCGGCAGATATTGCCGCCAAGCCGCTCCTTGATCTCTTCGCGATCGGCAAATGGGTTGGCGCGCAGCGCCGCGGTCGCCGCCATCACCATGCCGGGGATGCAGTAACCGCACTGGCTGGCGCCGGCCTGGTGGAAGGCGCGCTGCAAGACATTGAGCTCGCCGGTCTTGGCCAGCGACTCGATGGTCTCGACATGAGCGCCTTGCGCCTTGGCCACCGGCAGCAGGCACGACTTCATCAGCACGCCATCGACGAACACCGAACAGGTGCCGCATTCGCCGGCGCCGCAGCCTTCCTTGTTGCCGGTGAGATGCAGGTCGTCGCGCAGGAAGTCGAGCAAGCGCTGGCTCGGCTTGGCGTTGCGCGCGATCTTGCGGCCGTTGACGATCGCTTCGAGACGAAGGTCAGGCATAGGCTGCCTCCAACTCGTCGCTAAGCGCGTCAGGCGAAGCGCCGGCGCGGCGGGCGGCCGTGGTCAACCCGCGCAGCATGAAGCCGCGCACCACCTCGCGGCGGTATTCTTGCCGCGTGCGCGAGGCGACGAGATCGACCGGCATGTCGGCGGCGCGCTCCAGGCGGTCGAGAGTCATGGCGCCGCCGCGCAAGAATTCTTCGACATCCGTCAAGCGCAGCGGGCGCGGGCCGATGCCGGCGATGGAAAGGCGCACGTCCTCGATGTGGTGGCCTTGGGCATCGAGCTTGATCAGCGTGGCGAGGCAAACCAGCGAGATCACCAGCGAGCGGCGATGGCCGACCTTCTCGAAGCTTCCGCCATAGGCCGGCAGCGCGTCGCATTCGACGGCAAGCAGCAGCTCGCCCTCCTCCAGCGCGGTGCGATTGGGGCCGGTGACGAAATCGGCAAGCTTCATGCGGCGGCGGACGATCCTGCCGCCGCTATCCTTGGCAAGCTCCACCTCGGCTTCGTGCGCGATCAGGCATGGCGTGACATCGGCCGCGGGCGAGGCATTGACGATATTGCCGCCCACGGTCGCCTGCGCGCGGATCTGGTCGTCGGCAAACCACACCGCGCAGCGTGGACCGGCCGGCAGCGCGCGGCCGAGCGCGGCATTGTCGAGGAAACGCTGAATCGGCGTCGCCGCGCCGAGCCGCACGCGGCGGTCATCCACGTGCAATTCATTGAGCTCGGGGATTTTGGAGACGTCGATCAGCACCGGGATATCGACATCGCCCGCCCGGCCCTCGCGCGCCCACGGCAGCGTGTCGGTGCAGCCGGCGACGATGCGGCAGCGCCCGCGATGCCGCGCCAAGGCGACGAAAGCCTCGGCGAGCGTTTGCGGCGTCAGATATTCGTCGCAGGTGAGCATGATCGACAGCACCTTGCTTGCTTTCTTCCCTCTCCCCTTGTGGGAGAGGGTGCCCGAGCGAAGCGAGGGCGGGTGAGGGTCGGAATTCATTTGAGGCACTGACCCCTCACCCGGCTCGCACCTTCGGTGCTCGCCACCCTCCCCCACAAGGGGAGAGGGAGAAGAGCAATTACTCCGCCGCCTGCTTGTGCGCGGCGTCCATCTTGGCCTTCACCACCACCTTGATGGCGTCGTCGACGCGGTCCTTGGCGTAACGGATCGCGGTCGGCAGATCGTCGAGCGGGAAGGTATGGGTGTGGATTTTGGTGGCGTCGAAGCGCTTCTGCGCCATGAAGGCCTCGGCGCGATGGGTCGCGCTCTTGCCCTCGCCGCGGATGCCGCAGAGATAGATGTTGTTGCGCACGATATGCGCGACGTCGACCGGCACTTCCTCGTGCGCGAAGGCGGCGAGACACACGCGGCCGCCGCGGTTGACCATGCGCACGGCGTCATTGACCGCGTTGGTCGCCGCCGAGCACTCGACCACATAGTCGACGCCCTGACCGCCGTTGATCTTTTTCACCTCCGCGACCACGTCAGGGGTCTTGCGGATATTGATGACCGCGTCGGCGCCGAGCTCCTTGCCGATCTCGAGGCGATTGTCGCGGGTGCCGGTGAGGATGACCGGCTGGGCGCCGAGCGCCTTCGCCACCGCCACCGTCAACAAGCCGATCGGCCCAGGGCCGATCACCGCGACGCTCTCGCCAGCCATGAGGCCGCCGAGTTCGGTCAACGCATACATGCCGGTGCCGGCGGTGACGACCAGCGTGCCCTCCTCGTCCGACATGTTGTCCGGGATCGGCACGAGCGTGTTGATGTTGTTGACCTGATACTCGCAGAAGCCGCCGTCGGTGGTGAAACCGTTGGCGCGGTGGCCCTTGTCGACGTCCCCGTAATTGAGGCCGTAGTTGTGGCACGAGGTGTACATGCCCTCGCGGCAGCGCTTGCACTGGCCGCAACCGGCATGGATCTCGACCGAAACGCGCTGGCCGATGTTGTACTCATCGACCCCGTGTCCCAGCGCCACCACCGTGCCCATGTATTCATGGCCGGGGGTGAAGTTCTTGTTGAACGGCAGCCCGCCTTGGATCATCGCCGGCGGGCCCTGGTAGATGATCTCCAGGTCGGTCGCGCAGATCGCGACCGCATCGATGCGCACCAGCACCTCGGCCTTCTTCGGCACCGGCGTCGGCTTCTCGGACATGCTGAGTTCGCCGGGATTGCCGAGCACCCAGGCGCGCATGCTGTCGGGGATGGGAAATTGATTATGGTTGGTCTTCACGCCTTCCGGTGCGTACATCAACGCCTCCAAATGTGATTGTGCTAAACAGCCATCAATTGGCGGCGGCCTGCGCGAGGGTAGTCTTGGCTTGCGCGTTGGGATCGCCGAATTCCGCCGACAAGGCGCGGGCGGCGGCGGTGATCTCGTCGCGCATCAAGGCGATGTGTTCGTCGGTGGCACGCATTGTGGGGGTGGAAGCGCTGATGCCACCGATCACGGTGCCCGCCTGGTCGCGGATGGCCGCGCCGACGCAGATCACCCCCGGCAAGTGCTCCTCGCGCTCGATGGCGTAGCCGTTGCGGCGAACGATGCGCAGCGACTCCGTCAGTACCGGAAAGTCCGTGATGGTATTGTCGGTGCAGCGCTTGAGCCCGCCGGCGAGGATGCGGCGCATCTCGTCTTCCGGCAGCCAGGCGAGGATCGCCTTGCCGACCGAAGTCGCGTGAGGCGCCGCCATCTTGCCGATGCGGCCGGTGTCCACCCGCACCGGATGGCGCGCCTCGCGGACGGCCAGCATGACGACGGAGTCCCCCTGCAAGGCGGCAAGATGCACGGTCTCGCCGGTCGCCTGGTTGACGGCTTCCAGATAGGGCTGCGCCCGACGCGGCAGGTCGACCTGCAGGCAGGCGTGGCTGAGATACATGATGCGGGCGCCAAGCGCGTAGAGCCGCCGCCCGGTCACCTTGGTGGCGAAGCCGCGCTTGATCAGCGTCGCCAGCAGATGGTGGCAGGTGGAGATGTTGAGGCCGGTACGCGTGGCGAGGTCGGTCAGCGTCGCTTCGCCGCCGGCCTCCGCGATGGTTTCCAGCAGAAAGAGCGCCCGATCGACGGACTGAATGCTGTGACGGTCGCCGGCGCTGCGCGCAGGCGCCCGATGGCCCTCAACCCCGGGCCCGGGTAATATTGTTGCTTCCATTGTTCGTTTCTCCCTGGGGTAAGGGAAATAGCCCTGGCGAGGGAAGTCAAGGAATTTTCCAAGGAGCGAATCTCACTTTCAAATTGCGAAAAATGCTGAAAATCTGGGCGTTTCGAGCTATTCGATGAGGGCAGCTTGCCGCGCCAGCCTCGGCGTCCGGCTGCCAAGCCCACGGTTTTGTGTCTTATTGCGAAAACATGACGTCCCCGGCGAATGACCCTCACGCAGTGGCCGACAGGCGCCCCGCGGCCTTCCTCGACCGCGACGGCGTGCTCATCGTCGACCATGGCTACGCCCATCGTCCCGACCAACTCGCGTGGATCGACGATGCGCCGGCAGCGGTTCGCATGCTCAACGAAGCCGGCTACTACGTTTTCGTGATCACCAACCAATCCGGCGTCGCCCGCGGCTACTACGATGAAGCGGCGGTCAATCGCTTTCACGCGTACATGCAAGATCGTTTGCGCGCGCACGGCGCCCATGTCGACGCTTTCTATTATTGCCCGCACCATCCCGAGGGCACCGTCGCGGCCTATGCCATTTCGTGCCGCTGTCGAAAGCCGGGCATCGGAATGCTCGAACAAGCGGAAAAGGAATGGCCGATCGACCGCCGTCGCAGTTTCCTGATCGGCGACAAGGACTCCGACTTGCAGGCGGCCGCGACGTTCAAGATCGCCGGCATCTATTTCGACGGCTCGATTTCACTGACGGAATGCATACGGCGTCAACTGCAAAGCGCCGTCTGACAGTCTTGCGTCAACGGACGCTCAAGAAGCGATGGCCGCCGTTGCGCAGCGCCACGCAAGTCAATTGCCCACTGACAAAGGCACCGGTGTCGACATTGATGCGGTTCGGCCGCACTTCCGGCTCACGTGCGGGCGTGTGACCGTGCAGGACGATCTTGCCGAAATCCTCGTTGCTGAGCAAAAACGGCTCGCGGATCCAGATGAGGTCTTCCTCACGCTGCCGATCGAGCGGAACGCCAGGCCGCACGCCGGCATGACACATGAAATAGTTGCCGACCGAATACGACGTACGTAACCCCGCCAAAAACTTCATGTGCTCCGGCGTCAGCGCGGCACGCAGCTGCGCGGCGGCCCGCTCGAAATCGTAGCCCGAAAACGACGACAGCGACACGCCGAACGAGCGCAAGGTGGCGAGCCCACCGAGCTGCCGCCAATGGTCGCCGACACGATGCGGATCGGCCAGGAAGTTCTCGAGGATGGCTTCGTGATTGCCCTTGAGCGCGACAAAGCGGCCGGGGAACGGATTGACCATCAGCCGTTCGATCACACCGCGAGAGTCGGGGCCACGGTCGATGTAATCGCCGACGGTGACCGTCAGGCTGTCGGTTCCATGCTCGCCGGCATCGCGTTGGATCGCCGCGATCATGCGGTCGAGCAGGTCCAATCGGCCGTGGATGTCGCCAATGACGTAAAGCGGCGAATTTTCGCTTGGGACGGGCGCGTTCATTCCTGAAAAATCGATTTGTGGCGGGTCGTGCAACGCCGTTCAAGGTATGTTATCTCCCGTCCGCATAAGGACAACAATGCCCCCGTGGCCCCCTCCCCGCAATGAGACCCTCCTCGATCGCTGATTCAGGCGGCGCATCCACACAAGCGCGCTTCCTCATTGCATTGTCGCTGCTGTGGTTGATCGGTACCGCGCTGCGGCTGACGATCCTGGCGGTGCCGCCGGTCATTCCAAGTATTCACCACGACCTCAATCTGAACGCCACCCAGATCGGCGTGCTCACCGGCCTGCCCTCGATGCTGCTCGCCTTCGCGGCGGTTCCCGGCTCGCTGTTGATCGCGCGTCTGGGTGTGACCAGCGCGATTTTCGTCGGCCTGGCGCTGACCGCGATCGGCGGCGCCCTGCGCGGGGCCTTTCCCGATGTATTCTGGCTCTATGCCATGACCATCGTCATGGCCGGCGGCGTCGCCATCCTGCAGGTGAGCATGCCGCCGGCCGTGCGCGCCTGGACGCCGCAGCGGATCGGCTTCGCGACCGCCGTCTATACCAACGGGCTGCTGATCGGCGAGGTTGCGCCGGTTGCGCTCACGCTTCCGCTCATCGTGCCACTGATGGGCAACTGGCAGGGCGCCTTCGCATTCTGGAGCGCGCCGGTGGTGGCGATCGCGCTCGTGGTCCTGCTGTTTGCGCCACGGCGACCGGCGACGAGCGCCACGGCAACGCGGCGGCGCTGGTGGCCGGACTGGGGCAGCCTGCTGATCTGGCGGCTCGGCATCATGCTCGGCACCATCAACGCCGTCTACTTCGGCACCAACGCATTTCTACCCGATTTTCTCACCAGCCACGGGCAAGGCGCCTGGATCAGCGCGTCTCTCTCGGCTCTGAATGCCGGTCAATTGCCGGCGTCGGCATTGCTGCTCGCCTTCGCCAGCCGGCTCGAGCTCAAGGCCTGGCCCTACGTCGCCGCCGGGCTCACTTGCATTCTCGCCCTCGCCGGAATCGCCTTCGGTTCCGGTCCCGTTGTGGTCGCCGCCGCGGCCGTAATCGGGTTCTGCTGCGCCAGCATCCTGGTGCTCGCGCTGGCTTTGCCGCCGCTGCTGGCGCCGCCCGACGACGTGCATCGCGTCACCGCCGCCATGTTCACCATCAGCTACAGCCTGGCGGTGGTGGTGCCGGTGATCAGCGGCGCCTTGTGGGATGCCAGCGGTATTGCCGCCATGGCTTTCCTGCCGATCGCAATCTGCGGCATTATCCTTGCCGTGCTGTCGCCGGCCATCAATCACGTGCGGCGGTCGGAGGAGTAGCGCGATGCGTCCGATTCCGGTGGGAGCCAAGGGCACCTATTCGCTGCGCGTGACCCCCGCCCAGCTCGCCAGCCAGTTCAAGGACGCGGCGCTGCCGCCGGTGTTCGCCACGCCATGGATGGTGACCGCCATGGAGAACGCCGCGCTCAATGCGGTGCGCGATTATCTCGAGCCGGGCGAAAGCGCGGTCGGCACGATGGTCAATGTCCGCCATCTGGCGGCGACGCCGGTCGGCCATCAGATCACGGCGGAAGCAGAGGTCACCAAGGTCGACGGCCGGCGCATCGAGTTCAAGGTCGGCGCGCACGACGAGATGGAAGAGATCGGCAACGGCACCCACGAACGCATGGTGGTCGACCGGGCGCGGCTCGGGAAGCGGCTGACCGAGAAGGCAGCGGCCCTGATCCGCCCGGTGCGGCTAATCGCTTCGGCTGATGCGCCGATTGAACAACACCACCGTCATCCAGCCGGTCGAGGTGCCGACGAAACCGCCCGCGATCACGTCGCTGAGGAAATGGAAATCGGCGCCGATGAGCCCGACCACCACCGCCAGCCCGACGAGCGCATAGAGGACCCGCAGCCGCGGATAACAAATCCACAGCACCGACAGCACCGCGCAGGTCGCCGCGGTGTGGCCTGACGGGAAGGACTGATAAGCCTCGCCGGCGCGGAACCAATGGAAGCCATAGACGCCGTCGTGAATGAACGAGGGATTGTTGTGGATCCAGGTCTCCGGCCAGGTCCGCCCGAACACGTATTTGAGCACGTTCTTGATCGCCTGCGTCATGGTCACGCTGACGCTGCAGGCGACGATCACGGTCGCAAGGTTCGACAGCGGCCGGCCGGCCAGGGCGCGCAAGCCCAGCCCGAAAAAGGCAATGGCCGCCGCCGGCAACAATGGATCGGGAATATGGGTGACCGGCTCGAAGACCTGCCGACCATGAACGGCAATTTGACCGTGCACCCATAGGGCGATGGGGCGGTCGAGCCAGACGTAGCCGACCACCACCGCCACGGCGGTGAGCACCAGCGCCAGCAACCATCTCTGCAAGTCTGTCATCTTTGCAAGTCTGTTATGGGCACGACGCGATTCGCTTTCCAGCATCTAACCTTCCGGCCAGGTCCCGCGCAATTTGCATCGCGTGAAATTTGTGAGAAGCCGATGGCGCGAATGGTGGTTTACGGCGGCGGCGCCTTCGCACTAGTATCCCGCGCCCGTCATTCCCGCCTGGAGTTTTCCGCATGCAACCTGCCAAGGCCTTCACCATTTCCACGCACGGCGCCCACATGCCGGCGGTCGGCTTCGGCACCATGGAATTTCCGGCGCGCGCAGCCGAACTCGTCACCCACGCCATCAATTGCGGGTACCGCCTGATCGACACCGCGCGCAAATACGGCACGGAAGAACAGGTCGGCGAAGGCATTCGCGCCAGCGGCATCGCGCGCGAGGAATTGTGGGTTACCACCAAGGTGACCGAACTGAACGCGCGCGAGGCCGACTTTCTCAAGTCGGCCGAGACATCGCTCAAGGCGCTGCAACTCGACTATGTCGATCTTCTGCTGGTGCACTGGCCGCAGCCGAAGGTCCCGTTTTCCGAGACGCTGGGCGCGCTCGCCAAGGCCAAGCGCAGCGGCATGGCGCGCCATATCGGCGTGTCGAACTTCACCATCGCCATGGTCGAGGAAGCGGCACAGGTCTGTCCCGAACCGTTGATCACCAATCAAATCGAGTACCACGCCTACCTGCCGCAGGACCGCATGCTGGCGACGCTGAAGCGGCACGGCATGATCCTCACCGCCTATTGCCCACTGGCGCGCGGCGAATTGCTCGACGACCCCGTCATCGGCGAGATCGCCAAGGCACACGGCAAGACGATCGCGCAGGTCGCGCTCCGCTGGCTGATCCAGCAGCCGATGGTCGCCGCCGTGCCGCGCGCGATCACCGAGGAGCAGATCGAAGACGACCTCGATGTGTTCGATTTCTCGCTGAGCGATGACGAGATGAAGCGCATCTCGGCGTTGCGCAGCAAGCAGGTGCGCATCGCCAACCCGCCCGAACGCGCGCCCAAGTGGGACGTGGAGACGGTGGGCTAGTCCCCACCTCCTCGCGGCCGGCGTCATAGCCCGGAAACGCGAAGCCGCTCGCGCTGGCGCGTCCCCGTTTCGGACTTTCCTTCAATTTTCTCAGCAGCTTGGTCGATCGGCCCGGCAAGCTCGGGCTATTGCCTGAGCTCCCGAAAGGCGGTTGCGGGTGCCGGCCCATTAAACCGCTTGACGGGACACTTCCGTTCGTATCGAATTATTCGAATATAACAATAATACCATGCGAAACGGGGGAAGCGATGGGGTCAGCAATCGGGCGGGTTGCCGCATCGGCGGCTAAGTTCACGGCGTGTTTGACCGCGGCCTTGCTTGCCGGCAGCGCCGCGCAGGCGACCGAAGGCTATTTCCAGTATGGCTACGGCGCGCGCCAGGGCGCCCTCGGCGGTGCCGGCGTCGCCGACTCGCGCGACGCCATGGCGCTGGCGCTCAATCCCGCCGGCCTCGTCGACGTCGACAAGCAAGTGCAGCTCGGCATCTCGCTGTTCATGCCCTACCGCAGCTACAGCGCCACCGGGACCATGATGATCGCGCCGGGCTCGTTCGACAGCGGCACCAATCTCTTCCCCGTGCCGAACATCGCGTTCAACAGCCCGATCGACGCCGACTCGGCCTGGGGCATCACGCTCTATGGCAATGGCGGCATGAACACCAATTGGCACGGCACCACCAACCCCAATTGCGTCAATTTCGGTTTGGTCAGCCAAAACGTCTATTGCGGCAGCCAGGCCGGCGTCGACTTGATGCAGGCTTTCTTGGCGGTCGGTTATGCGCGCCGGTTCGGCACCTTCTCCGTCGGCGTCTCGCCGGTGTTCGCGGTGCAGCGGTTCAAGGCGGAGGGGCTTTCCGCGTTCGGCGCCTTCGGCCTGTCGTCCGATCCCGCGAACTTGACCGACAACGGCTATTCCTATTCCTACGGCGGCGGCGCGCGTCTCGGCGTGCAATGGAAGGTGGCGCCGAATTTCCGCGTCGGCTTTTCCGGGCAGACGCCGATCTGGATGACCAAGCTCAGCAAATACAGCGGCCTGTTCGCCGATGGCGGCAACTTCGACATTCCCGCCAATATCACCGCCGGCGTCGCGTGGGACGCCATGCCGAACCTGACGCTGATGCTCGATTACCAGCACATCTTCTACAGCGACATCTCCTCGATCGCGAATCCAATGGCCTCACCCATGCCGGCGGGCTCGCTCGGCACCGCCGACGGCTCGGGCTTCGGCTGGCATGACGTCGACGTCGTCAAGATCGGCGCCGAATGGCGCGCCACTCCACGCTGGACGCTGCGCGCGGGCTATGCCCACAACACCAATCCGATCAAATCGACCGACGTGACATTCAACATCCTGGCGCCCGGCGTGGTCACCGACACCTTCACCGGCGGCTTCGCCTACAAGGCCTCGCCCCACTCGACCCTTGAATTCGCCGCCGCTTACGTGCCCAGTAACAGCGTCTCGGGCATCGAGTTGACCCCGGGCGGGCCAAATCCTGCGAGCAATATTGAAATCAGCATGCACCAATACCAAGTCAGCCTGGGCTGGACCTATGAGTTCGCACCGGCTGGCCCGGGGCAGCAGACAGCAGCAGATAATTGAAAACTAAGCAGATAACCCACGCGAAAAGCGGCCCGGGGGCCGCCGGGATGAGCGAAAGATGAGCGGACTTACTCCCACGATGATCGTCGGCATTGGCGGCCTTGTCATCGGCCTTGTATTCGGTGCCGTGGTGCAGCGCACCAATTTCTGCACCATGGGTTCGATATCGGACCTCGTGCTCATGGGCGACGGCCGCCGCTTCCGCGCCTGGGTGCTGGCGATCGCGGTCGCCATCATCGGCACGCAGGTCCTCTCGTTCGCCGGCATCATCGAAATCGACAAGGCGATGTACCTCACGTCGAATTTCGGCTGGCTCGGCTCCATCATCGGCGGGCTGATGTTCGGCTTCGGCATGACCCAAGCCGGCGGCTGCGCCAGCCGCACGCTGGTCCGGCTCGGCGCCGGTAATCTGAAATCACTGCTGGTTACGCTGGTGCTCGGCATCGTCGCCTATACGACGGTACGTGGCCTGTTGGCGTTGGCGAGGCTGCAGATCGAGACGACCAATGTCGATCTCAAGACGCACGGGCTCGCCAACCAGAATCTCGGCGAAATGGCCGGTGCCGCGTTCGGGCTTTCGCCCGACGTCGCGCGCGCCATCGCCGCGGCCGCGCTGGCGCTGGCGTTCCTGATCTATTGCTTCAAGGACAAGGCCTTCCGACAGAGCCCGGCCAACATCACTGCCGGCCTCGTCATCGGCCTCTGTGTCGTGGGCGGCTGGCTGGTCACCGGCGTGCTGGCGGCGGACGACTTCAATCCGACACCGCTCTCCTCGATCACGTTCGTCGCACCGGTCGGCGAGAGCATCCAGTATCTGATGACCTTCACCGGCTCGACCCTCAATTTCGGCATCGCGGTGGTCGGCGGCGTCATTCTGGGCAGCTTCCTGATGGCGATGGCGACCGGTGAATTCCGGGTCGAGAGCTTCGCCGATCACAAGGACTTCCTGCGCCATCTCGGCGGCGCCAGCCTGATGGGCGCCGGCGGCGTGATCGCGCTCGGCTGTACCATCGGCCAGGGCATCACGGGCCTTTCCACGCTGGCGCTCGGCAGCCTGATCGCCTGGCTCTCGATCCTGGCCGGCGGCTATCTCGGCGTGAAGTATCTGGAAGAAGGCTCGCTCGGCGGCGCCATCCGCTCGGTGTTCGTGCGCGCCTGACGCGCGCTCGCCTTGAATTGAATCGGGCGCTGCAACGCGCACGCTGCACCTCTCCATTGGGCGAGGGAACGCGCTGTAGGCGCGGCAACCGTCTCGACACAAATAAAAACCGGCGCCGCTTGTGCGGCGCCGATTTTGTTTCAAGCGACAACGCCGATGAAGCGGATCAGCTTGTCCGCGCCTGCAGCTTGCTGCTGAAGGCCAACAGGAACGCCAGGCTCTTCTGCGTTTCCGGCTTCGACAGCATCGACATCATGCCCATGATGCCGCCGCTCGGCTTCGCCTTGGCGGTTTCCTGCGCCGCCTCCTCGAAGGCCATGCGGGTGTTTTCGGCAAGCTCGCCCATGGCCTCGTTGCCGACAGTGTTGATCATGCTCTCCATGAACATGAACAGGCGTTCGACAATGTTGTCGGTCATGGCGCTGCGCATCGCGTGCAGCGTCAGGGCGAGTTCGCAGACGGTGTCGAGCGCGCCGACCTTGTGCAGCTCGGTGAGCCGATCGATCATCGAATGCACGGCTTCACGCGTGCCCGGGTCGTTGAGGCGATCGAGCAGTTCCAGCCCATTGCCCCCGAGCGTCGCCAGGCGCTCGACCATGCTGTCGGTCAAGGCCTCGCGCGCGGCAAGCGAAAGGCGTTCGATCTCGCCGAGCGGCGGTTGGTTTGACATGTCGTTCATCTCCGCCTCCCCTTACAGCAGGCCACGGGCGGAGAGCCAGTACATGCGATTATAGGCGAGCTTGAACCAGTGGATCATCTGCGACGGCGGGCCCGGATTGGGCGGCGTCGTGTAGTTGAACCACACATAGGTGCCGGTGCTGAAACCCGTCTCGACGAAGCAGAATACCTTGCCGTCGTAGTCGCGCGCCCAACGATCCTCTTTGATCAGCGAGGACAGGTTGTCGATGATGGTGTCGGCCTCGAAGTGGGCGGTCGAGCCGGCCTTCGAGATCGGCAGGTTGGTGGTGTCGCCGACGACGAAGACGTTCTCCGAGCCTTCCTTCAACAGCGTGTTGCGCGCCGTCGGCACCCAGCCGCCGGCGCCGAGGTTCGAGTCGGTGATCACCGGCATGCCGCTGTGCGGCGGCACCGTGATCAGCAGATCGTAAGGCAGCGTGGATCCCTCTTCCGAGGTAATGGTCTTGGCCTTGGCGTCGACCGACTTGGTGTTGAAGAAGGTCTCCGACTTGATGCCGGCGCGCTCGAACTCGGGCACCGCCCAATGCGCCACCGGCTCGAGCGAGTGCAGGCGGCCGATCGGATAGGTGTAGGTGATCTCGCTCTTGTCGAGCAGCCCCTTGCCGGCGAGATAGTCGCGCAGCATGAAGGTGATCTCGAGCGGCGCCACCGGGCACTTGTGCGGCGCGTTGATGTTGACGACGATCTTGCCGCCTTTGAAGTTCGTCAAGGCGTCGCGCATCTTGCGCGCGCCGTCGAGGTCGTAGAACCAGTGGCCGCCCTCGGTCATGCCCGGGATGTTGTCCGGGCGGATGCGCGAGCCGGTGGCGATCACCAGGAAGTCGTAAGTGAAGTTTTTCCCCGAGTTGGTGGTCACCGTCTTCTTATCGACGTCGATGTTCCTGGCCGGATCGACGATGTAGGGCACGCGGCGGTCGAGCACCGTGCGCTGGTCACGGAACAGCTCCGATTCCCGCATCTTGCCGAACGGCACGTAAAGCAGGCCGGGCTGGTACATGTGCTTGTCGGTCGCGCCCAGCATGGTGATGGTGACGCTGCCCGCGGACATTTCCTCGCGCAGCTGCCGGCATAGACCGTTGGCGACGATGGTGCCGGAGAGACCGCCTCCGACGATCAGAATCTTCTTGGCCATTTTTGTCTCCTCCCCCTCTTGAACGTCGCCCACACTGAATGTGCCAGCGCACGCTACCTGTTACTTGGCTTTGCGCACGACGATGCTCCAATATCCGTCCTGCGGGGTGATGCCCACCATCTCATGATGGACCTTCTTGACCCACTCGGGAATGTCGTTCACCGAGCCCTTGTCGCTCGAGAGTATTTCGATCTCGTCGCCGATCTGCACCAGCTTGAGCTTCGCGATGAGCTCCATCAACGGCCCCGGACAGTACGCGCCGCGCGCGTCGATCTTTTCTCTGGTCGTCATCTCGCTCATGCTTTCTTTCTCGGCATCTACAGGGTGATGAATTGTCCGTTCTCGGCGTCGGACAGGAACTTGGTGAGTCCGAGCGGCCCCTCGAACATGTCGTCTTCCAGACGGTCCATCTCCCAGCCCTGCACGTCCAGCGCCATGGAGCAGGCCCACAGCTTGAGATCGCCGAGCTCGCGGCCCTGCCGGAACAGGGTCATGGGATCGGGCGCCTTCTTTTCCGTGAGGAGCTTGGAAAATGCGCCGCCGCGATAGCGCTCGCCGGCCGGCGCGTCCTTGGCGAAGGCGAGCAGCGCGTTCATGCTGATGAACACTTCGACCGGCCGCTCGGAGACGGCGGCGACCGAGGCCATCATGGCCGCCATCTGCACCTTTTCATGTTCGCCGGAGCAAAGCAGGATGTACAACGCATTCGACGCCATCGCTCAACTCCCACGCGCGTAGCCGCCAATGAGTAGATTATTCTATTCAGAATAGCGTCCCATGGGATATTCTTCTAGCAAAAAGGCGGCGCACGTCTTTGATTTTTCTCAAGCCGTGCGCTTGATCAGGAAGCTGAAGACCTTGTCCTCGTTCTTCGATTCCACCAGCTCGTTGCCGGTGGTGCGGCAAAAGGCCTCGAAGTCCTTCACCGCGCCGGGATCGGTCGCCAGCACCTGCAGCGTGCCGCCAACGGCCACGTCCTTGAGCGCCTTCTTGGCGCGCAGGATGGGGAGCGGGCAGTTCAGTCCTTTGACGTCGAGCACCTGGTCGGCCATGTCATTTCCTCAGACGGTTTCGAATTAGTCTCGTTCAGATGAACAGGTTGATGTCACTCTTGGTCGCGGTCTCGATATAGGTCGCCGCGCCGCCGAGCACCGGGCCGTCGATCATGTCGTCCTTGGTGTACTCGAACAGGTCCATGGTCATCTGGCAGGCGATCATGTTGACGTCGGCCTCGAGCGCCATCGAGCGCAACTCCTCGATCGAGGCGACGCCCTTTTTCTTGATCAGGTTCTTCATCATCGCGGTGGCCGCGGCGTCGACCCCGGGCATGGCCGAGACCAGGTTGGGCATGGCCATATGCATGCCCATCATCGGCATTTCCATCGCCGGATTGCCCAGCGTGGAAATCTTCAGGTTGAGGTCCTTTTTGAGCAGCGTCAGGCCGTAGAAGGTGAAGAACATCGTCACTTCGAGGCCCATGGCGGCCGCGGTGGTCGCCAGGATGAAGGGCGGGTACGCCCAATCGAGCGTCCCCTTGGTGACGATCATCGACATCCGCTTGGTGTTGCTTTCCTCCACCATGGCTCTCACCCTCTCTGGGCTGTCGGCTGCCGCTCCGACCGCCGCCTATTCACAGCCGGCGAAATTGTCGGCCGTCATCTTGGCCTCGTATGGACCCGCGACCGCGCTGCCGGGGGTCAGCGTGGCCTTGGCCGCCGCCCAGTCGACGGGCTTGACCTTGACCATCCAGCCCTCGCCGTAGGGGTCGGCATTGGCGAGCTTGGGACTGCCCACCAGCACGTCATTGACCTCGGCCACCTCGGCGTTGAAAGCGATCTTGGCCGGCCCCACCCACTTGCCGGATTCGACCGTGGCGCAGGACTTGCCGCTATCGACCTTGCGGCCGGCCTTCTTGGCGGTGAACGCCACCAACTGGCCGGCCATGGCCGCGGCGACCGCGGTCATGCCGAGGGTCACCGTGCCGTCGGCATTTTCGCGGTACCAGATGTTGTTCTCGACGTCGTAGAGCAGTTCGTCGGGAAGGTTGCAGCCACGCACGCTCGGCATTTGATCCCTCTCCTTATTTCAAACGGTTCGGTCCGGCGCCGCTTCGCTCTGGCGCAGCGGCCGCGACGAGCAGCAGAACTCACCGAGCCCCGCCACTTCCAGCTTGCCGCCGACGAACAGCGCCAAGTGTCGCGCCACCATAGCACCAAGCCGCAGCCGGCGCGCGGTGTCGGGATGACCGGGGTCGAGACGAACGAGATTATGGTGGTAGACCAGTTCGCGGCAAGTTTCCCGGCAGGCGTTGAAGCTGGGCTCGCCGCGCGCGCCCTGGCGATGCAGCGCCAGCAGGCGGAAGCCCTCGACCGCGTCGGCGGTCGGCGTCTTGCCGTGCGCGAGCAGCCAATGCTCCAAAACGGTTTCGCCAAGCGCCAACAACTCGTCGGCATACGGCGCGGGCCTCTCCCGCAACGCCGCGTCCGGCGTCGCCGCGATCGCGTCGAAGCGCGCGGCCATGTCGTCGAAGCTCAGGTTGCGGACCTCGTCCATCAGCCGAGACCCCGCGCGCGAATGAGATCGGAGGAATCGGAAAGGTTCTCGTGCACGCCGACCTTGCGCGGCGACAGACCAAGCGCCATGCCGATAAGCTGCGTGAAGTAGAGAATCTTGACGGTCGTCTTGCGTCCGAACACCTTCTCCGCCCGCACCTGATGCATCTCCAGGCCGGTGTGGCAGGTCGGGCATTCGGTGGCGATCACGTCGGCACCGCAGGCTTCCGCCGTGGTGAGCAGATTGAGCACCAGCTTGGTCGAGGTGTCGCTGTCCGACAGCGTGTGGGCGCCGCCGCAGCAGGCGGTCTTGAGCGGATAGTTGACGTTCTCGGCCCCGGCCGCGGCCAACAGATCGTCCATGAAATGCGGCTGCGAGGTCGATTCCGAGCCGGCTCCTTGGTCCTTCTCCGGGAAGATGTGGCGCGGCCGCGTGTACATGCAGCCATAGTAATTGGCGACCTTGAGGCCCTTGAGCGAGTTCTTCACCCGCGCCTTCAGGCCCTCCTCGCCGATCGATTCCTTGATCCAGTCGAGCGCATGGATGGTCTCGACCTTGCCGGCCTCATAGGTGGTGTGGCCGGCCTTGCCGGCGAGCCGCGCGTTGACCTCGCGCGAGGCGTCGTCGTTCTTGAGGTCGTATTCGGCCTTCTTGAGATTGTGATAGCAGCCGTTGCAGGGCGCCATCACGGTGTCGAAGCCCATGTCCTCGGCGATGGAGAGATTGCGCGCCGAGAGGTAAGTCTGCAGCTTGGGGTCGACGTTCTTGACCTCCATGGCGCCGCAGCAGTTCCAGTTCTTCAATTCGGTCAGCTCAAGGCCGAGCGCCTTGCCCACCGCCTTGGTCGAGCGGTTATAGGCGTGGCCGGTGCCCTCCAGCGCGCAGCCGGGATAGTAGGCGACCTTCTTGTACTTGCCGCTGCTCATCATTCCGCTCCTTGCGTGTCGAGCTTGAGCGCGCGGGCATCGGCCGCGTGCCGCTCGGCGACGTACTCATCGATCGCGGCGCTCGCGGCGCCCCACCCGCGCGTGCGCGGATGGAACAAGGTGGAGAGGCCCATCTTCATCAAAAGGCCGACCGGCAACCGCATCGCCAACCCGCGCACCAGCGCGATCAGCCAATCCTGGAACAGCGACTGCTTGGTGCGGGCGAAGAACTCGCGTAGCACGCGGCCGTCCTCGATCTTGCCGGAGGCGAACACCTGCTCGGAGAAGGCTTCGTCGAACACCATCGACGGCTTCTTCTCGGTGAAGCCCTTGAGCTCCAGCCAATGGGCGGTCGCCTTCATCACGCCTTCCGGAAAGACGTCGCGCGGGCAGGCATAGGTGCATTTGTTGCAGGAGACGCACTGCCAGATGATGTCCTTGTCGCGTAAGAGCTCGTCCTGCATGCCCATGCGGATCAGGTAGATCCAGTAGCGCGGATTGAAGTCGGGATTGATGGCGTTGACGGTGCAGGCATTGGTACAGGAGCCGCATTGCCAGCAGCGGTGGATGAACTCGCCGCCCGGCAGCGCCGCGATCTCCTCCTGCATCTCTTCGTTATAGTCGGTAACGGCGCGCGAATTGATGAACGTGCTCCAGTGCCCGGAGACGTCGACGCCTTCGAGCTCGAGATGCTCGTGGGTGACCAGATTCTCCGGCCGGATCAGCGATTTTTCGTGGATCGGCATCGGCTTCCCTTAACGATTCAAACGGCGCTGCTCGCCGAGCACGTGCGCCTCCCCGTCGATCAGCTTGAGGCGCGTGCGGCCGGATTCGGTATCGACCGCGTCGAGCCCGAGCAGGCGTCGCGTATGCGCCATGGAATCTTCTTTCGTCGCGCCGCAGAAGTCGCCGCGCAGATACTGGCCGCCCTTGTCGTTGATGTAGCCGGCATAGACATGGGCGCAGAGGATATCGACGTACAGCGGCAGATCGCGGAACACGCCGTTGTCGGCGAGAAAGCCTTCCAGCTCCTCGCGCAGCATGGCGAAGGTCGCGAAATTGTCTTCGATCTTGATGGCGCCGGCGGGGACGCCATTGTCGTCGTGCCAGATCTCGCGCAGCACGCCGGTGTTGACGCGGGCGTCCCACATCCAGCGAGTCATCAGCGGGTAGTGCTGCGGCGCGCTGAAATGCAGCACCTCGGCGCCGAGATCGCGCACCCAGCGGTGATCGCGATCCTCCGGGAAGCCGGCGCAGAAGGCCGCCATGCGTTGGTCGGCCTTGCTGACATCCGACCAGCCGTTGAGCAGCGCGACCAGCCGCCCACGCAAACCCTCGAAGGCGTTGCTGCCGAGCCAGGCGCCGATGCGCCGGCGCGCCGGGGTCACGAAGGACGCAAGGTCGAGAAACTCGGTCTCGGTCAGTTCGTCGACGCGGCCCTTGCCGAACATCTCCTCGAACAGCGAGGCCTTGAGCGCCAGCGCGCCGACATAGCGCTCGACCCCGCCGGTCGCCTCGGCGGCATCGACCAGGTTCTCGAAGGCAGCGCGCAGCCGCGGACCCGACAAATGCAGCACCGGCCGGCTCGGGGCCGGCGCCTTCTGCTGCTTGCGGGTCAGCAGCGAGAACATCACTCGGCCGCCTCGCTCATGGCACCGCGCGCGGCGTTCAGCGCCGCCATGGCGGCCGCCTGTCCCTGCGCGATGGAATCGTCGATGGTTTCCGGCCCGGTCGCCGCGCCGGCCACGAACACGCCGGGACGCGAGGTCGCCGACATGTTGGCGTAGGTCGAGGCCTTCTGGACGTGACCGTGCTTCTCGAGCTTGACGTCGAAGATCGCCGACAAGGTCATGTTGTCGACATTGGGGTCCATGCCGATGGCGTGCACCACCATGTCGAACGGAATGGTGATCGGGCGCTTCACCAGCGTATCCTCGCCCTTCACGATCAGCCGCTTGCCGTCGGAGGTCACCTCGGCGATACGCGCCTTGATGTATTTGACCTTATATTTCTCCTGGCTCTCCCAGTAATAGGTGTCCTCGTAGAGGCCGAAGGTGCGGATATCCATGTAGTAGATGTAGACGTTGCACTGCGGCAGCTCTTCGCGGATTTCCATCGCAATATTGGAAGAGACGGTGCAGCAGATCTTGGAGCACCATTCCCGGCCGATCTGGCGGTCGCGCGAGCCGACGCACAGCAGAATGGCGACGCGGTCCGGCTTGCGCCCGTCGGAGGGGCAGCGCACGCCCTTGCCCGACGACAGCATCTGCTCGACCTGGGTGGTGGTAACCACGTCCGGGTAGGTGCCGAAGCCCCATTCTGGCTTGTTGACCGAATCGAAATGGGTGAAGCCGGTGGCGAGGATTGTGGCGCCCGCTTCGACGGTCGAGCCGTCGGACAGCGTGGCGCGGAAATCGCCCGGGCCGCCGGTGAAGGTCTTCACCGAAACGTTCTTCTTCACCTCGATGAGCTTGTTGCCCTCGACGCGCTTGACCATGCCGCCGATGGCATCCTTGGCCCATTCGCCCGACGGCACCAGCTTGGCGTAGCCGGATTGGATCGGCGCGCCGCCGAGGATATCGGACTTATCGACCAGCACGACGCCCTGGCCTGCCGCGGCCAGCGCATGGGCGGCCGACAAACCGGCAGGGCCGCCGCCGACAACGAGAACCGGACAACTCATTATTCCGCACCTCCGGATTGCGCCGCGATCGCCGGCTGCGGCTGCGGCTTGACATAGCCGGGGCCCGACGTAATCGCGCGCTTGGGATCATAGAGCGTCTCGATACGGCCGGCCTTGACCTCATCGAGATAGCTTTCGAATTCGGCCTTTGCCTTCTCCCAGTCGATGCCGAGCTTCTCCAACAGGCCCTCGAACGGGGACGCGTGCCAATGCAGCTGCGCCAGCTTGTAGGGATGCGCGCCGCACATCAGCGCGGCGAACTGGCAATCGGCCATCACCGGCAGCGCATAGACCTTGTCGACCGCCTTGCCGATCCACTGGTTCTTGTCGAGGGTGGTGATGCAGCCGGTATCGTGGCCGATCATCACGTCGGCTTTCGCCTCGTCCACCGCCACCTTGATCTTGCGGTCGATGGCGAAGGAACGGGTAAACTCGCGCTCGCCGATGATGTGGCGGAAGCCGAAGCCGCAGCAATCGTACCAGGTCGAATAATCGATGACGTTGGCGCCCATGGTCTGCAACAGGCCGGTGGAGACCGCGACGCGATTACCGTCCATGACGGTCTCGTCGTAGATCACGTCCTCCGGCACCATCTTGTAGACGTGGCAGGCCGGATGCACGGTCGCACGGATATTGCTGCAATCGATGACCTGATGCTGCCTGATGCGGTCGCGCATCACGTGCAGCCATTCCGAATAGTGCACGATTTCTTCCGGGATCAGCAGCTTGCCGTCGACCAGGCGACCGAGCTTGCCGAGGATTTTTTTGACCTGCTCGCGAAGTTCGGCCGAATGCATCAGGAAGATGCGCATCTCCTTGTAGTTGCCGAAGGAGGTGCCGCAGTGAACGAGGGGATAATAGGTGCCGACCGGCAGGCCTTGCGACTTCGCCGACATGTAGGCCTGGTGGAAGTTGCGCAGGAACACGGCGGCGAGGCTGACCACGTTGCCGATGCCGGAGCCGTGATAGTTCCACGCCGTACACGAGGTCTGGTCGGTCTCGTCGATATATTTGGTGCCGAGCGTGTTCATCAGCCACATCACGCTCGACGGATAGCCGGGGATGTTGCCGCACTGGCCGCACGATTTGTGATGCCAGAGATTGTTGGTGGGGATGCGTTTTTCCCAGCCGTAGAGGGTGCGGGCGACGACCGGCTCGTGGCGCTCGTCGAGGCGATGGACGAGGATTTCGCCCTCCTTCTCGAGCTGCCACATGGCGTCGCGCACGTCCTCGACGCGGTCCTTGTTGGTCAGCATGGAGCGGCGGTCGATTCTGGCCTCGACCCAGGAGGTGGCCTTCTGCGCCTCGGCCGGCGAGAGATTGGACGGGCGCCACTCGCTGCCGTGGCCGGTAAAGGTCTCTTGGCTGTTGCCGGGCTTATCCATCGTGTCGCTCCTTGGGTCGCCCCTGATGTCAGTCGCGTTCGCCGGAATTAGTCTTCGTCGTTGTCTTCTTGCTCTTCGAGCCACTCGTTGTATTCGTCGCGCTTCTCGTCCATCACGTCGTTGACGACGTCGAACAGGTTCTCGTCCACCATCTCGAGCTGGTCGAGCACGCCGGTGGCTTCCCAGATCGAGTAAAGCTCGACCGAGGTCTTCAGATTGACCTCCCAGGCCGTGTCCATGGTGTGCATGGTCGGCACCGGGATCGCCTTGCGCAGGATGTTGAGCGGCGCGTCGACCTTGGTGACGTTCGGGCCCCAGTCGGGGAAGGCGTCGCGCGTGATCATGTTGGGCGCGAGTTGGTTGCCGGTGGAGATCACCTTCAACAGCACGCGCGAGAACGGCCGCAGCACGTCCTTGGCCGACTGCATGCCGTGCTTGATCGCGGTTTCGCGCATCAGCATGACGAGGCCGCCTGGCGAATTGTGGAAGGGACAGCGCGCGGCGCAGGTGTAGCACTGGGCGCAGGCCCAGATCTTTTCCTGCATGGCGTCGTAGATGCCTTCGAGATTTTCCGTCCACAAAAGCTGGACGATCTCGCGCGGCGAATAATCGTAATAATGCGCCGAGGGACAAGTGGCGGTGCAGATGCCGCAGTTGAGGCAACCGTGCAGCTCATGGTCGTAAAGGACGTGGCTGCGGATGTCGTCGAAGATCTCTTCGAGCTTCTCGTAAGGAACGACCGGCTTTTCCGACACCGGATCGCCGATGCTGCCTTTTTCCGCCGTCAGGGCCGCAAAGACACTCATGCGCGCCTCACCTTTAAAAAGGTCAGTAGGTCAAAACTAGTAAGTCAGGACTCTTGCTTCATCGTCTTCCATGACGTCTTCGATCACCTTGGCCCCGCCGACGATGCCTTCGCATTCGGGGATCAGGTCGTCTTCCGTCATGTTGAACAGGTCGAGATTGGGGGAGCAGCAGTAGAACTTCACCCCGGCGTCGTGGGCGTCCTTGATGAAATCGTAGACGGTCTTGGGCGAGCCCGCCTTCACGACGAGCTTCTCGGCCACGCCCTTCTTCATCAGTTGGCCGGCGGTCGCTGTGCACACCACCTCGACCTCGTAATCCATGGCTGCCGCAACGGTTGCCTGGAAGAACGGCGCGCCCAGCTCCTCGCCGTTGCGAGGGTCGGTGTTGACCATGATGATGATGAGCTTCTTCGCCATTCCTCGGGCACCCCGTTTAATCCCTGACTTCTTTTTCTTCTTATGTTGGCCGCGCGACCGGTCCGTGAAGGAGCCCACGCCGCACAACAGTCGATACATATTCTAATTCTTGAATAGATGCCAGTGCTAATATGCAAAAATGTTGCAAGTGCAACGCTAATGAATCCAAAGGCTTGGCTACATGAGCCGAGTCAATTGGATCAGCCCGACCATCATCTCGCCGAGCGCCGTTGCCATCTCTCCCTGCACGTCGCGCAAGGCGGCGAGCGTTTCCGCCGTGCCCTCCGGCGCCTCGTCGAATTCCATGATCAGGTCTTCGATCATCGCGGATTTAACGCCCGGATGGCCCAGGAAGCCAATACAATTATTGCGCAATTTGAATATGAGGGGCTCGCCCCCTGCCCCCACCGCCAGAACTTCGGCATCGGCCGGCAGCACTGGCCGGTCGCGCATGTAGATTGCGACCGGCAGGGTCTGCGGCAAATGACCGCCAAGGGCGTCGGGCACGACCCGCCGCGCATGCTCGACCGTGAAGCGCAGCGGCGCTTCGTCGGCCCCGCCGCCCGCCGCCGAAGTGAGGATGCAGGCCCCGACCCCGATGCCGATGACCGGCAGGCCACGGTCGAGGAAATCGCGTGTCAGCCGCAATTCCGGCCCGAGGCTGGGAATTAGACTGCCGCTGACGACACCGAACGGCCCGCCGCCCAGCAGCACCAGACCGTCATATTCCTCCGCCGTCGCCGGGACCATGCCGCCGTGCGTGAATGGCCGGCAATACCGAAATCGGATGTTGCGGCCTTCGAAATGATCCTCCATCCAGCCGAGATAGTCGGCTTCGAAATGCTGGAGGACGCACAACGTCTTCATGGCAGCGGACAATCCATTTGTGTGAGGGCGCAGAGCGACCATACTAGCCGATCGCGGCCGGAACATATATAAGTTCTTCTATGTGAGGAACGCGAGGGAACGATGGCCTGGTACCAATTGCTGCAGGAGATCGAGCCGTTCGACGACTTGCCGTTCGATCGGACGCTGGTCGACGCACTGGAAACCGCCGCGCAACAACGCCCACTCGGGCCGATGCGCTTCTACACACCGACCTTCCGCTCTTATGCGAGCGATGAGCTGAAAGGTTGCGGCAAGGCCAGCTTTCCCGCCTTTTCCATCACCGGCGGCGCCTGCGCGCTCAATTGCGACCACTGCCAGGCGAAAATCCTCGAGCCGATGATAGCGGCGACCAATCCGGCCGAGCTCGAGCGCAAAGTGCGCGATCTCGTCATGCTCAAGGAACTCGGCGGCTTCCTGCTCTCCGGCGGCTCCAACCGGCGCAATGAAGTGCCTTACGAGCGCTATTACCCGACCATCGAAAAGCTGAAACGAGAATTCCCGCAATTGCGCATCGCGGTGCATTCAGCGCTGCTCGACGAGACCCGCGCCAAGCGCATGGAATCAGCCGGCGTCGACGTCGCCATGATGGACGTGATCGGCGCGCAGGAGACGATCCGCGACGTCTATCATCTCGATCGGCCCGTGGCCGACTTCGAGGCGACGCTGGCCGCGCTGTCGGCAACCACCATGGACGTGGTGCCGCACATCGTCATCGGCCTGCATTACGGCCGGCTATTGGGCGAGGAGAACGCGCTCGACATTATTTCGCGCCACAAGATCGCCGCGCTGATCCTGGTGGTGGTGTCGCCGATCTACGCACCCGCGGACAAACCCTTCGCCACCATCGGCACCGAGGACGTGGCCAAGGTCTTTGTTGCAGCGCGGCAGCGCATCAGAAACGCGCCGGTGCAGCTCGGCTGCATCCGCCCCGCCGGCACCCACAAGATGATCACCGACGCCTATGCCGTAATGGCCGGCTTCGACGGCATCGCCTATCCCGCGCAGGGCATTGTGGAACTGGCCCGCGCGGTCGGCCGCCCGATCGAGCAGGAGCACGCCTGCTGCTCGATCGCCCTCGATGGCCTCAATGGCCGGCGCGCTTGCGCCGCGTGAGGCAAGCGCCATGGCCCGCGAAACACCCGATGTATTGGTGATCGGCCTGGGACCGGCGGGCAGCCGTGCCGCCGAAGCCGCCGCCAAGGCCGGCCTGGGGGTGGTCGCGCTGGAGAAACGGCCGGAAGCCGGCACGCCGGTGCAATGCGCCGAATTCGTGCCCTCCATGATCGAGCGCGACGTGCCGAAGGTCGGCGATGTCACCGAGCAGACGATCGCGCGCATGCTCACTTTCGTCGAAGACGACGAGAAGCCGGGCGTCACCCCTGAATTCCGCGGCCGCATGATCGACCGCGCCGGGTTCGACCGGATGCTGGCGGAGAATGCCGCCAAGGCCGGCGCCGACTGCCGCTATGGCGTGAAGGTGCTCAAGGTCGACGCCGATGGCACCGTGCATGTCTCCGGCGGGAAAAGCTTCAAGGCCAAGGTGCTGATCGGCGCCGACGGCCCACGCTCGCGGGTGGGCGCCGCCATCGGCTCGATCAATCGCGATCTGGTGGAAACGCGGCAGGTCACCGTGCCGCTCATCTTGCCGCACGACGCCACCGATATTTTCCTCTCCGCCGACTACCGCGGTGGCTATGGCTGGCTGTTCCCCAAGGGCGCGGTCGCCAATGTCGGCCTCGGCATCAGCGTCGACGGCGTGCTGCACGAAATGAGCACGCGCCGCGGCCTGAAGGCGATGTTGATGTTGTTGCTGTCGCAGCTCGCCACCCAACGGCGCATCGGCACCAACGGCTGGGCGCTGACCGGCGGCGCCATTCCGGTCGGCGGGCGGCTGAAGTCGATCGGCCGTCTCGGCGACACTGCCGTGTTTCTTGCCGGCGATGCCGCCGGACTGACCAATCCAGTGACCGGCGCCGGCATTGCCTCCGCCGTACAATCCGGCACCATGGCGGGCCGCGCGGCCGCCGATCTTCTGCGCGGGCGCGCCAGCGCGCTCGACGATTACGAAGAAGAGCTCGGCGACATTTTTGACGCCGCGCTCAACCGTGCACTGCGGCGGCGCCGCGAAGTGCTCGCCTGCTACGCCAATGGCGGACAGCCTGACACCCAGGCGTTGGTCGACGGATGGATCGGCTCGCCCCGTTACTGGCGGCGGGAAAAGGCAGAAGAAAAAGTCGAGGAGAAGACCCAATGAGTTGTCTCGAAATGCCGCGCCAACCGGGGCACGATTTCCTCGACGAGAAGAAGCGCGACTTCAACGACGCCGACACCATGCAGCCGCGCGCGCCCGGCGAAATCCCGCGTCGAGGCCCGCAATGGCGGTCGGTGAAGACGCAGGACGTGCAGCCGGAAGGCTTCTACCGGCCCAACTACAATGTCCTCACCCCCAACATGCGCTCGCCCGACTATGTGCAGATGTCGACGGCGGCGGCGATCACGCTCGGGGTGATGTCGGGCTATATGCACCGCACCTCGTGCACGCGCTGCCTCAACCTGCTGCTCACCTATCCGGAAGGCTGCCGCGCCAACTGCGCCTATTGCGGGCTGGCGCGTCATCGCGAGGCCGAGCGCAACTACGCCGACCGCAATTTCATCCGCGTCGACTGGCCGGCGGTGCCCTACGACCAGGTCCTCGACATCGTCGCTTCCGGCGGCGACGGCGGCCGCTTCCACCGCATGTGCATCAGCATGATCACGCATCCGCGCTCGGACGACGACACCCGCGTGGTGCTGCGCAAATGGACCGAGCGCATCAAGCACGTGCCGGTGTCCATCCTGTCCAACCCGACCACCATGACCCGGCTCGACGTCCAGGAGCTGCACGATCTTGGCGCCGATATCTTCACGGTGGCGCTCGACGCCTGCAACCCGGAGGTCTTCGATCGCACCCGCGGACGCGGCGTGCAGTCGCCGCATAGCTGGGACAAATATTGGGAAATCCTGCTTGCGGCGAAGGAGATCTTCGGGCCGGAGAAGTTCGGCGCCCATCTCATCGTCGGCATGGGCGAGAGCGACCATGACGTGCTGACCCAAGTGCAAGCGATCCGCGATCTCGGCGGCCACAGCCATATGTTCGCATTCTTCCCCGAGAAGGGCTCGCTGATGGACCACTTGCCGCCGGTGCCGCGGCCGCAGTGGCGGCGCATCCAGGTCGCGCGTTATCTCATCGACTACCGCGAGCACCGGCTGGAAAAGATGCGCTTCAACGAAACCGGCAAGCTGATCGACTTCGGCCTGCCGCAGGACGAAGTGGACGAGGTGATCAAGGCCGGCACCGCGTTCCGCACGTCCGGCTGCCCCGGCAAGTTCGCCGAGGACATCTCGGCCTGCGACCGGCCTTATGGCGATTCCCCGCCCGGCAACATCGCGTCCTATCCGTTCAAGCTCAAGCGCGACGACGTCCGCAAGGTGCGCCGCCAGCTTGATAAGGGTATGCCTCGGTAAGCTAGATCGGCTGGTCGGGATAACCTCCGCTCGTCCCCGTACTCGGGTCCAGCCTTCGGCCGGCCCGAGCACAGGCTCCAGCGGGGACCCAGGGAGACAAATCGCTGACGCTTCACGCGCTGCTCCGGATTCCCGCTTGCGCGGGAATGAGCGGAGATTGGCGCAGCGCTTGCGCAAATAAATTCTGAAGACAGAAATGACCGACAAAAAACCCTTCCGCGTCATCGACACCGGCCTGCGCAACGGACGCGAAAACATCGCGCTCGACCAGGCACTGATCGAGGCGCGGCTGGACAACAAAATTCCCGACACCATCCGCTTCATCCGCTTCCGCCCGTCGGCGCTCGTCGGCGTGCACCAGTTCCTGCGCCAGGAGATCAAGACCGACTACTGCCGTGCCAACGGCATCGAGCTCGGCCGCCGCATCACAGGCGGCGGCAGCCTTTACCTCGACCAGGGGCAGATCGGCTGGGAGCTCTTGTTCGACCGCGCCACCTTGGGCGTGCGTGATCTGGCGGACGTGACCCGGCGCATCTGCGAAGCCTTCGCCCTCGGCCTCAACAAGCTCGGCGTGCCGGCGCGCTATCGCCCGCGCAACGACATCGAGGTCGATGGCCGCAAGATCAGCGGCACCGGCGGCTTCTTCGACGGCAATCTCATCTTTTATCAGGGCACGCTGCTGATCGATTTCGATCCCGCCAAGATCGGCGCCTGCCTCAACGTTCCGGCGGAAAAGCTGGCCAAGCGCGACCTGCAATCCGCCACCCAGCGCGTCATCACCATGCGCGAGGTGCTCGGCGACAAGCTGCCCGATCTGCCGGCGATTTTCGAAGGCCTGCTCGCCGGCTTCGCCGAGGGGCTCGACATCGCGCCGCAATGGGGCGCGATCACGCCCTACGAGGAAGAGCTCGCCGCGCAACATTTTCGCGACGAGATCGGCACCGACGAATTTGTCGAAGGACTCGACGCGCCGGCGCAGGGCCATGACCTGGTGAGCGCCTCGCTCACCGGCCGCGGCGGCACCGTGCGCGCCGATATCCGGCTCGAAGGCCGCAACAACGAGCGCATCCGCGAGGTACTGATCACCGGCGACTTCTTCGTTACGCCGCCGCGCGTGATCTTCGACCTGGAGGCGCGGCTGCGCGGGGTCGAGGTTTCCGAGGCAGACATCGCGATCAAGGAATTCTTTGCCTCTACGCCAGCCGATTTTCTCGGTCTCGGGCCCGATGAAATCCGCCAAGTGGTGGAAATGGCGCTGTCGCGGCAGGGCGTTGAGGCAAGAGCCGGTTAAGAACTCCGCTCATTCCCGCGCAAGCGGGAATCCAGAATAACAACCGCGAACGCAACAAATGCGGCCCCTGGGTCCCCGCTGGAGCCTGTGCTCGGGCCGGCCGAAGGCTGGACCCGAGTGCGGGGACGAGCGGGAGTTTGTTCGCGCGACAACGCAAAATCGCGGTTTTGGCCCCACACCTGCCCCAAAACCGTCGTCTCATTCTCGCTGTTCAACACCCCCCGAGCGCGATTAAATTACGCGCCAAGGTGGGCCTGCGATGCACGTGACCTACGAGCCCTGGCTGGTGCTGCTCTCGATCGTGATGGCGATCCAGGGCGCCTATGTCGGCTTGAGTCTGGCGGCGCAGATCGGCGACATGAAAGGCATCCACCGCCGCCTGCTGCTGGCCGCGGCGGCCTTTTCCCTCGCGCTTGCCATCTGGACCATGCATTTCATCGGCATGCTGGCGATGCAATTGTGGTTCCCGATCGATTATCTGGTGTTTCCCACCCTGTTGTCGTTCCTGGTCTGCGTCATCGTGGTCGGCATCGCGGTTTATGCCATCAGCGCGGGTCCGCTCACCAAGACGCGCCTGGCGCTGTCGTCGGTGCTGATGGGCGTCGGTATCTTCACCATGCATTACATCGGCATGAGCGCGCTCAATGCCTGCACGCACACCCTCAACGACCCGCGCTACGTCGCCGGCAGCCTCGCCATCGCCATCGCCGCCTCGGGGCTTGCACTGTGGCTCGCCGGCAGCCGCGGCAAGCGGCTGCCCATGATGCTGTCCGCCGTCGCCTTCGGAATTGCCGTTTCCGGCATGCATTACACCGCCATAGGCGGCGTGACGCTATTCCCGCTGCCCGGCGCAGCCTCGGGCGCGCCGACGTTGTCGACCGACCTGCTCGCCATCGTGGTCGCCGTGGTGGCGTTCTGCGTATCCGGCATATTCCTCTTGTACCTGGTGCCGGACCTTGGCCGGCCGGAGCCGGTGGCGGCACCACCGCTTGCCAACGGCCTGACGCCCAACGCCGGATTTGCGACCGCGCCGGGCAATATCGCCATGACCGTCACGGCGGCCATCGGCGATGGCGCCGAATACGGCCGCGGCACCTACGCACCGCTTGGCGGCCTTGGTGGCCCAAAGCCACGCATCGCCCGCCATCTGCCGATCGAGCACGACGGCGCCACCCGCTATATCGCAATCGAGGACGTGGTCGCGATCCACGCCAACGCCCATTACACGACCATCTTCGACGGCAATGCCAAGCTGTTCTGCCCGCTCGCCATCGGCGAGGTCGAGCTGCGCCTCGACAAGG
This sequence comes from uncultured Pseudomonadota bacterium, assembly GCA_963814065.1. GTDB lineage: Bacteria > Pseudomonadota > Alphaproteobacteria > Rhizobiales > Xanthobacteraceae > Pseudolabrys. The sequence goes on along the minus strand of CAWFBL010000004.1, from coordinate 254,322 downwards.
ACCATTTCATGCGGGTGCATCGCAGCCACATTGTGAACATCGAGCGCGTCATCGGCCACAAGCGCTCGGGCGACACCGAACTGGTCGAGATGGCGGCGAATGAACGCTATTTGGTGCCGGTCAGCCGCAGCCGCGTCGCCAAGCTCAAGTCGCGCATTGATGCGACCGCGAACGGCCAAAGCCTGCAACAGAATTTTCGCACCGCAAAATAAGCTGCTTCCGCCGACTCTTCGGACCGAACGGCAGAGCGAACTGCTCGGGCTGATTCCGCTCAATCGAGGCTTCCCGGCTGACGCGCCGCTTCAATCGCGGCCAACATTCGATTCCGCGGAAAAGGTACGTCAATAATCCTGACGCAGTTCGTGCGGCTCCGCCGCCATTCGTGCAAATTCATCGACTCTCGTGCGCCGCTCGTTGTTGCTGCACCGCACAGGGCGGCACTCTTTCGAACAACAATAATATCAACAAGCGGCGCTGCTTCTTTTCGCCGGGCGCCCGAGGAGGAAGCCAATGATCCCAGGCTCATTCGACTATCATCGCCCGTCGTCGGTGCAGGAAGCAGTCGGTCTGCTAGCGAAGCTGGGCGAGGATGCCCGCGCCATCGCCGGCGGCCACAGCCTGATCCCGATGATGAAGCTGCGGCTCGCCGCGCCGTCCAATCTGGTTGATCTCGGCGGCATTGCCGACCTCAAGGGTGTTCGCGCCGACGGCAACGACGTCGTCATCGGCGCCATGACCACCCAGCACGAACTGATCGGCTCCAGGCTCGCCAGCGACAAGCTGCCGATCCTGGCCGAAACCGCCGAACTGATCGCCGATCCGCAGGTGCGCTATCTCGGCACGCTGGGCGGCAACGTCGCCAACGGAGACCCCGGCAACGACATGCCGGCGGTCATGATGTGCCTGGGCGCGACCTATCACATCACCGGCAAGAGCGGCGAGCGCACGGTCGCCGCGCGCGAGTTCTACCAGGGCGCCTATTTCACGGCACTCGAGCCCGGCGAGATCATCACCGCCATCCGCATCCCAGCGCCGGTGGCCGGCCACGGCTACGCCTACGAGAAGCTCAAGCGCAAGGTCGGCGACTATGCCACCGCCGCCGCCGCCGTCATCCTCACCATGGGCGGCGGCAAGGTCAGCGCCTGCTCGATCGGCCTCACCAATGTTGCGGAAACGCCGCTGTGGGCGGAGGAAGCCGGCCAAATCCTCACCGGCTCGACCCTCGACGTCGCCACGGTGAAGAAGGCGGTCGCCGCCGCCGAAGCCATCACCTCGCCCGCCACCGACCGCCGCGGACCGGCGCGATACCGCACCAAGATGGCGGGCATGATGCTCGCGCGCGCCTTGGCCCGCGCCAAGCAGCGCGCCTACGCATGATCCCGAAAAAGCCTGTCCCCGACCTGATCGGGGATGGGAACCGGTTTTCGGAACAGATCATGCGCAAACAAAAAGGTTTGAGGGGAGAACAACAATGCCCAAAGCCCACGTCAAATTGACCGTCAACGGCAAGGAAGTGGAAGAACTGGTCGAGCCGCGCATGCTGCTCATCCACTTCCTGCGCGAGCAGTTGAGCATCACCGGCCCGCATATCGGCTGCGACACCAGCCATTGCGGCGCCTGCACCGTCGATCTCGACGGCAAGTCGGTGAAGAGCTGCACCATGTTCGCGGTGCAGGCGAACGGCGCCGACATCCGCACCATCGAAGGCATGGCGAACCCGGACGGCACGCTGCACGCGCTGCAGGAAGGCTTCCGCGAGATGCACGGCCTGCAATGCGGTTTCTGCACTCCGGGCCTGATCATGCGCGCTTACCGGCTGTTGCAGGAGAACCCGTCGCCGACGGAAGCGGAAATCCGCGTCGGCATCTCCGGCAATCTGTGCCGCTGCACCGGCTACCAGAACATCGTCAAAGCCATTCAATACGCCGCCGACAAATTGAACGCGGCGCCCCAGCAGGAGGCCGCAGAATGAACGACATGACCCCCACCTCCGCCGAGCGCGCCGAGAAGCTGGAAGGCCTCGGCTGCCGCCGCAAGCGCGTCGAGGACGTCCGCTTCACCCAGGGCAAGGGCAATTATGTCGACGACCTGAAATTGCCCGGCATGCTGTACGGCGACTTCAACCGCTCGCCGCACGCGCACGCCCGCATCAAGAAGATCGACACGTCCAAGGCGTTGAAGGTGCCGGGCGTGCTCGCCGTGCTCACCGCCGAGGAGCTCAAGGGCGTCAATCTCGCCTGGATGCCGACGCTTGCCGGCGACGTGCAGATGGTGCTGGCCGACGGCAAGGTGCTGTTCCAGAACCAGGAGGTCGCCTTCGTCGTCGCCTCCGACCGCTACGCCGCCGCCGACGGCGCCGACGCGGTCGAGGTCGAATACGAGGGGCTCCCCTGCAACGTCGATCCGATGAAGGCGATGGACGCTAACGCCACCATCATCCGCGAGGACATCAAGGACAAGAAGGAAGGCGCGCACGGGCCGCGCAAACATCCCAACCACGTGTTCAACTGGCAGGCCGGTGAAAAGGCCGCGGCCGACGCCGCATTCGACAAGGCCGAGGTCAAGATCAGGGAGATGATCTCCTATCCGCGCGTGCACCCCTGCCCGCTCGAGACCTGCCAGTGCGTCGCTTCCTTCGACAAGATCAAAGGCGAGCTGACGCTGTGGGGCACCTTCCAGGCGCCGCACGTCATCCGCACCGTGGCGCTCGCTGATCTCCAAGATTCCCGAGCACAAGATCCACGTCATCGCCCCCGACATCGGCGGCGGCTTCGGCAACAAGGTCGGTGCCTATCCGGGCTATATCTGCGCCATCGTCGCCTCCATCGTCACCGGGCTGCCGGTGAAATGGGTCGAGGACCGCATCGAGAACCTGTCGACCACAGCGTTCGCGCGCGACTTCCACATGGACATGGAACTCGCCGCCACCAAGGACGGCAAGATCACCGGCTTGCGCTGCTACACCGTCGCCGACCACGGCGCCTTCGATGCCTGCGCTAACGCCACCAAATGGCCGGCGGGGCTGTTCTCGATCATTTCAGGCTCCTATGACATCCCGGCCGCGCATGTTTCGGTCGACGGCGTCTACACCAACAAGGCGCCGGGCGGCGTCGCTTACCGCTGCTCCTTCCGCGTCACTGAGGCCGCTTATGCCATCGAGCGCGCCATCGATATCCTGGCGCAGAAGCTCAAGATGGACCCGGCCGACTTGCGCCAGAAGAACCTGATCCGGCGCGACCAGTTCCCCTATACATCGACCTTCGGCTGGGTCTACGACTCGGGCGACTACCAGACCGCGCTCGACAAGGCGCTGGAGTCGGTCGAGTACAAGAAGCTGCGCGCCGAGCAGAAACAGAAGCAGGAAGCCTTCAAGCGCGGCGAGACCCGCGAGGTGATGGGCATCGGCGTGTCGTTCTTCACCGAGATCGTCGGCGCCGGGCCCTCGCGCAACTGCGACATTCTCGGCATCGCCATGTTCGATTCCGCCGAGATCCGCATCCACCCGACCGGCAGTGGCATCTGCCGGCTTGGGACCAAGTCGCAAGGGCAAGGCCACGAGACGACCTATGCCCAGATCATCGCCAGCGAGCTGGGCTTGCCCGCCGACAACATCATGGTCGAGGAAGGCAACACCGACACCGCGCCTTACGGTCTCGGCACCTACGGCTCGCGTTCGACGCCGGTGTCGGGTGCCGCCACCGCCATGGCCTGCCGCAAGATCAAGGCCAAGGCGCAGATGATCGCCGCCTACATGCTGGAAGTGCACGACGACGATCTGGAATGGGACGTCGACCGCTTCCGCGTGAAGGGCAATCCGGAGCGCTTCAAGACCATGATCGAGCTCGCCTGGGCGGCCTATCACGAGGTGCCGGCCGGCATGGAGCCGGGTCTGGAGGCGGTCGACTATTACGATCCGCCCAACTTCACCTTCCCGTTCGGCGCCTACATCTGCGTCATGGACATCGACGTCGACACCGGCGTCAGCAAGGTGCGGCGCTTCTACGCGCTCGACGACTGCGGCACCCGCATCAATCCGATGATCATCGAGGGCCAGATCCACGGCGGGCTGACCGAGGGCTTCGGCATCGCCATGGGCCAGGAGATCCATTACGACGAGGAAGGCAACGTCACCACCGCCTCGCTGATGGACTACTTCCTGCCGACGGCGGTCGAGACCCCGCATTGGGAGACCGACTGGACCACCACGCCCTCGCCGCACCATCCGATCGGCGCCAAGGGCGTCGGCGAGAGCCCGAACGTCGGCAGCGTGCCCTGCTTCTCCAACGCGGTGAACGACGCCTTCGCCTTCCTCGGCTCGACGCATATCCAGATGCCGCACGACAATTGGCGCACCTGGGAGGCGGCGGACAGATTAGGGCTGCATGGATGAGGCAGACGTGAGCGCTCGCTTCCCTCGCCCCGCGCAGCGGGAGAGGGTGCCTCGCCGCAGCAGCGGCGAGGCGGGTGAGGGGCATATGCGCGGGCCGCAACCGAAGGTGCTCGATAAGGCGCGTCGGCTGCGCAGCAACTTAACGGACGCTGAAAGGAAGCTTTGGTTCGAGCTGTGGGACCGGCGATTGCGCGGCTTAAATTCGTCCGCCAGGAGCCGATTGGCCCTTATAAAGAGCACATCGCTGCCATGACCATCAACCGCGAAGAAATCTCCGACCGACTGGCTGCCGTCGGCTATATCGCCGACCGGGATCTCGCCACCGCTTTGTGGCTGATGGATTTCTTGCACCGGCCGCTGCTGCTGGAAGGCGAAGCCGGCGTCGGCAAGACCGAGGTCGCCAAGGCTTTGGCCGAAGTCCACAAGGCCGAGCTCATCCGCCTGCAATGCTACGAGGGCCTCGACCAGAATGCGGCGCTCTACGAATGGAATTACCAGCGACAATTGCTGGCGATCAAGGCGCGCGAAGGCGTCGATGAGGACCCCGACAATATCGAGGAACATATCTTCTCCGAGCGTTACCTGATCGAGCGGCCGTTGCTCGCCGCCATCCGGCGCGAGAAGCCGCCGGTGCTGCTGATCGACGAGGTCGACCGTGCCGACGAGGAGTTCGAAGCCTTTCTCTTGGAGCTATTGTCGGATTTCCAGGTCAGCATCCCCGAGCTCGGCACCATTCATGCGACCGCCATCCCGCGCGTGGTGCTGACGTCCAACGGCACCCGCGAATTGTCCGACGCACTGCGCCGCCGCTGTCTTTATCACTACGTCGATTTCCCCGACGTCGACCGCGAAGCGAAGATCATCCTCACCCGCACGCCGGGCATCGACACGTCACTTGCTCTGCAAATCGCGCGCATGGTGGCGTCGGTGCGCAAGGAAGACTTGCGCAAAGTCCCGGGCGTCGCCGAAACGCTCGATTGGGCGGCGACGCTGGCGGGCCTGGAAATCCACGACCTGCGGCAGGAGCCGGAAGTCGTGCACGAGACCATGATCTGCCTCATCAAGACGCGCGAGGATCGCAGCCAGTTGCCGCGTGAGGTGACGGACAGGCTTTTAGGCAAAGTGGCGTGAGGACGCGTCGTTATGAATTCACGACGGCCGCGACAAACTCAGGTTACCTCCCCCCTTGTGGGGGAGGTCGGCGCGCAGGTCCGTAGCCCGGATGGAGCGAAGCGCAATCCGGGAGCGGCTCCTCAAGCTCCCCGCATTCCGCTTCGCTCCATGCGGGCTACGGTGTCGGCCCACCCGCCCGCCGCCGCCTCGCCAACTTTGCGCGCACGCTGCGCGACAACGGCTTCCGTGTTGGCCTAGCGGAGACTCGCGACGCCTTGGCGCTGCTCGCCAGCCCTGCTGCAACGCGCCCGGCATCGCTGAAACCGGCGCTGCGCGCGCTGTTCTGCGCCACCCATTCCGATTGGGAGCGCTTCGACGAAATCTTCGAGGCCTACTGGCGCGGCGAAGGCCGCCGTAGCGCGCGTGTCTTATCCGGCATGCCAAGCGCGCAACCGGCGCCGCTCAAGCGCATCGGCGAAGCTGGCCAGCAGCAAGGCCCGCACGGCCAGCCCGACCATGTGCAGCGCGGCGGCGACGAGCAGAGCGCCGCGCACGGCCGCGGCAAGCGCGAGGGCGCCAGCCGCGCCGAAAATCTATCTGCCACCGATCTGCGCCACATCGTCGACCCGGACGACATCGCCAAGGCGGAAGTCTTGGCCGAGCGGCTCGCCCGCGTCATGCGCGCGCGGTTGGTACGGCGCGAGCGTGCACGCCGCCGCGGCCGCCGGCTCGATCTGCGCCGCACCATTCACCGCAGCGTCGCCCACGGCGGCACGCCGATCGATCTCGCCTGGCGCCGGCGTAAGGACAAGCCACTGCGGCTGGTCGTCCTGCTCGACGCCTCCGGTTCGATGGAGCTCTACACCGCGTTCTTCGTGCGCTTCCTGCACGGTGTGGTCGATTCCTTCCGCGAGGCGGAAGCCTTCGTCTTCCACACGCGGCTCGCACATGTCTCGCCGTCGCTGCGCGACCGCGACGTGACCCGCGCGGTCGACAAGCTCGCGCTGATGGCGCAAGGCATCGGCGGCGGCACCAAGATCGGCGAAAGCCTCGCCACCTTCAATCGCTGGCACGCGCGCCGCGTGATCAATTCGCGCACGGCGGTGATGATCGTCTCCGACGGCTATGACACCGGCGAGCCGGCACGGCTCGCCGAAGAGATGCGCCGTCTGCGCCGGCGCTGCCGCCGCATTGTCTGGCTCAATCCGCTCATCGGCTGGCGCGACTACTCAGCCGCAAGCGCGCGGCATGCAGGCCGCGCTGCCTTACGTCGATCTGTTCGCGCCCGCGCATAATCTCGAAAGCCTGGCCGCCCTCGAGCCCTATCTCGCGAGGATCTGACCCATGGACCGCGCATCCGACATCCACGACATCGTCTCCACCCGCACCGCCAAGGGCGAGCCGTTCGCGCTCGCGACCGTCGTGCGCACCGTCGCGGCTACCGCCGCCAAGGCCGGCGCCAAGGCGGTGATCCTGCCCGACGGCAGCATCTCGGAAGGCTGGATCGGCGGCGGCTGCGCCCGCGCCGCCGTGGTCAAGGCCGCGAAAGATTCGCTTGCCGACGGCGTGTCGCGCCTGGTGTCCGTGCAGCCGCCCGACGCGCTCGACCAACAGGGCATCGCGGCCGGCGCCGAACAAGGCGGCGTGCGCTTTGCCAAGAACATGTGCCCGAGCCAGGGCACCATGGACATCTTCATCGAACCGGTGCTGCCGCGCCCGCAGGTCATCATCTGCGGCGCGAGCCCGGTGGCGGTGGCGATCGCCGACTTCGCCAAGCGCGCGGGCTTTGCGGTCACCGCCTGCGCACCGGCGGCGGAACAGTCCGCCTTCAACGGCGTCGACCGCACCATCGAAGGCTACGCCCTGCCGGTCGACGAGGCCGGTTCCCGTTACGTGGTGGTCTCGACGCAAGGGCGCGGCGACGAAGCAGCGTTGCTAGCGGCGCTCTCGGTCGACGCCGATTACGTCGCCTTTGTCGGCAGCCGCCTGAAAGCGGAAGCGCTGCGCAAAACGCTTGGCGAACGCGGCATCGCGCCCGAACGCCTGGCCAAGCTGAAGGCGCCGGCCGGACTCGATCTCGGCGCCATCACCCCGGACGAGATCGCCGTTTCGATCATCGCCGAGATCGTCGCGGTGCGCCGCGGCAAGGCACAGCGTGGCGCGCCGGCGGACTAGTGTGGTGGATTTGAAGTTCGCTATATCCTTGCAGCACGCTCTTTAAGCGAACTTCAAATCCAAGACCACACTAGATTCATAGAATTGCTAGTATCCCTTAGATACGGAAGTTCGCTCCTGAGCGTGCTGCACAATCAAGCGAACTTCCGAATCGGGACACTAGCGCCCGGCGGCGTAGGCTTGCATGCCGCGCGGGTTGGCGGCGGCGCGCCGACGCGGGCCGATCCGCGACGCCGCGGTCAGGCGCCCCTCGGACCAACCGGGCCCGACCTCGACCGCGTGCCCGCGCTTGCCTAGCTCCTTGATGGTCGCCTCCCCCACCCGCGATTCGACGACCAGCACGCCCGGGCGCGCGGTGCGCGGCCAGAACGAGATCGGGAAATGCTCCGAGTGCCAGGCCGGCGCATCGATCGATTCCTGCATGTTCATGCCGGCGTGCACGTGGCGCAGGAAGAACTGCGTGGTCCATTGGTCCTGCTGGTCGCCGCCCGGCGAGCCCCAGGCGATATAGGGCTCGCCGTCGCGCAGCGCCAAGGTGGGAGACAACGTAGTGCGCGGGCGCTTGCCCGGCGCGAGCGCGGCCGGATGGTTCTCGTCGAGCCAGAACATCTGCGCGCGCGTGCCGAGGCCAAAGCCTAGCTCCGGGATCACCGGCGAAGATTGCAGCCAGCCGCCAGACGGCGTCGCCGACACCATGTTGCCCGCTTGGTCGACGATATCGAAATGCACGGTGTCGCCGCGCACCTCGCCCAGCCGCCCGACCGTCGGCTCGCCGGCGCCGAGGCTGCCGACCGCGGCACGCGCGCCTTCCGCGCGGCGCAACGCCACCGCGGCACCGAAGCCTTCGATCGAGCCCGGGCGCAGTTCGAGCGAGGCCTTGTCGGTGACCAGCTTGCGGCGTTCGGCATTGTAGCGATCGGAGAGCAAGGTCTCGATCGGCACCTCGACGAAATCCGGATCGCCGTAGAAGCTCTCGCGGTCGGCGAAGGCGAGCTTGGCGCATTCGACCTGGGCGTGGATGAACTCCGGTCCCGCCGGATCGAGGCCGTCGAGATCGAAGCCCTTCAGCAGAGCGAGCTGTTGCAGCAGCACCGGCCCCTGGCTCCAGACTCCGGCTTTGCAAACCGTGTAGCGGCCATAATCGTAGGTGAGCGGCGCTTCCACCGTCGCCTGCCATTGGGCCATGTCGGCGCCGGTCAGCACCCCGCGATGCGGCTCGCCGCTGACATCCATCACGTCCTGCGTGCGGCAGAATTTGTCGATCGCTTCCGCGACGAAGCCTTGCGACCAGGTCTTGCGCGCGCGCTCGATCTGCGCGACGCGGTCGCCGCCGGCGCTTTCGGCTTCGCGCAGGATGCGCGTGTAGGTCTCGGCGAGCGCGCGGTTGGTGAACAGCGTGCCCGGCGCCGGCACCTCACCGCCCGGCAGGTAGACCGCCGCCGACGTCTTCCAATGCTCGCGGAACAGACCCTCGACCATGGCGATGGTCGCAGTCGCGCGCTCGAGCAGCGGATGGCCGTCGCGTGCGTAGGAAATCGCCGGCGCCAGCACGTCGCCAAGATGCATGGTGCCGTAATCGCGCAACATCAGCATCCAGGTATCGAACGTGCCGGGCACGCAGGCCGCCAGCAGCCCGGTGCCGGGGATCATGTCGAGGCCGAGCTTGCGATAGTGCGCGATGGTCGCGGCCGCGGGCGCAGGCCCCTGACCGCAGATCACCTGCGGTGCGCCTTTACGCACATCATACAGAATGACCGGCACATCGCCGCCGGGACCGTTCAGATGAGGCTCGACCACCTGCAGCGTGAAAGCGGTGGCGACCGCGGCATCAAAAGCATTGCCGCCCTTCTCCAACACGCTCATCCCGACCGCGGTTGCGATCCAATGGGTCGAGGCGACCACGCCGAAGGTGCCCTCGATCTCAGGCCGGGTGGTGAACGGGCTGGGGTTGATCTTGGAGACTTCCGCGCGCATCCGAGGACCTTATGTCTGTTGCGTGACAATTGTAGCAGAGAAGTTGCACGCACGCGCCAGTGGTCCGCCGCAATAGAAGATGGCGCGTCTTGCCATCCGTCGCGCTTGGCCCCACCATGCCCGCCGATCGAACGGCCGCTGGCGGCGTAAGGCATCGCGCGAACGGGGCAGCGTAACGACCGTGACAGGCGAGAGCGACCATATCGTCGCCGCAACGGCGACGCGGATCTTCGCGGATCTCGCCGATCCCCAGACCATCAATAGAGCCGGGAACCGGGCTTGGAAGGAGCCGCTGTGGCAGGCGCTCAACGACGCCGGGCTGCCACTCGCCTGGGTGCCGGAGGAATTAGGCGGTTCCGGCGTGAGCCTCGCGGAAGGCTTCGAAGTCGTCGGCGCAGCCGGACGTTTTGCCCTGGCGGTACCGCTTGCCGAAACGCTGACGGCGGGCTGGCTGCTGGCGCGTGCCGGATTGCAGGCGCCGCCGACCGCCATGACGGTCGCGCCGACACGGCCGCTCGACCGCATCACGCTCAGCCCCGATGGCACGCTGCATGGGCGCGCCCTCGGCGTCCCGTTCGTGGCGGAGGCCGATCGCATCGTCGTGCTGGCCGAGAGCGACGCCGGCCATGTCGTCGCGCTGGTCGATAGAAAATCGTGTCGCCTGGGCGACGGCGCTAATCTCGCCGGCGATCCGGCAAACACGGTGAATTTCGACGGTATCACCCCCTTGCTCAGCGCTCGCGCGCCGCAAGAACTCGACCGCACCGCGCTCATGCTGATGGGCGCGACCGTGCGCAGCGTCGAGACCGCCGGCGCGCTGGAAGCGATCCTGTCGCTTGCTACCGATTACGCCAATGAGCGCGTCGCCTTCGAGCGCAAGATCGGCAAGTTCCAGGCGGTGCAGCAGAACCTGGCGCGGCTCGCCGGCGAAACCGCCGCAGCCCTCGCCGTCGCGGGCTCGGCCGCCGACGCGCTGGCGCAGGCCGGCGCGTTCGACGACGCGATTTTCCTGGAAGCCGCTTCCGCCAAGATCCGCTGCGCGGAGGCCGCCAGCGAAGGCGCCGCGATCGCGCATCAAGTGTTCGGCGCCATCGGCTTCACCAACGAGCACGTGCTGCACCGTTTCACGCTGCGCATGCTGTCGTGGCGCGACGATTTCGGCAACGAAAGCTGGTGGGCGGCCGAGCTCGGCCGCCGCGTCGCCCGGCGCGGCGCCGATGAATTCTGGCCGCTGGTGGCGTCGCGATGAGCGCCGACCTGCACTTCGATCCGATCCGCTTGCCGCCCGAGTGCGAGGCGCTGCGCGGCGAAGTGCGCGCGTTCCTGGCCGAGGAGATCGCCGCCGGCACCTTCGATCCCTACCGGCCAGGTCATGGCGACACGCACGACCGCGCCTTCAGCCAGCGCGTCGGCGCCAAGGGCTGGATCGGCATGACGTGGCCGAAGCAATACGGCGGACACGAGCGCAGCTTTCTCGAGCGTTATGTGGTGACGGAGGAATTCCGCGTCGCCAACGCGCCGGTGCGCTCGCATTTCGTCGCCGACCGCCAGAGCGGACCGGTCCTGCTCAAATACGCGCCCGAACCCATCAAGGCCGACATCTTGCCGCGCATCTGCCGCGGCGAACTGTGCTTCGTCATCGGCATGAGCGAGCCCGGCTCCGGCTCCGACCTGTTCGCCGCCAAGACCAAGGCGACCAAGGTCGAGGGCGGCTTCCGCATCAGCGGCTCCAAGATCTGGACAAGCAACGCGCATATCGCCGACTACATGATCGGCCTGTTCCGCACCGCGCCACCGACCAAGGAGAACCGCCGCCACGGCCTGACGCAGCTCCTCGTCGACATGAAGGCGCCGGGGATAACCGTCAATCCGATCATCCAGATGACCGGCCAGCACGACTTCAACGAGGTGGTGTTCGACGACGTGTTCATGACCGAAGATCATGTCTTGGGCGAAATCGACGGCGCCTGGAAACAGGCCACGAGTGAATTGGCGTATGAGCGCAGCGGGCCAGAACGCTTCCTCGAAACCTTCTACGTGATGATCGAGCTGATCCGCGCGTTGGGCGACGCGCCCGACACCCGCAGCGCCGAAGGGCTCGGCCGGCTGGTCGCGCAACTGCATACCTTGCGAAGAATGTCTGTGTCGGTCGCCGGCATGCTGCAGGCCGGCAAGGAGCCAGTGGTGGAAGGCTCGATCGTCAAGGACCTCGGCACCATCTGGGAGCAGAAGCTGCCGCACCGCGTGCGCGAGCTCACCGCCTTCCTCGAACCGGAGATCGGCAACCGCGCAACGCTGGAAGACCAGCTTGCCTTTGCCACCACCGTCGCGCCCAAACTCACCATCCAGGGCGGCACCACCGAAATCCTGCGCGGCATCATCGCGCGCGGGCTGGGTCTGCGTTAGGGAATCGCACCGTGCCGGACATCGCAAAAATGCTGTGGCCTGAATCGGTGGCGGTGGTCGGCGCCTCCTCCGATCTCAAGGGTCTGCGTGGACGCATCCTGAAGATCATTCTCAGCCATCCTTTCGCCGGCAAAATCTATCCGGTCAGCCGGAGCGCCGCCGAGGTACAGGGCCTCACGGCCTACCCATCAGTCGACGATCTTCCGGAGCTGGTCGACCTCGCCATCCTCATCATCCCCGCTCTGTACGTTCCCGAGGAACTCGAGCGCTGCGGCCGCGCCGGCATCAAGGCCGCGGTCATTCTTTCTTCCGGCTTCGCCGAGGAGCCGGGCGAGGCCGGCGCCCTCATGCAAAGCGAGATCGCCGCGACCGCCAAGCGCTACGACATGGCGGTGCTCGGACCGAACACCGAGGGCATTGCCAATATTGCGGCAGGCTTCTGCGCGACCTTCAGCCCCACGATGGAGAAGAACGCCGGCGCCATAAAGCCGACGCGCGCGCTCGGCAGCGGCCGGATATCGGTGATCTCACAAAGCGGCGGCGTGGGGTTTGCGTTCTTCGACCGCGCGCGGCCCCGAAACCTGACCTTCCGTCATGTCGTCACCACCGGCAATGAGGCCGCGCTCGAGGTCGCCGACGTGCTCGATTACATGTTGGACGAGGGCGAAACCGACGTCTTCCTGCTGCTGCTGGAAGACGTGAAGACACCGGCAAAATTCACGCGCGTGGCGCAAAAGGCGTTGCAGGCCGGCAAGCCGCTGATCGTCGCCAAGATCGGGCAATCGGCGCCCGGCAGCCGCGCGGTCGCCTCGCACACCGCGGCGCTCGCCGGCGCGCAAGGCGCCTATCACGCGATCTTCGAACGCTACGGCTTGATAGAGGGCAGCGACTTCGACGAGATGCTCGATCTCGCCGTCGGCTTCCTCGCTTGCGGCGACCGGCTGCCGGCCGGCAAGCGCGTTGGCATCTGCACGTCCTCGGGCGGCGCCGGCGTGTGGATGGCAGACGCCTGCGCCGCAGCCGGCCTCGACGTGCCGGTGCTCGATGACGAGACCCGCAAGCGGATCGACGTCCACCTCCCCTCTTACGGCACCTCGCAGAACCCGGTCGATTCCACCGCGCAAGGCGTGCATCAGGTCGGCTACGCCGAGTTCGCGCGGCTGGTGGCGCAATCGCCGCTGATCGACGGCGTTGTGGTCGTGGTCACTGCCCGCCGCTCGGCCTTTCTCGAAAAGGATCTGCCGAAACTCAAGGACCTCAGGAGCACGTCGAACAAGCCCGTGTTGCTGTGGACCTATACACTGCCCTCGGAGCGCAGCATCGAGATCGTCAACGAGGCCTGCTATCCGCTGTTTACCGGCGCGCGCGGCTGCGCCCACGTCATGCGCGTGCTCGCGGACTACCGGGCGCTGCGCGAACGCCGCTCGCGCGCGCCCGTGATGGAGCGAATATCGCCGGCGGTGCGCGACAAGGTGCGCGCCGAGCTCGCCGAGGCCGGTATGGTGTTGTGCGAATGGCAGGCACGGCCGCTGCTTGCCGCTTATGGCATCGATCCGAAGAACGCCGGCACGCTGGTGCAGTCGGCGAGCGAAGCGGCGGCCGCGGCATCGGCCGCCAGGCGTTCGGTCGCGTTGAAAGTGCAGTCCGCCGGCATCCTGCACAAGACCGAGGCCGGCGGCGTGGCGCTGAATTGCACCGGCGAAGTGGTAAGGGCTGCCTATGCCCGCGTGCTTGCCGCCGCCAAGCGGTATGCGCCGACCGCCGTTATCGACGGCGTGCTGGTGCAGCCGATGGCGCCGTCCGGCCGCGAGGTCATTCTCGGTATCAACCACGATCAGCGCTGGGGCCCGCTGCTCATGGTCGGCCTCGGCGGCGTGCTGGTCGAGGCGCTCGGCGACGTGGCGCTGGCACCGGTGCCGCTCGATCGCGACGCCGCGCTCATGCTGATCTCGCAGCTCAAGGGGGCGGCCGTGCTTAGCGCCTTTCGCGGCATGCCGGAGGCCGATGTCGATGCCCTCGCCGACCTCATGATGCGCCTGTCGCAATTCGCCGCCGATCACGCCGATGACATTGCCGAGATTGATCTCAATCCCGTCATCGTGCACGGCAAAGGCGAGGGCGTGTCCGTGATAGATGCCTTGATCGTCAAACGCGCGGCCAATGCCCAGGACGATGCGGCGGCCGGATAGCATGGGATTTGTTCGATGAGCGATATCGGGATTGAGAAAAACGACCACGTCGCCCTGGTCGAGATAAGGCGGCCGCCGAACAATTTCTTCGATATTGCGCTCATCAAGGACATCGCCTCGGCCTTCGAGTCCTTCGACGAGGACGGCGACATCCGCGCCGTGGTCCTGGCCGCGCAAGGCAAGACGTTTTGTGCCGGCGCCGACTTCGGTGACGGCTCCGCGCTCGACAAGGGTGGCCAGCAGCGAACCGAACTAAGCCGTCAGCAGGCGGTTCAGCATCTCTACCTCGAAGGCAACCGGCTGTTCCGCACCAAGAAGCCGATCATTGCCGCCGTCCACGGCGCGGCTGTCGGCGGCGGGCTGGGCCTAGCGATGATGGCCGACTTCCGCGTGACCTGCCCGGAGGCACGCTTCTGCGCGAACTTCACCCGGCTCGGTTTCCATCCCGGCTTCGGCCTGACGGTGACGCTGCCGGCGGTGATCGGCCCGACCAAGGCGGCGCTCATGTTCTATACCAGCCGCCGCGTGCGCGGCGACGAGGCTTACGCCATGGGCCTTGCCGACGTGCTGGTCGCGCAAGACGACGTGCGCGGCGCGGCCATGACGCTTGCCGCCGAGATCGCCGAGAACTCGCCGCTCGGCCTGATCGCGACGCGCACCACCATGCGCGGCGACATCGCCGACCGCGTGCGCGCCGCCACCGAGCACGAGCTGATAGAACAGACGCGCCTGCGCGCGACCGACGACTTCAAGGAAGGCGTGAAAGCCATGGCCGAGCGGCGCGTGCCGAGTTTTGCCGGGCGCTAGAATCGGAGTGGGTCAATTTGCAGATTGATCGATTCGATCCTCCTACGCCCGAAAGGGGCCCCCGCTAGAGAAAAGTGGAGGCGCGTGTCGGCGACTCGGTCAGGGCGTGCGCCATGAACTCGAGCGCGCGACGCACGGCTGCGCGGTCGGCCGGCCCGCCGAGGCAGACGCGGACCGCCTCGGGCGGCGTGCCGGCGATCGCGAAGGCATCGCTGGCGACGACGCCGGTGCCGGTCGCGCGCGTGTGGCCGACAAAGGCCGATCGCGTCCACGATCCCGGCAGCGACAGCCAGAAATGGAAGCCCGCCGGGTCAGTCTGCACGGCGTCCTTCGGTAGAATGGTCGCGAGCAGTCGCTGCCGTTCGATCGATTCCTCGCGCACCGCCGTCAGCATCGCATCCGCCGTGCCGTCATTGATCCAACGGGTGGCAAGCGCAATGGTCACCGGCGATGCCATCACCGTGGCCGCGCGCACGGAGGCAGCGAAGAGCCAGCCGGCGCGCACGTCGGGCGCGACCACATAGGCGTTGCGTAGGCCGGCGCCGAGACATTTGGCCAGGCCCGCCACGTGCCAAGTGAGCTCGGGCGCAATGCTGGCGAACGGTGGCGGCCCCGGGTCCGGCAGGAACCCATAGGGGTCGTCCTCCACGATCGGCACGCCGAATTTGTGCGCGATATTCGCAATCGCATGGCGCCGAGCAGTGGAAACCGTATGGGTGGTCGGATTGAGCAGCGTCGGATTGAGATAGAGCGCCTTGGGCGCAAGGCGCCGGCAGGCATCGGCGAAGGCATCGGCATCGACGCCGTCGTCGTCCATGGGCAGGCCGACGAGCTGCATGCCGAGCTGTGCCGCTATCGAGCGCACGCCCGGATAGGTCAGGGATTCGGCGAGGATGACGTCGCCGGGCTTGCCGAGGATACCGAGAATGCCGAGCAGCGCCGGATGCGCGCCGGGCGAAATGAATAGCCGCTCGAGCGGCGGCGTCAGCGACCGTTTGCCGAGCCACTTCAGCGCCGCTTCCTTGTCGGCCGCCACCCCGCCGAAATCCTGGTAGCGCAGCAAGGCGATGAGATCCTGGCCGACCGCCTCGAGGCCATCCTGCATGCGATCGAGCAATTCCGGATCGTCGGGCTCCGGCGGCAGGTTCATCGACAGGTCGACGATTTCCGGACGCCGCGCCATCGGGCCGTGCCGCCGCTTGGCGGATGCGCGCACATAGGTTCCCTGCCCCACGCGCGACTCGATCAGCCCGCGCTTCCTCGCTTCCACATAGCCGCGGGCGACGGTGGTGTAGTCGATGTTGAGGGTGCGGGCGAGCTTGCGTTGCGGCGGCAACCGATCGGAAGGACCGAGCCGGCCGTTGCGAATGTCGTCGGCGATGGCATCGGCAATCGCCAGATACCGTGGCTTGCCGAGCTTCGAGAAGTTTGGCGACCACTCAGCCATTTTCGTTCCCTTGCGTCATTCCCATGCCCGCCGTTTCGATCTCTTCAATTGACTGGAGATTGTTGCAAATAGCGGGCCAAGCGGAAGTCGCGTCTTTGCGGCGGTACGGCGCTAACGATTTCTTGCGCAACTGTGCGGCTGCTCTTGAAAGCGTCATACACAGGCTGTTTTTTCAGCGATCCAAAATTTGCGACGCCCAACCGACGCCAAGAACTGAGCAGCATTGACTGCAAGAAGAAACCGAATTGACTGCAATTGATGAAGGCATGGGCATGCTTTCAATTGGCACGGCGTTTGCAATTTCTCCGGCATGGCCCGAGTTGCATCGGCGCCGGCAACTCTTGAGCACAGCAAGGAGTGGACCATGCCTGCCGTCACCATGCCTGCCCACAAGACCGGTGATTCATTCGTCGATTACGAAGAGAAGGTCTTCGAGGACGTCAAAGCAAACCCCGGAGAAAAGGCGCTGGTGACGTTTCACACGGTCGCCTTCGAGGGTTCGATCGGCCTTGTGAATATTCTGCAGTCGCTGCGCCTGCTGCGCAAAGGCTTCAAGACCACGGTGCTGCTATACGGACCTGGCGTTACGCTCGGCGTGCAGCGCGGCTTTCCCAAACTCGGCGACGAGCCGTTCCCCGGCGCGCAGAACTTCGCCAACCAACTGACCAAGTTCATGGGCGAAGGCGGCGAGATCTATGCCTGCCGTTTCGCGTTGCAGATGCTGTACGGCCACGGCGAGCCTTCGCTGTTGCCCGGTATTCGCCCGATCAGCCCGCTCGACGTGCTCGATCTCATTCTCCTGCATCGTCGCGACAACGCATTCATCCTGGATACCTGGACGCTGTGACTTCGCAACGCGCCTCGCTGGCGCGGAGGAGGACGACATGGCGGAAAAAACGTTGATCCGCGTGGCGGCAGTGCAAATCTCGCCCGATCTCGATTCGGCGGATGGCACGCTGTCGAAAGTCCTCGCCGCGCTCAACGAGGCGGCGGACAAGGGCGCACGTCTCGTGGTCTTCCCCGAGACGTTCGTCCCCTGGTATCCGTATTTCTCCTTCATTCATCCGCCCGTGCTCACCGGGGCGGAGCATATCCGCCTCTATGAGAACGCGGTGATCGTCCCCGGTCCGGTCACCGAGGCGGTGGCGGCCGTGGCCAAGCGCCGCGGCATCGTGGTCGCGCTCGGCGTCAACGAGCGCGATTACGGTTCGCTCTACAACACGCAACTTATCTTCGACAGCGACGGACAGATCGTCCTCAAGCGCCGCAAGATCACGCCGACCTTCCACGAACGCATGATCTGGGGACAGGGCGACGGTTCCGGGCTCGCGGTGGTCGACACGGCGGTCGGCCGCGTCGGCGCGCTCGCTTGCTGGGAGCATTACAATCCCCTCGCCCGCTACGCGCTGATGGCGCAACATGAAGAGATTCACGTTTCACAGTTTCCGGGCTCGATGGTCGGTCCGATCTTCGCTGAACAGATCGAAGTCACCATCCGTCATCACGCGCTCGAAAGCGGCTGCTTCGTCGTCAACGCGACCGGATGGCTGACCGAGGAGCAGATCGCCAAGATCTCGCCCGACGAGAAGCTGCGCCGCGCGCTGCGCGGCGGCTGCATGACCGCCATCGTCTCGCCGGAGGGGTCGCACCTGGTGCCGCCGCTGACCGAAGGCGAAGGCATTCTCATCGCCGACCTCGACATGAGCCTGATCGTCAAGCGCAAGCGGATGATGGACTCGGTCGGCCATTACGCCCGTCCTGAACTGCTCAAGCTGGTGCTCGACAGCCGCCCCGCCCGACCGATGGAAATCGAGACGGCGCCGCGACTGGGCACGCAGCGCGAGTCATTGAATGGGAGCACGTCCCATGAAGCCGATGATGCCGAAGCCCATGGCGACCGAGCGGCTGATCAACGAGTTGCAATCCTACGGGGTTAGACTCGTCGATCCGAAAGCCGGCCACGAAAGCCGCCGCGGCGGCGCGGGCCCGTCCGACCATAAGGCCATCACCATCGATGGCGTGACCGTCATGGTGCCGGTGCATACCGCGCCGGCCTTCGAAAGCCCCTACGTGGTCGACAAGCCCGATGCGCTCGGCCGCAGCTCCATCAGCCGCGATGGCTTCAGGCTCGGCGACGTCAGCTTTCCGGCCCGCCCGCGTTTCTATGACGGCGTCACGGCCGACGGCATTCCTTATTGGAAGATCGCGGTGCTGCACGGCCGCGACGTGCTGGCGACGACGGTGCTGCAATCCTGCATTCGCTATCAGAGCCGGACCAAGACGTGCCAGTTCTGCGCCATCGGCCAGTCGCTGGCGGCCGGCCGCACCATCGAGCACAAGACCCCGGCGCAGCTTGCCGAGGTCGCCAAGGCGGCCGCCGAGCTCGACGGCGTCAAGCATATGGTCATGACCACCGGCACGCCGCCCGGCCGCGACCGCGGCGCCGCCGTGCTGTGCGAGAGCGCCGCCGCGGTCAAGGCCGCGGTCGACTTGCCGATCCAGGCGCAATGCGAGCCGCCCGACGATCACGCCTGGTTCGCCCGCATGCGGGAGGCCGGCATCGACGCGCTCGGCATGCATCTTGAAGCGGTGACGCCGGAGGTGCGCCAGCGCATCATGCCGGGCAAGGCGCAGGTTTCGCGCGAGCATTATTTCGAGGCTTTCGCAGCCGCCGTGCCCGTGTTCGGCCGCGGGCAGGTGTCGACCTATATCCTCGCGGGTCTCGGCGACAGCCAGGAAGCCATTCTGGAGACTAGCGCCCAGCTGATCGCACTCGGTGTCTATCCCTTCGTGGTGCCGTTCGTGCCGATCTCCGGCACGCCGCTCGAAAGCCATGCGCCGCCGTCGGCGGCCTTCATGCATGAGATTCTCGGGCCCCTGGCCGGCATGCTGCGGGCGGCGGGATTAAAGGCCGCCGACATCAAGGCCGGCTGCGGCAAGTGCGGCGCCTGCTCGGCGCTGTCGACTTATGAGCGCGGAGTGGCGTCATGATCTTTGAGCCGTTCCCGCAATTCCTGCCCTCGGAATATCGGGTCAAGTTCGCCACCGACCCTTGGGAGCATCGCGAGGCCGCGGCCTTACGGCGGCAGGTCTTTTGCACCGAGCAGGGCATTTTCATCGATGACGACCGCGACGACATCGACGCCGTGGCGATCCCGCTGGTCGCCGTCTCGTCTTATGCGGTCGTCCCGCAGGAGGTTGTCGGCACGGTGCGCATCCATGAATCGGAGCCGGGCACCTGGTGGGGCTCACGGCTCGCGGTCGCCACCGACTATCGCCGTATCGGTGCGCTCGGCACCGCCCTCATTCGCCTGGCGGTCTCGTCGGCCCATGCGCGCGGCTGCCGGCAGTTCTTCGCCCATGTGCAGAGCCAGAACGCGCTGCTGTTCCGGCGACTGCATTGGGACACGATCGACGAGGTCATGATCCACGACCGGCCACACCATTTCATGCAGGCCGACCTCACCAAATATCCGCCGATCGCAAATCCCGAAATCGGATTTCTCTCTTTGCCCCGAAAGGCCGCTTGAATGCTTGGTACTGCCGCCCTTGGTCAGCTTGCCGCGACGCTTCGTGCGAGCCGCGGCATCGCGGCCAAGCGCGACATCGCCGCGGTCGCCGAACGGCTCGGCCTGTCCGGCAGCGCGCCGGTCGCGGTCGGCGACGACTGCGCCGCGATCCCGGCCGGCGACGGTTATCTGCTGCTCGCC
The DNA here is from genome assembly GCA_963814065.1 of uncultured Pseudomonadota bacterium. GTDB lineage: Bacteria > Pseudomonadota > Alphaproteobacteria > Rhizobiales > Xanthobacteraceae > Pseudolabrys. The sequence continues at coordinate 234,111 of CAWFBL010000004.1, read as the reverse complement.
ATCGAAGGCTTCATGAACGAATTCGTAGCCGGCGATCCCTGGTTCGCGGGGTGGTGCGGCGTGATGGTCAACCTGTCCGATGTCGCGGCCATGGGCGGCCGGCCGATCGCCGTGGTCGATGCGGTGTGGGCCGCGGGAGACGAGAAGGCGTCTCCCATCCTTCAAGGCATGCGGGCGGCGTCGGACGCCTATAGCGTTCCCGTCGTCGGCGGGCACACCAATACCCGCACCGATCGCGAGCAGCTTTCGGTGGCGGTGCTCGGCCGCGCGCAGCGCCTACTCACCTCGTTCGACGCGAGGCCGGACGATCGCCTGGTCGCGGCGATCGATCTGCGCGGCCAGTACCGCGAGCCGTTCTCCAACTGGGAAGCCGCCACCACGGCGCCGCCGGCGCGGCTGCGCGCGGACCTTGAGCTGCTGCCGGCGATCGCGGAGGCGGGTCTTAGCTTGGCGGCCAAGGATATTTCGCAAGGCGGGATTGTCGGCACCGCCATGATGCTGGCGGAGTGCTCGAAAGTCGGCGCCAGCATCGACGTGACGCGTGTGCCGAGGCCAGACGGCGTCGCGATCGAGCGCTGGCTGCAGACGTTCCCGAGCTACGGCTATTTGCTTGCGGTGCGGCCGGCTGACGTGCCGGCGGTGGTCGAGCGCTTCACCGCGCGCGGCATCGCCGCGGCCGACATCGGCGCGGTGACGGCCGATCGGCGCGTCGTCATCAGCGACGGTCCATGCAGCGAGACGATCTGGGACTTTTCGAAAGCGCCGCTCATGGGCTGCGCCCCGCAGGGGGAATTCGCATGAGCTTGCCGTTGCGCATCGCCATCCTGACCCATTCGACCAATCCGCGTGGCGGCGTCGTGCACGGCCTCGAGCTCGGCGACGCCCTCACCCGGCTCGGCCACGACGTGACCGTGCACGCGCCGGATCCCGCCGGCACGGGCTTCTTTCGCGCCACGCTGTGTCGCACGCTCGGCATTCCGGCATCGCCCGTGGGCCGCGAGACGACAGCCATGGTCGAGACGCGGGTCGCCGACTACTTGCGCCATTTCGAAAACCCCGCCAATCGGCGCATTGATGTCTGGCACGCCCAGGACGGGATTTCGGCCAATGCTTTGGCGACGCTGAAGGCACGCGGCTTGATCGCGGGATTTGCCCGGACGGTCCATCACGTCGACAAATTCGAGGACGCCCGTCTCTCAGAGCTGCAATCGCGCGCCATCGATGCGGCCGATCGCGTGTTCGTCGTCAGTCGTCTCTGGCAGCGCTGGCTGACGCAAAGCTTCGGTCGCGACGCCTGCCATGTCGGCAATGGCGTCGATACCATCCGTTTCTCACCGGAGCCTGACGCAAGCGACGCCGTGTTGCGGGCGCGTCTTGCGCTGCCGCCCGGCGCGCCGGTGTTCTTAGCGGTCGGCGGCGTCGAGGAACGCAAGAACACCTTACGGATTCTCCAGGCGTTCAGCACCGTTCGTGCCAGCAACCCGGCGTGTCGTCTGGTGATCGCGGGCGGCGCCTCGTTGCTCGATCACAATGCCTATCAGGCGCGCTTCGCCGGCGCGCTGGCCGCGAGCGGATTGCCCGATCATGCCGTGGTCCGCACCGGGCCATTGCCGCAAGAGCTGATGCCGGCGCTCTATCGCACCGCCAGCGCGCTGGTCTTTGCGTCGATCCGCGAGGGTTTCGGGCTGGTCGTCCTGGAAGCGATGGCGAGCGGCGTGCCGGTCGTGCTCTCGCGCATCGCGCCGTTCACCGAATATGTCGGCGACGATGCCGCGCTGTGGTGCGATCCGCACAACGTCGGTTCGATCGCCGACGCCATGCTCGCCGCGCTCGATTCCTCGCGTCGCGGCAATCTCATCGATCATGGCCGGCGGGTCGCGACGCGTCACGACTGGACGACGACGGCGAAGGCGCATCTCGCGGCCTATGGGGAACTGCGGGAGGCGGTCGATGCCTGAGATGCGCTTCTCCATTCGATGGCCCGATGGCTCGGCAGAAAGCTGTTATTCGCCGTCGCTGGTGGTGAAGGACTATTTCGCGGCGGGCGAGAGCTATCCGCTGGCGGACTTCGTCACGCGTAGCCGGACGGCGCTCGAGATCGCCAGCGAGCGCGTGAGGGCGAAGTACGGCTACCCTTGTTCGCGCGCCATGAACCAACTTGCCCGCATCGAGGCGGCCGCTGCTGCTTTCAAGAATCTGCCCGACGCGCGTGTCGCGGTCGAACTGTTCGAGGAATGAGCATTGGAGCCGACATCATGACCCAGACAGTGCCTGTTGCGCGCCATGCGGTCGCCGTGATCGGCGGCGGCCAGGCCGGACTATCGGTGAGCTGGTATCTCAAGCGTTACGGAATCGATCACGTCGTGCTGGAAAAGAAGCGCGCCGGTTCTGCCTGGCGCGAGGAGCGCTGGGACACTTTCTGCCTGGTGACGCCGAACTGGCAATGCCAATTGCCGGGCTTTCCCTATTCGGGACCCGATCCGTACGGCTTCATGCTGCGCGACGAGATCGTCAACTATCTGGACGGCTTCATTGCCTCGTTCGAGCCGCCGCTGCGCGAAGACGTGGCGGTGCGTAGCCTGCGGCGCGATGGCCAGGAGGGTTTCCTTCTCGACGCGAGCGACGGCCTGCACATTGCCGACCAGGTCGTGGTCGCCACCGGCGGTTATCAGATTCCCATCATCCCACGTTGTGCGGAACGGCTCGGCGACGACATCCTCCAGGTACATTCCTCCGACTACCGCAATCCCGACCAGTTGCCGGAAGGCGCGGTCCTCGTGGTGGGTAGCGGACAATCCGGCTGCCAGATCGCCGAGGACTTGCATCTCGCCGGCCGCAAGGTCCACCTCTGCGTCGGCGATGCGCCGCGCGTGGCGCGCCGCTATCGCGGCAAGGACGTGGTCGAATGGCTGCATCTCATGGGCTATTACGACCTGCCGGTGCACGAACATCCGCTGCGCGAGGGCGTGCGCGACCGGACCAACCATTACGTCACCGGTCGCGACGGCGGGCGCGACATCGATCTGCGCCAACGCGCGCTGGAAGGCATGGAGCTTTACGGCCGACTGGCGGATGTGCGCGACGATCGTCTGTTGCTCGACCAGGATCTCACCGAATGCCTCGACCAGGCCGATCAGGTTTCCGAGAGCATCAAGACCAGCATCGATGGCTACATTGGCAAGCAGGGCATTACGGCCCCCGAAGAGCCGCGCTACCTACCGGTGTGGGCGCCGCCCACGGAGCGCTCGGAACTCGACTACCGCGCGGCCGGCATCAAGTCGATCGTCTGGTGCATCGGCTTTCGCGCCGACCATAGCTGGATCGACTTGCCGGTGTTCAACGGCCGTGGCGAGCCGGCGCACACGCGCGGTGTAGCGGCAATGCCCGGGGTCTATTTTCTGGGTCTGCCCTGGCTCTATACCTGGGGCTCGGGCCGTTTCTCCGGCGTCGCGCGCGATGCCGAATACGTGGCGGAGCGCATCAAGGCCCAGGCCGGCGCAACGCCCGTCAAGATCAGCCGGGCGCCGCTCAACGAAGCGGCGATCGGGACATAGGGCGCGCCATGACAAGCGTCCTTCCGCCCGAGGAGGTCAGACGGCTGCTTGCCTGGAACGGCATGGCGCCGGCGCCCGATGCGGTGGTGCTCGGCATGCCGCATCTCTCCATGCTGGGCCTGTCGGAAACCTGGCTGCTGAAGGAATGCGGCCATCGGCACTGGCTCTCGCTCGCGCGGGCCGCAGGGCTCGAAAGCCCCGATTTTCGCGATCCGGCGGGCGAACCGATCTACGCGGCCTTCCTGGCGATTTCCGTTCGGAATGCGGCGTTCGACACGGTGCGGGAACATGACGTCCTCGAATTCGATTCCAGATTGGTGAGGACGTCGCGCACGCAATTCACCAGCTTTCACTGGCTCGCCGTTGCGGGACGGGGAATCGGCGAAGTCGTCATGACGTCGACCTTTGTCCGCCGCACTGAAAGAGGCGATAACCGCACTATCGCGCGCATCAATGTGCCGACATTGCAGGACGTCGAGATCGACGCGGAGGCAGCCGGATATCTCACCGAAACCGCGGCACTGCGCGGGAACAATTGGCGGGTTCACCTCGGGTTTGAGCGCAGCCAGGCCACTGTTATCAACCGGCTCGTCATCGACCCCTGCCCCGACCAGGACTTCAACGGTGCGGGGTTTTTGTACTGCGCGAGCTTCCAGTCATTCGTCGATCGCGCTGAATGGGCCTTTTTCCGTTCCCGATTGCCGCACCTGACCACGCGCCGGCGCAACCTGGTGTTCCGCGGCAATGTCGATCCCGGTCAGCGGGTCGTGGTCGAGCTGCTGCAGCACAGAGACGACCAAACGGCACTAACACATTGGTGCCGGTTGACCGAAGATCGCGGCGACAGGATCCTTGCCGATGTGTTCACGGTGCGCGACCGAGCTCGATCCTAAGCCGGAGTTCTCCAGCTTGTCACGGTCTTCAGAAAGACACGACGATCGAATTGGCTCCCGCCCGGTCCCCTCTCAGGGCGCATAAAACGGGTGGCTCGCGTGCCCCCCTGCTTCGCCAGACATGAAGCCCGATTACTGCGCGGTCGCGCCGCTGTCCACGCGCAGGCTCGTGCCCGTCACAAGGCGTGAGCCGGGCGAAGCGAGATAGAGCACCGCGGCGGCAACGTCCTCGGGCTGCATGATCTCCTTGATCGGAACCATGCTGAGCGCGAATGTCCGATAGGCTGGGTCCTTGAAGAACGGCGCGGTCATCGACGTCTCGACGACCGTTGGCGCCACCGCGTTGACGCGAATCTTGTGTTCGCCGAGCTCGATGGCCATGGCTTTGGTCAGCCCCTCAATCGCGTGCTTGGTCATGGCATAGACCGCGCGCTTCGGGCCGCCGACGTGTCCCATCTGAGAAGAAATATGAATGATCGATCCGCCATTGCCGGCCGCCACCATGGCGGCAGCGGCGGCTTGGGAGACTTTGAAGGCGGCACGTACGTTCAAGTCCAGGAGCAGGTCGAGCGTCTCGTCGTCGACCTCGAGCAGCGGCTGCAGCTTGTTGGTGCCGGCATTGTTGACCACAACATCCAGCCTTGGCAGCGCACGGATGCGGGCGATCAGGGCGTCGTCGCGAACGTCCCCAATCCAAGGCTCTATCCCCGCACCGGCCTCGGCGCGGAGTGCGTCAAGATCGCTCTCGGTGCGGGCAACCGCGATCACGTGGGCGCCAGCCCCAGCCAGCACCCGCGCGCAGGCCCGGCCGATGCCGCGCCCGGCTCCGGTGACGAGCGCCGTCTTACCCGCCAAGGGACCGCCATTTATATTTGTCATACTGTCATCTCTCTCAACGAGGACGCTCGCCGCCGCCGACAAGTCGCCTACTTGATCGCCTGGGGATTAATTGGCGACCCCGTCCCGCCGGTGATGATCAGCGGCGGGCCGCAGAAGAAGAATTCATAGACCTTGTCGCTGGCGCAGTCCTCGGCCAGCTCCTTGAGATAGAAGATCTCGCCCATGCAAAGGCCCATGGCCGGGATCACTACCCAATGCCAGGGTTGGTTGGCTTCGGTCGTCTCGTTCGGCCGCACCTCCACACCCCATGTGTCCGTGCAGATGGCGGCGACTTCCTTCTCCTGGCACCAGTAGCAGTTCTCGAACTTGACGCCCGGGGCGTCGCCGCCGGCATAACCGCCCCACTCGCCCTCTTCGAGGCAGCGCTCCATCTGCCCGGTGCGCACGATGACGAAGTCGCCCTTGCCGATCTCGACCTTCTGCTCCTTGGCACACTTGTCGAGCTCATCGTTACTGATGCTTTCACCGTCCTGCATCCATTTCACGCCGCGAAAGCGGGCAATGTCGAGCAGCACGCCGCGGCCGACCATCTTGTTCTTGGAATGCTCGATGCCCAGCACCGAGAGTCCACGCGAGTCGATGAGTTTCGCGTCGTGACCGTTATAGGCCTTGTCCTCGTAGAACACGTGGCCGAGCGCGTCCCAGTGGCTCGCGCCCTGCACGCAGAGCATGAGGGTATCGTCGGCATAGCGAATCTTATTCCAGTCCTGCTGGCCGGCGATGGCGTCGGTGCCGGTGGCCAGCATCTGGTGGATGGGATTGAAGCGTCCGCCGAACAAGCCGTTCTGCGGGCCCCCGCGATCGAGCGGGATGCCGAGCGCAAACACCTTGCCGGTACGGATCAGGCTCGCCGCCTTGACGATGTCCTCGGGGCTGACGTGGTTGAGCGTTCCGATCTGATCGTCCTTGCCCCAGCGGCCCCAGTTCGAAAGCTTCTTGGAGGCTTCGGCGATGGCGGATTTGCCGACTTTGATATTCACGTGCGATCTCCTCGATGTGGTACGGCGTTTTCGATTGGCTTCAGCCGATCAACAGACGCGGCAGAAGCAAACTGATCTGCGGAATGGCAACAACGATCGCGAGCGCGATCAACAACATGAAGAAGAACGGCGCCGAGCCCGCGAATATCTCTTCCACGGTCACATCGTCCGGCAAGGCCGCCTTCATCGCGAACACGCTGATCTCTTGTGGTCGCAAATGCCTTTGATTGCGCGACAAAGCCGCCCCGCTTGCCGATCCGGTCAAATAGCGACCTTGTCGCCGCCCTTGAGTTGCAGGATTTCCCGCGCCTCGTCCGGCGTCGCGAGCTCAAGGCCGAGACCTTCGACAATCTGGCGGGCCAGGCGCACCTGATCCGCGTTCGAAGTCGCGAGCTTGCCCGGGCCCGCCCATAGCGAATCCTCGAGACCGACGCGCAGATTGGCGCCCATGGCGGCCGCCATGGCGGCGATCGGCAGCTGATTGCGCCCCGCGCCCAGGACCGACCAGCGATAGTCCGAACCGAACAGCCGATCGGCCGTGCGCCGCATGTGCATGACGTCTTCGGGGTGCGGCCCGATACCGCCGAGCAAACCGAATACCGACTGAACGAACAGCGGTGGCTTCACCAGGCCGCGATCGAGAAAATGCTTGAGATTGTAGAGATGCCCGATGTCGTAGCACTCGAACTCGAAGCGAGTTCCGTTCTCCGAGCACATCTTCAGAATGTATTCGATGTCCTTGAAGCTGTTCCGGAAGATCAGGTCGCGCGTGTTCTCGAGATGGTCACGCTCCCAGTCGAACTTGAATTCCTTGTACTTGTCGAGCAGGTGATAGAGCCCGAAATTGATCGAGCCCATGTTGAGCGAAGCCACCTCGGGCTTGAAGGTCGCGGCCGGGAGCACCCGCTCCTCGACCTTCATATAGGGACTGCCGCCGGTCGTGATGTTGATGACCGCGTTGGTCTGCTGCTTGATGCGCGGCAGAAAGCGCGCGAACGCGGCCGGCGTCTGATCGGCCTTGCCGTTTTCGGGATCGCGCGCGTGCAGATGGAGAATCGCGGCCCCGGCTTCGGCTGCCGCGATCGCGTCGGTGACGATTTCATCAGGCGTAATAGGCAGATAGGGCGACATCGAGGGCGTATGAATGGCGCCCGTCACCGCGCACGTAATGACGATCTTCTTTGCCGAAGCCACCGACAACCTCCCTGTTTGCAGCTTTTCGTTATTGAACGATCATTCAATAAATTATTGATCACGTAGTCAATAGCATTTCACGCGCGACGACCGCAATCGTGGCGCCCCGGGGTCTTCGTGTATATTGAACGCTGGGACGTTCGCGCCGCCCGCAGCAAGGCGCGCGAGGACGGCGGGAAATTGGGGAATTTCGTGACGAAACAGCGTGTGCGCCGCAGCAAGACCAGCCGGACCGGCCGGCCCAAGGCCCGCAAGAGCAGGGCCGCTTCGAAGAAGCGCAAGCTCGTGGCCGGACGATTCAAGGCCGGCAAGGCGGCCGCGAACGGGGGGCAGCAGCGTCAACGCGTCCGGCTCGATCCGGACGCACGCGCGGCCATGATTCTGGACGAAGCAGTCGCCTACTTCGCCGAACACGGCTTCGAGGCGCAGGTACGCGAACTATCCGACCGGCTCGGCGTCTCGCCCGGCTTGATCTTTCGCTATTTCGGCACCAAGCAGAACCTGATCGAGAACGTCTACCAGCGGGTCTATGTTGCGCGCTGGTCGGACAGCTGGGAGCGTCTGCTGCGCGACCGTTCTCAGCCGATGAAAACGCGCCTGGTCACCTTCTACAAGTCATACCTCGACGCGGTCGACGATTTCGAATGGATCCGCGTTTCGCTGTTTTCCGGGCTCGCCGGCTACGACCTCACGCGCCGATATGTCATGACCCGCGTGGAAGAACTGCTGAAGATCATCATGGCCGAGCTGCGGCGACTTGGGCCGAAGGGCACCCTGCCCTCACGCACCGACGCCCTGCACGAAATCGTCTGGCACCTGCATTCCACCTTCATCTATTACCTGATCCGCAAATACGTCTTCGGAGTTCCCGTTATCGCCGATCGCGACATCTTCATCGATGCGGTCGTCGGGCGCTTCCTCGCCGGGCTCAATGCCGACCAGATGCAATCGGACCACGACGACAAGGTCCTCGATCTGCCGTCGACCCAACGGGGCGGCGCGCGACTTCGTTAGAATTTCACGCATCGTCCGATGGACCATCTCTCCGTGGTTAGTTCAATTCGCGACGGACCATGGCCGCGCCTTCGCTCATCGCCTTCAGCTTGCCGAAGGCGACCTCGCGCGGCAGGTATTTCATGCCGCAATCGGGCGCCGCTACAAGCCTCTCCGCCGGCACAAATTCCAGCCCGCGCCGCAGCCGCTCCGCGACGGTTAGCGGCGACTCCACATTCAGGTCGGACAGATCGAGCACGCCGAGCATGATCTTCTTCGGCGCCAGGTCGGCGAGCACGCCAAGATCGATCTTCGGCTGCGCGCTCTCGATCGAGATCGTCCCGGCCACGGTGTCGGCAAGCTCGGCAAGAAAGGCGTAGCCGTGCGGCTTGGTCTCGCCGGGAACGACCGCGGCATAACCGAAGCAGAGATGCACCACGGTCGGGACCGTAACACCCTGCAGGGCGCGATTGATCGCCTTGATGGCATATCGGCGCGCGGCTACCGGATCGTTGCGCACCCACGGCTCGTCGAGCTGAATGACGTCGGCGCCGACCCCGACCAGCGCGTGGATCTCCTCGTTGACCGCGGCGGCCATATCCATGGCCAATGCCTCGGCGTCCTTGTAGTACTCGTCTTGCGCCTGCTGGCTCATGGTGAACGGGCCAGGCAGCGTGATCTTGGCCGGAAGATCGGTGTTGCGGCGCAGGAACTCCATGTCGCGCACTTCCACCGGTCCGGGCCGGCGGACCTTGCCGACCACGCGCGGCACCGGCACGCGTTCGCCCGAGCGCGCCTTGACGTAACCGGGGTGTTCGAAATCGATGCCTTCGAGTGCGGTCGCGAAACGGTTCGAATAGCTTTCCCGGCGAATCTCACCATCGGTGATGACATCGATGCCGGCGCGCTCCATGTCGCGGATGGCGACTATGGTGGCGTCGTCCTGTGCCTGCTCCAGCCACGGCGGCTGGACGCGCCACATCTCCTTCATGCGGACCCGCGGCACCACCTTCGACAACATCTCCCGATCCACCAGCCAGTCCGGTTGCGGATAGCTGCCGACAACCGTGGTCGGGATCAATTTCTCCGGCATCTTCGCCTCCAGCGAGATGTTTATGCGGCCGCCGCGACCGCGTTCGCACGCGTCGGCGCCGACATACCACGGTTGCGCCCGGCCGTTTGCCAGACCAGCGTGCGGCGCTCGATGGCGCGGATCGTGATGTCGTAGATGATGGACAGGAAGAGGATCAGCACGATGGCGGCGAACACGCCCGGGCTGTTGAGGGTCGTGCGGTTCTTCGTCACCAGATAGCCGATCCCGTTAGCGGAGGTCAGCATCTCGGAGACGACCACGCCGATGATCGTCAAGGCGCCGCCCAGCCGCAGGCCCACGAGCACGGTTGGAATCGACGCCGGAATGATCACCCTGGCGATGAGCTGCGGCAACGACGCCCCCATGGCACGCGCCGCCAGCAAATATTGATCGTCGATCGTGCGGATGCCGGCCGCTGTCGAGAGCATCACCGGAAAGAAGCCGTAAACGCCGGCAAAGGCAATCTTCGATTCCGGCCCGATGCCGAACCAGGCGGTGAACACCGGATATAAAATGACGATCGGCACTGCATAGAGGCTGGAGAACACCGGCAGCATCAGCGCGCGCAGCGAGGCAATGCCGCCGACAACGGCGCCGAACAGAATGCCGGCACCGCAGGCTATGAGCATGGCCAGGACGATCTCGCGCAACGTGACCAGCAGCGCGATGCCGTAGATGACCCGGTCGACCCAGAGCACATAGAGAGTCTTGGTCAGCGGCGGCACGAACAGTTCCGGCAGGATTCCGAGACGCGGGATGGCCTCCCACAGAACCAGGATGCTGAGGCCGATCATCCAACGCACGGTGCGGGGGGACGGACGTCTCATGGCGGATACCTCACACCGTGGACCGAATCTGGTGCCAGATGCGCTCGCGCAACTGGCCGAACACATCGGTCGCCATCATCTCGTAGGTGCGCGGACGCGCCAGATCGACAGCGATTGTATCGAGAATGCGGCCCGGCCGCGGCGACATCACGATCACTTCGTCGGCGAGATAGACCGCCTCGGTCAGGCTGTGGGTAATGAAGACCACCGTCTTCGAGGTCTGCGACCAGATGCGCAAAAGCTCGTGGCCCATGGTCATCCGGGTCTGTTCGTCGAGCGCGGCAAAGGGCTCGTCCATCAAGAGCACCGGCGGGTCCTGCACCAAGCCGCGCGCGATCGAGACGCGTTGCTTCATGCCACCCGACAATTCGTGCGGGTAGCGCCCGCCGAATCCTTCGAGCCCGACAAGGCGCAGCATCGCTTCCGCGCGCTTGCGCCGCTCCTCGCGCGGGGCCCGTTTCAGCGCGAGAGGAAACTCGACGTTCTCCACCGCCGTCAGCCACGGATAGAGACTTGCCTCCTGGAACACGACGCCGATGCGCGTGGGATCGGGTCCGGTGATCGCCCGGCCGTCACAGAGAATCGTGCCGGTCGACGCGGCGCGCAGGCCTGCCATCATCATCAGCAAGGAGGTCTTTCCGCATCCGGACGGACCGACGATGACGACGAAGCGGCCGGCCGGCACGGTGAGATCGATGTTCGACAGCGCGGGCACGTCACCCTCGCGCCCCGCATACACATGGCTCAACCCGCGCACCTCGACCGCCGGCGTCGATGTCTGCGGACGGAATTCGCTCATGTGCGCCACGTGCTGCATCGAGCCTCCAGGAAGCGAACCGCCTCGTTGAAGAACATCGCCACGAGGGACAGCAGGATAACGCCGGCGAAAAGCTGTGGGAGCATGAAGTTCTCGCCCCAATTCGCGATCATGTAGCCGATGCCCGTACGCGAGGCATACATTTCCGCGATCATGACACCGGTGAAGTTGAAGATCATCGATATGCGCAACGTCTCCAGCATGATCGGCATCATGCTCGGGATGTAGACCCGACGGATGATCTGGGCACGGGTCGCGCCGTAGGACTGCGCGACCAGGACATGGTCCGCCTTGACCGACTCCACCGCCGCCGTCGCGCTCATGATGACGATGAACAGGGTCGAGAACGTCGCGTAGGCGACCTTCTCGTGAAAGCCGATGCCGAACACCAAAATGAACATCGGCAGAAAGGTCGATTTCGGAATGCTGAAAACGTAGAACAGCATGGGCCGGAAGATTTCGCCGAAATATTCGTTCTCCGCCGCCAACACGCCGATGAGGCCACCGAGCGGCACCGCGATGATGAAGGCGACCACGACTTCCGCCGCGCTGACCCCAATGGCCTCCCGCACGTCGCCGCGCGTGAGGATATGAGCGAACGCCACGAGCACATCCGACAGCGGCGGCAGCAGGATCGGATTGACGATGCCGGCGCGTGGCAGGATCTCCCACGCGCCGAGCACCGCTGCCAGCAGAGCAAGCCGCACAATGACGATGGTCGTCCAACGCATCGTCAGGTTTGCCTCAAGGGCGCGTGGGCACCGGCTTGAACTTGGTCGTGTAGATCTCGGAGGCCGGCGCGAGGTTGGTCATGCCGATGAGCTTGGCGAGCTCGAGCGAGCGGTCGATCCACTCCTTCTTCATCTCGCCGGTGGCCGAGAGCTTGAGGATGTCACCGTCGAGCTCGGCTTCCGCGATTTTCGGCGAAAGCTCGTCGACATCGGCGATGAGCTTGATGGCGCCGGCGCGATCCTGCTTCAACGCCACCAGCGCACCGTAGAGCGCGTTGTTGATCTTCTGGATGACCTCCGGCTTTTCCTTGATCATCTTGTCGGTCGCGAGCCAGACACCGCTGATGTGCTCGGGCACGGCGGACCCGTAGTCGATCAACGCGCGCGCGCTCTTGGACTGCATGACCTTGAAGGAGAGCGGCGAATACAGAACGATGGCATCGACGTTGCCGGTCAGCAGGTTCGGCACCAGTCCGCCGCCACCAAGCGGCACCGTGGTGAACTTGATCTTCTTGCTCGCCATGGTCCAACGCGCGAGCAGATCAGTCGCGGAGCCGGCCGAGGTGATGCCGACCTTCTTGCCGTTGAGCTCCTCGACGCTCTTGATCGGCGAATCCGTTTTGACCATCAGATACCAGCCGTTATAGCCGTTGGCGGTGGCGGCAATCGCCTTGGTCTTGACGCCCTTGTTGATGCCGGCGGCAACGATGGCACACGAGCCGACCGTGATGTCGGCGGCACCGGCGGCGACCGCCTCGAAGGCTTCGGCGCCGCCGCGATAGATGGTCAGTTCCGCTTTCAGCCCTTCCTTCTCGAACAGCTTCTTGCGCACGGCCATTTCGGAGATGATGGTCGGATAGTAGGTCTTGGTGGGCAATGCGATCCGCACCGTTTGTTGCGCGGCGGCGTTCCGAACGCCGAAAATTGCGGACGCCGCGGCGAAAGCAACGACAAGACCGACCCGAGCGAATTTTGAAAAATACGACGTCATGTTGGATGCCTCCCCGCTTCAGCTATGCTGAATGTCGTTAAGCGCCGCGCTTCGTTCGATCGAGCGGACGTTGGTTACAAGAATGACAGTTGACGCGCGGGGTGACAAGCGTGAAGGCCGCAACGCTGCCCACCATGCGCTGCCCACCCGGCTGGATCATGCCGTGCGCCCATTCCCACACGGAGTGCGCGCGTTAACGGCATCGCGCCGGCTGGCGCGATGCAGCCTTGCAGCCCTTACGCTGTCACTCGGCCGCCGCCCCGCACCAGTCATAAAGACTGAGCGCCATCACTTTGATGGCGGCGATGTAGTCGTCGATCGACACATATTCGTCGTCGGCGTGCATCACGGCGGTCGAGCCCGGCCCGAAGATCACGGTGGGCGTGTGACCATAGAGATTGAGGAAGCGCGTATCCGCGGCGCCCTGGCGGCCGCTGATCTCCGGCTGCCGGCCGGTGACCTCGGTGTAATTCTTGGTCAAGGTCGTGACGATCGGGTGGTCCTGAGGGATCTCCGAGGCTTGCGCGTCGTAACCGACAAAACGAACCTTCGGCGGATGATCCTTCATCCAGGGATCGGCGGCCGCGGCCTGCGCCACCTGGTCGACCAGGCTCTGTTTGACGCCCTCATGGTCCTCGCCCGGCACGGTCGCCATGCTGCCCTTGAGCAGGCAGGTGGCGGGAAACGAGCTCGGGAAACTGCCGGCATGAAAGGCGCCGATCATGCAAGGCAGCGCGTCGATCGGCTTCGGATAAAGCGGATGCTTGACGGTCGCGACGCGCTTGGCCTCGAGCGCTTCCACGGCCTTGGTGATCTTGTAGCCGAGCTCGATGCCGCTGACGCCCTGGTAGCGCCGCTGAATGCCGGCGGGCTTGCCTTGAATCTCGATCTCGAACCAGATGCGGCCGATGCAGGCTGGCTGCACCGCCAGCTCGCTGGTCTCGCCTGAAATGCCGGCGTCGGCGTGGTAGCCGCGGATAACCGTGTCGAGGGTGCCGTGGCCGCTGACCTCCTCGTCGATCACCACATTGATCAGCACGTCGCCCTTGAGCTTGACGCCTGCTTGCTTGAGGAACTCGACCGCGAGGATGTGGCTGGCGACGCCGCTCTTCATGTCGCAGGAGCCGCGGCCGTAGATGCGCCCCTCCTTGATCTTGGCCGACCAGGGATTATCGCTCCACCCCTCGCCATTCCCGACCGGGATCACGTCCGTGTGGCCATTCAAGAGCAGCGACTTGCCGCCGCCGCCGCCCTTCCAGGTCGCGACGATGTTGGGGCGGCCTTCGTAACCGCGCTCGACGGGGATGTAGCCGGGATGCTTTTTCAATTCATCCCAGTTCGACTCCCACATGTCGACGTTGAGCCCCAGTTTCTTCATATAGTCGGCCAGGAAGGCTTGGATCTTGCCCTCGTCACCGGTCACGCTCGGAATGGCGACCATCTCCTGAAGAAACTTGATCGCCTTGTCGCGATTGGCATCGATCGTCTCGACGATCTTCTTCCGGTCGTTGGCCATCTGGTTATCCTTCCACTCAGTCAAATTGCGAGCATCAAAACCGAAGCGGCGCAGAGCGGCGACAGCGGCTCCGTCCGATCAACCCATACGCGCGAACCAGTTGCCGGGGTCTCGCATACCCCGGCAACCGCCCACTCCCCCAGAGGTTCTATGATCCTAATCTTGGGATGATATCAATTGCAACCGCGAAGGCCGCCGGCCGGCATTGCGGCCCGACCCGCGGCTTGCGTCCTTGGCGACGCGGGTGCGCTGGCGCGCGGGTGACGACGTCCGTGAGTTGGCCAGCAAGTCGATGTGCAACTGAATGGCGTCGCTGCGATAAATGATATCGGCGGCGTAGATGGCGATGCCCCTGTCGTCGATCACCGCACAACGGCACTCCGCCGTCGGCGCCCCGAGCGCGATGCGCAACAAATCGGCGGTCGTCGGATCGGCGCTGCCGATCACCACGGTCTGGTGCGCGTGCACGATCGCAACGTCTTTCATTCCAGCCAGCACCGACAAAGCCGGATGTTGGCGAAACGCCTCGGGATCGCGCTGAAAGATCTCGTCGGCAAGATGCACGCTGACGAGGCCATAGGGCTCGCCGTCCTTGAATTGCAGTGTGCGCAGGAAAACGTACTTGGAGGCCAGATTGCCTTCATCGTCGCGCAACGCCGGAAATGGCGGCGGATTATCGACCTTAATGCGCTTCGGTACGTTATCCTTGATCGGCTCGATGAGCACATCCCAATTCGTAGCCAGCTTGAACCAATGGCGGGAAACGGTCTTGTTGGCGACGAACGTGCCGCGGCCCTGCTGCGAAATCAGAAGGCCCTCTTCGCGCAGAATGTCGATGGCCTGCCGTACCGTGACGCGCGCCACCTCGAATTCACGCTCCAATTCGATCAGCGTTGAAATCTTCTGCCCGGGCCGCCACTGCTTGGTTTCGATCCGCCGTCGCATGACGGAGGCAACCTGGATGTACAGCGGAACGCGGCTGCGATCGTAAACTCTTGCCAGTTCAGACATGGTCCCTTCGACTGCTATTCCGACAAAATACCGATAGACCTATCGGCACGTTATCGGATTTTCATCGATCCCGGTTTGGTTGCAGCGGATGCAACACATCGACGAAACGACCCCTCATCGAATCGGGTCCGCTTGAAGTTGACTGTAGCATTCCCGGCGGCCCGCCGACAGGAACACCTTCCTAACTACCAGTCTGGGGCGGCCCCCTCAAGCCCGAGCCCAAACAGCGTCCACAATCTTGCGCGGTGCGCTGCTTGCGCCGAGCACGTTACAACCCGTGGCTGTTTCTATCAATCTAGAAATAGGCACAATTTTTAAGCAGGGCTTTTAGGTGCCGAAAGCAGCGCCATGGCGAAGCATGGCTCGGTCCTCCGCGTTGCGCAAAGAAGACGACCGATTTCTCCACGGGACGGTGCAACCTGTTGCCGACAGCCGCATGGCGGGCCGGCGCGAGATTGCTTTCCTCCGAGTTCGACATTCAGGCGCGGACCGGCTTTCTCAGCGCCGGACATCCGCCGCTCAGATCATGCGCTTTTGAGCCGCGGGATGATCTCACGAGCGATGATTTCGATCTGCTCCATTTCATAGCGATAGGGCACGAAGATCAGCTTTTGCACGCCCGCGGCGAGATGCGCCTTCAGTTGCTCGACACACTCGTCGACGGTGCCGAGGATAGCGCTGTCCTTGGTCGAGTCGCTCCAAGAGGCGTAGTCCCACTCCTTGCCGAGCCAGTCCATCATGTCGCTTTCGACCGCAGCGCGCGATTTGCCGACGCGGATCGGCAGTTGCGCCGCATTGAGCAGGCTGTCGGGGTCTTTGCCGGCTTCCTCGGCAAAATTGCGAATCTTGGCCCACGATTTCGTAAAGTCTTCCGGGCGGTAGAAATAGGTGAGCCAGCCGTCGCCACTGACGGCGGCACGCTTGAGGACGCGGTCGACGTAACCGCCGATCAGAATCGGCGGACGCGGCTTCTGCACCGGCTTTGGATACATCACGCCGGCCGGAATCTTGTGGTAGGTGAACTGGCCCTTGACCATGTCCTCGGTCCAGAACCGCGTCATGATGTCGAGGTTCTCGTCCATGATCTTGCCGCGCTTTTCGAACGGGACGCCGAGGGCGTCGAACTCGCGCCGATACCAGCCGGAAGCCATGCCCATCAGCAGGCGGCCGTTCGACAGCAGGTCCATGCTCGACAGTTCCTTGGCGAGCAAGACGGGATTGCGTAACGGCAGCACCAAAATGCCGGTGCCCAGCTTGATCTTCTTGGTGCGTGCGGCAATCGCGGTCAGCAGTGTCAGCGATTCGATGATCGGGAAATTGGGTTCGACGCCGAGCAAGATGTGGTCCCACACCCACAACGAGTCGAAGCCCATCTCTTCCATCTTGACGCCGTATTCGACGAGCGCCTGAACGTCCGGCATTTCCGGATAAGCGGTGAAATTGCGAGCGGCAATGCCGAAGGTTCCACGCAAGGAAGTCATTTCGATTTTCCCTTTTTGGTCAACCGGTCTAACGAAGCCTATTCAGGCAATGTAAAGACGATCCGGGTCGAGCATCCGCAACACGGACAATTCGCGCTCGGTGGGCGGCTCGGTCACGCCGGTGTCGTGATCAAACTCGAGCGCGAAGCCGGTGTTCTCCTGCACCTGCTCACGGGTCACCCCCGGATTAAGCGCCAGCGGCTTGAGCCGCCGCGTCCTCTCGTCGAATCCGAAAACCGCGAGATCGGTCACCACGCGATACGTTCCGCCGGCCAGCAGCCCGCTGTCTTCGCGCGTCTTTTGCCCCTTTAGCCAACCGGGGCTGGTGATGAAGTCGACGTTCTCGACGAAGCGTCTCTTTTCGTGCTTCATCGCCACGATCATGTTGGTGAGACTGGAAATGTCGTTGCCGCCGCCGGTCCCCGGCAGGCGCGTCTTTGGATTGGCCGGGTCGCCGATAATCGAACTGTTGAGGTTGCCGTACTGATCGATCTGCGCGCCGCCCATGAAACCGACGTCGACGTAGCCGCGTTGCAGCAGCAGCAGCACCTCAGCGCTGCCCAGCACCATGTTGGCGCGGATCGTGCAACGCTGGTCGTTGGTCGAAGGCGGCAGCTTGCCGGGCTCGATGAAGGCGCCGATGACGCCGCCTTCGAACAGGATGGTCAAGCCCGGACAATGCAAGCGCTGGGCAAGCGTGGCGGCCAGCAGCGGAATGCCGACACCGGCGAACACCACCTGGCCATCCTCGAGATGGCGCGCGCTAAGAATGGCGAGCAGCTCTCTCGCCGTGTAGGCGGACTTAAGCGTCATAGATTGCCCTTCCGTCGCGCGCGGCGGCGAGCACTTCACCGAGGCCGATGCGGTCCAGGAAATCGGTCCATGACGTGGGGCCAAAGACGAATTCATCGAGATATTCCTGCATTCCCTTGACAGGATCCTCGTTCACCTTGGCCACGTAGCTTTCCATGTGCCGCATCATCGGTTCATAGACGCCGTAACATTCGTGCGGCGCGCAGCCGAACGGCAGTTCCACCACGGCATCGACAGCAAAGAAGGGAATTTTGGTCTGGTCGGGCGCGCGCCGGATCTGATCGTTCGATACGATACGTTCGGTGGTCATGACGACCTTGTTGGCCGCCATCGCGAGATCGACGTCCATGAATTGCAGGCCGTCGATCTGGGCGTTGCCGTAAGAATCGCAACGCTGCACGTGAATCAAGGCGACGTCGGGATTGAGCGCCGGAACGAGCAGCAGCTTCTCGTTCGTATAAGGACAAATCATTTCCTTCGCTTCGGGCTGCTGGCGCACGACGTCGGAGCCCAGCATCGAGCGGATCGGAACGAACGGCACCCCCATGGCGCCGGCGCGAAAGCGCATCCCCATGGCGAGATGGCTCCACTCGTCGAAACGCGCTTTGCCCGTTTCCACGTAATGGCGCATCACCTTGGAGACGCCCCACAGGATGCCCTGGCTGAACCAACTGGTGATGATGTGATCGCTGACGCCGGCGCCAAACAACAGATCGCCGTCGCTCGACACAATGCAGCGCGAGCAGACGAGATTCTTGCGCTTGGCGCGGATGAGCGCCCAGATCAATCCCATAGGCGTGCGCGACATGGTGCTGCCGCCGATGCCGACGGAGTCGCCGTCCCGCACGAACGACGCGGCTTCGTCGAGCGAGACCACCTTCTCTCGCAGGCTGCGGTCGCGTTGCTTAATGCCCTTGCGCAATTCGCTGTAGGAAGGAACGGAGCTCATGCTGCCTTGTCCCAGACCTCGGCATTGAAGTCTTTGATCATCCGGTCCCAAGCCGGGATGGTGTCGACGAGCCCCTGCCAGAAACTCTGGCTCCGGCGGCTGTCGAAATCCTCGACCGAAACGCCCTGCTGCTCGACCCAGGTGTAATAGCCGAGGTTGAAGATGCGTTTGCGGTCCGTATGGCGCAGCTCAAGCACGAGATCGTCGGCGATGCCCTCGATGTGACGCCCAAAAATCTCTCCGGCATTGACTTCATCAAAGCCGTCGGGATAGCGGCGCGCGAGAAATGCGTCGCGCTCGCTGCCGTAAAGCGCGGCACTGTCGGTCGCTACCGTCATCACGACGTCGTTCGGGCCGTAATCGAGGTGCTTGGCGAGCTTGATCGCCGCGACGATGTTCGCCAATCCCGAAATGCCGACATATTCGAACTGGCGGACAATCTCGGGATCGAGCTTGCGCCGGCCGGTCAAGTAGTCGCGGCCTTGCGGGCTGCCGAAGAGCAGATTCAGAGAATCGCTCGCCGCATCCGACACGCCGACCACGACGTCGGTGTTCATGACGTTGTGAATCAACGGAATGTGCTTGTCGCCGATGCCCTGGATATTGTGTTCGCCATAGCCGTTGCAGAGCATGGTCGGGCATTCGGCCGCTTCGACCGCGGCGATTTTCGTGTTGTGCAGCTTCTTGAGATAATCGCCGGCAGCGATGGTCCCGGCCGATCCGGTCGCGGAAACGAACGCGGCAAGCCGATAGTCCTTATGCGCCGACTGCAATTGGCTGAACACGCGATCGAACGCATGCCCGGTGCAGTGATAATGGATGAGGTAATTGGAGAATTCGGAAAACTGATTGAGGATTACGTTCTGCTTGTCGCGCGAAAGCTCCGCGCACTTGTCGTAGATTTCCTTGACATTGCTCTCGGTGCCGGGCGTGCGGATGATGTCCGCCGGATCGGCCACCCAGTGCTGCAGCCAGTCGAAGCGCTCGCGGCTCATGCCGGCGGGGAGCACGGCGACGCCTCGGCATCCGAGAATGCGAGAAATGGCGACGCCGCCGCGGCAATAGTTCCCCGTCGACGGCCACACAGCGCGGTCGTGCGATGGATCGAATTGACCGGTGACCAGGCGCGGAACCAGGCAGCCGTAGGCCGCCAGCACCTTGTGTGCGCCGATCATCGGAAACCGGCAGCCGAGCAAGACCACCACCGGCGCCTTCACGCCGGTCAGTTCGGGCGGCAGCACCAGGTGCCCCGGCACGTCCGTCAGGCCGTTGCGACTTGAACCATTGAACCAGTGCACCCGCCACAAATTCCCTACGTCGGCCGCGTCGGGATCCACCTGCGCGAGGCCAGACACATTCTTGGCGTCGATCGTCTCGGGGCTGGCAAGTTCACTCAAAGTGGGCAGCAGGCCGTGAACCTTACGAAGCCGCTCGATGGCGGCCCGTCGGCGCGATCGGTCGACGATCTCAGGCTGAATGGAGAGACTCATCGGGATGAAACTTTGAGCTAATCTTCCACATCTTCCGCACACACGGAAGGATTGCAATGACACCGATCGGAACCGACGGCGGCATCATAAGGTCTTACTATTATTAGAACAATAGGAATCTCCAGATCAACCCGCCATTCCGCCCGTAAGCCTGGCCCCCGGCGACGAACCGGCCCTGAATGATGCCAGATACCGCTCCTCGGGTACCGTCTTAAAACTCGTGCTAGGGCCGGCGCTGGCCGCGCGCGATCGCGTCCAAAACGCGTTCCGGCGTAAACGGCTGGTGGGTGATGACCGCGCCAAACGGCGCGAGGGCGTCGT
Organism: uncultured Pseudomonadota bacterium; assembly: GCA_963814065.1. Taxonomy (GTDB): domain Bacteria; phylum Pseudomonadota; class Alphaproteobacteria; order Rhizobiales; family Xanthobacteraceae; genus Pseudolabrys. The sequence continues at coordinate 213,557 of CAWFBL010000004.1, read as the reverse complement.
TGACCGCCACCCAGACGGCGCCCATTGCCCCGATCAGACCGGCCTCGCCGACACCCTTGGCGCCGAGCGCGGTGCTCGCCTCTGGCGACTCGACATGCTCGACGAATATGTCCGGGAGGTCGCCCGCCATCGGCACGAGATAGTCGACCAGCGTGCCGTTTTGCAGATAGCCCTCGGGGCTATACATGCACTCCTCGAATAGCACGGCACCGATGCCTTGGGCGATGCCGCCACGCACCTGTTCGTCGACCAGCAACGGGTTGATGATGCGTCCGCAGTCATCAACCGCCCATTGCCCGAGCATCTTGATGAAGCCGCTGTCGCGATCGATCTCGACATAGCTCGCCTGCACGCCGTTCGCGAGGTAGCACATCTGATCGTTGGCGACGAAACTGTGGCTGACCGAAAGCTGTACGTCGAAGTCCGGCGGCAGCGTGTCCTGGCGGAAGTAGCCGATCTTCGCGACGTCCGCGATGCTGATAACGGTCATCGCCGTTTTCTTGTTGATCACCTGCCCGTTGACCACGTCGAGGTCGTCAGCGGGTGTTTGCGTGATCGCCGCGGCGAGGTCGAGGATATTGGCTTTCAGCTTGGCGCCGGCCCCCAAGGCTGCCTCGCCGCCGACGGTCATGCCACGCGAGGCCCAGGCGCCGCCGCCGTAAGGCGAGATCGAGCTGTCGCCGGCGATAATGGCGACATCGTCGTAGGCGACGCCGACACTGTCCGCCACGATCTGCGCGATGCCGGTCAGCGTACCCTGCCCCTGATCGGTGATGCTGGTGACGCAGCGCACTGCGCCCGAGGGATCAAGGCGCAGCGAGCAGCCGTCTTGCGTCGAAATGCGCGCGCCCGACGGGCCGTAATAGGGCGGCCCATAGGCAGTCTGTTCCAGAAACGTCGCAATGCCGATGCCGCGATAGACGCCCTTGGCGCGCAGCGCTGCCTGCTCCGCGCGCAGCCCCTTGTAGTCGATGCGCGCGACCAATTTGTCGAGGCATTCATGAAACGAGACGTTGTCCATCTTCTGGCCGCCGGGCGTCACGCAGGGAAACGATTCTTTTGGCCTGTAGTTGCGGCGGCGGAATTCGACCGGGTCCATTCCGATCGCATTGGCGGCGCGGTCAGCCAGCACCTCGGCCAGTACGCACGCGAATGGCATGCCGACGCCGCGATACATGCCGACCAAATTCTTGTTCACATAAACGCTGCGGGTACGCGCTTTGTAATCCTCGAACTTGTACGGCGCGCCCGCCATGGTTATCGCCATCATGCCTTCGGCGACATTGAAGCGCATCGGCATGCCGTACGCCCCGACGGCGCCGACATCGTCGACCTCCATGGCGGTGATATCGCCCTCGGCCGACACCGCCATGCGCGCCCTCAGCACGTGATCGCGCGCATGCGCGTCGGAAAGGAAGGCTTCCAGCCGGTCGGCGCAGAACTTGATCGGCCGCCCAAGGCGTACGCTGGCGGCCGCAACCGCCAGTTCCTCGGCGTAGACATTGAGCTTCATACCGAAGCCGCCGCCGATGTCGGGCGCGATCACGGTCACCTTGTGCTCGGGAATGCCAAGATGCTGGCTGTAGATGTCCTGCATCTGGAATGGCGACTGATGGCCGTGGATGACCGTCAACGTACCGTCGCCGGAATTGAAATCGGCGATCAGCCCGCGCGGTTCGAGCGTCATCGCAAGCTGGCGCTCGAAACGGAAGTCGCCTTCGACCACCGTCGTGGCCGCGGCGAAGGCCTTGGCGGCATCACCCTTGTCGATCGAGAAGTCGAAGGCAATGTTATCGCCGAGCTCGGGGTGAACGACCGCCTTGCTCTTGTCGAGCGCATCGAGCGGGCCAATCACCGCGGGCAATTCTTCCCATTCGACCGCAATGAGCTCGGCCGCGTCTTCGGCTTCCGCACGCGTCGAGGCGACCACCGCCGCGACCGGCTGGCCCTGCCAGACCGCGCGGTCGCCGGCCAGCAACGACTGCGGGGCCGAGCGATGGCCGGGACGGTGCTGCGCGACTCCAATCAACGGCTTGCTCATGGGATTGAGTTCAACGGCCGTCAGCACCGCTTCCACACCCGGTGCGTGCGCCGCCTCTGCGGTGTCGATCGCCTTGATGCGGGCATGCGGATGCGGGCTGCGCAAGAATGCCAAGTGAAGCATACGCGGCAATTTGATGTCGTCGATATAGCGCCCTTTGCCGCTCATCAGCCGCGAGAGCTCGCGCCGCGGAACGCCGGCGCCGATGGCTGCCGTCGAGCCTTCCTTGCGGATATCTGTCATCACGCCCCCTCGCCTGACTTTGCTTCGATGACCGAGGCGATGGCATCGACAATGGCGTGGTAGCCGGTGCAGCGGCACATATTGCCGGAGATGTACTCGCGAATGTCGCTCGCGGCTCGCCGGACGGCCCTGCGAGACCAGTTCGTAGGCCGTGAGCAGCATGCCCGACGTGCAGAAACCGCACTGCGCCGCGTTCTTGGCGAGAAAGGCCTTCTGCAGCTCGGCCAAGGCGCGGCTCGCCGAAAGACCTTCGATGGTCTCGACCGTCTTGCCGTCGACTTGCGCGGCCAGCACCAGGCAGCCGCGCGCCGTCCGTCCATCGATCATCACCGTGCAGGCGCCGCAGGCGCCGTGCTCGCAGCCGAGATGCGTGCCGGTCAGCTCGAGCTCATGACGCAGGAAATCGGCAAGATGCTGGCGCGCCCTGACGCGCGCCTTCACGGTCTTGCCGTTGATGGTGGTTTCGATCTCGAGATACTCGAGGCCGGCGAGGTCGGCGTCGGTCATGCGGCCGCCTTTTCGCGTGAGAGTTCGTCGAGCGCACGGCGAGTCAGCACGGTCGCGAGGCGCAGCTTGGTCTCCGCCCGCCAGCCCGGCGTGTCGTCGGGATCGAGATCGGTGTGCACGGCTTCGAGAACCGCGCCATCATCGGCAATCGGCAGTACCGCATTGGTCAACGCCGCCGACACGCCTTCCGCCACCTTGGCGCGTTCGACGCAGCCGAAATAGACAATGCGTGCGTGCGCGACCTTGCTCGCCTCGACGACCGCGGTTGCGGCCAATCCCACCACCGCGAAATCGCCGTGCCGGCGCGCGAACTCGCCGAATGCAAAGCGCATGCCCGGCGCCGGCACCGGAAAGCGCACGGCAAGGATAAGCTCGCCCGGCCGCAGCGCCGTCTCCATCAGTCCGGTGAAGAAATCGCTCGCCTTGACCTCGCGCTCGCCCGCAAGCGAACCGACGACGATCGTCGCGTCGAGCGCCACCACGCAGGCCGGCAGTTCGGCGGCCGGGTCGGCGTAGGCGAGGCTGCCACCCAGCGTGCCGCGGTTGCGAATGGCGGCGTGTCCGACGTGGGCGACCGCGTGCGGCAACAGCGGCAGCCGTTTCTGCAACAGCGGCGAATTGAGCACATCGACGTGGCGCGTCAGCGCGCCCAGCCGAATTTCGCTCTCGTCGTCGGACGAGGCCGCCAGCTCCGGCAGATCACCGATATCGACCAGCACCTGCGGCGACGATACCCGCATGTTGAGACCCGCGAGCAGGCTCTGTCCGCCCGCCACAGGAAGCGCATCGCCGCCATGTTCGCTCAACACTCTATAGGCGTGGTCGAGCGATCGTGCGCGCACATAGCGAAAGTTAGGTGCCTTCATCGAGAGATTTCGAGCCCAGCCTGGTGGCCCAACGCGCGGTTGGAAGATACTAACTTTAGGACGTTATCATTCGGGGTTGGAACAGGTCCAGCCCGCGCCCTGCGGGAGTAGGCATGCGGCGCATCCATGGCGTTTGTCAGCCACCAAGCAACGCGGCATCTTGCCGACCGTTGCGACGGCGAGGACGCAACAGTAGCATTGCGGCCGATACCCTTGCGCCGTCCGAAAACGCGCGCGCTCCGAGCCGGCCTATTCGCAAGCACCGGGAGTAAGGAACTTCGATGGCCCAAGCGCACCAGTTGCTGATCAAAGGCGGCCAAGTCTACGACCACGACGGCGATGTTCATAAGCCGCGCACCGCCGACATTCTGATCGAGGGCGGCGACATCGCGGCGATCGAATCGAAAATCGACCGCTTCGATCCGTCGACCACCGACGTCATCGACGCTGCCGGCCACATCGTCATCCCCGGCCTCATCAACGCGCATTACCATTCGCACGACACGCTTTGCCGCGGTCTGTTCGAGGAATTGCCGCTCGAGATGTGGCTGCTCTACACGGTGCCGATGGGCGGCAATCGCAGCAAGGAGGAAGTACGGGCGCGCACCCTGGTCGGCGCGCTCGAATCGTTGCGCGCCGGCATCACCACGGTGCAGGACATGCTCGGTCTCGTGCCGTTCAGCGAGGATTATCTCGACGTGGTGCTCGCGGCCTATCGTGACATCGGTATCCGCGTGGTGTTCTCGCCCATGGTCGCGGACCTGCCGACCGTCGCCATGATGCGCTACAAGGACGATCTGCCGCCAGACGTGCAGGAGATGATGGGCACGCGCGCCTTGCCGGCACGCGATCAACTGGATTTTCTCGACGCCCAATTCCGCCGCAACCGCGACACCGACACCTTGCATTGGGCGGTCGCGCCGTTCGCGCCGCAGCGTTGCACGCCGAAGATGCTGGAAGGCTGCGCCGAGCTCGCCCACAATCACGATCTGTGCGTCTACACGCACGTCTACGAAACACGCAACCAGGTACTGATCGCACGCGACCGCTTCCCACAGCATGGCGGCTCGCTGATCGATTATCTCGACAGCACCGGGCTGCTTGGCCCCAAGCTCAATATCGTGCATAGCGTGTGGATCTCGCGCCCGGAGATGGAGCGCATGGCGGCGGCCGATGCCGGCATCGTGCTCAACCATCTCAGCAATCTGAAACTGAAGAGCGGCGTGGCGCCGGTGTGCGACCTGCGCGACACGGGCGTACGGCTGGGGCTCGGCTGCGACAACTGCAGCGGCAGCGACGTGCAGAGCGTATTCCAGGCCATGAAGCTGTTCTGCCTTTTCGCGGCGGTGAGCGAACCGGAGCCGGGTCCCAGCCTTGCCCACGAGGCCCTGCGCCACGCCACGTTGGGCAATGCGCGCACCGCCGGACTGGCCGACAAGCTCGGCGCGCTGCGTCCGGGCTACAAGGCGGACATGGTGCTGATCGACCTGAAGGACGCGAGCTACCTGCCCTACAACAGCGCGGCGCGTCAGCTCGTCTATACGGAAACGGGGCGCGGCGTGAATACCGTCATCGTCAACGGGCGTCCGGTCATCAAGGAGCGCAAGGTGATCTCGATCGACGAAGATGCGCTGCGGCGCGAGGTCGCCGATCTGATGCGTCACTTCATCGAGGACTACGACCAGCTCGTCGAATTGCGCAAGCGCGCGCTGCCCTTCATGCTCGAAGCGCACCGCAAGGTCTGGCACACCGACATCGACGTCCGCAGCCGGTTCATCGCGCGCACCCGCTGAGCGATCTTCGTCGTTACGGCCGCGACGAAGAGATGCGTCAGACCTTGCCCGCAGCTTGGGCGCGGCGGGCGGCTGCGAGCTTCACCGCCTCGACGATCTCCGGGTAGGCCGAGCAGCGGCACAGATTGCCGATGAGATAGTGACGGATATCGTCGTCGCTCGGGTTGGGATGCTCATCGAGAAGCTGCTTTACCATCATGACAAAGCCGGGCGTGCAGAAGCCGCACTGAAAGGCGGAGGCCTCGATGAAGGCCTCCTGCACCGGGTCGAGCTTATCCCCGGACGCCAGCCCCTCGATCGTTTCGACCCGCGTGCAGTCGGCGAACACCGCAAGATAGAGACAACTCGAAACGGCCTGGGAGTCCACATAGACGGTGCAGCAGCCGCATAGTCCCTGCCCGCAGCTTTCACGCGCGCCGCGCAGATCGAAATGATATTGCAGCACGTCGATCAGCGTCTCATGCGGCATCACCTGGGCGGAAACCGGTGCGCCGTTCAGGGTGAAGCGGATGGTGCGCGCGCTCATCGTTTCACTCTTTGGCGAGGGGCGTGCCCTTCGCCTCCATCAGCGCGTTGAATATCTTCTCCGGTGTCAGCGGCAATCGGTCAAGCGCACGCCGATGGCGTCGGCCAGTGCGTTGCCGATGGCGGGCGAGAGCGCGATCGTGGTGCTCTCGCCGGCCCCCTTGGCGCCGAACGGACCATCGGTCTGCCGCGATTCGACGTATTCGTTGATAAACTCGGCCGGCATGTCGAGCAGCGTCGGAATCTTGTAGTCCGCGAGCGAGCCGTTGGTGAGCTGGCCGTCGCGGAACGCCATGTCTTCCGTGGTGGTGAAGCCGAGCTGCATGATGGCGGCGCCCGAAAGCTGCAGACGCAGCAGCTTCGGATTAATGGCGACGCCGGCGTCGGCCACGTTCACGAGCTTGGTCACGGTGTAATGGCCGGTCTCGATGTCGACCTCGACTTCGGCGCCAGCAGCCCCGACGCCCCAGAACGGCGTCGCCTGTCGCGACTGTCCGGTCTTCGGGTCGGGCTTTTCATACGCCGGAATGAAGCTGCCGGTTCCGATGATGTTGCCCGCCTGCATGCCGTATTTGCGGCGGAGCATCTCGGCGAGCGGCAGATTGCTGCCTTCCGGGAGGCCGAGCTCACGCGCCAGTTCGCCGATCTTGCGCTTGGCCTCCTCGGCCGCGAGCCGGACCGCCGTACCCATATGGAAAGTGGAGCGCGAGCCGAGCGTGCCCATATCGTAAGGAGTCACATCGGTGTCGGAATGAATCACCCGGATGGCGGCGGCGTCGAGGTCGAGCACCTCGGCCGCGATCTGCGCCATGGCGGTGTCGGAGCCCTGCCCCATGTCGACGGTGCCGATATAGAGCCCGCAGCTCCCGTCGCCGTATAGATTGACCAACGCGACCGAGGTGGTCGGCGCGGTGATCCCCTTGATGCCGATCGCGATGCCGCGGCCGCGGCGGATGCGGCCGTTGCCGCGCTCGAGCGGCCGCTGCCAATCCATGCGCGCGGCGAGATGGTCGAGCACCTTGTCGAGTGGGGCGTCGCGCAGCGGCGTGCCGCTTGCCTGCGGCCGCCCTTCGCGCAGCAGGTTCTTGCGGCGGAGCGCCAGCTTGTCGATGCCGAGGCCCTCGGCGATGAGGTCCATGTGGCTTTCATAGGCCCAGGCGGTCTGTGGCGCGCCGAAACCGCGCAGCGCGCCCGCCGGTGGCCGATTGGTGTAGACCGCGTAAGACTCGATCGCGACGTTGTCGATGTCGTAAGGCCCGGCCGCGGTGAACCCCGCCTTCTGCGTCACCCGCGGTCCGATATCGGCATAGGCGCCGCCGTTCCATACGACCTCGCAGCGGCGTGCCAAAATCTTGCCGTCCTTGGTGACCCCGCTCTTGATCTTGAAGGTGCAGGGATGGCGCGTCACCATGAAGAACTGCTCTTCCATGGTGAGCGCGACTTTCACCGGCCGCTGCACCACCAGCGAAAGCGCCGCCGCCATCGCTTCGAGCTTGATGTAGAGCTTGCCGCCGAAGCCGCCGCCGAGATAAGGCACCCGCACGCGCACGCGGTTTTCCGGCAAGCCCAGCAACCGCGCAATTTCGATGCGCACGAAGGACGGGCTCTGCGAAGCGGTATGCAGCGTCATCCGCCCGTCGCCCGGCTCGGCGACCGTAACGAAGGGCTCCATCGGCGTGTGCATCACCTGTTGCGAGCGGAAGGTGTGCTCGAACACGCGGTCGGACGCCGCAAAGCCGGCCTCCGGATCGCCGCGCAGCAGGTGATAATCGAGCGCCACATTGGTGCCGCTGCGGCCCTTGAGATGCTGCAGATCGGGAAACGTCGCCGCGGGATTGAGCGTGTCGTGCACCAGCACGTCACCGCTCAACGCCTCCACTTCGTCGTAGACCGCCGGCAGTTCTTGGTATTCGGCCGTGATCAGCCCGAGCGCTTCCTCGGCGACATGGCGATCGAACGCCAAAACAACAGCGACCGGTTCGCCGGCGAAGCGCACCTTGCCGTCCGCCAGGATCGGCTGATCGTGGAAGGCGGGGCCGTAATAAGGGTTGGGGATGACGGCGCGAATATCGTCGATGGTGACCACGCGATAAACGCCTTCGAGCGCCTGCGCCGCCGAAATGTCGATGCGCTTGATACGCGCGTGGGGCAGCGTGCTGCGGAAGATCTTGGCATAGAGCATGCCCGGCAACCGCAGATGATGGACGTATTCGGCGCGGCCGGTCACCTTCTCACGCGCTTCCAGGCGGGGAATCGAGTGGCTGACATTGCGCATTGTCGTCGGCGCCGACATAACCTTACTCCGCCGCGATACTTTGCAGCGCGCGCCGCAAGTGAACGCGCAGCAAATGTTTCTTGTAGGCGCTGGAACCGCGGCTGTCGGACTCGATCTCGACCTCTTCCGCGGCGGCCTCCCCCGCGCGCTGCAACAGCGCCTCATCCGCCTCGGCGCCGCGCAACACGGCTTCGGCGCCGCTCAGCCGGATCGGCCGGTCGACGGCCGCGCTGAGCACAAGGCGGATGTCATTGAACGATCGGCCGGTGATGTCGGCCGAGAGCGCCAGCCCGAGCGCAGGCCAATCGTGCGCCGCCCGGGTGGTCACCTTGACGTAGAGCGAGCGCCAGCCCGGCCGCAACGGCACTTCCAGTTCGGCAATAAGGTCGTCATTGGCGAGTTGCGTCTCGTAATAACCAGTGAAGAGCTCCTCGACGGGTATCGATTGCTCACCGCCGGCGCGCAAGATTACGGCATTGGCGCCGAGTGCCGCCCACACCGGCGGCAGATCGAGATGAGGATCGGCATGCGCGAGATTGCCACCGACGGTCGCGACATTGCGCACGCGCACATTGGCGAGCGTCTTCATCGTCTGCGCGATCACCGGCAAGCGGCTGCGGATATCCGGCGAACGCTCAAGCGCCGTGAACGTCGTCATCGCGCCGATCCGGAGAACGTTGCGGCCCTCGTCGAAAGCGATGCCGGTAAAGCGGCCGCCGATACGGCGCAGGCTGACCAGCCGCAGCGGCTTGTACATCTGCGCCTTCATCATCAGCATGAGCGCAGTGCCGCCGCCGATGGGGCGAATGGCCGGATCCTCGGGGTCGAGCAATCCAAAGGCTTCTTCGAGCGACTGCGGTTCGACGACTTCGAAGCTGGCCATTTGGTCTCAAACTCTCCAAAGGGCAGTCTTCATTGGAAGCATTCGCGAGTCAATGTCTTGACCATTCGGCATGGCTGTCTTGCTCACGGAGCGCCGCTAGCCCAACCCAGGTTGCACCGTCAGGTTGAGCGGCCCGTTCCCGATGGCTATCCAGAGCCCCCGCGCAATTTGGAAACGTTGTATGGCGCAGGCACATGTGCCAAAAATAAATTACGTTTGCTACCGTGCCAAGCGCCCATTTTGCGCAAGCCGTCGCGTCGTTCCCCGGATTGATCGGATCGTCTAATCGATGTCCAACACCCTGCTGACGCTCTTCAATACCGACCGTTACGAGGAGCACTACCGCAGCGGATTCTGGCGCGATGACACCATTTATTCGCTCGTTGTGCAGCACGCGCAACGTACGCCGGACCGCGTCGCGGCACGTAGCGCCGACGCCGCAATCAGCTACCGGGAACTGTTGCAGGCCGCCGATTCGTTCGCCGTTGATCTTGCCGGCAGGGGTGTGGTCGCCGGCCAACGCGTCGCCGTCTGGCTGCCGAGCAGCATCGAAGCCGTCATTGCGCTTGTCGCCTGTTCACGCAACCGTTTCGTGTGCTGCCCTTCGCTGCATCGGGATCACACCGTCGACGAGATTGTCGAATTGCTGAAACGCATGCGGGCGGCCGCCGTGGTGGCGCAAGCGGGCTATGGGGCCGATGCAGACCGCGACGACTTGTTCGCGGCGCTATCGGAGCTCGGCTTTCTCAAACACGCCTACCGGCTGGAGAAGGGCCATGCCGATGACCGAAAGGGAATCGTGACGTCGAAATCTCCGGACGAGCTTGCGCGCGTCCCGCCTGCGCCGGTCGAGCCCAACCGCGTGCTCTATCTTGCCTTCACGTCGGGCACCACCGGCGCGCCCAAGGGCGTGATGCACAGCGACAACACGCTGCTCGCGAATGCGCGCGCGATCACGGCAGACTGGCACGTGACCGACCGATCGGTGATCTATTCGATGAGCCCGTTGAGCCACAATCTCGGCTTCGGCGCCATGATCATGGCGCTCCTGGTCGGCGGCGAGATCGTCGTGCACGATTGGCCGCGCGGAAAGAGTCTGGTCGACCGCTTAGTCGAAACCGGCACGACCTTTCTGGTCGGCGTGCCGACCCATGCCATCGACCTGCTCGCCGAGGTCAAGGCCCGCAATCTGTCGGGCATCGGCAGGCTCAGCGGCTTCAGGATTTCCGGCGCCTCGGCACCGCGCGACGTGGTCGCCGATCTGCTCGAATACGGCATCGTCCCCCAGAGCGGCTACGGCATGACTGAAACCTGCTCGCACCAATACACGCTGCCCGACGACGACCCGCGCCTCATCGTCGAAAGCAGCGGCCGCGCCTGCCCCGGCTACGAGATCCGCATCTTCGACCGCAACGACTCCGACCGCCCGCTTCCCGCCGGCGAAACCGGCCAGATCGGCGGCTGCGGCGCCAGCCTGATGCTCGGCTATTTCGATGACCAAACGGCGACGGAAGACGCGTTCAACCGAAACGGCTGGTTCATGACCGGCGATCTCGGCTGGGTCGACGAGCAAGGCTATCTGCGCATCACCGGCCGCAAGAAGGACGTGATCATTCGCGGCGGTCACAATATCTTCCCAGCCAAGATCGAAGCGCTGGCCACGGCCCATGGCGCGATCCAGCGAGCGGCCGCAGTGCCGGTGCCCGATCCGCGCCTCGGCGAGAAGGTCTGCCTGGCAGTGATGTTTCGCCCGGGTGAGCGGGCCAGCTGCGACGAGGTCCTTCAGCATCTTGCCGCGAGCGGACTGTCGAAATACGACATGCCTGAATATTTTCTCGCGCTCGACGACATTCCGTTGACCGCCAGCGGCAAGGTGAGAAAGCGCGACGTGGTCGACTGGATCGCCGAAGGCCGCGTGTCGCCGACAGCGGTGCGCTATGCACCGAAGGCGCAAGCCTAGAGGAAAGGAGCTGGCATGCGCGCGGTCATCGTCAAGGAGTTCGGCCCCATCGCCAGCCACGCGTTGGGCGAACTGCCGGAGCCGAAGCCCGGCCCTGGCGAGGTTCTGGTCACGGTCAACGCCGTTGCAGCGAACTTCGTGGACATTCTCGTCCTCACCGGCAAATACCAATTCCTGCCCGAGAGACCCTTCTCGCCTGGCAAGCTGCCGGCGGGCATCGTCAGCGCGCTCGGTCCGGAAGTGCACGGCCTACAGGTCGGCGATCGCGTGCTCACCTTGGCCGAACACGGCGGCTACGCCGAGAAAATTTGCGTCGAGACCGGGCAATGCTTCAAGCTGCCGCCATCCATGTCGTTCGTCGATGCCGCCAGCATGGCTTTGGTCTACGACACCGCCTGGTTCGCGCTGCACGAACGCGCGCGCCTCGCCGCCGGCGACAGCGTGCTGGTGCTCGGTGCGACCGGCGGGGTCGGTTCGGCCGCCATCCAGCTCGCCAAGGCCGCGAACGCGCGGGTATTCGCGGCCGTTTCGAACCCCGCGAAAGCCGGTCTCGTCCGCGATGCCGGCGCCGACGCCGTCATCGATCTCTCGCGCGACAATCTGCGCGATGCCTTGCGTGATCAGGTCTATGCCGCGAATGACGGCAAGGGCGTCGATATCGTCATCGATCCGGTTGGCGGCGACGCCTTCGACGCCGCGTTGCGCGCGCTTGCCTGGCGCGGGCGCTTGGTCGTCATCGGCTTTGCCTCGGGCCGCATCCCGACCATCAAGGCCAATTACCTGCTGCTCAAGAACATCGAGGTCAGCGGGATGCAGGTCAGCGACTATCGCAAGCGCACGCCCGCGCTGATGGCGCAATGCGTGCGCGATATTTTCGCGCTGTATGAACAGGGCAAGCTCAAGCCGGCGCCGACCGTCACCTATCCGCTCGAGAAGTTCGCGCAGGCGCTGCAGGACATCGAAGAGCGCCGCGCGGCCGGCCGCATTGTGCTGCTGCCGAACCCGTGACGGCAGCGCCTATTCCGCTGCGTGCGCGGCAGGCAGGCCCACACCGATTACCGGCCCGCGACCGAGCATCCGGAACGCGAGTTGCGCGACCGCCAGCAGACGATCATCGCGATAAGGCGCGGCGACGAGCTGAATGCTGACCGGCAACCCGTTCGGACCGGCATGGGTCGGCAAGCCAACGGTCGGCGTCCGAAGCTGCGTCCACAGACTTTGGAAGCGGTGGTCGCCAGTCGAAGCAAGACCGCGCGGCGCTTCCCCTGCCACCGCCGGCGTGATCAACACATCGACGTCGGCAAAGACACCGTCGAGTTTCTGGAGGCATCGTTGCACTCGCCCGAGCGCATCGATATAGCGCTCACGCGAAATCGCGAATCCCTTGCGGATCGTGTTCGCCAATCCTTCGCTCAGGCGCGGGCGATGCGCCTGCCACTCGTAGCTCATGCCGTGCGCGCGTTCATAGTCGTTGATGATCTCACGCGTTTCGACCAGTTCGCCGAACTCGACGGGCAACGTAACCTCGCGCACGGCAAACCCGAAGCCGGCAAGCCGCCCCGCCGCATCCTCAGCCGCGTGCTTGGTTTCCGCCGCCGCGCTATCCCATACCGGCGTGCGGCACAAACCGAAGCGCACATTCGCTTCCGCCGGCAGCCAGGCGAGTTCGGCACTGCCGGTCAGCACGCGGCCGACCAGTTCGATATCTTCAACCGTGCGCGCCATCAGCCCGACGGTGTCGAGGCTGACGGCCGCCGGCTTGACGCCAGCGGTATTGATCAGCCCGAATGTCGGCTTGTAGCCAACTACGCCGCAGAACGACGCCGGCCGCTGCACCGAACCGCCGGTCTGCGTGCCGAACGCGACCGGGACCATGAAATCGGCGACCGAGGCGGCCGAGCCGCTCGACGAGCCGCCCGGCGTGCGCGACGGATCGTGCGGATTGGTGGTGTCGGCGGCGGTGGCACCGGCGAATTCGCAGGTCACCGTCTTGCCGAAGATGAGGGCGCCGGCCGCGCGCAGCAACGCAACGCACGATGCGTCGGCGAACGGACGATAGCCGCGATAGATCGGCGAACCCATCTCGGTCGGCATGTCGGCGGTGTCGATGATGTCCTTCACGCCCACCGGAACCCCGTGCAAGGCGCCGCGCGTTTCCGCCGCATCCAGCTGCTTGGCTTCGCGCAGGACCCGATCTGGATCGCAGTGCGCCCACGCCTTCACCACGGTCTCGCGCCCCTCAACGCGCGCAAGGCAGGCGCGCGCGACCGCTTCGCAGGTGAGCTTGCCGGCTGCGACCTGCGCGGCAATCCCGGCCGCCGATAATGTGTTGAGCGGCTGCTCGCTCATGGCTCGGCTCACGTGACTTGCGTGACCTTCCATTCGACGGTTTCGCCACCGCGATAGATCAATGCCCGCTCGTCGGGACCTTCGACCTTCATCTCTTCCGGCGCGGTCCAGGATATCCGTTCCAGCGTGATCGTGCCTGCATTGGGCGACAAGCGATAGTGCGCCGGACCGTTGAGCGAGGCAAAGGCTTCCAGCTTGTCGAGCGCACCTTCCTCGTCGAATACCTTGGCATAAATCTCGATGGCGACCGGCGCATTGAACACGCCGGCGGCGCCGATCACCGCCAGCTTCTTGTGCATAGGATGTGGCGCCGAGTTGGTGCCGAGGAAGAAACACGGCTCGCCACCGGTCGCCGCCTTGCGCAGCGCCTGCTTGTCCTGCTCGGTCTTGATGACCGGCATGCAATACATGTAGGGCCGGTTTCCCCAGCCCAGCCAGTCGGTGCGGGTCAACTCAAGGTGATAGGGCGTAATCGTTCCGCCGACTTGGCCCGTTTTCGAGCGGACGAAATCGCAGCCGATCTTGCTGGTCAGATGCTCATGGATGAAACGCAATTCTGGGAATTCGCGGGTCCATGGCTCGAATGTGCGCTCGATGAACACCGCCTCGCGGTCGAACACGTCCACCGCCGGATCGACGCTCTCCGCGTGGATGAGCAGAGGCATGCCAATGCGCTGCATGCGTTCGAGCACGCGGCGGATTTTCTTGTAGTCGGTCACGCCGGCCGCCGAATTGGTGGTGGCGTTGGCGGGATAGAGCTTCACGCCGGTGAATACATTCTCTTTGAAGCCGTGCTCGACGTCATCGGGATCGGTATCGTCGGTGAGATAGCAGGTCATCAGCGGTTTGAAGGTACTGCCGCTGGGCAGCGCCGCCAGGATACGTTCGCGATAAGCGACGGCATCCACCGTCGTGGCCACCGGCGGCACCAGATTGGGCATCATGATCGCCCGGCCGAATTTCGCGGCCGTATACGGCAGCGCCGCGCGCAACATGTCCCCGTCACGCACGTGCAGATGCCAGTCGTCCGGCTTGATGATGGTCAGGCGATCGACCATGGAGCGCTCCCTTACGACGTCGCGACGATCAACCTTACTTGCCGACAAGCTTGCCGAAAGTCGCGCGAATTCTGTTCCACAAGGCCGCGCGCGCAATCGCCGCTGCGTTCAAGGTCGCGCCCTCGCCTTCCGGCACCGCCTTGCCCGATAGCGAGGCCTCCAGATTATGGGCAAAGAGCGTGGTGAGATGGTCGGCAACGTCCTTGACGAGCCCAGAGCGGCCGAACTGCGCCAGCGCGCCAACCAGCAGGAACTTCACCGAGATGTCGACCTGCGTCGTGGCCTCGTCCACCGGCTTCAACCCATAACGGATCATGGCGCGAGCATTGGAGCCGCTCTTGCTATCGCGCCCGGCCCCGCGCACGACGCCGCTGAAATTCGCATCATCGCGCTCGACTTCGATCGTGCCGGCAAAGGCACTGACGATCGGGCCGAGCTTGACGTTGAGTTCACCCTCGGCACGGCCGTCGGCCGGCGGGTTGGTCAGATGCGCGCCGGGCATGCAGCGCGCGACGCGGTCGAGGTCGGCGAAGAAGTCCCAGACGCGACTGCGCGCGAACGGCACGCGGAAAGCCTCGAGCAACTCGACACCCTCGTTCTCAACCGCCTGCCATTGCTCGGTACCAATGGCCCCAAGCGAGACCGCGGCCGAAGCCTGCGTGGGCGCCGATCGGCGCACGCTCGGCTCGCTCTGCCGCGCCGCCGGCGCATGCGCGCCGACCGGGCCGAGCGCCCGTGGAGCCGGGGCCGGCGCGCTAACCTGTTGACGTTTCTTGAGAACTTCCTTGACCGCAGCGACGATACCGACATAGCCGGTGCAGCGGCAGAGATTGCCGGACAGTTCCAACCGGATACGCGGCTCATCGGCATCGGGCAAGCGGGTGATGATGTCGCGGCAGGAAATCAACATGGCCGGCGTGCAATAGCCGCATTGCAGAGCGTGATTGTCAGAGAAGGCTTGGCGCAGATCGGCCATGACCGGATCGTCGCGCAGACCTTCGATTGTGGTCACCTTGCCGCCATCGCAGGCGACCGCATACGTGATGCACGAGCGCGCGGGCACGCCATCGATCAGCACCGTGCAGGCGCCGCAAACGCCGTGCTCGCAGCCGACGTGGGTGCCGGTGAGGTACTGCTGCTCGCGCAACAAGTCGGCAAGATTGGTGCGCGGCTCCGCTTCCGTTTCCACCAGCCGATCGTTGATCTGAATGCTGAAGCGTCTCACATCTGGCTCGCTTGCGTGGCTGCGCGTTTAAGGGCGACGACGGCGAGCTGCCGGTTGTACTCGTCGCTGACGCCCCTGGCGTCGAGTAGATCGAGCACCGCGCGCTGATCGAGATGCTTGCTGAGCTCGGCTCTGAACGGGCCGCCGAACAGGCTCGATGCGTCGCCGAGCACGATCGGTGCGGTTTCGATGGCGCCGACCACCGCCCGGAAGCGGTTCGTCGCGGGATCGTGCAGCACACCGCCAATAGCGTGGGCGAACTCGCCGGCCTTCTGGTTGAATTTGAAGAAACCCCAGCGTGCCCGCTCCGAAAGCTTGGGCACGCGAATCGTGTGGATGATCTCATCCGGCTCCAGCACGGTGATGAAGGACGACACCATCAGATTTGCGGCCTCGACCACGCGGCCGCCGCGGCGCGAGCGCGCCATCACCTCGGCGCCGAGCAGCGGCAAAACGGAAATCCAGTCGGCGGCCGGATCGGCATGCGCCAGGCTGCCACCCAGCGTGCCGCGATTGCGCACCGCGCGGTAAGCGATGCGGCGCGCGACCAACGGCAGCAAGCCGCGGGAGACATCGGGGATTCGGCCGTCCTCGACGTCGGCGTGGGTAACGCAAGCCCCGATGTCAACATAGTCGCGCTGGTCCGAGACCGCGCGCAATTCGGGGATCACCGTGATGTCGACCAGCAATTCGGGCTGCGCCAGCCGGAGGTTGAGCATCGGCCCGAGCGACTGGCTGCCCGCCAGCACCTTCGAAAATCTATCGGCCTCGCTGAGCAGCCCAATGGCTTCGTCGAGGGTCGCAGGCCGCTCGTAGTCAAACGCCGCTGGCTTCATCTCGCCTCCTCCTCGGAACGAGCGTGGACCAATCGTCGCCGCCGGCCGCTGAGCGACAGCATCCGGTGACGCAGGTTTGCGCCTTTGTCGTCGCGCTCGCGCGTGTCAACCAGGAGATCGCGCAAGATATGCTGCTCCGGCATCGGATCGAGCTGCGTGAGCCCAGGCTTGAGCTTGACGATGCAGGCATAGTCCACCGAACCGTCGATCATCATCACGCATTCCTTGCAGACATTGGCGTTGAAGCAACTGAACTGGAACGCCAAACTGGGCGCCGCGCCATAGCGAAGCCGCACCAAGCCATCCAGCACGGACTCACCCTCTTCGAATTCCACGTCGAATTCGTCGTAATGGCCGTCCTCCGGGCCGGTGCCGCGCCAGATGCGCAAGTGCGCCGACCTGGTCGCGATGTCCCGATGTTCGCTCTCGGTCACGGCCGGGTATCCTCGAAACTCGAAACGATCTCGCCGTCGCTCAGCACGAGCCGTTGGCTGACCTGATAGGCCTCGAGCGTCTCCGGAAAATCGAGCCGCTGATGGGCGCCGCGGCTTTCGCGGCGGTTCAAGGCTGCGATGGCTACCGCTTCCGCCGCCTGCAAGCCGTTGCGTAGTTCGAACCATTCGACCAGGCTGGCGTTGTGGATCGTCTCGGGGCTGACCGTCAGTTCGTCCAATTCGGACCTGCGCATTGCGCTGACGCGTTCGCGCGTTTCACCGAGATCGTCGCCCCGGCGGAAAGCGCCGACCTTGGTCCACATCAGCTCCTTGAGTTCGGCCAAGGCATGGCTCGGCGCACGACCGCGCGCCTTTGCCTTGCCGCGTGCTTTGACCTGCCTAATCACATCGAGCGGCGCCGCCGCAGTCGTGCCATCCCAGCGCGGAGCTGCCCTGCCCTTCACGGCCTGAGCCGCGGCTTGGCCGGCGCACCCACCGAACACCATCGCTTCGGGCAGCGCGTTTCCCGACAGCCGGTTCGCACCGTTAGCGCCGCCGACGATCTCGCCGGCGGCGTAAAGCCCGCGCACGGATGTCTCCAGCTTGGTATCTACCTCGACGCCGCCCATTTGATAATGCGCGATCGGGAAAATCTCGACCGGGCCTTTTGTCAGGTCGATGTTGTTGCGCTCGAAAATCTTGAGCACGGGACCCAGCGCCTTTTGCAGCTCCTCGGCAGGAATATGCTGGAAGGAAAGGTAGACGCCGCCGTGCGGCGAGCCGCGCCCATCGGCGACTTCCCGGTAGATGGCGTGGGTGAGCAAATCGCGCGTCGTATTATATCCGTTGCCGGCCTGCTCGCCGTAAGCCGCGAGGAACTCTTCGCCCTTGGCATTGAGCAGGCGGCCGCCGAGCTTGACGCGGGTCGGCTCCCAGGTGGTCGGATCGAGACCGACCATGCGCGGCGCCAAGTGCCCGTTCGGATAGAACTGCAGGAATTCGATGTCGATCACCTTGGCGCCGGCACGCAACGCCATGCCGAGGCCATCGCCCGAATTGTTGTTCGGTGCCGTCGTGCGTCGGAACATCTTCATCATGCCGCCCGAGCAGAGGATCACGGCATTGGCCCGGATCGTGACCGGCTCCGCGTTGGCGATATCGAAGCCGACGGCACCGACGACCTCGCCGTCGCGAACCGCGATATCGGTCAGGCAGACATTGTTGAGCACGCGGATCGCATCGTCGCGGCCGGTTTGCAGACGCAGCGCGGCGCAGATGGCCGCGCCCGTGCAGAGGAAATCAACATAGACACAGCGCTTGCGGCTGTGGCCGGGCGCTATGACCTGATTGATCTTGCCGTTGTCCTGGCGCGCCCAGTCGACGTTCCAGCCGGCGAGTTCCCGGATACGCACGGGGCTGAGCTCGCACAGCATGGCGGCGAGGTCTTCATTACAGAGCCCACGGCCGGCCTCCAGGGTGTCCTGCAGATGCAATTCGGGATTGTCGGGCTCGGCTTCGCCGAGCGCCGACGCACAGGTCATTTGCGCCATGATGCTGGCGCCGCCGCGTCCGGTGACGTTCTTGTCGACCAAGATCACGCGAGCGCCCGACCGCGCGGCATAGAGCGCGGCGAACATGCCGGCGGCGCCGCCGCCGACAACCGCCACGTCAGCCTCCAGCGCGATGGTCTCTTCGTGCATTGAACGCCTTCCGCGGTTACCGGCTAATGCTTGCCGCCGGCCGACTTCGACAACGCCTGCAGAATCCGGCGCGGCGTCACCGGAATCTCGCAGATCTCCGCGCCATATCCTTTGAGCGCATCATTGATGGCATTAGCGACGGCGGCGCCCGGCCCGATCGCGCCACCCTCGCCGACGCCCTTGATGCCAAACTCCGTGTAGGGCGACGGGGTCTGCATGTGGAACACACGGACGTTGGGCATCTCGGCGCAGCCGGGCAACAGGTAATCGGCAAGCGTGGACGCCAAGGGCTGGCCCTGCGCATCGAAAGCCATCTCTTCGAACAAAGCCGAGCCTATGCCTTGCGCGGTTCCGCCGATGATCTGTCCATCCACGATCATGGGGTTGACCAACGTACCGGCATCTTCCGTGACCACGTAATCGAGGATTTCGACGCCACCGGTTTCCGGATCGACCGCCACGACGCAGGCGTGGGCGGCACCTGTATGCATGCCGGTAATGCGAGTCGGCGTGAACCCGCCGGTGACCTCTAGACCATGTGGATCGGTGTCGCCTGGCAAGTCGTTCGGATTCAGATAATAGGCGCGGGCGATATCGCGGAGGGATAGGTTACCATTGGGGCCATAGACACCACTGTCGCGCACGACGACGGAGTTGACGTCGGTCTGCAACAGCGCTGCGCCCATTTGCGCCACCCGCTTGGCCAGTTCCTTGCAGGCGCGGGAGGTGGCGCCGCCCGCCCAGATCATGCCGCGCGAGCCCCAAGCCCCGCTGGAATAGGGGGAAATTTCAGTGTCTCCGAGCTTGACGCGGACGTCGTCGATATCGATGCCGAGAACCTCGCTGCCGATCTGCGCTAACGTGGTTTCCAGCCCCTGCCCGATGTTTTGAATGCCGGCCCTTATCTCCAGCCGGCCATCGGGCGTGATCCGCGCGAAGGTCTGCTCGTACAGGACGCGTCGCTTGCCGTCCTGCGTCGCGCCATGACCCGTCTGCTCCGAAAAGACGGCCATCCCGAGCCCGATCAGTCGGCCGTCGCTTTCGCCGCGCTGTTGGCGCGCGCGCACGCCGCTCACGTCGATGGCGTCGACCGCCATGTGCAGGAGTTGCGGATAATCCCCGCTGTCGAAATGCTTGTCGGTGACGTTGTCGTACGGCATCTGCTCCGCCCGCACGAGGTTGACCTCGCGCACCTCGTGCGGCTCGCGCCCGATCTCCCGGGCGATGGCGTCAACCATCAGTTCCATGGCATAGCAGACACCGGGACGCGCGACGCCGCGATAGGGCAATTGCGGCGCCTTGTTCGTCGCCACCGCTGCGGTCGTGCAACGATAGACATGAATATCGTAGGGACCGGGCAGGATGGCACTGACCTGTCCCGCCTCGATTGCGGCGGTGAACGGGTATGCGGAATAGGCGCCGGTGTCGACTGCCGCCTTGGCGTCGAATGCCAGGATCTTCCCCGTTTCATCGGCGTAGGCGGTGATGGCGTAGTGATGTTCGCGGCAGTTCGCGTTGGCCGTCAGCATCTCGCGGCGATCTTCCAGCCAGCGCACGGGATAATCCACGCGCATGGCGAGCCAGCACAGGCAAATCTCCTCGCCGGCCAGAATCGCCTTGTAGCCGAAGCCGCCGCCGACGTCGGGCGAGACGACGCGAATTTGGATTTCGGGGATTTGCAGGACCTCTGCCAGTCCGGTGCGGACAACATGCGGAAACTGCGTGGCGCCGTGCAAGATCAATTGACCGAGTCGTGAATCCCACTGCGCGATGAACCCACGGCACTCGATCGGTGCCATCACCTGCCGCGCGGTGCGCAGTTCGCGCGTGACCTTGACCGGAGCCGTCTTCGCGACCGACTCGATATCGCCGTCGTAGCCCACGCTGACGTAGACATTGCCCTTGACCGTATCGTGCACGAGCACGGTTTCGGGCTTCTGAGCCTCCAGCATGTCGACCACGGCTGGCAACTCGTCATAGTCGAGCGAGACCTGCGCGGCGATGTCTTCGGCTTCGGCGCGCGTATCGGCAACGCACATTGCAACGAGTTCGCCGACCTGCCGGATCTTGTCGGTTACCAGCGGGGGCTGCTCGGACGCTTGGAAGCCGGGAAGCGCCGACACCGCCCTCAGCGGCCGCACCCCGGCCAGGTCCTTCGCCGTAAAGACGCAATCGCGCAGGTGATCGGGAACGATGACCGCTTTCAACTTCGCGTGGGCAACCGGACTACGAACAAAGGCGACTTCGCGCATCCGCGGGAACCGCAGATCACCGATGTATTGCCCTTTGCCGTAGAGAAACCGCTCGTCCTCTTTTCGTTTGACTCGAGCGCCGACGCCAGACTTTGCCAAGGCTCACATCCCGCGCATCTGAATTTCTCTGCCGATCTTGCGAGCGAGAAATATCATCGTTCTAAACATAGTACAAGATAAGCGCCCTGAATAGCGGCACGCGCGAAAGGCTCACACCCCGAGGTAGGCCTGACGGACCGCCGGGTCTTCGGCGAGCGACGCGGTCGTGCCGCGCGTTTGCACGCGCCCGGTCTCGATGACGAATCCATGCCGCGCAATTTCGAAGGCGGTCAGCACGTCCTGCTCGACGATCAGAATCGTGATTCCGGACTTGTTGACCTCCAGCAGCGCTTCCGCCAGGCGCTCGACCAGACGCGGCGCCAAGCCAAGCGACAGTTCGTCGATCATCAACAGCTTCGGTTGCGACATGATCCCGCGAGCGATGGCGCACATCTGCTGCTCGCCGCCGGACAACGTCGTGGCATCCTGATGCTGGCGCTCCTTGAGAATCGGAAAGATCGAAAAGACGTAGTCGAGGTCACGCCGAATTTCGGAATCGTTCCGCCTGAGATAGGCGCCCAAAAGCAGATTGTCGCGCACGCTCATGCCACGAAACAGGCGCCGCCCTTCCGGCACGTGGGCAATTCCGCGCGACAGGATCTGGTCCGCCGCGAGCCGGCTGATGTCCTCGCCGTCGAAAAGGATCTGGCCGCCGCCGACCGGCACCAGCCCCGACAGGACCCGCAACAGCGTGGTCTTGCCGGCGCCGTTCGAGCCGACGATGCAGGCGATTTCGCCGGCTTCGATCTCGGCATCGATCCCCCACAGCACCTGCACTTCGCCGTAGCCCGCGCTCAGGCCTTCGACCTTGAGGAGCACCTCAGCCATTGGCCACGCCCCCTTGGAAGCGGCGCGCGAATTTCTCGCCGAGATAAGCTTCGACCACTCGCGGGTCGTTCACCATGGCCATCGGCGCACCTTCCGCGATGACCTCGCCTTGATGCAACACCACAACGCGGTCGGCCAGCGACAATACGACCTTCATCAGATGCTCGATCAACAGGATCGTTATGCCGCGCTCAGAGATTCGTCGAATGAGCGTCAAGGCAAGATCGATTTCCGCAGGGTTGAGGCCGGCATTTACCTCGTCGAGCAGCAGCACTTTCGGCTGCATGGCGAGACTTTTCGCAAGCTCGAGTCGCTTACGGCCGGCTATCGTAAGACTCGACGCTGGCATGTCGGCAAGTTTCGCCAAGTCGGCGAACTCAAGCTGTTCGCGCGCGATCTCATAGGCTTGCTTTACATCGACGTTGCGGTCGGCGCCGCCGAATAGCGCACCGGCGGCGACGTTTTCCAGCACCGTCATGCGCGGAAACGGCTGCACGATCTGGAAGGTCCGCGCCAGACCGCGGCGTGCCGCCTGATACGAGCGTTGCGACGTCACGTCCTGACCGTCGAAAATCACCTGGCCCGCCGACACATGGGTCGCGCCGGTCATGACGTTGACCAGCGTGGTCTTGCCCGCACCGTTGGGGCCGATCAAGGCGACGATCTGGCCTTCGTCGATTCCGAAGCTCACGTCGCGCAAGGCGCGAATGCCGCCAAAGACCTTACTGACGCCCCTGAGCTCGACGATCGCGGTCATGGCGCCGACACCGGCTTACCGCCGCCCGGCTGCGAAGGCGCGAGACGCTTGCGGCCGGGCATCCTGAAACCCTTGCCGTAGGAAATGTTGAGCAGACCACCAGGCAGGAAGAAGATGATCAGGACGATCACTGCCCCGAGGATTGCGCGGTTAAACTGCAGGAAGTTCGACCAGAAGAACTCATCCAGAAGCAGGAATGACGCGGCGCCAACGACGGGCCCCAGCACAGTGCCGACCCCACCGAGCATGCACATGGCCGGCGTCTTGATAGTCATCAAGATGTCGAATGCATCGGTCGGATCGATGTAGCCGACCCAGGAGGCGTAGGCGGCGCCAATGGTCCCGCAAAACATGGCCGAGAGCGTGAAGGCGATAATCTTGTAACGCGTGGTGTTGATGCCGACCATGTCGGCAGCATCCTCGTTTTGTTGGATACACCGAAGGCCGAACCCGAGCTTGCTGCGGTCGACCACGACGGAGGTCACGAACACGATGACCATGATGCCGACCATCACGGCCAGGAAGAGCCGCACGACGAAATCCGGTCCGCCCTGGAAAAGCGGAACATTGAGGCCGTCGCCGCCGCCCGTCAGGCTGCCCCACGACGAGATCACCAGGCGCATCACCTCGACCAAGCCGAAGGAGGCGACCGCAAAATAGTGACCGCGCAAGCGAAGGATGATGCCGCCGAACAGCGCTGCAAACGCGCCGACAAACGCGGTCGCACATAGCCATGCGACGACGACCGGCATCCCGGCCCGCTCGGTCAGCGCACCGGCATAGCAGCCAAGCCCGAAGAACGCCGCCGTCGCGAATGAGGGATAGCCGACAAAGCCGCCGATGAAATTCCACGACATCGCCAGCGTCGAGTACATGGCGACGGTGACGGCAAGGTGGACGACATAGTTGTCGCCCCACAGCGGCGTCGAGGAAAGCGCGAGTATCCAGAGGGCGAATACGACGTATCGCAACTTGCCCGCCATCACTCGAATCCCTTGACGCCGGTCAAACCGGTCGGTTTCACCACGAGCAGGACAAGCATGAGCGCAAATCCCGCGGTCAGCGCCTGTTGAGGCCCGAGAAACTGACCGGCGACGCTCTCGACAATGCCGAGGACGAGCCCGCCAACCAGC
This sequence comes from uncultured Pseudomonadota bacterium, assembly GCA_963814065.1. Taxonomy (GTDB): domain Bacteria; phylum Pseudomonadota; class Alphaproteobacteria; order Rhizobiales; family Xanthobacteraceae; genus Pseudolabrys. The sequence continues at coordinate 189,793 of CAWFBL010000004.1, read as the reverse complement.
GCCCCCTGCACGCTGCCAAGCCCGCCGATGATACACACGATGAAAGCCTTGCCGAGGAAAGTGCCGGTGAGGCTGGTTGTCACAGGGTAGACCATGGCGAAGACCGCGCCGGTCACGCCAGCCATCAAGGCGCCAATTCCAAAGGTGATCGCATAGATTTGAGGGACGCGAATCCCCATCAGCGTGGCGGCCGAACGGTCCATGCGAACCGCAACGATGGCGCGGCCGATTCGCGAGCGGCGCAGTACGACGTACAACAGCCCCGTCAACAGCAGCGCGAGCATCATGCCGACGAGCCGATCCACAGGCACGAAGATGCCGCCCGCGTCGATGACGCCGAGATTGAGCGTCACGCGCACGGGCGTGGCCGTGTAATACACGATCATGAAATTGTAGAGGATGAGGTCGAGCCCGAAGGTCAGCGTCATTGTCGTCAGGACGGGCATGTCGACGACACGGTTGATCACCAACCGCTGCAGCACGTAACCGAGTACAAAAAGTACGGCTCCGATTCCAAACAGCGCAATGAGCGGATGAATGCCGTAACTGTGCCAGGCGAAATAGGCCATGTATCCGCCGAGCACGAGCAGCGAGCCGTACATCATATTGATGATGTTCAGCACGCCCCAGACGAGCGAGAATCCGACTGCGAGGCACGCGTAAAGCGCGCCCAGCACAATCCCGTTTACCAGCATCTGAACGTAGAACATCATCCGCCCGACGAGATCGCAGCGTCGCCCGGCCTGGCTTTGGTCTCCTCCTCATACTGGGCGAGATAGCCTTCCGCGGCGTGGCGTTTGGCGCGTTGCTTGAACAGCTCCGGATCGGACGGCAGCCCGTGGCCATCCGCCAATCGATTCATGAACGAGAAGCAGCAGCACACCATGATGATCTCGTGCAGGGCACGCTCCGACCAACCCGCCGCATAAACGGCATCGGCATCCGTTTGTATCAGCTTGTAGGAGGTCAGCGTCAATTTTTTTAAGAACCTGAAGATCGGCCTGAAGCGCTCGTCGATCGGCGCCGTGTCGACGTCCGACATCAGCCCCTCAAGAACATTCGGCTCGACACCGAGAATCACCGCTGCTTCGGAATGCGAACTCGCGCAGTAGGTACAGCTGTTGAGCCGGGAGACATAGGCCGCCATCAATTCGCGCTCACCGGGTGTGAACGCGGACGGCCCGCGCATGATACCCTCTTCGACGTGAAGCCAATGGCGGAAAAGCTCCGGACCCAAGGAATAGACGTCCTTGACCAGCGCGTCCGGTGGCATCGATGGCATGAAGGGCATTGCGCACCCTTGGTGGTCTTCGAAAACTTCTGCGCTAAAGTGCGGACGCCGCCCGGGACGTCGGCAACACACCGGGCGGCGCCTCTTGGTAGACTACTTCATGATTTCGAGATCGGCATCCTTGATATCGCTCGGATACAAGACTTTGATCTTCTGGTCTTGGATCTGAATGATCGGCACGGAGCTCGCCTGGTTCATGCCGTTACCGGTGTACTTGATCGGACCATAGAAGGTCGTCATGTCGGTTTTTGCCAACACGTCACGCACCTTCTTCTTGTCCAGCGTACCGGCCGTCTCGATGGCGTGCCGCAGCACCACGCCGGAGGCCGCGCACGAAGCGTGGATGTAGTCCGGTTCGGCGTGCGCCTTGGCGGTGAAATCCTTGACGAACGATGCCGTGGTCGGCCACACGCCAGGCCCCTTGAAGGCGACCGCAGGATGCCACCAAGTCCAGCTCGTCACGCCGTTGGCGAGGCTGCCCAGCGCATCGGTGTATTCCTTGTAGGCCGGACCGGCGACCATCGTCACGATCTTCGCCTTCACGCCGAGATCCACCATCTGCTTGCGGGCCAAGACGAGATCCTGCGTGTAACCGGTGATGTAAATCCAGTCCGGCTTGGCGGCCCTGATCGCCGACATCGCCGATGAATGGTCAATCGTCCCGACCGCATAGTACTGGTCGTAGACGACGTTAAGACCGCCGGCCTTGGCCGCTGCCGCCATGCCCGTCGCCATCGACTTCGGGAAGACGTCGTCGCGACCGTAGACAGCGATCGACTTTATCCCGGGCACCTTGTCCTTGACGTAGGCGACCATGCTCTTGTTGGACGTGCCGTTTGGCGCCAGCAGCCCGAACAGATATTTGAAGCCCTGATTATAGACCGATTCCGCCGATGACGAGCAGGCAATAAGCGGTATCTGGTAACGCTCGGCCACCGCGGAGACGATCTTGGTGTGACCCGAGCCGAACGGACCGAACAGGAAGTTGACCTTGTCGTCGGTGATCAGCTTTTCGGCAAGCTGCGCGGCACGCTGGCCGTCCGACTGATAGTCGTATTCGATCAGCTTGACCTTCATCTTCTTGTCGCCGACCTTGATGCCGCCTGCGGCATTTACCTTTTCGACCCACATTTTCCAGACGTAGTCCTGTTTCTTGGACTCCGTTGCGAGCGGACCGGTCAGCGCAATCGGCGCGCCGATCTTGATGACGTTATCGTCCGCGGCCTTGGCCACCGACGCCGTCGCCACAACCGCGGCGACCACCGCGCTGGCGACGATGCACAAGTCTCGTTTCAACCGAAATCGCATGACCCCACTCCGAAGTTATTGAACTGGTTTACCCCCGACAGGGAGCAGCGCCTCCACAGCGCATTCGTTCGCGTGGCGGTGCCAACTCCCAATGGTATTATGTTTAGAATGTTCAGCACGGACAAGACCAATTCGTGAGCGGGGGTTGCAAAAACATCCGCCAATAGGAATTTTTACCGAAATTGACAGGGTCGCGAAGTGAACCGCCCGCCCGGCGACCACTCAAATTCGGCCAAGTGAATATGGCGAAGAGCATCGCTACCGATCAGCCAGCCAGTCATTCGAACCTTTAATCATGCGCCTACCAACACGGGCGATCCAACAAGAGCTAATAGCGGGCCAGTCAAAACATCCCCGACCGCGCCCGCGCCGGTTTAAAGCCCGCGATCACAAGGATTCAATTCGGCCGGACGCGCGGATATCGATATCGACAGAGAGCGCGCCGCCCAAAATTTAGGCATTTGCCCGGGGCGACGCGGCGGTCGCATTGCCTTCGCAAGTACCTTCGCGAACGCGTTCTCGGCCTTTGTTGCGACGTCGCTTTGCAAGCCATTCGCGTTGGCGCGCACGACTTCCTCGACGTGAGAAGCCGGAATTCGCCCGTTTGCGTGTAGACAGCAGATATCGCGAAAGTTAGCCTATGAATAGGATATTAGTATGTTTTGACAATCTCCACGCCGTAACAGGGGGCCACAGGGGCCATGGCTGAACCGTCGAAGATTCTCATTGAGCACGCCGATTGGATTGTCACCATGGATCCGGAACGCCGGATCATCAAAGACGGCGCGATCGCCATCGAGAAAGACCGCATCACCGCCATCGGCTCCACCAAAGAGGTTGCGGGCAAGTTCAAAGCCGAAAAGACGATCAATGCGCGTGGCAAGCTCGTCATCCCCGGATTGATCGATACCCACGTGCACAGCACGCAGCAGCTTGGCCGCGGGCTCGCCGACGGCTGCGACATCGCGGTGCATCTGCTAGAGCGGCTCTACGGCTACGAGAGCGAGGTGCTGCACGACGATGCCTATTGGGCGGCGCTGTGCTGCCAGCTCGAAATGATCCGCGCCGGCACCACCTGTTTCATCGATCCCGGCAGCTATTTTCCTGAAGAGACGGCAAAGGCCACCGGCGACAGCGGCATGCGCGGAATTGTTGCCCGCACCGCGGTTGATATCCACCAGACCTCGCTTGGAGCGCTACCGGAAAAGATGTTTCGCGAGAACAAGGACGAGGCAATCGCCAGATCCGAGAAAGTGGTCAAGGAACTCAATGGCTTGCATGACGGGCGGGTGCGCGCCTGGTTTTCGTTGCGGCTTCCGGTCGCTTGCTCAAACGAGCTGATCACGGAAATCAAGGCCAAGGCCGATCAATACGGCGTCGGCATTGTGACCCATGCCAACGAGTTGCGCGATGAAGTGGTCGCCTCGCGCGTGAAATACGGCATGCAGGACGTCGAGCGCCTGCATTCGCTGAAGGCGCTGGGGCCCAAGATGGTGCTGATCCATATGGGCTGGGCCAATCCGAAGGAAATCATGCTGTGCAAGGAGCACGACCCGAAGATCTCGTGTTCGCCCGCCTGCGGTTACCGGCTTGCCTTCGGCAGCATGGAGTTCGGCCGCTTCCCCGAAATGGTCGAGATGGGGATTACCGTATCGCTCGGCTCCGATAGCGCGATGTCGGGCAACTATTTCGACATCGTGCGGCAGATGAATCTGGCCTCCAACGGCGCCAAATCGCAACGGCTCGATCCTTCCATCATGCGCCCCGAAACGGTGCTGGAAATGGGAACGATCCACGGCGCCAAGGCGGCCTTGTGGTACGACGACATCGGCTCGCTGGAAAAAGGCAAGAAGGCCGACATCGCCATGTTTGACACCCGCAAGCCGGAATGGCGCCCGGTGCTCAATCCGATAGCGAACTTCATCTATGCCTGCCGCGGCGGCGCCGACACCGTGCTCTGCAATGGCAAGGTCCTGATGGAAGACGGCGTCGTGCTGACGATTGACGAGCCGAAAGCCCTCAAGGAGGCGCAAACGCGCGGCGAGCGCATCGCCACGGCATCCGACCTATGGAAGAAGGTGCAGCCGTTGTGGCCGATCGTGTCGTGATCAGTGGCGCCGCGGCACGATAGGATTCCGCGGCAACCATCGAAACGTGCGACCACCGCCGGCGCGGTCGGCATGATCCTCGCCGCTGTAGGGCGCGCGGGCGCCGGCGCGTAACCGATTGCACGGCCGCACCACCATCGTTCCGGCGCCATGCGGCAGCCGATCCAACGCAATTGTTCAGCCGCCTCGCGGCCAGGGCGGTTGAACGGATGATCGTATCATTGTATCCACTATTGGTGCGAGGATAGCCATTCCCGATGTCCGCTCATTTGAACGGTGCTGCCTCGACGTCGCGGCCTGCGGCGTCCAACCGTTTCTTGCAGGAAGACAATCTGGTTGCCTGGCTGCAGCGCTTCGTCCGCTTCGCCAGCGAACAATCCGATCTGCACGAGCGCGACCCGCAAATCCTGCGTTTCATTCGCGAATGCGCGGCGCCGTTGGCAGAGCAGATCGGCGCCGGCTGCCGTTACGACGATATGGGTAATCTCATCATCGAGGCCGGGCCACCGTCGCAGCAGTCGCTGTTGTTCGTGACCTATGCCATGACCCATCCGGGCGCAAAGATGGTGGATCCGTTCGCGGCCACGGTCGTCGAGACCCCAGAGGGCCTGGCCGTGCGCGGACGCGGCGTCGCCGAACAGAAAACCGCGCTCACCGCCACGTTCGGCGCGCTTGCCGCAGCCCTGAGCACTGGAATATTGCGCCACCGGCTATCGATCCTGCTACTGACCGCGGGCGAGACCGGCCGGCACGACGCGATTGCCAGCGCTCTACCCCTGCTTGAATGTAAACCGCAGGCGGCGATCGTCTGCATCGGCACCAACAATCGCATCGCGGTCGGCAACAAAGGCCGCATCGACTTCGACGTCATCGTGCGGGGCAAAGCGGCGCACAGTTCCACCCCTTGGCACGGCATCAACGCCATCACGGGCGGGCAGCGGATTCTGACGCTGCTGGAGGGATTGAAGCTGAACGTCGCCGACCATCCACAATTCGGTGCGGCGACTTTGACCCCGACCGCGATCGACAGCGCGCCAAAGGCGACGCACACCGTTCCCGACACGGTGCGTATCACCTATGACCGACGGCTATTGCCGGGGGAAAGCCCGGAAGCCGCCTATGAGGCGCTTCAGAAGGTCATCGCCCTGCCCGAGCCCTGGCAGGTCGAGTGCCGCTTGGGCCCGGTCATGCATCCCAATCAGATATCCCTGCAAAGCGCGTCTGATGGCCGATTTGCGGACGGCGTTCATGACCGCAGGACTGCCGGAGCCGGAGGATTTCTACTGCAATTTCGCCCTCGATGCCGGCTATCTGACGCGGCTAGGGATTCCCGCTATCATGCTGGGACCGGGCGAGGTCGACCAGTTTCATTCGAATGAGGAGAGCGTCCTGATTTCGGATCTGGTCGCCATGAGTCACGTCTATTACGGGATGATCGAGCTGTGTCTCGGCCCGAACGCTTAAAGGTTCAGGCGAAGCCGCGCCTTTCGGCGCGCCGGTCACCGCCGGCACCTCAAGGCACGCTCCATCCTCTGTTGGACAAGACCCAATCGCCGGTCGAGCAGGCCTACCATTATATCCTGCAAAGCATTCTCTCCGGCGAGCTGATGCCCGGCATGCGCGTCCCGGCCGAAGCCGTCGCCGATTCGCTTGGCATCAGCCGGATGCCGGTGCGCGACGCGCTCAGGCGGCTCGAGGGCGACGGCGCGGTGACCATCTTTGCCAATCGCGGCGCCTCGGTGGCCGAGTTCACGCGCGATGAGGTCATCCAGTTCATCGAAATGCGGGCCGCGTTGGAAGGCCTGGCCGCGCGTCTGGCGCTGCCCAATATCGGCAAGCACGAAATCGATGAACTTGAGCGGCTCAAGCAGCGGATGGAGCGCACCGCCGACGATCTTGTGCGGTGGATGGCCTACCACGACGACTTCCACAACTACCTGACCGGCATGAGCCGGCGCGCCTTGCTGATGCGCCAAACGGAACGCATGCGCATCATGTCGCGGCCCTATTACCGGCAATACTACGAGAAGACGCGGGAGCTGGAGATCTTGGGTCTCGAGCACCGCAAGATCGTCGAGGTCGATCCGTAAGGGCGATCCGGATCGGGTCGAAGCCATCGTGCGCAGCCATGTGCTCAAGAACGTCAAGAAGGTCGCCGATCTCGCCTGAGGCACGCTGCCGCGCTGGCGACCGGCGCCGCCACCCGGTTGATCTCGCGCGCAGGCCCGGGCGGCTGCGGACGTCGGAGCGCGGCCGATTCGACATCCCTGGCCTTGATCGGCTGATCGGATAATTGTATCCAATCTGGGCCGGTCAAACAGGATGAGGTCCCGTGTACCATTTGCTCGCGCCGGTCACCCATAACCGCCCGCTCACCGGCGACTATTGGCTGCTGGAGGTGGAAGCACCGGCCATTGCCGACGCGCTGACACCCGGCCAATTCGTCAACATCCGCGTCGCCAGCACGCTCACCCCGTTCTTGCGCCGTCCCTTCAGCGTCTACCGGGTCAGCCGGGACCGGCGCCGATTGCAGGTCGCCTATAAGGTTCTCGGCGAGGGGACGCACCTGATGACGACCATGGCGGAAGGCGGCCGCTGCGACGTTATCGGTCCGTTCGGCCGCGGATTCACCATTCCGGCCGGCGCCAAGCGGATCGCGACCATCGGCCGCGGAATCGGAATTGCCGCCCTTCCCACGCTGGTCGACGTGGCCGCGTCAAAGGGCATTGAGGTGCATGGCTTCCTGAGCGCGCGCACGAAGCCGAATCTCGTCGCGCTCGATATCTTCGAACAGCACGGCTTTCCGGTCGCCACGCACACCGATGACGATGCGGGCATCAAGATGGTGACCGACCATCTCGTGCCGCTCATGAAGACGGAATGCCTTTGACGCGATCTACGTCTGCGGCTCCAATCGTCTTGCCCGTGCCGCCCATCGGCTGGCGAAGGCGGCGGGAATTCCGGCCGAAATCGCCATGGAGCAGCAAATGGCGTGTGGCTTTGGCGACTGTCATGGCTGCGTCATCGCGGTCAACACCGACCATAGCGGCGAGGCAGCAAACTTGGCGTGAAGTCTGTCATCATGGGCCGGTGTTCCAGACGTGGGAGGTGGTCAATGCCAGCGCCTAATTTGCAGGTTTCGATCGCCGGCATCGCGATGAAGAACCCGCTCACGGTCGGGTCCGGCACCTATGGCCATCATGGCCAGTTCAGCCAATTCTTCCCGGTCGAGACCATGGGCGCGCTGGTGCCCAAGACGATCCGCACCTACCAATGGCCCGGCAATCCGGCACCACGTCTGCACGAAACGCCGGCGGGTCTGCACACCTCGGTCGGCATTCCCTGCAATAGCTGGGAATATTTCGTCGAGCATGACGTTCCGATTCTCAAGGCGCAACCATTGCCGGTCATCCAGAGCGTGATCGGACGCACCGAAGACGAATACGTCGATATCGTCGGCCGTTGTTCCGACCTCGGGATATTCGCCGCGGTCGAACTCAATCTCTCCTGCCCCAATCTCAAGCAGGGCGGAACGGATTTCGGCTACGACCCCGACGCCGCCTATCGCGTCGTCAACCGCGCGCGTGCGCGTTCCGCCGTCCCTGTGTTCGCGAAGCTCGCTCCCGATTACTCCTTGTTGACGCCGGTCGCCAAGGCGGTGGAGGCGGCGGGAGCGGACGCGATTTCCATGATCAATGCGCCGCGCGCCATGTGCATCGATTACCGCACCCGCAAGCCGATCATCGGCAACAAGATCGGCGCGCTCTCCGGCCCCGCCATCAAGTCGATGGCCGTCTACATGGTCTGGGAGGTCTACCGTGCCGTCAAAATTCCGATCATCGGCATGGGCGGTGTCGCCGACTTCCGCGACGTGATCGAATTCATGGCGGCCGGCGCAACGGCAGTCGCCTTCGGGACGGTCAATTATGTCGACCCCATGGCCCTGCCCCGCGCCCTTGCCGACCTCGCCAGATATCTCGCGGAGAATGGCATCGCCGACGTCAACGACCTCGTCGGGGCCGCACATGATGAAGTCGAAGCATCGCGGCCCGCGGCAATGGCCAACGCCTAGCGTATCGCGATCAACGGTCGGCTTCGAGAACAACCGCCACGAACAAACTAGCGTGCTGGCGCGCGCAGCCACAGCGCGGTCGCTCATCGCGATCTCGAAGTCTGACACGCCAGCAAATTCAGGGACTTGCGGTGAGACCCCCCGTGTGGCGGAATGGGCATCTTCTCTAGAACGATCAAAGAGATATTTAGAGGAATCGGGGAGTACGCGCCGCGTGGAGCGCGCCGGTTAGTCGACCAGATGCGGCCTGAAAATTGCATCTTTTTGTGCCGATCTGCCCCGATCCCTCGGCAATAGCGAAGCCTTGTTATATGTCGGTCCAAGTCAAGCTTCTGCACCAGACCCGCTACCGTTACGACCGTCCGGTCATGTTGGGTCCGCAAATCATCCGGCTGCGCCCGGCGCCGCACTGCCGCACATCGGTGCCGAGTTATTCGCTCAAGGTTACGCCCAGCCAGCACTTCGTAAACTGGCTGCAAGACCCGATGGGGAATTGGCTCGCCCGTTTCGTCTTTCCCGAGCGGACGAGCTGAGTTCACCGTTACGGTCGACTCTGCTTGCCGACATGTCGGTATTCAATCCGTTCGACTTTTTCGTCGAGCCGGCGGCATCACATTATCCCTTCGCCTATGCCAGCGAATTCAACGAAGAGCTCGCACCCTATTTGTCGAAAGAGCCTGCAGGTCCGCGGCTCGTCGCGTTCGTTGCTTCCATCGATCGCACCCGACGCGGCATCGTCGATTTTCTTGTCGAGCTTGAATCAACGGCTGCATCACGAAATCCGTTACCTGGTACGGATGGAGCCAGGCGTGCAGACGACCGAAGAGACGCTCGCCGGCGCCTCCGGCTCTTGCCGCGACAGCGCGTGGCTATTGGTGCAGGTCTTGCGGCATCTCGGCCTCGCCGCCCGCTTCGTCTCCGGCTACCTCATCCAGTTGAAACCGGATGTGCAGGCGATCGAAGGCCCGGTGGGCGCGGCCGATGACTTCACCGACCTGCACGCCTGGGCCGAGGTCTATTTGCCGGGCGCAGGCTGGATCGGCCTCGACCCCACCTCCGGCCTGTTTTGCGGCGAAGGTCATCTGCCGCTTGCCGCCACGCCGCATTATCGCGCCGCTGCGCCGATCAGCGGTGGCGTCGAAGCGGCGAAAGTTGATTTCGATTTTTCAATGCGGCTTTCCCGCATCGACGAGAAACCGCGCGTCACATTGCCGTTTTCTGACGCGGCCTGGAGAGCGCTCGATGTGTTGGGCGATCGCATCGATGAGGATCTGACCGCGCGGGATGTGCGGTTGACCATGGGCGGCGAACCGACGTTCGTTTCCATCGATGACTATCAATCGGCGGAATGGAATACGGACGCCTACGGTCCGGCCAAACGCGAACGGGCCGACGTCCTCGTGCGCCGGCTGCGCGACCGCTTTGCGCCCGGTGGCCTGCTCCATTTCGGCGAAGGCAAATGGTATCCAGGCGAGCCGTTGCCGCGTTGGGCGCTGGCGCTGCTCTGGCGCAAGGACGGCCGACCGTTGTGGGGCAATGCCGGTCTGCTGGCGTTGGAACAGCGCACCGCGCCGCCGACCGTCGGCGACGCTCGTCGCTTCACCGAAAATCTGACCGCGCGTCTCGGCCTCGCCCTCGAGCACGTGCAGGCGGCCTATGAAGATCCGGCCGACAGGTTGCTCAAGGAAGGCGCGCTGCCGCACAATATCGACTTCACCGATCCCAAGATCGACGATGCCGGCGAACGCGCGCGCATTATGCGCACATTCGAGCGAGCGCTTGGTGAGCCAGCCGGCTTCGTACTTCCGCTGCAACGCCGGATCGGCGAAAGCCGGCGACACCTGGATCAGCGAAGTGTGGAAGCTGCGCCGCGAGCGGCTTTATCTCGTGCCGGGCGATTCCCCGATCGGCTTGCGCTTGCCGCTCAATTCACTGCCTTCTGTCGCGCCTGACGAAGCTGCGCCGGTCATTCCGGCCGATCCTTTTGCCGAGCGCGGGCCGCTGGCCGACAGCCGGCGTCCTTCATCGGATTCGAGCGACGGCGGTGTGGTGGATACGCCACCCTGCACGGCATCGCGCCCGAGCGGAAGCCGGGGACGGCACGCCCGTGCGCACCGCGCTCGCCGTTGAGCCGCGCGACGGTCATCTCTGCGTTTTCATGCCGCCGACCGAGCGGCTGGAGGACTACACTGCGCTGTTGGACGCGGTCGAAGCGAGCGCGCAAGAGCTCAATTTGCCCATCCTGCTGGAAGGTTATCTGCCGCCTCACGACCCGCGCCTAACGTCATCAAGATCACGCCGGATCCCGGCGTCATCGAAGTCAACATCCACCCCAGCACCAATTGGCGCCAGAGCGTGGATGTGACGAAGGCGCTTTATGAGGAAGCGCGGCTTTCGCGGCTCGGCACCGACAAATTCATGATCGACGGCCGCCACACCGGCACGGGCGGCGGCAATCACGTCGTGCTCGGCGGCGAGGCGGCGGCGGACAGCCCGTTCCTGCGCCGGCCCGACCTGCTGAAGAGTTTCATTCTCTACTTCCAGCGTCACCCCTCGCTTTCCTATCTGTTCTCCGGATTGTTCATCGGGCCGACGAGCCAGGCACCGCGCATCGACGAGGCGCGCGACGAGTTGCTCTATGAACTGGAAATCGCCTGCGGCATGGTGCCGTCGCCGGCGGAAGGCGAACCGCCGCGGCCATGGCTGGTCGATCGCCTGTTCCGCCATCTCCTGGTCGACGTCACCGGTAATACCCATCGCGCCGAAATCTGCATCGACAAGCTGTTCTCGCCCGACAGCCCGACCGGACGGCTGGGGCTGGTCGAATTCCGCTCGTTCGAGATGCCGCCCGACGCCCGCATGAGTCTGGCCCAGCAACTCCTGTTGCGCGCGCTGGTCGCGTGGTTTTGGCGTGTGCCTCAGCGCGGCGGCTTCGTGCGCTGGGGCACGGCGCTGCATGACCGCTTCATGCTCGAACATTTCGTCTGGCAGGATTTCCTCGACGTGCTCGATGACCTGCGCGGCGCCGGCTACGACTTCGATTCCGCCTGGTTCGAGGCGCAACGCGAATTCCGCTTCCCCTTCTACGGCGCGATCAACCGCAGCGGCGTCAAAATGGAAATCCGGCACGCGCTCGAACCCTGGCATGTGCTGGGCGAAGAGAACGCGGGCGGCAGCACCACGCGATTTGTCGATTCCTCGGTCGAGCGCCTTCAGGTGAAGGTCGAGGGTTTCAACCCGGCCCGCCACGCGATCGCCTGCAACGGCCGCCGTGTACCGCTGGTCGCCACCGGACGTGCGGGAGAATATGTCGCCGGCGTGCGCTTCAAGGCTTGGAACCTTACCTCCGCCCTCCTGCCCACGATTCCGAGTCGCAGGCGCCCCTGACGTTCGATCTCTTCGACAGCTGGAATGGGCGCTCGCTGGGCGGTTGCGTTTACCATGTTGCCCACCCCGGCGGGCGGAACTACGAAACCTATCCGGTGAATTCCTACGAGGCGCAGGCGCGGCGGCTTGCCCGATTCGAGCCGCGCGGGCACACTCCCGGCCCATTCGAGATTCCCACGGAAGAGCGTTCCCTGGAATATCCGACGACGCTCGATCTGCGGCGGCCGCTGAGGCTTTAATAATCAATGGCTCACCTCGACGGCGTTCAGCCGGAAAGCGATGACCTGGAGCCGCTGCTGGCGGGCTATCACTGCCTGCAGCCGCGCCACTTTGACGAGATGGTCGACCACGACGGCCGCGTGCGCCCGCATTGGCAGCCGTTTCTGTCGATGCTTGCGCGGCTCGGACCGGACGAGATCAATCGTCGCTTTTCCGCCGCCGACCGGCACCTGCGCGATTCCGGCGTGTTCTATCGCGTTTACGAAGACCCGGCCGGCGCGACGCGGCCGTGGCCCCTCAGTCATGTGCCGCTGATCATTGAACCGACCGAGTGGCAAGCGCTCAACGCCGGGCTCATCCAGCGCGCCGAATTGATGGAGGCGATACTCGCCGACCTTTACGGTCCGGCTAATCTCGTGCGCGACGGGCGGCTGCCGGCCGCCGTAGTCGCCGGCAACCCGGAATTCTTGCGCCCGCTGGTCGGCGTGCCTCCGCCAGGCGGCGCGTATCTGCGCTTCTACGCGGTCGATGTCGGCCGCTCGCCCGACGGATGCTGGTGGGTGCTGGGCGATCGCGCGCAAGCGCCGTCCGGCGCCGGCTACGCGCTGGAGAACCGCCTCGCCTTGTCGCGCGCCCTGCCCGACATCTACCGCAGCCTGCGGGTCGAGCGGGTCGCGCCTTTCTTCCAGGCCTTTCAAATGGAATTGTCCGCCCTCAACAAGCAGGACGATTCCCGCGTTTGCGTGCTGACGCCCGGGCCTCTCAATGAGACTTATTTCGAGCACGCCTATCTCGCCCGCTATCTCGGCTTCCTGTTGGTCGAGGGCGAAGATCTCGTGGTGCGCGACGACGGCGTGTTCATCCGCACCGTGTCAGGTCTGAAGCGCGCCGAAGTGTTGTTGCGCCGTCTCGATTCCGATTTTGCCGACCCGCTCGAATTGAGCGCGCGCTCACGCCTCGGCGTGCCAGGGCTGGTGCAGGCAATCCGCGACGGCACCGTGGTGGTGGCGAATTCGCTCGGCTCGGGGCTCGTTGAAGCGCGCGCCATGTTGAGCTTTCTGCCGGCGCTGGCGCCAGCATTGCTCGGCCGCGACCTCATGCTGCCGAACATCGCCACCTGGTGGCTGGGCGACCCCAATGCTTGCGCCACGGTTCTTGACGACCTCGATGAGATGGTCATCGCTCCCGCCTTCTCCGGCGATTTGCCGGCGCATATCGAAAGGCCGGCGGTGCTCGGCCGCGATCTCGATGACGAGGCGCGCGGCAAATTGATCGAAGAGATCGGCCGCCGCGGGGTCGATTTCGTTGCTCAGGAGGCGGTGACGCTCTCCACCACGCCGGTATGGGAAGACGGCGCGCTGGTGCCGCGGCCGTTCTCGCTGCGGCTCCTGCTCGCGCGCACCGCGGACGGATGGCGCGTGATGCCCGGCGGCTTCGTGCGCATCGCCGATGAGCCCGACGCGCGTGCGGTCACCTTGCAACACGGCGGTCGCACCGCCGACGCCTGGGTGCTCTCCGAAAAACCGGTCGCGGAAGTTACGTTGCTGCCGACGCCGGACCGCATCGCCATCAACCGCACGACCGGCGCGCTGCCGAGCCGGGCCGCCGCCAACCTGTTCTGGCTCGGCCGCTATATGGAGCGCGCCGAAGCGACGCTGAGACTGGTGCGCGCCTTGATCAACCGCGCCGCCGAGGCTGACGATTCACTCACGCACGTCAATGACCGCATTGGCGCGTTGCTGGGCGCGTGGGACGCGGTGCCGACCGGAATGCTGAACGCGCGTCCGGCTCTGCTGGGGGCGGCGGTCATGCAGCAAACGGAGCTCTATGGCGCGCTGCCGATGCTGGCGCGCTCAGCCCAAGGCACCGCTTCCGTCATCCGCGACCGCTTCTCGCCCGACGCTTGGCGCGCGCTGACCGAAATGATCGAGCTGGTCAATGTGCCGTTCCAGCAGGTGCCCGAGGAAAGCGCCATTATCGAGCGCGTTGACAGCGTGTTGCGCATTATTGCGTCCTTCTCCGGCCTGGCGCAGGAGAATATGAGCCAGCTTCACGGCTGGCGCTTCCTGCAGCTCGGTCATCGGATCGAACGCGCGCTTGCCATATCCCGTTTCATCCGCCAGTTCGCCTTTGGCCCGAATCTCGATGCCGCGCTGGATTGCCTGCTCGAACTAGCCGACAGCCAGATCACTTACCGCCTGCGCTACGTGATGGTGGCCGCGCCCGCGCCGGTGATCGATCTGGTCGCGCTCGATCCCAACAACCCACGCTCCGTCATCTTTCAACTGGCGCGCATCGAAACGCATCTCGCCGCGCTGCCCAAGCGCGGCGACGAAAGCCGGCTGTCTCCGCCCGAACAGATCGCAACCGCGCTTGCGACCCGCCTCCGTACCGCCGACGCCGCTCTCTTCGACGACGCCATGCTGTCCGAGGTGGAGGGAGAATTGATGCGGCTCTCCGATACCATCGCGTCGGTCTATTTCACGACGCGCGAACGCTCCGAACCAGCTTTGAAATCGCTCGAATGATTTACGACGTCCGCCAGACGACGACTTATCATTACGCGTCTCCCGTGGCGCACGCCCGGCAGCTGTTGCGGTTGACGCCGATCGACCGCTCCGACCAGCGCGTGCACGCCGCCGCGCTCGAGATCGAGCCGATGCCGATCGAACGGCGCGAGGGTCGCGATTTCTTCGGCAACCGTGTCACCTCGGTGCTGCTCGACGAGCCGCACGATAGCCTGACTGTCCGCGTCGCGGCGCGCATTGCGGTGCAGCGGCAAGCGGAAGTTATCGTCACGCCACCTTGGGAAACGGTGCGGCAAGCCGCGTTCGCGTCGTCTGATCTGTCGCCGCTCGCGCCGGCGCATTACCTGTTCCCGAGCCGGCAAGTCTCGCTCGATCCGGAAATCCGCGACTACGCGTCGGAGAGCTTTCCGGCCGGACGGCCAGTGCTCGAGGGCGCTATGCACCTGATGCACCGGATCAAGACCGAGTTCATCTATGAGGTCGGCGCCACCACGGCGTCGACCACGCCGCCGATGTCGTTCGCGCTGCGGCGCGGCGTCTGCCAGGATTTCTCGCACGTAATGATCTCGGGCATGCGCGGCCTCGGCCTGCCGGTCGGTTATGTCAGCGGTTATTTGCGCACGGGGCCGATCAACGGCGAGGCGCAACTCGAAGGCGCCGACGCCATGCACGCCTGGGTCATGGCGTGGTGCGGCGAGGAAACAGGCTGGATCGGGCTCGACCCGACCAACGACATGCTTGCGGGCAACGATCACCTGGTGCTGGCCATCGGCCGCGACTATGCCGATGTTGCGCCTATCGACGGGGTCATTGTCGGGGCCGGCGGGCAGCAGCTCGAAGTATCCGTCAAGGTAACGCCGGTCGGATGAGCGGCCGGCCCTTCGTCGGCCAAATGCGAGATTTCAGGATCTCCCGGCACGGGCCTAGCGTGGCATGGACTGTTCCGGCTGCCAAAATACGATTCGCCGTCGCGCAAACTGCATAAGGGCATTGAGAATAATGCCCATGATGCCCAGCACCACGAGGACGGCAAACATACCGGTAACATCCATATTGTAATTCATTTGCAAGAGCAGATAGCCGAGCCCTGCCTTGGAGCCGATAAATTCACCGACGATCGCGCCCAAAACGGACATGACGATACCGATGTTGAGGCCCGCGAAGATGTAAGGCAGCGCTTCGGGCAATTGAATATACCAAAATATCTTCGACCGGCTTGCAGACAGTGACCGCATCAATTCGATTTTCTCCGGCGGCACCGATTTCAGCCCGACGATCGTATTCACGAGCATCGGAAAGAACGCAACCATGGCCGCGATCACGACTTTGCTTTCGATTCCAAACCCAACCCAGATCAGAATGAAAGGCGCAATCGCGACCTTTGGCAGAGTTTGCAGCGCGATGATGTAGGGATAGACCACCACCTCCACCATCCGGATTTGGCTGACCAAGATACCGCAGATGAAAGCGGCCGCCGCGGCCAGCAGGAATCCGAGGATAATCTCCGAAAGGGTCGCTTCCAGCCCGACCGTGAAAAGGCCGGTCCGGAATCCGTCTATCAGCGCACCCAAGATGCTCAATGGCGCCGGTAGCAACAGCTCACTGATATTGAACACGCGGCAGCCCAGCTCCCAGGCCGCGAAGATCACAATGCCAAACCCAATCACCAGCAGGCGATTGGTTATCGCTTCTCTCCGTCGACGCACCCCCGTCCGCACGACCGCGGACGGGGCTTGCTGCGTGGTCGTCGCCATCAGATCGGGCCCTTCTCACGGATCTTTATAGTTCTTAGCCTGCTCTTCGATTGCCTTTTGGTCAAAATCGTTGATCTTCGCGATCAGTTCGTTGGTGTAGTATTTGTGGACATCGATGGCTTTCGGAATCTGGCCGGTGGCCACGAGATAGTCCTGAAACTTCGTCATGTCCTTGTCGGGGAGGTCGCCGAATTTCCCGGTACCAAACGCGTTGCGCGACTGGATAGGAATACGAACGCTCGCAACGACGGTGGTCTTCTTGATCGCTTCCGGCGTCTTGCCGCTGCGCGGCGCCGTTTGCGGGTAGGCTTTCCAGTGAATCAGCACCGAAGCCGTCGGATTGGCTTCTTGAAAAACCTGTGCCTTGGCTATCCCACGGGCAATGCCGATCAGCATCTGTGGACGCTTTTGAAGGTCCTCGCCGCGGACGACGATCGAGCCGGCAATCGAGGTGTCGGCTCGCGGGTCTTTGAAGATTTTCTCGAATTTAATACCAGCCAGTTCCATTTGCTTGTACGCGACGTCCCAAAGGCCCAGGGCCTGCACCTGGCCCGAGCGCAGCGCCGAAGCGGCACGCGCCCCAACGCCGACTTCCACGAGCGAGAACTCCGAGGGCTTCAGTCCCGCCCGGATCAACATCGACTTGGTGTAGTTGGCACCCGAACTGGCGAAGCTCGAGACACCAATCGTCTTCCCTTTCAGGTCATCGAGCGAGTCCATGCCCTTTCCGGCCGGGATAGCGACGCCGAATATATCGCCACGCAGCGTCGTGTAGACGATCTTCAGATCGACGCCCTTCTGAACCGCGCGCATGGCGGCCACCGGGCTTGCCACGGCCGCATCCGCTTTGCCGCTGATCACCAACTGAATTGCCGCGGCCGCGCCGGGCGTCGTGATCACGTCGACATCGAGGCCTTCCGATTTCCAATAACCGAGATAACCGGGCATCGAGCTGTCGATCGCAAAGCTCGGCGTCAGATGAGGTAACGCGTGCGCGAGCGTGATCTTCTGGAGATCCTTCGCCTGTGCGCCGCCAAAGGCCAAGAGGCCGAGTGCAGCACAAACAGCAATTCTACCGAGTAGTCGCATCATGCCCTCCATTCTGTGGCCGCGCCTCGAGCGGCGACCCATTTCAATCCATCTGCCCCCCGGCATTCAGCCGTTCCCTGATATGCGTCACGAGACGACCAAACTCGGCGCTGGCCATGACATCGAGGTTGCGAGGCCGCGGCAGATCGACCGGTACGATCTCCGCAAGGCGCCCGGGCCGCGACGTCATGACCGCAACTCTGTCCCCCAAGAACACGGCTTCGCTGATCGAGTGCGTGATCAGCACCACCGTCTTGCCTGCTTCCATCCAGATACGCTGCAGCTCGAGATTCATGTTCTCCCGCGTCAGCGCGTCGAGCGCGCCGAAGGGCTCGTCCATCAGCAAAAGGGCCGGATCGTGAATCAGAGCGCGCGTGAGAGCGACACGTTGTTGCATGCCGCCGGAAAGCTCGCCCGGATACTTGTTTTCGAAACCGGAAAGCCCAACCAACCCGAGCAATTCCTGCGCGCGCTTTCGGTAACTGCGGCGGTCAAGGCCCAGAACGTCAACGGGCAACATCACGTTTTGCAGCACCGTGCGCCAATCGAGCAGAGTCGCAGCCTGGAAGACCATGCCGATGTCGCGACGCGGACCATTCACCGGCTCGCCGGCAAGCAACAGGGTGCCGGAGCTGCGCACGATGAGCCCCGCCAAGAGCTTGAGCAGCGTGCTCTTGCCGCAACCGCTGGGCCCGACGACGGTCACAAACTCCCCGGGCTCGATGCTGATATCCAAAGACTCGAGCGCGACAACATAGCCGCCGTCCCGGGTCTCGTAGGTCTTGGAAAGACCGCTGCAATGAATTGCCGCGTCGGGCGCAACCGCCGATGTCGTGGAAGCATTCAGCACGCGGTGATACCCATCACTAGATTTGCGACCGCAAGCCGATCATCAGCTATTGATTACACCATTGCAATCCCAACCAAGTGCGCTTGGCTCGCATACCGCGGTTTTTGTTACTGCGTTGGACGTCGGCTGCAGACATCGAGCGCCGTCGCCAGATAGATACGCGCTGAAGCAAGAACGTCGTCGATCAACACATGCTCGCCCAGCGCGTGCATGGCGCCACCACGCGCATCAGGATGCATGCGCCCGCCGGGACCGAAGACGACGCAAGGGACGCCATACGCCCCGAAATGAATCGCGTCGGCACCCGGGCGACGTATGATGGATACGGACCGTTCGCCCATCACTTCGCTTTGGGCGGCGCCGAGCGCTTGGACGACGGGAAGGTTCTCGTCAATCAGCATCGGAGGATCGCTGACGTAGCAAAAGATCGACGGCTCCGGCCTGCCGGTGCGCTCGGCAAAGCGGGTGAGAATAGCGCGGAGCTCGCGTTTGACAGCATCCACGCTCTGGCCGGGCACCGTACGAATATCGAGGTAGAGGCTGCACTCGTATGGATTGCGGGAAAGGCGCCACGGCGCGCCGCCACGAATACAGGCGATCGTTACGTTGGCATGCTCGCCCATGAAATGGTGCCGTTCCTGATACGCGGCGGCCCAGTCCATGATGTCTTTCTGCAACTCATGCATGACCCCGATCGCATTGACGACATTGGGGCGATGAGCAAGCGCCGAATGCGCGACGGTGCCGCCGACCGTAACGCGCAACCAGACTGCGCCCATATTCGCCGTGCAAATCTGCAGGCCAGTCGGCTCGACGAGCAGCGCATAGTCCGCGGTCACGCCATGCGTTACCAGATGCTTGCTGCCCGTGCCGTAGCCGGAATATTCGATGCCTTGGAACTCCTCGACAGGTGCTTTCTCAATCTCTCCGACGACCCCACCGAATGATATGTCGCCATCCAATTTGATGCCTGCTTTTACGATGGCCTCCACCGCCACCAGCGCAGCGGCCAACCCGCTCTTCATGTTATTGGCGCCGAGCCCCCAGACCCATCCGTCTTGAACGACCGCTTTTGCCTTGAATCCGATGCCGCTCAGGTGTTCCTCTTCGCCGCTGTATGAGGTGTCCATGTGGCCGGTGAACAAGAGATTGGTCCCCGTTCCGCGACCACGCAGGTGGCCGACAGCGTTGGGCCGGTTCTCATCGACAAGTTGAAGCTCTGCGTCCAGGCCCGCTCTTTGCATTCGGTCGCGAAGATAATTCGCCATCCCGACTTCGCGCCCGGTGGGACTGGCAATGTCGACCATATCGACGAGCGCGTCGCGAACAAGGTCCGCGGTGACGTACTGCGACGCCTTTGAGAATTCGGGATGGCTCATCGTTGACAATGCCTCATGGAATTCCTGGCCGGATCCTGACGGACGACAGCGCTCTTGTTGCCGTTGAGTGAAAGCTAGCGTTGTCGAAATGAGGTGGCAATAAGCAGCCGATGCCGATGCGGGGTCCCGCGCGCATCGCAGAAGCGATTTACAACGATGCGGTCACCAACGCCGACTATCATAAGATGAATTTATGTCCCGACTCGCGTTATTGGACAATCGAAGCAAGGTCCGTGTCGCCAAACTCCTTGTTCGAACGACGCGGGCACTCCCGAACCGGATCGTCAGCTTCAATCAGCGCGCCCGTGGCGTATCGATCGAAGGCGAGAACGTCATGGAAGAGCAGTGGTCATAGCTGGCAATTGTTTATGTTCCGGTTCGCGCCCCTGCCCCCACTGCTGAAGATCCAAGCTGCGCCGTAAAGGGCGAAACGGCTGGTCGGCGCACGCTCGCCGTTCGCGGCTTGATACCGCTCGAACATGCTTTCGATGGCGAGGTCAGCCCTCATATAGCGCAGGATCAATCCCCGCCGAGCGCGCGGTTTCACAGAGCCAATGCCAGCCATCGTCGGACAAAGGGACTCCTTCGGTCAGACGCTTGACGCGCAGGCGTCGTTCGGGCTCGCCAGGCAGCAGGACTTCGCCGCCGGGGCTCGCTGGCCGCGATGATTTGACCCAATCGAGATATTTGCGCGCCTCCGCCGCCATTGTTTCAGCGACGCCGAGTCCGGCGGGATTGATATAGAATGACAACATGCCGTTCGCGGTGGGGCGGTTTTCCGGCCCGCAACAGCCGGAATTGGTGAAGGCGCCGGCGAGCAGCTCGCAGATCAGCGCGAGGCCCGAGCCCTTGTGCTCGCCCATGGCGCGGATCGCACCGGTACCCGTGCGCGGGCCGCGATTGACGGCGTCCGGCGCGTCGCCGTAGAGCGTGCGCGGATCATTGCTGAGGCTGCCGTCGTGGTCGATCAGTACCCCGGGCGGCAAGGGCTTGCCGCCGCTGGCCGCCACCATGATCTTGCCCTCGGCGACCATCGAAGTGGCAAAGTCGAGAATGATCGGCTCGGCGCCGGCGATGGGAAAGCCGACGGTGAACGGCGCGGTCGACATCCGACGGTCGACGCCGCCGAAGGGCGCCACAAGCTGACTACCAGCTACATTGACAAAGTGCACCGAGATGATTCCAGCATCGGCGGCCATCTCCGCCCAGTCGCCCACGCGGCCAATATGGCCGGAGTTGCGCACGGCGATGACGGCCACGCCTTGCTCCCGTGCCTTCGACAAGCCCAGCGTGACGGATTGCGGGGCGATGGTCTGGCCAAACCCGTGCCGGCCGTCGCCCAGCGCAAACGCCGCCGTATCGGTGACGATCTCCAATGTCTGGTCGGGCTTCAAATTGCCCTCGCGCAGCCACCACACATAGCGCGGCGTGCGCAACACGCCATGGCTGTCATGACCCGTAAGGTTGGCGCTGATCAGGCCTCCGGCGATGCGGCCGGCTTCGGCGGCAGAGCACCCTTCGGCGTGGAAAATGTCCGCGATCAATTGCGTCAGCGGCGCGACGGGGATTAACACCATTCTGCAGTTCCGGACCTGGCGGCTGTTTGGCGATAGCCTTTATTTGACGGCGCCGCCAGTGATACCGGAGATGAAGCGGTCGAGGAACAGATTATAGGCGATTGCTACCGGGATGCTGGCGATCAACGCGCCGGCCATGATCTCGCCCCAGTAAAAGATGTCGCCGCGGATGAGATCGGTCGCCACGCCGAGCGTGATCGGTTTCTGCGCCGACGCCGAAATGAAGGTCAGCGCGTAGACGAACTCCTGCAGCGTCAAGGTGAAGGTGAAAATCACCACCGTCAGGATGCCCGGCAGCGACAGCGGGATTGCCATTCTGATGAAGGCGCCGAACAAGCTGCAGCCGTCGACGATCGCGGCTTCTTCGATCTCGGGCGGCAGCGCCTTGAAGAAACCCATCAGCAGCCAGGTACAGAACGGAATGGTGAACGTCGGATAGACGACCACGAGCGACCACATCGAATTCTGCAGGCCGAGATCGGCGACGATGCGCGACAGCGGCAGGAACAGCAGCGTCGGCGGCACCAGATAGGTGAGAAAGATGCCGATGCCGAGCGCCTCGCCCCTGCTGCCGGTCATGCGGGCGAGGCTGTAGGCAGCCGGCAGCGCGGTGACCAGCGTGATCCCGGTGACGCAGAGGCCGATGACAAATGAGTTCAGCAGCCAGGTCGCGAACAGTGTCTTCTCGAACAGATAGCGGAAGTGCTCGAGCGTCGGCGGATCGTTGAACCAGAACGGAATGTGGGAGACGTTGTAGAGGTCGGCGTTGGTCTTGAACGACGTGATCACCATCCAATAGAACGGAAACGCCGCAAGCACGAAGAAAAACGCGACCGCGCCGTAGAATGATGTCTCCCGAAGGGCCGTAGCGACGGTGGTGCGCGGCATGTCAGATCTCCCGCCGCCGAATGAAGCGCAGCATCGCGACTACCACGACCAACAATACCGGCAGCATGAACAGGGAGATGGCCGCGCCATGCGACACGTCCCCGGAAACGATGCCGGTCTGGAAACCGGCATAGCCAAGAACCGAAGTCGCGCCCACGGGACCGCCCATGGTCATCAGAAAGACAATTGACATGTCTGTGAAGGTAAACACGATGCCGAAGATCAGGCCGATGGCGACGATCGGCAGGATCATCGGCACGATGATCTGGTAGTTGCGCCGCCAGAAACCGGCGCCGTCGACCGTCGCCGCGTCGAGCACGTCCTGCGGAATCGCGGTGATTCCGGCGAGGAAGATGACGATCGCGAACGGAAAGAAACGCCAGGCGTTGACGACGATGATGCTGAGCATCGCCAGATCCGGATTACCCAGCCAGTTGGGCGCCTGCGAACGGGTGATGATGCCGAGCGCGATCAGCGTCCAGTTGATAACGCTGTAGAGCGAATCGAACATCCACTGCCAGGCCACCGTGGCGAGCGCGATCGGCACCGCCCAAGGCAATATGACCATGGCCCTGACGAACTTGCGTCCGGGAAACGGCCGCAGCAGCAACAGCGCGCCGAACTTGCCGAGGATGAGGCCGAGAAACTGCGATCCGAAGGTGAAGATGAAGGTATTGGACAAGACCTGCAGGAAAGCGGGATCCTGTACGATCTGTGCGAAATTGCTCAGAGCCGACGAAGCGCCACGACGGATCGTAGATCGTATAGGCACTCACCGAGTAATAGACCGCCATCAGAAACGGCAGGCCGACCAGCAACAGCACGTAGAGGATCGCCGGCGCGACGAAGACGGCGCCGAGCACGTCGCGGCGGTCCAGGATGAAGCGAAGGCGCGAGGCCGGCTTCGGAACGGATTCAGCGATTGCGACCATCGATATGACCTGATCCTATTGGCGACTGACCCGTATGCCGTCCTGGTTGAATTGGCGCAGCGCGCCGTTGCGGACGGCGAAGGGGTGCCACTCGCCGGGCCTTATGCTTTCCTCGGCCACGTGCGCCGGCGGCAGTTTCGCAGTGATCACCTGGTTCGGGTCGAAGCCTTCGATCACGCCGTAAACGATGCGCTCTGAGCCGAGGTATTCAGAACGGTCGACGCGGAAATTGAATTCGGTGAAGGCTTCGTCGATCATGTCCTTGGGCAGGAAGTTCTCCGGGCGGAAGCCGAGATAGCCGCCGTTCTTTGCGACGATGTTCATCGGCGGCGCGCCGACGAAGGTGGCAACGAAGCGGTCGGCCGGGTCGTCGTAGATCTCGGATGGCGTGCCCACCTGCCGCACCCGGCCGCCGTCGATGACGGCGATGCGGTCGCCCATGCCCATCGCCTCGACCTGGTCGTGGGTGACGTAAATGGTGGTAACGCCGACCCGCTGCTGGAACTGCTTGATCTCCTGGCGCGCCGAGGCGCGCAACTTGGCGTCGAGGTTCGACAGCGGTTCGTCGAGCAGAAGCGCCGTCGGCTCGCGCACCAGGGCACGCGCGAGCGCCACGCGCTGGCGTTCGCCGCCGGAGAGTTGCCGTGGCCGCCGGTCGAGCAGATGCTTGATGCCGAGCAGCTGCGATGCCCATTCGACTTTTTTGTCGATTTCGGCTTTGGGCACGCGTTGCGTCTTCAGCGGAAAGGCGATGTTGTTGCGCACGGTGAAATGCGGATAGAGGCCGTAGCTCTGGAACATCATCGCCACGCCGCGGGCCCGCGGCGGAATGTCGTTGACGATGTCGCCGCCGATCAGGAGGTCGCCGCTGGTCTGCCGCTCAAGTCCGCAGATGATGCGCAGAAACGTCGTCTTGCCGCATCCCGAAGGTCCCAACAGCACCATGAACTCGCCGTCCGGCACTGTCAGGCTGATGCCGTTCACAGCCGGGACTTCACCAAATTTCTTGATGATGTCTCGTGTCAATACCGCAGCCATTGAACCTCCCAAATTCAATGTGAAGCAAGCACGGCAGCGCCGAGTTCCCAGCCGGCGCTACATCGCTTTGTATGCCCACTTGCGCCGCGCCCCACAGCGCCGGCGGTACCGGACCGCGCGTGAACGCGCGGCCCGGAATTTGCGCGATCAGGCCTTACCGGCCCACTTCTTTAAGATGGCTTCGCACTGCTGCGTCGCCCACTTGACCGAAGCTTCGGCGCTCAACTGGCCGGTCGCGGCCTTTGCCATCATGTCGGAGACGATGAACTTGTAGTTGATTTCGTCCATCGCCGGCGTAGCCGGCCCAGGATAGCCGGGAATGGCGGACCACTTGTCCGAGTCCTGAAGGATCGCCAGCTTGTCGTGCGGGGTCGAGGTCGGATCGTTCGACAAGATCGGCATCGGCTTCGGCACAAGCCCTTCGAAGCACGGGTTGTTATAGCCCTCGCTTGCCTTGAAGGCCTCCGGCCAGTTTGCGGAATAGTATTTGAGGAACTCGATCGCCGCTTCCTTGTTCTTGGCGAATTTCCAAATGCCGTAGAACTCGGATGACGCACCGACCAGCTGGCGCACCGGCCCCTTCGGCGGTCCGATGACGAAGATGTCGTCGGCCAGCTTCTTGTTGAGTTTCTGCGCCGTGCGATACGCCGAGATTGGATTGATGATGTACGAGCCGACGCCGGAGTCGAGGTACTGGTTGTTGCTGGAGTCGTTCCACGACAACACGTCCGCCGTCATCGCTTCCTTATAGAGGGCGGCCGCATACTTCACCGCTTCGACCGCCTCCTTGCTGTCGAGGACGATCTTCTTGCCCGCTTCGTCCTGAATGGATGCGCCATAGCTCCACAACAGGCCGCGCCAGGTCGCGTTCGGGTCGTTGCTGTGACCAAGCGGGAGGCCAACCGGATGGCCCTTCGCCTTCAACTTGGCGCCGCCCTTGCGCAGGTCGTCCCAAGTGTCCGGCTTCATTCCGATCCCGTCCCACAGGCTCTTTTGATACATGCCGGGGTAGTTGATGTAGAAATCGGGGAGACCGGACCACGATCCGTCGTCCGCGTTGTAGCAGAGCTGTTTGCCGATGGTGGTGACCTTGCCGTACTTCTTCTCGGTTTCCTTCACGAGATCGGCGACGTTGATGAAGAACTTGCGGTAGAGGTGAGCACCGCCGGAGCCGTTGAAACCGAAAAGATCGTGTCCCGCTCCTGCCGACGCTTCAGCCGCCGCGCGCGCGGGAATGTTCTGTACGGGAATGTGGTCGACGGTAACGTCGATTTTGTTCTTCTTGCCCCAGTCCTTCGCGAAATTGTCGAACCACGTGTCATATTCCGGAACGAAGTGCGCCCATTGCACGATCGACAATGTCTTGGTGTCCGCCATGGCGCGCGACACGAAAGGTGCTGAGATTACCGGTGCCGCGCCGGCTGCGGCAAGGGTGAGGCCGGTGTCCCTTAGGAACCGGCGTCGAGTGACCGGTACAAACCTGTTCGTCCTCATCTTGGGCTCCCTCTCTTTCGTTGTTGTTGATTTCCATGCGGTAGCGCTCGGCGGCGACAATCGCTGCCTCACGTCGCGTCAAGCGGCGACGCGTCTGGCGCATCAGTGCGGTCGATCTCCTCCCGAGTTACGCCTTATAGGTGGCGCTCGCCAAACGATACTCTTGTCGCGGGAGGTCGGCTAGCCAAAATAAGTTCTTAGGCTGAGCCGGTTCCATATCGCGTTGCAGCAGAAGCGCCCTGCCCTGTGAGCCGAATGACAATGAGGATAAGCGTCCACTCGTGTCCGGCTTGCCGGCGCGCGGCCAGGCTAGGTATCGTCCCGACACGGCGGCGATGACCTACTTGCCGAGCTGAGGTTTAGTGATCAGCGTGTCGGCATTGTTGTCGGATAGGAGGCCGTCCCGTGAATAGCCCGCGCTTCATCCACCTCTCGCCCGACGACAACGTCGTGGTTGCCGTCGATCAAATTCCGCCCGGCAGCAGTGTCGCCGGACAAACTGCGCGGGAGCGGGTGCCGCGCGGCCATAAGATGGCGGTCCGGCCCATCCAGCCCCACGAGCCGGTCCGCAAATATGGGCAGATCATCGGCTTCGCCGCGGAGCAGATCGAGCCGGGCCAGTGGGTTCACGAGCATAACGTCGCCCTGCACGACTTCGCGCGCGACTACCGCATTGCGGAAGATGCCAAGAACGACGAAATGCTGGCGCCGGAGCTGCGCGCCACATTCGAGGGCTATCGGCGGCCGAATGGGAAGACCGGCACCCGCAACTATGTCGGCGTGCTCACTTCGGTGAACTGCTCGGCGTCGGTCGCCAAATTCATCGCTGAGGCGGTCAACCGCTCCGGTATCCTCGACGACTATCCAGGAATCGACGGTATCGTGCCATTCGTGCACGGCACCGGCTGCGGCATGGCGGCCAAAGGCGAAGGTTGGGACGTTTTGCGCCGCACCCAATGCGGCTATGCCACCCATCCCAATCTTGGCGCCACGCTGATGGTGGGGCTCGGCTGCGAGGTCTTCCAAATCGACCGCATGAAGAGCGAATACGGCCTGGTCGAGGGCGATCATTTCCAGACCATGACGATCCAAGCCACCGGCGGAACGAAAAAGACGGTGGCCGAGGGCGTCGAGCGCATCAAGGCGATGCTGCCGGTGGCAGCGCGGGCGCAACGCGAAACGCGCCCGGCGAGCGAAATCGTGCTCGCGCTGCAATGCGGCGGCTCCGACGGCTATTCCGGCATCACGGCCAATCCGGCGCTCGGCGCCGCGGTCGATCTGCTCGTCAAGCACGGCGGCACCGGCGTATTGGCCGAGACTCCGGAAATCTACGGCGCCGAGCATCTGCTCACCCGCCGGGCGGTCAACAAGGCCGTCGGCGAGAAGCTGGTCGAGCGCATTCGCTGGTGGGAGGAGTATACGGCCCGCAACCGCGGTGAGATGAACAACAATCCATCGCCGGGCAACAAGGCCGGCGGGCTTACCACCATTCTGGAGAAGTCGTTGGGCGCGGCCGCCAAGGGCGGCTCGACCACCATGCGCGCGGTCTACGAATACGCCGAGCCGGTGACCGAAAAGGGCTTCGTATTCATGGACACGCCGGGCTACGATCCGGTAGGCGCGACCGGCCAGGTGGCGGGCGGCTGCAACGTGATGTGTTTCACGACCGGGCGTGGCTCGGCCTTCGGCTGCAAGCCGGCGCCGTCTATCAAGCTCGCCACCAACCCTCACGTCTACGTGCACATGATCGACGACATGGATGTCAATTGCGGCGACATCCTCGACGGCGTTACCGTCGCGCAGAAGGGCGAGGAGATTTTCCGGAAAGTCCTGGCGACGGCCTCGGGCGCGCACACGAAGTCGGAAGACCTCGGTTATGGCGATCTGGAATTTGTGCCGTGGCAAATCGGCGCGGTAATGTAAGGCGTCGCGTAGAACAGGAGTGCGCAAGCGATGGGCCGGCGTCCAGCGAAATCGGGCAAGCGTCGCTTGCGTTCGCAACTATGGTTCGACAACCCCGATAATCCAGGCATGACCGCGCTCTATCTCGAGCGCTATCTGAACTACGGGCTCACGCGCGAGGAGCTGACCTCGGGCAAGCCGATCATCGGCATCGCACAGACCGGTTCCGATCTTTCGCCCTGCAACAGGCACCATCTTCAGCTTGCCGAGCGCGTGCGCGAAGGCATCCGCGCGGCCGGCGGCGTCGCCTTCGAGTTTCCGGTGCATCCGATCCAGGAAACCGGCAAGCGACCGACGGCCGCGCTTGACCGCAATCTCGCCTACCTCGGCCTAGTCGAAATCCTTTACGGCTATCCGCTCGACGGCGTGGTGCTCACCACCGGCTGCGACAAGACCACACCCGCCTGCCTGATGGCGGCGGCAAGCGTGAACATCCCGGCCATCGTGCTGTCGGGTGGGCCGATGCTGAACGGCTGGTGGAAGGGCGAGCGCGCCGGCTCCGGCACGGTGGTCTGGCAGGCGCGACAGGATCACGCCGCCGGCAAGATCGATTATAGCCGAGTTCATGGAGATCGTCACTTCGTCGGCGCCGTCGGTCGGTCACTGCAACACCATGGGCACGGCCTCGACCATGAACGCGCTCGCCGAAGCGCTCGGCATGTCGCTGCCGGGATGTGCAGCCATTCCGGCGCCCTATCGCGAGCGCGCGCAGATGGCTTATGACACCGGCGTGCGCGCGGTTGAGATCGTGCGGGAGGACCTTAAGCCCACCGATATTCTGACCCGCAAGGCATTCGACAACGCGATCATCGCCTGCTCGGCGATCGGCGGCTCGACCAATGCCCCAATTCACATCAACGCCATTGCGCGGCACGTCGGCGTGCAGCTTGCCATCGAAGACTGGGAAAAGATCGGCTACGACGTGCCGCTGCTGGTCGACATGCAGCCAGCCGGCAAATACCTCGGCGAAGAATATTTCCGCGCCGGCGGTCTGCCTACGGTCATGAACCAACTGTTCAAGGCCGGCAAGGGTCATCCCGATGCGCTGACTATCAACGGCAAGACCATCGGCGCCAACACGCGAAAAGCGCAGGTGCAGGACACCGACGTAATCCGCCCCTACGAGACGCCCATGAAGAAGCAGGCCGGCTTCAAGGTGCTGACAGGCAATTTGTTCGATTCGGCGATCATGAAGACCAGCGTGATCTCCGAGGAATTCCGCCAGCGCTATCTTTCCAATCCGAAGGATCCGGAAGCGTTCGAGGGCCGCGCCGTGGTGTTCGAAGGTCCGGAGGACTATCACCGGCGGATCGAGGACCCGGCCTTGAAGATCGACGCACATACGATCCTGTTCATCCGCGGCGTGGGGCCGATCGGTTATCCAGGATCGGCCGAGGTGGTGAACATGCAGCCGCCGGCGGCGCTGATCAAAAAAGGCGTCACTGCCCTGCCCTGCGTCGGCGATGGCCGGCAATCGGGCACCTCGGGATCGCCCTCAATTCTCAACGCCTCGCCGGAGGCGGCGGCGGGCGGTGGTTTGGCGCTTCTTGCCACCGGCGACCGTGTGCGCATCGACTTGCGCAACGGCACCGCCGACATCCTGATTTCGTCCGCCGAACTCTCCAAGCGCCGCACCCGCTTGAAAAAACAGGGCGGCTTTCCTTACCCGCCAAGCCAGACGCCATGGCAGGAAATCCAGCGCTCGATGGTCGATCAGTTGGCCGACGGCATGGTGCTCAAGCCTGCGGTCAAATATCAGCACATCGCCGAAAAGAGCGTGCCGCGAGATAATCACTAAGGGAGCGAAACGTGAGCGATCGATTGAAGGGCAAACGTGCATTCGTGACGGCGGCCGGCCAAGGCATCGGGCGCGCCATTGCCGAAGCCTTTATTGCCGAGGGCGCCCAGGTGATCGCCACCGATCTCGACGCCACCAAGCTGAGAGACCTGAAGGCTGCCAAGACCTTCGCGCTTGACGTCCGCTCGACCAAGAAGGTGGAGAGCGCCGCCGAGACGGTCATCAGGCAGTTCGGCGCGCCTGATATCCTCGCCAACTGTGCCGGCTACGTGCACCAAGGCACGGTGCTGGACTGTTCCGAGCAGGATTGGGATCTCTCCTTCGACCTCAATGTGAAGTCGATGCACCGCACCTTGCGGGCCTTCCTGCCGGCGATGCTGGAGAACGGCGGCGGCTCGATCGTCAATATCGCCTCGGCGGTGTCGTCGATTCGCGGCGTGCCGAACCGCTATGTCTACGGCGCGACCAAGGCGGCGATCATCGGACTGACCAAGGCAGTAGCGGCCGATTTCATTCGCCAGGGTATCCGCGCCAATGCAATCTGCCCCGGCACCATCCAGTCGCCGTCGCTCGACGAGCGCATCAAGGCGTTGGCGGCGAGCACCGGCAAGTCGCTGAAGGCCGTGCGCAACGATTTCATCGATCGCCAGCCGATCGGCCGGTTGGGTACCACGCAGGAGGTGGCCTCATTGGCGTTGTTCCTCGCCTCCGACGAGTTCGAGCTATATTACCGGCCACACCCATCTTGTCGACGGCGGCATGGCGCTTTAGTGGCGTCGCTACAAACGAGCGTACGGGCCAATGGCGGATTTCGCGGTTCAGCCTCGCAAAATGCTAGTCTGAATCCAGCTTCGGTTTGGCACCGCGTTTCTTCTTCATATCGACTAAGGACAACCGCCTTAAAGGTTCGCGGCAAAGCTCGGCGGTGCGCAAGAAATGCGCAAGCAGCAATTTAACCGCCTTGTCGGCATCGCGCGCGACGGCCGCTTCCATGATATGGCGATGTTCGTTTCCCTTCAGCCGTTCGTTCTCCGCGTAGGTTGTGCGCGCGATGTGACGGTAAATGTCGGCCACGTCAAACAATTGGTCGCAAATCTCGATCACCCAATGCGAACCGCAGCCGGCAATCAGGCTGCGATGGAATGCTCGGTGCGCCGCTTCCCAGACGGGGTCCACCTTCGGCTCGGTCGCCGGGCTGAGCATCGGAACACGAGAGAGTTGGTGATAGGCCAGCAGGACGTTTTCTTCCCAGGCGCTATCGCCACGAGCAATCGACTCGCGCAGCGCGCACTCGTTCAGCCAACAGCGCGCTTTCATCAGCTCGTCGAGGTCCTGCTCGCTGACGGTGGAGACGGAAAAGCCGCGCAGCTCGTTGTGGTGGACCAGCCACTCGCGCGAAAGGCGATTGAGCGACTCGCGGATGGGGCTGAGCCCGACACCGAAGCGCTCGGCAAGCTGACGCACCTTGAGCTTACCGCCGGGGGCCAATTGGCCGGAGATGATCTCTCGACGCAGTTCCTTCGTAATCACCGAAACATGCGTCTCGCTGCGTTTCTGGCGGCCGCCGAGTTCCGTAGACATCGCCCTGCACTACCTCCGATTGCTTCGCGTCAAGTCATATCCCCTCCCGGTCCATGCCACAATTGCCGTAAAATATGACTTGGACTGGCCTTTGTTCGATTATTGCATACCTATTCCAAAATAAGCGATCAAATCGTTGACATCTGTTTATAGCCTTGGGTAGCCTCGGCCGCCTTTCCGGCTCATCACGCTGTCCTAGAGGGTTCCAATGGCCGCCGCTCACCCGAACACGCCCGTGCAGCCTCGCATTGTCCATACGCCGAACGCGTTCCGCTGGCCGGGCGGACGTCACGTGGCCATCATCTTCAATATTGCCTACGAGGCGTGGTCGGACGGCAAGGCGCCGGGCGTCGGACCGATGGGCAATCCATTGCCGGCCGGTGCCTTCGATTCGAATGCACTGTCGTGGGGCAATTACGGTTCGACCCAGGGCATCCAGCGCATGCTGCGCGTGCTCGACCGCACCAAGGTGCACGCCAGCATCATGGTGAGCGGCATTTTGGCCGAACGTCATCCGGAGAACGTCCGCGCCATCGCCGAGGCGGGCCACGAGATCGCCGCGCACAGCTATGCGCAAGATGTTGTGCCGGCGACACTCAAGCCGGATGAGGACAAGATCAACATCAAGAAGACGACGGACATCATCGAACAGGTGACGGGGATAAGGCCGCGCGGCTGGATCAGCCCGCGCGGAACCCCGAGCCCCGACACCGTGCGCAACCTGGTGATGGCCGGCTACGAATGGCACAGCGACGTGCTCGACGGCGACCGTCCTTATCTTCAGCGCTTTGACGAAGGGGACGTCACCGCCATCCCGTTCACCATGGACATCAACGACCTGCCGCATGCGATCCGCTTCGGGCGGACGCCGCAGCAGTTCCTCGACATGTTCGATGCCTATCTCGCGCACACTCTGAAAGCCGACGACGGCCCGATCATCATCGACGTTACGGCGCATACTCATTGCTACGGCCGTCCCGGCGGCGCCTGGGCCTACGAGGAGATCGCGCGCAAGACCGCCGGCCGCGACGACGTCTGGATCACTACGCGGCAAGAGATTTCCGATCACGCACGAAAGGCCTTTGCCTGACGCCTTGCGGGATCAAGACGGCGAAAGCGTTCCGAAACTTCTGCGGCATGGCGCGGAAGACGGGCGCTATTCGTTTTGCCACAGCGTTGAAAGCCGCCGCGCATTCTCGAGCGAAATTGGAACTGCGGAAACGAAACGAAAGTTGACACGCGCCGAACGCTGATGCTTCTCTCGGCATGAGAATTACGGCGCATTTCGGGAGTGTCACCTGCGGAGCAGGCAAGGGGATTCCGGTGGCATCTGATGTAACTGCGATGACGAACAAGAAGACGCTCGCCGCGGGCGCCGGCAAGGCTACGCCGGGTCTCCTTCAACGCATGTTGCGCGCACTAGCGCGACCACGAGTCTATCGTCCGCTGATCTCGCTTGTCATCTTCCTCGTTGGCTGGGAGCTAATCGGCCGTTACGTACTGACCAACAAGCTATTCTTCGTGCCGATCTCCGACGTGGCTGTCGCCTTCGTGAAGCTTTCGATGAACGGTGAGCTGGCAACGAACATAGCCGCAAGCTTCAAGGCTATTGGCTACGGGATGGCGATCGCCATCGTTTTCGGCATCAGCTTCGGCATTCTGCTGGGCACAAGCCGCGCGGTCGCAGACTACACGGAAGTATATGTCAACGCGCTCTATTCCACGCCGCTGGTCGCCGTCGCACCGCTGCTGATTCTCTGGCTCGGCATCGGCCTTGGATCGAAGATCGCTGTCGTCTTCCTGATATCGGTGTTCCCGATCATCATCAGCACGGCGTCGGGGGTGCGCAATGTCGACGCGCATTATCTCGACGTGGCCAAATCGTTCGGCGCTACGAGACGGCAGGTCATCTTCAAGGTGCTCATCCCCGCCGGGTTGCCGTTCGTCATCACCGGCGTGCGTCTTGCGATCGGCCGCGCCATCGTCGGCGTCGTCATCGGCGAATTGTTCGGCGCCAATGCCGGCCTCGGCTATCTCATTTTCACCGCCGGACAGACCTTCGACGTGCCCGCGCTGTTCGTCGGCGTGATCTGCCTGGCCTTTGCCGGCGTCTCCCTCACCTGGATCCTGCAGTGGCTGGAAAAGCGCTTGATCCGCTGGAAGCCCGTGGTCCTGGAGGATTAGATGACACAGCCTGAGTTGCAGGATCGCCCGATCAAGCTCGCCGTCTCCGGCGTCGGCAAGACCTTCACCACCCGTGGCAAGCCGCTGGTGGTGCTGGAGGACATCAATCTTGAGGTCCGTGCCGGCGAATTCTTCGTCATTGTCGGCCAGTCCGGCTGCGGCAAGACAACGTTCCTGCGCATCGTGCAGGGACTCGATCAGGCATCGACCGGCGAAATCAAGCTCGACGGCCGTCCGCTCAAAGGTCCCGGCCCCGACCGCGGCTTCGTGTTTCAGCACGACTCGTTATTTCCCTGGCGCACCGCGCTGCGCAACGTCACCTTCGGGCCCGAACTGCGCGGCAGCCCGCGCGAAAAATCCGAACGCGAGGCGCGCGATATCATCAAGCTGGTGGGGCTTGCCGGCTTCGAGCACCATTATCCGTTCGAGCTGTCCGGCGGCATGCGTCAGCGCGTCAACCTGGCGCGCGCCTTCGCGGTCAATCCGGACATTCTCCTCATGGACGAGCCGTTCGCTGCGCTCGATGCGCTGACGCGGGAATCGATGCAGCAGGAGCTGGTGCGCATCGTCGCCGAGACCGGCAAGACCGTGCTGTTCATCACGCACCAGATCGACGAGGCGATCCTGCTCGCCGAACGCATCGCCGTGTTCAGCGCGCGGCCGGGGCGTGTCGCGCGCGTCATCGAGGTCAATCTGCCGAAGCCACGCACGCTGGCGCTCAAGCGCACGCCGGAATTCAACGCCATGGTCGAGGAAGTCTGGGCCATGATCGCCGGCGCCGAACAAGAGGCACCGGCCGAGAGCTGACGCCGCGCGCTAGTGGTCCGATTCCGACATTTGCATCCCGTTGCTGCAAGCGACCGAGCAAATGTCGGAATTAAAGGACCACTAGCAATTATGTGATTCTAGTGGAGCTTTGAATTTGACATTTGATGAGAAAACTCGCCGCAAATGGGTATCAAATGTCAAATTCGCTCCACTAGATCAGCCCGCGATAGGAGCCGCCGTCGAGCTGCAGGTTTTGGCCAGAGATGAAGCCGGCCTGCACGCTGCACAGAAAGGCGCAGGTATCGCCGAATTCCTCCGGCCGCCCGAAGCGCTTGGCCGCCACCGTTTCGACGATGCGCGCACGCGCTTCTTCATAAGTGACGTTCGCCTGCCGCATGATGCGCTCCGCCATGAACCGCTGGCGGTCGGTGTCGATGCGTTCCGGCAGCATGTTGTTGATGGTGACGTTGTCGACGGCAACCTCGAGCGACACGGATTTGCACAGCGCCGTCAGTCCGGTACGCGCGGCAGTTGATAGGCCCATGGCCGGATTCGGCATTTTCACCATCGCCGACGTGATGTTGACGATGCGCCCGAACTTGCGCTGCCGCATGCCGGGGATAAGGGCCTTGATCATGAAAACCGCCGCCAGCATGTTGGATTCCAGCGCCGCGATCCAGTCGTCGTGGCTCCAATCTTCCAACTTGCCGGGAGGCGGTCCGGCGTTGTTGTTGATCAAGATGTCGGCATCGGGACAGGCGGCGACCAGGCTGGCGCGGCCCTGTTCGGTGGTGATGTCGGCCGCCACTGGCGTCACCTGGGCACCGGTCTGCGCACGGATTTCAGCCGCTGTGGTCTCCAACCGCTCGAGATCGAGGCCGTTGATCACCACGCTGCAGCCTTCGCGCGCCAGCGATGTGGCGCAGGCGCGGCCGAGCCCGCGCGAGGATGCACAAAGGATTGCCTTCCGGCCCTTCAGTCCGAGTTCCATTTTCGTCCCTGATTGAACTTTCGATGGCGACCGGGGGATCGCGCCACGGCTTCGATTTTTATCGATCATACTTGACCATAGATATAATAATCGATCAATCTAATCCCGCGACCTGCCGATACTATCCACATCACCGCCTGCCTGCCGCCGCCAGGGTGCGCCGAACGCCAATTCGCGCATAAGAAACGCAAGAAGGGAGCCTGCCCGTGACCCGCCCATTGTCCCCCAAGATCGACCGCAGCTACCGCAAGCCCAAGCTCAAGCTGCCGCCCGGCGCCTGCGACACGCATTTCCATTTCATCGGCCCGCAGAAACAGTTCCCGCTCAAGCCGAACCACGTCTTCAGCCACCTGGAATTCGAGGACACGCCGATCGAGGATTGGCTGAAGATGCAGGAGGCACTCGGCCTGTCGCGTGGCCTGCATGTGCAGTCAATGATGTACGAGAACAACTATGAGATCGTGCTGCACGGCCAGTATCGCTTTCCGGATCGCCTGCGGGCGGTCTGTATTCCGTGGTCGCAGATCACCGACGGCGAACTCGCCGTGCTCACCAAGGCCGGCGTAATCGGCTATCGCGTCACCAACCGGCTCGAGAAAACCATCGACGAGCGCATGATCGCGCGCGTGCACGAGCACGGCTGGGGCATCCACTATCTGGTGCGCTCGGAGGAAGCGCCCGACGAGTGGCGCAAGACCATCCTCAAATCGCCCGGCAACTTCGTGATCGAGCACATGGGCGGCATCGAGCCGGACAAGGGGCTCGACAGCGTCGGCTTCAAATTCGTGCTGCAATGCATGGACACCGGCCGCTGCTGGCTGAAATTGTCGCCGCGCGTTTCCAAACAAGACAACTTCCCCTTCGACGATTGCCTGCCCTATGTGCGCAAGCTGGTGGAGAGCTATCCGACCCGTCTGCTCTGGGGCTCCGACTGGCCGCACCCGCAATATTTCAAGCCGATGCCGAACGACGTCGACCTGCTCGACCAGATGCTCGACTGGGTGCCCGACGAAGCGGTGCGCAACAAGATCTTCGTCGACAATCCCGCAGAGCTGTTCAAGTTTCCCCCGCTCAAGTGATGCGGCAAGAGCTCCCAGAAACGGAACGATGCCGGTTAACGGCACGGAGATCGTAATGACTGTCACGAATGGCGACGGAGCCGGGATCAGCGATTCCGACGTCCGGCCGGGAAACGACTTCTTCCCGACCTTCACGCGCGGCGAGATGATGGATCGCCGCCGCCGCACCGCGGCGATGATGGCGGAAAAGGGCTACCACGCGTTGGTCATCTGGGGCGGCTTCGGCGTGCTTTTCGGCAGCGCCGGCGGCCAGACCAACATGGCGTGGCTCGCGAATTATGGCGCCTGCATCCAGGGCTATCTGGTGGTGGCGCCGGACGGCGAGTTGACGATGGTCTTGCGCATCGCGCATCACATCGCCAATGCGCGGGACCTGACCTTCATCGACGACATTCGGGCGCATTATTCGGTGGTGGACGGCGTCGCCGAACGGCTGAAGGAGTTGGGCGCCGACAAGGGCCGTATCGGTATCGTCGGTCCACATGTCGGACGGCCGGCGACGCGCATCACCATCCCGGTCGAGCACCACCAAACCATCACGAGCGCGCTGCCAGACGCGACGTTGGTCGACGCCTCGGACGACTTCGAGGCACTGCGCTATGTGCGCAGTAAGCCGGAACTCGATCTGCTGCGCGAATCGGGCAAGCTATGCGACCGCGTATTCAAGGAGATGGTGGCGGCGACACGCCCGGGCGTCAGCGGCACTGATTTACGCCGGCTGGTGAACGTGCGCTGCGCGGAAGCCGGCGCTACCTACGTGTTCTGCCACATTGGCTCATTTCCGACCGTCAATCCGCACGAATGCTATCCTGACTATTATCCGACCGACCGCAAAATCAACGCCGGCGACGTCCTCTACACCGAGTTGTGCCTCGGCTACGGCACCTATTGGGGCAAGATCTGGGGCACATGGTTTTGCGGCCAACCGCCCGACGAATATGCGCGGATGTTCGAGGAAGCCTCGCGCGTGCACGAAGCACTGCTCTCGGAGTTCAAGCCCGGCACGCGCGCGCGGGACTACGACCGCTTCGCCGTTGCGCTGAAAAACAAAGGCTATGACATTCGCTATCCCCTGATCTCGGGCTGGAGCGCGATCAACCACAATCCGCAGGCCGGCGGTGCACCGGGCACCAAGCAAGGCGAGTTGGTAGAGCCGTTCCGCGACTGGGTATTCAAGCCAGGTGAGACCTTCACCATCGTGGTGTGGATCAGCCTGCCCGGCACCGAAAAAGGCGCCTGGGTCGGCACATCTGGCGCGCTGAGCGATGGCGGCTTCGAGCGTTACAACGATGATTTTCCAGCGCACTTGCAGGCAGCCGGCATCTGATCGCTCGCACACGCCCCAAACGCATTCGGCCTGACTGGCGGCAACCGGTCAGGCCGATGCTCATTTACTTGTAACGTGCGCCTTTACTTCGCAACTGCAATCGGCAGCACCACCTGTTTCGGCGTCAACTGGCCTTGCTTGAGCTGGCCACGCTTCACCATGGCGTCGATGATCGTCTGCGTGCCCTCCAGGCGCACCTTAGCGTCCGGCGAGTAGATCTTGTCGGTCACGAAATACTGGTCGTAGATCTTCGCCAGGAGTTTCACGTCGCGCTTGGTATATTTTTGGAGAATCTTGATCGCTTCGTCACGGTTCTTTGGATCCCACAACCAGTCGTGCGCACGCTTGAGCACCTTGACGATGCGCTCGCCGTGATCTTTTTCGCTCGCCCACTTGCGATTCACCGCATAGTAGCTCGGCGGATAAGCCGGCTTCAGTTGGCTGAAGCGGAAGAGCCCGGTGTAGCCCTTGTCATGTGCGAGCTGCGCGGTCGGCTGGTAGAGCACGGCCGCCGCGATCGAGCCCGTCTGCAAGGCGGCGAACTTCGCCGGCGTCAGGCCCGCAACGATCACCTTGAGGCCTTTGGGGTCCACACCGTGTGCCGCGAGCACTTGTTTGGCGAGCGTCTCCTCCGAACCGCCCACGGCGCTCACACCCAGCGTCTTGCCCTTCACGTCGGCAAAACTCTTGATGCCCTTACCGCCGGTCAGGATCCAATCGGGCACCAGCGCCGGCTGCCCGATAATCGCGAGATTGCTGCCGCCGCGCGAGATCGCGATCAGGAAGGCGTCCGGTTGCGGCGTCACCAGTTGGAGATCGCCGGAGATCAGCATCTGGATAACCTGCGGCGTCGAGGCGCCCGTGATATGGTCGACCTTGAAATGCTCGTCGGCGAAAAAGCCCTTCTCGCGGGCGACGTCGAAATCCCAATAGAAACCGTTGGACGGAGGGTAGCTCATATGGAGCGTTTCCATCTCGGCGGCGTGCGCGCCGGGCGAGCTTAGGCAGATCGCCCCGAGCATGGCGGCCACGCCTGCGAGCGATGACCGGAATCCCTTCGAAATCTTCATTTAGTCCTCCCTTGCTTCGATTATTTCGGACGTCCGCCTTGCGGGGCGCCGCCGGCTTCACGCGCAGGCCCCGCTGGCAACGACTCGTGTTCGGCGAGGCCGGCCCGCAGGACCACATGCCCGTCCGCGCCACCGAGCCCGACCACTTACAAGCCCGGCGGCCAGTGGGCCACCCTCTGGGAGACCCTACCACCGGTCAGTATCATCGATCATTTTGAGAAAGACAAGAAAGAATCGGTTATTATTAGGATTGGCTTACGCTACGCTATGCAATGCTCGGTCGCGTGCCCGGGCAGCCCCCGCAATTCCCAGGTTTCGGCGTCTGAGAATTCTGCTGAACTGGCACCCGATTTTCTGCAGGTCGTTCATGACCGACATCGCCGCCGCCCTCAACATTTTCGACCTGCGCTCGCTCGCCCGCAGGCGCCTGCCGGCCGGTGTGTTCGAATTCATCGATCGCGGCTGCGAGGACGACGTGGCGCTCCGCCACAATCGGGCGGCGCTCGAGCACATCAAGTTGCGCCCGCGCGCGCTGGTAGATATTTCGCAGCGTAGCCAGGACATCACGCTGTTCGGCAAGCAGCAGAAAATGCCGCTGGTAATCGCGCCGACCGGACCCACCGGGCTGATGTGGTATCGCGGCGAAGTTGAGCTTGCGCGCGCTGCGGCCAAGGCCGGCATTCCCTTCACCTTGGCGAGTCCCGCCACCACCGCTATGGAAGAGGTCAAGGCGCAAGGCGGCGGCACACAGTGGTATCAGCTTTATGTTTGGCGCGACATGGACAAGACGCTCGCCATCGTCGAGCGCGCCAAGGCCGCCGGCTTCGAGGCACTGGTGCTTACCGTGGACAGTATCGTGCCGACCAACCGCGAATTCCAGGCACGTAGCGGCTTCACCATGCCCTTCACGCCGAACCTAAAAAGCATTGTCGACCTAGCTATGCATCCGCGCTGGCTGTTCGGCGTGGCCGGTGCCTACTGGCTTCATGGCGGCCTGCCGCAGCCCCGCAACTACGGGCCGGCGCAATCGAACAGGGTGGAGACGCGGCCCCTTGGCCAGACCATCGACAAGAGCACTGAGATGACCTGGGACACCGTGCGCCTGCTGCGCGACAGGTGGCCGCGCAAGCTCATCGTCAAGGGCATTCTCGATCCCCGCGACGCCATCACGGCGGCCGACTGCGGCGCCGACGGCATCGTGGTCTCCAATCACGGCGGCATCACCTGCGACAGCGCCATGGCGCCGATCGACGCGCTGGCGCCGATCGCCGAGGCCGTCGGCAAGCGGCTGACCGTGCTGGTCGACAGCGGCTTTCGCCGCGGCAGCGACATCGTCAAGGCACTGGCGCTCGGCGCACATGCCGTGCAGATCGGCCGCGCCACGCTCTACGGCACGGCGGCGGCGGGCGAAGCCGGCGCTACCCGCGCCATCGAAATCCTGCGCTCAGAAATCCACCGCCTGCTCGCCGTACTCGGCTGCCGCAGCGTCGCCGAGCTCAACCGCGATCACGTGATCCTGCCTTCCCATCACGCCGCGCCCGCGTCGGCGAATTGAAATCACAACCAAGAGTGAGGTCTTTTCCGTGAGTGAGAGCCGCTATCAGATGCGCGTTGAAAAAGATGTGCCGATCGAAATGCGCGATGGGATCGTGCTGCGCGCCAATGTGTTCCGGCCCGACGCGGAGGGCCGCTTTCCCGTCATCATGGCGCACGGGGTCTACGGCAAGGACGTGCATTTTGCCGATGCGTTCAAGCCGCAATGGGACAAGCTGATCGAGGTTTATCCGGACCTCTGCGGCAACGGCTCGAGCGGCAAGTACCTGCGCTGGGAAACCGTCGATCCCGAACGCTTCGTGCCGGACGGCTTTGTCGTGATTCAGATCGACTCGCGCGGCACCGGCAAATCGCCGGGCTATCTCGATCCCCGCTCACCGCGTGAAATGCAGGACTATTACGAATGCATCGAATGGGCCGGCACCCAGCCCTGGTCGAACGGCAAGGTGGGGCTCTGCGGCATTTCGTACTATGCGTTCACGCAATGGGCGGTCGCGGCCATGCAGCCGCCGCATCTGGCGGCGATCTGCCCATGGGAGGGGTTCGTCGACTACTATCGCGGCTCGACTCATCAGGGCGGCATCTTTTCGAACACGTTTACGAGCGCCTGGTGGCCGCGCCAAGTGCTGGTCAACCAATACGGCAACGCCAACACGCATCACCGCGATCGCGAGACCGGCCAACGCACGACCGGCGGACCTGCGCTGAGCGAGGCCATCTTGCGTGGCAGCCGCGCCGATTATCCCGGCGATCTGCTGCTGCATCCGCTTGACGATGCCTGGTACGCGGAGCACTCGCCCGACCTTTCGCGTATCCAAGTGCCGTTGTTGTCGGCCGGCAATTGGGGCGGCCCCGGCCTGCACCTGCGCGGCAATATCGAAGGCTTCCTGGGGGCCGCGTCGCGGCAGAAGTGGCTGTCGCTGCATGTCGGCACCCACTGGGAGAGCTTTTACCTGCCGGAATACGTAGCCATGCAGAAGCGCTTCTTCGATCGTTTCCTGAAGGGACTGGACAACGGCTGGGACAAGGAGCCGCGCGTGCAGATCGCCGTGCGGCGGCCGGACGGTGCGACACGCCGTATGGAAAACGAGTTCCCGCTCGCGCGCACGCAATGGCGGAAGCTCTATCTGGACGCCAAGGACAAGAGCATCGTCGGCGACAATCCGACGGCGCAGGCCAGCGCCGGCTATGAAGCGCTGGGCGACGGTGTCGATTTTTCCACCGCGCCGTTCGAACAGGAAACCGAAATCTGCGGCTTCATCACGGCCCGGCTGTGGGTCTCATCGTCGACCACCGACATGGACATCTTCGCCGCGCTGCGTGTCTTCGCGCCAGACGGCAAGGAAGTAGTATTCGTCGGCGCGCACGAGCCCACCACCATGACCAAGGGCTGGTTGCGCGTTTCGCACCGCAAGGTGGATCCCGAGCGGTCGCTGCCGCATCGTGTCTTTCACGCGCATGATGAAATCCAGAAGATCAACCCCGGCGAGGTCTACCCCGTCGACGTAGAAATTTGGCCGACCAGTATGGTGTTTCCGAAAGGCTACCGTCTGGTGCTGACGCTGCAGGGCCGCGACTTCGAATTTCCCGGAACGCCCGGCCGCATGTTGCATAACCATCCCGACGATCGTCCGGCGGCAGAGTTCGGCGGCAGGAACACGATTCACACCGGGGGCGCACACGAGTCATTTCTGAGTTTGCCCACAATTCCGGGATGACGGCACGTATCGCCTTCATGCCGCGGCGGCCTGCGAAGGCCCGCTTTGTAATCATCGTCGTTGCGGACTGCGGGCGGCGGCTCTACGCCGTCCGCCCGCTCCAGATCGGCGAGCTATTGAATATTTGTCGTGGCCGGCGACCACAGACGCGTTTCGGTGTTTCACCGAATGCCACAACCGGCATCGTGCCGCTCGGATGCCCATTGTTGCGATTGCAATCGGACGCTTCCTGTTGGCACGAAGCCTGCAATGAATGCGAGGCGCAATGTCATGCCGCCAACTGAGCACCAGCATGTTTTAACTATAGAAACATGAGCGCGCCTCCGCCGAGGTCATCGGTGGCTGATCGCGGCGTCATATTTGCCCCGAAAAATATACCTTTCGCTCGAGTGCCATAAGTTACGGCTTGACCGTCATTACGTGAAATGATTTCCTTATTTAAAATAGCGTTTCAATTATTGAGACAGTAGCGCCGTGCCGAACACGGGTTTCGAGATGGCTCGATGCTCAATCCGGCACGAGCGCTGTTCGGGACGGCATTGCCGTCGCGGCTCTACTGACAGGAGAAGTCTGCTGCGCAAATAGAAGCCATATCTACGTGGAGAATGTCGCCGGGCTCCGCATCAATCAGCGTCAACCTCAGCAAGGCATAGGAAGGACATCATGCGACATTGTACTCTGGTTAAGCGCTTCGCTGCGGCGGTCGCAGCTCTTACATTAGGCGTCGGCACGCTTTCGAGCACGACGGTTCGAGCGGAAGATGGCGTCACCGCGTCCGAAATTACCATCGGTGCGATCGGTGCATTGACCGGCCCGATCGCCTTCATCGGAGCGCCGGGCCGCGACAGCCTCAGCCTCGGCATCGACGAAATCAACGCCAAGGGCGGCGTGTGCGGTCGTAAGCTCAAGCTGCAATTTGAAAATGCTTCGACGCCGGCGGAGAGCCTGGCTGCGGTGAAGAAGCTGGTTGAGCAGGACAAAGTGTTCATCCTGGTCCTGGCGTCGGGTAGCACGGGGGCCGCGGCCGCGGCCGATTACGTGCGCCAAGTCGGCGTTCCAACCTACAATCTCTACGGGTCGACGCCGATCATCCGCAATCCATTCTCGCCGAATGTGTTTCAAGGTGCCATCGTGCCGGTAGGCGTCGCTGCCCCGGACCTCATCAGCCTCTTCTACGATGGCGGCCATAAGCCGCAGAAGTTCGGCGTTCTTGCCGGCACCTACGCCTTCCCGCAGGCGACGCTGAAGGCGGTCAAGCAGGTCATGGACAAGAAGAAGCTGGACTATTCGGTCGAGGAGTTCGACCAGTCGGCGCGTGATTTCACCTCTCAGCTTGTCGCCTTCTCGCGCCGCAAGGTCGACTCGATTCTCGTCCTCGGCAGCTTCTCGGAAGCCGGCTTCGCCATCAAGCAGGCGCGCCAACTCGGCTTGACCAACGTTCAATGGGTCCTCGACGCGTCGGCCGTCAACAGCGCGATCATCCCGATCATCGGCAATGCCGATGGCCTGCGCGGCTATTTCAACGTCCCGGACTTCCCAGGACAGACGCCCGACATGGTAAAGTTCGAGGCCCGCCTCAAAAAGCATCTCGGTTCGATGCCGCAGGGCCGTCCGAACGTCTATGACATGGTCGGCTATGGCTCATCTTATGTGATGGCCGAGGCAATCAAGGCGACCGGCTGCGACCTCACGCGAAAGAAGCTCATCGATGCATGGTCGCATCTCAAGGATGCCGGCCCGGCCAAGATGGGCGGATTGCCGGTGTTCTTCCCCGAATCGTATACGCCGACCGACCAT
This sequence comes from uncultured Pseudomonadota bacterium, assembly GCA_963814065.1. Taxonomy (GTDB): domain Bacteria; phylum Pseudomonadota; class Alphaproteobacteria; order Rhizobiales; family Xanthobacteraceae; genus Pseudolabrys. The sequence continues at coordinate 146,050 of CAWFBL010000004.1, read as the reverse complement.
CAGGGCAATTACCGGCTCGGTGCCGCGACCGTGAAGAACGGCAAGTGGCAGGTTTACCGGGTCATGGAGAAGCCCTGAGGCCCCCATGCTCCAAGAGCTGTTCCTGGTCCTCGTCGCCGGAGTCAAGTTCGGCGCCATTTACGCCCTTGCGGCTCTCGGCTTGGTCGTCGTTCACAAGGCGACCAAGACCGTCAACTTCGCCCACGGCGCGTTTGCGATGCTGGGGGCTCTTGCAAGCTTTATCATCGTCGTGAAGTGGGAGTGGAGCTATTGGCTTGCCTACGCTCTGGTCCCACCTCTCATCGGCGGCATCGCGGCCGGCTTGGAGTTCACAATTCTGCGCCGGCTGCGCAGCGCCGACACGTTTATTGTCGTTATCGCGACCATCTTCCTCGGCATCGCCTTATCGGAAGGATTTCGGCTCACCTATAACGCCGAGCTCCTGGCGGTGCCGGACCTGTTCTCCGGAGCGCCGATATTTATCGGCGACCTCTTCATAACGCGCGGCGCGCTCTGGGTTATCGGAGGCGCCCTGGTGACGGCGTTCGGCTGCACGTTGCTCTTCCGCTACGGGAAACTCGGCCGTGGCATGCGCGCGATGGCCGCCAATGTCAGGGGCGCGCAGCTATGCGGCTATTCGGTCGACTACGTCTATATGCTGGCCTGGTTCTTCGGCGGGCTGTTGGCCGGGCTTACCGGCGTGTTCATTGCGCCGGTTAGCGGCGTTTCAATTGAACTATCGGTTCAGATAATCACCGCCGGGTTTGTTGCGGGGGTGATCGGAGGGCTCGACAGCCCAAAGGGGGCAATCCTTGGCGGCCTCCTGCTTGGCGTCACCGAAAGCATGGCGGCGGCCTACGTCTCAAGCTCGCTCAAGAGCAGCGTCAGCTTCTTGCTGCTTTTCGTCGTGCTGATGTGGCGCCCCGAAGGCCTGTTTCCGGAAAGGACCGCACGGCGTGTCTAAGTGGCGCTTTGATATCGGGAGCGTCGGCCCTGCCCTGCTCGTGGTCGCCTGCTTCGTGGTCGGCCTGTGGTTCGAAAGCTATCAGCAATACGTGATCGCCATCGGCATGATTTCGATGGTGATCGGCGCTGCACTCGTCATCGTCGTAGGCCTCGCTCGCTGCATTACGCTCGCCTCCGGTGCGATCATGGCGGTGGGCGCCTACACCTCAACCATCGTCATGTATCATCTAGGCATGCCCTATTGGGCCGGCCTCGTTCTGTCCCTTTTTACCGGCGCTTTGGCGGGATGGGTGATCGCCCTTCCCGGCGTTCGGTTCAGGGGACACAATCTCGCAATGGTGACGCTTGTCTTTCAAAGCGTCTTCATGATCTCCGTCCGGGAGAGCACATCGCTGACCGGCGGCGCAGAAGGGATTCGCGTTCCGCCCATCAGCCTTTTCGGGTGGGCCATCAATAAGGATGTCGACTTTCTCATCCTGATCGGCACTCTTTCGGCCCTTATCGTGCTCGCGATGACGATTATTGTTCGCGGCCCATTCGGGAAGAATTTGCGCGCAGTCGCAGGTAACGAGATATCGGCGGAAGCGTTCGGAATCAGCGTGCCATCCTATATGAGGGCCGCATTCATCATTAGCTCGATCGCGATCGCTTTCGCGGGCGCACTCGCCGCGCCTCGCATTCGGATTCTCGATCCGGACAGCTTCGGGATCATGCTATCGATCAACATGCTCGCCTATCCGATTATTGGCGGCTTAAGCTCGATCTGGGGCGGACTGATCGGCGGCGGTGCCCTTCGCATCCTCCCGGAAATTCTGCGCCCGGTGGCCGACTATCAAGAGCTGCTTTTTGCGGCGCTCGTTATTATCGTCATCATGTTCGTCCCTGACGGACTGGTCCAGTTCGCCACCTCGGCATTCCGTGCACTTGGCAGAGCGAAGTCCGCCGATACGAAGTCCACATACTCTTCAGCTGAGGTGACAAGCGTCTCAAAGCCAGCCGACGCGACGGCGTCGGATATTGCCGCCGCCGCAAGCCCATTGCTCGTTCTCCGCCATGTCGACAAGCATTTCGACGCGCTGCATGCGGTCAACGATGCCAGCATGACGGTAGCCGTCCGTGGCATTCACGGCCTTATCGGGCCGAACGGCGCCGGCAAAACGTCGCTTTTCAATATCATCTCAGGATTTCTCGACGCCGATAGCGGCCAAGTCGAATTTGCCGGGACGTCGTTGCTTGAACGTCAGGCCCGCGATCGCATCGAGTTCGGCATTACGCGCACCTTCCAGCAGGTTGCCGTTTTCAATCAGCTGACGCTGATCGATAACGTCGTCATTGGGCTTGGCCGAAACAAGGTATTCCGAGCGATCGCGGACAGCGTCGATTACTTCGTCGGCGGACCGCGTGCCGAGAACAATAGAAAAGAGGCGTTGGATGCGTTGGACGCGGTCGGGCTGGCCAATCAGGCTCGATCTCTCGCGGGCGCGCTTTCGCTTGGCGACCAGCGGCGGCTCGAGATCGCGCGCGCCATCGTCTCCAGGCCGCGCTTGATTCTCCTCGACGAACCGGTGTCCGGCGTCGCCGAGAGCGAAGTCGCCGGACTGCACGATCTCCTGCTGCGTATCAATGCGGAGCTGGGTGTCGCCATGCTGGTGGTCGAGCACAATATCCCCTTCGTCGCCCAGCTCTGCCGAACCATGTCGGTCATGAGCGCCGGCAAGATCGTCGCCGACGGCAACCCGAAGGAAGTCATCGCCATGAGCTCGGTGCGCCGGCTCTATTTCGGCGAGGATGTCGAGCAATGACCGCACTTCGCGTCACCGATCTCGCGGTTTCCTACGGCCAAGTGGTTGCGGTCCGCGAGGTCAGTCTGTCCATCGAACCCGGCGAGGCGCTCGTCTTGCTGGGACCGAACGGTGCCGGCAAGACGTCTGCAGTCGAAGCCATCGCCGGCCTACTGCCGAAGCGGCGGGGAAAGGTCGAATTTTTCGGGCAGGACATTTCCGAGCTGACTGCCAGCTCGGTCGTCCGCAAGGGGCTGGCGTTGGTCCCGCAATGGCGGGAGTTGTTCAGGACGTTCTCGGTCGAAGAAACCCTTGTTGCCGCGATGACAGCAGCGAAGGGGCGAGACCCGGTCCCGTTGGATGCCATCTACGAGCTCTTCCCGGTTCTCGGGGAGCGCCGCCGTCAGATCGCGGGGTCGCTCTCTGGTGGCGAACAGCAAATGCTTGCAATCGGCCGCGCGCTGGTCACCAACCCGAAGCTGCTTCTGCTCGATGAGCCTTCTGCGGGGCTTTCCATGGGCATTACGCGGGCGCTGATCGATTCGGTTAACAGAATTCGCAAGCGCGGCGTCGCTGTCCTCCTGGTCGAACAGAACATGGAAATCGCCCGCTCGGTGGGCGAGCGGTGCTGCATTTTGTCGGCCGGCAGGCTGGTGTGGGAAGGGACGATGCGCGAAGCGACGGAACGTGACGCCGCTTCTCGCGCCTATTTCGGTGAGCATTGACGAGGCAACGTTGGCGCAGCGCGTAGCGAACAGCATCCACACATCATCGCGATACATCGCCAACTAACAGACGAGGTCAACGGACATGAGTGCGATCTTCAGCGTCGGCTTTCCGACCGGAATGGAAGGGCTGACTTATCCGATCCCGTTTTCCGATCCGGAGACCCTCGTCCGCTTGGCGCAGCATGCCGAAAAGCTGGGCTACCATTCGGTTTGGGGCAACGACCACATGACGACCCAGCACTATGTACGGGCCGAGTTTTCTGTCCCCCCGCGCTTTTGGGAGCCGCTGGTCACCTACTCCTACCTCGCCGCCCACACGACGACGCTCCGCTTCGGGACGGCTATCCTGGTGCTGCCGATGCGGCGCGACATCGTGGTGACGGCAAAGCAGATTGCGACCCTCGACCATCTGAGCAACGGCCGCGTCGAGATCGGCGTCGGCGTCGGCGCCTATCGGGAGGAATTCGAGGCGCTTAATCCAGACGGCCACGTGCACCGTGGCGACATGGTCGAAGAAGGGGTGCGCGCTCTGCAAATGCTTTTCAGCGAGCGCGAGGCATCATTCGACGGCAAATATTACAAGTTCAAGGACGTCGAGCTGTTTCCAAAGCCGAAGCAGAAGCGCCTGCCCATCTACTTCGGCGGAAACAATCCCGCGCATCTGCGCCGTACCGCGGAGTCAGCCGACGGCTGGATTCCGGCAGGTCTTCCCGTCGAGACGCTGCGCCGCATGGTCGGCGAGCTGAAAACGATGACCGAGGCGGCGGGACGCGATTTTTCTCAGTTGCAAATTGCGCCGCAATACGTCGTCCATCTCGGCAAGGATCACGACAAGGCGGTGGCGCGTTATCGCGAAAGCCAGATGTTCAAGCACTTCGAATTGTTGAAGAAGTCGACGTTGAAACAGCAGTCGACGGTGAAATCGGAAGATATCAATCTGATCGGCGGCTTCGAGACGGTCATCGAACGCGCGCAATCGTTCCGCGACGCCGGGGTCACGCACTTCCTCGGCCTCTTCTTTGCCGCGAACAGCCCCGACGAATTGATGGATCAGATGCAGATGTTCGCCGAAGAGATCCGGCCACACATCCGGTGACGATGTGCGGGGCGCCACCTCAGTTGCAACGCAGCACGCGATGCCGAGGCCGCGCGTTTAGAAAACGGCGAGGGAGTTCATGAACGCGCAAAGTTCGGCTTGCATCGGACAACGGTCGCTCGGCGATCCAAGCCTGCTGTTTCCGCTCGACCCGCCGTTGCTCGCCGGCTGTCCGCAGACCAGCGGGCCCGATATGCAGTATCCGATTGAGATCGACTACGATTATGCGCGCATATCGCCCGACCTGTTCCGTCAACCGCCGCTTCCGGGGCTTTACCGCTGGGCTCCGATACTGCCGCCTTTACGTCAAGAGGTGTCGCTCGGCGAGGGTGGCACCGCGCTCGTGCCGTGCGAACGCATCGCGTCCTGGATCGGCCTCAAAGGCCCACTCTGGTTGAAGGACGAGAGCCGCAATCCGACCTGGAGCCACAAGGACCGCCTGAACTACTGCATCATAAGCACCGCGCTGGCGGCCGGAGCCCCTGGCATCGCGGTCGCCTCCACCGGCAACCACGGCGCTTCGGCGGCCGCCTACGCTAATCGTGCGGGGCTTCGCTGTGTGGTGATATCCGCGCCGGGCGCTCAGCCCGCGTTCGAACATTTCCAAAGCCATCTCGGAACGGATTTCGTCAGTGTCCCAACGCATGAGCGGTGGCCTACCCTGCGCCGGATCGTCGACGAGACCGGCTTCATGCCGGCCAGCAATCTGACGCATTTCCACACCGGCAATCCGTTCGGACCGGAAGGCTACAAGACGATCGCCTATGAATTGTACGCGCAGATGAACGGGCGCGCGCCAGCCACGGTCGTTCTGCCAACCGGCTACGGCGAGCTGCTCTTTGGCGTGAGCAAGGGCTTCGCCGAGCTCAAGCGGTTCGGCCTGATCGAGCGCCTGCCGCGCATTCTTTCGGCCGAACCCGCGGTGCGCGCGCCGCTGGCGCAGGCGATGCGGTCCAATTTGGCCGCCGCCGAAGTGGCCGGACCAAGCTCATTGGCGGCGGGAATTGCCTGCACGGTGAGCTCCTATCGCGCCGCTGCGGCGCTGCGGCTTACCCACGGCGCGGCATTGACCTTCACGGAGGAAACGATCGCCGAGTCGGTCTCCGCCCTCGCGCGTTACGAAGGCCTGTGGCAGGAATATTCCGGCGCTGCCGCCCTGGCCGCTTTGCGCGAGTTGCGGCAGCGTGGTGAGACAATCGAAGAACCGGTTGTCGCCGTGTTGACCTCGACCGGCTTGAAGGAATTGCCCGCGACGCCGCGGACAGGCGAAAGCTCATCGCGTTCGATTGATGACCTCATCGCGCGGCTGAAGTCGCCGCGGGAGCAGACCTGATGCCATCGCCAACGATTCGTTTCAGCATCTCTTCCGATGGCGGTGACCCGCCGGAAGCTCTGCAGGCCATGGCCTCCGCGGCGGATCGCACCAACGCCGCGAACATCTGGATTGCGGCGCATTTGTTCCATCGCGAGCCTATTGCATGCGCGATGGCCGTCCTGTCGCAAACACGCAATATCGGCGTGGTGTTGATGGCGGTCAGTCCTTACACGGTGCATCCCGTTTATGCGACGATGGCGGCTGCGACGATCGACGAGTTTTTCCCCGGGCGCGTTCAGCTCTGTTTTGGCGCAGGTGCGCCGCGCGACCTCGAAGCGGCCGGGCTGAGGGCCGATCAGCCGCTGCGTACGCTGCGTGAGAGCCTCGAGATCGCGCGCACGCTGCTCGCCGGCGACACAATTCAGCAAGATGGACAGCGCTTCAAGATCGCCGGCCGGCGGCTATCGACGGGGCCGCGGAAGGTGCCGCTCTGGCTCGCCGCATCCGGCCCGCAAATGCTGGAGCTTGCCGGTGAAGCGGCCGACGGCGTCGTCATCAGCGCCGGGACGGCGCCTGCCTTCGTCCATTGGTGCCTCGACCACGTTCGACGCGGCGAACAAGCCGCCCGGCGCACGATCGCCAAAGCGGGACTGGTCTTCTGCTCGGTCGATAGGGATGGGACTGCCGCCCGCGACCGGCTCCGCCGACGGCTCGCCTATCTGCTGCGCGGCCAGCACCATGCACGCAATCTGCAACTCGCCGGTACCGCGCTCGACCAAGTGGCGCTGGCGCAGGCGTTTGCGCAGGAACGTTGGCAGGACGTCGAGTCTCTGATCACGGACGATGTGATCGCTGCGCATACGGCCAGTGGCACGCCGGCGCAGGCCCGCGACGCGTTTGCCGCCTACCAGGCGGCCGGCCTCGACGAAATCGTCATCTATGGCGTTCAAGACCGGACGCAATTGGCGGAAGCGCTATCCGTCATGCGTCTCTAGCGGGCCGACCGCATCCAGTGTTTTCAGAAGCACGATAGCAAGCCAGGGAGCCTTGGAATGTTCTTCCGTGACGATATGAAGGTCATTGCAGATCAAGCGCGGCGCAAGGTCTTCGACGCCTGTGGCGACGCGGTTGACGCGGTCGTGACGGTCGACCCCACTCATGTCGGCTACATTTCTGGCTATCGCAGCGTCCAGCTCGATGTCGACCGCAACTACCGTTGCGCGGTCATCGCCACGCGCGAGCATACCGTACTGATCGTCGGCGCTGCCGACGCCGCGCCGGCGCTTGAGGTAGTCCGCGATCCCAAGTGCATTTACCGCTATGGGCAGTTCTTCGTTTATGTGCACGAGGGCCGCGCCGATTTTTCCGCGCTGCCTGCGCCGCAGACGACCTTTCTCGAGGCGCTCACAGCCGCCGTGAAAGCGCATCTGGCACCGCAGAACACCGTCGGACTTGACGCGGCGACCGCCGGCGATCTGAACGAACTCAAATCGATTATCCCGGGCCGCAGCCACGATGTGCGCCCGAATATCATCCGTGCCCGCAGCGTGAAGTCGCCGGAGGAGATCGCCAAGATCCGGCATGCCGCGGCGTTTACCGAACGCGGCATAGAGAAAGCGATCCGCCATGCCGCCCCGGGAGTGACTGAAATAGAGCTCAGCGCGTTGATTGCCGCCGAAATGCGAGCAGGCGGCGGCATTCCTCGCTTTGTCGTCGTCACCGCAGGAGAGCGCGCCGCACTCGCGGACGCGTACGCGACGAATGTCGAACTGAAAAAAGGCGACTTGGTGCGCCTCGATATCGGCGGCACGTTTGACGGCTACTGGGCCGACACGGCGCGGACGGTCGTCATTGGGGCGCCGACGCGCGAGCAACAGGATCGTTATGACGCGCTTTTGGCGGGGGAGATCGCCCAGTTCGATATCGCCAAGCCCGGAATTCTGGCCTCGGACCTGTTCACTGTGGCGGTCTATACCGTCCGGAAAGGCGCCTTGCCGGACTATCAGCGGACGCATTGCGGTCATGGCATCGGAATTGCGGCCCACGAATTTCCGACGCTAAATGCTGCCAATCGCGACGTCGTCGTCGAGGAAGGCATGGTGTTCTGTGTCGAGACGCCCTACTACGAAGTCGGCTGGGGCGGCATGATGGTCGAAGACATGATTGTCATCCGCCGCGACGGGCCCGAGTTGCTGACCAAGCTGCCGCGCGAGCTCCTCCAGCTCTGACCATTGCACGGAGCGAAAGCAAACACCTTGCAACACATTGCGGGCAGCCGAATGTCGCCTGCAATCGCGCGTTACCGGTCCATGCCAATGGTAGAGGGGCTTGATTATATCATCGTTGCCGACGCTGAGAACGACTACGAAGCCGTGCCTCGCAAGGCACCGGTGATCCGGCGCCAGATTGTCGAGAAGATGACGGCGAGCAAATTGATCGATTGTTGTTTGTCGCCTCCCTGAGATGTCGCTTGCGCTGGTTCCGCCGCGACCGGCACTGTCCCGTCCGGCTCTTGCGCTGCATCGGCGTGTAACGCCTGCGCCGACAGCATGCGTTCCAGATTGCCGGCGAACATCTTGATGATGCTTGCTGCGACTTCCTTCACGATCGAGGTGCGCGCGAACTGGGCCAACGGACCAGAAATCGTGTAATCCACGTTCAAGTCGACGCGGGTTGATCCTTCAGAGACCGAGACGAGCTTGTAATCGACGGTTGCCTTCACGCGTGTCGAATTTTTTCCGTCACGGCCGGCGCCGGTTATCGTGCCTGAGCGGTCTTCATCATTGCGCAAAATCTCCGCCTCACCGGCAAACGCGGCCTTGATTGGACCGAGCTGGACCCTGAACAATCCTTCCGCAACGCGATTGTCCTTGACCGATTTGATCTCGGCCCCCGGAATGCACGACGCGGCTGCCGCAAGATCCTCAAAAGCCGCCCAGACCTTCGGTATGGAATTGGCGATTTCGAACGATTGCTGAAGCTGCAAGGCCGTTACCTCTTAAGACGCGTTCTGCTTGGCCGTGAATAGGCTCGCAATCGCTTTGACAATGCCTTGATAGCCGGTGCAACGGCAGAGATTACCGGACATTTCCTTGCGGATGCCGGCCTCATCCAAATTGGGAAACCGCGACAGGACATCGTGCGCGGTCATCAACATGCCGGGCGTGCAATATCCACATTGCAAAGCGTGCTCCTTCGAGAACGCGTCGCGCAAAGCGGTCATGGTCACGTCGTCACCGAAACCCTCGATGGTCTGGATGTTCTTCCCGTCGCATGCCACGGCGAGCGTGATGCAGGATCGCGCCGAGATGCCGTCGATATGGATCGTGCAGGCACCGCACACCCCGTGCTCGCAACCGATGTGCGTGCCCGTGAGGTTGAGTTGTTCGCGCAGGAAATCCGCCAAGGACGTGCGCGGCTCTACCGCCGCCTCGATCCGCTCTCCGTTGACGGTCAGTGAAATCGGGATCAAGACGCCTCACTCCTTTCAATCGCGCGCATGACCGCAGCCGCGTGAAAATGAAGGGCGGCTTTGTCGTCGGTGAGGCCCGCGACCGCCGCGCGAACGTCCGCAAAGCTCGGCGTGTGCGCCGGGCCGTCGTGGGGATCGAACAGGAGAACCGGCGGCGATGCGAAGGCGCCGGCGACCACACGGAACGAATTGCGCTCGTTATCACGCACAATACAGCCGATTGCCTCGGCGAATTCACCCAATTTCCTGTTGTGCTTGTAGAATCCCCACGGCACGTCCTTCGCAAGAACCGGAACGTCGATGCGGATAACAAACTCGTCGGTTCCGAGCGCGGTTGTGAAAGCGGAGATGACAAAATCTGAAAGCGGCGACGACCGTGTGCCAGACTTGCCTGCGATGCAAATCTGGGCATCAAGCGCGAGCAGGCAAGACAGCCAATCGGCAGCGGGGTCCGCATGGGAAAGGCTGCCGCCGATGGTCCCCCGATTGCGAATCGCGCGATAAGCGATACCGCCGGCAACATGTCGCAAGATGTCAAAGGTCGTCCCGCGGTGCGCCGAGAATTCAAGCTCGGCATGCGTAACACCGGCGCCAATCGAAATCGTCGTACCCGACATTTCGATAGACCGGATCTCCTCAAGGCTTGAAATATCGATCAAGGCCGACGGGCGGGCCAGCCGCAGATTGAGCATGGGCATGAGCGATTGACCGCCGGCGAGGATACGCGCGTCGCCGTCGTATTGCGCCAGCAAATCCGTTACGTCCTGGATCGAAGACGCTCGGTGATAGGCAAACGATGGAGCCTTCACGGCTTCGTCTCCCGCGACATGCCCGGCGCGATGCCCGCCGCGGCGAGCGCGTCCAGAATTCGCGCAGGCGTGACGGGGACTTCCGCGACTTCGGCGCCGAAGGGCAGCAGCGCGTCGTTGACCGCGTTGACGATTGCTGCCGGCGGCGCAATGGCGCCGCCTTCGCCGACGCCTTTAAGACCGAATCGCGTGTGCGGGGACGGCGTTTCCGTGTCGAACAGCCTGATCGTCGGCACGTCGCCGCAGCCGGGAACAAGATAGTCAGCCAGCGTCGAGGCCAGCGGCTGTCCGGTCTCGTCGTAACGGACCTCCTCCAACAGCGCCGTTCCGATGCCTTGCACGATGCCGCCGATGATCTGGCCTTCCACGATCATCGGATTGACGCGGATCCCACAGTCGTCGACGGCGACATAGTCCCGCAGCTTGACCGTGGCGAAGTCGCGATCGATTTCGACCACCGCCAGATGCGCGGAAAACGCGAAGGCGCCGCTATCCTGAGCCGGGCGATAGCCCCCGGTCACTTCAAGGCCGCCGGGATCCACGTCGGATGGCAACTCGGCCGGGGAGAAATAGTAAACCCAGGCAATCTCCCGCAGACTCAACGAGGCGCTGCCGGTGTGAAATGCGCCATCTCTGAATTGCAACGTGCCGGCCGTGCTTTGCAGCAGATGCGCGGCCACCGGCCTCATCCGTGCGATCAACCGGTCGCAGGCATCGGCAACGGCGCCGCCCACCATCACCATGCAGCGCGATGCATAGGTGCCCGTCGAATAAGGCGTCAGCGCGGTGTCGCCGTGCGTCACCTGGATAAGCTCGGTATCGAGGCCGAGGACTTCGGAAGCGACCTGGGCGAACGTGGTTTCCATGCCCTGGCCGTGCGATTGAACGCCGGTCCGAATATCCACCCTGCCGTCGGGTGTGATCTTCACCGTGGCGTGCTCGTGACCCGGCATCAACTTGGTGCCGAGCGGTGCCAGCGTGGACGTGCCTACGGCGGTGTGCTCGGTGTAGGCGGCAAAGCCCATGCCGAGCAGCGGCCGTCCGTCGGTCAGGCGTTCCTGCTGCTCGCGCCGCAGCGCGACGAAATCGACCGCGCCAAGAGCCGTATCCAGCGCCGAGCGATAGTCGCCGCTGTCGTAAAGCTTTCCCGTCACGGAGCGGAACGGCATGGCCTCGACCGGGATCATATTCTCGCGACGGACGATATGGGCCTCGCGCTTGACCGCTCGCGCCAGCGCATCGATCGTCAGCTCCGTTGCAAAGCATGCGCCAGGCCGTGCGACGGCACGGTACGGTTGGATCGGCGGCTTATTCGTCGCAACCGTTTTCGCGGTGACGCGATAATTCTGCAGCTGGTACGGCCCCGGCAAGATGCCAGCGGCCTGAATAGCGTCAAACGCGCAAGTGTGCGGCCAGACCGAATAAGCCCCGGCATCGACGATAATCTCAGCTTCCAAGCCGAGCAGCTTTCCCGACTCGTCGCCGTAAGCCGTCACATTATAAATATGCTCGCGGCAATTCGCGCCCGCCATCAAATGCTCGCGGCGGTCTTCAATCCAGCGCACCGGCCGCTTCAGTTTGTACGCCAGGTACCCGAGGATGAGCTCCTCGGGATGAAGGATTGCCTTGTAACCGAAACCGCCGCCGACATCGGGAGCGATGACACGAATACGATTTTGATCAATCTTCAGAAAGTCGGACAGTCCCGTCCTGATGACGTGGGGAATCTGCGTCGAGGAATAGAGCACGAGCTGTCCAACACGGGCATCCCATGTCGCAACGACACCCCGCCCCTCGATGGGGACCATCGCCTGCCGAGCCAACTTATAAGTTCGCGTCACGCGCACCGGCGCCGACGAGCGAATGCCGTCCATTCCGTCGCCGAATGCGAGTTGATGAAAAATATTGTTCGATAATTCCGGATGGATCGACCGCGCGCCGGGCTCGCTTGCCGAAATCGCGTTGGTAACGGCATCGAGCTCGTCAAAGTCGAAAAAGACGCGCTCGGCAATATCTTCGGCCAGCGCGCGAGTCGGCGCCAGGCACGCGGCAAGTATTTGGCCGACGAAGTTTGCCTTGTCCCTGGCCATGACCGGATAGGGCACCTTCGTATACTGCGCTATCGTCGCGTCGGCGATAATGGGCAGGATGTCGATGTCATCGGCCGTATAGACATGCGCGCGGTCATCCGGCTCGATTTCCACATTCTTGATGACGGCATGCGCGACCGGACTGCGCACGAAAGCAACGTCCAACATGCGGGGAAAGCGAAGATCGCCGACAAACGTGCTCTGCCCGTGGAGATGACGGAAGTCCTCCTTCCGCGAGACCCTTGCGCCAACGCCCGTCGAACTCATCTTGCCTTCTCGCAAAGCGCCCCGGTGTGGTTGACGATGTCGCCGGTTGCCGTCGATGCTTGAGCCGGAACACTGCAACGCCAAAACTGCACGCCAAGTCACCTAAATGTCTTTGATGGTTCGGACATGAACAAAACGCACCAACGCTCTCCATGGAGATTGGCGACCCATCAGTTCGTTCTCACAGGCACGCTCGTGCTGGCAGCATGAAAGACGCGCCGGAACTGCCTGCCTACGGCGCGGCTCTCACGGCGCCACACACGGCAAAGCTGGCAAACTGGGTGTTTCATTCCCATGCTCGTCGCCACGCGCAAACGCGGGCAGGACCGAACGCCGGCCCGCTTCAAGTCGATGATATAAGGGTAACACGCAATGTCGGCAATTCAAGTATGAAAACAATGTTTCTATAGTTGAAACGTGCGACAAGCAGTGGTAATTCTTCTCACCCATCTAAAGCGGGCTTCAGGCGCCGGAAATTTCGGCCGAGAACGCCGGCGCTCCGATGGATTTGGATGAGCTAGACGCAGACACATTTCTCTTATCCGGCAGGCCCTGACGCCCCTCGATCTCGATCGATAAGTCGAAGGCGCATCGCCGACCAGCGAGAGCTTCCAGAATGAAAGCGCAAACCGAACCCGGAAACAGGTCGCTCATACGCGGCATCACGATTTTGGAGGCTTATAACTCGAGAAAGCAGAGTTGGGGAATTCGCGAACTGAGCCGCGAACTCAAAATCGACGCAGCGACGATTTATCGGCTCGTTTCGACGCTCGCGAAACGCGGATATCTCGAAAAGAATGCCGACACGCAGAAATACCACCTAGGGCCGAAAGTCGTTCAGCTCGCGGCAAACTATTCAACTCAGAATACTCTCATAGAAATAAGCCTTCGTTTATTTGCGACGTATGAAAAAGAGTTCCCCTATAACTTCTATGTGGGCATCATGAGCGCCCATGAGATCATTTACATAGCGGTATATGAATCACGAGGTCCGCTGAAAATCACGACCGAACCGGGGCAGAGCGTAAATATTTACGGATCCGCGCTTGGGAAACTGCTGCTTGCCAATGAGAACGATAGCTTCACGAAGAAGCTTCTCTTGGAGAAGCCGATCGAGCGGATTACCCCGATGACTGTCGCGAATGAAAAGGGCTTGATGAAGCAAATTCGGGAGATCCGAAAGCTGGGCTATGCCGTCAATCGCGGTGAAATTTACGAAGAGATCGCCGCAGTCGCAACTCCGATTCGAGGACCTGACGGGTCGATTATTGCCGGGCTTTCTTTGAGCTTCCCCATCCACTACCTGGATACGAAGAAGCTCAATCTTCAGGAGATCATCAAGCTCTCACATGCCATTGGCGAAGAAATCTCGACCATGAACAGGCGCACCGTCATTCGGTAACGACCGCTGATGATACATTTTTGAAAATGTCTTAGTAACATTGCATGTTGATATGCAACATGATTGCTACGTGGTCGCCAGCCTGATCGTGGGGCAGATCGGGCCCGCGGTGGAGAGGAAAATCACCTACGCCCTGACGGCGCAAGGGCCTTACCCTCAAAGGCTTTGTACTTGTAGGCGATAACGCCCGCCGTGATCTGGGGGATCATGGCGGGCGTTTGCCTTCTCTTCGGCGGCCTATTTTGCCGCCATGTCGGCTTTTTTGCCAAAGCTCGGATCAATGATCTTACCGAGATCGAGCTTGGTCTTGATCATGCCGGCCTTTTCCATGAAGGCGGCGGTCGAGGACAGATCCTTCATGTCTGCCGGCGTGAATGCAGCGCCGCTGAAGCGGTCGATGTCATCGAACAACATAAGCCGAATGTCATCCTTGGAGAGCCGCGCGCCGCGACGCTTGACCTCGTTGTAGTAGATGTCGACCGCCTCCTCATGATGGGAGGCGATGTATTTGTCAGCTCTTGCGTAACCGTTCATGAATTTCTGCACGATGTCCGGGTGTGCCTTGCGATAGCTGGGCGACGTCACGACCAAGAACGGATAGGTGATGCCGGCCATGTCCTCGAGCTGTTTGGACGTGAGAATCACCTTGCCTTTTCCTGCCTGCACGATGCGCTCGATCGAAGGCTCCCAGCCGAGCACAGCATCGATATTATTTGACGACGCCATAGCGCCGGGCATGTCGACGACGCGCAGGTTGGTGACATTGAAGTCGCTCAGCTTGAGACCCTGCTTCTGCAGGATCATCAAGAGGACGGTGTACATGCCGGTACCCACCTGGGTCGCCAGATGTTTGCCTTTGAGATCAGAGAGCGTTTTCATGCCGGCATTCTTGTTGGCAACCAAAAGCTTGCCGGTGTAACCACGAGAACTGACGCCGATCGAAACAAGCGGCACGCCCTTTGCCACGGCAAAGAAATAGCCCCCGTCGGCGGCTTCGGCGAATTGCAGCGAGCCATTGGAGAGCGCGTTAATGGCAATTGTGCCGCGCGGTAGCGCGCGCACGTCGACGTCCAGGCCCTCATCCTTGAAGAAGCCTTTGGCCTTGGCCACGAGGCTGGGAACTTGGTTGACACCCCCTGCCATCCCCACGGCCACCTTGATATCGGCGGCCATGGCGGGGGCACACCAATCCCAGACAGCGAGAAAGGCGATCAGAACCAACCCTATGACTTGCTTGATCATTGTTTTTGTCTCCTCCCTGATTGGAGCAATATTAATCTACCGTCTCCGGAATGGCGATGGCTAATGATCCTCGGGGACGACGACCTTGCGTTCGCTATCGAAACAGATCTGAAACCGTGGGCGAGGTTCCCGCCTCGCGTCAATCGTATACGCTCGGTGGACCAGATCATTAGAAAGACCGGTCTGATGAAAAATGACGTCTGAAATTAGCACGAAGAAATGGTCGAATATAACCTTCCAAATGCCATGCCCTGTGGGCGGTGGCCCTCATGAAAAAATGGGCTATGTCGGCCTTTTGAACCGCGGGATCCGCCGGTGCAGGGTATCGCCGCAGCCTGGGGCGCGCCATTGCCCCCCACCCCCGAGGCTCATGTGGTGAGAATGCCGCCGTCGACGGGAACGACGGCGCCACTGATGAACGACGCGCGTGCGGAGGCCAGAAACGCCACCAGATCGGCGACGTCGTCGACGCTGGCCAGCCGCCCGAGCGGAATGCGTGACACGATGCGCTGCTTGGCCTCGTCGTTGAGCAGAGCGCGCGTCATCGGCGTATCGGTGACGGCCGGCGACACCGCGTTCACCGTGATCTGATGCGGACCGAGCTCGCGCGCCATGCCCATGGTCAAGGCGACCACGCCGGCTTTGGTGGTGCCGTAGAAGGTATTGCCGAAGGAGCCGCCGCCGCGCGCCGCCGACACCGAGGCGATGTTGACGATGCGGCCGTGCTTTTGCGCGGTCATGAACGGGATCGCCGCCTTGCTGCAATAGAGCACGCCGGAGAGGTTGACCTTCGACACCCGCTCCCACTCGGCGACGGAGAGCTCCGCCACCGTGCCGGTCGACAAGAGCCCCGCCGCATTGACGAGGATGTCGAGCCGGGCGTGCTGGCGGTGAATGTTGGCGAAGGCGGCGGCGACGACCTCGGCGTCGGCGACATCGACGACCACCGCTCGCGCGCGATGGCCCTCGTTCACGAGTGCGCCGGCCATCTTTTCGGCAGCGGCGGCATCGCGGTCGGCGATATAGACCACGCAGCCTTCCGCCGCCAGCGTGCGCGCCACAGCGGCGCCGATACCGGCAGCCGCGCCGGTGACGACGGCGACGCGATCCTTCAGTTCAAGGTTCATGATCGTGCCACCCCCGCATCACGGCGCCAGCCGTTTAATTCGCCTGCCAGCCCTGCCCGCCCGCCGGCGCCAGATGCAGCAGGTCGCGCGCTTCCGCGACACTGGCCGGATGACGGCCGTATTCGCCGCAGATATCCGCCACGCGCGCGACCAGTTCGGCGTTGCTGCTCGCGAGCCTATCCTTGTCGAACTTGATGTTGTCCTCGAGCCCGGTGCGCACGTGCCCGCCCAGTTCGAGGCACCAGCGGTTGACCTCGAGCTGGTTACGGCCGATGCCGGCGGCCGCCCAGGTGGCGTCGGGCATCAGCTCCTTCAGCTCCGAGACCAGGAATTCCAGCAGCTTTCGGCGCACGGGCAAAGCGTTGGGAATGCCCATCACGAACTGCACCTGGCAGGGCCGCCGCAACAGGCCGCGCTCGGCCATGTTCTTGGCGTTGTAGAGCATCGCCACGTCGAACACCTCGATCTCAGGCTTGATGTTGTTCTCCAACATCGAGCGCGAGAGGTCTTCCACCAGTTGCGGCGGATTCTCATAGATCAGCGTCGGAAAATTCACCGAGCCGGTGGCGAGCGAGGCCATATCCGGCTTCAGATACAGCATCTTCCCGCGCTCATTCTGGCCGCGCCCGCGGCCGCCGGTCGAGAATTGTACGATCATGCCGGGACAATGCTTGAGGAGGCCCTCCTGCACTTGAGCGAACAGCGCGGGCTCAGAGCTCGGGCTTTCGTCGGGATTGCGAACATGAATGTGGGCAACCGTGGCACCAGCCTCGAATGCTTCGTGTGTCGATTCGATCTGCTCGCTCGGGGTCACCGGCACCGCGGCCGTGTCCTTCTTACGCGGAATGGCGCCGGTGATGGCGACAGTGATGATGGCAGGCGTGGTCATGGCAGTTTATTTCCCGGCTGTGGCACGCTGGATGAAGTGGAACGAGCGGATGTCCCTTCGCTGCGCGATTTCCTTGATGAGAGTGACGAGCGGCGTCGATGCCAGCGGGTAATCGGTCTTGATCGGCCCCGCCGCCTTGAGCGCGCCGAATTCGCGTTCTGAATAGAACGCGGCGAGCAGCAGGTCGTCGTCGGAGGCAAATGGGCCGCGCTCCCGCCGCAACCGCGGAATGCCCGGCTCCAGAATATCGCCCGGACGCTCCGTGGTCGGCGCGGCGCCCTTGGTGATACGATCGAACAGGTTCGGATCGATCGGACCGGCGATTTCGCCGTAGTGGCCGAGCACGTATTTGCGCACCTCGTCGGGCACCGTGGCGTAGCGTTCCTTGCCCATGACGTTCAGCACGGCTTGCGTGATCACGAACTGGGCGAAAGGGCTGACGATGATCGGATAGCCGAGGTCGCAGCGCACGCGCGCCGCCTCTTCCAGCACCTCCGGCAGGCGATCGGCGATGCCGAGCGGCGCAAGCTGCGACTTCAGGTTGGAAATCATGCCGCCGGGCATCTGGTGCTCGTAATGGAACGCGTCGTATTCGGCGATGACACCGAGGGGCTTATCCTCGCGCTTGGCGATATAATGCAGCCGTTCGGCGACTTCCTCGACCGGCGTGAGGTCGACGGGGACATCGAACCCGTCGCGCCGCGCGTTGCGCGTGAACACTTCAGTCGCCGGATGCGAGGCGCCGTTGGCCAAAGCCGAGGTGGCGGTGTGCACTACGTCGACGCCGAGTTCCACCGCCACGCAGGCCGTGTAAGGCGCGAGCCCGGTCAGGCAATGTGAATGCAGTTGCAGCGGCAGCGCCCCACAGGCCGCCTTGATGGCTGGAACCAGGGTGCGGGTTCGCTCGGGCGTGAGCAGGCCGCTTGGGTCCTTGAGGTAGACCGCGTCGACGCCGAGTTTCACCAACTCGCGCGTCTTGCGCGCGTAATACTCGTCGGTGTGGACGGGGCTGACCGTGTAGACGACCCCGCCGGCGGTATAGAGACCGACCTTCTTGGCCGCGCGCACCGGAACTTCCATGTTGCGCATGTCGTTGAGCGCGTCGTACGGCGTGTGGTAGCGAATGCCGTTGGCGAAAATCCGCTCGGCGGTCAATTCCACGATATCGTCGGGGAAGAACTCGAAGGTGAACAGGCTCTGCCCGCGCGTCATCACGATCAGCGGCGTCTTGGTGACCCACTGGCTGAGGATGCGCATGCGCTCCCAGGGGTCCTCGCGCAGATAGCGCACGCAGACGTCGAAGACGGCGCCGCCGGCCAAATCGATGGCTTCGAAGCCGGCGCGGTCGAGCCGCGGCGCGATGTCGGCCATCATCGCGGTGGTCATCCGCGTCGCCCACAGGCACTGATGCGCGTCGCGCAACGTCACGTCGACGAGCTGGATGGTTCGTTTGTTGCTCATCAGTGGGCGGCCATGCGGAAGTTGTCCTCGATCCAGCGGGTGTGGACTTCGGCGCGCGTGAATTCCGGCTGTTGCAGCAGGTGCGCGTGGAAGGGGACGGTGGTCATCAACCCGGCCACCTGAAAGCGAGCAAGCGCCGATTTGGCCGTCTCGATCGCGGAAGCCCGGTCGGGACCGCTGACGATCAGCTTGGCCAGCATCGAATCGTAATACGGCGGCACCGCGTAATTCTCATAGGCGTGGCTGTCGATTCGGATGTTCTGCCCGTTCGGCGGCGACCAGCGCTTGAGCATGCCTGGCGAGGGGCGGAAGTCGTGGGCGGCGTCCTCGGCGTTGATGCGGAATTCGATTGCCGTGCGCCCTTCGGCGAAGCTCGAGCCGAACGACAACCGCTCGCCGGCGGCAACGCGGAACTGTTCGATGACGAGGTCGGTGCCGGTCACCAGCTCGGTGACCGGATGCTCGACCTGGATCCGGGTATTCATCTCGATGAAGAAGAACTTGCCGCTGGCGACGTCATAGATGAATTCGACGGTGCCGGCGTTCACGTATTTGAGCGCGCGGATCAGCGCCAACGCTGCCTCGGCCATATCCCTGCGCGTCGCCTGATCGATCACCGGCGATGGCGCTTCCTCGATGAGCTTCTGATGGCGCCGTTGAACGCTGCAATCGCGCTCGCCGAGATGCACATAGTTGCCATGGGTGTCGCCGAACACCTGGATCTCGATGTGGCGGACCTGTGGGAAGAAGCGCTCGAGATAGATGGCCGGGTTGCCGAACGCGGCCTGCGCCTCCGCCGTCGCCTGCTCGAATTTCGCCGTGAACTCCTTCGGCTCCACAACCACGCGCATGCCCCGGCCGCCGCCGCCACCGCTCGCCTTCAGCAGCAGCGGATAGCCAACCTCGGCGGCAAAGCGTTCCGCCGCCGCCGCTGAGGCGAAGCCGTCCTTCGAGCCCGGCACCACCGGAATGCCTAATGACGCTGCTGTCTGCCGCGCCGTCACCTTGTCGCCCATGCGGGCGATGGTTTCGGCGTGTGGCCCGACGAAGGTGAGCCCCGCTTCCGCGCAGCGCGTCGCGAAGGCGCTGTCTTCCGACAGAAAGCCATAGCCGGGATAGACGGCATCGCAGCCGCGTTTGGAAGCGACCTCGATCAAGGCGGCGGCGTTGAGATAGCTCGCTTTCGGGGGCGGCGGCCCAATGCAGATGGAATCATCGGCTGCCCACCGGTGCGCAGAATTCGCATCGGCAGAGGAATAGACCGCGACGGTTTCGAGCCCGGATCGTCGGCATGCCCGGATCGCGCGCAACGCTATCTCGCCGCGATTGGCGATCAAGACCCGCCGCACCGCCCTCTCCTATTCTGTTTTCCCACCTGGCAAGACCAAGTGGCATTTCCTCCATCAACAATTGTCGCACATCAAAAATTCATATTGCAAGATTCTTTGTTCCGGCTTTTGATACTTCTCATGGAAAGTGTCCTGAATTCGCAAGCGACATCCAAAGGCCGTGCCCGCCGCGGCGGGGGCAAGCGCGCGGCTGAACCGGACCAGCCGGGCAAGGCCTTTCCGACCGTCAAGGCGGTCGCGATCCTCGAAACGATGGCAACTGCGAAGCGGCCGTTGGCGGTGACGGAGATTGGCGCGCTGCTTGGTCTGCCGAAGCCGACCGCGCACCGGATCGTCCGCATGCTCGAAAACGAGGGCTTGCTACAGCGCGAGCCCGGCAGCCGGCGGCTGGTGCCCGGCGCACGGCTGGTTCGCCTCGGTGTCGAGTTGGTGGCGACCTCGATGCAGCGCGCGCCGCGTCACGCCATCCTGGAAGCCCTGTCGCAGCAGGTCGGTGAGACCTGCAATTTCGGGGTCATGGCCGGGAGTCACGTCCTCTACATCGATCGCGTCGAAGCCGCTTGGCCCTTCGGCCTTCGCTTCGAGCCCGGATCGCGCGTGCCGCTCCATTGCACGTCGATGGGAAAACTATTCCTCAGTCTGTTCCCGCCACGCAAACGCGCGGTGCTGTTGGAGTCGATCGATCTGCAACCCTACACTGACAACACGATTACGGATCTCGCGCGCCTCCACGACGAAATGGAGAAGATCAAACGTACGGGCGTTTCGATCGACAATCAGGAATTTCTGGCCGGCGTGGTCTGCATCGCCGTTCCCGTGCGCGGCCCCAGTGGCCAGACGGTGGCCGCGATCGCCGTATCCGCGCCATTCGCGCGCATGCCGGTCGAAAAGGCCATGCAACACATTCCGCTGTTGCAAACGGCGGCGGCGCGGCTGTCGAACACGATTGAAGAAAACGAGCGCGGCTAGACTGCGCACTAAAAATATCGGAGGGAATGCGCGTTGAGTTTACGTTTCGAAGAGATCGCCGAGATCCTGAAGGCGATCGACAGCAGTTCATGCGACGAACTAGTCGTCGAGACTGGCGATATCAAGCTGGTGGTGCGGCGAAACGGCGCGGGCGGCGCGCCGGCGGCGGTGCGCGAATTCAGCGCCCCGGCGGCGCCCAGCACACCCTCCACCGCTCCCGCGCGGCCGGCCACGGCAGTCGCGCCCGCCGCCGCGGACAAGGTCGAGGCCGGCGCCAACCAGATCGAAATCGCCGCGCCGATGGTCGGCACGTTCTACCGCGCGCCCTCCCCCGACGCCCCGCCCTTCGTCGAGATCGGCGGCGTCGTGCGCAAGGGCGAGCCCGTCTGCCTCATCGAGGTGATGAAGCTGTTCACCACCATCAACGCCGAGCGAGACGGCCGTGTCGTGCAAGTCGGCGCACAAGACGGTGATCTGGTCGAATTCGGACAAACCCTATTCGTCTTAGAACCGGCCGGTTAAGGGGCGCGTCCGCCATGCGCAGCAATGACCGAATCCTGGTAACGCACGTCGGCAGCCTGCCGCGCTCGCCGGAACTGATGTCGTTCCTGACCGCGCGCGACCACAAGCAGGACTACGACGAAGACGCTTTCCGCGCCTATCTCATCCAGTCGGTCAAGGACGTGGTGCGCAAGCAGGTGGAACACGGCATCGACATCGTCAACGACGGCGAGCTCGGCAAGATCGGCTACGGCGCCTATGCCAAGGAACGGCTGTCCGGTTTCGACGGCGTCGACGCGCCGCGGCTCGGCGCCTCCGACCTCGACGCGTTCCCGACCTATTATCGGCGTCTTTACGGGCCGGAAGGCTTCGACAAGATGGTGCGGCCGCAGTGCACCGGGCCGATCGGCTATGTCGGGCTCGACGACCTCACCTTCGATATCGAGACGCTGCAGGCGGCGCTCGCCGAGAGCTCCGCGAGTGGGGGCTTTCTCAACGCCGCTTCGCCTGGCTCCATCGCCCTGTGGCTCGGCAACGCCCACTACAAGACACATGAGGAATTCGTGTGGGCGATCGCCGAAGCGATGCAAACCGAATATGAGGCCATCGCCGCGGCTGGCCTCACATTGCAGATCGACGCCCCCGACCTCGGCATGGGGCGGCACATGCAGTTCCAGGAGCTGAGCGTGCCTGAGTTCCGCCGTGAGGCGGAGATGCATGTGGCCGCGCTCAACCACGCGACCCGCAACATCAAGCCCGAACAGATGCGCATGCATATGTGCTGGGGCAATTACGACGGCCCGCACCACCACGACATCGAGCTCGCCGAGTTGATCGACGTCCTGCTGAAGATGCGGCCGCTCGGCCTGTCGATCGAAGGCGCCAACCCGCGCCACGAGCACGAATGGAAGCTGTGGCAGGGCCGCGACCTCGACCGCGAGATCGTGCTGCTCCCGGGCGTGCTCAATTCGGTCACCCACCGCATCGAGCATCCCGAACTGATTGCCGACCGGCTGTGCCGTTACGCCGACTGCGTCGGCCGCGAGAACGTGATCGCCTCGACCGATTGCGGCATGTCCTCGCAGGCCGGCCACGTGAAAGTCGACCCCGATATCGGATGGGCGAAATATCGCGCGATGGCGGAAGGCGCGAAGCTCGCCAGTAAACGGTTATGGAGTTGAGCGGCTACCAAAACCCATAGTTTGGGAGGCGAACGCGAAGCAGATCTGACGAACCAGGCAAGGTCATCATAATGCGGACGCACGTGGCTTCGACCCCGGCAAAGGCCGGCGCACATGGCATCGCCGCTTCGACCTCGCTCTGATTCCTAGAATGTCGACCGGAACACAGGGGGGCCGCTGTTCCGGAAACAAAAAAGGCCCAGCAATGGAGGAGGAAAATTATGAAATTGGCACGACCCACTGTGGCGGCTGTCGCGATCGGCCTTGGCGCATTCGCCATGACCGCGGCTGCGTATGCGCAAAGCAAACTTACGGTCATCCCGTCCCTGCAATGCCCGATCGGCTGCGGCGTCGTGGTGTATAACGTACAACTGTCCAACATGATGGCGCGGAACGGCGCAAAGGTATCGCTCGCGCCCCAGGAGACGCCCGGGTTCATGTACAATATTCGGTACATGGACGAAAACTACAGCGGCAAGGCCAAGCATACGGCGTTCGGTACCGAGGATATGGTGCTGCAGCTGGGCGTGCATGGCGGCAAAGGCTTGATCAAGGACAGCCTTCCAAATCCGGTGAAGAATAAGTTCAAGTTTCTGTGGGAGATCGCCGCAACCGCCAACGGACGCTTCTATGTAACGTTCGATCCGAAGATCAAAACCGTCGCGGATATGAAGGGCAAGAAGGTCGACCTCGGACTGCTGACGCAGAGTGACTGGGGTCTGTCTGCCCGCCTGATCCTCGAACAATACGGCATCTCGAAAAAGAACGCGTCGATCAATTTCGTGACGCCTGCCGTCATGACGGACCAGTTGATCAACGGCACGGCCGATGTCGTGACGTCCGCGATTCTCGGCGATCCGGGCACCGGCAAATGGGCGACAGGAGGCCCCCTCGTCAAGATCGGCGCTGCCGCGAAAGCCTCCGGCCGCAAGCTCCACTACATTTCGGTGAGCGATGAGACGATCGAAAAGATCAACAAAAAGTACGGCACGACGCTCTTCACAAAGACGCTGCCGGCTGGAACGCTTCCGGGGCAGGAAGAGCCGGTAACGATCGGGCTTAATCGCATATACCTTGCCGTGACCACCGACTTCCCAGAAGACGTCGCCTACGAACTAACCAAGGCGACCATCCAGAACGGCCCCGCGCTGAAGAAGGAGGGCGGGCTTTGGAACTTCTGGTCCAAGGAAGGAATGGTCTCCGGCCTCAGCGAGTGCAACACGAATGCAGGTGCGATCAAGGCTTTCAAAGAAATGAAAGTCTGGGCGCTTCGGACCAAGGGTGGACCCGAGGCGAAGGTTCCGGGCTGCTGACAGCAAACGCCGTGCGCGCTTTCCGGCGCGCACGGCCAAGCCGTTCTTGAGGGTCGACCGCAGAAGGCCCTGCACCTGATCGCGAGTTAATCAATGACCGTGACATCCGCTCGCACGCATGCCCACCGCGCTTTCGTGGTCCTTGCGTTTCTCCTCACCGTGTACGTGGGCCTCGTCGCCTTCGGCGTTCTCAACGAAGACGTTTCGTTTGCGCCGACAGTCGCGATGTCGATTACCATCCTCACATCGATCCTCGCCATGCGAGACCTGCTCGATCGCAGGATCGAAGGGCAGCGGGGCGCATGGTGGACGGCGCAGTTATGCCTAGCGGCCATCGCTCTCGTCATGGGGACCATCGGCGGAGGCTACTGTGCCATCAACATGGACCAAGTCATCATTGCCTCGCCGTTCTTCAATTCGACCCAGTTGACAATGGGAGCGCTGCTGCTCGCAGGCGTTGTCGTTGGCAGCTGGCTGCATTGGGGCTGGGTTCTGCCGGGCATCGTCATCCTGTCGTTCGTCTACTTCTTCTTTGGCCAGGGCATCGGCATTCCTTTGCTCTCCCATCCCGCCTACGATACCGGCTTCATCATGAATTACCTGGCGCTGGATCCGAGCCAGGGGCTCTACTTGTTTTTTCACGTCCTCACCTCCGATCTCTATTTCCTCATTCTGTTCGGCGCGGTCCTGGTCGGCACCGGAGTCGTGCGCCTGTTCATGGAGGTGGGCAACGCCGTGGGCACGCGCGTCTCCGGCGGAGCGGCCTTTCCGGCAATTATTGCGAGCGGCGTGCTCGGCTCAATACTGGCGCAAGCCGTCGCCAGCACGACGATCATCGGCCGCCTCACGATCCCCACTATGAAAAAGGCAGGCTATTCGGCTTCAATGGCCGGAGCTATCGAGACACTTGCCGCCACCTCGGGACAGTTGATGCCGCCTATTCTCGGTCTGGCGGCCTTCATCATGGCGGCCCTGCTCAACACGCCTTACGTTTCGATTGCGGTTGCCGCTCTCATTCCGGCACTGCTGTACCTGGTCGCCCTGGCGTTCAGCGTCGTCAGCTATTCCGGACGGTCGGGCCTCGACAAGATGAACGTCACCGTGGACCGGGAGGCTATTTGGCGGCTACTGCCGTCATTCGTCATTCCCTTCGGCGCCGTAATCTGGATGCTTACGCGCTACATTCCTCCCGCGCTGACGGGACTGGTCGGGATCGGACTGGCCCTCATTCTCTGGGCGTTCAACGGCAAATACCGCGTCTCCGTGCGGGAAGTCCTGGCCGGAATCGCCACCGGGCTTGAACTGGTCGTGGTGCTTGCGATCCTGATTCTCCTGATCGGCCCGCTTGCGCAGGCGTTCCAAACGACGGGCCTGAGCAACAACTTCGGAGTTTACTTGGCGCTGCTGGTACCGCACTCGAAGTTTCTCATCCTACTGATTGCGGCTCTGGTAACGATGCTTCTCGGTATGGGTCTGCCGACGCCGATCGCGTACCTCGCAAGCGTGCTGGCGATGGGCTCCTTCCTTATACAGGTCGGCCATATCGACGCATTGCCCGCCCATTTCTTCCTGTTCTATTTCGCGGTGTTTTCGACGATTACACCGCCCGTGGCCGTCGGCGCCCTCGCCGCTTCCAAGATCGCCAACGTCTCGTACTGGTATGTCGGCGGCCAATCGCTGAAGGTGGCGCTGGCCATGTTCATCCTGCCGTTCCTGTTCGTCTACAACCCCGAACTGCTCGCCTTTCCGAAGGTGAGCTGGCAACTCGGCGCGGTATTGGTGCTCGTGGTCCTGGTCCAGTGGTGTATCAGCTGCTCCCAGTTCGGATACATGTTTCGCCGTCTTGGCGTGGGCGAACGCGTGGCTCTCTTTCTTGTCGGCACCGCGGGTTTTATATCGCTCTTGTTCGCTGACTGGCCGATGCGCGGCGCTGCCGGCGCTGCTGCCGTTCTGGCCGCCGTCTACGCATATTCAAGCGGCATTACAGCTCAGTCGGCCCAACAGCGAGCAGCCGAATGAGCGCCATTTTGGACGCAACTTAGGATCTTATCGGCGGCGGTTCGGTGGTACGCTTGAAATTTACGTCACCTAATTCGACCATCCTAACCTCGATCGTTTCGCTTACTTCCGGAAGCACGGCATAGAAGTGCCGCGATTTCGGCCGTCCGCTGCTACAGGAAGCGCCTATGCAGGCTGGAGACGTCATACCGGGATAAACTGCTCCGGCCCGCGTCCGCTCGCCTCGCCACCATCTTGCCGAACGACCTCCCGCCCGCGAGTTGGCACTTGCCCACCAGTTCGCACATGCCGAAATATCTCCCGCAGGCCGCAGAGCGTATTGCAGTGATTTCACTCTCTTGGCCAGCTAGTGCGAAGCTCGCGCACTGAGTCCTCTGCCCGCCAATCCTGACTAGGTATCTGCTCGTGCGCTAAGCACCGACGTTTCACCAAACGGTGGTCGTCTGCGCCACTAACGCCGGCCGAACTTGCTTGCGCTACTCGACCGGTACCGCAATATCTTCGAGCGTCCCAGCCAGCACGCCTTCCGGCCGGGCGAGCTCTTCCAAAGCGGCATAGTGATGGCAGCCGGACAGCTCGCGCAATTCGCACGACAGCCCGTGCGCATGCCAGGCTGCGGCAAAATCGCCCGACTGCCGCCGGAGCTCGGGCAGTTCCAGCGCGCCAACCGCGACGATGAGCTTGCCGGCCTGCGCGGGCGGATGGAGCAGCGGACTGTTGCGGCGCGCTTCATCGACGTCGAGGCGCAGCTTCTCGTTCAGATAGCTGAGCCGGATCGGCTCGAGGTCGTAAAGACCGCTGATCGCGATCCCCCCACGGACCGCCGGATCATGCATCGACATCGCCGCGAGATGGCCGCCCGCCGACCAGCCCGATACGAACAGGCCGCGGGGATTGCAGCCGAGGCCGGCGAGCTCACCACGCAGCCAGCGTACGGCGGCGCGCGCCTCGCCGACGATCGTGTCGAGCGAGGCGTACGGCGCCAAGGTGTAGCCGACGACAGCGACATTGAAACCATGCGCCAGCGGTCCTTCGGCGACGAAGGCAAAGCCTTCCTTGCTGTTGCGTTGCCAATAGCCGCCGTGGAAAAAGACCAACGTCGGCGCAGCCGGGCGTCCGCATGAGAAAAAGTCGAGCCGGGTCGTTTCCCTATCGGCATAGGCAAGGTCGAGAAATTCCGGCATGCGCGCACGCAGCGTGTTACTACGCTCCCGCCAGTCGGCGAGAAAGTCCTCGCTCTCGACCACCGCCGCGGAATTATTGTAGGCAGCGTCAAGCGCGCGGCGATCCATGGCGCGATAGAGACTCATTAATTATTGTCCTTTGGCGCTTCCTCGTTCGGCATCCTAGCGCAGTGCGGCGGCCACCGCTCTGCGCGTGATGACCGAAACGAGATGCGCGCGATAGGCTGCGTCGGCATGGATATCGCTGGTCAGCCCGAACGCCGGCACGCGGAAGCTCTCCAAGGCTTCCGAAGTGAAGGATTCTTGCAGCAGTCGTTCCGCTTCGGTCAGGCGATAGACGCAAGGGCCCGCGCCGGTGACGGCGACCCGGACGCCACCTGTCGTCTGCGCCACAAAGACGCCGACCAGCGCGAAACGAGAAGCGGGATTCGCGAACTTGACGTAGGCCGCGCGCTGCGGAAACGGAAACCATACGCCGGTCACGATCTCGCCGCGCACCAGATCGGTGTCGAACAGACCGGTGAAGAAGTGGTCAGCGGCAATCTGCCGCTCGTTGGTGTGCACGACGGCGCCGAGCCCCAATACGGCAGCGGGATAGTCGGCCGCGGGATCGTTGTTGGCGACCGAGCCGCCGAGCGTGCCGCGATTGCGCACCTGCGGATCGCCGATCGTTTCGGCGAGTTCGGCGAGCGCCGGAATGGTTTGGCGCACGAGCGGCGACGACGCAACCTCCGCATGACGCGTGAGCGCACCGACAAGAAGCCCACCGCCCTGCTCCTTGATACCGCTCAAGCCCGCAATGCCCTTCAGATCGATCAAAGAGTCCGGGCTGGCGAGGCGCTGTTTCATGGTCGCAATCAGCGTCTGGCCGCCCGCGAGCAGGCGGGCTTCGTCTCCATCCGCGAGCAGGTCGACGGCTTCCGCAAGCGTTGCAGGGCGATGATAGGCAAAGGAATACATGGTGATATCTCCCTACTCTACTCGGCCGCCTGGCGGGTCGCCGCCATCTGGATCGTTTGCCAGATACGCCTGGGTGAGGCGGGCATGTCCATGTGGCTGATTCCGTACGACGACAGCGCATCTACGACGGCGTTCATGAGCGTTGCGGGCGAGGCGATTGTGCCGACTTCACCACAGCCTTTGACGCCGATCGGATTCTCTTTGCAGACGGTGCTTTCCGTCGCCACGGTGATGTTGGGCATGTTGTCCGCCCGTGGCATGTAGTAGTCCATGAAGGAGCCGGTCAGGAGCTGCCCGCTGGTATCGTAGATGCAGTGCTCGCCGAGCGCCTGCCCCAGCCCCTGCACCACACCGCCGTGCACTTGTCCTTCGACGATCATCGGATTGAGCACGACGCCGACATCGTCAACGGCGGTATAGGCGATGACTTCCAGCGTGCCGGTCTCGGGATCGATTTCCACTTCGGCGACGTGGCAGCCACCGGGAAACGTGAAATTGACCGGATCGAAAAACGCGGTTTCCTCGAGACCTGGCTCCAGGATATCGAGCGGATAGCCCTCCGGCGGAGTATAGGCCGCGCCGGCGATCTCACCAAAGCTCATCTTGCGATCGGTACCGGTGACGACAAACTCGCCATCCTTGAACTCAATATCTTCCAGACTCGCCTCGAGCAGGTAGCTTGTGATCTTCTTGCCCTTGTCGATGACCTTGTTGACCGCTTTGGCCAGCGCCGAACCACCGACGGCGGCCGAACGCGAGCCATAGGTGCCGAGCCCGAAGGGGCTGCGCGCCGTATCGCCGTGCACGACCTCAACTTTGCTGCTCGGCACGCCCAGCATGCCGCCGACCAGTTGCGCAAAGACGGTCTCGTGCCCTTGGCCATGGTTCTGGGCGCCGGTGAAGACGGTGATGTCGCCGGAGGGGTTGACCCGCACATTGGCGCTTTCGAACAGCCCGCCGCGCGCACCCATTTGCTGAGCAATACGGGAAGGGGCGAGCCCGCAGGCCTCGACATACGTGGTCATGCCGATGCCGCGCAGCTTGCCTTGCGTCTTGGCAGCCTTGCGGCGATCGGGGAACGTCGTCCAGCCGGAGAGCTCGAGCGCCTTGCCCAGCGTCGCTGTGTGATCGGCGCCGTCATATTGCAGCAAGACGGGCGTCTGGTAGGGGAAGGCATCGGCCGGAATGAAGTTCTTACGGCGGATCTCGACGCGGTCAATGCCGAGATCCTGCGCCGCAACGTCGACCAGCCGTTCCAATACATAAGTCGCCTCCGGGCGGCCGGCGCCGCGATAGGCATCGGTCGGCACGGTATTGGTGAAGATGACCTTCACTTCGCAATAGATGGCCGGCGTGGTGTATGGGCCGGCCAGCAGCGGACCGTACAGGTTGGTCGGGATGTTCGGCCCGAAGGTGGAGATATAGCCACCGACATTGGCGAGTGTCGAAACGCGCAAGCCCAGGAACTTGCCATCCTTGTCAAGCGCGAGCTCGCCATGGGTGACATGGTCGCGGCCTTGCGCGTCGGACATGAAGGCCTCGCCGCGCTCGGCCACCCATTTGACCGGCCGCTCGAGCTTGCCCGTCGCCCAGGCGACGAGCCCTTCCTCGCAATAGACCACTTGCTTGCTGCCGAAGCCGCCGCCCATGTCCGGCGCGACCACACGCAGCTTATTCTCGGGGATACCGAGCATCAGCACGCCGATCAGCAGGCGCGCGACGTGCGGGAGCTGGGTCGAGCTATATAGCGTATATTCGCCACTCGAGGGGTCATAGTCGGCAAGAGCTGCCCGCGTCTCCATGGCGTTGGAGACAAGCCGTGTGTTGATCAGGTCGATCTTGGCCACATGATGCGCCTTGGCGAAGGCGGCCGCCGTCGCCGCTTCGTCGCCAACCGACCAATCGCAGCACAGGTTGCCCGGTACGTCGTCATAGAGTTGCGGGGCACCCGGCTCCACCGCTTCGGCAACGCCGACCACCGCCGGCAGGATTCGATATTCGATATTGATCATTTCAGCCGCATTCTTGGCCGCGACCATGGATTCGGCCACCACCATCGCGACCGGATCGCCGACATGACGGACCTTGCCGACCGCGAGCAGCGGATGCTTGGGCTCCTTCATCGGCTGGCCGTCCTTGCCCTTGATGCCCCACGCGCACGGCACACCATTCATGTTGGTCACGTCTTCGCCGGTATAGACCGCGACGACCTCGGGGCTTGCTTCCGCGGCAGACTTGTCGATCGAGACGATCTCCGCGTGAGCATGAGGCGAGCGCAGGAACACGGCATAGATCTGGCGCGGCAACACGATGTCGGGAACGTATCTGCCGCGGCCGGTGAGAAAGCGAAGGTCCTCTCTGCGGCGAACAGCGGCGCCGATTCCGTCTTCAGTCATGGGGGTTCTCCCGTTCAACCGTTCTGCATGGCAGCCGCGCCGGCGCGCACTGCCTTGACGA
The DNA here is from genome assembly GCA_963814065.1 of uncultured Pseudomonadota bacterium. Taxonomy (GTDB): domain Bacteria; phylum Pseudomonadota; class Alphaproteobacteria; order Rhizobiales; family Xanthobacteraceae; genus Pseudolabrys. The sequence continues at coordinate 115,472 of CAWFBL010000004.1, read as the reverse complement.
TGTTCTGATAGCCGGTGCACCGGCAGATATTGCCCTTGAGCCAGGCGCGAATCTCGCTCTCCGAGGCCTGCGGGGCAAGCTGGGCGAGCTCGATGGCGCTCATGACCATGCCGGGGGTGCAGAAGCCGCATTGCAGGCCGTGGTGCTCGTGAAACGCCTGCTGCATCGGGTGCAGCACGCGGCCCTTCGCGAGCCCCTCGATGGTGATGACCGAGGCGCCGTCGGCCTCGACCGCCAGCATGGTGCAGCTCTTGACCGAGCAGCCATCGACATGAACCGTGCAGGCGCCGCACTGGCTGGTGTCGCAGGCGACATGGGTTCCGGTGAGCGCCAGGGTTTCGCGCAGCCAGGTGGACAGCAATGTGTCAGGCTCGACGACGCCGGTGACTTTCTTTCCGTTGACGATGGCGGTGATCTGCATCAGGCCACGACCTCCTCTTTATTCGATTGATCTTGTTGCGCTGGGGCCGGTTCCGCGGCGGTTCCATCGGAAAGCACGTGGACATGATCCGTGTGCCAGAACGCGACCACCTCCTGATCGGGCAAGAACGGGTCGCGGAAATAGGCGCCTTCCTCGACGTAGGCGACGAAGTCGTCGGTGGACCCCGGGATGACCATCGTCACCTTTACATACGTCCCCTGGTACTCCACCGCCCTCACCTGGCCGGCGACCGAGTTAGCGCCGGCTTCGGCTTTCTCGTCGCGGACAAGGCGCACATGGTCGCGGCGAACGGCGAAGTGGATTTCCGGCTCTTCGGGCCGGTGGGACAGTGGAACGGAGAAGTGTTCTCCGGCCGCTCCCCGCAGCGTCGCCACACCGCCTGCAAAGCTCTCGAACTTGCCAGAAAGAACGTTCTGCCCGCCCATGAAGCGGGCAACATAAGGACTGGCAGGCGCCGCGTAGATGCCGCGGGCGGTAGATGCCTGTTCGATGCGCCCCTTGTTCATGACGATGACCTGATCGGCCACCGCGACCGCTTCGAGCTGAGTGTGGGTAACGTGAATGAAGGTGATGCCGAGTCTCTGCTGCATTTCGCGAAGCTCGGTGCGCATTTGAAGACGCAGGTATTCGTCCAACGCCGAGAGCGGCTCGTCGAGTAGGAGCACCCGCGGCTTGGTGACGATGGCGCGGGCAAGCGCCACCCGCTGCTGCTGGCCGCCGGACAGTTGCGCCGGCAACCGGTTCGCCAGCGCCGAGAGCTGCACCTGTTCGATGACACGGTCGGCTTCCCGGTAGCGCTCCGCCTTACCGACGCCGCGCACGCGCATGCTGAAGGCAATGTTGTCGCGCACCGACAGATGGGGGAACAAGGCGTAGTTTTGAAACATCATGGCGGTGCCGCGCTGGCGCGGGCTCAAGCCCACCACGTTTTCACCACCGATGACGATTTCGCCTCCGGTCGGTGCTTCGTGTCCGGCAATCATGCGCAGAATTGTGGTCTTGCCGCAGCCGCTCGGCCCCAACAGACAACAATAGCTGCCGTCTTCGATGACGATATTGACTCCATCGACCGCAACCGTGCCGTCCGGATAGCGCTTGTAGACACCGGCAAGCTCGATCCAACCTTTGCCGGCGCGCTCTTTGCGTCCATGCCCGACTTGCATCATCGATTCCCTTGTCGCACCCAGTTAATGCCCGCCGCCGGCCACGGCGCGGCCGAAGCGGCGACGCTGGATCAGCGCGATCGACGACAGCGCGATGGCGATGACGGCGAAGGAGAAGATCGTCGTCGTCGTGCCCAAGGCATAGATGACCGGCGACGTGACGTTCATGGTCATGCTCCAGATCTCGACCGGGAGCGTATTGTTCGCGCCGGAGGTCAGCAGAGTACGGGCGAATTCGTCATAAGAGAGTGTGAAGCCAAACAGAGCCACGGCGATGATGCCCGTCACGATGATCGGTATCACGACCAAGCGCAGGGTCTGCGCGGATCCGGCGCCAAGATCGCGCGCTGCTTCTTCGTAGGAGCGGTTGAAACGGCCAAAGATGGCGAACATGATCAAGAGGCCGAAAGGCAGCGTCCAGGTGAGCTGTGCGCCGAAGGCGGAGGTGTACCAATCGGTGTCCAGGCCGAGCAGGCGGAACATCAGGCCGATGCCAATGCCGAGCACGTAGCCGGGCGCCACCAGGCTGATGATCACCGCGTAAAACAGAATGCCGCTGCCGCGGAAGCGCTCGCGAAAAGCAAGACCCGCCGCGACTGAGATGATGACCGTCGCCGCCATGACCAGAAGCGCGAGGGGTATGGAGCGCGTCAACGCGCCGGGAATGTCACCGGTCTCGGCGTTGCCCCAAATCTGGTAGAACCAGTGCAGGCTTTCACCGCGCATCGGGAAGACCAGGCCCCCCTGCGGTCCCTGAAACGAAAGGATAAAGATGCAGATCATCGGCCCATACAGAAAGAGCACGTAGAGCACGAAGACCCCTCCGAGCAGGTAAAAGGTCCAGGGACGCTGACCGTTGGCATTGAGCATGGCTAATCCTGTTCAAGTGCCTAGCGTTGCGCCACCAGTTCCTTGCGCACGTCGACCACAGCGCAGGATCAGCCCGACCAGCAGCACGATGAAGGCCATGAGGATAAGCGCGTTGGCGGCGGCGTGCGGGAAGAGCAACGTGGAAATATCGTCGTACATCGCAGAGACGACGGACGCACTGTTGCCACCGCTCATCACTTTCACGACATAGAAATCGCCCATTACCAGGGTGATGACGAAGATCGAGCCGAGCGCAATGCCGTTCTTGCACAACGGCACCACGATATAGAGCAATGTCTGCCAGCGGCCGGTGCCCGCGTCGGCGGCCGCTTCGAACAAGCTGCGGTCGATGCGGCTCATCGAATTGAAGATCGGCACGATCATGAAGATCGTGAACAGGTTGACGTAGGACACCACCACCGAAAAATTCGAAAACAAAAGGAAGCTGAGCGGCTGGTGGATCACGCCCGTGGCCATCAAGGCGCTGTTGATGAGGCCCTGTTTACCGAGCAGCGGCAGCCACGCGATCATGCGAATGATGTTCGAAGTCCAGAAGGGCACGGTGCAGACGAGAAAGAGCCCAATGGCGATGACCTGGCTGCGGATATGAAAAACGAGGAAATAAGCGACGGTGAAGCCGATTATGAGAGTGAAGAACCAGGTGGCGATCGAAAAGCCGATCATCGTGTAATAAAGCCGATAGGTCAGGTGCGCGCCGAGCACGCTGGCATAGTTCTCGAATCTGAACGCGGGAATGACCGCGAAATTGTCGTAATGGAAAAAGCTGACTGCCGCGACGAAACCGAGCGGTACGATGACGAAGACGACGAGAACGAGCAAAAGCGGCGCGACCAAGAGATAAGGTCGCCAACGCGTCCATTTCGCCTGACTGTCCATCACCGTTCCACCGGAGAAGCGTTCAAGAAGACAAAGAGCAACCAACGGAGCGACCTCAACCGGGGCCGCTCCGCCGCGATGCATGACTCATGCCGATTTGAATTCGTTCCAGCGCTGGATCATGTACTGGTTCTCGTCCATGACCGTGTTCCAGCACGAGATATTGGTGAAACGCTCGATAAAGGAGCCGCCGTCGCGAACCTCGCCGGCCTTGGCAATCGGGTGGCCGTAAGGATCCTTGATGACGTCGGTGGCGGCCTTGCCCAGGTACCAATAGCCGTATTCGTTGGGCGTCATGAATTTTTCGGCCGTCTTCGGCACCGGGCTGTAGTAGCCGTGGCGGGCGACAAATGCGCCCTGCCAGCCCGCATAGTACCAGTTGAGATACTCATAGGCGGCGTCAAGCTTCTTCCCCTTGAGATGGCGCATCAGGCCGAGACCGTTGCACCAGCCGCGATAACCTTCAGTGCCGTCGGGACGCTTATTGACCGGCGCGTAGACGCAAGGGATGTTCTTCGCCAGCACCGCGGTCACCGCGGGCGACCACATGGACTGAATCTCGACCTCGCCCGAGGCCATCAGCTCGACCGATTGCTCGAAGGTCGTCCAGGTGGCGCGGAACTGACCTTTCTTTTTCAGGGCGATGAGGTTGTCGATCGTCGCGTCGATCTCCTTACGCGTCATATTGCCCTTGTTCTTGTATTTGACCAACCCGGCGGATTCGAACGCCAACGCGGCGTCCATGATGCCGATGTTCGGCACGTCCAGGATGGCGGACTTGCCCTTGTATTTCGGGTCGATGAGCTCCTTCCACTGCGTGACCTTGTGTTTGATGAGGTCGGGCCGGTAGCCGATCGAATCAGCGTTGTAGACCTGCGGCATGAAGGTCATCCACTCGGTCACACCCGGCACTATCTTGGTCGACTCTTTGCTCGGGATATACATGGCCGGATAGGGCGAGATGCCCTGGGTGGAGACCTTGTCGCCCTTATATTCGCCCTTGGTGAAGATCGACAGGATGTTGTCGAATTCCTTGATCTTCTTGGTGTCGATGCCCTGCAGGATGCCGCGCGGGACCGCAACCTTTGCTTGCCAGGCCTCGAGGTCGGGAATGTCGACGCTGCGCGGCTGGGTGATGAAGCGGGTGATGGCGGCTGAGGTGTCGAGGTTCTGCGTTATGACCTTGAAGCCGAGGTCCTTGGAGGCTTGCTCGCCGACCGCCTGTACGACCGAATAGGAGACGCCCAAATGCCGGAGCGTGATGTTCTTGATCTCCTGTGCCCAAATGGTCGGCGCGCCGATGACTTGGCTCGCTGCCACTGCGCCGGCAGCAGCCGCGCCCCCTTTCAAGACGTTCCGGCGCGAAACGCCTGTATTCTTGCCAACCCGTTTAGGATGGGCGTCGTCTCTAATGCGCTTACTCATCGGAACCTCCGGTTCGCGGGTGTGTATTGGGCGCGTCTAATTCTTAGGCACGACGACAAATTTCCGGGCATCGCTTGACGCGCAGCGGTCTCGATTGTCGTCGACTGTATGGCCGCCGACCTCGGTACAGAAATTGCAAGTATTAATTCGCCGCATAAGTCGGAGTTATGTGCCAATGCCGAACCGGCACTTGGATATTCGGTCGCTGCGGGCGTTCGTGGCGGTCGTCGAAACGGGAAGCGTGACGGCGGCGGCGCGGCGCATGTGCCGGACGCAACCGGCGATCACGTTGCAGATTCGCCGGCTCGAAGATCAAATTGGAAAATCCTTGTTCGAGCCGGCGACGCGCCGCCCGCAGCTCACGCACGATGGCGAGGTCCTGCTCGGCTACGCGCGTGCGATCCTCCAGATGCATGACGAGGTGTGGCAGCGTATGCGTTCGCGCCATATCGAAGGACGCGTCGTTCTGGGCACTCCAGACCTCTACGCCGCTTACTTGCTACCGCAGATTTTGACCGGATTCCGCGCTATGTACCCCAACATCGAAGTCGATGTGCGTTGCGCGCTGAGCCGCACCTTGATGAATGCGCTCGACGCCAAAGAGATTGACATCGCGCTGGTTACGGCAATGCCCGGCATTCGGGCCGGTGAGTTCATACGTAAGGAGCCGCTAGTTTGGGTGAGTGGGCAGGCACATGCGGCATACAAGGAAAATCCGGTGCCACTTGCGCTATTGCCACCCGGCAACATCTATCGTGACGCAGCGCTGGAAGCACTCGATAGTATCGGTCGTCCATGGCGGCTCGCCTGCATCAGCGAGAGCATCAGCGGCCTGCAGGCAGCGGTTTTCTCAGGCTTTGCGATCAGCGTCGTCGCCAAGAGCGCGCTGGTTCCCGGTATGCGCGTCATCGGCCGCGCAGAGAGCTTTCCCGAATTGCCGGAAATCGACGTCGCACTCCACCGGAGCCCAGGGCAGTCGAGCCCGGCGGCACAATGCCTTGCCGACTTCGTCGTCGCCAATTTCATACAGCGGGGCGTGCGGGAGAATGCAGCGTGAGGCAAGAGCGCTTCCGAAGAGCGCGCGCAAAGGGGTCTACATAGCTGAACAGCGATCCTGAGCTCTCGTCCGACCCGCGCATCCCAATCTCCGGATTCAATCATCGAGAGAATCATGCTCCGTTCCATCCCGCCAGGGCCTTCTTCAACAGCCTGCTAGCGGTGTTGCCAGCGCCTCAATGGTGGCTAGCCTCCGCCCAAGGCATAATCAACTTTTCAGCCAACGCCACAGCGATGAATAACACAATTCCTAGCACGCTGAGCCAGACGAGCGCGGCCCAGGCCAAAGGCCCATCAAGTTGAGAATTGGCGGACAGCAGCAGGTTGCCAAAGCCATTCATCGAGCCAACGAACTCACCGATCACCGCGCCGATCACCGCCAGCTTGACCGCGACCTTGGCGCCGGAAAAGAAAAAGGCAGTGCCGCCGGGAACTGAACCTTCCAGAACATCTGCCAGCGCGACGCTCGCAGCGAGCGGCCGAGTTCGATGAGCCCTGGCGGGGTGGCCCGCAGGCCGCGGACGACCTCGGCATGTCGTTGAAGGGTCATTGGCGCTATCTAGGCGTTTCCCGGTGGACGTCGGATTTGAGCCCGAATGCGGACGCATCGTGGCGCAAGCCGTAGGTCGCAGACGGGCCATAACCGGACTTCGGCAGGAAATCGGAACGCACTGTTCCGAGGATGACTTACTTGCGCTTGCCGAAGACCGATGCAAGCTCTGCCGGCATGCCGCCAATACGGCCTTCCCGCATCGATGCAATGATCACGCAAAGCAGGGAAACGACATAAGGCAGGCAGGCAACCAGATACGGAGAGACCGTCAGCCCACCCGCCTGAAGACGAAGCGTCGCAGCATCGCAAAGACCGAAGATCAGCACCACCGGCAGCACCAAGAACGGGTTCCACCGCGCGACGATGACAAGGCCGACCGCAACAAAGCCGCGGCCTTTGGTCATGTCGTTTGCCCAGGTCTGGGTGTAGTCGACGGACATGATGGCGCCGGCAAGCCCCGACAGAAGACCTCCAACAAGAATGCCCTGAAACTGTATCAGCCGCGGTGCAAGACCAACCGCACGCGCAGCTTGGAAGGATTCGCCGACCATCCGCCAGTTCAGCCCCGTGCGCGTGCGATAAAGCCAGCCGCCAATCAGCGGAACCAGAGCGAGAGCGACGAACACAGTCGGCGTCAATTGAGTGAGCACCGGACCGACCAACGGAACTCCGGCGAAATGAGCGTCAAGAACGGGCGAAAGGCCGCTCACCTTTCCGCCGACAAAGGCACGGCCGAAGTATGACGTCAGACCGAGGCCGAGTGTCCATACGGCGATGCCGCTGCCAATCTGGTTGGCGCCGCAACCGAGACAAAGTCCGGCGTGCGCGGTTGACAGTATCGCACCGGCGCAGGCGCCGGCGGCAAAACCAATCAACGGATCGCCGCTTGCTGCCGCAACGGCAAAGCCGACACAGGCACCGACGAGCATTTGGCCCTCGATGCCAAGGTTGATGATGCCGACTCGCTGCGTCAACGTCTCGCCAAGCGTCGCCACCAGAAGTGGCGTCGAAGACCGCAGCATTGCGGCGGTCCAATGACCAAAGCCGAGCAGGCCTGGATCACTCATGGCGAGCTTCCCGCTGGGTCGCCAGCCCTCCAGCGGCGAGCGCGGCGGCAAACAGCAGGCCTTGCAGCACCGTAGCACTTGCGCTGGGGATCTTCGCGTAAAGCTGTAACGCATCTCCCGCCGCGATCAGCCCGCCGATCAGGATCGCGATCGGCACTGCGCGCAGGAAATTTTGGCCAGACAACCAGGCGACCAAGAACCCAGTCAAACCGTAACCAACCGAGATGCCAGGTTGCAGCCTGCCTTGAATTGCCGATGTCTCGCAGATACCCGCGAAGCCAGCAAGCGCGCCACCCAGTGCCATAACGATCAACGTTTGTCGGGCAAAATTGAGCCCAACCATGGCGCCTACCTTGCGATTGCTTGCGAGTACCTTCAGCGTAATACCCCAACGCGAATAGGTCACCGCCACGTGAAGTACGAGTGCGGCGACGAGCGCAACGGCAAGCCCAAAATGAACGCCGCTGCCAAACAGATTGGGCACCGTCGCCGCTGGCGGAAACGGAATGGTCGCCGGCCAGCCGAGGCTTGCCGGATCCTTCCAGGCTCCGTAGACGGCGTAGCTCACCAACAGGACCGCGATGTAGTTGAGCAACAGCGTTGAAATTGTCTCATTGACGTTAAATCGCACGCGCAACAGACCCGCCAGGCCGCTCCAGATGGCCCCGCCGGCAGCACCGGCGAGTAGCACGGCCGGTAGCAGCACGAACATCGGACCGCCGGGGAAGTTCACGACCACCGCCGTACCTGTCAGTGCACCAAGATAGAGCTGTCCCTCTCCGCCGACACTGATCAGCCCAAGGCGAGCCGGCAAAATCACGGCAAGCGCGCACAACAGGATTGGCGTTGCCTTCAACAAGCTCTCAGTAATCGAATAGCTGTCACCGAAGGCATAGATCACCATGGTGGCGAGCGTGGCCAGAGGTGGCCGCCCAACGGCGAGCAGGAAGATGGAGGCCGCCAGGAGGAACGCCGCGGCGCCTCCAACGGCAAAGCCGAGCCTGCTCAGAGAAAGTCTCTTCATGCCGCGGCTTGACCATTGCCGCCCGCCATCCATCGGCCGAGCGTTTGGCGGTCAGCGGACTCGCGCGCCACGACACCGACGAGCCGCCCAGCGTGAAGCACCGCTATGCGATGGGAATAACGCATCAGATCGTCGAGTTCCTCCGAAATCCAGATCACGCAGGCGCCACGCTCGGCAAGACCGAACAGGCTGCGGTACACGGCCTGAGCCGCCGCGACATCGAGGCCCATGGTCGGGTAGCTCGCGATCACCAGCCTTGGCGCACCGGACAATTCGCGTGCGATGACCAGTTTCTGCAGGTTCCCACCGGAGAGATCCGACGCCGCCAGCATCACCTGCGGCGGACGAACATCGTAGGTCTCTATCAACTTATTGGCCCGTGCAACGATCGCGGCTCGGCGAGGGAAAAGCGGCAGATGGCGCAGGCGACGCAGGGCCAAATTTACGCCGAGATCGAGGTCGGCGACCACCGCATTGTCGATCGGGCGCTCCGGCACGTAGGCCACCTCGTCGGCGATGGCGCCAGCAACGTCGCGGCAGGCAACACTGACGCCGTCGAGCACGATGTCGCCGGCCGAAACCGGCGCAAGCCCAGCAAGCGTCTCGGCAAGTGCATATTGGCCATTGCCGGATACACCGGCGATACCGAGAATTTCCCCAGGCTGCATCGTGAAGGACACCTCGTCGATGCTCACGTCATCGATCGTGGCGGACAAGTCGAGCACTTGAAGCAGAGGCGCCGTAACAGACGGCGGCGCCGACGGCTCGACCACGGTTTCGAACTCACGGCCGACCATGGCTGCGACCAGCGCGTCCGGGCTACGCTCGTGAGCCGGCGCGCAATCGACCACGCGACCACCCCGCATCACCACGATGCGGTCGGCGCAGGCGGCAATATCGGCCAGCTTGTGGGTGATCAGCACCACCGCCTTGCCCTCGGCGACAAGCGTCCTCACAAAGCCGTACAATCGTTCGGTCTCATCCGGCGTAAGCACCGAAGTCGGCTCGTCAAGGATGATGAGGCTCGCATCCAGATTGAGCACCTTGGCCAGTTCGACGAGTTGTCGTTCGCCGACCGCAAGCGTGCGCACTGGACGCGCCGGATCAAGGTTAGGCGCCAGCCGCGCAAGCCATTCCAGGGCGGCGTTGACCAAGCCTGTGCCCCGTCGCTGGAGCCAGGGCGCCCGCGGCCACGCCGCCAGCAGGTTCTCCAGCACAGAGAGCGCCGGGACGAGCGAGAACTGCTGGAAAACCATGCCGATCCCGTTCTCCATCGCGTCACGGGGCGAGGCAATGGTCACCGGCCGGCCGTCAATGCGAATGCCGCCAGCGTCCGGCTGATAGAAGCCATAGAGGATCTTCATCAGCGTGCTCTTGCCGGCGCCGTTTTCACCCAGTAGCGACAGGACCTCACCGCCCCTGATTTCAAGATCGACATTGTCGTTGGCGAGCACCGCCCCGAAGCGCTTGCTGATGCCAGACAATGTGATCAAGGGCGCGTGCGTCATCGGGTCAAACCAGCGCAAACACCGCCTCGACCTCGACGGCAGCACCCCGTGGGAGGCTGGCGACGCCGACGGCCGTGCGGGCATGAGCGCCTTCGGCTCCGAAAAGCTCATTCATCAAATTCGATGCACCGTTGATCACCTGCGGGACTTCTTTGAAGTCGGCAGAACAGTTGACGAAGCCGCCAAGCCGTATGCAGGTCGCAACCGGATCTAGCGTTCCTCCGCATGCGACTCTGAGCGCAGCCAATAAGTTAAGGCCGCAGATGCGCGCTGCCTTCTGTCCATCCGCAAGATCAAAGTCCACCCCGATTCGGCCGACATAGGGGACGTCGCCGTTCCACTCGCAGATCTGCCCGGCGAGAAAGACAAGCTTATCATGACGCCGGTACGGAACAAAATTGGCAATGGGCGTCGGCACGCGCGGCAGCTCGATGGCGAGCGCGGCCAGACGGGCCTCGTATGACATGAGATCGGCTCCCGGCATGCCTGGTTCAGGTCCTCGGCGCGGCAGTAAGCGCCGAAAGAATCGCCTCAGAGCGTGTGACGAAACCGAACAGCAGCTTGACGTTATACAACACGGACTGAACGCAATAATCCGGCGACGTCGTTGCAGTGCCGTCCTCGATCAGGATCGTGTCGTAACCCAGGAAGCTTGCATCCTCGAGTGTCGTCATGACGCATTGGTCCATGTTGACGCCGCCGATGAACAAGGTCTTGACGCCGAGATTACGCAATACTGCGTCGGTATCCGTGTCCCAGAACGCGCTGAACCGATGCTTGGTGATTTGAACGTCCATTTCGCCGGGATTGAGTTCGTCGACGACCTGCGCACCCCAACTTCCGGCCTTTATCACCTCGGAGCGCGTGCCCGGTACCGGCTCGCAAAGCCCCACCTCCCCGCCACTGGGATTATGAGCGTGCCGCAATGAGGGGCTGATATTGAGCAAGTCCTTGCGCACACCCCAATTGACCCAGACCACCGGTAACCGAGCCGCGCGAAAAGCATCGACCAAGCTCCGTAACGGACCAATGGGCTTTCGATTGGGGCTGATATCGATGCCACGGCTATCCATCCAGCCGCCTACCGTACAGAAATCGTTCTGCATGTCGACGATGAGCAACGCGGATTTGGAGGCGTCTACCACAATGTTCTGCGGTTCGGCCGCCATGGTCAGGGGGTGCGGTGGTGGTGCCGGCCGGGTCATGTCGACGACATTCGGGGTGACGCGCCACGATTGGCTCGGCACGGCCCCCATCACCACTGGTTCATGCTTCGACGTTCGAGCGATATTCATCGCGGCTTCCTCCGGCAAAGGTTGGCCAAAACTACTTGGTCGCGCCGACCACGCCTTTGACCAGATAGTTCATCGTCCCGACCTGCTGCACCGAAAGCTTCTGCCCCGCCGGCACCACCAACGTGCCGTCTTGTTTGGCGATAGGCCCCGCCCAGATCGATTTCTTTCCGGCGATGATCTGCGCCTTGAGCTTGAGTACTTCGGCACGAACCGTTTTCGAAACGGCGGGGCCGAACGGATCGAGGACGACATTGCCGGTAGCGAGGCTGCCCCGGACGTGCGACGGCTTCCAGGTGCCCGCATCGATCTTTTTGATCTCATTGACCATCATCGGCCCCCAACTCCACGACACACCCGTCAGCCAGGCCTTCGGCGCACGGTCGTGGACATCCACGTCTTTGCCGATGATATGGATGCCTCGCTTTTCCGCAGTCTGCGCGATGGTGATCGGGCTATCGACCTGTTCCGCGACAACGTCGATGCCGAGATCGGCAAAAGCGTTGGTCGCTTCCGCTTCCTTCTGAGGGTCCCACCAGGCACCATTCCATACCACGGTGGTCGTAGCCTTCGGATTGACGGACTGAGCGCCGAGCGTGAAGGCGTTCACCGAACGCATCAATTGCGGAATCTGGAAGCCGCCGATGAACCCGAGTTTGCCGTTCTTGCTGACCCGCCCCGCAGCAACGCCGGCGAGGTACATGCCTGCGTCGCTGTCCGCCCAATAGGTCCCGACGTTTTTCGACGTCTTCAGACCTCCGGCGTGCAGAATGGTGACGTCCGGGTGCTTCGCGCCAACTTTGATCGCGTAGTCGAGGTAGCCGTAGCTGGTCGCGAAGATGATCTTGTGACCGCTATTGATGAGCCTTTCCATCACGCGGGCGACCTCGGCCGTTTCCGGAACCGACTCAAACGCCGTAGTTTTGACTCCGGGCAAATGCTTTTCGACGTACTTCCGGCCGAGATCCATCGACATGTTGTAGCCATAGTCGGCGGCAGGGCCGACGTAGATGAAACCGATCTTGTCCCCAGCGATAGCAGGTGGCGCAAGAACCGCCGCACCGATAACGGCGGCAATGGCAACGACGGCGAGGCGAACTGTGGTGAACATCGGCACCCTCCTGATCGACGGGCGGCGCTGCGCCCTTGGTAAGTGTTTACTTACCTGGCAAACAATGTGCCATGCCGGTCTGGCGAGCGCCAGCGCTTTGATAAAACAATACAATTACTTCCGCGCAGAGAGCGTGGCCGCGGCGCGACTTCCGGCGGAGCGGGGATTTATGGTTCGAAACTATGCAGGCGCTGACTAAAAAATCATCTTCGCTTAGCGATCGCGGCGCAGAAAGCGCTGCAACATCTCGTTGGCATACCGTCTGTGTTGCGCTTGCCAGCTCGGGGCGAGGAGGTCGCTTTGGAAAATGACCGACAGAGTGTAGGCGTTGGAGCGGTGGAAATAGGCAAACCCAACCATGATCACGTAGAGCTGGAGCGCATCAAGACCGCGCCTAAAATCGCCGGCGCGCTCGCCCCGGCGCAGCAACTGATCGATCAGCTTGATCAACGGTGACGCGACAATAGGGGTCTTTACGGAGCGACGAAGGAACCTGGCGCGCAGCAGATTTTCGCCGCTCAAAAGATGGATCATTTCAGGATGTTTCGAAAAATGGTCGTAGGTGAAGTCAAATAGTTGCATCATGCCGTCGAGCGGCGGAACATGAGCCACATCCAACTTCAGTTCTTCACTGCGTAGTTCGCCAAGTACTTGCTCTAATGCGGCGATATAGAGATGATCCTTGTCGCCAAAATAATGGTAGATCATCCGCGGATTAGCGCGTGATGCCTTACAGATGGCGTCGATGCGCGCGCCACTGTAGCCCTTCTCCGAAAATTCCCTGATCGAGGCATGGAGGATGCGCTCTCGGGTACCACCCGGTCGAGGGCTCGCAGGCGCATGAGAAGGCGATTTCCGATCCGCCGGGCTGCCTGACCGGCCGAGAGGCGTCTTGTCGGTCCTCTTGTTCTTAACCGGGGGCTTGCGGGACAGAGCCATTTTCGGGCCGCCAAAAGATTATGATCGATCAAAAATTTTATACTAATTCGTCTTTGCTTTCGCGATAGATATGAAAGTGCAAATGCTGGTCCAAAAATGACCCCAATCGGACCAGATGTAAGTCGGCTATGTAATTGAATTTGTTGAGACGGATACCGTGACCCCAACGCCGGTCGGCCCGGAGACCCCTCGCCGGTTTACAGACAGACGGCCCCATATGGCCCTTCCCACAACTGGCGGTCTCAGCAGAGACGGAATGCGTTTCAGCGCACCCGCCAATTGGCGGCAATTCGCAGCGCTTCAGGAAATTCCCACAATCGCTGGAATGCGTGGTGGCGGACGCAGTCGGAATCGAACGAGCCTCCATAGCGATCAAGGACCGTCCGTCTAGCAAGACTGCCCGATTGCCACCCCTCGGAATGGTGCAGGCGATAGTGAGCCTGAGGCGGTCCAAAATTCGGAAAGGCCGGCGGCCTGATTCCGACGACAGACTTGTATCTGGCGCCATAGAGTGATCAACTAGTTTAAGATAGCCGAGAAAGGCTGTGTTCGCAAAAAGCAAGCGCGCGACAGGGGAGTCGCCGCTGTAATAGGCAGGGACGCCGGACCGCAGGAGCGGTGCGGCGTTTTTTTGTTTTCGACGGCGCGGCGCCGCACGGATAAGGAACATCAGAATGAGCCTCGACGCATATAGGATCGGACTCGAACCCTATTATCGGGCTGTCGGCGACGAGATCGCCCTGTTCGAAGCAGCCTATGCCAACCGGTTGCCGGTGATGCTGAAGGGCCCGACCGGTTGCGGCAAAACCCGCTTCATCGAGCACATGGCCTGGCGGCTGGAGCGGCCGCTGATTACCGTCGCCGCGCACGAGGACATGACCGCCGCCGATCTTGCCGGCCGCTATCTGCTGGCGCCGGAAGGCACCGTCTGGCACGACGGCCCGCTGACGCTCTCGGTGCGCGGCGGCGCCATCTGCTATCTCGACGAGATCGTCGAGGCGCGGCAGGACACCACCGTGGTCATCCACCCGCTCACCGATGCCCGCCGCATCCTGCCGCTGGAGAAGAAGAACGAGCTGGTGCCGGCGCATCCCGACTTCGCCTTGGTTATCTCCTACAACCCCGGTTACCAGAGCGCGGTCAAAGACCTCAAGGAATCGACCAAGCAGCGCTTCGTCGCCATAGATTTCGACTATCCCGCGCCGGCGGTCGAAGCCGAGATCGTGGTGCGCGAGGCGAATATCGACGCCGGCACCGCCAGCCGGCTGGTCGAGATCGCCCTGCGCTCGCGCAGCCTGCGCGGCCAGGGCCTCGACGAGGGCGCCTCCACCCGCATGCTAATCCACGCCGGCCGCCTGGTCGGCGCCGGCATGAGCATTGAAGCCGCCTCACGCGCCAGCATCGTGCTGCCAATCACCGACGACGAGGACATGCGCGAGTCCTTGAGCGCCGCCATCTCCGCCTGCCTGCAATAGGGAGTTCGATGAGCCCCTCGCCCCGGCTACGCGTGATCGAGACGCCGCCCGACAGCGCGGCGACCCAGCTGCATCATCTGGTGCGCCGGCGCGAGGGCCTGCGCGCCACCTTCCGCGACGCTTGGCAACGGGTCACGACCGGCATGCCGGAACGCGAAATCGAAGTCTGGGCGCAAGGCTCGCTCACGCTCGCTTTTGTCAACGCCGGGCCCGGCTGTCTGCTCGCCTTCTGGCGCGCCAGCGTGGAACTGAAATCGCGCATCGGCCTCGGCGCCTTGGCCACCCTCGCCGACAGCTTCGCCGACGTCTGCCGCCATGCCGGCGCCGAGGCCGCGCTCGCCGGTTTGCAGGCGATGGTGCCCGCGGTGCGCGCCTTCGGCGGCAACACAAGCGAACTGGCGTTGTGGGCACGGGCATTGCGCCATCTCGCGCGCGAAGCCCCGGAGGCGGTCATCGCCCTCGCGAGCCGCACCGAAACGATGCTGGCCTGTCTCGACGGCGCCGGCGTTGAATCGTTCGTCGTCGCCGGGCTGAAGGCAGCCGGCAAGAACAAGACGCAGCGGCTGGCGTTCTTTTCCCTGCAAGACGCGATGGCGCTGCAACTGCTGGAACGCGGCGCCGGCGTGCCCTCCTTCACCGAATACGAGCGCCGCCTCAAGCTCTACGCCACCGCGCTGTGGGACCGGCCGCCGACCTTGCGGCCCATTCTACCCGCGAGCGGTCAACCGCCGCCGCGCCGGATCAACATCGCCGGCGGTATCGTGCGCGTGCCGCTGGTCTACCGCGGCGTGCCGAACGAGACCGTGCCGCTCCTGTTCCGCGCCGCGGTCGCGCACGCCACCGCCCATCTGGCGCTGACGCCGGCGCGGCTCGAGATCGGCAAGCTCAAGCCGTTGCAGGTCGCACTGATCGGATTGATCGAGGATGCGCGCATCGAGGCACTGGCGATGCGGCGCTTTCCGGGCCTGCGCCGGCTGTGGGCGCCGTTTCATGTCGCCGAGCCGTCGGGCGTCGTCACCGCGCCGGCGCTGCTGGCGCGGCTGGCGCGCGCGCTGTTCGATCCCGCTTACCGCGATTACGACGGTTTCATCCTCAAGGCGCGCGCGCTGTTTAGCGACGAGCGCGCCAATCTGCACGATCCGACGATGAGCCGCCGCGTCGGCGGGCTGCTTGGCAATGACCTCGGCCAGATGCGCGTGCAGTTCAATCCGCGCACTTACGTGGTCGATCCGGTCTACCGCGACGACAACCTCGGCCTGTGGGATTTCGGCGAGCCGCCACCCCACGCGGAAGAAACCATCGATGTCGTCGTCGATGCCGCGCGCCCGAATGAATCCGATGATGGCAAACCGTCCGGCGAGCCTGAAACCGACCCCGGCGAGGCCGCCGGCAAGGCGCGGGAGAAGCCGGCGGAAGACCGCAGCATCGTCATCGCCAGCTATCCGGAATGGGACCGCGGCGCCGGCCTCGAGCGGCCGGACTGGACGATAGTGCGCGACGTTGCACCGGCGCCCGGCGACGCGCGCGCCATCGACATGGCGCTGGAGGCGGCGCCCATCGTGGTGGGGCGCATCGCGCGGCTGGTGCGCGGCGCCAGGATCGGCCGCCACGAGCGCTTGAAGCGCCAGCCGGAAGGGCCCGAACTCGATCTCGATGCCGCGCTCGACACGGCCATCGCGCTGCGCACCGGCGTCACGCCGAACGACCGCATCTACCGCACCATGGCGCGGCGTACGCGCGATCTGTCGGTGCTGATCCTGCTCGACACATCGGAATCGACGCGCGACCGTATCCCGTCCGGCGCCAGCATCCTCGACGCGCAGCGGCTGGCGGTGGCCGCGCTCAGCGATGCACTCGCCGCGCTCGGCGATCCGTTCGCGCTGTGCGCCTTCGCGTCGGCCGGCCGCGAGGATGTGCGCGTCACCCGGCTGAAGGACTTCGGCGAGGCCTATGGCGCGTCGGTGAAGGCGCGGCTGGCTGGCTTGAGCCCGGGCCTGTCGACGCGCCTCGGCGCGATCCTGCGCCACGCCGGCGCGGAAATCGCGCCGGTGCGCACCGACCGCAAGTTGGTTTTGGTGCTGACCGACGGCGAGCCGTCCGATATCGACGTCAACGACCCGCTCGATCTGGTCGAAGACGCACGCCGCGCGGTGCTGACCCTCAAGGGGCGCGGCATCGACGTTTTCGGCGTCACGCTCGATCCAAAACGCGTCGGCTCGGGTGCGACCGTGTTCGGCCGCACCAATCACATGCCGGTGCGGCGGCTGGAAGAGCTGCCGCAGCGCCTGGCCGAGCTTTACTTCCGGCTGGCGCGACGCTGATCACTTGCGCCGCGGCGACGGCGCGACACCCGCGATCGCCTCGAAAGCGCGCGCAAAGCCAGCGGCGAGCCCTTGCGCCAGCGCGCCGCCGTCGGTTGCCAGGATACGCGCACTGAAGCCAATGCCGTTGGGCGCGGGGCTGACGCCGGCAAGGCAGCCGAGCGCATCGAGCGCCCGTTCAAACGCAGCGGCGTCAAGACGTTCGCTGCCCCGGCCCAGGATCAGCATGGTGCCGGCGGCGCGATAGGGTCCGGCCGGGGAACTCGATCCCAGGAAATCCGTGCCGTTGATGGTACCGCGGTCGCGCATCAGCACGCGCCCTTTTCCGTCGCGTACGATCGTGTGCAAGGCGCAGGCTTCGAACGCCTGCCCGCGCCCGTCGAGATCGTGCCAGGTGAAGCCGTCGGCCAGCACCGCACTCGCGCCCTCATGCAGAACGAGTTCGGTGGTGCTGTCGATACGCGCCCCTGGGAAAAGCACCAGCGGATCGGGCGTGTAAGCGAGGAAGCCACCGCGCGCGATTTCGACCCGCGTCGTCAGGGCGGCCGGAATACACCGCGTGTCGTGCACGATGGTGGCGGCCTGGGTGGTAATATGCGCCGCTGACCCCTCGGCGCTGTATATAATGAGTGAGAGGCGATCTCCCCGGTACACCCCGCCCGAGGCCGATTGCAGATAAAGCGTCGCCAGATCGGGCCGCCCTGTATCGAGATGGAAGGCGCGGGTGACGTGAAAGGGATAAGGCACCCGCTGACGGCCGAGGTGCGTGCGGCCACCGCCGCGATGGAATGCAAGCTCCGCATCGACCTGCCGCGCCGCCGGCGGTTCGGCCGCCGCAAACGGCGCCGTCTCGGAAGCAACTGGAATCGGCCGGACCGAATTCATGAACGGAACAGGACGGCGTGTTCGATCGCGTCCGCCACGTCGGTGAGCCCCTCGCCTTTCCGCGCGTTGGTCGCGACCAGCGCGCGTCCCTGCCGCACATCGCGCGCTTCATCCAGCATGGCGTCGAGATCGACGCCGACATGCGGCGCGAGATCGGTCTTGTTGATCACCAGCAGATCGGCGTTGACCACGCCCGGACCACGCTTGCGCGGGATGTCGTCGCCACCCGCGACATCAATGACGAACATCCACCAGTCCACCAGATCGAGCGAAAAGGTGGAGGCGAGATTGTCGCCGCCCGACTCGAAAATGATGAGTTCAAGTCCGGGGAAGCTGCGCTCCAATTCATCGCCCGCCGCCATGTTCAATGTCGGGTCCTCGCGGATGACGGTATGCGGACAGGCGCCGGCTTCGACCGCCAGCACCCGCGCCGGATCGATGAGGCCGGAGCGGCGCAGCCGCTCGGCGTCCTCCTTGGTGACGAGGTCGTTGGTGACCACGGCGAAGTCGATGCCCCGCGCTTTCAGCACCGGGATCAGCCCTTCGATCAGCGCTGTCTTGCCGGAGCCGACCGGGCCGCCGATGCCGATCCGAGCCGCGCTCGTCTCGCGCACCGGCACGGCGGACAATGAGGGCGAGGGCCTAAGCATCGCGGTCACCGCAGCATGTAGCGTTGCGTCAATGGCAGCTCGCGCGCCGGCTCGCAGGTGGCGAGTTCGCCGTCGACAAAGACATCGAAGGTCTGCGGATCGACGGTCACCTCCGGACAGGCGTCGTTCCACATCATGTCGCGCTTGGTGAGCTTACGCGTGCCGCGCGCGGGCAGCAGCGACTTCTTCAGGTCGAGCTCCGCCGCTAAGCCCCGTTCGATGGCGAAGGGATGTACGAAACACGCCGACAGCGCCGGCGCGGCGCGTCCGAAGGCGCCCCATTGCGGCCGCAGCATTACCGGCTCGCAGGTCATCAGCGAGGCGGCTGAATCCCCCATCGCACCCCAGGCGATGAATCCGCCTTTGACCACGATCTCCGGCTTGATGCCGAAGAAGGCCGGCCGCCACACCACGATATCGGCCATCTTGCCGTCTTCCAGCGAGCCGATGTGCTCGGCAATGCCGAAGGTGCGCGCGGCGTTGATGGTGTATTTGGCGATGTAGCGGCGGATGCGCGCGTTGTCGCCGAAACCGGGCTTATCCTCCGGCAGCGTCCCGCGCTGGTCCTTCATTTTCGACGCAAGCTGCCAGGTGCGGCAGATCACCTCGTGGATGCGGCCCATGCCCTGGCTGTCGGAGCCGAGCATGGAGATGGCGCCGATGTCGTGCAGCACGTCTTCCGCCGCGATGGTCTGCGCGCGGATGCGGCTCTCGGCGAAGGCCACGTCTTCCGGAATCGCCGGATTGAGATGGTGGCACACCATCGTCATGTCGAGGTGTTCGTCGAAGGTGTTGACCGTGTACGGATTGGTCGGATTGGTCGACGACGGCAGGCAGTTCATCACCCCGGCGACGCGGATGATGTCGGGCGCGTGGCCGCCGCCCGCGCCTTCGGTGTGATACATATGAATGGCGCGGCCCTTGATGGCGGCCAGCGTGTCCTCGACGAATCCGGATTCGTTCAAGGTGTCGGTGTGAAGCTGCACCTGGAAGTCGATGTCCTCGGCGACCGCGAGGCATGTGTCGATGGTCGCCGGCATGGCGCCCCAGTCCTCGTGGATCTTAAGGCCGAGGCAGCCGGTTTGCAGTTGCTCTACCAGCGAGGCCGGCCGGTGCGAATTGCCGCGGCCGAGGAAGCCGAAATTGATCGGCCAGTGCTCGGCCGCCTGCAGCATCTTGCCGACGTTGAAAGGTCCGCCGGAATCGATGCCAACAGTGATCGGCCCGAGCGAGCCACCCAGCATGGTGGTGATGCCCGAAGCGATGGCGTGCTCGCACAGGCCGGCGGAATCGAAATGCACGTGCACGTCGATGCCGCCGGGCGTAGCGATCAACCCCTCGCAGTCGCGCACGGTGGTCGAGGCCGACACGATCAGCCGCGGATCGACGCCGTCCATGATGGCCGGGTTGCCGGCTTTGCCGAGGCCGACGATCTTGCCGTCCTTCACACCGAGATCGCCCTTCACCACGCCAATGACGGGATCGATCACCACCACATTGCAAAGCAGCAGATCGAGCGCGCCCTCCGCCGAGGTGACGCCGGCGGCAAGCCCGATGCCGTCGCGCAGCGTCTTGCCGCCGCCGTGCAGGCATTCGTCGCCATAGACCGCGTGGTCCTTTTCAACCACCGCCGTCAAAGACGTATCGCCGAGGCGGATACCGTCGCCGACGGTGGGGCCGTAAAGCGCGGCGTAGTCGCGGCGCGGAATGGTCACCATGGCCGCTTACGCTCCCTTGAAGCCTTCGGCGCGCGCTTTGGCCAGCGCCGCCGCTTTCACGCCCTCGTCGGCCGCGCGTCCTTCGGTCAGCGCGTTCAGGCCGGTCAATTCCCGGCGTCCCCCGAAGGCAACCACCGTCACGTCCTTGCCCTGACCGGGCTCGAAACGGACGGCGGTGCCCGCGGGGATGTCGAGACGCATGCCGAAGGCCGTGGCACGGTCGAAGTCGAGCGCCTTGTTGACCTCGAAGAAATGATAATGCGAACCCACCTGCACCGGCCGGTCGCCGGTGTTCACCACATGCAGGTGCGCGCGGGGCCGGCCGGCGGCGAGTTCGACCTTGCCATCAGCAGGGGAAATGGCGCCGGGCTCGAGCGGATCGACCGCTGCGCCCGCCGCCGGCCGGATCGGCTCATGCACCGTGACCAGCTTGGTGCCATCGGGAAACGTCGCTTCCACCTGCAGGATCGGCACCATGCTGGCGACCCCGGGCATGACATCGTCGGTCGAGAGAAGGGTCGAGCCGAGCGACATCAGATCGACCACGCTCTTGCCCTCGCGCGCACCCTCCAGGATGTCGTCGGTGATGATGGCGACCGCTTCCGGATGATTGAGCTTGAGTCCCTTGGCCTGACGCCGCCGCGCCAGCTGCGCGGCGGTGAATATCGTCAGGCGTTCCAGTTCGGTCGGCGTCAGCAGCATCGGCGCTTCATCCTTTTCGCGTTGGCGATGGGCACGGCCCTTCGGCGGGACGCCATCAGTCGCCGATCAGTTCTTTCAGCTTGGCGTCGATGAACTTGACGTCTTCCGGGTTGGTGCCCGGCCCGCCGGCGAAATGACCCCAGATCGACGGCACCGGCACGAACTTGGCGTTCGGCATATTGGCGACCTCGAACTCGCTGTCTTCGGGCGGGAAATAGAGGTCGGTCTTGCCTGGCATCACGTAGGCCTTGGCCTTGATCGCGCCGAGCGCCTTCTTGAAGTCGCCGCCATAAATCTCGTTGTCGGAGATGTCGCCGTGCTGCCAGGTCCAGGCCATGGTCAGCAGGTTGTTGACGTCCTTGGGCAGGAAGAAGCCTTCCCAGAACGCGACCAGGAAGTCCTCCAGCGACGAATAGCCGAGCGTCTTGAGGTCGAGCTCTTCGCGGTAGAACGCTTGTGAGAAACCCCAGCCGGCATAGACGCGCGCCGCGGCGCGCAGGCCTTTCGCGGGCTTGTCGGTGTACCAGCCCTCATTCCAGGCGGCATCAGCCCGCAGCGCCGCCTTGACGCCTTCGAGGAATACGAAATTGTGGCGCGAGCATTTGGCAGAGCCGCAGAACGGCGCGATGCAATCCATCATGTCGGGATAGAGCGCGCCCCAATGGAAGGTCTGCAGCGCGCCCATCGACCAGCCGGTGACCAGCTTGATGTGCTCGATGCCGAACTTCTCGGTCACCAATCGGTGCTGGATGCGGACATTATCGTAGGCCGTGATATCCGGAAAGCGCGGGCCGTTATAGGGCTCGGGCGTGTTGCTGGGCGACGACGACAGACCGTTGCCGAGCATGTTGGGGATGATGATGAAGTACTTGGCCGGGTCGAGCGCCATTCCCGCCCCGACCAGCCATTCATTGTCGTAATGCTGGCCGGAATACCAGGTCGGATAGACGATGACGTTGTCTTTCTTCGGAGTGAGCGTGCCGAAGGTCTTGTAGGCGAGCTTGCAGTCGCGGATGGTCAAGCCGCATTGCAGGCGGATATCGCCAAGATTGAAGATTTCATAGTCGGTCATGGAAGCCACCTTTGAACGGTCGAACGAAATACGCGACAAGAGAAAGCGGACCGGCGGCGGCGCCGGCCCGCATGTGATCAGGCCGTCACTCCGCGGGGCTGGACAAGCTTGGCCAGCACCACATAGGCGATCGCGGCCACGATCGCCGACGACAGAGCGGTCGACAGTTCCGGAACGCCCTTCTCCACGACGAACGCCACCACCGATCCGAGAGCCCAGGCGATCAACGCCTGCGGCCGCCAATCCTCGGAAATGTCCGAGCCCGGACGCAGTAAGTATTGATCGATAAGGATGATGGCGCCGATCGGCGGCACGATGATGCCGAGCAGCGACAGCCATTGGATGAAGAAGGCCCAAACGTTGCCGGCAGCGACCACGATGCCGATGGCGCCGAGGATCACCGCCAACAGCCGCATGTGGCTGCCGACGATGCGCGACCAGCCGGTCGCCGAATTATAGAGGCAGTGCGAACAGACCGAGCCGAGATTGACGTAGAGGAAGATCGCCGCCAGAACGCTCAGCCAGGTCATTTCCTTGGCGTTCAAATAGCCGAACATGTTGTCGGCGCCGAAAGGATTGGCGTTGGGCACGGCCAGCGCCGCCGTCATCACGCCGCCGACCAGCATGGCGACCAGGTTGGCGAACGGGAAGGCGCTAAAGGTGGCAATCAGCGAAGCCGCCGGGGTCTTGGCCCAGCGGTTAAAGTCCGCGGTCACCGTCCCCGCGTCGATAAACAGGGCGAGCACCACCGTGAGGCCCACCCCCATCGACATGGTCGCCGTGCCGTTGTTGCCGGCGTAGTGGTAGATCGCGCTCCAGGTGGTGGTCGAGGCGGCGTCGCCGGCGACCCAGAGGCCGAGAATGACGAACAGAGGCACCGAGACGAGGCCGATATAGTGCAATCCCTTCACGCCGATGAAAGTGATGGTGATATAGAGCGCGCCGGCGATCACGGTCATTAGCACGTAATTCAGATGATAGGTGTTGCTGACCAGCGCGCCGGTAATGCCGGTCTGTACCGCGTACCAGCCGAGCAGAAGCGTCGACAGCAGCCCGGAAGCGAGCACGTATGCTTTGCGGCCGAACACCTTGCTGGCGATGAGCGCGAAGTTCATGCCCGTCTTGGTACCGAGCAGCCCGAGCAGGCCGACATAGACGAACATGATCAGATTGCCGATGATCATGGCGGTCAGCGCCCGGGAAAAGCCCATCCCGAGCACCAGGATCGATCCGGTCATGGCGCCCGTGATGATCATCGGGAAGCCAATCCAGACCGTCGTTACGGAAAATGTGCTGCGCCGCGCATTCAGCGGCACCGGCCGGTGTTCGTATTCTTCGCCGAGGATGTGATCGACGGCCTCTTCCATCTCTTCGAGCTGTTGCTCGGCCGCTTTGACTTCTGCGCTAGACATGTCGGGGGATCCCTTTGCTGCGATCAGTCGATCTGCGTTTTCATGGCCCCGGGCGTTCCTCTCCTAGTCGTCAGTTCGCGAATAGCCGCAGCGGCGCCCGCGCATGGCGCGCGGCGGCGATGTCAAGCCACGGCGTGAAGCTTTCGATCTCGGCATCGGACGGGGCGGCCTCGGCTGCCGCCTCGGCGACGACAGCGAGCGCGGCGGCAAGCACGCCTTGCGCGTCGATGGCGCCGATGCAGCCCAGCCGTATGGCGGCCGTGGTGAGGCCGGCAGCGGTGACATAGCCGGAGACGGCAACCGCGGTCTGCTCCGACATGCCGCGCGCACGCCACATCGTCCCCTGCACCACCGGCAGATGACCGTAAGCCCGTCCGGCGTCGATTTCCGCACGCAAAGCGGCTGCGCCCGGCGTCGCCAACCGAGCGTGAGCCGCCAGCAGCGCACCGCCATTGCGGCGCGAGCCGACGCGCAGCGGCTCCGGCAGGATGGCGGTTTCAACCGCGTGGTCGATGGCGCAGATAGCATCGAGATCGTCGTCCGCACGAAAGGCGCGGACCAGCGCGACGCGGTCGGCGCTGACCCAACGGTGGCGCAGGGTGGCAATGAGCACCTGCTCCACACTTTCGCGGCCTTTCGGCAGACCAAGCCCGAAGAGGCCTTCGATACCATTGGAGAAGCCGAAGCTGCCACTGGGAAAGGCGGAGTCGGCGTGTTGCAGGGCGATGAGGATGTCGGGAGTCATGCCGGCGCCTCGTCAGGACCGACCAGCGAGGTCATCACGCGGCGGTCGCTGACCAGCGTGCCAAGCCGCGCCAGATAGTCGTTCACCGGCGCTTCCAGCGCGACCAAGAGCGACTCGCCGTCGAAGCGCACGCGCCAGTGCAGATTGCCGGCATGGAAGCCGAGCTCGATTGCGTCGGCAATGGCGTGCGGCTGCAACCGCAGCCAGCGCTGCTCGGCGACACGCACCACGATGGCGCGCTGCGGCTCCAGAAGCAGCACCGCGCCGTCGAACAGATGCTGGTCGCGCGGTAGCGCAATGGCGATGTCGGTGCCGTTACGCGTGGTGGCGCGCAGGCGCCGACGGGCGACGTCCGCAGCGGGAACAGTCAACAGATCGACCGCGTCGTTATGCTCGAGGTTATGAATCTGTTCCGACAGTGCCGGCTCCAGACGGCTCCCAAGCACGCGTTCGATCAACAGCATTGCTGACTATTCCCACTTGCGGATCGTTCTTGCCGGTCAGCGATGGGCGACCTTCTGAGTGGGGATGCCCTCGATCGGACATTCCTCGGTGCCGACCGCCGGCCGGGTGATCGCCTCGACCATTTCGCGAGTGCCTTCCGGATCGGCGATCCACTTCTTGTAGAAGTCGTAGGGGCAGACCGCCTCGCCGCTGGCGTCCTCGCCGGAATTGATCTTGCCGGTGTAGCCGCGGTGCACGAGCTTGAAGAGGTGGTTCTCCGACTGGCCGTTGCGGCGGGCGTCGCGGATCAGCGAAGTGGAGAGCTGGGCATACTGGATGCCGTATTCCTCCTCGCCGCATTCGCCGAGCGTACGGCCGTCGAAACCGATGATCGCCGAATGGCCGAAGTAGGAGTAGACGCCGTCGAAGCCGGCCGCGTTGGACACCGCGACATAGCAGTTGTTGGCCCAGGCCATGGCCTTGGCCATGATCACCTGCTGGTCCTTGGCCGGATACATGTAGCCCTGGCAACGCACGATCAGTTCGGCGCCCTTCATGGCGCAATCGCGCCAGATTTCCGGATAGTTGCCGTCGTCGCAGATGATCAGGCTGACCTTCAGGCCCTTGGGGCCTTCGGAGACGTAGGTGCAGTTGCCGGGATACCAGCCCTCGATCGGCACCCAGGGCATGATCTTGCGGTATTTCTGCACGATCTCACCCTTGTCATTCATCAGGATGAGCGTGTTGTAGGGCGCTTTCTTGGGATGCTCTTCGTGCTGCTCGCCGGTCAGCGAAAATACGCCCCAGACCTTGGCCTTGCGGCAGGCTTCCGCGAAGATCTCGGTCTCCTCGCCGGGCACGGTCGAGGCGGTCTCGTACATCTCCTTGGAGTCGTACATGATCCCGTGCGTCGAATATTCCGGGAAGATGACGAGATCCATGCCGGGAAGGCCGACCTTCATACCGGTGATCATGTCGGCGATCTTCTTGGCGTTGGCCAAGACCTCCGCCTTGGTGTGAAGGCGCGGCATCTTGTAGTTGACCACCGCAACGCCGACGGTGTCCTTGCTGCTCGAGATATCGCCATGCAACATGTTCTTTCTCCCCTGATGAGCAGAGACGGTTCACACCGCCATATGGCGGTGAATGATGTCGTCGGTCAGATCGCCGATATCGCCCGCTACGACCGCGCGCCCCTTCTCCATGACGGCGAAGCGGTGTCCGGCGCGGCGGGCGAACGCCACGTTCTGTTCGACGAGGATGACGGTGAGATGCAGCTCGCTGTTCAGCCGCACGATGACGTTCTCGATCTCCTCGACGATCGACGGCTGAATGCCCTCGGTCGGCTCGTCGAGCAGCAACACCTTGGGCTCGGCGGCGAGCGCGCGTGCGATCGAGAGCTGCTGCTGTTGCCCGCCAGAGAGCACGCCGCCGGAGCGTTCGAGATTGTCCATGAGATAGGGAAACAACGTGCCGACGAGGTCCGGAATGACCGTCTTCTGGTCGGGCCGCGCAAAACTGCCCATCAAGATGTTCTCCCGCACCGTGAAGTCAGGAATGATCTCGCGCCCCTGCGGCACATAGGCGAAGCCGCCGCGCGCGCGCTGGTATGTCGGCTCGGCGCCGATGTCGCGTTCGTCGAGCAGGATCTGGCCGGTCATGCGATCCGTAAGACCCATCAGCGTCTTCAGCAAAGTTGTCTTGCCGGTGCCGTTGCGGCCGAGGATGGTCGTGACCTTCGCGTCGGGGACATCGAGCGTAACGCCGTGCAGGATGTGGCTGCGGCCATAGTAGCTGTCGATGTTGGCGAGCCTGAGCGTCATTGGATGCCCCGCGACCCGAGATAGGCTTCACGCACCTTGGGGTTCCGCTCGATTTCGGCCACGTCGCCTTCGGCGAGGACCTGGCCGAGATGCATCACGGTGATGCGTTCGGCGATCTCGCGCACGAAAGCCATATCGTGCTCGACCACGATGATGGTGTGCCGCCCGTGTAGACCCTTGATGATGGACGCGGTCTTCTGCGTCTCAGCCTGGGTCATGCCGGCGGTCGGCTCGTCCAGCAGCAGGATCTTGGGGTCGCGAGCGATGACCATGCCGAGCTCGAGCCACTGGGTCTGGCCGTGGCTGAGACTGCCGGCAATCAGATCGCAGCAATCCTCCAGGCCGGTCAGATGCAGCACCTCGTCGAGCCGCGCGCGATTGGCGGGCGTCAGCCCGAAGCCGAGATTGGGCAGCACCTTCGGGCTGCCGAAAATAGCGACTTCCAGATTTCGCAGGACCGTCAGGTCGCGGAAGATGCTGGGAATCTGGAATTTGCGGCCCACGCCGGCGCGCGCGATGCGGTGCTCTTCCCAATTGGTGATCTCGAGGTCGCTCAGGAACACACGGCCGGCCGTGCTTTGGGTCTTGCCGGAGACGAGGTCCATCAGCGTCGTCTTGCCGGCACCGTTGGCGCCAAGCAGCACGCGCAGCTCGCCTTCCTCGATCACCATCGACACCGTGTCGACCGCGCGGAAACCGTCGAAGTCAACCGTCAGTCCGTCGATGGTCAGGGCGGCTGGCATGATGACCTCCCTACTCCGCCGCCTGCGGTCGATCTGCGTCGGTCATGGCAATACGCTGCTCGCCCGACTTGGAACGATTGATCCAGGCGACAACGTCGTTGGCCACACCGGCAAGACCGCGCGGCATGTAGAGCACCGAAAAAACGAAGATGAGGCCGATCACCACCTTCCAGACCTCGACGAACATCTTGGTCTCGCTGACGGTCGCCTCGATCATGTTGATGACGATGGCGCCGATGCAGGCGCCGAGCAGCGAGGCGCGGCCGCCGACCGCGGCCCACACCACCATGGTGATCGAGAAGCTGAGGTCCATGAACGTGGGCGAGGCGAACTCGGCGACGATCACGTAGAGCATCCCGGCAATGCCGGAAATGCCGGCGCAGACGCAGAAGAAGAAGGTCTGGTAGACCGGCACATCGAAACCGAGGAACCGCGCGCGATTCTGGTCGTCGCGGATCGCTTGCAGGATCAGGCCGGCACGGGTCGCCGTCAGCATCCGGGTGAGGATGAGGATCAAGGCCAGCGTGATCGCCACCAGATAATATGTCTGAACCGAATAGGGATCGAAGTTGATGCCAAAGGCCTGCCACATACCAAGATCGGTGAGGCCGTTGAAACCATTGGTTAGCGGCTGGGCGTCGATGACCAACAGGCGCACCAACAGCACCAGAGCGAGCGTGATGATCGACACGAAGACGCCGGTGATGCGTTTCCGGAACACGGTGATGCCGATCAGCGCGGCGAACACCACGGGCAACAACACGCCCATGAGCGTGCCGAACCACTGGTTCTGGAACGGAATCCAGAGGAACGAGCCCTTGTTGATGCAACAGAGCGCGGTCTTCGCGCCCGGCTCCGCGTTCCACAACATGAAATCGGGCACCGGGGTCGACGAGCCCTGCTGCATGCTGGTGGCGCTGGCGAGTTTCAGCGACATCGCCAGCATGTAGGCTCCGGCGCCGAAGAACAGGCCCTGCCCCAGGTTGAGGATACCGGCGAAGCCCCACGACAACGCGATCGCGATGCCGAGCATGCCGAACACCAGATATTTCGCCAGACGGTTGAGCCAGAACTCACCGAAGAATAGCGGCGCCACCATGATAATGGCGATGAAAACGGCGTAGGCGATGTATTCGAGCTTGATGCGGTGCATCGTCATCTCACCGCCGCTTGAATGCGAACAAGCCGCTCGGCTTGACCACGATGAACAGGATCACCACGCCGAAGACGACCGCGCGCGCGATGATGTCGTTGGTGACGAAAGCCGTTAGACCATTGATCTGGCCCAGGCTGGCGGCCGACACGATGGAGCCGATCAGGCTGCCGACACCGCCGACCACGACGACGAGGAAGCCGTCGACCACCAGCGAGGTACCCATGTCGGGGAATACCGTCTTGAAACCGGACATCATGACCCCCGCGACGCCAGCGAGGCCCGATCCATAAGCAAACGTCAGCGCATTGATGCGCTCGACGTTGATGCCGCAAGCCGCCGCCATTTGCGGATTGCGCATGATCGCGCGCACCTGCATGCCGATGGTGGTGCGATACATCAGGAACCAGGTGAGCACGGTCAATGCAGCCGTGACGACGATGATGAACGAGCGATAGAGATTGATGTCAACGTTGCCGATGGTGATGGCGCCGGTCATCCAGGCGGGCACGCTGACATGTTGCAAGCCGGAGCCGAGCCCCTCGATGTGGCGGTGAAAGAAGGTCAGGCCGAACTCGAGCCGCACCGCCTGCTTGAGCAGGATGGCGACGCCCCAGGTAGCGAGCAGCGTATCGAGCAGCCTTCCATACAGGCGGCGGACGAGTACGCGCTCGATCAGCAGGCCGAGCAGCGCCGTGATCACGAATGCCAGCGGGATCGACGCCACTAGGCCGAGATTGAGCCAGATGCCCGCCATGACCGTAGTATAGGCGCCGATCATCACGAACTCGCCATGCGCCATGTTGATGACGCCCATGGCGCCATAGGTGATGGCAAGGCCGAGGGCGACCAGTAAAAGGATCGACCCGATACTCAATCCAATGAAGATGACGTCGATCACGACCGCAACCTCTCAACGCTGCGAAGACGCGGCCGGCCGCAGCCGGCCGCAATTGTCGTTCCAACCTCAGCCCTTGAGCTTGGAGGCGATCAGGCCCTTGTCGGTGCAGAAGAGATTGTTCGGCGTCTCGCCGTACGCGACATAGGGCAGCGGCATGATCGGCTTCGGGTAGGCGTCGACGATCTTGCCCTGCCCGTTCGACTGCCATTGCGCGATGCGTGGCGTGAGCCAAGTGTGCAGGTTCTCCGGCTCGACCTTGACGTGGCCGTCGGGCGCGTCGAATTCCTGGCCCTTCACCGCGTCGCGGATGGCGAGCGGCTTGAGCACCTTGGCCTTTTCCACCGCCTGCTTCCACAGATAGACCTGGAAGTAGGAGCACTCCATCGCGTGGTGAGTCACCGCCTTCGGATTGTTCACGAACTTTTGGTAGCGCGCGACGAAAGCATGGTTGGCCGGCGTGTCGATCGCCTGGAAATAAGGAAACGAGGTATAGCTGCCGACCGCGTATTCCGCGCCCATCGCGGCGATCTCGATTTCCGAGGTGACCGTCGCGCAGATCGGCAACTTGTCGTGGGTCATGCCCTGGTTCTTGTATTCGCGGTAGAAGGCGACAACGGAATCGCCGACCACGTTGGACAGCACCACGTCGCAGCCCGAATTCTTGATCTTGTTGACCATCGAGCCCCATTCGGAATCGCCGAGCTCGAGATACTCGTCAGCGAGCCATTCTCCGCCCTGCTGCTTGATCAGGATCTTGCAGACCTTCGCCATCTCGCGCGGGTAGATGTAGTTTGAGCCGACGATGAAGAACTTCTTCTTGCCCAGGGTCTTGACGATCCAGGGGATGAAGTTGGAGAGCTGCTGATTGGGCACGGCGCCGGTGTAGACGACGTTCTTCGAGCACTCGAAACCTTCATAATAGGTCGGATAGAACAGCAGGTTCTGCCGCTTCTCGAATACCGGCAGCACGGCCTTGCGGCTAGCCGAGGTGTAGCAGCCGAACACCGACGGCACGCGGTCCTGAATGATGAGCTTGGACGCCTTTTCGTTGAAGGTGCGCGGATCCGATGCCCCGTCTTCGGAGATGGCCTCGACCTTCTTCCCGAGTACGCCGCCCTTGGCGTTGATCTCGGAAATCGCCATCAATGTCGCATCGTGCAGCGACTTCTCGATGATCGACAGGCCGCCGGTGAGCGAGAACAACACGCCCACCTTGATGGTGTCCGCCGCTTCAGCCTCGCGCATGAAGAATTGCGGCGCCGCCAGGGCGCCGGCGCCGAGCGCACTGGTTTTCAGAAAGGTTCGCCGATTGACCGTCATCGATACCATCTCCCGTTACCCCGACATTGACCCAAAACTTGTCCATTCCTCCGGCGGCGCACGCTGGCGCCGCCCGTCAAAGGCAGAATCCTCCCTCGCCGCGGAGTAGGCCTCCGGGCATTTTGCTGTCGTGAAGCGCGCCAACGGCCCTGTCGGCACGTAGAATTCAGGCACAAAAAAACCCGACAGGTTCTCGCGAACCTCTCGGGCGGCCTCGCCGTTGCCGAACCAACTACGCTGGTGATCCGGCGGATTGCGCGCGCACTTCGTGCCGCGCTGGAAAAAATCTAAACACCTTTCAATCGCGAATGCAATAGATCATTTGCGTTGATGATCGCCGTCGCCATTTCTTCCATCGGCACACGTTTGCTCATCGCCTGACTGCGAATTGTTTGATACGCGCTGTCTTCGCTCAAGCCTTGTTTTTCCATCAGGATCGACTTCGCCTTCTGAATTTTTTGGATGCCCGCCAACTTGCGTTCGAGCTTGCGCGCGCGGCGTAACGCGTCATGCCGTTCCATCCATAGGGTGCGCGCGATCGCCAAATTTGTCAGCAATCCGAACGGCCTGATCGGTCTCTCCACCACCGCCAGGGCGCCGGATTCCAGCACGAGCTGCAGAGTCGACGGATTTTCGTAGCCGACCACCGCTATCAGCGTCGGTTGCCGCTGCTCCTGGTTGCGCAACAGCTTGACGATCTCCTCTCGGTGGTCGTGATCAATCGACAGCAACACGACCTCCGCCGTTGGCGAATAGGATTCAGGGATCGGCCATTGCGCTTCGACCATGCAGCCGATGCGGCGCAGGTGCTCGACCAGGCTCACACCCTCGCTGTCGGCGGGATGGATCACCTGTACACGGAGCCCGCGAAGATCCCTGAGGACCTGAGTTGCCACGGCTGCCTCTCTCGACCTCGTTGATCAGGTCCGCATCTGTTGCAAGCCGTCGGCCGACCAATCGTCGAGGCTCGGCACGACACAGTAAGGGTCGGGCTTCACGCGCACGCCCGGATTCCAGACGATTTGAAAGGTGCCGCGCGCGTCGATACGCGCCACCCGCGGCCACAAGTACGTGTGATTGTTAGTTGGATCGATGCGCACGCGGCCCTGCGGCGCGTCGAACTCGGTGTCGCGCAGTTCCGGCAGCAACCTTTCAGGCGCGTCGGAGCCCGCCCGCGCCAGCGCGGCGGCGGCCAGATACACCTGGAAATAGGCCGCTTCCGCGCTCGCCGGCACCGGCGCATCCGCTCCATAACGTGCCTTGTAGGCGCTCACGAACTTGCGCGCCGCCGGCGTCGCCAGCACCTCGAAGAACGGCGCGGCGGTGATGTGGCCTTCCGCCGCTGCCGGGTTCATCTCGGCCACTTCCGCCTCGCTGGTGGTGAGGCTGGCGATCGGCATCTTCGCGGGCTCAAGCCCGGCGTCGCGATAAGCCTCGTAGAATACGGCGGTCGAGCGCCCGACCACCGTCGAAAAGATCACGTCCGGCTGCAGCTTTTTGATCTTGGCGATGACCTTGTCGAAATCCTTGGCGCCCGCTTCAAGCGGGACATAGATCTCGTCCAGCACCTTGCCTTTGGACTGCGTGATGAAATCCGACATGATCCGGTTGGATTCATACGGATAGATGTAGTTCGAGCCGACCAGCACGAAGCGATTGCCGTAGTGCTGCAGCAGGAACTTGGCGAGCGGCATCGAATTCTGGTTGGGCGCGGCGCCGGTATAGATGCAATGCGGCGAATACTCGAAGCCCTCGTACAGCGTCGGGTAAAACAAGATACCGCGATAGGCCTCCACCACCGGCAGCACCGCCTTGCGGGTGCTCGACATGTAGCAGCCGAAGATCAGCCGCACGCGATCGACCGCCAGCAGCCGTTCCGCCAGCGCCCGGTATTGCTTCGGGCTCGAGGCGGGATCGTAAGTGATCGGCCGCAACGGCTTGCCGAGGACACCACCGGCCTTGTTGATTTCGTCGATGGCCAGCAGCGTCGCGTTACGCTGCGCCACCTCGATGGCTGAGGTCACGCCAGTTTGTGAGAATAGAACGCCGACCGCCCATTCGTCCTCCCGCTTCGCGGATTGATCCATTTTGCCCGACACCCGCCGCACATGCGGCCTCCAATGAACTCATGGTCTCCAAAGCGGAGCAGCCCAGAATTTGAGCAGCGCGCCGCCAAAAAATAGGCAGACCCTGCGGCGCGCCACCGGACAGGTTATCGACGCTGAGGAAATTTGCGCGTTACACCGGCCACTTGGCGGAGCTTTGATCCGCTTGGTGAGGAACTGTGCAGATTATGTGCCAGAAGCGATCAAGGACGGCGCGGGTAGATGATGATCGAAAGGTACTGCATCGGCGCCTTGATCAATTCCTCCGGCCCATGGCGGGCGGCAGCGTCGAAGAACAAGGTATCGCCAGGCTCCAGCACATAGGTGAGGTCGGCGTGGCGGTAGCGCACCTTGCCGGACAGCATGTAGATGATCTCAACCCCAGCGTGGCGGAAATTGGTGTAGGGCTGGGCATCCTGCTTGAGCGTGATCAAGTAGGGCTCGACCCCGATGTCGCCGGCAAGCGAATGGCCGAGCAGGTCGTAGAGATGGCCGGCCTTGGTACCGCGGCGGTCGATGCGCACGCCGGAACCGGCCTTGACGAAGGAGCAGTCGCGGCGCTCGTCGGTCTCGGCGAACAGGCTGCTGATCGACACGTTCAGCGCCTTCGACAGCGCGGCGAGCGTGGAGAGCGACGGCGAGATGGTGCCGTTCTCGATCTTCGACAACATGCCGGCCGAGATGCTGGCGGCAGCGCCGAGTTCGGCGACGGTGAGGTCGAGCGACTTGCGCAGGCGCCGCACCTCGGTGCCGATCTCTTCCTCTATGCTACGTGATGGCAGTTGCGCAGGCGCCAGCGAGCCAGTGCGCAGGTCGCGGCCGCCCTCGTCAGGTTCGGCGCGGGATTTTCGTTTTTTCGATCCCGGCGAGGACCTGTTGGCGGTGCGGCTGGACATTCGCGTTCCTTGTTCCTTGGCGCCGAAGCGCGTGCCCCATTGTGGCAGCGTTGTGGGGCGCTTGGAACGCATTCGCCAGCGTTTCCGTTGTTTCTTGTCACGAAAGTTATGTGCCTGTCAGTTGACAGGGGCTGAGCGCCGGTGCAAACCTTTGCGCAGCGCGAAACCCTCGAAGGTGCCCGTGAATGTGCGGAATTGCCGGACTCTTTCTTAAAGACCAGAGCCTTGAAGGCGAGCTAGGCGGATTGCTCGCCGGCATGCTGACCGCCCTCGGCGACCGCGGGCCGGATTCGGCGGGCTTTGCCGTCTACGGCGCCGAGGACAAAGGCGGCGTCAAACTGACGCTGCGCGCACCCCAGGATTTCGATTTTCGGCCCGTGCTCGACGCGCTGACCGGCGCCGTCGGCGAAGAAGCCCTCGCCCATCGCCGCCATGACACCCATCTCGTCGTCACCGTCCCTGCCGGCCACGAGGCCGCGGCGCGCCTTGCCCTGCGGGCGTTTCCCCTGGTCGCCGTGGTCGGCAGCGGCCGCCGCATGGAACTGTTCAAGGAAGTCGGCCGGCCCGAACACGTCGCCCGCCGCTTCGGCCTCGACACCATGGCCGGCACCCACGCCATCGGCCACACCCGCATGGCAACAGAGTCGGCGGTGACCACCGACGGCGCGCACCCCTTCACCACCGGTAACGACCAATGCCTGGTGCACAACGGCTCGCTGTCCAACCACAATGCCGTGCGCCGCGATCTGATCAAGCAGGGCCTGAGCTTTCAGACCGAGAACGATTCCGAAGTCGCCGCCGGTTTCATCACCGCGCAATTGCGCGGCGGCCGCTCGCTCGAACAGGCGATGGAAGCCTCGCTCGATTCACTCGATGGCTTCTACACCTTCGTGATCGGCACCGAGTCCGGTTTCGGCGTGCTGCGCGACCCCATCGCCTGCAAGCCTGCGGTCATGGCGGAAACGGATCGCTGGGTCGCCTTCGGCACCGAGTATCGTGCGCTGGTCGATCTTCCTGGCATCGCTCTTGCAAAAGTCTGGGAGCCGGAACCCGCCCGCACCTATCGTTGGGAACGCCATTGATGCCCGAATTCGACCTGGCGAACAGCTCCATCCGGGAGCTCAATGCCGCCTTGCACGGCCTGCCCGCCGACACCAACGAGTCCCATTGGCGCGTGCTCAACCCGCGCGGCCAGCATTCGGTCGCCGTCGGCATCGAGCAACCGATCTCCGTCGAGATCGAAGGGCACGTTGGCTACTACTGCGCCGGCATGAACAAGCTGGCGAGCGTCACCGTCAAGGGGAATGCCGGCCAGGGCGTGGCCGAAAACATGATGTCCGGTCATGTCCGGGTGAAGGGCGACGCCTCGCAGGCCGCCGGCGCCACCGGCTGCGGCGGTCTGCTGGTGATCGAAGGCAACGCCTCGGCGCGCTGCGGCATTTCAATGAAGGGCATCGACATCGTCGTGCGCGGCTCGGTCGGCCATCTCTCGGCCTTCATGGCGCAGGCCGGCAATCTGGTGGTGCTCGGCGATGCGGGCGAGGCGCTTGGCGACTCCATCTACGAAGCGCACCTCTATGTGCGCGGCCAGGTAAAGAGCCTCGGCGCCGACTGCGTCGAAAAGAAACTGAGTGACGCACACAAAGCCGAGTTGCACCGCCTGCTCGATGCCGCCGGCCTCGTCGGCGAGGTCGATGTCGGCGAGTTCCGCCGCTACGGCTCGGCGCGCAAGCTTTACCACTTCCACATCGACAATGCGGGGGCCTACTGATGTCGGCCCAGGACCGCTGGATCCACACGCCGCCGCGCAAGTCGTCGCTCTTCGACGACTCGTCGATCGCCGAAATCCGCCGCGCCGCGGCCACCGGCATCTACGATATCCGCGGCGGCGGCGCCAAGCGCAAGGTGCCCCACTTCGACGATCTCCTGTTCCTCGGCGCCTCGATCAGCCGCTATCCGCTGGAAGGCTATCGCGAGAAGTGCGCGACCGATGTGGTCATCGGCACGCGCTTCGCCAAGAAGCCGATCCACCTGAAAATCCCCATCACCATTGCCGGCATGAGCTTCGGCTCACTGTCGGCGCAGGCCAAGGAAGCGCTCGGCCGCGGGGCCAACGCCGCCGGTACCTCGACAACCACCGGCGACGGCGGCATGACGCCGGAAGAGCGCCAGCATTCCAATATCCTGGTCTATCAGCTTCTGCCGTCGCGCTACGGCATGAACCCGGATGACCTGCGCAAGGCCGACGCCATCGAGGTCGTGGTCGGCCAGGGCGCCAAGCCGGGCGGCGGCGGCATGCTGCTGGGCCAGAAGATCTCCAAGCGCGTTGCAGAGATGCGCGTCTTGCCGGAAGGCATCGACCAGCGCTCGGCCTGCCGTCATCCCGACTGGACCGGACCTGACGATCTCGAGATCAAGATCCAGGAGTTGCGCGAGATCACCGACTGGGAGAAGCCAGTCTACATCAAGGTCGGCGCCTCCCGCCCCTATTACGACACGGCGCTGGCCGTGAAGTCCGGCGCCGACGCGGTGGTGCTCGACGGCATGCAGGGCGGCACCGCGGCAACGCAAGACGTATTCATCGAGAACGTCGGCATCCCGACGCTTGCCGCCATCCCGCCGGCGGTGCAAGCGCTGCAGGAACTCGGCATGCACCGCAAGGTGCAGCTCATCGTCTCCGGCGGCATTCGCAGCGGCGCCGACGTCGCCAAGGCGCTGGCGCTCGGCGCCGACGCGGTGTCGATCGGCTCGGCCGCCCTGGTCGCGCTCGGCGACAACGATCCGCATCTGGAAGACGAATACCGCAAGCTCGGCACCACCGCCGGCGCTTACGACGATTGGCACGAGGGCCGCGACCCCGCCGGCATCACCACGCAGGACCCGATGCTGGCCGCTCGCCTCGACCCGGTCGTCGCCGGGCACAAGCTCGCCAATTACCTTTCGGTGTTGACGTTGGAAGCGCAGACCATCGCGCGCGCTTGCGGCAAGTCGCATGTCCACAATCTCGAACCTGAAGATCTGGTCGCGCTGACCGTCGAGGCCGCCGCCATGGCGCGCGTCCCTTTGGCGGGCACCGACTGGATACCGGGACGGGGGCGAGACTGACGTTGGGGGTCTGTCGGGCGGTTCGCGCCGCCGCGGAAAAAGGAAGCCGTCATGCCGTCCTGGGGTGAAATCGCCAAGAAGCGGAACATCAAATATTTTCTGATTTCCTTCGTCGATCTGTTCGGCACCATGCGCGCCAAGATCGTGCCGGCCAGCGCCATTGATGATGTCGCCAAGGCCGGCGCCGGCTTTGCCGGCTTCGCCGCCTGGTTCGACTTGACGCCGGCCGATCCGGACGTGCTGGCGATACCGGAGCAGGACACGCTCATCCAACTGCCGTGGAAGCCGGAAGTCGCCTGGGTCACCGGCGACTTGTTCATGGGCGGCGCGCCGGTCGATCAGAACCCGCGTCAGGTTCTCAAGCGGGTGATCGCCGACGCCGCCAAGCTCGGCTACGAGTTCAAGACAGGAGTCGAGTGCGAATACTTCCTTATCGCGCCGGATGGCTCCACCATTTCCGATGCCGCCGACCAGCAGGCCAAGCCCTGCTACGACCAGCAGGCGCTGATGCGGCGCTACGACGTGGTGGCGGAAATCTGCGACGCCATGGTGACGCTGGGCTGGAAGCCCTACCAGAACGACCATGAGGATGCGAACGGCCAGTTCGAGATGAACTGGGAATACGATTCATCGTTGCGCACCGCCGACAAGCACGCCTTCTTCAAATACATGGTCAAGTCGATCGCCGAGAAGCACGGCCTGCGCGCGACCTTCATGCCCAAGCCCTTCGCCAACCTCACCGGCAACGGCTGCCACATGCATGCCTCGCTGTGGAAAGGCAAGGCCAAGAACGTGTTCGCCGATGCCAAGGACGAACTCGGCATGTCGAAGGAGGCCTACCAGTTCATCGCCGGCGTCATGCATTCGGCGGAGGCCCTATGTGCCATCAGCAATCCGGCGGTAAATTCGTATAAGCGCATCAATGCGCCGGTCACCCTCTCCGGTTCCACCTGGTCGCCCAACAGCGTAACCTACACCGGCAACAACCGGACCCACATGATCCGCATCCCCGACGCCGGGCGTTTCGAGTTCCGTCTCGCCGACGGCGCGGCCAATCCTTATCTGTTGCCCGCTGCCGTGCTGGCCGCCGGCCTTGACGGCATCAGGAACGGCCGCGATCCGGGAAAGCGCCTCGACATCAACATGTACACCGACGGCCACAAGGCCAACGGCGCCAAGAAGCTGCCGCTCAATCTGCTCGATGCCCTGCGCGCGCTCGACAAGTCCTCGGTGCTGAAGGCGGCGCTGGGCGAAAAACCGCTCGCCTCCTACATCAAGCTCAAGCAGGATGACTGGAACGCCTATTCCCGCCACCTCACCGATTGGGAGCGGCAGACGACGCTCGACTGCTGAGCGCGCGTCACAAGCCGGGTCATGAATTATTCTGGTTGGGCCTTAGCCTGGAATGCCCTGACCGGCCACAAGCATTGGCGTCCGGCCTGGCGCGATGCCGCGCCCAAGGACCATTACGACGTGGTGGTGATCGGCGGCGGCGGCCACGGCCTCGCCGCGGCCTATTACCTCGCCAAGGAGCATGGCATCACCAATGTCGCCGTGCTGGAGAAAAGCTGGATCGGCTCCGGCAATGCCGGGCGCAACACCACCATCATCCGCTCCAACTACCTGCTGCCCGGCAATGTCCCCTTCTACGAGCATTCGATGAAGCTGTGGGAGGGGCTGGAGCAGGACCTCAACTACAACGCCATGGTCAGCCAGCGCGGCGTCATCAACATCTATCATTCCGACGTGCAGCGCGACGCCTTCGCCCGCCGCGGCAACAGCATGCGCCTGCACGGCGTCGATGCCGAACTCCTGAACCGCGAGCAGCTCCGCGCCCTGTTGCCTTATCTCGACTATGACAATGCCCGCTTCCCCATCCACGGCGGGCTGATGCAGCGGCGCGGCGGCACCGCCCGCCATGACGCCGTTGTCTGGGGTTATGCCCGCGCCGCGAGCGAGCGCGGCGTCGACATCGTGCAGAACTGCGAGGTCACCGGCATCGCTATCGAGAACGGCAAGGTCACCGGCGTCGAAACCTCGCGCGGAACGATCCGCGCCGGCAAGGTGGCGGTGGCGGTCGCCGGCAACAGCTCGCGGCTCGCCGCCATGGCCGGCTTGCGATTGCCGATCGAGAGTCACGTGCTGCAGGCCTTCGTCAGCGAAGGCGTGAAGCCGCTGATCGATCATGTCGTCACCTTCGGCGCTGAACATTTCTATATAAGCCAGAGCGACAAGGGCGGGCTGGTGTTCGGCGGCGACATCGACGGCTACAATTCGTACGCCCAGCGCGGCAACCTGCCGACGGTCGAGGACGTCTGCGAGGGGGGCATGGCGCTGATGCCGATGATCGGCCGGCTGCGCGTGCTGCGCTCCTGGGCCGGCCTGGTCGACATGTCGATGGATGGCTCGCCCATCATCGATCGTACGCCCGTCGACGGCCTCTATCTCAACGCCGGCTGGTGCTACGGCGGCTTCAAGGCCACGCCCGCCGCCGGCTGGTGCCTCGCCCATCTGGTCGCGCGCGACGAGCCGCATCCGGTCGCAGCCGCCTTGCGCCTCGACCGCTTCGCTTCGGGCCGGCTGATCGACGAGCGCGGCGCCGGCGCCCAGCCCAACCTGCATTGACGCCATGCGCATCCCCTGCCCCCATTGCGGCGCGCGCGACCTTCGCGAGTTCAGCTATCTCGGCGATGCCACGGTGACGCGGCCCGATCCGGACGCCGCCGACGCCGCCGAACGCTTCTTCGCTTACGTCTACCTGCGCGACAATCCGGCCGGCCCGCACGACGAGCTCTGGTATCACGGCGCCGGCTGCCAGGCCTGGCTCACGGTCAAGCGCGACACCCGCACCCACGAAATTCTCGACGTGCGCTCGCACAAGGCGGCGCCATGAGCGCCGGCGGCACACAACGTCTGCCGGGCGGCCTGGTCGACCGCAGCAAGCCGCTGACCGCGCGCTTCGATGGCCAGGCGATCCACGGCTTCGCCGGCGATACGCTCGCCTCCGTCTTGCTCGCCAACGGCATCCATCTTGTCGGCCGCAGCTTCAAATATCACCGCCCGCGCGGCATTCTCACCGCCGGTCCGGAAGAGCCCAATGCGCTCGTTGAATTGCGTAAGGGGCCGCGGCGCGAGCCCGATACCCGCGCCACCACCACCGAACTCTACGATGGCCTCGACGCCACCAGCCAAAACCGCTGGCCGTCTTTGCGTTTCGATGTGCTGTCGCTCAATTCGCTGTTTTCGCCGCTGTTCACCGCCGGCTTCTACTACAAGACCTTCATGTGGCCGGCCTCGTTCTGGGAGCGCGTCTACGAGCCGCTGATCCGCCGCGCCGCCGGACTTGGCCGCGCCGCGCAAGTCCCCGATCCAGACACTTATGAGCACGCCTATGCCTTCTGCGACGTGCTGGTGATCGGCAGCGGCCCCGCCGGGCTCGCCGCCGCGCTGAGCGCCGGCCGCGCCGGCGCCCGTGTCATCTTGTGCGAGCAGGATTTCATGTTCGGCGGCCGGCTGCTCGCCGACCGCCGCGAGATCGACGGCATGCCGGGCCATCTGTGGGCGGAAAAGACGGTCGGCGAGTTGCGCGCGCTTTCAAACGTCCGGCTGATGCCGCGCACCGCCGTGTTCGGCGCCTATGACGGCGGCACCTATGGCGCGCTCGAGCGCGTCAGCGATCACCTCGCCGCGCCGCCGCCGCACCAGCCACGGCAGCGACTGTGGCGCATCGTCGCCCGGCGCAGCGTGCTTGCCGCCGGTGCCATCGAGCGGCCGCAGGTGTTCGATGGCAACGACCGCCCTGGCGTCATGATGGCCTCCGCCGTGCGCGCTTACATCAACCGTTTCGCGGTCAAGCCGGGACAGCGCGTAACGCTCTTCACCAACAACGACGATGGCTGGCGCACCGCCCACGATCTCAAGACGCAGGGTATCGCCACCACCGCCATCATTGACAGCCGTACCGATGTGCCCGCCGCCTTGCGCGGCACATGTGGCGACGCCCGCGTCATCCTCGGCGGCGAGGTCATCGCCACCAAGGCGAGCCCCCTGCTCCGCGCCGTTACCGTACGCACGCCGACCGGCACCGAAACGATCGCCACCGACATCCTCGCCATGTCCGGCGGTTTCAATCCCGACCTCGCCCTCACCAGCCACCAGGGCGCCCGCCCCCGCTGGAACGACGCGCTGGCCGCCTTCGTGCCGTGCGGCGCGCCGGCGGGCATGGCTGTCGCCGGCGCCGCCAAGGGCAGCTTTCGGCTCGGCGAATGCCTCACCGAAGGCTTTGCCGCCGGCCGCCTCGCCGCCGAGGATTGCAGCTTCAGCGCAGCGGCACACCCCACGCCCGCCGTCGATGACGACAGCGCCGCCGTCGCGCCGCTCTGGCACGTGACGCAATCAAAGAAAGCTTTTGTCGATTTCCAGAACGACGTTACCGGCGCCGACGTCGCGCTGGCGAACCGCGAGGGCTTTCGCTCGGTCGAGCACCTCAAGCGCTACACCACGCTCGGCATGGCGACCGACCAGGGCAAATTGTCGAACGTCCACGGGCTCGCCATGATGGCGCAGCTCACCGGCCAGACCATCCCCGCGACCGGCACCACCAGCTATCGCCCGCCTACCGTGCCGGTGTCGATCGGCGCGCTCGCCGGCCCGCACCGCGGCAAACATTTCCGCCCGGCGCGGCTGACGCCCTCGCATCAATGGGCAACCGAGCAAGGCGCCGTGTTCGTCGAGACCGGTCCCTGGCTGCGCGCGCAATATTTTCCCCGCCCGGGTGAAGCGAGCTGGCTCGACACGGTCAAGCGCGAAGTCACGACCGTGCGCGGCGCCGTCGGCTTCTGCGATGTCTCCACGCTCGGCAAGATCGACGTGCAGGGCCCGGACGCCGGCACGTTCCTCGACCGCCTCTACATCAACACCTTCTCGACACTTGCCGTCGGCCGCGCCCGTTACGGACTGATGCTGCGCGAAGACGGCTTCGCCTTCGACGACGGCACCACCTCGCGTCTTGCCGACGACCGCTGGTTCATGACGACGACCACCGCCAACGCGGGGCGCGTTTTCCAGCACATGCAGTTCTGCCATCAGGTGCTGTGGCCAGGGCTCGATGTGCAGTTCGTCTCCGCCACCGACCAATGGGCGCAGTTTTCCGTTGCCGGCCCGCGCGCGCGCGACACGTTGGCGCCGCTCGTCGATGCGCCGTTCAGCATCGCCAACGACGACTTCCCCTATATGGCCGTGGCGGAAGTGACCGTCTGCGGCGGCGTGCCGGCGCGGCTCTACCGGCTGTCGTTTTCCGGCGAACTCGCCTACGAGATCGGCGTGCCGGCGCGTTATGGCGACGCGCTCGCGCGCGCGCTGATGCAGGCGGGGGCGCCCTTCGGCATCGCGCCCTACGGCACCGAGGCGCTCGGCGTCATGCGCATCGAAAAAGGCCATGTCGCCGGCAACGAAATCGACGGCCGTACCACCGGCCAGGATCTCGGCCTCGCGCGCATGATGTCGAAGAAGAAGGACTTCATCGGCAAGGTGCTGGCGCAGCGTCCCGCCTTGTGTGAGCCGGACCGGCAACAGTTCATCGGCTTCCAGCCCCGTGATGCGGGCCAGCGACTTAATGCCGGCGCCCACGTGCTGCCGGCTGGCGCGGCCCACACCGCCGGCAACGACCAGGGCGTCGTTACCTCGGTCGCGTTTTCCCCCTCGTTGAACACTTGGATTGGCCTCGGCCTGCTGGTGCG
Organism: uncultured Pseudomonadota bacterium; assembly: GCA_963814065.1. Lineage (GTDB taxonomy): Bacteria > Pseudomonadota > Alphaproteobacteria > Rhizobiales > Xanthobacteraceae > Pseudolabrys. Next base: position 72,917 of record CAWFBL010000004.1, on the reverse strand, counting down.
CGGGCCCGAGCGTATCGGCGAGACGGTGCAGATGGTCGATCCCGTGCGCGACAACGTCGTCGAGATGGAAGTGTGTTCGCCGGTGTTCGTCGATCCCAAGGGAGAGCGCCTGCGTGTCTGACCTCGTTCTGACCCCGCGATCCGGATTGGAGAGCCTGCTCGCGCCCGGCCGTCATGGCGCGGAAGAGGGCGCGCTCGGTGTGACGATCACGCCGCGCGCCGGCCTGGCGCTCGCCAGCGTCATAGTACGCGCCGGCAAGACGGACTCACTCGTCGCCCGTGCCGAGGCCACCTTCGGCCTGACGCTACCTTTGACGCCGCGGCGGGTGGCGGCCGGCACCATCGGTTTCGTTTGGGCCGGTCCCGGCCAATGGCTGGCGGCGACCGAGCATGTCGACGGCTCCGTGTTCGAGCGCACCCTGCGTCAGGATTTCGACAGCCTCGCATCGGTCGTCGACCAGTCGGACGGACGCAGCGTCATCCGGGTCTCCGGGCCGCAAGCGCGCGCGGCACTGGCCAAGGGCGTGCCGCTCGATCTCCACCCGCGCGTCTTCCGCACGGGTGACGCGGCGCTCAGTATCGCCGGCCATATCAACGTACATTTCTGGCAGCGCGACGATGCGCCGGTTTATGAATTTGCCGTCTTCCGCAGCTTTGCCGGGGCGTTTTGCGCTTGGCTGCTGGACGCCGCGGCCGAGTTCGGAGTGCTGGTCACCGAGCCGGCATAGCCAGCCGGCTGGGCGTGGAAGCGAGATGAGCAGGCCCGCCCATATTGTAGCCAGCCGCCGGCGTACAACGGCCAAGCGCCGGTGAATTTTGCCGCGCCGCGCCCCGCCCCGCCGGACGAAACACCAAAAAACCGCATCAAAACCGGTGCTTTTGAGGCGCCGGTTCTCTCAGGAACTTTTATTTCTTGGCACGAAAGATGCTTGAGAAAGCCGGGACCTTTGTTTGCAGGGGGAGATGACCATGGCTGACGGTTCTCAAGCTGCCCAGATGGTGATGATTTCGGCGGATGCGGCCAAGGGCCTCGCCGCGCTGCCCTTCCTCAAGACCTTCGCGGCGGAGGGCTTCTATTTCATTGCCGCCGTGCTGATGATCCTCATCCACGTCGGCTTCCTCGCCTACGAGGGCGGCTGCTCGCGCTCGAAGAACCTGCTGGCCACCATGGTCAAGAACCTGATGACGCTGGCGACGGTGGGCATCAGTTTCTACTTCTTCGGCTGGTGGGTTTATAACGGCTTCGCGCTCTGGCCCGTCACCGGGCCGCTGATGGGGCCGTGGACCGATCCCGCCCACCTCAGCGAAGCAGCCAAAGCCGCCTTCGCGCCGGTGGTGACATCCTATCCCTGGTCCGACTCGATGACGCCCACCAAGGGCGACGAGATGACCGGCGTTTTCTGGATGGTGTTCGCGCTCTTCGCGATGACCACCGCCTCCATCCTTTCCGGCGCCTGCATCGAACGCATCAAGGTCGGCGCCTATTACCTGCTCTCCATCCTGCTCGGCAGCTTCCTCTGGGTGGTGGCCGCCGCCTGGGGCTGGAACTTCTTCGGCTGGTTCACCTCGCAGTGGGGCTTCCACGACTTCGGCTGCGCCGTGGTGGTGCACGCGGTGTCGGGCTCGTTCACGCTCGGCGTGCTGCTCAACCTCGGCCCGCGCATCGGCAAGTTCGACGAGGCCGGCAATCCGCGGCCGATCCTGCCGCACAACATCAGCATGACGCTGGTCGGCCTGATGCTGATCTTCGTCGGCTTCTACTTCTTCCTCGCCTGCTGCCTCGTTTACCTGCCCGACTACACCGGCATCGTGAACATCTACGGCTCGCCGGCGACGCTCTCCATGGTCGCCGTCAACACCACGCTGGCGCTCTCGGCGGGTCTGATGGGCGCTTATGTCTCGTCGAAGGCCGATCCGTTCTTCACGATCTCGGGCGGCCTCACCGGCATCATCTCGGTGGCCGCCGGCATGGACCTCTACCACCCGGCGCTGGTGATCGTGATCGCCTTTGCCTGCGCCTGGATCATGCCCAAGGTCGCCGCCTTCATCGAAAAGATGGGCGTCGATGACGTCGTGGGCGCCGTGTCGGTACACGGCGTCACCGGTATCATCAGCGGCATCCTGCCCGGCATCTTCGCCGCCGGCTACATCGCGCAGAAGGGCCAGGCGCCGATCAATCTGCTCGGCCAGATTGGCGGCGTCGCCATCAGCGCCATCCTGCTCGGCTTCATCCCGGGCTATCTCGCCAGTCTGGCGCTGAAGAAAGCAAACCTGCTGCGGGTCTCGCCCGAGGTCGAAATCGAGGGCCTCGACCTCGCCGAAATGGGCGTGCGCGCCTATCCCGAAACCGCCAGCATCGCCGGCGGCCGTGTCGAGGCGGCGATGCGGCAGGAAGCCGCTTCAGCGCTCGCCACCAGCAAGCCGGCGCCGCTCGGCGCTGCCGAATAAACGGAAACAGGAGGCGATATCATGGGTACGCCCTTCAATACGGCCGACGCCTACATCAATGCCACTGGCACGCTGCACAGCTTCACCGGGCATCCGGCAACGACCGCCGTGTTCTTGATCATCAGTGTCGTCTTGACCGGCTGGTTCCTGGTCAAGTCGTTCACCATCCATCATTGAGAGCGCAACAGGCGCCGCCGCGTTAGCGACGGCGCCCGCTCGACCTCCAGTATCCCCGGAGGCGGAATTTACCTAACAGCGGGCACTGACCGCACGACGAATTGATGTCGTAGCGTCAGGGTTTCGCCTTCCGGCGAGATCCTGCCGGTGCGGTCTTCGCCACGACTATATGAATTCAATTCCCGGCGACGGGCCTATCGGCAATGTGCTCGTTTCAGCAATTCGGCGAGCGACATAGGCCGATCATACGGCGGCCATGCGGATAGCTACTAAGATCGAGTTGTCGCCTGTCTTCGCGACGGTGATTTGGGTTGCCCTGAACCGTTGGCATTCTCAGCCAGATCGACACGACGCTTGAGAGCTCTTGGTTTTGGTTTCAGGCCATTGATTAACAGAGCGAAAGCTCGCTCAAGCGCTTTCAATCCGACATCGAGATCAAGCTCGTCCGAGGAGAGCCAGCGCCGCAGTTCGACCTGAAAGATGCTGAAAATGATCCAGCCGACGAAAGATGCACTTTCCTTGGTGACGATGCCGTTCTGCGTCCTTGCCAATTCGACCGCTCGCCCGAACAGCTCGATGAGGTGCTGCCGTGTGTTCTGAAAACGGCCGGCCTGTGCGCCGGTCTCGTAGAATATCATTTCGCGGAGCGCCAAACGTGAAAGCGCCGGCTGTTCTCCGAAGAATTGATAATGGAGCTCAGCGACTTTCAAGAGATTGTCGATGAGCGACGCTGCAGGATCAATGGCGGCCTGAGCGGATTGCGTCACCTCATCGAGTTGATCGTTGATGATTAAGAAGAGAAGATCGCGCTTGTTTTCAGCGTAAACGAATACCGTGCCGAGGCCGACGCCGGCTCCGAGCGCAATCTCGCGCGTGGTCGTGTCGTCGAAGCCCTTGGCGACAAAGAGGGCGCTGGCCGCGTCCTTGATGCGCTTGAGCTTGTCCCGCTTGTTGCGTTCCCGAAGTCCCAGTGGGCGGGCCGCCTGACCTTGAAGCGTCATGTTGATTCCCGATTCCTCGATCCGTGAGGCCATTTACGCCGGTTCGGCCATCCTTGCATCCCGCCTTGACAGAATATTGAACTTGCTCAAATATGAGCGTGTTCGATAAAAAAGAAAAGCCCTCTTGAACAGGGCCATCAAGGGAGGAGCCTGGTGCAGGCAGCTCGCCGGCAGAAGATCGAGCCGCAGTTGGTCAAAGCCGCCGTCCCGGCGCTGTCGGTCCGCGGCCTGCGCGTCGCCTATGGGACCGACGCAACCGGCGGCCGAACCGTCCTTGATGGCGTTACCTTTGAGGTCCGCGACGGGGAATTTTTGTGCGTGGTCGGCGGCTCGGGGACAGGCAAAACAACGCTGCTGCGCGCGCTCGCGGGGCTGGTGCGGCCGAGCGGCGGCGAGCTTTCGTTCGGGGGCCACGCCATTACGGCGCCCTCGCGCGATCGCGCGATCATATTCCAGGACTACTCCAAGGCGCTGCTGCCCTGGCGCACGGTGCGCGGCAATATCGCGTTGAGTCTGGAAGCGCGCCGCGTACCGCCGGAAGCGCGCGAGGCGACGATCGATGAACTCGTTGCCAAAATGGGACTCACCCACGCCCAGCACCAATTCCCCGGTCAGCTTTCGGGCGGCATGCAGCAGCGTGTGCAGATAGCGCGCTGCTTGGCGCAGGAGCCGAAAATCCTGCTGATGGACGAGCCTTTCGGCGCCCTCGACGCCATGACGCGGCAAGTGCTTCAGGACGAAATCCTGCAGCTCGCCGCGGACAAGAAAATGACCGTGGTGTTCATCACCCACGATCTGGAAGAAGCAATTTATCTCGGCGACAGCGTAGTGGTGCTCGGCGGAACGCCGGCCACCGTGATCGAGACCGTCGAGGTCGGCCTGCCCCGCCCGCGCAATCAGCTCACGACGCGGGAAGATGCGCGCTTCCTCGCCCACCGCCACCGGTTGTTCCAATTGTTGGCGCACAATCAAGTCGGGCCGTTTGGTTTCGCCGCGCACCATCCGGCTTCGGAGGCGTAGCCCATGCGGCGCGGTGTCACCGGCTTGATCATTCCCGCGCTGATCCTGTTCCTCTGGGAACTCTTCGGGCGCCTCGGCGATCTGCCGGTCGACGCGGTATCCCGGCCTTCCGACATTCTGGTGGCCTGGTTCAATAGCCTGATCGATGGCTCACTGCTTCTGGCCACGTGGCAGACATTCGAAACCGCCCTGCTCGGATTGGCGATCGCCGCCGTTGTCGGCGTGCTGACAGGTGTCGCGCTCGGCCTCTCACCGCTGCTCGAGCAGGTGACCAGCCCGACCATCGAGGCGTTGCGGCCCATTCCGGCCATTGCCTTCATGCCGCTGGCACTGATGATGTTCGGCTTTGGCGTCGCGCTCGAAGCCAGCATCGTTGCCTACGCCTGCGTCTGGCCGATCCTCATTGTCACGGTCGGGGCCATACGCGCCATCGAGCCGCGACTGTTGGAAGTGGCTGCCACTCTCGAAATGCCGCTCGCGGCGCGGCTTTGGAAGATCGTGCTGCCGGCGGCTTTCGCCCGCATCAATGTCGGCCTGCGCATCGCCGCCGCTATTGCGCTGGTCGTGGCGGTCACCGTGGAAATCGTCCTCAATCCGCGCGGGCTCGGTTACCATCTCATCCTGGCCGAGCAATCGCTTCATGTCGGCCTGATGTACGCGCAACTATTCTGGTTGTGCGTCATCGGATTTCTGCTCAATGCGCTGCTACGCAACATCGGCGGGCCCACCCGCGCCTTGGGGACGGCGCAATGAAGCCGCACGCGCTCACGAAGCTGGCGGCGCTGGCGTTCGCGGCAGCGGTTGTTCTGCTGTGGCAATACCTCGCCGAACTGCGTCTGATCTCGCCCATTTTCTTCCCCTCCCCGTCGCGCGCCATCGGCGTGCTGATCTACCGCGTGGAGGACGGCTCGATTTGGGGTCCGCTCGCCGCCACCAGCCTGCGCATGGTGATCGGCTGGATGCTAGCATCGGTCGCTGGCGTGGCGATCGGGGCGACCATCGGTACTTCGCGTCTCGCCCGTGAGCTTCTGGACCCGACGCTCGAATTCATCAGGCCATTACCGGCCTCGGCGGTCATTCCGGTCGCCATCCTGTTTCTCGGCCTCACCAACACCATGTCGCTGACGGTGATCGCCTTCGGCGCCATTTGGCCGGTGCTGCTGGCAAGCGTGCACGGTTTCTCGTCGGTGCAGCCCGCGCTCCTCGACGTCTCCGATGTCCTCGGATTTAGCCGCCGTGAGTTCCTGCTGAAGATGGCCTTGCCATCGGCGCTGCCGGACATCATGAGCGGGCTGCGGGTGAGCCTCGCGATTGCACTGATCCTCACCGTAATCACCGAAATGCAATCGTCGTTGCCGGGTCTCGGCTGGGACATCTTCTTCGCCCAACGCTCTTACCGCAGCGCCGACCTTTATGCCGGCCTCATCCTGCTCGGCATTCTCGGCTTTGCCGCCAACTACCTGATCCTGCTTCTCGAGCGCCGCACAATACGTTGGCGCAATCTGCAAGTCTAAAAACACCAGCGGAGGAACGTCATGTTGAGCATTCGTCGACTTGCCGCAATTGCGGCTCTGTTGCTGACCGGTTTGGCTGGGCTCGGCAGTCCGGCGCTGGCTGCACCGGCCAAGGTAACCATCGGCTTCCCGCCGGCGACCGACTTCCTCGCCGCCTATGTGGCCAAGGACAAGGGCTTCTTCGCCCAACACGACATCGACGCGAAGATGACCCTCATCCCGGTGGTAAACAATATTCCGTCGGCGATCGTGTCCGGCAGCGTCCAGATCGGCATGTCCACCATTCCGACCCTGCTGCAAGCGGTCGACGGCGGCTTGGACCTGAAGCTGGTCGCTGGCGCCGCCCGCCACACCAAGGCGCATCCGTTCATCAGCCTGCTTGCGAGAACGGGCGTCAAATACAGCAAGCCCTCCGATCTCATCGGAAAGAAGGTGGGCGTACCGGGAATTAACAGCGTGATCGACGTCATGCTGCGCAAGTGGCTGATCAATAACAAGGTCCCGGTCGACAAAGTGAAGATCATCGAGGCGCCGCTGCCGCAACTCCCGAACGTCCTGAAGAGCGGCAATATCGACTACGTGGCGATCGTCGAACCCTTCCGTACCAAAATCGTCGCCACTCACACCGGCTACATAGCGGCCGAATATTTCGCCGAGGTCAATCCGGATGTGCTGGTGAGCTGCTGGATCGCCGATGGCAACTGGGCCGACAAGAACCCGCAGGTCGTCAAGAACTTCCGCGCCGCAATCGACGAAGGTCTCGCGTTCATTCGCAAGAACCCGGCCGAAGCGCGCAAGATCGAAAAGAAATACATCCACTACAATTCGCCGAACTTCCCCACCTTCAACAACAAGGCGCGACCAGAAGACCTGACGTTCTTCATCAAGCTGGGCGAGGAGCTTCATCTCTATCGCAACAAGCTCGACCCGAAGAAGATCGTCATCCCCTGAGGTCCGGCCACGAACAAAGGAGAAGCCGGAGCTATGACGCAAAATATTGGAAACGAAGGTCTGCAGGCGGGCGACAGTGCGCCGGTCGCCTATGACCGGGCAGCGACTTATGACCGGATGGTCGCTGAGAAAGACGTCGCCGTGCCGATGCGAGACGGCGTCAACCTCTCCGTCGATATCTATCGGCCGGATTCGGCCGAGAAGTTTCCGGTGCTGCTGGCGTTCTCGATCTACAACAAAGACCTGCAAGGCCCGGATGTGGCGGCATCGCTGCCGCCCCAGCCGGCCTGGTCGTCGTTGTGGGCCGGTCTGCTGGAGGCAGGCGATACCAAGTATTTCGTCTCGCGCGGCTACGTGCACGTCATTGGCTCGCCGCGCGGAATCTTCAAATCGGACGGCGGCGGCAGCCGCCAGTGGGACAGCTACGATCTGATCGAGTGGATCGCGGCGCAGCCCTGGTGCGACGGCAATGTCGGCATGGTCGGGATTTCGGGCTTTGGGGCCGAGCAATTCCACGCCGCCAAGCAGAATCCGCCGCACCTGAAAGCCATCTTTCCGTTCGATCCGCGCGGTGCGTACGGCACCCTCGGCAGCTTCCGCGAGGAATATCCGGGCGGCGTGCTGCACTTCTTCCGCTACCTGATCATGCACTTTGCGGCGCTACATCAGAACAAGGGAAAGCCCGGGACGCTGCCGCCGGACAAGGAAGCGCTCTGGCAGCAAGCCATGGCCAACCCCGACTTCAAAATGTATCCGCACGTCTACAACGTGCTGACGCAAAAGGGTCAGCACATGCCGCCCTATTTCGGGCTGCTGATCGATCCCTACGACAACGCGGAGACGGTATCTGCGGCGGAGCGGGACCTCGCCAATATCAAGGTGCCGACCTACACGGGGGCTGGTTGGTACGCTTACACGTACAAGACCCACCTGAACGGCGCGCAGAACTATTTCGATCGGATCGACGCACCGAAGAAACTGATGTTCGCCGGGCCCGCTCATCTGGAGCGGCCGTTTCATTCATTGCACGGCGAAATCCTGCGCTGGCACGACAATTGGCTAAAGGACATCGATACCGGGGTCATGGACGAGCCGCCGGTGCGCTACTGGGTCATGGGCGCCAACGAGTGGCGCAGCGCAAGCGATTGGCCGCCGCCGGAGACGCAATGGGCCAAGTTCTATTTGAACAGCTGGGAACGGCTGCGGACCGAACCGTTCACGTCCTCCAGCGTGGAGGACGAATTGCCGCCGGATGCATTCGCGCAAATGCCGCCAACGCAGACCAACACGATTCAGAAGTTGCGCTACCTTTCCGATCCGCTGCCGCACGATATTTTGGTCGCTGGTCCGGCGGTGCTGAACCTCTTTGCCGAGATCGACCAGGATGACACCAACTGGATCGTCAGCCTCAAGGATGTCGGGCCGGACGTGTCGGTGCGCACCGTGCGGGAGGGCGAGCGCGAGATACCGGCCGATCTGCCTGAGCGCGAGGTCAGTCGCGGGTGGCTGAAGGCATCGCACCGGGCGCTCGATCCGCAACGGTCGAAGCCGTGGAAACCCTGGCATCCCCTGACCCGCGAAGCCCAACAGAAGGTGGTGCCGGGCGAGATCACGGAATACGCCGTCGAGATCATGGCGACCGCCAACCTGTTCCGCCGCGGCCATCGCATCTGCATTGAGATCACCAGCGCGGACATGCCGACCGGCGTCGGCGGGGCAACCAACGCCGAATACGTGCCGAACCACATCTGCAGCAGCAAGATCACGCTGCATAAGATCTACCATGACGGGCGGCGGCCATCGCATCTGCTGCTGCCGATCATCCCGCAATGACCACCATGAAGCTTCGGAGACTGCACAATGGCTGAAACGCCGAACCCCGGCAAAGTCGCCCCGGGGCCCGAGATCAAACGCTTCCGACGGGTCGTGACGGGCCATAACGGCGACGGCCGGTCGGTGATCCTGACCGACGATACCTCGCCGCACATCGTGCCGATCATGGACCAGCCGAATTTCGCCGTCACCGACTTCTGGAAGACCGCGGCAACGCCCGCCGACAATGGCCTGGGCACCGCGCAGGATCCGTGCGGGCTGCCGGTCCAAGTGGCGCCGCCCACGGACGGCAGCGTCTTCCGCGTCGTGCAGTTTCCGCCCGACAAGGACTGGGCGGCGAAGGCGGAGGCCATGGGCGGCTCGGTCGCCATCGACGAGACGGCGAAGGCCGCCAACACCGGTGGCCCGGTGCGCCACGCCCATATGCACAGGACGCGGTCGATCGATTACGCCATCGTCCTTTCGGGAGAAATCTGGGCGGTCATGGACGTGGGTGAGACCAAGCTGGCGGCCGGCGACATGCTCATCCAACGCGGCACAAACCACGCCTGGGCCAATCGTTCAAAAGAGCCTTGCATCGTCGCCTTCGTCCTGATCGACGCCAAGCCGCTTGAATGAACGCACCCTCGCATACGCCATTAACAAATGCTTCCCACATCATCACGGAGCAGCACCATGAAGACCAAGCCGAAGACCGTGGGTGACCACCTCTATGTCGCCTGCCTCCTGCCGTTTGACCGGCACATGAAGATTGACGAGGCCGCGTATCGGCGGTTCCTCCAATACTTCCTCAAGAACGAGAAATTCGTGAAGGCCGGCGGTGGCCTCTGCATTAATCCGGAGGCGGGCGAAATATTCTATCTCACGCGGCAGGAAAAACGCCGCGTGCTGGAAATCGCGATGGAGGAGATCAATGGGAAGGTGCCGGTTCTCGCCGGCACTTGGGCAATGACGACCGATGAGACGGTCGAGACGGCGCGCGACTGTAAGTCGCTCGGTGTAGACGGCATCTTCGTGACGCCGCCCGGCGGCGCGCAGGACGTCACGTCCTGCTGGGACGCCGATAACTACCCGGAAATATGGCTCGACCAGATCATCGCCCAGGACCGGGCGGTTGACCTGCCGATCGTGACCCACCCGGTCGGCGGCGCTAAGCCGCCGTTCCACCCTGGGCTTCCGCTGGAAGCAACCATGCGTATCTGCCGCGAGGTGCCGAACGTGGTCGGCTGGAAGATGACCTACATGTACGACGGCTTCCGCATCATCGCTAAGGGACTGCGCGGCCTCGACCGCCACGTCGCGGTGATGGGCGCGCTGGCCTCGCGCTTCCACGAATACAAGGCCACCGGATATTTCGATGGCACGCTTTCAGGCTTCTGGAATTTCGCCCTGGAGCCGATGCTCGACCATCTTGAGGCCTGGGACGCCAAGGACATCGACAAGGCGCGCGCGATCTGGGACGGCGGCCTGGTGCAATTGCACGAATATGTCGCCGACATGGGCCGGCTGCACATCCGCTACAAGACCGCGACTTGGCTGCGCGGGCTGATCCCCAACCCGTTCATGCGCGCGCCCATGCCGAAACCGCGGCAGGAGGAAATTGATACCCTTTACACGTTGCTGAAGAACCTTGGCTTCGACGTCATCGAGCCCAAGGAAACCAAACTAGCGGCTTGATCTAAGCGCGCGGGGCGACACGAAGTCGTTCCCCGCGCGGATCCACCGCTGATACAGGTACCAAGTGCACTTCAATGGCTCGCTTCGGCATATCGCAGACATCTGCAAAGATCTTATTGCAGCTACGGGCCAGAAGCGGCTGTTGATTCTTATCCGCGCCAAATCCGCTCTACTGTCGAGCAGCAAATTCGTACCGAGCGCGGCGGGTGCTCCGCGTTTGACCACGAGCGGGGTTGCCTCAACGGCGAGTGCTGGCCTTGCTCATCACGGCCGCAAGGCCTCTTGATGAGTCCGCAAAAAATGCGAGCCAAAGTCAGTTCACGCTGCCGTAGGCCTTGCCAGAAGTCCGGCTAATTGGGAATTGGAAGAACTTGGCCGTGTCGAGCACGAGCTAATGCTCGCCCGACAAGTCTCGATATCAACATCGTCCGATAATCCTTTGTGGCAGCGACATCATCCATAGGTGCCGCTCGATCGGTAAGCGCGGCGCTCGCCGTATGGCTATTGCTCTGCAAGAAGTCACGTCCGCAGCACTTAACGGACGCGCCATCTCACCCACGAGGGAGGCTGCCAGCGGTCCGGTTACGGTGGGTGAGGCTCACAGTCGTCCTGCGAATGTGTCGGCAATGAATTCGTCGATCAGACGATACGATTGATGCGCCGCAGCTTCGTTGTATTCGGCGATACCCGGCACATTCGATTCTGTTTCGCAGAACGAATGAAGCGCGTGCCCAAAAGTCAGCATCTGCCATCGGGCTTTTGCCGCCTCCATTTCCGCTTCGAAGGCATCCCTCTGCGCCTTCGGTGCGACGGGATCGGCCGCTCCGTGCAACACGAAAAGGGCGGCCTTGATGTCTCCCGTGCGCGCCGGCTGAGGCGTATTGAGATCGCCGTGGACGCTGACGACGGCTTGCAGGTCGGCACCGGCGCGGGCCAGTTCCAGCACATTGCCGCCGCCGAAGCAGAAGCCGACCGCGGCTTTGCGTGAAGCATCGCCAATACCACGACGTTCGCTTTCCGCCACCAGCGCCGCCAGCGCGGCCGCGATGCGCCGCCAGCGTTCCTGCGGATCGGCGCGAAAGGAATCGGCGAGTTCCGCCGCCTCGGGCGGGCCTTCGCTCACCTTGCCATCGCCATACATGTCGGCCACGAAGCCAATGTAGCGGGAGCCGACCATCGTCTGGGTACGTCTGATCGCGTCGTCGCTGACGCCGAGCCAATTGGGGGCGACCAGCATGAGCGGGCGCTTATCCTTTATTGTCTCATCATAAACGAGCGCGCCGATGAAGGTGTTTCCGCCTGCGCGATAAGTGATCCGTTCGACTGCCATGAGGTGTCCTGAGTGCGGGATGGATGCTGAAGGGGGTCAGTCAATCCGGGAGCTCTCAATGACCTCCTTCAGGTGCCATTGAGTCTTCCGGTAGTGCGCGGTGAGCAGGTCCAGGGCTTTGCGCTTGTCGCGGTCAATGGTTGCCTGCATGATCGCGCGGTGCTCTTCATCGGCGCTTTCGCGTGCACCTGCGGCGAGACCGCCCAAGTGCCGATATCGCTCGCTCGCTTCGAATACCTGGGCGCAGAATTTGGTCACCCACGCGGAACCGCAGGCGGAGAGCAGCGACATGTGAAAGGATCGATGAGCCTCGATCCATTCGTCGCTGTCGGCATTGGAGTTCAGGACGAAACGCGGTGTCCGGGATAACCGGTGGAAGGCGACGAGGACATTCTCCTCCCATGCTCCGGTACCCCGATCGATCGAACGTTCGAGCGCCGCGCCTTCCACCCAGATCCTCGTGTCGGTGATATCGGCCAGTTCTTCTTCGCTCACCGGCATGACCGAAAAGCCCCGGCGGTCGGCCTGCGCAATGAGCCCTTGGCTTGCCAGCCGGTTGAGCGCTTCGCGCACCGGGCTCAGCCCCACGCCGAAGCGATCGGACAGGGCCTGGGTCTTGACCTTGCTGCCCGGCTTGAGCTGGCCGGTGATGATGTCGCGGCGCAGGATCGAAAATATCTTGGAGGCGAGCGTCGCGCCGGTGCTCGCGATCTCTCCGCTTTCGCCCTCGCGCGCCTGGGTCTTCCTCAACATGTCTCCGCACTCAGTCGTCAGCGGGAGCCGGTGTGCAACCCTAGCAGTTGCGCCCCCTGGCGGCTCTCGTAGCCGCCGAGTCCCAAGACCTTAACATGCACTTTTATCGGTAAACATGATGCGGTCAACCTTTTATCGATAATACGTTGACACGTACCGTGCTGCCGATAAGGTCGGGAGCCGTATGACAGTGCAGGAGGTGGGGACAGGAGATGTCGAAACGAGCTGTTCAGTCGGAGGCCGATGATGCTCTGCGGCCTTATCGCATCAGGGAGCATCAAATCCCCACAGCGCGGAGCCAGCCCTACATTTGCGTGGAGGGGCCCGATCGGGCGCTATGGTTTTGCGAGAGCGGCGCCAACCGGATCGGCCGCTTCGATCCGCAGACCCGCACATTTTCCGAATTCGTCCTGCCGCATGCCAATAGCGGCCCCATCGGCTGCGCGGTCGGCGCCGATGACTGCCTGTGGTTCGCCGAGAAGCGCGGCAACCGCATAGGCCGCATCTCAATGGCGGGCGACATTGACGAATTTGATGTCCCGATGCTCAGCGCCGGTCCCGATGCCGTCGTGCTGGGACCCGATCGCAATATCTGGGTAGCCGCTACCGACGCTGACACGTTGCTCTGCATCACGCCGGCCGGCGAGATCACCACGGTATCCGATGGCATCTCGCCCGGGAGCAAGCCGCTGTCGATCAGCGTCCGTGGCGAGGCCATGTGGTTTTCCGAATCGGCGGCTTCCCGCATCGCCAGCGTCGTCCCCGGAAAACGGGTCGTCGAATACGCGCTGCCTAATCCAAAGGCCGAGCCGCGCGCCACGGTCGCTCATCCCGACGGCAGCCTATGGTTCGTCGAAACCGGCGGCGATGCGCTCGGGCGGGTCGACGCCGATGGCACCATAACCGAGCACCCGGTCGGCGGAAGCGGACTGTCCCTGCGGGGTGTCTGCGTTGGCCCCGGTGACGATCTCTGGTTCACCGAAAACTTCGCCAATCGAATCGGCGTCATGGATTCCGGCGGCCGCATGCGCGGACGCTTGGCGATTCCGACGCCGAGCTCCGGCGCGCGCTGCATCATGGCGCATTCGAACGGGTGCCTTTACTTCACGCAATTCGACGCGGGGCTAATCGGAGAGATTTACCGCGCATGACATGGATCGATTAAACGGCCCAAAACCACAAACGATAGGGGAGAAACCAATGCGTACCAAAAAAGCAGCCTTGTTGCGCGCCGCCGTCGTCGCCCTGGCGATGTTGCCGGTCGCGGCAAAGGCCGACGCGGTCAAGCTCAAGCTGGCCATGTTCTCAAGCGACACGGAGATGACCTGGGTCACGACCATCAAGCCGTGGATGGAAGCGGTCAATGCCGCCGGCAAGGGCATCATCCAGATCGACGGCTATCCCAACGGCGCGCTCGGGCGCGCCTTGCCGCAACAATCCCAGCTCGTGCTCAATGACGTGGCGGATATCGCCTTTGTCATTCCGGGCGTCACGCCGGGGCGATTTCCGGACAACGATGTCATGGATCTGCCCGGGCTGTTCCGCAATATGTCCGAGGCGACCCGCGTCTACACACGCTTGATGGCGACGCACACCTTCAAAGGCTTTGAGAAATACACCGTGATCGGCGCGATGGGTACGATGCCGTTCGTGATCCACTCGCGCACCAAGATCACGAGCCTGGCGGAGCTCAAGGGCAAGAAGATTCGAACGACCAACGCCAGCCAGGCGGCGACCATCAAAGCGCTGGGCGCGGTTCCAATTCTCTTGCCGGTTCCACAGATCGCGGAGGCGATCGGTCGTGGAACCATCGATGGCGCCACCGAATTCCCAGGTCCGCTCTATGATTTCGGCGTCAACCGCGTGACCAAATACGACTACCAGTTGCCGGTCGGCATCTCGACGCTGACCGTGCTCATGAACAAGGCGAAGTACGACAGCCTGCCGGCGGAGGCAAAGAAGATCCTCGAGAAATACAGCGGCGAGTGGTTCGCCGAGAAGTTCATCGCCGGTTACGGCCACTATCTTGACGGCCTTATCGCCAAGATGAAGGCCGACAAGGGCCGTGTCAGGGTGGACCCCACCGCAGCCGATCTCGCAACGGCGGATCAGGCGTACAAGAAGGTGGCGGCGGACTGGGCAAAGAAATCGCCGCGCAATCCGGCCCTGCTCAAAGCGGTGCACGAGGCAATCAGCCACGTCCGATCCGGCGGCTGAGCCATGGCCCGCCTCTACGGCGCGGTCGAGACAGCGGCGTTCGCGCTAGCGCGGGCGCTCGCTGCCTTCGGGCTGCTGGTGCTGATTGCCTATGCCGCCATGACCCTGCTCGACGGCCTGATGCGCTCCTTCGCCAATCAGCCGATCGAGCTCGTGCGGGACCTCGATGGCGTTGTCATCGCCGCGGCCATGAGCTGCTGCTTTCCCATCACCTACCAGATGCGCGCCAATATCTGCATCAAGTTTGCCGGCATGATGCTCGGCAGCCGTTCGGGCCGGGTACTCGACGCCTTCGCATCGGTCCTCATGACGGTCATCGCAGCCCTCATGGCCTGGCAGCTTTTCCTGTTCGCCCAGGCTCAGGCCGCCAATGGCGATGCGACCGTCATGCTGGAAATCAAGACCGCGCCATTCTGGTACTTCGTGTCCTGCCTCATGGCGTTCGCCGCCTTTGTCCAGTTGCTCACCGCCGTGGGCGACATCTGCCGATGCTTCGGAGCGGCCGACGACGCCCCGGCGTTGCCCCAGGCACACTAAGGGAATGCCTCCTTGAGCCCGGTCGCCATCGGCATCAGCGGGGTCGTTGCTCTCTTCGTCCTCATTTTCATGCAGGTACCGATCGCGTTCGCGATGATCGCCGTCGGAGTCGTTGGCTTTGCCCTGCAAGCGGGCTGGACGGCCGCCTTCACGTTCCTGGCCAGCGAGCCGGTCCGGCTCCTGTCCAGCATCGACATGGTGACGCTGCCGCTGTTCATCTTGATGGGAACGTTCGCTAATATCGCCGGCTTCTCCGAAGACATTTATACCTTCGCCACCGCAATGCTGGGACACAAGCGGGGCGGCCTCGGCTACGCAACCGTTGGCGGTTGCGCTGCATTCGGGTCGGTCTGCGGCTCGACCACCGCGACGGCCGCGACCTTCGGCAAGATTGCGCTCCCCCAAATGATGCGGCGCGGCTATTCGCCGTCTTTCGCCACCAGCACCATCGCCGCGGCTGGAACATTGAAGTCTTTGATTCCGCCGTCGACGCTGATGATCCTCTACTGCATCGTCGCCAAGACGTTCATCTTCGACATGTTCCTGGCGGCGGTCTTTCCGGCCCTGCTCACGATCGCCTTCAATCTCCTCGCCATCGCGATCATCGTGCGGCTCGATCCGAAAGCCGCCCCGGCGCGCGCCCGCGCGGACTGGGAGGAACGGCGGGCGGCGACGAAGCAGGCTTTTCCGGCGCTGTTGCTGATGATCCTTGTTTTTGGCGGGCTTTACAGCGGCATCTTCACCGTCGATGAAGCGGCCTCCGTCGCGGCTGTGCTTTCCCTTTTGTTTGCCTTGGCGCGACGGCGCATGACCATGGCCTCCTTTTTGCACGGCTTGCAATCATGCGCGGCGACCGCGGTCATGCTCTACATGATCCTGATCGGCGCATCCGTCTTCACCTATTTCATCACCTTGGCGCATCTGCCGGAAGCGCTCATCCACGGCATCGAGTCGATGAACTTGGCGCCGCTTTCCCTGATCGCGATGCTGCTGGTCGCGTACATTGTGCTCGGCACGGTATTCGAAGAATTGTCCGCGATCCTTATTACTCTCCCGTTCGTCCTGCCGATCGTCGTGCACGCTGGCTACGATCCGATCTGGTGGGGGATCGTCAATGTGATCCAGGCGGAGCTCGCGCTCATCCATCCGCCGTTCGGGATCATCATCTTTATTCTTAATAGCATGGCGCCGGAAATACCGATGAAGACGATCTATAAGGGCGTGATCCCCTTCATCATCGCGGACTTGGCCGTTTTGGTTCTGCTGACCTTATATCCTCAGATCGCCCTTTGGTTGCCGCACGTTCTCGCGAAGTAAGCCGAACACTCGGATTTTTTGCACATTCAACGCACACTGCCTGATTCACACCAGACGGCCGTGGCCGAGGACCGGAAAATATACACCCGCTCAAACGTCAGCGTCGGCACAACGCACATATCGATGGCTGCGATCGCCTCAGCGTTATCTCGTAGAAATGTCTTCCAGGCTTGCGATGGTGGCTTCGGCGACCGAACCATATAGCTCGTGACCGTCGGTTGGGCGACCTCAAAGCCAAGCATCAAAAGCTCGCCGTGGATCCGGGATGCGCCCTAAAGCGGGTTTTCTCTGCTCATCCGCTGCATCAGATCACGCAGGTCACGATCGATCCTCGGCCGCCCTGCCCGCTTTCCGGATTTCCAGCGCCAGGAGGCTTTGAAGCCGGTGCGATGTTGCCGAAGGATGTCTCCGGTTGAACCACCTGGGTCATGCCGAGCAGGCTCGGCCAGCCCCGTGTCATCCACACCGACAAGCCCGGTCAGACCCACACAGCCGAACGCGAGGCGGCACACACCTCAAGGCGATGTTGAGCCGATGCCGAAGAAAAGGTTCTCGGCTTCAAGCCGGTTCCGACTTGAACCGGTCGGCGACGAACACGCCGAGCGCGCACAGGATTGCAAACATCGCCATCAATGATGCGATGGCTCTACCCTACTACGCGATTCCCGCCGGATGGAATTTTTGGGAAGGAAAGGCAGTGAAAACACTTTGCCTGGTTAGACAGCGCCGCAAGCCCATGGTATGATGCCTACCATGGGTAGTGCGGCAGACGAGATCGAGGTTACTCCCGTGATGGCGCAAGCGGGAGCCGAAGTTATTTGGCGCGCTTTGGGCGAGACGGTTCCGTACGGCTCGTCTTCTGGCCCAAGAGTGGCGGCCGCGGTCTATCGCGCCATGCGCGCAGCAAGCGCGGAGTTTTTATCGCAAAGTGACGTTGCCGAACGTAATTCGACGGAGTAGCCGCAAGCTCTCGATACCGTTGAAATTTGTTTGACGGGTCTTCATTTTTTAATGACCTGGCCCCTGTCCTTTCCGAAAATTATATCCGGACGTATCGATGATGCAGTCCGGCCAAGGCGGGAATAGCTTCAACAGCACCAGATCATTGGACAGATCGATGCAAGGGCGCGTCCTTCTGTAATGCCAAGTGCGTGCGCGCTTTATTGCAATACGCTGAATAAGAAGCAAGAACTCGGCGCAGGTGTAACTCACCGAAGATCAGCATTCGGTCCGGGCACCCGCGGCGCACGGTGCCAATCAGGCACCAGATAAGTCGGCGCCGATGCCCAGGGGCAAGCCTCCGTGATCTGCCGGGCCAGCCACTCTGCCCTCGAATGCCGTGTCACCTCGATTTGACCTGGATCAATGCGGTTTCCATTTTGTCAGTTATTTTTTTGCTATTGACTAGGGAGAATTCAGATGAAGTACCTCCTCCAACTTATCACAGGCTTTACGGCTGCTATTGCCACGCGGCGCGAGCTGTCCGGGTATATGTGCACACGCTGCAACATGCGCGAGAACTGCTCTCTTGCCCCTTCAAATCGTCGACTCTGCTGGGAAACACGGGCAATGGGCCCAAGGTGGTCCTAAACGACTTCGGTCATTTCTACTTGAGGGTCGGAGAAATATTCTTCTTTTGAGGGATTTTTCGCGTGTGGCTGAATTCCGCATAGCGATGGGACGGCCGATACTTCAGCCTAACGATGGCCAGCCAACTTCACAGAACCTACCTTCGGCACCGCGGCCCGGTCGAGGCGCGATGCCGAAAGTTGCGTGACCCTTATTACCTGTAAAGCTCTAGTTCAGGCCGAGGGTCCGGTTCGAAACCGTTCCGGTTAGGCATTTCGACTTTGGCCAAGCTGCTCGCGTCCATCACGTCAGTCCCCTTAGTGATCTTGGCCTGCGAAAGGATGTAAGCGACCACGCTATAGACTTGGTCATTGGTGAGCGACCCGGGCGATGAAAACGGCATTGCCCGCTTGACATAGTCGAACAAGGTTGTCGCATACGGCCAATAGCTCTCGACCGTCTTGACCGGACTTTTGGACGCCAATGTCCCGCGGCCTCCGAGCAGCTTATCGCCGCCAATTCCCTTGGCCGGATTGCCTTGCAGGTGGTTGCCATGACAGGCGGAGCAGTTCTCGGTAACGATCTTGGCCCCTTCTGCCACGGTCCCGCTGCCGGGCGGAAGACCGCTTCCGTCTGCCCGGCTATCGAAGTATTGCGAGATCTCGGCCTTGGTCACGGGCACGCCGAAGCCATAGTGGGTCTGAACCTGAGCGGAGGCGGCGACCGGGCATGCGATCAAGCCTAGAGCCGCCACCGCAAGGCAAAGCTTATGCATGAACATTGGTCACACTCCCGTCGCTTGCGATGCCCCAGCTCTGGATCGCGTTGAGGTGATAGATCGACGCGAATTTTCCATGCGACCCGCGGATCGCGATGAGTTCCGCGAGTGTCGGCTGGATATACCCGGTCTCGTCGGTACAGCGGCTTTGCAGAATGGCCGCCTTGCCGTCCCACATCCAAGGGAAGCTGAAGCGGACGGTACACATCGGCTCAGGGACCGAGTCGATGCGGGCCGGATACCACGTCTTTCCGCCGTCGGCCGATACGTCGACCGACTGGATGCGGCCGTGCCCGGACCAGGCGAGCCCGGCTATGTTGTAGAAACCCGGCCTCGGCAATTTCATATCGCCCGACGGAAATGTGATCACCGACTTGGCATCCATCGTCAGCGTGAACTGGCGTGCTTTGCCGTTTGCCATCAAATCGGTGTATTTCGAGGTCTCCTCGCGGGTCATGAACGGCTTGTCGCTGACCTCCAGGCGGCGCAACCACTTGATATTGGTATTGCCTTCGTAGCCCGGCAGCACCAAGCGCAATGGATAGCCCTGCTCGGGGCGAATGGCTTCGCCGTTCTGCCCATAGACCAGCAACGCGTCCGTGAGCATCTTTTCTAAGGGAACGCTGCGCGTCATCATTGCCGCATCGGCGCCTTCGGCAAGGACCCACGAACCGCCGCCTTTCAGGCCGACTTCGCGGGCGATAGTCGCGAACGGCACCCCGGTCCATTCCGAGGTACTGAGCAGACCATGCGTTCCCTGCACGGTTTTCAGTGTCGGCTTGTTCCATTCGGTAAGGGTGTTGCCTGAGCACTCGATGAAGTGCTTGCGAGTTACCGAAGGAAAGCGCTTGAGATCCGCCATGGTAAACTTCAGCGGCCTCTCGACCATGCCGTGGATGGCCAGAACATGCTTGTCCGGATCGATGGTCGGCGTGCCGTTATGGTCGCGGACGAAGTGCAGACCGGACGCAGTGGTATTGCCCAGCATCTTCTCGAGCGGGGTCATGCTCCAGGTCGAGTATGCGGTGGCGGTCGGAAAGCGCCAGCGCACTTCGGTCTCGAATTGCGATCGTGCGCCATAACCGCCCTGGCTGCCGACGGGCCGGCCCTGAACCTTGGTGGGGTCGGCTGGCACATCGTAATAGTGAGCGCCTGGTGGCGCCTTCTGGGCGGCGGCCGGGCTCGCGACCATCGCCGCCGCCACACCCGCCGTCGAGCCTGCCGCAAACAGAAACTTGCGCCGGCTGGCTTGGGCGGGGAACATCCCGTCCTTGCACGCGCACTCTTCGTCTTCAGCCACGCGCTCGGCGAGATGGCGTTTTTCGGCGGCGACCATGCCGTCGATCAAACGCTGAGTTGCGTCGTCGATGACGACAGATGGTGAGATGTCACTCAAAGTTTCCCCTCCCTTTGGCTGGTACCGCTTCTATCGGCGTTGATACCGCTCTTAGCGCAAGCCCAATCGTTTCATGCAGCATCGATCGATTAGACACGACGGGAAACGCCCTGCCTTTCAGAGTGAGACCTAACTCCGGCTCTGACTCAATCAGCCTCTCTCAAGATCGACACTTCATCCACGGGACAGAATTTTATCTCTACGATTCTTGCCCTCTCCTTCGTGACGATGGGAGCGACACTATACCGGCACTCGAAACAGCGGTCCCTTCTTTTGGGCCTATAATCTAATCGACGCTGCCTAATATGCCGGCGGCGCAGCTCGGCGGCCCGCGGCTTCTGACGTTTTGGTTGCAGCAAACAAATACGCACTAACGGCGTTTTCGGATCGAACGGGCTCATCGTAGAGATCGAAAAAAACCATCGACACCCGATGCGCAGAAACTCTGATCGGCTCGCTCCTGCAATCAGCAACCGAGGTTTGGACACGCGAAAAGCGAGACACCTGGCGAAACGCTTGCCACGCAGCAGTCAGAACAGCCCGACGATGCGTCCTTCTGGGCCGACATCGATCGCGTTCGCCGCCGGGACCCGGGGCAGGCCCGGCATGGTCATGACCTCGCCGCAGATGGCCACCACAAATTCCGCGCCGGCGGAGAGGCGGACTTCGCGCACCGGGATGTCGAAGCCTGTCGGCGCACCCTTGGCGTCGCCGTTGGTCGAGAACGAATACTGGGTCTTGGCGATGCAGACCGGCAGCTTGCCGAAGCCCATCTCCTCCCAGGCCTTGAGCTGGTCTTTCACCGACTTGTCGGCGGTGGCGTCATCGGCGCGGTAGATTTCCTTGGCGATGGTACGGATCTTCTCGAACAACGGCATGTCGTCGGGATAGAGGAACTTAAGCTTGGCCTTGCCGTCATCTATGATCTTGACCACCGCCTTGGCGACATCGGCCGCGCCCTCCCCGCCCATGGCCCAGTGATCGGCCATGATCGCCTCGACACCGAGCGCCTTGCACTTGTCCTTGACCAAAGCGATTTCCGCGTCGGTGTCGGCCGAAAAGCGGTTGATCGAAATCACCGCCGGCAAGCCGAACTTCTTGATGTTCTCGACGTGACGCTGCAGGTTGGCCATGCCGGCTTCCAGCGCCTTGAGATCTTCCTTCTTCAGGTCGTCTTTTTTGACGCCGCCATGCATTTTGAGCGCGCGGATTGTGGCAACGACCACCACGCAGTCGGGCGCGATGCCGGCCTTGCGGCATTTGATGTCGAGGAATTTCTCGGCGCCGAGGTCGGCGCCGAAGCCGGCTTCGGTCACCACGTAATCGGCGAGCTTGAGCGCGGCCGTCGTCGCCGAGACCGAGTTGCAGCCGTGCGCGATGTTGGCGAAGGGGCCACCGTGGATGAAGGCCGGAGTGCCTTCCAGCGTCTGCACCATGTTGGGCGCGATGGCGTCCTTCAACAGCGCGGCCATGGCGCCGTTGGCGTCCAGCTCCTTGGCGCGGATCGGCTTACGCTCGCGGGTATAGGCGACGATGATGTTGCCGAGCCGCTCGCGCAGGTCGTCGAGATTCTTGGCGAGGCAGAAGATCGCCATGACTTCGGAGGCGACGGTGATGTCGAAGCCGGACTCGCGCGGATAGCCATTGGCGACACCGCCGAGCGAGCAGACGATCGAGCGTAGCGCGCGGTCGTTCATGTCCACGACGCGGCGCCAGGCGACGCGCCGGCTGTCGATGCCGAGCGCATTGCCCCAATAGATGTGATTGTCAATCAGCGCGGCCAGCAGATTGTGCGCCGAGGTGATGGCGTGGAAGTCACCGGTAAAATGGAGGTTGATGTCTTCCATCGGAACGACCTGCGCGTAGCCGCCGCCGGCGGCACCGCCTTTGACGCCGAAGCAAGGGCCGAGCGAAGCCTCGCGCAGGCACAGCATCGCCTTCTTACCGATATGATTGAGCGCATCGGTCAAGCCCACGGTGGTGGTGGTCTTGCCCTCACCCGCCGGAGTCGGCGTGATCGCGGTGACCAGGATCAGCTTGCCGTTCGGCCTGGACTGCAACGACTTGATGTAGTCCATCGACACCTTGGCCTTATAGTGGCCATAGGGATCGAGGTCCTTCCCCTCGATGCCGAGCTTTTCCTTGGCGAGTTCCATGATCGGCCGCATTTTCGCGGCCTGAGCAATGTCGATGTCGGACTTCGGATTCTGGTGCTGGGAGGCAGGCATTTGGCAACCACAATGAGCTTCTACAATGAGCCTCAAGCGACGGCAAAAATCATTTGCCGTCGCATCATGCGGTGACAGTCACGACCGCTGGTCAGGATTGCCTTGATTGTCGCTCCGGTGAGCAACGCGACAGAGCCTCGAAGACCTCAAGCGGTCTTTTTCTCCGCCGATTTTAGTTCATCAATCTTCCGTTCCCATTTCATTTCTTTGGCAAACGCAAGACATTCATCCGGACTCATGAAGACGGTCTCCTTCGCCGCCGGATAATCGTGGGTCACGACGTCCTTCATGTAACGCGTGATGACGTCCTCCATGATCGGAATCAGATCGGTGTAGATGCGCGAATGCCGCGGCACGTGCTCTTCCCAGAGATGAAAAAGATCGGAGGAAATAATGTGCACGCCGTGCGCACGATTGCCGGCTCCCAGGCTCATGACCGGCACCGGCAATATCTCCGCCAGGTACTCAGCGACTTCCGACGTGGTCACCTCGCACAGGATGGAGAAACAGCCAGCGTCAACCATGGCCTTGGCATCGTCGACCATGTCCTTTGCACGCTTGGCGGTCTTTCCCTGAGCTGTGAACCCTCCGATCTGGGGCATACGCATAGGGGTAATGCCGACATGGCCCTGCACCGGAATACCGGCGCGCACGATCGCCTCGATGTTCTTGGCGTGATATTTGTTGCCTTCGCATTTCATCACTTCGGCGTTGGCTTCGTGCACGAACCTTCCCGCGTTCTCCACTGCTTGTTCCGGCGAAACGTGGAAGCTCCAATACGGCATGTCGACCATCCGCAGCCCGTATTTGGAACCGCGATCGATTGCTTTGGCCATCATCATAACTTCATCAAAGCTCACCGAAACGGTGCTCTGATGGCCGAACAGGATCATGCCGCCGGTGTCAGAGACGCACAGAATGTCCATGCCAAGGCGGTCGGCCACGACAGCGGTCCGATAATCGTAGGTCGCGAGCTGAGTGATTGCCTCGCCCCTCTTCATCTTGCCCATCAGCGTGTTGATGGTGACCTTTCTCCTCGCCGGTGCATCAGCCATACCTTGGTCCTCTTTTTCTAATTTCCAACAAAACTGTTTTTCTGTGGGCAGACTTTGGATGGCTGCCGCGATCGGAAGTCGTTTCTCGACCGGCACAATTCGCTATCCCGGCTGTGCCCGTCAAATACGTAGCAGCTATCCCATGTTTGCCCTGCCCTATGAGGGCGTGGAACGGCGGCCTCAGTCCGTCCGGCGATGCCACGCCGCCCGTGGCCTGCGCTTTTGCGCGTCGTAGAACGGCATTGAGACTGGGCAGATATTGCGAAATGTCCCGGTCGGGTCGTGCAGCGCCAGGCCAACAGGCGCAGCGGCATGCACGTATCCGAGAGCGAGAATTTCGCCGGCCATAACGCTGTTGCAGGCCGAGGTGACGGCCACGCTCCCAAACCTGCCTGGCCGCTGTAACGCCGGCGATGGCCGCCAGGGCCACGACAGCCCGGCCGCTTGGGCGCGAAACGATATGAGCCTTAGCTGCGGCGCAAGCCGATGCGGAGAACGATGGAATTTTCCGAGCCCCGCCTCGGCCGGTGTCACCGGTAGCTGGAATTCGTTATCGAAGAGAACAAAACCGGCCTCTATACGGAGGATATCGGCCGCAACGAAGCCTGCCGGCCGCAGGTAGCGCGACAATGCCGTCCAGAGTTCGGGAGCCGATGCCTGTGGCGCGATAATTTCGAAGCCTGCTTCACCGGTATAGCCCAAGCGGCCAACCCGACATGAAATGCCGACAAGGGTTATGGTCTCGAAGGCGAAGTAGGACAGGCGGGCCAGTGAATTGACCTTGCCGAGTTTGCTTAACGCATCAAGCGTTCCGGGTCCTTGCGCCGCAAAAACCGCGCGATCCGAGGTTAAATCCGTCACCACGACATCCGGCCCAGAACAGCCGAGCAGCGCGGTGATATCCTCGCGGCGCCCGGACATGACTTCGAATGCCTGTGGGCCGGTCCGCCAAATCGTCAGATCAGAACGAGCGTTTCCCGCTGCATCGACCCGTATCGCATAGCGAATCTTTCCTTGAGCCAGGTCCGCCACGGAGCGCCCCGAAAACCGCTCGACCGTCTCCGCCGCCGCCTTGCCTTCGACGCGCGCCGTTTCAAGAAATGAAAAGTCGAACAAGACGCAATCGCTGCGACAAGCGACGGCTTCGCCGATGGGATCGCCAAAATCAGGTACAAGTTCAGAGTGGTCGAAGGCCATCGATCACATCATGAAAGGAAATGGCGGGCCACATTAACGAGAATGAACATACCAATCAGGACGAGCACAACGGAAACAAACTTCCTCATTGTTGTGCGCGGCAACACATGGGCAAGCCTTGCGCCCGACCAGGAGCCGAATACAAGCGCGACCGCCAATGAGGCCCCTAAGGCGAGATCGAGCCTGCCATAGAGCAGATTGCCGCACGTCGCCGCCAATGCGACCGGAAGCTGAATGGCCTGGCTTAGGCCCACGACGACAAGGACCGGCAAGCCCAGGGAAATCAGCACAGGTACGAGGATGAGCGGGCCACCGGTGCCACTGAGGGCGGACAGAAAGCCGGTGAGCGCACCGACCATGACCAGCAATGCGCTGGAAACGCTTTTCCGCTCTCCAACCGCTGCCTCTTTGTGGCTTCTCAGCGCGTTGACGCCCGAGAAGAAGGTCAAAAAGCCAATGCCCGCTTCCAACACGCGGGCATCAACAAAATGGACCGTCCATGCACCAGCGAAGGCGGTGGGTGTCGCACCGAGACAAAGCCATCCCGCCATCGGCCAGTTGATCGACTTATTGCCGGCGTAAACTGCAGTTCCGACGATACCGGAGAGAATATAGGCCATCATCGCCGAGGGAATTGCAGTATGGACGGGAATGCCGACGAAAAAAAACAGCGACGGAACCAAAATGACTCCGCCAATGCCAATACAACCAATCATTAGGCCGGCGATCAGCCCGAAAAGTACGATCCACATGAGCTCAAACGGTGCCACCGACTAACCGAGCCTCACGTACATTTCATCCATCTATTTTCCCGCCCGTGCCTTGCAGTGCAAAACGGAATGTGTCGCGATGCAGCAAAGCCGCTGCCTATCACGATCGCTATTTTTTTGGTGACACCTATTCTCTACATACAATAGAGTTGCAGAAGGCAACTCTGAGGCTGCGACATGTACATACGGCAGTTTCACTATTTGGTGGCGGTCGCCGAAGAGAAGCACTTCGGGCGGGCAGCGAAGCGATGCAACGTGACGCAGCCGAGTTTGTCTAGCGGAATCAAACAAATTGAACTCGAGCTTGGCGTCCCGATCTTCCTGCGTGGTCGCGGCCAGCGTTTTCACGGGTTGACTTTCGAGGGTGAGCGCGTTGCGACCTGGGCCCGCGCTGTTTTGGCCTATTGCGATGGCATGCGCAAAGAGATTTCGGTGATGCGGAAAGATCTCACCGGCAATCTCCGTATGGGCGCCATGCCGTCCATGTCTCCCGTTCTTCCCTATCTGCTACAGTCATTCCGCGAGCTGCATCCCGGCGTGAGGATCGACGTACAGTTCATCGGCAACGAGGCCATGAAGCTGGGACTAAACAACTTCGCGCTCGACGTTGCGCTGACTTATCTCGATAAGGCGGATCTGGGGCGAAAGAACACTCTTCCGATCTACACGGAACAGATGAGCTTGCTGGTCCCCGACCTGCCCGAATACCGGGACCGCCGTTCGATCACCTGGAAAGAAGCGGCGCAGCTGCCGCTCGCGATGCTTCGTCCCTCGATGCACGAGCGGCGCTTTGTCGACCAGGTGTTCGCTTCAGTAGGCTGCGCCCC
The DNA here is from genome assembly GCA_963814065.1 of uncultured Pseudomonadota bacterium. GTDB lineage: Bacteria > Pseudomonadota > Alphaproteobacteria > Rhizobiales > Xanthobacteraceae > Pseudolabrys. The sequence continues at coordinate 46,322 of CAWFBL010000004.1, read as the reverse complement.
GGTGGCGCGGGTCGAATCGGAATCCATCCTTCATTTGATGTTCCAGGTACAGTTTACCGAGCTATGCACAATCATTCCGTCGCATTTTGTTCAGGCGCCGGGTTTGCACGTGGGCACACGCGCTCTACCGCTGGTAAAGCCGGTCGTAAGTCAGGAGGTCGGCCTGTTTTGGGCCGAAGGCGAGATCTTTTTTCCCATGGCCAACGCATTCGTTTCAGTTGTCCGCAAGCTCAACAAAGCGGGTGAACTTCGCAGGCGTCTGGCCGGAGATCATTCCAACGACATACAGGAGCAAGAACGGCAGGCTCCGGGCCCACTAACCGCACGCAAGTCGCAGTCGCATCACGCCGCCACCGTCAATGCGCCGCAGACTGAAGGAAGGTGACTGCCGCCGCCATTGGATCGCTCTCCTCGATGAGTTGCGATGCAAGCAAGACCGATTGCTTCTTTTCGTCGATCGAACGCACATAGAAGTGCGGCTCTGGTTGCCGGCGCGTACCGGGCGAAAACCCAAGTTCGCGCCCGGACACCAGACGCGACGCCACGGTTAGTGAGAGCGTCTGCGGCCAGCACGCTATCGCCGTTGCCCCTGGCCCGTCGGCCGCAGCTTCAAGCGCAGCCGCCGCGTTCGCGAACCAGCCGGTTAGTTCAATCAGGCCCTGCCGGCAGCGATCCGGCGCGTATTTTTCCGCGTCACCCATCATAAGGCCGGGAACAGAGTATGGCAGCGTCTTGCGGAACATGGCCCGGTCGATATCACGGTGGAGCAGCTCAATCAGCAGCCAAGCTTCGGCTTCTGCCGGCGAGCGTTCCTCCGGATCGAAAATGTGCGGCACCGGCCGACCGCTCTCGAGAAACTGCAATTCCAGGCTTGGCAAGCGCATTTCGAGCGATTTGTCACCGGCGAACACGCGGGTCACAAACGCGGACTCGGACCCACGAAACGTCAAAAAAATGCGTTCTTTAGCGGCGGCTGCACGAACGTAGCTGTTAGCGACCCGTGCCATCCATTGCGCTATGTTGATGGCCAACACCCGAGCGTGGACAAGCGCATCCAGATCTTTGATCCCGACGGGTTCCCAGCGCGGCTCGAAACGCGCCCTTGCGCCGACGTCAGCCAAACTTGTCATAGCGAATGTCCTGCCTCGGCACGCCGCCGACAATCAGCATGCGAATCGCCCCATCGACCATGACTGGCGGGCCAGCGACATAAACGATCGCGTCATCAAAACGGCCTTGCATGACCGCGCCGGCAACGTCGTGGACCATTCCACTCAGCAGCTTGAGCGCCGGAAACTCACTATGCGTCGCCGTCGTAGCGGCATCGTCGGATAGCGCCACCGTGACCGCCAGGTTCCCGTGCGACGCCGCGACATAGGCCGACAGCTGTTCCAGGTAGAACGCGTCGGCCAGCGTGCGGACGCCAAAAAATACAAAACCTTGGTGGCTCCTGAAGTAATCCGCTTTGACGGCATGAGCCAGGATCGACATCATTCCGGCAATGCCGGATCCACCGGCAATGCAGACGATATTCTTGCCTTCCGCGGCGCGGAAAACGGCCCGGCCGAGGGGGCCGAAAACGTGCACCTGCCGTTCCTCCTGCCCCTCCGTGAAAAGCCATTCGCTGAACCCACCGCCAACCTTGCGCTTCATCACCAGCGCAATCCGATCGGAATCCGTGTCGAAATTGACCATCGAGTATGCACGTCCGCCGGACAGGTCAGAGGTTTCAACCACCACAAACTGTCCAGCATCGAAGCTCATCGGCGTAGATAAATGCACATCGAAATGGGCAACGTCCTTCGTCAGTCTGCGGACATTACGAATGATACCGCGTCGCCGCTGCGGCGCTGTATCTGGGGCGATATCGATGTTCGACGGCACGCGCAGCACGCAATCGGAGCGCGGCCGCGATTGGCACATCAGGATGTCGCCTTTTTCTGGCTTGAATCGCGCGGCCCCCGGCGCCTCCTTCCAGCAGACCTCGACGTCGCCACTCATCACTCGAGCACGACAGGTGCCACAGGTGCCCGTGGCGCATTCATAGGGCAAGGTCAAACCGCTGCGGAGCCCGCCATGAAGGATCTTTTCGCCCTCCTCGCAGGCAAAGCTGTTGATGCCGCTTTTGCTCTCGACCGTTATTTTCATGCAACGATAGCGCTAATCGCTATTTGAAGAAGTCGTCATCGTCATCGTCACCGGCTATGTCGAAATCGTATGTTAGCTCCTCGTCGACGTTGGCCAGGACGGCGCCATTCTCTTCTTTTACGTCGTAGCTTTTCAACGGCCTTTCCGTTTCGCCTTGCATGGCGAGCGTCTCAAGGTTCCAGGCCCACAGATGCTTGGTACACGTCAACACGCATTGCACCACAACGCCCGATTCTTCCAAGGGCTCTTCCATGTGCGGGCAAATCGGCGGGATGGCCCGGAATCCGGAGCCGTAGTTCACCACCAGGATGTCAATGCCGTCGACTTCGAACTTCTTGATCGAATTCTTCGCGACCTCGCCTACCCCGCATATGCGTTTCCACGTCATCCCTTGGTTCTTTTTCTCTTGGTTATCAGCTATTTCTCTTCCGGCCGCATCGGCACACGGGCCATCAGATTGGCCAGTGCGAGCCCTTGTCCAGGCGACGGTTTTCGATGCGCAACTCGCGGCTGCTGAACACCGCTTTGTTGTCCTCGATCCTGAAGGTATCGTTGTATTTGCCGACCAGAAACAGCCGGCTCTCGCCGGCGTCGATATGTGCGTTGATGCCGTCCAGGAGATTTTGATAGACGATAACTGAGCTGACCGCGGTGGCCGTCTTGCCCTCTTCGCCGACATCGACGGTATAGACCGAGGTGTGACGCGTCAGAGGCGAGTGGTCCGTGTTGTGCTTAGGAAGCAGCTTTACGAGATTGGTCAGGCCCTTGCGATCGAGCGCAAGGTAAGTCAGGTCCTTGTTGATTTCTGGACTCCAGGCGCGGATGGCGTATTCAAACTCGTCCCCGCAATGCGCGAGCCAAGCGTCCCAGTCCTGCCGATCCAGCAGAACGGTCGACCGGTAAATGGTGTCACGGACTAACGATTGGGCATCCATTATTGATCCCCCTAGAGCATCGCGCTTCATGACCGCGCCGTCACCGCGCGGCCGGCGCAAGCGACTGCCGGAATGAACGCGGCCGCTTCGTTGTCGCGGCCGTGCGTTCGAGTTACTCTGCTGCCTCGACGGCCATGGACATGCCCTCGGACACCGGTTTCTCGGGATCACTGGGCCGACGATTCATCCATCGCCCCCATTCCTCGTAATAGTGCCGCATGCCGTTTTCATCGTGAATCGTTTGGTTCTCATGGCGACCATGTAGAATTCGGCGCGGCTCCGAGCCAGTCTGCATTGTCGTACCCTGCCCCTGCACGCCAATCAGATCCTCGTGCAGATTGCGACCGAAAGGCCCCCAAATCGAGTTGTGGTGATTGATCCTGGTCTGGCGCTCCTGGGGCGTGTCACGTTTAAGGCCGAGGCCGCGGAATTCGATCATGACCTTGTCGGGGCCGAGCGGGGTCACGACATCGCAACGCAGCGCCGACCCGCGCAAATTGAAATTCATGCCCGGAAATAGATCGACCATGTACCACTGGTTCGGCGGCAAGTGCGGAAACGAAAGCGCCTCACGGCTGTCGAAGCCCTCGTATTTCTCGTAATCCACTTCGAAGGTACCGACCACGACGTGACCGTGCTCAAACGCTTCGTTCTTGCGCGCGAAGTACGCATCGTTAAAGCCGGTCACCCGGTTATGATAGTGCATGAAGTCGTGGTAGAATTCACAATTCGTGTCATGCCATAGCTTGTAGTTAGCGTTCACAATCGCCTTGTGATAGTGGAACACCTCAAGCGGCTCGGCATCGATCGTCTTACGCAGGCATTCGAAGGGCGGACCGGCCCAGTCTTCCAGTGACACCGGGGGGTTGTCGTCGAGATTGACCCAGACGAAACCGCCGAATTTCACCTCGCAGCGAAGCCGCCGCAAGCCGACGTCTTCCTTGCACAAGCGCTCCTGGAAACCTTCCTTTTCGCGACTGACGTAGACGCAATTGCCGCGCATATCGAATTGCCATGCATGGAACATGCAGGTCATCCGCTTCGGATTGCCGGAAGGCTGCCCCTCGAGATAGCTACCAGCGGGACGCCGTTCGATAATCATGCCCCGATGCGGGCAAACATTGAGAAAGGCGCGAACCTGGTTGTCAGGGCCACGGCAAACAATGATCGGCTCGCGAGCGATCGAACTCGTCCGAAAATCGTAAGCGTTGGGCAATTCTGATTCATGGCAAACCGGAATCCATGTCTTCTTGAAAATCTTTTCGAGCTCCTCCTCGAAGATTTCCGGGTCCGAATAAATCCGGCTGTTGACCCACTCGGTGGGCTGCAACTTCGGCTCGGCGAGCCATTGACGATGATTTTTTGCCGCCATGAGGCTTGCTCCTAAGGTCACGATCGTCCGCAGAACTGACCGTTCTATCTGTTCGCGCGATACCTATATCAGCGTTCTGCCACGGATCGCCAGCCGCTCTACAATCGAAGTTCTTTATCTAGCTATAGGCTGAGCAATGCTTTCGTCGACGACAAGGCCGCTCGGAATGTCAGAAACGCGCCGCCCACTTCCAGACCAATTGTAACTATATAACACTCTACTATAGAGAGTAATAGCAGGCGTCTATTGCGCGATTAGAAAGAACAATTTTGTCGTTAGGCTTGGAACGCTCATTCTGTTTCCGGCATGTCGAAGGCGATAATCGACCGAAACTGGGAGCAGTCCCACTCTTCTAATCTAATGCAACGGGCAGAAAGCCAGAAAGCGGAGGTGAAATAGCCTGGTTAATCTGACGAAAGAACTGATCGGTTTTGCTCTTCGGTGACTAAAAACCTAGGGGCGACTGCGAGCGACGGTGACAAAAACGCAATCGTTACAAAGCGGACACACAAAAAATCCGCGAAAATCGCGAAAAGCGACGTGAAAACGAGGGAGGTTTAGATGCACCACAATTCTAATAGACGCGCGGGCCGAATGCTTCCCGGAATGGGACGTCCCGTTGTGTTGATGAAACGGCTGAGCCTAGTGCTGGCCGCCGGCGCGTTTATTGCCGCCGGCATGCTCAATTCAGGAATGGCCAATGCCGCAGCCACGAAGGACTATGGAAAGCCGGGCGAGCCCATCAATCTCGTAATCGGCTATCAGCCGTACTACACCGAATCATGGTCCGGCGTGATCATGCGGAGCAAGCAGCTTTACCAAAAGTATTTGCCGAAAGGATCGACGGTTACGTTCCAAATCGGCCTGCAAGGCGCAATCATCGTCAACGGCATGCTCGCTGGCAAGGTCGACGTCGGCTATGTCGGCGACATGCCGGCCATCGTCTCCACCAGTCATCCCAATATTCGCGACATCCGAATGGTTGCCGCGGTCGGCCTGGGCACCGATCAGTGCAATAACTTCCTCGTTCGGACAAATGCGCCGAAATTCAAGTCCCCCGAGGAGGCGATCAAGTGGCTCGATGGTAAGGTGCTGGCCGTTCCGAAGGGTGCGTGTTCGGACCGGTTCGCGCGGGCGGTCTTCAAGCGCTACAACATCAAGCCTGCCGAGTACCTCAACCAGAGCATCGAAGTAATCACCAGCGGCTTCCGGGCAAAAAAACTGGACGCGGCCGTTATCTGGGAGCCGACGGCGTCGCGCCTCGTTCTTGGCAACCTCGCGCGTAGAGTCGCGACCGGGGCATCCGTCAATGAAAACGATGGTGCGTTCCTCGTCATGCCGGAGGCTCTGATCAAACAGCGGCCGGACGTCGTGAAGGCGTGGCTGAACGCTGAGCTCGATGCCGAGCTTTACTTTGCCGACTCCAAGCATGACATGGCCATCGCGGAGATGGCGGAACACCAAACCACCGGCTTCCCCCAGAAGGCTCTCTGGGCGTCAGCGTTCGGCACGGTTCCGAAAACAGAAGGCGGCACCGACACGCGCATCACGCTTCCTTACACATTCACGCCCGAAGCAAATGCGCTGATCAAGAAAGCGTCGACGTTTCTCGTGACGATCAAAAGCATAAGGTCGGAAATTCGGCCCGATGCCGTTTTGCCGCAATTCACCGCGGATATCCTCAAGGCCCGCAAGCTCTCAGGGCCTGTCGGTGAAGTGAAGGCGCAGCCGGACTCCGCTTACACCGGCAAATAACGCATCCGTTGTATCGATTACAGCGTCATCTACGTGCTCCGCATCGGCAACGATGCGGAGCAGAGGCGGAACCCCCAACGCGAGTGAAGTCAAATTGACAAATATTCCTGCCATCGATGCCGAATATCCAACGATCGGCGAGGAAGGCCAAAAGACAAGCGCTTGGGCCCTCTCGATGCACCGCACGGCCATGTGGCTCAAGAGCCCTCGGCCATACCTGATGCTTATCGGATTCGCCCTGTTTCTCGGCTTTTGGTACCTTTCCGTAGAAGTTTGGAAGTTGCCACGGTTCGCACAAATGCCGGGCCCGACCGAAGTCGTGGAAGAATGGTTGAGCAGGGATCCGGTCTACGGCCTGTCAATTTTCGTGCCCGAATATTACATGCATATTTGGGTTAGCGTCCGCCGTATTGCCATAGCATTCTTCCTCGCAACGGCGACCGGGGTTCCGCTCGGCCTCTTCCTAGGATGGTCGACCCGCTTCAAACAATACGTCTTCCCGGTCTTTGAGTTGCTGCGCCCGATCCCGCCGTTGGCGTGGGTGCCGCTTTCCATCGTGATGTTCCGAGGCTCGGAGACGCCGGTCATCTTCCTTACCTTCCTCGCCTCTTTTTATGCGACGGCCCTCAATACGATGTTGGGGGTTCAATCGATCGACGTATCGTTCATTCGCGCGGCGAGTTGCTTGGGCGCCAAGCGCTGGCATGTGTTTTGGCACGTGATTGTCCCGGGCGCATTGCCATTCATCTTTACCGGCCTGCAGATTTCCATGGGCGTCGCCTGGTTCTCGCTCGTGGCCGCCGAAATGGTGTCGGGACAATACGGGCTCGGTTACGTCATCAACACGTCATACACCATGGTTCGGTATCCGACGATCGTCATCGGCATGGTGACCCTTGGCATCGTGGGCTACGTCACGAGCGCCGCCATCCGTATCCTCGGGGATTACATGATGCAGTGGCGCACGCGCGAACTCGCGATGGGTGGACAATAATGAACGCACGAATGCAAACCCAGAACGGGACCGAATCAATGCGGGGCGCTTTTCCAGCCGCGACGCCTGCCCCCAAGGGCGGCGTGCGCATCATCGACGCCGTCAAGAGGTACGGCTCGCAAGGCGGCGGCATTCTCGCCGTCGATCACTGCACATTCGATGTGCCGGCCGGCGAAATCACGGTCGTCGTGGGCCCCTCCGGTTGCGGCAAGACGACGCTGCTCAACGCGATTGCGGGCTTCCACAGCCTTTCAGGAGGCAGCATTACCATCGACGATGAGGTGTTGTGCGGCCCACGCAAATTAAAAGCTGAACCCGGGCCGGACCGAATCGTCGTTTTCCAGAACGGCGCTCTGTTTCCCTGGAAGACCAACATCGAGAACGTCGCGTTTGGCCCTATCATGCAAGGGGTCATGAGCCGCTCCGAAGCGTATGACAAAGCCCGGCACATGATGGCCGAGGCCGGCCTTCGCAACATCGAGAACAGCTATCCGGGGGAAACCTCATCGGGCGTCCGCCGGCGCGTCGAAATCGTACGCGCGCTCATGACCAACCCGAAGATTCTCCTGCTCGACGAGCCCTATCGCGCCCTCAACTCGTTGACAAAATCGGTCATGCACGAAGCATTGCTCGACATTTTCTACAAGAACCGCGTTACGATCTTCTTCATCACGCATGACCTGGAAGAGGCCATTTTCTTGGGGCATCGCGTGGTGATCATGACGACCCGGCCGTGCAGACCGAAAAAGATCCTCGATATCGATATCCCTCACCCGCGGGACTACAGCGTGTTAACAAGCAAGCGTTTTCGGGAATTCATGGACGAGACGGGCGCCGCCGTTCGCGAAGAAGCCGTCAAGGCATTCGAAGCAGGCGAAAAGGAGCGGTGATCATGAATCGCGTGAGCGCTGAAGCCGCCAAGATAGCTAGCTTCGTAACTGGTGAAGATTTTTGGCGCGGCGGCGTCGCCATCGTTGCCTTTCTAATATTCTGGCAAGCCGGCTCGAAATCAGTCGATTGGTTCGGTTTCGCGTTCCCGTGCGTATCCCAAATTCCACCGCCCACGGATGTATTCAAGGAACTGTACGTCCTCCTTCACGATCCAAGCTACTGGTATAGTGCCTACATCAGTACCTTGCGCGTGTTCGTTGGGTTTGCTGCCGCCATGGCCGTCGGCATTCCCCTGGGACTAGGCATGGCCGTGAGCCGGACCTTTTACGGCATCAGCTTCCCTGTCTTCGAAGTCCTGCGGCCGATCCCGCCGCTCGCCTGGGTCCCGGCGTCCATTATTTTCTGGCCAACGCAGGAGCTGTCGATCGATTTTGTTACCTTCCTTGGCGCATTTTTCACTATAGTGATCAATGTCGTCGGCGGCGCTCAAGCCATCGACGTGCGGTACTTTCAAGCGGCACGCTCCATGGGATCGTCGACCTGGGATATCTTCCGGCGAATTATCCTGCCCGGAACCTTACCTTCCATCGTCGTTGGCGCGACGGTGGGCGTTGGCATCACGTGGGCGGTTGTCGTCGCCGCAGAGATGATCTCCGGTGGAGGTAGCGCGGGCTCGATGGGCGGTGCCGCTGGTGGTGGCCTAGGGTTCTTTATTTGGAACTCGTATGTTGGCGGCTCCTACACCCAGATCGTTGCAGGCATGATCACCATTGGCATTGCGGGGTATATCTCGAGCGCCGTGTTGCGCGCACTGGGCGATTTTGTCACTCCCTGGCTCGCTGAACGTTAACGGATAACCGGAACCAACAATGCAAGACATCTCTCCCACTTCCCACGCGGGAGTCACGCCGGTCGCTCTTGGCGCACAAATTTCTGTCAACAACGTCAGCAAGTCTTACGGCGTCGGGCCATTCGTTAAACCGGTTGTGGATGATTGCAGCTTCACAATTGAGCGCAATAAATTGACGGTCATGGTGGGCCCTTCAGGATGCGGCAAGAGCACCCTGATCCGGCTCCTGGCGGGCTTTGAGCGTCCGAACAGCGGCAGCATCGATGTAGATGACAATTCGGTCACTGGGCCGGGGGTCGACAGGCTTGTTGTATTCCAGGAGACCGCCTTGTTTCCCTGGATGACCACCTACGACAATATCATGTATGGCCCGCGCGCCCGCGGTAAAGACAATGCTGAAGCGCGTGAGCTTGCTGAATTTCTCCTACAGAAAGTCGGCCTCACCGCATTCCGCAAGAAATATCCATCGCAGCTCTCCGGCGGGATGCAACGACGCGCCGAACTCGCGCGCTCCATGATCAACGAGCCCCGCGTCATGATACTGGACGAACCGTTCCGCGGTCTCGATGCCATGACAAAACGGTTGATGCAGGAGTACTACGCAACTCTTTACGAAGAATTCCGCCGCACCACCTTCTTCGTCACAACTGACATCGACGAAGCGATTTATCTCGCCGATCGCATCCTGATCATGACTAATCTCCCGACCCAAGTTCGCGCCGTGATCGAAGTGAATTTACCGAGGCCCCGGCATGTTGAGAGCATCGTCGAAAACGACGAAGCCAATGCAATAAAAATGAAGGCGTTAAAATTGCTTCATGAAGAAGCGATGAAGTCGTTTGTGCACGGCAGCAAGGCCGCTGCGGATTTCGTCGACGCGTACTCCAAGCGGATCAGCAAAGATTAGACTTCGCGGTCATCAGAACTTCACCCTTCGCGTTCGGAAATACCAACCGTGGCAGCAAAAATAATCGATGGTATCGCGGTCGCCGCCGTCATTCGTGATGAGTGTCGAGCCAAGATAGAGCGCCTTAGAGCCGAGCATGGTATAGTGCCCGGACTTGCCGTCATCGTCGTCGGCTCCAACCCCGCATCCCAGGTCTACGTCCGCAATAAGATGAAGGCTTGCGCCAACGTCGGCATACGATCTTTCCGGTTCGATTATCCAGCGGGCGTTGATCCAGAGCTTGTCATCGACAAAATTAAGCAACTCAACGAAGATCCCGAGGTCCACGGAATATTGGTGCAGCTTCCCCTGCCGCCTACGTTCGACCTCGCACGCATTTTGCACACGATCTCGGCCGACAAGGATGTGGATGGCTTTCATCTTTACAATGTCGGCGGGCTCGTTGTCGGCAGCACGGTATTTCCCCCGTGCACGCCTTATGGCGTGCTCCGCCTGCTCCAGTACGAAGGGATTCAACTCGAAGGCAAGAATGTCGTCGTTGTGGGCGCCAGCAACATAGTCGGCAAGCCCATGGCGTTGATGTTGATGCAACAGGACGCCACGGTGTGCATCTGTCACGCCAAAACACGCGACTTGGCGCAGTTTACGATTCTTGCTGACATCCTCGTCGTCGCAGCCGGGCATCCAAACCTAATCTTACCGCAAATGGTACGGACGGGAGCGGTTGTCGTGGACGTCGGAATCAACAGGCTCGACGACGGCAGACTGGTCGGCGACGTCGACTTCACAGGGGTCGCGCTAAAAGCGTCGCATATTACACCTGTTCCTGGTGGCGTCGGGCCAATGACCGTCTCGATGCTCATGGTCAACACAGTAGCGGCCTGCGAACGAGCCAGGCAGCACTTATTTCTTTGACGTCGAAAATGAGGGCAGGCGCACCATCATTTGCTTTCATAGAGCGCTCTGCATTTGGGTAGAGTTGAGAGTGCACGAAGGTCCGCCTCAATCTGCGGACGCCCTCCCCCCTGACGCGACTTCCAACGCCAGTAACAAGCGAAAGCCCGCTCGGTGCCACCACACGAGTGTGTCAGGTTGCACAATCGTGAGGACCTGTAGGATCGACGGAAACCATCGATATAGCTGGATCAAGAACCGGCGGTCGCTGTTCGTGAGCCGAACCCGGCCACACACCTTGCGCCGTAGAACGATCAATTGATGTCGGAGCGCCGCAATCTCGGCTTCAAGCCGGCCCTTCGACTTGAATGGCGCGGCCAAGAAGGCCGGGACGAAGCAGCACACAGCGAACATGATCCAGAAAGGTTACGTAATTCTGGCAGCCTAGCAATACGGATGAGGTTTTCGGCACACACAATGGCCTCCGGTTGAACCACCTGGGTCATGCCAAGCAGGCTCGGCCTGACCCGTGTCATCCATACGAGCAATGGCCGGTCAAACCCGCGCAGCCGCACGCGGGGCGGCACACACCTCAAGACGATGTTGAGCTGATGCCGAAGAAAAAGGTTCTCGGCTTCAAGCCGGCTCCGCGACTGGTCGGCGACGAACATGCTGATTGCGCACAGGATTGCCAACATCGCCATCAATGATGCGATGATTCTGCCCTACTATGCGAATCTACGCCGGATGGAATTTTTGGAAAGGACAGCGGCTCTGAGATCATCGATCGGTTCCCCACTAGAAATCGCAGTCACCTGCTAATCGCAAACGCAGTTGAGCCGCGCTGCGATGGTGACGACGCGCGGCCTCAGGCTCAACCGATTGTCCGCGCCAGCAGGTCGAGCCAGTTGCCGGTTCCAATTTTCATCAAGAGCGCCTCGGAATAGCCCTTGCCGCGCAATGCGTCGATCAGCACCGGCAGACCGGCAGCAGAGCCTATTTTTTCGGGCACCATGGCGCCATCGAAATCCGAGCCGAGGCCGACATGGTCCTCGCCCAATTTGTCGATGAGATAGTCAAGGTGTTGGACCATCACATCGATGTCGGTATCCGCCAGCATCTGGCCGTCGGGCCGGAGAAAACCAGTAGCGAAATTCAAACCGACCATGCCGCCGGTATCACGGATCGCATCCAGTTGCCGGTCGGTCAGATTTCTGGGCGAAGGACATAGCGCGTGAACGTTGGAGTGGGTCGCAACTAACGGCGCCGTCGACATGCGCGCGACATCCCAGAACCCTTTCTCGGTGATGTGCGACAGGTCGATCAAGACCTTCATCTCGTTGCAGGTTCGTACTAGCCTTCCGCCGGCCTCCGTCAAGCCACCGCCAATGTCCGGACTTGACGGAAAGCGAAACGGGACGCCGTGACCGAAAATATTGGTCCGGCTCCAGACCGGCCCCAGGGACCGCAAGCCCGCCGCATAGAGAACGTTCAGAAAATCTAGATCGGCGTCGATGGCGTCGGCGCCTTCGATGTGGACGAGCACCGCCAGAGTCCCGCGCGCCATCGCCGATTTGATTTCCGCGACAGTCCTGCAAATGGCGACGGCCCCATTCGACGCGCGCTCGAGCTTCAGCAATATCGCCAGTTCGCCGACGATTGATTGTCGCGCCTCGTCCATGCTCAAGACCGGCGGCAGCGTCGGCGATGGCTGGACGCCCGCTATCGAGCCGCCGGCGGCGCGGGATTTGCCCGAGGATGGTGAGTAAAGCGCAAAAAATCCGCCGGCGAGCGATCCGGTTTTGGCCTTTTTCAGATCGATATGGCCCGCCGTCTCGCCCTCAAGGAAATCCGATAACGGATTGGCCGACGTCGACCTGTAAAGACGCAACAGAACATCGTTGTGACCGTCGAATATCGGCGTCGGTTTGGTCATTAGATTCCTTTCATTTGCGGGGCCGGCCGCGGCATTGGACGGAAACATACGCGTCGGAGCGCGTAACGGGTGGGACAATGCGGCGATGGAGAGCTCCTGCTCGGAACTCTAGACCGAGCGCACCGCCGCAGCCGGAATTAGCTACCAGCATGAGCTCCAAAGTAGCGGCTCGAGCTGCAAAATGGCAGTCAATTAACGCAGCCGCTTTGGTTTGAAGACAGCAATGTCCGGGTCTGTGATTGCTGGTCCAAAATTGACCCCCATCGGCCCAGATGTAAGTCGGCCATGTAATTGAATTTATTGAGGCGGATTCCGTGACCCCAGCGCCGATCTGCGCGGAGCTCCCTCGCCGATTTACACCTACACGTCGCAACTGCCGACTTTTCAACGCAGCCCTTCAGAAGCGGCTGTTGATTCTTATCCGCGCCAAATCCGCTCTACTGTCGAACAGCAGACGTGCGCCTTGCACGAAGGGTGCTCCGCGGCTGACCACGAGCGGGGTTGCGTCAGCGGCGAGTACTGGCCTCATCACAGCCGCAATGCCTCTTGATGACGTCCGCACCAAAATGCGGGCCAAAATCAATTTACGCCGCCATAGAACAAATGCACCAGCGTCAACGAAATCGCCGGCACGTAAGTGCATAGTAGCAGCACGACGCCAATCGCCGCGATATAGGGCAGGTTGACCTTGGTCGTCGCCCAGATGTCGGACTTGGCGATCGCGCAGGCGGTCATCAGCACGCTTGCCACGGGCGGCGTCTGCTGGCCGATGGCAAGGTTGAGCGTCACCACCAGCCCGAAATGAATCGGCTCGATGCCCACGGCCTTCACCAGCGGCATGACGATCGGCACCACCAGGATGATCGCTGCCGCCGAATGCAGAAACATGCCGAGAATCAGGAAGGCGACGTTGAGCAGCAGCAGCACTAAGTATTTGTTGGTGGTGAGTTGGGTGATGGCATGGCCGAGCGCCTGCGGAAGCTGAGCTTCGGTCAGGAAGGTGCCGATGAGGGCGGACGCCGCCACTAGTAGCATCACCACCGCGGTCTGGATGCCGCCGTCGATACAAGCCTTGCGCAGCGCCTTCAGGTCGATGTCGTGATAGATCACGCCGCCGACCACCAGCGCCGCGAACACCGCCATACCGGCACCTTCGGTTGCGGTGACGATGCCGCCGAAAATGCTGCCGAGGATAGCGACCGGCAGGATGAAGGCCCATGCCGCCTCCTTGAAGGTGTGCCAGACATGGCTGATGCGGAAACGCTCCTCGATTGGGAAGCCGAACTTGACCGCGTGATAGTAGGCGACCGCCGCCATGCTGAGCGCGCCGAGCAGGCCCGGAATAATGCCGGCGACGAACAGTTTGACTACCGAAGTCTGCGCCATCACCGCGTAGAGGATCATCGGAATCGACGGCGGGATGATGATGGCAAGGCTCGCCGACGACGACATAGTTGCCGCAGCCACTTCCTTGGAATAGCCGCGACTCTTCATGGCCGGGATCAACAGTGTGCCGAGCGCGGCCACGTCGGCGACCGCCGAACCGGAAATCTCCGCGAAGAACACCGAAGTACCGATCGCCACCATCGACAAGCCGCCGCGGATGAATCCGACTAGGGCGGACGCAAAAGCGATTAGTCTGCGCGAGATCGAGGAGGCGTTCATGATGGCGCCGGCCAGGATGAACAGTGGAATGGCCAGCAGCGGAAAGCTGGAGGCGCCGTCGAACATGACCAGCGCCACATTTACGAGTTGGCTTGTGCCTTGCACGATCACGATTGCCGCCATGCCGACGATGCCAAGCGCGACCGCGATCGGCACGTTGATTAGCGCCAGCGCGATCATACCGATGAGCATCAGGCTGATGGTCACGGGCGCGCTCCGTTTTGCGGCGTCGCGTCGGGCGACACGCCGGCGTGCTCTAGCGCTTCCTTCAGCTCGACGTCGGCAAAGCCGGGACCGGCGGCGTCACGCAAGATCTGCGGTAGTCGAAAGGCCTCCGCGATGATGAACAGCACCGCGCCGATGGGGATCACCGATTGGGTGAGCATCAGCGGCACCTGCGGCAGGCTGACCAGATGGTCGCCACTCAGCACGGTCAGCACCTCAAGGCCGGTGACCGCCAGCACGCCGAAGAACAGGAACACGAACGCTTCCGCGATCAACGTAACGACGACACGGATGCGCGACGGCAGGGCGTTGACCAGCCCCGGCACACCGATATGGGCGCCGCGTAGCGCTGCGAGCGCCGCACCGTAGTAAGTGAGCCAGACCAGCCCGACTTCGGCTACCTCGTCGTACCAGTCGAGCGCGTGACCGGCGTAGCGGAAGGCGGCGCCGGCGATCACCAGCGTAGTCAGTGCGACCACGAGTATGACGACGATCCACTCCAACAGACGCTCGAACGCCGCGCGTAGGGTCTCGAACAGGGACATTCAGTTTAGACCTCTGCAAAGAGGTGACTTGAGAAAGCAAGATATTGCTTCGGAAGGCTCCGTCATCCGAATCTAGCCGCGTCTCGCGCGGCCTTCGAAGGAAGGCGGAAAAGGCAACACGGGCGGCACGTTCTCACGCGCCGCCCGTGCCTTTATGGGCTCATGGACCGTCGCGCAGTGCCATCGCCTCGTCGACCAGCTCTTTGCCGCCTTTCACCTCTTTGGAAAACTCGGCGTAGATCGGCTTGCTGGCCTTGATGAAGGCGGACTTGTCGGCCTCGTTGACCTTCATCCCCGCTTTCTTGAGTTTAGCGAGCAATTCGGTGTCAAACTCGGCGCCGTATTTGAGCGCCACCGCCTCCATCTCCACCGCAGTCTCTTTCAGGATCTTCTGTACCTTGGGATCAAGGCTGCTAAAGCTGCGGCCGGCGGTCAGATAGGCCGGCGTGTAGACGTGGTCGGTGATTGAGAGATACTTCTGCACCTCATAGAACCGCGCGGGATAGATCTGCGCGTAGGGATTTTCCTGACCGTCCATCGCACCGGTCTTGAGCGCCACGAACACTTCCGAATAGGCCAGCGGAGTCGGGTTGGCGCCATAGGCTTTGAACATTTTTACCCGCCATTCGCCCTTCGGCACGCGCAACTTGATGCCCCGAAGGTCCGATGGCTTATAGATCGGCCGCACGTTGTTGGTGATCTGGCGGAAGCCGTTTTCCCAGACGCCGAGGATGCGATAGCCGGCCTTTTCGACCAGTGGCTCCATTTTCGGGAACAATATCTTGTCGCGAATGCGCGCCATGTGCGCGCGATCCTTGACCAGATACGGCATCTCGAACAGGCCGAATTGAGGAACCTGCGACGACATCACCGTCGAAGGCACCGAGAGGTCGATCGTGCCGAGCTTGAGCTTCTTCATCATCTCGGCATCCTTGCCGAGCTGGCTGGACCCGTAAACGACGACTTTGTCCTTGCTTCCGATCTTGGCGAGCTCGGCGTTGGCGCGGCGCGCAAACTCGTTGCTGGTCTTGGCGATGAGCGAGCCGGGAGCGGCCACGTGACCCAGCTTGATCTCTCTTGCGCTCGCCGTGCCGGCGATGACTGTCGCGAACGCCAGCGTCAGCAGCGTCTTGACGTACTTCATCTCGATCCTCCCTCAATGTTTGAACGTTATAGTCGTTCTTGTCTTCACTCTTGAGCTTTCTGCCGCGTCATGCCCCTTTCACGCTGGCGCGACGGTGCGCTGGTAATTCAGTGTCCCCACCCGAGGCCAGCGTGACGATCGCACCCTCGTTTTCGAAGTCATCGATCCGCCGGTCGTCGAAGCCATATTCGCGCAACACTTCGCGGGTGTGCTCCCCGTAGAGTGGGGCGCCGGTGCAGACTTTGCCAGGCGTGTCGGAGAACTTGATCGGCAGGCCGAGCGTCTTTACCGGACCTAGCGTCGAATGGTCGACCTCAGTTACCATCTCGCGCGCTAAGGTCTGCGGATCGGACAATGCCTGCAGGATGTCGTTCACCGGTCCGCACGGGACGCCTTTCGCCTCCAGGACATCGAGCCAGTGCTTTGCGGGCTTTGTCTTGAAGCGCACGCTCAGCGTGACTTCCAGTTCTTTCAAATGCGCCATGCGGTCTGCACCGGTACGAAACCGGGGATCGTCGGCGAGTTCGGCAAGGCCAAGCGCGTCGAGCGTGCGCAACCAGTTCGTCTGGTTGGCGCCGCCGACCACGATCCAGCCATCGGCGGCTTCGAACGCCTGATACGGCGCATTGAGCGGATGGGCCGAGCCCATGGCGCGCGGCGCCACCCCGGTCGCAAGCGCGATAGCCGATTGCCAATAAGTTTGCACCAGGGCTGCTTCGAACAGCGACGTCTCGACCCGCTGCCCTTGTCCCGTCTTCAGCCGGTACGCGTAGGCAGCCAGGATCCCCATGGCGGCGAGCAGACCGGCGGTGATGTCCGACAGCGGCGCGCCGCACTTTACCGGCGGACCATCCGGCCGTTCGCCGGTGAAGCTCATGATCCCGCTCATCGCCTGCGCGATGAGATCGAACCCGCGGCGGTCCTTGTAAGGGCCGGTACGGCCGAAGCCGGACAGCGAGCAGTAGATCAACGCCGGATGGTCCTTATGCAAATCCTCGTAGCCGAAGCCAAGCCGTTCCATCACACCTGGCCCGAAATTTTCCACCAGAACGTCGGCGGCGTCGATCAGACGTCGCAGGATTTGCTTGCCGCCCTCGGTCTTGAGATCGAGCACGATGCCACGCTTGTTGCGGTTCATCATCAGGAAGGCGGCAGCCTCGTCGCCGATCTTCGGCGGCACCGTGATGCGTGTATCGTCGCCGACCGGCGTCTTCTCAATCTTGATGACGTCGGCGCCCATGTCGGCCAGCATCAATGTGCAGGTCGGGCCCGCCATGACATGAGTCAGATCGACCACTTTGAGGCCGGCGAGCGGACCAATTGGACGGTTGGATTGAGCGGAGGGCATTCGTTACTCGCCGGTCCACTGCGGCGCGCGCTTGTTGAGGAACGCGTCCAGCCCTTCGCGGAAATCGTGGCTCATGTAGCACATCAGAATCAGGTCGTCGGCTTCTGTGTCCAGGCGTCGTTGCAGCCGCGCCAGAGCCTGTTTGGTGGAACTCAATGTCAGCGGCGCATTGCCCGCGATCAGCCTGGCCAGTTCGTCGGCCCGCTGTTGCAAGGCCGCGCCGTCCTCGACGACCTCATTAAGCAGGCCAACCTGCGCCGCCTCTTCCGCGCCGATAAGGCGCGCGGTGAAGATCAAGTCTTTCACGCGTGCCGGTCCGATCAGGGCCGCGAGCCGACTGAGGTTCGACATCGACAGGCAGTTGCCCAGCGTGCGCGCGATCGGGAACCCGATGCGTGTGGATTTGGTGCCAATGCGCATATCGCAGCAAGCGGCGATGCCGGCGCCGCCGCCGGTGCAGGCACCGTTGATCGCGGCAATCGTCGGCACCCGGCATCGCTCCAACCCCGTCAGGACGCGGTCAATGCGAGACTCGTAGTCGATCGCATGCTCCGGCGTCTCGAAGGCTCGGAACTGGTTGATGTCCGTGCCTGCTGCAAAGGCCTTGTCACCCGCGCCCTGAAACACCACCACTTTGATGGCGCGGTCTTCATCGGCCTGCCGGCAGATCTCCGCCAGTCGCTCGTACATCGCGAAGGTGAAGGCGTTGCGCGCCTGCGGGCGGTTGAAGGTGATCCAACCGACGCCGTCCCTTACCTCAAACAGGAGGTCCTTGCCGTCCTTGGCGCCCGAAACGCTCTCGTCCATGCCGCTCGATCCTTCCTCGCTACACAATTCTGCATTCAGAATGGCCTGTAATGCAACACGAATCCGACGAATTTTCTTGAATTTCGCTGCTTTTGCATTCATTCTACGACATATGCTTCACGAAGAGGTGGTCAGCCGTCTCCGCGAGATTCTGCTCGAAGCCGAAATTCCGCCGGGCGCGCGCATACCGGAGCGCGAGCTCTGCACCAGGCTCGATATTTCGCGCACTCCCCTGCGCGAAGCGCTGAAAGTTCTGGCCGCCGATGGTCTGGTCGTACTGCTGCCGCACCGCGGCTCACGCGTCGCCAAGCTCACCAGCCAGGATGTCCAGCACCTGTTCGAGGTATGTCAGGGGCTGGAGGCCCTCGCCGGAGACTTGGCCTGCGAACGCATAAGCGACACCGAATGCGCGGAGATCAGTGCCGCCCATCATGAGATGGTCGGGCATCATAAGCGTGGCGACCTCATCCAATATTACCGCTGCAACCGCCAGATCCACGAAGCCATCGTCCGTGCAGCTCGCAACCCGGTACTATCAACCCTCTATGAATCTGTGACTGCCAGAATCCGTCGAGCTCGCTACGTCACGCCGATGACGCCCGCGAGTTGGGCCATCGCAGTTCATGAACACGAGGCCATTCTCAACGCCCTCCTTCGCCGCGACGGCATTGCGTTGGCGCATATTTTGCGAACGCATCTTCGCCACAAACGTGAGGAGGTCATCCGGGCAGGGTTTGCGGAGGCGGAATCTACCCCAGAACGCCTCGAAAAAGTCAGCGCCCCGCCTCCGTCAAGAACTCTGGTGCGCCCCTAGTTTGGGTGCCGGCGAGCCGCGCACCGGGCCAAAATGTACAGGGCAGCACCGACAACGGACACTGCCTGACGGAGTTACGCCGGATATCGCATTGATCCCTCGGGGAAGACAGATCGTTTCGGTGGACTCTATCAACGTAGGTTTACCACAACAATCTATTAGCTTCGCCCCATCACAGGGCTTGCCGCTCGACCACGGCCCGTGGTCGGCCGAAGTTTGCGCCGACTTTGCGCTATGATGCGGTCGCGCCTGTTGCGAGATGCATAGCGGGGCGGGTGCAGAAACACGGTCCGGTGATCCGTGTCAGCCCGGCGGAGCCATGCCCCGGAATGGCGGTTGGTCGGCGAGCTCGGGTGCCGGCAACGGGTGGAATTCCGGCGCGAGCAATTCCGTATCTGCCGCTGATACCCGAAACACCATGAGCGTGCCTGCGTTGCCGAGGACCGCTGCCTGGACTTGATGCGCTGTCTGATCGAGATATTGCGCTGCTAGGCAGAAATGCGTCCTGAATTTTCGAGCCTCCGATAGCAACGGCGCGAAGGCGTCCGTTGCGAAGTTCGGAAACTCGCCAACATGGGCGAAGAACGGTGCTCGCTTCTCCGGCGCCAGTTCGCTGCGTGCCATGGTGACGATTTGCAAACGTGCAGCCAACCCGAAGCTCCTCGCCCTCGGGCGAGGAACGCGAAGAGCCGCCAGCGCCGCCTAGCTTTGGCAAACGCACGCCACAGCGTAGCGTTTGCGGGCGGAGTGGCGGCACGCCCGACATCTGCGAGGGGAAATGGTTCGACGACATAAAGACTCACAATTCGCGCGTCCTGCGCTGTGAGTGCAAACGGGTAAGTACCCCTGTTTGTGCCCTTGATCACCGGTGTTGAATTTCTGAATGCACACCTTGGAATGGCGAGCACCTGCCGGATTTGCCAACGTGTTGTGGAATTTCGACCCTTCCTTTCAAAGATGAGTCCTTATTTTTCTACGAGTATTTTCGTACTGAGTATTCTTTATAGAAGAAGCGGCCAAATTTTCCGGTCAAGATCCGCAGCTCCGGCAGTTCAAGACCGGCCACATCGATTGGGTAGGCGACTCGGGCGGGAGCCGATGCCCCGACTTAATGCACTCGAAACTCCCGAGAAAATCCCCTGGGCAGGACGCAAACTGTTAGGATATCCTGCATTTTATCAACTACGGAGGTTGACCGATGCGTTACCGAATTCCGCTCCTTACGATTGCGACCGCTTTTTCCGCGCTGGCGACGCTGGCCGTTGCGCCCGCGCAAGCCCTCGAATTGCCCTGCAGCACGGCCAAGCTGATCGTGCCATGGGGCGCCGGCGGCGACACCGACATCATCTTCCGCCTGCTCGCCGACGAGGCCAACAAGGAAGGCGCCAAGCCGCGCTTGCAAGTTGTCAACGTGGGGGGCCAGGGCGGCAACAAGGGCGCGAAAGACGCGAAGGCCGCGGCGCCCGACGGCTGCACCCTGTTCGGGATGCACGACAGCGCGATCATCAGCTATCTCGCTGGCCGCGTGAACTTCACCTGGGACGCCTTCGATCCGATCGCCACCGTCGCCTATACGCCCGAGGTGGTCGGCGCCAATGCCGCCACGACTTTCAACAATATGAAAGAGTTCGTTGCCGCCGCCAAAAAAGCGCCCGGCACCATCACCGCCGGCGTGACGCTCGGCTCGACCAGTCAGTTCATCTTCCTGTTGATCGAGGATGCAGCGCACATCAAGCTGAAATATGTTCCGTATGAAGGCACCCGTCAGCGTCTGACCGCGCTGCTGGCCAAGAATATCCAGGTCGGCGACATGAACATCCTGACCGCCAAGCAGTACATGAAGGAAGGCTCGCTCAAAGGCCTCGGCATCGCGTCGGAAAAGCGCGATCCGCTGGCGCCTGATCTGCCAACGCTCAAGGAGCAGGGTGTCGACGTCGTCTACGGGCTTACGCGCGGCATCGTGGCGCCCAAGGGCACCAAGCCCGACGTCATCAAGTATTGGGAAGGGATTATCAAGAAGGCCGCCGAAAGCAAGACGGTCGAGGATGCGCTCGGCAAGAAGGGCACCTCAGTCGTGTTCCGCGGGCCGGCGGAATATACCACCTTCCTCAAGAAGTCGTACACCCAGTACGAGAAGCTGGCGATATCGATCGGGATGTACAAGAAAAAATAACGCGGCGGAAAGCACACGAGCGGCGGGCAACGGCATTTACGCCGGGCCGGCCGCCCGTCGATCGGTCGGAGGAGCGGGTGCGTGCGGCGTCTCAATCTTGATTCCATCGTTGCAGCGGTGCTGTTGCTCGGCGGCGGGGTGCTCTTCTGGGACACCTTCGAATGGCGGCGCACGCCCTATTCGACCTTGGCTTCCAGCGTGTGGCCGCGCTTTGTCCTGGTCATCTTCTTCGCGCTATGCGCCGTTTATCTCGTCAGGTCGCTGCGCCAAGGACCGGGCGCCGACGCCGAACGGTCGTTTGGTGCGTGGCTTGTCCACTATCGCAATCCGCTGTGGTGCTACGGGCTGTTCTTGGCCTTTCTCGTGACCATGCCTTATCTCGGCATGCTGGTCGGCGGCACGCTGTTCGTCTGGCTGGTGCAGGCCGCCGTCGGCGAGCGCTCGCCGCGCGCGCAATTGCGTCACGCCGCGATCGCCATCGGCTCGGTCGGCTTCATGTGGCTCATCTTCACCTATGCCATCGGCGTCATTCTGCCGTCCGGGAGTCTCATTCACATCTAGCGTGGCGATTGAGCGATGCAGCATCTGGATCACGTGATTGCGGCGTTCAGCGCGGTCTTTGAACTCAAGAACTTGCTCCTGATGACGGTCGGCGTCGTCGCCGGCCTGATCGCCGGCGCCATTCCCGGCTTCACCATCGCCATGGCGATCGTGTTGACGCTACCCTTCACCTTCGGCATGCCGCCGATCGAAGGCCTGTCGACCATGCTCGGTGTCTATGTCGGCGGCCTTTCGGGGGGGCTGATGTCGGCGATCCTGACCGGCATTCCAGGCACGCCCTCGTCAGTGGCCACCACCTTCGACGGTTTCACGATGGCGCGCGCCGGCAGGCCGGGCTTCGCGCTCGGCATCGGCGTGTGGTCGTCCTTCTTTGGCGGACTGATGAGCGCTGTCCTGCTGTCGGTCCTGGCGCCGCAGCTTGCCCGCATCGGGCTCGAGTTCGGGCCATGGGATTTCTTCTCGCTGGTCGCATTTGCGCTGACCATCGCCGCCAGCCTGTCGGATGAGGATCTGCTCAAGGGCCTCATCGCCGGCGTGTTCGGCATCCTGGTCGCCTGTTTCGGCGAGGATCAGATCAATGGCGTCGCCCGCTTTACCTTCGGCGTCGACGCGCTCGAGCAAGGCTTCGCGTTTCTGCCCGTGCTGGTCGGGCTGTTCGCCTTCAGCCAATTGATGTCCGACATACGCGACCCGGCGTCGGCCACCGAAGCGTTGTCCGCGCGCGGCGCCGCCAGCGTCAAAATCGAGCACCTCGCCGCGATCAAGGCAATCTTCCAACGCTGGGGTATCTGGGCGCGATCCTCCCTGATCGGCGTTTTTGTCGGCGTGCTGCCGGCGGCGGGTTCATCGATCTCGAATATTCTTGCCTACGATCAGGCGAAGAAGTCTTCCAAGCACCCGGAGAAATTCGGCACCGGCATTCCCGACGGCATCATTGCGTCGGAGTCGGCCAACAACGCGACCGCCGGCGGTGCGCTCATCACCATGATGGCCCTCGGCATCCCCGGCGACGCCGTCACCGCGGTCATGCTGGGGGCGCTGCTTGTCCACGATATCGCGCCGAGCCCGACCTTCATCAGCACGCAGCCGCAGCTCGCCTATGGCATTATCGTCGCCTTCTTCCTCGCGCATTTCATCATGGTGGCCTGTCAGTCGTTTTCGCTGCGGCTGTTCGTGCTGATCATGCGGGTGCCGCTCTACGTGCTCGCCGCGGTCATCCTGGTCTACTGCGCCATCGGCGTCTTTTCGTTGCACAATGTCGGCTTCGATCTGTGGACGCTGCTCATCTTCGGCGTGGTCGGTTACGTGATGGTCCGGCTAGGGTTCCCATTGACGCCGATGATCCTCGGCGTCGTGCTGGGGCCGGTGGCGGAGGTCAACCTCTCGCGTTCGCTCGCCACCAGCAACGACCTCAGCTTGTTCGTGACCCGGCACTGGTCGCTGTTCTTTGTTATCCTGTCCGTGTTTTCCTTGATCTATCCGTGGTTCCAGCGCGCGCGTGGCCGGCGCAAATGGACGCTGGGCTACGCGCCCGCGCTCGCCATCGCGCTGTCGGTGCCGCTCTTCCTCATGGGCGGCTGGGTCCGGCCGATCGCGGCGGTGTGCCTGGCGATCTTCGGTGTCGGGCTGCTCTGGAAGCGTTGGCGCGGCGGCTGGAAGCTCGAAGTGCACGACGCCGATGCCGCACATCTCCTGCAAGGGTGAGGGTGATGGCCTGCGGCGCCTGCCCCGCCGTGTACCGAGAAACTAAACACGGACATAGTGGTGGTGAAGTCCGCCAAGGATAGGACGTGAATTTATGATTCCAGTCCGCTGAACAGAGCGAGAGACCGGCGCATCCTTGTCCAATGATCGATGCGTTCTGATGTTATTATAATAGCGCGCGTAGGCTCGCAGAATCCGGCGCAGATGTGCCTCGCCGAAGACAATGAAATGTTCTACGCACTCGCGCCGGATCGATCCGATCAGCCGTCCGGCAAAGCCATTCTGCCAAGGCGAGGTCGCCGCCGTGGGCTTGTCCCGGATGCCCATGGCGCGCAATCGTCGTGTGACGATGGTGCCGTAGATCCGATCCCGATCGCGAATGAGGTAGCGCGGCACATGCTGCCGGGGGAAAGCTTCGGTTAGCTGGCGTGCAATCCATTCAGCCGTCGGGTTTGCTGTGACGTTGATCCAGACCAGCTCTCAACGGCCCAGACGGACGATGACGACGGCATAAAGCAGGTCGAAGCCGATGGTCGGAACGACAAACAAGTCCATGGCCGCAATATCTGGAGCGTGGTTCCGAAGGGATGTGCGCCATCCCTGACTTGGAGGTCCCCTTCGCTTGGCCATGTACTTGGCAACAGTGGACTGGGCGACCTCATACCCGAGCTTCAGCGGTTCACCGTGGATGCGCGGCGCGCCCCAAGCGGGTTTTCCACGCTCATCTGTCGGATCAATGTTCGCAGATCCGGCTCGATCTGTGGTCGCCCTACCCCGAGAGCGCGACTTCCAACGCCAGTAACAGCGAAAGCCCGCTCGGTGCCACCGCGCGAGTGTGTCAGGGTGTACGATCGTGAGGACCTGTAGGATCGACGGAAACCAGCGATATAGCTGGATCAAAAACCGGCGGTCGCTCTTCGTCAACCGAACCCGCCCATGCACCTTACGCCGCAAAACGAGCAACTGATGTCGGAGAACCGCATTCTCCGCCTCAAGCCGGCCTTTCGACTTGAATGGCGAGGCCAGAACGGCCAGGACGAAGCAGCACAGAGCGAATATGATCCGGTGAAATTACGTGATTGTGGCTGCCTAGCAATACGGATGAGGTTTTCGGTACACATAGGCGGCAAGCCGCCGCGCGCCAGGAAATCTCTGCGTCTGAAGGAACGCGTGGTGGCGGACGTAGTCCTGATCGAACGCGTCTCTAGGCCAGAAATCCCTGCTATCAGGGGCCAAAGGGCAGGATTAGCAGCCAAGCAACGCCAGCAGAGCTCCGTTCAGGCCGGCCCTTCTTTTGTAACGTCGGACAATCGAGTATTTTGGAGCGACGGGATGAGGGTTGATCTGCGCCGGTCATCGCGCCCGGCTCGGATCGACGACCCGATGGCGGTCTACAGGCGTCCCCTGGGGGCCTGTCGAAGCAATCGGCGGAACAAGCAAGGCGGCCGGCAGGGCCGGCAGAATGGCAACAAGTCGCGATCTTGGCGGCACCTGAGGGAAGATGCCGAACACGTTCGTCCTAACAGTACCGGATAGGATGCACAGGAAGAGTTCAATGAGCAAGATCGAAAAAGTTGGAAACACCTCTCGTAGCCACCGAGAGAAACCGGATGGTTCAGTACCCGCTGCCGTCGATCTCAACGTCGGGCAGACTTGGACAAAGTAAAATATCGCGAAGAGCCTGTTGCGCATTGCTGCCGTGGCAATACTCACCGCCGTCGGCTTTGGTTACCAAGATTTGGCACAGGGATACTACGATGCGGGGTTTTCCCTTAAGGCGAGCCCGCTCTTCAGCAAGGTGTTCATGTTCTCCCCGTTCTTGCCGTTTGTCGCTGGCTGGATCTTTTATAACCGCCCAGCCGAGGTGGCGCTCGGCTGGGCGTTCGGGTAGCTTCTGGGGTGCGCGGGATTTGCGAGCTTGGCTGCGTTCTCGCCGCTTTCCCCCGGCGTCTTCATCTGGGGCCAAGCGTTCATCGGTGCGTTCTGGATGAGCAGCGGCAACGCCTTCTTGATACTGCTGGCGGCGGCGGTGGTCGGCATGGTCTTGAGTATGGCCGTGACGCTCATCGATAAAATGTTCGGCAGGCGCTTCGACAAAATGTCCGGCAGGGCTTCGGCAAGCGGCCGAAGTGAAATGGCCGCGTCGCTTGTCGCAGAAGGTCTCGACCTCCCGCGGCTTGCATCAATTTCGACGGGCTGTCGGTCGTGGCCGGCGGGGAGAGAACGAAATGACGGAGACGGTCGAGCTTCCCTCCCCTGAATGCGACATCACACTGGAGTTTCTGTTCTGGACCGCGTCGCCGCCTGTGTTGGCGACGCCGAAGGGCTTAGTGCGATGCCCGCCCCGCAAGCCTGGTTTCTCCGGCGAAGGCGAGCCGCTGGAGTTCGCTTGCCACGTGGCCGATCGGTTGTGGGGCGAGACCTTCAACAGGCGCCGCCGCTCTACCTGACCGCGACCCGAGTGCCCATGTGGCGCGGCCGTCGGATAACGGGAGCGCGCCCAATAACATCGCGGTCATCGAGATCGTGCGGGCTGAGGCGCACCACCGGTTCCGCGGCGCTGGTGTTCCCAGAAAGGCGACGTGACTGCTAGACTGCGCCGGCCGGCGGTCTGCCCGGGATGACGATAGCGCCGGCGGTGGAGGGGAATTGAATGAAGAGAGGCCGTTATCGTTCAATCGCACTTCTGACCGTCGCGCTCGCGCTACTGACGACGGCCTTCACCACCGCAAGCCGGGCTGCGGACAATTATTTGACCGTTCCCGGAACGTCGATCTATTTCGACGACTTTAAAGCCATGTCATCGGAATGGGGCGTTTCCAGCCCACGCTTTTTCGTCAAGGACGGCACACTGCAGATGGTGCCTAATCCCCACAGCAGCTACCGTCAGTTCAATTCGAATCTGCATTATCGTCGTATTACCCAGAACGCCGTAATCAACACATATGTCATTCTGATCGAGACGAAAAGCTCCGGCGGACTCATGTTTTGGGGCGACGGTTCTGCAGATTTCTATCTTTTCCTGGTTAATGGTGAAGGCCAATTCTCGGTATTTCGACACCGGGTCGGCAAATTCGAGGCCGTCATCGGATGGAGGAAATCCAGCGCCGTCAAGACCGGCAAAGGAACACCCAATCGACTTGAAGTTGTCGATCGAGGCGACAAAGCCTATTTCACGATCAATGGATCGCCGGTCGGCGATGCCTCCGCGTCGGTGACCGTCCCCGGCGATCGTGTCGGGTTATACTGTGAATCGACGGCCGCCGCCCAGAGAACCTGTCGCTTCACCCGGTTGGCGGTCGCGGTGGCGCCGCCGCTGACCGGCACCGTCGTCTATTCCGACGATTTTCACGCGATGGAGCCGGGCTGGGGTTCACCCAACAAGACCGGTTTCGTCAAAGACGGCGTCATGGAATTTTCGTCCGACCCCGAAAGGGCCCATTTTCGAATGAATACGGACGTGCGGGAGCGCAGCTTCTCTCCGCGCGCATTGATCCGCGCGGAACTGACGCTGCCGTCACCAGTCGGAAAGAACCACTCCGGTGGCCCGATGTTCTGGGTCAAGGACACGGACGAGTACTATAACTTCCTGATCGATGGGGCCGGCCGATTCGCCGTTTTTCGACGGAAGGACGGCAAGTTCATTTCCCTCGTAAATTGGACGAACGCCAGCGCCATCGAGACCGCCGACGGGGCTTTGAACCGGCTCGAGATTGTCGACGAAGGCTTCAATGCGTACCTGCTGATCAACGGATTGATGGTCACCCATTTGCCGGTGCCGCAGATCGGTTCGGCAGACAAGATCGGACTTTATTGCCAATCCGTCGACAAGGCCGGCGCGACCTGCCGCTTCTCTCGTTTCGAAATCAGCGAGATCCCGCTCACCCCAGGGGTTACCATCTATTCCGATTACTTCCGATCACCGCCCCCGCCGTTGGTCTACACCCAAGACGTCAAGCCCGATCGTGTTTTTCCATGACGGCGACAAGCGCGCCTTGCCTGGTCGTGGCGCTCGCGGTTGCCGGCCTGTTGGCCGCGGTGCGCGCGGGCGTTGCGCGCCCGCCTTGCGCGCCCTTCGGCAGCGCGACCATGGAAGCGGACCGCAGTATCGTGCTGCGGTTGCCGGCTCATGGGCCGCACGGCACCGTCGGCGAGGGCGTGCTGCGCTACCCGCCGTCAAGCCAGGACTACGCCGCCATCGCCAAGCCTGTGGGGCCGCTCAAGCCCGCCCAGACCGTCGGCGTCTGTCCGTGGCCGGACGGTGCGGCGGACAAGCAGCTCGCGGGGCGCTCGAAACGATAGGACTACGGTGCGACCAGGCAATAATAATAGTTTTCGAAAACGGTAGGCGGGGGACACTTGCTTCTGCTGTTTAGGAAGCCGGTGCGCGTGCCGACGATGAGATATTTTGACCGGCTTATGGTGAACTTGCGGCCTGCGGCGGTCGCGCTCCAGCCGGTTGCCATTTTCTTGTCCGGCGGATCTACCAGGCAGACGCCGGCAACGGGCAGGCTGACCTCGTTCGGCGAAGCGCATCGCGCTGCCGGCCGCACGGCAACGAACATTTCTTTGACGATGGCCCCGGTCACGGCGGTCGCCGCGCTTGCCGCGGTGCGAAGCAGAGAAAAGCAATAGGTCAGTTTGAAAAAATCTTTGTTTTGAGGGAGCGTTGCCTGCACGAAGGCTTCGGTTGGGCATTGCGAGAATGTGAACGACGAAATGAGAATGTTCGGATTGGTTCGCACGGGCGGCGCATTGGCCGCGAAATTTGGTATGCCGAGTTTATCTCCCTGCAGCGCGGAAAACTTGTATTTCGGCAATGTGGAACGCAGGCAATCGTCGTATCCGGGTTTTTTAGGGGCTCCCGAGATCGACGCCCAGCCGGACCGGCAAAACAAGCCGCTGGTCTGTTGGTAGATCGCCGTGTTCGACCCAATCGGCCACGTGTTCGGATCGGTAGTCGGGGGATTGAGCTCGGTTGCCGACCTTGGTTCGGTGCGCGGGTCAGGCTTGCGCTTCTTGGCCTCGTACTCGGTGAGATATCTGCCGGCTTCGCGGTCGCCGCGCGCGGACGCCCGCTTCAGCCATGTGAGTCCTTCCTGTTCGTTGCGCGCGGTGCCGAGGCCGTTGATCAGCGCGATGCCGAGTTCACGTTCCGCCGCGACAACGCCCTGCGCGGCTGCCTTGCGATACCATCCGACCGCCTCGGTCGGTTTGCGGTCGATGCCGACTCCGTGCGCCAACATGCGGCCGAGATTGTATTGCCCGACGGCATCGCCTTTGTCCGCCGCCTGGCGATAGTTCTGCAGGGCGGCCTTGGTGTCACTTTTGACGCCGATCCCCCTCTCATAGAAGTAGCCGGTCTGGTTCAGGGCGCGCGCGTGACCGTTCTTCGCGGCTTGCTGGGACCAGCGAAACGCTTCGCGCTCGTCCGCCTTCACGCCGCGGCCGTACTGGTAACACAAGGCGATGTTGAATTGCGCCGCCGGGTCGCCCAGCTTGGCGGCCTTCAGGTAAAGCTCGGCCGCGGCCTTTAAATCCTTCGCCGTCCCTTCGCCTTTTTCCGTCATGTAGCCGAGCAAGGTGATGGCGTCGCGGTTGCCCTGCTTGGCGGCGAGATCGAGCCAATGATACGCCGGCGCAAAGTCGGGCTGCGTCCCGCGGCTCTCCAGCAGTGAGCCGAGCCCGTATTGCGCCTTGGCATAGTTCTGTTTTGCCGATTGCTCGTACCACTGTATCGCGGTGGCGGTGTTCTTTGTCAGCCCGAAGCCGCCGCGATCGTAGATCGTCGCGACAATGTATTGCGCGACCTGGTCGCCGTCCTTCGCCCTCGGCAACGCCAGATCCAGGGCCTTGGCGTACTGATGATCCTTGACGGCGGTCAAGGCGTCGGCGTTTCGCTGCTCCAGTTCCGCGACCGTGAGGGTTCGTGGCAGCAGCCAATAGGCGGCGCCGCCGAGGACGATCAGGGCGACCACGCCGACGATGGCCATCGTCTTCGGCGCCGGAAGCCGGCGCTTTGCATCGAGGCCGTCGCTGAACACCAGGCTCTGCGACCATCGGGCGATGCGGTTTTTGCTCTTGATGCCGGACCCCTGGTCCTGCGCCTCGTTGACCGACAGGCCAAGGGCGAGCGCCCACGCCATCACGGCGCCATGGGCAAAGGCGGGATCGACGCCGAACTGCTGGCGCAGCTTGCCGGACTCCCGCCTGACGGCGGAGGTCATCAGCTCCGGATTGGTCTCCTTCAGCCGGTCGGGTACGCCGAGCTTGAGCGCTTCGACCACGATGTTGCGCGCGGCGATCTCGTGGGGGTGGCTGTCGGCAAGCTTGCCGCGCACGCGGCGGTCGTCGGAGAGCGCGGCTTCACCGCCGCGTGCGGCAAGCTCCTTCAGACTCGCAGCGATGCTATCGATGAGTTGGCGGTCCATGGCCTTGGTCTACGCGCATTCGATTTTTTCGAGTGAGGCCATTCGCCCGCGCGCGCCTCCTAAATACGCGATTGAATTCGCACCTCCGCGCCGGCATTCTAATCCGGTGCACGTTTGACGGTTGCTTTCGGAAGGCAAATCTTAGCTGAACGGTCTTTGCCGACCAACAGCTAAGTAGGGGTGAAGATGGCAGGAACGCAGTTGTCGCCGGGCGCCCGCTTGAAGGTACCTGGGGCCGACGTCGGTTGTGTAATCGATCACATGGTCGGCGAGGGCGGCCAGGGGGTCGTCTACGCGGCGAAGGTCGGCAGCCACGTTTACGCGTTGAAATGGTACCGGCCGGGCATGGCGGATCAGGATCTGCGTCGGCGCATTCCCATCATGATCGACCGCGGCAGCCCGGATCCCCGCTTTCTGTGGCCGGTCGAACTGGTCACCGACCAGGACGGTCGCGGGTTTGGCTATCTCATGCCGCTGGCGTCGCAGGGGTTTTGCGGGCTCTATACGCTGTTCGCGCCGTCCGGCGAGGCCGCCAGTGCGCGCGTCGACCTGCGTTGCAGGGCCCAATACGCCATCCAGATCGTCGAATGCTTTCTCAAGCTGCACGCCAGCGGGTTTTGCTACCGCGACATCAATCTCGGCTCCTTCCTGATCGACCCGAGCTCGTTCGCCGTACGCGTGTGCGACAACGATAACATTGACGTGAACGGGACGCCCTCGCCCTCGGTGGGGACGCTTCTGTTCATGGCGCCGGAACTGGTGCGCGGGCAGGCGGCGCCGTCGGCCGACACCGATCTGTTCTCTCTCGCCGTATTGCTGTTTTATCTTCTGACGGACGGACACCCGTTGTTGGGACGCGCCGAATACGAAATCGAATATCCCGACGCGGCCGACTGGCAACGGCTGCTGGGCGCCGATCCATGCTTCATCTTCGACCCGCAGGATGCGCGCAATGCCGCGATGCCGGGCGTGCACGACCGCCAGATCGCAATCTGGAATACGCTGCCGCCTGGCCTGCGCGAACTGTTCACCCGCACGTTCACCGCGGGCCTGAAATCGCCGCGCAGCCGCGCCTTGCCGTCGGAATGGTATCCGATGTTAGCCGTGGTACGTAACACCGCGGTGACATGCGGCTGCCCCACGCAATTTGACACCGTGGTCAGCGCCACCGGCGCCACGGCGGACGGCAATTGTGGCTGCAGCCTGTGCGGATCGGCGCTGCCGCCGACGCATCGCCTGGCAATTGCCGGCAACCGTGTCGTGCTGACCCCGACCGCCAAACTGCTGGCCTCGCAAGTGGGCGCGGTCGGCCTCGGCGAGGATCGCACGGTCGGCGAATTGGCCAAGAGCCCGACCGGCCTCGAGGGGTTGCGCAACCTCAGCGACAGGGAATGGCGCGCCGAAGAGCGGTCGGGCCGCTCGGTGGTGGTGCCGCCCGGACGCGCGGTCACGCTGCTGGAAGGCATTCAAATCGATTTCGGGTCCGCCGTCGGAACCGTTCTGGATTGACGCAGGCGACATGACGCGCGCGGGAGCATCGCAGGGAACGTGGCAGATCGCCGGCGCATCGGTGCGTGGCGCGAGTCATATCAGCCAGGCGCTGCCCAATCAGGATGCCGCGCAGTGGTTTCGTGGGGACGCGGGGGATTTGTTCGTCATGGCGGTCGCCGACGGCCACGGCGCCGCGGTGCATTCGCGCAGCGATCGCGGCGCGCAATTGGCCGTCGCCATCGCGGTCGACGAGTTGCGAAGCCTGATGGATCAAGCCGATGGTACGGCCGCGACACCGGACATGCCTGCGCTGCAGGCGGGGCTGCTTGCCCGGTGGCAGCGGGCGGTGCAGACCGATCTCGCGGAATATCCGCTGCGGGCGGACGAAGCCCGTGCGCTCGCCGCCGAAAGCCTCGATTCCGCCGCCGCCTACGGCACGACGCTGCTCGCGGTCTGCGTCCATAACGGGACCGGCTTCGCCATCCAGATCGGTGACGGCACCATCTACCTGGTCGGCAGCGACGGCGCGGTCGCGGCGGCGCTGACGCCGCCGGTGTTTCCCGACGAGGCCACCTATTCGCTGTGCATGCCCAATGCCCTCGACGTCATCGAGGCGCGCGCCTTCGACCGCGATGAGCTTGGTCGGCTTGCGGCCATCGTCGTTTCCACCGACGGCTACAGCAAGTCGTTCCGCGACGACGCGCTGGCGGCGGCGCAAATCAAGACCATGACCGAGCGGCTGAGCTGGGATACGGTGGAGGCGGTGTCGCGCGAGTTGGAAGAATGGCTCGATCAGGTGAGCCAGGCCGGCAGCGGCGACGACATCAGTCTGATCGTGGCCTCGCGTCACGCCCCCCAAGGTTAGGCCGTCCGCGCCGTCTGGCCGCGGTGGTTTCGGGTATCAGGTCGCGAGACGGCGCAACTGCGGGTGGCTGTCACAAAGGCGGCGCCCCGGCGGGTTCGGGGCGGAATTGACCGCGACGCTGTTGCGGAGCGGTCCGGTGGCACCGATAATGTCGCCGGGGCTGAGCGGGGTGCAGGCCAATGCCGCCGTCATCGAAGGGTATCGACCCGAATCTTTTGACTCGAAGCCAGGTCATGCCCTGGCTCTCCTCCCGCCTGCAGCTCGGCGCCAGCCGCACGTTTTGGATCTTCATCGCGCTGGCGATGTTGCTAACGCTGCTGTTCAACAATCATTCGTTTTCCTACACGTTCTACATGATCGTCGGCATGATCGTCGTCGTCTTCCTGTTTGCGACGAAGGTTTTTCTGCGGTCGGGCGAGTCGGTTTTCATCTTGCTGTTCGGGTTTTTTCTGAACTACAGCCTGGTGAGCGCGCGCTTCTGGCCCAATGCCGTGGGCGCGTCTTATCCGTTCGTCAAAGTCGTGCTGGACGATCTGCTGGCGCTGTTGCCGCTCGCCATTGTTGCGGTCGTGGTGTGGGCGGTGGGGCGGCTGCCGGCGCGCGTGGCCGGCGATGCCGCCAAGACGGCGTTCGCTTCCTGGGCGGGCCTTGGGCGCGCGACGACGCTGATGATGGTCGTCGCTTGCGGCGGCGCGGCGGTGGCGGTCGGCAATGTGGTCGACCAGTACGTCGTGCACCGCGTCGTCAATCTGATCACCAAGGACGAGGCCGTTTTGAAGGCCGGGCTTGGCAAGATCGGCGGCACCACCAGGATTTCCCTCTCCGGTCCCATTGTCGTTAACCCGATAACCAGGAAACCTCTGCGCGACAGCGCGGGCCGTGTGATGCGGGCCAACAGCAGGCCGTTCGGTCAATTGAAGCCGCTGATCGACGAGGCTGTTGGCGGCTCCGCCTATCTCAGGGGCATCAAGGAGATGATCCCGCGCCTGATGATCGCGATGTTCGGCTATGCCGCTTTCGCCGCGCTCGTGGGCTATGTCGTCGCCCGCGCCCGCAAGCGAGGCATCGTCTTCGCCGCCGTTGGTACCGGCGCGGTCATCATTGTGCATTGGGTGTGGAGTAGCTTTGCCAATGCGCCGGGCCTGACGCCTGCCATGGCGCTGCTTGCGTTCATCGCGGGCATCGCGGTGGTCGTGGCCGGGATCCAGGCCATCGATCTCGATCGCCGTGCCGGCTTTGCCGTTACGGCGAGGCAACTCGGCACGTCGTTCGCCATGGCGCGCCGAACCGGAAGCCTGTCCATGCGTGCGCCCGGGCCATGACAGAGCAGACATCCGCGCCATCAGCCTTGCCGACCGCGCAGTCGGTCGGCGAGGTCGTCGCCGATGGCATCGCCAGGCTCTCGGCCCATGAGAACCCCGGGGCGACGATGGAAGAGCCGCGCAAGCCGCGGGGGCTCGCCGCCAGCCTGATGGCGCTCGTGCGTAGCCGCACCGTTTGGGTCCTCATTGTGACGACCGCGGTGATCGGGCTCTTTATCGCCCTCATTCCCGACGACGCGCAGCGCGCTGATGGCTATCAGAACAGCCTCAGATTCATCTTTCTGGTCGCGGCCGTCCTGGTCGTCGTCTTCATGTTCGGCCTGAAGACGTTCTTGCGGTCGGCGGTGCCGGGCGTCTTGCTGCTGTTCGGCATCGCTGTCGAATATGTGTTCATGTCGCCGATCTTGCCGCCGGCGCGGCTTGATCTTTACCAAGACTGCCGATGGGTCCGCATCATCGCCCGCGAAGGGTTCTGGTATTGGGCCTATCTCTGGAAGCACGTGATCCCGTCTGATCGCTGGGAGTGCGCCGGGTCGCCATTCCCCCATTGGCTCGGCAAGTTCTTGTACGACGTCATCGGCATCGGCATTCCGGAAGACACCGCCAAGCTCGTTCCGGTTCTGCTTCTGCTGTTGCTGGTCTGGGGTCTGCGCAAGACGCCGAACAGCGTGCTTTCCGCGCCAGTGAAGTCGGAGATCATCGGATGGAGCAAGCTTGACCGCGCGACCACGCTCGTCCTCGTCGCGTTCGCCGGCGGCGTCGGATTCGTGCTGTTCGAAACATTGGGGCAGTACCTGACACGCAGAGTGATGCTGGGCGAGGCCCCGGTCTCTGCGCTGATCCATGCGCTGCCGGCCTATGTTCAGGGCGGATTTCCGATCGCGCTGGGTAACGGGTCGGTTACCGAAAAGGACTGGCTGGCCGCGGGCGACTTCATGGCGTCGCGCTACGGCCTGATGGGCGGGCTGATGCTGACCATCCCGCGCACGATTCATCTGATGGCCGGCCACGGCGCCTGGGCGGCCATCGCCGCCTATTACGTGGCGCTGGCGCGCCGGCAGTCATGGGGCGTCAGCATCCTGCTGGTGATCTTCGGGGTCGGCATCGCGGCGACGCTGCACGGCGCCTGGGACGCCTTCGTCAGCCCGGAGACGGAAGCGCCCATGGCCATGCTTTCGGTCGTGGTGCTGCTGGCGGTCTGCGTGCAGGCGATGGCGCTCGATCAGCGCGCCGGATTCAAGGAACAGCTGGCGCCGTTCGGCCGTTCGCTCGCGCCGGAAGCGGCGATCCCCGATTTCCCGTCCGGCCGTACCGCCGGCCAACAGGAGGCGCGGCCGGTCGCGGTGCCGCCGCCGCTTCCCTTGGCCGTTGCCGGATCGGTCGGCACGCTCGTTATCGAAGGCAGTGCCACCACGCCCGGCCGGCGCGTGCCGCTTCAGCGCGCCGGCGCGCGCATCGAGCTTGCGCCCGATGTGGCCTGCGCGGTCAACGTACACCCCACCGATCCAAGCAGGATCGGCCTGAAAAACCTGACCACGCAGACCTGGATCATCACTATGCCTGATGGGCGTGCGGCGCAGGTCGCGCCGCAGAAAAGCGCCGTGTTGGCCAACGATGCCCTGATCGACTTTGGCCCGTTCCGGGGCCGCATCGAAGCTGCGTCCGGCTGAGCAATACTACCAGACCAGGTCTGACTCGGCGGGCGGCGTCGGCGCTTGCTGGTCCGACTTCTGCAGCCGCGCCTGCTGCTCGGTCCCTTTTGAATGCTGCGACAACAACTCGCTGCTCACCCAGCGGATGTGGTCGACGATCTGCGCGGCATCATGGGCCTCGAGCGGGTGGAAGCGGGGGTCGTCGATGAATCTCTGCAGCGTCTCTAGATCGACGTCGCGCCCGATGGCGATCGCCTCGCGCACGGCTTTCTGCCCGGCTTTCGTGCTCATGAGCGTCTTGCGGCCGTGCTCGAAATCGTCACTCGGATAGCCGTCCGATATCAGCACGATGAGCGGCGGCAACTGGCGCGCGGTGGCGGAAAGGGTGGGCAGAATCTCGGCAATCATCTCCAGTGCGCAGCCCATGTCGGTGTCGCCGCCGACGGCGACGAGGTCCACCCATTCGAATTCCCCCACCGGCACCGGCCCTTTGATGTGCCATTCGGCGCCGGTCGAGAATTGCAAGACCCGCACCACGACGTCGACCGCCACGTTGGCGATGGCGGCCTTGCGCAGGTCTTTTTCCGCGATGCGCATGGCCATGTTGAGCGAGTTGATCTTCTCGCCGGCCATCGACCCCGAGCAATCGACTGCAAAGATGATGTTGAGCTGCCGCCGGCTGACGCTGCCGAGTGGGAGGCCGCCGCCCGCTTTGCTGTTCGTCGTCTCTGGCGGCGGCATGCAAGCTCCGAAAATGCGGTGGCGCGCTACGCGAGAATGATCGCGGACACTCGTCGGTGTTCGAAAAAGTATAATTAGCGATGCGATTGACTGCAAGGACGCGCGCACCGCGGGCATCCGCGCCAGCCGGCGTATTGCATGCAGAAGTACTCCGCCAAGCGGCGCCGCGAGCTACTGCTTCCCCACTCTGCAGCACCAGAAAGCAGCCGTCCTATCCGCTCGGAGAACCGCGCGCTGCTCGTGGCCTCCATTGCCCGTGGGCGCAGATGGCTGGCAGAGCTTATCGATAATCCTACCGCCACCGTTGAGGCGATCGCAGCGCACGAGGACTGCAGCGCCCGCAAGATCAACATGACAATGTCGCTGGCCTTCCTTGCGCCAGACTTGGTCAGGGCCGCCGTTGAAGGACGGCTCCCGCATGGGATGGGCGTCACTCGTCTCTGTGAACTGCCCGCGGAGTGGTCGCGGCAGTACGAGATGCTCGGGATCGCGAGACTGTAAAGCTTCCTCGCTCTCGGTCGGCGCTCGCCGGCCGGATCTTCCCCTTTACGATACGCACGGCCGCTTTCCCAAATTGCGGGGCCGAAGCAGCTCATGTCGCGGGGAATTCCCGCTTTGCTTGATACGGGAATTTGCTGCACCAACGCCTGAATTAGCGCTGCAATTCTCACGCGGAAGTTTTGGAGCACGCCGGGATTGATGCTGTTTCCCGATGTAAACGGGAATCGCCCCGACCAGCATCATCGGCTGCCATCTTCTTTGCGGCCGAAGCCGGCTGTATTCGAACCGAGTCTCCACCGGCCCGGTCTCTGTTTCCCAGGAAACCGGAATTTCGGCCAAGAGACAGACGGCCCAAAATGGCCCCTCCGGCATCCGACGGTCTCAGCGGAGACGGGACGCGCGTCAGCGCACCCGCCAATTGGCGGCAATTCGCGACGCGTCAGGAAATTTCCGCAATCGCAGGAAATGCGTGGTGGCGGACGCAGTTGCTGTCGAACCCGTCTCCACTCTCAAATTCCCTGCTAACAGGGAAAAGAACAGGGAATTTCGTGAAATCCGCCTGCTTTGTAAAATTCTGAAACCTGACACGCGAACAAATTCAAAGGCTTTCAGCCAAATTCCCTATAAAATAGAACAGGGATTTATTTCGGCGGAACAGGGAGCCTTGTCGCGCGAACAGGGAATTTTTCAGACCAAAATTAAAATCTTTTCTGGATCATCTTTTCGGTACACTCAATGGCTATCATTCACATTTGCAACACGGCTGACTGCTCCGCGAGGGGTGAGTAAAGATCTTAAAGGAATAGTGCCAGTTGAACGACTAAGCCGGCACGACGCAGGTATGACTCGATCAAACATCGGCACTCAAATACTGGCTGAACATTTCGGCCATTCATGCCGCGTCGAGCAGCGTACGCCGCAGTTTATGAGAGCGGGAATTCTAACAATCTGCATTTGAACAAATCCAGTCTTCGGCTATTTGCCCGCGTGCGATAGACCCCGCCGTCCTTGGCGCTGCTTAACCGGCCCCAATCGGCTGCACCCTTACGTTCACTCCGGATACGGCATATCGGCCTTGCTCGATGTAAAATGACATACTTAAAGCCGGGCCGCCCCAAACAAACAGGGTAAGCTTAATCATCGTTGCGGTTCAACCCATCGGCCGCAGGCCGAGCTTGTCGAGCAGCGCCATGTCGCGGTCACGGCCCGGATTGGGCGTGGTGAGCAGCTTCGGCCCGTAGAAGATGGAGTTGGCGCCGGCGAGGAAGCAAAGCGCCTGCGCCTCCTCGCTCATCTCCTCGCGGCCGGCGGAGAGCCGCACCACCGACGCCGGCATGCAGATGCGCGCGGCCGCGATGGTGCGCACGAAGTCGAGCGGATCGAGGGGGCGTGCGGCCGGCGAGCGGCGTGCCTTCCACCTGCACCAACATGTTGATCGGCACGCTTTCCGGATGCACCGGCAATGACGCCAATGTCGCGATCATGCCGACGCGGTCTTCCGGCGTTTCGCCCATGCCGACGATGCCGCCGCAGCAGACGTTGATGCCGGCCTCGCGCACATGACCGAGCGTGTCGAGACGGTCCTGATAAGTGCGGGTGGTGATGATCTCGCCGTAAAATTCCGGCGAGGTGTCGAGGTTGTGATTGTAATAGTCGAGACCTGAATCCCTCAGCCGCCTTGCCTGCCCGGCCTCGAGCATGCCGAGCGTCACGCAGGTCTCCAGCCCCAGCGCCTTGACGCCCTCCACCATGGCGCAGACCCGGTCGAGGTCGCGCTCCTTGGGCGAACGCCAGGCCGCGCCCATGCAGAAGCGTGAGGCGCCGGCCGCCTTGGCCGCCCGCGCCTCGGTGAGCACCGCGTCGAGGCTCATCAGCTTCTCGGCCTTCACGCCGGTGTCGTACTGCGCCGCCTGTGGACAGTAGGCGCAATCCTCGGGGCAGCCGCCGGTCTTGATCGACAGCAGCGTGGAAATCTGCACCTCGGTCGGATCGAAATTTTCCCGGTGCGCTTGTGCAGCGCGAAAGATCAGCTCCGGGAACGGCAGTGCGAACAGCGCGCGCACGTCCTCGCGCGTCCAGTCATGGCGGGACGCGACAACGACGCTCGCGCGCAAGTTATCGCTAGTTTGCAGCATCATCCCTTTAAACTCCTCGCATCGTAGCTCGATATTACGCGGATTCTGTTCCGGTCGCTTCACTATCAAAGGAAACTGGGGCGCTCGTATTTCTCAATCGTCTTCACAATCTCCAGCGCGCATTCGGTCGTCGTCGCCGTTCCTCCGACATCAGCAGTGCGGAACTTCCCGTCCGCAAGCACGTGGTCGACGGCCGCGTTGATATCCCCAGCCGCGTCCGTGAGATCCTGACGGCTGTGCCGGATGCCGAGCCAATCAAGCAGCATAGCGCCGGACACGATCATGCTGATGGGATTGGCCTTATTCTGGCCGGCGATATCGGGCGCCGAACCATGTGAGGCATTCGCCATGGCATGCGCCTCGCTGGCATTGAGTCCGCCGCCGAGGCCGAGCCCGCCAGCAAGCGCCGCGCACAGGTTGGATAGAATGTCGCCGAACATGTTGGTCATCAGCAGCACGTCGTGCCGCGCCGGACGCGTGTAGAGATCCGCGTTCAACGCATCGACGATTTCCATCGTGCATTCGATGTCCGGCCACTGGCGCGCGACCTTCAAGGCTTCATCGCAGAACAGGCCGTCCGTCATCCGCAGAATGTGTTTCTTGTTGACGATGCCAACTTTGCGGCGTCGCCGCGCGGCCCATTCGAAGGCCGTCTTCGCGATGCGGTGCGACGCATGCGTGGTAATTCGGCGCATCGCGATCGCGACCCCCGGGACCGGGGAAAACTCGCCATAGCCCTCGTGCATGTTACGGTCCGGATAAAATCCTTCGGTGTTCTCGCGCACGACGAGGACGTCCAGCCCCGGCCGCGCGTCAGGAACGGCGGGATGGGATTTCGAGGGCCGCAGATTGGCATAGAGATCGAGCCTGTTGCGTAGCACCCCGGGGACATTGAGCCCCCCCTCCCGCACCGGCGGGAACCCGCCATTGTCGCACGGCCCTAAAATGATGCCGTCGGCCGCCGTCGTCGCCGCCACCACCTTGTCGGTGATGGTGACCCCATTGTCGCGCAGGCTGCGGTGGCCGACGGCGTGCTCTTGGAAGGTCAGGCCGAGATTGTATTTCTGCCCCGCCGCCTCCAGCACGTGCAGCGCGGCATCGACGATTTCGGGGCCGATATGATCGCCTGGCAGAACGGCGATGGTGAGCGGCTTGGTCATCAGCGGTACTCCATTCCACAGGTCGAGTTGACGCCGGCCCGGGAGACAGCGTCGAGACAGCGAAAGCTCTGAGCCTATTCAGACGGAAGGAAGCGGCGCTCCCAACTCTCGATGTCGGGGAGCTTGAGCGTGTCGTTGTATTCCTGGAAGGTCAGCATGCGGTCGCGCGCCTTGGCCGTGTTGCCGTCGCGGCGCAGGACCCTCAAGGCGTCGCGGATGGCGTAACCGGCGGCATAGCGCGCCAGCCCCGGATAGATCGCCAGGCGGAACCCGAGACGCTCAAGCTCGGCGGCGCTCAGATGTGCGAGCTTGCCAGCCTCCTCGACATTGATGACGTGCGGCGCGTCGATCTCGGCCGTCAAGCGTGCGAGCTCGGCCTCGCTCGCTTGCTTCAACTCGACGAAGATCACATCGGCGCCGGCGGCGCGGTATTCGCGGCCGCGCCGGATGGCCTCTTCGAGACCGAGGCCGGGGGCCGCGTCGGTGCGCGCGATGATGATGAAATCGGAATCGCGCCGCGCGGCCACCGCGGCTTCGATCTTCTTGCGGTGCTCCTCCAGCGAAACCACCGGCCGCGCGCCGGGTAGATGCCCGCAGCGCTTAGGCGAAACCTGGTCTTCCAGATGGATGGCAGAGACGCCGGCCGCTTCGAATTCCTGCACCGTGCGCCGGACATTGACGGCGTTGCCGTAGCCGGTGTCGGCGTCGCAGATGAGCGGAATGTCGATGGCCTCCGCGATACGGTGGGCGTGCGCGGCCAGCAGCGTGAGATCGACGAGGCCGACGTCGGGGCGCCCGAGCAAAGAGGCGGAAACACCATTGCCGGTGAGGTAACACGCCTCGAAGCCTTCCTGCTCGACGAAGCGCGCGCCGAAGGCGTCGTAGACGCCGGGGGCGACGATGATCGAACGCTGCGCCAGACGGCTGCGCAGCTTTTGCCTTGGCGAGAGGCTCATGCCGCTTTCCTTTTGGCGCGATGGCTGCGGTAGAAAGGCAGGCAGAGGCTGAGCACGCTCACGCCAAGCAGACCCAAAGCGATTGGGTGATAGATCAACTGCAGAAGATCGCCGTGCGCGAGCAGGAGCATGCGCCGAAAATTACCCTCGACCATCCCGCCCAGCACCAGCGCCAGCACCGTCGCCGCAACCGGCAACCCAAGCTTGCGCATAGCGTAGCCGATGATACCGGCGACGACGACGGTGGCGACGTCCCAGATGTTGCCGCTCACCGAATAGGCACCGACGAAGCAGATTGCGATGATGCAGGGCGCGGAAACGCCCTTGGGAATGCGGACGATGTTGATCCACCAGGTGAGACCAAGCAGGCCGAGTGCAAGCATGGCGATATCGGCGAGGAACTGGCTGGCGAACAGGCTGTAGACGACCTTCGGACTGTTCTGAAACAGGTCGGGGCCCGGTACCAGCCCGTGCAGGGTCAAGGCACCGAGCATGACCGCCGTGGAGGACGAGCCGGGGATACCCAGGGTCAAGGTCGGTATCAACGCGCCGGCTACCGTCGCGCAGTTCGCCGCATCCGGCGCCGCGATCCCTTCCATGACGCCGGTGCCGAACCTCTCCGGATGCTTCGAGGCCCGCTTCTCCTCGTTATAGGCAACCAGCGAAGCGATGGCGGCGCCCGCCCCAGGCATCGCGCCGATCAGCGTGCCCACCAGCCAGCCACGAATGGTCGCCGGAATGAGCGACTTCCACTCGGGCCAGGTGGGATATTCCTTGGAGAATTTCTGCGGGGCGAGGCCAGGATTGCCCAGTTCCTCGATCATCGAGAACGCCTCCGGCAGCGCGAGCAGGCCGATCAGCGCGGGCACCAGTTCCACGCCGTTGAGCAGCGCGCCGACGCCAAAGGTAAAGCGCGGGAATCCGACCAGCGTGTCGGTGCCGATGGTGGCGACGAACAGCCCGAGGCCGGTGGCGATCGCGGCCTTGGCGATGCTGCCCGGCGTCAGGCTGGCGATGATGGTGAGGCCGAAGACGCCGAGCGCGAAATATTCGGCGGCGCCGAAATGCAGCGCGATATCGACCATTGGACCGGCCGCGACCACCAGCACGACGGTCGCCAAGATGCCGGCGATGGTGCCTGGTACCAGGGAGGCGCACATGGCCTTGACCGGGTAGCCCTTGCGGGTGAGCGGGTAGCCGTCGAAGGTGGTGGCGATCGCACCCGGCGTGCCTGGCGTGTTGATGAAGATGGCGCTGATCGAGCCGCCGTATTCGGCGCCGACGTAAGCCGCCGCCAGCAGAATCAGGCTGGTGTCGGCCGGCATGCCGAAGGTGAGCGGCAGCAGCAAGGCGATGACCGTCGAGGCCGCGATGCCCGGCATGGCGCCGCCGATGATGCCGAGCACCACCCCCAGGATCAGGAACAGCACGTTGTGGATTTGCAGGGCGCCCGCGAATCCCAACGCGAGGGCGTTCAGCATCGTCAGCCTCCAAAAAGATTGAGCAGCGACGGAAACGCCAGATGCAGCATCCGTACGAACACCAGATAGACCACCAGCGGGAAACCGAGGCTGACGCCGATGCGGACCGGCCACGACCGCACGCGCAGAATCGACATGCAGACGAACAGGAACACGATCGTGCTGGTGAAGAAGGCCCACTGCATCGCCAACAGGTACGCGACGGTGAGCACCATGATGATGCCGGGCAGCAGCAGCAGCCGGGTAATGATCTTCCTCTCGTCTTCGTCTTCGCCGCCGAACAGAGACGTCACGGCGAGGTACACGGAGGCGAGCAGCGTCATTGCCAAGACAACGCGCGGCCACACGGCCGGACCGGGCGCCCCCGCGCCCGCGGGGAAGCCGGTCGTGAGCCAGAACAGATAGATCGAGAAGAGCGCGACGGCAATCGCCAAGACTGCCGTCGCACTGCGTTCGGAGATGTTAGGCATGGGCGGCCAAGTCTACAGACCGAGCTTCTTCTTCAGCTCGGCGAACTTAGCCACGTCGTCGAGGAAGTTCGCCTGGAACTTGTCCGGGCCGCCTTCCCAGCCGTTGGCTTGCGACACCTTGCGCAGATAGTCGTTGTATGGCTTGGACTCCTGAACATCGTGGAGCGCCTTGGCCAGCTTGTCGACGATCGCCCTGGGGGTGCCATGCTTCACCGCCATGCCGCGCCAGTGAAAGGTCGCAAAGTCGTATCCCGCTTCCTTGTTAGTCGGCACGTTGGGGAAAGCGGGCAAGCGTTTGTCGGTGGCCACCGAGAGGATGCGGATCTTGCCGGCCTTGACCTGCGCCTTGAGATTGCCCGGGTTGCTGACGCCGGCCTGCGCGTCGCCGCCGGCGACCGCGATCACCGCCGCGCTGCCGCCCGGATAGGGGATCCACGTCGTCTTGATGCCCGCCACCTTGGAGAGGCCTTCCCAATAGATGCGGTGTCCGCTGAGCGCGAACGGTCCCGAAACCGTGAGTTTACCCGGGTTCTTCTTGGCGTAGTCGATCAGGTCTTTGAGCGTCTTGAACTGGCTCTTTCCGCTCACGATGACCGCGAAGGGATCGACTTCGCCGCGCGCCAGCATCTGGAAGTCGCCCGGCTTGAACTTAACGCCCGGCTCGCCGAATTTCGTGGTCAGCGAGTTGGTGACGGCGAGCAGCGTGTACCCGTCCGCCGGCCGCGACATCATTTCGTTCGAGCCGACCACACCGCCGCCACCGGTCTTGGTCTCGACCACCACCGGCTGGCCGAGTTCCTTCGGCAGAAGCTGCGCCATGATGCGGGCGAAGACGTCGACCGGTGAGCCGGGCTTCGACCAGCAAATAATGGTAATCGGCTTGCTCGGATAATCGGCGGCGAACGCGCCGCCCGTGAACACGTAGGCTGCAGTCATAGCGCCGAGCGCCGCGGCGCAGAAGTAGCGCCGGCCTGAGCTTTTCAGTTGCATCAATCTTTCCTCCCTTTTGACAGAGTTATTAGCCCAGGCGGCCAGCGCTTGAGCCGGCCGTGAGCACGTTGGGGTCGTCGTTTACAATTCACGTCATTGCTGTCGTGGATGGAGTCACCACTCATGCGCCTCCCGCCACGTTCCAGTCGGGGTGTTGCTGCAGAAACGGTATGAGCCCGCCAGCGAAAAGAATGGCCTGCACCGCCTCAGGCAGTGCCGCCGTCTGCCGGCTGATCCCTTTGGCCGGTACCGCAATCAAACCAGCCGCCAGATCGATGGCCATGTCGTCGTCCGCGGCGATGCCGTCGATCGGACAGGTGACGACAAGCAGCCCGTTGTTGATGGCGTTGCGGAAGAACGCGCGCCCGAATGAGCGCGCCACCACGGCGGCAATACCGAGCGCCTTGATCACCTGCACGCCCTGCTCGCGCGAGGAGTTGATGCCGAAATTGGTGCCAGCGACCAGAATGTCGCCCGGCCGGATGCGCTGGGCGAGCCCTGGATCGATCGCTTCGAAGGCGTGCTCGGCCAGAAACGCGACGTCCTTGCCGACATGGCGGTATTTGTTCGAGCAATTCAGGTCGGTGTTGATGTCGTCGCCGAGGACATGGGCGCGGCCGCGGATGGCGCTCGCG
Organism: uncultured Pseudomonadota bacterium; assembly: GCA_963814065.1. GTDB lineage: Bacteria > Pseudomonadota > Alphaproteobacteria > Rhizobiales > Xanthobacteraceae > Pseudolabrys. The sequence continues at coordinate 1,824 of CAWFBL010000004.1, read as the reverse complement.
CCGGCTTTGCTTTCCGTCATGCCGCCCTCCATGTTCCGCCGGCGATCTCGCGCGGATCGGTGACCCGGCCGGTCAGCGCCGAGGCCGCGACGGTGGCGGAAGACGCCACCCAGATTTCGGAATCCGGATTGCCGAGCCGGCCGCGGAAATTGCGATTGGCGCTGGAGAGTACGACCTCGCCGTCGGCGGGCACCAGCTTATGGGTAATGCCGACGCAGGTGCCGCAGCCAGCCGCATCGACCGAGGCGCCTGCGCGGGTAAGTACTTCCAATAGGCCCTCCTGGTCCGCCGCCAGGTGAACCTGCCGCGACGCCGGAGTCACAATCATACGCACGCCGCGCGCCAGCCGCCGGCCTTTGAGGATGGCGGCGGCCTGGCGGATGTCGTCGAGCCGACCGTTGGTGCAGGTGCCGATCAGCGCCACGTTGATCGGCTGGCCGGCGACGTCTGTGACCGGCACCACGTCGTCGATGCGGTGGCGGCGGGCGACCTGCGGAGCGAGCGCATTGCAGTCGATCTGGAGGCGCTCAGCATAGGTCGCGTCCGCATCGGCGGTGACCGGATGCGGCGGGCGCGCGCCGTGGGCGGCGAGCCAATCGAGCGTCTTGGCGTCGGCCTCCAGGACAGCGACCTTGGCGCCGAGCTCGGCGGCGTGGTTGGCGAGCGTCATACGGTCGTCGATGTCCATCGCGCTGACGCCCGATCCAACATATTCGATGGCGCGGTAATTGGCTCCCTCGGCGCCGAAATGCCCCAACATCCACAGCGTCACGTCCTTGGCCCAAACACCGGGCTGCAAGCGCCCCTTGATGTCGACTCGGATCGTCTCCGGCACACGGAACCAGAGCCGCCCGGTCGCCAGCACGGCGGCGAGATCGGTGCCTTCGACGCCGATGCCCAAGGCGTTAAAGGCGCCATGGGTGGTCATATGGGTGTCGGTGCCGACGATCAGATCGCCGGCGGTGTAGTGGCCGCCCTCGGGCAGCACCTGATGGCAGATGCCGTCGCCCACCTCGTAGAGCTTGGCGTTGCTGCGCGTGGCGAAGGCGCGCATGGCGGCGTGAGTATTGGCCGCTTCAGCGTTCGGGGGCGGCGAATAGTGATCGAGCACGAAGGCGCTCTTGCTGACGAAAGGCAGGTCGGCGGCGTTCAGCCGCGCGATCGCCTTCAGCGCATTGGCGCCGCGCGCGTCATGCACCATGGCAAAGTCCACGCGCGCGACGATGACATCGCCAGCCGCGACGGCTTCGCTGCCGGCGTGGCTGGCCATGATCTTCTCGGCAATCGTGGCACCCATATTTCTCTCCCCGAGATCTCCGCCTTAGAGCTTGTACCCGCCCTTCAGACGTCGGCTCCACTTAGACCGGAACCTCGCCTTGGATTTGCACGCGGTGCATCATTCGTCTTGCGTTGGTGTCGAAGCTGTCGCGCCGATGCAGCAGGCAGCGGTTGTCCCAGATCAGCGTGTCGCCGGTGCGCCAGACGTGGCCCCACATGAACCGCTCCTGGGTGGCGTGCATCCACAGAAGGTCGAGCAATTCCTCGCTCTCCTCGAGCGGCAAGCCGACGATGTAACCGTTGCGCCGGCGGCCGAGATAGAGGCACTTGCGACCGGTGTCGGGGTGCGTGCGCACGATGGGATGGCGCGCGCCCGGCGTCTGGCACGGATCGGTGACCTCGGCGAAGCCTTTCCGGATCTGGCCGGCGCTGTTGTAGGTCTCGTCATGCACCAACGTATGGCCGTCGATACGCGCCTTGATGTCGGCGGGCAGCGACTCATAGGCCATGTATTGATTGACGAAATAGGTATTGCCGCCGGCCGGC
>CAWFBL010000003.1:0-88388 GCA_963814065.1 uncultured Pseudomonadota bacterium | reverse complement strand
ATGTTCCGGTTGGAGACCCGTTCGTCGACGTCCAGCGTGTCGAGCTCGATATAGAGGCGGAAGAGATAGCCGCCCTCGCGCGGGATGATGACGATGCTGCCATCGTTGGCTGATTGGATCAGCGACTTGCAACGCACGTCGGGGAAGTCGGTTACCGCGAGCACGTCCATCACACCCCACGCATGATTGGCGGAATCGCCGTGCAGCGCATATCCAAGCGATTTGCGCACGCCCGAACGCGCTCCGTCGCAGCCTACGACATAGCGGGCCTTCACCGTTTCGATCTCGCCGGCATGCTCGGGATCGACGCGCTCGATTCGGGCGGTCACACGATAAGGATCGGCGTTATGGCCGTCGGCCCTCTCCGCGATTTGAAGATCGACGAAGCGCCGCGCGTAGTGCGGCGCGAGTTTGGCGGGCGACCGGCGCATGAGATCGAGGTAGAAATCATGAACGCGCGCCTGATTCAAAACGACGTGCGGAAACTCCGATAGACCATCCTCGACATCCTGCACCCAACCGCTGCGGACGATGTTTTCCGGCTGCTCATCGTCGGGCTTCCAGAACCGGCTCTCGTTGATCCAGCAGGCTTCTTTCAGCACGCGTTCGCTGAAGCCGAATGCCGCGAACATCTCCACCGTGCGGCACGCGATGCCATCGGCCTGTCCGCGCAGCAGGGGCCCCGATTTCTGTTCGACGATGCAGGTCTTGATATCGGCGAATGCGGCAAGCTGAGCCGCGAGGGTGAGCCCAGCCGGCCCGCAGCCGACGATGAGCACATCGACTTCCTCGGGTAACGGCCCCGCCGTGCCCGGCGCCGGATGTCGCTCTGACACATCAGAAATCTCCGGATCGCCGGGCTGGAAACCTTCGAGGTGGAACTGCACAAAACGGTCCTTTCTATCGTTTCATGCGCGCTTTTACCGGATCTTTGACGTTCTCGAACTTGTCGATTTCAACGTTCTGCAGGTGACCATTTATTTTCTCCACCCGGCGGATGTAAACGGTGTTGATGATGTCTCGCGTCTCCGGATCGATCGAGATCGGGCCCCTCGGGCTTTCCCACTTCATCCCTTTCGCTGCGGTCACCAGGCTTTCGCCGTCGGCTTTGCCGGCGGTCTTCTTCAGCGCTTCGTAGATCAAGTGCGCGCCGTCATACCCGCCGACCGCAAAGAAGTCGGGATTACGTTTAAACTCGGCATTGAAGGCGGCGACGAATTGCTTGTTGAGCGACGAATTATGCATGTAGTCATAGTGGAACGCCGTGATGATGCCAATTGCCGCGTCGCCGATCGCCTTTAGTGCGGTTTCATCGGAAATCTCGCCTTGCCCCATGATCTTCATCTTTTTGGGGTCGAGGCCGCGTTGAACCAGCGCCTTGGCGATCCCCGCAGGCTGCGTTCCGCCGGGGACGAAGATAAAGATGCCCTGGGGCTTTAGATCCTTGGCGCGCTGGACGAAAGCCGAGAAATCCGGATTGGCAACCGGCATGCGCACCGACCCGACAATCTCGCCTCCCGCCTCCTTGAGGCCGCGCTGGAAGGATGCTTCCGCGTCGAGCCCGGGCCCATAGTTCGAGACCATCGTATAGACTTTCTTGGCCCCGCTCTTGAACGCCCATCGACCCAGCACTTCGCAGTTTTGCGGAAGCGTAAGGGACACTCTCGCCATATAAGGTGACTTGGTGGTGATGATTGAGGTGGCCGCATTCATCACGACCATGAATTTCTTGGCGTCCCTGGAGATGTCGGCCGCCGCGAGCGCGTTGGGCGTCAACGAGAAGCCCGCGAGGATATCGACGTTGTCGCGGGTCACCAGTTCCTGCGCCAAACGCTTGGCTGCCGGCGGATTGATGCCGCCGACGTCCTTGCGCAAGAGCTCGATCTTCTTGCCGGCGACCGTGTCGCCGTGCTGTTTCATGTAAAGCTTGATTCCGTTTTCGATCTGGACCCCTGTGTCGGCGAACTGGCCAGAATAAGGCATGATCAAGCCGATTTTTACCGACGATTGCCCCTGCGCGAAGGCGGGGTGTGCAGCCAAGGCCGGCGAGATGAGAGCCGCACCGATACCGGCATTAAACCCGCGTCGTGTCACGTGGTCGCCCATTGCTACCTCCTTGTTGCGTTCCGTCCCTATGTTGTCGGCTGGCGATCTTTTCCTGGTTAGGCCCATAGCGCTTTCGACGCGAGTTTTGCGCCTTCGGCCAGTGCTGCCAGCTTTGCCCAGGCGATTTGTGGATGGACTCGCCCACCGAGGCCGCAATCCGTCCCGGCAATCACGTTTTCCCGTCCGACGACGCTTGCAAATTGAACAAGTCGGTCGGCGATCAACTCGGGATGTTCCAGCACATTGGTTGCGTGACTGACGACGCCCGGGATCAGGATTTTTCCCTCAGGCAGCTTCGTGTCTTTCCAGATTTTCCACTCATGCTCGTGTCGGACATTGCCCGCCTCGATCACGTAGGCCTGTGCCTTCACCTTGAGCAGCAGGTCGACAACGTCCTTCAGCTGCACGTCGCCCTCGTGCGGCCCGTGCCAGCTGCCCCAGCAGATGTGGAAACGAACGCGGTCCTCCGGAATTCCATCGAGCGCGTGATTCAAGGCCTCGACCTGGAACGCGGCCCACTTGCGGTAGCCCGCCAAGTCGCCGTTCATGGAGAACCACCAATCGTAGATATCCACGAGCGCGGGATCGTCGATCTGGAGAACGAAGCCGGCATCGACGATGGCTTTATATTCGTCGCGGATCGCCTCCGCGAGCGCCCAGGTATAGTCCTCAGCACTCTTGTAGTATTCGTTCGGCAAAATCTGCAGCGTTGCCGGCGATACCGCCGTCATGAACACATCCTCGACGCCGTTGGCTCGCGCGGCGGCAGCGAGGTTTTCGATGTCCCGTTTGATCGCGGGCTGGCCGACATATTTTACCGGCGCGGCGCAGGTGAGGCCATAAAGGGTCGCCGTGCTGGAACCGGTCTGCCGAGCCGCACTCGCAGCGGCGCTCGCTTCGGCGGCGTAGAACTCAGCGAAGCTCTTGCGCTCCTTGCTCCCGAACGTCCAGGCGCCACGGCCCTTCTTCGCTTGCTCCTCGCGCAGTTCAAAGCCTTCAAGACGGGGGTAGACGTAGGACCACCACGCGCCGAAGTCCATGGAACTGCGCATCGCCTTGCCGTATTCGCCATCATTGACAATGTCTATGCCGGTCTCCGCTTGCCGGCGGACAATCTCGTCAACCGCTGCGCGGAGCCTCGGTTGAAGCTTGTCGTCCGGGGCATTCGACGCATAGAGGGCCATCAGGTCCTCCGGCCGAGGCAGACTGCCGACGTGGGTCGTCAGAATTCGATCAGTGCTTCGTTTCACGCGATTTCCTCCCGGCTCTGCTCTCTGCAGGAGCATTTGATCAGCTAGCTGATTAAATGTTCAGGCTACTGACGATTTCGGTTGAGTCAACCATCTTCTGCGCTGCTATTGAGGTTGATTTTGCCGGTTTCACCATCTTCGTGTTACACAACTCACAATCGCGGCCCGCCAGATTGAGTTTCCGCAATGCGAAATGACGATCGCCGAATTTATGAAAAACCGGGGCATCTCATCCGGCGGCTTCAGCAGATTTCCCTTGCGCTTTTCCTGGAGGAGACAGAGGGATTCGACATTACGCCAGTCCAGTATTCGGCGGTCCTCGCGATCGAGAATCATCCTGGCATCGATCAGACGGCGCTCTGCAACATCATCGCGATCGATCGTTCTACGGTTGCCGAGGTGGTCACGCGGCTGGAGCGCAAGAAGCTCATTAGGCGCACCCCCGGAACGACGGACCGCCGCACGAGACAGCTTTCCATCACGCCCGCAGGTCGCAAGTTGATCGACGATATCGAATCCGCCGTTCAGTCCACGCAGAAACGTATTCTTGAGCCGCTGACCGCAAGCGAACGAACCGCGCTTATGCGCATGCTGAAGAAGCTGGTTCATCTCAATAACGAGCACAGCCGCGCCCCATTGCGGATCGATGAGAGATTGCGACGAAATGTGTGATCGCAACGATGTCCGCTTATGGCCCTTGGCCGACGTGCCGGCCGACCAAATCGATGCCTGCTTCGAGGCAGAACGCGGACATGATCCTCGGCGAATTTTATGAGCACACGCCGCAGGACTCACCCCAAAAGCCCGCCCGCATTGACGTGGATGGTCTGGCCGGTGATCGAGCGGCCGTTCGGCCCGCACAACAGCCGCACCATGGCGGCCAGGCCTTCTTTGCCTATTCCACCAACTATCGGATCGACGTCGAGCACGCGATCATCGTCGACGTGGAGGCGACCACCGCCATCCGGCAGGCCGCGGTCCTCGCCGCCAGGCGCATGATCGAGCGCTCGATGGACCGCTTCGGGCTCTATCCCGCCCGGCTCATGGGCGACAGCGCCCATGGCGCGACCGAGATGCGCGGCTGGCTGGTCTATGACCATGGTATCGAGCCGCATGTGACGGTGTTCGACAGATCGACCCGCAAGGACCGAACCTCAAACCGGCATGAAACCATGCCAGACGAAAAGCCGGCGACCCCGCGCAGGTCGCGGAATGCGCTCGATCTACTTCCCGACTAAATCAATGGAATCGAGCCGAGGCGGACGTGGGCTCGACGCATGTTGCGCGCCCCGCTGGATATTGCCCAACGGGGCCACGCCCGGAGTCTATTACAGGACCTTGCAATCCATCTCGGGACGCAGAACGACGCTTTCCTGCGCCGTTGCTTCGTTGCGCGAGCCGATGAAGACCGCGGGTTGCGAACTTCGGTTCACCGCGACATGCAACATATTTGCAGGAATGAAAACGTAATCCCCTGGCCGCACGAGGTCGCGATGCTGAAGTTGATCGCCGGTCCACAGCTCCATTTCCTCGCCAGCAAGCATATAGAGCGCGGTTTCATGATGTTCGTGCACGTGCGCACGCGTTCGCTTTCCGCCCGGGAGCGAGATCATTCCGAGCCAGAGCGATTTTGAACCGACGGTTTCTGCGCTCACCCCGGGCTCATAATCGCTCCCTTGTTCTGCACGGTGGCCGGCGCCGCTTCTGACCACAGAAGCTTTCCGCAGCGCGGACGTAGTGGTGCCGTCAGGTCGATTGGCCTCAAGGATCGTCATCGAAATCTCCTTTGGTAAGTGGATCGAGGCACTTAGATTCGGCTGTCGGCTGCCTAAAAGTCTTGAATCAGCCGCCTAAATATTCCGAAATTTTGCAAAACCTCGTATGCTCTGAGCATGCCCAATGACCTAACCTTCGGCCCTTTTATCCTCGATAGGCAGAGCGGAAGGCTTCTTCGGGAGGGCCTGCCGGTAGCTGTTAGTAGCAGGGGGCTACGGCTGCTTGAGGCACTAGTCAGTTCACGGGATCGAGTGCTGACCAAAACCGAATTGATGAAGGCGGCATGGGGGGACGCGGCGGTCGAAGATAGCAATCTCTCGGTTCAAATTGCTGCACTCAGGAAGCAACTGGGCCCGACCACCGACGGTGGGGATTGGATCATAACTGTACCGCGCGTCGGGTACCGCTTCGTCGGCCCACCCCTGAAGGAACCGATCGAACGGATGACCGAACCGACCGCGTCGCCTGCCCGGGGCGAGCGCCGTTCGTCGATTGCTGTCTTGCCGTTCGCCAATTTGAGTGGCGACAAAGAGCAGGAATATCTGGCTGACGGGATCACCGAAGATATCATTATCGCATTAACGCGGTTCCGCTGGTTCTTCGTCATCGCTCGCAATTCGAGCTTTGCCTACAAGGACAAGTCGCTCGAAACCAAGCAGGTCGCGCAGGAGCTTGGTGTGCAATATTTGCTCGAAGGAAGCGTGCGCGGGTCGGGGCAGCGAGTTCGGATTTCCGCCGAGCTGATCGACGCGCCATCAGGCAAGTACATCTGGGCCGAACGCTACGACCTCGAGCTGACCGAGGTCTTTGCGGTTCAGGACGAAATCGCAGAGCGTGTAGCGGGCGCCATCGAACCGGAGCTGCTCAAGACCGAAGGGGCACAAGCGGTGGCTCGACACACCGGAAACATGACGGCTTGGGACTTGGTGCGGCGCGGCACTTGGCATTTTCATAAGGTCACTCGCGAGCACCATTTGAGAGCCAGGGAGTTATTTCGAGAATCTTGCAAGCTCGATCCCGAACTGCCGGAAGCGTTCCTCTGGGTAGGAAGGGTCAGTGCCGGCGTGGTCGCATACGGCTGGAGCGAGAATCCGGATGCAGAGTTGCGTGAGGGAGTGGAGGCGGCGCTAAGAGCCGTTCAGCTCGACGAGCGAAATCCCTATGCATATTATTCGCTGGCGATTGTCAGCGTGATGTCAGAACAATTCAACCAATCGATCAGCGCAGCCAGGAAGGCTATCGAAATCAGTCCCAGTTTCGCTTTGGGCCATCTGGTCTTGGGAATGGCGCTTCTCTTTGCTGGTGGCGCATCGGAAGCAATAGGGCCGCTGGAATACGGCCTACGATTAAACCCTTACGATCCGCAAAATTTCGTTTGGTACAATCTTCTTGCACTCGCGCTTCTTTTCTCGGGTCGAGCAGAAGCGGGACTGGAGGCGGCTGCGCGCGCGCTCCAGATTCGCTCGAATTGGCCGACCAGCCTGGAAGTTCTGGTCTGCTGTTACGCCGCACTCGAAAAATGGGATGAAGCGCGGCGATTTGCGCAGCAATTGGCCGCGGTCTCAAATCAGCCCGGCGATGTTTTGTCTCCGTTGAAAGCACACAATCGCGCGTGGGCTGACCGGATGAGCAGCGCGCTCCAGAGAGCACGCGTTTAGCGAGACGACTGCGTGTTCTGATGTCCGCTCATGGCCCGATTTCGTCCTTAGACGCTAGGCGGAGTGGGCCCGCTTGATGACCCTACAGCCGACATCGACTTCTAGAAGTGGCCGACTTGCAGGCCTTTGCGGCGACGGGCCAAAGTCCGGATCGTGAAAAGCGGACGTTTGCCGGCGAGCGGCACTTCCGATGGCGAGGAGGCGAACGACGAGCCGGGCGCCGGCCATTACCTATGATCATGGACGTCGCCACCCCATTGCTCGCTATTGCCCGGAACCCCGCTACCCCTGTGGTCGGTAACGTCGCCGCCCCATTGCTTGTACAAGGGTGGATGGAAGCGGTGTGGATCCTTGCTGAGGTCGTAAACGGCAACGCCGCCTTGCCGTGAACCGTACGGGGTCCCGGCGTTGCTGCGATGGTCTCGCACGACCGCGGTTGCGTGGCTGTGGAAGCCGCTTCCCTTCGCGCCGCCGGCAAATGCCGGCGCGGTTACGATCATAGACATGGCAACGCAGGCAGCGGTCTTGAGGATTGTCGTCTTCATCGCGCGCTCCTATCGGAAAGAGGGTTCAGCTTTGGTACCGGCCGCCACCGAAGTGCATGCCGCCTCCGGACATGGAACTTACCTTGAAGGCGCGCGCCCTGACTGTGCCGACCACACAGGATGGACGTTTCACTCGGAACCCGGCTTCAGCTTGAGGCCGCCGATGGCCTTGATCCGATCCCGCGTCTTGCCGCGCGGCGTTGGCCGCGCGCCAAAACCTGGTCGACGCCCATGGGTCGTCCGCACTGGGGGCGAGGTTCAAAGAGTTTTGAATATTTTCGTTTGATCAAAATCGGAGCAGGGGTTCGTAAGGAGATAAATTGCACACACCCGCCCTGGTCTTTTGTGAAATCCGCCTAAATTTGTCGTGAAATTGACTTTGGGATCGCCCGATACAACCGCTCCGTTCGTGAGATCAATGACAAGTTCAAGGCGAGCACTGCACAGACAGCGGTCGGTGCCGCCGGAGCAGGCCTCGGTCTCCTGGTTCCTGCTTTGGCCCCATTCCTGGGTCCGGTGGTCCCATTGGCCGCCTTCACCAAACTCAGCTTCGACGCGCTAACACGCCACATCGAACTCAAGAAGCAATCCCGGTCGCTGATGGGCGTCTTGGCTATCGCAAAGGATAGCGCCAACCAGACCACATGAGCCAACGGCAGCTCCCAGCCCTTGGCCGACGTGCCACCCGACCGAACCGATGCCTGCTTTGAGGCAGAACGCGGACATGATCCTCGGCGAATTTTAAGAGCGCACGCCGTAGCACTCAGCCCAAGAACCCGCCGGCATTGACGTGAATGGTCTGGCCGGTGATCGAGCGCCCGTTCGGCCCGCATAACAGCCGCACCATGGCGGCGACGTCCTCCGGCCGGCCGCGCTCGCCGGTCAGCGTACCGTGGGTGAGATGACGCGTCGGATCGGGCGAGGACGCCGGCCGCGTGGTATCGATGGCGCCTGGCACCACGCAATTGGCGGTGACATGATCGGCGGCGAGATCGTGCGCCAACGCGCGGGTGAAGCCGACGAGCCCGGCCTTCGCCGTCATCACATGGGCGCGGTTCTTGGCGCCGACATGCGCGCTCATGCCGCCGAGATTGACGATGCGGCCGGCGCCGCTGCGCTTGAGCGCCGGCAGGCAGGCCTTCACGCAATGAAAAGGGCCGTCGAGCGTGACGTCCATCACCTCGCGCCAATCGGCGTAGGTCATTTCGTCGATCGGCTTCTCGCGGCGCAGAGCCGCGTTGTTGACGAGGATGTCGATACGGCCGAAGCGCTCGCGCGCGGCATCGGCAAGGCCGGCGGCGGTCTGCGGATCGCCGACATCGCCGATATAGGCCACCGCCTTGCCGCCGGCGGCCGCGATCTCCGCCACCACGGCGTCGGCCTCCGCCCGGTTCGAGCGCACATTGACCACGACCGCGGCGCCGTCGGCGGCGAGCGCCAGCGCGATGGCGCGTCCGATATTGCGGCCGGCGCCGGTGACGATCGCGACCTTGCCGGCGAGCACCTTGTTTTCGTTCACTTTGCCCCCGTGCCATGTGTTGAAGGAGCGTGCAGCATTATCAGCTTGGCCGGCGCGACACCATCACAGCGGTGCGGCGCGATCGACCGACGCCGCGGCGCGAAAAGACCAGCGCCGCACGCCGGCGACACCGCGGAAGCGAAATAGAACCAACACCGGTCGACGTCCCATCGTGACTTTCAAATTGGGAAAATGCGTTCTCGCTGTTTGCGCTTGTTGATTTTCGAACCGCCATAGATCGCGCTGGACAAGTCGAATCTTCTGATCGAAGCGCTAGGTTTCCGCTAACATTCCATCCGCGGACCGTCGTGGGACCGATAGCCGGGGGAGATGACGTTGGAAATACATCCGCACATACCGACGGAGGTCTATATCGGCCTCCTTGGCAGGACGATCCCGGTCCACTGGACTTACCACGCCTTCCTCATGGTCGCGGTCTGGTTCGTGCTGGTCCCGATCTGCATCGTCGTCATCCGCTTCGGCAAGCCGAAACCGACGCTCACCGGCCTCCACCGGAAAGTCAGCGTCAAGAACATCGAGTGGTGGTGGTTCAGCGTCCACAAATACGGCCTGATGTTCTCGATCGGCCTGGCGCTCGCGGGCGCGATCGTGGCGGTGACGGTCAGCGGCGGCTTCAGCGGCTCGCTGCATTCGTTATTCGGCCTGACAACGGTGACGCTCGGATGCCTGCAGATCATGGGCGGTTGGCTTAGAGGCAAGCACGGCGGGAAGAATTATTGCACGGCCGACCCCAACGACCCGAAAACCTGGTTCGGCGATCATTACAACATGACGACGCGCCGACGCACGTTCGAGGCCTATCACAAGACCGCCGGCTACTTCATCTATTTCTTCGCCGCCGGGGCGATCGCCAGCGGCTTGATGCAATATCCAATACCGGGGCTGGCGGAGTTCATTATCGCCATGGTGCTCATCGCCTTCGTGGTGTCCATTGTGCTGGAATACAAAGGCTACCGCTATGACGGTTACCGCGCAGCGCATGGCTACACGATGGACGCGCCTTTCAACAAGGAACGCGAATTTCTTTGACGCGGCCGCTGGCGGCAGCGTTTAAGGCATAGCTCGCGCAATCTCGGGAACAAGACCCATGAGCAGTCAAGATTTGCCCAAGCCGGATTACGTCAAGAACATGAAGCTGATCGGGCATACCGATCAGGGCGGGCGGCCGGACGGCGTGCAGTTGATGATCAACAAGGGCCACGCCTTCGTCGGCCACATGTTCTCCAAGGGGTTCAGCGTCATCGACGTGCGCGACCCGCGCAATCCGAAGCCAGTCAAATATCTTCCGGCGCCGCCGAGCACCTGGATGATCCACCTGCAGACTTACGGCGACTTGCTGCTGGTGATCAACGCCCGGGATATGTTCGCGGCCGAGGAGTTCCAGGACGAGCACCAATATTACCGCGGCTCGCACGCCGAGCAGTCCACGGCCGAAGCGGCCAGCGCGGGCCAGCGCAACTGGACGGCGGGCCTGAGTGTCTACGACATCGCGAACCCGGCCGAGCCGCGTCCGATCGGCTTCATGCCGATCGCGGGCGGCGGCATCCACCGCATCTGGTACGTAGGCGGGCGCTGGGCCTATGTCTCGGCGATGCTCGACGGCTTCACCGATTACATCTTCATGACCGTCGACCTATCCGATCCCACCAAGCCGAAGGAAGCCGGCCGCTACTGGCTGCCCGGCATGAACGCGGCGGCCGGTGAAACGCCGGACTGGCCGTCAAGCCGGCGCTATGGCTTGCATCATGCGATTGTTAACGGCGACACGGCCTACGGCGCCTGGCGCGACGGCGGCCTGGTGATGATGGATGTCGCCGACCGCACCGCCCCCAAGCTCATCACTCACCACAACTGGTGTCCGCCCTATGGCGGCGGCACGCACAACTGCCTGCCCCTGCCCGACCGCCAGTTGCTGGTGGTGCTCGACGAGGCGGTGCTCGACCATTGCGAGGACGGCGTCAAATATATCTGGGTGTTCGATATCCGCGAGCCGACCAACCCGATCAGCATATCGACGTTCCCGACGCCGGATGAAGCCGACTACGTGAAAAAGGGTGCGCACTTCGGGCCGCACAACATCTATGAAAACCGGCCGGACGCGTTCGTCAGCTCGAACCTGATCTTCTCGACCTATCAGAACGCCGGCTTTCGTGTGACCGACATCGGCAACGCCTACCGTCCCGAGGAGGTCGGCGCTTTCGTGCCGCCCGAGCCCAGAGAGCTCGCCGACCGCCGCCCCAACCGCGCCAAGGTGATCCAGTCCTGCGATGTCTACGTGACCGCCGACGGGCTGATCTACACCACCGACTTCAACGGCGGCATGTACATTCTGGAGTACAAGGGCTGGGCGCGCTTCGCGTCTGATCCAGTCAGAGCGAAACGCCTTTAACCGCTCGTCCCCGCGACAGCGGGGACCCAGGGCTGCAAACAAAAGCCTTGCGATTTGGCTCTGGATTCCCGCTTACGCGGGAATGAGCGGAGCGTATTTCACGAACCGGTGAACTGCGGCTTGCGTTTTTCCAAGAAGGCCTGGCGGCCTTCGGTGTAGTCCTTGCTGGCGAAGCACTTCGCCACCAGATCGTCGCAGCGGCCGAGATCGCGCTCGCTGCCGGGCTTCACCGTTTCGCCGACAATGTATTTCACCGAATTGACGGTGAGCGGCGCGTTGCCGCCGATGGTGTCGGCGTAGCTCTTCACGTAAGTCTCGAGCTCGTCGGCCGGCACCACGCGGTTCACGAGGCCCATCGTCCGCGCTTCGTCGGCCGTGAACTGGCGCGCGGTGTAGAAGATTTCCTTGGCAAACGAGGGACCGACCACGTCGACCAGCTTCTTGATGCCCTTAAAGCCGTAGCCGAGGCCGAGCTTGGCGGCCGGCACCGCGAACTTGGAATTTTCCGAGCAGATGCGCAGGTCGCAGCACAGCGCCAGCCCCAAGCCGCCGCCGATGCAATAGCCGCGGATCATGGCGATGGTCGGCTTGGGGAATTCGTAGACCGCGGTGTTCGCCCGATCCACCACCTCGCCGTAGCGGTCGATCGCCTCCTTGTTGGAGCGCTCGCTCTCGAACTTGGAAATATCGGCGCCGGAAACGAAGGCCTTGCCGCCGGCGCCGGTGAGCACCGCTACGCGAATTGAGTTGTCCTTGGCGAAGTCGTCGAGGATGCTCGATGCGGCCTCCCACATCTCCAGCGACACCGCGTTGTGGCGCCCGGGATTGTTGAAGATCAGATAGCCGATGCCGCCCTCCTTGCGGGACAGCATTTTGTCGGTCGTTGTCGGCGCGTTCATCGCGTCATTCCTTTTCATCAATGGTCATTCCGGGGCGCGAGCGCAGCGAGCGAACCCGGAATCCAGCATCATACCTCGACTTTGTATCTGGATTCCGGGTTTGGCGCTTCGCGCCGCCCCGGAATGACGAGAATCATACCGCCTTCGCCTTGTGCAGATCGGCGATCTCGGCGTCGGAAAATCCGAATTCCTTGAACACCTCGTCGGTGTGCTGGCCCTGCTCCGGCGGCGTGGCGACGATCCGGCTCGGCGTGCGCGACAGCGACACCGGCTGACCGACGAAAACCTCGTCGCTGCCGTCCGGCCGCTTGGCGCTCTGCGCGATGCTCAGATGCTCGACCTGCGGATCGGCGAATACCTGGTCGACCGAATAGATCGGCCCGCAGGGCACGCCGATCTTGTTGAAGATGTCGATCCACTCGGCGCTGGTCTTTTTCTCGGTGCGCCGGCCGATCTCGGCATTGACCGCATTGCGGTTCTCGGAGCGCCCATCACTGCTGTCGAAGCCGGGGCGATCGACGAGTTCCGGCGCCTCGATGGCCTGGCAGACGCGCTCCCACATAACCTGACCGCCGGCAGCGATGTTGATGTAGCCGTCCTTGGTCTTGAACACGCCGGTCGGAATGGTGGTCGGGTGGTTGTTGCCGGCCTGTTTGGGCACATCCTGCGCCTGCAGCCAGCGCGCGGCCTGGAAGTCGAGCATGAAGATCTGCGCCTGCAGGAGCGAGGTCGAAACCCACTGCCCCTCACCCGACACGTCGCGCTCGAGCAGCGCGGTGAGGACGCCGATGGCGCAGAACAGGCCGGCGGTGAGATCGGCGATCGGAATGCCGGCGCGCACCGGGCCCTGGCCCGGCAGGCCGGTGATCGACATCAGCCCGCCCATGCCTTGCGCGATCTGATCGAAGCCCGGCCGGTTGCGATAGGGACCGTCCTGGCCGAAGCCGGAAATGCTGGCGAGCACGATGCCTTTGTTGACCTTCTTCAGGCTCTCATAGTCGATGCCGAGCCGGTCCTTCACGTCGGGGCGGAAGTTCTCGACCACCACGTCGGCCTGCTCGACCAGGCGCATGAAGGCGGCGAGCCCCTGCGGCGATTTCAGGTCGAGCGTGATCGAGCGCTTGTTGCGATGCAGGTTCTGGAAGTCCGGCCCCTGGCGCGGACCGCCCGCGGTCTCACCCTTCTCTATATGCGGCGGGGTCTCGATCTTGATGACCCTGGCGCCCCAGTCGGCGAGCTGGCGCACGCAAGTCGGGCCCGAGCGCACGCGGGTCAGGTCGAGAACGGTGAAGCGGGCGAGAGCCTGGGAGGCCCGGGGAAACGGCATTGGCGACCTCCGGACGGACTATGTAGGGTTGCAAACGGCCTTAAAGCCCAAAATGACGGGCCGCACCATCCCCGATCTCCCCCGCCTTGTCTATTCCGTCCGCTGCGGTTTCCGAGGCCAGCGCGAACCACCGGAAAGCGGCCCGCCCGAACCGAATCCGGAATCACGTCGCGGGCCGCCGCTTGCGCGGCGTCCCTCAACCGATGTGCTGGTCGCGCTCAGAAGTTCAGAATTCGGCCGGCAGGTAGCCGTTGATTTCGAGGCCGATGCAGATTTCGACAAGGGTCGGGGTGGTCCAGGTCATTTTCGTCGTCCTTCCGGAAAAGTCATCGCCCCCAACCGGTAATCCAACGCCATGGGGTGGCGCAGGTTCCCAAGCCATGCCGGATCAGCCCCACATGCGGCGCAGATTGGCGCGCACGTCGACCGGCTGACGCGAAGGCGCGCCGCCTTGCTCCTCGGGCTTCGCCGGCGGCCACGCCCGTCTGTCGAAATGCTTCAGGATCGCCGGCGGGATGAAGCGGGTGCGCTGGGCGTAGACATGGCGGTCGCCGCCGCTGCGCTGGCCATGGACGTAGAAGCGTTGCGGCACCATGAGATGGAGCTGGTCCTTGGCGCGCGTCATCGCGACGTAAAGCAGCCGCCGCTCCTCCTCGATTTCCGACGTCGAGCCGGTGGCAAGATCGGAGGGCAGGCAGCCATCCACCGTGTTGAGCAGAAACACGCTCATCCATTCCTGCCCTTTGGCGGAATGGATGGTGGAGAGGATGAGATAATCCTCGTCGAGCAGCGGAGCGCCGGCCTCGTCGCTGGTGGCATCGGGTGGATCGAGGGTGAGCTCGGTGAGGAAACGCTCGCGGCTCGGATAGCTCGATGCGATCTGCACGAGCTGCGCGAGATCGGTCTGGCGCAATACCGCGTCCTCGTGGATGCGTTCGAGATGCGGGGCATACCAGCGACAGGCGAGATCGAGCTCCGCCGGCCAGCCGGCCGCATTCAAGCGCACGGTGCTCAGCGTCGCGGCGAATTCCGGCCAATGCTCGGCGGCCGCCGCCGGCGGCTTGAAGGCATCGAGCGCCAACAACGGATCGCTCGTCTCCGCCATCCGATCGAGCAGCCGGCCGGCCGACGACGGGCCGATGCCGGGCAGAAGCTGCGCGATACGGAAACCGGAAACGCGGTCGCGCATGTTCTGCGCAAAGCGCAGAAACGCCAGCACGTCCTTGATATGGGCGGCTTCCAGGAACTTGAGGCCGCCGAACTTGACGAACGGAATGTTGCGGCGGGTGAGCTCGACCTCCAGGCTGGCGCTGTGATGGGAGGCGCGGAACAGCACGGCCTGCGACTTCAGCGTAATGCCGGTCTCGCGGTTTTCCAGGATCTTCTCGACCACGTAGTCGGCCTGCGCCGTATCGTCGGCAACGTTGACCAGTTGCGGCCGCTCCGCCGAGACGCGTTCCGACCACAGGTTCTTGCTGAAACGCTCGGGCGCGAGCTCGATCACCGCATTGGCGGCGGCGAGGATCGTTTGCGTCGAGCGGTAATTGCGCTCCAGCGTGACGACGGCCGCGCGCGGACTGAACTGGCCGGGAAAGTCGAGGATGTTGCGCACGGTCGCCGCGCGGAAGGAATAGATCGACTGGGCGTCGTCGCCGACCACGGTCAGGCCCTGCCCGTTCGGCTTGAGCGCCAGCAGGATCGCGGCCTGCAGGGCGTTGGTGTCCTGGTACTCGTCGACCAGCACATGGTCGAAGCGCGCGGCGACATCCTGCGCGATGGCGCCGGCCGCCATCATCTCCGCCCAATAGAGCAACAGGTCGTCGTAATCGAGCACGTTCTGCTGCTGCTTGGCCTCGACATAGGCGCGGAAGAGCTGGCGCAGCTCGCCTTCCCATTCCAAGCACCAGGGAAAGAAGCGGCCGAGGACGACTTCGAGCGGCGCCTGGGCGTTGACCGTGCGCGAATAGATCGAAAGGCAGGTGCCCTTCATGGGAAAGCGCTTTTGCGTCTTGGAGAACCCAAGCTCGTGCCGCACCAGGTTGATCAGGTCGCCGGAGTCTTCACGGTCGTGGATGTTGAAAGCCACGTCGAGGCCGATGTCGCGCGCGTGCTCGCGCAACAGCCGCGCGCCGATGGCATGAAAAGTGCCTGACCAGCTCAGGACGTCGGACAACGGCCCCGCCTTGGCACCCAGTACCTGGGCACCGATACGGGCGACGCGGCGCTGCATCTCGAGCGCCGCGCGGCGCGAGAAAGTGAGCAGCAGGATGCGGCGCGGATCGGCGCCACCGGCGATCAGATGGCCGACGCGATGGGCAAGCGTATTGGTCTTGCCCGAACCGGCGCCAGCGATAATAAGGAGCGGCGGCGCGTCGCTTCCCGCGTCGCCATGCTCGACCGCACGGCGCTGCTCGGCATTGAGCGTGGCGAGATGGGATGACTTCATTTCTGCGCGCTGGACCCGACTAAAGGCCGTACAAAGCATGAACGGCCTGATTCGTCGATCCTCGGCCCTGCGGCACCTTCGCCGGAGGTCGTTTTCGCTATTGAAAAGTTCCGGACCTCTGCAATTGCACCAAATTCGAACCAGGTTCCCGACCAATTCGTTGCCCGCCTGGCGGCGGGCGTCGAGGATGTCGCACCCCGCGCCTCCGCCCCCATTTGACCGCAATGCTCGGGCTGAAACCCTGCTCGGCAGTCCGGTCAGACACCTTTGTGCGTGAACCGGCCGACCGCATTTCCAGATGATCAAAACCGCTATCAAGGCAACGATCGAGCAATGCACGCGCTGGCCATGGCTGGTGATTGCTATCAGCGTCGCCTTGGCCGCGGTCTCCGGCTTCTATGCCGCCAAGCATTTCGCCATCACCACCGATATCAACCAGTTGATCTCGCGCGATCTGCCGTGGCGCCAGCGGGAAATCGCCTTCAACCGGGCTTTTCCGCAGACC
This sequence comes from uncultured Pseudomonadota bacterium, assembly GCA_963814065.1. Lineage (GTDB taxonomy): Bacteria > Pseudomonadota > Alphaproteobacteria > Rhizobiales > Xanthobacteraceae > Pseudolabrys. Next base: position 71,947 of record CAWFBL010000003.1, on the reverse strand, counting down.
AACCAGCTCACCCTGGTCGTCATCGACGCGCCGACGTCGGAAGCGGCAAGCCAAGCGACCCTTTCGCTCGCCGCCGCGCTTGAAAAGCGCAAGGACCTGTACCGGGCGGTCGATCCGGTCAGCGAGACGCCATTCTTTGCCCGCAGCGCCTTTCTCTTCCCACCCACCGACCAAGTCGCCACGCTCACCGCCAAGCTGAGCCAGGCCGCACCGCTCATCCACCAGATGGCGAGCGATCCCAGCCTGCGCGGGCTGTCGCGGGCGCTGCAATTCGGCGTGATGGGCGTGGTCGGCGAAGGCGGCACGCTCAGCCCCCTTACCGGCCTGTTCGACAAGGCCTCCACCGCCATCGGCGACGTGCTCACGGGCAAGCCTGCGAGCTTCTCCTGGCGCGCCGTGCTGTCGGGCGAGCCGCCGGATACCAGCGACCTGCGGCGCTTTATCGTCATCCATCCGGTGCTCGACTTCGCCGCCCTGGAGCCGGGCAAGAAAGCCAACGACGCCATCCGGGCGATCGCCGCGCAACTGAAGCTGCATGAGAACCTGGGCGCGACCATCCGGCTGACCGGGTCGATACCGATCTCCGACGAGGAATTCCGCACCATTCAGGACGGCGCGCTGGTCAACGGCATCGCCACCGTCTTCGTCGTGCTGATCATCCTATGGCTCGCCTTGCGCTCCGCCAAGATCATCCTTGCCGTGTTCGCGACGGTCGCCATCGGGCTCGCCATCACGGCGGCCGCCGGGCTGATGCTGGTCGGCGCGTTCAATATGATCTCGGTCGCCTTCTTCGTGCTGTTCGTCGGGATCGGCGTCGATTTCGGCATTCAGTTCAGCGTGCGCTATCGCGCCGAGCGGCACGCGCTCGACGATCTGCGCGGCGCGCTGATCAAAACCGGCGACCACATCAGCACGCCGCTGGCGCTGGCCGCGGCGGCAACGGCGGCTGGCTTTCTGTCGTTCGTGCCGACCGCGTATCGCGGCGTCTCCGAGCTCGGCCAGATCGCCGGTCTCGGCATGATCATCGCTTTCATCGGCAGCATCACCGTGCTGCCGGCGCTGTTGACGATCTTCAATCCGGCCGGCGAGCGGGAGCCGCTCGGTTATGCGGCGCTCGCGCCGGTCGACCGCTTCATGGAGCGCCATCGCCTGCCGATCCTCTACGGAACGGCCGCGATCATCGTTGCCGCGCTGCCGCTGCTGTATTTCCTCCAATTCGACTTCAACCCGATCGACCTGCGCAATCCGAAAGCGGAGTTGATCGCCACCTATCTCGACGTCAGCCGCGATCCGAGCGCCGGCACCAACGCCGTCGACATGCTGGCGCCGTCGCTCGCCGTGGCCCGCCAGAGCGCGCAGAAACTGAGCGCATTACTGGAAGTGGCGCGGGCGATGACGCTCGAGAGTTTCGTGCCGAAGGACCAGCCGAAAAAACTGACGCTCATTCACAACGCGGCCACCGCCCTCCTGCCCGCGCTCGATGGCCCGAAGAGCCCGGCGCCGACCGACGCCGAGAACGCGGCGGCGCTCACCAGCGCGCAGCAGGCGCTCGAGCGCGCAGCGCAAGGCCATGGCGGCGCCGGTGCCACGGCGGCCAAACGGCTTGCCGCCGAGCTCGGCCGGCTGGCGGCGGCCGGCCCGCCCATGCGCGCGCGGGTGCAAGCTGTGTTGGTGACCCCGCTTGAGACCGCGCTTGCCGGCCTCAAGCAGGCGCTGCAAGCCCAGCCGGTTACCGAACAGTCGCTGCCCGAACAAATCCGCCACCAGTGGATGACCTCCGACGGCCGCGCACGCGTCGAGGCGCTGCCGAAAGGCGAGCTCAACACCAATGCCGAAATCCGCAGCTTCGCGCGCGCCGTGCTGAAGGCCGAGCCGCGGGCGACCGGCGGACCGATCGCGATCCTGGAATCCGGCAACACCATCATCCGCGCCTTCTTCGAGGCCGGTCTGTGGGCGTTGATCTCGATCGCGATCCTGCTCTGGCTGACCCTGCGCCGCGTCGGCGACGTGCTGATGACGCTCATTCCGCTACTGGTCGCGGCGGTGGTGACGCTCGAACTGGTGGTGGCGTTCGGGATGACGCTGAACTTCGCCAACATCATCGCCCTGCCGCTGCTGCTCGGCATCGGCGTGGCATTCAAGATCTACTACATGATGTCCTGGCGGGCCGGTTACAGCCAGGTGCTGCAATCGCCCTTGACCCGCGCCGTCTTTTTCAGCGCGCTCACCACCGCCACCGCGTTTGGCAGCCTGTGGTTCTCCAACCATCCAGGCACCTCGAGCATGGGCAAATTGCTGGCGCTGTCGCTGGTATGCACGCTGGCGGCGGCCGTGCTGTTTCAGCCGGTGCTAATGGGCCCGCCCCGCACCGATCGCTGAGCAGACGTCCGCCTCTGGCGCCCTGGCCGGTCTGGTTTGGCTTTGCGCCGCGCGCGTCCAGTCCTCGCCGCCACAGAAGATGGCCATCGCGCAGCCCTCGATGTGCAGCACGTTGGCGCTGCGCAGGGCAATCGAACCGTCATAGGTACGACCGTCATCGGCGTTATAGATTTCGCCCTCCCAGTGGCCGCGCTCGTCGGTCGGGCGCATGTGCAGCAGGATCGGCATCCCGAGGGTCGGCCGGCTGCGCAGGGCCTTATTGGGATTATGGATGTCGCGGCCGGCTTTCTGCTCCCAAGCCACCACGCCCCACAGCAAGTTGCCGCAGTTGACGACGCGGATATGGGCGGTGCCGTCGCGCACGCGCCATTCCCCGAGCGCGCTTTGCGCAATAGCCGGGCCGGCCGAGCAACAGGTCGCCAATAGCGCAAAAAACAGGTACCGCATGCCCCCTCCTCCTACGCTGCGTCCCCCGTTAATGCCTGGGCGCCGCTCTGGTTCGGCCGCGAATTCCATTTTTCTGTTGCCGGCCGGTCGATCGAATCACCTTTTCGCGCGTTAAATGGTAGCCTGAGTTCCTGCGCGGCCGGGCCGCGCGCCGATGCTTGCCGGGACGCCAGCGATACGCCATATGCCTAGGCGGGGCGCCGCCTAGATGGGGCACGGGTCCGAGCCGGAGGCTCGATCATAAAGGACTTTAGAGGTCGATCCCATGAAAAACTCGCGTCTGCTCTTTGTCGGCGTTCTCGGCGCCGCGCTGACCATCGGTCCGCTGGTGGGGGCGTTCGCCGCCCGCCGAGCCGGCCCCTCCCAGACCGACCTCGCGCTGCTGGACGGGGTCATCCAGCTGGTCGAACGGGACTACGTGCATAAGATCGACGCGCATGATCTCACCAAGGATGCGCTCAAGGGGATGCTGACCCGGCTCGATCCGCACTCCGACTACATGGACGAGCAGGAATTCAAGGAATTGCAGGCCGATATTTCCGGCAAGTTCGGTGGCCTCGGCATCGAGATCTCCGAGCAGCACGGCGTGCCCAAGATCATTTCGCCGATCGACGGCACTCCCGCCGCCAAGGCCGGCCTCGAGCCGGGCGATCTGATCGTCGCCATCGGCGGCGAGGCCACCCGCGGCCTCGACCTCAACAAGATCGTGCGCACGCTGCGCGGCAAGCCCGGCAGCAAGGTCACCATCACCATCCTGCGCGGCACCAAGAATTGCTTCGACGTGACCATCGTCCGCAGCATCATTTCGGTGCAGACGGTGAAGTCGAAGCTGGAGCCGAACGGGGTCGGCTATGTGCGCATCACCGAATTCGGCGGTACCACGCCGAAGGATTTCAAGAACGCGATCGAGACCATGAAACAGAAGGCCGGCGGCAAGCTCAGCGGCCTGGTGCTCGACCTGCGCAACGACCCCGGCGGGCTGTTGTCCTCGGCGGTGGCAGTCGCCGGCAATTTCCTCGACGACGGCACCGTGGTCACCATCCATGGCCGGCATAAAGTGGACGACGAGACCTACAAGGCGTCAAAGGACGGCGCGACTCTGCCGGAGAACACGCCAATGGTGGTGCTGATCAACGGCGCCTCGGCCTCGGCTTCCGAGATCGTCGCCGGCGCCATGCAGGACCGCCATCGCGCCACCGTCATGGGCACGCAGAGCTTCGGCAAGGGCTCGGTGCAGACCATCATCCCGCTTAACGGCCATGGCGCCCTGCGGTTGACCACCGCGCTCTACTACACGCCGAGCGGACGCTCGATCCAGGGCAAGGGCATCACGCCCGACGTCGTGGTGGAGGCGGCCAAGGACATCCAGATCGCCGGCGCGCTGACGCGCGAGAACAGCCTGCACGGCGCCTTCCACAATCCCGGCTCGCTCGGCAAGCCGGCGCAGGACGACAACGGCAAGAGCACGACAAATGCGGGGACGGATGCCAAGGCGGACCTGTCGCCGCCGATCAAGCCGCAGCTCATCGCCTCCGACAAGGACAACCAGCTCAAGTCGGCGCTGGCCTATATCGCCAAGAACACCGGTGGGACGACCACCGCGGGCGGCAAGACGCCGGCGAAAGACTGAACCCAGCGCCCGGCCAGTAAATGGGAACGGCCCGGTCCAACAGACCGGGCCGTTTCTGATTTCAGCCTATTGCCGACGGAATGCCGCTCACGGGCGGGGATGGCTCCGTGAACTGTGCTCCTGCGTCTGCTCGCCTTTCGAGTTGAGCGCGAAGATGGCGATGGCATCGCCACGCGGATAATCGAGCTGGAAGTTGCCGCCGGCGGCGACCGCGACGTACTGCTTGCCGTGCACTTCATAGGTGATCGGCGGCGCATTGACGCCGGCACCGAGGTTATACCGCCAGAGCTTCTTGCCGGTCTTGGCATTGAAGGCATCGAACCAGCCGTTGCCTTCGCCGGTGAAGACCAGGTTGCCGCCGGTGGCGAGCGCGCCGCCCATCATCGGCTGTGGCACCTTGGCCTGCCAGTCGACCTTGCCGCTCTCGACATTGATGGCGGTGAAGGTGCCGCTTTGCTTGGCCTTGTCGCCCTTCACGTTCTTGAAGGTGCTGCCGAGCCGGATCTGTCCCGGGATGTTGGTCGCATCCGAAGTCGTGAAGGTCATGAGCTGGTTGAGCCCGAGAATATAGACGTCGTGCGTCTTCGGCGAATAGGCCGGCGGCGACCATTCCGCGCCGCCGTTGGCGCCGGGCAGCATCTCGACGCCCTTCTTGGTCGGCGTGGAGAACATGTTCTTCGACATCGGCACGAACGGCGCCGACTTGCGGATCAGCTTGCCGGTATCGCGATTGACGATGAAGAACCAGCCGACCTTGCCCGCTTCGCCCGCCGCCGGCACGGTCTTGCCGTCGACCTTGGTGTTGAACAGTACCACGTTGGAGACGGCATCGTAGTCCCAGACGTCGTGCTTGACCTCCTGGTAGGCCCATTTCAGCTTGCCGGTGTTGACGTTGAGGGCGACGATCGAGTTGGTCCACAGGTTGTCGCCTTTGCGCTGGGCGCCGTTGAGGTCGGGGTTCGGGTTGCCGGTAGAGAAGATCACCAGCCCGCGCTTGGCGTCGATCGCCGGCGTGGTCCATACCATGCCGCCGCCGGTCTTCCAGGAGTTGCCTTCGAACGATTTCGGGTCGGTGGCATCCCAGCGCCAGTCCTGCTTGCCGGTCTTGGCGTCGTAGGCGGCCACGAAACCGCGGATGGCCCACTCGCCGCCGGAGCTGCCAACGATCACCTTGCCGTCATAGAGCTGCGGCGCCATGGTTTCGGAGAAGCCGGCGCGCGGGTCGGCAAGCGTGCTTTCCCATTCCTTCTTGCCGGTCTTGGCGTCGAGCGCCAGCAATTTGTCGTCGAGCGTGAGCACGTAGACCTTGCCGTAGCCGACCGCGACGCCGCGGTTCACCGGCCCGCAGCAGATCTTGAAGTTACCAAGATCGTAGGTGGTCTCCCAGATGCGATCGCCGGAGGCGGCGTTGAAGGCCATGATCTTCATCTTGTCGTTCACCACCGGCGTGGTCGCGTACATCACGCCGTCCACCACGAGCGGCGTCGTCTCGAAGCTCGCCGGCATGGCCGTCTGCACGATGGCGACCGGCTTCAGCTCTTTCACGTTCTTGGCGTTGACCTGGGCGAGCGGCGAATAGCGCTGGTTGGAATAGGTGCGGCCGTGCAGCAGCCAGTCCTTGCTGTCCTTGGCGGCCGCCTTCAACTCGTCATTGGAAACGTCGACGTTCATCCCTGACGGCACCGTGCCGTGCACCGACTGGCTGGTGTCGCTACTCTTGCTGATCTCGTTCTGCTGTTGTTGGGCGTGGGCCACCGGCGCCTGCAGCATGAAGGCAAGAACCGCGGTCGAAACGCCAAGCGCCAATCCATGCGGATGGACGCGATGGCGGGTGGCGACAAGCGCGCGCAAGATACCGTTCATCGAAGTCAACTCCTCGGGTACTTTGTGTGCCGCCCCCTTGGGTTACTGCGATTGGGTATTGGCCTGCTTGTTCGATCCGCCGCTCTTGCCCGGGTAGGGCAGCAGCTTGATGTCACGGACCGTCTTCTCGTTCAGCGGCGTCGATCCTTGCGGATAGCCGTTCTTCGACAGGATGTAGGCGAAGGCCTGCAGATATTGCTGCTTCGACAGACTGGCGGGCGCGTTGGCCGGCATCTGCGTCTTGATGAAGGTGAACATCTGCTGCGCCGACATCTTGCTGTATTCGAGGTTGGACTCGAACTTCGGCCCGGCAAGCGGCGGGCCTGCCTGTCCCTGCAGATTGCCGCCGTGGCATTGCGCGCAGTGCTGATTGAACACCTGCCGGCCGGCAGACACCTGCGCCTGCGTGTAGTCGCCGGTCGCGGCCGCAAGCCGCCCGACGCCAATGGCGGTGAAGATCAGCGCCAGACCGTAAATGCCGGCGATCGTGTGCAAACGTCGTGCTCCCGCCGCGTTCGCTGTCGCGTGTCCGGCGGATTCTTTTAGTCCCATGATTCGTGCAATTCATCACCGCCCGCAAGCGGTCGCGCCGCGACGACGTCGCGAGGCCGTCGGCCGGTCGAGATTGGCAAGGGTGGAAAACGGGAGCGTATGCTCAACGATTCCCGGCTTTGACGGCTAACGGTGCCGCCGCGGGGAAGTTCCGCACGAACAGATTACGTTTTGCTAACCCTGAACAGGCGCGGCGTCACCGATGCCGCCATGCGCTTACGGATGCGCCGCCCAGACCGCTTCGGTCGCGGCGGCATGCAGCGGTGGCGTCTTGCTCGCCTCCAGCGGCACCACATTGTCGGGCGCCGGCGACTTGAGCGTCCGCATGAACTCGGAGAACCAGGAATGGATCGAGCGGCGCAACAGCGCGTCCATCATGTGCTGCCAGCGGGCCCGGCGCTCCTCCTTGGGCATGGCCAGGGCCGCGGCGACCCCGCGGGCCATTCCTTCAATGTCGTTAGGATCGACCAGCAAGGCCGCATCGAGCTCACCGGCGGCGCCGGCAAACTTAGACAGCACCAGCATGCCCGGGTCTTCCGGGTTCTGGGCGGCGACGTATTCCTTCGCCACCAGGTTCATGCCGTCCTGCAGCGGCGTGACGAGACCGACCGCCGCCGCGCGATAAAAGCCGGCAAGCGTCGCCTGACCGAACGGCTTGGTCAGATAGCGCAACGGCGTCCAGTCGATTTCGCCGTGGCGGCCGTTGATCTCGCCGACCTGGCCGGCCAGCTCGCGCTGCAAGGCGCGATAGCTGGCGATGTTGGAACGTGACGGCACCGCGACCTGCAGCAGGGAGAGCCGGCGCTTCAATCCCGGATAGCTGGTCAGCAGATGATCGAACGCCTGGAAGCGCTGGCCCAGGCCCTTGGAGTAATCGATCCGGTCGACGCCGATGATCAGCTTCGAGCCGGCGAGGCTCGAGCGCAGCCGGTGGACGGCGGGATCGTCGACCGCCTTGAGCGCGCTGTCGGCGAACTCCTCGGTGTCGATGCCGATCGGGAAGGTGGCGAGCCGGCACGGGCCGTGCGGGCCCTCAAAGGTCAGACCGCTGCCAGGGATATGCAATTCCTGCCGCAGAACGGCGGCGAAGTTGTCGCGGTCGCGGTCGGTCTGGAAACCGATCAGGTCGTAGGCGAGCATCGCCGTGGCCAATTCCCGGGACTGCGCCAATTGCGCGAAGGCCCGCCGCGCCGGCCATGGCGTATGCAGGAAGAAGCCGATCTTCTCACCCACCCCGAGCCGGCGCAGCTCCTGACCGAGCGGCAGGAAGTGGTAGTCGTGGACCCAATAGGTGGAATCGGCCGGAGCGAAACCGGCCAATGTGCGCGCCATATAGGCGTTCACTGCACAATATGAGGCAAAATCGTCGGCGCGGGCGTGGGAGAGATCGGCGCGCGAATGCAGGAGCGGCCACAGGCAGGAATTGGCAAAGCCCTCGTAGAAACCGCCATAGTGCTGTTCGGGAAGGTCGACGCGGGCGATCGTGCCGCGTCCGTAGCTTTCTACCTCCACCAGGGGTGCATCGTCGGGCGCGATCGTGCGTAGATTTCCGCTCGAGCCGAACCATACCACGCCGGATTTCTTCACCGCCGGCAGCAAGGCGGCAGCCAAGCCCCCGACCATGGGTCCACCGGGCGCTATGCGTGCCACCCGATTGGATACGACAATATCCATGTCGTTTCGATCCACCCTAAGATTCAAGTTATATTGAGGAAATCAAGAACCATGCCATTTCATTGAGCTGGGCCGAACTTTGCCTTGATCCACGTCAAGCCCCTCCCTCTCAGTCTCAATCGCCGCCTGCTAACAAAAATTGGCGTTGATTACTCAAATGGTCACGATCGTACTGAATAACGAAACAACGCGATTTGGCTGCGCCGGTTCCCGCGTTGAATCATGATTAGGCAAAGCGCCCGCAAAAAAAGCAGCTCTTAAGCGCGCCGCAGCACGCTTATCGGCATGTGACTCAGAAGATGCATAAGATTTAAGTCGCTCATACGAAATCTCGGATACGATCCGATGACATCGATGTAATTTTCTGCGTCCGGTGGCCGGATGACGGCGTCAATGCCGGCAATCCAACGCCGGCCGCCATCGGTCAGTGGGACAAAATGTCGCCCGATGGCGACGACAAGCCGTTGCCGCTTCCAGCTACGGGCAAAGGCAATGACATGCTCGGCCTGCGGCCCGGAAACCGGCAGCGGCTCGTAACTTCCGCGCCGGAATAGCTCGCCGTAGTCGCGCCGCAGGCGCAGCAGGCGGCGCGTTAACGCGGCTTTTATGCGGCCGTCCCGCCATTGGGCTGCCAATGCCGGCCAATCCGCAGGCTCATTCGCCAATTCGCTTTCACGCGCGGCGAAATCGACCGGGCGGCGATTGTCAGGGTCGACCAGCGACAGGTCCCACAATTCGGTGCCCTGGTAGAAATCCGGCACGCCCGGCAGCAGCACCTTCAGGGCAAGCTGCGACAGTCCGTTCAGCGCGCCGATCAGCCGCGTCCGTTCGGCAAATTGCGCAAACGAATCGATGAAGGGGGTCGAAATCTTCGCATCCAGAAGATTGCGTGCGAATTGCTCGAGGCCGGCCTCATAGGCCTCATTCGGATTGGTCCAACTCGTCTCCTGCTTGCCCTCGCGCGCGGCTTTGACGGCATAGCCGACCACGCGCGTTGCAAAAGCGTCATCCGGACTTTCCGGCCAGGCGCCGATCAGTGCCTGGTAGAGCATGTATTCGTTGCCAAGCGAGGGGCGGCGCTCGCCCTCGGCATGGCGGATCAGCGGCGCGTTCTGCGTGCGCCACTCATGCACGGCGGCGTCCCAATCGCCGGCAAGCTCCGACAGCGCCAGGATGCGGGCGCGGGCGTCCTCACCGCGCTTGGTGTCGTGGGTGGCAGTCGCGGTGAGCCCGTGGGGCTCGGTTTCGAGGCGCTGCTGCTGGCGCTGGTGGAAATCGTCGAGCGACAGTGCCGGCAGCGCGGGATCGCCGCCGACCTCATTGAGCGCGATGAGCCGGTGATAGCGGTAGAAGGCCGTGTCCTCCAGCGCCTTGGCGGTGAGCGGGCCGGTGAACTGCTGCAGCTTGAGCGCGAAATTGCGCACGCGCGGCGCGCTGTAGCCCGGGTTTTGGGCAAGATCGAGGGTGATGACGTCGCGCAGAAAATCGAAGATGTCGGGGTCCGGCCCTTCCCAGCTCTCGCGGGCGCGGGCGATGGCATCCTCGATCAGCTTGCGGTCGCCAGCCGAAGCGCCGGCCGCTGTCACGTAAGTGCGATAGACCGGAAATGCGAGCACGTAAGCTTGCAAGGCCGCGCGCAAGCGGTTGATGGTGAAATCGCGGGTCGCGAAATGGCCGGCGGCGATGCGCGCCAATTGCTGGCACAGCACGGTGAACTCGCTCGCCAGCATGGTTTCGATGACCGTGGTCTTGGCCGCTTCGACCATGTTCTCGAAGCTGGCACGCTCGCCGGTGAAGTCGCGCCAGGTGCGCTCCAGCGGGTCGAGGCCCTTGCCGTCGACCAGAACGCGCGAGATGACGTTGAGCCATTCATAGCCGGTGGTGCCGGCGACGCCGGGAAAATGCGGCAGCGGCTCGCCGTCGGCGAGGATCTTCTCGACCACGACGTAGAACGAGCCGCGCAGCCTGGCCTGCCGCCGCTCCTTCTGGATCAGCCGGCGCAATCGGCGGGTGTACTGCACCGGATCGCGCAGGCCGTCGATGTGATCGAGGCGCAGACCCTGCAGCTTGTTATCGCCGATCAGCCGCGCCACCAACGTGTGGATGGCGCGGAATGTACCCGGGTTCTCCACGCGCAAGCCGGCGAGATCGTTGATGTCGAAGAAGCGCCGGTAGTTCACCGCCGAAAACGCCACCCGCCAATAAGCGAGCCGATAGTGCTGGCGCTCGAGCAGGCGATGCAGCGCCGCGGCACCGGCCTCGCTGTCGCTGCGGTAAGCGGAAAGCCCACGCGCGATCACTTGCGGGGCGCCGTCGATTTCGCTCAGGCGTTGTTTGAGGGCCTGCGCCTCGCGATAGGACGGCGCGCCTTGCGTGCGATAATCGTCGGCGAGCGTGATGAGCGCGCGGCCGGCCGGCTCCTCAGCCGCACCGGCCGCGGCCACGATGGTGCGCAGCATCTCGCTGTAGCGCTGCGGATTGATCGGCAGCTTGTGGTCGAAATACCAGGCGGCAAAGCTGCCGGTGTCGGCATCGTATTTCAGCGCGATCTCACCCGCCTGCAGCGCGTCGCCATAAGGACGCCCGAGGATCGGCAGCAGCACGCCGGGATGACGGCGGTGCGGCAGCGCATCCCAATCGATGTCGAACGAGGCGGCGTAAGGCGAGCGCTGGCCCCATTCCAGCACGTCGAGCCACCAGGCGTTGTCGGAATGGCCGACGCCCATATGGTTGGGCACGAAATCGAGGATGAGGCCGAGATCGTTCGCTTTCAGCGCTTCGCACAGGCGCGCGAAGCCCTCCTCGCCGCCGAGCTCGGGGTTGAGCCGATCGTGGTCGACGATGTCGTAGCCGTGGGTGCTGCCCGGCCGCGCCTTGAGGAACGGCGAGGCGTAGAGATGACTGACGCCGAGCTGCTTGAGGTAGGGGACAAGCGCCGTGGCGGCGTCGAAGCCGAAGTCCTTGGTGAGCTGCAGCCGATAGGTGGCGAGCGGCACCGCGGGCGGCATTACGTGCCTCCGATCGATTCAGGCGACCATTTCTCCGCTCGTCCCCGCGAAAGCGGGAACCCAGCGCTTGAACCTGTCGCGCCTGCGGTTGGGCCTCTGGATTCCCGCTCGCGCGGGAATGAGCGCAGGTTGCCGGAGCGCTCAAAGGGCATGCTAAGCGCCTCCGGTCGCCGCGTACACGGACCAGGGCGGCAGTTGTTGCGGAGGTCCGTCGCCCCAGATCGGTTCGCCCCAGATTAGCGGGTCCGGCTGCGGCTTGGCAGCGTCGGAAAGGTTGGCGAGCAGCATTAGCGTCTTGTCGCCCGCTTGCCAGCGCGCCGTCAGCAGGCCGCGTTCGAGCTTGGCGGCGCCCTCCCCGATCATTGCCGGCAGCAGCGGCGCGATGTGCTCGCGGCGCACCCTGAGCAGCGCCCGGGTGAGCGCGAGCCGCTTGGCATGCACCGGCTCGGCCAACGCGGTCCAATCGAGCACGGCGGCATTCTTCGTCTCCGGCGCCAATGGATCGGGGATGCCGTCACCGGCTTGGGCGTGCCAATCCGCGAATTCGGCCTTGCGGCCCTTGCGCACCGCCTCGCCGAGGTCGCCCTTGAAGTCGCAGAAGAACTGGAATGGCTCGGTCGCGCCCCACTCCTCGCCCATGAACATCAACGGCGGCGACGGCTGCAGCATGAGCACGGCAAACGCCGCCTCCAGCGCCGGCCCCGGCGTCAGCACCGACAGCCGCTCTCCGTACGGACGGTTGCCGATCTGATCGTGGTTCTGGATGAAGTTGACGAAATCGGCGCGCGGCAGATGTCGGCTCGGCTCCCCGCGCCGCTTGCCGCCGCGATGGGGGGACGCTTCGCCCTGATAGGTGAATCCTTGCGCCAGCGCGCGCGCCACATGGCCGGCGACGCCCTGGTAGTCGCGATAATAACCGCCGCTCTCTTTCGTCAGCAGCACGTGCCAGGCGTGGTGGTAGTCGTCGTTCCATTGGGCACGATAGAAGCCGTCGGAAACCCTTGCCTCCGGCGCCAGCAATTGCACGGCGTTATCATCGTTCTCCAGAACGAGATGGATGTGGCGACCGCTCTCGGCGGCGAAAGCATTCACCGCCTTGGCGAGATCGGTGAGAATGTGTGGCTCGCCCGGATCGACGATGGCATGCACGGCGTCGAGCCGCAGGCCGTCGAAGCGGTAGTCGCGCAGCCAATGCAGCGCGTTCTCGATCACGTAGGCGCGCACTTCCGGCACGCGATAGTCGATGGCGACGCCCCAGGGCGTGTGCGCCTTGGCGAAGAACTGCGGTGAAAGACGACCGAGATAATTCCCTTCCGGCCCGAAGTGATTGTAGACCACGTCGAGGAACACCATGGTCCCGCGCGCGTGCGCGGCGTCGATCAGCGCCTTGAGGTCCTCTGGCGTGCCGTAGGCGCTGTCGGGCGCGAACGGCAACACGCCGTCATAACCCCAGTTCCAGCGGCCGGGAAAATCGGCCAGCGGCATCAATTCGAGCGCGGTGATGCCGGTGTCGGCGAGATGATCGAGCTTATCGATCATCGCGCGATAGGTGCCCTCGAGCGTGAAGGTGCCGACATGGGTTTCCAGGAACACCGCGCGCTCCCACGGCAGCCCTTTCCAACCCTCGGTCTGCCAGCGGTAGAGGCTGTGGTCGATCACCTCGCTTGGCCCGGTAATATCCTCGGGCTGGAAGTGCGAGATCGGATCGGGGATGTCGAGCTCGTCATCGATGCGGAAACGATAGCGCGCGCCCGGCCCGGCGTCCGCCACATGGGTTTCGAACCAATCGCCGATCCGGGTCATGGCGCGCTTCATGGGCATCGGCGCATCGATCAGCAGCGCGACCTCGCGCGCCGCCGGCGCCCACAGGCGGAAGGTGACGCCCTCTTCGGAGAGCAGCGGGCCGAAACGATACTGGCGGGTCACGGCCGCCCCGTGAAGGCCAGCACCGAGCGCGCCTCGGCATTCCAGGTGGCGCCCGGCGCGTGCGAGCCCGACGGCAATTTGCCGTCCGCCGTATCGAGCAGGCAGAGCCAGCGCGTGACGCCCGGCCATTGCGTGAAGGTGATCTTCACATCGTGATCGGCGCCGTTGAGCACGATGAACAACGGCTCGCCACCGGCCTCCGGCGCCGCCAGGACGTAAGAGAGGAAGCGGCCGTCCGGGTAATTCCAGTCGCTCTCCTGCATCTCGGCGCCGGCAGGCGTCAGCCATTTCACGTCATAGGTGCCGTCGGCCTGCTTGCCCTGCATCCAGTTCTGCGCCTTGAGCTGGGGAAAGCGCTGGCGCAGCCGGGCCATCTCGCCAATGAAGGCGGTGAAATCGTCCTCGCTGCCGCGCTTGGACCAGTCGACCCAGCCGGTCGAGTCGTCGTGGCAATAGCTGTTGTTGTTGCCATTCTGACCATTGGCGACCTCATCGCCCGCGAGTATCAGCGGCACGCCCTGCGCCAGGAACAAGGTCGCGAGTTGATTGCGCCGCAGCAGCCGGCGCAGCTCGAGAATCTTTACGTCCTCGGTCGGTCCTTCGACGCCGCAATTGGTGCTCATATTGTCGTCGGAGCCGTCGCGGTTGTCCTCGCCGTTGGCCTCGTTGTGCTTGTGCTCGTAGCCCGCCCAGTCCGCGAGCGTGAAGCCGTCGTGCACGGTGACGTGGTTGACGCTGGCACGCGGGCTGCGCCCGTTATGCTGGAACTGGGCGGCCGAGCCGGTCATGCAGTGGGCAAGGTCGCCGATCAGATTGCCGTCGCCGCGCCAGAAGCGGCGCGCGGTGTGGCGGTAGAAATCGTTCCACTCCGACCAGCCGGTGGGAAAGGCGCCGACCTGATAGCCGCCGGTGCCGACATCCCACGGTTCCGCGATCAGCTTGACGTGGCAAAGCACCGGGTCCTGGCGGATGGCGGCGAAGAACGGCGCATTGGCGTCGAAGGCCGGCCCGCGCCCGAGCGTCGTGGCGAGATCGAAACGGAAGCCGTCGACGTGGAAGGCCTGCACCCACAGCCTGAGCGAATCCATCACCATCTGCAGCACGCGCGGATGCGCGAGCTTGAGCGCATTGCCCGTTCCGGTGAAGTTTTCATAGTAGCGCTGGTTGTCGGACAGCAGCCAGTAATAGGAGGCGTTGTCGATGCCGCGATAGCACAGCGTCGGCCCCAATTGGTTGCCTTCGGCGGTATGGTTATAGACGACGTCGAGGATCACCTCGATGCCGGCGTCGTGCAGCGCACCGACCGTGGCGCGAAAATCGTCGATGGCGTTGCCGGCGGTGTAATGCGTGTCGGGGGTGAAGAAGCTCAGCGTATTGTAGCCCCAGTAATTGCGCAGGCCCCGCTCGACCAGCCCCCGGTCGTCGAGGAAGGCATGCACCGGCAGGAGCTCGATCGCGGTGACGCCGAGCTTGCGCAGATGCGCGATCATGCCGGGCTCCGCCAGCCCGCGATACGTCCCGCGCGTTTCCCTCGGCAGATCGTCACGCTGCTGGGTGAGCCCTTTGACATGCGCTTCGTAGAAGATGGTGTCCTGCCAGGCGGTCTGCGGACGCCGATCCGCCGCCCAGGTATGCGCCACGTCGACCACCACCGACTTGACCATGTTGCGGGCATTGTCGCGCCGATCGAAGGACAGGTCGGCAAGCTTATGGCCGGTGCGATAACCGAAATGAGCGTCGGTCCACAGGAACTGGCCGGCGAGTTGCTTGCTGTAAGGATCGATCAGCAGCTTGTTGGGATTGAACCGATGGCCGGCTTCCGGCTCGTAGGGGCCGTAGACGCGATAGCCGTAAAGCTGGCCGGGCGTCACGCTCGTAAGATAGACGTGCCAGACGTTTTCGGTGCGCTCCGGCAAGGTGATGCGGTCGGTCTCGCGGCGGCCGGCGCGGTCGAACAGGCAGAGGTCGACGCGCGTGGCGTTGGCGGAGAACAGCGCGAAATTCGTGCCCCGGCCGTCCCAGGTCGCCCCGAGCGGATAAGGCGCGCCGGCCGAAACGTGCCCGCTAGATTTCAGGAACGAAAAAGACGGCAGCAAGGGGGGGGACGACAATGTGAAGCTCCGGGCTGTCGCGCGTCACAACGGCGGAAACGGTGCCGGCATTGCCGGCATTGCTCCCGCCATAGACCGCCGCGTCGGAATTCAGGACTTCCCGCCAGGCTCCCGCAAAGGGCACCCGCACGGGAAAGTCACGCAAGACTTCCGGCGTGAAGTTGATCACCACCACGCAGCGCTCGTTCGGCGCGCGGCCCTTGCGCAGCCAGGCGAAGGTGCTGTGGTTGGAATCGTCGGCGATGAGCCATTCGAAGCCGGCGGCGTCGCAATCGAGCGCATGCAGCGCCGGCGTCTCGCGGTAGAGGTTATTGAGATCGCGCACCAGCCGCTGGATGCCGGCGTGGCTCTCCTCCTCGGTCAACTGCCAAGGCAGGCCGATGTCGTGATTCCATTCGGTGTCCTGGCCGAACTCCGAGCCCATGAACATCAGCTTCTTGCCGGGATGGCCGAACATGAACGAATAGTAGGCGCGCAAATTGGCGAAGCGCTGCCACTTGTCGCCCGGCATGCGGCCGAGGATCGAGCGTTTGCCGTGCACGACTTCGTCGTGCGAGAGCGGCAGGATGAAGTTTTCCGAAAAGGCGTAATGCAGCCCGAACAGGATGTTGCCGTGATGATGGCGGCGATAGATCGGGTCCTTGGACATGTAATCCAAGGTGTCGTGCATCCAGCCCATGTTCCACTTGTAGCCGAAGCCGAGCCCGCCCCAGTCGACCGGCCGCGACACCATCGGCCAGGCGGTCGATTCCTCGGCCGCGGTGGTGGCCTGCGGAAAGTCCTTGAATACCTCGGTGTTGGTCCGGCGCAGAAAGGCGATGGCGTCGATGTTCTCGCGGCCGCCGAATTTGTTCGGCACCCAGGCGTCGGCCGGCCGGCTGTAGTCGAGGTACAGCATCGAGGCCACCGCGTCGACGCGCAGACCATCGACGCCGTAACGATCAAGCCAGAACAGCGCGTTGGACAGCAGGAAGTTGGTCACTTCCGCCCGCCCGTAATTGTAGATCAGCGTGCCCCAATCGAGATGGCGGCCCTGGCGCGGGTCCTCGTGCTCGTAGAGGCCGGTGCCGTCGAAGCGTGCGAGCCCATGCGGATCGTCGGGAAAATGCCCGGGCACCCAGTCGAGCAGCACGCCGATGCCTGCTTTATGAAAGGCGTCGACTAGATGGATGAAATCCTCCGGCGTGCCGAAGCGGCTGGTGGGCGCGAACAGGCCGGTCGGCTGATAGCCCCACGAGCCGTCGAAAGGATGCTCGGCGACCGGCAGCAATTCGACATGGGTGAAGCCCATGTCGGCGACATAGGCGGGCAACTGCTCGGCCAGTTCGCGGTAATTCAGCCAGTACTGGCCGTGCTCGCCCTTGCGCCGCCAGGAACCGAGATGCACCTCGTAGATCGACATCGGCTTGTCGATCGCATTGATGTTTTCCGGAGCCGGCGCCGGACGCGGTAACTTGACGGCATCGACCACCACCGAGGCGGTCGCCGGCCGCATCTCGCTGAAAAAGCCGAAGGGATCGGCCTTCAGCGGCAACAGTGCGCCGCCACGGGCGACGATCTCGTATTTGTACTTGTCGCTGGCGCGCGCGCCCGGCACGAAGATTTCCCAGTAGCCGTTGCCGCGCACGCGCATGGCGTGGCGGCGGCCGTCCCAGAAATTGAAGTCGCCGACGACGCTCACGCGCTGCGCATTCGGCGCCCACACCGCGAAGGCCACCCCGGCGACACCTTCCAGCTCCATCGGATGGGCGCCAAGCTTGTCGTACATGCGCAGCTGATTGCCCTCGCCGAGCAGATAGAGGTCGTAATCCGACAGCACCGGCGCAAAGCGATAAGGATCCTCCAGTTCGACCTCGTTGTCGCCGAAGCGTGCGCGCAGGCGGTAATGCTCCAGGTCGTCGAGCGGCCCGGCGAACAGTCCGGCCGAATCGATGCGCTCCAGTTCGCGCTCGCCGCCGTCGCCGACGGCGACGACGTGCGTGGCGTCGGGCAGGAACACGCGCACGATGTTGCGATCGTTCTCGGTATGCGGCCCGAGATAGGTGAACGGATCGGAATGATGCCCGGCAATGATGGCGCGGGCCGTCGGTGCGAGCTCGGTGGTATGGCTCATAAGCTTATCACCTCCCGCTGTTCGAGGATGCGCAAGGTCGCCTCCATGGGGATGTGCGACCAGGTCGGCCGGTTGGTGAGTTCGTATTCGATCTCGTAAAGTGCCTTCTCCAGCAGGAAGAGATCGAGCAAAGCGCGCGTCTGCTCGGCGTCGGTCGGCCACAGCCGTTCGTCCGCACCGAGGGCCTCGCGATAGCTCTCCCAATAGACGTCGTGCATATGCGCAGCCCATTGCCCGATGCGGCCGGCGAGCGCCGCGCGCTCTTCCGCGGTCAGCTCGGGCGAGCGATCGAGCGCTGCGCTTGCCGCGTAGTCGATCGAGCGCAGGAAACCGGCGACGTCGCGTGCCGGCGGCGCCTTGCTGCGGCGCTCCTCGAGGCTGCGCCGCGGTTCGCCCTCGAAGTCGAGGATGTAGGCGTCGTCCTTGGCGATCAGCACCTGGCCGAGATGGAAGTCGCCATGATGGCGGATCTTCAAGCCGCCGAACGGCGTGTGCTTGGTGCCGTCGATATAGGCCTGGATAGCGTCGCGATGATCGAGCAGACGCTGTGCCATGAGCGTGCCCCGCTCCGGCAGATCCTTGCGGACCCTGTCGAGCAGCCCGAATACGGTCTGCGTGCGCAGGCTGAGATTCTGTACCCAGTGCGCCACGTCGTCGGCGGTGATCGGTTCGGGGCGGAAGGCCGGGTCTTCGTCGCTGCACGCAAAGGCGAGGTGCATCTCCGCGGTGCGGCGGCCGATCTGCCGTACGCGTTGCAGCATGGATGCGTGCTCCACGCTTTCCAGCGGCGTCTCGGCCGCCAGCAGCCGGTGCT
Source organism: uncultured Pseudomonadota bacterium (assembly GCA_963814065.1). GTDB lineage: Bacteria > Pseudomonadota > Alphaproteobacteria > Rhizobiales > Xanthobacteraceae > Pseudolabrys. The sequence goes on along the minus strand of CAWFBL010000003.1, from coordinate 53,430 downwards.
CGTCGATCAACCGGTCGAATGCGGCGCCGGTCACGCTCCAGGCATCGCCCTGGTTCTCGATGAAGGTGTGCACCACCGCAAGCGCGCTGCGATCGTCGCCTTCCTTCAGCTCGACCGAGCCGAGCAACAGCGGCGCATTGTGGAAATGGGCGACGTCGGCGAGGAAGCGCCCGACCTCGATCTCGGGGTGGATGCCGGCCGTGATCCGGCGCAGAATCTTGACGACATATTTATTGTCGACGATCACGCTCGAATTCGACTGCTCGCGCGCGATCGCCTTGACGTCTTTGATCTCAGGCAACGGCTCGGCGGCAAACGGCGTGGTGGGACGGAATTCGAGCTGACCGACCTCGTTGCTGACCGTCTCGCCAGCGTGAACCTTGGCGAGCAGCGCGGTAATGAATTCGGGTTCGGCGGTGGCGTCGAGCAGCACGCCTTCACGCGGGCCGCGGCGCACGGCGGCCAGCACGCTGGCCGGTCCCTTGTCGATCGCGGTGTAGCGCGTCCAGCGGATGGTCAGCGGCAGGAAATAGCGGCTGGCGCCATTGTTCACATTGACGATCGCCGCCAGGAAATGATCGTTGTCGTGCTCGACCGGAATGGTGACGGAACAGGTGGTCGAGAGCGAGCGCGCGGTCTTGTCGGCAAACCAGCGGCGCTCGGGCAAAAAGCCCGGCAGCACGTCGAATTCCAGGGTGCGCTTGGTCCAGCCGACCAGCAGCGACTCCCAGCCCGGGCCCAGCACCAAGGTGGTGATCTCGCGCGGCAGCACCTTTTCCGGCACATACTCGGGCTCCTTGGTGAGCGAGAACCAGAAGAAGCCATAAGGCGGCAGCGTCACCAGGTAAGGCAGTTCGCCGATGCGCGGAAAGCGCGTGCGGCCGAGCATTTCTTGCGGGATGCGGCCTTCCCAGGCGCGCATGTCGAGCTCCACCGCCTGCGCCGAGCGCGAGATATTGGCGACGCACAGAATGGCCTCGTCGCCGAGCTGGCGCACATAGGCGAGCACCGCGCGGTTGGCGGGGCGGATGAAGGACAGCGTGCCGCGGCCGAACACCTTGGTCGATTTGCGCACACTGATCAGCCGCTTCATCCAGCTCAGCAGCGAGGAGAGCGAACGGGTCTGCGCCTCGACATTGACGGCCGAGAAGCCGTAGACCGGGTCCATGATGCAGGGCAGGAAGAGTTGCGCCGGATCGCAGCGCGAGAAGCCGCCGTTGCGGTCGGGCGTCCATTGCATGGGCGTGCGCACGCCATTGCGGTCGCCGAGATAGATGTTGTCGCCCATGCCGATCTCGTCGCCGTAGTAGATGATCGGCGTGCCCGGCATCGACATCAGGATCGAGTTCATCAGTTCGATCTTGCGCCGGTCGTTGTCCATCAGTGGCGCCAGGCGCCGGCGGATTCCGAGATTGATGCGGGCGCGCGGATCGGCGGCATAGGTCGACCACAGGTAGTCGCGCTCGGCGTCCGTCACCATTTCCAGCGTCAGCTCGTCGTGATTGCGCAGGAACATGGCCCACTGGCAATTGGGTGGAATTTCCGGCGTCTGGCGCATGATGTCGGTGATGGGGAAGCGGTCCTCCTGTGCGATCGCCATGTAGATGCGCGGCATCAGCGGAAAGTGATAGGCCATATGGCACTCGTCGCCGTTGCCGAAATAGGCCTGCACGTCCTCCGGCCACTGATTGGCTTCGGCCAGAAGCACCTTATTCGGATTGAGGGCGTCGAGCTCAGCGCGTAAACGCTTGAGCACCGCATGGGTTTCCGGCAAATTCTCATTATTGGTGCCCTCCCGCTCGCAGAGGTACGGCACGGCGTCGAGCCGGAACCCATCCACGCCGGTGTCGAGCCAGCGCTTCATCACCTGCAGCACGGCCTTGACCACACGCGGATTGTCGAAATTCAGGTCCGGCTGGTGCGAGAAGAAGCGGTGCCAGTAATAGGAGCCGGCCTCGTCGTCCCAGGTCCAGTTCGACTTTTCGGTATCGGTGAAGATGATGCGGGTGCCGTCGTATTTCTGGTCGGTTTCGCTCCAAACGTACCAATTGCGCGCGCTGGTGCCGCGGCCGCTGCGCTTGGCGCGCTTGAACCAGGGATGCTGGTCGGAGGTATGGTTGACGACGAGCTCGGTGATCACCTTGAGGTCGCGCCGCTTGGCCTCGTGCATGAAGCGACGGAAGTCCTTCATGTTGCCGAACTGCGGATTGATGTCGCCGTAGTCGGAGATGTCGTAGCCGTCGTCGCGGCCCGGGCTCGGATAGAACGGCAGCAGCCACAGCGCGGTGACACCGAGATCGCGCAGATAGTCGAGCCGTTCGGTGAGCCCGGCGAAATCACCGATGCCGTCACCATTGGCGTCCTGAAACGCCTTGACGTGCAATTGATAGACGATGGCATCCTTGAACCACAGGCCGTCGTCTTCCGCGGTCTTCTGTTCGGCCTCGATGGCAGGCATGACGTTCATGGATGCCTCTTACGCATAACAACGGAACAGCAGCGCCGGATCGTCCTGTGGATCGATGCGCAGACGCACCCCGCTCCACTCGAGCAGATGACGCTCGCCGGTCGCCAGATTCTCGATCGCGCGTACCGGCTTCTTATCGTCGTCAGGACCGATCATCATGTCGCCGAAATGAAACCAGAATTCGTGCGGCGTGCCGGAGAGAGCGATCGCCACCGCTACGGCATTGTCGCGCGCAACCGATTTCTTGAGAAAACCGATGACGCCGTCGTCGTCGACCATCAGGAAGCGCAGATTGCTGGTCTGTAGCAACGCCGGATTCTCGCGGCGGGCAAGATTCAGCCGCCTGAGATAGCCCTTGATGTTGCCGGGCGTGTTCCAGTCGCGTGTCTTCAGCTCGTATTTTTCCGAGTTGATGTATTCCTCGCGGCCCGGGATCGGTTCGTGTTCGATCAGCTCGAAGCCATTATAGATACCGTAGTTCGACGACAGTGTGGCCGCCAGCGCCGCGCGCGCCTTGAACAGCCAAGTCTCGCCGGTTTGCAGCTGGACCGGATTGATGTCCGGCGTGGTGACGAAGAAGTTGGGCCGGTAATAGTCGCGCTCGGGGTAACCGGTGAGCTCGCTCAAATATTCCTGCAACTCGCCCTTCTCGGTACGCCATGTGAAATAGCTGTAGGATTGGGAAAAGCCGAGCTTGGCCAAGGCCTTCATCACTTTCGGCCGGGTGAAGGCCTCGGCCAGAAACAGCACATCGGGATGGCGCGCCTGCACGTCGTGAATGAGCCATTCCCAGAACGGCAGCGGCTTGGTGTGCGGATTGTCGATGCGGAAGATCTTCACGCCGTTGTTGACCCAGAACAGGATCACGTCGCGCAGCGCCTCCCACAGCGCGATGCGGTCTGGGCAGGAGAAGTCCGGGTTGACGATATCCTCGTATTTCTTCGGCGGGTTCTCGGCGTACTTGATGGAGCCGTCCGGCCGGGTGCGGAACCATTCCGGGTGCTCCTTCAGCCACGGATGATCGGGCGAGCACTGCACCGCGATGTCGAGCGCCACTTCCATATTGTGCTTGTCGCAGGCCTCTATCAGCCGGCGGAAGTCGTCGAGCGTGCCGAGCTCCGGATGGATGGCGTCATGACCGCCCTGCTCGCTGCCGATGGCGTAGAAGCTGCCCGGGTCGTCCGGCCCCGGCTTGAGAGAGTTGTTCTTGCCCTTGCGGTTGGTGTGCCCGATCGGGTGAATGGGCGTGAAATAGAGGACGTCGAAGCCGAGGTCGGCGATCTCCGGCAGCCGCGCAATGCAGTCGTCGAAGGTGCCGTGACGGCCGGGCTCCGGGCTCTGACTGCGCGGCACCATCTCGTACCAGGCGCCGGCGCGCGCGCGCTCACGGTCGGCCACCAGCGGCACGATATGGCTGCGGGTGAGGTCGGGCCGATTGTCGGTCTTGCCGACCGCTTCCGCCACCGCGTCGTCGAGCAGCACGGCCGGGTCGCCGCCCGCGACGAACTGGCGCACCGCCGTCTCGATGGTCCGCCGCGCCTGCCGCTCGCGCGGCATCAGCTCGGTGAGCAGATGCTGGCCCTCTTTCGCCTCCAGGGTGACATCCTGGCCCGCTTCCTGCTTGAGTCGAAATTCCTTGCGCCAGGTTTCGTATTGATCGGTCCAGGCTTCGATCGCGAACAGGTACCAGCCCGGCTTCGGCGGGGTGAAGCGGCCGTGCCAGCGGTCGTTGTTGCTCAGCCGCATCGGTTCGCGGCGCCAATCGTCGTCGGCCTCCGGTCGCCACAACAGCGCCGCCGAGAGCACATCGTGGCCCTCGCGAAAAATATCGGCCCAGACGTCGACCGATTCGCCGGCAATTCGCTTAACGGGATAGCGACCGCCGTCGACACAGGGGTAGATGTCTTCAATGCGGAAACGTGGACCCGTGGGGTCAGCCGGGGACAGATCCCAAGTGTCATTCAAGGGATACGTTCTCCTGCGTACACCAATGCGCTCCGCTTCGGACTGCTTCATGCGGTGTCCCGTCTCGGGGGTGGACCCTCTGAAGGAACCACAAATGAACTATGAGAAGAACCACAAAAAAAGCCCAAAGTTCCTCACGGTTTATTTCGGCTTGATCGCTATCTCATTGGCGGATTTGAAAAAGTACCCCGCATGAATGACTTGACGGCGACAGCGCGGCGCTGGGGCGTCGAATCCGAATATTATGACGTATTCGGAAGGTGTTACGTCGCGAGCCCGGAAACGACCGCACGCCTCGTCGATGCGCTCTCCGCCGGCCGCGAGGCGCCGGCCGAGATCGGTCCGGCATCCGAGCCGACCATGCGCTGCTGGCAGGGCGACGGCCGGCGGCTGTGGCTGCTGACGGCGCAGCTTTACGCCCTGCGCTCGCGTCGCAACTGGGGAATTGGCGATTTCACCGATCTCACCAAGCTGATCGCGCTCGCCGCCGCGCATGGCGCAGCCGGCATCGGGCTCAATCCGCTGCATGCGCTGTTTCCCGACCACCCGGACACGGCCAGTCCGTACGCGCCCAACAGCCGTATCTTTCTTAACGCGCTCTATATCGACGTCGAGGCCATCCCGGAGTTTCCCGGGCTGGCGGCGGCTGGGCTCACCGACGCGGTGGCGCGTTTGCGCGAGACAAAGCTGGTTGCCCATTCGGGCATCGCTTCCGCCAAGCTGCATGGCCTGCATCTTGCTTATGACGCCTTCCGTAGCGGCGGTAGCGCCGAGCGGCGTGCGGACTTCGACGCCTATCGCGCCGAACAAGGCAACGCACTGCTGCGCTTTGCCTGCTTCGAGGTGCTGCGCCGACGTTATGCGCCGGCGCCGTGGACCGAGTGGCCGAAAACCTGGCGCGGCGCGGACGACGCGCGCCTGCGCAAGTTCAGGAAAGACAATCTCGAGGCGTGCGAGTTCGAGGAGTTCGTGCAATGGGTCGCTGACCGCCAGCTCGCTGCCTGCCAGGAGGCGGCACGCGGTCTCGGCATGCCGGTCGGACTCTATGTCGATCTCGCCGTCGGCATCGACCGCCACGGCGCCGATGCCTGGACCAATCACGGCGCGGTGCTGGCCGGCGTTTCAATGGGCGCGCCGCCGGACGAGTTCAATCCCGGCGGCCAGGACTGGGGGCTGGCGCCGCTCAATCCGCATACCCTACCGGCCGACGACTTTCGCGCCATTCGCCTGTTGATGCGAGCCGCGATGCGTCATGCCGGGGCGATCCGTCTCGACCACGTGCTCGGCTTGCAGCGCGTATTCATGATCCCGCTCGGATCGAGTGCCGCCGACGGCGCCTATGTGCGCTTTCCCTTCCGGCATCTGCTGCAGGTCATCGCCGAGGAGAGCGTGCGCGAGCATTGCATCGTGATCGGCGAGGACCTCGGCAATGTGCCGGAGAATTTCCGCGAGACGCTGGAGCTTTGGGGCCTGTGGAGCTACCGGGTGATGCTGTTCGAGCGCGAAAGCGACGGCCGCTTCAAGCCGCCGGAAGCCTACCCCCAGGCGGCGCTCGCTACCTTCAACACCCACGACCTGCCGACCTTCCGCGGCTGGCTCGAAGGCCACGACATGCGGGTCAAGCGCGCGATCGGTTTCGATCCCGGCGAGGACGACGGCGCCCGCGATTGGGCGCGCGAGAAGATACGCGAAATCCTCGCCCAGCGCGTGCCGGGCTACCCGCCCGACGACATCGCGGCCGTTGCCGCCTTTCTCGGCGCGACGCCCTCGCACCTGGTGGTGGTTTCGCTGGAGGATGTGCTCGGCGAGCGCGACCAGCCCAACATTCCGGGCACCACCGACCAGCATCCGAACTGGCGGCGCAAGCTGCCGCTCGCGCTGGAAGAGCTTGAAGGCCACGAGGGCCTGCGCCGCGTTTCCGAAGCCTTCGCGCAGGCCGGGCGGGGTATTTGAGGCCGCGTATTTTCTTTCTTCAGTAACCGGTGTCCCGGGTCTGCAGCGCACCGTTTCACGCTGCGCCGCGCCCGGCACACGAGGCATCAACCCGTCGGCACGTTCCAGATGTCCTGCGCATATTCGCGGATAGCGCGGTCGGCGGAGAACCAGCCCATGCCGGCGGTGTTGCGGATGCTGACGCGCCACCAGTCCGCCGGCGAGCACCACAAGGCGTCGACGGCGCGCTGGGCATTCCAATAGGCCTCGAAATCGGCGGCCACCATGAAGCGGTCGTAGTCGCTGATCGACTGCACGATGGGATCGAAGCGGTGAGGGTCGTCCGGGGAAAATTCGCCGGCGGCGAGGCTCGCCAACACGGCGGCGAGCCGCGGCGAGCCTTTCACCGCCTCGGCGCCCTTGAAATGCGCCTGCTGGCGCTCCGTCACCTCCGCCGCGGTAAGGCCGAAGATCATCAAATTGTCGGCGCCGACATGCTCGCGGATTTCGATATTGGCGCCGTCGAGGGTGCCGATGGTGATGGCGCCGTTGAGCGCGAGCTTCATGTTGCCGGTGCCGGAAGCTTCCATGCCGGCGGTGGAAATCTGCTCCGACAGGTCGGCGGCCGGAATGATCTTCTCGGCGAGGCTGACGCTGTAGTTCGGCACGAACACCAGCTTGAGCCGATCGCCGACCACCGGATCCGAATTGATCATGCTACCGACGTCGTTGGCGAGCTTGATGATCAGCTTGGCGCGCTCATAGCTCGCCGCCGCCTTGCCGGCGAAGATCTTGACCCGCGGCGCCCAATTGTCGTCCGGCCGGGCGCGGATCGCCTGGTAGAGCGCGATCGTCTCCAGGATGTTCAGCAGTTGCCGCTTGTATTCGTGCACGCGCTTGATGTGCACGTCGAACAGCGCCTGCGGCGGGATGCGGATGCCGGTGCGTCCACGCAGCAGATCGGCCAGCCGCCATTTATTCATCGCGCGCGTCTTCTGGTATTTGGCGACGAAATCGGGATTGTCAGCGAGTGGATCGAGCTCCTGCAGGCAGCGCGGATCGTCGAGCACGCGCTCGCCAAGCGTACGCACCAGCAATTCGGTGAGCGGCTCGTTGGCGTCGTAGAGCCAACGCCGGAAGGTGATGCCGTTGGTCTTGTTGACGATCTTCGTATCGGTCGTGCGCGAGAGATCGTGGAACAAGGTCTTGCGCAGCAGCTCGGTATGCAGGGCGGAGACGCCGTTGACGCAATGCGATCCGATGAACGCAAGATGCGCCATGCGGATCTTCTTGCTGCCGTCCTCGTGCACCAGCGAGATCTTGGAAAGGAATTCCGGGTTGGTAAGCCCGGCCTTTTCGGTCTCCTGCAAATGAAACCAGTTGATCAGATAGATGATCTGCAGATGGCGCGGCAGCAGGCGGCCGAGCAATTCCACCGGCCACGCCTCCAGCGCCTCCGGCAGCAGCGTGTGGTTGGTGTAGGCGAGCGTCGCCCGCGTGACCGTCCACGCCTTGGCCCATGCCATCCCGTACTCGTCCACCAGGATGCGCATGAGCTCGGCGACCGCGATGGCCGGATGGGTATCGTTGAGCTGAACGGCGGCATACTCGGCCAGCGTCTCGAGCGTGCCGAACTCCTGGCGATGACGGCGAACCAGATCCTGCAGCGAGGCGGAGGTGAAGAAATATTCCTGGCGCAGGCGCAGCTCCTGGCCTTCGGTGGTGGCGTCGTTGGGATAGAGCACGCGCGAGATCGCTTCGATGCGCGCGCGGGCGGCGATGGCGCCGACCACGTCGCCGTTGTTGAGCGCCGCCAGGATGATCGGCGTCGGCGCGCGCGCCGACCACAGCCGCAGCACGTTGGCATGGTGGCCGCGCCAGCCGCCGATGATCGTGTCGTAGGGAATCGCGAGCACGGTTTCGTTGGCATGCCAGGTCGCGCGCGCGGTCGAGTGATCGCCGCCGTGATGCTCGACCATGCCGCCGAACTTGATCGAATAGCGGGCATCGGGATGGGCGAATTCCCAGGGGTTGCCGCGCGACAGCCAGTCTTCGGCGACTTCCTGCTGCCAGCCGTCGCGCAGGCGCTGCTCGAACAAGCCGTTCTCGTAACGGATGCCGTAGCCGTAGGCGGGAATGCCGAGCGCCGACATGCTGTCGACGAAACAGGCGGCGAGCCGCCCCAGCCCGCCGTTGCCAAGCGCGGCGTCCGGCTCCAAGTCGCGCAAGTGATCGAAATCGACGCCGAGGCTGGCGAGCGCACGCCGCATCGGCTCGGCAAGCCGCAAATTGGTCAGGGTATCGAGCAGCAGACGGCCGATGAGAAATTCGATTGACAGATAATAGACGCGCTTCTTCTTCAGCCGCTTTGTCTCGTCGCGCGTCGCCATCAAGATGTCGACCAGACGATCGCGCACAGCCATCGCCGCGCCCTGGTACCATTCGTAGTCAGTGGCCGAATCCGGATCCTTGCCGAGCCCGTAGGTGATCTTGGCCAAGATGGCGGCGCGCAGCTGACCCTCGATGCTGTTCGGATCGGGCAGATCGGCGGGCGTGGGCTGACGATTCAATAGCGGCATATCGGCCATTCGGCTTCCAAAGGTGATGGGCAAGCAGGCGGCGGACGGCAAAAGCTGTCGTCTTTCGCAGCGCCTAGCGGGGCCCGGCCGCACCGCCGACGGGGTCTGCTTTATGCACGAATCGCGGCGCGAGAATAGCCCGTCAGCGGCCGGACCGCGCACCCTGCCCGTGGGGCAAGGCCTGGCACACCGCCATTTGCTGGCATTTCCTGCCCGCCGCAGCCGGTCCGCCGCACACCCCCTGCTCGGCCAACAAGGTAAGGATCGGGTTGACGGCGCCCTTCGGGGCGCTTCTGGCGGCGGCGCCAATGGGTTCGGCCGGCTGAGAGGGCGGAAAGACCAATCTTTCACCCTATGAGTTGACATCCGACAATTCGGGAAAATAGTGTCTTCGCCATCGGGGGGCATGCCCGCGCGTGTCGGCTTGGGCTCGGCTGCAAGCGCCCGCGCGATCAACAAAATGGGCGGGGAGAAGAACGATGTCGGGGCGCAATCTGCTCAATGGCGCGCAGGTCATCGTCGACTACCTGATCCGCCAGAAAGTGCCCTACGCCTTCGGTCTCTGCGGCCACGGCAACATCCAGTTCATCGACGCGCTCTACGAGCGCTCGCACGACATCAAGACCATCTCGGTGCACCACGAGAGCGTCGCCGGCTTCATGGCCGACGTCTATTACCGCGTCTCCGGCCAACCGACGGCGACCTTTACCAGTTGCGGGCCCGGCTCGGCTAACCTGCCGATCTCGCTCGCCAATGCGTTTCTCGATTCGGTGCCCTTCATGGCGGTGACCGGCAACGTGCCGACCAGCCAGTTCAACCGCGGCGCTTTCCAGGAAATGTATCGGCACTACCAGGCCGACTTCCCGTCGACCGTACGCACCATCTGCAAGAAAGTGTTTCAGCCGACGCGCGGCGAGATGGTGCCGCTGGCCGTGCGGCAGGCCTGGAAGACCATGGTCACCGGCCGCCCAGGACCTGTGGTGCTCGACGTGCCCTTCGACGTGTTCATGGAAGCCGCCGCCGAGGAAGCGCCGAAGCCGGAGGAATGGAGCGCCAACATTTCCAGCCGCTGCGGCGCCGATCCGGAAGGCGTGGTCAAAGCAGTCGACATGCTGCTTTCGGCCGAGCGCCCGTGCATCATCGTCGGCCAGGGTGTGCGTTATGGCGGTGCGGCCGATGAGCTGTTGAGACTTGCCGAGCGCATGCAAATTCCGGTGGCGGCGTCGGCCAGCGGCATGGGCGCGATCGACGCCAATCATCCGCTCGCGCTTGGCCTCGTTGCGCGCGGCGGCCACTACCAGGCCAACCATGCGACACGGCAGGCTGATGTACTGCTCGCGCTCGGCGTGCGCTTCGACGACCGGACCTCGAGCTCCTGGCTCCCCGGCTATTCCTTCACCATCCCGCCCACCAAGCTCATCCATGTCGATATCGACCCGGAAGAGATCGGCCGTAACTATCCGGTGGCGCTCGGACTGATGGCGGACGTGCGCACCTTCCTGCGCCAGGTGCTCGCCGAGATCGACCGCCGCAAGGACATCGAGACGAAACTCGATGCGCGCAAGAAATGGCTGGCCTCCATCGACGGCTATCGCAAGGAATGGGACAAGCTGGTCGCGCCCGGCTTCTCGGACGACACCTCGCCGATCAATCCGCAGCGCGCGGCCGCCGAGATCGACAAGGCATTGCCGGAAGACGCGATCCTGGTCAGCGACATCGGGGTACACCACAACTGGCTGCTCAGCTTCTGCAAGCCGAGGCGCCCGAACTCGCTGATCGGCTCCATGGGCTTTGGCCCCATGGGCTTCGGCGTCGCCGGTGTGCTCGGCGCGAAATTCGCCGCGCCCGATCAGCCCTGCGTCTCTGTCTGCGGCGACGGCGCCTTCTTCATGCACGCCAATGTGCTTGGCACCGCGGTCGAATACGATCTTCCGGTCGTCTGGGTGGTGTGGAACAACTACGCCTATGCCTCGATTCGTGGGCTGCAGCGTGGCTATCTCGGCGGCCGCGAGCTTGCCACCGACTTCCACGACCCCAGGACCGGGCAGCGCTACAATCCCGATTTCGCCGCGATGGCGCGTTCGGCCGGCGTCGAGGGCGTGCGCGTCGACCGCGCCGGCGAAATCGGCGACGCCATCAAGGCCGGCATCGCAGCCAACCGTCCCTATCTGATCGACGTCGACATCGCCGCCGACACGAATCCGGCCGGCGCCGGTGTGTGGGAACTACCGGGTCTCGGCGTGAGCAAGCCTACGATCGGCAAGCGTTACGTGCCGGGAGAGGCGTGAGCGGTCACTCCTTCTCCGCCGCCGCATAGAACTTCGCCGCGTCGTCGCTGAATGCCTTGCGCGAAGCCGCGTCGAGATAAAGCATGTGGCCGCCGGGATAGAGCTTGAGGGCGACGCGGCCGGCCGGCGGTAGCGGCGGCAAGTGATTGAGCACGTATTGCGTGGCCGCAAACGGCGTCACCAGATCGGAATAGCCGTGCGCGATCAGCAAATGGAACGACTTATCGAAACTGAGCAGCACGCGCAGATCGCTATCCACGCCGACATTGCCACGGCCGCCGTTCCATTTCCAATGTTGGGTAACGTCGTTGGCAAGCAGCTTGTAGGTCATCTCGGTCTTGAAGCCGAGCGCGTTGCGCGCGTAGGAGGCAAACGCCCCGCCATAGGCGCGGGCGACGCCGGCGAGGATCGGGTCGGGTTCGCGCGATGAACGGCTCTCGGGGAAAGGATCGTCGACCGCGAAGGTCGCGTCGTAATGGCTGACGATCTTGCCTTCGTGGGATTGCAGATTCTTCACCACGCCGCCGGTGACGAAACCGCGCTGCTGCTTGACCACGTCGAGCGGCAGCCCCGTGGTCTGCGCCACCTTCTCGTAGAAGGCTTGCGCGGCCGCGCCCTGCGGCGGCGCGCCGGCAAGCGTCGTGAGATAATCGCCAAGGGCGAACTTCTCCGCCTCGGCCAGCTTGCCGGCCGTGAAGGCGTGGTCGCGCTCAAGCTGCGTAGCCGCCAGTGATGGCAACAACAGCGCCGAATTAAGTGCTGATTGGTCGTCGCCGAAGGTGAGCCAGCCTTCCAGGAACGGCGACAGCATCACGATGCCGGCGGTGATAATGCCCTGCTGGCTTTGCAGCTTGCGCGCCGTCTTGACCGCGCGAAAGCCGCCATAGCTTTCGCCCAGCAAGTATTTCGGCGAGCCGTCGCGATTGTTCCTGGCGACATAGAGCGCCACGGCCTTGGCCATCACGTCCGCGTCGCTCTTGACGCTCCAGAACGCCTGGGCGTCGTCCGGCTTGACCGTGCGGCTCCAGCCGGTGCCGATCGGGTCGATCAGCACCAGATCGGTGAAGCGCAGCCAGGTATCGGGATTGTCGATGAGCTTGGCGCGTGCGGCATCGCGCGCGTTGGGTCCGAGATCGAGGATGCGTGGGCCGACGAGGCCAAGATGCAAGAAGGCCGAAGCCGCACCGGGACCGCCGTTGAAAGCGAAGGTGATCGGCCGGCTGGAGCCGCCATCCTTCTTCACATAAGCGGTGTAGAAGATCGATGCGCTCTGCTCGCCCGATTGATCGTAGAGCGGCAGCGTGCCGGCGGTCGCCGTGTAGGCGAGCTTGCCCGCGGGGGTTTCGATCGAATGCTGGGTAACGCTGTCGGCGGGCAGCAGCCGCAAGATGCCTTTGTTGGCCGGCAACTGCTTGGCCAAGGCGCGTGGCATCGGGACGGAAGGATGGTCCTTGGCTTTGACCGGGCCGAGCGCGGCGACGACAAGGACTGCCGCGAGGCATGCGAGACGAAATGGAGATGTTGTTTTCATAGGATGCCTGAAGCGTTTAGCGGCCCGGCGGCGCTTCCGTTGAGGCCGGACAATTCTACCATGAGGAGCGCCGCCCCCTAGAGCTAGCCAGCCGCAATATGGGGTTTGTGGGGCAAAGACGGCTATTGTCTGACGCAATTTATTCGACGTTCCGCGTGACGGCGGGAAGGCAAGACGCGATGGAAGCGAAGGAGCCCAAAGACCCCGAAACGCATCTGGCCAAGGTCTTCCACTGGTCGGCTGAGGCAAAAACGGATTGGGCCGCGATCCTCGGCTCGGCGCTCGGCATGGCGGCGCCGATCCTGCTCGGCGCGGCCATCGGCAAGCTCGAACTCGGCCTGACCATGGCGGTCGGCAGCCTGCTCGTCGGCGGCATCGGCGCCGACCGCGATGGCCGCGCTCAATTCCGCGCGTTCATCGCCGCGCTGGTGCCCGCCGCCGCGGCGGCGGTCATCGCCGTTCTTTCGGCCGGCCACGGCTGGATGAGCGACGTCTTGATGACGCTGATTGCCGGCGCGGCTGCCACCTTGGTCACGATGGGCCAGCCGGTCGCCACCATGGCCATCCGTTTCGTTCTGCTGCTGATTATCACCATGGCCGTGGCGGAAAATGTGCCGGACCGCGGCGGGCTCTTGCTTCTGATCGCGGCAGGCGCGCTCTGGACGTCGGCTGTCAGCCTTTTTCTCGGCGCGTTGATGCGCGCAACGCGCGGAAGCCATACGGCCACCAAAGCGCAGCCGTCCGCTCCAATGACCTCACGACAGCGGCTCACCCGTTGGCGACGCGCGCTGGCCCGTCTCGCCGGTTGGCAATATGCGCTCAGGTTGATGCTCTGTCTCGGCGTCGCCGGCCTGCTGAAATGGCTCTGGCCCGACCATCACATGCACTGGGTCGCGCTCACCGTGGCGCTGTTGGCCGAGTACGAGATCGAAGCCTTCCCGGTGAAGACGACGCAGCGCGCGCTCGGCGCCGCCCTCGGCGTGCTGGCAACCGGACTGCTGCTCATCGACACGCCGCCGGCCTGGGCGCTGGTTGTCGGCATCGGCCTCTTAGCCGGGCTGCGACCGCTGTTACGGGCGCGCAACTACTTTGCCTACACCGCCGCCATGACGCCGCTGATCATTTTGTTGCTGGATGCCGGCCGCCCACCCGACATGGGGATCTTGATCGATCGCCTGGTCGCCACTCTCATCGGCGCCGCCCTGGTGATCGCCGCCAATCTGTTGTTCAAGAAAATTCTGGAGCCCGCTTCCGGCAACTAACCGTGTCGTCCCCGCCAAAGCGGGGACCCAGGGCTAATTTCATTGGCTGTGAATTTGCCACTCTGGATTCCCACTCCCTGCCTCGCCAAAGCGAAGCCGCTTTGGCTTCGCGGCGGAGAGTGCGCGGGAATGAGCGGAGAATGGCTAGGGCAGCTTGCGCTGCCCTCTTAGCGACGGCGGAAGTTCGGCCGGCGCTGCTGCGGGTTCGGCGACGGCGCGTCGCCCTTGTGGCGGAAGCTGATGCGTCCGCGCTGCAGGTCGTAGGGCGACATTTCCACGATCACACGATCGCCGACGCCGGTACGGATGCGAAACTTGCGCATCTTGCCGGCCGTATAGGCCAGCACCTCATGCTCGTTGTCGAGCTTCACGCGGAAATTGCCGTCCGGCAGTACTTCGGTCACCGTACCGTCGAACTCCAGCATCTCTTCTTTCGCCATCCAGTCCTCTCCAGTTCAAGTCAGCGCGGCGCGCGGTGGCCGGCCATCCGGCGCGGCGCGCCCGGGCGCTGCATGAATGTAACATTTTCGAGCCCCTCTGGCTGCCCTCTCGTATGCTCGGCGTGCGCGCCATGCGCACGGCCACCGTGCTGGCGGGGCTCGCTGTTTGCCGCGTGCTCGCCATAGCGGACCCGCTGCTTACGCTTGCCGCGGTGCGGCCGGCCGCCCTTATCGTTGGAGGCGCCCTTACCGTTGCGATGCTGCGCCGCCGCATGCGGCTGCGCCGGCCTTTCGCCGCTACGCTCTGCACTACGCTGGCCGGTGCGCCGGTCGGTCGCGGGCAGCGCCATGCGGATCAGCTTCTCGATGTCGCGCAGATAGGCGCGTTCCTCGTGGTCGCAGAACGAGATCGCCACGCCCTCGGCGCCGGCCCGGGCAGTGCGGCCGATGCGGTGGACGTAAAATTCCGGCACGTTGGGCAGGTCGTAATTGAACACGTGGCTGACGCCGTCGACGTCGATGCCGCGGGCGGCAATGTCGGTGGCGATGAGAGTGCGCAGTTTGCCGCTGCGGAAATCGGCGAGCACGCGCTCGCGCTGGTTCTGCGACTTGTTGCCGTGGATCGCCTCGGCGGCGAAGCCGGACTTTTGCAGGCCGCGCACCACCTTGTCGGCGCCATGCTTGGTGCGGGTGAAGACCAGCACGCGGTCGACCGATTCGCTCTTGAGCAGTTCGGCGAGCAGCGCCTGCTTCGCGGCTTTCTCGGTGTGGATCACGCGCTGGGCGATGCGTTCGACTGTCGTGGCCTGCGGCGTCACCGCCACCCGCGCCGGGTCGCGCAGCATCTGGTTGGCGAGCTTGGTGATCTCGCCCGGCATGGTGGCCGAGAAGAACAGCGTCTGCCGCTCCTTCGGGACCATGGCGACGATCCTCTTGATGTCGTGGATGAAGCCCATGTCGAGCATACGGTCGGCCTCATCCAGCACCAGCACCTCGATCTGATCGAGGCGCAAGGCGCGCTGATTGACGAGGTCGAGCAGACGACCGGGTGTCGCCACCAGCACTTCGGCGCCACGCGACATGCCGCGGACCTGCCGGTTGATCGGCACGCCACCAATCGCGAGTTCGACGGCGAGCGGGCGGATGTGGCGGCCGTAGGTGCGGAAGCTGTCGGCGATCTGGCCGCTCAGTTCGCGGGTCGGCGACAGCACCAGCACGCGGCACGATTTGCGCTCCGGCCGCAGACGCTTGTTGTAGAGGTGATTCAGGATGGGCAGCGCGAAGGCCGCGGTCTTGCCGGTGCCGGTCTGGGCGATGCCGATGACGTCGCGGCCCTGGAGGGCAAGCGGAACGGTCTGGGCCTGGATCGGGGTGGGGGTTTCGTATTTCTCTTCGGCAATGGCGCGAAGGATCGGCTCTGCGAGGCCGAAGTCGTGAAAAGAAGTCAAAGAGTCTCTTTCTTATATGGCGAGACGGCCGGCCGCTGGTGCGGACGGCGGAATCACGGGGTTTAGACATCCCGCGTGGCCAGGGTTGTCGATCGTCTAGGAAGTCGGATGGGCGGGGCGAAATTCGTTAGTAATTCGAGTTTCGTGCACGCAGCCCGCTGACCTTTGCGAATCAGGTCACTTCATCCGCACCGGTCATATGACAGGTATGCATGGCTATTTCAAGGCCCTGGGCGGATCGCCACCCACCCGGAAGCCGGCAGCAAGCGCTTGGAACCGCCGGCGCGGCGGCCTGCTCAGTAGTAATTGTAGAAAACGCGGTTCATTTCGGCGCCGCCCTTCAGCGTCGGCGCCATCATGGCCAATGGCGCGGAAAGGCCGTGCCGACGGTCGTGATCGAGCTTGCTGAACAGGCGGTAATGGCCGGGCCTCAGCTTGAGCGTCAGTTCGGCCGATTGACCGGGCGACAAGGACTTGGTCGCTGCGATGACGCTCGATCCCTTCGACCCGGTCGTACCCCGCCGGGCGACCGCCAGATCGTGCCGATGCTTGCCTCGGTTAACCACGTATAGCCGCACCTTGGCCGCGCGGATGCCGATATTGCGGAAGCCGAAGCCGTGGTCGTTGACCGCGATATGAATGGAAAATGGCGTCGGAGCGCTGGCCGCCGCCCCGCCCGTCGTCAGAGCGACACCCACGAGTGCCGCCAACAAGAGCGCTGGTCTCATCTACTTCGTCCCTATTGTCTGCGCCCCCTTGTTCATTGCCGTCCGCAACGGACAGGTGCCGAGCTTGGCATTCTCGGGTTTAACGCCTGGCGGCGATTTCAGTGCCGCATGTTTCAGCGCCGCGGTGGCGCTCTTGGTCGGGAACTGGTCTTTGCCGGCCGGATAGCAGTTTGCCGCCAGCAGATAGGCAAGCACGTCCGCATATTGCTTCGGCGTCAACGAGCCGGGATTGTTGCGGGGCATGGTGTTGAGCACGATCGTGCGCAGGTTGCCGACCGTCCAGTCGAGCGCCTGGGCTTTTTTCAGGAACGCCGTACCGGCGATGGCCGGGCCGGAACCGCCCTGCAGGTCTTTTCCGTGACAGGCCGCGCAAATGCCTTTGGCGACCTTCTTGCCAGCTTCGGCTTGCGCTTCGGTGTAGAGCTTGGGTACGCCGCCGCCCCTCTTCGACGATTTGGGTGGATTGGCGGCTGCCGTCCTGACGGCGACGAGGTGCGGCGCGGCTTCTGCGTGCTGCGGGCATAATTTCGCGGTCATCGCCGCCGCCGCGGTATGCAGCACGACAAAATCCTTGCCGGCCGAGACGCTGCCGATGCCGAGCGACTGCGGCAGCGTGGTGTTGCCGCGATTGGGCACTGCGACATAGAGCAAATAGCCTTTGCTCACACCATAAGCCGGCGCGCTGGCGGGTACTGCGCAGCCGGAAACGATCTTGCCGCCGTCGGGCACGCCGAGCGCGGTCGTTGCCAGCGCGCCCTGCAAGCCACCCAACGTATCGGTATCGGAATCGCGACCGATGGCGACATCCAGCGCCTCCAGTGCGCCGGACATGGCGACCTGGAAGTCGTCGAGTTCCTTGCTGCCGACCGTATCGAGCAATCGCGATTCGGCGACATTGGCATTGACCCAGGCGCCCTTCACCGCCGGCACCCAGGGCTCGCCATGGGCGTTGCCGAGCAGCGTCGCGAGGTGACCGAGTGCCCCTTGGTCGTCGCCCGGATTGCCGGCCGCCGCGACAAAGCCGTCGTCGGACTTTCCGGCTACGGCATTGAGCGCCCGCTGCGCCGCCGCCTTGTAAGGCGCCGGATCGCTGTCGGTGATATTGGAGGCGCGCTTCAACTCGCTGAGCGCGGCCCGCAGATCGTTGAGCGCGGCCATGGCCTCGCGATGGCCGCCGCCGCCAGCGGCGACGGCGGGGCTCGCAACGAACAGGCCGATGAGGATGCCGGTGGCCGCACCGCAAAGGGGGCGAAGCCACCGGCCGCTTTCAATGAACGCCACCGGCAAGCCTTACTTTGCCGAAGCGTGCGTCTGCGAGCCGCCCATGCTGAAGGCGGTCAGCACGCCGGGTCCGATGCGCTTGAGCTCGGGCACCTTGAGGAAGCCGGGATCGCCGGCCGCCACCACCACATAGCGCGCGCCATCCATGGTGAAGGTTGCCGGCGGGGCGACGATGCTGGCGCCGGTATCGTGGCTCCACAACAGCTTGCCGTCCTTGCCATCATAGGCATTGAAATGGCCGTCGAGCAGGCCGGTGAACACCAGCGACTTGCCGCCCTTGTTGTCCATCACCAGGGCGCCGCCGTTGGCCGGCAGGCCGAGATGATGACGCCAGTTGAACACGCCGGTGGACACGTCCACCGCCGAGAACCAGCCACTATTGGGTCCGGTCAGGGTCGGAAACGCGCCACCAAGATAGAACTGACCGGCGATGTATTCGGCCTTGTTCTTGGCGCTCCACTTGCCGCACTGATTGGTGCTCGGCACGAAGAACGTGTTGGTGGCCGGATCGTAGGCGCCGCCGTTGAACTCGATGCCGCCATTGGTGTTCGGACAGGCATAGTTGTGCCCGTGCTTGGGCGGCTGCGTGTCCTGGCCCATCTGGTAGCTGACCGGCGTGTGGCTGACGAGATGGCCGTTCTTGGCGTTGAGGATCCAGAAATTGCCGGCCTTGTCACCGGCGGCCGCCAATTCCGTCTCCTTGCCATCGACTTTGCCCTGGAACAGCACCGGCGGCATGGCTGGATCCCAGTCATGGGTGTCGTTGGCGATGAACTGGTAATGCCATTTCAGCTTCGGCTTCTTGCCGGAGATATCGAGCGCCACCATGGAGTCGGTGTAGAGGTTCTTGCCCTTACGCACCGAGCCGAGGAAGTCCGGCTGCGGATTGCCGGTGTCGGCATAGAGCGTGTCGGTCTTCGGATCGATGGCGACACCGCTCCAGATCGCGCCGCCGCCGCGCTTCCAGGAATTGCCGCTCCAGGTGTCGTGGCCGGGCTCGCCGGGGCCGGGCACCGCGTTCCATTGCCATTCCCGCTTGCCGGTCTTGGGATCGAAGGCACTGATGTTGCCGATGCCGCCCCAGTCGCCGTTCGACACGCCGAGCAGGATCTTGCCCTTATAGGGCACCGGCTGCATCGTGTAGAAACTGTTCTTCGTGTTGGCGACGGTCTGCTTGTCCCACTCGACCTTGCCGGTCTTGGCGTCGAGCGCGAGCAAATGGCCGTTGATCATGGCCTCGTACAGGGTTCCGTCGTAGATGCCGACGCCGCGGTTGCGCGAGAACCCGACCAATTGCGTCGGCTTCGGATTGTATTGCCACTCCATTTTGCCGGTCTTGGCGTCGATGGCGTAGACGTCGTTGTGCGACGACGTGATGTAGATCGTGTCGTTCCAGACGATAGGCGAGGCCTCGATCGGCCCCTTGTCCGGCACCTTGAAGGTCCAGGCGACCTTCATCTTGTCGACGTTGTTCGGGGTGATCTCAGTTTCCTGGACTTGCCGGTTACCGGTGTAACTACCGGCCGGCAAAATCCAGTTAGAGTTGTCGGAACCCGACTTGAGCAGCGTGTTCGACGAAGGCCCCATGTTGCCTTGGGCTAGCGCAAAGCCGGGCAAGGTCACCGCGGCAGCGCCGGCAAGCAACGCGCTTGCGATGAAACGCATTCTCGATTGCGTGGACGGCATGATTCCTCCCTCCCGCCGCCTTCAACGGGCGGTCGGGCAATGGTTCAGGATCAAGTCGCCCCCTAGGTGAGATTTGGCCGGCTATGGCTTTAAATTCGGCCTGACCATCAACGAGAGTAAACGCAAAAGGTTCCCGCAAAAAGTTTCCATTTGGCAATGTGCTCGGAAGGGGCGTCGCCCAACCGGCCATGGAAAATAGAATTGGGCAGGATCGCCGGCGCGCCGTTCGATCCCGCCCTCATCTCATGACATTTCGGCGCCGCTCAGGTGGCTTTGATGCCTTGAAGCCCGTAGGAGCCGTCCTTCACGGTGAAGAACAGCACGTCGGCGTCCGGCGTCGCCCGGCCGGCATGCACGGCATTGGCGGGGATATAGACCACCGAACCTGCCGGCGCCTCGAGCTTCTGGCCGTCGATGTCGGCCTGGAACGTGCCCTCAAGAATGTAGATCCACTGCTCGTTTGGATGCGAATGCGCCACGGCGCCGGTGCCCGCCGCCATGCGCATCAAGCCGACGATCATGCGGTCGCCCTCGACGCAGGGGCCGTTGGCGGTCGAGTAGTCCGGTCCGCCCATGATCTTGTGCATCTGGGCAAGATCGAAAACGTATTCCCCCGGTCCGGCGCGCTTGGCGCCCGGCGTCCGTGGGGCGGCTTGGTCCGACATGGGTCTCCTCCTTGCTTTCTTTATTCCGCCGCTACCGCGCCGGCGCCGCTCGAAAAAGCGGGACTGGCGGCATAGGCGTCGATATCGGCAAGCGTCACACCTTTGACCGCCCTGCCCTGGCGGCGGTTGTATTCGACAGTTTCCAGTTCTGTCCAGAACGTGTCGTTGAGCCGGTTGATCATGTTGAACATGGCCGACGCCATGGTGATCTCGACGATCTCGGCATCGCTGAACAGGCGCTTCATGGTCTCCCACAGCGCCTTGTCGCTCTTGGCGGTATTGAGCGTCACCGCCTCGGCCCAGGCGATCGTCGCCTTCTCGCGCTCGTCGAACAGGTCGCTGGTCTTCCAGGCGTCGGTCTGCATCGCCTCGAGCTGCGCGTCGGTTACGCCCAGCGCCTGACCGTAGATCGACGTATGCGTCGTGCAGTATTTGCAGGCATTGACCATCGAGGTCTTGATCGTCGCGAGGTTGCGCAGGCGCACATCCGACACCGCGCCGCAGGTCGGCTGCCGCACAGCCGCGATGAAGCCGATGAACCAGCGGGCGATGTAGGGCGAGTGCCGGGTGACGGTCCGCAACAAGTTAGAAGAACGCCCGAGCAGCCTGGTAGAGCCGGCCAGGATGTCCTTGCCCATGCCGGTGGCGTCGTCGTCGGACAATAAAGACAGGCGCTGAGTCATATTCATTCCTCCCGTGCGCGTTATTTGGTACTTGTTTCCTCTATACCGCTTGTCGCGCGGCCACGATGGTCAGGCCGCAATCACGATTGTGCGAGTGCGGCTCGTCAGGCCGCCAATCTTCGCGACACCTTCATTTTCTGCACGCTGTCGCCGGCGAGATGGCTCCAGATGAATGCGTCACGCGCCAGTTTATCGGCGTGGTGATCCATGTGGCAGCCGTTGGCGCCGCGCACTTCCATGTAGAGTTCGGTGACTTCCTGCACGGTGTCGGTGGAGAAGTTCATCGCCAACCCGGCATTGCAGGTGTGGATATGGCTGTCGTGCTCCCAGGCGACGCGCAGCACGAAGAAGCGCAACGCCTCGGTCAGCGCGAACATCCTGTTGATCTGGAGCTGAATGCGCTGCTGGGCGATGAGCGGCTGGCCGCCCTGCTGTTCGGTCTTTGTGTAGCGCATGGCGGTTTCGCAGGCGTCGTCGCAGATGCCGAGGGCGTTGGCGCACAGTTCGAGATCGCCGAAAATGTCGCCGCCGGTGGTATCGCCGCCACGGCCGCCGGTCTTCTTGGTCGCGCCGCCGACCTCGCCGACGATATTGGCATGCGGCACGCGCGCGTCCTCGAAAATCATCTCGCCGTTCTGATAGAAGCGCCAGCCGCTCTTGTTGAACACCTTGCCGATGCGGAAGCCGGGCGTATCGCGCGGCACCAGGAACATGGTGGTGCCCTGCTTGAGCGGCACGGTGGAATCGGTGCGCGCGTCGATAAAGAACAGCTTGCCGACCGGCGCATTGGCGATGAAGGCTTTCTCGCCGTTCAATATCCATTCGTCGCCGTGACGCTCGGCCTTCAGCTTCAGCCCGGCCTTGGGATCGTCATCCGGCGGCAGGCGATTGTCGGAACCGGCACTTGGCTCGGTGATGCCCTTGCCGAGCACGAAGGTGTCGTCGGCGAGGAAGGGCGGCAGGAAGCGCTGCTTCTGCTCCTCGGTGCAGACCTGCGAGATCAGATGGCTCCATTTCCAGTTCTGGCTAAACGCCTTGGAGATGGCGCTGTCGGCCTTGGCAAGTTCCGCCATGACCAGCGCCTGGGTCACAAAATCGGTGCCGTGACCGCCCCATTCCTTCGGCACCGCCAGCGTGCGGAAGCCGAGCTTGGAGCCCTTCTTGATGATCTCCCAATCCCAGGTCTCGCGCGCGGTCGGGATGGCGTCACGTTCAAGCGAGAGCGGGCGGATTTCCTTTTCGGCGAATTCGCGCGCCTTCTTCTGCCAGTCGCGCTGTTCGTTGCTCAGGGCAAAGTCCATGGCTGTTTCCTCACTCGATTTTGTTATTCGCCGGCGAGCGCCATTTCGGCGCGGGCGCCGCGCCGGAAGCCGGCGATCACCTCGGCGAGCCGCAGGCGCGCCTCGCTGTTGCCCTCGCCCGCGTGCTGACAGACGCGGGCATCGTGGATGTATTTCTGCAGCGGCATGTCGCGCATCACGCCCATGGCGCCGAACACCTCCGCGCAATCCTTGGCGGTCTTCATCATCACCTCTGACGTGAACACCTGCGCCACGGTCTGCAGCGGCAGATCGGACAGGCTGCGGTCGGCCACCGCCTCCGGATGATCGGAGGCCCAGGCCGCCTGCCAGACGGCGGCGCGCGCGACTTCAAGGCTGATCGCGGCATTGGCGAGCTTGGTTGCGATGGCCTGATGCTCGATCAGCGGCCGTCCGCCCTGCACCCGCAGATGAGCGTAATCGACCGCGGCTTCGTAGGCCGCGCGGCCGATGCCGATGTTGAGCGCCGAATAGAGCGGCGCACCGTGGCCGGCCGCGTCGGAGCCGGTGAGCAACGCGGCGGCATCCTCACCCAGCAGGTTGCCCGACGGTACCCGGCAATCCTTCAAGGTCACCTTGCCGCAAGCGCCATGCTGCCAGGCATTTTCGTGCGCCTTGACGCTTATTCCCGCCGCATCCGACGGCACCAGCAGAACGCCGACGCCGGCACGGCCGGGGATCGTCGCCGTGACGGCGAACAAGCCAGCAATCGGCGCATTGGCGACGCAATCCTTCGCGCCATTGACGATCCAACCGCCGTCGCTCGCCTTGGTCGCTTTGGTTTCCACGATCGCGTCGACCGAAACCGGGCGGTGATAATTCACACCGAGCCTGGTGTCGGTGCCCGGCTCATGGTCGGCCAACGCGAGATGAAAGCCGTCGTCGCCCATGAACTTGGGCAGGAACGTGTCGCGCTGGGCGTCGCTCATGGCGCGGTCGAACAACAGATGCCCGAGCCGCGACGTCTCGCTCAGGATCGCGGCGATATCCGCATCGCCCGCCGCCAGTTCCTCGGTGACGATGCAGGCCGTGAGCGCATCGGCGCCGGCGCCGCCGCGCTCTTCCGACAGCGCCAGCGCGCGCAGGCCCATTTGCGAGGCTTGCTCGAGCACATCCGTCAGCAGCGAGCGGTCGGCGACATCGAGACGATCGGCCTTCAGCGCCGCGGGCTTGATTTCCTGATTGACGAAATCGCGGATGGTGTCGCGGATTTCCAGTTGCTCGGCGCTCAGGTGAAGATTGTACATTGCATTAACCCGTCCCTTGTTTCTGGCGCCGCACGCAAACGCTATTGCATGACCGCCGCCGCGATGGCGTCTCCCATTTCCCGTGTGCTGGCCGTGCCGCCCAGGTCATTTGTCAAAGTCTTGCCGCCGGTGACGACTTTGTCGATGGCCGTTTTCATCAGCGCGGCCGCCATCGTCGCTTTCGGCTCATTGTGATTGCGGCCAAGCCAAGCCATCAGCATCTGCGCCGACACAATCATGGCATAGGGGTTGGCTATGTTCTGGCCGGCGATGTCGGGCGCCGAACCGTGCGTCGCCTGCGCCATGGCCTGACGCTCGCCGACGCAAAGCCCCGGTGCAAGCCCCAGCCCGCCGACCAGGCCTGCGCCGATGTCGGTGAGAATATCGCCGAATTGGTTGGTGGTGACGACGACGTCGAAGCGCTGCGGATTGGTGACAAGCTTCATCGAAATCGAGTCGATGAGCATCTCGTCGAACTCGACGTCCGGATAATCCCGCGCGACCTTGCGGCATTCCTCGGCGAACATGCCGCAGGCCAAGCGGTAAACCGGCTCCTTGTGCGCTGCGGTGACCTTCTTGCGCGGCCGCGTGCGCGCGATCTCGAAGGCTTCGCGGGCGACCCGATTGGAGCCTTTGCGTGTAATCACCCGCATCGCAACCGTGATGTCGTCATTGGGCCGGAATTCCGGCGCGCCGGCGACCACGGTTTCCGAATAAAGCATGCCCTCGGTTAGTTCGCGCACAAACACAATGTCCACGTTCTCATGGATCGAAACGACGTTCGGATAAGAACGCGCCGGACGAATGGCCGCGAACAATTCAAATTTCTTGCGGACCGGCGGGATCACCCAGGTCGGATCGTTGCGCGGATAGGCATTATGGCCGATCGGCCCCATGATCCAGCCGTCGAGCCCGCGAAGCACCTGTTCGGTCGAGGGCGGCAGCGTGTTTCCGTGCTGTTCATGGCCGTGCTTGCCGATCGGCAAGGGATGCCAATCAATGGCAAGACCGCTGCGCCCGGCCGCCGCCTTCATCACCTTGACCGCTTCGGGGACAACCTCGTGGCCGATGTCGTCGCCAAGCAGAATGCCGACCTTCACGCCCCGCCTCCCTCTCGGCGATGTCATCGCCGAAACGCAGCGTCCGCTCACAGACAAAGGCAGCGCTGTTCTTTTGTGAGAGAAGCTAACCCTGCCATGGGAATGGATGCAACGGTTCAGGCGGCGAGCACCACGGCGTGAGTTTCACCATGCCGCAATGCGATATTTCGCGTTACTAAAAACAGAAATTGCCATAACCTGCCCACCTGCGGTTAAATGGAGCGCAATCGTCTGGCCCGGCACAACGATGCCGCGGAAAGCCAGCCGAAACACATAAAGATGTTCGACGTCGGTCAGCGACCGATCAAGTCGAATGCATTGTGGGAACGTCATAACGGGAGGAACACATGGGCTCACGCCACTCGGCTCGGGCATTTTCCAAAGCAGTCTTGCTTGCTGCGCCGTTCGCCGTCGCGGCTATTCTTGCCGCCACTCCATCCGCCAACGCCGCAAACCTGACGCCGCATGAAAAAGAATTGGCGGCCAAGGCGAAGAAGGAAGGCGCCGTCACCATCATCAATCCGATCTTCAGCGATCGTACCGCGCAGCGCCTGGGCGCCGCTTTCATCAAGCGCTATGATCTCGGCCCAAATTTCAAGTTCAACAATCTGCGCAAGGGCACGGGCGCAACCGTCGCCCAGGTTCGCCAGGAGATTCTGGCCAACAAGTTCACCGTCGACGTTCACCTGGTGAGTGCGCCGGGATTCTTCGACGCCGGCGTCAAGCACGGCGCCTTCCTCAAGCTCGACAATGATTACTGGAAGGACAGCGAGGAGCTGGCGAAGAAGGCCCACCAGTATTTCAACTATCCTTACGTGGTGGTGCCGCTCGCCTATACGTTCCAGCCGGTATGGAATGCCTCATGCCCCGGCATGAAGAACTTCAACGTCACGTCCTATGACGACGTGGTCAAGCCGTCGTTGAAGGGCAAGACAATCGCCTCCGACCTCACCAAAAGCTTCACCTATACCAATACGGCCATCTCGCTGGCCGAAAACGGCGCCATCAAGCTGCCGGACTACTGGAAAAAACTGAAGGCGACCGATCCGATCGTGCAATTCCGCACCGAGGAGAAGATGGCGACGGTCATTTCCTGCCAGCGTCCGCTTGACATGTGGAATCTGGCCGGGCGCGCCTATCAGAATGTACTCAAGAAGCCAGAGCTCGGGAAGGTTCTGAAGATCGGCTACTACAAGGAAGGCCAAGTGATGCTTGGCAATCAGGCCGCCGTGCTCAAGGGCGCGCCGCATCCGAACGCCGGTAAGCTATTGCTCGATTTCCTTCTGAGCAAGGAAGGTACCGACATCGTGGTCGAGGGTGAAGCGGTCTACAGCTTCCGCAAGGGTTACAAGCCGCCGGCGGCGGCCAAACCCTATCTGCTCGACCTCAGCGAGCACAAGCTGCTCGGCCTGAATGACTGGGTCGGCGCGCAGAAGAAGTTCAAGTCCGTGCGCGGCCCCTGGCAGGCAATCTTCCAGTAGTCGGCGGAGACCGGCCGCGGGGCCCAGCCTAACGCATGGGCCCCGCTGACGCCGGCAAGATTCAGCATTGCAGGCACGGCAGGCATGACAACACTTTCGCTGCCACGCACGAGATCATGGCGCCCGCTGGCGAGCCGCCTGCGTGCCGCGATGACTCAGGAGACCGTCGCCACCCTGGTGGTGAGCGTGATCGTCGGGGCGGCGGTGCTGCTGCCCCTGTTCACGCTGATCGTTTCCAGCTTCGAGGTCATGGACGCCGACGGCTTCGGCACCACCTGGGGCATCGCCAACTACACTGCCTTGCTTAATGACCGCGTCATCCATAAAGCCTTCATCAACACCCTGCTGATCAGCACCGGTACGACGGTGCTCGCGACCTTCCTCGGCGTGTCGCTCGCCTGGATCAATGCCCGCACCAACTGTCCCTGGCGCGACAGGCTCGAGCCGTACAACCTGATGCCGTTCTTCCTCAGCCCCTTCGTGGGCGCCATTGCGTGGCACAATCTGGCGGCCCCGCAGGTCGGCCTGCTCAACACCTGGGCGCGCGATTATCTCGGCATCCACGGCTATCTATTCAACGTCGACAACATCTGGGGCGTCATCTGGGTGACGGCGATCTTCTTCACCCCGCTCGTCTATCTGTTTGTGATCGGTTCTCTGCGACGTATGGACCCCTCGCTCGAAGATTCCGCGCGCACCACAGGCGCCGGCCTGTTGCGGACCACCATGACGGTGACGCTGCCGCTGGTCGCGCCAGCGATCCTGTCGGGCGCCATCATCGTCTTCGTCACCAGCGCCGGCGAATTCGGCGTGCCGTTCAAGCTCGGCGCACCCTATGGCTGGCAGACACTGACAACGCAGATCTTCTCCAAGGCGGTGGGCGACGACGCCAACTACTACCTCGGCGCGGCTATGAGCATGTCGCTCGGCCTCATCACCGCTTTCTTCAT
This sequence comes from uncultured Pseudomonadota bacterium, assembly GCA_963814065.1. GTDB lineage: Bacteria > Pseudomonadota > Alphaproteobacteria > Rhizobiales > Xanthobacteraceae > Pseudolabrys. Next base: position 26,378 of record CAWFBL010000003.1, on the reverse strand, counting down.
CTATATCCAGCAGCGCTACATCGCGCCACGCTCCTTCACCACGGTAACCGGCAAGGGCTTCCGCCCCAACGTCATCGATCTCGGGCGCTGGCGCTGGGCGGCCCTCGGCTTCAACATGGTCTATATTTTGGTGGCGGTGCTGCTGCCGATCCTCTGCCTGCTGATTGTCAGCCTGCATCCGGTCTGGCAGGGCCGCATCATTCCCGCCGACATGTCGCTGCACAATTACGTGCGTACACTGTTCTTCTGGCGCCCCGACAGCATCAAGGCGGCGACCAACGGTATCTACAACAGCTTCATCCTGGCCTTCCTGGGCGCCACCATCGCTATGGCGCTATCGCTGGTGGTCAGCCACATGATCCACCGCACCAAGGGAATCGGCTCGCGCATTCTCGACTTCCTCTGCGTGGTGCCGATCGGTTTCCCCGGCATCGTGCTGGCGATGGGCGTCTTGGTCACCTACATCCGCACCCCGATCTACGCCACGCTGTGGATCATCCTGCTCGGCTATATCACGCGCTTCTTCCCTTATGGGCAGCGCAACATCTCCTCGGTGATGCTGGCGATTTCGGAAGATCTCGACCAGAGCTCGCGCATGTCGGGCGCGTCGTGGTTCACGACCATGCGGCGCATCACCATCCCGCTGCTGAAGCCAGGCATCTTCGCCGGCTGGGTGCTGTTGTTCATTATCTTCCTGCGCGAATTGTCGATCTCGATCATCTTGTACAGTTCGGGCACCGAGACGCTGTCGGTCGGCGTCTATTATCTCACCAATTACGAGAACGACACGCTGACCTGCGCGCTGTCGATGACACAGACGGTCATCCTGCTGGTCTGCGTGTACGTGTTCCGACGCGTTGCCGGTCGCGAAGCGTTGACCGCATGAGCGGGGGGAACATCACCGGCGCCATGGACAACAAGAACGCGTCCACCCCCTATGTCGAGGTGCAGGGCCTGGTCAAAGTCTACGGCAACGACCGGGCCGTGGACGACGTCTCGTTCAGCGTGCCGAAGGGGGCGTTCCTCACCCTGCTTGGCCCTTCCGGCTGCGGCAAGACCACCACGCTGATGAGCATCGCCGGCCTGCATTCGATCGACGGCGGCCGCATCAGCGTCGGTGACGCGGTCTATACCGCGCCTGAACAAGGCATCTTCATGCCGCCGGAAAAGCGCGACATCGGCATGGTGTTCCAGAGTTACGCCATCTGGCCGCACATGACGATTGCCCAGAACGTCGCCTACCCGCTGGAAATCCGCAAAATCGAGCGCGCCGAGATCGATGCCCGCGTCGCCGACGTGCTGAAGCTCGTCGGGCTGGGCACGATGGCCGACAAGCTGGCGACGCAGTTGTCCGGCGGCCAGCAGCAGCGCGCGGCGCTGGCGCGCGCCATCGTCTCGCGGCCGCGCCTGCTCTTGTTTGACGAGCCCTTGTCCAATCTCGATGTCAAGCTGCGCGAGCAGATGCGCATCGAGCTCAAGCGCATCCAGAGCGAGGTCGGCATCACTTCGATCTACGTCACCCATGACCAGGCGGAAGCGCTGGTGATGAGCGACGAGATCATCGTGATGAGCAAGGGACGCATCCAGCAGCGCGGCGGCCCGCGCGATATCTATGCCCGGCCGGTCAACGCCTATGTCAGCAACTTCATCGGCGTCGCCAACCTGCTGAAGGGGCGCGTGGTGGCCACATCCGCGCCCGGCCGCGGTGAGGTGGAGATCGAGGCAGAGGGCCGCAAAGTGCAGGTTCCCTGCAAGCTCACCGCCGGCATGGCGCCCGGCACCGAAGTCGTGCTGTCGGTGCGGCCGGAAAACGTCGCCGCCTCCCGCCAGAACGGCACCGGCGTGTGCCTTGAAGGCGAGGTCATCCAGGCGATCTTCCTCGGCAACAGCGTCGATTGCCGCGTGCGCTGGGGCGACTTCGAATGGAAGGTGATGGCGCACCCGCGCGCGGGTCTCAAGTCGGGCGAGAAGGTCTATCTGCGCCTCGATCCCGAACACACTTTGGCGGTGCACCCATGAGCAACGGACCGCGCCCCATGGTCGAGCTCGACCACTTGAGCAAATACTTTGGCGCCGAGCTGGCGGTGAACGACGTCAACCTTGCCGTCGCGGAAGGCGAGTTCGTCACCCTGCTCGGGCCCTCGGGCTGCGGCAAGACCACCACGCTGCGCTGTATCGCCGGGCTGGAGCGGCCCGACGGCGGCGAAATCCGCATCGGCAACGACGTGGTCGCGGCGCCCGCGCGCGGCATCTATCTCCCGCCGGAAGAACGCAATATCGGCATGGTGTTCCAGAGCTACGCGGTCTGGCCGCACATGACCGTGTTCGACAACGTCGCCTACGGATTGCGGGTGCGGCGCGCGGCGTCTGCCGTCGTCAAAGAGCGCACCATGCGCGCGCTCGAATTGGTCGGCCTCATCCATCTCGCCGAGCGCTACGCCACCAAGCTCTCAGGCGGCCAGCGCCAGCGCGTGGCACTCGCGCGCGCCATCGTCTACGAGCCGCGCGTCATCCTGTTTGACGAGCCGCTTTCCAACCTCGACGCCAAGCTGCGCGAGCAGATGCGCGTGGAGCTAGTGCGCCTGCAGAAGGAAGTCGGGATCACCTCGATCTACGTCACCCACGACCAGGCCGAGGCCCTGGTCATGAGCGACCGCGTCGTCGTGATGGACAAGGGCGTCATCCAGCAGATCGGCGATCCGCAGACGATCTATGCAAACCCGGCCAATACCTTCGTTGCCAATTTCATCGGCGTCGCCAACCTGATGCCGGGAATTTTGCGCGGCCGCAGCGGCGCGTTGTGCGAGCTGGAAGTTTCGCTCGGGGGCGGCCGGGCCCCGTTGCGCCTGCTGGCGGCCGGCGCCGAGGGCGCGCAAATGCGACAGCCGCTCACCTTGAGCCTGCGTCCGGAGGACATCGCCGTCCACATCGAACGGCCGGGCGGCGAGATCGGCTGCAATGTGTTCGAAGGCGAGGTCATCCAGACGGTCTACCTCGGCAACATACTCGATTGCCGCGTCAGGGTCGGCGGCCATGAACTGAGCGTGCAGATCGACCATTTCGAGCAGATCATGCCGCAGCAGAAGATCTATCTCTCCTTCGAGCCGGACCACGGCCTCTGCCTGGCCGACTGACGCGCCCGCTAATTCGCGACCAGCCCGCCGTCGACCGGCAGCGTGTGGCCGGTGACCGAACCGGCGCTGGCGAGAAAACACACCGCGGCGGCGACCTCCTCCGGCGTAACGAACTGACCGCTCGGGATGCGCGCCAGCATGCGCGCGCGGGCTTGCTCATCGAGCATCGCGTTGCGCGACTCGGTGAGAGCGGTCGACGGCGCCACGGCATTGACCCGGATGTTGTGCGGCGCCCATTCGATCGCCAGCATGCGGCTCATCTGGATCAGGCCGCCTTTCGAAATGCCATAGACCGAGCGGCCGGCAAGCCCGGTGAGCCCGTGGGTCGAGGCCAGGTTGACGACGCTGCCGGGATGGCCGCCGGCGATGCAATGCGCGGCGAACCTGGCCGCCAGGAAATAGGCGCCCTTGAGATTGATGGCCATGACGTCGTCCCACTCGGCCCAGGTCACCTCGACGACGGGCTTGATGAGCGTGCGGCCGGCATTGTTGACGAGCACGTCGATGCGGCCGAAGGCCTCGACCGCCGCCGCGAAGCTCTGCGCGATGTCGTTCTCGATGCGCAGGTCGAGACGCAGTGGCACGACCTTGCGACCCTCAACCGCGGGGTCGGCGAGCAACGCGTCGAACATGCCGGCATCGAGATCGGCGACCGCGAGATCGTAGCCCTCGCGGGCGAGCGCGCAGGCGATGGCATAACCCAGGCCGGTAGAAGCGCCGGTGACAAAGGCGGTGCGACGGGTCGTCGATTGCATGCGAGGTCCATCCCGGGTTCGAGGACAAGGCGTGCGATTATAGACGCTCGCGAAGCGATACGACCAAAGGCAACGGCGTAATTGCGAAAAGTCAGCACGCGACCGCCACGCTCGGAGAATCGCGGCCGGCCTTCATATCGTTGTTTTCATTGCAGGATTTTGGTGCGACCGCGGCGCACCCCGATCGATCCGGACGCCACGGCAAAGCCTGATCGCGCGGCGCGCTACTCCGCCGGCTGTTCGGCGGCACCCGCCGCTGCGCGCTTCTTCAAGCGCTCGAGCCAGAGCGGATGGTGTTCGCGCGCCCAGTTCTCGTCGACCTTGCCGTCGGTCATGGAGCGGAACGCGCCCTCCATGCCGAGCGTGCCGATATAGATGTGGGCGATGATCAGCGTGATCATCAAGAGCCCCACCGCGGCGTGCCAGACGAGCGCAAGCTGCGTCTCCTGCAACACGGTGAGCGTAGTCGGCAGATCGAGACCGAACACGTTGAGCGCCGCGAAGGTCGGCGCGAACGGACGCAGCGTCAGCGGCAGCAGCAGGCACAGCCCCGAGAACGACACCGAAAAGCCGCCGAGGATCAGGAACCAGAACAGCAGCTTCTGGCCGGCATTGAACTTATAGGCCGGCGCATGGGAGCCCTTCTTGGTGAACAGGCCGCCGCCCTGCAGCAGCCATTTCAGGTCCGCGATGGTGGGCAGGTTATAGGCCACCCACAAAACGAACATCAGCAAGAGGCCGGCCATGAAGGCGAAGGCGATATAGTCGTGGGTGTATTTGCCCCAGGCGGTCATCAGCGCGAACGGATAGGCGCCCATGATCGGCTTGAGCACATAGCGGCCGTAAAGGATGTTCAACCCGGTCAGCGCCAGCAGCACAAACGAGATCGCCGTCAGCCAGTGCATGAAGCGCTCGAGCAGATTGAAGCGCTGGATGGTGTGGCCCAACTCGCCGCCCTCGATGCGGATGCGGCCGCGGATCGCGAAAAACAGGGCGAGCAGCACGATCATCGCCAGCATCATCCAGCCGCCGTATTCCGGCAGCGGCCCATTCTGCACCAGGCGGAAATTCTCGCCGTCGACCTGCACGAGCACGCCGGCCTGCGGACTGCCGATCGAGGTATGTCCGGAGATGCCCTGGCGGATGTTGCGCCACAGGTCGGCGCGCGGCAGGCTGCCGGGCGCAGCGTTCTGCGGCGTGGCGGTTCGACCGCCCTCTTGCGTGGGGTTTGGCGGCGCACCGAAACGGCCGGCCTGCGCCGCGGCGACGTCCGGCGGCGGCGGCACATGGAAGCCCTGCGCCTGCGCGGGCGGAACGGCGGTCGTCGACAATGTGAAGATGCCCGCGAGCCCGGCGGCGACGATCGCTGCGATGCCGACAAAGGCGAGCGCCTTTCGAACAGACATCTTCATTGTCATGGCCGGTGATCCTTTCTCCACTGCGCAACGCGTCTTATTGGTTATTGGCTCGGTTATCGGCGTCCTCGCCTGCACTACTGGCCGGTCTGCTGCTGCTGCAGTCGTTGATCGAGCACGCCGCTGCTCGCCGCGGGCTGCCCCTGCGGCTCGCGCGCCTCGGCCGGGCCGGGCTCGCTCATGCTTTCGTTGCTGCCGGCCGAGGTGTTGGTCTCGCCCTGCAGCATGATCCGATTGTTGAGCTCGGAGAGTTGCTGCTCGGTGAGCGAGGCATTGCCGCCGCCGGTATAGGTGCCGTTACCGAGCACCAGCGGATGCTGCTCTTCCTGGCGGCAGCCGGCCAGCAGGCCGGCGACGATGATCGCGGCGATGACGATGGTGCTACGTTGCATGGTCACTCCATGTCGCCCCCGACCGACGACAGATAAACCGGCGGCGCCGTGCTTCTCACACGCCGCCGCCCGCCCGCGCTTCATGCCCCATCGGGGCGCTTTTCGACCCGCAACGTTTCTTACAAACCCACCTTGCTGCGATAGGCGGTGCCCCAGCCCCATGCGCCGGAGCCGAAACCGCGTGCCACGATGCGCTCGCGGTAGATGCGCGACACCATCTCGCCGTCGCCGGCGAGCAGCGCCTTGGTCGAGCACATCTCGGCGCACAGCGGCAGCTTGCCTTCGGCCAGACGGTTGCGGCCATACTTCTTGAACTCGGCCTCGGAGCCGTCCGGCTCCGGTCCGCCGTTGCAGAAGGTGCACTTGTCCATCTTGCCGCGCGAGCCGAAGTTGCCCGCTTGCGGATATTGCGGCGCGCCGAACGGGCACGCGAAGAAGCAATAGCCGCAGCCGATGCACAGGTCCTTGTTGTGCAGCACCACACCCTGCGGGGTCTGGTAGAAGCAGTCGACCGGGCACACCGCCTTGCAGGGCGCGTCCGAGCAATGCATGCAGGCGACCGAGATCGACCGCTGGCCGGGCTTGCCTTCGTCGAGCGTGACCACCCGGCGCCGGTTGATGCCCCACGGCACCTCGTTCTCGTTCTTACAGGCGGTGACGCAGGCGTTGCAGTTGATGCAGCGTTCCGCGTCGCAAAGGAATTTCATTCGAGCCATGGCTAATCTCCTTAAGCGCTACGGACGCGGCAGAGCGAGACTTTGTTTTCTTGAATGTTGGTCACCGAGTCATAGCCGTAGGTGAGCAGGGCATTGCCCGGACCGCCTTTCACGTAAGGCCCGGTGCCTTCGGGGTACACTTCCCTGACGTCGTGACCGTTGAAGACCTCGCCCCAGTGATAAGGCACCCACACCACACCGCGGCCGACCGCCTCTGTGACCCAGAGCTTGGCCTTGATCTGGCCGCCCTCGGGGCCTTCCACCGCCACCATCTGGCCGTCGCGCACGCCAGCATTGTTGGCATCGTAGGGGTTCATCTGGATGAACATCTCCGGCTGGATTTCGGCCAGCCACACATTGGCGCGCGACTTGGCGCCGCCACCCTCGTGCTCGACCAGACAGCCCGATGAGATGATGAGCGGGAAGTCCTTTGAGTGGTCCTTGTTCTGGATGGTGGCGTACAGGATCGGCAGCCGGTACATGCGGCCATCCTTGTAGGTCGGGTACTTGGCGATGAGATCGCGCCGCGGCGTGTAGAGCGGCTCGCGGTGGATCGGAACCGGATCCGGGAAGCCCCAGACATAGGTGCGCGCCTTGGCGTTCCCGAACGGCGCGCAACCGTGCTTGATGGCCACGCGCTGGATGCCGCCGGAGAGGTCGATCTTCCAGTTGCACTTGTCGCCGCCGATCTTCTCGATGGTGGCACGCTCCTTGTCGGTGAGATCCTTGTCCCAGCCGAGCTTCTTGAGCATGGCCATCGTGAATTCCGGATAGCCGTCCTTGATTTCGGAGCCGACCGGATAGGTGCCTTCGGCGAGCAGGTTGCCGCCGTCGTGGGTGACGCCGAAACGGGCGCGGAAGCACAGACCGCCTTCGGCCACCGGCTTCGACTCATCGTAGAGATTGGGCGTTCCCGGATGCTTCATCTCGGGCGTGCCCCAGCACGGCCACGGCAGACCGTAGTATTCGCCGTCGGCCGGACCGCCATTCGCCTTCAACGTCACTTTGTCGAAGGTCGACTGGTGCTGCATGTGCAGCCGCAGCCGCTCCGGCGACTGGCCGGTATAGCCGATGGTCCACATGCCGCGGTTGAACTCGCGGGTGATGTCCTCGATCAGCGGCTCGGAACCGTTGACCTTGATGTGTTTGAACATCTCCTTCTCGAAGCCGAACTTCTTGGCGAACAGATACATGATCTCGTGATCCGGCCTGGATTCGAAGATCGGCTTCACGATCTGCTCGCGCCATTGCAGGCTGCGGTTCGAGGCCGTCACCGAGCCGTAGGTCTCGAACTGGCTCGCCGCCGGCAGCAGATAGGTGTTGTCCTTGCGGCCACCCAGGATGCCGGAGACCGGCACGTACGGATCGACGCAGACCACCAACTCGAGCTTGTTGAAAGCGTCCCACTGATGGTTCAGGCGCGTCAGCGAGTTGACCGAGTGGCCCCAGAAGACCATCGCCTTGAGATTGTCGGGCTGATCGATCTCCTTCTTGTCCATCAGCACCAGCTCATACCAGCGCGACACCGGCGTGCCGGGCGTGTGCATGAGCTTCTCGGTGGCGAAGCGCCCCTTCATGTAATCGTAGGAGACATCCCACACCCGGGACCAATGCGACCACGAGCCCTTGGCCACGCCGTAGTAGCCCGGCAGGTCGTGGCAGAGCACGCCCATGTCGGTGCCACCCTGCACGTTGTCATGGCCGCGGAAGATGTTGGTGCCGCCGCCCGAGGTGCCCATGTTGCCGAGCGCGAGCTGCAGGATGCAGAGCGCGCGCGTGTTGTTGTTGCCGATGGTGTGCTGGGTGATGCCGAGGGTCCAGGTCAGCGTGCCCGGCTTGTTGCCGGCGAGCAGACGCGCGACGCGCTTCAACTGCGCGCCCGGCACGCCGGAGACGCGCTCGACCTCTTCCGGCGTCCACTGCTTCACCTCGTCGCGGATCTTCTCCATGCCGAAGACGCGCGACTGGATGAACTGCTTGTCCTCCCAGCCGTTTTCGAAGATGTGATAGAGGATGCCCCAGACCACCGCGATGTCGGTGCCCGGCCGGTGCTGTACGTGCTCGGTCGCGTGCGCCGCCGTGCGCGTGTAGCGTGGATCGACCACGATGAACGGCGCGTTGTTGCGCTCCTTGGCGGTGAGAATGTGCTGCATCGCCACTGGATGCGCTTCCGCCGGATTGCCGCCGAAGGTGATGATCGACTTCGACTTGCGCATGTCCGGGAAGCTGTTGGTCATGGCGCCGTATCCCCACGTGTTCGCGACGCCGGCGACCGTGGTGGAGTGGCAGATGCGCGCCTGGTGATCGACGTTATTCGAGCCCCAGAAGCCCGCAAACTTGCGAAACAGGTAGCACTGCTCGTTCGAGGTCTTGGCCGAGCCGAGCCAGTACACCGAGTCGGGGCCCGACTTCTTGCGGATATCGAGGATCTTGTCGCCGATCTCGTTGATCGCCTGATCCCACGACAGCTTCTTCCATTTCCCGTCGACCAGCTTCATCGGATATTTCAGCCGGCGCGAGGAGTTGGTCTCTTCGCGGGCAGCGGCGCCCTTGGCGCAATAGCCGCCATTGTTGATCGGGCTGTCGAAGGCCGGCTCCTGGCGCGTCCACACACCGTTCTGCACCGTGGCGTTGATGGTGCAGCCGACCGCGCAGAAGGTGCACACGCTGAGCACGCTCTTGCCGGTCTCCTTGGCCATGGCGGCAGGGCCGGCGGCCTCCGACTTCTTCACCATGCTCAGACCGAAGCTCGAAGCGACGGCCACGCCGCCGGCCGCGAGACTGGAACGCCGCAGGAAGGTTCGGCGGTCCACCGTGCCACCGACGACACCGGCCACCACCTGGGACAGGCGAGACGTCTTCGCCGTTCCGTCGCTCTGTTTCGTGAGCATGAGAACTCTCCTTTTTAATCCTCGGTGTTTCCTTGCTCGTCGCGGTCAGGCGCCGCGCCGGGCGACCGTCAGGGCGAATTAGAAGCGCGCCATCCGGTAGTAAGTCTGCACGTGCTCGGTCTCGCGGTAGCCTTGATGCTCCGTGGTCGCAGCCGGCGCGCTGGCGCTCGCTTCCGACGCGCCGAGGCCGATGGACGCACCCGCGACGCCGGCGCCGAGACCCGCCAGCCGCATGAAGCTGCGGCGGTCGAGCTGTGCGTTCTTGTTTGCGATCTTCGCTTTCCTGCGCGGTTGCTTGTCTTTTTTCATCTGCCTGCTCGCTCGCTGATGCATGGAAGTCCATTGCGGAAACGCCGATTTCCGACGGCTTATTCCGCGGCGATAATCTCCACGTTCGATGTGGTGCAATCGATGTATTCGGGGTGGCTGTAGATGCGCATGCCGTCGGCGCGCGCCAAGGCGATCATGGTGAGATTGCCGGCCGCGGCCATGCGCACGGCCAGCGCCGTCGGCGCCGAAATCGCCGCCAAGACCGGAATGCCGGCGGTCACTGCCTTCTGCACCATCTCGTAGCTGCAGCGGCTGGTGATCAGCGCAGCGCCAGCGCCGGCGTCGAGCTTGGCATCGGCCAACGCGCCAATCAGCTTGTCGAGCGCGTTGTGACGGCCGACATCCTCGCGCACGAGCAGGATGTTGCCCTCGCTATCGGCCCAGGCAGCCGCGTGCAACGAGCGCGTGACGCGATTGAGCAGCTGCCGCTCGGGCAGCGCATCGAGCGCGCGGCGGATCGCGTCGCTCGCGATCACACGGCTGCGACGAAGCGGCTGCAGCGGCCGGATCGCCTGATCGAGGCTGTCGACGCCGCACAGACCGCAGCCGGTGCGGCCGGCGAGATTGCGGCGACGCTCCTTCAAGGCGGCAAAGCGCCGCCCCGAAACCGTCATGCGAACAATCAGGCCTTGCGGCGCCTGCTGCGTTTCGATGTCGAGCAGTTCTTCGGGGCTCGCGAGGATGCCTTCGCTCAGGCTGAAGCCGAGCGCGAAATCCTCGAGGTCCGCCGGGCTCGCCATCATCACCGCATGCGAGACCCCGTTGTAGGCGAGCGCCACCGGAACTTCTTCGGCGATGGCGTCCAGCATCGGCGTCATCGTGCCGGCGCGCAGCAGATGACCTTCGGTGGTGGTGACCGGACTGGCGGGCGTGTTCGAGCGATGGGGCGGCACACAGGGGACGCTCTCGGGCGATGAAATAGCCCGATTGGATGGCATATCCGCATTGGCGGTAGGCCGTCCCATTGCGTTCCCCTGGCCCGACGCTTGTGCGTCTTGATGCTTATTTATGTTCAAATTCGGCATATTTAGTCTTCTTCGTAATTAGACTGAATCTGAACAAGAAGACTATCGGTCCGGGGAGGAAAGGTGGTCAATATGTTTGTGTGAATATGACGCGTGTTGCGGGGAGAAGCCCACCGACGCCCGTCTGCGTTGCAGCGCGGTATGAGGGTAGTGCTACCTCGTTCGACCAAGCCGGCTGCTGCGCATGGTCGAGAAAAACACGTTGAAAAATAACGATTTTTTCAATGGGGCGAACCCGGGCGATCGCTGCGCCGGGGGCACTCAGACCGCGAGCTGGAAGGCTTGGCCCTCGACGTCCAGAAGCGCGGCCCCGATGCGGGCGACCGGCATATAAAATGTCGCAGCCTCGGCTTCCTCCAGATCCCTGAAGAAATCGGCGCCCCAGGGCGCAAGATGCGCTTCAAAGAAGCTGCGCTGCTCGTCGACGGAGGCCGGTGCGTCGCCGAACGCACCGAGGATCAATCCAGCCATCATCTCGCACAGAGCGGCGATGTGATCCTCGGGCTCCTTCGCGTTCTCGTCCCAGCCGATCCGCCGCTGCGCCATATCGGTGCGCAACGCGACCAGCGGGGCGTCGTAGAGCTTTCCCGTAATGTAGTGAGAAGCGTAGGGAACGACGACGCCCTGATCGAGCCCGATGAACAGCTCGTGGTATTCGTCATCGACGGCGCCGGCGGTTTTCGCCCGCGCGACTGCGGCGAGTGCGTTGATGGCTTCACCGAGCGGCCCCTCACCGCCTTTGAGCTTGCGCACGACATCGAGCGTCGCCTCGTTCGGCGGCCGCATCAACAGCCGCGCCAGCAGCACATAGAGATCGGCCCGCTGCTGTTCCTCTTCGGCGATCCTCGGCGCTGCTGTGGGCTGATCGGCTTGCACAGTTACATCCCGTCGTCGCGCTTGTCGGGTGCCGGCGTCTCACCGTCGCCGACCTCGACGTCCTCGTCGGAGGCGTCGACGAGCCGCCCCGGTTCATCCTGCTGCGGCCGCTGCAATGTGGGCCGCTGGTCGCGCGGATGCCCGCGCCCACCGCGAGGCCGCTCTTCGCGCGCCCGCTTGGCCTCCATGATCTTGTCGCGCAAGCCGCGCCCGACCTCGGCGACCTGCTCAGCCGCGCCTTCGAACTGCTGCAGGAAGCTCATGGTCTTCGGGTCGTAATCGTTGAGGCCATCGAGATTGGCGAGGATCGGATCGGAGTTCCACAGCTTGCGCAGCGCCGCCTGCTTGATGACCTCAGGCACGCCTTCCCGCATGAACGCGGTGAAATCCGATTCATAGGTGAGCGTTTCGATGTTCGGCAACGCCACGAGATCGACCGCCGGGCTTGCCGGCTCGACCGTTCCCTCGGCCGGCGCCGGCTCGGGCGGCGCTTCGGCCACGGACACGGTATCGGCCGCGCCTTGTGCTTCGGTCGGAGGCACGGGCTCCGACGGCGCCGGAGCGGCTTCTTTTTGCCGCTGCGCCTCATGCTTGCGACGCGACCATCGCAACAGAAGGTTTTCGTTCGGGTCGTCCATTGGACGCGACTCTAGACGAGCCAGCCGGAAGCCGGCAAGCGACCATGCACCTTTCATTTTATTCATGCGCTACTTCGGCATATCAGCAGAATTAGACAAATAGTGCAGTTTCGCGCAGGATACTTGCGGGTTATAATAAAGAAAAACAGGCCTTAACCGCGCAAAAGGCAATTCCAAAGAGGGGCGCTGGGGGGAGCAAAGGGCCATGAAGCTGGCTGGCCGAAACGTGCTCGTCTGCAATTGCCAGAAAACGATGGCAATTGACGGCAACGCGCTCGCCAAGGCGGTGGGTAGCGACACTTGCCAGGTCGCCGAACACCTGTGCCGGCGCGAACTCCCGCTGTTTCAGGACGCAGTGCAGCAATCTGCGGAGGAGAGCAGCGCGCTCCTGGTGGCCTGCACCCAGGAAGCCCCGCTCTTCCGCGAGACCTTGGACGAGCTTGCGGGCGAGCCACCCGAAATTTTCTTCGTCAACATCCGCGAGCGCGCCAACTGGAGCGACGACGGGCGCAACAGCAGCAGCAGCAACAACATCAACGCCAAGATGGCGGCGCTGCTCAAGCGAAGCCACGCTCGACATTCCGCCGGCTTCCACCGTGGCGATGAATTCGCAAGGCGAACTCCTGATCCTCGGTCATGACGACACCGCGTTCGAAGCCGCCAAGCAGGTCGCCGGCCGGCTCGACGTCACCGTGCTGCTGACGCCGGACGCGCAAGTACTGCCGCCGCAGGTGATGGACGTGCCGGTGTTTCGCGGGCGCGTCACCGCGGCCTGGGGCCATTTCGGCGCGTTCGAACTGACCGTCGAAGCGGTGCAGGGCGTCAAGACCGCCTCGCGCGCGACGCTGGAATTCGAAGGCGCGCCGCAGGCGCTCACCCGCACCGCCGACATGATCCTCGATCTCACCGGCGGCACGCCGTTGTTCAATGCGCCCGACAAGCGCGACGGCTATTTCAATCCCGATCCGGGCAACCCGGCGCTGGTGATGCAGGCGCTGCTCACCGCCACCGGCATGGTCGGCAAGTTCACCAAGCCGCGCTATGTCGACTACGACGCGGATATCTGCGCCCATTCGCGCAACCGCATCGTCGGCTGCTCGCGCTGCCTCGACAATTGCCCGACCGGCGCCATCACCTCCGAGGAAGACCGCGTCGTCTACGATCCTTATATCTGCGCCGGTTGCGGCGTGTGCGCGAGTGTCTGCCCGACCGGCGCGGCGCGCTATGCGCTGCCGGCGGGCGATGCGCTGCTGGTGCGGCTGCGCACGCTGCTGCGCACCTATCTCGGCGCCGGCGGCGAGCGGCCGGTGCTCTTGGTGCATGACACCGGCTTCGGCGACGAGATCATCAACCTGATGGCGCGGCTCGGCCGCGGCCTGCCGGCGCATGTGTTGCCGTTCGCGGTCAACCAGGTGACGCAAGTCGGCATCGACTTCCTGTTGTCGGCGGCCGCCTTCGGCGCCGAGCGCGTCTTGCTGCTGGTGCCGCCAAGCAAACGCGAAGAGAGCGAAGGGCTGGCCTTTCAGGCTTCGCTTGCCGAAAGCGTTTTCGGCGGCCTCGGCTACGGAACGGAGCGCGTGCAACTGATCGAGCGCGACGATCCCGATGCCGTGAGCGATCTGCTCTATGCGCTGTCGCCCGCGCCCGGCCTGACCGCCGGCAGTTTCCAACCGGTCGGCCGCAAGCGCGAGGTGATCGCGCTCGCGCTCGACCATCTGCACCGGCATGCGCCCAACAAAGTCGATGAGATCGCGCTGCCGGCAGGCGCGCCCTTCGGCACCGTCGTGGTCGATACCGCCGGCTGTGTCATGTGCATGTCGTGCGCCGGCACCTGCCCGACCGGCGCGCTCAAGGACAATCCCAATCAGCCGCAACTGAGCTTTGCCGAGGATGCCTGCGTGCAATGCGGCCTGTGCAAGAACACCTGCCCGGAAAAGGTGATCTCGCTGACGCCGCGGCTGAACTTCCGCGAGGAAGCGCACCGTCACCGCGTGCTCAACGAAGACCAGCCGTTCTGCTGCGAGCGCTGCGGTAAGCCGTTCGGCTCGTCCGCGCAGGTCAAGCGCGTGCTCGAACGGCTGCAGGGCCACTCCATGTTCACCGCCGCCGGTGCGCTCGATCATCTCAAGCTCTGCCAGGACTGCCGCATCGCCGTGATGACGGAGGTGCCGGATCATCCGTTCAAGCTCGGCACCGTTCCGCGCGTGCGCACCACCGCCGATTATCGGCGCGCGCAGGAGGCCGGCATCGAGCTCGACGACGACCTGATCGATGAACCCGGCGATGGCCGCGGGTGAAAGGCATGACATGACGCGACCAACGCGCATCAATCCGAACGCCACGGAGTATCTGCCGGAAGGCAGCAAGGACCCGAAGGCCGACACGGTGCGGCTGATGGTGCGGGTCGCCTTCGGGCGCCGCGGCGCGCTCGGGCCCGGCAAGATGCGGCTGCTCGAAATGATCGACGAGCACGGCTCGATCACGGCGGCCTGCAAGGAGATGGGCATGTCCTATCGCCGCGCCTGGCTGCTGGTGGAGGGCCTGAAACAGGCCTTCCGCGAGCGGGTGCTGGCGACGCAACAGGGCGGCGTTGCCGGCGGCGGCTGCCGGCTGACGCCCTATGGCCGCTCGATCCTCAAGCGCTACCGTGCGCTGGAGCGCGTGGCGCGCGACGCCGTGCATGATGAACTGCACGAACTCGAAAAAGAGCTGCTGCCGCAGGCGGTCGACGACACCCCCGGCGACGACGAGGCGATGGCGAGTTAATCCTCTGCCGTCGTCCCCCCGCGCAGGCGGGGGACCCAGTCATCGCAGGCGTTCCGACCGCACGCTTTGTGCCCCATAAAGATTGTCGTGTTTACTGGATCATCCGCCTGCGCGGATGATGACAGCGGAGTTTGGTGCAACGCCTGGCCACTTTTCCCGGGCGCAGCGCAGCGCGCCAGCGGTGCGCTGCAGACCCGGGAGCCCGGTTCCGTGAGATGAAGCTGGGCCCCGGATCAGCGGCGCATCATTTCGCTTCGCTTCATGCTGCGCCGCATCCGGGGCACGCACCTTCCTTGCCGAACCCCGCCACAAGCTCGCCTCATTGGCCGCACTGCTTCGATTCAGCGCGTAGCCCGGGTGGAGCAAAGCGTAACCCGGGAACGATGGGTAAGCTGGCGAGGCGAAAAAATTGTTCAAGAAATTGAATGTGTTACTCGCATAAAGCCCCCGTGAGTTGCGAGGACAAGTTTTGATTTGGCGAAGTACAGTCACGGTGGTACCTCGCTGTCGCTCCAGTTCGGAGATGGAGCATTCGTTTCCAGGGCTGACAACCCTGGATCATTATCAACCCGCTCGGGCGCGCGACCGAGCCAAGAAAAATAAGAAAGGAGAAGGCAATGACCGTAATTCTGAACGCGGCTTTTGGCCGCTTCGCTATCTCAGTCGCAGTACTGATATAGCACGAAACGCCCGATAGAAATGTCGGGCGTTTCGTTTTAGACGCTGGAGTCCTCTCCCGCATCTCCCGCAAAGTAGCCCGGGTGGAGCGAGGCACAATCCGAGAACGATTGATAGGCCGCCCGAATTTCGTTGCGCTTCGGCCGGCCTAGGCCACTTACTGGTACTGCCTCTGCGACGGCGGCCGAAGATCTTCGAACTCTCGATTCGCTACGGCCTCCGGATAAGGCTTTTGATCGAGATCATACAGAACTCCAGCGCCCACGCTGTTTGGACATCGGACAACTTGGGCTGCGTTTTTGAACCAGCACCATGCGCCTCGGGATTACGGACCTCTGCGAAAAACCGCTTGATAATATTCGCTTCCCATTGGTCAATATGACGACCGCCGGTAGCCAGATTCTCTATATACGCGGCCGCGCCGCGCTCATTGCCTCTCGTCCATCCCCGATTGCCGCTGATGATCTTGATCGTACTCTCAAGTGCGCGCGCAGCCAACAACGCCGCATTCGGCCCTCCGACGTCACGCTGTCTGAAGGCCTCCTGCATGTCTATTCGGACATTCGCCCACTTCCGGTCCTCCACCAGCCGCCAAAATGGCTCCGCCACTTCATTCATCACGCGCTCGTCATCCACGGGAACGAAGTTTAGGTTTTTGAAGGTCAGCCTTAGACCCGACGCCTTCAGAAACCCGTTGAGCCTTTTCTCAACTGAACCCCACTGTGTTTGGAAGGGCTGATAGCAGTAGGCAAGAAGATACTCCAAGTAAGTCAGCCGATCCGCTGGGGTGGCGCGAGCCTCAGTCAGATAGTTCCCAGCGTCGTCTATATAACAAGTTCTGTAGTCGAGGATATTGTCGTGCATCTGGAAAAGACTAGTTCGACCGAGCTCTGTTGCCGCCATCTGATGCGCTCCTGCAACGGCTTCGTTCACAATGTCGTATCGAACAGCGTCGTAGGACGAGATCATCCGGCCGAGCAGATCGGAGCATACGAAATTGGCCGCACTGGCGAAGAACTTCTCGATGACCTCTGGTTTCTCGCCTTCCAGTGGATCAAATGCCGAATAGCGATTTGCAAAAGCATCGAAAGGCGGTGAGGATATCATCGGCGACTTTATGGTTTTGACCTATCAATCGTCGCGCCGGCATTTAGGCGCGCAACCTTCTGCTCACATTCATTCGCCAGGCAATTCGCTGGCTGGATCATCCGCCTGCGCGGATGATGACGGCGGCGTTTGGTGCAGCGCTCAGCCACTTTTCCCGGGCGCAGCGCAGCGCGCCAGCGGTGCGCTGCAGACCCGGGACCCCGGTTCCAAGAGACGAAGCTGGGCCCCGGATCAGCGGTGCACCATTTCGCTTCGCTTCATGCTGCACCGCATCCGGGGCACGCGAGTCACTGCCCGAACCCGGCCACCGGCCCACTCTCCCGCAGCCGCACGACACCCTCGGCCAACAACGCCGCCGCACGCTCAACCTCCTCCTCGGTCGTAAACCGCCCGACGCTGATGCGCAGCGAGGCGCGCGCGAGTTCGTCGGGAAGTCCGAGCGCGCGCAACACGTAGGACGGCTCGACCTCGGCCGACGAGCAGGCCGAGCCCGACGACACCGCCACGTCCTTGACGTCCATCATCAGGTGCTCGGCGTCGATGCCGGGAAAGCCGACATTGAGATTGCCGGCGACCCGCAGCGTCGGATCGCCGTTGAGGCGGATGTCCGGCAGCCGGCGACGCAGGCCTTCGAACAACGCATCGCGCAACGTGGAGAGCCGCGCGCTTTCTTCTTCCATCTCGTCACGCGCGATCTCGCAGGCAACGCCCAAGCCCACGCAGAGCGGCAGCGGCAGCGTGCCGGCGCGCAGGCCCTTCTCCTGGCCGCCGCCGTCGAACAGCGGCTGCAGGCGCGGCCCCGGCCCCTGCCGCACATAGAGCGCGCCGATGCCCATCGGCGCATAGAGCTTGTGGCCGGAGATGCTGGCGAGATCGACGTTCATCGCCTCGACATCGAGCGCGATCTTGCCGGCGGCCTGCGCGGCGTCGGTGTGGAACAGCGCGCCGCGCGCATGCGCGAGCCGGCCGATCTCGGCAATCGGCTGAATGACGCCGATCTCGTTGTTGACGGCCATGACCGAGACCAGCGCCGTGCGCTCGTCGATCGCCGCGGCCAGCGAAGCGAGATCGACGAGGCCGTCGGCGCCGACCGGCAACACCGTCAGCCGAAAGCCGTCCTGTTCGAGGCGGCGGCAGGCTTCCAGCACGCATTTGTGCTCGGTGGCCACGGTGACGATCTCGTTGCGCTGAGGGTCGCGCCGCGCCGCGCCCTTGATGGCGAGGTTGTTGGATTCGGTCGCGCCCGAGGTGAACACGATGTCGCGCGCGCGCACGCCGATCAGCGCGGCGACCTGGCGGCGGGCGGCTTCGACCGCGTCCTCCGCCGCCCAGCCGAAGCCGTGCTGGCGCGAATGCGGATTGCCGAACCGGCGGGTGAAGAACGGCAGCATGGCGTCGAGCACGCGCGGATCGGTCGGCGTGGTGGCCTGATAATCGAGATAGATCGCCGCCCCGTCTTTCGGAACGGCCGCTGTCATCACATCGCTGCGGTCGTCGGCCATAGGCACCTCGGCCTCATCCTGCACCGTTTTCGCCGGCGGTCACAAGGCTGGCGGAGGTGGCCGTAACGCGCGCTCAGATCGGTAATATCGCGCGGGAGTCGGCTGGATTGCGCCCCCGCAATCGCGTGGCCGCTAGTTGACGAGCGGCCTGATCGCGGTGCACCGCAGACCCGGGACCCCGGTTCCAAGAGATGAAGCTGGGCCCCGGATCAGCGGCGCATCACTTCGCTTATGCTGCACCGCATCCGGGGCACGCAAGTCACTGCCCGAACCCCGCCACCGGACCGCTCTCCCGCAGACGCGCAACACCCTCCGCCAACAACGCGGCCGCGCGCTCGACTTCTTCCGCCGTGGTAAACCGCCCGACGCTGATGCGCAGCGAGGCGCGCGCGAGTTCGTCGGGAAGTCCGAGCGCGCGCAGCACATAGGACGGCTCGACCTCGGCCGACGAACAGGCCGAGCCGGACGACACCGCCACGTCCTTCACGTCCATCATCAGGTGCTCGGCGTCGATGCCGGGAAAGCTGAGATTGAGATTGCCGGCGACCCGTTGCACAACATCGCCGTTGAGGCGGATGTCGGGTAACCGGCGACGCAGGCCTTCGAACAACGCATCGCGCAACGTGAGAGCCGCGCGCTTTCTTCTTCCATCTCGTCACGCGCGATCTCGCAGGCAACGCCCAAGCCCACGCAGAGCGGCAGCGGCAGCGTGCCGGCGCGCAGGCCCTTCTCCTGGCCGCCGCCGTCGAACAGCGGCTGCAGGCGCGGCCCCGGCCCGCGCCGCACATAGAGCGCGCCGATACCCATCGGCGCATAGAGCTTGTGGCCGGAGATGCTGGCGAGATCGACGTTCATCGCCTCGACGTCGAGCGCGATCTTGCCGGCGGCCTGCGCGGCGTCGGTGTGGAACAGCGCGCCGCGCGCATGCGCGAGCCGGCCGATCTCGGCAATCGGCTGAATGACGCCGATCTCGTTGTTGACCGCCATGACCGAGACCAGCGCCGTGCGCTCGTCGATCGCCGCGGCCAGCGAAGCGAGATCGACGAGGCCGCCGGCGCCGACCGGCAGCACCGTCAGCCGAAAGCCGTCCTGTTCGAGGCGGCGGCAGGCCTCCAGCACGCATTTGTGCTCGGTGGCGCACGGTGACGATCTCGTTGCGCTGAGGGTCGCGCCGCGCCGCGCCCTTGATGGCGAGGTTGTTGGATTCGGTCGCGCCCGAAGTGAAGACGATATCGCGCGCGCGCGCGCCGATCAGCGCGGCGACCTGGCGGCGGGCGGCTTCGACCGCGTCCTCCGCCGCCCAGCCGAAGCCGTGCTGGCGCGAATGCGGATTGCCGAACCGGCGGGTGAAGAACGGCAGCATGGCGTCGAGCACGCGCGGATCGGTCGGCGTGGTGGCCTGATAATCGAGATAGATCGCCGCCCCGTCTTTCGGAACGGCCGCTGTCATCACATCGCTGCGGTCGTCGGCCATAGGCACCTCGGCCTCATCCTGCACCGTTTTCGCCGGCGGTCACAAGGCTGGCGGAGGTGGCCGTAACGCGCGCTCAGATCGGTAATATCGCGCGGGAGTCGGCTGGATTGCGCCCCCGCAATCGCGTGGCCGCTAGTTGACGAGCGGCCTGATCGACCGCGCCGAAAGCTCGTTGAAGAATACGTGTGAACCGACGCGTTTGGCCCGCTCAAACAGTCCTTCGACCTCGATGCGGTCGCCGTTCCAGATATCGGGATGGCCCCAGGTGAAGACCGTCACCGCAGCGCCCTCGTCACGGACCTGGATCATCGTGTAGTCGTTGCCCGCGCGCGAGGTGCGCGCATCGACATCCGTTGCCCGTCCGCGGACCGCAACATTCTTGCCATCGAACTGGGCCGGGCTGGTCGCGATCGACGCGACGGTGGTTTGCGTTGGGCCGCACCCCACCGTGAACAGCAGGATGAGGCCGGCGACCGGCAGCCAGCGGCTTATCGCAATGAACAGCTTCATGGCGCTTCCTTTCGGGCGCCATGTGTGAAGCGCTACGGCCTTAAATCCGGTGAATTGAGCCGACAAAATAACGACATGATTTAAACCTGCTCTTCACCATGCCCCATTGCGCCGGCCTTCTTGTGCGGGGAACGATGCAATGATCCCGACCGGCTGGCGCCGACGATTGGCGGGCGAGGTTATGATGAGGCGGATTTCGCCGCGGCTGCTCGCCGCTCTGGCCATCGTCAGTTTGGCGGCCGCGCCGCGCCTTTACGCCGCCGAGCCGGACTGCGCCGCCATCGGCACCGCCACCATGAAAGCCGACGGCACCATCGTGCTGCGGCTCAGCGCCCATGGTCCCGGCGGCATCGTCGGCGACGGTTTGCTCGAATACGCGCCCGGCCATCCCAAATACAAATCCATTGCCGGCCACGTGGGGCCGCTCAAGCCGGGCGAGACCGTCGCCGTCTGTCCCTGGCCGGACGACACGCCGGGCAACCGCAAATGACCCACGAAGCGACAGCGGCGGAATCGCTGGCCGCGTCGCAATCGGGCAGATGGCTGGAAGCTGGCGGCGGACGCAGTTCATCCCGAACCGGTCTCCAATCCCAAATTCCCTGTCAACAGGGAAAGAACAGGCAATTTTGTCGAATCCGCCCGCTCAGTGCGATTATGAAAGCTGACACGCAAGCAAATTCAGAGGCTTGCAGCGAAATTCCCTACGCAACAGAACAGGGAATTATTTTCGTGGAACAGCGAATTCCGGCGCAGGAACAGAGTATTTTACCGGCCAAAACGTAAGCGTCCATTTCTCGCACACTTGTTTTGAATCTTGCGGACGCTATCTGTTCTCGTTCTCAAATTTGTAGAGGAGGAGAGCGAGATGGCGGGCGAACACCCATCATGGGTGCGTCATGGCGAGGCCTTCTGGCGGGCGCACCATGAGGCCTGGAAGCGTAGCGACTTGAACCAACGAGAGTATTGCAAGGCGCAGGGCATCCCGCTCAAGGCCTTTGGCAACTGGCGGGCGAAGTTCAAAGCCGAGCCGCAGCCGCCCGAGCGCAAGCTGCTCTACCGGCGAAGCGGGCTAAGTCATAGGCTTGGTCACACCCTAAGTCATAGCCTTAGTCATATGACTAACGAGCTGCCGTCGCGACCGATCGTCCCACCACCACGCGAGGGGCATCGGCGGAAGTTCAACGAAGCCGACAAGCGTCGGATTGTTGAGGAGGCCGCGCAGCCGGGCGCGAATCTGTCGGCGGTGGCGCGGCGCTACGGCGTCGCGGCGCGGGTCCTTTTTCGTTGGAAGCAGGAGCTCAGCCCACCGGCATGTGAATGCTGGTCCAAAAGTGACCCCCATCGGCCCAGATGTAAGTCGGCTATGTAATTGAATTTATTGAGGCGAATACCGTGACCCCAGCGCCAATCGGCGCGGAGACCCCTCGCCGATTTACACGTGGCGGAGGCCAGCGGACGGCCTAGCGCGAGACTTCGCTTGCGGCCCGCCGTGATCGCGGCTGGCGGGAACGTTGAAAAGTTGGGGGAACTATGATGCGGTGTCGCATCAATTCTCACGATGGAGAATTAATCATAGTTCGGTGTTGAGCCATGACCTCTTCGATCTTCTCGCGCAGCGAATGAGCTGTGAAGGGTTTGACGATGTAGCCGTCTCCACCTGCGAGCCACGATTGATCCTGGTCGTGCTTAGCGGTTACCAGAATGACAGGAATGTTCGAAATGCCGAGGTCATTTCGCATTCGCTCAATTAATTGCGGGCCATTCATGGGTTGCATTTCCCAATCTGAAAGAACAAGCCCATAACGTTTCGCTCGAAGGTGATCCAAAGCGGAAGCACCGTCGTGTACTCGATCTATGTCGGTGAAACCAATCTGTTGCAAAGAGTTACACATGATCTTAGTCATCGTTCGAGAGTTGTCGACGACGAGTACTGACATGTCCATGGCAATGCTCCCAGGTCGCGTCGAACAATTCATGGGTCGAAATGGTTTGTGATTCGTTAACTTTTGCTTTCCAGTTGGGAGCTCGAATTGGACAATGACCTTGAGCGGGTTGAAACCGAGCTCGCCGTCCGCGGGGCCCCAGTAGGAAACATGCTGGCCTAGGCGCTCGGCGCTGTCGCCGTGCGAGTCGAGAAACAGAAAGCCGCCCTTGGTATCGAGGGCGAGTTGTTCGAGGTACGTGGATTTTCCGTGGCCGGTGCGGCCGATGATGTATTGGTGCACTGTACTCAGCCCGCCGCGCTCGCCGGTGGCATCGCGTGCCTCTGCGAGTAGCCCCGGTGGGGTGCGGCAGGGTTCAGAACAGTAAAGAACTATCTGCGGTGATTGTACCCCGCCCTCGGATAGCCCGCGGCCCGCTTCTCGGATCCAAGCGTAGCATCCAACGCCCACAGACACTTCCGATAGAGCGTAGCGGGGTCTCGCTCGCCATCAATTACCAACGCAACAATGATGTGAGCGGCATGCTCCTCCAGTCGGGCTGATTGGAACGGGCCGCTCAACACGCTACAGACGCGATCGTGCGCGGCGCCCATATCAGCAAGCAATTCCGGCTCAAACCATTTCCGACGTCGGAACGGGATCACCTGCCCCATCGCACGTTCCCCCTTCTACGCGCGCAGGAATTACAACAGTGGTGATTCTACGCCCCCGCGCTAATGCGGTATAGTAGGTGAAAAACTGTGGCCACATGAAGACGAGTGCAACGCAAAAAACGCTGAGATGCGGCGGCGGCTTCTACGATTAAAAGCAGGTCCGCGAAATAGACCAGGGTTATGGGCTTTGTACGTTTGCGTTTAGTGTATCACAAAGACCGATAGGTTCTTTGTTGAAGGAGTTGATGGCTTTCATATGTAGGTGAGGTGTAGTGATAATATTTATTGTCCGCCCAACTGTCCCGTCGGGCGCTAGGCAGCGTACTCATAAACGCGGCCTGACGTCCGCTTTAATCGGAAAGCGACTAAATTGCTGTGGCGCAGCGAAATGACGCGATGGGCCAGAAGCGGCGGTGAGGGGGCGGTCGCGAGGCTTCCGCATTGTGACGCACATGGGCTCGGCGACGTTGGAAGGCCGCACCGACATGGGCGAGAAGGTGATCATCAACATCCGCACCTTCATGGATGGACACCGGCCGCCGGATCGAGTCCGTCCCTCCATGTTATTGCCGGAAGACGGCCGCGCAAGCGCGGCCTTTTGCGCCGGACCGGGTGCTGCCGAATACGTTATGACGGACCGCGCACATCGGGCCTTAAAATTACGATGGCAGGCGGGCCCTGTTCTGCACGAGCCGAATCAAATTCACAGGCAACAGAACCGCGTGCAGAATCAGCACAGGTGGAATGTGCGCGAACAGCGCGTAGGTCGCAAATAGAACGTTGCTGAGGATAGCGACAAGCCGCAGCGAGATCATGTTGTTCATGCAAAACGTCGAGAGCACAGCAATCGACGCCGCATAACCGAGCAGATTGACCCCGCTCATCCTGCGCTCCCATAGGCAGACGCACGGACTCGCGCAGTGAGCCCCTCAACCTCTTTAGCGGCGGCCGATGCGCCATCGACATTGGCCAATGCGGTGGCGCGCGCTTCGGCACGCTTGCGATAAGAAGGGATCGACAGCACATCCTGCGCCGCCGACCGGATCGCCTCAGCTGCAGCGTCCCCCGGCAGCGCCCGGCCGACGCCCCATTCCTGCACGGTCTCGGCAATGCAGGGCTGATCGTGCGCCAGGCCCGGCATGACGATCATCGGCACGCCATGGCGAAGCGAGCGCATAGCCGTACCGTGACCCCCATGCGTCACCGCCAAAGCCGCCCGTTGCAGGATCGGATCGTGGGCCGCGTGGCGAAGCACGCAGGCATTGGCGGGTGCTCTCAATTCCTCCGGCTCGACGATCCCGCCGGTGGTCGCCACCACGTGCACGGGCAGATCGCTCAAGGCATCGAGGCAGCGCTGGAACTTGTCGGGTGCGCGTTGCTCGAAGCCGGTTGAGAAGCTGACCAGGACCAGCGGCGTCGGATCGTCAGCGGCCCAGGGCAGCGGTGTGGGAACGGCGACCTTTTCATCCTCCAGCACCGGCCCGACGTGGCACACGTTTGCCCAGCCCGGCTCCGGGGCGGCATCGAAGGCCGCGGCGGCGGTCACGATGATACGGTCGGCGGATTGCCACAGCTCGTCGAGGGGCGGCAGGCCATCAAAGTCGGCCTGTCGTCGCATGCCATTGAGACGTTCTATCATCTGCCGCCAACGGTCGAGTTGCCGGAAAACGAATGTGTGGCATGCGATCGCAGTCGGTAGGCCGAAACTCGGCGCGCCCGCCAACGCAGCTGGAAACATGGCATCGATGATGACACTATCCGGCGCTTCGACTGCGACGATTGAGCGTACTTCCACCTCCATCGCCGGCGAGGTCAGGTAGCAAGCAACCTTGGTCAGTGGGCTCCCTTGCGGATAGCGGTTGGCCTGTGCATAGGCTTGTTTGAATTCGATCGCGCGGAAGCCAGCCGCTTCCACGCGCGGCACCATCTCCGGACGGCCGGCAAACGTCACTTGATGGCCGCGCTCCGTCAGCGCGCGCGCGATGCCCAAACTAGGCGGTAGGTTGCCGCCGCCCGACCAATTCAGCCACAGATAGCGTGCCATTGGAATTCTCCCTGAGCGTCACTGCTGTGATCATTTCTATGGCGGCGGCTTGCGCCGCCGATCGCGAAAGGCCCAAGTCGCGGCGAAGAATTTTCCAGCTATAGACGTCGGTCGCCACAGCCAGGCAATTGAACATTTGCGTCCGCGCCCCGCCATGGCGCGCCTTAAGCTGCGGCGCGAACACGCTTCTAATCCAGGCGTGATGGTTTTCGCGGCCCTGATCGAGGAGCGGCTTTAAGGCCGGGTTCTTGTCCTCATTGGCGAGGTTGCGGACGACCAGATCGCCGATCGTCTCGTAGATGTCGAAGATCGATTTAACCGCCGCGGCGACGTCACCCGGCGGCGACGGCGCGTAACCGCCGGGCCGGTCGGCAACGAAGGGCGAATCCTCCTTGGTGAAACGCTCGAGCGCCTCAACCACCAGATTGTCCTTGCTCTTGAAGACCCGCAGCACCGTCTGCACGGTGGTGCCGGCGCGAGCCGCTATATCGTCGAGCGTAAAATCGTCGATCGGCCGCTCACGATAGAGTTCCATGACGCTCTCGCAAATACGCTGGCGGGTCGCCTCGGCCTTGGCCGCACGCGCAGTCATCACGTAGGTGCGCTTCTTTCGTTTCATATTAGTCTGGCTAACACCATTCTATATTGGCGTCAATAGGGGTAATATGAAACTGGAAAGGACCAGAGATGCCCGCTGATATCGGTCGGGACCACATCCGCTTCGGGAGTGTCTATGTCCGAGCCCCGTCCGCAGTGCCCCAGATAGCCGACCTAGACGGGATGGTCCCCGACTGCCGAGTTGGGTCATTTTCGACCGGGGCACGACCGGCAGCACCTCCCCCCATGTCGGCATTGCCCCGAAAGCGGAAGTGAATTGACGGTGTTGGCATCTGTCATGACCGGCCGTGGCGGGTTGATGATGCCGTCCGACGCATGATTCAAGCTCCGCAAACTGGAGCCTCAAATCATGCGCTACGAACTCACCGATGGCGAGTGGGATGCTATCAAGCCGGTGCTGCCGAACAAGCCGCGCAGCGTGCCATGGGTGAATGACCGTCGTGTCCTCAATGGCATCTTTTGGGTCCTGCGGTCTGGGGCGCCATGGCGCGACCTGCCGGACAACTTCGGCCCATACACAACCTGCTACAATCGGTTCGTTCGCTGGCGACGAGCGGGGGTCTGGGCCAAGATTATGAACGCACTGGCCGATGCTCATGACCCCGCCGTGCAAATGATCGACACGTCTATTGTCCGCGTGCATCAACACGGAGCTTGCATCACACGGAACAGAAGACAGTCCATAGGCCGGTCACGAGGCGGGTTGACCAGCAAGATTCATGCGTTGGTCGATACCAATGGCCTGCCGATCCGGCTCGCGCTAACGGCGGGTGAGGCTCATGACAACCGGCTTGCCGGCAAGCTCCTTTCTCGCCTGAAGTCGAAAACAATGTTGCTGGCCGACCGAGGCTATGATGCGGACTGGATCAGAGCGCTCGCTGCCAAGAATGGCGCTTGGGCCAACATTCCAC
>CAWFBL010000002.1:0-101241 GCA_963814065.1 uncultured Pseudomonadota bacterium | reverse complement strand
CAACGCAAGGGCCGTTGCTGTCATTTCAGATCATATTGTGTCATACCGAGCTAAACCGTAAGCAATTCAAAGGCCTACGGATCGTTTACCGACATTAGATCAAGGTATTTACGCCCATATCGCATCAGACTATTCTCTCGAAAGTCTAGTGACGAGTATAGGGAGAACTTGTGCGGTGCAGACCTCCAAATCCAACCGCACAAGCGGCCCTGAGAAGCCCACTGAGACGCCCAAGGAGAACGACCGCCCCAAGAGTGTGCCCGATGCCATTAAACGCGGGAACGGCCGCTATTCCTTCGGTGACAGCCTATATTTAATCGTTCGAGGCGGCTCGGCGCTTTGGGAGTACCAGTTCCGGCAGGACCGGCGGCTTAAGACCATGGCGCTCGGGTCGGCCGTCGCCAGGGTGCCCGGCGATCATCCGGTAGGCGTCCAAGAGGCCCGGGCCAAGCGCCACGCCGCATGGCTCGCCCGGCGACGTGGTGAGGCCCCGGCGGTCGGCAGAGCCGGAAAGCGCTTCGCTACGGCCCGCGACGAATACCTTTCGAATCATGCCGGCGAGTGGTCACCTAAGCAGGCCAAGGATCACAGGCGCCGGCTAGAGCTTCACGCGGCGGCCCTTGATGGTCGGCCGGTCAACCGGATCACGGTTGACGACGTTGCTGGCGTCCTGCGGCCAATCTGGACTGGACCCAACCACGGCCGGGGGTCGAAGCTCCGGGGCATGATCGAACTGATTCTAGCCGCCGAAGATGTAGAGCCCAATCCCGCTTCATGGGCAAAGCTTCAGCACAAGCTTTCGAAGGAATCCCAAGAGACGAAGAGCTACGCCGCGATCGAGCCCGACGAACTGCCCAGCTTGATGGCAAAGCTCGCCACCGAAGGATCGGTGATCGCTCGCGCCATCCGGTTCGCCACGCTCGCGGCGTGTCGGCAAATGGAAGCACTGGCCGCGACGTGGGCCGAAATCGACTTCGATCAACGGGTGTGGACCATTCCTGCCAAGAGAATGAAGGCCGGGCGCGAACACGTCGTCCCGTTGACCGCTGAAATGGTCGCATGCCTTGGGATGCGCGGCGCGGATTCCGATTTTCTGTTCCCGTCGAAGCGGGGCCGCCACTTGTCCTATGCTTCGACGGG
The DNA here is from genome assembly GCA_963814065.1 of uncultured Pseudomonadota bacterium. Lineage (GTDB taxonomy): Bacteria > Pseudomonadota > Alphaproteobacteria > Rhizobiales > Xanthobacteraceae > Pseudolabrys. The sequence continues at coordinate 100,101 of CAWFBL010000002.1, read as the reverse complement.
GCCGGTGCTCGCGACGTTCGGCTATAAGGATCGTCACGGCGAGCCGATCACGCTTCATGGAATGCGAAGCTGCTTCGCCGATTGGGCGCGATCGGAAGGCTTCGACAAGCTGGTGATTGACGCAGCGTTGGCCCACAAGCTTAAGGACAAGGTTGATCGGGCCTATTTCCGATCGGAACCATTCGAGAAGAGACGCGCGCTGATGGCGGCATGGTGTGCGTTCGTAATGTCGTCGGCTGCGTGAAGGGCGGCAAGGAATAACAGCCGGCTTCACATTCAACTGTAATGCCGGGAGTGAGTCCTAAAACGTCACTTTTTGATATGGCCGTGCGCCTTCGCTCATTCGCCTAAAATTTTCTCGACCAGCGATGCAATTGAACAGCGATCATCGGCCACAGTCTTCGAATTTGAGGGTCTGGGTTCGAACCCGTTCCGGCGCGCGCGCTGGAACCTTTTGGGGCAAGGGCCGTTAGACATATTGACATTTTATCAATTATAGTCCTCTAGTACTTGCAGCCGCGCGGAAAACTGAGGTATTGCAATGACCCAACCGCATTATATATCTGAAACTCAAATACTTAGACGAGTTGCTAGGAATCAAAACTGCCGATTTCGGTGGACCAAACACGCCATTAAGGCGGTCAATGACGATGGACGCACGACCAAGGATGTCGAAGACTTTTTGATGGATGGTCAAGTAATCTTGCATGAGCAAAAGCAGGACATTTTATGGCGCGTTAAGGGGGTGGATGGAGAGGGCAAGCAAGTCCAGGCTGTGGTGGCAGTGTACGAGAACGAAATTGTCATCAAGATAGTGACGACGTTCTAAGGTATACGTGATGAAAAAGAAGGAGAGGACAATGACGAAGCACGGCGATGGTTCCGGGGGTGCGGCCACCGGCGACGTCCGCGTGCTAAAAGGCCGCGAAGGAACGATGTTGGCCGAAGGAGTACGAGTGCTCGATATCTATGATGCGACTCCCCATGTCGGCCTGCGTACAATCGTCTGCAATGCTGCGATCGAACGCGTGGAGGCAGACGGAGATGAGACAATCGAGCTGCCGAAGCAACGCGAGCTGCGAGCATCGGTTGCGCTCGTACGTTGCCTCATCCCGGTGAAGCTGCGCGGGTGGGAGATTAAAGCAATGCGGAAGATCATGGGGCTCACACTCAATGAACTCGCCAAAAGGCTAGATGAGCGCACTGCGACGGAAACTGTATCGCGATGGGAGGCAGATGCCCAGCCGATGGGCGGCTATGCTGAGAAGATTCTACGCCTGCTCGTGTGCGAAGAACTCAGGAAAGATGCCCCCGGCATCGAATACAATGCAAGCATGATCGCGAACCTAAAAATACGCGATCCATGGAAAAGTGAGCCTACGTATGATCTGCCGCCAATCGTCCTCAGGCTAATCCAGCTCAAGGAGCAGTCCGGCCCAATCATCGAAACGTGGGGTCCTAAACTCGCAGCGTAAGTAGAGGTACCGAGAAGAAATAAAGAGGCCCCAGCAATTGCTGGGGCCTTTTTCTTACGGGCAGCCATCTTTGGAAATTCGCTGTCGCGAGGACCGAAATGCGAAAGGCGCTCAGCCGGCGCAACGCCCGCGCCGCCATGGATCGCGACGGGCGCAATTAATGACGCCCGCTTGACTGCGGAATTCAAGAAAAAGGGCCCGGCTTCCGTGGCGCTTGGGAGGGAAGGCGGTCATGCGCAACGCACAGTGACACGCCAGCCAAGCGTGTAAGCCTCACCTAATGTCTCGACTCTCATAAAGAACAAAATGAGAACTTGAACACTTGGCGTCGAGTGGTTCAAATTTCCAATGGCAGATCAGTTGTCGCTTCTAACTGCGGCACGTAAAAGTTATTTCGGGGAGGATTTAGTCAGCTACCATACTTGTTGATCGCATTCTTCCCGAGCTTGGCAACAACATCGCAATTGCAGTCGTGCCCTCCCATGATCCAGCGAAGGTCGGAGGCGGACTGGCGATGCTCGCTGCAGAAAGATCGACACTAACTGGCGCTCCGCGTCATGTGTATCGGAGACAGCAAGTGTGCAATGGATCAAAGCGCGGGCTAGCATCCGCGATTGCCGCACTAAGTCTAATCTCAGTGACAGCCCATGCGGCCTGCGGAGAAAGAGGCGGCCCCGGATATCGAGGGCCAAATGGCAAATGCGTAGCTTGGGCTGCGCTCGCCAGAACATGCGGCAGTCCACCGACTCTACGCTGCACTGCCGAACTTGCTCAGCCAGAGGCAGTCGAGGCCGCGAAAAAAGGCTCACAGATACGAAGGTTCATGAACAACGCACACCAGCGTGCTAAAGACATAGGTAAATGAAATGGGCTGACTCAGACCCGGAGAGGCTATGTGGCCAAGGGAACAAGTTGATATCATCGCAATTTCCTGGGCCGGGCCTTTTAGCCCGCGCGACGCAAACGCCAAGAGCGGAAGTGGCGTTTATCAGATTTATGGCACGCACGCCGTGGGTGGCCCAAATTCGCTTCTCTATATCGGCCGTACCAAAGACTTCGGACGTCGAACATCAAGCCATGCAAATGAATGGATTAACTGGGACGCAGGACTATCGGAAATCTATTTTGGAAATATTGTTTCGTCGGATCGACAGGAATTAAACGACGAAGATCTGATCGCACGGGTTGAGCAACTTTTGATCTACTATTGCACACCTGCCTACAACAGCAACTACATCGCTAAATTGGATGACAAAATTCCAGCGACCGCGATATTGAACTACGGAAAACATAATCGCCTGCCAAGCGTCGTCTCTAATCTGATAGACAAAGAAAAGTTCTATAGCTCGGCTATAGTAGCGTTGACAAAGATCGATTAGTTCACTGACTTGACCACGTGATCAATCGGCTGGACCCCAGTTGGAACCGGCCTACTGATTAACTGGGTCTAGGAGTATTAGCAGCGCGCACCATGGTTCGCGCTGCTTTTTTTCCCCTACCCCTTCGCGCCGATGCTGGCCGGCTTGGGCCGATAGGTGAAATCCTCGGTATCTTTTTTCTGAGCGCGAAGCCATGCGAGGTGATAAAAACCGTCGGGAAATTTCGTGAGAAAATCACCGTCGCCGAAAAACGCGGAGGCTGAGCGATTGTAATAAGTAATCGCCCCATTATCGACGACTGCGGCGACCGTCTTCAACTCCACCTTGATCGGCTTTGCATTTTCATTGAGCGACGACTCAACCGCCGATTCGAGCCGATCGACTTCCGTCCAGGTCAGAAAGCCGAGCACCTCTTTCGGTGGGTCCGCCACTGCCGGGTTGGCATTCTTTCTGTGCAACGCTGTCAACTTGACGCCATTTTCATACGCGTACCAGTAGTCACCATTTCCGAACATTTTATTGTGACTTGGCGGTGGATTCGTAATTGCCTTCGCCGCTGCTTCGGCTGCCTTGCGTTTCAAGTCGGCAACGCCCTCGAATGTGTACCGTTTCGTTTGAGTCATTTTGATTCTCCTACAGTTTGTTGAACAGGATTCAGTTTTTCGGATTCCACTTGTTCAGTGCATTGTCGATTACGTGCGGCGGGAATTCGACTCCATCGTATCCGCCATCAACGAAGCTGCTTCGACGAATGCGCGGACGCGGCGGCGCTTGATGCTTTTTGGCGACCGCCTTTTTCTTCTCGAAGTCTGCGACCTCTTCCGGCGGAATCGGTTTGATCATGATTTAGGCCCCATGAATGACTTGAGAATTTGCGCCGACCGTTCCAACGATCCGCCCTGGCGAAGCCAACCTTCAAGCGCACAAAGCGCGTATGCGCTTGAGTCGAGAGCTTCGTTCGCGCGGCCTTTTTTCTGCACAAATTTTCGCGTCGTGAATCCGCCGCGTCGCACTGTCAGAAGCGTCTCGGCCGTGAATTGCGCGAATAAGTTTTCGTCCCAAGTCGTGTCGAAATGAATCGAACCGGACTCGCCCGGCTTGAGCGGTAGCCTGCTATAGATGCTCCACTTCGCCGCGTTCGAACCGACGACTTTCATTTTGGCAGTGGTGCCGCCGATTTGAGTCTTCTTCGCCGATGGCCCCGGCCAAATTTCCGACCACGAGATTGACGATTTTTCAGAGGCGCCCTTGATTGCCCATACGTTGCGACCTTTCCGCGCGGCGCACCAGTTCGCAATCAAATCCGCCACGCGGCCGTCGCCGGCGTCTATGCAGCAAGCTTGGACAACGATCGCTTTGCCACAGGCGTGGGGAAACTTAGAAAGCAGCAACCGGTCGAGCTGTTCCCAAACGCGCGGAAGGCGAATGTCGCCCTCTATGATTTCATGATAGACGGACCACATCTGGCGATCGGGCGAGAAGCCCCAAATGAATGGGTGAAGCGATCCGTCTTTGAGGTCGGACCCGGTTTGCACGTCACAGCCACAGAAGAGGCCGGCCACTTCGGCGGGGCAGTAGTCGGGGAATTGTTCGCGACGCGCGAGCAACTGCGCCACCTGCACATTTTCAACAATCTGTTCTGACGATGCAGGTTCGCCGAGTCGCGTATTGCGCCACGTCGCCTTGTCACCCGGATCGTCTTTTGCTGCCAACCATTCGCGCGCCAGCGTCGCGATCGTCGTGAACGGCGAAAAGATTTGGCTCACCTGATAGCCGGCATGGTGGCGCGCGACCGGATTACTCCCGCAAGTAGGACACTTCGCGATACCGACCTGATTCGCTTCGTCGTAATCCCAAAGTGACGGCACGACTCCTTCTTCACCGCAACAACTGAACGGCCGCCCTTGTCGCCATACGATCGCCCGTGCGGTGGTCACAATTTTTCGGCGCTGATCTTCAGTCAACGCCGTGCCGCAAGTCGGGCACCATATTGCAGCATCGTTTGGCCGATGCTCGCCGGACTCTGTGGTCGGCCATTCAACATTGCCAAAGAACGTCGGTTGAAAAAGCACGTCGCAATTGGGGCAGGTAATCCATGCCTTGCGTTGGTCAGAATCCAAATACGATTGCCAAATGGCGGAAGTTTCCGGTTGCGTCGGCGAACAGACTCTCACGTGCTTTGCGCGATCGCCGTATGTTGCCGTTCGTGCTTCGGCCAAATGAATTGGGTGGCCTTCCTTGGTTAGTTCGTACTTGTCAACTTCATCCAGCAAAGTAATTCGGCAAGCACGCGAGGCCAAATTCATTGGCGATGCTGCACCTTCAATAAAGATCGCGCCGCCGACATACGGCTTATAATCAATCGAGTCGCCGTAGCGCGTGCGCAAATCGAATTTCGTTCGCAGTTCAGGCGAGCCGCTGATCATTGGCGCCAGCCGCTCGCGAGAAAATTTCGTCGCCGCCGCTTCCTTGGGCTGTACCAAAAGAATCGGCGCCGGATCAAAGTGGGCCGTGCGGCCGATGATGTTCAACAACACTTCCGATTTGCCCAATTGGACGGCGCTGCAAATCGTTAGAAGCTTCATAGCAGGATCGTCGAATGCGACCATCGGGCCTCGGAAAATTTCGACGGCGGCCGTGCGCCATTTTCCGGATACGGCAGAACTCGCCGGCAGGCGCCGATATTGGTCCGCCCACTCCGGAATTGATATGTCGACGACCGGGTGGAATTGGAATCTCGATTTGAGTTCAGCGACGCCCATTTGTTTCCTCGAAATTGAGCGTGCGGCTATTGATCCGCTCTACGATAGCGGCGCGCACCGCGTCCTGAACGTCGGCCGGCTGATCAACCAACGCGGCCGGGATCGCCAGAAGGTCGGCGCGCAATTCAACCATCGTTTCGTCGACGACTTTGTGCACGTCGTCGCGCCGGTAGAATTCAGATTCGCTCCGCGCGTTGGCAAGTTCCAACCGTTTCGCCTCGGCCTCGGCCTTGCGCTTGCGCGCCGGTGCGATCGGGTCCGCCTCTTCTTCGGCGACCTCGATCAACCACCGGATGACCTCGCCTAGGTCGAACATGATTGCTGCGCGCGAAGTCAGGCCGGGGTGATTCGGCAAACCCTGTCGCATCAAGGCCTCAAAGCGAGCGACAGGCAGGCCAGTCAGGCGCGCAAGGTCGCGCTTGCTCACGCGCGGCGGATCGCGCGTCGACAGCGGCCGGTCGGGTTCATCGTCCCATTTAAAGCGCCGCGTCATGACCGCACCGAGTCGAGGCCCAATCGGATCAAGCTGACCAGGACCGCCGGCCGCGACTCGAAGGACTCGGCGGCAATGCGATCGACTTCGGCGAGCACGTCGCGCGGCACTGTGAAGTGGACACTAGGATTCCGACCCGTTGCCGGCCGGCCCAGTTTGGCTTCGAAGATTGAGGGGTCGGGCTTTGTCATGGCCCGTAACCAATTAAAGCAAAATTGGCGCGGCACAACAGGCGACTTCGGCGGACTAAAAAGTAGTGACTAAAAATGTAAATACATTTGTATATACACGTCCTCGCACCCCGCCACCCTGTTTTTCCCCTATTTGTTTTCCTAGGCAGAAGAACCTATGCTACCCCTCCCGAAGGGGGTACCCATGCCACGGTGACCCAATTAATTGTCCACTTATGTCCCAATCCCAAGCGCGATCGCCAACTGTTCAACTGTTCAAAGTGCGTTGAGAGTTATTCTTATCGTCGTCGACTTGAAGATGACAACAACATCTATATTCCTATTTTGTATTCCGACGCGGTTCGGGCCGCGTAAATCCATCATTGATTTTGCTTGGTTTTTTACGGCTACTTCTTCTCATCTTGGGGTCGTTGAAGATGACAAGAACTCAACCAAGGGGGAACGCAGCGCTTAGCGCTACTTGGGCAGGTCGTCCATTGCCTTTGCTTGGGACCATCCGCGCCAGCGCCGCCAAATTAAATCGACAACAAAGGCAGAGACCCCATGCGTGGCGAGCAAGGCAATGAGGTCGCCTGCACCGGCGAAGGTCGGGGGCAAGGCGCCAGCGTCACTAAGTTCGATCAACAGAGCGATCGCGTGGCCTAGCTCGCCTTCGTGCTCGAACCGCTCGAACGCTAAGTAGTCGGAAAACGCGCGGCCCTCGGGCGGCGCGCTGCCCCACGAATTCCCGAACTTGAGCATCCAGTTCTTAGGCTGGCTGCGCTCATAAGTGTCGGCAAATTCATTGGCCAGGATGCGACGGTAATCCGCGCGCGCTGTCCCAAAATCGATGATCCGGTATGCGCTTGGCCGGCTCACGTTAATCGCGCGCATGATGCGTTGGGCCGTCAATGTCTTCACGCTCGGCGGCCGGCCCGTCTTCTTTCGCTTCTTCAAATGGTAGAGGCGCAGCGGCTTGAAGACCGAGAGGAAATAATGGGGCGCCCAGAAGTCGGCGCTGCGGCCTTGGCGGCGCATGTGCAAAAACCAAACCAGCCACAGCAGGTCGCCCTCAACGCCATCACGGTAGAAATGTAAAGCGTTGCTGCACGCGTTTTCAAGGAAGGCCTTGGCACCGGGCGACGACTTCCCGGGCCACCCAACTTTCTCTAGCCAGCCATGGAAATTTCGTTGCAGCTCACGCTTTTTGGGTACATCGATCAGTTCCCCGATTGCCCAATAAAATTGCCGATTTGCGAGCCGCTCGTAAAGCGCTGGACTCGGCAGGGCATTGCCGGCGCGGACGGCATCGGCTTCGATGAGCGAAAACCCCAAGGCAGCAAATTTTAGGTCAGACCAACGGAGCGGGGATTGCCGTGCGACAACGGACTCAACAAGCTTCTTCCAAGCCGCGCCGGCTTGCGCCTGAGCTTGGCCGTTTCCGCCCTCTGCCGCTTCGTCGATTTTCGCGGCTTGACTGACGAGCCCTTCGACATTAAACACGGCAATCTCACAGTGTTGTCCATAAATTTCGGCCGGGCGCGCCAACGCCCGGCCATTCTTATATCACGTGCTCGGCAGGTACCAAAACCACGTTACGCCCGCTCTCGTCACTTGGCCGCCGCAACGTTCCCTTGCCCGACGCAGCGGCACATACTTGACGCCGAGTCTTTCGAAAGTGGATTCGATTTCCTTTTTCTGACGCGCGCCATCGCCCAAAATAAATTTCAGCGCTTCGGCAACAGCGGCAATTTGGGCGTCGTCGAAATTTTCCGCCGCGAGCTTTCCATTCGGGGCGCGCAAGCCGGATAAAAATTCCGACGCGAACAACTCTCGAATCTTGGAAAATTCTGGCATTGGCGTCGTCGCGATCCGTACCGGATTCACCACGTTGGGCAGTTCTAACGTGACGCCGAAATCTAAATTCATGCGTTCGATTCCTTGCGTTTGCAGAAGCCAACATAGCGCCGCCGTGGAATCAGGTGCATGAACATCGCTGCGGCCGGTGAACTAAAGCCGGCTTCGATCGCCTGCAATGCTTCGGCCTCCGGAAGATTCAAATATAACTCGCTGAATTGCCGTTCGATGAGGCGCCAATACTCCGGATTGCTCGTCGGCCATTGTTTGCGAATCGCGCGGCCGATCGGAGTCTTGCTAAGCTCTCGATCGGCCGCGCTAGGCTTTATGTCGGCGGCACGCGCATACTGAATGCCGCCGATCGTTTTATATCGGCGGGCCATCAGTCACCTGCCGCCTTGACCGCCCGGCGAAATTCCGCGTCGAGCGCCGCATTGTGTTGGGGCGGATTCCAGTTGGCACGAATTGCTTTGTCGTCGATTTCGTTCGCGTCGGTGATCGGCTCGGGCTTGCCTTCGGCGTCCGCGTTGTCGGCGTTGTCAGCGCTCACGCGTTTTGGATTAAAGTTGGCCCTGATGCTGGCGCCATCCAAAGAGGCAAGCGTCGCCGGCTTACGATCGGCGGCCGGCGCTTGACAGTGTGGCCGTGCGATCTTCGCCGCGCCGCGCGCACGTTCATTTTCCTCACGAACGCGGCGCACATGCTCGCGGCTCAATGTCGCGAGTTTGAGAACTTCCGCGTCGTCGATTTCAGTTTCGGCATTGTGGTCGTCTGACATTGTTTAATCTCCTTTCTACAGGTTGAAGGGGCAGGCGCCGGCCGGAAGGCCACCGGCCGGCGCCGCGCGCGTGCCGCCACGGAAACAGCACGCGCTACCATCGGGCGGGAGTCGGCCGCCCGATGAATTCACAACGCGCCGGCCAAGATTTTCCGGGGCGGTTGATCGACGCGAAGCAAGATCGCCGGCGGCAAGCGCACGTCTCGCAAAAATTTCTTTTCACGTTCAGCGAGCAGGTATGCCTCATTGAGCTTGCGCATTCCGGCGACCAAATCAGCCTCGGCCTTCGCAACGATGATTTTCTTCTCTTCGATTTCGAGGCCATCCGCCGGCGCGGCAGCTTCAGCTTTGGCCATAAACTTGTCGATCAACGATGGGTCGAGCCACAGCATCAGCCCGAGAGTATCGACGAGTTGAATGTACTCGTCGCCAACATGCAGCGCCCGCGTGGGCAAGCCGAGTTGCATCCGGCCCGGCTGCCACAGTCCGGAACGCTCGCCGATTTCCGGCGGCCGAAAAATCGAATGAAAGTTCATTGCGCCCTTTGCGGCGATCGAGTCGAGTCGACTTCGCAAATATGCGAGCGCAGACTCCGCGTCGCGCGGAATTGTCGTGGCGCGGTGGTATTCCAGTTGTGTTTCGTCGTATCCGGCGCGAACGATTGAAACGACTTTCTCGGCTGAATCAGCCGCCGGCAATTCCGGAATCTCGGCCAGCCGAACGCGTGGATTTTGCAGCGCGAATCGATGAAGTTCTGCGACGTCGATAACGTTCGGATGCGGCGGTAACGCCGCGCGCTGCGCCAGTTTTTCGCCGATCACTGCCGAGCGGCGGCGCAGCGTTTCGATTTGGTCGGACTTTGAGTTGTAGCCTTTGCGGATCAAGACGGAGATTTTGCCGTCGAGTTCGCCCTTCTTCTGCCGAAGGTCCGCGTAAGATTCGCTCGCCGAATAATTCGCGCCTGTTACCATGTCGTGAGTTTGTTCAAGTTCGGCCATAGCTTCGGCGATCGGCGCGGGAACGGCCTCGCTCCACTCTTCGAGACTTGAAATCAAAAGCGGGCCGGGCGCCGTGGTGGGGGCAGCATCGATATCAATTGGCATTGGAATCTCCGTCGTTGTGCTGTTCGAACCTTACCGGGAGAGGTCACGGCAGAGTCGGGTTTTTCGGACTACCTGTCCGAATTTTCGGACAGGTAGTCCGAATTGTGGCCACGCGCCGCATTTCGCGGATGACACCTTTCGATGGCTTCTGAATCTCGCGCCGAAGTGTCGCGGCATCGATTCCAATGGCCGCCGCTGGTTTTTCAAAGCGGGCGATGGTGCGCGCCAGTCTCGCGTCGGCGATCGTCAAGCCTTTTTCAGCACGGTAGAAAATCACGGCAAGCGCGAGGATGCGCTGCGCGGTCGGGCTTCCGATCATGCTGGCAACTTCGTCGGCAAGGCCAGGGTGAAGGCGATCGAGCAGAGCACGAAGTTCGGGCAACACTTCGCAGCGTGCGCGCGCTTCGCGGATATCATTGATTAGGTCGCCAGTCATTCGGCGGCCTCCGTGTCGTCTTCGCCATCGTCGTCGACGTCGTCGGCTGCTTCGCGAGTCAATGACAGGCCTTCGATAAGCTGCTGATCGCCGGCACGCAGGCTTTGATGATTGCGAAATCGATCAATCGCCGCCGTCAGGCGCAATGCGTTAAATAAACTGCATTCGCTGCAAGCGCAGTCGGCGGTGTGTTGTTTTTCTGCGGCCACGACCGGCTGGCCGACGGCGAGGCCATGACAGATCAAGCGCGAGCGAGCGGCGCAGCTTTTTGAGCATGCCCGCTGCCCGTCGTACGTCGGCTGATAGATGTTGCCGCACACCGCGCAAGGCCGAGGCGGGCCACCTTTCAAGCGCCGAAGCGCCGCGCGGCGGCATCGCTCGCTACAAAATCTCTTCGCTGGGTGCGACGACTCAAAAGCCGTGCCGCAGTGTTCGCAATTTCGCGCTGTCATTTGCCGTCGCCATCGATCGGCTCGCCGGGGACGTGCGCCGGCAAGGCATCCACAAAGGCTGTGACGGCGGCGTTCGTGACCCGCAAGCGGGTGCCGAGGCGGCGCGCGGGCAGGCGGCCGTCAGCCAAATATTCACGGACCAGCGTCAGAGATATGCCAAGCCGCTCTGCGGCCTGTGCTGGGGTGAGCAGTAACGCGCTAGGGGAAGTCGGACGACGTTTGGCCATGCAGCGGCCCTCCCTGAAACGGGAAGACCCGCGCTGCCACGGTCAAGGACATGACCGGCTGATGCTCTACCTGCCGCTGGCGATGTCGGGCGGGACATAACGCAAAAGCCAGCGGATGGGGCCGGGGTTCCGCTGGCCGGCTTGGAATCCGGACAACGCCCTACGGCGCGCGGACCTTGACGGATGCCGCGCGACCGGTCAAGTGATGAGAATAAATCGTTTCTCGGCGGATCAAATCAAAACTAAGTCTAGGAAAACGTCTAGGTAGCTACCGGAGAAAATAGAAATTATATAGTTATATCAACGGCTTGGAGAGGTGGCTGAGTGGTTGAAAGCACCGCACTCGAAATGCGGCATACGGGCAACCGTATCGGGGGTTCGAATCCCTCCCTCTCCGCCAATTGGTCGACCATCCTGTTGAAATAGTTTCGTAATTCCCCTGTTACTTCCCCGTCTTGGCGAGCGCGATGGCTTCCTTGAGCAGGTCGATATCGCCGATGTGGTTGGCGAGGATCAGCACCAGTTTGGTGTCCAGATCGGCGGCGGCCTCGTCGCTCAGGCCGCGGCGCGCCTCGACCAGCGTCACGTAAGCGGCGTCAGGCTCGGCGAATTGCGATTGCGTCACCAGCTTGGCCATCACGCCATCCCCAACGCTCTCGCACGCGCCGCCGCGATCTTGCCGGCATCGACCTGACGCCAGCGCGCGCACAGGTGCTGATCGGGACGCAGGAGATAGGCGGCGCCTGGGGTGGGATCGAAGCGTTGCGCGAAGGCCCCTCCGCTATCGAGGATATCCTCGCCGATGGTGGCGAGGCGGATGCCGGCCGGCACCGACGGCGGCGCGCCGTCTTTGACATAAAGCAGCGTGAATTCGCCGCCGATGTTTTCCAGGAGATGACTATCGCTGCCGTCGCGTGTGCGGATCGGCGCGTCGGGCACCGGCGCACCGAGCCGCGCGCTGCCGGCAAACCTGTCCTCATCCGGCGTCGACAGCGGCGTGTCATAGACGGTCGCCACCGACAGCCGGCCGGAATTGATCATGCGGCGGGCGAAGTCCGCACTTGGCGCGAGATCAAGCACCGCGTTGCGCAGGCGCCGCTCGGCGGACGAATGCGGCGCGATGAAATCGGTCGAGCGGGTGGAATGGGCGATGTTCTCGTCGGCCGCCTGGATGCGCTCGCGCTCGTAGGAGTCGATCAGCGCCGGCCCTGCTTGCCCCTTCAGCACGGCGGCGAGCTTCCAGGCCAGGTTCTCGGCGTCCTGGATGCCGGAATTGGCGCCGCGCGCCCCGAACGGCGAGACCTGATGCGCCGCGTCGCCCGCGAACACCACGCGGCCGTGCACGAAGCGGTCGAGCCGCCGGCAATTGAAGCGATAGATCGACACCCATTCGAGTTCGAACGGACGGTCCCCGACCACGCGTTCGATGCGCGCGCGCACGCGGGAGGGTTCCTGCTCGGCGGCAACGTCTGCTTCGGGGCCGAGTTGCAGGTCGATGCGCCAGACGTTGTCGGGCTGCTTGTGCATCAGCGCCGACTGGCCGGAATGGAAGGACGGATCGAACCAGAAGCGGCGCTCGGTGGGGAAATCCGCCGTCATCTTGATGTCGGCGATCAGGAACTTGTCCTCGAAGGTGACGCCGGCAAACTGCAGGCCGAGCAGATCGCGCGCGGTCGAGCGCGCGCCGTCGGCGGCGATCAGCCAGTCGGCATCCAATTGGTAAGGACCGTCCGGCGTATCGATGATCAGCCGTACGTGATCGTTGTGCGGATCGATGCCGGTGAGCCGGTTCTTCCAGCGCAGATCGAGATTGCGGAGATCATGCGCGCGGTCGACCAGCGCCTTTTCCAGATAGTACTGCTGTAGATTGATGAAGGCCGGCATCTTGTGGCCTTGCTCCGGCAGCAGGTCGAAGGAAAACACCAGCTCATCGCCGTGGTACTGCTTGCCGATCTTCCAGGTCACGCCCTGCGCGACCAGTCCCTCGCCGACGCCGAGCCTGTCGCAGATTTCCAGCGTGCGCTTCGACCAGCAGATGCCGCGCGAGCCTTCTCCGATGCGATCCGCGTCGTCGATCAGCACCACCGGCACGTCGTGCAGGGCGAGGTCGATCGCCGCGGCGAGCCCCACGGGCCCGGCGCCGACGACAACAACCGGCCGGCGCACCGTTCCGGCCGCGTCCTGGTCGGGCGAGCGCCTGTAGCCGTAGCGATAGATCGTCTTGCGTTCGTTCTCTGCCATGGCGGCCTCCCGGACTGTCACGCTTCTTTGCGGCGCGATCAGCCTTCAATATTCATCCTTGCAGCGCCGCCCATAATTCGCGGTCGCGCTCCGCGGTCCAGATCACCGGCCATTCGATGCCGCGTGCCTCGTCATAGGCGCGCGAGACGTTGAACGGCAGGCAGTGCTCATAGATCGCGAAGCTGGCGAATTTCGGGTCCATCACCAGGCGGGCCGCGTCGAAGGCCTCTTTCAGCGAAAGGCCCTTGGCGACGCTGTCCCGCGCGGAACCGTAAAGCGTCGAGAGGAAATCGGCGGTGAGCTCGATGCCTTCGCTCACCATGTCCGGCGTCGTCAAGGCGGCGCCGCGTCCCGGCACCAGCGCCTTGGCCTGCAATTCGGCAAGGTTGTCGAGGGTCGCCGGCCAATCGGTGAAATGGGCGTCGCCGCAGTAACAGGCCGAATGGTACTCGACCAGATCGCCGGAGAACACCACGCCGGCGTCGGGCACCACAGCAATCACGTCGCCGGCGGTGTGGCCGCGGCCGATATGCATGATGCGCACCTCGCGTTTACCGAGCCAGACCGACATCTGATCGGGGAAGGTGATGTTCGGCCACGTCAATCCCGGAATGGTTTCCACCGCACGGAACAGGCGCGGGAAACGGCCGATCTCGGAATCCATGTCCTGCTGGCCGCGCTCGACGATCAGGCCACGCGTCACGTCGGAGGCCAGGATTTCGGCGCCCTTGAAGGCCGAAGCGCCGAGCACGCGCACGGCGTGGTAATGGGTGAGCAGTACATATTTGACCGGTTTATCGGTGACCGTGGCGACGCGCTCGATGACTTCCTCGGCCATTGCCGGTGTCGCCTGCGCGTCGATCACCATCACGCCGTCGTCGCCGACGATGATGCCGGAATTGGGGTCGCCCTCGGCGGTGTAGGCGTAAAGCCCCGGGCCAAGCTCGTCGAAGGAGACCTTCTTTTCGCCGAGGTCCGCGGTCGACGCAAAACCCTTAGCCATGCTTACTCTCCTCCCGGAAGTTTCTTGTTCAGGTGCGCTAGTGTCCCGATTCCGACGCCTGTACCTCTTTGCAGCACGTTCGTTTACAAGCGTCGGAACCAAAGGGACACTAGCAAGTCTATGATTCCAGTGCGGCTTTGGATTTGACGTTCCTATGAAGGACTCGCCGCAACACTGATAGAAACGTCAAATCCGCCGCACTAATAGCCTACCACGTCCTGCTCGATGGCACCGAAAATCGAAATTCCTTTCCCGTCCCGCATCTCGATCCGCACTTTATCGCCGAATTTGAGGAACGGCGTCACCGGCTTGCCGGTGCGGATGGTCTCCACCGTGCGCAGCTCGGCGATGCAGGAATAGCCAAGGCCACCTTCCTCGATCGGCTTGCCGGGGCCGCCGTCGGTGTCGCGGTTCGACACCGTGCCGGCGCCGAGGATGGTGCCGGCGCAAAGTGCGCGGGTCTTGGCGGCGTGCGCGATCAGCGTCGGAAAATCGAAGGTCATGTCGTTGCCGCAGACCGGCTTGCCGAACGGCTTGCCGTTGATGAAGCTCAGCAGCGGCAGATCGACCTTGGCGCCGTCGAAGGCGTGGCCCAGTTCGTCCGGCGTCACCGCCACCGGCGTGAAGGCCGACGCCGGCTTCGACTGCACGAAGCCGAAGCCCTTGGCGAGCTCGGGGCCGGTGAGGTTGCGCAACGTCACGTCGTTGACCAGCATGATCAGCTTGATCGCCTTTGCCGCCTGCTCACGCGATGCGCCCATCGGCACGTCACCGAGAACAACAACAACTTCAGCTTCGAGATCGATGCCCCAGGCCTCGTCGGCGACCGGAATGGAATCGCGCGGCCCGAGAAAACTGTCCGAGCCGCCCTGATACATCAGCGGATCGGTCCAGAACGAGGCCGGCATCTCGGCGCCGCGCGCCTTGCGCACCAGCGCCACGTGATTGACGTAGGCCGAGCCATCCAGCCACTGGAACGCGCGCGGCAAGGGCGACGCGCATTTCGCCGGCTCGAACGGCAGATGGGCGATGCGGCCGGCTTCCAGCGCATCGGCGAGCGCGGTCAATTGCGGCTCGGCGGCCTGCCAATTGTCGAGCGCGGCCTGCAAGGTCGGCGCGATGGCGTGAGCGTCGGCGCAGCGCGAGAGATCGCGCGAGACCACGAGCAGACGACCGTCGCGGCCATCCTTGAGGGAAGCGAGCTTCATCGGACGCTCTTCTCCCTCTCCCCGCTTGCGGGGAGAGGGTCGGGGTGAGGGGCTCTTGCGCGCAATGCGTAGCAAAAAATCATAAGCATTTTTCCTTGGGATACCCCCTCACCCGCTCGCTTCGCTCGCGACCTCTCCCCGCGCAGCGGGGAGAGGTAAAGAAGATGCGAGGTTCGCTGCTATTTCGGTTCGCGCCGGTTGGGGTCGAAATGCTTCTGCAGGCCGGCCCAGCAGTCGATGTAGTCCTGTTGCAAGGTCGGAAGTGTCGCGGCGTATTGCGTGACCCGCTGGCGGAAGCGCGTCTCGAACATGAAGGCGAGCGTATTCGACAGCTTCACCGGGTTCAGTTCCACGTTGCTGGCGTGCTCGAAGGCCTCGGTGTCGGGCCCGTGCGGCAGCATCTGGTTGTGTAGGCTGATGCCGCCGGGCACGAAGCCCTCGGGCTTGGCGTCGTAGACGCCGAACACCAGGCCCATGAACTCCGACATGATGTTGCGGTGATACCAGGGCGGCCGGAAGGTGTTCTCCGCCACCATCCAGCGCTCGGGGAAGATCACGAAGTCGATATTGGCCGTGCCCGGTGTCTCCGAGGGCGAGGTCAGCACGGTGAAGATCGACGGATCGGGATGGTCGAACAGCAGCGCGCCCACCGGTGAGAATTGCCGCAGGTCGTATTTGTAGGGGTAGTAGTTGCCGTGCCAGGCGACCACATCGAGCGGGGAAAAATCGGTCTCGGTGGTGAAGAGATCGCCGCCCCACTTCACATACAGCGTGTGCGGCCCGTCGGGGTCTTCGTAGGCCGCCACGGGCGCCAGGAAGTCGCGCGGGTTGGCCAGGCAATTGGCGCCGATCGGTCCGCGGTCGGGCAGGATGAAACCGCCGCCATAGTTCTCGCAGACATAGGCGCGCGCGGGGCCGCCGATCAGTTCGACCCGGAAGATCACCCCGCGCGGGATGACGCAGATCTCGCCCGGCTCGATCTCGATCGTCCCGAACTCGGTGCGGAAGCGTAGCTTGCCGTCCTGCGCGACGATGAGGAACTCGCCGTCGCCGTTGAAGATATGCTCGCGCTCCATCGATTGGGTGATGAACGCGAGATGCGCCGCCATGCCGGCTTGGGTGTCGGCATCACCGGCGACGGTCATGGTACGAAGCCCTGAGACGAAAGTGAGCTTCTCGTCCGGGATCGGTACCGGCGACCAGCGATAGGGGCCGAGCGGCACGTCGGTGTCCTCGCGGGTCGGCGCGGTGCGCCAATAGCCCTTGTCCGCTTTGGCGAAGCGGCCGCTGTGCCGCACGGTCGGGCGGATGCGATAGAGCCAGGAGCGTTGGTTGGACGCCTGCGGCGCCGTGAAGGGCGAGCCGGACAGCTGCTCGGCGTAGAGTCCGTAATTCACCTTTTGCGGCGAATTGCGTCCGACCGGCAGCGCGCCGGGCAGCGCCTCGGTCTCGAAGCTGTTGCCGAAGCCGGACATATAGCGGAGCCTGGCGCCCGACATTGCGACGGCACCCTTGAGACCTTCGACGATCGGCGTGTTCATGGGCTCCTCCCATCGCTGGCGACGATTTCCACCCAACGCGCAAATTTGGCCGCCAGAATGTCAGCGTTCGGGCAACCGTCAAGGGGTGAGATCAGGGAAGTATGGCCAACGACAAGCGTGTTTTTGATTATGAATCGCATCAAGGCGACGTCGGTCAATCGTCGGCTTTTTGCGGGACACCGCCAACGTCTTGGAAGCCGTGATTGTAACTTCTTAAGTGCCTCTAATGACCGGAATTTCTCGGTCGGTCGAGATTGGCCGGGGCGCTGGATACGACACCTTAAGTCGCATGGCCCACGCGGTTGCGCCGGATGGCCATGGCCAAGCGGCAGCCTTTGCAACGAATTTTAATTCTCGCGAATTGCCGCATGCGCAAGACGGCCCGGCGAGATGGTGGCCGCCTATGACCCGGCGCCCGCCGTCAGCTTGACGCCCAACGCCTTCGCTCGCTACTTAACATGTTAACGATAGGGAAGTTGCCGGGTGCCCCATATTTCCATTGAATATTCGGCAAATTTGGAGCGTCGTGCCGACATGTCGGCGCTGTGCTCCGCGCTTCATGGCGCGGCGCTCGACACCGGCTATTTCGAGCTGGGCGCCGTGCGCGTGCGCGCGATCCGCAGCGAGGACTATGCGATCGCCGATAAGCACATCGACAATGCCTTCGCGCACATCATCATGCGCCTCGGCCGCGGACGCAGCGAGGCCGACAAGAAGGAAATCGGCGACAGGATTTTTGCGACCGCCCAGCGATCGCTTGCGTCGTTGCTCGCCTCGCCCTATTTCGCGCTGTCATTCGAGATCGTTGAAATCGATGGCGATCTGAGCTGGAAAGAGAATGCGATGCATCAGCGCATTCGGGCTTCCGCATAGAGCAGGGTCGATGCCGCGCTTCGAGGACGGTAAGCGGAAGGCGACAGACTTTTTGCGACCAAGAACATCACGATCGCGACCGCGGCCCACAAGGTTCCCAAGCTTGGCGGTTGAAGCTGGCTTTGCCGAAACATCGGAGAGCGTCTCATGCCGATCCCCGCACCCAATCTCTACCCGCCGTTCAACATCGTGCGGCTGAGCCATATCGAGCTCGTGGTCACCGATCTGGCCAAGAGTCGCGCCTTCTACGTCGACACTCTCGGGCTGCAGGTCACCGACGAGGACAAAGACGAGATCTATCTGCGCGCCCTGGAAGAGCGCGGACACCACTGCATCGTGCTGCGCAAGGGCGACGAGCCCTGCGCGGGCCATCTCGGCTTCAAGGTCTATAGCGACGAGGACCTCGACGCCGCCGAAGAGTTCTTCACGGAAAAGGGCCTGCCGGTCGAATGGGCCAACCGGCCGTTCCAATCGCGCACGCTGCTGTCACGCGACGTTCAGGGGTGCCGATCGAGCTCTATGCACGCATGGACCGGCTGCCGCCGATCCATCAGCAATACGCCCTCTACAAGGGCGTGAAGCCGCTGCGCATCGACCATTTCAACTGCTTCTCGCCGGATGTCGACGAGGCGGTGGCCTTCTACAACGAGATCGGCTTCCGGGTGACGGAATATACCGAAGACGAGGTGAGCCACCGCCTGTGGGCCGCCTGGACGCACCGCAAAGGCGGCGTGCACGACATCGCCTTCACCAACGGCCGCGGGCCGCGGCTGCATCACGTCGCCTTCTGGGTGCCGCATCCGATCGCGATCATCGATCTGCTCGATCTGATGGCGACCACCGGCTATGTGAAGAACATCGAGCGCGGGCCGGGCCGGCACGGCATCTCGAATGCGTTCTTTCTTTATATCCGCGATCCCGACGGCCACCGCGTGGAAATCTACTGCTCGGATTACCAGACGGTCGATCCCGATCTCGAGCCGATCAAATGGGATCTGAAAGACCCGCAGCGGCAGACGCTGTGGGGCGCGCCGGCGCCGCGCTCCTGGTTCGAGGAAGGCAGCCTCTTCCTCGGCACCGAGATCCAGGCGCCACGCCTCGACGCGCAGCCGATCATCGCGCCGTAGCGCCCGGGCCGTGGTCCGCAATTGGATGTGCTTTCCAACGACTTCGCTGTTTGCGCAGGTCGCCCGCGCAGTTATTGCCGCCAGGGGATCAGGATCTTCTCCACCTGCGTCAGCATGACGTTCAACAGAAATCCGATCAACGCGATGGTGAACAAGCCGACATACATCTGCTCGACGGCGAATATCTGCCACGCGTTCCAGATCATGAAGCCGAGGCCGCTCTTCGCGCCGACCATCTCCGCGATCGCGATCAGCACCAGTCCCAGGCCCATGCCGAGCCGGATGCCGGTCATGATCACCGGCAGCGCCCCGGGCAGCGCGATGCGATAGAACGTCGCCCAGCGGCCGGCGCGATAGTTCTTGCCGACGTCCAGGTAGATTTTGTTGATCTCCATGACGCCGGTCGTGGCATTGATGACGATCGGATAAAACACGCCGATCGCGACCATGAAGATCTTGGAGCCTTCGCCGAGGCCGAAAATCAGCAGCGCCAGCGGCAAAATGGCGCTTTTCGGGATCGGATAGGTCGCCGAGATGATCGGGTCGAGCGCGGCACGCACGGTCCGGTTCAGGCCCATGATGATGCCGAGCACCAGCGCCGGAACGGCGCCGACGATGAAGCCGATAAACAGGCGCCGCAGGCTGTCGAGCGTGTTTTGCAGGAGCTCGCCGGTCCTGAGCAATTCCACGGCGGAGGCGACGATGCTCGACGGCGCCGGAAAGAACCGCGTGTCGATGGCGCCGAAGTCGGCCGCCAGCTCCCAAACGAGGATGAGGAGCAGGGGAGAGACGATCCCGATGAGGCGGTCGCGGCCCCGCTCGGTCAATTTCCAGGTCGAGAGGGCCAGATAGGTATCGGCGTTGGTGCTCATCGCTGCTTCTGTGCCTCTTCCAATTGGCGGGCGCGTTGAACCTCGTCGCGCAGGTTCGACCAGATGTGATGCACGAGTTCGCCGTAAGCCGGCGTCGCCTGAAGCTCGAGGATGTTGCGCGGGCGCGGCAGCGAAATCGAGACCAGCGATTTCACGCGCCCCGGCTGGGCGGTCATGATCATCACCCGATCCCCGAGGATGACCGCCTCGTCCACGCTGTGGGTGATGAAGACAACGGTCTTCTTGTCTTCCTCCCAGATGCGCAGCAGCTCTTCCTGCAGCAACAGCTTGTTCTGCGCATCGAGCGCGGAAAACGGCTCGTCCATGAGCAGGATTTCGGGATCGTTGGCGAAGGCGCGGGCAATCGACACGCGCTGGCGCATGCCGCCCGACAATTGATGCGGATAATGATCGGCGAACCGCGTCAGCCCCGTGCGGTCGAGATAGTGGCCGACGATCTCCTTGACCCTGGCGCTGGGCACGTGGCGCATGTGCAGGCCGAACGCGGCGTTCTCCCACACCGTCATCCAGGGAAAAATCGAGTCGCCCTGGAACACCATCGCGTTGGCCGGCTTGTCGGAATTCGGAGATGCCCGCATTTCGATCTTGCCGGACGTCGGCGCGTCCAGGTCGGCAAGAATACGCAGCAAGGTCGTTTTGCCGCAGCCGGAAGGCCCGACAATCACAAAGAACTCGCCGACCGGAATGTCGAGCGAGACGTCGTCGACCGCGGTCAACGCGCCGTAGCGCCGCGTCAGATTGCGGATTTGAATGGCACCAGCGCCCGTGCCGGGAAGTGGATTTCTCTCTCGCATCGTGTCCGTGAAAGGAGCCGCGTCGCCGGCAGGCTACTTTACCGTGCTTGATTGTCTCGGAGACATTCCCGCCTGCCTGTCTATCAAATGGCCACCCAAACGCCAAAGCAGTTTCAGGGCAGAGGCATCGTCCGTGTCGGACGCGAGAGAATTGCTTGCGCCTCAATATTCCCACTGCATGCCGACGCCCAGGGAGCTGCCGCCGTTGCGGTCGATCTCACCTTGTGCGCGGATGTGGCGGGTGACGTCGACATCGACGGAGACGCCGCTGTCCTCGGTGTTGGTGCCGGTCTTCACGCCGACGCTGATGCGGCGGTTGATGGCGCGGGAGACGCCGACTCTTGGGTCGCCGCTGGCGCCGACGCCGACATCGAGGCTGTCGACGCCGAGCGCGCGGCGCACGCGATCGAACACGTCGGGGCCGCCGCCGCCGGAAAACAGCGCGGCAACCTGCGCCACCTGCAGCGCCTGCGACGGCGACAGCCCGCCACTCGCCTTGTCGAACAGGAGACGAGAGAGGACCTCCTCCGGCGGCAAGGAAGGATCGGAGGTGAAGGCGAAGCCCGGCGACGTCGCCGGCCCGCTCACGGTGATGGTGATGGTCGCGTCGCTGGTCTGGGTTTGCGCCGTGAAGTTGAGGTCGGGAATGAGGCTGCCGACGAAGGCGATGCGCCCTTGCGTGAAATCGAGCCGCGTGCCGGCGATCGACATGCGTCCGCGCCGCAGCTCGAAGGCGCCGACGGTCACCGGGTCGGCGAGCCGTCCGCGCAGGCGCAGATTGCCGCCAAGCTCGGCATCGATGCCGCGGCCGCGCACGAACACATGGTTGGGCGCGCTGACCGAGAGATCGAGCGCGGCGTCGAAGGGCGGGGCCCGCCGGGCCTGCGCCTGCGCTTTCGCCTCCATGGCAAGCCGGGCGGCGACCGCCGGCGGCGCATCGACATGCTTGGTGCCGGCGATCGGCCGCAACGTGGTCGACAGCCGCTCGGGGATGGTGATGTCCATGGAAACGACATCGACCTTGCCGGAAATGCGTGGGTCGCGCGCCAACGGCCCCGACAGCGTCAAGCCCAGATTGGCGACGGCGGTGACCACCGAGTTGGCGACCAGCTTGGCGTTGCGGCTGGAAATGCGGATGTTGCCGGGAAAGCCGGCGTCGGGCGCAACGCGCACGTCGCCTTCGACCGAGATGGTGCCGGAATCCCAGGTCTCCGCCGTCATGCGCTCGATGCGGATGGTGTCGCCGCGCGCCGACACGCGGGCGGCAATCTTGTTCAGCCGCACGCCGAGGCTGGCGTCGGCATAGCTGCCGCCGGCGATGGTTGCCGTGCCGGCGACCTGCGGCCGTGTCAGGCTGCCGCGCAGCCGCATATCGACATTGGCCTTGCCGGTGAGGCGGCGTCCGCTGGCCGACAGTTGCGTATTGGCGGCGCCGAGGTCGACGGCGCCGCGCACCGCGAGATCCAGCCCGTCGCCCGCGAACGGCACCGTTCCCTTGGCCTGCAACGTGCCGGCGCCGCGGGCGCGGATGGTGGCATCGAGCGTCGAGCGGCGATTGGCAAGCCGGCCCGACGCGGCGACGTCGATTGCCGGCAGACCATTGTCGCGCGTCTGCTTGGTCACCAGCCGGTCGATCCGCAGATGCCACGTGCCGGTCGGCGCCGACGCGGTGCCGGCGATCTTGGCCTCGGCATTCAGCGTGCCGGAGAGGCCAAGCTCCGGCATCACGGCTTCCGACACCGAGAGCGGGACCGATTGCGCTTGCAGCGAAACGTCGAGTGTCTCGCCGACACGGCCGTTGACGGCGAGCCGTCCGCGGTCGAGTGCCAGCAGTAGCGATTTGAACTCCAGGCCCTGGCCGCGGAAGGCAAGCGTCGCCGGATGCAACAAGGCGATGCGATGGGCGCCGCGCCTGGCCGTCAAGGAGGCAAGCTCGAGCCGGATCGGTGTCGATGGAATGAGCTTGCCGCGGGCATCGATGGCAAAGCCGCGCGCCCGCGCGGTGAGCGTGATGGCGCTGGCGGTCGCCGCGCCTTGCGCGGTCAGGCGGATCTGCGAAATGTCCTCGCCGCCGATGCGCGCGCGGTCGACGGCAAGATCGCCGTCGATGACGGGATGGCGGTAGAGATCGCCGATCTTCGCGCGCGCGCTGAAGCGATCGAGCGTGGTGGCGCCGAGCTTGACGTTATGGCCCTCGGCGGAAAGCGTGCCGCTCTGGCCGCCGCCATTGGTCACCTTCAGCGTGGTGTCGGCGTGCAGTTGCCCGGACAGCTTGGTGAGAACGAGCGGCGAGAGATCGTCGAGGTTGCCGGCGTCGATCGTGAACTGACCATCGGCGAGGTCGTCGAAGTGAAGCGTGACGGCGCCCTTGGCGCTGGCCGATCCGACCCGCAGATCGACGTCGCTCAGCCGCCAGCCGCCCGTCGTGAGTTTGGCGAGATGCAGCGTGCCTTGTGCCGGCTTGCCGCCGACCGAGCCCTCGAGCTTGGCGTGCGCGTCGAGCATGCCGGTCACATCGGCAGCGTTTGCCGTCAGGCTCAGCCGAGGGATCGGCCGGCCGAGCGCGCTGCCGTTGGTCACCGTGACGGCGGCATCCATGTTCGGGTGTGCCGCCGAGCCGGTGAGCTTGAGCGTCGCCTCGGCGCGCCCGGTCAGGCGCTTATCGGCGCGCTTCAAGTCCGGAACGTTGAGCGCGACGTCGATGGCGGCGGTCTTTTCTGTGGCTTCACCGTCGGCGCGCAGCGAGGCATGGGCGCCGGTGAGGCGCAGGTCGCCGAAACCATAGCCGCCGTGCGGAAGCTTGCGCACAATGCCGTTGAGATCGAGTTGTCCGCCGGCGAGGCCGTCGATGGCGGCGATGCCGGTGGCAAAGCGGCTGGCGCGGCCGGTGAGCGCGGCTTCGATACGGCCGTCCTTGGGCGTGCCGGTTAGTTTGGCGTTCAGCCCCAATGCGCCGCGCAGCTTCAGCCCGGCCAGCGTGCCGAAGCGGGCGAGATCGGGCGCCTTCACCGTCAGCCGGCCGTTCAATTCCGGCTGGCCGACGCGGCCGATGAATTCGATGTCGGCGGTCGATGTCTGCAGCCGCGCGGACTTGAGATCGGCAACGCCCTTGTCGGCGGTGCCGGCGACGTTGAGCGTCAACGACGAGCCGAGCGCGCGCTCGAGCGCCGGGTCGGTCAGCGAAAGGCCGCTCGCCTTGGCCTGCGCGCTGAACGGGATCGCGGTACCGGGCGTCTTTTGATCGGGCGTGGTCGCAAAGCGCGCGGCGAGCTTGCTCATGGCGCCTTGCGGCGTCGTGACGTCGGCGGCGTCCAGCGTTGCATTGACCTGTGGCCGCAGGATCGGCCCGGCGACGCTGGCATCGAAGGCGAGCTTGCCGAGCGAAACCTTGCCGGCCGAAGTCTTCTTGCCCGCATTGGGCAGCGCGCGCGCGGAAATCTTCAGATCGGCGATCTGCAGCGGCGACAGCGTGCCCTGCACGTCGAGCCGCGCGGTCTGCGAGCGGATCGTGAGCGGCTTGATCGTAATGGCGCCGCTGTCGGCCATGTCGATCGTGCCGTCGAGCTGCGTCGTACCGGCAAAGACCGGCGCTGCCGGCGCCGGCAGCAGCCCGGCGATGCGCGCCTTGAGGTCGAGCGTGAGATGGCGCGCGTCGGCGACCCGTTGCACATGTGCGGCGCCGGTCGCGCCGATATCCTTGCCGGCGTTGAATGTCAGTTGCGCGGCGAACGCATCGAGCGTGCCCTTGCCGTTGAGGTCGAGCGACATCGACGGCAACCCCGGCACATTGAGCGCGTGCACGACCAGGCCGCCGGCGGGCTCCTGCGCGGCGAGCTTCAGGGTGAGCGCCTGCGACTTCGGCACCAGGTCGAGATGCGCGGTGAGGCTGCCCGCCGCATCGAGACGGTGGGCGTCGAATTGCAGCTTCAGTCCTTCCGAGGGACTGCCGAGGCTTGCGTTGCCGGAGGCGCTCAGGCGCGCGGCCTGGCCGATGACCGGCTCGCCGAGCGACAGTTCCTGCAAGGCGAATTGCTTGATCTCAACCTTGACCGGCAGTTCCGGCAGGATCGGCTTGTCGGTGTTGGCGACGGTCTCTTCCGACGGTACCGGCCGCCGCAATATCTGCAGATGGCCGACTTCGAGCTTGTCTACTTCCAGCTTCTGCGACAGCAGCAGCGCGGTGCGGCTCCAGACCAGCCGCACCTTGTCGAGGCGCAGCCACACGCCGTCGCGATCCGCGATGGTGATGTCGTTGATGGTTGCATCGGACGACAGCGCGCCATCGACGCGGCCGATGGAGACGCGTGTCGTCGGCGTGGAAAGCACGCGCGAGAACAGGCTGGCGAGAATGCCCTTGTCGTCGTCGGCGCTCCGGCTGACCAGGGTCGAGGCCAATACCAGGCCGAGCGCGATCGCCAGGACCACGACAGCGCCGATCTTGGTCGATCGTCTCAAGGACCGCATCGCTAGAACGCCTGTCCAATGCCGACGTAGAACGCCCAGGAGTCGTCACCCGGGCGCGGGTTGAGCGGAAACGCCAGGTCGAGCCGAATCGGCCCGACCGCCGTGTAGTAACGCAGGCCGACGCCGGCGGCGTAGCGCAGCGTCTCGCTGAAATCCGGATAGCTCGCCTGGAAGGCCTGACCCATGTCGAGGAACGGCACGACACCGACCGTATCGGTGACTTTGACGCGCGCTTCCAAAGATGCCGTAAACACGCTGCGGCCGCCGATCACATGGCCCGCCGAGTCGAGTGGGCTGAGGCTCAGATAGCGATAGCCGCGCACCGAGCCGCCGCCGCCGGCATAGAAGCGGTGATTGGCGGGGATGTCGCCGAGGCTGGCGCCGGAGACCGAGCCCAAAGTGACGCGTCCGGCAAGCACGTAGCGGGCATCGTCATCGAGCGCGCGATAGGCGGAGGCCTTCACCTTGCTCTCCACCAATCCGACCGACGAGCCGAAGAAGGTGGGATAGGCCGCGACCGAGCCCGAGACCCGCACGCCTTTGGTGGGGTCGAGCGGCCGGTCGGTGGAATTGTAAGTCACGGAGGACTGAACGCCGATCAGCGTGTAGTTGACGGTGCCGAGCGTGTCGGTGGTTTCGCCCTTCTCGCCGACGACGCCGACCTGCACCGACGACATCGGATCGAAGCGATGGCGAATGGCGGCGCTCGCCTGGCTTCGCTTGCTGGTGTAGCCGCCGAATTGGTCGCCGCCGGTGCGGTCGCGCTCGAGCATGCCGTCGAGCAGCAGATCGTTGCGGGTGCCTTGCAGGGCCGGCTTGACGAAGCTCGCCTTGAGCCGGCCGCCGAGATCCGACCAGCCAAAGTTACTTAAGGAGTCGATGAACGAGCTGTAGGTCTGCGGCGGCAGAAAGGCCTCGCCCTCGAGCCGCAGGCTCTCGCCGCCGCCGAACAGATTGCGGTCCTGCCAAAAGGCGGTCGCGTCGGGTCCGTCGAGGGTCGAATAGCGCGCACCGAAGCCGACGACGTGTCGCTTGCGGTCGGCCACATCGATGTTGATCGGCAACTGACCGCGCGCGTCCAGCGCCTTCATCTCGCTGATGCGCACCGAGCTGATGGCCGGAAGCTGCAGGATGGAATTGCGCGTGGCGGCGAGGGTGGCGGGGGAATAGCGATCGCCCGGCTCGATATAGACATGCGAGCGGATCACCGCCGGATCGACATGCGACTGGCCGCCGATGCGGACCGCGCCAAAGGATGCCGGTGGCCCCGGATCGATCGCCATGGCGACGTCCATCACCTCGCGGTCGTGGAAGACGACCGGCCTGGTGTCCGTCACTTTGGCCAGCGGGTACGACTGGCCGCGGAAATAATCGACCAGCATCGCGCGCGCCGCGCGGATGTCGGCGGCGCGGGCCGGCTCGCCGGGCGCGAGCTTGATCGCGCGTGCCGGCAGGACCGAGGGCGGGAACGGGCGGCCGGTGCGGGCATCGGTGATGCGGAGATTGCGGATGTGGAAGAGCGGCCCCGCCTTCACCACGACCTGGACCGGGACGAGCTTGCGCCCCCGATAGGTCTCCGCGGCGGCCGCGGCGCTGGCCGACGGCGCCTGGCCGAGGCGCAGATGCTGTCTCGCCACCGCGATCTCGATCTTGGCGTTGTAGTAGCCGGCGCCCCACAGGGCATCGAGCATCGGCCCCAGATCGTTCACCGCCCGCTGGATCAGGCTCTGGCCGTCGATCGGGGCATTTTGCCGCAATTTGTAGAGAGTTGAGGCCTCCTGCAGCGGCTGCGTCAGCTCGGAGGACCCGAATAGGCTGGTGGGACCGCCGGAAATGTCGAACGTGAGCGAATAGGGCAGGGCGTGCTGCGAGACCGCCGGGGGTGTGTCGCCGCTCAGGAACCCGAATAAGTCGAACGCGAGCGCGTCATGGGGCCAGAGCAGAACGGCACAAACCAACCACCGACCAGCGTAGCGCCATAAATTTCGCCACGCGGCGACTCTCATCCCGACCCTCTGCTCCGCGCAAATAAAGTGTGGTGCAGCAGCATCATAGATAACCAATGACGGCCCATGAGTCATCTTGGGAATTTATGGAAAGCATGCCGCATTGGCGGTGTGCCGCATCATCGGCCGTGTCTGGCGCGGGTTCAAGGCGGTGGGCGATTTTCGATGCCGACGGCTGTGCGCTGGGGGCCGCGCTGCCGATCGCTCCTGGGCCGCGCGGAATTCAAGTCGAGGCGCGGACAGGCTCTCGAGGTCGCGCTCGCCCGGTGAGCGCGCGATGCGCGCCAAAAAGCGGCCTTTTGAGCATTGCGCCCATGAAAGTGTTGTGAATCAATCTGATTTTGCACCTGATTCGCCACGGCACACACCTCTGAAGGGGCTGAGCGAGGATGCTGGACCGACCTGATTGGGCCAAGACGTTGCAGATCAACGGCACGCATTGCCCGGCGCACGAAATTCCAACGGTTCTGTTCGGACGCAAGCAGCCCCTCTCATATGTCCTGAACCCGAAGTCAGCGTGCACGCTGGCCCTGAACTTCGTTTTTTTCCTCAATAACGGCTATCGCTACTTCGATCCCATCCAGATCCACTACAGCCGCTCGGCGCTGCTGAAACTCAAAGGGCCGGAGTTGGACCCGCGCATCGCGGAGGCTTATGGCCGGCTTGCGCCGCAGAGTTTTTCTCTCGTCCGCGACCCGCTGCGACGTTTCGTCTCCGGCTTCGTGTCCAAGGTCTTCTCGGCGGAAGACCCGTACTACATGTCCTATCGGGACCTGCTGACGTCGGTTTGCGGCATCGACCTCAGCCCGGAGGCCAATGCCGCCCAAACGTGCCTGACCTTTGCCCGGTGGATTGCCTCGCAACCCGATCAGAACCAGATCGACGCGCACTTCCGGCCGCAGTACCTCAATCTCATGACGGAGGGTGGTTTCGCCATCGACACGATCGTCCGCCTGGAAGACAGGGACGCCTTGTTGGCCTTCTTCTCGAAATGGATCGGTGCCGAGAAGGCGGAGTGGTTCCTGACCTTTCGCTTCAATGCGACGAAAAGCGCGGATGACGAGATCGTCACGGACGAGCTCAAGAAGCTCGTTCGTCAAATCTACGCGCGTGACTACGAACTGTTCTACAGTTGAAAGCCGGCCGCGAGCGTTGGCCGCGTCAGGATTGAGAGAATCTCAAGTCGCGGCCAATTCGCCTTCAAGATGCCGCAGAACGACCGCGCAGTCGCAAGCCGCATCGAGCTTACGGAAAAACCAGCAACCCAGGGCACGCGCCTCGGCAATGTCGGCGGCGGACAATTCACAATACGTCTTGGGGTGAGCCGTGTAAGCGATGACCTCGCCGGTTTCGCGGTTGATATAGGACTTTTTCACCCAGTCCCGCCAGTTGACGAAGGTCCCGCGTCGATTGACGAATTGATCGAGCGAGGCGCCCTTCAGGTGAACCAGCGCGTTCATGCAATAGTGCTCATCGGGCGCGAATACCTCGCTGAAGAGCGACAGGCCCGGCTTGTTCAGCAGCATCGACACGTGCCGACGATGCAGAATGACCCATTGGTCGTGCAGGAAGAACGGCGATGAAAAAAGCGTAGCGTGCTTTACAGCAGACAGGCGCTGGTGATGTTCCGAGCCGGTCTCCGGCGTGCTGTAGCCGAAGACCGAATTCGGCCCGCAGCGCTCGACGTCTTTGTAGAACTCGTCGAATGAGACGATCGGGATCGTGCTTTCGGATAGCAGCACGAAATACTCGTTGTCTTCCGCGTCATGGTACGCGTGCGAAAACAAATTCAGCGCCGCCTCGACCAGCGAGATATGCCCGTGCCGGGTGGGAACGGTGTTGTCGATCATGCGGCCCGACAAAATGGGGCCGGTCACCTGTTCGGGCTCCTTGGGGTGGCAATAGACGCTGTACTTTTCCCTCGCCGCCCCGGTGAAAAACGCCTCCCAGACCTTGGGCTGCAACAAGTCGCCCCAAGTGAGAAAGCAGAAAGCGATTTTCATTGTTGCATCCTATACTTGGGACGATCTGGCGCGTCGCAAGCCGGGCGGCGATCCCCGATGGACCGTTGGCGTCCGTCACCGGGTTTCGTGCATTATTGGCGAAGATAGCGTGATTCGGCGCAAAGCCGGATACGCCGGTTTCTTCACACGCGAGGCCCCGATCGATGGAAGTCGCCACCTTGAATCTCACGCTGGGCACCGCGCAACGCAATTTCCATTTCCGCAAGGGCACCAGCGACGAAGGGGTCATCGTTCAGGTGCTGAAGAACGGCGACTACAATTTCGACCGTCTGCGGCGGGCCGGCGAGCTCGCCGAGTTGTATCATCGGTTGGTGCGGACCGGCAAAGCACCGCTCATCATCGACGCCGGCGCGAACATCGGCGCGTCCGCGGTCTTCTTCGCCTCTTCGTATGCGCAAGCGCGCGTGGTCGCCATCGAGCCGGAGCGCAGCAATTTCGATCTGCTGACCGCCAACGCGGCTGGCCTGAAGGTCGAATGCCTGCACGCCGCCGTCGCCGCCACGGCGGGCACCGTCAATGTCGTCGATCCGGGCGAAGGATACTGGGGCTACCGGACCTCGGCGCTGGCCGAGAAGGCGGTGCACTCGGTCGCCTGCGTGACGATCAACGACATCTACGAGAGACACGCGCGGGATGCCGTGCCGTTCATCGCCAAGATCGACATCGAGGGCAGCGAAAGCGAGCTGTTTGCCGCCAATACCGAATGGGTCGAGCGCACGCCCATCATCATCATCGAGCTGCACGACTGGCTGATGCCGGGCACGGCGAATTCACGCGCCTTCCTCGAATGCATTGCCGGCCGTAATCGCGATTTCGTCTATCTCGGTGAGAATGTCTTTTCGATCGACAACGCCTTGGTGCCCAGCCTGGCAACGGCATAACAGCGGGCTTGGCCCAGCCCTTTCGGGCCGAGCGTTCGCGACGATCGATTCTAGCCGACGCGCTTCAGCTCCTTGGCGTAGATCTGCCAACGCTTGAAATAAGAGTCGGCGGCGCCCGCGATCAGCTTGATGGTCGCTTCTTTGTTGTCGCGTACCTTGCGCGCGGGCGAGCCGACGACCAGTGAGTTGTCGGCAATCTCCTGCCCCTCTTTGACCAGCGCGCCGGCGCCGACGATGCAGTTGGCGCCGATCCTGGCGCCGTTCATGACGATGGCGCCCATGCCGATCAAGGTGTTTTCGCCGATCGTGCAGCCGTGCAGGATCGCCTTGTGACCGATGGTGCAGTTGGGCCCGATGGTCATGGGAAAGCCGGGATCGGTGTGCAGCGTGCAATTGTCCTGGATGTTGCTGCGTTCGCCGATTTCGATCCATTCATTGTCGCCGCGAAGTACGGCGCCGAACCAGATACTGGCGCCGGCCCTGATCCTGACCTTGCCGATCACCACCGCCGTCTCGGCCACGTAATATTCGCCGGCCGGCGCCGTTTCCGGATTAATTCCCTGCAAGCTGAAAAGCGGCATTCCATACTCCACGTAAGAAGTGATCGGACGAAAAGCAGTTCCGCTGCGGCGGAACGGCCTCGCGCGCAATATAGACCAGCCGACCGGCGCGCCAAGTCGACTGGCCCAATCGACCGCGGCATTTTCGGTTTCACCCTTCGCCGGGCGGGGCCGTCGTTTCGCGCACCAGCAGCGAGGCCGGAATTTCGCGGCTGCGCACGCGGCCGCCTTTGGCGATGGCGGCCAGCAGAGCATGCGCCGCCGTGGTGCCCATCTCCTGCGCCGGCACATTGACGGTGGTGATCGCCGGCCTGATCTGCTCGGTCAGCGGCAGGTTGTCGAAGCCGGCGATCGACAGCCGCTGCGGCACCGCCACGCCCCGCTCCATCGCCTCGAACAGCACCCCGAGCGCGAGGACGTCGTTGCCGCAGATCAGCGCGGTGGGCAGCTTGTTCTGCGCGAGCAGCTCCGCCAGCACGCGGCGGCCGTCGTTGATCGTGTAGGGCGCCTCGGTCTGGAACTCCAGACGAAGGCCCTCTTCGGCGAGCCGCTCGTCGACGGCGGCGACGCGGTCGCGCGCGCGGTCGTTGCCGGCAGTAATACCGGCGATCATGCCGATGCGGCGGTGGCCGAGCGCCAACAGATGATCGACCAGCGCGCGCGTCGCCAAGCGATTGGAAAAGCCGATATTGGGCCGCCGCAAACGCGGGTCGTAGGCCCAGGTGTTCACATAGACGGCGTTGGCGCGCCGCAGCGCCTGATAGACCGCATTGGTGTGAGCATTGCCTACCAGGAAGAGGCCCTCGACCCCGCGCTCGAGCAGCCGCCGCACCTGGGTCTCTTCCGAATGCAGGTCGTAGTTGGAGACCGCCACCAGCAGCGTGTAATCGGCCGTCTGCAGCTCGCGTTCCAGCGCGTTGATGGTGGCGGCAAAGATGGCGTTGTTCAGCGTGGGGATGATGGCGCCAATGGTGTAGGTGCGATTGGAGGCGAGCGCGCGCGCCGCCGCATGCGGGTAGTAGCCGAGCTGCGCGATGATCGCCTCGATCCGTTCGCGCATGGCCGGCTTGACGAGCGGCGAGCGGTTCAGCACGCGCGACACGGTGGCGGAGGAAACACCGGCCACCTGGGCGATATCGGCCAGTGTCGGTTGGCGCTTGCCGCCGTCCATGATGTCGTCCCCCTTCGCGATTGACATGCCGTGCTTCTTGGCCCATTGTAAAGAAAAAATGTAAGCGCTTACATTTTACGGCCCAGGCGCTGGCCAAGGCGAAATAAGACACGCGTCCCAGGGAGGATCGTGGCGTGACCGTTCGTACGCGCAATCGGTTGGCGGCGCAGCGCCCGTTTGTGCGCGCGCACCACCCTCTGCCGAGGGGAGGCGCGCGCCGCTCATGAGCATCTCCCTCATTCTGTTCTGGATCGCCGCGGTCGTCTTTGCCGCCGATGTCATGCTCGGCAAGATCGGCATCCTGACCGGCGGCGCTGTGCACCCGTTTCTTGGCGAGCTCGAGCACTTCGCGATTCTGGCGCTCGCTGCCGTCTTGCTCACGATCGAAAGCCTGCGGCGCGAGACGCGCCGCAACGGCCGCCTTCGTAACCCCGAAGAAGCGGGCCGCAACGGTCCGCAAGCTCCATCAAAAAACTGACAGCGGGAGGGAAGACATGGATGACATGAAGAAGCGAAATCTCGATCGCATGCTCGACGAGATCGATCACATGCAAGGCCGTGTTCCGGCGGCCGGCGAGGAAGTGCGCTCCGAGGCACGCCGCCGCTTCCTCGAATTCTCGGGCAAGTTCGGCTTCACCGCCGCCATGGTGGCGGCCGGTGCCGGCACGCTGTTTTCCTCGCGCGAAGCCGCGGCGCAGACGGCGCAGGAGGAAAGGGAGCGCGACAAGGCCGCCAAATATCGGATCACGGTGGCGACCGAGTACCGCATCGGCACCACGCGCTCCTATCCGATGATCCAGCTCAATGTGAAAGAGAATCTGCAGAACTTCACTAGCGGCAAGATCTACGTGAAGCTGCAGCCGGGCGGCGCGCTCGGCATCGGCACCGCGCTGGCGCAGAAGGTGCAGGCCGGCACCATTCAGATCGGCCAGTTCAGCCTGTCGAACTTCGCGCCCTACGCGCCGGCGGTCGACCTCATCAACATTCCCTATTGGTGCGGCGCCAACCAGAACTTCGTCAATCTCATCACCAGCAAGGTCTGGGAAGACCAGGTCAACACGCGGGTGCGCGCCAAGGGCGTGGAGCCGATGTTCTATTTCTGCATCGACCCGCGCACCGCCGCCAAGCGGCGCGGCCTCGGCGGCGGTCCGTTCAAGACGCCGGCGGATCTCGAAGGCATCAAGTTCCGCGTGCCGGGCTCGGCCATCCTGCAGCGTCTCTACCGTCTGCTCGGCGCCAACCCGACGCCGGTGGCCTGGGGCGAGACGCCGAGCGCGCTCAAGCAAGGCGTGGCCGACGCGCTCGATCCTTCGCTCGGCGCGCTCTACGCCTTCGGCTTCAAGGACGTGCTGTCGTGGGTGACGTTCAACAAGCCGGTGCCCGACAGCCAAGTCTACGCCATGAACAAGCCCTGGTTCGACGGCCTCGACAAGGAGACCCAGCAGGAGATTCGCGAGGCGGCGAATGTCAGCCTGCAGCAGAACCTGGCGCAGGTGCCCGCCTCGCGCGCCTATGCCATGGCCGAGATGCGCAAGGCCGGCGTGAAATTCTACGTGCCGACGCCCGACGAGCTGGCGCAATGGAAGGACAAGGCCGGCGCTCAGCGCAAGGACTGGGACGACATCAAGACCAAGATCCTCGGCTCGGCCGACAAGTTCAAGGCGCTGGCGGAAGCCGCCGACACGCCCAGCAAGTATTACGTCAACGACGTCTGACGATCACCGGCGGTCCCGCTCTCCCGCGGGGCCGCCTTTTCTCGCGCGACCCTTGGGAACGCTCATGGCGAATTTTCTGAAGCGGCTCGATGCCGACGGCGAACGCTGGCTATTGCTCGGCTTCTACACCTACATCGTGCTCGCCATCGGCGTCGAAGTGGTGCGCCGCTTCGGTCTTTCCTATTCCAGCGCGTGGGGCGAGGAAACCGCCCGCTACGCCTTCATCTATCTGGTCTGGATCGGCGCGGCTTCCGCCGTGCGTGAGCGCGCGCATATCCGTATCGACGTTCTCAGCCATCTGCTGCCGCCGCGCGGCACCGCGCTGCTCTATATGTTCGCCGACGTGCTGACGCTGTTGCTCGCCTGCGGCGCGGTCTATTGGACCATCTGGCCGGTGGTTAATTCGATCAAGTTCGACTCGGTAACCGAGGGCCTGCGGGTGACGCGCGCCTGGTTCCTCATCGCCGTGCCGTTCGGCTTCTCGCTGGTCGTGCTGCGCACGCTGCAATCCATGGCGCGCGATATCGGCGACTTGCGCGCGGGCCGCCCGCCTTACCGCGGCGAGAGACTGTTCGACTGATGCTGTACCAAGTCCCCGGCGCCAATGTCGATCTTGGCTGGCCCGTCATCGGGCCGCTGATGCTGATGCTCGCGCTGTTCGCGCTCGGCGTGCCGGTGTGGGTGTCGCTCGGCTTCTGCTCGGTGGCGCTGCTCTTGTTCACCCACGTGCTGCCGATGTCGTTGTTCGGCGAGGCGCTGTTCGATGGCGTCGACGCCTTCGCGCTGATCGCCATTCCGCTCTATATCCTGACCGGCGACGCGCTGGTGCGCAGCGGCCTGTCCAACCGGCTGATCGATATCGCCGAAGCGACGCTGGGCTCGCTGCGCTCGGGGCTCGGCACCTCGACCGTGCTCGGCTGCGGCTTCTTCTCCTGCATCTCGGGCTCGGACGCCGCCGGCGCCGCCGCGGTCGGCCGCATCACCTACAAGCGCCTGGTGCAGCGCGGTTATCCGCCGGCCTATGCCTGCGCGCTGGTCGCCGCCGGCTCCTGCACCGGCATCCTTATTCCGCCGTCGATCTCCTACATCATCATCGGCCTGGTGCTCGGCATTTCCGCCGCCACCTTGTTCGTCGCTGCCGCCGTCCCCGGCATCATGATCATGCTGTCGATCATGATCACGAACGTCGTCCTCAACCGCATCAACGGCTACGAGAACAGCGATGCCCGTTTCTCCTTCCGCCGTTGGCTCAAGACGGTGTGGGACGGCCGCTACGCGCTGGCAATTCCGCTGATCATTTGGGGCGGCATCTATTCGGGCGTGTTCACGCCGACCGAAGCCGCCGCCGCCGCGGTCGTCGTCACCATCGGCATCGGCTTCTGGCAGGGCACGCTGGAGCTCGCCGACTTCCCCAAGATGCTCGAGTCGTCGGCCAAGGTGAACGGCGTGATCGTGCCGATCATCGCCTTCGCCCTGCCGTTGGCGCAGTCGCTTGGCGGCGCTCAACGTGCCGCAGTCGATCGTGCAGGAAATTCAGCAATACACCAGCGATCCGACGTTGATCATCCTGATGATGCTCGGGGTCCTGATTCTTGCCGGTTGCGTGATGGAGACGACACCCAACATCGTCATCCTGGCGCCGATCATGCTGCCGATCGCCAAGGACATCGGCATGGACCCCATCCATTTCTGCATCTTCATGGTGACGGCGCTCGGCGTCGGCTTCATCACGCCGCCGCTCGGCCTCAATCTGTTCGTGCTGTCCGGGCTGACCGGCGAGGGCATCCTGCCCATTGCCGGCAAGGCCATTCCTTACGTGCTGGCGATGTTGGCGGTCGTGCTGATGCTCGGCTTCATTCCCGAGCTGTCGATGTGGGCGCTGCGCTGATGGCGATTTCTTCCCGAAGGGCGATGTAATGACGACGACTTACCTGAAACGCGCGAGCAAGACGGCGGCGACCGGCGAAGCCGATGTGCACGCGACCGTGCAAACGATGCTCAATGAGATCGAGGCCGGCGGCGAGGCCAAGGCTGCCGACTATGCGCGCCGGCTCGACAAATGGGAGGGCGGGATCGTCGTTTCGGCGGCGGAGCGCGAACAGGCGGCGTCCAAGGTGCCCACCAAGCTGAAGGACGACATCCGCTTCGCCCACGACAAGGTGCACCGCTTTGCGCAGGCCCAACGGCAGGCCATTCTGGACACCGAAGTGGAGCTGTTGCCGGGCCTCACCGCCGGGCATCGCAACATTCCGGTGGCGGCCGCCGGCTGCTACGTGCCGGGCGGACGCTACACACACGTCGCCTCCGCCATCATGTCGGTGACCACGGCCAAGGTGGCGGGCGTTGAGAACGTGATTGCCTGCTCGCCGCCCAAGCCCGGTATCGGCATTCCGCCGGCCGTGCTCTATGCGCTCGATCTCAGCGGCGCCGACACCATCCTCAATCTCGGCGGTGTGCAAGGCGTTGCCGCGCTCGCCTTCGGCCTGTTCACCGGCCATGCCGCCGACATTCTGGTCGGGCCCGGCAACCAGTATGTCGCCGAGGCCAAGCGCATTCTCTACGGCCGCATCGGTATCGACATGTTCGCCGGGCCTTCCGAGATCCTGGTGATCGCCGACGATGCCGCCGATCCGGAGATCGTCGCCGCCGATCTGGTGGGCCAGGCCGAGCATGGCTACAACTCGCCGGCCTGGCTGATCACGATGTCGCGGGAGCTTGCCGAAAAGGTATTGGCCCTGGTGCCGCAACTGATCGCCGATCTGCCTGAGGTTAACGCCAAGAACGCCGAAGCCGCCTGGCGCGATTACGGCGAGGTGGTGCTGGTGGAAGGCCGTGAGGAGGCCGTGCGGGTTTCCGACGCCTATGCCTCCGAGCACCTGGAAGTGCATTGCGCCGATCTCGACTGGTGGTTTGCGAACTTGCGCAATTACGGCTCGCTGTTCCTCGGCGAGGAAACCACCGTCGCCTATGGCGACAAGACCTCCGGGCCCAATCACATCCTGCCGACCAAGGGCGCGGCGCGCTATACCGGCGGCCTGTCGGTGGGCAAGTTCCTCAAGACCGTGACTTGGCAGCGCATGACGCGCGCTGCGAACAAAGAGATCGGCGTCGTCGCGGCCAGGCTGTCGCGGCTGGAGGGCATGGAAGCGCACGCGCGCACCGGCGATATTCGGCTGGCGAAATGGTTCCCCGGCGAGAATTTCGATCTCACCGCCGCCGACTGACGGTTTCGCCGGTGTCGACCTTCCTCTCCGATTTGTTTTCGCTCGACGGCCAGGTGGCGCTGGTGACCGGCGCGTCGTCGGGAATCGGCCGCCGCATGGCGACAACGCTCGCCCGCGCCGGCGCCAGAGTGCTTTGCGTGGCGCGCCGGCGCGAGGCGCTCGACGTCCTGGTCGGCGAAATCGCGGCGGCGGGCGGCGCGGCGGCGGCGCTTGCCGGCGATCTGTCGCGCGAGGACACCGTCGATGCGCTGGCGTCACAGGCGGAAAATGCATTCGGTCCGCCGACCATCCTGGTCAATGCCGCCGGCATCAATCTGCGCGAGCCGCCGGAAGCGATCACCTGGGAAAGCTGGCGGCGCACGCAACACCTGAACCTTGACGTGCCGTTCTTCCTGGCGCGCGCGCTGGTGCCCGGCATGATCGCGCGCGGCGGCGGCGCCATCGTCAATATCGCCTCGCTGCAATCCTATCGCGCCTTCGCCAATGGCATGGCCTATGGCGCCTCCAAGGGCGGCGTGACCCAACTGACCCGCGCCATGGCGCAAGCCTGGTCGCGCCATGGCGTGCGCGCCAACGCCATCCTGCCCGGCTTCTTTCCGAGCGAGCTGACGCGCCCGGTCTTCGACGATCCCGCGCTGGCGCAACGCAATGCTGAGGCAACCGCGATCGACCGCAACGGCGAGCTCGCCGATCTCGATGGACTCACGGTCTTTCTGGCCGCGCCCGGCTCGGCTTATATCACCGGACAAGTGATCGCCGTCGACGGCGGCTATCTCGCCAAGTGAGGCCGCAATGAAGGCGCTCGTCTATACCGGCCCGGAAGCGATGAGCCTGACCGAGGTGCCGCCGCCGCGCCCCGGCAACGATGAAGTGGTCGTCGGCGTCGCCGCGGTCGGCATCTGCGGCTCCGACATGCACGCCTATCTCGGCCATGACGAGCGTCGGCCGGCGCCACTGGTGCTCGGTCACGAGGCGGCGGGAACCGTGCTGGCAGGGCTGGGCGTCGGCCGCCGTGTCACGGTCAATCCGCTGGTCACCTGCATGGAATGCCCGGCCTGTCTTTCCGGCCGCACCAATCTGTGCGCCTCGCGCCAGATCATTTCCATACCGCCGCGGCCCGGCGCCTTCGCCGAGCAGGTGGTCATCCCCGAACGCAATCTGCTCGCGGTGCCCGACGACTTTCCGCTTGAGAAGGCGGCGTTGTGCGAGCCGCTCGCCTGCGCGTGGCATGCGGTAAAGCTGGCGGCGCGCGCGTCCTTCGTGCCGCTTCCGGCGGGACGCGCGTTGGTGATCGGCGGCGGGCCGATCGGTGTCGGGGCGGCACTGTCGCTTGCGGCTTTCGGCGCCGGCGATATCACCATCGTCGAGCCCAATGCGGTGCGGCGCCCCGCGCTCGAACGCGCCGGCGAATTCACCGTCGTCTCGTCGCTCGAGCAAAGCGCGGAATTATTCGACGTCGTTGTCGATGCCTTCGGCGGCGAGCCCACGCGCGCGGTTGCGAGCCGCGCCGTGCGGCCGGGCGGTGTCATCGTGCATGTCGGGCTGGCGAGCGGCGCGGGCGGCCTCGACGTGCGCCGCATGACACTGCAGGAAGCGACCTTTCTTGGTAGCTATTGCTACACCATGCTCGATTTTTCCGAGACCTTCGCGGCCATGATCGCGGGCCGGCTGGGGCCGCTCGACTGGTTCGAGACCCGGCCACTGGCCGAAGGCCCCGTCGCCTTCGCCGATATCCGCGCCGGCCGCAATGCGCTCCCCAAGATCGTCTTGCGACCCTGACGTTCATTCCGCTGGCTCAACGTGGCTGCGATGACCCCCCATTAACGAAGAGCCCCGGGCATTGCGCCCGGGGCGAGTTTGGATCGAGCCCCCGGGGGAGGGATCGGAGAGCTCGATGTCGATTCAATCCGTCGCCGCCCGATTCGTTCCGTCCGGGTGACCTCGGCTGCGGGTGCGTCAATCCGACCTGCAACGGATGGTGCCATTATTGCGCTCTCCATATTATGGACCGGCACGTCGGCCGGATCACCGAGCCGGCGGCGCGTCGCAAGGGGCGAAAGACGATGGTCTCATTCTTCGATCTCTTTGCCATGCTCCTGTTGCTGACCGCCGCGTTCGGCTGGTTCAATCAGGTATTCTTCCACCTGCCCACCAATATCGGGCTGTTGCTGATGGGCGTCGTCGCGGCGCTCATCGTGCTGCTCGTCGATCTCCTTCTGCCCGGCATCGCCGTCACCAAAGATCTCGCCGACCTCCTGCGCAAGATCGATTTCTACGAGGCGGTGATGCACGGCATGCTCGCCTTTCTGCTCTTCGCCGGCTCGCTGCATGTCGACTGGCCGCGGCTTCGCAAG
Source organism: uncultured Pseudomonadota bacterium (assembly GCA_963814065.1). Classification (GTDB taxonomy): domain Bacteria; phylum Pseudomonadota; class Alphaproteobacteria; order Rhizobiales; family Xanthobacteraceae; genus Pseudolabrys. The sequence goes on along the minus strand of CAWFBL010000002.1, from coordinate 60,890 downwards.
CGGCTCGTGCCGGTGACGACGATGGCGACATTGGGCGTGGTGATCTCGACCGTGGTCGTCGGCTTCGGCATGTGGGGCCTCGGCCTGCTGCTGGGCGTGAAGCTGCCGCTCGCCTGGGCGCTGGTGTTCGGGGCGCTCATCAGCCCGACCGATCCAGTGGCGGTGCTGAGCCTGCTCAAGCAGGTAAGCGTCCCGCAGCTCTTGGAGACCGAGATTTCCGGTGAGGCGCTATTCAATGACGGCGTTGGCGTCGTGCTCTTCACCATGCTGTTGACGATGGCGACCGCCGGGAACGATGCAATCTCTTTGCTGGATGCAGTCGGCGTGTTCCTGCTCGAAGCCGTTGGCGGCGGGCTGATCGGCCTGGTCACCGGTTATGTGGCCTATCGCGCCATGCGTCAGGTCGACGAATACGTGATCGAGGTGTTCATCTCACTGGCGCTGGTCATGTGCACCTATGCGCTTGCCGACAAGCTGCACACGAGCGGTCCCATCGCCGTGGTGATTGCCGGCCTGTTGATCGGCACGCGCGGGCCGGACGACGCCATGAGCGAAACCACCCAGCGCTACCTGTTCGGCTTCTGGACCATGATCGACGAATTGCTCAATTCGGTATTGTTCCTGCTGATCGGGCTTGAGCTGATCGTGGTCGGGGTAAACTTGCGCTTCGGCTGGCTGGCGCTCGCCGCCATTCCGCTGGTGCTGATCGCGCGCGCGGCGGCCGTGTCGGTCCCGGTGACGGGGCTCTCTTATTTCATGCGCTTCATCAAGGGCAGCATCCCGGTGCTGGTCTGGGGCGGGGTGCGCGGTGGCATTTCGGTGGCGCTGGCGCTGTCACTCCCGTACGGAGAAGAGCGCTCGATCATCCTCACCGCCACCTATGCGGTGGTGCTGTTCACCATCATCGTGCAGGGCCTGACCTTGAAGACCGTCATTCGCCGCACGGTGCCGTCGTCCCGCGATGCACCGGCGGAGGGGAGTTAGACAAACTCCGCCCATTCCCGCGTAAGCGGGAATCCAGTTCTTTGGCAACGCAGGAATGCTTGGCCCCTGGGTCCCCGCTGGAGCCTGTCCCCGCGCAGGCGGGGACGGGGACGAGCGGGGAGGGTGGTTGTGCCTCAGCCGCTCATCGCCGACTTGTGCGCCCAGCGGGTGCGGATGGTCTCTTCCCGCTCCATGGTGTCGAGCTGCTCGTCGACGTGCTTGATCGCCTGTTCGACTTCCGGCAGCAGCACCTTCTCCAGCGCCTGCGCGCGCCGCTCGGTGCGCCGGTATTCCCGCGCCAGCCGCTGCAGGTTGCCGTTGCGCGTGCCGATGTCGGCCGCCATGGTCAGCAAAGCTTCGAACGCGGCGCGGCAGGCCTTGGCTTCCGGCGAGGGATCGACCGCGGGCGGCGTCTCGCGCATCGCTGGGGACGCTTCTCCCACGGCCAGCATGGTGAGCCCGAGAAACAAGGTCCGCGTGTTGTCGGGGATCGCCGGCGGCTGCGGCGCCGGATGGACCTGCACGCCATCGAAGCCGTGCCGTTCGGTGGCCAGCGCCATCGTCTCGGCAGCGTGTTTCATCGCTTCGTTGAAGAGCGCGACACGCTCCTGATAGAGCCGCAATTGCCGCAGCATTTCGGTCGCCAGCAGCGTTCGCTTCTCGTCGAGGAATTCGTAGCCCTGCCGCATCAGCTTGCGCTCGTCGGCAAGCTCGAGGGCGGCGCTGCGGGTGGGGTTCACCTCACGCATCGGCCTTCCCTTGGGTTTCGCCTGGCGCGATGTATTGCGCGATCTGCGCGTCCGACAGCCGTGCCAGCTCGCTCTGCGGCAGCAGCCGCAGCACCGTCCAGCCGGCGTTCATGCTGTCTTCCAGCGTGCGGCGGCGGTTCTGACGGATGAGCGCCAATTCGAACTGGTCGGCGAAGTCGAGATATTTGAGATCGAGCGGCGTCAGCCCGTCGCGTCCGACCACGCTCGCCAGCACGCGCACGCGCACCGCCTTCGCATAGGACGCGTAAAGCTGGTTGGCGAGGCCGGGATGATCGGGATGCGAATAGTCCTTGCCGATACCCTGATCCATCAAGCGCGACAGGCTGGGCAGCACGTTGATTGGCGGAAACACGCCCTTGTGGTCGAGCGCGCGGTCGAGCACGACCTGGCCCTCGGTGATGTAGCCGGTGAGATCGGGGATCGGATGGCTGATGTCTTCCGCCGGCATGGTCAGGATCGGCAGTTGCGTCACGGTGCCTTTGTTGCCGCGGATGCAGCCGGCGCGCTCGTAGATCGACGCAAGATCGGAATACATGTAGCCGGGATAGCCCTTGCGGCTCGGCACCTCGCCGTGACTGGCCGAGACTTCACGCAGCGCTTCGCAGTAATTGGTCATGTCGGTCATGATGACCAACACGTGACGATCTTCCTCCGCCGCCAGGTATTCCGCCGCGGTAAGCGCGAAGCGCGGGGTGAGCAGGCGTTGCGTGGAGGACTCGCTCGCCAGATTGAGGAACATGACGGTGTGGGCGAGCGCACCGGAATCCTGCATGGCGCGGCGGAAGGTCTCGGCGGTGTCGTGCGAAATGCCGATGCCGACGAAGACGATGGCGAAGCCCTGCTCGCCGGCGCGACGCAGGCGCGCGTTCTGCGCGATATCGCTGGCGATTCTGTCGTGCGGCATGCCGCCAGCGGAGAACAGCGGCAGTTTCTGCCCGCGCACCAGGCTGTTCATGAGATCGATTGCCGTAACGCCGGTCTCGATGAAATCCTTGGGTAGTTCGCGCTGCACGGGGTTGATCGGAATGCCGTCGATGCGCAAGCGCTTGCGCGCCGCCACCGGCGGGCCGCCGTCGGCCGGTTCGCCGACGCCGTTGAAGACGCGGCCGAGCAGGCCGGGGCCGAGCGCGAAATGCAGCGGTTCGCCGAGGAAGCGTACGCGCACGTCCTTGAGGCCGAGACCGATGGTCGATTCCAGCACTTCGACCACCATCGAGTCCTGATCGAGCGCGGCGACGCGGCCGAGCTTGGGCGGCGCATCGCGGCTCAGGATCTCCACCGCCTCGTTGAGGCCGGCCTCGACATTCCGCCGCAGGAACAGGAGCGGACCATCGATGGCGGTGGCGGTGCCTTGCGCGAAAAGATCAGGCCGCATGGGGCGCCGCCTTTTCCAGGTCGCCGATGGCGGCGTCGAGGGTGGCCCGCAGCTCGGAGAATTTCTCCAACTGCTCTTCGCCGATTTCCTCGCCCATGCGCTGCAGCCGGCGCAGCACCGGCAGTTCGGCGATTCTTTGCGGCGCCACGCCGTGCGTCGAGCGCGGTCTCGGCCAGTGTGACGAAATGCAGGATGAGGCCGAGCATCGCCATCTGCCGCTGCGGCGAGCAGTAGCGGTCGACCTCCGAGAACGCCGACTGGCGCAGGAAGGCCTCGTTGATCAGTTCGGCGCAGAGCAGCGTCAGTTGCTGCGCCGGCGGCAGCGCGTCCTTGCCGACGATGCGCGCCATGCGTTCCAGATCGGCCTGCTGTTCGAGCAACGACAAGAGTTTTTCACGGTGCGTATGCCAGTCCGGATTGCCGCGCTCGGTCCACCAGGCGGCAAAGCGCACGGCGTTTTCCGAATAGGACTGCAGCGGGTGGATGGCCGGATAGAAGCGCGCCTGCGCGCGCTCGCGGTCGAGCCCCCAGAAGCAGCGCACATAGCGCTTGGTGTGGCTGGTCACCGGCTCGGAGAAATCGCCGGCCGGCGGCGATACAGCGCCGATGATGGTGAGCGAGCCTTGCGAACCTCCAAGCGTCGTCACCTTGGCCGCGCGCTCGTAGAACTCGGCCAGGCGCGAGCCCAGATAAGCGGGGTAGGCGGCCTCGCCCGGCAATTCGCCGAGCCGGCCCGACACTTCGCGCAAGGCTTCCGCCCAGCGACTCGTCGAATCCGCCATCAGCGCGACGTGCAAACCCTGGTCGCGGAAATATTCGCCGACGGTCACGGCGGTATAGATCGAGGCTTCGCGCGCGGCCACCGGCATGTTGGAGGTGTTGGCGATGATGATGGTGCGCTCCATCAGCCCGCGCCCGGTGCGCGGATCGGAGAGCTTGGGAAACTCGCGCAACACTTCCGCCATCTCGTTGCCGCGCTCGCCGCAGCCGACATAGACGATGACGTCGGCATCGCACCATTTCGCCAGCGTCTCCTGCAGCACGGTCTTGCCGGTGCCGAAGCCGCCGGGGATGGCGGCCTGGCCGCCGCGCGCCACCGGAAACAGTGTGTCGAGGATGCGCTGGCCGGTGATCATCGGCGCGTCGGCCGGCAGGCGCTGGCTGACCGGCCGCGCCAGGCGGATCGGCCAGCGCTGGAAGAAGCCGATGTCGCGGCTTTCGCCGTTTTCGCTTTTGATAGTGCAGAGCGTGTCGGCTGCGGCGTATGTACCTTCCGCAACGATCTTCTCGACCGTGCCCTTCACGCCCGGCGGCAGCAGCACCAGTTGCTGCACGCCGTCGGCGGGCAGGGCGCCGATGGGCGTCCCGGCGGCGATATCGTCGCCGGCCTTCACCAGCGGCTTGAAGCCGAAATTGCCGTCGTCCTGCGCATCGAGAGGGCGCAACAACCCGTCGAAGATGCGGCCGAGCAGATGCGGCCCAAGGCGTACGGACAGCGCCGCGCCGGTGCCGCGCACGGCGTCGCCGGGGCGCATGCCGGTGGTGTCCTCGTAGACCTGGCCGACCAGCTCGTCGTCCTTCAGGCGGATGACTTCGCCGGGCCGGCGCTCGGTGCCGACTTCGAGCGCTTCACCGACGCGGAATTCGCCTTGCACGCGGGCATAGAGCACCGGCCCGCCGACCCAGCGAATGGTGGCCTCGCTCATGCCGGCGTCCCTTTTGTCAATTCATCGAGCAACAGCGCCGCGATGGTGCGCGTATCGGCCAACAGCCCGTCAGGCGTGGCATCGAGTGTGGCATGGTCGGCGGTGATGCGCAGGCCTGCGCTCACATGGTCGTCGGCTTGAAAGCTGATCCCGTCCGCGTCGCCCGTGGCGGCGGAGAACGCCTGTTGTTCCTGCGCGCTCCAATCGGCGGGATGCGCGACCTGCCACGCCCCGCGCTGCAGGCGCATGGCCGCCAGTTGCGCAACCGCCTCGGTCCATTCCTTGCGCGCGTCTGTGTCGCGCCAGCGCGCAACGAGTGCCTCGCGCAAAAGCGGCATGGCATCGGCCACCGCGCGCGCGGATTGTCGCTGTGCGTCGCTACGCAACTCGGCATCCAGTTGCGCGCGCGCGCGTGCCAATCGCGTTTCGCCCTCGCGGCGCAATTCGCTGATCGCTTCATGCAGGCGGCCGCGGGCACTGCTGCGCGCCTGCGCCAGCGTGCCGCTCACCTCTTGTTCTGCGGCGGTAACGAGCGCGGTGGTTTCGTCCTTGAGCTGCTGCTCGATCTCGCGCGCCAGCGCGTCCGACTGCAGCCCGGGGATGAGGCTCGCGGCGGTCACGTTTCAATTCCCAATACGCTGCGGAGTCTCTGGCCGAGATCGGGCGGTGCGGCGCGAAACAGCACGTCGGGGATGATCGCCAGCACCGGCGCTTCCGCCAGCATGGCTGCTTCCAGCTCGCCTGCCGGCACGCGTTCGGCCAGTTCCGCGGTCATGATCACCAGGCCGGCGCGTTTGCGCGCATCGCTCAGCGCGGCACCGGCACGTTCCGGTTCCGGCACGAGGGTTTCGACGCCGGTGAGCCGGAACCCCGCCGCGCTCAGCTCATCGCCGATGAAAATCGCCGTTCCCATGTCAAACCCGATTGAGGATCAGCACCGCGACGATCAGGCCGTAGATGGCAATGCCTTCGGCTAACCCTACGAGAATGAGCACGCGGCCGAGCAGTTCCGGCTTTTCCGCCAGCGCGCCGACTGCGGCGCTGCCGACCATGGCGACCGCATAGCCGGCGGCGAGCGTCGACAGGCCGGCCGCGATCGCGGCCGCGATCATGGCGTAGGGCGCGACCGCGCTGTTGGCCGCCGCGCGCACCGGCTCGGCGGCGCCCGCCGGGACGATCTGGAAAAACAGCACGGTAACGCCGATGGCGATGACTGCCGCCATCGCCAACGCCAGCGCCGGCAGTCGGTAACTCAATCTCATGTGGTGCCCCCTAGGGTTGGCTCTGACAGACTTCGATGAAGTGCCGGCGGCGGCAAGGGCTTGAAGGCACGGCCGGCGCCGGTGAGGAAGCGGATGAAGAATTCGAACAGCAGCAGGCGCGTGGTCTGGATGCTCACCACCACGCCTTCCAGCGCGATGACCAGCACGTTGCCGATGAGCAGCACGATCCAGTAGCCGACGGGCCCGCTCGCCGTGGCCATCTCGATGATGGCGACCGACAGCCCGGCATGCGCCAGCGCGAAGGCGCCGATGCGCGCGAACGACACGGTGTTGACCAGCAAGCGCAACGCCTGCTCGACGAACTCGGCCGCCGCGGCGGCGAGCGCCGTGAGCCGGCCCTCGTGCGCAACCACCGCCGCGCCGGCGATGAACCAGAGCGCGCCCGCGGCCGCCACCAGCAGGCCATCGTTCCACAGCGGCGTAATCATCAAGCCGACATAGGCCGCCACCAGTCCGGCGCGGTGCACCCACCAGTGTGAGGCTTCGCCGCGCCAGTGCATCTGCACCGCGTCGAGCACCAGCCCGACGGCGATGATCGCCATGCCGGCGATGACGCCCACGAGCAGCAGCGTGATCGGATCCGAGAGCGGGTGCATCCACAAGGCGGGCACGATGTCCTCGCGGCAGAAAACGCTGCCGAACAGGAAGCCGAACACGATCGCCATGATGCCGCCCGGCACCATCAGCCGCGTCAGCGGAATGCGCCGGCCGAGGATCAACCCGCCGATCAGCACTACCGCGCCCTGGCCGACGTCGCCGAACATGAAGCCGAAAATCAGCGAGGCAATGACGGCGACGATCTGGCTCGGGTCGCTCTCGTGCCGGCCCGGCGTGCCCAGCATCTGCGCGAACACTTCGAAGGCGCGCGCCCAGCTCGGGTTGCTCAGCACCAGCGGCGGGCTCATGCCCTCCGGCGCTTCCGTCATGCGCAGGATGTAGCGTACGTCGCAGGCGTCCAGCGCGCGGCGCAGGCGGGTGCCCGCGCCGTCGCTGGTCCAGCCGGTGACCCAGGCAAGCCGCTCGCTGCCGCGCAGATCCTTGGCGTGCTCGTTCAGCCATTCGACCAGCGCGACGTCGCCGAGCGCCTGGGCGATGTGCAGCCGCTCCGACAGCGCGGTCAATTGACCGTCCGACTCTTCGCGCTGTTTCTGCAACGCCGTCTGCTGTTGCGCCACCGCTTCGACCGCCTGTTGCGGCGATGACGGCAGCCACGCCGGCAGGGGAATCAATCGTCCTTTCAGCGCCGGCAGTTGCACTTCGATTTCGTCGATGCCCGCCGGTCGCCCGATGACGAGCGCATAGCTTGCCTCCGGCGTCTGCCACGGCTTGAACAGCACCAGCGCCGGCACCTCGCGCAGTTGCGTGCCGGCCGGCAGCGTCAGCAGCCGGACCTGCAATTTCGGACCGGCGCCGCCGAGCAGGTGCAGGTCGGGAAAGCCGTCGACGGCACTGGCGAGCGCGGCGTGCAATTGCGCGAGATCGCTCGCCTCCTGCGACTGCTGCTCGATCTCGGCGATGATCGGATTGGCCGAGTCCATCCAGGCGGCAAGCCGCGCCAGCGCGGTCTTCAGCGTCTCGCTCAGCCGTTCGGATTCGCGGCTGTCGGACGCGGCGGGCGCCGGCCAGTAAGTGTGATAGCGCCGCGCCAGCTCGCGCTCGGCCTTCAGCGCCTCATCGAGCCCGGGAAACAGCAAGCGGTCGGCGCTGCTGCTGCGCGCTTCCAATTCGACCGCGCCGGTGCGCGACAGGCATTCCATCACCCGTGCCAGCTCCTTGTGCACGGTCACCAACTCGAACCATTCCGCGGGCGTCGGACGCAGGCTCATGCGGCTTGCCTCCGCTGCGCCGGTTCGAACAGGCGTCGCCGCACAATGCCGCCGCGCAGGCGTTCGAGATCGAGCGCGGTGAGAACGAGATGGGCGTATACCGCGGCCGGTGAGGCGCTCTGGCGGCGGAACAAGCGCGCCGCCGTTTTTTCCAGCTCGGCACGATGGGTTGCGCTGGTTTCCTGCGCGCCGGCGCGCGTCAGGCGATCGATATGGCTTCTCACCGCGGTGGCGAGAGCATTCAGCGCGCGCTGGTCGGCGGCACTTTGTTTCGGCCACAGCGCGCGCCAGTGCCGCGCCCAGCGCGCACCAAGCGGGATATTGTCATCGGCCGGCAGCAGGGGCGCGAATGGCGAGGCTTGCAACGCGATGAGCCGCTGCGCCGGATCGGCTTCCGTAAACAACGCCAGTGCCGGATCCTGCTTGGTCCAGGCCGGCGCATCGCCTTTGAGCAGGGCATCGATCGCCGGCAGGTCGGGCAGCAGCGCGCACCACATCACCGCCGGCCGCCAGGCCAGCGGCAGCCAGCCCGCCACTTCGTTGACGTAAGCACGCCACATGCCGCGCAGCACGCGCTCGATGGCGTGGCTGTTCATGCCGGCGCTCACCTGTTCGGTGAAGCGATGCAACGTGGTCGCGCGCGACCGTTCGAGAAAAGCGTCGGCCGTCTGCGCCGCTTCAAGGGCATGCCAGTTCGCTTCTTGCAGCCGATCGCCGTGGCGCGATTGCAATCGCGCCTGCACATAGCCCCAATGCGGGTCGGCGCTCATGACGCCTCCGTCAGCCGGGCGGCGATGCGCAGTGCCGCCGTGCTCAGGGCTTTGCGATCATAAGCCGGCGTTTCGCCGTCGGCTGGCGCGGGGCGCGCGGCGGCAAGGGCGGCGACCTTGCGTTCGATCTTCTGCAAATAGGCGGTGTGCAATTTCGCGATGCAATGGTCGGCGCGGCGGGCGATGGCGGCCGCTTGCGCGCGCGCCTCGGCGAGCCGGTGCTGGGCGTCGTTCTGGCTGCGGCGCAGCGCCTCCACGCCCTCGCGTTCGGTCTTCAGCACGCGCTCGATGGCGGTCACGGTCTCGTCGCTGTGAGGCGGGTCTGGTTGCCGAGCCATGGCCGTCTGTCCGGTCAGAGATTGCAAGGTTCGAAACGGGGCAGGGCCCGCCAATGCCGGCGCCAGTTAAGCGGACCGCATGGTTGCAATCTTTGTTTAAAATCAATTCATCGGAATGACGTTGGGTAGCCGGCAACCGGCGCCGAACGCAGGGTCGGCGCCGCCATCGTCTCAAATCCAGATCGAAGTCGCGCTACCGCTGGCCGGCGAGATAACCCGCTACCGCCTGGCGGTCCTGCGGGCTCATGCCCTTCGCGATCGGGCCCATGACCGTGCCCTTGCGCTTGCCGCTGGCGAAGGCATCGAGCCGCTGCACCGTATAGGCCGCGTGCTGGCCGAACAGATCGGGCACCGCCGCTGTGTTGCTCATCATTCCGGCGCCGCCCTGCATCATGCCGCTTCCCATCATTGGACCGCCCGGCATGCCGCCCGGCGCGCCAGGCCCGCCCATCATGCCGGGACCGGGGCCGAGGCTGCCGCTCCGCGGGTTGTGGCAGGTCGCGCAGGCCGGCGCATCCTTGGTCGCCGTGCGGTAGATGCGCGCGCCGAGATCGGCCGATTGCTTATCCTTGATCGGATCCGGCTTCACTTCCCGTTCGCTGTAGAAGTGCGCCAGTTCGGCGATCTGCGCATCCGAAAGGGCCGAGGCTACCGGCGCCATGACATCCGATTTGCGCACCCCGCTCTTGAAGGCGTGCAAGGTGAGACGAAGGTAGAGTTCCTTTTGCCCGGCAATCTTCGGAAGTTGCGCGTCGGGGCTGTTGCCGTCGGGACCGTGGCAGCTCGCGCACCGGGCATCGGCGAGCTTCTGCCCATGCAACGGCGGTGTCGAAGGGGGCGGCTTTGCCGAGGGCGCGGGCGACTGCGGCGTGGCCGGCTGGGAACGGGCATTGCCGCCAACCGACAAAAGGAACATTGCAACCGCCACGACCGTTGCGCCGGGACGATACCCGCTTGAATTCATCTGGCCACTCCACGTCACCCCAGCGCATTTACAATACACTGCGGTGCTTTGGGCAAGCCAGCGCCTCGACGGAGCCGAGTTCCGTACTCCGTCGAAGCCAGATCGACCTCACATCCGGTTGCGACCGCGGCCGCCGCCGGTGGCATCGAGCGCATTACGGCAGGCCGCGGAGACCTTCTTGCGATGCCCCTCCAGGCAGCGCCGCGTCTGCGCGTTGCCGTGCCTGGTATGAGCGCAATATTTGGCGATGTCCTTGGCGCAGACAGTCGCCACCGGGCCCGATTGGGCGAGCGCGGCGCAGCTCAACGCGACTGCAAACCCCGCCGCCGCCACCGCGGCCGTCACCATCTTCAACATCTTGCTTCCACTTTTCTCCGAGGCGCGATCGCGTTCGCCTTATTTGACCAGCGGATTGCCGGCCTTCGCCCAGTCGCTCAGATTCATGATCACCGCAACGACATTGGTGAAGCCGATCTTTTCCAGCGAGGCCGCGGCCAAGGTGGCGCGGCCGCCGGTCAGGCACTGCACGTAGATCTTGCGACCCGTATCGACTTTGTTCGGATAGCCGAGGTCCTTGTAGATGCGGAATTCCAACAGCCCGCGCGGAATGTTGACCGCGCCGGGAACGTGGCCGGCGGCGAATTCGGCGGGCTCGCGCACGTCGAGCAGCAACGCGCCATTCGGGTTCTTCACCGCGGCCAGATAGCCGGCCATGTCGGTGGTCTTCACCGTCTTGCGCACCGACCCGACGTAATTGCTCACGATGTCGGGCCAATTCGCCGCCGCCAGCGCAGGCGCGGACATGGCAAATGCGCCGAGAAAGACGACAGCAAAACGTAACTTGCGATTCATGATTCGATACATGGCACTCGGCTCCTTTGCCCGGCGTGTTGTTCTGGGTTGAATTTCACCTTCGGCACGGAACAATCATTGACCTACGTCAACGTCGGATGGTTATCGGAGCGCGAAGGAGAGCATTCAAAATATTCGCAAAGTGCCGCGTGACGGATTGATGACAGGGGACGGCGGCAAGCAGGAGGAAATTGGCCATGATCGAGCAATTGAAGGATTTTCCCGACAACGTCCTTGCTTTCGTATGCCGGGGGCGGGTGAGCAAGGAAGATTATGAGACGGTGCTGGTGCCGGCCGTGCTCGCCGCGTTGAAGAACCACGGCAAGCTGCGCCTGTATTATGAGACCGCCGGCGACTTCGGCGGCATTGATGCCGGCGCGGTATGGGAGGACTTCATGGTCGGCATGGAGCACTTCACGCGCTGGGAGCGGATCGCGCTTGTCAGCGACGTCGAGTGGATCAAGCACACCATGCGATTCTTCAGCTTCCTGATGCCGGCGCAGATGAAGCTCTTCCCGAACGCGCAAGCGGCGGAGGCGCGCGCCTGGATCGTCGGCACGTGACGGTCAAGTGATGAGGTGGCCGGCGGCGAGGGGGCTTGACCTGCATCAAGGACGGGTTGGCGGGCTTGCGCAAAGTTAACGTGTTGAATTCGCAGCAAGAGCCCGAAGCCCAAAAGCAAAGTCCAAGAGCAAAGCCCAAGAGCGACGCCCAAGAGCAAAATCCAAGAGCTTGAACGCAGAGCTTGAACGCCATGACCACCATTCGCCCGTTCTGGCCGCCACTGACCGCCGGCATCGCGCTCGGCGTGGTGCTGCTGCTGACCTTTCTGCTCACTGGGCATGGGCTGGGGGCAAGCGGCTTCTTCACCCGTCTGACCGCTTGGCTCGGCGCGGAGCTCGCCCGCCCGGCGACTGAGGTCAACAGCTATCTCGGTCCGTTCATCAAAGGCGCGAAGGGTGCGATCAATCCGCTGGCGAGCTGGATAAGCTGGGAGATCGTCGGCGTCATGGTCGGCGCTGGCATCGCCGCCTTCACCAGCGGACGTTTCCACATGCGCCTCGACGGCGCGAAGAATCTCCCCGGCGGCGGTCGCATCGCGTTTGCCATCGGTGGCGGTATCCTCACAGGTTTCGGCGCGCGGCTGGCGCGCGGCTGCACCAGCGGCATCGGTCTCTCGGGCGGCGCGCCGCTCGCGGTCGCCGGTTTCCTGTTCCTGATCGGCTTCTTTATCGCGGGCGTCGTCGTCAGCTTTCTCATCCGAAAGGCGTGGGCATGAGCCTTCCCCTCTACGACAACGGCGTCGCCTCCGGACTGCTCAGCGGCGTGCTGTTCGGCTACGTGCTGGAAAACGCCGGCTTCGCCAGCCCGCGCAAACTGACCGCGCAATTCCGTTTGAGCGACTGGTCGGTGTTCAAGGTGATGTTCACTGCCGTCATCGTCGCCGCCATCGGGCTCACCGGCGCGACCGCGCTTGGGCTGATGCCGGCCAATGGCATCTATATACCTACGACCTTCTTCTGGGCGACGTTGACCGGTGGCGCGCTGATCGGCGCCGGCATGGCGGTCGGCGGCTATTGTCCCGGCACGTCCGCGGTGGGATTGGCCTCGGGCCGTGTCGATGGTCTATTCTTCATTCTCGGCATGGTCGTCGGCACGTCATTGTTTGCGGGGGTGTTCGATCCGATCAAGGGCTTCTATCTGGCCGCCCAGGGTCCGCAAGGAGAGACGCTCGGCACCTTGTTCGGCGTTCCGGCGTGGGCGGTGATCGGCGGCCTGGTCGTCATCGCGGGCGCCGGTTTCGCGTTGGGAAGCTGGTTCGAGCGTAGATTGGGCGGCCCGTTGACGGCCGAACAACTGAACGAAGACAAGCGGGGCGACGTTGTTGGCGAGATCGAGATCGTAAGCCTGCGCACCCACTAACAGGAGACACGCAATGAAAACCCGGCGCATGAAAACCGCCTTGTTGGCCGGCAGTCTGTCGACCATCGCGGCCGCGGTGGCGGTGACTGCTGCGGCACCGACGCCGGTCGCGGCACGCCCGCTGCAGATGGCGCAGATGCAAAATCCTTGTGGGCCCAGCAGCCCCTGCGCGCCCAGCGGCAGCAAGGACATGAAAGCCGCCAACCCCTGTGCGCCGTCCGGCAAGGGGCAGGTCATGCAGAGCCCTTGCGCGCCGGCGAGCAGCAACGGCAAGGCCGCCGCCTCGCCATGCAGCCCGTGCGCGCCGGCATCCGGCAAGGGCAGCGCGCCCAGCGTTTCGCCCTGCAGCCCCTGCGCGCCGTCGCATTCGTGAGCGGCACGCACTCGTGACGGCGCCGGATCAATTGGTCGATCGGCTGCGGCAGCTTGGGCACGATGAATTGCTTGCCATGTATGCCGCCGCGGCGGACGTGACCGAATCCATGGCGGCGCTGGCGCAAGCGGGCAAGAACCCCGTCACCGAAGTGCTGGGCGACGTCGCCGTTGTTGAAGAATGGGCGCATTTTCCGCCCGGCGATGTGTTCGACGCCACAACGCAAAGCCAATATTACTATCACGCTCACGCGGCGGAGGAGCGCGTCGCCGGTGAGCACGGCCACTTCCACACCTTCATGCGCCCGCAGAAGGTCGATCCGACGCTCATGCCTCTCGCCTTGCCGGCGAATGCGAGCCGCGACGATCAGGGCGCCTGGATCACACATCTGATCGGCATCTCCACCGATGCGTCAGGCCGGCTGATCCGCCTGTTCACCACCAATCGCTGGGTCACCGGCGAAGCCTGGTACAATGCCGAGGCGGTGATCGGCATGCTCGACTATTTCGAGATGACGGTCGAAAGGCCTTCGCCCGCGCTCAATTCCTGGGTGACCGGGGTGATCGGCATGTTCCGGCCGCAGATCGTCGATCTCATTCGCGCGCGCGACGAGACGATCAAGCACCAGCGGCGCGCGCATCCCGATCGCGACGTGTTCGAGGATCGCGCGCTGCAAGTCACGTCGGAAGCGCCGGTCGATTTTCTCGCTCAGCTACGCGCCATCGAAGCCGCATTGGAGCTGAAGTCGCGGGCAAGCGCGGACTAAGCGCTTTCTGTCCTTATTAAGCGATCGAGGTTCGCGTCACGCGCTGGCATGCGCCTCGTTGCGCCAGCGTGCGACTTCGGCGAGCGCGGCGTCCGGTCGCTCCTCGGCGACTTTGCAGCGGCCGAGATGGATCGTGCCCGCTTCGCCGTCGATCGACAGCCAATCGCCTTCCTTGAGCGCATGACCGTCGAGGCGAGCGCTGTGTCCGGCGATGTCGACGGCAAGCGCCGCACAGCCGACCACGCAGGGCTTGCCCATCTGCCGCGCCACCAATGCCGCATGGGCGGTGCGCCCGCCGATCGCCGTGACGATGCCCGCCGCTGCCGCAAAACCTTTGACGTCGGCTGTGCTGGTGTCGGGCCGCAGCAGGATGACCGGATGGCCCTTGGCCGCCAGCCGTTCGGCGCTGTCGGAATCGAAGGCCGCGCAGCCGACCGCGATACCGGCCGCGGCGCCGGTCGCGCGTGCCGTCGGCGCGCCACAGTCGAGTAGACGCTTATGCGTGAGCGCCTTGAGGTCGATGTCGTTCAGACGCTGCAGCGCCTGCGCCGGCGTGATCAGCTTTTCCTCGACGAGATCGATGGCAAAGCGTAGCGCGGCCTGCGGTGTGCGTTTGGCGGTGCGCGTCTGCAGGATCCACAAACGGCCGTCCTCGATGGTGAATTCGATGTCCTGCACGTCGGCGAATTCGCGTTCGAGGCGTGCAAGTGTCTCGCGCAATTGCGTTGCCACCGTCGGCAGCGCCTGCTGGATCGCCGCCTCCGTTTCCGGCGTGCGGCTGCCGGACACCACGTCCTCGCCCTGCGAATCGAACAGCACGTCGATCACCGGCTGTGTCGCGCCGGTCGATGGATCGCGCGAAAAGGCGACGCCGGCGCCAGAGCGGCCGCCGCTGTTGCCGAACACCATGGCCTGCACGGTGACGGCAGTCCCCAGCAGGTCCTCGAGATGCGCGAGCCGGCGATAGGCTACGGCGCGCGCGCTCGTCCAGGAGCGATAGACGGCGTGCGCGGCGGCTTCGAGTTGCTCGAAACCGTCATCCGGCACGAGCTCGCCTTCGTCCTCGATCAGTTGCTGATAGGCGCAGGCGAGGCGCTCGATGCTTTCGCTGTCGGCGGTCTGCTCGCTGCTCGCGTTCTCGCTCGTCAGCACGGCGGCGCGCCGTTCGGCAAACAGGGACTTGTCGATGTCGAGCACGACTTCGCCGTAGCTTTCGAGAAAGCGGCGGCGGCAATCCCACGCAAAGCGCGGATGCCCCGTCATGCGCGTCAGCCCATGCACCGCCGTGCCCGTGCAGCCGACGTCGAGCACGGTGTCGAGCATGCCCGGCATCGAGCGCGCGGCGCCCGAGCGCACCGAAACGAGCAGCGGTTGCCGGCGGTCGCCGAAGCGGCGCCCGGTGGCCTTTTCCAGAAAGGCCATGCCTTCGCGCAAGCCTTCGAGCACCATCTGCTGGGTCGCCGGCTCGCCCTTGACGATCGCCGCGCAAATCTGAACCGGCAACACGAAGGCCGGCGGCACCGGCAGGCCGAGCGCGGCCATGTGCGCGAGATTGGCGGCCTTGCCGCCGACCACGTCGGCGGAAGGCCGTTCCGTCGATCCGGCGCCGATGCGAACGATAGCCACGGTCATTTCCCTGCTTGTTATTGTTTGCGCATTACGCGGACAAATCGGTCAACACGTGCCGGCGCAGCAGGTGGCCGAAGGCGGCGAATCGGTCGGTGGCACGTTCCAGCGCGCGGGTGAGTTCAAGCACCGACAGCGCCGTCTTCAGATCGTAGCCGTTGCGCAGCACTAGTGCGGTGAGTGCGCGCTCGGCGGCATCGCCTTTGTGCTCGGCCTCGATCAGGCGGGCGGTGGCGGCGAGCGCATCTTCCGAATCGACCCGCTGGCCATCCGGCACATCGGCGGTGGCCGCCGCGCCGGCTGCCGCAGCTTCCGCCCCGACGATCGTCGCGGCGCACAGCTCGCCAAGCGGCGCGAGCAGATCGGGCACGATCTCGGCCGGACCAAGCGAGGCAATGAAGGCGGCCTGCTCCAATTCGTCGATGGCGTCTTCGACACTGTTGACGAGTTGCTGGATGGTCGGGTCGGCTTCGAAACGGGCGATTTCATCGCGCGCCTCGATGGCAATCCTGTCGGCTTTCTCCTCGATGCGGCGCGCGCGGGCGGCCAATGCATCGCGATCGAACGGACGACGCGCTTGTTGCTCGCGGATGAAGTCGGCGATGCCGGAGGCGATATCGCGGGCAAGCCCCGCCTGCCGCATCACGATGGCCAGGAGCGTGCCGTCGACCCGCTGCAGATGGCGCATCAGCTCGGTTTCGATACGGTCGCGGGCGAGGCGGATCGAGCCGCCCTTGAGCAGGGCCTCGGCCGAAACCCGCAACACCGATTGGAGAAAGTCCACAGCCGCTTCACGGCCGAGCGCCGTCTCGAGCCGTTCGCCAAAGCCGATGCGCGTCGGGGCGGCGTGGTGCACGGCGGAGGCGACGAGGTCGCCGCCGCCCAGTTCGAGAAAAGCGCGGTGGCCGACGCGGTTGCGCGCCGCCCAGTCGAGGATATGGACGGCGTCGCCTTTGCTCACCCAGGTGCGCAGCACCTTGCGCGCCTTGTTCCAGTCGATGAGGAAGGTCAGCGAGGCACCGAGTTCCTGCAGAAAGGCGTCGCGCGCCTTGGCGTCGGTGAAGGGCAAGCGTCCCGTCACCAGATAGAACACGCCTTCGTCGCCCAGCCCTTTTGCGTTCTTGCGATCGAGCCCGCTCCATTGCACCGGGAAATTTCGCAACAGGCCGGTGAAGAACTTGGCGCGCACGCGGTGCACGTCGGTATAGGTGACGGTTACCGCGTTGGCATCGACGTTGATGACCACAACGTGGGCGTCGGTCTCGCCGATGTCGTTCTGGATGGTGAGCCGCGCGCCGGAACGGCTGGCGGTGGTGGCAAGCCCCGGGTGATCGAATTTCAGTTTGCGCGTGGATTCAAGCCCGCGCATGAAAGCCTCGACCGCCGGCCGGTCGTCTGGCTCGAGGCCGTAGACATGGGCGCCGGCCAGTTCTTCTTCCGCGTGCTGCGCCGCCAGCGCGTTCAACGCCTTATGCATCTCCATGATCAGGCGATGCAGGCTGTCGTTCTTGCGATCGGTAACCGCGGTGAGCGTGAGGATTTCATCGAGCGCGACGGTGTCGGCCGCGCCCAGTGTGCAGCCTTCTTCGATGCTCGAGAGGCGTTTGAGCGCGGCTTCGCCCTGCGCGTCATCGCCGGCTTTGACGGCGCGGATCATGTCGGCGACGTCGTTCCAGATCGCGCCGCCGAGGTCGTGCAGGCCCGGCGCGGTCATCTCGCCGCCGGGAAGCCGGCTCGCGCCCTCGACGAGTGCCTGCATCGCCTCGGCTTCGATGCCGGTAGCGCTGCATTCCTCGGTGAGGTCGAATTCGGTTGTCTCGGGGGAGCAGGCATGGCGGGCGGCGGCTTGCAGCACGCTGAGCCGAACCTTCACGCGGTCGTTTGCCGCCAGCCCCTCGCCGATCAGCGCCGGCAGCAGGAGGTCGGTTTGTCCCAGCTTTGCGATAATGCCAGATTTCATGAGGGGGGCCTGCGATTTGCGCCCCATTAAGCCACGCGCGTATGGCGGTTTTATTGAGCTATATCAGTCATGAAACTGTCATCTGGTGCGTGCGCGACCCGCCCCAGTTGAGCTTGAATCGGTTAGAGTGGGTATCATGGCCCTGGGGGGCGTCATGGGCATGGCAATGGCGGGGAATTCCGAGGGCTTACAGCTGATTAGCCGGCTCACGCCGCTTGCCGAGGTGCTGGCGCTGATCGAGCGCGATGTGCAGCCGGTGACCCAGCGCGCGCTCGATCTCAGCTTGGCGGCGGGACACGTTCTCGCCGCCGACGTTCTGGCGTCGAAACGGCCGAGCGCGCCGCTCGCGCTGCTCGACGGCTGGGCGCTCAATGCGGAGGCGACGCTCGATGCCGGCGGCTATGCGCCCGCGGTCTTGGCTCGGGTGCCGCCGCGGGTCGAGGTCGGCCAGGCCATGCCCCCCGGCACCGACAGCGTGGCGCCCTTCGATGCCGTGCGTGTGGCAGATGGCCGCGCCGAGGCGCTCGGCACCGTCAGTCCGGGCGACGGCGTGTTGCCGGCGGGCGGCGATTGCGATCCGGCGCAGCCGTTGCGCCGTGCCGGCGAGCGCGTGCGCGCCGTCGATCTCGCCGCCTTCGCGGCTGCCGGCATTGCCCGCATCACCATGCGCCAACCGCGCGTTCGCATCGTGCCCGTGCATGCCCACAGCATGATCGGCGCGGCCGCCCGGATGGTCGCCGCCGACATCGAACGTCACGGCGGCCTGGCGCGGCTGGACGAGGCCGGCGTCGACTTCGGCGCTGCGCTGGCGGCAGAGGCCGGCGACGCCGTGATTGCGCTCGGCGGCACCGGCAGCGGCCGCAACGACACGAGTGCCGTGACGCTTGCGCGCACGGGCAAGCTCGCCGTGCATGGCGTCGCGCTGACGCCGGGCGAGACGGCGGGCTTTGGCTGGACCAACAGGCGACCGGTGCTGCTGCTGCCGGGTCGGCTCGATGCCGCCCTTGCCGTTTGGCTGACGATGGGCCGCCCCGTCTTGGCGCGGCTCGCGGGTGTAACCAAAGCTGCGGAGCCGGTGCCCAGCTTGCCACTCAGCCGCAAGGTCACGTCCACCGTGGGTCTGGCGGAATTCGTGCCGGTGCGGCGCGAGGGCGACCGGGTGGAGCCGCTGGCGGGCAAATATCTGCCATTGTCGTCGCTGACCCGCGCCGACGGCTGGATTCTGGTGCCGGCGGAGAGCGAGGGCTATTCCGAAGGCGCGCAGGTTTCGGTATGGCCGTGGCCATGAGTGAGCATCGAACCATCCAACCCGACGCCGGCCTGATTGCACGCGTGCGTGCCGCCGCGCGCCAGGAGCAGTTCCTGGAAGTCATCTCGCCCGAACAGGCGCGCACGCGCTTTGCCGAGCACCTCGACCTCAAGCCGCTTGCCGGCGAAACGGTGCCGCTGGCGCAGGCGTTGTCGCGCGTGCTCGCGCATGACGTGGTTGCGGCGGTCGATGCGCCGCCGTTCGATCGCTCCAATGTCGACGGCTTTGCCGTGCGCGCGGCCGACACCGATCGGCGCCAACGACACCAATCCGAAAGTGTTGCGGCTCAATGGCGAAGTGATCGCCTGCGGCCATGCGCCGGCGCTGGAGGTCGCCCCCGGCACTGCCACCGCCATCGCCACCGGCGGCGTGATCCCGCGCGGCGCCGACGCGGTGGTGATGATCGAGCAGACCGAGCTGATCGAAGCCGAGGCGCCGGCCATCGAGCTGCGCCGCGTCGCGGTGCCCGGCCAGTTCGTCTCCTACGCCGGCTCCGATATCGCGCGCGGCGAAACGTTACTGAGACGCGGCACGCGTGTCGGCTCGCGCGAGATCGGCATGCTGGCGGCTTGTGGCCTTGCCGAAGTCGAGGTCGTCCGGCGGCCGAAAGTGGCGGTGCTCTCCACCGGTGACGAACTGGTGCAGCCGGGCGAGGCGCTCAAGCCGGCGGGCGTCTACGACAGCAACGGCGCCATCATCGCCGCCGCGGTCAGCGAAGCCGGCGGCGAACCGGTTTTCATGGGCGCCTTTGCCGACGACGAAGCGGCGCTGCAAAAGGCCGTGCGCGAAGCGCTTCGTTCCTGCGACATGGTGGTGCTCTCCGGCGGCACCTCGAAAGGCGCCGGCGATCTCTCGCACGCCATCGTGTCGCGGCTCGGCAAGCCCGGCATTCTGGTGCATGGCGTCGCGCTGAAACCGGGCAAGCCGCTTTGTCTTGCCGTCGTCGACGAAAAGCCGATCGTGGTGCTGCCCGGTTTTCCGACTTCGGCGATCTTCACCTTCCATGCCTTTGTCGCGCCGGTGATCCGCGCCCGCGCCGGCTTAGCCCCGGAAGCCGCCGAAACGCTGCAAGCGCGCGTGCCGGTGCGGGTCGCCTCCGAGCTCGGGCGGCAGGAGTTTCTGCTGGTGTCGCTGATCGAAAGCGAGCAGGGGACGCTCGCGTTCCCGACCGGCAAGGGTTCCGGCTCGGTCACCAGCTTCTCGCAGGCCGACGGCTTCATCGAGATCGACCAGCTCGCATCGACGCTCGATGCCGGCAGCGACGTGCAGGTGACGCTGATCGGCAGTGGGGCGCACGCGCCCGATCTGGTCATCATGGGCAGCCACGACGTGGCGCTCGACGTGGTGGTGGGCGCGTTGTTCGAGCGCGGCTTTACGGCGCGCACGCTCGCCGTCGGCAGCCTCGGTGGCGTCGCCGCGGCCAGCCGCGGCCAATGCGACATCGCGCCGGTGCATCTCATCGATCCGCAGAGCGGCGAATATAATGTGCACCTGGCGACGCCCGAGCTTTCGCTGGTCAAAGGCTGGCAGCGCATGCAGGGCATTCTGTTCCGCCTTGGCGACAAACGCTTCGAAGGCAAGAGCGCCGAGGATGCTTTGGCGACCGTGCTTGCCGACGAAAATGCGCTGATGGTCAGCCGCAATGCCGGCGCCGGCACGCGCGTCTTGATCGACAAGCTGCTCGGTGGTGTGCGGCCGCCCGGCTACGCCAACCAGCCGAAATCGCATAACGCGGTGGCGGCGGCGATCGCGCAAGGCCGCGCCGATTGGGGCCTGGCCATCGAGCCGGTGGCGCGGCTTTACGGTCTCGGCTTCATCGCTGTCGCGCCGGAACATTACGATTTCCTCGTGGTCGAGAGCCGGAAAGCACGGCCCGCGGTGCAGGCCTTCCTCGCCGCCTTGCGCGATGAGAGCGTGCGCGAGCGCATCCGTGCGCTGGGCATGCAGCCGGCTGAGATATGACGGTGACGCTCGGTCTTTCTGTACCTCCCTCGGCAAGCCTCTTTTCTCCCTCCCCATGAAAGGGGGAGGGTTGGGGAGGGGGTCATTATTGTGCTCGGCATTGTGTTCCGTTGACCCCCGCCCGATTGCCGTCGCGTCGCGACGACAATCGACCTCCCCCTTGCAGGGGGAGGTAAAGGAGGGAGATTCAGACGGAGAACAAAGGCTTCAGCCGGCCTCATAATCTTCTAAATTGCCCGCCTCACTGAGGCCCCGTTATGTCCCGCTGGATCAAACGCCTGAGCCTTGCCCTGCTGGTGCTGCCGTTCGCTTGCGGCGCCGCGCAGGCGCAGTTGCGTGGCCATGGCGGGCCGGTGCGCGCGCTCGCCATCTCGCCCGACGGCACCCGCGCGGTGTCGGGCAGCTTTGACACCTCGGCAATCCGCTGGTCGCTAACGCGCAACGCCGCCATGCAGGTGATGCGCTTCCACGATAACGCGGTGAACGCCGTCGCCTATCTCAAGGACGGCCGCATCGCGACCGCCGGCGCCGACGCGCATATCGCGATCTGGACCCCGGGCAAGCCGAAGCCCGACCGCGTGCTCGACGGCCACACCGCGCCGATCGTTGGTCTTGCCGTTTCGCCCGACGGCAAATGGCTCGCCTCCGCGTCCTGGGATCACACCGTGCGGCTATGGCCGCTCGACGGCGGCGAGCCGCGCGTACTCAAGGGCAACGAGCAGAACGTCAACGGCGTCGCCTTCACGCCCGACGGCAAGCGCTTGGTGAGCGCCGGCTACGACACATCGATCCGCATCTGGTCGCTCGCCGGCCGGGGCGATGCCACCGTGCGCCATCTGCCGACGCCGCTCAACACGGTGGCGGTCGCGCCCGACGGCGAGATCGTCACCGCCGGCGCCAACGGCAGGGTCTATTTCCTCTCGCCGCAAGGCGAGACCCGTGCCGATGTCGAGGCGTCGCCGACGCCGGTCATCCAGGTCGCGATTTCACCCAACGGCAAGCTGGTGGCGGCCGCCGGTATCCGCGGCTCGGTGGCGGTTATCGATCGCAAAACGCGCAAGCTCGAGCACACGCTGGTCGGCCCCGGCCTGCCGGTGTGGTCGGTGGCGTTCTTCCCCGACAACAAGACGCTGTTGACCGGCGGCACCGACCGCATGATCCGGCGCTGGAACGCGGTCACCGGCGAGCCGGTCGATGCGGTCATCGTCGGCGCGCCGGACGATCCCCTCAAAGCTTATGCCGGCAATCACGGTGCGCAGGTGTTCCGCGCCTGCGTTGCGTGCCACACGCTCAAACCCGGCGACATACAAAAGGCCGGTCCCTCGCTGTGGCATGTCATGGGCCGCAAAATCGCGACCCTGCCGGGCTACAACTTTTCGCCGGCGCTGACGAAGATGGATATCGTCTGGTCGAAGCAGACGATCGCGAAACTGTTCGAGATCGGCCCGGCGCATTACACGCCCGGCACCAAGATGCCGCAGCAGACCATCGGTTCGGAGAAAGACCGCGAGGCGCTGGTCGATTTCATCGCGAAGGTGACGAAGTAACCTTTGTCATTCCGGGGCGCGCCGAAGGCGCGAACCCGGAATCCAGACTTTGACTGAATGCATGGCTCTGGATTCCGGGTCCGCCTGCTTTGCTTGCGCCCCGGAATGACAGGCTATGAATCGCCCTTCTGTCCGCTTTCTTCCCGCTCGCGCAGATAGTCGTCGGTGGTGCGCACGGTCGGGCGCGGCGGCGCGGCGAAGGGGTCGAGGCTCTCTTCCATGGCGGCAGCGACGCGGCAGTCGGCGCACATCTTGACCAGATCGAGCCGCTTCTTGGAATCCTTGAACATCCAATGCTTGCCTTCGAGCGCCGCCACCACGCGCTCGACCGAGCTCTTCACGCCGAACGGCGTGCCGCAGCGGATGCACTGGAACGGCTCTTCTTCCTTGATGACGCGCGCCGAGGCGGTTGCGGCGCGGAAGTCCATCTGCGGCTTCAAGCCAATCACCTTCTCCGGGCACGTCGTCTTGCACAGCCCGCATTGCACGCAGGCGTCCTCGGCAAAGCGCAGCATCGGCCGTTCGGGATCGTCGGACAACGCACCGGTCGGGCAGGCGGACACGCAAGCGAGACACAGCGTGCAGCCTTCGACGTTCACCTCGATGGTGCCAAACGGCGCGCCCTCCGGCAGCGCGATGACATCGACCGGCGCGGGCGCAACGCCGTGCAACTCGCGTAAAGAGAGCCGCACCAGATCGCGTTTCTCTCCCACCGGCGCAAACGTTGCCGGCTTCGCCGCGCCACCAGCGACGTCAATCGCGCGCAACGCGTCGCCGAGCGCGTCGGGGTCGTCGGTCTCGATGGTGGCGACGCGGACGCCGGCAAAGCCGAGCCCGGAAAGGATCGGCGCGGCGAGCGCGATGGTCTTGTGCAATCCGCTCAAGTCGTGGCGCGGCTTGTCGCGGGTCAGCAAACGCACGGCCGTCGCCCCATAGGCGAACGCCGCCGCTATCGCCTCCAGCCCCACCTGCGTGATCTCGTTGACTTCGACCGGCAGCACATTGGCGGGCAGCCCGTCGCCATAGCGCGCGAGCGCTTCGATCAGCGGCGTGCCCTGCTCGCCGTCATGGAACAGGATCACCGCCTGCTCGCCACCCACCGCACGATAGGTCGACAGCAGCGTGCGCAATTTGCGCAGCAGCGCATCCGACGGCGGCAGCGCGTAAGCCGCAGCACCCGTCGGGCAGGCGGCGGCGCATTGTCCGCAGCCGGCGCAGATGCGCGCATCGATCGCTACGGTATCGCCCGCCGGCGTGATGGCCCCGGTCGGGCAGAGATCGAGACAGCGCCGGCAGCCGATGAGCTTGGAGCGCGAGTGGGCGCACAGGTCTTCGGTGAACGTCACATAGCGCGGCTTGTCGAAGGTGCCGGTGAGATCGCGCGCTTTCAGCACGGTGCGCAGGCAAGCGGCAGGATCGCCAGGATCGGCGCGCAAATAACCGTCGCGCAGATCGGATGACGGAAACAGCGCCGGCCCGCCGCTAAGATCGATCAGCACGTCGCAGCGCATCGATGCATCCTTGCGCGGCGGACCGAAGCTGAGACCGTCGCGCGACGAGGGACTGGGCTGGGCGTAATCGTCGAGCGAAAGCTCGAAGCCGCCGAGATAACCCTTGGCGGTGCGGATCGTCCCCTTCACCAGCGCGAAGTCGGTCACCCGCAGCGGCAACACGTCCGCCGGCGGCTTGATCAGCACGGTGACGTCGAGATGATCCTTTAAGAGTTGCGCGGCTTCGATCGCCTGCTCGTCGCTGCCGTAGATCACCGTGGCGCCGTTGCTGGCAAAGCCCACGTAAGCGGGCTCCGGCATCGGCTCGGCCGCCGCGGCGATCAGCGCCGCCATTTTCGGGCCGGCTTCGGCTGCATCTTTCGACCAGCCGGCGTTCTCGCGGATATTGACGAAGCTGACGCCGGCGCCTTCTTCACCGGGGGCTTCCGCAGCGAGTTCCTTGAACAACGGCGCTTCCTGCGTGCAGGCGACGGTGACCGGTGCGTCGCCTTGCAGCGCGTTCTGCGCGCGCACGAGCTCCGCGCGGCAGAATTGCCGGCCGGCCACGACCTCGGCGCCGCGACAGCCGCGCCGCACCGCCTCGACGTCGAGCGGCATGGTATCTTCGCAGCTGCACACCAGGATCTTGCGCGGCCCGTCGGCCATCATGCTCTCATCGGCTTTGTCGTTGGCCCGCTCGCGAGGCCTGCGCGCAGCGCCTCGCTTTCTCCGCATTTACCCCGATCGTCCGCGGGACTGGCTTCGGGACCCCCAAAGCTATAATTATAAGCATTCAAAGAAGAAAGAGCGCGTGGAGGACCTATGGCGCCGCTGACGCGGCTGCGGCCGCAAGCACAGGCGCCCGAATTGGCGCTGCCGCCGCCCTATACGGCGGTGCGGCTGCGCGAGCTGGGCGATGCCTTCGCCCATGCCAGGCAAATCGCCGCAGACGCAGGGGCCGGCACATTGGTGCATGTGGGCCGCTTCGATCTCGCCGAATTCGCGCTGGTGCTGGAGCCGGACGAGCCGCTGGCAGGCGCCCGCCGCGCCCTTTATGCCGGCATGGCGGCGCTCAGTGACGCCTTGATCGCTTGTTCCGAGCCGGAAACCGCCATCGGCATGGCCTGGCCCGACGCCATCCTGGTCAATCGTGGGCTTGTCGGCGGCGGCCGGCTGGCCTGGCCGCAAGGCGTTGCCGAGGACGAGGTTCCGCCCTGGCTGGTCTTCGGCGCCATGGTGCGCGTCCAATCGTTGGACGGCCAGGAGCCGGGCGCCAACCCGCTGGTCACGACGCTTGCCGAGGAAGGTTTTGGCGGCGTCGTGTCGCACGAGATCGTCGAAAGCTTCGCGCGCCATTTCATGGTGGCGATCGATGCTTGGCAGGAAAGCGGTTTCAACGCGGTGGCCAAGCCCTATCTTGAACGCCTTGCGCCTGAGCAAGGCCTGCGCCGCGCCATCGATGACAACGGCGATCTGTTGCTGCGGCGAATGGCGGCCGACGCCGCCGAGCGGCGCCCGTTTGTCGAGGCGCTTGCAACACCCTCCTGGCTCGATCCGGCAACGGGAGCGCCGCGCACGTGAAGCTGTTGCGCACCATACGGCTCGACCCGTCCGATACCTTCGTGTTCGAGCGCGCCGCCGAGCCCGGCGAATGGGCGGTGTCCGGCGCCTTCGCGTTCTGGGCGGGCGACCCGACCACGCTGGAAGGCAAGGCGCGCAGCGCGTTTCGCAGTGGCTTCCTCGGCGTCGATTCGCTCGGCTGGTCGACGCTGGTGCAGATCGTGGAGGCAAGCCGGGCCGATCGCCTCAGGCTCGTCGAAGCGCTGGCGCAACGGCTCGTTGATCATTATGGCGCGCCCGACTTGGATGCCGCGCGCGGTGCGGCGGAGGAAGAGGTGGCCTTTGCCGAGTCGCTCTGCGAGCAGCCGCAGGACACGCTGGTCGCCGTGCATCGGAGTTACGAGGAAGGCCAGCTGCGCGAAACCTTCCGCACGCTGCGTCCGCGCGAGGGGCCCAAGCCCGCGCGCGCTTTCTCTTTCCTCGAGGTGGAAGGCGAAGACGATGAGCAGCCGGGGGAGGAAGTCAATCTGATTGATCTGGCGGAACGAGTGCGTAAATGACCGAAACGAGCTTTACCAGTTCGTCGCCACGCCGCCGGGACGGGAATGAGCGGGCCGGGGTCACGCCGAATACGTTACAGAAAGAGTGAGTTTCATGCCCGATTTCTGGCTCTCCTGCGGCCACCATCTGCTCGACCGCGACGAAGGCGGCGGGCTCAAGGTGACCGACGATTTCCTGAAAGTGTATCTGGCGCGGCCCGAACTGATCCCGCCCTCGGATGCCTGCGGGGTCGAGCGCACGCTGCATGCCGCGCTGCTTGCCGATCCGCAAATGCCGGTTTCGGCTTCCGATATCGCCGCCATCGCGGACGATGACGCGCGCGAGAACTGGCAGTTGCTGATCGCCTTTCGCGACCACCTCTTGCGTCACAAGACGTTGGAGGCCGCCTATACCGAGCTGGTGCGGCGCGGGCTTGCCGGCACGCCGCCATTGTTCATCAACCAGCTGGTCCATGTGATCCTGCGCAACGCGCTCGACGATGTCGACGATCCGTGGGTCTTACGCGCCGCCGAACTGTTCTTTCGCACCGAGCGCGCCACCGTGCATGACGGCTCGTTGATCGCGGCCGATGAGGAGACTATCGGCGGCGACAACACCGCGCCGGTGTCGCCGCTCGTCTCCATGCTCGGTCTGCCGGCAGCGGCCGAGATCGACGTGATCAACGACGACAATGCGCAAACCTATTGGGAGCGCAGCGATCAGTTCGACATGGCGCTCGATCTCACCGCCGATCGCGCCGGGCTTGCCGCGCTCGCCGAGGCCATGCGGCTTTGGATTGCGCATCTGCTCGGTGTTTCTGTCGCCGTCGAGCCGCTCACCGAGCTCAGGGATACGACCTTGAGCTGGTATGTCGGCCTCGATGCCGACGCCACCGGTATCGGCGACCAATTGTGGAACGGCGAGGAGATGGACGAGACCGCCATGGATCGCGTGGTCGGCCTGTTCCGCCTCACCTTCGACGATCCGGAAGTAATGCTCGACAGGGTGCGCGGCGAGCCGGTCTATCTGATCCTGGCCATGACCCCCGATAATCTGATCCGCATGAAACCGCAGAACCTGGTCACCGGCCTGCCCATCCGCCATCTGGAGGCGGTGAGTTAGGGTAGGGGTCTCTTTCACGCAGTTGACCCACCTCACGAGCCGCCGCTAACGTCGCCCCGCAACCCTGTGAGACGGTAAAGCAATGCGCGATCCGGGCTTGAGCGAAGCGATCCGCGCCGTCGGCGGCGTGAGCGAACTCGCGCGCCAGATCGGCATTTCGCAGCCGTCCGTCTCCAACTGGTCCCGTGTACCCGCCGAGCGGGTGATCATCGTCGAGACCATCACCGGCGTCGACCGCGCGGTGCTGCGGCCCGACCTCTATGGCGGTGAAGTGCCCGGCGAGGCTGATGAGATCGATGCCGCGCGCGCGCAGGAATACGCGCTGATCGGCGCGTTGCTGTTGCGCGCGCCCGACGCGCAGCTCCTGGCCAGCCTGTCGGAACTGAAAGGCGACGAGAGCGCGCTGGGCCTTGCCCATGCCGCGCTTGCCGCGGCTGCCGGCGAGGCGACGGTCGAAATGGTCGAGCGTGAGTATTTCAATCTCTTCATCGGCATCGGCCGCGGCGAATTGTTGCCCTATGCTTCCTATTATCTCACCGGCTTCCTGCACGAGCGCCCGCTGGCGCGGCTGCGCGACGATCTCATCAGCATGGGTGTCACGCGTAACGAAGGCGTGGTCGAGCCGGAGGATCACACCGGAATCCTGTGCGAGATCATGGCGGGGCTCGCGAGCCGGCGGTTGCCGGCGCCAGCCGGTTCCGACCGGTTGATCTTCGAAAAGCACATGGCGCCCTGGGTCGGCCGTTTCTTCATCGATCTCGAGCAGGCCGAAGCGGCGAATTTCTACCGGCGGGTCGGCACCGTCGGCCGCATTTTCATCGATATTGAAGCGGAAGCCTTCGATCTGCCGAGTTGAAGCCAAAAACCTTCAAGGAGGACTGAGCGATGCAAGGACAGGACAAGAGCAAGCTCGCACGCCGCGATTTCCTGCGCGTGATCGGCCTCGGTGCCGGCCTCGCCGCGGCCGCCGCGTCGCTCGTTGCGGGCGAGGCGGCCGCCACCGAGTCGGCTGCGGAAGCCAAGAAGGCGCGCTACAATCCGAATGCCGAAGACGTCAAGAACTACTACCGGGTCAACCGGTATTGATCGGCGCCGTTGCCGCACGACATGAGCGGCAAGGCTCCGTCATCGCGCGAAAGGTGAAAGCGGCATGGCTGCCGACGCAGTAATGCCCGTCAGCGTCGTCATTGAGCGGCGCGCGGTCGACAGCAAATGGCTCGACCATGTCTGGCGGCCGGTGGGCGTGTTGCCGGCCGTGGTCGGCGATCGTGGCAATCTGCTGGCCGAAGGCGAGGGCTGGACGCAGTACCACGGCGGCGCCCTCGATCTGGAGCTGTTCCGCGGCGAAACCGAAGGCTATCTCACCAATCTCTCGCAGCCCGTGCCGCTGGTCTACGTCGTGCTGCGCAAGAGCGAGGACGACGATGTCCTCGAGTTCAAGCCGTTCCTTGTCACCGCGTGCCCCTATGAAGCCATGGGCTACTGCGAAGGTAACGACGACGTGGTGGAAGGCGTGGCGATGCCGGCGGAGATCGCGGCCTGGGTGCAGGATTTCGTGACGCGCCATCATGTCGATACCCCGTTCGTGAAGCGCAGGAACCGGCGCCACAACGACGATTACGGCGGCAAACAGCCGGCGATGCGCGAACGAGGCAACTCGTGAGCGAGGATGGCAACCGCCTTTCCCGCTGGTCGCAACGCAAGGCGGCGGCGCGGCGCGGCGATATCCTGCCGGAACCCAGCGAAGCGGCGGGTCCGGTATCTGAGGACGCGCAAGTCGCCCCCGAATCCGATTCCATTGCTGAAGGCCCGGCAGCCGACGACGTCGAGATGCCGGTGCTGCCGCCGATCGACGAACTCAATTTCGAGTCCGACTACACCGTCTTCCTGAACAAGAAGGTTCCCGAGGCGCTGCGGCGGGCGGCTCTGCGTAAATTGTGGACCAGCGATCCGGTGCTGGCGTGTCTCGACGGCCTCAACGATTACGACGAGGACTACAATCTGGTCGATACGACCATCACCGCCGCGCAAACCGCCTATAAAGTCGGGCGCGGCTATCTCGAGGACATCGAGGAAAAGCTGGAACAGGTCGATCGGGCGCTCGGCCAGTCTCCCGAAGCGGAGACCGCCCTTGAAGCGCTGGCGGCCCCCGAGGCAAGCGAGACGCCCGACGCCGCTTCTCTGGGTGAACCTGACGCTGTCTTTCTGGGCGAAAGTGACGCAGCCGGGGATAATTCGGCTGATGCGCTGCGGCACGCCGACGCTGTCGCGCGCGAACCCGGTTCCGAAGACTCGCCGGAAGACGAAAGCAAATAAGCGCTTGCGTGAATGCTGCAGTGCGGCGGGCGGTTTCGCGCCGGCGCGCATCGCCGTATCCTATTGGGCGAGAAAATTATTTGTCATCCATAGGCATAGGCTATAGCCTTTCATTGTTCTAATGTTGAGTAGCTGCCCCGCGACAAAGGTCCAAAGGGCCGAGGGGAAGGAACTGATGATTTTCAGGACCGCTGCACGCGATGTGCTCTTGCGCGCGACGTTTTCGCGCGCCGCGGCCTGTAATTCGCGTCGTTGCCGCCACTCTTCACACCAATTCCACAGCGCGATGCGCGGCCGGTGAGCCGCGCGGCACGCTCGCGTTTCAGCCGGAGGACTGACCTAATGCACAAAGAGAAAGAACGGTCGCCCCAGATCGATCGCCGTCGTCTTCTGACCGGGGCCGGTCTGGCACTTGGCGCTGCCGGTGCAGCCGCCGCGTCCGGCGGCACCGTCGCCGTCGCAAAGGAAGCGCCCAAGCCGCAGCACAACGGCTATCGCGAATCCGAAGAGGTGAAGACCTACTACCGTCTCGCCCGCTTCTGACCGCCATCCCGTCATCGCCCGCGCGCCGGTCCGTGCTGCGCCGATCCGCTTCAGGAGGAAGACATGCTCAGGAAAAAGTCGAGTGGCAACGCGAGGTCACAACGTCTGCAGCAGACGCTGGCTGCCAATGCCGGTGGTGGCATGGACCGCCGCGCCTTCCTGGCGCGCTCCGGCCTGCTGACCGGCGGCGTGGCGCTGGCCGGTGCCCTGCCGCTCGCCACGGTGACGAAGGCGGATGCCGCCGCGGCCGGTCCGCTCACCGCCGGCGCCACCCGCATCAAATCGGTTTGTTCGCACTGCGCCGTCGGCTGCACCGTCATCGCCGAAGTGAAGAACGGCATCTGGGTCGGCCAGGAGCCGGGCTACGACAGCCCGTTCAACATGGGCTCGCATTGCGCCAAGGGCGCCTCGGTGCGCGAGCATGCTCATAGCGAGCGCCGGCTGAAATATCCGCTCAAGCTGGTGAATGGCCAGTGGACCCGCGTGAAGTGGGAAGACGCCATCAACGAAATCGGCGACAAGATGCTGGAGATCCGCAAGAAGTCGGGTCCCGATTCGGTCTACTGGCTCGGCTCGGCCAAGTTCTCGAACGAGCAGGCCTATCTGTTCCGCAAGTTCTATGCGCTCTGGGGTTCCAACAACGGCGACCATCAGGCGCGTATCTGCCATTCCACCACGGTCGCGGGCGTCGCGAACACGTGGGGCTACGGCGCCATGACCAATTCCTTCAACGACATGCACAATTCGAAGTCGATGATCCTGTTCGGCTCGAATCCGGCCGAGGCGCATCCGGTCGCCGTGCAGCACATCCTGCACGCCAAGGAGAAGAACAAGTCGAAGCTGATCGTCTGCGATCCGCGCTTCACCCGCACCGCCGCGCACGCCGACGAGTTCGTGCGCTTCCGTCCGGGCACCGACGTCGCGCTGGTGTGGGGCATCCTCTACCATATCTTCAAGAACAAATGGGTCGATCAGGAATACGTCAAGCAGCGCGTCTACGGCCTCGATCAGGTCGAGAAGGAAGTGATGAAGTGGACGCCGGAAGAGACCGAGAAGGTCACCGGCGTACCCGGCGCGCAGCTCGAGCGCGTCGCCAAGATGCTGCATGAGAACAGGCCCGGCACGCTGGTCTGGTGCATGGGCGGCACCCAGCACACCAACGGCAACAACAACACCCGCGCCTATTGCGTGCTCCAGCTCGCGCTCGGCAATGTCGGCGTCGCCGGCGGCGGCGCCAACATTTTCCGCGGCCATGACAACGTGCAGGGCGCCACCGACATGTGCGTGCTGTCGGACAATCTGCCCGGCTATTACGGCCTCGCCTCCGGCGCGTGGCATCACTGGGCGCGCGTCTGGGACGTCGACTACAATTGGATCAAGGGCCGCTTTGCGACCCAGAAGCTCATGGAATTGAAGGGCATCCCGGTCTCGCGCTGGATCGACGGCGTGCTCGACGACAAGAAGAACATCGACCAGCCCGACAACATCCGAGCCATGGTGTATTGGGGCCACGCGGTCAACTCGCAGACCCGCCTACCGGAAATGAAGAAGGCCATGGAGAAGCTCGACCTGATGGTCGTGGTGGATCCGGTGCCGACCTTCACCGCCATCATCCCCGACCGCAAGGACGGCATCTACCTCTTGCCGTCGACGACGCAGTTCGAGACCTACGGCTCGGTCACCGCCTCGAACCGCTCGCTGCAATGGCGCGACAAGGTGTTTAACCCGTGGTTCGAATGCAAGGTCGACCACGAGATCATGTATCTGTTCGCCAAGAAGCTCGGCTTCGACAAGGAGCTCACCAAGCACATCAAGGTCAACGGTAACGAGCCGCTGATCGAGGACATCACGCGCGAATACAACAGGGGCATGTGGACCATCGGCTACACCGGCCAATCGCCGGAGCGGCTGAAGATGCATATGGCCAACCAGCATCTGTTCGACCCGACCACCTTGCGGGGCAAGAGCGGCCCGGTCGCCGGCGAGTTCTACGGCCTGCCGTGGCCATGCTGGGGTACGCCCGAGATGAAGCATCCGGGCTCGGCCATCCTCTACGACAGCTCGATTCCCGTGGCCGAGGGCGGCCTTCCGTTCCGCGCCCGCTTCGGCGTCGAGCATAACGGCGTCAGCATCCTCGCCGACGGCTCATACACGGTCGGCTCGGAGCTTAAGGACGGCTATCCTGAGTTCACCATGGCCATGCTGAAGAAGCTCGGCTGGGACAAGGACCTGACGCCGGCCGAGACCGCGACGATCGAGAAGATCGCCGGCGACAAGACCAACTGGAAGGTCGATCTCTCCGGCGGCATCCAGCGCGTCGCCATCAAGCACGGCTGCGCGCCCTACGGCAACGCCAAGGCCCGCACCGTGGTGTGGACCTTCCCGGACCCGGTGCCGATCCACCGCGAGCCGCTCTACACGCCGCGGCGCGATCTGGTGGCGAAGTATCCGACCTATTCCGACCGTAAGGAATACCGGCTGCCGACGCTCTACGCGTCGATCCAGAAGAAGGATTTCTCGCAGCAGTTCCCGACCATCCTCACCTCCGGCCGTCTGGTCGAATACGAGGGCGGCGGCGACGAGTCGCGCTCGATGAGTTGGCTCGCCGAGTTGCAGCAGGACATGTTCTGCGAGATCAACCCGGCCGACGCCGGCAAGCTCGGCGTCAAGGATGGCGGCAAGATCTGGGTGCACTCGCCGGAAGGTGGCAAGGTACTGGTCTCCGCCATGGTCACCCCGCGCGTCGCCGCCGGTGTCGCGTTCATGCCGTTCCACTTCGGCGGCTATTGGCAGGGCAAAGACCTGCGCGGCAAGTACCCCAAGGGTCACGACCCGATCGTGCTCGGTGAAGCGTCCAACATGGACGGCACCTACGGCTACGACGTCGTCACCCAGATGCAGGAAACAAAAGTCACCTTGTGTCGCATCGAGGCGGCCTAAGGCGCCGGTAAAGGAGAATCGATATGGCACGTATGAAATTCCTTTGCGACGCCGACCGTTGCATCGAGTGCAACGCTTGCGTCACAGCCTGTAAGAACGAGAACGACGTCCCCTGGGGCATCAACCGCCGCCGCGTGGTCACGCTCAACGACGGCAAGCCGGGCGAGCGCTCGGTGTCGATGGCCTGCATGCACTGCACCGACGCGCCTTGCTCGGCGGTCTGCCCGGTGAACTGCATCTACACCACGGCGGACGCGGTCGTGCTGCACAACAAGGATCTGTGCATCGGCTGCGGCTATTGCTTCTACGCCTGCCCGTTCGGCGCCCCGCAATATCCAAAGGTCGGCAACTTCGGGTCGCGCGGCAAGATGGACAAATGCACCTTCTGCGCCGGCGGCCCGGAAGCCGACGGCAGCAAGGAGGAATATGAGAAATACGGCGCCAACCGCCTGGCCGAAGGCAAGCTGCCGCTCTGCGCCGAGCTGTGCTCGACCAAGTCGCTGCTCGCCGGCGACGGCGAGATCATCGCGCAAATCTACAAGGAGCGCGTGAAGACGCGCGGCTACGGCTCCGGCGCCTGGGGTTGGCAGACCGCCTATCACGAAACGATCGCGAGCTGATCCATGCGGCGGCGCGGGCATAAGCCTTCGCCGCCGATCTTCTTCGACCACAAGAATGCACGGGTAAGAAAAGGAGAGGATGTCATGGCGAGGCTCTTCGCGACGATCCGCTTCATTGTCGGTGCGCTCGCGCTTGCGTTCGTTCTCGCAAGCGCCATCCCGTCAGCGCCGGCCTTTGCGCAGACCGGGCCGACCGCGGCAACCAGCGAGCAGCAGCTCCTGCAACAGCTCAAGGGCGGCGTCATCCGCGGCGACGTGAGCATTCCGGACAAGAAGTCGGCGAACCTCATTCATCCCGCCGGCCGCGACTGGCGCACATTCAATACGGTCACCATGAAGTGGATCGGCGGCATTGCCATCCTCGGCATGCTGGCGCTGCTGATCATCTTCTATCTGTGGCGCGGCACCATGAAGATCGAGGGTGGCCGCTCCGGACGCACCATCGTGCGCTTCAACGCCTTCGAGCGCTTCGTGCACTGGCTCACGGCCTCGACCTTTGTCGTCCTCGGCATCACCGGCTTGAACATCACCTTCGGGCGCGCGCTGATCCTGCCGTGGCTCGGGCCGGACGCCTTCTCGGCCTGGTCGGAATGGGCGAAATACACGCACAACTTCCTCAGCTTCGCCTTCACCCTTGGCGTGGTGCTGATGTTCCTGATGTGGATCGGGCAGAATTTCCCGACCGCGGCCGACATCCAGTGGTTCAAGATGGGCGGCGGCATGGGCAAGGGCGGCGGTCACGCGCCGGCCTGGAAATTCAACGGCGGCCAGAAGCTCTTGTACTGGTTCATCGTGCTGGGCGGCGCGGCCATGATCGTAACCGGCTACTTGCTGATCTTCCCGTTCTCCTGGGGCATGGGCATCGGCGAGATGGAGCTGGCCGAGGTCTTCCATGGCATTGTCGGTGTGCTGTTTATCGCGCTCATCCTCGCGCACATCTATCTCGGCACGCTCGGCATGGAGGGGGCCTACGAATTGATGAGCCAGGGCACCGTCGACGAGAACTGGGCCAAGGAGCACCATCCGCTCTGGTATGAGGAGGAAAAGGCGCATGGCGCCGAGGCCGGCCATACCCAGCCCGCGGAATAACGATCTCCAAACAGAAAGATCCCCAAACTCACCAACGCCCGGCCTTCGCGCCGGGCGTTTTTTATTTTTCGCTACGCGCCACCAAAAGACATCCGAAAACTCATCCCCGCGCACTTATGCGCGCTTATCATGTCCGCGTCCGGTTCATTTGAGGGCGTCGTCTGGAGGCGTCTCGATGCTGGAGCCGTCTTAACGGAGCCGACATCGGCGATGCGCTGCCTGCGGCAGGGGCAGAACGTGTCCCCTGTTCGCGGGCGGCGGAGCCGTTGGCTGCGCCAGTTGTTTGAAAAGGGGGCTCGAGAGGGTCGCGCGCGACCGGCACCCACGGCTGTCATCGTCCGCGCAAGCGGACGATCCGGTAATCACGACGATATCGGTATTTACTCGGTCCCCGCTTTCGCGGGGACGACGTCTGAATAGGCTGACCGCACTCGGAATGTGGCCGCTACGGTCGCTGCGCCTTGCCCAGATCCACCTTCACCTTGGCGCCGAGGTCGGCGATCGAGTCGTGCAGCAGCTCGGTCACGTAGTTCGGATTGTGCGCGAAGGCGCCGGGGTCCTTGGTGACGAACTGGTAGTTATAGGCCGCTTTCATCATGCGCGGCGTCCAGGCCTTGTAGCGGTTGGGGAACTTGGTCTCCGCCTTGTCGGGCTTGCCGTCGCCGTTGGTGTCGACGAAGAAGTAGGGGAAGTCGGCCGCCGAATGGACGACCGGTTTCTTGACCACCTGCTTGGCGTATTCCTGGATGGCGGCGAGCAGCATGCCGCGCAGACGGTCGATCTGCTGCGCCACGCCCTCGTTGAGGTTACCGGTGCCGTCGCGGTCGATCTTGTCGGCGCGGATCAGGTGTAGCGAGGCCTTGTCGGTGACCTCCTTGTGGCAGGCGGCGCAGTCATCGACCTTGACCGCGAGTGTGTGGGTCGCGTGACACGCGGTGCAGGTGGTGTAGGGCGCCCTGTGCTCGAAACGCCCGACGTATTTCTTGCCGGGATATTGATAGCCCACCTTCACCTGGTTGCCGTAAAGGGTGGCGCCGGCCGCGAAGTAATGCACGTTGATGAAGTCGAGCTTGGGTGCGACCTGGTCGTCGGGAATGCCGGCGAGCGCCTTGTTGACGCTGGCGGTGGATTCGCGGCCCTGGTGGCAGGTCATGCAGCGCGCGTCCGGCCCCAGGTGGTCGACCGTGATGTCCGACGGAAAGATGACCTTGCTCAGCCTGACGGTCTTGTCGTTGTGGCAGGCGACGCAGGTGATCACCGTGCCGACCGGGGCCGGATGATCGACCTTGAACGGCGTCGAGCCGTCGGCGCCGACATAGTCGCGGAAACCGATGGTGGAATGGCAGCGCGCGCATTCTGCCGGGATGACGCCTTCCTTGTTCCAATGGTTGAACGGCTCGGCCTTGTGGTCGGCATGGGCCGATGACGCCCAGTCGGCGTAGAACGGGACCTGGGTGGTCGAAATCATGCCGGGTGGCGCCGCGGGTGCGGCGGCGGCCGGCGCAGGAGCGCCCCCTGGCGGCGTTTGTGCGCGCAATTGCGGCGCCATAACCAGGGCAGCCGCCGAAAGGCCGCCGGCCAGGAGCGCGGCGGCAAGGATTTTCGACATCCGGCCTCGATTGCTCATCGCATTCTCCTCAGTGCGTATCGCACTTGGCTATTTCGTCCCCCGGCTGATGCCCGATCCGCGGATG
Organism: uncultured Pseudomonadota bacterium; assembly: GCA_963814065.1. Taxonomy (GTDB): domain Bacteria; phylum Pseudomonadota; class Alphaproteobacteria; order Rhizobiales; family Xanthobacteraceae; genus Pseudolabrys. The sequence continues at coordinate 24,642 of CAWFBL010000002.1, read as the reverse complement.
AAGGTCATCGTCGGTGGCACCGGGGCATGCACGAGATTGAAATGGCAATCGATGCAGGTCATGCGGCCCTCGCGCATCAGCGCGTGCGCGGCCTGGCCGCGCTGGCTGGTCGGGTGGATGGCGGCGGCGTCATGACATGAGCGGCAGGTGACGCTGTCCTGCGCACGCATGGTCTCGCGCACTTCGTGCGCGAGCGCGACGCGGCGCTCCGCCCAGATCTTGGGGTCGCTGTAGTTATGCGTGTACTCGGCGATGGTGTCGTGGAGACCGGAGGAGACGTGGTCCCAGGTCTCGTCGAACCAGTTGGTCTTGACGATGTGGCAGTCGCCGCAGTTCGGTCGCACGCCGAGATTGGTGCTGCGGTGTGCCGACTGGATGAAATGCGGGTCGTTACCGACGAACGCCATGCTGTGGCAGGAAGTGCAGAAGGCGTCGGTGGACGTATAGCGGTTGACAAAGTCGCTGCCGATCACCGCGCCGGCGCCGAGAAAGCCGCCGACGATCAGGACGAGCAGCAACAACAGCCAGCGTGTGCGCGTCGCCATCAGCTCCTCACGACAAGCGGTGCGGCGCACCGCACGCGAACCTAGAACGATCGTGCCTTCGAATCCAAATAAAAATAATTAACAGGAATTCGACGCGATTGATTCATATCAATGCAGCCGAATTATCAGCCACCCACCGCGATACCGGCGGCGAGGCAAACGGCAAAAGCGACCGTGAGCATCGCCATCCGCGGCGTCATCGGCACCAGTTCGGCGAAGCGGTCGCGCGTCCACACCGCATAGGTGACCATCAAGGCTAGCGGCAACGTGATCAGCGGCAGCAGCACCCATGCGCTGAAGCCCAGACTAAGCCACAGCCAGAACGGGGTCAGGTATGCGAAGGCGAGCAGGCAGGCGAATTCGGCCCGGCTCCAGCCCTTGCCGAAGCGCACGGCGATGGTGTTCTTGCCCTTGACCACGTCGAATTCACGATCACGAATGTCATCGATGATCAGAATGTTGGTGATCAGCGCGCCGATCGGCAGGCTGACGGCCACCGCCGCGAATGGCAGCGCCGCGCGCCAGTTCGCGGGCCCCAGTACCACCGCCGCCTGCACGTAATAGGTGCCGATCACCGACACCGTGCCGAAGAACAGAAAGAACAGCGGGTCGGCGAAGCCGTACCGCCCGAACGGCCAGGGTCCGGCGGAATAGGCCCAGCTCGCCAGGATGCTGAGCAGCCCGATGACGATTACCGGCCAGCCGGCGATGGCGGTGAGCACAAGGCCGATCAGCACGGCAAGGCCGTAGCTCGCCAGAAGCGTGCCGCGCAGAAAAGGGAGCGAAAGCAGCCCCGTCTGGACCGCCTGCACCAGCTCGGGATGCTCATGATCGTCGGGCTGGCGGATCAGGTTGGTGTAATTGTCGGTGACCACGCCGGCGAACTGAACCAGCCAGCCGGCGAAGAAGGCGAGCAGCGCGGGTCCGGCGGCGAGCACGTGGTCGTGATGGGCTAGCCCGATGCCGACCACGACCGGCGCGATGGCGGTCGGAAAGGTGTGCCCGGGATACAGCAGCTTGCGGGTCCACACCTCGCGCCGCGACCACGCCGAAGCCTGCGCCATTTCACACCTCTCGCTCGTGGGACATCGCCAGACTTGCGAAAATTTGCCCGCATCCGCCCCCGCCGGCAATCTCGTAGTTTGCCGGAGGTGAGGCTGTCCAGTCTCCTATGTGCTATAGGTGGCGGTACAATGTCGGGAGTTTCGGCCCTATATGAACCCCATGCGTATCATCGGTCTCGCCGGCTGGAGCGGCTCGGGCAAAACCACCCTCATCAAGAAGCTCATTCCGTGCCTGATCGCGCGAGGCTTGAAGGTTTCCACGCTCAAGCACGCTCATCACGGCTTCGATCTCGACCAGCCGGGCAAGGATTCGTTCTTCCACCGTACCGCCGGCGCCACCGAGGTGGTGGTGAGCTCCGCCAAGCGTTTCGCCATCCTGCACGAATTGCGCGGCGAGCCGGAGTGGGATTTGCCGGAACTGGTCGGCAAAATGTCGCCGGTCGACCTGGTGCTGGTGGAAGGCTACAAGCGCGATGCCTTTCCCAAAGTGGAAGTCCATCGCGCCGCCAACGACAAGCCGCTGATCCATCCGGAGGATCCGCATATCGTGGCGATCGCGTCCGACCTCCCACTGCCGGGCGCGCATGTGCCGGTGGTCGATCTCAACGACATCGAGCGGATCGCCGATCTCTCGATCAAGCACGCGGTGTCGGTGAGGGACTTGGTCCTGGCCAGGAGCGCGTGATTCCGAAGGGAATGGCTGATGGCGCAATTGACCGACGACTGCTTCGCTTTCTCCGGCCCGCTGTTGCGGCTCGAGGAGATGGAGCGGTTGATCGGCGAGCGCATCGTGCCGGTCGCCGAGACCGAGCGGGTGCCGCTGCGCGGCGCGCGCGGACGCGTGACCGCGGCCGACGTGATGGCGCCGGTCAGCTTGCCGCCGTTCGATAATTCGGCCGTTGACGGCTATGCGGTGCGCCACGTCGATCTGCACGCGGATGGCGACACGACGCTGCGCGTTGCCGGCCGTCTCACCGCCGGCGCGCGCGCCGATCAATCGCTCGGCATCGAGCGAAGCCATCCGTATCTTCACCGGCGCGCCCATGCCGGCCGGTGCCGACACCGTGTTCATGCAGGAAGACGTGACGGCCGAGGACGACCGCGTGACCGTGCCGAGCGGCTTGAAGCGCGGCGCCAACCGGCGGCTTGCCGGAGAAGACGTGCCCGCCGGCCAGTTGGTGTTGCCGGCCGGCACGGTGCTGGAGGCGCAGCATGTGGCGCTTGCCGCCGCGCTCGGCATCACGCACATCGATGTGCGGCGGCGCTTGCGGGTCGCGATCTTTTCCACCGGCGACGAGGTGATCGAGCCGGGCGCGCCGCGTGGTGGCGCCGCCATCTTCGACGCCAACCGTTATCTGCTCTGCGAATTGTTGGAACGGCTCGGTGCGGTGGTGACCGATCTCGGCATCCTGCCCGACCAGCCCGAGACGCTGACGCGCGCACTTGAACACGCGGCCGCCGGCCATGATCTCGTCATTACCACCGGCGGCGTATCGACCGGCGAAGCCGACCACGTGCGCAGCGCGGTCGAGCGCATCGGCAGCCTGGTGTTCTGGCGCATCGCCATCAAGCCGGGCCGGCCGGTGGCCATGGGCGTGATCCGCGGCGCCGATCCTTCGCACCGCGCCGCCTTCGTCGGCCTGCCGGGCAACCCGGTTGCCGTGTTCGTCACCTTTGTGCGCGTGGTCAAGACGCTGCTGCGAAGGCTCTCAGGCGCGCGGCCGCAGGAGCTGGTGGCGCTGCCGGTGCGCAGCGCCTTCGCCTACAGGAAAAAGAAGGATCGCCGCGAATATGTGCGGGTGGCGCTGCATCGCGCCGCCGACGGCGAGATCGAGGCGGTCAAACATCCGCAGGACGGCGCCGGCATCCTGACGTCGCTGACCGAAACCGACGGCCTGCTCGAATTGCCCGAGGGCGTAACCAGCATCGAACCCGGCAGCCGCGTCGGCTTTTTGTCGTACGCGGCGCTGATGGGCTGACGCCTTACGCGCCCAACCGCACGTATTGTGTCGAGTAAGCCTTCTGCACCGGCTCCTGCAGGCCGTCGAGCACGAACACGCCGATCACCGCGATGACGATGGCCGTAACGCAGGCGACAATGAATGTTTTCATGGCTCCGGCTCCTATCCCATACCCATAGCTTGTGACTATAAATTGGGGCGAGCCGCGCGGGCGGTCAAGCTGCAAAAGGTTAAGCTTCAGCCACCCGCGTGCTGCAGTGCAATGCGCTCGGCCTTGGCGGCGTCCTCGGGCGTGTTGACGTTGAAGAACGGGTCGACCGGCTCCGCCGGCCAATCCGCCACTGCGATACCATGCCGCGCCGTCCACACCTCGATCTTGCGCAGGTCCTCGTCGACCAGCGCTTTGCGCAGATCCGCGCGTAGCGCCAGGGGCCACAGACCCACGACCGGATGGCGCCATTCGCCGGAACGCGCGCAGGCAAGCGGCACGCCGGCGCCCATTGCCCGCCGCGCTTGATGCAGCCGCTCCACCAGATCGTCGGGCAGGAACGGGCAGTCGCCCGGTACGCTGACGATCCATTCGACGCCATTGTCTTCCGCCGCCAGCCAATCGAGCCCGGCAAGGATGCCGGCGAGCGGGCCCGGATAGTCGGGCACGTTGTCGGGCACCACGGTACAGCCGGTGTCGGCGAAGCGCTCCGGATCGCCATTGGCGTTGATGATGATGTCGGTGCATTGCGCCGACAGCGTCGCCAGCACGCGGTCGAGGATGGTGACGCCGCCGATCGCGAGTCGATGCCTTGTCGCCGCCGCCCATGCGGCGCGCGAGGCCGCCGGCGAGCACGAGGCCGAGAGTGGGAGGAACGGGTGGGTTCATGCGGGGCAATTGATGGAGACGAGCAGGTGCAGCGAACTCTCTCTCCCTCTCCCCTGGGGGGAGAGGGTGGCGAGCGCGGAGCGATAGCGAGCGCGAGCCGGGTGAGGGGGAAAGTGACTCTCGTGAAGCACTCGCCCCCTCACCCGCCCTTGCTTCGCTCGGGCACCCTCTCCCCCCAGGGGAGAGGGAAAGCGAGTGTACCTCGCGCTTGCACGAAACAACTTACTCATCACCCACCGCCGCCTTGCGCCGGTGCTTGGCGCTTTCTTCTTCGACAAAGCTGAGGTCCTGGTCGAACACGATGCGCTGTTCGCCGGCGAGCGCGATGAAGCGCTTGCCGCGGGCGCGCCCGATCAGCGTGAGGTTCGCCTTGCGCGCCAAGTCCACGCCCCAGGCGGTGAAGCCCGAGCGCGAGATCAAGATCGGAATGCCCATCCGCACCGTCTTGATGACCATCTCCGAGGTGAGCCGCCCGGTGGTATAGAATATCTTGTCGGCCGCCGGCACCTTCTCCTTGAACATCCAGCCGGCGATCTTGTCGACCGCGTTATGGCGGCCGACGTCTTCCATATAGACCAACGGCTTGTCTTCGCGCGCCAGCACGCAGCCGTGGATGGCGCCGGCTTCCAGATAAAGCGACGGCGTGGTGTTGATCCGGTGGGTCAGCGCATAGAGCCACGAGGTGCGCAAGGGCGCGTCGGGCAGCGCGACATTGTCGAGCGCTTCCATCAGGTCGCCGAAGACGGTGCCTTGCGCGCAGCCCGAGGTCTGCACCTTCTTCTGCAGCTTCTGCTCATAGTTGGTCTTGCGTTTTGTACGCACCACGACGACCGACAGCTCTTCGTCGTAATCGACGCCGGTCACCTCGTCGTCCGGCAGCAGCATGTTCTGGTTGAGCAAATAGCCGACCGCCAGATACTCGGGGTAGTCGCTGATGGTCATGGCGGTGACGATCTCCTGCCCATTGAGGAAGATCGTCAGCGCGCGCTCGACCGTCACCGAGGTTTCGATGCGCGCCCCGGTCTGGTCGATGCCGCCGACCCGCTCGGTCAGCCGCGGATCGGCGGGGTCGGGCTTGATGATGTAGCTATCGGTCGTTTTATCCATGGCCCATCATAGCAGAAACTCTGCCCACTGTAGTGGGCAAGATGAAAAAACGCGCGGACGGCTTGCAATGCTTCACTTGCGCATCGCCGTTCTTCTAATATGGGGATCAAGGCGACGAGCCGCAAAGGCCGGGCATAAGGCGCCATCGACGCCACGGGGAGGCAACGTTAATGTTTCGCGCCACCAAAGATCTGATGCTGCCGACGACCATCACCGGCTCGCTGCCGCGGCCGAGCTGGTACACGGAAAATCTCGGCAAGCGCCATTTCCTCGAGGCCATGGTGACGCGTCATTTCCGCGAGCAGTACGAGGACGCGCTGGGCTGCTACCTCCGCGACCAGGAGCTTGCCGGCCTCGACATCGTGACCGACGGCGATTGCCGGTTCGACGACGATGTCGGTGGCCAGAGTTGGGCGGCCTATCCGGCAAATCACATGTCGGGCGTCGAGCTCGACGAGCAGGTCCCGACACCGGCCGGTCGTGGCGGCGTGTGGTTTCCGCGCGGTCATATCCTGCACGACTATCTCGAGTCGCGCGTGATGCCGGTGATCACGGGTCCGATCGGCCGCGGCAATCTGCAATACGCTGAAATGTGGAAAACCGCGCAGCGCATGACCAGGAAGCCGGTCAAATTCGGCGCGATCTCCGCGGAGTTGCTCGCATTCGCCTTGCAGGATCGCCATTACAAGAGCGTGCCCGATCGCGTGCTCGCGATCGCCGACGCCTTCAACGAGGAATACCACGCGCTCGCCGACGCCGGCTGCCCGGTGATTCAGATCGAGGAGCCGCAGATCCACATGATCGCCGCGCGCAAGGTGCAGGACAAGGTGATCACCCCGGAGCTGATGGTCGAGGTCTTCAATCGCACCGTGAAAGGGCTGCGCGCCAAGACGGAGGTCTGGGCGCATTCCTGCTGGGGCAACCCTTCGCAGCAGAAGATGTTCGACAAGAACATCAGCTACCGGCCGTCGTTGGAGACCTACAACACGGTGGATGCCGACGTGATCACCTTCGAGGCGGCAAGCTCCGGTTATATGGATCTCGAAGCGATCGGCAAAGAGATCACCGAGAAGAAGATCGCCATCGGCGTCATCGACCACCATATCCTGCAGGTCGAAAGCCCGGAGGAGATCGCGGCCGCCCTGCGCGCCACGCTGAAATACATCCCGCCCGAACGGCTGGTGATCTCGTCGGACTGCGGCATGGGCCGCGAGGGCATGAGCCGACGACATGCTTTCTACAAGACCGTCGCACTGGTGCTCGGCACCAATATCGTGCGCAAGGAGCTCGGGCTTCCGGTCGCCGAAGTGCTGGCCGCCGATCCGCGGTATTCGCTAGTGCCGCTGGCGCCGAAGTAGGGATCTGCGCGCGATCCGCGCGGTGACATCCCGGCGCAAGACGGCGCGGTCTGGGTTTCTCTGAGTGCTGTGGTCGAACGAAACAGAATAATGCAAACGGCCGTTTACGGCCCATATGGGAGGGAATGATGAAAGGCGTTCATTGGCGCGTGCTTTCGCTGCTGTGTCTTGCGGCAGCCTGTGTACTCGGCGGGCCGTCGTCGGCGCAAGCGCAAGAAGTCAAAATCGGGTTCCTGGCGCCGCGCACCGGTATTTTCACGCAGCTCGGCACCGACATGGTCAACGGTTTCCGCATGTACCTGGACGACCACGGCGGCCGCCTTGGCGGCGCCAAGGTCAAGTTCATCGTCGAAGACGACCAGGGCAAGCCCGACGTCGACGTCGCCAAGGCGAAGAAGCTCATCCTTCAGGATAAGGTCGACATGCTGGTCGGCGCCGTGCTCGCCTCGTCCGCCTACGCGCTCGCGCCGGTCTCGACCGAATACAAGACGCTCTACATGGGCACGGTCTCCACCGCCGACGATCTCGCGCAGCGGCAGGTCAAGAAATATCCCTACCTCGTGCTGTCGGGCTGGGTGCCTTCGCAGCCCAATCATCCGCTCGGCCAGTGGGCCTGCGACCAGGGCTACAAGCGCATCGCCGCCATCGCCGCCGATTACGCCTTCGGCTACGAACAGCTCGGCGGCTTTCAGCAGAGCTTCGAAGATTGCGGCGGCAAGATCGTGCAGAAGATCTGGGTGCCGATCGGCACCAAGGATTTCGGGCCCTATATTCCGACGCTCAAGAGCAACATCGACGCCATCTTCACCCTGATGGTCGGCCCGATGTCGTTGCAGTTTCCCAAGCAGTTGCGCGCTTCGGGCAACAAAAAGCCGATCGTCGGCGGCGGCACGAGCTACGATGAGTTCGCCCTGCCTTTCATGGGCGATGAGGTGATCGGCGACGTGTCGGCGCTGCAATATAGCGCGGCCCTGCAAACGCCGGAAAACGAAGCGTTCGTCAAGGAATACCGCGCCAAGTTCGGCAAGGTGCCGTCCTACTATTCCGAGTCGAATTACACGGCCGCCCGATGGATCGATCTGACGCTTGCCAAGCATCACGGCAAATATCCGGGACCGGTCGAATTCATCAAGACCATGGCGAGCATCAAGCTCGACGCGCCGCGCGGACCGGTGCGGCTCGATCTGTCGACCAAGAGCCCGATCCAAAATATCTACATCAAGAAGGTCGAGAAAAAGAAGATGTTCGGTTATCCGAAGGCCGAGCTCTGGAATACGGTGATCAAGACCTATCCGGCCGTGAGCGAATTCTGGCACTACGACAAGGCCAAGTTCCTGGCGCAGCCGGTGTACAGCCGCACCTTCCCGCCTTGCAAATACTGCGAATAGTCACCGTCCCGCCGACGGGGAGCTGATGTCCGTGCACCGGAGGTCGGCTTCGCGTCGGCGGGGTGACGGCGTTTTGCGCTTCGCGGGGGCCTCCGGTCGTCTATGCGGTCGGGTGCCGGTCAGCCGGCCATCCTGGTCGGGGTGGATGATGTAATCGCCGGAATTCGTGCCCAATGCGCCAAAATTGGCGATCCGGCCAGGCGATCCAGGGCCAAAAGAGGCCGTTTGGTGGGCCCTGGAACCCCGCCTCCCATTTCCGCGTTTCCTTTGAACCGGAGACGGCGCCCAGGCGTCTCATGGGTGTCGGACAAGAAAACGGGGCACGTCATGCGGTACGTTCTGGCTTTGATCGTTGTGCTGGCCTGGCAATTCGGGCCGGTTTTCCACGCCAAGCCTCTGCCGCCGCTGCAAACGGCCGCGCCGGCCGTCGCGGTTGTCCCGGCCACCCCGGTCGCCGCCGCGCCCATCGATTTCGACAATCTGCACGCCCAGGCCAAAGAGGCCTTGGAACGGCTGAAGCGGGCCCAGGATCATCGCCTGCAGCTTGCCAGCAACGAGCGGCGCTGAACCGATTCACCCCGGCAAAAACGCCACCGCCCCGGTTTCCGGGTCGACCAGCCGCTCCACCGGCGCGCCATAGAGCGCCTCCAGCTTTTCGCGGTTGAGCACGCCCTTGACCGGCCCCTCGGCGATGCGGGTGCCCTCGCGCAACAGGAAGGCGCGGTCGGCGGCGCGCAGCGCGTGATTGGGGTCGTGGGTCGTGAACAAGACGCCGTGGCCGGAGGCGGCCAGCGCCTTGATCTCGGCGATCACCTTGCCCTGGTTGCCGAAGTCGAGGCTGGCGGTGGGCTCATCCAACACGATGAATTGCGGTTCCTGCGCCAGCGCGCGCGCCAGCAAAACGAGCTGCCGTTCGCCGCCTGAAATTTGAGTGTAGGGCCGTTGCGACAAGCGCGCGATGTTGAAGCGCTCGAGCGCCGCATGCGCGACCTCACGGTCATGCGCGCTCGGCCGGCTGAACAGGTTGCCGTGCGCGCTGCGGCCCATCAGCACCACCGTCTCCACCGTAAAGGCGAACGTGCCGATATGGACCTGCGGCACATAGGCGATGATGCGCGCGCGCTCCGCGATGCCGTAATCGTCAAGCGGCCTGTCGCCAAGCCTCACCATGCCGGCCTTGGCCCTAAGCAGCCCGAGCAGCGTCTTCAACAGCGTGGTCTTGCCGCCGCCGTTGGGGCCGAGCAGCGCCAGCACCTCGCCGGTCTCGAAGGCGACATCGAGCCCGCGCCCCACCGTGTGGTCGCTGTAGCCGATGGTGAGGTCATGGCCGGAGAGTTTCATGGAACTTCCGCCGCAACGCTCTCGGCTGACATCACCCGCGCAACATTTTCTGCGGTCATCACCCGCGAAGGCGGGTGATCCAGTAAACGCAGGCGTGTCGTATGCTCGCGCGCGGCTGCATCGCAGGGGCTACCGGATCGTCCGCTTTCGCGGACGATGACAGCGGAGTGTTGCGCAGGCACGCGGCAAACAGGATCCCCCCTCACGACCAGTTCCTCTGCATGTGCGCGAGGAGCCAGATGAAAAACGGCGTGCCGACCACCGCGGTCAGAATGCCGAGCGGGATTTCCACGCTCGCCGCCGTGCGCGCCAGCGTGTCGATCAACAGCAGATAGCCGCCGCCCAGGATCGCGGCCGCCGGCATCAGCCGCGCAAAGTCGGGCCCGACCAGCGAGCGCGCAAGATGCGGCACCACGAGGCCGACCCAGCCGATGATGCCGGCGGTGGCGACGCTTGCCGACGTCACCAATGTCGCGGCGGCCACAATGGCGATGCGCAAGGGTCCGGTGGAAACGCCGAGCGCGCGCGCTTCTTCTTCCGGCAGCGACATCACGTTCATGCGCCAGCGCAAGGCGATCAGCACCGCAGCGCCGAGCGCGATCGGCCCGAACAGCGGCAGCAGATCGTTGGTGTCGGTTGCGGCCAAGCTGCCGAGCAGCCAGAAGGTCATGGCCGGAAGCTGGTTGTAAGGGTCGGCCAGATATTTGACGAGGCCGACGCCGGCACCGAGCAGGGCGCCGACCACGACGCCCGTCAGGACCAGCACCAGGATCGGATCGCGCGCCCGCACCATCGAGCCGATCAGATAGACGGCGGCGACCGCGATCAGCCCGCCGACGAAGGCGAGCCCTTGAATGGCGAACACGCCGAGCGAAAAGAAAATGCCGATCACCGCGCCGAGCGCGGCGCCGGAGCTGGCGCCGAGAATGTCGGGCGAGACCAGCGGATTGCGAAACAGGCCCTGAAACGCGGTGCCGGCGACCGCGAGCGCGCCGCCGACCATCACCGCGGCGAGCACGCGGGGCCCACGCACCTGCAGGATCACGCTCTGCACCGCATCCGAAACATGCGGCGCCTGTCCGGTCGCTTTCGCCAACAGCACAGCGATGAGATCGCCCAATGACACGGGATAGCGCCCAACCGTGAAGGCAAGCACCAGTCCCGCGATCAGCACCGCGATCGCAATCGCCAGGCCGGGCAGGGCGGAGCGCACTTTACCTCTCCCCGCTTGCGGGGAGAGGTCGACCGGCCCGCGCTTCGCGCGGGTCGGTCGGGTGAGGGGGCGCAGCCGCGCTCAATGACATTGCAACCGTTTCGAGGACGCCGTCGATGTTGTGGATGACATCGTTATTCCAAAATCTCAGAACGCGGTATTGGTGATTTCCGAGCCAGCGGTCTCGATTATCGTCCTGATTGCTCTGCGCATGCTCACCGCCATCCACCTCTACGACGAGGCGGTGCTCCCGACATACAAAGTCAACGGTGTATGGACCAATCGGCTCCTGGCGAACGAACTTGCACCCGCACAGCGACCGAGACCGGAGCCGATTCCAGAGTTTGCTTTCTGCGTCAGTCGATTGTCCACGAAGCGTTCGCGAACGTCTGGTGTGATCGGTCTTGGCTTTGCGCATTTGGCTGCGCCCCCTCACCCGGCCGGCTGCGCCGGCCGACCTCTCCCCGCCCGCGGGGAGAGGTAAGCAAGCGACTGCGCCCGCGATCTGTCAACCTCTCCCCGCCAGCACATGATCGATCTGCTCGGTCGTCGGCGTGCGGTGGTAGAACAGCGTGTAGAAGTCGCGCGTCAGCTTGGTCATGTCTTCGGGGAAGCGGTCAGGATAAAAATCTTCGCCAGCCACCACAGCCCGATCAGCCGGTTGACCGAGGGCGGGAAGTCGACCCAGCCGAACGGCATCTTGGGCGATAGGTGCACGCGGCCGGCGCGCACGGCGGCAAGCGCGGCCCAGCCGGGATCGCTGCGCACATTGGTGGCGAAGTCCTGATCGATGGTCACGATCACGTCCGGATTCCACAACAGCACCTGCTCGATCGAGACATTGGCAAGCCCGCCATGGGTGCCGCCGGCGACGTTCCGCGCCAGCATCTCGATCGTCTCCACATTGATCGAGCCGCCGAGGCCGGTGACCAGCCCGCGCGGGCCGCGCGCGTAATAGACGCGCGGGCGTTTGTCGGTCGGGATGTCGGCGATGCGTCCGGTAATCGTCTTCAAAGTGTGCTCGGCATAATCGGCCAGCTTCTTGGCGTCGCTTTCCCGGTGCACCAGTTCGCCGAGCTTGCGATAGGTGGCGGGTATGGCGTCGAAGCGGCCGTCGAGCAGCGCGTAGGGGATGCCGGTCTGCGCCTGCACGCGCTTTGCCAGCGAGACGAAGGTGGCCCGCGTCGAGCCGACGTCGAGAATGAGGTTGGGCTTGAGCGCGATCACCGTTTCGAGATTGGCGGTGTTGCCGCGGCCGGTGAGGCGGCCGAGCTTCCGGCCGCGCGCACACGTCCGGCAGCATATAGGCGCATTCTTCCGCGCGGTTGGCGCGCGGCCAGCCGAGCAGGAGGTCGGGCGCCAGCGTGTAGAGCAGGATGGCGGCCGGCGGGCCGGCGGGAAACACGCGCGTCGACTTTCGCCGGGATCGGCAGCGTGCGTCCGGTGGCGTCGCTGACGCCGGCGGCATGCGCAAGCCGCGGCGCCAGCACGGCGGCTGACGTGGCGGCGAGGAATGTGCGGCGAGAGAGGGGCATGGGCGGCGCCTTTGCTTTACCTCTCCCCGCGTGCGGGGAGAGGTCGGCCCGCTGGAGCGGAGCGAAGGCGGGTCGGGTGAGGGGGCATTACAGCGGCTCTGAGCATTTGGAAACAGCCCCTCACCCCGACCCTCTACCCGCAAGCGGGGAGAGGGAGAACTACTCCACTCCCACCATCACGTTGCTGGCCTTGATGATCGCGTAAGCTGTCTTGCCGGCGGCGAGCCCCAATTCGTCGGCCGACTCGTTGGTGATCGAGGCGGTGACGATGTTGCCGCCGCCGATGTCGATGCGCACATGAGCGGTGGTCGCGCCCTTCTTCACGTCGACGACCTTGCCCTTGAGCTGATTGCGCGCGCTGAGTTTCATGACGTGCTCCTTTCTGTAGAGCTGTCGTGCCCCGCGAAGGCGGGGCATCCGGTACGCCTGGCGTCGACGATAATGTAACACCGGCTTACCGGATCGTCCGTTGTCGCGGACGATGACAGCGGAGTCAGGTTGCTGCTGCGGCAAAACCATGCCGCGCCAGGATTTCCTGACCTTGATCAGAAACAATAAAGGCGGCGAAACGTTGCGCGGCTTCCGGCGCCGCGGTCATCACCGTCAGCCCGTAGTCGGCGCCCACGGCCAGCGCGGCGGGCAGCGCTATCATCTGCTGTTTGGGATATTGCGCAAGGGCGGCCAGCGCATTGGTGCGGTATGTCAGGAAGATGTCGGCGCGTCCTTCCGCCACGTGCCAGCCATAGGGGCTGCGGCCGGCGGGTGGCGGAATGCTGGTCGCGCCGCCGGTGAGCTTGCGCGCTTTGCCCTCCAGCGCCGCCCGCGCGCCCGGGCGCATGGGTCGGCCTTGCGCAAGACGTCGAACGCGTAGTCGCCGGACGGGTCGGCCTTCGGCGTCGAGGTGGCGAGCTTGACCGCCGGATCGAGCATGCAATCGAGCAGGCGTCAGTCGCTGCCGGCCTGCAACCCCGGCCGCACCAGCGCGCACAAGGTGTTGCGGGCGAAGCGGATGACGGGCGCGGCGATGCCCGCATCGTGCAGCGCCTGCGGATGCGCCATGTTGGCGGAGGCGAAGACATCCGCGCTTGCGCCGCCGGCGATTTCGTCCTTGAGCAGGCCGGAGGGCCCGAAGCGGCCCTCTACCTTGTTGCCGCCCGTAGCCTCGAACGCCGCCGCCACCTCGCTCAGCGCGTCCTTCAGGCTGCCGGCGGCGAAGAGGCGGAGGGGCGTGGAAGCGGTCATATTTCGGATGTCATGCCCCGCGGAGGCGGGGCATCCAGTAAACGCCGGGGTTACTGGGTCGCCCGCTTTCGCGGGCGACGACAGCAACGTCAGACATCACGCATTCGGATTGTCGGCGTCCGGATAGAACAGCTCCTGGCCGTCGACCTTGTAGCCCTTGATCACCTTCTGGCCTTCCGGCGAGATCAGGTAGTCGATGAACGCCTTGCCGAGATCGACCTTCACATGCGGGCAGCGCTTCGGGTTCACCAGGAACACGCCGTACTGATTGAACAGGCGCTTGTCGCCTTCCACCTCGATCACGAGGTTCTGCTTGTTCTTGAAGTGGATCCAGGTGGCGCGGTCGGTCAGCGTGTAGGCGTTGGAGGCCGCCGCCGTGTTCAGCGTGGCGCCCATGCCCTGGCCGATGGCTTTGTACCAGGGGCCCTTTTTCTTGGCGATGTCGATGCCCGACGCCTTCCAGATCCTGAGCTCGGCCTTGTTGGTGCCGGAGTTGTCGCCGCGCGAGATGAAGTCGGCCTTCTTGTTCATGATGGTGGTCATCGCTTTGCCGACGTCCTTCATGCCCTTGATGCCGGCGGGATCGCTCTTGGGGCCGACGACGACGAAGTCGTTGTACATCACCGGATGGCGCGGGCCGCCATAGCCCTCCTTGACGAACTTCTCTTCCGCCGCCTTGGCGTGCACGAACAATACGTCGGCGTCGCAACGCCGGCCGGTGTCGAGCGCCTTGCCGGTACCCTGCGCCACCACTTTGACGGTGATGCCGGTCTTGGCCTTGAACTTGGGCAGCAGGTAATTGAACAGGCCGGAGTCGCGGGTCGAGGTGGTCGAGGCAACGACGATCGACTTGTCCTGCGCGAAGCTCGGCGGTGCGGCGAGTACGATGGCGCCGAGTGCGGCGGCGGCGGTCAGGTAGCGGTGGTTGAGCATGTCTCTCCTCCTCGTGGTCCACTATTTTGAGCCCATACGCCCATCGGCGCGGGGCTCCACTCACACCAGCAATTCGCCGGCGATGAATTTGTGCGCTTCTTGGCTTTGCGGCGCGGCGAAGAACGTTTCGGCCGGGCTGTGCTCGATCAGCCGGCCCCGGTGCAGAAACACGATCTCGCCGGCCAGTCGCCGGGCCTGGCCGAGATCGTGGGTCGACATCACCACCTTGACGCCGCGCGCGGTGATGCTGCGCACGATGTCCTCGATCGACTTTGTGGCGGCAGGATCGAGGCTGGCGGTGGGTTCGTCGAGAAACAACACGGCGGGATCGAGCGCCAGCGCGCGCGCGAGCGCGAAGCGCTGCTGCTCGCCGCCGGAGAGCCGCCGCGCCGGCCGCCGCGCCAGGCCGGCGAGGCCCACTTCTTTGAGCAGGGCGTCGACCCGGGCGGCGCGTTTGTTGCGCGGCACGCCGGCTGCCGCCAGCGCGTAGCGGATATTGCCGCCGGCGCTGCGTCTGAGCATCGCCGGGCGTTGGAACAGGATGGCGCGCCGCGTCGGCGGCACGTGCTCGCGCCCGCCCCAGGTGACGCGGCCGCGGCTTGGCGGCAGCAGCCCCATGGCGACGCGCAGCAGCGTCGTCTTGCCGGAGCCGTTCGGCCCGATCAGCACGGTGGGCGGACCGGGCTGAGAGCGAGAGCCGCACCCGGTCGAGGATCGTCACGTTGCGGGCGATGATCGAGACGTCTTCGAGGGTCACCGGCAGGTCGGCGGCGGGCGCGCGCATCATCGTCATCCCGCGTAGCGTTCGCCGGCGCGGCGCGCGCCCCAGGCCAACGCATTGATGATCATGACGATCGAGATCAGCACCATGCCGAGGCCGATCGCCAAGGGCAGGTCGCCCTTCGATGTCTCCAGCGCGATCGTCGTGGTCATGGTGCGGGTGAAATCCTGGATGTTGCCGCCGACGATGAGGATGGCGCCGACCTCCGCCGCCGCTCGGCCGAAGCCGGCGAGCAGCGAGGTGACCAGGCTGAAGCGGGCGTCCCAGATCAGCGTGGCGACACGCTGGAGCGGGCCGATGTTCATGGCGGCGAGCTCGTCGCGGTATTCGACCCAGAGGTCCTCGATGGTCTGCCGGCTGAGGGCGGCGATGATGGGCGCCACCAGCACGGTCTGCGCGACCACCATGGCCAGGGGCGTGAACAACAGGCCGAAGACGCCGAGCGGCCCCGAGCGCGACAGCAGGAGATAGATCGCCAGGCCCACCACCACCGGCGGCAGGCCCATCAGCGCGTTGAGTACGACGATCGTCGTCTCGCGGCCGGGAAAGCGGGTCAGCGCGATGAAGGCGCCGACCGGCACGCCGATGACGGCCGCGAGCAGGACCGCGCTCAGGCTGACCTCGAGGGACAACACGACGATGGCGAACAGCTCGGGATCGCCGCTGAGCACAAGTTGTAGCGCCGACGTATCGCTCGACATCCCGGTCCCGGAAAGAGCCCTGCGCCCCTCGGCCCTGGCGCCCAGGGCGTGCCCCTTTTTCTCATTTTGCGCAGGGATTTCCTAGGGGGCGTGGCGCTGAAAAAGGAACATGAATAAGCAGATAGCTGGCTCGGCCGGTTTGGCGGCGGCGGCGGCGGGTTGTCTGCGGCAGAGCCGCCGCTATAGTGCCGGCCCGCTGGTGGCATGCCGCAGCGCAGCGAGCGCCAAGATCGGGTGCCGATGGGCGGCCGCGTGGCTCAAGGCAAAGAGGCGGCTCCTGCGCGCGTCTTGATGTAATAAGGCGTGCGCCGTGTGACGAGTTTGGAGGGGTGGCCGAGTGGCTCTCCCTCCGCCAGCCATATGGTATAACACATTGATAATTAATAATATAATTATTATCATTCTCGAATGGCCCCAATATGGGCCCTAATAAAATATTTTGCGCCGCTCGAACTTTTTGGTCGCCAACCAGCTCTCAAATATTTGGCGGCTCACGCTCTCGGGCGCTGCATCCATAGCATCGGCTATAGCTCGTCAGCAAAAAAGTCCTCATCGAGCCGCTTGAACTCGATCGCGCGGCTGGTGCGAACCCCGACGCCGTGCTCGATCATGAGGTCGGCAAGGCTTTGGCCGTCGATCAGGATCACGCGCTGCGAGAGGTGCTTGACGAAGTCGCGGGCCTGCGCGCTGAACGTGGAGGTCGTGACAAACACGCCTTTGGTCGCGCCGAGACCGACAAGGCTTCCGACAAAACCCTGGATGTCGGGTCGCCCCACTGTGCTGGTCTGGGCATAGCGTTTGGCCTGTACATAGACCCGGTCCAGGCCTAGCCGGTCTTCGTTGATCACTCCATCGACCCCGCCGTCGCCAGACCGCCCGAGTTGAGCGGCGGCGTTCTTGTGCGAGCCGCCGTAGCCCATCGCCACCAACAGGTTGATGATCAGCTGCTCAAAGAAGGCGGGGCTGTTCTGCGCGATGCGCTCCAACAGGTCGGCGCGCAGTGCTGACATGACGGTCTGGTAGGCGGCCAGCATTGTGCCGTTTGCGAATAATGCATCTGCGACGCCGGTCATCGATGCTCTCGCATTAAGAAGTGCTGCCCCGACGAATATCCAGACCGTGCAATGGCGCGGCCATGGGTACCGCGGCCGTGGATACCGCCGCGGCGGCGGGTACTACGGCCCGGGATGGAGTGTGGGTGCAGGGTTGCTCGGTGGTGCCATCATCGGCGGACTGCTCGCTGCTCCCTACTACGGGAACGGCCCCTACGCCTACGAGCCTGGCTACGGTGGCAACGCGGTGGCCTACTGCATGCGGCGGTTCAAGTCTTATGATCCGGGTAGTGGCACTTATCTCGGCTATGACGGATACCGCCATTCATGTCCCTAAGCGGGGCCAATACTTCTCTCGGATGTCGATGCCATCGCAGCCACCTGATTAAAACACCTGATCGAATTTTGGAGAGGCCGCCGCGTTGCAGGTTCTGTGAGAACTAGACGAGTCAGATAAGATGGGCTGCATCAACAACGATGCGGCCTTTTTCATGAGCTACGTTCGGGGCGATGATCGTGGTCAGTCAGCGCTGCTGCCGGCGGCGCAAGACAAACATTCGCCAGCCAGTGGCAGACCTGACATAGGCGATGGTCTGATCGGTTAGGATGCAGAGGTTCTTACACGCTATTTTACTGTTTCGATGTGGGTGGCGTAGGAGCCATCGTAGCCGGAGTTTGTACGGTCGCGGATGGGGGAGCGATTGTGTGGTTGCTATCACGAATGCTATAGATGAGATAACCACCAAGCATTATGACAGCTACAGCTCCCGCGACGGACCAGTGTGTGCCACGGTTTGGTCCAAGCCATTTTTGCACGGTATTCTTGTCGCTGCGAATATCCGAGGGGCCGACCATGTTAGTGCCTCGCAATTTGATGTGATCTGGGGAAAACACTCTTGGGCGTGCGCTGTTCCCGCGCGGGCAAAGCCGACGTCTGCCGTCTTAAGTCTTGGTAAGTTTATTGTTGTGAGGTGACATCACACCATTCGTTTGAATGGCAAATGACGTAACCGACTTGGGGGCGTCTCAACGCGAATGCCTGGCGCGTGGACTAGCCATGCCCTCTTCACGTAAGCCTTGGTAGGCGGGGGTGGCCTCCAACTCAGGCGTCGTGTTTTGGTCGCTCGTGGCACTTCGCGGTATGTTGCGTCGCCGCGCGACTTCGGTCGCTACCGGGGCATAGCGGAAGTTGAGTGGTACGGTCCTTTACGAGCGGTCTCGGGAAGACGTCGATTACGCGGCGTGGGACGGATCGACCGCCGACGTCGCTTGACGATCCGGATATGGTTCACGTTCGTGTGAAAGCCTGCCGTGGGCGTGAATTCCGGCGTCAATTGACCATTAAAAGTGCGAAAGGTCTGTATGGATCAGCCAGCGCTTTTTCTGAAGAGGTAGCTTGTCCCATCACCAAAACGGCTTCGAGCCTCGGTGACTGAGAGACGCTCCCTTGCTCCCGCTCGTACTTTTCGGGAGGTCACTATGACTATCGGTCCTGTCCAATACGATTGGTTCGACGAACCGATCCAATACGTTTGGTTCGACGACGCCGCGACCTTGGCGATGGGCGCGGTTTTCGACCGTACCTGCAGGTCGCTCCACCAATTCGGAACATCAGTCGCGGTGCGTGAGACCATCGCAAGGTGGTTTATTGAGGCAGCCAAGAATGGCGAGCGTGATTTCGGTCGCATTTATGGGCAAGCACATGAGGCCTTTGGCGTCACAGACTTCTCGATACCGCTTGTTAGCGTAGGCGGCGAGGCGAATGAATTACTGACCTCGCTCGCCGGGCAACCAAAGGCGGTAGCTTGACCGGCTATCGTGTAGGCCAGTATCAACGTGCTGCGGGCTAGTCAGAGCCCCCGTCGTCCTCCGGCGGCTTGGTTGATTGAACTACCTCTAACTCGGTAACGACCACGACGCCCGGCACCGGCTCTTCGATTATATCGACAACTACAACTTTTTCAGCGGGTTTAGACGCCTTGGGCGGTCGCGGAGCAGTTTTCTTGGGAGCCACCTCCTTTGCCCGCGGTTTGGTTGCCTGTTTCCTGGCTTTCGTCTTCGCGGCGCCGCGCTTTGCTACTATAGCGGCCCTGGTTTTGCCGCTGCCACGCTTGACCGCCTTTGTGCGAGTAGTCTTGACTCGTGCACGACCCTTTCCGCGCTTCGATGCTGTCTTCTTCCTTACCGCTGCCCGCCGCTTCCGCTTTGCCATGTGCGCCTCCCCTACGGACAATCACCGCCGCGGCAGAGTAGCTGAGTTGCGAGCCGATGACGGCTCCGTCGTCTCTTCCGTAATTGCCTTCTTATCAGGTTGCGGGCCATCGTCGCTCGATGGGCGACGGTTGGACGGGACGTCCTTGTACTCATCTATTTCGACGCCTTTCCCATCCAAACTTTGATTAGGCAACCGTTGTGCCTTGTCCCGATTGCTGAGGAACCCTGCCGTGGCCACAAACGATCTGCCCGTTTGCGTCAACCAGGATTCGGCGCACGCGTGCAATGGGAAGACACTTGGCCACGTCGTAGGCCTATCCGAATGGTTAGCGAAATCGAAATTCCCCGATGGCCTGATACGGCATCTTGCATTCCCTGTTACCCGTATTGCTTTCCCTGTTAGGCCGAAAACTTTCCCTGTTCGATTGATTAGGGAATTCCAATGCTAAGTACCTGATCCGCTCCGGCGCGACCGAGTTCCGCTATGCGCGAGAAGTTCAGCCCTCAGGTTCACGCACGGCCTGGGATGTGGCATTCGATAATGTGCAGGCCGCGCAAGGCGGCTTGTCGCTCGCCGACGACATATTGCTCGATGCGCTGTTTCTGCCTAAGATCGGCCTCGGGCGCTGCGCGATTAATTGCCGGCCTGGCCGATCTAATCTTCAGCGAATTGTCAGCTTACGATTTGACCAGTTCGGTCCTGGCCTGGTCAAGTGGGACGGTCGCCGGCAGACCTTTGCGGAAGTCTGCGAGGACATTTGCGCCGATTTCAGAAGCCGGCATCGGGCGGCCAAAGTAGAAGCCTTGCACCAGATCTCCATCGGCTTCGTATAGAAAGTCGGCCTGGCCCCTGGTTTCAACGCCTTCGACGGTAACGCGCATGTGCAGTTCTCGCCCGAGCGCAATGATGCTCTTGACAACCGTCTCCACCTCGCGGCCGGGATTTTCGAAATTCTGCATGAAAGCTCGGTCGATCTTGATCTTGTCGAATGGGAATTTCCAAAGATAGCTCAGACTCGAATAACCAGTGCCGAAATCGTCCATCACGATCGATACGCCGAGCGCCTTGAGTTCGAGCAGTTGGTGCATCGTCCGTTCATTGTTTCCAAGGAGAAGCGTCTCGACGACTTCCAACTCAATCCGGTTCGCCTCTAGCCCGGTCTCTTTCAGCGCGGCGGCGACGACGCCAACGATCGTGCCCGACTCGAACTGGGAAGGCGAAAGATTAACCGCGACGGTCAAGTGTTTAGGCCAGGCGGTAGCTGTCCGGCACGCTTCACGCAGTACCCAGGCGCCGAGCTTATCGATGAGGTGCATATCCTCGGCTACCGGAATGAACTTATCCGGCGGAATAGCGAGCCGTCTTTCGCCGGCATGCGCACCAGCGCTTCGTACCCCATCAATCGGTTGTGGCTCATTTCGAATACGGGTTGATAGTGGAGGACAAACCCATCGGTCGCGATTGCGTCCCGAATTATCTTTTCGAGCGTGAGATGGGCCTGGACAGCCTCGTCCATTTCAGGCGCGAAAAAACGAACGCAGTTTCGTCCGGCAGCTTTGCCGTTATAGAGCGCGAGATCGGCACTCTTGAGCAAGCGCTCTGAGGTCTTACCGTCGCTCGGCGCCAGCGCGATCCCGATCGTCACATTCGCCGATATTTTATGCTCATGAAAATACATAGGCTCGCCGAGAACGATGGCGATGCGTTGCGCGAACACCTCGGCATCCTCTTTGCTACGCACCCCAGTCTGAACAACGACAAATTCATCGCCGCCGTGTCGGGCGACAAGGTCTTCGATACGGGTCAACGCGGGCTCAGGCCTTGTAATCTTGCCGAGCAAAACCCCGCCGCCATCGTGACCGAGCGTGTCGTTTACTTCCTTGAAACGATCGAGATCAACGAAGTACAGCGCGATTTGACCGCCAGACGACGGCAGTGCTGTCATCGCGCTGTCAAGCCTTTCTATGAGACGCGCACGATTGGCGAGGCCGGTCAGCGCATCGTGATGGGCGAGAAAGTGAATACGGCGATCGGCTTGCTGCTTTTCCTTCGTCCGCCGGTACCACGCCAATGCCGGCAGCCCGAATGAAAACGCGGTTAGCAAGCAAAGCGATGCTGCCGCGATCAGAAAAGTCCGGTAGAAAATCCTGTGCTCGTACGTTTGATCCACATAGGCGGCGACCACGGCTACCGGACGGCTGCTGATCAGGACCGGGACATAGGCTTCGGACAGATAGCTCGGCTGGCCGGGCCCCTGCCCAGATTTTGTATCGACGATCGAATGGCCTTCCTTTATCGAATTAGCGGCGGCGGCGCCGTATTCGGACAGATCGACGGGTGTCACCTTGTCGCGTTCGGCGCGCAGGATCGAATAGCCGTAACGGTTAAAGATGATATAGCGAAACACCTCGCCAGCCCTGCGCGTGCTTTTGAAGAAATCGATGCTGACCGATGAGGGCGTTTCGCCAGCTGCGATCTGCTCAAGATCGCTGACATTAGCCGCAAGATACTGCGCCCAGTTCTCTGCCGTGTGGGTGGCGTTTTGGTAGAGGAGATATTCCGTCGTGAGTTTGACGGTCATCAAGGTGCCGCCCATCAGCATAGCGAAGAGTACAACCAGCATGCCGACGAAGCGCCAGATCGGTGTGTTTTCGAGGCTTGCCATGGGTGAACTAGCGGGCGGTCGTGCGAATTGTCGTCAGGTCCGCCTCGATCATTTTCAGGAGTTCGCGGTTGTGCGGGCTTTTCGCCGCCCAGGCATCGATCAAGGATTGAAAGACCTTCTGCGCGGTCGCGCCGTCGGTTGGCGAGGGTTTGACCGCCTTACGCGCAGGATCGGTTCGATGTTATCGAGCGAACGCTGCTCGGTGGCGCCGTAGAGCTCGATCCAGGTCGCCGCCGCGCGCTCGCCGCTGTACTTGCGGATAAGCACTTGTGCCGCTTCCGGCAAGCTGTCGAATTTCTTGCGGTTCATCAGCACCAACAGCGGAGCCGTGCCAATGCCGAGGAGGTAATGGTTGGCCGCCAAGCCTGCGGTACCGAACTGAAACAATCCACCCGGGCTCATCACGATGGCATCGACGGCACCGCGCGTCAGCGCGTCGGCAAGCCGCAACGCCGGCATGATGGTCGGGATAGCCCCGAAGCGTACGAGGGCCTCAGCTTCCATCGAGTTGTTGACACGAATTTTTTGATCGTTGAGCGCAGCGAGTGATGCGGTCGGTTTGCGGCTATGGATAACGTTGGGCGCGCTGGTGTAGGCACCGATCACGAAGAAGTTTTCATAGCCACGCAAGGCTTTGGCGGCGATCAGATGGGTATAGACAAGCGTGCCTTCGCGCACGCTCTGAAGCAGACTGGGCATTTCAAGTATTTGATTGTCAGGAAACCGATACGGCGTCTGGCCCGGCACGACCCAGGCAATGTCGGCCACCCCCTCAGCTACCAAGTTGGGCTGCTGGGCCACCCCATTGCCGAGCATACCTTTCGGGTAGACCTTGATCGTGACCAGCCCCTTGCCTTCGGCGTTGACGGCATCGACGAACGGCTTGACGCCGTCGCGATAGACGTCGCTTTGCTCGGAAGCGAAGAATGAGAGCTTGAGCGTGATCGGCTCAGCTGTCGCCGCCAACGGCAACAGTAGTGCGATTGCCGGTACGCTAGTTCGCGCCAGGGCTTTGACGATCCATGATACCACCGTTATTGGGGTCACAAGGACTGCGCTAATTTCGCTCATGGTTTAGCCTCCATTGGCGAATGCAGTTTTGCGATCTCAGCCCTAACCAGCGCCAAGAGTTCCTGATTATGCGGACTTTGCGCAGCCCACTCCTCGATCACCGACGCGAGGACTCTGCGGGCGGCTACCAAGTCGGCAGGCGACGGCTTCACAACCGTGCGCCGCCGGTCGCCCCTCAATTGCGCAACCGTTTCGCGGTTCTTCTCGTCGAAGCAGGTCGCGCCGCGCTCAGACAGCCAGGCGCCGCTGTATTTGCGGATGATTTCCCGCGCGCGCGGCGGCAAGCTGGCGAACTTCTCGCGGCTCATTACCAAAGAGACAGGCGCGCCGCCGAGCTCAAGCAAATAGTGATGAGTGGTAAGCCGCCCGAATCCGAATTCCGAAAGCAACGCCGCCGGCACCGTTACGCCATCGAGCTTCCCTTGACTGAGGGCCTCCATCGTCCGATTGACCGCCAACAGTGTGGGTACGGCGCCGAGCTTGCGTATAGCGCTGCCTGTGATCGAATTATTCACGCGAATTCTTTGCCCCTTCAATTCGGCAAGCGTGGCGATCGGCTTGCGGCTGTGGATGCTTTCGCCGACGGTCACAAAGGCACCGACCACAAAAAACTTTCGGTACCCTTCGAGAGCCCCGGCGGCGGCCAGCCGCGCGAAGACGAGGCTCGACCCGATTTCGTTTGAGAATAAGCCAGGTAATTCCAAAACCGAAACGTCCGGGAATTGTTTTGGCGTATAGCCCGGCACGACGTAAGCCAAATCGGCTACACCATCGAGAGCCAACCGCGCCTGCTCGGTCATTACCGGACTGATTGCGCCGCTGAAATAGACCTTGATCTGAACAATTCCCGCACCGCCCCCGTTGACCGCATCGACGAATGGTTCGACATAACATTGATAGATGTTGGAACGGTCTGAGGTAATGAACGAGAGCTTGAGCGTGATCGGTTCGGCGCGCGTGGTGAGTGGCAGCAGCAGCAGCGCCAGCCCCATGACGCCGATGCGCTCTGCAATTCCAATGCACGAACCGACCATCGCAACGCGGCGCGCGG
This sequence comes from uncultured Pseudomonadota bacterium, assembly GCA_963814065.1. Lineage (GTDB taxonomy): Bacteria > Pseudomonadota > Alphaproteobacteria > Rhizobiales > Xanthobacteraceae > Pseudolabrys. The sequence goes on along the minus strand of CAWFBL010000002.1, from coordinate 542 downwards.
CACGTGAGACGGCTCGGCTTACAAGCGCATTGGTCATGGGCGCGTTTCCTTTGATGAGCGAAGCCTGGCTATTTCGGTCTTAACGAGCGTTAGAAGCTCCTGGTTACGAGAACTCTTGGCCGCCCAATCGACTGTGACGGTTTTGAACACGCGTTGGGCGGTGGCCAAGTCTGCCGGCGTCGGCATGGTCACCGTGCGCCGCGGGTCGGCGCGCAATCCAGTGAGGACACGCATGTTGGTCGCGTCAGACGTTTCGGCGTAACGCTCGGCGAGCCAATTGCCGCTATGATCGCGGATCAGAGCCTTGGCCGCCTCCGGAAGGCTATCGAACACCCTGCGGTTCATCACTAATGCCAGTGGCGCGCTGCCGACGGGCAAAAGATAATGATGGCTTACCATGCGGCCCACGCCAAAATCGGAAAGCTGCGCCAATTGGAGCACCGCCCCGCCGACCGCCCCGCTGCTGACGGCGTTCGCGGTTTGGACAAGCGACAGCACCTTCGCTGCGGCACCGAATTTACTCATCACGACCACGTCGGTCG
>CAWFBL010000001.1:0-362500 GCA_963814065.1 uncultured Pseudomonadota bacterium | reverse complement strand
GGCCGATATTTCCGCTTTCTCGAAGGCCCCGCCACCCGCGGTCGGCATCCCCGCTGGTAGGCCAAAAAACCTCGTTGGATCAAGCCTTCAACCCACTCCCCTACCGGGTGACGCCGTACTGAGGCCATATTCCTGTTCCGTCCTAGGCTGTGAAATTCGAGGGAAGGAAACGCAGCGGGGCAGCACGCTACCGCCGGCGGGGCCAAAGCTCCCGCCGCGATTGACGGGCTGACAGCCAACCGGCATCGTGTTGCGCGGGGACCCAAGGGGCGGAGCGACCGTAGGCGTCGCGGCGAACCTCCTTCTTCGATTGCAAGAGCAGGGGACGGCGAGCTTGACGCAATCACGGTCGCATGGGGCAGATCGTTCAAGGCAAGCCGAGACAATCGAGCTCGGCAATGAGCCGCCGCTCTCGGTCGATGGCGGTTCGAGCGGTCTGATCGATCGCCGTCGCGTCTCTGTACAGTGGTTTGCCGGCACCATCCTGACCGCATTGTGCGGCGCTGCTCTCATGGGCGGCGCCGTTTTCACGTCGCTCGACGGCGAGGCCACCTTCGCCTCCCTGCCCGAACAGGTCGAAACGGTGTTGCGCGGCGCGCTCGGCATCGGCGGCGACCGGCTCAGCGCGTCGCATAAGAGCGACCGGCTGCCGACCGCGGAAGAGCCGAGTTTCACCCGCCAGTTGATCCGCATCTCCACCATCAGCCGGGTCGGCAATCATGAGGTGGTGCGCGTGCGGCCGTTCGTGCGCATCGGCGGCAACCTGTCGCTCGCCGGTTCCGGTCTCGTCGCCAATATCCCGCCGTTCAACCCGCAACGCCTGCTCGCCGACACCGGCCCCAATGCCATGGCCGAGGAGGCGCAAGCCGAGCCGGACGCCGAGGTCTCGTTCGTCACGCGCGACCTCACCACCATGATGTCCGCAGCCAAGATCAAACTCACCACACCGCTCGATGAGGTAATCGCGCGCGTGCGTCAGGCCGCCACCTGGAGCGCCAACGCGGCCGACCACACGGCGGTCGCCGACATCACCGGCATCAAGCTCGCCTATGCGGGCGTCGGCAACACCGATCCTTACGCCGGTTTCGAAGCGCGCATTGTTCCTGAGAACATCACGCTGCTGCCGAAAACCACCAACAAGACGACCGGCGGCAATCCCTTCAACGAAAAGACGGTCGTCGCCAAGAAGGGCGACAGCGTCGCCAGCATCCTGCACGATCTCGGCGCCATCGACGACGAAATCGACGCCATCAAGTCACAACTCGGCGGCTATGGCCGTGCCCACAGCCTCAAGGAGGGCACCAAGCTGCGCGTGCTGCTCTCGCCGATGCCCGACAGCAAGCGACTGCAGCCGGTGCGCGTCATCGTCGCCGATGATGACGGCATCGAAGCGGTCGCAGCGCTCTCCGATGCCGGCAAATACGTGGCGGTCGATCCCAAGAACGTCGACAACGAAGTGGCCGACGCCAACGACGAAAGCCGCGATAACGACTCTGTCGCCACCGGCGTCAATCTTTATCAAAGCGTCTACGAGACCGCGCTGCGTAACAACGTGCCGCGCCCGATCATCGACGATCTCATTCGCGTCTACTCGTTCGATGTCGATTTCCTGCGCAAGGTGCAGCCAGGCGATTCCTTCGAAGTGCTCTATGCCGGTAACGAGGAAGCGCCCGCCGCCGATGCCCGCAACGACATCCTGTACGCATCGCTGACCGTGGGCGGCGAGACCAAGAAGCTCTACCGCTTCCAGTCGCCCGACGACGGGGCGATCGACTACTACGATCCGATGGGCAAGAGCGCGAAGAAGTTCCTGGTGCGCAAGCCGGTGCTCTCCGGCCACATCACCTCGGGCTTCGGCCTGCGCCGGCATCCGCTGCTCGGCTACGTCAAGATGCACACCGGCGTCGACTGGGCGGCGCCGACCGGAACGCCGATCTACGCCGCCGGCAACGGCGTGATCGAGAAGGAAGGCTGGGAGTCGGGCTACGGCAAGTTCATCCTGCTGCGCCACCACAACGGCTACGAGACCGCCTACGGCCACATGAGCGCCTATGCACGCGGCACCCATGCGGGCGAACAGGTGCGGCAGGGCCAGGTGATCGGCTTCGTCGGCTCGACCGGCCTGTCGACCGGCTCGCATCTGCACTTTGAAATCCGCATCAACGGGCGCTTCGTCGATCCCATGCGCATCCGCCTGCCGCACGGCCGCGAATTGCATGGCGGCGTGCTGACCGCCTTCGAGCAGGAACGCGAGCGCGTCGACAAGATCATGGCGCGCAAGCCCGCGCGCGTGGCGGAGAACCGGTAGCGTTTTCGCTGTCGGCATCCGACCAAGCGGATGATCCGGAATCCCTGACCGTTTAGTAAAGCAAAGACGCGGATGCCCGGCACGAGGCCGGGCATCACGTTTGATCAGGCGCGGCGTTGTTTCAAATTCCGCTCATGCCCGCGCAAGCGGGAATATAGCGCTCAGTCCCCGCTTTCGCGGGGACGCGTGGAAATGACGTTACGCCGCCTGCGCCACCGCCTGGCCGTTGAAGGTCAGGCCCTGCTTGCCGGCGGAGATTTCGACCTGCTCGCCGTCCTTGATGGTGCCGGCGAGGATCATCTCGGCGAGCGGGTCCTGCACCGACTTCTGGATCACCCGCTTGAGCGGCCGCGCGCCGTAGGCCGGGTCCCAGCCCTTGTCGGCCAGCCATTCGCGCGCGTTCGGCGCGAGCGTGGCGGTGATCTTGCGATCGTCCAGCAGCTTCTGCAGGCGGGTCATCTGGATGTCGACGATGCGGCCCATCTCGTCCCGCTTCAGCCGGTGGAACAGGATAATCTCGTCCACGCGGTTCAAGAACTCGGGGCGGAATGCCGAGCGCACCACCGTCATCACCTGGTCGCGCACCTTATCGGTGTCCTCGCCCTCCGGCTGGTTGACCAGGAAGTCGGCGCCCAGATTAGACGTCATGATGATGAGCGTGTTGCGGAAGTCGACGGTGTGGCCCTGCCCGTCCGTCAGCCGGCCGTCGTCGAGCACCTGCAAGAGGACGTTGAACACGTCCGGATGCGCCTTCTCGATCTCGTCGAACAGGATCACCTGATAAGGCCTGCGCCGCACGGCTTCGGTGAGCGCGCCGCCCTCGTCGTATCCGACATAGCCCGGGGGCGCGCCGATCAGGCGCGCGACCGAGTGCTTCTCCATGTATTCCGACATGTCGATGCGGATGAGCGCGTTCTCGTCGTCGAACAGATATTCGGCCAAGGCTTTGGTCAGCTCGGTCTTACCGACGCCGGTGGGCCCCAAGAACATGAACGAGCCGATCGGCCGGTGCGGGTCCTGCAGGCCGGCGCGCGCGCGGCGCACCGCGGTCGACACCGCCTTGACGGCTTCGGCCTGACCGACCACGCGCTTGGCCAGTTCCTCTTCCATGCGGAGGAGCTTTTCCTTCTCGCCTTCCAGCATCTTGTCGACGGGCACGCCAGTCCAGCGCGAAACCACCTGCGCAATCTGGTCGGCGGTGACGGTCTCCTCGACCATCGCGCCCTTGGATTCGCTGGCCTCGACGTCCTTCAGCTTTTTCTCCAGCTCGGGGATGCGGCCGTAGGCCAGCTCGCCCGCCTTCTGGTACTCGCCCTTGCGCTGGGCGATCGCCAATTCGTTGCGCGCTTCGTCGAGCTGCTTCTTGAGCTCGGTCGCCGAGCCCAGCTTCTCGCGCTCCGACTTCCAGCGGGTGGTGAGGTCGGCCGACTGCTTCTCGAGCTCCTTCAACTCGCCCTCGAGCTTCTGCAGCCGGTCCTTGGAGCCCGGATCGCTCTCCTTCTTGAGCGCTTCCTGCTCGATCTTCAGCCGCACAATCTCGCGGTCGATCGAGTCGAGCTCTTCCGGCTTGGAGTCGACCTGCATCTTCAGCCGCGCCGCGGCCTCGTCCACGAGGTCGATGGCCTTGTCGGGCAAGAAGCGATCGGTGATGTAGCGGTTGGAGAGCGTCGCCGCGGCAACGATCGCCGAATTGGCGATGCGAATGCCGTGGTGCTGCTCGTATTTGTCCTTGAGACCACGCAGGATCGAGATGGTGTCCTCGACCGTGGGCTCCGACACGAACACCGGCTGGAAACGTCGCGCCAGCGCGGCATCCTTCTCGACGTGCTTCTTGTATTCGTCGAGCGTGGTGGCGCCGATGCAGTGCAGTTCGCCGCGCGCCAGCGCCGGCTTGAGCAAGTTGGAGGCGTCCATGGCGCCGTCGGCCTTGCCGGCGCCGACCAGCGTGTGCATCTCGTCGATGAACAGGATGATGCCGCCTTCGGCCGCGGTCACCTCATTCAGAACGGCCTTCAGCCGCTCCTCGAACTCGCCGCGATATTTGGCGCCGGCGATCAGCGCACCCATGTCGAGCGCGAGCAGCTTCTTGTCCTGCAGGCTTTCGGGCACGTCGCCGTTGACGATGCGTTGCGCCAGGCCTTCGACGATGGCCGTCTTGCCGACGCCCGGCTCGCCGATCAGCACCGGGTTGTTTTTGGTGCGGCGGGACAGCACTTGAATGGTACGGCGGATCTCCTCGTCGCGGCCGATGACCGGATCGATCTTGCCGTCGCGGGCGGCCTGCGTCAGATCGCGCGCGTATTTCTTGAGCGCGTCATAGGCGTTCTCGGCCGACGCCGAATCCGCGGTGCGACCCTTGCGCAGCGCTTCGATGGCGGCGTTGAGGTTCTGCGGCGTGACGCCGGCGGCCTTCAAGACCTTGCCGGCCTCGCTGTCCTTCTCGATCGCCAGCGCCAGCAGCAGGCGCTCGACGGTCACGAAACTGTCGCCCGCCTTCTCGCCGGCCTTTTCGGCGGCGTCGAACACGCGCGCAAGCGCCGGGTCGAGATAAATCTGGCCCGCACCGCCGCCTGAAACACTGGGACGCTTGGCAAGCGCCGCCTCGACGGCCTGCAGGGCCTGGCGCGAATTGCCGCCGGAACGGTCGATCAGCCCCGCCGCCAGCCCTTCCGGGTCGTCGAGCAGGACTTTCAACAGATGTTCGGGGGCGAACTGCTGATGGCCCTCGCGCTGGGCCAGGCTTTGCGCGGATTGCACGAAACCGCGGGCGCGGTCGGTGTATTTCTCGAAATTCATGTCTCAACTCCCTCGGCCCAATTGGCACCGGAAAAGGGGCGAGTCCCGAACGAGGCGGCTCGCCACAGACCCTATGTGGGAAGCAATATTGCCGGTTTGAAGAGGTCTCCGGCTTGATATAGGTCAGGTTTCATGGGCCACCCGGCCCCGGAATTTGCCATGGTCAACGCTACCCTCCAGGACATCTACCGCTACCCGGTTAAGGGCCTGTCGCCGCAGCGGCTGGCGCGGACGACGCTGGCGGCCGGCCAGACCATCGCCGCCGACCGGCTCTTCGCCATCGAGAACGGCCCGACCGGCTTCGATCCGGCCCATCCGGCCTATTTCCCCAAGTTTCGCTTCCTGATGCTGATGCGCAATGAGCGGCTGGCGCGCTTACGCACCGACTACGACGAAGCGAACCATACCCTCACCATCCAGCGCGACGGCGCAGAAGCGGCGCGCGGCGATCTGCGGACCGAGCAAGGCCGCACGGCGATCGAAGCTTTCTTTGCCGCCTATTGCGCCGACGAACTGCGCGGGCCGCCGAAGGTGCTCTATGGCGACGGCCACAGCTTTTCCGATGTCGCGAAGAAGGTGGTCTCGATCATCAATCTGGCATCGGTGGCGGCGGTCGAGAGCGCCGCCGGCGCGCCGGTCAATCCGCTGCGCTTCCGCGGCAATCTCTATATTTCAGGATGGCCGGCCTGGCACGAGTTCGATCTGCTCGGACACGAACTCAAGGTCGGCAACGACGTGCGGCTGAAAGTGGTGAAGCGCATCGTGCGCTGCGCGGCGACCGACGTCGATCCCGATACCGGCATCCGCGATCTCACCATCCCGCGCACGCTGCAGCAGAACTTCAACCATGCCGACTGCGGTGTCTATGCAGAGGTGGTCGCCGGCGGCGAAATTGCGGGTGGGGATGCGCTGACTGTATAGCCCGCACCTCGGCGGCAAAAATTGTTGTCCGCCCCGCCTCCGGCCCATCATCCCGGTTTGTAGCGCAACCCATCCATCACCAGCCGCAGCACGCGGCGGGTGCGCTCCTGCCATTCGCCGTCGTTGACGAAGGCCCAGGTGCTGGCGGCGACTGCCAGCAGCACGTCCTCGGGATCGACATCGCTGCGGATGGCGCCGCTCTTCGCCGCCGCATCGAGCAGCAGCGTCGCCGCGCTCATCATGTGGTCGCGCGAATAGGTATAAGCCTCAGTGCCCGGCCCGAAGATCGAACGCACGGCGTCCATGAGTCCGCGCTTGGCCGCGATCAGGCCGGCATAGCGGGCCAGCCATTCCTCCAGCGCTTTGTCGGCCGGCATTGTCTTCAACAGCGCCGGCGCGGCCTCGCTCAGGCGCTCCACCTCGCTACGGTAGATCGCCTCGACCAGCGCGTCGCGCGTCGGAAAGTGCCGATAGAGCGTGCCGATGCCGACGCCGGCACGTTCGGCCACGGCGGAAAGCGTCACCTCCCCCTTCGAGGAGGTGAACATTTTCAACGCGGCCGCAAGCAGGCGCTCGCGGTTTTTCTGCGCGTCGGCGCGCGGCGCGCGTGCTCCACCGGATTTTGACATCTGGCCCCTTGTAAAGCGGAGGACCCTCCGTATATGGCGGCAAGAAACGGAGCCCCCTCCGCTTCCTCCAATATAGCGTCCCGGAGGACAAATTCCATGCCCCAATCCCGCGCCCCCAAAGTCTGGTTCATCACCGGCGCGTCCAAGGGCTTCGGCTACATCTGGACCGAAGCCGCGCTTGCGCGCGGGGACAGCGTCGTCGCCGCGGCCCGCCACGTCGGCTCGCTCGACAAGCTAAAGGCGCGATACGGCGACCGGCTTCTGCAACTTCGGCTCGACGTCGGTGACAAGACCGCAGTCGATATCGCGGTGTCGACGGCGCACGAGCGCTTTGGCCGCATCGATATCGCCATCAACAATGCCGGCTACGGTCTGTTCGGCGCCATCGAAGAAGTGAGCGAAGAGGAAGCCCGCGCGCAGATCGAGACTAATCTGTTCGGCGCGCTCTGGGTGACGCAGGCCGTGCTGCCCATCATGCGGGCGCAGAAATCCGGCCACGTCATCCAGATCTCCTCCATCGGCGGCCTGCTCACGGTACCGACCGTCGGGCTCTATCATGCGTCCAAATGGGGGCTGGAAGGCTTCAGCCAAGCGCTCGCGGCCGAGGTGAAAGACCTTGGCATCAAAGTCACGATCGTCGAGCCCGGCGGCTTCGCGACCGAATGGGGCACGACATCAGCGCACCGCGCCACGCAGTTACCGGCCTATGACGCCGCCCGCGCCTCGCTCCTCGGCATCCGCACTGCCTCCACGCCCGGCGATCCGAAAGCGACCGCCTCCGCGCTCATGCGCATCGTCGATGCCGCCGAGCCGCCGCTGCGCGTGTTCTTCGGCGACGCCGGCCTGCCGATGATCAAGCACGAATACGCCGAGCGCCTCGCGACTTGGGAAAAGTGGAACGACGTCGCGCTGCAGGCGCAGGGCAATCTCGCCGCCGGCAAAGAAGATGCCGCGGCGAGCGCGTAATCGAATTCGAATAGGAAAATGACCATGAGCAAAACGTTTGGCGCTCAATCGACGACCGACGAAGTCCTCGGCGGCGTAAACCTCGCCGGCAAGCGCGTGCTGGTGACCGGCGTATCGGCCGGCCTCGGCGTGGAGACGGCGCGCACCCTCGCCGCGCACGGCGCCCAGGTGGTGGGTGCGGCACGCGATCTCGACAAGGCGCACCGCGCGACCGCAGCGGTACGCGAGCAAGCAAAGAACGGCGGCGGCCTCGAACTGGTCGCGCTCGATCTCGCATCGCTTGCGAGCGTGCGCGCCTGCGCCGACAAGCTGGTTGCTTCCGGCAAGCCTTTCGACGTCGTCATCGCCAATGCCGGCGTGATGGCGACGCCGCAAGGAAAGACCACGGATGGCTTCGAGACCCAGTTCGGCACCAACCATCTGGGCCATTTCGTCCTGGTCAACCGTATCGCCTCGCTGATGAAGCCGGACTCGCGTCTGGTCAATCTTTCATCGGCCGGTCACCGGTTTTCCGATGTCGATCTCGACGACCCGAACTTCGAACGCACGCCCTATGCCGAATTCGTCGCCTACGGTCGCTCCAAGACCGCCAACATCCTGTTCGCCGTCGAGTTCGACCGGCGGCACAGGGCGAACGGCATTCGCGCAACCGCGGTGCATCCGGGCGGCATCCAGACCGAGCTCGGGCGGCACATGAAACCGGAAACCGTCCAGGCGATGGTCGATTCCATCAACGCCAACCGGCCGGCCGGCGAGCCACCCTTTACGTTCAAGACCATTCCGCAGGGCGCGGCCACCACGGTATGGGCCGGATTTGTCGCGCCGGCCGACCTCGTCGGTGGCGAGTATTGCGAGGACTGCCACGTCGCGGAGATCACCGACGGCGGCGATGTCAGCAGCGGCGGCATTCGCCCTTACGCCCTCGATGCCGAGCGCGCCAAGGCGCTTTGGGCCAAGAGCGAGGAGATGGTGGGCGAGCGGTTTGCGTGATCGCTTGCGCAAAGCGATCGCCGGTATCGATTGCCAGCGGCGGAATCGCCGCTGGCGACACTGTCCACCCAGGGCCGATGGCGCCTGTGGCGCACGAGCAAACCAAAAATGGACACGCCGATCTTGGTTCGCCTCATCGCGGCGCCCGTTTACCTTTAGCATTGCCGCTTACCACTATTGAATTAGACTAACTCTAAACTATCGTCGCATCGATCACGCTGCTTGCAAACGTCGAAGCAGTGGCGATATTGAATTCAACGACCCAGCCGCACCGCAATTGCGTTTGAGCCGATGGAGCGCACAAAGCGCGGCGCCGCGAGCGCCGCAGCGCGCGCGGAGAAGATCAGATGAAAGATGCGCGTTTGAGATTCCTGTTGCCGGCTGTCGGCGTGGCGCTGCTGCTGGCTTCTGCGAAAGCCGAAGCCGCGCCCGAAAACATCTTTCATCTTGCCATCGTCGGCCAGGCCTTCGAGCCCAATACTCTGACCATTCCGGCCGGGGAACGGGTGAAGATCATGGTCATGAACAAGGACACCATCCCGGCCGAATTCGAAAGCACCGACGCCAAGCGCGAAGTGGTGATCCCGGGCAAGACCGAATTGCCGGTCTATGTCGGACCGCTCAACCCCGGGACCTACGTATTTTTCAATGACTTTCATCCGCAAAGCAAAGGCACGTTGATCGTCAAGAAGGCGGGTCAATAAAGGATTCGGTACCGGGGGCGCATCCATCCAAGAAGGCTCGGTCTGTAGGCGTCATGAGCAGGTCCCATCACACCCTCGTTGCGGAGCGACACGCGGCTCGCGCGGTCGAGCACCGGCTGCAGTGGCTGGAGCGTTTCGTGGCGCGCCACCGCGACAAGCTCGCCTGGATCCATGTGAGCATGTTCGTCAGGCTTCATGGCGCTGATGATCGTGCCGCTCTTCCTGCCACTGCCGCCTGACCACGCGACCTTCTATGACAACTTCACGCTGTTCGCGAATTTCGTCATCTGGGGCCTGTGGTTCCCGCTGGTGTTCGTGTCGGTGATCTTCACCGGCCGCAGCTGGTGCGGGGTGCTCTGTCCGCTCGGCGCCGCCTCGGAATGGGCGAACGGCATCGGTTTGAAACGTCCCGTGCCGCGCTGGGTGCGCTGGCAAGGCACGCCCGTCGTCAGCTTCATCGTCATCACCGTGCTGGCACAGACCGTGGACGCCCGCGGCTTTCCGCAAGGCATCGCGGTCGTCTTCGGACTGGCCTTTGCGTGTGCCGTCATCTTGGGATTCGTCTACGGCCCCGGCAAGAAGAAGCGCCCCTGGTGCCGGCACATGTGCCCGATCGGCCTGATGCTGGGCGTCTTTTCGCGCATCGGCGCGGTTCAATTCGCGCCTAAGCGGCCGCGCGCCGGTGGCGACCTCTACACCGAGAAGGGCCTGTGCCCGACGATGATCGACCTCAATCACAAGGCCGAGTCGCGGCACTGCATCGAGTGCTTTCGCTGCGTCCATCCGGACGCCCAGGGCGGGCTCAAGGTGGTCGCGCGCTGGCCGGGGACGGAAGTCGCCCAGATCCGCAACTACAATCCGAACGCCGCCGAGATCTGGTTTCTGTTTCTGGCCACCGGGCTGTCGATCGGCGGCTTCTTGTGGCTGATCCTGCCGCAATACGACTGGCTGCGTCAGTTGGCCGGAACCTGGGCCATCGCCCATGGCTGGTATTGGATCGGCACCGCCGGCCCCGCCTGGCTGATGTCGGTGCATCCGGCCGGCCGCGAGGTCTATACCTGGCTCGACTTCTTCATGATCACCAGCTTCATGCTCGCTTGCGCGCTGGCGCTCACCGCGATCCTGGCGGCGCTGACGTCGCTCTCGAGCTGGCTCGCCGAGCAGGCTCGGCGCCGACCTCCGATTTCGCGCGCGCTTCGTCGAACAGGCTTACGCCTACATGCCGGTCGCCATGGTGTCCTTGGTAATCGGCTTGGGAAGCGAGCTGTTTGAGGCGCTTCCGTTGCTTGGCGTGCCGACGACGCTGATCCCGTCGATCAAGCTCGGGCTATTCGCGCTGGGCGTTCTGTGGAGCCTCGTGCTGGGCAGCCGCCTTCTGGCGCGGCAGGGCTTGCGCGGCGCCAAGCAGTCATTGGCGCTGCTTCCGCTCTTCGTTGGTGTCGGCGTCATCGGGCTCGCCTGGTGGCCGGCGATCTTTGGAATCTAGCTGCCAGCGCTCGCGTTCAGGGGGCACATCAGGAGACAAAAATGGTCAGATACGTGTTTGGTGTAATCGTGGGTGTTGTGGCGATGTGCTGCGCCCCGGCCTTTGCGGCCGAGCATTCGATGGGCGATCCGGTGGTCGTCGACGGCATGATCCTCCATCCCGTCTATCTGCAGCCGGTGCACATGGCGCCAATGCTGCCCGGCATGGACAAAGGACCGTTCGACGCGCATCTCGAACTCGACATCCATGCCGACAAGGACAACAAGCAAGGCTTCAACCCCGGGGGTTGGATCCCGTATCTGACGGTGAGCTACCTGATCCAGAAAGAGGGGAGCAATTGGTCGACCTTCGGCACCATGATGGCCATGGCCGCGAACGACGGCCCGCATTATGGCGTCAACGTCAAATTCGACGGGCCGGGCAAATATCGGATCAGCCTGAAGATCCTGCCGCCGCCCTATGACGGCTTCTTCCACCATACCGACAAGGAAACCGGCGTGTCGGAATGGTGGGCGCCAATCACCAAGAGCTGGTCGTTCACCTATGTCGGGACCGGCCACAAGGGCGCATATTGATTGTCGCTTTTCGGGCCGCCGAACGAGGCGGCCCGACCGTCTTTGCGTTAAGACTAGCGCGCTCGCAAAGGCGAGCCCGCCTCACGCGAAAATTTCATTGAAGAAATCTTGCATGGCGATCCAGGAGCGCCGGTCCGCCTGCTTGTTGTAGACGGCCGGCGGCGGACCGTCCTCCGGCATCAGCCAGTTGGTGAAGGTGTGCAGCGCCTTGCCGTAGGCGACGAATTCCCAATTCGCCTTGGCTGCGCGCATTTCGTTCCAGAACGCCATGGTCTGCTCGTCCGGCACCACCGGATCGTCGACACCGTGCAACACCAGGATCTTGCCTTTGTATGTGTCGGCTTTTAGCGGCATCGGCGTTGCCAGCACGCCATGGAAGCTGACCACGCCGGCGAGATCGTTCTGGCCGTCGCGCGCCATCTCCAAGACGACCATACCGCCAAAGCAGTAGCCGATCGCTGCCAGCTTGCTCAGATCGGTGTTGGGCAGCTTGCGCAACTCATCGAAGCCACAGCGCGCCCGTTCGCGCAGCAGCGGCCGGTCGGCGGCGTATTTCATCATCTCGGCTTCGCAGGTCTCCGGCGTATTCGGACGGATGCCCTTGCCGTAGACATCGACCACGAAGGCATTGAAGCCGAGCGCGCCGAGCATCTCGGCGCGCTTATGGGTGTATTCGCCAACACCGACCCATTCCGGAAACACCAGAATGCCCGGCCGCTTGGCGCCGGCGTCATCCCACACCGCGAACCCCTCGCAGAGATAGTCGTCGTGCTTGTATTCGATGAGTTCGGATTTTTGCATGCGCACCCTCCCCGACGCCGGCGTCCCGACCGGCCGGCGTTGGCGAGAGGCTACCACCTCTGCGGCGCGCCGCCCGGCTATTTTTGAGTCGCTTTGCCGAAGCCCTTGCGCAGGTCGTCGCCGTTCATGACCGGCACGAACTCTACCTCCGCATTGAGATTCAGAAACAGAGGTTCGGCAATCTCGACGATCTGCGACGGATCGGCCATGTCGAAAAATATCATCCCACTGCGCTTGCCGTGCGAGGAGCCGAAGTAGGCGGCTTCCGGCTTGAGCTTGGCCATCGTCGCTTCGACCATCTTTCCGAGCGAGCCGTCGGCGAAGGCCTGATTTCCCTTTTCGATCGGGAGCGTAAATTTCAACATCATTCGCATGGCCGTCCTCCATTTCATGGTTGAGACAACGCCTCCTTACGCCCCCGCGCCTGGCGCGCTCCGAACACGCCCATGAGCGGCAAGGCGCGCTTCGGCGCCCCGCCGCAATCGCCGCAGGTCCGTCCAAGAGGCTCGTGCTGTCATTGCCGGGGGTAATTCCCTCACCCCCGCGCCATCGTAGAGGCTCTCGCCCAGGCACGTTGGAAAACATTGCGTGCATTGCCGGTGGACAACGGGTGCAAAGCCCGTCGCGGCGGTTCAAACGGCGGCGTAAGCGGGTATTTATCTGCGCAGCTTCGGCGGGTCTTCACGGACCGGCGTCGGAGTGGGCGCGGCGGGCGGCATCGCCGTCGGCGATACGCAACACAACTGGCGGCTATCCGCCCGCCGCTACGCGCCGGCAAAAGCCGACGCGATTCTGATCACGCTCCACGCAAGCGGCGACCGATCGTGCATCGTCTGTGATCGGCGCCACGCGCCGAGCCAAGATTTAACACGTCAAATTCGATTGAAATTGGCGCAGTGAATTAATCATGAACTGGTTTACGGCGCGCGCTACGCGTTAAAGCAAGAAGCGGAGGAGCCGCCGCGTTAACCCATTTAGCGCGCAAAAAGCCACGCCTCGCTTGGCGAGACGCGGCTTTTCTACGAGCGATGCGGTCCGGAAGCTACTTGGTCGGCATCACGTAGGCGACGATACGCCGGCGCGGATAGACAGACTCGGCCACCGTGTTGTTGTGGTTGCCCGAGATCAGGATCGGATTGCCGTGGCGATCGATGCCGGCGACCACGCCGACATGGCCGCCACCGCGTCGCCGCATGACCGCGATGGCGCCGATGCGCGGGCCCGCCACGCGCCGACCGTAGCGGGCATAGCCGAGCGCCAGGTTGCCGCCGCCGCGATGGCCGGTATCGCGCAGGATCTTGTCCATGAAGGCCCCGCACCACAGGCTGCGCCGCCCGGTCGGGTTGGTGCCGAGATAGTGCCGCGCATCGGCGACCAGCGCATTGCCGCTCGATCGGCCGACCGAGGCGTAGGCCGCGCGTGCGCTCCTGCGCTCATGAACGATGCGACGCTCGTGGGCGGTGCGGTGCCGATGGACGAACCGATGCCTGCCGGCGACGCGATGCCGATGACCATGCTCTTTGCGTGCAAAGTCAGCACGCATGACGGCGTAACGGTGGTCATTCCAGGCGGACGAGCCGGTCTCGGGCAGCCGCGTCGCGGCCGCGCGGGAGTGATGATGATGATGATGATGGTGGTGATGGTGATGATGGCGATGTGAGGGACGTGCCGAGGCGGGGCTGACGATCAATCCGGCGAGAGCGGCCGAACACACCAGAAATGTCGCACGTCGATGGCTAGGTCTCATGAAGCATAGGTCCCCTTTATTGTTAGCAATACCGCTCGGCCGGACAGCATCCGGTGCGGCCGCGCGGGGTTAGACGCCGCCTCAGCATGGCCATTTCGTGATCACAGGAAGGTGAATCCTTGTAATGCGGGATCGTGGAACCCCGCTAATACACCGTAGAATCGCGATTTATTCGATGCGGCCCACCATGCGGGGCCGAAATTCAAAAATTATTTCTAGCGAAATACATAAATTTACTTAACCGGCGGCTGTGGCGCCACCGTCAATACAACCGAGTTGATCGCCGCGGGCGCGGCGCACCGTCAGTTCTTGCGGCTGAGCAGAAACACCGCCTGTTCGCCGAACAGGTTCCAGAACCACCAGGGCGCATTCAAGCGCAGCGGCGAGCCCCAGGGATTGAAAGCCACCGCCTTCTCCATCTTGGCGCCGATCTCGCTGCAGAGCTGCACGAAGTCCTTGATGGTGCAGTGGTGGATATTGGGCGTGTCGTACCAGCTATGCGGCAGGATGTCGGTCTGCGGCATCTGACCGAGCATCAAGAGCTGCAGGCGCACTCGCCAGTGGCCGAAATTGGGAAACGACACGATGGCGCGGCTGCCGATGCGCAGCATGTGCTCGAGCACCACGCGCGGATGGCGCGTGGCCTGCAGCGTCTGCGACAGGATCACATAGTCGAAGGCGTCGTCCGGATAATCGGCAAGGTCGGTGTCGGCGTCGCCCTGGATCACCGCCAGCCCCTTGGCCACGCCCTCGTTGACGCCCTCGCGCGACAGTTCGATGCCGCGGCCGTCGACGCCGCGCGTCTCCGCCAAGAGCCGCAATAATTCACCGTCGCCGCAACCGACGTCGAGCACCTTGGCGCCGCGCCCGACCATTTCAGCGACCAGCGCCAGGTCGACGCGGGCGCCGCCCGGCGTGCGCGCAATATTGGCGACGGTGAGATTGGGATCGGGACGCCGAAGCATGCTCAAGTCCCGTTTGCTTTGGCGGCCAGGCCGCGGACATGGCCGGCGCCGTCGAGGAAGCCGCTGACGATCTCGAATAATTCCGGCGAGTCGAGCAGGAAGGCGTCGTGACCCTTGTCGGTGACGATCTCGGCGAACGACACGCGCGCGCTGCCGGCATTGAGCGCGTGCACGATGGCGCGCGATTCAGAGGTCGGGAACAGCCAGTCGCTGGTGAAAGAGACCACACAATAGCGCGTCGGCGTGCCCTTGAAGGCGTTGGCGACGAGGCCGTTATAGTCCGCCGCCAGGTCGAAATAGTCCATGGCGCGCGTGAGATAGAGATAGGAATTGGCGTCGAAACGCTCGACGAAAGATGAGCCCTGATGGCGCAAGTAGGATTCGACTTCGAAGTCGGCGTCGAACGAGAAGGTCGGGTTCTCGCGGTCCTGAAACTTGCGACCGAACTTGCGGTGCAACGCGGCGTCCGACAGATACGTGATGTGCGCGCCCATGCGCGCGACTGCGAGCCCGCGGCGCGGATTGGTGCCTTCCAGGTGATAGCGGCCGCCGCGCCATTCCGGATCGGCCATGATCGCCTGGCGGCCGACCTCGTGGAAGGCGATGTTCTGCGCCGAATGGCGGGTGGCGCAGGCGATCGGCAGCGCCGAGAACACGCGTTGCGGATAGGACGCCGCCCATTGCAGCACCTGCATGCCGCCCATGGAGCCACCCGCGACTGAGAACAACGTCTCGATGCCGAGATGATCGAGCAGCATGGCCTGCGCGCGCACCATGTCGCGAATGGTGACGACGGGAAACTCGAGGCCCCACGGCTTGCCGGTCTTCGGATCGACCGAAGCCGGACCGGTCGAGCCCATGCAGGCGCCGATGACATTGGGACATATGACAAAGTATCGGTTGGTGTCGATCGGCCGGCCGGGGCCGACCATGCTGGTCCACCAGCCCGGCTTGCCGGTCACCGGATGCTCGCTGGCGGCGTGCTGGTCGCCGGTCAACGCATGACAGACCAGCACCGCATTGGAGCGTTGCGCATTGAGCGTGCCGTAGGTCTTGTAGGCGATCTGGAACGGCGAAAGCTCAACGCCGGCGTCGAGCTTGAGCGGCTTGTCGGGGCCGAAACGGACGATGTCGGATGCGTGCGGATGGTCCGCCTCGCGCGGATTTGCCGGCGCCTCACGCGCGCTCGTTAGGTTGGCCTCGACCATCGTTCTTAGTCCCGGCGCGCGCCCCTCGCGCGGGAATGCCCCCTCACGGGGCGCGCAGCACATTAGGTAGAGCAATGTTTTCTTTGATTTCAAGCCCCAAGTAAGTATTCGTGTTGCCCACTCTTGTGCCGGGCTTCCACATCTTTAGAACATCTTAGAAGTGGGACAGGCGATGGCCGCGACCGGCCGTGACGGAAGCGTTGAGAACCAATGGCCAAACTCCCGGAAAAGCCCGTGCTCGGCGATTTGCGCAAGGAAATCGACCGTATCGACGAGACGATGCACCAGCTCCTGATCGAGCGCAGCGAGATCATCGACCGGCTGATCGCGGTCAAGGGCGGCCAGGAGACCGGTTCCGCCTTCCGCCCCGCGCGTGAGGCCGAAATGATGCGGCGCCTGGTGCAGCGCCATAGAGGCATCCTGCCGCTGGATACCGCCGAAAGCATCTGGCGGGTGATCATTTCGACTTTCACTTATGTGCAGGCGCCGTTTTCGGTGCACGCCGACCTCTCGGCCGGCGACGCCCTGATGCGGGATTCCGCCCGCTTCCACTTCGGCTTTACGGTGCCCTTCGTCGGCCACATGGGCGCCTCGGGGGTGGTCGCCACGGTCTCGGAATCCCGCGGCGATCTCGGCCTGGTGCCGGCCGTGGCCGTTCCCGGCGCCGGCGCCTGGTGGAGCGCGCTCGAATTCGACGCCGCGCCCAAGATCATCGCCCGCCTGCCCTTCGTCGAGCGCCCCGACCACCCGGCGGCGCTGCCGGTCTTCGTGCTGTCGCGGGTGGCGCCGGAGGCCATGGCGAAGGAAGCCGCGGTGTGGAGCGTGCGGGTTTCCGGCTGGGGTGCCGGGCCCGCCGAGGCGCTGTCGACGCTCGCCGACTTCATCGCGGTGCCCGACCGCGCCTTCGACGGCGCCGCCCTGCTGGTGACCCTGCCGGAGGACGTCGCCCTGGATCGGGTCGGCCAGGCGCTGGTCAAGGCCGGCGCCACCTTGCGCTCCTCCGCCCTCGTCGGCAGCCACGCAAGGCGCTATACGGTGGCCGCCGAGAAGGAATAGCAAGCAGACCCCCTCCTCATTCCTCCCCCTTTCAGGGGGAGGATGCCCGTGCAGCGAGTCCTCCCTCCCCCTGAAAGGGGGAGGGTTGGGGTGGGGGTCAACAACTTGGAATCGACGCGAATGACGACGACCCGACCGCAACCCCGCCCCGGCGTGCTCGACATCGCCGCCTACGTCCCGGGCAAGAGCGACGCCCCCGGCGCCGCCAAGGTGTTCAAGCTCTCCTCCAACGAAAGCCCGTTGGGGCCGAGCGAACATGCCATCGCCGCCTATCAGGCGGTCGGCAAGCACCTTCAGGATTACCCTGACGGCGCTTCCACGGCATTGCGCGAGGCGATCGGCGCCGCTTATGGCCTCGATCCCGACCGCATCGTCTGCGGCGCCGGCTCCGACGACCTGCTCAACCTGATCGCGCGCGCCTTCCTCAAGGATGGCGACGAGGCGATCCACACCACCCATGGCTTCCTGGTCTATCCGATCGCGACGCTCGGCACCGGCGCCAAGCCGGTGGTGGCGGCTGAGAAGAATTACACCGCCGACGTCGACACCATCCTCAAGCTGGTGACGCCGAAGACCAAGGTCGTGTTCCTCGCCAACCCGAACAATCCGACCGGTACCTACATTCCGTTCGACGAGGTCAAGCGGCTGCACCAGGGCCTGCCGGCCGGCGTGCTGCTCGTGCTCGATGCGGCCTATGCCGAATACGTGCAGCGCAACGATTACGAGTCCGGTATCGAGTTGGTGGCGACATCGGAAAACGTCGTGATGTGCCGCACCTTCTCGAAGATCTATGGCCTCGCCGCGTTGCGGCTCGGCTGGATGGTTGGGCCGGCGCATGTGATCGACGCCGTCAACCGCATCCGCGGGCCGTTCAACGTCAACGCGCCGGCGATCGCCGCCGGTATCGCCGCCATCAAGGACACCGACCACGTGGAGCGCTCGCGCGCGCACAACGCGCGCTGGCTGCCGTGGCTGACGGAAGAGATCGGCAAGCTCGGCCTGGAAGTCACGCCGAGCGCGGCCAATTTCATTCTCATCCATTTCCCCGAGACCAAGGGCAAGACCGCCAAGGAGGCCGACGCCTTCCTCACCAAGCGCGGCCTGGTGCTGCGCCAGGTCGGCGCCTATCACCTGCCGAACGCCTTGCGCATGAGCGTCGGCACGGAAGAAGCAAACCGGCTGGTGGTGAGTTCGCTCGCGGAATTCCTGGGAAAGCCGGCGTGATGGCAGGGCAAGCCATGCGCATAAGCGTCTCGCCTCTAGCGTCCCCTCCCCCCTTGCCGGGGAGGGAGCATTCTGTGCACGCGGCGAGGTTGGCGTGAACAAACCACCCAAAACTCTGTTCAACCGCCTTGCCCTGATCGGTGTCGGGCTGATCGGTTCCTCCATCGCGCGCGCGGCCAAGGCGCAGAACGCGGTCGGCTCGATCGTCGCCACCGCACGCTCGCCGGCGACCCGCCGGCGCGTCGCCGAGCTTGGCCTTGCCGACCAGGTGGTGGAGACGAATGCCGCCGCGGTCGAAGGCGCCGACCTCGTCATCGTCTGCATTCCGGTCGGTGCCTGCGGACCCGTGGCCAAGGAGATCGGCCCGCATCTCGCGCCGGGCGCGATTGTCTCCGACGTCGGCTCGGTCAAGGGCGCGGTGGTGCGCGACATGGGCCCGCACCTGCCTGCGAACATCCATTTCGTGCCGGCGCATCCGGTCGCCGGTACCGAATATTCCGGGCCGGATGCCGGCTTCGCCGAACTTTTCGTCAACCGCTGGTGCATCCTGACGCCGCCTACCGGCACCGATGCCACCGCGACCGAGAAGCTGGCCGAATTCTGGCGGCTGCTCGGCGCCAATGTGGAAAGCATGGCGCCCGACCATCACGACCTGGTGCTGGCCGTGACCAGCCACTTGCCGCACTTGATCGCCTACACCATCGTCGGCACCGCCGACGAATTGCAGACGGTGACGCGCTCGGAAGTGCTGAAATTCTCCGCCGGCGGCTTCCGCGATTTCACCCGCATCGCGGCCTCCGATCCGACCATGTGGCGCGACGTGTTCCTCGCCAACAAGGACGCGGTCTTGGAAATGCTCGGCCGCTTCAACGAAGACATTTCGCTGCTCACCAAGGCGATCTGCAACGGCGACGGCGATACGCTGTTCGAGCACTTCGCGCGTACGCGCGCGATCCGCAAGGGCATCGTCGATATCGGCCAGGATTCGCCCGCCCCCGACTTCGGCCGTCCGCACCCCGGCCTACCGCACGCGCCGCTGCCGAAGCCGTATGCGGCGGAAGGGGATTGAGCGACCCGACATTCCAGCGGGCGCAGGAAGCAGACGATCAATCCGTTCCTAAGCGGACGGGCGGTGCGCCTTCCCGGTGAATTTGTCGTTTCCTCCGAGACAACCGCCATACGTTACGCAGAAGTGGCTTGAGGTCGCACTTTGACCCGCAGGTGATCATGAAACTCCCCGGAACCTTTCGACGGTGCCTAAGTTAATAGCAGCACAATCGCCAACCGCGAACGGTTGTGCAGAGCTGGGGCAACGTCATGGATACCAACCAATCAGCTATCTCTTGGAGCGCTGTCGCAGCCGGTTCGGCAGCTATCGCCGCTCTCACTCTCGTACTTGTCGCGTTAGGCAGCGCGTTGGGCTTTTCGTCGATTTCTCCATGGCCGAACTCCGGCGTATCGGCAAAGACTTTTCAAATAGCGACAGGTCTGTATTTCGTATTCACTGCATTGGTGGCTTCGACCATTGGCGGGTATATGAGCGGGCGGTTGCGCCTGAAGTGGACCGGCATCCACAGCTACGAAGTGCTGTTTCGAGACACCGCGCATGGGTTCCTGGCTTGGGCTTTCGCCATGATCGTTGGCGCTGCCGCTCTGGGAAGCGTCGCCACGTATTTGGCCGGAAGCGGCGCAGTTGCGAGCGGGGCGAATAACGCAGCGACGGATTACTTTGTCGCCCAACTGATGCGTCCGAGCGCGGCAAAGCCGACGACAACGGCCTCGAACGTTGCCGTCTCAAGCCGGCAGGCGCGATCCATTCTGGTCCATGGCGCCAGCCAAGGAGCCACTCTTTCGACAACCGATCGCGCCTATCTTGCGCAGCTGGTGGCGGCGCAGACCGGAGCGAGCCAGGCCGATGCCGAAAAACGCGTGTCGGACGTGTTGGCCCAATCGAAAGCCGAGGCAGATCGCGGCCGCAAGGCCGCCGCGTCGATTTCGATTTGGCTCACCATCAGCATGTTTGTCGGCGCGTTCGCGGCAAGCCTGGCCGCCATTGAAGGCGGTCAGCTACGGGACCGCCGATGGCGCGGCGTGTTGTGGACTCGCGCGTACACAGAAGCACAGATCGAACCATAGGAGGCGACGATGGGAATCATTTTGTTATGGCTGCTTGGAATTCCGATTCCGCTGCTCCTATTGATAGCGCTGCTCGCGTATCACTAGGGAGGCCTGGCCAAGACCAAAGCGCCGTTGCTCGGCCTTACCGGAAAGCAGATGGGGCGGCATGCTGCTAGCTGTATTGAACACCATGGAATTCCCTTCACCGGTACAGACCAAGGCGCGGCGTGTGCAGCCGACGATCAGCAACACCACGGAGGCAATCCGTTTCATCGACAAAGAATTGCTGGCCGACCTCCGCTCGCTGCCACGCTGGACGTTCGCGCGCGAACTGCTGCAGGCCGCCGAGCAGTCAGGAAAGAAGCGCGAACTTAATCATGCTTTCCACCAATTTCGTCAGGCCCTTTCCAACGACAAGCTTCTAAGGGATTAGCGTCCCGTCGCGTAATTTTACCGGTCCTCTGATTGTCGCTATAAGAAGCCCCCGACAATCCAACGCGGTGATCCCGCCCCGATGCGGCGTGTCCCGCACACCTGACCCGCGAACAGCCAAGGAGCCTGCCATGACCTGGAGCATCTATCTCTCCGGCGAAATCCACACTGACTGGCGGGAGCGCATCGAGCAGGGCGCGGCGGAGGCCGACCTCGACGTACGGTTTTCCACGCCGGTCACGCATCACGAGGCGTCCGACGATTGCGGCGTTGCCATCCTCGGCGCCGAGCCCAACAAATTCTGGCATGACCATAAAGGCGCGCAGCTCAACGCCATCCGCACCCGCACGCTGATCGAGCAGGCCGACCTCGTGGTCGTGCGCTTCGGCGAGAAATACAAGCAATGGAACGCGGCGTTCGACGCCGGCTTCGCCGCGGCGCTCGGCAAGCCCATCATCGTCATCCACCAGCCCGAGCACCAGCATGCCTTGAAGGAGGTCGACGCCGCCGCATTGGCGGTGGCGCAAACGCCCGAACAAGTGGTCGCCATGCTGCGCTACGTGATCAATGGCGAGCTCGACGGCTACACCGACAAGCAGGCGGCGGCGCAATAGGAAGAGCGGGCGCCCGCCGCCGCGGAGGATTGGGCGGGCTCAGCCCTGCCAGGGCCGTCGATTACGAGCCCATGAGCAAACGCCGCGCCGACCGAGCTCGGGGCCTGGCTTTGAACCATCTCGGACTTGTGCCGGGCATAGCACCGCCGCGGTCGACGGGTCGATTGTCAGCGTCGTTGCAAGTGACGCCGCAGGTACCCGTATTCATGCCATGTCAAAACGATGACCACGAGATCGACCACCGTCAGGAACAACAGAAACGCCGAATGGGTGAAGCTGAAACGGTAGAGCTGATAGCCGATGAACATTCCGAAGATGATCATCGCTGTCGGGTAGTACCATAGCCGCTCACGCAGAAGGCCGACGATTAGCCACAGCTTTACCGCGCCGTGGCTCACCAGATATATCGCCGCGAAATGCCGCGCTCCCACGGAAAGGTGCTGCGCGGCGTGCAGTAGATAATTTGCGATGAGGTCGCGCGAATCCTCGGCCAGCTCCTGTTGGGTCATCACCCGAACGATATTGAGGACGAATTGCTTCGGCACGAAATAAGCGAGCACGCCTCCCACGATTTCGAAGAGGGCGAAAACGCCCTTCAGCAAAAGGCTTGCCTCAAAGATCAGATGGATTTGTTTTTCGTTCAGGGCCGACCTCGCGGGCATTATTGAATTCCGCTTCACCGGAAGCGCGATCATTACGGCCGGCCACCATAATCGAAAATAAACCTTAAAGAAGGCACATTTCCATTATCATCATTCAGATGACCTCGTTCCGGCGGGAAGCGGTTGCCGCTTGCACAGGACGCGGATAAAACGGCGGGCGGGGCGGCAGTCGTCGAATGGTTGCCGCATGCTCAGCCTGAACGATCATCTGTTTCTCCTTATCAACGCCTCCGCAACGGCTTCTCCGATGCTGGTGCTTGCGACGCAGTTCATCGCGTCGAAGCTGATATACGCGGTTCCCTGCCTTCTGGTCGCGCTTTGGATTTGGGGCGAGGCCGAGCAACGCGCCGGCCTCGCGACCACCGCGATTGCCGCGGCGCTGGCGCTCGGCGCCAACCAACTCGTTGGCCTGCTGTGGTACGAGCCGCGACCGTTCATGATCGGCCTTGGGCACACGCTGATGACGCATGTGCCGGAGAATTCTTTTCCGAGCGATCATGCCACATTCATGCTGACCGTCGGCCTTGCGCTAATCGCGACACGCGCGGCGCCGGTCTGGGGTCAATTCGTCAGCGCCATGGCCGTCCTTGTCGCTTGGGCGCGCATCTACCTTGGCCTCCACTTTCCTATCGACATGCTCACTTCGGCCGTCATCGCCTGCTTGTTCGGTGGCGCCGCGATCTTCCTTGAGGCGCCCGTTCGGCGATTGATCATGCCGATTGCCGACCGAATATACGAAAATACGCTGGACGCGCTGGGGTTGCCGTCACGCGCCTTTCCGAGGCGAAGCCACCAGGACTGAAGCAACCGGTATTCTGGCGCAAACGCCACAAGGGGGCCAGCTATGACTAGCCCTCTTTATGATCTGTCTTACCGAGAGAAAGCCTCAGAGCTACTAGGGCTTCTTGAGGCCGATCATGTTCCCCCATGGGTTAAGCTTACCGTCCCTCGCTTGAGCGAGGTACACAGCAAACTCTTTGTCATGGTCGGTAAGCCAAGTGGAGCAATCGGGACAGATCACCCGATCCCCGGCCTTTACCCGTCCAATTTGCTTTGTGAACTCGTGGAAGCAATTAGGGCACTTGAATGGCCAAAGGTCCGTGTCCTCGTACATGGAGCGCTTTCCTCTAGTCAGGTGCGTTTGCGACATGATGCCGGCGAAACTGGCCCCCCTAGACCGGAGGAACCGGGTTAGGGCCGCGCCATGTGGGCGCGCGCGGCACTGGCCGTTATCCTATTATTATCCTGTGGTATTTTGAGGCCCGTAAACGCTGAAATTAACGCGAGGAATATTCTTGGCGTCTTGAGGTTCTACATCTGCGGGATGCCGTGCCAAAGACAAGTTCACGCACAATTCGTGATGATGCAAAATACTTGGATCGAAGATGTCACGACATTCAACTCTAAAACCGAGATAAATCTCTACTCTATTCTCCCACAGGCCAACCATGTCGCTGATTGGAATAACCACATAGCTAGATCGTCCTGTTCCATGGGGTCCGATGATGCTTGGTGCTCCGATATTGCGCCAGACAAATTGTGGCTCCCTATCCATATCTGTGGCGAGTATTTGGGACTGTGCCCACGCCTTAACATGCGTTGCTGGCGTTAACCAAAATTCTCCAACTGAACCCAAAAAAACCATTCTTTGATAAAAGGAGCACCGCTGTCCGATCTGAAATGATTAGCTCCTTGCTCTATAGTTTTTGCAAATACAAAAGCCCTCGATTGAATGACAGCAACTTTTTCGCTGCTAATAACAAGCTTTCGCGTGGCTCTCCAAAGAAGCCACGTAGCTCCGAACAAAAGTGCTGTAAACAACGCGATCAGCGTATCAGTAATCTTGAGCCTATAGCCAAAGAACCTAGGCCAGAACTCGGTTCCTTGTTCAGCGGCATTTTCTCGTTGTGGATTGCCTTTTGGATTGCCGACGTTGGTGCGAATTACTTGGAGGTGGGCGCGCAGACTGCTCGGATTTTGTTTTATTGTTCTGGCTGTTGGTCTGGTCCTGCAGGCTACTTTTGGGCTTCTGATCGGATGGGATATGTGGAGTCTGTTGCGGACCCTGAGCTAGAGCCATCGGGGTCCAGAGAGCGAATATAACTACGTACCAGCAACGTGTTCCAAACATATGAAAAAACCTCAAATCTCCTCCAATGCTACGCCGTCTAAATCTAGTGCTGCAAGACATGCCAAAAAGAACGTGGCCGAAAACGTGCCCCGTTTTAGCTTGGCCGTAATCGAATTTTCCGTTTCCGTCTTAAAGCCATGCTTTTTGAGCCGTTTTGCCAGCTCAATATAAGTGACTTCCTGTTCCTGTAGCTTGTGCTTGAGGAATGCCGCCGCGCGCTCGGCCCATTCCTCTTCTGAGGCAATGCCCATAGGTCCCATCCTGTCATATTTGACCCCTGTCATTTACGACAGTTTGCGCTTGACAGCAATAGTCGTACCTGTCATAAGTGCCAGGTGTTCAAAACGACAGGTTAGACCGATGGCCCAACGTCCTCCTTTCCCGCGCTGCCAAGACCCTCTCGCTGGCAAGCGTTTTCACGATGAAAGACGCGGACGCGGAAATGACCTTCCGCCGCATCCGTTGAGCCGAGACTAATGGTGAGCCGGTGTGCCCCCATTGCGGCGGATTTGACGCTTACGACTGCCGCCGGTTGAAAGGTGCCCCGCGCTTCCGTTGCCGCGCCTGCGTCAAGGATTTCAGCATTACCTCTGGCACCCTGTTTGCCAGCCATAAGCTCCCCCTGCACTGCTATCTCGCTGCCATCGCCATCTTCTGCAATGAAGTCAAAGGCAAGTCGGCGCTGGCGCTCTCGCGCGATCTGAACGTATCCTACAAGTGCGCTTTCGTGTTGCTGCACAAGTTGCGCGAGGCGATGGCTGAGGAACTGAAAGGCCGCGTTGTCGGCGGCGAAGGCAAGATTGCTGAGGTTGATGGCGGATATTTCGGCGGCTACGTGAAGCCTGCCAATCTCAAAGAAAACCGCAAGGATCGCCGCTTCCGTCAAAATCAAAGCGGCAAGCGCAAGGTGGTCGTGGTGGTGCGTGAGCGCGGCGGCAATTCAGTGCCGGCGGTGTTCAAGTCGGAAGCCAAGGCAATGGCGTTCCTTCGCGCTCATGTCGCCAACGGTACGATCTTGAACGCGGATGAAGCCCCGTCATGGGACGAATTGCACACCCGTTTCGAGGTCAAGCGCATCAATCATCAGGAAGCCTACAGCCTCGATGGCGCTTGCACTAACTGGGCCGAGGAATTTTTCAGCCGTATGCGCCGCGCCGAGATTGGCCACCACCACCACATTTCCGGTGCGTACCTGCTGCGCTACGCGCAGGAAGCGTCCTGGCGCGAGGATAACCGCCGCGAGAGCAACG
Organism: uncultured Pseudomonadota bacterium; assembly: GCA_963814065.1. Lineage (GTDB taxonomy): Bacteria > Pseudomonadota > Alphaproteobacteria > Rhizobiales > Xanthobacteraceae > Pseudolabrys. The sequence continues at coordinate 336,917 of CAWFBL010000001.1, read as the reverse complement.
GCGCGCAAGTTGAGAGGCTAGCCAAGCTGGCTATGGGTCACAAGCCGTCAGTGGATTTTGGGGGCTATTGGCAGCGGCATATTAAGGTATCCTAAGCAGAGGGCTCTTAATGGGGACTGCTATGAGTGTGACCCAAGGTCTAGACTTCGTTGAAGACGGCGACGATTTCTTGCTCTGCGTAACAGGACGCGATGGCCAAATAACTCGCGTTCGGCTAACTGAAGAGCAGGTAATGACGCTTAGCCAATCCGCACCAGTTTTTCGGGATCGTATTGCCTTAAGACGGTCTCCAGCAGGAAAGGATGTTTCGGCGGTTGTGGTGACGCCAGTAAGTCACATTGGGATTCAGCCTGATTCACTGGGGACGGCAATTCTTTTAACACTTCAATCTTCAACTCGGGGTCGATTGACGTTTGCGATTGATCCGCGAGGGGCTCAATTGATCTTGGAGAAGCTACCCGGCGAGCTTGAGAAGATTGTTTCGGGAAATCCGACGAAGCAATAAAGTTGGCCATGATGACAAACACGTCCTTTTCGATTAGAGTGAACTAATCGAGCGCGTCGTCACAGACGTTCTAGATGGACGCGGGGCTGCCACCCCGCCCATCAATTTTGTTATGTAGTTTATTTTCCGGCATTCGCCAAATTAGCGATGTTCATCGGGGCTTAGCACCCACCGCGCCGTCATCCGCTCCCCCGTCTTCTCCACAGTCCCGCGTTTCCGCAGATAGCTCAGGTTCGCCCGCACCCTCCGTATAAGCGCGTGCTTGGCTTCCTGGCCGTAGCCCTTGGCCACAATGATGGCGTCGGCAATCTCGGGGACGCTGAGGGGCTTTCCTTCTGCCCTGCGTAGCGCGTTATGGACGAGGCGGTTTAGCTGCCCCTGGCCGAACAGCTTGACCTGGCGCAGCCGCTTGGGGGCGATGGTGTCGGCTCGATAGCCGGGATCGAGAATCCTCAGTGTGGCGTCCAGGTGCGCCAGTTGCTCTTGCCGGTCGTGAATGCCCTGCTTGAACCTGACGATTTCGCCGGCCAGCGTGGCGCGGCGATCCTTCAAGGCGGCTATGGCGTACTGGTTTCCTTTTTCGTTCATAACCGCGTATCTAAGCGGTTACAGCGAGATTTCTTGTGGCGTTTGCGCCCTAATACCGGAAGCAACCAGGACTGATGCGATATATGCCCGACAAATGAAATTCGACCCTGCGGGGCGCGGCGGGCGAGCTAGTCTACGCAAGGCGTAATGAAGCGGACTGGGCCGGCGAATCCCGGCGCACGCCGCCCATGACCGACGGCGCGCAAAGCGCGCTGCCGTCTCAGGCGCCGGCGACTTCGACGTTGGTGAGCTTGGCGACTTTCTTGATGTGCGCGACCGCGGCCAGGGCGCCGGTCGTCTTGGTGAGCAGATCGAGCGACTCGTCGTCGTCGTCGCCGACCGGCGTCAGCGCGCGGTCCATGTAGTTGCGGGCGCCGGGGCTCCAGGCGATGGACGTCCCCCACGCCAAGAGCCGCGCCAGATGGCCGATCAGAATCGCGTGTTTGGCAAGCGACCCCAAGACGAAGCGCGGCCAGAACAGCAAGGCGCTCTCGCGCGGCAGGCCGGGCCGCCGCTCCGACGGATGCTTGAGGCGGAAAATGCCGCCCTGCAGCGGATGCACCTTCTCGAGCCGGTCGGTGGTCGAGAAGGTGAGCAGGTATTTCGCCAGGTTGCCCACCGGCACGCCGGTCGCCGCCGCGCGCCGCAGCAGCGTCTTCATGTGCCGGGGCGTGTAATAGAGCGACCAGGCCTGGTGATAGATGTCCTGCCACACCTGCGGGCTCATGCGGGCGTGCGCGGTGCAGACGTGCTCGGCGTCGTATTTGTTGAGGTCCGGCTCCATCGCCACGCCCTTCTTCCAGAGCACCTGATGGTCCTCCGAGCCGGGCAGCGGCGTGAGACAGAAGAACTCCAAGAGGTCGATCGGCAATTCTTCCTTGATGATCTCGATATCGCGCCTGATCGTTTCCGGCGTGTCGCTCGGGAAGCCGAGGATGTAGCCGCCGATCGTCATGATGCCCTGCGCCTTCCAGGCCAGCAGCATCTTGCGGTATTCGGTGATCTTGTTCTGCCGCTTCTTGGCCGCGGCGAGGTTTTCCGGGTTGACGTTTTCCAGCCCGATGAAGGCCTTGGTGACGCCGGCGCGCTTGGCCTTTTCGATGAAGTTCGGGATCTTGTGGCAGAGCGTGTCGACCTGGATCAGCAGGCCGATCGGGATGCCGCCCTTCTCGCGCAATTCGATCAGGCGATCGAAGATCGCTTCCCATTCCTTGTTGCGCGCGAAGTTATCGTCGGTGATGAAGAACTTGTGGATGCCCTGCGCCCAGTTGAGGCGCACCAGGCGCTCGACATCGTCGGGCGAGCGATGCCGCGACTTGCGGCCCTGCACGTTGATGATGGTGCAGAACGAGCACTGATAGGGACAGCCGCGCCCGGCGTCGAAACTGGTGCTGGCGCCGAGCGTGCGCCCGACATAGCGCTTGGGCAGGAACGGCACCGGCACGTCGTTCATGCCCGGCAGCTCGGCCATGAAATTGTAGACCGGCTTGAGCGCGCCGGCGGCGGCGTCCTTCAGCAACATCTCGAGGCGGCCTTCGGCCTCGCCCGCGAAGATCGCAACGCCCATGTCGCGGCAGGCGTCGAGATCGATGGCGTGGCCGTCGAGCATCGCCAGACAGCCCGACACATGGAAGCCGCCGATGACGACCGGAACGCCGGCCGCGCGCAACGGCCGTGCGATGTCGAGCGCGCGCGGGTATTGATTGGACTGCACGCCGATCAGCCCGACGCAGCCGAAATTGCCGTGGCGCTGGAAGCGCGCCAGCAGCGCCGGAATATCGATGCGGGTGTTGGTCTCGTCGATGATGGTGATGTCGATATCGACATCCGCGCCCAGCACCTGGCGCTCGGCGCAATCGGCGGCGATGCCGTAGACGACGGCAAGCGAATTGGACGGGCTCATGCCCCGCCACCAGCGGATCAGATAGCCGTCGTCGTCGTAATGCGACGGCTTGATTAGAACCAGTTGAAAGCGCCGATCCGCCGGGTCACGCGACGCCATTACAAACTCCCCCCGGCGGCCGCCGCCGCAACGATCGCGTGTCTAATAGTGCAATCCCAGCCACGCGCGACCTCCATTGGGAACTATGCCGCCAGCGCTCGCCCACGGCAACGGATTTTACGCTCCGCCCCGTCAAAAGCTCAAAACAAGGCCGGGGTATGACCGAGCGGGATGGGACCGAGCGACACCGCGCCGTTGTCGAAATTGAGCGGCAACGTCACCGCCGATTTGCCTTCCAGCGTCGCATTGCCCTCGATCGCCTTGATGCCGAAGGTGATGTGGCCGGCCTGGCTGCGCGCCACGTTGCCGAGGCCCGGCGCCAGCCGGTCGAGGAAGCCGGCGACCTTGTCCATCTCCGGCGAATTCTTCACCGCCATGTCGGCGCCGATCGAATTCAAGAACGATTCCAATCCGGCCACCGTCACCGTCAGTCTGCCCCTGCAGATAGCCTTGCGGCGTGAGCGACAGCTTGCCGCTGCCGACCGCGACGCTGTCGCCTTGGGTGATGCGCGCCTTCTCGATGTCGATATGGCCGCCGGCCTGCTGGATTTCGCGATAGCGCGCGGCCCACGGCTTGGGCGTGAAATCCTTCAACCCGTCGAGCCGCGCCACGATGCTGGTGTCGATCGGCTTGCCGGCCGCCGACGGCAGCTTCGGCAGCATGCCCTTGGTCACGTCGAGCGCGATCTCGATCACCGGCTTGTCGCTGATCGAGCCGCCGACCAGGCGCCCGTGGATTTCGGCGTGCTCGGCGCTGAGCACGGTCTGCTCGGTGCCGCCGCCGATGGCGTCGACCACCGGCTTGTCGAACACCAGCGCGACGCGCTGCGGATTGGTCGGCGTGCCGGCGACGCTCGACTGCGCGAGCTTCCAGTTGACGATGGCCGTCGGCGGCTTGCCGGTCTCGCCGAAGGTGAGCGGGCCCTTGGCCTCGCTGATGAGTAGCCCGGGCGTGTAGATCTGCCCGACCACCAGCACGTGGTCGGTGGCGGCGGTGTAGCTCTTGCCGCCGCTGTCGAACTGCGCGGTCGCCGGCGTGCAATCGACCTCGATGCGGAACGGGAAGCCGCTGACCTCCTGCTTGCCGCAGGTGTAGACGCGGCCGGCCTTGGCCTCGCGCGCGCGCCAGCCGGCGATGGCGGTTTCGGCCTGATGGGCGGCGAAAAACCAGAAGGCGCTCCAGCCGGCACAGAGCGCGACGACGACGGCGAGCAGCACGACATAGCGCCGTTTCCGCCGGCGCGCGCTTGTTGTTCTGTCCATGGCCGCCCTCACAACCCCCCGATTGCGGCGTTTATGCGGGGCCCGCCGCTTGCGCCGCCGCAACCGCGCTGTTAGGCAGACGGCAAATGCCGGGTCCCGTCAATGTTCCGGCCCGTTTTTCCGCCCCCTTCTGCCCAGCTCATGACCAGCCCCATCGACCAAACCGGCGAGGACCTCTGGGTATTCGCCTACGGCTCGCTGATGTGGCGGCCGGGCTTCGACTTCCTCGAGCGCCGCCCGGCGCGGCTGATCGGCGCGCACCGCGGGCTCTGCGTCTATTCCTTCGTGCATCGCGGCACGCCGGAGAAGCCCGGCCTGGTGCTCGGCCTCGATCGCGGCGGCAACTGCCGCGGCATCGCCTACCGGGTGGCGGCGGCGCGCCGCGCGGCGACCGTGCAATATCTGCGCGAGCGCGAGCAGGCCACCATGGTCTATCGCGAGGCGATGCGCAGCGTCTGGCTCGACGACGATCCGACGCGGCGCGTCTCCGCGCTCTGCTACATGGTCGACCGCGGCCACGCGCAATATGCCGGGCGGCTGACGCTCGACCAGCAGCTTCATTACGTGCGCCAGGGCCACGGCCGCTCCGGCGTCAACCGCGATTACGTGCTCGACACGGTGGCCGAGATCGAGCGCCAGGGCTATCGCGACGAGGGGCTGCATCTCTTGGCGGAGCGGCTGAAGGGGATGCACGAGAAGGCAGGGTAAGGAAGCCGCGCGGCTCCCTCCCGTTCGTCCCCGCGAAAGCGGGGACCCAGCTCTTTACTTTTTTGATCGCCTTTCGAAGCCGTCATCGCCGGGCTTGACCCGGCGATCCCGCTGAGGCGGGCAATGCGCCACGTGTCCCGGGCGCGGCAAGCACAACCCCTCTCCGCTCATCCCCGCGCAAGCGGGGATCCAGCGCGGCATCTTGCGTGTCCCGGGCGCGGCGCAGCGCGCAACGAAGTGGAGCGGTGCGCTGCTGACCCGGGACCCCGGTGTGAATAAGCGGCATCTATAATCTGGATATAGCCACCAGCAACGAAACGCTCTTCGTGCCCCCCCTCCGAGTTTTCGTTGGTACCCAGATCGCAGCCTCACGTGAAAAATGGCGCGTCTTTTCTTGCAAATTCGATCAGAAAATTGCGTAACGCTTTCGACCCAAGCGCCTCTTTGATCGCAGCTGCGAGATCAGGTCCACCGCGCGCATCCACGAAGCCATGGTTCTTGCGAACAACGTCAAATGTCGACGGGTAAGGGACGGTTATCCCTTCTTGCTCTTCATATTCGACATCAAGCACATCTGACCTCAACGCACTAAGTCGACTTCAGTCTAATTATGTCCTCATCGCGCGGCTTCCGATTGGCTCCACCCCAAGTATTTTCAATTTTTTCAGTTTTGGCGAGATCAACGCAGATGTCTTTCACATTTGTCTCGCGCAACATAAATGGCTGAAGAAGACCCGTGACCACCTTTGAAAATTCGATTTGCGGGTGGTCAAGAAGCACCTCCATCAGACGGCTTGATGCTAACGCCTTTTGCTCGCTAACGATATCATCGATACTCGCTTCTTGCACTTGAGCTTCGTGCTCTACGAACATATCAGCGATTATCGACCGTCTTTCCTTTGCAAAGGCACGGCTCTTGGCGTGCTGGCGCAATGCATCGTATTCAATCTGGCGAAACGTTTTTAGGCCATCAGGGCTATTTGTACCATATGTGATAAAAAAATGCGGCCGCTCAGCCGTCGCCTTGTCTATCTTTGTAGATACAACGAACCTGAGATTCCAAGCGTCCTTAATTGTCTCGCGAAACAATTTTTCAACTGCAAGCCCACGAGGGAGGCTAGCGTCGAGTCGTCCCTGCCAATCACCTCCGCCTAATATTGGCGCCAACGATTCAACAATATCGGGGTCCTCACTCGCTGCAAACCGATTGATGAAGTCATACATAAAGTTAATCAGCACTTCACATTTCGAACGGCTAAAGAGCGGCTTTATTTTACTAAGCGGGTATCCGGTCCATCCGGTCGGATCAATAAAAATTAGCGGAAAGGAAGAGCCAACAAAATTTTAAATCTTGCCAACTGCATCCTCGAACCTTCCGCAAAATGTCTCGACTTCAAATCCTTCGGCCGGCCTATTGAAGGGCTCGACAGCACGTTCGAGCTGAGCATACGCTTCCGGATCATTTTCAGAGAAAAAGCATCGTATCGTGCGCTTTACGTCTGTGCGTTCTCTAATTTTCTTCTGTGCATCTAACAAAACGGAGATTGCAATCATAAATGAAGAATCACTGAAGTCTTCGGTCCTGGTTTCCCAAGGACCAGAAAATCCGTCGACATATGCGACGTCAGAAAACGTAAGGACTTTGAACGCGAGCGCTTGAAGATAGCTCTTTAAAATAAAATGCTTTGCCTTTGTCTGCTCGCGACCAGAGTATGGATCGGTCACTTTCCCCTCTTTATTCAGCAGCAATCAATATCGGAGGTGGGTTACTCCGCACTTCGGGATACTGGTTCCATTCCTTGTTGCACAGGAGCCGCCCACCAGACTTTGGCCTTACTCCGCCCCATTGCTTGAAGAAGAAGGCAACTTTATTTTTGATGCATTGGTCTCGAATTTCTATCGCCCATTCTTCAGCCATGGGACGCGCGCGGGGACCGCTTTCACCACCGACAATTGCCCAATGGATTCCAGCGAGATCAACTTGTCCGACCGGGCCTAACAGAGGCTCAAATGAGACGAACCTGACTGAGGCTCTAGCCGCGCGGAGATGCTTTATCCGAACTGTATTTTTCTTGTCCTCGACCGAGACGCCGAGCCATATGTGAGAAGGCGCCAAACCGTTGGCTCCGTAACGATTACGCAGATATCGGGCCATAAGGGAGCTACGCTTGGTGAGAACCTGAAACGTATGCCAGTCCGCCGCCTCCATAGTATCGAATACAGCGTCGATAAAAACTTTCGGAACATCTTTATGAAAGAGATCGCTCATCGAATTTACAAAAACCCGACGCGGCGCACGCCAGCGAAGAGGCTGGGTCAATCGCTCGGGTCTTAACGTCAAATCGAAACCATTCTCGAAAGGATGTCCGGGAACACCGCGAAACCTCTCCGAAAAGCGTTCGGCGTAACAAAAATCGCAACCACGCGTGACCTTCGAGCAGCCGGTCACCGGATTCCAAGTGGCGTCGGTCCATTCAATTTGCGTGTTCGCTGACATAGACATAATACCAGTATAGTACAAAACGAGAACAAAGCCAAGTTTTAGGCTAACATGGTGTGCCACGCGGCGTTAGGTTCGAGTTAAGTTTCTGTAAAATAAGGCTTTCTATATGGCGGACGCGCAGGCTCTTGCCGTCTCAGAATTCCCCCCCTTGACTTCTTTCCTATAGCAATATACTCCTAGGCATAACCACCCCACGCGAGGGGCGTTCTGCAGGACACTGTCGAACGTGGGGTGGCGGCGGCGCCCGCGCGCGGGGCTTGTAACCCAGCGCCCGGGCGGCCCCGGACAGCCGTCCGCCGGCACTACGACCGGCCGCCCGCAAGGGCTGGACGTGCGCGGGAGACGAAGGGCGGCGGGAGCCGCCCGGCAGAAGGAAGGGGCGAAATAGACCCTTCCGTCACCCGCCCGGAAGCACGGACCACGGGGACGAAAAACGCCGCAGGTGGAGCATCGGAAGGCGACGCGCCGGCCTCAACATCGGCGCGGCCCGCCGGCCGCAAGGCCAGGCGGGAGGTCGGACAGTGGACGCGCCTTTCGGTGCTCCACCCCCTCGCCTCGACAAGCCGGCGCGGCTTCGCGCGCGGCGACGCTCCCGCTTGGCTGCGCCGAACCCCCTCTTGCCCCCTCTTGCCCGGAGAACCGACATGACGCGAAACGCGAAACGACCGGCGTCGAAAGCGGCCCAGCGGGCGGCGCGCCTGGCCGACTATCGGCGCCGGCTGCGCGCGGCCGGCTTCCCGCACGACGACGACGACGATCCGGCCGCGCTCGACATCGACACCCTGCGCATCCGCATGGCGCGCATGATCGCGATGTTCATCAACGAGTGGCACGGCTGCCGCGAGCCGCTGTGCCGGCGCCAGCGCGGCTGCATGGCGCCGCATGGCCGCTGCAGCAACGCCGGGCCGCCGCCGCGCCAGCACGAAGGCCGCGCCCTCGCCAGGGTGAGCGCCGCGCTCAAGGCCGCCGCGCAGGCCAAGCGGGCCGAGATGGCGGCGCGAGAGCGTGGTTAGGCGCCGCAGCTGTCATGCCCCGCGCAGGCGGGGCATCCAGTATTCCGCAGACCTGGCGATGATGCGGACACGTTTGCGATTACTGGATCGCCCGCTTACGCGGGCGATGACGGCCGTGCATTTCGTTTCGCGTGGCGCGATTTATCGGCGAGATGCCGCGTCAGCCGCCCTGCCCTTGCGCTTCCTTCAGCAACCGATCACTCGCCGACTCGATCACGCTTTCCAGCCGCGCGAAGAACACCTCCTTGTCCAGCCCCGGCGGGATCGGATCGAGAATCTCCACGATCACCTTGCCGGGCCGGCGCAGGATCGAGCGGCGCGGCCAGAACAGCCCGGAATTGAGCGCCACCGGCAGGCAGGGCACGCCTACCGCCGCGTAGACATGCGCCACGCCGAACTTGTAGCGCGGCTCGGCGCCGGCCGGCCGCCGCGTGCCCTCCGGAAAGATGATGAGCTGGCGGCCCTGGCCAAGCTCGATGCGCGCGTGCTCGATCATGATGGCGAGCGCGCGGGCGCCGCGCCGGCGGTCGATCGCCACCATGCGGCCCTTGATCGTCAGCCAGCCGAAGATCGGGATCCATTGCAGTTCGCGCTTGAGGATGAACAGCGGATTGTCGAACAGCGTCAGGAACGCGAAGGTCTCCCAGGCCGACTGATGTTTGCCGGCGACGATGAGCGGCCCGGCCGGGATCTTCTCGGCGCCGCGCAGCTCGAAGTCGATGCCGGCGATGACGCGCAGCAGCACGAGATTGGTGCGGCCCCAGGCCTGCGCGACGCGGACGATCGCGCGGTACGACATGAAGAAGGTCGGCAGCCCCACGATCAGCCACAGCGCGGTGTTCAGATAGAACGCCACGTTGAAGGCAAGCGAGCGGACGAGGACCAGCACCCCCTCCTCCCTATTCGGCGAGATCGCGATCGGTGTGCAGGTGCGCTTGCGCGGCAAGATACTTCACATATTCGCCCGCCAGGAAGCGGGCGGTGTCCGTGTGCGACCACCACGGGTCCATCAACACGTTTTCGGAGATCACCGGATAGGGGATCAATTCGACGTCGGGAAGCTGATGCCGGATCTCGACCATGGCGCGCGGCATGTGCCAGTTCGAGGTCACCACGATCAGCGACTTGAAATGGTGCTCGTGCGCCCAGCGCCGGGTCTGGATGGCGTTGCCGAAGGTGTTGAGCGCGGAACGGTCGAGGTCGATGCAGCAGGCGAAGAAGCGGGCATAGAGCGGGGTCAGCCGCGCGATCTCGCGGGCGCGGGTGCTGCGGTTGACGCCGGTGATGAGCAGGCGCTGGCCGTGGCCGCCGGCGAGCAGCTGGATGGCGTCGGGGATGCGCGCCGGCGCGCCGGTCAGGACCACGATGCCGGCGGCGTCGCGGGCGAGATGCTGCCCCGTGCTCGGGATCTGCCGCACGAACCAGAAGAAGCCGCCGATCACCAGCACGACGGCGACGATGGCGACCGTCACGATGAAAGAGCCGATCCAGCGGAAGAGGCGACGCAACATTCTACTCGATCGTCTCCAGCGTGCTGTTCACGGTATGGCGCGAGGTCCAGGCCGTCACCACCGCAATCAGCACGATTTGCACCAGCACCGCAATGTAGCCGCCGAGCCCCATGGAAAACGAGCCGAACAGCGCGGTGGTCTGCTCGCCCGCCGCCGTCGAGGCGAACCAGCCGCCGATGAAACCGATGATGGCAAACAGCACCATGGCGACGCCGCCGCCGAGCGCGCCGCCCTGCAAGCCGAGCCACAGGAAATGGCTCTGAAAATGCCGCGCGATGTAGCCGTTCTTGGCGCCGACGAAGTGCAGCACCTCGATCACCGGCTTGTTGGTGGCCATGGCGCCGCGGGTGGCGAAGGTGACCGACAGCATGGTGGCGGCCATCACCAGCAGCACCACGACGACGCCGGTGGTCACCGCGGTGCCGGCCATGGTGCGCATGCGCTCGATCCAGCCGCGATGGTCGTCGAGGATGGCGCCCGGCACCGCCGCGGCGAGCTGCTTGCGCAAGGCCGCGAGGTCGGGCGTCTTGTCGCCGCCGAGCTTGAGCACGATCAAGCGCGGAATCGGCAGCTGGTCGAGGGTCAGCCCGCTGCCGAGCCAGGGCTGCAGCAGGTCGGTGGACTCCTCCTTGGTGTAGGCCCGCACCGTGGCGATGCCGGGCGCGCCGCGCGCGATCGCGGTCGCCTTGTTCACCGCGGCGTCGACGTCGAGGCCGGGCGCCGGGATGATCTGGATGGTCACCTCGCGCGCCACGTCGGTCTCCCAGGCGTGCGCCGAATTGGCCACCATCACCACCGCGCCGATGGTGAGCGAGGCCAGGAACGTCATGATGGCGACGACGGCGACCAGCGCGCGCCCTGCGATCGAATGCCGCGGCACCAGCGCCGTGTCGAAGCGCGGGATGTCGCTGCCCACGGCGCGCGGCGCATCGGGTTCGACTGTGGTGAAATCCGCCATCGGCGCGCCTGCTGTTCCCCTAACGTGAAGCCGTGCCGTTCATGCCGCCGCGCTAGTCGTAGGTGTGCAGCCGGCCGTCGTGCAGCACCAGCCGGCGGGCATCGTACTGGTCCATGAGCGCGATGTCGTGGGTGGCGATCACCACCGAGGTGCCCGACTTGTTGAGCTCGATGAACAGCCGCAGCAGCCGGCGCGCCAGGCTCGGATCGACGTTGCCGGTCGGCTCGTCGGCCAGCAGCAATTGCGGGCGGGCGATCACCGCGCGCGCGATCGCCGCGCGCTGCTTCTCGCCGCCCGACAGCACCGGCGGCAGCGCCCACATGCGCTCGCCGAGGCCGACCCATTTGAGCAGTTCCACCACTTCGTCGCGATAGCTCTCCTCGGGACGCCCCATGACGCGCAACGGCAGCGCGATGTTCTCATAGGTGGTCATGTGGTCGAGCAGGCGGAAATCCTGGAACACGATGCCGATGCGGCGGCGCAGGGTGGCCACGGCATCCTTGGACAAGGTGGCCACGTCATGACCGAACTGCGTGATCAGGCCGCGCGTCGGCTTCAGCGACAGAAACAACAGCCGCAGCAGCGAGGTCTTGCCCGCGCCGGACGGGCCGGTGAGGAACTGGAAGGAATGCGGGTCGATGCGGAACGTGAGGTCGCGCAGGACCTCCGGCCCCAGACCGTAGCGCAAACCGACATTCTCAAATCGGACCAAACCCCTCTCCGATACCCTTAACGAACCGCGTCGCTAGATTAGCCCGCCCGTTCCGCGGTTTGGGCTTTGAAAGCGTTCCCCGGGTCGCTTTTACAAGGTTATTTCGTCGGCGCCAGAGGCGTCAGCCGGCGCCAGCCCCCGCGGGGCCCGCCGAGACCATTAATGAGCATGGTTTCCGATCCGTTAACGGACTGCTGCTAGGCTTGCCGCACAAACCGTCGCAGATTCCATGCTGATCGTCTGTCCAAGTTGCGCAACTTCCTACGTAATCGAGCCCGCCGCGCTGGGTGCCGGCGGCCGCATGGTGCGTTGCGCGCGCTGCAAGGCGACCTGGTTTGCCGGCGACGAGGCCTCCGATGGAACCGTGGGGGCGGATGTTGTCCACGCGGAGGCGGAAGCCGCGCCCGCCGGCGCTGCCCCGGTACCGCTGATGGCCGAATCAGAGCCGCCGCCAGGCGCGGCGATGACCGGCGAATCATCTGAATCAATCGAATCGATCGAATCAGTTGCCGCGCCCGAGTTCCACGAGCCCGACAGAATCGACGATTCGCCGCCGCTGGTGCCCGCCATCGCGCATGCACCGCTGGCCGACCCCGCCGAGTCGGAGCTCGATTCGGACGACGTGGAAACCTTTGCCGCGCGCCGCCAACGGCTGCGGTCGCGCCGCAAGCTGGCGCGGCGCACGTCGCGATGGACCGCGGTGCTGCTGTTGCTGCTGGCCGCCAACGTCGCGGTGATCGGCGCGCGCGAGGAAGTGGTGCGTTACCTGCCGCAGACCGCCTCTCTGTTCTCGGCCATCGGCCTGCCGGTGAACCTACGGCAGTTGAAATTCGATCACGTCGCCCTGTCGCTCAGCGATACCGATGATGGTCTCATCGTGCACGGCACCATCATCAGCGTCGCGGCCAAGCCGGTCAAAGTGCCGGAATTGCGCTTTGCCGCCCGCAACGCCACCGGACAGGAAATCTACACCTGGACCGCCGCGCCGAGCCGCGCCGTGCTCGGCCCCGGCGAGCGGCTCGCCTTCCGCAGCGAGCTCGCCTCGCCGCCCGCCGATGCCAAGGATGTGATGGTGCGCTTCGTCATGGCGCATGATGTCGCCCATGACACGACCCAAGACACGGCTCATACCGCCACCGACAAGACCGCCGGCACCGGCAAGACCGCGCAAACGAAAACCGAAAATCAGTAGCCCTTGAGCAGCCGCTCGATGTAGTCGAGCTCGATCTGCGGACGCGAGCTCTCGCCGTAACGCTTGCGGAGCTCTTTCAGAATGCGGCGCGCGCGCTGCGCGTCGATCTCGCCCGGCACCTTCACCGTATTGTCGTCGGAGTATTCGCGGCCGCGCATGGGCCGGCCGAGCGGATCGGTGTCCTGCTGGGCGCGGGCTTGGCCGCGCCGTCCAGGCTGGCCGCGCCCCGGGCCGAAGCCATTCTGCTCCATCGACTGCGCCAAGCCTTGCGCGCCCTTGCGCATGGCCTCGAGCGCGCGCCCTTGCGAACCGACGGCGCCGTCGGCATCGCCCTGCCCGAGCTCGCCTTGCGCCTGGCCCATCTCCTTGCCGGCTTGGCCGAGCTGACCCGGGCCTTTCTGCTTCTGGCCCTTGCCTTGGCCCTGCTGCGGCATATTGCCCAAGCCGTTCTTGCGCAGCTGCTCGAGCAGCTGTTGCAGCCGCTGGTGCAGCGCCTGCTGGTCGCGCTGCAGATCGCCGAACTGCTGCTGGCCGCGCTGCTGGCCTTGCCTGCGATCGCGCCGCCCGTCCTGACCCTGCTTGAAGGTGCGGTCGCGCAACTGCTGCTGCTTGCGGATCATGTCGCCCAGTTCATCGAGCGCCGAATTCATCTCATCGTCGCCCTCGTCCATCTGGCCGGGCTGCGCCATCTGCAGGTTGTCGAGCATCGCCTGCATCTGGTCGAGCATCCGGCGCGCGGCATCGCGCTGGCCGGAGCGGGCAAGCTGCTCCATGCGGTCGAGCATCCTGTTGAGGTCTTGCTGACTCAACACACGCGCATTGCGGTCGAGCGGGCGCGAAAGCTGCTGCGGATTCTTCCGCATCTGCTCGGCCAGCGCCTGCATGAACTTCTGCATGGCGGCCCGCAGATTCTCCATCAGCTTCTTCAGTTCCTGATCGCTGGCGCCGCGTTCGAGCGCCTGCCGCAGCGCCTCCTGTGCCTGCCGCAGCGCCTGCTCGGCCTGGCTCATATTGCCGTCTTCGATCTGCACGGCCATGTCCCACATGCGCGCAACGACCTCGCGCAGGGCGGCGTCCGTGCGCGCCTGTCTGAGATCGAAATAGATCGAGCGCAGGCCGAGATAGACGCCGAGATCGGGCGTGAATTTTTCCGGTGCGATGGTGAGCGCATCGAGCGCGGCGAGCACCAGCGGCTTCTGATTGGCGTCGAGCGCCAGAATCCGCCGTTGCTCGACCAGCGCGCGCGGGATCGGTTTGACGAAGATGCGTTCCGGCAGGGTGAAGTCGACCGATTTGCTGCGGCCTTCGTTGCCCGCCTCGTCGCGCGCGACAAGCCGCAGGGAGACCTCGGCGCCGGCCCACGGATGCGCCGTGAGATCGTGGGTGGTCTGCGCCGAACCGGAGCGCGTACGTGCCTGCGGCAACGACAATTTGAACTCGGGCGGTCCGAACAGCGGATGCGGCGGCTTGTCGGTCGGGGCCTCGTCGTTGTTGGCATCCTTGAGCGCAAACTCGGCATGGGCACCAACCACGCCATAGTCGTCTTGCACTTTGTAATCGAGGCGCAGCGAGCCGCGCAGTTGCCGCTCCGGATCCTTGAGCAAGCTGATGGTCGGGGCGTTATCGGGAATAGCGGTGAATGCCCAGGTCAGATCGCTGCCGGCGCCATGCAGCGCGGCCTCGCCATCGCTCTTGACGATGAAGCGGTGTTCCGTGCTGCCCTTCGGCAGCGGCGATTTCGGATCGGCCTTGGCCACCTCGAGCCCGCCCTTGCGCACGATCTCGAAATTTACGTCGCCGGTCGAACGCACGACGAGCTGGCTGCCGACCGGCACCGCCACCGGGGCCTGCGGCGGTCCCGCGGTTTCACCCGGACGCAGACCCGACAGCATCACCGGCGGACGGCCGGTATAATCCGGCGGGGTCACCCAGGCATCGATGCGGAAATTCGCCGGCGCCACGACGCCTTGCCAATCGAAGGCCGCGGCAATGCGCTTGAAGTGCTCGCCGCTCGCGCCGAAGAAGCTCGCGACCACCAGAATCAGAACGAGCGCGCGCAGCGCCATGGGATCGCGCACCGACAGCCGCGGCGATGGCCAGCCCGCCTTGAGCTTACGCGCCGCCATCAAGGCGCGTTCCACATGCGCCTGCCAGAGCGCCTGAGCGACGGGGTCGTGTTCGTTGGCAGCAATATTATCGGCGACAGTGCTGGCCGGCCGATGCAACTCGCCACTTACGCGGTCGAGCCGGCGCAGAGCCTCACGAACGCTCGGCAGTTGCAGCCGGATCAGCGGGATCGCCGCCGCGAGAGTCAGCAGGGCGAAGAACGACAAACCGATGGCGCGGCCGAGCGGCGGGAGCACCAGCCAAAGTCCGGCCCAGGAAAAGGCCAGGAACAGGCCGACCGCCATGGCCAGAGTGGCAAGTGCCGGCCACAGCCGCTCCCATAACAGGCTACCACGGGCGCGCTGAACGGCGCGCGCTAGCAAAACCCGGATCGGCACTTCCTGGTCGGGAGTGAGATTGTCGTGGTTTTCCAAAAACCGCTCCGTCGCCCCGGCTTCGGGAATCTCTCGCCTACTAACACGCTAGCACGCGGCTATTTTCCACACCACGTATGCATGTAAGCGCCCACAGCCAAGCCGGCATGCTAATCCAATGCAATCATTGGGCCGGTTTCAAGGCGGGAACGCGACGATCAGGGCTTCTACCGAGCCCGCGCCAATCCCGTTCAGGCGAACGCCACCCGGATGACCGCCCCGGCAGCAAGCTCTTTTCCGGCCTTGCGAATTGCGGATTCCACGGCGGTCCCATACCGCTCCGGCGTCAAGATACCGCCGCCGAGCACGAGCGCGCCGGGCCGCTTTTCGTTGGCTTGAGCAGCGGAGGCCGGCAGATCCCAGCCGGCGCTGAGCACGACGTAGTCGTTTTCCGCCGCCCAGCGCAGCAGGTCTTCGTCAGACGCATGGGGCGAGCCTTCATCGGACCAATGAACCGCAACAAAGCCCGCCTCGGTGAGAAACCCGTCCCACGCCGGCGACAGGTTCATGTCGATGACGACGTTCATTCGCCGCTGCCCGACACGGCGATCTCCCCGTCGCACCATGCCGCATAGCGCAGGGCTTCAAGGATGTCGTCGCGCTCGAGGTAGGGGTAATCGGCCAGCATGTCGTCGATGCTTTGGCCCGCGCCCACCTGCCCTACGATCATGTCGACGGTGACGCGCATATCGCGGATGCAGGGCTTGCCACCCATCATCGCCGGATTTTGCGTAATGCGTTCAAAGTCGCCCATGGCTGTCCTCCAGCGCCGCCAACTTTACGCAAGGGCACGCCGGCTTGAAACGGTGCCTCAGAGCCAGTTGGGAAGTCGATCGAGCGCAATCAACTGGTCGGCATCCACGCGCGGGCGCACGAGCGCCCATTGCTCGCCGTTCACCAATACTTCAGGCACCAGCGGGCGGGTATTGTAGGTACCGGCCTGCACCGCGCCATAGGCGCCCGCCGTCATCACCGCCAGCAGATCGCCTGCCTTGGGCTCGGCCATGTCGCGATCGCGGCCGAGGAAATCGCCGCTCTCGCACACCGGGCCGACCACGTCGGCACGGATGCGCGCGGCGCCCGGCACCGGTTCCACCACCGGCTTGATCTCGTGATGAGCGTCGTAAAGCGTGGGCCGGATCAGGTCGTTCATGGCGGCATCGACGACGATGAAGTTCTTGGCGTCGCCGTGCTTCACGAACAGCACCTGCGTCACCAGGATTCCCGCATTGCCGACGATCAGCCGCCCCGGCTCGAAGATCAGCCGGCAACCGAGATTGCGCGTCGCGGCCTTGACCACTTCGGCATAGGCCGCCGGATCGGGCGGCGGCCGGTTGTCGTCGTAATAGGGAATGCCCAAGCCGCCGCCGAGATCGACATGAGTGATCGCATGGCCGTCGCCGCGCAAGGTCTGCACGAATTCGGCCAGCAGCACGAAGGCGTTGTGGAACGGCTCGAGGTCGATGATCTGGCTGCCGATATGCATGTCGACGCCGGTCACCTTGATACCCGGAAGCTTCGCCGCATGGGCATAGACGTCGCGGGCACGGCTGAGCGGAATGCCGAACTTATTCTCCGCCTTGCCGGTCGCGATCTTGTGATGGGTCTTGGCGTCGATGTCGGGATTGACCCGCACCGAGATCGGCACGCTGCGGCCTTTGGCAGTTGCAATCGACGACAACAGGTCGAGCTCAGGCTCGGACTCGACGTTGATACAGAGGATGCCTTCGTCGATCGCAAGCGCCAGTTCGTCCGCGGTCTTGCCGATGCCGGAGAACATGATCTTGTCGGGCGCGATACCGGCAAGGCGCGCGCGCTTGAGCTCACCGCCCGAAACCACGTCGGCGCCGGCGCCGAGCTCAGCCAACGTCTTGATGACGGCCTGGTTGGAATTCGCCTTCATCGCGTAGCAGATCAGCGCATTCACGTCGGCGAAGGCACCGGCGAACACCTTGTAGTGCCGCGTCAAGGTAGCGGTCGAATAGCAATAGAATGGCGTGCCGACTTGGGCAGCGATGCTTTCGAGCGGAACCGCTTCGGCGCAAAGCACGCCGTCGCGATAAGCGAAATGATGCATCACACGCTCAATTCAGCAGGGGATCGAGCGGAAATTTATGATGCGGGGCGTAAGGCGCCTTCGCCTCGCTCTTGGGGGCGTTACCGGACTGCTGCTGGCCGGCCGGCGCCGCGGCCATCGGCGGCGGATCCAGCCCGCCCTTGCGCCCGCAGCCCGCAAGGCCGAACGCGGCCGCAAGCGCGCCGATCAGCGCCAGACGGAGAAGCAGACGGTCGGGGAAGCGGCTCACGAACGGCATTCCTTTCACTGGGCCATCACCATAGCAAAGCAGACAACCAAGGCGAAGTCAGGATTTCTCCTTTTCGAGCCTGCGCAGCCATTTGTTGGCCTGGGCGCGCACGTTCCGGGGCGCCGTGCCGCCCCAGCTGACCCGGCTTTTCACCGACTTGTCGACAGAGAGCACCGTGAACACGTCATCGTTGATGCGCGGCTCGATTTCCTGCATGGCCGCGAGCGGCAGCCGGTGCAGGGCGACGCCCGCCTCCACCGCCTTGGCGACGATGCGGCCGGTGACGTGGTGGGCCTCGCGGAACGGCATTTTCAGTGCGCGCACCAGCCAGTCGGCCAGATCGGTCGCGGTCGAATAGCCCTCACCCGCCGCCTTCTTCATCTTGGCGGTGTCGGGCGTCAGATCGGTGACCATGCCGGCCATGGCCGCGACCGCGAGTGAGAGCGCGGAGAGCGCATCCATGGCGCCCTCCTTGTCCTCCTGCATGTCCTTGGCATAGGCGAGCGGCAGACCCTT
Organism: uncultured Pseudomonadota bacterium; assembly: GCA_963814065.1. Taxonomy (GTDB): domain Bacteria; phylum Pseudomonadota; class Alphaproteobacteria; order Rhizobiales; family Xanthobacteraceae; genus Pseudolabrys. The sequence continues at coordinate 318,600 of CAWFBL010000001.1, read as the reverse complement.
CATCACCACCAGGATCGCGGTGAGCGCGCCGATGATGCGGCCGGTCTTGGCGCGTACCAGCTCGGCGGCGTCCGGGTTGCGCTTCTGCGGCATGATCGAAGAGCCGGTAGTGAACTTGTCGGAGAGCTTGACCAAGCCGGTAAGCGGCGAGGTCCAGATCACGATCTCCTCGGCAAAGCGCGACAGATGCACCGCCGCGATCGCGGCGGCGGACAGCGTCTCCATGACGAAGTCGCGGTCGGCGACGGCGTCGAGCGAATTCGCCATCGGCCGCTCGAAGCCGAGCGCCTTGGCGGTCATGTCGCGGTCGAGCGGAAACGAGGTGCCGGCGAGCGCCGCCGAGCCGAGCGGCGATTCATTGAGACGCTTGCGCGCATCGGCGAAGCGGCCGCGGTCGCGCGCGGCCATCTCCACATAGGCGAGCAGATGATGGCCGAAGGTGACCGGCTGCGCCGTCTGCAGATGCGTGAAGCCCGGCATTACCGCGCCGGCATAGGCGAGCGCCTTTTCGGCCAGCGCGCGCTGATAGCCCGCAATAGCGGCGTCGATGGTGTCGATGGTGTCGCGCATCCATAGCCGGAAATCGGTCGCCACCTGGTCGTTGCGCGAGCGCGCGGTGTGCAGGCGGCCGGCGGCCGGCCCGATTAATTCGGTGAGCCGGCTCTCCACGTTCATGTGGATGTCTTCGAGCGCGCGCTGGAAGGAGAACGTACCGCCCTCGATCTCGGCCAGGATGGCATCGAGGCCATGCGCGATATTTGTCGCATCCTCCGCCGTAATGATGCCTTGCTTGGCCAGCATCTGAGCGTGGGCCTTGGACGCGGCAATGTCCTGGCGGTAGAGATGCCGATCGAAGTCGATGGAGGCGTTGATCTCCTCCATGATGGCATCGGGGCCAGACGCAAACCGCCCGCCCCACATTTTGTTGCTCATCTTGGTGCCCAATGGATCAATTTGGCATCACTTTGGCATCACTACCGAGGTTTCGCCGATCGTGACCGACCAGCCTTCGCCCAGCACGGCCAAAAATCGAATTTCCAGGCTTTTCGCAGCCGGGCTTGCCGGCGTGGCGCTCATCGTGGCGGCGGTATACGGGATTGCGACCCTGACAGGCAATGCGGGCGGGGCGCCGGAGTGCAAGCCGGCGGTCGCGCTGGCGACGAAGGTCGCCCCCCTGGCGACCGGCCAGGTGGCGGCCGTCAACGTGGCCAAAAGCCCGCTCAAGCTGCCCGATCTCGCCTTCCAGAACACGGCCGGCAAGCCGGTCAAGCTCGCCGACTTCCACGGGCGCACGGTGCTGCTCAACCTGTGGGCCACCTGGTGCGTGCCCTGCCGGGCGGAAATGCCGACCCTCGACAAGCTGGAGGGTGAATTGGGCGGGCCCGGTTTCCAGGTGGTGGCGGTCAATATCGATACCCGGAACCCGCAGCGCCCGAAGGCCTTCCTCAAGCAGATCGGCGTGCACAACCTCGCTTATTACGCCGATCCCAGCGCCGAGGCGTTCCAGGACCTGAAGAAGATTGGCCGCGCCTTCGGCATGCCGACGACGCTGCTGGTCGACCCCAAGGGCTGCGAGATCGGCACCATCGCCGGCCCCGCCGACTGGGCGAGCGCGGATGCCATCAAGCTGATCAAAGCGGTGCTCGGCCGGAGCTAGGCGGCGGAAGTCTGCGCGGACGAAATCTATGCGCTGATATTGACGTTCTGGCCGACGCCAGCCGCCACGTTGGCAAGATTCGACATATTCTGCTGCGCGGCATCGATCACTTGCGCGATCATCGAAGCCGCGTTCGCATTCATGCGCAGCATTTTGGCGGCCATGGCCATTTGCGCGCCGCTCGTCTGGGCGCCCACCATGGCTGCAGCGATTGATGCCGGGTCCATGGCCGTGAAGCATGGCCGCCCATCCTCAACAAATCCCTAACGACAACGGTCAAATTGCCGGCGCCGCCCGGTCCGCTTGACAGTCGGCCGCTCGCCTCTATACTTAACCATATGGTTTACTATTCGCCGACGACGCTCGACCGCACCTTTGCCGCGCTCGCCGACCCCACGCGGCGCGCGCTGCTGGCGCAGCTCAGCGAACGCAACAGCCTGTCGGTGAGCGAGCTCGCCAAGCCATTCGCCATGTCACTGCCGGCGGTGATGAAGCATCTCGACGTCCTGTCGGAGGCCGGGCTCATCACGCGCGAAAAGACCGGCCGCACCGTCTCCTGCACCCTGCGCGCCGATCCCATGCAGGAGGCCACCGACTGGCTCAACCGTTATCAGCGCTACTGGACCGAACGCCTCGACCGCCTCGCCGCCTTTCTGGAGGAAGAACCATGCCCGCCATCATCACCAAGCCAAGCGTCGCTCCAAGCCTCACCATCAAGCGCCGCTTCAAAGCGCCACCGGCGAAGGTCTACGGCGCCTGGACCGACCCGGAAAAAATGAGCCGCTGGATGGGGCCGACGAATGTTCTGAAAGTCATCGCCGAATGCGACCTGCGCGTCGGCGGCCGCTACCACATCAAGATGATCGTGCCGGACGACGAGCACGATGTCTCGGGCGTCTATCGCGAGGTCGTGCCGAACGAAAGGCTGGCTTCTCACCTGGGCCTGGAAGTCGACGCCGGAGCGCGAGTCACTCGTCACCGTCACCTTCAAACCGGACGGCGACGGCACGCTGATGACGCTGCTGCACGAACAGTTCTTCGACGAAGACGCCCGCGACCGTCATAACGCCGGCTGGACCAGCATCATGGACCGGCTCGAGACGTTCCTCGGTTGATCACGGAGAGAGCCAATGACGCAACATGCCGTCGTGTCGCAAGGCGAATGGCTCGCTGCGCGCAAGGCGCTGCTCGCCCGGGAAAAGGAATTCACCAAGGCGCGTGACGCTCTGAGCGCGGCGCGCCGCGATTTACCCTGGGTGAAGGTCGAGAAGGACTACGTCTTCGACGGTCCCGCCGGCAAGGAAACGCTAGCCAACCTGTTCGGCGGCAAGAGCCAGCTCATGATCTACCATTTCATGCTCGGCCCGGGCTGGGTGGACGGCTGCCCGAGTTGCTCGTTTCTCGCCGATCATTTCGACGGCGCCAACATCCACCTCGCCCAACGCGACGTGAGCTTCGTCGTGGTATCGCGCGCGCCGCTCGCCGAGATCGAAGCTTACAGGAAACGCATGGGCTGGCGCTTCAAATGGGTGTCGTCACACGCCAGCGACTTCAATCGGGACTTCGCTGTCTCCTTCGACAAGAGCGACGTCGACGCCAACGCAATGGCCTACAATTTCGGCACCGCCCCGGCGCACCACACCGAGCTGCCCGGCTTGAGCGCCTTCATCCAGGACGGCGGCGCCGTATTCCACACCTACTCGACCTACGAGCGCGGTCTCGACATCATCGTCGGCACCTACAACATGCTCGACCTCGCGCCAAAGGGCCGCGACGAGGACGCGTTGCCGTGGAGCATGGCCTGGGTGAGGCGCCACGACGAATACGAAGCCGCGCCGTCAGCGGCCTGCTGCGGCGGGACCAAGGCCTAGTGCCGAACAAAGGAACCGGATCATGAAGCTCATCGGCTTTCCCGCCTCGCCCAACACCTGGAAGGTGCGCGCCGTCGCCGCCCATCTCGACGTCCCGCTTGAGTTCGAACTGGTCGATCTCACCAAGGGCCAGTCACACACGCCCGGCTATCTCGCGCTCAATCCCACCGGCCGCACGCCGGTGCTGATCGACGGCGATTTCAAGCTGTGGGAGTCGACCGCGATCATGCAGTATCTCGCGAGCCAGAAACGCAACCCGCTCTGGCCCGACGACGTGCGTACGCGCGCCGACATCATGCGCTGGCAGAGCTGGTCGCTCGCCCATTTCGGCAAGGAAGCCTGCGAGCCGCTCTTGTTCCAGCGTATCGTCAAGCAAATCCTGAACCTCGGCCCGCCTGACGAAGCGATCGTGGCCAAGGGCCTCGAATGCTTCAATCGCGACGCCGCGGTGCTCGATGCGCATTTGGCGAAGCAGGCGTACCTGGTCGGCAACGACCTGACGCTCGCCGACTTCTCGGTCGCGGCGCCTTTGTTCTATGCCGAACGCGCCGGGATGCCGCTCGCCACCTACGGCCACGCAAGGGATTGGTTCGGTCGGATTTCGGCGCTGCCGTGTTGGAAACAAACGATGCCTCAGTTCACCGCAGCGGCGGCGTGAGGCATCGCCGGCTTGCCATCACCGCTCGTTGTGCTTTTCATGCCGCAACCGGAAAAATTTTAACGGCCAACTTATCCCCGCTCGCTCCAGCCTCTTTTATTATGCGCGCGCCCCGATCGGCGTCGGATGTCATCTCGAGTGGCATCCCGACAAAGAGCGGGGCCGACGCGCCGACAATGCGCGCCGTGCGGTCAAGCTTGCGCGAGAACCGCGCAACGCTTGACGGCAGGTGGAGCGCCGGGAGGCGCAGCACCCCGATCGCAAGGGGTGCGCGCGCCTTCGCACGGCGCGCGGGCCGGCCCGATCGCAAGGGCGGCCCAAAGGGGCCTCGCAAGCCCCTGGCGCCTCCCGGCGCTCCATTCCCCTTTTGGGGATACGGAAAAAGGGAAGCGGGCCTACCCCGGGCCCGGCAAAGAACAGGGGCGGCGGAGCGTTGGCTTGCAGGCGATGGGGTAAGAACCGGAACGCGCGGGCGAGGAATTGAGAACGTGGCCGCGGGGCCTGTCCCCGCGATGTTATTCGGCCCGGATTGCTTTGCGGCGGCTCAGCGCGTCGGCACCGGCTTTTCGCCGCGATAATCGTAAAAGCCGCGCTGGGTCTTGCGGCCGAGCCAGCCGGCCTCGACGTATTTCACCAACAGCGGGCACGGCCGATACTTGGAATTGGCGAGGCCCTCATACAGCACCTGCATCACCGACAGGCACGTATCCAGGCCGATGAAGTCGGCGAGCTCGAGCGGGCCCATCGGATGGTGCGCGCCGAGCCGCATGGCGGTGTCGATCGACTCCACGTTGCCGACGCCTTCGTACAGCGTGTAGATCGCCTCATTGATCATCGGCAGCAGAATGCGGTTGACGATGAAGGCGGGGAAGTCCTCGGCGACCGCGATGGTCTTGCCGAGCTTGATGATGAAAGCCTTGCTCGCTTCGAACGTACTGTCGTCGGTGGCGATGCCGCGGATCAGTTCGACCAGCTCCATCAGCGGCACCGGATTCATGAAGTGAATGCCGATGAAGTGCTCGGGCCGGTCGGTGGAGGCGGCGAGCCGCGTGATCGAGATCGAGGACGTGTTGGTGGCGACGATGGCGTCCGGCTTGAGCGAAGCGCACAGGTTGGAGAAGATCTTGCGCTTGACGTCTTCCTTCTCGGTCGCCGTCTCGATCACGAGATCGCAAATCGCCAGATCATCGTATTTTTCGGCAGGCTTGATCAGCGCCAAGGCGCCCTTGCGCTCGTCCTCGCTGATGGCTTTGCGCGAGACCTGACGCGTCATGTTGCCGTTGATGGTGGCCATGCCGGCCTTGATGCGATCGGCCGAAATATCGTTGAGCAGCACCGGAAAGCCCGCCAGCGCGCAGACATGCGCAATGCCGTTGCCCATCTGGCCGGCGCCAATCACCCCGACAGTCTTGATGGCCGCCATGCTTTTATCCGATCGCTGGTCCTGGCTCTTGGCTTCGATTGCGGTAGTCACGTCCGCCTGCCTTTGCTTTTCTTACGACGAACCGCCCGGTCACACCACCGGCAGAACATAAAATTAGGCATCAATGCTTAATCTTGTCGAGTTCCGCGGCGAGCTCGGGCAGCGCCTGATAAAGGTCGGCGACCAGGCCATAATCGGCGACCTGGAAGATCGGCGCCTCTTCGTCCTTGTTGATGGCGACAATTACCTTGGAATCCTTCATACCGGCGAGATGCTGGATGGCGCCGGAAATGCCGACCGCGATATAGAGCTCGGGCGCCACCACCTTGCCGGTTTGTCCCACCTGCCAGTCATTGGGCGCATAGCCGGCATCGACCGCCGCGCGTGAAGCGCCCATGGCGGCTCCGAGCTTGTCGGCAACCGGCTCGATATATTTGGTGAAGTTCTCGCGGTTTTGCATGGCGCGACCGCCGGAGATGATGATCTTGGCCGACGTAAGCTCGGGCCGATCGGACTTCGACAGTTCCTCGCCGACAAAAGATGACAGCGCCGGATCTTCGGCCGCGTTCACGTTCTCGATCGGCGCCGAGCCGCCCTCGCCCGTCGCCTGGAAGGTCGAGGTGCGCACGGTGATGACCTTCTTGACGTCGGACGACTTCACCGTCTGGATGGCATTGCCGGCATAGATCGGCCGCTCGAAAGTGTCGGGCGCGACCACCTTGGTGACCTCGGAGATCTGCATCACGTCGAGCAGCGCGGCGACGCGCGGCATCAGGTTCTTGCCGCCGGTGGTGGCGGGGGCGACGATGGCGTCGTAGTTGCCCGCGAGCGAAACGATCAGCGCAGCGAGCGCCTCGGCAAGTTGATGCTCGTAAGCCGGACCGTCAGCGAGCAGCACCTTGGCGACGCCATCGAGCTTGGCGGCGGCTTCCGCCGCGGGCTTGGCGTCCTTGCCGGCGACCAGGACATGCACGTCGCCGCCCAATTGCTTGGCCGCAGTCAGCGCCTTGTTGGTGGCGTCGCGCAGACTTTTGTTGTCGTGTTCAGCGATGAGAAGCGTGGTCATGTCAGATCACCCCCGCTTCGTCTTTCAGCTTGCCAACCAGTTCGGCCACCGAACCGACCTTGACACCGGACTGGCGCCCCGGCGGCTCGGCCGTCTTCAGAATTTCCAGCCGCGGCTTGACGTCGACGCCATAGTCGCCGGGCGCCTTCTCGTCGATCGGCTTCTTCTTCGCCTTCATGATGTTCGGCAGCGACGCGTAGCGCGGCTCGTTCAGCCGCAGGTCGGTCGTGATGATGGCCGGCGCCTTCAGCTTCACGGTCTGCAGGCCGCCGTCGACTTCGCGGGTGACGGTCACGCTGTCGCCGTCGATGGCGAGCTTGGAGGCGAAGGTGCCCTGCGACCAATTGAGCAGCGCGGCCAGCATCTGGCCGGTCTGATTGCAGTCGTCGTCAATCGCCTGCTTGCCCATGATGACGAGACCCGGCTGCTCGGCTTCGACAATGCCTTTGAGAATCTTGGCGACCGCCAGCGGCTCGACGGGCCCATCGGTCTTCACCAGGATGCCGCGGTCGGCGCCCATGGCAAGCGCGGTGCGGATCGTCTCGGAAGCCTGTTGCGGGCCGATCGACACCGCAACGATTTCAGTCGCTTTGCCGGCTTCCTTCAGACGGATCGCCTCTTCCACGGCGATCTCGTCGAAGGGATTCATCGACATCTTGATGTTGGCAAGCTCGACGCCGGAGCCGTCAGGCTTCACGCGGATTTTGACGTTAAAATCGACAACCCGTTTCACGGGCACAAGAATTTTCATGATCCCCCATCCCGGATGGGCAGCGAATGGAAAGCGGGCGGAAGCTAAAGGCCATGCCAAGGGCAGTCAACGCTTATGCTGCGCCGCCATAACTGGCTTATCGGTTCTCCCCCGGCGCCCACAGCACGTCGGAGACGCCCTTGTCGTTGGCATGGCGACCGGCGACAAATAGATAGTCCGACAGCCGGTTGACGTATTTAAGCGAGGGGGCCGACACCTCCTCATCCGGCTGGTCCATCAGCGCGACCATGATCCGCTCGGCGCGCCGGCAAACGGTGCGGGCAAGGTGCAGCCAGGCCGAAGCCGGGCTGCCCCCCGGCAAGATGAACGACTTGAGTGGCGCCAGCTCATCGTTGAGCCGGTCAATCTCGCCTTCCAGCCATGCGACCTGCGCATCGGTCACGGTGAGGCGGGCGCCGCCGGGCCCCTTTTCGGCCAGGCAGAGATCGGCCTCGACGTCGAACAGGTCGTTCTGGATGCGCCCCAAGGCTCTATCGAGCGCCGCATCGCCCTTGGTGTGCAGGCGGACGAGGCCGAGCACGGCATTCACCTCGTCGAGGGTTCCGTAAGCATCCACCCGCAGGTCGTATTTCTTGCGCCGCGCCCCGCTGCCGAGCGCGGTCGTGCCGTCGTCGCCGCTGCGGGTGTAGATGCGATTGAGCACGACCATTTCCTGCCTCGTTCTTGCGCGCCTTCTTGCCCCTCACAACGCCGCTTCTCGCGCCGCGGATTTAGGAGTAGACTTCTTGTTACCGGATTTCCACCGATGGGGGTGACCTATGATCCGCGTCCTCGTGCTGGCCGCTTCGGCGGCGTTCCTGCTGGCCCCGGTCGTCGCCAATGCGGACTGCGGCGCGCAACACACGGCGCAAGCCGCACAAGCCTCTTCGACCGACCTCGCGGCCAAGAAGAAGATGACGCCGGTGACGACCGACGGCAAAGGCAGCGCCACACAGACGGCGCCGACCAAGTAGCTCGCCGCTAACGGCCCATCGCCCAGATCGTCGCCATGATCACGACGATGGCGACGAATTGCAGCAGCACGCGCAGCCGCATCAGCTTCTGCGAGCGGTTGGGGCTGCCCCCGCGCATCATGTTGACGAGGCCGAGGACGAGGACGACCGCCACCGCGAAGATGGCGAACGGCACCAGATAGTGCGACATGAAATTGGCCATGGGCCGGGCTTCTAGCACCCCTGGATACGGCCGGTCACGGCCGAAATACCAGCGGCCGAAGACCCGCTGAGCGGGCACCCGCATTATCCCACAATTCCTGCTGGCCGAGCGGTTGCAACCGCATGTATACTTATGCGCGAATTTTGAGGCTGGGGACATGGGGTTGGGCGTTCGGGCCGGCGCCGCCGCCGCCAGGCGGACCGCCCGTGTTGTTCGTGGGCGTCAGCGTAGCGTGCCGGCCGCTTCCCTGGCGGCCACGGCCGACCGGAGCGTTTTTTTCGACCACAGCCGCTTCCCGGAACTCGATTGCGTCCGCAGCCTGCTTCCGGCTGAGACGCTCGCTGCGGCCGAACGGCGCGCCGCCGCCGTCGGCGTCAGTGCCGACCGCGTGCTCATTGCCGCCGGCAGCCTGACGGAGGAAGCCTATCTGCGGGCGCTGGGCGAAAGGCTGGGCGTGCCGTTCGAGCCGCTCGACGACGTCCCTCGCGCGGCCTGCCTCGCCGATGACGCCATGCTGACCGCAGGCGCAGCGAGCGGGCTGCTGCCGCTGAGCGAGCAGGACGAACTCGTCGTGGTGGTGGCGCCACGCGGGCGCGCCGTGCGGCGGCTCATCGCCATGTTCGAGGTCAATCCACCGCTGGCGCGCCGCTTCCGCTTCACCACCGCTGAGCGGCTCAACCGCTTCGTGCTGCGCTACGGCGACAAGACCCTGGTCGCCCGCGCCACCGATCATTTGCGGCAAAGCTTCCCTGCCCTTTCGGCGGGCCCGCGTCGTCGCCGGTTTCCTGTCCGCTCCAGTATCGCGGCGCTGGCGATGCTCGGCGGAGCCGTCCTTGCGCCAGGTATCGTCCTGCATGGGCTGCCGGTGACGCTCGCCGCGTTGTTCCTGGCCTGGCTCGGGCTGCGCCTGGCCGCGGCGTTCATCGCGCCGCCGCCACTTGCGCCGACGACACGACCGGACAGTGACTTGCCCGTCTACAGCATCATCACCGCGCTCTACCGCGAAGCCGCTTCGGTCGACGGCCTGCTGCGGACCATAGAGCGTTTCGATTATCCGGCCGAAAAATTGGATGTGATCGTCGCACTGGAAGCAGACGATCACGAGACCCGCGCGGCCATCGAGAAACGCCAGGGCCGCGTTCCGCTCACAATCATCACCGTTCCGGCAAGCGGCCCGCGCACCAAGCCGAAGGCGCTCAACGTCGCGCTGCCATTCGCGCGCGGCAGCTTCACCGTCGTCTACGACGCCGAGGACCGGCCAGAGCCGGACCAACTGCGCCGCGCCTTGCAGGCATTCGACGCCGGCGGCGAAAAGCTCGCCTGCGCGCAGGCGCGGCTTTGCATCGACAACACCGCCGACAGCTGGCTCGCGCGCGGTATTCTGGCGCAAACGCCACAAGCGCATTAAAGTTTGCTATGCGGAAATTTTTTCAAATCTTTTGGGCAGCGTTAGTCGCCATTGTTGTGTTCCCGGTTTTGGGTGGATTTTTTGCCGAATTGGCAAAAGACCGGGGCTGGTACGAGCATCCTTCGGCGCGGGTAGAGGCGGCCATGAACTGGCTGCTTAGCGTTGCATCCCATCCGGTCTATCTAATATCGGCATCCCTGTTTGCTGGTCTGGCACTCGGTATGTGGCTCGATAGCTCATTAAGGCGTCGAGAAAATGAGCAAAAATCGCCGCTTGAGATATTGTTTTCCGAAGGGACACCTTTTGTTGAATTGAAGCAAGGGATTCACGGATTTACGGGAGAATTTTATTCGGTCGGGATTAAAAATGCCGGGAAAGAAACGATAAACAACGTGACATTACGAGCACTAGATGGCTGGTTCACTCGGGAAGCTATAGCGTTTGGCAAAACTGGAACTTCATATACAGCTTCGCGGCCAGTCGATATTATTGTCTTATCAGAATTACACCCCAATGCCCCCGAGTATCGTCAGATGTTTGGGTTGGGATATTCGCAACCATCGACCGATCCGGAGTATATATTCAATATGCCTCAACAATTTGTAATTGAAGCCTTCGGAAAGAATACGCCTGCTGTCAGGCGCACGTTTGAATATGACCCGAAAAAACGACCAATGCTGAGAATGAAGCTCTAAATTTCCTCCAATGCTACGCCGTCCAAATCTAGCGCGGCAAGACAAGCAAGAAAAAACGTTGCCGAAAACGTGCCCCTTGCGAGCTTATTCGTAATTGATGCTTCCGTCTCGTTCTTAAATCCGTGTTTTTTGAGCCGTTTGGACAGCTCTACATAGGTCACTTCGCCTTCCCGCAGTTTGTGCTTCAGGAACGCGGCGGCCCGTTCCGCCCATTCTTCCTCGGATTTGATGTTCATTCAGCTATGCTCCTATCGCATACGATAGGCTATCATATATGATATTTTGCCGTTGACAAGTCGCAGCCTATCACATATGATAGCTTCATAAACGATAGGTAGACCGATGGCCCAACATTTCCTCCTTTCCCGCGCTGCCAAGACCCTCTCGCTGGCAAGCGTTTTCACGATGAAAGACGCGGACGCGGAAATGACCTTCCGCCGCATCCGTTGGGCCGAGACTAACGGTGAGCCGGTTTGCCCGCATTGCGGCGGGTTTGACGCTTACGACTGCCGCCGTCTGAAAGGCGCCCCGCGCTTCCGTTGCCGCGCTTGCGTCAAGGATTTCAGCATTACCTCTGGCACCCTGTTTGCCAGCCATAAGCTCCCCTTGCGCTGCTATCTCGCTGCCATCGCCATCTTCTGCAATGAGGTCAAAGGCAAGTCAGCGCTGGCGCTCTCGCGCGATCTGAACGTGTCCTACAAGTGCGCCTTTGTGCTGCTGCACAAGTTGCGCGAGGCGATGGCTGAGGAACTGAAAGGCCGCGTTGTCGGCGGGGAAGGCAAAGTGGCAGAGGTCGATGGCGGGTATTTCGGCGGCTATGTTAAGCCTGCCAACCTGAAAGAAAACCGCAAGGATCGCCGCTTTCGCCAAAACCAAAGCGGCAAGCGCAAGGTCGTCGTCGTCGTGCGTGAGCGCGGCGGCAATTCAGTTCCGGCGGTGTTCAAGTCGGAAGCCAAGGCAATGGCGTTCCTTCGCGCCCATGTCGCCAACGGTACGATCCTGAATGCGGATGAAGCCCCGTCATGGGACGAATTGCACACCCGTTTCGAGGTCAAGCGCATCAATCATCAGGAAGCCTACAGCCTCGATGGCGCCTGCACGAATTGGGCAGAAGAATTCTTTAGCCGTATGCGCCGCGCCGAAATTGGCCACCATCACCACATTTCCGGTGCCTACCTGCTGCGCTATGCGCAGGAAGCGTCATGGCGCGAGGATAACCGTCGAGAGAGCAACGGCGCGCAAGTCGAGCGGTTGGCCAAGCTGGCGATGGGCCACAAGCCGTCAGTGGATTTCAGCGGTTATTGGCAGAGGCATAGGTAAGACTCTGATACATTGAAATCTTTTATCCTACTGAGATTCCTTGACTTTTTGTCGTCCTGCATATATTCTCGCTATATGGGAGAATTACCAATGGCCGTTTCGGCGCTTTCCGCAGCGCGGACCGTCTGTGAGATGAGGGGCTGGAGAGTATCTAATCTCGAGCTACAAAAAATCCTTTATCTTGCGCATATGTTTCATCTTGGCCGCACGGGGCAGCCACTTATTTCGGAAAATTTTGAAGCGTGGGATTATGGCCCGGTAGTCCCGAAACTATACCATCGCGCGAAAGGTTTCGGTTCTGGACATGTGAAAAACGTTTTTCACTGGATTTCTGACGTTCCTAACAAATCGACAGCATATGACGTTTTGGAGGAAGTGACGGACGCCACAAACGACCTCTCGCCGGGAAGACTGGTTGCGCTTACTCACAGTGATAGTGGTGCATGGGCACAATATTATCGCCCTGGAGCGCGCGGAATCGTTATTCCAAACCCGGCAATCCTTGCAGAATATCATTCATTATAGACATGGCAGCGAAGAGTTCATCGTCGGAAGAGGTCATGGCAACAGGCGTTACTGTTAAAGATATTGTTCGCTCTGATAGCGAGAGAGATGCAAAAGACGACCAAATTGCTCAACTTGAAACACAAATTCAGGACGCCACCGATCAACGATATGAAGAACGTTTTCTTTGGATATTGATTGTAGTCATTCTCTTAGATTGGCAAATGTTGAAATCAATGGACAATTGGGCAGCTCCCGTAGTCATCGGCATATTGGAGTTGATAGGGCTATTTGTTTTGGCCGAGCGATGTCAAGTAGATGCAATTCTGCCCTTAATTGACAGGATCGGGGGCGCGATTGGGCGCGCGAGAGGAAAAGGATAACTTTTTATTTTGAATTGAGCACCCACCTCGCCGTCATCCTCTCGCCCGTCTTCTCCACCGTCCCCCGTCGCCGCAGATAGCTCAGGTTCGCCCGCACCCGCCTTATAAGCGCGTGCTTGGCTTCCTGGCCGTAGCCCTTGGCCACAATGATGGCGTCGGCAATCTCGGGGACGCTGAGGGGCTTTCCTTCTGCCCTGCGTAGCGCGTCATGGATGAGGCGGTTTAACTGGCCCTGTCCGAATAGCTTGACCTGGCGCAGCCGCTTGGGGGCGATGGTGTCGGAACGATAGCCGGGATCGAGAATCCTCAGCGTGGCGTCCAGGTGCGCCAGTTGCTCTTGCCGGTCGTGAATGCCCTGCTTGAACCTGACGATTTCACCGGCCAGCGTGGCACGGCGATCCTTCAAGGCGGCTATGGCGTACTGGTTTCCTTTTTCGTTCATAACCGCGTATCTAAGCGGTTACGGCTGGATTTCTTGTGGCGTTTGCGCCCTAATACCGCTCGCGCGGCTGTTCACCGCCGAATATGCCGGCCAATTCGATGCCTTCCTGCCGGGGCTCGCCGCCCGCCATCTGCCGCTGCCGCTCGGCGGTTCGTCCAACCACTTCCCCATACGGCGACATTGCGCGCGGTCGGAGGCTGGGATTCGTATAACGTCACCGAGGACGCCGACCTCGGCATGCGGCTCGCGCGCTTCGGCTATCGCACGGCCATGCTCGGCTCCACGACCTACGAGGAAGCGCCGGCGCGGCTCGGCCCGTGGCTGCGCCAGCGCACGCGCTGGTTCAAAGGCTGGATGCAGACCTGGCTGGTGCATATGCGCGAGCCGCGCCGGCTCAGGCGCGATCTCGGCTGGACCGGCTTCTTCTGTTTCCAGCTCATCGTCGGCGGCAACGCCCTCGCCGCTCTCGTGCATCCGCTTTTCCTGGCCGGTCTGGCCGCGGCGGCATTGACCGGCATGCCGTTGTGGGCCGGCGACACGTTCACCGGCGTCGTGCTGCCGGCGCTTTACGCCGCGACCGCGGTACTCGGCTATCTGGCTTCCGCCTTTCCCGCATGGCTGGGACTCAAGCGGCGCGGTCTGCAGGCGAATGGCTGGGTACTGCTGCTGATGCCCTTGCATTGGCTGCTGCTGTCGGCCGCCGCCTGGCGCGCGCTCTATCAGCTCATCGTCGCGCCCTATGCCTGGGAGAAGACCACCCACGGCCTCGCCCGGCACTCGCGCCTGGCCGACAATCTCACGCGCGCGCTGGTGGAGTTGGAGCAGTATCTGCGCGAGTTGAAGCAACGTGGAACTTTGCCGGCTCTTGCGCGGCCGCGGCATTTGCATGCGGCGCGCCGCTAAAGACTTGTCGAAAGAACCGACGCTCCGTGTCCTGTGTTCTTCGACGCGTAGTGAAGAGTTGGCAAAGATTTCTTCGCGCGTTTGTCGCGGCAGCCGCCTGTTGCCAACTTATGCTTTCAACCGCGACCTCGAAACCCGTCATCATGATGCTTGATAGCACGACGTCTCATGCACCCCTGGTATTACTGCGTATGGCCAATTTTTAAGAGTCCAGAGTTACCACCGTGGCAAGCGCAAGAAGCATTGGCGTCGCACTACATCGGCTCAACTGGCGTTCTCGCATTCGTGGTTTGCCGCGCGAATTGCGGATTCTTTTTCAAGCGCCGCGTAACGACAACGGAGGATAGGAATGCTCGACGTAACATCGGCAAAAAAGGCGCTCCCCTTGAAGGTCACGGATCAGGAGGTCGAGCTTCGCAAGAAGATCGTCGGGCTGACCGACGATGATGTCGCGCGGATCGTGTCGTTGAAGGACATTATCGAGCCGCGCATCGATCATTATGCCGATGAATTCTTTCGTCAGCTCGAGGAAAACGGAACGGCACCAATCCTGTTCGCAAAACGCGAAGCCCTGCAACAGGCCAAACGCAAGAAACGCGAGCATCTGTCGGATCTGGTGCGCGGCAACTATGACCGCGGATATCTCGAGCAGCGTATCGATCTGGCTTCGCTCTACAGCAGCTGCGGTCTGGAATCGAAGGCCTTCTTCGGCGCCTTCCAGCACATGATCCGTTCGATCGGCAACGACATCATGGTGTCATTGCGCGACGACCCCAAGTCTGCGTTCGCGAAATTCATGTCGGTGATGAAGGTCGGCTTTTTCGACTGCGCGATCATCACGGACACCCTGGTCGCGGAACGCGAGCGCACCATCAGCCTGCAGCAGGAAGCCATTCGCGAATTGTCGACACCGGTGCTGCAGGTGCGCGACCGTTTGCTGATCCTGCCGATCATCGGCGTACTCGATTCACAGCGCGCCATGCAGCTCACCAACGACCTGCTGCGCGCCATCCGCGAGACCCGCTCTAAGATAGTCGTTGTCGACATCACCGGCGTTGCGGCCGTCGATTCCAAGGTGGCGAACCATCTCATCCAGACCGTCGCCGCCGCCAAGCTGATGGGCAGCGCCGTGATCATCACCGGACTTTCGGCCGAAGTCGCGCAGGCGCTGGTGGCGCTCGGCATCGATCTCGGCAAGATCGACACCACATCCGACCTGCAGGCCGGCCTCGAGCAGGCCGAGCGTAGTCTTGGCTACCGCATCGTGAAGCAACACGACGCGGCGGCCTAACGTCAACGAGAGGCCCATGCCGATCCCGGTTCTCAGACAAGGGGACGTACTGATCGCCTCGCTGCAGGCGGCGGCGACCGATGCCGACCTGACCCGGCTCAAGGACGACTTGGCGGCAAGGGTTGGAAGCGATCGAATCAAAGGCGTGGTGATCGACGTCACGGCCCTCGATGTCATGGATTCCTTCGCCACGCGAATGCTGCGCGGCATGGCGCAAACGACCAAGCTGCGCGGCGCCGAGATGATCGTGGTCGGGCTTCAGCCCGATGTTGCATTTGCCATGATTCAGCTCGGCCTCGCATTCGACGGCATCTCGACGGCGCTCGATCTTGAGGAAGGCGTCATCCTGCTGAAATCGCAACTGAGCGAGGGCCAAACGCGTGACATCGGGTGAAATCCGGGTCAGCATCACCCGCGACAGCGACATCGTCGATGCCCGCCAGAAGGGACGCGAACTGGCGGTACAGCTCGGTTTTGTCGGCAGTGAGCTGACGCTCCTGGCTACGGCGATCTCGGAAATTGCCCGCAATATCGTCGTCTATGCCCACGAGGGCGAGATCGTCCTCGACATCGTCGAACGCGACGGCGCACGCGGCGTTTCAGTCGTCGCCCGTGACCAGGGACCCGGTATCCCCGACATCGAAGCCGCGTTGCAGGACGGGTTCTCGACCGGAAAGAGCCTCGGGCTTGGTCTTCCGGGTGCCAGGCGTCTGGTCGACGACTTCGAGATCGTCTCCGACGTCGGCAAAGGGACGACGATCACGATGCGGAAGTGGAAGCGATGACCACGGTCGCACATTCATCGATCGGTCCCGCGGTGGTCGAATGCGGACTGTGCGCGCGCCCGATGCCGGGGCAGACCGAGTCGGGCGACTTGCATCTCGTCGCCTCCTTCGTGAACGGCATCCTGATCGGCGCGATCGACGGCCTCGGACATGGCAGCGAGGCCGCCGCGGCGGCGGAAGCCGCACACGAGTCCATAAGCAAAAACCCGCATTCGCCGGTCGATCGTCTCATGCAACAGTGCCACGAAGCTTTGCGGAAGACCCGGGGCGTCGTGCTCAGTATGGCTTCCATCGATGCTCGCTCCAATCAACTAACCTGGACCGGGGTCGGCAATGTCGAGGGAGCGCTGTATCGCGCAAACCCGACGGCGATGCCGCCGCGTGAAGCGCTGCCGCAACGCGGTGGCGTGGTCGGTTACCGACTGCCGCCGATGCGCGTCGCCACCCTGACGGTGGATGCTGGCGATATGCTGATCTTCGTGACCGACGGCATCGGTGGCGGCTACCGCAGCGAGTCACCTATCGGCTGGGATCCACAGGATTTTGCCGACCACGTCATCAGACAGCATGGCAAGCAAACCGATGACGCGCTCGTTCTCGTTGTCCGCTATCGAGGGCTAGGTCATGGTGAGTGAGCGCCAGAGCCTGCAAGAAGAATATGCCAGTGCGCTGGTCGATCACATCGCCAAGGCCGATGAGGTCGCGCTCAATCATGCCTACGAACTCGGCCGTAAAATCCTTGGCGACGGCTTCGGCGTCCTCGACCAGGTTATGCTCCACAACGACGCGCTCGGCCGCATCATCGCCAACGGCTCGCGGCCGGAGCTGCGCAAGAACCTCGAGCGCGCCTCCGAATTCCTGGCGGAGAGCCTCTCGGCGTTTGAAATGTCGCTGCGCGGCTATCGTGAAGCGAATACCCAGCTCTCTGAATTGAACAAGACGCTGCAGGAACTCTACGAGCTGGCGGGCGGGCTCAACCGGTGCCGCACCGAAGCCGAGGTCGCCCGCTTTTCGATCGAGCGCCTCATGCAGATTCCGCGCGTCCGCAATGGATGGATCGACCTGCGCGGCGTCGAAGGCCTGACCATAACGGGCTACGACGACAACGGGACGATATTGCAGGAGACCGTCTCGTCGCCTGACCCAGCTACGCCGGAATTGGTCGGGGGCGCGGAGCCGGAGCGGGGCGCGACCTCGACGGACCTGCAGGACGGGTTCATGAGCGTGCCGTTGGTGATCGAAGGCAAGTCGGTCGGCACGTTGAACCTGCGTGGCAGCGGACCGACCGGCGCGTTCTCACAAGAAGAGCGCAAGACGATCGTCAATATCGCCAACCAGATTTCCAACGCCCTCGAACGCGCGCGGCTCTACGAATTGCTGGAACGCAAGGTGCAACAGCGGACCAGCGAACTGGTGAAAGCCGCCAAAGTAAAGGACGAATTTATAGCGATGGTCAGCCACGAACTGCGTACACCGCTGACATCCATTAACGCCGCAGTCGGCTTGCTGGCCAGCGAGAGGTTCGCCTCGCTCGCCGACGACGCGCGCAAGCTGGTTCGGCTGGCGCACAGCAACGGCACCCGCCTGTTGCGTATCGTTAACGACCTGATCGATATCACCCGTATCAATAGCGGCACGTTCGATCTCAAGATGGAATTGATCGAGATCGGGCCGGTTCTGACTCCGGTCATCGACAGCAAGCTCATCAGCCCGGAAGGCAAGGATGTCAGGATCACGACGATCAATCGCGCCAAAGGCATTTTTGTCGAAGGAGATCCGGCCCGGCTTCAGCAAGTGCTGGACAATCTGATCTCCAACGCCGTGAAGTTTTCGGAATCGGATTCCCCGCTCGAAATCGTTGTGGACCATGACCGCGGCAATGTCCGCGTATCGGTCAAGGACGATGGAATTGGCGTTCCCGAGGAATTTCGCGAAACGGTCTTTGCGCCGTTCACGCAGGTCGACTCGACTTCGACCCGAACCAAGGGCGGTGTCGGCATCGGCCTCAGCATCGCCAAAGCCATCGTAGAGGCGCACCGCGGCAAGATCGGATTCGATTCCACCGCCGGCAGAGGCAGCACGTTCTATTTCGAGCTGCCGGCAGCCTTCTGAGGATGGGTCACACGTGCCGCAACACCAGCTTATAGATACTTCCGCAGCGCCGCCGCCGCATCCGCCGGCGCGCGCTTGAGGTCGAACGGGGCGACGAAACGACCTTGCTTATCCATCAGATAGACCACCGCGCTGTGATCCATGCTGTAGTCGCCGTTTTCGGTCGGCACCTTCTTGGCGTAGACGCGGAACTCGCTTTCCACCGTTTCGATCGTCTTCAGATCGCCGGTGGCGCCGCGCAGATGCGGATCGAAATTCGACAGATAATCCTTCATCACCTTCGGGGTGTCGCGCTCGGGATCGACGGTGACGAACAAGGCGGAGGTGCGGTCGGCATCCTTGCCGAGCGCCTTCATCATCTGCGAGATCTCGAACAGCGTGGTCGGGCAGACGTCCGGGCAATGGGTGTAGCCGAAGAAGATCAGATAGGGCTTGTCCTTGAAGGTCTCGTTGCTGATCGGCTGGCCGTTCTCGGCGGTCAGCTTGTAGGGCCCGCCGATCGCCCCGGCCGATCCGAACTGGCCGGTGGCATAGAGGATGACACCAACGAAAATCAGCAACCCGGCCGTGAAGGCGGCGACGACGATGGAGATATGGGAAGAACGTGTTGCCATGAGGCGGGTCACCCGGTTCAGGATTCGGCCCGGCTGGCGACTGCCGGTATCGGGTGCCGGTAGCTGCGGCACCGCGCGGCGGCTTTCGGGCCTGAGCCCCCCACATACGGCCGATTTCACGGCCCGGCAACCAGGGCAGGCCCGGCACGGGCCGGCCGGCGGCATTAACCATCCTGTTGCACAAAAGCCAATGGCGGTGGGCTTTTCGCTGCCTCACATTGACCGTTTCGTTAAACTCGGGCTGAATGCAATGAGACCAATAGTTCAGCGGCTTACGGGGGGTGTGATGCGACGTACCGCTTTGGCGACGGCTGTGGCGTTTCTGCTGGCTGCGGGCACCGGTGCCTGGGCCGAGAATTCACCGGCTGCGGCAAAAACCAAGTGCGATAATCCCAATGCGCTTGGTGTCGAGCGCGTGGTGCAGATCGACACTACCGGCGGCCCCGGATTCGGCTTCGAGCACTTCAAGGCCTACGACTTCCTGCGCGACAAAGAAGTGGTGCTCACCTTCGACGACGGCCCATGGCCGTGGAACACCGAGCACGTGCTCAAGGCGCTGGCCGACCAGTGCACCAAGGCGCTGTTCTTCCCGATCGGCAAGCACGCCGGCTATCACCCCGAGATCCTGAAAGAGGTGAAGCGCGCCGGCCACACCGTCGGCTCGCACACCTGGTCGCACAAGGACCTGACGACGCTGCCGCCCGAAGAGGCCAAGGCCGAGATCGAGAAAGGCCTCGCGGCGGTGAGCATCGCGCTCGGCAACAAGCCGGTCGATGCCTTCTTCCGCTTCCCGGCGCTCAAGCATCCGCCTGAGATGGTGAAATATCTCGGCACGCGCAATATCGGCATCTTCTCCTGCGACTTCGACTCCTTCGACTTCAAGATGCGTCATGCGAGCCAGGTGGTCCATTCGGTGATGAGCAAGCTTGCCAAGCACCACAAGGGTATCATCCTGATGCACGACTTCCAGCGCGCCACCGCCGAGGCGCTGCCCGAGATACTCAAGAAACTGAAGGAAGGCGGCTACAAGGTGGTGCAGGTCGTCAGCAAGACGCCGGTCGAGCCGCTGCCGGAGTACAAGAAGATCGTGCTCAAGGAGATGGGCGGCGGGCTCGACGAGGCACGGCCGATGTCGAGCGTGATCAAGACCATCAGCGGCCCGACCAACTGAGCGGTCAAACCGTGGATTTAGCGAAAACGGCCGCGCCCTTGAGCGCGGCCGTTTTTTTGATTGCCGGCTCGCGCCTTAAAAAAACCTGCCATGCCGTCATGAATGGGATGGCGCTTCGACCCAAACAAGGCCCATGATGGCAGCCTGAGCATTGCTTTTGTGACCTGGTGGGGGCGACGTCACCAGAGGCGGCTTTTGGCCGCCAGCCATTTTTGCCTTAAGGTGTTGCTATGAAGATGAGCAGGCTCGCCTATTTCGCCGAATTTCTCATTTTTCCACCGGTCGTTCTGTTCTGCGTGATCATCGCCTTTCATCGCGAAATTCCGGCGCAGCCTGCGAGTTGGGCGTTCGTTTTCTTGGCCGGTATCGTCGCCTGGACGCTGATCGAATATCTCTTGCACCGCTTCGTTTTCCACCATGCGCCGCTGCTCAAGCACATGCATGAGCGCCACCATCAAAACCCGCAGGAACTGATCGGCACACCGGCTTGGGTAAGCGTGTCGCTGAGCCTTGTCGCCGTCGCAGGCCCGTGCTGGGCCGCGCTCGGGTTCGACCTGGCGACCGCGGCAACGGCCGGCATGGTCGCGGGCTATCTACACTATGTCTTCGTGCATTACGCGATCCACCATTGGCAGCCGCGTCTCGATTCTTATCTCTACCGGGCACGGCGGCGCCACGCGCTGCACCATCATTTCGATGACATGGGAAACTATGGCGTGAGCACCGGGGTATGGGATCACGTCTTCGGCACGGCCCTGGAGAGCCCGCATCGGGTGCGCGCGCGTTGACTGAGGCGGCACGCTTCGTTGCCGCCGGCGCTCAGCGCTACTTGCCCGCCGCCTTGCGCAAAGCCGCGTTCATGCGCTCCTGCCAGCCGGGGCCGTCCTCCTGGAAATAATCGAGGACGTCCTTGTCGATGCGCAGCGACACCATCTCCTTGACGCCGGGCAGCGAAGGGGACGGCTTGGCCGGCGCTTCCGGCGGCTTGCTCGTTGCGGCCTTGAAGGCCGCTTCGGCGGCCTTACGCGGATCGTTCGAACGGTGGCGGCGGTCGTTGTTCATGGTCTCGTTCGCATTCGCGCCGCCGGCGGTGGCCGCCAGCCGACGACATTGGCCTCGATGAGGGCGCTGCTGGCGCAGCTATACCAGGCATCGTTGCGCCAGCGGCAATGATAGGGCAGCAGATAAGTTCCGTTGTGGTCTTCACAGAGGAGTTGCAGCGGGTGGTCTTCGGGCGGCGGCCCGACATTGAACTCGCTCAAGCGCTCTTCACGTGTTGCCATCGCGGCTATCTCGTCGCTCGAAGCGCGCGTGTCAACGTATCGCCGCCTCAATTTTCCGGATTCTTACTCCAGTTTCCGTAGATCGGATTGGGGATGAGGAAGTAGCGCTGGCCGATATATTTGCCGGCATCGTGTTGCGACATCGCGCGCACGATGTGGCCCTCGGCATCGACAATGGGAAAATCGGTAACCTGGTCGCCCAGCCACATCACCGGCTTGGGCGAGCCGCCGACGGTCTGGCCGAGGATAGCGACGGCGTCACGCCAGCGCTGCGACTTCTCGCTTGTCTGCCCGGCCGGCTGGCCGATCTCGTAATCGAACCAGATGCCGGCGCGCTTGAGATTGTCCTGCGTGATTTCATCGTAGGCGGCGTCGCGGTTGGTGACGATGGCGACGAGACCGCCAAGCGCATGCACCGTCTGCGTGAAGGCGGCGGCGCCCGGGATAGCGGTGGCCATGCCCGCCTTGAGCCACTTGTCCCAGGTCTCGCTAGTGAAGCCGACGCCGCAACGCTCGCGCTCGCGCTGATAGAGCGAGTTGTCGAGCACGGTCTCGTCGGCGTCCATGAACACGATCCAGCCTTTCGGCCCGTGGCGTACGGCGTTGCGATAGGCGGCGCGCAGGGCGGCGCCATAGGAGCTGGTGGCGAGGCGGCAATATTCCAGCGAGTCGCGGAACCAGAGGAGCGCGATGGAGAGCTTGTGGTTCTTCGGCGCGGTGCATTGCCAGGGGTTCTCCTCGTCCGCCGGCGGCGGCGGCGCCGCAGGAAGACCACCGACGCGGGCCTGGCAGTCATAGGCCGCCGGCGGCGCCGGGCCCGCAACGGCCGGCAGCGCAACGACGAGCGCCCCTGTCGTGATGAGCGCGATGGCAAGCTTGCGAAGCATGGACATCCTCCCCCTATCGCCAGCAGAGGCTAAGCTGTCCGACCTCTCCCAGCCAAGCGGTTTGACGCCTATCCGGCCGGCGCCGGCATGGCCGCAACGACCGATTAAGGCGTCGTTTACCCTTTAACGAGCCGTACACCGACACCGCAAAAACCCCCTCGCCCGCCGCCAATACAAGGGTTGGATAAGTGGTTCTCCTTAAAGCTGTGCAACATGCACGACACCCCCTTTGCACCCCTCAGGCACTTGCGAAAATGGTGGAGCCGGCCCGTCCACGGGCGGGCGCCGGCCGCGGTCGACCTGCACGGGCCGGACTCGTTGTGGCGCTCGCAGCCCTTCCGGCTGATCATCGCCGCCAGCGCCGTCTCGATTGCCGTCATCATCGCGGCGGCCTGCATGCTGCTGGCCAACCTGCGCAGCGAGCAGATCGCCAAAAGCAACCGCGACCTTGCGAGTCTGGCGTCGCTGCTCTCCCAGCAAATAGACCGCAGCTTCCAATCCATCGAGCTGGTGCAGGCCGGCGTGCTCGACCGCATCAAGGCGCTCGGCATCAAGTCGCCGGAAGACCTGTCCCTGCTGATGTCCGGATACGACGCCCATCAGCGGTTCAAGGATCAGATCAGCGCGCTGCCTTATATCGACGCCATCGTGCTGACCGGACCGGACGGCCGGCTGATCAACTTCTCGCGCAGCTGGCCGGCCCCACCGATCCAAAACCCCGAAAGCAACCGCGTCAAAATTTTCGAAATGACCGGACTGAACTCTTTCGTCGGCAGGCCGCTGCGCAGCCCGACCATGGGCGACTGGGTGCTGCCGATCGTGCGCAAGGTCAGTGGGCCGGACGGCCGTCTCATCGGCATCCTGGTCGGCACCATGCGGCTGCGCTATTTCGAGCAGTTGTTCAAATCGATAGCGCGCAACCACGACCGCTCCATCGCACTGTTCACCGGCGACGGCACGCTGGTCGCGCGATATCCGCATAACGAGAGCTTGCGCGGCCGCTCATTCGCCCGACGCGCCATCTTCAGGGACATTCTGTCGAAAGGACGCTCCGGGACGGTTCAACAGGCGGGCATCGTCGGCGGCAAGGAACTGCTCATCTCCGGCCACAACCTGGCCGCCTACCCGATGGCAGTGGTGGTGACCAAGACCGTCGACGACGTGCTCGCCGGCTGGTGGGACGCGGTCACCTATGTCGCCGGCGCCGCCATCATCATCGTGTTGATGATCGGAGGCGCAGGCTTTCTGGTCGCGCGTCAGATCGCCGACAAGCTGAAGGCGCAAAACCGCCGGCTTGACGCGGCGCTCAACAACATGTCGCAGGCGCTGACGATGTTCGATGCGTCCGGCCGCTTGATCGTCTGCAACGAGCGCTACGTCAAGATGTTCAACATGTCCGCGGACCTGGTGAAGCCCGGCCGCACACTGGCCGAGCTGCTGCAGTACCGCATCGACAACGGCACCTACGAGACCACGACTTTCGGAGACGTCGATCGGCACGCCGACCGGCTGATCGAACAGATCGCCGGGGGCAAGCCGGTGCCGCTTGTATGCGAGCTCAACGACGGCCGCATCATCTCCATCTCCAATCAGCCGATGCCGGGCGGCGGTTGGGTCGCCACCCACGAGGACATCACCGAGGCGCGGCGCCGCGAGGCGTCGTTCGAGCTGCTGTTCGACAGCAACCCGATCCCGATGCTGGTCTACGACCTCGAGACGCTGAACATCATCGCCGTCAACGACGCCGCCGTCGCCCATTACGGCTACAGCCGCGAGGCGTTCATGGCGATGAGCGCGTTCGACATCCGGCCTCCCGAAGAACGCGCGCGCTTTGCCAAGTTCGTGGAAGGCTTCAGCGGAAGGCATGAGGCCGAACAGCCCTGGCGTCACCGGAAAGCCGACGGCACCACATTCGATGTCGACATCTACGCGCGGGCGCTCGATTACCGGGGCCGGCGCGCGAGCATCATCGCCGTGCACGATATCACCGACCGCAAGCGCGCCGAGGAGAAGCTTCGCCGCACGCAGAAGTTCCTCGATACCATCGTCGAGAACGTGCCGGTCCCGATTTTCGTGAAGGAGGTGCCGGCTTCCGCCAACGACGCCAAGGAGTGCCCCTTCACCCTCATCAACCGGGCCTCCGAAGAACTGCTCGGCATCGACCGCGGGCACATCATCGGCAAGACGCTGACTGACATTTATCCGCCGGAACAAGCCGAATTCGTCGCGAAGGAAAACAACGTCGCCTTGCGCGCCAAGCAGCCGGTCGTGCTCTCCGATCACAAGCTCTACACGCCCGGCAATGGCCTTCGCATCGCCGCGGCGCGTAGCGTGGCGGTGCGCGACGACGACGACAAGCCGCAATATCTACTGACCGTTCTCGAAGACGTCACCGACCGCAAGCGGGCCGAAGAGCGCATCGCGCGCATGGCGCATTACGACAACCTGACCGACCTGCCCAACCGGACCAGTTTCAATGAGGCGATCAAGGCGATGCTGGAACGGGCGGAGAAGAGCGGCGAACAATTCGCCGTTCTGTCGCTCGACCTTGACGGCTTCAAGGATGCCAACGACACCTACGGCCACGCGGTTGGCGACGCGCTGCTGCGTGAGGTCGCACACCGCCTGCAGACGGCCGCCGAGGGAGCGCTGCTCGCCCGCATCGGCGGCGACGAGTTCATGCTGATCGTTGCCGGCGACCCGCAGCCGGAAGCGGCAACCACGCTTGCCGAACGATTGCTGCTCACGCTCGCCGGCGATTTCGACATCGAGGAGCGCCGCGTCACCGTGGGCGCGACCATCGGCGGCGCGATTTTTCCGCTCGACGGCACCGACGCCAAGACGCTGATGATCAACGCCGACATCGCGCTCTATCGCGCCAAGGCCGAGGTGCGCGGCACGGTGCTGTTCTTCGACGCGGAGATGGGCGAGCAGGTGCGCGAACGGCGCGCGTTGCAGGCGGATCTGCGCGCGGCGACCGAAAAGGACGAACTCTTCCTGCACTATCAGCCTCAGCTCACGATCAGCGGTAGCACGATCGGGTTCGAGGCACTGCTGCGCTGGAATTGCCCGCGGCGGGGGATCGTGCCGCCGGCGGCGTTCGTGCCGCTGGCGGAAGAAAACGGCTTGATCGTGCAGATCGACGAATGGGTTCTGCGCGCGGCCTGTCGCGAGGCGGCGTCCTGGCCCGAGCCCTTGACCGTCGCGGTCAACATCTCGCCAACGCAATTCCGCACCGGCGATTTTCCCGGCTTCGTCCACGCGGTGCTGCTGGAAAGCGGGCTGCCCGCCTCAAGGCTCGAACTGGAAGTCACCGAAGGCGTGCTGATCGACGACTTCTCGCGCGCGATTTCGATCCTGTGCCGGCTGAAGGCGCTCGGCGTGCGCATCGCGCTCGACGACTTCGGCACCGGCTATTCGTCGATGTCGTATTTGCATTCGTTTCCATTCGACAAGATCAAGATCGATCGCGCCTTCGTCGGCGACCTCGGAGACAATCGCCATTCGATGGCGATCGTGCGCGCGGTCATCGATCTCGGTCACAGCCTCAACGTACCGATCCTGGCGGAGGGCGTGGAGACGGCCGATCAACATGCCATTCTGCTGCGCGCGGGCTGCGACGAAGTGCAGGGCTATCTCACCGGCCGGCCGAAGCCGATTGCGGACTATGCGGCCCAGGTTGGCCGCGGCACGTTCGCCGGCACGCCGGCCGTCCTGGCCTCCTGACCGGCATCGCTAGCGCTTGCGCTTACGCGCCGTCCGCGGCCGCTTGCGTTTCGTCCGGCCCTTCAGCGGCACGACCGCGGCGGAGGCGCCGGCACTCTTGCGCAAAGCCTCCTTCAAGCTGGTCGGCCGATTGTGCTTGCGCAGAAGGTCGCGGAAGGCCTCGTCGGCCAATTCCTGGAATGTCATCATGCGGTCGCGTGCCAGCAGATCGAGCGCGGAATAGGTTTCCTCGTCGAACTGGATGCGTTTTCCGGGCATGGCGGCCTCCCACTGCTTTCGACACCGACACATAGCAGCAAAACCCGGTTGCGCTGCACAACAGCACAAGCGCGCGCCGGCTATCGAATCCGGCTAGGATGGCCCCGCAAATAACAGACCCGTCCGCAGGCGCGGACCATTCGAGGAGACGCAAAGCAGCACGATCAGCGCCCAATCTCAGCGGCCGGGAAATGCAAGGGGAGGGACGACGACATGAGCGTGTTGGCAATTGCAGTCGCGGCGTTGGTCGCGACGTGGATCTGTGTGCTGTGGGGATCGCGTTATCTGGGTCCGCGCTGAGCGGCATCCGGCGACGGTGCAAGTCTTGATTGTTGTGGCGTTGGCGCCGTCGGCGTGAAGCTCGGCGGCGGCCACCTTCCAATTCCGACGTGGCGATCTTGTATGCAGGTCACCGGCCGGTACGTGTCGGATTTTGTCGTGCACAGGGGCTGTTTGCGGCGCAAAAATACCTATTTCTCCTTGCAAGCTAAGCCTGCCGGCAACCTTTTGGCCACGTCGTGGCCCCGACTTACAAGGGATGCCCTGAAAAGTGCCAGACATCGTCACCCTCACCATCAATCCGGCCATCGATATCTTCGTCAATGTCGACCGCGTCGAGCCCACCAAGAAGATGCGCTGCTCGGCGCCCAAGCGCGATCCCGGCGGCGGCGGCATAAACGTCGCGCGCGTCGCCCATCGGCTCGGCAGCGACGTGGCGGCGATCTATCCGATCGGCGGCGCCATCGGCAAATTGCTGCAGCGGCTGGTCGAGCGCGAAGGCATCGACAGCGTGGTGACGCCATCGCACGTCGAGACGCGCGAGAATTTCACCGCCTTCGAGGAGGAAAGCGGCGAGCAATTCCGCTTCGTGTTGCCCGGCTCGGCGCTGCACCGCGCGGAATGGGAAGCGTGCCTTGACAAGCTCGCGACGCTGCCGGAGACGCCGAAATTCGTGGTTGCCAGCGGCAGCATTCCACCCGGCGTGCCCGGCGATTTCTTCGCCCATGTGACGCGCCACGCCAAGAAGCTGGGCGCCAAGATGGTGGTCGATACCTCGGGGCGCTCGCTTGCGCCGGCGCTGGAAGAAGGCGTCGCGCTGATCAAGCCAAACCAGGCCGAACTGCGCGACTTCGTCGGCAAGCGGCTCGACAGCGAAGACGACTACATCGGCGCCTGCCGCACGCTGATCGCCGGCAAGCGCACCGAAGCGGTCGCGCTCACGCTCGGCGAAGAGGGCGCGCTGCTGGTGACGGCAAAACACGCCTGGCGCGCCGAGGCGATGAAGATCGAGGTGGCGAGCACGGTCGGCGCCGGCGACAGTTTCCTCGGCGGCATGGTGTCGGCGCTGGCCGACGGGCAGTCGATGGAAGCCGCCTTCCGCATGGCCGTTGCCGCCGGCTCCGCCGCGGTGATGAGCCCGGGCACCGAACTGTGCCGCGAGGAAGACGTCAGACGGCTGCTGCCGGACGTGCGGATCAGCGAGATCGCCGTCGCGGAAGCGTAAGCGCGCCGATCAGCGCGAGCGCGCCTTGGCGGTCTTCACGCCGGTTTCGGCGATCTGCTCGCGCCCGCAGAATTCTTCGTGGAATTTTGCCGCGATGCGTTGCATGTCGCGCGCGTAACGGCTCCGGCCGACGCCCGTCCAAACCTGCGCCAGATCGGCAAAGGTCACCGGTCGGTGCAGCCTGTTCATGATATCGCGCACGTCGTTCTGCACCAGTTGCGTGCGCTTGGCGATCGGATGCGGGATGGGCGTGCGCGAATACATCAACACGTGCTGCAAGTGGGCCAGCACGCCGGTCTTGACGTCCTTGAAGCGCTCGCCACGCTTGCCCGGCTTGGTGGCGCCGAGGCCCGCGAAATTATTGTCGACCGGCCGCACGCCCGCCGCGTCGGGCCCGCCGAAGTAGAGATAACCGGTCTCGAGCAGCATCTGAAAGAAAGCATAGTCCCAGCGCACGGCGACGCATTTGTCGGGCTCGCGCGACACGCAGCTGCCGATGCGCTGATAGAGCGCGGCGACATGATCGAAGCGCGGCGCGATCTCGTGCGGCGGACTGTGGTGGGAATTGCGCTCCTTGATGAATTCCATGAGCGCGGTCGGCGTCACGCATTTCGGCACCGCGTTGTTCGCGCTCGCGATGATCTGCGGCAGTCCGCCCGCGAAGGCGCTGCCGGAGACCGTCAACATCGCGAGCAACAGCATGTGCTGCTTGAAGATTTTCCCCGCCCAATGCATGCGAGGCGTAATTTAGCCGATTCGAACTAAATTTGTGCAAGATTTTTCTTTTGGTCTTGACTCGCCGAGACAATGCGCCGCAGGCGCAACCCTTGGGTGTCATGACAGAATTTCACCATGCGCCCGCCGGCACACCGTCACGTGTTGGCAGTGGTCGGCGCGGGCCGCCCGCCATCATGCCACCTTCACGACAGAGACCTCTGTCGCCGGCTCTTAAGGCCATCGGGCATCCGCTTTCGGCGTGTGATGCCGGGCGACTGGAGCGGGCGAAGGGAATCGAACCCTCGTATGCAGCTTGGGAAGCTGCCGTTCTACCATTGAACTACGCCCGCGCGCCGCTCAACATAGCGGGCCTTACGGCCGGATCAAGCTGGCCTGCTTTCCCCTGCCCCGGCGCCCGGACGACGCGTCAATATCCGCCTCAGCCGGCGCGGCAGGGGGGCATTGTTAACCTTCGTTAAGCGCCAAATGGTCCCGCCATAAATCGTTCCTTCAGCATCTGCGGTTAACGCTTAGGGCAAGATTCAGTCCCGACAGCCCGGATGCCGCCATGTCGATGCTCGCTCCCGTAGCTCCTAACGCGCCGGCCCCAATCCTGTCCAAGCTGCGCGCGCTCCTGACCTCGCCGACGGCGGTGCTGCTCGCTGCCGGCTTGGTGCTGCCCAACCTGCTGACGCTGGCGACGCTCGGCTCCTTCATCGACGTGGGGCTGCCGCCGCGCACCGGCTGCATCCTGCTCTATGCGGCGCTGGCGATGTGCGCGCGGCTGATCCCTTATTTCCTCACGGTCATCCTCTATCTCGCCATTCTCGCCTTCGACATGGTGTGGACGCTGTCGGTGAGCTTCGGGCTGCGGCCGCACGATCTGGTCACCGCCGTCGACGAAGCCGAGCGCATCCACTTCCTGCATTCGCCGCTCTATGTCGCGCTGATCGGCGTGATCGCGGCGACCACGATCGGGGCGCTCTATCTGCTGTCGCGGCGCGCGCAGATCGCGCGCGGCAACCTGGTCGTCCTGCTCGGCGCGGCGCTCGCGCTGGCGGCGGTCGACTATGTGTCGAATTCCGACCCGCACTATAATTTCGGCGCCGTGTTCGGCCGCAACGTGCCGAACGTCTCGGCCGCCAATGCCTCGGGCTTCACCGAAGTCGCCGGCGTCAACGGCCGCAACGTCGTGCTGGTCATTGTCGAGAGCCTCGGCAATATGCTCGACGCCAAGGCGCGCGCGCGTATCGCGTCGCCGATCTACGATCCCAGCATCACGTCGAAGTACAAGGTCAGCTACGGCCGCGTCGTCTATTACGGTTCGACCACCTCGGCGGAAATGCGCGAATTGTGCGACACGCGCGCGCCGGTCGGCGAGTTCGTGCCGAGCTCCGGCTATTCGTGCCTGCCCGACCGCCTGTACATGCGCGGCTACGCCACCACGTCGATACACGCTTTCTACGGCAGCATGTTCGACCGCGCGCAATGGTATCCGCTCATCGGCTTCCACAAGATGGAGTTTGGCGACCGGCTAATGCCGCAGTTGAAGCGCCGCTGCGGCATGGCCTTCCGCGGCGCCTGTGACGCCGATCTGCCGCCGCTGATCGAGAAGGTGGCGGCGCAGAACACCAAACCGAATTTCATCTATTGGCTGACGCTCAACACGCATATCCCGGTCGCACCCGGCGAGGCACGCACCAATTTCGGCTGCGAGCGCAAGGATAACGGCTTCGGCCTGCGCCGCGTCTGCCGCATGGCCGAGCTGTGGCACGACGTGTTCCGCGCGGTCGCGCAGCTCGCGCTCGATCCCAAGTTCGGGCCGGCGGAAATCCTCATGGTCGGCGATCACGCGCCGCCGCTGTGGTCGAAGAAAGGCCGCCGAGAGTTCGAGGCCGGCAAGGTGCCGTGGTATCGGCTCAGCCCGCGTGCCGACATGGTCGTGGCCAAGGCGCACGGAACGACCGGCGCGGGCGCGGCGCACTGACACGAGCAAAGCGCGGCCTTTACGCCTTGAAATGCTTTGACAGCTTCAGGCTCTGCGCCTGGTAGTTGGAGCCGATGCCGGTGCCGTAGAGCGTGTCCGGCTTGGCCAGCATCTTCTCGTAGACCAGGCGGCCGACGATCTGGCCGTGCTCCAAGATGAACGGCACCTCGCGCGAGCGCACTTCCAGTACCGCGCGCGAGCCAGTGCCGCCGGCGCCGGCGTAGCCGAAGCCGGGATCGAAGAAGCCGGCATAGTGCACGCGGAATTCGCCGACCAGCGGATCGAAGGGCACCATCTCGGCGGCGTAGTCGGGCGGCACCTGCACCGCTTCCTTGGACGCCAGGATATAGAACTCGTTGGGATCGAGGATCAGGCTCTTGTCGGGCCGCGCGGTGATCGGCTCCCAGAAATCGAGCACGTGGTAGCCGCCGCGCCGCTCGACGTCGATCAGGCCGGTGTGGCGCTTGGCGCGATAGCCGACGATGCCGGGGCGCTCGGCACCGCCGAGATTGCCGGAGAGATCGACGCTCACCGCCACGCCTTCGCCGACGTCGGCGTCATCGATATCGACCAGCCGCTCGCGCGCGTGCAACTCGCGCAAGGCGTCGGCGTCGAGCGTCGCGTGGCCATGGCGGAAGCGGATTTGCGAGAGCCGCGCGCCCTCGCGCACCAGCACCGGGAACGTGCGCGGGCTGATCTCCGCGTAAAGCGGACCGTGATAGCCGGCTTCGACCCGATCGAAGCCGCGGGTTTCGTCGGCGATGACGCGGGTGAAGACGTCGAGCCGTCCGGTCGAGCTCTTCGGGTTGGCGGCGGCGGCAATGTCGTCGGGCAGCGCCAGGCTTTCCTGCAGCGGTACGATGTAGACGCAGCCGGTTTCCAACACGGCACCGTCGCCGAGCGCGAATTCGTGCAGCTTCAAGGCGTCGATGCGTTGCGCCACACTCGTCGTGCCGGGCAGGAAGCTCGCGCGCACGCGATAGGCAACGTCACCGAGGCGCAGGTCGAGGCTCGCCGGCTGGATCTGGCCGGGCACAAAAGCGCTCGCCGGCAGAATACCGCCGTTGTCGGCCAATTCGCCGATCATGCGGTCGGGCAGGATGCCCTTGTCCTCGATGGCGAAGGAAAGTGTCACTCAAGCCCTCATCCTGAGGAGACCGCGCTACGGGCCGTCTCGAAGGATGAGGGCTCAGACTGCTTCATCCTTCGAGACGGCCCTTCGGGCGCTCCTCAGGATGAGGCACCCGAGCGAGAAGCGATCTAACCCGACAGGCAGCTTGACGGGAAGCCGGGCGCCCCGGTACAAACGCCTTTATCCCGTGGTCATTTGAGCCGGCCGGCTTGCAGCCACGTAAAATAACTCGCTAAAAGGCCGGGGACACGTGAGTGAGCCCGGCCGAGAGGTTGTCTCTCCGGCCGGTTTTTTGTTGCCCGGCGCTGGATCACGTGTGACGCACCGGGACTTGAAGGAGCTCACGATGTCCGCCCCCACCGCCAAGACCTACCGCCCGGAAACCCGCCTGGTGCACGCCGGAACCCTGCGCTCGCAATTCGGCGAGATGTCGGAAGGGCTGTTCCTCACGCAAGGCTACATCTATCCGAGCGCCGAGGAATGCGAGGCGCGCTTCTCCGGCAAGACGCCGGGCTATGTCTATTCGCGCTATTCCAACCCGACCATCGCCATGTTCGAGCAGCGCATGGCCGCGCTCGAAGGCGCCGAAGCGGCGCGCGCGACCGCAACCGGCATGGCCGCCGTCACCACCGCGCTGATGGGCCAGTTGCGCGCCGGCGATCATGTGGTCGCCGCCAAGGCGCTGTTCGGCTCCTGCCGCTGGGTGATCGAAGATTGGCTCAGCCGTTTCGGCGTCACCGCCACGCTGGTCAACGGCACCAACCTCGACGAATGGAAGAAGGCGGTGAAGAAGAACACCAAGGCCTTCTTCATGGAGACGCCGACCAACCCGACGCTCGAGGTCTACGACATCGCCGCCGTCGCCGACATCGCCCACAATGCCGGCGCGACGCTCACGGTCGACAACGTGTTCGCCACCGCGCTCTACCAGAGCCCGCTCTCGCTCGGCGCCGACTGCGTGGTCTATTCCGCCACCAAGCATATCGACGGCCAGGGCCGCGTGCTCGGCGGCATCATCCTGGGCTCGGAGAAATTCATCCAGGACAATGTGCATCAGTTGATCCGGCAGACCGGACCGTCGCTGTCGCCGTTCAATGCCTGGGTGCTGCTGAAGGGACTGGAAACGCTGTCCGTACGCGTGCAGCGGCAGACCGAAACGGCGGCCGCGGTGTCGGTCGCGCTCGACGGCCACAAAAAACTTTCGCGGCTGATCTATCCCGGCCGTCCCGACCATCCCCAGGCCGATACCGTACGCAAGCAGATGAAGGCAGGCTCCACGCTGGTCGCTTTCGAGATCAAGGGCGGCAAGGAAGGCGCCTTCCGCTTCCTCAATGCATTGAGGCTCGTCGCCATCACCAACAATCTCGGCGACTCCAAGAGCCTGATCACCCACCCGACCACCACCACCCATCAGCGGCTGACGCCCGAACAGCGCGCGGAACTCGGCATCGGCGACGGGCTGGTGCGCTTTTCCGCCGGCCTCGAACACCCCGACGACGTGGTGGAAGACTTGCTCAC
The DNA here is from genome assembly GCA_963814065.1 of uncultured Pseudomonadota bacterium. Lineage (GTDB taxonomy): Bacteria > Pseudomonadota > Alphaproteobacteria > Rhizobiales > Xanthobacteraceae > Pseudolabrys. The sequence goes on along the minus strand of CAWFBL010000001.1, from coordinate 285,358 downwards.
CGCCCTGGACGCGGTGTGAGGGAACCGACGCGCCCGTGGACGACTTTTCATTCCAGTGCTACTCCGCGATAATTCGAACCGACCGACGACGACGATTCGGGGCTTGGCAATGTACCGGGCGGTAACCCGCAAGATCGAGGTCACGGTGACGCCCCGCTTCGTGCAGGAGCGCTCGTCGCCCAACAATGGCTATTTCTTCTGGGCCTACACCATCGACATCGCCAATCTCGGGGCTGAGACGGTGCAGTTGAAGACGCGGCACTGGCGCATCACCGACTCGCTCGGCCGGCTGCAGGAGGTCAAGGGTCCGGGCGTGGTCGGCGAGGAGCCGACGCTCAAGCCGGGCGAGTCATTTGAGTACACCAGCGGCGTACCGTTGCCGACACCGTCCGGCTTCATGGCCGGCAGCTACGGCATGGTGACCGGCGAAGGCGAGTATTTCGATATCGAGATTCCGGCCTTCTCGCTGGACTCGTCCTACGCCGAGCGCACGATCAATTAGCTTCGGTCGCACGGACTTCTCCCGCTCGTCCCCGCGAAAGCGGGGACCCAGAAAGCAATCGATTAGTCTTGCGATCGTCCGCTGGATTCCCGCTTGCGCGGGAATGAGCGGGGTTTGGGTTCGCCGCTTTGCTCAACGCGCCGTGGCGCCGACGTCTTCCGGCGCGAATTCGTAATTCGCGCTGCAGAATTCGCAGGTGACCGAGATACGGCCATCCTCGACCATGTGGTCGCGGTCGTCCTGCGAAAAGCTTTTCAGCATCGCCTCGACCGTCTCGCGCGAGCACGAGCATTCCGCCTTGACGTCGCCGTGCTGGAACACGCGCACGCCCGGCTCGTGAAACAGACGATAGACCAGCCGTTCGCTGGAGAGGCCCGGATCGATCAGCTCGATATCCTCGACGGTCGAGACCAGCGCGCGGCCTTCCACCCAGGCCTCGTCTTCCATGACCTCGGGCACCTCCACGCCTTCCGGTGCGTCGCCCGGATGCAGGTCGGGCTGGCGGGCACGCTCCGGCGCCTTGGGCAGGAATTGCAGCATGATGCCGCCGGCGCGCCAGCGATGACGCGGGCCGCCTTCCGCGGCGCGCAGTTCCTCGGCCACCGCCAGACGGACCCGGGTGGGGATCTGCTCCGAGCGATGGAAATATTCGTGCGCGGCATCTTCCAGCGAGCCGCCATCCAGCGCCACCAGACCCTGATAGCGGCTCATGTCGGGACCCTGGTCGATGGTCATGGCGAGATGACCCTTGCCAAGCAGGCTCGGGCCGTCGCTCTTGCCGGCGGCGATGGCCTCCGCCACCGCCTTCTTGTCGAAGCGGGCGCAGGCGCGCACCTTGCCGGGGGTGGTGAAGTCCACCACCAGCATGCGCACCGGGCCGTCGGTCTGGGTCTGCAGGATGAAGCGGCCGTCGATCTTGAGCGCTGAGCCGAGCATGACGGTGAGCACCACCGCTTCGCCCACCAGCTTGGCGACCGGCGGCGGATAGTCGTGCCCCTCCAGAATCCGGTCGACGGCCGGCCCCAGCCGCACCACGCGGCCGCGCAGGTCGAGCTTTGCCACCTCGAACGGCAGCACGCTGTCGTCATCGGGAATGGGCGACGGCGCGCGGGTCGGGATGACGGGTTCGGGATTGTTCATGTCGGACAGGCTCATGAACCCTATGTAGAGTTGAAACGGCGAAACGCGAGACCCCGGCGGTTCCACCGTCATGCTTGGCCTTATGCCGGGCATCCATGTCTTGAGGCGGGCCGTAAGACGTGGATGGCCGGGACGAGCCCGGCCATGACGACGTTGAGGACGTGCCTAACCGACGTCCGCGTGCAGGCACCAGGCGAGCAGGCCCTTCTGCGCGTGCAGCCGGTTCTCCGCCTCGTCGAACACCACCGACTGCGGGCCGTCGATCACCTCGTCGGTGACCTCCTCGCCGCGATGCGCCGGCAGGCAGTGCATGAACACGGCGTCGGGCTTGGCCTTGGCCATCAGCCCGGCGTTGACCTGATAGCGCTTGAGCAGATTGTGGCGGCGCTTGCCGTCGCGATCGCCCATGGACACCCAGGTGTCGGTGACCACGCAATCGGCGCCGCCCACCGCTTCTTCCGGATCCTCGACGACGACGATGTCGGCACCCGACGACTTGACCCAGTCCAACAGCCATTTCTTCGGCTTGAGTTCGGCCGGCGTCGCCACCTTGAGCTGGAAGTCGAAGCGCTCGGCGGCGTGCATCCAGGAAGCCAGCACATTATTGGAGTCGCCGGTCCAGGCCACGGTGCAGCCGCGGATCGAGCCCTTGTGCTCCTCGAAGGTCATGACGTCGGCCAGCACCTGGCAGGGGTGCGAGCGCCGGGTGAGCCCATTGATCACCGGAATGGTGGCGTGGCGCGCGAGCTCGGCGACCGCTTCCGGGTCGAGGATGCGGATCATGATGGCGTCGACGAAACGCGAGAGCACGCGCGCGGTGTCGCCGAGCGTCTCGCCGCGGCCGAGCTGCATCTCCTGCGCCGTGAGCATGATGGCCTCGCCGCCGAGCTGGCGCATGGCGACGTCGAAGGAGACGCGGGTGCGGGTCGAGGGCTTGTCGAACACCATGGCCAGCGTCTTGCCAGCGAGCGGCGCGCTCATCTCACCGCGCGCCCGCGCGCGCTTCATGGCGCGGCTCGAGTCGATCATGCCGGCAAGCGTCTGCTTGGGGATATCGGTGAGGTTGAGGAAGTGCCGCACGCCGTTGCCGGTCATGACGCCGCCTCCCTGGCCGGCCTCAGACCCTCCGCCAGCCGCGCGCAGGCGCGATCGATGCGGGCGACCGCCTCGCCGATCTCCTCCTCGTTGATGATCAGCGGCGGCAGCAGCCGCACGACGTTGTCGCCCGCGGCGACCGTGATCATCTTCTCGGCGCGCAATTCGTCGACCAGCGTGCCGGCCGGCGGGATCACGCGCAGGCCGATCAACAGGCCCTCGCCGCGCACCTCGGCAATCACCGAAGCGTGGCGGTCCTTGATCTCGGCCAGCCGCTGCTTGAGCAGGAGCGAAATCTTGCGCACGTGCTCGATGAATTCAGGCTCGAGCACCACGTCGAGCACGGCATTGCCGACCGCCATGGCGAGCGGATTGCCGCCGAAGGTCGAGCCGTGGGTGCCGGCCGTCATGCCCTTGGCCGCTTCCGTGGTGGCGAGACAAGCGCCGACGGGAAAGCCGCCGCCGAGCGCCTTCGCCAGCGCCATGATGTCGGGCGCGACGCCGCTGCGCTCGTAGGCGAAGATTTCGCCGGTGCGGCCGACGCCGGTCTGCACCTCATCGAAGATCAGCATGAGGCCGTGCTTGTCGCACAGCTGGCGCAGGGCCCGCAGGAAAGCCGACGGCACCACGCGCACCCCGCCCTCGCCCATGATCGGCTCGATCAGGATGCCGGCGGTCTCGGGGCCAATCGCCTTCTTGGTCGCCTCCAGGTCCGCGAACGGCACCTGGTCGAAGCCCTCGACCGCCGGGCCGAAGCCTTCCAGATATTTCTTGTTGCCGGTGGCGGCGATGGTCGTGAGCGTGCGGCCGTGGAAGGCGCCCTCGAAGGTGACGATCCGGTAGCGCTCCGGTTTGCCGGACGCCGCCTGGTACTTGCGCGCCATCTTGATGCAGCACTCCAGCGCCTCGGCGCCGGAATTCTGGAAGAACACGAAATCGGCGAAGCTCGCCGCGCATAGCCGGTCGGCGAGCCGCTCGCCTTGCGGAATGCGGTAGAGGTTGGAGACGTGCCAGACCTTCTTGGCCTGCTCGGTCAGCGCCTCGACCAGGTGCGGATGGCAGTGGCCAAGCGCATTGACGGCAACGCCCGAGGTAAAATCGAGATAGCGCTCGCCCTCAGCCGTGAACAGCCAAACGCCCTCGCCCCGCTCGAAAGCGAGGTCGACGCGCGCATAAGTCGGCAAAAGATGCGAGGTCACGGTCCGGGTCTTCCATCGGGCGTAATGCCGGTTGTCTTGCCGAAATAAAATGTGCCGCCTTCCGGGGCGGCACTGTGGGTATTTTATGGCCGCGCCCGGTTCCGGTCAACATCGACGACAACGGTCATTGACTGACTCAAAATTGCCGCAAGGGCCGATTCTAAAGGAAAACCTGTTGGTAGATGGCTCGAAAGGCTTGCTAATGCTTGCAGGCGAGTCACCCGATATTGTAGCGTTTTCTCAAGCTAGTACGACATCTCGTGCGGCAAAACGTTTTCTTGTTCATCCCTGAAGCGTAGCGCGCCAGGCGCCCAAGGCGGGTGCCAGACGGGGAGGGTGGATTCCACCCAAGGGATTGAGCGCCGAGGAGAAATGCCGATGGGCTGGACCGACGAAAGGGTCGAACTCCTAAAGAAGTTATGGGCTGACGGCTTGTCCGCCAGCCAGATTGCCGCCGAACTCGGCGGCATCACCCGCAATGCCGTCATCGGCAAGGTGCACCGCCTGGGGCTGTCGGGGCGGGCCAAGAGCCCCTCCTCCGCCACGCCACGGCCGCGCAAGCCGCGCTCGAGCGGCATGATGCGGGTATCGCGGCCGGCGGTGCGCGGCAACACCGCGCTCGCCTACGACTACGACATGGAGCCCGAGCCGGAACTGTTGGAAATCCCGGTCGAGCAGCGCAAGACGCTGTTGCAGCTCAACGAGCACACCTGCCGCTGGCCGATCGGCGATCCGGGCAGCTCCGAGTTCTTCTTCTGCGGCGGCGAAACGGCGAACGAACTGCCCTACTGCACCTATCACTCCCGCGTCGCCTATCAGCCAGTGACCGACCGCCGGCGCGAGAAACGGCATTTTCGCGGATAGCGGTTTCGCGGTTCGCTGGTTCAATGGCCGGGTTTATCCCGGCCATTTTGTTTCGCCCGACGTCATTGCCCGCGAAAGCGGGCAATCCAGTCATCATTGCACTGTCCGAGGTTACTGGTTCCCCCGCCTTCGCGGGGGATGACGGTTTGTGGTTGTCAAACAGCCGCACGCCATCGCCCGTGTTCTTTGGTCGGCGCCGGGTACGCCCGTATTCCTTTTTCCCTCACCGCATAAGGTGAGGGGATGGAGCGCCGCGAAGCGCAACCATCCGCGCCTGGCGAAGCGCGGGCGCCCTTAGCGAAGGGCGCTCGCCTCGCGGCGCTCCATCGCGGTGTCTTGTCGGCGCGGGCCGCGCTTTCGGCAAGGTCTCGATAGACTCACGCCGTCAGCCAGCTCCTGGCGGGGGGTCCTGGTGTCCCCGGGCGGAGCCCCGCGCCGCCCGAGCGCAGGGGATGCGTTCTTTCCCCTGCCCGCAGGCACCGCATCCGGTTCCACCCTCATGACGCCTCATGAAAGCGCCCTCGGCGAACCGGACGCGAGCAGGATAAGGCCGCCAAAACGAGCGGGGATAAGTTTTTTAAGTTTCGGTTCTTCAAAGGATGGGGCGGCCACATGCTTCGAGACGCGCACTTCGTGCGCTCCTCAGCATGAGGCCGAGAAAGATCGGTGCTTGCTGGGTCCTCCGCCTTCGCGGAGGACGACGGCGGAGATTGGCGGGCCGTGACGCTTACGCCACCCGGCCGAAACGGTCGTCGAGGGCATAGCCGGCGCCGCGCACGGTGCGGATCGGGTCGGCGGCATGGCCGCGGTTGATCGCCTTGCGCAGGCGGCCGACATGAACGTCGACGGTGCGCTCGTCGATATAGATGTCGGAGCCCCAGACGCCGTCGAGCAATTGCTCGCGCGAGAACACGCGGCCGGGGCGCTCCATCAGGAATTCGAGCAGGCGATATTCGGTGGGGCCGAGATCGATGGCACGGCCGTTGCGCGAGACGCGCTTCTTGTCGCGGTCGAGCTCGATATCGCCGATCGCGAGCACGGTCGCCACCCGCTCCGGATTGGCGCGGCGCAACAGCGCGCGCACGCGCGCCAGCAGTTCGGGCACCGAGAACGGCTTGACGATGTAGTCGTCGGCGCCGGTGGCGAGCCCGCGGATCTTCTCGCTCTCCTCGCCGCGGGCAGTGAGCATGATGATCGGCAGGTTGCGGGTCTCCGGCCGCGCCCGCAGCCGCCGGCACAATTCGATGCCGGAAAGGCCTGGCAGCATCCAGTCGAGCACCACCAGGTCGGGCGCGCGCTCCTTCAGCCGGGTGTCGGCGTCGTCGCCGCGCGCGGCCGAGTCGACCTCGTAGCCCTCGGCCTCGAGATTGTAGCGGAGCAGCATGGTCAGCGGCTCCTCGTCTTCCACAATCAGGATGCGCGGATTCATGCGTGTTTTTCCTGGCGCACGATCTTACCCGAAAACCGGTTCCCACGTTTCGGGATCATGCGCGTCTCATCAGCTATTCGCGCCGGCGCGCACCGCGGCGATATTGGTGGTGTCGCCCTTCGGCCGCTGATCCGCGATCGGATGGCCTTCGATAATGTAGTGCACCGACTCGGCGATGTTGGTGGCGTGATCACCCATGCGCTCGATGTTCTTGGCGCAGAACAGGAGATGGATGCAGAAGGTGATGTTGCGCGGGTCTTCCATCATATAGGTGAGCAGCTCGCGGAACACCGAGGTGCAGACCGCGTCGACCTCCTCGTCGCCGCGCCACACCGCCAGCGCCGCGGTAAGGTCGCGCCGGGCATAGGCGTCGAGCACCGACTTGAGCTGCTCGAGCACCAGGTCGGTCATGTGTTCGACGCCGCGGATCAGCTTGGGCGGCGGAAACTCGCCGTTGAGCGCGATCACGCGCTTGGCGATGTTCTTGGCGAGATCGCCGATGCGCTCGAGATCGTTGGCGAGCCGCAGCGCACCCACCACCTCGCGCAGATCGACGGCCATCGGCTGCCGCCGCGCGATGGTGAGCACCGCCATCTCCTCGATCTCGCGCTGCAGATTGTCGATGTTGACGTCGGCCTGAGTGACGCGCTGGGCAAGCGTCGTATCGCGCTTGGCGAGCGCATCGACGGCGTCGGCGACCTGCTTCTCGGCGAGGCCGCCCATTTCGGCGACCATACGCGACAGGTCCTGCAAATCGGTGTCGAATGCCTTGGCGGTATGCTCGCTCATGGTCGTTGTCCTTGGATTATCCGGGGCAATCATATGGGGTTTCTCGCGCCGTTTTCCAACATGGCAGGCCCCGTCGGGGCGGCCCCGATTAGCCGAAGCGGCCGGTGATGTAGTCCTGGGTGCGCCGGTCGGTCGGGCTGGTGAAGATGCGCGTGGTGTCGCCGAACTCGACCAGTTCGCCGAGATACATGAACGCGGTGTAGTCGGACACGCGCGCGGCCTGCTGCATGTTATGGGTGACGATGGCGATCGTATAATCGTCCTTGAGCTCGTCGATCAGCTCCTCGATCTTGGCGGTGGAGATCGGGTCGAGCGCCGAGCACGGCTCGTCGAACAAGATGACTTCCGGCCTGACCGCCACCGTGCGCGCGATGCAGAGGCGCTGTTGCTGGCCACCGGAGAGCGACAGGCCGTTGGCACCGAGCTTGTCCTTGACCTCGTCCCAGAGCGCGGCGCGCTGCAGGCAGCGCTGCACACGGTCGTCGAGCTCGGATTTCGGCAGCTTCTCGTAGAGCCGGATGCCGAAGGCGATGTTCTCGTAGATGGTCATCGGGAACGGCGTCGGCTTCTGGAACACCATGCCGACCTTGGCGCGCAACAAATTGAGGTCCTGGCCCGGGGCCAGGATGTCCGTGTCGTCGAGCCGCACGTGGCCGGCGGCGCGCTGGTTCGGATAAAGGTCGTACATGCGGTTGAGGATGCGCAGAAGCGTGGACTTGCCGCAGCCGGACGGGCCAATGAAGGCGGTGACCTTGTTCTCATAGAGCGGCACGTTGATGTTCTTCAGCGCGCGATTGTCGCCGTAGAAGAAGTCGAGGTCGCGCACCGAGATCTTCTCGACCAGGCCTTCGGCGCCGGCGGGCACCTGCCTGGTGGTCGGAGTCGGCGAGGGAACGGCGGTTACGCTCATGACGATTTTCTCTGTGCCGAGAGGAGCCGGGCGATGATACTCATGGCAAGCACCGCCAGTGTGATGATCAGCGCGCCGGTCCAGGCGAGCTGTTGCCAGTCCTTGTAGGGGCTGAGCGCGAACTGGAAGATGACGATGGGCAGGCTGGAGACCGGCTGGTTCATGTCCAGGCTCCAGAACTGGTTGTTGAGCGCGGTGAACAGCAAGGGCGCGGTCTCGCCCGAGATGCGGGCGATGGCGAGCAGCACGCCGGTGATCATGCCGGCGCGGGCCGCGCGGTAGGCGACCTTCTGGATCATCAACGAACGCGGCAGGCCGATCGAGGCCCCCGCCTCGCGCAAGGTGTCGGGCACCAAAGTGAGCATGTCTTCGGTGGTGCGCACGACCACCGGGATGACGATCACGGCGAGCGCGATGGAGCCGGCCCAGCCCGAGAAGTGGCCCATCTGGGCGACCATCACCTCGTAGATGAACAGGCCGATGACGATCGACGGCGCGCTCAACAGAATGTCGTTGATGAAGCGCACCACCATGGTCAGCTTATCGTAGCGGCCGTACTCGGCCATGTAGGTGCCGGCGAGAATCCCGAGCGGGGTGCCGATCGCCACCGCGATCACGGTCATGACGATGCTGCCGGCGATCGGGTTGAGCAGGCCGCCGGACGCGCCGGGCGGCGGCGTCATCTGGGTGAACACCGCGAGATTGAGCCCGCTGAAACCTTCCCACAACAGGTCGGCGAGGATGAAGACCAGCCAGACCAGCCCGAACACCGTGGCGCCGATGGCGAGGCCGACGGCGATGTGATTGCGGTGGCGGCGGCGCCCGTAGAGGGTGGTGATACCGGACATCGCCATGTCAGCCTCCGATCCGCGCGTTGATGCGCATCAGCATCAGCCGCGCCGCGGCCAGCACGATGAAGGTGATGACGAACAGGATGAGGCCGAGGGCGATCAGCGACGAGGTGTAGATATCGCCGACCGCCTCGGTGAATTCATTGGCGATGGTCGCCGAGATGGTGGTGCCCGGCGCCAGAATGGAGCTGGCGATGCGGTGCGCGTTGCCGATCACGAAAGTGACCGCCATGGTCTCGCCGAGGGCGCGGCCGAGCCCCAGCATGACGCCGCCGATGACGCCGACCCGGGTGTAGGGCAGCACCACGTAGCGCACCACTTCCCAGGTGGTGCAGCCGACACCGTAGGCCGCCTCCTTGAGCACCGGCGGCACCGCGTCGAACACGTCGCGCGAGATCGAGGTGATGAAGGGCAGCACCATGACGGCGAGGATCAGGCCGGCGGTGAGGATGCCGATGCCGTAAGGCGGGCCCTCGAACAGCGCGCCCAGGACGGGAATATTGCCGAGGGTGTCGATCAGGAAGGGCTGCAGCGTTCCCTGCAGGAACGGCGCGAACACGAACAGGCCCCAGATGCCGTAGATGATCGAGGGGATGCCGGCGAGCAGCTCGATGGCGATGCCGATCGGCCGGCGCAGCCACATCGGGCACAGCTCGGTGAGAAAGAGCGAGATGAACAGGCCGACCGGCACGGCGATCAGCATGGCGATGATCGAGGTAACGATGGTGCCGTAGATCGGCGCGATGGCGCCGAATTTCTCGGTCACCGGGTTCCAGCTCTCGACGACCAGGAAGCTGAAGCCGAATTTGTGCAGCGCCGGCAGCGAACCGTGGATCAGCGAGACGATGATGCCGCCGAGGATGACCAGGACCGCGAGGGCGGCAAGCCGGGTGAGCTCGCGGAAGATGGAGTCGCGTAGCCGCAGACGCTGCAGGGTCTTGGCTCGGTCGAGCGGCTGCGCCACCGGCATGGCCCCACTTTCTAACGCGACGTCAACCACGGGTTCGCCTCCCGGTCTATTGGACATGAGGCACCCCCCTGGGCTGAGCGACTTGATCCGGGAGAGCCATTTCAAGCGGCCAAAGGCCGCGAACACAAGCCGCCCTGTGCGTGGCGGTGGACAATGTGGGGGCGCCGGTGACGGCGCCCCCGAACCACGTTGCCGCGGCTTACTTCATCGCGAAGACAGGGTTGCCCTTGTCGTCCTTGATTTCGGCCTTCCAGGTGGCCTCAACCTCGCCGACGACCTTCTCGGGCATCGGGACGTAGTCGAGGCTTTCGGCCATCTTGCCGCCGTTCTTGTAGCACCAGGCGAAGAACTTCAGCGCCGAGGCGGAAGCCTTGGGGTCGACCGGCTTCTTGTACATCAGGATCCAGGTGGCGGTGGTCATCGGCCACGAACCCGCGCCGGGCTGGTTGGCGAGGATGACGCCGAAGCCAGGCTTCGACTTCCAGTCGGCGCCGGCGGCGGCGGCCTGGAAGGCGGCCGAGGTCGGAGCGACAACCTTGCCGTCCTTGTTCATCATCTTGGTGAAGGTCAGCTTGTTCTGCAGCGCGTAGGCGTACTCGACATAGCCGACCGAGTTCTTGGTGTTGCCGACGTTGTTGGCGACGCCTTCGTTGCCCTTGGCGCCGATGCCGACCGGCCACTCGACCGAGGTGTTGTTACCGACCTTGGACTTCCAGTCGGCGCTGACGTCGGACAGATAGTAGGTGAAGTTGAAGGTGGTGCCCGACCCGTCCGAGCGATGCACGACCGCGATCGCCGCGTTCGGCAGCTTGGCGTTGGGGTTGAGCTTCTTGAGCGCGGCGTCGTTCCACTTCTTGATCTGGCCCATGAAGATCTTGGCCAGGGTGGGGCCGTCGATGGTCAGCTCGCCGGCCTTGATGCCCGGCACGTTGACGACCGGCACGATGCCGCCCATCACCATCGGGAACTGCACGAGGCCGTACTGATCGAGCTCCTTGCCCGGACGCGGGGCGTCGGACGCGCCGAAGGTCACGGTCTTGGCGTGAATCTGCTTGATGCCGCCGCCGGAACCGATCGACTGATAGTTGAGACCGACGCCGGTCTCCTTCTTATACGCGTCAGCCCACTTGGCGTAGATCGGATAGGGGAACGTGGCGCCGGCGCCGGAAATATTCTCCGCCTTCGCCGGAACAGCAGCGGCGACGGCGATGAAGCCGGCGGCTGCCAAAGCGGTCCAGTGTTTCAAGGGATCTCTCCATGTTTGCGGCCAAAGGCGAACGCGGACAGCACGTGTCCGTGCGCTTCCACCCTCTGCCCGTCGGGGCGACCGCTGTTGCTTTAAGACGCTCTCCAAGAACTTCGGACGGAGGATTTGTTTGCGTCGCTACGTGGAAATCCGAAGTCACGGCCAGCCATAGGCGCCGCTTGTCAACCTTTTATAAAGGTTCGGTGACAGTTGGATGACAGCCTAACTGGCTGATTTATCAATAAATTCGGACGCGGACGCGACTTCTCCGGTGTACAACGGCACGTGCATGCAAAAGCTCGCGCCCTCGCCCAGCGTGCTCTCGATGGTGAGCCGGCCGCCATGGCGGTTGAGCACGTGCTTGACCAGCGCCAGCCCCAACCCGGTACCGCCTTGCGCCCGGCTGTCGGAAACGTCGACCCGATAGAAGCGCTCGGTCAGCCGCGGCAGATGCTCGGGCGCGATACCGGGGCCGTAGTCGCGCACCGCCAGCCGCGCCTCGGCCAAGCCGGCGCGGGTCTGGCCGCGGCTCAACGTGATGTCGACGCGCTTGCCGGCGGCGCCGTATTTGAGCGCGTTCTCCACCAGGTTCTCGAGCGCGCGGATCAGTTCGTCGCGCTCGCCGAGCACGGTGAGCGGGTCGTCCGGCACCGACACCTTGATCTCCACGCCGCGGTCGCGCGCCAGCATCTGCAGGCCGTCGACCACCTGGCGCACGATCGGCGCGAGATCGGCCGGCGTGTCCGGCTGCAGATGGGCGTTGAGCTCGATGCGCGACAGCGACAGGAGATCGTCGATCAGCCGCGCCATGCGGGTGGCCTGCACCTGCATGATGGCCAGGAATTTCTCACGCGCGACGCGGTCGTCTTTGGCGCGGCCCTGCAGGGTCTCGATGAAGCCGAGCAAGGCGGCGAGCGGCGTGCGCAGTTCGTGGCTGGCATTGGCGACGAAGTCGGCGCGCATCTCCTCGACCCGGCGCAAGGGCGTGAGATCGTTGAAGGTCATCATCAGCAGGTCGGAGACACCGCCCTCGCCCGCCGCCAGCCGCACCGGCCGCACGAAGGCCGCGTACCAGCGGTCGCGCGGCACGCGCTCGAAGAATTCCACCCGCTGCGGCTCGCGGCGCTTGGCGGCGCGGCGAATGGCGTTGACCAATTCCGGCATGCGCAGGCTGATCAAGGCCGGCTCGCCGTGGCGCAGGGCGGGCGCCAAGCCGGTCGCCGCCTCGTTGAACGCAATGACCCGGCCGTCGCGGTCGAGCACGATGGCCGGCTCCGGCAGGCCGGCGACCAGCGATTCGATCAGGCGGGTGAGCGGATGCGCCGGGCGGCGGTTGGAAGCGATGGCCACATCGGCATCGTTGCTGCGCGCCCTCCCGCGCAAGACCTGCCACGCCTCGCGCAAGCGCTGGCCGAAGCCGGGGCGCGTCGAGAAACCGCTATTCATCGTCGCCATGGTCAGTCGGCGTCGGTTTTCTCACGCTCGATCTCAGAGCGGATCGGCTGTGTGACGCTTACTATTGGTCTTGACGGGCGTTCCGGCAAGGCCGGGGCGCGCTGCGTATGCAGCCAGAATTCCCGTATGCCCAGGATGATCAGCGCAATGACAAAGGGGCAGAGATAATAAAGCAGCCGGAACAGCAACAAGCCGGCGAGCAGGTCTTCCTTGTTGAATTGCCACAGCGCGATCAGCATGGCGGCGTCGAACACGCCGAGCCCGCCGGGCGCATGGCTGGCAAAGCCCAACAGGGTCGCCGACACAAACACCACCAGCAAGGTGACGAAACCGACATTCGGCTCGCTCGGCAGCAGCATGTACATGGCGAGCGCGCAGCAGCCGAGATCGAACAGGCCGATCACGATCTGCACCAGGGTGGAGGGCCCGTTGGGCAGCCGCACCGTCCAGCCGCCCTTGCCGATGCTGCGCGGCGCACTCCACACCCAGCTGATATAGGAGATCAGCACCGCCAGGATCGCCAGCGCGATGCCGCGGTTGATATAGCCGGGAAGCTGGGTGATCGGTTGCGCGGCGTGCGGCTCGATGGTCACGCTCAAGCCGAGCACGGTGGCGTTGCCGAGCCAGAAGGTCAGCCCGGCGACGAAGCAGATCTTGGCGACCTCGACGGCATCGAGCCCGTAGCCGGAATAGATGCGGTAGCGCACCGCGCCGCCGGTGAACACGGTGGCGCCGATGTTGTGGCCGACGGCATAGCTGGTGAAGCCGGACAGCGCCGCGATCCGGTAGGGCACCTCGTCGCGGCCGATGGTGCGCAGGGCAAACCAATCATAGAAGGTGAGCGTGAAATAGCCGCCGGCGACGAAGACGGCGGCGCCGACAATCTGTTTCGGCTGGATTGCCTTGATCGCGCCGACCACCTGATCGACGTCGATACCGTGCAACGTGTGGAACAGCACCACCACGGCAATGCCGATGATGCTGAGACTGAGCAGCACCCCGATCCGGTTCCAGCCGACTTTTTCCTGAAAAAATCGCGCCACCGCGCGCAGCGAGTCGAGCATTCGTCCTCCGGGGCCGGCGCGAGGGGGGATCCCGGCTATGCCGCCCTCGAAACCGCGCGCCTTTACCCTGGGCGCGTGGGGTCACCTAGCAGAACTCCCCGGGCGGCGCGAGAGTACCGGCTGGGGCCGGCGACCCGGCGGCCGTGGCGGGAATTGGGTCCAAAACGGGACTGAGGGGAAGTGGAACCCGGACCGGGCCGACGTCAAGCGACCGCAGCGGTGACGGCCGATCCGGCGACGATGGCCGCGCCGATCGGGACGCCGAGGCCGGCGCAGGCGTTCCAACCGGGACCTGCGCTGTAGCCCAGGCCAAACATCATGTTGTTGCCCGAGGTAATCGGGCGCAACCAGGCGGGATTGCCGTAGAGCAGTCGGTTCATGAGCCCGAGCGTCTCGCCACGCTGGCCATTGAGCGCGGCGATGAAGGCGGCCCACAGCGGCGCCGCCGCGCTGGTGCCGCCTGTCACAATTTCCCCGCCGTTGAACACGATGCGATAGCCATTCGTCTCCGAAGCCGCGGCAGCGATGTCGGGAACGCCGCGCCGCACCGCGCCGTCGTTGAGCGAGGTCGGCAGCGCGAGGCCTTTCTGATAGGCCGGCACCTGGTAGACGTCACTGATGCCGCCGCCGGTGCCGCGCGCGCCGGCATTCCAAACCACCTCGCTGGTGATGGCATCGCCCGCGGCGTCAAGCGCGATCTCGGTGCCGCCGCAGCTTAGCACGTAAGGGCTGGACGCCGGATAATCGACGTGCACTTTGCCGTCGCCGCGCCGCTCGGTCGCGAGGTCGTCACCGGCGGCCGCGACCACGGTGACGCCGAGCCGCACGGCGTCGGCCAAGGCCGCATCCAGCGCTTCACGCGCGGGTTTCGGCCAGAAGTCCTCCGACTCGCCCCAGGTGAACACGATCACGCCCGGCCGGTTTACGTTGTCGTGCACCGCTTCGGCGACACCGTCGGCGTAACCGGCTTCGGTCGGCTCGGTGAAATAGATGACAATGCGTACCCGCGGCGCCACGCCGGCAACGACCTGCAGGTCGAGGCTGACCTCGCGATCGGCCTCCGCGTCGGCCCCGAAAGGCGTTGCGGCCGGCGCCGACATTGACGTCGACCACGGTCGGCACCGCGATGCCCATCGCGGCGCAGGCGGCGGCGAGATCGGAACGGCTGTAGCCGCCTTTCGGCGACACGATCGCGATGCACTGGCCGGCGCCCTGCCCCGGCACCGTCATGCCATAGAGACGCGCCATGTCCGACGGCAGGAGTCCGGCGCGGCCGTCGGCGCCCGCCATGCCGCGCAGATGGGAGGCGACCGGTCGCTGGTCGAGGCCGAGCACGGTGTCGGTGAAACGCGCGAGCGCACGCGGCAGCCGCGGCAGCCGCGTCGGATAGAGGGACGCGACGCCGGCGGCCTCCATTTGGCGCAGCGCGGTGGCAAAGACGCGTTCGGCATCGCGCTGCCGCACGCTCAACTTGACGCGGCAACGCGGAAGGTCGACCTCCAGCACTTTCATCCCGTGCGCCTTGGCAAAGCGGCGCAGCGCGGCGACAGGCTTGGCCAGCGCGCGTTTGCGCTCGGCCGCCATGTCTTCGCGGCTGATGCGATGGCTGAGCTCATCGAGATCGGCGGCGCTACCCGGCCGCCGCCGCTTGCGATAAGGGCGCTTGAGATGAAGGCTGACAACGAGCCTCGGCTCCGGCGCCTTGGCGGCGCCGGGAGCAGCCTTTGTCCTGCGCGTTGTCTTGAGCGCTGCTTTGCGCCCTTTGCGCATTCGCGCCACGCGGAAGCCCGCCTGGTCTACGAGGGCCTATTGATCGATCGCCCGCAGCGGAATCGCCCAAACGAAATCGGCTGTGGCGTAGATCGGCCTTTGTTGCGGCGTCCCCGGACTGACGTAGAACCATTCCGGCTGCGGCGCGCCGTTCGGGCTGCAAACGTCGATGGTCGGATTCGGGGTCGGACAGAGCGAAGGCACCGGCGGGAAGAGGAAGCCGGCGTTGGGGAACGGCTGCCCATAGACATTGAACGCAGCGCGCGAATGGCAGGTCATGCATGACGACGTGTTGTCGAAGCCCTGCTCGGTGACCGAATTGCCGAGCCGCGTCGGCAGGCCGGTCGCGGTGGTGAAGTCGGTCTGGCTGCCCTTGAGGCAATAGTATTGGAATTCAGGCGCGAGGTGCGCCTTCTGGAACATGGCAAGCAAGGTGGGCGTCTTCTTGCACGCCGGATAAATCTTGCCCGTCTGCGAGGGCGGCTCCGGCGGCACGAAAGGATCGACGGCGCCGAAATTGTCGCTGCAACCGATATAGTCACAGCGCCCCTTGTTTTCCTCGTGCTCGAAGGTGGCCCAAGTCCAATTGGGAATCTGCTTCGAGATGATGTGCATCGACACCAGCGCGTACCTCTTGCCATCGGACGCGGTGTTGACGTGGTAGTGTGATGGATTGGCGACCGAGTTGATCGGAACCCAGTTCGCTTTCACTTCGACCGAGTCGATTGGAAAGTCGATTTTTTTGCCGGACGCGAAGGCGGCGCGCAGCCCCGAGCGCTTGTACAGGTTGTTGGTGACAATGAAGTCGAAGGTCACTCTGTTGCGACGCGTCTCTTCCGAGCCGCCCGGCAGCACGCGTGGCTGCAAGCCGGGCCGAACCGGCTTGAATTCCGCGAGCGCCGGCGGCCGGAGTATCATCGGGCTCGCGCCGGCCGGCCATACCGGATTCGCCGTGAAGGTGTCCTGATCGGACGCCCAGGTCTCGAACACGACATTGTTGTTGCCCGGGCCCGCCGCCGGCGCGTTGACCCCGGCGAACAGCTCCCACGACACCAAGTCCGGCTGATTGAGCGCCGGCGCCGGATCGTTCTGCGCATGCGCGTACGGCGCCATACCAAAGGCGAGTGCAAACACGGCAAGGCTTGTGCGTTTCATCGTCGTCTCCCCCGTTTGTAGCCGCGGCTATGCCGCTCACGCGAGAAAGCCGTCAGCCATCCATCGCTTGAAGAGGTCGATCTGTGCGTCAATCCAAGGCGCGCCGCCCAAGGGCATGCGTGGCCTGCGCTCTCCGGTCAGATGAGCGAGCACATCGCGGGCATCGGCGCGGTCAGGATGGGCGCGGTCGGGATAGGCGTGGTTGGGATAGAATCGATCGGCGGCGGGCACAGCCATGTCGTCATGGTCATGGCGTTCGACGCCCAGCCCTGACATGCAATCGATGTCGGAGGCCGTGAAGAGAGGCCTGATATCGGCGGCGAATGAGACCGGCACGGCTTATACGCCCACAAACCTTCGCCGCTAACTATGGGTAGTATCTATATTACTGTCAATCATGAATTGATTTGAGCGAACGAAGCGACCCCGGCTCTCGCTGCTGCGGAGCCGGGGCTGTTCGGTATTCATGGGGGTGCGATCAGTCGCAGACCTCGAACACCCGCACGTGCCGGTGGCCGTGCTTCCAGAACACCTTGCGCACGAGGTAGCAGTCGTCGCGGACGACCGGGTCGGCAACGACGATGCCGAAGCCGTGGCCCCAGCCGTGATGCCAGCCGTGATGCCACCCCTTGGCGGAGGCGGTGGTGGGCGAAAGGGCGGCCGCGCCGATGACGGCGGTGGCACCGATCGCGAGGACGAGCTTGCGGAACATGGCGTTCTCCTGGTTTTGGGGGATGTGCCTGTCACATCCTGCGTCCGGTTGGTCGCGGCCGGCCCAGGGTTGGTTCAAAGGTTTTTCCCTTCGGCGGACCGAAGCACCACTATCCCGCTCGGAAAACAGGGGAAAAACGGGCACAAATAACGCCCTCGCCCCGGCATTCGCGCGCGGGGCTCGCCTTTGAAGGCGATTGACCGGGAATTTGCGCGACGTTTTCCAAACGTCTCGTGATGACGGAGAAAGGCTTGGCTTGCCCCCAGGCGCCCAAACAGGGAAACTTAGGCCTTGAGGCGGCGGACAGGGCGGCAGATTCGGCAAAATTTCCTCGAATTGGCTTGAACCCAGGCCCCGCCGGCTGCGTCCCATCAACAGCGAGCCGATCGGCCTGCGATGCAAACGGCTTCGGATGACGTTCTGATCGCGAGGATCGCCGGTGGCGACCGGACCGCTATGCAGGTGCTGTTCGCGCGTCATCACGTGCGGGTCTACCGCTTTGTCCTGCGGTTGGTGCGCAACGAGGCGACGGCGGAGGACTTGATCAGCGAGGTGTTCCTCGACGTCTGGCGTAATGCCGGAAAGTTCGAGGCTCGCTCCCAGGCCTCCACCTGGCTCTTGGGCATCGCCCGCTTCAAGGCGCTATCGGCTTTAAGGCGCCGCTCGGAGGAGGAACTGGATGACGAGACGGCACAGCAGATCGAGGATCAGGCCGATGATCCCGAGGTGGCTGTCGCCAAGAAGGATAAGGGCGCGCTCCTGCGGGAATGCCTGAACGCGCTCACTGCCGAGCACCGGGAAGTCATCGATCTCGTCTACTACCACGAGAAGTCGGTGGAAGAAGTGGCGAAGATCGTCGGCATCCCGCAGGCGACGGTAAAGACGCGCATGTTCTACGCGCGCAAGAAATTATCAGAGCTCCTGAAGGAGCAAGGTGTGGATCGAGGCTGGCCATGAACGCGACCGAAGATAAGGTGCCCGCGCCGGACGAGCTCGAAGAGCTCCTGCCCTGGCATGCCGCGGGAACGCTGAGCCAGCACGACGCCGAGCGCGTGGAAGAAGCGCTCGGGCGCGATCCGGAGCTGGCGCGCCGCTACACGCTGGTGCGCGAGGAATTCGCCGAGACCATCCACCTCAACGAGACGTTGGGTGCGCCGTCGCCGCGCGTGCTCGACAAGCTGTTCGAAAAGATCGATGCGGAACCCGCGCGCCGGGTGCGCGCTCCGGGCTTCGGCGCGCGCATCTCGGGATTCTTCGCGAGCCTGACGCCGCGCACGATGGCCTGGTCGGCCTCGGCGGCGGCGCTGGTGATCATGCTGCAGGCCGGCGTCATCACCAACATCGCGCTGAACGAGCAGCCCACCACCAGCTTCAAGACCGCGTCGGCGCCGCCGACGGTCGTGACGCGCGGTTTGCGGGCGGAGGGCGATTATGCGCTGGTGCGCTTCCGGGCGCGGGCGAGCGCCGCCGGCATCACCCAGTTCCTGCGGCGAAACGAGCTCACCGTGGTCGACGGCCCGTCCAGCACCGGCGTCTACCGCGTGCGCATCGCCGAGCGGCCGCTGCCGCGGGCGGAGCGCGACCAACGGATCGCGGCCCTGCAGTCGGACGAGGTGGTCGACTTCATCGCGCCCGCGAAATAAGGCGGAGGCTAAGCCATGCGTGTGCAACGACTAGCACTGCTGCTGGCGGCAGGCGTCGCCGTCGTCAGCTTCGATCTTTCAGCGGGCGCGTTTGCGCAGACCGGTTTCTTCGGGCGCGGCGGCGGCGGTTTCCACGCCGGCGCGTTCGGCGGCGGCAACCGCGACCGCGGCGGATACGGCAACGGCGGCCGCAAATGGGATGGGCCGCGCCGGCATCGCGGCGGCTTGCGCGGGCCCGGCATTGTCGTTGCAATTCCGCCCACCGGCGGCGGCCGCTTCATTGACGACGACACCGCCGACGAGCCGGCCGACCATCGGCATCGCGCGCGCCATCACAAACGGCACACGCCCCGGCGCGCGGTGACGCAGCGGCGCCGAGGCCCGAGCGGCGCACCGCCGGCGGGCGAACAGCGGCTGGTGCCCGATGAGGTGCTGATCGAGGTTTCCAATTCGGTGAGCCAGCGGCAGATCAACACCCTGCGCCGCCGCTTCCGGCTCGAACAACTGGAATCGCAGCACTTCCAGCTCAGCCGCAGCCACATGTTCCTCTGGCACATCCCGGATCGCCGCTCGGTCAGCTCGGTAGTGCGCGCGCTCGAGAGCGACCGCCTGGTGACCAACGCACAGCCGAACTACGTCTACACCCTGCAGCAGGGCGAACCGAAGCCCGCGAGCGAAGGCAGCGCCGCGCAATACGAGCTCGCGAAACTGCACCTGCCGCAGGCTCACACGCTCGCCAAGGGCGACAATGTGCGCGTCGCCGTGATCGATTCGGCGATCGACCTCAAGAACAGCGAATTGAGCGGCTCGATCCTCGACAGCTTCGACGCGGTGAAGACGCCGCGCAAACCCCATGCGCACGGTACCGCCATCGCCGGGCTGATCGTCGCGCACGGCAAGCTGATGGGCGCGGCGCCGAACGCCAAGATACTGGCGGTGCGCGCTTTCGATCCCGACAGCAATGGCGCCAAGGGCACCACCTTCAACATCCTCAAGGGCGTCGACTGGGCGGCGGAAAAAAACGCGCGCGTCATCAATATGAGCTTCGCCGGCCCGGCCGATCCCGCGCTGCATCGCGCGCTCGAAGCCGCCCACAAGAAGAACATCGTGCTGATCGCCGCCGCCGGCAATGCCGGCGCGAAGTCGCCGCCGCTCTATCCGGCCGCCGAGCCCGAGGTGATCGCGGTGACGGCGACCGACGTCGACAACCATCTGTTCGCGCAATCCAATCGCGGACGGCAGATCGCGGTGGCCGCGCCCGGCGCCGATATTCTGGTGGCGCTGCCCGACGGGCGCTACGAGATGTCCTCCGGCACGTCCTATTCGGCGGCGGAAGTGAGCGGCGTCGCCGCGCTGCTGCTGCAACGCGTGCACAAGCTGAGGCCCGATCGCGTGCGCAGCCTGCTGGAAAAGACCGCGCAGGATCTCGGAGCCAAGGGCCGCGACCGCTTGTTCGGCGCCGGCCTCGTCAACGCCTTCGACGCGCTGGTGGCGGCGCGCGCGCCGGTCACTGCATCGGTGCCGTTACCGGTCAGGCGCGTGACCAACGGTACGCAATGATACGGCCGATGCGGTGATTTGTTACCGCGATCATGGTGTTGCGGGCCGCGGTTGAATTCGGACATGAGAATGTCGGCGGGCCGCTCGTGGCCCGCATCTTTTTCTTGCCGCAAGAAATCCGAAAAACCGTCCGCTTCTCCCGCCAGACTACCCCTTCATCGGGGGAATGAGTCTCCTTCGCACGAACACGCTCGCAAGCCCGCGGATATCGCTTTGACGGGGGAGCTTTTCGCCAATGCGGCGGCTGTTCATTCCGGCCTGCGTGTGTCTGGTCGCGTGGTCCGCGCCGCTCGGGCCTGAATCGCCCTTGCCGCGCGACATCGTTGCCGGCGGACCGCACGGCAGCGGCAATCCACCGCCGAATTCGTCCGACACCAGATTCGATATTGCGACCAGTTGGGGCGTTGACGCACCGGCGCCGGGCCAAGCGCCACGCCTTCCCGATCAAGGATCGGTGCAGACAGCCTCGATCGCGCCCGAGACGGTGCCGACCCCGATAGCACCGCCGCCCAAGCCGGTGGTGCATCGCTCGCAACGCGAAATCTGCGACGCGCTCGCCGAGGCCGCCCATTCCAATAATCTGCCAGTCCCCTTCTTCATCCGCGTGCTGTTTCAAGAGAGCAAGTTCGAGCCCGCGACGGTGAGCAGCGCAGGCGCGCAAGGCATCGCGCAATTCATGCCGGAGACGGCGGCGGACGTCGGCCTCGATAATCCGTTCGATCCGCTGCAGGCGATACCGGCGGCGGCGCGTCTGCTGCGCGATCTCGCCAACCGCTTCGGCAATCTCGGGCTCGCCGCGGCCGCCTACAACGCGGGGCCGACGCGCCTTCACAATTGGCTCGACGCGAAGGCGGAACTGCCGGCGGAGACGGTCGGCTATGTGCAGGCCGTGACCGGCCAGCCGGTGCAGAACTGGAAGACGGCGCCGATCGAGCATGGCGGCAACCGGCTGCCGCAGCGCGCGCCCTGCAAGGATGTGTCGGGACTTTACGCCTGGGTCGGCAAGAAGCGCATCCCGCTGCCGCCAAGGCCGCCGGCCATGCTGATTGCGATGCGGCAGGCCCCGACGACGACGGCATCGGCCGATACAGGAAAGAAGACCGCGGCGGCGGAGACCAAGAAGGCCGCATCGGCGGAAACAAAGAAACCCGTCGCAATCCGAGACTAAGAAGACAGCGTCCCGCGACACGAAGAAGAAGCTCGCGGCACCCGAGACGAAGAAAACCGTGGCGCGCGACGTCAAGACGAAGACAAGCTCACACGAAACGAAAAACTCACACGAAACGAAAAAATCGGCCGCACGCGACGCGAAGAAGCCAGACGAGAAAAAGAAGCCCGCCGCGCATGTTGCGAAAAAGCGCGCCGCGCCGTCCAACAAGCGCGTGACCTCGGCACGCGCCGAACGCGGCGAGAAATCCGCGCTGCAGCTCGCCGCGCGCAGGCACGGTGAGCTCGCAGAACATTGACGTTGGTCAATCGCCAGAGTCCGATCCGCGGAGAATGCTTCGATCTCCGCGGATCGGGCGCTAGCGCTGGATGGAGCGCAGATAGGCCTGCATGGCCTGAGCGTCGACGCGGCTGAACTTGAATTCCGGCATGTCGGGATGGCCGGAGGAAATGCCGCGCTGCAGCCGCTCGGCGAAACGATCGAGATCGTAGCTGTGGCCGATCGCGCGAAAAGGCGGCGCCGCCACATTCGGGCTCCTGTCGCTGCGGCCGACGGCATGGCAGCGCGCGCAGAATTCCTTGACCAGGGCGCGGCCATGGCGAACCGGGTTGCGTGCCTCCGCGGTCGTGCCCGCGAGCAGCAGCGCCAGGCCGGCGGCCGACAGCAACGACAAGGCGCGTTTCGTTCCGGCTAGCGATCTCTTATCGTCAAAGCGCGAAAGTCGCATGGCTCACGTCAAACCCGGAATTGTCTCAAGCTTCCCGACCGTCCATTCGGAATAATCGGAATACGCGGACAGCGCATCGGCCATTCTAAGCGATTCCACGACACCCCCATAATAGCCTGGTTCACGGGTGCATCGCGAATTTATATGAAGGCAACGGTTGCCATCCCCAACGCGTTACGTCTTCGACCGAACCGCCGGCGGCTATTCACATGCCGCAAGGCAGATCGCATGGTTGCGCGAGCTCACAGCCTGCGCACGGGCACGCCAAGTTCATCCTGCACCGGCCGGCAAGGTAGCATTTTGCATCGATTCAAACATGGCGTTCGCCGCGGCTTCCCCGCGCAGCGCCAGCTTGTACATGAGGTCGTGTCCCTGCATCGTATCGGCGATGAAGCGGTCGAAGGCTTCGATCAGCGCCGGAGTCAATTGAACGAAGCGGCCGCCTTCCTGGGTCAGGCGCATCAGCCCCGCTTCTTCGGCCTCCTGCAGCAGCTTGCGGACCTGTGTTCGCGAGACCCCGAAGCGGGCGCCGATGTCGGAGTAGACAATCTCGCGCGTCGTATCCGCATTCGGCCCGGCAAGCTCGATCAGCTTGATGACGATCATGACGCCGCCTTCCCGGGTCATGAATTGCAACATGGTCGGGTGCCGCGCCAACGTCTCCGCGGCGAACGGGAAGAAGCTGGCGGAGATGAGCCGTTGCGCGCGCTGAAAATCGGGGTCGCGCTGCATGACGCGAGGGTAGCCCGGCTTCGGATATAGCACCTGCAGCGGCGCGTAATGCGACCGCAGCCAGTCCTGGTCCTGCGCGATCATCTTCTTCGTCGGGCGGAGGATGCGTACGCGGCGATCCTGTGGCGCGGGGATCTGTTCAAGATAGCCGGTGTTGATCAGGCGGGACACGAGATCGGCGACGCGGCGCGGGCTTGCCAAATTGAAGCCGACCATGGCGCGGGTGACGGCCCGTAGCGTCGGCCAGGTCGCGCGGTCGGTTTCGTCGTAGCGTGCATCGAGGCACATGATCACGACGAACACGAGATTGCGGCCGACCTCGAGCAGCAGCCGGTTCAGGAAGGTTTCGTGTTCGTATAGCGCGAGCATCTCACGCACCATCGCGTTGCGGGCCACGGTAAACCGCGGATGCGCGAGGATTTCTTCGACAGAACGATGGGAGGGCAGATTCGCGAAATCGAGTTTGGGCATGATCTCCCTCTAACGGTGCCGCGACGCCGCTTTGCTGTTTCGGCTCTACAAATTATCTGGGCGGTCGGAAGGATCGGCCCCATTTGCCGCGCCGCCCGTTCAAACGCCTTGTAGCAGAAAGGCGAGGTATTTCAGCCTATCCTGATGTGGCCGGCAACCTGGAACGGCGCTGAAGGTGCGGACGGATGGACCGCGAGGGAACCGGAAGGTGGGTTTGCCCTGTCGCCTTGTCGCGGAGCGTTCGCTGTTTTGTACAAGTGTTGGAAATCTGGCGCGCCGGAAGGGATTCGAACCCCTGACCCCCAGATTCGAAGTCTGGTGCTCTATCCAGCTGAGCTACCGGCGCTTTGGGTGAGCCGTTTTAACCTGCCGGCCCGATTTAGCCAGGGGGTTGCCGAACGCGAAAACGAGATGCCGGCGCGTGGCGGGACCCTGCAATCGGGATCGAATGGAACGAGGCGCGCTCGGCGCCGGCTCAGCCGACCGCCTCGCGCAGATCGACCTCGGCGGCTAGGCCGCCGCGCTCCGGGCGTACGCCCGGCAGCGGACGGAAACCGGTCTCTTCCGGCACGGGCGCCAGGAGACGGCGGCCACGCAGCAATGTCGCGCGCGCGGCGCGCGCGTCGAGCGCGGTGAGCAGCAGGGACGGCAATTCGTGCGGGCGGCGCATCACGGAGCGCAGCACGGCGCGCACATCGGTGGTGCCGTCGGCGCGCACCGCACGCAACGCCGTCTCCGGCAGGCCGCGGTGGGCGGGATCGGCGATTACCCGGATCGCCGCCATCGGCAAACCGTGATTGGCCGCCGCATCGGCCACCATGTGGGATTCGGTGTCGACGGCGACCGCGCCGGTGTCGAAATTGAGCGCGCGTTTGTCGGCGGGCGTGCGCACGGGGCTGATGGCGCCCGCCAGCAGACCGTGCACGGCGCCCGGCATGCCCTCCAGCAATTTCTGCGACCAGCGGCGGTCGGTCTCCAGCAGCAGACCGTCGCCGACAATGCCAGATGCGACGACGCAGGTGCCGGGCCGCAACGCGGGGTCGAGACCGCCGGCCACGCCAAAGCTGAGCAGGCCGCTGCAGCCGGTGGCGATCGCGCGCCTGAGGTTGGTGGTGAGGTTTCGTCCGTCGCCGCTACAAATGACTTGCAGTCCACAATCCGCGGCAATGCGGGCCTCGAATGCCAAGCCAACCACCACTATCATTTTCCAGGCCTGCCCCTATGCCAATGTCGCCCGAGCGGCGACGCCCCAAGCAGCCTCAAACGAAGCGGCCCCTACAAGCGGAAACGTGCGGTTTCGGTGAAAATCTGCTCACAAAAACGTTCCGCTTCGCCGAAAGTTGTAGTCACAGTCAAGCAAATGCCGGGCCACCGGCAAGATAGACGCGGCACCGGAGACTCGACGGACTACAAGTTACCGGGCCCCGCCGGACGCGCAAACCATTTATTCCGCGCCCTGAGCATCCACTTACCGCTTGTTGGACGTTTGCGGTATGCGCTAGCCAATTTCCGGGTATGCAGCCGCGGGCTATCCACACGCACCGTCATCGCCGCGTGACCAGCATCGGCAGGCCGCCGCGCGGGCGCAACGTCACCTTCTGCACCGGCCAGACCGCATGGCCGGGCGCGAGTTCCAGCCGGAAGTGGCGCATGAGGGTCGCCAGCACGATCGCCGCCTCCTGCATGGCGAAGGCCGCGCCGACACAGATGCGCGGGCCGACGCCGAAGGGAAGATAGGCAAAGCGGTCGATCTTCTCACGCTCGCCTTCGAGAAAACGCGTGGGATCGAAGCAGTCGGGATCGCTCCATAAGACACGGTGCCGGTGCAGCACGTAAGGCGCGATCACGATCAGGGTGCCGCGCCTAATGCCGCAACCGCTGAGCGTATCGGGCCCGCGCGCGGCGCGGCTGATGGCGGCGAGCGGCGGATAGAGCCGGTTCGATTCCTCGATCACCGCGCGGGTCTCGATCAGCCGGTCGCCGAGGCCGGCGATGTCGCCGTCGAGCGCGCGGTCGGCTTCGGCGCAGAGCCGCTCCGCCCATTGCGGCGACTGCGACAACAGATAAAGCGACCAGGCAAGACAGTTGGCGGTGGTCTCATGGCCGGCCGCGATGAAGGTGAGGATGTTGGCGCGCACTTCGGATTCGCTCAGGCGCGCGCCGCTCTCCGGATCCTTGGCCCGCAGCAGCAGCGTGAGAATATCGTCGGGCGCGCACCCGCCGGCGGCAAGCGAGCGCTCGCGCCTGGCGATGATGGTATCGATGGCGGATTCGAAGAAGCGCAGTTCCGCCTTCAGGCGAACGCGGCGCGGCATCACCTCCGGCAGGCCGAGAATGTCGAAAGGATCGATGCGGCCAACCGCCTCGAAATAGCTCTTCATCCCCTTGCGCATGGCTTCGCGGTCGCTGCCGAAGCCGTCGGAAAAGATGGTGCGCTCGAGCACGTCGAGCGTGGTGCGGGTGATCTCGACAGCGAGGTCGACCACCTGCCCCGCCCGGCCGTCCAGGCGCGCGACCAGCGCATGCGCCGCGTCGACCATGGTGGCGGAAAAATTCATCACGCTGCGGCGCGCGAACAACGGCGCCAGGGCGCGGCGCTGCGCGCGCCACTGGCCTTCCTCGGCGGTCAACAAGCCGTCGGTCAGCCCTGCCGACAACACGCGGCGCTGCAGCCAGTCCTTGCGGTAGTTGTCGCAATTGTCGAGCAGCACGCGCCGGATGGCCTTGGGATCGTTGATCACCGCCACCGGCCCGAACGGCAGGCCACCCATGACGATCGGCTGGGTGAAGTGGGCCTCGGTCCAGGCTTCCAGCGGATTGCTGGCCAGCGCGCGAAACAGACGCAACAGCCCCATCGCGCGGAGGCGCGGAGACGGGGCCGGGGGACGCAGCTTGGTTACCGATTCAAGCATGCCGGGTAGGTACGCAAGGACAAGGCCGGACGGGTGTAACTATACCAAACCCGAGCGGAATGCACTTATTTTTCTGCATTGCCGGCAGCGCCGCCGCACTTTTTCAGCCGATCAGTGGCCGGTTCGTCGCCATAGCGGCTGCAGAAACCCGCCGATTCCGCCAATGGCGGCGCGCGCTTCCGGCAGGATCGGCGCGAACATGTGCCAGGCATGGGGCATGCGCGGCCACACCTGCAATTCAACCGGACGGCCGGCGGCGCGCAATTTTTCCGCCATGCGGGTGGAGTCGTCGAGCAGGATCTCGTCGCTGCCGACCTGGAGCAGCACCGGCGGCAGGCCCGCCGGATCGCCGTAAAGCGGTGAGGCATAAGGATTGCGCGGATCGGCGCCCGCGAGGTAGTCCGCGACGTAGCCGGGCAAAACGCCGACATCGAGCATCGGGTCGGCGGCGGCGTTTGCGGCAAGCGACGCGCCGGTCAAAGCAAGATCGGTCCACGGCGAGATGGCGACGCCGGCGACCGGCAGCGGCGCGGTTTCATCGCGCAGCTTGAGCAAGAGCGCGAGCGTCAATCCGCCACCGGCGGACTCCCCCATGACGACGATCTCGCGCGCGTCGCCACCGGCGAGCAACCAGCGATAGGCGGCAACCGCGTCATCGAGCGCAGCGGAAAACGGATGCTCGGGCGCCAGCCGATAGTCGATCACCAGCACCTGGGCGCGCGCGACGTTGCCGATGCGCCAGGTGAGATCGCGGTAGATCGCCGGACTGCCGACCCGGTAACCGCCGCCGTGCAGATAGAGCACATGGCGGCCGGCCTGCGCGGCGGGCGTGGTGACGTTGTCGGCCGCGACGCCGCCGGCATCGACACGGACGGTGCGCGTGCCGCGCGGCGGGCGCGGCACCAGCCGCTCCATGGCACGGAACCCGCGCCGCGATTCTTCGAGCGTCTGCGGACGGCCTTGCCGCTTGATGAAGTAGCGCACGCCCAGGCGCACAAGCTCGGCGCGCAGACTGGGGCGGCGCGGGATCACGGTCAATGCTCGTCGAGCGCGACCGGTTGCGGTTCGGGTGCCGCCTCGCTTCGCTCTTCATCGCAGACCAGGCGGCCGTCTTCGATATTGATGGTGCGGTCGGCAAACGAGGTCAGCCGCGCATCGTGCGTGACCACCAGAACGCCGCGGTCCGGATGCTTGGCGATCTCGGCGAGGATGCCCATGATGGCCTGCCCGTTCTCGCCGTCGAGCGCGGCGGTCGGCTCATCGGCCAGAATGGCCGACGGCTCCGACACGATGGCGCGCGCGATCGCCACCCGCTGCTGCTCGCCGCCGCTCAATTCATGCGGATAGGATTTGAGCTTGTGCGAGAGGCCGACGCGCGCCAGCGCTTCGTCCGCCCGCCGGCGCGCCTCGTCGCCATGCCGGCCGCGCACATCCAGCGCCAGTTGCACGTTTTCCGACGCGGTCAGCGTGGGAAACAAATGATAGCTCTGGAAGATGAAGCCGATGTGCTGACGGCGCAGTCGCGCCAGTGCTTCAGGCGCAGCGCCTTCGGTGGAAAGGCCGGCAACGCGCACCGCTCCCGCCGTCGGCGCCAGCATGCATCCGAGAATGGACAACAGCGTGGTCTTGCCGCTGCCCGACGGCCCCATCAGCATGGTGAGCTCGCCGCCGCGCAGCGTGAGCGTGATGCCCTTGAGCGCCTCCACCTGGCCGGCACCGCGGCCAAGCACCTTGCTGACGCCGAGCGCCTCGAGAACGGGCCCGCTCATCGGGTGAAGACCACGACTGGGTCGATGCGCACCACCCGCGCGATGGCGGCGAAGGCGGAAAGGATGCACATGACCACGGTGAGGCCCAGGATGGCCGCCATCAACGCCGGCGTGATCGTCACCGGCAAGGCGCTGTTGGTGGTAAGCGCGACGACGCCGAAGCCGATCACGCTGGCGAAACAGAACCCGATCACGGCATTGAGCAGCGCCTGATACATGATGACGCCGTAGATATAGCGGTTGGACGAGCCCATGGCGCGCAGGGTGGCGAATTCGTCGATGTGATCCTTGGTGCTGGAATAGAGCGTCTGCGCCACGATCACGGTGCCGACGATGAGGCCGAGCAGCGCGCCGAAGAACAAGGCGGCGCCGGCGCCGGTCGAGAACAGCCAGAACTGGCGGCTGCGCTCGGCGAACTGCGGCGTCGTCAGCACCTCGACCTTGGACAGGCTCGTTTCCAGCGCGTGCCGCACTTGCGCGCGATCGGCGCCCGGCTTCAGCTTGACCAGGAAATAGCTCGCCATGCCCTTGGGCAGGCCGATGTATTTGCGGGCCTGCTCGATACTCGTGAACACGAAGGGGGTGGTGGTGAAGGAGCGGATGCCGTTGGTCAAGGCAACGACGTGGATCTTCTGGCCGCGGATGTTGGCCTTGGTGCCGAGGCCGGTGAGGCCGAGCCGCTTGTCATAGGTCTCGTCGACGGCGACGGCGCCAGGTTCGGACAGAGCCTTGGTCGAGCCGGCGACCACGTTCCAGGGCTGCAAGTCGCCCCGCTGGAGGTCCGAGCCGACCAGGAACACCGGTGTCATCTCGCCGCTCGGCAGGCGCCAGTCCGAAAAGCCGATCACCAGCGGGCTCGCCGAGGCGACGCCCGGCACCTTGAGGATGTCCTGTTGCTTGTCGCCGAGCAGCGAAGGGTCCTCGAAGCATTTCGTGCCCTCGCGCATGACCCACAGATCGGTGTTGGTGTGCTCGACCATGGTCGTCACCATCCGGCCGAAGCCGAGATAGAGGCCCATCTGCACCATGACCAGCACGACCGAAAACACGATGCCGACAGTGG
Source organism: uncultured Pseudomonadota bacterium (assembly GCA_963814065.1). Taxonomy (GTDB): domain Bacteria; phylum Pseudomonadota; class Alphaproteobacteria; order Rhizobiales; family Xanthobacteraceae; genus Pseudolabrys. The sequence continues at coordinate 256,162 of CAWFBL010000001.1, read as the reverse complement.
TGGCAACGAAGCGAAGCCGGTCGTGGAACAGGTTGCGCGAGGCAAGCGTGAAATTCAGCGGCATGTCGCTTCTACAATCGCGAACAATTCGTACGTCAATGTGGCGCGGTCAAAACGGAGCGCTTGAAGGCCACAAGCTGGGCGCCGAAGACACGGTGGAAGGCGACGCTGCTGGCCCAACTCATGACCAGCGCGCCGGCCAGCACGATCGCGAACTTGGCGACCGAGAACAGGCCGGTTCCCACCAGCGCATATTGTAGCCACACAACGAACACGTAATGGATCAGATACATGCTGTAGGCGTTCGCCGACAGGCTGTCGAGCACCCAATGGCGCTTGTCGCTGAAGCGCAGGGAGATGGCGAGCAGGAACAGACCGCCGGCGGCGCAGGCGACGGGGAAGGCGAAGCTGGCGGCGACCTGGACCAGCGGGCTCGCCTGCGCCCATTCCGGCCGGGTCAAGGCCGTGATGCCGGCCCACGCGAAGAAGGACACGACCGCGGTACCGAGCCAGGCCGGCCAGTGGCGCGCCAGCGGCCCCTCGCTGTCGAGCAGGCCGCGCTCGAGCGAATAGCTGCCGAGCGCAAAGCCGATGAAGAAGTAGACGAGATAATGCAGCGGCCGGCAGAGCTGCAGCGAGAACGGCCCGAACGAGCTCCAGTTCCACGGCGAATAGATGAGGGCGAGCGGCACGTAGGCGAGCATCGACAGCGCGACGAACACGCCGAAGAACTTGACCGGCTGCTTGCCCGCCCAGGCGGCGAAGCGGCTGAGCGCATCGAGCGAGCGCGGCGCGACGGCGAACAGGATGGCGGCCACCACGTTGGCGGCCAGAAGCTGCCACAAGAACCATTCCGGCCCGCTCGGCCAGAACGGCAGCGAAAACCACTGATGCCAGAAGCCGAAGAAGGTCGGCTGCGCGGTGCGCGCGAGATAGGCCGGATAGAAGGCGAGCGGGCTCAGGAAGATGATCGCCAGCAGGAAAGGAACGCCGATTCGCCACATCCGGTCGGAGATATAGGTCCAGCTTCCCTTGCGGCGCAGGCTGCCCGAGGCCAGGAGACCGGAGAGCAGGAACATCAGCGACATCAGGCTGACGTCCTGCCAGGCGCAGAACACGTCAAAGCCCATCCAGCGGTGGGTATCGACCACGGGAAAGGCCTGCCAGGTAAACGGCGCCTCGCCGAAGGGCGAGGTCTGGGCCGGTACCGAGGCGAGGTAGGCGAGCGCTGAGTGGAACGCCAGCACGATGACAATCACAACGGCCCGGAGATTGCCGAGGGCGACGTTGGACTTCGACATGAGCGCGCAACCTCCGCAACCGGCTGGTCTTTTTTCCCTCGTTGCCAACGATGAGATCGGCAACGGGTTCCTTCACGGTCGCCGTCCCCCGGCGACCGCCCGCCTAACCGACTGGGACTCTATCAGTATTGACTTTCGCCGCGCAAACGGAACTCTGGCATTTCCCCGGCTGGCGACCGGCAAAGATTCCAAATGACGGCCCCGCTCGCTTCGTGAAACGGCCATATTCCCAAGAGAAGGGTGCGCCATGGACGCCCGCAATTTGGGGAGACGACATTGAAAGCACGGGTAGCGATGCTTGCGCTGGTCGCCTTCATGGCGATGGGCGCGACGGTTTCCCAGGCCCAGACCGCGCAGCCGGCACAGGCGCCCCCCGAGGCCCGGCCGAGCGTGCTGGGTCTCTGGCAGAAGCTGAGCGACGAGGGAAAGCCGGTCATCTGGTTCCTGTTCGTCAAGCAGGACGACATCTACAAGGGCGTGGTCGCGAAACTGTTTCCGCGCCCCACCGATCAGCCCAATCCGATCTGCAGCAAGTGCAGCGACGATCGCCGCAACCAGCCGCTGCTCGGCCTCGAACTGATTCGCGGCATGCAGCGGCACGGGCTGAAATACGAGAAGGGCAACATCCTCGACCCGCGCGACGGCGACATCTACCACGCCATGATGACGCTGAGCCCGGACGGGGAGAAGCTGACGGTGCGCGGCTATCTCGGCATCCCGCTGCTGGGCATGGACGAGGTGTGGCTGCGGGTACCGGACGCGGAGACCGCGAGTCTCGATCCTTCGGTGCTGGCGAAGTATCTGCCGGACCAACTGCCGCCCCCCGCGGCGACCTCCACCATCCCGCCCGCGCACACCCATTCGGCCAAGAGCCGGCCCGACCGCTCGCGGGTGCGGGCGCGCGCCCCGCACAACCGGCCGAGCCTGGTGGAAGATCGCCGTTTGCCGGCGCTGCATTGAGCGTTGCCCGGAGCGCGTTCGTTTGAGTTGAAGCGGTGCAACGAGCACCGCGCGCTCCCTCTCTCCCAACCGAGCTCGGGTTTACCCGGGTTCGGCACATGAATTGGCCGAAGTCGGAAACATCCGACTTCGACGGGAGAGGTGAAGCGTGCTTTGCGGCACGCCGGCCATTCCATTCCCAAGCGGAGCGACCCTAAGGCCCGCGCCGCTCACAGCGGCGGGTGCGGGATCGCCGTCAAGAGATCGCGGGTGTAGGCGGCTTGCGGCGCGCCCAGCACCTGTTCGGTCGCGCCCTGCTCGACGATCTTGCCGGTCTGCATCACCACCACGCGGTCGCATAGCAAGCGCACGACGTTGAGATCGTGCGACACGAACAGATAGCTCATGCCGAGCGAATCTTTCAGGTCCTGCAGCAGATTGAGCACGACCGCCTGCACCGACACGTCGAGCGCGGCGGTCGGCTCGTCGAGAATGACGAGGTCGGGCTTGAGCGCGATGGCGCGCGCGATGCCGACACGGGCCTTCTGACCGCCCGAAAGCTGATGCGGGAAACGGTCGAGCAGTTCGATCGGCAAGCCGACCTGACGCGCCAGTTCCTCGCAGTGCGCGCGCAGTTCGCCGCGGCTCACATCCCCCATGCGCAGAATCGGATCGGCGATGGCGCGCACGGCGGTGAAGCGCGGATTGAGGCTGTCGGTCGGATCCTGGAACACCATCTGGATGCGCTTGCGCAGCGGCAGCTTGGCGAACTGGCTGGCCGGGATTTCGCCGATGTCCTTGCCGTCGAAGAGGATGCGACCGGCGGTCTTGTCGATCAGCCGCATCACCATCATCGAAGTGGTGGATTTGCCACAGCCGGATTCGCCGACCAGCCCGACGCTCTCGCCGCGGTCGATCGAAAAGCTGATGCCGTCGACGGCGCGGAACACGGCGCTTTCCGGCACCGGCTTGTTGGCGCCGAACAGCTTGGAGAACGAACCGGCGGCGCCCTGGCGCGGATACTCCTTGACGAGGTTCTCCACCGACAGCAGCGGCGCCTTGTTCGGCGCCACGCCCGCCCCCGAAGGCGCGCGCGCGGGGAGCGCTTCGCCCTCCGGCAGCAGGTCGCGCAGGGTGACGCCGGCGCGCGGCGTCGCCCGCATCAGCTTGCGCGTATAGGCGTGGGCCGGCGCCTTGAAGATGGTTTCGGCGGCCGCGGTCTCGACCACGTGGCCCTTCTCCATCACCACCACGCGGTCGCAATAGGCGGCGGCCAGACCGAGATCGTGAGTGATGAGAACCATGGACATGCCGCGCTCGCGCGTGAGCTCGACCGTCAGATCCATGACCGCTTTCTGCGTGGTGACGTCAAGGCCGGTGGTCGGCTCGTCGGCGATCAGCAGTTGCGGGCGGCAAGCGAGCGCCAGCGCGATCACCACGCGCTGGCACATGCCGCCGGAGAGTTCGAACGGGTAGGCGTGGTAGCGCTCCTTGGGGCGCGCGATGCGCACCAGGTCGAGCATCTCCACCGCCTTTTCGCTGACCCCCTCGCTGCCGACCTGGGCATGCTGCAACAGCACGTCCTCGATCTGCTTGCCGATCTTGCGGATCGGGTTGAGCGCCAGGCGCGGGCTCTGGAAGATCATGGACATCTCGCGCCCGCGCAGGTCGCGCATCTCCCTTTCAGGCGCGGTGCGCAGGTCGAGGCCCGAGAAGGCGACCGTGCCGTCGGCGATATGGCCGGCACGGTCGAGGATGCGCATGACGGCGTAGGAGGTGACCGACTTGCCGGAGCCGGATTCACCGACGATGCCGACGGTCTCGCCCTTGGCGACCGACAGGTTGATGTGCTCGACCGCGCGCACGGTGCCGCGCCGGGTGTGGAATTCGACGGTGAGATCGCGCACCTCGAGCAGCGGCAGCGCCTTGCCGGTGTCGGCGGATGGCTGGACCACGGCGTCCATGATCAGGTTCTCCTTTGCGGATCGACCAGATCGCGCAGGCCGTCGCCGAGCAGGTTGAAGCAGAACACCGCCAGCATCAGCGCCGCGCCCGGAAACAGCGCCACCCACCATTCGCCGGAGATGATGTTGGTGGCGCCTTCCGCCACCATGATCCCCCACTCCGGCGTCGGCGGCTTGACGCCGAGGCCGATGAACGAAAGGCCCGCCGCGTTGAGGATGGCGTAGCCCATGGTGAGCGAAATCTGCACCATCATGATCGGCATGATGTTGGGCAGGATGTGCATCAGAAGGATGCGGAACTCGCCGTTGCCCGACAGCCGCGCCGCCTGCACGAAGCCGGCGTCGCGCCGCACGTTGGCCTCGGCGCGCGCCACCCGCACATAGAGCGGGAAGTTGATGATGGCGGTGGCGATGACGATATTGGTCACCGTGTTACCGAGCGCGGCAACGATGCCCATGGCCAGCACGAACAGTGGAAAGGCCATGATGGTGTCGGAGATGCGGCTGACGATCCGGTCGGTCCAGCCGCCGAAATAGCCGGCGGCGATGCCGGCAAGCCCGCCCATGGCAAAGACCAGCACAACGGAGGTCAGCGCGATCACGAAGTCGAGCCGGGTCGCCACCACCACGCGGCTCAGCACATCGCGACCGAGTTGATCGGTGCCGAACCAGTGATGCCACGACGGCGCCTGCAAGGTCGCCGATGCGTCGCTCGCGAGCGGGTCGTAAGGCACGATGTAGGGGCCGAGCAGCGCGCAAATCGCGATCAGCGCGAACAGCGCGAAGGCAAATCCAGTCACCGGATTTTCCGAGATCACGTAGCGCGCGTGGCGCCACATCGAATTGCTCGTTGGTTTGGGCGTTGCCGGTTCCGGCGCCGCCACCGCGCCTGCAGGGGGCTGTTGCACCACGGTGTCGGTCATCCTTCCAACCTCACGCGCGGATCGATGACGCCGTAGAGGATGTCGATCAGCAGATTGAGCGCCACGTAAAGCACCGCCATGGTGAGCACGAAGCCCTGCACCGGCGCGAAGTCCGATTGCAGCAGCGCCTCGACCGCGTAGGAGCCGATGCCGGGCCAGGCGAACACCTTCTCCACCAGCACGTTGGCGCCGAGCAGAAAGGAGAACACCATGCCGAGCGTGGTCACCACCGGCAGCATGGCATTGCGGAAAGCGTAAGTGAGGATGACCGTGCGATTGGAGAGGCCGCTGGCGCGCGCGGTGCGCACGAATTCGGAGGCGAGCACGGCGAGCATCGAGGCGCGCGTCATGCGCGCGATCGGCGCCAGCGAAAAGATGCTGAGCGTCAAGGCCGGCAGGATCAGTTGGCCGAGCGCGGCGCGGAAGGTTTCAAGGTCGCCGGTGACCAGGCTGTCGATCAGATAAAAGCCAGTGATCTGCGGCGGCGCCGAACTGAAGGCGTCGAGCCGGCCGACCGGCGCCGGCGACCAGCCGAGGCGGAAATAGAAGACGTAGACCAGAAGCAGGCCGGTGAAGAACACCGGCAGCGACACGCCGGCGGTGGTGACGACGCGGCAGGCGTGGTCGATCCAGGAGCCCTGCTTCACCGCGGCCAATATCCCGAGCGGGACCGCGATGACGATCGACAGGATCAGGCCGAGCAGCGTCAGCTCGGCGGAAGCGGGCAGCCGGCTGGTGATTTCGGTCGCCACCGGCTTGCCGGTCGAGAGCGAGTTGCCGAAGTTGCCGTGCGCCAGATCGTCGACATAGTGCACGAACTGCTCGGGCAGCGGCTGGTCGAGGCCGAGGCTCTTGCGGACATCGGCGATCGATTGCGGCGTTGCCGCGGGGCCGGCGAAATAGATCGCCGGATCGCCCGGCAGCACGCGCGTGAGCAGGAAGGTCACGATCACGACGCCGATCAGCGTCGGGATTACGGTCAGCAGCCGCTTGCCGATGGTCGCGAGCATGTCGTCACTTCCCGGTGCGTCACCGGTTCCGGCGCCTGGCTTGCCGGTGCTCCCGGTCGCGTGAGCGGCGCGCGCCGGAAATGACGCGCGCCGTCTTATTCAGGCAGCTTTCATGCAAGCCTCATGCCTTGACGATCTTGCGGTAGTCGACCTGCCGGTGGAACCAATACTGGTAGCCGGAGATGTTCTTCTGCATCGCCACGTTGAGGTAGGGCTGGAAGATCGGCACGCGCGGGACGTCGTGATAGGCCATGGAGATGAAGCCCTCGACATCCTTGGCGTATTTTTCCTTCTCGCCGACGGCGGCGGCGGCATAGGCGCCGTTGATGAGGGCGTCCATGTCCTTGTTGACGTAGCTCGGCGTGTTGAAGATCGCGTTCTGCCCGGAATAGCACCAGAAGAAGAAGTATTCCGGATAGTCCAGCCAGCCGGAGAAGAAGTTGACCATCATCGGCATGGACTTCTTCGCCATTTCGCTGCGCCAATTGGCGCCCGGCACCTTGCTGATGGAAAGCTTGATGCCGATCTTGGCGAGGCTTTCCTGGATCAGCACGGCCATCGGCTCGGAATTCACGGCGTCGCCGAGGTCGAACGAAATGACCGATTCGATCGGACCGGCGCCCAATTCCTTCATCAGGGCCTTGGCCTTGGCGAGGTCGGTCTTGTAGCCGGTGGGCTGCGGCCACTCGGTGCTGGTCACGTCGTTGGACGGGCCGCCGAACAGCGGCCGCGCGTGGCCGTACATCGCAGCTTCGATGATCTTATCGTAGGGAAGCGCGTAGGCGATCGCCTGCCGGACCTTCATGTTGTTGAACGGCGGCTTCACCACGTTCAGCTCAAGCGAGTACATGCCGTTGCCGATGGTGTTGGAGACCAGCTTGAGCTTGGCCTGCTTCTTCATCTCGGTGAAATCCTTCGCCGGAAGGTCGAAGGAGATGTCGGCGTCGCCCCGCTCCATCAGCGCACGGCGGTTGCCGGCCGATGGAATGGTGCGCCAGATGACCTTCTTGAGCTCGGGCAGCTTGCCGCCCACCCAGGCGTCATTGCGCTCATAGACGGTCTCGACGCCGGGCTTCCAGCTCGTGACCTTGTAGGCGCCCGAGCCGGCCGTATTGCTCTTGGTGTAGGCGAGCGCCCACGGATCCTTCTCGCTCGCATGCTTCTTGACCAGACCGGAATTGTAGATGCTGGGCACGATCACCGCGATATCGGGGATGGTCAGGCGGTTCTTCTTGATGAAGTCGACGCGGAAGGTGTGGTCGTCGACGACGACGAACTGTTCCGGCTTTTCGAGCGAGCCCGCCTTCATCTGCACGCGCGGGAAACCGCCGACGCCGATGGCGCGGTCGAACGACCATTTGACGTCCTTGGCGGTGACCGGCGTGCCGTCCTGGAATTTGGCGCTCTTCTTCAGTTTGAAGGTGACCGAGTTGTCGCCGATCTTCATGTCCTCGGCGAGTTCGGGCTCGAATTTCGATTTGTCGTAGGAGAGCGAGCCGTCCGCCAACGTCTTGGTCGGGTGCGTGATCAGGCGGTCGTAGCAGTTCCACGACGCCTCGTAGCCGGGACGGTTGGTGCCGAGCCCCTGGATGTCGAGATTGTTGGGGCCGTTCTCGGTGATCAGCAGCAACGTCTCCTTGCGCGAAGCCGCCTCGGCGGAGAACACCGCCGGCATGCCGAGCGCGCTGCCGGCCGCGACCGCCGCCGTCGACTTGAGAAAATCACGGCGTTTCATTCCACCACGCTTCATCGAAACCTCCCGATGCCAAAAGGATGCCTTGGGAGAAATTTCGCAAAGCCCGTGCCAAGCCCGCATTGATCCGAATATTTCCTTTAGCGCATTGATAAAGCGTCATGAATTACCGCTTTGGCGCTATCCGGCCGCCTGTTCCTGGCGCTGGCTGAATTGCATACAATTCGCGATTTTTGCTCATATTTTATGCAGAATGGCCGCTGAGCAGTGCGCAGGCGGCTGCCGGCGCGGCCCGACGCCCGGCAGTGGCCTTGCGCAAATTGTCGCAGAAGGGGTCAGCCGCGCCGGCGCTCCGCCATCAGCAGCTCGACCGCGCGCAGCAGCACCTCGGCGCCCACGACGAGATCCGTCCTCGCTGGTGTCCTCGGAGATGTGATGGCTGCGCCCGCCGATCGAGGGCACGAACAGCATCGCCGACGGCAGATGCGTCGCCATGATCATGGCGTCGTGGCCGGCGCCGCTCGGCAACGTGATGTGCGAGGCGTCGAGCTCGGAGGCCGCTTGATCGATCAGGCCGGCGAGCTTCGAGTCCATGGCGGACGGCGGGGTATCCTGCATCACGACGGTATCGGCCGTGACCTTGCAGTACTTGGCGGCGGCGCTGGCGGCATCGCGGACGACCTGCTCCAGCTTTTGCAGCGTTCTTGCCGACGGTATCGCGCAGTTGCACGATCAGCTCCGCCTCGGCGGGCACCACATTGATGGCGCCCGGCTCGAAGCGCGCACTGCCGACGTTCCACACCGTCTCGACGCCGCCGGCCGCGCGCAGCCGCGGCTGCAGGTCGGCGCCGAAGGTCAGCGCGGCGGCGCCGGCGTCGTGGCGCATCGCCATGGGCGTGGTGCCGGCGTGATTGGCCTCGCCGTGAAACGTAACGCGCATGTTCTTGATGCCGACGATGGCGCTGACGACGCCGATCTGGGTGCCGCCGCTTTCCAGGCGCGGGCCCTGCTCGATATGGCCTTCGAGATAGGCGACATGGCGCTTGGGGTCGAGGCGCGCCAGCGGGTTGGCGCGCAACCCGGCATCTTCGATCGCGCGATGCAGTGGTCTTGCCGTCCGGACCGACGGCCGCGTTCATCTCCACGAGCGACATCCTCGCCGCAGAACGAGCGCGAGCCCAGGAGGCCGAGATAGGTGCCCTCCTCGTCCTCGAACGAGATCACGTCGACGCCGAGCTTGGCACCGCCGCTCTCGGCGATGCAGCGCGCGATTTCGAGGCCGTAGATGACTCCGAGCGCGCCATCGAGCCAGCCGCCCTTGGGTACCGTGTCGCTGTGCGAGCCGATCAACACCGCTCGTTCCGCCGAGTCCATGCGGCCATAGACGTTACCGACCCCGTCGATCTCGGCGGTAAGCCCCGCCTCCCGCAGCTTGTCGCGCAGCCATTCGCGCGAGGCGATATCTTCGGCGCTGAAGGCCGGCCGGTTCACGCCGGTTTCGTATTTGCCGATCTGCGCAAGCGCGCGCAAATCGCCGATGAGACGGTCGGGCCGGATGGGCATTCCAGGATCCTTATCGAAAGCGGGTCAACTGCCCCGGTACGTAGTGTAGCTCCAGGGTGTGACAATCAACGGCACGTGATAATGGCCCTCCGGCTCGGCGACGGCGAATTGCAAGGGCACGGTATCGAGGAATGGCGGATCGGTGAGCGGAACCCCGCGGCCCTTGAAATAGTCTCCGACCGCAAAGCGCAGCTGGTACCGCGCGATCGGCAGCGGGCGGCCGGCGATCAGCGGCACGTCGGTGCGGCCATCGGCATTGGTGGCGCCGGCGGTAACCAGGCGAGTTCCGCCGTCGTCGAAGAGCTCATGCAGCTCAAGCGCGACGCCTTGCGCCGGTGCCCCCCGATGCGTGTCGAGCACATGGGTCGACAGCCGGCCGTGCACCGGCAGTTCGTCCGGCGCCTCGACATGCTGCGCGAGCCGCAAGGCGGCGATGCGCACGACCTCGCGTAACGCACTGCCGCGTTCGGCGGCGACATCGTTCTGCAGGCGACGCTCGAACTGACGGAAAATCGAATCGCGGCCGTGGCGGCGCACGCAGATGATGAACGGAAAACCGAACTTGTCGCGATAGGCCGTATTGAGGCGATGGAAAGTGTCGAACGCTTCGTCGCTCAAGCGATCGAGGCCGACGCTGCCCTGCTCGCTCTTGGAATCGGCGGTCAGGGCGCCGGCGCGCGCCGCCTTGCCGGCGAGATCGGGATGGGCATTGAGCAGCGCGAGCTTGCGGGCATCTTCGGCGGCGAGCACCGCCGCGCTCATGGCCTCGTGCAACGCGGCGAGGCTCGCGAACGGACGCTTGTCAGCGACCGCCTCCGCCACCCAGGGCGAATGCTCGTAGATGGCGCCAAGCGCCGCGACGAATTGCGCGCGGTCGCCGGTATTGAGCTGGTCGAGCGCTGTCATGTTGCCAACGGGGCTTGCTTGGCGAGCGCTTGATGCACGTTCTGCCAGTGGCGGGCGATGTCGAGCCGGGTCGCGACCCAGACGCGGTCGTGAGCGGCGATGTGATCGAGAAAACGGATCAGCCCGGCGGTGCGCCCGGGCCGGCCGGCGAGCCGGCAATGCAGTCCGACCGACATCATCTTCGGGGTGTCTTCGCCTTCGGCATAGAGCACGTCGAAGGCGTCGCGCAGGTAAGCGAAGAAGTCGTCGCTCGAGCCGAAGCCTTGAGGGTTGATGAAGCGCATGTCGTTGTTGTCGAGCGTATAGGGAATAATGACATGGGGCGCGCTCGGGCCCCTCACCCAGTAGGGCAGATCGTCGGCATACGAATCCGAGGAATAGACGAAACCGCCGTCGTCGAGCACGCAATTGAGCGAATTGACCGAGGAGCGCCCTGTATACCAGCCGAGCGGGCGCTCGCCGGTTGCCTGGGTGTGGATGTGGATCGCTTCCGCCATCTGCACGCGCTCTTCGGCCTCGCCGAAATCCTTGTAGTCGATCCATTTCAGCCCGTGGCTGGCGATCTCCCAATTGGCCTCGCGCATGGCGGCGACGACTTCAGCATTGCGGGCCAGCGCGGTGGCGACGGCAAAGACCGTCACCGGCAGGCCGCGCGCCTTGAACAGACGCCACAGCCGCCAGAAGCCGGCGCGCGAACCGTATTCGTACATGGACTCGACATTCATGTGGCGCTGGCCGGGCCACGGCACGGCGCCGAGCACGTCGGAGAGGAAAGCTTCCGACTCCGGATCGCCGTGCAGGATCGAGCGCTCGCCGCCCTCCTCGTAATTGACCACGAATTGCACGGCGACGCGGGCCCGCCCCGGCCATTTCGGATCGGGCGGGTTGCGGCCGTAGCCGATCAGGTCGCGGGGATAGCGGGCGTCTGACATGAATTGAGGATGCGTCATGGGCGCGGAAGGCTCAAGCCTGTTGGCGGGGCGGCAGGCGCAAAATAATCTGGTTCGCGCCCGCGCTTTCGCGCATAACAGACTTTTCGAGGGATCAGCGGATGGACAAGCTTCGCGTCACGGCCGGGCCGTTCACGTTCGATGCGCATTTCGAGACGGCGGCGGCGCCCAACACCTGCGCGGTTTTCAAACAGCTTTTGCCGTACGAGAACAAGATCATCCACGTGCGCTGGAGCGGTGAAGGGGTGTGGATCCCACTCGGCGAGCACGATTTCGGGCTCGTTTACGAGAACCACACCAGCTATCCGGCGCCGGGGCAGATGATCGTCTATCCGGGCGGTATCAGCGAGACCGAGATCCTGCTCGCCTATGGCGGCGTACATTTCGCCAGCAAGATGGGCCAGCTTGCCGGCAATCATTTTCTCACCATCACCTCCGACCTCGACAAGCTCGCCGAGCTCGGCCGTTCCGTGCTGTGGGAAGGCGCCAAGCCGGTCCGCATCGAGGCGGCGTGAACGGCGCTCGCCCGCCGAATCTACCGCTCGTCCCCGCGAAAGCGGGGACCCAGGGCGGCAAATTCCGCTCGTGCGACATCATCCTGGATTCCCGCTTGCGCGGGAATGAGCGGAGTTTGTTGCACGCCTTGAACTGACCGGCACGCGCTGCCAAAGTGACGGGGCCGGCTCATGAAGGGCGTATCGTCGTGGACATCATCATCACCGAATGGGTGAGCGCGATCTTCCGCTGGCTGCACGTCATTGCCGGCATCGCCTGGATCGGCTCGTCGTTCTACTTCATCCACCTCGATCTCAGCCTGAAGAAGCGCCAAGACCTGCCTGACGGGGTCAAGGGCGACGCCTGGCAGGTGCACGGCGGCGGCTTCTACCAGATGATCAAGTTCATGGTGGCGCCGTCCGAGATGCCGGATGAGCTGACCTGGTTCAAATGGGAAGCCTATACGACCTGGCTCTCCGGCTTCGCGCTCTTGGTGCTGGTCTATTATTTCAACGCCGATCTGTTCCTGGTCGACAAATCGGTGCTGACGCTGACCGCGACGCAAGCGGCGCTGATCGCCTTCTTCAGCCTGGTCGCCGCCTGGCTCGCCTATGAAGGATTGTGCCGCTCGCCGCTCGGCAAGCACGAAGTGGCGCTGGCGATCGTCGGCTACGTGTTCCTGGTCGCGCTCACTTATCTCTTCACACACGTGTTCAGCGGCCGCGGCGCCTTCACCCAGATTGGCGCGCTGATCGGCACCATCATGGTGGCGAACGTGTTCGTCATCATCATCCCCTACCAGAAGAAGACGGTGGCCGCGCTCATCGCCGGCCAAGAGCCGGAGCCTTATTGGGGCGAGGTTGGAAAACAGCGCTCGGTGCACAACAACTACCTGACCCTGCCGGTCGTCTTTCTGATGCTGAGCAACCATTTCCCGCTGTTCTTCGGCACCCGCTACAACTGGGTCATCGTCGCCATCGTGCTGCTGATCGGGCCGGTGATCCGGCACTTCTTCAATTCGCGGCACGAGGGCAAAGGCAGCCCATGGTGGACTTGGGGCCTGGCGGCGGCCGGCATGATTGCCATCGCCTGGCTGTCGGCGGCCGGCCCGCCCGGCCCGCAGGCGGCCGCGCTGGAGAAGACCCCGAGCTTCGAAGACGTGCAGAACGTGGTGTTTGCGCATTGCAGCATGTGCCACGCCCAGCAGCCGCTGTGGCCGGGCATCGCCGCGGCGCCAAAGGGCGTGCGGCTCGACAGCGCCGAGGCGATCAAGCTGCACGCCAACATGATTGCCATCAACGCGGTCGATTCCCACGCCATGCCGCCGGGCAACATCACCGAGCTGACGCCGCAGGATCGCCAGATGCTCGCGGCCTGGATCGCCGCCGGCGCGCCGACGAAGTAAGCGCAGTCATTCCGACGTGCTCGCGTTGAGCGAGCCTGGAATGACCAGAAGGGGTTCAATCCCCCGTTTATGGCGCCGTTTTAAGCAGTGTATGCCTCAAATTGGTGCCTTCAACTGCCGCGGAATTTGGCACAGTATTGAGGTGCCGGTTTTTTGGCCGTAGCTTGCGGGAAAGCCGGCCGCTGCCATTTGGCATGATCGTTGAAGGCCGTGTCGCATGTTGAATCCTGTCTCCGCGCACGACTCCTCGGCGGAAGGTCCGCTCCTGGAAGCCATTGGCATCACCAAGCGCTTCGGCAATTTCGCCGCTAACGACCAAGTCGACCTCAAACTCTACCCGCGTCAGATCCACGCCTTGCTGGGCGAGAACGGCGCCGGCAAGTCGACGCTGGTGAAGATTATCTACGGTGCCTTGCAGCCGAGCGCCGGCGAAATCCGCTGGAAGGGCCAACCGACCGCAATTCCCAATCCGGCCGCCGCCCGCCGGCTCGGCATCGGCATGGTGTTCCAGCATTTCTCCTTGTTCGACGCGCTGACCGTCACCGAGAACATCGCGCTGGCGCTGCCGAAGGATATGCGCAAGGGGCTGGGGTCAACGATCGAGCGGGTCTCCGCCGATTACGGCCTGCCGCTGCGCGCGAATGCGCTGGTCGCCGATCTCTCTGTCGGCGAGCGCCAGCGCATCGAGATCGTGCGCTGCCTGCTGCAGTCGCCGCAGCTTCTGATCATGGACGAGCCGACCTCGGTGCTCACCCCGCACGAGGCCGATTATCTGTTCGTCACCTTGCAGCGGCTGGCGCGCGAGGGCTGCGCGGTTCTTTATATCAGCCATCGGCTGGAAGAGGTGCAGCGCATCTGCCATCACGCCACCATCATGCGCCGCGGCAAGGTCGTTGCCGAAACCGATCCCGCGAAGGAGACGGCGACGACGCTGGCACAGTTGATGGTCGGCACCGAGGTGCTCGAAGTGGCGCGCCCGCCGTCGACCCTGGGCCCGGTGCAGCTATCGATCGGTTCGTTGGACTTGCCGTCATCCGATCCTTTCGGCGTCTCGCTGAAAAGCGTCAGCTTCGACGTTCATGGCGGCGAGGTCGTGGCTATCGCCGGCATCGCCGGCAACGGCCAAGGGGAGCTGTTTGCCGCGCTCTCCGGCGAGCAGATCGTAGAGCGGCCCGACGCCGTGGTCATCAATGGCCAGGAGGCCGGCCGCCTCGGCATCACCCGCCGGCGCAATCTCGGCGCCGCCTTCGTTCCCGAGGAACGGCTCGGACACGGCGCCGTTCCCGGCCTCAGGTTGAGCGACAATGTCGTCCTCACCCGCCACCGCACCGGCGACGAGCTGGTGGTGTCCGGCATCTTGCGGCCGCACAAGGCGCTGAAGATATTGGATTCCCTCACCAGCGCTTACGACATCCGCAAGGACAGCGGCAATCCGGAGGCGCGTTCGCTTTCCGGCGGCAACCTGCAAAAGTTCGTCGTCGGTCGCGAGGTCGATCGCCGGCCCGGCGTACTGGTCGTTTCGCAGCCGACCTGGGGGGTCGATGCCGGCGCCGCTGCATTGATCCGTCAGGCCTTGATCGACCTGGCGCGCGCAGGCTCCGCGGTGCTGGTGATCAGCCAGGATCTCGACGAGATTTTCGAGATCGCCGATCGCATCGCCGTGATCTCGCGCGGCCACCTGTCGCCGGCGGAGCCCGCAGCGACCGTAACGCGCGAGTCGATCGGGCTGCTGATGGGCGGCGTCGGCGAGGGCGCGAAAGCAGAACCGGAGCAGACCAAGGAAGCGGCCCATGCAGTTAAGACTTGAGCGTCGGCCGCAGCAGAGCCAGATGATGACCGTGCTGTCGCCGGTGCTGGCGATCGCATTGTCACTTGTCACCTTCTTTCTCGCTTTTGCGATAGCGCGGGTCGATCCGTTCCGCGCGCTCTATCTGTATTTCATCGATCCGCTCACCGCGCTGTGGTCGATCCACGACCTGATTGTGAAGGCGGCGCCGATCATCTTGATCGCGATCGGGCTGTCGTTCTGCTACCAGGCCAATGTCTGGAACATCGGTGCCGAGGGGCAGCTTGCCGTCGGCGCCATCTGCGGCTCGATCATCCCGGTTTACTTTCCCCACTGGCAGGCGCCGATCGTGATCGTGCCCATGCTGCTGCTCGGCATTCTCGGCGGCATGGCCTATGCCGCGATTCCAGCGTGGCTCAAGAACCGCTTCAATGCCAACGAGACGCTGACCACGCTGATGCTGGTCTACGTCGCCAACCTGATGGTCGACTATCTCGCCCGCACGCCGTGGCGCGATCCCGCCGGCCATAACTTTCCCAACAGCCAGCCGTTTGCCGGCGGCCAGCTGCTGCCCAACATCTTCGGCGGCATCCCCCTCAATGTCGTCTTCACGCTGATCGCCGTCGCCGCGGTCTGGTTCCTGTCGGAGCGGACACTGACCGGCTTTCAGCTTCGCGTTCTCGGGCAGTCGGCGCGCGCCGGGGCCTTCGGCGGCTTCAACCGCAAGCGCATCGTATTCCTGACCTTTCTGATCTCCGGCGGGCTCGCGGGCCTGGCCGGCATCTGCGAGGTCGCCGGCCCGATCGGGCAATTCCGCACCACGATATCGCCGGGCTATGGCTTCACCGCCATCATCGTCGCCTTCCTCGGTCGGCTGCATCCGGTCGGCATCCTGTTGGCCGGGTTGTTGCTCGCGCTGTCTTATCTTGGCGGCGAGGGTGCGCAGATTTCGCTCGGCATTTCCGACCAGGCCACGCAGGTGTTTCAGGGCATGCTGCTATTCTATGTGCTCGCCTGCGACACGCTGATCTTCTACCGCCTGCGGCTGGTCCGTCGGCGCCCCCTCGAACTGGCCAAGGCGGCGGAGTGATCCGATGGAAATGGCAGAAGGCATCCTCCTCACCATCGTCACGGCCGCGACGCCGCTGCTGTTTGCCGCCCTCGGCGAGCTGATCGCGGAACGCTCCGGCGTGCTCAACCTCGGCGTCGAGGGGATGATGGCGGTCGGTGCCGTCATGGGCTTTGCCGGCGGGCACGTGAGCGGCATGCCGATCGTCGGCGTGCTGACCGGCATCCTGGGCGGCGCGGCAATGGGCGGCCTGTTCGGCATCGTGACGCTTGTTTTTGCCGCCAACCAGAACGCCTCCGGGATCGCGCTCACGCTGTTCGGGCTCGGCCTGTCGGGCTTGATCGGCGATTCCTTCACCGGCATGCCCGGGCTCGGCTTGTCGTCCGTCCACATTCCGTTTCTCTCCGACCTGCCGGTAGTCGGCGCGGTGATTTTCGGCGAGGACCCGCTGGTCTATGTGGCGGTCGCACTGACGATTGCGGTGTGGCTGTTCCTGTTCCACAGCAACGCCGGCCTGGTTCTGCGCTCGGTGGGCGACAATGACGTCTCCGCGCATGCGCTCGGCTATCCGGTGCTGCGGGTCCGCATGCTGGCGGTGCTGTTCGGCGGTGCCTGCGCCGGCCTCGGCGGCGCCTATCTGTCCTTGGTCTACACGCCGCAATGGACCCAGGCGATGACCGCCGGGCGCGGCTGGATCGCCATTGCGCTCGTGGTGTTCGGCACTTGGCTGCCTATTCGTGTCGCCATCGGCGCGCTCTTATTCGGCGCGGTGAGCATTCTGCAGCTTCATGCCCAGGCGATCGGACTCGGCATTCCATCGCAATTCCTTTCGTCACTGCCATACCTCATCACCGTCGTGGTGCTGGTGCTGATCTCGCGCAATCAGGCCTTGTTGAAAATCCATACGCCAGCCTGTCTCGCGCGCACTTTCGTACCCGACAATTGACATGTGTTGGTTTTGTCGGGCGAGCAAATTCCGACCATGGCGCCGATCTCGTCATGTGGCACGAATCCTGTGTAACTCGGCCGAGGGCCGGCCGACTGAGGACGCTTCAGGAGGCAAAGGAGAGGAGTGGACAGATGCGTAAATTTCTTGTTGTCGCGGCAGCGGTAGCGCTGGTAACCGCCGCCGCGAGCGGCGCTCAGGCGGCGGCGTTGAAGGCGTGCTGGGTCTATCCCGGCCCGCACAATGACGGCGGCTTCAGCGAGCAGCACGACATCGGCCGCCTGGATGTGCAGAAGGCGCTCGGCGACAAGGTCGAAACCAGTTACGTCGAAAGCGTGAAAGAAGGGCCGGACTCCGAGCGGGTGATCCAGCGGCTGGCGCGAAGCGGCTGCGGCCTCATCTTCACCACTTCCTTCGGCTTCATGGATCCGACCCTGAAGGCCGCGCAAAAGTTCCCGAAAGTGAAGTTCGAGCACATGTCGGGCTATAAGACCGCGCCCAACATGTCGACCTATAACCTGCGCTGGTACCAAGGCCGCTATGTGCAAGGCCAGATCGCGGCCAAAGTGTCGAAGTCAGGTGTCGCCGGCTACATCGTCTCCTTCCCGATCCCGGAAGTCGTGATGGGCATCGACGCCTTCATGCTCGGCGCGCAGTCGGTCAATCCCAACTTCAAGATCAAGATCGTCTGGGTCAACACCTGGCTTGACCCCGGCAAGGAAGCCGACGCCGCCAAGGCGCTAATCGACCAGGGCGCCGACGTGCTGGTCCAGCACACCGATAGCCCGGCGGCCATGCAGATCGCCGAGCAGCGTCACATCCATGCCTTCGGCCAATCCGCCGACATGCTGAAGTTCGGGCCGCATGCCCAACTCGCGTCGCTGATCGACAACTGGGGCCCGTACTACATCAAGGAAGTCAAAGCCGCGCTCGACGGCACCTGGAAGCGGCATGAGACCTGGGCCGGCATGGCCGAGAACGACGTGTTGGTGGCGCCGCTGAACAACATGCCCGACGATGTGAAGAAGATGGCGGAGCACACCACCGACGAGATCAAGTCCGGCAAGCTCGTGGTGTTCTCCGGCCCGGTTTACAAGCAGGATGGCACGCTGGTGGTGAAAAAGGGCGAGGTCATGCCCGACAAGGACATCAACAGCATCAACTTCTACGTCAAGGGCATCACCGAGAAGCTGCCTGGGAAGTGATCTCCGGCTGATCCCTCCCCCGCTTGCGGGGGAGGGTGGACGCGAGCGTAGCGAGCGGCCGGGTGGGGGCGTGATTGGAAACGACGCAAGATTGACCCCATCCCGCCCGCCTCCGCGTCGTCGCGGCGGGCGCCCCTCCCCTTTCAGGAGAGGAACTGAGTCAATGCCGGTGGGGTAGGGAGTTGCGTTCGTGTGAACCGTTCAGCTTTGCAGCTTCTTCGCCGCGGTCTGGTGCCGGCGCATCAAGCCGGCGAGATCGAGACCGGGGATGGTACCGTCTTCCACCGTCCAGCGGCCGTCGATCATCACGCGGTCGGCGCGGTGTGCGCCGCACAGCACCAGCGCCGCAAGCGCATCGCCGTAACCGGAAAAGCGCAACTCGTCGAGCTTGAACAGCGCGAGATCGGCGCGCTTGCCGACGGCGATCTCGCCGAGCTCGGGGCGGCCGACGCAAGCAGCCGAGCCTTGCGTTGCCCAGCGCAAGGCGTCCTTGTGACTCACTTTGCCGACGCCGTAGCGAGCGCGCTGAATGAGGAACGCGGCACGCACTTCCTGCATCAGGTTGGAGCCGTCGTTCGACGCCGAGCCATCGACGCCAATGCCGATCGCAACGCCCGCCGCTTCCATCTCGCACACCGGGCAATGACCGGAGGCGAGCGTCTGGTTGGAGCAGGCGCAATGGCTGATGGAAACGCCGGCTTTCGCCAGCCGCGGCATTTCCTCCGCGATGAAATGGATGCCGTGGGCGAGCCAGACGCGGCTGTCGAGCCAGCCGCAGGTTTCGAGATAATCGAGCGGCCGGCAGCCATAGAGCTCATTGCAGAACGTGTTCTCGTCCTGCGTTTCGGCGAGATGGGTATGCAGGCGCACATCGTGCTTGCGCGCAAGATCGGCGGTGGCGCGCATCAGCGAAGTGGTGACGGAGAACGGCGAACAGGGCGCGAGCGCGACCTGCGTCATCGCCCCCTCCCCGCGCTGGTGATAGCGCGCGATCAGCCGTTCGCTGTCGGCCAGGATCGCATCCTCGTCCTGCACCACGCTGTCCGGCGGCAAGCCGCCGTCGCGCTCCGACAAATTCATCGAGCCGCGGGTCAACAGCACGCGCAGGCCGAGTTGCTTCGCCGCCGCGATTTCGATGTCGATGCCGTCTTCGAGGCCAGCCGGGAAGACATAATGGTGGTCGGTGGTGGTGGTGCAGCCGGAGAGCATCAGCTCGGCCATCGCCACGGTGACGGCGAGATCGAGCGCCTCGGGCGTGAGCCGCGCCCACACCGGATAGAGCGCCTTCAGCCAGGGGAACAGCTCACGGTCGAGCGCCGCCGGCAGCGCGCGGGTGAGCGTCTGGTAGAAATGGTGGTGGGTGTTGATGAGGCCTGGCAGCACGACGTACGCGCCGGCTTCGTATGCCTTGGCGCCCGCGGTCTGCGGCGCGCCGCCGGCCGCCACCAGTTCGACAATCTTGCCGTCCTGCACGACGACGCCGCGCCCGGCGCCCTCGGCCAGGATCGCCAACGGGTCCTTGATCCAGATCGCTTCGCTCATGCTCGCACCTCTCCGCACACATCCTACAGAGTCTTGCAAGAGCGGGACCAGAGCTCCTCTCCGCTCGTCCCCGCGAAAGCGGGGACCCAGGAACTGCCAATTCTGAGTTTGCGGCCCAGGATTCCCGCTTGCGCGAGAATGAGCGGAGCATGTTGCACCGCTGTCGCGAATGGTGCCGCATGGACCTGAACACCATTGAGGCGGTGGCGCGGCCGCGGGCGCGCGGTGAACTGCCGGCGTGGCAAGCAGGCGATGCCTTTCTCGGCGGCGGCACCTGGCTTTATTCCGAGCCGCAGGACGGCAGCAGCGAGCCGCCACGGCCGCGGCTGACCCGGCTCGTCGATCTCGGCACGCTGCGATGGCCGGCGCTGACGGTTGGCGACGACGGGCTTGAGATCGCCGCCACCTGTACCATCGCGCAGCTTGACGGTTTGAGCGCGCCCGCCAGTTGGATCGCGGCGCCCTTGATCGGCCAGTGCTGCCGCGCTTTTCTCGCCTCTTTCAAGATATGGAACGCAGCCACGGTCGGCGGCAACGTCTGCATGTCGCTGCCGGCCGGGCCGATGATCTCGCTCACAGCCGCGCTTGACGGCGTCTGCACTTTGTGGGCGGCGGACGGCGCCGAGCGGCGCGTGCCGGTCACCGATTTCGTGCGCGGCCCGCTGCAAAATGTCCTGCGGCCGGGTGAGCTGCTGCGCGGCATCGCCCTGCCCGCCGTGGCGCTGACGCGCCGCACCGCCTTCCGGCAAATTTCGCTGGCGCCGGTCGGGCGCTCCGGCGCGCTCGTCATCGGCACGCTTGCGCGCGACGGCCAATTCGCGCTCACCGTCACCGCATCGACCCCGCGGCCGGTGCAGCTTTCCTTCGATTCCATGCCGGGCGCGGACGATTTGCGCGCGCGCGTCGAAGCCGCCATTCCGGCGGACGGCTGGTACGACGATATCCACGGCAGTCCGGCCTGGCGGCGCCACATGAGCCTGCATTTCGCCGAGGACATTCGCCGCGAACTCGGCGCGGGAGAAGCGCCATGAACTTCAAGGTCAACGGCGAGGACTTCGCGCAAAGCCCGACGCCCGGGCAATGTCTGCGCACCTTCCTGCGCTCGCTCGGCTGGTTCGGCGTCAAGAAGGGATGCGACGCCGGCGACTGCGGCGCCTGCACCGTGCTGATCGACGGCGAGCCGGTGCATAGCTGCCTGATGCCGGCCTTCCGCGCCGAAGGCCGCGAGGTCACCACCATCGAGGGCATGGCCAACGGCAACGAACTGCATCCAATGCAGCGCGCCTTCCTCGACGCGCAAGCCTTTCAATGCGGTTTCTGCACCGCCGGCATGATCATGACCGCGGCCTCGCTCAACCAGGCGCAGCGCGCCGATCTCGGCCGCGCGCTCAAGGGCAACATCTGCCGCTGCACCGGCTATCGCGCGATCGACGACGCGCTGGCCGGAAAGCGCGAGATCGAGGACGGCGACGGCCAGCCTTGCGGCCGCAACGTGCCGGCGCCGGCGGGACCCGACGTGGTGCAGGGCCGCGCGCGCTTCACGGTCGATGTCGCGGTCGAGCGCCTGCTGCACATGAAACTTGCGCGCTCGCCGCACGCCCATGCCCGCATCCGCGCCATCGACAAGCGCGCGGCGCTCGCCGTGCCGGGCGTGAAGGCGGTGTTCACCCATGAAGACGCGCCGGCGGTGGCCTTCTCCACCGGCCGCCACGAGGACCGCGTCATCGATCCCGACGACACGCTGGTGCTCGACACGATGGTGCGCTTCGTCGGCCAGCGCGTCGCGGCGGTGGTCGCCGAGAGCGAGGCGGCGGCGGAAGAAGGCTGCCGGCGGCTTAACGTCGATTACGAGGTGCTGCCGGCGGTGTTCGATCCGGAAGCGGCGATGACCGACGGCGCCCCGGTGATCCACGACAAAGGACCGGAAGCGCGCATCCTCAAGCCGCAGCAGAACATCCTGGCCGAGGTCCATGGCGGCATCGGCGACGTCGAAGCCGGCTTTGCCGAGGCGGACGTCATCCACGAAGGCACCTACTCCACGCCGCGCACCCAGCACGCGCATCTGGAAACGCACGCGGCCATCGGCTGGATCGACGACAGTGGCGTGCTCAACCTCCGTTCCAGCACGCAGGTGCCGTTCCTGACGCGCAAGGAACTGGCGCGCATATTCGCGCTCGATCCGGCCAAGGTGCGCGTCTATTGCGAGCGGGTCGGCGGCGGCTTCGGCGGCAAGCAGGAAATGCTGGTGGAAGATGTCGTGGCGCTGGCCGCGCTGCGGCTCAAGCAGCCGGTGAAGCTCGAATTCACCCGCCAGGAGCAGTTCACCGCCGCCACCACGCGCCATCCCATGCGCGTGCATGTCAAGATGGGCGCCAAGCGCGACGGCACGATGACGGCCATTCAAGATGCGCGTCGTCTCCAACACCGGCGCCTACGGCAACCACGGCTTCGCGGTGCTGGAGCACGCCTGCTCGGAATTGATCGCGGTCTATCGCTGCCCGAACAAGAAGGTCGACGGCTACGCGGCCTATACCAACACCGTGCCCGCCGGCGGCTTCCGCGGCTACGGATTGCCGCAAACCGGCTTCGCGGTCGAAAGCGCCATCGACGAAGTGGCGCGCATGATCGGCATGGACAGCCTTGCCATCCGTAGGCTGAACGCGGTCAAGCAAGGCGATCCGATGCTGTCGACCGGCGAAGTGCACGACGACGTCATCTACGGCAGCTACGGGCTCGACCAGTGCTTCGATCTGGTGGCCGACGCCTTCACCGATGGCGGCGGCGAGCCGCCGGTGGACGGCTGGCTGGTCGGCCAGGGCTTTGCGCTGACCATGGTCAACACGGTGCCGCCCGGTGGACATTTCTCCGATTCGACGATCGCGCTGCGCGCCGACGGGGCTTACGACCTCACCGTCGGCACCGCCGAGTTCGGCAACGGCACCAGCACGGTGCACCGGCAGATCGCGGCCGCGGTGCTTTCGACCGCGCCGGCCAACATCCATCTACATTCGTCCGACACCGGCCATGGCGGCCACGACACCGGCGCCTTCGGCAGCACCGGCACCGTGGTCGCGGGCCGCGCCACCGAGCGTGCGGCGCGGACGTTGCACGGGAAGATTCTGGGAGCAGCGGCCAAATTGCTCGGCGTTGCGCGCGAAGACTGCGCGCTTGCGGGCGACGCGGTGACTGGCGCGGGCAAGCGCGTCGCGATCGGCGATTTGTATCAGAGCGCCGGCGGCGTGCTGTCGGCCACCGGTTCGACCAACGGCATTCCACGCTCGGTCGCCTTCAACGTGCACGGCTTCCGCGTCGCCGTGAACAAAGTGAGCGGCGAGATCCGCGTCCTCAAGAGCGTGCAGGCGGCCGATGCCGGCACCGTGATCAACCCGATGCAGTGCCGCGCGCAGGTCGAAGGCGGCGTGGCGCAGGCGCTGGGCGCGGCATTGTTCGAGGAGATGGTGATCGACGAGGAAGGTCGCGTCGCCAACGCCCAATTCCGCAACTATCACCTGCCGGTGTTGGCCGACCTGCCGCGCACGGAGGTGCTGTTCGCCAAGACCAGCGACACGCTCGGGCCCTTCGGCGCCAAGTCGATGAGCGAGAGCCCCTATAATCCGGTCGGCGCCGCGCTCGCCAACGCCGTGCGCGACGCCACCGGCGTGCGATTTTTCGAACTGCCGCTGAAGCCCGACCGCATTTTCGCGAAGGTAGCGGCGGCGAATAAGGCTTAGGCGCTTCTATCCCTCCCCCGCCTGCGGGGGAGGGTGGCGAGCGCAAGCGAGCCGGGTGGGGGCGCGCTCAGATCGTACGGAAGAGTAACCCCGACCGCGCTTCGCGCGCTCGACCCTCCCCTTTCAGGGGAGGGATAAGTCAGAGCACCTTTCCGGGATTCATGATGCCGTTGGGATCGAGCAGACGCTTGATGCTCCGCATGAGATCGAGCGCCACCGGGTCCTTCACCTTGGGCAGCGAGTCGCGCTTGAGCCGGCCGATGCCGTGCTCGGCCGAAATCGAGCCGCCCAAATCGAGCACGATCTTGTCCACCACCGTGTTGACCTCGTTCCAGCGCTTGAGGAACGCCGTGGTGTCGGCGCCGAGCGGCTGGCTGACATTATAATGAATGTTGCCGTCGCCGAGATGGCCGAACGGCACCGGCCGGCTGCCGGGGATCAGCACCGCCACCGCCGCGTTGGCCTCCGCGATGAACTGCGGCACGGCGGCGACCGGCACCGAGACATCGTGCTTGATCGAACCGCCTTCCGGCTTCTGCACCTCGGGCAGTGAATGGCGCAGATGCCAGAACGACTTGGTCTGTTCCAGGCTGGCGGCAATGGTGGCGTCGGTCACGATGCCTTCTTCGACACCGTCGCCGAGCAGGCTTTCGACGCTGTCGCGCAGGCCCTCGCCGTGCTGGGCGGAGACCTCCAGCAGCACGTACCACGGGTGCACGCTTTGCAGCGGATCGCGCACGCCCGGCCCGTGGCTGAGCGCGAAGTCGATGATGCCGCGGCCGATCAATTCGAAGCTGGTCACCGTGCCGGCGACGCGCGCCTGCGCCAAATTGAGCAGCGTGAGCGCCACCTCCGGCGAGGGCACGCCGATGAAGGCGGTCTCCACCGCGCGCGGACGCGGAAACAGCTTGAGCACGGCGGCGGTGATGATGCCGAGCGTGCCCTCGGCGCCGACGAAAAGATGGCGCAGGTCGTAGCCGGTGTTGTCTTTCTTCAGCTTGCGCAGCAGGTTGAGCACACGGCCGTCGGGCAGCACCACTTCGACGCCGAGCATCAGGTCGCGGGCGATGCCATAGGCGAGCGCGCCGGTGCCGCCGGCATTGCTGGAGAGATTGCCGCCGATGGTGCAGCTTCCTTCCGCGCCGAGCGAGAGCGGGAACAGGCGGTCGGCGGCGGCGGCGGCTTCCTGCGCCTTCTGCAGCACCACGCCGGATTCGCAGGTCATGGTGTTGGAGGACGGATCGACCTCGCGGATCTTCTCGAGCCGGGTGAGCGAGATCAGCAATTCGCCGTCGAGCGGGATCTGGCCGCCGACCAGGCCGGTATTGCCGCCCTGCGGCACCACCGGGGTCTGGGTCTCATTGGCGAGCTTGAGGATGGCCGCGACCTCTTCGACCGAGCCGGGCCTGAGCAGCATGGCGGTGCGGCCGTGATAGAGGTCGCGACCCTCGATCAGATAGGGCGCGAGCGCCGCCGGGTCGGTGACGGCGTATTTGTCGCCGACGATGGCGGCAAAACGCGGCAGGAGATCGGGCGAAGGGGCGCGGCGCAGCGGCTCGTTCATGGCGAACTACTCTTGCAATTCTTGCGAAGGACCGCCTCGCCATAGCGCGCCGCCGCGGGCCGGACAAGCGGACGCCTAGCCCATGCGGAATCCGCCGGGCCAGGCGCAGGCAGAGAGCGCCGATTACTTGCAGGCCTTCTGCAGGCTCTGCACGTATTCGATGCGCTGCATGCCGCCGACACGCTCGGCGTATTTCTTCCACACCGGCTGCACGGCCTTGCGGAACGGCGCGAGGTCCGGATAACTGAACTTGAGGCCGGACTTCTCGAAGATCTTGTAAATCTTGGCCTGATAACCCTCCATCCAGTGCATATTGTCGACCGCCGCTTCCATGGCTGCCTTGCTGACGCCCGCCTGCACGTCCTTGGGCAAGCCCCGCCAGAAGTTGTTGTTGACGATGACGGAGCTCACCACCAACTGGTGGCCGGTGATCGAATAGTATTTCTGCACTTCGTAGAGCTTCTGGGCGTAGGCCCAGCCGGCGCCGCCGTCGTTGCCGTCGACCATGTGGGTCTGCAAGGCGCCATAGGTTTCCGCCGGCGCCACGCCGATTACATCGGCGCCGAGCGCCTTATAGGTGTCGAGCAGGATCGGGTTTTTCGCCACCCGCATGCGCAGGCCCTTGAGGTCCGCCGGCGACATGATCGGATGCTTGCTGTTCATCATATTGCGCATGCCGCCGATCTCGAAGGCGAGCACGCGGATGCCGGCCTTCTTCTCGGCGCCTTCCGAAATCTCATGCAGCAATTTTGGATCGGTCAGCACATGATCGACGCCACAGTCCATGCTCTTGATCAGGAAGGGCAAGGTGAACAGGTCGAATCCACCGTAGAGATTGGCGATGTTGTTGGAGGCAAGGTCCATCATCTGGATCAGGCCGAGTTGCAGCTTCTTGGCCGCGACCCCGTCCGATCCCATCTGGCTCGCCGGGAACTCTTGGAACTTGACCTTGCCGTCAGTGTACTTCTCCGCCAGCGTGGAGAACTTGACGAAGTAGCGATGGAAGCTCGCGTCCATGCGCACCGGCGAATTATGCGCGAACTTGATGGCGATGGGGTCCGCGTTGCCGGCTTGCGCCAGCAACAGGCTACCCAACCCCATTAGCATCGATGTCACTAAAGCCCTGGTCTTCATGTTATCTTCCTCCCCTTATGCACTTTCCAGTGTCGTCTCATCTCGATTAGCCGTCAGAGCCCCGGTCCCATGATCAGGTTGGGCAGCCAGAGCGGAATGCTTGGGAACGCGATGATCAGCCCGATCACCACGAACATCGTCAGGATGAAGGGTATGGCGGCGAGCGAGATCTCGCCGAGCTTCACGTCGGCGATGGGCATGGCCACGAACAGGCTGGTACCGAGCGGCGGAGTGACGAAACCGATCTCGCAGTTGAGCGTGAAGATGATGCCGAAGGTAATCGGGTCGACGCCGAGCGTGTGGATGATCTGCAGATAGATCGGCGTCATGATGATGATCTGCGCCATGGTGTTCATCCACATGCCGATGAACGTTTCCCAGACGCTGATGAGGATGAGCGCGATGACGGCGCTGCTGGTGACGCCGAGGATCGCTTTGCTGACCAGCTGCGGCACCTGATAGATGGTGAGCACCTCGCCGAGGCCGAGCGCCGTCGCCCAGATGATGCCGAGGATGCCGGTAACGGCCAGCGTGTTCTTCACGCTGAGCAAAACTTTGTCGAAGGTCAGTTCCTTGTGCAGAAAGGCGCCGACGATAAAACCGTAGACGACGGCGATGACCGCCGATTCGGTCGGGGTGATGAAGCCGCCGTAGATGCCGCCGAGGATGATGACCGGCGCCAGCAGCGCCCATTTGCCGGCCCACAGCGACTCGCGCAGGCCGCGTGTCGAGAACTTCGTTTCCGAGCCCTGGTAGCCGCGCTTCTTGCTGATCAGGAAGGCGGTAATCATCAGGCCAGCGCCGAGAATGAGGCCGGGCACCACGCCTGCCAGGAACAGCCGTGCGATCGAGAGATCGGCCATGATGCCGTAGACGATCAGCGTGATGCTTGGCGGAATGAGGATACCCATGGTGCCGCCGACGGCGGTCACCGCGCCCGCGAAGGGGCCGCCATAGCCACGCTTGACCATGGTCGGGATCATCAGCGAGCCGACGGCGGCAGTGGCGGTGTTGCCGGAGCCCGTCAAGGCGCCGAAGAACATGCTGGTGCCGATGGTCACTAGCGACAGGCCGCCGACCAGGCGGCCGAGCAGCACGTCGGATATGTCGATCAGCCGCTTGGAAATGCCGCCGTGCTCCATCAGGTTGCCGGCCAAGAGAAACAGCGGGATCGCCATGAAGGCGAAGGTGTCGACGCCGGAAAAATAAGTGACCGCCAGCGAGGTCAACGGCAGGTGACCGACCGCCATGGTCGCCACGGTGGCGATGCCGAGCGCGAAGCCGAGCGGCACGCGTAGCACCAGCAGCAGCGCCAGCAGACCGAAAAGAAAGATCGGCATCGTCATTGTCGGTCCCTACCGCGCTGTGCGCGGGCTTGGCATGACATTACTCGAAACTGTCGTAAGTGGCGGGCTCAAGCACGCCCGCGTGCTTGCGCATGTTGAAGCGGAACAGGCGGTAGGCCATCAATCCGAAGCAGACCGGAATGACGGCATAGATCAGGCCCATGGGAATGTCGGTGACCGGCGTGGTGTCGCCGTACTGGATGGTCGACCGCACCAGCAGGATGCCGAGCCAGACAACGACAAGATCAAAACCGAACACGAGAACGTCGGCGACGAGGGTGATCCATTTGATGGCGGCCGGCCCCACAAACAAATCGATGATCTCGACGCGGATGTGGCGGTCGTCGCGCGCAGCACCCGCGGCCGAAAAATAGATCATCCACACGAAGCTGATACGGGCAATCTCCTCCAGCCAGACGAAGGAGGTGCCGAGGATGTAGCGGTTGATGATCTGCACCGTGAGCAGCACGGTGAGCAGCACGAGCAGGAAGCCGGCGAAGATCATCTCGAAGCTGGCGAAATAGCGCCGCACCGCGTTCATATCAGCGTCTCCCGGCCCGCGTTGCGAACGATGCGACAATTAGGCATCAGGCGGCGCCCCGCACGTTGCCGGCATCGCCGGATTTGGGCGCCTCACCCATCGCGCGGATTTCGTCGAAATCGCGATAGATCAGGGTGTAGTCCTGCTCCTGCATACCGCGGCGCACGGCCTTGTCGAGATAGCGCAGGGTCGCCTCGGAGAACTCGGTGCCGCCACCGATGCGGCGGCCGAGATCGACGCCCATCTTCAGGTCCTTGTGCAGATTGTAGATGCGCGAGCGGCCATCCCACTTCTCGGTCAGAATGTGCTTGGGATAGCGCGACTCGGTGACGTAGCTGCGCCCATTGGAATCGTTGAGCACCTCCACCATGTCCGCGAGCTTGAGCCCGGCGTGCTCGCCGATGTTGAAGGCTTCGGTGGTGGCCATGAAGGTGGCGTGGCAGACGATGTTGTGCAGCAGCTTCATGGTGTGGCCGGTGCCGCTGGCGCCGAGGTAATAGACCTTGCGGCTGATGTCGTCGAAATAGGGCCTGACCTGCTCGACCGCGTCGGCCTCGCCGCCCACCATCAGCGTCAGATCGCCGGCGTCGGCGCGGGTCGGGCCGCCGCTGGTGCCGGCGTCGATATAGCTGATGCCGCGCGGTTTCAGCTCGGCGGCCAGCGCGCGCGAGGCCAGCGGGTCGGAGGTCGTCAGATCGCACAGGACCAGGCCCCGGTGGGCGTTGGCGAGAATGCCGTCGTCGCCTTCCAGGCAGGCTTTGATCTCGGGCGTCGCCGGCACCACGAACAGGATGGCTTCGCATTTCTTCGCCATCTCGCCGGGCGGCGCGACGATGAAACCGGGCTTGTCCTCGAAGCGCGCGCGCGCGGCTTCCGCGACGTCCCAGACGTAAACCTCGCGGTCGGGCTTGCCGAGATTGGTGGCGACACCGCGTCCCATATTGCCTAGACCGATAACGCCGACGACTTTCTTATCTGCCACCTGCTGCTCCTGAGTTTGGCTTTTCGTCACCGGCGCTGCGCCGGCGGCGGATTTCCTCGATCGTGATCGCGTTGTCGCGCTCGCCCTCGCCGCGGCGCTCGCAAGCCTCCACCACCTCGGCCAGCAGCGACAGGAACGGCAGTTCCTGCCCGCGCCGCGCGGCCTCGCCGAGCATGGTGCGGATGTCCTTCAGATGCTGGGAGACCTTGCTGACCGGGGAGAAGTCGCTCTCGATCATCTTGTCGCCCTTGACGTCCATGATCTGCGAATAGGCAGCCGACTGGCGCGCGGCGGCCAGGAAGCTCTTCGGGTCAAGGCCGAGGGTTTCCGCAAACACCAGGCCCTCGGCGAGTGCGACGCGGTTGAGGCCGAGGATGTGATTGATCGCAAGCTTGGTCTTGCTGCCGGCGCCGGCGGGCCCGAGATACTGGCTGCGCGGATAGATCGCCTGCAGCACCGGCGCGGCCTCTTCCGCGGCCTGCTTGTCGCCGGCGATGAGGCCGAAGCCGTCGCCCTGCAAGACCTGCTTGCTGGTGCCGGAAACCGGCGTGTCGAGGAAGGCGAGACCGCGCGGCGCAGCACGCGCGGCCAAGGCCGCGATGCGGTCGGGATCGCAAGTCGAGGTGCAAAGCGCGATGCGGACGGCACCGTTCGATTCAATGAGCCCACCCTGCCCTTCGACCACCTCCTCGACCTGGGCGATGGTCATCACCGCGATGAGGACGATGGGGCAGCGGCGCGCAACCTCGGCAACGCTCTCGGCCGGCTCGCCGCCCAGGCCAGCGAGCGCCTCGCGCCGCGCGGGCGTCACGTCGAAGCCGACGACGCCATAGCCGGCATCGATAAGCCGCCGCGCCAAGGCGGTGCCCATCAAGCCGATGCCGATCAGGCCGACAGTGCCTGACACAACCGTCTCCTCCCCGTCGGGCTTCGTTGAGCCCAAGGCGCCTCAGGCTGCCTTCAATAAGGACTCGGCCTTGCCCCAGGCCCAGCTATCGAGGCCGGCATAGTGTTTGATGTCGGCGTCGGTGACGAAGGCGGTGATCGCCTTGTCGTAGGATGGCCGCGCCTTGATGCGCTCGAACCACGCCGTGATGTTCGGGCGCGATTGCGTCCACATGTTCGACAGGCTGAGCATGGTGAAGCGATTGATGTAGGGCGTCACGGCGGCGTCGGCGAGCGAGTAGCTGTCGCCGGCAAGCCAGGGATGCCGGGCAAGCTGCGCGTCCATGTCGGTGAGCGCCTTGTCGTAGAACTGCAGCGCCTGCACCGCCGCCGGCGCGTCCATGCCCAGCTCGATCGCCGCGCGCTGGCGTTCGCGCGTCGCGGGGTTGGGAATGCCGCGATAATACGCTTCCAGCTCCGCCTGGCTCTTCTCGCGCATCTCGCCGGCGTGCACCATGGCGTAGGTGAGCGTGGCGTTGCCGGGATGCAGATATTCGTCGACCCGCTTCATCCAGATGCGCATGCGCGCGCGGTCCTTGGCGTCGGTGGGCTGCAGCGACGGGCCGGGAAAGACCTCGTCCAGATATTGCATGATGACCGAGGACTCGATCAGCACGAAATCGTCGTGGATGAGCGTCGGCACCACGCCGTTCGGATTGAGCTTGAGATAGTCGGGCTTGTGCTGCTCGCCGGCGCGCAAGTTCAGATTGATCGGCTCGAAGTCGATGCCTTTTTCGGCCATCGTCAGCCGCACCTTGATGGCGCAGACCGCCACGCGTCCCTGATAAAGTTTCAACATCTTCTGGTTCTCGTTGTTGGTCGGATAAGGATTGCGCGCGATCAGGCGGCGATCTTCTTCGGGATGCCGCCGCGTTCGACGAAGGAGTAGCGCTCGGCAAGGATGGGCGCGAGCGCGCGCCGGCGCGCCGGCGGCGACGAGATCCACATGCGCAGCAAATGGCGCTTCATCTCGGGATCGTCGTAGTCCTCGAATGCTTCGCGCGCGTGCAGGATGGCGTGATTGTTGATGAACTGCATGTCGCCTTCGGCGAAATGCATGCGCAGACGCAGCTCGGGACGGTTGGCGACCTCCTGCACGAAGTCGAGCGCCTCGCGCTGCATGTCGGTCAGCGCCAGCTCGTTGCCGAAGCGGACGACGCCGTTGAAGTAGGCCCGGCTGGTGATGCGCGAGGTCACCTTGCCGCCGGCATAGCTGAACATCGGGCAACGGTACCAGGGCTGCTCGCCTTGCGGCTCTTCGCCGCGCCAGTCGAGGTTGAACGGCTGATAGAGCACATCGAGCAGGTCGGGACGTTCATCCAGGATCACATTATGGATGGTGTCGACGCTGGTCAGCGCGCTGGCGCCGCCGCTCTTGGCGGTACGCACGCAGAACAGGCCGAGCACGTCGACCGGCAACTGATCCGAGTGGAAGTCCATCTTGTTGCGCGTCTGGTAGAGGCGCGTGTTCGGATCGTCCATGGTGCGGCCTTCGTCGCGGACATGGCCGAGTAGATGGCCGCGGGTGTTCTGCGACACCGGCGTGCCGAGATGAACGCCGAATCCCCAATAGATGAGACCGCACTGTTCCGCGCTGTAGTTCTCGCGCGGCAGGCCGCGGATGAGCACGACGCCGAGGCCGTTTTCCATCCGCTCGGGAACCTCGTTCAGCTTGGCCGATAATTTCGGCAGCGGAAAATCGGCGGCGGTGAAGGGTATATCGTAGCCGAGCGATTCCACATGTTGCAGTGCCGCATCGACCTCGGCGACGTCGTCCTTGGTCAGCGGCATCATCCAGGAGGAATCGTCCTGGATTTCGGGCCCGCGCCAAGCGCGCGGGGTGCGCAGCTTTTCGCGCAGAACCTCGACCATTTTGTTCTCTCCCTGGGACTCTTCGTTTGGTTATTGGTTGAAAACTATAGCGTCCGGCCAAGATGCGGCCAACGAATAACCTTGGCGCTTAAGTTCAAGGACTTTGAAGCTAGCTTTAAGATGGGCGCGCCGCTTCTGCCGGCGCTTCGAGCATTGCGCTTCCGCCGGGCGCGCCTAGGATGCGGCCAACGAATTCCGCAGACCGGGAGGGCCGATGAACGTCCAAGCCAACATCGCCGCCGAGCAGCAGGCGCGTCCGTTGCGCATCCGCCGGGCCGATGCCATCGCCATTGCCGTGCCGCTGGCCAAGCCGATGCTGATGGCGGCGGAGACCATCACCCACGCCGAGAACCTGGTCGTGCGTCTGGAGGCGGAGAACGGCCTTATCGGCTGGGGCGAAGCGACGGTCGCGCCGACCATGACCGGCGACACCCTGCCCGGCATGGCGGCGGCGGTGCGCCAGCACATGGCGCCGCTGTTGATCGGCGCCGACGCCCGCGACCGCACCGAGCTTGCACGGCGCTGCCGCGCCAGCATCGCGCATAACGGCGGCGCCAAGGCCGCGGTCGAGATCGCTCTGCTCGATCTGGTCGGCAAGCATCTTCGCGTTCCCGCCATCGAGCTCATCGGCGGCGCGCTGCGGCGCTCGGTCGAGAACATGTGGCTGTTGGGCAATCCGGATATTGCCGCCGACATCGCCGAAGCCAAACGCAAGGTCGAAGAGGGCTACGGTTATTTCAAGCTGAAGGTCGGCGTAAAGAAAGTTGCGAAAGAAATCGAAGCCGCGCTCGCGGTGCGCGCCGCGCTCGGGCCCGACGTGATGCTATGCGCCGATGCCAACACCGGCTGGGATGCGCGCACCGCGAAGGCATATATGCGCGGCGTCGAAGGCGCCGACCTGTTATTCCTCGAGCAGCCGCTGCCGAGCGACCAGCTCGACGGCATGGCCGCGCTCAACAAGTTCGGCCTGCTGCCGATCTCCGGCGACGAATGCGTCGGCGGCGCCGACGACATCCTGGCGCTCGCACAGGCCGGCATCGTCAGCGGGGTCAATCTCAAGGTGATCAAGACCGAGGGCGTCACGCCTCTGCTTGCCGCGGCGACGCTCTGTAAGCAGCTCGGCCTGTCGGTGACGCTCGCCGGCAAGGTGGCGGGCACCAGTTTGACCACGGCGGCGACGCTCGCCGCCGCTTGCGCGTCGCCGGTGCTCGATTGGGGCGTGAGCCTGACCCACGTCTATCTCGCCGACGACGTGGTGCGCGACCCGTTCCGCATTGAGAACCGCAAGATCGCGCTGCGTGATGCGCCCGGGCTCGGCGTCGACGTCGATGAGGATGCGATCCGGCGCTATACGGTGAAGTGAGACAGCCTCTCTCACCTCCCCCTGCAAGGGAGGTGAAAGGAGTGCCGCAAGCGGCAACGCGCCTCGAGTAAGCGCAGCATTAGGCGCTCAGCGACCACCAGATGTCGCGCTGATCGGCCGTCAGCCGCTCCAGCGTGCCGATCAACACGCCGAACAGCATGGCGGACGGCGCAACCGGCCGGTACAGCATGCCGAGGCGGCGCGTGAGCGGCGGTTCGCCAAACGGGATGCTGCGCAGCTTCGAGTGCTGCGGATGATCGATGCAGCCCTGGTGCAGGATGGAAACGCCGACGCCGCGCTGCACCACCTTGATCACCGCCTCGACGGTGTCGAATTCCATGATCGGCCGCAGCGCGAGACCGCGGCTGGTCAGGTATTCGCCGATCAGCCGCCCGCCCCAGTCGCCGCGGTTGAGCCCGATGTAAGGGTGGCTGCACAGCAAATCGTCGAACGTATCGCCTTGCGCGTCGGCGGCCGCGATCACCACCAGCGGCTCTTCCATGATCGCGGTCCAGCGCAACTGCGGCGGCAGATACTGCGGCTCGCTCACCAGCGCGCCGTCGAGCGCGCCC
Organism: uncultured Pseudomonadota bacterium; assembly: GCA_963814065.1. GTDB lineage: Bacteria > Pseudomonadota > Alphaproteobacteria > Rhizobiales > Xanthobacteraceae > Pseudolabrys. The sequence goes on along the minus strand of CAWFBL010000001.1, from coordinate 222,415 downwards.
TGCTCCACCCGTTCGATCAACTCGCCGGGCAGCGCATGCATGGCCGTCAGCCGGACGCTCGGAAACTTCTCATTCAGCTCCTCGAGCGCGCGCGGCATGATCCCCGAAATGGCCGAACGTACCGCGCCGAGATGCAACACGCCAGGCAGATCGGCCTGCGAGTCGACATCCTTGATCATCGAACCATAGAGGTCGACGATTTCGCGGGCGCGCCGCACCAGCGCCTTGCCGCGCTCGTTGAGCGCGGCCGGCCGCTGCGAGCGGTCGAACAACTGGATGCCAAGCAGGTTCTCCAGCGTTCGGATCTGCATGCTGACCGCCGACTGGGTGAGACCAACGGCGTTGGCCGCGCGCGCGAAGTTGCCGTGCTCGGCGACCGCAATGAACGTCTTCAGGTAACGCAGGTTCATCGAAGGCCTGCCTCGTTCGGCACACGCGGGAATTGGCGGTACGTTCGAAAGACCGGACATTCGGAAGATCGAAAGCTAGTTTCACAAAAACCGATATTTCACTCAAGGATAAGTTTTGTCTCACGTCGTGGGACTCTACGCCGCGCCGCACGTGTTCCGAGATGACTGGCAGTCAGTTGCCGTCCCGTCGGATGCAAGCGGAGCATGCCGGCAATGCCGGTGAAGACGAACAAGGCGATGCGCCGCGCTTCCGCGGCAGCGCCTGCGCAAAGGTCGCGGCGCTAGGCGGCGTCGGAGTCGCGGGCCGAGGCGGCCGCCGGCTCGACAATCCGCGTTTCGGTCGAAAAGCCCCGCGCCGGATCGAACCGGTGGATGTGATAGACCGGACGCGTCTTCATGTCCGCCGGGTAGTCGCCCCGGCGCAGCGTGGTTGCAATGCTCGGCATGACGGTCGCCGGAATGTCGCCGACATAACCGCCGGTGCCGCGGTGGACATGGCCGCCGATCACCGCAATGACCCGGCCGGAGCGCTGCAAGCCTTCGCTAAGCCGCGTCATCACTTCCGGCGTGTCGTAGTTGATGGGGTCGGGCCCCACCGGAACCTCGAACGGCGGATGATGCAGGAAGACCGCGATCGGCTTGCTGGTCTCGGCGCCGATCATGTCGGCGAGATGCCTGACACGCGCGGCGCAGAAGTCGCCCTTGTTGCTGCGCGCGCTCTGAGTGTCGAGCGCGATCAGCCTGACCGGATAGTCCTCGACCGCATAGTCGATGAAGTCGGAACTCGGCGCGAGATAGCCGCGCGGCACAAAGGCCGCGCGCAGATTCGTCCGGTCGTCCTTGTTGCCTGGGAGCACGTAGACCGGCGCGCGCGCCTTGCCGAGGATGGCCACGGCGCGCGCGTATTCGTCGGGCCGGCCGTTATGGACGATATCGCCGGTGTGGACGATGACGTCGGGAGCCGGGTCGAGCGCATTGATATCCGCGAGCGCGCGCTCGAAGTCGCTTATGCGCCGATCGGCGTCGGGCGTATCGAGGGCGATGTGGGTGTCGGAGATTTGCGCGATGATCATGGTGCGGAAGTCCGAGGCCTATGATTTCAGCCCCGAGTAATATTCCTGCAATACCGCGACCACTTCCGGCCGGCTGAATTCTTCCGGAATTTTCTCGCCGTTTGAGAACATCTCGCGCAGCCGCGTGCCGGAAATTTGCAGCCGCTCGTCGTTGCTGTGCGGGCAGGTGCGCGCCGTCGCCATGCCACCGCACTTGTAGCAGTAGAAGGTGACGTCGATCTTGAGCGGCTGAATGACCAGGCTGCCGGGCGCGAGCTGATCGAAAATGTGCTGGGCGTCGAATGGGCCGTAATAACTGCCGACCCCGGCGTGGTCGCGCCCGATCACAAGGTGCGAACAGCCGAAGTTCTGGCGGAACACCGCGTGCAGCAACGCCTCGCGCGGGCCGGCGTAACGCATCTCGATCGGGTAGCCGGCCTGGATATAGGTGCCGGGCACGAAATATTGCTCGGTCAGCGCATCGATCGCCTTGACCCGCACCTCGGCCGGGATGTCGCCGCCCTTGAGCGCGCCCAGCACCTGGTGGATGAGCAGGCCGTCGCAAATCTCGATGGCGATCTTGGCCAGATGCTCGTGACTGCGGTGCATGGGGTTGCGGGTCTGGAACGCCGCCACCCGGCTCCAGCCTTTGTCGGTGAACAGCGCGCGGGTTTCCGCCGGCCGGTAATAGAGACCCTTATATAGCTGCGGGTAGACGCCCTCGCTCACCGCCGTCACGCGGCCGGCGAGATTGACGTCGCCCTGCCCCATGACCTTGGCCACGCCCGGATGCTTGGGATCGGCGGTGCGGAACACGTGCTCGCACTCGAAGGCCTTGTCGATCTTGTATTTCTCCGTGACCTCGAGCGTGCCCATCACCTCGCCCGAATCCGCGTCGACCAGCGCCACCTCTTCCTCGACCGCGATGCTGTCGGCGAGCTCCTGCGTGCAGGACAGCGTAATCGGGATCGGCCAGAACAGGCCGCCGGCGAGCTTCATGTCGGCGCAGCAGCCGCGCCAGTCGTCGTGCCCCATGAAGCCGGTCAGCGGCGTATAGGCGCCCATGCCCAGCATCAGGAAGTCGGACGTCTCGCGGCTGGTCATCGGCACCTGCTTGAGCGTCTTGGCCCGGCGCAGGGTTTCCGCGCGCTCCGTTTCCGGCAAAAGCAGCGGCATCAATTCGTCACTGCCGTGCGGCGGTACAAGCTTTGACATGAGACCGATCCCCCGACTTGTCATTCCTGGCGTTTTCCCGACGGCAAGGGCTGCGCCCTCGCCGCAACGGCGACGGTATTAGCACCCTTAGATATCGTTTTGGAATTGTTGCGCTTCATCAATCGAAGCGAACAAACTAAACGCGTACCGCGATCAATAAGGCCTGCAGGCCCGAGGGCACATTGCACGCGGTCGGGAATGTCGTACAATCATCACCAAAATGTCGGTGCCGACGATCCCGCGACACGGCGACAACGCCAGCGCCGGTCTCGCCCAAGCGCAGGGCGTTCGCGCTCGGCACCTGACGAGAAATACAAGAAAAAAAGCACAAGAAATGGCAGCAAGGGAGGAAGGCCATGAAGATCGGCGACTTTCTCAAGCGCTCGCGTCAGCGGCTCGTGACCTGCATGTCGGAGGACACGCTGGTGGCCGTCGCCAAGCGCATGTATGCGCACGGCATCGGCGCCCTGCCCGTCTGCGAGCACGGCATCAACATGATCGGCATCATCTCCGAGCGGGATCTGGTGCGGACCTTCGCAACCACCGAATGGAGCGAATTGCGGCATTTGCGGGCGCGCGACATCATGACGAAACCTGTCGTGAGCTGCGGCGCCGAGGAAAGCATGCAGGGCGCGCAGGACCTGATGAAGCGCCACCATTTTCGCCATGTGCCGGTGGTCGAGGGCGAGCGCGTGATCGGAATGCTGTCCATCCGCGATACCTTGGCGCTGCGGCTGCAGGAATCGGAAGAAGAGATCAACCTGCTGCGTGACGTCGTGGTGACGGCGCGGCACCGTTGATCGGCGCCTCGCGCGGCAACCGCGCGGGCAGTCCAGAGCCGCAAGGCGGCGTCGGCCGGCGCGCGACATTCGTTCTATATTTTCGAACGATACTATAATAATAATAAGTTGGATTGATTAGCCGCGACGCAGCATATTGGGCCCCGAAAAGGAGCCCAGTCATGTCCGAGATCGCCACCGCCCAACAATCCGTATCGCGGATAGCCCGCCCGGCGCGCGGCGATCTCATCGCCGTGGTCCCTGGCCTGGTGCTGACGGCGGGCGTGGCGGGGCTGGCCTTTGCCCTGCGTCACATCCCGGGCGTGGCGATCCTGAGCCCGATGATCCTCGCCACCTTGATCGGCATGGCCTTCCACAACGTCATCGGCACGCCGAGCTGGGCCAAGCCCGGCGTCACCTTCAGCCTGAAGCGGGTGCTGCGGCTCGGCATCATCCTGCTCGGTCTGCAGCTCATGGCCTCGCAGGTCGCGCAGGTCGGCATGAGCGGCGTGGCCATCATTGCCACCACCCTGATCGCGACTTTCGTCTTCACCAAGTGGCTCGGCCGCCTGATGGGCGTCGACCGCAAAGTCGCCGAGCTGATCGCGGCCGGCACCTCGATCTGTGGTGCATCGGCGGTGATCGCGACCAATACGGTGACCGGCGGCCGCGACGAGGACGTGGCCTATGCGGTGGCTTGCGTCACTGTGTTCGGCTCGCTCTCGATGTTCCTTTACCCCTTGCTGCCGGGCCTGCTGCACCTCAATCCGCAAGCCTTCGGCCTGTGGACCGGCGCCTCGATCCACGAGATCGCCCAGGTCGTCGCCGCCGCCTTCCAGGACGGCGCCCATGCCGGCGAGATCGGCACCGTGGCCAAGCTCACCCGTGTCATGATGCTGGCCCCGGTCGTCATCACCCTCGGCCTAGTCGCCATGCGCCGCGCCGCCCATACCACCGACAGCGGCTCCCGCGCCGCGCCGCCCATGCCCTGGTTCGTGCTCGGCTTCGTCGCCCTGGTGATCCTCAACAGCGTCGTCACCATCCCGGCCGCCCCCAAGGCCTGGATCGCGGTCGTGACCACCTTCCTGCTGTCCATGGCGCTGGCGGCCATGGGGATCGAGACCGACTTCCGCAAGCTCAAGGCCGAAGGGCTGAAGCCCCTGGCGCTGGCCGCGGCCGCGTGGCTCTTTATCGCCATCTTCGCACTCGTGCTGGTGAAGCTGACCGTCTATTCTTGAGGCATGACGCTTGAGCAGCTCCGCATCTTTGTCGCCGTCGCCGAATGTGAGCATGTGACCCGCGCGGCCGAGACGCTGCGCCTGACCCAGTCCGCCGTCAGCGCCGCCGTCGCCGCCCTCGAGAACCAGTACGGCGTGGCGCTGTTCGACCGGGTCGGCCGCCGCATCGAATTGAACGCCGAAGGCCGGCTGTTCCTGAATGAGGCCCGGGCAGTCCTCGCCCGCGCCGCCGCAGCGGAACTCGCGCTTTCGGAACTGACCGGCCTCAAGCGCGGCACGCTCAGCGTCCAGGCCAGCCAGACCATTGCCAGCTACTGGCTGCCGCCGCGCCTGGTCGCCTTCCGCCGCGCCCATCCGCAGATCGACATCAAGCTCACGGTCGGCAACACCGCCCAGGTGGCCAAAGCCGTGCATGACGGCGACGCCGAGCTCGGCTTCGTCGAGGGCCGTGTCGAGGATGCGGCCCTCCTGCAAAGCACCATCGACCACGACCGGCTGGTCGTCGTCGTTGCCGCCGATCATCCGTGGGCCCGCAAGAAACGCCTGACAGAGCGGGACATTGCCGACGGCGAGTGGGTGCTGCGCGAGCCGGGCTCCGGCACGCGCTCGGAGTTCGAAGCGTTCCTCGCCGGCCGGGGAGTATCGCCGAAGGCGCTGAAGGTCGCGCTCGAACTGCCGACCAACGAAGCCGTGCGCTCCGCCATCGAAGCCGGCGCCGGCGTGACCGCGATCTCGGAACTGGTGGTGGAAGCGGCACTGCGCGCCGGCACGCTGGTGGCGATGACGTTCAAGTTGCCGACGCGCCCATTCCTCGTGGTGCGTCACCACGAGCGCTATCAGTCCAAGGCCGCGCAAGCGTTCCTCAGCATCGTCACCAAAGTTAGCGAGCCGCGGCCGGTGCGCACCGCTTAGGCGGCGGCATGTGGGAATTTCCAGGCGGTTCGTTCTAAGCTGAAGCAATGCGGCGAGCGTAGCGCGCTCCCTCTCCCCGTTGCGGAGAGGGAGATGCGAATACGCTATTGCGCCGCGGCTTGACGCAGCGGCGTCTTTCAACCCGGCAGCGATCGCAGGCGCGATCTGGGCGGGCGTGTCGACGACCGTGACACCTGCCGCTTCCAGCGCCTTGCGCTTGCCCGCATAGCTCCCCGCGTTGCCGGTGACGATGGCGCCGGCATGCCCCATCTTCTTGCCCGGCGGCGACGCGGCGCCGGCGATGAAGGCGACCATCGGTTTGCGCACCTTCTTCGCGTACTCGGCGGCCGCCTCTTCCATGCCGCCGCCGATCTCGCCGACGATGACGATGGCGTCGGTGCCGGCATCGTTGTCCAACGCCTGTAGCGCCTGCGTGGTCGTGGTGCCGAGCATGGGATCGCCGCCGATACCGATGAAGGCCGATTGGCCGAGACCGGCGCGGGTGAGGTTGAGGCAGACCAGCGTGCCGAGGCTGCCGCTGCGCGAGATCACGCCGACGCGGCCGGGCGCGAATACGCTCGGCACGAAGGCCGGCATGATGCCGACGAAGCATTGGCCCGGCGTCACCAGGCCGGCGGTGTTGGGGCCGACGATGCGCGTGCCGTGCCTGGCGGCAGCCGCATGCATCGCCATCACGTCCTGCGCCGGGATGTGTTCGGTGAGCACCACCAGGAGCTTGACGCCGGCTTCGGCCGCCGACACCGCGGCGTCCTTCGCCATCGGCGGCGGGATGAACATGACCGCGACGTCGCCGCCGACCGCTTTGACCGCCTCCGCGGTGGAGGCGAACACCGGCACGCCGACATGATCTTCGCCCGCCCCCTTGGGATGGACCCCGGCCACCACATTGGTGCCGTAGGCGATCATCTTCTCGGTCCAGAACGTGCCTTGCTTGCCGGTGATGCCGAGCACGATCACGCGGTCATTTTTACGAACAATCATTGCGCTGCCTTCACCGCCGCCTGGATGGCGTCTTCCATGAAATCGTAGGGTTCGATGCCGAGCTGCTGGCGCACCAGCGCCACCGCTTCGTCCTCGCCGGTGCCGTGGATGGAGAAGAACACCGGCACCTTCGGTTTCAACTTAGCCCAAGCCTTCACCACGCCATCGGCCATCACGTCGGTGCGGGCGAAGGCGCCGCAGAAATTGATCACCAGGCTTTTGACGCCGGGATTGGACAGCACCAGATCGAGCGCGATCTCGGCCTTGGTGTAGGCCTCGCCGCCGATCTCGAGAAAGTTGGCCGGCCGGCCGCCGAAATGGCTGATCACATCCATGGTGGTCATGGTGAGGCCGGCGCCGTTGGCGAGCACGCCGACATTGCCGTCAAGCTGGATGAGCTTGAGGCCGGCCTCGGCCCCGCGCCGCTCCAGCTCGGTCATGGCGCCGGGCGAGCCGTGCGGCGCGATCTGCGCCTGGCGATAGACAGCGGCATCGTCGAGCACGAACTTGCAATCGAGCGCCACCACCCGGCCGTCGGCGAGCAGCGCCAGCGGATTGATCTCCAAGAGCTCGGCGTCGCGCGCGCGGTAAGCGGCGTAAAGCCTTTCGAGGATGTCGGCGATCTGCGCCTCGGCATCGCCGAGATCGAGGCCGGCGAGCATGTCGGCGATGTCGTGCGACGTCGGCGCACCGCCGATCTCGACCAGCAGCCGGCGGATCGCCTGCGGCTTTTCGGCGGCGATCTCCTCGATATCCATGCCGCCTTCGGTGGAGAACAGGATCAGCGGCTTGCGCGCGGCGGTGTCGTGCAGCACGGCGGCGTAGAACTCGCGCTCGATCTTGCCCTGCTCCTCGATCAGCAGGCGCTCGACCGTGTAATCACCGATCGTCATGCCGAGGATCTGGCCGGCCACCCGCTCGGCTTCCGCAGGGCTGTTGGCGAGCTTGATGCCGCCGGCCTTGCCGCGCTTGCCGGTCGGCACCTGCGCCTTGACCACGCAGGGGCCGATTTGTTGCGCCGCCTTGGCGGCTTCCGCCGCGCTGGTGCAGAGCACCCCGCGCGGCACGGGGATCTCGGCGGGCATCAGGATCAGCGATTTCGCCGCGTGTTCTTCGAAGTTCATTGTGTTTGGTCCGTCGTTCGATGCGTTCGCCGCATCCTCTGCTGTCATCCGGGCGAGCGAAGCGAGACCCGGGATCCAGTACGCCGCGCGCTATCAAAGACCACGGCGTACCGGGTCCCCGCCTTCGCGGGGACGACACCAGAACTATTTCCCGTACTTTTTCCAATACGCGCCGAACAGGTCTTGCTCGCTCGGCTTGTCTTCCGGAATGGTGGTGACGAGGTGGGTGATGTTGATGAAGTTCGTGTAGTTCAGGTTGTCGGTGATGGAATTGCCGCCCCAAGTGCCGCAACCCATGCTGAGGGTGAAGTTCAGCCCGTTATCGAAACCGCCGCCGTTGCCGAAAGTGTGCGCCTGATTGATCAGCACGCGCACCACGTCGGAGCATTCGGCGAGCGTGCGCCCGCGGCTCATGTCCTTGGTGTGCAGGCCGACCGAATGGCCTCGGCCCTGATAATTGAGAATGGCATGCGAGATCGCGATCGCGTCCTCGAAATCCTTGGCGCGGTAGACGGTCAGGACCAGCGACAGCTTCTCGCCGGAGAACGGATGCTCGCGGCCGACGCCGGTTTCCTCGACCATGAAGAACTTCTTGGCTTCCGCTTCCGCCGGCAGACCGCAGCCGCGCGCCAGCACGTCGGCGTCGCGCGCGATCAGATAGCGGCTGAGCTTGCCGTCGGGCCAGAGCGCGGCCTGGATCTTCGTCTTCTCCTCGGCCGAGGCCATGTAACCGCCGACGCGCTCGAGCGCGGCGATGGCCTGGTCGTAGATGGCATCGACCAGGATGACCGAATTCTCCGACGAGCAGGAGGTCGAATTGTCGAAGATCTTGGAGGCGCAAATCTTGGCAGCCGCGTCATCGAGATCGGCGGTCTCGTCGACGATCACGGGCACGTTGCCCAAGCCCACGCCGATCGCCGGCGTCCCGCTCGAATAGGCGCGGCGGACATTGTCCTGCGAGCCGGTGGCGACCACCAGATCGGCCGCCTTCATCAGCGCCTGCGTCATGTCCTTGGACGCCGGCGGCGGCAGGATTTGCACCAGGTCTTCCGGCAGGCCGATCTTCTTCAGTTCGGCGCGCATGTAATCGACGGTCTTGCCGGTGGTCTTCATGCCGGCGGGCGAGGACGCGATAATGACGGCATTGCCGCCCTTGATCGCCATCATCGCCTTGTTGACGGGCGTGGCGCCCGGGTTGGTCGACGGCGTGATGGCGCAGACCACGCCGACCGGCTTGGCGTACTTGACGATGCCTTTCGCCTTGTCTTCCTCGATGATGCCGACGGTCTTGACCCGCAACAGATCGCGCAAGGTGCCGAAGGTCTTGCGCGTCTTCTTGATGATCTTGTCGGGCACGTTGCCGAGCTTGGTGTCGGCGACCGCGAGCTCGGCCAGTTCCTGGGCGTGCGCCGGATTGTAGAGCGCCCAGGCGAGCGCGGTGACCGCCTCGTCGACGCGCGCCTGATCCGCCTTGCCGAACTCGGCCATGGCGGCGCGCGCGCGGCGAACCATGTCGTCGACCACCGACGTGATATTGGCGTCGAGCGGGGCCTTCACAGCGACTGTCATCGTTCTTTCACTCCATCAAGCTCACCGCACTCCGCTCATTCCCGCGCAAGCGGGAATCCAGCACCACGCACTCGGACCTTGGCGTTTCTAGCGCTGGGTCCCCGCTTTCGCGGGGACGAACGGATGGTATGTGGCGTTGTTCAAACAACACGCGTTCCTCAAGCGACCTTCTGCGGCCGCATGTCCTCGCGCTTGATACCGGCGACCACGTTCGGCTTCTTCATGGCGTCGCGGCGGAAGGGCTCGCCCAGTTCCTGGTTCAGCAGCACCTCGATGAAGGTGGTGATGCGCTTCTTCTGGTCCTCGCAGGACTGGCGCAGCGCCTCCGTCAGCTCGGCCTGCGTCTTCACCTGCACGCCTTTCAGCCCGCAGGCCACCGCCACCTTGGCATAACTGAGATGCGGATCGAGCTCGGTGCCGACGAAGTTGTTGTCGTACCAGAGGATCGAATTGCGCTTCTCGGCGCCCCATTGGTAGTTGCGGAAGATCACCATGGTCACGCCGGGCCATTCCTCGCGCCCGACCGAGCTCATCTCATTCATGGAGATGCCGAAGGCGCCGTCGCCGGCAAAGCCGACGCAAGGCGTATCGGGATTGCCGATCTTGGCGCCGATGATCGCCGGGAAGCCGTAGCCGCACGGCCCGAACAGGCCGGGCGCCAGATATTTCCGGCCCTCGTCGAACATCGGATAGGCGTTGCCGATGGCGCAGTTGTTGCCGATGTCGCTGGTGATGATGGCGTCCTTGGGCAGGCCGGCCTGGATGGCGCGCCAGGCCTGGCGCGGCGACATGCGGTCGGCGTCGCGCTTGCGGGCATCCGCGTTCCAGGTGGTGCCCGGGTCGTCGTCCTCGTGGTCCATGCTGGACAGCGCCTGCAGCCAGCGCGAGTTGGTCTGGTGGATGAGCGCCTTGCGGTCGGCGCGGCCGGCATCGCCGGCGGTCGGCGCGAGCTGCTCGAGGATGGCTTTCGCCACCAGCTTGGCATCGCCGCAGATGCCGACGGTGACCGGCTTGGTCAGGCCGATGCGGTCGGCATTGATGTCGACCTGGATGATCTTGGCGTCCTTCGGCCAGTAGTCGATGCCGTAGCCCGGCAAGGTCGAGAACGGATTGAGCCGGGTGCCCAACGCCAGCACCACGTCGGCCTTGGCGACCAGCTCCATGCCGGCCTTGGAGCCGTTGTAGCCGAGCGGCCCAACCGCGAGCGGGTGGCTGCCGGGGAAGCTGTCGTTGTGCTGGTAATTGTTGCAGACCGGCGCGTCGAGCTTTTCGGCGAGCGCCACGCATTCGGGAATAGCGTTGCCGATGACGACGCCGGCGCCCGACAGGATCACCGGGAACTTGGCCGACGACAGCAGCTTGGCCGCTTCCGAGATGGCATGGGCGCCGCCGGACGGCAGCTCGAACTCGATGATCTGCGGCAAGTTGATGTCGATCACCTGCGTCCAGAAATCGCGCGGGATGTTGATCTGCGCCGGCGCCGACAGGCGCTTGGCCTTGCTGATGACGCGGTTGAGCACTTCAGCCACGCGCGACGGATCGCGCACTTCTTCCTGGTAGCAGACCATGTCGCGGAACAGCGCCATCTGCTCGACTTCCTGGAAGCCGCCCTGCCCCATGGTCTTGTTGGCGGCCTGCGGCGTCACCAGCAGCATCGGCGTATGGTTCCAGTAGGCGGTCTTGATCGGCGTGACGAAATTGGTGATGCCTGGACCGTTCTGCGCGATCGCCATCGCCATCTTGCCGGTCGAACGGGTGTAGCCGTCGCAGATCAGCGCGCCGTTGCATTCATGCGCCACGTCCCAGAAGGTGATGCCAGCCGCGGGGAAAAGATCGGAGATCGGCATGAAAGCCGATCCAATGATGCCGAAGGCATGCTCGATGCCGTGCATCTGCAACACCTTCACGAAGGCTTCTTCAGTCGTCATCTTCATCGAGGTAGTTCCTTTTTAAATACCCAACTTGACTGTCATCGGAATCTTTTCGCCCCCAATTGCGGCGGTCAGGCTTTCGCCTCGAAGATCTCGGCGAGCTCGCCGGCGGCGCGGCGCAGGATCGGCAGATAGCCGGTCGCGGCCTCGACGTTCATGCGCGCTTCCGGCGCCTGCACCGCGAGCGCGGCCAGAATGCTGCCGTTGCGACCGATTACCGGCACCGCGGCGCAGACGACACCGATCAGATATTCCTCGCGGTCGAACGCCACCTGGTCCTTGCGGACCTGCCGCAGCTCGGCCTCGAGCTGCCCGCGTTCGGTGATGGTGTGTTCGGTGAAGCGCGCCAGCTCCAGGCTCTGCAACAGCCGCTGGCGGCGCGGCGCCGGCGCCAGCGACAGGAACAGCTTGCCGATCGCGCTGCAATGCAGCGGCACGCGCGAGCCGGTCGTGTAATGCAGCCGCAATGGCCAGTCGTCGGCTTCCACGCGGTCGAGATAGACCACCTCGCCGTTGAGCAGCGTGCCGATGTTGCAGGTCTCGTTGAGGCCACGCACCAGGCGCTGCAGCACCATATGAGGCGCGTCGTAGCGCATCGAGCACGACAGCGCGCCGAAGGCCAGATTGGCGAGCTTGGGCCCGACGATCAGCCGCTTGCGACCGGGCTCGCGCGAAAGATAGCCGTGAATGACGAACCAATCGACCAGCCGGTAGGCGGTCGCCTTCGGCAGCTTCAGATTGTCGATGATGTCGATCACGTCCACCGGCGCGGACGATGCCGCGACGTGTTCGAGGATGGCGAAGGAGCGCGCCGTGGCACCGAGCTTCTTGGGGCGCGGCGCTCTCGGACCGGAGGAGCGGCCACCCGCTTGGCGTTCACGTCGCGCCAAACGCGGCGTCGCGGTCGGGATGCCTCCCGCGTCAACGGACTTCGGTTCGAGGTCGATGTTGGTGCGCATGATCTACCCGTTCATTGTCGGTTGCCCGCCGTGGCGACGACCTGTCCACGACTCCTAGCATTCCAAACCCCGCGCAGCAGGGGATAGCTGAGCGCAATCAAAGAAGCGACCATCAGCGTGCCGCTGATGGGGCCGCGGAAGAAGACGGTCCAGTCGTTGTTGGCGCTGATCATGCTGCGCATGAAGGCGGTCTCCCCGGTGGGACCGAGGATCGCGCCCAGCACCATCGGCGAGATCGGGAAACGAAACTTTTCGAAGAGATATCCGAGCACGCCGAAGATCACGATCATCCAGACGTCGGACATATTGTTGCGGTTGGCGTAGGCACCGACCAGGCAGAACATCACCACGATCGCCGAAAGCAGGCCCTGGGGGATAGTCAGCACCTTGATCACCACCCGGATCCAGAAGAAGCCGAGGATGCACATGCCGATGACGCTCACGAACATCGAGGCGAGAATGGAATAGACCAGGAGCGTCGAAGACGGGTCCTCCAGCAACATCGGCCCCGGCTGCACGCCGTGCAGCAGGAACGCGGCGAGGATCACCGCCGTCGCGCCGCTGCCGGGCAGCCCGAGCGTGAGCAGCGGAATCATGTGGCCGGCGACCGACGCGGTGGCGCCGATCTGTGGCGCCACGATGCCTTCCGGCAAGCCGGTACCCAACTGTTGCCGACGCTTGCCGTATTGTTTCTCGACGCCGTAGGAGATGAAGGCCGTGATCGTGGCACCGGCGCCCGGCACAATGCCGAGCAGCGTCCCGAGGATCGTGCTGCGAAACAGCGTGCTCTTGATCGCAAGGAGCTCACGCAGTCTGGGAAACTGCGTCGACACCTTCTTCGACGCGCCTTCCAGTTGGCTGACCCGCAGGCCTTCGCCGATGCGCGACAGCACCTCGCCGAGACCGTACATGCCGACCAGCACCTCGACCAGTTGAACACCGTCCTGCAGGATCGGCACTCCGAAGGTGAAGCGCGGCGTGCCGTAGATGCTGTCGATGCCGACGGTAGCGACCAGCAGGCCGACGCAAAGGCTGATCAACGAATTGACCATCGATTTGCCGGCCAGCGCCACCACCGTGGTAAGGCCGAAAAACACCGCCGCGAAATAATCGGGAGAGTCGAATTTGAGCGCCAGCTCGCTCATCGGATCGGCGAGCAGTACCATGACGGCGGACGAGACCAGGCCGCCGATGAGGGCGGCGACCAGCGCCCAGCCGAGCGCCTTTGCCGGCTGGCCCCGTGACGCCATGGTATAGCCGTCCCACAGCATCGGTACGTCCATCGGCTCTCCGGGAATTCGGTAGAGGATGGCCGTGAAGCAGCCGGCATAGGTGCCGGAGAAATAGATGGCCGTCAGCAGGATGACCGACGGCTCAATCTGCATCTTGTAGGTGAAGGGCAAGGCGAGCACGACGCCCATCACCAGACCGAGGCCCGGCATGATGGACACCGCCATGCCGACCACCAAGCCAACGAATAGCATGAGCAGGTCGAAAGGCTGGAAGACCTGCAGGAAGCCGTGAGCCAGGTTGGTCAGGATCACAACATCGCCCTCAGTGCACGCCCATGGCAGCCATGAGCCCGTATGAGATTTGCTCGAAAGGTGGCACGCCGAGCGGCAGCGCGACGTAGACGACACGCATGAAGACGAACATGAAGCCAAAAGCGATTGCGACGCTCATGCCCGCGACCACCAGCGGCCGGCGGAAGTGACCGAGATACATGAGCGCGGCACTGTAAACGATCGTCGACAGGAAGAAGCCGAAGATTGGCAGCAGCACGAGGTAGACGACGGTGGTCACCACCGCGAGCCACACCATCCAAGGATAAATCTCTGGCGGCCGCACAAACTCCTCGGCGTCCTCAGCCTCGGTTTGGTCGATCACCTCCGGCTGACCGGCCTTGATGGCGCTGGAGACGATGCCCCAAAGCGCGGTCGCCAACATGAGGACCAGGATCAGTTGCGGCCAAGCGCCGGGACCAATACGCCCCGACACCTGCTCGAAGTCGAATTGGCCGGCCACGTAGAAGAGGAAGATGCCGACCGCAAACACCACCACGTAAGGAAGCGCTGCCTGCAGCCGGCGAACCGGCGATATGGTCGAGCCCGGCGTCACTTGGCGCCCATCTTGGTCTCTTTGCGGAACTTCTTGGCCTGCTGCAGCCACGAATCCATGAACTTTCGCGCATCGTCCGCGGACACGTAGCTGTCAGGGTCGGCATATTGCTTGTCGAGATAGGCCTTGAATTCCGAGGTGTGCGCCACCTTGCCGAGCTCATCGGATAACCGCTTGACGATCTTCGGATCGGTACCGGCCTTGACCACGATGGCGCGGAACTGCGGCAGCGTGACGTCAATGCCGAACTCCGGGCCGGCCGGGACGTTCTTGAATTGCGGCAACTTGAGCCGGTGCGGATAGAAGAAGATGAGCGGCCGAATCTTGCCGCCGTCGAAGTAGCTGCGCACGTCGCCTGTCTGCTCGTAAAGCGCGTCGGCGTTATTGCCGAGAATCGAAGTGTAGCGCAGGCCGGGCTTGGCGTAGGGGATACCCTCGAGCTTGAGGCCCTTGGTCTTCAGATAGCTCACGGTGATGTCGTCGGCGCTCCCGAATCCGAGCTCGGCGACCTTCATTGTCTTTTTCTTCGCCGCCGCGGCAAATTCCTGCCAAGTCTTCCACGGCCGCTTGGCATTCACCCACAGGCCCGAGGGCTGCTGAATCATGATCGCGAGTGGGATCACCTTGTCGGCGCTGAACGCCGGGTGCGCGCCGGCCAGCAGCGCGTAGGTGTCGCCGATCAGCACGGCCATGGAATAGCCGTCGGCTGGCGACGTCAGAAGCTTCGTCATCCCGGTCATGCCGGTCGCGCCTGGAACGTTGATCACCGGCACGGAGACGCCGAGGTCCTGCGACATGATCTTGCCGGAGGTACGCGCCAGCACGTCGGCGCCGCCGCCGGCGCCCCACGGCACGATGAAGTTAATCGGATGGTCCGGATAAGCGGCCTGCGCCGACATCGCCCCGACGGATAAACCCATCGAGAGCGCAACGCCGAAAACAGTGAGCCTGCGCATGATCGTCATTTTATATCTCCTCCCTCATCGCGTCGGCTTTGTTGCCGATCGCTAAAGTCTCACAGAATGGGACTATTTTTCTTACCTTGATGATAAGCAAAAGTACCCCGAGGCCGCAATCAGATTTTGCGACCCAACGTCTCATTTAGTGAGATTTGATAGGAAATTTTCTGCTCCGATCAAATCGAAGCGCTGGCTGCTCCCAACACCCTGTCTGCGCATCGAAAGCCGGCCCCGTCCCCGATCAGGTCGGGGACAGGTATTTTCGGGATCACGCGCTAGCGCTCGGCGATCGGCCGGTAGGTGCGCAGCTCCGGGCCGTTGTAGAGGGTGAGCGGCCGGATCAGGATGTTGTTGTCGAGCTGCTCGAGCACCTGCACCACCCAGCCCGGCACCCGGCCGATGGCAAACAGCGGCACGAACAGGTCACGCTTGACGCCGAGCAGGTGGTAGACGACGCCGGAATAGAAATCGACGTTCACGTTGACGCCGTGGCGCGCGTAAGGCGCCATCGCCTGCACAACCGCCTGCAGGATCTCGTACCACTTCGGCTGTCCCATCTCCTTCGACAACCGCTCGACGCCGGCACGCATGTGGCGCGCGCGCGGATCCTCGGCGCGATAGACGCGATGGCCGAAGCCGGTGATGGGAACGCCGGCCTTGCGCTGCTCTTTCACGTAGTCGGCGGCGCGGGCGGGATCGCCGATCTCCTCCGCCATCTTCATGACGTCCTCGGCGGCGCCGCCATGGGCGGGCCCCGACAGCGCCGCGATGGCGGCGGTGATCGCGGCATGCAGATTGGCGTCGGTGCCGATCACAACGCGCGCGGCGAAGGAGGATGCATTAGAGCCGTGCTCGGCGTGCAGGATGAGATCGCGGTCGATCAATTCGGTGGCGTCGGCACTCGGTTTCTCGCCGCGCAGCATCCACAACAGATTGCCGGCGTGGCCGAGCGAATTGTCGGGCGTCACCGGCTCGAGCCCGTCGCGGATGCGCGAATGCGCGGCGACGATCATGGGTACCTGCGAAGAAAGCCGCACACCCTTGCGCAAGGTGGCCTCGTGCGAATTGTCCGCGGTCTCGGGATCGAAGGCGGCAAGCGCCGACACCGCCGTGCGCAACACGTCCATCGGATGCGCCGACTTGGTCGCGCGAATGATGTCGTAAATCGGCTGCGGCAGCTTGCGCGCGGCCTTGAGCTCGGCATCGAACGTGGCAAGCTGCTGCGCATTCGGCAGATCGTCGTGCAGCAGCAGATAGGCGGCTTCCTCGAAGCTCGATTTCTCGGCGAGATCGTGAATCGAATAGCCGCGGTAGCGCAGATCGCCGGCCTTGCCGTCGATAAAAGTGCACGGCGAACGGTCGAAATAGACGCCTCTCAGCCCGCGTTGAATCTTGATCGCTTCGGCGGTTTCGGTCATTGATGGCCTCGTCTCGGTCGGCGTTTTCTCACGTGGTGAGATGAATGGACTTACTTGATAGGTTGTTTGATATCGCACGTCGTCGCCATCGCAAAGTCGTTTTGCCGGAAGGCGAGGACGCGCGCATTGTTGCGGCCGCGGCTCGCCTTTCACATGAGAAAATCGCGCAGCCCATTCTGATCGGCGAGACGAACGTCATTCATGAAGCCGCCAAGACCCTCAACGTCTCGCTTGATGGGATTGAACTCGTCGATGCGCGCAAGGACGCACGGCTGCACACCTACGGCGCCGCACTTGCGGCAACGCGCGATTCCATGACGCCGGCGATGGCGACGCGGCTTGTCAGCAAGCCGCTCTATTTCGGTGGCATGATGCTGCGCCAGGGCGACGCCGACGCCATGGTCGCGGGCGCCGCCAATCCGACCCGGCGGGTGATCGAAGCCGGCTTGATGACCGTGGGCCTGGCCGAGAAGGTCGGCCTGCCGTCGAGCTATTTTCTCATGGTGGTGCCGAATTTCCTTGGGGCCGGTGCACGCTCCTTCGTGTTCGCCGATTGCGCGGTCAATGCCGACCCGGACGCCGGCGAACTGGCCGACATCGCCATTGCCTCGGCGCGCAGCGCCCAAGCGCTGCTCGGCGAAAGCCCGCGCGTCGCCATGCTGTCGTTCTCGACCAAGGGCAGCGCGCAACACGCGCACATCGACAAGGTGCGCCAAGCACTGGCGCTGGTGCACGAGCGCGAGCCGTCGCTTGCCGCCGACGGCGAGTTCCAGGCCGATGCCGCGCTGGTGCCCGACGTCGCCGCTAAGAAGGTGAAGGAGCCGAGCGCGGTCGCTGGCCAAGCCAATGTGCTGATCTTCCCCGATCTCGATTCCGGCAATATCGGCTACAAGCTGACGCAATGGCTGGGCGGCGCCACCGCCATCGGGCCGTTCCTGCAGGGCTTCGCCAAGCCGATCAGCGATCTGTCGCGCGGCGCCAGCGAAAACGACATCGTCACCACCTGCGCGGTGGTGCTGGCGAGCGACTAGGGCGTCAGGCCAAACTTGACCGCGTACGGCACGATAAAAAAGAGCATGCTGAGCACGACATAGATCGCCGTCAAACGCACAATGCCGGGCGAGGCGCGCAAGCCCATCGCGAGCGTCCACTGCGGCGGCCGCGCGTGGCGCTCCGCCAGCACCGAGATTGCGCCGAGCGCCGCGACGGCAAGCACGCCGAGCGCGATGAAGTAACAGAGCGGGCAGCCCTGGACCGCCCGCACCAGACCGAACTGGTAGACGAGCCCCGTCACGAGCGCCTCGATCACGATCAACAGGCTCAAGTTGTTGAAGACGGCGTCCGCCGACCAATCCGTCCGTTTGAACAGGCTGATCACGACATAAGCGCCGAGCATGTAGAAGAAGGGAAAGACGATGGCGCCCGCGCTCAGTCCGCACTGCTTGGCGATGTCCTGCCAGCCGGAGGCGACGGCGTTGATGCATTTGTCGGTGAACAGCGTGTCGTAAATCACGACCAGGGCGTAGCTCAGAAGATAGATGGCAAATCCGTGGATCGAATAGAAGCGAAACTGCGCCGGCGCGCGCAGGTCGAAGATGTTCAAGCCGCCGACGATCGATTTGAGGCTGTCGAACATCAGGGCGAAGCCGCGAATTTGACCGTGAACGACACCCGGTCGTTGGGACGATCGCGGTCGTCGGCAAGCGCCACCAGCGAGAGCGAGAAGAAGTCGAGCGCGGCGGCGAATGTCTTCCTACGGAACAGCTCGAAGACCACGCAACGTCCGCCCTGCGGGAAGCCCTTTATTCGCTGCATGCGCGCCTTGTAGCCGTTGAATTCCGTGCCCTTGGGCAGCGCATAGACGCCAGGATCGTCGAGATCGTCGTAGCTGTTGTCCAGCTTGTAAAAGACGTCATAAAACTTCATGTGAAATTTGGTGCGCAGGATATTCGGTCCGAGGCGCTTGTCGTTGTGGAAATAATTGTAGTCGGTGGCCGGTACTTTCTTGTGCTCCGACAATGAATTCGAAACCCAGACGTCGCCCGGGTCCAGCGAGGTCGAGTGATCGGCGCGAATTTTGTAGGCGCGGATGAGCGCGAACACCATCGGCGCGGACAATGCGTCGGGCGCGGCGAAATAATAGAATGAGATATGATCGTCCGGCTTCAGCGAGATCGACGGCGCCACGCCGCCGGCGAGGTCGCGGATCCGCCGCAGGGGATTTGCCGCCGAGGCGATGAAAATGTCACCGTTCTTCGGACTGAATTGGCCGATATCATTGGGGCAAGCGACGGGCGCCGCGCGGCAGCCAGAGGCCGCCGCGACCAGAGCCAAGAGTGCCGCAGCCAAGGTGGGACCCACTGTGTCGCGGAGCATGGCAGCCGCCTCCTGATCGCGCCTGACCGTAGCTCGGCTTCAGACATGCCGGCGCAGGAAGCCTATGCGGGCATCCGGCGAAATAAAATGGTGAAGGGTCAGGGTATTGAAATTGCAGGGAAACCGCGCCGCGCGGGAGGGCCACTTGCGGTCATGGTGGCGGTCGCTGCATAGAGTGAGCGAAAGCATAGCATAATCCGAATATGAGGCAGCCGCCGAGGAAGCCGTCTTGACCGCGATCGCCATTATCGGAATGGGTTGCCGCTTTCCCGGCGGCGTGGCCGACCCGGGCTCGTTCTGGTCGCTGCTCGCCGCCGGCAGAAGCGCGATCCGCGAGATCCCCGCCGACCGCTGGAGCCTCGACGGCTTCTACGATCCGACGCCGGACAATCCCTTCCGCTCCTATTCAAAATGGGGTGGCTTCCTCGACGATATCGCGTCGTTCGATCCCGACTTCTTCGGCCTGTCGCGGCGCGAAGCCGAAGCCATGGACCCGCAGCAACGCCTCCTGCTGCAGATCGCCTTTGAGGCCGCGCAAGACGCGAACATGCCGCTCAAGCAGTTGCGCGAAGGGCGCACCGGCGTGTTCATCGGCGTCTCCAACACCGATTACAGCCTGCTGCAACGCTTCGAAACCGGCGTTGCCGACATCCAGGCCGGCACCGGCACCGCGCTGAGCATCGTCGCCAACCGTCTTTCAAACGCGTTCGACCTGCGCGGACCCAGTCTCGGCGTCGATACCGCCTGCTCGTCGTCGCTGGTCGCGCTCGACATCGGCTGCCGCGCGCTGCGCGAGGAGACGGCGGACGTTGCGCTGGTGGGCGGCGTCAATGTCCTGCTCGACCCGCGCATGTTCATGACCTTCTGCCGCGCGCATATGCTCTCGCGCGCTGGCCGCATCGCGGCCTTCGACTCGAACGCCGACGGTTTCGTGCGCGGCGAAGGCGCCGGCATCGTCTTGCTCAAGCGGCTCGAGGATGCACTGCGCGACGGCGATCGCATCTACGCGGTCATCAAGTCGACCGCGGTCAACCAGGATGGCGGCACCGACAGCATCACTGCGCCCAACCCGGCGGCGCAAAAGGCGATGCTGCAGGAAGCCGTCGCCAAGGCCGGCATCGGCGCCGACGAAGTCGCCTACGTGGAAGCGCACGGGACCGGCACGCCGCTCGGCGATCCGATCGAAGCCGACGCCATCGGCGAAGTGTTCGGCCGGGCGCATGAACGAGGCCCCCTGCCCATCGGCTCGGTGAAGTGCAACATCGGCCATCTCGAGCCGGCCGCCGGCATCGCCGGCCTGATCAAGACCGCGCTGGTGCTCGCGCGCGGGGAGATTCCGCCGAGCATCAATTTCAACACGCCGAACGAACGCATTCCGTTCGATGCCTTGAACATAGACGTCGTCAAGCGCGCTGTGGCGCTCGACCGCGATGCACCCGCGCACGCGCTGGTTAATTCCTTCGGCTTCGGCGGCACCAATGCCTGCGCCCTGCTCTCGCGGTACGGAGCCCCTGCCCGCCGCGCCAGCATCGCGCGCCTCGCCCCCGCGCGCGTCCCCGAGCTGACACCCATTCCCCTGTCGGCACCGACACCCGCGCATCTGGCCATCTGGGCGCGCGCGTTGGCAGAGGCCGTCAGCGAAGGCGGCTCATTATGTCATGTGCCGCTCGCGACCTTAGGCGCTTCGCTCGTCCGCCAGCGCGACCATTTCGATCAACGCGCCGTAGTGATGGCGCGCGATAACATCGACCTCGCCGAAAAGCTGACTGCGCTCGCCGACGGACGCGACTGGCCGAAGCCGGACAAGCGCGCGCCGGCGATGATCGTCAAAGGCAGCGCGCGAAACAACGCGGGCAAGCTCGTCTTCACCTGCACCGGGCAAGGCGGCCAGTTCTGGAACATGGGACGGCGCTTCCTCAACGGCCATCCGGTGTTCCGCCGCTTCGTCGAAGAGTTCGACGCGCTGTTTGCGCCCGGCGCCGGCTGGTCGGTCGTCGAGGCGCTGGCGGCCGACGAGAGCGCGAGCCGGCTACACGATCCGGCAGTGACCCCCGCCGTCATGTTCGCGCTACAGGCGGGCCTCGCCGAAGTGTGGAAGTCGGTCGGTGTCGTGCCAGACATGGTCATCGGCCACAGCTTCGGCGAAGTGACCGCCGCCTATCTTGCCGGCGCCATAGCGCTCGAGGACGTTGCCCATCTGGTCGACGAGCGCGGTCTGATCCGCGGCCATATCGACCGCATCGGCGGCATGGCGGCGATCGGGCTCGGCGCCGAAGCGCTCGCCCGGTTTCTTCCCGACGACGGATCGGTCGAGATCGGCGCCTATAATTCGCCGACCATGGTGACGGTGAGCGGCGAACGTCCCGCCATCGAGCGGCTGATCGCCGTTATTGCCGCGCACGATCCGAACATTCCGACGCGCGTGCTCGACCTCGATTTCGCCTGGCATTCGAGCTGGCTCGAGCCGGGCGAGCACATCTTCAAGCAAGCGGTCGGCGAGCAGCCGTGGCAGGCGCCGCGCATTTCGGTAATCTCCACCGTCACCGGCGCGCCGGAAACGCGCTTCGACACCCATTACTGGTGGCGCAATCTGCGCTACCCGGTGCGCTTCGACCGCGCCGTCGATTATGCGCTCGATGATGGAGCGGCGCGCTTTGTCGAGCTCGGACCTTCGCGCACGCTGTCGGGACCGACGGTCGCCTGCGCCGCCGCCAAGGGCCGGCAGGTCACGGCCGCGACCACGTTGCAGCGCGGGCAGGACGATTTCGACGCCTTCAACCAGGCGCTGGCTGAGCTTTATGTCAGCGGCCTCGATATCGCCTGGGCGCGCGTGTTCGAGAGCAACGACAACGCGCCGCTGCCGCAGATGCCGTGGCTGCAAGAGACGTTGTGGAAGATGCCGGAAGAGGCGCGCGAGGTTCTCTTTCCGACGATTTCCTATTCATTGCTCGGCGCGCGCGAAAATAGCCCGGGCCAGACCTGGTCGAGCCAACTGTCGCTTGCCGCCTATCCCGTGCTCGGCGACCACCGCATCATGGGGTCGGTGGTGCTGCCGGGCGCCGCGATTATCGCCATGATGCGCGCGGCCGGCGCGGAAATCTTCGGCGACAGCGCGCTCGAATTGCGCGACGTGCGGCTGCCGGAAGCGCTGTTTATCGGCAATGACGACCGCGTCGTGCTGCGCACGGTCTATGAGGCCGAGCGCGCGCGGTTGCGCATCTGGAGCCGGCATAAGGGCGGATCGGCACCGTGGGTGTTGCGCGCGGAAGCGCTGCTGTTCGCGCATACGCGCGACCGTACCCTTGCCACGATCGAGAGCGGTGACACGCCGGACGCGATCGATGTGGATGCGCTTTATCAAAAGGCGGAAGCGATCGGCTATGGCTTCGGCCCGCGCTTCCGCGGCGTCCGGCATATTGCGCGTGGCAACGGAGCCTTGCGCGCGGAAGTGCGGCTGCCGGATGGCGACGCAACGCTCATCGATGACGCGACGCTCGATCCGCGCCTGCTCGACTCCTGTCTGCAGGTGATCATTGCCGAACTAATGGCGCAACCGGATAGCGTCGCCGGCCCGCTGTTGCCGGAGCGCATCGACCGTATCGTGATCGACGGGCGGTTGGGGCGCACGGCGACGGTCGATGCCGCGACCAGACTGGACACGCAGGAGGGCAGCGGCGAATTTGCGCTTTCGATTGCCGATAGCAGTGGCCGCACGCGCGTGCGCATCGAAGGGCTGCACGCGCGCGCCATCGAGATGCCGGGCGCGCGGCGGCAGGCAGCGGACGAGCCCATCTTCATCGAAGAGACGTTCGTCGAGCCGGACGCCGCGCCCATTGCCGAGGCGACGAAGCATTGGACCATCGTCTCGGCACCAGGCGGCGCACGCGCGAAGGTGCTCGCCGATGCGCTTGCGGCCAAGGACGCGCACGTTGAATTTGTCGACGGCGGGGATGGCGCGGCCGTCAAGCGAGCGATTACGCAGAGCTTCGCCACGGCACGGCACGGCGCCCCGAGCGCCATTGCCTATGCGCTGCCGCTCGATATGGCGGACGAAGAGTGGCCCTGCTGTCCCGATCTCGTCGATGCGGCGGCACAGATCGTCGCATTCGGACAGGCGCTCATCCGTTTGTCCGCTAGCGGTCGGGCTTCGCCGCGCGTCATTATGATGACGCGCCAGGCGCGCACTCCCGATGACTCCCTTGGCATGGAAGGCCTCGCGCAGAGCGCGCTCATTGGCGTCGCCCGTACGCTGGCCATCGAATGCGCGGACGTGCCGATCTCTCTCGCCGATTTCGACGATGCCACGCTGCGCGACCCCGTGCGCACCGCGGCTGCTCTGGTGTCGATGAATAGCGGCGAGGAATACTGCGTGCGCAACGGCAAGCCGCGGGTATCGCGCCTCGTCGCCAAGCCGCAAAAGGACTTTGTATTGCGCGCGCGCCCCGCCGCGCGGCTGCCGCGCAATCGCAGCTTTGCGCTCAAGCCGCAGGGGCCGCAGGGCATCGACGCGCTGGCCTGGCAGGAGTGCGACAGCGGCGCGCCCGGCGCGGGCGACGTCCGCGTGCGCGTCGGCGCCGCCGGCCTGAATTTCCGCGACGTCATGGCGGCGACCGGACTGCTGCCCAAGGAGGCGGAGAAGGACGAAGCCGGCGCGGCGCTGGGGCTGGAATTCGCCGGTAGCATCGAGGGTCTTGGAGACGATGTCGGCGATTTGGCGCCGGGTGACCGCGTCTTTGGCATGGCGCGCGGCAGCCTGTGCCGCGACCTGACGCTTCCTGCCGGTCGCGTCTATCGTGTACCGCCGAACTTGAACGACGAGCAGGCGGCGGCCATTCCTTCCGTCTATCTCACCGCCCATTACGCGCTCAGTCATCTCGGGCGTCTGCGCGCCGGCGAGACCATCCTCGTGCATTCCGGCGCCGGCGGCGTCGGCGTCGCCGCCATTGCGCTCGCCAAGCGGCTCGGCGTCACGGTCTTTGCCACCGCCGGCAGCGCGGAGAAACGCGATTATCTCAAGTCGCTCGGCGTGCGCATGGCGATGGACTCGCGCTCGCTCGATTTCGCCGAAGAGGTGCTGGCGGCGACCGGCGGCCAGGGCGTCGACCTTTTGCTCAACGCCCTGCCCGGCCCGTTCATCGAGAAAGGCCTGGCGTGTCTCGCTCCCTCGGGCCGTTTCGTCGAGCTCGGCAAGCGCGATGTCTACGAAGACCGCTCACTCGGGCTGAAGGCGCTCCGCCGCAATATTTCGTTTCACGTGGTCGACCTTGCGGCGCTGCTCGACGAGCGGCCGACGCTGGTCCGCGAGCTGATGGACGAACTGATTGCGATGTTCGCATCGGGCGAGATCGCACCACCCCCGCTCACCGTCTTCCCGGCGAGCCGGGTGACGGACGCGTTCCGCCACTTTGCGCAAGCCAAGCACATCGGCAAGATCGTCGTCGACATGCGCGATGCCGACGCGGCCGTGCGCGCCGCAGCCGACGGTATCGCGCTCGATCCCGACGGCGGCTATCTCGTCACCGGCGGGCTTTCCGGCTTCTGCTTTGCCATCGGCCGGGATATTGCCGCAGCGGGCGCCGGCCGCATCATCCTGGCCTCGCGTTCGGGCGTGGCGCGCGACGCGATGGCGGACGAGATCGCCCGCCTCAAGGCGGCGGGCAAGGACATCGTCTGCCTCGCGCTCGACGTCGCCGACAAGAACCAAGTCGAAGCCATCGTGCGCGATCTGGCAAATAGCTCGAAGCCGCTCAAAGGCATCGTTCACGCCGCCGTCGCTTATGACGATGCGCCGCTCGCGCGCATGACGCCCGACAGCATCGCGGCAGTGTTCGCGCCCAAAGTGGCGGGCGGGCTCAACCTGACGCAAGCGGCGATCTCCAGCGGCGCGGAACTCGACTTCTTCCTCTCGATTTCGTCGCTGGCGCAGGTGCTCGGCTGGCGCGGCCAGAGTAATTACGCCGGCGCCAATGCCTTCCTCGAAGGCCTGGCGCGGGCGCAGCGCGCGCACGGCATTCCCGGCGTCTGTCTCAATCTCGGCATGCTCGGCGAATCCGGCTTCGTCGCCCGCAGCGGGGCGATGACCAGCTATCTGCAAAGCGCCGGCTGGCTGCCGATAGCAGACGGCGAAGCCTTACGGGCGGCACGCATGGCGCTGGCGAGCGAAGCCACTGGGCTTACGTTTGCGGCGGCGGACTGGGCGCGCCTGCGCGCGAGTGAAACCGCGCTTGCCCGTTCGTCGCGCTTAGCCGCACTCGCACAGGGCCCGGAGGGCGCGGCACAGGCGCAATCGCTCGCGCAGCTCGATACCGCGCAACGCCGCCCGCATGCGGAAGCGATCATCCGCAAGGAGATCGCGGCGGTGTTGCGGCTCGAACCGGCCAAGATCGAAGCGCAACGGCCACTCGGAGATATCGGTCTCGACTCGCTGTCGTCGTTCGAATTGTGGAACCGCATCGAGGCCGCGCTCGGGCTGTCGATCCCGCTCGCCCGCTTTGTCGAGGCGGCGACGCTGGATGCGCTGGCCGATTTGGCCTGCAGCGTGGCGGAGGAAGAGGTCCGCTCCGCCGCTCTCGAAACGAAAGCGGACTCAGGCGAGCCAACGCCGACAAGCGACACGCGCAGCCGTTCGCGCGAGCAGGACATCGAAGCACAAGCCGTGCGGAAAATATCGGCCGCGGAATAGACCGCGCGTCCGGCAGCGCGAGGCCTAACGCAAGTCGGTGCTCCGCTTGAAGGGCTTGCCGAATTCCTCTTCGTAATCCTTCTCGTCCCAGTAGCCGATCAGGATTCCCGGCGGCTCGCGGCCGGCCATCTGATTGACTCGTTCAGGCGTCACGGTGATGCGGCTGTGGTGCCGGCGCGCCCAGGTGAAGATGGCGTCGGCCAGCCGCGCGCGCTCGGCTTCGTAAGCGGGATCGGCGCCGAGGTCGTTGAGCTCCTGCGGATCGGTCTCGAGGTCGAACAGCATCGGCCGGAAGCCTTCGCAGTGTACGTATTTCCAGCGCTTGTCGCGCACCATGATCAGCCGCGCGTCGGCCTGGTCGATGCCGAGCGAGACGCGGGCGCGGCGGGTGGCATAGTCGTATTCGGAGATGACGTAATCCCGCCACTTCTCCGGCGCGCCCTTGCGGTGCAGGAGCGGGCTTAAAGTTCGGCCTTCCAGGATATGCGGCTTGGCTTCGCCGCCGAAGAACTCCAGGAAGGTCGGCGCCAGATCGATGCCCTCGACCAGTTCGGCAGTCGCCGTGCCGCGGGTGGCGTCGGCCTCGCGGCGCGGATCGTAGATGATCAGCGGCACGCGCACCGACTGCTCGAAGAACAGATCCTTCTCGCCCATCCAATGGTCGCCGAGATGGTCGCCATGGTCGGAGCTCATCACGATCATGGTGTTGTCCATGAGCCCGTTCTTTTCCATGTAGGCGAACAGCTTGCCGAGCTGATCGTCGAGCTGCTTGATGAGCCCCATATAGGCCGGGATCACGCGCTCGCGCACCTCGTCGCGCGAGAAGGCGCGGCAGACGCGCGTCTTCTGGTAGGCGGCATAGACCGGATGATCGGTGTGCTTTTGAGCCTCCGAACGGATGGGGGGCAGGATGTGTTCCTTGCCGTACATGTTGTGATAGGGCGCCGGCACGATGTAGGGCCAGTGCGGTTTGATGTAGGAGAGATGGCACAGCCACGGCTGGTCGCCGGCCTTGTCCATGAAGTCGATCGCCCGCTGCGTCATATAGGGCGTCTCGGAATGTTCGTCGGGAACGCGCGCCGGCAGGTTGTCGTAGCGCATCAACCAGCCGGAAAGGATTTCGCCGTCGTCGCCTTCCGCCGAGTTCGCCCATTCCTCCCACGGATTGCGGCCGAGGAAGCCTTTCTGGCGCAGGTAATTGTCGTAAGCCGGATCGGGATCGTAGGGCCCGTCCGGGTGCAGTCCGTCGTCGCGCTCGAACGGCTCAAAACCGCACTCCGACAGCAGCACGCCGATCGGCGAACGGGGATCGATGCCGAGCCATTCCATGCCTTGCGTATCGGGAATCATATGGGTCTTGCCGACCAGCGCGGCGCGCACCCCGAGCGGGCGCAGATGATCGCCGAGCGTCGGTTCGCCGACGCGCAGCGGAAAGCCGTTCCAGGTCGAGCCATGCGAGCGGCAATAGCGCCCGGTGTAATAGCTCATGCGCGAGGGGCCGCAGAACGGCGACTGCACGAAGGCGGCGTCGAAGCGCACGCCCTTGGCCGCCAGCGCGTCGAGGTGCGGCGTGTGCAAATGCGGGTGGCCGTAACAGGACAGGTAGTCCCACCGCAATTGGTCGGCCATGATCCAGAGCACGTTCTTGGCAGCGGGCATTCCATGAACTCCAATATCGAATGGCGCATCGCGTTTGCGCCGTTGCACATGGCGGCCGGCGGTTCGCTACATCAGTTTCGGCAACAGCGTTGCCAACGACGGAACGGCGATGACGAGCGCGAGGCAAACGACCATCGCGATGATGAACGGCCAGATGCCGCGATACACGGTCCAGATATCGACGTCGGGAATGGCGGCATTGACGACGAAGACGTTCATGCCGATCGGCGGCGTGATCAGCCCGAGCTCGATGACGATGATCACGATGATGCCGAACCAAATTAGGTCGACGCCCATGGGCTTCAGGATGGCGGTAAACACCGGCACGGTCAGGATCAGCATCGCCAGGCTGTCGAACACGCAGCCGAGCACGATGTAGATCAGGCAGATCACCAGCACGACGCCGAGCGGCGAGGCATGCAGGCCGTCGATCAGGTTCACCATGGCGTCGGTGAGACCGGCGATGTTGATGAAGTTGGAGAATACCAGCGCGCCGAAGGTGACGACGAAGATCATCGTCGTGGTGATGCTGCTTTCGACCAGCGCGTCGAACGTGCCCTTGAGGCCGAGCTTGCCGCGCGCCAGCGCAAACAGGAAGGCGCCGGTCGCGCCGATAGCGGCGGCCTCGGTCGGCGTGAAGACGCCGAGATAAATGCCGCCGATGATGACGGCGAACAGCACGACGACGCCCCAGACGCCAGATAATGCCTGCATGCGTTCCGGCCAGCTCCGCAAGACGCCCGGCGGGCCTTTCTCCGGATCGAGCGTCATCTGGAAGGCGACCGCCGCCAGGAACAGGCCGACCAGCAGCACGCCGGGCACGATGCCGGCGATGAACAGCTTGCCGATGTCTTCTTCCGCGAGGATGCCGTAGATCACCATCGGCACGCTCGGTGGAATCAGAATGCCGAGCGTGCCGCCGGCGGCGATGGCGCCGGTGGACAGGCTGTCGGCGTAGCGGTAGCGCCGCATCGACGGCATGGCGACGCGCGACATGGTGGCGGCGGTGGCCACCGACGAGCCGCAGACCGCGGCAAAGCCGCCGCAGGCGACGATGGTGCCCATCGCCAAGCCGCCGCGGCGGTGGCCCACGAAGGCATTGGCGGCGTCGTAGAGCTCGCTCGATAGATCGGCGCGATGGATGAAGGCGCCCATCAGCACGAACAGCGGAATGACCGTCAGCCCGTGATTGGTCGAGATGTCGAACATCTGCTGTCCGGCCATGGTGAGGCCGGCATTCAGGCTCGACCAGTCGATGCTGAGGCCGCCATGGGCGAAGGCGATGAGGCTCTGCCCGACCATGGCCGAGCGCAGCATGGAAAAGCCGACGACCCCGACCAGGATCAGCGAGAAACCGAGCGGCACGCCGAGCAGAGCGAGCAACAGGACGCCGGCAAATCCGATCGCGGAGGCCAGCATCACTCGTACCCTTGCCCGGCTGTGACATCGGCGGGCGGCTCATTCGTCTCGTAGCCGAGTATGGCGCCGATCAGCCGCACGACGATGATGAGAAAGGCGAGCGACGCGAAGGCCGCCATCACGGCAGCGATCGGGGCCAACGGAAATTCCAGGTAGCCCGAGACCTGTTGCGAGCCGGCGAGGATCTGCGCCTGGCTCGCCATTCGCCAGGCGATCATCAACAGCGCGATCGCCGACACCAGCCGGATGAAGATGCGGTGCGCGCGGCCCATCGGCCCAGCCAAGGTCGCTGGAATCAGCGAGACCGACAGGTGGCCGTCGACGGCGGTGGTCACCGGCAGCGCGGCAAATACCACGATCGCCATCAAGTACTGCACGACTTCGAAGGCACCCGAGATCGGCGCATTCAGCACATAGCGGCCGATCACGTCCGCCGCCGTCAGGGCCATCATGACGAACAAGAAGATCGCCATGATGACCTTGAGGCCGAAGTCGAGCCAGCGCCACCAGTTACCGAGCACGGTGCGGAATCCTTGCAACGCGGCGCTATTTTTCGGCGGCGACCTTCTTTTCCTGGCTCAGGAAGTAGTCGAGCGCCGCATTGCCATCGACGCCCCGCTTCTTGGCCTCGGCGATCCAATGGTCGTAGAGCGGCTTCCAGGCCTTCTTGAGCGCGGCGTCGAAGGCGGGCGTCGCCTTCACGACGATGCCGCCGTGGGCGATATAGTCCTTCTTGACCGCCACGTTGTGCACGTCGTTTTCCGCTGCCCGCCGCGCAAGCGCCTCGCCGGAAATCTTCATGATCGCCGCGCGGTCCTTGGCCGAAATCGCCTTCCATTTGGCATTGTTGATGAACACCGTGAACTTCGGCGAGAACACGCCACCTTCCACCTCGGTGACGGCGCCGAGATATTGCAGCACCTTGTAGGCTTCGAGGTCGCCGTAATCGATGCAGCAGAAGTGGTCGACGACGCCCTTGGAGATGATCTCGTACATGCGCACGGCCGGACCGGGCACGACGGCGGCACCGGTCAGGCCGATCGCGCGCGCGGTCAAACCGGGCAGCGACCAGGTCTTCTTGCCGTTCATGTCGGCAAGCGACTGAATTGGCTTCTTCTCGATGTTGTAGATGTGGCCCGGCGGGTTGGCGAAGAAGCCGAGCAGCGTGACTTCCTTGATCGGATGTTTCGGCGCGAAGAACTTCTCATAGGTGCGCCAATAGGCGACGCCGTCGGCGACCGCGCTGTACATGGTGCCGGGCAGGAAGCCGATCTGCAGCAGCGGGTGCGACTTCTGCAGGAAACCGTTGAAGATGAAGGCGCCGTCGGCGACGCCGGTTTTGACCATGTTCATCTGCTCGGGCGGCGGCGCCATGCTCTGCGGCGGCACCTTGATCTTCACCCGGCCTTCCGTCACGCGCTCGATGTCCTTCAGCCAGGGCCCGATGACCTGCCGGCTGATCTCCGAGGACGGCGGCGTGAAGACGTTGAACAGCAGCGTGGTCTGCGCGGCGGCGGGGCCCGCGGCGGTCAAGAGACCGAGGGCGGCGGCGAAAACGGCGGATCGGGTGATGGGCTTGGTGATCACGGCTGGCTCCCCTGAATGACCGCAAAGGCTCGATTTTCTGGTTGCGGCGAGAATATGGGCGAAATAACTTGATTAAAAATCATAATTTGGAAGAATATCATATCAGATTGATATGATATGAAGCTCGATCCCCGACATCTCGTCCAGCTCGCCGTCATCCTGGACGCGGGCACGTTGCGCGTTGCCGCCGAGCGGTTGGGCACCACCCAGCCAGCGCTCAGCCGCACCATCGCCATGATGGAGAAGCGTATCGGCACGCGCCTGTTCGAGCGCAGCCAGCGGCCACTGACGCCGACTGACACCGCGGTCGAGCTCGCCGCCTATGGCCGCGCCATCGGCATCGCTGTCGAAGGGGCCGACCGTATATCGCATCAGATCGGCCGTGGACGCTACGGCACCATCCGCGTCGGCGCGCCGCCGTTCATGTGCGACCACTTCGTGAGCCGCATCATCGGCGAATTCGCGCGCACGCGGCCTCAGATCCGGGTCGTGCTGCACAGCGACTATTTCGCGCCGCTGGTGACGGACCTGTTCAACCACCGGCTCGACCTGATGATCGGTCCGTTCGAACTGCTGGAGCACCCGACGGGGATGGCGGTCGAGCGCCTGCTGAAAAACCGCAACGTGATCGTCTGTCGTCCCGATCACAAGCTGGCCCGCCAGAACAAGATCTCCGTCGCCGATTTCGAGGCGGCCGCCTGGATCGGCCACTCGCGCGAGAGCGTGCTGGCCGCCGACCTGCGCTCGACGCTCGCGGACCTCGGCGTCAACCGGTTCAACGTCGTGTTCGAAAGCGATTCCGCCGGCGCCATCCTCACGCTGGTGCGCGAAGGCGATTACCTGACCGTGCTGCCGCTTCTGTCGGTGGCGCAGCGGGTCGCGGAAGGCGAACTGGCGGTGCTGCCGATCCCGCGCAGCGGCCCCGAGCGATGGACGGCCCTCATCACCCGTCTCGACAGCGAACACACCGCGGCGATGGCGGATCTCAAAAAGACCCTGGCGCAGGAAATCACCGCCGTCGTGCCGCTGATGAAGCGATTGGTCGAAGCCGGCCAATTGCCGGCGTGAACGCGGTACGCCGACAGCCCTAGCGCCGCGCGCGCTCATCAGACGACCACCCAGCCTTCCGGCGGCTGCTTGCCGGGATGCAGCGCGCCGCAATGCGGGCAGGTGCGCGCCTTCTCGTCCTCGTAGAAGGCCTTGTAGAGCGGCGGCAGGTCGTCGACGAGGTTTTCGACGTCCACTTCGACCCGATGCACCAAGCCATTACATTCGAAGCAATACCATTCGAAGCCATCGTGGACGCCCTCCCCCCGCTTCGGCTCGACCACCAGCCCGACCGAGCCGGGCTGCGGCCGCTGCGGCGAATGGCGCACATGCGGCGGCAGCATGAAGACCTCGCCCTCGTGAATGGGTACGTCGTAGTGCTCGCCGTTATCGACGACCTTGAGCACCATGTTGCCGCGCAGCTGGTAGAAGAACTCCTCCACCGGATCGTCGTGGAAATCGGTGCGCTGGTTGGGGCCGCCGACCACCATGACCGTCATATCGGCGTCCTCCCAGACCCGCTGATTGCCCACCGGCGGCTTCAGGAGATGCTGATGCTCGTCGATCCACTTGTTGAAGTTGAACGCCCGCAAACGTCCGAGTTTGCTCATGATGATCGTCCTCCATGCGTGGATTGGCGCCGGTTCCGTCGCGGCGCGTGTTGGTCGCGGATGGCGCTTGTGACGCCGACGGCGGTCGCGGTGCTCATGGCGTCAGCGCGTCCGCCGGCGCGTTGGTCCCGTTAAGTGCACGCCAGATCTTCTCGCTGGTCAGCGGCGCGTCGAGATGGATGACGCCGTAAGGCGATAGCGCGTCGACCGCAGCATTGATGATCGCCGCCGGTGCGCCGATGCAGCCAGCCTCGCCGATACCCTTGGCGCCAAGCGCGTTGGCCGGCGACGGCACCGCGATCTTGTCGATGACGAGTTCGGGAATATCGCTGGCGCGCGGCACCGTGTAATCCATCAGCGACGCAGTCAACAACTGGCCTTCGGCGTCGTAGACGATCTGCTCGGACAAGGCGGTCCCGAGCCCCTGAGCGAAGCCACCGCGCAGTTGACCCTCGACCAACATCGGATTGACGACGATGCCAGCGTCATCGACCCACGTCACACGTTCGACCGTCAGGACGCCAGTGGCTGCATCGACCGAGACAAGTGCGATGCAGCAGCCGCTGCTCCAGGCCTCTGCGTTTGCCTGGTATTTTTGCGCGACCGTCAGCGCCAACGGCCCGGCAATGCCGATGCGCGCCACGTGTGCGTGCGCGGCGATCGCCCGCCAGGACACGAGCCCCTTGCCGTCGGATGTTGCGAGACCGCTTGCAACCGGGACGACCTCCGCGGCAGGCGCGTGGAGTAGCGCGCGGGCGACTGCAGCAGCGTTATCGAGAAAATCGCGCGCGGCGACCAGCACCGCGCTGCCGCCGATCGGCGTTCCCCGGCTGGCGAGCGCGCCAATACCGGCCGGGGTCCGCGCCGTGTCGCCATGGATGACGCGCACCTTTTCGGCGGGAGTCTTGAGTACATCGGATGCGATCTGCGCGTAGGCCGTCTCCCGCCCCTGCCCTTGCGCGCTGCTGCCGGTGGCGACCACGATCTCGCCGTTCTCGGCCAGTCCGACGGTCGCGCTTTCCCAGCCTTCGCCGCAGGGCTCGACGTAGAGGGCGGTGCCGATACCCACGATCTCACCCTTGCGGCGGCGCGCGTTGCGGTCGCGGCGGAGGCCGGCATAGCCGGAACGCCCGACAGCCTTTGCAAGCAGGGCGGCGTAATCGCCGGAGTCGATCACCTCGCCGGTCGCCGTGCGGTAGGGAAAGCAATCCGGCGAAATGAGATTCCGGCGTCGGATTTCGAGAGGATCGAGTGCCAAGACCGCCGCCGCCCGGTCCATCAAGCGTTCCATCAGAAGGCAAGCCTCGGGACGGCCTGCGCCCCGGTAGATGCCTATCGCCGCCGTGTTGGTCAAATGGCCCATCAGTTCCACTTCGACGCAGTCGATCCGATAGGGGCCCGGCAGGATGCGGCCGGCATTGCGGCCCGGAACAACGGCGCTGAAAGGCATCCAATGCCCGAGCGGAAAGTCGAGGCGCGCACGCAAGCCGAGGGCGCGGCCATCGGCCGACAGCGCTAGCTCCGCCTCCGCGCAACCGCCGCGGCCATGGGTCGCTGCAAGGAAGTCCTCGCCCCGGCTGGCGATCCATTTGACGGGACGCCGCATCGTCTTAGCCGCCCAGGCCACTACCGCATCTTCCGGATAGATCGACGCCTTGCCGCCAAAGGCACCGCCGACGTCCGGCGTGACAACCCGGATTTGCGACTCCGGCATGCCGAGAATTTTGGCGAGGTCGATGCGCGCGCGATGCGGCGCCTGGGTGGGCAGATGAACGGTGAGGCTCTGTTCGTCGTCGTGCCAATGCGCGAGGGCGCCGCGCGGCTCCAGGGCCATTGGTGCCACCCGTGCCTGCTCGACCTTCGCACGCACCACATGCGCCGCCGCAGCAAACACCGTGGCGCACGCGCCCAGGGTCCATCGATTGGAAAAGGCCGCATTGGCCGGCGTCGCGTCCGCCGCGGCACTCGGCGCCACCACCAGTTCGATCAGATCGGCGCCATCGCGGGCCGCTTCAGGCGAGGTCCCGACCACGGCCGCAACGGGCTGCCCGACCGCTTCAACTTCGTTGCGCGCCAGCGGCACAAACGACATCGGCTTCATCCCGGAAATCAGCGGATTGACCGCCGCCGTGCCCCTGGCGATCAGGTCGCGGCCCGTGAATACGGCAAGCACGCCCGGACTCGTGCGCGCGGTCTCGACGTCCAGCGAAGCGATATCGCCGCGCGCGTGGGGGCTGCGGAAAAATGCCATATGCAGGCAGCCGGGCACGGCGAGGTCATCGATGAACTGCCCCGCGCCACGCACCAGCGGCGCATCTTCGCGCCGCAAGACCGGTCGCCCGATCCAGGCCTCCTCTTCATGCTGCGCGGCGCCGGCCGGCCGCGCCTTCATGCTCGCGTGACGTGCCTGTTGCTCCATGGACCGAGTACGCGACATCGGCCATTATAAGACAATGTCGATTATTTGTATCAATTAGTCGGCTTTTGCTTATATATTGGACTTGCAGCGGACCGGCAGGATGGCGAAGCCATGAACATCACGATCAGGCAGCTCCAGGCTTTCCTCCAAGTGGCGGACGCTGGCAACTTCACGCGCGCGGCCGAGCGCATGCACGTCGCGCAACCGGCTCTGTCTCAACACGTGCGCGATCTCGAGGACGAGCTCAGCATCCGGCTGTTCGACCGCACCACGCGGCGGGTCGAGCTGACCGAGGGCGGCCGCGAATTTCGCCACCGCGCCGAGAAGATCGTGGCGGATATCGAGCATGCGGCGCGTTCCGCCCATGAATATGCCGAGCGCAAGCGTGGGCGGATCACCATCGCCGCCCCGCCGCTGTTGGCCGCCACCATCCTGCCCTGGGCGATGGCCGAGTTCGCGCGCGACTTCCCCGGCATCGAGGCCAACCTGATTGAGTCGCCCAGCGACCGCATCGTCGAACAGGTGCGCGCGGGCGACATCGAGTGCGGGCTCGGCACGTTTCGGAGTGGCGAGCCGGGCATCAGCCGCCGCGTCTTGTGCACTGACAGCCTCGCCGTGTTCTGCTCGAACACGCACCCGATCGCCAAGCAAAAACGCCTGAATTGGCGGGAACTCGAGGGCCTACCGCTGATCGCGATGACGCGCGACAGCAATATCCGCCTGCTGGCCGAGCTCGGCTGCGAAACCGCAAAGACGGCGCTTATCCCGCGCTACGAGGTCTCCCACATCACGACGGCGCTTGCCATGGTGGAAGCCGATCTCGGCGTGTCGATCCTGCCGACTTATGCGCAGGTCGCGGTGCGCGACGCGCGGCTGAAAGCAATCCCGCTCCATAAACCGCAGATGACCCGCGACATCGTGCTGATCACGCAAGCGGGCCATTCACCATCGCCCGGCCTGCAGAGCTTCACGCGCTATCTCATCAAGCACACGCTTGCGTCCCAGCCGAGCCGGCGCTCATGAGCAACCAGATTGTCGTACACTCGCTTGTATCGTTTCAACGAGAGATGATAGAAGGCCTGCCGCCTCGACACCGCCTGCAAAGGCCCGACACAATGACAACGATCGACGCCCGCCTCTCCGAACTCGGCATCGAGCTGCCCTCCGCGCCGCCACCGCGCGCGGCCCGAATCCAGATGGCGAAAATCGCCGGCGACTTTCTGTTCGTCTCCGGTCAACTGCCGGCGTGGAACGGCGAGCTGCGCTATATCGGCAAGGTCGGCAACGAGTTCAGCCTCGAAGACGTGCAAGCGGCGGGACGCCTTTCGGCGATCAATGTCCTGGCGCAAGCGCGCGCCGCGCTGAACGGCGATCTCGACCGGATCGCGGAAGTCGTGTGTCTGCGCGGCTACGTCAACACTACCACGGACTTTCACGACATCGCGCAGGCGGTCAATGGTGCATCCGACCTCATGGTCGAAGTCTTCGGCCCCGCCGGCGCGCACACCCGGACCGCCATCGGAGTCGCGATGATGCCGTACAACGCCCTGATCGAGGTCGACGCTCAGTTCCTGATACACCGGCCTGTCTGACAGCCGAAGCGGAGAATGTGATGCTCTACATTATCTATCAGCAGGACCGGCCAGACGGCACCGAGGTCCGCGCGGCCACGCGCGAGGCCCATTTTGCCTATCTCAAGCAGCACGAAGACATACTGGTGCTGGGCGGCGCCCTGCTCGCGGATGACGAGGATGCTACGCGCACCGGCAGCGTGCTGATCGTCAACGTGCCCAACCGCGCCGCCGCCGAGGCCTTCTCCGCAAACGAACCGTTCCGCAAGGCCGGGCTTTTCAAGTCCGTGGCCATTTCGCGCATGCGCCGCGGCCAGTGGAACCCAGCCGCCGCCCCGAAGAGCGCCGAGGGAAACTAAGCGTCGCCAAGAGAAACGTTTACTTCGCGGCGGCGAGGAAGTCTTCCAGCGAAAACAGCTTCTGCTTTGCTGCCGGATCGCGCAGCGGCACGCCTTCGAAGGGCGTCGCCTGGTGCAGCCATTTCTTGGGCGGCGGTAAGTCCCAGGTGAACCGATTGCCGCTGTGCCAGCGGGCCGGCTTGTCGTCGAAATCCATGAGCTGGATCGGCGGCGGCAGGATCTCGACGCGGTGCCCGTCCGGATCGCGGAAATAGACATAGAACACGTGCCCCTGGCCGTGCCGTCCGGGCCCGCGCTCCAGGCTTTGCGAAAAGCCGATGCCGCCGGCGGTGTCGAGCGCGCGGAACAGGCAGTGGCTCTCGGCAACGATATAGCCGAAGTGGTGTAGTTGCGGCCCCGGCCGGGTCAGCAGCACCATGTCGTGCGGGTTGTTCTTGCGATACATGAACAGGCCGAGCGGATCCTCGTCCTCCGGCCGGTCGACGAAATAGTCGGAAATCCTGAATCCGAGATCGGTGTAGAAACGGCCGGCATCCGACACGTCCGGCACCAGACACTGCACGTGGTCGTAGCGCAGCGCGCCGGCGCCGCGATGAAATTGCGGCTGGTCATGCAGCCGCGGCAGCGTCGGCATGCTGGCGCAGAACTCGAGCGGAATGCCGGCGCGGTCGCTGACCCGGAGCGTGCGCCCCTGATACGGCCGCTCGATCCAGTCGGCCGCGATGCCGGCGGCATCGAAATAGGCCTCGGCGCGGTCGAGATCGTCGTCCCGGAACACGCGAAATCCGATCGCCTCGCAAACCGGCGTGTCGTCCGTCCGGCGCAGGATGAGACTATGGTGACAGGTCTCTTCGACGCCGCGCAGATAAACCTCGCGGTCGGTCTCGTCGCTCACCAACAGTCCGATGACCTCGGTGTAGAAGCGACGGCTTTCCGCCAGGTCGCGCACCGTCACGATGATATGACTAGCGCGTGTGACATTGAAAGGCGGCGAAAAGTTCGTTTCCGGTACGGTCATTCCCTATCGTCCTTTCGGGATCACGCGCCACGCCTTGCGGACGCGCTCGCCATGTCGCCCGTGTCTCAAGCGACCGCGATCACTTCCACCTGGCCGCCCAGCGCCGCTTCCAACTGGGCCTCGTATTGCTGGAAAACCGGATCGTGCCGGTGGCGCGGCCGCGGCAAATCGACGGTGAGTTCGAGCGATACGCCCGCCGGCCGGCCGCTCAACACCAGCACGCGATCCGACAGATAAATCGCTTCGCGGATGTCGTGGGTGATGAACAGGATGGTGTTCTTGGTCTTGGCCCAGATCTCGCTGAGAGCGGCCTGCATGGCTTCGCGCGTCTGCGCGTCGAGCGCGCCGAAGGGCTCGTCCATCAACAGCGCCGCCGGCTCGATGGCGAGCGCCCGCGCTAAGCCCACGCGCTGGCGCATGCCGCCGGACAGCCGATACGGGTGATAGTCCTCGAAGCCCGCAAGGCCGACCAGGTTCACGTATTTGTGCGCCAGCGTCTCACGCTGGGCCTTGGAGATGCCCTTGGACTTGAGGCCGAACTTGATGTTGCCGAGCACGGTCAGCCAGGGGAACAGGCCGAATTCCTGAAAGACGATGCCGCGGTCGAGCCCGGGCCCGCGGATCGGACGGTCGTCGAGATAGACCGTGCCGCCGCTCGGCTCGGCCAGCCCGCCCGCAATGCTGAGCAGCGTCGACTTCCCGCAACCGGACGATCCGATGATGCTGACGAACTCGCCGTCCTGCACCGTGAACGAAATGTCTTCGAACACGCGCAAATAGCGCGTCTTGTTCCAGCCTTCACGCCGTCCGTAGGTCTTGCTCAGACCTTCAACCCGCAGTTCTCCCATCGCTTCCTTCCACTTCCCGCTGCGGGAGGACCGTCGAGAAGACGGTCCATGGCGCCGGCGGCGGGCACTTCAAGCTTACTTTATTTTCGCTTCGGCCGCATCGCCGAAAGACGGGTCGGTGATCGCCTTGATATCCGGCTTCGAGGTGATCTTGCCGGTCTTGAACAGGAAGTCGCGCGTGCGCGGGAGCTCGGTCCAGTCGCTGTCGATGAAGTTGACGCCCATGAATTTGGGCACCTCGAACATCATGATCTTGATGATGCTCTCGTCCAGCTTGGCGCCGGCCTTGTGCACGAGACCGGTGTACATATCGAGCGCCTCGCCCGGGTGCGCGCGGATATACTTGTCCGCCATCGCGTAGCCGTTGACGAATTTCTGCACGATGTCGTGATGCTTGGCGACGTAGTTCTTGTTCGCCACCAAGATCAGCGGATAGGTGATGTGCGCCATCTCCTGGAATTGCGCGGCGCTGATGATCTCCTTGCCGTTGCCGCCCTGCACGATACGGCTCATCATCGGGTCCCAGCCCATGACGGCATCGAACCGCGGCGGCTTGCTCGACATCGCCACCGGCATGTCGACCACGCGGATGTTCGAGATCTTGAAATCGGTCGGCTTCAGGCCGAGCTGCTCGATCAGCCGAAGAAACACGCCGTGCACGCCGGTGCCGACCTGGATGCCGATGTGATCGCCCTTCATGTCAGCCAGCGATTTGACCGGCTTATGGTCGGGCCGCGCAATCATCTTGCCGGTGAAGCCGCGCGAGGCCGCGCCGAGCGCGACCAAGGGGATGCCTTTGCTGACGGCCGAAAAGAACACGACGTCAGAGACTTCCCCAAATTCGATCTGGCCGGACGCGATGGCGCCGACGGCAAGATTGCCGCGCGCGATCGGCTTACGGGTAACCTCCAATCCCTGCCGCTTGAAATAGCCCTTTTCAGCCGCGACCAGCGAAGTCACCTGATTGACGCCGCTGGCCATCGCGACCGTCACGTGGTCTTGCGCGGACGCTGACGGCGCGGCCAGCGCCACGGCAAACGCCGCCGCCATCAAAGCGGAAAGCCGCTTCGTCATTTGATCCTCCCGCGGGCGTTTTCGTCATCGGCTTATCTCGCCCACCGCCCGGCACGGCATGACACATGCCGATGCGCAGACCTGATTGCCCGTGCACAACGATAAGTCCGGCCCAGCGGCTGGGTCAACGAAATTATCGATTTTTCGAATTTGCATTGCTCAAAGTGTAAAATATCGATATTTTGACCGTGAGTACCGACACATCAGTGCCGTGGGCGCTGCAACTCGGACACCGCATGTCGCAGACGGTCAACATCAACGAGATTGCCCGCTCGCGCACGAGCAGCATCTACGACCGTATTCGCGACGACATCATCCATGGCCAATTCGCCCCGGGCGTCAAACTCAAGATCGATCTGTTGCGCGAGCATTACGGCGTCGGTGCAACGCCTATCCGCGAAGCGTTGAGCCTGCTCACCGCGGACGGTCTGGTGGAACGGCTGGAGCAGCGCGGGTTCAGGGTTGCCGAGGTCCGCGATTCCGAGTTCGTCGAATTGCTGGCGACCCGCTG
Source organism: uncultured Pseudomonadota bacterium (assembly GCA_963814065.1). Lineage (GTDB taxonomy): Bacteria > Pseudomonadota > Alphaproteobacteria > Rhizobiales > Xanthobacteraceae > Pseudolabrys. Next base: position 182,548 of record CAWFBL010000001.1, on the reverse strand, counting down.
CTGGCTGGAAGAGCGTACGTTACGCCAAGCCATCAAGAACGGCGGCAAGGATTGGGAGGAAGGGATCGTCCTGGCGCAGTATCGTCTGCAGCGCACCCCGCGCGTGCCGCCGGATGTCGACAGGGCCGCCAACGCCGAATACGAGCAGTGCCACAAGAGCTTTCACATGAGCCTGGTGGCGGCTTGCGGCTCCAACACGTTGCTGCGGTTGTGGAACCAGCTTTACAACGAGTCCAACCGCTACCGTTACATCTCGCGTATGAGTTCCTACGAGCGGCCCAACGTCAATGAAGAGCACGCCCAGATCGTCGAGGCGGTGCTGGCGCGCGACAGCGATCTTGCCGTCAAGCGGATCGTGGCGCACTACACCCGCACCGGCGAATTCCTGACCGAAGCGGCGCCGGCCGAATCCATCTCACCGACGACGCGCGAGGACGAAGGACGCCAACAAGCATCGTCCTGACCGCGCAGCCACCATCACGTATCACAGGTTCCTTAGTTCCGGAGGCCGTTATGCCCGACAAACTTTTTCCGACGACCGTCGTCGGCAGCTACCCGCAGCCCGATTGGCTGGTGGACCGCGAGATGCTTTCCAAGTCGGTGCCGCGCATCCGCATGAAGGACATGTGGCGCATTGCCGAGCCTCATCTCGAACAGGCGCAGGACGACGCCACCATTCTCGCCATCCGCGACATGGAGCGCGCCGGCATCGACGTAATCACCGACGGCGAGATCCGCCGCGAGAGCTACTCCAACCGGTTCGCCACCTCGCTCGAGGGCATCGACATCGACAATCCGGGCTACGTCAATGCACGCGGCGGCCGCAAGACACCGGTGCCGCGCGTGGTCGGCAAGGTGCGACGGCCGGGGCCGATCGAACTGCGCGATATGGAGTTCCTGCGCCGCAACACCGACCGGCAGGCCAAGATCACCCTGCCAGGCCCGTTCACCATGAGCCAGCAGGCGCAGGACGACTATTATAATGACCTCGAGGCGCTCGCCATGGACATGGCCGCGGCGGTCAACGAAGAAGCGCACGAACTGGTGCGCGCCGGCGCCGACGTGATCCAGCTCGACGAGCCGTGGGTGCGCAACAATCCCGAATTCGCGCGCCGCTATGCGGTCAAGGCCATCAACCGGGCGCTCGAGGGGCTGACGGTGCCGACCGTGGTGCACCTGTGCTTTGGCTATGCCGCCGTGGTGCCGGGCGAGAGCAAGCCGGCCGGCTACGCCTTCCTGGCCGAGCTTGCCGACACCACCGCGGGCACGATCTCGATCGAGAGCGCGCAGCCGAAAATCGATCTCGGCGTTCTGGCCGATCTGGCGCCGAAGAAAGTCATGCTCGGCGTGCTCGACCTCTCCGACCTCGCTGTGGAAACGCCGGAGACCGTGGCCGAACGTATCCGGCGCGGGCTGAAACATTTGCCGGCCGAGCGGCTGATCCCGGCCCCCGACTGCGGCATGAAGTACCTGCCGCGCGAGGTCGCCTTCGGCAAGCTCAAGGCCATGACCGAAGGCGCGGCCATCGTGCGGCGCGAGTTGAGTTGACACGACCACGTCCGCGCTTCTCTTCTTCGACAGGAATTTCCCGGCAGCCCATGGCTCATCTGCTCATCAAGAACGGCACGCTCCTCACCATGGATCCGGCGCTCGGCGACATCGCCGGCGGTGACGTGCTGATCGAGGACGACCGTATCGCCGCGGTCGGTCCGCAACTCGCGGCGCCCGAGGGAACCGAGACCATCGACGCCGCCGGCATGATCGTCATGCCGGGCCTGGTCAACGCCCATCAGCACACCTGGCAGACCGGCATCCGCGGCATCGCCGGCGACTGGACGCTGCTCGACTACGGGCGAAACATGCATGCCGGGCTCGCCACCCGTTTCACGCCGGAGGACATCTATCTCGCTAATCTCGTCGGTGCGCTCAACCAGATCAACGGCGGCGTCACCACCCTGTTCGACTGGTGCCATAACAACCCGACGCCCGACCACACCGATCGCGCCATCGACGCGCTCTCCGAATCCGGCATCCGCGCGCTGTTCGGACACGGCACGCCGAAGCCGCAACTCGGCAAGGGCGGCGTTCCGACGCAGGACTATCTGCATCCTGAAGATGAGGTGAAACGCCTGCGCCGTGGACGCCTCGGCAGCGACGACGCGCTGGTCACCATGGCGATGTGCATCCGTGGGCCCGATCTCGCCTCTTACGAAGCGACCGCGCACGACGTGCGGCTTGCCCGCAAGCATGGGTTGATCGCGAGCTTCCACATCGGCGGCCGCATGGCCTTCAACCGCAAGACGCCGGACGGCATTTTCCGTCTCGGACAGGACGGTCTGCTCGGCCCGCACATCAACATCGTGCATGGCAACAAATTGGCCGACGACGAACTGCGCGTGCTGGCCGAGGCCGGCGCCTCGTTCACCGCCACACCGGAAGTTGAAATGCAGATGGGACACGGGCTGCCCATCATCGGCCGGGTACGCGCACGTGGGGCACGCCCCACCATCGGCATCGACGTCGAGTCGAACATATCCGGCGAGTTGATGTGGGCGGCGCGTTTCGGCCTGCAGGTGCAACGCGGTCTCGACAATGTCCCGGTGCATGAGACCGGCGAGGAAGTGTCCGTGGTTTCGATCCCCGCCCGCGAGGCGCTGGAATGGATCACCATCGACGGCGCCCACGCCCTGAACATGGCCGACCGGATCGGCTCGCTCACCCCCGGCAAGCAGGCCGACCTCATTTTCATCCGCACCGACGATCTCAACCTCTTCCCCTCGCACGACCCGGTCGAAACCGTGCTGTTCCAATCTCATAGCGCGAATGTCGATACGGTGCTGATCGCCGGCAAACCGCGCAAACGCGGCGGCAAGCTGCTCTACCCGGAACTTGCGGCTAAAAAAGTAGCGCTTGCCGCCTCTGGGAAACGCTTGCTTCAAGCCTGACGCCCGCTATCGTTAGCCATCAAAGGGAGGTCTACCCACAATGAAGAACAAGGTCCTTGCACTCGCCGCCGTCGCCGCCCTGGCGATCTCGGCGGCCATGGCGCCGGCGAACGCCGGTGACAAGATCACTATCGGCATGAGTGCGGGCATCAATACGGTCCCCAGCCTCGTTGCCGAGCACAACGGCTATTTCAAGCAGGAAGGGCTCGACGTCGAGCTCAAGCCGCTCGCCCGCGGCGGCCTCGCCATCAAGGCGGTGGCGGCGGGATCAATGCAGTTCTCCGAATCCGCGCACGTACCGTTCTTCGCCGCCGTCTCGCGCGGCGTGCCGCTGGTCGCGGTCGGCGTGGTCGCGCGCGGCTTCTACGGCAAGCTGATCGCGAGCAACAAGAACGCTAATCTCAAGACGCTCGCCGACTTCAAGGGCAAGCGCATCGGCAGCCAGATGGGCACCGGCATGTTCACGATCGTGCGCATGCTGCTCGAAAAGCAGGGCCTGAAGGAAAGCGACTTCAAGTTCAGCAATCTGCGCGTCGTCGACATGCCGGCCGCGATGGAGAACTCGGACAACTTCGACGCCGTGATCGGCTGGGAGCCCGGCATGCGCCGCATCGTCAACGCCGGCAAGGGCAAGGTCGTCATCTCCGCCAAGCAGTTCGAGGACATGGCCGGGATCACCTATCCGTTCCTGCTCACCACCACGCCGACGTATCTGAAGGACCATGCGGACGTCGTCCAGAAGGTGGTCAACGCCTATGCCAAGGCGGACAAGTACATCAGCTCGCACCACGACGATGCGGTGAAAATCTACCAGGCCGAGATCAAGCGCCGCGGCGGCAATCTGAGCAAGGACGACATCGAGGCCATGCTGTTCGACGTCGACCGTTACGGCGGCGCGGCCTTTACCGCGGGCGACTGGAAGGACCTGCCGGCCACGCGCGACTATCTGCTCAAGATCGGTCAAATCAAAACGAAGCTTGACCTCAACAAGATCATCGACAAGAGCTTTGGCGACAAGGCGGAAGCGGCGCTGAAGTAGCCGCACGCCGCAAAGGAAACATCAACAAGGCGGTAATGGCATGAGTGCGATGAACCCGGCGGATGCAAGGCCGATGCGTGCGGCGTCGCCGGAGGAAGTGCGCTCCGGCGGCGGCCTGATGATCGCCGGCGTCAACTTCCTGTCGGCGCTCATTCCGCTCATTGCCATCATGTTGCTGTGGGAGGTGGCGGTCCGCCTGAGCCACGTCCCGCCCGCGATTCTGCCGCCCCTGAGCAGCATCTTCAAAGCCATCGTGAAGATGGCTTACGAAGGCACGCTCTGGAGCGACATCTCCGCCACGCTGTACCGTCTGGTCAAGAGCGCGGTGGCCGGCATGATCATCGGCACGCTCCTGGGTGTGCTGATGGGCTATTTCAAGATGTGGGAACGCGCCCTCATCGTACCTATGAACTTCCTGCTGGCGATTCCGGGCACCGCCATGTTCCCGCTGGCGATGATCTGGTTTGGACTGACCGACTTCACGATCATCTCCATCCTGATCTACGAGGTGGCGCTGACTGTCATGCTCAATACCTGGACCGGCGTGAAGACCGTCGATCTGGCGCTCATCCGCGCCGGGCGCGCCTTCGGCGTGTCGGGGCTCGGCTTGTTCTGGCGCGTGCTGATCCCGGCGGCGCTGCCCTCCATCATCACCGGCTACCGACAGGCGTTCTCGCGCGCCTGGCGCATCCTGGTGGTGGCGGAAATGCTGGTGTCGGTGTCGGCCGGTCTCGGCTACCGCATCTACTGGGCGCAGGAATATTTCAACACCGATATCGTGTTCGGCTCGCTGTTCGTCGTCGGCATCGTCGGCCTGCTGCTGGAGCGCGTGCTGCTGCGCACGCTCGAGGTCTTGACGGTCGAGCGCTGGGGCATCATGCGGGACGGAATTTGAGTTAGCCGCGCATCTCGTGGTCCGCTTCCGACATTTGCATCCCGTTGCCGCAAGCTCCCGAGCAAATGTCGGAAGCAAAGGACCACTGGCAATTATTACATTCTAGTGTCCCGAATCCGAAGTTCGTCAAATTGTTCAGCTCGCTCCGTACGAACTTCGGATTCGAAAGGACGCTAGCAACTTTTTGATTCTAGTACGGTTTTGGATTTGAAGTTCGTTTGCCGGCTCGCTGCAAGTGATGTAACGAACTTCAAATCCACCGCACTAGTGGCGCTTTGAATTTGACATTTGAGGAGCGGCTTGCCGCAATCGGGTATCAAATACCAAATTCGCTCCACTAGCCGGGCGGCGCCCTACTTCAAGGGCACGATCGCGATCACGTCGAGTTCGACCAGCATGTCCGGCCAAGCGAGCTGGCTGACATTCAGGAACGTATGCGCCGGCAGCGCGTCGCCATAGGCCTCGCGCCGGCACTCGCCGGCCTGCTTCTGGTAGCGAATGTCGGTAACGTAGGTCACCTGCTTGACCACGTCGGCCATGGTGGCGCCGTTACGGGCCAGCACCTTCTTCAGTTTCTTGTAGGCGTAGCGGCACTGGCGCATGAAGTCGCCGGGATAGAGGATCTTGCCGTTGTCTTCGTGCTCGGCGCCGATGCCTGCGAGAAAGATCATCTTGCCGGGACCGGTGACCGTGACGGCCTCCGAGAAGCGGCCCTTGGCCCAGCTTCCGTAATTGTAGCGGTTGCGTTCGAAGGCGGGCGTCTCCGCCGTACGCGCTGTCTTCTTCTTTTGCGGCCGACTTGCCATCACGCTCCCCGTTTCCGCGTCATTATCGCGCGGACCTATGTGACTCGATCTTGGCCGAGCCACAAGCCTTCGCGCTTTCGATTATTGCGGTCGCCGGAGCGCCCTGGCTAGGCGCCGGAGACGTCCTTGATCGCCTCGGCGACGGTCGCGATCGCCGCGACTGGACGCAGCCCTTCAATGGCCGCCCGATGGACCTGCGGCGAAAAGGCGGCGCAGCCGTCTTCCAGCACGGTGCATTCGATATCGCGCACATGGGCGTCGCGCACGGTCGAAGCGACGCCGCCATTGGTGACAATGCCGCCGACGACGAGCCGCTCCACGCCGCACTTGCGCAGCACCCATTCCAGCCGCGTCATGTAGAAGGCCGAATAGGCGACCTTCTCCGCGGCAATATCGGCCGGGGCCAGTTCATCGACGAGCTGCTGGCCCCAGGCGCCGGGCGCGAAATCGCCTTTGCGCAAGAAAGGCCGCAGTTTCTTGAGATGCGGCGAGATGAGCGGCTCACCGCCACGGCCCGGCACCAGCGTGAACAAGGTCGCGACCACGAGCCCGCCCTTCGACCGGAAGGCATCGGCGAGCGTTTTCAGCCGTGCCGGCAGCGCCGCGATATCCGCGTTCGCCTGGCCGCCGCGCGCATAAGCGCCGTTGGGGTGGATGAAGTCGTTTTGCAGATCGACGAGCAGCAAGGCGGTCGACGCGAAACTCATGCGCAGCGCTCCACGATGATATTTCCGAGATGGTCGACGCGGCCACGCAGGCCGTGGTCGATGAAGATGGTGGCGTCCGGCTGTTCCAGCACCGCCGGCGCCTCGATCACCGCGCCTTCGGGCAGGTCGAGCCGCGACCATACCTTCGTCTCGTGCCAAGCGCCGTCGATGAAGACCGGGCGCGGATCCTTGGCCGCCTTGCCGAGCGAGGCATCCGGGCTAGGCGCAAACGCGCTGAGATCGAAATGCGGGCGGCGGCCGATAGCAGCCGTCCGCAGCGAGACGATGCGCACCGGAATGCCCGGCAACAGACGGCCGAAAGCGGCGGCATAGGCCTTGTCGAAGGCGGCACGCACAATTTGCTCGTTTACGCCGGTGCCGCCTGCGGCAAGCGCGACCGGCAGCGGCACCGCGACCGTGTGCGTCTGCCCGAGATAATGCATGTCGAGTTCGAACTGCACATCGATGCGCTCGACCGCGATGCCGGCGGCTTCCACCACCGCCTTGGCCTCCTGCCCCGCTTCCATCATGCGTGCATCGAGCGTGGCGGCATCGAGGCCGTCAGCCGGCATGTTCACCGTCTGCACCTGATCGTGCCGCAAGTCGGCGATGACGCAGCCGAGCGCCGATGTGACGCCGGGAAAGCGCGGCACCACCGCGCATTTCAGCCCAAGCTCCTTGATCATGGCGGAGACGTGCAGCGCGCCGCCGCCGCCGAACGGCATGGCGGCGAACTTGGCGGGATCATGCCCGCGCTCGATCGACACCAGACGGATGGCGCCGGCCATGCGCGCGTCGGCGACGCGCACGATGGCCTCGGCCGCCTGCATCACGTCGAGCTTCAGCGGCTCGCCGACATGCGTGAGGATCGCGCGCTTGGCGGCCTCGACGTCGAGCTCACTGAGCTTGCCGCCGATGGGCCGCGCCGCATCGATACGGCCGAGCACGACATGCGCATCGGTCAGCGTCGGACGGTCGTTGCCTTGTCCGTAGCAGGCCGGCCCTGGCACCGACCCGGCGCTCTCCGGCCCGACCTGCAGCAGCCCGCCGCGGTCGACCGAGGCGATGGAGCCGCCGCCGGCGCCGATGGTGGTGATCTCGATCATCGGCGTGCGGATCACCAGACCGAAATCGATCACCGTCTGCGCCGCTAGCGACGCCTTGCCGCCGGCGACCAGCGACACGTCGAACGAGGTGCCACCGAGATCGCAGGTGATGATGTTGTCTTCGCCGGTGGCGCGGGCAATCGCCGCCGCGGCGATGACGCCGGCCGCCGGCCCCGACAGCGCCGTGCGCACCGGCAACCGGCGCGCGGTTTCGGTCGACATCACCCCGCCATTCGACTGCACGATGTGGAAGGTGCCGCCAAAGCCATTCTGCGCCAGCGCGCCTTCCAGCTTGGCGAGATAATCGCCGACCACCGGCTGCAGATAGGCGTTGAGCGCCGTCGTGGAGGCGCGCTCGAACTCGCGAATCTCGGGCAGCACCTGATGGGAGGCCGACACATGCTCGTTCGGCCAAACCGCGCGGGCGGCCTCGAGCGCGCGCCGCTCGTTTTCGGCATTGGCGTAGGCATTGATGAAGATGATGGCGAGCGCCTCGGCGCCTTGCGCGCGCAGGGCCTGCGCCGCCGCGCGCACCGCCGCCTCATCGGCCGGCGTGCGGATGGAACCGTCGGCGAGCGTGCGCTCGTCCACCTCGATACGCAGATCGCGGTCGGCGATGGGCAGGAACTCGCCCCACAGGCCCCAGGTCTTGCGGCGATCGCGTCGGCGCATCTCCAGCACGTCGCGAAAGCCGCGCGTGGTGATGACGCCGATGCGCGGCCCGCGCCGCTCCAACAGCGTGTTGGTGCCGACCGTGGTGCCGTGCACGATCGAGCCAAAGCCCTCGACCGCGCCTAGCTTGCTTAAGCCCTGCATGAAGCCGGCGGCTTCGTCACCGCGCTGGGACGGCACCTTGGCGGTGCGGAATGCGCGCGCCGCCGCGTCGAACAGGAACAGGTCGGTGAAGGTGCCGCCGACATCGACACCGACGATCGGTTTCGCCGCGCTCATGCCCGCGCCTCGTTACGCAAGCGCGTGGTCGCGGCTTCATCGACGCTGCCTTCCGTCTGCAAGACCACGCCATAGTCCCGGCGCGCGGCCTCGCGCGAGACATAGCCGAGCCTGACGTCGCGCGCGACTTGCGCAGGCTCCCGCTCAAGTGGATCGCCGAAACCGCCGCCGCCCGGCGTCTCCAGCCGCACACGCTGGCCGCGCCTGATGCGCACGTCGGTGATCTTGGAAACGAGCGGCGGCGTGCGCTCGCCGTCGTCGGTCTGATAGATGAAGCGGTTGAGCGCCGCCGGCTTGCCGCCATTGACGCCGAAGGGCGGAAATTTGCCGCGCTCGCCGAGCAGGAACACGTCGGTATCGCCCTCGTTCAGCGCTTCGATTTCGTAAATCGCGCCGAGCCCGCCGCGATGTCGGCCGGGGCCGCCGGAATCGGGGCGCAGCGCCCATTGGGTGAACATCACGGGATAAAGCGACTCTAGGATTTCCGCCGGTGGAATGGTGGCGGTCGAGATCGGGTTGTTGCCGTGGTTGAGGCCGTCGCCTTCCGGATTGCCGCCGAGCCCGCCGCCGAAGAAACAGAACATCACCCAGCGCGCGCCGTTCTTTCGCCAGCCGGCAAGCGAGAGCGCGTTGATGGTGGCAAAGGGCCCGCCGTTGGCGCGCTCGGGCGCGGCTTGCGCGAAAGCGCCGAACACGGTGTCGATCACCCGCAGGATGGTCTCCGTGTAGCCGCCGACCGGCTTGGGCGCCGAAACGCCGAGCAGCGTGGTGTCTGGAATGACGAACTCGATCGGCGCCAGACAGCCGGCATTGGCCGGCACGTCGACGAACAGATGCTTGAGCGCAACGTAACAGCAAGCGACCGCCGTCGAGCGCGCGATGTTGAGCGGCCCCTGGCACGGCGGCGCCGAGCGCGAGAAGTCGAGCGTCATGCGGTCGCCGGCAATGGTGAGATCGAGCGCGATGCGCAAGGGCGCGTCGCTGATGCCGTCATTGTCGAGGAAATCATCATACGAATAAGTGCCGTCCGGCAGCGAAGCGATATTGGCGCGCATCAGCGCTTCTGCGCGGTCGGACAGTGCCTGCATGGCGGCGGCGACGGTGTCGTCACCGTATTCATCGAGCAGCGCATGCACGCGTTGCTCTCCGAGCTGCAAGGCGTTGAGCTGGCCGTTGAGGTCGCCCCAGTTCGACAGCGGCACGCGCGAATTGGCGGCCAGGATGTCGGCGATGTCCTGCTGGAACACGCCGCCGCTAATGAGCTTCACCGGCGGCACGCGAAAGCCTTCCTGGAAGCTCTCGGTCGCCTTGGCGTTGAAATTGCCCGGCACATTGCCGCCGACGTCGAGCCAATGCCCGACCGAGGCGAGCCAGGCGAACACCTTGCCTTGGCGCATGACCGGCCGCACCAGCCGGAAATCGTTGAGATGGGTGCCACCGTCGTAAGGGTCGTTGAAGAGATAAGTGTCGCCCTCCTGCAGGCCGCCATCGGCTGCCACCTTGTCGATCACCGCCTTGACCGCGAAGGCCATGGCGCCGACGAAAATCGGCAGACCGGAGGTCCCCTGCACCAGCGTGGCGCCGGTTTCGGCGTGATAGAGCCCGTGGCAGGCGTCGTGCGCCTCGGCGATGATCGGATTGAACGCGGAACGATAAAGCGTCGCATCCATTTCGTCGGCGATCTGCACCAGCCGCCCGTTGAGCACGGCCAGCGTTACCGGGTCGAGCGCGCACATCAGCGCTGCCCCGCCTTGCGACCCGGCGCCGACGTCTCATCGGCATAGCGCTTGCCGCGCTCCAGCAGGTCCGGCGTGCCGATCAGCTCGTTGAGCGCGCCGAAGTCGAACATGCGCGGACGGAACGGGTCGGTCGTGCCGTGCGTCTTGAGCGTGGCGTAGAACTCCTCCGCCGTCTTCACGAGCGCGCGCACGATGCCGCCGGGGAAGATGACAAAGGAAAAGCCGAGCGCCTCCAGTTCGCTCGCCGGCAATACCGGCGTCTTGCCGCCTTCCACCATGTTGGCCATCAACGGCGTTGCCTTGCCCATCAGTTCGACAATCCGGCCGAGCTCGTCGCGCTGGCGCGGTGCCTCGACGAACAGCATGTCGGCGCCGGCCTCGCGATAAAGCGACGCGCGCTCGATGGCATGGTCGAAGTCCTCGGCAGCCACGGCGTCGGTACGGGCGATAATCAGCGTATCGGCCGAGGCGCGCGCATCCACCGCCGCCTTGATCTTGCCGACCATCTCCCGCGCCGACACGAGCGTCTTGCCGTCGAGATGGCCGCAGCGCTTGGGAAAATCCTGGTCCTCGAGCTGGATGGCGTTGGCGCCGGCGCGCTCGAGCAGGCGCACCGTGCGCTCGACGTTAAGCGCATTGCCGTAGCCGGTATCGGCATCGACGACGAGATGAGCGCCGACCCGGTCGCGGATCAGCCCGACGGTCTCGACCACCTCGCTCATGCTGACGAGGCCGATGTCGGGTCGGCCAAGCCGCGTATAGGCGATGGCCGCGCCGGAGACATAGAGCGCCTCGAAGCCCGCCTGTTCGGCGATCAGCGCGGTGAGCGGATCGTATACACCCGGGGCGATCAGGATCGGCGGCCGCGACAGGCGGGCGCGCAGGCTTTTTTCGGTCATGCGTCACATTCCTAGATAAGTGCGTTTGAGTTCCGGATCGGCGCCGATCTCGGCGGCCGTGCCGGACATCACGAATTGCCCTTCGGCAAGGATGTAGGCGCGGTCGGCGACTTCCAGGCTCTGCACCACGTTCTGCTCGACCAGCAGAATGGAAACGCCTTCCGCATGAATGCGCTTGATCAGCGCGAACAGCTCTTCGACAAGCAGCGGCGACAGGCCGAGCGACGGCTCGTCGAGGATCAGCAGCTTGGGCTCGGCCATCAGGCCGCGGCCGATGGCGAGCATCTGCTGCTCGCCGCCCGAGAGCGTGCCGGCGCGCTGACCGCGCCGCTCGTTGAGGCGCGGAAAGATGTCGAACACGCGGGCGCGGTTCTGCGCGCGGCGCTCGGCGGCGCGGCGGTAGCTGCCGAGATCGAGGTTCTCGCGCACCGACAGGTTGGGGAACACCCGCCGCCCCTCCGGCACATGGATGAGGCCGCGGGCGACGATCGACGCCGGTTTCTCGCGCTCGATGGCGGCGCCCTCGAAACGGATGGTGCCGGCGCGCGCCCGCACGATGCCGGAAATGGTCTGGTTGAGCGTCGACTTGCCGACGCCGTTGGAGCCAAGCACGGCGACGATCTCGCCGGCGCGCACGTCAAGGTCGATGCCGCGCAGCACTTCTGTTTCGCCGTAGCCGGCGCACAGGCTGTCGATGGCGAGCAGCGCGTCAGTGGCCATGACCCGCTCCCAGCTTGGCTGCTGCGCCGTGGCCGAGATAGGCCTCGATGACGGCGGGATCGGCCGACACCTCGGCGGGCGTGCCCTCGGCGATGATGCGGCCTTCCGCCAGCACGAAGACGTGCTCGGCGAGACTCATCACCGCCTGCATCACGTGCTCGATCATCACGATGGTGATGCCACGGTCGCGCAAGGCGCGGATCACCGGCACGATGTCGCGGATCTCCGACGGGTTCAGTCCGGCCAGTACTTCGTCAAGCAGCAGCAGCTTCGGCTCGGTCGCCAGCGCCTTCGCGAGTTCCAGCCGCTTGCGCCCTGCAACGGTCAGCGTGCCCGCCGGCCGATCGAGCATGTCGGCAAGACCGACCTCGCGCGCCACCGTTTCGGCAGCGGCAAGCGCGGCATCGCGCGCCCGATAATGCAGATGCGCGCCGACCTTGATGTTCTCGCGCACCGTGAGGCCGGCGAAGGGCTGAACGATCTGGAACGTGCGCGCGATGCCGCGCCGCGCCAGCCGATGTGGCGGCTCGCCGGTGACGTCTTCGCCGCCGTAGCGCACGACGCCGTCGCTCGGCTTGAGGAAGCCGGAGATGACGGAAAACAGCGTGGTCTTGCCGGCGCCGTTGGGACCGATGAGCGCGGTGATGCGCCCTTGCTGTGCCGCCAGCGACACGGCATTGACCGCCAGCAGACCGCCGAACCGACGCGACACGTTTTGCACCGCCAGCAGGGGCTCAGCCATGGCGGGCCTCCTGCACAAGAGGACGCGTTCCGGCGCGGCGGAATCGCTTGCGCAACTCCGCGCCGACGCCGATGAGGCCGCGCGGCGAGAACCAGATGACCAGCACCAGCACGACGCCGAAGACGACCAGGTCGAGGCCAGGCGCTTCGCCGGTCACCATCAGCGCGCCCTCGCCCAGCGCCTTGACCACCAGCGCGCCGAGCAGCGGGCCGAACACCGTGCCGGCGCCACCGATGATCGGCGTCAGCAGCGCCTCGATCGAGATCCAGGTGCCGTAGGCGATGCCGGAATCGACGAACAGGAAATACTGCGCGTAGAAACAGCCGGCCGCCGCGGTGATGGCGCCGGAGATGATCATGGCGGCCAGCTTGACCGCGATGGCATTGACGCCGAGCGCTTGTGCTGCGTCCTCATTTTCGCGCACCGCCATCAGCCAGGCGCCGAAGCGCGAGCGCTCGATGATTTGGGTGGCGATCAGCGCCGCCGCGACCAGCGCCAGGATCACCCAATAGAACACGGCGCGGCTCTGGAATTGTAGCGCCCCGAATTGCAGGTCGAGCTTGATCAGCGTGCCAACGCCGGCGCCAGTGATCGGCGCCACGCTTGCCAGAATGCGCAGCACCTCGGCGAAGGCCAGCGTCACCAGCGCGAAGTAAGAGCCGCGCAAGCCCGAGCGGAAAGCAAGCCCACCGATGACGGCACCGACGGCTGCGCCGGCGACGATGCCGCAGCCGAAGGCGAACCACGCATTGACGCCATAGCGCACCTGCAGGATAGCGGTGACATAGGCACCGGTGCCGAAGAAGGCCGCGTGGCCGAAGGAATACTGGCCGCCATAGCCGCCGAGCACATTCCAGCCTTGGCCTGCCAGCGCGATCATCAGCGCGACCACCAGGAAGTTGAGCACCACATTGGAATGCACGACGAGCGGCACCGCCGCCAGCGCCGCCACCACCACGACGATGGGAGCGAACGCCTTCATGCCTTCGCTCCGAACAGGCCGCGCGGACGCACCAGCAGCACTGCGATGAAGATCAAGAAGATACCGACCTGCCCCAGCGACTCGCCGAGGAACAGGCTGGACAGGCTTTCCACCACGCCGATGAGCAGCCCGCCGATCAGCGCGCCCGGCACCGAACCCATGCCGCCGAGCACGACGATGGTGAAGGCAACCAGCACGAAGGCGTTGCCGGCGCTCGGATTGACGTAATAGGTCGGGATCAGCAGGCAGGCCGCGATGGCGACGCAGGCGGTGCCGAGGCCGAAGGTCACGGCGTAGACATGGGCGACGTCGATGCCGGCGAGCTCCGCCCCCAGCTTCTCCTTGGCGACGGCGCGGATCGCACGGCCGATATCGGTAAAGCCCATGATCAGCCACAGCGCCAGCGCCACCACGAACACCGCGCCGAAACCGACCAGACGCGGCACGGCCAGGAAGGTGAAGCCGAAATCGATGCTCTGGAAGGCATAGGGCACGTTGATGGTGCGGGTATCGCCGCGGAAGGCAAACAGCAAGGCGTTCTCGATGACGACCGCAAGGCCGAGCGTCACCAGCAGCATCTTGCTGTCCTCGCCGTGCGAGGCCGGGCCGATGACGAAGCGCTGCAGCCCATAGCCGAGCAAGAAGAAGGCGGGCGCAACGATGAAAACGGCCAAGTAAGGATCGATTCCGAGCACGCGAAAGGCGAAATAGGCCCCGAACATCGCGGCGGTGAGCAGGGCGCCATGGGCGAAATTGATGATGTGGAGCACGCCGTAAATCAGCGTCAGCCCGAGCGCGACAAGGGCATAGACCGCACCCGTCAACAAGCCGTTGAGGATGACGGGGATCAGGATGGCGGGCGAGAACACAGGCGCTACAAGGTCATGACCGCGGACGGCGCACGAAGGCGCCGTCCGCGACATGAGATGGCGTTCAAGCCGGCATCGGGAAGATCGGCTTCCCGTTGGCGAACTTCGCCGGCAGGATCACCTTGATGTCGTTGTCCTGCACCTGCGTGCTGCACGGCGCCGCGCCTTCGTTCTGACCGTTGACGAATTTGGTCGGGCCATAGGGCATGATGTGGCCGGACCAGGTGGAACTCGCCAGCGCCGCGATGAGCTTGGCGCGGTCGGCCGAGGCGCCGCGTTCCAGCGCATCGGCGACGAGCCCGACGCAGCTGTAGTTCAGGTAGACCTCGTAGGTGAAGAACTGACCCTTGGCCTCGACCTTCTTCTTCAGCGCCAGCGCCTTGTCGCTCAGCGGATTGAACCAGTGATTGCAGTCCATGATGCCCTTGGCCGCCGCCGGGAATTCCTTGACGAACTTGTAGGAGGACGCGGCACCCCCGAGCACCGAATAGATGCCTTTCGGGCGCACGTGCTGCTGCAGCATGGTGCGCGCGAGCAGGACATATTCGTTGTAGTAGTTGGCCGGGATGACGAGATCGGGGTTCTGCGCCTTGATCTTGAGCACGATGGTGTTGAAGTCGCGCGTCGGCGTCGGATGCGCGATGGTCTCCAGCACCTTGAAGCCTTTGCCCGGCAGTTGCGCGTTGAGCAGCTTGGCGACGCCGGAGCCGAACAGCGAATCTTCGTGCACGATCATCACGGTCTTGGCCGGCTTGCCGGCGCCGTCGTTGATCGCCACCAGATTGTCGAGCGCCGCCTTGGCGATGACGCCGAAGCCGGGACCAAACCTGAAAGTGTTCTTCAGGCCGCGCTTGACGATCGAATCGGCGACACCGACATCGACGACATAAGGCAGATCGTAGCGCGCCGCGGCCTGCGTGGTGGCAAGGCAGATCGAGGATGCATAGCCGCCGACGATGCAGGAGACGCCGGCCGAATTCATCTTCTCGACTTCGGCGGTGCCGCCGGCGGGCGAGGATTGCGCGTCGCCGAGCACGGGATCGATCTTGGCGCCGCCCAGCGACTTGATGCCGCCGGCCGCGTTGATCTCCTCGATCGCGAGCGTCGCGCCGAGCCGCCCTTGCGTTCCGGAATAAGACAGCGCCCCGGTGACGGGGTGCAGCACGCCGAGCTTCACCGGGCTGCCGGCCGCGCGCAGCACGGACGGCATGGCGATGGTCCCGGCGGCAGCCGCGGCGGCCCCCAGCGCACTGGTGGCGAGAAATCGGCGGCGACTGAACGGAAACTTCTGGTCCGACATAGTCCCTACTCCCTCTTGGATTAACGCGGCGAACGCAGACCGGCGGATTTCGCCGTGCTGCGTAGTGGTCTTGTCGTCAAGTTCTTGCGCGCGGTCTTGCCGGCCTGACCCACGATCGGCGACCATTCCTTGCCTTTGGCGGCGCCCGAACGCACGAGATCGATCTCGAAGGCGTAGCGGTCCGGCCGGTAAAGCGCGTGCAGGTGTTCGACCCCGCGTCCGGCCTGATCGTAGACCACGCGCACCAGTTCGATCAGCGGCGAACCGGTGCGCAACCCGAGCGCACGGGCGACGTCAGGCGCCGCCATGCCGGCGCTGATGCGCTGGCGCGCGTATTCGGCTTTCACGCCGGCGCGCTCCAGCAAGTCGAGCAGCGGGCGCGTGGCCAGCTCCTGCTTGGAGAAGGTCACCGAAATACTCTCCGGCACATGAGTGGTGAGGTAGGAGAATGGCAGGCCGTCCACCGAACGCACGCGCACCGAGCGTTGCAGCAACTGGTCCGGCCCGACGGCGAGCGCTTCGGCGACCGCGCCCTCCGCCGGCACGTAGCCAAAGGATAACAGCTTGACCGCGGTTCGCCGGCCCATGTCGGCGAGATTGGCCAATACGCCCGAAATATCGGCCGTCATCGGCGCCGGCGATTGCCGGTAGATCACCCTTGTGCCGGCGCTGCGGCGCCGCTCGATCAGCCGTTCGCGCGCAAGTTCGCCGAGCGCCCGGCGCACCGTCACCCGCGACACGCCATGGAATTCCGCCAGCTCGTTCTCGGTCGGCAGCTTGGCCTCGAAGCCGAGGGCCCCGCTCAAGATGCGGTCACGCAGGACCATGTAGACCTGCTTGGCTTTCGCTTCGCCGAGCCAATTACGCACGAGGCCTCCTCCCGGCACCACCAATGGTAGGCGCTTTACTTGGTATCATTTAGCATACATTATTGGCAACCCGCAGCAAGCTCAGCTTGCCGGCGGCGTTGCGTGGACGTGATGCAGAGGCGGTTCGGTGCCCAAGCGTGAGCCTTTGACGCTGATCGACAAGCTTTGGTCGATGCACGAAATCGCGCGCCGCGAGGACGGCGCCGCCCTGCTCTGGGTCGACCGTCATTTCGTGCATGAGGGCTCGTTTCACGGCTTCAGCCAGATGGCGGCGCGTGGACGCAAGGTTGCCGAGCCGGAACTCACCTTCGGCGTTGCCGATCATTACGTGCCGACGCGCGGGCGCGATCACGCCATCGCCAATCCCGAAATCGCGGAAATGGTGCGGACGCTGGAACGCAACACGACGGCGAACGGCATCACGCTGTTCGGCCTCAACGACCCGCGCCAGGGCATCGTGCACGTGGTCGGCCCCGAGGAGGGCCTCACTTTGCCCGGCCTGCTGATCGTCTGCGGCGACAGCCACACCTCGACCCACGGCGCCTTCGGCGCTTACGCCTTCGGTATCGGCGCCTCGGAAGTCGCGCATGTGCTGATGACGCAGACGCTGTGGCAGAAGAAGCCCAAGCGCATGCGCATCACGGTCGACGGCAAAGCCGCCACGGGCGTCGCGGCCAAGGACATCGCGCTTGCCATCATCGCGCACATCCACGCTGACGGCGCGCAGGGGCACGCCATCGAATATGCCGGCAGCGCCATCCGCGCCCTGTCGATGGAAGGCCGCCTCACACTGTGCAACTTGTCGATCGAGGCCGGCGGCCGCTGCGGCATGGTGGCGCCCGACGCCACCACCTTCGCCTATCTCAAGGGCCGACCGTTTGCGCCCAAAGGCGACGCCTTCGACCGCGCAGTCGAAGCCTGGTCGGCGCTGCCTTCCGACGCGGACGCCGAATTCGACCGCGAGGTCGCGCTCGATGCCGCGGACATCGCGCCAATCGTAACCTGGGGCACGATGCCGGACGACGCCCTGCCGATCAGCGGTCAGGTGCCGGACCCGGCGCGCGAAGCTGACGAAGCGCGCGCGGACTACATCCGTGGCGC
Organism: uncultured Pseudomonadota bacterium; assembly: GCA_963814065.1. Lineage (GTDB taxonomy): Bacteria > Pseudomonadota > Alphaproteobacteria > Rhizobiales > Xanthobacteraceae > Pseudolabrys. The sequence continues at coordinate 164,878 of CAWFBL010000001.1, read as the reverse complement.
GCTCGATTACATGGGTATCCGGCCGGGGATGAAGCTCACCGACATCGCCATCGACCGGGTGTTCATCGGCTCCTGCACAAATGCCCGCATCGAGGACCTGCGCGCCGCCGCCGCTGTTCTGGCCGGCCGTGCCAGCAAGGTGCCGGGGCTGGTTTCGCCGGGCTCCTCGCTGGTGAAGCGGCAGGCGGAAGAAGAAGGGCTCGACCGCATCTTCCGCGAGGCCGGCCTGGAATGGGCCGATTCCGGCTGTTCCATGTGCGTCGGCATCAACGGCGATCTCGTTTCCGCCGGCGAGCGCTGCGCCTCCACCACCAACCGAAATTTCCGCGGCCGGCAAGGACCCGGTGCGCGCACGCATTTGATGTCGCCGGCGATGGTCGCGGCGGCGGCGGTGAACGGCCACCTGGCCGATGTCCGGCCGCTGCTGGCCGACCGCAAGGCTTAAGGAGCGGACGAATGGAAAAGTTCGTTCGCCTCACCGCCAAGGCCTGCCCGCTGGCGCGGCCCAATCTCAACACCGACCAGATCCTGCCGGCGCGCTATCTCAAATGGCCGCGCTCGAAAGGCGTCGGCCAGGTGCTGTTCCAGGACCTACGCTTCGATTCCGAAGGCCGTGAGCGGCCGGACTTTCCGCTCAACCGGCCGGCTTGGCGCGACGCCAAGATTCTTATCGCCGGGCGGAATTTCGGCGGCGGCTCATCGCGCGAAGGCGCGGTCTATGCGCTCTACGACTATGGCATCCGCTGCGTCATCGCGCCGTCCTTCGGCGACATCTTCGCGCAGAACGCGGTGAAGAACGGGCTGCTGACCGCAATCACGTCGGAAGCCGATGTGGCCGCGCTTGCGCAGGCAATCGAGCAGACGCCCGAGCAACAGATCACCGTCGATCTCGAGTGCCAGGCGATCGAATGCGGCGGTGACCGCTACGGATTTGCCACCGACCCCGTGAGCCGGAACCAGTTGCTGAACGGCTGGGACGACATCGACCTGACCGAACAGGAGCGCGCGAAAATTGACGCCTTCAAGCGTGCGCATCTGCACGCGCACCCATGGGTTCTGCCATGCAGAGCCTGAGACAGCGGCGCGAAATCGCTTCAGTTCATGGCCGCGGCGCGCCGCAGGCCCTCGATCATCGACGACCGCAACAGATACCCATGCAGCCGGTCGCGGTCCGCGCCGATCGCCTGCAAATCCTTGAGGATGGCGCGTCGGCGCTCGGGATCACGCTCCCGCATGCGCGCGCGATTGCGGTCCGCCTGGGCAATGACGTCCTCGCGCGCCACCGTCCGGCGCCGACGGTCATAAAGGTCGAGACGCTCCTCCGCGGCACTCTCCCGCAGGACGGCGTGCAGCGCATCCGCCAGTTCGAAGGCATCGTGGATGCCGCCGTTCAATCCCATACCGCCGGCCGGAGCATTTAAGTGCGCAGCATCACCGGCAATCAGCACGTGCCCGCGCCGAAAGTTCGAGGCAATGCGCATGTGCACCCGGTAGGGCCGCTGCTCGCTGATGTCGTAGGGAACGCTGCGCGGCACGATATCCTGGAAGCCGGCCTGCAGCGCTTCCGGGGTCATCTGCTCCTCGATCGGAATACCGTCGCGCGGATAGATCGATACGCGCCAGCGCCCCGGCACGCGCAGCAGGCTGAACTGCCCCTCGTCCTTCCAGCAGTAGGTGACGTTGGACAGCCCTTCGAGATGCTCCTCGAACGGAAACAGCGTGGTCGCGAGGATCGTCGTCTCCGGATAGGTGGTCCCCTCGAACGACAGGCCGAGGCTCTGGCGCACCGTGCTGCGCGATCCGTCGCAACCGACGACATAACGTGCCCGCAGCCTCTCAGGACCATTCGGACCGTCGATGACGACAACGGCGCCGTCTTCCTCCGGCTCGACGGCACTAACCGGCGCATTGAACCTGATCCGCGCCTTGGGCGAGGCTTCCACCAGGCCGCGCAGCGCCAGCGACAATTTCCACTGTTCGACCTGCAGCCGGTAGGGATGCGCGGTGACGTCCGAGAGAATGGAGAGGTCGAATACCGCGCGTTCGCCCTGTGGATGCCAGCGAATTTGCCACGACGGACAGATCAGCCCCTGCTCCAGAAGCATTGGCGTCACGCCGATGCGATCGAGCTTATCCATGGTCGGCGGATGAAACGTCGACGCGCGCAGATCGCGCTCAAGATCGGCGGCCGCTTCAAGCACCAGAACCTCGATACCGTTCTGCGCGAGCAAGGTGGCAAGGCAAAGCCCGACCGGGCCGCCACCCACGACGATTACTTCCGCTGCATCACTCATCATTCGACCCAGGACTTACGCGCTGTTGTTACGTTGCATGGCGTAACTCGCATACTGCGCCGCTACGCTCGAAGCAAGCGCGCCGTCACAAAACAATGCACGTTGCATCGATTACATGACTCGGCTTTGGTCGACGCCATCATGACACGACCGAAACTCTCTTCGACAACTGAACGGCGCCATCGAACTGAATATGGAGGTTGCATCTAATGAACAGAGTTATCCCGGCTATCGCAGCAGCGCTCGCGTTGACGATCGGTGCCGCGCAAGCTGTGCAGGCGAAGACGATCAAAGTCGCGGCCTTCGTGCCCGAACGGAGCGTCGGCGTCGCCAAGGTCATCAAACCGTGGATGCAGGCCGTTCAGAAGGACGTCGGCAACGCCGTGACGCTGCAAGGCTTCTGGGGCGGAACGCTCGGCAAGAGCCCGACCAAGCAATACGAGCTCGTCAAGAATGGCGTCGCGGATGTGACCTGGGTGCTGCCGGGCTATACGGGCGGTCAATTCCCGCAAATGGGCGTGTTCGAGCTTCCGTTCCTGTTTCACAACGCGGTCGAAGCGTCCCGCGTCGGCTGGATGCTGTATAAGCAGGGCCTGCTGAAGGGGCTCGAAGACGTCCACCTCGTCGGCTTCTTCGCCACCGAACCGAACGCACTCTTCATGCGCGAGCCGATCGCCAATCTCGGCGATCTCGCCAACAAAAAGATCCGCTCCGCCGGCGCGATCCAGGCGAAATGGCTCGAACAGCTGAAAGCCTCGCCGCAAACCCTCACCTCCACCGAGATGAACGAGGCGCTCAATCGCGGCACCGTCGACGGCGTCGTGCAGGGCTGGACCGGCATGCGCACCTTCAAGACGCTGCCGCTGGTGAAGCAGGCCTATGTCGTTCCGGTCGGCGTGATCCCGTTCCTGCTGGTGATGAACAAGAACACTTGGAATTCGCTGCCGAAGTCGGTGCAGGACTCGGTCATGAAGCATGGCGGCGAGGAAATGGCCGCGATGGGCGGCAAGGCCTATGCCGACGTCGGCAAGAAAATCGTCAGCGAGGAGAAGGCCTCGGGCAAGATTGCCATCACGGCGCCGACCAAAGAGCGCTTGGACCAGTACGAGAAACAGATGAACGCGATCTATGAGTGGTGGGCCTCCCGCACGCCGAACGGCCAGAAAGTGCTCGACGCCACGCGCGCCGCGCTGAAGCAAATTCGTGGCTGAACAGTCCTCTCATGAAGCCGGGCCCTCACCGATGAGGACCCGGCTCGAACGCTGGACCCAGGCTATCGCCATTACCGGCTTTAGCTGTCTCGGCCTCGTCGCGGTTCTGACCTTCTATGACGGCTTCGCGCGGTTCTTCGGGCTGCCGCGCGTCAACGGCTATTCGGATTACGCGCAGGTTTCCTACTCGGTCGTGATCGCAAGCTGCTTTCCCGCGTTGCTGTTGCGCGGCCACAACGTCACGATCCGCTTCCTCGGCCGCGCGCTCGGGATGCGCACGAATGCATGGCTCGAGACCTTCGGTGCGCTTTTGACGCTGATCTTCTTCGCCATCATCGTGTGGCAATTCGCGCTGCTGACCGCCGACTACCAGGCCAACCACCGCACCACCCGAACCATCGAGATGCCGCTGGCGCCGTGGTGGTGGGCGACGACGGCGCTCATGGCTTTGACGCTGCCGGTGCAGGCTTACGTATTTATCACCAATCTCGCCGCCGCCATCTCCGGTCGCGGCATCGATGTGACCGACCAGATCGCCTCGGAAACGTGAGGCACGGCTCGTTGCGCCGTTACGAGGTGAATGATGATGGATCCCATCCTGACCGGCTTGCTTGGGCTTTCGGCCATGTTCGCGCTGATCGCGCTGCAGGTCCCGGTCGGCATCGCCATGGGAACGGTCGGCGTGGTCGGTTGCGCCCTGATCATCGGTTGGGGCCCGGCGCTTTCGCTGGTGGGAACCGAGCCGTCGTCGGCCATTTCGAGTGAGGGCTTAGCGGTCATCGCGATCTTTCTGCTGATGGGCAGCCTGGCGCACGCCGGCGGCCTATCCGGCGAACTCTACCGACTAGCCTACGCATTCATCGGCCATCGCCGTGGTGGGCTGGCCATCGCGACCATCGGCGCCTGCGCGGGATTCGGGGCGATATGCGGTTCGTCCGTCGCCACCGCCGCCACTATGGCGAACGTCGCCCTGCCGGAAATGCTGTCCCGCAATTACTCGAAAGAGCTCGCGGCCGGCACGATCGCGGCGGGCGGCACCCTCGGCATGATCATTCCGCCGTCGGTACTGATGATCCTTTACGGCATGTTGACCGAGAACTCGATCATCGCGCTGTTTCTGGCGGGTGTCGTGCCGGGCCTGATCGCCATCGTCGGTTATGTCGGCGCGGTCGCGGTCTACACGCGGCTGCACCCGGAATGGGCCCCCCTCGGCCCGCGCGCGAGCTGGAAAGAGCGGCGCAAGACGCTGACCGACAGTTGGGCCGTCATCCTCCTCGCCGCGGCCGTCTCCGGCGGCATCTATTCCGGCGTCTTCACGGTCACCGAGGCGGCCTCCGTCGGCACCGTCTTTGCTTTCGCCATATCGCTCGTCCGCCGCCGGCTGACCGCGCCCGCGATTCTCAAGTGCTTCGGCGAGACCGCGTCCAACACCGGGCTGATCTTCGTCATCATCATCGGCGCGTCGGTGTTCAGCTATTTCGCGACCTTGTCGGGCCTGCCCGGCGCCGTCGTCGCCTGGATCCAATCGCTCAATCTTCCCGACTATGTCGTCATCCTGCTGCTCGAGCTGATGTACATCGTGCTTGGCTCGATCTTCGACACGGTCGCCGCCATGGTGCTGACGCTGCCCTTCGTCTACCCGCTGGTGACGGGCATGGGCTTCGATCCGATCTGGTGGGGCGTGATCAACATCGTCGTGATGGAAATCGGCATGATCACGCCGCCGATCGGCATCAACGTCTTCGTGTTGCGCGGCGTCGCGAAAGACCTGCCGCTCGGCGTGATCTTCAAGGGCATCGTGCCGTTCCTGATCGCGGACATTCTGCGTCTGCTGCTGCTGACGTTCGTGCCGCAACTCAGCATCTGGCTACCGCGGATCACCGGCTGGATGTAGTCAGGCGCGCCCGGCCTGGTGCTCGGTCAGGCGTCCGGCCCAGCCCTCGCCGCCAACCCATTGCAGCAGCGAGTCGCTGTCCGGCTTTGCGTTCCTGGCCGCCAGCACGGTGCGCCAGACAAGACACAGCATGCAGGACATGACGGGTGGGCCACCCGCGCCGGCGACCTCCGCGATCGGCCCCAAGGTCGGCATGCCGGTGCCGAGCATGACGATGGCGTCCAGCGCACGCCCTTTCAACAAAGCGAGCGCGTCGCGCGCCGACGTGGCCGGCAGGCTGTAAATGGGGTGGAAGCTGCTCGATGGATTGAAAGCGCTGGAGACTTCCACAATCTCGAAGCCGCGGCTCTCCCAATAGGCAACGCTCGCCTTGGTCAAATCCGGCGGGTAAGGCGAGACGAGGCCGATCCGGCGCGCCACGACCGCGTTCAGGCCATCGGTCACCGCCCGCGCCGAGGTAATGAACGGCCGTCCGCGGCTGTCCTCGATCTTACGGACGACGCGTTCCTCCTCCTCGGCGCCGACCAGATACGAGGTTCCGGTGCAACCGAAGGCATAGGCCGCGATCGGCGCATTGGCGAACTGGTCGAGCGTCGTGTCGATCGTGTTCCAATAATCGACAAGCCGCGCCTCGATCGTGTCTTTCTTGCTCGTCAGGCGCGCGTTGATGAGCGCGTGCCCCGGCGGACAGAGCAGCCAGAACTCGGGCTCTACGGTCGTATTGGCTTGCGGTGTGAGCGCACCGATAAGTCCGCGAGGACTGTACTCGAGGGTCATTGCGAAGGCCTGCGTGCTTCTTCAGTCGAGAAAGACTTTGTCGGGACTTTTCGCGCCGGGTCAATAGATCGAAAGCGAATGCCAGACTTGAATGGATTTACGGCCTCAGCTGACTTTCAACGCTTCATGCAGGGGCGGTGCTGGTCGGTTCGCTTTGCCGCAGGCGGTCGACCTCGGCGATGACGCGACGCGCGACTTCGCCCGCCGCCGTCGCCACTTCAACTGTCACCGGCGCTCCCGCCTCGAACGTCCCGCCCTCGATGGCATAGACGATGATCTCTACCGGTGCGCGTCGCAGGGTGCGGGCAAGCTGCACGGCTTCCGCCAGACCGAACGCGTGGCCCGAGGTGACCGACATCGCCGCGGGTAACGTCTCGTTCGCGAGATCGATCCGGTGAATGCGTCCCGGCACACCCGCCGCGGCGGCCGCATCGACGCACACGAGCGCGTCGAAACCGGCCCAGTCCTCGATCAACCCGAGCATGTCGCCGCCACGCACAACAAGCGCGACATCCTCCGGCAGACGGCCGGCAAGCGCCCGGGCGACCATGGCGCCCGCGCCATCGTCGCCACGATCCGGATTGCCCAGACAGGCGATGAGGACTTTGCGGCCTCCGCGCGCCTGATCGCCGGACGCCGTCATGCTCGGTTCACCGACAGCTTGAGGAAATGGGTCGAGCACGAGATGCACGGGTCGTAGTTGCGGATGGTCTGCTCGCAGCGGTGGCGAATGACGGCGTCCGGTTGATCCAAAACCGTGGCGGCCACGCCCGCCAGGTCCGCCTCGATGCTGGGCTGGTTCTGCGAGGTCGGCGGCACGATACGGGCGGCGCGGATCGTACCCTCGGCATCGAACTCGTAACGATGCCAGCAGATGCCGCGTGGCGCCTCGGTGCAGCCGAAGCCCACGCGGGCCACCGGCTCGATCGCCACGGCGGCGATATCGGGCGGTTCGTAATCGGCAATCAAGCGCAACGCCTCCTCGCAAGCATAGGCCATTTCCAGCGCGCGCACGATGATGCTCTGGAACGGGTTCCTGCACACCGGTCCGAGCCCCGCTTCGCGCGCCAATGCCTGCACCGAAGCCGGCAGGCGGTCGAAGTTCAGCGCATAGCGCGCAAGCGGCCCGACCAGATAGGCGCCGCGCCGCTTCACCACCGCGTGCAGCGCCGTCGAATGCGCCACATGGCGCTCCTCAAACTCGCTCTCGTAATCCGCGATGTCGATATCGATGTCGCGATTCGAAACCAGACGACCCTCGTTGAAGGGATATTCGTGCGGATGGCGCAGCGCGACGAATTCGTAATCGCGCTCGAAATCCGGAAACGGAAAATCCGCGACCCAGCGCACCAGACCGATCGCAAGTTCATGCGCCTGTTTCAGGTTCTCGGCGACCGGCGCCAGTTCCGCGCGCGTCGGCGCGCGATGAAAGCCGCCTGGCTTGACGTTGACGGGATGCACCTCCCGCCCCCCGACCACGCGCATCAGCTCATTGCCGGCCTTCTTCAGCGCCAGCCCGTTGCGCACCACATTGCCGTGCTCGCGCGCCATCTGGATCGCGTCGGGAAAGCCGAGGAAATCGGGCGCGTGCAGCATCACCACATGCAAGCCGTGGCTCTCGATCCACTCACCGCAATAGATCAGGCGCCGCAGCGCGCGGAGTTGCCCATCGACCCTGGCGCCGAAGGCGTCCTCGATCGCATGCACCGCGCTCATCTGGTAGGCGATCGGGCAGATGCCGCAGATGCGGGCGACGATGTCGGGAATCTCCGCATAGCCGCGGCCGGGCAGGAAGGCCTCGAAGAAGCGCGGCGGCTCAAAAATCTTGAGCCGCGCCGAAGCCACGCGCCCGTCGCGGATGTCGAGATCGAGCGCGCCCTCACCTTCGACGCGGGCGAGATAATCGACCCGGATCGTCTTAGTCGCCATGGGCCTCGCTCTCCTTTCGGAACGGCTCGGCGGCGGCGTTGAAGGTGCGGAAGGCGCGTTGGATATCGCGCGAGCTCGCACCCAACATCTGCCATTCGCGCGCCAGCGCGCCGGTGTTCGGCGTCTCCATGGGGCCGAAACAGCCGTAACAACCGCGCCGGTACGCGGGGCAGATGGCGCCGCAGCCGGCATGGGTCACCGGCCCGAGGCATGGCGTGCCCTGCACCATGACGCAGACGGTGCCGCGCTGCTTACACTCGACGCAAACGCTGTGGGCGGCGACCGCGGGCTTGCGGCCGGCGAGAAAGGCGGAGATCACCTCGATGAGCTGCGCCTTGTTGATCGGACAACCGTGCAATTCGTAGTCCACCGGCACATGCGCCGAAATCGGCGTCGAGGTCGCGAGTGTCGAGATATATTGCGGCGAGGCGTAGACCGCGGCGATGAAGTCGTTCACATCGGCAAAATTGCGCAGGGCCTGGATGCCGCCGGCAGTGGCGCAGGCACCGATGGTGACGAGATGCTTCGACTGCTCGCGCACCCTGCGAATGCGCTCGGCATCGTGCGCCGTGGTGATCGAGCCTTCCACCAGCGACAGATCATAAGGGCCTTCGACGACAGCGCTCGACGCTTCTGGAAAATTGGCGATCTCGATGGCGTCGGCCAAGGCGAGCAATTCGTCCTCGCAGTCGAGCAAGGAAAGCTGGCAGCCGTCGCAGGAGGCGAATTTCCAAACCGCCAGCTTGGGCCGCTGCCGCTCCGTCATCTCACAGCTCCCGCACCGCGAAGATATCGGCGATCTTGTCGTAACGCATGACCGGCCCGTCCTTGCAGACGAAGGCCGGGCCGAACTGACAATGCCCGCAAAGCCCGATCGCGCATTTCATGTTGCGCTCCATGGAGAGATAAATGCGGTCGGAGGCAATGCCCGCGTCGCGCAGCGCGCTCACCGTGAAGCGCATCATCACCTCCGGCCCACAGACCAGGGCAATGGCCTCTTGCGGATCGAAACGCGCACGCGAAATAAGCGACGGCACGACGCCGACATTGCCGCGCCACTCGGCATCCGCGTGGTCGACGGTGACTTCGATGTCCACGTCGAGGCGCCGTCGCCACTCTTCCAGTTCGGCACGGAAAAGCAAGTCCTTCGGATTACGGCTACCGACCAAGAGGACCACCCGGCCGTAGCGGCGCCGATTGGCGAGGACGTCGCGGATTGCCGGGCGCAAGGGCGCGAGCCCGAGACCGCCGGCAATGATGACGAGATCGGCGCCTTCAGCCTCGCGCATGGGCCAACTCGTCCCGTAAGGACCGCGCACCCCGATCGTCACGCCCGGCTCGAGCTTGGCGATGGCACGGCTGACGGCACCGGCGACGCGCACGGTGTGGACGAACACGCCATCGCTCGAAGCACTGGCGCTCATGCTGATGGGCACCTCGCCGACGCCGAAGACATACAGCATGTTGAACTGGCCCGGCGCGAACGACGGTCGCGTGCCGGACGATGGTTTCAGCTCCAGCGTCACCGTATCGGCAAGCTCGCGGCACACGCCGCTGACCCGATAGAGCTCCGGTACGAATGGATCGACAGGCGGCATTCTATTCGTGCTGCCCGTAGACATCGAGAATCTGAAGCCGGGTCGCATGCAGCCGCTTCACGAAGATCGGCAGAAAGCGCTTCATCATTTCGTAGCCGAGATGGTGATCCGCTTCGCATTTGCCGCGCAGACACTCGGCATTGATGCCGATCGCGCGCGTGAGCTCCACGGCGCGCGCATCGAACATCCAGCGATAGGGTGGCACGAGCCAGGAGGCGCCGACGATCTCGCCCTCCCCGATGGTCGCGAAGACGATGGGCGCGCGGCCGGGTGCGGTGATTTCGAGCGCAACCTTGCCGTGGCGAACGAGGAAAAACTCGTTGGCTGGGTCGCCCTCGTGGAACAGATATTCGCCGTCCTGGAAGTGGCGGTAGCGCGCGCAGCCGCCCACCAGCTTGCTATGGGCGGGGGAAAATCCGGAAAAGAAGGGATGCTCGGTGAGCGTTTCTTCAACCGTGATGGTCATGTTGCTTTGCCCTCCCCTGCGGCGCCGCCCGGATCGCCGCAGCTTCTTCGGTGATATCGATGCCCACCGGACACCAGGTGATGCAACGCCCACAGCCAACGCAGCCCGAGGTGCCGAACTGGTCGAACCAGGTCGCCAGCTTGTGCGTCATCCATTGCCGGTAACGCGAGCGCGCCGCCTTCCGCACGCTGCCGCCGTGGATGTAGGAAAAATCCATGGTGAAGCAGGAATCCCATTTGCGCACGCGCTCGGCCGATACGCCGGCGAGATCGCTGTGATCCTCGACCGTGGTGCAGAAGCAGGTCGGGCACACCATGGTGCAATTGCCGCAGGTCAGACAGCGCCCGGCGACCTCATCCCAGCGCGGGTGGTTAAGATTGCCGAGCAGGAGTTCCTTGATACCGTCGGTCTCCAGCGCGCGGCCCATCTGGCTTGCGGTACGCGCGACAACGGCATCGGCCTCCGCGATATCGGCATTCGATGCCATCCGATGCGGCACCGCGTTGAGAACTTCCGCGCCCGCCTCGCTGCCGATCTCGACCAGAAACGCGTGTCGGCCCGCATCGAGAAGCTCGGTCAGCGCCAGATCGAAGCCGAAATCCGCCTTCGGCCCGGTATTCATCGAAACGCAGAAGCAGGTGCCGCCGGCCTGGCCGCAATTCACCGCGACAATGAAAGCGTCGCGCCGGCGTGTTGCATAGCTGACGTCAGGGTATGGCCCCTCGACGAACACCCGGTCCTGGATCGCGATGGCGTTGATCTCGCATGCCCGCACACCGACGAAGGCATATTTGGGAGCGCTTTCCGGCTCGCTTTCTATCGCGATATTACCGTCTTCGCCTCTTACGCGCCGTCCACATGGCGATGACAGGCGGATGCAAGAATTGCTTCCACGAATGCGGCCCGACAGCGAAGCCAAATAGGGCATCGTCGGCACGCCGCTCCAGACGATAGCGGCCCGCCTCCTGCTTTTCGGTCCAACCCGCCGGTAGATCTTCCACACGTGCGATATTGTCGTAGACGATAGCGCCGTCACGGGCCGTCGGCCCCAGCACCCGGTAGCCGCGCGCGGCCAGCGCATCAAACAGCGCCTGCACGTCATCGCGATCGACGATCGCCTTTGTCCGGTCGAGCGGAGCGCTATCCATCACGGCAGCTCCCTGCAGCGCCCCAAAGCGAAGTTAATTTAAGGAAGCCAGCTTAGCAGCCCTTTGATCTGCATCAACCGCAAGATCGGCGGCTGCACAACTATAAAGATCGAACGAGCAAAATTATGGCCTCGTGAATCGGCCGGCGCTGAAGCTTGACCCGCAGGCTGCAGGACGCAACGGCTAGACCAAGGTCTTACGGATCCGCGCACTGACGAGATCAAGAACGATCACCGTCACTACGACGACGATCACCTGCGCCGCCGTCTCGGCATAGTGGAAGGCACGGATGCTCTCGTAGAGTGTCTGCCCGATACCGCCGGCACCGACGATGCCCAGCGTGGTCGCCGAGCGCACGTTGGTCTCCAGCCGATAAAGCGTGAACGAGCTCCACATCGGCATGACCTGCGGGATGACGCCGAAAACGACCTCCTGAATGCGCACCGCGCCGGTGGTCCGGATGCCTTCTACGGGTCGCGGGTCGATCGATTCGACCGCCTCCGAAAATAGCTTCGCGAAAATTCCCGTGTTGTGGACGAACAACGCCATCACGCCGGCGAAGGGCCCCAAGCCCACCGCAACCACGAACAGCAGGGCGAACACGATCTCGTTGATGGCGCGGAAGGAATCCATCAACCGGCGCACCGGCTGCACGATCCATTGCGGCGCGACATTGGACGCGCACAGGATCGAGAAGGGAATGCCGAACACGACCGCCAGCGCCGTTCCCCACAGCGCGATCTGGATAGTGACGATCATGTCGCTGACGTATTGCAGCAGGTCGTGGAAGTTCGGGTGCAGGAAGGCCCGCCCGAACTCGGCCATGTTGCGCCAGTCGGTGAACAACGCTTCGACGCGGAACATTTCCGCGGGCGCCCAGCTCCACGCCAGCAAGGCGAACAGGAGCGCCCAGCCCACCCAACGCTGCAGGCGCTGCCTCAGCGGGTATTGCGGAATGACCGTGGGCGCGGCGGAGCCGGCGATGGAAGCGTCTGTCATGTCTAAATCGTCACGCGAATGCAGGAAGGGCGCCGGCTTGTTGTCCGGCGCCCTCCCAAGCAACGCTTAGTTCATCGGGGTCTTCGCGGCATTCTCCGCAAATTCGCCGATCATCGCTTTCAACTTGGCTTGATCGCCGGCCTTATCGGCTTCGACGAAGGCCGCGAGCTGCGTCTTGAACGGGCCCGTCTCCGCCTTCTCGGTCTGCTCCTGGTACTCCTTTATCGAAGCCTTCAGTGGCGCGATCTTCGCCGCCTTTTGCGCGTCCGACAGACCGGCGTCGCCCTTGATCTTCATGATCGCCTTGTTGGCTTCCAGAATACGAATTGGGAGCAACTGATTGTCGTTCGACGGATGGAAGGGCGACCAGATCAGGTTCGAGAGGATCTTCTTCTCGCGTTCGACCTTCTCGGGGCTGCCGACGCGGCCGTAGCTCATCAGGAAGGTGTAGATTTTGGTTTTGACCGCCGGCGCGAGATCCTTGCGCCACATCAGCGGGTCGAGCGGGATGATCGGCGAGGTCCAGATGATGCGGATATCCTTGCGCGCCTCGGGCGCGGTCGTCGCGGTGCGCTGGAGGTCTTCGCTGTTGTTGGTGGCGGCATCGACCTGCTTATGGGCGACCGCCATGGCGTTCGCTTGATGGCTGGCGTTGCGCACGGTCTTGAAGCACTTCTTCGGGTCGATGTCGTTGGCCGCGAAGATGTATGCGGTCGGCACCAGGAAGCCGGACGTGGAGTTCGGATCGCCGATACCGAAATTCAACGTCTTGTCGCACTTCAGGATGTCCGACAGCTTCTTGTAGGGGCTGTCCTTGTTCACGATGATGTGGCTGTAATAGCCGGTGCGGCCATCGCGCGAGACGACCTGGGCGAAGACCTCGGCGTTCGAGCGGTTGGAAGCCTCCATGCCCGACTTGTTGCCAAACCAGGCAAGCTGCACTTTGTTGAAGCGCATCGCCTCGATAACGCCGGCATAGTCGGTCGCGTAGAAGCCGTTGATCTTGATGCCGATCGCCTTCGCCATGTCGGCGAGGAACGGCTGCCAGTTCTTCTTCTGATTGACCGACGCTTCGGTCGAGATGATGCCGAAGTTCAGCTCTTTCATGGTTTCGGCGCGGGCCGCGCTGCCGGCAATGCCGGCCGCGACGGCGAGCGTCGCGCAAAGCAAGGGAAGTTTTCGCATGGTCGCCTTCTCCTGTTGTAGGACTATGCAGTTCTCGACACCACGAAAGGCGGCGCGCCGATTCAGGCGCGCAGCCGCTCGATTTCGGTAGCGGGCCGCTTTGCCGCCAGCGCAGCCGGAGCGACCGGCCTCTCGGCCGGCGGGCGGCCTGGCAGCGGACGCGGCTCGACACGCTGCGGCGCGGACGCGGCTTCGTCGGCCTCCGTCTGCGGCAGCAACAGGTCTTCGACTTCGGACCCGTAGATATCGACCAGGACTTCACGCGTGAGCGCGGCCGACGGGCCGTCGTAGACCACCTTGCCGGACTTCAACGCGATCGTGCGCGAACAGAACCTCATCGCGTATTCGACCTGGTGCAGCGAAATCAGCACCGTCAGACCGTCGCGACGATTCATGTCGGCGAGCAATTCCATCACGCGGCGGGCGGAGGCCGGATCAAGCGACGCGATCGGCTCATCGGCAATCAGCAGCTCGGCGCCTTGCACCAGCGAGCGCGCGATCGCGGCGCGCTGCTGCTGTCCGCCGGACAGCAGGCTGGCACGCTTGAGCGCGTGCTCGGCGATGCCGACCCGGGCGAGCGCCTGCATCACCTTTTCCTTGTCGGCGCGGCTGAAGCGGCCGAGCGTACCCTGCAGCACCGACACCTGGCCGAGCAGACCAAGGCAGACGTTCGTCAGCAGCGACAATCGCGGCACGAGATTGAACTGTTGGAAGATGACGCCGATGCGCGCGCGTAGATCGCGGGTGGTGTTGATCTTGCCATTCTGTTGGGTGGCAACGCCCATCACCACAATGCGACCGGAGGCGCCCGCGCCTCTTCCGCTGTCGATCGGCATGAGCCCCGCGATGGCGCGGATCAGTGTGGACTTTCCAGAACCTGAAGCGCCGATCAACGCGACCATCTCACCGCGCGATAGCGTCATGCTGACATCGTCCAGGACGGCCTTGCCGCGCTGAAACGATTTCGAGACGCTCTTGGCCTCTACGACCACTTGCTGCACGTCGCCCCTCTTGAATGGTCGAGCTACGGCTAGCAATGCGCTGTGACAGGCGGATGAACGTAACCAAATCGTCGTGACATTCTCCACATCCGCCCGAGCGGCGGCGTGGCGAAGACGGGACCGTGATCAGGGATTGCGCAGGAGCGCCTGCCGGATGACGGCAAAAGAGGCATCGGCCTGGCGCGCAATAACGAGCCGGTCGATCGTCAGATGCCGCGCCTCATCGACTTCGGCGAATCGCTCACGCAACCAGCCGAGCGCGTGCGCGCGCTCGGCGTCGGGAAGCGGTCCCGACAAGGTCATATGGAAACGGAATTCCTCGAAGACATAAGGATATCCCCAGCGGTCGAGGTTCGACCGCTGTCGCGGTGTCAGGCTGGACTTGAGCCGGCGGGCGCGTTCCGCCTTGCCCATCGGAGCGCGGAAGGAATCGAACGACCGCACGCAGTCGGCCGCAAGCTCGTCCACGGCGGGAGGAGGCGTTTCGAGCGTCAGCGCAATGAAGGCGCCGATGCTGCGAACCTCCAGACGGCCGGCATTGATGGCAAGACGCGACGCGGCGAATTCATCCAGCGCGGCTTCGACATCCGCCGGTTCCGTGCCTGGACGCAGTCGGAACGGCGGCTTCAGCGTCGCGTGGAAGCCATAGACGCGCGCGGCCTGCGCCTTGTCGCGCCATCCGGCATCGGCACCGGCGAGAAAATCGACATCGCGGCCGCTATGACAATCGTAACCGAGTACCGAAGCGCCGAATCGATACAAGGCGCTGTCCGCCGCGGGCACGAAATAGACCGCAAAGCGCTCGTCGGAATGGCCGCCGCTCATCGGCTTTCCTTAGCAGAGCCTATCGGCCGCGCTCAGATACACGAGGCGCCCGCCGGCGACGACCGCGACGACGACCGGATCGCGCCCTTCTTGCGTTTCCACGAGGATCATGTCGGCGCGGCGGCCCGGTTCCAACACACCGCGGTCGGACAAGCCTGCCGCCCGCGCCGGCCCCTCCGACACATACGACCAGGCTTGCGCCAGCGGCGCGACGCCGTCGCTGGCGAGCCGGAACGCCGCCAACAGCGGCGCCGGGTAATAATAGTCGGATGCCAGTACGGTGCAGCAGCCGCGCCGGATCATCTCGGCCGCACCGATCCAGCCGATATGGCTGCCGCCACGCACCACATTCGGCGCGCCCATCACAATGTCATCGCCCGCCGCGATGGCATCTTCGGCCGTTTCCACGGTGGTCGGGAATTCGGCCACGCGGCAATCGAGATCGCGGAACCAGCGGCGCTGCTCCGGGCTCATGTCGTCGTGCGAGAGCGTCGGAACGCCGTTGTCGCTGGCCACGCGGGCGAGCCGCGCGATCGAACCCGGCACTTCGGCAGCGCGCGTGCGCAAGCGCTCGACCATGGCCATGTAGTCTTCCGACGTCATGCCGGAGCGCTCGGCCATCTGCGCGATTTTGCGCGTGCGCGGCGGCGCGTTCTCGCTCGGCATGTGATCGTTGAAGCCGAGCAGACCGATGCGGCGGCCCGCCAGCCAGTCCGTTACCTCTGCTTCGGCGTCGAGATTGAAGGTCTCGTGGCGCAGATGGAAACGCGTGTCGGCGGCAAGTTTTGGCCGCATCCGCTCGAGCGCCTCGAGTAGCGCGCGCGCATTGTCGATGCAGCGTAACCCCGGCTCCCACGACGCCGTCACCCCATGGTAGACGGTGGTGATCCCGTTGCTCACCGCCTGCCGGTCGCTGTCGCGCAGCGCGACCTCGACTGGAAAGCTGACGCCCGGACGCGGCATCAACTGCCGCTCGAAAGCGTCACCATGGATGTCGACGATGCCGGGCAGGACCAGCAGCCCTGAGGCATCGAGCGTGCGGCCGTTGGCTTGCGCCGGCCCGAGCGCTTCGATGGTTTCGCCATCGAGCCGTACCGCGGTCTCGGCCAGTTCACCGCCCGTCAGGACTTTTCCACCGACAATCAGCATCGCCTACCCGACCCTTGCCGTCAGCACCGGCTTATCGTGGCTCGCGTGCTTTTCCAGGAACGCCTCGGCGGAGAGCTTACGGAAATCGGGCAGAGCCTGCCGCAGTTTCTCGTGCGGCCAGTCCCACCACGCCAGCGCCGCCATGCGCTCGGCGGTTTGCGAGGAAAACCGCGGGCGGACGACGCGCGCGGGGTTCCCGACCACGATCGCGTAATCCGGCACATCCTTGGTCACGACACTGCCCGCGCCGACCACCGCACCGGTGCCGATGCGACGGCCCGGCAGCACGATCACGCCGTGGCCGATCCAGACGTCATGACCGATTGCGACTTGATGTCCGCGCCGCCAGGCAAAGAACTCCGTTTCGTCCTGTTCGCCCTCGAAATAGGCGCTGGCGCGGTAGCTGAAGTGAGCCTGGCTTGCGCGCTGCATCGGGTGATTGCCCGGGTTGATCCGCGTCATCGCCGCGATCGACGTGAACTTGCCGATGCGGGCGTAGGCGATATCGCTGTCGTTGACGACATAGGAGTAATCGCCGAGCGTGACTTCGAGCAGTTTGGTGCGCGCGCCCACCTCGGTGTAAGCGCCGAGCGTGCTGTCGGTCAGCGCCGCGGTCGGGTCTATCAGAGGGGATAGGCTGAGCGCCTTGCCGGCCATCGGTTCATCTCCACATCGCGACAGACGTCATTTCGGCGACAGCCTCATGACGACATTTAACTCTCAACGATCAACGCCACACGATCGGCCGCAAACCGCCCGCGCGTCGTCAACAAGGGCCGATCGTCCGGACCGACGTCGACGCTTTCGACGATCAGGATCGGCCGATGCACCGACAGCCGCAGCCGCCCGGCATCGACGGCTTCGGTAAAGCCGGCGGTGATCTGCGTCCATTTGCGCCGATATTGATTGATGCCGTAGTGTTCCAGCGTCTTGGTGATCGAGCGCAAGTGACGGAATATCTTGGCAGCGTCGTGAAACGGCTCGGCCGGCAACCAAGTGGTAGCGACCGATATCGGCACCCGGTCGGCGGCACGCACGATCTCCAGCCGCACCACGCTCGTGTCGGGCGCGAGCTGCAACCGTTCGGCCACCTCCGGCGGTGCGGGTTCGATCCGGTGACCCTGCAGCCGGCCTTCAGCACCGTGACCGGCGGCCGCGACGACTTCCGAAAACCGGGTGCGTGCGCCGATACGATAAGGCAACTTGTCGAGTTTCACATAGGTGCCGCTGCCGCGCTCGCTGCGCACCAGGCCGCGGGCGGCAAGCTCGGCCATCGCGCGTCGCACGGTGTGGCGATTGACGCCGTAGCGCGCCGCGATCTCGGACTCGGTCGGCAGCCGCTCGCCGTTGGCGTGCCTGCCGATCATGATCAATTGCTCGAAATCGTCGGCGATGCAGCGCCACAGCATGATGCCGCGCGCCAGCAGATGGTCCTTGTCCGATTTGCCGCGCATCCTTGTGAGCATCGTTCGGCCCGTCATCAGTGCGTCACAGGACGCAGACTAGATAGTTGTCTAGCGCACTAGACAAATTGGCGCACGCCGGATAATTTGTCTAGTACACTAGACAAATTTCGGCAACCGCGAGAATGCAGATTTCGGCGCCAGCGCACAGCGAAGGTTCATCGGACGGCACGACGGCCGAACGGCGCGCTGTCATGGCGGTGCTGGCGCAGTCCGATGCCGCGGCGATCGAGCGCGGGCTGGCGGCCGTGGGGAGCGACGCTGAATTTGCCGATCTGCGGGCGCCGGAAACCGGCCTCGTCATGCTGCGCGGCCGCATCGGCGGCACCGGCTCCGCCTTCAACGTCGGCGAAGCGACGGTGACGCGCGCGGCCGTGCGGCTCGCCTCCGGCGAAATCGGATTCTCTTACGTGCTCGGGCGCGACGCAAAGAAGGCGCGCCTGGCAGCGGTCTGCGACGCGTTATGGCAAACCGATTCGCGCGAGCTGATCGAGCAGCATGTCCTCGCACCCTTACGGCAAGCGCGCGAGGCGCGCCTCGAACACGAGCGCGCCCGCACGGCCGCGACCAAAGTCGATTTCTTCACACTGGTGCGCGGGGAAGACGCCCGATGACCGTAGTGCTATCCCCGGCCTTCGAAGCCCAGGCCACGTTTCGCGCCCTGATGGACGCGCTGGCGCGGCCGGGCGAGATCAGGACCGTTCCCGGCGTGACGGCGCCCTCACCCCTGCTGCCGGGGGCGGCCGCGATCCTGCGCAGTCTTGCCGACTACGAAACGCCGGTCTGGCTCGACGCCCGCTTGGGGGAGGAAAGCGCCGCCGCGGAGTGGATCCGTTTCCATACCGGCGCGCCGCTCGCGCGCGAACCGGGAGACGCGGCCTTTGCCGTCGCCGACGCCAAGGACCTGCCCAGCTTCGCCGATCTCGCACTAGGCAGCGCGGAATATCCTGACCGATCGACGACCATCGTTGCGCAAATGGATTTGTTCGACGGCGAAGCGTTCGTGCTGGCCGGACCGGGCATCAAGACCGAGCGCGTCGTCACCCTCGGCGCCTTGCCCCAGGATTTTCCCGAGCGCTGGGCGGAGAACCGCGCGCTCTTTCCACGTGGCGTCGATCTTGTACTGGTGGCGGGTGAGCAAGTCATTGCCCTCCCGCGCACCGTCCGTGTGACACGAAAGGCCTGAACCATGTACGTGGCGGTCAAAGGCGGCGAACGGGCCATCGAAAATGCGCACACGCTGCTGGCCGACGTGCGGCGCGGCGATCGCGACGTGCCGGAAATCAGCCTCGCTCAGATCGAGCAGCAGTTCGCGCTCGGCGTCGACCGCGTGATGTGCGAAGGCTCGCTCTACGACCGCGAGCTGGCGGCGCTGGCGATCAAGCAGGCCCGCGGCGACTTGATCGAGGCGATCTTCCTGCTGCGCGCCTACCGCACCACGCTGCCGCGTTTCGGCGCGTCCGAGCCGGTCGACACCGGCGCGATGGAGATCCGGCGGCGCATTTCCGCGACCTTCAAGGACTTGCCGGGCGGTCAGGTGCTGGGCCCGACCTTCGACTATACCCATCGTCTGCTCGACCATGCGCTGGCGGAAGAACAGGAAGTGCCGCCCGCGCGCACGCAGCGTGCCGAGAGCACGCGCTTCCGCTCGGTCGCCGAACTCCTGAGCGGCGGCGGCCTCATCGAAGAAGACATCCCGGCGGAGGGCCCGGTCGGCGATCTGACGCGCGAGCCGCTGTCGCTTCCGGCCGAACGCGATCTGCGGCTGCAGAACCTGGCGCGCGGCGACGAAGGCTTTCTGCTGGCGCTCGCCTATTCCACCCAGCGCGGCTATGGCCGCAATCATCCCTTTGCCGGTGAAATCCGCTACGGCGAGGTCGAGGTCGAATTCTTCGCCGAGGATGTCGGCTTCGCGGTGCCGCTCGGCACCATCGCGATGACCGAATGCCAGTCGGTCAACCAGTTCACCGGAACCGATTCGGAAGCCCCGCGCTTCACGCGCGGCTACGGGCTCGCCTTCGGCCAGAGCGAACGCAAGGCGATGTCGATGGCGCTGGTCGATCGCGCCTTGCGCGCCCGCGAGCTCGGCGAGGAGACCGGCGCCCCCGCCCAGGACGAAGAGTTCGTGCTCAGCCATTCCGACAACGTGCAGGCGACCGGCTTCGTCGAACACCTGAAGCTGCCGCACTACGTCGACTTCCAGTCGGAGCTCGGCCTGCTGCGCAAGCTGCGCGCCGAGTTCTTCGCGCGCCAGGGCGAAAGCGATGGGCCAATGCAGGACGCCGCCGAATGAACGCGCCCACCTACAATTTTGCCTACCTCGACGAGCAGACCAAACGGATGATCCGGCGCGCGATCCTGAAGGCGATCGCCATTCCCGGTTATCAGGTGCCGTTCGCCGGCCGCGAAATGCCGATGCCCTACGGCTGGGGCACCGGCGGCGTGCAGGTGACGGCCTCGATCCTCGGGCCGGACGACGTGCTCAAGGTGATCGACCAGGGCTCTGACGACACCACCAACGCGGTTTCGATCCGCAAGTTCTTCACCAAGACCGCCGGTGTGCGCACCACCACCGCGACCACCGAAGCGACCGTGATCCAAACTCGCCACCGCATCCCCGAGACGCCGCTGCACGAAGACCAGGTGCTCGTCTTTCAGGTGCCGATCCCCGAGCCGCTGCGCTTCCTGGAGCCGCGCGAGACCGAAACCCGGCGCATGCACGCGCTGTCGGAATACGGCCTGATGCACGTGAAGCTCTATGAAGACATCGCGCGGCATGGGCACATCGCGACGGCCTATGCCTATCCGGTGAAGGTCGACGACCGCTACGTGATGGATCCCTCGCCGATCCCGAAGTTCGACAACCCCAAGCTTTCGAACGCGCCGAACCTCCAGCTTTTCGGCGCCGGCCGGGAAAAGCGCATTTACGCCATTCCACCATACACCGAAGTCGTTTCGCTCGACTTCGAGGACCATCCGTTCGAACCGTATCGGTACGATGGCCGCTGCGAGCTGTGCGGCGCTGCCGACAGCTATCTGGACGAAGTGATCACCGACGACGACGGCAACCGCATGTTCGTCTGCTCGGACACCGATTATTGCGAGACCCGCCGCGCCGCCGGCCACGGTCCGCCGGCGGCCACGCGTGCCAAGGAGCGCGCGCCATGACCGGCTCGCTCGCTATTCGTCCGGCGCGGTCCGGCGACCTATCCGATGTGCTCGCGCTTTATGCCCAGCCCGATTTCGACAACGGCAACGTATTGTCGCTTGCCGAAGCGGAGCAACTCCACGCGCGCTTTGCGCGCTACCCGGACTACACTTTATTCGTCGCCGAACGTGACGGCCGCATCGTCGGCACCTTCGCCTTGCTGATCATGGACAACCTCGCGCACCTCGGCACGCCGTCGGCGATCGTCGAAGACGTGGCAGTCGACGCGGCGCTGCATGGTGAGGGCATCGGTCGGGAGCTGATGCGCTTCGCCCTCGCCGAGGCCGGCAAGAAGGGCTGCTACAAGCTAGTGCTATCCTCGAACGCCAAGCGGGAGAACGCCCACCGGTTCTATGAATCGCTCGGTTTCGAACGTCACGGCTACAGTTTCCACGTTCCCTGCGAGCCCACGGCATGAGCGCTGACGCACAAGACACGCCCCTCATGCGCGCCGACGGCGTCGGCAAATGGTACGGCCGCCGGCTCGGCTGTCAGGACGTCGACTTCGAACTCTATGAGGGCGAAGTGATGGCGGTGGTCGGCGAATCCGGCTCCGGCAAGACCACGCTGTTGCAGCTTCTCTCCGGACAGCTTGAGCCGAGCGACGGCCGCATCCTTTACCGGCTGCGTGACGGTAGCGAAGCCGATATCTGGCGGATCGGCGAGCCGATGCGGCGGCTCCTGTCCCGCACCGACTGGGGCTATGTCCATCAGGACCCGCAAACGGGACTGCGCATGGGCGTGAGCGCCGGCGGCAATATTGGCGAGCGGCTGATGGCCGTGGGCTGGCGCAATTACGGCGCCATCCGCGGCACCGCCAGCGAATGGCTGGGCCGCGTCGAGATCGAGGAAGACCGGCTCGACGACACCCCGCGCAGCTATTCAGGCGGCATGCGGCAGCGGCTACAGATCGCCCGCAATCTCGTCACCGCGCCGCGGCTGATCTTCATGGACGAGCCGACCGGCGGCCTCGACGTTTCGGTGCAGGCCCGGCTGCTCGACCTGTTGCGGCGGATCGTGGCGGAGCTCGGCCTGGCGGCGATCGTCGTCACCCACGACCTTGCCGTCGCACGCCTGTTATCGGACCGGATCATGGTCATGAAAGGCGGCAACGTGATCGAGGCGGGCCTCACCGATCAGGTGCTTGACGATCCACATGCGCCTTACACGCAATTGCTCGTCTCTTCGATCCTGCCGGCATGAGGACCGCGATGCATCCGCTCGAACTCTCCGGCGTGTCCAAGACTTTCACCATGCACTTGCAAGGGGGCTTGCGCCTGCCGGTGTTTCGCGACGTCAATTTCTCCGTCGCGGCGGGACAATGCGTGGTGCTGACCGGCCCCTCGGGCGTCGGCAAATCCTCGATCCTGAAGGTGATTTACGGTAACTACCGTTGCGATGAAGGTCGCGTCCTGGTCGCCGCCGGCGATGAAGTCGTCGATATCGCCCGCGCCAAGCCGCGTCAGATCATCGCGGTGCGGCGGCGCGCGCTCGGCTACGTCACGCAGTTCCTGCGCGCGGTGCCGCGCGTTTCGGCGATCGACATCGTCGCGGAAGCCTTGCTGGCCGAGCCCCGCGAGACCGCGCGCGCCAAGGCCGCCGACATGCTCACGCGCTTCAACATTCCGGAACGGCTGTGGAATCTGCCGCCGGGCACGTTTTCCGGCGGCGAGCAGCAGCGCGTCAATCTCGCGCGCGGCCTGCTTGCCGAGCACCCCATCCTACTCCTCGACGAGCCGACGGCCTCGCTCGATGCCGACAACCGCGCCGTCGTTGTCGACATCGTCAAGGAGCGCAAGGCGCGCGGGGCGGCCATCGTCGCGATCGTGCACGACGACAGCGTGCGCGAGGCCATTGCCGACGCCAGCGTCGACGTCGCACAATTTGCCATGGCAGCTTGAAGATGAGCCCGGACAACACCTTCGTCGCCGAAAATGCCCGCATCGTGCTGGCGGACACGATCATCGAGCGCGGCTACGCCGCCATCGCCAATGGCGAGATTGCCGAAATCGGGGAAGGCGCGCCGCCCGAGCGCGGCATCGATTTCGCCGGCGACCTTCTGCTGCCGGGCCTCGTGGAACTGCACACCGATCACATCGAAGCGCATTACATGCCGCGGCCGAAAGTCCGTTGGGACTTAACCGCCGCGGTGATTTCCTACGACGCGCAGATTGCGACCAGCGGCATCACGACGGTGCTCGACTCGCTGCGGGTCTGGCGCGAAGAAAATGCCAAGGACGCCGACGGCCAAGCCGCGACTTTGTCCGCCGCCATTAGCGACGCCCGCGAACGCGGCCTGCTGCGCATCTCGCATTTCCTGCACCTGCGTTGCGAAGTGCCGACGCCCGACGTGGTCGCCGATGCGACCGCCCTGATCGACCGGCCCGACGTGAGGCTGATGTCGCTGATGGATCACACGCCCGGGCAAAGGCAATTCCGCGATCCGCAGAAGCTGCGCGACTATTATCGCGGCAAGAGCGGCGGCATGACCGACGCGGAGCTGGACGCCGTGTTGGAATGGCGGGTACGGGCGCATGCCCGCTACGCCAAGGACAATTATCGCGGCCTGGTCGCGCTGGCGTCCAAACATGGCACGCCGCTGGCGAGCCACGACGACACGACACTGGACCACGTCGACCAGTCGGTCGCCGACGGCGTGCGCGTCGCTGAGTTCCCGACCACCGTCGAAGCCGCCAGCAAGCTGCATGAGGCCGGCGTCAAGGTGCTGATGGGGGCGCCCAACCTGATCCGCGGCAAGTCGCACTCCGGTAATGTCGCGACGACCGATCTCGCCCGCGCCGGCAGGCTCGACATTCTTTCTTCCGACTACGTGCCGTCGAGCCTGCTTTTGGCCGCGCTGGCTCTGCCGCAGGCGGCGCCGAATTTCGATTTGCCCGCCGCCATCCGCACGGTCAGCAAGACGCCGGCGGAGGTGGTCGGGCTGAACGACCGCGGCGAGATCGCCGCCGGCAAGCGCGCCGATCTGATCCGCGTTCACGTCAACGGCAGCGCGGCAGCGGTCCGCAGCGCCTGGAACGCCGGCAGACGCGTCGCATGAGCGAGCGCGCCGAGACCGGTCACGCAAACGAACCGGTCGGACGCGGCCGGCTGGTGCTGGTGGTGGGCCCGAGCGGCGCCGGCAAGGATAGCGTGCTCATGGCGGCGAAGGCCGCCTGCGCCGGCGATCCTGACATTATCTTCCCGCGCCGGATCGTCACGCGGCCGGCCGGCCGCGCGGAAGATCACGAAAGCCTCGATGGCGAGGCCTTTGACGGCGCGCTGCAGGACGGCGCCTTCGCCTTTTGGTGGCAAGCGCACGGGCTCAAATACGCCGTGCCGATTTCGGCGGAAGGCGACGTCCACGCCGGCCGCACGGTCGTCTGCAACGTGTCGCGCGGTGTCGTCGAGGGTTTGCGCATCCGCTATGCGAACGTCCTGTGTGTCGCGATCACCGCGCCGGATGACCTGTTGGCTGCGCGTCTCGCCGCGCGCCGTCGCGACAGCGACGGGCCGTTGCAGGCGCGTCTTGCGCGCAACGACCTTTACCCGGATTTCGCGCCGGACGTGCTCATCGACAACAGCGGTGACATCGAAGACGCCGTCGCCGCGCTGACGGCCCTGCTGCGCCAAACCGAGCGCTGACGGCTCCTCGCGGTCCGGTGCAGCGGAAGGATGGCGCGCCACATGGTCGACTGCGGCCCGGCTATCCAATTCTCCAGGCCGGCAATCAACCCCGGATCGCCTTAATGGCCGTTTGCCCGGCCTTGCTCGGCGGCGTACTGCACCAATGCAAGGAACCGGTAGATCCCGTGCACGAACTTTCCGTACGGCATCGTCAGAAACAAGGCCAGCACGACGCCGAGATGGACCGCCAGCAGCGGCCCCATGACGGGCGACGCGCGCAGCACCAGCAGCGCAAGCCCGGTGACGCTGGTCAATAGCAGCATGAGCAGAAACGCGACGTCCATGCCGCGGCGGGCTTGATCCACCAGCGCCGGATCGCGGCGGACTTTCGCCACCAACAAGGCCGAGCGGACCGACCACGAGGCCGATGCCGCCCAGCGTTCCGAGCGCCACCGGCAGATCGTACCAGGGATAGGGCGCTTCCCGCCCGAGCAAGTAGTGATACAGCGTCGCCACCGAGGTCGACGCCAAACACAACATGAAGCCGTAGAACGTGGCGTGGTGATAATGCTTGCGGTAGTCGGTCGGCCGCTCGTCGTCGTTCATGCAGCCGGCCCGCCCGCCATCGAGATAGCGCAGCCGGGCGGCATCCTTCGCCGCCTGCCAGAACGCCGCAAACCCGATCGGCGCCGAACCCGGCCTGATCTCCCGCCAAAAAATGCGCGCGCCCATGGTGATCGCGACGATGGCGTAGACGAACGCCGCGCCGAACAGCAGCGCCATCGCGTTATGCGGCATGAGCCGGTAGAACGCGCCTGGGCCTTCGTGGATGCCACACAGCACCGACGGGTCGTGAAGGGCGACGAACCCGATCACAAACGCCGCGACACTTGCCGCCGTGACAAGGCTGATGGTCACGCCATTACGCGCGAACAGCACCGACAGCGCGCGCGGCCACGCAAAGGCTTGATAGGAATCGCCGCGCACCCGCGCCAGGGCCCGCGGCACGTTGACATCGAATTCATGCGGCGGCGAGAACTGGCAGTCCGCGTAGCAGGCGCCACAACCGTGGCACAGGTTGGCGAGATAGTTGAGATCGCCGTCGGTAAATTTGCGGCGGGCCTCCATTGCCGGGAACACCGCGCAAAGCCCCTCGCAATAGCGGCATGAGTTGCAGACCACCATCAGGCGGTCGGCCTCGGCCAGGGCCGGCGACACATGCGGCGCCGTGGTGTGCATTTCAATTGCGCGCATTCTTGGCCGCTCCGGTTCCCGCAAAGCGCCCAAAGACGCAGCCGATGGTCATGCCGATGCCGGCGGCATAGCCGCGGCCCAGCACGTTGCCCGCCATGATTTCCCCGGCGGCGAACATATTCGCGGACGGCTCGCCGTCCTTCATGATCATGCGCGCTTCTTCATTCACCCCCACCCCCAGATAGGTGAAGGTGATGCCCGGCCGCACCGGATAGGCATAAAACGGGGGCTTTTCGATACGCCGCGCCCAATGCGACTTCGGAGGCGTCAGGCCATCGGTGCGGCAATCGTCGAGATCGTTGTGGTTGAACGTGCCGGGCTGCACCGCGGCATTGAATTCCGACAGCGTTTTTTCGAGCGTACCGGGGTCGAGTTCGAGCTTCTGCGCCAGTTCGCGGATGCTGCCGGCGGTGATCGGCGGAAACAGCGACGGCATGAACAGATTCAGCGAGGCGTCGTCGAAAACGATGTAGGCGATCTGATCGGGCTGGCCGGCCACCAGCCGGCCCCAGATGGCGTAGCGCTTCGGCCAGATATCTTCGCCTTCGTCGTAGAACCGCTCGGCATTCTTGTTCACGACGATGCCAAACACCACGCAGTCGAGACGCGTGATGATACCGCCGTCGTATTTTGGCGCGCGGGCGTCGATGGCGACCGCATGACATTGCGTCGGATCACCGACCTCGAGAACGCCGTGATCGAGCAACATTCTCAAAACGGCACCGCGATTATAGGGCGTGCCTCGGATCAGGAAGTTGTCGGCGGGCGCGCCCCAGTATTGCTTGAGCCATTCGATATTCGATTCGAAGCCGCCGCATGCCGTGACCAGCGCGCGCGCCTGCACGATCCGATCTTTGCCGTCCCGCGTGATGGTCGCCGAGCGAAAGCGGCCATTCTCGACATCGAGCGCCGTGACCGGCGAATTGTAGAGCACGTCGACCCCGAGCGATTCCGCGGTCAGATAGAGCGCATTGAGCATCGCGCGCCCGCCGCCCAGAAAGAAAGCGTTGGTGCGGCCCAGCGTCAGCGTGCCGCCCAGCGACGGCTGAAAGTAGATGCCCTGCTCGACCAGCCAGCCGAGCACCTCCTTCGACTCCCGGATCATCGCGCGGGCGAGCGTCTCGTTGGTGCGGCCGCCGGTGATGCGCAAAAGGTCGTCGAAGAATTCGTCTTCGGTATAGGCCCCCGTCAACGTCAAAGTGGGATGGTCGTGCGCGCAGCGGAAATTTCGGGTGTGCCGTGTATTGCCGCCGCGGTAGAACCTCGGCGCTCCCTCGACAACCAGGACAGAGGTGCCCGCCCGCCGCGCGCTGATCGCTGCGCAGAGCGCGGCATTGCCGCCGCCGACTACCAGGACGTCATAGACTTTTTCGAGATTGGACACACCGAATCCATGTTTGGGAGGGGTACGCGGATCGCAGGTCGAGACATCCATGGGTAGGCGTCCGCCAGCGGCGCATCAAGATATGTCACGCGGACCATCGGGTCGACAACTGCTCCGTCCGAGCGCCGCCGCCCGCCGCTGCGCGGCGAGCGCATCGACGATCCGGCCGCGCGCGTCCAGCGCATCTATTATCGCGTGTCCCCCATCCTCACCGTCGGCTCGCCGTCGCGGCCGCCCTTCGACGACTCACTGAGCAAATGCATCATGAAGTTTGTCGTTGTCGTCGACGAGGACATCGACCCGACCAATACGTTCGACGTCCTGTGGGCCATCAATACCCGCTGCGATCCGGCGACCCATATCGATATCCACCGGCGCGTGTGGACCAGCCCGCTCGATCCGATGACGCACGGCGGCAAGGACCCGCACAATTCACGCGCCACCATCGTCGCCTGCCGCCCCTTCGAATGGCGCAACGAGTTCCCGGTCGTGGCGGAGGCGCCGCCGGAGATGCGCGCCGAGACCCTGCGCAAATGGGGCCACGTGTTGGCGGATGCCAATGCCATCGGCAACAACACGTAAGGCGCCATCCTGAACGGCAAATCCGCTCAGCGACTGTGCCGAAATCTCTTGCCAAGCTATCGAAAATTATGGCGCGCCCGAAAGGATTCGAACCTCTGACCCCCAAATTCGTAGTCTGGTGCTCTATCCAGCTGAGCTACGGGCGCTGAGATACCGTCGGCCGTAGGTGGGCCTCGGAACCGGCACTTTAGCTATCGTCTCGACCCGTGCTTGGCAAGCCTCGCCGCGAAGGCGTTTGTCCCCTCGGTTTCGGCCGGCACGCTGGCACCGGGGAATCCGGCATCTAGCCTTGTGCCCGACGCCGAGCGCTCAGATCGATAGCACGGTCCGGGATGGCGATGCGGAAGGTGGCGCCGATGGTCCCCGGCACCAGGCTGATGTCGCCGCCATGGGCGCGCACCAGTTCGGCGGCGATTGCCAGGCCCAGTCCGGAGCCGCCGGCGCGGGTCGAGCCTTGGAAGGCCTGGAACATATGTGCGCGTGCCCGTTCGGGCACGCCCGGGCCGGTATCCGACACTTCCAGGACCACCACCCCGCCCTCGCGCCGGCCGGTGATCCTGATCTGATCGCGCGCCGGATCGCGGGCGCCACGCGCCTCCAGCGCCTGCATCGCGTTGCGCGCGATATTGACCAGGGTCCTGAACAGCTGGTCGTGATCGGCCTCGATCGTCAGCCCGCGCTCGACCGCGACGATCCAGCGGATGGGCACGTCCAGTCCCAGTCCCAGTGCCTCGTGCACTTCCTCGACCAACGCCTCGACCTCGATGGTCTTGCGGTCCGGCGGCGACTCCTGGGCGGCGCCATAGGACAACGTGGACTGGCAGAAGGCGATCGCTCGCTCCAGCGTGCGCATCAGCTTGGGCGCAAAGCGCTGCGCCTTCGGGTCGGCCAGTGTGGAAAGCTGATCGGAGAAGAGCTGTGCGGACGCCAACAGGTTGCGCAGGTCGTGGTTGATCTTCGACACCGCCAAGCCGAGCGCCGCCAACCGGTTCTTCTGATGCAGCATGGAGGCGAGCTCGCGCTGCATGCCGGCGAGTTCCTCCTCGGCGGTGCCGATCTCATCGCCGCGTCCCGACTCGGTGATGATACGCGCCGGGTTTTCCGGATCGGCGCGGAAGGCCACCATGTTGCCGGTGATGCGCCACATCGGCCGCACCAGGAGATAATGCAGCGCAAAGAACACCAGCGTGGCGGTAATACCGGATATCACCAACGACAACAGCAGGATGTTGACCGAGAAGGTCAGCATGGCGTTGCGCAACGGCGCCTCGTCGAGAATGATCTCGAGAAAATCGCCATGCGCCATCGGCGGCGGTCCCACCAGCCGCATCACGTCGTTCGGCTGGCAAAAGGCCAGCGTATCGAAGGCGTCCATGATGGCGTGCCACCAGCTGACGTCGCGCATGTCGACGTTCTGATCGATATGCGTCGGCACCTTGTAGGCCGCCAACATGCGGCGCTCGTTGCCCATTTTCACCGCGACCGCGCGCGCGCCGATGCTGCTCAGGATCTGCTTGGCAAGGCTTTCGGGCACCATGCCGCTGGGCGCGGCGTCGAGCACCAGCGCCGCGGTGTGGGCGGCGGCCAACCGATCGTTCAGCCAGTTGAGCCGGAAGTTCGCGATCGACGGCACATAGATGAGCACTTCCGCCACCATCACGAACAGGATGGTGAGGAACAACAGCTTGCTGGATAGGCCAATTCTAGCCCGGCGCGGCGCGCGGGCCGCGGCCGGGGGCTTTTCGTTTACGGGCGCGGTATCCGTTTGCATTGAGCGCCTTAACCGAAAACTCGCAGCCAAGCGATGATGCGTCGCAGCAACGGGCGCGTCAAACTGGGCGTAAAGAAGTCGATCGCCGCCCGTTTACCGATCTCCGACAGCGTCGGATAGGGCAGCACGATACCGGTCATGGCGCGGATGTTCAGCCCCTGCGCGATTGTCAGGCTCCAGGGCGTGATCAGTTCGCCGGCCTGGGCGCCGACGATGGTTGCACCCAAAACTTTCCCCTTCGGCGTGGCGACCACCTTGATGTGCCCATGGGTGGTGCGTTCGGCCTGGGCGCGGTCGTTGTCGTGATAGGGCCAGCGCAATATACGCAGCGCCTTGTGGCCGCTCGCGCGCGCCTGCGCCTCGGTGAGCCCGGTCTGCGCCAGCTCCGGGTCGGTATAGGTCACCCAGGGAATTCGGCTCACGTTCACCCGCACCGGCAGCCGGAACAGCGCGTTCCGGATCACGAGGCTAGCATGATAGTTCGCCGCGTGGGTGAATTGCGGTTGGCCGGCGGCGACATCGCCGATGGCGTAGATGCGCCGATTTCGGGTCTTCAGTCGGCGGTTCACGACAATGCCGGCGCGATCATAGCGGACGCCGGCCGCTTCAAGATCGAGGCCGTCGACCGTGGGCTTGCGGCCCGTGGCGACCAGAAGATGCGTGCCTTCGATCGTCTCCTCATTGCCGGACGCCTCGATCGTCGCCAGCACGTTGCCGCCGCTGTGCGCGATGCGCATGACCTTGACGCCGTCACGGATGGCGACGCCTTCGCGCGTGAGTTGGTCGACCACGATCGCCGCGGCTTCCGGATCGTCCTTGGCCAGAGGCCGGGCCGCCTCCAGCACGGTGACAGCGCTGCCGAGCCGGCGGAACGCCTGCGCCATTTCAAGCCCGATCGGCCCGCCTCCTATAATAATGAGATGTTTAGGGCGCTCGGTGAGGGTGAAGATCGACTCGTTGGTGAGATAGGACCCGCTGTCGAGACCGGGGATCGGCGGCACCGCCGGGGCCGATCCGGTGGCGACGACAAAGCGCCGCGCCTGGATCCGAAATTCGTCGCCGACCGCAACCGTGCGCCGGTCGACGAATTTCGCCGCCCCCTTGATCACGCGCACGCCGAGCCCGGTGAAACGCTCGGCCGAGTCGGTCGGCGCAATGGCCGCGATCACGCCATGCACGTGATCGTGCACTCTGCCGAAATCCACGGTCACCTGCGAGGCGCTCAGGCCAAACACGCCGGAATCACGCATGTGCCCGGCGCGCTTGGCCGCCGCCAGCAGCGCCTTCGACGGCACGCAGCCGGTATTGAGGCAGTCGCCGCCCATCTTGTGCCGTTCGATCAGCACCGTCGGCACGCCGAAGGCCGCCGCGGCGGCGGCGACCGAGAGGCCGCCGGAGCCGGCCCCGATCACGCAGATGTCGGGCTTAAGGATTTCCGCCATGCCCCTCGAACCTTCGCGACGAAACCCAAAAGATCATTCGACAGTGCGCATGCGCGCCCGCAAATGCTTGACCACGACAGGCACCAAAGCCAACAACGCCAACGCCACCAACGCCCCAATCAGCTTCGGCGTCAAAATCGCCGCGGCATCGAACGTCAGATGACAGCCGGCGTGCCCGGCCGCCATGCAGGCCTCATAGACGTGCTTCTGCGCCGCGATGACGCTGTCGAGTCCGGTACCTGCAAAGGCGTAGGCGACGGCTCCGGGAATAATGCCGAGCGCCGTGGCTGCTACAAAGGGGCCGAGCCGCACGCCGGCGAAGGCCGGCACCAGATTAACCAAGAAGAACGGAAAGGCCGGCACCAGCCGCAGAAACAAGAGGTAGCTGAAGGCGTCCTCGCGGAACCCCTCCGCCAGCTTGATGGCGCGCGGGCCCGCCCGCTTGAGCAGCGGCTCGCCGAGGGCGGTGCGCGCCACCAGGAATATGACGGTCGCCCCAGCGGTCGCGCCGATGACGGCAGCCGCTGCCCCGAGCGGCAGGCCGAACAGAAAGCCGCCGGTTACGGTGAGGAAGGTCGCCCCCGGCAGCGAAAGGGCCACTGCAACGATATAGAGCCCGATATAGGCCAGGACGGCGAGCATCCGATGGTCGCCGACGAAAGTATCGATCGACGCCCGGTGCTGGACCAGCGCCTCGAGCGAGATCATGCCCCGCCCAAAGGCCAGATAGACCGCCACCGCCGCCGCCACGATCACCAGCAGGGGCAGCAACCGGCGCACAAATCCGCGCGTTTTGCTGCTCGATGGTGCGGAAGCGGACATAGCCGTTATATACACGAGCCACGGGCGCTCCGCGGGGTGACATCACCCGCTTGTGACCCTATTTGACCGGTGTGCGCGGCCGTTGAGCGGCGGCTCGCGGTCGCATTGACGGGCCAACGCCCCTACCTTATAAGCCGCGCAAATCCCGTGCCGAGCCGACTAAATGTGGGTTTCCATGGTGGTTTGGGGACGAAAATGACCTTTCCCCGCCACCACGGCGCGACCAGCGGAGAACTTAATCGTGAAGCGGACCTACCAACCGAGCAAGCTCGTACGCAAGCGTCGTCACGGGTTCCGCACGCGCATGGCCACCAAAGGCGGACGCAAGGTGGTTTCGGCACGTCGAGGACGCGGGCGCAAGCGGCTGTCCGCTTAGCAGCGGGACAAACGGCGCGCCCCGCGCATTGCTTCCATGGAGCGGCTGAGGCAACGGGCGGACTTTCTGGCCGCGGCGTCCGGCAGCAAAGCTGCCGCCGCCGCGTTCGTGTTACAGGCGCGCAAGCGAACCGACACCGGCCCGGTGCGTTTCGGCTTCACCGTGTCGAAGAAGGTCGGTAACGCGGTCGAGCGGAACCGGGTGCGCCGGCGGTTGCGCGAGATTGTACGCCTGTCGCCGGCCGAGCGTATGCGGGCCGGGCATGACTATGTGTTGGTCGGTCGCCGCGCGGCTTTGCGAGTGCCGTTCGAGCGGATGGCACAGGACTTCGAGGGGGCGCTACGGCGAGTGCACACGGAGCGCAAGGCAGTATCTGGATGACCGACAACAAGAACACCATCCTCGCCATCGTGCTCTCGGCTGTGGTGCTGATTGCCTGGCAATTTTTCATCGGCATGCCGCAGCAGAAAGCGCGGCAGGAGAAGCAGCAGCAGACGGCGCAGCAGCAGACGAGCCAGCCCAGCCAGGGCACGCCTGCGGCCTCTTCGACCACCCCGCAGGGGACGCCCCAGGTTCCCGGCCAGGCCACGACGCCGGCCGCGGCGCCCCTGGAAACCCGCGCCGAGGCGCTCGCCAAGTCTCCCCGCATCCCGATCCGGACCAACTCCTTAAGCGGCTCGATCGCGCTCAAAGGCGCGCGCATCGACGATCTCTCGCTCACCAAGTTCCACGAGACGGTCGACTCGACTTCGCCGCCGATCGTGCTGCTGTCGCCTTCCGGCAGCCCCGACCCGTTCTATGCCGAGTTCGGCTGGACCGGCGCCGCCGGCGGCCAGGCGAAGCTGCCCAACGGCGACACGGTGTGGAAGCAGGTCGGCTCGGGCGGGCTCGGCGTCGGCCATCCGATCACCCTCGCCTACGACAACGGCGCCGGCCTCGAGTTCCGCCGCACCATCTCGGTCGACGACAACTACATGTTCTCCATCAAGGAAGAGGTGGTGAACAAGAGCGCCAACCCGGTCAAGCTTTTCCCGTACGGGCTGATCTCGCGCCACGGCACGCCGAAGACGGCCGGCTACTACATCCTGCATGAGGGGCTGATCGGCTATCTCGGCAACGAAGCCCTGCAGGAATACACCTACAAGAAGATGGAGGACAAAAAGGTCGTCAACTTCGACGTGACCAACGGCTGGCTCGGCATCACCGACAAATATTGGGCCGCGACCCTGGTGCCGAACCCCTCCGCCCACATCAAGGCGCGCTTCTCGACCGGCAAGCTCGGCAACCGCGAAACCTACCAGACCGACTACCTGCTCAACGAGCAGACCGTCGCGCCCGGGGCGACCGCCACCGCCGAGACCCACCTGTTCGCCGGCGCCAAGGAAGTCAACGTCCTCAACGCCTATGAGAGCCAGTACAAGCTCAACCACTTCGATCTCTTGATCGACTGGGGCTGGTTCTACTTCATCACCAAGCCGATGTTCACGGTGATCGACTGGTTCTACCGGCTGGTCGGCAATTTCGGCATCGCCATCCTGATCGTCACCGTGCTGATCAAGGCCGCCTTCTTCCCGCTCGCCAACAAGTCCTACGCCTCGATGGCCAAGATGAAGGCCATCCAGCCGCACATGGCCGCGCTGAAGGAACGCTTCCCCGACGACAAGGTGAAGCAGCAGCAGGAGATGATGGAGCTCTACAAGAAGGAGAAGATCAATCCGCTCGCCGGCTGCCTGCCGATCGCGATCCAGATTCCGGTGTTCTTCTCGCTCTACAAGGTGCTGTTCATCACCATCGAGATGCGGCACGCGCCGTTCTTCGGCTGGATCCACGACCTGTCGGCGCCCGACCCGACCAACATCTTCACGCTGTTCGGGCTCATTGCCTGGGACCCGACCGCGGTGCCCATGGTCGGCCACTTCCTGCATCTCGGCCTGTGGCCGCTGATCATGGGCGTGACCATGTGGGCGCAGATGAAGCTGAACCCGACGCCGCCGGACCCGACGCAAGCGATGATCTTCAACTGGATGCCGGTGATCTTCACCTTCATGCTCGGCAGCTTCCCGGCCGGGCTGGTGATCTACTGGGCCTGGAACAACTCGCTCTCGGTGACGCAACAGTCGATCATCATGCAGAAGCACGGGGCGAAGATCGAGCTGCTCGACAACATCAAGGGCGTCGGCCGCGGCATTATGCGGCTGGTCGGGATGGGGAAGAAGACGCAGACGTAGGGCGGCGCGACGGCGCTGCATTCCACAGCACGCAATTTCGCTACCCACCCTGAGGTGCCCGGCGCAAGGCGCCGGGCCTCAAAGGGTCGACGGCCCCAGGCCGTACATCCTTCGAGGTTCGCGGCGTTTATCATCGGGCCGCGCTCCGCGCGGACCCGTTGGCTCACACCTCAGGATGACGAATCGACGCGCCTCAAGCGCGCTTTCCAATAACATTTCTGGCTTTCCGTATTGACAGAAAATCGGCCCCGCCTATACCGCTCTAAGTTGAACTGTTTCTGGAGAGGGGTTTGCGCAATGGCCAACGCAAGAGGAGCATCGTCGCAGGTCAGGCGCAAGGAACAGCCGTCGGCCACGAGAGCTGACGCCGAAACGCTCAATTTCAAGGTTACGACCGAATTCAAAAGGGAATTCAAAGGGTACGCTGTTAGCCGGGGCGTAACGATGGTCGAACTACTAAAAGAGGGCTTCGAACTCAGCAAACGAGAGCGGAAGCAGTGATGCGCGGGCCGGGCGCGCGGGGACACGGCTGATGCCCGAAGCTATCGGATCAAAGGTCGCTGCATTCGGTAGGTACGCCTCACCTGGCTCCTGGTTTCTTGCGAAAGATAGCGAGATTGAGGAACGGCGGGAGTTGCTTCCGTATTCTCACTACCTGCGGCAGGCATGGGCCGAACTGAATCTCAGTGGCGTCCTATGCGTGGACGGCCGCCCCGCTGTCTACCTTTGCGAAGCTACACATTTCACCCCGGACCAAAAGCGTGACCGGCACCGCTTCGCTTGGAACCAGGTCTCGTTCCTCTGCTCATATTTGTTACACCGAACCACGTTGAAGTTCACAGCACCGTAAAAATGCCCGCGATGGAGCCGGAACGCGCAGAGCTCTTTGATAGCGACCTCTCCAGTCTCATTCCGAATCTCGGCAACATCGCAGAGGCGCTCGAGATTGCGCGTTTCGTCCGATCCGTGGAGACCGGCCAATTTTTCCAAGATAATGCCGAGTTCTTCCCTTCGGACGAGACGGTGGACCGTTGTCTCTTGAAGAATCTTGTGCACACCGCGCGCAACCTCAAAGCTACCGGTTGGGATTTGCCGCGCGCCCACGCGTTGCTAGGTCGTGCCTTATTCGTAAGTTTCCTCGATGAGCGCAAGTTTATCAAACCGGACTACTACCCGGACGGAACTACTTCCCTGCTCGATATTCTCAACCGGCCGCGTGTCGAAGAGATCAAACGTCTCCTCTATCGAGAGTTCTTTCCCCGCCTGAAGCGGGAATTCAACGGCACGATGTTCGACACCGCCCTCGCCGATGAGGAGCGCCACACAAATAAAGTGCACCTCGATGCCTTGGCGCATTTCCTCGGCCGTCACGATGCTGAATCCGGGCAGATGACGCTGGGGTTTTGGGCGTACGACTTCCGCTTCATTCCCGTGGAGATTATCAGCGCCATTTACGAAGAGTTCATGAAGGACGCCGACCTGACTAAGAAGCGGAACGAAGGCGCGTATTACACGCCCAGGCATCTTGCAGAAACGACGCTCCACGTTGCCCTTGAAGGACGCTATTCGGGAGTTCTCAATTGGCGCGTGCTCGACCCGGCGTGCGGTTCCGGCATTTTCCTCGTGGCGATGTTTAATCTTCTCGCGGAGCAATGGCGGCGAGAGAACCCAACTCGCCGTGAACACACCAGGGCGAAGGCGCTTCTCGACATTCTGCAAAAGCAGATCCGCGGCGTGGATGTGAACGCGGATGCATGCCGGATAACTGCCTTCAGTCTCTATCTCGCACTCCTCGAAAAGCTCCAACCAATCGACGTGGAGGATTTCAAGAGGAAGGTACGACAAGGTCCATTTCTTCCGGCTCTCGTCTGGAACAAAACCGATCCGATAGACAGCCCTGTCGTCATGAACGGCGATTTCCTCAACGACGAATTACCTTTGGAGAACGATATCAATCTGACTATCGGCAATCCGCCATGGGAAAGCCGGGGCAACGAGCAGATCGCGCTTCGCTTCGCCTTGCGTTCAGCCGATTTTCTCCGCAGCGGTGGCGTAGGCTGTTTGTTGTTACCTTCTACCATCTTGGTCAATCGTCACGGCACCCTCGATGGCGACTGGTTCCGCAAGGTAACGGTCGAAAAGATTGTCCAACTCGCCGACTTTCGCCGCGTGTTATTTGAAGCGACGCATGCATGTTTTATCCTCCGGTATAAGAACTCCGCGCCAACTCTGGAGCATCGGGTTGCATATGAAACTCCAAAGCTCAACCGTTTCGACCGACGCCAAGGCGTCATTGTCGTGGAGCCAGACGACCAAAAGTTCGTGCCGCAGCGGGACATCCTTGAGGCGGCGGTCAAAGATGACTTGCAGACGATCTGGAGTCGTAAATTCTGGGGAACGCCTCGTGACGAAGCGTTCCTGAGACGGCTGGACTTTTTCCCCCGGCTGCTTGAAGCGGTAAAAGAAAAGAAGTGGGGCGGCGGCGTCGGCTTTCAACCGTTCTATCCAGGCGTATCTCCAGGCGACCCCAAACCGCTGCGGCCTTGGAAACTCTCAGACGAGTATCTGCCCAACTCCCATAATTTCCCGCAAATGGTTTTGCAGGAAAGAGATTTCACAACGTTGAAGAAGGGGCTGGAGGCTTCGATACACCAACGGAAAAGAATTCCTGCCTTACTGGACGGTTTGCGGAGAAAGCCAGCAAACTCTGTCTTTGAGCCACCGCTCGTAATCTTCAGCAAGGGGTTCACGAAGTTTTCGTTCTCTCACTTCAGAGTGCTCTTTCAAGATTCGTTTCGTTCGATCTCCGGCCCGGAGCGCGACGCCGACCTGCTGCGCTTTCTGACCGCGGTCCTTGGATCGCGCTTGATGCAGTATCAAGCATTCCACTCGGGTTCGAACATCGGCATCGGACGTGACCAAATGCATCTCTACGAAAGTCACTGTCTGCCATTTCCGCTGCCCGACCACGAACTCGCACCGCCAAACGCGAATGAAATCATTCGCGAGGTTGCAAAAATCTTCAAGCAGATTGAACGCACGGGTGGAGTTCCCGCCAAACGCTCAGATGCCACACACCACGGCTCGGCCAAGTTGGAGCCACTTGTCGAAGCATATTATTCTGTCACCGATGCGGAGAAAATATTGATCGATGACACTCTTACTCTTAATCAGCCCAGCATCCATCGCGCAAATATCGACGCGTACGTCCCGGCGCTCGCGTTCCCCGAAGCTTCAGACCGAAAGCGATACGCTGACACTCTTTGCGCTGTCCTCAATCGTCGTGCCCGCAAGCATGAATTGCGGATTAGCGCTGAAGGGCGAGCATCGACGAAGCTAAATCTTATCTTCATTACAGTTGTTTTTTCTAGTGAGTACAAACCGTACATCGAATTCAATGGCGATGATGAGCTTTGGATGGCTCTTGAAAGAGTGAGCATGGCGGCCAAGCGCAACAATAACTCTCTCAGCTATCTGCGCGGCTTCAGCTATTTCGAATCCGATCGTCTCCATATGCTCAAGCCGGCGACGATGCGGAATTGGTCTCGCACTGCAGCGCTTAACGATGCTGATGCCATTTTCGAGCACTTGGTGATGCAAGAGCGATGAGCAGCTCGATATTCAATGGGCGGCTTGATCCGCAGTTTAATCCCTTTGATGACGACTATCTTGTCGAAATTCTGGAGGCTACCGCTCTTGCATGGGCGAGGATGAACCCTCCAGACATAAATGATATCGAGGATCGAATCACCTTCCGGTTGGCAGGCTGCTTAGCCAATGATCCAGATTTCGCAGAATTACCCTATGACGTTGTCCCTCAATTCTGGCTATTGGGCCCGAACGGGGAACTGCTCGGGCGTTTGGATCTTCGCTTTAAACATCGGCATTCGCAGCGTGACTATTTCGCATTTGAATCGAAACGGCTGCACGTGACGTACCCCGGGGGCCGTTTCTCGACAGAGTACCCGGCCTACGTCGGGGAGGATGGAATGATGGCTTTCATTAACGGACAGTATTCTCGGGGCCTTTCGGCGGGCGGCATGCTCGGGTACATAATGAACGGAAACACGGACGGAGCATGGGGCGGGCTTGAGCAACGCATCGAACTTCAGCGGACGCCTCTCAAACTCATTGAACGCTCAAGCCTTGTACAGTCGGTTCTCTCAAAGGCTTTAGAACATGCGATGACCGATACTCGATTGGGAGAGACAGAGCACGACCTTGGTACGCACCACGTACGCCTTTTCCATTTACTTCTTCCGATCAATGTCTAATTGCGTGTCGCGCCGGCGCCAAGGAAGTGCACGTCCTCAACGCCTACGAGAGCCAGTACAAGCTCAACCACTTCGACCTGTTGATCGACTGGGGCTGGTTCTACTTCATCACCAAGCCGATGTTCACGGTGATCGACTGGTTCTACCGGCTGGTCGGCAATTTCGGCATCGCCATCCTGATCGTCACCGTGCTGATCAAGGCCGCCTTCTTCCCGCTCGCCAACAAGTCCTACGCCTCGATGGCCAAGATGAAGGCCATCCAGCCGCACATGGCCGCGCTGAAGGAACGCTTCCCCGACGACAAGGTGAAGCAGCAGCAGGAGATGATGGAGCTCTACAAGAAGGAGAAGATCAATCCGCTCGCCGGCTGCCTGCCGATCGCGATCCAGATCCCGGTGTTCTTCTCGCTCTACAAGGTGCTGTTCATCACCATCGAGATGCGGCACGCGCCGTTCTTCGGCTGGATCCACGACCTGTCGGCGCCCGACCCGACCAACATCTTCACGCTGTTCGGCCTCATCGCCTGGGACCCGACCGCGGTGCCCATGGTCGGCCACTTCCTGCATCTGGGCTTATGGCCGCTCATCATGGGCGTGACCATGTGGGCGCAGATGAAGCTGAACCCGACGCCGCCCGACCCGACGCAGGCGATGATCTTCAACTGGATGCCGGTGATCTTCACCTTCATGCTCGGCAGCTTCCCGGCCGGGCCTGGTGATCTACTGGGCCTGGAACAACTCGCTCTCGGTGACGCAGCAGTCGATCATCATGCGCAAGCACGGGGCCAAGATCGAGCTGTTCGACAACATCAAGAAACTGTTCGGGATGAAGAAGAAGACGCAGACGTGAGGGCGGGCGGTCTCTTTTTCATTCCGGGGCGATGGCGTAATCCGTTGGTGCGGCGGCTGGAACGCTCGTTTGCAATTGGAGGGCAGCCGGACTAAATTTTGTTTGCGGGTCGGTCACTGCGTTGCGGGCCGACCCTGTTTCTACTCTACTGCACGATGGTCACATGAGCGCCAGCCGCAGGAGCACCGCCGCCAGTTCTCGCGATGCCGCCGCCTACACCCTTGCCGAAGCCGCGCACTACGTCCGGCTGCCGGCGGCAACGTTGCGGTCATGGGTGCTTGGTCGCCAGTATCCAACGGCCGAGGGCAGCGGGCAGTTTCCACCCTTGATCCGTCCGGCGTCGCGGCAACCTCCCTTGTTGTCGTTCTCCAACCTCATCGAGGCGCATGTGTTGCGCTCGCTGCGGACCGACCACGGCGTGTCGGTCAAGGCGCTGCGAAAAGCCCTCGCCTATGCCGAAAAAGAGCTCGGCATCGACCGGCTCCTGTTGCGACCGGAACTACTCACCCATGCCGGCAAGGTTTTCCTCGACCGTTACGGTCAGCTCATCGAACTCACGGCCTCCGGCCAACTCGCCATGCGCCGAATGTTCGACGAGCATCTGAAGCGCATCGAATGGGATACGTCCAAATCACCAGTACGGCTCTTTCCGTTTCTGTCGGCCACCACGCCGAGCGAAGCACGCCCGATCGTCATCGATCCGCGTATCGCGTTCGGCCGGCCAGTGGTGGAACGTAAGAGCGTTTCGACCGCCGCCATTGCCGAGCGGATCGACGCAGGAGAGACAGTCGAGGATATTGCCGCCGACTACGATCTTCGCCCGCCGGAGGTCGAACAGGCGATCTTTTATGAGCGGGCGGCTTGAGCGTTGTTTACTTCACCGACCGTGACCTGGGAAAACGCTTTCCCGAGATTCTCAAGTCCGCCGGCATCAGGGTTGAGCTACATCAAGACCACTTCGCGCCGGATACGCCCGATGAGATCTGGCTGGAGGCGGTCGGCAGTCGCGGCTGGATTGCGCTCACCCATGACCGACGTATCCGCTATAAGCCGAACGAACGCGACGCGGTGATGCGCCATGGCGTCGCCCTGCTGGTAATCATCGGTGCGGCGCCCTTCCCGGAGCTCGCCCGCGCGTTCGTAGCAACTGTTCCTGTCGTCGAGCGTTTTCTTGTTCGACACAAGCCACCGTTTATCGCCAAGGTCTATCGCCCCTCGCCGGCCGAAATGTTGCAGCGCAGCGATCCGCCGGGACATGTCGAACTCTGGTATCCGGCATAGGCGTTCGCACGCGCGCCTGCACTCTTCTGCGCTTCGGCGGAGTTCAGCCGGGCGGGTTCGTTTCGGGGCGGGTCCAGAACGTTGATTGGATGGAAACGCGATGGCTGCTTGCTGTGCCGCGCGTGACCATGTGGGCGCAGATGAAGCTCAACCCGACGCCGCCCGACCCGACGCAAGCGATGATCCTCAACTGGATGCCGGTGATCTTCACCTTCATGCTCGGCAGCTTCCCGGCGGGGCTGGTGATCTACTGGGCCTGGAACAACTCGCTGTCGGTGACGCAGCAGTCGATCATCATGCGCAAACATGGGGCGAAGATCGAGCTGTTCGACAACATCAAGAAACTGTTCGGGATGAAGAAGAAGACGCAGACGTAAGGGTGGGCGGCGTGGCGCTTAAGATTGGAATGGCCGGGCGGAAGCCCGGCCATTTTCGTTTGGGTGACACGCGCGGCGGCGTCGAATATTTCGGCTCGCATTGGCCCTTTTGGGCGGCCGCTTGGTGCAGGCGTCTCGGTAAAGCGTGCATTGCCCGTCCGCAGATTGCGAACCGGAATGCGAAGAAGTATGCTGTTACTGGGTCGCGTAAAAATTAGATAAACGACGCCAACGGCAAGCGGTCTTCAGCTCTTCGAATTCTCCGCCGCATTCGCCCGCGGTGACGTGAACGCGCTCAGGAGGCTTGGGGTGGCTGAGCCTATTGCCAATGCGACCGTCGCACGCTTCACCACGGAAGCGCTTCCCGAACGCGACCGGCTGTCGTCCTGGCGCGAATTCTACGGACGCAAGCTTTTTCGACTCGATTGGGAAGCCCGATCCGAATGTCCGTTCCATGCATCCATGGCGATATATCAGATGCCGGGCGTTCGCGCTTACCGGACACGCTTTTCGCCGGCGCGCGCCAAGCTGACGCGTGAGCTGATCAACGGCGAAGGCGAGATCACCTTCTTCGTTCCGATGAGGCGCTACCAGGTCGCCCATCTCGGGCGCGAGGTCGCGCTCGATCGCGGCGACGCCGCGCTGTTGTCGAACGCGGACGAGACCGCCGTAACGAGCCTCGAGTCGGGCGATCATCTTGGCGTGGTGCTCTCGCGCACGGCGCTGCGGCCGCTAGTACGCGACATCGAGAACCTTCTGATGCACCGCATTCCACGCGGGTCCGAAGGCCTCGGCCTGCTGGCGGGCTATCTGAGATTGCTGCATCAGGAGAAGCTGCCGCTGTCGACGCCGGAGCTGCGCTTTCTCGTGGCGACGCACATCCATGACCTGGTGACGTTCACGCTCGGCACGACGCGCGACGCGAAGGCCGCCGCCATGCGCGGCCTGCGCGCCGCCCGCCTCCACGCCATGCGGGAGGACATTCGTCAAAACTTGAGTCAACCGGACCTTTCGGTGCATTCGGTCGCGGCACGGC
This sequence comes from uncultured Pseudomonadota bacterium, assembly GCA_963814065.1. Lineage (GTDB taxonomy): Bacteria > Pseudomonadota > Alphaproteobacteria > Rhizobiales > Xanthobacteraceae > Pseudolabrys. The sequence continues at coordinate 122,431 of CAWFBL010000001.1, read as the reverse complement.
ATCGGGTGAGCGCCCGCTACGTGCAGAAGCTGTTCGAGGAAAGCGGCCGCACCTTCACGCAATTCCTCATGGAAGAGCGGCTCACGGCCGCTCACAAGGCGCTCATTGCGCGGTGCGACACGCCGATCAGCACGGTCGCCTACGACATCGGGTTCAATGACATTTCGAACTTCAACCGCGCCTTTCGCCAGCGCTTCGGCTGCACCCCGGGCGACGTTCGCAAGGCTGCCCTCTCGCGGTATTGAGGACCGCCGCTCACTTGGCGCTCAGGCCCAGGCATTTGAGACCGATGCGGTCGATCAGCGCGCCGTAGCGGCCAACCATGGCGACCGCAAAAAAGGTCTTCGGACAAGGCGAAGAACCGTCATGGTTGGGCTCGCCTCCCTGATTTACCGTGGTGACCGTAAATTCGCTGTTGCGGGCGACGTTGTGGCAGAAGACCTTGATGTGATTGTGATGGACAATGCCAAATTTGTCCCACCAGACGTGAAGGGCCGTTACGAATTGGTTGCGCTTGCATCGCGTACCGCGGTACGGCCGAAGCTTAGGGACAAGCCCACCACCAAGCTCTCCTGCGGGCTGTCCCCAAGTGTGCCGGCGATACTCCTTGCCTGACCATTTGCCGTTGTTCTCGGCGATGCAGACGGGCGTGATGGTGTTGAGTGCCTTACCGGCGGTGTAGTCCAACCCGATAAGATAATCTCCCGTCTTGCAGCTGTCTTCGAAATGCCCGCCCCCCCTTCCGCCCAGTTCGGGCGTATAGATCTGCGCGTTGGCCGCCGTGGCCAGACTGATGCTGATCAGCAGCGAGGCCGCCATCGCAGCCGAGGTGAATTGCCAACGCCTGCTTTTCGCGGTGGCATTTCCGGCGATCATGGCTTGATCTTTCCCAATTCGATATCCCGCTGCCTCTTCTCGTTCTCGCGCTGCGCCCGTCGCACGCAATGGTGCATCGTCCGGCGACAGGTATTTGTGCAGCGCCGGGCCTCCCTGGGCTTCATCATCGGCGCGCACTGGTGGACGCATCGGTTTCCCGTGGCTTGACACGCCGCAACCGACTTGACCGCGGCGCTCGCGTGCCGGTCCGGCGCAAGCACAACCAGTGTCAGGAGCATGCCGGCGAAGGAAACGAACTTGCTTGCCATGGCGACCTCTCCGGCCGAGATCAATTGCGGTCGCATTACCTGGGGAGCGGCGCCCGCCCGCTTGGACGACCCGCGGACGGCGGAACCACAAGTTTGCTGCAGATCAGCCCGACGGCGTTGACGTGCTTGCCGTAACGTCCCGCCATGCCAGTCGCGGCTTCGCCGTTGGGGCACGGCTGCCTTTGCGGAACTTTATTCGTGGTGACGGCGGTGCCAACCCTGATGTTCCGGTGCTTGGACGCGTCGGTTGCCGAAACGCACTCGAAGAAAAAATTTTGGACCTGGCGGTCCCCCGCCGTGAGCGCGAACCCCACGTAGTTGATCACGTATCCGCCGGGGCAATAGGCCTGCGACGGCCCACCACCGTTGCCGCCACGTCTGGGGCCGTAATACGGGCCGCCCAGATTGCCGGTGAGCGACCGGCACACGATCTGTATCTGGTCGATCCATGCGCCCGACCGCCCCCGCAGCCCGACCAGATATTCGCCTGCCGGACAAGAGTCGCTGAACGAGGCGTCGCCGCGCGCGCCGTAGGGTGCAAAGGTCTTGGCGAAGGCCGGCGTCGGGCCAAGGCCGGCAATGAACGCCAACGCAATGGACGCCAACGCCAAGAGTCCTGCAGCGATCCGTCGGCCGCCAGATTTTGGGGCAGGCGCGTGTGCATCGTCAGCAGCGGGAATATTCATGAAAGTCATTCCAGTCCGAGCCGGTTACCGAGAACGCGAGTCTACACAACGGCCGGAGAACGTCTTGGCATGGGGCGCACCGGACATTTGCGGATTGCGAACTCGCTAGTGCGCCCTCTTCGTCTGTAACCCTGATTGTCCGTGCCGGTGTGGGCGGTGTTCCCGATATCCAACTCGGGTCGTGTTCGCGCGCTGCAAATACGTCGTTCGTTCCTCGCCAAGACAGCGCCCGACACCCCTGCGCACAATTCGGTCGGCGGCCCGGCGCGGAAGAAAGTCTGGCAGCACAGGAAATGATCGGCGTCACATCCGGGCGTGCAAAGCGCGATACGGCGTTTCGGCAACGAATTCACACGAGCGGCGGTCACTTGGACGCTTTCGCCGCGCGCGCGCCTCGTCGCCGTGGAAGCCCACGCGGACAAGCGCCTTGATCCATGTAGCGGAAGTGGCGGCCGGTCATTCGTAAACACGAGGACGGAGAGAAAGTCATGTATCGGTGGCAGAAGCCGTATTCGAAGGTGGCGAGGGCACCGTTGGCCTTCAGCATTCTTGCTATCGGCGCTTTTCATTGCTTCATCTTTGCGCCAACCGCCTCCGCAAGAACCGTTTTCGCTGTTTACGGCGCCAATGGCGATAGGGGTGCGACAGACGAATGCCCGGCCGGACAATATTTCGTCGGCGTTGCCGGAAGCGTCGGCGCTTGGGTCGACCAGATCACGGTCTACTGCGCTCCGAAAAACCCAGACGGATCGATCGGGGGCGCGAAATCCAAGCCGTCCCGCGGCGGCAGCGGCGGCGGCTTCAGGAAAGCGATGTGCGGCAAGGATGAGGTCATCACGCGCATAAACGTTTCGCGAACCGGAGATTATCAGACCAGGGGCCTCGACTTCACGTGCAAGAACGTGAAGACCAACGCCACGCACGTGTTGTACTTCGGCGGCAACTCCAGAACCGACGGCGACCCTCGCGCCATGACCTGCGGCGCTACGGAGGCCGCGACCGGGATGGTGATCCGGTGGGGAAAATACGTGAACGGCCTGGGACTGATCTGCAACAGCATGCCTTCCGCGACGGCGTCCGGACCAGCCGCAGGCAGCGTGCGTCTGACCTTGGCGCGTAAGATTCTCTTGGCAGCGCGCACGCATATAGGCTCATGCATCAAGACGGATCTGACAATACAGAGTTCGGCCTGTCCTCCAGTCGCCGTCGGGGACGGCGAATGCACGCACCTGGTCCAGTACGCGCTGAAGCATGCCGGCGCGAGGCCCCCCCATTTCGGAGCCGTCAAGGACAAGGATTACACGTGGGGCACCAAGCTCAGCTCCCTCAATGACCTCAAGGCAGGAGACGTACTCCAGTTCTGGGATGCCCAATTCACAAGTCCGGATGGAAGATCATCGTGGGGCACGGGGGTTTCGAAAGATCGGAGCTCACCTAATCACCACACGGCGATCTTTGCGGGCATGAATAACGGCATGGCTGTGCTCTACGAGCAGAACGTCAACAAGGTCCGCAAAGTCATGCGGAACGCATATCACCTCGACTGGCCTCACACGGGCGAGGTGATTGCCTTTCGGCCTCGACCGGAATTGTTGCGTCACTGAGCCGGACATTCCCCTTCGCAAATTACCCTGGCGAAGATCAGGCGGAAACGTGAGTTCGAAAGCGGCGACAAAACCATCATGCCCGCTGGCGCAACGATCCAATCGAAGGAGACTCGCTCATGAAAATGGGTTACGGCGCCCTCGTGGCCGCTATCGTGATGGTGTTCTCGGTCGCGGCAGAGGCTGCCGAGTACCAACATTTCAATGTCCAAGACAAACGTTGGCGAAGGACCTTCAGCGAGTGGGTGCAGAAGTTTCGGCCCTCACCGGAAAATATCACCTCCGGCATTTCGGGCGAAGATATCCATGTCTACCTCGTTCCCGGCCAATTCACGGGTACCTATTCGCTGCTTCGCGGCAAACACGCGCCTGACAGAGCAAATGCGATCATCCGTGCTCTTCTCGATGGAGGAACGGGCAAGATCGTCGGTTTTGCCGGAGAGTATGTCTTCATTTTGACGTGGACCAAGCCGCCGCCAAGCTGACCGCGCCAGCGCATTGTCTAGCTTCATCATAGATGTGCGTGCTCAAGCTCACGCATGCCACCGGCCACTGCCTTATCGCCTGTTGATCCGAGGAGGAGACTGCTGATGATCCCGCTTCGCTCTATCCGGGCTACGGCTGCCGCCGCCCTCCTCACCTCAGCCAATTCTCCACCTTCAGCGCGCGGACGCGCTTGAATTCGTCCGCATTGGCCGTGACGACGATCGAGCCGGTGGCGCAGGCATGCGCAGCGATGAGCAGATCGTTGCTCCCGATTGGCGTGCCGGCCGCCTCCAACTGCGCGCGGATCGCTCCGTACTCGGCATCAGCGGGCGCATCGAACGGCAGCACGTCGATCTCGACCAGCAGGTCCTCGACCGCCTTGCGCAACGTTTTCGAGCCGCTCTTGGCGCAGCCATAGCGCAGCTCGGCGGCGACAATGATGCTGGTGCAGACCTTCGCCTCGCCGACCCGCTCGATGCGGCGCGCGGCTTTGCCCCGCGGGTTCCTGATAAGGTCCGAAATGATGTTGGTGTCGAGCATATAGCGGGTCACAGCACCCGCTCCGGCGCCGGCACCGGATCGTCTATGTCGGGAAACTTCTCGCGCGACGGCTTCATGGTCTTGAGCAAGCCGACGAGCCCGCGCTTACGGGCCGGCTCGATGACCAGCCGCTCGCCGTCGCGGTGCATGATCGCTTCGTCGCCCGGCAATTCGAACTCCACCGGGATGCGGACGGCCTGGTTCCGTCCGTTGCGAAACAGTCTGACGTGCCGGTGTTCTGACATGCGCAGCGCCCTCGACATATGCCACAAGCATATGCCTGGAACCGGCCTCCGACAAGGGGACGTTGCCTGCGCGGGAGGCGGCGGGACGCATGGGCCGCGAGGGCTAAGAGGAACATATTCCTTGACAGCGTGACGCTGTTCCGCTAGCTTTCGCGCATTCTCCCACAATTGAGCCTGCACGACGCGCGCTCCGCGACGGCGACGGCCGTTGTTGCGCCCTCTCCCCTTGTGGGAGAGGGCCTCATCAGCATTTCGGCGCGCATGATCGGGTGAGGGGGGAAGCCCCCTCACCCATTCTTTTCCGCTGAAGCTCCGCGTTGCCCTCTCCCACAAGGGGAGAGGGCACGAGATGCAAACGCTCCGCCCGCTGACACGCGCACGCCAACTTCAAAGGCACCCACCATGTCACCCGACCTCACGCCCGAAGCCTGGGCGCAGATCCGCTACGACTACGAGCACACCGAGCGCCCGATCGCGGACATCTGCGCCGAGCACCGCCTTTCGTCCGGCACGCTGCGCGACCGCATGCGGCGCTGGGCCTGGACGCGGCGCCGCAGCGCCATCCCGCGCGAGGGGCCGCCGGCCGTCGCGCCGCCGCGCAGAGACATCGTGACGGACCCACCTCTCCCCGCGCGCGGGGAGAGGTCGGCCGCCGGAGCGGAGCGAAGGTGGCCGGGTGAGGGAGCGCTTTCGAATCCTGAGACCGGTGAAAACCCCCCTCACCCGATTTGCTCGCCATCGCGCGTTGAAGACGCGCGTGAGCGCGCTTATGGCTCGGAAATCGACCTCTCCCCGCAAACGGGGAGAGGTGATCTGGCGGCCGCACCGTGCCTCGCACCCGGCGAAGCGATGAACGCGCCGGCCGAGAGCGATCCCGCCGCGATCGTGCCGCTCCTGCAAGGCGCGCTCGCGCGCGTGCTACCCGCCATCGAGGCGACGATCACGAAGCTGGCGGCGGAGCCGCAGCGTCCGCGCGAGATGGAGCAGACCGCCCGCGCGCTCGGCACGCTGATGCGCACCTTGCGCGAATTGAACGCGCTGCTGCGCGAGCATCCGCTGCGCGCGCGCAACGACGACGATCCCGTGCCGGAAGACATCGACGAATTCCGCCTCGAGCTGGCGCGGCGGATCCGCGCCTTCATCGAATCGCGCAGCGGCGAGCAGGGCGACGAGAATGCGGTGTCCTCTTCCGATCGTCCCCGCGAAACCTGTCCCCGCGAAAGCGGGGACCCAGAAGCCGAAAATTCCGAGCAAGCGGCTGCTGGATTCCCGCTTGTGCGGGAATGAGCGGCGTGTGGGGCAACATTTTGTTTGCGCATGATCTTATCCGAAAACCGGTTCCCACTTTTCGGGATCATCCGCCCGGCCCTTGTCCCCGCCGAGCGGCCGGGGCATGACAGCCGCATGGACTCCTCCGCGAATTTCACCCCCGAAGAGATCGAGGCCGGCCGCCGGCTGTTCGTGACGCAATGGGACTTCATCGCCGCCGCCGGCAGCGAGGCCTCGCTGCCGGTCATGCGCGGCACCGAGATCGCCTTTGCCGGGCGCTCCAATGTGGGCAAATCGAGCCTGATCAACGCGCTCACCAACCATAAGAGCCTGGCCCGCACCTCGCGCACGCCGGGCCGCACCCAGGAGCTGATCTTCTTTTCCGCCGGCAAGGAACTGCGCATCGTCGACATGCCGGGCTACGGCTATGCCGCGGCCGCCAAGAGCAAGGTCGCGGCCTGGACCGAGATGATCCACGCCTACTTGCGCGGACGCGCCAATCTCGCCCGCGTCTATGTGCTGGTGGACGCCCGCCACGGGCTGAAGGACACCGACCAGCCGACGCTCGATGAGCTCGGCCGCGCCGCCGTCAGCCACCAGGTGGTGCTGACCAAGACCGACGCGGTGAAGGCGGCGGACCTCGCAAGCCGCATCGCCGAGACCGAGGCCGCGCTCGCCAAGCGGCCGGCCGCCTACCCGACCGTGCTGGCAACCTCGGCCGACAAAGGCACCGGCATCGTCGAGCTGCGCGCCGCCGTGGCGCGGCTGTTCGCCGAGCGTGGCGTGGGCTGAAAGTTCAAAAACGCACGCCCGCGCCGGCGAGCCGATTGCCCAGCGTTTGATCCACGGAGATCGAAGCATTCTCCGCTCATTCCCGCGCAAGCGGGAATCCAGGGACCAATCGTGAGGCCTCAATTGGCGGCCCCTGGTCCCCGCCTACGCGGGGACGCGCGGTCAAATGCGTTTCAGCCTCAGTGAATCGGACTCCATAGAGCCTTCGGATACCGGCGCCGTTACTTGCCCAGCATCGTGTTGATCGCCGCCTGGATCGGATTGACCTTGGTCGGCTGGGCCTGGGCGTTCGCGGAAGCCGCTGCCGGCTCCGTCGAGGACGGCGTTGCCGCCGCGGCCCGCGTCTGGCGGCGATGGCGCCGCGTGGGGCGGACGGGCTTTGCCGCCGCGGCCTTGTCTTGCGTGTCGCTTTGCGCCGCGCCGGCTGTTTTCTGCGGCGCGTTTACCGCGGCGGCTTCGTCTTTTGCTTTCGGGGCAGCGTCTTCATCTTTTGGTTTTGCCGCGACGTCTTCATCCTTTGCCTTCGGCGGCTCGCTCGCGGCTGCCGGGTCGCCGACGGTCGGCACCGGGGAATCCCAGTTGGTCGAATCCGGCTCGACCGGGAACAGGGCCCACAGCTTCAAGGGCGAGGTCAACGCGACATCGTCGTCGGCGTCCACCCGGCTCGGCGGCGGCGGCGCGGCTTGAGCGCGGTCGGCGCTGTCGGCGGCCTGCCGGGCCGGCGGCGGCTCCGCCGCGACCGTGGCGGGCCCGGTTTCGCCGACGGTTGCCCGTTCCACTTGGATCGAGGCCGCCTGCGGGGCCCTGGCCACATCCGCTGCCGTAGACATGCTGGCGGCGACGGCCGGTTTCGACGGCTTCGCGCCCGGGCCGAGGAAGGCGAAAGTCAGCGTGGTCAGGGCCGCGATGCATCCGACGGCGATCGCGGCCGCCCCGACCACGGGAAACCGTCGTCGCGCGCTGTCGTCGTCCGGCGGGAGCGGATCGATTGCCAGCTCATCCAATGGCGCCGGCGTCACCTCGTACTGGCGCTCGCCCCGGCTCAGCCTTTCCAAGACCGGTCGATTGGCGGCCGACAGCCGAAACTTCGGCGGGGCGTAATAGGCAACGTCGACGGGACCTTTGAGGTCATCGCGACCCTGAGTACTCATCACCACCCTCCACACACCCGGCCAGACTATAGCGCCTGGCCGCGTCCACGGCAGCAGAAACCGCAAGTCGACTGCAGCCGGCCGGCGATAGTTGGTCGCAAGCTGGCCGAAAATATGAAATCCGCAAGCCGGCCGCCTCCCCGAGCGTGCCGGCAATCTCCGTCGGGAAAGGCGCCGGCCGGATTTTCAGGTTTCCGGCAGCGCCTTCTCGATCCGTCGATCCGGCACCAGCCACAGGATCGCGACCAGCACGTAAACCGCAATCGAAAGCCACGGCATGACGAAGGCCAGCCCGATCCCGGTGAGGTAGAACACCGGCGACAGCTTGCCCTTGAGATCGCTGCCGAGCGCACGGGCGAGCACGGAACGGTTGGCTTGCTTGCGCAGGATCGCCCGCTGCAGCAGGAAATAGGCGATCGCCGGCATCAGCAGGGCGATGCCGTAGACGGCGGTCGGAACCGGCGCCAGCAAATGCTCGCCGAGCCAGGCGGTGGCCACCGGAATGAGCGAAAGCCAGAACAGCAAATTGGAGTTGGCCCAGAGGATGAGCCCATCGACACGCGTGACCGTGTGCAGCAGATGATGATGGTTGTTCCAGTAGATGGCGAGATAGACGAAACTCAGCACATAGCCCATGAAATGCGGCGCCACACCGGCGAGCGCCGACCAGTCGGTGCCGTGCGGGACCTTCAATTCCAGCACCATGATGGTGATGATGATGGCGATGACGCCGTCGCTGAAGGCCGCCAGCCGTTCCTTTCCCATCCGTCTCTCTCGCCCCGATTTTCCTGACGGCCGGAGCCTAGCACAGAGGTTTCCGTGCGGATCGGCCGCGACGGGAGGAAAAGCGCGCCGCGCCCGCTTCTAGGCCCGCCCGCGCTGGGTTACCATGGCGCATGGAACAGGTTCTCATTGCGCTTGCCGGCCTCATGGGCGCGGCCGGTATCATGCTCACCGCCGCCGGCGCCCACAGCAAGCCGGGCGTCGGGCTCGACAGCGCCGGCTATCTGCTGGTCCTGCACGCGCTGGCCGTAATCGCCGGCACGCTGGCCGCCCGCCAGGGGCTGATCCTGCGCCCGCTCGGCCTCATCGTGCTCTGGGGCTTCGTGGCCGGCGCGGCGCTCTTTGCCGCCGACGTCGCCTCGCGCGCCTATATCGGCAGCCGGCTGTTTCCCTTTGCCGCGCCCGCCGGCGGCATGATCATGATCCTGAGCTGGCTCGCTCTGGCGGTGGCCGCGCTCGCCGCCTTGCGCAGCGGCTGACCTCTTTCGCCCGGCGGCATCGGCCGGTAAAAGGGCGCCACCCGTGACGCCCCGAGAGCACCCATGACCATCACCGCCCGAAACGAGGCTCAAGCCAAGGCGCGCATCCTCATCGAGGCGCTGCCGCACATGCAGCGCTACGACGAGGAAACCGTCGTCATCAAATACGGCGGCCATGCCATGGGCGACGCGCAGACCGCGCGCGACTTCGCGCAGGACGTGGTGCTGCTGGAGCAGACCGCCATCAACCCGGTGGTGGTGCACGGCGGCGGGCCGCAGATTCAGGCCATGCTGACCAAGCTCGGCATCAAGTCCGAATTCGCGGCGGGCCTGCGCATCACCGACGAGAAGAGCATCGAGATCGTCGAGATGGTGCTGGCCGGCTCGATCAACAAGCAGATCGTCGGCTACATCAACGCCGCCGGCGGCAAGGCCATCGGCCTGTGCGGCAAGGACGGCAACATGGTGCAGGCCAAGAAGGTCACCCGCACCGTGGTCGACCCCGATTCCAATATCGAGAAGGTGGTCGACCTCGGCTTCGTCGGCGACCCCGACAAGGTCGACACCATGATCCTCGAGCAGGTGATCGGCCGCGAACTGATCCCGGTGCTGGCGCCGGTGGCGACCTCGGCGACCGGCGGCACCTTCAACGTCAACGCCGACACCTTCGCCGGCGCCATCGCCGGCGCGCTCAAGGCCAAGCGCCTGCTGCTGCTGACCGACGTGCCGGGCGTGCTCGACAAGTCGAAGAAGCTGATCGAGGATCTGTCGGTCACCGACGCGCGCAAGCTGATCGCCGACGGCACCATTTCCGGCGGCATGATCCCGAAGGTCGAGACCTGCATTTACGCGCTCGAGCGCGGCGTCGAAGGCGTCGTCATCATGGACGGCAAGGTGCCGCACGCGGTGCTGCTGGAGCTCCTGACCGACCACGGCGTCGGCACGCTGATGCATCTGTGATGGCGCGGGCACCCGACGCGGCGCAAGGAAACCGATTTTGACCGCCTCCCCTTCCGCGCCGCGCGGTTTCGGCCATGTCGAGACCTGGGTGTTCGATCTCGACAACACGCTCTACCCGCATCACGCCAATCTCTGGCAGCAGGTGGACGTGCGCATCCGCGATTACATCGCCGACTATCTGAAAGTTCCGCCCGAGGAAGCCTTCCGCGTGCAGAAGGACTATTACAAGCGCTACGGCACCACCATGCGCGGGCTGATGACCGAGCACGGCATGGAGCCCGATGCCTTTCTCGAATTCGTGCACCAGATCGATCATTCGCCGCTCGAGCCCAACCCGGCGCTGGGCGCCGCGCTCGAGAAGCTGCCGGGACGCAAGCTCATCCTCACCAACGGCACCCGCAAGCACGCCGAGGCGGTGACGCGGCGGCTGGCGGTGCATGAGCATTTCGAGGACGTGTTCGACATCGTCGCCGCCGAGCTCGAACCGAAACCGGCGGCGCAGACCTATGCGCGCTTCCTCGATCGCCACCAGGTCGATCCCGCGCGCGCCGCCATGTTCGAGGACTTGGCGCGCAACCTGGTGGTGCCGCACGCGCTCGGCATGACGACGGCGCTGGTGGTGCCGCTCGGCACCCGCGAGGTGTTGCGCGAAGGCTGGGAGCTGGAGGGGCGCGACGCGCCCTTTGTTGATTATGTGACGGATGATTTGACCGGGTTCTTGCGCTCGGCAATCGAGGTCTAAGTAACCGTTCGTTTCCGCGAAAGCGGGAGCCCGGAGCCACAGGCCATATAACAAAGAGCTGGATTCCCGTTTTCGCGGGAATGAACGGAGTAAAGCGCTTCAGCCGATCGAGCCGATGAATTGCGCGAGCTCCGGCGTCTTCGGGCCCGCGAACACGTCCTTCGGCGGGCCTTCCTCGTGCACCTTGCCGTGATGCATGAAGACGAGATGGGTGCCGACGTCGCGCGCAAAGCGCATTTCGTGGGTCACCAGCATCAGCGTCATGCCGTCGCGGGCGAGCTGCTCGACCACGCGCAACACCTCGTTGACCAATTCGGGATCGAGCGCCGAGGTGATCTCGTCGCAGAGCAGCACCTTCGGCCGCATGGCGAGCGCGCGGGCGATCGCCACCCGCTGCTGCTGGCCGCCGGATAATTGGCTGGGATAGGCATCCATCTTTTCCGACAGGCCGACCTTGGCCAGCATTTCGGCGGCGAGCGCGCGCGCCTCCTTCTTGGGGACCTTGTTCACCACCGTCGGCGCCAGCATCACGTTGCCGGCCGCGGTCAGATGCGGAAACAGATTGAACTGCTGGAACACCATGCCGACGTGGCGGCGCAGTTCGCGCAGGTTCGTGCGCATGGCACCGACCTCGATGCCGTCGGCGAGGATCGCGCCCGACTGATAGGTCTCCAGCCCGTTGACACAGCGCAGCAGCGTGCTCTTGCCCGAGCCCGAGCGGCCGATGATCGCCACCACGTCGCCCTTGGCCACTTCGAGCGAAACGCCCTTCAGCACCTCGAGCGCGTCAAAGCTCTTTCTCACGTCACGGATGCTAACGAGCGACATTGAGGCGTCCTTCGAGTCTCTTGGCGCACCAGGACAGCGGAAAACACAGGCAGAAATAGATCAGGGCGACCAGCGAATAGACCAGGAAGGGCCGGAAGGTCGCGTTGTTGAGCATGGTGCCGGCCTTGGTCAGCTCGACGAAACCGATGATGGAGGCGAGCGCCGTGCCCTTGATCACCTGCACCGAGAAGCCGACGGTCGGCGCAATGGCAATGCGCATGGCCTGCGGCAGGATCACGTAGCGCATCTGCTCGATATAAGAGAGCCCGAGGCTGCCCGAAGCTTCCCATTGACCGCGCGAAACGGATTCCACGCAGCCGCGCCAGATCTCGGTCAGGAAGGCGCTGGTCCAGAGCATCAGCGCGAGCCAGGCGGCGACCCAAGGACTGACCTCGATGCCGAACAGCGCGATGCCGAAGAAGAACAGGAAGAGCTGCATCAAGAGCGGCGTGCCCTGGAACAGCTCGATATAGACCTTGGTGAACCATCGCAGCGGCGCGATGTGCGAGGTGCGCAGGAACAGGAGGATCAGGCCGACGATGCCGCCGCTCACAAAGGCGATGAGCGACAGGATGATGGTCCACTGGGTGGCCCACAATAAATTCTTGAGGATGATCCAAAAGCTGAAATCGGACATGCTAGATCGAGACCCGTTCCGATTGACGCACTCTGCATCCCTTACATTTTTGCATTGCGCGTGATCTTGTCCAAAAACCGGTATCCGCTTTTTGGGATCATGCGCTATCTCACCGCGAAATAGCGCCGACCGATCACGCGCAACGGCGCGCGCGTGGCGATGGCCAGCAGCAGATAGATCAGCGTCGTGACGAAATAGACCTCGAAGGCGCGGAAGTTGCGCGACTGGATGAAGTTCGCCGCATAGGTCAGGTCCTGCGCCGAAATCTGCGACACCACCGCCGAACCCAGCATGACGATGACGATCTGCGACGACAGCGCCGGAAAGATCTTGCCGAAGGCCTGCCGCAACACGACATGGCGCAGCACTTCCAGCGGGCTCATGGCGAGGCTGTAGCCGGCTTCGAGATGGCCCTTCGGCACCGCCTCGATGCCGGCGCGGATGATCTCGGTCGAATAGGCGCCGAGATTGACCACCATGGCCAGGAACGCGGCCGTGGTTTCCGAGAGTTTCACCCCCAGCGCCGGCAGCCCGAAGAAGATGAAGAACAGCTGGACGATGAACGGCGTATTGCGGATCAGTTCGACATAGACGCGGACGATGGCGCCGAGCCAGGACGGACCGAAAGTGCTCGCTGCCGCGCCTGCCGTGCCGACCGCGACGCCGACAATGGTCGATGCCAGCGTCAGCAACACCGTGAAGAGCAGGCCCCAGGCCAGCACATCCCAGTAGGGCAGCAGCGAGCCGAACTGGAGATGGTAGGTCATGGGGCGGGCCTAGCTCTCACCGCTCGTCCCCGCGAAACCTGTCCCCGCGCAGGCGGAGAGCGGGGACCCGGGGCGACAAGTCCTATCGCAAAAGAACTGGATTCCCGCTTGCGCGGGAATGAACGGAGCTTGACGCCACGTCGGCACAAAAGCCGCACATCAAAAGCCGGGCGGCAGCGGATTCTTCAGCCACTTCTCGGAGAGCTTGTTGAGGTCGCCGTCCTTCTTGGCATCCGCGATGATGGCGTTGATCTTGGCCTTGAGCGCCGGCTCGTCCTTGTTCATGCCGACATAGCAGGGGCTGTTGTGGATCAGGAACTTGAGCGCCGCCGGCCGCGATGGATTCTTGGCGCTGATCGCGGCCGCCACCACGTTGCCGGTGGCAATGAGATCGACCTGGCCGGAGACAAAGGCCGAGATGGTGGCGTTGTTGTCTTCGAACCGCTTCACCGTCGCGGACTTGGGCGCCATCTTGGTCAGCTCCTGTTCCTCGATGGCACCGCGGGTCGCGCCGATGGTCTTGTCGGCGAGATCGGCCGCTTTCGACACCTTCAGCGACTTGACGCCGAATACGCCGGAGAAGAACGGCGCATAGGCGTCGGAGAAATCGATGACCTTGGCGCGCTCGGCATTCTTGCCGAGGCTGGAAATCACCAGATCGACCTTCTTGGTCTGCAGATAGGGAATGCGGTTGGCGCTGCTCACCGCCACGATGTCGACCTTCACGCCGAGTTTCTTGGCGATCAGGTTGGCCATGTCGACGTCGAGGCCCTGCGGCTTCAGGTCGGGCCCGGCGGAACCGAACGGCGCGAAATCCTGCGGCACGGCGATCTTGATGACCTTCGCCTTCATGACCGAGGCGAGTTCGTCCGCCTGGGCCGCGCCCGACAAGCCAACCAATGCAACGGTCAGAAAACCGGCAAGCAATGCACGAATGATGGGCATCTTAATTACTCCCCACTGGCGTTAGCTCGAGTTGCCCAGAGAAGAAGCAATCAGTATGCCATCATTAGCGTGCTAACGGCAGCCAGGGCTGGCGCACCGGCAAATCCGGAAAGCCGCCGTCCAGAATTTGATAATGCGCCGCCATCGGCACGCCGGTCTCGCCTTGAATCGGCACGATGTCCTGCGGACAGGCCGAAAACGCAACGAAACAATCCATCTCGGCACGCAAGGTGACGTAATCGCCCGGTTTCGACACCGCCGGCCCGGTCAGCAGCGAGCGGCCATCTTGCTGCACTGCAATGTTCATGAAGATATTGAACGAGGCCAAGATCGGCGCCGGCGGCTCGACGCCCAACGCGCGCATGCCTTCGAACATGTTGTCGAGGCAATTGCGGTGATACGCGCGCACGCCGAGCAACTCGTAGCGATGGCGGTCGCAAGCCGCCATGAAGGTGTCGTGGACGCCGGGCGAAGTGTCCTCGACCAGCGTGAGAATCGGCAGACGCCGCGTGGTGACGAAGCTGTCGCCGACAATCGGATTGAGCCGCTGCGTCCATACCCGCGAAGCTTCCATGCACATGTGGTCATGCAAGTCCGCCGCATTCCACGCCCAGCAATCGACGACCTGGGTGCCGTGGGTATTGATGAGTCGGACCGCCTGCCCTCGCGCGAGGCGCAACGCCCGCCCATGCCGCGCCGGAATTTCGACCCGCGATGTGTTGACCATGGCGCTTCAGCCGTGCGCGTTCACGCCGCTGCCTTGCCGATCACGCCGGGCGGCACGTCCTTGATGTGCAAGTCGCGCTGCGGGAACGGGATCGAGAGGCCGGCCGTTTCCAGCGCCGCCTTGCCGCTCTTGGTGAGCGCGCGGCGCAGGTCCCAGTAATCGCTGGTGAGCGACCAGACGCGCAGCCGCAGCACCACGGCGCTGTCGCCGAGCTGATCGACGAAGACCACCGGCGCCGGATCGGACAGCACGCGCTTGTCGGCGGTGGCGGTGGCCATCAGCGTCTCAAGTCCCTTGTCGAGATCGTCGTCATAGGCCACGCCGTAAGCGAGATCGTTCAGCCGCGTCGGCAGCCGCGAGTAGTTGATGATCTTCTTGTTCCACAGTTCGGAATTCGGCACGAACAGATAGATGCCGTCCCAGGACTGCATCTCGGTGGCGAACAGGCCGAGGTCCTTCACGGTGCCGGCGACGGAACCGGTATCGACATAGTCGCCGACGCGGAACGGGCGCAGCCACAGCAGCATCATGCCGGCGGCGATGTTCGACAGCGTGCCCTGGATGGCGAGGCCGATGGCGAGGCCGGCGGCGCCGAGGGCGGCGAGGATGCTGGTGGTCTGGATGCCGAGCTGCGCCAGCACCGCCACCACGACCACGATCAGGATGCCGTAGCGTACCAGCGAAGCGACCACGCCGCGCAAGGTGGGCTCGATGTGCGTCTGGCCGTTGAGCAGCCGCGTGATCGTGCGTTGCGCCCAGCCGGCCAGCCACCAGCCCACGATCAGCAGCAAGAGCGCGCCGACAAAGCGCGGCAGCGCCACCGCCGCCCAGACCCACAGCGCCTCCAGGAAGCCGCCGACTTCTCCGCTCAGTTGTGCCACGTTCACCGTCATCCGTTGCTCCTATGCGATTGCCTTCCCCCCGCCGATTCTGCCGGCCTTTTAGCCCATCGAGCGCCCGCTCGGTACCGCCCCAGGCCGATCGTCGCGGCTTGACAGCACCGCGGGTTCCCCCGACAACGCCTCGGTTTCGATCCCGCCAGGATGTTCGCGTCATGTCCCATGCCAATCTCGCCAAGACCATCGACGAAGCCTTCGAGAGCCGCGAGGGCATCGGCCCGGCGACCAAAGGGCCGGTGCGCGAGGCGGTCGAGGCCGCGCTCGCCCTGCTCGATTCCGGCAAGGAGCGCGTCGCCGAGAAGCAGGCCGACGGCAACTGGCGGGTCAATCAATGGCTGAAAAAGGCGGTGCTGCTCTCGTTCCGCCTCAACGATATGACGGCGATCGGCGGTGGCCCCGGCGAGGCGACCTGGTGGGACAAGGTGCCGTCGAAATTCGACGGCTGGGGCGACGGTGAGTTCCGCGCCGCCGGCTTCCGCGCGGTGCCGAACTGCATCGTGCGGCGCTCGGCCTATATCGCGCCCGGCGTGGTGCTGATGCCATCGTTCGTCAATCTCGGCGCCTATGTGGACTCGGGCACCATGGTGGACACCTGGGCGACGGTCGGCAGCTGCGCGCAGATCGGCAAGAACTGTCATATCTCCGGCGGCGCCGGCATCGGCGGCGTGCTGGAGCCGCTGCAGGCGGGCCCCGTGATCGTCGAGGACAATTGCTTCATCGGCGCGCGCTCGGAAGTCGCCGAAGGCGTCGTGGTGCGCACCGGCGCGGTGCTGTCGATGGGCGTCTATCTCGGCGCCTCCACCCGCATCGTCGACCGCGAGAGCGGCGCGATCACGCAAGGCGAAGTGCCGGCTTATTCGGTGGTCGTGCCCGGCACGCTGCCGGGCAAGAGCGGCGGCCCGGGTCTTTATTGCGCGGTGATCGTCAAGCGCGTCGACGAGCGCACGCGCTCCAAGACCTCAATCAACGAGCTGTTGAGGGATTGACGTTTCCCACCGACAGGCGGATTCTGAGGGCCATGAGCCGCGATATCAATATCCAAGCGCGTTGGGACGGCGAAGCCACCGTGTGGATCGCCACCAGCAGCGATGTTCCAGGACTTGTTGTCGAGGCCGATACTTGGTCCGGCATGATTGAAGAGGTCAAACTCATTCTGCCTGAGCTGCTGGAGGTCCGCGGCGAACGCCACGACGACCTCTCGCTCACGTTCAAGGCGGAAGAACATCTCGACGTCGCCGGCGCTTGATGGCCGATTTCTACCGAGAGCTGGTTATCATTTTGCGCGCGAACGATTTCGAGTTGCTGAGAACCGGCAAAGGCAGCCACGAAATCTGGGCTAATCCCAAAACCAATCGGCAGGTGACTGTGCCGCGCTCGATCAAATCGCGCCACACTGCCAACGACCTGCTAAAGCAGGCTGGCCTACCGAAGAAATTCTGATGAGCGCCGATCCCGTTGCCATCGCCCGCGATCTCCTGCGCTGTCCGTCGGTGACGCCGGCGGAAGGCGGCGCCTTGGCGTTCCTGGAAAAGACATTGACGGCCGCTGGCTTCGCCGTGCACCGCATGACTTTCAGCGAGCCGGGCACCGCCGACGTCGAAAACCTCTATGCCCGGTTCGGCACTGAGGCACCCAACCTGGTGTTCGCCGGCCATACCGACGTGGTGCCGCCCGGCGACGAGAAGGCCTGGCACCATCCGCCCTTCGCCGGCGAGATAGACGACGGCGAGCTTTACGGGCGCGGCGCGGTCGACATGAAGGGCGGCATCGCCTGCGCGGTTGCCGCCGTGCTCGATTACCTCAGCGCACACGGCAAGCCCAAGGGCTCGATCTCGTTCCTGATCACCGGCGATGAGGAAAGCGTCGCGGTCAACGGCACGCCCAAGCTGCTTCAATGGACCGCCGAACACGGCGAGACATTCGACCACTGCATTCTGGCCGAGCCGAGCAACCAGGAAGCGCTCGGCGACACCATCAAGATCGGCCGGCGCGGCTCGCTCAACGGCCACCTCATCGTCACCGGCAAGCAGGGCCATGTCGCCTACCCGCAGCGCGCCGACAACCCGATCCCCGGTCTGGTCAAGCTGATCGCGGCGATCGGGGCCGAGCCGCTCGATGAGGGCAGCGCCAGCTTCCAGCCGTCGAACCTCGAATTCACCTCTGTCGACGTCGGCAACAAGACCGTCAACCTCATTCCGGGCGAAGCGCGCGCGCGCCTCAACATCCGCTTCAACGATTGCCACACGATGGAATCGCTGAAGGCGCTGATCGAACAGCGCGCGGCCAAGGCGGCCGACGGCAAGATCAAGTTCGCCTTCGAATGGGAGCCGTCGAACGCGAATGTCTTCGTCACCCAGCCGGGCCCGCTCATCGAACTGGTCGCCGGCGCCGTCGCCGAAGTGGTCGGCCGCAAGCCGGAACTGTCGACCACCGGCGGCACATCGGACGCGCGCTTCATCACGCATCACTGCCCGGTGGTGGAATTCGGCCTGGTCGGCCAGACCATGCACCAGGTCGACGAACGCGTGCCGATCGGCGACCTGCGGGCGCTGACCACGATCTATCGCAAGATCATCGAGCGGTATTTTACCTAGGTCGTTTGCGCGTAAATCGAGATTGGCGAGATCCGTTGAAGTGGCCGCCCGTGAGCACGAAACTCGCGGCCGTCTTGATAGTGCTTAGCGCGCGACGTATTTTAATCTGTTGGCCGGACGTGCGGGGCGATTTGTTGTCATCTGACCGCTGCGTTGCAGCGTCATGAGCCTCATGAGGCAGAACGATGCGAGCAATCTTATTGATCCCCGCCCTGCTTGTGACGATGAGCGTGGCAAACGCCCAATTGGCGCCAACGGAGCAAGAGGCGATTGACTCATGGCCGCCCGTTCCGCCCATCAAGGAGCAATCGGCCATCGGAAACTACTGCATCCACCGCAACCTGCTCTACTCGATCGGTGACGTCCTTTGCGTCGGCGGCCAAGGCGTGGTGTGCACGCCGGCGGCCAAGACCGGTACCGGAGGAAGAGCGTATTGGTCGTCAGTTCCCGTGAACCGCGAGGGCATCAATTTGACGCCGCCCGCTCGCTGCGGCAGGGAGCCTTAATACGATCGCGCGCTGACCGCGATCTGCCGCAGGATCGTCGGGCGGTATTTCGCGTAAGGTTTGTCGCCTCTCCGCTCATGCCCGCGCGAGCGGGCATCCCGTTCTTGTTATCCAATTCTTATTGATGCGCCGCAAAGCGTCGGATTCCCGCTTGCGCGGGAATGAGCGGGTACGTGGCAACGCGCCTGAGCCTTACCCCTCCGCCGTCGCGTTCTGCGGCCAATGGCCGGCTTCGATCTTGGCGGCCGCGATCACCGCTTGCGTACGGCTCTCCACGCGCAGCTTCTGCAGGATGGCGGAGACGTGCGCCTTCACCGTCGCTTCCGAGACGCTGAGCTGGAACGCGATCTGCTTGTTGAGCAAGCCCTCCGACAGCATCATCAGCACGCGCACCTGCTGCGGCGTCAAAGTCGCCATGCGCGCCATCAGCTCGGAGGTCTCGGCGTCGGAGCCGGCGGAGAGATCGACATCGGGTGGCGTCCACACGCCGCCGCCGAGCACGCGCGAGATCGCCGCGCGCATCGCCTCCACCCCCACCGTCTTGGGAATGAAGCCGGAGGCGCCGAATTCCATACAGCGGCGGATGGCGGCGGGATCGTCGTTGGCCGACACCACGATCACCGGCACGCTCGGATATTGCGCGCGCAGATACATCAGCCCGGAAAAGCCGCGCACGCCGGGCATGGCGAGATCGAGCAGAACGAGATCGACGTCGCTGCCCTGTTCGAGCAGTTCGGCCGCCTCGTCGAAGCTGCCGGCCTCGGCGATCTCGACCTGCTGCAACAGGCCGGAGACGGCCTCGCGCAGCGCGCCGCGGAACAAGGGATGGTCGTCGGCGATTACCAGCCGGTAGTGCGAACCGCCATTCAAATTAAGAGCACCCCTCTCGCATGCCAGACCGCCCCCCGCGCCCCGGTCAGTTGCACAATCTACTATATTTTAGGCATAGGGGGGCTAGTGGTCCTTTGATTCCGACAATTGCTCCGGAGCATGCGGCAACGGGAGGCAAATGGCGGAATCGGACCACTAGTCTCGATATATGGGCCGCGACAGTTCGATCCAGCGGCCGCCCGGCCGGCGCGGACGGTGGGCGAGGTTCCAGCGGACGATTCGGTCGGTGGGCGGCCGGTTGCCCCTAGCCCCGGCTGCCGATGAACTGGAAAACCACCTCGCGGCTGTGCGGACGGGCCCGGTGCTCGACCAGATAAAGACCCTGCCAGGTGCCGAGCGCCAGCGCCCCGTCCACGACCGGCACATGCAGCGACACCCCCGTCAGCATGGCCTTCACATGCGCCGGCATGTCGTCCGGGCCTTCCGTGTCGTGGACCCAGGGCGCCTCGTATGGCGCCAGCCGCTCCAGCGCGGTGACCAGATCGGTCTGAACGTCCGGGTCGGCATTCTCCTGGATGGTGAGGGAAGCCGAGGTGTGGCGCACAAAGACCAGCAGCACGCCCTCGCCGGCCGCCAGCCGGCCGATGAAATCGCGCGCCTCGCGCGTGATCTCGATCAGCCCGGGGCCGGGCGTATCGAGCCGCAGGGTCGCGCGCGCCATCAGCTGCGGGGTTGCTTCGGTGACCGCTGACAGACGTCCAACCATTAAGGGAGCACTTGTAAGGGAGCCGTTGGGAATGGCATCGCGACGCCAATAACCTAGCACCCCGGCGGCCCGGCCTTAAGCGAACCGCGACAAGACGGCGCAACCGCTGCCGACGCCTGCCGCAGTGCACCCTGGCAGCCGTAAACCACCCTGGAAAATTGCGCATTTCTTTCATGAAATCAGCGGCTTAAGCCGCGCGGCCACTTTCTTGACTTGTGCAGACCGCATCAGTATGGTCCGCGCGCCTTTTAGGGCGGCGGGGCAAGCGGATGCCTTAAATCACGCGAGTCGAAAGCATGGCTGACGGCACGCGAGATCAGGGCGAGCGCAAAAAACCGCCGGACGACGAGGCTCAACTCTCCGCGAGGCTCCAGCGTCTCGGCGAACGGCTCGCGCAAGCGAACCGACCATCCGAAAACGGCTCCGGTCCTCGTCAGACCGCCGATGCTTCGGCGTTCGCACGCGGCTTTCGGCTGTCCGCCGAGTTGGTCGGCGGCGTGTTGGTGGGCGCTGGGATCGGCTGGGGGCTCGACCGCTGGCTGGGCACGACGCCCTGGGGGCTGATGGTGTTTTTGCTGCTCGGCTTCGCCGCCGGCGTTTTGAACGTGATGCGCTCGGCCGGTGTCGTGCGCGAGAGAAACCTGAACGACTAAGACGGCGTCATGGATCCGATCCACCAATTCCAGATCGTCAATCTGCTTCCGCTGGGCAAGCTCGGCAACGCGGAGATCGCGTTCACCAATTCAGCCGCCTTCATGCTGCTCGCGGTCGTGCTGCTCACCGGCTTCCTGGTCATCGGCACCGCCGGCGGCAGGGCGGTGCCGACGCGCCTGCAATCGGTCGCCGAACTGACCTACGAATTCGTCGCCGACATGCTGCGCTCGACCGCGGGCCACGAGGGAATGCGGTTCTTCCCTTATGTGTTCACGATCTTCATGTTCGTGCTGCTGCTCAACCTGTTCGGGCTGATCCCCTACGGCTTCACCGTCACCAGCCACGTCATCATCACCGCGACGCTGTCGCTGATGGTGTTCTTCACCGTGCTGGGCTACGGGCTGATGCGCCACGGCCTCCACTTCTTCAACCTGTTCGTGCCCAAGGGCGTGCCGATCTATATCCTGCCGATGATCGTCGCGATCGAAATCCTGTCCTTCATCTCGCGCCCGGTCTCGCACAGCGTTCGTCTGTTCGCCAACATGCTGGCCGGCCATATCGCGCTGCAGGTGTTCGCCGGCTTCATCATTCTGCTGGGCGGGGCGCTGGGCGCGATCGGCTGGATCGGCGGCATACTGCCGTTCGGCATGATCGTCGCGCTGTTCGCACTGGAAACGCTGGTGGCCGTGCTGCAGGCGTATGTGTTTGCCGTCCTCACCTGCATCTATCTCAACGATGCGATTCATCCGGGTCACTGACGGCCCGGCCGCAAAACCAGAAGGAGCTTTCTCATGGATCCAATCGCAGCGAAATATATCGGCGCGGGCATTGCCGCGATCGGTATGGGCGGCGCCGGCGTCGGCGTGGGCATCATCTTCGGCAACTACCTGGCCGCAGCCATCCGTAATCCTTCCGCGGCGCAGGGCCAGTTCGGCAACCTGATCTTCGGCTTCGCCATCACCGAGGCGCTCGGCATCTTCTCGCTGCTGATCGCGCTCCTGCTGCTGTTCGCACTCTAATCGCGGCGCCTTCCGGCGCCGGAGCTGCAACGATGGCCGAGCCCACACAACATACGACGAGCACCGAGGCGCCGGGACACGGCGGCTTTCCGCCGTTCAACTCGCACACCTTTCCCTCGCAGTTGCTCTGGCTGGTCGTCACCTTCGTGCTGCTCTATGCGCTGATGGCGAAATGGGCATTGCCGCAGGTCAGCCGGGTCATCGAGGCCCGGCAGAAGCGCATTGCCGACGATTTCGCCGAAGCCGAAAGGCTGAAGGCGCAGTCGGACGAAGCGGTCGCCGCCTACGAGAAGGCGCTGGCGGACGCGCGCGCGCGCGCCCTGGCCATCGCCAGCCAGACGCGCGACAAGCAGGCCGCCGAGGCGGACAGCGCGCGCAAGGCGCTGGAGGACCAGCTCAACGTCAAGCTGGCCGAGGCGGAAAAGACCATCGCCACGACCAAGGAGGCGGCCATGGGCAATGTCCGCGCCATCGCCGAGGATGCCGCTTCCGCAATCGTCGAGCGGCTGATCGGCAGTGCCCCGAGCGCGCAGGCGGTCTCGTCCGCGGTCGCCGACGTGCTGAAGCGGTAAGGAGGCGGCCGATGCTGCACGAAGCCGAATTTTGGGTCCTGCTGGGCTTCCTCTTTTTCCTGGGCCTGCTCGGTTACATCGGCGTGCACAAGAAGGTCGCCAAGGCGCTCGACGACCGCGCCGAGCGCATCAAGGCCGAGCTCGACGAGGCGCGCAAGCTGCGCGACGAAGCCTCGCAACTGCTCGCCGACTACCAGCGCAAGCGGCAGGAGGCCGAGAGCGAGGCGCAGGGCATCATCGCCGGCGCCCAGGCCGAGGCCGAGCGCATGGCCGCCGACGCCAAGTCCAAGGTCGAGGAATTCGTCGCCCGCCGCACCCAGATGGCGGAGACCAAGATCGCCCAGGCCGAGGCGCAGGCCACCGCCGACGTGCGCGCGGCCGCCGCGGAAGCCGCCGTCGCCGCCGCCGAGAAGATCCTTACGCAGCAGACCAAGGGCGAGCTCGGCGACAAGCTGATCGCCCAGGGCATCGCCGAGCTGGGCAAGCAGCTGAACTGAACGGCGCTCCGTCCCCGCGATAGCGAAGCATTCTCCGCTCATTCCCGCGCAAGCGGGAATCCGGGGGCAAGATCGCAAGGCATCGGTTTGAGAGCCTGGGTCCCCGCGTTCGCGGGGGGACGAGTAGCGCGTAGCCGGCGCGATCGAAGCGTTCTTTAAAGAGCCCCTGCCCTCAGTGGCGCGGCCGCGGCGCGCGGCGCCGATGCCGCGGCTTCTTCTTCGCCGGCTGCACCGCCATCGGGTCGAAGCCGACGTAGATGACGTAGCTGTCGATCACGCCGAGCGGATGCGGCAGTGGAAAGGTCACGTCGGGATAAACGTGGGTAAAGGTGACCTGGTCGACGGTGTTGTTGATGGTCACCGGGATCTGCGCGAGCTCGGTCGACACCGTCACCGGATTGATGCTGTTGTGCACCACCGCGACCCGCAGCGGCACGTCGACGGTGCCGGGAACGCCGGCCGGTCCGGTGATGACGCGGCCCTCGATGCCGACCTTGATGTGCATGGCGCCGGCGAAGACGTGGCACTCGCGCGCCATGCGCACCACGCTGCCCTGATAGCGCACATCGAGCGGCGCCGGCCGCTCCTGCCCGGCCGTCCTGCCGACAATCAATGTGGAGGCGCCGGTGCGCACCTGCACATCCGGGCACGGCACGTCGTCGTCGGTGAGCGCGGGCTGACTGCCGCCGACGCCCGCCGCCGGCTCGCTGGTGCTGGGGGCGCTCGACGAGGAGCCGAGCAGGCCGCCGGTCATGCTGTTGAGGCTGACACTGCTGCAGCCCGCGAGCGCCAGTCCGAGGCTCAGCAGCGCGGCGAGCCCGGTCCCGGCATGCAATCCTTGTCGCTTCTCACCCATCCGTCGATCCGCGTTTCTTTCTTGTCCCTGCGCGCGCCGTTCGCGGGCGCCGGTCCTTATAGCAAGCCAAGCGTGGCGAGCCCAAGGCACGCCGAGGCGAGGCCTCAATTGGTGTCGTCGCGCAGGCGGGCATAGAGCAGATGGTCCTGCCAGATGCCGTTGATGCACAGATACTGGCGGGCATAGCCCTCGCGCCTGAAGCCGGTCTTTTCCAACAGGCCGATGGAGGCCGCGTTGTTGGGAATGCAGGCGGCCTCCAGGCGATGCAGCCGCAGCGAGCTGAAGCTGAACGGGATCAGCGCGCGCACGGCCGCGCTCATGTAGCCCTTGCGCGCAAACGGCGCCCCGACCCAGTAGCCGATGGAGCCGGCCTGCGCCACGCCGCGCCGGATATTGGCGAGCGTCAGCCCGCCGACCAGGGCGGCGTCGCTGGTGCGAAAGACCAGGAAGGCATAGGCGAGATCGTTGCGCTGGTCTTCGGTGTAGCGCCGGATACGGCGGCGGAACGCCGTGCGCGTGAGATCGTCGGACGGCCAGGTCGGCTCCCAGGGCGTGAGGAAGCCGCGGCTCTGCTCGCGCAAGGCGGCCCAGGCGGCGTAATCGGCGTTCTGCGGCAGGCGCAGGATGACGCCATTGCCGGTGATCGCCGGCGCGGTCTCGTTGAAGTTGACGGTGCGAAAGAACGCCATGGACGGTATGCGCCGGGCTTGTGCGTCCTTTGCTCAGGCGGCCCGGCGGACCAAAGTCTCCGCGATTGCAGCCGTGCTTTCAAGACCGCTGCCCGGCCCCAAGGCGGCGATCGCCGGCCGGCTGCGGCTGACCAGGGCGCCGCCCGCGGCGCGCGTGCTGTCGACCGTGACGGCGTCGAGCTTGGCCACGATCTCGTCGAGCGGGATCGGGCGGCCATAGGCGAGCATCTGCCGCGCGAGCTGGCCGATGCGGGCCTCCGAGCTTTCCAGCGCCATCAACAGGCCGGCCTTCATCTGCGCCTTGGCGCGCGCCACTTCGGCCTCGGTGATGGTCTCGGTGGCGTTGCCGATCTCGTCGATCACCACCCGCATCAGTTCGGGCGCATCGGCCTGGTCGGTGCCGGCATAGAGGCCGAAGATGCCGGTGTCGGCATAGGGCATGTGGAAGGCATGGATGGCGTAGCAGAGCCCGCGCGTCTCGCGCACCTCCTGGAACAGGCGCGAGGACATGCCGCCGCCGAGCACGCTGGTGAACACCTGCAGGCTGTAGAGCTGGTCGTTGCGCACCGGCAGGCCCTCGAGCGCGAGCGCGATGTGCACCTGCTCGAGGTCGCGCGTCTCGACGCGCGTGCCGCCCTGGAAGTGCGCGGGCTCCGGCACCGGCGCCGCCGGACCGGCGAACGCGGCGAAGCGCTTTTCCACCTCGGCGACGACCTTGTCGTGCTCGACCGCGCCGGCGGCGGCGACCAGCATGTCGGGGCCGCGATAATTGCGCGCGAGATAGGCGCGCAACCGCGCCGGCGTGAACGAGCGCACGGTTTCCGGCGTGCCAAGGATGGAGCGGCCGACCGCCTGCTTGGGGAAGGCGATCTCTTGCAGACGATCGAACACCAGATCGTCGGGCGCGTCTTCGGTGGCGCCGATCTCCTGCACGATCACGTTCTGCTCGCGCCGCAACTCCTCCGGATCGAAGGTCGGGGCGGCCAAGATGTCGGACAGCACATCGAGCGCGAGCGGCACGTCGGCCCTGAGCACGCGCGCGTAATAGGCGGTGGTCTCGACGCTGGTTGCGGCATTGAGATCGCCGCCCACCGCCTCGATCTCCTCGGCGATCTGGCGCGCCGTGCGCCGGCGCGTGCCCTTGAAGGCCATGTGCTCGAGCAGGTGCGAGATGCCGTGTTCGTCGGTCTCCTCGTCGCGGCTGCCGGAGCCGACCCAAACGCCGAGCGAGGCGGTCTCCAGATGCGGCATCTGGTCGGTCACCACCGACAGGCCAGAGGGAAGACGGGTTACTTGCACAGTCATGCCGCTGCTCCTTCACGCGCCGCACGCGACGCCGACAACACGAAACGCTCGATCGCCCCCTGCTCCGCCGGCAGCACGGTGACGCGCTCTTCCCGCTGGGGCAGATCGCCGAGCCAGTCCGGCAGCTTCGGCGTGATGCCGCAAGCCGCCTGAACGGCGTCGGGAAACTTGGCCGGATGCGCGGTCGACAGCACCACCATGGGCGTCACCGGATCGCGCGCTTCTTTCTCAGCCACCGCCAGACCGACCGCGGTGTGCGGATCGGCGCAATATTCGGCCTCGCGCATCCAGGCGCGCATGGTGGCGGCGCTTTCCTGCTCGTCGGCGCGGTCGGCGGTGAACAGCGCGCGCATGGCGGAAAGCGCATGCGCCGACACCGAGAAGCGCCGCGACTGCGTAAGCGAGCCCATCAGCGCGCGGATCACCTTGGCGTCGCGGCCATAGGCTTCGAACAGCAGGCGCTCGAAATTGGACGAGACCTGAATGTCCATCGACGGCGAAGTGGTCGCCACGACATCGTGTAATTCGTAAGACCCGGTCGAGAGCGCGCGCACCAGGATGTCGTTGACGTTGGTCGCCACCACCAGCCGGTCGATCGGCAAGCCCATGCGGGAGGCGACATAGCCGGCATAGACATCGCCGAAATTGCCGGTGGGAACGGTGAAGGCGACCTTGCGGTGCGGCGCGCCGAGCGCGACCGCGGCGGTGAAGTAATAGACCGCCTGCGCCACGACGCGCGCCCAGTTGATGGAATTGACGCCCGAGAGCCGCACCCGGTCGCGGAAGGCGTGATGATTGAACATCGCCTTCACCAGGGCCTGGCAGTCGTCGAAGGTGCCTTCGATGGCGACCGCATGCACGTTGGCGTCGGGCGCGGTGGTCATCATGCGCCGCTGCACTTCGGAAATCCGGCCGTGCGGGAACAGCACCACCACATCGACCTGGTCGCGGCCGCGGAAGGCCTCGACCGCGGCGCCGCCGGTATCGCCAGACGTGGCGACCACGATGGTGGTGCGCTCGCTGCGCTGCTGAAGCACGTGGTCCATCAGCCGGGCGACCAGCTGCATGGCGAGATCCTTGAAGGCGAGCGTCGGACCGTGCGACAGCTCGAGCACGAACAGGCTGGGACGCAATTGGACCAGCGGCGCCACCGCCGGATGGCGGAACGTGCCATAGGCCTCCTGCGCCATGCGGGCGAGGTCGGCTTCGGCGATACCGGAACCGATGAAGGGGCGGATCACCTCGACCGCCACCTCGGCATAGGGCCGCCCGGAAAAGCCGGCGATGGTCGCCGGTTCCAGCGCCGGCCACGCCTCGGGCACGTAGAGGCCGCCGTCGCGGGCGAGCCCGGCGAGCATCACCTCAATAAAATCGAGCGCCGGGGCCTCGCCCCGGGTTGAGACATAACGCATTGATTAAGCTATATATTTCGTTCCGGCGCAGCGTGCTTTGCCCAGCACACTAGCCCCCGCTGGAGGCTTTCACAAGAAATCCCAGCCCCCTGAGGCGTGCCTTCGCCGCATGCCTCGGGCCGTCTGAGCACGGGCCCGCCGCCGGTTGCGGCAGGCAAGCCGGCCGGACGCCGCTTTCACCGAAGCGACAGCCTCGGGCCGCCGACCCATGCGGCGGCCCTCACCTCACGCCAAGGCGATGCACTCGATCTCGACCTTGAGGCCGCCAGCCAACTGCACACCGCAGGTGGTGCGCGCCGGCGGATCGACCGGGAAGAATTCGCGGTACACCCGGTTCATGTTGTCGAACTCGAGCATATCGTAGATCAGCACGTTGATCTTGACGACCTTGCTCATCGACGACCCGGCCGATTCCAACATGTGCCGCATGTTGGTCAAGATGTGGCGCGTTTCGCTGGCGACCGTGCCCATGGCCCGTTCGCCGCTGTCGGGATCGATCGACACCATCCCCGACAGGAACAGAAAGTCGCCAGCGCGCACGCCGGGCGAATGCGGCAGGCTGAAATTCTTGGAGACGTTGAGGTTGGGATTTTTTGGCTGGATGATTTCGCGCTTGGCCGACATGGATCTTCCTGTCACGTAATGGTGGCGATGACGTCGAGCTGGACCTTGAAGCCCGATTCGATTTTGACGCTCCATACCGTGCGCGCCGGCGGCTCGTTCACCAGGTATTGGGCGTAGACGTGATTGAGAACGTCGTATTCGATGCGGTCGTAGATGCAGGCCCGGATTTGCACGATCGAGGCGAGCGAGGAGCCGGCGGCTTCCAGAACGAGCTTGAGATTCTGAAAAATCCGGTGGCACTCGCTGGCCACAGTGCCGTGCTGCCGTTCGCCCGTCTCCGGATCGACGGCAACCATGCCGGAGACGAAGATCAGGTTGCCGGCGCGGATCGCCGGCGACTGGTGGTGGCCGAACATTTTCGCAAAGTCGAGCCCGGGCGCCGGCGCGGCGATGACGGTCCTTTCCAACATGTGTCTCCTTTATTGGGTCGCGCGCATCAAGGCTGCACCGTCGGTCCGGTGCCGCCCGTGGGCTGCCAGCGCATGAGGCGGGCTTCCAGGCGGTCGACGGCCGAGGTCAACACCATCATCAGTACCATCATGATGATGATGATCGAGAGCGCACCCACGGTGTTGTACGACGTCGAATAGGTATTGAGCCGATAGCCCAGCCCTTGCGACGAGACCAGGAACTCGCCGATGATCACGCCGACCAGCGCGAACGGCAGGCTCATCTTGATGCCGGTCATGATCCAGACCGAGGCACTCGGCAGCATCACCTTGGTGAAGATCTGCCAGTCGGTGGCGCCCTGCACGCGCGCCACGTCGCACAAGGCCTGATCGACGCTACGAATCCCCGCAAGCGTGTTGAAGAAGGTGATGAAGAACACCAGCGTCGCGCTGAGGAATATCTTGGAGGCCATGTCGATGCCGAACCAGACGATCAGCATCGGCGCCAGAGCAATGCGCGGGATGCTGTTGAGCGCCAGTAGGAAGGGATCGACGACGTTGGCCACATAGGTCCAGCGCGCGAGCAGGACGCCGAGCACGATGCCGCCACCGGCGCCGATGCCGAAGCCGGCCACCATCTCGACGGCGGTGACGCCGAGATCGTGGTAGAAGCCGGCATCCACGATCTCCTTCAAGAGCTGCTCGAACACCGCCAGGGGCGTACCGAAGAAGAACGGATCGAACAGCCAGCCGGCACCGAACTGCCAGACGCCGAGCAGCACCACGGTCAGCACGATCCGGCCGACCGCGACGCCGAGAGTACTGGCACCGAACGCACTCAGCCGCGCCACCCAGCGCGCCTTGATGCTCGCACGGGCCTCCTCCACCGGACGCTCAATGTTGGTCTGGAATGCCGTCATGAATCTGGGCTGCCAAGTCCTTCCAGAGATTGTCGTGCAATTCGCGGAATTCGGGATTCTGATGAATGAAGAAGATGTCGCGCGGCCGCGGGATCTTCACGGTGTCGACACGGATCATGCGGCCGGGCCGCGCGCTCATCAGAGCCACGCGGTCGGCAAGCCCGATCGCTTCCGTCAGGTCGTGGGTCACGAACAGCACCGTCGAGCGCTGGCTTTCCCAGATCGACAGCAGCAGCGCCTGCAATGAGATACGCGTCTGCGCGTCCAGCGGCCCGAACGGCTCGTCCATCAGGATGACGGGCGGCTCGTAGATCAGCGTGCGCACGATGTTGGCGCGCTGGCGCATACCGCCGGAGAGCTGGTGGGGATAAGCCTCTTCGAAGCCCGCCAGACCGACCCGCTTGATCCATCGGTCGGCCTCGGCGATGCGCTCGCGCAGCGGCACGCCGGCGAGTTCGAGCGGGAACGCAACGTTGTCGCGCAGCGTCCGCCAGGGGAAGAGATTGTGCTGCTGCGTGACATAGCCGATCTGCCGGTTGACGCCGGTGATGCGGCGGCCGTCGTACCAGATCGCCCCTTGCGAGGGCGGAACCAGCCCCGATACCAGGTTTAGCAGGGTCGATTTTCCGCAGCCGCTCGGGCCCACGAGGGTGACGAACTCCCCGCGCTCGATATTGAAGTCGGTTCGCGACAGCGCTCCGACGGACACACCGTGTCCGTCGAAGTTCTTGGTCACCCCGTCAATCCGCAGAATGGCGTCCGGCATCGCGCGATCAGTGCGCTGGCAGATATTCGTTGGTCACGAGCTTGTCGTAGGGCGCGGACTTCTTGATCGCCCCGGTCTCGATCAGGAAGTCGGCCGCCTTCTTGAAGGACCCCTTGGTGGTCACGCCATCGGCCCTGAACGTCTGGCGGGTCTCCTTGAAGATCGTCATCAACATGTCGTCGGGCAGCCCGCTGAAATGCTTCTTGAGCGCCGGCAGATATTTCTCGACCGGCGTCGAGACCAGATAGTTGACCGAAGCCAGCAAGCCACGAATGAACTTCCGCACGACCTCGGGATGCTCCTTCGCGTAGTCCGGCCGCACGTAGATGTGCTGGAACAGGAAATCGTTGTAGGCGGGGTCCTTGCCGACCAGGTTGTAGCTGAACTGGATCGCCTTACCGCGCTTGACCGCCAGTTCGACGGTCGGGCTGCCGATGCAGGCAACCGCGACCTGGCCGTTCTCGACCGCGGGCAGCATCGAATTGGGGCCGCCGATGCCGATGATCTTGACGTCCTTCTGCGGCGTCAGGCCGGCGCGCTTGGCGTAGGCCTGCAGCAGCAGATAGGTGAAGGCGCCCGGGCGGGTGCCGGCGACCGTTTGACCTTTCATCGCTTTCAGCTTCTGGGCGAACGGCGAATCGGGCTTGATGCCGTCCTTGTCGGCCAGCGCCTTGTTCATGAAGCAGTCGATGCTCATGCGATTGGTCAGCGTCATGACGTCGAGCAGCCGCTTGCCCTGCTGATAGGACGTGAACAGGCGGTTCGGGGTCGAGGCCGCGAACTGCGCGCTGCCGGCAATGACCGCATCGACGTCCGGGCCGTCGCCGTTGGTGGAGATAGTCTCGACGCTCAGCCCTTCCTTGGCGAAGAAGCCGTGCTCCTGTCCGAAATAAAGCGGAAAGAACGTAAAGACCGGCACCGGAATGGTGACGCGAATTTTTTGGAGATCGGCCGCGCGTGACGGCGCGGACCACGCCAACAACGATAGCGCAAAACAAATTACAACTGCCGGGGCGAGCGAACGCCGCATGATGCACTCCTTGAGAGCCCGGCAGGACTAAAAAAGAGACGCTGCGCGATCTTGCGTCCGCGCAGCGATCATTTTCCACATTATATACAAAGATGATTGGGTACCAAGCCAAACGCGGACATGGCTTGCATACGCGACACGCAACGCACGCTCGCGCCAAGCTTCGCGTTCAGCCGCGACACATGTCGAATGTCGAATGTCTGAAAGACCGCATCGCGCGTCGGCTGAAAACCGAAATGCGTGCGACGTCGATCAACGCAACCGACGCACCAACCAAACCACATAGACGCCGGCAAGCGCGAGCGCGAGACCGAACCAGGTCAGCGCGTATTGCAGGTGATTGTCCGGCAGGTTCACGACCAGCTTGCCCGGCTTCGGCCAGCCGCCGGGCGGCACCGGCGACTCCTGCTCGATATAGAACGGCGCATGGCTCGACCACTGCTTGGCGGCGGCGATCGCCTTGAGGTCGCGCGCGTACCAGACGTTGCTCTTCAGGTCGGCGGCGGGCGTGAACGAACCGCTTGTCTCGGGCCAGCGCATGATGCCGACGAGGTCGATCAGCCCGGGCTGGGCGGCGTGGGTGGCGGCGTCCTTGCGCTCGAGCGGCACGAAGCCGCGGTCGATGATGACCACGCTGCCGCCGGCAAGCCGCGCCGGCGCGAACACCCAATAGCCCGGCCCCTTGACGTCGGGGCGGAACGAGGAGCCGGCGGTGTAGACCAGCGCTTCCTGGCCGGGGATGAACTCGGCCGGAAAGGTCACGCGGCGATATTCGTTGCCTTGCTCTTTAAGGTCCTGCCAACTCGTGCGCGGCGGCAGATCGACCGGCGGCCGGCTGAGCTTGTCGTTGAGCGTGGCGATCAGGCCTTCCTTCCAGGCCTTGCGCTGCACCTGCCAGACGCCGAGCCCGCAAAGAATGGCGACGCCGACGACGACCAGCACCGTCGCTTCGATGACGCCGCCGCGCCGCGCTGACCTTACGCTCGGGTCCCTCACGCATCGCTCCGATGCTCGAGCCGGCCTTCCTGCGCCTTGTGGTGATATTGCAGGGCTATCATGAGACCCTTGATCGGCCGCAGCGGCCCGAGCGTGAACAGCAGAATCAGCGGCAGCCACAGCGCGGCATGCACCCAATACGGCGGCTGATATAGGAACTCGACCACCATGGCGGAAAACACCACGATGAAGCCGCCGATCAGGATGACGAACACCGCCGGTCCGTCGCCGGCATCGGCGAACGAATAGTCGAGGCCGCACACTTCGCAGCGCTGACGCAAGGTGAGGAAGCCCTGAAAGATGTGGCCCTCGCCGCAGCGCGGGCAGCGGCCGCGCAAGCCTCGGCCGATCGGAAGCGGGCCGGGTGAAACAGGCGAGTCGCTCATCTGTCGATCCTTCATTGGCGCGTGACGTGATCCGAAAGCCGCTTCCCATCGCGGACCGGGCCGGCAACGGGCCTTCCGGGATCAAGCACGGATCCAGCAACGCAAAAGGGCGGCGTTGCCGCCGCCCCCTTGGAAAAAGCCGGGTCGCTTAGCCCGGATGAATGGCGCTGGCGCCCCACACATATATGCAGGCGAACAGGAACAACCACACCACGTCGACGAAATGCCAGTACCAGGCGGCAAATTCGAAGCCGAGGTGCTGAGTTGGCGTGAAATGGCCCAACATCGCCCGCACCAGGCAAACAATCAGGAAGATGGTGCCGATGATGACATGGGCGCCATGGAATCCGGTCGCCATGAAGAAGGTGGCGCCGTAGATGTTGCCCGAAAAGTGGAAGGCCGCTTCCGAATATTCGTGAGCCTGAAGCGTGGTGAAGGTCAGGCCGAGCAGGATGGTGAGGACGAGGCCCCACTTCAGCCCCTGGCGGTCGTCCTCGAGCAGCGCGTGATGCGCCCATGTGACCGTGGTGCCGGAGGTAAGCAGCACCAGCGTGTTGAGCAGCGGCAGATGCCAGGGATCGAAGGTCTCGATGCCCCGGGGCGGCCACACGCCGTGGGTGATGGCCACGCGCGCGACTTCCTTGGCCGCGTCGGGAAACAGCGCGGTGTTGAAGTAGGCCCAGAACCAGGCGACGAAGAACATCACCTCGGAGGCGATGAACAGGATCATGCCGTAGCGGTGCGATATCTGCACCACCCGGGTATGGAAGCCCCCGAACTGGGCTTCGCGGATCACGTCGCGCCACCAGCCGATGAAGGTGTAGAGCACCCCAAGCGTGCCGACGGCGAACACCGCCGGCGCCGCCGAGAACAGGTGGTGCATCCAGCTGATGGCGCCGACCGCGGTGATGAAGGCGGAAATGGAGCCGACCGCCGGCCACGGGCTCGGATCGACCAGGTGGTAGTCGTGATGCTTAGCGTGAGCCTCAGCCATCGTCGTTCGTCTCCGTTCCAGTCTCTTAGAGCGGCGCGGCGCAGGGCGGCGCCCCCTCGTTCCCCCTAACGTGCAGCAAAATAGCTCATATCGGGCGCGGGGTCATATAGGGGCCCTTCACCAGCGTCATGATGAAAAACAGAATGACCAGCGCGGCGAGCGCCAAGGCGATCGCGATCGAACGCGAGCGGCGCGCGCGCTTCTGCGCGTCGGTGAGCACGACGCCCTCTTCCTGATCCGGCTTGTCCGGCTCGTGGGTCATGGCGATGTCCAAACTCTGCACGGCTCCCGTCGCACCCCTCACCCGATCAACCCACCCCAGCCGTTGTCGACCAGCAGCACGGCGAAGAGCAAAAACAGATAGAGAATCGAGAACGCGAACATCTTGCGGCTGGCGGCATCAGCGGGCCGGCGCTCGCGATAGACCTGCCACGCAAGCGCCAGCATCACGACGCCGGCGACGAGCGCGGTCGCGCCGTAAAGCAGGCCGGCATAACCGAGCGCCCACGGCGCGATGCCGAGCGGCACCAGGATCAACGTGTAGAGCAGGATCTGCCGGCGCGTGATCATATCGCCGGCGACCACCGGCAGCATCGGTACGCCAGCGCGCGCATAGTCGTCCGACTTGTAGAGCGCCAACGCCCAGAAGTGCGGCGGCGTCCAGAAGAAGATGATGAGGAAGAGCAGGATCGGCTCGATCGATACCGAGCCGGTCGCCGCCGCCCAGCCGATCATGGGCGGGAAGGCGCCGGCGGCGCCGCCGATGACGATGTTCTGCGGCGTCGCGCGCTTGAGCCACACCGTATAGATCACCGCGTAGAAGAAGATGGTGAAGGCGAGCAATGCCGCCGCCACCCAATTGACCATGAGGCCGAGGACCGCCACCGAAAAACCGGAGAGCGTGATGCCGAAGGCAAGCGCCTCGCCCGGCCTGACCCGGCCGCGCGGCACCGGACGACGCGCGGTACGCGTCATGCAGGCGTCGATGTCGGCGTCGTAGGCCATGTTGAGGGCGCCGGAAGCGCCCGCGCCCACCGCGATGCAGAGCAGCGCGGTAAAGGCGGTGAGCGGATGCAGCGAGCCCGGCGCCACCGCCAGCCCGACCAGCGCGGTGAACACCACGAGCGACATCACCCGCGGCTTCATCAGCGCGAGATAGTCGCCCACGCTCGCCATGCTGACGTCGGCATAGACCACCCCGGCGCCGGCCGAAGCCGGTCCGCGATAGTCTGCGCCTTCCGTGACGAGCGACATGGTTTACGAGAATCCCTTTAGATTGCGCGTGATCTTGTCCGAAAACCGGCTTCCACTTTTCGGGGTCACGCGCGGCCTCACTTGATCCGCGGCAGCGTCTCGAACTGGTGGAACGGCGGCGGCGAGGACAGCGTCCACTCCAGCGTCGTCGCACCGACACCCCACGGATTGTCGCCGGCCACCCGCTTCTTCATGAAGGCCTCGATCAGGCCGACGAAGAAGATGAGCAGGCCGATGCCGGAGATGTAGGAGCCGATCGAGGCGACCTCATTCCAGCCGTGGAACGCGTTCGGATAGTCGGCGATGCGGCGCGGCATGCCGGCGAGGCCGAGGAAGTGCATCGGGAAGAAGAGCAGGTTGACGCCGATGAAGGTGACCCAGAAGTGCGCCTTCGCGATGGTCTCGTTGTACATGTAGCCGCTCATCTTCGGGAACCAGTAGTACCAGCCGGCGAAGATGGCGAACACGGCGCCGAGCGAGAGCACGTAGTGGAAGTGCGCCACCACGTAATAGGTGTCCTGCAGCACGCGGTCGACGCCGGCATTGGCCAGCACCACGCCGGTGAGGCCGCCGATGGTGAACAGGAAGATGAAGCCGATCGCCCACAGCATGGGCGCGCGGAATTCGATCGAGCCGCCCCACATGGTCGCGATCCAGGAGAAGATCTTCACGCCGGTCGGCACCGCGATCACCATGGTGGCCGCGATGAAGTAGGCCTGCGCGCCGGTCGAGAGGCCGACCGTGTACATGTGGTGCGCCCACACGACGAAGCCGATGCCGCCGATGGCGACCATGGCGTAGGCCATGCCGAGATAGCCGAACACCGGCTTCTTCGAGAAGGTGGACACGATCTGGCTGATCATGCCGAAGCCGGGCAGGATCAGGATGTAGACCTCCGGATGACCGAAGAACCAGAACAGGTGCTGGAACAGCACCGGATCGCCACCGCCCGACGGCTCGAAGAAGGTGGTGCCGAAGTTACGGTCGGTGAGCAGCATGGTGATGGCGCCGGCAAGCACCGGCAGCGACAACAGCAGCAGGAAGACGGTGACCAGGATCGACCACACGAACAGCGGCATCTTGTGCAGGGTCATGCCCGGCGCGCGCATGTTGAAGATGGTGGTGATGAAGTTGATGGCGCCGAGGATCGAGGACGCGCCGGCCAAGTGCAGCGACAGGATGACGAAGTCGACCGCCGGCCCCGGATGGCCCGACGTCGATAGCGGCGCATAGAGCGTCCAGCCGGTGCCGGCGCCCACCGTGCCCGGCTCGCCGCCCATGAACAATGAGGTGATCAGCAGCGCGAACGAGGCAGGCAGCAGCCAGAACGAGATGTTGTTCATGCGCGGGAACGCCATGTCGGGCGCCCCGATCATCAGCGGCACGAACCAGTTGCCGAAGCCGCCGATCATGGCCGGCATCACCATGAAGAAGATCATGATCAGGCCGTGCGCGGTGGTGAACACGTTGAACTCGTGGCCGCTCGGGAAGAACTGCAGGCCCGGGTTCTGCAGCTCCATGCGAATGGCGATCGACAACGCCCCGCCGATGACGCCGGCCATCATCGCGAACACCAGGTACATCGTGCCGATGTCCTTGTGGTTCGTCGAATAGACGAAACGCCGCCAGCCGGTCGGATGCGCGTGGGCATCGTGGGTGTCGTGAGCAGCCGCAGTGTGAGCCATCGTTATTGTCCTCGACCCTTGATCTTCGTCGCCGCTATTATATTCAAATTCCTATATGTGTGTCACGCGTCACCTGGCGGGGCTGGCCGTCGCCACCTTGACCGGCGCGGTGGGCTTGGTCGCGGCCACGGCCGGACGGGCGGCGCCGTCATCGGCCGAGAACTTCTGTTTCGCCATGGTGAGCCAGGCTTGGTAGTCTTTGTCGCTCACGACATGGACGACGATCGGCATCTGGTCGTGGCTACGGCCGCAGAGCTCGGAGCATTGGCCGTAATAGGTGCCCGTGCGCTCGGCCTTGAACCAGGTCGCGTTCAGGCGGCCGGGAATGGCGTCGATCTTGATGCCGAAGGACGGCACCGCGAAGGAGTGGATCACGTCGGCACCCGTGGTCTCCACCTTCACCACCTTGTTGACCGGCACCACCATCTCATTGTCGACGGAGAGCAGCCGCGGCTGACCCGGCTTGAGATCCTTCTCCTGCACGATCAGCGAATCGAACTGGATCTTCTGGCCCGGATACTCGTAGGTCCAGAACCACTGCTTGCCGATGGCCTTCACGACCACGTCCGGCTTCGGAATGTTGAGCTCGAAGAACAACAGCCGGAACGAGGGCACCGCGATGGTCACCAGGATCAGCACCGGGACCACGGTCCAGGCCACCTCGATCAGCGTGTTGTGGGTCGTGCGCGAGGGCACCGGATTGGCGCGGGCATTGAACCGCACCACCACGATCACCAGCAGGCCGAGCACGAAGATTGCGATCGCGCCGATGACCCACAACAGAAAGTCGTGAAACCACTCGATGTCCTGCATCACCGGGGTCGCGGCCGGCTGCAGGCCGATTTCCCACGGGACTGGCTGACCCGTGGCGGCGAAAGCGGCGGGCCCGCCGGCAAGAACGGTCACACTCGTGGTGACCACAAAGGCGATAAACCGCTTCAGCACCAGCATCGTCTTATGCGCTCCCTCGACGAGGAAAATAGCCCTGTTTGCAAGGCCGGTTCGCCGCCCACCATAGAACGGGATGTTCGGCGCGGCCCCGCCGAACACGGCATTTTGCCACGGGCGTGGCAGCTTGGTGGTGCGGCGGGACGGGGGGAAATCCCGGCTTCTCAAACCACAATTCCGAGACCGCCGCAATGCACCTTGTCGTCGCCGGTGTGCGACATTCGGCTTGGCCACGGGGAAGTGCTCATGCCGCATTTACGCCATGTGGAGAGTGCCTTGCGGGGGGAGGCCTTGGCGGCGCCTTTGCTTGACAGGACCGCCCGGGCATGACCCAACGGGTTCGACTAGAATGCCAGGATAAGGTGGCGATTCGCTTGCAAGCCGTGGCGCGGGCGACCAGCACCGCCACACGCCAAGGGACTGATTTATGGGCACTTTCATGCATGACAGGCATGCGCCCGGGATGAGGGGGTGGCTCGCCTTGGCCGCCTTTGCGGCCGCACTCGCGCTCGGTTCGGCCCAGCCGGCGGCCGCCCAGGGCGCGGTCAAGGCTGTGCATAAGGACTGGCAGATTCGCTGCGATACCCCGCCCGGGGCCAAGCACGAGCAGTGCGCCCTGATCCAGAGCGTGACCGCCGCCGACCGCGCCAATGTCGGCCTGACCGTCATCGTGCTCAAGACCGCCGACAAGAAAAGCCGGCTGATGCGGGTGGTGGCGCCGCTCGGCGTCCTGCTGCCCTCCGGGCTGGGCTTGAAGATCGATAACGTCAATATCGGCCGCGCCGGCTTCGTGCGCTGCCTGCCCAACGGCTGCATCGCCGAGGTCGTCATGGACGACAACCTCATCAAGAAACTGCGCACCGGCAAGACCGCGACCTTCATCATCTTCCAGACGCCGGAGGAAGGCATCGGCTTTCCGATCAGCCTGGCGGGGTTTGCGGAAGGCTACGACGCGCTGCCGTGAGCGGCGGCGGCCAATGGTGGCGCGCGCCCTGCCTTCGCCCAATCTGTGGATAAGCCGCCGATCCGCCGGGGGCGCGAAAAGGGGGACAAGCTCCTCCCAATACCATCCTTGGAACGCGGCGGCGCCATCTGCAAAGCACGCCTGTGACGCAAACGGATATCCGCGCACGAAAGATTGCCACGTTTACGCGGCGATCATGATGACGACGATGGCCGCGGTGCTCGGCGCCGTGCCGCTGATGCTCGGTCAGGGCACCGGTTCGGAAATCCGTCAGCCGCTCGGCTACGCGATGGTCGGCGGCCTCTTGGTGAGCCAGGCTCTGACGCTGTTCACCACGCCGGTGGTCTACCTCTATCTCGATCGCGTGGCCAGTGGTTCGGCCGGCTGCGCCAGCCGCGGCCGCAGGATGCGGTCGGCGGCAAGGAGGCAAACTCACTTGCGGCGGAATGAGCCCGCCACCGGCCCCGCGAACCGCCAAGGGCAAGCAGGCCGCGGCAAGGCTTCGGCCTGCGGGCCGGTGAAAGACGAGGCGATCGGCTATGCCCTGCTCCGACCTATCGAAGCCGGGGCTGCCGCCCGCGCGGCCCAGGTTGCCCACCCTCGCCTTCATCGTTCGATCCGTGGATACTGCCGCTTGACGTCGCGCGGCGCACGCGCGGCCTTGAGCCGCCGGGGGTAATCGCGTCGTGAAGTTGGGGTTTGTCGGACTGGGCGCGATGGGGCAGCTCATCGTCCCCCGTCTCATGGAGGCTGGCCATCAGGTCGTCGGCTGGAACCGGTCGCGCGACAAGGCCGCCGCGCTGATCGCGGCCGGCATGCGCTGGGCCGACAGCCCGCGCGCGGTGGCCGCGCAATCCGAGATCGTCTTCTCCATCGTGACCGATGGCACCGCCGTGAAGGCGGTGGCGCTCGGGCCCGACGGCATTGTTGCCGGCCTTGCCAAGGGCGGCATCTACATCGACATGAGCACCATCGAGCCGGAGGTCAGCCGCGCCGTCGCCGCCGAATTCGAGAAGGCCGGCGCGACCATGCTGGACGGTCCGCTGTCCGGTTCGCCGGTGACGGTGAAGGCGGGACAAGCCTCGGTGATGATCGGCGGCGACGAGGCCGCCTTCGAACGCGCCAAGCCGGTGCTGCTGGCGATCGGCCCCAAGGTGACGCGCATCGGCGGCAACGGGCTAGCCTGCCAGATGAAGATCGCGGTCAACCTGCTGCTGATGGTCGAGGTGATCGCGTTCGGCGAAGCGGTGGCGCTGGCCGAGAAGGGCGGCGTCACGCGCGAGTCGGCCGTGGACGCCATCCTCAAGAGCGTCGCGGCCTCGCCCGTCCTGGGCTATCGCGGCCCCTTCATCCTCGAAGGCAAGATGCCGGCGGTGCCGCTTGCCGACGTCACGCTGCAGCAGAAGGACATGCTGCTCGCGCTCAATCTCGGACGCCGGCTCGGCTCGCCGGTGCCGCTCGCGGCTGCCGCCAACGAGATGATGAATGCCTGCCGCGGGCTCGGCATCGACGCCAACGATTTCGTCGTGGCGCACCGGGTCTACCGTCGGCTGGGCGGACAAGAATAAGAATTGGAGGACAAGCATGAATTCGCAGGGTGAGAAGATCGGCGCCGCGTTGGCCAAGGCCATGAAGGGCACCGCCGCCAAGATGAACGACGCACGGCCGGCGCCGAAGATGTACCGCACGAACCTGCGCGACGTGCCCAAGGTCGAGGGCCTCAAGCGCGACGACGGCTGGGTCGACATGCAGGTGCAATTCCTGATCGACAAGAAATCCGCCGGCGCCGACCACGTCGTCGGCTGGACCGTGCTCAAGCCGGGCGCGCGGCACGAGAACCACCGCCATCATAATTGCGACGAGTTCTTCATCGTGCTGAAGGGCCATGGCCACATCTACACCGAGGAAGGCGAGGTGCCGTCCGGCGAGGGCGACGTGGTCTATTCGCCGCGCGGATGCTGGCACGGCTTCAACAACACCTCGGACGCAGACGTGGTGCTGGTGTGGGGCTGGATGGACGCCGGCTCCATCGAAGCCTCCGGCTACGAGGTGCACCCGGAGAGTCACAAATGAAGGCATGGGAGGATCCGCGCGTCGTTCGCGGCATGCAGGCGCAACTGGCGCGCCGGCGCGAGCGGATCGTGGCCGGCGAAACGCCGCTCGGCTGGAAGCTCGGCTTCGGCGCGCCCGCCGCCATGGAAATGCTGAACCTCGCCGGCCCGCTCGTCGGCTATCTGATGCAGGGCGCCCTGCTCGCTTCCGGCGCGCGGGCGGACGTTGCCGGCTGGACCCAGGTTGTGGCCGAGCCCGAGATCGGCGTCCGGCTCGGCGCCGATCTGCCGGCTGGCGTGGATACCGCAACCGCACAGGCCGCGATCGCATCGCTGACGCCGGCGATCGAACTCGCCGACCTCGCGTTCCCGCCGAACCACGACAACATCGACGCGGTGCTGGCGGCCGACATCTATCAGCGTCACGTCATCCTTGGCGCCGACAGCCGCCAAGGCGGCGAGACCGCCGACCTCTCTGCCCACGTGTTCCGCCGCGGCAAGCTGGCGACGGAAGCGACCGATCCGGAGGCGCTGACCGGCAAGGTTCCCAACCTGCTCGTGCACCTGGCGAACACGCTGAATGCCTTCGGCGAGAGCTTGAAAGCCGGCGATATCGTCATTTGTGGCTCGACGGTGCCGATTCCGTTGATCGAGCCGGATGAGACCGAATTCGACTACGAACTTCGCCCGATCGGGGCGGCGGCGGTTCGCTTTCTGAGGGACTGAGCCGCCCTCGCAATATCGCGCATCAGCGCATATCTCGGGCCTGTAAGGAGTTTCGCATGGACCAATCCGTTTCCTCCCTCATCGACCGCGCCGGGCTCGACCGCGACAAAGTCGCCCGCATCATCAACCGCGGGCTGGAAGGCGCCGACGACGGCGAATTGTTCCTCGAATACAAGCAGGCCGAGGCGCTGGTGTTCGATAATGGCCGGCTCAAGCAGGCGACCTACGACACCGCGCAAGGCTTCGGCCTCAGGGCCGTGAAGGACGAGGCGGTCGGCTATGCCCATGCCTCCGACCTGTCGGAGGCGGCGCTCGCCCGCGCGGCGGAGGCCGTGCGCGCCGTGAAGGGTGGCCACACCGGCACCTACGCCGACGCCCCCGGCCGCACCAACCGCAAGCTCTATGGCGACGACAACCCCCTCGCCCAGCCCGCGTTCGACGCCAAGGTGAAGCTGCTCACCGAGATCGATGCCTATGCCCGCGCCAAGGATGCGCGCGTGCGCCAGGTGTCGGCGAGCCTCGGCGCCACCTGGCAGGTGGTGGAAATCCTGCGCGCCGACGGCTCGACCTATCGCGATATCCGCCCGCTGGTGCGACTCAACGTTTCGGTGGTGACCGGCGACGGCGACCGCCAGGAAACCGGCTCGTTCGGCTTCGGCGGCCGCGAATCCTATGAGCGCTTCATCACACCGGAGGCCTGGCGGGGCGCGGTCGACGAAGCCGTGCGCCAGGCGCTGGTCAATCTCGATTCGGTGCCGGCGCCGGCCGGCGAAATGGACGTCGTGCTGGGCTCGGGCTGGCCGGGCGTCATGCTGCACGA
Source organism: uncultured Pseudomonadota bacterium (assembly GCA_963814065.1). Lineage (GTDB taxonomy): Bacteria > Pseudomonadota > Alphaproteobacteria > Rhizobiales > Xanthobacteraceae > Pseudolabrys. The sequence goes on along the minus strand of CAWFBL010000001.1, from coordinate 80,492 downwards.
GGCCGTCGGCCATGGCCTGGAAGGCGATTTCAACCGCAAGCAGACATCCGCCTTTGCCGGACTGATGGGCCAGCAGGTCGCCGCCAAGGGCGTCACGGTGGTCGACGACGGCACCATGCAGGACCGGCGCGGCTCGCTCTCCATCGACGACGAGGGCACGCCCACCAACCGCACCGTCCTGATCGAGGACGGCATCCTGGTCGGCTATATGCAGGACCGGCAGAACGCGCGGCTGATGAAGATGAAGCCGACCGGCAACGGAAGGCGCGAAAGCCATGCGCATGTGCCGATGCCGCGCATGACCAACACCTACATGCTGGCCGGCCAGCACGACCCGCAAGAGATCATCGCCTCGGTGAAGAACGGGCTTTATGCCGTCAGCTTCGGCGGCGGCCAGGTCGACATCACCTCGGGCAAATACGTATTCCAATGCACCGAGGCCTACAAAATCGAGAATGGTAAGGTGACCGCGCCGGTGAAAGGCGCCATGCTGATCGGTAATGGCCCGACCGACCTCAATCGTATCACCATGATCGGCAACGATTTCGCGCTCGATCCGGGCATCGGCACCTGCGGCAAGAACGGCCAGGGCGTGCCGGTCGGCGTCGGGCAGCCGTCGTTGCGCATGGACAAGATCACCGTCGGCGGTACCGCCTGACGCGCCGGGAGGTTCAACTCATGTCTTCGCCGTCATCTTCGCGCGTTCTGCGCAAAAGCGGCCCGGTCCGCTCGGTCCTCGAGCTGGCCGCCGTCGTGCTGGTGGTGATCGCCGCCAAGACCGCAATCGCCGAGCCGTTCTACGTCCCTTCCGGCTCCATGGAGCCGACGCTGTTGATCGGCGACGAGTTGCTGGCCACCAAGTTCTCCTATGGCTACGGCACCGCCTCGCTGCCGAGCTTCTTCGACCTGCCGAACAGCCAACGCATCTTTGGCAGTCTTCCCCATCGCGGCGACGTCGTGGTGTTCCGCTGGCCCGGCGACCGCACGCAGACCTGGGTGAAGCGGGTGATCGGCTTGCCCGGCGACCGCATCGCCATGCGTGACGGCCTGGTTTGGATCAACGGCCAGCCGGCCAAGCTGACGCCGGACGGCTCCGGCAAGGTGGAAGCCGAGAGCGGCGTGCGCACGCCGGCGCAGAAATTTATCGAAACGCTGCCGGGCGGGCGCAAGCACCTCATCTACAAAATGGTCAGCAATGGCCCGCTCGACAACATGGCGACCATCACCGTGCCGCCCGGCGATCTGTTCGTGATGGGCGATAACCGCGACGATTCCGCCGACAGCCGCGTGCCGCTGAACCAGGGCGGCGTCGGCCTGTTGCCGGTGGACAACCTGGTCGGCCGCGTCGACGCGCTGGTCGGTTCCTGGGACCTCGCCGTCAGCCATCAGCCGGTCTGGCAATGGGCTTCGGGCTTGCGGCCGTCGCGGTTCTTCACCGCGGTGCATTGATCGCGCGCCGCTAACGCACCACGCCGGAAATGCAGCAAGGCGTGCGCTTGGGCCGCGGGATCTTGGATTTAAGATAGCAGCGCGCCGAATTGCTGCCGTAACCCGGCCGCACATACGTGAAGGCACGGCACCGCTTGTCACCCTTACAGGCTTCCAGGCACTTCTGACCGGTCGGGTCCGACGGCAGCTCGAAATGATGATAATTGCCGCCACGGCGTGAAATCGAAAATTCCAGCGGGCCGTTGCCGCGCGGTTCAATGACGCCGGCGCCGCGCACGCTCGACACGCAACACGCGTTCTCGGCCCGCGGCGGCACCGTGTTCTTCAGTGAGCATGATGCGAGCGCTTGTTTGGTATGCGGATAGGCGAAGCTCCAGGCGCGGCAGCGCGCGTCGCGTTCGCAACGCCGCGCGCAGAGCACCGGATCGCCGGAGCGAATGGTGAAGGTCGAGTAGTCGCCGCCGACGCGGTCATAGCCGACCTGAGCCTGCGCCGGAACGATCAGCGCCCCACCGAGGAACACCAGGACGCCAAGCCCCTGGATCCATTTCCACATGCGCACGCTGGCCTCCGGCCTTGTCGCCGTTGGTCGTCCCCGGTGCGCTATGATACCGCGCCTGCGGCCGTTTGGGCAGCAGATGCCCACAAAGAATGCGCCCGCCGGGAGGGACCGGCGGGCGCTTGATCCGGCCGCGAGAGGGGATGTTCGCGGGTGTCGGATCGGGCGGCCGATGAGAGGGATCGGCCGTTTTCGTTTTGGCGCGTTAGATGGCCTGGCGCGCCGGGCGATCGGTCGACGGGCGACGGAAGCCGCTCGGCGCGCCTGCGATGACCTTCAGCCGCGGCGCCCCGCGAGGGCGATGGCGCTGCCGCTCACCCGCGCGCTCGGCAAGCAGCGCGGTCGGGTCTTCCCAGAAGCGCGACGAAAAGGCGTCGGCCACGTCGGAGCGGCTGATGCCGATATCGGCCAGCATGCGGTGATCCAGATTGGCCAGGGCCCGCGCCTCGCGGCGGTGGCGGCGTACCCGCGCCAGCTCCTTCAGCCAATGGGTGACCAGAGCCAGCAGGGCCAGGCTCCCGCGCAAGGCGGTGGCGCCGGCGATGGGCAGAACGGGGACTTTGGCGCTCATGACATTTCTCCATCGGATTCAGCGGTTTATGGCGCCAACCTGGGCGCGCGAACCGGCCGGGACCACCCGAATTCCCCACCCGATTTCTGGTCGCTTCCGATTTCTTCGGACGTATATGCGCTGCCAAAATTGATTAGTGAAACGAATGTTTTTTATCCGACCGATCAAAGTCTGTGATACGGTGGCGGCCGGCCAGTGACCAAGCCTGTTCCTCGCGAGGACCGCCGCCATGACCGCCATGCTCGACGTCGACCAATTGCGCACCTTCATCGCCATCGCCGAAACCGGCAGCTTCACGCGCGCGGCGGAGGTCGTGAACAAGACCCAATCGGCCGTGTCGATGCAGATGAAGCGCCTGGAGGAGCGGCTGGAGCGGCCGATCTTTTCGCGCGACGGACGCGCCTCCAAGCTCACCGAGGACGGCCAGCGCCTGCTCGATTACGCGCGCCGGCTGGTGAAGCTGAACGTCGAGACCATCGCCGCCTTTTCCGACGAGGCGCTGTCCGGCCGCGTGCGCCTCGGCGTGCCGGACGATTACGCCGACCGTTATCTGCCCGAGATCATGGCGCGCTTTTCGCGCGCCTATCCGGGCGTCGAACTGACCGTGCTGTGCGAGCCGTCGGTCGATCTGCTCAAGCGCATCGACGGCAACGAGATCGATCTCGCCATCGTCACCAACTGCGAGTCCAAGCGCGCCACGGAAACGTTCCGGCGCGAACGGCTGTTGTGGGTGACGTCGAACCGGCATCCGACCCATCTCGAGGAACGGGTGCCGCTGGCGCTGGGACGGCCGAGCTGCGTCTGGCGCCACAGCGCCGTTGAGCGGCTGGAGACGGCCGGCCGGCCGTATCGGCTGCTCTATTCGAGCTCGAATGCCGGCGCGGTGGCGGCCGCGGTGCTGGCGGGTCTGGCGGTGTCGGTGCTGCCGGAGTCCGGCTTGCGTCCGGGCATGCGCGTGCTGACCGCGGGGGAAGGCTTCCCCGAACTGCCGTCCTGCCGCATCGGCCTCGTGCGCAACGCGCATGAAAGCTCGGCGCTGGCGGATGCGCTGGCCGAGCACATCGTCTCCTCGCTCGACAACCTGTCGGAAGCGCAGGCGGCGGAGTAGTTCACTTTGCCGAAGCTTTAGCGAAGGCGGGTCGGGTGAGGGGCAAGGCACGGGCTCGCCGCAAACGCCCCCTCACCCGGCTCGCGCCTTCGGCGCTCACCACCCTCTCCCCGCAAGCGGGGCGAGGGAAGGAAGCATCAACAAATCTCCGCCGCCGTCGCGTTCAACACCCGCACCAGATCGTCCGGCTTCAACTCCACCTGCAGCCCGCGGCGGCCGCCATTGAGCACGACGCGATCGAAGGCAAGCGCCGATTGCTCGATGAACACCGGCACGCGTTTCTTCTGACCGAACGGCGAAATGCCGCCGACGTGGTAGCCGGTAATGCGCTCGGCTTCCTGGGCGCCGAGCATGGCCGCGCTCTTGGCACCGGCGGCGTGTGCCAGCTTCTTCAAATTCACTTCGCGGTCGGACGGCGCCAGCACGCAGACCACTTTGTCGCCGGCGCGCGCCATTAATGTCTTCAACAAACGCTGCGGCTCTATACCGAGCGCCTCGGCTGCCTGCATGCCAATGCGCGGCGCGTCGGGGTCGTAGTCGTATTCGTGGAGCGCATAAGTGACCTTGGCCTGGTCGAGCGCGCGGGTGGCAGGCGTGGCTTTGGCCATTACAACTCTCTTTCACCTCTCCCCCGCATTGCAAGGAGAGGGAAGTATTAAGCAAGCGCTTGGCGGCGGCGTATTGCATAAATAATGGCATTCCAGACGACAGAGATGCCAAGGGCGACGACGAGGGCCGCCGCGGACCCAAGCGGCACCGCGACGAGATGCAAGACGAGCAACGCCACGCCAAATCCGGCAAGAGCGGGAACTGCGTTTGCCAGGACGGCCGCCGTGGCAGGGCCGCCAACGCGGCGATGCAGAATGAGCATGATGCTCATGTAGATGACCGGAAATACAGCAAGCACGCCGCTCCCGGTCGGACCAATTTGGAAGCTTAAAGCAACGACCACGCCGACCAGCGAAGCCACCAAACCCGCTCGTAACACGAAGTCGTACCAAGGCCGCGTTGTCGGTGGCATGCGCACGAGGCAAAATGGCCGGACGACGAAGGTGCAAGCGGCGAATACGATTAAATTGAGGGCAAATGCCGACCAAGCAGTCCAATGGACGGGGCTGAGCGCAAAGGCGGCCGCGAGCCACACGACAAACGCGAAAGATATGCTGAGCCACATCGAGCGTCGTTGCGCGATCAGAACATAAGCCGTGAGATAAATCGCGGTAGCGCTGTTTAGTGCAAGGCTCACAACCGCGCTTGAAGAAATGAACGCGGCATCGTGATCAAGCGCCAGAAAAACATAGACCGGGCCGGCTGAGACCGGCAGCGTTGCCACCAGCGCTCCAACCGTAGCACCCAGCCGTTCGGCGACGATGGTCGCCGTTGTAACAACGAGCGCCGTAACCGCCATCTTCATGGCAAGCACGAACCACATTACGAGGTCGGGAGACATAGAGTCACGGCTCCACAACGAACGCCCGCTCGCCCAGCTCGCACCTTCGGTGTTCGCCGCCCTCTCCCCGCATAGCTCGCCAATGCGGGGCGAGGGAAGAATCAATAGGCGTATTCCTCGAAGATCGGGTCGACCGAGCCGTTCCACTTGCCGTGGAATTTCTGCAACAGCTCCTCGGCCGGCGTCATGCCGGCGGCGACCGATTCTTCCAGCGGTCGCAGATAGCGGGTCTCGTCGCGGCCGTTGCGATCGAGCCGCTTGCGCGACGTCAGCCCGCGCGCCGCGAGCCGCAGCGTCTCCTGCGCCAGCGTCAGCACGTTGCGGCCGCGAATCTCCGCGTTGAAGCCGAGCTTGGGCACGTCGTCGCGCAGCTTCTGCCGCTCTTGCGCCGTCCAGCCCTTGACCATCTGCCAGCAGGCATCGAGCGCGGCGTCGTCGTAGAGCAGCCCGACCCAGAAGGCGGTGAGCGATGGCAGCCGCCGCCAGGGAACACCGTCGGCGCCGCGCATTTCCAGATAACGCTTGAGCCGCACCTCGGGAAAGATCGTGCTGAGATGATTGGCCCAGTCGGAAATGGTGGGCCTTTCGCCCGGCATCGCATCGAGCTTGCCGGCGAAGAAATCGCGGAACGATTTGCCCGAGACGTCGATATATTCGTCGCCGCGCTTGATGAAATACATCGGCACATCGAGCGCGTAGTCGACCCAACGCTCAAAGCCCATGCCGTCCTCGAACGCCCAGGGCAGCGTGCCGGAGCGCTGGTTGTCGGTGTCGGTCCAGATGTGCGAGCGGAAGGAGAGATAACCGTTCGGCTTGCCTTCGGTGAACGGCGAGTTGGCGAACAACGCGGTCGCCACCGGCTGCAGCGCGAGCGAGACGCGCAGCTTTTTCACCATGTCGGCTTCGTCGGAAAAGTCGAGGTTCGCCTGCACCGTGCAGGTGCGGTACATCATGTCGAGGCCGAGCGTGCCGACCTTCGGCATGTAGTTTGTCATGATCTTGTAGCGGCCCTTGGGCATCACCGGGATTTCGGCGCGGGTCCAGGTCGGCGCCATGCCGAGGCCGAGGAAGCCAATGCCCAAAGGTTTCGCCACTTCGCGCACCTGGGCGAGATGCGCCATCAATTCGGATGCGGTCTCGTGCACGGTCTCGAGCGGCGCGCCGGACAATTCGAACTGGCCGCCGGGCTCGAGCGAGATGGCGCCGCCGCCGGTGACGTCGAACATGCCGATGATGTTCTCGCCTTCCATGATCGGGTCCCAGCCGAGCAGGTCGTGCATGCCTTGCAGGAGGGACCGAATCGAGCGGCGGCTCTCGTAAGGCACCGGGCGATGACCATCGACGGTGAAGGCGAACTTCTCGTGCTCGGTGCCGACGCGGAATTGCGCCTTCGGCTTACAGCCCGCTTCGAGCCAGGCGACGAGTTCGTCGCGCGTCTCGATCGGGGTCATGTCAATCTGGTCACGAGCCATGGGGACTTCCGGCGCAAAAGGTCGAGACCATAAACACGGGTAGCGCGCAAGGGCAATGCGGGGGGACGAGGGGGTGGGATGCGGGCGTCGGGGCTTGCGAAATGGGACGAACGCCCTGTTTCGGCGCGGCTGCGGGGTCCCCTTCCTTCTTCCGCAATGGGAAAGGGGACGCGCCTTTGCCCATCGCCCAAGGGCTGTCGCGGGCGGCTACTCCGCCGCTATCCGCGTAGGGGCTGCGTCACGCAGCAAGGCGTTCCCCTTGGCGGTGACCATCACATGACGGTCGCGCCAGCGGCCTTCGCCGAGTTCGATCAGGCCTTCGTTCATGGCGTCTTCCCAGATCGAAAGCCGCGGGCAGGACGTGCGCCAGGCGTCCATCACCTCGCCGTAGCTGCGCGGATGTTCGGCAAGCCAGGCGAGGAACTGAAGCGTGAGATAGCCGCTCGGGCTGTCGAGGACGATGGCCGACATGGGTGTCTCCCTGCGTCGCGGAGATTTTAGCGCGGCGGGTGGCGGAAGGCACGCGGCGCGCCGGCTCTCTCGGATGGATGGCGCGTGCGCCTCGCTCCGCTCATGCCCGCGGAAGCGGGCATCCAGTGCTTTGGCCAAAGAGCTGGGTCCCCGCTTGCGCGGGGACGAACGATTAAGGGCGGCGGAAAAAGCTGAAAATTCCATCGATTTCCCGCCCTGGTTCATATTTTGTTCTTTTGCGCGCGGCCCGCTTGCTTTATGGATGAGCCCGTCATGACCCAGTTCACGCCGCACCAGGATCAAGCGCTCAAGGCCGTCGCCGACTGGCTGAAGGCCAAGCCCGGTACGGGCGACACACCCGCGACCTTCCGCCTGTTCGGCTACGCCGGCACCGGCAAGACCACGCTCGCCAAGCACATCGCGGACGACGTCGACGGCGAGGTGAAATTCGCCGCCTTCACCGGCAAGGCGGCCTCGGTGATGCGCGGCAAGGGCTGCCACGGCGCCTCCACCATTCACAGCCTGATCTACCGAACCCGGGAAAGCGGCGAGGAGATCCCGAGCTTCGATCTGTGGGACGAGGCGCCGGCCTCCAAGGCCGACCTCATCATCATCGACGAATGCTCGATGGTGGATGCCGAACTCGGGCGCGATCTGTTGTCGTTCGACGTCCCGCTCCTTGTGCTGGGCGACCCGGCGCAACTGCCTCCCATCCAAGGCGGCGGCTTTTTCACCGAGGCCGAGCCCGACGCCATGCTCACCGAAGTGCACCGGCAGGCGCAGGACGATCCGATCGTGCGGCTGTCGATGGATATCCGCGCCGGCGAATATCTCGAGCCCGGCCGCTACGGCGAAACCGAAGTGGTCGCCAAGGGCGATCTCGATCCGCAGCGCGTGCTCGACGCCGACCAGGTGCTGGTCGGCCGCAACGCCACGCGCCGCGCCTATAACGGCCGCATGCGCGAGCGGCGCGGCTTCGAGGACACCATGCCGGAAGCCGGCGACAAGCTGGTATGCCTGCGCAACAACCGCAAGAAGGCGCTGTTCAACGGCGGCCTGTGGACGGTGAAGGCGCGCGGGCAACGCAAGAGCGGCAGCAAGACGGGGATCATGTCGCTGCAATTGTTGCCCGACGACGAAACCGCAACGCGCGGGGTGAAGGTGTCGGTCAGGCCCGAATGCTTTACCGGCGGCATCGAGCAGCTCGACTGGCAGCGGCGCAAACCCTACGACGAGTTCGACTACGGCTACGTGCTCACCGTGCATAAGGCGCAAGGCTCGCAATGGGACGACGTAGTGCTGTTCGACGAGTCATTTGCGTTTCCGGATTCGCGCGAGCGCTGGCTTTATACCGGCGTGACGCGCGCGGCGAAGCGCTTGACGGTGGTGGTGTAGCCCCTCTTTCACCTCTCCCCGCGTGCGGGGAGAGGGAAGCAAGCCGCTCAGCCTTACCCTCTCCTTACCCGCCAGCGATGTGCGAGCGGCAGCGCGGCAAGCGCAATGCCCGTGAACACCGCGCCGGCGACGAAGGTGCCGTCGGGGCCAATCACGTCCCACAAAGCCCCGGCGATGATGCTGGCGGCGAGCATGGCAAGCCCGCTCACCAAGTTGAACACGCCGAAGGCGGTGCCGCGCAAGTTCTCCGGCGCCGTGTCGGCGACCAGCGCCTGCAGCAGGCCTTGCGTCAGCCCCATGTGCAGGCCCCAGAGCGCGACGCCGATCATCACCGCGACCGCGCCACCGGCGAAGGCGAGCACGAGATCGGCGAGGATCAGCAGGCCGAAGCCGGACAGCAGCAGGCCATAGCGCCCGATGGAGTCGGACAACGAGCCGGCGGGCCAGGCGGAGAGCGCGTAGACGATGCTCATCACCACCATGACCGAGGGGATCCAGGTGAGCGGCATGCCGACCGACTTGGCGCGCAACAGCAGGAAGGCTTCGCTGAAGCGCGCCAGCGTGAACACCGCCGCCACCGCGACCACGATCCAATAGCCGATATCGAGGCGGGCAAGGTCGGCACGGGTGAGCGGCGCGCGCGCTTCCTTCTTTTTCGGCGCGCGGCGCGGCTCGCGCACGAACAGCACGATGACCGCGACCGCCAGGAAGGCCGGGACGACAGCGATCCAGAACACGGTGCGGAAATGATCGGCGAACAGCGCCATGAACAGGATGGCGCCGCCCGGCCCGATCACCGCGCCGACGGTGTCGAGCGACTGGCGCAGGCCGTAGGCGGTGCCGCGCAGATCGTTGGGCGTGAGATCGGCGATAAGCGCGTCGCGCGGCGAGCCGCGGATGCCCTTGCCGATGCGGTCGATGAAGCGCGCGGCGACGACCCAGGCGACGTTGGGCGCGAGCGGAAACAGCGGCTTCGACAACGCGGCGAGGCCGTAGCCGGCGGCCGCCAGCCATTTGCGCTCGCCCCACCAGTCGCTGAGCACGCCTGAGAACACTTTGGTGACGGCGGCGGTCGCTTCGGCGATGCCTTCGATCACGCCGACTTCGAGCGTCGAGGCGCCGAGCACGCTGACGAGATAGAGCGGCAGCAGCGCATGGATCATCTCCGAGGAGGCATCCATGAACAGCGACACCAAGCCCAGCGCCCAGACGCCGCCGGGAATTTCGCGCCAGCGCAGGAAGGAAGGATTGGAGTTGTCCATGGTGAACCTTCTTCACCTCTCCCCGCCGGGCGGGGAGAGGTCGACCCGCCGAAGCTTTAGCGAAGGCGGGTCGGGTGAGGGGGTATTGCGTTCGTGCACGACGGTGACGCCCCCTCACCCGGCTCACATTTCGCTTGACGCTCAATGCTCGCCACCCTCTCCCCGCAAGCGGGGAGAGGGAAACTACGCCGCCTCTTTCCGCTTCGGAGGCGCAAAACGGTGGTAGAAGGTGTCGTCGGTCTTGGCCATGTCGAGCAGAAGCTTGTTGGGCGCAAAACGCGGCCCGTGCTTCTTCTCCAGCGCGCGGCACAGCTCGACGAACCTCGTCGTGCCGACCATGTCGATCCACGACAGCGTGCCGCCCGACCACGGCGCGAAGCCCCAGCCGAGGATGGAGCCGACGTCGGCCTCGCGCACGTCGGTGACGACCTTCTCCTCGAACACGCGCGCGGCTTCCAGCGCCTGCGTCACCAGGATGCGGTGCTTGAGCTCCTCGATGTCGAGCGCCTCGATCTCGGCGCTGGAAAGCTTCTTCGGCAACAGATCGGCGAGACCGGGCCACAGCCGCTTGGGCTTGGCCGCATAATCGTAAAAGCCCTTGCCGTTCTTGCGGCCGAAGCGGCCGTGCTTTTCGACCAGGTCCTCCAGGAGCTTCTTCTGCGCCGGATTGACGGCGCCTTCGCCCAGATCGGCTTCCGCGGCGCGCACGATCTTGAGGCCGAGATCGAGCGCGGTCTCGTCGTTGAGCGCCAGCGGACCCACCGGCATGCCGGCCATGCGCGCGACGTTGTCGATCATCGCCGGAGGAATGCCCTCCAGCAGCATCAGATGACCTTCCTGGATGTAATTGAGCACGCAGCGGTTGGCGTAGAAGCCGCGCGTGTCGTTGACCACGATCGGCGTCTTGCGGATGGCGCGCACGAAATCGAGCGCGACGGCGAGCGCCTTGTCGCCGCTCTCCTTGCCGAGGATGATCTCGGTCAGCATCATGCGGTCGACCGGCGAGAAGAAATGGATGCCGATGAAGCGCGCCGGCTCCTTGAACTCGGCGGCAAGCGAGGTGATCGGCAAGGTCGACGTGTTGGAGGCCAGGATGGCGTCGTCGCGGATCACCTTCTGGATCTTGGCGATGACCTCGGCCTTCACCTTGCGGTCCTCGAACACGGCCTCGACGACCAGGTCGCAATCCTTCAGCGCGTCGTAGTCGGCGGTGGGCACGATCTTCGCCAGCAGCGCATCGCGCTCGGGGCCTTTCATGCGGCCCTTCATCACGCGGTCGCTGAGCGCCTTGGCGACGCCGGCCTTGCCCTTGTCGGCGGCTTCCTGGTCACGGTCGATCAGCACCACGTCGATGCCGACCGCCGCGCTCACGCGCGCGATGCCGGCGCCCATGAAGCCGGCGCCGACGATGCCGACCTTCTTCGGGACCGCCGGCGGCACGTTGGCCGGGCGGCGCGCGCCCTTGTTCAATTCCTGCATGGAGACGAACAGCGAGCGGATCATGGCGGCCGCCTGCGGCGTGCGCACCACATGGGCGAACCAGCGCGACTCGATGCGCAACGCGGTGTCCATGTCGACCAGCAGGCCCTCGTAGACCGACTGCAGAATGGCGCGGGCGCCGGGATAATTGTCGTAGGTCTCGCGCCGGTAGATGGCGTTGGCGGCGGGGAACGTCATCATGCCGGCCTTCGAATAGACGAGGCCGCCGGGCAGCCGGAAACCCTTCTCGTCCCACGGCGCCACCGCCTTGCCGACGGTCTTGATCCAGTCCTTCGCCGCCTTGACGAGATCGGCCTGCGGCACCACCGCGTCGATCAGCTTCATCGCCTTGGCGCGCTCGACCTTGAGCTGTTCGCCCTTGAGCAGGAATTGCAGCGCATCGACCGGCGGCAGCATGCGCGCGACGCGCTGGGTGCCGCCGCCGCCGGGGAACAGTCCGACCTTCACTTCCGGCAGGCCAAGCCGGGTCTTGGGATTCTCCGACGCGATACGATGATGGCAGGCAAGCGCGATCTCGAAGCCGCCGCCCATGGCGGTGCCGTTGAGCGCGGCCACCCACGGCTTGCCGCTGGTTTCCAAGCGCCGGCAGAGCCGCGAGAGCTTGCTGCTTTCCTCGAACACCATCTTGGCGGCGGCCGCTTCGCCCTCGCGCGCGAGCATGTCGGCATAGATGGTGCCGAAGCGCTCCAGCAGCGTGAGGTCGGCGCCGCCGCAGAAGGCGTCCTTGCCGGCGGTGATCACCGCGCCCTTGATCTTGTCGTCGGTCGCCACCTGCTCGACGATGGCCGACAGTTCCTCGAGCACGCCCGCATCGATGACGTTCATCGAGCGGCCGGGCATGTCCCAGGTGACGAGCGCGATGCCGTCGGCGTCGATGTCGAGCGTGAAATTGGTCATTGCCTTTGCCTCTTGCTCTTCGTCATTCCGGGACGGCGCGCAGCGCCGGACCCGCAATCCAGGGCCACCACGCGGCCCTATCAAATCGCTCTGGATTCCGGGTTCGTGGCCTGCGGCCGCGCCCCGGAATGACGGCTAACCATACGGCTCGCCGTTCTTTTTCGTGTAGCGGAATTCCTTGTCGTCGCGCACGACCATCATGTCGATGTCGGAATAAAACGCGCGCTCCCTGGCGGCGCGGCTTCCGACCTCGAGCACGACGGCGTCGCGGTCCGAGCGGTTCACCAGACAATGGCCGTCCGCCACGCCGGCCTTCCATCCCGCCGCTTCGCCGGCCTTGAGCACGGTTTCGCCTTCGTCCTCGCATAAGACCACTTCGCCTTCGAGCACGTAGACGAACTCATCCTCGTTCTCGTGCCAGTGACGCTGCGACGACGCCGCGCCCGGCTTCAATGTGCAGACGTTGACGCCGAACTGGGTCAGGCCGGCGGCGCGGCCGAGCCGTTTGCGCGCGCGGCCACCGACCGCCTTGTTGAAGGGCGGCGGATAATTGGTCGCCGTGTCGAGCGGCACCTTGGAAATATCGATCCTGGCCATGCCTGAAATCCCGGTCTCCGTTGCAAGCCTCACCAAGGCTCGCCGTTCTTGTGCATCAGGCGGCGGCCCTTGGTGCCGCGGATCATTTCCAGATCCACGTCCGAGTAATGCACGTGCTCCTCGTCGGCGCGGGTGCCGGCCTCGAGATAGACGGCGTCGCGGTCGGTGCGGTTGATCAGGCGATGGCCGTTGCGGCTGCCGGCCGGGAAGCCGGCGGCGTCGCCGGGCTTGAGCACGATCTCGCCGTCATCGTCATGGAGCACGAGCTCGCCTTCCAGCATATAGATGAATTCGTCCTCTTTCTCGTGCCAGTGCCGCAGCGAGGAGGCCGCGCCCGGCTCGATGCGCGTGATGTTGACGCCGAATTGCGTCAAGCCCACCACGTCGCCGAGCGCCTGCTTGTGACGGCCCGCGCATTCGGGCTGGAACGGCGCCGGATAGATCATGGCGCCGCTTCTGACCGGCACCTTGGCGATATCGACTTTGGGCATTTGCGTCCTCGCAGTTCAAATAACGCTCGATGGAACTCCCGTCGGGATCATAACACCGTCTGCAAATTGAACCTCGCAGATTTACCCCACGGCAAGGCGACTTGCGCGATATCTCCAAGCCCCGGCGGCCAACAGGGAGCGATCGCCATGAACATCGCCATGGACACGGCAAAAAATTGCGCGGGATGCAGGGACGGCGAAGCCCTCGACTTCGATTTCGTCATGGCGTTCCAACCGATCGTCGACATGAACGCGCGGCGCGTCTGGGGCTACGAAGCGCTCGTGCGCGGCGTCAACGGTGAGGGCGCCGGCGCGGTGCTCGCCCGCGTGAACGAGCGAAACCGCTACCGCTTCGACCAGGCCTGCCGGGTCAAGGCCATCACCGGTGCCGGCGAACTCTTCGACGACCCCGATTTGCGGCTGTCGATTAACTTCATGCCAAACGCGGTCTATGAACCCGCCGCCTGCATCCGCAGTTCGCTGGCCGCCGCTGAAAAAGTCGGCTTCGCCCGCAACCGGATTTCGTTCGAATTCACCGAAGAAGAAAAGCTCGACGTCGGCCACGTCACCCGCATCATCGCCGAATACAAGCGGCTCGGATTTATGGTGGCGCTGGACGACTTCGGCTCCGGCTACAACGGTCTCGGCCTTCTGGCGAATTTTCAGCCTGACTTGATCAAGATCGACATGCAGCTGGTGCGGGGTATCGATGGCTCGCCGGTCCGCCAGACGATCGTCGCCGGCTTGCTCGCCATTGCCCGTGCCCTCGACATTCAGGTGATTGCCGAAGGCGTCGAGACCGAAAACGAGCTCACCGTGCTGCGGGGCGCCGGGATCAATCTGTTCCAAGGCTACCTTTTCGCCAAACCGGCGATCGGCGCGCTTCCCGCCGTCCCGCTGCTCGCCCCGGCGCAGAGCGCGCGCCGGCGCCGGAGCGGTTAGGCGACAACAGCGGTCCATCGACTCACACCCGCTCGATGATCGTCGCGGTGCCCATGCCCATGCCGATGCAGAGCGTGATCAGCGCGGTGGAGAGGTTGCGCCGCTCCAACTCGTCGAGCACGGTGCCGAAGATCATGGCGCCGGTGGCGCCGAGCGGATGGCCCATGGCGATGGCGCCGCCGTTGACGTTGATCTTGTCGTGCGGAATGTCGAGCGCCTGCATGTAGCGCAAGACCACCGAGGCGAAAGCCTCGTTGAGCTCCCACAAGTCGATGTCCTTGGTACTCATGCCGGCCTTTTTCAGCGCCTTCTCGGTCACGGGAATCGGGCCCGTCAGCATGATCGCCGGCTCCGAACCGATATTGGCGAAAGCCCTTATGCGCGCGCGCGGCTTCAGGCCCGCGGACTTGCCTGCCTCCTTGTTGCCGATCAGGACCGCGGCCGCACCGTCGACGATGCCGGAGGAATTACCCGGCGTATGCACGTGATTGATCGCCTCGAGCTCGGGATGCTTCTGCACCGCCACCGCATCGAACCCGCCCATCTCGCCCATCTGCACGAAGGACGGCTGCAGCGCGGCGAGCGTCTGCATGGTGGTGGACGGCCGCATGTGTTCGTCCTTGTCGAGGATCGTGAGACCGTTGATGTCCTTGACCGGGATCACCGACTTCTTGAAGCGGCCGTCGTCCCAGGCCTTGGCGGCGCGCTTCTGGCTCTCGACCGCGTAGGAATCGACGTCGTCGCGCGAGAAGCCGTATTTGGTGGCGATCAGGTCGGCCGAGACGCCCTGCGGCATGAAATAGGTCGGCACCGCGATCGCGGGGTCCACCGGCCAGGCGCCGCCGGAGGCGCCGATGCCGACACGGCTCATCGATTCGACACCGCCGCCGATGGTCATGTCATGTTGGCCCGACATCACCTGGGCGGCCGCGAAGTTGACCGCATCGAGACCGGAGGCGCAGAAGCGATTGATCTGCACGCCCGGCACGCCGTCGCCGAAACCGGAGATGAGCGCGGCCGCGCGGGCAATGTCGCCGCCGGCTTCGCCGACCGGATCGACACAGCCGAGCACCACGTCATCGAGCAGGCCCGGATCGAGGTCGTTGCGCTCTTTGACGGCGGATAGCGCCTGCGTCGCCAGATTGAGCGCGGTCACCTCATGCAGCGCGCCATCGGCTTTGCCGCGGCCGCGCGGGGTGCGCACGGCGTCATAGACGAATGCATCGGCCATCGATTCCTCCTCGTCATTCCGGGGCGCGTGCGCAGCACGCGAGCCCGGAATCCAGAGACAAATTCCGAGGTGCCTTGTTGTCGCTCTGGATTCCGGGTTCCCTCGCTACGCTCGGGCCCCGGAATGACGGAGGACTCACAAACTCCTCGCGATCAACATCTTCATGATCTCGTTGGTGCCCGCGTAGATGCGCAGCACGCGCGCATCGCGGTACATCCGCGAGATCGGATATTCGTCCATATAGCCATAGCCGCCGAACAATTGTAGGCAGCGGTCGAGTACGGTGCCGAGCGTGTCGGTGAGCCGGTATTTGGCCATCGAGGCGGTGACAGTATCAAGACGGCCGGCCACGTGCTCGCCGATGCAGTGGTCGAGGAACACCTTGGCGATCGTGGCCTCGGTCTTGCACGCGGCCAGCTCGAATTGCGTGTTCTGGAACTCGATGATGGTTTTGCCGAAGGCCTTGCGCTGCTTGACGTAATCGATGGTGAGCGCGAGCGCCCGCTCCATCATGGCGACCGCGTGCACCGCGACGATCAGACGCTCCTGCGGCAGTTCCCGCATCAACTGGTAGAAGCCCTGCCCCTCCTCGCTGCCGAGCAGGCTTTCGGCCGGCAGCTTCACGTCCTCGAAAAATAATTCCGAGGTGTCGGCGGAATCCATGCCGAGCTTCTTGAGCTTGCGGCCGCGGCGAAAGCCGGGGGCGTCGTCGGTTTCCACCACCATCAGCGAGACGCCCTTGGCGCCGGCCTTCGGCTCGGTCTTGGCGACGACGACGATGAGATTGGCGTGCTGGCCGTTGGTGATGAAGGTCTTGGAGCCGTTGAGGACGTAGCCGTTGCCGGACTTCTCCGCCCGGGTACGAACCCCTTGCAGGTCGGACCCCGTGCCCGGCTCGGTCATGGCGATGGCGGCGACCATCTCGCCGGTGGCGAGCTTGGGCAGCCAGCGCTTTTTCTGCTCCTCGGTGCCGTAATGCAGAATGTAGGGCGCGACGATGCCCGAATGCAGGGGCGCGCCGAAAGTATCGAAGCCGGCGAGCGACAGCTCGCGGTTGATGATCGCCTCGTGGGCGAAACTGCCGCCGGCCCCGCCATATTCCTCCGGCATCGAGGCGCAGAGCAGGCCGGCCGCGCCGGCCTGGGTCCAGACCTCGCGCTCGTACATGCCGGTCTCGTGCCAGCGGTCGAGATGGGGGGCGAACACATCGCCAATGAAGCGCCGCGCCTGCTCTTCGAGCAGCACGAGGTCTTCGCTCATCCAGGCTGGCCGTGGGAGATTAAGGGCGTCCATATCCGTCGGGTCGGTTGCCGACTCAGCTAGCCGCCCATCCTAGGTCCGGTCAAGCGAAGGGGCGAGGGCCTGCCAGGCCCCCGCCCCCATCACGTCCGCCAAAGGTGGCGATTACTTGTGCAGCGGGTCCTTCACGTTCGGGATCTTGGCGATGTCGACGTTGACGAGCTTGCCGCCCTTCTTCTCGACCTTGCGCACATAGACGGTCTGCACGATGTCGCGGGTCTTGGGGTCGATGGAGATCGGCCCGCGCGGGCTCATCCACTTCATGCCCTCGGCCGCCTTGATCAGGGCCGCGGCGTCGGCGCTGCCCTTGGTCTTCTTCAGCGCGGCGTAGATCAGGTGCATGCCATCCCAGGCGCCGACCGCGAAGAAGTCCGGGTTGCGGTGGAATTCGGCGTTGTAGGCCTTCACGAAGGCCTCGTTCATCTTCGACTTGTGGTTATAGTCGTAGTTGCCCGAGGTGATGATGCCGATAGCGGTGTCGCCCATGGCCTTGAGCGCGTTCTCGTCGGAAATCTCCATCTGGCCCATGACCTTGGTCTTCTTCGGGTCGATGCCGCGCTCGGCCAGCGCCTTGCCGAGCGCGCCCGGCTGGGCGCCGCCCGGGATCATGACGAAGATGCCCTGCGGCTTGAGGTCCTTGGCGCGCTGCACGAAAGCCGAGAAGTCCGGGTTGGCGATCGGCATGCGCACCGAGCCGACGATGGTGCCGCCGCCTTCCTTGAAGCCTTTCTGGAACGACTGCTCGGCGTCGTGGCCCGGACCGTAGTCGGTGACCATGGTGTAGGCCTTCTTCACACCGCTATGCTCGGCAACCCACTTGCCGAAGGCGGTGTTGAGCTGCGGAATGGTCATCGAGGTGCGCGTCATATAGGGCGACTTGGTGGTGACCACCGAGGTCGCCGCGTTCATGACCACCATGAACTTCTTGCCCGCCTTGGAGACGTCG
Organism: uncultured Pseudomonadota bacterium; assembly: GCA_963814065.1. Taxonomy (GTDB): domain Bacteria; phylum Pseudomonadota; class Alphaproteobacteria; order Rhizobiales; family Xanthobacteraceae; genus Pseudolabrys. The sequence goes on along the minus strand of CAWFBL010000001.1, from coordinate 62,852 downwards.
CCGGCGGCCATGGCGTTGGGCGTCAGCACGAAACCGGCGAGAATGTCGACATGGTCGCGGGTGACCAATTCCTGCGCCAAGCGCTTGGCGACCGGCGGATTGATGCCGCCGACATCCTTGCGGATGATCTCGATCTTCTTGCCGGCGACCTTGTCGCCGTTCTGCTTGAGGAACAGCTTGATGGCGTCGTCCTGCATCTTGGCGGCGTCGGCAAACTGACCCGAATAGGGCTCGATCAAGCCGATCTTGATGGTACCGGCGGCGTGCGCGGACGCGGCCAGAAGCGAGGCCGCGGCAACGCCGCAAAGGAACGTGGTAATCGATCGCATGGGGTCTCCCCTCCCTCGTTTGGTCTTGTCGTTGCCGCCACGATAGCGAACGGGCCTTCTAATGGTCAATTAAGCTCCCCTTCCACCAGCCGTGGCCCATTGTGCCCACTTGGCGACGGCCGGCATGGTCGGATCGAAGCGGACCGGCCGGTAATTCGGCCATAGCGGTGCAAGCGCGACAAAGAGCCATAGTCGAAGCCTATCATCTCATATTGACAAGTGGGCAGCTTGCCCCGATGAACCGGACCGCCAGGGGCGAACGGGGGCGTCTCATGCAATTTGTCGTCGCACGGCCGGACGCTGTCCGCGCGATCAATCAGCGCTGGCTGCTCAAGTTCTGGACCCAGAATCTCAACGGGGCCCGCATGCCGCAATGGCAGTCGGTGGCGGCCGACAGCATCGCCACGCTCTCGGCGAACTTGAGCTTTCTCGACGTCACCGGCGACGAGCCGCCGCGATTCCTAATCCGCTTTCACGGCGCGACGATCGCCAAGGCCTACGGATCGAGCGACTGCCGCGGCAAATACCTCGATGAGGTGATCCCGGCCGCGCGCCATGGCGAAGGGCTCTCGCCCTATTGGAAGGTGGTGGAGAGCGGCGCGCCGGTCTACACCATCCATGACGTCACCGACGGCGACGGACGGCTGATCCATTACGAGAGGCTGCTGCTGCCGTTCGGACGCGAAGGCGAAACGGTCGACCGTATCCTGGCCGCGTTCGAATTCATTTGCGCCGACGGCGGCTTCGACTCGCAAGCCTTGATGACGACGCAGCCGCCCACGCTGCGGCTGTCGGCGACGATCGAAGCGCCGGTGGCGGCGTAGCAGCCGATATCCCCCTCATTCCGCATCCACTCCATGCGCGCTCGATCTTCGCGCTCACCGACGACCGCGACCGCATGTATTTCGGCGGCGGCGAGGACGGCGACCAGGTCGGCATGCTGAGCGAAACCGAGCGCGCCATCTTCGGCCGCAGCTACGCCGCCGAGCCGGACGCGCTGATCGAGCAGTTGAAGGGTGACGAAGGCATCGCCGAGGCGGATACGCTGTTACTGACGGTGCCGAACCAGCTCGGCGTCGATTACAACGCGCATGTGATCGAGGCGATCCTGAAGCACGGCGCGCCGGGGATGGGGTGGAGGTAGGGAGTGTGGCATCGGTGCCCGAAAAGCTAGCCTTCTCGCCGTGCGCTGGGTTCCAACGCGCGGCCGAAGAGCCGGTTTTAAGTGCACTGTCTGATGCGCGGGCCTCGCTCGGGGAAGATCACGGCGGGGCCCCAGGCGGTATCGCCCCCGCCGGGATGCTCAAAACATAGCCCGGTCGCGGCGCGTTGTCACCACGTATAATGACGAACGTTCTTCAAAACAAAGCCGACCGGAACAAGCAACTTTGCGCGGGGGCGACGGATGCGCTCAGCTGCCGATTCCGGTCGGCAAATTTTTATGACCGCTTTCTGGAATCGTTGCACGTTAAACTTTGGCAATGAGTTTCAACTGAACGGATGCCTTCCTGAAATGCATAGAGATTCTGAGATGCGGGCAACTTGATGCGGGTGCTTTACGCCGGGCGCGCGGAACCGCTTGTGGCCGAACGCGAACGCAGGGCAACGGTCAGGGCCTATCCGTGAAGATTTAGAAACCGGACATGAGCCGATGCGTTGCGGCGCCGGCCTTGATACCCCTCGTCCGGCAGCTCCATCGTTGACCCCGCCCCGGCCTGGATGCACGAAGCGGAACCTTCATTGCGCAGTCCGCGGTCGACGAGGCCATCGCCGAAGCCGACACGTTGTTATTGACGGTGCCGAACCAGCTCGGCGTCGACTACAACGCCCATGTCATCGAGGCGATCTTGAAACACGTCGGCCCGGGGAGGGGGTGGCGGTAGGTTTATTCTTGTCATTCCGGGGCGCGTGCTCAGCACGCGAACCCGGAATCCATAAGCCCGGTGGTTACTGTTGTTCGGAAGCACCTGATCAAAGGCATATATTTGATGCTCGCCACCCGCTAGGCGCGCTAAAAACTCTTGCCCTCTCGCTACGGTTGCGCCACCCTTGTGGTAACGAGGGAGGGGGCAATGTCGCGTATCTTCATTGCATTAGCGAGTTTCTTGGCACTCTCAGCATGCGCCGGCACTCTGCATCGACCGCAAACGGCCAGCGGTCGGCCCGAAGTTATAATCGCAAATACGACGCCGGAAAAGTAAGCGAAATGGCAAATGCGGGATACCGCATCACAAAGGATACTCCCTACGAATTAGCTTTCGATAAGCCCGTACAAAACCTAGCGATGGCCGTTCTTCTTGGAAGCCGATACGATGCACAGCCCAATGCGCGCGTTACTTATACTTTCGCACAGATCGGCAATGATACCCGTGTGATCGGCGACGTCGCAGTCATCACCAATCCCGGTTCTGCATTTGAGCGTCGAACTGAATTAAATAATGGAGTTGACGCGTACGATCTTCAAACGGGATTGCAGCGGCTTCGCGCCGCAATGGATCCGAACTCGGCCCTAAGCAAGGCGAGAAAAAATAAAATCGAGCTTGGTCTAGGCGTCATTACTGCCGAGCGCGCCAAAGTGGCTGGCATGTCCGGCCCGAAACGCGGCCTTTACGTTACGATTGTAAAACCCAACAGCGTTGCAAGCGCAGCTGGCATCAAGAAGGGCGACGTACTTATCCGCTTCAACAGCGTTACGCTGACTAATGATACTGATTTGGAGCGTGCAGAAGCAGCTGTACGACCGGGTTCCACTGCAAAGGTCGCAATTTGGCGCTCGGATAACACCGAAAGCGTGGTCACAGTGCGATTTCCGCGGACCCAACGGACTGCGCAAAAGTCTTAGCGGGCGAATATTTTCGCTGGAGAATGGTTATGCGTGGGCGTTTCCTCATGCCAGTGTTGGTCATCTTGGCGGCAAGTCTCCCATGGAGACATGGCCAAGCAGCTCAAATTGAGTATGTGAATTCGGTGGAAGTGCCAACTGGCGACGGCTCGCATAACTGCAACATGAGACTCACGGGAGAAATCACGCCTGGCGACACCTCGAGACTGGAAAAAGTGGCAAGGCAGATTAGCTTTAATCGTGGTGGCGGCGGCGCGGGTTCATATTTCGGGGAAATTCAGCTTTGTTTGAATAGTCCAGGGGGAAGCTATTATGAGGGACTTCGAATTGCTGAATTTCTCTTGACGAACCATATCCCTACTCAGGTCGAGCCGAATTCAAACTGCTTCTCTGCTTGTTCAATCATATTCATGGCAGGCGGCTATGAGTTCGAAGGGATGCACATCCCCCAGCGCCATCTAAGTATAAACGGTCGATTAGGCTTTCACGCCCCATACCTGAAGGGCGTGAATGAGAGAAATTATTCCGCCAGTGACATCGAAGGGGCTTACAGGCAATCCATAAAAGCGATCCGAGATCTAATGCGGTTAGGCCGCAACCATCGAGTGGCAAGCAATTTCTTGTCGAAGGCGCTCATTGGCGAGATGTTGGACAAGGGACCAAATGAACTATTTTTGGTCGACACCGTCTACAAGGCTATCCGGCTGAATATTCAAATTTACGGCGAACACATCCCAAATGTCTCCGTAGCGGGCCTCTGCAACGCGTGCATGAACCAGCTTCAAGATCGGGGAATCGATGCGTCATTAGACGACGCACCCAAGGCATGCAGCAACGATGTGCCCATCTCTCGTAAAGGAAATTACTTCTGGTTCGGAGGCATGGGCAGCGAGGGTGCCTTTTATTGCGCAGCACGGGCACCCGGTGTGTATGGCAGCAAGTATAGCATCAGCGGCAGGCTGCAAAGCGACAAGAGGCTGCCCCGCAAAAATGAGTGGCTAATTCCCCCAGTCTATTATCTCTATCCCGGGAATGCCCCCTTGAGAGCACTTCAATAAGAAATCGGTTGCCGGACGAAGATGCGGCGGCAAATGTGGCGCGCGCAGCCGGGATGGAACTAAGTGAATTCTTAAAACCGCCGGCTTACAATGTCGCTTCCGGCTTACGCTTCGCTCGCCCCCGGGCTACGGACTTGGCGAGCCCCGTTTCTCATTGCTCGCCCCCACAAGACCAGGGACACAAGGGCTGGATTCCCGCTTACGCGGGAATGAGCGGAGTTTGGCGCGATTCAGTGCAAACCCATCCGCGCTAGAAAACGTCGTCCGCCATCTCCATCGTGCTCCCCGCCCCCGCCTTCACGCGCTCCAGCCGCAACGCCGTCTCCGGCAACATGCGCTGCATGAAAAACCGCGCGGTCGTGAGCTTGGCGCTATAGCGCTCGCCGGCGCCGTTCGCCTTCGGCAATTTCGCAAGCGCTGCTTCCGCGATGCGCGCCCACATGTAGCCGAGCGCGACCAGGCCGAAGAGATGCATGTAGTCGGTGGCGCCGGCGCCGGCATTGTCCGGCTTCATCATGGCGTGCTTCAAAAACCACATCGAGGCTTCCTGCAGATGGCCGGCGGCGACGCCGAGCGGCGCCACATAGTCCTTCATCGCCTTGTCGCGGCTCTTCTCCTTGACGTAGCCCGAGACCTCGCCGAGGAAGCCCATCAGCGCGCGGCCCGAGTTCTTGCCGATCTTGCGACCGACCAGGTCGAGCGCCTGAATGCCGTTGGCGCCCTCGTAGATCATGGCGATGCGCGAATCGCGCACGAACTGCTCCATGCCGTGCTCGGCGATGTAGCCGTGGCCGCCATAGATCTGCTGCGCCATCACCGTGTTGGCGAAGCCGCGGTCGGTGAGCACGCCTTTGATCACCGGCGTGAGCAGGCCCATGAGGTCTTCGGCGCTCTGGCGCTGCTTCTTGTCGTCGGAGCGGTGCGAGACGTCGCCCATGAGGCCGGTCCACACCACGAGCGCGCGCGCGGCTTCGTTGAACGCGCGCATGGTCATCAGCATGCGGCGGATATCCGGATGCACGATGATGGGATCGGCCGGCTTGTCGGGATATTTGACGCCGGAGATGGCGCGGCCTTGCAGGCGCTCCTTGGCGTAGATCGCGGCGTTCTGATAGGCGACTTCCGACAGCGCCAGGCCCTGGATGCCGACGCCGAGGCGGGCCTCGTTCATCATCGTGAACATGGCGTTGAGGCCGCGGTTTTCCTCGCCGATCAGCCAGCCGGTGGCGCCGTCGTAGTTCATCACGCAGGTGGCGTTGCCGTGGATGCCCATCTTCTCTTCGAGCGAGCCGCAGGCGACGCCGTTGCGCGCGCCCAATGAGCCGTCGTCGTTGACCATGATCTTCGGCACCACGAACAGCGAGATGCCCTTGGTGCCTTCGGGCGCGCCTTCGATGCGCGCCAGCACAAGGTGGATGATGTTGTCGGCCAGGTCGTGCTCGCCGGCCGAGATGAAGATCTTGGTGCCGGTGATCTTGTAGCTGCCGTCGGCCTGCTTCACCGCCTTGCTGCGCAACAGCCCGAGGTCGGTGCCGCAATGCGGCTCGGTCAGGTTCATGGTGCCGGCCCAGACGCCTTCCACCATCTTGGGCACGTATTTGGCCTTGATGGCGTCGCTGCCGTGGGTCAGCAGCGCGGCGATCGCTCCTTGCGTGAGGCCGGGATACATGGCGAAGGCCATGTTGGCCGAGCAGAAGAACTCGTTGACCAGCTCGGTCAGGATCGCCGGGAGGCCCTGGCCGCCGAACGCGTCCGGCACCGACATGCCGATCCAACCGCCTTCGACGATCCCGCGATAGGCCTCCTTGAAGCCGGTGGGCGTGGTGACGCTGCCGTCCTCATGGCGGGTGCAGCCTTCGGTGTCGCCGACGCGATTGAGCGGGGTGAGCACTTCCTCGGAGAACTTGGCCGCCTCGCGCAGGACCGCTTCCACGATGTCGGGGCTGGCATCGGCAAAGCCCGGCAGATTGCCGTAGCGTTCGAGGCCGAAGACGTCGTTGAGCAGGAAAAGGGCGTCGTCGACGGGCGCCTGATAGGTAGGCATCGTTCCTCTTTCCGGCGTTTGACGCCGCGGCGTGGGGCGATCTTGAAAAGGATTGCGCGCATCGCGGGGCGCGGGCGCGCCCCGGCAGCCCCACCGCGGGCAGCAAACGCCCTCACCCGGCGCAAATTATGGCCGGACCGGTTTACACCAGTGTTAAAGGCGAGAAAAACGCCGAATCAACGCGGCTCGCAGGGCTCGCATGGGTCGGCCAGATGGAACATGCTGGAGTAGATCGCACGCAGTTCGTCGAGCGCCTGATCGGCTTCGCGGCGCTGGCGCTCCAGCAGCCTGATCTGCTCCACGCATTGCCGGCGGCTGATCGGCAACCGGTCGCTGCGTTCGGGCCGCCACGCCGCCAGCATGTTGCGGATTTCGATGAGGGTGAAGCCGAGCCGTTTGCCTTGCAGGATCAACGCAAGGCGTCGGTCGTCGTCGTGGTCGAACATTGGGGCCTTGCCGCCGCGCGCCGACCTCAGCAGGCCCTTGCTCTGATAAAAGCGGACGGTTCGCAGCGAAACACCATGAGCGCGCGCCAGTTCGGCGCTGGTCATGCCGGCGCTTTCGTCCCGCCCCCGCGCTCGGTCAGATGAAGCGATCCTCCAGTCCGGGCTGGAAAAGGCAAGGTTGCGGCCCATTAGCGTTCCCTCAAATAAAGTTCACCCCTCCTTGGCGGGTGGCAGGCGCTGCGTCCCGCTTTTTGATTCTCATAATCTGGGACTTTCAGCGGCCGCTGAAAACCTCGGAAGTTTCCCAGGTACCCGGGTTGCATCCGCACTATCTCTTCAGCCGCGTTTGTCGTTCCCCCATCACCGGCCGCGGCGCCTCGTCGAGCCAATTATGGTTGAGCGCATAGCGAAGCATGTCCGCGCGGCTGCGGAGTCGAAGCTTCCTGACCGCGCTATTGCGGTGAAATTCCACCGTCCTGACGCTGATTTCGAGCTCGCCGGCGATCCGCTTATAGGTCTTGCCCCAGGCGATGCGCCTGAGCACCTGCGTCTCGCGCCTCGTCAAGCGATCCGGCCGGATATCGTGTTCCAACCCCGTCGGACGGCCCCTGCGCGATTGCACACATGCGTCAATTAGCGCATCGGCAAAGCGATCCTGCAGATAGCCCTTCAGCCCAAGCTGTCGCGGATCGTCGCGCTCAATCGGATGCACCACCGCAATGGCGCCCCTGAACCCACGACCATCGTTGACCGCGATCGCGCCAGTTCGGAGCTGGTGTGTTTCTCCCGGCTGCGCGTGGTAGATCGCGGCAACGCCGGGAAATGCCGATCGTCCCTGGAGAGCGAGCGCTGTCGGCCATTGCGGACGATCGATTCGGCTGCTGTCGTCCGCGAACACCTCCCATCGATCCCATGCCTTGGGATCGCGAGACGCAACGGTGGGGCCCCAGACCTGACTAAGCGCGCCACTACGCAAGACGATGCGCCCCGACCGGTCATATAACACAACCCCAACGGGAAGCCGGCCGAGAATCCCAGCGAGCGGATTTTCTCTTTCGGCGCCGAAAAATTCGCCCTCACGGGCCACTTTCATTAGCCTGTTCCCCAGGACATGCTGTTTCGCCTATTTCAATGTACCGGGGTATTCACAGCCACGAGTAGCATCAGCATGCCGCTTAATGAAAAAGTAACAGTTACGTGACAGCGCCTGACGTTTTGAAAATCCCGTTCGATCGGGAATAAGCGCCACAGTTCCGGAAAAGCGCGAATTCGCCGCCAAATACCGGCCCTTCGTCGGAAACTTAACCAGTTGTTTACCGCCACTGAGAAAAAGTCGGTGTGCGGCCAGCCGTACTGCACCCGGCGTCCATCTCCTGTTAACGGGTGCCGGCCGTTCCAGAGTCTGTCAGCGCGCGTTTTTGCGTCTCCACCCCAACTCGGTGCGAGCATGAAACTTGGCATCCCGTGGACTGCAAAAGGGATACGGCCGGAGGCACGCGCGACGGCCAAGGAAGCCGCGCGTCGCTCGGGCATGTCGCTCGACGACTGGCTCAATTCCGTGATTCTGCAGCAGGCCGCGCAAGCCGGCATGCAAAGCCCCAAGGGCCAAGATCACGGCCAAGATGACGGCCAAGATCTTCGCCAGGATCAATACGATCCGGAAAGCTACAGCCACGAGCTCGGCGCCGTGCACCAGCGGCTCGACAATCTCAGCCAGCGCATCGAGAACTTCAGCCGCAAGGGACCGGCGGCCTATGCGCCGCGGCAGCAATCGCGCGGGCCGGACCCACACGCCGATCTGATCGGCCGGCTCGACCAGTACGTTAATACCCCGCGCCCGGCTGCATCGAACGTCCCGAGCGAATTGCACGCGCCGGCCAACCCACGCCATCCGGCGCCCCTGACGCTCGATCGTGCCTTGGCCGAAATCGCCGACCGCCAGCGCGCCCTCAACGAACACGCCGCGCCGCGCCGCTCGCGCGTGGCCGCCCTTGAGGCGCCGGTCGCCGCGCCACCCTATGCGCCGACGCAAGCGCCGCTGCCGACACAGGACCTGTCGGGACTGGAAGAACAGCTCCGCAACATCACCAAACAGATCGAGACCCTTCGCCAGCCCGGGATCGGAGACGCGATCAACGCCTTGCGGGCCGAACTCGGCGATATCGGCCGGGCGCTGCAAGAAGCGATGCCGCGCCGCGCTATCGAAGCCATCGAAGCGCAGATCCAGGATCTCGCCCACCGCATCGCGGAAGGCCGGGAAAACGGCGTCGACCACAACGCGCTGGCGGGAATTGAGCACGGCCTCACGGAAGTGCGCGAGGCGCTGCGCGGGCTGACCCCGGCGGAGAACCTGGTCGGCTTCAACGAGGCGGTCACCAGCCTTGCGCAGAGGATCGATCTGATCATCGCGCAGAAGGACCCGGCGACGCTGGCGCAGCTGGAGAACGCCATCACCACGCTGCGCGGCATGGCCAACCACGTCGCCTCCAGCGATGCGGTGAGCGCGCTGGCAGCCGAGGTGCAGAGCCTCGCGGAGAAGATCGAAGAGATCGCGCGCACGCGCACGACCAATGACGTGCTGACCATTCTCGGCAGCCGCATCGACGCACTCGCCGAGGCGCTGGCGACGCGCGCGCAAAACGACAACACCAATGCCGGACCGTCGCGGCTGGAGGCCTTGGTTCAGTCGCTGGCCGACAAGATCGAGCTGTTCCAGCACGACCGCGTCGAGAGCAGCGGCGATGCGATGCCGCCGCGTCTGGAAGCGCTGCTGCAGTCCCTTTCCGACCGAATCGATCGGCTCGATCACGATCGCCAGATCAGCAACGCGGTGCCGCAGCAACTGGAAGCCCTGCTGTACGCGCTATCGGACAAGATCGATCAGGTTCAACAAACGCGCCCCGCGGACGATGGCGCCGCCGGCCATCTCGAAAACCGCATCGCCGCGCTGGTCGAGCGCCTGGATGCTTCCGATTCGCGCTTCGGCCAGTTGGAAGGGATCGAGCGCACGCTCACCGACGTGCTGGCGCATCTCCAGCACATGCCGCCGAGCGCGGAAGCGGCCCTCGGCGGCGTCCCCGCCTTCGATGCCCAGACCTTCGACATCCTCAAGGAAGACCTCGCGCAGGCGCAAGACGCCCTCAAGCACGACATCGCGCAGGCGCAGGACGCGCTGAAATACGACATCGCCCACGCGCAGGACCTGCTGAAATACGACATCACCCAAGCCCATGACGTCTTCAAGGACGACCTGGCGCGCTCGCAGGATTCGCTCAAGGACGAGATCGTGCGCACGCAGGATACCCTGGACCAGGTCAACGGCATGATCGGCCAGGTGGTCGATCGTCTGGCCACCATCGAGCGGAACATGATCGGCGAGCGGCATGCGCCGGCGGCCGCCCCGCACGACGCCGGTCAGCCGGTCCGCGCCACGATCCCGACGGTCGAGGACGCGCCGGCCACGGCGTTCGACCATATGCCGCCTGCCGCCGGGCCCGTGACCGGGGCGCCGGCCGCCCCGACCGCGCCGCTATTGGCCGTGCAGCCGCCGCCGATGCCGGCGGCGCCGCAGGCTCCCGAAATGCGCGTGTCGCGCGCCGACGAGCCGGCAAACCACGTGCCCGCAGCACGAGGCTCGGCCGAGTTCGAGCCACGGTCCGATGAGCCGCTCGAACCCGGCTCCGGGCCGCCGCGGCGCGCCAATTCGGCCGCCCGCATCGCGGCTTCGGAAGCGGCACTGGGCCAGGCGCGCCCCGGCTCGTCTACCAACGCCGACGGCAAGTCCAATTTCATCGCCGCCGCACGGCGCGCCGCGCAAGCCGCCATGCAGAACGAGGCGGCGACGGCGTCAAAACCAAAGGCCGACAAGAAGAAGAAGGCGGAATCCGGCGACAAGTCACTCAGCAACCGCATGATGCGGCGGATGAAGTCCTTGTTCGTCGCGGCCAGCATCGTCGCCATCGTGGTCGGCTCGGTGCAGATCGCCGCGACCATGCTGCATGTCGGCAAGAACCAAGCGCCGCTCGACAAGACCGCGCATCACGTCAGCATCAACTCGAGCGCGCTTTCCGCGCTCGGTTCGGCGAAGGACGACAAGGTTCAGGAAGCCGACACCGCCCAGGCGACGGTCGCACCCGTCCCGCAAGGACCCAAGATCGCCGCCACGCCGCTGGCGATGACGCCGCCGAACGCATCCATCGACCTGCTGGCGCCGCCGGATCAGACCGTGCACATCGCCACCGTGCCCGCCAAGACGGAACGGGACGCCGCCTTGCAGCCGTCGGAAGACACCTCCGGCAACGACATTACGGGCTCGATCCCGGAGGCGGCGGCCGAGGGCGCCAAGCGTTCGTCGGCCAAAGAGACGGTCGCCAGCACCAACGACCTGCCTACCGACATCGGCAGCTCGCGCCTGCGCCAGGCCGCGCTCGCCGGCGATAGCGCCGCGGCCTACGAAATAGCCATGCGGTTCGCCGAAGGCCGCGGGGTGACGACCGATCTCACGCAGGCGGCCCATTGGTTCGAACGCGCCGCCGACAAGGGGCTGGCGCCTGCCCAGTTCCGCTACGCCAGCCTGCTCGAGAAGGGCCAGGGCGTGCCGAAGGACCTGCTCCACGCCAGCAGGCTCTATCTTGCCGCCGCCCGCCAAGGCAACGCCAAGGCCATGCATAACCTCGCCGTGCTCTACGCCGAAGGCGTCGACGGCAAGCCGGACTATCAAACCGCGGCGCGGTGGTTCACCAAGGCCGCCCAATACGGGGTTTCCGACAGCCAGTACAATCTCGGCATCCTCTGCGCGCGCGGTATCGGCGTCGGCAAGAGCCTGCCGGAGGCCTACAAGTGGTTCGCCCTGGCCGCCAAGCACGGCGACACCGAGGCCGGCAAGAAGCGCGACGAAGTGGCCAAACACATGGATGCCAAGTCGCTGGCCGCGGCCCGCGATGCCGTCACCAATTTCGTGGCAACGCCGCAGCCGGCGCAGGCCACCACGGTTCCGGCACCGTCCGGCGGCTGGGACAAGACCACCGCCGCACCGCAAGGCCCAAGCCGGACCTAAGTCACCGTTGGAAAACGGTGAACCACGCAGGGGCTTTTGCCCAAACGCGTGATTGTCGCTGCATAGCCCGCTAAGATCGAATCGGCTTTGCAGCCGGTTTTGCTGACGTTTTCGCACGCCGTGAGACAGACTGCGGGGGTTGACCTGCTCATCGGCACGTGGCCGTTAGCGCATAAGCCACGAACGCCGGACGACAGCATTGCAGATCTATCTTCCGATCGCCGACCTGCCCGTGAACATCTTCCTCATCCTGGGGCTGGGGCTGGCGGTCGGCTTCCTGTCGGGCATGTTCGGCATCGGCGGCGGCTTCCTCATGACCCCGCTGCTGATCTTCATCGGCATCTCGCCCGGCGTGGTGGTGGCGAGCGTGTCGCCGCAGATCGCGGCCGCGCTGTTCACCGGCTTCCTGGCCCATTGGCGGCGCAAGACGATCGATTTCGCGCTCGCACTCATGCTGCTGGTCGGCGGCGGTATCGGCACCGCAGTCGGCGTCTGGCTGTTCACCGTGCTGCGCGCCCTCGATCAGTTGGATCTGATGATCGCGCTTTCCTACGTCACCCTGCTCAGCGTGGTCGGCGTACTGATGGTGACCGAGGGCCTGCGCGCCATCAACCGCGCCCGCCGCGGCGGGCGCGCCGACCTGCGTCGGCCCGGCAGCCATACCTGGATCCACCGTCTGCCGCTGAAGATGCGCTTCAAGCGCTCGCGGATCTACATCTCGGTCATCCCGGTATGGGTGATCGGCGCCATGATCGGGTTTCTCGGCGCCGTTCTCGGCATCGGCGGCGGCTTCATGCTGGTTCCGATGCTGATCTACCTGCTGCGCGTGCCGACCATCACGGTGATCGGCACCTCGATGGTGCTGACGCTGACGACCATGATGACGGCGACCATCCTGCACGCGACGGCCAACCACCTGGTCGATGCCGTGCTGGCATTGTGCCTGATGGTCGGGGGCGTGATCGGCGCCCAGTTCGGCGTGCGCGCCGGGCAGAACATGCGCGGCGAATGGCTGCGGCTGCTGCTCGGCGCCCTGGTGCTGCTGGTCGGCCTGCGGTTCGCGATCGATCTCGTGCTGCAGCCGACCGAACCCTATTCGATCCGTCTGGTGAGGGGCAGCTGATGCGGCGGCTGGCACCCATCGTCGCACTCTTGCTGCTGGTCTGCGCGGCGCGGCCGGCCGTGGCCGAACGGCTGGTGGTGTCGCTCTCCAATCACCGGGTGCAGGTCACCTCCAGCTTCACCGGCGAAAATCTGGTGCTGTTCGGCACCATCGAGCCGGACAAGGGCGCGACGCTGCGCACCGATTACGACCTGGTGGTGACGGTCGCCGGCCCGCGCCAGACTTACCGGACCCGCCGCAAGGGGCGCATCGCGGGCATCTGGGTCAATGCGGACGTGCGCGAATTCGTCAAAGTCCCCTCTTATCTCGCGGTGCTGAGCAACCGGCCGGTCAAGGAAATCGCCAAGCCGGAGGTGTTGCGGCGGCTGCAAGTCGGCCTCGACAATTTCATCCTGACGCAGCGCATCGGCCCCGACTTCGCCGACACCGTGCCCGACGATCCGTTCCGCGTCGCCTTCGTGCGGCTGAAGGGCGAGCAGGGCCTCTATCAGCAATCGCCGACCGCGGTCACCTTCCTGACGCCGGCGGTGTTCCGCGCCGCCATTCCGCTGCCGGCGAACGTGCCGATCGGCACCTACAATATCGACGTCAAGCTGTTCGCGGCCGGCACGATGGTCACGCAGACCACCACGGCGCTGGAAGTGATCAAGACCGGCTTCGAGCAATATGTCGCCGAAGGCGCCGCCGATTACGGCTTCATCTACGGCGTCGGCACCGTGCTGATCGCGCTGGCGATCGGCTGGATGGCAAGCGTGATCTTCCGGAAGGACTAAAGACGTTCAATGGTGGGGCTTTTCCATTCCCTCCCCCTTTCAGGGGGAGGTAAGAAGAGAGTGGCGCAGCGCCCCGGACACGCACTGCTCAATCCGGCAGGCAGCGCTTGGCGGTGAAGGCATAGAGCCGCCGCTCGCCCAGCATATGGGCGGTGAAGGACAGCGTACCGAACAGATCGGCGAAGGCGGCGTGGCGGATGTTGAGGCCGCCGGCAAAGGCCCCGAAGGCCGGCATCACCAGGCGCGTATCGTCGGCGGCAAAGCAGCGCCGCCTGACAGCGCTGCCGCGATGGGACACCCGCGCAATAGGGTGCAGATGGCCGGCGATCTCGCCCAGAGCGCCGGTCGGCTGGTGGCGGAAGGTGATGGCGCCGAGCGTGACGCTGTCGTGAAAGACGCCACCAATGGTCTCGGCAGGCTCGGGATCGTGGTTGCCGGTGAGCCAAAGCCAGTCACGGCCACGCTGCAGGGCGGAAAGGGATTCGCGATCGGGACGGCCGAGACGCGCCGGGCCGCCGCCGTCGTGGAAATTGTCGCCGAGCGCGACCACGACGCGGGGGGCGTAATGCGCGATCAGCCGGGCGAGGCGCGAAAGCGTCGCGGCCGTGTCGTAAGGCGGCAGCAACTGCCCGCGGGCGGCGAAGCTCGAGCCTTTCTCCAGATGCAGATCGGCGACGGCGAGCAGGCCGTGTTCCGGCCAGTAGAGGGTGCCGGAAGGGTCGGCGTGAAAGTGAACTCCGGCAATGCCGATCTTACCTCCCCCTGAAAGGGGGAGGTCGGACCGCGAAGCGGTCCGGGTGGGGGTCGCTTTCAAGATGACCCCTCCCCGGATTGCCTTCGGCAATCCGACCCTCCCCTTCCAGGGGAGGGTAAGAAAAGAAAATTCACTGCATCGCCTCCTTGATCAGCGCGTCGGCGGCTTCGGCCAGCAGCGTATCCGCCGCCTCGCCATAGACCGTCTCGCGCCCGATCTCCAAGAGCGCGGGAACCGCGAGCGGCGAGACGTGGTCGAGCGATTTATGGACGATTCGGCCCCTGATGCGCGAGAGCATCTCGCCGAGCCGCTTGATGTCGAGCAAGCCGGAGGCGGCATCGGCGCGCGCGGCGCGCAAGAGAAGATGATCGGGCTGATGCTTGCGCAGCACGTCATAAACCAGATCGGTGGAAACGGTGAGTTGGCGGCGCGACTTCTCCTCGCCGGGGAAGCGGCGCTCGATCAGGCCGGCGATGATGGCGCAAGCGCGAAAGGTGCGCTTCATCAGCGCGGATTCGGCAAGCCATTCCTCCAGATCGTCGCCCAGCATGTCCTCGGCGAACAACTGCGCCAGTGAGAGCTCGCCGCGCTCGATATGCAGGCCGAGATCGCCGAGGCCCCAGACCGCCAGCGCATATTCGTTAGCAACAAAGCCGAGCGGTCGCATGCGCGCGCGCTCGAGCCGGCGGGTGAGCAGCATGCCGAGCGTCTGGTGCGCAAGCCTTCCCTCGAACGGATAGCAGACGAGGTAATGCTTGCCGGCGCGCGGGAAGGTCTCGACCAGCAGATCGCCGGCGCGCGGCAGCAGCGAACGCCATTGCTGGATCTCCAGCCATTCGCGCACCTGATCGGGCAACGCCCGCCAGGCCGCATTGTCGGCAAGGATGGCGCGGACGCGCGCGGCGAGATAGGTCGAGAGCGGAAACTTGCCGCCCTCATAGGCCGGCACCTTGGGATCGCTGCCGCTGGCACGCGAGACATAGACCTCGTCCTCCACCAGCGCCTCGTATTTGAGGATTTCGCCGGCGAAGACGAAAGTGTCGTTCGGCGCCAGGGTCTCGATGAAATATTCCTCGACCTGTCCGAGCAGGCGGCCGCCGCGCGGGATCGCCTTGCCCGACGCACGCGAGCGCACCAGGCGAACTTTAAGCATGTCGGCTTCGACGATGGTGCCGACATTCATGCGGTAGCGTTGCGCGACGCGCGGATGGGCGATGCGCCAGCGACCATCCTTGCCCTGCCTGATCTTGGCGAAGCGTTCGTAAGCTTTCAGCGCATAACCGCCGGTGGCGACGAAATCGACCGCGGCGTCGAAATCGGCGCGCGCCAGCGACGTATAAGGCGCGGCGGCGCGCACCTCGTCGTACAGCAAATCGGCGGAGAACGGCTCGCCGACGGCGCGGCCGAGAATATGCTGGGCGAGCACGTCGAGCGCGCCGGTGCGCAAGGGCGGCGTGTCCTGCGCGTTGTCGGCGACGGCATCGATGGCGGCGCGGCATTCCAGCACTTCGAAACGGTTGGCCGGCACCAGCACCGCCTCCGAAGGCTCGTCGAAGCGATGGTTGGAACGCCCGACCCGCTGCATCAGCCGCGACGAACCTTTGGGCGCGCCGACATTGATGACGAGATCGACGTCGCCCCAGTCGACGCCAAGGTCGAGCGACGACGTGCAGACCACCGCGCGCAAGCGGCCGGCAGCCATGGCGTCCTCCACCTTGCGGCGCTGGGCGACATCGAGCGAGCCGTGATGGAGCGCTATGGCGAGATTGTCGTCGTTGATGCGCCACAGCTCCTGGAACAGGAATTCGGCCTGGCTGCGGGTGTTGACGAAGACCAGCGTGGTCTTGTGGCGCTTGATGAGGCCGTAGATTTCGCCGAGGGCGTGGCGCGCCGAATGACCGGCCCACGGCAGATGCTCCTGCGTATCGAGCATGCTGACCTTCGGCTGCGCGCCGGCTTGCGCGATGACGAGATCGGCCAGCGCCTGCCCGCCCGGCGGCTGCGGCACCAGATAGCGGCGCAGATCGTCGGGCGCCGCCACGGTCGCCGACAAGCCAACTGTTGTGAGTTGCGGCGCCAGCGCGAACAGCCGCGCGAGATCGAGCGACAAGAGATCGCCGCGCTTGGAGGTCACCAGCGAATGCAATTCGTCGAGCACCACGCGGCGCAGATTTTCGAAGAGATAAGGCGCGTCGGCGGACGCCAGCAGCAAGGCCAACTGTTCGGGCGTGGTAAGCAGGATGTCCGGCGGTTGCCGGCGCTGCCTTTGCCGTTTGGAAGCGGGCGTATCGCCGGTGCGGGTTTCCAGCCGCACGTTGAGCCCCATCTCGCGCACGGGGATTTCCAGGTTGCGCGCGATGTCGACGGCAAGCGCCTTCAGCGGCGAGATGTAGAGGGTGTGGAGGCCTCTTCCTTCTCCCCGCGTTTTTCTTTCTTCACCTCCCCCGCTTGCGGAGGAGGTCGACCGCCAGAGGCGGTCGGGCGGGGGGATTTCGCCTGCGCTGAAGTCGGCCCCCTCCCTGACCCTCCCCCGCAGGCGGGGGCGGGAATAGGCCGCGCGCGTGGCATTTTCATGCAACTCCAGCAGCGTCGGCAGGAAGCCGGCCAGCGTCTTGCCCCCGCCGGTGGGGGCGATCAGCAGCACCGAACGCCCTGCCCGCGCCTTGTCCAAAAGCTCCAACTGATGGCCGCGCGGCGCCCAGCCGCGGCCGGCGAACCAACGGCGGAACACCTCGGGCAAAATCGGCTCGGCTCGTGCCAGCAGGGGGGCGGGTTCCATGAACCGATTCTAGTGTCCCGAATCCGAAGTTCGTCAAACTGTTCGGCTAGCTCTGTACGAACTTCGGATTCGGGAGGACACTAGCAACTTTATGATTCTAGTGCGGTTTTGGATTTGAAGTTCGTTTACGGACCCGCTGCAGATGATGTAACAAACTTCAAATCCACCGCACTAGGGCATATCTGAGCACTGCGCCTCGCCCGCCTTATTCGGCTAAGATGGCGCGGTCAGGACGGAGATACCCGATGAGCGACGGCGGCATGACACGGATTATCGGCGGATCGCCGCTGGCGGTGGCCGGCCGGCTGGTGCTGGTGTCCATCCTGGTCGGCGTGATCCTGTCTGCGCTCGGGCTCGACCCGTTCCATATCCTGCAAAGCATCGAGCGTCTGGTGCGCACGCTCTGGAACATGGGCTGGGACATCGTGCGCTACGTCTGGCGCTATTTCCTGCTCGGCGCCGTCATCGTGATCCCGATCTGGATCGTCGTCCGCATGGTGAACGCGCCGCGCGGCCGCTGACTTGACCGCACCCATCGAAGTTTCCAACGCCCGGGTCTTCGCCATCGCCGGGCCGGCGATGCTGACCAATGTGACGACGCCGTTGCTCGGGGTCGTCGCCACCGCCGCCATCGGCAGGCTGGGCGACGCGGCGCTGCTCGGCGGCGTCGCCATGGCGTCGATCGCCTTCGACTGTCTGTTCTGGCTGTTCGGGTTCCTGCGCATGGGCACCGTCGCCTTCACCGCGCAGGCGCTCGGCTCCGGCGACAGGCCCGAACAACGCGCCGTCCTGGCGCGCGCTCTGCTGCTCGCCGGCGCCATCGGTCTCGTCATCATCGTCGTGCAGACGCCGTTCGCCGCGCTCACCTTCGATGCCATGGGCGGCAGCACGGAGGTGACCGCCGCCGCGCGGCAATATTTCTTCGTGCGCGCCTGGTCGGCGCCGTTCACGCTGGCCAACTACGTGTTTCTGGGCTGGCTCGTGGGCCTCGCCCGCGTGCGCACGGCGATGGCCATCCAGGTCGGCGTCAACCTCGTCAACATGGTGCTGATGGTGCTGCTGGTGTTGCAGCTCAATCTCGGCATCACCGGTGCCGCGCTCGCCTCGGTGATCGCGCAGGTCGCCGGCTTCGTGGCGGGCATCGCGGTTGCCTGGCACATCCTCGGCGGCCGCCTCGATGTAACGCGCGTTGTGTTGTTCGACCGCGGGCGGCTTATGCGCATGCTGTCGGTCAACCGCGACATCATGATCCGCACCGCGGCGCTGATCGCGGCCTTCGTCTTCTTCACCGCCCGTGGCGCGCGCGCCGGCGACGTGACGCTCGCGGCCAATGCGGTGCTGCATAACTTCACGTTGATGGGCGCCTTCTTCCTCGACGGCATCGCCACCGCCGCCGAGCAGATCTGCGGCCAGACCTACGGCGCGCGCGACCACAAGGCCTTTCGCCATGCGGTGCGGCTGGTCGTGATCTGGGGCTTCGCCTTCGGCCTTGCCGCCACCGCGCTGTTTGCCGCGACCGGCGACCGCGTCATCGATCTCATGACGGCGAGCCCCGACGTGCGTGAAACCGCGCGCCATTTCCTCTGGTACGCCGCGCTCGCGCCCATCTGCGGCGTGATGGCGTTCTGCTTCGACGGCATCTACATCGGCGCCACTTGGGCGCGCGACATGCGCAATCTGATGCTGGCTTCGCTCGCCACCTACTTCGCCGCCTGGTGGCTGCTCGAAGGACTCGACAATGCCGGCCTGTGGATCGCGATCCTGATCTTCTTCGTCGCGCGCGGTCTTTATCAGGCCGCGCGTTATCCGGCGCTGGCGCGCGCGCCTTTTGTCTAGAGACCGATCGACAGCAATTGAAGCGGTCTCCGCTCATTCCCATCCCCGCTTTCGCGGACATGAGCGGCGGCTAGGGGTGTCCGGGTTCCGGCTGCTGCTGCGCGCGTAACAGGCTCAGCGCCTTCTCGAACAACGCAATATCGGCAGAACTTTCTCTGGGCGAATGATTCGCCAGGCCCACATTGGGCGCCTCTATCCAAGCGTCTGCCCGATCGCGACCGCCGAAGATCTTCGTGGCCTCGTTCCTCAGCAGAACAACCCGGAGATTGAGCTCCTTCATGAGCGGATCGTGGGCGCTACGGTCGGCAGCGCGCGGGATGTACCAGGCCAACGACGCCCCGATGATGACGCCGATGCCGGCAGTCAACAGCACGTTGTCGAGCAGCGGTTGCATATCGTACATGGCATATTGCGCGCTCGAAGCGGCAAACCCGCAAAATCCGGTCACCAGGGCTTGCGAGCCGATTTCGATATAGCGGGCGGGCCGCTCTTGGAGCTCAACGTTATCGAGGTGGAAGATATAGAAGGCGCCCGTGGCCGCCGGCAGCAGCGCCGTCGGCGCGGCATAGACGGCAAGGCGGAGCGATGGGCTGATGAAGACCAGCCCCCACAAGAAATTGACGACGAACCCGGCGGCGCCCGACAAGATCGCCGCATAAACGTATGTCGCCGCATTGCGCTTTGGCACCGCCGCCGCGACTGCGAACGGGCGGGTGCCGGGACGGCGAAGCCGCCGCAGCCAATTGGCGACGAAGATCGCGGTGCCATGGGCCAGCAGCGCGGAAATGGCCCACGGGAACGGCTGCAGCAGATCGTGCGGAAATGACTCGCTGGGGGTCCAGACTCCGTAGAATGTGGCCAGGCGGCCAATGGCGATTGCGACGTAGATCGCCAAAAACACGCACACGGTCATGACGCCGAGCCCGACCGTCATGAGATTGGTGTTGGTGGCGACGCCCTTGTCATCGGATTCGAGGTCGAAGCCGAACTCACGGATGAAGGTCGGGCTCAATTTCAGGCGCACCGCGCAGCCCAGCAGGATGTAAAGCTGCTGCAGCATCTTCCTGATGGTCCGATGAAGATCGTCGTTGCTGTAATAGACGTTCTTCTGCTTCTCCTCGCGATAATGGATGATGTCGTCTTCGAGCGACTTGCGCTTGAGTAACAGATTGTCGAGATCCCGGGCGTAAAGCTGCAGCACCTCCCCGTCGAACGGCATGGTCAGGCCAGCATCCTGCCGTCGTCGCAACTGATAGAGCAGAGCGCTGAGCCGCGCCCAGGCGTATTCCACGGTATCGCGCGCAGCCGCGAAGTCGGAGGGCTCCACGGCCCGCATGCCGGGCGAATTCAGAACCAGACCGGAATCGTAAGCGGAAAAATCGAAATCGGCGGCGGCCAGCTTGTCCGCGGCCGCCCGCGCCGCGCGCGGAATATAGGCGCGCTCATGGGCGAACCGCCGGAGCTGAAGCTCGATCTGTTGCAGCCAGGGAACGCTGGGCAACAATCCGACGAGCACGAGCGCGACGAACATCGGCAACGCGGCCGACGTCTCGGGGACCTTGCTTGAGTTGAGCGACAAAACACGCGGGCCGAGGAACGAAAGGACCGCCACGAAGACGATCAACGTGCCGATGTAAAACATGAGGGCCCGCGAATATTCCTGCGGCGTCGTCATGTATTTCGGCAAGCAGCGGCGTGATGAAGTCATCGTCGCCTTTGCCCGTCTCAACCGTCGGCTCGGCGAACTTCTTCATCGAGAATAGAAATACAACGGCAATCGCGAGCGCCAGCGATGCCAGAAAATAGAGATCGTAGCTGTAGCTGACATCGCCGAACTGCAGCGTCAGCTTGAGTGTCGACGCGCTGTTTTCCATCGGATCGCCCCGTGACCGAACAACGTATGGCGTCAGGGTGGCTTGGGTGCCGCCACGAACCGGCAGTTGCCGTTCGGGCAAGGCACGAACTGCGCGAGCACGATCTTCGCGGCGCGCGCGTTGTCGCCGCCCGAATGCGATTCACTCGCCCATTGTGCCGGACCCACGGCTGTCGCGAGGACGGCCACGCTCGACGCGGCCCCCACGATGAGTAGGCGTTTCAAAATGGTGCTGCTGGGTGTCATTGGAGCCCTCATTCGCGCTCAACAACGACCGAACTTTACCACAAGTGGTAAGCGGTAAAACTAAAATTTTTCGGTGTAATCGCACCGCCGGGAACGGGGCCCTGGCGAACGGCCCGAGGCAGCAACTCACCGCGGCGGCGGGCCGCCCCAAGGCGGAGGACCGCCGGGGCCGCCGAAACGCGGTCGCCGCCGGCCCGGTGGGCCGCGCCGGCGCGGCGGCGGGCCGGCAATCGCGCGCATCACGGCGCGATCGTAACCGCCGCGCAGGCAGCCGATCGTGTAAGGGAAATCCACCGTCGCGACGTAGTGATACATCTTCACCTCGCGGCCATCCCATTCGACCATGCTGGTCTTGCCGTGACAGGCATCGAGATCGGCGGTGGTCAACTGCCGGCCGTTCTCGTAGGGGCCGTAGATGCCGAAGCCGTCGATGGCATAGCCGACCAGCGGCGAATTGCCGTCGGCGTCGGGCTTGTCGTTCAGGCAATTGGTCAGGCTGTGATAGTGGTAGACGCCGCGCTGCTGCGGATGGCCGTGACAACGATCCTGCGTTTCGTGCGCGACCGCGTCGCGGCCGGGCGCATCGAGCGCGTTGAACAACGCCACACCGGTGAGCAGGATGCCGACCGCGGGCGGCGCGCAATGCGCATGCGCCGCCAGCTTGGGATTGGCCGGCAATTCGATGCGGATGCGCTGGCGGCGAATGCTGTTCGGGTTGCGGTCGATGCGATAGGCCGGGTCATTGCGCGCGATCGGGAAATGCCCGGTCGGATGATCGGGAAAATCGTTCGAGGCAAGCACGCGCCGGTCGCCTTGGCGCGTCACCTTGAAACTGTGCGGCCAGGTGACCGAGCCGCGCACGGCGATCTTGGCGGTGAGATCGTAGGTGTGCGCCTTCTCGTCGATCCAGGGACCGTCGCGCTGCGCGCCGCCGCCGTTGGGGTCGACGTGGCAGGCCCAGATCCAGCCGGTCTTGGGTGCGTGCGAAATCTTGCCATCGCCGAGCGGTAATTTGTGCAGATTGATTTCGTGCGCCGCCGCCGATGCAACAAGCGCCGCCGCGAGCGTGGCCGCGATCCCGATCGCACCAAGCCGTGACATTTCAGTCCCCCGTTTCGATTCGACCCGCGGCCTAGACGGGCCAAGTCTCCGCGGTCATGGCCGGCGCGTCGGCCCCGACCATGGCGGACAGCGAGCCGCGCTGGCCGCGCTTGGCCGCCGCGGTGAGATCGGCCTTGATGTCGTTGAGCAGGCCGAGGCCGCGATAGATGAGGCCGGTGTAGAGCTGGATGAGACTGGCGCCGGCCTTGATCTTGGCGATGGCAGCGGCGCCCGAATCGATGCCGCCGACCCCGATCAACGGGAAGACATCCTCGGCGCGCACGAAGGTCTCGGCCAGCATGCGCGTCGACAGCCGAAACAGCGGCCGTCCCGATAGGCCGCCGGCCTCGCGCGCCTTGTCGCTGTCGCGCAAGCTCGGCGGCCGGCCGATGGTGGTGTTGCCGACGATCATGCCGTCGACGCCATGCTTGCGGGCAACGCCCACCACGTCGTCGAGCTCGGAGAGCGAGAGGTCCGGCGCTATCTTGACCAGCACCGGGGTCGGCCCGGTGCGCCGCCGCACCCGCTCGCGCGCCTCGATCACGCGGCCGAGCAACTCATCGAGCGCGTCGGCCTGTTGCAGGTTGCGCAGGCCCGGGGTGTTCGGAGACGAAACGTTAACCGTGAAATAGCTGGCCACCGCGGCGAACGTGTCGATCAGCCGCACATAGTCCTCGGTGCGGTCGGCCGAGTTGCGGTTGGCGCCGATATTGACGCCCACGATGCCGCCTTCGCCGGCGCGGGCGCTCAGCCTCGCCAGCACCGCCGGCGCCCCATCGTTGTTGAAGCCGAGCCGGTTGATCACCGCCTCGTCGTTTTCCAGGCGGAAGACGCGCGGACGCGGGTTGCCGGCCTGTGGGCGCGGGGTCACGCTGCCGACCTCCACGAAACCAAAACCGAGCCGCAACAAGGCGTTAGGCGCCTGGGCATTCTTGTCGAAGCCGGGGGCGATGCCGATCGGATTGGGAAAATTCAGGCCGAAAGCGCGCGTCTTGAGCTCCGGCGCATCGGCCGGCGCCCGCGCAAGCGGCGGCACGAAACGCAGAGCCTTGATTGCCAGGGCATGCGCATCTTCAGGATCGAGGGCCCGCATCAGCGGACGGGACAGGCGGTCGAATAGACCGATCAAGGGCGGCTCCGGGGTTGCCGAGCAACCTAACGGCGGGACGGCGGTCTATTCAAGAGAAGCCCACAAGAAACTGTTGCGTAAGGGGGGCGATTCAAGGCTATAATTCCTATGACTTTGATTGGGATCGCTTTTTGGGGGCTCAACCCAACCGTTCGGCCAGGGCCATGCTGACACACAACCAGATCTGGACTGCCATCGACCGCCTGGCCGCGCGCGCCAAGCTGACGCCGTCAGGGCTTGCCAAGAAGGCGGGGCTCGATCCCACGACCTTCAACAAGTCGAAGCGCATCACCCCGGAGGGGCGGCCGCGCTGGCCCTCCACCGAATTGGTCGCCAAGGCGCTGGCCGCCACCAGCACCAAGGTCGAGACCTTCATGAGCCTGCTGAGCGAGAGCGGCAAGGCGGCGATCCACAACGTGCCGGTGATCGGTTTCGCCGAGGCCGGCGCCGGCGGCTATTTCGACGACGGCGGCTTTCCGGTCGGCAAGGGCTGGGAAGAGATCGCCTTCCCCTCCGTGACCGACGAGCACGCCTATGCGCTGGAAATCTCCGGCGACTCGATGAAACCGGCCTATCG
Source organism: uncultured Pseudomonadota bacterium (assembly GCA_963814065.1). Lineage (GTDB taxonomy): Bacteria > Pseudomonadota > Alphaproteobacteria > Rhizobiales > Xanthobacteraceae > Pseudolabrys. The sequence continues at coordinate 38,886 of CAWFBL010000001.1, read as the reverse complement.
CGACGGTGACATCATCATCGTCTCGCCGACGGCGCCGGTGCGGCGCGGCGACCGCGTCGTGGTCAAGACCAAGGACGGCGAGGTGATGGTCAAGGAGCTCCGGCGCAAGACCGCGAAATCGGTCGAACTGCGCTCGCTCAACATCGAGCACCGCGACCGCACGCTGCAAATGGCCGACGTGTTGTGGATCGCCCGCATCGTGTGGGCGAGCCAGTAGCATCATCGTACGGCGTCTACAGCCCGAACCATTCAAATTGAACGAGTTGCGTACCCGACATTTTACTTTGTGCGTGATCTTTTCCGCGAGCACGCTCCCACCATTCAGGATGTTGCACTAGCGTCCGGTCGGCGCCCGGGTGCGGTCGCTTTCATTCGTCAGCGTGGGAACCGATCATGACCCAAGACAGCATCATTCATCCGGCCAGCTGCGCATGTTGCGGCGAACTGCTGCGCGCGCACTTTGGCCGGCGCCGCTTCCTTCATCTCGCCGCCGGCGCCGGATTGCTTGCGGCGTTTCCTTCGCTCGCCTTCGGCGCCTATGGCAACTACGACGCCATGCTGCTGACTTGCATCGACCCGCGGTTTCCCGAGCCGACGATCAAGTACATGGAAGGCCGGCACATGGTCGGCCAATACAGCCAGTTCTCGTTTGCAGGCGCCGCCATCGGCGTGGTTGCGCCCGCCTTCAAAACCTGGGAACCGGCATTCTGGGACAATCTTGCCGCGTCGATTCAACTGCACAGCATTCCGAAAGTGATCGCGATGAATCATCGCGATTGCGGCGCGGCGAAGATCGCCTACGGCGAGGAAGCGGTGGCCGATCCGAAGGCGGAGACGGCAACGCACAAGGCCTCGCTGATGGATTTCCGCAAACAGGTCGGCGAGCGCCATCCCAAGCTCAAGGTCGAGACCGGCCTGATGGCGCTCGACGGCACGGTGGAGATGTTCGGGTAAGCTTATCCCTCCCCTGAAAGGGGAGGGTGTCGCCGAGCGAAGCGAGGTGACGGGTGGGGTGACCCTTGAAAATACCCCCACCCGGTCGGCTTCGCCGACCACCCTCCCCCGCACGCGGGGGATGGATTGAACGTCACGCGCTGCGCGCCAGCGCTCCGTCGATCATGTCGATGGTGTTCTGCAGGCCGTAGACGGCGACGAAGGAGCCGAAGCGCGGAGCGCGCGGCACGAAGATGGCCCGCTGCCGCATTGAGAAGTTAACCGACGGCTCGCTAAGAGGCCGGAACAGGCTTCTTGCCGAATCCGGCATCGTTGGTGCCCCGTTCGGCGACAGAGGAGCCGTAAAGCAGGCCCTCCCTCACCTTCGGCATGGTGCGCGCAACGTCGGTGATGACAAGGCCGTGCGTCGGCGCCACGGTTTTCACGCCCAGCGTCTCGATCAAGACGTCGAGCCGATCGCAGTAGTGCCGCATGTCGGCCCACTTGGTCCACCACAGCGCCAGGTCGGCGAACACGGCGGTGGTGTCCTGCAGATCGAGCGAAGCCGCCTCCTCGGCGACCAGCCCGCAATGGCCGTCCTCGTGATAATGGCTGTAGGCGAAGCCGTCGCCGGGGAAAAGCACGCGCTCGCGCGTCTCGAAGCCCCACCAGGTGGAGCGCATATCACGCACCACCGGCTCGACGGCGCGGAAGCCGCGGCCGCCGAGATCGATTTCGTCGCCTTCTTTCATCGAGCGCATGCGATGTTCGTACTGCGGAAAGGCCATGTGATAGTCGCTGACGTCGCCGCACAGCACGGCTTCCGGATAGCGCGACAATACGCGGCCGAGCCCGCCGGAATGTGGCGTCTCCTGGTGTGTAATGAAGAGATATTTCAGCGGGGCCTTGCCAGGCAGCAGCGTGTTAAGCTGTCCTTCGATGATGGGAAAATCTTTCGGATGACCCGTTTCGACCAGCATGGATGCCGTCTCGCCGACGATCAGAAAGCAGGCGTTGCAGCCATGATAGATCTTGCCCTGCTGGCGCTGCTCCAGACACTCGCCGAGCCAGAACACGCCGGGCGCGACCTCGCGCGGCAATGGATTGGGACGATTGAGGGTGGATTGGACCGGAAGGGCGCGACGGCTAGCGGTTTGAACCATTTTTCTTACCTTTCCTCGTCGCGGCCAACGTAGCGCGAAGCCACAACGCTCTTGTCGAGCGAGCGCAACACATCATCGAGCAGCTTCATGTGTTTCTCGACTGTCTTCTTGCCCCGCAGGATGCAGCCGTAGCCAGGCGCCAGCGTCTCGATGTCGTGCTTGCTCAGGATCTTGTCGATGCCTCGCCGCAGTGCGTCGGTATCGACGCCTTCCAGCCACCAATAGCGGGTGTTGAGCAGAAACGAACGCACGTGGTCGAAGTCGGTCGGGTCGTCGTCGCCGTCCTCGATGATCCAGGGACCGTCCGGCCGATCGCGCCAAGTGTGCGTGAACATGTCGGAAGTGAACAGCGTCTTGGTCGCCTGATCGTAGATCCAGCGCGTCGCAATCAGACGGATCGGCGCCTGGTAGACGACGATAGGGCGGCCAAGCGCACCGATCGGAATCGTCTCCTCACGAGAGATCGTGGTGATCTTCAGACGGCCCAATGTGTCCTGCCCCGCGTCGGAGCCGGCGCCGAAGTCGAACCAGAACGCGGCATCGGGGTTGGCGGTGAAACATTCCTTGACGTTGAAATAGAGCGTGAATGGATCGATGTTCTGGATCGACATGAACTCGTTGAGCCGCATCGGCAGCAGCGACAGCGGCAGTGTCCGCGGGATGAGCGATTCGATCTGCGACCGCAGTGACTGCTCGTCACCGCCGAAGCCGGTATCGATCAGCCATGCGGCGTCGGGTTGTTTGAGCAGATAGCAATTCGTGACCGAGTAGCCCGTGGCGCTGGCCGGATAAGAGCTGATCCGGCCATCCAGCGTCATGGTGTTCTGCAGGGCAAACAGCGTGTCTTTGGAAAGCTCTTCGATGTTTGCATTTTTTACCCGCGTAAGCACGTTTCACCCCCCGCGATAGCGCTGCCAGATTGACCTGGCGGATTTTTGTTCCAGCGGACGCGAGACTAGCGTGCTGCGCGTGCGTCGTCCCCGGCCCATCGTTACCTGGGGTAAGTATGCCAGATTTTCGGCGTCTGCACCTCAATGGGCTGACGCCGAAAGCTGATTTAGCTCAGCTTGATATCGATGGCGGTGGACGGCAGGAACAGTCGTCCGGGTCATGACCGGCCCGATGGCGCTTACGGATCAAAAGCCGTCGATCTCGAATTGAGCTCAAGACCTCCGCTTCGCCCCCAAGCGCTCACATGCGGTCAACGTCGCCAGCCGTGTTGATGGCGCGGGTCGAAGGCCGCGCCACCGGCCGGCAATCTGACGGTGTCATGCCCCGCAAAAGCGGGGCATCCAGTATCCACACGACTGTCGGTGATTACTGGATCGCCCGCCGGAGTTCATCATCGGGCCGCGCGTTGCGCGGACCCGTTGGCGGGCGATGACATCAAAGTGTGCGGCGAGTGGACTAGGCCGAACGCGCCAACGCGCCGTCGATCATGTCGACGGTGTTCTGCAGGCCGTAGACCGCGACGAAGGAGCCGAAGCGCGGGCCTTTCTCCTGGCCGAGCAGTACCTGGTAGAGCATGTTGAACCAGTCGAGCGAGACGCCCGGCTTGCCGTCCTTGGCCTTCTTCTTCTCGTCGAGGAACGGCTCGCGCCGGCCGATCTCGTAGACCACGTCCTGGATCGCGCCCGCGTCGGCCTCGGCCGGCAGTTGCGACAGCGCGTCGCGCAGGTCGATGAGCGCGGCGCGCTCCTGGTCGGTCGGATGGCGGAACTTCTTTTCCGGCAGCACGAAGTCGCGGAAATAATGGATGGCGTAGGTCACAAGCTCGTTGAGCTTGGGATGCGTCTCAGGCGTCACGCCCGGACGATAGCGGCCGATGAAGCCCCACAAGCGTTTCCGCGTTCTCGGCGTTCGACGACGACACCAGCGTCAGCAGCATGGAGAATGTGATCGGCATATCCACCTTGGGCGGATTCCCCGAGTGGATGTGCCAGACCGCGTTGGAGAGACGCTGGCGCGGCTCCTGCCGCTCGTAGCCATCGAGCTGTTGCTGGTATTCGTCGACGCAGCGCGGGATGACGTCGAAGTAGAGGCGCTTGGCCGCCTTCGGCTCGCGATACATGAACAGCGACAGCGATTCCGGCGAGGCGTAGCGCAGCCATTCCTCGATGGTGAGGCCGTTGCCCTTGGACTTGGAAATCTTCTGGCCGTTCTCGTCGAGGAAGAGCTCGTAGTTGAAGCCTTCCGGCGGCGAGCCGCCGAGCGCGCGGCAGATCTGACCGGAGAGCTTGACCGAATCGATCAGGTCCTTGCCGGCCATCTCGTAGTCGATGCCGAGCGCGACCCAGCGCATGGCCCAGTCCGGCTTCCATTGCAGCTTGCAGCGGCCGCCGGTCACGGGCGTCGTCACCGGCTCTTTCGTTTCGGGATGTTCGTAGGTGATGGTGCCGGCCTGAGCATCATGCGCGATCACCGGCACCTGCAGCACGATGCCGGTGTCCGGGTCGATCGGCAGGAACGGCGAATAGGTGGCGGCGCGCTCCTCGCGCAACGACGGCAGCATGATCGCCATCACCTTGTCGAAGCGCGCAAGCAGCGTGAGCGACGCCTCGTCGAAGCGGCCCGACTTGTAGCACTCGGTCGACGACATGAACTCGTAATCGAAGCCGAACTGATCCAGGAAACGGCGCAGCCGCGCATTATTGGCGGCGCCGAACGAAGGATACTCGTTCGAGAACGGGTCCGGGATGCTGGTCAGCGGCTTGCCGAGGTGGCTCGCCAGCATGTCCTTGTTGGGCACGTTGTCGGGGACCTTGCGCAGGCCGTCCATGTCGTCGGAGAAGGCGATCAGCCGGGTCTTGACCTTGTCCTCGGTGAGCACGCGGAAGGCGTGGCGCACCATGGTGGTGCGCGCCACTTCGCCGAAGGTGCCGATATGCGGCAGTCCCGAGGGGCCGTAGCCGGTCTCGAAAATGACCTCGTCCTTCTGCTGTTTCTGCTTTTCAGCCGGTCGACAATCTTGCGCGCCTCCTCGAACGGCCACGCGTTCGAGTTTTCCGCCAGATGGCGCAGGGTTTCGATGGCTTCGGTCACAGACATGATGGGAACTCCGGCGCGCACACATAGGAAAGCCGCCGCATCCCGTCAAATGACGCCGACAAAGCGGCAAATGAAGGGTTACCTGCGCGGCCACGATGCTCTAGTGCTGCCCCATGGCGCAGGAGACGACGACAGCCGAGGCGGCCGGTCAGGAGACGCGCGAGCTGACGCTGCGCGCGGTCGTGACCGGGCTCGTCATCGGCGCGGTGCTCACGCCTTGTAACGTCTACAGCGGGCTGAAGATCGGCTGGTCGTTCAATATGTCGATCGCCGCCGGGCTGCTCGCCTTCGGCTTCTGGGGCGCGCTGCACCGCGCCGGCCGCAGCTCCCAATTGGCGTTGCGCGAGAACAACATCAACCAGACCGCGGCCTCGGCCGCCGCCTCCATCGTCTCCGGCGGGCTGGTGGCGCCGATCCCGGCGCTGACCATGCTGACGGGTGAGACGCTGCCCTGGTTCTGGCTGATCGTCTGGGTGTTCCTGGTCTCGATCCTCGGCGTGTTCGTTGCCGCGGCGTTGCGCGAGGCCATGCTGGTGCGCGAGCGGCTGCCCTTCCCGGCCGGCGTCGCCACCGCCGAAACTTTGCGCGAAATCCACAGCAAGGCCCGCGATGCCGCCTTGCGCCTGCGCGCGCTGCTGAGCGCGGCAGGCGTTGCCGGCCTCGTCAAGCTGATCGTCGATCTCGGCGCGGTGGGCCCACGCTTTGCCCTGCCTTTCTCGGCGCCGATGTGGGCAGGCTTGCGCGCCGCGGCGCCGGCGGGCGTGAGCTTCGCCAATCTCGGCATTGCATTCGATCCGTCGCTGCTGATGCTCGGCTTCGGCGCCATCATCGGCCTGCGTGCCGGCATCTCGCTGCTGATCGGCGCGCTTGCCGGCTGGCTGGTGCTGGCGCCGCTCGCCATTGCCAATGGCTGGGCCGAACCCGGCGCGGCGAACGCGGCGTGGTTCGGGCCGCTGGTAACGTGGCTGCTCTGGCCGGGCGTGACGCTGCTGGTGGTGTCGTCGCTGACGTCGTTCGTCCTCACCATCTTCTCGTCGTCGCGCCGCCGCCGCGCCGAAGGCACGACGATCGAATGGCGAAGACGCATCGATTGGCGTTTTGCCGCCGCGCTTGTCGTCGTGGCGGCGGCGATCACCGTCGCCTGCGCGGCGTTTTTCCATATCGATCCGGTCATGGGCGTGCTGGCGGTGGCCTTGAGCTTCCTGCTCGCCATCGTCGCCTGCCGCGTCACCGGCGAGACCGGCATCACACCCATCGGCGCACTCGGCAAGGTGACGCAGCTCACCTTCGGCTTCCTGGTGCCCGGCCAGATGGCGGCCAACCTGATGACCGCCAATGTCACCGGCGGCGCCGCCGGCCAGAGCGCCGACCTGATGACCGACCTGCGCACCGGCCTCGAAGTCGGCGCCACGCCGCGGCTGCAGATCATCGCCCAGAGCTTCGGCATCCTGGTCGGCAGCGTGGTCGGCACGCTGGTTTATCTGGTGCTGGTGCCAGACCCGGCGCACATGCTGATCACGCCGCGTTGGCCCGCGCCGGCAGTCGCCACCTGGAAGGCGGTGGCCGAAGGCCTGGCGCACGGTCTCTCCTCGCTGCCGCCGAGCGCTGTCGCCGCGATCGCCATTGCCGCCCCCGTCGGTCTCGCCCTGGCGCTCGCCGAGCACACCTTACCGAAGCGCCTCGCGCGGCTGGTGCCGAGCGCATCGGCGATCGGCTTGGCCTTCGTTATCCCGGCGTGGAATTCGATTTCGCTCTTTCTCGGCGCCGTGATCGCGGCGCTGGTCGCGCGGCTTTGGCCGCGGCAAGCGGGCAGCTATACCCTGCCGGTCGCCGCCGGCCTGGTGGCGGGCGAAAGCCTGATGGGCATCGTCACCATCGCCATCCACGTGTTCGCGAAATAGGCGCCGCGCCTTGTCCCCGACAAACGCGGATCGAACCGACAAGCGCGCGGCGGTGATCGGCGGCGGGCCCGCCGGCCTGATGGCCGCAGACGTGCTGGCACGCGGCGGCCTGGCGGTGACGGTCTACGACCAGATGCCGTCGCTGGGGCGCAAGTTCCTGCTGGCCGGACGCGGCGGGCTCAACCTGACACACGGCGAAGACCTGGCGGCTTTTCTCGGCCGTTACGGCAACGCACCGCCGTTGCTGCGCCGGGCCATCGAAGCGTATCCGCCGGCGGCCTTGCGCGAATGGAGCGAGGGTCTCGGCCAACCGACGTTTGTCGGCTCGAGCGGGCGGGTGTTTCCGAAAAGCTTCAAGACCTCGCCGCTGTTGCGCGCCTGGCTGCGGCGCTTAGGCGAACTGGGCGTTAAGGTGCGCCCACGCCATCGCTGGCAGGGGTGGGACGCGGACGGACGCCTGCGTTTCGTCAGCGGCGGCGAAGACGTCGCCGTGCAAGCGAACATCACCGTGCTGGCGCTCGGCGGCGCGAGTTGGCCGCGGCTCGGCTCCGATGCGGCGTGGGTCGAGCTATTGCGCGCGCAAGGCATCACCGTCGCGCCATTGCGGCCGGCAAACTGCGGCTTCGTCGCGCCGTGGTCTGAGCCGTTCCGCCGCTTCGAGGGCCAGCCGCTCAAGCGCATCGCCATCGCGCACGGCGACAAAAGCGTGCGCGGCGAAGCCATGATCACCAGCGATGGGCTGGAAGGCGGCGCCATCTATGCGCTGTCTTCGCATCTGCGCGACGCCATCGAGCAGGCTGGCGAAACAACCATTGCCATCGACTTGATGCCGGACGTTACCCGCGACACCCTGGTCAAACGCCTCGGCGCGCCGCGCGGCAAACAGTCGCTGTCGAATTTCCTGCGCAAGGCGACGCGGCTCGCGCCGGCGGCCATCGGCCTGTTGCGCGAAGCGGCGGGACCGTCCCTGAGCACCATGAATGCGGCGCAACTCGCCGCTCTGGTCAAAGCCGTGCCGATCACGCTCACCGGCATCAAACCGGTCGCCACCGCCATCTCCACTGCCGGCGGCATCGTCTTCGGCGAACTCGACGAGCGCTTCATGCTGAAGCACAAGCCGGGCGTCTTCGTTGCCGGCGAGATGCTCGACTGGGAGGCGCCTACCGGCGGCTATCTGCTGCAGGCGTCGTTCGCCACCGGCGTGGCGGCGGGCGAAGGCGCGCTCGCCTTTCTCGGGCTGGCGCCCACCCCGAAATGAAGAAGGGCTGTCCTCACGGGACAGCCCTTCCATTGTCAGACCGCAGTTCCGCTGTACGGACGGGCCCGGCGGATCAGGCCGGGCGGACCCCCGCGGAGGCGGAAATCCAGGTCGCGTATGCCGACGACTGCGGCGATAGACAATGAGACACTGGATCACCTCCTTTCTGTTGTTGACGATGCGTCCAAAGGTAAGGGCTCGAAGACGGTTTGGCTAGAACGGACTGACGGGGAAATAGCGCAACCACAGGTCGGTGAAGCGGCCCTTCTCCCACAGCCGGAACAGCGCCCAGTTGAACACCCGCCGCAGCAGGTCGTTGCCCTTCTTGACCGCGATGCCGACGCCCTCGCCGAAATAGCGGCTTTCCAGATAGGGCCCGCCGCGGAACTCGCAGCAGCCGGCGGAGTCGGTGCCGTTGAGCCAGAAGGAGAGCGAGATGCCGTCGCCGAACAAGAGATCGGCCTCGCCCTTCTTCAGCGCGTCGCGCGCCGCCGCGGCGTTGGGATAGGGCTTCAGCGCGACTTCGGTGAACAGGTTCTTCAGATAGGCCTCGTGCGCGGTGCCGGCCACCACCGCGACCTTGCGGCCTTCCAGCGTGCGCGCATCGATGTGCTTGATGGGCGAACCTTTACGCACCACGAAGCGGGCGGGCGTGCGGTAATATGGATTGCTGAAGTCGACCTTCTCACGCGTCTCCGGCGTCTCCGCCAGCGAAGCGATGATCGCATCGCCCTGGTTCTTGTTGAGCGCGGTGACCAGGGTGTCGAAGCGCCGCATCTGGATGGTGCAGGGAATCTTGATCTCGTCGCAGATCTCGCGCGCCAGTTCGACATTGAAGCCGGTCGGATTGCCGTCGGGCCCCGCGTAGTCGAACGGCGGAAAGTCGGTCTCGGTCAGAAAGCGGATGACGCTCAGCCGAGAGAGATCGGGCCGGTCGGGACGGCGGCGCGGGTCCCAGAAGCTCGGCACGACCAGCGGATCGTTGGCGCGCGCGGCCGCGGCCGCGGCGGGAGTCTTGGGTGGCGCGGGACTTTTGGGTGGCGCCGGGCTGGTACTCGGCGCGGCCGGCTGCCCTTGGGCGGATTGCACCGCGGCCGTTAATGCGGCCGCGCTCAGCATGACGGCCAGCGCGACCACACCCGAACGAAATTGGAAGCTCATTCACCGGTCTCGATTAGGAACTGGTTGCGACCATAGCACCGCAAATGCGGCGGGCCAGCCATAATCGAAAGGGTTTGGCGAAGCGCCTTACGCGGCGCCGGTCAGATGCTTTTCGATCTCGTAGACCGGCATCTTGACGTAGTCCTTGTCGAGCTCGGCCCGCACGGCGCCCTTGAGGGCATGGCTATAAGCCGGGCGCAACACACCGAGCGCGCGCGGCGGCGCCACAATGATCAGCGACTTGACCTTGCCGGCATTGATTGCGGCATCGAGCCGCGTGGCAAGACCGAGAAGGAAGGCCTCTTCCGCCTGATTGTGCCAGTCGGTCTGCTCATACGAGCTGCGGCCGTGGCCGACCGAACTGAAGGTGCGGCCGGGCTCGTCAGTGCCCTGCTCGCGCGTCGGCGGGTCCTTCTGCGCCAAGACCTCGATGGTCTTCAGATTGGGGAACTTGGCATCGCCGGTGTTTTCCAGCAGCAGCGCCTTGGCGCCGTCGCAGACCACCACCCACTCGCCCTTGTGGATCAGCAATTCGGACATCGAACGACCTCCTGAAATTCTGGCAGCCAGCCTAGGGCGGCGGCGACCGTAGCGTTTTGCTTTGGATCAAACGCGGTCAGGGAGGGTTCGGTTCAGGCGTCTTGCGCGACGACGGCGCATGCCGATCATCGCGGCAACTCCGCGGCAAACTCAGGCCCACCTCTCCCCTCGTGGAAGAGGGAGTTACGCCTCATTCGCGGCGCGGCTTGAATGTCACCGCACGACGTCAGTTCGTCCCGTCCAGCAACCGGCGGGCGATGACCTGCGCCTGGATCTCGGCGGCGCCCTCGAAAATGTTGAGGATGCGGGCATCGCACAGCAGCCGGGAGACAACGAACTCGAGCGCGAAGCCGTTGCCGCCGTGAATCTGCACCGCGTTGTCGGCGGCCGACCACGCCACCCGCGCCGCCAAGAGCTTGGCCATGCCGGCCTCGAGATCGCAGCGGCGACCGGAATCCTTCTCGCGCGCGGCGTGGTAGGTCAACTGGCGCGCGATCATGATTTCCGCCGCCATCATGGCGATCTTGTCGGCGACGCGCGGGAATTCGACGATCGGCCGCGCGAACTGCACGCGGTTTTGCCCGTAGGTCATCGCCTGCTCCATGGCGGCCTGCGCCACGCCGATGGCGCGCGCGGCGGTCTGGATGCGCGCCGACTCGAAGGTCTGCATGAGCTGCTTGAAGCCGAGCCCTTCGACGCCACCGAGCAGGTTCTCGGTGTTGACCAGGAAGCCGTCGAAGGCGATCTCGTATTCCTTCATGCCGCGATAGCCGAGCACCTCGATCTCGGTGCCGGTCATGCCCTTGATGGGGAACGGATTGTCGTCGCTGCCGCGCGGCTTTTCAGCGAGCAGCATGGACAGCCCGCGATGGCCCGGCTCCTTCGGATTGGTGCGCACGAGCAGCGTCATCAGGTCGGCGCGCACCGGATGGGTGATCCAGGTCTTGTTGCCGGAGACCTTGTAGTAATTGCCCTCGCGCACGGCGCGGGTCTTGATCGAGGCGAGATCGGAGCCGGTATTGGGCTCGGTGAACACCGCGGTCGGCAGCACCTCGCCGGACGCGATCATCGGCAGCCATTTCTGCTTCTGCTCCGGCGTACCGCTGCCGAGGATCAGCTCGGCGGCGATCTCCGAACGCGTGCCCAAGGAGCCGACGCCGATATAGCCGCGCGACAGTTCCTCGGAGACGACGCACATGGACTCCTTGCCGAGCCCCATGCCGCCGTATTCCTCGGGAATGGTCAGCCCGAACACGCCGAGCTCCGCCATCTGGCCGATGACCTCGAGCGGAATGTAGCTGTTGGTGCGGTGCCATTGCTGCGCGCGGTCGCCCACTTCGCTGTCGGCGAATTTGCGCATCTCGTCGCGGATCGATTCCAGCGTATCGTCGAGACCGCAAACGCCGACCGTGGCGTTGTGGCTCGAACGCATGAGCTCGACCAGGCGGGCGCGGCGCTCCGGCGTGTTACCGCTGGCGAGCAGCTCCTCGATGCTGGGGTTGATGCGCGCCGCGACCTGCGCGGCCGACAGACCAAGATCGCTCGGGCGCACCATCTCGCCCTGGCTCATGGGAATACCGCCGATGATCTGGGCGATGTATTCGCCGAGGCCGATCCGGACGAGGTGCTCCTCGATCTCGCCCAACGTGTCGTCGCTCAGCATGCGCTCGGTGTAAGCGGCAAGCTGGCGCACGGCTTCGACGTAGGTCGCCATCCAGGCCAGGCCATGGGTCGCGCGCTGCTCACGGTCGGCCATGCGGCCGACCACGTGGCCCTCCACCACCACCCGTTCGCGCACCTTGGCCGTGGCATCGGCCAGCAGCGCATCGAGCGTGGCGGAGGCATCGCGAGCGAGTTCGACCAGTTCGTGTTCGGCGGCGGGGCGGGAGGCGGCGATCGGCATGGAAATCCTCGGTCAGGCTGTCAGGCGCCGGCAACTATCGCGATCAGAGTACGCGTGCAGTGCACAAAAGCAAAGAGCCCCGAAATCGGGCGCTTGCGCCGCCCGCTTGGCGGCCTCGATGTCCCAAATATGCTATAAAATTAACCATTTCAGGCTTCCATGACCACAATACCACAGCGCGGTGCCCCTTCTGCCCATGCGAGGCCGGTCCGATGCGTGCATTCAAGCTTCCATTTTCGATCCGGAAAGCGGGCCGGCTGGTCGCCTCGGTCTCCGTGCGCGACCGCATCATCGTGCTGGCGCTCATTCCGGTGGTCGGCTTCCTCGCCAACGGCATCACCTACCTCTCCGGCGAACAAGACATCGGCAACGCATTTCAAACGGTGAAGCATTCCGGCCAGTTGGCGGACGCTAGCCGCGACTTCAAGAACGCCGTGACGGCGATGCGGATCATCGTCAAGGACTTCAGCTTCCACCCAAGCGATCATCTGGTGGCGGCTTTTCACAATCAGCAGACGCTTGCGCTCAAGAGTCTCGGCACCATCGCCGCATCGATCGACTCGCGCCACACCGGCGGCATCGTTACCCTGCGCAAGGACGTCGCCGGGCTGAGCGACAATTTCAACAAACTGGTCGCGGGGCAAAAGACGCTCGGCTTCAACGAAAACTCGGGGCTGCGCGGCAATCTTCGCGACGCCGGCAACGCGGTCGAGCGCATCATCAACGAGAACATGACCTGGCTCGATGCCGGCGAAGCCCGCAAGCTGATGCTCGCTTTGCTCGCGATGCGCAATTACGAAGCGGAATACCGGCTCAGTCCCAGCGAATTGACTCGCCAGCAGTTTCTCGCCGCCAATAAGCAGTTCAACGACACCTTCGCCTTGATCGACGGCACGCCCGCCATGAAGGTCGCGCTCGAGCGCCAGGTGAAGGCCTATGCCTATACCTTCGCGCAATGGATCAAGGGCTTCGATGCCGTGCACCCGTTGCGCGCCGTGATCGACATCGACAGCCAGAACATGCTGCCGCAGGCCGACAACATCATCACGCGCGCGCGCGAGACCGCGGCAGGCGCGTCCGCTCAGCTCGCCGAGGCGCAGACACGAACGCGCACCGGCATCATCGCGGTCGGCATCGCCATGGTGATGTTCGGTCTCGGCCTCAGCTTCCTGATCGGGCGCAGCATCACCAAGCCGCTGAACGGACTGGCGGGCGCCATGAAGCAGCTCGCGCAAGGCGACACCACCGCGCGCATTCCGGCCACCCATGCGCGCGACGAAATCGGCGAGATGGCGCGCACGGTGATCGTGTTCCGCGACACCACGATCGAGCGCGAGCGGCTGGCGGCGGCGCAGGCGCAGGAAAACCGGTCGCGCGAGGCGCGCAGCAGCACGATTTCGCTCACCATCGCCCAGTTCAAGAACTCGGTCGAGAACGTGCTTGGCAAGCTACGCTCGGCCTCGACGAAACTGGAGATGAGCTCCTCCGATCTCAACAAGGCGGCCGATACGGTGACCGCGGAAGCCGGCGCCGCCGAGCAGCGCGTCAGCGCCGCCTCCGACAACGTGACGGCGGCCGCCGGCGCGGTGGACGAACTGGCGATGTCGATCGGCGAGATCGCGGGCCAAGCGGCCAAATCGACCGACGTCGCCCAGCGCGCGGTGTCGGAAGCCGAGCGTACTGTTGCCACCATGAGCGAACTGGGCAACGCCGCCACACGCATCGGCGAAGTGGTGGGGCTGATCCAGGCGATCGCCGGGCAGACCAACCTGCTGGCGCTCAATGCCACGATCGAAGCCGCTCGCGCCGGCGAATCCGGCAAGGGCTTCGCGGTGGTCGCATCGGAAGTGAAATCGCTCGCCGGGCAGACCGCCAAGGCGACCGAGGAGATCGCCCAGCAGATCGGCTCGATCCAGTCGGCCGCCGCCGACGCCGCGCAGGCAATCGAGCAGGTCAACACCATCATCCGCGACATGTCGGCCATCGCCACCACGGTGGCGGCGACGGTCGATCAGCAGAACGCGGCGGTGTCCTCGATCGCGGAAGGCGTCAACCGCGCCTCCAGCGAGGCGCGGGTCGGCGCCGAGTCGATGAGCCGGGTGGCGGGAGCGACCAGCGACGCCCGCGTCACCGCCGGCGACGTCAAAGGCCTTGCCGACGCGGTGGCTGTCGAGGCCGAGGGCCTGGAATCGGAAGTGCGCCAATTCCTCGACAACGTGCAGGCGGCGTGATTCCCTCTCCCCGCTTGCGGGGAGAGGGTGGCGAGCGGCATCAGCCGCGAGCCGCGTGAGGGGCCGCATTCGATGGGACTCAGAATCGCGGCGGCGCCCCCTCACCCGACCCGCCTTCGCTAGCGCTTCGGCGGGCCGACCTCTCCCCGCACGCGGGGAGAGGTGAAACGTGCCGCCCTTGCAAACCTGTCCATCATGAATGATCTGAAGGGCCAAGCCCTTTGGAGCAGACCTTTGCGCTTCACCTTGCCGTTCCAGATCGCGATGAAGGCGGCGCGGCATTTCATTGCCGACGACGGCTGGGCCATCGCCAGTCACATTGCGCTGTCGACGCTGATGGCGATGTTTCCGTTCCTCATCGTGGTCACCGCCTTTGCCGCCTTGGCCTTCGGCTCCAAGGACCTCGCCGACGAAGCCGCGCGCATTCTGCTGGAGGCCTGGCCGCCGGAAGTGGCCGGACCGATCGCCAAGGACGTCGCCGGCGTGCTCACCAACACGCGCGGCGACGTGCTGACCTTCGGCGCGCTGTTCGCCACCTATTTCGCCTCCAGCGGGGTGGAGAGCCTGCGCATCGGGCTCAACCGCGCCTATGGCGCGCCGGAAGCACGCTCCTGGTGGCTGCTGCGGCTGGAGTCGATCTTCTACGTGCTGGTCGGCGCCATCGCCATTCTGGCGTTCTCGTTTCTGGTGGTGCTGGCGCCGCTGATCTGGGCGACGCTCGTGCAATACGTGCCGGCGGTGCAGCCGTTCAACGGCATGGTGACGGTCGCGCGTTACGCCATCGCCGCGGCGGTACTGATCATCGCGCTGCTCATCCTGCACAAATGGCTGCCGGCCGGGCGGCGCACATTTCTCGAGGTCGCGCCCGGCATCGTGGCAACGTTGCTGCTATGGATGGTCAGCGGCGCGCTGTTCGGCCGCTATCTTGCGCAATTCGCCGTCGCCTATACGACGATGTATGCCGGGCTCGCCTCGGCCATGATCGCGCTGGTGTTTCTCTATATGTGCGCGTCGATCTTCATCTATGGCGGCGAACTGAATGCGGTGATCGCCAGGACGCGGACGACGGCGCAGTAGTATTTGGCGACGGGGGCAATCAGCCGCTCGTTCCCGCGAAAGCGGGGACCCAGTGCCGAACCGACACTAGCTCGATATCTGCCGGATTCCCGCTAGCGCTGGAATGAGCGGAGAAATTGGACGCCTAGCCCCCCGCCGCCTCCTGCACATCCTCGAGCGTCTTCAGACCCTGGCGTGGCGAACTGACCAGCACCGACATGTTGCCGGGCGGGTGCTGGTTCTTCCACATCATGGTGTGCGCGAGCGGGATCTTGTCCCACGGGAACACCGCGCTCATGCAAGGGTCGATGCGCTGCTCGAGCACGAAGCGGTTGGCCTGGCTCGCCTGCTTCAGATGCGCGAAGTGCGAACCCTGAATGCGCTTCTGCCGCATCCAGACATAGCGCGCGTCGAAGGTGAGGTTGAAGCCGGTGGTGCCGGCGCAGAACACGACCATGCCGCCGCGCTTCACGATCATGCACGACACCGGGAAGGTCTGCTCGCCGGGGTGCTCGAACACGATATCGACGTCGCGCTTTCCGGTAATGTCCCAGATCGCCTTGCCGAAGCGGCGCGCTTCCTTGGTCCAGTCGCCGAACTCGGCGGAGTTGACCGGCGGCAACTGCCCCCAGCACTTGAAGTCCTTGCGGTTGATGACGCCCTTGGCGCCGAGATTGAGCACGTACTCGGCTTTCGAATCGTCGGAGATGATGCCGATGGCGTTGGCGCCCGACGCCGCCACAAGCTGAATGCCGAACACGCCGAGGCCGCCGGAAGCGCCCCACACCAGCACGTTGTCGCCGGGCTTGAGCGTGTGCGGCGCGTGGCCGAACAGCATGCGGTAGGCGGTGGCGAGCGTCAGCGTGTAGCAGGCCGACTCTTCCCAGGTGAGATGCTTCGGCTTGTGCATGAGCTGGCGCGACTGCACGCGGCAGAACTGCGCGAACGAGCCGTCCGGTGTCTCGTAGCCCCAGATACGCTGCGACGGCGACAGTAGCGGATCGCCGCCATTGCAGTCCTCGTCGTCGCCGTCGTCCTGATTGCAGTGGACGATGACCTCGTCGCCGACATGCCAGCGCTTCACCTTGCTGCCGACCGCCCAGACGATGCCGGCCGCGTCGGAACCGGCGATGTGATACGGGTGCTTGTGCACGTCGAGCGTCGAGATCGGCTGGCCGAGGCCGGCCCAGACGCCGTTGTAGTTGACGCCGCCGGCCATCACCAACAACAGCACCTCGTCCTCGCCGATCGGCCAGGTGGGCACCACTTCGAGCTGGAACGATTTCTCCGGCGGGCCGTGCCGCTCCTTGCGGATGACCCAGGCGTGCATCTTCTCCGGCACGTGTCCGAGCGGTGGGACCTCGCCGATGTCGTAGAGGTCCTTGAGCGGAGCGACGCTTCGCTTAGGCGCGGCAGCCGGCATCTGCAATCTCCTTGGCACAGCAGAAAGCGGGGGCAGTGTGCCGCAATCGATATTGCGGCGCAACATCAACCTAGGCTTGATAGGGCCGCGGCAACGGCGCCAAAGGCTGGAATCAGGCGGCCGAATGCGTGCGCGGCCCCCGCCGCAGCACCAGCACCGCCTCGACGAGGCCGGCCGCGGCATAGAAACCGACGATCCACCACAGGCTCCCCGGCGCGGTGACATAGGTGCGCCCCATCAGCAGCAGGAAGCCCGCGCCGGTGGCGGCGGCGCCGGCAAGCGGCCACAACCCCGCGAGCCCGATCCGCCGCCGCAGCCGCCAGCCCGACAGATTGATGGCGAAGAAGATCAGCAGGAAGGTTGCGCTGGCGAAGGTCGAGATGATGGTCAACGGCGCGGCCAGGGCAAAGCCGAGCGCGGCGGCCGTCAGCACCAGAAGCGCGAACCACGGCACCGGGTGCACGCGCTCGCGCAGCGAGAATACATGCGGCAGCGCGTGCTCGCTCGCCATCACCATGGCGAGCCGCGCGGCGCCGAACAGCGTGGCGTTGATGGCCGAAGCCGTGGAGAGCAGCGCGGCGATACCGATCAGCACGAAGCCGAATTGGCCCATGGTCGGACGCGCCGCCACCGCCAGCACGTATTCCTGATCGTGCTGGATCTGCGCCGCCGACAGATTGCCCAAAGCCGCGATCGCAACAGTGATGTAGATCGCGGTGGTCAGCACGATGGCGATGATGAGCGCGCGGCGCAGATTGCGCGTGGGGTCCTGCATCTCGTCGATGGCATTGGGAATGAGCTCGAAGCCTTCATAGGCAACGAAGATCAGCGCCGCGGCCGTCAACGGCGTCAGCCAGCCGCGGTCGAACAGCGGTTGCAAGTGACTGGCCTGAACGGTGTGCAGACCGGCGGCGGCAAAGGCGGCGAGGATGGCAAGCTTGATGGCGACGACCGC
This sequence comes from uncultured Pseudomonadota bacterium, assembly GCA_963814065.1. Taxonomy (GTDB): domain Bacteria; phylum Pseudomonadota; class Alphaproteobacteria; order Rhizobiales; family Xanthobacteraceae; genus Pseudolabrys. The sequence goes on along the minus strand of CAWFBL010000001.1, from coordinate 21,314 downwards.
AAGCTCGGTCGCGCCCGAGGTCTTGGCGCCGCCGAGATTGACGATGAGAAAGCCGACCAGCGCCAGCGTGGCGAGGCCGTCGCTGATCGCGCCCGGCGTGCCGCTGCCGTCGATCAGCGTTTCGCCATAGGCGCCGAAGGCGGTGGCATAGAGCGCGAGCGTGCCGACATAGCCGGCCACCAACAGCCAGCCCGCCACCGCCGCCAGGCCGGGCCGGTCGAAGGCGTGCTCGATATAGGTGAAGCTGCCGCCATCGCCGCGGAAGGCGAGGCCGAGATGGGCGTAGGACAGGCCGGTCAGAAGCGCGATGGCGCCGCCGATCGCAAGCGTGACCGGCACCGCATGGCCGGCCTGGGCAATGGCGAGACCCAGCACGGCGAAAATACCACCGCCGATCATGCCGCCGATTCCGATGGCGACGACTTCGGCGAGGCTGAGTTTAGGCGTCGGCGTCGTCACGGCTACGCAAATCCCTCGTCAACACCGTGCCTTAACTTGCCAAGACCGACGGCGTCGCGCCAACAAACGCGTCATCGGCCTGTCAGACAAGCCTGTTCACAGTTCGTGGCGGGTGGATCGACCCGCGTAGAGGTTTCCTGTTGAATTGAGCGGAATCGACGGGCTGCGCCGCCGGGGCAAAGCCGCGATCGAGCGGAGGGCGATATGGCACTGGAAGCACTGATCATCCTGATTATCGTCGGCGCCATCGCCGGCTGGCTGGCCGGCCTCATCGTCAAAGGCGTCGGCTTCGGCCTCATCGGCAATATCATTGTCGGCATCGTCGGTGCCTTCATCGGGACCTGGGTGCTCGGAACGCTGCACATCGCCATCGGCGGGGGCATCATTGCCTCGATCATCAACGCCACCATCGGGGCGGTGATCCTGCTGGTAATTATCGGGCTGGTGAAACGGGCCTAAGGCCTTCGTTCTTCGGGGGCACCGCCAAGGCAGGCGTCGGTCGCCGGGACGGATTTCCCGGCGCCACGGCTCTTATTGCATTGCAACAAAGACTGCGCCAAACTGTCCGCTACAGGCGGCACCCTCATGCGCGACAAACCCTGGATCTTCCGCACCTACGCCGGCCATACGTCGGCCGCCGAATCCAACGCGCTCTATCGCAAGAACCTGGCCAAGGGGCAGACTGGGCTGTCGGTCGCCTTCGATCTGCCGACGCAGACCGGCTACGACAGCGACCATGTCCTGGCCAAGGGCGAGGTCGGCAAGGTCGGCGTGCCGATCAGCCATCTGGGCGACATGCGCGCGCTGTTCGACCAGATCCCGCTGCAGGCGATGAATACCTCGATGACCATCAACGCCACCGCGGCATGGCTGATGGCGCTCTACATCGCGGTGGCCGACGAGCAGGGGGCACCGCGCACTTCCCTGCAAGGCACCATCCAGAACGACATCATCAAGGAATATCTCTCGCGCGGCACCCACGTGTTTCCGCCGGCGCCGTCGATGCGTCTGATCAAGGACGTGATCCTGTTCACCACCAAAGAGATTCCGAAATGGAATCCGATCAACGTCTGCTCCTATCATCTGCAGGAAGCCGGCGCGACGCCGGTGCAGGAGCTCGCCTTTGCGCTCGCGACCGCGATCGCCGTACTCGATACCGTGAAGGCGTCGGGCCAGGTGCCGGACGACAAGTTCGGCGAAGTGGTCGGGCGCATCTCGTTCTTCGTCAACGCCGGGCTGCGCTTCATCACCGAAGTGTGCAAGATGCGCGCCTTCACCGAACTGTGGGACGAGATCACCGCCGAACGTTATGGCGTCAGCGATCCTAAGCAACGCCGCTTCCGCTACGGCGTGCAGGTGAATTCGCTGGGACTGACCGAGCAACAGCCGGAAAACAACGTTGCCCGTATCCTCATCGAGATGCTGGCGGTGACGCTGTCGAAGGGTGCGCGCGCCCGCGCCGTGCAGTTGCCGGCCTGGAACGAGGCACTCGGCCTGCCGCGGCCGTGGGACCAGCAATGGTCGCTGCGCATGCAGCAGATATTGGCTTACGAGACCGACCTGCTGGATTACGGCGACATCTTCGACGGCTCGACCGAAATCGCGCGCGAAGTCGAGGCGCTGAAGAAAGAAGCGAAGGAAGAGCTCAAGCGCATCGAGGAAATGGGCGGCGCGGTCAAAGCGGTCGACAGCGGCTACATGAAGCACCAGCTCGTCGAGTCGAACACGGCGCGGCTGGAAGCCATCGAGCGCGGCGAACACATCGTGGTCGGCGTCAACAAATACATCGAGACCGAGCCGTCGCCGCTGGCCGACGCCGCCGATGCCATCATCACCGTGTCGGAAGAAGCCGAGCGCGGGCAGATCGAAAAGCTGAAAGCCTGGCGCGCCGCGCGCGACAATGACAAGGTTAAGGCCGCGCTTGCCGAACTGAAGCGCGCCGCGACCGGTACCGGGAATATCATGCCGGCCTCGATCGAATGCGCCAAAGCCGGCGTGACCACCGGCGAATGGGGCTGGACCCTGCGGCAGGCCTTCGGCGAATACCGCGCGCCCACCGGCGTCGGCCGCGCCATGCGCAACGACGTTACAGGTTTGGACGACATCCGCGCCGATGTGGACCGCGTCTCGCGCAAGCTGGGGCGGCGCATGACCTTCCTGGTCGGCAAGCCCGGCCTCGACGGCCATAGTAACGGCGCCGAGCAGATCGCGGTGCGCGCGCGCGACGCCGGCATGCAGGTGGTCTACGAGGGCATTCGCCTCACACCGGAGGAGATCGTCGACGCCGCGCGCGAGCAGAAGCCGCACGTAATCGGGCTGTCGGTGCTCTCGGGCAGCCACATGCCGCTAGTCAAGGACGTGGTCGGCCGCATGAAGGAAGCCGGCATCGACGTGCCGGTGGTGGTCGGCGGCATCATCCCGAGCGAGGACGCCGCCGCGCTGGAGAAGTCGGGCGTCGCCGCGGTCTACACGCCGAAGGATTTTGAGCTGAACCGGATCATGTCGGATCTGGTGAAGATCGTGGAGCGGAAGAACGGCGCGACAAATCTTTAGAGTTTGAGCCACGGAGATTAAAGCATTCTCCGTTCATTCCCGCGCAAGCGGGAATCCGGGAGCCAAATCGTAATCCTCAATTTGCAGCCGCTGGGTCCCCGCTTTCGCGGGGACGAGCGGCGGCGGCGCTTAGCGCCTGCGCCAGTTTCCCCGGGCTCACCGGCTTCACGAAATAGAAGTTCATGCCGGCGGCGCGCGCGGCCTCTTCGTCGGCCGCATCGCCGCGGCCGGAAATGCCGATCACCGGCACGGCGCCCGCGGGGCCATGCAGCGCGCGTATCGCTTGTGTCGCCGCGATACCGTCGAGGCCGGCGAGCGTGATGTCCATCAGCACTGCGTCATAGCCGCCCTGTGCCACGGCTTTTACCGTCGCCTCGCCGCTCTCCACAAAATCGACCTTGTGGCCGAGCTCGCGCAGGATCGTGTTCATCACCACGCGGCCATAGGGGTTGTCCTCGGCGCAGAGGATCGTAAGCGCGCGCGCCGTTGCGCTCGGTGCCTCGCCTGCCGCGGCCGGTGATGCAGCCACACGGTCGACCGGCACGGCAAGACGGAACGTGCTGCCCTCCCCCGGCTTACTGTCGACCTTGAGATCGCCGCCCATGGCCTTGGCAATGCGCTTGACGAAAACGAGACCGAGGCCGGCGCCGCCATAGCGCCGCGCGACCGCCTCGTTCGCCTGCGTGAACGGGCGGAACAGCCGCTTCAATTCGGCCGCGCTCATGCCGATGCCGCTGTCGGCGAACGTGAAGACGAGGCGAAGCCGGTTGCGCGCGGCCGGTTCGATGGCCGCGCGGAAGCGGACCGATCCTTCGTTGGTGAACTTCACCGCGTTGTCGGCGAGGTTCTCCAGCGCCGCCCGCAGCCGCAAGGCGTCGCCGGCGACCAACTGCGGCAGGTCGGAGGCGATATCGATCTCCGCCTTGACCTGCTTATTGGCCGCGCGGGCGGTGAGCACCTGTCCCACCGTCTCGGCGAGCGCGCTCGGCGAAAACGGCTCGTGGCGCACGGTCAGCCCGACGGCCTCCGCCTTGACGGCGTCGACGATCAGGGTCGTGAGCGCGGCCAGATGATCGGCGCCGCTGCGGATCGTATTCGCCCAGTCACGCTCGCGCTGGCCAAGGTCGGAGGAGGCCAGCAGCTCGGCGAGCGCCACGATGCCGGTGAGCGGCGTGCGGATATCGTGCGCGATGCCGGCGAGCGCGGCTTCGACCGCGCGCGCCGAGGGTGGCCTGGCAGGCCGCCGCGCGCGGCGCTTTGTCGGCGGCCTCGTGCGGCGCGGCTTCTTCTTGGTTGTTCGTTTGGCCATGCATCCCCTGCCCGGCCCGCGACCATGCCACGGAACCGGCGCTCAATCGAGCCCGACCATGCGGTGGACACCGGCGGGGCTCGCACCATGGGCGCGCAATTCGCGCAAGCCCGTGGCGGCGGACGATTTCGACAGCTTCTTGCCGTCGGCATCAAGGATCAGCCGATGATGGTGATAGCGCGGCGCCGGCAGGCCGAGCAGCGCCTGCAAGAGCCGGTGCACGCTGGTGGCGTGGAACAGGTCCTGCCCGCGCACCACGTCGGTGACGCCTTGCGCGGCGTCGTCCGCCACGACGGCGAGGTGGTAGCCGGCCGGCGCATCCTTGCGCGCGAGGATGACGTCGCCCCAGGCTGCGGGATCGGCGACGACTTCGCCGCTTTCTCCGTCGGGGCCGGCGCCGGTCTCGGCCCAGGTGAGCGAAGGAATTCGCGCCAGCGCGGCGGCCATGTCGAGACGCAGCGCGTAAGGCGCGCCCTCGTCGATGCGGCGTCGACGCTCGGCGGCGGTGAGCGATTTGGCGTCACCCGGGTAGACCGGTGTGCCGTCGGGATCGCGCGGCCAGGGCCCTTGCGCCTTGCGCTCCCGCACCAGGCGGGCGATCTCGGCGCGGCTTTCGAAGCTCGGATAGACCAGCCCCAACGCGTCGAGCCGCGCCAGCGCCGCGCGGTAGTCGTCGAAATGCTCGGACTGGCGCCACACCGGCTGCTCCCAATTCACCCCGAGCCAGCCGAGGTCCTCATAGATTGCCGCCTCATATTCCGGCCGGCAGCGCGTCAGGTCGATATCCTCGATGCGCAGCAGCAGGCGCCCGCCGGCCGCCCGCGCCATATCGGCGTTGAGCAGCGCCGAGTGGGCATGACCGAGGTGCAGGTATCCGTTGGGGCTCGGCGCAAATCGGAAAACGGGTGGCGACATGAAGCCTCGGCTGTCATGCCCCGCGCATGCGGGGCATCCGGTAATGACCGGCCGCGCGTTCTATCACAGAGGCCGGTGAATATTGGGTCGCCCGCTTTCGCGGGCGATGACAGCCGGATAGATTTGCGGGGCAGACACCACGATGACCCATTTCCTCCACAGCGACACCGATCTGCGCGCCGGATTGGCAGAGCTCCTCATCATCGATCCCCGCTTGCGGGCGGTCGCGGAAAAGGCCGGGCAATTCGGCCTGCGCCGCCGCGAGGCCGGGTTCGCCGGGCTGTGCGCCATCGTCTGCGGCCAGCAGCTTTCGACCGCCAGTGCCGCGGCCATTCGCGCGCGGCTCTTTGCCGCCTTCGATCCGTTCCACCATGACACAGTGCTGAAGGCGCGCACCGACAAGCTCAAACGGCTCGGGCTCTCCGCGCCCAAGATCAAATCGATCCGCGAGATCGGCAAGGCGGTGGCGCGCGGCAGCATCGATCTCAATGCCGTCGGCGACATGGATGCAGACGACGCGCATGTCGCGCTCACCGCGCTGCACGGTGTGGGCCCGTGGTCCGCCGATATCTATCTGTTGTTTTGTCTTGGCCATGCCGATGCCTTTCCGGCCGGCGACCTTGCCGTGCAGGAGGCGGCACGCATCGCGTTCAACTTGCGCAAGCGGCCCGACGCCAAGGCGCTCACCAAACTCGCGGAAGCCTGGCGGCCCTGGCGCGGTGTGGCGGCGCATCTGTTGTGGGCCTACTATCATGTGGTGAAGCGGCGCGAGGGCGTTTCGCTCGAGCCGGCCGCGAAAGCGAACAAGCCCGCGCGCAAGACGGCAAAGAAGACGACCAAGAAGAAGACAGCGCCCAAGAAGAAAGCCGCCAGGAAGACATCAGCGAAAAGGAAACGTGTGAATGGCTGAACTCGACGGTCCGCGGCTGGCGCCGCGCTCGGGCCAAGCGAAACAACTCGTCGTCTTCCTCCACGGCTATGGCGCCGACGGCAACGACCTGATCGATATCGGGCGCGCCTGGGCCAGCCTGCTGCCGGACGCGGCGTTCGTGTCACCGCACGCGCCGCGCCCCTGCGGGCAAGCGCCGCAGGGCCGTGAATGGTTTCCCCTCACCTTCCGCGATCCGTCCGAACGCTGGAACGGCGTAACCATGGCGGCGCCCGGGCTCAACGCCTTCCTTGACGCGGAGCTCGCCCGCCAGGGCCTGCCGTCCTCGGCGCTGGCGCTGGTCGGTTTTTCGCAAGGGACCATGATGGCGCTGCATATGGGCCTGCGCCGCGAGGTCTCCCCGGCCGCGATCGTCGGCTATTCCGGCCTGCTGGCCATGCCCGAATCGGCCGACCCGGAGGCCTTTGCCGCCGAGATCCGCAGCCGGCCGCCCATCCTGCTGGTGCACGGCGACCAGGACCCGGTGATCCCGGTCGAGGCGCTGTTCCACGCCGCGCAGACGCTGGCCGCCCTCGACGTGCCGACGGAATGGCACATTTCGCCCGGCCTCGGCCACGGCATCGACCAGGAAGGCCTGCGCCAGGGGGGCGCCTTTCTGGCCCGTCAATTGGGCGGCCCCGCATAGGGGGCTTGCGGGGTAACCTCCCGTGCCCGCTTCACAATCCTGTCACCCTGCCCTATTACTAGGGCCTAGCTGCGTGGCGGCAGCCTCACGGAAGTGGAGGAAAGTCGCTTGAACGTCCACGTTTCGGCCAGCGGTTTTCCCGCCTTGGTGCTCAATGCGGACTTCCGCCCGCTGAGCTACTACCCGCTGTCGCTGTGGTCTTGGCAGGATACCATCAAGGCGGTCTTCCTCGAGCGGGTCAACATCGTCGCCAATTACGATCACGCGGTGCACAGCCCCAGCTTCGAAATGCGGCTGCCGAGCGTCGTTTCGCTCAAGACCTTCGTCAAACCGTCGACCCACCCGGCCTTTACGCGCTTCAACGTATTCCTGCGCGACCGCTTTTCCTGCCAATATTGCGGCGATGGTGACGACCTCACCTTCGATCACCTGATTCCGCGCTCGCGCGGCGGGCTCACAACCTGGGGCAACGTGGTCGCCGCCTGCTCGCCCTGCAATCTGCGCAAGGCCAACAAGACACCGGCGGAAGCCAAGATGTGGCCGTCACAGCAGCCGTTCCAGCCGACGGTGCACCATCTGCACAAAAACGGCCGGCTGTTTCCGCCCAATTATTTGCATGAAAGCTGGCTTGACTATCTGTATTGGGACACCGAACTGGAGCCCTAGCGGCCGTGTTCCGAGCACTGCCCTCGGCCGGATGTCCAATTGATCAAATGTCCCCCAAAAGCCGTTGAGGTGTTTGACATGACGCGTTCTACATTTTCGCGCTTTTCACTTCGCCGCGCCCTGGTTCTCGGGTGCGCGCTCGCTCTGCTGGGCGGCGTGGCCCTGCAGGAGGCATCCGCCCGCTCTCGCCCGTTTTCGGACTTCCCCGGCAGTTGGTCGGGCGGCGGCGTGATCCGCGTCAAAGGCCAAGACGACAGCCAGACCACCGAGCGCATCCGTTGCAGCGCAAGCTACCGGGGGCGCAACGGCCAAGACATCGATCTCGAGCTCAACTGTCAAAGCGACACCTACCGCTTCGACCTGACCGGCAGTTTCCAGGCCGACGCCAGCAACCGCATCAGCGGACGATGGACCGAGCGCACGCGCGGCGTCGGTGGGACCGTCAGCGGAAGGGCGAGCGGCACCCGTCTCCAGGTCCATGCCGACAGCCCGTCGCTGACGGCAAATCTGAGCATGTATACGCGCGGCCACCGGCAATCGGTCAGCCTCACGGCCGCCGGCGGCGGACAGCGCGTGAGCGCGTCGATCTCGCTCCGCCGGCGCTGATTTCCGCCGGCTCTCGGTCGCAAGAGCACTATCGGGCACGGCGGAACGGCCAATTCGGTCGTTCCTGCCGTGCCCTCATTTTGAGTCGAGGGTGCCGCCGACCGTTTGAACCGATCGCGCGCCCGTACCGACTAACGAGCATCGCCCACGAGGCGACATAACAGGGGATGCTCATCATGCCGCGCGCCGGTTTCTTCCATTTTTCGCTTCGCCATGCCGCGACCGTCGGCTGCACTGTCGTTCTGCTGGCGGGCGGCGCGTTTTCGGCCATGGCCGAATCGGGACCCTTCGCCGGCTTCCCGGGCCGCTGGTCGGGCACTGGCGTGATCCGCGTCAAAGACAGCGATACCCAGAAAACCGAACGCGTGCGCTGCAGCGCCACCTACCGGCTCAACGGCGCCCACGACGTAGACCTTCGGCTTGGCTGCAAGAGCGACAATTACAAGTTCGATCTCACCGGCCGCTTCGAAGCCGATTCCAGCAACCAGGTGACCGGGCGCTGGAGCGAGGAAAGCCACAATATCGGCGGCACCGCCATCGGCCGCGCGCGCGGCGACCGGGTGCAGATCCATGCCGAGAGCTCGGCCTTTTCGGCGGAGCTGAACATGGTCACCCGCAGCAGCCACCAATCGGTGAGCCTGGATTCCCGTGGTGCCGGCAAGCGGATGACCGCCTCCATCACGCTGCGGCGTAACTGATCGCCGACCCGGCACCCGCAAGGCGGCGGCGCCCGATGGCGTCGCCGCCTTGTGCCTTTGTGGGAGGGCGGCAGCCCGATTCTTAAGGCTTGGCCAGGAATTGACCGGCGTCAAAGGCGGCTCATCGCCCTTGCGCTATGCAAGGCTCGAAAGGGCAAAAATTTACATGAGCCAACCCGTTGAAACCGACCCGGCACGGCCTGAAGCGCCGCCGCCGATCGTTTTGGTACCCAAGCCGCCGCGCCCGACGCCGGCCAAGCCACGTTCCGGCGGGCGCTGGCTGATTGCCGGGCTGTTGGTGCTCGTGCTGATCGCCGCCGCAGGCGCCACTTGGTGGTACGCCGGCAGTAGCGGCACCGTCCGCTACACCTCCGCCGCCGTCACGCGCGGCAGCGTAACCCGCGCGGTGACCGCGACCGGCACGGTCAATCCTGTGCTCACCATTATCGTCGGCACTTACGTGTCGGGCGTCGTGCAGGACGTCACCTGCGACTACAACACCGAGGTCAAGAAGGGCCAGATCTGCGCCAAGATCGATCCCCGCCCCTATCAGTCGGTGGTCAACCAGAACAAAGCCAATCTCGACGTGGCAAAGGCCCAGCTCGAAAAGGACACGGCCACACTCACTTATGCCAAGCAGATCTACGACCGTAACGTCCGGCTGGCGGCGACCAATGCGATCTCAAAAGATGCGCTCGACAACGCCAAGAGCGGACTCGACCAGGCACGCGCGCAGGTCGGTGTCGACCGGGCGACGATCGAGCAGCGCCAGGCCCAGCTCGACGCGGCGCAGATCAATCTCGGCTACACCGATATCGTCTCGCCGGTCGACGGCACCGTGGTGTCGCGCAATGTCACTATCGGACAAACGGTGGCGGCCAGCTTCCAGACGCCGACGCTGTTCCTCATCGCCACCGACCTCACCAAGATGCAGGCCGACACCAACGTGAGCGAAAGCGACATCGGCGGCATCAAGGAAGGCGACAAAGCGCTCTTCACCGTCGACGCCTTTCCCAATCGCACCTTCCAAGGCACCGTCACCCAGGTGCGGCAATCGCCGCAGAACGTGCAGAACGTCGTCACCTATGACGTGGTGGTGAGTGTCGATAATCCCGACCTCGCGCTCAAGCCGGGCATGACCGCGGCCAACCGTATCGTCACCGCCGAGCGCGAGAACGTGCTGCGGGTGCCGAGCCAGGCGTTGCGCTATTCGCCGGAAGGGCTGGCAGGCGCCCGCGGGCCGCGTGGCCAGCGCGGTGTCACGGCTAAGCCCACCGCCAACGGAACACGGTCAGGACGGGTGTACGTGCTGCGCGATGGCAAGCCGGTGGCGGTGCGCGTGACTGCCGGTCTCGACGACGACAGCTTCACCGAAATCGTCAAAGGCGACTTGAAACCGGGCGAGCAGGTTATTATCGCCGAGCAACGCAACGGCAGCAGCAGCAACAGCAGCAACCGGTCGGCTTCGGGGCCGCGCCTGCGGCTTTAGGGCCGGGGACCGATCATGGCCGAACCGATCATCAAGCTCGAGCACATCACGCGGACCTATCATGTCGGCGACATCGACCTGCATGCGCTCAACGACGTCAGCCTGACCATCGAGGCCGGCGAGTTCGTCGCCATCATGGGGCATTCCGGCTCCGGCAAGTCGACGATGATGGCGATCCTCGGCTGCCTCGACCGGCCGAGCAGCGGCCGCTACCTCTTCGAGGGCACCGACGTAGCCGGGCTGGAAGAGCCCGAGCGCGCGCAACTGCGCAGCGAGCGGCTCGGCTTCGTATTCCAGAGCTTCAACCTGCTGGCGCGCACCAGCGCGCTGGAGAACGTGGCGCTGCCGTTGTTCTACACCGCTTCCGGCCCCGCCAGCGCCGCCTCGCGCACCGAGCGGGCGCGCGAGGCGCTCGAACTGCTGGGCCTCGGCGACCGCGAGCGCAACACCCCCGGCCAGCTTTCCGGCGGCCAGCAGCAGCGGGTGGCGATCGCCCGCGCGCTGATCAACAGCCCCGGCCTGCTGCTCGCCGACGAGCCGACCGGCAATCTCGATACCCGCACCTCGCACGAGATCATGGAGACGCTGACGCGGCTCAACCGCGAACAGGGCGTCACCATCGTCGTCGTCACCCATGAGGCCGACATCGCGGCTTACGCCGACCGCGTGCTGACCATGCGCGACGGCAAGGTGATTTCCGACAAGCGCAATCCGAAGCCGGACAAGCCGGCGGCGGGCGTCCGCGCCGCCGCCGAAGGCCTAGCGCCGCTGCGTCCGAACGGGCCGAGCGGCACCAACGCGCCGCGCCGCAACGCCGCCTGGGCCTTCGGCCTGATGATCATGGCGGCCGCGGTGCAGGCGATCCGCCGCAACATGATGCGCTCGGCCTTGACCATGCTCGGCGTCTTCATCGGCGTCGCCGCGCTGATCGCCATGGTCGCGGTCGGCCAGGGCGCCAACGAGGCGGTGCGCAAGCAGATCGAACGGCTCGGCACCAACCTCGTCGTGGTGCTGCCGGGCGCGCACCGGGGCGGAGGAGGCATGCGCGGCGGATCGGGCAGCGCCTCCACGCTCACCACCACCGACGCCCAGGCGATCCTGCACGAGAGCCCGGTGGTCAGCGAGGTCAGCTATCTCATCCGCCAAGGCGGCCAGGTGCAGGCCGGCAACCAGAATTGGAGCACGCAGATCCAGGGCGTCAGCCCCAATTACCCGCAGATGACCAATTGGGGCGTCGATGTCGGCCGCGACATCTCGCCGGAAGACGAGGCCTCGGCCGCGCTGGTCGCCGTCATCGGACGGACTGTGGCGACCAAACTGTACGGCGAATTGCAAATCCCGATCGGCGCACTGATCCAGGTGAAGGACGTGCCGATGCGGGTGATCGGCATATTGGAATCGAAAGGACAGACGCCCTGGGGCCAGGATCAGGACGACTTCGTGATGATCCCCTTCACCACCGCGGAACGGAAGGTTCTGGGCGTCGCCTCACCCAACCAGACGCAGACGCAGCTTAACTGGATCTATCCGGACCCGCCCAACCCTTACGGTCTCACGCCGCATCTGGCCGGCTACGTCAACCAGATTTTCGTGCAGGCCAACAACCAGGCCGACGTCAAACCCGCGATCACCCAGGTGACCGAGATTCTCAAGCGCCGCCACCGCATCAAGCCCGGCGATGAGGAGGATTTCTCCGTGCGTAATCTGAGCCAGATCGCCGAGACCGCCGAAAGCTCGAGCCGCATCATGGCGCTGCTGCTCGCCGCCGTCGCCTCCATCTCGCTGGTGGTGGGCGGCATCGGCATCATGAACATTCTGCTGGTGTCGGTGACCGAGCGCACGCGCGAGATCGGCTTGCGCATGGCGATCGGCGCGCGGCGGCTGCACGTCCTGCTGCAGTTCCTGGCGGAGGCTGTGTTCCTGAGCGTGACCGGCGGCGTCGCCGGCATCATCATGGGCGTCGCCTTCTCCGCCATCATCGCCATGGTGGCGGGCTGGTCGACGCCGATTTCGGCCACGGCGATCGCCGGCGGCTTTCTGTTCTCCGCCGCGGTCGGCATCTTCTTCGGCTATTACCCGGCGCGCAAAGCCGCCCGCCTCGATCCCATCGAGGCGCTCAGGTACGAGTAACGCTCACACCCCCGGCAGCATGCGCTGCAAGACGCCATCGCGGCGGACGAAGTAGTGATAGAGCGCGGCCGCGACGTGAATGCCGACCAGCACCAGCAGCACATATTCCGCCAGCAGGCCGTGGAGATCGCCGGTAAAGCCCCAATTGGGCGCGCGGGTGGCGACCAGCTTCGGCAGCTCAAACAGGCCGAAGAACGTGACAGGCATGTTGCGCCAGGAAGCATTGATCCAGCCCAGGATCGGCACCACGAACAGCAGCACATAAAGCAGCCAGTGCATCACGCGCGCCGAAACAACCTGCCAGGGCGGCAGGCCGTCCTCGGGTTCTGGTTCGGCATGGAGCGCACGCCATGCCAACCGGATGATGGCGACGAATATGATCGTCACGCCGAACCAGACGTGCAGATCGATCAGCGTGCTGACCGGCACGGTGCGGCCGATATGCGGCATGGTCCAGCCGAAAATGAACTGCGCAATCAGCAGCGCCACGATCAGCCAATGCAGCAGTCTTGCGGTGCCGGTGTAGCCGGCCGTTGGAGCCTTCGTCGTCATTTTCCTTTGATCCTTGTGCCGAAACCGGCGGATACTTATCTAGGGCGAGAAGGGAACCTGGAGCAGATAAAGCTCGGTTTCCCGTCGCAGCCGGCAGGAACGCCGGCCAGCGGCTGACGGCCACGATAGGCAGGGTGACGCCGGATGTACGCGCGCCTTTTCCGTTCGTGGTCGTTTTCGTTTAGGGCCCCTGGCGGGAAACCGGCGTCCATTCGTGCCACCCCACAAGCTATCTCATTAGACCGATTCTAAACTGGGCCTCTTTTGGCACGTCAAATTAGGCACCACCATGACAGCCAAAAGGTCATGGACAGGTTTTGCGGGAAACCGCGCCAGCGCTGGGAAAACGCGCCGCTCGGGGGTATTTTGATACCCTAACCGGGCGCCTTCAGCCGCTCCTTGTCGTAGCCGGCGACCCGCTTGTAGCTCTCCGACAGAGCCACCAGTTCCTCGCGGCTGATGACGTCGTCGATGCTCGTGAACGGCCTGTCGCCGGTGCGGCGGTAGACCTCCTGCAGGATGGCGTCGGGCGGCGCCTTGCGGTTGGCGAGCACGACCTCGCTGGTGGCCGGCCGGCGCTTGCCCTCATAAGCCTTGAGCGCGGCGGTTGGATCGCCCTCCGCGCTGAGCGCGTCGGCAAGCGCGCGGCAGTCAAGGATCGCCTGCGCCGCCCCGTTGGCGCCGCGCGGATACATCGGATGGGCGGCGTCGCCGAGCAACGTCAGGCGGCCGAAGCTCCAGCGCGGCAGCGGATCCTGATCGACCATCGGGTATTCCAGAATCACGTCGGCGGCACGAATGAATTGCGGCACATCCAGCCATGGAAAGGTCCAATCCTCCATCACGTGGATGAAGTCTTCCAGCCGCCCGCGCCTGTTCCAGTCGCGCGCCTGGTATTGCGGGGTCTCGATATCGACCACCCAGTTCATGAGCTGGCGGCCTTGGCCGTCGATGTCGTTGCGGATCGGATAGATCAGCAGCTTGGCCGGATGATGCCAGCCGACGCGCACCATGCTGGCGCCCGACAAGATCGGCTGCCAGCGGGTGACGCCGCGCCACATGTTGACGCCGGAATATTTCGGCGGCCCCTCGCCGGGATAAAGCTGCTTGCGCAACACCGAATGAATGCCCTCGCAGCTCACCGCCACGGTCCCACGCTGCGCCGGCAACGGCTTGCCGGTGATCGAATCCTCGAAGTGAACGACCGCCTCATCGACATCGTTGTCGACGTGAGTCGCGCGCCAGCCGGTAATGACTTTGTCGGCGCCGGCGCGCGCGACGAAGGCATCGAGCAGCACCGTCTGCAGGTCGCCGCGATGAATGGAAAACTGCGGCACGTCATAGCCGGCGAAACGTCCCGCAGGCTCGCTGTAGATGAATTGGCCGAACCGATTGTAGAAGCAGAATTCGCGGGTGGTCACCGCCACCTTGGCGAGCGCGTCTTCCAGCCCGAGCGCGCATAGTTCGCGCGAGGCATGCGGCAGGACGTTGATGCCGACGCCGACCTGCCTGATCTCGGGTGTCGCTTCGAAGATGCGGCAGGCGATGCCGGCACGGTGCAGCATCAGGCCGAGGGTCAGGCCGCCGATGCCGGCGCCGATGATCAGGATTTCCATGGCCTTCGCCCCCCGCGCCGTCTTGCCGTCAATCAGGCCGGCAAATTATGGCAAGAGCGCGTGGGTCCCGACAAGCGCCGCGCCTCGCGCGGTGCGGCTCAAGCCTTGCGTTGGGCGAAGGCGTTCCTGGCGCCCCACGCCGCGACGGCCGCGAGGCCGAGCGACACCAGCACGTCCCAGCCGGCAAGCGAGAGGCCGAGAAAACGCCACGCCGCCTGGTCGCAGCGCACCAAGGTGATGTGCTCCAGGTTCTTCAACAGGTTCGCGGCGGAGCCGAAATTGTTGATCGGCCCGCTGCAATCCTGCGGGCCGGGCCAGAATTTCCACTCGACGCCGGCATGGTAGGCGGCAAGCCCGGTATTCCAGAGCATGACGGCGGCGATCACCAGAAAACCCAGCAGCAGCACCTTGCGCGAGACGCCATTGCCGGCGCCGACCCACAGCAGGCCGGCGAGCGGCACGGAGACGTAATAGGCGTTGCGCTGCTCGAGACAGAGCGGACACGGCGGATAGCCGAGCACGTATTGAAAGAAGAAGAAGCCGCCGATGGTGGCAAGCCCGACCACCGCCACGATGGCGGCGGCCGTAAGCAGCGGACTTTTGCGGATGATGTCGACCGTCATTGTATGATTAAAATCTCGCGTGCCGTCGCCAACCCCGGGTCAAATGCGCGACATCCACGGCTGGAATGAGGCAGGATCGGGGGCCGCGGCGCAAGGCAGTTCTCACATGCGGCCGGCCGGGTCAATCGCCGAGTTTTCCGCCCGCTTCTGCCTTCTGCACTTCGTCACAGATGACGTCGAGCATGCCCTTAGCCGCCGGCGTGAGCGGACGATCCGCCCGCCAGGCCAGGGTCCGGGATATCATGAGCTCTCTGACCGGCACGGCTTTGATGGCTTTGTCGCCCAGAAACGCTTCGAGCGCGCAATGCGGCAATAGCGCAAATCCGGCGCCCGCGCCGACCAGGTCCCGCTGCAACGAGAGGCTGTCGGTTTCGACCGCGACCATCGGCTTGGCCCCGGTTTTGGCCCCGTAGGCTTCCAGCCATTTACGCGCCGTGTTCGGATGGCTGGAGATGACAAGCGGCAGCTTGAGGATGTCCGCGGGCAGACACGGCGTCCCCAGCATGCGAGCGTCGTCGCGCCGGCCGACAAGATAGACCTGCTCCTTGGCGAGTTGGCGGACCTTGAACGGCAGGTTTGGCGAGGCCTCGCAATTCGGCAGGATCGCGAGGTCCAGCTTGCCCTCCGCCAGCCAGTCCCAGAGGTGCCCGATCGCTTCGAACAACCGCACCTCCACCTGCGGATAGAGCGTGCGATAGCGCGCGGCTACCGGCGAGAACAGAACGTGGGCGATCGACGGCGCCGCCCCGATGCTGACCGTGCCGCTCGGCACGTTGGCGCGGGCCGCGACATCGGCCTCGGTGCGCGCGAATTCATCGAGCAGCCCCTGCCCGCGCTCGAGCAACAGCCGCCCTGCCTCGGTGACGACGATATTGCGCCCTTGTCTTTGGAATAGATCGACACCGAGCCGGCGCTCCAGCCGCTTCATCTGTCGCGTCAGCGCCGGCTGCGCGATATGCAACAGTTCCGACGCGCGACGGAAACTGCCGAGCCGCGCGATCGCCACGAAATATTCGATCTGTCTCTTGTCCAAGGTCGCGACCGGCTCGCGGATGAGGTCGCTGTCGTTTTAGCCCATTGCCACCCTTGGAAGCCAGAGCACGATCTGCGGGAAGGCGGTAATCAATGCAACGAAAATGAGCGTTACCACGACAAAGGGCATCACACCGCGGAAGATTGTGCCGAGCGGCACATCCTTGGCGATACCGTGCATGACGTAGACGTTGATGCCGACCGGCGGCGTGATCAGCGCGAGCTCGGTCATCAACACGACGAAGATGCCGAACCAGACCGGATCGAAGCCGAGGCCGACGACAATCGGAAAGGTGAACGGCAAGGTGAGGATCAACATCCCCCAAACGTCGAGCAGCGCGCCGAGGACCAAGTACATCAGCACGAACAGGAAGATAACCATGTAGGAGTTGAGCCCGCTTCCGGCGATGACGTCGACGATCGAATGGGTGAGCTCGGTAAGCACGAAGAAGCGGGCGACGAGTTGACCGCCGATGATGACGACGAAGATCATGCCGGTCGTCACCCCGCTGTCGATCACCGCCTGCATGAACGCCTTGAAGGTGAGCCGGCGCATGACCAGGCCCACGACGATCACGCCGCTCACGCCGATGCCGGCGGCTTCCGTCGGCGTGAAGACGCCGAAATAAATGCCGCCCATGACCAGCGCAAAGATCGCGAGGATGGGGCTGAGCTTGGTGAGCGACTCGAAGCGCTCTCGCCACGTGCAGCGCGGCCCGAGCGGGCCGAGCTCCGGATTGCGCCAGCAGCGGAACAGCAGCACGCCCGAGAAGGCGATGGCGAGCAGGATACCCGGAATGATGCCGGCGATGAACAAGGCGCCGATCGAGGTCTCGGTCCAGATGCCGTAGACCACCATGAGGATGCTCGGCGGGATCATGATGGCGAGCGTGCCGGCCGCGGCCAGACTGCCGGTGGCCAGTTCGTCGTCGTATTTGTAGCGGCGCATCTCCGGCATCACCATCGCGCCCATGGTGGCGACCGAGGCCGAGCTGACGCCGGTGACGGCGCCGAAGCCGGCCGACGCGATGACTGCCGTGATCGCCATGCCGCCCGGCAGCCGGCCGAACCAGCGCCGCACCGCGTTGAACAGGTCCTCGGCGATGCGCAGGTGAAACACCAGCTGCCCCATGAGGATGAAGAGCGGCAGCGCGAACATGACGAAGTCGGTGCTCTTCTCCCAGGAATTGAGCGCGACCTGAGACATCGCCTGGGTGAAGCCGACCATCACGGTGGTGCCGACGATGCCCACCGCCGCCATCGCGAAGCCGATCGGTACGCCGAGCGCGATCAGCACCATCAGCGCACCGAAGCCCAGCGCTCCGATCAGCGACCCACTCATCGGCGCACCAAGCGGATGAAGGCGCCGATGCCGTGGATGACGAATTGCAGCGTCATGACGACGCCGATCGCCGCGACGAAGGCGCCGAAGGGCCAAAGCGGCAGTGGAACGTATTCGCCGCGCTGATTGTACTGGAGCATGTCCATCGCGTTCTTCGCCATGCCGCCCGCCAGCAGCGCGGAGAACAGCCCGCCGCACAGCGCGGCGACGAGATCGCAGGCCGCCATGCCCCGCTCCGGGAACAGCTGGACCACGATTTCCATGTGCACGTGGCCGCGGCGCTCCCAGACATAAGGCATGCAGCCGAATACCAGCAGCGGCAGCAGCATCTGGTTGAGCTCCATGCTCCACAACAGTGGCGCGTTGAAGCCGTAACGCAGCACGACGTCGAGCGTGATGACGAACGTGGCGCCAGTCAGCCCGAGCGTGCATGTGATGACGAGCAGCCAGCCGCTTAGACTTTGCAGCGCGCCCGCCGTTTGCCGGCTTGCAGGATCGTACACCGCCGTCCCCGGTCGCGAGGGCGCCCGGCCCGGATGGGCGCGGGCGCCGACGTCCTATCAGAAGTTGACGATGCCTTTGACCGGCTCTTTGACCGACATCATGAACAGGTCATCCCAGCTCTTGCCCTCGTACTTCTTGGAGAGCGCGTGGATGTCCTTGATCAACTGGTCGGCGGGCAGGCCCTTCTTCTCCATCTGCGCCGTCCACGCCTTGTTCTCTTTCTCCATGGTGTCGAGAACCGCCTGGCGCTGCGCGGTCGTCAGCTCGACCATCTTGATGCCCATGCCCTTCATCTTCTGGCGGGCGGTGGCGGCGTAGCCTTCATACCAGCGCTGCGCGTCGGCCTGGTTCCAGCGCTGCAGCCAGCCATAGAACAGCTGCTTGAGGTCGGGCGGCAGCTTGTCGAAGAAGCCCTTGCGCATGCAGAGCGGCGTTTCCACCGCGGCAAAGCGCGAATTGGTCCAGGCCTTTGCCGGCTCGGCGGTGCGGAAGGCGATGAAGGCGCCATCGTGGCCGGCCACCGCATCGACGGTGCCGCGCTGGAAAGCGGTATAGGCTTCCGAGGTGGAAACGAAGACCGGCACCGCACCCATGGCGGCGACCTGCTTTGCCATCATGCCGCCGGTGGTGCGCACCTTGAGGCCCTGCCAATCCTTCGGCGTCACGATCGGCTTCTTCGACACCAGGTCGTAGGGCGGCGTCATCGGGATGCGCGCCATATAGACGCCCATCGCCTCGTATTCCTTCTTGAAATACTTCGGGTAAAGCTCGGTCATCACCATCGAGCCGACCACGGCATTGGGGAACAGGCCGGCCAGTTCGCCCGCCGGCATCAGCTTGAAGCTGGTCGGCTCGTAGGACGGATAGCAGTGCGACAGGTCGGCAATGCCGTCGCGCACCGCCTTGAACCCGTCCTTCATCGAATGCAGCACGCCGCCGGCATAGAGCTTGACGTAGAGCTTGCCGCCGCTTTCCGCCTTCAGGCGGTCGAGCGCCGGCTGCCACACCTTCCAGATCGGCGCGGACGCGGGGATGAACGACGAAAAGCGGACTTCGATCGGCTTGCCGGCATAGGTGATCTTGGGCAGCGGCACCTTGAGCTTGCCGTCGAGATAAGCCTGCGCCAGATCGCTCTTGTGATCGCCTTCCTTGGTCTGCGCCGAAGCTACGCCTGCGGCCGCGACAGCGCCGGTCACCAGCGCGATGGCCAAGAAGGTACGCTTTGCATTCATGGTGGTTCCTCCTTTGTCGTTTAATTTTTGCTGGGAGCGGCGCGCGAACGCGTCCGCTCAAGATTTGGGAATGATCGGAACGGTCAGATAGGGCGATTGCTCCCGATCGAAGTGCAACGTCGTCGTGCCGCCGAACACAGCCGCCGGCCGGTCGTCGGGATCGATATGGACGAAGGGCCCGCAGCCGCGCATCGGGTTCTTGATGTTCGACAGATGCGCCGGCGCGCCGGCCCATTCGTAGTCCTTGCCGCGCACGGTCAGCGCCATGCGATAGCCCTTCGGCACCACGATGCAGGTCGGCCAGATCTCGATATCGAGCTCGACAATCTCGCCTGGCGTCAGCGGCTGGTGTTCGTCGTGGGTATGGAAGGGCCGGTAGAAGGTCGAAAGCTTGGGATCGAGCTTGCGGTGCGACGCGCGCAGCCAGCCCTGCCCGACCGGCGTGTGCGGATCGAGCGCGCCCTGGAACACCACTTCCGTTCCCTGCGGATCGAAAATGCGGAAGACCAGGAAGAGGTCGGCGTCGCTGGTCGATGACGAGACGAGCAATTTGGCCGCCAGGGGGCCGGTGATTTCGGTCTCCGCGGCGAGCGGCGCCGTGGTGAAGGTGATGCCATCGCCGAGCGCCTCGAACGACAGCTTGTCCTTGGCGGTGACGGGCTTGCTGTCGAGCGATTTAGCGGCGGGGTCGAGATAGAACTTCGTCCACTGCGTGCGCGCGAGCGGCCACTCGTTCTCGCCGCGCGGCTCGAAGCGATCGAGATGGCGGACATTGAGCTGCACCCGCGGCTGCTTGTCCCAGCCGTTGGCCTCGCCCTTGAGGAAGTAATCGAAGAAGCGCTTCTGCAAGCCGACGCCGTAATCGGTGTAGAACAGCGCCCAGTGCGAGCCGCCGTGCACCTCCAGCCATTTCTCCTTCGATTGCGAGCGCACGAAGCCTTCGACGTTGCCGCGCAAGTGCAGGCCCTGCCCGCCCCAGTTGGCCGCCGACAGGAACGGTGTCTCGACCTTGTCGAATTCGGCGGAACGCTCGCGGTAATAGGGATCGTCGAGGGGACGCTTCTCGATCTCCCCCCAGAAGTCGGGACGGTTCTTGGCGAGTTCTTCCTCGGACAGCGTTTCCGGTCCGCAGACCAGGTCGCCGGTGACGACGCTGCGGGGGCCGCGCTCGCCGAGGCCGTGCTGCACGCCGCGCACCTGCATTTCGGCCCAGTTGCGCGTGAACGTGGAGAGGATGCCGCCGTGGCGCGTGCCTTCGCGGTAGCGGTCGGAATATCCCTCCCACACGCACATGGCCGTGAGGTGCGGCGGCTTCAAGCCGGCCACGCGCCACTGGTTGCTGGCGTAGTAGGAGATCCCGGCGAGACCGACCTTGCCGTTGCTCCAGCTTTGCGCGGCCGCCCACTCGATGCAGAGATAGAAGTCCTGGGTCTCGCGCGGTGAATGGTGGTCCATCATTCCGGGCGAACGGCCGGCGCCGCGCGAGTCGACGCGAATGCAGACGTAGTTGTCGGGCACCCACTTTTCGGGGTCGACGACTTCCCAGCTTTGGTACTTGTTGGTCGAGTTGGCGGCGGCGTCGGGATAGTCCCGCACCATGATATCCCACGCGGTCTTGTAGCCTTCCTGAAAGGAGAGGCCTTTGCCGTAGGGACCGTAGCTCAGGATGACCGGATACCGCCCTTCCTTCACGGGACGAAAGACATCGGCGCGCAGGACGACGCCGTCGTCCATGGCGATCGGCACGTCCCAATCGATCCGCATGCCGTCGCGGACTTCGCTGCGGAAAGCTTCGGTTTGCTGGCTATCTTGTCGATCCTCGGTGACGCTCATCCCTTGCCCATTTTTTTGGCGACCGTATTTCGATACCGGTCGCGGTCCATGGCGGGATGATCGCAACAGAGAGAGCGCCTCGTCCAATATATTGATTGGCGAGTTTTGATACCCGTTCGGTATCAATCGAGGGGCGGCGGGTGGGGCTCGTCTGGGACGCTGTTAGCTTGGGAAGCAGTGG